>NZ_JAEMNW010000009.1 GCF_016481275.1 Antrihabitans auranticaus | reverse complement strand
GGCGGGACCGTGGCCCACTCGAAACATGCTGGCTCGGTCTCGGTTTCACACCGCCAGCATCGACGAACCACTTATTTCCAGTGCTATCCGACACGCCGACAGCAACACCCGCCGTCGACGTCGCCACGCCGTCGCCGACCAACGACCAGTACCGATCGACAACCGACCGCAACCGTGAAAGATGCACGCAACACTCCTGAGAAATTCCAGTGTTGCAATCACTCCCTGAACCCAAGCGGTTTTAGGGCCCTAAAGCGAGTGCGGATCCCGAAAAGGGGTGCGGTGGGGTGAGATTCGCCGGTCGGCTGGTTCCGCGGACGGTAGCCGGACAACTGACGCCTCGGTCGCACTCCCCCTCGGGATCCGCACTGGTTTTAGGGCCCTAGCGCGAGTGCGGATCCCGAAAAGGGGTGCGGCGGGGTGAGATACGCCGGTCGGCTGGTTCCGCGGACGGTAGCCGGACAACTGACGCCTCGGTCGCACCCTCCCTCGGGATCCGCACTGGTTTTAGGGCCCTAACGCGAGTGCGGATCCCGAAAAGGGGTGCGGCGGGGTGAGATACGCCAGGCATTCGGTTCCGCGGCCGTGCCGGACAACTGACGCCTCGGTCGCACTCCCCCTCGGGATCCGCACCACTTTTAGGGCCCTAACGCGAGTGCGGATCCCGAAAAGGGGTGCGGCGGAGGCTAAGTGGACTTGGCGGACGGCTCGACCAGGCCTTCGAGGAGGATGTCGGCGTAGATGTTCCCAATCTCCTTGGGCGTCACGGAACCACCCAGGTCGAGCCACACGTGCGTCCACGCACCCATGCCGATGATTCCGAACGCCACCAGCCGGGGCGCGCCGACTTTGCGGAATACGCCCTCGCTCATTCCGCGGTCGATGACCTCGACGAAACATTGCTCGAATTCGTCGCGCTTCTGCTGAATTTCGGCGAAAACGTCGCCGGACAGGAAGCGCCTTTCCTGCAGAAACACCGTGATCTCGGACTTGTAGATCGACATCGGTTCCAGCAGCGCTTCGCTGATCAGCCGGCGCAAAGTTTCCGCAGTGGACTGCTGGTTGTCGGCAAGTACTTGGCGCGCGCGGCCGAGTTGATAGTTGATGAACTCGTCATGCACACGACGGAGCAAGTCTTCCTTGCTCTCGAAGTGGTGGTAGAACGCGCCTTTGGTCAGCTCAGCGCCGTCAGCGATGCTCTGGACCGACGTCGCGGCGTACCCATGCCGTTCGAACAGGCCGACGGCACTCTTCAGCAGCGCGCGCCGCGCGCCGTCCGGATCACGAATGCGACGTCCGTCGGGCCGGCCAGTCGCCTTCTTCGGTCTAACCACCCGTCCGCCTCTCTGCACACCTACGTGCGACGAATATACGACGACCTTCCAACGGGTCGGTAGGAGGCGGCGCAGAACTAGCAGCTCACCTGTGGTTTATGCGCCAGAACGAACTGCCTGGGATGTAGTCGCCCGACGCAGGACGTCCGCCCCAGGAGAGAGCCAATCGCGGACCACGTCCGGTAGACGATCGAGTTCCGCCTCCAGAACGTACAGACCCCGGGTTGGCACGACCGCCCCGAGCTCGACCAGCAGCGGACGCAGATGCACCTCACACGCCAGCGCGTGCTGTGGCGCCCCGCCGACCATCACCGGAATGGCCACGACACCGTCGAGTGCACCGGAGCCGTAGCGGTCGAAAAACGACTTCAACAGTCCGGTATAAGTCGCCTTGTATGTCGGCGAAGCGACGACGAGTACCTGCACACGCCGAAGCGCCTCGAGGTCACGTTGGACCTGGGCCGAATCGGGATCCAAAACCAACACAACATGATTCGCCAGCTCTACGACCAGACCGACAAATCCCGAAATCGCGCGCGCCACCTGTTCAGCGACTTCCAGCGCGACGGTCGTTGTCCGTGAACCCGGCCGCGGATTCCCGACGACCACGCCGACGACGGGCGTCATGCGCTGACAGCTGTGAAGAACGCCCGGCGCGCGTAGGCGAGCGCGTGGCAGTCGTCGCTGACCAAACCATCGACAACAGCACCGACGACGATGACGTGGTCACCGGCGTCGACGAGCTGTTCGACCCTGCACACCGCATACGCCGCACTGTGCTCGTCGAGAATCGGTCCACCGGCGAAACCCGCTGGTGTAGACCAACTGTGACCGTCGAACTTCGCATCGGACTTGACGGCAAAGTCGAGCGCCACGTGCTCACGTCCACTGGCGATGTAATTCACCGTGAACGCGCCGCTCGACCGCACCGCCTTCAGGGTGTTGGAACCGAGATCGAGGCACGCGAGCACCAGCGGCGGGTCCAGGGACACCGAGCAGACTGCCGACACCGTGAGACCTTGCGGTCGGCCATCCTCGCCCATCGCGGTCACGATCGTCGCCGGACCCGGCGCGCAGGCCATGATCTTCTTGAACATCTCCGTGTCGATCAACTGATTGTCAATCATCGAACTGCCTCCTTCGACGGGGATCGGGTCGTGCGACCCGCGGCGCGGATGCCCTCCCGCACTCCAGGATTGAACGAACTTGCTGCCTGCGCCCAGGATTCGAAGCCGATCGTGACGTCGAACGAACTGCTCGCGGCAATCGACACCGAGCGCTTGATGTCACGTGCGAGCGATGGCTGCAACGAAGCAACCGAAGCCGCGAACGACAATGCGTCCGCGCGGGGATCCTCGGCGTAGACGTCGGCAAGACCCTGCGCATGTGCCTCGCCACCGTCGAGAGTCAGGCCGAGCAGCAACGTCCGCAGCGCGCGTCCTGATCCAATCCGCTGAGTCAAAAACGACGTACAGCCGCCACCGGGGTGGAGCCCCAGTTTCGCGAAGCTCGCACCGAACTTCGAAGCGGGCCCGGCGATCACAATGTCGCAGGCGAGCGCGAAGTTCAGCCCCGCACCGATTGCGTGCCCATTGACCGCTGCGACTGTCGGATACGGCAATTCCCGCAGCCACAGGAAGCTCTCGTAATAGGACAACTGCCGTGCGCGAATCTCCGACGGCGACGCACCGTCGACATCGAACAGCGCGATCAAATCCGCACCGGCGCAGAAGGACGAACCGGAGCCTGTGACGACCAGACACCGTGCATCGGCGTCATCGGTCAATTGCTGTGCAGCACTGTTCAACTCCGCGCGCATCTCAGGACCGATTGCGTTTCGCTTGGCAGGGTCGTCGAGCACGAGCACCCGAACCCCGTCGTCGTGGCGCTCGATCCTGATCTTCTGGGAGGTCACGGTCAGCTCGCTGCAGAACGGACTGCGACGGCCTCGATCTGCACCCGGAGATTCGACGCGATTCCGAGGACGAACGTCGAGCGAGCCGGATACGGTCCTTCACCGAAGGCGGCGCGGTAGGCCTCGATGAAGTCACCGCGGTAGGCGTCGTCACTCAAATAGCACGTCGTCTTGACGACATCGCGCAGCGTGAGTCCAGCCTCGGCGAGGATCGTGGCGATGTTCGACAGGCAAATCCGTGTCTCGTCCCCGATTGTCTCGGCGTCTTCGCGACGACGCATCGTTGCCGGGTCGAGCGCGAGTCCGGCGGCATAGACGAACACATCCGTCGCTGTGCCGGATGACAACCCGACGCTGGAGAAGTCGCCAATTTCGGGCGGGTTCAGGTAGTCGATCACTGTGGGTCTCCTCTTACTTGTTAAGAATCAGATCGAACGGCCGGTTGTAGAGAATGTCTTCGACGACGGCACGCGGAATGGGCAGTGGCATAGCGAGATCGGAGATCGCGAGGAACTGGTCGGCAGCTTCCCGCGGGTCGAACGACGGGAAGTCCGAGCCGAAGACGAGGCGGTTCGTCACGTGCCCCTCGATTGCCAGACGAAGCCCGTTGTACATCTGCCACGTCTTGATCGGCAGCGTCGACACATCCGCAAAAACGTTGCGGTTCTTCATCATCAGCTCGACGCATTCGTTCATCCACGGCTTGCCGAAATGGGCGAGCAGGAGGTTGGTGTCCCGGAATTCGCGGGCCACCTTGTCCAGCAACGTAGGACTTGCGTATTCGTTGCACCCGTCCGGCGCAAAGACGCTCGCCTGGTGGAACATCAGGAAGATGCCGAGGTCCGCAGCCGCCCGATAGACCGCGTAAGCCTCGTCGGAATGCGGATGAAAGCCCTGGTAGGGCGGCGACAGCTTCACCCCGTGCAAGCCGTACTCGCGCACCGCAAGTCGCAGCTGGTCAGCGGCATCCGGCTGCGTCGGGTCGACACTGCCGACTGCGATGGCTCGTTCGCGGTTGGCCGCAAGGTATTCGCCGACGAACTCGTTGGGAACGAACATTCCGATCCGCGCGACCTGCAACCCGATGATCAGGAATTTCTCGACCCCGGAAGCAGCCATCACCCGGCTGTGCTCGCCGAGGTCGGCTGCGCCGAACCCCGGCCGTCCCACCAATTCGGTGCCGCGGTCGGTCCACACCGGACCGAGGTGCTCCGGCAGGTAGATGTGGGTGTGCCAGTCGGTAAACGGTCGATCGGGCATCGGTCGGTTCCTTTCGGTCAGCTGACGGCGAGCGCGGGGTCGAGTTTGCGGACCTCGGGCATGACCCCACTGGCGAACAGTTCGAGCGAGCGGTCGACGTCCTCGTACGAGACGCCGGGGAAACCCATCTGCACGAGCCAGTTCTGAATTCCGTGAGTCCGTGTGAGCCGGCACATCCGCTCGGCGACGCTCTGCGGTGAACCGATCATGAGGTGGTCGCGCTCCAGCAGCAGGTCGAACGGGTCCATCTTGCGGTAGCGCGGGTCGGCGGGATCTTCGTCGGCATCCAGCCAGACACCGATTCCCCTAACCCGACAGACGAACTCGAAGAATTCGACGACGCTGGCTTCGGTGATGCGACGCGCCTCCTCGTCGGTGTCTGCAACATAGGTCAGCCGAAGGACGCCCACGTCCTCCCCCAGCGCCGGCGTCTGCCCGGTCACTGCTTCCCGCTCGGCACGGTAGATGTCGAGGAGGTTCCGCAGCACCTGTCCGGTGGGGTACCAGGTGATCGGCTTCAGGTCGGTGCGGGCCGCGCCGCGGAAGCCCTCGACCGATTCGGTCACCGCGAACTGCGGCGGCGTCGGCTTCTGGAACGGCTGCGGCGTCATGCCGAACGCAATCAGCTCACCGTTCTCGTCGACCCAGCCCTTCGGCATGGGCGCACCGGGCGAATGAATGAACTTCGTTCCCGGCTCGGGAAAGGTGTGGCGGGGTCCCTTCCAGCTGAACGGGTCCTCGGTCCAGATCTTGCGGACGATCGCTAGGTTCTCGTCGAAGATCGCGCGACTGTTGTCGCTGCCGTTCCAGCGGTTCGCGGCGGGGTTCAGGTTCATCACTTCGATCGGCAGAATCCCGCGGCCGAACGCGACGTCCAACCGACCGCCGCTGAAGTGGTCCAGCAGCGCAAGGTCCTCCGCCACGCGCAAGGGATGCCAGAGCGTCAACGAGACCGCCGCCATCCCGAGCCGGATCCGCTCCGTACGCGCTGCGAGGTCCGTCGCCAGCATGATCGGGTTCGGGCTTGCGTCGGTGCCGTCGGTGTCGAAGTGATGCTCGCCGAGCCAGATCCGATCGAATCCGAGCTTGTCCGCCAGCACCGCGTGCCGGCGGGTCTGCTGCAGTACCTCGTGCCAGGGCAACTCACCGGAACGATTCGTCAACGCGTAGAGCAGGTCCAGTTTCACATTTCCTCCGTGGCTTTCTTCCGACTAGTCGGTACCTTGGTGCCGCATCGGTATGGCGTGACGTGCGGCTCTTGTCGATACAGCCCAGCTTGGTCGCCGTCCGCGCGCTAGCGTAGAAATACGTAACCCGCTGGAAAGTGCCTGTGTACGCAGGATTTCGACTTTCGCGTTCCGACTGGATGGTATTGAGTTTCGCTATCAGACATTCGAAACGACCTCTGGCGAAAGGGTTCTCATGGGCGGATTGGGGTTCGACGATGCCGAGATCGGCATGCGGTTCGATACGCCGCGACGGACGGTGACCGAGGCAGACGTCGTGAACTTCTGCGGAGTATCGGGCGATTTTCACACCCTCCACACCGATGCCGAAGCTATGCGCGACAGCCAGTTCGGTGAGCGAATCGCACACGGCGCGCTCGTGCTGTCGATCGTGACCGGTCTGCGCGGACGATTGGGGATCTTCACCGACTCACTGCTGGCGTTCGCCGAGATTCGGCGGTGGCGATTCGTCCGTCCGGTGCTCATCGGCGACACGATTTACGCGTCGAACGAAATCGTCGAGCTGCGCCCGACGTCCAAGGCGGATCGGGGTGTGATGGTGCAGAAGGTCGAGGTCTTCAACCAGCATCAAGAGATTGTTCACGAGGGTGAAATGGTGTCGATCTTGAAGCGGACGGTGCTCGCGTGAGGGTGCGTGCGGTCTCGGAGCTTGGCGGCGCGCTGAAAGATATCGGTCCCGACGACGGCCTGATCTTCGAAGCTCGAACAGGTCTGGGCGAATGGACCGACGCGGAGGACGAACTGACCGAGGCATTCGAGCTGAGCCGTGCTGCGGCGCTGACCGATGCGCCGGTCGTGTATTTGGTCCGCTCCGACGCGATTCTGGGGCGTGCCGCACCGCTTGATGCGGCCGTGGCGACCGGCCTGCTCGGCGGCGCGCGGGCACTCGCCTTCGAACGCCGAAAGTCGGGAAGTTACGCGACCGTGGTGGCGGTTGGCGACAACGTCGAACCGGCTGCCGTCGCGCATGCGGTAGACCTGCTCGTAGCCACGCGAGGCGCCAACGGCCAGATCTTCACACTCGGCGCCGAACACCTGGGAGCAGCACTGCCATGACCACCGCACTCGTAACCGGCTCTGCCCGCGGAATCGGATTCGCCATCGCCCGCCGACTCTCGACCGCGGGTCACCGCATCATCATGGTCGATCTAAATCCCCAAATCCACGACAGTGCAGCAACACTCGATGCAGTGCCGATCCAGGCCGACATTTCGACCATCGAGGGACGAGACGCGATCAAGGATGCGGTCCGATCCAGCGGCCAAACGCTGAAGGTACTCGTCAACAACGCCGGAATCACCAGAGACGCGCTCATCGGCGACATGACAGAGGAGACGTTTCGCCTCGTCACACGCATCAACCTCGGTGGGTGCTTCGAACTGACCTCCGCGCTTGCCCCGTACATGGTCGACGGCGGCGGGGTCGTGAACATTGGCTCCCGCGCGCATCTCGGCAACGTCGGACAGTTCAATTACGCAGTGTCCAAAGCCGGAGTAGTGGGGCTGACGCGGTCCCTCGCCCTCGCGTACGCACCACGCTTGCGCGTCAACGGGGTCGCACCTGGCTTTATCGCGACCGACATGACCGACGCGATGCCAGCACACGTTCGCGAGCGCATCATCTCCCGCATTCCACTGCAACGGCCGGGCCGTCCCGACGACATCGCCGGTGCCGTCGCGTGGCTCGGATCCGACAATGCGCGCTACGTCACCGGCCAAGTGGTCTACTGCTGCGGTGGACGAAGCCACGGCTGACTACATGAAAGAGCCACTATGACCACGCATCGCCTCGTTCCAGCCGTCAGCGACGACCCCCATGCCTTGGACGACCTCCGTGCGGAAGTGCGCGACTTCCTCGCCGAACAACGTGCGGCAGGAAAGATCAGTCGAGGAGTCGACTCCTGGCTGACGGGCTGGGACGAAGACTTCACACGCGCGCTCGCCGACCGCGGCTGGCTCGGGATGACCGTCCCCACCGAATACGGCGGGCACGGTCGCAGCTTCCTGGAGCGGTTCGTCGTCACCGAGGAACTCCTCGCCGCGGGGGCGCCCGTCGGCGCACACTGGATCGCCGACCGGCAGATCGTGCCCTCATTGCTCAAGTACGGCAATGAGATTCAGAAGCGAAAGTTTCTGCCCGCGATCGCGCGAGGAGAGTGCTACTTCGCTATCGGAATGAGTGAGCCCGACTCCGGATCCGATCTGGCGAGTGTTCGTACGAAGGCCACTCGCGTCGACGGCGGCTGGACGATCTCGGGAACCAAGCTGTGGACCTCCGGCGCACACCTGGCGCACGCCTTCATCTGTTTGGCCCGGACCTCCCCCGTCGACTCCTCGCGTCGGCACGACGGGCTGAGCCAGTTCGTCGTCGACCTGCGCTCGGCGGGTGTGGTCGTTCGTCCCGTTGTGTCGATGACCGGTGAGCACCACTTCAACGAGGTCGTTCTCGAGGACGTCTTAGTCGCCGACGACATGGTCTTCGGCACCATTGGAGACGGTTGGCAACAGGTCACGTCGGAGCTGAGTTTCGAACGGAGTGGGCCGGAGCGCTTCCTATCGACCTTCACGCTGCTTGCTGAAACTGCTGGACAGATGGGCGCCGGGAACCTGCCCCGCCACACCGATCTCGGCCGCCACCTGGCGCGAATCGCGGGGCTGCACCAGATGTCGACGGCGATCGCGGGAGCGCTGGAACGCCACGAATCAGCCGACACCGCTGCCGCTGTCGTCAAGGTGCTCGGCACGACAACCGAAGGCGACATCGCCGATTTCGCCGACCTCCTGACAGGCGACGGGACGCCCGAAAGCTATCGCGCGATGGTCGACCAGGCCGTCGTACAACGCCCCGGCTTCACACTGCGCGGGGGCACCAACGAAGTACTGCGCGGTGTGATCGCGCGAGGATTGGGGATGCGCTGATGACTGCACTCACCGCGGTCGACCAGGACCTGGTCGGCATGATGGACGCAGTGTTTGCCCGGCACAGGGAACAGCACGAGCCCGGCACCGAAGTTGCTGTGTGGGATCGTGGGCTGTGGTCTCGATTGGCCGAGCTTGGTTTGACGCGGCTGACTGGTCGCGAGGACTCCGGCGGCAGCGGTGCGAGCTGGTTCGAGGCAGCAGAGTTGTTGCGCGCGTCGGCATCCCACGGTGTCCGAATTCCTGTCGTCGAACACGATTTGCTGGCTGGTTGGTTGCTCGACGAGGCCAGGTTGCCGACCGATGAGAGCCGGCGGACTGCGTGTGTGCTCGACGAGAGCGGTGTGGCTCGCGATGTGCCGTGGGCGGCTGCTGCGGAGCGGATCGTCGTGGTGTGGCGGCAAGATGGCGCCTACGTCGTGGGTGATGTTCCTGTTCGGGATCTCCGAATCATGCAGGGCACCAACATTGCCGGCGAACCACGTGACACTGTCACCGCCGATGTCGGCGCACTTTCCGGTACTTACGTCCAGGAATCGGTAGTCGATCAGCTGTGGCTACGCGGTGCTTTGGCGCGGGCCTTGCAGATTTGCGCCGTGCTGGATCGGATTCTGTCGCTGTCGATCACGCACGCAACAGAGCGCCATCAGTTCGGGCGCCCTCTCGCCAAGTTTCAGGCGGTGCAGAATCTTGTCGCCGACATCGCCGCCGAGGCCGCTCTGGCTCGCGCAGCAACAGAGGCCGCGCTAGCTGATGCGGTCCGCACCGACTGGTCGGGCGCGAGTCTGGAATTCCTTGTTGCCGTAGCACGTTCGTGCGCTGGGCACGCTGCGTCCGTCGTCGTTCGCAATGCGCATCAGATACACGGCGCGATCGGAACCACTGTGGAGCATCGGCTGCACGAGTTCACCAAGCCAGCCCTGGCCTGGCGATCGGAGTTCGGGTCCACCCACTATTGGGACGAGAAGCTCACCGATGCAGCCACCACCGCGGGCCGTGAGAATCTATGGGCCCTGGTGACGGGATGACCGATACCGAGACGCCCGCACAAGACCTCATCGGAGACTTCGCGCCCAAGCTCGCGGCGCTCACCGATGGGGTCCTCTTCGGTGACGTGTGGACCGGGCCCGATCTGTCCGCACGAGATCGCAGCCTCATCACCTGCGCGGCACTTATTGCGAACGGCAACGTCGAGCAGTTGCCGCATCACCTGACGCGAGCTGTGGCCAACGGTGTCACCCAGACCGAAATCACAGAAGCGATAACGCATCTCGCGTTCTATGCCGGCTGGCCGAGGGCGATGTCGGCCGTGGCGGTGGCGAACGAGTTGTTTGGTCGGCCAGCCCTCGGGTGAGTCCCGGTCAGCAGGGGTTGGATTCGCCGTACTTCACCGCACCGAGGTTCGCATCGCCTTCGTCGAAAGGTGTTCCCGGAGGAATGTTCTGCGACACGACGAGCCAGTTCGAATCGATGATCTGATTGCGTCCGTCGCCGGTCGCGTCGAAGCTTCGTGAATAGAAGACTCCGGATTCCTGAATCAGATCCTGCGCGTCTTGAAGGTTCATACAGACGACGTTGGGCATCAACCCGCCTGCCTGCCGCTCTGGCACCGGCGGCGCGACGGGTGCTTGAACGACGGGCGGGACGACAGATGCTGCAGGTAGGGGCAACGGAGTCTGTTCGATCGATGTCGCAGCAGTGGTCGTCTGCGCTACCGCTGCTCGCGCCGTGGAGGGGATCGCGTCGGACACGGCGACCGGCTCGTCCTTGTCCTTTCCGCCCCCGACCGCCGCGGCGATGACGACGAGCACCGCGAGACCACCAACTACCCAGGGCCACTTCTTCTTCGGCTTTGCCGCCACCGAGTTCGGTCGCTCGAATCCATTGGGGGGCGGTTGCCATGCAGGCGGCGGGTTGGTCATGTGTGGTCGCTTTCTCGAGTTCTCGACGGCCCGAGGCGGAGGGGACCGAGGACTCAACATAGACGATTACTACCCATATGGATAGATTACTTCGGCCCCAATCAGTCGAACGCCGCAATCGCGTTCTCGCTGAGGTAGATCACTCGATCCCCTGCCCGACGAAGTGTGTGCGAACTGTCGAACGAATCGCCGCCCGGGTCGAACGATTCGATCGGGACAGTCCACACCGGCCGCCCGGTGCGGAGATCGGTCGCACGCACGTCTTGGCCGCCGGCCGTCAACAGCGTGGTCCCGCCGCCGGCAGCCAGCTGCCCGACCAACTCGATCTGACGCTCCCAAAGGCGTTGCCCTGTAGACAAATCAAGCGCAGATTCCTTACCATCGACCGGATCCCGCAACAGCGCAACATCTCCGACGATCGCGACAGCGGTTCCAAACGTCGAATTCGGACTCGTCATCCCCGAGGTGGGATCGATCGGGTCGGATATCAGATCCGCACTGGTCCAACGTCTTTCACCCGTCAGCCGATCGAACCCACCGTCACCGAGTAGCACTGAAACGTCGGCATCCGCGGGTGCGTCGAGCTCCAACCGATGCACCGCTTCGGAATCTGCCGTGGCGAGCACTGATCCGCCCGTCCCAATCAGTTCGGTGTTCTCGACTCGGTATGTACTGCAATCGAGCCCGACTCGAGTCACCAAGCCGCCAACCGACGGCCGGATGACCTCGCTGCAGGCGGGCAATCCCTGTCGCCACGTCAGTTCACCGGTATCGAGATCGAAGCCAGCCGCTTCGCCACCGATCTCGAGCACGCCGACCCCGTTCGCAATGGACATGCTCTGACCGCCGTAGAAATCTTCGTATGACGCGCTCAGGTCGATATTCTTCGTCCATTCGGCGCTGGGGTCGTCGGGCGATTCCGCATGCAGTCGTAAGTCGCCATCCTCGGGATTGCCCTCGACGACAAAGACAGCGTCCTCGGACGCACCGATCGCGATGACGCTCAGGTCTGTAGGTGTTCGTTCGACGTCGCCGCTGTCTACATCGATCGTCACAAACCCAGGTTCTTCCGAGTAGTTGCCTGCTGAGCAGAACACGGTGTCGGATACGGCAAGCGGCGCGCAGCCGCCGAGTTCTCCGGCTGGACTACGCCATCGGATCGAGCCGTTGTCGGCATCGATTCCGACCATCATTGCGCCCTCGAGTTCGTCGGTGGCGTGGTTGCGCAGCCCCACCTCGGTGACGAGCGTGTCGCCTGCGTCTATGAACGTCGTACCCGCATAACCGAAGTCAGCAGCTACTGGATCGAGAAAGACGGCGAACTCCCTGCCGTACACCTCTGCCGCAGTCACCGACCACGCCACCGGCGATCCGTCGTCGTCGCGGTGGTCGACTCGGTTGTTCCAGACGAATGCGGCCGTCGAGACGGTGATGACGGCTGTTGCTGTGGCTGCGCCGAGCAACCACGTGCTGCGCTCGGTCATCGGGTCATCTCCAGCCCGGGCGCCTCGGCGATACTGCGCAGTTGTTCGATCGACAAGGGATTCAAACCCCGTGAACTTGCTGTTACCTGCACACCGGACGGCAACGTCCGGGCGACAGAAATGTACTGCTGCCCTTCGGACTCTGTCGCGGTCACCACGGAACCGTCGTCCAATGTTTCCAGAACGGTCGGCGCGGTTGAGTACTCCGGGTCGTACACGTCCTTCTCTTCGGGAAGTGGTTGCCCCTGCACGATGGACAGGCTCAGCTGCCCTTCCCGGCCCGGAGTCACGACGGTCCAAGTCCCGCAAACTCCCGCGCGAGAGTTATCGGCAAGCTGCAGCGAACGAATCGGCCGATCTAGCGCAATGTCTTCTATTGGATTTGCACGCCAATGACTTTCAAGCGCCTCGTTGAGGCGTCGCACGTCCTCGCGCGTGATGTTTGTGCCGTCGCCACCGTCGGCGACGCTGCAGCTTATCGGCGGTTCGGAGGTCCCGTCCGGGATCGGCGTGGTGACGCGAAGACCGGGCGAAACCGCGATCGCGACGAGTTCGTCGACGGTGAGCGGGAAGTCGTCGTTCGCATCAGCGGTCGACTCATTCTTGGTCATGCTCGCCCTGAGCCGCGTTCCATCCGGGAAGTACGCGACGACGGACCGCGTTGTCGTCCTCTCGTCGATAAACTCGGACCAGTCGTCACTGATGTCCAGAACTGCGCCGTCTGCGAGCGTTCGCCGCTCGTCGAGCGCACCAGCGATGCACGGTGGCGGCACGTTATCGGCTTGCCGCACCTGCACCCACAACTGGGCTTGGACGTCTCCGCGGAGCAGTTGGCCGCTCGCGTCTGTCCAGCCGCTCAGACCCTCCGGCACATCGGTCGGCTCCTCGAAATCGATGATCGGCCCAAAGAGAAATTCGCCTGTTGGGCTGGCAAATTCAACCTCGACCGACGCCGGCAGGGCCGCGCGAATCGCGTTGCTCATTGCGACCGCTTTGCGATCGGAAAACCAAGGGAACTTGGGGTTGTCGTAGGACTGCGACCCGCCGAACGAAGCCCACGATCCCAGCCCGAGATTGTCCGGCGGAGGATCGACTGTTTCGCAACCCGGGATCGTGGTCGGGTATACGACCGGCGGCGTGACACGGATTCCCGTCGTCGAGGGCGCGGCAGGCGTCTCACTCGAAGTCGACTCCGATGCACTGGGTCGCGCCGCATCCGGTTGAGCCAAGAGTCCGACGATCGATGCGACAACCGCCAGGATCGACACCGCGAACAGACCGGCCGCGACCCATTTCTTTCGTTCCGCGCTCCACGGCGCGTGTGTATCCCCCACGGCTCGTTACTTCGCGATTGCCCACCGCATACGTTACGAAGAACGAGGCCCGCTATCAGACAGCGCAGGAGTCGCCTTCACACGCGTCGCCGTCGGCCGTCACCAGCGTCAACTGCTCGGACCACGCTTGTTCGAGAGCCTGCAGCACCACGTCCGCCGATTGCGCGCCGGAGATTCCATACTTTTCGTTGATGACAAAGAACGGGACACCGCTGACTCCGTACTGCCGCGCCTGCCTCTCGTCGGCTCGCACCGCATCGGCGAAACGGTCAGAGTTCAACACGGCGTCGACTTCTACTTCGGGGAGCCCGACCTCCACAGCGAGCTTCTGCAACGCCGCATGATCAGACGGCGGGAGGCCTTCGGTGAACGTCGCGCGATCGAAGCGCTCCTTCAGCTCATCCTGCACGCCGTGCTCGAGGGCTAAGTGCAGCAGTCGGTGCGCGTCGAACGTATTGCCCGGCCGTGCCAGATCGAACCGGAACTCCAAACCTTCGGCCGCTGCGGTCGCCGTCATGCTGTCGATCATTGCCTGCGCTTCGCGGGTCGACCGACCGTATTTTGTCGCCAGACGCTCGACGTAGTTGCCCTGCGCGGCCGCACTCGGCGGCGCCGCTGGATCCAGTTCGAAACTGCGCCAAACCAATTCGACATCGTTGCGATGCTCGAACCGGCTCAGCGCCGTTTCGAACCGACGCTTTCCGACGTAGCACCACGGGCACACGACATCCGACCAGATCTCCACCTTCATACTGAGCCCAACAACTGGGGCGTCCGAACCCTTCCCGACCTATGTCGAGTCCCCGAACAATCGCGCCGATGGCCACGCACCCGACTCGACGAGCATGCCGACCAAGCCGACCAACTCGCGGGCAACGACTTCTACCGCCAAGGCCGGCCGACCGGTCCGCGGCAGACCGAGGACCACGTCGCGCGCAGCTTCGGGATCCGCCAACGGTGAGGCACTGAGCAGGCCAGCCGCGACATCGGCGGCGACACCGGCCGCGGGCAGAACGGTCCACCCATACCCCGCCAGCACGAGTTTCTTCTGCACGAGCAGCGAGTTGGTCTCGATGACGATGTCAGGACTTGTTTTCGCCCGCGCATAGACCTGATCGATCAGGACCCGCAGTCCGTGCCCCACCGCGGGCATCACCATCGGGTGTGCGCTCAGGTCCGCCAACGACACCGGTTGGTCGGATCGCAACCCCGCCTCGGGCAGCGCGACCGCCCACAGCTGTTCGCGCAGGAGCGGGCGCATGTGCAGCGACGGCGTGCTCCGCAGGTTGTAGAGCAAGGACAGGTCGACGTCACCGTCGTCGAGCCACTGCTGCAGATGACCTGAATACGCGGTCATCAACCGCACAGTGATTCCCGGGTGACGCTCGCGCAGGCGCTCCACCAGCGGCGGAACCAGCACATCGAGCGTGCTCTCGAGCAACCCCACGGTCGCGATCCCGGTCACCGGTCCCGGCTCCGGACGCAGCTCTGCGCGCGCCCGATCGAGCTCGTTGAGTGCGCGACGTGCCCGTTCGACGAGTGCCGCGCCCGCCTCTGTTGGGCGCATGCCCTGCCGCGTGCGTTCGAACAGCGGCACACCGAGTTCCTGCTCGAGGGTTTTGATCTGCCGCGTGACTGCCGGCTGCACCAGATGCAACAGCTGCGACGCCTTGGTTACGCTGCCCGTCTCCGCGACTGTCACCAGCGCTTTGAGCTGCTTGAGGTCCATCGGCCCTCCCGAACGGCGGCTATGCGTCCCCGTCATCGATCCATCAGACATTGTTATTTCACAACAGCGTAAATCAAGGACCATGATGGATGTCAACCGCGCATTTCTGTCGGAGGGACCAACATGTACGAGCTCAACGAGGACGAGACCGAAATCGTCTCCCTGGTCGCACAATTCGTCGACCGCGAGGTCAAACCCGTTGTGCAAGAGCTGGAGCACGGAAATATCTACCCCGAGAAGCTCATCGACCAGATGAAAGAGATGGGGATCTTCGGACTCGCGATTCCGGAGCCGTGGGGCGAAGCGTGCGTGTCGGTCCCCTGCTACGCCGCCGTCACCGAGGAACTCTCCCGCGGCTGGATGAGCCTGGCGGGAGCGATGGGCGGACACACCGTCGTCTCGAAGCTGCTGCTCGCATTCGGAACTCAAGAGCAGAAGGACCGCTACCTGCCGAAGATGGCCACCGGCGAGATCCGGGCCACGATGGCGCTGACCGAACCTGGCGGAGGCTCGGACCTGCAAGCTATGCGAACGTGGGCACGCACCGACGGCGACGAGTACGTCGTCAACGGATCCAAGACCTGGATCAGCAACGCGCGGCGCTCACAGTTGGTCGCCCTGATGTGCAAGACAAACCGCGATGCGACGCCCGCCCATCGCGGCGTGAGTATTCTGCTCGTCGAGAAGGGACCCGGCTTCGAGGTCTCACGCGACCTGCCCAAGCTTGGCTACAAGGGCGTCGAAAGCTGTGAGCTGACGTTCGACAACTTCCGTGTGCCGAAGGAAACGCTCCTCGGCAAGGAAGAAGGCCAAGGGTTCGCGCAAATGATGCGCGGTCTGGAGGTCGGCCGGATTCAGGTCGCGTCCCGCGCTCTCGGTGTCGGACGCGCCGCACTCGACGACGCCCTGCGCTACGCCCAAGAGCGTGAGAGCTTCGGCAAGCCGATCTGGAAGCACCAGTCCATCAGCAACTATCTCGCTGAGATGGCCACGAAACTCACCGCCGCCCGACAACTCGTGCAGTACGCGGCACGCAAGTACGAGTCCGGCGAACGCGCCGACATGGAAGCTGGCATGGCGAAACTGTTCGCATCCGAGACAGCAATGCAGATCGCGCTCGACGCGGTCCGTATCTATGGCGGGTATGGGTACTCCACCGAATTCGACGTCGAGCGCTACTTCCGTGATGCTCCGCTGATGATCGTCGGCGAGGGCACCAACGAAATCCAGAAGGACGTCATAACCAAGCAGCTCATCAAGCGAAACAAGGTGCGTTCGTGAACACGTCTGCAACGTGGTTGTTCGTCCCGGGCGACCGTCCCGAGCGATTCGACAAAGCCGCCGCGAGCGGAGCCGACGAGGTCGTTATCGATCTCGAAGACGCTGTCGCCGTGGAGAACAAGACCGCAGCGCGGCAGGCCACTGCAGACTGGCTTGTCAGTGGTCAAGCGTGGGTTCGCATCAATGCGTACGGCACAGAATGGTATGACGACGACGTCGCCGCAATTCTTGCCACACCCGGACTCCGCGGTGTGATGGTTCCGAAAGCCGAAGATGCTCAGCATCTCTCAGCGCTTGCCGCGCGACTGCGGGTCGGAATCGTCGCCCTCGTCGAATCTGCCCTCGGCATTCACAACGCATTCGACCTGGCCGCGGCCGAAGGGGTCGAGCGCCTCGCGTTCGGATCGATCGACTTCGCAGTCGACATCGATGCCACGGAGGACGACCAGGCGTTGTTGCTCGCTCGCAACACGCTCGTACTTGCCTCGCGTGTTGCCGGCCTTCCTGCACCCATCGATGGAGTAACCGTCGCAACGCGCGACGCGGACGCGATCTCCGCTGCCGCCGGGCAGGCGCGCAAGCTCGGCTTCGGCGGCAAGCTGTGCATTCATCCCGCGCAGATCGACCCGGCGGCCTCGGCATTCCGTCCTCGCGAGGACGAGATCGCCTGGGCACGAAAGGTTGTCGAGACCTTCGACGGCGGCGCGGCAAGGCTCGACGGGCAGATGATCGACCTGCCTGTCCGCACGCGCGCCGAGCGCCTACTCGCCCGCGCTGAGTCGTGACCACCGTCGTCTCTCTGGAACAACAGGTTGCCGCGCCGAGCCTCGGCCAACACAATGACGCCATCCGCGAGGAGAAAGTCTCATGAGCGACGCCATCGAGCGCACCGAAATCGTCACGAGCGGTCCCGCCGAGGCTCTGGCCGCATTGCTGGGTGTTCCCGCGCCAGACTTCGGCGCCGGATTGCCGCTGCTCTGGCACTGGATCTACCTGCTCGATCGGCCCGCGCAGGCCGACCTCGGAGTCGACGGTCACCCAGTGCGGGGCACGATCCCTGCGCCACCCGAACCCGGTCGGCGGCGGATGTGGGCCGGCGGGCAGGTGCGCACGTTGGGTGCACTGCGTTTCGGCGAGGCTGCGACGCGCCGCACCAGCGTGACTGCCGTCGAGGACAAAGAGGGTCGCAGCGGCCGGCTGACGTTCGTCACGGTCAGTCATCAGATCACCCAGGCGGGGGCGGTCGTCATCGACGAGCGGCAGGACATCGTCTATCGCGATGCGCCGCCAGCGCAGACTGCAGAAGTGGCCTTGCCACCCGAAGTTCCGGCTGGGCAGGATGACTGGTCGATATCGGTGACTCCAACGCTGTTGTTCCGATACTCG
Organism: Antrihabitans auranticaus; assembly: GCF_016481275.1. Taxonomy (GTDB): domain Bacteria; phylum Actinomycetota; class Actinomycetes; order Mycobacteriales; family Mycobacteriaceae; genus Antrihabitans. The sequence goes on along the minus strand of NZ_JAEMNW010000009.1, from coordinate 166,191 downwards.
GCGCTGACCTACAACGCACACCGGATCCACTACGACCGGGACTATGCGCGCGACGTCGAGGGCTACCCCGGCCTGCTCACCCACGGGCCGCTGCAGGCGGTCGCGATGGCTGAAGCAGCGCGCGCTCGCGGTGTCCAGGCGACGGTCGGGCACGTGTTCGACTACCGCCTCGTGTCGCCGTTGTTCGATCATCAGGGCCTGATCGTTCGCGCTGACGTCGGGGATGTCGTAACCACATCCGCGCGCGACAAGTTCGGTCGGCAGACTGCCAAAGGCGTACTCTCCCAGGCATGAGTGACGGGTCTGTGATGCGCCCGGACGGGACCGACCTCGCCTACCAGGTGGTCGGTCCGCGCGATGCGCCGCCGTTGTTATTGCTTTCGGGACAGGCGAATTCGCACCATTGGTGGGATGGCGTGCGGAAAGATCTGGCGGCGCAATTTCGGACGATCTCGTTCGACTATCGAGGAACCGGCGCAACAGCGTCCGATGAGACGGGTGCGCAACCGTGGACAACGCAACTCTTCGCAGACGACGCAGTAGCCGTTCTCGACGCGCTGCAATGCGAGCGGACACACGTCTACGGAACGTCGATGGGCGGCCGCGTTGCGCAGATGTTCGCGGCCACCTACCCGGAACGCGTTGCACGACTTGTCCTTGCATGCACGTCACCGGGTGGCACCATCGCGCATGAGCGGACCCGGGAGGTTCGTCGGGCTCTCGGTCAGCCGAGTGCCGCGGACCGGCGCGCCGTTCTGCTGGACTTGATGTACACGCCGGCGTGGCTGGCGGCACCGCCGCGGAAGTCGACTCTCCTCGGCGACCCCAACATGGGAGCAAAGGCCACGCGAATGCATTTGCGTGCCAGCGACGGACATGACGCTTTCGCAATACTCCCCCACATCACAGCCGAAACCCTTGTCCTGCATGGCAATGACGACCTCATGGTCCCCACTGCCAACGCGCAGATCATTGCCGACGCCATACCTGGCGCGGTTGTAGAAATTCACGAAGGGCGGCACGGGTTCTTCGACGAGTTTCCTTCCATCACGGATCGTGTCGCGGACTTCTTGTTCAGCAGCGTGCAGCACTGAAACACCCTTCACTAGGCGAGTTTTCGTTCATCATCGGTCTCGTCGCTGAGGTATTCATGTGGGTGGAAGAAGTGATTCACCCTCGGTTTCTGGTCCGGGTCCAAGTACGCGGGTGGGATCCAGGTGGTGCGGCCGTTGGTTTTGATCGTCTCCGACCCGGCACCGCGATCCCCGATCAGGGAGTGGTGGTGATCGCACGCGAAGGTCAACTGATCAATATCGGTGCGGCCCTGCTTCTCTACCCATTTCTGACAATGATGACACAAAACCCGATCCTGAGGCGGCAGATACTGTTGTGACGCAGGGGATTCAGCGATCCGCAGCCGCAACGACTCCAGCCAAACACAACAACTGCAGACGTTGCGGATGACTTAAACGGGTGCGTCTTGGTGCGGGCGGCGTGGGTGCACGCGTCGAGAGGGCGTTGTCGGCGGCGCCGCCCGCGTGTCGCCGCCAGGTAAGCCCGCTCGGCGGGAGGCGAAACCCGCACACCCCACAAGCAACACATCTTGATGCGGCAGAACACAAGGGATTCGGACAGTTGTCGCTCGTATCCGGGCAGACAACATGCCCCCAGGCGAGAGAACTAACTGTTCCAGTACGACCGGTGCGGCTCCAGAACGGCCTCGGCGACCTCCGCGACGGGACCGATCACCTCGATGTCCTTCTGGCCTCTGCTGAACACCGTCCGACAATCCAGACTCAAGGTCGGATTTCGGGGATCGTTACCAGTTTCGGCCAGAAGTTCACTTTCCGAGATCCCGAAGACCACGCGTCGAACATTCCCCCAGTAGATGGCACCGGCGCACATCGCACACGGTTCGGCAGTTGTGTACAGCGTGCAGCTGGCGAGGACGTCCTTCTCGAAATGCTGAGATGCATTGCGCATCAATGTGGTTTCCGCGTGACCGGTGCAGTCGCGCGACGTCACCTCGATGTTTCCCTGCTCCAACAGAACATTGCCGTCGGCGTCCACGAGAATGCACCCGAACGGATGGTTGCCGCCCGCCACGGCGTCCTTCGAGATTGCGACCGCGCGGAGCAGATATTCACTGTGGTTCATCGTGCCGATCATCGCATGTGGGTCAGTAGTTGAGCTGCAGAGTCACCCGACCTTCTGCCGAGTCGGTGCTCAGCACGTCGACTCCGGCGAAGGTGAAGTTCGCGGTCCTGCGCACCCAGTGCACCGACGGCGTAAAGATCAGGACATCGAACGTCACCTTGCTATCGATGTCGAGCGCCTTCCAAAGATCATCGCCCCATGCCCGCAACACAACCTTCAACTGCCCGCCGATGGAGTCGAATTCGATGCCGGCATCTGGGAACTCCCATGAGTAGGTCTGCACCTCACGGCTGTCCAGCCGCGTCGTGTTTCCTGGCTCGACCCAAAGGTTTTCGACCATGGTGTTATCGCGCCACACCTCGACGCTGACACGCGTATCGGTACCGTCTTCGGGAGAAGCTCCGGTACGGAGAGTCCAGTCGATCATCTTGAGCTGCATTACGTTTCCCTTCGGGGTTGGCTGAGTTCCGGGAACAAGCATCCCGAAATCGCCAACCGTCACACAGGACGTAATGGGTGCGCTCCACTCCTCGCAGGGGTGGGAAAGTTCAGCCCTCTCCCCCGAACCACGCGTCGAGCTGTTCTCGCTCGTATCGCCGCTTATCCTCGAGAAATTCCGGCAAAGCGTCGGTCAGTTCCACTTCGGGCGCCGGATCGGCGAGAAAGTTCCCGCGCACCTGCATGGCTCGACCGCCGCCGACCTCGAGAAAGCAGTGGCCCGCGCCGTCGAACGTGGCATCGGGTTCACCACCGTCCAGGCGCATCGAAATCCGCTGTGCGACAACCTCACCCTGAGCCGCTGCCATCACGCCGGCCTTCGGGAACGGCTGCCCGTTGGCCATTGCGATGCCGGTCACGTCGCCGACCGCATACACGTCGGGAAAAGCGGTCTCCAGCGTCCGGGCATCTGCTCGAACCCAACCGCCTGGTCCTACGAGCTCTGCATCGGCGACGACCTGCGGGACCCTATGCGGCGGCACCGCCAACAACAGATCGAACGCGACGTCCGCTACGTCCTCGACAACGACCACGCCGGCGTCGACACGCTTCGCCTTCGTTCCAGGCCGAAATTCGATGCCGCCGCCCGAGAGTCGGTCTTCGATTCCGCCACAACCCACCGGCCCCAACACGGGAACGGACATGGGTTGCGGCGTGAACACAGTGAATCGTATTGCCGCACCGCGTTTCTGGGCCGACTCGGCTGCGAGCAGCGCCAGCTCGTACGGCGCGGGCGAGCATCGATACGGCGCTCCGAAGATGCCGATCGCGACAGTTCCCTCGGACATGGCCCGCAGTGCTGCGGCTGCGCGCGGCACCTCGTCGGGGTCGTAGATGTCGATGCCATGCTCGCTCAGACCGGGTACGGCGCCAGGCACGGTCCGCGCGCCCAATGCGACGATCACGGCATCACCCGCCATTCGCTCACCGTCGACGTCGATCGCTCGACCACCCGGATCGATTTCCGTGATCTCGCCCCTGACCACCCTGATTCCCTTGGCGGACAGCGCATCGAGCGACCGGCGACCGTCTGCCATCGACTCCGCGCCGACCACCTCGCCCGTCTTCCGGAAGCCCATCATGAAGTAATCGCGACGGTCGACAAGGACGATCTCGTCGTCGGCAGGTCGTAGCGCGCGCAGCCTGGTTGCTGCTGCCACACCGCCGAACCCGCCACCGAGGATCAGGACACGATGAGCCATGCTCGCCTCCAGGAACTGCGTAGTTGTCGCTGCTAGCCAGTCAATTCTGCGGGTTGTCGACGCGGAACACCGGGTAACCGGCCGCAATCTTCTCGAATTCGCCCAACGACCCAGCCTTGTCGACGGGAAAATGCGCACGTGCGCCCGGCGCCACTTCGAGATAGCGGCGCAAGATCGGTGCGCGTTCGACAGCGGTCTCGATATCGGACAGCTGCACGGCTTCCGGCCTCCCGCGGCGCAACACGGCTCGGCCGCTGTCCGCGCGAAGATTGCGCACCCAACTCACGTTCTCACCGAGCATCGATACCACATAGCGCTCGCCGCCGTAATCAGCCAGCGCGACCGGGAGCGAAATAATGTTCCCAGTCTTTCGCCCCCGCACTTCGAGCGTCACGGCATTCTCAGGTGACAGACGGCCGGCCGAGAACAGAGCGGTCACTGCACGATTGAGCACTCGCGCAACCGGATTCGCGCGCCCATCGCGGTACATCCACCGTTGCAGGGCTGCTATCGGAGAACTCACCGGAACTTGCCTCCTTGCGTTCGAATTTCAAGGGACACCCCGATGCTATCGACATCACGCGTCAGACGAACTGCGTCACCCCGTCGAACTCCGCCAGCGGCGCGGGGCCGGTGACGTCATATTCGAGGAGGAGCAGCCCATGACCGGTGCTCTCGTGACGGGTGAGGCGCAGACCGATCGCCGGTCCTGCGTCCGTCAGCAGTCGTCTTCCTGTGCGCAACACGGTGGGCGCGACAACGAGTCGAACGGTGTCGACGAGACCGGCCGACAGCAGCGAATTGCCAAGGCGGGAACTGCCGTGGATCTGCAGTTCGCGACCGGACTTGCGCTTCAGCTCAGCGACCGAGACGACCGGATCACCCGCCAGCACCGTCGTCGGGTTCCAGCTGCCTTCCGAGAGGGTGTTCGAAACGACGTACTTCGGGAGGCCGTTCATCCGTTCGGTGAAAGGGTCCTCAGGATCGGTGATTGCCGGCCAGTCGCGCGCAAAAGCCTCGTACGTCCTACGGCCGAGCAGCAGTCCGTCGGCTTCGTCGAGCCATTCGGATGTGCGCTTGATGAACGTCTCATCGAGGTAGGGAACCAACCAGCCACCGCGCTCGAAACCATCACTCGTGTCTTCGGTGGACGAGCCCGGCCCCTGACTGACACCGTCGAGCGTAACGAACTCCGTCAGAACAAGTTTCATGCCAGAACCTCATTTTCGACGAGGGTTGTCAGCTGGTTGGTGACCGTGCCCCACCCGTCGGCGAAGCCCAACTCTTCGTGCCGGGCACGCGATGCTGGATCACCGTGTCGGACGAGGACGTGATAGTCCGTTCCATCCGCGTGATCGCTCAGCGTGATCTCGGCGGTCATCTGAATCTGGACGCCCGTCGCCGGCCGCCACCCACTGTCGACGGCGGTCGTGAAGACGAGTCGTTCACCTTCTTCGACATCGAGGAAACATGCGTCGAGATGTGGGACGAATTCGGTACCGTCATCGCTCATCTTGGTCACGAAAGCGCCGGCTGGACGCACGTCGAGTCGCTCGACGCGGCAGAGCGTCGGTGCGGGTAGCCACCAACGGGACAAGCTGGCGGGGTTCGTCCAGGCATTCCACACACTCGTTCGCGGCGCCTTGATGACTCGGTGGAGGGTGAGGTCGAGGTCAGGATTCATCGGTGGACTCCTCTTCAGTGGTGAGAAACAGCTCGAGGCGGTCGGTGCGCGCTTCCCAGATCAGTCGCTGTTCGGCCAGCCAGTCATCGACCAGATCGAACCGTTCGCGGTCGAGTTCGCAGTGCCGCACCCGACCGGTCTTTACCGTCCGAATCAATCCGTTGTCTTCCAGGACGCGGAGGTGCTTCATGAACGACGGCAACGTGATCGGGGCAGATTTGGCCAGTTCGCCGACGCTCGCAGGCCCGGACCCGAGCCGCCGAATCACGGCGCGACGAGAGGGATCAGCGAGGGCGGCGAACACGCCGTCCAACGTCTCCTAATACTTTGCCATGCGGCTAAGTATTACGCCGAATCGATCCTCGCCGCAAGTCGCGTCCCGCACGGCATAAGCAGCGAAAACGTGTGGAGAGGCCTCCGACGAACAGTGGTGGATGGCCGCCCGATCGTCAGGGCGCGGCCTTTGTCCACTGAAAATTATGTACAGACTTCGCAATACGTACGGATCGATTCACGAAGTAGCACCGACTCCCGCCGCTGGTACTCGCCGAATCGCAGTGTGGTACCAAGGGACGTTCCGCTCGCGACTTTGTTCGGGAAGCGACTGTTTCAGGCTCGCAACTGAGCCGACAGACGGACGGCAGCATTCGTGTCGCCGTAGCCCTGATAGTCACCGACTCGTTGGACGACCTCGAAGAACAGATCGGCACCCACGGTCTTGGTGAACAGGTGGAAGAACTCGCCATCGGCGTTTGCGTCGTACAGGATTCCGAGTTCTCGCATGTTGCGCAGCAACTCGGGGCGCAGACCGAAACGAGCCTCGAGATCGTCGTAGTAATTCGTCGAAATCGGCAGCGGCTCATAACCGTTCGCAACGAGCTGCGCCGCTGCGACAAAGATGTCGGCGCAGGAGAATGCCACGTGGCTGACGCCACCGCGGCGCGCAACCGGCACGTTGCCCGACGGACTGCCCGGAACCATGTTCAACAGGATTCGAAGCGTCGTGCGACCCTCACCGTCGGTCAGTGTGAGCGATCGTGTGTGTATCAATCCGATTGCATCAGTGACATCCAAGCCCTCGTGCGGCTCCATCGCAAATACCGAACGCAACGCCAAAATCACTCCGTCCCAAGTGTCTTCGGGAACTGCGAGCGCAATGTGATCGACATCGGTGAACAGCGTGCGCTGCTGTTCCCACTGCGCCATCGGAGTCGGGTAGACGTCGAACGCCGACAGCCATGCCGCCGCGCTCCGGTGGCTACGCAGGTCGAGCGATGTCGCGTCGGTCACGCTGAGCCGCACCACATCCGGGCGATCTGCCCGCTCGACGCCGGGCAGTTCGACTTCCTGAACCGGGACCTCCAGTGCGGCTGCTCGGCGACCCCAGGATTGCGGATCGTCGGAACGGATCCCGATCTGCGTGAGCACCGGCAAGTCAGCCGGAATGCCCGGTGCCGTCCACACCGTACCCGCCGTTGCGTCGACCGCGATCGTCAGGGGACCGTGGCGCCACAGCTGCAGGTCGTGGTCGTGATGACGCGCGACAAGGTGAAAACCTATGTGCCGGAGCGTTCCTCGCAGGTCGCTGCGATCGCCCGGGCCGGCGGCGAGACGGAGGGATACCACCCCGTCGATCGGTGGCCGTGGTGGCGGCGAGAAGAGTGCGAGACCGCGCGAATCGGACTCCGCGGCCTGCACGCGCGCCACTTCTTCCTGCAGGTGCAGCAGCGATCGGTGGGCATCAGCCGCGGTTCGTCCGGTTGCCGAGTGCCGGAAGACGTCGTTGAAAACCTCCAGCGACCAGGGGCCGGTGTAGCCCGACGCCTGCACGTGGGCGCCGAACGCGGCGAGGTCGAAGTTGCCCTGCCCCGGGAAGTTTCGGTGGTGCCGGCTCCAGGACAACACATCTATCGACAGGCGCGGCGCATCCGCGAGCTGCAGGAAGAAGATCTTCTCCCCCGGGATCTCTCTGATCCCGCTCGGATCATCACCGCGAGACAGAATGTGAAAGCTGTCCAAGCAGGTGCCCAGCGCCGGATGATCGGCCGCCTCGACGATCTGCCACGCATGCCGGTAGGTGTTGACGTGTGCCCCCCAGGCGAGGGCTTCGTAGGCGAGGCGAATTCCGCGCCGATCCGCGCGAACGGCCAGTTCGTGCAACTGCTCGGCGAGGCGGTCGTCATCGCGTACGGCTCCGGGCAGTGGCGACGAACAGACCAGCAGAAGGTCGCAGCCCAACTGCTCCATGATGTCGAACTTGCGCTCGGCCCTGACCAGGTTGCGGGCGAACTGCCGTTCGTCTGTCGAATCGATGTCGCGGAAGGGCTGGTAGATGTCGAGGGTTAGCCCGAGATCGCTTGCCCTGGAAGCGAGTTCACGCGGGGTGAGCGGCGAGCTGACGAAGTCCGGCTCGAACACTTCGAAGCCGTCGAAGCCGGCGTCGGCGATCGCACGAAGCTTGTCCTCGAGCGAGCCGCTCAACGACACCGTCGCGACCGAGGTTCGGACCCGAGTGCCCACCGCTGATTGCACGCTCATCTCACCACCACCGATTCCTCCCTGGCGACCAGGGCCGTCATGTGCTCGAACATCCGATCCGCATCGGCTTCGATGCCGGTGAAGATCCGGAAAGCGTCGACGGCCTGGTAGACGGCCATGCCGGTCCCGCGGAGGGTCCGTGCGCCGACCGCGCGGGCCGCCAGCAGCAACTCGGTGTCGACGGGTCTGTAGACGACCTCGGAAACCCAGAGGTCGGGACGGAGCAATTCGGCTGGTACCGCGGAGCCCGGGTGCGCGGCCATACCCATCGGCGTGGCGTTGACGACGCCGTCGGCCAGGCGCAGGACGTCGGGAAGGTCGGCCAGGCCTGCGATCTCGATACGATCGCCGTCGAACGACGCGGCGAGTCGGTTGCGAAGCTGTTGTGCCCGTTGCAGATCCGCGTCGACGACGATGAGCCGCTGGGCTCCGCGCGTGAGTAGGGCGTACGCGACGGCCACTCCCGCGCCGCCGGCTCCGACCTGGACGACGCGGTCCATTGCTGCGCCTTCGAGACCACGGTCGAAGTTGCGCGCGTAGCCCGACCAGTCGGTGTTGTGACCGATTGCGCGACCGTCCTCGAACAGCACCGTGTTGATCGCGCCGAGGCGCGCGGCGTCAGGCGAGAGGTCGTCGAGGCATTCGATGACCGCTTCCTTGCACGGGTAGGTGATGTTGAGCCCGCGGAATCCGAGGTCGCGCGCACTGCGCACCAGGCGCGGCAGATCGGCAACGCTGAGACCAAGTTCCCGGAGGTCGATGATCCGGTAGGCGTACCTCAGGCCGTGGTGGCGGCCCTCTTCTTCGTGCATCGGCGGCGTCAGGGACTTTGTGATGCCCGCTCCGATGAGGCCGCAGACGAGAGACTCGCTCACCACCGCACCGCCGTTGCGCGGCAGAGGAATTCGGTCGCGGCACGGTAGCCGTCGACGCCGAGGCCGCAGACCACACCGTCGGCCACCGACGATACGAGCGAGCGCTGACGAAACTCTTCGCGAGCATGAATGTTGGTGACGTGCACCTCGACGACCGGAACGTCCAATATGACCAGCGCGTCCCGCAGTGCGACGGACGTGTGCGCGTAGCCACCGGGGTTGATCACGACGCCGGATGCGGTCGTGCGTGCCTCGTGGATCCAATCGATCAGCTGGCCTTCGTGATTCGACTGCCGCGCGTCGATCGACCTGCCATACTCGGCGGCTGTCTTCGCGCAGAGATCGATGGCGTCGTCGAGCGAGTCCGAACCGTAGATTTCTGGCTGCCGCTGCCCCAGCAGGTTTAGGTTCGGCCCGTTGAGAACGAGAATCGGGTGTTCGGTCGTCATCGGTCGACGATCCCTTCTTTGGATCTCTGGCGTTAATGTACGAACTAGTGAGTTACTTCACGCAGACTACTCCACGATTCGCGTCATGAAAAGGGTTCATCGACCCGCCCCGTTAGAGTTGCGCCATGTCGCCCAAGCAGACCAGCGCTACAGAACCCGCCAAGCGCAGGCGCAACAGCGACCTCACGAGAGAGAACATCATCGAGGTCGCGACGAAGGAGTTCGCCGACAACGGCTTCGCCGGCGCGCGAGTCGACGTCATTGCGGAGCGCACACACACCACGAAAAGGATGATCTACTACTACTTTTCGGACAAGGAGGGGCTCTACACCGCGGTCCTGGAGCGTTCGTACCGCGAGATCCGCGAGAAAGAGAAAGCCCTCGAAACCGAGGGCCTCGACCCGGTCGCAGCCATCAGAGCCCTCGCCGAACTCACCTTCGACCACCACGAGCGGCACCCCGACTTCATCCGACTCGTCGCGAACGAGAACATGCTGCGCGGCGAACACATCCGCAAATCGGCGGCGCTGAGCGGACTGGGCGCGCCTGCCGCAGACCTCCTCTCCCAGATACTCGCCGAAGGACAGGACGCGGGCCTGTTCCGGACCGATGTCGACGCGCTCGACGTGCACATGATCATCAGCAGTTACTGCGTGTTCAGGATGGCGAACAAGTACACCTGGGACGCACTGTTCGGTCGCGATCTGACCGCGGCCGAGTCGCGCGAACATCAGCGCAAGATGCTCGCGGACATGCTCTCCGCGTATCTGCGCGACGCCTGAGACTGACTTTTCCCCCGCTTCTACCTGCACAAAGTGATCGCGGCTAGATTTTTATGAACTATTTGGTTAATACTGTTGCTCAGCGAACGTGACCCGGGTTACAGTCGCTGTACCGCAATACGAACAAGAGTTCGCGATACGAACATTGGCGGCAACTGTGACCGAAAAGCCAGGAGAACCCATGTCTACCTACACGCTCGAGGCGTCCGGGGCCTCCCCCGCAAGCCCGCCCGACACCACCAAGGTCAAGCGCGCCGCCATCGCCAGTTTTCTGGGCAGCATGCTCGAGTACTACGACTTCTACATCTACGCATCGGCCGCGGCATTGGTGTTCGGCAAGGTGTTCTTCCCTGCCTCGAACCCGGCGGCCGGCACCCTCTTGTCCCTCGCGACCTTCGGTGTCGCCTACATCGCCCGACCGTTCGGCGCCGTGCTGCTCGGCCACTTCGGTGATCGCGTCGGCCGCAAGAAGGTCATGCTGATCACGCTCGTACTGATGGGCACGTCGACCTTCTTGATCGGCTGCCTACCGTCCTATGCCGCAATCGGCGTCGTTGCTCCAATCTTGTTGGTGTTCTTGCGAGTTCTGCAAGGCATCTCGGCCGCTGGCGAACAGAGTGGCGCGAACTCGCTGACGCTCGAGCACGCGCCCTTCGGTCGGCGAGCGTTCTTCACCAGCTGGACACTGACCGGCACGCAGGCCGGGTTCATCCTTGCCACCGCGGTATTTCTGACGGTCGCAAACCTGCCCGACGACGCACTGCTCAGCTGGGGCTGGCGTGTTCCGTTCTGGTTCAGCTTCTTGGTCGTCGTCCTCGCCTACGTGGTCCGTCGCCGCCTCGACGAGCCCGAGGTGTTCACCGAGGAGCAGGAATCGAAGCAGGTCGCCAAGTTCCCGGTCGTCGAACTGTTCCGCACCCATAGCACCGATGTGCTCCGGGTTGTCCTGTGCGCGTTCATCGCAGTCTGCAGCACCATCTTCGCGGTGTTCGGCCTGGCATTCGCGACGAGCCCGGAGGTCGGCGTCTCGCGGACAACGATGCTCCTGGTCGCCGTCGCCGCCAACGTCATTGCGCTGTTCAGCCAGCCGGCACTTGCAATTCTTGCCGACCGCATCGGCCGCAAGCCCGTCTTCATCACCGGCGTACTCGGTTGCAGCGTCATGATTTTCGTCTACTTCAAGGCGATCATGAGCGGAAACGTCCCGCTCATCTTCTTCGCCGGCGCGCTGCTCATCGGCATTCTCTACGCCGCTCCGAACGCGATCTGGCCGTCGTTCTACGCGGAGATGTTCAACACGAAGGTCAGGTTCTCCGGCATCGCAATCGGTACGCAGATCGGTTTCGCACTCGCCGGTTTCGCGCCGACGATCGCATGGACTCTGGTCGGCGACAGCCGAACCAACTGGGTGCCCGTCGCAATCCTGGTCTCGATCTGCTGCCTTGCCGCCGCTGCAGCCGCCGCAACAGCACGCGAAACCTATCGCGTCCCGCTGAAGCAGCTGGGCAAGCCGGTCAGCTGACAAAAACCGATCGGCGCCTTCCTGCAACGCGATTGCAGGAAGGTGCCTTTCGTCGTTGCACGCCCGCGCCGGTACGGTCGAATTCATGACGGACATCAGAGACATCGAACTCAACCGGTTGGACGGCACACCGACATCGTTGCGCGAGTACGAGGGACGCGCGGTTCTGCTCGTCAACGTGGCTTCGCGCTGCGGCCTCACTCCGCAGTACACAACGCTCGAAGCCCTCGCCCAGAAGTACGCCGACCGCGGATTGACCGTCGTCGGAGTCCCTTGCAACCAGTTCGGCGGTCAGGAACCCGGCACCGCGGAAGAGATCCAAACCTTCTGCTCGACCCAGTACGACGTGACCTTCCCGCTGCTGGAAAAGACCGACGTCAACGGCGCGAACCGCCACCCGCTGTACACCGAGCTCGTCAAGACACCGCTGGCGAACGGAAAGTCCGGGGATATCAGCTGGAACTTCGAGAAGTTCCTCGTCGCACCGGACGGTACGGTCGTCAATCGATTCGGTCCCACGGCTGCTCCCGATTCGACCGAGGTCATCGACGCGATCGAGGCAATTCTGCCCGGCTAGATTGGCTGCCATGCGCTGGACGTTCGAGGCCGAGCTCCTGCTCCTCCACATGCCCGACGGTGACCTCGCGTATGTGGAGGTGCCGGCCTCGATCACCGACGAGATACGCGCCGTCGCGCCACGCAAGGCGTTCGGTTCGAATCGAATCGACGCAACGATCGGCACCGTCAGTTGGAGCACGGTCCTCGTGTCGGACCGGGAGTCGGGGAACCTCACTGTGCCGGTGAAGAAACAGGTCCGAGTTTCGTGCGGTCTCGCGGCTGGCGAGATCGTCTCTGTTGCAATCGAACTCGCTGCGGCCGCCTGACTCCCTAGGGAGTGCGGTCTCCTTGTCGTCGACGCGGTTCGGCGGAACATAGGTGATCGCTCCCGATGCCTGCGTAGGTGTTGCTCCGTCATTGTGAAGTCACCAGCCGTGTGGGGCTGGCGGACCGACAGAGGAGAGTGCAATGACGCGACCTGAGATGCTGCGCCCATTGGTCATCATGGTGCTGGTCCTCACGGAGGTTGCGCTCTGGCAGTGGCGAGTGATCCTGACGTCGCGGGGGCACAAGGGTGTGCCTGCGACACTCGGCGTTCTCGGTTCCCTCCTCCAGGTCACGGCGATCGCGCAGGTCGTGACGAACCTGAAGGATCCCCTGACGGTCGCCGCGTATGCCTTCGGCGTGGGTGGCGGGGTCCTCGTCGGTGTCTTCGCCGGAGCACGGTTCTCGACCGAAGCCGTCGAGGTCAAGTTGGTGACGACGAAGCCCGAGCTCGGGTCCGCCCTCCGGCTGCGAGGTTGGCCCGTCATCGCGTACGACGGGCAGGGCAACAGTGGGGCGGTCCAGGTGCTGGAGATCGTTGTGCCAGGTCGGCGCCGTGCTGCACTGTTGGACGACCTCGAAGCTCTGGCACCCGGCGCATTCTGGACCATCGAAGATCTCCGCCCGTCCGTCCAGACATCGGCAACCGCGGAGTTGGTGGGCGCGCCGGTCTGAGGTCCGATGATCTGACGGACGGATTCAGCGATCGGCAGCTACAACGTCTTCGGTCAGATGCAACATCTGCAGACGTTGTGAATGACTGAAACGAGCGCGTCTCGGCGCGGGCGGGGATGGCAGTGTGCGGCGGTCGAAACGTGCGACGCGCACGTCTCCGGAGCACCAAAGATGGACCTGCCACATATCCGGCTTCGCGTGAGCTGCGACAACAGGACGTGACAGTTCCGCGTCCGTTTTGTAACGTGACCGGAGCATCTCTGTCAGGAGAGAAAGCAGTGACTTCGTAAATTGCCAGCTGACCACCGCTCGAAAGCCGTCGCTCGGATGTCGGCCGCCACGGCGAACAAAGTCGTATCTCGACTTGTGACCGCCGTCGCGGCCGTCATCGTGATCGGCGCACTCGTCGCAGCTGGTCTCTGGATCGTTCACGGACACCCCGACTCGAAGCAGGTAGCGGTTTCGATCGGAGCGCCCGCCATCCTGTCGGCGCCTTCTGCAGCGGGTGTGCAACAACTGGTACCGGTAACAGCGCCACCCCCGACGGCAACCCCCATCGGAGCTCCGGACCGCCCGCCCTGCTCGGACGCCCTTGCCGGCACGCTGCCGCATGTCGCGCAGGTCGGTAACTTCCTCAGGACCATCTTCGAGATCAAGGACATCGGCGGAGCCGTGGGTCGCGCGGGCGACGATCACGGCGCAGGTCTCGCACTGGACCTGATGATGCCCGACCGCGAGCTCGGCGACGCCGTCGCGAACTACGTACTCGCGAACCGGGCCGCCTTCGACGTCACGTACATCATCTGGCAGCAGCAGTACAACGACGGCGGTGGGTGGTCGATGATGGAAGATCGCGGCAGCCCGACAGCCAACCACTACGACCACGTTCACGTCTCGTTCAAGCCGTCGTCAGATATCCACCTGACCTGCTGACCTCTCAGCGTCGCCGAATTCGAGTGAGCCACGCGGTGGCGTCGACCGGACCCGAGGACGGCAATCCGACCTGGTCAGCGATCGCCTCGGTGACCCGGCCGTGATACCTACTCGGCCGCAGATCCTCCAGTTCCCAACCGGCACCCAATGATTCGCGGACTATTGTGTCGCTGATCCGCGGACCGAAGCCCTCCTCTGCATCCGACAAAGCCAGGATGTGCAGCAAGCCGCCTGGCCGCAACACCGCGTGCAGACTCGTCACATATTGGGCACGCGCATCGGGATCCGTGCCGAAGATATGGAACAGGGCGCTGTCGACGACGGTGTCGAACACCCCGATATCGGGCATTTCGGAGAGTGCCAACGTGTCGCCTACCTCGAATCGGGCGGTCGGCACGCCCTTTTCGACTGCGTTGCGTCGCGCGTATGCGACGGCGCTCGGCGACAGGTCGATCCCGAAGACTTCGTAGCCGAGTTTCGTCAGCAGAATTGTGTGCTCCCCCGCACCGCTGCCGGGATCCAGCACGCGCCCAGTGATCCAGCCTTCGCGTTCCAAGGCAACGATCGTGGGCTGCGGTTCGCCGATCACCCAGGGTGCGGTGTCGTTGTCATAGACGGCGTTCCAGAATTCTGCTGCTCGGGTCATGCACTCGAGCATGCAACCTCAACCCTGGTTCAGGTCAAGGGACTACGGAGTCGCGTATGGATTCAGCGTGTCGTTCGTGTAGATGCGGTCGTCGGGATCACCCGGGAAGCGGTGGTCGCACATGTGCGTCCGCTGTGCGCAATTGATGTCGCCGATATCGCCGCGTCGCTCAGTGCCCTGGCTACTCGTCGAGGCAGCGACCGCCTGCAAAATTCCCGGAGCCGTCGGTACCGCGCTCGCGTCGGCCAGGCCGCCGGTCAACGAAATCGCGACGAGGGCGAAACCAGCGAGGGCGGCGCGGCCGACGAGCTTGGGGATCATGGGGTCTCCTACGGTTCGGCAACCATGTGGCTGTTACGCCAAGCCTCCTGCACCCTCGGACGAAGCATCAGGCATCCGAGGGTCAGAGTCACCCACTGCGGGGGTAGATCGGTGCACCCTGCGGTCGACTTCAGACCTTCGGGTAGGTCGGGTACTCGATTCCCGAGAGGTATTGGACCGTGCGGACAACCTGGCAGGAGTAACCGAACTCGTTGTCGTACCAGACGTAGATGATCGCGCTGTCGCCATCGACGATCGCCGCGTTCGCATCGATGATGCACGCGGCACGGGAGCCGATGAAGTCGCTGGATACCGCGTCGGTGGCGGCGGTGTAGTCGAGGTTGCGACTCAGGGGTCCCGACAACGACGCCTGACGCAGATAGTCCAGCACCTCTTCCTTGCTGGTCTCCCGCTTCAACTGCAAGCTCAGGATCGCCACGGATACGTCCGGAGTTGGCACCCGGATCGAGTTTCCGGTGATCTTGGCCTTCAGATCCGGCAAGGCCTTCGCGACGGCGGATGCCGCACCTGTCTCGGTGAGGACCAGGTTGAACGGCGCCGAACGACCACGTCGATCGGCCTTGTGAAAGTTGTCCAGAAGGTTCTGGTCGTTGGTGAACGAGTGAACCGTCTCGACGTGACCACGGGTGATGCCGAACTCGTCGTCCATTGCCTTCAGTGGCGGCACGATCGCGTTGGTCGTGCACGAGGCACATGAGAAGATCTGTTCGTCGAGGTCGAGCGTGCGGTGGTTGACGCCGTGCACGATGTTCGGCACGTCACCCTTGCCCGGCGCGGTCAGAAGGACCTTCGCCACCCCCGGCCGCAGATGCTTGGCCAGACCGTCCCGGTCGCGCCACTTGCCGGTGTTGTCGATCAGGATCGCGTCGTTGATGCCGTACTCGGTGTAGTCGACGTTGGCCGGGTCGTCGCTGTAGATGAACTTGATGACGTTGCCGTTGGCAACCAGTGTGCTGTTCTCGCGGTCGACCTTGATGGTCCCGTTGAAATGGCCGTGGATCGAGTCACGACGCAACAGCGAGGCGCGTTTGGCGAGATCGCCCTCGCCGCCCTTGCGCACGACCACGGCCCGCAAGTTCAGGCCGTTGCCCGAACCGGCCTTTTCGATGAGCAGGCGCGCAACGAGGCGGCCGATGCGCCCGAAACCGTAGAGGACCACGTCACGTGGTCCCTGTGGTTCACTCTTGTTGCCGTCGGTGACGTCGGCAAGCGCCTCGGCGGTGAATGCGGGAACGGTCAGTCCGCGGTCATCGGCGCGGTAGGCCATCACCAGCAAACCGAGGTCGATCTTCGACGGTCCCAGATCGAGATCGGTGAGCGCTTGCAGGAACGGGAACGTCTCGTCGACGAACAGTTCGTCGCCACTGATCTGGCGCGCGAAACGGTGCGTCCGAAGAATGCTGATCACCGACTTGTTCACCAAGGACCGGCTGTGCAGCAGAATCGTCACGCCTTTCGAGCGATGCAAAGTACCGATGATCGGAATCATCGCCTCCGCGATCGCTTCCTGGGTGTTCCAACGGGTGAGTTCTTCGGTAGTCAAGACAACGTCCTACGGGGTCTAATCGAGCGTTTCTACAAACTCGGCGCACATGGATCGTAGGCAACCGCAAATCGCCTCACCGCACGCGATGGGCCGTCCGTGAGCTAGGTCTCTCTCGGCCCGCCAAATACCGACTGTGCAACTGCGGCTGGATGGGCGCTTCAATTCCAGCCATACGAAAATCGCTCAGGCAAGATGAAGGTGTGGCCGCGCTGTTTTCGCTCCTCGCCCAGTATTGGTGGTTGATCTTTGTCTTCGGCGGCAGCATCGGCGCAGCGGTACGTGGAATCAATGCAGCCAACCAGCGGCGCGCAGATCGGCGTCTGGAGCGCTTCCGTCTGAAGCAGCAGACGAAGGTCGCCCTGGCTCAGGCCAAAGCGCAAAGCCGAGCCGGCGAACTGAAGCAGCGGCGCGAGATCGACAAAATCATCGACGAGCACGACCAGACGGATGCGCGCTGGTTCGGCTACGAATTGGATCTTGCGACCCTGCTCGACTTCCCGATGATGACCGACCTGCGCGAACCGTTGACAGTCGAGTTCCACCGAGCGAAGCGTCGAGCTGACCTACTGCGACCGCCCGACCCGGAGGCGCTCGTGGGTGACCACGAGTCGCAAGTCGAATACCGCGACGCGGTGCACGCCTATGCAATCGCTTTCGACGTCTGCGAGGCCGAGGCAAAGCGGCGACGCCAGAGCGGTTTCACGGCACGCGAGCAGGAACGACTGGTTAGGGCACAACGTTTGCTCAGGCTTGCGATGGACGGAGCCGCCACCCCGAGCGAGCGGCAGAGCGCCTATGCAAAGGCACGCAAGGAACTCGATGGGCTCATAGTGCTCCCGGCAACTGCAAGGGCAGAACTCGAACGTCAGATCGCGGGCCAAATCGAGGCTTGACCGGTCTCGGCATCAGCCGTCCAGGCTCGGCAGAGCCGCGCCCCCGTTGACTGTGGCAAGGCAGAGCCTGGTGCAAATCTCGGCCAGTTCACCGGTGGATTCCTGGGGATCACGCAACCACGCCCCGATGAGCTGGTTCACGCCCCCAACGACGAACAGAGCGCCCCGACGAAGGTCCGCCGGACTTGCACGTTCGACGTCGAGTAGCGCCGGGCCGTACTGAAGTACGAGGTCCGCAACCATGTCGAGAGCTTCACTGCGTTGCTGAGCCAAACCCGCCTCGCCCGCGGTCACAGCTGCGAAAACCCGGTGTACGTGCGGGTCGTCGGCAATCAGATCCAAAAACGCCGTGAAAGCCGCACGCAGCTTGTGTTCGAGGTTGCCGGGTTCGGCCAGGCTCGCGCGCACGAGCGCAGCGAAAAGTTCGTCGCGAACCTGACTTGCGATAGCGATGATCAGGGCTTCCGTGTTCGCGAAGTGCTCATAGAAGTACCGCGGTGTGAGCCCGCACGCGCTGCAGACGCCGCGGACCGTCACCTTCGCGATACCGACTTCGCCCCATACCCGGCGTCCCGCTTCGAGCAATTTCCGACGGCGTTCTGCACGGCGGTCGTCTGCACTGATCCCGCCGTAATCGCGAACTACATCGGTGCGTGCCATTGACAGCACTGTACCGGCCACCTAGCTTTGGACAACAGCTGTTATCCGAATCGACGACTCAAAGGAGAGCCGCGCGATGAACCCGACAATTCCGAGGCGTCATCCCAGCACGCCACGCCCAGTACCTGCCGCGATCAAGGCCTTTGCCCTGGTGTTGGGCTTGCGAGAGCCGACCACCTCGGAGTTCCGCCGGCTCGGCGAGTGCCTCACAGTCGGTGACGAGCCGATGGACCGGTTGGTCGAATGGATGTATTCCACCGGGATGAGCCAGACTCGACCGCTGTTCGAACAGGCACTGACAGGCGGGATCGACAGCGTCCCCCACCCACCGGAACCGTTGCGCGAGTTCTTCGTTGCCGTGGAGAAAGTCCCGGACAGGGTCGACTGGAACAAGCTCCGCCGCGCCGAGTTGGTTATGCGGAGCGGCGGCGTGGACGGGATGTACATCGCTCGCGATATCGCCCTACAGGGCGGCTATATGTTCGCCGGGTTCAACCAGACATTGCTCCGAACCGGCGCGCTCGAGAAGGGGTCCAACAAGCGCTTCGCCGAGACCTTGCAGTGGGCAATGGACGTCATCTCCGACGACGGCATGGCACCGCTGGGGATCGGATACCGATCGACGATCCGCGTCCGCTTGATTCACGCCTTCGTCCGGCGCCATGTCGGCGCGATGGCGGACTGGCGCAGCGACGAATGGGGTCTGCCGATCAATCAGACCGACATGGCCGCAACGCTCGTCGGAGCGCTCATCGCCCCGACCGCGGGCGCACTCGGGATGGGAATGCTCAACCGTCCAGCAGACCTCGACGCAGTCGCACACCTCACCCGATACGTCGGCTGGTTGATCGGCGTGCAGGACGACTACCTGCCGACGAGCTTTCGGGATGGAATGCGCGTGCTCTACCACACGTTGTCGGCACTCTCGAGTCCGGACGAAACAACCAAGCAGCTTGCTGTTCCGATGGCCGAGGACCCATTGTCCTGGCATTACCGACGCCTTTCGACGCTGCGCCGGCGAGTGGCGAAGTCGCAACATCTCTCGATGACGAGTGCATTTCTCGGACCGAGCGCGATGCGTTCGCTTGGCCTACCGCCCTTCGTGCTGCCCTGGTATCCGCTGGTCCGCATACCCGTCAACCTCACGCGGTCGGTTACGTCGCTGGTGCTGCCGGGGGGCTTGGTGCGCGCGGCGGTGCGGGGCGAACGCGCGCAAGCGCAGTTCATGCGCACGATCAGCAACGGCGGCGCCACGGTCGGCGCGTCGGCAACTCACATCGGCCAGGCCGCTTGAATCGATTGTGCGTCGTTTGCTGGTGCGCGAGCGGGCAAAGTGCTAGACCAGAGGGACCTCAGCGAATAGGAACCTCCATGCTTCGCTTCTCGCTTCGCATAGTTACCTTCACCGCAGCACTCGGCTTGGCCCTGACGCCCGCGTTGAGCGCCTACGCAGACCCAGCCGACCCCGGGAGTGCGTGCGGGCCCGAAATGGTCGTCAACACGCACGGGCAGTGCCTTCCGATCGGAAGCTTCTGCTCGTTTTCCGACGGCATGATCATCGGGACCCTCGGGACGGACGGGCGCTGCGTCCTCCCCGGTACGAATATCTGACAGACCTGGCCAATCCGCAACGGCCGAAGCGCCGAATACTAGGTGGGTCGGGACCCGCTGCGCATACACGCGATTCGCAGCGCTGATGTTGGTTCGAACTGGTGGTCGCTCGTGGAAGCCCGTACAGAAATGCGCCCGACTCTTCCAATCGGGGTCCGCGAATGGTGGCGATCCGAGTTCGACTATCGCTGGATGCCGGCGTTTCTCGAGCGTCGTAATCTGATCGGACTGATCAAGTGGTCCGTCGCCGGTTGGTGCGCCACTTTCGGACTCTACGGCGCCTTGCTGCAGTTCAGCGCCCACGGGCCGAACACAGTCTGGCAGCGAATCATCCTCGCGGTGCTCGCGCTGAGCGCCTTCTACGCCGCCGTCCGCTGGCCGACGGTTGCGTGGCCGACGGAACGGCGCTCCCTGGTATTCGTAGGCTGGGCCGAGTTCGCGCTGATCATCGGAATCCTCGGCGGCGCCGACGCCACCAACTCACCACTCGCAGGCAGCGGACTGTTCATCGTGCTCGGGATCTACGTGACGCTTCTGCACAGCGCTCGCGTCGTGGTTGCGCATCTCGCCTGTGCGCTCACCACGATCACCGTTGCCACAACACACACCCTTCTTGCCCAGCCACATACGGACCTCCCCCTGCTCGCCGCGCGGCTCGTGATTCTGGTCGGCTTGATCACGCTGATTCCGGCGATCCTGCACATCGGCTTGCAACTCCTCAAGGACGACGCGCAGGGTTCCGATCGCGACCCCCTCACCGACCTCCTCAACCGGCGCGGCCTCAACACCGACGCGGTCCGCATGCTCGACCACGCCCGCGACCCCGAAACGGTGGTCGTAACCTGCCTCATCGACCTCGACGGGTTCAAAGCACTCAACGACCGCAATGGGCACGCAGCCGGAGATCACGCGCTGCGCAGTGTCGGGGCACGCCTCGCGGAGGCAATTCCCCGTTCTGGACTGGTGGCGCGGCTCGGCGGCGACGAATTTGCGGCCATGGCGGCGACGCCGGCGCACAACGTCGACAACCTCGTCGCCTCGATCCACAATGCGGTGCACTGCTCGCACGACCCGGTGCCGGTGACCGCCAGCACCGGCGTATGGATCCGCAACGGTCCCCTACCCGTCGACGACACGGCCGCTGCTCTTGCCGGCGAACTCCACAGAGCCGATCTCGCGATGTACGAGGCCAAGAACGCAGGCGGCAACCAACTTGTCCAACACGCTTGTCATGCACCACAAGTGGGTGTTCGAAAGCGCGCGTATGACAACGTGACGCCGATTGCACATTTCAAGTAGTCGGACAATGCACCGAACTCGCGTCAGCTTTGCCCGAAACGCCTGCGCAACCGGCAGAGAAGTGGAATTCTTGGCGCCCTGACACGCACTGTGCGGGTGAGGGAGTTCCCGTGGGCAGCAAGGAATTTTTGAGCATCGGCCTTGCCGTGTTGTCCCCCGTGCTCGCTGCTGTACTCGGCGCCCTCGGATTGGTCATCAAAGACTGGCGGACACGCCGATCGGACGCTGGGCGACGGAAGCTGGCATTCGACGACGCAGGCCGCCAGGTCACGTTTGCCACCGAGTGGTGGACCGCCAGGAAGCAGGTCGACGAATCGGCAGACACGCAGCGCGAGGCGCAGGCTCGCGCGATCCAGTGGCTCGAAGAGGCCTCGGCGCGCGTAGCGGCAACGCACCCACCGACCGACGACCCCGAGCCGACGGTCACGACGCGACGCCTGCTGCTCGCTTATCCCCTCGAGAGCGGCACGGCGCGTGCGTGCCGCGCGGGTCTTTACATCTGCCTCAGTTTCGTATTTCTCTATCTCGCCGGCGCCGTCGATTCCGCAGTCAGGCCGGACACGGTCGGCGCGACGACCTACTTCTTCGGCACCTACTTCTACGGCGACATCGCCGCGATCGCGGCATTGACGTTGGCCGCGATGATGTTTCGCTCCCTTGCGATGCGTTTCGAGAGCGCACACCGCAACGATGTCGAGCACGTCCACTTCACGCTGCGCCGGGCGCTGCTGCTGTACGGATTCGATCGAACCGCCGCCAAGGTCGTGCGGGTTGTCTTCTACGCCGGTGTGTTGCTGTCCGCATTCTGGGCAGTTGCGGTCGTGTTGACCTTCGTCGACGACCCCGGGTCGGGTCCACTCTCGGTGTGCTGGTTTCTCGTATCCGTGGGCTATGCGGTCGGTATTCGGAAATGGGCGATCTCGCTCGACGAGGAACACGCGACAGCCGATGACAGCGCAGCGACAGCAGCGCAGTCGACGATATAGCCACAGGTAAGCCGCAAACCCGCCCGCGAGGACTCGAAAGCAATGAACGCAACCACCATTCGCCGCTACGTACCAACCGATTGCGATCGCATCGTCGAACTTTCCCTCGCCGCGTGGGCGCCGGTCTTCGACTCGTTCGCGACGATCCTCGGCGAGGACCTCTACCGTCGCGTTCACCCCGATTGGGAAGTCGACCAAGCAAACTCGGTGCGCGACGCTCTGGAGCGAAATGACACCTGGGTAGCACTGGTCGGCGACGCGGTCGCCGGCTTCGTCAACGTCGCCTTCGATGTAGCCGAGCGGTCCGGCGAGATCTACATGATCGCAGTCGACCCCGGCGCCCAGCAGCAGGGTCTCGCCAGCCGGCTGACCAACCTCGCTCTCGACGAAATGCGTTCTCGCGGTATCGATCTCGCAATCGTCGCAACGGGCGGCGACCCTGGTCATGCCCCCGCGCGCCGAACCTACGAGAAGGCAGGTTTCACCGGTTCGCCACAGGTCTGGTACGCCAAGCTGTTGACCTGAGTCATGTCCAGGAATTGCCGACTATTTCTCGGAAACGTGCTGCAGGAGAGGATATTTTTCGGTCGGAGCGCCAGGTGAGGCCGATCGTACGGCGTGCACCTTCGGCCGCGATCGGCACACTGACCGAGCCGGACGAGCCGGCGGAGGGTTCGGGAACGACAGCCACCCCGAGCCCGACCGCCACCAGACCTTCGATGGTCGCCAGATCCTGACTTTCGAAGGACACGTCGGGCACGACTCCGGCCTCCCGCAGCAGCCCGTCGACGAGGCGGCGAAAGCCGAACCCGACCGGTGTCATGACGAACTGCTCGCCCGTCAATTCGTCCAGCCGGATCGACTTTCGAGTTGCGAAAGGATGGCCGGGCGGAACGATCAGCACCAGTCGGTCCTCCTGCAGTGGGTGCCAGCCGAACTCACCGGGCGGCTTCCCCGACAGGATCGCCAGATCGACTGCACCCGAATCCAAGTCACGGATGATGTGGTGTCCCGGTTCCTGCCTCAGCTCGACGCGCACACGCGGCGCCTCGGCCCGCACCGATCGCAGCACAGCCGGAATCACCGACGTGGCAATCGAATCCAGAAACGCAAGTCGGACAACGCCCGTCTCCGGGTCGAGTATGGTCTCGAGGTCGCGAAGCAACTGTTCGTACCGATCGGTGAGATCGCGCGCAGCCGCGACGACAATCTCCCCCACCGGCGTGACGTGGATGCCATCAGCCGCCCGTTCGAACACGCGGGTCCCGAGTTCGGCCTCCATCCGCGCGAGCGCTCGCGACAATGTCGGCTGATTGGTCCCTAGAATCGCCGCAGTGTCGGTGACATGGCCGTACTCGGCCAAGGCGACGAGCCATTCCAGATCGCGAATCATCACGCGCAGATCATACGTCTGACGTATCGACATGGACCGTTTCACACATTGGACGTATGACGAAACCTGTCGCACCTTGGAACGCATGACAGCGCTACTGCATTCGGACACCGCCCACGAGGGCCACCTGCCCGGAACCGCCGACTATCGCCGCGTCGTGGCGGCGCTTTTCGTGGCGGGTATCGCGACGTTTGCCCTGCTCTACAGCACGCAGGCGATCCTGCCGATGCTGAGCTCACAGTTCGCGGTGTCGTCGACAGCAGCGACGCTCACAGTGTCGCTGACCACCCTGGGTCTCGGCGTCGCGTTGCTGATCACCGGACCGGCATCCGACTGCTACGGCCGCACTCGACTCATTCACTTCTCGCTCGCGGCGTCCGCCCTCGTCGGAACTGCGTGCGCGCTGGCACCGAACTGGTCGACCCTGCTCCTGCTCCGACTGCTCGAAGGTGTTGTGCTCGCCGGGCTTCCAGCGGTCGCGACCGCATACCTGCGCGAAGAGTTGGACCCCTCCACGCATGCTCGCGCCGCCGGACTCTACGTCGGTGGTACCGCCCTCGGCGGAATGGCCGGCCGGTTGCTGACCGGCTGGGTCGCCGAAGTCGCCGGTTGGCGCTGGGCGCTCGCAGCCACCGGCATTCTCGCGCTCGCCTGCGCACTTGCCGTTCGCGCGCTGCTGCCACCGTCACGCCGGTTCGTTTCGTCCGGGTCCGGCGTCCGGGCTGTAATGGGGTCTCCGTTGCGCGCGTCGGCGGACCGCGTCCTCGTGTTGCTGTACGTGGTCGGGTGCTGTTCGTCGGGCGCGCTGGTGGCGATGTTCAACGCCCTGGGCTTCCGCTTGGCAAGTGCGCCTTTCGATCTCGGACTGACCGCGGCGAGCCTCGTGTTTCTCGTCTACCCGCTCGGCTCGCTGAGCTCGGCCCTGTTCGGTCGCCTCGCCGACAGCATCGGTCGGCGCGCAGTCCTACCGCTGGGCTGCGTCCTCGCCATCGTCGGAATTCTCGTCACCGTCCCCGCAACTCTGCCCGCCGTCGTGATCGGGCTAGGCCTACTGACCGCCGGATTCTTCGCCGTGCACGGCGTCGCAAGCGGATGGATTCCGGCACGGGCGCACGCAGCCGGGATACCTACCGGTCAGGCTGCCTCGCTGTACTTGTTCATGTACTACCTCGGCTCGTCCGTCTTCGGCAGCCTCGCGGGCAACGCGTGGAGTGGCGAAGGGTGGCCAGGCGTCGTCACGCTGACGCTCGCGCTCTTCGTCGCCACAGGGGTATGCGCGCTCGTGCTGCGAAAGCTGCCGATCATCTATAGGCAGCAGTAGCGAGATCGAGTTTTCGCTATCGGGGGCAATTCCGCCGTGCGAAAGTCCATACTCAGTGGCCAGACCCCAACCCGGGGCCTGCACGAGTGCCGACGTCAGCCGCCACTGGATGTCGTCGCAGACTGATCGGGAGAAGCGAATTGATCAAATCGAAGGTCACAACGGCAGCAGCTGCCCTCCTCTGTTCCGCCGCACTCATCGGTGGACTCTCCGCGTGCTCCGATGACGACAAGGACACCAAATCCGACAGCAGCACGTCCGCCGCGGCGACGTCCGGTAGCGCAGAAACGTCCGGTAGCGCTGAGACGTCCGGGACGGCGGCCGCCGGGAAGTCGAGCGTGACGGTCGACGGCACTGCGTGGGAGGGCAACTTCTCGTCGAAGTGCACCAAGTCCGGCGACACCACTGCTCTCGCCATCTACGAAGCAGGCGGCGATGCGCGCATGGGTGGCGGTGCAACGCTCAACGGCGAGGACACCGTGGTGTCGGTCGGCCTCGGCGAAGCCACATCCGGACTCGGCTACTCGCAGGGCGTACCGGGCGTCGCGCCCGCAACGGTCGAGAAAGACGGCAACACCTTCACCGTGACCGGCGAAGCCTTCGGTGCCGACCTCTCGAACCCGACGCAGCCGAAGAAGTCCACGTTCGAAATCGTCTTCGCCTGCGATTCGATCACTGGCGGCTAGCGAAGATCTGCTGCCGACCGCCCTTTCGGGAAACGACTGCGGCGGTCGGCTCACGGCTCGATCAGCCCGGCACGGATGGCGTACCGGGTGAGTGCCAATCTGTCTCGCAGACCCAGCTTTTGCAGGATGTTAGCTCGGTGGCGATCGACCGTCTTGGCGCTGATGCTGAGGATGTTCGCGATCGCTCGCGTCGAGTGTCCTTCGGCGATCAGCTTCAGGACTTCCTCTTCGCGCGGGGTGAGGATGCTGGCCGGTAGCGCTTCGCCGTGCCGAACCCGATGCAGGTAGTCCCGGATCAACGCGGTCACCGCGCCGGGGTAGAGAAAAGGTTCGCCGCGCATCGTCGCCCGGCACGCCTCGAGCAAGTCGCGGTCGGCGACGGATTTGAGGACGTAACCCGAGGCGCCGGCCTTGAGGGCTTCGTAGAAATACTGCTCGTTGTCGTACATCGACAGGATCAGAATCCGCACGTGGGGATGGATTCGATTGATCTCGCGAGCAGCCTGCAGGCCCGTCATGCGCGGCATGGCGATGTCGAGAATCGCGAGGTCGGTTGGCGTGCTCTCGAGCGCTGCGAGGGCGTCGTACCCGTTGGCCGCCTCTGCCACCACTTGCAGGTCGGGTTCGGCATCGATGATCATCCGCAGGCCGCTGCGGACGAGGGCGTGATCGTCAGCCAGCAGAATGCGAGCACGCTGTTCGGTCATTCCGCGCCCGACGCAGTGCGCAGCGGGACAACCAGCCGGACCTCGGTACCCGCGCCCGACGGTGACGTGATGGTGAGTACCGCATCGACCAGCAAGGCCCGCTCGTGCATGCCAGTGATACCCGCGCCACCGGCGACCACGCCGCCCTTGCCGTCGTCGGCAATTCGCAATGTGAGTCGATTGTCGGCGGCACACAGCTCCAGGTGCACGGTCTCGGCGGCGGCATGCCGCGCCACGTTCGTGAGGGCTTCCTGCGCGACGCGGTAGCAGACCAGTTCCATGTTCGGATCCAGTCGCGCCGGTGGCGGTTTGATCCGCTTGGCGACGACTATCCCGGTCGCCTGGGCGAACTCGCTGCACAGAGCGTTGAGCGCGCTGTGCAGGCCGAGGTCCTCGAGGACGTCGGGGCGTAGGCGGCGCGCGATTCCCCGCACCTCGTCCAAACTTGCGCGCACAGTCTCCTGGGCAACGTGCAGATCCTCGCGAAGCTGCGCCGGTGCTTTGTCGACCGCGCGTCGCAGCGTGAGCAGAGCCACCGTCAGACTCTGCCCGATCTCGTCGTGCAGCTCCCGCGCAATTCGCTGACGCTCGCCTTCCTGCGCCGCCAGTGCCGACGCGCTCGCCGACGTCCGCTCCGCCTCCAATCGGTCCAGCATCGCGTTGAACGACGCGATGAGGTGGTGCAGGTCGCCGTTGCCGTGATCGTCGATCCGGTCGCTGCGCCGCGGTGGATCTACCCGCTGCATCGAGCTGACGAGCTGGTCCAACGGTGCCAGGCTCGAGCGCAGCAGGACCGCGTTCGCAGCCAGGATCACCGCCAATCCCACTGCGAGGACGGGAATCTCGGTCAATCGGATGCGGGCAGAGACGGTCGCCGGTGACAGCGCGAGCACGAGCGTGCCCAGCGCGAACACGAGCCCGTTGATGACGAACACACGGCGGAACAACGCGCGCGCGGGAGTTCGCGCGCGCCGCTGAAAACGGTCCGCGATCGTTGCCCGAAGGCTCATGGCACCAGCGTGCCGCCAGGACAGCGGAATTGTCCATACACGACATTTCCCCCCACATATGGGTGTCGCACCCGATAGTGCCGGCACCGGGCGGGCTGCAGACTCGGGTCCAGAGCGATCTCGACTTACCTGAGGATCACGATGACCGCGACCGATTGCGTACGACGGAACGAAGACATGCAAGCACACGAGATCGCGGTGACTCCGCCCACGGTCCGCATGAACGACCCGGTGTCGAACGCGGTCCGACTGATGGTTGTCAACCGGCTACCCGGGATGATCGTCGTCGACGACGCGAACCGTCCGGTCGCCGTCCTTCCTGGCACACAGGTTCTGCGACTTGCGATTCCCGAGTCCTATCAAGACGATCCGGCGTTGGTTCGCACGATCGACGAGGTCCACGCCGACCTGTTCTGGCGCGAACCGGGCAGCCTGACCGTCGGTGACTGCCTGCCGAGCCCGGTCGCCAAACCGGCGACAGTGCCACCCGAGGCGACACTCCTCGAGATCGCCACGGTGATGGCGAAGAAGCACAGCCCCCTCATCGCGGTGGTCGACCGCCACGGCAAACTCGTCGGCGCGGTCACCCTCGAGCGGCTCCTGACCAGTTTGGCGGTTGCCGGGCCCGGTGACTGATCCCGGGCCCGGCGACCCGGTTGCGGCGCCTGGCGCAGCGGCGACTGGCTGAACACGATGGCACCGATCCTCGCACTGGCGATCTTCGTCGTCGCTTTTTGGTTCATCGCAACCGAGCGCGCAGACAAGGTCAAAACGGTCCTGGTCGCGGCGGCCCTCATGGCGGTGCTCGGCCTGATTCCCGGCGAGCAGGTGTTCTATTCCGAGCACGAGGGCATCGACTGGAACGTCATCTTCCTTCTGCTTGGCATGATGATCATCGTCGGCGTGATCAAGCAGACCGGACTGTTCGACTACCTGGCAATATGGGCAGCAAAACGCTCCCGCGGCAAGCCTTTTCGGCTCATGGTCATGCTGATGCTGATCACCGCGATCGCCTCGCCGGTCCTCGACAACGTCACCATCATCATGCTCGTCGCACCGGTGACCCTCGTCGTGTGCGCGCGTCTACGGATCGCTCCCCAGCCCTACCTCATCGCAGAAGTGTTGGCGTCCAACATCGGCGGCGCCGCAACGCTGATCGGCGACCCACCCAACATCATCATCGGCAGCCGCGCAGGGTTGACGTTCAACGATTTCCTGATTCACATGGCGCCCGCCGTGATCGTGGTCTTCGCGCTGTTCGTACTGTTCACCCGAGTGCTGTTTCGTTCCGCACTGCGCAGTGACGAAGTGCACCTGGACCAGGTCATGGCACTGCAGGAACGCCGCGCGATCAAGGACACGCGGTTGCTGACCCGGGCCCTGGTGGTCCTCGGCCTCGTGGTGATCGGCTTCGGCCTGCATTCGGTTCTGCACGTCGCGCCGTCGATCGTCGCGCTGGTCGGTGCCGGAACCATGTTGATGGTGACCGACATCGACGTCGGCGACGTGCTTCCCGAAGTGGAATGGCCGACCCTGGTCTTCTTCATGGGACTGTTCGTGATGGTCGCGGGACTGGTGCACACCGGTGTCATCGAGACCGTCGGAAACTTCGCGGCATCGACCTTTGGTGACAACTACTTCATGGCCGCCACCGCACTGGTTTTCGGGTCCGCCATCCTCGGAGCGTTCATCGACAACATCCCCTACACGGCGACCATGACCCCCGTCGTGGAGGGCATGGCGGCCGACGCACCCGACGCGGAAACCGGGCAGTCACTGTGGTGGGCGTTCGCACTCGGTGCCTGTTTCGGTGGCAACGGCACGGCGGTCGCCGCCAGCGCCAACGTCGTCGCGATCGGCATCGCCCAGCGCGCAGGTCACCCGATCTCGTTCTGGCAGTTCACCAAATACGGAATCATCGTCACCACACTCAGCAGCACGCTGGCATGGGGATACGTCTGGCTCCGATACTTCTGACTCACCGCCGAAGTGCTGCGATCAGAGCTTCCGCGTCGTCGACCGTGTTGTAGACATGGAAACTGACCCGGACCCGACCTGCCCGCACGGCCGCGCGGATACCTGCCGCTGCCAACAGGGTCTCGCCGTTCGGCACGGTCAGGGGAAGGATCGCCGACTCGGCCGGCGGCACTCCGATCGCGTTACGAACCTGATTCGCGAGCCCCACGCAGTGCTGCTGCACAGCACTTGCGTCCAGCGAGGCGAGCCAGGGCATCGCGATCCCCGCGCCGAGCAGTGTGAACCACGCGGGCGACGTGTCGAAGCGGCGACCGTCGCGCGCGAGCAGAGCCGGCAACGCGTACGTGTTCGCCCACGGAGTTTCCGACGAGTACCAATTCGCCGCGTGCGGAACGAGTTCGCCAGCCATCGTCGACTGCACGGCCATCCATGCGGCACCGCGCGGCGCGAGCAGCCATTTGTAACTGCCGCCGGCGACCACGTCTGCCCAGGCCACATCGAGCGCCATCCACCCCATCGCCTGGGTGACATCGAGGACGACTCGCGTCTGCCCGTGCCGAATCGCATTACGGAGGCGCCCGACATCGAGCACGTAACCGTCGGCGGACTGGACGAGGCTGACAGCGACGATGTCGAAATTGCCGGCCCGGTCTTCGAGTTCGCCCGGCAGGAGTGCGGTCACAGTGACGCCGCGAGCCGCTTGCGCCTCGAACGGTGCACTGACGCTGGTGAATTCGCCGGCCAACGTCGCAACACGCGAATTGTCCGGTATCGCGGCAGCGACCAGACCGAGTAGGGCCGACACGCTGCCGCCCATCGTCACCGACTCCGCCGGTA
Organism: Antrihabitans auranticaus; assembly: GCF_016481275.1. Lineage (GTDB taxonomy): Bacteria > Actinomycetota > Actinomycetes > Mycobacteriales > Mycobacteriaceae > Antrihabitans. Next base: position 136,080 of record NZ_JAEMNW010000009.1, on the reverse strand, counting down.
CACCGGCGAGCCGAGCGAAGGCCGCCCGTGCGTTCGTCACCGCGGCGTCGAACTCCGTCGGCTGCAATTCCCCGGTCTCCCAACGGCTGAGCGCCGCGCGCAGCGCTTCGCTCTGCCGTCGAGACGGCAAGCCGAACGTGGCCGAATTGAGAAATCCCGTCGCACCGGCGAATTCTTCGCCGAACACTTCCCGCATTCCACCGACACTAGCCCGACGAATCCGAGATGACGGCGCCTGCCACCAGGGACCTGTACGTCGTATTCTCGCGTGATGAACGATTCCGCGGTCGCAGCCTTCGTCGCGCGCGTGCGCGACGATCCGGCGCGGACGGCGGTCGCCGCGGTCGTTCTCGCCGCGACCTACGTGTTGCTCGGACGGCTGACATTCTCGGTATCGGTCGAGCACAGCAACGTAACCAGCGTTGTGTTCGCGCCAGAGGGAATTGCGCTCGCTTTCGCCATCCTGTTCGGCCCGCGTGTGGCATGGGGCGTATTCGCCGGGCAGATGATTCTGTCGATCTGGTCCGGTCCGTCGGTACTCGGCGGCGCTGCTATCGGCGCAGTGAACTCTTTGGAATGCGTGCTCGGCGCGGTGTTGTTCGCGCATTGGCGAATATCGCGCCGCTTCGAACGCCCCCGCGACGTTGCCCTATTCGTCACGCTGGTGTTTCTCGTCTTGCAACCCATCAGCGCGACAGGCGGCGTGGCCGTACTGTGGGCGCTCGGGGCTATCCCGGCTGACGCAATTCCCGCGAGCTGGGAGCCCTGGTGGATTCAGGGCATCCAAAAGCCTTTGCCGAGTTTCGATCTGGTGCCGTCGGCGTGGATCCACTGGTGGATCGGCAATTCGGTCGGGCAGATCCTCATCGCTCCGCTGATCCTCGCTTGGACCACTGCAGGTATCTCCCGGCGACCGGACAATCGATCGGATCTCGCTGCCAGTGCGATCGCGATCGGTGCGATCGGGATGCTGGCGATCGCGCTACCGATTCACCCGCTGCTGATGCTCGGCGTGACCTATCCCCTGCTCGTCTGGATCGGACTACGCAGAGGGCTGCGCGGGGTCACGACAGCGAACGTGTTGATCACTCCGGCTGTGATCTGGGCGGGCGCCTCGGGGCGAGGTTTCCTGTCACACCTCAGCGTTGCCGACCGGCTCACCTATGTCGGGTTCTTCGTCGCCACCGCATGCGTCTTCTCGTTGATGCTCTTCGCGATGTTCGAAGAACGCCGACTTCTGGTCGCGCGGCTGGAGCAGCTTGCCCGCCAGGACCCGCTGGTGCCACTGGCAAATCGGCGGTACTTCGTCGAACGCCTCGAACAACAGCTCGCGCATGCCGCGCACTCCGGGCAGACGCTTGCCGCAGTCATTTTCGATATCGACCACTTCAAACAGATCAACGACGAATACGGCCATGCCGCAGGAGATTTGGTGTTGATCACCATCGCCGAAACCTGCGCTGGGTTGGTGCGCGACAGCGATCTGGCCGCGCGCATCGGCGGCGAAGAGTTCGCGATCGTGCTTCCAGAGACGACCGTAGAGGCAGCGGGCCGCTTCGCCGATCGACTTCGTGCCGCGGTCGCGAATCAGCATCGCAAAGAGGACCAGCCCGGCACAGTCGCGATCACGATCAGCGCCGGGGTCGCGGTCGTTCGTCCCGGCGACAACGTCGACGCCGTCCTCGGTCGCGCCGACAACGCGCTTTACCAAGCAAAACGAGGTGGGCGTGACCGAGTGGTCACCGCAACCTGAGGACGATGCCCACCGAGGCCGATAGGAACACCTGAACTCGACCCATTCGATCGGCGGCGCAGGTAGCGTTCCGCCTATGCCGAGTATGCGTCTTTTGGCAGTCTCGCTGTCCGCGTTGGCAGTCCTTGCCGGGTGTAGTTCGGAGGATGCCGGATCGGAGGCGGAAAGCAGTTCGCCATCGGCGACCTCGCCGTCCGCACCACCTGGTAAACCCGTCGCCACGGCGCTCGGATTCGGTCCCGTCCTGGTGGGAATGACGTTGACCGAAGCCACCGCAGCACTGGCGGAAACCCAGTACGAGCAGACCCATGCAGACCCGTATCCCTGCACGGTTCTGTCGGGTCCGACAGCCGGAACCGTCTACGTTGCGGATCAGTCGGGACGAGTCATCGGGATAGAGACCCCCGCCGGCACGCTCACCGATCGCGGCATCGGCGACGGATCCACCCCGGACCAACTCCGGGCGGAATACGAAGGCGATCATGCCATCGCAGCCGGACCGTTCGACGGATTCATCGTGCAACCCATCGGCACCTCGAACCCGCTGGAGTTCCTCTCGTTCGCCGTCGACGACGGCAGGCTCGGTCCGCCCTACGTCGGTCGCAATTACTGGGACGACGACTGCCCGTAGGACGTCACGGTGTCTGTAGAGTTCGAGCGTCGAGCATGACCGATCTAGCCGAGGAGTACTCGTGGCCGATTTGATCTTGGTGCCGGACGCAATTCTCGCCTGGGTGCGCCGGATGTTCGGCCTCGCCGGCTAGCCGCCGACCGGTAGGGATTCGCGCAGGACCGGGTGGGATAGGCTCTCCGGCGCCACGGAGTCGATTCGTGCCAGCAACCGGTAAGCGTTACTCCGGCCGCGATGCCGAATTGCCGAGTACAAGACCACATCCGCGATGCCTGCCGCCGCGAGCAGCGGTGATGCGGCCGCCCACGTCGCTGCGCGCTGCAACTGCCTCGGCATCGACGCCGTCGTCGGCGACCACGCCGACATGTTCGGCGTCACCCTGCCGATTCCGAAGGTCACCGAGCAACCGAAGTCCAGCGGCATGTGCGCGTTACCCCGCTCCTGCGCCACAACTGTGAAACCGCGCTCTCGGAGGGCGGTCTTCAGGTTCTCGATCGGAAACATGTGCAGGTGCTGCGGTTGTGACCAACCGAGCCAGTACCGGCCGAGCACACGTGCGAGCGGCCATTCCGGATCCGGGACCTCGATCAGCAGATGCCCGCCAGGAGCCAGCACCTGCGCGGCCGCATCGATCTCGGCGTACGGGTCGAGCGTGTGCTCCAGGTAGTGATTCATGCTGATCACGTCGTAGCGCCCGGCCAGCTCCGGCACGAGTTCGCAGAATTGGCCGCGGTAGCCGTGGGAGATCCAGGAACGGCGCTGTGCCTCATCGACGTTGTCACTCATGTCGAGTCCGTCGAATGTCGTTTCCGGCCACACTCCTTGTGCCACGTTGCAGAAATGCCCGTGGCCGAGGCCGACGTCGAGCCACGATTTCGGCGTGGTCACCGCCGCCACCATGTCGGCGCGCGCCTTGTAGGTGGGCCCAGCCATCGACAGCACGAACTCGTTCGATGCCTGGCCGAGGCCGTCGTAGCTGTCCCGGTAGTAAAAGTCGAGCCCAGCGATTGTGAGCCTTGGGTTCTGGAAGATATGGCGGCAATCGTCGCAACGGTCCAAACGAAAGGTTCCCGGCTTGCGCTGGGCGAGGTCCGGAGTCACCAGATACTGCGACAGGGCCGTCGAGCGGCACCACGGGCAATCCGTTCGCGGCGGGAGGAAGAACCGCTCGATGCCGTCCTCGAGATCGCGCGTGTAGCCCGCCCGAGCATCGGCAAGCGCCGCGTCGGTCATCTGCTTCCACTCCTGTGTTCGTGTTCCGCCCCGCGCAAAGCCGATCCAGCTCAGTGGTTCTGTGAGGGGCCGGGTCAATGCTGCTCTGTGCAGGTCGCGTGGGCGGATCGGGCCGCCCGAAAGCACGAGATACGGCTGTGCCCAATACGCTGCCAGTGCGACAGCGGCCCAGCCTGGGTTGAGCGCGAAACCGGTTGCCAACAACACATTTCGCAGGACAGCCGGTGCCAGGACGACCGGCACCTTATAGCCGAGCACGTCGAAGGTGGCACGACGCGTGTCGTCCGAGGCCGGCACGGCAGAGAGTCCGGGCGCGATTGCGAGATCCGCTCCGGCCGGCGCGTGCCGCTTGGCCGCAAGCGCGAACTGCGCCATCTCGATCGGGCCAAGCCCGTCGACAGCCGGCGTCTGCATTCGGCCGAGGACGTCTTCGGTCGCGATCGAGGCTTGGAAAGCGCTGCAGGGCATCGCTAGTCGATTGCTGCGATAGGTCTTCGGGTCCACCGCCGCGGCAAGGTGCATCGCGGACGCGACCGGTAGATCGGGTGGAATCAGATCGAGCACGGCGAGCCCTTCGGCTCGGGCGTACTCGGCGGCCGCCTGCCGGACCGGTTCCGCGACGCTCACACCCTCGGCGGTGACGACGCGGACGTTCGGCGACGCTTCTGCGCCCGCAGGAGTAAGCGTCGGCAGCGCACGCAACCGGCGGCGCAGCCGAATGCCGTTGATCAGCACACCGACTGCGACACTCGCCGGCAGCCACGCGGATTTCGGGAAGGGGTTCATAACATTCTCTCCAGATGATCGGCTGCGGCCGCAGCACCTCCGGCCGCTGTGAACGATTCCTTGATCCGACGGGCCGCTTCGCGGAATGACGCGTCGTCGAGCACTCTCAGTAATGCGTCCCGCACCTCTGGCGGGCGGACCCTACCGAACTTCACACGCAGCCCAGCCCCGGCGTTCTCGACTTGCCACGCGACCACGGGTTGGTCGTCGCGGATCGGTGCCATCACCAATGGCACACCGTGGGCAAGCGCTTCACACGTCGTCGTGTGTCCGGCATGGCAGACGATCGCATCCAGGTGCGGGAGCAACTCGAGATAAGGCACCCAATTGCGCACGAGCACATGAGAAGCGTTCGACTGAATTGTGCGTGGTGGCGCAACCACAATCAGTTGCAGACGGTCACCCAACTCGGCGACCGCTTCGATCGCCGTGTCGAGAAATCGCTCGCCGATCGGACCGCTCACTGTGCCGAGCGAGAGCAGCACGTGCTCACGGTTGGGATCCAGCCACTCCCAGGGGAATTCGCCGGTTCGGGGCGCGATCGACGGTCCGACGAATTTGTAGAAGTCGGGAAAGCGGTCCACCGAGCCGACGAGTGCCTCGCTTGTGAACGCGACGACGAGCCGGTCGGAGAAACGCAGGTCCGCGGTCAGCGGCACACCTACTCCCCCGTCGCCGAATTGGCGCCACAGTCCGTCGAGTTGCTGCCGGACCCAGTCCTGCAGCTTGCCCGGAAGTGGGTCCACAAGTTCGGCGGACATGATCGCCATAGTTGCCCAGGGCAGGTCGTGCTGGCGTGCGACGACGGCGCCACCGACGGTGTGCTGATCGACGGCGAGCACATCGGGCGCGAAATTGCTGACCGCCTTCTCGATTCCCGGAACCATCGACGCCGCGAGTGGAACGAGAAATTCCTCCCAGAGGAATCGGAACGCGACGACTCCGCGCATTTCCATGCGCCGAACCTCCAGGGACTCGGCCCAATTGCTGAATCCGGCCGGGTGCGGCGAGTCTTCGCCCACGTCGATGATGTCCACACCCGCAGGCAACATCGATGCGATCTGATCCTGGTGACCTACCCAGGCCACGTCGTGACCGCGCTGCAGCAGCTCGAGCCCGACCGCCGAAGTCGGATGAACGTGCGCGGCAAGTGGTGGGACCACGAACATGAACCGGCTCATTTCGCTTCCGATCCCACGACTTCGGTCGGCTTCGGCGCGTTCGCCGCGAGCCAATTCTCGACGATGTCGCATGCGAGCGTCGCGCCGTTCTCCCTGCGCATTGCTGCTCCCAATGCTGCGGCTTTCGCGCGAATGCGGCTGTCGCTCAACGCGGAACGGATTGCACCCGACAGCGTCTCTGCGCTGAGTCCCTTGATCGGCACAGGCTTCGGGCCGGCTCCGAGGGCGTGTACCCGTGCCGCCCAGAACATCTGATCGCCGTAGAAGGGGCACACGACGTTGGGAACGCCCGCACGCAAAGCCAATCCCGTTGTCCCCGCGCCGCCGTGGTGCACAACGGCTGCAGTACGCGAGAAGAGCCAGTCGTACGGGACGAAGCTGGTGGCGAACATGTCGTTGCCGAACCTCCCGTGGTCGCCGGTTTCGCTCCCGACGTGCACAATTCCGCGAACGCCCGCCTTGCGCAGGGCGGCAACGATGATTCGATACAGGTCGACGGGATCGCCTGGTAGCCAACTACCGAAACCGACGTATACCGGCGGGTCGCCTGCGTCGAGGAACGCGGCAAGTTCGGTCGGCGGTGCCCAGGTTCCCGCCGAATCGGCATGCCAATAGCCGGTTACGTGGACATTCTCGCTCCAGTCGTGCGGACGTGGCACGACGTGCTCGCTGAAGCCACACAGTACGGGCGCGGGCGCACGCGCCGCCAGCACCTCGGACGCCTTCTTCGGCAACGGCGGAAGTCCGCGAGTTGCGTTGCGCCACCTGTTGATCGGTTCGCGCACCGCCTTCCAATGGACCTGCGCGGCAAGTGAATGACTCGCGCGATTGAGCCTGCCACCGAGGGAACGGTTCGACGACACCCAGATATTCGGGAAGGCACGGGTCGGTTCCCACGGCTGCACATGCAGGTATGCGGATGGAATGCCGCGGCTGTCCGCGCCGTAGTGGCTGACTCCGCCCCACGTCGGACTGAGGATTGCCCGTGCGCCGACGCACGCCGCGTCGAGTTCCGCCATCCGCTCGTCGAGCGCGGACGTGAGGAGTTCCAGCGAACGCTTCGTCACCGGACCGTTTCCCGTGCCCGCGTGCCAGGTCGACCAGTCGACTGTTTCGAGCAACCCGTCGATGTCGAGCCCGAATGGAAAGTGCATCAATCCCGCAGCTGCGACCATCGACGCGTACCGCGGATTGGTGACGACCCGGACCTCGTGGCCGCGAGCGCGGAGATGCCGGCCCAGCGTGACGCACGGCTGCACATCACCTCGAGTGCCGTACGTGAGGATGACGATCGGCTCCGACATTCGAGACTCCTTTCCTGGCACTCAACTGTCCTTGCGGGCGAGAACTCGGTAGATGCTGCCGACTCCGCCCGTACGTCGGATGTAGTTGCCATACGCGAGGTCTGCGAGCATGGCCACGCCCCCGACCGGCGCCGCGAGCGCGACGCCCGCCAGCCGACCTGCGACCCGTAACGCGTGTGCACGTTCCGGCGTATCCGGGAGCCACGGTAGGTGCCGGTCGTGGGCAAAGCCGTTGACTACGAGCAGGATTGCCAGGGCGAGGTCGCCTGCTTGATTGGCCTCGGCTCGATGGATGTCCACCGTGGTCAAGCCACGGTCTGCGAGCGCATGCACGAGGTTGTCGCACGGGATCAGATGCTGGTGTTGCGGTTGCAACCACGGCATCCACCAGTCGCCGAGCAGTCGTCCGAACGGCGACTCGGGATCGGGCACCTCGATCAGCAGGTAGCCCCCGGTGTCCAGCACCTTGGCTGCGGCACTGAGCTCTTCGAAGGGATCGCGTGTGTGCTCGAGGTAGTGGTGCATGCTGACGACGTCGTAGCGCCCCGCGATGTCGTCGGCCAGTTCGGGGAACATTCCGCGGTAGCCTCGCCGCACCCAGCGGCGCCGTTCCGCCTCTTCGACGTTGTCGCCACGGTCGAGACCGTCGAACTCCGTGCCGGGCAGGATATCTCGCGCCGTTGCGCAGAAGTGGGCAAGTCCGGTACCGACATCGAGCCACGTCCGCGGTGCCGTCTGTGCCGTCACCATCGCAACCCTGGCCGCGTATCCGCTGTGGCCGGCCTCGAAGGTGTTCTCGATCAGTTTGGCGCCGATCCCGTCGTAGAAATCGCGGTAGTAGAAGTCGAGGCCCTCCGGCGTGAGGCGCGGGTTCTGGAATACGTGAGCGCACCGGTTGCACTGTTCGAGGACGAACTTGCCAGGCTTGTGCTGGATGTGGTCGGGACTGACCACGCGCACTTCGACATCCGGCGAGTCGCACCACGGGCAGGTACCCCGGCGCGGCTCGAAGAATCGTTCGATTCCAGCGGCCAGATCGGCCGCATATGCAGGCCGGCGTTCCTCGATCGGGTCGGGTGGCGGTGCGGGCTGCGCGCCCGTGACGAGCCGAAGCCATTTCGACGGGCGGGTCACCACACGGGTGAATCCAGCAGAAGCGCCGCGATCACGTGGGTGAAGTGCACTGCCCGCGAGGACGAGCGCTGGCTGAATGCCGAACGCCGCCAGGCTCACCGCACCCCACAGCGGATTCAGCAGTGTGCCGACGAGCAGCCCCGCGTATGCGACGGGCGGACCGGCGACCAGGAGGACATCGCTACCCATCCGCACCTCGGCCGCGCGCCGAAGCCCGGCATGAATGCTCCGTTCGTCGTCGCGCGCACGCAGTCCTGCGGCGACGGCAACGTCGAATGTCGTCGATGCGTACAACTTCAACCGGACTGTGACTTCCGCCAATTCGACCGGGTCCCAATCGCTTACCTGGGTGATCCCGGCTCGTTCCAGAACCTCGGCGTCGACGAGGAGGGCGTGGCATGCGCCGCGACCCGGTGCGAAGCGGCGGCCGCGATAGGTTCGCGGATCGAGACCCCGCAGCAAGTCGAGGGCGGGTTCGGTGGGCAGGTCGCCGGGAACCAAATCGACGACCTCGAGAGCGTGGGTTCGAGCGAAGGCGCTGGCGGCACGTCGTGTGAGCTCGTCCAGGTCGACGCCGGCAGCTGTGAGGAAGCGGTGTTTCGCACTGACCGGTGCCTGGTCGGGCTGCAGCGCGACCAGACCGTGTGCGTTCCGCCGCAACCGAACAGCGTTTGCCACCATGCCCGCCGCCGTAACGATCGGCAGCCAGCGCGAAACGCGGCTTCGAGTCTTTACCGACGCTGACATTTCCGATTCCCTCTCACGTTGGTGTGCACGTTCACGCGGCTCGTGCGGTCTCGACGGTGGACGACGTCAGAAAACGTGGTTGGCGCCAGCCTCGATCTGCATATGCGGCGGCGACAGCGCGTCGCACCGTGGCGACTTCCGCGGCAGGAACCAGCACCACTATCGGGCGACCGGCGCCGTCCACCGTCGCCCTCGCGCCGAATGCGCCTGCCGACAAGGCAGCGGTTGCGGCTACCTGTTGTTCGATACTGGTTGAACCGGCATCGTGGCTTCGTGTCATGATGGCACCGAATTCGCGAAAGTCATTTCGCTCCAATGCCACCCGCACACCATCGAGCTCGCTTGTACCAGCGACAGGCTGTTCCGGCGGAAGGTCGCGGCGGACGCCCGTGTCCACGACCAAGAGCCGCATTCCCGCGTGCGCGATGCCGAACGGCAACCTGCTCGGCGCACGATCGAGCGCGATCGCTTCGCCGTCGCACGCCAGAATCGACGCCGCGACCGCCCCGATGGTCACTCCCGGCACCTCGAACGCCTGCAGACCCGCGCAGACGATCTCGAACATCGACTCGTCGGACACGTCCAGCCTGTAGCAATTCCGAAGCGAAAACCCTGTCGCACAAGCGATCGCCACCGACATAGACGTTCCGACTCCGCGGGGTACGTCGGTGTGAACGGTCACCGCGGCCCCACCGAGCGCGTGCCCGGCGGCTTGCAGCGCCCAGATGACAGCAAGCGGCTCCCTTGCCGCGGCGGTGCCCGGCTCGAGGTCGGTCAAGCGAATCCTGTCGGACTGTAGTGGGCGATATACCCACCGGAGATCGACGACCGCGTCGTCGCGCGGTTCGACCGCGACGGTGGCGCCGAATTGCATTGGTGCAGAAACGGACTGATCGCCGGCGTCGAGCAGAGTCACCGCGCCCGGCGCGTACCAGTACGTGCCCGCGTTCTTGCCGTGCATCTGCTCGTGCACGGACGCCAGCATGCGCTGCATGTGGTAGTGGTCATCCACGACGGTCCCCCTGGCGTGCTCCGGCGAATCGCGCAGCGGACAACTCTTCCAGCCTGTTGGCTGCGGTCTGTGCACCGCCGGATGCTGCGAACGAATCGGCGATCCGCGCTGCTGCGCCGCGATAGGCGGGGTCGTCGAGAACGGCGAGGACCGCCGCGCGTAATTGCGGTGCCCGGACGCGACCGAAGCTCACGCGGATGCCCGCGCCTGCATCGGCGACCTGCTGCGCGATGACCGGCTGATCATCACGAATAGGTGCCACCACCAACGGAAGTCGGTTTGCCAGAGCTTCACAGACGGTGTTGTGACCACCATGTGTCACGACAGCGTCGACGTGTCCGAGCAACTCGCGCTGGGGCACGAAATCCCGGACAAGAACATGCTCGGGAGGGTTCTCGACCACCCCGGGTGGAGCCACGATGACTACCTGCATTCGATCGCCCTCGTCCGCGAGCGCGTCGACCAGTGCGCTGTAGAAGACGCGTCCCGCCTCGGCATTGAGTGTGCCCAGGGAGGCAAGCACAGTCCGGCGACCGGAATCGAGCCATTCCCAGGGGAACTCGCCGGTCGCGGGCTTCGGCGCGATGCTGGGACCGGTGAATACGAAGTGTGCCGGGACTGCATCGAGCGAACCGACCAGCGCCTCCGATGAGAAGACCAAGACGAGTTCAGGAGACCAGCGCAGATCGACAGGTTCCGAAACACCCTGCGCACGCTGGAAGTCCGTCATCTGCGCAACGACCCATTCTTCGACCTTGGGCATCGCTGCCAGTGGCCGGGCTACCTCGGAGGACGTGGTCGCCGATGTGGCCCAGGGCAGCCCGGCACGCATTGCTGCGACCGGACCCGCGAGCGCCTGCTGGTCGGCGACGAGCACATCCGGCGCGAAGAGCGCGATCGTATCTTCGACACCGGGCAGCATCGCGTCGCCGAGCGGAACCAGAAACTCTTCCCAGAAGAACTTCAATTCCGCAGTTCCGCGCAAACCGAGCCAGTGTTCGTGCACTGCTCGCAGATGAGCATCGGAGACGTCGTCGTGCAGCCGAAAAGTACGGGCTCCCAATGGGAGCAGATCATCGAGGACGCGCGCGTAACCGACCCAGGCGACCTCGTGACCACGCGCGGTCAACTCCGCACCGACGTCGAGAGTGGGATTGATGTGTCCGATCAGCGGCGGCACCACGAACAGGTATCGACTCATCTCGTTGCCACCGCCAGTTCGACGGGAGCCAGCCTCACGAGCCAATCGACGATCAAGGCGCACAACGGACCCGTCGCTTCGACGAGCACCGAATGGTTCACGTCGGGCAGGATTTCGACCGCGCAGTCGGGCACGTTCCGTACGAGGTCGTCGGCCGCGGGCAGTAGAAACGAATGCTCACCGAAGATTGCGAGCGTCGGGCACTCGATGGCTGCCAGACTGCGCTCGGGCAGCGGCGGCGTGGCGGCCAAGTCCTCGATCAGCGTCGTGCCGTTGAGCAGATCGTAAATACTGCCCAGCTTCTTCGCGGACTTGCGAAGCCCCGCGGTTGCGCATTGTTCGTGTGTGCGTTCATGTTCCAAATTCAGCGCTGTGACACTGAGCGAGTTGACCATGCTCTCCACCCAGTCCGCGGCAACCGGTCCGGCGCAGATGGCTTCGATGAAGACTATTCCCGCAACCCTCTCGGGTCGCGCAAACGCAGCGTGACCCGCGACGAAGCCGCCGAAGCTGTTGCCGATCAACACAACCGGCTCGGTCACGGCCATGGCGTCGAGAATCCCGAACAGGTCCGCGACCGCGTCGTCGATCGTGTAACCCGACCGCGGTCGCTCCGACAAACCCTGTCCACGTTGGTCGTACAGAATTACGTCGGCCCCGGTGGCCGCGAGCGGCGCCGCAAGGGTGAAGTAGAAGCTGGCCATGTCGTCGACCGCCATGCCGTGCATGAACACCACGGTTGGAGCAGTGGGCAGCGACCCCGCCGCAATGCCGCGGGGCGCGATCCGCTCGACGTGAAATCGCACGCCGGAAGCAGTGACGTCAGCCATCGGCGCCCAGTGCCGCCGTCTCGGAGAGACAGGTCTCGATGTAAGACACGACGGTGCCCACGTTCATCGCGGTGATCTGGTCGATGTCCAGGTCGGCAACGAAGGCAACGAAATTCACGTCTTCGCCGTAGCGCTGCTGCAGCTTCTGCCCCAGCGCGACGAACTCGACGCTCTCCACGGCGAGGTCGTCACTGAACGACGATTCGGGGGTCACATCGATCTCCAGCAGGAAGTCCGCGCCGATCACCTCGGTGAGCATCGCCACCACCTCGTCGAATACCCGGCTGTCACCGGTCGCTGCGGTCATCGTGAGTCTCCTCGGTCGGCTGACGGTGAATGCGTCCACGCGACGACGAAGGGCTGGTCGTCGACGGTAATCAGACGCGTGTGGATCGGTAGCGGACAGCTCGCGAGCGGCTCGACAGTGACATCCGCGTCCTGGTCGGCGTTGTGTCGGACCGCGGCAACCGCGAGCGGCCCATCCTCGTTGGCCAACTGCGCCGCAGCCTCTTTCGCGGCGGCGAACCGGGCGCGCAGTACGGTGGGATCGCTCGTGGGCAGCTGGTGGATGAGGTCGCGCTCGCCCGCACTGAGCGGCACTTCCGTGGTGTCGCCGCCAACCGCTGTGATACTGATGCCGACCGCGTGGGTGGCGACCATGGCAACGCCGAGTCCCACGGCACGCCCGCGGCAGTTCGTATTCGCGTGGGCGATCTGCAATTCGTCGAGGTTCGGCAGGCCAACAGCATACGGCCGACCGGTGACACTGGCATCGATCGCAAACTCGCACGTGTAGACCGACGCAGTCCCGTTGGCCCACAGCCAGTTACGAACGGCGTCTTTGGCGGCAATCCGGCCGAGCAGCCAACGCCGCTGGTGCATCGGATCGAGGCGTTCGTACGCGTCGCGCTCGACTGCACACATGTAGTTGCGCATGATCAACTCGCGCGTGCGGGTGTCGGGCCACTGCTCCTCCACGAGGCACCAGCCGCCGGGCTCAATCGTGCCCAGCCCGAGCGAATCGGGATGCAGCTGCATCTGCCAGTTGCGCTCGTCGCCCGCGATGCGGCTGTTCGTCCAACCCTGCACGCGGGCCCACAGCGCGCCGCGCTCGTCGACCAGGTCGGAATCCGCACGCAGGGTCGTCGACGTGGCCTCACGAATCCACGCCGTCTGTTTCAGCAGGGCGCCATCCCGCTGCGGCGGGCCGTACAGCTCGATCGAATCGATCCCGACCGGGAACACGGTGCGATCGACCTGGAGAGACACCTGCGCCCAATGCCCGATCACCTGACCGACCGCGTCGAAGAGCGCACCCCGCGTCGGCAGATTGACCAGCACCGCGCGCGCACCCCAGTCCGCGTCGCAGACGAGCTCCGTAATGCCCGCGAATCGTGGGCCGTGGAAAAGTCTTCTGTCGCGGTAGATTCGATCCGCGGAGACCGCTGCCGGGCGCTCACCGTCGAGCAGCTCCGACGTGCGTTCAGGCGGGTGCGGATAGCGTCCGGACAGTAGGACTGTGCCGGTCGCATGACCCGCTATGGTCACCGTGACGCACTCGGCATCGTCTCGTGCGCTCTCGTCCACGACGGCGTCGATCGTGACGGTCGTGGCCGGCGCGGCGACGAGCCAGCGCATCGCCCGCACATTCGACCAGCCGATGACGACGCGACCGGGCAACAGCTCGCGGGCTGCGTCCGCCATGATCTCGAGCATCCCGGTGATCGGCACGATGGGAAATCCGTCCGAGGGATCATGCCAACCCGCCGGGGTCGCGATCAGCGAATGATCGATCAGTTCGGGCATGGTTTCGAGTGAGATGACGCGCGTTGTCGTGGCCGTCGTGGGCAGTGCGACGACATTCGTGGCGGTCTGTGCCCACGCCTGCACCACCGACTCGGTGTGCGCCGTCATCTCCGCGACGAGTGCGTCGAACTCGGCAAGAATCGCGCTGTCCGCAAGCGCTGCAGTCCGACTTCGGGACGACGTTGCTGCTGCCGGCTGCGGAACGAGTGGCGCCAGCGCACCGCCGAGCATGATGGACCGGTTGCCGAGGTCCAGCTTGATCGCGGTCGAGGACAACGGTTTTGCGGGTGTGCGTCGCTCCGGCCGCTGTATCCCAGGCAACCGATCGAACCGTGGATTCAGACCCGCGGCCCACAACGCCGCTGCGACGCGCCACAGCTGAACCAGCGAATCACGTTCGGCAACAGCGGTTTCGACAACTAGGTGTTCGCTCCCCCGCAGCGTGTCTGCAACGAATCCCGGCAGGCTGCCGGGTCCGATCTGCACGAATGCGCGGACACCTTCCGCGTGCAGGCGCTCGAGCAAGGGCCGGAAGCGCACGGGCTCGACGAGATGCCTGATCACGAGCGCGCGGATCTGCTCGGGTGAGTCCGGAAACTTGTCGACCGACGTCGCGGACCACACGGGGACGGAGGCAGCACGCGGTGGCAAACGGTGGAAGGCGTCGTAGACCGGACCGAGGTGGTCGGCCATCACCGGCGAGTGAAAGCCCGTCCGAATAGGCACGACCTGAGCAAGTACACCTGCCTGACGGAGGCGGTCGATCGCCTCGTCGATCCGCTGCGGGTGACCGCACACGACCGACTGATGCGGGCAATTGTCATGTGTGACGACGACATCCGCCGGACCGTGCAGTGCACCGAGCGCAGTCACAGCGTCGGCGGCCGAGCAGCCGAGCGCGGCGTAGACGACATCCGGTGAATCAGCGCCGTCGTCGGCGACCGAGTCGATGAAGGCGTCTGCATCCTCGCGCCGGTACATCCCGCCGGCGACCATCGCTGTCCATTCGCCGAGGCTATGACCGGCCAGAAGTCCTGGCTCGATACCGATTTCGTGCATGGCTGCTGCGAGCAAACGGCTAACTGCCACCACGTTCACCGCTTGCTCGACGAACGACGTGCCGCTGCTCAATTCGATTGGCGGAAGCCCGAAATGCGCGGCGACCCCCTCGATCCGTGGCGCAAACGTCGGTTCCAGGCCCGGGAAGAGAAACGCGACCTGCCGGCGATCGGTGATCAGTCGGCGCGGCTCGAAATAGACATCGCTGCGGCCCCGCCACGGCGTTCCGCGGGCAACGATCTTGCGTGCCAGCGCTATCCGGCGGGCGTCGGGTGCGGCAATCGCCAGCCGGACCGGGCCGGTACCCGTCGACGCGCAACGGCGGGCCTGTTCGAGCAGCGCGTCGTCGTCGACATCGAGCGCTGCGGCGATATCGCCCACAGTTGCGCCGGACAGCAGCAGAAGACTCTCCGCGCCGGCAGCCCGATCGGTTTCGGTGTGATGCGAGCCGACCTTCGGTCCAGGCGCTTGTTCGACGATCACGTGTGCGTTGATGCCGCCGAAGCCGAAGGCGTTGACGGCAGCCCGCCGTGGACCGGTCAGTGGTTCTTTCCACGGTCGGGCGGCGGTCACGGGCGCGAAGCGGGTACCCGCGAACGCGCGGTGCGGTTCGTCGCAGTGCAAGGTCGGCGGCAAGACCCCGTGGTACACCGCGAGAACCGCCTTGATGAGACCAGCGATACCCGCGGCAGGCATGGTGTGGCCGATCATGGACTTCACAGAACCGATTCCGATGTCCGGTCCCGACGTCGTAGCCAGACCGAAAACCGTCGTCAATGTGGCAAGTTCAGCCTCGTCGCCGGCGGGTGTCGCGGTTCCGTGCGCCTCGAGCAGTCCGATCGCTCCCGGTGCGGTCGGATCGAGTCCCGCTGTGCGCCAGGCCCTTTGCAGCGCGAGGACTTGACCTTCCGTGCGCGGCGCCATCAGGCTCGATGCGCGGCCGTCGCTCGAAATTCCGGTACCGCGGACGACCGCATAGATCCGGTCGCCGTCCCGCTCGGCGTCCGCGAGTCGCTTCAGCGCAATCATGCCCGTGCCTTCACCGATCAGCAGCCCGTCCGCACTTTGATCGAAGGGGCGAATCTGCTCACTGCGGCTCAACGCGCCGAGTTGGGTGAACACCGACCAGAAGGTGATGTCGTGGGTGTGATGAACCCCGCCGGCAAGGACCAAATCACAACGGCCGGTGGCAAGTTCGCTGACAGCGTGGTCGACTGCCAGTAGCGACGACGCACAAGCCGCGTCGACCGTATACGCCGGGCCCTGCAGATCGAGCCGGTTCGCGATGCGGGATGCGACGAGGTTGGGCACCAAGCCGATTGCGGCCTCCGGTCTTTCGGGTCCGAGCCGCTCCTGGAACGCGGAGCGGACCTGTTCGAGCTGATCCTCACCGAGGTCGGGTACCAACTCGCGCAACGTCGTGACCAGCTGTCGCGCCGTCCGCACGCGTTGATCGAGCCGCGCGCCCGCTGGGGACAGGTAGCCGCCACGTCCCAGGATCACACCGACCCGGCTTCGGTCAGGCAGCCGCTCTGGACCGCCGATGTCGGTGATCACCTCGGTGGCGACCCGTAGGGCCAGCATTTGATCCGGTTCCGAACCGGCTGCAGCGAACGGCATGATGCCGAACGGGGCCGGGTCGAAGTAGGCGAGGTCGTCGACGAAGCCACCGCGCCGACAGTAGAGCCGATCACTGGCGGCCGGCAGATCCGGCTGGTAGTACTCGGGATCCCACCGCGTGGGTGGGACCTGCGAGATCGCGTCGACCCCGCCGACTATGTTGCGCCAGAAGGTTTCTGCATCACCGGCACCGGGGAACAGGGCGCCGATCCCGACGATAGCCACCGCCGGTCCGTTGGAGCCGTGTGCCGCGTCAGTCACGAGCACGACCCGGCATCGCGGCGCCGAATCCTTCGGGTGACCCCGCCATGTACAGCACCTGCACGTCGTCGCCGCCGCCGTACGCCAACTCCTGCAGCAAGCACGCGACCCCGTCGTCGTGCTCGATCACGCCGATACCCCGTCGCGCGTACTCCTGCACCAATTCGGCCGTCACCATCCCGCCGTCGGTCGCGGCCCAGGGACCCCAGTCGACGGCGAGCACGCGCCCCGGGATGCGGGCGCCCCACGTATGCGCAAGGGTGTCGAGTGCGTCGTTGGCCGCGGCGTAGTCGACCTGGCCCCGATTTCCGAAGACGCCGGACACACTGCCGAACAGCACGAGGAACCGCAGGTCTTCCCGCACCGCCCGCGCGATGGCGCGCGCACCTTCGATCTTCGTGTCGAAGACGTTCCGGAACGATTGCGGCGACTTGTCTTTGGTGAGGCGGTCGTCCAGAATTCCTGCGCCGTGCACGACACCGTCGAGCCGTCCGTGCCGCGAATAGATGTCGTCGACGACCCTGCGAACCGCCGCGGCGTCCCGGATATCGAGGGCGTGATAACGAACTGACGCCGCACTGCCATCCAGCACGGCTAGCGTGCTGCGGATTTCCCGCTCGGCGAGAAGGCGCGTCGCCATGGCATCCACGTCGGCGGGAATTCGCATACCCTGTGCGATGAGTGCGCGGCGCAACGCAATTCGATCTGTTGCCGCAGCGGTTGCCGGCGATTCGGGTGCCTCGGGAAGCGGTGTGCGCCCGACCAGTTCGACGTGGCAACCGGTCACGCGTGCCAGGCCCATCGCTACCTTCGCGGTGATGCCGCGAGCACCACCGGTGAGCAGAACGACAGCCGACGGTCCGAGACCGAGTGCGGCCGCGTCGGGCTGCCGTTCCCCGGACAGTGCTCCTGCGGACAGCGGTGTTGCGACGACGATCGGCGTCGCCCTCTCACCGTCGAGGTAACCCACGACAACGGGGGCACTCCGGTCCGTCAGACAAAGTTCGGCGATCAACGCGGCAGCGATTCGTTCGGGTTCGTCCTTGGGATCGACATCGACGGCGCGCGCGGCGACTTCGGGGAACTCCAGTGCTGCCGTTCGAACCAGCCCGTGCAACCCGACCGCCCCGTCGCCTCTGCTGTGACTGTCGCGACCGAACCTGCCGCCGAGACCGGTGGCCACGAGAAGCCGAGTTGCCCCACCGAGTAGCGACTCCCGCAGCAGCGCAAAGTTGTCGGGCAGCAGTGGCGCGGTGTCTGCGGCAATTCCCGCGAGGTGCACGACCACGTCAGCGCTACGAATTGCCTTGCTCCAGTCGGCATCTGCCTGCAGTTGGCACACCTTGGCGCCGTGCCGTTCGAGCAAGATTCTTACTTCGCGGTCGACGTCGCACCCGGATTCGACAACGACGACATTGTGTCCGGCCAACGACGTTGCCGCACTCGGCGCGAGGGCAGGCAACGGCTGCACCTCGACCACGTAGCGCTCGCATCCCGCCGATACCGGCGCTGGGTCGCTTCCCGCAGCGCCGTTCCCGTCGGCGGGCACGGCGGCTGTCGCCGAATCAGACCGGCTCACAAGCCAATCCACGATCATCTGCAGAGTCTTGAGTCGTGCGAGTTCCTCGACAGCGGACTCGTCGACAGCCGCCGAACCGCCCAGGAACGCCATGCGCTCGCGCAGCACTCCGAAGATCTCGATCCGTTTGATCGAGTCGATGCTGAGGTCGCCTTCGAGGTCGAGATCGGCGTCCAGCATGTCCGCCGGATAACCTGTCCTTTCGCTCACGACAGCACGCAACGTCGCGAAAGCCCGCTCGGGCGTGAATTGAACTGCGGGTGCGGCAGTGACGATCTCGGCCGACTCGGGAGCTTCCACCGCGGGGATGGCGGCCACCGAATGCACCGGCAGCGCGGCGGGAAGTTCGGCAGCGGTCGTACCGAGGTAGCCCATCATGACGTCACGCTGCGCAGTCATCAGTTCGCGCGTCGACCGCAGGAACTCGAGCACGACATCGTCGCGGGCCGCTGTCGGCGCCGGACCGAAAGCAGCCAGCGGAAGGACTTGCGTCTCGAGTTCGCGCGCCGGGCGCAGACTGCCGGGCACGTGTTGTCTGTCCGCTGTGCAGATCAGCTGACCGTTCACCAACCAGCCCGGTCGTCGTGGCAGGTCAGCCTGCGAAACAGCTCGCGCGTCTCGGCCCCTGAACAGCGCAGTCGTGTCGACCGCGACGCCCGCGGCCGCGAGTTCGGCGAGCGCAAACAGCAGCCGGCGCAGTCCGGATTCGCCGGGCGCGTCACATGCCACGACGGTGTGCTCGCGATCGCCGAGAATCTTGCCGACGAGCTGCGTCAGCACGCGACCCGGACCCGCCTCGACGAAGATCCGCACGCCGGCGGCGTACATCGACTCGATCTGTTCGACGAAGCGCACCGGCTCTGCGACCTGCCGGACGAGCAGGTCACGAACTGCCTCGACACTGCGCGGGTAGGGCGCCGCCGTCGAATTCGACCAGACTGGGAACGACGGTGCGGCCAGGTGAGTCTTGTCGATCGCTAGCCCGAGACTGCCGGCCGCACCCGCCACGACCGGGCTGTGGAATGCGCACGCCACAGGAAGTTTGGTCGCACGCAGACCCTGCGAACCGAGCCGGACGACCGCGCTCTCGATCGCCGCCGTCGGGCCGGAAATCACTGTCTGCTCGGGTGCATTGCGGTTGGCCAGCACCACCGATTCGCAGTCGGTGTGCGCCGCGAGCACGGCCCGCACACGCTCGGCATTCCCACTGACAGCGGCCATCGCACCGGCGTCCTGGCCGGCACTTCGTGCGGCGGCAATGATTGCCGCACCGCGGGCACGACTGAGATCGAGCAACTCGACGTCGGACAGGACACCTGCCGAATACAGCGCGACCAGCTCGCCGTAGCTGTGGCCCGCCGCGGCATCCGGCCGAATCCCCAACGTGGCGAGCAACTCTGTCATGGCCAGTTCGGCAACGCCCAGTGCCGGTTGCGCGACCCGGGTGTCGGTGAGGTCTGCGCGCTGCGCAGCCGCATCGTCGGGCGAGAACGTCGCGGGCGGGTACATCTGTGGGTACCAGTCCTTGCCGAGGCGCAAAAACCGTCGCAACCGCGGGAAAGCGACGAACAGATCGGCCAGCATCCCGACGCGCTGCGAGCCTTGGCCGGGATACAGGAATGCCACTCGCCCGGTCTTCGCCGCCGTCGGCCCGACGGCGGCGAAGATACCGTCGCCGGGCCTCGTGACGGAGTCTCGCGCCAACGCAAGCCGGCTCATCAGGTCATCGAGATCGGATGCCACGAACGCGACCTGCACGGGCCGTCCGGAATCGCCGAACTCTTCGGCAACGGTTCGCGCAAGGTCGCGCAGCCGCCACGGTCTGCCCGCGGCGTCGTTGGCCGTGAGGAGGTCGGCCAATCGTTCCATCGACCGTTGTGCTGCCTGACGGTCGGCACCGCGGAAACAGAACAGCTCCGCGGGCCACTCGTCGCGGCCGTGGGCAGGTTCGGGCGCGCCGCCGTAACCCGCGAGAACCGCGTGAAAGTTGGTGCCGCCGAACCCGAACGAGCTGACTCCGGCGAACCGTTCGCCCGCGGGTGCAAGCCACGGCCGGGCGACGGAGTCGAAGTAGAACGGGCTCGAGGCCGTGTCCCAGAAGCCGTTCGGGGTCGAGACGTTCCCGGTCGGTGGGCGCGCACCGACATACAGTGCGCGTGCGGTCTTGATCAGACTGGCAAGTCCCGCAGCACACTTCGTGTGCCCGATCTGACTTTTCACCGATCCGAGCGCGCACGCACCGGGCGTCGCGCCTGCGTCGGCGAAGACTTCGGTCAATGCCGCCAGTTCGGTTCGGTCTCCGACGACTGTTCCGGTGCCGTGTGCTTCGACGAGGCCCACCTGCGCCGGTGAAACACCGGCCATCAGGTAGGCGCGCTCCATCGCCCGACGCTGGCCGTCCGCGCGCGGTGCAGTCAACCCCAGCGAACGTCCGTCACTCGAGCCGGCGATCGCCTTGACGACCGCATACACGCGATCGCCGTCGCTTTCGGCATCGACCAAGCGTTTGAGGACGAGGCAGCCGACGCCTTCGCCGATGGCGATTCCGTCAGCCGCGGAATCGAAGGTGCGGCAGCGCCCGCTCGCCGACAGCGCACCGACCGACGAGAAGAGCAGGTAGTCCGACACGCTGTTGTGCGTGTCCGCTCCCCCGCACAGCACCATGTCGCTCGTGCCGGCGCTCAACTCTTTGCACGCGGTGTCCAGCGCGGCGAGCGACGAGGCGCACGCGGCGTCGACCGTGTAGTTCGCACCACCGAGATCGAGCCGGTTGGCGATCCGGCCTGCGATCACGTTGCCGAGCACACCCGGGAACGAGTCCTCGCTGAGCTTCGGCAAATGAGCGTCGAGTCCGGTCGGCAGCTCGCCGAAGTAGGACGGGAACAGTGTTCTGAAGCCGTACGCGTTGCTGAGGTCGCTGCCCGGTTCGGTGCCGAAGATAACCGATGTGCGGTCGCGATCGAAGCTCCGACCGGCACCACCGACGGTCCGGTAACCGGCGTCGCGCAGCGCCCGCGCGGCGACCTCGAGTGCGAGTAGTTGTACCGGCTCGATCGCCGCGAGCGAAGCAGGCGGAATGCCGTAAGCCAGGGCATCGAACGCGATGTAGGGCACGAAGCCGCCCCACTTGGACGGCGTTTTGTGCCCGTCTGGCCGGCCGCCCGCATCCGAGTCGTAGTACAGCGCAGGATCCCAGCGATCGGCAGATACTTCGGTGATCGCATCGACACCGTCGAGGACGTTCGACCAGTAGCGTGCCGCGTCTTCGGCTTGGGGAAAGACGCCTGCCATGCCGACGATCGCTATGTCGAGCGGCGCGGAACCCTTTACTTCTGTTGGTACGGAACCGATTCCGAGTTCGGCAGCACGAGTCGCGAGGAAGTCGGTCGCACCGGCGCTGACGCGGTCGTGAATCTCCGCGATCGTGGTCGTCGTCGACCGCAGGGCGGCAACGTCGCCGATCATCACCATGCCGTCGCTGCGCTGAACGCCCGCAGCCACTGCGACGATGTCGTCGCCGCGGCGCCGCAGTCCCTTGCTGGCGATTCGCAACCGGCCGAGATTGAGCTGTTCGAGTTCGGCCCACATCTGTTGCCGCCCAACACCGTCGGCAATCATCCGCTGCTTTGTGTCGAGAAACGCACGGACGTACGGCGAATCGACACAGCGAGTCGAATGGCCCGGCGACGTATCGAGTAGGACGGTGTCGGTGCAGCCCAGGGCGGCCTCCTGGAATGTCGGCACGATGGCGCCCGACGCGACAGCCTCCTCGGCGAAGAGATACGCGGTTCCCATCAGCACGCCGATTCCGGCCCCGCGCGCGACGAGTGGTGCCGCCAGGGTGGAGACCATCGCGGCCGAGCGTTCGTCGTGAATGCCGCCCGCGAACAGAACCTGGACCCCGTCGAAATATTGCTCGGGGTCGGGGTGCTCGCGGCCGAAGGCGAGGAGACGCTCGATCTGCGCTTCCCACAGCGCGAAACTGGTTCGCGGACCGACGTGTCCGCCGCACTCGCGTCCCTCGAACACGAAGCGGCGCGCACCCTGCGCGAGGAACTGGTCCAGCAGACCGGGCGAAGGCACATGCAGGAAAGTCGCTATGCCCGCCTTCTCCAATTCGGCCGCCTGTGCGGGTCGGCCGCCTGCAATCAGCGCGTACGGCGGTCGCACCGCAAGAACGGCCTGCAACTGCGCTTCGCGGAGCTCGGCGGGAACGAACCCGAGAATGCCCGCACCCCACGGGGCCGCGCCGAGCGCGGTCGCGGTTTCTTCGAGCAATGCGCGAGTTTTGTCTCCCGACATGAGCGAGAGCGCCAGGAAGGGAAGACCACCCTCGCGCGCGATTGCCGCAGCGAACGCGGCCTTGTCGCTGACGTGCGTCATCGGCCCCTGCGCGGCGCTCACACGCAGACCGTGCCGTGCTGCGAACCGTCCGCCGGCGCCGAGCGGTGCGTGTTCGACAGAAGCGGCGATATTCGTCTGGATTGCGCTGCGAATCGCCTGCACCACTCCGCCCGCGGTGCCGAACCGGTCGGCGAGCATTGCGGCGAGCGCACCGTCCTGGCCGACGGGGAGCAACTGGGTTCGGAGGTCCTGTGCGCCGAGCCTTTCAGCGACCTGCTCGGGAGTCCAATCTGGTTCCGGCACAGAGAGATCCGGGCGAACGTAGACACGATGGCCGCCGACGACGGCCGTTTCGCTTCCGTCCATCGCGCGCAGTGCGGCCGTCACTGTGCGCGGAAGTTCCATCTCGGAGACGAGGGCCAACTGGGTGTCCAGCACGACACCGGCCGCGCCTCCGGCCACCGCTGCGGCGGCGGTATGCAGGCCGATACCGCCCGCGGCCCAGATCGGAACAGCGACGGCGGGGTCGGCAAGGAGCTGCTGCAGCAGAACGAACGTCGTCGCCTGCCCTACTCGTCCGCCCCCCTCACATCCGCGCGCGATGAGTCCATGGCTGCCGACTCGGACGGCATCGCGCGCCTGCGCAAGCGAACACACCTCTACGAGAACTCGCCAGCGCCGGTCGGCCCGCAACCATTCGGCAGTGCCGTCCAGCGACGCGAGCACGACGGTATCCACCCGATCGGGAACATCGAATGGGTCCGACTTGCATCCCGCCGGCACACGTACGCCGAACGGGCCTTGCCACCATTCGCAAATATCGGCGAGCGCAACGTCTGCAGCGTGGACATCGCGACCCAGATCGAGGATGCCGACACCACCGGCGCGCGCAACAGCCACAGTGTGTCGGGCGTTGGGTTCTGAAAACGGAGAGATCCCCAGAACTTGGTCGCCCGACCGCGCCACGCTCTCCATTCCATCTCCGCCCGGTATCAGCCGCAAAAAGCTTGTACCCGTTCCCGGCCCTAGCTCGTCTGCGTGATTGCCCGAATATTGGCCGAATCGGGATCGTACACCCAATTCGGGACTCGCTGCAGATGCAATTTATTTTGCGCAATCCACGGTCGTCTGCGCGACGGTAGAGCACAATCACAGCTCGATCACAAGGGCAGGATGTACACCATGTTTTCGGCACAAAGACCGGCATCAGGTCGGTTTCGGTCCCGCGTTCCGAGGAATACGGCGCAAATCGAAAAAACTGATTACCTAGGTCCATTGTGGTGGAGCAGTTTCTAGGGCATAGTCTCGCTCGCGCATCCGTTGCGGTTGCCTCGGTCCGTCCGCGCTGAAAGCGCTCGGGCACCGCAAGCGGACGACATGACGAGTAGGGGTGTGCGACATGGGCCAGCAGGTCCGCCGATCCGCAGTAGCGTTCGTCCTCGGGCTGGTCATTGCGTGCGCCGGATCGCTGGGACTACCTGCCGTGGCGCCAGCCCAGCCGTTCCTACCGACTCCCGATCCTGACCCGTTCTTTTCGGTGCCGGCCGATATCGCCGCATACGCACCCGGCGACGCATTACGCGTTCGCCCGATGCCGCCGCTCGATGCCTTTCCGGGCAGTGCGGTGTGGCAGGTGTTGTTTCGGAGCACGAACTCCGAGGGCCGGCCGATCGCCGCCAACACCACAATGGTCATTCCGGCGAACCACGTACCCGATGGCCCACTCCTGTCCTACCAGCACTATGTGAATTCGCTCGGCACCCGCTGCAAGGTCGCGAACGAGCTCTATTCGACCGACCCCACCGCGCAGGTCCCGGAAGCCCCCGCCCTCAATATCGCCCTCGAGCGTGGTTGGGCGGTCGCGTTACCAGATCATCTCGGTCTCGAAATGGCTTATGGTGCAGCGAAACTCGGCGGACTGATCGTGCTCGACGGCATTCGAGCCGTGCAGCGCGTCCCGGAATTCCGAGTGGCGAACAGCAAGGTCGGAATCGGCGGTGCCTCCGGTGGCGGTATGGCGTCGGCATGGGCCGCGGCTCTTGCCCCCGAGTACGCACCGGAACTCGACATCGTCGGCGCGGCGCTGGGCGGAGCTCCCGTCAACCTCGTGAAGATGGCTCTGGGACTCGGCACCAACCCCCATCCCGCATTCGGCTTGGCGATGGCGGCCGCGTTCGGTCTCGAGCGTGAATATCCCGACCGGCTCGATGTATCCGGTCAGCTGAATGCGACAGGCAGGGAATTACAACGGCTCACCGCCAACGGTTGCAACGGCGAGCTCATGTTCTGGGGTTTCAATCGAAGCGCGGGCGAACTGACCGACCGCACGGATTTCATCCACGATCCCGTGGGTTGGCAATTGCTGTCGGAGAACAGTCTCGAGCTGTTCCCCGGTGTACCGACGGCACCGATTTTCGAATGGCACAGTCCCACGGACGCGCTTATTCCGCTGGATTCGATCAACGCGCTGATGCGTCGCTGGTGCGATGGCGGCACTCCGGTTTATTCGTTCGCGACCGACCCTTTGGACCACCTCGCTGCGGCTGCGGTCGGTATGCCCAGAGCGGTCGAGTGGCTCGAGCAGAAATTCGCCGGTTTGCCGACCCCGACAACGTGCTGAGGGGCTTCGCCCCCGGTGCGCGGTTAGGCAGTCCTTAGAAACACCAATCGCGCACGAGTTTTATCTCGAAGCGATTTCGAATCTGTGCGCTTGGCCGAAAGGAAACCGGAGATGCAGAGCATAGAAAATTCAGGCACGATCGTCCAGAAAAATGTCGAGGATCATCTCCGGTCGCGCTATATCGATTTGTTGTCCAACACGCTCACGATGGCTTTGTGGAATGCCGCGGACGGTCATACGACGCCGCGGTTGGCGCTCAAACGCCTTGGCCCCGAGGCCCGCGAAGACGGTCGGGACTGGCCTGCGTTGGCCCACACCATGATCGGTCGCGCACGGCTGAAGAGCCTGCGGTCGTGCGTCGAAAGAGTGCTCGCGGACAACGTTCCGGGTGACTTCATCGAGACCGGTGTCTGGCGTGGTGGTGCCTGCATATTCATGCGCGGCATGCTCGACGCGCACGGCATACGAGATCGGCGGGTCTGGGTGGCGGATTCGTTCCAGGGTCTGCCGCGGCCGGACCGAAAGAAGTACCCCGCCGACGCGGGCGACCTCCTGTACCGGTTCAAACAGCTCGCAATTTCCCGCAGCCAGGTCGAGGAGAACTTTCGTCGCTACGGCCTGCTCGACGATCAAGTCGTGTTCCTCGAGGGCTACTTCAGGGACACCTTGCCGACCGCACCGATCGAACAACTCGCGATCGTCCGCCTCGACGGCGACATGTACGAATCGACCATGGACGGCCTGACGAACCTGTATTCGAAGCTGTCCGTCGGCGGCTACTTGATCGTCGACGACTACGGACTCTCCCGGTGTCGCCGAGCGGTCGACGAATTTCGCGCAACCAACGGAATATCGGAGCGGATCGAGACGATCGACTGGACGGGCGCGTACTGGCGGAAGACAGCAACCCGGTAGCGGACGCGTCTTGGACGCCCCCCTCTTGGATGCCCCATCATCGGGCTTACTGCCGCTGGTCGGCCTCTGTGTCTGCCTGACCGGATGCCAAGGCCATGCGACGCATCTCGATCCAGAACAGAGCCACGATCATCAGCAGGCCGAGCACTGTGAGGATCGGAATAGCGGCGACGAGCACAATGAGCTCCATACACCGCCTCCTCACCTCTGGGTCCCTTCGATTACATATCGATTAGGCCACAGCTGGAACCTTTTGAGATCAACGCCACTTTTGTCGAGGCGCCCTCACCGGGGCACCGGTTGGGCGGAACGCGCTGGCAGAGGCCCTGGAGCCGACCAGACACGGTCACGGATCCCGCGGATCTTCGGCCGACGGCGATCGCGGCTGGCATGCTCAGGAACATGCTCCGCAAACTCATACTTTTGGTATCAGCACTGCTTGTCGCCACTGCGATGATGTTCTCGGCGACGGCCACTGCGTCAGCGCAGACGACGACCCTCGCGCAAGTTCACGAGAAGAGCGGCACGTCGAGTTCGAACGTCGTAACCAAATCCGCACCGACCGCGGACCCGCTTGCCAAGGTGAAAAAGAAGAAGAAAAAGAGCAAAGGCGGACTGATCGTGACGATCATCGTCGTGATCGTTCTGCTGATCGTCGGGGCACTTCTGGTGCGCTGGCTGATCAGACGCCGCAAATCGGGCGCCTCCTGACCGCAATGGCCCCATCGATCGACACTTCACACCCGGACGATCGACGTCAGAACCGGGCTGCGCGTCGGAAGGCCGAGACCCGCGCACGGCTGGTCGAGGCCGGCCGTTCCGTGATCGCCCGCAAGGGGGTCGACGCGGCAACCATCGGCGAGATCGCCGAAACCGCCGATCTTGCGTTCGGGTCCTTCTACAACTATTTCTCCACCAAGGAGGAACTGCTCGACGCTGTCATCGACGACGCGCTCGAGTTGCACGGACATGCGATGGACGCGCTGACGGGCGAACTGTCGGATCCGGCGGCGAAGGTCACGACTGCTCTTTTCGGCACCCTCGCCGCGACGGCCAGCGATCCGGTGTGGGGATGGCTGATCGTTCGAGTCGCTATTTCGCATGAATCATTGTTGAAGCGGCTCGGTGAGCGGCTACTGATCGATGTCCGCCGCGGGATCGACGAAGGCCGCTTCCAGGTAACGACGCCCCTGCTCGCGGAGTACGTGATCGGGGGCGCACTGATCGGCTGCGTGCGTGCCAAGCTGGATGGTGAGCTCGACTCCTCGGCGGACGCCGAGTTCGTCGCGTACGCCCTTCGGCTGCTCGGCGTCACCACCGGCGAGGCCAGCACGCTTGCGGCGCAATTCAGCGCCGACGACACCAGCGAATAAAGCTCGCCGGCACGGTTTCGCACCGCTGTTGCTCGGTGCGCACTCTTGACGCTCGCAAAACTGAGGGTACTCTCAACATTGAGGAAATCGTCGTTCAAGCTGAACGACCAGCGCCCCGAAGAGAAAAGCAACGCCCATGAACGCTTCAAAACTCGCACTGCCACAACACTTCCCGCCTATCGATACCCATCCACGCGATGACGTCGACGCCGACGTGGTGATCGTCGGCTACGGGCCCGTCGGCGCGATGTTCGCGAACCTGCTCGGCCAGTCCGGAGTCAGAACCATCGTTCTCGAGCGTGACAACACACCGCACACACTGCCTCGCGCGGGATCGACCGACGACGAAGTACTGCGCGTCTTTCAAGCGGCAGGCCTCGTCGATCAACTGCTCCCCCACCTGGATCTCGGCCAGAGCACGCGATTCATCTCGGCGCACGGCGAGCCCCTCGTGACCATGCGTCCCTCCGGCGGTCACAACGGCTTCCCACAACTCGCTTTCTTCTACCAACCAGACCTCGAACGCGTGCTCCACGAGGGTGTCGAGCGTTTCCCGCACGTGACGGTCAGACGGGGCGTGCGAGTCGAGGCTTTGCACGATGACGGCGATGGAATAACCGTGTGGTCCCGCACCGCCGACCACGGTCGTCAGACTCCGATCCGGGCGCGTTGGGTCGTCGCGTGCGATGGCGGGCGCAGCACCGTGCGGACCCTCTGTTCGATCGGTTTCGGCGGGGCTACCTACGCTCAGCCGTGGCTGGTGGTCGACGCGAAACTCGAAGAGCCGCTTGCAGATGTCTCGTGTTTCCAATTCGTCGGAAACCCCGGTCGGCCGGCTGTGACACTGCCGCTGCCCGGGACGCACCACCGCTGGGAGTTCATGGTGTTGCCGGGCGAGGACCACGCCGAGGTCGCGACCCTCGAGAATGCGCGCCGGCTCGTGTCGCCGTGGGTCGACCCGCAGCGGATCACGATTCTGCGCCACATCGTCTACACGTTTCATGCCCGGTCGGCGGCGCGGTGGCGCTCGGGTCGGGTACTGCTCGCCGGCGACGCTGCACACCTCATGCCGCCATTCGCAGGACAGGGACTCAGCTCCGGTATGCGTGACGCCCACAATCTGGCGTGGAAGCTGGCCGCTGTCATCGCCGGCACCGCAGATCCGGCCGTGCTCGACACCTACGAACAGGAACGACGCCCGCACGTCACTCGCATGACCCGACTCACACGGCTCTCCGGTGCCCTCGTCCAGACCCGCAACCCGCGCGGCGCCAGGGTTCGCGACGCACTGCTGAAAGTAATGGCACGGGTGCCCTATTTGACCGAGGGCCGGTTCAAGCACCACCTCCAGTATTCGTCCGGAGCGTTCGTCGCCACAGGACGCCGCGGCGGGGCGGGACATGTCTTCCCGCAACCGAAGGTGCGCACCGCGGAGGGCCGGATCCTGCCACTCGACAACATCATGGGTGACGGCTGGACAGTGGTCGGGCGCGACCTCGACCCACAGATTCACCTGGGTGCGAAAGGCAAGGATGTGTGGTCGACATTGAGGGCGAGTTATGTGACGGTCAGCCGGCCCGGCAACCGAGCGTCGCGGTGCGAGCCCGGCACGATCGCGGTCGAGGACCTCGATGGGTACGCATTCGACTTCTTCGGCCGGCACGGCGGCGATTTCGCGATCGTGCGGCCTGACCGAATCGTGTTCGCGCTGACCGATATCGCGGGGCTGGACCGCGTTTCGGCGTCCTACCACTCACTGATCGGCGGAACAGCGGCCATCGCCGCGCACACGATGCACTCACGTCAGGGCGGAGTACGACTCGCATGATTCTCGTCATCGGAGCGACCGGCAAAATTGGCGGCGAGGTCGCGCGGCTGCTCACCGACTCGGGAAAACCCTTGCGCGCCTTGGTCCGAACCCCCTCCAAAGCGGGAGCGCTGACCGACCTCGGTGTCGAACTGGCTGCCGGCGACTTGGCCGATTCAGGCTCACTGGACCGGGCGATGCAGGGGGTCGACCGACTCTTCCTGGTGTCGGTTCAGGACCTTCGGCAAGCCGAGCTACAGGGCAATGCCGTCGACGCTGCGGTACGCAACGGCGTGGGCCACATCGTCAAAGTGTCTGGAATCGCGGCGTCGATCTCACCGGGCGGACCAGCAGAGATCGGTCGTCAGCATTGGCACACCGAGCATCGGATCGAAGAAACCGGCGTGCCGTTCACCTTCTTGCGTCCCGGCTTCTTCATGCAGAACCTGCTCGCGACAGCAGCGCCGATGGTCGCACGGGTCGGGCTGCTCGCCGCTCCGATGGACGGCGCGCTTATTGCCATGGTCGATGCCCGCGACATTGCCGCCGCCGCCGCTGCGGTCTTGACCGACGACACCCACCACGACCGTGTCTACGACATCACCGGACCCCGCGCGTTCGACTACGCGCAGCTCGCCGCAGTGCTCGCTGACGCAACCGAGCAGCACGTCCGGTATGTCGGCACACCTCCGATAATGGCGGCCAAAGTCATACGGCGACAGGGCCATCCGGACTGGTACATCCAGCACCTCGCCGAGATGGCCGAGATGTTTCGCGCAGGCGCCGGTGCGACGGTCAGCAGCGCGGTCGAGGACCTCACCGGTCGACCGCCGCGCTCCATCGAAAGCTTCGCCCACGAGTACGCGGCCATGTTCCGGCAGGGTCGCGCTGCCCCGCTCGTGCACACCGTAGCGCGCGCAGGAATCGGAATCGCAAGCCGCGCTGCCACTTTCGTTCGAGCATGAATCCTTCCGGGCGCCTAGCTCACGGTACTTCTTCCTTCAGTTCACGGCGGTTGAGCTTGCCACTCGTCGTGAGGGGAAGCTCGGTCCGGAAGTGTACGCGTGCCGGGATCTTGTATTCGGCAATCCGGTTGCGCAAGAACGAAAGTAGGTCGTCGACAGTCAGAACTGCAGCGTTTCGCGCCACGACGAACGCGACTGGAACCTGACCTTCCTCTGGATCCGGGACCCCGATCACCGCAGCCGCGGCGACGCCGGGATGCTGGTCGAGGATCGACTCCACTTCGCCCGAGGTGATCTTCGACGTTCGACGCACGATGATGTCCTTGCTTCGGCCGGTGAACCACCAGACGCCGTCGGCATCCTGTTCGCCGAGGTCTCCGGTGTGTAGCCAGCCGTCCGTGAGGGTTGCGGCGGTGAGAGTTTCGTCCTCCCAGTAGTGGTCCAGCACCATAGGCCCGCGCACGAGCAGTTCTCCCGTCGCCTCATCGACTCGGACCTCGACCCCCGAAACAGGCACGCCTATGCACCCATCTCGATCCAGGCGCGGCTCGCGGTTGATTGTCAACCAGATCGCTTCCGTCATGCCCCAGCCGACACAGATGGGTAATCCGCTGGCCGCCAAGAACTCTCGTTGCAGCGCCGCCGGAACTGTATCCCCGCCGGTGTAGACACCGCGCAGCGATGCGAACCACTCGCGCCGCATCCCCGGTTGCCGCAGCACCTGCGCGATGATGTCGATGTGTGTGCACACGAGGGTCGGACGATGCTGCTGCAGCGCGTCCACGTACCGGAGGGGGTCGAAGCCGTCGTAGAGGGCGACTGTTCCGCCCGCCATCAGGGTGGTCATCGTGCCGATGAAGCCGCTGACGTGGACCAGCGGTTCGACAACCTGAGTCACGTCGTCCGCCGTGACACCGCCCAAGGCTTCGGACGTGCTTGTCAGCACGCCGAGTGCCGAACGATGGCTGTGAACAACACCTTTCGGCCGTCCAGTCGAACCTGAGGTGAAGAACATGACAGCCGGCGCATCGGGGTCCGGTGCAATCGGCTCGCCCGAATCGGACGGCGCGCGCAGCGTCCCGAACCCCTCGTACCTGCCGGGCGAGTCACCGACGACCAGTACGCGAACTGAATCGAGAACGGCCGCATCGATTCGGGCGAGGTCGGCAAGTTTTTCTGAATGCGTGATGAGCCAGCGCGGGCGTGCCCGGCGAAGCGCTTGCTCGAGCTCCGGCGGTGCGTACCGTGTGTTGAACGGTGTCGCGACCGCTCCCGAGGCAAAGCAGGCCAGGTAACAGAGCACCAGCTCCGAGCAATTCGGCAGGGCAAGTGCGACACGTTCGCCGCGTAGGCCCGCCGCGGTCATGACACGCGCCAAGCGGTCCGCAGCCGCGACCAGTTCGGCGTACGACCACGAACGATCCCCGAACCTGAGCGCAGTTCGATCGCTCGCCGACACGAGAGTGCTCAGCTGGTGCGTCATAGGCCTATTGTCGACCGAACGACCCGCGGATACGGTGACTGACATGCCATCCTCTGCTGCAATCGAGACCGCCGACGGTCGGGTCCAGGGGCGCCGCGAGGGTGGCGTACTGCGGTGGCGCTCGATTCCGTACGCGGCGCCGCCCGTTGCCAACCTCCGCTGGCGCGCACCGCAATCAGTCACGCCCTGGCAAAACACCCTCGACGCAACGCGATTCCGCAACGCGTCATGCCAACCCCCATGGGGCGCGGGCCTGGGAGTGGGGAAGTTCCAACCGCTCAGCGAGGACTGCCTGACCCTCAACGTCGTCGCGCCGGCGGATTCGAGCGAGCGGCCGCGGCCCGTAATGGTCTTCGTCCACGGCGGCGGTTACCTGGTCGGTACGTCCGCGCTGGAGTTGTACAACGGCATCCGGCTGGCGGAGCACGGTGACATCGTGTTCGTGTCGATGAACTATCGCCTCGGCCCACTCGGTTACCTGGACCTGAGCACCTTCTCCACGCCCGAGCGACCGATCGAAAGCAATTTGGGTCTGCGCGATCAGGTGGCGGCCCTGCAGTGGGTGCAGCGCAACATTGCCGCATTCGGCGGGGATCCGGACAACGTCACCATCTTCGGCGAATCCGCCGGAGGCAACGCGGTGACCTCGCTGCTGGTCACACCCGCCGCACGCGGGTTGTTCCATCGCGCCATCGCGCAGAGTTCGCCGGCGCACTGGGCGCACGATAAAGACGATTCGGCACGGTGGGCTGAGTCCTACATCGAACTGCTCGGTGCCACAACATCTTCAGCGAGAACTGCCCTCGAAAGGGCAACGCCGAAGGAACTCGGCGCGGCAATGATGGCGCTGTATCGCCGGGTTGCGGACGAGATCCCCGGCCACTTCCCACTCGAGCCAGTGATCGACGGCGACTACTTCCCCACCTGGCCCGTCGAGGCGTTCCGCGCCGGAACCGCGCATCGCGTACCTCTGATCATCGGGACGAATCGAAGGGAAAGCAGCCTGTTCGCGCGAATCCCGGACGCGTTGCCGACGCGGCCGTCGATGATCGCCGACATGTTCCGTGTGACGGACCCGGACGTCCAAGACCGCGTCCTTGCGGCGTATCCGGGCTATCCGAACCGGAAGGCGGCCTTGGCAATCGGTAGCGACGTGACGTTCTTCCACCCGAGTGTCGACGTGGCGCAGGCACACTCGGCACATGCGCCGACCTACATGTACCGCTTCGATTTCGCGACCCGCCTGCTGAACCGTGCCGGACTCGGTGCAACGCATGCGATGGAGCTCGTCCCGCTCTTCGGCGCCCAGGACGGCGTATTCGGTCGAGCGACAACCCTTCTCGGTGGTCGAAGCGCGTTGCGATCCGTCTCCCGGAACATGCAGGGCAATTGGCTGGCGTTCGCGCGAACGGGCGAGCCACTGCCGTCGTGGCCGTCGTACACGATCCCCGAGCGCCGGACCCTCCTTATCGACGATCCACCCCGCGTCGTGCACGATCCGCACCGTCCGCAGCGCTTGGCGTGGGAAGGCTACGAGGGCTTCTACCGGCGCAGCGCGTCTGCGTAGAAGTGGAGTCGGAATAGCCGTCGGCAATTCCGGTTGTTACCACCATGACCCTCGACAAGTCCGCACACATCGCACGCTTCGGCACGCACGGAGTATGGGGGTGGTTCGGCAAGTTCGCACCCGATCAGGCACGCGCGATCGAAGAGCTGGGCTACGGCACCATTTGGCTCGGCGGATCGCCCAAGCACCTCCGTCCGATTCGCACGGTCCTCGATGCGACCGAGAACATCACCGTGGCTACGGGCATCGTCAATATCTGGAACACCGACCCGGCAGCGATCGCGGACGAATACTTCGAACTGGAAGACAAGTTCCCGGGCCGTTTCTACCTCGGCGTCGGCGCGGGCCATCCCGAAGCCACCGCAGAATACGAAAAGCCGTACGACGCGGTGAGCCGTTATCTCGACGTGCTCGACGAAAAACAGGTACCGGCCGAACGTCGAGTGCTCGCCGCACTCGGTCCGCGGATGCTTAGGCTGTCAGCTGATCGTGCACTCGGCGCTCATCCGTATCTGACGCCGCCCACTCATACGCGATTCGCGCGCGAACAACTCGGCGACAACGTTTTGCTCGCACCCGAGCACAAGGTCGTTCTCGACACGGACCCGTACGCGGCCCGCGCGGTCGGCCGGCCGCCGGTCGACCGGCCGTATCTGCACCTGACGAACTACGTCTCGAACCTGAAACGCCTCGGCTGGACCGACGCCGACATTGCCGACGGCGGGAGCGACGCGTTGATCGACGCGCTCGTGGCTCACGGTGCTGCCGCGAACGTTCGGGAACAGGTCGATGCTCACCTCGCAGCAGGTGCCGACCACGTCGCCATCCAGATCCTCGGCGACGGCGACCCCGTCGGCCCGCTGGCCGAAATCATTCGCGCCTGAGGGGTGCTATCAGCTGGCCGGCCACGACCGATCGCGACCGGCTGCCTTCGCCTGATACATCCGAGTGTCAGGCTCCCGAATCAGATCGTCGAGAGTCTGGGTTCCGCCTGTCGAAGCGACGCCGAAGCTCGCCGTGACGCGATGCTGGGGCGGAACGGACGTGAAAGTCTCCGACGACAGCCGCGTTCGCATTCTCTCGGCGAACTCGAAGCCCCTGATGCTGCTCGACGAGGCGAGCAGGATCGCGAATTCTTCGCCGCCGACCCGGCCGACCCGATCGAGGTTCCGCGCCGATTCGCGTAGCGCCCTGCCGAACTCGCGCAGCACCTCGTCGCCTGCCTGGTGCCCGAACTGGTCGTTCAAACGCTTGAAATGATCGAGGTCGCACAGCACCAGCGTGACGGGTGCGAGGCTTTCGTCGTCGATCATTCGCTGTGCCTCGACCATGAAGCCTCGACGGTTGAGAACACCCGTCAATCCATCGGTGTCCCGCTCGAAGCGCAGCACGCCGATGACTGCGGAGACCTCCTGCGGAACGATCGTCGCGACGACCGGGAGAATCATGATCGTGAACAGCGCATAAACGGGCGCCACAAAGACCTCGGTGCCGAACACGGCACCCGAGTGCAATGCGTCAGCCGAGACACCGAACCACGATCGCCCGAGGCAGAACAGGCCGATCGCAACCAGCGCGCAGAACAGAACTGGGTCCCCTGACCTGCCGCTTGTCAGCAACCGTGCCCGAAGCGAGCCGTAGATGAGCACCGCGGCAAAGACGTAGTCCTCGACACGAACGCGCCACACGACATCTGGATGGACGACACCGAACCAGATCACGCCTGCCAGCACCGTGGTGACGGCACCGATTGCGAATCGGTACCCGAGTGTGCGGTGAATTGTGCGGCGTACCAACGCTTCCATTGCCAGAAGAGGTGCTACGACCGTAGACAGCGCGCCAACGAACAGATCGAACAGGATCCCGGGAAACACACCGGTCAGCTGCACCCACAGGCCGACCGAGTAGACCGCCGTACCGGCCGATATCAGGAGGAGGTAACTGCGTTCGCGATCGAGCGTCCACGCCCAGGCAGTGGCAAGTCCGCACAGGATTACAAAGGCCGCCAGTATCGCGGCCCAGACCAGGCTCGACGAACCAGCCGCCACAGTCGCCCCTTACCGAACGCCGACCCGACGCAATCACTTTAGTGTCCGGGTAACCGATGGTAATGGTGTTGCCAGGTGCAGATCAGCTGCTCGACGACCCGCTCGCTTCCATCATCCGCAGATCCTCGTGTGCGACAACATTCCAGTGCTGCGGAAACCTGCCGACGACATCGGCGCCGAGACCTGCGGGGCACTGCCGACTCCCCCGACCGGTCGGGCCTCGAGAAGCAAGACTATGTAGCAGCACCCGCCGGCGTAGCGGGAAAGCTGCTACGTCCTGCGCAGGAGGTCGAGGGCGAAATCGGCGTACTCGCGCGCGATCTGCTCGGGAGTCGAAGGACCGTCGATCCGGAACCACTGCGGCAACGAGGTACACATCGTCGAGATCGCGCGTCCGGCGTCGCGCGGATGCCGCGAGCCCAACTCCCCCGCCGCAATCGCGCCGTCGATCTCGCGATCGAGCATATGTTGTAGTTCGTTGCGCGACTCGGTGATTCGTGCGCGGTTGTCAGGTTCGAGACTGCGCATCTCGCTGGCTCCGATGAACGCCAATTCTCGCCGATGCGTGTGATAGAGAGCCAGCGCCTCGACGATCAAGGCGACACGGACCACGCTCGAACCGCCCTCCGCACGCGCCGCCCGAGCGCGCCAGTGCAACTCGTCCATCGTTAGGTCGAGAATGCGGGCCAAGATGTCCTGCTTGTCGCGGTAATGGTGATAGACACCGGGCACGCTCATCCCCGCTCGAGTCGCGATGGAACGCATGGTGGCACCGTGGTAGCCCGTGTCGACGAAGCCTTCGATCGCGGCTGCCAACACCGGATCGATCGACATAGGCAGAAACTCGCGCCACGCTCCTGTTGCGCCGTCCGAACGGCGGCCGACTTGTTCGAGTCCCGCGGTCGTTCCGGACGACGGGTCGAGCAGGGCTGCCGCGGTCGTTTTCAGCGCATCGGCCACAACCTGCAGGCGATCGACGGATACACCGGTCTTACCGTTTTCGATTGCGCTCAGGGTTGCCGGACTCACATCGATCCGACTGGCCAACTCGCGCAGCGATAGGCCCGCCGCGATACGCGCGGACCTGATCGCCTCGTGTACTGCTGTTCCCATTACCAACCCCAAGTTGTTCGGAAAACCTGAACACAACGACCATAGCAGCTCGTGGTCGGGACGTCGCTAAACTGCATATCACCCTTTGACTTCTGCGTATTTGATATGCGATTGTTGACGAGCCGACCCGTTCAGGACCGAGTGATCGATCGCCCCGGACTGAACAGATTTCGATGATGTGGAGTGACGCTGTGCCAATCGACCTGACTTACACGCCCGAGGTGGCTTCGCTGATCGAGCGCACGCGCGCCTTTACCCGCGAGGTGGTTCTACCGATCGAAGACCGCCACGGCGGCGACATCGCTGCTGCGGGTGGCGACGATGTTCGGATCGAGTTGCAGGCCGCAGCCAAGGCCGCGGGAGTATTTGCACCCCACGCTCCGGTCGAACTCGGCGGCCAGGGTTTGAACATGTCCGACCGCGCGCCTGTCTTCGAGGAGGCCGGATATTCGCTGTTCGGCCCGTTGGCGCTCAACATCGCCGCACCGGACGAAGGCAACGTCCACATGCTCGCCCACATCGCCAGCCCGGACCAGAAGCAGCGATTTCTCGAGCCGCTGGCCCACGGTGACGTCCGATCTGCATTCGCCATGACAGAGCCCGCGCCCGGTGCGGGGTCCGATCCGGCAGCACTGTCGACCCGCGCGGTGCCCGCACCGGGTGGGTGGCGGATCAACGGGCAGAAGTGGTTCATCACCGGTGCCGACGGCGCCGGATTCTTCATCATCATGGCCCGCACGTCCGGCGAGCCCGGCCTGCGCGGTGGCGCCACGATGTTCCTGGCACCCACGGACACACCGGGCATCCGCGTCGGACGCCACATCGGCACCCTGGACAAGTCGATGATCGGCGGGCACTGCGAAGTGTCCTTCGACGACGTGTTCGTTCCCGATTCAGCGGTGCTCGGCGAAGTCGACCGCGGATTCGAGTACGCACAGGTCCGTCTCGGACCCGCCCGGATGACGCACGTCATGCGCTGGCTCGGAGCGGCTCGCCGCGCCCACGACGTCGCCGTCGCACATGTTGCGCAGCGCCAAGGCTTCGGCGCCACCCTGGGCGATCTCGGCATGATCCAGAAGATGGTCGCGGACAACGAGATCGACATCGCGGCGACCCGCGCGCTGCTGGTCCGCGCCTGCTGGGAACTCGACCAGGGCGACCCGGCATCGAACTCCACTGCGATCGCCAAGACTTATGGTGCCGAAGCAATCTTCCGAATTGTCGATCGCAGTGTTCAGATGTGCGGCGGGCTCGGCGTGTCCGAGGATCTGCCTTTGGCGCGGCTGTCGCGCGAGGTGCGACCGTTCCGCGTCTACGACGGCCCGTCCGAGGTCCATCGCTGGGCGATTGCGAAGCGAGTCGTCGGCGCGGCGAAGCGGGCCGCCCGTGAGGCAGCCGAATGAGCCTGCCGGGCATGGACATTGCCGCGTTGCGCCAGTACCTCGTCGACAGCGGTGTGGCAGTATCCGGCGAGCTGCGGGTCGAGCTGATCAGCGGTGGTCGCTCGAACCTGACCTTCAAGGCATACGACGACGTGTCGACCTGGGTGGTCCGTCGCCCGCCGACGAGCGGGTTGACCCCGTCAGCGCACGACATGGCCCGCGAATACAAAGTTGCGCGCGGTCTGCAGGGAACCCCCGTGCCGGTCGCGAAGACCGTTGCCTTCGACGCCGACGGTGCAGCGTTGGGAGCGCCGATGACGGTTGTGGAATTCGTCGACGGCCAGGTGATCCGCGAACAATCCGAGCTCGGACGCCTGTCCGACGAACAAGTCGAAGCAACTACCTCGACGCTCGTGAAGGTGCTCGCAGACCTGCACGCCGTCGACTATCGCGCCGTAGGACTCGACACCTTCGGCCGGCCCGAGGGATTCTTCACCCGGCAGCTGAAACTCTGGGCGGGACAATGGGATCGGGTGAAGACTCGCGACCTTCCCGACGTCGCGGCCCTACACGACGCGCTCACCGAGGCGCTCCCCCAGTCGTCCAGCGCGTCGATCGTGCACGGCGACTTCCGGATCGACAACACCATCCTCGACACCGCTGATCCGACGATCGTTCGTGCTGTTGTCGACTGGGAACTCTCGACCCTCGGCGACCCGCTCACCGACGTCGCGCTCATGTGCGTCTACCGTTCGCCGATATTCGACCTGGTGCTCGGCACGCAGGCAGCCTGGACGAGCCCACGCATTCCGTCGGCCGACACGCTCGCGCAGACGTACGCGGCAGCATCCGGGCGCGACCTCGTTGCGTGGGACTTCTACGTCGCCCTCGCCAACTTCAAACTCGGCATCATCGGCGAAGGCATCACGCACCGAGCCCTGCAAGGATCCGATTCCGGCAGCGGCGCCGTCCACGCAGCCGAAGCCACCCCCGAATTCATGGCCGCCGGACTGCGCGCCCTAGGAAAGGCATCAGCATGACGAAGTCCGCACTGGTCACAGGAGCGTCGCGGGGCATCGGCCTGGGCGTTGCGAAACGACTTGCCCACATGGGATATTCGCTGACCGTCACCGCGCGGGATCCGGAGCGTCTCGAGACCGTCGCACAGGACCTCGCCGCCGACGGCACCGCCGTCCGTGC
The DNA here is from genome assembly GCF_016481275.1 of Antrihabitans auranticaus. Classification (GTDB taxonomy): domain Bacteria; phylum Actinomycetota; class Actinomycetes; order Mycobacteriales; family Mycobacteriaceae; genus Antrihabitans. The sequence continues at coordinate 97,126 of NZ_JAEMNW010000009.1, read as the reverse complement.
GATCGCAGGCGACCTGTCCGACCCCGAACACCTCGTCCGACTCACCGAGGAGCATGAAAAACGCCACGGGTCGATGACCGCGTTGATTCTCAACGCCGGCGTCGGAACTGCAGGAAACATAGCGGACTTTCCGCTGCGCCGATTCGACAAAACATTCGCCGTGAACGTCCGCGCGCCGTTCCAGCTACTCCAGCAGTCGCTGCCACTACTGCGCGCGGGGGCGACGGAAAACCCCGATCGGGGCGCGAAAGTTGTTTCCCTGGCCTCGATTACCGGTGTGTACGCCGAGCGTGGACTCGCCGTTTACGGCGCAACGAAGGCGGCGCTGATCTCCCTCACACAGACCCTCAACGCCGAGGAGTCCGGTCGGGGAATCAGCGCCACCACAATCGCTCCCGGCTACGTCGACACCGACATGAGCAAATGGACGCAGGACACGATTCCGCCTAACGAGATGCTGGAGGTCAACGACATCGTCGAAATGGTGGCGGCAATCCTGCAACTCTCGTCGCGAGCCGTCATCCCGAACATTGTCATGACGCGCGCTGGCACCGACGGTTACGGCGCATAGCGCGCCGTCACCGTACGCTCGGCGTCAGAAGACCGGCGCACCCGTGGCGTCGACTACGTGGTAGCCGGTGTTGTCGTAGATAACCGAGCCCGCGCCGGACAGAAACGCCGCTTCTCCGGTTGCATACGAAATGTAGGTCACTCCCGGCACGACGCCGACAACCAAGTCATCCGGGCCCGGTGCCGCGGGCTGCGCGGCAGCTGCGGTCGCTGCGCCGGCGAAAAACGTGCCGGCGGCTATTGCTGACACAACGGCAAGCTTCTTGATCATTCTCACTGTCTCCTCGAGTCGTCAGAACACGGCGATCACCGAGTTCGCCGCCAAAGGCTCTCAGAGACTGCTCCCCGCCGCAACATTTAAAATCACGGCTTTACGCTTGCACTACAACAGGTTCCGCGGTGGGCGGTTCAGCCTGCACCAGCAGCCCGATGTTCACCGGCACGTTCACCCGACGTCATCTACGCGTCACGTCGGATGACTACCTTGCTTGGGCTTCGCTCGGCTGCCGACCGAGCTCGCCGGCCGCACGAGCAGCTTCCGCAGCGGCGCGCGTGACGTCGCGAACAGCACGCTTGGCGTGGCCGAGGAGTCCACTGCGGACAACCCAGACCGTTGACACCGTCCACACCCTGTTGCAATACTGAACTTGATGGTTCAGTATTCCGCCCTAGACAACACATTCGCCGCGCTGGCCGACCCGACCCGCCGCGGCATCGTCGACCTGCTCGGCGACGGGTCTCGAACGATCAGCGATCTCGCTGACCGCTTCGAGATGACGCTGACCGGCATCAAGAAGCACGTGCAACTGCTCGAAGACGCCGGACTCGTCTCCACCGAGAAGCGCGGGCGGGTGCGCTACTGCACGCTCGGCACGAATGCGCTTGCGCAGGAGGCCGAATGGATCAGTTCCTACCAGCGCGCTTTGGGGCAGCGACTGGACCGTCTCGAACGATTTCTGCGACGGACCGAGGAGTAGCAATGACCACGAGTACAGTCTCGACCGCCATCGAACGCGAAATCCACGTGGAGCGGGTCTTCGCCGCGCCGCGAAGCCGAGTCTGGGCGGCATTCACCAAGCCGGACCTGCTTGCCCAATGGTGGGCGCGAGGCAACGACATGGACATCGAGCGCTGGGAGTTCGAGCGCGGCGGCCATTGGCGGTTCGTGGAGCGCGCCGACGGTGACACTTTCGGGTTCGAGGGACGTTTCCGCGAGATCAGCCCGGAGGACCGACTGTCCTACACATTCGAATGGGACGGCCAACCAGGACACGTCCTCGTCGAGACAAATACGTTTGTCGACCTCGGCGACGAGACCACGAAACTTGTTGTGGTGAGCCAGTTCCTCACCCAAGAGGAGCGCGACGGCATGCTGTCCTCCGGAATGGAATCCGGGATGAACGAGAGCTACGCGGCACTCGACGCAGTGCTCGCCAGGCAGTGGTGACATGGGCAGGGTGGTGATGTCGGCCGTGATGTCGCTCGACGGTTTCATCGCCGACCCGCACGACCGCGTCGGACCCATGTTCGACTGGTACGGCAACGGCGACGTAGCTACCGCCCCCGGCGATCCGGAGCGAACCTTTCACGTCAGCCGCGCCAGCGCCGACTACATGAACGAAACCTGGCCGCAGGTCGGCGCCGCGGTCATCGGCCGCCACCTGTTCGACCTCACCAACGGCTGGCACGGCAGGCCCGCCGCGGGCGGTGCGGTGTTCGTGGTCACTCACGACGCCCCCACCGATTGGCTGTTCCCGGACGCGCCGTTCACCTTCGTCACCGACGGCGTCCGCAGCGCGATCGAGCAAGCCAAGGTCTTCGCCGGCGATCGCGACGTGTCGATCAGTGCGGGCAACGTCGGCGCCCAGGCCTTTTCAGCCGGACTCGTCGACATGGTCGACATCGATCTCGTGCCCGTAGTACTCGGAGCCGGCAAACGGTTTTTCGGCGATGTCGTCACCGACCAGACCGTCCTCGAAAACCCTCGAGTCGTCGAAGGCGACCGCGTCATCCACCTTCGTTATCCGGTACGAGCCGGATAGTCTCGGCCAGGCGTCGGGCGGTCATGGCGGCGACTTGTCCGAAAAGTCCAGGTCCAGCGCGCCATCTACGCCGTACGCATCACTTATGCATCGATTCGACGTATGATCTTCACACGCGCCAATTGTTCTGCGACAAAGGTGCGGATCGGAGGGTCCCGACTCCGCCAGACGCCGCGCGCGCCTCTGCCGGCCGAGCCCGACGGTAATTCGGACGGTCGAGAGCTCATCGAACGGCGGAAGAGGAGCATTGAACCTGAAGAAGCGGAATGCGGGCGAATCCGCCGTCGACGCCCACGATCCAGAGCTGGAATCTTCGGCCTACACCGTTCGCGCGGTGGCGCGTTTGCTCGGGATTCCGACAGCGACCTTGCGCAGTTGGACTCGCCGCTACGGCATCGGTCCGACAAGCCATCGCCCTGGCCGGCACCGCCTCTACACCGACGCCGACATCGCTGTCCTCCAACGCATGCATGCCTTGATCGACGAGGGGCAGACTCCCGCGCAGGCGGCTCGTAAAGCTATCGCCGCGAACCCGCGTCCGCCGACCGATTCCGGCGCACTCCTCGCCGCCGCGTTGCGCCTGGACGCACCAGCGGCCACTCGGATCGTGGACGATCACCTCGTCCACCACGGGGTGATCGAGACGTGGGATTCGTTGTGCCGTCCGGTTTTCAACGCGATCGACGCCCGCCAAACGGCTGGGCAGAACTGCATCGATGTCGAACACATGTTGTCCTGGATCGTGACCCGCTGCCTGCAGCGCGTCCAACTCCTGCCCGGCGAGGCTGCCGCGACCGTGGTACTGGCGTGCACAGACGAAGAGTCACACAGCCTTCCGCTCGAGGCGTTGCGGGCGGCGCTGTGCGAGAACGGTGTCGCCGTCCTCATGCTCGGCGCTTCCGTGCCGCACGCGGCACTGACCGACCTGCTCGTTCATCGCCGCGGAGTCGCCAAAGTCGTGCTGTGGGCGCAGACCTCACGTACTGCGGACGTCGACGCGGTGCGCGCGATCCTCGAGGCCGATGTCGGCGCGCTCGTGGCAGGACCTGGATGGGACGCGGTCGAGCTACCGAAACCGGCGCGCTGGGTGAACGGACTGCGCGACGCCGTCGATCAACTGCTGTGAACCCCAACGAAAAGTAATCGATGCGTAAACGATGCAATTTCTCGTGATCGGTGTCACACTGGAACAGGTCAGCATGCATCGTTTATGCATCGTTTCGGTGGCGAACCCGCTCCCGTGTGCATCAGGAAAGAAGGAACACCGTGAGAACCAACGCAAGAATGGCTGCGGCAGTACTCGGCGTAGGAGCGCTGGCTTTGTTCGGCGGCACAGCATGTTCGTCGGACGACTCGTCTTCGGATTCTGCCGAGTCCGCAACGACGTCGGCCGCGGCGATGACGACGGGATCCATGGCGCCCTCGTCGGGTGCCGAAGCCGCCGGAGCCAGCCTGGTGGGTCCAGGCTGCGCGGGATATGCCGAGCAGGTTCCCACCGGCCCCGGGTCGGTCGAAGGCATGGCTGCCGAGCCGGTCGCGGTCGCGGCATCCAACAACCCGATCCTGACCACCCTGACCGCAGCGGTGTCGGGACAACTGAATCCGCAGGTCAACCTGGTCGACACCCTCAACGGCGGCGAGTTCACCGTCTTCGCCCCGGTCGACGACGCCTTCGCCAAGGTCGATCCTGCGACTCTGGAAACCCTGAAGACCGACAAGGCAACTCTCGAAAAGATCCTCACCTACCACGTGGTTCCGGGCCGGATCGCGCCGGACGCGATCGCAGGCACGCAGACGACGGTCGAGGGCGGCACGGTGAACGTCACAGGGTCGGGCGACAGCCTGAAGGTCAACGACGCCGCAGTCATCTGCGGTGGGGTCAGTACCGCGAATGCCACTGTCTACCTGATTGATTCGGTCCTCACGCCACAGTAGAGACACACGTGCCGCTCGGCCGAGCGGCACTGTGCCGGCGTCACTGCGGGGCCTGTGTCGGGGCACCGCCGATGAAGTCGTCCCAGTGCCGCCGGACGGGGGCCCAGCGATCGTCGAACGCGGCAGCGCGCCGTCGAGCGTGCGCCAACTCCTTCGCTGAGTAGCGCCACCGCGCCCAGGGCGAGGTCGGGCGCGCAAGGCGAGCTGCCGCGACCCACGCCACCGGGGAAACGAACAGGCCGATCAACGCCGTCGGGTATTTGCCCTTCAGGGCGGTGAGCGTCACCAACAACAGGTTCACCATTAGCGCACTGACGAGCCCGCCACGCACAACAACTTCGGTGCCGGCGAGGCCGTTCACACCGACGGGCGACAACCCGCATACTGCGAAGCCGACGCACGCGGCAGCGAGGGTGACCATGTTGACCGAAAGCTGGCCTTCCTGCGACCAATACACGTCTTGCAGCCGGAAGATCATCGCGAACTCGTCCAGTACCAGCGACGAACCGGCGCCGACCAGCACGGCCGCTGCGTATGTCCAACCCGACAGCGGCGGGGCGCCGACCCCCATGAAACCGCCGACTATCAGCAGAATGACACCAGGTGTGGAGTGGTGCATATGGACGCCGCCGCTGCTGATGTTATGAAACGGCCCCCGACCGGCCCGGATCAGCCGCGTGATCGTGCGGGTAACCAGGAAAGTCACAATGAATACGACAAACCCTGCCAGCAGCGGGCCCTTGTAGCCATCGACTACCTCGTTGTGCCACCAACCCTGTAACCACGTCATTGTCGCGATGATAGGCAGCACCTATAACGATCAGGTGCTGCGGGCCTCTGCTTTCCGGCACGTGATCAGCCATGCGGCAGACCCGAACATGACGCCCTCGCTCGTCATGAGCGGCGAGTGTCGTGCGCAGGCGTTCCCGGGCACGTTCGCGACCGGCATCGTCGAGGTCTCGAATGAGCCAATCGAGCAGGCCGAGTACGAACGTTTCCGCCGTGGCCGCGTCGTCGCCGAAATGATTCGACGCGCGGACGTCTTCGAAATCGACGTCGACGAACCCCGCCGCGGTAAGGATCGCGGTGACCCGATTCGGATCGGCGAAGGCGAACGGTCCCGGTTCGTCGGGCGGTGGCGTGAGCGGGCGACCGTTGAGCGCGGTCATGAGTTCGCTGAACCATTCGTTCCGGTCGACGCTCTGCCAGACCAGCAGCGCCATGCGCCCGCCCGGCCGCAACGCACGAGCGATATTCGCATACGCGACGTCGGGTCGACCGAAGAACATGCAGCCGGTGCGCGAAATTGCGACGTCGATAGAGGCACTGAGAAAGGGGTGAATCTGAACATCGCCCTGCTCGAACTCGGCGTTGGCAATCCCCCGCGCGTTCGCGAGCTCGCGGGCATGCTCGATCATTCGGAGCGAGAGATCCACACCCAACGCGGAGCCCTCGAACGCCGCTTCTGCTGCCGCGCGCGTGGTTTGTCCTGTGCCACAACCTATGTCGAGTACCCGATCGGTAGGCTCGATTGCCGCGGCCGTCAGAAAGCGCGCGGTGTAGCCCGCGAGCGATCGGTCCAATTGTGCGGCGTTGGCGGCCCAGTACGCGCCGGCATCACCGTCCCATGCGATCGCCTGCTTGTCGTTCGTGAGATCGAACTCGCCCACGCCCTGCCTCCGTTTGTCCGCGATGAGTCGATGTTGCCTGTCCTGGATACGAGATTCGCCGATGGATCGTTCATGCGAAAGTACATTGCACCGATTGGTCGATCGCCTGTAAACACAACACCTATGCCGTTCTCGGATCTCGACCTTGCCCGCCGTCTCGAAGCCGCCGAGGGCCGCGGCTGCATGGCGTTCGCTGCCGCACACCGCCGACTCGATCCCAGCTGCGGTGCCGAGTGGCTCGAGCGCGGGGGCGCATTCGCGGTGTTCGACGGTGTGGACTCGCCCGTCACGCAGAGTTTCGGGCTCGGCGTTTTCGAAGAACTCACTCCGCAGACCCTCGACGAGTTCGAACGCTTCTTCCTGGATCGAGGTGCGGAAATAGATCACGAGGTCTGCCCGCTGGCCGGCGTCGGAGCACTGCGATTGCTCGCCGAACGTAGTTACCTGCCAATCGAAGTCAGCCACGTCGTGTACCGGGACGTCTCGGCGCCGAACACTCCCCTCCCCCAAGGCGTTACCGTGCGAACGATCGACGCCGGCGAGGCCGAATTATGGAGCGACGTCAGTGCGCGCGGCTGGGCCCACGAGCACCCCGAACTCGAGGATTTCCTCCGCGGGGTCGGCGCGATCACCGCCGAGCGTGCCGACAGCGTCTGTTTCGTCGCAGAGTTCGATGGGCTGGCGGGCGCAGCGGGAGTCCTGACCCTGCATGACGGCGTCGCGCTGTTCGCAGGATCGGCAACCGTGCCGGAGCTGCGGCGCCGCGGCCTGCAAGCCGCGCTCCTGGCCGAAAGGATGCGATTCGCCGACGAGCGCGGCTGCGACCTCGCCATGATGGTGGCCGAAGCCGGCAGCGGCTCGCAGCGCAACGCCGAGCGTAAAGGTTTCCGGGTCGCCTACACCCGGACGAAGTGGCGCCGAACCACGGGGTGAGGTGATCCACCCCTGGCAGCCGCAGCGCCCGTGCTGCCGTGATCCACAGCTGACGCCACGGACTTTCTAGAACAGGTTCTACTGTACTAAACTCACACCAGGCTGCCGAGAATCGGACGTTGTTAGAACAAGTTCTCGGACAAGAACAGGCTCGCGGGTCGTTACACCGCGAACAGAAGCGATGGGGTGAGGGTCCTGAACAGCTTTGTGCAAGATCTGCAGGATCACTGGTATCTCTATGCGTCGATGCCGTTCATCGCGGCGTTCATCGGATACGTGACGAAACTGGCCGCGGTCGAAATGATGTTCCGACCGCTCGAGTTCGTCGGCATCAAACCGTTCCTCGGTTGGCAGGGCATCGTTCCGCGCGGCGTCGAGCGCATCGCATCGATCGCCATCGACCTGCTGATGGGCAGAATTCTCAACCCACAGGAAATCATCGACCGCATCGACGTCGACGACATGATGGTGAAGCTCGCCGATCCGATGCGCGAGATGGTCGAAGACCTCACCGTCGCGGTATTCGAAGAGACTCGACCCGGGCTGTGGGATGTCACGCCGCCACCGGTGAAGACTCTCCTGCTCGATCGCGTCACCGACAGCGTGCCCGCAGTCGTGGAGCGAATGTTGCGGGAGATGCGCGAAAAGGTGGACGACGTCATAGACATCCGCGCGCTCGCGATCAATGCGATGACGCGCGACAAGGCGCTGACGGTGCGACTGTTCCGAACCACAGGCAAGAAGGAACTCCGCTTCATCTGCAATGTGGGGATACCATTCGGGTTCGCGATCGGCGTGGTTCAGGTGTTCGCTTATGCCGCAACGCATTCACCCTGGGTGTTACCGGTGTTCGGTGCGCTGACCGGTCTGATAACCGACTGGCTCGCACTGCAAATGATCTTCCGCCCGGCCAAGCCGAAGCGCATCCTCGGCTATACGTGGCAGGGCGTCTTCCATAAGCGGCGCGCAGAAGTCACCCGCGACTACGCGCATATCGTCGCCGCCGAGATTCTGACGCCCGAGAACATGCTCGAGGCGATGCTCACCGGACCCAAGTCGGATCAGTTCCTGTTCCTGGTCGAGCGCGAGGTCGATCGCGCGGTCGACGATCAAGCCGGCTTCGCAAAGCCCGTAGTCAAACTGGTCGGTGGTTTCCAGTACCAGGGCGTCAAGCGCAAAGTGGCGGCAATGGTAATCGAGCGGATCAAGACTCGCGGCGTCGAGTTGAGCGGGCTCGCTGGTGGCACAGTCGATTTGCCAAGCTTCTTGGAGGAGAAGATGGTGACGATGACCAACGAGGAGTACGAAGACCTGTTGCGGCCGGCTTTCAAACAAGACGAATGGAAGATCATCGTCGTCGGCGCCGTGCTCGGATTCCTCGTCGGTGAGCTTCAGCTGCACCTCGTGCTCGGAGCCTGACCCTCGGGGTACTCCTGACAGAATCGACAACATGGACGACGCCGCAGCAGCACATGCGTACGCAGGATCGGAATTCGCACTCCTCGAGGAGACAGCGAACGAGATCGGTCTGCCGTGGTCGGCTCCGACCGTCTCGCGCATCGCTACCGCCGATGTCGGCGGACTGCGTTGGGGCACCGGACCGATCGACGTGGTCTTCCTCCACGGCGGTGGGCAGAACGCTCACACCTGGGACGCCGTCATTCTCGCCCTGCTACGAGCACACCCGGACCTATCGGCACTCGCGATCGATCTGCCAGGCCATGGCCACTCGGCCTGGCGACCGGACCGCGACTACTCCCCCACGACGAACGCCGCCACCCTCGCACCCGTGGTGCAGCAATTGGCGCCGGACGCGTCGACGGTGGTCGGTATGTCACTGGGTGGGCTTACCGCACTCGCCCTCGAAGAGCATTTTTCCGGGTTTCGACGACGCATCATGGTCGACGTGACACCGGCCTCACACGAGCGACTCGCCCAGCTGAGTCGAGTACAGCGCGGCTCGACAGCTCTCGTCGCAGGACCGCGCTCGTACGCGACGTTCACCGAAATCCTCGACGCGACCGTTGCCGCGAGCCCCTCACGTAGCCGTACGTCGCTGCGCCGCGGCGTCCTGCACAACGCCCGCCTAGGCAGCGACGGCCAATGGACCTGGCGCTACGACGCGCTGGACAAACCGATGGATTTCAGCCCTCTCTGGTCCATTCTCGGCGCCTCTACGGTACCGACTCTCCTTGTCCGGGGCGCTAATTCACCGTTCGTCACGGACGAGGACGAAGCAGAGTTCCTGCGCCGGAACTCGTCCGCCGTCGTGCACAAGGTTGCGGGTGCGAGCCACTCGGTACAAAGCGATCAACCGATCGAGCTGGCAGAGCTGATCGACCGTTTCGCTCTGACCACGGATCTCCCATAGTCGGACTCGCGATTCACGCAGTGGCCAATATTGCTTGCGGGATTCGATCAGGTCGTCGCTTTCGCGCTCGCGTGAAACGACTCGGAACGTCTTCGAAAGCCACAGTTTCACCCGCCGATTGTCTTCCGAAGACAACGAAGGCGGAAGTCGCGAAATCGACCTGACGCGTGTTCCGGACGCTCTACCGTCGAGCTATGCCGAAGCCGCGTTCCGACAGCGACGTCGAGGTAGGCCGATACGTCGAGGACATCGCCACCCGGATGAACGAGCGCGTGACCGATGTCAGCTCGACGATCAGCACCGTTCTCGCGGAGGAAATCCCTGAGTTGCGCGGCGACACCCGAACGATCGAATTGCTGGGTGCGAGCGTCGAGGGGAACGTCGACACCATCTTGCATGCACTGCGTCATGACATTGCAGTCGAACGAATCACTGCTCCTGCCGCTGCGCTCGAGTACGCAAGGCGCCTTGCTCAGCACGGTGTGTCGGTCAACGCACTCGTACGCGCATATCGGCTCGGCCAGCGTCGGCTGACCGAGATGGTCTTCGCAGAGATGCGCGCGACCGCGATGGACCCGACGACCCGGATCGCCGTCATCGAGACGTTCACGAGCACGATGTTCGCCTACATCGATCGGGTTTCGCAGGAAGTCGTCGCGGTCTACGAGGGCGAACGCGAACGCTGGCTGGAGAACCAGAACAGCGTGCGGGCATTGCGGGTGCGTGAGGTTCTCGCCGGGGGGACGTCGATCGATCTGGACACGGCGACCGCGACAATCGGATATCCACTGCGCTGGCACCACGTTGCGTTGGTCATGTGGTACCCGGACGCCGAGATGGACAACAACGAACTCACCCGCCTGCAGCGGTTCGGACGCGAGCTTGCAACGGCAATCCGTGCCGACGCAGGCCCGCTTTTCGCCGCCGCCGATCGAACGAGCGGATGGGCGTGGCTGCCTTTCAAGTCCAGACCCGCCGGGTTCGAGTCGACGATCCGCGAGGTCACGCGAACCCATCCCGATCCGCCGAGCATCGCGATCGGCACCGTCGGCGCCGGCGTCGACGGTTTTCGTCACTCACATCGGCAGGCGCAGCGCGCACGCACAGTTGCACTGACCCGGGCCGGGGCAGGCCTGACCGTCGTAGCGGCGAACGACCCGGGATTGTCGGCCGCGGCCCTTCTCGGTGGGAATGTGGCGGAGGTCCGCGAGTGGGTCACCGAAGTGCTCGGCCCGCTTGCCGAGAACACCCCGAACGACGCCCGGCTCCGGGAGACCCTTCGGATCTTCTTGCGCGCCGGCTCCAGCTTCAAAGCAGCGGCACAGGAACTCGACCTGCATGCCAATTCCGTCAAGTACCGGGTCGGTCGCGCCGTCGCACGTCGTGGGTCGGAAATCGGCGACGACCGACTAGATGTCGAACTCGCGTTACTCGTCTGCCATTGGTACGGACCTGCGGTGCTCATCGCGACCGCCTGACCGTTTTTTGTCCCCAGGGGACAACAATGCTTCGAGACTTCGTCGATTGACGACGGTGTGGTGGCGCTCACAAGTTCATAGCGTTTGAGGCGTCCAGTTCGAGACGACCACCCCAGGACTGTCCTCATGCATCTCGCCGAATTGCCCGACTACCGAAGCCGCCAGAACCCCGACGCACCCTGCGTCGCCGACGACGACGTCGACATGAACAACGCGCAGTTCGCCGACGCGGTACAGCGCGCGGCCGATACGCTTGCCGCACATGGAGTCGGCCCCGGCGATGTAGTCGCGGTGAAGCTGCCCAACAATGCGTCGCTCGTCGTATCCCTTTTCGCAGCATGGCGTTTGGGTGCCGCCGTCACTCCGATCAACCCGGCGCTCGTCGCTGCCGAGGTTGCCTACCAGGGATCCGACGCAGCAGCGAAGGTCCTCATCGCCGATCAGCACGCCGATTTCGGTGTCACGGTCCTCAGCCCGGCCGATCTGATCGCCGAGCAACTCGACGCTCACACCATGGCGGAACCGTCCGACGACGCGCTTGCCCTGCTCATCTACACCAGCGGAACCACGGGGCGCCCGAAGGGCGTCATGCTCGACCACACGAACCTGAATGCCATGTGCGGCATGGTGATCGACGCATTCCACTTGAACGAAGACGACCACAGTTTGTTGATTCTGCCGTTGTTCCATGTCAACGGAATCGTGGTCAGCACACTGTCGCCACTGCTCGTCGGTGGGCGCGCAACGATTGCCGGCAGGTTCAGCGCGAAGACGTTCTTCGACCGGCTCGAACAGAGCCGCGCCACCTATTTCTCCGCCGTCCCAACGATTTACACAATGTTGGCCGACCTTCCACCAGCATTGGCGCCGGACACCTCGGCAGTGCGGTTCGCCGTGTGCGGCGCGGCGCCGGCAAGCGTCGAACTGCTCGAGAAGTTCGAAAGCCGTTACGGCATACCTCTTGTCGAGGGCTACGGCCTGTCGGAGGGAACCTGCGCAAGTACCATCAACCCATTGGATGGGCCGCGCAAGCCCGGTACCGTCGGCCTTCCACTGTCTGGCCAAACGATTCGGATCATCGACCACGACGGCAACCCGGTTGCCGACGGCGAGGCAGGCGAGGTCGTCATCGCGGGCCCGAATGTGATGCGCGGCTATCTGAATCGCCCCGAAGACACAGCCAGCACGGTGATCGACGGGTGGCTGCACACCGGCGATATCGGGCGATTCGATGACGACGGCTACCTCATGCTCGTGGACCGTGCGAAGGACATGATCATCCGCGGCGGCGAGAACATCTACCCCAAGGAGATCGAGAGCGTCGTCTACCAACTGTCGGAGGTGGCGGAAGCCGCTGTCGTCGGCCGTAGCAGCGCAACCTACGGCGAGGAGCCAGTGCTGTTCGTCGCGCTGAACTCCGGAGCTGTTCTCACGGCCGATCAGATCTTCCAATATGTGCAGCTGAACATGTCGAAATACAAACTACCCGTTCAGATTACCGTTCTCGACGCGCTTCCCAAGAACGCCGTCGGAAAGCTCGACAAGCCGTCGCTGCGCCGGTCGCTCACAGCACCGGCCAGCGCCTGACCTTTCTACAACCAAGAGAACCCGACATAGGAGAAAGTGCCATGGGATTCACACAACCGCAGTTTCCCGCGGTGGATCCGGACGAGTTCGTCCAGATGCCGCTGATGGAACGAATGCGCATCAACGCAACGGATTGGGCCGAGAACGGGTTCGGTTCGCCCTACGTGCTGCACGTGATCTATCTGATGAAGATCGTCGTGCTGTATTCGATCGTGGGCGTCTCGATCGCGAACGCCACATCGGGGCTACCGGCGTTCTGGCACGTGGCCGAATGGTGGAACGAGCCGATCGTCTATCAGAAGGCGATCGTCTGGACGGTGTTACTGGAATCGTTGAATCTGGCCGGTTCGTGGGGTCCGCTTGCGGGCAAGCTCAAGCCGATGACCGGTGGAATCTTGTTCTGGGCCAAGGTGAACACGATCCGGATGCGGCCGTGGAAGTGGGTGCCGGGAACCAACGGCGATCGGCGTACGCGCTTCGATGTCACTATCTACGTCGCGTTCCTGGCAAGCCTGGTCGTGGCGTTGGTCGCTCCGGGTGTGGCGAGCGATGGACTGTCGGCCGCGTTGCCGGACAACACGTCCGGGCTCATCAACCCGCCGCTGTTGATCGCCCCCATCACATTGCTGATCCTGAACGGTCTGCGGGACAAGGTGATCTTTCTCGGTGCCCGCGGTGAGCAGTACCTGCCGGCATTGATCATCTTCACGATCTTCCCGTTTGTGAACATGATCATCGCGTTGAAGCTGTTGATCGTCACGGTGTGGATCTGTGCCGGCTTCTCCAAATTCGGCAAGCATTTCTCCAACGTCGTGTCGCCGATGGTGTCCAACAGTCCGTCGATGCCGTTCAAGGCCATCAAGCGAAAGTTCTACCGCGACTTCCCGCGCGACCTGCGGCCCTCCTGGGTCGCGCACGTCATGGCACACGTCGGTGGCACGATCCCCGAGATCGTTGTCCCGTTGATCCTGTTCTTCTCCACCAACATCTACGTGACGATCGCCGCGGCACTGTTCATGGTGGTCTTCCACGTCTTCATCATTTCGACGTTCCCGTTGGCAGTGCCGCTGGAATGGAATGTGTTGTTCGCCTATGCCGCAATCTTCTTGTTCATCGGTTTCCCGAACAGCGAAGGTTTCGCTCCTTGGGACATGTCCCCCGCCTGGCTCGGCCTCGTCGTTCTCGCCGCGCTGCTGTTCTTCCCGGTGCTGGGCAACCTGCGCCCGGACAAGGTGTCGTTCCTGCCGTCGATGCGGCAGTACGCCGGCAACTGGGCCTCAGCGGTGTGGTCGTTCGCACCGGGAACCGAGGACAAACTCAATCGGGTCACCAAGTCTGCGAAGAATCAGATCGACCAGTTCATCGAAGCCGGCATGCCGAAGAACCTCGCCGAACTGCACCTGCAGCGCACCATCGGCTGGCGCACCCTGCACAGCCAGGCCCGTGGGCTGTTCTCGCTGCTGCTGGCACGTGTCCCCGACATCGACAGCCGCGATGTCCGTGAGGCCGAATTCCTCTGTAACTCCGTGCTGGGCTTCAACTTCGGCGACGGCCACATGCACAACGAAGATTTCGTCCACGCCGTGCAGGACGAGGCACAGTTCGAGCCGGGCGAGTGCATCATCGCCTGGGTGGAATCGGAAGCGATCGGCAGCGGTGTGCAGCACTACAAGCTGATCGACGCGGCGCTCGGAGTGATCGAGACCGGAACCTGGCGCGTAGCGGATGCGGTCAACGAGCAGCCGTGGCTGCCGAATGGACCGATCCCGCTGACCGTCGAGTGGGCCCGTGCAGCGACGGCCGCGTCCGTGTCATGAGTCCGCAAAGACGAAGGCGAGTGAGGATCGCGACGAGGCACGAGCCGGAGACGCAGCGAACGCGAGGATCGCAGCGAGGAACGAGCGAGGACCGGAACGGCCGCGCAGTCGACCATCTGCGAGGACCGGAACGAGTAGGAGTCGAGCAATGAGTACCGCAATCGTTGTGGGGGCGGGCCCGAACGGGCTCGCCGCTGCGGTCGCGCTCGCCGCGGCGGGTGTGGATGTGACGGTCGTGGAAGCCGCCGAGGAGATCGGTGGCGGGGCACGGTCCAGCGAAGCGATTGTGCCCGGCCTGCGCCACGACCACTGCTCTGCGATCCACCCCATGGCCGTCGGGTCGACGTTCCTGAACAGCCTCGGCCTCCACGAATACGGCCTCGAGTGGCGACGCCCGGAGATCGATTGCGTACACCCGCTCGATTCCGGCAAAGCAGGGGTGTTGCACCAGTCGATCGAGGTCACGTCTGCGCTGCTGGGTCGCGACGGGCCGCGCTGGGAGATGGCGTTCGGACAACCGTCGCGGCGGTTCGATGCGCTGGCCGAGGACATCATGGGTCCGCTCGTACGCTTCCCGACGCACCCGTTGACGTTGGCGCGATTCGGTGCGCCGACCGTGCTCCCGGGTTCGGTGCTAGCCCGGTTGTTCCGCACCGAAGAAGCACGGGCGCTGTTCGGCGGTGTTGCGGCACATACCTTCCGGCCGCTGCACTATCCGATGACGTCGGCGATCGGGCTCGGGATCATCGCGGCGGGCCACCGCCACGGCTGGCCGGTCGCGGCCGGCGGTTCGGGAGCGATCACGAACGCGTTGGCAGCGAAGCTCACCGATCTGGGCGGCAAGATCGAAACCGGTGTCAGGATCAGTGCGGCCACGCAGCTGCCGCGTACCGACATCACGATGTTCGACCTGGCTCCCGGTGCGACCGCGGACATCCTGGGGAACCGGTTGCCGAACCGGGTCGCACGCGCGTTCCGCAGATTCCGCCACGGGCCAGGTGCCTTCAAGGTCGACTTCGCGGTCGACGGCGGTGTGCCCTGGACCAACGACGCGGCCCGCCGCGCCGGCACAGTCCACCTCGGCGGGGCCTACGCAGAGATTGCCGCCACCGAACGCGACATCCATGCCGGGCGAATGCCTGAGCGGCCGTTCGTTCTCGTCGGGCAGCAGTACCTTGCGGACCCGCAGCGCTCGGTCGGCGACGTTCACCCGCTGTGGACGTACGCCCATGTGCCACATGGATATACAGGCGACGCGACCCAGGCGATCGTCGACCAGATCGAGCGGTTCGCGCCCGGGTTCCGGGACCGCATCGTCGGCTACACAGTCCGAACCACCACACAGATGGCCAAATACAACGCCAACTACGTCGGCGGCGACATCGTCACCGGCGCAAAGGATATCCGGCAACTGGTGTTCGGTCCGCGGGTCGCGGTCGACCCCTACTCGTTGCGCATTCCGGGCATGTACATCTGCTCTGCGGCAACACCGCCGGGGCCGGGTGCACACGGAATGTGCGGCGCCAATGCCGCGCAACGAGCACTGCGTTACCTCGATCGCGCACGCTGATCATTTTTTTCACGACATCGACAAAAGAGCCCCCGATGACCCTGCGCTCAACCGAATCGCTCGCCGGCCGGACCATGATCATGTCCGGCGGCAGTCGCGGCATCGGCCTCGAGATCGCCAAACGCGCTGCCGCCGACGGCGCCAACATCACCCTCATCGCGAAGACCGACACTCCACATCCCAAGCTACCCGGCACTATTCACACTGCGGCCGCCGAATTGGAGGCTGCAGGCGGCACGGTACTGAAGGTCGTAGGCGACGTCCGAATCGACAGCCAGGTCGAACACGCCGTCCAGCAGACCATCGACCACTTTGGCGACATCGACATCGTCGTCAACAACGCCTCTGCCATCGACCTGTCGCTCTCCGACGAGATTTCGATGAAGCGCTACGACCTGATGCAGGACATCAACTGCCGCGGCAGCTTCCTGCTGGCCAAACTCTGCCTGCCCGCATTGCGGAAATCGGCAGGCAACGGGCGCAACCCACATATCTTGACCCTGTCGCCGCCACTCAACCTCAACCCGAAATGGGCCGGTCGGATGCTGGCGTACACCATCGCCAAGTACGGAATGTCGCTCACCACTTTGGGATTGGCAGAGGAGCTGCGCACCGACGGCATCGGTGTCAACTCACTCTGGCCGCGCACCACGATCGCCAGCGCCGCGGTCCAGAACGTGCTCGGCGGCGATGAGATGGTCGCGAACTCCCGAACCCCGGCGATCATGGCGGACGCCGCCTACGCCGTTCTCACCTCCCCCGGTACGGAGACCACCGGAAACTTTTTCATCGACGACGACCTACTGGCAGCCCGCGGAATCACCGACTTCGACCCCTACCGCGTGGTCGGCGGCGATGACGCACTTCAACTCGACCTGTTCCTCGACGCCTGAATTGCACGATGAAATACGGCAGGTCTTCGACGAAGTGGGTCCGGCGTCGTAGTTTCGGCGCGTAGTTGCCGAATCTACATCGACGAAGACCTCTGAACTGCGGATACTGGTCAACGTCCGCACGGGCGGCACGCACCGCCCCACGATCGAAGGGCTCCGAGCATGGCGGTAGTCGATGACGTTCGGGCGCTGGGCACCAGGTTGGAGCGCTCGTATCAGGTGTACGTACGCGGAGCGTTGAAGTTCCGCGTCGGGCAGATCGTCTACGTGGCGTTCTCCCTCGACGAGAGCGTCATGGGCTTCGCGTTCCCCAAGGAGGAGCGGGCGGCCCTCGTCGCGAGCGAGCCGCACAAGTTCCAGCTCCCGGCGGAGTCGGATTTGCGCTTCAATTGGGTCCACTCCACGCTCGCGGCACTGGATCCGACCGAGGCCCGCGAGTTCGTCGTCGACGCGTGGCGCATGGTCGTCCCCAAGAAACTCTCCCGCGCCTACGACCTTGCGCATCCCGACGGCCCGGGCTGAGTCCACCTCTCTCACCGCGGGACGCCACCGCATACCCCGCCGACCAGGCTGATACCGCGACCGCCACTCGACGGATCCTCCGCCAACCGCCTTCTCGTGTGAGCAGAATGCGCAGAACGCCCAGATTGCGCGTTGCGCTGCTTGTGAGCACAAGCGCGCCATTGCCGCCGCGGGTCGATAACTTCGATTCACACGGACATCGGACCCGCCCGAACATCCGAAAAGTCAAGGAATGTAACGGCAATGACGCTGACAGCAGAGATCGACTCTCCCGCTAAACGTAGTGATATCGGCCGTCGTCTCGACGCTTTGCCGGTAGGTCCAGTTCATCGCAAGGTAGTGGTGGCAATCGGGCTCGGCTTGTTCTTCGAGGTCTACGAGATCTTTGTGTCGAGCGCCATCGGGACCGCGCTGAAGACCGAGTACGGTCTGGGCGGGACAACGCTGATGCTCATCATGGCGTCGTCGTTCGTCGGAATGTTCTTCGGCGCAGCGGCTTTCGGTCACATCGCCGACCGGATCGGTCGACGACGAGCGTTCATGATCAACCTCGTGTGGTTTTCGGTGTGCAGCCTGGTCGCTGCGTTCGCCCCGAATCTCGCGGTTCTGGTCGTCGCGCGATTCTTGGCCGGGGTCGGGATCGGAGCCGAGTACCCCGTCGCCGACGCCTACCTCTCCGACGTTCTTCCCGCGGCCCATCGTGGACGGCTGGCAGCTTGGGCGTATACGTGCTCGTTCTTGGCGGTACCCGTCCTGGGATTCCTGTCTATGGGCCTGACCGGACACGTCATCGCAGGCATCGCAGGCTGGCGGATTTTGCTGCTGATCGGCGCCGCGGGCGCGGTCCTCGTCGTGGCGATGCGGCGCGGACTGCCCGAATCCCCGCGCTGGCTCGCCGGCCGCGGCCGCAATGGCGAAGCAGAAGCAGCCCTGCAGCGGTTCCAGACCGGCACGAGCGCGCCTGTCGACCCCATCCAAGAGTTCACGTCGCCGCCTGCGATACCGACGAAACCCGCTGCCCGCCTGCATCAGTCACCGTATCGGGCGCGCATGGTCATGCTTGCGGTATTCCATCTGTTCCAGCCGTTCGGGTACTACGGGTTCGGGACATTGGCGGCCCTGGTGCTGGTCGACCGCGGCTTCGACGTCACGTCCTCGCTGCTGTTCACTGCGCTGTCGTTCCTCGGGTATCCGCTGGGTTCGCTGCTGTCCATCCCGTTGTTGGCACGATGGGAACGCAAGTATCTGATCATTGCAAGCGCGGGGGCGATGGCGTTGTGCGGCATCGCATTTGCAACGGTGAGTGACCCCACAGCAATAGTCGTCTTCGGTTTGCTCACCACCGCCGCAGCCAACGTTTTCTCCAACGTCTACCACGTCTACCAGGCCGAGATCTTCCCCAGCGATGTGCGCGCCACCGCAGTTGGCTGGACGTACTCCCTTTCTCGCCTGTCGAGCGCCGCGCTGCCGTTCATCTTGATCCCGGTGCTCGGCCACTATGGGTCCGTGGCGATGTTCGCGGTCGTCGTGGTCGCCTTGGGGATCGCGGTCGCCGTCCTGGTGCCGCTCGGTCCGCGGACCAGCGGTCGGGCGCTGGACGACATCAACCCGGTCTGACGTCGGCAGAGTTGGCGGTACGCTGCCACCCATGGCCACGAGAGGTCGCATCGACCTGAGGCTCGCAACCCAGGTACTGGTGCTGCAACTCGTGGTCGTGGCGTTGACATCGATCGTCGCCTTCGGCATGTTCGCCGCGTTCACCCGAAGTCGCATCGCCGACGAGTACGGCATCCGCGCTCTCGATGTGGCCCGCGTCGTCGCCCTTGCTCCGGAGGTTCGAGCCGCCGTCGCCGGCTATGACGCGAACCCGCGGCCAACCGGCCCAGAATTCAAGGCCGAACTCGACTCCGGTCCTTTGCAAACGATCGCGACGGAGGTTGCGCAGAGCACCGATGTGCTGTTCGTGGTCATCACCGACAGCAGAGGTTTGCGATTGGCTCACCCCAACGCGGACAACCTGGGTACCCCTGTGAGCACCGACCCCTCGCGCGCGCTCGCCGGCAAAGAGGAAGTGCAGGACGAAACCGGGACGCTAGGTCCGGCCGTCACTGGCAAAGTCCCTGTCCGGGAGCCGAATTCGGACCGAGTCGTCGGCGAATTGAGTGTGGGAATCTCGACGCGGGATGTGCGCCGTCAACTGGACAGCAACCTCCGAATCTCGGCGCTACTCGGCGGGGTGGCTCTACTGGTCGGCGTCATAGGGTCGGTCCTGCTGCAGCGCCGCTGGCGTGGACTGACCCTAGGTCTGCGGCCCACCGAGATGGCCGAGATGGTGCGCGGACAGGCGGCGGTGCTGCACGGTGTCGGCGAAGGTGTTCTGGCCGCGGATGCACAGTGGCGCACTACCTTCGTCAACGACGAGGCGCGCCGCCTACTGCAGGTCGACGATCGATCCGGCCGCCCTGTGGCTGAGATCGGACTGACTCCCCGGGTACTCGACGTGTTCACCGCGGCCGACTCCACCCCGACGCTGGCGACTGTCGGCGACCATATCGTCATCGTGTCGGCTCGTCGGGTCGTGCGCGACGGCCACGACCTCGGCACTGTTCTCGTCGTACGCGATCGCACCGACGTGGAATCGTTGACACGCCAGCTCGACGCCGTCCAGCTGATGAGCACGGCGCTGCGCGCACAGCGACACGAGTTCGCCAACCGGCTGCACCTTCTCAACGGGTTACTGCACGCCGGTCACGTCGAAGAGGCCGGTCAGTATGTGGCGGACCTCCTCGGATCCGGACCGCTCGGCTCGGCCGTGCCAGGCATCGACACCATCAGCGACCCCTTCATCCAGGCTTTCCTGGCAGCCAAGGCAGCAAGTGCGCGCGAGGCGGGTGTCACCTTGACGATCGGCGAAAACACTTGGGTTCCCGGGCGGTTGACGCTGCCCGTCGACGTAACTACCGTGCTCGGCAACCTCCTGGACAACGCCATCGACGCAGCCGGCGGCGCGCCGGGCGACGTCAAGGAAGTCGAAGTCGAACTGTTGCAAGAAGATTCGACCCTGCACATCGTTGTAGCGGACAGTGGTGTAGGCGTCGGCGCGGACTTTGTCGATCAGCTGTTCACCGAGGGAACGTCGACCAAACGCGCTTCGGGCATACCGGGCGGACGCGGGATCGGGTTGGCACTGTCGCGCCAGCTGGCGCGAGGAATTGGCGGGGACTTGAGGCTGTCGAGCCCGGGAGACCCTGACCGGCGTCTGTGTGGTGCCGAGTTCATCGCGCGGCTGCCCGGTGTCATGCAGGATTCGAACTTGCGCGAGGAGACACGGTGGGAGACCTGACGGTTCTGGTCGTCGACGACGACTTCCGCGTGGCCAGCATGCACGCTGGAATTGTTTCTGCCATGCCAGGTTTCACGGTCCAGGCGACCGTGACCACACTCGCGTCCGCCCGCAAAGTAGAGCCTGTCGACCTTGCCTTGGTCGACGTCTACCTCCCTGACGGATCAGGGGTGGACTTCGTTCGCGAACTGCGCGGCGACGCCATCATGCTCACCGCGGCCATCGAGTCGCACACCGTGCGTGAGGCGATCGCAGCCGGCGCGCTGGGGTTTCTGGTCAAACCGTTTGCCCCGACCGAACTTGCCGCCCGGTTGGCAGGGTACGCGAGATACCGAAAGATCCTGTCACCACCGACTGTGTCAGCAGACGCAGTCGACGCGGCGCTGGACGCGCTGCGCCCGAAGATCGCAAGTCTCCAGCACGCAAGCGCTCAGGCATCTCCGACGAAAGCGCTTGTGCTGCATGCCCTGCAGACGTCCGACCAACCGATGTCCGCAGCCGAGGTGGCAGCCGCTACAGGCGTTTCTCGCGCCACGGCCCAACGCTACCTCGCGGCCATGGCCACTTCCGGGGACGTAACGATCGGGCTGCGCTACGGAACCACGGGACGGCCCGAACAGGAGTTCTCCGCTGCTGCGCCGCACTCACGACCCGGCGGGTAATTGCCTGCGAGATCAGGGGTGCTGCTGCACCACAGTCTCAGTCCCTTCGGTTGTCGATCGGTGACCTCCAAGGCCCCGACCGCAGAACGGGCAACATATATGTTGGAGGCATGGCGCCCGGATTGTCCGACATTGTTCGAAGTCGACGATGAATTCGACGCACCCGCGCAAGCATCACGACGGCCGATGCTTGCGACCACGAAACTCCTGTTAAGACACGCAGAATAGGATGCAGCAATGATCACACTGTCCAAGGAATCTGGGCCCGCCGACCTCGCTGGCGTTACCAACATGGCGATCGGCGTCTCGTGGGACCCGTCGTCGGGCGCCTCCGGCGGCGTACTCGGGATAATGCGCCGCAAGCGGGGTGTTGATCTGGATCTGATCGCCATCCTGATGCAAGGTGGCGACCCTGTCCGTTTCGCAGGGCTCGACAGCCTCGATCCGATGGGCAACGGATCCGTGCTGCATAGCGGCGACGAGCAGACTGGAGCCGCGTCCGGCGACGACGAGACCGTCAACGTCACGTTCGCCAATCTCGCACCTGCGATCACTTCCATCGTCTTCGTGGCAGCCGCGTTCAAGAAGGGCAGTTCGTTCGAGAAGGCAAACAACGTCTCGTTCAAGATCTACGACGCCACAGGCGGCAGCACGCAGCAGGTGGCAGACATCTGGCCGAGCCTGCTGGGCCAGGACAATGCCTGTGCAGTCGCGCGGGCGTTCCGCAACGGCAACACGTGGCAGCTCGAAGTTCTGAATCGAAACGGCAAAATCAAGCAGGGCGACAAACAAGCCCTTCTCCGCTTCGCGATGCTGTAGTCCTCGAGGCTGGATTTGGCCCATTTGTCTGTCCGCCAACCAGACAGAGAGCGGGACCGGCGCGGGAACGAAATCGACGAGCCGTGGTGAACTTTCGATGAGGTCCACCAGTCCACATCTGTCTGACAGCACAGCGCCCTCTGGTTGCCTGACATCGGGATTTTCAACGGCGCGCGCACCCTGCCGCGCATATCTGTCAGGCTGCCGGTCCGGCTTGCTAGGCTTCAGCCAGTTCAATCGACGGGGATCTGTTCGAAACGAGGCGAAGTAGGCGCCAATGACATTGCCGAATGAATGGGCAACACGATCGAGTGCTTTCGTTCGCCGCAACGCCACCGAGTCGGTATTCGAAGACCTGCGAGCGTCGATCGAGAGTGCGGAGCTACCGATCGGCGTCAAGTTGCCGCCGGAAGCCGCGCTAGCGGAGCGGTACAGCGTGAGCCGTTCGGTCATCCGCGAGGCGTTGCGGTCGCTGCAAACGCTCGGATTGACGTCGACGAAAACCGGGTCCGGCACCGTGGTCATCGCATCGAGTGTCAGCGGTCCGAATTACGGACGGTTCTCGACGCGAGACCTCCTCGAGGCGCGACCGTACATCGAAGTGCCGGCAGCCGGCTGGGCAGCGCGACGGCGTACGAATGACCAACTTGCAGAACTACGTTCGATTGTCGAACAGATGGACTCGGAGGAAGACCCAGCCCGCTGGGTCGATCTGGATTTCAGATTCCACCTGGCCATAGCCAACGCATCCGGCAATCACGTCTTCAGCCACGTCGTCGCCGATATCCGCGACGCACTTGCCGAGCAGTCACGAATGTTGAACGCCACAATCGCCGAACGCCGCGAAGCGTCGAACGCCGAGCACCGACGCCTGTACGACGCAATCGAGTCCGGCGACTTCGCCGATGCGAGCAATTCCATGCGACAGCACCTCGACAAAGTCGAGGAAATCATCGTGCGCGTCGCGGGAATCGGCAGTGACAGCGACTGACCGTCGCACCTGAACTCGATTATTCGATCCGCTGCGGCCATAGCGGCCGTGATCGGCCGGATGAGCAACGTAGGTCAGGCGTGTCATCGCGGCTTCGGGACCTCTGTCACGTCGAGGATCGAACAGACAAGCGGTAGAAACCGCTGCAAACCGGTCGGCCGGGCGCCCAATGCGGTCTACCCTTGCCCGAATAGCTACTAGATCAACAGATTCCGAGGTCGAACCGATGCCGCCCACGCAAGCAGACTTCGAAGTAGCCGACCTCGGCGAGTGCACATTCCCATCGCCGCTGCGGGACACAAGCTTTATCGACGCGACCAACCGAGTCCTGTTCCGAGACGACCTCGAGCACGTACGCGACCACGTACTGCGAGGGGTCGAACCGACCTCGTTCGAGTTGGCCGGCCCACGAGAACGGATCTTTTTCGACCCCGCGAAACTCAAAGCCGCCATCGTCACCTGCGGGGGCCTCTGCCCCGGCCTCAACGACGCGGTCCGCGCCATCGTCATCGGCCTCCGCGAGAAGTACGGCGTCCGCGACGTGGTCGGCCTCCGCTTCGGCTTCGAAGGTCTCGTCGAACGATACGGCGACAACGAAATCGAGCTCACCAGCCAAGGCGTCAGCTGGATCCAGGAACGCGGCGGAACAGTCATCGGCACCTCCCGCGGCGCCCAATCCCCCGTGGACATGGTCGACACCCTGGAACGTCTCGGAATCGGCCTGCTGTTCACCATCGGCGGCGACGGCACACTGAAAGGCGCCCACACGATCGCAGACGAGGTCCGTAAACGCGGCCTGGCAATCGGCGTGATCGGCGTTCCCAAGACCATCGACAACGACATCTCCTTCGTCGAAACCTCTTTCGGCTTCGAAACCGCCGTCGCCGCAGCCCGTACCGCCACCCGAGCGGCGTACGTCGAAGCATCTTGCCACCGCAACGGCATCGGTCTGGTGAAACTGATGGGCCGCGACTCCGGCTTCATCGCCGGCTTCGCAGCAATGGCCGACGCCTGTGTCGGCGCCTGCCTGATCCCTGAAAGCCCGTTCAGTACCGAAGGTTTGGTTGGGGTGATCAAAGACCTGATTCGACGCGACGGGCACGCCGTTGTCCTCGTCGCAGAGGGCGCTGGGCAAGATCTGCTTGCAGCACCCGAGGGACAAGACGCGTCCGGCAACGCGCGATACGGAGACATCGGTGTGTTCTTGAAAGATCGAATTCCGCCGCTGTGCAGAGACTCCGGACTCGACGTGAGCCTGAAATATATCGACCCCAGCTACATGATTCGCAGTTTGCCTGCCAACACCCGAGACGCCGCCTTTTGCCAACTTCTCGGATTCGCCGCGGTCGACGCCGGGATGGCCGGCAAGACGGACATCGTCGTAGGACTGTGGCGCCGGCGATTTACACACGTACCCATTCCACTGGCCGTGTCATCGCGCAAGAAGGTGAACATCGAAGGCCGCCTGTGGCAGGGCGTCCTCGCCGCAACCGGCCAACCTCGAAATATGTGCTGACTTCGCTCCATGGCTGCCGTATTCATGGTCGATGGGTGGATTCTCGGCGGGAGTCGTGCGAACCGTGTGGAACCGTCGACACGCGCGACTTCGGTGAGTGTTCGCGATACGACAGCGAAGTCTAGTTACGGTTGAGACCGAATGTCTTCGTCAAAAGTGCCTTCTTGTAGTGACTTTCAGCAACATCGACTTCCCTTGTTGTCGCGTTCGGCCCGAACACACGAAGGATGCTGAAGACGAAGTGCTTCCGATGGTCGGGGTCGAGGCCGATCAATGCTTTGAGAGCCAAGTTGCCTCCATGGCCATCTCTCGCATAGTTTCGCCATCGTCCGAAAATCCGCTCGCCCCCGTCAGCCTTGCCGACATACATTTGCCCCGTGCTCCTGTCGGCGATCAAGTAGATCCCCTGCACAGCGTTGAGGGCGACCCGCCACTCGGCCCACCTCGGGTCTTCCACCATGAACTGAAGCTGGTTGTAGTCGATCAGCACTAGGTCGTATCCCGGGAAGACGACCATTTCGGGATCGGCAATCTCGAGGATAGGCAGGCGCTCGGCGTGTCCGCCAAGCTTGGCCCAATTGATGGTGTCAGCGGGCCACTCAACGACAAGTCGATTTCTGAGAGAACTCATGGCATCAGACTCGCGAAGATCGAAGTACCGATGGGCTGCCGTCTGCTTCTCGACGAGTTCGCCCGCGTTTGCGTAGGCGGTCTGAAACCGGGAACGGCGGCCGCCGTCTGCCGCGAAGACTAGCCATGTCGCGGGCGGATCGGCCGGCATCTTGCCGGGCCGCAAATCCTGACGCTGGGTGTAGCCGATTATCTCCTCCGAGGAGGCGCCGCGACTGAGTCCACCGGTACCGAAGGTGTGGCGCACAAAGAGGACATCGGAGGCGGCAAGACCCGAAGCCGCCATGACGTGCCCTAGATGCAACTCACCGGAAGCGGACGTCATGACACCCACGATACGTTCGCAGTGGCGACCAATTCAGTCCAACGCCCGACATTGCAACCGTCTCTGAGAAGGCGCAGGACATCGTGCGAAATGGCAAGTGCTGTCGATCAATACCACACTGTTTGATTCACGCTCGCTCGAACTTTTTGCGGATCATGCCGAAGCGCGAACCCGCAGCGCACGACGAGCCCGCCGAGGCCGAGCAGGCGATCACGATGCCTTCGGCTCCCCTACTCCTCAGCATGGTTTCAGATGCATCGCCCACAGCTCGGCGACTATCCGGCCGGCGTGTTCGCGAGTTCGACGGCCCGACGCAACGTCTCACGGTCGACGACGTCGGCAGCATTCATCGGTTGGGTCAGGACGTCCGACTCGGTCGCGATGCCGATCATGAACTCGACGCTGTCGTCGGAGAGCCCGCCGTCGGCGGTCCAGAACGGATACCTCTGGATGAGGTCGAACAGCTCTCTGAGAGATTCTTCCGAGGGGGGATCTTTTACGTATTCGTCGACCGAGGCCTGGAACAGAGCGAAGTCGCTTTTCAGTGCCGTCATCGCGCGCAGCGTGGTGGCGCAGTACCTGGCGGCTAGTTCGCGGTTCTCGTCGAGCCAATCCGCCTTCGCGGCCTGAGCAACCTTGATGAAACCGGGTGCATTCTCGTAGAGGGTCGCGATCAGCACCGGTCCGTTCACCGTTTGCTGAGCACCGTCGTACTGCGTGTCATGGATCACCGTTGCATCCAGCTGGCCCGTGGCCCACGCTTCCGTTCGAGCACTCGAGCTTTCGATGATCTGCCGATTCGGGATCTCGTGGACGTCACGGGGCTCGCCGATGCCACTGAGCAGCGCGTTGAGGACGATGGCTCCAGCGCCTCCAGGACTGTCGATGCCCACCCGCGTCGACGGTTCGAACAGTTGACCAGCAGTGTTCACACCGTTGGCGCCGGCCAGGACGAAGTCGTCCATACTGACGTACGGGCAGAACATCTTGACGTCCTCGCCCTGCTCACGCAGATCAAGGATCGCGGAGAACGACGTCGCCATAATCTGCGCATCACCGTCGAGCAAGGTCTTCACCGCGTCGGTGTGAGTATCGAATACCGTGACGTTCTGGTCGACACCGATGTCCAGACCGAAGTCCCCTGCGTTGTGGCCCACGCCGTAGACCAGCGGGACCTGCGACGCCTGCGGCTGCGAACCCAGCACGATCTGCAGCGACTCCCCTGCACTTTGGTCAGACTCCTCGGTGCTGGGTTCAGTCGACCGGGAGCAAGCTGAGCCTGCGAGGGTCAGGGCCGTGACGACGCACGGGGCGAGCACGCCTGTCGCACGTCTCCGACGACTTCTGATCGACATCTGGTTCCCTCATTCGCACTGATCGATCGCATGAGCAGATAGGCAGTTACTGCGGACTCGCCTGGACCGGAGACCGGATCCCGGCCTCGAATCCAGCTGACCGTACGCCAGTTGAGCAGGCGAAATAGGAGAACGATGGGGAATGGGGCCGAAAGACCTTCCGCCACTGCAATTCGGGCGTTTACATCGTTGTCGCGGCGACAGCCTTCGTACTCGACGACCAAGACCGGGTGTTGCTAATTCAGCGGACCGACAATGGTCTTTGGGCGATTCCCGGGGGCGGCCAGGACGTCGGCGAGCACATCGCCGAGACCGCAGTCCGCGAGACGCGCGAAGAGACCGGCATCGACACCGAAGTCATCGGGATTGTCGGCCTGTACACCAATCCAAACCATGTCATGGCGTACACCAACGGCGAAGTCCGCCAACAGTTCTCGATCTGTTTGCGCGCCAAGCCTATTGGCGGCGAGCTCCGACCATCTGACGAGTCAAAGATAGTTCGCTGGGTGGGTAGAGACGAACTGGACGGGCTGGAAATCCATCCGTCAGTACGACTGCGGATCGATCACGGATACGCCAAGTCGGCTGAGCCCTATATCGGCTGATCACGCCGCGCGTATCTTGCGCTCCGTACGCTCCACCGCGGCGACGAGCTCGCCTCGCGCACGACTTACGAACTGCGACACCACATCTGCAGGGCCGTAGCGAGACACAATCTCTTCGAGCCGCTGGTCCACATCGACCCGCTCGCCGCTCGGGCCGGTCGTCATGTCGCAGTACCAGACCGCATCGCGAACCGCCGAGTCTTCGTCGTCGAACTCGTCCAACCCCTCGACCCCGCGAAGGTCTGCCTCGAGATCTGCAAACGAGTGATGCGCGACCAGGCCGCAGACACGCTCAGACCAGCCTTCGGCCCGCAGGAACCTCGCGCCATCCAGGGGGTGAAACCCGGTGTGCGCCAACGCGGGTGCATATCCTATGTCGTGTAACCAGCATGCGGCGATCAGGTCCTCGGCGTCATCGCCGAACACCTCCGCGATTTGTTGGGCCTGTGTCCCTACACCCTGCACGTGCAACCAACGGCGCGGCAGCGGACCCGCAAGCTTCGCCTTGGCAAGCGCGGGACCATTGAATATATCGGCGACAACCATCAGCGCCAACCCTACAGATCGAGGGAACAACCGCCATCGCAACCTAGCCGGTGCCTATCGCAAATTGTGGACGTCGTCGTTGGACTGCCTTCCGAACGCCGCACCGAATAGCGCGCTGATCAGGGTGCCGTCCGAACTTGGGGCACTCGAACTCGCGACAATCGCGACCGTGCCCGCTAGAGCGGTGTGTCATGCCCAAGCCTGCAATCGGCGCCGTTCTGCGTCCCACACCATTCAGAGCACATCGTCGGCCCGACACGTCGCACAGGCGTGGCGTCCGTCGAGCATGCGAAGGATTACATCGTTCATCTTGCAACTACGCCACGTTAGTGTGTTTCGTTGAGTTTCTCGAGAAACTGCTAAATCTAGGGCGTGTCGCGGCCGGATGTACCACATGTGCCCCTAGTGTCGGAGTCGCGTTGGGCACCTCGTCCAGCCAGTTCGAGACGGAAGGAGGTGAACTCCGATGAGTGCGAGATTCGTCTTAGACACGAACGCCGCCGGAAGGTACTACTTCAACCTGAAGGCCGCGAACGGCGAGATCATCGCCACGAGCCAGTCGTACGGAACGAAGTCCAGTGCGCTGAATGGAATCGATTCGGTGCGCAATAACGCACCGGGGGCCCCTACGGTCGACATCACGTAGGACTCGTGGGATTGGGGAAGCGACGCTCCTGGGAAGTACTAGTTCCCAGGAGCGTCGTGCGAACTCTACCTGTTCGCACGTATCAGCCTGCAGCTCCCTCGCATTCGACAGTCTCGCCATTAAAGAGTTGCGTTAGAGACTGCAGCGCAAACGTTGCGCGTTCGACGATCTGCTCGAACTGCTTGTCCGGAGGTAGCGGAAGGAGGCCGGCCTTAGCCAGTGTGGACTCGAAATTGTTTCCCTTCACATGGGCTGCGCCCGTCGAGCGAAGGCCCTGAAGAAGGCGAAGCGGACCCAATATCACGTTCGCGTTGCCGCCCAATGTCTCGATAAGTTTCTGCAGCGCGTTTAGAGACGGGGCATTCTCATCCAGCCCCGCGAGCCGTCGAAGCACCTTCACATCGATAGCTTCAACTAGTCCTTTGGCGAGAATGATGATGCCGTAATCGCGTTGACGATCAGTAGAATTTGAACAAAGAGCAAGACATTCGAAATCTCGTGCGTCCGCAGCGCTCAGATCTCTGTAGAGGTCCACTCCATACCTAGTGCGGAATGTGGCGTTCAGGTCGGAACGCGCGTTCCGAAGAGCCGCTGGATCAGGACGTTCGTCTGCTACCCACTCACCAGCCAGATCACGTAGCGCCCTCGTAATGGTTACCCCGCCTCTGGGGGCGACGTTGTAGTTGAGCCAATGCTCGCGTTCTATCTCGGGGAGATTAACTATGTCGCCAAGCCAGACTTGAACTAGGCCCTCGTCGTTAATATCGATGTCTATCATCCACAACCCATGGCACGTGACGTCCAGCCGCTGCACCTTGTAGCGCTCCGGGTTATCCCGATACTTGGTCAGGACGTCGGAGTTGAAGAAAACTGGTGTTAAGAAGGTATCCGACTCACGCTCGCAGCTCGATCGAATCTCCGCGCCCGTTGCCGGGTCAACATCCACAATAAATTCTTGGTATTTCTCCGGCCGCTGGGGATCGTCAGGATGCGCGCCTGGCGCAACAAACGGGTACACCACGTGCTTGCCGAGCAAGTTCACCACGTAGAGACCGCTCGCAGCAGCAAATCCGGTGTAGTCAAATGATGCGACCTTTGTGCGGATTTGAGATCTATACGACCGCCTGACAACGAGTCCGTGGAGCGGCTATGCGAATGCTGTAGCACGAGGGCTAACGCTCGCACAGAGAGGAACTTCCGAAGGTGTGGAGCGCTCACGCTCACTTCGTACTCTCCAGGTGCAGGTCGAAGAACTCTAACGACTTCCTCTACGCGGCCGTCGCTCGTAACCCGGTACATAGTTCCATCGGACCGGGAAACAAGCCCAAGCCACCACAGGAACGCGGGAGCGAACTCAATGATTGGATCAGCAGTGCCCGGTGGAACCCAGCGAACGTTTACGAAAAGATGCAGGTCGTAGCCATCGGGTGCGCTCGTCAGCCCGTCGCGAAATGCGGGTTCCCTCTCTCCGTCATAGCTTGGTTCGCCGAGATCGTTTATCGAATGATCGGTGGTCGCCAGGACATCTTCTAAGTGAGATAACTCCACAAGAATCGGCGAAATCACGCTGAAATCAATACCAGGTCCGAGTCTCCGGAGAACGGTGACCCATTGAACAGGCTCAGAAATCATCGTCGCTAGATAATCGGACAGCTGCAACTTTGCCGGAAGGCCCGCATAGCGCCGCAGCGCGGCTGGGTCAGGTTTCGTCCACACTACCAACACAGTACGTGACCTCTTGAGATGCAGCCTTGCGGCACTTCACAATTGGGCGAACCGAACCGGACGGTTTCGGAACGGCTTGAAGAAAACGTGTGCCACGCCAGCCACGACGCGTCGAGGGTGGGACCGCGAGCATCGCCATCAGCGCGCAGTTTAGCCGACCAACCTCCCAGAGCCGATCACCAATTACGATCAATCCGCGGCCAAATGAGATCCGGCGCAACGCTTCACGGTTGCCCGACGCATTCAGGCATCGAGGTTTCGCAAGATGTCGAAGTCCATTTCTCGGCGACCAAGCGCACTCGTGTGCCCGGTGGTCACACGCGTGCCACGTAGCAGTCAGACATCGCGACGTTTTCAAATGCGAGGGCGTGCGGACGACGCGCTGGCGGCCGCGACGCACGAAAGTGCTCACAAGTTTCGAACTGACCGAATTCCCCGGATAGACTCTCGCCGACGTGCGCATCGCTCTATGGCTTGACAGGACGTAGCCAGAAAGCGATTCCTGCAACGCTTTTCGGCAGGGCTGGTGAACCGACACGGTTGCACAACTTAACGGCGGATATCTTCACGCCTATGATCGAAACGCGCGGAACCTTCTGGTTGGCAGGCACCCCCGACCGCGTGTCGGTCGGGACGCTGACCCACGGCCGAGGTGAGCAACCAGCGGCAGTGCTGGCGAATTCACTGGTCGACGATGTTCATTTCCACGAGGTCGAAGACGACAATCCGGGACACACGAAACTGACATTCGCACCGCCGGCCGACAGAGTCGCCGCGTTTCAGCCAGCGACCCTGCACGCCCACCTCGTCGATGGAACGTGGGCGACCGGCCTCTTCGCTCAGAACCATGGCGGCGACGCAGTCATGACCGGTGACCCGATCTACCGGATTCGGTACCTGCTGATCGGTGACACGTTGCACGACGAGGATGACTACTACGAGGCCGTGCGATTCCAACTCGACGCCCCAGGCTGGATGCCACGAGTTTGGGCGGAGCAGAAAAAAGCTCCCGTCGGCGAAACGGGCGCCCTCGACACCGACTCCGATGAGGACGGATCGTGGCTACGGTATGTCGCACACAAGAATGTCCCGCTGAACGGAATGGTCGACGACATCGTCTACGCGTGTCTGACCTTCATGAAGATCGCTCTGCGAAAGCCGTTGACAATTTTCAGAGTGCAGGTCAGACGCGAAGGAGCCAACACATGGACCGAAGTTCTGAGCAGGCGCGCCCACGATACGCCGCACGGACTTCGCCCTGAGCCGCTGCTCGCCCCTGAGTGCCTCACGATCGAGCGCTTCGCTCGATTTCTCACGCTCCATCATCGGCTTGACGGCCTGACGGATCCGGTTGCCCACCCACCCGGAGGTCCCATTCAGGTGCAGTTGCTTGCCCAAGCTGCGGTCGTCGAGGGCATCCACCGGCGGCTATGGAAAGACCGTAAGCGGTTTCAGCCGCCAGAAGGCAAGAGCCTCAAGGCCGCTCGCAAAGCGGCAAAGAAGGCCGGGGTTACACAATTAGTCGAAGACGGCATCGCCGACGAGGCCACTGCAACTAAGTGCTTCGACGATGCGCTCGCTCACATCGACGAGATCAGCTTCGTTGAACGTGTAGTCGAGGTAGTCGCTGAGGTCAACAATGTGCTACCTGAAGTCTTTGAGTCAGTCCCCGGCTTCGCACTCCGCCTGGTAGCCGCACGCGACGAGCTGGCCCACCAACTCAAGTCAAACGACCCGGATCCTGAACCCCTTCACCGCAAGTTGGACCGCTGGACGGTCCTGAACTGGGTGACACCTTGGATGCTGCAGGTACTGATACTCCTCAGGGCCGGAGTAACGCCCCAAGAGGTCGCTACGTGCATTCAGATTTCCCGCGACTTCGCGTTTCATCGCGCCAACACAGCGACGGTGGCAACGGAACTCGGTTGGATCGACGCAGATGCTAACCCGAACTCAGTTTCCACCGGCATTACGCGATAGGAGATTGCAATGGCGCATCCCGAAGAGCTGGCAAAGACGTTGGCTACCTCTCATCCCGACAGCTTCGCGAGTTCGGCTTACCTCAGAATGACCCGGCCGATATGACAAACCTCCGCAGGTTCGAGTATCCCCTTGAAAATACATTTGCGACGATGAGTCAACTACTTCACCTTGCACTGCTGAGCCGCGGGGCCGCGGATGCACCCCGAACGGATAAGACGCGCTGGGATCTGGCGTTTTCTTACAAATCGATCCCATGCGAGCTGCGCTTCACGGTCTTCGGGATCAAACTTTATATCTGGGTGACCGAAAGCAGAGGCGACGAGCCGAGCGCCCTGGCACTAGATATTGAGCAGAAATTGCGCAGCGCAGTCAAGACGATTCAGACGATGGTTGTCGAACCAGCGGTTGAAATGCAAAGGCAGACAAACAATGTCAGAGTTCTCAACCAGCACGGTCGCTACGCTGGCTTCGTCTCCTACTTTAGAGCAAAGCTCAATGAGGCGCTCGAGAATGACGGGCAACCTGGCCTGAGAATGACCTTGCAACCTCCGCATGAACCTTCCGACCGCCTTGAGGGAGACCTTATGAACATCGCCGGGGGCATCCAGGTGAAATTGGATCGCGAGCACGAAATCGCCTATCTTGCAACCGCGTTGCTCGCCGGCTACTTCTCATTAGTGCAACACCGCTTGGTGCTGTTGACAGGGTTCTCTGCGGCAGCTCTGGAGGACGACTTCTCGGTCGACCGCCTCTTCAGCGCATCTTGGTCAGACCAGTTTTCCCTTGCCACAACGGGCAGAATGGCGGCAGGTGACAAAGTCGCGCATAGTGACCTTAGCTACTTGGCGCGGGAATACCGGAACACGCTCTTGCATGGCGGTGGCGGGCGACTGGCTGATGGCATTTTTGTCGAATGGGCACCTGGATACCACACGATCGAGACCGCGCGCGGGGTCTTCACTGATCAGTTCATGCTGTGGCAGCCCGCCCTCACGCCAGATCAAGCGAAGGACGTTGTATCGATAATTGATCGGATCGAAGCGTGGTTCACATCACTCCCCTACTTTCCCTGGCTGGAGTCTGGACTACCAGTTGGTTTCGACAATGCGTCCGTTCAGCTTGCGCTTGACAATCTCAAAGAAGGAACCGTCGCGCAGTACATCGAGCACAAAGACAGCGAGTTCGACTACGGCATGAACGGATGAGTTCCTGGCCACACGATGACCCAACCCCGTCGTTTCATGCGGTCATCAGGGTACGAGCCGCTCCTCGGAGTTGGCTCGTGTGGAAGGTCGAACCAAAACGTCGACGTTCGCATCGTTGATCCGAACAGCGACAGCATCATTTCGCCCACGTTGACCAGCGAATGGTTTTGTGAAGAAAGCGACCTCGCCCTGCCTGTCGCAGTCAGGCCAAAGCCCGTAAGTGTATATCGAACTTGCGGCCTCCAGACGCCAGGAGGTTGCGGTCGACTTCGCGCGAATCCGGGCCGGAATACCCGGTTCGGCGCACAATTTGCGAAGAACTTACTTGCCCCAGCGCGAAATTGGAATCTCAGGTCATGGCATGAGGTCAAGACCACCGGGCTCTGCGACAACAACAATGTCTCGGCCTCTAACTGTCCACGAGGCGATCAATACCTGACGAGGTTAGCGATAGTAGGGCCGCGGCAGCAGACTCGACGAGTCGGCGCTTCACCCGCCGCGCAATCTCGATTCTGACCTGCTTTCCTATGAACGTTGGTCGACCGCCCCGTACAGCAAACTGGTGGCCAGCATGACTGCCAATAACCCGTTTGCCGGGTTCAAATGGTCTGGCGTCGGCTGGTGAACAGTAATGTTTCGATTCAGCTTGACGGGAACCGGGTAATTCGACCCGGGAAACCACTTGGCAAGGAACGGGACAAGCGGAGCACGAACTAACGCAATGCGCAATCGGTCGGCTTCGAAATCGTCGTCAAGATCACCGATTGTAGCCGCGACAACTGCGTCAGCCTGCGACCTCGCGATGTCGTCCCGGATGAACTTGTCGCACACACAGACGGCAAGCGTTTGAGCTGCCTCGCAGTGACCGTCTAAGTAGCTGTCGATCGCGAGTTCGACCAAATGGTGTTGTGGCCGAGTGCATTTGGCGGTGTCGGCTTTCTTCCTGAGAGCAAGTCGGCAATCTTCGAGTACGTCATCCCTGCGGCTGAGCAGGATGGCAATGCGGTCATCGCGAGAGCCAGCGCCCAGTAACGCACCAACGATATCGCCTCTGGGCACGTAGACAATCGGGATTCCGTCTGTTTCGGTGACTTGTTTGAGGTCATCGCTCGAAGGCAAGCCAGCCTCATCAGACCAGTTGAACGGCATCCGGCTGCGGAAGTTCTTCCACGCCCGAGCGATCAACGCGAAGTCGATCTGGCGTATCTGATCTTCGACGGAACTGAGGAAGTCGGCGGTCTCATCTACGCCGGACACCAAGTCGGCTAGATCGGAACCGTAACCTTCAAGGTCTTGTAGCACATAAGCGGGAATCTCCGCGATTTGGCGACGCGCAGCTTCAACTTGGGCATAGAGGTCTGGATTCACCGGCACTAAATGAATTCTACCGATGCTAGTGAGCGCGCCGCGCTCACGACGGAGTTGGAGCATCCCGCGGTTGAACACTAGACAGAGACGCAGAACGCGTGGCCTCAGAAGGGGGCCATAAACCGCCGTGGTAGCCGAGCTTGAAGACGCCTGACTGCCTCTGGCTGAGGTTCGTCTCGGGTTCTCGACACCGAGCCGCGCCCAATGCGGCCGGACCACACTGGTGAGGCGTTCTGCACGAATTCTGCACGAGGTCGGGATTGCCACCCGCATAGCACCTCTGACCTGCACAAACTTTGTCGGGCTGACAGGATTTGAACCTGCGACCACTTGACCCCGAGGACGGAACGTCGCCCGTTTACGCACGTCAGGCACGTTCTGCAGGATTCAAAATATAGCGCTGACCTCAGCATTGCGAAGGAGCGCGCATGCCGTGTGTTCCGTCGTGGTCCCGTGCGCCAAAGTGCGCGGTCCGTCAAAAGCGGTCCGCGCCGACCACTTCAACGGGCTGAACGAGCCGCGGTTGGTCCGACAGCGCCGAGGAATATCCCCAGAGCCAATCGGTGTACTTGAAGCTCGTCGTGTCACGAGTTCGAAAGAGTTCGTTGCGTGCGAGTCGTGCAGTTCCGTCCAAGTGCCAGAGCTCGCCCCACATACGCCCGACTGTGACGATGCGGTTGCACCGGACGGCACGCTCGTCGTTGACAGCACGAAGAATGTGGGGCCAGGCGACGTTTCCGCCTCGAAGAGCGTATTGCTGGACAGCGTAGTCAGCCAGACACTTCGCATCCTCCATCGCCATCACTGCGCCGGAGGCGAGATATTGCAGGGGTGGATGGGCGGCGTCGCCAAGGAGAATCATTCGTCCGTCGATCCAGTTGTCGATGGGATCCCGGTCGTACATGCGCCACCGTCGGTCTTTCCACAGGTACCCGAGCCCGCGGCGCACGTTTTCGTGACAGTCCGCGTACGCCTGGTCGAGTTCTTCCGGTCCGCCCCACTCCTCGACACCCCGCTTATAGCCGGGCGATTCGAAGACCGCAACTTGGTTCAACATTGCGCCGCCTCGAAGCGGGTATTGGATGAAGTGGCATCGCGGGCCGATGTAAGCGACAACATCTTCGAGGTGCTCTTCGAAGTTCACATCGTCGAAGGAGAAGGTTCCCCGGTAGGCGACATAGCCGGAAGAGACGGGCTCGTCATTGCTCACTTTGCGGCGTAACCGGGAATTCAAACCGTCCATGCCAAGCGCAATGTCTGCCTCGAAGACGCGTCCACCCCGGGTGGCGACGACGACTTTGTCCTTCTCTGTCGTGACATCGGTTACCGTTATACCGTTGTGCAACTCGGCACCTGCCTCGCGTGCTGCCCTTACCAGCGCCGCGTGCAGATCGCTTCGATGCGTGACGAAATAGGGCCCGCCGTAGCGCTCAACGAAAGCTGCGCCGAGGTCAATCTTCGTGAGAACTTCGGCTGTCAGAGCGTCACGAAAAACGAGGTTGCGCGGCCGAACACCCTTGGCCAGCACATCGTCCAGCACGCCCCAGGACTGCAGTATGCGGGAGCCATGCGGACCTATCTGAAGCCCAGCGCCCACTTCGCCGAATGTGCTCGCTCGCTCCAGAAGGACCACATGAGCACCACGGCGCGCGAGTGCCAGGGCGTTGGCTACACCGCCGATTCCGCCGCCAGCGATTACGATCTTGGAGTTGCGAAGTTCCGACATCTTTTCCCCTTGGCGAGTGCGCAATCGAGGCGGTTGAAGCACTTGAGCGCGGCGGCTTTGCTATCGCAATCACCGGACGGCGCAGCGGATCTCGCGAGTACCTAGCAGATATCGCAACCTCTGCCGCTTTCAGTGCAGGTTCATCGAACCAAAGGCCCCGTCTGCCGCATACTGTGCCGCATCGACATGCTACGAACCAGTTGCGTTCTGTCATACAGAACATTTTAGAACTCCCTGGCTTTCTAACGAACCAACTCCATATTGCGCACCAGCCACAAAGCCCTATGCGCAGCGCATAGATTCGCCTCAACCTTCTCGCCCGGCTCGTTCACAGCGTTCTGTATGACAGAACGACCGTGGTTTCCTGGCGACCTTCTCTCTAGCGTTGCCAGGAGAACCCAGTCGCCCGCGACTTGCCGATGCAAGTCCAGTTGCGATCGCGCACAGAGGAGGGTCTCGAATGACGACCACAGAGCAGGACGCACTCACCGAGTTGTATCGCGATTTCGAAACGAACAATTTGAATCCGCTGTGGACTCAACTCGGTGATCTGATGCCAATGGCTCCCAGGTCGAGGGCAATACCGTTCGTGTGGAAATGGTCGGCGCTGTACCCACTTGCGCAGCGCGCCGGCGATCTCGTGCCTGTCGGCCGCGGTGGGGAACGGCGAGCCATCGCCCTGGCCAACCCCGGCCTGGGTGGAGTCCCCCACGCCACACCCACTCTGTGGGCAGCCATCCAATACCTCGGTCCGAAAGAGACAGCTCCCGAACATCGACACAGCCAGAACGCATTTCGCTTCGTCATCGAGGGCGAAGGAGTCTGGACTGTCGTCAACGGCGACCCAGTCGCGATGCGTCGAGGCGACTTCTTGCTGACTCCTGGATGGAACTTCCACGGACACCACAACGAGACCGATCAATCGATGGCATGGATCGACGGCCTCGACATTCCGTTCGTGCACTACACCGACACCGGATTCTTCGAATTCGGATCCGAAGGCGTCACCGACGACTCCACACCCGACACGTCGCGCTCGGAGCGGCTGTGGTCGCATCCCGGCCTTCGTCCGCTGATCGGCCTCGGCGCCAAGACGAGCTCACCGATAGCGGCCTACCGGTGGGAACACACCGACGCCGCGTTGCGCGAGCAGCTTTCACTCGAGGACGAAGGTTTTGCTGCGACCACCGAGCCAGGCCACGCTGCAGTCCGCTACACCAACCCGACCACGGGCGGTGACGTCATGCCGACCGTCCGCGCCGAATTCCACCGGCTTCGTGCAGGAGCAGTGACGCGAACCCGGCGTGATGTCGGATCGAGTGTCTACCAGGTGTTCGACGGGTCTGGGCGTTTCGTTCTCGATGGGCGGACTCACCAGGTCGGCACGGGCGACATGATCGCGGTTCCGTCCTGGGTGGAGTGGTCGATCGAGGCCGACACCGACTTCGACGTGTTCGTCTTCTCCGACGCACCGATCGTCGAACGCTTACACCTGAACCGCACGTTGATTTCCGAAGGAGCTTGATCGATGAAACTCGCCACTCTGCGTCATGGCGGCACAACTGTCGCTGTTCGAATCGACAGCGAAACCGAGGCCACCGTCATCGAGGGCTATTCCGACCTGTCGGCACTGCTCGGAACCGCGGACTGGTCGGTACTTGCGAAGTTTGCCTCGGGATCGACCGTGAGCCTGCTCGACGCAGATTACGCACCGGTTGTCCCGAATCCGGGCAAGATCATCTGTGTCGGTCTGAACTACGCCACGCACATCAAGGAGATGGGGCGCGAATTGCCTGCGCATCCGACGTTGTTCGCGAAATTCAAGGAAGCGCTCACCGGACCGAACGACGACGTCTTCGTTCCGGCATACGCCAGCTCCGAATTGGACTGGGAGGCTGAACTCGCAGTCGTGATCGGCAAGCGCGCCTACCAGGTAACCGAGGCAGATGCGGCCGACCATATCGCCGGCTATTCCGTGATCAACGACTACACGATGCGCGACTATCAGTACCGCACGCTGCAGTGGGACCAGGGCAAGACGTTCGAGAAGACCAGCGGCTTCGGTCCGCATCTGGTCACCGACTACGTCCCGGGAACCAAAATCGAGGCTCGCCTCGATGGTGAAGTAATGCAGAGCGCATTCACCGATGATCTGGTCTTCGGGCCGACCGCTCTCGTGGAGTACATCTCCCATATCGTCACGCTGCAACCCGGCGACGTCATCATCACAGGCACGACAGGCGGCGTTGGGCATGCCCGCAAACCACCGCGCTACATTAGGGACGGGCAAGTTGTGGAGATCAGCATCGAGGGCCTCGGCTCGGTTCGTAACAAGACGGTGGTCAAGTAGTCTTGTCGTACAACATGTTTCACGACCTTCCGCTGGCTGAGCGCCTCGTCCTTGCTCGCCGGGGAACCTCGTTCTTCGCCCAACAGCTCGGGGAGCTATCCGACGACGAACTGGCCGGGCCCACCCTTCTGGACGGGTGGACGCGCAAACACGTGATCGCCCACGTCGCCTACAACGCAGCAGCGCTGTGTCGACTGCTGGACTGGGCGGCGTCCGGTACAGAGATCCCGATGTACGCGTCTGTGCAGCAGCGCAATGACGAAATCAGCGCCGGAGCTACTTTGTCGGCCGGCGCGCTTCGAAACTTGTTCGACCACACCGTTGCTCGGCTGGACGAGAAATGGCGCCATCTTGCCGACTCGGCCTGGGACGCCGAAGTGGTTACCGTGCAAGGACGAATCGTTCCCGCTGCCGAGACCGCCTGGATGCGCGCACGCGAGGTCTGGATTCACGCGGTCGATCTCGCCGGCACCGGCCGGTTCACCGACCTCCCCGCGGTCGTGCTGACTTCGGTTCTGTCCGACATCGTCAAGGCGTGGCGGACGAACGAGCTCGGCTCCCAACTTGTCCTGGACGTGTCAGGCACACCTCCGATTGCGATCAAACCGGGCCACACCGCAGCCTCTGTAGTCCGAGGCAACCTTGCCTCGATCGTCCGCTGGTCCGCGGGCCGCGGTGCCGTCGGGGTGACCTCGCCCGAAGCTTCACCGGTGCCGCCACGCTGGCTTTGATTCCGACCTGCCACCCCGCTCGACCGAAGGCACCCGACGAGGGTGCCTTCGGTCGTTCTTGTGCAGCACCGTTGTGCTGTCGTGTATTCCGATACTTTCGGGCGGGTGGATTCGCGCGTTTCGTGTCCTCTACCGCGCACCAAAGCGAGGGTGCCGTGATGGCACCCTCGCTTCGTGACCTTCGCTGGTATCGCTCGGTCAGCTTTCTATCCTGGTGCTTTTTGGGTCAGGTTCCACGAGCGCATGCCTGGTTCGTCGCTAGGCACGATTTCCGTCGCGAGCAGGACCAAGCAGGACGGACAGAACAGTTGGCGCAGCACGATCGGACGGTCGGTGAACAGGCTGGGAGCTGCGTGCACCGATGGCCCGGCCGTCTGGGATGCGCTTTCTCGAGTCAACGCGCGCGCGAGGGTGCCTGCGGTGCTGTCGCCGAGCGCGGTCTGGCAGTGCACACATCGTGTGGTTCCGTCGGATAGCAGTTCGACGTTGTCATCAACGCGCATGGTGAATCTCCTGTCGCTCTTCGCTGTCGGTGGCCAGTCCGGCCCGTTCCCGACGCAGGCTGTGTCGACGGGTTTCGGTTTGTGCTTCGTCGAC
Source organism: Antrihabitans auranticaus (assembly GCF_016481275.1). GTDB lineage: Bacteria > Actinomycetota > Actinomycetes > Mycobacteriales > Mycobacteriaceae > Antrihabitans. Next base: position 56,615 of record NZ_JAEMNW010000009.1, on the reverse strand, counting down.
GTCGCCATTGCCGTCGATGACGACGCCGTACAAGGTTGTTGCGGCCGCAGCAGAGACGCGGTGTCGTTCGACGTCGACGGCGACCCGGTGGGGCTCGCGTAGCAGCGGATCTCCGTAGCCTCCTCCGCCTTGCCAATGTGTGAAGTACACGTCTTGCGCAGTCAGTTCGGTTTCCAGATGTGCGGGCATAATCTGCAGGTCCCCGCCTAGTTCTTCCAGATTTGCGGGAATGTGTTTGTTCGCGAACAGTTTCGCGACATCGGCACCCCTAACGAGGACGTCGAATTGCGTGTTGGCGGGGTACCCGCCGGACAAGCCGGGAGCTTGCGGAAGCGCCTTGCCCGTAGCGGAGAGCACCAGATGGATTTGGTCGATAGGTGAATCGTGCGGGACGAAGCAACTCGACCCGCCAAGACCACCGCGGAAGCGGCCCGCTCCCCCGGAGTCGGCCTCTTCGCGCCGCCATAGGTAGAGAATTGGGAAGCTGAATTCGTTCATTTCTGCGTCGGCTACTCGGCCCATCGCGATCGGGTTGCCGCCGCCGGTGTCCACGCCATCGGCATCGACACGTGCGCCCATGCCGCCCGCCATCGCGTCGCACAGCATCGTGGCAAAGCCGGCACCGCGCTGATCGACTCCGGCGAGCAAGGTCAGATCCCACGTTCCGCAGCCGACCGCCATCGCCGATTTCTTGTGCTCTTCGCTAGCAGCCAGCATGCTGGCGACGCACTCGGTGGCCGCGTTCTGGGTTGCCCAGGCCGACGCGACCGAGGCTTTTCCGATGCCGGCGGGGAACGTGCAGTTGTTCAGAGTGCCGGGTTCGCTGATGATGTCGACTCGTCGTGAGATTCCGCCTGGAGACCACGGGATGTCGCCGCACAGCAGGGTCAGCAGCACCGGCATGATGCCTCCGCGGAGGCCGGCGAAAGTGCAGTTGGAGATTCCGTCTACCTGTTGGTCGGTTCCGGTGAAGTCGAAGGTCAGCCGGTCGCCGACCTTGCTCATGGTCAATACGATTTTGTGCACCTCCCGGTCCCCGGCACGTGCCCCGTCCTGGTGGGCGACGGAGGTCCAGGTTCCGTCCGGAAGGCTTGTGAGCTTTTTGGAGACGCGGGACTCGGCGTCGTCCATCATTCGACGCATGACGGCTTTGACCGTGGTCGGGCCGTACTTGTCGATGAGCCGTCGCAGTTGGTCGTGTGCAACGTTGTTGGCACCGATCTTTGCCCGCAGGTCCAGCGCCACCAGCTTCGGTACACGAGAGCGGCGCAGGTAACTGTCCTCGATGTCGGCACGCAACTCGCCGGCCTCGACGATCTTGATCGGCGGGATCGGAATCGATTCCCAGAAGACGTCCATCCCGTCGACCGACCAACTGCCCGGCGATACGCCACCGAGATCCACCTGATGGGCCACTGCCCCAGTCCAGCAAAACAATTCGCCACCATAAAACAGCGGCGCGAGGACGGACGCGTCGTTTTGGTGCAGTCCCCCACCGACCCACGGGTCGTTGCAGAAGAACATGTCACCCTCGCGGATGCCTGGATTTGCAGTACGGTTTTCGAGTGTCCATTTGACTGCGAGGTCGACAGCGGCGGCGAGCTGGGTGTTGAACAGCCCCATTTGTACCGAGTCACCGCCCTCGTCGAGGATCAGGGTGCCGAAGTCGTTGCAATCGGTGACCACCACCGATCCGGACATTCGTTTGAGCGCGTCGCCCATGTCTTCGGTGATCGCTGCGATTCGGTGCCGGACCACTTCGTAGGTCAGGGCGTCGAGCGCGGCGACGTCATCGGCGCTGACATCGTGCAATGCGACGCCCCGAACTCGGTGGCGGAGTTCGGATGTCGGAGTGAGAGTGCTGACGAACTTGTCGGAGCCGGCGACGGGATGGAGTGCCATGGTCGGTCCTTTCCGTTAGTAGGTGATCGAGAGGTTGCCGAGTCGGTCGACGACCGCGTTGCAGCCCGCAGGCAACGCGACGGTTGTCGTAGGCGCTTCCACCACTGCGGGGCCGCTGATCGCGTCTCCCACGCCGAGGTCGAGGTAGTGGTAGATGGGCGTTTCCTCCCACCGCCGCACGACGTCGAGGAAGACCTGCCGTCGGGCACGAGGTACCGGCGCGCCGGAGCCGTCGTGGAAGGGGGGAAGCTGCGGTCGGATCGGTAGGCAACCGACCGCGCGAAGTCGATACGTGATGATTTGGATGCCCGCGTCGGGGAATCCCGAGCCTTTGCCGAAGCGCTGTTCGTATCGCTCCTCGAAGCTCTTCGACAGCAACACCACGTCTTCGTGGGAGATGGTTCCCGACGACACCGGGACCGACACCTCCGCCAGCTGCATGGTGTAGCGGATATCGGCCTCGCGTTCGAATCGGATATCGGAAAATTCGAGATCCTGTGCCGCGAGTTGGGTCTGCAGGTGCTCTTCGAGACGATCGAAGGTCGCGTTGACCTGATTCGGATCGACCGGCATGTTGTCTGGCTGCGAGTGTTCGGCGGTCAGAATGATGTCGGATGCAGCGAGGCCGAAAGCGGAGAAGACCGCCGCCGTCGGACCGAGCGGAACGATGACTTCTTTCACTCCGAGATCGGCCGAGTAGCTGGCACAGTGCATGGGCCCGGCACCGCCATAGGCATAGACGACGAAGTCGCGGGGATCTTGTCCGCTCTCGACGACAACCTTGCGAACCAGGTCGGTGGTCTGAGCGTTCTGGATGGCGTAGATCGCCGCGGCCGCCTCGTCGACGGTGAGCCCGAGCGGGTCGGCGATCTTTTCCCGAATTGCGCTTTCTGCCAACTCCTTCGAGAGAGTTTTGCGGCCACCGAGGAAGTAGTCGGGGTTCACGATTCCCAGCACGAGGTCTGCGTCGGTCACCGTTGGTTCTGTGCCACCAGAGCCGTAACAAGCCGGCCCGGGCGACGCACCGGCGCTTCGTGGTCCGACCTTGAGATTGCCGCCGGCGTCGACCCAGGCGATCGCTCCGCCTCCGGCGCCGATCGTGTGGACGTCCACCATCGGTGAACTGATCGTGTACTGGTTGAGCACGGTACTCGACGTTTTGACAGCCTCGCCGTCGAGCACAAGACCGACGAGGAATGTGGTGCCGCCCATGTCGGTGGAGATGATGTTGGTGTGGTCGAGCGCCGACGCGAGCTGCTGGCAGCCGACGATGCCGCCGGTGAGGACTGACCCGATCGTGCTGATGGCGTTTGCGGGCGCGTTTTCTGCGGTCACACATCCACCGCTGCCTTGCATGACCAACAACGCGCCGGTGAAGCCGCGCTCGCGCAGATCGGCTTCCAACGGCGCCAGGTATGCGCGCAGTCGAGGACCTACCTGGGTGTTCATGATCGTGGTGACGCTGCGTGGGTACTCGCGAATTCGAGGACTGACGTCGCTCGACAGCGCGACATAAAGTCCTGGCGCCTCTTCGGCGATGATTTCGCGGATTCGACGCTCGTGGGTGGGGTCGCGGAAGGACCACAGCAGCGACACTGCAATGGCTTCGACGCCGTCGGCGATGAGTTCGCGGACCTCGCGTCGTACACCGTCCTCGTCGAGTGCGACGATCTCGGCGCCCTTGTAGTCGGTGCGTTCGTTGACTTCTCGAACGCGGCGCCGCGGGATCAACGGCTGCGGCTTGTTGGTGGCGGACATGTTCTGGATTTCGTCGGTACCCAGTCCCGCTTAGCGGCCTTCGACGTTCATGATCGAAATCGAGTCGGCATGCCCGCGTGTGGTGATGAAACCGACTTCTGCAACATCGCCGGTAACGAGGGCATTCAGGGTCGATGTTGTGCCGTGAATGATGTAGCCGGTGTCGCCGAGGAGCTCGGCGGTGGACAGCCTCATCGAGGCGGCCAATTCGTCGATCGCGTTCAGGAAGCCGTTCGCGAAATTCGGCGGTGTCGAGGAGGACTTGGCGCTGGCAATGCGGCCCGAGTCGTCAGCCGCGAAGGCATCGGTGAATGTGCCCCCTGTATCTACGCCGATTACGTAACTCATCGGACCAACCTTTCTTCGATGTGACTTTGGTTACATGATGATCGCGTGAACACTATGAATGTTGATTTCTGATGTCCAGAGCGGGATTCTGCAAAACAGAACTTTCGAGAGACGCAAAAGCGATCGGCCCATCCCGCAGCGCGGTACGGATACGCAACAGTGCAGCTTGACCGTTCACTGCGGTCGCTCCTACGATGTCGGCTCCTTCGCAGGCCAGCGAAAGTAGGCCGTGCGCGCCGACATCGAACGTCGAATCGGTCCTGCCCGCGACGCCGACGGACTGTATGTGGAGGTCGTATTGGTCCGACCAGACATACGGGAGAAGCTCGCATGATGAGCTTCGGGAGCGGCCGGCAAGCGTGCGCGCGACGAAGGCCGCCTGCTCGCCTGCACTTGTCCAGTGCTCGAGTCGCATTCGCCTGCCGAACAGCGGGTTGACGAAGCTCGCACAGTCACCCACGGCGTACACGTGCTCGGCGCTGGTTCGCATCGATGCGTCGCAGAGAATCCCGTTGTCCAACAACAGGTTCGACGATGTCACCCAGTCGACTACCGGGTCGGCGCCGATAGCGACCAGGACATAGTCCGCCGTGACGCACCCGCCGTCGGAGAGGTGGATCTGCACCTCGTCGGATTGCTCGTGGACCGCGGACACAGTGGTTTCCAACCGAAGATCGACGCCGTGGCTTCGATGTCGTCCTTCTACGTACCGCGCGACAGCAGTCGGTACCCCGCGTGCGAGTAACCGATCTCCTGCTTCGATGACGGTCACGGTGGCACCGCGAGCCCGAACGCTCGCGGCGACTTCCAAGCCGAGGAATCCACCACCGACGACGACCAGATATGCGCCGGGGCGAATATGGCGACGCAGGTCACGCGCGGAGTCGAGGCTGCGCAGGTAACCGATGCGGTGACCGGTTGCGGCGGCGGGAAGTGGTCGTGGCTGGCAGCCGGTGGCGACGACCACCGAATCGAAGGATTCGAGCCCTGCGTCCGTCTCGAGTTTGGGTCCCGCGGTATCCAAGCCGATCGCGGCTGTCCCCGGTCGGTACTCGACCGACCATTGCCGTAGCTCGGCGGCAGTCGCGAGTTGCGGTGCGGGCCTTGTGTCGTCGGCCAGAAAAGCTTTCGAGAGGCCCGGCTTGTCGTAGGGGTCTTCGCCGTCGCGGTCGATAAGGACGACTCGATCGGAGTATCCGAATTGTCGCAGGGTCTTTACGCATCGAATGCCGGCTACGGAGCCGCCCACGACCGCGATTCCACCTGTTCCGGTGGTCATCACTCCTCCAACAGGATTGCGCGCACCGGACAATCCTCGGCGGCCTCGCGGACCAGGTCGAGATCGATGGTGTCGAGATCGACGTCGTCTTTGAGTACGGCGAGATTGCGCGCGAGGTCGACGTCGAAGACGTCGGGGGCAGCGAAGGCGCAGTTGCCATAGCCGTTGCAGGCGTGTGTGTCGATGGAAATCTTCATGGTGTGACCTCGGCTGAATCGAATCGAATCGGTAGGGCTCGCGGTCCGAGGTGGATTCCGCCCATCAATCCGTCGAATTGCGGCGGTCCGTCGCTGCGGATGGGGGGCACGGAGAGTAGAGCGTCAAGCATGAGTCGAAGTTCTGTGCGTGCGAGCAGCGCACCTGGGCACTGGTGGATCCCGAAGCCGAAAGCGAGATGCCCGCGTGAGCCACGGACGACGTCGAACTGCTCGGGCCGGTCGTACTGCCGTTCGTCGCGGTTTGCTGCACCGTAGGCCAGCAATACCCGCTCACCGGCGGGAATCGGGCATGCTCCGACCTCGACCTGGCCGGTAGTCTCTCGGGCGAAGGCTTGCGCCGGCGTCCCGAGCCGTAGCGACTCTTCGACGTAGGCGGGGATCAGTGTGGGGTCGTTTCGCAGCGCAAGTTGCAGGGTGTCGTCGGAGGCTATGAAGTGCACCAACCACGCCGCCGCGTTCGCTGTGGTTTCGTGGCCTGCGATCGCGAAAGTCAACAGGATGCGTTCGAGTTCGTCGTCTTCGATCGCCCGGCCATCGACTTCTGCGGACAACATCGTGGTCAAGTAGTCCGACGGGCGTTCGCTGCGGTGGCGTGCAATCTCGCTCTGCACCACCTCGCGGAGTTCGCGACGAGCCTCGTCCAGCGACGCATCGGTCACCCGCGTCCAGGATTGCTCTGTCAACCGACGCAGATTCGATACCGTCTCTTCGGAGAACCCGACAACCTCGGTCAACACAGCGAGCGGCATCGCCAGGGCGACGTCGGGTACGAAGTCTCCGCCGCCCGCCTTGTGGAATTCGCGCACCAATCCGCCGATGAGTCGACGCAGGAACGGCTCGAGCTCGGCGACGCTGGCAGGTGTCACGCGGTCGGTGAACAGTCGGCGATATTCGGCATGCCGAGGCGGATCGACATCGATCGGCAAGGATCTTCCGGTACCGATCGCGGGAATGCGGTGGCCGCCTGCAGAGGAGAACGTTGCATGGTCTCGCGCGGCGGCGCGTACCTCGGCGAATCGGGTCAGCACGTAGAAGCCGCCGTAGAGGTCCGACCGTGCGGTGTCACGCGACCTCAGGTCTGCGTACGTGTCCCAGACCTGCTGCGCGGTTCTGGGCGCGTGGTGATCGAACGGGCATACAGCGGGGTCGATCGACTCGGCTGTCGCACCGACAAGCTCAGACATCCGTACTCCTTCGCAACCTGGGTGGTGTAATGTGACGAGTCTAACAAAACAAGACGTTTCGTTTCGATAATTTTTTGGGATTCTGCTCAGCAGAAAGGACGGCAGATTATGGATCCGACTGGCACAACCACTCGGGGGCCGCGTGAGCGTGTCCGCACCGAGGTGATGGCGGCCGCGCGAGCGTTGTTGGCCGAAGGCAGCTTCGCCAGCTTCTCGATGGAAGCATTGGCGCGCCGCGCCGGCGTCAGCAAAGCAACGGTCTATCGCTGGTGGAGCAACCGCTCCGACGTGGCGATGGATGTCCTTCTCGAAGCCGCCGGGCCGCAGACTCCGTATCTACATGCAGGTTCTGCATTGGCGAACTTGCGCACACACATTCAGATCGCCGCTCGATTCCTGGGCGGCCCCGATGCTCACATGCTGGCCGGAATCGTCGCCGACGCACAGCACGACGCCGAACTAGCCGACGCGTTTCGCCGCCGTTATCTTTCCGAGCGACGCAAACTCATCATCGGCCTGATGCACGACGCCATCGAATCCGGCGAGTTGGCGGGCGACATCGATGCGGAATTATTGGCCGACCGACTTATCGGACCGATGTACTACCGGCTTCTCTTGGGCCACGCACCGGTGGTCGAGGAACTCGCCGACGCGTTGTTCGATCTGACAATCGGCCCTCAAGACGCCGGAAGTCGACGCACGAGATAGTCCCAGACAGCGTGTACAGCTCCCGGTCCGTAAATGTGCTGGCGCTTGGCGTGTGACTCTTCTGGGTCCGACCACTGCGGAAAGCTACCGTATTGCGCGGTCAACAACTGCTGGCGAGCGGCCATCTCCAACACGATGGCGCCGACCGTCGCTTCCTGCAAGTCCGCTCCTACGACGGCGATACCGTGATTGACCAAGAAGACCGCGCGGGCCTCACCGAGCGCTTCCGCCAGTCGTTTACCTAGTTCGGGCGTGAGAATCAGATCTGCGGTCAACTCGAATCGTGGCACACCCAACGGCTCGAAGTAGTTCGCCGCATGGCTGACCGGCCGAAGTTGTGCGCCCGCAGCAGCGAGCGCGACCGAATGCGGGCTGTGCACGTGTACTACCGCGCCGACATCGGGCCGGGCGGCCATGATCTCGGCGTGGATCGGAAATTCGCTGTGCCGCTGACCTTTTCCTTCGAGAATTTCACCACTCGGCGAGACGAGATGCACCAGATCGGGACGAATTTCTTCCAGACCCCAATTGGCCTCTTTGATCCAGATTCCCCGGCCGTCTGGATCCCGGGCAGACACATGACCCCAGATGAGGTCGCCGGCACCATTGGTTCCCATGACTCGCGACGCGGTGGCCACCGATTGCTTGAGCGCTTCCATGAACCGGACCGTAGCTCAATCGGTTGCCCTGCAGACTGCTGGTTCTGTCTAGCAGAATCAGGTGAAATGTGAACCGATCTGCTCGGAGACCTTCTGCACTTCGCCGACCAAGAGGTCGCCATGTTTCTTGGTCATTGCCGCCGAGGAACGGCTGGTCGGCGTGGCGACGCTCATCGCACCGAGCAGGCCCTGATCGCGGTCGACGACAGCGACGCCGACCGAGGTGACGCCGGCCTCGCTTTCTTCACGGTTGACGGCGTATCCACGGATGCGGGTCCGCCGCACTTCCCGCAGCAGTGCATCGGGGTCGGTGATGGTGCGCGGCATGACATTTGGCAAAGTGGCGTCGCCGATTACGGCCCGGACCTGGTCGTCACTCATCGTCGCGAGCATCGCTTTGCCCATACTCGTCGCATGCAACGGCACTACCCGCCCGACGCGGCCGCTCACCCGAAGAGCCTGAGCACTTTCCACGACATCGACGAAACGCACCCCCACCCCGTCGAGAAGGCCGAGGTGCACGGTCTCCCCGCTTGATTGCGCGACCCGTTGCATTGCGCCGGTGAGCATTTCCCGCACGTTCGGCTTTGCGGTCGCTACGAAGCCGAAGTCGATCAGTGCTGACCCGGCCCGATACACCCGACTTGTCGGGTCTTGAATGGCGAAACCGTGGTACACCAACATTGCCATCAGCCGGTGCGCCGTCGATTGGCTGACATCGAGCTCAGCGCGGGCATCCGACAATCGCAAAGTCGATCGACTACCGAGAAGTTTGAGTAAGCGGAGAGCCCGATCGACCGACTCGATCGGGTACTGCGGCAATTCCCCAAACGGTGGCCTCACCGCGGCACCGTAACAGAATCAGCCAGTGAGGTCGGCGTCGATCGCGGCCGCGGTGGCCAGGACCGAGGCCGCCAACTCGGCGATCCGTCGCCGCGGTAACCGCAGCGACGGCAACGACAGACTGATCGCCGCTACCGCCCGCCCAGCTGGTTCGTGGACTGCCGCCCCAATCGCGTGAATGCCGCGTTCGGCTTCGCCGAGGTTGAGTCCGTAACCGCGTCTGCGAGTGGCGGTGAGTGTCCGTTCGAGCTGTTCGAACTCAGGCTTATCCGCTGCCGCGGAATCGGCATAGAGCGCTCGCAACGCCGGCGTCGACAGGTCTGCGAGCAGAGTCTTACCTCCGGAGCTCACGTGCGCCGGCATCACCGCTCCGGCTCGAGAGCCGATCTTGAGCGCCTGGGCACCTTCCACACTCTCCAAAAACAGCACCTGAGGTCCCCGCAGCACCATCAAATGAACGGTTTCGTCATAAGTGGAGCGCAGTCTTTCGAGATGGCGTCGCGCCACCGATCGCAGGTCACGCTGGCGTTCTTCAGTACCGTCCCGCTGAATCGCTGGACCGGCGCGGTAGGTGCGGAACTCGTCTTGGACAGCAAATCCGCGGTACACCAACATCGCCAGCAGCCGATGGGCGGTCGAGCGCGCGATGCCGAGAGTGGCCGCCAACTCGCTGATCCGCAGCGACCGATCGTTCATCAACATCAGCGCTATCTGCAGCGCGTTGTCCACGGACGCGATGGAGTACTGCGGCGGTTCGGGAGGCTCGGAAGGCATCTGGCACCTACCGAAGAGCTACACGAATAAGAGCTGAGTCGGTCATGTCCACTCCTTGCTATTGCGTCCCGCCCTGTCTCGACGCTAAATGGCCGACGTACGCCTTCCAGAAACATCCTAGCGCGAGATTCTGAACAGCAGAATCTTTTGTTCACGGCCCCGATCTGTGCCTTCGCCGATTTAGATTCTGTGCCACGGCCTTACATCGGCCCGAGTATCCAAAGGAGCGCGATGGCCACCGACACCTTGTTCCCGAGCCGCCACTTTTCGGTGGACACCGACGTCATCAGCGGGATCGGCGCCCTCTCGGAATTGGCCGCGTCGGTGAGGGCGCTCGGCGCCACCCGGGTCGCGGTCGTCGCGGACCGCGGAGTCGCAGCGGCCGGACTGCTCGACCGCATGCTCACTGCGGACGTCCCCGTGTTCTGGACCGGTCTTGCCGACGTCAACCCGAACGTGGCCGCGTGCGACAGTGCGGTCGCGGCAGCGCAGGAGGCCGAGTGCGACGCTGTGATCGGGGTCGGTGGCGGCAGCGCACTCGGTCTTGCGAAAGCTCTGGCCATCATGCTGACAAATCCGGGCTCGATCCTGGACTATGAAGGAACCGGCCGGGTCAAGATGCCCGGTGCTCCACTCATCGCGATTCCGACCACTGCGGGCAGCGGAAGCGAAGTCTCCAACGCGCTTGTCTTGCATGAGCCCGGCAGATTGCGTGAAGTCGTCGTCCGGGGACGAGGCTGCGAACCCAACGTCGCGATTCTGGACGGATCGTCGTTGCGCGAGCTGCCCCGTGCCCCGATGCTTCACGCCGCCCTCGACGCCCTCACTCACGCCTGCGAGGCACTCTGGACACAGAACCGAACAGTCATGAGTGATGCACTCGCCGAAAAGGCGGCACGCTCGATCATCGACGTTCTTCCGGCTGCCCTCGACCGACGCGACGACAACTCGTTGCAGCAATTGATGGAAGCGAGCACCGCCGCCAACCTCGCGTGCGGCAACACCGGTCTCGGCCTGGTGCATGCGCTGTCGAGCGCTCCCACTACGCCATTGCCTCACGGCTATCAGAATGGCGCTTTGCTGCTGGCCGTTGCCGAATTCAACTGGGATGCGATCGATGCCGGGCACCATTCGCTCCTTGCTCGCATACCGGCGCTGTTCGCCGCAGTGGGTTGGCCGGGCCACTTCGGCCACGACGACCTCGACACCGACCGAATCGAGGCGATGATCGCCGCCACGGTCGACCACCCGTTCAGAACCAACAATTTCCGCCCGAGCAACGACGAGCAACTGCGCGGAATCCTCGCCGCGGCACACACCTCCTGGAAGGAGATCGGCCGATGAGCCGTCACATCGCAAGTCATCCCATGCACATCGGGGGCCGGCCGACATTGGGGTCGAGCGGGAAACTCATCGACTCGATCAATCCGGCGACCGGCGAACTGCTCGGACGCTTCCCAGCCGGCAACGCCGAAGACATCGACTGCGCCGTGACCGCTGCGAGTGACGCTTTTCCCGGTTGGGTGCAATCGATCCCACCGAACGCGCCGGTGTCCTGCATCGGCTCGCCGACGCGATCGACGACAACGCCGAAGAGCTCGCTTTGCTCGACGTTCGAGATAACGGCAGCCCGATCCGAGAGATGCGCAACGATGCGCGCGTTGCGTCAGCACAACTGCGCTACTACGCAGGGCTCATCCTACAACTCCACGGCCAGACAACCACGACTTCACGCGGCAGACTCAACTACTCGATTCGCCAGCCGTGGGGTGTCGTGGGCCGCATCATCCCCTTCAACCACCCGTTCATGTTCGCTGCATCGAAAATCGCTGCTCCGCTTGCCGCAGGCAACTGCGTGATCGTCAAGCCCAGCGAATTCACCAGCCTATCGGCGCTGCGGTTGGGAGAATTGGCGGCCGATATTCTGCCGCCGGGAGTTCTCAATATCGTCACCGGATTCGGCGCAGAAGCCGGCGACGCGCTCGTGGCACACCCCAAGGTGCGACGACTCGCGTTCATCGGGTCCGCGCAGACCGGACGCGCGATCCTGCGGCGCGGTGCAGAGATCAACGTCAAATCGATCACGCTCGAACTCGGCGGTAAGAACCCACTCGTCGTCTTTCCCGACGCCGATGTCGACACCGCCGTCGAGGCAGCGCTGCGAGGCATGAACTTCACCTGGCAAGGCCAATCGTGCGGATCCACGTCACGGTTGATCGCGCACGCCGAAATCTACGACGAGCTGGTCACCGCAGTGGGCAAGCGTTTGGACGAGATGCGCTCCGGTTCCCCCGAAGACGAAGCAACCGACACTGGCGCGATTGTCAGTGAGCCGCAGTTGGAGAAGGTACTGAGCTACATCGCAATAGGTCACGAGGAGGGCGCGCGCCTCGTCGCCGGCGGAACCCGAGTCACCGACGGTGACCTCGGCAAAGGCCGCTTCGTGCGCCCGACGCTGTTCGCCGACGTCGATCCCCGATCACGGTTGGCCCAGGAGGAAATCTTCGGACCGGTTCTCGCCGCCATGCCGTTCCGAACCTACGACCAAGCCCTCGAAATCGCGAACAACGTGCAATACGGGCTCACCGCAAGCGTATTCACCCGAGACCTCGCCATCGCACACCGTTTCGCCGAAGACATCGAAGCGGGATACGTCTGGGTCAACGACGTCTCGCGACACACTCCAGGAACCGCGTTCGGGGGATTCAAAGACAGCGGACTGGGTCGCGAGGAAAACGTCGAGGAACTGGAGTCCTATACCCAGTCGAAGAATGTGCATGTCAACTTCGGCCGGTAGTACCGGCAGGGCGACGTTCCGCGTATGCGCGGTCCGCCGCGGACCGTGTGAGTCGACGGTGTCTCGCCCACTATCCATTCGGCCACTCGCTCCCCGCCGCTCGGCGTGGTGCACAACCCACCGTCGCACATCAAACTGGTTATAAGGCAACCGCTTTCACAGGTTAGGAGGCGGTTGCACGACAATCTGCCTGAATCGGAGACCCCCGTGAGCGTGACCGCACCCTGTGAGCCCATGCTGATCGACACCACAGACGGTGGGGTAGCGGCCCGGGGCAACCTGCTCGGCGATGTCGAGCCTTTTACGTTGCCGCCGTCGACAATGGTGATCTTCGGAATCACTGGAGATCTTTCGCGCAGGAAGCTGCTGCCCGCGATCTACGACCTGACCGCCCGCGGACTCCTCCCCTCGACGTTCTCCCTGCTCGGGTTCGGTCGACGCCACCCTTCGCAGGTGCTCGCGATGATCCGTGAGGCGATGGTTGCCGGTGCCAGAACGCCGTTCCAGGAGTCGGTGTGGGAGCTGATCGCTCACCGGTTTCGTTACGTGTGCGGAGCATTCGACGACCGGGCCGCATTCGAAGCATTGCGTGACGAGTTGCTTCAGACAGACGATTCCCTGCAGGGCAGCCATAACTACGCGTTCTATATGTCCGTCTCGCCGGACTATTTCACCCAGGTGTGTGCCCAGCTCAAAGCTGTCGGGCTGCACAGCAGTCGCGACGGCTGGCGACGAGTAGTAGTCGAAAAGCCCTTCGGTAACGATCTTCTTACGTCCCGGACGATCGGAGCCGCAGTCAGTTCCGTCTTCGGCGATTCGTCGGTCTATCGCGTCGATCACTACCTCGGCAAAGAAACCGTGCAAAACATCCTCGCGATGCGCTTCGTCAACGGACTGTTCGAGCCGTTGTGGAATCACCGCTACATCGACCACGTCCAGATCACGATGGCCGAAGACATCGGCGTCACCGGTCGAGCCGGTTACTACGACGGCGTCGGCGCCGCGCGCGACGTCATCCAAAACCACCTTCTGCAATTGTTGGCGCTGATCGCCATGGAAGAACCGATCACTCTGTCTGCTGATGACCTGGCAGCAGAAAAGGTGAAGGTGCTCTCCGCGACGAGTCCCGTCGAGCCGCTTCAAGAGACAACGGCCCGAGGCCAATATGCGGCCGCTGTCCGCAACGGCAACTATTTTCCCGGACTGCTTGACGAAGACGGTTTCGACACCGCGTCGACGACAGAAACCTATGCCGCGATGGCGGTGCAGATTTCGAACCGGCGCTGGGCCGGTGTTCCGTTCTACTTGCGGACCGGCAAGCGTCTGACCAGACGTACCACCGGAATCACCGTCGTCTTCCGACCCGCACCGCACCTTCACAGCCGAGCAGAGGTCGAGCAGCCGCCGCACAACACGCTCGTCATCCGCGTCCAGCCCGACGACGGGATCTTGTTGCGCATCGGCGCGAAGGTGCCCGGCGATGGAATGCGAATCCAAGATGTCGATCTCGCGATGTCCTATGAGGCGTCGTTTCGACAGCCCTCGCCCGAGGCCTATGAGCGGTTGATCCTGGACGTCCTGCGGGGTGATGCCTCGCTGTTTCCGACGCAGGCAGAAGTCGAAGCGTCTTGGGCAATTGTCGACCCCGTGATCGAGTACTGGACCAGCACTGGTCGGCCTGACGTCTACGCCTCCGGCAGCGCCGGGCCAGCGTCCGCAGATGCTGTCCTCACGCGCTCGGGGCGTGCGTGGCGGCAACTCTGAGTTCTCAATCGGCTCGGAGGAACTGAAAATCAAGCCTGGAAACGCCCCCGTTGTTGGCTACGGGGACAGCCGTCGACGCGGGGGCGTTTCCTGTTCAAACAACCTAGCTCGTAGACGAGCGAACCGTGTGCCCGCCGAATTGTCTCCTCAAGGCGGAAACCGCCTTCATCGTCGCTGAATCGTTTTGCCGCGACGCGAAGCGGGCAAACAACGCCGCCGAGATCACGGGGGCCGGAACGCTGTGGGCGATCGCTTCCTCGACCGTCCAGCGACCTTCACCGGAATCTTCGGTGTATCCGCTGAGCGAGGAGAGTTCGGGATCCGCCGCTAGGGCATCGACGAGTAGGTCGAGCAACCACGAACGCACGACTGTCCCTTCGGTCCAGGCCCGCAACACGGCGCCGACGTCAGTGATCAGGTCCTCGGCGTCGAGCAGTTCGTAGCCTTCGGCGTAAGCCTGCATCAGGCCGTACTCGATGCCGTTGTGCACCATCTTCGCGTAGTGGCCGGCACCTATCGGGCCCGCGTGGACAAAGGAATCACGACGATCTCCGGAAGGACGCAGGGCGTCGAAGATCGGCATCAGCCGTGTGATGTCAGGTTCGCCGCCACCGGCCATTAGTGCGTACCCGTTGGTGCGACCCCAGATGCCGCCGGAAACTCCACAATCGACGTAGCGGATTCCCCGCTCGCCGAGAACCGCGGCGCTGATCCGGTCGTCGGAGAAGCGGGAATTGCCACCGTCGACAACAAGGTCGCCCGCTTCGAGCAATGTCTGCAGCGTGCTGACCACTCCACGCGTCGCGTCTCCGGCCGGGACCATCAGCCACACGATTCGCGGCGTCACCAGCGATCCGATCAAATCATCGAGGGTTTCGACATCACTAGAGTCAGAATTGGGGTCATATCCGATTGCTTCATGCCCATGTTCACGGAGCCGGTCGCGCATATTCAGCCCCATTCGGCCGAGACCGACAAATCCCAGTTGCATGTGTTCACCGTTCTGTTGTGAACCGAAGCGGTTCATGATTTCGAGTTCGAAGACATGGAAACCCTGAACTCCACATCGGAGTTCAGGGTTTCCGTGAGTACGGGGTTGGCGTCAGCCCAGGGCGTCCCTGAGCGCCTTCGCTGCTGCGGCCGGATCGTCCGCTCCGTAGATCGCACCTCCGGCGACAGCGACCTCCGCGCCCGCATCGCGGACGGCCGCAATCGTGTCGATCTTGACCCCACCGGCGACCGAGAACGACACGCCGCCGATCTTGCCGTCGTCGAGGAGGGTCTGGATCGAGTAGCCGGGCTGTGCCTGCTCGTCGAGGCCGGCATGAATTTCGACGAATGCGACACCGAGCTTGGAAACCTCACGAGCACGCTCGACCCGGTTCGCAACGCCGATCAAGTCCGCGACAACTTTCTTGCCATGCTTCTGTCCCGCCTCGACCGCGCCCTTGATGGTCGCGTCGCCAGCGGATCCGAGCACGGTGACGAGGTCTGCACCCGCAGCGAAGGCGATGTCTGCTTCGAGGAATCCGGCATCGGCCGTCTTCAGGTCGGCGAAAACCTGCTTATCGGGGTGTGCGGCCTTGACGGCACTGATCACACTGAGGCCGGCGCTCTTGATGAGCGGTGTTCCGAGTTCGATGATGTCGACGTACGGGGCAACCTTATTCGTCAACGCGAGCGCGTCGGCGGTGGTGAGCAGATCGACGGCAACTTGCAACTTGGTCATGGATTCTCCTGAATTGTGTTGTGATGGTTGATCAACCGATATTGGCGTGGCGTTGCCAGAGCAGCTCTGCCGTTTGATCGGCACTGCTCCACAGCGACTGGAACAACGCGTCGAACGAGAGCAGCACCGACTGCTCGAACAGGCTTCCCGAGTATTGAAGGGTGACCGATGCACTGTGGTCCTGCTTGTCGGCGGCCGGCAAAACCAGAACCTCTTCGGCGCTCTGTGCCAGAGCAGAATTCGGCGCCGCAGTCACTGCGAGAACTGACGCGCCGACCTTCTTGGCCGTATCGGCCGCGGCAACGACGGATCCGGTCGTCCCCGAACCTGACACCGCAATCAACACGTCCCCGCTGTTGATCGCCGGTGCGGTGACTTCTCCGGCAACGTGCACGCGGAGTCCAAGATGCATCAGCCGCATCGCGGCCATCTGGACCGCCAGACCACTTCGTCCGTTGCCGATTACGAATACTGCCCGTGCGGACGTGATGAGAGATCCGGCGCGGTCCCATGCTTCGGTGGGCACGGAATCGAGTAGACGCTGATTCTCCCTGAGCACGATTTGCCGGGCGTCGCTGAACCGTATCGGGGTGTGTTCGACGGTGACGGTCATGGCCCTCCTTTGAAGTTGGTGGTCTGGTCTGCGATAAGCGTGCCCAACCGGTCCGGTCGTGACACCCGCCCGATCGAATAGTCGTTGCTATCTGTTCGGATAGTTCTCATCCGTCTATTGCAGGCCCTACCGTGGAATGGTGGTCACCGTCGGAGAACCCTCGTGCGCGTGGGAGAGCATGCGAGCGGTGATCGCTGGACCATTGCCAGACATCGCCGCACGCTTCTCGAGGCTGCTTGCCGAACGATGGCCGCACGAAGCTCTAGTGATCTTTACCAAGGAATGCACCGGTCGCCCACGTAAAGTGGCCGGAAGCGACGACATCGTCAGCCGGGTGACTATCGACGAGCTCGCAGCGCTCAAACAGTCCCTGGCACTGGGTGGCATCGCGGATGAGGTTCGTGCGTTCGGCAACGGACCACGGCGCCTGTGGGCTATACGCGACAGCAGCGACACGCTTCTCGTCGTGGTACCCAGCCGTGCCGGTCTCGGGAATGTCGAACTCGACGAGGTCGCAGCTCTGTTCGGGATCGTGGCAACGTCGATTCAACAACAAGTTGCCCAAGCCAGTCCCGATTACCTTGCAGAGTCACGGGCCGCATCATCTGAACGCGCCCGCACTATCACTGAACTGACCGAAGTTCACGAAGCGACGCTGTCGGCGATACTCGGGACGCTGCGCTCACACGACCTCGACGACCGACGAGCGCGCATCACGGCCAGTGAGACGGCATCGGCTGCCCTGATCGCGCTACGAACCGCCGGAGCGACCGAGCGCGCCCTGTCCGAAGAAGCCGTCACCACGGCCTTTGCCCGCCTGCAAGGCGAATTGCGACCGATATTGCGCCACAGTGACGTCGAAGTCGACTACGTCGAGCCGCCAGCGGACGGACGACCCCTGCCGGGCGAAATCGCACACGCGGCACGGGCCATGGTTCGCGCCATCGTTCTCACCTTCGGTGGACAACCAGTCCTGACCCGTCTTCGGATTGCCTGGGACTGCGACGGCTCCAACGTGCTGATCGAGGTCCGCGACCAAGGGCCTGGCTCGGTGGACCGAAATGCGTTGACCCGACAACTTTCTGGTCGCCTGCAAACTCTAAACGGACGGCTCGAGATCGAATCGATCCCGTCGTGGGGCAGTCGCGTCACGCTGGCGATCCCCCTCGATCCACCGATATCACGGCCCGCCGATCACCTGCTCTCAGCACTCAATCCCCGTGAGCTGGAGGTACTTCGCCACCTTGCGGCCGGAATGCGGAACAAAGTCATCGCTACCGAACTCGGTGTCGCAGAAAGTACCGTAAAGTTTCACGTCGCGAGTGTGTTGCGCAAGCTGGACGTCAAGAGTCGTGGGGAAGCGGGCGCGCTCGCTGCACGAGCCGGAGTCGTGTAGTCGCGGACTCGTCCGGGTTTCAGCGTCTAGCTTGCGCCGGTGATCGGAATCGGGTGCGGGGGTGCCCCTGAAGTGCGGTTCCAGATCGACTTGTTCGGTGTACCGGCATACTTCTTGGTGACACCCCACGCGGAGCGCTCCATTCGGAATACGCTCCGCGCGTGCAGGGTTGGTGAGTGAGATCAGGCCGCTGGCGGTGCCACCTGGGCATAGAGCTTCGTATCCTGGAACTCGCTGATTGCACTGGGACCGCAGAGCAGTCCGTAGCCGCTCTGTTTCAGGCCGCCCTCTTCGAACGCTTCGTGGATAACGCCCCAGCAGTTGGTCCACACGAACCCGGCGCGTATGTTGCGCGTGACTCGACGTGCCTTCCACTCGTCGGAGGTGAATACCGCGGCGCCCAGCCCGAAGGAGGTGCCGTTCGCAAGACGGACAGCATCGGCCTCGTCTTCGAAAATTTCGAAGGTCTGAACCGGCCCGAACAGCTCCTCCTGGACAATAGGAACATCTAGGCGGTCGACTTCGAGCAGCGAGGGCTGATAGTAGGCGCCACCTGGACGTTCGTTGTCGATAATGGCGCCGCCGCGGACAAGAATCTTCGCGTATTCCTCGGCTTGGGCGACAATCTTGTCGACCCGCGCTGCGCTCGACGCGTCGATAAGCGGACCCAGGTCGCTGGTGGGGTCCTCGCTCGGGCCGGCTCTCAAGTTGGAAATAGCTTCGACGAGCAATGGCCGGAGTTTGTCAGCGATACCACGCTGAACTAGTAGTCGTGATCCAGTGAGACAGAACTGTCCGTTCATCAGACAGGTGGCTGCCAGAACATTCTGAACGACGACGTTCAGATCGGCGTCATCGAAGATCACGAGAGGCGTCTTGCCGCCGAGTTCCAGGCTCAGCCGTTTGAGTGTGGATGCACCGGCAGTAGCGATCGCGCGGCCGACGTGTGTGCTGCCGGTGTAGCTGATCATGTCGACGTCAGGTGAGGACACCAGCGCCGGTGCGACCGCGTTGCCACCCTCGGTCAGGATGTTGACGACACCGGGTGGAATGGACTCGGTCGATGCGACGATCTCCGCAACGAGAGTGTTCGTCAAAGCTGTTTGACCCGGCATCTTCACCACCATGGTGCAGCCGGCCGCGAGGGCCGGGCCGATGGAGCGCATCGAAAGAATGACCGGCGAGTTCCACGGCGTGATGATTCCGATTACGCCCATGGCCTCGCGTCCCGTCTGGAAATAGACCCCGGGGCTGACTTCCGAACTCCGCCCACCATCGAGAATGAGCGCGGATGCGGCGGCATAGCGAAGCCAGTCGACGGTCGTGGAGACCTCCCAGGTTGTCTCGGAGAGACGCTTACCGTTCTCGCGCGAGAGCATCAGCGCTACTTCGTCGACTCGATCTGCCAGCCGATCGGCAAGGTCGTTGATGGCGCGCGAACGAACTCTTGGATCCCGCGACCAATCGGTGGTGTCGAACGCTTTTCTTGCAGCCTCGATGGCCACCAGCGCCTCGCGCTCGCCAGCGTTCGCGTAGGTCCCGAGAACCAATCCTGTGGAAGGGCTGATCGTCTCGAGCTGCTCGCCCGAGTCGTTCCACTCACCTGAAATGTAGTTGCGGCCGACCGAGCGATCGGTGGCTGCGAGGGAATCTGTGGTCATGAAGGAATTCCTTTCAAAGGCATTGGCGCCCAGGGCATTCGGTCGTGCACTCCCCGCTCCAGGCGAGTGGCGCACGAGGTGCAAAAGGTCTTGCCCGACGGCAAATCGGTTGTGACATGGAACACGCCGACCATTGAACTGTCGCTGAATTTGACTCTGATGTCAATACTTTCACGACCATGTTGACATTTCGATGAAGGCGACCGTACGTTGATAATCATGTCGACCACGTTTGTGAGCCACCTCACCGACAAACCCGAAGATGGGCTTGTGCTCTACGACCCGAACACCGTCGAGACATACCGGGGGAACGGCCTTTGGAATGGCCGGGCTCTCGCCGCCGAGCTTCTCGACGCCGCCGAGAAGGCCGCCGCAAATCCAGCCATTACGACTGCCGACGAATCCCTGACCTATCGCGACCTCGTAGATCGTGCGAAAGACTTCGCCCGCGGCACAATCGCAACCACTGATCTGCGATCGGGTGACGTCGTCATGTTTCAGATGGGGAACGTGATCGAGACTGTCGTCTCCTACCTCGGATTCCTCTTCGCCGGCGTCAAGCCGGTGTGCACCCTTCCGCAACACGGAACTCGGGAGATCCGAGTCCTTGCCGAGCACACTGGATCCCGCACGCTGATCGTCCAGTGCGATTTTGCTGGTGGGCGACTCCGCGAACAGGCCCGGTCATTGAGTGCCGACGGCCCCATCGACACAGTGATCGCCGTCCGCGGCTCTATCGAGGGAGCCGTCGACTACGCGGACGTTCTCGCTGCTGGCCGGGCCGCGAACGATCTCGACCTGCCGGGACTCTCCGTCAACCCTCTAGGTATCGCGGTATTCCAATTATCAGGCGGCACAACTGGACTCCCCAAAGTCGCGCCGCGACTACACGAGGAATACGCGTACAACGCACGCATATGGGCCGATGCCATGGCTTATCGCCAGTCGAATACCGTCGTGTACGCGCTTCCGCTCATGCACAACGCGGGCATCTCACTAGCCGTCCAGCCGGCAATCCTTGCAGGCGCACACCTTGTTCTATTGCCTGACGCCGGCATCGATGGGCTCCTCGACGCCATCGAGACGTACCCCTTGATCACCATTCCGCTCGTCCCTCCCGCGCTCGCCGTCCGCCTCTTAGAGACTCCCCGCGCCACAGAGACTGACTTCGGCTCGGTTGCAAACTTCGTCGTTGGGGGGCAACGATTGCCCGTCGAGGTCGCGGAGCAACTGCGCGACAAACTTGGCATCAACGTCCGGCAGATGTTCGGGATGGCTGAAGGTTTGTTCACTCTCACCCCGGCAGACGCAGACGAATATGTCCGATACCAAACCGTAGGATCCCCGATCTCGCCACACGACGACGTACGGATCTTGATGCCTGGCTCGGAAGACGAGGTCGTCGACGGTGAAGTCGGCGAGTTCTGCGCGCGGGGGCCGTACACCATCCGGGGGTACTACCGCGCCGACGCGCACAATGCCGCAGCCTTTACCTCCGACGGCTTCTACCGCACGGGTGACTTGTCCAGGCGGCATGTCCGAGACGGCCGCATCTTCTATTCCATCGAGGGACGCATCAAGGACGTCATCAACAGAGGCGTCGAGAAAATTCACGCAGAGGAGGTAGAGGAAGTAATCGTTCGCCACCCCGACATCGTCAACGTTGCCGTCGTCGCCATGTCCGACCGCGTGCTCGGAGAGAAGGCGTGCGCCTACCTCGTCCTGGAGCCCGGCGCTGCCGACATGACGGTTGAAGTCCTCGCCCAATACCTTCTCGACCACGGACTCGCTAAGTACAAGTTCCCCGAACGCGTCGAGGTTGTCGCCGAGTTTCCCCTGACCAACGTGGGGAAGGTATCGAAAAAGTTGCTCCGAGAAGACGTCGAACGTCGACTCCACGATGAGGAGGCAGACCGATGAGCCGCCAGGTCGAAGTCGTTGGAGGCGGCCCAGCAGGGTTGTACGTCGCACGCCTCCTCAAACTCGCCGAGCCCGAACTCCGCGTCGTCGTGCACGAACGTCTCGGCAGCGACGCTGAGACATTCGGATTTGGGGTTGGTCTCACCGAGGCGACCATGAGGAACCTCGCGAACGCCGACCCCGAGACGGCGGACCAAATCCGCCATGCCAGCTTTGCCGGCCACACCCTCGACTTTCGCCGGGCCCATGACAACATCACTCTGCACGGAGCACGCAACCTGGCCATCGGACGGGCGACACTTCTACGAATCCTCGAAGATGCGGCCACCCGTGTCGGCGTCGAAATCAGGACCGGAGCGAAGGCCGACGTCACAACCACCGCCGGGGCTGACGTGATCATCGCCGCTGATGGCGTTCGCAGCAGCACCCGCAGAAAGCTGAGCGCGGACCTGGGTGTCGGCGAGATTCTCGGGCGCTCGAGGTTCGTGTGGTGTGGCGCGGACTTCGCAGTGGATTCTGCATTCTTCGCCGCCGCCGAAGCGCCTCAGGGATTGTTCGTCGCGCACGCCTACCCGTATGCCGACGACCGCAGCACCTTCCTGATCGAGGTCGACGAAGACACCTGGGTGTCCGCCAATCTCGGCGGCCTCGACGCGGTAGTTCCTGCCGGAGAGACCGACCACGCCAGTGTCGAAATCCTAAACCGAGTATTCGAAGATGCGCTGCATGGTCGCCCGTTGCTGACCAACCGCACCCGGTGGGGCCGTTTCACCACCCTTACCCTGGATCGCTGGTCAGTTGGTAACACCGTCCTCATCGGAGACGCCGCCCACACCGCGCATTACACGCTCGGTTCGGGGACGAAGCTTGCGCTCGAAGACTCGATCGCCCTCGCCGAGGCGCTGCGAGGGGAGTCCTCCGTCGCTGCCGCGTTCGCAGCCTACGAGCAGGCCAGGAGAGAGCCTGTAGAACGATTCAAACGGTTGGCCAGTAGAAGCCAAGCGTGGTGGGACTCCTACCGGGTCCGCGCAGACCGGCCCATCGGTGAGCTCGCGCTGTCCTACATGACACGCGCGGGAAACCTAGGCATCGCAGACTACGCGCGAGACCAGCTCGAGCACGTACGTACCGCGCTGTCTTGGCTCGGGGACAATGTGCCAATCGATCCGAGCATGCTCGACGACTGGGTGTTGAGTCGACCGCTGACGTCGTTAAACCTGCCCGCCCGAGAGGTCGACAGCCACACACTCGATCGCACGTGCGCTCATGAATCGATCGAGTGGAATTCCTCGCGGGTCTGGGATGAACTTGCTGATGCCGCGCTTCACGCGGCCCGACAGAACCTGTCCATTCCGCTTCTCGTCACGGGAGACAACGACCTGGAGTCGATCGGTGCGCGCATTGATCTCGCGGAACGTATCCGCCTCCAGACAGGCCGCGTCGTCGGAGTGCTACTACCCGCTGCGGCCCGAGCACAAGCAGCCGCTGCCGTAGGCGCTGGTCGCGCTGACTTCATTGTCCGTGGCTGATGTCGTCGAGGCGAGCCAACGACATGCCGGAACCCATTGTCACCTCCGGGCTTCTCGACCGCGCGACCACTATTGGCGCCGCTAACAAGGTCCCGCCACAATCCTCGCCAAGCTATTAGTCACGACGAACTCTCCGACATTGCCGAGCCGCTTCCCTCAACGAGCAGCAGACCCCAGCGCAGCTTCGTGTTTTGGACCAGCCGAAAACGGTTCTACGCGAACGTGTTGTCTGCGCCTTGCACCAGGAAGCACAGAGTCGTGTCTCCGCGACAATTATCGCGTTCGTCGAGGACGGGACCGAGGTAGACGAGGCCGACATGTTGACGCCCCGCACAGGCGGCTCTCTCCGTAACGATGCGCCATCTTTGTTTGCATGGCGGTCCGGGAAGGAGCGGAAGTGTTGCCGTCCTGGCCGACCTCGCTGAATTTGCCGCGCTGATGTCGATTTCACCCGTGTCGCGACGCACTACCTCGATCAGAGGAAGCAACCCCGCCTGGAGCTGCTGAAACGCCTGAAGTGCATCCGCGCGAGTCGTCGGATCTTTGACGGCCGCGCTCGTAAGCGCTGCTGGCGACCCTGCGGTCAATGCCACACACCAACCCGCTGTATGGAGTCGCCGACATACGTGCACTTACACCGAGGCGAGTGCGGCGGTCGGAAACCTCTCCCCCAGCCAGCCGGCCATGGCATGTCCCGCCAATGTCGCACCTGCGGTGGTGCCGGCCTCTAGTGCGGCCCCAAAATGCATGCCCGGAACACGAATGAGAGAAACGTCGTCGCTGGCAATCGCTTCGACGGTGGCTAGTGAATCGCTTGGGAAGCTGGCCTGATCACCGGTCAACTCGATTAGTAACGTCGGAATGTGCACGCCACGTGCGCAGCGCAGCAGGCTGGCTCGGCTGGAGATACCGGACCATGTCGACAGCCATGCCTCAGGAGTAGTCATCCGACCGAATCCGACTACGCCGTAGTTCGTCAGGTCAGGGCGTCTGCCGAATAGCGAACCATACGGACGGTGATTTGGATCGAGGGACAGATCGACTCCGCGAAGGTCGGCATCCGTTCGATGCACGACGATGACGCCTGCCCCGAGAGCGATACGCCTTTGACTCGGGTCTCCGTCCTCGGCGAATCTTTTGCTTGCCTCGTTCGAACGCTCGACACGCTGTCGAGCGATGGCATCGATTCGCTCTATGCGGCGATGCTGCGCCGCGCGATAGTCTTCGATGAATTCGGCGGTGTATGTCGCTGACTTCGGCGGTGTCCGAAACCCGTTGCGCGGACTGTAGGGATCGAGAGCACCGACGATCGAGAGCGGGTCTGTCTCGTCCGCGACCGACGGATCGATCATGTTCAACAACAGCTGACCTTGGCCGGGATGAGGTGCCATCATCATCAGACCGTCCGGCACAGGCATCTGAGCTGAAGCCAGAGGGACGGCCTTGCCACCCGGCGTATCCGTCACTCTGTCGACAGCCTCGAGGCTCGCCTGCTCGATGTAATATGCAGCCAGAGCGCCACCCCCGGAATGCCCGACCGAGACGACTCTTTCGAAACCCCGATCGCGCAAGAACACGTGGCCCACAGCCATGTCAAGCAACGCCTGTTCATGCAGCAGCGCAACATCATTGGTTCCTGCACGGCCACTCTGCGTCCACACCGCGTAGCCACGTGCCAGGAGTTCGGGCACCAGCACGTGATGGGTGAAGTCTTGACGAGGATGCATGAGAAAGGCCACCGTCGTGGCTCCCGGCACAGTCCTCAGTACGCCGTTTACCCTGGCGTGATCAACGGTCTTCAACTCGTGCGCGGTCGTGACCGTTGAGGACGGGATCGGGGCAGGGTCGATGTAGCGCCCTGATCCAACATGGTGTGCGCCGTTCGATGTCACCTCGCGGTCACCCTCAACGCATCCTTATCCTGCTGAACGACGCGTGAGTCCTCGAGTCCAGCAAGAGCGCTGTACCACACGGCATGTCGAGATCCGGTCGCCCTGCGGTCTATCACGATGTCCGCAGCCGCAGACAGTCGGAAATATGGGCCTACCTTGTCAACTGTGATCGAAGGATCCTCGACGGCCACTTTGACGAATCCGTCATTCTCCGGCACCTCGAGAACATAAATGCGAGTCATCCCTGGACCAGCTCTCGTTCGGATTCTTCCCAGGCCGCCGCGCGCTGGACGATAAGTTCTGCCTTACGAGTCAGCAATTTGTCCATCGTCGGCTCACCGCTGGTTGCAACATCGCACAGGGCTTCGATCGTGAGGGCCGCGTCTAGGTCCTCCTGCGCCGTCACCGGGCGCAATGCGCGTGTGAACTCGACCATGTATCCGTTCGGGTCGTGAGTGTAGATCGACTCGATCGTTTCGTGCATTACCTGCATCTCCACCGGCCATGCCGAATCATCGAGTCGGCGACGGTACTCGAGGAGATCTTCTTCATCCTCCACATGGATTGCGAGGTGCCGCGAGTTCACAAAGAATCCCGGTGTATCGCTTGGTAACCGAGCCCATGCATCTCCTGGCAGCCCGGGGTCTCCCACAGGATCCAGCCCGAAGTAGTAGAAGAACGCAATGCGGTCGGCGTTGCCGATGTCGAAGAAGAAGTGAATGAAGTCGGGATGTTTTTCGGGTCCCCAACCGGCAGCGCATATCGAGTGCACGACAGGAAATTTGAGAACGTCGCGGTAAAATCTCACCGTTCCGGCGGGGTCGAAAGTCGGGAACGCAGTGTGATCGACGCCCTTGACGCGGTGTTCGGCTTTTTCGGACATTGGTCTCCAATCCTGTTGCAGCAAGTGTTTATACGGCTCTTAGAACTGCGTCTGCACGCAGCAGAGAGCCCGCGCCCGTAATGTTCACCGGTACGTCGAGGCTGCGCAGGATGCAGTACGCGCCTGCTGTTGCTGCCGAGAGAACCGGTACACCCAGCTCTCGCTCGGCCGCCTCGACGATGCTCAGCGACGGCATCTGCACGCAGGCCGAAAGCACGAGCGCGTCGACTTGTCGCAAATCGAGGCTTCGCGCCGCCTGCAGGATGCGCTCTGGGGCTATGCACCCCACCTCGGCGTTGTCGGCAACTTCGAGTGCTCGCCAACCGGCGACTTCGAAACCCTCGTTCTCGATGTAGGCGACTACCTGTTGAGCAAGGGGCTTCATGTACGGCATTACCAGTCCGACGCGCTTGGCGCCGATGTCTCGCAGCGCCTTGACAAGGGCTCCGGCGCTCGACAGAACCTTCGTCGTGGACCCGCCCGTGGCAAGCTGCTCGGCGATTGCCATCTCGACGTTACGGTGCTCGCTCAGGCCGGTTGCCATGATGGCGACCAGGCATGCATAGAGGATCGTGTCGACGCCGGCATCTCCGACCTCGAGCACGCATCGCTCACGTTGTGCATTCATCGCGCGCAATTGCTCGGGGGTGACTGCGTGCATTCGCATCCGACTGGCGTGGAATGTGAACTCGACGCCGTCGACACCAGACAATATGCGCGGCAACTCCGTTTCAACTGTCACGTTCGAACTGGGGACGATCAGTCCCACACGCTTGGGCGCCGAGTCGGTCACCAATGTTTGACGCATACGACAATTCTGTGACGTAAGCGTGAGAATGTCAACCGAGCTCTGGCAGCGCGGCGGCTTGAACTGGGGAAACCCGAGCGCTTGTGTGGAGCGGCAAGTCGACGAACATGACGTGCTGTCGACGATCGTGTCAAAAAATCAGCGCGTCCACTGGCGCGCAGAGCTTGAATTCCATCAGTGCCGTGCATAATCGGACGATGGCGAAGCCGACCACGAGAAGCGCTGCACGACACGACTTGGTCCTCGAGCAGCTGATGATTGCCGCCGAAACGTTGTTCGCCCGCCAAGGAGTTGCAGGTACGTCGCTACAAGAACTGGCGGACGCAGTCGGCCTGACCCGGACCGGCATTTATCACTACGTCAGCGGTAAGGACGAGTTGCTGGGCCACCTCGTCCGTGGCTTCACTCTGGAATCTGCGAGCGAGTTACAAAAGCTTGCCGAGGACGTCACTCGAGACCCAACCACCAGGTTGAAAGAAGGGGTCGCTGCCATGGCAGCGCGGGTCGCCGAGCATCCGCAGCGTTTCCGCTTGTTGCTCACGAGCGAAGATTCATTTCCAGATGCTTTGGCGAAGCAGCACCGACGTGCACGCCGAGCGACGCTGGCAGCCTTAATGTCCTTGGTTTCCCAGGGGATCAACGACGGGTCCTTCAACCCGGTCGATCCGGAACTGACGGCGTTCGCCTTGGCAGGCGTAGCGAATTGGGTCGCGTTCTGGTTCCCGCGGCAGACCTCCGGTCCTCAGAAGTCGCCGCGCGAAATCGGTGATGCGTTAGCGGCAATTGCTTTGGGCGGGGTCATCAGCGCGCGGGCAAGCACAGACGATCCAGATCATGGTGTCCCGCACGCCCTCGCCCTGTTACGGACAGACGTGCAGCGCCTCGAACATCTTTGGGCATCTGCAAATCCTGTGATTGCGCAGGCGGATTAACACGAGGCGGTGCGTCACCGCAGGGGTAACGAAATGCGTTGTGCGGCAACGTTACGTGACGCGGCGGGCTCTGGATACCCACAGCCAACGGTGCTCTACGTGGGGCCGCAGATCGCTGAAATCGAGAAAGCGGTGAGCGAATCAGGTTCACCCACCGCGATCGCCGCGAAATTTACAGCCGTACCAATCCGCCGTCAGCCATGATTGTCTGGCCTGTCACAAATGCCGAATCGTCGCTGGTGAGAAAGCACACCGTGCCGACGATGTCCTCAGCTACACCGCTGCGTTTGATTGCTTGCATGTTTGCCACACCTTGAAGAACCTCTTCGGCAATGTTGGCTTCGCCGCCGGGAGTTCGTGATGCCGTCGGTGCAACCGCGTTGACGGTGATCCCGTAGGGAGCAAGGTCGGTTGCCAAACCTCGGGTGAACCCGATGACACCGCCCTTACTCGCCATGTAGTGCGAGAGCGCGGGTACAGCCAGGCCCAAGGAGTTCGACGCAAGATTGACGATGCGCCCCCAGTTTCGATCGCGCATGGAACCAGCAACAACCTTGGCCAACAGAAATTGCGAATCAAGATTGATTGCCTGGATCTTCTTCCAGTAGGTGTAGTCCACATCGAAGAAGTCCTTGAATGGATATACACCGGCGTTGTTCACGAGAATGTCGGTCTGGCCGAACGTCTCGAGAATTTGAGCACCTGCCGCCGTCACTTCTTCTGGACTGGACACGTCGGCCTTCACGGCCAAAGCTTTGCGACCCAACGATTCGATCTCTGCGACAGCATCGGATGCGTCTCCCAAGTCGACGATGGCGATATCGGCACCCCGTCGAGCGAGCTCAGTCGCGATTGCACGTCCGAAACCCTGTGCGGCGCCGGTAACCACAGCAACACGGTCGGTATGCGTAGTGGGTGAAGTCATGATCTAACTCCTAGCTTTGGTGGAGGAACAGTCGAGCGAAAGACGGGTCGGTAACCCGGCCGAGATTGTCGGATTTCGAGACGAGCCGTCAGCAGACACCCGGGTGGCGAACTCCTAGTGCGCCGGCCCGGCACTTCGGCGCTGCCTATGGCTGCTTATGACGCATACGTCAAACTAATGACGCTCATGCCGCGTGTCAATAGTTTGACGATGAAGTTCAGATTCGTCCGAAAGGCACTGAGATGGAACAGTTTTTGCAATCCCCGGAATGCGAAAGAGAGCAACACCGGCGCGCTGCGCAGTTTTCGCTTTCTGAACGACGTGCGCGAATCGGCTTGTCAAGCGCACCCGGTACCGCAACCATCGGCTCGGTGATCCACGACACAGCTGGAGGACGAAAATGACTGCACCCGCCACCGACGCGACAGCGAAACTTGCTGCGCAGTTCGACCACAATGACGTCTCGAAGTCGTCGAACACCCTTCGTGCCGAGTATGCCCAGATGGCATCGCAGTGCCCGGTCGCCCATATCGACAAGCACGGCGGCTACACCGTGATAAGCAGCTACGAAGCGGTACGAACGGTGGCTACCGCCGCAACAGAGTTCGTTTCCCGCGACGGTGTCTTCATCCCCGCGAGCGGACTCCCCCGCATTCCAGCACTCGAGTACGACGGGGACGAGCACACCACTTGGCGGTCCCTGATGACAGATCTGTTGAGTCCCAGTGCTGTTCGAGATCTCGAAGAGATGGTCACCGAGGTCGTGGACCGCCAGATCGACTCATTTGCGAAGAACGGTACGGCCGACTTGGCCGGAGAGTTTGCCGAACCGATTCCAGCCATCGTGATTGGCAGGTTCGTGGGGCTCAACCATGAAGAGAGCCTTGTCAATCGGGAACTGGCAAGTGCCGCGTTTGCAGCGATTGGAACCGAAGATTTCGACGCTGCCATGGGCGCGTTCGCCGATTACACACTGGCGCGACTGCATGAGCGCAAACAGTCCCCGACGGGAGACTTCCTTTCAGAGCTTGCGTCGGGCAGCTACAAGGGCATCGATATCGATGACGAAACTGCAGTGCAGCTCTTCGTTGCGTTGCTCCTCGGTGGGCATCATTCGACGGCATCCGGAATCTCCGGACTCGTAAGGCACATCCTGCAAAACCCCTCGGCGAAAGCGGCTGTTGCGCAGGACAAAAGATCCCTGCTGCGTGCGATCGACGAGAGCCTTCGCCTGACAACGCCACTACAGCTGTTCGCGCGCACCGCAACAACGTCTTGTCCCGTTGGTGGCCAAGATATCGATGCGGGCCGACGCGTAATGCTCAACTATGCTGCCGCAAACCGAGACCCTGCACAGTTTGCGAATCCCGACGATCTCGATCTCGGCCGACGTCGAAACCCGCACCTGGCGTTCGGAGCGGGGCCACATCAGTGCGTCGGCCAACATCTGGCCCGCCTCGAAATGCGCGTCGCGCTCACTCGTTTGCTACATCGACTGCCAGACATAGGCCTTGCGGGTGACGTGGAGACCAGTGGTCTTGTCGCGGGAAACCTGATGGTGATCACCTCGCTCCCGGTCTCCTTCAGTCCCGAAGCGCAGTGATGGCCGAAGACACGTTGCTCCTCAACGTTACGAAGCGCTGGTACGCGGCGCCGGATGTGATTGTTCTAGTGCTTGCACATGACACTGGGCCGTTGCCGTCATGGTCACCCGGGGCACATATCGCGGTACACATCAGCGACCACGTGAGCCGGGAGTACTCGTTGTGCGGCGAAGTCGATACTTCGAACGAGACGTGGACGATCGCAGTAAAGCTGGACAAGGCGGGGAGAGGGGGCTCCCGATTCCTGCACGACCAAGTAGTTGTCGGTAGTCAACTTCGGGTAGCCAACCCTCGCAATAACTTTCGTCTGTTGCCTGACACAGTGCCGGTACTGTTTGTCGCCGGCGGAATTGGCATTACGCCACTCATGCCCATGATGGCGCAAGTCCAAAAGACTGGGACGAAGTACTCGTGCCTATATCTCGGCGGCGATCGCGAGAGCATGCCGTTCGTCGGCCAACTCGAAGCAACTCATGGCGACAAGATCACGATCTTCGCGTCGAAACAGCAAGGACAGCGCTACGACCTGCGAGAATTGTTTGCGGGGGCCGACCAGTTACACATATATGCCTGCGGACCGAACGAGTTAATCGATGCACTCGCAACCGAGTCGGACAACCACCAACACGTCGATCTGCACGTCGAGTACTTCTCACCCAAGGTCGTCGCGGCGCACAGCCAAGCGATGACCGATTTCGAGGTCGAACTCGCCGAAAGCGGTGAGGTAATCAATGTTTCTGCCCACCAAAGCATCCTCGATGCACTACTCGATGCCGACGTCGACATAGTCAGTTCGTGCGAGGAAGGAACCTGCGGAACGTGTGAGGTCAAGGTCATCTCAGGAATCCCCGATCACAGAGACAGTGTTCTTAGTAGGGCGGAGCAATCCCTGAACACCCGCATGCTGCCCTGCGTGTCCGGCTCGCGGTCGCGCCGGTTGGTTATTGATCTACTTTGAGGCTCCAGTGCGGAGGCCCATCGCCTGAGAGGGCCACATTCCGTAACGGCGACGGTAACTTGCGGCGAACCTACCCGGGTGTGAGATCCCGACCGCGTATGCAACGTCGGTGATCGAAAGCGGTGTTTCGCCAGTGCAGATCAAATTGCGCGCTGCAACAAGTCGAATCTCCTGAAGTGCGGCTGACGGCGTCTTACCAGCTTGCTGACGGAAGGAGTACTGGAGCTTGCGTAGGCTCACGGAAACACTGCGAGCGACGTACTCCATGGTGAGCGGATCGGAATACTCGGCACGCATCAGTTCTAGTGCTTGCCGCACCACGGTCGAACTCGTCGGGGAGAGGGCCGGCGTCGCCAGCATTCCATCCAACCCAGAATTCGGCTGACTTAGTAGTAGTGATGCGACAACAACGCGCTGGAGCTCGTCATGAAGAGATCGGGGCGACGACTCCTGGCTGGCAGTCAGGTTGACAGCAATCCGCAAGTTCCCGATCGCAGAATCTCCCGAATACCCTTGGCGCAGAACGGAAGAAAACACGATTCGCTTCTCAGGCGGTCGCCCAGCGAGGCGAAGATACGATTCGAGCAGGATGTGTTCGGGAATCTTGAACATGAGGTGTTGCGCGCCCGCCCCATGGACCATTTCTAGGTCTTCGCCTGTTGGCGAAACAAGCAACGCTGTCCCTGAATGGAACGCTGCGGAGCCTAT
Organism: Antrihabitans auranticaus; assembly: GCF_016481275.1. Lineage (GTDB taxonomy): Bacteria > Actinomycetota > Actinomycetes > Mycobacteriales > Mycobacteriaceae > Antrihabitans. The sequence goes on along the minus strand of NZ_JAEMNW010000009.1, from coordinate 24,823 downwards.
TCCGATCGCCGATACCGAACCCTCGATCGGAATGCACAGCAGGTAGTAATCGATACCGCCTCGTACTTTCACGCGAAACCCGTCACCGTAGTCGAGATAGAGAAGCGTGCAATCACTGACTGGCGCTACGGCAAGCTGGGCACGAAATCGATGCTCGCCGAGAGTGGTGAGCCGGTGTGGTGAGAGCAGCGGAGTCGCCAGTTGGCGAGCGTCATCGACGTCGGTTGTATCCATGACGAGCCGTTTCGGCAGCTGAAAGCCATGGCTCAGGCCGCGGCCATATGCGGCAATCCCAGATGTGGACACTCGAGTCCTGCCCCCTTCCGTGACCATCCAGGCGTCTCGTACTTAAGTTCGCCACTCTCCACGATTAAGTCATATATTTCACGTATACGTCAGGATACCTACCCTGTCCAGCCTGTGTCGCTTCAGAATGATCGGGCCTGGTAGGTGGGAGGCGTGGGGCCGCCGGCCATTCCTTCGCCGCGCGGTGGGCGGCATGAAGCGTTGCGCAGGGACGGTCGGTCGGGATCAGAAGGGCGACCTCGCTGGCGTCGGGGGTCATGACCTGCACGATCCGCGACCGACCGAGTTTGGGTGCTCATGCCGCACGGGGCGCCCGGTGCAGCGCACGGATGTGGTGATCGCGCGCCCTAGAAGACGAGCTCCGGCGAGCTGTTTGCGGGCCGCGGCCACCGCACCGATGTTGCGGTGGCCGCGGCGCTGGACGGCTTTGTCGCGAATGCCACCGATGTAGGTTGTGGCCGGAAGCATCTTCACCGATTCAATGGCCGCCCACCGCACCAGACGCGAACCTTGTTTGGTGATCCGGCCGCGCTGCACCTTGGTGTCGGATTCGTGGTGCGAAGGCGTGAGCCCGGCCCAGCAGGTCAGCTGGGTCGGTCCCGCGAAGCGGTGCACATCCCCGATCTCGGCGACGAAACACTGCTCCCGCACCGGCCCGATACCGGGGATCTGTTCTATCGCGGTGTAGCCGCGTTCGCGCGCGAGTCGATATTGGGCGAGCCGGGTGAACAAGTCGATCTCGGCGTCGAAGGCTTCGACGAATCGGCGTAGCGACCCGATTCGCTCCTTGCACGGGGCAGCCAGGTTGACACGGTCCGGCAGCAGAGGGCCTTCCACACCGTACGGGTCGGTAATCGGCACCCAGATCCCGCCCTTGGCCACCACAGCGTGTGCGTGCGCTTTGCATTGGGTCCACATCTCGGCCAGTTTGACTCTGTGCCGCAACGACTCTCGCAGCTCCCGCGATTCGGGTGGTGCGGTCCAGGCGTGCGGCAAAGGACGGAGCCCCCCTCCTTCATCACATCAGAAAGGAGATTGTGGGGCGGGCGCGGCTCGAACCCGCGACCAATGGATTATGAGTTCAAAAGCTCCGAACGGTGTGCTGAGCTGCGACGATAATACTGCTCACACCGGAGCAAAATCGAATAAAACATTGGTGTCGAAACAAATCTTCGAACGCGCTCCACGGCTCAACTTTAGTCGACCCACTATAGACCTTCAATCGAGTGCTTAAATCCCTCAGCGGCACGCTCAGGTTGGCAAACCCCGCAATTCGGCACGCTAACAGACGATCTCAGGCGAGACCGCGAACAAGTTGTCCCGAGCCGGGTTGCCGAAGCGCGTAGCACAGTCGGGCGGTCACGGGCCCGGCGTTCGCAGTCGAGATAGATGCCTTTCGACGATCGACTTGCTGGGATCGAACTTCCGGAAGGACACGACCGCAGATGAACCCAGCGATGTGAAGCCCGACTGATCGGTGGCGACGACGGGCACAGTGACTGCGCCAACCGAAAGCATGCCATGGGATCTCGACATTGAGCCGACGTTCGTCAATCTGCTTGCCTTCCAAGGGTTCTCCAGCCGTGGTTCGTACTGGGCAGAGAATGCGTCCACAGCGAGTATTTCTAACAACATCGTGGTCCGCCTTTTCCCACGGAACAGATGTTCTGTCGCCACACAGATGATGGGCCACCTCGCACGCTTCGTTCGCGCTCAAGTTGCGCTCCCGCCATCCGCCGCGAGCACTGGAGATGAACTTCACCTACCTCGCCCCGGTCGCGTGAAATCATTCAGCCATGAGCGCACCGCTATCGGCCGGCGACAGCTTCGCGACCTACCGCATTTCCGGCTGATCGGAGCCGGTGGGATGGGCACGATGTACCTCGCCCACGACGACGACCTCGATCGACCCGTTGCATTGAAACTACTGAGCCGGACACTCGCAGACGACGCAGATCTGAAAGCCCGATTCCTGCAAGAAGCCAAGACCGCCGCACGGCTGAGTCATCCCAACATCGTCAGCATTTACGCGCGCGGTGTCCACGAGGGACAGCTCTACATCGCCATGCAATACGTCGACGGCAGTGATGCGGCCTGGCCCATCCGAGCCGGACAGGCGATGTCGGTCGAGCGTGCTGTGCGCATCATCGGCGAAACCGCAGCCGCGTTGGACTACGCGCACGCACGCGGAATCTTGCACAGAGACGTCAAACCCGCCAACATCCTTCTCGCACAATCGGAGTCAGGACAGTCAGAACGAGTCGTGCTCGCCGACTTCGGCATCGCCAAAGCGCTCGAGGACACCGCAAAACATACTCATACCGGGCTCGTCCTCGCCAGTTTCCAATACGCTGCACCCGAACAATTCGACCCGAACATCACACTCGACCATCGCGTCGACGTCTACGCGCTCGGAGCGACATTCCATCACCTGTTGACCGGCCAACAACCATTTCCCGGAACAGGAATCGCCCAGCTGATCAGCGGCCACCTCAACCAGACACCGCCGCGCCCGAGCACCCACGGTGTTCCGATCGAGGTCGACCACATCGTCGCGACCGCCCTCGCCAAGGACCGCGAGCAGCGATATCCAACGTGCGGCCAACTCGCCGCCGACGCGCGAACCGCAGCCGCGGAACTGTCGCGACGAGACCTTCCGCTATCCCCGCCGCCGACGACCGCATCGCCGTCCGCCCATGCAGGTCCGAGGTCGTACGTCACCCCTCCTCCAACATTGTTCGCGGAATCCGCACAGACGATGATGCGATCTCACTACCTGGCAGGCACAGAACAGCCACCGCCCCGCAAAGATCACACCCTCGCGCTGGCCGCGCTCGCCGGCGTTGTCGTGCTGGCCGTCACTGCAATTCTCGTAGCGGTGGTGCTGTCGGGCCGGGGAACCGACACGCCCGGCGCTGCCGAATCGACCTTGCCGCCGGCAGGCACTGACGGCGCGATCACCGTTTCGACGGGCGCGCGACCGCCGGACCGAGATTTCGCGCTCAACGTGAGTGCACCGATCACCCAGCCATTGTGTGACGGCACCGGAATAGTCGTGCTCGGATCAGCGGTTACGCCGGGGCGCTACGAGACCGAGATCCAGCAGTTCCTCGATGAATTCCCTGGCGCCGATTATCTGCGGACCGACCACGCCTGCCCGTCGCTTCGGCAGGAAACCGAAGAAGGCAACCCGATCTACGCCGTGTACCGCCCCGCGGGCCGTACGCAAACGGCGATCTGCGCAGCGGTCCGCGCCGCCGGGGGAAGCGCATACGGAAAGTGGCTCGATAACACGACCGATCCGAGCTACATCATTCCGTGCTGAGCTGAATAGCATTGCTGGACAACCAGATTGCGACACTCGCCGAAAGACGACGTCCGCCGCTCAGTGGCCTGCCTCGATATCCGCAACCAGTGCGGTCGCCTCTGCGCCACAAACGGTCCGGAGATCGATAGTTCCCCCGGCCAACAGGTCGTCGACGCGGCGCTTCAGATCTCCTGAGCTGACGTGGCGATACAGGCTGGCACCTGGGCATGCGGTGTCCCCGCTGGCATCGCGGTGGCCCGCGAGTGTCTCCGTCGCGATGCCGAATTGTTGTGCGGCCCAGGCGAACGCAAACGCGGCTCCGTTAAGCTGCGCCTCCGACAGCTCTTCCTCGTCGAAGTTGCCTTCGCACACCACAAGGAAGTGGCCGGTCGGGTCGTAGCTTGTCGCAGTGTCCCCCACGAGGTCCGGCCTTCGCAGTTCGTAAATGTTCCCGTTGCGGTCCACGCTGACGTGATAGGCGATATCTATCCAGCCCTGCGAGTCTTGGTGATAAAGCTGGTGCTGACGTAGTCGCGCCGGTGCGTTGCTGTTCTCGCCCAGGACCGCCGCCGTGTGGTGGATCGTCATACGGGAGAGAGTGTGAGACTCACCGCCAGGACGGGCTGCGCGTGCACCCCATGCCTCACGGCACATCATCACACCAGAAACGGTTGCCGCCGTGGTTAAGGCCGAACTGGTGGTCTCGGATGGGCGGGCCGTTGTCGATCCGGTATTTGCATCGGATGTCTGTGCCGAGGTCGAGTCCTGACTCGGGCTGCTCGAGCACGCACCGATCGCCGCAGCCGCCAAGCCCGCGTAGCCGACCAGCGAAAGCGCCGTGCGCCGGTTAACCAGCCTCGAGGGCTCGCCGAGTGGGACTCCGTCCATCATTCACACGATACGGATCAAATCGCGAGAAACGGGGTCCGAGAACCAAGGGCAAGCGCGCTCGGAACGTTCCGCTCATCGAGGACATCCGCGATCTGGTGGTCGAACGAATTCATGCCGTGAACAACGAACCCGACGCTCGATTGTTCTCGGGTCCGAAGGGAGGACGAATCCAAACCGGCGTCCTTCGCGACGCAACACACTGGGATCAGGTCGTCGTGGCACTCGGCCTCGAACAACTGCGACGACACGACCTGCGCCATACCGGACTCACGTGGATTGCCGATGCCGGCGTTCCGGTGCACCACTTGAAAGACATCGCCGGACACGCCGATCTCAGTACCACACAGCGCTACTTACATCCGAGCGGACAATCGATCGCCGATGCCGGCCAACTGCTCTCAAACAACCTGCGGTCCCGTCGTGGTCCCGTGCTGAAGGTGGTCTAACGATGAAAACTACCTCTGACCTGGTCGGGCTGACAGGATTTGAACCTGCGACCACTTGACCCCCAGTCAAGTGCGCTACCAAACTGCGCCACAGCCCGTTTGCGTTGCCGAAGCAACGCTCGATGAGATTACCCTAGCGACCCGTTCAATTCCGAATCGGGCCCGATGATGCGGGCGACGGCGCGGGTGTCGCCTTCTACGTCGAACCAGATGTCGAGTCCGGCGTCGGATCGGTGGGCGAACAACGTCAACTTCTCGCCTGCAACCAGGGGTTTTGCGTACTCGATGATGCACCGGTAGGGCATCGTCGGCACACCGCCGTGCGCACCCAGCACCTCTTCGACGGCCTGCAGGTACACGGCGTTGTTGACGTGCGCGAGCCAGTCGACGTCGGCCACGCGCAGCGGAAATTCGATCGCGGCGACCTCGCCTGGAACTTCCATCGACAACGCTGCTTTCCACCGCAGCCGATGCTCGGTGGTCATCTCGAGCATCGGCGCCATGAAGGCGTCGCTCATCCGCTTCGGCAGTCCTGATTCTTCGCCGAAATGGATCAGAAATGCTTCGGTCTCAACGCGTCCGCCGTGTGCACCTTCGATCTGAACCCGCATATTGCACCAGCGGTTCGACAGCGCTGAACACCACCGCCGGACCTCGACCAAGTCGTCGAACAAGATCGGTTCGACCACGTCTATGACCGTCCTACGCACGACCCAACCACGATGCTGCTCGTAGTCGGGCGCGACCTTGAGGTGGTCGTACGCGATGTCCTGCAGGTACCTCGCGATGGCGTCGAGACGCAGCCGCTGGTCGTGATCGGTATCGCCGAGCCGGACCGGCCAGCCCACCGTGAACGGCTTCACGCCGTCGGGGAGAGCAGGCAGCGGCTTGGCGATCGTCATCCGGCGAGTATGCCACGCGGCATACTCAGCGGCGGTTCCCACGATCGCGCTTTTCCCGCACCCGAACAGAGATCCGGACCGGTGAACCGTCGAAATTGAACTCCTCACGCAGCCTGCGCTCGAGGAAGCGGCGGTAGCCGGCCTCGAGGAAGCCCGTCGTGAAAAGCACGAACGTCGGCGGACGCGTTGTTGCCTGTGTTGCGAACATGATTCGCGGCAAACGGCCACCACGCATCGGCGGCGGAGTTGCTGCGACGACTTCTTTCAGCCAGGTGTTCAGACGGCCGGTCGGGATTCGCTTGTCCCACGAAGCCAACGCCGTTTCCAGCGCTGGAACCAGCTTCTGCACGGCACGACCGGTCTTGGCGGAGATGTTCACCCGCTGCGCCCACGGCACACGGCCGAGCTCGCGCTCGACCTCCTTGTCCAGCTGCAGGCGCCGATCCTCGTCGACGAGGTCCCACTTGTTGAACGCGATGACCAGCGCCCGACCAGCGTCGGCGATCATGCTGAGCACGCGGAGATCCTGTTCGGTCAGAACCTCGGCCGCGTCGATCAGCAAAATGACGACCTCTGCCGCATCGATCGTCGACTTGGTCCGCAGTGATGCGTAGAACTCCGCGCCGCTGGCGTGGCTGACGCGCTTGCGCAGACCCGCCGTATCGACGAATCGCCATACCTTGCCGCCGAGTTCGACGAGCGAGTCGACCGGGTCAACCGTCGTGCCGGCAACGTCGTGGACGACGGACCGCTCATCACCGGTCAACTTGTTGATCAGGCTCGACTTACCGACGTTCGGCTTGCCGACCAGCGCAACTCGCCGTGGACCCGCCAGCCCGCTACCCTCACGCGGCGTCTCCGGGAGGATCGCGAGCACGTCGTCGAGCAGGTCACCGGTACCGCGACCGTGTGTCGCGCTCACGGGCCGCGGTTCACCGAGTCCGAGCGACCATAGCGCTGCAGCTTCTGCTTCGCCACGCTCGTCATCTACCTTGTTCGCGACCAGGATCACGGGCGTCTTCGACTTGCGCAGGACCCGGGCAACGGCCTCGTCGGTCGCAGTCGCACCGACGACGGCGTCGACCACGAGCAGGATCGCGTCGGCCGTGTTCATCGCAAGCTCAGCCTGCCGCGCGACCGACTGCTGCAGGCCCTTCGCGTCGGGCTCCCAACCACCGGTGTCCTGGACCATGAACTTGCGACCGGCCCAGTTCGCCTCGTACGACACACGGTCACGAGTCACGCCCGGAACGTCTTCGACGACAGCCTCACGACGACCGATGATGCGGTTCACCAACGTCGATTTGCCCACGTTCGGTCGGCCGACAACCGCGAGAACAGGAACCGGAATATGCGCCTGATCGTCGGCATCCTCGGCGAAATCGACTGCTTCCCAGTCTGATTCCGCGCTCCACACGCCGTCACCGGCGTAGACGGTCGTGAAATCTTCTGTCATCGGCGTACTCCAGTTCGTTCACACACAACCTCGTACAACCGATCGATGACGCCCTCTATGCCGAGGTCGCTGGTGTCGACGATCACGGAGTCCGACGCCGCGAGCAGCGGCGATACCTTGCGAGTCGAGTCGAGGTTGTCTCGCCGCTCGATGTCGGCAAGCACTGCGTCATAGTCGTCGCCGCGACCTTCGGCAATATTCTGGTCGTTGCGTCGTAAGGCCCGTGCTTCCGCGGAAGCGGTCAGGAAAATCTTCACGTCCGCGTTCGGCAGTACAACCGTGCCGATGTCTCGGCCTTCGACGACGATCCGGCCGGACTCCGCCGTCAGCCGGCGCTGCAGCTCGACCAGCTGTGCACGAACCTCCGGCACGGCCGATACCGCGGACACGGCTTTGGTGACAGCACTCCCCCGGATCTCGGACGACACGTCCTCGTCGCCGAGCCTGACGACCTCACCACTCGGGTCGGTGCCGATCGTCAGCGGCAGGTTCGCCACGGCGGCAATGATGCCATCGGAGTCGGCGAGGTCGACGCCGCTACGCAGCACTGCGAGCGTTGCGACGCGGTACATCGCACCGGTGTCGAGGTAGCGCGCGCCCAATCGAGTGGCCAACATGCGCGACACACTTGACTTGCCGGTACCAGAAGGCCCATCCATCGCGACAGTCAACACATCGATACCCATCGCTTCGCTCTCCCTGCCGATCCCCGTCGCTTCGCTCTCCCGGCTCACAGCCCCACCCCTTCATACAACTTGCCGACCTCATCGCGCCCGAGCACTCGCAAAGTTCCCGGTCGCTGATCACCGAGCGCGACCGGCCCGATGTCGGTGCGCACGAGCCGCACGACCGGATGTTCGACGGCTTCGAGCAATCTGCGCACGATGTGCTTGCGGCCCTCGTGCAAGACAATCTTGACCAGCGACTTGCCTTCGCCGATGTCGACGACGTTGAACGAATCGACCTTCGCCGGTCCGTCTTCGAGCGTGACACCTTCCTTGAGCTGTCGTCCGACCTCTCGAGTGACCATGCCCTGCACGGTCGCCATGTAGGTCTTCGACACCAGGTACGACGGGTGCATCAAGCGATGCGCGAGGTCGCCGTCGTTGGTCAGAAGCAGCAGACCCTCGGTGTCGGCGTCGAGCCTGCCGACATGGAAGAGCCTTTGACCGGCGGCGATACGCTCAGCGACGATGTCGCCGACGCAGGGGCGACCGAGGTCGTCCGACATCGTCGAATGCCATCCACGCGGCTTGTTGAGCGCAAGATGAACTAGTTCTTCCTGAACGACGACGCGAGTTCCGTCGACGCGGACGATCGCCGTGTTCGGGTCGATTCGCATGCCCTGCTCGGTGACGATCCTGCCGTCGACCTCGACGCGGCCCGCAGCGATCATCTCCTCCGCTGCCCGTCGCGACGCGACACCGGCCTGCGCAAGCACCTTCTGCAAGCGCACACCCTCGCCCCACGGCAGCCGCTTCTGCGGACCGGATTCGACGCTCTGGTGACGCGCCGGCTTTGCATTGCTCAGCTTCGGGCCGGCGACGACAGGCTTACGTTCGGGCTTTGCGGACTTCGGCTTTGCCGTGGGTTGCGGTCGGCCACCGGGCCGTTGCGCGCTCGGCGACTTCGGGTAGCCCTGGGACTTCGGCGCACTCTCGGATCGCGGCGCGCCATGCGACTTGCCAGCGCTCTCGGAGCGCGAACCGTAAGACTTGCCCGCACTCTCGGATCGCGACCCGCCGTAGGACTTACCTTCGGATTTCGGTGCTCCGTACGACTTCCCGGAACCTTCGGATCTGCCGGAGCCGTATGGCTTTTCGGTGCGATCGGATCGGGACGCGCCCTTCGGTGCGCCGTAGGGCTTCGAAGTGCTCGAGCGGTTCGAACTGCTCGAGCCCTGAGGCTTTCCTGCCTTCGGCGCGCCCTGCGATCGTGCGGGCTTCGCCGTCGTGCGTTTGCTACTTCGGTCCGGTGTGCCATCTCGGCGAGCGGGTTGCTTCACTGCTATTCCTCTGTTTGTGGTTCCGGCTGCGATTCCGAAGCCGGACCCTTGCGCATCCGTGCGATGCGAGCATCCATTTCAACACTGTCATTGATTTCGTCGATCAAGTCGACACCCGGCAACAACGGTGCAAGCGCGGGTAGGTCGGCGAGCGACGCCAGACCGAGTCTTTCGAGAAACAGTTCGGTCGTCACGTACATCGTCCCATTCGAATCCGGGTCGACACCGGACTCCGCGATCAAGCCGCGCGCTAGCAAAGTCCGGACCACACCGTCGACATTTACGCCACGAACACCACTGATCCTGGCTCGAGTCAACGGTTGACGGTATGCCACAACTGCCAAAGTTTCCAAAGCGGCGCGAGTCAGCTTCGAACGCGCACCGTCGAGGAGCATCCGTTCTACGTACGGCGCGAAGTCGTTGCGGGTGTAGAAGCGCCACCCGTCGCCGACGAATCGCAGGTCGATTCCGCTGCGCTTCGCGGTGAGGTCCGCCGCCATGCAGCGGAGCAGTTCCTCGACGCGCCCGGTGTTTTCGCCGACTGCGGAGGCGAGTTGGTCCGTCGGTGCAGGTGAATCGACGATCAACAGCATTGCTTCGAGCGCTGAGCGCAGTTCGGAGTCTTCGAGAGGTTCGGTCTCTTCGATTGCGGTCATTCGTAATCCTCGTCACTACTGCGGTTCGAACCTGCCCCACCGGACCACGCCACCGACAATTCGCCGAGTGCGTCTTCCTGCACGAAGTCCACTGCCTTGTCGCGAAACAATTCCAGCAACGCCAGGAACCGCGCCACCACTTCCACCTGCAATTCGCATTGCGCGACTAGTTCGCGAAACGTCAGGAACTCGCCCGCTCCGCGTTCCTGCAACATCGCCAGAATCATTTTTGCCTGCTCGACGACGGACACCTTCGGCGCATGCAAATGCGCCAGCCCGACGCTCGGCACCGGTCGCGGCGTGAACGTTGCCGCAGCAATCTGTGCGAACTGGTCCGGCCGCACACCGAGCATGACTTCGGGCAACAGACTCGCGAACCGCTCTTCCAGTGAGACCGACCGCGGATACCGGCGCAGGGCAGCGGCCTCCAACTCGCCGAAGAGTTGTGCCACCTGCTTGTACGCGCGATATTGCAACAGCCGGGCGAACAGGAGGTCCCGCGCTTCCAGCAGCGCAAGGTCCTCCGCGTCCTCGACTTCACCGGACGGCAAGAGCCGCGCTGCTTTGAGATCGAGCAAAGTCGCTGCGACAACGAGGAACTCGGTCGTCTGGTCGAGGTCCATCTCACGCCCGAGTGCTTTGGTGTAGGCGATGAAATCGTCGGTGACCTGATGCAGCGCAACCTCGGTGACGTCGAGGCGATGCTGGTTGATCAGGGTCAGGAGCAGATCGAAGGGACCCTCGAAGTTCCGCAGTCGAACGTGGAAGCCCTCGGCTTCAGGCTCCGGTGGCGCCTCGGTCACTTCGGTGACCGGTGAATGACCTCACGCGCGAGGGCCCGATAAGCTTCTGCCCCAGCAGATTTGGGAGCCCACGTGGTGATCGGCTCACCGGCGACGCTGGTTTCGGGGAAACGCACTGTGCGGTTGATGACGGTGTCGTACACCATGTCACCGAACACCTCGACAACTCGTGCCATCACTTCGCGAGCATGCAGGGTGCGCGGATCGAACATCGTCACGACGATTCCCTCGAGGTGCAGACGCTCGTTCAGCCGGTCGTGGACCTTCTCGACGGTGTCGTTGAGCAACGCCAAACCGCGCAAGCTGAAGTACTCGCACTCCATCGGAATGATCACACCCTCGGCACACGCGAGTGCGTTGATCGTCAGCAGCCCGAGCGACGGCTGGCAGTCGATCAGAACGTAGTCGTAGCGATCGAGCACCGGATGCAGAGCACGCCCGAGCGTCTGTTCGCGGCCGACCTCATTGACCAGCTGAATCTCCGCGGCCGACAGATCGATGTTGCTGGGCAGTAGATCGAGGTTGTCGACACGGGTCCGCATCAGAATGTCGTCGATCGACACCCCGCGATCGACGAGCAAATTGTGGACCGTCAACTCGAGGTCATGATGTGCAACGCCCAGGCCCGCAGACAGGGCACCCTGCGGATCGAGATCGACGAGCAGAACCCGGCGGCCGAATTCGGCAAGCGAAGCACCGAGATTGATGGTCGACGTCGTCTTACCGACGCCACCCTTCTGGTTGCACATCGCGATGATCCGCGCCGGTCCATGCTCGGCTAGCGGCGCCGGCTCGGGAACCTGGCGCGTAGGCCTTCCCGTCGGTCCGACCTCGGATTCACCTGCCGCAACGCCCGTCGCAGCAGCCTGCTCTGACGCCGCTGCTCGCTGCGGTGCCTTCACGGTGTCGCGCTCCCTGTCCTCATCGCTTCACATCTGCGCGGACGCATCGAGACCTGCACTTCTCGGACGTCGCGTTGGGGCTACGCTACCGCCTCGGCTGAACAACCTTGCGATCGGACACGCGCTTGACACCCGTGCGCGGTTGGGGAGCCTGGGACTCCCCAACCGCGCACGGGGTTCGCCTAGTTCGGCTGGTCTGCAACCTGGATATCGAACTTCACGTCGGTGCCTTCGACGCTCGTCACCGTCACGGCAACGTCGTATTGATCCGGTCCGTCGGTGAGCAGGCAGGTGAGCTCCGCGCCAACGGTCGCCGGGAGGTTGTCCGGGCACGTGACGTCGTCGGGTACCTGGCCGACCTGCTCGGACAGCGTGGTGCTGATCTGCTCGGCGACGTCGGTAGCAGCGACAGCAGCACCTGCGTCTTCGGTTGCGGACGCTTCCTCGGTGGTGGTCGAACTGCGTCGCGTCGTGGTCGAACGCGAAGTGGTCGCTTCCTCGCTGGTGGACGAGGACGACGAATCGCTGTCGCCGAGCGTGATGTCGAACTTCGCCTCCTTGTCGGTGACCTCGGTGACCTTGACCTTGACGTCGTAAGACGTGCCTTCGACCGTCGCGGTGCAGGTCACGGTCTTGTCCTTCTCGGCATCCAACGTCGGGCAGTCGACCTTGTCCGGCTTCCCGAGTTGAGCATCGACGAAATCGGTGACCTGCTTGACCACGTCGTCGTTGTCGACGGTCGCAGTGGACGAACAACCACCGGCGGCGAGAAGTCCTCCCGCGACGATGGCCAGAACAGGTAGCAAATGTCTTTTCATAGGTCCTCTTCGGCGCGCGGGGTACGAACGAATCACAATAAACGACAACGGGGTTCCCCGCTGCCCCCTGGGCCAGAGTTGTCCGATTCAGCGTGCGCGAGGGTGCGCGCCCGCCCACACCTCGCGCAGCGAATTGATCGTCACCAACGTGTAGATCTGCGTGGTCGTCACCGACGCGTGGCCCAGTAGTTCCTGGACCACGCGGACGTCGGCACCCCCATCGAGCAGGTGCGTTGCGAACGAGTGCCGCAGCGTATGGGGCGAAACACCGGCCTTGATTCCCGCCCGATCCGCGGAGGTCTGCAGCACCTGCCACGCGCTCTGCCGGGAAAGCCTGCCGCCCCGGACGTTCAGGAAAAGCGCGGGCCCGCTGCGCGAGATCAGCGCCGGCCGCCCGCGAATCAGATAGGCGTCCAACGCCGCGACCGCGGGCCGCCCGATCGGGACGAGCCGCTGTTTGCCGCCTTTGCCGTGCAACAGAACTGCCCGGTCCTCGGTGTCGACGTCATCGACGTCGAGTCCGACCGCTTCCGAAATCCGCGCGCCCGTCGAATAGAGCAGTTCGAGCAATGCTCGATCTCGCAACGTTCGCGGACCGTCGGTCGCGCTGGTTCCCCCGGCCGCTTCGAGCAGAGAGATCACATCGTCGAACGGGAGCGATTTCGGCAGTCGCCGGCCCGGCGTCGGCGGCTTCACGGCGTGCGCGACATCGGACGCTGTCAGCCCCTCCGCCGTCGCGAATTTGTGCAGACCGCGCACAGCAATCAGCGCCCGCGCTGCGGAACTTGCTGCGAGCGCGGGGATCTCGGCCTTCGGGTCGCCGCGCCGGAGCGTCACAACGAAATCGCTGACGTCTGCTTCCGTCACGTCGGCCAGCGATTCGATCCCCCGCTCACCGAGGAATCCGAGGTAACGCTGTAGGTCCCGCCGGTAGGAACTCGACGTGTTGGACGCGACTCCGCGTTCGACCGTCAGATGGTCGAGGTAGGAGGTCACGTCCCTGGCGAGCAAGTCAGCCCTGCGCCTTGCGGCGGGCGAACGCTTCCGGTTGCCCATCCCACGGTGCGTCGGCGGGCCTGAGCTGGGCACCGGTGGACCGAGCGGCAACCAACGCGAGGATCCCGGAAACCGCTGTGGCGTTCACGATTTCACCGGCGAGAGCCTGGCGGACAGCCTCGTCGACAGGCATCCGGACGATCTCGATGTCCGCCTCTTCGTGCTCGGGTTCCGGTTGGTCCGTGTCGATAAGTCCCTCCGCGAGGTAGACACGCAGGGCTTCATCGGTGAAACCGGGCGACAACGCGACATCGACGAGCACCGACCACGTCTGCGCCGCCAGGCCAGTTTCTTCGGCGAGTTCGCGCTTCGCAGCCTCGAGCGGGTCCTCCCCGGGCGCGTCGAGCAAACCCGCCGGCAATTCGAGCAGCCGTCGCCCGAGCGGGTGGCGGTACTGGTCGATGAGCACGAGATGACCGTTGTCGTCGAGTGCAGCAACCGCGACGGCACCGTGATGCTCGATGACCTCACGCTCCACGACCTTGCCGCCCGGCATTGCGACCTGGTCCAGGCGCAACGCGAGGATCGCGCCGTCGTACACGACGCTGCTGGAGACGGTCTCGAAGGCGTGGCGGGTCACGAGTCCGACTCGACGGCTTCGGCGTCGTCGCGTGCCGGTTCGTCGCCCTCGCCGTGAATGTCGACCGGGAGGCGCTCCGCCGCCTTGTACTTCAGCGCGGCACCCACAAGGGCAGCGAAGAGCGGATGCGGGCGCGTCGGACGGCTCTTCAACTCCGGGTGCGCCTGCGTCCCGACGAAGAACGGATGCACGTCCGCCGGATATTCGACGAACTCGACGAGGTGTCCGTCCGGCGAGGTGCCACTGAATCGCAGTCCGCTCTGACCGATCTTGTCGCGGTACACGTTGTTGACCTCGTAGCGGTGCCGGTGGCGTTCCGACACGTTCTCGGTGCCGTACGCCTGCGCGACGACCGATCCGCGCGCGAGCGTGGCCGGATACGCGCCCAACCGCATCGTGCCGCCGAGATCGGCTTCGCCGGCAACGATGTCGAGCTGGTCGGCCATCGTCGAGATGACGGGGTGCTCGGTTTCGGGCTCGAACTCCGACGAGTTCGCGTCTTCGAGGCCGACCGACCGCGCCGCTTCGATCACGATGCACTGCAGTCCGAGGCACAGGCCGAGCAGTGGAATCCCTCTGGTACGTGCGTACCTGATTGCGCCGACCTTGCCTTCAATGCCACGAATGCCGAATCCACCCGGAATCAGCAGGGCATCAACACCTTTGAGTGCCGCTGCCGCACCGGCATCGGTCTCGCACTGGTCGGACGGAACCCACCGGATGTCGACCTTTGCCCGGTGCGCGAACCCGCCGGACCGCAGCGCCTCGGTCACCGAGAGGTAGGCGTCGGGCAGATCTACGTACTTGCCGACGAGGCCGACCTCGATGGTTTCGCGGGGGTCGTGCACGCGCTTGAGGAGGTCGCCCCAGACGGTCCAGTCGACGTCGCGGAACGGCAGGCCCAGCTTGCGGACCACGTACGCATCGAGTCCCTCGCGGTGCAGCACCTTCGGGATGTCGTAGATCGACGGCGCGTCCGGCGTCGAGATGCAGCCGTCGAGTTCGACGTCGCACATGAGCGCGATCTTGTTCTTGAGCGCCTGCGGCACCTCGCGGTCGCTGCGCAGGATCAGCGCGTCAGGCTGGATACCGATGCTGCGCAGCGCCGCCACCGAGTGCTGAGTCGGCTTGGTCTTGAGCTCACCCGAGGGCGCGAGGTACGGCACGAGCGAGACGTGCAGAAAGAAGACGTTGTCCCGGCCGACGTCGTGCCGGACCTGCCGGGCAGCTTCGAGAAACGGCTGCGATTCGATGTCGCCGACCGTGCCGCCGATTTCGGTGATGACCACGTCCGGGGTCTGGCCCTGCAGGTCGGGGCCGCTCATCGCGAGGATGCGGCTCTTGATTTCGTCGGTGATGTGCGGGATCACCTGCACGGTGTCGCCGAGGTACTCCCCGCGGCGTTCCTTCGCGATGACGGTCGAGTAGACCTGACCGGTCGTGACGTTGGCATACCCGGAGAGGTCCCGATCGAGGAAGCGCTCGTAATGCCCGACGTCGAGGTCCGTCTCCGCGCCGTCCTCGGTAACGAACACCTCGCCGTGTTGGAAGGGATTCATCGTGCCGGGATCGACGTTGAGGTACGGGTCCAGCTTCTGCATGGTGACGCGGAGACCGCGCGCAGTAAGCAATTGGCCCAGGCTCGACGCCGTAAGTCCCTTGCCGAGAGATGACGCAACGCCACCGCTCACGAAGATGTGTTTGGTGGCTGTCCGCGTATGAATCCGAGAATGCTGCACGGGTCTTCACGGTAACACCTGGTGAACCCGTGCAGCCAACGACGCGCCCCGGGAAATCAGTTCGTCGGTGTTGCACCGACTGTGATTGCCGTCGCTTTCGGACCCGTTCCGTACCGTCCGGTGTTTCCCGCAAGCTGCTCTTCCAACGCCAGAGCCGTCGTGATGCGTCCGGATTCGCGGTCGATGTTGTCGATTGTCGACGCCGTGGACGACAGGCCTGCGTCCGACCGTGCGACAGCGATCGGTCCCGACCCCTCGGCCGAGCCGGAGCGGCCGGCGAGGACCGTGCCCGCACCGCGCCCGTCGAGTGCTCCGGCGAACCGTGCGACGACCGCTCCGCCGGCGTTCGGATCGCTCGAGTCACCTGTGAGCACAACTGCCAGCTGAGCGGGGCGCACTTCGTCGTATGCGACGAAGTTGCCGCCACGCAAAGTATCGAGGGCGAGCGCCAATTCTTCCGGCGTGCTCTGCGGTTGTGCCGTGGTCGGGTTCAGGAGCAGCACAGAGCCGAGGAGGTCGCCGCCGAGGCTACCCTGATCGACTGCCCCCGTGCGCAATTCGATGCCTGCCGGGATGACGTTGGTCAACGTGGTCCGGAGGCGATCGCCGCTGGCCGGATCGAGAAAGGCCGGCGACAACGCCACCTTTCCGGTCACGGTCCCGCCCGCCGCTTCGATGATTCGCGCGACGCCATCGACGTCGCCGGGGTCGACATCCGGCGTCGTCACCAATACGACTGTGCGACGGTCGAGCGTCCCACGCACGACTCTGCCCGCGGTCGCGGCGTCGAACCCGTCCGCCGCGCCGAGTTGAAGATTCAGCTGATTGTTCTCGCTCTGGAGGTCGTCAGCCTGCTGCTGGAGATCGTCCTTGTCGCTGCGCAATCCGGACAGCATTCCCGACGCGATGGTCTGCGAGCCGAGCACGATCCCGACCGCCAGCGCAAGAAAGATCGCGGCGATCGAGATCGCGTGCTGTCTCAACGAAATCACTCGAGCAGCCCCTGCACCCACAACGCGAAGCTGTTCCAGGTGGCCACCGCCCAGTCGTAGACCTCAGCGCCCATGTTGGACGCGAGAAGCGCGACGATGATCGCGACCATCGCGGCCAGGATGAGGAAGGCGATCGCGCCGCCGGAGACTCGGCTGCGGTAGAGCGTCGCAACGGCCTTCGCGTCGACGAGTTTGCCGCCGACCTTCAGTCGGGTCAGGAACGTCGCCGGGTTGTTGTCACGACGGCCGCGATCGAAGAACTCGTCGAGCGTCGCCGCAGCGCCCACCGTGACGATCAGCGATGCGCCGTGGTGGTCGGCGAGCAGCAGTGCGAGGTCGGAATGCGCACCTGTTGCAGGGAAGGTCACCGCACCGATCCCGAGGTCTTGAATACGCTCGAGACCCGAGGCGTGACCGTCGGAGTCGGCAGGAAGCACAACCTCTGCGCCGCACTTCAGGGTGGAGCTGGTGATCATCTCGGGGTCACCGATGATGAGGTCGGGCCGGTAGCCCGCCTTGGTCAGTGTGTCCGCGCCGGTGCCGACGCCGATCAGGATCGGCGCATATTCCTTGATGAACGGCTTGATGGCCTTGAGGTCGGCCGCGTGGTCGGGTCCGTCTGCCACGACGACGACGTGCCGGTCTTTCAGGTTCAGGTCGATGTCGGGAACGCCGATGCCGTCGATGAGCAGCGGACTTTCGGTACGCACGTACTCGATCGTGTTACCGCAGAACGCTTCGAGGTGCGCGGCCAGGCCGTTCTTCGCCTCGATCATCCGGTCGGAGATCTCGGCTTCGGTGAGTTCGCGGCCCTCGACGAGTCGCCGTTCGCCCGCGTAGACGATGCCCTCGTCGAGCCGGATCTTCGATCCGTCCTTGATCTTCTTGAACGCCTCGCTACCGACCTCGTCGATCAGAGTGATCCCGTTGGCCACAACAACTTCCGGGCCGAGGTTCGGATAGCGGCCGGAGATCGACGGTGACGCGTTGACGACGGCGAGCACGCCGGCTTCGACCAACGCGTCGGCCGTGATCCGGTCGAGGTCGACTTCGTCCAGGACGACCACGTCGCCGGGTCCGACCCGACGGAGCAGTCGCTGCGTGTTCTTGTCGACTCTGGCAATGCCGCTCAGGCCAGGGAGCGACTCGGTGTTTCGGGACAGCAACGCCGCAAGTTTCATGCGTTCGATGATGAACCTGTACTTGAGGTTGAAGGCGGAGGCGCGCCGAGTCGCATCAGGAGAACCTCGTGCCACACCAGTAACAGCCGTCCCAACCGGGCGGGCTGGCGATTGTGCGGTGTATACCGACCCATGGACCGATCCGCGACGCGGGTTATGCTCCCGCAATGGCCAGTTACACCGTAGACACGGTTATCGAAGCTCCGCGGGACGTCGTCTTCGACATCTTCGCCGACCGGGAGCGCAACAGCGACTTCCTCCCCGTCCAGACCCGACTGAAGAGTGCGGGTACCACCGAGCGCCAAGGCGTCGGCGCGGTGCACTTCCTCGGCTTCGGGAAGGTCGGGGTCTCCGAACAACTCACCGAGCTCGTTCCCGGCAAGCGCATCGTTTACAAGGTCGTTGCCGGCCTCCCCGTCAAGTTGCACTCGGGCACCATCGAATTCTCCGATGCGCCCAACGGCACCCGCGTCCTCTACACGATGGAACAGATTCCACCGATCCCCGTGCCCAGCAAGGTCATCGAGCTGGCGCTGCGCGGTCTGATCGGCGCGTTCGTCTCGGGTGCACGCAAGGAAGCTGCGCGCCGCACCAAGTAGCGGTCCGAATCAAGCGCTGCGATCGGCGCTTGCGAGAGCAAGCAATTCTTCGGCATGTGCTCGGCCGGTCTCGGTATCGTCGAGGCCGGCGAGCATTCTCGCCAATTCCTTGACCCTTTCCTCGTCGGTCAAGGTGCGAACCCCACTGTTCACGATCCCCCGCCCGTTGTCGGACTTGTCGACGACGAGGTGCGTATTTGCAAACGCCGCCACCTGGGGTAGGTGCGTCACGACAATCACCTGATGGGTGCGCGCAAGACGCGCAAGGCGACGACCGATCTCGACAGCCGCGCGACCGCCGACTCCGGCATCGACCTCGTCGAACACCATCGTCACGCCCTGCTCGTTTGCCGCGAGGACGACCTCGAGCGCCAGCATCACGCGCGACAATTCACCACCGGATGCGCTCTTGTTGATCGGCAGCGACTGGGCGCCGGAGTGCGCTGACAACCGGAACTCGACTTCGTCCGTACCGCTGCTACCCGCATGCAGTTCCCGGCCGTCGACGGTGAGCGGTGCCGAATCCTGTGGCCCAGCGGGTATCTCACGGACTTCGACCTCGAGGCGCGCCTTCCCCATAGCCAACCCGCCGAGTTCGGTGCTGACAGCTTTGGCCAACTTCGCAGCCGCCTTCACCCGGGCTGCAGTCAGTTTCGCCGCGGCGGCCGCCGCCGCAAGCGCGCCTTCGTCGACGCGTTTCGTCAGCTCGGCGAGAGCGTCGGCAGAGACGTCGATCTTGCTCAGCCGCTCACTCGCCTTGTCCATCCATGCCAGCACGCCGTCGACATCCGCGGCGTATTTCCGGGTCAGTTGCTTGAGCTCTGCCTGTCGTGTGAGCAGAGAATCGAGCGCGTTCGGGTCCGAAGGCAGATCGGACAGGTAGCTCGTCAGTTCTGCGGACACATCGGTTACGACGGAAATCGCTTCGTCGAGCCGTGGCCCGAGTGCACTCAGCGCCGGATCGTCCGAACTCTCGATCCGCGAACGCGCGGTTCCGAGCAGATCGAGCGCACCGTCGGCATCCGAAGCGGCCTGCATGTCAGCGGAGGCGCCCAACAGCGCACCCTGAGCACCCACCGCTGCCTCGCGCAGCGAATCCAGGTCACCCAGCCGCCGCACCTCGACAACGATCGCCAGGTCTTCGCCCGGTTGCGGTGCGACGTTCTCGATTTCGTTCAGCCCGAACTTCAGCCGATCGGCCTCCTGTGCGAGCTCGCGACTCTTCTCCGTCCGTTCGATCAGCTCGTTGCGCGCGTCGAGCCACGTTTTGCGCAGCTTGGCGTATTTCGCGACGAGCGGACCGACCGTATCCGTCGCGAACTGGTCGAGTGCCCGGCGCTGTTGCTCGGGCCGCAGGAGCCGCAATTGATCGTTCTGCCCGTGCACGGTCAACAGTGCGTCGCTGAAGTCGGCGAGCACACCAGCGGGGACGCTACGGCCCCCTAGGTGCGCCCGTGAGCGACCGTCGCTGCCAACGGTGCGCACCGCGATGATGCTGCCGTCTTCGTCCGGTTCGCCGCCGGTCGCTTCGAGTACCCGCTCGACCTCCGCAGCAGCGCCCGCGTGCACGTCGTCGACAGTGAATCGGCCCTCGACAACAGCGCGGCTCGCGCCCAGCCGGACGCGCCCCGCATCGGCGCGAGCGCCGCTCAGCAAATGCAGGCTCGTCACGACCATCGTTTTGCCCGCGCCAGTCTCGCCGGTGAGCACAGTCAGCCCTTCGTGAAACTGCGCGCTGGCCTTCGAAATGACGCCGAGACTGTCGATTCTGATTTCTGCCAGCACAGTCAGTCCCCCTTGTTCTGCAAGCCCTGTCTCCCGCGCCAGCCGGTGACCGGAAGTTCGAACTTGCGCACCATGCGGTCGGCGAACGGAGCCGAATCGAGCCGCACCCAGTACACCGGGTTGGCGCCCCGTACGACTTCCACTCGTCCGCCGCGTGGCAGCGCCATAGTTCGACGGCCGTCGAGAAACACCAGAGCGTTGTGCCCCGTCGCCACCGACTCGACGGCGATCACGGACTCCGGGCTCGTGACGAGCGGCCGGGCGAACAACGCGTGTGCGTTGCTCGGAATGACCAGCAGCGCTTCGAGTTCCGGCCAGACGACCGGACCACCCGCAGAGAACGCATAGGCAGTCGAACCGGTCGGCGTCGAAACCAGAACACCGTCGCACCCGAAGGCCGACACCGGCCTGCCGTCGACCTCCAGTACGACTTCGAGGACGCCGTAACGCGATTCGTTCTCGATACTTGCTTCGTTGAGCGCCCAACCACGCTCCAGGACCTTGTCGTCCAACGTCACGACCACGTCGATGGTCATGCGCTGCTCGATGCGATAGTCGCGCTCGACGACCTGCGCGAGAGCTTCGTCGAGGTGTTCGGCCTCGGCCTCGGTCAGGAAACCGACTCGGCCGAGGTTGATACCGAGCACCGGGATCGATGCGCTGTGCGCGAGTTCGGCTGCGCGCAGAAACGTTCCGTCGCCACCCAGTACGAGCACCATTTCACAACCGGCAGCAGCATTCGGACCGATGTCGACAACAGTGACTTGCGACGCCGGCTCTGCCGACGAGGTCGGCACGTCGGTTGCCTCGATCTGAGTGCTGTACGCCTCGTCGGCGAGCACGCGCAGCGCGATACCCGCGGCGTCGAAGATCTTCGCAACTCGATGGGCCGTAGCCATGATTTCGGCGCGACCCGGATGAGCGACAAGCAAG
Source organism: Antrihabitans auranticaus (assembly GCF_016481275.1). Lineage (GTDB taxonomy): Bacteria > Actinomycetota > Actinomycetes > Mycobacteriales > Mycobacteriaceae > Antrihabitans. Next base: position 3,466 of record NZ_JAEMNW010000009.1, on the reverse strand, counting down.
ATCTCGCGGCGTTCCGCTCCCTGGGCGGGCGTCGTGCTCACTGTGGACCCTCCTGCACCGCTCGCTCGATAAGTGTGGACGCGTGTTCTTTTGTCGTTCGTTCGTTCCCGGGGCGGAGCCAGAGGAAGTATTCGACGTTGCCCGACGGTCCGGGCAGCGGACTTGCCACCGCACCGAGCGTCTGCACGCCGAGTTCCGCAGCGGCTTCCGCGACAGCGAGGACCGCTTCTGCCCGTTGCGCCGGATCACGGACCACGCCGCCCGCGCCGACTCGGTCCTTCCCGACTTCGAACTGAGGTTTGACCATTGGTACCAGATCAGTGGTCGGCGTGGTGCAGGCGACCAGTGCCGGCAGTACCAGAGCAAGCGAAATGAACGACAGATCCGCAACGATGACGTCGACGGGTCCACCGATGGCGTCGGCAGTAATAGCCCGCACGTTGGTTCTGTCGATCACGTGCACGCGATCGTCGGACTGCAACCGCCACACCAGTTGCCCGTAGCCGACGTCGACAGCCACAACTTCTCGCGCGCCACGCTCGAGCAGAACATCGGTGAAGCCGCCGGTGGACGCGCCGGCATCCAGGCAGCGTTTGCCGGCGATCGACAGGCCGTGCGGTTCGAACGCTTCGAGAGCGCCGAGTAGCTTGTGCGCACCGCGAGATGCCCACTGCACTTCGTCCTCGACTTCGCGGACCAGCAACGGTGCACCCGGTTCGATCGCGGTAGCAGGCTTGGTCGCAACCGCTCCGGAAATCAGCACGCGGCCGGCTTCGATCAGTTCGACAGCGTGTTCGCGGGATCGGGCGAGACCTCGTCGCACCAACTCTGCGTCCACGCGCGCGCGGCGCACCACCTCAGATCTTGTCCACGGTGGCCAGGGCCTGGACAAGGAGGTCGTGCGCTTGCTCGAGAATCTTCGCCTGCTGCGGAATCCCGCTGGCATTCGAGACGTCGCCGACCTGGGCGAGCAATGCGTCCACTTCTGCATGAATCACCAACGGGTCGGCAAACACCGCCTCGGTTGCAGGCATCGAGTGCGGACCGGGCAGGTGCTGGCCGGGCCGTGGCGGCATGTTCATCGCTGACAACGCTAGCTGATGTTGTCGGTCGCTGCTGGAATCGCAACCGCGCTCGTCGACCCCTCCGAGGTTCGAGCTTCCCAGGCAGCCAACGCAGCCTCGGCGGCCGAATCAGCACCGCGCACATGTGCGAACTCTGGGTGTGCCCACGCAACGGGAGCCGTCGCGGCAAGTGCAACCAGCGGGTCGCCCGAACCCGACAGCACGATATCGGTGCCGTCGAACTGCGCAGACCACTCGCTGTTCACTCGACTAACGGGGTGATTGATGGCATCCAGCGTGAACGCGACGAAGGTCGGGCGCTGGGCAACGATTGCTCGTAACAGGTCGGTCGGCGAGCTGACCCCGGTCAGGACGAGCAACGAATCGAGCCCCACCTCGTTCCCGCCCGCAATATCGGTGTCGATACGGTCCCCGACTACCAATGCGGACTGAGTTCCACAGCGCCGCAACGCATCCTTCATCAACGGCGCCGCTGGCTTACCGGCTACCATCGGCGCGCGATTCGTCGCGGCGCGCAATGCTGCGACCATGGATCCGTTGCCGGGCGCGAGGCCGCGTTCGTTGGGAAGCGTCGTGTCGGTGTTCGCTGCCACCCAGAACGCACCGCCACGGATCGCGTACGCAGCCTCGGCGAGAATGGGCCAAGCAGTTTCGACCGAGTGTCCCTGTACGACGGCTGCCGGTTGCGGATCTGCGGAGCGGACAGGCTTCATACCAACTCGCCTCACCTCGTCTGCCAAGGCTTCGGTGCCGACGACCAAGACCGCCGAACCCGGCGCGACATGCTCCTCGAGAAGCCGGGCTGCGGCTTGCGAGCTCGTGACGACCGTTTCGTCGGTGGCCTGAAAGCCCAGCTCCTTCAGGTGCAGGGCAACTTCGGCCGGACTGCGGCTCGCATTGTTCGTGACGTACAGAACTGCCTGAGCCGAGGCTTCGAGCGCATCGGCCGCGCCGGGAATCGGTTGACTGCCCAAATACAAGGTGCCGTCGAGATCTGCGAGCAAGCAGTCGTATCCGTCGCGCAGAGCCAAAGTTACTGTTCCTCTCCAAAGGAGTCTGCTGGGTCGCCGCCGATCAATTCGGCGACGCGCTCTTCGGCGTCGGTGTCACCGTCGAGATCTGCGGCCGCAGCGTTCATGAACCACGTCACGCCGTCCTGTGTGCGACCGGCCGCCACGAGCGCGTCCGCATAGGCATAGAAGAGCCGCGCGGCCGTAGGCCCGGATTTTGCGGGATCGAGGTCCTTCGTCTGGAGGGTCACTACAGCCTGGTCGTACTCACCCAGGTCCATCCGGGCGCCCGCGACGACGATACGAAGCTCGGTCGCGTCGTCGCCCTGGAGTGCGCGAGCGTCGTCGCTACGACCCAGCTCGATTGCCTTCTCAGGTCGGCCGAGTCCACGTTCGCAGTCAGCCATGACGGCGAGAAGTCCTGAACCACCTGCCATCCGGCGTGCAGCACGGAGCTCGGAGAGAGCTTCAGCCCACTCCCCCGCGTGATACGCAGTGACACCGGCTGTTTCGCGAACGACGGCGATACGGCCTGCGCGCTGCCGCGCAGCTCTTGCGTGCGCGAGCGCCGACCGCGGATCGTCGTCGACGAGGTTTGCTGCCATCACAAGATGGCGCGCAACCGCATCTGCATTGTTCTTGTCCAAGCTCAGGAGGTCGCGGCGAACAGCGGGGTCGAGATCGCTTGCTACGACGTTGTCCGGCAGGTCGGGCTCTTCGGGACGCGGCGCGCGACGGGTACGGTCGTCTGCTCCACCCGCGCTGAAGCCACCTTCGCCACCACGTCGACGGAAGTCGTCATTACGGCCACGGGGATCGCTACTGCGGTTGCGCGGGTCATCACTGCGGCCGCGCGGATTTTCGGGGCGACCGCGCGAGTCGTCGGGCCGCCCGCGCGAATTGTCATTGCCGCGGGAATTGAATCCGCCACTTTCGGTTCGCCGGCGGGGATCACTTTGAGGTGGCCGAGCTCCGCCGCGAGAATCTGGACGCTCTACGGGCTTGTTCGGCGTACTTTCCCGTCGCGGTCCGCCACGGAAGGACTTGCGTTCGCCACTACTGTCGGTCACAGCAAGATCCTTTCGCTGGATGTATTTCGGTACAACTTTGCTTCTCGGACAAATACTGCGTCTCGTACAAAAACTTTGGCCACAAACGACGAAAGGGGACCCAAATGTTTGGGTCCCCTTTCGTTCTGAGACGTTATGCGGGTGTAGGTCCCCGACGTTGTCGGGGACCTACATCCTTAAATTATGTTCGGCGGTGTCCTACTCTCCCACACCCTGGCGGGTGCAGTACCATCGGCGCTGGAGGGCTTAGCTTCCGGGTTCGGGATGGGTCCGGGCGTTTCCCCTCCGCTATGGCCGCCGT
>NZ_JAEMNW010000008.1 GCF_016481275.1 Antrihabitans auranticaus | reverse complement strand
ACCGTCCAACCTCGTGTCCCGTGAACCTTGCGGCTCTGGCCTCTCGGCTCCGGGTCGGTGTCCGTGTCGCTCTGACTTGAAGAAAGTTACGTGAACAAGAACACCACGTCAAATCGCCTGGTCAGCAGCATGATTCGGTGAATAGCTGCAGGTCACGGCGTTCGACTAACGGACTTCCCGCGCAGCCACCGCAAAAATTGGCAAATGTGGCGGCGGCCACAACCCAAACTTGCGGGAATCCGCCTACCCCCCTTCGGTCCCCACGCGTTCGATATCGCCGCCGAGCTCCTGCAGAATCTCGACGAATCGGGGGTACCCGCGATCGATGTGGTAGACGTCGTGGACCTCGGTCGTGCCATCCGCAACCAACCCCGCGAGCACGAGGCCGGCTCCGGCACGAATGTCCGACGACCACACCGGCGCACTGGACAGGCGTGGAATCCCACGCACCACTGCATGATGTCCGTCCGTGCGGGCGTCGGCTCCCAACCTGATCATCTCTTCGACGAACCGGAAGCGGGCCTCGAAGACGTTCTCGGTGATCATCGACGTTCCGTCGGCTACCGCCGCCAGGCCGATTGCCATGGGCTGCAGGTCAGTCGGAAATCCCGGGAACGGCAGAGTCGAGAAGTTGACCGCCTTGGGGCGCTCCTTCTGCTCGACACGGAAGCCATCCGGCTCGAACGTCACCTTTGCACCGGCCGCCCGCAGTTTGTCGAGCACGAGTGACAGGTGCTTCGGGTTGACTCCGGTCACCCGCACATCGCCCATGGTCATCGCGGCCGCAATTCCCCACGTCGCCGCGACGATCCTGTCTCCGATCACCCGATGCGTCGTCGGCTCGAGCCGCTTCACACCTCGAATGTTCAGCGTCGAGGTACCGGCACCGGTGACTTTGGCGCCCATCTGGACCAGCATGTTGCACAGATCGACGATGTCCGGTTCACGTGCCGCGTTGTCGATGACGGTCTCACCTTCGGCGAGTGCCGCCGCCATCAGGATGTTCTCTGTCGCACCCACTGACGGGAAGTCCAGACGGATCTTTGCACCCTGCAATTCGTCGGCGCGCGCTACGACGCAGCCGTGCTCGATCTCGGCATGTGCCCCCAACAGCCGCAGACCAGCTTGGTGCATGTCCAGCGGTCGAGAACCGATCGCATCCCCACCTGGCAGCGCGACTACGGCGCGACGGCACCGCGCAACCAACGGACCGAGGACGCAGACCGATGCTCGAAACTGCCGTACCGCGGGAAAATCCGCCTGATACTTGGGCTCCGCAGGTGTCGTTATGCGTACTTCGTCGCCTTCGAGCACGACGTCGCACCCCAACCCCCGCAACACCTCCGCCATCAGGGGAACATCGAGAATGTCCGGGCAGTTGGTAATCGTGCTGGTGCCTTCGGCAAGCAGTGCGGCAGCCATAAGTTTGAGCACGCTGTTCTTCGCACCGCCTACGGCAACTTCACCGATCAGCCGGTTACCGCCTGTGACAAGGAAGCGTTCGCTCACAGTGGGACAGCCTAGTCAGCCTGGGCAGACCACGAACCACGACCACGTGAGAATGTGACGAGGACGCGAGAAGTCCCCCGATCTTTGCCGGTACCGTTGCGGCATGGCCGTACATCTCACGCGGATCTACACCCGGACCGGCGACGACGGCACCACCGGGCTCAGCGACTTTTCGCGAATCTCCAAGAACGACCCTCGCCTCGCGGCGTATGCCGACTGCGACGAGCTCAATGCAAGCATCGGCGTTGCGATCGCGCTCGGCAATCCCACAGCAAATGTCCGCGAGGTACTGCGCGTCGTTCAGAACGACCTTTTCGACGCCGGCGCCGACCTGTCGACTCCGGTCGTCGCCGATCCCCAGTATCCGCCGCTCCGCATTCGGCAGGCACATATCGATCGCCTGGAACAGTGGTGCGATCAGTTCAACGACGAACTCGAGCCGCTGCATTCGTTCATACTCCCGGGCGGAACTCCCCTGGGTGCACTGCTCCATGCCGCCCGGACGATCGCGAGGCGGGCCGAGCGTTCGGCTTGGTCGGCAATAGACGCGTACCCCGAAACGACGAATGTTCTGCCGGCGAAGTACCTCAACCGGCTGTCGGACCTGCTTTTCATCCTGAGCCGCGTTGCAAATCCGGATGGCGACGTACTTTGGCAGCCTGGCGGCGATCTCGCGGACGAAAGTTAGCCGAGCCGGCCACGCATCGAACGACCCGATGGCCGGGATTCGACCCAGGAAAGAAACGCGGTCAATGCGCCACGGTCTAGCGCAACCTCGATAGTGCGGCCACCCTCGGCAACGGTGAGAACGACGATTTCGTCCGTCATGATGTCGAACTCGCTGTCGCGTGGTCCGCGACGGTCTTCGACAGTTATCCCCTGCCGGTTCACTCGCACATCGGGACCCAGGCGCAGGCTGGAAAGTTTGTAAAAAACGAATGACTCATCGCCGTAGCGAATCAAGCCGTGGCGCCAACCTTGCCCACCGACGCCGGGTGTCGTACGGATGATCGCCGAGGTTCCACCCCGCCGCAACATCATCAAGCGGTACACGGACGCTGCGAAGAGGACGGCCAGCATCGCAACCAGAATGATCAACAGAATCATTCCGGTCTGCAATGCTGGTCCTGCCTTCCTCTCGCAGCCGCCCGAGTTGTACTAGACCGAACGTCCCACTGCACGAAGACGAGCGCGGCCGCGGGCCGCTGTCTGCTCGTCGGACGACTCGGAATCGCGTTGTGCCGCATCGACGTCGATGTCCTCAGCAGACTCGACGCTCTCCGCCAGGATCGTCACCGACTCGCCGTTCACCGAAAGGAAGCCGCCGTCGACGGCGAACTTCAGTTCACCCTCGTCGACGGAATCGATACGGACCATGGCGTCATCGACCAACTGCGCGACGAGGGGGATGTGATTCGGCAGGATGCCGATCTCACCGCTCACGGTGCGAGCGAACACGAAAGTCGCATTTCCCGACCACACGCGGCGGTCGACAGCAACCAGATCGACTTGCACTTCGCTCATGTCACGCGCCCCTTCCTGTGATCAGCACCGGCCTTCTAGAACTTGACACCAAGTCCCTCTGCCTTCTTCTGCAGATCCTCGAGGCCGCCGATGAGGAAGAACGCCTGCTCGGGAAGGTGATCGAAGTCGCCCTTCGTGAGCTTGTCGAACGCCTCGATGGTCTCCTTGAGCGGAACGTTCGAGCCCGGCTGGCCGGTGAACTGCTCGGCAGCCATCATGTTCTGCGACAGGAAGCGCTCGATCCGACGCGCGCGGTTGACCAGCTGCTTGTCCTCTTCGGACAGCTCGTCGATACCGAGAATCGCGATGATGTCCTGGAGGTCCTGGTAGCGCTGCAGGATGCGGATGACTTCCTGCGAAACCCGGTAGTGATCCTCGCCGACGATGCCCGGGAGAAGAATCGTCGAAGACGATGCGAGCGGGTCGACGGCGGGGAAGATGCCCTTCGAGAACACTGCACGCGAAAGTTCCGTGGTGGCGTCGAGGTGGGCGAAGGTCGCGGCAGGCGCCGGGTCGGTGTAGTCGTCAGCGGGCACGTACACGGCCTGCATCGACGTGATCGAGCGGCCCTTGGTCGACGTGATGCGCTCCTGGAGCTCACCCATCTCGTCGGCAAGGGTGGGCTGGTAACCAACGGCGGACGGCATGCGGCCGAGCAGCGTGGAAACCTCGGAACCGGCCTGCGTGTAGCGGAAGATGTTGTCGACGAAGAGCAGCACGTCTTGGTTCTGCTCGTCGCGGAAGTACTCCGCCATGGTCAGTGCCGACAGTGCGACGCGCATACGCGTGCCGGGCGGCTCGTCCATCTGGCCGAACACTAGGGCCGTGTCCTTGAGGACGTCGGCGTCCGCAAGTTCGACCCAGAGGTCGTTGCCCTCACGGGTGCGCTCACCGACACCGGCGAATACCGACGTACCACCGAAGTTGCGGGCAATACGGTTGATCATCTCCTGGATCAGAACCGTCTTGCCGACACCGGCGCCGCCGAACAGACCGATCTTTCCACCACGCACATACGGCGTGAGGAGGTCGACGACCTTCAGGCCGGTCTCGAGCATCTCGGTGCGACCCTCGAGCTGGTCGAACGCAGGTGGCTTGCGGTGGATGGCCCACTTTTCGAAGTCATCGCCGTAGCCGGGTTCATCGAGGCAATGGCCGAGGGCGTTGAACACGTGGCCCTTCACGCCGTCGCCAACCGGCACCGAAATAGGCGCACCGGTGTCAGTGACGTCGACACCACGAACAAGTCCGTCGGTCGGCTGCATGGAGATGGTGCGGACCAGGTTGTCGCCGAGGTGCTGAGCAACCTCGAGAGTCAGGGTCTTGGCCATGTCGGGGAACGTGATCTCCGCATGCAGAGCGCTGAAAAGCTCCGGCACGGCACCACGGGGGAACTCGACGTCGACGACCGGGCCAGTCACCCGGACGACGCGACCGGCGCGATCGGCAGCGCCAGCGTCTTTCTTATCGGTTACGGCGGCAGTCATCTAGTCGTCACTTCCTGTTGCGGCTAGCGCGTCAACGCCGCCGACGATTTCACTGATTTCTTGGGTGATCGCAGCTTGGCGCGCACGGTTGGCCTGCAGCGTGAGTGCCTTGATGAGGTCGTCCGCGTTGTCGGTTGCGGCCTTCATCGCGCGCCGGCGGGCGGCCGACTCCGAAGCAGCCGCCTCCAGCATGGCGGAGTAAACCCGCGTAGCGAGATAACGCGGCAGCAAGGTGTCGAACAGTTCCTGTGCGTCCGGTTCGAATTCGAACTCCGTACGCTTGGGCTCGTCCGAGTACTCCACAACCATCGGCGCAATCCGCCGAGCAACTGCGGTCTGCGAGAGCATGGACCGGAACTCGGTGAAGACGATATGCAGTTCGTCTACGCCAGTGACCTCGCCAGGTAGCGGATCGTCGAAGGGGACGTCCGTCCCCTCCAAAAACGCGGCCACCAACGTGCCCGCGATCTCCGTCGCATGGTCGTATTCCGGCTTTTCGGAGATCCCGGTCCACGACTGCGTGACGTCACGCTCGCGGAAACGGTAGTAGTTCAGCGCCTTTCGGCCGACTGTGTAGACGACAGGTTCTTTACCCTCGGAACGAAGCTTCTCGAGAAGTTCCTCCGCGGTACGCAGCACGTTGGCGTTGTAGCCGCCGCACAAACCGCGATCGGAGGACACGACGAGCACGCCCGCCCGGCTTGGTTTTTCGCGCTCGACCAGGAGCGGATGATCAAGTGTCGACTCATCCGCAAGCGTCGTGAGAACCTTCGTCATTTCCTCCGCGTAGGGCCGCGCCGCAACGACGCGGGCCTGCGCTTTGGAGATGCGTGATGTAGCAATCAGCTCCTGGGCCTTGGTGATCTTCTTGATCGACCCCGCTGATTTGATCCTTCGGCGAAGGACCCTGATCTGTGCGCCCATTTAGATTCGCACCCTTATTTCTTATCGGGAGCGGACCGGTGGACTGTCACCTTTTCGGTCTCTTCCTTGTCGGAATCCGGCGATTCTTCCTTCGCCTCTTCCTTCTCTTCGATCACGGAGCTGCCGTCCGACGTAGAGAAGCCCTTCTTGAACTCCTCCACTGCCTTCTCGATCGCTTCCGTACCGTCGTCGCCCAACTTCTTCGACTCGCGGATGTTGGTGAGGATGCCCTCGTGACGTCCGCGCACGAAGTCGAGGAACTCGCTTTCGAAGCGGATCACGTCCGCGACCGGAACCGAGTCCAGGTGGCCCTTGGTGCCGAGGAAGATCGCGACAACCTGCTCCTCGACCGAAAGCGGGCTGTACTGCGGCTGCTTCAGGAGCTCGACGAGGCGAGCGCCACGGTCGAGCTGAGCCTTCGACGTCGCATCGAGATCGGAAGCGAACGCGGCGAATGCTTCCAACTCGCGGTACTGCGACAGATCGAGGCGCAGCGAACCGGCAACCTCTTTCATGGCCTTGATCTGTGCGGCGCCACCGACGCGGGAAACCGAGACACCGACGTTGATCGCCGGACGCACGCCCTGGTTGAACAGGTCGGTCTCGAGGAAGCACTGACCGTCGGTGATCGAGATGACGTTCGTCGGGATGTAGGCCGAGATGTCGTTGGCCTTCGTCTCGATGATCGGCAGTCCGGTCATCGAGCCACCGCCGAGCTCGTCGGACAGCTTCGCGCAACGCTCCAGCAAGCGAGAGTGCAAGTAGAAGACGTCACCGGGGTACGCCTCGCGGCCCGGCGGACGACGCAGCAGAAGCGAGATTGCGCGGTAGGCCTCTGCCTGCTTGGTCAGGTCGTCGAAAATGATCAGAACGTGCTTGCCTGCGTACATCCAGTGCTGGCCGATAGCCGAACCGGTGTACGGCGCAAGCCACTTGAAACCGGCCGAGTCGGACGCGGGTGCAGCAACGATCGTCGTGTACTCGAGTGCGCCGGCATCTTCGAGGCCCTGGCGCACGGCGGCGATCGTCGAACCCTTCTGACCGACTGCGACGTAGACGCAGCGGACCTGCTGATCCGGGTCCCCGGTCTCCCAAGCCTGCTTCTGGTTGATGATCGTGTCGACGCACACCGCAGTCTTGCCGGTCTTGCGGTCACCGATGATCAGCTGACGCTGGCCGCGGCCGATCGGGGTCTGCGAGTCGATGGCCTTGATGCCGGTCTGCAGCGGCTCACTCACGCCCTGTCGCTGCACGACCGACGGAGCCTGAATTTCGAGAGCGCGTCGGGCCTCCGCCTCGATCTCACCGAGACCGTCGATCGGGTGCCCAAGCGGATCGATGACGCGACCGAGGAACTTGTCGCCGACGGGCACCGAGAGGACCTCGCCGGTGCGCTTGACCTGCTGACCCTCCTGGATGCCTTCGTAGTCACCGAGGATAACGGCGCCGATGCTGCCCTCGTCGAGGTTCAGCGCGACACCGAGGACGCCGCCGGGGAACTCGAGCAGTTCCTGCGTCATCGCCGAGGGCAGCCCCTCGACGTGCGCGATACCGTCACCGGTGTCGGCAACGATGCCGATCTCTTCGCGAGAGGTTTCGGACGAGAACGTGGCGACGTATTTTTCAATCGCGCCCTGAATCTCTTCGGATGAGATCGTCAACTCCGCCATGGCTATCGGTTTCCCTGCTTTCGAATTTCGTGTGTGGCTCTGTGATTCGGTTGTGCGTCGATCGGCGGAGCCGGCTCGACATAACGCGGCTGGATCTAGTGCGGAACGTAGTGGGACGCGCTGGCCAAACGGGATGCAACCGTTCCGTCGACGACTTCGTCGCCAACGGTGATCGAAAGACCGCCGAGGACCTTGGGATCGATATCCAGCTGGACCGACATGTTGCGACCGTAGATCTGCGACAGCACGCGTTCGAGCCGCTCGGTCTGTTCTTCGGTCAACGCATTGGCCGCCGTCACTTGGGCAACCGACTCGCCGCGGCGATTCGCCGCCAAGTCAGCGAGTTCAGGCACGACGACTTCGAACGACCGCCCCTGCAGCAAACGCAGCGCCTGCTTCAGAAGGCTCTCGGTGTAGGAGTTCGCCTTACCCGCGAGGACGTTGTCGAGCAATTGCAGACGACCGTCGAAGTCGGTCGACTCGTCACTGAGCAGCGATGAAAGGCGCGGAGTCGCATCGAGTGCACGCCCGAACCGGAAAAGTTCGTCTTCTGTGCTCTCGATTGCGTCGGCGCGCTCGGCGTCGATGAGAACGGCGAGATGTGCCAACCGCTCGAGTGCGCTGTTGAGGTCGCGCGACTTCGACCAACGCTCCGCGACGGCACTTCGCAGCACCTCCAGCGTCGGCTCGCCGGCTTTCTCGCCGAACACTCCGTCGACCAACGCAGTCTTACGAGCACTATCGTCTTCCGCCCGGCTGGCAAAGTGCTTGCGCAGCAGAACTTCCTTCGAGAGGAGCCGCACGACGGACGAAAGCTCGTCGCCCAGTTGCTTCAGGCCCGAAGAATCGAGATCAGTAACCAACTCGTCGAAGCGGCCCTGAACAACTTTCAGCGAATCCCTGCTTGCGGCGTGCATCAGGAAGCCCCCTTGTTGTTGTCGCCGGCCATTGCCTCGAGTTCGTCGAGGAAACGATCAACCGTCGCGGACTGCTCGCTCGGATCGGCAAGCCGACGTTTGACGAGGTCGGTTGCCTCGCCTACCGCAGCCGTACCGAGTTCTTGCTGCAGCGTGCGAATCAACTGCTGACGCTGAAGCTCGATCTGCTCGACACCGTGCTGCTTGATTCGAGCGACCTCGGCGTCAGCTTGCTCGCGAAGCTGTGCGGCAATGCGTTGCGCATCTGCACGAGCTTCCTCACGGATTTGCGCTGCTTCGTTTCGCGCTTGCGAAACCGCATCTTCGTGCGCTTTCTTGGCTTCTGCCAAGCGCTCCGCGGCCTTCTCGCTCTCGGCTAGCTGATCGCGAACCTCGCCTTGCTGCTTGGCCATCAAAGTTTTGACCGGTGGCGCGACGTATCGCATGATCACGAAGACGATCAGCGCGAAGCCGACGAGCTGGCCGAGAAAAATACCCATCTGTAACTACCCTCGCCCGGATTGGTCGGCGAATGAGGACTTGTCGGCGCCGCCGACGCCCAGGATGCGATCGGCCAGCGTGAACGACAATGCACCGATCGCAGGCCTGACCTGCGATGCGACCTGCTCGGCCTGAGCCTGCAACTGCGCGTCGGCTTCCTGCTGAACACCATCAGCTTCCCGACGTGCCTTCGCCCTCATATCGTCGAGGATCTTCTGACCTTCACTGCGTGCCTCGTCCCGAATCTTGCCTGCTTCGGAGCGGGCGGCAGCGAGCTCGCCCTTGTACTTGGCATCAGCGTCGGCGAATGCTCTTGCCGCCCTGTGGTTATCGTCGGTCGTCTTCGCTACGCGATCTGCGCGCTCCTGCAGAACAGCGCGGATCGGCGGCACAACGAAATTCCAGATAACCGCGAGCACGACAAAGAAGATGATGAGCTCGACGAAGAAGGTGGCGTTTGGAATGAGGAAGTTACTTTGCTTTTCCCCACTCTCCTCACCCTGGGCAACGAGAAATGCGCTGTACATATGCGCGGTTTATGTAGCGCCGGGAGTGGCGAACACGAACAGTGCCATGAATGCGAGGTTGATGAAGTACGCCGCCTCGACCAGACCGACGGTGATGAAGAACGGGGTGAACAGTCGAGACTGGGCCTCGGGCTGGCGAGCGACGCCGGCGATGAGCTGCGAACCCGCGAGTCCGTCACCGATACCGGCGCCGATTGCACCGCCGGCCATGATCAAGCCGCCACCGATCAGAGCGCCGGAAACGATTTGGGGATCTGCTGCCATGACTTCACTTCCTTTTTTTCTTTGTGAGACCTGAGTTGGAATTTCGGCTAACTGGAGCTGGCGAAACTAGTGGTGCTCGTCCTCCAACGCCATCGACTGACTGAAGTACAGGATCGTCAGCAACGCGAAGATGAACGCCTGGATCAGTCCGACGAACAAGTCGAAGAGCTTCCACACCGCGTTCGGCCCCCAGAGGATGTACGGGGGGAACAGTGCGATGAGGCCGACCATGATTCCGCCGGCGAACATATTGCCGAAGAGTCGAAGAGACAGTGAAATCGGCTTCGCGATCTCTTCGATGAGGTTGATCGGCGCAAGGAACGCGACGTGACCCTTGGTCAATTGCTTGAGGTGGGTTCCGAAGCCGCGGCGACGGGCACCCGCGTAGTGATAGAAGACGAAGACGAACAGCGCCAGTGCATAGACGAAGTTGACGTCGGACGCAGGCGGCTTGATCAGCTCACCGTGCGCGATATGCATTGAGCCGATGTTGATTTCGCCGATCTGGAACGGAAGAACCGAGAGCCAGTTCGATACGAGGATGAATACGAACAGCGCAACGGCGACCGGCAGCGCGAACGGGGCGATCTTCAACCCGATTGCGCTTTCGACCTGGTTGCGGAACTGCACGGTGACACCCTCGAAGAACAGCTGCACTCCGTTGGGAACGCCGGAAGTCAGTTTCGAGCGGAGGTAGAAAGCTAAAGCGAGGACGATGGCTGCCGCTACCAGTGTCGCGATAATTGTGTCGAGATTGAACGTCAGACCGAACAGCTCGAGCTCGGTGTGTTTGCCAACTTCGATTTTCGCTTCGGCAAGAACTTGGTCAGTCATGATTGCTGGCGAAGTCCTTTCAGAACGGGCACAGTGGTGGTCAGAACGAGTACGACTTGGGAGATCGCGAGCCCGATGAAGACGCCTAGACCATCGGGTTTCAGCAGGAAACCTATCACGAGCGCAATAACGGTGATGATGAGCAATCGGGATGCCGAAGACAGCGCCATCATCTGCTTACTCGGGTGATCAGTAGCCGTGACGCGGCTGACCGCGTTCTGCACGAGCCACATATTGAGCAGCCCGAGGGCCAAACCGAAACAGATCAGGAATCCCATGAGGACGTGGCCGAGCCAGCCCGTCAACATCAGCGCGAGAACGCCGATCACCGCTCCGATGATCGCGGGAAGGCGCAGGTTCAACGGCATTGCTGGCAAAAGCCTGCCACCGTCGCTGCGCTCGTCTGGGGAACTGTCCCCATCGCCACGCTGCTCGCGTAGCGGCTCAGAATCCGGTGGCGCCATCGCCATCTGCCTCTTCCTCAATCCTTCATGAACGCTCGAAACTGAACTATCAATGTTCCAGCTGCACCCACGATGCCGAGTCCGAGCCCGAGGGCGACGAACAACGGCGACGTATCCAGGACGCCGTCCAGCAGCAGGCCGATCACCAGACCGAAGATTATGAAACCCACGATCCCGGCACCGAGCCCGATCAGCTGAGCGGGGCTGGGCGGTTCACTCGCCACTTTCGCGGCTAGCTCGCGCCCATGTGCACGCAGGAATCACTCACGCACAGCTCCTTTTCGGTCGGAATGCTCGACCCACAGGGACATAAGCCCCACTAAGGCGCGAACAGCGAAACCGTATCACAGCGTCGGCAAGCAATTTTCCTTGCCCACGACACAGTGTAGTAGACGTGGTGAGGCGGTGTCGAGTCGCGACTAATGGGACAAATATCTCAGTAGTCGTCGCGGTACCGAAACGTCGGAACAGCCGTTACTACCAGCGCAAACACCAGTCCACCCGCCACGAGTAGGACGACGACCCGGCGATCTATCAAAGCCGATCCGACCGCACCGAACGCCAGCACGCCGACCCACAAATAGATGAGCAAAACCACACGTCGATGCGAGTGCCCGATCTGCAGAAGCCGATGGTGCAGGTGCATCTTGTCCGGACTGAACGGGCTGACGCCGGCCCGGGTACGGCGGACCACCGCGAGCAGAAGATCGAGGATCGGGATGAACATCACCGCGCCTACGAGGAGCAGCGGTGTGAGGAGACCGAGGATGTCGCGGATCCCGTACGCGGTGGGGGTGATCTTGCCCGACGCGCTGGTCGAGATCGTCGCGAGCATCAGCCCGATCAACATCGATCCGGAGTCGCCCATGAAGATCCGTGCAGGCTGGAAATTGTGCGGGAGAAAGCCGAGACACGCTCCCGCCAGCGCCGCGGCGAGCAACGCCGGCGGGTAGACGCTGACGTCGCCGCCCTGTTCGCGGAGCAGACCGACGGAATAGACGCAGATCGCGAGGGCTGCGATCAACCCCATTCCAGCAGCTAGTCCGTCGAGTCCGTCGACGAAGTTCATCGCGTTGACCATGACAACGGTGACGGCGATCGTGACAAGACCGGATTGGAGCTGGTCCAGAATGACGGTGCTCTCGGCAAACGGGTTGTAGATGAGAAACCAGGTCACGCCCATCAGGACGAGAACTCCGGCCGCAGTCACCTGGCCGACGAATTTCGTCAGCGCATCCAGACCCCACCGATCGTCGATCGCGCCGACCAGCACGATTACCAAACCGGCAGTCAGCGCCGCAAAGATGTCCCGGTTGAACTCGAACCCACGGGTCAGTGCCGGAAGTTGCTGCGCGAACAACAGCGCGGTGACCATTCCGACGTACATTCCGACGCCGCCCATGCGTGGAATCGGCTCGGTATGAACATCTCTATCACGCGGTACGGCGACGGCGCCGAACGTGATCGCAAGGACCCGGACCCCGCCGGTGGCGAGGAACGTGACGACGGCGGCAGTGAAAAGGACAAGGAGCAATTCCCTGATCGGGACGCCCGCACCGCCACTCACCTGGGCCAGCACCATGGCACTGGAATCGGCGGCGAGACTCACCTCGCAAACGCTACCGTCACTGCGGCCCCTCCCCCGCCATCCGGGGATAGGCGGGCTTCGTGGCAACGAGTTGGGTGACGTCGTCGACGACAGCGGCGAGTTCGCGCTCACCGGTTGCGGTACTCGGGTCAGCGCTCACGGCGCGCGCAATCAGCGAAGCGACCCTGCCCATGTCGGCCTCGTCGAAGCCTTGCGTCGTCAGCGCGGCGGAACCGACTCGAATACCGGACGCCACCATCGGCGGCGCTGGGTCGTAGGGAATCGCGTTCTTGTTCAAGGTAATTCGCGCCAGATCGCACCGCCGCTCGGCGTCGGCTCCCGACACAGCGGGATCGAGACCACGCAGATCGATCAACGCCAGATGAGTGTCGGTTCCGCCGGACACCGCACGCATACCCTCGGCTTCGAGTGCCTTCGACAATGCGGCCGCGTTCGCGGTCACCGCGGACGCGTAGGCCTGGAAAGCGGGCGTCGACGCCTCTTTGAACGCGACTGCCTTTCCCGCCACCGAATGCATCAGCGGACCGCCCTGACTGAACGGGAACACCGCCTTGTCGATCGCCTTCGCGTGCTCGCCGCGGCAGATGATCATGCCGCCGCGTGGTCCGCGCAACACTTTGTGCGTCGTGGCCGAAACGACGTCCGCGTACGGCACCGGCGACGGAATCGCCTTACCCGCTACGAGGCCGATGAAATGCGCAGCGTCGACCCACAGAATCGCGTCGACCTCGTCGGCGATCTTGCGGAACGCGGCGAAATCGATCAGCCGCGGATACGCGGTAGCGCCGGCGACGATGATGCGCGGACGGTGCGTGAGTGCGAGATCGCGGACCTCGTCGTAATCGATGAGCTCGGTCTTCTTGTCGACGTGGTACGGGATCGGGCTGAACCACTTTCCCGAGAAGTTGACGCGCGCGCCATGCGTGAGATGGCCGCCGTGGGGCAGGCTCATAGCGAGGATCGGGTCACCTGGCTGCGCAAACGCCGCGTACACCGCGAGGTTCGCACTTGCACCCGAATGTGACTGGACGTTGACGTGCTCGGCACCGAACAGTGCTTTGCCGCGCTCGACGGCCAGATTCTCGGCGCGGTCCACCTCGGCGCAGCCGCCGTAGTAGCGATGCCCCGGATACCCCTCGGCGTACTTGTTGCTGAGAGTCGATCCGAGCGCAGCCAGAACCGCGGGACTCGTCAGATTCTCGCTGGCTATGAGTTGCAGACCGGCGCGCTGTCGATCGAGCTCGGACAGCACGACATCAGCGATCTCGGGGTCCGTCCGTTCGAGTTCATCGAAGTCCGGCCCCCAGAACTTGTCCGTCATGCGTTCTCCTTCGTCTCCAAGCTATCGACCGAAACGCCGAGAACTTCCGCAACGTCGGCGGTAGGTACGGCACCGGCGCGCAGTACTCGCGGTCGGTCACCCGTGAGGTCGACGATCGTCGACGCAATCGCCTGTTCGGCGGGTCCGCCGTCGAGGTACACCGTCGCGGATTCACCGAGTTGGTCGCGTGCTTCGGTCACGGTTCGCGCCGGCGGCGAACCGGACACGTTCGCACTCGACACCGCCATCGGCCCGATCTCGCGCAGTAATTCGAGAGCAACGGGGTGCAGCGGCATGCGCAACATCACTGTCCCGCGGGTATCCCCCAGGTCCCAGGCGAGTGAGGGCGCTTGTTCCACAACCAGACTCAGCCCGCCCGGCCAGAACGCACGAACCAGGTCGCGCGCTTGCGGCCGCACCGAGAGAACAAGGCCGTCGATAGTGTTCCAGGACCCGACCAGGACGGGAACAGGCATGTCCCGACCTCTGTGCTTGGCCTTGAGCAGCGCGCTGACGGCAGAGCTGTCGAACGCGTCGGCGGCGATTCCGTAGAGGGTATCGGTGGGCAACACCACCAGCCGGCCAGCTCGCAACACGCGCGCCGCGGCATCGAGACCAGCCGCGCGAGAGGCTGGATCGTTGCAGTCGTAGACCGTACTCACTCGACTATCCTCGCACTGTCGCTCGGGCGGGTTCACGCACCGCGACGACAAACCGTGGTTTCCCCGCAAGATCAGGATGTTCTGCGATGGCGGCGAACTCGCCCGCACCGCCGAGCAACTCGGCGACCTTCGCACCGTTCGAGTCGTCGTGCTCTATTGCGATGCCGCCGCCGACGCGCAGCCACCGCGAAACATTCGCAATCATCGGTGTGATCACGTCGAGCCCTTCAGGGCCTGCGAACAGCGCCATTGCCGGATCGTGTTCGGCAACTTCGGGTTCCAGGGCAACCCCGGCGGGAATATAGGGCGGGTTGGCGACGATCACGTCGACTTTGCCGTCGAGTTCCGGCAATAACGAGGGATCTGTGACATCGCCTTCGTAGATCGTCACCGGGGTGTCGCCGTCCGCCTCGCGCAAGTCGGCGTTTCGCCGCGCCCACGTGAGCGCACGCTTGTCCAGCTCGACCGCGTGGACAACCGCGTCCGGCCGCGCATGTGCGATCGCGAGAGCAAGTGCGCCCGAACCAGTGCACAGGTCGAGCACGACCGGCGGGTGCTGACACCCGGATTCGAGGAAGCCCAACGCCCAGCACAGCAGCAGTTCGGTCTCGGGCCTGGGAACGAAAACGCCAGGGCCGACCTCCAGGTCGATCTCACCCATCGGGGCGGTGCCTGTGATGTACTGCAGCGGAATGCGTTTGGCCCGCTGATCGATCATCTTCCGGTAGGCCTCGAGCACGGTCGGCTCGATCAGCGGCACGAGCCCGAGCCGCGTGCGCTCGCAGTCGAGCAAATGCGCCGCAATCTCTTCGGCATCGTTACGCGGACTGTGGACGCCTGCAGCGGCCAATTGCGCGGTGGCCTCCAGCAATGCAGGCCGGAGAGGTTGTCGACTCACAGGTACAGCCTGCCACGCTCACTCGACAGCCAAGCGAGCTTCCCTGTCTGCCTTCGTCAACGCGTCGAGCAATGCGCCCATGTCGCCGTCCAGAACAGCGTCGAGATTGTGCGCCTTGAAGCCGATCCGGTGATCGGTGATGCGATTCTCCGGGAAGTTGTACGTGCGAATTCGCTCCGAGCGGTCGACGGTCCGGACCTGACTCGCGCGGCCAGCCGACGCCTCCGCATCCGCAGCTTCCTCAGCGGCGGCTTGCAGTCGCGCGGCGAGAACCTGCATCGCTCGCGCCTTGTTCTGGAGCTGTGAGCGTTCGTTCTGGCAGGTCACGACGATTCCGGTGGGTAGGTGCGTGATCCGCACCGCGGAATCGGTCGTGTTCACGCCCTGTCCGCCCTTGCCCGACGACCGGTATACGTCGATGCGCAGATCGGTTTCGTCGATCTGGACTTCTTCGGCCTCTTCGGGCTCCGGATAAATCAGCACGCCAGCGGCCGATGTGTGCACGCGACCTTGCGACTCCGTCACCGGGACGCGCTGGACCCGATGAACCCCGCCCTCGAACTTCAGGCGCGACCAGACGCCGTCTCGCTCCGGATTCTTGGCTTTGATCGACAGCGTGGCGTCCTTGTACCCGCCGAGGTCGGAGATGTTCGCATCGAGAACCTCGACACGCCAGCCGTACCGTTCGGCATAGCGGATGTACATGCGAGCGAGATCTGCGGCAAAGAGCGCCGATTCCTCGCCGCCCTCCCCCGATTTCACTTCGAGCACGACATCGTCGCCATCATGTGGATCGCGCGGGGCAAGCAGGTCCGTCAGCGCCTGATCGAGTTCCTCGACGGTTGCCTCTAGGTCCGGGATCTCCGCTGCGAAACTCGAGTCGTCGGCCGCGAGTTCCTTTGCGGCCTCGAGGTCGTCGCGCGCGGACTGCAGCTTGGTGTACGTCGACATGATCGGCGCGAGCTGGGAGAAACGCTTTCCGACGCGTCGCGCAGCGCCGGGATCGTTGTGCAGCGCAGGATCCGCCAGCTGCAGTTCGAGACTCGCGTGCTCGGCGAGAATGTCGTCGATGGCCGAGGCCTGCGTCGTACGGGCCATTGGTGTGCTCCTCCGGGTGTGGCAAATACAAAAACCCACAAAAAAGCCGACGCCCGACCTGTTAGGAACACAGGACGGGCGTCGGCGGAGAAGCTAAGCGTCTGCCTTCTTGCCGGCACGCTTGCCGTAGCGAGCCTCGAAGCGGGCAACGCGACCGCCGGTATCGAGGATCTTCTGCTTGCCGGTGTAGAACGGGTGGCACTGCGAGCAGACCTCGACGTGAATCTGGCCAGATTCCTTCGTGCTGCGCGTCTCGAACGTATTTCCACAACCGCACACGACCGTGGTCGCTACGTAGTTGGGGTGAATTCCTGCCTTCATGGTGTCCTCTCACATTGGTCGCCGGGTCGCCTTCGCCGTTCGAAGACGTGAACCGGAACCGGACTTCGACCGCTCAGTATGCCAGAGCGGCCCCTTGACCTGCTAATCCACTAGGCCACGGTCGCTACAACGACGACATGGTCTGGTTTGTTCCTGAGCAAACGAGGGTTAATCCTCGCCCGCAGCTCCCGGCGCAGTCTTGGAGACCTGCATCAAGAATTCGAGGTTGTTGCGCGACTTCTTCAACCGGTCGATGACGAGGTCGATCGCCTGGTGCGAGTCGAGTCCGGAAAGGACACGACGCAGCTTGTGCAGCACCGCAGCCTCGTCGGGGCTCATGAGCAGCTCGTCCTTGCGAGTACCCGACGGGTTGATGTCGACGGCCGGGAAGACGCGACGCTCTGCGATCTTGCGATCGAGCTTGAGCTCGGCGTTGCCGGTGCCCTTGAACTCCTCGAAGATCACGGTGTCGCCGGTGGAACCGGTCTCGACCATCGCGGTTGCGATGATCGTCAGCGATCCACCGTTCTCGATGTTTCGGGCGGCACCGAGGAATCGCTTCGGCGGGTACAGCGCGGTCGAGTCGACACCACCGGAAAGGATTCGGCCGGAAGCAGGCGACGAGTTGTTGTACGCGCGGCCCAGACGAGTGATCGAGTCGAGCAGCACGACGACGTCTTTGCCCATCTCGACCAGACGCTTCGCCCGCTCGATTGCGAGCTCGGCGACCGACGTGTGGTCTGACGGCGGCCGGTCGAACGTCGAGGCGATGACCTCGCCCTTCACCGATCGCTGCATGTCGGTGACTTCCTCAGGACGCTCGTCGACCAGCACGACCATGAGGTAGCACTCAGGGTTGTTGATGGCGATCGCGTTGGCGATGTCCTGCATGATCGTCGTCTTACCGGCCTTCGGCGGCGAAACGATCAGTGCGCGCTGCCCCTTGCCGATCGGCATGATCAGGTCGATGACGCGAGTCGTCAGCTTGTTCTGCTGGGTCTCGAGGCGCAGTCGCTGATTCGGGTACAGCGGCGTGAGCTTCTGGAACTCCGGACGACGCTTGGCAGCATCGACCTCACCGCCGTTGACCGTGTCCAAGCGCACCAGCGGATCGAACTTCTGGCGCTGGTTGTTCTGCTCGCCCTCACGCGCGGCGCGGACCGCACCGGTGATGGCGTCACCACGACGTAGCCCGTTCTTGCGGACCAGGTTCATCGACACGTAGACGTCGTTCGGGCCGGCGAGATAGCCGGACGTGCGCACGAAGGCGTAGTTGTCGAGCACGTCGAGGATGCCCGCTACCGGCTGGAGAACGTCGTCCTCGCGGATTTCCGGTTCGCGACCGGTATCGCCCGGACCCGCTTCGCCACGATCGCGGCCACGACGCCGCTCGCGGAACCGACGACCGCGCCGACCGCCGCGACCGTCTTCGTCGTCGTCGCGGTTGTCGTTGTTGCGGTTGTCGTTGCGCGGGCCGTTGTTTCCGGCCTGGTTGTTGTTCTGATTCCGGTTCTGATTCCGGTCACCCTGGTTACGGTCGCCACCCTGGGTGCGCTCACCCTGCTGGTTACCGCCCTGATTGCGTTCGCCTTGATTGCGTTCGCCCTGGTTACGTTCGCCCTGGTTACGTTCGCCCTGGTTGCCGCGTTCGCGACGGCCACGGTCGCCACCCTGGTTCTCCTGCGCGGGCCGGTCGCCGGCCTGGTCGGGCTTGGCGGTCTCTTCCTCGGTCCGCGTAGCTTCGGCCTGGCGCGAGTCGGCCGCGGGCTCGGTTCCGTTCGTGGATTCGCCCTGTTCAGGCGACCCTGCCTGCCGGGACGCGCCACGTCGCTGCCGATTCCTGCCGCCGCCCTGCTGATCGCGGCCGCGGTCGGTTTCGGTCCGCTCGCCGGCATCTCCCGCAGTGTCGGCCGCGGGTGCGTCGGCCTTCGGAGCCTCGGTCTTCGGGGCAGCCTCTACGACTGCACCCTTCGCTGCGGGAGCCTTCGCGGGGGCCGACGAGGTCTGGCGATCGTTGATCGCACCGATCAAGTCGCCTTTTCGCATACCGGAGGTACCGCGAATGCCCAGTTCAGCGGCCAGAGCGCGCAATTGAGGTAGTAACATTCCAGCCAATCCGCCGCCTCGCGGCGCCTCGGCCGATCGCGCGGCCGGTGTTGTGTGTGAAGTTTGTGATTCGCTCGCCTGGCTGACCGGAGAATCGGTCCCAGAATCGGCAACAGGCGTGGTGAACAGGTCCGTATCGGTCACGGAAGTCCTTTCCTTCCCTCGCTTGCGGTCGCATGAGTCGAGGGTTCGTCCCGCCGCCCAGCTATCGAGCTGGACTCGGATGTGCGCCGTACGTGCAGGCCTTTCGACCGGTAGCCATCCACCACCGCAGCGAGGGTGCGAGAGATCATCCCAGTCGCGCGATCCCAACGCTATGGAGAACTTGGAACTTCCCAAATGGATCGTATGGCTGGTGTGATTGCCCTGGTGAAGCACCGGCGTCTGAAGCGCACGATGTACGGACAGTGCTCAGAATAGCCCGGTACCCGATGCTCGGCAACAACTGGGTGGCCCGGCGAGTCGTACGACCGTCACATAACCTCGACGCCGTCGGCGAGCGCGAGTTCGAGCACGTCAAGGCCCTCTGCGACCGCACGCTCGCGAAGGTGCTCCGGAAAAGGATCCGTCACCAGCGCGAGAACCGTCGGACCCGCGCCCGAAACCATTGCTGCAATTCCCTCCGAACGGAGAATTTCGATCCACCGCGTGGACAGCGGCAACGCGGCTGCCCGCTGATTCTGGTGCATCATGTCCGCCGTAGCGGGCAGGAGCAGGTCGGGCCGTTGCGTCAGCGCGACAACCGCGAGAGCGACGCGACTCACGTTGAAGGCCGCGTCCCTGTGCAGGATCAGCTCCGGGAGCAGCCCGCGCGAATGTGCAGTGGAACTGCGTTCGCTCGGAACCAGCGCGACGGCGCGAATATCGGGGTGCACCTCGATACGGACGGCGCGGTATGCCCGATCGGCGATGTGGTCGGAATCGGACTCGACCCAGGAAACGATCGCACCGCCGAGCACGCTGGCCGAGGCGTTGTCGGGGTGGCCCTCGAACTCCGACGCCAGTTGGACCAATTGCTCGTCGGTGAGTGCGAACTCGGCATCGAGCTTGCTCGCCAGCCCGTTCGCGGCGGCCAGTCCCCCGACCACAGCCGAGGCGGAAGAACCCAGGCCCCGGGAATGCGGAATCACGTTGCGGCACACGACGTCGAGACCGTCGGCCCAGACGCCCGCAGATTCGAGCCCGCGCTCGATCGCCCGAACGACGAGATGCGACGGCCCCCATGGCACGTCGTCGGCGCCTTCACCTTCGACGCGGATCGTCAGCCCGGACGCCGTGGTCGTCACCGTGATCTCGTCGTACAACCCCAATGCCAATCCGAGGGTGTCGAATCCAGGTCCGAGGTTCGCACTCGACGCCGGAACGCGCGCGGTGACTGTCAGGCCGATCGGAAGGGTCTGCGTCATCTGGTCATTCGCTCCGGGGTCGGTGTCAGGCAAGCTCGAGCGCACGGGCAACTGCCACCGGGTCAACCGAAATCGGTTGCACCACAGGCATTCCGAGCAGCGCGGTGTCAGGATCCTTGAGGCCGTTTCCGGTCACGGTGCACACGACGGTCAGGCCGGCGTCGAGCCAGCCTTCCTTACGCGCCGCGAGCAGGCCCGCAACGCTTGCCGCAGAAGCGGGCTCGACGAAGACGCCCTCGGTAGCCGCGATGAGCCGGTACGCCTCGAGGATCTCCTCGTCCGTCGCCGCACGAAACGCGCCGCCGGACTCTTCCTTTGCATTGACCGCGCCGTTCCAGGAAGCCGGTGAACCGATCCGGATGGCTGTAGCGATCGTCTCGGGATCCTTGACCGGCGCCCCGTTGACGAGCGGCGCGGCACCCGCGGCCTGTACGCCGAGCATGCGGGGCTTGACCGTGGTGATCCCGTCGGCGAAGTACTCGCTGTAGCCGCGCCAGTAGGCCATGATGTTGCCCGCGTTGCCGACCGGAAGTGCGTGCACGTCGGGCGCCCTACCCAGCGCGTCGCAGATCTCGAACGCGGCGGTCTTCTGCCCTTCGATGCGCGCCGGATTCACCGAGTTGACCAGACCGATCTCCGGAAATTCCGCCGTCGTCTTGCGAGCGAGCTCGAGGCAATCGTCGAAGTTGCCTTCCACCTGGATGATTCGGGCGCCGTGCATGACGGCCTGAGCCAGCTTGCCCATCGCGATCTTGCCCTGCGGGATCAGCACGGCACACGTCATCTTCGCCTTGGCTGCATAGGCGGCCGCAGACGCTGACGTGTTTCCGGTCGATGCGCAGAGCACCGCGCGCTGACCGCGCGCCAGCGAGTCCGTGATCGCCATCGTCATGCCGCGGTCCTTGAAGGACCCCGTCGGATTGAGGCCCTCGACCTTCAGGTGGACGTCGCAGCCGGTCAGTTCGGACAATGCGGCGGCAGGCAGCAGCGGTGTGCCACCTTCACGCAACGTGACCGGCTTCCAGTCGGCGCCGATTGCGAGCCGGTCGCGGTACGCCTCGATCAAACCCGGCCACGGGGTGTGAACCCTAGCGTTCGACATGGTCATTCTCCGTTGCCTTCCAGTCTCAGTACGCTTTTCACGACGACCTCGAATTCCAATTCCGACAGCGCTGCAACGGTTTCGGCGAGCGCGGAGTCCTTGGCAATGTGGGTGACCACGACCAGTCGCGCCCCCTCACCCGCGCCTTCCTGCCGAACCGTCGAGATACTGATGCCGCGTTTGGCGAACTCTGCCGCGACTCCAGCCAGCACACCCGGTCGATCCGCTACCTGCATATTCACGTGGTAACGCGTCGGCGTGTCGCCGATCGGTGCGATCGGCAACTTCGCGTACGTCGATTCGCCCGGTCCGCGACCACCGTAGAACTTGTTGCGTGCCGCCATGACGAGATCGCCCATCACGGCGGACGCGGTCGGTGCGCCACCGGCGCCCTGACCATAGAACATCAGCCGACCGGCGGCATCTGCTTCGACGACAACCGCGTTGAACGCCCCGTTCACCGAAGCCAGCGGGTGCTTCAGTGGAACGAGTGAGGGATGAACGCGGACCGAGATCCGCTCCTTGCCGTCCTCGTCGACGACGCGCTCACACAGCGCGAGAAGTTTCACGACGCAGCCGACAGCCGCTGCCGTCGTCATGTCTTCCGCGGACACCTTGGAAATGCCCTCGCGGTAGACATCGGCGGCAGTGACGCGAGTGTGGAACGCCAGCGAGGCAAGAATTGCTGCCTTCGCTGCCGCGTCGTAGCCCTCGACGTCCGCGGTCGGATCGGCTTCCGCGTATCCGAGGATGCCCGCCTGAGCCAGCGACTCCGCGTAGTCGGCACCGGTCTCGGCCATTGCCGACAGGATGTAATTCGTTGTGCCATTGACGATTCCGGCGACGCGGTTCACGCGGTCACCCGCGAGCGACTGCATCAACGGGCGCACGACGGGGATGGCACCGGCGACGGCCGCCTCGAAGTAGAGGTCCGCGCGATTGCGTTCGGCTGCCTCGGCGAGTTCGCCCGTGTAGTCGGCAAGCAGCGCCTTGTTCGCAGTGACGACAGACTTACCCGAGTTCAGTGCCGACAGGATCAGCGAGCGCGGCTGGTCGATACCACCGATCACCTCTACGACGATGTCCACGTCGTCGCGTGCGACAAGTGCGGCGGCGTCGGTCGTCAGCAACTCTTCCGGGACGCCGCGGTCGATGTCTTTGCGGCGCACCGCAATTCCTCGCAGTACCACCGGAGCACCGACGCGGGCGCGCAGATCCTCCGCGTTGTCGCGCAGAATCCGCACGACCTCGGTGCCGACGTTGCCCATACCGAGGACAGCGATTCCGATCGGCTGATCCGCGGTCCGTGCATTCATCGAGATGCTTGTCATTCCGTCACCTCCAGGCTGAGCAGGTCTTCCACTGTCTCCCTGCGAAGAATCAAGCGAGCCTTGCCGTCTCGTACGGCGACGACCGCGGGGCGCGGCAGCAAGTTGTAGCGGCTCGACATCGAGTAGCAATACGCGCCCGTCGCGGCGACGGCCAGCAGGTCGCCAGGTCCGACGTCCTCGGGCATCCACGTATCGCGAATCACGACATCGCCACTCTCGCAGTGCTTCCCTACGACGCGCGCGACAACCGGTGTGGCGGTGCTATCGCGGGAGACCAACCGGCAGTCGTATTCGGCTTGATAGAGCGAGGTGCGAATGTTGTCGCTCATGCCGCCGTCGACACTGACGTAGCGCCGACTCGTATTCGAGCCCAGCGCAACATCTTTGATGGTGCCGACCTGGTACAGGGTGACGGTACCCGGCCCGGCGATGGCACGCCCCGGCTCGACCGCCAGGATCGGCTCGGGCAGCCCGACTGCAGCCGATTCGGTCGCGACGATTGCTCTGAGTTTGGCTGCGAGTTCGCTCATCGGCGGCGGATCGTCGCTCGGCACATAGGAAATGCCCAAACCACCACCGAGGTCGATGACAGCGATCTGCGCGGTCTTCTCGACGCCGAATTCCGCGACGACATCGCGCAGCAATCCGATGACGCGCCGCGCGGCGATCTCGAAGCCGTCGACGTCGAAGATTTGCGAACCGATATGGCTGTGCAGACCGACCAAGCGCAGGTTTGCGGTCTCGAACACCCGGCGAACAGCGGTGAGCGCATCGCCGCCGGCCAGCGAGAAGCCGAACTTCTGATCTTCGTGTGCGGTGGAGATGAATTCGTGTGTGTGGGCCTCGACGCCGACCGTTACGCGGACGAGCACGTCCTGAACGATCCCTGCGCGACCGGCAATCTCGTCGAGGCGTTCGATCTCGATCAGTGAGTCGAGGACGATGTGCCCGACACCGGCCCGAATGCCGGCCTCCAACTCGGCGATCGATTTGTTGTTGCCGTGCATCGCAATTCGTGCCGCGGGGAACCCGCCGTGCAGTGCGACCGCAAGTTCGCCGCCGGAGCAGACGTCGAGCGACAGACCCTCGTCGGCAACCCAGCGCGCTATCTCGCTACACAGAAAGGCCTTGGACGCGTAATGAATTCGAGCCTTCGGGCCGAACGCGTCCACGATGTCGCGGCAGCGGGAGCGGAAGTCCGCCTCGTCGATCACGAAGAGCGGCGTGCCGTACTGGGTCGCGAGGTCGAGCACCGAGACACCCGCGAGCGTGACGACTCCGTCTGTCCCCCGTTCGGCACCCCGCGGGTACACGTGCGCGGGTAGGGCAGTCAGCTCGGCGGTTGTCGCCGGACGCTCGGAAAGGTTTGGCGCATGGGCGACTTCGGCGTGGCGGGGTCCCGCTGGATGCGCGCTCACATGCGCTCCGGCGCACTGACGCCCAGCAACGCGAGTCCGTTCGCGAGCACCTGGCGGGTGGCGTCACACAACGCCAGCCGTGCCGTGTGCAGTTCGTTCGGCACTTCGTCTCCCATCGGCAGCACACGACATGCGCCATAGAACCGGTGATAGGTACCCGCGAGATCCTCGAGATACCGCGCGACCCGATGCGGCTCACGCAGATTCGCGGCACTCGCCACAACGCGCGCGTACTCGCCGATCGTACGGATGAGGTCGCCTTCGTGGGGGGTGGTGAGCAGACCGAAGTCCGGGTTGTCGATGCTCACGCCGAGATCGACGGCATTGCGCGCGAGCGACCGCAGTCGCGCGTGGGCGTACTGCACATAAAGGACGGGGTTCTCGTCGTTCTGCTTGGTCCACAACTCGAGGTCGATGTCGATGCTCGTATTGACCGAAGAGCGCACGAGCGCGTATCTGGACGCGTCGATGCCGATCGCCTCGACGAGGTCGTCGAGGGTGATGACGGTGCCCGCGCGCTTGCTCATCTTGACCGCGACGCCGTCGCGGACCAGGTTGACCATCTGACCGATCAACACCTCGACCGATGCGGGATCGTCGCCCAACGCGGCGGCGACGGCCTTGAGCCGACCGATATAGCCGTGGTGGTCGGCACCCAGCATGTAGACGCACAGGTCGGCGCCGCGCTCACGCTTGTCGAGGTAGTAGGCGATGTCACCGGCTACGTAGGCCGAACTTCCGTCACTTTTGATGACGACGCGATCCTTGTCGTCGCCGAAGTCGGTCGTCCGCAGCCACCAAGCGCCCTCGGCCTCGTACAGACTGCCCTCTGCTTTCAGCTTCTCGACCGCCCGGTCGACGGCGCCGGATGCGAACATCGAACTCTCGTTGGTGAACACGTCGAAGTCGGTGCCGAAATCATGGAGCGTCGCCTTGATATGGGCGAACATCAACTCGACGCCGACCGCGCGAAAAGTCTCGCGCTGCGTGTCGTCGGACAACGACAGCACATCGGGATTCGCAGCGACGACGGCCGACGCGATTTCACCGATGTAGGCGCCGGCGTATCCGTTTTCCGGTGTCGGCTCGCCCTTCGCGGAAGCCCGCAGCGAGTCCGCAAACCGGTCGATCTGCGCACCGTGGTCATTGAAGTAGTACTCGCGGGTGACGTCGGCGCCTTGCGAGGCCAGTATCCGGCCCAGCGCGTCTCCGACTGCGGCCCAACGAGTTCCACCCAGGTGGATCGGGCCCGTCGGGTTCGCGGACACGAATTCGAGGTTGATCGACGTGCCGGCGAGGTCCGTCGCGTAGCCGTAGCGTTCGCGCTCCTCGAGCACCTTCGAGAGAATCGCACCCTGCGCGGACGCATCGAGGCGAATGTTCAGAAAGCCGGGACCGGCGATGTCGGCCGACGCAATGCCCTCGGTTTCGGCAAGCGCGGTAGCGAGCCAACCCGCGAAATCGCGCGGCGTCACGCCTGCCTTTTTCCCGACCTGCATGGCAATGTTCGACGCGTAGTCACCGTGCTCGGGGTTTCGCGGGCGCTCGACTTTCAGCTCAACCGGGAGCACTGACGGATCGAGGCCTCGCTCGGCAAGCACCTTCGCAGCAGTACCACGAAGGAGTTCGGCAAGGTCGGCAGGAGTCACAGGTGTCTATCCTATGGTCTGCAAGGTCGGACGCCCTACCCGGATCGATCCCGCGCGACCGACCTCCCGAATCGGTCACCCGTAGAGTGGGTGGCGGCTGCGCAGGGTTGTGGGTAGTCGCGCGCACCTGCAAGCACCACGAGCACCTTGTCCATACGGCGAAAGAGCAATCGAGCAATGCCGAGCGGTTCCGACAGTCGCAGCCCCGTGAGCAAGACCGGGGCCAAGTCAGCCAAAGCCATCAAGGCTGCCACCAAGAAGAAAAAAGGTGTACCTGCCGGGAAGGGCCTGCCGAAGACTCGCCAGATTCCATGGATGACGGTGGGCGCGGTCGCTGTGGTCGTCGCCCTCATCGGACTTCTGGCCTGGAACATCTTCCCGAAGTATCTCGAGAAGCGGGACGCGGAGCGCTTCAGCCCGACCGCTGAAAACATCGATCCCTCGACTGGCATCGACGGCGTCGAACGCCTCGAGTTCAAGGGTTCGCTGCACATCCAGCCTGGTCAGCGCGTCGCATATAAGCAGACGCCGCCGATCGGCGGACCGCACGACCAGGTCTGGGCAGCCTGCAACGGCTTCGTCTACCCGACCGCCATCCGAACCGAGAACGCTGTGCACTCGCTCGAGCACGGTGCTGTCTGGATCACGTACAACCCGGACAAGGTCGACAGCGAGACGATCGAGACGCTGGGCGACAAGTTCGTCGACGGCAAGCCCTACACGTTCATGTCGCCCTATCCCGGCCAGGATTCGCCGATCTCGCTGCAGGCCTGGGGCCATCAGCTGAAGATCGACAACGCCGACGACCGCCGGATCGGCCAATTCATCGCCGCGCTACGCCAGAACCCGTACGAGGACTCGTTCCTGTTCCCTGAGAAGCGCGCGAGCTGCGACGCTTCCCCGGGCGCCTTCGATCCGGACAACCCGCCGCCGTTCGATACGTCCCCGCTGCCGGCCGATGCCGTTCAGCCCGACGACCCGAACCTGCAGCCTGATCCGATCGAGCAGCCGGGCATCCCGGGGATGCCAGGGCTTCCGGGCGATCCGAGTATTCCGGGCCTCCCGGGTCTGCCTGGCGATCCCAATGCGCCCGTCGTCCCGCCGGGTGGCGATGCCCCGCCTGCACTCGACCCGAACGCTCCCCCGGCCGTCCCAGCACCGCCGCAGTGATGACTGCCGACGACGTTGCCGCGATCGAGGAGACCGAGCCGGCTCGGCGCAGCCAGCGCACGACGCTGACCGTGCTGGGGCTCGTTGCGGCCGTTCTGCTGGGCTTCGCGATCGGCTTTCTGGCGCGTATTCCGCTGGAGGACAAGGAGACACCGACACCGGCCGACGATTCGGTCGATGTCGGCTTCCTCCAAGACATGACCGTCCACCACATCCAGGCGGTCACGATGGCTACGTACGCGCTGAAGGGCGCAACCGATCCCGCCGTGCAATCGCTGGCGTTCGACATCCTGACGACGCAGCAAACGCAGATCGGCGAGATGCAGGGGCTGTTGACGCTGTGGGAGAAGCCGCTCCTGCCGCCGCCGGGCGAGGGTTACATGGCCTGGATGACCGACTCCGACCACGGCCACGACATGCCCGGCATGGACATGGGCAGCCACTCCGGACCGGTCGACAAGATGCCCGGCATGGCCAGCGACGAGGAACTCAAGGCGTTACGGCAGGCGCAGGGCCCGGCGTTCGACACGCTGTTCCTGCAATTGATGCTGCGGCACCACCAGGGCGGGGCATCGATGCTCGCCTACGCGGCGGACCACGCCGAAGTCGACGCGGTCCGCAATCTGGCCCGTGCGATGCTGGCGACGCAGGACAAGGAATCCGCGCAGATCACCGAGATGATCACGCAGCGCGGCGCCCAGCCTTTGCCGATGAATTAGGTCGTCGAGCAGGCGATTGTCGCGCAAACCACTCGGCGTTTGCTCGGCTGTCCGCCTGCTCGGCTGGTCCCAGGGCCGACTTTGGTCCGGCGCGCAGTGTGCGTTAGGGTTACACCGCCCAACGGCGACACCGATTGTTCGGTGCGCCCCCGTAGCTCAGGGGATAGAGCGTCTGCCTCCGGAGCAGAAGGCCGCAGGTTCGAATCCTGCCGGGGGCACTCTCTTTCGACACACGGCGTTCTCCGTCCTGGATTCATGACGAATGCCACCCAGAATCGATTTCCATTTGGGCGCGCGGTTTCATAGGCTCCCCCGCATGGCAACCCCGTATCCCAAGGTGTATTTCGGCGACAGCATCGTCGGCTCAGCGCAGGCAACGCTGGGAGTTGCCACGTCTGCGGTGCTATACGGGCTGAGCGTCTACACGGTTTTCCCGGTGCACGTCGACGGCACCCGCCGGACCGCGTTCCGTCTGCGTGATCACTTCCAGCGACTCGTGGAGTCCTGCAAGATCATTGGTATCGACCAGTTCGCGAAGGAATGGGACTTCGAGCGTTTCCTCGCGGTGACCGACGAACTCATCGGCGCAAACGACCCGGGACGTGACGTTTTCGTCCGGGCGACGGTCCACGTCGACGAATCGATCCCGGGCACACGGGTCCGCGGCTGCCACACCAAGGTCAGCATGTTCGTCTACAACGCCACCCCGATCGTCCCGCAGGACGGCATTCGGCTGAAGACGAGCCCGTGGCGCCGGATTCCGGACGACGCCATCCCGTCGCGCGCGAAAGTCAATGGCGCCTACGTCAATTCCGTCCTCGCGAAGCAGGACGCAATCGACAGCGGCTACGACGATTGCATCTTCCTCGACGGCAACGGCCACGTCTGCGAGCTGAGCGCAGCCAACATCTTCCTGGTGCGCGGCGGGACGCTCATCACGCCGGACCCGTCCTGCGACATCCTGGACGGGATCAATCGCCGGACCGTGCTGACGCTGGCTGCCGAAGAGGGCATCCCGGTCGTCGAACGGCACGTCGACATGACCGAGCTCTACATCGCCGACGAAGTCTTCGTGACAGGTACGTCGGCGGGCGTCGCGCACGTGGTCGAGGTCGACGGTCGAAGCGTCGGAGATCGTGTGCACGGACCTATCGCACAGACCCTGCGCAAGCGGCACTCTGCGACCGTCCGTTCGGATGCGTTGCACGGCTGGGTGACCGAGCTCAGCTGATCGAATAGATCGCCGTTTCAGTTGCCTTGACGACGAACTGAACGACCTTTCCCGGCGTCAGGTCGAGATCTGCCGCTGCGGCGGGGGTGACGTCGGCCATCAAAGCGGCATGATGGCGGTCTTCCTCGCCGCGGACGCGGATGAGGTCGCCGCGATTCTCGATCTCAGCGATGGCAACCGTGAAGTGGTTGCGTGGACTGCCGGTCGGCAGGTCCACGTAGACGGCGACCGCGGCGGGGCTGAAGACGGCAACAGCGCGCTCCCCCACCGCGATCGGTTCCGCGGTGGCGCCGTAGACCGATTCCCCGGCATCGGTGCGCAACACTCCGTCGGCTTCGATTCGGCCGCTGCGCAGATTGATTCCCGCGATTCGCGCAGCGAAAGCACTACGAGGGCGTGAAAGTACCTGCCGCACTTCGCCTTCTTCGACGACCTTCCCACCGTCCACGACAACCACGCGGTCTGCCAGCGCAAGCGCGTCGAGCGCGTCATGGGTCACCAACAGCGCTGTTCGTTCGCCACTGCGCAGCACTTTCCGCAGCAGGCTTCGCACAGCCGGTGCCGCTGTGACGTCCAGAGCCGCCAGCGGCTCGTCGAGAAGCAACAGGCGTGGATCGGCCGCGAGCGCCCGCGCCACCGCAACTCGCTGCGCTTGACCGCCGCTGAGCGCACTGGGTCGCCGGTCGGCGAACTCGAGCGCGTCGACTGCCGTCAGCCATTCCCGGGCTTTGACACGGGCGTCCTGCCGCGAGGCCCCGGCGCTGCGCGGCGCGAACTCCACGTTCGCGGTGACGCTCATATGCGGAAACAGCAAGGCCTGCTGGGCAAGTAGCGCAACGCCGCGCTTGTGGGGCGGTACCTCGACGCGCCCTTCCGTGTCGGTAAGCACTCGGTCGTCGAGTTCGACGTATCCGCTGTCGGGGCGTAGCAAGCCCGCGACCACGTCGAGGAGCGTCGACTTGCCTGCGCCGTTCGGCCCGAGCACGGCAGTCACCGTGCCCTGCGCTACGGGCAGTTCGACGTCGAAATCGCGATCTCGCACGACCGCGCGGACGAGAAGCCCACTCACAACGCACCTGCGGCGGTCCGCCGCCGGACCGCGACCACTATAAGTATCGCCACAACCACCAGTACCAGCGAAAGGGCAACCGCCGCATCGGCATCGGACTCGCGCTGCAGGTAGATCTCGAGGGGCAGCGTCCTCGTGACGCCCTCCAGACTGCCGGCGAAGGTCAGCGTCGCACCGAATTCGCCCAGAGCCCTGGCAAATGCGAGCACAGCGCCCGAGAGCAGACCCGGCAGCACCAGTGGAAGCGTCACCCGCCGCAGCACGGTTGTCGGCGAAGCGCCCAGTGTCGACGCAACCGCTTCGTAGCGCTGTCCTGCGGTGCGCATCGCGCCTTCGAGACTCACGACGAGGAACGGCAACGCGACGAAGGTCTGCGCGAGCACAACTGCCGTGGTGGAGAATGCGATTCGGATACCGACCACCTCGAGGTACTCCCCGAGGAGCCCTTTCCGGCCGAAGGTGTAGAGCAGGGCGATTCCGCCCACGACCGGCGGAAGTACCAGTGGCAGCAGGATCAGCGACCGCAATACCGGCAGACCGCGAAAATTGCTGCGCGCCAGCACAGCTGCCATCGGAATGCCGAATACCACGCACAGAGCCGTACTCACCGAAGCTGTGCGCAAGCTCAATTCCAATGCGGCAACCGAGGATTGCGAGGTGACCAGCTCGACGAACCGGCCCCACTCGACGGTGCCGAGCATCGCAACCAGAGGCAGAACGACGAACAATCCACCGACAACGGCAGGCACGTAGATCCACGACGGCAGACCGGTGCGCGGACCGGCGTGCCGTCGCGTCCCGATCATGCGCCTCCGAAACCTGCCTTGCTCAGCACGTCCTGGCCCTTCGGACCAGTGACGAGGTCGACGAATTTCTGGGCAAGCGTAGCGTCCGCGGAATCTTTCAACGTGACGATCGGGTAGGTGTTGACCGCGCCCGACGACTCGGCGAACGGCACCGCCGTGACGTTGTCACCAGCCGCGGCAGCGTCGGTCACGTACACGACTCCCGCATCCGCCTGCCCCGAGGTCACCTTGTTGAGGACGTCGGTAACGCTCTGCTCTTCGCTGACCGGTGAGATGTCGGTACCGGTGGCGTCCTCCACCTTCTTGGTTGCGTTCCCACACGGCACCGCGGGCGCGCACACCACGACTGACACACCCGGCTTGGTGAGGTCGGCGAACGAACCGATGCCATCGGGGTTGCCCGGTGCCACCACGATCGTCAGCGTGTTGGTCGCAAAGTTCACCGGCGTTCCCGCCGCGAGCCCGGCGTCGGTGACCTTCTTCATGTTGTTCGTGTCCGCCGACGCGAAGACGTCTGCGCGAGCGCCGGAGTCGAGTTGGGCCGCGAGGTCCGAGGACCCTGCGAAGTTGAACACCAGGTCGGTGTCTTTGTTGTCGGCCTCGAACTGCTTCTCCAGCTCGGTGAACGTGTTCTTCAACGACGCTGCCGCAAAGACCGTGACGGTCTGCTTGTCGTTGTCGTCCGACCCGCAACCAGCAACGAGCGCCACCGATAGGGCACCGACCAGCGCAATTCCAACTCCGCGATTCACGACTCTCCTAGTGGGGTCTCCACGATCACCGTGGTTGCCTTGACGACCGCGACAGCGACGCTGCCGGGCTCCAACTTCAACTCGCGCACCGCCTCGGAACTCATCAACGAGACAACCGTGAACGGACCGCATTGCAACTCGACCTGAGCCATCACCTTGTCGGTCACAACATTGGTGACGAGGCCGACGAAGCGATTGCGGGCAGAGCTTCCGACGCCGAGCGGATCACGGGCCGCGGGCGCCGAATTGGACCGCGCGAAGCTGGCGAGGGTCGCGCCGTCGATCACTTTGCGGCCGGATCCGTCTGCGGTCGCCGGCAAGCTGCCGTTGTCGACCCACCGGCGGACGGTGTCATCACTGACACCCAGCAACTCGGCGGCTTCACGAATCCTGAACTCGGGCACGCCGAGATAATAGATCGGCATCTGCGGATGTAGCAACGCAAAACAACCGCAGATACGGAGAAATGAGGGTCTGCGGCCCTGTGCGCGGTTAAAGAGTCCATGGACTCGGCAAGCGCGTACGGGGTCAGCCCAAGCACACTTTCGGCGCGAGGTAGGTGCGGTCGCGGGAGTCGAAAGCCCACAGATGCGCGCAGTCACTGCACTGCAGGAAAACCTGCGGTCCCTTGTTGCTGAGCAGGTACTGCCAGTGGTTGTCGCAGTTCTTGCCGCTACCGCAGTCACCGCAACCCACGTTGTGCGCGCAGGCCGGGCAGGGCAACCATGCGCGCCGACCGAAGTCAGCGGTGGGATCAATTGGCATGATCACGCACCGCCCTGTTCGGTAGGACGCCTGCGACCACCAACTCGTCGTAGATGCGCTGCTGGTCGCTGTCGAGACCGGAGTAGAGCATGTCGTACGCCTGCTCTTCGGCCGCGAGCACCGCGATCGGATCCCAATCGTCACCGATTGCCTGCAGCACGGCGGAACGACGATGCGCTTCGCCAAGCGTGAGGTCGAGGCTGAACTCCAGTTCGCCCGCTTCGGCACTCATACAATCACCCTCAATCCACAAATGCGAAAGGTTAGGCTCCCTTAACTTTGCGCATGATCACAATGACGCACGTCACGTTCTGGATGAGTTTTCCGCCTCTTGACAGCCATTTGTCACTGGCAAGATCACAGTCATGACAAAGGCCTTGCTGTTCGACGTCCAAGGCACCGCGACCGATTTCTTCTCGACGGTTCGCGACGAAGCCGTCCGGATCGACGCCGGACGGAATCCAGAAATCGACTGGACAGGTTTCGTAACTCGTTGGCGAGCAGCCTACTTCGCGGGGGTTGCAGCTGTACCCGTCGATTCCGGCACGTGGACGAGCGTGCATTCGATTTACCGCGGAACCCTGGACGGGCTGCTCGACGAGTTCGCGATCCGCTATTCCGAGCCGGAAGCGGCGGAACTCGCCCTCGCCTGGCAGCGGCTGCGCCCGTGGCCCGACGCCGTCCCCGGCCTGAATCGACTCCGCACCCGCTTCACTCTCGCGACGCTGTCGAACGCCGATGTCAGCGCCGTCGTGAATATGTCGAAAACCGCCGGATTGCCGTGGGACGCCATCTTCACCGCAGAGATGGCGCAGGCGTTCAAACCCGATCCGGCCGTCTACGCCATGGCAGCGACCTATCTGGGCCTGCGCCCTGCCGACATCATGATGGTGGCGAGCCACAAGTACGACATCCGCGCCGCCGCCGCGCTCGGATTCCGGACCGCATTCGTTGCACGACCGCTCGAGTTCGGCCCCGACGGCGCTGTCGACCTCGAGTTCGAGGACGAGTTCGACATCAATGCGACCGACTTCGAGGATCTTGCGAACAAACTCGACTGCTGACGGCCTATTCTTCCGCGGTGGAGATTATCGGGATCGTCCTGTTCATTCTGCTGATCGTCGCCGTCGTGGTGCTCGGCTACCTGGTGAACAAATTGGTGCTGGTCCCATCTCGCCAGACAACGGGATATCGCCTCTCCCAGAAGTACCCCGCCAAGGAGATCGTCCGCGAACAACGCCTCACGCGCTTCCTCGGTCTCGAGTCTGCGGGCACGTCTCCGGAATCCGTGCTGGGCACGTTGGTCATTGCGGCCGGCCGACTCGGGTTCGTCTCTACGGACGGCGAACACGACTTCGAAGTGCTGCTCGAAGACATCCACAAGGTCGACCTCGTCGGCTCCCACCTAGGGTTCGCGACCGAGATGCCGCTGCTGCACGTCACGTACGAAGGTGTCACAGGCGTCGACAGCGTGGCGTTTCATCTTCCGTTCACAGACGAGTGGCAGCTGGCGCTGACCAATCTCACCAAACCTGCCTGAGCCGAGCCATGAGCCTCGTCACTGCCGACGAGGTCCACCTGCTGTTCCGTCCCAATAGTTCGATTCACGCTGGGTGAAACTCGTGACCGAACTGCCCCGGTGCGTTCCGATGAAAGCGCGGGCCGCGAGGTCGGCGTTGCGCTGCGCGCACCGCACCAGCGCTCCGCACTATCGGCGAACGGCAAGGGAAAACAATGGTTCTGGTACGACGAGGGTTACGGGCTGCCGCCGCCATCGCAATTGCGGGATTCTCGACTCTGGCAGTTGCGCCGGCCGCGGAGGCCGAATCGACAGTTCCGCTCAACGGCCTCTTCGCGCTTTCACCGGGCGTGTGCTCGGGCGGCGCTGTCAGCGGCAGCTTCTTCCGGATGATTCTGCCGACAGGCGATGCGAGCGGTCCGTTCCTGTCCAACAGTGACTCCGGGTGCAGTGACCAAAGCGTCACGCCGCTCTCTGCGGGCAGCGATGGCGGGTTGCTGAGCGGCTCGTATCAACCACAGCCAGCGCAGGCGTTCGACGGCAGCGGCAACGCGACGTCGGGCAGCGTCACGACGCCCGTGCGGTTCTACGGAGTCGGCTTCGCTACGGCGACCAATCCGGTCGACCCGCAAACCGGCGGCGGGACAGCGCTCCCCCAGATCTTCGCGACCGGGAATGTCCTGAGCGGCGACCTCAGCGCGCTCGGCGTGACCTGGAACAACCAGGTGTTCAATCAGGGCTCACCGAAGCCCGGAGGCGGTCTGCCGGGTAAGACCAGCGGAATTCGCGGCACGATCGACCCGGCCAACGGCAGCTTCGTCATCGAATGGACGAGCCAGATCGTCGGCGGACCGTTCAACAATTTCACGGGCTTGTGGCACCTTGCCGGTCAGTACCGCGGCGGTACCGCACTCACCCCAGCCGCCGGGCCGGCTCCCGCAGCGCCCGTTCCCGGCACTCCGGCCGCCGCGTTGCCCGCCGCCCCGCCTGCGACCCCGGCCCCTGGGGGACCGGTGCCCGATCCAGGCACTCCCGCCGTAGTCCCCGCCGCTCAACCGGCGCAATCCGTGGCAGATCCGGCGTTGGCAGCGCGCACGATCGACGTCCCGCGCGAGCACAACCTCCCGATCTGGGTGATCCCCGCACTCGTTGTCGGCGGCCTACTCGGTGTGGCGCTCTTCTTCAGCGCCGACCGCATCGCCGGGGCACGGAACCGATAGTGCCCGCCCCGCCGACACCCTCCGATACCTCGGAGCTGCCCGCATACGACGATCACGCCTCCTGGCACAGTCGCGCCGTCGAGCGCGGCTCGCCTGCACAACCGCATGTCGCATTCGCGGTGGTCGCCGCTATCGGGGTCGCCCTCATCCTGCTACCGATCGTGCTCGGGATGTTTCCGCGGTCGGCGAAGGGCGAACGCATGCTTGCCGAGTTCGGCCCATATATGTCGACGGCTCACGTCGACAGCTTGCAGGCCGACCTAC
Source organism: Antrihabitans auranticaus (assembly GCF_016481275.1). Lineage (GTDB taxonomy): Bacteria > Actinomycetota > Actinomycetes > Mycobacteriales > Mycobacteriaceae > Antrihabitans. Next base: position 152,321 of record NZ_JAEMNW010000008.1, on the reverse strand, counting down.
AGGCAATCGAGGGTGCTCGCCAGAATGTCCTCACACTGCAGGGATCCGGGAACGCCCCAACCGGCCAATATTCGTACGTCGATACCTTCGTCCGCGACTATCCCGCGATTCGTGCGGACATGTCGTCGATGCTCGACACCATGTCGGCCAACGTTGCCAACTACGAACAGCTTTCGTCCCTTCCGCCCTTCTCGGCGATGCCGTGGTTCTTTGCACTGCCCGGCGCCGCATTGACGGCAATCGGCATCATCGGGTTTCGCCGTGCGCGCCGCGGCGATCGCTCACCGGTTCTGACAGCTGCCGGAGTGCTCCTCGGAGCAGGACTCGTCATCGCACCGCTTGCATTCGGCATATTCGAGAAGGCACCTGCCGCCGACCCAATTCTCGACGACTTTTCGACCGTGCTGACTCACGACGAAGTTCGAAAAGTGCAGGGCTACTTCGTGACCCTCGTCGGCGGGCAGGGCGAACTGAACAGCCGCTATACCAAGGCAGTGCGGGACAGCCATCCTGCCGCCGACCTCGGCGGCATCGACGAGCTCGAAAACCGTTGGCAACCGATGACCTCCGAGTTTGCCGGCCTGATCGGCGTCATGAACGACAACGTCGAGAACTTCGATTCCGTAGCGGCACTCAACGATTCGACCACTGCCATCGGCTTCCGCGCCTTCGGGCAGCTGGGCTGGTTCTTCGTTCTGCCCGGTGTCGCGACAGTGGCAGCTCTCGGCGCAGGACCCGTTCGGAAACTGGTGAAGAGAAGATGAAGATTCGAAGCCTGTTGTGTGCGTTGACTGTTGCCGGACTGCTGTTCGGATCCGGCTGCGCAAGCGACGACGCCGCGCCGAAAGAGGCGGCCGCGACCAACGAACAACTCGTCGGATTGTTCCGCCTGACGCCGGGCAGCGTCGACGGCGACCAGGTGATCGGCTCCTGGTTCCGTATGGTCCAGCCCGGCGGTACCCCGGAGGCCGGTCCGTACATGCCGAACGGCGATTCGGTCGTGCCCGGCGGCTTCGCGACTCTGCTCGAACCAGGGGCCGAGGGCGGCCTTCGCACAGGCGGCTATCAGTCCGAGCCCAATCCCGGTTTTGCTGACGGCAATTCGCTGGCGAGCTCGATCATGAAGCCGACCAAGTTCTTCGCCGTCGAATTCGGTGTATCTACGAACGCACTCGATCCGCAGACGCAGCGCGACGTCGCGGCGCCGTCGGTCGTCAACAACGGAGGCGTCCTCACCGCCGACCTCTCGGCCTGGGCCGCATCCTGGAACAACCAGGAGTTCAACCAGGGCGCGCCGAAGCCGAAGGAACGCGAGGGCGCTCAGGTTGCCGGAGTCGCCGAAGCAAAACAGGTCTGGGACTGGGTCGCCAAGACGTGGCTGCACCAATCGAACGACGTTGCAGGCGAGGGACCGTCGGCAACGGGCACCTACGACCCCGAGACCAAGAAGTACACATTGGAGTGGACGAGCCTGATCGTCGGCGGACCGTTCAACGGATTCACCGGAGTCTGGCATCTCGAAGGTGTCTACGAGCCCGGCGCCGAAGCCCCGCAACCACCGCCCACCCCTGCCCAACCCGGCAACTAGAGCCAGATCAGCACGGAAAGATATGGGAGACATGACCGAACCGACTCGCACCCCGCGTAAGGGTCTGGCCAACGCCATCCGCTTCGTTGCCGCACTGGCAGTAATCGGCAGCTCGGTTGCCGTCACAGCGCTGACGGTGGACCGCAACGAAACAGTGGCCGTGGTTGTGCCACAGGCACACTCGGCAGCAGTACCCGCTCAACCGGCACCCGACCCCGCTGCGCCGGCGGCGCCTGCCGCGCCTGCACCAGCGACCCCCGCAGCTCCGGCGCCAGGGGCGTCGGTGCCTATCGGAACCGGTAACAGTGCACCGGCGACGTCGGTGCCGCTCGGCGGTGGCGGCGCCGCGCCGTCGGCCGTCGTGCCGGGGATAAGCCCGTCGGTTCCGCTCAACCCTGCTGCGCCCGGTACCGGCAGCCCGTTCGAGACCACAACTGTCGACACACAGCCGGCCTGCCCGCTCGGCTGGCCGAAGCCGGAACGGCAGGGCGGACTTGCCTCCCTGATCGGTCTTGCTCCGCTGGCGGGGCCGTTCTCGTCGGAGGCATTCGCGCTCGGCTCGGTCTACCAGCCGCTGCTACGGCTGGCCGGCCCGATTCTCGCGGAGATCTCGCCTGTCATCGCGCAGTACCAGCCGCTGATCGACCCCATCATCAAGAACGTGCAGGGCGTGGAAGCCGTTGTGCTGGAAGCCATCCTGCCCTACTACGGCCCCTACCGCGGACAGCTCATTGCAGCGGAGGGTGAAGTGGCCAAGGTGCTGGCACCGATCCTCGATCGGGTGTACAACAGCGAAGCTGCCGCGTGCCTCGTCGCCTGGCAGGACCAGGTTATCGATGCCGCTCAGGGTGGTCGCATCACCGTCGCGTCGCTCGCGCGCCCGGGCACGGTCGTCGAACTCGGGCCCGTCGAAGGCTGATGGTCAGGCCGGCGGGGCCTCGGCCCCACGGCCGACGCCGCTGCGCTCCTGCACCGACACCGAGTAGGCCAGCGACCTGAAGTGCAGCACCGGATCGTCGGATGCCTCGATACCGTCGGTCACACGCATCGGATCGAAGACCACGATGTCGCCTTCGTGTTCGCGCTCGGTGTCGATGCCGGTGATCTCCAGGGTGCCGACAGCTGTCGTCTCGTCCGACGCCCACGGTGCGGACGGGTCGACCGTCGAGTCGTCCGGGCCGGCGACCTGCACGTGCAGCTCGAATCGGACCGGTACTTCCGCGAGCCGAGTCGTCAACTCCTCGGTCAGGTAGTCGGGCGACTTCGATCGGGTTTCGAGCAGCTTCAAGTGCTGGATCCCGGCCTCGGGAATCCAGTGGTAGCGAACGAATCTGGACCCACCGTCGGCGTCGATCCACTTGAACGCGTGCAGCGCGTGCCATTCGATCGTCGCGTAGCTCGCCGGCACTTTGAGCGCAACAGCATTGGCGCGCAGGGTATGCAGGAACTCCGGGTACTGCGCCGTGAACTTCGCCAGTTTGACGCCGGCCAGTGGACCCAGTTTCGACGCGCGCATGAACTCGACGAAACCCTCGGGGGTTCGCGAGATGAAGAGCCGACCGGTCTGTGCAGAGATATCTGTCGTCGAGCCGTCCGGCAGCGACAGTTTGACGGCCATGCCCCGAATCATCGGTCTGTTGTCGGACTTGTCCGGCTCCGGGGCGCCGTTCGAGAACCGGACCAGGGCAGGCACCGTCCGACCGTCGAGATGCACGGCACGCGACAGTGCCTTCGCAGCCGCGGTCGCCGTGAAGGTCCCCCGGAACAACGAACCTTTCGCGTGCAGTGCGCGATAGCCGGCGTGCGAACCGCCTGACTCGTGGATGACCTGGACAGCTTCTTCGGGAGTGACCATTACGCCGTGCCCTTTCCGCGCTGCCGACGCGCGCGCGACCCAACTCTACGACGGCGGGCGCCTGCGCCATCGCGGTCTGGAGCAGTTCGTTTGGACGCACCTGCTACCGGGTATCGCCACCAATACCGCATCCGAGGAGCTCACATCATGGAACCGATCACCATCGTCGTTCTGATCGTCGTAGTCCTGGTCGTACTTGCCGTCATTGCCGCTGTCGTGGCTTTGACCGGCAGAGGCCGCCGCGATCGGCGCGCAGCAAAAGCAGAAGAGATCCGGCAGCAGGCCACGAGGGATGCCGCCAAAGTCCAGCAACACGAGGCAGAAGCAGCCGAGACTGTCGCAGCAGCGAAACGGGCGCAGGCCGACGCCGCGGCCAAGTCCGTGGAAGCCGACAAGTTGCTCAGCGAGGCTCGGCAGGCCGAAGCCGAGGCAGCGCAAGCCCGGCAGCGCGTCGACCAGGAATTCCAGCGAGCAGCGAAGCTCGATCCCCGCTCCGAGCAAACCCAGAACCAGCGCAATACACCCGACCCTCAGGTCCACGCCCAAGGGCACGGACCGCAGTGGCCGCGCCGCGGCAACCAGGACCAACCGGTAGCGACCGCTCCCCCGCAGCCGCAGGAGCGCCCGAACACGTTCGCGCCACCGCAGGCTCAGCACCGGGGAAACACGTTCGCTCCGCCGCCGCAGCAACCGCAACAGGCGCCGGCTCAACAACCGCAGCAGCAGTCGGCATTCCGGAATCCGCCGCAATAGGCGCCCGAACCCGATCCTTCGCAACGGGTGATTCCGCCCGACGGATATGAGCAGCGACCGACCGGCAAGCACCTTCGGCCCGGCCCGGACGGTGCCGCGCCCAATGAATCCGGTACCCACTTCAACCCGCCGATCAAGCACTGATTCGAACACGTGGTCCACTCGTCGCGCGAGAGCAATTCGAGTGGATCACTCAGGTGACCAGGTGACCTCATGACATTCAGCCTCAGCCTCTCGCCGGCCCAGCGTGACCTCGCCGAGCGCGCGCACGCGTTCGCCGAAGACGTGATTCGGCCCGTTGCCGCGCACTACGATTCCGCGCAGGAGTTCCCGTGGCCGGTCCTCGAAAAGGCCGCAGCGGAAGGGTTTTACAGCCCACTCTTCTACCGCGATCTCATCGGCGACCCGACCGGACTCTCACTTCCGCTCTTCATGGAGGAACTGTTCTGGGGGTGCGCCGGAATAGGCCTGGCGATCGTCATGCCCGCGTTGGCACTCTCGTCGATCGGTCAAGCCGCAACCCCGGAGCAGATGTTGCGTTGGGCGCCCGAATGTTTCGGCGAGCCGGGCAACCTGAAACTTGCCGCACTCGCAATCTCGGAGCCCGAGGGGGGTAGCGACGTCCGCAATCTGCGCACGACCGCAACGCGGGACGGCGACGACTGGGTCATCGACGGACACAAGATGTGGATCGGCAACGGCGGCATCGCCAACGTCCACGTCGTCAATGCGACGATCGATGCCGACCTCGGCCACCGTGGGCAGGGGCTGTTCGTCATCCCCGGCGACACTCCCGGGATAGAACTTGTCCGCAAACTGGACAAACTCGGCTGCAGGGCGTCCCACACCGCAGAGTTGAAGTTCCACGGCTGCCGAGTGCCGGCGGATCATCTACTTGGCGGTGAGGAGAAGCTGCAGCACCGCCTCGAGAAGGCGCGGGAAGCGCAGGCTGCGGCGACCGGCACACAACGGCGGCAGTCTGCAACCCTCGGAACCTTCGAGCAGACGCGGCCGATGGTCGCTGCGCAAGCGCTCGGAATCGCCAGGGCCGCACTCGAATACGCCACTGCGTACGCGAACAGACGGGAGGCGTTCGGCGGACCGATCATCGACAATCAAGGCATTTCGTTCCCGCTCGCCGAATTGGCCACACAGATCGACGCCGCGCGGTTGTTGACCTGGCGGGCGTCCTGGATGGCGGCGAGTGGGGTGGAGTTTCGCAACGGCGAGGGGTCGATGGCGAAGCTCGCCGCGAGCGAGGTCGCGGTCAAGGCGACCGAACGAGCGATCCAGACGATGGGCGGCTGGGGTTACATCAGCGACCACCCCGTCGAGAAGTGGTACCGAGACGCCAAGCTGTACACCATCTTCGAAGGCACCAGCGAAATCCAGCGCATGGTCATAGGCCGCGCACTCGGCGCGGCCGACGGCGCACCGCCGATACACCTCGACCAGGAAACAGAGGGTCTGGCGCTCGGCAAAACCCTTGGTCGCGGTACCCCGCTGCGCACCCGCGCCGGCCAGGTTGCCCTGTCGATGAAGGACCGTGTTCCCGATCCACTCATGAAGGTGGCCATGAAGGTGCTGCAGCCGCCGAATCGGTGATCGTCGCGCTTCAGTAGTGGATTCCGGGCACTGGTGCGGTGATCACGAGCGAGGGGTTCGCGACACGCCGACACCGACCACCTTTTGCTCGTGATCACGAACGTCGCCGCACCTTTTGTTGCTCGTGATCACCAGCCCGCCCGGACGGGCCGGCGCGATCACGACCAACGGGTTCGCAACACGCCGACACCACGCGCCATTTGCTCGTGATCGCGAGCGCCGCCGCACCTTTTGCTCGTGATCACCAGCCCCGCCGGGACGGGCCGGCGTGATCACGACCAACGGGTTCGCAACACGCCGACACCACGCACCCCTTGCTCGTGATCACGAACGTCGCCGCACCTTTCGCTCGTGATCACCACCGCCGCCGCACCTTTTGCTCGTGATCACGAACGTCGCCGCACCTTTCGCTCGTGATCACCACCGCCGCCGCACCTTTTGCTCGTGATCACCAGCCCCGCCGGGACGGGTCGGCGTGCCACCGCACCTTGTGCTCGTGATCACCTTGCCGACGAACGGCAGTCAGCGAACGGTCAGTGCTCGGTAAGACCGTTGGACTTGGGTGGGATTCATCAGCTAATCCCGACACCCAAGGAATCCGATGTCTGCTCATACCGAAGACCCTCATGCCGTCCTGAACAGCGTTGTCCCGCAACTGCGCGGCGTGGTGGGCGGTGCCGTCCACGCTCCCGGAACCGGTGGCTACGACCTCGCCCTCACCGCGTTCAATGCGGCGACTCGGCATCGGCCCGCCGCAGTGGTCGTCGCGGCGAGTGCTGCCGACGTCGCCGCTACCGTGCGGGTCGCGGCGGCAGCAGGGCTGACGGTAGCCGTGCAAGCGACCGGCCATGGTGCGGCGCCGGCGGGGCCGGACGCAATCATGATCACTACGTCGCAGCTGACCGGCCTGACGGTCGACCGCGTTGCCCGAACAGCGACTGTCGGCGCGGGCGTGCGGTGGCAGCGCGTCCTCGACGCCGCGACGCCGTACGGCCTCGGCGGACTGTCCGGTTCCGCACCTGACGCCGGCGTTGTCGGCTACACGCTCGGCGGTGGCATGGGCCCGATCGCGCGAACACATGGCTTCGCTGCCGACCACGTCGTCGAGCTGGAAGTTGTCACCGCCGATGGACAGATTCGCATCGTGAACCAGGAGACCGAACCTGACCTCTTCTGGGCGATCCGCGGCGGCGGCGCCGCGTTCGGGATCGTTACTCGAATGACGTTCCGGCTCTTTCCGATTCAGACACTCAGCGCCGGCGGACTGTTCTTCGCCATGACCGACGCCGCTCGCGTGCTACATGGCTGGCGCGAACTGGCGCACATGGTGCCGGAAACGGTCAGCACGTCCGTCGCGATACTGAATCTGCCTCCGTTGCCGGAACTTCCGAAGCAGATCCGCGGAAAGACCGTCCTGCACGTGCGATATGCACATACAGACGAGGAAGATGACGACACGCCTATCTTGGCCGCACTTCGTTCCCTGGCAACACCACTCCTCGACACCATCACCGAGATCATGTACGCCGACATCGGTGCGATCCATGCTGATCCGACCGAACCGATGCCGATCGTCGAGCGTTCGATGTTGCTGCACGAACTCCCGATCCAGGCAATCGACCGCTTCCTGGAGACCGTGGGTCCGGAAGGCGAATTGCCCTTGATTCTCAGCGAAATCCGGTTGATGGGCGGCGCGCTGGCACGTCCTGCCGCCGTTGCGAATGCGGTCGCCGGGCGGTCGGCGGCCTTCAGCCTGTTCACCCTCGGACTGAACATTCCGCAGGTCGAGGACACTGTCACCGACGCATTGGATTCCGTACTGGAGGCGATGTCGCCGTGGGGTACGGGCGGGTCGTTGCTGAACTTCGCGGGTGGCGTCGCGGGCGCACCGGCACAACGTGTTGCCGCGGCGTGGGGTCCGGAGACCCATCTGCGGCTGCGCGAGATCCGCGACCGATTCGATCCGAAGGGAGTGTTCGCGGCAGCCGCGCGCTGGTGACCTCGTCAGCGCAACAGTTGTTTCGCCTGTTGGATTGCACCCACCCAGCCCTCGGCGTCGCCGACGTACCACGCGACGACGTCGGGGCCTGCGGTGGTCTCGAAACGCACGCGCAGCAGCGGACGGCCGACCCGCTTGCCGAGGTGACTGCTCGCAATGTCCGCGTCGACCACAGCTCCGAGCGGAATTTCTAGCGCCTCATTACCACCGATTCGCCTGAACCACAGTTGATTCCGGGTGAGTACGAGCGTCCCGTTGCCGCGCATCTGCTTCACTCCGCGCGACTCGAGGCCGAAATAGTTCGCGAGAGGATCGCTGCGTTGCACTTCGCCTTCGCCGAACTCGGCCTCGAGCGTCGCGGCACCCTTCCTACGCATCGCGCGAACGACGTACCGCGCGACGAGCAGAACGACGAGCAGCACTCCGGCGACGATCGCAACTACGAGCAGGACCACTTCCAAAGCCGTCATATCGGGCACATTACTGGCCCTCGCGTCACTGATGCGTGAGCGAGTACTCAGGCAAGTCGTAGTCGTCGGTCTTCGCGAGCATTCGGGTCATCAGCGGTTCGAGCAGGCGCGTCGTCATGAGCTTGGTCATTGCCTGACCGACGCGAATTCCAATCCGGCTCGACGGCGTCATCGCGCGTAATCCGCCAGGCGGTAGCTCGCGCGCGAGATCGACAAACGGCCGCAGGACCGCCTCGTAGCGCTCGAATGCCCGAGCGATATCTGACGGATTGCCGGCCAGTTCGCCCGCCAGCACATACGCGCCGAGCAGAGCCATCGCAGTGCCCTGACCTGTCAGGGGCGACCCACAGAAGGCAGCGTCACCGAGAAGCGCAACCCTCCCGTGCGACCACTTCGGCATCGTCACGCGCGCGAGTTCGTCGAAGTACAGATCTTCCGCGTCATCGAGGGCGGCCAGTATCGCCGGTACCTCCCAACCGCCGGCGGCGAGTCGCGCACGCACGAGGCGGCGCTGCGCTGCGGCATCTCGACGCAAGCCTGGATCGGACGGCATGCGAACTGTCACGATCGCTTTCGATGTAGCCGCATCGACGTCCGCGCGGATTCCCGCCGTCACCGCACCTGGCATCGAGTACATCCGGAACCAGCCGGGCTCCGACCGAAGAGACCGCGGAGTCGGCATCGTGAAGAACGACATGTAGCCACCGAGGTACTCGGTGAAGTTCTCCTCGGGCCCGAACACCATGCGACGCATCGCCGAGTGCACGCCATCTGCGCCGACGACGAGGTCGAACCGTTGCGCCGTCCCCGATGCGAACCGCACGAGGACGCCACGCGAGTCCTGGGCGACGGCGGTGACCCATTCGCCGTACCGGTAATCGACCCCGCCGACTTTGCTGATCTCGTCGAGCAGCACCTGGTTGAGGTCGCCGCGCGTGATCTCGATTTCGGCAACACCGCCGTTGCCGCCGAAGAGTTCGGCAGGCATCCGCACCCGCTCGCGACCACGGTCGTCGAGAAAGATCATGCCCTTCTCGTTCAGTCGGCGCCGCTCGATTCCAGGCGTCAGGCCCATTCGGTCGGCGACCTCGCGGCTCGGACCGCGCAGGTCGACCGCCTGGCCGCCGGGGCGTGCCGTCACCGACCGCTCCACGACGGTCGGCCGAAATCCGCTGCGCGCCAACTGCAGAGCGAGTGCGTTGCCAGCGATTCCGCCGCCGCAGATGAGTACGTCGAGTGTCATGTCCGCCTCCGCAGATCGTTGTACAAATGTCTTGCACAAATGTCTAACACATATGTTTGAGTCGGCGCTAGACTCCACTCATGGGAAATCGCGAAGACCTTCTCGCAGGCGCACGAAAATGCATCCTCGAGCGCGGCTACGCGAACACGACAGCCCGTGACATTGCGACGGCTGCCGGCGTCAGCCTCGCAGCGATCGGGTACCACTTCGGCTCGAAGGACCGCCTGCTGACCGAAGCACTCACCGACGCTGTCGGGTCCGCCATGGGCGACGGATTGGAGGCGATCATCGAGGACTGCGGCGCTGGAAAGTCGATAGCGGACGCATTCGCTCCGACCTGGGAGCAGGCCGGAGCTCTGTTCGCCGACAACACCGAAGCGCTGCTGGCAAGCATGGAAAACCTGCTGCGCGCGTATCGCTCGCCCGAGTCACGGGAGTACATGGCCGAGGCCGTCGAGCATGCAGCGACCGATATCGATGCGGTGATCCGCAGAACGCACCCAGAACTCGGCGAACCTGAGTCGCATGCTGTCGCAACCTTCTACTTCACGTTGCTGAACGGTCTTGCCGTGCTGTGGATTACGAACCCCGACGGCGGCCTGCCCACCGGTGATCAGCTTGCTGCAGCACTGCGGGTGCTGACCGGCAGGTGATGTGTACCGTGGCGAGGGTGACCGACAATCGAATCGTCCTCTTCGGGGCCACGGGCTACACGGGCAAGCTCACCGCCGCGGCATTGGTTCGCCGGGGCGAGAAGCCGGTCCTGGCCGGCCGCAACGCCGGGGCCCTCGCGTCGCTGTCCGACGAACTCGGCGGGCTGCCCACAGCCGTCGCGGACGTTGCGAAACCTGCCTCGGTACGTGCGCTTGTCGGCAAGGGCGATGTGTTGCTGTCGACGGTCGGGCCGTTCCATCGGTGGGGCGAGCCCGCGGCCGAGGCAGCACTCGATGCGGGCGCGAACTACCTCGACTCCACCGGAGAGCCGGCATTCATCCGTCGCGTGTTCGAGAAGTGGGACGCACCGGCCCGATCCTCGGGAATCGCAATGCTGACAGCATTCGGCTACGACTATGTGCCGGGAAACCTCGCCGCAGCGCTCGCCCTCGAGGAAGCCGGGCCAGCGGCGACGTCGGTCGTCGTCGGATATTTCACGCGCGGGGGCACCAGCATCAGCAAAGGAACGCTGACCTCGGCGGCCCAGGCCGCACTCGAACCAGGGTTCGCGTGGCGCGGCGGCGCGATCCGCCAGGAGCCCGTCGGTCGCGACCTGTTACGGCACCCCGTAGAAAGTTCCCGCATCCGCACGTCTTTCTCGGTCTCGGGCACCGAGCACTACTCGCTCCCCCGCGTCTTTCCGAACGTACGCGACGTCCGGGTCGGAATGGGCCTCGGCGACGTTGCCTCGCCTGCAATGTGGGCGGGAACCAAGATCACGCAGCCGTTGCTCAAGATCCCGGGTGCTCGCTCGCTCGCCCGAAAGGCGGTTGTCACAACGCTGCGCGGGTCCGGCGGCGGACCGAGCGACGATTTCAACACCCGCTCCGGCTGCATTGTCACGGCCCACGCCTATGCGAAGGACGAAACAGAACTCGCCCGCGTCACCCTCGAAGGACCGAGCGTGTACGGCTTCACCGCCGAGGTACTCGCCTGGGGCGCACAGCAGCTGGCGGCCGATTCGGTGACCGGCACCGGCGCACTCGGACCGGTGGAGGCGTTCGGCTTGGAGCGGCTTCGGACTGCATGCGCATCGTTCGGACTCCGCGCGACCTGACGGGTCACTGCTCCTTGAGGTGCGGCATCATCAGCCTGTACCAGGCACGCTCGATCTGGTCGTATTCGGCGGGGCAACGTTCCGCACGCTCTTCCGGTAACGCATCGGGACCGACCAGGTCGTCGTAACTGTTCGGGTCCGAGCCGTAGATCCAGCACAGGACATTGAACTTGCGCTGGGCATTCAGCGAGTGTTCATCGGCGAACACAACCTCTCCGAGCATCTGACGTTCGGCGAGGATCGAGAACGCCTGAGCGTCGTCGAGGATGATCGCCTGCAATTCGGGATCCCGCTCGAACAACAGGATCACGGCTGACAGCTGGTCTGCCGCGTCTTCTTCCCTGCCGGTCGCGGGCAGGTCGTAGAGCGAGATGACGGCGTGCCCCAACTCGTGGAAGAACGTCGCGATCGTCTCGTTCAGCGCAGACTCCGCGGGCTGCCGGTCGCCGTCCTCGGTGAACAGGTCGACGAACAGCGCCGTGTACTCGTAGCACATCGAAATGGTGTGGTCGCGTTCGTTCCAGAACGCGTTGGGGACGCCGCACTCCCGGCCGACAACGTCGACGTCGCGCGGCAGTTCGAGGTAGGTATTCACCGTTTCGGCGAGCTGCTCGAGCAACTGAGTGTCTTCCATCAGCTGCTTGCCGGCCAACGCCTCGGGTGTTGTCGCGTCCTCGTAGGAGGCGACCATCTCGTACCGCGATGTACGACTGGACGGTGCCCGGGAGGTTTCCTCGTCCTGCGCCGCTGCGGTGGGACTACTGCTGGCCGCGTCGCTCTCGTCCGCCTTGTCGGAACCGCACGCCGCCAACGCGATTGCGGCACACGCGGCAACTGCTCCGGCGGCAAGTCGGTAGCTCACGGTATGACGGAAGGCAGTGGTGTGCAGCATCGTGGTGCCCTTCGTGCGCTGAACGATAAATCAGCGTAAGCGACTCACAGCGGGAAGGCGTGCGAGATGCGAATCTTCCAACTGCCGTCGTCCTGACGCTGAAAGACGTCGACGCCGTTCTCCTCGACCGTCTCGAGCACAACGCCGGAAGAATCGGTGACAGTCAAGGTCCAGATCAGCGAAACGGTTGCCAGATCGCCGTCGACGATGATGGTCTCGATGTCGGGCGCCGCGTAGCGAAATGTCTTGTCACTCGGACCGAGAACGTCGTGCATCTGTGCACAGAATGCCTCGTAGTCACGATCTTGCGAATCCGGGTAGACGACCTGGGTGTCGGGCGCGAACAGCGAGCAGACGGCATCGACGTTGCGGTCGTTGAAGTCGTTCGGCCACTGCACGAGAGCCTGCTCGATCGCCGCCCTGTCGGCGGACTCGTCAGGGGTCTTCTCGTCGTCGCCACAGCCAGTTACCGAAACCGCAATCGCCGCGCAGACCGCCGCAGTTTGCCAACGAATCATGCAGCTAGCCAAGCACCATGGAGTCCCGCGGGCACACGAATCGGCAGTCGAACTTTCGCCAGCGGGCCCGAACCGGGGTCCGCGGCCGGCAGCACGTAGAACCACGACGACATGTCGGTGCGGTCGGTCCCGATCATCCCCCAGTATTCGTGCTCCGATCCAGGCATGAAGATCGGCTCTCCGACCGCGACATGACTTGGTGCCCAATATGTTTCCGAACCAGCGGCCATGTCGAAGAACAACAGTGCATCCATGCCACCGGTGCGTCCGGCGACCTTTCCGAGCGTCGCGATCGTGCCGTGCCGCTGCGTTGTCGACCTGTCGTCGATTCGCGGAAACTCGACGTCGCGGTCCGCAACCACCGTTCGGGTCACCTTGCCCGTGCCGGGATCGATCACCGCACGAACCAGCGCGCCGTCGCACGGCGTCCCCGGATCCGCGAAGCCGCCTGGATACGCCCACTGTGCGTAGTCGACGCAGACCGAGCCATCGGGAAGATCGAAACCGTTGGCGAAGTGCCACACCCAGAATGCGTCATCGCTCGCCCAGCGGACCGGCCCACCGGCACGTGGAATCAGCGCGATCCGGGTTCCGCGATCCGGCTGCCAGTCGAGAACGGCACCACCGGTCAACACCTTCGCAATATCGAAAACCAAGGGGCACAGGAGAAGAACTATGTAACGCTCGGTGAGAACCATGTCATGGATCATCAGCGGTGTATCGACGCCTTCGACCGGAGTCGGAGTGCGCAGCGCCGAGCCGTCCGCGGCGACAACCGACCACGTGAGGTATGGCGGCTCGAACATGTAGTTGAAGAGCACCAGCTCACCGGTCGCCGGGTCGAGTTTCGGATGCGCGGTGCTGCCGATCGCCATTGCGCCGTCGCAACTGTCCCTGCCGATCGTGCCCAGCGTCTCCGGATCTATCCGGTACGGCTGGTCCGCTTCGGCCATCGCGAGCAGCCGGCCTGCGTGCCGCACGACATTGATATCCGGCAGCTCGCGCGCAGTCCCCGCAAGATCGCCCGCTTCGTCCGCTCCGGGCCGATACGCATCTGTCGCGTTCGCCCAGATGACATGACCCGCTTTTTCCTCGGCGACAACCTGCGGAGTGCGGACGAACTGATTCGTGTACCGCGCTGTGCCCTCGGCCAACTCGACGCGGTGAAGCATCGCATCGCCGTCGATCGGATACACGTAGGTGCCGATCGGGTCGAAGCGCGGGTTCGGCCCGTTGCGCAGATAGGCGCCGTTGAGGTCCTTCGGCAGCGATCCGACCACCTCGAGGTCACGGACGTCGACCTCCTGGCGCTGCGGTGCGAACACACCGCTCAGATGCGCGTGGTGCGCCATGTCGACGGGCGCCGGTCGTGGAATCTTGTGTGTCTTGGTGATACTCATGTGCACCTGCCGTGGCTGTCGTCGACGCTGTTACTGATTCCCGACAGAACGACGATAGCGCCGATTTCGGCACCACAACGACTGGTCGAGCAAACTCTTTTCGACGTCGTCAGCGGTCGGCGCGAGTCAGCCCGAGGCTCACTGGAACCGCCGCGATCGACACGAGCGCGATCAGAATTTCGACAGCTGTGAGTGCGCCACCCTGACCCCAGCTCGTGCCGGCCAGTACCAGGAACAGTGTGCCGACTGTCGCCGCGCCGAGCGAAATGCAGGTCTGCTGTGCCGTGATCAGCAGCCCACTCCCGAGGCCTGCCTGCTCCTGCGGAACTTGAGCCATGACAACCCCGAACAGCGGCATCATGACCAGTCCTGCACCGAACCCGGTGACGAGCATCGGAATCGCCATGTTGAGCGGTCCGACATTGGGCCAGGTTGCGGCCACCACGGCGGCGCAGGCAAGGTAGCCGACCGCCTGAATCGCCCAACCGCGGGCAATGATGCTCGCGCCATAGCGCTCTTGCAGTCTCGCGTTGTACACCGAGACGATCATGAAGCTGACCGCAAGTGGCAGGTACGTCAGGCCGCCTTCTAGTGCCGACATTCCGGCTTCGCCCTGGGTCGCGATCGCAAAGACGAACATGAACCCGCCGAACGTTCCGAAGAACGCGACGGCGATCGTCAGCCCGATGCGCATGCCACGCAGTCGCAACACCGAGGGTGGCACCAGAGCGGCGCGACCGAGCCGTTCGGTCCGGCGCTGATGGATTGCCAGCGTCAACGCCAAGGGCAGAACCGCGGCGAGCATGATCCAGGTCCACGTGGGCCAGCCCAGTGCCCTGCCCTCGGTCAGCGGCAGAAGCAGCAGAACCAATGTCGACCCGAGCAGTACGGCGCCGACGCCGTCGACGGGCAATCGCTCGATCGCCTTCGTCTCGGGGATCACCCGAATCGCCGCCACCAATGCGATCAGCGCGATCGGCACGTTGACGAAGAACACTGCACGCCAGCCGAGGCCCGCGATATCTGCGGACACGAGCACGCCACCGAGAATCTGTCCCACAGCGGCAGCGACACCGCCGGCGGCGCCGAACAGGCCCACCGCCCGGATGCGGCTCGAACCGGTCAGCACCGCGGCAATCGTAGCCAGCACCTGCGGCGTCATCAACGCCGCGAGTGCACCCTGGCCTACGCGGAACGCCAGCAACGACAGGAGGTTCGGCGCAAGACCGCACAGCAGCGAGAAGACGGTGAATCCCGCCATGCCGATCAGAAAGAGCCGGCGCCGGCCGAAGGCGTCGCCCAGTCGGCCACCGACGACAACGAGGGTCGCGTTGGCAATGCCGTAGGTGCCGACTACCAGTTGCAGGCCGGCCTTCGACGCATCCAGGTCCGTGCCGATCGCCGGCAGCGCGACGTTGATGATGAAGAACGAGAGAATCGGCAGAAATGCGCCGCCGATAAGCGTGATGATCGCGATGGTCGAGAGCCCGGTCTCTTCGGCCGCCGGACGGTCCACGACGGCACTCGACTTCTCAGTCATGAGTCCGCGTCACAGGTGTGCACCCTGTGAGCAACAGCGGCGCCCGGTACGTCTATTCCCTGTACGCGCTTGGAGCGTCCATAGACTCCCCCAACCGCGCACAGGGATTTGCCTGCACACTGGAGAGAGACCGGGGTTCATCGACGAACCCCGCAGCGCCAGGAGGACCGCAAGTGAGCAACAACGGACCGTTCGGGATCGATCCCGAGGATTTCGATCGCGCGCTCGGCGAAGCCAGCGAGGGCATCCGCGAAGCCATCGAGATGGTCGGCCGATTCGTGGACAAGACGAACAACGCCGCGGGGTGGGGTGGCGTGCTCAACGACCTCATCGGCGGTGCGCGAGCGTCTGCGCCCAAATCGCCGGAAAAGGAGCCCGAGCAGAGCAGTGCCGGCGTCTGGGTCGTCTACATCGTCGAAGAGGACGGAACAGCCCGTGTCGAGCAGGCGTACGCAACCGAGATCGACGCCTTACGTGCGCACAAGAACAACACGGACCCGTCGCGGAAGGTCCGGTTCCTGCCCTACGGCGTGACCGTCGGACTACTGGACGCCAGCGCGGACTAGATCCTCACAAGTTCAGGAACTCCATGATTCGCTTCGCATGCTCCATCGGCCCGCCGTCGATGGGACGCAGCACGACTTCGGGGCGGCGCGGCGCTTCGTAGGGGTCGTCGACGCCGGTGAATCCCTTGATCTCACCCGCCCACGCCTTCGCATACATACCCTTCGGGTCGCGCTGTGCGCACAACTCGATCGGCGTATCGATGAAGACCTCGACGAACTCCAGACCCGCCGCTTCGTGCGCCGCGCGGACCCGATCGCGGTCGACGGCGTAGGGGCTGATCAGCGACGCAACGGCGATCATGCCGGCATCGGCGAGCAACTGGGCCACAGCACCGACGCGGCGGACGTTCTCTGACCGATCGGACGGGCCGAAACCTAGGTCGGCGTTGAGGCCGTGCCGCAGATTGTCGCCGTCGAGGCGGTAGGCGGGATGCCCGCCCGCGACGAGCAATCGTTCCAGTTCGACTGCCACACTGGATTTTCCGCTCGCGGACAGGCCGGTCAGCCACACCGTGGCACCCTTGGTCGCGCGTTCGCCACGTGACACGACGCCGCCGTGCCAGACCACGTTCGACGCCGCAATCGTCGGCCCCGTGATCATGCCCGCCGCGACGGTGTTGTTCGTCGCCTCGTCCACCAGGACGAAACTTCCCGTGGTGCGATTCTTCCGGTACGGGTCGAAGAGCAGCGGTTGCTGGACGCGCAGCTGCACTCGCCCGATCTGGTTGAGTCCCAACGATTTCGCGTCCAGGTCTCGGTGCAGCGTATTGACATCGAGCCGGTAGTCGAGCCGCGTCACCTGCGCCCGGGTACTTCTGGTCGTGTGCAGCATCGTGAAGCGCGAATCCTCGGACAGCGTCGACACGTCGGTGAACCAGCACACCATCGCATCGATCTCACGACCGACCAGCGGCCGGTTGTTGGGACGACAGAGTAGGTCGCCCCGGCCCACATCGAGATTGTCCGTCAGCTCGATACACACTGCCGCCGGCGCGAACGCATCCTCGATCGGCTCACCACCGGGACCCCAGATCGCCTTGACCTTCGAGGTGAATCCGCCTGGCAGCGCGACCACCTCGTCGCCCGGTTTGAAAACACCACCGGCGACCGTTCCCGCGTAGCCGCGGAAATCGTGCAATACCGAATCACTTTGCTGCTGCGGCCGAATGACGTATTGGACCGGAAAGCGCGAGTCGATGAGATTGCGGTCCGACGACACAACGGCGTGCTCGAGATGATGGATCAGGGACTGTCCGTCGTACCACGCCATGTTCGTACTGCGCGAGACGATGTTGTCGCCGAGCAGCGCACTGACCGGGATGAACACGATGTCGTGGATATCGAGCTTCATCGCGAACTGCCGGAATTCCTCCGCAATCTCTTCGAAGCGATCTTGCGACCAGCCGACCAGGTCCATCTTGTTGATGCACAAGACGATGTGCGGAATGCCCAGAAGGCTCGCGATGAAGGAGTGCCTGCGGGTCTGTTCCAGGATGCCTTTACGCGCATCCACGAGAATCAATGCGAGGTCGGCCGTCGACGCACCCGTGACCATGTTGCGCGTGTACTGCTCGTGGCCTGGCGTGTCGGCGATGATGAATTTTCGCTTGGGCGTTGCGAAATAGCGGTATGCGACGTCGATGGTGATCCCCTGCTCCCGCTCCGCACGGAGGCCGTCGGTGAGCAGCGCGAGGTCGGCATGTTCGTCGCCACGCTCGGCGCTCACGCGCTCGACGGCAGCGAGCTGATCTTCGAAAATCGCTTTCGAGTCGTACAGGAGCCTGCCGATGAGCGTCGATTTCCCGTCGTCGACGCTGCCCGCGGTCGCAACGTGCAGCAGTTGGGAAGCCATCAGAAATACCCTTCCTTCTTGCGATCTTCCATCCCCGCTTCCGAAATCCGGTCGTCGGCGCGTGTTGCGCCGCGCTCCGTGACTCGGGTCGCCGCTACCTCCTCGACGACCGCTTCCGCTGTGGCAGCGACGGATTCGACACAGCCCGTACAGGTGGCGTCGCCGACGGTGCGGAAACGCACAGTTGCCTCGAACGGCTCTTCGTCGGCACCGAGCTCCAGGAATCTGGTCTGCGCCAGCAACATTCCGTCGCGCCGCACGACCGGTCTGCGATGTGCGTAATAGATCTCGGGTAGCGCTATCTGCTCGTCGCGGATGTACTGCCAGATGTCGAGTTCGGTCCAGTTCGACAGCGGGAAGACGCGGATGTGTTCGCCCTTGCGATGTCGGCCGTTATAGAGGTTCCAGAGTTCGGGCCGCTGGGCACGCGGATCCCACTGCCCGAATTCGTCGCGGAAGCTGAAGACACGTTCCTTCGCACGGGCCTTCTCCTCGTCGCGGCGGGCGCCACCGAATACGGCGTCGAAGCCGTTCTCGGCGATACCCCGCAGCAGGGCGGTCGTCTGCAGCCTGTTACGGCTGGCACCCTGACCCGTCTCGTCGACGACGCGACCGGCGTCGATGTCGTCCTGCACGCTCGACACCACGAGCCGCAAGCCGAGGCGCTCGACGGTACGGTCCCGGAACTCGATCACTTCGTCGAAGTTGTGCCCCGTGTCGATGTGCATGACCGCGAACGGCAGAGCGGCGGGCCAGAAGGCTTTCGCCGCGATGTGCAGCATGACGACGGAGTCCTTGCCACCGGAGAACAGAATTCCCGGCCGCTCGAACTGCGCAGCCACCTCGCGGAAGATGTGCACCGACTCGGCTTCGAGCGCCCGAAGGTGCGAAAGCTCGTATACCGCGCCCGTTTTCATCGCCGACCTCCACCTGATTCATGCGTAATCGCAGCTGCTGTTTCAACGAGGGCCGCGCCGCGCCGCGCGATCTCGGCTTGATCGATCCACGCACTGACGTGCAACGACAATACAAGAGCCTGGCGGCCGTCCGCGTCATATGTCGGCGCTGCGATGAGGCTGACCGGATGTTCGGCGGCGGACCCGTCGGCACTCTCCAAATAGACACGCTCGCCCAGGCTCGACGACATCTCCCCCAGCAGCTCACGGAGCTCGGCAGGCAGATTGCTCGTATCGACACCGGCCATGACGTTGTGCAGCTTGCGGCCCATTTCCGTCAGAGTTTCGACGAGGTAGCCCGTGCGCCGGCAATGGTCGACGACCCGCCGCAGCCGGTCTCGATCGATCCGTACGGGTAGCGCCGGTTCGCGCGCCAGCCACGATTCGAGTGCGGCGTCGCCACCCCACAGCACGTACATCAGTCCCACAGGTGGGGCGAAAGGATAGACCTGACCGACCTTCACACCTGGATCTACGCCCGGCGGTGCCGTCAACTCGAGGATGGTGATCCGGTCGCCCACGACGGCGGACGCACTGCATGTGGTGTCGAAACGACTACTCAGCAGTTCGAGGTGGCGACGCGGAACAGGTCCTGCCGCAAGGCTTTCCTGTGCAGCGCGACCCGCGGCGACCAATGCCGGGCCGAGGCCGTAGGACCTCGCGACGGGATCGCGCATCAGGTAGCCCCCGTGCGTGAGCGCCGACACGATCCCCAGGCAGGTCGGCTTGCTGATGCCGAGCTTGCGCGCCAATTCCGACAAGCCGTACTGGCGATCGGCGTTCGCGACCAAGAAGTCGAGCACCGCGACGACCCGCTCGGTCGGCGGCGATTGCCGCGCACCGCTCTCGAAGCTGGTCATTGACCTCTCCTTAGAACACGTTCTAGTCTGAGGAAGTTCTACCACGTCGGTACATATTTGGACCAGCCCCGAGGAAGAGGATCATGCAGCAGACCGACTCCTTCGCCGCGGCAATCGCTGAGGCCGAGAAGCTCATCGAGACCGCGCCACACATCCGGACGGAGCAAGACCTGCTGGACGGGTACCAATACCTCGCCGGCGGCATCCTCGCGACGTTGCACACAGCATGGGCAACGGAGAAGGGGCATCCGACGTTCGTCACCGGGACAGGCCCGTACACGAAGATGGGCCTGGACAACCCGGACACGCTGTACTTCGGTGCGCGCATCAGCGACGACGCGGAATACGTCGTCACCGGAACACGCGGTACCACAGCGGATCTCAGCTTCCAGATTCTCAACGGGAGCTACACGTCCGCAGTGGTGCCGGGTAGCGTCACGGCCTTCGACGACCGAGAACTCACCATTGCCGACGACGGCTCGTTCGAGGTACGGTTCGGCCCCGAACCGGCCGACGACCGGCCGAACTACTACACACTCCCACCCGGATCCGCCCAGTTGGTCGTCCGCGAGGTCTACAGCGACTGGCGCCAGACTCGCGGCACAATCCGAATCGAACGGGTCGACGTTCGCGGCTCGGCGCCGTCCCCGCTGACCCCCGAGAAGGTCGAACGGCGCTTCTCCGGCGCCGGTCGGGCACTGGTCAGCAGGGTGCAGACCTGGCTGAAGTTTCCCGAGTGGTTCTACCTGAACCTCCCCGTCAACACGATGACCGAACCACGTTTGACGCCAGGCGGATTGGCGACGCAATACTCGTCAGCGGGGCACTACGAACTTGGCCCCGATCAAGCCATGGTGATCACCGTGCCACTGGCCGACGTCCCCTATCAGGGCTTTCAGCTCGGCAGCATGTGGTACATCTCGCTCGATTACGTCAACCACCAGACGTCACTCAACGCGACTCAGGCGCAGGTCGATCCAGACGGCAAGATCCGGCTCGTCGTCAGCGAACGCAATCCCGGCGTCACCAACTGGATAGAGACCCTCGGCCATGCGCGGGGCTATCTGCAATTCCGCTGGCAACGCGTCGACGACCCACTGACTCCCGCGGACGGGCCGACGGTGGCGGTCGTCGAATTCGACTCGCTACCAAAGATTTTGCCGCACTACGAATCGAACACGATCTCGGCGGCGGACTTTCGCGAACGTATCGCCGCGAGACAGGCCGCCGTCGCCAACCGAATGCTGGGGTAATGATGCAGGAACTCTTGACTGGTCGCGTGGTTGTACTTTCCGGTGTCGGGCCTGCGCTCGGCCGCACATTGGCGGTCCGCTGTGCAGAAGCGGGCGCCGACCTCGTCCTCGCCGCTCGTACTCAATCCAGGCTCGACGAGGTCGCGAAGGAGGTCACCGACCGCGGCCGCCGTGCCGTCGCGGTAGCGACCGATATCACCGACGACGACTCTGCCGCCAACTTGGTCAGTGCCGCTACGGATGCGTTCGGCAAAGTCGACGTCCTCATAAACAACGCGTTCACTGTTCCGTCGATGAAGTCGTTGGCACGCACGGACTTCGATCACCTGCGGAACAGCTTCGAGCTCACCGCACTCGGCGCACTTCGGCTCGTCCAGCTGTTCACGCCTGCGCTCGAGGAATCCAAAGGCGCTGTGGTGAACGTCAACTCGGCTGTTCTACGACATTCCGAGGAGCGGTACGGCAGCTACAAGATGGCCAAATCCGCACTGTTGTCCCTGTCGCAATCACTCGCAACGGAGCTCGGCCCCAAGGGCATTCGGGTCAATTCCGTTGCACCCGGCTGGATCTGGGGCGACACCCTGCAGCAGTACTTCAGCCACCAAGCTTCCAAGTACAACACCACTGTCGAGCAGATCTACGAGTTCACCGCCGCGAAGTCCGACCTCAAACGACTTCCGACGATGGACGAGGTTGCGGACGCGATCGTCTTTCTTGCGTCGCCGATGGCGAATGCCATCACCGGTCAATGCCTCGACGTCAACTGCGGCGAGTACCACCACTGAAACGGAGAGCACCATGACCGAGCGCACGAACGTCGGGACCGTCGAGGACATACACGAATCGGCGTCGAAGATCACCGGGCTCACCGACTTCGGCGACAAGGCGTACCTCGAAGGCTTCGGCGTACTTCTCGATTCCTACCAGCGCGACGCCGACCTGACCCCGTTGGGGCGCAAGGTAGCTCGGGCATTCATGCGCGGCGCACTGGTAGCGCGCTCACTCAGCGAGGCGGGCTTTCAACAGCATCCCCAGCACGCCGACGCGAAGATCGAACGACCGATCTTCGTGACCGGCCTCCCCCGCACCGGCACGACCGCGCTGCACCGCCTGCTGACCGCGGACCCAGCCCACCAGGGACTCGAGATGTGGCTGACCGAGTTCCCGCAACCACGTCCGCCGGTCGACACATGGTCGTCGAATCCGGTTTACCAACGTTTGGACGAGGCCTTCAGCCGTCATCACATCGAGAACCCCGAATTCATGGGCGTGCATTTCATGTCGGCGTCGGAGGTCGAGGAGTGCTGGCAACTCCTTCGGCAATCGTCGAAATCTATTTCCTACGAATGCCTTGCCTACCTGCCGACCTACTCGGAGTGGCTCGCACAGCAGGAATGGACCGATGCCTACGCCCGCCATCGCCGCAACCTCGGGCTCATCGGCTGCAACGATCAAGACCGTCGGTGGGTGCTGAAGAACCCGAGTCACCTGTTCGCCCTCGACGCTCTGCTCGAGGTGTATCCCGACGCGCTGATCATCCAGACGCACCGCGCTCCGCGTACGGCGATGGCATCCGCGTGCAGCCTGGCAGCGCACGCGACCGCGGGCTGGTCGGAGAAGTTCACGGGTGAGGTGATCGGGCGCACGCAACTCGATCTGTGGAGTCGCGGACTGGACCTCTTCGAATCGTCGCGTGGCCGCCACGACCCCGCGCAGTTCATCGACATCGACTACCGCGACTTCATCAAAAATCCGCTCGCGACAGTGTCCGGAATTTACGACCACTTCGGACTCCCACTGACCGCGGCGGCAGAAACCGCGATGGCGTCGATGCACGCCGAAAGCCGTTCGGGGGGGCGCAAACCCGCGCACAACTACACATTGGCCGACTTCGGCCTGACGGACGCAGAGGTCGACGAGCGGTTCGGGAACTACTCGTTCAGCGGGGCGTGATCGTCGGCTCGATGTCGTTGCCCCACACGATCCGCTTCGGTTCGCCGTGGCATTCGACGATCGCGGCATGATCGCGATCGAAGTAGTCCCACGCCCACGACATGAACGCGTCGACCTTGCTGTGCGCGTCGCTCAGCAAGGCCGCGTGCACCCCGAGCCACGCGGCGAACGCAAGCGGGCCTTCGAGTTGGTGCCTGTGCACACCGATCTCGGCGATCGCGGCGCCTCGGCCGATCATCGCCATGATCCCTTTGTCTTTGTAATGGAACGGCTTTCGGCTGTGGCCTTTGCTTTCCCGCTCGATGTTGTGTGCGGCCCACAGCCCGGATTGTTGTGCAACAGAACCCAGCTGCGGCAGCGCCTTCCCGTCGCGGCCAGGCACATTCGCGACGTCTCCGACCGCGTACACGCCCGAGTAGCCGTCGACTACGAGGTCGGGCGTGACGTCGATGCGCCCGCCACGGCCCGGTTCGGCACCACAGCCGTGTGCAACGGGTTGGGCAGACTCGCCACCCGCCCACACCGCAGTTCGCGTTGCAATCACGGAACCGTCGCTGAGCGAAACATCCTCCGGCCCAACCGCTGTCACGCCGACGCCGAGTTTCACTTTCGCGCCGTGCGCGGTCAGCTTGTCGAGGGCGTATCTGTGCGACTTTTCGCTGAACGGCGCAAGGAGCGCCTTCCCGTGATTGACGAGGTAGACCTCGGCCTCGCCGCCACGGTGCTTCATCGTGCGCAGGGCGGAGAACAGTTCCGCGAACGCACCGGCGGTTTCGACTCCGGTCGGCCCACCACCGACCACCACGACATCGGTCGGACCGCTGGGCGCCTCGAGTAATGCGCGAACATGCAGGCGAAGCCGCTCGGCATCGGCGACCGAGTACAGCGGGAACGAATGCTCCTCGGCACCAGGCGTTCCGAAGAAATTGGCACATGCGCCGGCAGCAAGAACCAGATAGTCACAGACGAACTCGGCGCCGCTGTCGGTGACGACAGTTCGAGCGGCGAAGTCGATGGCCGTGATCTCCGACTGCACGACTCGGACATTCGGCAACTTCGCGAAGATCGCTTTCAGCGGTCGGGCGACGTCGACAGCGGGCAGCTGCGACGTCGCGACCTGATAGAGCAGCGGCTGAAACTGGTGGTAGTCGTTTCTGTCGATCAAATGCACGTCGAACCCGGCGCGGCCGAGTTCGTGAGCACACGCAACACCCGCAAGGCCTGCGCCGGCGATTACGACGTGAGTCATCCCAGCCCGCTTACAAGACCTTCGAGCCGTACATCTCGCCGAGCGGATCGGAGATCAGCTCGATCCGGGCACCGTCTGGATCACGGAAATAGATCGACGCGCCACTGTGCTCCGCGAGCTCCACCTTCGCGGCAACGAGCTTGTCCCGCAAGCGCTCCCAGCGGGAATGTTCGACGCTGATCGCCGTGTGGTGCAAGCCCCCGAAGACCTCCTGATACGGCCCGACATCAAGCCCCGGGAAGTCGAAGAAGGCCAGCAGATTGCCGTTACCGATGTCGAAGAAGAAATGCGACGACCCCGGGTAGTCCCTGTTCTCGATCAATTCGGTCAGTGGAAACTCGAGGAGATCCTGATAGAACCGGATCGTCCGTTCGACGTCGCCGCTGATCAACGCCGTGTGGTGCAGGCCGCGCGCCGACGATTTCGGGCGCAAGGCAGCAGGGCTCAGGTATTTCTCACTCAGGCGGGCCCTGATCTCTTCGAACTTCTGGGATCGCTCCTGCTCGGCCGCGGTCGTCATGCCTGCTCCTCACAGTCCTACTGCTCGACTTCTTCCTCCAAACGCACTGTATCGCTGGACGTGCGGGTGGCGCACCGAGAATCAGTCGACCCGTCCGGTCAGTTCCGCTACTCGATCGACGGCGAACTGTCTGTTGGCGATCGTCTGCGCGCGATAGTTTTCGGGAAGCTCCGCGATCGCAAGCAGATCGTCGCAGGCCCGCAAGGACGACCGCGGGTCCCCGACCCAGTACGCCGTGATCGAGAACTCGAACAGCAGCCCCCACCGATACACCCACGGATGCACGAAGAGCAGGTCGTCGGGCATCGGGCGGCCAAGCCCGGCCTGCGCAAACGCGTGCGCGGCTTGGTGCAAGCCCTGTACCCGCAGCCTGCACGTCAGCTCGTAGCAGGCTTCCAGACGCTGCGGCCGAGCCTCCCACGCACGGATGAATGTCGCCATCGCGATGGGCCAGTTGCCGCGATCGGCCTCGAGAATTCCGACTTGCAGCAGCGAATAGTAGATCTCCTCGGCCCAGCCACCCATCCCCGCGCGCCGTTCGTACAGCTCGATCGCGCGCTCGGCGTTGCCCATGTCCCGCATTGTCTGAGCG
Organism: Antrihabitans auranticaus; assembly: GCF_016481275.1. Taxonomy (GTDB): domain Bacteria; phylum Actinomycetota; class Actinomycetes; order Mycobacteriales; family Mycobacteriaceae; genus Antrihabitans. Next base: position 126,886 of record NZ_JAEMNW010000008.1, on the reverse strand, counting down.
AGATAGAAAACTGTTCGGACGTTTCCAGGGTCCGCGGCGAGGTCCGCGCTCAACAGTCGCGCATCCCGCTCGAACTTGTCGTGCCGCGATCCGCCGTCCCCGAAGTGCTCGATCGCCAGCGCATCGAGGTTCGCTTCGGTCGTCGCGCTGTCGGTCGTCAGATACTCGTGCGTGGCACCTTCGTAGCGCCAGTCGACGTCCGCTTTGACCAGCCTCTTCACGCGGTAGCGCAGGTCCCCGAGATGGCGCAACAGATAGCTGTCAGCGGTGAGGTCCGGCAGGTCGGACTCCTTGCGCACGACCATGTCCGCGTCGATCAACAGCAAGTAGTCGGCCTTGCCGAGGGCATGACGAATGTTGAGGGACCGGTTGTGGCCGAAATTCACCCACGGATCCTCGTGCAATTCGCCGGGCACGTCCGCGAGCGCGCGGCGAATCAGATCCTGTGTGCCATCGGTCGAACCGGTATCCGAGATGACCCACGAATCAATGAGGTGCCGCACCGATGACAAGCAGCGCTCGATCACGCGGGCCTCGTTCTTGACGATCATGCAGAGGCAGATCGTCGGCTCTGCGGTCATCGACCACCTCTCAAGTTCGCTTGCAGGCCAACATGTTTCACACAGTCAGCCGCGCGACACGCCCGTGCTGGCCGCAACATTACCGCGATCGCGGTGCAATCGGCGGCAACGACGTGCCGAGCACGAACAAATTCGAAGAGCGAATCTTGGCGCTGAATAGCCGCGAAAATCAGGTCGGAAGGCACAGCGCATTTACGCTGACCGTCGACGCCACGGATAACGTATTGCGGAAAACAACGGTCCATTGCGTGCCCGACGAAGACGAAGAAACGGGCGCAATAATAAGAGCCGAATTACCGACCGTATATTCACCGTTGACCGGAACCGTCCCCGCCGGACAGGACGCAGTTACGGTGACAATTCCACCGACCAAAGGCACGTTTGCGGTGACGACCGGACCCTTTACGAGGCCCGCGCCCGCATTCGGGCCGGTGGGACCGGTGGGACCGGTCGGGCCGGTGGTACCGGTCGGTCCGGTCGGGCCGGTGAGTCCAGCGGTTCCGGTCGGTCCGGTTGGGCCGGTCGATCCCGTCGCACCGGTCGCCCCTGTTGCGCCGTCTACACCCGATGCGCCGGTTGCCCCGGTTGCGCCAGTTGCACCGGTCGCCCCTGTTGCGCCGTCTACACCCGATGCGCCGGTTGCCCCGGTTGCGCCAGTTGCCCCGGTTGCGCCAGTTGCGCCGGTAGCTCCGTCGGCGCCAGTTGCACCGGTCGCCCCTGTAGCGCCAGTCGCGCCGGTGGCTCCGTCCGCGCCGTTGGCTCCCGCCGCCCCGGTAGCGCCAGTGGCACCAGTCGCTCCGACCGCGCCAGTGGCACCAGTTGCGCCGTCCGCACCAGCCGTTCCCGTAGCACCCGTAGCGCCCGTTGCGCCAGTGGCACCTGTTGCTCCAGTGGCGCCATCCAGACCCGCGGCACCGGTTGCGCCGGTCGCGCCGGTGGCTCCGTCAGCGCCAGTGGCACCAGTTGCGCCGGTCGCCCCCGTGGCACCGTCCGCGCCAGTGGCACCAGTTGCGCCGGTCGCCCCCGTGGCCCCCGTGGCACCAGTTGCACCAGTTGCGCCGGTCGCCCCCGTAGCACCGTCAGCGCCCGTAGCTCCAGTTGCGCCCGTAGCCCCGGTTGCACCCGTAGCCCCGGTTGCACCCGTAGCCCCGGTTGCACCCGTTGCTCCCGTAGCTCCATCGGCGCCCGTCGCACCCGTCGGGCCGGTGGGACCAGTTGCACCAGTCGGTCCGGTCGGACCGAGAGGGCCAGTAGGTCCGGTCGGACCGGTTGGCCCCGTGACACCTTGCCCGCTGGATCCCGAACTCGAACCCGAACTGCAGGAGGAGCCGAAGCAGTCGGTGCTTCCCACCGTCAGTTCGACCGCCGCGTCTTCCGAATCGCGACCAACCGTGCGGGAATCGAAATTATCGACGGAATTGACAATGGAAGCGGCACCGGCGCCGAATACGAACGTTCCGCTGATAGCGCATGCGACGATAAATGTCGGTCTTCGAGAAGACATTTTCATCGCCGGCTCCAAAGTGTCCGCAGTGCAGCAATCGGAATAGAATGCGTGCGTTTTCAATACGACGCGAGGCGAATTGCGTGCACCAATCGGTCGACGGCATAATGTCACCGCAAAAGCGCGCGCCGGACCATCGTTTTCCGCAACATTTATCACTTCTTGACGCGCTCGTGACTTAACTCCGGCGCTCCGCGACCTCACCAAGGCCGACATCGGAGGTCACGGTTTACTGTCCGGGCGTGGCCATCCGGCGCTATCCTGAGCGTCCGACGGTCTTCCGGCCTGATCAGGGGCCACCTTCCAGAGACGAGGAGCCCAGTGAGAATAGGCAGAATCCCCGCACTGTCCGCGCTGGTCATCGCGACGATGGGGATCACGGCCAGCGTGGCTCACGCGAACCCGGCCCCCGATCTGGGTGTGCAGTATTCGACCGTCGTCGGCGCGGACGGGCGTTCGGTCCAGACGACCCTCTCGAACGGCACTTTCCGGCTGACCGATTCCGGGCGGACCGTCGACGTCGTCGACAGCGCTGGGACGGTCGTCGTACATCTGCCGTTGGCATACTCGGTGCGAGGGTCGGCGTTTCCCATCGCTGCCGACCTCACCGCGGACGGTACATCGCTGAAGCTGACACCGGAGACCGCCGACGTTGCCGGCGCCCTGCCCCTGCACGATGTCGATGCCCGAAGCGACGCCTACAACAACATGATTCGCCAATGGCAGCTCGGTTGGTCGCGCGACGGCGGACTGTCTGCAGGGATCGGCACGGCGATCGGAATTGTCGTCGGCTGCGTTCTCGTCTTCTTCGCGGCGTGCATCCCGGGCGCGGTGGTCGGCGGAATTCTCGGTGCGGCGGCAGGCGTGGCGATCGCCAATCCGGACTTCCCGCCTGCGGTATCGGACTTCCTCACTACCTACTGATCGGGATCACGCGGGCGCAAGGACAAATGCGCGAAAGACGATGTTGCAGCCCTTGGCCAGGTTGACGTTCGCGACGTAACTGGCCGCGTTGCTTGGACTTCCACCCGCGAGGAGCCTGTTCGCTTCAGCCGTGTACTCGTTGCATACCCGCCATTCGGACGTGGTTGCGAGCGTCTCGTTGACGTATCGATCACCCACCCGGTCCGGCGGTGTGACGCGCGGACGTGCGGCTGCACCGGCAATCCACGCGAACGAGAAGGCAAGGGTCGCAATGCAGACGATCGATGCGCGAGCCGTGGTGTGACTGGTCATGGCAATTCTCCTTGTCATGCGGAACATTCGGCCCGACACATCACACTTTGCCCGCACCGCAGGCGCCCCGATAGGCACCCAGGGGTCGGCAGATTCCACCCTGGAACAAGGTTCTGATTCCGATCTTGGGCGCGTACTGTCAGCGCAATGATCGCCTCCGCGCGGAGAAAGAGGACTCGTGCAACCGTGATTTTTGCCGCGGTCGCGCTCTGCATCGGAGGTTGCACCGATGATGCCTCCGATCGCCCGGCCGAGAGTCCGCCCGCCACCGCGGCCGACTACGCGAAGGCATCGTGTCCCACGCCGAACTTGCCCGGGTATCCACAACTCGACCTGGGCCCGGAATACGATTGCGGCTATTTGACGGTGCCCGAAGACCGCTCGAAAACCGACGGCCGCATGATCAAGATCGCCGTCGCGCGAGTGCAGGCAGCCAATTCCGATCCTGAGGCAACGCCGCTGGTGTATCTCACCGGCGGTCCCGGTGGCACCGCGCTTGCCACTGCGGTCTTGCAGGTCGCCGCAGGAATCAACCGAGATCGCGACGTCGTATTCGTCGATCAGCGCGGCACGCTCCATGCCGACCCGTTCTTGGGTTGCCCCGAGATCGACGACTTCAGTGCCGAAGCGACCGCAATGTCGATCGAGGAAGCGTCGACTCGCGACAAAGACCTTGCCGCGGTGCAGGCGTGCCGAGATAGGTTGGCAGCGACGGGCATCGATCTGAGCGCTTACAACACCGCTGAAAACGCCGCCGACATAGCAGCATTGCGCGTCGCATTGGGCATCGATGAGTGGAACGTGTACGGCGTTTCCTACGGCAGCGATTTGGCGCTGCAGTTGCTGCGCGATCATCCAGAGGGAATCCGGAGCGTCGTTCTGGATTCACTCGTCCCGCCCACCGACAACCTGATGAACCAGTTCTGGCCCAGCGCGGCGGAGGGCTACAAAGCTCTGTTCGAGGCATGCGCTGCCCAGACTGCCTGTGCCGCAGCATATCCCGACCTTCCGGCCGAGTTCGCAGCGACAGTGACGAAACTGGCCGAGCAACCGCTGTCGGTGGATCTACCCGGTGCAGACGGACAATCCCCGCGAACCGTCGTTCTCGACGGATACACGTTCGCCAATCTGGTAGTGCTCCTGAGCCTGAGCCCCGGCAATTTCGCCGGTCTTCCCGGCATGATCCACGCCCTAGCGACAGGTGACGGCGTTCCAGCCGCAACCGCGCTGCTCACGACGTTCGCACCGAAGAATGTCGTTGCCTACGGGCTCGCGTACGGTGTCTTCTGCCGCGAGGACGCAGCATTCACTACGCCAGCCGAGGTACTCGATATCGCGCGCCGCGCGCTGCCGCTGTTCCCGGACGACGTGCTCGCACTCGAGCCGCAGGCGCCAAGACTGCTCGAAGAATGTCCAGTTTGGAACGTCGGAAAGGCAGCCGACGAGATTCACGACGAAACGACGAGCGACGTCCCGGTCGTACTCATGGCGGGCACATTCGACGCCGTCACGCCGCCGAGCCGCGCGGACGAGGCTGCGAAGACCCTGTCGAACTCGAAGGTCGTCAGGTTCCCCGGCCTGGGTCACGACGTGCTCGCCGCGTCCGACTGCGCTCAGACCGTCATGGCGAATTTCCTTGCCAATCCAGATGATTACGACACGGCGTGTGCGGCTGCGATGACGGTACCGACCTTTACAGTCGGATAGTTGAAGCTTGAAGCTACCGACGAGGAGCGATGCCATGACTCAGAACGCGGCCCGCGGCGCACACGACGACACAATGTTCGTCAATGGACGAATTCTCACGATGGACGGTGCCGAGCCGACGTACGCCGAAGCCGTTGTGGCCCGACACGGTCGAATCGAGTTCGTCGGCTCCCGTGCGGACGCAGATTCGCAGTTTCCAGCCGCGGTCGTTCGAGATCTAGGCGGCAATGCGCTACTGCCCGGTTTCATCGACGCGCACAGCCATATGAGCTTCGGATTCGACCTGTTGAATCAGGTCGATGTCAGTGCGCCACCGGTCGGCACCTGTACCGACATCGCCTCGGTCATAGCCGCATTGGCCACGTTCCGCAGTGAGCGCGCCGTGCCCGAAGGCGGCTGGCTCATCGGTTGGGGCTACGACCAGGAAGCTCTTGCCGAAGCCCGCCACATCACCAAGCTCGATCTCGACGAGACATTCCCTTCGCATCGCGTTGTCCTGATCCATGTTTCGTCCCACGGTGCCGTTCTCAACTCGGCAGCTCTGCAATGGGCGGGCATCGACGCATCGACACCAACGCCCGACGGTGGCGTTATCGCCCGGCTCGACAACACCGACGAGCCGGCAGGTTTGCTGATGGAGACCGCGTACCAGCGGTTGATCGCCGACCGGCTACCCCACCCGGACTCCGACGAGCGTCTCGCACTCCTCGACGACGTGCAGCAGATGTACGCCGCCCGCGGCTACACCCACGTTCAGGACGGCTTCACTGCCGTCGCGGACCTCGACTTCTTCCGGCTCGCCGCCGACAAGGGCCTGCTGTACCTCGACGTGGTTGCATTGGGTTCGTTCCTGGAAGCAGACACGTGGGTCGGCAACCCCGATTATCCGACCGCTGCCTACGATGCCGGATTCAGAATCGCCGGGATGAAGATTGTCTACGACGGATCTCCGCAGGGCCGAACGGCTTACGTCACCGAGCCGTACCGGACCGGCGGACCCGGCGGCGAGGCCGAGTGGTCGGGTGAACCGACATTCCCGTTCGGACATCTCGTCGCAACGGTCGGCAAAGCCACCGCGGCCGGTGTCCAGGTTTTCGCGCACGTCAATGGGGACGCCGCTATCGACGATCTGATCCGCGCGGTCCGGCAAAACGGCATAACCGCCGACGACAACCGACGTGTGGTACCGATCCATTCCCAGTTTCAGCGCGCCGACCACCTCGACGACTACGTCGAACTCGGCATTTCTCCCAGCTACTTCACGAACCACGCGTACTTCTGGGGTGATGTGCATACGGCGAACATCGGACCGGACAAGGCAGCTTTCATCAGCCCGATGAAGGCTGCTGTCGATCGCGGCCTCGTCGTCTCGAACCACACCGATTTCACCGTCACACCGCTCGATCCGTTCTTCACTATCTGGACCGCGATGTCACGCACGACCCGGACCGGATCCGTGCTCGGCCCCGACCAGCGGGTCGACGCCTATACGGCTCTGCAAGCGCTCACCACCGGCGGCGCGTACCAAATGTTCGAGGAGGACCGCAAAGGCCGAATCGCGCCAGGGCTGCTCGCGGACTTCGTCGTGCTCTCCGCCGACCCGATCGAAGTAGGTGTCGACGGGGTTCGCGACATCGCCGTGCTCGAGACGATCAAAGAGGGCGTCACGGTCTTCGACGCTGCTACGTCGAGTGCATAGTTTTCCACGCTGAAATCGACTTTCGAACCGGAAGAACCGTGCACTCGATGGGTCACGAACCCCAGGGTTCACCACGTACCGGTTTGGCTGCGGCAACACGCTGTTCATTGTCTCGGAAGCGCGGTTCGTAGTGGGTGTAGAACACCTTGCCGACCAAGTCCCTGCGGCTGCGCACACCGGTCTTGTCGAAGATGCTCTTCAGGTGTTGCTGGACCGTGTTGGCGGAAACGACGAGTTCGGCCGCGATCTGCGAGGTCGAGTTACCCTGCAGCACAAGCCGAGTGACGTCCTTCTCGCGGTCCGTCAAGCCGTACGCGGACATCAGCAGCGGGTAGAGCCGACTCGGCTGAGCCGGCTCGATGATCACCGCGATCCGACGCGCGCCGGCGCTCGAGCTCAAGCACGCACCGTGCAGCACAACCCAATTGCCGCTCTGTGACTGGACTCGCGAAACAGCAACCTCGCCAGGTTGATTCGGGTTCGACGCCAATCGCAAGGCTCGACCTGCCACCGCGAGCACCGCGGCGGGAAGCGTGCCTGCCGCAGCGTCGCCGTCGGGCAGTTCACCGAGCCAACGCTCGGTCCCCGGCGTTGCGGACTCGATGTCCCAGGCATCGTCGAGAATCAGCAAGCCGGGCGAATCCGCAAAGTCGGGTTCGCTCGCCTGGCCGACGAGCAGGGCACGGCGGGCGCCTTCCGCGAGGTGCGGCGCCACAGCGGCGACAACGGCCTTGTCTTGTTCGCTGAACATCGGCCTGCCCGGCATTCGATAGATCCCCATCGCGCCCCACACGGCTCCCGACCTAGTGCGGAACCGGCCGATCAATTCTTGATCGCCGCCGAGTTCGATGTTTCGGAGCCATCGGGGACTGCCCGACGGATCGCCGTTCGTCGCCTCGTGCAGCGTGGAAACACCGTTCGCCGACCGCGCAATATCGGCAATCTTGTTCACGTCGTCTTCGTAATACTCGCTCGCGAGCCAGTCCGGCGGAAACGTCGGCATGCCGAAGTGAAAGTGGCTCGTGATCAACAGCGATACCGGATCTACTGTGTACCAACATGGTTCGTGGTCGTACGGAACCACCGATTTCACGACCTCGGTGGCCTCCTGCCACAGACTCACCAGGTCCCGCGGTTGCGCGGAGAGCCGCGCGATCTTGTCGACCGCGCGTTCGATGGCATCTACGGTCATGAAGCAACCGTATGCCCAGATCGGCAAGCAGAGAATGCCAGATTTGTGGAATGTTGCGCGCGGCAGCGCCCTCCTACCGTCGACACCAGTCGACCGAGGGAGCCCGCAATGACAAACACCGCCGCAACGAAGGTGCGTCTCGATCCACCACCACCAGGGTTGATGCGTCTGTTCAATCCCCTGGTTCGACGAGTCCTGAAGAGCCGCGCGATCGGCAGGCACGTCAGGCTGCAGGCGGTCCTCGAGTTCGAAGGTCGCCGCAGCGGGAAAACGTTGCGGGTACCGATCTGCTTGCACGAGATCGAAGACGGACCAACGGTATTCACCGAAAGGCCTTGGCGGCTCAACTTCACGGAGAGCAGACGCGTGACCGTCACCCACCGCGGAATCGTGCGAACCGGCACGGCAATCCTGCTCGATCTGACGCCGGAGGAGTTCGGGATCTGCCTGCGCCAGGCACTCGACAACGCCAGGCCGTTCGAACTCGGGCTCAAAGTGGCACGATCCTACGACCCCACCCCCGCGGAGCTGGGACAACTCGCCCGTTTCGCCATCCGCATTCGATTCGACGACAACTGAGGTGGATCGCCATGCACATCAACAAGATCAGCCGCGACATCACCGTCCTTGCGGACCAACTCGAGGTGCCCGGGATCGGGCATCTGGCGGTCAACTCGTTCGTTCTGCACGCCGCTGAACCTGTCGTCGTGGACACCGGTCTGAGCCTCCCCGGGCGCGGATTCATGGACGCGCTCGGAAGTGTCGTCGACCCAGCCGACGTCGAGTGGATCTGGCTCACCCACCCCGACCGCGACCACACCGGAGCACTGTTCGAGCTACTCGATGCCGCACCTCGCGCCCGGCTGATCACGACCTTCCTGGGTGTAGGCGTGATGTCGACGCAGCGACCCTTGCCGCTCGACCGGGTCTATCTACTCAACCCCGGACAGACGATCGATGTCGGAGACCGCCAGCTGACAGGGATGCGGCCGCCACTGTTCGACAACCCCGCGACTGTCGGGATCCTCGACAACCTGAGCGGCGCGTTCTTCAGCTCGGACTGCTTCGGTGCACCGATGCCGAGCGCGGAACTCGCGACCTGCACGGACGTGCGAGTCGTCCCACGAGACGACCTTCGGAATGGGCAACTGATGTGGGCCGCCGCCGACAGCCCCTGGGTACACACGGTCGACGCCGCGAAGTACGCAAAGACGGTTGCGCCCCTGCGTGCCGCGGATCCGGCGATGTTCCTCAGCACGCACCTGCCACCAGCCATCGGGTGTGGCCCCGCGTTCTTCGACATGCTCGTCGCAGCACCGTCGGCAAACGCATTCATCGGACCGGACCAGACTGCCCTCGAGGAGATGCTTGCCGGTTTCGAACCCGCGAACGTCTAGCCAGGCTGGGTTTCCTCGAACGTCATTGTCGTGGAACCTATTCTGATCTCGATACCGTGGTAGAGCATTGCATCGGCATCGAGCCGCTCGTCTTCGACGAACACGCCATTGGTCGACTCCAGGTCCTTGATCACCAACCCGCGATGGCCTTGGACGATCCGCGCGTGGTAGCGGCTGACCTTGGGGTCGTTCAGCGGAATGTCGTTGTCTGGTGCCCGGCCGATGTTTATTCGACCGGACACAGCGACGGTCCGCCCGTCCGAGATGTGAAGCAGCCCTGAGCGCGCCGCCGTCAGCACGTCCACTTCGGTCACCGTGGAACCACGCGACTGCCTGCGCTCTTCGACGACGCCGAGGTCGAGGGTCTCTTGGCGCAGAATTCGCTGCTCGACGAGTAGCAGTTGCGGTCCGGGGTCGACAGCCAGTTCGTGCGCCAGGATTCTGCGCACCCGACGACATGCTTCGAGCGCGTCGGACTGCCTTCCGGTCAGGTACAGCGCGGTGGCAAGCTGCACCCAGAACGGCTCGCGGAGTGGGAAATCATTTGTGAGAGTAGTGAGTTCGCCGATGACGCGGGCTGCCCTACCCGACGCAATATCCGCCTCGATCCGCGCGGCAAGTGTGTGCCAGCGTTCCTCGTCGAGAGCGGCGGCGAACGTGTCGGCGAAGCTCAGGCCACGCAAGTCGGCCAGGACGTCACCCTGCCACTCGGCGAGCGCGCGCCGGTAGTGCACCGCTGCGTCGGCGGGAGTCGCGGCTAGCGAGCCCGCACTCCGCGCCTGCTCGAACCGCCCTACGTCGCAATCACTTTCGGCCAGATCGAGCACATAGCCCGGCTGCACCGTGCGGAGTACATCGGCGGACTCGATGCCCGCATCCCGCAACATCTTTCGCAGGTTCGACACCGAAACCTGAAGGCTCGTGGCAAACGTCGCGGGAGACTCGGCACTCCAGACCGCTTCCGCCAAAGCGCCCGCGGACACCACTCGGCGACGATGGACCACGAGCATCGCGAAGACAATGCGCGCCTTGCGACCGCCAAGCGGCAACTCGCGACCATCCGCGAGCACCCGCAGGGGGCCGAGGACACGAACATCCATGAATCGGAACTCTACGGAATCGTCCGGAATGCCGTAAGTCGAGTGTTAGTAGCCCGTTAGCGGCGGTCGCGATCCTTCTCTTACCTCGCGAACACAAGGTTCGAGAGAAACACCCGAACAGGACCTCACGATGAAAACTCCCTCCGCCCTCAAGACCGTCGTCGGCGCACTCGCTCTCGCCGGGAGCATCGCGTTCTTTGCCGCTCCCACAGCGAGCGCAATCGAGACAACTCCCGAACAGTTCGCCGCATGCCGCATCACCGACGACCCGTACATCCAGCAGCTCGCCGAAGACCTGACGCTCGACGAAGGTGATCTGGTCACCCTGGTCAACAACTTCCGAGTGGACAACGGCCTCGCGCCGATTTCGGTGTCCAGCGACCTCGCCCGAGCAGCTGTGATCGCGACGCACGACAGCGCACTCCGGGGTTACAGCCCGGCAGACCACGTCGATTCGCTCGGTCGCGATGTCGGCGAGCGCCTGGATGCCTGCGGAGTCTGGAACTACAGCTCCTACGCAGAGATCAACTTCTACCAGACGGGTGGGGAGGTCTCGCAGAGCGCCGACGACGCCTTCTACTGGTGGCTGTCCTCGCCCGGCCATCGTGCGATCCTGCTCGATCCGAACCTGACCGAAATGGGCATCGCGCTCGGCTATATCGGTGAGATCGGCCAGGTGCAGGACACGAACAGCGCGCACTGGACGATCGTGTTCACCGGCTGATTCGGAGTCCGCGGTAGCCGAGGGATTCATCTCTCGGCTACCGCCGTCCGGCTCGACCGTCCTGTGAATTCCGCGACGCGTCCGAGGTGATAATTGCCTTTCCGATAAGCGGAACCGCGGTGCGTTCCCTGAGTAATGTCCCATGCATCCATCGCGGCTGACCAGCTGCGATTGTGTCCCGGGAATTGGGGAACGCCATGGTGGTCCACCGGAAACCGATCGGCGCAGTCGCCCTCGTGGTCATCACCTCGATGACGCTTCTCATGTCGGGCTGCAGTTCCGACGAGACGAAATCACTTGCCGGCGCGAATGCCGGCCCGGACGGCAGTCCGGTCGAATTCAAAGAACCCGTCAGGCTGACGAGCAAGGACGGACTTCTCGAAGTGCGGCTCTCAGCCCACCAGGGGACCGTCGAGCTCGATACGGTCCCCGAGCCGGTCACCGGCTTCCTCGTGTACGGCTACGAACTCATCAACGGGACGAGTTCCGACGGCTCGACCGAGGGCGACAACATGTACCCGGCGCCCACGTTGCGAGTCGATCCGGGCGAGCGGTTGATCGTCCACTACGACAACGACCTGCAGGGTCTGACGATCGACGACTACTACGACCCGGCGTTCACCCCGGTGGGTGGTGAGGTCCCCATCTATCCGCAACCGCTCGAGTCGTCGCCGTTGAATCTGCACACCCACGGGCTGCACGTGAGCCCGGACGGCAACGCCGACAATGTTTTGCTGGACATACCTGCCGGGATGGGCAACGTGTACGACTACGCAGTTCCCGACGACATGCCCAACGGCCTGTACTGGTACCACAGCCATCGGCACACCGTGACCGCGCAACAGACGTACATGGGGCTTGCGGGGCTCCTCGAGATCGGCCGTCCCGACGGGAACTTGCCACTGGTCACGCAGAACGATATTCCGATCAGAGAGATGGCACTGCAGTACAACTTTGTGTTCGACCGTAGGGGCAAGGGGACCGAACTCAACGACCCGAACTGGCCGCAGTTCGTCAGTACGCTGATGCCGCCCGAAGGCAATCAACTCGCGGAGGGCACCTACTCCCCCAGCTTGGCGCCCACCAACTTCGAGAAGACAACCGAGGGTTCCGAGTACGTCACCAACTGGTACCAGGGCCCGCTGTCGCCGGCGAACCATCGCGGGCAGAACCAGTTCGTGCCCGGCAACATGCAGACGTTCTCGAGCGCGACGAAAAATGTCGCCGCAGACCTCTCGGTGCCGGAGAACGAACGCGATGTGCAGTACACGATCAACGGCCAGTTTCAGCCCGCGCTGAAACTCAAGCCTGGCCAAACCGAGATATGGGTGCTTGCGAACATCAGCGACTTCGCCTACATGCCGCTGCGACTCACCGAGACGGCAACGGGAAACAACCCGAAGTTTGCGGTCCTCGGCCAGGACGGAAATCCATTCACTCAGGTACAACTGCCCGTCGACGGCGACGGCACGCGGCTCGGCATCCCACCCGGATCGCGCTACACGATCGCGGTCACCATGCCCCAATCCGGTGATCTCGTGCTCGACATGCCACCGCTCGAAGGAGCGAAGCCCGTCTCCAATCCTGGTGTGCTGTACACAAACAACGGCACCGAGAACTCGCCGGCGGTGTTGGGTACGGTCACCATCGATCCTTCGATCATCAGCTACGCCGACGGCTTCTTCACCTTCCCGACCCAGAAGCTCTTACACGTGACTGCCGATAGCGGCGAAGGACGGACCACGAAGTTCGAACCCGGCCAAGCCCTCGGCGCCTACACGTCCTTCGTCGATACGTCGGTGATGGAACCCGCAGTAAAACGTGAACTCGTGGTTTCGGGTGGTTTCAGCAACAACAAAGCGAGCAAGAACGACCCGAAGGCGTTCACGTACGAGTTCGCTGCCAACACCTTCCCGAACATTCCCCTGATCCAGCCGCGGCTCAACTCCGTCGAGGAGTGGCTGATCACGAACAACAACAACGACGAACACCCGATGCACATCCACGTCAACGACTTTCAGGTGATGGAGATCTACTCGCCGATCACCGGTACCCGGACAGGCGTGGGCCGTGGGGCGAGGACAACGTCAACGTGCCCGCACCGATCACCGACGAGAACGAGAACTCCCTCGAGGCCGCAACGACGACCGTGCGCACGAAATTCACCGAGTACACCGGCACTTTCGTCATCCACTGTCATCGCCTGAATCATGAGGACAACGGCCTCATGGCACTCGTCAGCGTGATACCCGAGGTATCGACCTACGCGGTCGCTGTACCGGGGTCCGCATGTAAGCCCGCGACCGTCCAGGTGTACGACGCCAACGGCGACAAATTGCTGAGCACGCTCACCCCGTTTCCCTCGTTCGAGGGCATGCCGACAGTGGCAATGGCCGACGTGAACGGAGACATGATTCTCGACGTCGTCGCCGGCAGCGGTGCGGGGGCGGTACCGGAGGTCGTGGCCTTCAACGGTGCCGGGAACGCGTTCACCGAGTTGGCTCGCTTCGCCCCGTTCGACGCCGCATTCCGCGGCGGCGTCCGCGTCGCAGGCGCAGACATCGACGGAAACGCGTTGGCCGACAACATCATCGTCGGTTCCGGTCCCGGCATGGAGTCGCAGGTGAAGGTCTTCTCCGCCACACTCTCCGAAGACCTGGGTACGGCGCCGGAGGTGTTCACGTCCTTCACCCCGTATGCGGGATCGGAATCGGGAGTTTCCGTCGCCACAGGCTTGGTCGACGCCGGATCGGGCCGGCAGAGCATCGTGACCGCGCCGGGCGCCGGCGAAGCAGCGCGGATCAAGACGTTCCGCTACGACCTCTACGAACCGACCAAACGGGTCGAGGAAAGCGGCACGGCAAGCGAGCACTCGCACGCCCGCCCTGCGATGACGTCGGAGTTCCTCGCGTACGACGAGAACTACACGGGCGGCGTATCGCTGTCGACCGGCTGGGTCGCAGGTGCCGAAGGCGGCGCCAAGAGCATCGTCACCGGCCAACTCGGTGGCGACGGAACGGTCCGCGTGTGGTCAACCGGTTCACGCCTGGACGGCGGTCCGGCGATGTACCTCGAGAGCCCGAACCATCACGGGGGCCAGATTGCGTTCGCGCAGGTTGCATCATTCGTACCCTTCGCAGGCGGTACCGGGGTCGAGGTCGCGACGACGAGCACGACGAGTGGCGCCGATCTGCTCGTCAGCGGTTCTACCCCCGGTGGGCCGACCGAGGTACGGAAGTTCTCGCTCGGCCGGGCCGATCCGGCCGCAACGACGTTGAGCCCGAACCAGATCGGCGGATTGCCACCACGTCCCGAAGGAAGCGGCCACGTGTCGCTGGGCGGGCGCTGATCACATCAGGGCAGGGTCCAGATCACAACCGTCAGCAGATAGAAGATGACGACCCAGAACGCGTTGAGGCCGATGACGATCGCGGCGCCCTTCAGGTTCGTCTTCTGCACTGGTTCGTCGGCGGGCGGGCGCAGCCATCGGTGCAACAGCTTGTTCACGTAGTACGGCATCGTGAAATAGCTCATTGTGAAGCTGGAGAGGAAGTTGCCCACCAACATGGCGAGCCACAGGGGCATGTGGAGGGGCGAGGTCGCCAGTGTCAAGAATACGACCGTCGGATACAGACCGACCCAGACCGCAATGGACGTCTTGAAGTCCGACGGCGGCGGCGCCTCGTTGCCGTTCTCGTCGAACGCAAACCAGTTGCCGAACGAGTTGTCGATCGTCCGCAGTTCGAAATTGTGGAACTTGCGGCCCTCGTCGAGTAATTCCTGTCGACGTTTCGACGTCAGCCAGGTATCCAAATTCGCCGCGGAATCGAAGCGGTACAGCGCCGTCCACTCTTCCTGAATGCCGTCCACCGGCCGGAAGAGTTCCGTTCCCCTGAAGCCGGCAAACTTCGCTTCTTCCTGATTCATGCGGCCTTGCCATGCGAGGAAGTCGTCGACATGTTCCGGACTGACGCGATGTGTCACCACGACTGTCACGAGTGCGTCACTGGGCCGCTGACCGCCCGCGATCACCTGTTGTGTCGCAGGGCCGTCGAAGTACTGTCGCCCGTTGTCCAGAAACTCCTGCCGCGTGGAGCTGTTGATCCACGCCTGCAGATGCTCGACGGAATCGAAGCGGTAGACCACAACCCAGTCGGGCTGGACGGCCGTAGGCGCAGTGATCTCTGCGCCGACGAAGCCCTGGTATTCCGACGCAGCCGCGTTCACATCCTTCTGCCACTTCTCGAACGCTTTCTCGACGCCGGCCTTCACACGTTGGCCGATAATGACCGTTGTGGCATTCTCCACAATCTGGTCGGCTGCCATCGTCGTCTCCTCAGGTAGTGGAAACAGGTTGCTTCTCGCTCAGGCGAGCGTAGATCCGTTCGGGTGTCAGAGGCAGCTCACGATAGCGAACCCCACTGGCATTGTGCAGGGCATTCGCCAACGCGGGCGCCACCGGATTGATGCAGCACTCCGCCATGCCCTTCGAGCGCATCGGACCGACCGAATCTGCCGAATCCACGAGGAGGACCTCGGTTCCCGGAATGTCGGCGTAGGTAGGAATTCGGTAGTTGCGCAGGTTCGGATTGACGATGGTGCCAGTCCCGTCGATTCGGTGGTTCTCGGTCAGCGTGAAGCCGATACCTTGTGCGACACCGCCTTCCACCTGGCCACGCACCTGCGCGGGGTTGATGATCACACCGGCGTCGGTTGCCTGCACGCTGTAGAGAATCCGGATCTCACCGGTGATCCTGTGGACCGCGATGCGGAACCCGTGGGTGTTCGACACGACACTGCGCGGAGACCCGTACGCCTTGCGCGCCACCCTGAAGCGAATGCCGCGCTCCCGCGCCGACGCGACGAGATCCGCAAGCGAGAAGCGCGTTTCGCCACATACCACGCCGTCATCGTCCATGGCGCACGTCGCGAAATCGACCTTCGCCTCCGCCGCCGCATACGCGAGGATGCGGTCACGCAGTGCGATCGCAGCAGTATTGACCGCGTTACCCGCAACGAACAAGCCCGCACTGGCGAAGGCACCCGTATCGAAACCGGTTCGGTCGGTGTCGGACTGGATGATGCGCACGCGCGACGGAGTCGTTCCGAGTTGGGTTGCTGCTAGCTGTACGTGAGCCGTCGACGTTCCTTCGCCGAACTCGACTGTGCCGATGGCAAGTTCGTACACGAGGTCGTCACCGAGGGTCAGCCATGCTTCCGAGATGTGCTCGGTGGGCGGAGCCGTCTCGTGAATCGAGGTTGCCGCGCCCGCACCGATCAGCCAGTCCTCGCCGAGTCCGAGGTCCGCGCGCGGTGTCGCGTTGCGCGCCAGGGCGTCTTCGACCAGGTCGATGCACTTCGAGAGACCGTCCTCGATGAACAGCACGTCGTCGGGTCCGTCGTGCATCGAGATGAGCGAATCACCGGGCTTGACGATGTTGCGCCGACGCAGCTCGGTCGGATCCATGTGCAGCGCAACGGCGAGCTCGTTCATCGCCGATTCCACGGCGAACGCCGGCTGGGTCATGCCGTAACCGCGCAGGGCGCCACTTGGAACGGTGTTGGTATAGACGGAGTAGGCGTCGTATTTTTTGTTCGGACAGCGGTACAGCATGACCGCCGCGCCACCCGCGAACAGAGTCTCGCCGCCGTGATTGCCGTACGCGCCGGTGTTCGACACGTTGCGCACCTGGAACGCGGTCAACGTCCCGTCCGACCGTGCACCGAGTTTGACCGTCAGCTTCATCGGGTGCCGCGGGGACGCGATGGTGAACTCTTCCTCACGCGTGAATTCGAAAGAGACTGGGCGGCCCGTGTCCAACGTCGCGAGCGCGGCCAAGTCTTCGGAGATGACCTCCTGCTTGCCGCCGAAGCCGCCGCCGACGCGCTTGCAGAACACACGCAACTGGTCGGGTCGTAGGTCGAACAGGTGCGAAAGCTTCACCTTCGCGATCGACGGCGATTGCGAACTGGTCCGAACGTTGAGGCGCCCGTTCTCCATCCACGCGATCGAGCCGTGAGTCTCGAGGTGCGCGTGCTGGACCCGGGGCGAGAAGTAGGTGCCTTCGTGGATCACATCGGCTTCCGCGAAGCCCGCCTCGACGTCCCCAATGTCGGAGTGCAATTCGAGCAGGAGGTTGTGTACCGGATCCTGGACGAACGGATCGTCGGAACCGTGCAATTGCGGCGCACCGTCGCGCATTGCCTCCTCGGGGTCGAATACCGCTGGGAGAACGTCATATTCGACGACGACCCGGCGACAACCCTCTTCCGCGGCTCCGACGCTCTCCGCCAGAACTGCCACGACCTTCTGCCCGACGAAGCGCACGACGTTGTCGAGCATGTAGGTGTCGTCGGGATCGACGAGGTGGTCGGTGTGGATCGCCGTCGTGTAGAGCTTGCGCGGCACGTCTTCCCACGTATAGACGCGGTGCACGCCAGGCACCGCGAGCGCCGCGGTCTTGTCGATCGACACCACGCGAGCGTGCGCGTGCGGCGAGGGCAGCACCTTGATGTGCAGCATTCCCTCCATCTGTGTGTCCATAGTGAATTCGGCTCGGCCGGTGACGATCTCGGTGGCGGCGGGGGCGCCGACACTCGTTCCGACAGCTTTACCCGGCAGCGCGGTCTCGATCGCGGCAACCCCGTTGACGGCATCCTCGATCGCGCGATAACCGGTGCAGCGGCAGAGATTGCCCTTCAGCGCGCGCGGCAGATCCTGCTTCTGTTCGTCGGTGAAGGTGGCCGACGTCATGATCATTCCGGCAGTGCAGAAGCCACACTGAAAGCCTGGCGCGTCACGGAATCGACGTTGCATCGGGTGCAGGTCTTCCGGCGTGCCGAGGCCTTCGATCGTCGTTACCTCGTGCTCGTCGGCCCGGAAGGCCGGCGTGATGCAGCTGTGGACCGGGTTGCCGTCGAGCCACACGGTGCATGCACCGCAATCGCCTGCGTCGCAACCCTTTTTGACGCCGAAATGGCCGAGCGAGCGCAAGAAGGTCCGCAGGCACTGGCCAGGATCAGGCTCTTGCTCGAACGTCTTGCCGTTCACCGTGTACGTCATGACAGGTCTCCCGCCGACAGTTCGGTCCGGATCTCTTCCGCAAAATGCTTGGTCAGGTGCCGCCGGTGATCGGGACTGCCGTTGGGGTCGTCGAACCAGACATCGTCGGGGATCGCGTCGATACGGCGCTGCAACTCCTCTGCATCGGGCATCGCGTCGAAGGCGAACCGCAGGGGCTTCGTCGTTCCCGCCGTGACAGTCAGGAGCAGGCTGGACGTGCCGGGCGTCTGCGTGGCGACGATGAAGACCGTCGACCGCCCGAGATGTGTGAGCGTGAAGCGGCGGTGCGTATGGCGCTTACGCAGCGCCGCAACTGGAATCTCGATCTTTCGCAGGATCTCGCCTGGCCGAAGGACATTCGCATGGTTGCCGACGACGAAGTCGGCCGAATCGACGGTCCGCTCGGATCCGTCTGCGTCCCACAGGGTGTACGTCGCCTGGAGCGCGACCGTCAGGGTGATCATCGGCCCGGCCGGCAACGACATACAGATGTTGCCGCCGACGGTCGCCGAGTTCCACACCTTGAAGGAGGCCAGGAATGCCTCGCAACTCGTCCGCAACAACGGCGCCGCCCGCCAATCTTGCGGCGCCACAAAACCGTACAGCTCGCGGACCGTCGTCGTGGCGCCGATCTCGAGCCCGTCGTCCGTAGCGGTGATGGTGTCCCAACCGAGCGCTGTGAGGTCTACCAGGCGGCGCAGATCCGGCTGCTTATCCGAAAACAACCAGGTGCCACCGGCCAACCATGCGTCGCCGGCACGCCAATCCGCACCTGGCCTATCGGCTGGACGTCGAACTACTTCGGTGATCGTGCTGATGTCCATGTGCAAAACTCCCGCCGGAGTGGGCTGCCGACTGTCGTCGACCCGAGTCGACACAATGACTTTAGACAAGGCGGGTCGTTATCGGAACTAAATACGACGGACTCCGCGCAAGACGGTCGGCGCGGGCGTGATCGCGTCTATTGTTCAGTCGGTAAGGACTACTGACCAGGCCGGACAGGACCTGCGCAAGCAGCTGACTTGAAGCGCGCAGGAGGGCTCGATGACGCAGAAACATCGACACTCTGCAGTCGTCGAAGAGTCGTCGGCGGGCTTCGGCGACGCGATAGTCGCCGCCGCTCCGGACGCCATCATCGTCGCCGGTTCCGACGGGACGATCGTCGAGTTCAATCCGATGGCCGAGCACATCTTCGGGCGTGCACGGGCCGACGTTGTCGGTACCGACCTCTTCGATGCACTGACCCTTGCCACGCATCGGAACTCCCACCGAACCGACCTGAGCCGGTTGTGGTCGGCCGATTCTGCACGGTTCATCGGGCGCACGTTTCCGGCAATCGCCATGCGCGGAGACGGCAGGCCCTTCGCCGTCGAGGTCTCTGCGAATGTCGTGCCGACGGAGCGAAATCTGGTGGTTCTGTTCGTTCGCGATCGGTCGACCAACGGCCCGAATCCGTCTATCCCCGAGCCTGATTCGCCGGCAGACGACGACGCAGCCGTGTGGGGAAGCCGCGAGATGCTCGCGATCATTATGCGTTCGGCGCCGGGGATCGTCTTCGCCGTCGATCTGTCCGGAGTGATCCAGGTGTCGACCGGCAGTGGTCTCGCGGCACTCGGCTTCCAGCCCGGCCAGCTCGTCGGAACCAACGTGTTCGAGATCTACAAAGACATGCCCGAGGTCGCCGAGTACCATCGACGCGCGCTGCGCGGCGAGGAATTCCGCGCCCAAGTGGACATCGGCGATCGCAGCCTCGAGACGCTGTATCGACCCATCTTCTCTGCGTCCGGCAGGCTGGTCGGCACAGTCGGTGTCAGTGACGACATCACCGTCTAAGTGCAGGCGCTACGGGCACTGAGAGAACTCGCCGACACCGACACCATCACCGGGCTGAGTAGTCGTGCACGGGCGGAGGACCTCCTGGCAACCACCCTGCAGCAGGGTAAGCCGCTCAGCGTTCTTGTGATCGACCTCGACGAGTTCAAAGACATCAACGACTCCCACGGTCATGCGATCGGCGATCTGGTGCTAGAACGCGTCGGCGCGAGACTGCGCGAAACGATTCCCGCGGAATCGATCATCGGCCGACTCGGCGGCGACGAACTGGTGGTCGGGTTACTGACCGGCGAGCGGGGCGAAGCAGGTCGGCTCGCGACGAAGATCCTGGCCGCGATAGCACGCCCACTGCAGCTGGACCTGGACGATTCCGGTTCCGTGGCAATCGACCTGAGCATCACGGCGAGTATCGGCATCGCGGTTGCACCGCGAGACGGTGGGACCGCACACGAACTGCTCGGGCACGCCGACTCGGCGATGTACGCGGCCAAGCGATCCGGTCGGGCATCACATCGCTTCTACCGCACCGAAACCGACATCGCGAGCCGCCGACTGCTGGTCTCCACCCGACTGCGCCGCGCGGTCGATGCGGACGAAATCACGGTTGCGTACCAACCCATCGTCGACCTGCAGAGTGAAAGGATCATCGGGTTCGAAGCGCTTGCGCGGTGGACCGATTCACAACTGGGTCGCGTTCAACCCGACGAGTTCATCGCGCTGGCCGAGAACACACCCCTGATCGATGATCTTTTCGACCGCGTACTGCAGCAGGCGCTGCGTGCGGCGGTGACGTGGAATTCCGGGCTGCGCACAGGCACAGCCGTCGCTCTCGGCGTCAATCTCGCGGCACGACAGCTGACCGATCCGAAGCTGCCGAAGCGAATTGCCAACGCCGCGCGGGCCGCCCGCTTCCCGCTCGCGGCATTGCGAATGGAGATCACCGAAACCGCGATGATGAACCATGCCACGGCACGCAAAGTTCTCGGCGAACTGAGTGCTGCGGGTATCGGCCTCGTCATCGACGACTACGGTGTCGGTTTCTCCAATATCGACGTCCTGACCGACCTGTCGAGGGCCGGCGTGCTCAGCTCGGTCAAGTTCGATCGCAGTCTCGTTGCCGACCTCCCGACGACGCGCTCCAGAACGCTGCTCTCGACGTTCCTCGGTTTCGCCACAGCGCTCGATGTCACGCCGGTGGTCGAGGGAATCGAGACAGCCGAACAACTGGCAGTTCTCTTGGAGGTGGGGTGCCCATTCGGCCAGGGATTCCATCTCGGCCGGCCGATGTCGGCGGAAGCGGCGTGCGCACGAGTCAGGGAGCAGACCTGTCTCTAGCGGTCACCAGCCGGGCTGACCGTACGGTCCGGCGCCGGCCTCGCGCGCGAGCTGAGTGTGCAGGTTTTCCTTGCGAATTCGCTGATCGGTGAACAGCAGCACGGTGACGATGCCTGCGAACGGTGTGACGAAGGTCGACGCGATCATTTCGCCGATCTCGGTGACGAGAAGACCGCCGAAGGTGACACTCTCCTCCATGCCGGAGAAGGTGCTGTACCCGTTGCCGACGAGGCCGAACGGGAAGGTGATGACGCTCGAGACGAGTATCGCGAGAACCATTGCCAGCAGCAGGATCCCGAAAATTCGCCACCAGGAGCCACTCACGAGGTCCCTCGACCGTGACAAAGCGCCGCCGATCGATTGGCGTTCGAGCACCAGAGCTGGAGTAGCCAGACCGAACAAGACGTAGAGCCAGATTCCAGGGACAACGCAGAACACGATGCCCACCAACACGATCAGTGCGTAGACGACTATGAGCCCGAGCAGGGGCAGCAATCTGGGTCGCAGCTGTGCGAGCGCGGCGGCGAACCCGATCGGCCTGCCGAGCACCGCCTCGCCGACGACCACGGTCAGGAAACCCGTAAGGAATGTCGTTGCGAGCAAAGTGATTACGGCGCCCCCGGCGGTGCCGCCGAGGATTGCAGGCAGATTCTCGCGCAGCGCATCCAATTGCTCCTCGGCGGTAGCGTCCGCGTCTGCCGAGATCGTTTCGAGTTGGCCGCGCAATCCCCAGCGAATCGCGAGGACGACGATCCCGGTCACGACCGCCACTGCCGCGGAGACGCCGAGAATCAGCGCGGGATATCGGCGGATGGTCGCTATCGCACCGCCCAGGATGTCTGCGACCTGGAGTGGCCGCAGTGGAATCACGCCCGGCTTGCCGTAGCCGTCGGGACCCGATCTCGGGCCGGCCGGCGGCATTCCGGGCTGGTAGCCAGGTGGAGGCATTTCAGGCTGGTAGCCAGGTGGGGGCTGGCCGGCTTCGCGCCAGCGATCGTCCGACGAATTCGATGGTGGCCAGTCACCTGTTCCGCTCATGCGACAACTGTCGCATACCCGGTGGGACGGCACGGGCTAGTGCACCTCGCGTTCGCTCTGCTCGTACACGCTGTCCGGATCGCCGACGATCAGCGGGTCGGGTTTCCCGACGACATCGTTGTCCTTGCTCGGGTATTCGAGCCTCGACAGGACCCATTGCATCGCCGCGATCCGGCCTCGCTCCTTATCGTTGCTGCGCACTACCGTCCACGGCGCATGGGGAGTGTCGGTGTGCGCGAACATGTTCTCCTTCGCGCGGGTGTAGTCGTCCCAACGATCCAGGGAATCGAGGTCTGTCGGGCTGAGCTTCCATTGCCGGAGCGGATCGACGACGCGCGTTATGAATCGCGTTCGTTGCTCGGCACGCGATACCGAGAACCACAGCTTGAACAGTTGGACGCCGTCGTCGACAAGCATCCGTTCGAAACGCGGCGTAGTCGCCATGAAGTAGTCGTATTGCTCGTCGGTACAGAAGCCCATGACCCGCTCGACCACCGCGCGGTTGTACCACGACCGGTCGTACAGCACTATCTCTCCTGCTGCGGGAAGACGCTCGATATAGCGCTGGAAGTACCACTGTGTGCGTTCACGCTCGCTTGGCTTGCTCAGCGCCACCACCTGTGCGCCGCGTGGATTGAGATGTTTCGTGAATCGCTTTATGGTGCCGCCTTTTCCGGCGGCATCCCGACCTTCGAAGAGCACCACGACGCGTTGGCCGGTGTCCTTGACCCAGGACTGCATTTTCAGCATTTCTATCTGCAACAAACGAACGGTCCGCGTGTACTCGCGGTGGTTCATCCGCTCGTCGTACGGATAGTCCTGTTTCCACGTGGCGACCTCGTTGCCGTCGCCGTCGAGGAGCAGTAGATCGTCGTGCAGCTCCCGCACGGAAAGGTGGTAAAGGTCATCGAGCAGACCAGCGGCCTTCAGCGACTCACGCAGCTCCTGCCGCGTGTCTTCCGAACTCCCGGCGGCTCGCGGTGATCGGCGGAAGGCCGCAATCGCGTCTTCGGCGGGGTACGCCACTGCGGACCGTCAAACTCGACGATTCCGCCGGCGATTCCCACCGCCGAATGCATCTTTGACCTTCTCGAATGCTTGTTTGAGATTTGCGCCGGACCGCTTCCGGCGGCCGCGCGCCTCGAGATTCCTGTCGCCCGTGGCTCGGCCCAACTCTTCCTTCATTCGGCCCGATACCTCGTCGACCTTGTTTCGAAACTTATCGTTCCCACTCATGCTGCACTCCACTGCATTCGACTGAGTACTAGAACGGAGTTCTCTCCGCTCTGCATGGGTACCCGGCGGACACGGACTTCTAACGAAGCACGCCGCTTCAGTGCTGCCCGGAGTCGAAAAGCCCTGCGACTACTTGTCGTATCTGCGCGGTGGCATTCTCGATCGGTCCTAGCGGCTGCATCAAATGGCTGAGAGTGATGCGGACGAAAGCTTCGATCGCGGACTCCAGCGTGAGCTCACCGAACGACGAGTCCGGATACCGAGTGCGGACGGCCCCGACGAGCGCGCCGACCGCGCGCCCGAGCACGGGCGCCGGATCGGTGGCGAGTAACGGGAGGAGCCCGGTGTCGGGTCCGTGCTCACCCGCAAGGATGACCTTGATCAGAGTGTTGTCGGCGCCGGTGCGGAGCGTGTATTCGGCAGCAGCGGCTAAGCCGCCGACGAGGTCATCCGGATTCGCGTTCAGGCAGCCGACTATCCCGTCCAGAAACTGATCGGTTTCGCGCTCGACGAGTGCGGCGGCGAGTGCGTGCTTACCTGCGAACTCCTTGTAGAGAACGGGCCGGCTGACGCCGATATCTGCTGCCACACGCGACATGTTCACCGCCGACCAGGCTTCGGCGACCGTCAATTCGCGCGCAGCATCGAGCGCGCGCTCGCGCAGCAGTTGACGCATCTCGGCCTGGAAGCTCACGGACTCGGACATGGCCACATCGTACATGAAGAAGCATTCTGTAATAGGTATTGACACTTTTACATAAAGTGTATTCAATTGATACACAACAGCCCAAAGTGTAATCGCCCCCGGAAGGCCCTCCCATGGCACTGTTCGTCCTCCTCTCGATCTACGCCGTCGTCTTCGCACCGCTCGCTCTCCCGCCGGTGGTCGGACTGTTCGCGGCGATCGTCAACCTGGTGCGCAATTCAGTTCGGCCCGCGAAGCACGCGCTCGCGTGAAACAGCCACTCCCACAAGGTCAGTCAGAAATCCAACACGGAGGTCAGATCATGACGACAGCAGAAATCGAGACGAGCGAACAGGTTTCGGCGCCACCCTGGCGCGACCGCAAGCGTTACCTGTGGTTGCTGGGCCTGGTCGCCCCGACCTGGGTATTCGTCGGCGCAGCCCTGGTGTGGGGCTTCAACGAGATCGGCTGGACCCAGGTCTCCCCGGCCTTCTGGTGGATCGGCCCGCTCCTGCTCTACGTCTTGCTCCCGATACTGGACGTCTTCTTCGGTCCCGACGGCCAGAATCCGCCGGACGAAGTCATGGAACAACTCGAGAACGACAAGTACTACCGCTACTGCACCTACGCGTTCATTCCGCTGCAGCTCGCGAGCCTCGTGTTCGCCTGCTACCTGTGGTCGGCCTCCGCTGTCGACTGGTTAGGACTCGACAACGGCCTCGGACTGATCTCCAAGATCGGCCTCGCGCTGACGATCGGCGTCATGGGCGGTATCGGCATCAATACCGCGCACGAACTGGGACACAAGAAGGACGAGCTCGAGCGCTGGTTGTCGAAGATCACACTTGCGCAGACTGTTTACGGCCACTTCTACATCGAGCACAACCGCGGCCATCACGTTCGCGTCGCGACTCCCGAGGACCCCGCCAGCTCGCGCTTCGGCGAGTCGTTCTGGACCTTCCTGCCACGCAGCGTGTCCGGCAGTTTCCGTTCGTCATGGGAGCTGGAGAAGACTCGGCTGAAGCGACTCGGCAAGAGCCCGTGGACAATTCATAACGACGTGCTCAATGCCTGGTTGATGTCGATCGCTCTGTTCGGTGTGTTGGCCGCAGTCTTCGGACCGATCGTCCTGCCGTTCCTCTTGCTTCAGGCCGTCTACGGGTTCTCACTGCTGGAGACGGTGAACTACCTCGAGCACTACGGGCTGCTGCGGCAGAAGACCGCATCCGGTCGCTACGAGCGCTGCACGCCCGCACACAGCTGGAACTCCGACCACATCGTCACCAACCTGTTCCTCTACCACCTGCAACGGCACAGCGATCACCACGCCAACCCGACGCGTCGGTACCAGACCCTGCGCAGCATGGCCGAAGCGCCGAACCTGCCGAGCGGCTACGCAAGCATGATCGGAATCGCCTACTTCCCTCCGCTGTGGCGCAAGGTGATGGACCACCGAGTGCTCGACCACTTCGACGGCGACATCACGCTGGTCAACATCCAGCCGAGCAAGCGTGCCAAGATCCTCGCCCGCTACGGAGCGAAGTGATGGCCGCCTACCGCTGCCCCGTCTGCCACTACATCTACGCCGAGGAGGTCGGCGCTCAGCGCGAAGGTTTCCCACCAGGCACCGCATGGTCGCAGATCCCCGACAGCTGGTGCTGCCCGGATTGCGGAGTTCGCGAGAAGCTCGACTTCGCGATGATCGAAAGTGCCCCGATATGAGCGACAACATCGTCATCGTCGGCACGGGAGTGACCGGCGCGACGGCTGCCCAGCAACTGCGGGCCGACGGCTACACCGATGCGCAGGTGACGGACATCTACCCTGGTCGGCCGGCAGCCCCGCTCGATTGGCGCAAGCCGAACCGCACACCCTGATCGTCGCGGCAGAATGCGAATCTGCCGAAGCCGGGTTCGTCAGGTCCGGGATCCTGCGCGTCGCCGCCGAGTTGCCGAACGGCGGCGACCGCGGCATCGATATCGACTACTTCGAAGAAGATGTCGATCCGGCGGTCTTCGTCGTCGTCATGCAGTCCACCCCGGACGCCGCCCGTTTCCAGCCATGCCTGGCCGCGGTCGCCCATCGCATGCGGAGTCCAGCCGAGTAACTGCGTGTAGAACTTCTGCGCCCGAACAGCGTCAGGAACGCCGATCTCGAAAAATGTGGGTTGCCCAGGCATTTGTTCCTCCATCGCCGACCGCTGTTGCTGAACGAACATTAGGTGCGGATCGGCGGCTGCGTCTTGGACAAATGTTCACTCAGTACTCGGCACCCTGTTACCCGGCAGGTCCGTGTAGCGCGCAGCGATCCATTCAGTTGGGCTGCACCCCGCGAACGACCGAAAGTCGCGGTTGAAGTGGGCTTGGTCGTAGTAGGCGCACGACAGTGCGATCGACGCGAGTGAGCGATGGCCCGGTTCCGTCATCAGTCGCACCGCGCGCTCGAAGCGCAATAATCTCGCCATCGCCTTCGGCGTCACGCCGACCTGTTCCCGAAATCGCGAAGCCAATCTCGCACGGCTCCAGCCGGTCTCGACGAGAAGGTCACCGATCACCGCCCGACCCTCGGTGCGGCGCAACGTATTCCAGGCGTACCCCACCTCAGGATCGGGCGCCGAACCCGCATCCGCCAACCGCGCAAACACGCCGTCGAGGACACCGAACCGTCCGTCCCAATCGGTCTCCGCGGCAAGATGTTCCGGCAGGTCGCGGCCGGTGCGGCCGAACAGATCCTCGAGTCCCACAACGCGATCGCTCAGTTCGTGCATCGACATACCGGTCATCGAAAAAACCGCGAGTGGCGTCAGCCTGACCTCGACGCAGTGCTGGGAACCGGCATGCAACGTCGCCGTAGGAGCCTGACCGATTCCAGCAGCGAAAGACTGCCACAGGCGTGGGCGGTCATGTTCCGCGACGTCCGACACAAGCAGGGGATCGTCGAATTCGACGATCAGAACCGCCCCGGAATTGGCGACCTCGGCGCGGTCGACCGGCGTCGTCGAATTTTCCCGGAATTCGGCGTACGACGTAACGACCCGTGCCAAAGCAGGAGCAGGCTGTGCGGTCACCGACTCCCAGGCTGCGGTCTCGGATCGGCCGCTCGCTGTACGCGCCCGGCGTTGCATACAACAATCGTGCGTTAACGCTCCTGCTCGCGCGTCATATTCCACTCCAAAGTTCGAACGGAGAAGGTGCGAGATGGACGTTGTGGTGTTTGTAGTCGTCGTAGGACTTTTGGCCTTCGCGTTGTTCGCGGCTGTGCGGGGAAACTCCCGGCACCGCAGCTACTGGGACGCCGGGTTCCTCGGTGACAGCGCCGGCGGCGACAGCGGCAGCTGCGGCGGCGGATGTGGCGGAGGTGGTGACTGACACTCCCAGGCAAAGCCTGTCCGAAGCGTGGCTTAGGTTAGCCTAAGCGCATGACTAAGTTACGGACACGCACTGCGGGCGCGATCGCAGCAGCCAGCTTGTTGATTCTGGCTGGCTGTGGCGACGACAGCAGCGACTCCCCTTCGCCATCGACGACATCTGCTGTTGTCGCCTCATCGTCGACCACCACGTCCGCGTCGGCGTCGTCTGCGCAGCCATCCGCACCGGCGACGACTATGCCGGAAAGCACCACGACCGAGCCGACGACAACAACAACCACAACTACGACTACCACGACGACCACCGAGGAGACGACGACTCCCGAGGCGCTCGCTCCGCCGGTCCCGTCGGAGGGTGAACTGCAGGGCAAACTGCAGTCGGCCCTGAACGGCTCGGCTAACGAACTCGAGTCGGGCGATGCGTCGTCGATCACAGTCGTTCGTGACCGGATCGCGCTGCTTCCCGGTTATTCGTGGTCCGTGGGCGGACCGGTCAGCGTGTCCGGTGACGTCCTCTCGGCGACCTTGCAGAGCTGCCTCGGTCAGTGCTTCCCGATCCCGCTCACCTGGAAGAACGTCGACGGAACGTGGAAGCTGTCTCAGGAAAGCCAGAACGAACTCGTCGGCTACGCGCAGATGGCCGGGAACTACTGACGATCTGCGGAGCCTGGTGTTGACCGTCAGACCTCGCGAAGGCCTATCGCCGCACAACCTGCGGCTAGTTCGTCGAGACCGAACGCGCTGACCGGTCCGCGCGCACCGACACCGTGCAATCGTCCATCGGCCGCGGTCGTCGCTCCCCACGCGAGTGCGTCGGCGGTGAAGTCGTACGGGTCGGGCCCAGTGAGCGTCACGGTGGCGAGCGGCTCGCCGGACGCCGAGATCGCTTCGGCAACGACCGTGACGCTCGCTCGGGCCCGCTGCTCTGCCGAAGGTCCGCCGGTCGAGCCTGGAACGAGTCTGCCCGCGACCGCACTCGCCAACGCTTTGAGTGGTGCAATCCGCCGGACCGGTGCCGTGAGGATCGTGCTCGCTGCCATCCCGCGCGCCAACACCGGCGGTGCCCCGAGGAAGCTGCCGACCTCGCGAAGCGTCGGGTGAATTTCTGGAAGCGTGAAGTGTTCGGCGCCCGGGACGGACACCGCGTGCAGATCCCGCCCGCGAACGGTGAAGCTACGAGTCCTTCGGCCCGCCCGCTCGTTGCTGACCCGTCCGTCCCGAAAAGCGAAGCCCTCTTCGAGCAGCACTCCAACTACAGAGGCACGTGTTCCTCCGCTGGTGCCGAACTGAGAGACGAAGTAGCCGACGTCGACACTCGTCGCGTCCGGACCGGCCTTTCGCAGGGCCAGGCCGCCGGCCAGAGCACCAGGCACAAAGTCGAAGCCGAATGCCGGAACGAGCGCGGACCTGGTTGTTGCTGCGAGGGGACCGAAACGTTCGAAGACATCCCGGATGAACGGACCCTCGCCGGTCGAGTCGAAGTAGTGCGCGCCGACCTCCGCAGCGGCACACACCGCGGGCTCGCCGTACTTCAGGAACGGACCCACGGTGCTCACTAGAACATCGCCGCGCCGCACGACGGCCGCCACAGATGCCGGGTCAGCCGCGTCCGCCACCGCGGTCTCGAGGCCACCGAGCTCGGCCGCCAGCGTCGCAACCCGATCGGCGCGCCGCGCCACCAGCACGGGGGATGCGCCGAGGCGGACGAGTGCGCGCGCCGTGAGGTCGCCCGTGTAGCCGGTCGCGCCGAAGACCACGATGCGGGCGGTCATGACCGCACCAGCCGAGAATCGAGGACGGCGATCGCGCGGCGGGCACTCTCCACGGCGCCTTCCATCGTCGAACACAGGTCTGTGCGGGTCCAGTCGCCCGCGAGGACCAGGTTGTCGATCGGCGTCCGCTGCGGTAGTCGCATGCGCTCGAATCCGGGCCGTGCCGAGAACGTCGCTCGCGGCTGGTGAATGACGTGCGTGTGCAATACCTTTGCATCTCGCGCAGCCGGATAGTGCAAGCGAAGCGATGCCATCGCCTGTTCCACGAACTCCTCCTTACGTAAACCCACCACGTCCCACGACGCACTCACTGCCAGCGAGTAGCAGTGCCCGGCCTCCGTCACTTCGCCGTGCATGCCCGACGTGTGAAAAACCCACTCCACCATGCAGTCCCGCAGGTTTTCAGCGACGCACTCGTTGCCCAGATGCCGGTCGAGCCAGACGTATACCGAGCTGATCGGCGCTGCGGTAATCTGCCGCGCCGGATCGAAGAAGCCGACCGAACCGAGTGGTGTCTCATCGAGCAACTTGCTCAGTGCCCACGGCGTGAGCGCAAGAACTACTGCGTCGGGCTCGAGCCGAGTCCCGTCCGCGAGAGTCAGGCTGCTCACGCGAAAACCGTCGAGTTCGAGCCCGGTCAGAGCTTGGCCCGAGATCACTTCTGCCCCATGATCGGCGAGGAACTTTTCAGCGGGAGCGACAAAACGATCATCGATCGGTACACGTGGCCAGCCCGCATCAGCGAAGCCGAGTCCCTTTCCGCGCCGCGCACCTTCGTGCACTGTTCGCAGGAAGGTATACGCCGACGCGTTTTCTGTCTTCTCGTTGACGATGCCGATGGCGAACTGATCGAGCGTCAAGCGGCGCAACGATTCCGGTGCGCCGATCCGCCGGTAGAACTCGTCGATCGTGATGTCGTCCAACTCGATCGACGGATTCGCCACAGCAGCACCGAGTTTTGCAAGTGCCCGCCAGGCCGCCGGTCGATCGCGCCATGGCAATGGGAGTGCTGCAAACCAGAACGGCGCCGCGAGCCTCCCCAATCGACCGAACCTCTCGGTCAGCCGTTGCGACGAGAGCAATCCGTGCTCGCGCGTTCTGATGGCGAAGGGCGGCGGTTCCCAGAGCACATGCTCTGCCGTGCCCAAAGTACTGATGTAGGAGCGCAACCCGGAGTAGAACCCGGCGAAGAGGTGCTGCCCGTTGTCGACGAGTTCACCCTGAGGCCCGATGTGGCGGATCCGGCGGGAGAACGTCCTGCCACCGAGCTGTCCACGCTTCTCTACCAAGGTGACCCGATGACCCGCCTCGGCGAGCCACACGGCCGAGGACAAACCGGCGAGGCCTGCGCCGACAACGACGATGTGTGCAGGCTCGGCCGCAGTCATCGCCGCAACCTCTTGCCGACCTGCCATGCGTCCGTGGCGAGAAGCGCCCACGCCACGAGGACGGGCTGGAACAACAGGCGTGCGCCGCGGGCGAGGTCGGTATCGAGCCCGAAAGCGTCTCTGTGCTCTACGAATTGAGCGATGTTGCCGGGGAAGATCGCCACGAAGAATGCTGCAGTGGCGGCACCCACAGCAGCCCGGCCCGGCTGCCGCCACGCTAGAAGCAAGGCTCCACCCAGACCGATCTCGACCGCACCCGACGCGAGCACCACGAAGTCCGCATCGAGCGGTACCCACGGCGGCACTTGCGCTTGGAACTCCTCACGCAAGACCGTCAGGTGCCCGACGCCCGCGCCGGCAAGGACGGCACCCAGACCCGCCTGCGCGAGTGTCTGCAATGTGCGCTTTTTCATCGGCGCCTTTCCGTTCACGAGAGCAGCTTCGACAGAGCTCGGGAGACCTGCTCGACCGCTGCGATATGGGTGACCTGACCGAGGGCGACCGGCACGAGCGCCGACGATACAAGCCCGAGAAACATATGTGACACCAAATGTGGATCGAACGTGGAATCGATCTCGCCACGTCGCTGACCACGGGCGATGAAAGCTGCGAAAGCCGTCTGGGCTTCGACCGCGGTCGAAGTGACTTCCAGTTCGCGCGGATAGAACAGGAGGTAGCGATACCGGGTGCCGAGCGCGACGCTGTCGTCGAGCAGCGCAACCAGTTCAGGCAAGACCGGCCCCCTCGACGGGAGCCGTGCGACGAGTGCAGCGATCTCCGCTTCCGAGGCCGCCTTGATCGCCGCGATCAGCGCCTCGCGGTTCTCGTAGTAGCGATACAGGGTGACGCGGGTCAATTCGGCGGCGTCTGCGATGTCGGTCATCGTCGCGGCCGGATTCGCCGCCAGCACCTGCGTCGCCGCCTCGATGATCCGCTTTTCGTTACGCACAACGTCTGACCGTTTCCCGGCACGAGGGCGGGTTGCGGAACTAGCGGACCGGGGCACTTCCGCATCTTTACATACTCCGCAGAATAAATCGATACAGCGTTGTCAAACTTATGACAAAGGGCTAACTTTTTGACATGACCCCAACGTTGTCGCGCAACACTTTTCCTCTCCTGCGGCGGGAGCCTGACTGCAGAGTCGCCGTTGTGACGGGCGCCGCATCGGGCATCGGCAAGGCCACGGCTCTGCTGCTCGCCCGACATGGTGCGAAAGTGCATTTGGTCGACATCGCCGCCGATCGCCTCATCGAGGTTGCGGACCTCGTCCGTGCCGAAGGGGGCGAACCCGTGACTCACGTTGTCGACGTGTCGGACCCCGCAGCGATGGCAGAGCTGGCCGACGCCGTCTTCGCCGGCGATGCTGCTGTCGACCTGCTGCACAACAATGCGGGGATCGGAGTCGGCGGCCGTTTCATCGATCTCACCCTCGACGACATCCAACGAACCGTCGGGGTCAATCTGCTCGGCACGATGTACGGGCTGCACTACTTCCTGCCGCGGATGCGCAAGCAAGGACGTCGCGGACACATTGTCAACACCGCGAGCGGTGCCGGTCTGGTGCCGATCCCCTTGCTCGGCACCTACTCGGCAGCCAAGCACGGCGTGGTCGCACTGACCGAGGCGCTGCATGCCGAGCACGCCGACGGGCAGGTGGGCTTCTCAGTCGTCTGCCCGGGGGTCATCGACACACCTATTTTGCGAAACAGCCCGCAACGGGGTGGTCTGGTCGACGTCGACCTCATCGATCGCCTGGCGAAACGGTTCGCAGCCTCGCCGGAGTCGGTGGCGGAAGCGGTCTGGGACGCCTACGCGCGCCGCAAGGTGGTCGTCGTGGTCGCGCCGCTGTTCGTCACCCCCGCGTGGTGGCTACGTCGACTTTCGCCGCGTGCCGCCCAATTCGGTAGCCGCCTCACGGCCGTGGCTCTCGAGCAGGTTCTCGGCGGTGCGGCCGAACGGGCCGGCAAAAAGGTGAACGCCTGAGTCGGCCGGACTCGTCGCTCTATTTCAGAAGCAGATCGGAACCACTGCCGATCCGAGCGAAATGCCGATGCAGGTCAGCTGGAGGCCGGCCGGCGTCGGCTCGAGATTCGCCGGTGTGGCCGCAGCCGTGGGCGCACTCAGCGCACCGACGGTAACCGAGAATGCGATCGCAGCGAATGCCGTGGCGAATCTGATGCGCATGTCGAGTCCTCAATCCGTAGGTGTCAGCCTGCTCCTGACATATTGCCGTTGTTCACCTTCCGCTGACGCACTTTCGAAATGACGGGCGGGAAACAACGTCGCTCGGCGGACGTCTGCGCACGCCCATGCCGCTATTGGTCAGGGTGGCGAACTGAGACCCTCGGGGACCTACTGTTGAGGCTGCGCGTGCCGCAGACTTTGCATAGCGGCGACGGAGATTGCCTGTTGCGCAGGCATCCTGAGTTGCGCTCCAGATTCGCCGACCGAAAAATGCAGAACCACATCGCTGTTCACCGGGTGCTGGTTCGAGTCGGGATCAGTGCCGTTGTTGTCCTTTCTATCTCGGCGTCCCGACTGCCGGGACGGCACCGATCGCGAAGCGCTGATGAACCGGCCAGAAAGAGAGTGGGACCGGTATATGACGACCTTCGACGGTGAAAATCACACTGACGCGACCGCACACCCGACTCAGCGGCGCAGGCACTCCAGGACAGGCGCACGTCCGACGATCAACGCTCTAGCGGCGGTGTGCTGCATCGTGCTCACGGGATGCGCTGTCTCCGTGGCGAATCCGAACCTCGACGCCGCGGCCTCCGGCGTTCCGTCCGATCGTGACCGAAAGGTCCAAGCCCGCCTCGATCGCCTCACGCGTGCAGGTGTCGTCGGCGTCGTCGCGACGGTGACCGAGAACGGTCACACTTCCACACTGGTCAGCGGACTCGCAGACATGGAAACGGGAGCCCCCATGCCGGCGAACGGACAGGTACGGGTCGGCAGCGTCACCAAGACATTCGTCTCCGCGATCCTCATGCAACTCGTCGCCGAGGGCAGCCTAGAACTCGATCGGCCGGTCGACGTCTATTTGCCCGGCGTGGTCGTCGGCGACGGTATCGACGGCAGAGCGATCACGGTGCGCCAGATTCTGCAGCACCGAAGCGGTCTGCCCGAGTTCTCGGACGATCCGCGCGGTGACGAGTTGGCAGCCGCTGCCGAGCACCGCATCGAGACGCCGTCGGACATGCTCGCTTTGGCGTTGAGCAAGCACGCCCAATTCGCACCCGGAACTGCTTTCAGGTACACGAATACGAACTACGTGGTCGCCGGCATACTCGTCGAACAACTGACAGGAAACAGCTTGGCTGACGAACTGCGGCGCCGAATTCTCGATCCATTCGGGTTGACTGAGACGTACCTCCCGGCACCGGGCGAAACGGAGATACGCGGTCCGCATCCAACCGGATACCAGAACATAGGCGGCACCGTGGTCGACGTATCGCGGATCGAGCCGTCGATCCCATGGGCTGCGGGATCGCTTGTCTCCACGGGAGCGGATCTGAACAGGTTCTTTCGGCAACTCGCGGATGGCAACGTAGTCCCGCCGGCGCAGCTGACCGAAATGCGGGCTGCGGAGCAACCCGGCAACACCCTCACGGGCATGCGTTACGGGCTCGGCGTGGGCATTACCGAATTGCCTTGCGGGATAACTTTCATCGGCCATCCTGGCGGTATACCCGGCTACTACACCCTGACAGGCGCAGACGATCAGGGCAGAGCCGTGACGATCACACAAACGCAGACACCGGTCATGCCGCCCGACCTGATGGGAATCATGGCGGACGCCCTGTGTCCGGTGTGATCATCTTCAGGGCTGACGCTTGGAGCGAGTGACGGGATTCGAACCCGTGTGAACGGCTTTGCAGGCCGGTGCCTTGCCTCTCAGCCACACCCGCGTCGATAAGGAACTATTCCGGGACGGGGCGCCGCCGCCGAGGTTTGCGATCAGCGTGATCGTTAACGGCAAAGTAGACGGTCGATTGCCGGGGGCTTGCACACGACCCGGGGGCAATGATCGCCGCGGACGACGGCCGCTCATCCTTGCCGCTTCGTCCAGCCGCTGCTGTTGGCGCTGGTGTGGGATTGACACTCTCAGCCTGCGGCGACGCTGAGTCGAACGTGCTTCGCACATCGCGTGACGACGACCCAGTTTCCGGACTGGCTGCCCATAGGAGCGGCGAAGTCACCCCGTGGCCTGAGCCGCCAGGAGGCGAGGACGCAACTCCCTGAATGGGTTCGAAAGGCACTCAACCGTCAGCGACGGGATGCAGTGGCGAGCACGACCGGCAAGGTGAGCGGTCGGCGGCTGAATCTGTTTTGGTGCCAACGCAATTCGCCGATGGGGACCGCGAGCGTCAACTCGTCGAGGCGGGGCAGCAACGCCGTCAGGACGATTTGTGCCTCACGCCGCGCCAAGGTGGCGCCTGGGCAATAGTGCGGACCTGCGCCGAATGCGAGATGTTTGTCGTCGTCGCGCGCGGGATCGAGCAGGTCCGGATTCTCGAATCGGGCTGGGTCGCGATTGGCCGCTGATAGGTCGATGTCGATCGAGCTGCCCGCAGGAACGATCGCGTCACCGAGTGGCAGGTCCTCGGTAACGAACCGCATCCATGTCCCACTCGTCGGGGTGATGTAGCGCAGCAATTCTTCGATGACGGTCGGCACCAACTCCGGCTCCTCGATCAAGACTTTCCGCAGCATCGGGGCGAACAGCAGTGTCAGAGTGCTCATCCCGAGGAAGCTGACCGTCGTCTCGTATCCCGCGACCAGCATGATGCTGGCGGTCCCGAGCGCTTCCGAATACGACAGACTCCCCGCTGCGGCACCCGCTGCAAGAACGCCGCACAACCCGGCGGTCGGCTCGCCCGCCAAGAACGACTCCAGGTAGTCGTCGAGCGACTGCGCGCCTGCCTCGCTTACACCGCGGTCTTCCATTGTCGAGGCTTCCGACCACCTGAGGACCTGCTCGCGGTCGCCGTCGGGCACTCCGAGAAGATCACAGATCACACCGTGAACAAGTGGCGCGAATGCGTCACCGATCAGATCGCCGCTGCCTCGCGCGACGATGGCGTCGAGCAGTCCGTGCGCGTTGTGTTCCAGCTTTTCAAGTGCGCTGTCGCAGCGACGAGGCGTCAAAGCAGTGCCGGCGACACGTCGCAATCGCGCATGGACGTCGCCATCGGACATCTGCATGCTCGTACCGCGACGCCTCAGCGACAACAGATCCGGCGGTGCCTGCGGGTGCAAGCGATCATCGACGAACGGGCTGTTGGACACTCGACGATCGCTGAGCACCGACATCGATTCCGCGAACCCGGAAACGAGATACCGCCCATCCGAGAGCCTCTGGACCGATCGGGCGCGCTCGCTCATCAGGGGAATTCTACGGCGGAGTTACACACGCCAGGGTGACTTCACAGCACTCACAGGGCCATTCGATGCCCTCCCAAGGGTGCCTTTTCGGCGGGTTGGCGACCGCGCAGACTTAGTTACACCACCCAGACCGACAGGGAGAACAACATGAAGAAGCCCGCTTTCCGCAAGAGCCTCACCGTCGCTACCGAGCTTGCCGCGGTCTCCCTGATGATGGCCGGCGCGGGCGCACTGGCAATGGGCCCCGCGTCGGCAGCACCAGCGGCCCAGTCGACGAGCATCGCCGCGCAGGCCTCGTCGAGCGCAGACGGCGCAGGCCAGCTCATCGACGACCGTGGCTGCCCGAAGTGCTACTACTGAGCGCGCCAGGCTGATTCGCCACGCTGCCCCGCCCGCGATTCGCGGCGGGGCAGCTGGCATTCGTCCCACTGTTCGGTCAGGCCGGTCGGTACTCGCGTTCAGCGGCGGAGTCGGAGCGCCAGAAACCCCGACACCGACGCCGCGAACAGCCCGAATGCTGCTGCGGTAAGGACGAATCCGAGGCTGCCGAGCCCGAAGCCACCCAGCGCGGTCGCGCCGATCGCCGTTCCGAGATACAGGGCTGAGTTGTTCCACGCCACCGCCGCGCTGCGCCTGCTGCCGGTAACGGTCGTCAGGAACACCTGGCTCGTACTGAAGAACGCGGCGCCCGCGAAGGCCGACGCTGCAAACCCGATGAGGGCGAGCCACCATTCGTCGGCAGCGGTCGCCAGGGCCAGAGACGCGGCAAGCATGATCGCCCAACCCATCCCCAACGCAGGTTCGGCCCGCCTTCCCGCACGCCACCAATCCACCACCGGACCCGCCACGAGCGACCCGGTGAACGATCCCAGCCCGACGACCGCGCCGACGACACCGAGCACGCCGGTGCCGAACCCGAACTGCTCGGCGAAGATCGCGCCGGCGTACGCATATGCACCGAGCCGGGCAGTCTGTGCCGCCGAGTTGGCGGACAGGATCAGCCGGAACGTCGGCATCTGCCACAGGCCGACCGATGCCCGCATCGCAGACCGCTTACGACTCCGTTGCACCGGGCGCGGGGGTTCTCGAAGCCGGAACGCGATCATCGTGCCCGCCAGCGCAAAGCCGACTGCCAGTCCGACGAACGCCCAGCGCCAGCCGGCACCTGCCGCGAGGACTGTGCCGAGCGGAACCCCGACAATCTGGCCACCGGCGTATGCGGCAGCTGCCCGGGCGATCGCCCTGCCGCGCTCGTGCGGTGCTGCGGACTCGGCGAGGTACGCCCAGATCACCGGACCGACGAGCGCGCCCCCGAGTCCGCCGATCACCCGGCCGATCAGCGCGACCGCCAAGCTCGGCGCCAGACCGGTCACGATGACGCCCGTAGCCATGACCGCGACGCCGAGCAGGATCACTTCGCGGCGGCGCCTGTTGGTCGTCAGGGCGCCGAAGATCGGACTGACCGAGGCGTACGCGAGTCCGAACGTCGTCACGACCCATGCGGTCGCCGAAATGCTCGTCCCGAATTGCTCGGACATCACGGGCAACAGAGGCGGGATCAGAAATAGATCGCTGCCCATCAAAAAGAACACTGCCCAGACGAGTACGTGCTGGGACCAAGGCGTTGCCCGATATCCCGGGGCCCCGTCGGCGCACATGGAATGATCGAACCATGCCCCCAACCCCGCCACTCCCGCTCGACCCGATCGAGGAGGCCCACCGCCAGTGGACCAAACACGGGTGGGGCGACGTCGCGGACGGGATGGCTGCCGTCACTTCCGTGATGCGTGCGCAACAGATCATGATGGCCCGAGTCGACGAAGTGTTGAAGCCGACGGGACTCACCTTTGCCCGCTACGAACTGCTAACCCTGTTGAGCTTCAGTCGATCCGGTGCATTGCCGATGGCGAAGGCCAGCGCCCGCCTGCAGGTCCATCCGACGAGCGTCACCAACGCGGTCGACCGCCTCGAAGCGGCGAATCTTGTTCGCCGCGTACCACACCCGAGCGATCGCCGCGCAACCCTCGTCGAGATCACCGAGGCCGGAAGGAAGTTGGCGCTCGAGGCGACCGAGCAACTCAATGCCCGGGTCTTCGGCCAGCCAGGTCTCGGCAATGAGAAACTGGATACTCTGGTTCGAATTCTCGCCGAACTGCGCGTAGCAGCGGGCGACTTCGACTCGACCGGCCGGCCCGCGAAGTGGCTGACCTAGATCAAGATCAACTTTGGTCTTGGATTCTGAGCCGCGAAGAGTCAAGATGAGCAAATGGTGCTGGTTCTGGGTGTGTCGTCGGGCGCGAGTGGCGCCCGCGCGATCCTCGCGCACTCCGATCAGCCGCACAGGACTCCGATCGATCGCTGCGTAGTCCCCCGCCGCCCCGGCGCGTGCGTCGGCGAGCCCGTTCGATGGGCGATCGAGACGATGTGCAAGGCAGCGGTGCAACGCGGCGAACTGATCACCGCGATCGCCGTCACATATCGCAGCGAGGTCCATGCCGACGCCATCCGCGCTACGGGCATCACCCAGGGGCCGACGCCGACGATCCTGGTCAAAGAGTCAACGGCCCAGCTGCGGTATCTGCGTTTCATCGGAGAGCTACCGAAGTCGGGGTCCGTCGTGCTGTACGACCTCGGCAGTTCGGGTCTCACGATCACGCTCGCGGACTGCGTGTCGGGCACCGTTCTGCGCAGTCGGCGCAGCACGGTACTCGGTGGTGACGAGTACGACGGCCAGGTCCAACGTCGATTGGCGCACTCGGGGATTCACGCGGACACCGCGACGTGTCGCGGCTACAAGGAGTCGCTGAGCGCGAAAAAGGTTGCGACCGTATCGAACAAGGGCGGCGGCAACCGAATCGTGCTGACCCGCAACGATCTGGCGATCCTGCAGCAGCCCGGAATTCACCACTCGGTGTCGTTCGTCCGCCAACTCATGGACGACGCGACAACGCCGCCGGAAGCAATCGAACTACTCGGCGGTCCCGCCCATAACCCGCTCGTCAAAGACTGGCTCGAATCCTCGCTGCGGATTCCCGTCCTCGTAGAACGTGACCCGGAACTGGTCTCCGCGCGTGGTGCGGTGGTACTGGCCGACGAGGGCCCCGCCAGACTGATCCGCGCGAGCCGAGGACTGCCACGCCCGCGGCCTTCCCGTCGAAAGTTGGTGGCCGCCTTCGCGGTTACGGCTGTGCTCACCGGCACGATCGCGGGCCTCGTCGTCACAGCCGAGCAGGCGGCCGACCCCAACCAGGGCGGGTCCACACCGTCGACATTCGAGATCGCCCGAATTCCCGACAACCCCTGGTGACGACGGAAGCAAAATCCCCGGAATCCGGTGGAAATGCTTCATCGACCGATGGCGACAGCACATTGTCGCTCGTACTCGGGCAGAAAACACTACCCGCAGTAGGATTCGGCCAGGCACGTGCTTCAGTGCGCGCGCCCGGCCGAAAGTCTCACCGGTGTTTGAACTCCGGCTTCCGCTTCTCGACGAACGCGGCCATGCCTTCCTTCTGGTCCTCGATCGCGAACAACGAGTGGAAAACCCTGCGCTCGAACCGGATTCCCTCGCCGAGCGTGGTCTCGAAGGAACGGTTGACCGCCTCCTTCGCCACCATGACGACTGGCAGCGACATGGACGCAATGGTTTCGGCGACTTTCAGTGCCTCGTCGAGCAACTGGTCGGCTGGAATGATCCGCGCAACCAAGCCCGCGCGCTCCGCCTCCTCGGCGTCCATGTTGCGGCCGGTGAGGCACAGGTCCATCGCCTTCGCCTTGCCGATTGCTCGCGTAAGACGCTGCGAGCCACCGATTCCCGGAATCACACCCAGCTTGATCTCCGGCTGGCCGAACTTCGCCGTGTCGGCGGCGAGCAAGATGTCGCACATCATGGCGAGCTCGCAGCCACCGCCGAGGGCATAACCGGCGACGGCCGCGATCGTTGGCTTACGCGCAGACGCGACCACATCCCAGCCTGCGAAGAAGTCGCTCTTGAACATGTCCATGTAGGACTGCGGCTGCATTTCCTTGATGTCGGCGCCGGCCGCGAATGCCCGCTCCGAGCCAGTGATCAGGATTGCGCCGATGCCATCGTCGCTCTCGAGGTCGTTGATTGCGACGATGATGTCGTCGAGCACCTGCGAGTTGAGGGCGTTGAGTGCCTTGGGACGATTCAGCGTGATGACGCCGACACGGCCCTTTTTCTCGAGCAGGATGGTTTCGAAATCGGTCACAGGCTCATGCCCCTTCGGAACGCTTGCGGATATCGGTAACGATCGCCGAGAAATCTAGTCCTCCACCGCTCTCCTGCTTGAACCGGTTGTAGATTTCCTCGGCGTGCAAACCGAGCAGACCGTCGACACCATTGGCCCGCAATGCATTTGCCGCCAGGCCCAGGTCCTTGTGCATCAGCGCGGTCGCGAAGCCCGGCTGGTAGTCCTTGTTGGCCGGGCTCGTCGGCACCGGACCGGGAACCGGGCAGTACGTCGTCAACGACCAGCATTGACCGGACGCATTCGACGCGACATCGAAGAACGCCTGGTTCGTCAGCCCCAACTTCTCGCCGAGGACGAACGCCTCGCTGATCGCGATCATCGAGATCCCGAGCACCATGTTGTTGCAGATCTTCGCAGCCTGGCCCACGCCTGCGCCGCCGCAGTGCACGACCTTCGCGCCCATCACGTCGAGCAGCGGCTTCGCAGACTCGAAGTCCGCCTCCGAGCCGCCGACCATGAACGCCAGAGTGCCCGCCGCGGCACCCGCGACACCGCCCGATACCGGCGCGTCGACCGCACGGTGACCAGCGGCAACTGCCAGCTCGTTCGCCGTCTTCGCATCGGCAACGTCGATCGTCGATGAGTCGATGAACAGCGTTCCCGGCTTGGCCGACGCCAGCAGCCCACCGTTGTACAGATCGATCACGTGCTTGCCACTCGGCAGCATCGTGATGACGACGTCGGCCGCGGCAGCAGCCTCGTCGGACGACGTGACCACGGTGGCGCCGTCCTTGGTCGCCTGCTCCAGCGCGGCTGGTGCGAGGTCGAAGCCGAGCACCTTGTAGCCGGCCTTCACCAGGTTGGCCGCCATCGGCCCGCCCATGTGGCCGAGCCCGACGAAACCGATTGTCGTGTTCTCCGGAGTGGTCACTGCTGTCCTTCCACGCTGCTGTCGGGTGCTGCCAAACCGAGTTCGAGTTCGCCGAGGTCGGCGAAGTATGCCGCGACCTGATCGTCCGTGACGGCCTCGAGGGTCGCCGGGGACCACGCCGGGTTGCGATCCTTGTCTATCACCTGTGCCCGAATTCCCTCGACGAGATCGCGAGACTTCAAGCACGCCAGCGACACTCGGTACTCGTCGTTCAGCACCTCTTCGATGCTCGACGCATCCCGCGCACGCCGCAGCGAGAGCAGAGCAACCTTCACCGCGATGGGTGACTTCGAGAGAATCGCCTCGGCCGCCTTGTTAGCCTCCGGTGACGAGTGTGCCCGCAGGCGAGCAACGATCTGTTCGACCGTGTCCGCCGAATAGCACTCGTCGATCCAATCCTGCTGTCCCACAAGCTCGGACAGCGGGGGCTCCTGCGCGAATTTTGCGACGACCTCGGAAACGGGCCCGCTCGCCAACGCCGCGAGGAGCGCCGGGAGATCGGACGTCGGCACGAAGTGATCCGCGAAGCCGGTTGCAATTGCGTCCGCCGCGCTCATCCGCGCGGTCGTCAGAGCGACGTGCGTCCCCAACTCCCCCGGCGCCTGCGCGAGCAGATACGTTCCGCCGACGTCCGGCACGAAACCGATTCCGACTTCGGGCATCCCGATCTTCGACCGCTCCGTGACGATGCGGTGACTACCGTGCGCCGAGATGCCCACGCCGCCACCCATCACGATGCCATCCATCACTGCGACGTACGGCTTTGGAAAGCGTGCGATCAACGCGTTGAGGACGTACTCGTCGCGCCAGAAGTCCGAACTGTCGGCACCTCCCTTTTGCGCGTCGTAATAGATAGAGACGATGTCGCCACCGGCGCACAATCCGCGCTCGCCCGAGCCGGTGATTACGACAGCCGTAACGTCTTCGTCTTCCGCCCAAGCCCACAGCGCCGCCGTAATCGGGTGCACCATCGCATGATTCAGCGCGTTGATCGCCTTCGGACGATTCAGGGTGATGAGGCCGAGCCCATCCCGCTTCTCGATCAGAACATCGTCGGTCACTAAGCATTCCCAACTATCGAGCGAGCGATAACCACCCGCATGATCTCGTTCGTGCCCTCGAGGATCTGGTGCACACGTAGGTCACGGACGATCTTCTCGACTCCGTACTCGGCCAGGTAGCCGTAACCGCCATGCAGTTGCAAGGCCTTGTTGGCGACCTCGAAACCGGTGTCGGTTCCGAATCTCTTTGCCATTGCACACAGTTCGACCAGGTCAGGTGCACCCGCGTCGAGTGCAGCGGCCGCACGCCACAAGAATGTGCGCGCCGCCTCCAGTTCGGTCCGCATGTCGGCCAGCTGAAACTGCAGTGCCTGCGAGTCGAGCAGCCTGTTGCCGAACGCTTTTCGCTCGGCCAGATACGAGACGGCCTTGTCGAATGCCGCCTGCGCGCCGCCGATGGAGCTGGCAGCGATGTTCAGCCGACCGCCGTTGAGTCCGGCCATGGCAATGCGAAAACCGTTGCCCTCGTTGCCGATCATGTTCGACGCCGGAATTCGGACGTCCTCCATGATCACCTGACGAGTCGGCTGCGCGTTCCAGCCCATCTTCTTCTCGTCGGCACCGAACGACAGGCCAGCCGTGCCGGCGGGGATCAAGAAGGCCGTGATGCCTTTCGGCCCGGAGTCGCCGGTCCGTGCCATCACGACGTACACGTCGGCAGCACCCGCACCCGAAATGAACTGCTTCACACCGGTGAGGAGGTAATCGTCGCCATCTCGAACGGCCTTGGTACTCAACGCGGATGCGTCGGAACCGGCACCGGGCTCGGTAAGGCAGTAGCTCGCGAGCAGTTCCATCGACGCCAGCTTCGGCACCCACTCATGGCGCAGTGCATCGGAGCCGAACTTGTCGATCATCCACGTCGCCATGTTGTGAATGGAGATGTACGCCGAGATCGTCGGGCAGCCCTTCGCGAGCTCCTCGAAGATGCGGACGGCATCGAGCCGGGTCAGGCCCGATCCGCCCACTTCCTCGTCGATGTAGATCCCTCCCATTCCCAGCGCGCCCGCCTTGCGGAGGACATCGACCGGAAAGTGGTGGTTCTGGTCCCACTCGATTGCGTTGGGCGCCAAGTACTCCATGGCGAAGTCGCGAGCGGTTTCGCTGATCGCGCGCTCGTCTTCGGAAAGTATGAACATGTCAGTCCATCGTGGGGATGACGAAGTGGTCCGCGTTCTCCTTCAGGCCCTTCGGCCAGCGCTGCGTGACCGTCTTGGTCTTGGTGTAGAAGCGGATCGAGTCCGGTCCGTGCTGGTTGAGATCGCCGAATCCAGAGCGCTTCCAGCCGCCGAACGTGTGGTAGGCGATCGGGACTGGGATGGGCACGTTGATGCCGACCATGCCGACCTGCACACGCGTCGCGAAATCGCGCGCAGTGTCGCCGTCGCGGGTGAAGATCGCGACGCCGTTCCCGTACTCGTGATCGTTAGGGAGGCTCAGCGCCTCTTCGTAATCGTGGGCGCGGACGACCATGAGGACCGGTCCGAAGATCTCTTCCTTGTAGATCCGCATTTCCTTGGTGACGTTGTCGAACAGCGTCGCGCCAGCGAAGAAGCCGTCCTCGGATCCCTCGAGCTTGAAACCGCGTCCGTCGACGACCGCGGTTGCGCCCTCGTCGACGCCGATCTGGACATAGTCGTTGACTCGCTTGAGTGCGTCGGAACCGACGAGCGGACCGAAGTCGACGCCCTTCTCGTCAGAGCGGCCGACGTTGAGTTTGCCGACGCGCTCGGTCAGCTTGTCGACCAGGCGATCGGCGGTTTCCTTGCCGACGGGAACAGCAACCGAGATGGCCATGCAGCGCTCGCCCGCCGAACCGTAACCGGCGCCGACGAGCTGATCCGCGACGTCGTCGAGGTCGGCATCGGGCATGACGATGGCGTGGTTCTTGGCACCGCCGAAGCACTGCGCACGCTTGCCGTTGGCCGTCGCGGTTTCGTAGATGTACTGAGCGATCGGGGTGGAGCC
The DNA here is from genome assembly GCF_016481275.1 of Antrihabitans auranticaus. GTDB lineage: Bacteria > Actinomycetota > Actinomycetes > Mycobacteriales > Mycobacteriaceae > Antrihabitans. The sequence goes on along the minus strand of NZ_JAEMNW010000008.1, from coordinate 82,461 downwards.
GACGAAGCCGACGGCCTTGACGCGCGGGTCGTGCAGCAGTGCGTCGACCGACTCCTTGTCACCGTTGACGACGTTGAAGATGCCCGCGGGCAGGCCGGCTTCGAGGAAGAGTTCCGCCAGTCGCAGCGGCACCGACGGATCACGTTCGGACGGCTTCAGGATGAACGCGTTGCCGCACGCGATTGCAGGCGCGGCCTTCCACAGCGGGATCATGGCCGGGAAGTTGAACGGGGTGATGCCGGCGACAACGCCGAGGGGCTGACGCATGGAGTAGACGTCGATGCCGCCGCCTGCGCTCTCGGTGTATTCACCCTTGAGCAGGTGCGGGATACCGACTGCGAACTCGACGACCTCGAGGCCGCGCTGAATGTCGCCCTTCGCGTCCGGGACAGTCTTGCCGTGCTCCGACGACAGCAGCGCCGCGAGCGAATCCATCTCTTCGCCCACGAGCGCGAGGAACCTCATCAGCACACGAGCGCGGCGCTGCGGATTCCAGGCCGCCCACTCCTTCTGCGCTTCCTCGGCGTTGGCGATGACGGCCTCGACCTCGGCTTTCGTCGCCAACGGAACCCTCGCCTGGACCTGGCCGGTGTTCGGGTCGTAAACGTCACCGAACTTGCCGGAGGTGCCGGCGACGTGCTTGCCACCGATGAAATGCGTTAACTCACGTGCCATTTCTTCAGATCCATTCTGTGTTCGCGCTGCGGTAATCGACGACTGTCCGCCCGACCAAATTTATGTTGCCATCCTATAGTTGGATGTCCATGTATGTCCATAAGTGACAGAGGTCACACAGCTTCAAGCATAGTCAGATAGGCGCGCGTAGAGCGAAGACAACTCATGAACAGTCGTTGCGACCTCCTTCTCCGAGTCGGCCAGCGTGCGCAGTGCGCGGCGCAACACCGCCGGGTCCAGATCGTCCATTGCCGGAGTGAAGTTCACCTTCGGTAGCGCCGGCAACTCGATCCGGTCGCCATACGGATCGTCGGTCGCAATGTCGACCGGATCCGCTTCGACGCCACTGATGAGGGTGTCGAAGTCGATCCCGCGGAGCGTGAGAATGTCGAGCAGCTTTTCGTCGATGTGCTCCGCGGTCAGATAGGCGACCGCCGCAACATGCTTGCACGGCCACCCCGAATCAGGGCACGTGCAATCGAAATCCAGCTCACTGGCTCTGCTGGGCAGCAGTAGCGGTCCGAGATCACGTGGGACCGAACCTGAGGCGATCTCGGCCAGCATGCCCGGAGTCGACCTGACCGTGTCGATGAGTTCTGCGATCGCGTCGTCGTCGAGTGGCTTGATCGACAGCGTCGAGGTGAACGGAAGTGGTTGACTTCCTTGCACTTCCGCGGTGACCGCGCCAGACCCGACCTGTATAGCGACGACCTGCCCCGCGCGCGCATACGTCTTGCCGCGCGCGAGCCGTCCAGAATCGGCCAGGCCCTCGACTGCGTCGAGCAGCGCACGGCCCCACCAGGTGCTGCCGAAAGAGCCTCTGCGACTTCGCGCTTCGACGCCGCCGACCACCGGTCGACGTTTCCCGTACTGACTGAAGTCGTTGAACCTGCCGCGTGCCGGGCTCATTCGCCGATCGCCTCCTCGCCCAATCGGAGAAGGTCGTGCAGCTGCTCGGTGCTCATCTCGGTGATCCACGATTCACCGGACCCGATGGCCATATCCGCGAGTTCCTGCTTGCTCGTCAGCATCGAGTCGATCCGTTCTTCGACGGTGCCCACGCACACCATCTTCCGGACCTGAACATTTCTGCGCTGCCCGATCCGGAAGGCACGGTCCGTCGCCTGGTTCTCGACCGCCGGATTCCACCATCTGTCCAGATGGACAACATGATTCGCTGCCGTCAGGTTCAGTCCGGTGCCGCCGGCCTTGAGCGACAACAACATCAGCGGCGGACCGTTATCGGCCTGGAAACCGGTGACCATCTTGTCACGGGCGCCTTTGGCCACGCCGCCGTGCAGGAAGGGCACATCGACGCCGAACCGCTCGCGCAAGTAGGGCGCCACCAACTCCCCGAATTCGCGGAACTGCGTGAACAGCAACGCCTTTTCATCGTCTGCGAGGACCGTATCGAGAATGTCCTCGGCCAGGCCCAGCTTGCCGGACCGGTGCGAACCCCGGCGCAGCATTCCGGACCCGTCACCGAGGAAGTGAGCCGGATGGTTGCACACTTGCTTGAGCCGGGTCAGCGCGGCGAGCACAGCACCCTTACGGCTCATCCCTTCTGTGTCTTTGATTTTCGCCATCATGTCCGCCACGACGGCCTGATACAACGCTGCCTGCTCGGCGGTCAGGTTGGCCCGCACTGTCATCTCGATCTTCTCGGGAAGATCGGAAATCACGGTCGGATCCGTCTTCACGCGACGCAGAACGAACGGCGACGTAATCGTCCGCAGCCTGGCTGCTGCCGCCTGGTCGTGTTCACGCTCGATCGGAATCGCGAACCGCGCGCGGAACGTCTGCGCGGAGCCGAGCATTCTGTGATTGGCGAAATCGAGGATCGAACGCAACTCTTCGAGCCGGTTCTCGACCGGCGTACCCGTGAGTGCCAAGCGGTGGCGCGCAGGAACGGACCGCGCCGCCTTCGCCTGCGCAGTACCCGAATTCTTCACGTGCTGCGCTTCGTCCAGAACCACTCGGTCCCACGTCATCTCCCGCAGCTGCTCGATATCCCTGGCTACCAGCGCATACGTCGTGATCACGAGGTCCGCGGCCGCGACCGCCGCCTGCAACGGATCCCCGGACAGGCGCCCGACCCCGTGGTGCACCAGCACACGCAGGTCGGGAACGAATCGCTGGGCTTCGCGCTGCCAGTTTCCGACGACCGACATCGGGCACACGAGCAGAGTCGGGTGCGCCGCCTGCTCATGGGAGAGCAATGCCAGCACCTGCACCGTTTTGCCGAGACCCATGTCGTCGGCAAGAACAGCGCCGAGACCCAGTCTGCTCATGAACGACAGCCAGTCGAGTCCGCGCCGCTGATACGGGCGCAACGTCGCATAGAGCCCGGCGGGAACCGGGACCTCGGTGGGTGTGGACTGCGCACCGAGGAGTGTGTCGATCCAGCCTGTTGTCGTGATTTCGCTGACCGGCAACGGCGGCGGATGGTCGCCACCGAGTGTGCCGATCAGCGCCGCCAGCGTGGACTCGTCGGCGGTATGCAGCGCGACGTACCTTGCTGCCTTCGCCAGCGTCTCGTGGTCGGCCTGCACCCAGCGCCCGCGCAGCCGCACCAGGTCCGATTTCGAACGGGCCAGCCGCTCCATCTCCTGCGGTGTCAGGACGTCGTCACCGAGCGCGAGTTCCCAGTTGTAGGAGATCAATTCGGCCATTCCCACCGCGCTGTCCTTCGCAGTGGGGGACGGCGCGCTCGCGACCCGCAACCGAAGCGACGGGCTGGCGACACTCCACGCACGCGGCAGCAGCAGGCCGATGCCCTTGGCGCTCAGCACGTGCGCGCCATGCGCGACCAGATCGGTCACCACCGCGGTCGGCAGCAGGAGGTCCAGACTGCGCGGATCGGTCGGCACGTCGCGCAGGCGTGGATACTCGTGCATCGCTTCGCCAAGTTTCCGAACCGCGATCTTCATCAGATTCGGATCCACGTTGTTGATCGGAACTGGTTGCGGTGCTTCACCTTCGGGTCGCAAGCAGACTTCGAGGCGCCATAGTGTCTCGGCGGAATCGACGATGTCCTCATCGTCGGGCTCCAGCAAGCGCAGCACCAACTCGGGCTCGTCGACGGTCAAGGTCCCCCGCCACTGCTCGAGGGTTGTCACGAGGCCCTGCGTCCCGAATCCCACTGCCTCGTCGGACAGCAGCGACGCCGCAAACGGCGTCGACAGTTCTGTCCGGCCGATACGGTGCCTGACGATCGAATCGGTGATCTCGACGATCATGTCCGCGAGCACCTTCGCGGCCGGTCCTTGCATCCGCTGCACGGGCGGCATCGCGGCGACCAGTTCCGCCTGCCAGGCGCGTTGCCGCTCGCCACCGACCAACCGCCACCGCGTCCACCAGTCGCCTTCCGCGCGGTAGATGTCGGGCACCACCCGTCCGCCGCGCACCCATCGGTCCACACCGCGGGCCACGTGCAGCAGATAGCGAAGATCACCCGCAAGACCGTCGCTCGACGACGTGCCGAGCAACATCCGCGCGGCGTCTGCCGGTGCATACGCGGCGGCAGCAACCTCGATCGACTCGCCTCGACCGAGCACAGTGATGCGACGCCGGAACTTGCCGGTGCGGGCCGCGACCGCGAGCGGGCCGTCTTCGACCGAATCGGCGACAGGATCTTGCCACAACAACAACCCTGCGCCCGGCGACCAGAGCCCGTGCAGCATCGATCCATCCAATCAGCGCCCACCGACAGGTACGTATCCAGGGCGCAAAATCTAGCTTTCTCGACGAGGCCCGCACATACTGGAAACCGACTTTCTGGGAGGGTGGGATGACGATCCTGCTTCAGGTCTTGGAGCAGAGCTTCACGCCGACCACACCCTGGCCACTTCGCAAGTTCACGTTCGTCAATGCCGCACACATCGTCGGTATGCGCCTCGACGGTCAGTGCGGGGTCTGGATCGACCTGGCACGTCCGCACGAGTCGCAACGGCTCGCGCACACACCGCAGCCCGAAGATGCGATCGCCTTTCTACTCGCGACGTTCGGCAAGATCGCCGAGTGCGAGACCGCGGGTGGGTCCTGGCTGATCGGCCACGATGGGACGAACCACTCGACGCTCGCCGCGAGCCAGGTCCCACAGAAGTAGTTGCCGACGATGCGGCCCTCCCCCGCGCCGAGTGTGCACCTGCTGTCGCGGTTCCTCGCCTTTTGCAGCAACAAGTGCACACTCGGCGGGGGCGGTCGGTCCCCACGATCTCTGTCGGTGCCGTAGTGCACACTTGCTGAGCTCACAGTGCGGAACAACCGGTGGGGAATGATGTGGTATCTCGCAAGGTCCAACTGGCATGTTGGGCAGCAACTTTGCTCGTGTTCGCAGGGTGCACGGCTCTGCGGCAGAACCTGGAGCCGCCGGCCCCGGGGAGCCCCGCGCGCGGCCAGATCGAGCAGTTGCTCGCTGCGGTGACCGTCGTTGCAGGCCGCCCCGAGATACCTGGGTACGAACGTGGCTGCAGGCAAGGGCAGGGGTGTGTATTCGGTCCGGCGTGGTCCGACGATACGGCCGCGCCGGGTGGCCACGACGGCTGCGACACGCGCAACAACGTCCTCGCCCGCCAGCTCACGAAGGTGGAGTTTCGCCCTGGCACACGTAATTGTGTGGTGCTCGCCGGCGAGCTCGACGACCCCTACTCGGGCAAGACGGTCGAGTTCACCAAAGCCAACGCAGGCGACGTCCAGATCGACCACGTCTATCCGCTTGCTGCGGCGTGGGACTTCGGCGCCGCTTCGTGGCCACTGGAAAAGCGGATGGAATTCGCGAACGACATCGACTACAACCTGCTCGCCGTCACCGGATCGATCAATCAGTCCAAAAGTGATGACACCCCACAGAGTTGGTTGCCGCCGAGCAAGGCCTACCACTGCTTCTACGCGGGCAAGTACCTGACGGTGGCAGTTCAGTACCAGCTACCCATCACCGAAGGTGATCGTGCCGCGCTGACACGCATCGCCGCAGGCTGCGACTGAGTTAACCTGCAGACGTGGACCACTCTCGCGCGCTCGACAAGGACACCACGCTGTGTATCTCCTTGGCCGCCAGGCCGAGCAATATCGGCACCCGATTCCACAACTATCTGTACAACGAACTCGAGCTGAACTTCGTCTACAAAGCGTTCACGACCGGCGACCTCGACGCAGCGATTGCGGGTGTCAAAGGACTCGGCATTCGCGGCTGTTCAGTGTCGATGCCGTACAAGGAAGACTGCATACGGCTCGTCGACGAGATGCATGAGTCCGCGACAGCAATCGAGTCGGTCAACACGATCGTGAACGACAACGGCAGGTTGCACGCGTACAACACCGACTACCTCGCCGTCGCGAGCCTGCTCCGCGAGCGGGGTGTGCCGTCGGATGCGTCCGTCGCCATCGCGGGCAGCGGCGGGATGGCAAAGGCCGTAGCTGCCGCGGTCCGCGATTCGGGCGTCACCGAGGCAATCATTGTGGCTCGCAACGAATCTGCCGGGTCGACGCTCGCCGAGAAATACGGATTCACCTGGTCGGCCGAACTCGGGGCCAACCGACCCCAGGTGCTCATCAACGCGACGCCGGTCGGCATGGAAGGTGGGGCCGAGGCAACAGCGCTGGCCTTCCCGGAGGACACGATCCGTGCCGCGGCGGTCATATTCGACGTCGTCGCAAAACCACCGGAGACCCCCTTGGTCCGCATGGCAGTTGCCTTGGGGAAAACCGTGATCACCGGCGCGGAGGTTATCGCGCTCCAAGCTGCCGAGCAGTTCGCCCTCTATACAGGTGTTCGGCCGACACCCGACCAGGTCGAGCGGGCCTCTGCGTACTCACGCGCCACATAGCTGACCTGCCGAAGACGTCGAGAACCGCCGCCGAGCGGTGTTCGGGGCAGTCATCCGTGGCCAGCGCCTCTACGCGTTGTCGGTGCTGCGCGTCTCGTGACCGGTTGCCACTGCCCGCGCATCGTCGCCCGACCACTGCGACCACGATCCCGGGTACAGGGCGGCTTCGATGCCGGCGACGGCGAGGGCTGCGATCTCGTGCGCTGCCGTCACACCCGATCCGCAATAGACGGCTACGGGACCGACGACACCAGCGAACCGGTCCGCGAGCAGGTCGGCCGACTTGAATCGGCCCGAGCTATCGATGTTTTCGGTCGTTGGCGCATTCACCGCGCCGGGAACGTGACCTGCCCGCCTGTCGACGGGTTCGACTTCACCCCGATACCGCTCCGCAGCACGGGCGTCGAGCAGCGTGCCGTGGCGCGACCAGGTCGCGGCGTCGTCGATCTCGATGATCGGCATCCCCCCACCGGTCAGCGCGACCGAACCGAGTGCAGCGGGCTGCTCGTACCCCTGCGCCGGCTGTCGACCTGCGGCCAGCCACGCCGCCAGTCCGCCGTCCAGAATTCGAACATCCCCGAGGCCGCCCCAGCGCAGCAACCACCACGCCCTGGCAGCGGCGAGCCCACCGGTCGCGTCGTAGACCACGACCGACGAGTCGTTGTGGATTCCCCAGCGGCGCGCTGAGTCTTGCAGGTCCTGGACGGACGGCAACGGATGCCGACCGGCGGCGCGCGACGGCGGCGCGGCCAAATCCGTCTCGAGATCGACGAAGACTGCGCCCGGGATGTGTCCCTCGAGATAGTGCTCGCGACCACGCGGATCACCGAGCGCCCATCGAACATCGAGAAGCACTGCGCCCGGTCGCAATTCAGCAACGGTTACGAGTACCGGCGTCGCATGGGGCACTACAACCCGACCTCGTCCGCGTTTGCGACAGCGCGAGCGATAATTTCGTCGACCATCTTCGTAGACACCTCCATCGCTCCGCGATTACGCGGGTCGTTGTGCAGGCGACGCAGGATGCCTTCAGCGATGATCGAGATCTTCCATAGAGCGAGTGTGTGCCAGAAGCCAAGTGCGCCGCGGTCTCTACCCGTCTGTTCGAAGTAGGCGTCGGCCAGCTCGGCGCGGTTGGGAAACCCGTCCAGTGTCGACGACATGAACGGCCCGACGTAGCCCTCACCCGATTGCGGCCAATAGGCAAGCAGCGCACCGATATCCGCGATCGGATCCCCGAGCGTGCACAACTCCCAATCGACAACTGCCGCAACGCGACCGTCGGCCGGCGATGTGATGACGTTGCTGAGATGGAAATCGCCGTGCACGAGCGTCAACTCCGTCTGCTCCGGAATCGCGGAGTGCAAACGCTTCGCGAGCGCCTCGACCGCTTTGTGCTCACGCGTCTTCGACTTCTCCCACTGCCCGCTCCACCGCTTCAATTGGCGCTCGGCATACGGCTTGTGACTGGCGAGGTTCTCGAGGCCGGCACTTTCCAGGTCGACCGCGTGGATCCGAGCCAACGTATCGGTCAACGACGCCCCGATCTGGGCCCGCCGCCGGACAGTCAGCGTTTCCGCGACAGCGATGTCGTCGACCACAGTGCCGTCGACGTAACTCATCAGCAGCAGCGGCGCATCCGTCACTGCTGGATCTTCGGTCAGGCCAAGAACCTTAGGCACGGGCACTGCGGTGCCCTGCAGCCCCGAAAGAATCGAATGCTCCCGGACGACGTCGTGCGCCGACGAAAGTATCGCGCCGAGCGGTGGCCGCCGCAGAACCCAGCGCGCACCGGCCGAATCCGTCACGAGATAGGTCAGATTCGATTGCCCGTTACCGATCCGGCGAAAGGTCAACGGCGGCAACGCCCCGAGTCCGACCTCGGCGACGAGCCAACTCGCTACGGCCTCCTCGTTCAACCCGACGGCGGTAGTCATGACGACTCCGATGCGACGAGCGCGTCCTGAAAACGACGCATGCCGGCGAGCCAGCGATCGTAGTCTGCACCTTTGTATTTGTAGAACTCCAGCACCTGCGGATGCGGCAGGATCAGGAAGCGGCGTTCGGCTATCGCGGCGATCACGAGTTCGGCAACATCGTCCGGTTCGAGCACGGCACCAGCAGACTTCACCGCGCGAGCAGCCAACCCCGCATTCTTGTCGTCCGCTTCGAAGCCGGATTCGAGCAGTGCAGTCTTGACGCCCATCGGACACAGACAGCTCACTCCGACGCCGCGGTTGCCGTACGTGACCGATAGCCATTCGGCGAATCCGACGGCCGCGTGCTTCGACACCGCGTACGGCGCGGAACCGATCTGTGTGAGCAGTCCGGCCGCAGATGCGGTCGACACGAAGTAGCCGCTTCCACGCTCGAGCCACTTGGGGACGATCAACCGCGCGGCACGCACGTGCGCAAGCACATTCACGTCGAGAGCTTGCTGCCACTGCTCGTCCGAGCTATCCAGGCCGAGCCCGCCTGCAATGCCGGCGTTGGCAAAGAAAAGATCGACCGGACCCAGTTCTGTTTCGGCTCTGTCGATTATCCGGCGCAGCACCGCCTCGTCCGAGACGTCGCCCGCCAGGTACGTGGCGGCCCCCGGCGACTCGTCGTTTATCAGGTTGGCGACTCGTTGCGCGCCCGCGGCGTTCAGGTCGGCAACGAGCACGCGCCCGCCACCGGAGGCGACACGCTTCGCGATCGCTTCGCCGATTCCCGCACCCGCGCCGGTCACCACTGCAACCTTCCCTGTGATATCCACCTTGCCGATGCTAGTGCGACCTCGCGACCGCTGACCGAATGCAGTGAACTTGCCTTTTCGAGGCGTGCCGGATGATAGGAAACTCCCATGAACATTGCGGCGATCGTCTGCTCGGTCGTGCTCGCGCTCGCGGCCCTGTGGTCGGCCAGGGACAAGGTCGCACTCAAGGGCCGCGGCTGGACCAGCCTGCGCAACCGCGGCTACAGCGAGAAGACGGTCCGCAGCATCGGCATCGTCGAAATCGTTGCCGCGATCGGACTGATCATCGGAATCTTCTTCGGACCGGTCGGACTGTTCGCCTGCATCGTCTTCATGGCTGTGCTGATCTGGGCAATCGGTCAGCACGTCACATACGGCGACTACGGCAATCCCGATACTCGAAATATCGCCTTCGTTCCGCTGGGCGTCCTGCTTCTCGCCATCGTCACCCTGGTCTGTGTGCTTGCCGCCAGCGGGTAGTCAGCGTCCTTCCTTCGCAAGCCGGTCGAGCAGCGGCGTCATACGCGGCCCGACCAGTTGCCGCATCACGAGCGCCATGTTGGTTCGCTCGACGCCGGGTACGCGCAGAATCTGCCCGGCGATCCGGTACAGATCATCGGCATTGCGCCCGACCACTTTGGCGGACAGATCGGTCAGCCCTGAGATGCCGTAGACCTCGACCACCTCGGGTATTTCCGCGAGTTCGTCGACCACGCTGTCCAACTGATGCTGGTCGACGACGATCGCCACCATCGCCGAAAGTGGATACCCCAGTGCGCGCGGGTCGACCCGGCGATCGAACGCCCCCAGCGCACCGCTGTCCTCCCACCGCGCGACGCGCGCCTGGACCGTATTTCGCGACAGACCGAGACGGTGAGCGAGCTCCACACCCGTCGCTCGCGGGTTGTCGCACAGCTGCAGGAGCAACCGCGCGTCTGTCGCATCCAGACTGGTCATGTAGCGCAGTATGCCATCGAACCGTTATCGCTAGCCGTGCATTTTGCTCATTTGGTGAAGTGAGGGTTGCGCATCACGCTGAATCGTGGATCCTGTGAGGTAGGACACACCAGTCCTGAAGTTGGAGCGCTAGCGACTTCGACGAGCCCACAAGGCGCCGCCGGAACGCGAGGAGGTACGACGATGCCGGAAAAAGCTGTATACCCCGTTCAGCTGGTCCAGCCAGACGGTCGTCGCGTACTGAATCGCGAGTATTCCGCGCTGCTTCCCGACATCGGACCGGCCGGACTGCGCGGTCTGTACGAGGACCTCGTCGTCGTTCGGCGGATCGATACCGAAGCCACAGCGCTGCAGCGCCAAGGCGAACTCGGACTGTGGGCACCGATGCTCGGCCAGGAGGCGGCCCAGGTCGGCTCGGCCAGGGCGCTCAACGCCGACGATTACGCATTCACCAGTTACCGCGAGCATGCGGTCGCGTACTGCCGCGGCGTCGATCCCGCCGACCTCACCAAGTTGTGGCGCGGTGCCGCGCATTCTGGTTGGGACCCGGACTCGGTCAACATCACGAACCCGGCAATCGTCGTCGGGGCCCAAGGACTGCACGCGACGGGCTATGCGTTCGCCGCGCACCTCGAAGGTGCCGAGATAGCAACGATCGCGTACTTCGGCGACGGCTCGACGAGCCAAGGCGACATCGCGGAGGCACTCGGCTTCGCGAGTTCCTGGAGTGCGCCCGTCGTGTTCTTCTGCCAGAACAATCAGTGGGCCATCAGCGAGCCGGTCCGGTTGCAGAGCGCGACTCCGATCGTGCGGCGCGCATTCGGCTATGGAATTCCGGCAGTGCAGGTCGATGGCAATGACGTTCTCGCGGTGCTTGCGGTCACCCGGCAGGCAATCAAGCGTGCGCGCGAGGGCGGCGGCCCGTCGTTCATCGAGGCCATCACCTACCGCATGGGCCCGCACACGACATCGGACGACCCCACCCGCTACCGCTCGTCCGCTGAGACCGAGGAGTGGAAGGCGCGTGACCCGCTCGACCGGATGCGCAAGCTCCTCGAACGCGAAGGACTGTTCGACGACGACTACGCCGCTCACGTGCAACGCCGCGCAGACGAGGTAGCGGCAAAGGTGAGGTCGGCGACGATCGGCATGCCGGATCCCGAGCCGCAGAAAATGTTCGAACACGTCTATGCCACACCACATTCCACGCTCGAACGCGAGCGCACCGATTACTTCACGTACCTGGACAGCCTGGAGGAGGCCCGCTCATGATCACCCTGGCCGCTGCCATCAACGCAGGCCTGCGCCGCGCTTTGGAGGACGATCCGAAGGTCGTCATCATGGGCGAGGACGTCGGCAAGCTCGGTGGCGTATTCCGCGTAACCGACACCCTGCAGAAGGATTTCGGGAACAACCGCGTCATCGACACACCGCTCGCCGAATCCGGCATCATCGGAACAGCTTTCGGCATGGCGTTGCGTGGCCTCCGGCCGGTCTGCGAGATCCAGTTCGACGGCTTCGTTTATCCGGCTTTCGACCAGATCGTCTCCCAGGTCGCGAAGATTCACTATCGCACCGAGGGCCGAGTCAAGGCGCCCATCACGATTCGCATTCCGTTCGGCGGCGGCATCGGCGCGGTGGAACATCACTCCGAGTCACCCGAGGCTTACTTCGCGCACACCGCAGGACTCCGCGTCGTGTCGCCGAGCAACCCCGTAGACGCGTACACGATGATCCAGCAAGCTATTTCGCTGGACGACCCCGTCGTCTTCTTCGAGCCGAAGAGGCGCTACTGGGACAAGGCGGAAGTCGATCTCGACGCCCTGCCCGACCTCCCGCTGCACAAGGCTCGCGTTGTCACCGAAGGCACCGACGTTACGGTCGTGACCTACGGCGGCACGGTCGCAACGGCGGTGACGGCAGCGAAAATCGCTGCCGAAGAGGGTCGTTCGATCGAAGTGATCGACCTGCGTTCGCTCTCACCCATCGATTTCGACACGATCGAGGAGTCCGTCCGCAAGACAGGCAGGCTCGTCGTCGCACACGAAGCAGCAACGTTCCTCGGCATTGGCGCGGAGATCGCCGCACGGATCAGCGAGCGTTGCTTCTACCAACTGGAGGCACCGGTTCTTCGCGTGGGCGGCTTCCATATCCCCTACCCGCCAGCGAAACTGGAAGCGCACTACCTGCCAGATCCCGACAAGTTGCTCGACGCGGTCGACCGCTCACTCGCCGCATAGGAGGTCCGCAGTGGCGCAGGACCAAGAATTCCGGCTGCCGGATCTCGGGGAAGGACTGACCGAGGCAGACCTCGTTTCGTGGTCGGTCGCGCCCGGCGATCACATCGAGCTGAACCAGACGATCGCGGAGGTGGAAACCGCGAAAGCGTTGGTGGAGTTGCCTTCTCCCTTCGCGGGCATTGTCGCGGAACTGCTGGTGTCTGCCGGTGACACTGTCCCGGTTGGGACTCCGATCATTCGTGTGACAACCGACGCCGTCGTGCGCCAGGACGTCCTCGTCGGCTACGGACCGTCTGCAGCGCCGGAAAGTCGCCGCCGCAAGCGCGTACTGCACGAAGCAGTCCCCGAGGCGCACATGGCCACCGACAGCAGCACTGCCACAACACCCGGCAGGCCCGACGCGAAACCATCGGCGCGGCAGCTCGCACGCGAACTGGACGTCGACCTCGCCGTCGTCTCGCCGGCGGGTCGGGCGATAACGGTCGACGACGTCCGCGCCCATCGCGCGTCACCTGTGTCTGTCGCCATCGGCGAACGCGAGACGCGCACGAAGATAGCGGGTGTCCGTAAGCACACCGCCGAAGCGATGGTCACCAGCGTCCGAACCATCCCCCACGTCACCGAGTTCGTCACGGTCGACGTCACGGCGACTGTCGAACTGCTCGAGCACCTGCGGACAACCCCGCAGTTCCAGAACGTCAAGCTGACCCCGCTCGCTTTCGTGTCGAAAGTCGTGACGCTGACTTTGGCTCAGCATCCGACCTTGAACTCGAGCTGGGACGACGACAACCACGAGATCGTGACCAAGCACTACGTGAACCTCGGTATCGCAGTCGCGACGCCGCGGGGTTTGATGGTGCCGAGCATCAAGGACGCACAGGACCTCGGCCTGCGAGAGCTGTGCGAGTCGCTGAGTCGGCTCGCCGAGAAGACTCGTGCAGGCGATGCGACACCGGGTGAGCTCCGCGGCGGCACCTTTTCGATCACCAACATCGGGGTCTTCGGCGTCGACACCGGTACGCCGATCATCAACCCTGGTGAAGCCGGAATTCTGTGCCTCGGTTCGATCGGCAAACGACCGTGGGTGGTCGACGACGAGGTAGCGGTCCGGTGGGTGACAACCCTGGGCTTGTCGTTCGATCACCGCCTCGTCGACGGCGAACAGGGATCCAAGTTCCTCGCAGCCATCGCCGCGACGCTGCACGATCCACTCACCCTGCTCGCCCGGATCTAACAGGTAGATTCGGAAAGCGTGCCCTTCCCTGCCGTCGCACCCGACCTCCGTGCCGCGCGAGTCGGCGTCTTCGGGATCTTCGGAATCAACGGCTTCCTGCTGGCCATGTGGGTCGTCCACATTCCTGCGATCACCGACCGGACCGGCGTCTCCAAATCGGCGCTCGGTCTGCCGATCTTGTTGCTCGCAGCCGGTGCGGTGGTCGGGATGCAGCTGGCCGGGCCGCTCGCTGACCGGTACGGTAGTCGCATCATGGTCGGTCTCGGCGCTGTGATCGTCTCAGCGAGCCTGATCGGTCCGGGACTCGCAGGCAGTCCGGCGCAACTCGGGATCGCGTTGTTCGTCCTCGGGTTCGGCAACGGCGGGCTCGACGTATCGATGAACGCCCAAGCGGTATACGTCGAACGTGCCTACGAACGTCCGATCATGTCGGCCTTCCACGCTTTCTTCTCCTGCGGCGGTGTTGCGGGGGCCCTGCTCGGCGCAGCAACGCTGCACGCCGGCTGGGACATCCGCGTGTCGCTGGGGCTGGCAGCTGTCCTGAGCCTTGCACTGACCGCTGTGTTCACCCCGCGGCTGCTGCCGCACGTTCGTCCGGTCCACGCACAAGAGAAAGGTGCGGTCGCGAAAGGTGGCCGCACGCCCGCACGTGTGTGGGCGCTGGGTGGAGTGGCGTTCGCGGTGCTCTTGTGCGAGGGCGTGGCGAACGACTGGAGTGCACTGCAGGTCAAAGAACACCTGGACGCGTCGGATGCGACCGCGGCCCTGGCGTTCGGCGCGTTCTCGACAATGATGACGCTGGGTCGATTCGGTGCGGATCGCGTCGCCGGAGCACTCGGCCCGGTCGCGATCGTGCGCTACGGAACGCTGATCGCCGGTGTCGGCATGCTCTTCGTCGTGACGTCGGACTGGGTCGCGTTGACACTGTTCGGCTGGGGACTGTTCGGCCTTGGGTTGTCCGGCGCAGTACCGCAGATATTCACCGCTGCGGGAAACCTGAACGCACAATCGGCGGGCGTCAATATGTCCCGGGTATTCAGCATGGGCTATCTGGCGTTTCTCGCAGGCCCGTCCCTGATAGGCGCGCTGACGAAGGTGATGCCCCTGACAACGGCGATGCTCGTTCCGCTCGCAGGCGTGTTGTTCGCCGCTGTGGCGGCAAACGTCGTCGAAACGACATCGAGCGCGCAACCCGAAAGGGCTGCGCGCTCGACGGACTGACTGAGCTCTGCAGAACAGCTCTGAGAAACAGAGCGTGCTGAACTACAGTGCTTTGAGTTCTTCGGTGACCGCTCCGACGGATTTCTTCGCATCGCCGAACAACATGCTCGTGGTGTCGGCGTAGAACAACGGGTTGTCGATACCCGCGAACCCACTGTTCATCGACCGCTTCAACACGATCACACTCTTGGCCTGATCCACGTTCAGCACCGGCATCCCATAGATCGGCGACCCGGCATCATCACGAGCAGCCGGATTCGTGACGTCGTTGGCACCGATCACCAACGCCACATCGGTACGGGAGAACTCCCCGTTGATGTCGTCCATTTCCTTCATCGCGTCATAGGACACCTCAGCCTCGGCCAGCAACACGTTCATGTGCCCGGGCATCCGACCCGCCACCGGGTGGATCGCGTACTTCACTTCCACACCCTTGGCCTCCAACAACGCGGCCATCTCCTTCACCGCATGCTGCGCCTGAGCCACCGCCATCCCGTACCCGGGGACCACGATCACCTGATTGGCGTACGCCATCTGGATCGCCGCATCCGCCGCCGAGGTCGCCTTCGCCGTCTTCGCTTCGCCATCACCCGCCGCCGCAGCGACACCCCCACCACCGAACCCGCCGGCCACGATCGCCGGAATGGATCGGTTCATCGCTTTTGCCATCAGGTTGGTCAGGATCGTGCCGGATGCGCCGACGATCATGCCCGCCACGATCATCGCCGTGTTATTGAGGGCGAGACCGGCGGCTGCGGCACTGAGCCCGGTGAGCGCGTTCAACAAGGAGATGACGACCGGCATGTCCGCGCCACCGATCGGCAACACCACCATCAACCCGAGCACCCCGGCGGCGACCAGCAACCCGACCATCCACCACTGCGACACACCACTGTCCCCGGCACCGAGACCGATCACGACCGCCGCCGCGACCGCACCGATCAGCAGCAACAAGTTCACCGGTTGCTGGGCCCGGCCCAGCGTGATCGGGGCACCCGACAGGAGCTCCTGCAACTTGGCGAACGCGATCACCGATCCCCAGAACGAGATCGAGCCGATGATCGCGGCGAACAACGAGCCCACGATGATGTGCACCGTCGGGGATTCACCGTGATTGAACGCGGAGAAACCGTCGGTATCGAGGAATTCCGCCCACGCGATCAACGCGACCGTGCCACCACCGACACCGTTGAACGCGGCCACCAACTGCGGCATCGCGGTCATCTTCGTGAACCGCGCCGGTGGCACACCCAACGCGATACCGATCACCAAACCGGCCACGATCAGCACCCACTGACTGGTGTCGCGGACCGCGATCAACGTCGCGACCACCGCGATGAACATGCCGACCGCGGCGATCTGATTACCCCGTACCGCGGTCTTCGGCCCGGTCAAACCCATGAGGCCATAAATGAACATCGCGAACGCGATGATGTAGAGAACATTGACAAGGTTGTCCATGGCTCAGACGTCCGCCTTCTCGATCGCAGCAGGCTTTTTGCCCTTGAACATTCCCAGCATCCGGTCGGTCACCACGAAGCCACCGATCACGTTCAACGTGCCGAAAACGACCGCGACGAACAGGATGATCTGGATCGCGATCGACGGATCCTGCACCCGGCCCAACGTCACCAACGCACCCAGCACCACGATGCCGTGGATCGCGTTCGTGCCCGACATCAACGGCGTGTGCAACGTGTTCGGGACCTTCGAAATCACCGCGAAACCCACGAACCCCGACAACACCAAGATCGCGATGTTCGCCAACAACTCCGTATACATCAGTTCGCCTCTCGTGTGACGCAGGAATCGGCCAGCACCTGATCGGCGAAGTCCGGCACCAGCTTCCCCTCGACCAGCATCAACTCCAGCAACGCCGAAATGTTCTTCGCATACAACTCCGACGCGTGCTCGGGCATCGTGGCCGGCAAGTTCAGCGGCGAGCAGATCGTCACGTCATGTTTGACGACGGTTCGGCCCGGCTCGGTCAGCTCACAGTTGCCACCGGTCTCCCCGGCGAGATCCACAATCACCGAACCCGGTTTCATACCCTGCACCGCAGCAGCGGTCACCAACCGTGGCGCGGGACGACCCGGCACCAACGCGGTCGTGATCACCACGTCGAACTTCGTGATCGCATCCTCGAGCGCCTGCTGCTGGCGCACTTTTTCCTCGTCGGTCAGCTCACGCGCATACCCACCTTCACCGGCGGCGTCGATCCCCAAATCGAGCCACTGCGCACCCACCGACTTCACCTGATCGGCCACCTCCGGACGCACGTCGTACCCGGTCGGGCGACCACCCAACCGTTTCGCCGTCGCCAAAGCCTGCAACCCGGCCACACCCACACCCAGAATCAGCACCGTCGCGGGCTTCACCGTCCCCGCGGCCGTCGTCAACATCGGGAAAAACCGCGTCGACTCCGACGCTGCCAACAACACCGCCTTGTACCCGGCGACGTTGGCTTGCGAGGACAACGCGTCCATCACCTGCGCCCGCGAAATACGCGGAATCGCCTCGACGGCGAACGCCTGTACTCCGGCGTTCTTCAAGGCGTCGATCTTGTTGTCGGCGTTGCGCGGTGCCAAGAATCCGATCAGCGTCTGACCGTTCGACAGCTTCGCGATCTCGGAATCCGAGGGTGGCGCGACCTTGACGATGACGTCGGCGGACCACGGATCACCGATCGTGGCTCCGGCCTCCACGAACAACTCATCCGGGATCAAGGCCCCGACGCCGGCACCGGATTCCACGATCACATCGACGCCCTTACCAACCAGGGACGTGACGATCTTCGGGACCAGCGCGACTCTACGCTCACCGTCGTTCGTCTCACGAACGACTCCCACACGAGTCTTTTCGGAGTTTTGCGATGTCTCCAACTGTCCGACTTCCTATTGTGTGTACAGGTGCGGCGCTCGACATGAACCAGCTAACTGACTCTTGAGTAAGTTAGCGTAGCGCCACACTCACGCGTTCTAGAAACCAGCGGTGAGCCTATCGGACATCCACCGGAAGCGGTGACGGCACATGGGAGGGATTCGTCTCATGGCGCTGGACGCCCCGACCGAGGTGGCCGACCTTGCCCGGCATGCACGCAACGTAGTGGTACTCACGGGCGCGGGGATGTCGGCCGAAAGTGGCGTTCCCACATTTCGGGACGCGCAGACCGGCCTGTGGGAGCAGTACGACGCCACAGCACTCGCCACACCGCGGGCGTGGAACGCCGATCCCGACCTCGTGTGGGCCTGGTACCAATGGCGCAGCGCCCTCGTGCGACGAGCGGCGCCCAACGCCGGGCACCGAGCTCTCGCCGACTGGTCACGTGGCGCAGACGTCCGCATCGTCACGCAGAACGTCGACGACCTGCATGAACGCGCCGGCAGCAATGTCGTCGCACATCTGCACGGCAGTCTGTTCGCACCGCGGTGCGATCGCTGCGGGCAACCGTTCGATCAGATAGATCCGCCCGACGAACCCGCGGAACGAACTCCTCCCCCGCGTTGCGATTCGTGTGGCGGCGCGGCCCGGCCCGGAGTCGTCTGGTTCGGCGAAGCGTTGCCCGAAGAACCGTGGGAACGCGCGCTCGCGGCAATCGCGAACGCGGATCTCGTCGTGGTCGTCGGCACGTCCGGCGTCGTGTACCCAGCGGCGGGCCTTCCATCGCTCGCGCGCGAAGCCGGGGTGCCGACCATCGAGATCAATCCCGACGTGACTGACCTCACAGAGCAAGTCGATCACATTTGGCGTACAACCGCCGCGAGAGGACTACCGATCTTGGCTGCCTGTGCGAACTGAGCGACTCACAGCAATCGTCGTCGGCGCCGGTGTCGGAGGCCTCACGGCTGCGATTGCGTTACGCGCCCAGGGTGCGCACGTCGAAATCTACGAAGCCGATGTTGCGCCCCGAGTTTCCGGCAGCGGACTCGGCGTACTCGGCGGCACTCGGCGCATCCTCGAAGGGCTCGGAATCGACGTCGACGGGATCTCCGTCGGCCATCGCCTCGACATTGTCGAACTGCGCACGCAGCGCGGCAGACTGATCCGGGCCTTGCCGCTGCGGGCGTTGTCGGTGAACGGACCACCCACCAGCATTCAACGCAGCCAGCTCGTGAACGTCCTGCGCAAGGCGGCCGGTGACTGCCCGGTCCACTACGGCGCCGAGCTTGCCCGCTACGACATCGCGGATTCGAAGGTGACCATCACCTGCACGGACGGGCGACGGGCCACCGCGGACATCCTCATCGGTGCGGACGGTTTTCGCTCGGCAGTCCGCTCCCAGCTTGCTGGAGTCAATCCGATCACCGAGTACGGCTATGTCCGCTGGCTGGCCGCGATCCCGTACCCCGAGGCGCGCTCGGCCGACGGGTTCGTCCGGCATTACTGGGGTGCGGGCCAACGGTTCGGAATCGTCGATCTCGGCGGCGGCAGCGCATATTGGTGGGGAACACAGAACATGCCGGTCGAGCACGCGCGCGAATGGCGCGGCGGAAATGCCGAGGTGCTCGCGGCATTCGACGGCTGGCCGGACGAAGTGCTCGAAGCGATCTCCGATACGCCCGATGAGTTGATCGGTGGTGTGCCCGCACAGGACCGCCCCTTCCTCGAGCGCTGGGGTTCCGGACCGGTCACACTCATCGGCGACGCAGCCCACCCGATGCTCGCGAGTTCGAGCCTCGCGGCGGGTTCGGCGATAGAGGACGCATTCGTTCTGTCGAAAGCACTCCATCGCGCGCCCGACCCCATTGCGGCCCTACGCCGTTACGAGGACACTCGCCGCGAGCCGGCGCGTGCGCTGGTACTCCGGTCGCGACGCCTGAACAGGATCGAACAGATCGGCAATCCGCTCGGTAGAACGGCGCGTGACCTCGCAGTTCGCTATGCGCCGGAAGCGTTGCTGCGATACGCGGCGATCAGTGAGTTTTACCCCCACTCAGGCGAGATTCGCCCAGGGTCATACTGACCACATGGGCAGCTGCATTTTCTGCAAGATCGTCGACGGCGACGCGCCGGCCACCAAGATCTACGAGGACGACGACGTCCTTGCATTTCTCGATATTCGCCCGATCATGCGTGGGCACACACTCGTCATCCCGAAGAAGCACGCGACCGAACTCGAGGACCTCCCCGCCGACATGGGCACGAAGGTTTTCCGCGTCGGACACGGGCTCGCGCTGGCAATGCGCCGCTCCGACCTGGACGCCGACGGCGCAAATCTCGTCATCAACGACGGCAAGTCCGCCTTCCAGACGGTCCCGCACGTGCACCTGCACGTCATACCGCGCCGATCCGGCGACAAGCTCAGATTCGCGAAGGGCTTCGTGCTGCGCCGCGGCGGCGATGCCGAAGCGACCGCGACGGCCATCAAGGCAGGCATGGACCGCTTGGAGAGCGAACACCTGTGATCAGGCCCGACGTGATCGACTACCACTTCGATCCGATGTGTCCGTTCGCGTACCAGTCGTCGATCTGGATACGCGAGGTCGCACGGCTCACGGATATGCGGATCGATTGGCGATTCTTCAGCCTCGAAGAGATCAACCGCGTCGAGGGCAAGAAGCACCCATGGGAACGGCGGTGGTCGTACGGCTGGTCGTTGATGCGAATCGCGGCGCTGTTGCGCCGGCGCGATCCTGAGCTCGTGGATCGCTGGTACTTCGCCATCGGCCACGAACTGCACGACCTCGCAGGTAAGCCGCACGATGAGTTTGTCGCACGCCGACTACTGACCGAACTAGGCCTCGACGCGGGGACGCTGGACGAGGCAATCGACGATCCGACCACGCACGACGACGTGCGCTCCGACCACCAGCGCGTGGTCGACGCCGGCGGGTTCGGTGTGCCGACGATCTTCTTTCCGGACGGCCAGGCACTCTTCGGTCCGGTGCTCGTCGATCCGCCGAAAGGCGACAAGGCTCTTCGGCTGTGGGATGTCGTCACCGGGCTGCTCGAGTTCCCGAACGTGTACGAACTGCAGCGTCCGAAGGGCCCCGCGCAGGCACAGGCGATCGCCGAGAGCCTGCGTCCTTACGTTCGCGGCAGGGATTGGGTCAGCATCAATCGCGGCGAAGTCATAGATCTCTCATCGATCGCCAACAGTGAGGAGACAGCCCGATGATCGACAAGGCCGAGGTGACCGGCGCGCTGTTCGAGGAGTGGGCGACGATCGAGGCCGTGATCGGCCAACTCGACGAGTCGCAGTGGCGACTGCCGACGTGCCTACCGAACTGGAATGTTCACGCCGTCGTGGCGCACCTCATCGGAACCGAATCCTTCCTCGCCGGAATCCAGCCGCCGGACAGTGGTGTCGATGTCAAAGAACTTCCACATGTACACAATCCGATCGGCGAACTGAACGAGCGCTGGGTCATCGGCCTCCACGATCTATCCGGCGCCGAGATGGTCGAGCGCTTCAGCTCGATCACAGCGCAGCGCCGGCAAGCACTGTCCGCGATGCCGCAGGCGGAGTGGGAGAAGGAATCCTTGTCGCCGCTCGGCCAGGTGCCATACGGCCGGTTCATGCGGCTTCGCATATTCGACTGCTGGATGCACGAACTCGACATTCGTGACGCGGTCGGCCTGCCCGGCGACGAGGGCGGTCGGCGCGGCGAGCTGGCGTTCCTGGACATCCAGGAAGCGCTCGGATTCGTCGTCGGCAAGCGAGGTAAGGCTCCGGACGGTGGTCGCATCTCCCTCGAACTGACCGGACCGCTGGCACGGACGATCGCTATCTCGGTCGACGGGCGTGCACGCGTCGTGGACCAATTCGACGACGGTCCGACGACCGTCATCCGCCTGGATTCCGGATTGTTCGTCCGGCTGTGCGGTGGCCGAACTACAGCCGCCGACCACGTCGCGGCGATAGAACTCGAAGGTGACACCGAGGTGGGCCGGCGGATCGTGGACAACCTGGCATTCGTGTTCTGACCCGTGCGTCTATTCCTGTCGTCCTATCGCTTCGGCGCGCATCAGGAGCGACTTCTTCAGCTGCTCGGCGACCGGCCACGCTCGGCAGCCGTCATCGCAAACGCAGCTGATGCCTGGCCGCCTTCCGCGCGCGCGTCGGCAGTGGTGAGCGATCTGACGCCCCTGCGCCGACTCGGATTCACCGCGCGCGAGGTGGATCTGCGCGACTACGTCGACCACGCCGACCGCCTTGCGGCAACTCTCGCCGACCACTCGCTCGTGTGGGTACGCGGCGGCAATTCGTTCGTCTTGCGCGCCCAGTTCGCCCGCAGTGGAGCGGATTCGGTCCTACCGGACCTACTTTCCCGCGATGTCCTCGCCTACGCCGGCTACAGCGCGGGCGCGTGCGTTCTGACGCCTTCGCTCCGCGGCTTGGAAACGCTCGACGATCCGGGCGAGGTGTTGCCGACGTGTGGTGTCGACCCAATCTGGGACGGCCTCGGGCTCGTGCACAAACCGATTGTGCCGCATTGGCGCTCGCCGATGTCCGATTCCGATGAGATCGATGTGGTCGTAGCCGATTTCCGCAGCCGGGGTGTCGATATTTGGGCGCTGACCGACGAGCAGGCCGTCGTCGTCGACGGCGAGTCGATCGTCGTCCACTGAATCAGCTGATGTCGGCAAGCGGCGCGAAGCGGTCCAGCACCGACCACGTGACCGAGCACCGGCGGCGCGTCATCTCGTCGGCGTCGGCCAACAGCACTTCGAGGAGGTCCTTGGGACGCTGCCGCCAGCGATCGCCGACTGCGTCGATGGTCGCTTCGTCGAACAACCCAGACCTGTCGAGTGCCTCGAGCCACTCGCCGATGTCCCCGCGGTGAATCTGTTCGATGCTGTCGTAATCGACTCCGCCATCGATGAATTCGTAGCTGAACATCGCTGCGATCAGGTCTCTGACGTTCTTGTGGTCGACATCCATGATGTGTGCCTTCCGTGCTCGCCGCCCGTTCGCTGAGGTTAACTGCGCGGCGGGCAATTTTCCGTCGCACATCCGCCACGATCCGGTAACAGAAGTGACGGATGTGACGATTGGGACTGGCTGGCTCCGAATGGGAATTGTCGAGCTCTTCGCGACGTTGCACAGTTGCGACGACGAAAGGCGGCCGATGACTTCGCAGGCGACCACAAAGATCGTGCACAACCAGGCGCAGAGCCGGTTCGACATCTATCTGGACGACGTCCTGACCGGCTACGCCGAGTACTCCGAACACGCGGGCGTACGGGACTTCAACCACACGCTGACCTACCCACAGTTCCGCGGCCACGGCCTTGCTGCGAAGGTGGTGGAAGCCGCGCTCGACGCATCGCGCGCCGACGGCTTCAAAGTGGTTCCGACCTGCTGGTTCGTCGACCAGTTCATCGGCCAGCACAAGGAATACGCCGACCTGCTGGCCTGAGCGCCGGATTCGCCATGGGTTCATGACCCGGCCACGGCGGGGCCATGGTTGCGCAAGCTGAGGCCCGAACAATCCGGTTGTGGCGATCTCGCGGCGCAGGCTGCTGGGTTACGGAGCAACTGGCGCAGCGGCAGTCCTGTTGGGCACCGGCGCGGCATCGAGTTCGAAGCCCTACCGCTCGCACCGACTCGACGGCAATCCGTTCTCGCTGGGCATCGCTTCGGGCGACCCGGCACCGGACGGGTTCGTGTTGTGGACGCGCCTGGCACCCGACCCGTTCGCTCCCGATGGTTTCGGCGGCATGCCCGATGCGCCGGTGACTGTCTACTACGACGTCGCACACGATGAACGCTTCACGAGAATCGTGCGGACCGGAGCCACGGTGGCCGTGCGCGCTCTCGGCCACTCCGTGCATCCCGAGCTCTACGGCTTGGCGCCGGATCGTGTGTACTACTACCGTTTTCGGACCGATAACGCCGTCTCGGAGACAGGCCGAACCCGGACAACTCCGGCGCCCGGCGCCGACAAGCGTGCCCTGAACTTTGCCTTCGCGTCGTGCCAGTACTGGAACGACGGGTTCTACACCGCCTACGACCACATGGCAGCCGAAGACCTCGACGTCGTCGTCCATCTCGGTGACTACATCTACGAGGACGGGCTTGCCGACAACAACCGCGGTGTCGACGTGGACCGTCAATTCTATGGCGAGGCTTACGATTTGGCCGGCTACCGCCTGACGTACGCGGCTTACAAGTCCGAACGACCGCTGCAGCGGGCACACGCACAGTTCCCCTGGATCGTGACAATGGACGACCACGAGGTCGAAGACAATTGGGCCCGTGACATTTCCGTACTCGACGCCGAAGTCGATCAGTTCACGGCGATGTTCCGGCGGCGGCGCGCCGCCGCCTTCCAGGCGCTCTACGAACACCAACCGTTGCGGGCCGCGCAGGTACCCGCCGGACCGGGGATGCGACTGCACCGGCGCATTGCGTACGGCGACCTCGCCGAATTCACGATGCTCGACACCCGGCAGTATCGCGACGATCAAGCCTGTGGCGACGGTCAGGTCACGCGTTGCCCGGACAGGTTCCGGACCGATCGCAGCCTGCTCGGACCGCAGCAGCGCACATGGCTGATCGATGGGTTTTCGACCTCGACTGCGAAGTGGCAGGTGATCGGCAACCAGGCCCCGATGGGCCAGACCGACCTGGACCCCGGGCCCGCGGTCGAGGTGTCGACCGATGCTTGGGACGGCTACGTCGGCGATCGCAACGAGGTCCTGCGCCAAGCAAAGATCCGAGGAGTCGACAACCTCGTCGTCATCACCGGCGATCGGCATCAGAACTATGCGTCGGACCTGCGCACCAGCTTCGAAGATCCCGATTCACCTGTCGTCGCAAGCGAATTCGTCGGAACGTCGATCACCAGCGGTGGCGACGGTTCGGAGACCTCGGCCGCCGACGAGATGTTGCTCGCTGCGAACCCCAACTTGAAATTCGTGAACGGCCAACGCGGCTACGTCCGAGTCCACGTCGAACAGGATCTGTGGCGCACGGACTTTCGCGTAGTCCCGTACGTAACGCGCCCCGGCGCACCGATATCGACAAGGGCGAGTTACGTTCTCGAAGATCGCTCCACCGACGGCGTCACGCTCAGCTGAATCCGAGCACCTCGTCGCCCCACGTCTCGCGCAACGATCGATCGGGGTCGGCAACGACGGCGTCAGCGGTGTCGATGAGCAGCGTAAGGCGTTTGGCTTCGTCATAGGGCGGCCAGTGCTTGGACCCGTCTATTGCTGCCGGAACCCCATGCGCCGCAAAGGCGAGCCAACGGCGCTGGATCCGGCCGGAGATCTCGAGGGCGGTTTTCCGGCCGCCGAGCCAGAACGTGGGGTCGACGTTGAGCGTCCCGAAATTACCGAAGACGTAGGGCAATTCGGTTCCATGGCTTGCGCCGACCCGCGCAGCCTTCAGCATCGGCGTCGCGTGATCGAAGCGGTAGAACCAGGTCGGCGAATGCCGGCTGTGCCCCTCGGCAACCCACAGGCTCGGCATGCGGAACCCCGCATCGGTGGAAATTGCCATTGCCCCTTTAGCTTTCGCGACGTCGGGATACGCGGAGATGATCTCGGCGAGCCGTTCGGGGGAAAGGTCCGGGTGGTCCTCGGCGATTCCACGCAGCATGGCGTTGACAGCATCGGGAGTGACCGGCAGCAGCGGCGACTTGATGAAGCGGAACAGCGCCGCCTCTTCTTCGTTGGTTCCGATGATGAACGGAATGCGATGGGACAAACCCTTTTTGAACGCAGCTACCGGATAGCCCGGAACGATGTCGCCGTCGACGACCGGCGCCGCCGCGAGCGTGCCGGGCGCGTTCGCCGACGTCTCGTCCGACAGCGCATCGCTGGCCGCGATCACCTCCATGACAGGCATCTCGTAGAGCCGACCGACGTCCGCGGGCTCGACGCCCGCGATTTCGAGATACCGACGCGCGACGCTTGCCCCGCGTTCGGCGCCGTACACCGAGGTCGCAGGCGAGCTTTGCGCGATCGCACCGTGGAAGAGTCCCGCGGCGCGCGGCGAGGTCATCAACGTCGTCACCGACCCGGCGCCCGACGATTCGCCGAAGACGGTTACGGCGCCCGGATCGCCACCGAATGCCGCGATGTTGTCGCGTACCCATTCGAGCGCAGCGATCTGATCGCGCAGGCCGAGGTTCGTCTCGAAGATGTGGTCGGGTGTGGAGAAGGACGACAGATCGATGAAGCCGAGCGCGCCGAGGCGATAGTTCATCGACACGACAACGACATCACCCAGTTCGCTCAGTAACCGGCCGTCGTAGATCTTCTGCGCGGACGTCCCCAAGCAATAAGCGCCGCCGTGAATCCAGACCATGACCGGCCGGGGCTCGCCGTCCGTCGCCGGGGACCACACGTTGAGCCACAGACAATCCTCGCCCGGTGTCAGGTTCGGATCGATGGGCACTTTCCCGATGGTTTGCGGTGCAATCTGGCCGTACTCGGTGCAATCGCGCGGGTCGTCCCAGGATTCCGGTGCCTGGGGGCTTCGGAAACGCAGGCTGCCGACCGGCGCCGCCGCGTACGGGATGCTCCGCCACATCGATGTCTTGCCCGCGCGGAACCCTCGAACAGGCCCATAGGCGGTCGCAACGATCGGTGAGTCCGGTTCGGCTTCGGCCGCAACTGCCACGCTGGGTTCGAGGTCCACGCGATCCAGCGTAAGCGAACCGCCTGCTACCCTCTCTGGATTGACACGGGGTGCTCCGGACCTGGAGCTGAGATGAGACCCGCGAACCTGATGCAGGTAATGCTGACGAAGGGATGTCATGGGCACCTTTACCGACCGCCTATGGGACGAGACCAAGCAGATTCGTGCTGCGATCGACGAGCTGGACTTTCTCCAGCAGCTCGGTGCCGGCACGCTGCCGCTCGACGTCTTCCGGACGTACATCGAACAAGACGCCCTCTACCTGGAGGGTTACACGCGAGCGTTAGCGCTGCTCGCCGCTCGCTCGCCTGACCCCGGCACGGCCGGGTTTTGGGCGACCGCCTCGGCAACCGCGGCCACTGTCGAGCTTTCGCTGCACAACGAGCTGCTGACCGGCGGTTCGCTACCCCCGGCCACGGGTACGCCGACGCACTCGACTGCATGCCTCGCATACGTGTCGTACCTGATCGCGACGGCGGCCACGGAGTCCTATCCCGTCGCCGTTGCCGCCGCACTCCCCTGCTTCTGGATTTACGCAGAGGTTGGGCGTCGCCTCGCGGCCGAAGCCAAGACCGTCCTGGACGCAGATCCCGCCCACCCGTATGCGAAGTGGGTCACGACCTACGACAGCCAGGAGTTCCAGGACGAGGTGCTCCGTGCGCGTGAGCTGACCGACACGGCTGCGGAAAAGGCCACCGACGCCGAACGCGAGGCGATGGTGGTCGCGTTCGGTATCGCCGCCCGATACGAGCTCATGTTCTGGGACACCGCGCTGTACCCCCAGCCGTGGCCGGCGTGAGAGGGACCGAAATGAAATCGAAGTATTTTCGTCGGCTGGCCGGTTCTGTTGTCGCCACGGTTGCGGTGTTTTCCAGCGCGACCGGCTGCTCGAGCACCGACGACGCAACGAGCAATTGCACGGTTGCCGCGGACGCGCCAACGGTCCGTTTCGCCCTCGACTGGACGCCGAACACGAACCACACCGGATTGTTCGTCGCGCAGCAGAAGTGCTTCTTCGCCGACGCCGGACTGAACGTCGAAATCCTCCCCTACAACGACACCTCACCCGACACGCTGATCGACTCCGGCAACGCTGAGTTCGGTATCAGTTTCCAGAGTTCGGCGACCTTCGCGAAAGCGTCCGGCGCCGATACGGTTTCGGTGCTAGCACCGCTGCAACACTGGGCGACCGCGATCGGTGTCAAGGCAGATCGAACCGATCTGACGAGTCCCAAATCGCTCGACGGCTTGACCTACGCCGGCTTCGGTGACGCGGGTGAGGTGCAAACGCTGCAGCAGGTGATCCGTAACGACGGTGGCACAGGCGATTTCAAGGACGTCACCCTTGTAACCGCGGCGTACGAGGCCGTGTACGCGGGTCAGGCCGACTTCACCGTTCCCTACATCGAGTGGGAAGGTATCGAGGCAGAAGAGCGCGGTACGCCCTTCCGCTACTTCCATTACACCGATTACGGCTTCCCCGACGCCTACGCAATCATCGTCAACGGCAGCCAATCGTGGCTGTCGAGTCACCCCGACGAGGCCCGCAAGTTCGTCGGAGCGCTGCAGAAGGGCTATCAGCTCAGCGCCGACGACCCCGCACAGGCAGCGCAGTTGTTCCTGGACGCGAACCCCGACATGAAGGACGACTCGGAGCGGATCACGCTGAGCCAGCGCAACCTTGCCGAGAAGTACATGCTGGATTCGAGCGGGCAGGTCGGCACGCAGACGCTCGAGCAGTGGACCGGATTCTCGCGCTTCCTTTTCCAGAACGGCGTCTTGGTCGACGAAGCGGGAAACACGCTGACCTCCGAGCCGGATTGGTCGACGTACTTCACCAATGAGTACCTCGGCACTGCGTAGATTGGCGCCGCGTAGATTGGCGCCGCGGGGTTCGGCGCCGCGCACCGTGGCGCTGCGGCGGTTCCTCCCCGCCCTGGTCGCCTTCGCCGTGTTGCTCACGGCGTGGCAGCTCTACGTCGTTGTCAACGACGTTCGCCCGCAATTGCTTCCGTCGCCCGGACGGGTGGCGACGGCGGGCTGGGACCACAGGGATGCGTTGACGACGAACGCGATTGCCACGCTGAAAGTCACACTCGCGGGGTTCGCGGTATCACTCTGCGTCGCGTGGCTGCTCGCAGTCGCCATCGACTTCTCGACGTGGTTGCGCCGCGCGCTCGTCCCGGTCTTCGTCACCTCGCAGACGATTCCGATCATCGTGCTCGCACCGTTGATGATCACCTGGTTCGGGTTCGGCCTCTTCCCGAAGGTTCTGCTCGTTGCGCTCGCGACGTTCTTTCCGCTTGCGATCGGCTTGATCGAGGGCTTTGCGTCCACCGATCGTGATGCAGGAGCGCTGTTACGCAGCATGGGGGCGTCGCGGTGGAAGGAGTTTCGCTACGTGCGGCTGCCGAACGCGCTGCCACGGTTCTTCACGGCGCTACGGATCGGGATCACCTACGCGGTTGTCGGCGCAATCTTCGCCGAATACGCCGGTGCCCAATACGGTTTGGGCGTCTACATGGCACGCCAGAAACAGGTGTTCCGGACCGACCTCGTCTTGGCCGCGATCGCTGTCACCGCGGTGATCAGCATCGCCCTGTTCCTCGCGACCTACGCGGTCGAGCGTGTCGTTGCCCCATGGACACGTCTCGAAAAGCGGTCGAAATGACAGTCCAGGTCGGCGGTCTCGTGAAAGCGTTCGACGCTCGCGCGGTGCTCGACGGGGTGTCGTTCACCGTCGAAGAAGGCGAGTTCGTCGCCGTCATCGGACCGAGCGGTTGTGGCAAGAGCACGATCTTCAACATGCTGGCCGGTCTCGAAACACCGGATTCGGGCAGCATCCTAGTCGGTGGCGATACGCCGACGGCCCGATCGCACTGTGCCTACATGCCGCAGAAGGACCTCCTCTTTCCCTGGCGCACCGTCCTCGATAACACGACGCTGGGCCTAGAGGTCCAGGGTGTGCCGAAGAAGCACGCGCGTGCCCAGGCGCGGAAGTTGTTCGGTACCTTCGGCCTCACGGGCTTCGAGGAGGCTCGGCCATTCCAGCTGTCGGGCGGAATGCGCCAGCGGGCGGCAATGCTGCGCACTGTTGTACAAGGTCGCGACGTACTGCTGCTCGACGAACCGTTCGGTGCGCTCGACGCCCTGACTCGAACGGAAATGCAGACATGGCTGCAACAGGTCTGGCAGGACTATCGCTGGCTGGTGCTCATGATCACCCACGACGTGCGCGAGGCAATCTTCTTGGCCGACCGCGTGATCGTGCTGTCGGCCAGACCCGCGCGGGTCAGACGCGAACTCGTCGTGAATCTACCCAGACCTCGGACACTTTCGACGATGACCGCGCCGGAGTTCGTCGCCATCGAACGCGAGTTGATCGCGATCCTGCACGAGGAGATGCAGCAGGTCAGCGATCCGGCGTGACACGATCGGCATGTCCCAGATCGCGGTCCGGATCGACCCGGTCGCGGACGAGTTGCTTGAGAACGGTGATCTCGGGAAAGCCACCCTGCTCCTTCCGATCCCAGATCAGCTCGTCGCCGACCGTGACGCGGAAGATCCCACCGGTGCCGGGAATCAGCGCGACCTCGCCGAGTTCCTGAGCGAACGTCTGCAACAACTCCTGCGCCATCCACCCCGCACGAAGCAACCACTGACACTGCGTGCAGTACGTGATCGCCACTCGCGTGGCCGGTTGCGTGGAAGTCATGACCGCACGCTACCCAACCGCTCCGCGCGACTCTGGAGATACCGCTGCTCGGGCGTGCTGGTCGTCCGCCTGGCCGCGTCGTTGTAATACTCACGCGCAGTTGCCTCGTCGCCGAGCATTTCGAACAGGTGCGCCCGCACCGCGCTCAGCCGGTGGTGTTCGGCGAGGCGGCTGTCGGAATCGAGTGCGGCCAGCATGTCGAGTCCCGTCTGCGGTCCGTCGACCATCGCAACGGCGACGGCACGGTTGAGCGTGACCATCGGGCCGGGCGAAATCTGTTCCAGCACACCGTAGAGTTGCGCGATCTGCGCCCAGTCGGTCTCCTCCGACGACGGCGCTTCGTCGTGTACCGCGGCGATCGCGGCCTGAATTTGATACGGCCCAACCGGTTTGTCGGCGAGCGCTGCAGTCACGATCGCGATGCCTTCGTCTATCGAAGCGCCGTCCCAGACCGAACGGTCCTGTTCGGCGAGCGGTACGAGCGAACCGTCGGAGGTCGTACGCGCAGGCCGTCGCGCATCGGTCAGCAGCATGAGCGCGAGCAGGCCCGCACTTTCGCCGTCGTCGGGCAGCAGCGCAAACACGATGCGCGCCAACCTGATCGCTTCTCCGGTGAGATCCGGTCGCTGCAGATCGTCTCCGGCCGTCGCCGTGTAACCCTCGTTGAAGATCAGATACAGGACATGCTGGACGACCTCGAGCCGCTGTTGCCACTCGTCCTGTGTCGGCATCCGAAACTGCGCGCCCGCCTTCTTGACGCTCGACTTCGCGCGGCTGATGCGTTGTGCCATAGTCGTTTCCGGAACGAGGAAGGCCTTCGCGATCTGGTCGGTCGTCAGTCCGCCGACCGCCCGCAGGGTCAAGGCCACCTGTGACAAGCCCGTCAACGCCGGGTGGCAGCAGAGAAACAGCAACTTGAGCGTGTCGTCCTCGCCCAGCGGAGGCTCGTCTGCAGGCGGTGCGTACAGATCCTCGGGGCGCTCCAGCGCGATGATGTTGTTTTCCCTGCCCCGTCGAGCTTCGTCGCTACGGAACTGATCGGTAAGCCGCCGCGAGGCCACGGTGATGAGCCACGCTCGCGGGTTCGCCGGCAGACCGTCCTTCGGCCACTGGGTCGACGCTGCGAGGAGTGCCTCCTGCACCGCGTCCTCTGCGGCGTCGAAATGTCCGTACCGCCGGACGAGCGCGCCGAGCACGTGCGGCGCCAGCTCGCGAAGTCGATCCTGGAACTCGCGGCCGGCGCTCACGCACCCATTCTGCCTCGCTTACCCGTGCAGGATGGACAGGACGTTCCCGGCTGGATCGGTGAACCAGGCGATGTCGGGTCCCTGTCCGGTTTGTGTGCCGCGTGCGATGCCCTTGGCGTCCTGTCCCATTCCTTCGTACTTCGCGAACGTCACGCCACGCTCGGCTAGGAGGTCCGCCGCCTTGTCGATGTCGTCGACCTCGAAGTTCAGGATCGTGAACGTTGCCGGAACGTGGTCGGGTTTGGGATACACGATGACCTTCGAACCCCCACCGACGCGCAGCGCGATTATGCCCATACCTTCGTCGGTCACCTGCAGTTCGAGCGTTTCGCCGTAGAACTTGCGTGCGACCTCGACGTCGTCGACCGAGAAGCCACTGAATGCGTTGTCGAACACTGTCGTCTCCTTCGTCTGTTCTTGCCATTGGAGTGTTGTTGCCTTGCAGCTGGGACGTCGGACCCGGCGCTGGATCCTCGACATCGGTCGTGATGTCGAGGATGCTCGGTCTGCGCCGACGTTCCCTGCGACACCGACGACAAGGGGTGATGGACGTGAAGTACATGCTGCTGATCTACAGCAACTCGGAAAGCTGGAACTCGCTGACACACGACGAGCGAATAGCGCTCGGCGGCTCGCACGCGGACCTGAACAAGAGGCTGCAGGCTTCGGGTAAGCATGTCGTGAGCGCCGGCCTGTCCGACAAGGTCAACACCAAGACGGTCCGTGTGCGCGACGGCGTTGTGCAGACGACCGACGGCCCGTATGTGGAATCGAAAGAGCACCTGGCGGGGTTCTACGTCGTCGATTGCGCAGATATGGACGAGGCTGTGGCGATCTGCGCACAGATCCCCGATGCCTCCTACAACTTCTGCGAGGTGCGCCCAGTCGAGGATCCGCCGGTTCTGACGTAGTCGGTCGCTACCCTTGGCCGCATGCTGGTTACGCCGCGCTACGGCCGCTCCTCGCTGGCGGATCTGATTCCGTCCGTGCTCGCGACGCTGGGAGTTGCAGGCGAGGTCGATCGGCTCGAACTGGGCCTGCACGGCGTCAACCGCGTCTGCGTGCTGCTGGTCGACGGACTCGGCGCGAACCTACTCGCAACACGCGCGGACGCAGCACCGTTTCTCACGAGCGCGCGGCCCGCGACTCTGACGGTCGGGTTCCCCAGTACGACGGCGACAAGCCTGAGTTCGCTCGGTTCCGGTCGGCCGCCCGGTGAGCACGGCGTCGTCGGATATCTCCTGTCGGTACCCGGTCACGAACGCCTGATGAACCCGCTCAAATGGCGATTGCACGGTCCGGGTGACAAGATCGACCTCCTCAAAGAGCTTGTACCCGAAGAATTTCAGCCGCAGGAAACGGCATTCGAACGGGCCGCTGCCGCAGGAATTTCGGTCGGGCGGGTCGGCCCGATGTACCAAGCCGCATCGGGGCTGTCGCGAGCGTCTTTGCGCGGTGGCGACTTTCGGCCCAACTTCTCGATGGGCGACCTCGCAGACGGTGCGATTATCGCGCTACAGGCCGGAACGCGATCCCTCGTGTACGCCTACCACGGGGAACTCGACCTCACCGGCCACGTCCGCGGACCACATTCGGACGCCTGGGCCCTCGAACTACAGCAGGTGGACCTGCTCGCGAAGTCGATCGCCGACCGGTTGCCACCGGACGCGGCGCTACTCGTCACGGGCGATCACGGCATGGTCCACGTCGAAGCGCCGGTCGACTTCGACACCACCCCCGCCCTGCAGGCCGGGGTTCGCCAACTCGGTGGCGAACCGCGCGCCCGCCACGTCTACACCCGGCCCGGGGCGGCGACCGATGTCGCGATGTCGTGGAAATCGTGCCTGGGACCCGAATACCTCGTCGTGCAACGCGCTGAAGCGATATCGAACGGCTGGTTCGGCCCGGTGGTGACCCACTCCGCGGCACGGCGGATAGGCGACGTCATCACGGTCGCGGTCGGGTCCGGCGCGGTGATCCGGTCGGCGATCGAACCGCTGCAATCGATGCTCGTCGGACACCACGGCTCGTTGACCGAAGCCGAAATGCTCGTCCCCCTGTTGATCTTTCGTTAGGTTTGCTAGGCTTACAGCGGTCGTTGTTTCGGTGTTCGTTGTAGTGACGTGCTCAGGATCATGTTGCGGTCGACTGGCAGTCCCAACGGAACGCCTCGAATTCATTCGAG
Source organism: Antrihabitans auranticaus (assembly GCF_016481275.1). Taxonomy (GTDB): domain Bacteria; phylum Actinomycetota; class Actinomycetes; order Mycobacteriales; family Mycobacteriaceae; genus Antrihabitans. Next base: position 48,829 of record NZ_JAEMNW010000008.1, on the reverse strand, counting down.
AAATTCCTCGGTTCCCAGTCAATGCAACCGGCCCGACGGATAGAAATCCATCCGTCGTACCTGGTAAGAGAAAGAAAATAAAAACGCATGACACAGGGCACTGTTAAGTGGTTCAACGCGGAAAAGGGCTTCGGCTTCATCGCCCCCGCAGATGGTTCCGCTGACGTATTCGTCCACTACTCCGAGATCCAGAGCAACGGTTTCCGTACTCTGGAGGAGAACCAGAAGGTCGAGTTCGAGGTCGGTCAGGGCGCCAAGGGCCCCCAGGCCACCGGCGTTCGCCCCCTCTGAACTTCGGTCTAACCGAACTTCTCCCACTGTCCCCCAGCGCCTTTCGGCACTGGGGGACAGCGCTGTTTCGGGGTAGCTTCTCCTCGCGCCTGGGCCCCCCGCGATGATCACGACCGAATGGCCACGACACGCCGGACCCACCCAACCCTTTACTCGGTCTCACCCACCCCCGCGCCGATCAGATCCACCCTCGCGGTGATCACGACCGAATGGTCACGACACGCCGGACCCGCCCAACCCTTTACTCGGTCTCACCCACCCCCGCGCCGACCACGAAAACGGTCCGAGTACACCTCGGCCAGCCCCACCCCCGCGGTGATCACGACCGAATGGTTACGACACGCCGGACCCGCCCAACCCTTTATTCGGTCTCACCCGCGAGTCAGGCAACCGCCTGCCCGAGGACGTCTGTCGCCTTGTGGTCGGCACCGACACCCTCGACCAGCATGGCGACACCGTCGGAGTTGTCGGTCCGCAGATGCAGGATCTCCTGGTAGGCAGTTGACTCATACCAGCCCCGAACGTGCTCACGATCGGCGAATTCGATCACGATGAGGGTTCCCGGCCACTCCCCCTCGATGACTTCGTGCGGCGCGCCGTGGACGATGAACTTTCCGCCGAACGGCGCCAATGTCGCATCGATCTTGGTCAGATATTCGACGATCGCGTCGCCGAACACCACGTTCTCGAGGTTCGCCACAGCATAAGCAGTCATTTCCGGTCTCCCGTTCTCTTCGTGTCATCGACCCCCAAATGGTCTCGCCGACCGGTAAAACGGTCGATTACCTGCGAGGTAAGAGATTGTCGGACCCCCTCGCTACTCTTTCGGCACCAACGAGAGGGGAACGTATGTTCGAGTCGCTTGCCCGCGAATCTCTGCACAGCGATGTGTTCTGGGAGGTGCAGTTCGTCTTCGATCCGGACGCGCTGACGGACAACTTCGCATACACCGTCGGACTTGCTCAGCGCGGGTATCCCGAGCTTCATCTGCGCGCCGCGCCCAGTCAGGAGGTCAGTGAATCGCCGTGGGTACTCAGCGCGAAAGACTGTGGAATGCAGCTCAATTCGTTCGCTCGTAAGTTGATCGAGGGCACTCTCGAAGTGGGGAAGCCGTTCACATCCACTTACGACGGGGGCGCCACAACCATCATCTGGACCCCGGGCGAGCCAACCGACCGGCGCGACGTCGATGCGCACCGGGTGGACGCCGCGAGTCTCGTCATCCCGATGCACTCGGAGCTGGTTTCGACGCCGATCATGCCCCTTGCCGATCTGTCCGATCGCGAGGAGGCACGGTGGCGGTTCGAACTCGAGCAGATCGTCGGCAACGTCACGCCGAATCGACGCGGACTTCGCGGGTTTCGAGCGCCTCGACCGGACGCCTCCTACTCCTGCCACCAGGACTTCGGTCCATTGACACCGTTGGTCGAGGCGCGGGCATACGCGCTGGCGCAAGCTACGCCGGAAATGCTTGCCGACCTCGTCGAACGCTGCCTCGACACCGACCGCTGCTTCGGGTCCGGGGCTGTTCTCGGCACGGCGCACACCCATGCACGGCTGGTCAGCAGACAGTCCGCGGCGTGGAATGCCGGCGATTTGGCGACAACTCTCGTCCACTCGTTCCGCGGGCCGGAAGGCGGCGCGCCCATGTGGCGGGCACTGCTCGCGCTCACGGGCGTCGCTCATGACGGCGGCAACCCGCACAGTGGTCTGTCGGGTGTGCTGACCACAGCCTTCGCCGCAATTCTCGTCGCGACGACGGTCACAGATCGGCTCGACGAGGAGACTCGATCAGCGGCGTTCGGGCCGTGGAGCTCGGCGCGGACGGCCTCGTCGATGTCGCCCGATCCAGCCTGGTGGGCCCCGGACCACGTACTCGATCGGATCAGCGCAGAACTCGACGACCTCGATTGGCAAGGAGTCGACGCTCTTGCCGTCGCGTGGCAGCAACTCAGCGAGGATCCCTTCGTCATGCTGCTTCGCGGGTTGGCGGTTACCGGTCCCCGCGGGTGCCCGTCGGCGAGCGAGCTTCTCGGGGGCAGCTTGGGCGGAGTCCGGGCAGCATTCACACCGGACCTCGAATGGACGCTCACCGAATTTCTGTGCTGTGCGACCGCCCTCCTCGCCGAACGGGCGAAATTCGACGCCGCCCATGTCCACAGGTTCTGCTTGCCGTTCGCGTCGGTCCTGCCGAATCTGGAGACCGCGATGAACTCACCGCTCTAGCCGATCCGCGCCGACGAGGCCCGGTTCTGATCAGCGTGATCAGAACCGAGTAGGCCTGGACGCTGGTGGCGTAAATGCCCGGACCTGCCACCTTTCCGCAGGTCCGGGTGGGTCCAGCCCTGGCGGATTCACTTCACCACAGCCATCGTCGGATTCCGACGGTAATTTGCCGTCACAGCGCACCGCTAGCGTGACTATCCGACCTGGTCAGAGACGTGAAAGGGGTACTTCGATGGGAGCCGAACCAGCGCCGCTGCGTGAAGTCCCGCGGCGTGTCGCCCGCCCGCGTGCCGATCAGGCGCGCCAGGTCGCGGATGTTTTGCGCCAGCAGATCAACGCGGGGACTTATGCGAAGGCCCTGCCGACGGAGCAAGACCTCACGACCGAGTTCGCGGTCTCGCGAAACACGGTCCGGGACGCGCTGGCGCTCCTCAAAGAAGAAGGCCTGATCGATCGGGCGCCGAAGGTCGGCACTCAGGTCGCCCAAAGAAAGTACGACCACGGCCTCGACGCCCTACTCGGACTGAAAGAAACGCTGCGCGGCCACGGCGAGGTCCACAACGAAGTCCGCGCGGCGCTGCTCGTGACGCCGCCGCCCGCGGTCGCGCGCAGGCTGCACTTGAATCCGGGCGAGCAGGCGGTCTACATCGAACGGCTCCGGTACCTCGGCGATCTGCCGCTGAGCCTGGACCTGACCTACCTCGTGCCCGACATCGGCGAAGAACTCCTGACCCGGGACCTCGTCAGCAACGACCTTTTCGCACTGATCGAGCAGATCAGCGGCGGACCGCTCGGCTCGGCAGACCTCGCCCTGGAGGCGATCACCGCCGACCCGCACTCCGCCGCAACGCTGCAAATGCCCGAAGGCGCAGCGCTCCTCCTGCTCGAACGCCTCACCAAGCTCGACGACGGCCGACCGGTCGACCTCGAGTACATCCGCATGCGAGGTGACCGAATCACCATGCGCGGCAGCCTTATTCGACAGCCTGACCCGAACAGCTGGGAGCTCACCTGATGGCACTGGTCAATCAGCGCGCCGACGTACCCGTGACGATCGACGAATCGCTCTGCATCCAGGGCTGCACCCTCTGCGTCGAGATCTGCCCACTCGATTCACTGGCTATAAACCCCGAGAACGGCAAGGCCTTCATGCATGTCGACGAATGCTGGTACTGCGGCCCGTGCGCGGCCCGCTGCCCAACGGGCGCAGTGACCGTCAACATGCCCTATCTCCTGCGGTAGCACGCGATGACCACTCTCGATTCCCGGAGCACCGCTCATGAAACCGAGGCGGTCCGGGCGGCCAAAGAGTCGACAGGTCGCGTGCGGCGATACTTCGTCGCGGTCCTTCCCGTACTGAGTCTCGTCGCTGTCGTTGCCGGTTGGGACATTCTGGTCCGGCTCGAGTATTTTTCGCCTGCGCTGTTGCCGTCGCCTGGCGCGGTTGTCGACGCGGCGCGCGAGATGTTTGCACAGGGGACGCTGGTCGCCGACGCGGAGGCGAGCTTCCGCCGGGCTCTGAGCGGATTCGTCGTCGGGTCGACCATCGCGGTCATCGTCGGCACCTTGACCGGCCGCAGCAAGATCGCACGAGCATTGCTGGAACCGACGATTCAGGTGATCCGCCCGATCCCAGCGATCGCACTCGTTCCGCTCGCGATCCTCTGGTTCGGACTCGGCGAGGAGTCGAAGCTCTTCCTCACGAGCCTGGGCGTTTTCTTCCCCGTGTGGGTGAACACCCACGCGGGAATTTCGGCGACCCGCGACGACTATCTCCGCGTCGCCGCATGCCTCGGCGCACCGCGCCGCCAGGTGTTCGCGCACGTGGTGTTACCCGCGTCTTTGCCGTTCGTTCTCACGGGACTCCGCCAGGGCATCGCGATGTCTCTCATCCTCATCGTTGCCTCCGAGCAGGCCGGCGTCACAGCGGGCTTGGGATTCCGGCTGGACCAGGCCCGGCTGTTCAGTCAGCCGGATCGATTGTTCGCGTGCCTCGCAGCGCTGGGCATCGTCGGTGCCCTCGCCGACCAAATCTTCCACCGCGGCACGCGCGGTCTTGTGCGCTGGGCGAAGGAGCAAGGATGATCGGCGCCGGTATTCAGATCGCTGACGCGACGCTCGCCTACGGCGGAAAAGCCGTGATCGAGAAGCTCGACCTGACGATCGAAGCGGGAACTTTCCTGGCACTGCTGGGCCCATCGGGCTGCGGCAAATCCACGCTGCTCAATTCGATTGCAGGGTTTGTCCGCCCGACCGGCGGCACGGTGTCGTTCAACGGCGCGTTGGTGACGGGGCCGAGCCGCGAGCGTGGTGTCGTCTTCCAGCGCGATGTGCTGTTTCCCTGGGCGACCGTCGCAGGCAACATCACCTTTGCACTGCGTGCGGCCGGAGTTCCCCGAGCCGAACGCCGCGCCCGAATTGCCGCACTGCTCGAGGCGGTCGACCTTTCCACCGAGGTCTCGAAGAAGTTGCCGCACGAACTGTCAGGCGGGATGCGGCAACGAGTCGGGATCGCGCGGGCCCTCGCCAACAGCCCGCAGGTCCTGTTGATGGACGAACCCTTCGGTGCACTTGACGCGCAAACACGTTCGCAGATGCAGGATCTCGTGACCGACCTCTGGGAACGGACCGGGACGACCATCGTCTTCGTCACCCACGACGTGGACGAGGCGATTCGAATTGCTTCCTCGATCGTCGTCATGACCGCGGACGGCTGCATCGCCGATCGCATCGTCAATCCCCTGCCGCGTCCGCGTCCCGCGAGCCGAATCGCCGAATTTGCCGAGTTCGCCCCGCTACGCAGAGACCTGCACGAGCTCCTACGCCCAGCCCCTCGTTCGCTCGAAAGATCCTCCGGAGACCGAAAATGAAGATCAGATCATTCACTTCCGCTGTGGTGGCAGCGGCATCGCTTGCACTGGCATTGACCGTCTCGGGTTGTGGCGGGGATGCATCGAGCGCCGCGGGCACGCTCAAAGTCGGCTGGGTCGTCGATCCTTGCTGGTCGCAGGTCCCGGTCGCCGCCGATCTCGGCTACTTCGACGAAACCGGGGTCAAGGTCGATATCGTTCCTTTCCCGACCGGCGCGGCTGCGCTGGAGGCACTCGCCGGCGGCGGCGTCGACGTCGCAACCGGTGGCGACGTCCCGACAGCTGCTGCAGCCCTGAAGAATCCACGTGTCCGGGTGATTGCAGACGGCGCACGCTGGGCCGAGGGAAGATTCATCGCGCGGCGCTCGGCTGGCATCGACTCCATCGACGACCTGGCGGGACGGCGAATCGCAGTCCCGCTCGGCAGCAGCGCCCACTACTTCGCGACGAAGTTCCTTGCCGAAGCGAACGTCCAAGCCGAGCTTGTCCAGACCGGGCCGGCCGAGATCGTGACCGCGGTGACGAACGGTGACGTCGATGCGGTTGCGGTTTTCCAACCGGCGCTGGCGAAGGTCGTCGCCGCTCTCGGTAGTGACGCAGTTCAGTTGCAGGGCAAGGAGAAGTACAGCCAGCACAGCCTGTACCTCACCAACGCCGACACTCTGTCGGCCAAGCAGGACGAGTTGGCCGACTTCGTCAGCGCATTGCAGAAGGCCGATCAGCCACTGCAGGACCGCGATCCGGCCGCCCTTGCAGCCGTAGCGAAAGCTACGGGGCTCGACCAGGAACTGATCGCCGGAGTCGCCGAGGAGTTCACTTTCAAGACGGAGTTGGGCCCCGAACTCGCCGCGGACCTCGCCGACCGGGCGCGGTGGGCCCAGAGCATCGGCCGCGTGCCCCAGGACGCCCAGATTCCTGACTACAACACAGTTATCGTCGACTCCGTCCTCGCCGGCGGCAACCAATGAGCGATGTAGTTCTGCTCGGCCTCGGCGGCACGATCTCGATGCACGAGACACCGCTCGGTTCGGTGCCGTCCGCTGCCGCGGCAACGGTTGCGCAGCGCCTCGACGGGTTCGGCAGCGCCGAGGATCTGGCGCTCGTCGGCGGATCCGAAGTCGATTTCGAACTGCTGGAGCGGCTCGTCGCCCGGATCTGCGAACACGTCGACTCGGGAGTCGGTGGCGTTGTCGTCACCACGGGAACGGACTCGATCGAAGAAGTGGCCGCTTGGCTGTCCTACCGCGAAAGCTGGTCGGTGCCAGTCGTTGTCACCGGGTCGATGATTACGGGCGCACGACCGGACAGTGACGGCGCCGCCAACTTGGGCGACGCTCTCGCCGTCGCATCGTCGGGCGCAGATATCGACCCGGTCGTCGTCTTCGGCGGCAAGGTATTCGGCGGTCGCGAGGTTCTGAAGGTGTCCGGGGTCGCGCGCGAAGGCTTCGACGCCCCCGGCCGCGGGCATCTGGGCATCGTCGTCGGAGGCGAGGTCCTCTGGCATCGGACGCAAGCACGGCGAGCATCGCACGGCGCACCGCACGGTCTCCTCGATCCGGTTTCGATCGTCGTTGCCGCCCTCGGCGACGACGGTGCTGTGCTTACGTACGCGGCGACCGGCAAGCCCGCGATCGTGGTCGCGGCAAACGGCGCCGGAAATCTGCCGCCCGGCCAAGCCGATGCGGCAACTCGACTGATCGACGAAGGAGTCCTGGTCGTTGTCACGACGCGCGCGCCGGATGCACGCGTCGCGCCGATCTACGGCTACCCCGGCGGCGTCGCCACACTCGCCGCCCGTGGTGCCGTTCTGGCTCCCGGTTTGTCGCCGCACCGCGCACGGGTTCTGCTGACGCTGGGAATTTCGCAGGGTCTCGACGCCGCCGGACTGCGCTCGCTCGTCGAGAGGGAGACGTCGTGACGACAGCGGTCGGTTCCGGTGTCGACCGGCGAGCCCTCACCGACCTTGTCACGTCGCTCGTCGCAACTGGTCAGCCGTGGTGTGAGAACAGCCTGGACGGACCCACCCGACCGCCGGAGGAGACTCGGATCGCACATCCGGTTGCGACCATCCTGCGACGGTGGGGATTCGACGTCGAGCTTGTAGGCAGGCAGCCCACTCGCTTGAATGTGGTTGCTAGCAAACGATTCGGCCCGGGTCCGACGCTCATGCTCAACGACCACCTCGACACCTATCCATCCGGTCCGCCGAGCCGGTGGACGGTGTGCAGCGACGATCCCTACCGGGCGGTGGAACTCGACGGCCGCATCTACGCGCGGGGGACGTCCGATACGCGGGCCAACTTGGCCGCCCTCTTGACGGCCGCGCAACGAGTGGTCGCGGACCCGCCTGCGACGGGCACCCTGCTGGTCGTACTGACGGTCGACGAGGAGCGCAACGGAGTCGAAGGGTCGCAGTACCTGGTCGAGCAACACGGCCTGCGACCCGACGCATCGATCACCGTCGAGCCGACCGCCTGGACCGAATCCGCCGCGCGCGGAATCGCACTCGCAACGGCGCAGACCGGACACGCATTGCTCGACATAGCCGCACGCGGGATATCGAGTCACATCTGGCGGCCGGATACGGGTGTCAATCCCGCGCAGTTTCTTGCCGATGCGCTTGCCGATATCGGCGATCGACCGGTCCAGAACTGGCCCATCTCGATCGTAGGCCTCAACGCGGGCGAAGCCGGGATGGCCCAGTTCACGCCGCTCGAGGCAACTGCACGAATCGCTGCAGTGAACATCGGTCCCGAGGTGTCGGCCGGTGAGTTGCTTGTGGCGTTCCAGCAGCGGTTGGCCGCCCGAGCACCCGAATCGATCGACGTAGCAGTGACATTCGCGCCAGGCCCGACGTTCGTCGCCGGAACGGTGCCGCTGTCGCCGACGGATCCGCTCGTCGAAGCGATCGGCGCAGCCTACGTCGAAGTGACCGGCGAACCCGTCCGGCACTACACCAAGCCCGCTTTCAACGACACGATCCGGTTTCGCCACGTCGGCATTCCCGCCGTCACCTTCGGCCCAGGCGACGACGGCTGGGCCGTGTACGACGAAAGCATTTCCGTCGACACCCTCGTCACTGCCACCGAGGTTCTCGAAAACTCCGTCCGTCGCTATTTTTCAGCCCACCCCGCCAGTGCCCGACAAGGAAACGAACAATGAAGTCCCGCATAGCAATAACTGCCATCGCCGCCGCACTCTCCCTTGTCGCGGCGGGGTGCTCGCTGGATCCGTCGAACGATGTCGCCGACGGCACCGTGAAGGTCGTGATCGGTTACCAGTCGAAGACGATCAACACCGTCACGGCGGGCACGCTGCTCAAGGCCCAGGGATACTTCGAACAGCGGTTGCAGAAGATCACCGACAACGGTGGCGCGAAGTATCAGGTGGAGTGGCAGGACTACGACACCGGTGCACCGATCACTGCGCAGATGGTCGCAGAGAAGATCGATATCGGATCTATGGGTGACTACCCGTTGCTCATCAACGGTTCTCGTACGCAGGCCAACGAGCGCTCGAAGACAGAACTTCTCTCCATCACGGGCTACAACCCCAAGGGCGCGCTCAACATGGTTGTCGTAGCGCCGGATTCGACGGCGACGAAGCTCACCGACCTAACCGGTCAGAAGATCTCGGCGAGCGTCGGCTCCGCAGGTCACGGCACCCTCGTGCAGGCTCTCAGCCGTGCGGGTATCGACCCCGGTTCGGGGGTCGAAGTGCTCAATCAACAACCGCAGGTCGGCGCCTCGGCTCTGGAGTCCGATCAGGTGAGTGCCCTGTCGCAGTTCGTCGCATGGCCCGGCCTGCTGGTCTTCCAGGACAAGGCCAAGCTCCTCTACGACGGCGCCGAGCTCGGTGTTCCGACCTTCCACGGAGTCGTTGCCCGCCAGGCATATTCGAAGGAACACCCTGAGGTGGTCGATGCGTTCCTGCAGGCACAGCTCGACGCCACCGACTTCATTACCGAGAAGCCGCTCGAGGCTGCGCAGATCGTCGCAGACGGTTCCGGATTGCCGGCCGAAGTCGTCTATCTCTACAACGGCCCTGGCGGAACGTCGTTCGACACAACCCTGAAGCCCAAGTTGATCGATGCCTTCAAAGGCGATGTGCAGTATCTGAAGTCGATCGGCGACTTCGCCGACCTCGACATCGATCAGTTCGTCAACGACGAGCCGATCCGTAAGGCCTTCGCGGAGGTCGGCGGCGAAAGCTACGACGCCGCACTCGCCAACGAGAACAATCCTTCGGTGGTCAGCGGCACCGATCCGGTCTGCAACGTGGCCGTGGACAACCCTGCGCTCGGCGGTGACGTTTGGGTCGAGGGAACGACATCCACTCAGCCGTCGGCCAATCCGACCTGCCTCCTGCGCGCGGTGAAAGCAGCTCGGGCGCAGGGCAAGACGGTGCGTGCCGCCTACGTCCCCGACGCCGAACTCGGCACGCGCTGGTTCGCCGACAAAGCAGTATGGGTTCGCGACGGCGAGACCTACCTACCTTTCACCACGTCGGCTGCAGCAGGGCGCTACCTGACACAGCACCCGGGTGCGTCCGAAGTCGCCTATGAGCAGGCGATCTCGGAGATCCGGCAATGACGACCACGGCGCAGCGAGCAACTGGGCCGAGAACAACGGATCCGAGTAAAGTGTTGCCACAGGAGACGCTGATTGCCGCAAAACCTGCTGCAGCGCAGCGGGTTTCCAGCGGCACTCGTAATATCTGGCGATCTCGCCTGGTCCGGCTCGCGTCGGTCGCGGTAGCGATCTATGCGTGGCAGCTCCTCACCACGCACAACGTCCGCGCATGGTTGCGTTTCGACACGTTGCCGACGGTCACCGAGATCGTCGCCGACTTTCGCAAGCAACTCGGCACAGAGACATACTGGCTCGACCTCACGCAGTCGCTGATCCGGATTCTCAGCGGATTCGGGCTCGCCGCCTTCGTTGGCGTGACCGTCGGCATCGCACTGGGCAGATCACGCTGGTTCGCCGACATCCTCGGTCCACTGACCGAACTTGCACGGCCGATCCCCGCGATCGCGCTCGTCCCGGTCGCAATCCTGCTCTTTCCGAGCGACGAGTCCGGCATCGTGTTCATCACGTTTGCTGCCGCCTTCTTCCCGATCATGGTCAGCACGCGGCACGCGGTGCGTGCCCTTCCGACGATCTGGGAGGACGCCGTCCGGACGCTCGGGGGTTCACGCTGGGATTCCCTCACCCGAGTCGTTCTGCCCGGCATCCTGCCGGGAGTGTTCAGCGGCCTCTCGGTGGGCATCGGAGTCGCATGGATCTGCGTGATCTCCGCGGAGATGATCTCGGGCCGGCTCGGCGTGGGTTACCGCACGTGGCAGGCCTACACGATCGTGGATTACCCAGGCGTGTTCGTCGGCATGCTCACGATCGGCATTCTCGGCTTTCTCACTTCCGGCGCCGTCGAATTGCTGGGCCGACGCGCGACGCGCTGGCTCCCACGGGAAGGACTGTCGAAATGACCTCCGCACAAGCAGTTTCGACTCAGGGCATGGCGCTGCAGCTCGACGGCGTCCAGATCGGTTACGGCGGGACGACTGTCATATCCGGCTTCGACCTCGAAGTCGCAGCCGGTGAGATCCTCGTTCTGACAGGGCCGTCCGGCTGCGGAAAGTCGACGCTCCTGCGCGCTTTGGCCGGTCTGCTCAGACCCAGCTCGGGCCGCATATCCGCAGACGGCGACCGCGTCGTGAGCACGTCCGCAGACCGCGCGCTCGTGTTCCAGGACGACGCGTTGTTGCCGTGGCGCAACGTCCGCTCCAACATCGAACTCGCGCTCGCGCTCCGCGGGATACCGCGCGGCAGGCGCCGTGCGACCGCCGAGCGATGGATCGACGAGGTCGGGCTCACCGGCTTTGCGAACTACCTGCCGCGCGATCTCTCCGGCGGCATGCGGCAACGTGTGCAACTGGCACGTAGCCTTGCGGGTTCACCCAGGGCTGTTTTGATGGACGAGCCTTTCGGTGCGCTCGACACCCAAACCCGGGCCACGATGCAGCGCTTACTCGTCGACACCTGGCGAACCCATCCGACGACGATCGTCTTCGTCACCCACGATGTCGACGAAGCAGTCTTTCTCGGCGACAGGGTCGCGGTTCTCGGCCGTGCCGGAGCGGGCCTGCGGACCATTGTCGACGTTCCACATCCCCGCGATCGCGATGCCGCGAACGCCACCGAAACCCTCTCTGCGCGAGCGGAAATCATCACCGGACTGGATGCCTGATGCAGATACCCGATCTTGCCGACACCGTGCGCATGGACTGCGATGTTCTCGTCATCGGTGGCGGGACCGCGGGCACCATGGCCGCGTTGACCGCCGCAGAGAACGGTGCCAACGTCCTGCTGCTCGAGAAGGCACACGTTCGCCATTCCGGTGCGTTGGCCATGGGAATGGACGGCGTCAACAACGCCGTCATCCCGGGTAAGGCGGTTCCCGAGGACTACGTCGCCGAGATCACCCGCGCGAACGACGGAATCGTGAACCAGCGCACCGTCTATCAGACCGCGACGCGTGGCTTCGCGATGGTCCAGCGCCTGGAGCGCTACGGCGTCAAGTTCGAGAAGGACGAGTACGGCGAGTACGCGGTGCGCCGAGTTCACCGGTCAGGCTCGTACGTTCTGCCGATGCCCGAGGGCAAGGACGTTAAGAAGGCCCTGTATCGCGTTCTGCGCCAACGAAAGATGCGCGAACGCATTCGAATCGAAAATCGTCTGATGCCGGTCCGTGTGCTCGTCGAGGACGGACGAGCGGTCGGTGCCGCCGCATTGCACACGCGGACAGGCGAATTCGTGGCGGTGGGCGCCAAGGCGGTCATTCTGGCAACGGGTCCGTGCGGTCGCCTCGGCCTGCCCGCGTCCGGATACCTGTACGGAACGTACGAAAACCCGACCAACGCGGGCGACGGCTATTCGATGGCCTACCACGCGGGCGCGGAGCTCAGCGGAATCGAATGCTTCCAGATCAACCCGCTGATCAAGGATTACAACGGACCCGCCTGTGCATACGTGGCGAATCCATTCGGTGGGTATCAGGTCAATGCCCAAGGTGAGCGGTTCGTCGATTCCGACTACTGGTCGGGTCAGATGATGTCCGAGGTCAAGGAGGAGATCGAGTCCGCGCGCGGCCCGATCTATCTGAAGGTCTCGCACCTGCCGGAGGAAACGCTCGACGCCCTCGAAGGAATCCTTCATACGACAGAGCGGCCGACCCGTGGCACCTTCCACGCAAATCGCGGTCACGACTACCGCACTCACGACATCGAGATGCATATATCCGAAATAGGTTTGTGTAGTGGGCATTCCGCGAGCGGTGTGTGGGTCGACGAGAACGCGCGAACGACGGTGCCCGGGCTCTACGCTGCCGGCGACCTCGCCTGCGTGCCGCACAACTACATGATCGGCGCGTTCGTCTACGGCGACCTCGCGGGCGGACACGCCGCGAGCACGCTGCCGGACGTGGCGGCTCCGGCCGACTTGCCGGTCGATCAGCTCGCCGAAGCGCACGAGCTGATCTACCGCCCATTGCGCAATCCCGACGGCCCACCGCAACCGCAGGTCGAGTACAAGCTGCGCCGTTTCGTCAACGACTATGTCGCGCCGCCGAAAACTGCCACGAAGCTCTCGATCGCGGTCGAGACGTTCGACCGGATGACCGACGAAATCGCCGAGATGGGCGCGCAGACACCGCACGAACTGATGCGCTGCGCCGAGGTGTCGTTCATCCGCGACTGCGCGGAGATGGCGTCGCGCTCGTCGCTCACCCGCACCGAATCGCGGTGGGGCCTCTATCACGAACGCTCCGATATCCCCCAGCGCGACGACGTCGAGTGGCGGTATCACCTCAATCTGCGACGCAATGCCGATGGCGACATGGAGTTCTTGAAGCGGCCGGTCGCGCCGTACTTCGTTCCGGTGCCGGGCCTGGACGGCGTGCCGTCCGAGGATCGAACCGTCCTCCCTGTGGAACAACCACCCCTGGTGGGCGGTCGCGCACCGGCCGAGTCGCCCCTGCGGATCAAGACGAGCAAACCGCAAATCTCCTCGCCCCGCATCGTCGAGGTTCTCGGTCTCGATTCACCGACTGTCGAGGAACTCGGGCCGTTCCTCGCGGACCCCGATCCGCAAGTACGTGCGACCGCCCTGTCGGTCCTGACCGAGGGCACGCCGGCCGACTTCGAGACGGTTCTCGTTGCCGCGCTCGGGGATGCCGATGCCGCCGTCCGTCGAGTGGCCACTCAGGGATTGCGGGAGTTGGTCGAGGTCTTGGCATCCGGCGCGGGCCTCGACGGGTTCCTCGACTCGTCCGATGCGACCGTGCGAGCCTGTGTCGTAGATCTGCTGCGGGCGTTGAAGGCGGGCAGTCGCGCGCAGTTCGCGACCGCTCTGAGCGACGCCGATCATCGGGTGCGGATCGAAGCGGTCCGCGGCTTGGTGTCGCTCGACGACTGGGCGAGCGTCGCGACGGGTTCGTCCGACAGCAGCCGTGAAGTTCGAGTCGCTGTCGCGCAAGGTCTGGCGACGATCGGTGCCGGCGGGATCGAGGCGGTACGGGCACTCGTCGACGACCGTGATCCGCTGGTTCGTGCCGCTGCCCTGACGGCGTTCGCTGCGCTGCACGGCGACGACGCCGATGCGCATATTCTCGCCGTCGCGCTGAAGGAGTCGGCGTGGCAGGTCCGGCAGGGTGCGGCGCGCGGCCTAGCCGGCACTGACCCCGACACCGCGATACCGACCCTTGCGGTGGCGCTCGAAGATCCTCATCTCGATGTCCGAAAAGCGGCCGTTCTATCCCTGAGCACGTGGCCTGCCGCGCGTGAGGTTCTGCACATCGCGCTCGACGATCCCGATGCCGACGTTCGCGCCTACGCGCGCCGGGCCGTCGGCTGAACGCTCAGCGAGCAGACACGTATAGCCAGCTGCCGTTCTCGCGTACGAAACGACTGGTCTCGTGGAGTGAGTGCCGCTCGCCGAAATGGCGATAGTGCGCACGGAACTCCACGATTCCGTCGTTCTCCAGAAGGCCGCCACGCTCGGTTCGGAGCACTTCGAGGAGGTACCACTGCTGGTCAGGATCCAATTCGAGGTGATCCGCCCGAGTCCGCGGATGCCAGGAACGCAGGAGGTAGTCCTCGTCGCCGATGGCGAAGGCCGTGTAGCGGGAACGCATGAGCTGGACGGCGGTCACCGCCTTGCGTCTCCCTCCGATCACCGCGCCACAACACTCTGCGAACGGTTCACCATGGCGGCACGGACAGGCTTCGATTGCTGCGCTCACGAACGCTAGTATCGGCCACTGCCGCAGCGTGACATGCGTCACGGCCACACTGAGGTAACCCTAATTCTTTGTAGAATTTCGATGCTCGACGGGGACGACCGAACGACGACGGGAGCTATATGAACACCGCCGCCGCTGCGACGCGCGAACACGCCGCGACCAGGCCGGCCAAGGCTCGACCCACGCGGTCGCCTTGGAATCGCAAGAATCCCTATCCTGCCACCCTGATCGAGAACAATCTTCTTTCGCATCCGCACTCGGACAAAGAGGTGCGGCACTTCGCCTTCGCGTTGGCCGACAGTGGTCTGACCTACGAAGCGGGCGACGGCCTGAACGTCCGACCGGTCAACGACCCGTCGCTGGTCGCCGCTCTCCTGGAACGCTTGGGACTTCCGGCTGACGCACCGATCACGGCCCGTGACGGTTCGACCATGTCGCTGGAACATGTGCTGACCTACAACTACGAGATTTCGACGCCCTCGCGCGACCTGATCGACGAGGTCGCCATCCGGACCGCGGACCCCGAGATCGGCCACGTGCTGGCCACGGGCGAGCGCGCCGCGGTCGAAGCGTGGTTGTGGGGCAAGGACGTCCTCGACGTTCTGGCCATCGATCCGACGCTCGAACTTGCCGCCGACGAATTCGTCGGCCTGCTCACCCCCCTTCAGCACCGGACGTATTCGATTTCTTCGAGCCCACTCGTCCATGAGGGAGTCGTACACACCACCGTCGCGAGCGTCCGGTACCGGCACGCAGAACGCACTCGCGGCGGCTGCTGCTCGACCTACCTCGCGGACCGCGTCGGCGAAGGCACCACGGCCGGTGTGTTCATCGCCAAGAACAACGGCTTCCGGCTGCCGGCAGACGACTCCGCACCGATCGTCATGATCGGCCCGGGCACCGGCATCGCACCGTTCCGCGCCTTCCTCCACGAGCGCCAGGCGCGCGGCGCCGCTGGTCGAAATTGGCTGTTCTTCGGCGATCGGCGCCGTGCCACGGACTTCATCTACGAGGACGACCTGAACTCGCTTGCCGCCGACGGCGTTCTGACGCGCCTCGACCTGGCGTTCTCGCGCGACCAGGCCGAGAAGATCTACGTCCAGCACCGCATGCGCGAGAACGGCAGAGACCTCTTTGCCTGGCTGCAAGAGGGCGCCTACGTATATGTCTGCGGCGACGCGCTGCGGATGGCCAAGGATGTCGACCAGACCCTGCGGGAGATCGTCGCCGAACACGGCGGGCTCTCCCCCGATGCGGCCGACGAGTACGTCGCGAGCCTGCGCGCCGAGAAGCGTTACCTGAAGGACGTCTACTAGAGCTTTCGCTCCGACTCGTAGTCGAACTCGCGCACGTCTGCGCCGAGGATCATGGCACCGAGGTCCTCGCCGGATCCTTCGCCGCGGAAGTCGTGCAGCGTGTCTGCCGACTGCCAGCGCTCGAAGATGTTTATTCGACCGGCATCGACGAGGTCCGGCGACAACGCGAAATCGAGGCAGCCCGCCGCCGCACGCGCGAGTGTGACAACTTCTCGGCACGATTCCAGGTAATTGTCACGATCGGTCGGTTCGACGCGGATATGTCCGGCAACGATGATCATCGTTCTCCTGATTCGATTTACTTGTCGGTACTCCCCGCTACGTTATCGGCATGTCAGACATCGACGCCGGAAAGTTCGACCGCGAGGTTCACGCCGCCTGGGCGGCGTTCCGCAACCGAATCGCGGACGCGGTCGCTGACATGACGGACGACCAGTTGTTGGTCGTCGAATCCAGATTCGACGACACGAACGAGACCGGTATCCCGCCGTGCGTGCAGTTCCTCGGTTGGGGTGGCGGCTGGATTCGGTGCGAGGTGTCGTCGAATCCCTTTCTGGGACATGCACGCCAACTGCGGGCGAGCGATATCGAACGACTGCATGAACTCGGCTTCGGTGAGCCGGTGTCGGGTCCCGACGGCTCACCCGCGTATTTCCTCGATGCCGAACCTGCTCAGGCCGACCGGATTGCCGCCATCGCCGTCGCCGCACTGCGTGAGGTCTGGCACTTTGCGCACCCGTCCTTCCTCCGAGTCATCGTGGATGCCGAGGACCGTTCGCGCGAGTTCGGGGTCGCGTGCACGGTCTCCGAATTGCCACCGCTGCACATACTTTCGGCCAATATCGCCGAAAATCGCGAACACATGCGCAACCTGATCGACCGCAGCTTCGCCCTCATGGGCCACTACCCTTTCAAGGACGAAGACGGCGATGTCGTTGTTCCTGCCGGCCGGGTCGTCATGTTCATCGAGGCGGACGCACGTTTGCCCGAGATTCAATTGTGGTCACCACTGGTGTGCAACGTCGCCGACCGCACCCGGGCCGCAGAGCATCTCGCCGATATCAGCCGGAGCTGGCGGCACATTCGATTCGTCTTGACCGGGGGGCGCATTCAAGCGGTTGTCGACGTTCCCGCGTACCCGTTTGTGCCGCAGCATTTTCTGGAGCTGGTCGAACACTTCAGGGACTTTCTGCTCGGTTTCGACGACGCCTTCGCAGCGCGCCTGGGCGGCACGATCGACTCGGGCGAGAAAGAGACGATCGAATCATTCGACGACGACGACGACCTGCCACCAGCACTCACCGCAATCATCGATGTCGATCCCGACGGCCGTGGCCTGGATCCAGAGGTCCTGCTCCTCGCGTGTGGACGCGACGCCGAAACCATTCGAAAGTTCATCCAAATCAGCACATCTCAGGTCGATCAATGGCGGGCGGCGGCGCTGGACGCGCGTACGAGGTCCGACTATTTCGACGCTCAGCGCATCGACGACGAAGCCGATGCGTGGTCCAACACCGCGCAGTCGCTCACCGCCGCTCTGCGGTTACTGACCGCACCGGCAAGTCGGGAACGTATCGAACGCATTCGCAAGCCGCGGCAGCTCGAGTTGTTTCCGGACCCAGCTGAGCACACGCTGTTCACCGACACCGCGCTGAGTGACGACGAGCACTGCTGACGCGGGCACACGCTGATCAAGCTGCTACAACAAGGGTCCCGACCGGCAGCAGTTCTTCACGGAGTCGGCCCGACCTACCGACTCGCCTTGATCCGAAGCAGGCGTTCGAGTTGCCGACCACTGATGACTTTGATGGGTTGACCTAGCCGCAATCTCTCGCGAACGGCAAAGAGCTTGCGACCCTCGAACTCGCTCAGCGCGTTGCGAACCGGGCCGCGGACGACGAGGGTCGTGGTGTCGGAGACCGAACTTTGCACCTGCGCACCGGCATTGGTCACCAGTCGGACTGCATCTGCTCGGGTCAAGTTCTCCAGTTTGCCGGTGAAGACGACGCGCTGCCCGGCGATCGACGCGGGTGCCCGACCGGGTTGCAGGCTGAAGTGCCGCAAGGTCGTCAACGCGTCTTTCGCGTCGGTTGCGTCGAGATACTTCTTCGCATTTGCGGCCGTCGCATGCCAGATCCAGCATTTCAGATCCTCCGAAACATCCAGCTGGCGAATCGTATTCACCTGTTCGGCCTGCCAGACCTGTCCGGACAGCAAGGTGCATGCGAGCAGACCGAGCTGGAAGACGTCCTCGGCCGGACCCCAGCGATGGCTCGCCCACACCACCTTCGGCGTGTACGCCGGTGTGAACGCGGTGACTTCCGCCCGCCTCGGGTCCAGGGTCATCCGAGTGATCCCGAAATCACCCAGGACGAGATGACCACCGCGCAGGAAGACATTCGCGGGTGTGAGATCGCGGTGAGTGATGCCGACGTTGTGCATCCGCGACAGCAACTCGAGGACGCCGCCGATCTCTTTGCGAACTCGCGTCTCGTCCCAGGGTGGTCGCTCGGCTTTCACAGCGTCGTAGACGGTCCCCTCCGTCATGTACTCGAACACGAGTACGTGACGGCGCACCTGTAACCGTCCGCGACCCGTCGACGCTACGAACGAATCGAGCATCTGGACGGCGCGGTCGTAGCCGCGGACCACTTTGCCGAAGAAGGCCTCACCGTGCCAGTCGTCGGCACTTCCGCACACCTTGAGGCACACCTGTGCAACCGGCCTGCTTCCGTCTGCAGACAGGCGAAAAGCCGAATATGCCTGCCCGAAGCCACCTTCGCCGATCACCGCGCCGACTTCGTAACCGATTCCGTCGTCGTTGTAGAGCACCTGACCCGCACGCAGTGGCTTCGCTCTGTCGCCCATGCTTCGACGATAAGCCGAGTCGCCGGTCGCGAGTTGCCGTTTGGACCGACGACTACACGGCGCGTGTCCCCCGATCGGTGGACAGCGATTTCATCTCCCGGTTGGACCGGTTGGCGGACAGACGTGCGGGCCGGGCGGCGGGATAGTTGTTGCACACCGGGAAACGACCGGCCCAGAACCTCGAAGGCCCTCTCAGACAAGGACTTACACCATGAATACCACCGCCACCGAGAAGCCGGAAGCCGCCACCGAGACCGAGACCGAGACCGATCGCAAAGCGGCCCGCAAGCGCCGGATCGCGCAGATCTGCGCCTTTCCGATCGCAGCACTCACCGGAGTCGCAGTCGCATTCGGCGCGGTAGATCACTGACCCGCGGTAGATCACTGACCCGCCGTACTGACCCGCCACCCCATGACCAGATATCCACGACAACGAAACCAGGAAATCGAAATGTCCACACTCACTCGTGCCCGCACCGTCCAGCAGTCGACAACGTCCCACCTGCGCGCGACGACCGTTCTGCGCCTCTACACGTCGGAACCGCGGTACAAGATCGACGAAGTGATCGAAGCATTCACCGCACTGAATCCGGATATCGACGTCGATGTGTTCCGCGCACCGACGGGCGAACTGAAGTCCAGGATCGAGGTTTCTTCGGCTACGGGAGGGATCAGCGCCGACGTGCTGATGGCTGCGGATGCCGAGACGTTCGAGGATTACAAGGCCCGGGATCTGCTGCTTCGCTACACACCCGCCGACGTCGCGGCGCTACACGGCAACCTCGTCGATCCGGACGGGTACTACGTCGGAACTCGCATCATCCCGAGCGTCATCGCCTACAACACGGGCGCCTACATCACGCCGCCGCGATCCTGGAAGGTCCTGTCGGAAAGGAGATTCAGCGGTCAGGTCGCAATCGTGAATCCGCTCATCTCCGGAGCCGGCATGCACAACGCGAAGGTTTGGAGCGAAACCCCGAGTCTCGGCCGCTCGTGGCTGCGCGATTTCAGCGCGAACCGCCCCCGCATGGTGCACAGCAACGTGTGGGTCGGCGAGCTCGTCGCGGCCGGCGCGCAGCCGCTGGGAATCGTCGCCGACTACGTCGCTCGTGATTTGGCCGCACGCGGACTGCCGATCGCATTCGAATACCCGACCGACGGTGCCCCGTATGTGACCCAACCGGTCGGCATTTTCAAGGACACCCCGAACGCCCAGGCGGCCAAGCGTTTCGTCGACTTCCTCGTCAGCTTCGAGGGCCAGGAAATTGCCTCGGCGCAGCATTACATCCCGGTCCGCCGAGACGTCCTGCCGCCCGCGGGTTTCCCCCGCCCGGTTGGCATCCGGCTTCTTGCACCGAAGCCGACGACAACCACTCGCACGAAAGGAGCTCTTGCCAGGACCCACGCATCCGTCGCCTGAAACCGAGGGGGGTGCTTGACATCGAGAGCAGGACCGTCCCCCACGACACGCCCGTGGGGGACGGTATGCAACGCCACACCGCGATCGCGAGACATGAAGGCCATGGCGCAATAGGTTGGTAGTTGTGGCGCACGCAGCTTCGACGGTCGACGGATTCGATGAGTGGGCAGTATCCGTCGAAAAGATTGTCGGCGCCCCTCTCGCCGATCTGGTTCTTCGCCGAAACGCCGGATCCCGCGTTCCGGTTATCGACGCCGGCGAGCACGATCGGATTCGCAACTGGCTGCAGAGGCAGCAGCGATCGCTTACCGCAGATCCTCGCCCAGCTCTCGAAATCAGGATGGGCGTCGCCCGCCTCTACCTCGTCCTACTCGCGGCAGGTCTGTGGCAGGGCGACGAAGGATGGCGAGACGACCTCAAAGAGGTTGCGTGCGAACTCGTCCCATCCGACGAAGAGGACCGCACTCACGCGGCAGAAGTAGTGACTTCAGCGTGCACGCTGATCGCCGAGTGCCTGGCACTGCTGCGCCGGGATGCCCGCCTGCACGGCAGCACGGCGGCAGATCGCACCTTCAAACATGCGTGGGAGCGCACGAAAGAGCTGGCGATCTTTGCAGATCTGGACCTCCTGGACGGTGAACTCCTCGACGCAGATCAGCCGTTCGCAGTGGCGGCCTCCGAGACCGACATCGTCGCGATCACCGAGCTCGCGGCCGATGCCGACGACGATCCCCACGCCGACATGCTCGACGCTTTCCAGTCCGATGGCCTTCCTGTGACCTACGAAGACGGTGTGTGGCTCGTCGACGGCGAGTTCCGCAGCCCGCGAGCGAAAGCCGCATACGTCGCGACCAAGGTCGGCGCACCCTGCGCCGTGCTCGCCCGGAACTCTCGAAAGGCAGCTGTCGTGCTTTTCCACGACGGTGTGCTCGCCTTCGCCGAGTCGCCGATCCAGCAGTGGCGGCTGCACAAGCTGCCCCCGATCGCGACGCCTTCTTCCGTGCTCGGCGACGACATGTCCGCGTTCCGTGAGCGCTACCCGCTGCTGCCGATCCCCGACCGTGTCCGCGATCTGGCAGCCGCGTCCGACGCGAACCCGCAGATGCTTGCTATCGCCATCAAGATGAGCGGTAGCTGACGGCGTCAGCGATTTCGTTCGTAGTAGAGCGTCAACGCGCCACTTCCGCTCGTGCCGGTCAGTGCCAGCGTCCATGACGACGCCGGAGTGCCGTCGTCGAAAAGCCGTGCACCCGCGCCCACCAACTCGGGGCACAGCGTGATGCTCAATCGGTCGACCTCGTCTGCAGCGAGCAACGCCTTGATCACGCTGCTGCTTGCGAGAACGACAATGTCGCCACCCTCCTGCTCGCGCAGTTGCTTCACCACCGCGACGGGATCCGCGTCGACGAATCGCGTGTTCTCCCACTCCGTGTCGGTCAGCGTGGATGAGAAGACGACCTTTTCCGTCGTGTTGAGCCAGTGTGAGAAGGCACGATCACGCGGATCCGCGTTGTCGTCGGCGGCGACGCTCGGCCAGAAGCCGCCGAATCCTTGAAAGTTCTTCCGGCCGAGCAACGCGGTCGACGCAGTACTGACGACACGGGCCATATGGTCGCGGGCGCCGTCGGTGACGGCGTGCGGAACGATCCAGCCCATGTCGTGATCGCCGGCCGGTCCGACGGTCCGGCCGTCGAGCGACAGTGCGATGTTGGCAACGACCGTGCGAGAGCCTGTGGCGCTCATGTCGCTCCTCGAAGGTGGGTGATTTGCTGACGCGATCTTTCGTCCGGAAAGACCGGTCGCAATTATCGGCCTACCGCGGTTCGATGAGCTGAATTTCGAGCTCGACTTGAACTGTGTCGCTGAGCATTCCAGCGACCTGCGGACCGACGCCGAAGTCGCTACGCTTGATTCGCCCGACCGCCGAGAAGCCGGCGTGGCGGTCGCCGGTCGCGCTGAACTCCTGCACGCCACCCCATTCCACTTCGAGGGCAATCGGTGCGGTCGCGGTGCCGATGGACACGTCACCCGTGACGACGAAGTTCGGTGCGATTCGTACGGGCTCCGTGGCCCGAAACGTCATCGTCGGACGACGTTCGACATCGAGGAAGTCCGCGTTCCGAACGTGTGCGTCGCGTTGCTCGTTGCCGGTGTCGAACGAATCCAGCGCTACGACGGCGCCGATCTCGGCCGCGCCGCTCTCATCGACGACGAAGGTGGTGTCGAACTTCGTGAATCGGCCACGCACCTTGGCGATACCGAGGTGCCGCACGGTGAATCCCACCGATGAGTGCGCGGAATCGAGGACCCAGGAGCCGGCTGCGAGTGTGGTGTCTGTGGAAAGAGTCATGACTCGACTGTCGCGAGAATCGAGCGCGGCAACCAGACCGTGCTGATCCTGGCACTGCCAGGGCGAGGCTAGACAGCGCCGCTCGAGGCACCATGGACGTGTGTCGAAGTCCGAGTTCGGGCAGTTTCTCATCTCACGACGCGCTCGGTTGCGTCCGAGCGACGTCGGGTTGCCGGATTCCGGTCGACGACGGACTCCGGGCCTGCGCCGCGAGGAGGTCGCGGCCCTTGCCGGCGTAAGCGTCGACTACCTCGCGCGCCTCGAACAGGGGCGCGACACCAATCCGTCGATCTCGATTCTCGCCGCGCTGTCGCAGGCCCTGCAGTTGGACGAGACAGAACGCACGCACTTCGGTTGGCTCGCGCTCACAGCCGACAATTCCGGTTGCGCTCCCGCGCCCCCCGCACGCGAACAGTTGTCCCCGACTCTGCAGGCACTCCTGGAATCGGTGACCGCACCCGCATTCGTGCTCGGCCGGGAGCTGAAGATCCTCAGCTGGAACGCCCGCTGGGAGGAGTTCGCCACTCCGCTCGGCGTCCTCGAACCCGAGTCACGCCAGAACTTCGGATGGTACGTCTTCGCGAATCCGTCGGCACCGAAGATGCTGCGCAACTGGGACGAGGTTGCCGATTCCTACAGCGCGCGCCTGCGTGCCGCCGCCGTGCGGTGGCCGAACGACGACTCTTCCGCCCACACGATCGGCGGGCTCCACAAGTTCCCCGAGTTCGCGCGCCGCTGGGAAGAACACCGCGTCGAGAACCGCGGACCCGGGATTCTTCGAATTGCGCATCCGCGCAAGGGAAACGTCGAGTTCGAGTACGAGACACTTGAAATGGACGACATCTCGCTCGTTGTGTGGCTGACCGATCGCAGCATCGCCCAGACCCCCGGTCTACGGCTGGTCGAGCACAAAGCAGTGAACGACTGACGTTGTCGGCCCTTGTCCCCCGATCGGGGGACACTGAATTCATCTCCCGGTGGGTCCAGCCGGCGGACAGACTGCAGCTCGGTAGCGCGAGATAGTTATTGCACACCGGAAAACACCGGAAGCGAATCTCGAACCGCCACTGAGACAGGAACTTTCGCCATGAAGAAGACCACCGACACGCAGCCGATCGACCTCCTTGCCGAACTCGACCGGCGGCGGACGCGACGCGACCGAGTCGTCCGCTACACCGTCTTCTCTGTCGCAGCGCTCGCAGGTGTCGGGCTGGCCTTCGGTGCCGCCGGTATCGCCAATGCCGGCACGATGCCGATGACCGGAAACAGCATCGCCATGACAATCCGCAACGACACCGGCCAAGACATGGTCCTGCAGGGATCCGACAACCCATACGGCCAGTGGATTCACGCGCCCAATGCCACCCTGCGCCCCGGACAGTCCGAGATCGTCACTGCCAGCAACAACGACCCCAGCGGCCTCGGCGTCGACGTCACATATTCGCTGCCGGGCAACGCGCAAGCCGTCTTCATGGCCAACGACTACCCGGGCGGCACCGACACCAGCGGCACGCGCATGACGGGCCCTGACGGCCGCTTCTACACCGTCCGCTCGACCGTCGACACCGGATTCCCGACCATGAACGCCGCCTACAGCCTCGTCATGAACTAACCCTCGCAACCACCAGGACAAGACAATGACCACGCTCACTCACACACGAACAGGATTCACGCTCAGCTCCGCCCTGGTGGCCGCATTGACCGATCGCAAACGCTCACACCGAGCACCGAGCATGGGAGGAGCACAACGAGAGACCGAGCTACTGACCCTGTACACATCCGAACCACAGCACAAGATCGATGCACTGACAGCAGCTTTTACGGAGGACAACCCAGACATCAAGATCGACGTTCTACGCGCTCCGACCCGTGAACTGACGGCGCGCATCGAGGCAGAGCAACTCGCCGGCACGATCGGTGCCGACGTGTTGCTTGCCGCCGACTCGGCGACATTCGAGTCCTACAAGAACCGCGACCTATTGCTCGAATACCTCCCGCGAGACGTGTTCTCACTGCACGCCAACGTGATCGACCCCGACGGCTTCTATGTCGGCACCCGGATCATCCCAACGGTGATCTGCTACAACACCGAGTTCGACGTCGTCGCGCCGCGATCATGGAAGCAACTGGCAGAAAACAGGTTCTACGGCCGGCTGGCACTGCCGAATCCGCAGGTGTCGGGAGCCGCCGCACACAACCTGGCCGTCTGGCGCGAAACACTCACCCTCGGACCGCGCTGGATCGAAACGATCGCGTCGCACCGGCCGAACGTCGCGCACAGCAACTCATGGGTCGGTGAACTCGTGGCAGCCGGAGTGCAGCACGTCGGCATCGTGACCGACCACGTTGCCCGGGAACTCGCAGCGAAAGGGCTCCCGATAGCCATCCAGTATCCGACCGACGGCGCCCCGTATGTCACGCAACCGGTAGCGATCTTCCGGCACACGGCACACCCCGACGCAGCGAAACGGTTCCTAGATTTCCTGGTCAGCAAGCAGGGCCAAGAACTCGCGGTCACGCAGCACTACCTGCCGGTGCGCCGGGACGTCCAACCGCCCAACGGCTTTCCCCGGCGATCCGGTGTCCGACTGCTCGCACCGGCGCCGATCGAAACAACCGCGACCAGAACAGGAACGCTCGACAACTTCACCGCCCTCACACACTGACTCCCCGCGAGAGCCGCTCCCCGGATGACCAATCCCGGGGGGCGGTTTGCGTGCGCGCTAGGCTCGAACCGTGAGCCCGCTCTTCAAGTGGCGTCAAGCGGTCAGCAAGCTGAACGGCCCGCCCCAGACCACGGCACCGATCATCCGCAAGCCGTACAACGACGCCGAACTACGTTCGCTGGCCGCTATCTGGAAGCGAGCCGTCGAAGCCACCCACCATTTCCTGACGCCGTCGGACATCGCAGGCTACGAGCCGCGTGTGCGCAACGACTACCTACCGCGGGTCGAGGTATGGGTCGCGGTAGACGAGACGGACATTCCCGTCGGATTCATCGGCTTGGCCGGCAGCAAGATCGAGATGCTGTTCGTCGACCCCATCGCGCATGGCGGCGGGTTCGGCAGTGCACTCGTGGACGCCGTCGCCGCTCACCACGACACATTGACGGTCGACGTCAACGAACAGAATCCGGACGCGCACGAGTGGTATCTGCGGCGCGGGTTCGAGCAGACTGGCCGGTCTACGGAGGACAGCGACGGCAGGCCGTTCCCGCTCCTCCATCTGCGCCGGACGAACTAGGGCAGGATCGAGTCGACGTATCCGCCGTCGACACGTAGCGCTCCGCCGGTTGTCGCCGACGCAAACTTCGATGCCAGGTACACCACCATGTTCGCGATTTCCTCGGGCTCGATGAGCCGCTGCAGTAGCGACTGCGGACGATGAACACGCATGAATTCCCGTTGGGCGGCATCCCATTCCAGGGACTTGTCCACAAGCTCGTAGACGAAGTCTTCCACTCCCCCGGTGTGCGTCGGTCCTGCGATCACCGAGTTCACGGTCACGCCCGTGCCGGCAGCTGCTTTTGCGAATCCCCGCGAGACCCCGAGAAGAGCGGTCTTCGATACGCCGTAATGAATCATCTCCGTGGGTGTGACGATCGCGGAATCGCTCGCGATGTACTGCACGCGGCCCCAGCCGCGATCTGTCATCCCCGGTAAATAGAGCCGCGTGAGGCGCACTGCAGCAAGGACATTCACTTCGAAGTAGCGCCGCCACTCGTCGTCCGAAATCGCCAGCGGATCGGCCGAACCGAAGATCCCGAGGTTGTTGACGAGAATGTCCGCATCGGGAAGCAATTCGACAGCGCGAGCGGCGCCCTCCGCGGTCGACACGTCGGCGTCCACCACCACTACGTCAGCGCCAGAGACTTCCGCGCGCAGTTGGGCAGCGGCATCCTCGACGCGTTCTGCCGTCCGGCCGTTGAGTCCCACACGTGCTCCGCTGGCTGCGAGGCCCTTCGCGATCGCGTACCCGATGCCTTGCGTCGAGCCGGTGACCAGCGCTGTCTTACCACTGAGATCGATCTGCACGTTCGCTCCTATTGCCGATTGTCGTTCAGCCGATGCGTCGCTCCAGCACTTGCGCCTGCTTGGGGCGGCAGAAAATGAGGATCAGTGCAGACACGCGCTCGCCCGTTGCCTGCCGCAGCAGATCGGCGTAGACGGCCAACTGCGTCCAGTACTCGTCCAGCGTGTGCGGCGAGACGCCCACATCGGTCTTGTAGTCGACGATGACCAGGTCGCCGTCATCGTCTCTGAAGACGAGGTCGGCAACCCCTTCGACAACAGTCGTTCCGTCTGGGGATATTCCCGCGAGCTGCAACTCACGCCAATGTTCGGTTACCGCAGCACGTCTCACCGGCTCCGATTCGGCCGCGGACCGGGCGAGCGACACGAATCGTTCGACGTCCGCCAACCCCATCCGGACCGCCGCACTACGGGCGACCTCGTCGAAGCCCTCCAGCCGCAGGTCGGTCTCGTCGAGCACTGCATGCAGCGCTGTACCCAACTCCGCACCGCTCTCGGTCGCCCCCGCCGCGCCCTGTACGACTTCGATCCATTCTGCTTGCGTCAGCGCCCCCGAACGCTGGTACTCCTCGAGAACCGCGATCGCCCGCACCGTGTCTGCGTGCGCGACATGGGTTGCCGACACCGCCGTCGGTACGGCCGATGTCTGCCGCACGATCGCCGTTTCGGCGAGCCATTCGTCGAACGTCGGGAGCGCCGAACCCGAGCGCGACGCGCCGTCCTCGCGTCGGACCGCTTCGAGGAGTTCGGGCGCAGTACATTCCAGCCCCTGGACACCCTCGGCGACCAATCGGCCCCAGCCTTCACCCTTCGGCTGATAGCCGGACACAGCGAGAAAGCTTTCGGCCCGAGTGCACGCGACGTAAAGCAACCGCACCCGCTCGGCCGCTGCGTGCGCACGCTCGACGGTCGCAACCGCGTCGAAACCCGCCGACCGCGCGGTGCGTGAAAGGTTGACATGCAGTCCGCCGCGCTCGTCCCAGAGGACCGGATCCATCGAATTTCGGTAGCCCGCACTCATCCCCGTGACGATGACCATCGGAAACTGCAGACCCTTCGCGGCGTGAATCGTCATGATCCGCACCGCGTTCACACCTATCTCGGGCAGCACGGCCTCTGCCACACGTGCGTTCTCTTCCTCCTGGGTCGACGCCCAATCGAGGTAGTCACGCAGGTCGCCACGATCCTCGCTGTACCAGGCATGTGCCTGATCGATGACGAACCTGAGCCTGCGCCACACGTCTCGGTGCCGCGGCGAATCCATCGACACTTCGAACACTCTGCGATCGGTCGCGAGCCGGCTGAGCAGCGCTCCCGGACTCAACCGATGTAGATCGAACCACACCGACTTCAAATACCCGATCGCGTCGTGCACGGGCGATTGCTCCAGACCCTCGGGTGGATCTGCGAACAGCGACCATCGCCCACGGGCAGCCGACCAGCGCAACAGATCGTCGTCGCCGCAAGCGAACAGCGGCGTGCGCAACGCGGCGACGAGTGCAGCGGCATCCGCAACATTCGCAAGCGCGCGGCAGGTCACCAAAAGGTCGTGCACCTCCTGGGTCGAGTACACCAACGATGATGCTTCCGAACGGAATTCGATCCCTGCCGCATCGAGCGCCTTCTCCAGAAACGGCAGGACGGCACGCGACGGAATCAGAATGCAGATGTCGCGCAGGTTCATCGGTACGTGGGAATACGAACCGTGCGATCCCGATTCCTTCTGCCAGCCCTGGCCGAGGGCTGTTGCGATCACCCTTGCCACATCGCGTGATTCGCGGGCGCGCGCAACCGCGGCCGGCGCCAGCGATTCTTCGCCGCTCACCGGTTCGTCGTTATCACCGAACACGAATGGCGCTGGACCCCAGCCTGATTCGTGCCAGTCCGGTCGGCCGGGGGCAGGATCGAGCGGCACATAGGCTGCCTGCATATGATGCTGCGCGACAACGAGTCGGCCGAAAACCGTATTCACCCAATCGAGTACGGGCTTCGTCGATCGAAAGTTGGTCGTCAGCGCCACGATGTCGGCGTGACCGGCATTGTCTCGGGCTGCCATGTAGGAGGCGATGTCTGCACGCCGGAACCGGTAGATCGATTGTTTCGGATCGCCCACCGTGAACAACCTGCCGCGCACACCCGCAACGATTCGCAGCGCCATCTCCAACTGCAGCGGATCGGTGTCCTGGAACTCGTCGAGCAGGATCCGCTGGTAGGAATCACCCACCGCCGCAGCGACATCAGGATCGTCGAGGACGTCGCGGGCGTACACCAGCAGATCGTGAAACTCGAGTTCGCCACGGCGCCGGCGCTGCGTCGCCTCCTCTCGTATGACACGCGACATGTGGTGCACGACAATTGCGAGCGCTGCAGCGACGTACTCGTGGCGCACGCGTTCGGCGAACGAACGCAAGTCCTTCAGCGACTGCTTGATTTCCTTGACCCGGCCCGCACCGCCGGACCAACTGGCTCCGCGCCCACCGCTGCCCGGACCTGGGCACGTATCGATCACACTGAGCCAGGCGTCCGAGTTGCGAGCCTCGAACATGTCGTCGCGCCAGAGGCGCACATCGCCCAGCACTACGGCGAGCTTGTCGTCATAATCGCGGCAGTCACGCATCGCCTCGAGCACCGCGTCGGCGGCAACGAGCACAGAGCCGACGTCGGGCGCGCGCATGGCCGGCGCAACATCGTCGACCTCGAGTCGATCCCAGTGCCGATCGAGCGAATCCGCCAGCGCGCGAACCTGATCGAGCGAGGCTCCGGCACTGACCACGATTTTCATCGCGTCCGCCAACCCGGGAGGCGAGGCCTGCGCATCCGCGAAGAGGTCGGCGCGCATCCGGCGCCAGCGCCGCTCGAAGGACAGCTGCGAACCCATCGCATCGACCACCGAAATACGCGGCGGTACACCGGCTTCGAGTGGATGTTCGCCAACGATTCGGGCAGCGAACGCGTGCAGAGTGCCGATCGCCGCAGTGTCGATCTGGGTCAGCGCGACTTCTCGCGCCTGCGACGGTTCGGCGCGCGCAAGTTCGACCCGAACGCGTTCGCGCAGTTCGGCCGCCGCCTTTTCGGTGAAGGTGATGGCGGCGATCCGGTCGAGTTCGACGCCGTCGTGCAGCACGAGATGACAGATCCGCTGCACCAGCGAATGCGTCTTCCCGCTGCCTGCACCGGCTTCGACGAACAGCGTCGATGCTGTGTCGGTCTCGATCCGGACGCGGCCTGCGCGGTCGATGAGTTCGCTCACGACGGGCCCCCGGACGCGTCACCATTGTGGATCGCAATGAACTCGGCCAACTCCGGGGTGCTCTCGAGTGCAACCCAGGCGCGCTCCATTCCGGGCTCACCGATCAGGTCCAGCAGCTGGTCCTCCCAATGAGTGTGTGGCGGCATGGGCGGAAAGTAGCCGGCGGAAATTGCGCGATGAACCACGCCGACACCGTCGCGCAGCGCATCGATCACGGAATCCGTTACCGTATAGCCGATTTCGGCAAACTTACCCTTCGAACTGACGAACCAATACCGCGCGACAACGGGTTCGGCAACGAGCGACCGCGCGTAGAGTCCGTAGACCGGCAGCTGAAATCGCCTGCCCCCCACCGTCGGCGTATCCGCCGTCTGCTGACCGTACGAGTCGGCCTTCCCCGTCTTGTAATCGGTAACCCGCAGCCGGCCGTCACTGTGCCGGTCGATGCGATCGACCGTGCCGGAGAAGCGAATCGAGCCGTCGGCGAGGTCCAGCACCACCTCGTCCGGTGGCGGACCGAAGTCCTGCTCGGCAGCGGTCGGCGTCCACCCCTCCGACAGTTCCCTGTTGTCGCGTGCGAACCATTCCATGAGATCGCGCCGGATGACCGAACTATCTTTCTCCCACAGCTGCGGAAGCCAGCCAGGCGAACCGAAACGGGCCTCGGCGAGAACGTCTTCGCCGATGTCGAGCAGCCTGTCGAGCGAGCGGGGCGCGCCCGCAATACATTCGCGGATGTAGATCTCGAGAACCAGGTGCACCAGATTGCCGCGGGTCAGCGGATCGATAGCTGCGGCATTGTCGGGATCGGGAAGATCGTCGACTTTGAGAATGCGCCGGACAAAGAACAGATAAGGACTGGTCACCCACTCTTCGAGGCGGGTCGGCGGAACCGGGTCGGCGAAGTAGGTGACCAGGTCGCGAACATCCGCAACGTTGCCGTTGAACCGCGTGAACCGACCGTTCAGGCGGTCGCTGCGCATCTGCATCCCGGCCCGAACGACAGCGTCGTCCAAAAGTGTCTGCCGTCCGGATGCGGGCACGCCCGCCAGCGCACGCAGCCGCCACTCGGTGTCTGTCGCGGGACTCGCCCCGATCCGGGCATCCGCGTATTGGGTTGCGGCGTCGAATGATTCGACCGTCACAATCGCAGTTGCGTCCGCCGTGTCGGTCTGCCACGAGGTCACGCCGACGGGTCCACCGGCGAGCGCCTCGAGCGAAGGCAGCAACCATCGCGACGGGACTTTCTCGGCACCGCCGCGCAGGCTCCCGCGCGGGAACGTGACCACCCGATCACCCGTGCCCGCGGCAAGGGTGAGCTGCAACTGACGGCGCTGATGCTCGATCTCGGCTGCTGGCGTCGTCTCCACGAGCCGACTCGGCAGCATCGGATCCTCACGCCGGGCGGCGGGGACGATGCCTTCGGCGGCCCCTACGACGACGACTACGTCGAGGTCGCGGCCGACCCCGGCTGCGATCGGCCCGACGCTCACCCCGGCCCCGAACGTGCCCACCGTCTCGGGCAGAGTTCCGATGCGGACAGCCATTGCCTCCGCGACGCCACGCGTGGTCGACGGGGGCGCGACGCCGTCCATGTCGCCCAGCCCAGCCGCCATCGCACGGACAGTCGCGAAGTCGGGTCCGCCGACGAAGAAGCGGTCGAGCAGCGCGACAAGTTGGTCCGAGCAGTCGGCCCACGTCGACGCCGACGAGAGGGACCGCAGGTCACGCTGCAGGGCGGTCACGAAGTCGGAGAGCGTCGCAGCAGTCTCCGAGTAGTACGAGTCGGCGGGTACCTCACTGAGCCGGTCCCAGTCAGGACCGCCGACGATCGGTGCGGCGACGCGCGTCAGTTGCTCGATACGGACCTGATTCAGGCGCTGCCCATCGACGTCCAGCCACCGGACGGCACGCTCCGCCAGAATCGCAAGCAATTCACGGCGCGGCATGACCTCCGTGTCCAGTTCGAGCAGGCGCAGCAACGAGCGCGCGACCGGACGATCCAGCAGCGAGTGGCATTGCGGCCCAGCGAATTCCACATCGGCGCGCGCGAAATGCTCATGAATCAACTGCAGGTACGGATCGGCAGTTCCGTAAAAGACACCGACCCGCGACCCCGGCACACCGGCAGCGAGCCGCGACCGGACCAGCCTCGCTACCGACCGGACCTCGTCGTCGGCATCCGAGGCGTGGACGACCATCGTCGCGAGTACCTCGGCGCAGTCGTCGACCGTTTCACCCACGCGTTGCAATCGGCCCAGGAAAGCGGATTCCGCGGGATCGCCACCGGACGGCAGGAAGACAACGACCGACCCGAGCTCGGCGATCCGTGCCGTCGCGGCTGTATAGGCCTCGTGCTGCAAAAAGTACTTCGCAGAGTGCGCGCCAACCGCGACACGATGCACACGCAACATGTCTGCGACGAGCGCTGAGGCGTTCGCCGAATCCGCCCCGGCAAATCTGGCGAGCCGCCACGACGCTCCTGCGATCGCCTGCGCGGTGATCGCCTGGTCGGCAACCGGCGCGAACACCCCCGGCTCGTCGGCGAGAACCCGCGCAACGGCGGCCTCCAGGAGCGGATACGGCAACGCCAACCGCGGACTCAACGCCGGTGCGGCGAGGCGGTCGACGACCTGCGCAACTGTCAGCACGCGGGTATTCGCGACACCGCCGTGCGAGCCGAGGTATTGCAATGCGTCTCGACCAGCACCGAAGCTGGGCACGACGACCGTGACCGCGGCCAGCGGCGAGCCTGCCTTCGCCCGCAGAACGGCGGCGGACAGCCTTTCGTACGCATCGTGCGACACACTCACTCCCGCCCTGCTCACCCCGGCATCATGTCTTATGCCTCCGACAATCGAGAATCGCCCGACACCCTTCATACCCGTCCACACCGATTTGTTGTGGCGCAGCCGCCGCGACGCAGGCACTGTGGAGGCATGAGCCTGCACCGGTCGAGCTGACTGCTTTCGACACGCCCTGCCGTGGGCAGGCTGTCGATTACGCACACGGGAGCAGCACATGACCAACGCAGATCTGACACTCATCGCGGTCCTTCTGGACCGCTCCGGCTCGATGTTCTCCATCAAGTCGGACACCGAAGGCGGCTTCGACGCCTACATCGCCAAACAACGCGAGCAGCCGGGGGGCGTGCACGTCACCCTTGCCCAGTTCGACGACGTCTACGAGCGGGTCTACTCGAACGTTCCGATCGAGAACGTTGCGCCACTCGTCCTGGAGCCGCGGGGAGTCACGGCGCTCTACGACGGAATCGGCCGTCTTACAACCGAGATCGGTCAGGAGCTCGCCGCGCGGCCCGAACACGAGCGGCCGGGGAAAGTAATCGTCGTCGTGTTGACCGACGGCCACGAGAATGCCAGCAAGGAGTGGACTCACTCCGCGGTGCGAGAAGTGATCACTCGGCAGGAACGCGACTATGCCTGGGACTACCTCTTCCTCGGCGCGAACATCGACGCCGTCGCCATCGGCGAGCAACTCGGATTCAAGGGCGGCAAGTCGCTGACCTACGCACCGTCCGCCGCAGGCGTGTCGGCCGCATTTGCCGCTGCCGCG
Source organism: Antrihabitans auranticaus (assembly GCF_016481275.1). Lineage (GTDB taxonomy): Bacteria > Actinomycetota > Actinomycetes > Mycobacteriales > Mycobacteriaceae > Antrihabitans. The sequence continues at coordinate 15,334 of NZ_JAEMNW010000008.1, read as the reverse complement.
AACTACACGAGTCGCAAACGAGCGGCAGCACCCGGCGCGGCCGTCGAAGAATTCACAGACGCGGACCGCTCGAGTTCCATGCAGACCTGAGCGCGCGCACCTTTCGCCACACGGCTCGCAGCTGTACCAGATTCGGGACGGAGGCAGCGCGGCACGGGCAACTTGTCGGACCGCACCGATACGTTTCCCTGCATGGCGCGCAACCGATTCACCTACGAGGACGTCGCCGACCTCCGCGATTGTGTGGGGTCGGCAGTGTTCGCTCGCGGACTCACGCATGCACGTGAGTTCGCGATCGGGCAACTCGCCTGGTATCCAGACGAACTCGCCCTCGAAGGTGACGTCGAAGGCAGTAGCGGCGTCCGCTACGACGCAGTGGCCTACTTCGCCGACAACGAAGGCCGGCTCGGGCTCGCGTCGAGCGACTGCACCTGCCCTTTCGATGGGGTGTGCAAGCACGTCGTCGCTCTCGTCCTCACAGCGATGCACGCGATCGCACCCGCTCGGCCGGCGCCTCCCGCAGTCGCGGTGGTGCCTGCACCACCCGCGACACCCGCGTGGGAGCGTTCCCTACGGCCACTCCTGCCGCCCGAGCCCGGCGACCACGAATGGCACACGGGCGCGAACCCGCTTGCGATCGAGCTGACGCTGGTCACTGCGACAGGTGCCGACACCCGCCCGAGCGTCCTCGCGAAACCTGTGAAACGGGGCAGAACCGGCTGGATCAGCGGCGGGTTGACGTGGACGTCGGTGACCGCGCTCCACGCGTCGTCCGGCCATCCGGCAGAACACGTCCGGTTGCTCAAAGAGTTCTACGCGGTCTACTCGTCAGGCCGGCATCGCCATTCCTACTATCACTTCGGCGACGAGAAGACGATCGACCTCGCGACCTTCGACAGTCGCCAACTCTGGCCGCTTCTCGACGAACTCACCGCAGCCGGAGTGCAATTGGTCTACGCGCGCAAAGACACGCGCACCGTACGGCACTCTGCGACGGCCGAGTTCTGCTTGGATTTTCGAGCGACCGAGTTCGGCCTGACGATCACGCCGATCGTTCGCGTCGACGGCACCGCGGCGAGCCCACTCGCGGTCGGGTTCATCGGAACGACGGGACACGGCGTCGTCCACGCAGAACAGTCGAACCGCTTCCAGTTGGCGCGATTCCCGTCGCCGGTTCCCCCGCGTCTGCAGCAAATGGTCATCGACGGCCAGCAGATCGACATCCCCGCGGCGGAGCAGTCCCGGTTCGTCATCGAGTACTTTCCTACTCTCACGAGGTCAGCCACGATTACGTCGTCGGACGAATCCTTCACGCCGCCGACTGTTTCCGATCCACGCCTTGCGCTGCGCGCTACGTATGCCGACGAACACTCGCTCACCGTCGACTGGGAGTGGGCCTATCGAATCGGCGAACACGAAGTCCGCGCCCCGCTGGACCCAAGGGGAGGCGGCACGTCGTTTCGCGATCCGGCACGCGAACGTCAATTGCTCGAAGGGCTGGACCTTCCGCCGGACTCGTCGGCTGCACTCGCCGCGCACTCTCAACTCGCCGGCATCGATACGATGAGATTCACCACCGAGCTGCTGCCGTTGCTCGCCTCCGACGACGATGTTCAGGTCGAGGTAGTCGGCACTCCACCCGACTACCGCGAGGCCGGCGACTCACTGCGAATCGGGCTGAGTACCACGGCATCCGCCGCGAATTCTGACTGGTTCGACCTCGGTCTGTCGATCTCGGTCGAAGGTCAGGAGGTACCGTTCGCCGACGTCTTCACCGCGCTGGCGCGCCAACTGACCCACTTACTCCTACCCAGCGGCGCCTACTTCTCGTTGGAGAAGCCCGAGCTGCAAACGTTGAAACGCCTCATCGAAGAGGCGCGCGAACTGCAGGACACCCCCGGTGGCGGTCTGCGCATCAGCAGATTTCAAGCGGGCCTGTGGGACGAATTCAGTCAACTCGGCATCATCGAAAGCCAAGCCGCCGAATGGCAGAATCAAGTCGAAGGCCTGCTCACTCTCGATTCGATCGAATCGGCACCATCACCGCGCGGACTGAAGGCCCAGCTGCGGCCCTACCAGGTCGATGGTTTCCGCTGGCTGACATTCCTGTGGACGCACAACCTGGGCGGAATTCTCGCCGACGACATGGGGCTGGGTAAGACCGTGCAATCGTTGGCGCTGATCTGCCACGCGCGCGAGCAGAAACCCGCCGACGCACCGTTCCTGATCGTGGCGCCTACGAGTGTCGTGCCGAACTGGGCCGCCGAATGTGCCCGGTTCGCACCGCATCTCGACATCGTCGCAATCGACGAAAGCCTCGCCAAGCTCCCCAACCGTGATCGCGTCCTCGGTGGTGCCGATGTGGTCGTGACGTCGTACGCACGGTTTCGGATCGACTACGAGAAGTACGCCGAATTGCCCTGGTCTGCTTTGATTCTCGACGAGGCACAGTTCGTGAAAAACAACCAGTCCAAGGCCTACGTGGCAGTGCGCGCACTGCCGGTTCCCTTCAAGCTCGCGATCACCGGAACACCCATGGAGAACAACCTCGGCGAGCTCTGGTCGCTCCTGTCCATCACCGCGCCGGGTCTTTTCCCGAGCCTCAAGAAGTTCGGCGAGTACTACCGCAAGCCGATCGAAAAGCAAGGTGACCGGGAGCTTCTCGCGCAGCTGCGCCGCCGGATCAGGCCACTTGTGTTGCGGCGCAACAAGGAACAGGTTGCCGCCGACCTGCCCGCGAAGCAGGAGCAGGTACTCGAACTCGACCTCCATCCCCGGCATCAGAAGCTCTATCAAACGCACCTGCAGCGCGAGCGCCAGAAGATACTCGGGCTGATCGACGACATGGACCGCAATCGCTTCACGATCTTCCGGTCGCTGACACTGCTGCGTCAGTTGAGTCTCGACGCTTCGCTCGTTGACGACACCGTCAGCCCCGGCAGCATGCCCTCGGCAAAGGTCGACGCGCTGGCCGACCAACTCCACGACGTGGTCGACGGCGGCCACCGCGCCCTGGTCTTCAGCCAGTTCACCGGCTTCCTCGCGACGGTGCGGAAACGGCTGGAGGCGGAGGGAGTGCGCTACTGCTACCTCGACGGCTCGACCCGTGATCGTGCGGCCGTCGTCGAAGAATTCAAGAGTGGCAGTGCACCGGTCTTTCTCATCAGCCTGAAGGCCGGCGGATTCGGCCTCAACCTCACCGAAGCCGACTACGTCTTCCTCATGGATCCGTGGTGGAACCCCGCGACAGAGGCGCAAGCAGTCGACCGCACACATCGGATCGGGCAGACTCGGAATGTCATGGTCTATCGACTGATTTCCAGAAACACGATCGAGGAAAAAGTCATGGCGCTCAAGGCGAAGAAGGCCTCGCTCTTCTCCAGCGTGCTGGACGCGGACAGCATGCTGAGCGCAAGCCTCACAGCCGACGACATTCGCGGGCTGTTCGAATGATCGGTCGGAGCGCAGGGGACATCGCTGCTCTCGCTCCCGATGCTGCGTCGCTCGCCACCGCCCGACGCCTCGGACCGCAGTTTTCTGCAACCGGCCACCACGGCTCGACGCTGTGGGGTTTGTGCGCGGGTAGCGCCGCGAAACCGTACGAAGTTGTCGCCGATCTCGGCGGGCCGGCATTCACCTGCTCGTGCCCAAGCCGGCGGAACCCGTGCAAGCACGCCCTCGGGCTACTGATCGCGTGGTCGGAGGACGCCGTTCCAGCGCAGGATGCAGTGGCACCCTTCGCTGTCGCGTGGCTCGAATCGCGTACCGGACAGCCATCGACGCAGGGTTCACCGAAACCGCGATCGAGCAACCCGGCGACAGTGCAACAGCGAGCAGATCGGGTGAGCGCAGGACTCGAGGACCTCGAGACGTGGCTGGTGGATCAGATCCGCACCGGGCTGGCGCAGGCAGATCGGTCGTTTCGGACGTTCGAATCGATTGCCGCCCGAATGACCGACGCGCAGGCACCAGGCGTCGCATCCACGTTGCGCCGCATTCCGTATACCGTTGCTACACGCGAAGATTGGCCAGCCCGCCTGCTCGCCGATTACGCACAGCTCCATCTACTCGTCGCGGCCCATCGCCGGATCGAGGAGCTTCCCGAGCCGCTCGCGGCATCGGTGCGGTCACATATCGGCTACCCGATCAAGGCCGAGGCCGTGCTCGAACGCCCTGCGGATTCCGATCACTGGATGATCCTCGGCAGCCGGGTCACCGAGGAGAATCAGCTCTTCGCACGGAAACTCTGGCTACGCGGACGTGACTCCCGGAAGTGGGCCGTTCTCCTGGACTTCTCGTTCGGCTCGCCGAACTTTCCGAGCGAAGTACCCGGACCCGGTTTCGTCATCGACCTCGACATCCACTTCTATCCGGGTGCCGCTCCGCTGCGCGGGAAAGTCGGCAAACGGCACAGTCGCCCCGAGCCCTTCACGACACTCGCCGGGTCGACCATCGACGATTCGCTCGCCGACTACGCGCACGCGCTGGGAGCAGATCCCTGGTTGCGGTCGTGGCCGATGCTGCTCAGCGACGTTGTGCCGACGGCGACGAGCGGACAGTGGCGCGTCGTCGGTGCCGACGGCGCCGCGCTTCCACTCACCCACCCCTTCGACGAGCCGCCACCCTGGAAGCTGCTCGGAATATCCGGTGGTCACCCGATCACAGTCATCGGCGAATGGACGGGAACGGGGCTGCAGCCGGTCTCGGTATTCACGGCGGGCCAGGTGGTCCAACTGTGAACGAAGAACTGGTTTCCGCCGCGCTCCTCGGAACGGCGCGCAAGCAGCCGGACTTCCGCTACATCGATGTCGGAATCGACTCCGAACGGCTCTCGGGTGATCCGGCGACCGTTCTGTTGAACGCAGCCGCACTGGAATTCGCCTACGAACGCGGTGCGCTCGCAGCTACCCCGGCGACGATTCCCGAAGCGGCCGAAGACGACCCGCGATACCTGCTACCCAGCGACGCCGTCGGACGGGTTCTCGAACTACTGGCAACGCGATCACCGGTGCTAGGCGAATGGTTCGCCGAAGCACAACGGCGCGACTACCGCGCACCGGACGAAAGCATGGCTGCCCTGCTGGCCTTTGCGGCGTCGAGCGCCGAACATCGCCGCAGTATCCTGCGCCTCGCTGGAACACGTGGCCAGTGGCTTGCGAAACAGAACTCCGAATGGGCGGACTTGGTTGCTTTCCGCCCGGGGGACGTCGACATCTGGACGCACGGCGCGACAAGAGACCGGCGCCGCTGGCTCGCGGAACTGCGGGACGCCGATCCCGCGGCGGCGCGCTCCCACCTGGCCGCGACGTGGTCGAGCGAAACCGGCACCGATCGCGCCGCTTTCCTAGCCCAACTCGAGGTCGGTTTGAACAACTCCGACGAAGACCTCCTCGAGTCCGCGCTCGACGACGGACGCAGAGAAGTGCGAGAAACAGCCGCGCGCCTACTGCGTCGGCTTCCGCACTCACGCTACGGCGAACGCATGGCGGCCCGCGCACGGTCCTGGTTGCACGTCGAGGGCGGAGATCACGTCACCGTCAGCGTGCCGACCTCGATCGATACCACCGGACGTCGAGATGGTATCTCCGACAACGATTTTCGGGCCACGAACAAGCGTGCGGCATGGCTGCTACAGGTCGTCGGCGCAACACCACTCAGCACGTGGGCGGACCTGTTCGATTCGCCCGCTCGGGCGGTCACCAGCGGTATCGACGCGGACTGGCACATGTGTGTCGTCCGCGGCTGGGCGCAAGCCGCTGTCGCGCAGGCCGATTCGGAGTGGGCAGACGCACTGATCGACGAATCGCATGCCGACATCGCTTCACTTCTGACCCAGGCGAGCGAAGCCGCCCGGGAGCGCTACATCCTCGGCTCGACCCCAGCGTTGCTGACGGCGCCGGCGCCGAATCCACTGAGCACCCTGCGACATCCCTGGTCGCGGGAAGTGTGCCTGCACGTCTTGAAATTGATTCTCGAGCGGTCCGACGGCGCAGTCAAAGAGCTCCGGCGAACGCGCACCAACTCGCCTGCCGGCGCGGACACCGCGCTGCGCTTGGCTCGCGCGAACTTTCCGATCGAGGCCTTTCCGGCGGTTCGCGCAGCCGCCGACCGCTGCGCAGACCCCGGGTGGGCCCAGTCGTTGAACGCCATCGCGCACACACTCATCCAACGCAAGACAATGCTCGAGGAGCTGCAGTGACCGAAGCGATCGATCGATCCCTACTGCGCCCGCATGCCGAACAAGCTTATGCGAGCGAACTTTCCGCGCTCGCACGAACGGACGATCGCCCACGGCCACCCTCGTGGCGACTTTCGCCGTGGGCAGTCGTGACCTATTTGCTCGGCGGCGTTCTCACTGACGGCACGACGATCACGCCGAAGTACGTCGGCCCGCGCCGACTGGTCGAGGTCGCTGTGGCGACCCTCGCCACGGACCGGGCGTTGTTACTGCTCGGCGTTCCAGGCACAGCCAAAACATGGGTCTCGGAACATCTTTCGGCAGCCATTTCCGGTGCGTCGACTCTGCTCGTCCAGGGCACATCAGGCACACCCGAGGAAGCGATCCGCTACGGCTGGAACTACGCGCGTCTGCTTGCCGAAGGGCCGACCGACGGCGCGCTCGTACCGTCGCCGGTGCTGACGGCGATGCGCGAGGGTCGTATCGCACGAATCGAAGAGCTCACCCGCATCCCCGCCGACGTACAGGATGCGCTCATCACGATACTGTCCGAGAAGACGCTGCCGATCCCCGAACTGGCCACAGAAGTGCAGGCCACCAAGGGATTCAACGTGATCGCCACTGCCAACGATCGCGACCGGGGCGTCAACGAACTCTCGTCCGCCCTCAGACGGAGATTCAACACCGTGGTGTTGCCGCTGCCCGCGACCGAGGAAGAGGAGGTCGCGATCGTCACGCGCCGCGTCGAGCAACTCGGTTCGGCCCTGGAGTTGCCACCGGTTCCCGCTGTCGCAGAAGAGATTCGCCGCGTTGTCAGCGTGTTTCGCGAACTCCGATCCGGCGCAACCACAGACGGCCGAACGAAGTTGAAGTCACCATCGGGCACACTCTCGACAGCCGAAGCAATTTCGGTTATCACCAGCGGACTCGCCCTGTCTGCCCATTTCGGCGATGGAGTCTTGCGCGCCGCCGATATCGCGGCGGGCATCGTGGGCTCGGTCATCAAGGATCCGGTCGCCGATTCGGTCGTTTGGAACGAGTACCTCGAAGCTGTCGTTCGCGAGCGTGCGGATTGGGCCGACTTCTACAGAGCATGCCGAGAGGTCAGCGGGTGACCGAGCAACTCACACGCGTCTTCGGAATCAGGCATCACGGGCCCGGTTCCGCGCGCTCATTGCGCGCAGCGCTCGACGAATTCGAGCCGGATGCGATTCTTATCGAAGGACCCGGGGACGCTGATTCGCTTGTGGCGCTGGCAAGTTCGGGCGACATGCGCCCGCCCGTCGCGCTACTCGCTTATGCCACCACCGAACCGGCCAAGGCCGCGTTCTGGCCGTTCGCTGTCTTCTCACCCGAATGGCAGGCGTTGCAATGGGCTGCCCGCCACGACATTCCGGCGCAGTTCTGCGATCTGTCGGCCGCACACGCACTCGCTTCGGCGGACCGCACGAGAGGTGGTGGCGATCCGTTGGAACGGCTGGCGGCCGCTGCGGGATACGACGACGCCGAACGCTGGTGGGACGCGGTCGTCGAATCCAGCTCCGACTCCGCATCGTTCGAAGCGATCACCGAGGCGATGACGCAGCTTCGCGAAACGTCGACGATCGACCAACCCACGCTGGTTCGTGAAGCACAGATGCGCCAGGTCATGCGCCGCGTGCTCAAGGCCGGAGCGACCCGGCTGGCCGTTGTCTGCGGCGCCTGGCATGCGCCGGCGCTCAACGGCGCACTCGGTCCGGCAGCACCGGATGCCCGGCTGCTCAAAGGATTACCCAAAGTCAAGACATCGCTCACGTGGGTGCCCTGGACTCATTCGAGGTTGTCCGCGGCTTCCGGTTACGGTGCAGGGATCACCTCGCCGGGCTGGTATCACCACCTGTTCACACAGACCGACAAGCCGATCGACCGGTGGCTCACAAAGGTGGCCAGAGTACTTCGAACCCAAGATCTACCTGTTTCCAGCGCGCACGTCATCGAATCGGTCCGGCTCACGGAAACGCTGGCCGCCATGCGATCTCGGCCACTTGCAGGCCTCGCCGAAGTCACCGACGCCACGCGTGCGGTCTTGTGCGACGGCGACGAAGTCGTACTCGAGTTCGTGACCGAGCGGATGGTCGTCGGCGAGGAGCTCGGCAGAGTGCCCGACGAAACACCGACCGTGCCGTTGGACGCCGACCTGCGGTCGAAGATTCGATCGCTGCGCCTCAAGCAAGAAACCTCGGCTAAGAAACTGGACCTCGACCTCCGGAGGAACAACGATCTCGCCAAATCCCGCCTCCTGCACCGACTGTCGCTCATCGGTATCGGCTGGGGCACTGTGATCGACAGCGAGGTTCGCAACATGGGCACCTTCCGCGAGACCTGGTCGTTGCGGTGGCAGCCCGATTACGCGGTCTCCATAGTCGAAGCATCGATGTGGGGCACCACTGTCGAGGCCGCGGCCGAAGCGAAGGTGCTCCACGCTGCCGGAGAATCTGCGGTCACCCTGGGCGAACTAACAGCGCTGCTCGAGAAAACGCTCGTCGCCGACCTCGCCGGCGCGCTGCCCGAGTTGCTCGCCCGCGTCGAGACCGCGGCCGCCCTCGACCAGGACGTGGTCCACCTTCTCGCCGCAGTGCCGCCACTGACCCGCACGATGCGCTACGGCGACGTCCGCGGCACGGACACAACGGCATTGACCCACGTCAGCGACAGCATGCTTATTCGGATAGCCGCCGGGATGGCAACGGCAGTCACCAACCTCGACGATGACAGCGCAACCGAACTGCGCACTCTCGTCGATGATGCCCACGCCGCGATCATGACGCGTGACGACACCGTCGCTTCCGAGCGATGGATGAGCACGCTCGAATCGATAAGCAACCGCGACGACGTCCACGGCGTGCTGGTCGGCAGATTTGTCCGATTGCTTCGCGACGCCGGCCGCATCTCCGAACCCAGCTCCGCGACCAGGCTCTCCCGTGCGTTGTCGATCGGCTCGAAGCCTGCCGCCAAGGCGGCGTGGGTCGAAGGATTCCTCGGCGGTAGCGGTCTGTTGCTCGTGCACGACCGGGAGTTGCTCCGCTTACTCGACGAGTGGGTCGGCAACCTGGTCGAACAGGACTTCACCGACATACTCCCCCTGCTGCGTCGCACCTTCGGCTCATTCGACACCGGCGAGCGGCACGCGGTGGGGCAAGCCGTACGAAGTCCCGGCGAAACTCGTCGTGCGCGCGCGGTCGACCGCGATCCCGAGCGCGGCCGGATCGCCATTCGCACTGTCGCAGAGATCCTGGGTGTGTCATGACGACGGACGCGGACCGCCTGCGCAGATGGCGCCTGGTGCTCGGGCAGGCAGCAGAGGAGGGCACAGGCCACCTGACTTCCCGGGACGACCTCGCAATGGACGGCGCATTGGGCGCGCTGTACGACGCAGAAAAGCCGGGACCAGGCGAAACAGGCCGGCGCGCGGGTGGGCTGGAAGGTTCGGCGCCGCGGGTTGCGCGCTGGTTGGGCGACATCAGGACCTACTTTCCGAGCAGCGTCGTTCAGGTGATGCAGAAGGACGCCATCGAGCGACTCGACTTGGCCACCCTGCTGCTCGAGCCCGAACTTCTGGATGCGGTCGAGCCGGATGTGCACCTGGTCGGGACCTTGCTGAGCCTGAATCGGGTGATGCCCGAGACGACGAAGGCGACGGCCAGGAGCGTGGTCGAGAAGGTCGTCAGGGAGATCGAGAGCCGCATCTCCGGGCGCACTGCGGCTGCCGTCACGGGCGCACTGAACCGCGCCGCTCGCACCTCGCGTCCGCGCCATTCCGATATCGACTGGAATCGTACGATTCGCAGGAATCTCTCGCGATATCTGCCCGAGTTCAAAACCGTTGTACCCGAACAGATCGTCGGGTACGGACGCAAAGCCCGGGCAGTGCAACGAGACGTCGTGCTCGCAATCGACCAGTCGGGATCGATGGCGGCAAGCGTGGTCTACGCATCGATTTTCGGAGCCGTACTCGCCTCGATGCGGTCGCTGAAGACATCGCTCGTCGTGTTCGACACCGCGGTCGTCGATCTCACCGACAAACTCGCCGATCCCGTCGACGTGCTGTTCGGTACCCAACTCGGCGGCGGAACCGACATCAACCGTGCGGTCGCGTATTGCCAGGGACTGGTCACCCGGCCGACGGACACCCTGCTGATCCTGATCACCGACCTGTACGAGGGTGGCGCACGCGATCAGATGCTGCGCCGGATCGCCACCATGACCGCCGCGGGCGTACAAATCGTCGTCCTGCTCGCCCTGTCCGACGACGGCGCGCCGTCGTTCGATCACGACAATGCGGCGGCCCTCGCTGCGCTCGGCGTACCGGCATTCGCATGCACACCCGACCAGTTCCCGGACCTCCTCGCGATCGCCCTCGATCGCGGCGACGTCACGCGCTGGGCGCGTGTTCAGACAGCTGACCGGCAAATGACGCGCTAACCCCAGGAGACGAGGTGACCGCACGACCCGAACGCACTGGGATTCGCAGCGCGCAACACACCCGAACGAGATGCTACCGATGAGTAACAAGAATGAAGCCGAGAATCGTTACGCCGCAACGTTACTCACGAGTAAGGGCGCACCGGCCCCGATGCGGGAAAAGTCACTGCTCAACCCGCCGCGAACCAATGCCCTTGCGCCCGAAAGGTATTCGCGAGATGTTTGCCGGAAGCAACGATCTGCACCCGTGTCGAGTTTGGACACCGCCGCTGCGATGCTGCACGCTAGACGACGTAAAGCGACCGGTAGACCGGCAGCGGATGCGATTCGGCACGCCGAGCGCATCAGCTGAGGCATGCTGCTAGATGACCTAACGTCAAATCATCGCCGACAACGGCGGTGAGCAGAAACGCCTACACGAACAACGGACGATAGAGAGATATGTTCACTCGGATTGCGGTTGTAAACAGAGGTGAGGCAGCAGTACGCCTGATCAGGGCGGTGCGCGAGCTCAACGCAGAGCACAACTACGGCATTCGCACGATTGCGCTGCACACCGAGGCCGAGCGCCGGGCGATGTTCGTGCGCCAGGCCGACGAATCCGTCACGCTGCGCGCCACCGGCACCGGCAGCCCCTACCTCGACCACAAAGAGCTCGAGCGGGCGCTGCTGGCCGCCAACGCCGACGCCGTGTGGGTCGGCTGGGGCTTCGTCGCCGAGGATCCTGCATTCGCCGAACTCTGCGCCAAACTGAACATCACCTTCATCGGACCGTCAGCCGAAGCGATGCACCTGCTCGGCGACAAGGTCGAAGCCAAGATCCTCGCCGAAAAGGTCGGCGTCCCGGTCGCACCCTGGTCCGGCGGTCCCGTCGAAACCCGCGCCGACGCCCGTCGCCACGCCCAAGCCATCGGCTACCCCCTCATCATCAAGGCCCGCTCCGGCGGCGGTGGCCGCGGCATTCGCAAGGTCTACGCCGAAGACGAGCTCGAACTAGCCCTCGAACGCACCCAGGGCGAAGCCGAACGGTCCTTCGGCGACCCCGTCGTCTTCCTCGAGCGTCTTGTCACCGATGCCCGCCACGTCGAGGTGCAGGTCATCGCCGACAACTACGGCAACGTCTGGGCCCCCGGCGTCCGCGACTGCTCGATCCAGCGCAAGAACCAGAAGGTCATCGAGGAATCCAGTTCCCCTGTTCTTACAAAGGAACAGGCGGATCACCTCCGGTTCGCGTCGGCAGAACTGGTCCACGCGGCCGGATACCGCGGCGCAGGCACAGTCGAGTACCTGTACCAACCCGACCAGCAACTGTTCACCTTCCTCGAGGTCAACACCCGCCTGCAGGTCGAGCACCCGATCACCGAAGCCACCACCGGCCTGGACCTGGTCAAGCTGCAGATCCACGTCGCTTCCGGCGGCCGCTTGGAAGGCGAATGCCCGCCCGAGTTCGGCCACGCGGTCGAGGCCCGGCTCAACGCCGAAGACGCCGACAACGGCTTCGCCCCGGCGCCAGGCACCGTTCAGCTACTGAAGTTCCCGCTCGGTTCCGGTCTGCGCGTGGACACCGGCATCGCCCAGGGCGACGTCATTCCGCCCGACTACGACTCCATGGTCGCGAAGGTCATCGCCTGGGGCCGTGACCGCTCCGAGGCGCTGGCCCGGCTGCGGACCGCGCTGCGCGAAACCACCGTCGTGCTGCACGGCGGCACCACCACCAAGTCGTTCCTGCTCGATCTGCTCGACCGCCCCGAACTGATCTCCGGCGAGGCCGACACCGGGTGGCTCGACCGCACCGGCGCCGGGACCAGCGACGGACCGACCAGGGTTGCCGATATCGCGCTCCTCGCCACTGCGATCGACACCTACGACGCCGAGGAAGCGCACGAGCGCGCTGCATTCCTGTCGTCGGCGCGTGGCGGGCGTCCGCGCGCAAGTCACGCCATCGGCCGTGCCGTCGAACTCTCCTATCAAGGCCAGGCCTACCAACTGACTGTCGGCCAGATCGGCGCGCACCGCTACCGCGTCGACACCGAGAGCGGCGAATACGAGGTCGGCGTGGACCGGCTCGGTGAATTCGAGAGCCGAATCGTCGTGGGCAACAAACGTTTCCATGTCGTATCCATCGCGGGTCCGGCGCACTACCTCGTCGAGGTCGACGGCGTGAGCCATCAGATCAGCCAGGACGAAGCCGGCGTGGTCCGCGCGCCGGCACCCGCCGTCGTCGTCGCTGTACCCGTCGCGGCAGGCGACGAAGTCCAGGCCGGAGCGACGCTCGTCGTGCTCGAAGCCATGAAGATGGAGACAGCGGTCCGCGCGCCGTTTGCCGGCCGCGTCCGCGAAGTACTCGCAGCCGTCAACTCGCAGATCGACGCCGGCGCCCCGCTGCTGCGCGTCGATCCTGTCGACGACGGCGCACCGACGACCCTTGCGCCCCGCGTGGAGTTCGCGAAACCCGCGTCGACGCACAATGCCGACGCACTCACCGAGGCGAAGACCCGGCTCGACGCGCTGCGTGCGGTGATCACCGGCTTCGACGTCGGCGGCGCGCGCGCACGGGAACTCTTCGCCGAGTACGGCACGCTGCGCAACTCGCTGCCGGTCACGCAGACCGGCATGGTGCAGGCCGAACTCGACCTGCTCACGACGTTCGCCGACATCTGCGAACTCTCCCGCAACCGACCCAGCACCTTCGAAGAAGAAGACGCTCACGAGCAGGCCCACAGCCCGCGTGAACACTTCCACGCCTACCTGCTCTCACTCGACGTGGATGTACAGGGACTGCCGGAATCCTTCCGCGACAGGCTTTCCCGCGCGCTCAGCCACTACGACGTCATCGATCTCGAGCGCGGACCGCTGCTGGAAGAAGCCGTTTACCGTCTCTTCCTCGCCCTGCAGCGCATCGAGAATCAGGTGCCGGTCGTGATCGGCCTGCTCGAGCGCTGGCTGACCGACGACGTCGCTGCGCCCGAGGCGAACTCCGAGTTCGCCGAGGTGCTCGACCGACTGATCGATGCCACGCAGGTCCGGTATCCGCTGGTCGGCGACGTCGCGCGAAACTTGCGCTTCCGATTCTTCGACGAGCCCGCGATCAAGGAAATCCGGAACCGCGCGTACGACAACGTCCGCGGCAATCTGCAGTACCTGTCGGAGCGGCCCGACGCGCCCGACTACCAGCAGCGCGTGAAAACGCTCGCAGCCACACCGGAACCGCTGATCGGCCTACTGGCCCAACGCATTTCCAAGCCGGGTGCGTTGCTCGAGGTGATCACACGCCAGTACTACCTGATTCACACGCTCGACGAGGTCAAAGCATTCGAGCAGGACGGTCGGCAGATCGTCACCGGAACGTTCGATCAAGCAGGTGAGCGCGTTCATCTGATCTCGATGTCGACGTCGTACGACGAACTGCGCGAATCGCTTTCAGTGATCGACGGCCTTGCCGGCGCAACACCGGAGGACCTCGCAGTCGACCTGTACCTAGCGTGGAACGACGCGCCGATCGACGGCGACGTACTATCCGCGGCGGTGCAGGAGGTCGTCGCTGCACATCCGGCATCGGCAACGTGGCGCCGCGTTACGCTCACCGTGTTCGCGGCCAACAACTCGATTCAGCAGATCACGTTGCGTGGCACCGGAACCGGCCTTACCGAAGACCGGATCATTCGCGATATGCACCCGTTGACCGGTCAGCGATTCGACTTCTGGCGACTGAAGCACTTCGACGGCACTCGACTCCCTTCGGCCGCCGATACGCACCTGTATCAGCTTGTCGCCAAGGAGAATCCGGCCGACCAGCGCCTCATCGCATTCGCCGAGATCCGTGAGGAGACCATCCAGCGCGATCACGCCGGCAACATCGTCGCGGTCCCTGCGATCGAACGTGCGCTGTCCGCGTGCATGGACGGCATTCGGCGCGAGCAGGCCAAGCGCGGCGAACGCCGCCTCGACAACAATCGCGTCGCCCTCTACGTGTGGCCGATCATCGAAGAGCCGATGGAACAACTCCATGCCATCGGGCAGTACATAGCGCCGCTGACGGCTGGTGCGGGGCTCGAAGAAGTGACGCTCCTGGCGCGGCTGCAGGAGCGCGCGGGCGCTACACCACACGAAGTGGCGCTGCGGTTCTCGTATCGGTCGGGTGCGGGTGTGGTCGTGAAAGCGACCGAGGCACCCACCGAACCACTCAAACCACTCGACGAATACACCCAGAAGGTGCAACGCTCCCGCGCCCGCGGCACCGTCTACCCCTACGAGCTGATCCCGCTGCTGACCGGCGAAGACGGCCACTTCACCGAATACGACCTCGACGAAACCGGGCGCCTGGCCCCGATCCAACGCCCCTACGGTGCCAACAAGGCCGGCATCATCGTCGGCCTGGTCACCACCCCCACCCTGCGCTACCCCGAAGGCATGACCCGCGTCGCCCTCTTCGGCGACCCGACCAAAGCCCTCGGCACCGTCGCAGAAGCCGAATGCTCCCGCATCGTGGCAGCCATCGACCTGGCCGAAGAACTCGACGTCCCCGTCGAATGGTTCACCCTGTCCTCCGGCGCCACCATCTCCATGGAATCCGGCACCGAAAACATGGACTGGGTCTCGCGCGCCCTCCGCCGGATCATCACCTTCACCCAAGGCGGCGGCGAAATCAACGTCATCGTCGCCGGCATCAACGTCGGCGCCCAGCCCTACTGGAAC
>NZ_JAEMNW010000007.1 GCF_016481275.1 Antrihabitans auranticaus | reverse complement strand
CCGATGCCCATCCGGCCGCGCCACCACCAACCGCGCACCAACCTGCAACGGCCAGAAGAACTCCCACACACTCACATCGAACGTCGCCGGCGTCTTCTGCAACACCACATCATCGGCACCCAACCCATAAGCCGACTGCATCCACACCAACCGGTTCACGATCGCCCCATGGGAAACCGCAACACCCTTCGGCCGACCCGTCGACCCCGACGTGAAAATCACATACGCCGTGTTCGACGGATCCAACGTCGAAGTCCGCTCAGCATCCGACACCGGTCCGTCGGCAAAACCGGCGACATCCAACTCGTCCACACGCACCGCACCCGGCGCAGCGAAATCATCCGCCCCCGTGGTCAACACACACACCGGACGGGCCGTATCCAGAATGTAGGCGATCCGATCCGCCGGATGATCCGGATCCAGCGGCACATACCCGCCACCGGCAACCGCCACCGCGTACATCCCGATCACCAGATCCAGCGAACGGCGCATCCCCAAACCGACCAGCGACTCCGGACCCACACCCTGCGCAATCAACCACCGCGCAAGACGATTCACCCGTGACGCCAACTCGCCATACGTCAGCTCGGAACCCTCGAAGACCAATGCCACCGCATCCGGCGACGCCACGACCTGCGACTCCCACAACGACACCAACGTCGCCGCAGAATCCACCGCAAAACCGGTGTCGTTCCACTCCACCAGCACCCGACGCCGCTCGGCAACCTCGAGCAACTCGATATCACCCACAGCCACATTCGCATCCGCGAGCACAACCTCGAGAATCCGAACAAACCGCTCCGCAAACGACGCCACCGTCGACTGATCGAAAAGATCAGTCGCATAAGAGAACTCAGCCGACAAACCGGCCTGGCTGCCATCTTCGGCAGTGATCTCGTTCAGCGTGAGCTGGAGATCGAACTTTGCGAGGTTGGCGTCGAAGTCGACGCTCGCAATGCTCAGCCCCGGCAGTTCGAGTGAGACCTGACCGGTGTTCTGGAAGGTCAGCATGACCTGGAACAGCGGGTGCCGGGCCTGCGAACGAGCCGGGTTGAGTACGTCGACGAGCCGTTCGAAAGGCACGTCCGCGTGACCGAAGGCAGCGAGGTCAGTTTCGCGAGCGCGCGCGAGCAAATCTACGAACGTCAGATCGGACTCGGCCTGCAGACGCAGCACAAGGGTGTTGACGAACATGCCGATCAGGTCGTCGAGTGCCTGCTCACCACGGCCTGCGACAGGCGTACCGATCGCGATGTCGGGTGTTCCCGCCAACCGCGACAGCAACACCGCGAGGCTCGCGTGCATGACCATGAACAGCGACACGTTGTGCGCGTGCGCAAGGTCGATGAGGCGGGCCTGCATGTCCGCGGACACCGAGAACGCATAGGTGCCACCGCGATTGGACGCGACGACCGGTCGCGGACGGTCGGAGGGCAGGTCCAGCTGATCGGGAATACCCGCGAGCGCCTCGGACCAGAACCGAACCTGTTGCGAGACGATCGATTTCGGATCCTCCTCCGAACCGAGCACATCGCGCTGCCACAGGGCGTAGTCGGCGTACTGCACCGGAAGCGGTGCCCACGCCGGCGACTCCCAAGTCGCGCGCGCCGCGTAGGCGACCATGACGTCCCTGGCGAGTGGGCCCATGGACCAACCGTCGGCAGAGATGTGGTGCACGACGAGGCCGAGTACATACTCTGTCGGCCCGATTTCGAAAAGGCTTGCATGCAAGGGCACTTCGTCCGTGACGTCGAACGCGACGGAGGCGAGCCCGATCAGTTCGGCGACAAGTCCCTCGTTCGAGGTCTCGATCGGAGTCAGGTCGGGAACGATCTGCGCCGCATCGAGGATGAGCTGCTGCGGGCCGTACCCCGAGTCAGGGAACACCGTTCGGAGCGACTCGTGCCGGTCGATCACATCGATGACCGCGACCTGCAGCGCGGCGACATCCAATTCACCCGTGAGGCGGATGGCAATCGGAATGTTGTTGACCGCCGACTGCATGTCGAAGCGGTTGAGGAACCACATGCGCTGCTGCGCAAGCGAAAGCGGGATTCGCTCGGGACGCGGGCGGGCCGCCAGAGCCTTCTGACCGCCGGCACCGACGTGCGACTCGGCGCGCGCGGCGAGCGCGGCAACCGTCGACGCTTCGAAGATCGTGCGGACCGGGACCCTGGTGTCCAGCGCCGTTCCGAGGCGCGACGACACCTGCGTTGCGATCAGGGAGTTGCCGCCGAGACGGAAGAAGTCGTCGTCGAGACCGACACGAGCGACGCCGAGCACCTCGCGGAAGATTTCGGCGACGATCTCCTCGATAGGAGTGGTCGGCGCCCGGAACTCCCGGACCTCGAAGACCGGCGACGGCAGCGCGCGCCGATCGAGCTTGCCCGACGGGTTCAGTGGCAGTTCGTTGAGAACGACGAGTGCAGACGGGACCATGTAGCTCGGCAGCAAGCGCACCAGCGCGGATTTCACAGCGCCGGTATCCACCTCACCGTCCGGTGCGACGAGGTAGGCGACGAGTTGATCGCCGGCGACCGTATCCACAACGAGCGCGACGGCTTGTGTGATGCCCGGGTAGGTCCGAACGGCGGCTTCGATCTCGCCGAGTTCGATGCGCTGACCGCGGAACTTGACCTGGAAGTCCGCGCGGCCGATGTAATCGAGGTTGCCGTCGGGCCGCCAGGTGACGACGTCGCCGGTGCGGTACATCCGCAGGCCCGCGGCGAACGGATCCGCGACGAACCGGTCGGCGGAGAGGTCCGGCCGGTCGTAGTACCCGCGTGCCAGCTGCGCGCCCGCAAGGTAGAGCTCACCCGGCACACCGGCGGGAACGGGGCTCAGTCCCCGGTCCAGTACGTACACGTGAGAGTTCCACACCGGGCGGCCGATCGGCACCGCACTGGTTGTCGTCTCGGTGATCTCGAATGCTGTTGCGTGGACAGTGAATTCGGTCGGACCGTACAGGTTGTGAACACCCGCGTTGCTGACGTTGCGGAAGGCGGCGACGGTCGATCCCGACAGTGCCTCACCGGCGACCTGAACGATTCGCAGCGACTCGCAGTCGGCCGCCGAAGCCGATCCTGCGAAGACCGACAACATCGACGGTACGAACGACGTCATGGTGACGCCGTGCTCGCCGATGATGTCGGACAGGTAGATCGGATCCCGGTGGCCATCCGGAGCTGCGATGACCATCCGGCCACCGACGACGAGGGTGCCGAACAACTCCCACACCGACACGTCGAACGTCGCAGGAGTCTTGTGCAGCACGACGTCGTCGGCGCTGATGCCGTATTCCGATGTCACCCAGCTGATCTGGTTGGCCATCGACCTGTTGCTGACGGCGACACCCTTGGGGCGGCCTGTCGAACCCGACGTGTAGATGACGTACGCGATGTTCGCCGGCGAGACGGTGCCGAGCCGCTCCGCCGCGGTGATCGGCGCGCCGGAGAACTCGCCGAGATCGAGCGTGTCCAGTTCGAGCACGTCGTAGTCGCCGTTGATCGCGAGATCGTCACCGGTCGTCGTCAGCACGCAGGCAGGTGCCGAACTTTCCAGGACGTATCGCGTCCTGGCCCCCGGATGATCGGGGTCGATCGGAACGTAGCCACCACCGGCCGCCAATGTCGCATACATCGCGACGAGCATGTCGAAAGAGCGCCGAATACCGATGGCTACCAACGACTCAGGGCCGACGCCCTCGGCGATCAGTGTGCGCGCGAGCTTGTTGACCCGGGCCGCGAACTCGGCGTAGGTCAGCTCCTCGTCGGCAAACACGAGCGCCACCGCATCGGGCGTCGCTGCGGCCTGCGCGTAGAACCGTTCGATGACCGTTGAGCTCGGAACGTCGTGTTCGGCCGAACTCCATTCACCGAGAACAAGATTCCGCTCGTCCGCGTCGAGAATCTCGATATCTCGAACTGCCACTTCAGGATCCGCCACAACGGCATCGAGCACCCGCAGGAATCGGTCGGCGAAGCTGGAAACGGTGCTGTGATCGAACATGTCGGTGGCGAAGGACACCGTTGCCGCAATACCGTTCGGCTCACCCATCGAGCCGCGGTGCTCGGCCATCGTCCACTGCAGATCGAACTTGGCGATGTCGACCTCGAGTTCGTGGCCGCTGACGGAGAGCCCACCCAGATCGAAGGTCGACGGCGCAGCGTCCTGGAAGGAGAGCATCACCTGGAACAGT
Organism: Antrihabitans auranticaus; assembly: GCF_016481275.1. Taxonomy (GTDB): domain Bacteria; phylum Actinomycetota; class Actinomycetes; order Mycobacteriales; family Mycobacteriaceae; genus Antrihabitans. The sequence continues at coordinate 257,494 of NZ_JAEMNW010000007.1, read as the reverse complement.
GGGTGCCTGGCCTGCGAGCGCGCTGGATTCAGCACCTCGACCAGCCGTTCGAAAGGCACGTTGGAGTGCGCGAATGCCGCGAGGTCGGCTTCGCGGGTCCGCGACATCACGTCGGCAAAACTCTCGACGCTGTCGACTTCTGTGCGCAGGACGAGCGTGTTGACGAACATGCCGATGAGGTCGTCGAGCGCTTCCTCACCACGGCCCGCGATCGGTGTACCGATGGCGATATCGGACGATCCGCTCAGGCGAGCCAGCAACAGGGCCAGCGCACTGTGCATGATCATGAAGAGACTCAGACCGCGTGACTGCGCCAATGCGGCAAGCCGCCCATGCAGTTCCGGGGTGATGGCGAAGGCGATCCGGCTGCCGCCGAAGGTCTGCACGGCGGGGCGCGGCCGGTCCGACGGCAGGTCGAGCTGCTCGGGGAGCGCCGCGAGAGCTTCTGTCCAGTAGGCGAGTTCGCGCGACAAGATGGATTCCGCGTCGGCCTCGTCGCCGAGCAGATCACGTTGCCACAGCGTGTAGTCGCGATACTGCACGCGCAGCGGTTCCCACGCGGGCGCCTCGCCGTTCGCACGGGCAAGATATGCGGTCGCGACGTCGCGCGACAGTGGGCCGAACGACACACCGTCCGCGGCGATGTGATGGACCACGAACGCGACGGCGTAGGTGGTGTCGTCGACCTGGTACACGCGTACCCGAATCGGGAGCTCACTCGATACGTCGAAGCCCTGCGCCGCGAAGTCGGCAAGGCGGTCGGCGAGGTCCGCCTCGTCGATCCGCTCGGCGTGCCAGTCGAGTCGGACGTCCTCGATCGGGATGACGTGCTGGTAGCCGCCCTCCTTGGACTCGGGGAAGACCGTGCGCAGCGTCTCCTGCCGCTCGATGACGTCTGTCAGCGCCGCCGCGAGGGCGTCGAGGTCGACGGTGCCGACAAGTTTCACCACGAAGGGCAGGTTGTACGTCGGAACTGTCGGGTCGAACTGGTTCAGGAACCACATTCGCTGTTGTGCGAGCGACAGCGGAACGCGTTCCGGTCGCGGTCGCGCAACCAGGGCGGGGCGCGTGGCGTCGGCGCGCTCGGCGGTGTCGACGCGTGCCGCAATTCCCGCGACGGTGGGCGTCTCGAACAGCACGCGGACACCGAGCTGGATCCCGAAGGCAGCACCGATCCGCGTGACGACCTGCGTCGCCACGAGCGAGTTGCCGCCGAGTTCGAAGAAGTTGTCGTCGATGCCGATCCGCGAAATGCCGAGCACGTCGCTGAACACTCCGGCGACGATCTCTTCGGCATGCGTGCGCGGGGCACGGAACCGCTCCGAGGCCGACGAGAAAACGGGCGCCGGCAACGCTTTTCGGTCGAGCTTGCCGCTCGTGTTGAGCGGCAGTGCGTCGAGGACCGTGATGGACGCGGGGACCATGTAGCTCGGGAGCCGCAGCCCGACCGCACGGGTGAGCGCGGCCGAATCCAGGCTCGAACCGGCAGTCGGCACCACGTAGCTGACCAGTTGTTCACCGGTCGCGGTGTCCATGACGAGCGCGACCGCCTGGCTGACCGACGGTTCGGCGAGCAGCGCGGTCTCGATCTCGCCGAGTTCGATGCGCTGCCCGCGGAACTTCACCTGGAAGTCCGTGCGGCCGATGTAATCGAGCATGCCGTCCGCGCGCCACCGCACGAGGTCGCCGGTGCGGTACATCCGCGCACCCGGCTCACCGAACGGGTCGGCGACGAAACGATCGGAGGTCAGGTCCGGCCTGCCGAGATACCCTCGGGCCAATTGCCTTCCGGCAAGGAACAGTTCACCGGGCGCCCCGACCGCGGCCGGGCGCAACCTGGCATCGAGCACGTAGGCCCGGACGTTCCATTCCTGCTTGCCGATCGGGACCGAGACGACGTCGTCTTCGGTGCACTCCCAGTTCGTGACGCTGACCGCGGCTTCGGTCGGGCCGTACAGGTTCTGGAGCCCAGCTGAGCTGATCCTGCGGAACGCACCAGCGGACTCGGGTGGCAACGCCTCACCGATGACGAAGACGTGGCGCAGGGTCGCGCACTGTTCGCGAGTTGCCTGACCCACGAACACAGTCAGCATCGACGGCACGAAGTCGGTGATCGTCACGCCGTGCGCTTCGATTTCGGCGGCGACGTACGCCGCGTCGCGGTGCCCGTCCGGCGTCGCAACGACGAGCTTCGCGCCCGACAGCAACGGCAGGAAGTAGCCCCACAGCGACACGTCGAACGTGGTGGCAGTCTTCTGGAAATAGACGTCGCTGGAATCGAATTCGTACTCCGCGAGCATCCACAGCTGCTGGTTGACGATCGCGCGATGCGTAACCGCGACACCCTTGGGCCGCCCCGTCGAACCGGACGTGTAGATGACGTAGGCCGTGTTCGCGGGCACCAGGGTGCCGATGCGGTCGGCGGCCCGGACGGGGTCCGCAGACAGGTCGGTGAGATCGAGCTGATCGATCGTCAGGACAGGAATGTCACCGGGCAGGTCGAGGTCGTCGCGCGACGTCGTGAGCACACAGACGGGGGCCGCGCTGTGCAGGATGTAGCTCGTCCGCTCGGCCGGATGATCGGGGTCGATCGGCACGTACGCGCCACCGGCCTTGAGCACGGCATGCATGCCGATCACGAGCTCGAGCGAGCGCCGCATCCCAAGGGCGACAAGCGATTCCGGTCCGACACCGCTGCCGATCAGGTACCTGGCCAGGCGATTCACACGAGCGTCGAACTCGGCGTACGTCAGCGCTTCGCCCTCGAACTCGACGGCGATGTTGCCGGGCGACTTCGCGATCTGCGCGTCCAGCAATTCGACCAGCGTCGTATCGGGCACATCGTGGCCCGTCTCGTTCCAGCCGATGACCGAGAGATCTCGTTCGTCCTCGGTGGTGACCGGGATCGACCACACCGGAGTGTCGCCTTCGGCAGCGAGGAAGCGCTCGAAAAAGTCCATGAAGCGCGCGTGGTGCAAGCGCGCTTCGTTCTCGCTGTACAGGTTCGGGTTCGTCTCGAAGTCGATGTGCGCACGGGCGCCGCCGACCGACTGATAGAAGTTGACGCCCAGATCCTCGATGCTGCCCGTGGACAGCACGTTCAACCGGCCGATCATCGGGCCGAACTCGATTTCGCTGTGGAACAGCATGATGTTCACCCAAGGACCGAAAAACTCCTTGGTTGTGCTGCGTGACGACGAATCTCGTCGAATGTCTTCGTGGCGGTAACGCTGGTGCCGGAGTGCACCGGATACCTCGACGGTAACGGCCCTCAGCATGTCGGTGACAGTGCGCTCGTGGCCGACGTCGAGCCGCAACGGAACGGCGTTCGAGGCCATGCCGCCGGAACGGCGCATCACGGCAGTCGTGCGTGCGGTCACCGGCAGCGTCAGGATGACGTCTTGTTCGCCGGTCAGCTGCGCGAGATAGGTTGCGAATCCGGCAATCAGCAGCGACGCGGACGAGGTGTCGTGCCGTTTGACGGCGGTGGCGAGGAGCGAGGACTCATCGGCGGAGAAGGCGGCGCTCGCGATGCCGTTGACGGGCGCGGGCGGCGCCGTCCGACCGGTGAGGCTGCTGCCTTCTTCGCGGCCCTCGATGCGCTGCGCCCAGTGGGCCTTGTCGTTCTGGAACCGGGTGCTCTCGCGGTAGGTCATCTCCGACGCGTAGAGGTCCTGCAGCTCGCCGGCTTTCGCGTCCGTCGGCTCCCGGCCCTCGATCGTGGCGCTGTAGTGCTCGGCCACCCGGTTGAGGAACGTCATCGAGCCGAACCCGTCGAGCGCAACGTGATGGGCCCGCGAGTACCAGTACCACCGGTGCTCTTCCAACTGAATCGCTGCCGCGACGATCAGCCGGTCTTTGAGGATATCGATCGGCTTGCTGTACTCGGCGCGCATCCACTCGAGAGCGGCAGCCTCTGGATCGGCGAAGCTGCGGACGTCGACGTAGGTCGGCGTCGTGTCGAGGGAGTAGTCGATGACCTGTTGCGGTTCGGCGTTGTGCTCGACGATGCGGAGGTAGCCCGAACCGATCTCACGGGCAGCAGCGGAGCTCGCGCGGTGCAGAAGGTCGACGTCCAGATCGCCGGAGAGATCCACGAACTGGGCGATGTTGATCGGCACCTCGGGATCCACGAGCTGCGCGTACCAGATTCCGAGCTGCGCGGGAGACAACGGGAACATCCCCGACCCGGCCTCCCGGGCGTCGGCCGCGCTCTCGTCGAAATCTCGCTGGTCCAACACTAACCTCTTTCCGGATTACGCAATCTGGTCCACAACCTCGGACTAGCAAAACCGTGCAAAGTAGCAATCATCATCGAGTCGAAAAGGTCACCAAGTATCTATCTGTGCTGTGAACACGGGCCGTTACAGGGTTGCCGCCGTAATGCGAGCAGTTCGCGATCAGCGAAATACGACATCTGGGCGATTGTCGAGCCCTCAGGCGACAGCACGTGCCCATTGACGGGGAAGATCTCGAGCCGGCACCGCTGCATACGACAACACGTTCGAGTGGATGGTCACCGATCCAATCTACCGCCCAGTCAGTTGGTCGCGCACTCGCACTGACCGAGCGTTTCGCGACCGCTGGGTGACAGCTGTGACGCTCACGACTCGGGGGTCGGGCGACAGCGCTCCGGATCGTAGAGATGCGACCCGGCGACCGCGCGTGGCGCTAGAGCGGGTCCGACGATGATGACGGCCGCCTGGCGCAGGTCGGCGGATTCGACCTTGCCGGCAATGTCGCTCAACGTGCCGCGCAGCACGACCTCGGCGGGCTGACTCGCGCGGTAGACGACGGCGACCGGGCACTCGGCGCCATAGTCACCGACAAGCGCCGCGGCGAGCTCCCGAACGCGGGTGATCGCGAGGTGCAACACGAGGGTCGCCCGCGTTGCCGCAAAGTTCGCGAGCGCTTCGGACTCGGGCATGGCCGTCGACCGCGCGTGCGCCCGGGTCAGAACGACAGACTGCGTCAACTCGGGCACGGTCAATTCCGAGCCCAGCAGCGCAGCGGCCGCAGCGTAGGCCGGAACACCGGGCGTCACGTCCCACGGAACGCCCGCGGCGTCGAGACGCTTCGTCTGTTCGGCGAGGGCCGAATAGATCGACGGGTCCCCCGAACACAGCCGGGCGACGTCGTTCCCGGCGAGGTGCGCATCGATCACCTTTGCGGTGATCCGATCGAGATCCAGGTACTGCGTGTCGACAAGCTCTGCGCCGTGCGGGCAGTGCGCAAGGACGGCGTCGTCTATATAGGTGCCGGGATACAGGCATACGGGGCTCGAGCCGAGCAACTGCGCGGCGCGAAGCGTAATGAGATCGGCCGCGCCAGGTCCGGCACCGATGAAGTGAACGGTCATCGAAGGTCGAGGCTGGTCATGGACCGGACTCTACTGTGATTGAATTGCCATCCCGCAAAACGTACGCAAAGTCGGTTTTGATCGCGATTCGCATACCCCATGACAGCATATAGCGCCTATATTCGACTCAACGCCCGATCATGTGAGGGGTCCGGTCGAGCGTTCGTCGCCGGCGTGTGGATCTGGGGCGCACGCCGGCGCACGAAAAAGAGGGTTCAGTTGCGGGCGGAAATGCGCTGCGCACCCTCTGCGGCATACCAATCGATCAATTCGGGTGCGTCGACAGCGCTGCGGTCGACGACCCTGGCAGCGTCGCCGCCCTGGAAGATCCGCTTGATCGGCACCTCGAGCTTCTTGCCGGTCCGGGTGTGCGGGACGCCCGGTGCGGCGATGATGTCGTCGGGCACGTGCCGCGGCGAAGCCTCGTCCCGAATCGCCGACTTGATCCGGCCGATGAGGTCGTCGTCGAGTTCGGCACCCGGCGCCAGCACGACGAACAGCGGCATCCAGTACCCGCCGTCCGGTCGCTCCGCGCCGATCACAAGAGCCTCCGATATCTCGGGCAACCGCTCGACGGCCTGATAGATGTCGGCACTACCCATGCGAATGCCGTTGCGGTTCAACGTCGAATCGGAACGGCCGTGCACGATGACACTGCCGTGGTCGGTGATCGTGATCCAATCGCCGTGACGCCACACTCCGGGATAGGTGTCGAAGTACGCGTCGTGATACCGATGCCCGTCGGGGTCGTTCCAGAAGCGGATCGGCATGGACGGCATCGGCTGCGTGATCACCAACTCGCCGACCTCGCCGATCACGGTCTTGCCGTTCTCGTCGAATGCATCCAACGCGACGCCGAGGAACGGTACCGACAACTCGCCAGGCCACACCGGCACCGTCCGGACACCGCCGATAAACGCCGACACGACGTCGGTGCCACCGCTGATCGACGCAACCGGAACTGTCTCACCGACGTTGTCGCGCAGCCACAACGCCGACGACGGTGGCAGGGTCGATCCTGTGATGCCGACCGTTCGCAAGGCCGACAGATCGTGATCCGTCTTCGGAACTGCGCCGGCCTTCGCACATGCGAGTACGTAGCCCGGACTCGTTCCGAAAACCGTCGCACGCATGCGCGAGGCGATGCCCCACAGCGAATCCGGCTGCGGATACGTCGGACAGCCGGAATAGGTGACGATCGTCGAACCGACGAGCAACCCGGCGACCTGGAAGTTCCACATCATCCAACTCGGGCTCGTGTACCAGAAGAAGGTGTCGTCGCGACCGAGGTCGGAGTGCAGCGCGATCGCTTTGAGGTGCTCGAGGAGCACACCACCGTGGCCGTGCACGATGCCCTTCGGCAACCCCGTTGTGCCGGAGGAGAAAACGACCCACAGCGGGTGATCGAACGGGAGCGCTTTCGTGGACAGTTCATGCTCGCCGGCGATTGCGTCCGCCCAGTCCTGCGCGTGCTCGAGCGTCGTTCCCAAGTTCGACACAAGGACTGTCGCGCGGAGCGTCGGCAACCCTTCCTGCAACTCTTCGACCTCGCCACGCTTGTCGTGCGTCTTGCCGTTGAAGTGGTAGCCGTCGGCGGCGATCAGCACCGTCGGATCGAGCTGGCCGAGCCGGGTGAGCGCAGCCTTCGCGGTGTAGTCCTGGCCGCACGCACTCCACACCGCCCCGAGACTCGCAGTCGCGAGGAAAGCCACGACTGCTTCGGGGAGGTTGGGCAGATATGCGACGACGCGGTCGCCCGGTTCGACACCGAGATTGCGGAGCGTCGCCGCGAGCGCGCCGACCTGCCGGAGTAGCTCGGCCCACGACACCTCGACCGTCGAGCCGTCTTCCTCGACATGGACGACCGCCGGGCGATCCGCGCGCGCGTTCCGCACCACCTGATCGACGTAATTGAGCCGCGCCTCCGGAAACCATGTGGCGCCTGGCATTTCGGTTGTCTCCAAAGCGGGACCGGGGTCCGGAGACTGAATGTCGAAGTACTCCCACACGGCCGTCCAGAAGTTGTCGAGGTTCTCGACGGACCACTGCCACAGCGACGGGTAGTCGGGCAGCTCGAGACCGATCTCGCGTTGGATGAAGTTGGCGAAGTCGGTGATCCTCGCCCCCGCGATATCGTCGGCGGTCGGCACCCATTGCGGTTCGGTCATCGATCCTCCTGTTACTTCTCGGCAGCAGCAGTTGCGCGGCGAACGATCTGCTCAGCATGTCGAAGTACCGGCGCGTCGACCATCTTTCCTTCGAACGCGAACACGCCACGCTCCGACTCCGCAGCGGCGACCACGCGCGTCGCCCAGTCCAACTCGGCGGGGGCGGGCGCGTATGCGTTTCGGATGACTCCGACCTGAGTCGGGTGAATTGCGACCTTGCCGTCGAAGCCAACGCCCACGGCGTCTGCGGTCTCGACGGCGAGCGCGTCGAGATTCTTGATGTCGACGAAAACCGCGTCGAGTGCAAACCTGCCATGCGCCTTCGCGGCGAGCAACGACGTCGAGCGCACCTCCTGCGCGACGTGCCGGTACAGCCCGTCCGGCCCACGACTGCCCGTTCCGCCGAGGCCTGCAACCAGATCTTCCGCGCCCCACATGAGGCCGACCGTGTTGGCGGCGTGCGCGATGTCGACCACGGCGAGCGCGCCGAGCGGCGACTCGATGAGCGCAATCACCTCACGCGGCGCGAGCGAGCGAACCTGTTCCGCCGATTCGCATTTGGCGAGCATGACGGTCGGGTACTCGGTCTTGCGCAGTGCGGCGAGGTCGAGTTCCAGTTCGTCGGTGCTCGCACTGTTGAGGCGGACGACGGTCCGCGCCGGATCGAGCGGGGTGTCGATCAGCGCCTGCCGGGCGGCGGGCTTGTGTGCCGGTGCGACGCCGTCCTCGAGGTCGAGGATGACGACGTCGGCGACGCCCGCTGCCTTCGCGAAACGCTCCGGCCGATCGGCTGGGCAGAACAACCATGCGGGGCCTGGCGGAATCCAACTCACTGAACCGGCGCCTTTCTCACAAGGGTCTTGCGCACTGCCAGCGCGACGACGTCGCCGTGCTGATTGCGTGCGGTGTGGGCAAAAGTCACTATGCCCTCCCCCGGCCGCGACTTGGATTCCCGCTTCTCGGTCACGACTGTTTCGGCATACATCGTGTCCCCGTGGAACAGCGGCTTCGGGAACGCAACCTCGGAGAAACCGAGATTGCCCACGATGGTGCCCTGGGTCAGTTGCGCGACCGACAGACCGACGAGCGTCGACAGCGTGAACATCGAGTTCACGAGACGCTTGTTGAACGGCGGCAACGCATCGCTGAACGCCGCATCCAAATGCAGCGCTTGGGTATTCATCGTCAGCGTCGTGAAGAAGACGTTGTCGGCTTCGGTGATCGTGCGGCCGGGGCGGTGCTCGTAGACGACGTCGGTCTCGAACTCCTCGAACCACAACCCGCGTTGGGTGATTTTCTTGGGCTGTGTCACAGTCCGGCGTCCCGCGCGATCAACATCAACTGAACCTCCGTGGTGCCTTCACCGATCTCCAGGATCTTGCTGTCGCGGTAGTGCCGAGCGACAGGGTATTCGTTCATGAACCCGTAGCCACCGAAAATCTGCGTGGCGTCGCGGGCGTTGTCCATCGCGGCTTCGCTGGAGACGATCTTCGCGATCGAGGCCTGCTTCTTGAAGGGCTTTCCCGCCAACATGAGTGCGGCCGCGTCGTAGTACGCAGTCCGCGCCACGTGTGCGCGGACCTCCATGCGCGCGATCTTGAACGCGATCGCCTGGTAGCGGCCGATCGTCTTGCCGAAGGCTTCGCGCTCCTTCGCGTACTTCACGCATTCGTCGACGCAACCCTGCGCGACTCCGGCGCCGACCGCCGAGATCGCGATGCGCCCCTCGTCGAGAATCTGCAGGAAGTTGGCATACCCACGGCCGCGCTCGCCGAGCAGATTCTCTTCGGGCACGCGCACGTCCTGGAACGTCAACGGGTGTGTGTCGGAGGCGTTCCAACCGACCTTGTTGTAGGCAGGCTCGACGGTGTACCCCGGGGTGCCCGTCGGGACCAGGATGCTCGAGATTTCCTTGTGCCCACCTTCGAGCGTTCCGGTCACCGCGGTCGCTGTGACGAGGCGGGAGATGTCGGTGCCCGTGTTGGTGATGAACTGCTTGCTTCCGTTGATGATCCACTCTTCGCTGTCGAGGCGGGCTGTGGTTTTGGTCGCGCCGGCATCGCTGCCGCCGCCGGGTTCGGTGAGCCCGAAGCCGGCCAGCGCCTTGCCGCTTGTCAACTGCGGCAGCCACTCTTGCTTCTGCGCGTCGTTGCCGAAGCGGTAGATCGGCATCGCACCGAGCGAGACACCGGCTTCGAGGGTCATCGCCACGCTCTGGTCGATTTTGCCGAGTTCTTCCAGCGCGAGGCACAGCGCGAAGTAGTCCCCGCCCATGCCGCCGAACTCCTCGGGGAACGGCAGGCCGAACAGGCCCATGTCACCCATGCCTTCGATGACCTTGTACGGGAACGTGTGATTGGCGTCGTGCTCGGCCGCGACGGGCGCAACGACGGTCTGAGCGAAGTCGCGGACCGACTTGATCAGGTCCTGGTACTCCTCGGGCAGCAGCCCCGCAGCGAATGTGTCGGTCATCGGTCGGCATCCTTGTCTTGTGCTGTGCTGGTTGAATTTTCGTCCGCAGGTGGAACGATCCGGGCAAGTACCTGGTCGACCTTGACCTGGTCGGCGGCGCCGACCAGAAGTTCGACGGTGCCGTCGATCGGGGCGCGCAGCGCGTGCTCCATCTTCATAGCCTCGACGACGACGATCGCGGTTCCGGCTGTGACCTCGGCACCGTTCTCGACGTTGACCGCGATGACCGCGCCGGGCATCGGGCTGGTGATTTCGGCCTGGCCCGCGTGGACGTCGCCGACGCGGACGTTGACTTCTTCCAGCTCGCGGACGAGGAACACTCCCGTTGCTCCGGCGAGCCAGATGTGGCCGTCCTCCTCGACGACGACGTAGGTGGCACGCAGCCCGTCGATCGTGACCGACAACCGCGTTCCGTCGAGATCGGCAGCGAGCGAGTGAGATTCGCCGTCCTCTATCGCAACGGTCGCATCGGTCGGGCTGCCCGCAATGAACACGTGCCCGGTCAGCGTCGGCGTCGACAATCGGAACGCGCTCCGTGCCCGTCCGCTGACGCGCCAGCCCGACGGCACGGCCCACGGGTCGGCGGTCTCGACGCCACACCATCCCTGTAGCCAGCGGTACACACCGGCGGCCATGAAGACGTCGCTGGGGACCTCGGCGGCCACGAAATCGGCGACGCGCCGATCGAGCAGTCCGGTGTCGAGACGCCCTGCTTCGACATCCGGATCCGCGAGCAGGAACCGCGCGAATTCGATGTTGGTCACGACACCGAGGACGGCGGTGCCGGCCAGTGCGCGATCGAGTTTGCGGAGCGCGCCACGACGGTCGTCGGCATGGACGATGACCTTCGAGAGCATCGGGTCGTAGTCGCTGCCGACGGCGGTCCCGCGGAACAGTCCGGAATCCACCCGGACACCGTTGCCGGTCGGCTCGACCAGTTCGAGCACAGTCCCGCCGGTCGGCAGGAAATCCCGCGACGGGTCCTCGGCGTAGACGCGGGCCTCGATCGCGTGACCGGTCATCGTGACGTCGTCCTGGCCGATCGTCAGCTTTTCCCCGGCCGCGATCCGGACCTGCCACTCCACGAGGTCGATGCCGGTGACCATCTCGGTCACCGGATGCTCGACCTGGAGTCGGGTGTTCATCTCCATGAAGAAGAACTCGTCCGGGCTGTCGGCGGACACGATGAACTCGACCGTTCCGGCGCCGGTGTAGTCGACGCTGCGTGCGGTGTTGCACGCGGCTTCGCCGATGCGGGCGCGGGTCTTCTCGTCGAGCAACGGCGACGGCGCTTCTTCGATCACCTTCTGATGACGGCGCTGCAGACTGCATTCGCGTTCACCGAGATGGATGACGTGGCCGTACTGGTCGGCGAGAACCTGCACCTCGATATGCCTGGGGCGCAATACGAAACGTTCGAGGAACAGGGTGTCGTCGCCGAACGAGGACGCTGCCTCACGACGCGCGCTGGCGAGGGCCTCGGCGAGCATGTCGGGTTCTTCGACGAGGCGCATGCCCTTGCCGCCGCCACCGGCGGACGGCTTGACCAAAACCGGGTAGCCGATGTCTTCGGCCGCCGCGATGAGTTCCGCGTCGGTGAGACCGGGCTTGGCGATGCCCGGCACGATCGGTACGCCGAATTCTGCCACCGCGTTCTTTGCGGTGATCTTGTCGCCCATGACGTCGATCGCGCGGGTCGGCGGGCCGATGAACGCGATGCCCGCGGCATCGAGGGCCGCGGCGAACCGGGAGTTCTCGGACAGGAAGCCGTAGCCCGGGTGCACCGCTTGCGCGCCGGTTCGCTTGGCGGCCGCGACGACCTTGTCGATGTCGAGGTAGCTCTCGCGCGCTGCGGCAGGACCGAGCAGAACCGCGACGTCGGCCTCGCGAACGTGCCGCGCACCAGCGTCGGCTTCGCTGTACACCGCGACCGACCGGATGCCCATCGCCTTGAGAGTGCGGATCACCCGGACCGCGATTTCGCCGCGGTTGGCAACCAGGACCGTATCTATCGTTGTCACGAGCGGGGGACCTTTCGGAGCATCGCAGCGAGTACCGCAGCGCAGCGAGGAACGGAGCGAGGAGCGGACGACAGGTCCGCCGCGAGCAAATTCGGCACAGCGCTCACATCCTGAATACGCCGTAGGAGACCGGCTCGATCGGCGCTTGCGCGCATACGGAAAGTGCCAGTCCGAGAACAGTTCTCGTGTCGGCCGGGTCTATGACGCCGTCGTCCCACAGCCGCGCCGTCGAGTAGTACGGGTTGCCTTGGGCTTCGTACTGATCGCGAATGGGTGCTTTGAACGCCTCTTCTTCGTCGGCCGACCAGGGCTTGCCCTGGCTGTCGAGTTGATCGCTGCGCACCGTCGAGAGAACCGACGCCGCCTGCTCGCCGCCCATCACCGAGATGCGCGCGTTCGGCCACATCCACAGGAACCGCGGCGAGTACGCGCGGCCGCACATCGAGTAGTTGCCGGCACCGTAGGAGCCGCCGATCACGACGGTCAGCTTCGGCACCCGCGCGGTTGCGACGGCAGTGACCATCTTCGCGCCGTGCTTGGCGATGCCGCCGGCCTCGTAGTCGCGACCGACCATGAAGCCAGTGATGTTCTGCAGGAAGATCAGCGGCGTGCTGCGCTTGTCGCACAGCTCGATGAAATGTGCGCCCTTCATTGCAGATTCGCCGAACAGCACTCCGTTGTTCGCGATGATGCCGACCGGATGGCCGTGGATGTGCGCGAACCCGGTGACCAGAGTCTTGCCGTACTCGGCTTTGAACTCCTGGAACTCACCAGCATCGACGATCCGCGTGATGACCTCACGAACGTCGTAGGGGGTGCGCAGATCCGTCGGGACGACGTCGTACAACTCGGTCTGCGGTGCGATCGCGTCGCGCGGCAGCAGGGTGTCCCAGGGCCGGGGGCTGCGCGGCCCGAAGGTCGCGACGATGCGGCGCACGATACGCAGGGCATCCTGGTCGTCTTCGGCGAGATGGTCCGTGACTCCCGAGATCTTGGAGTGCAGATCGCCGCCGCCGAGTTCTTCCGCGGTGACCACTTCACCGGTCGCCGCCTTCACCAGTGGCGGACCGCCCAGGAAGATCGTGCCCTGGTTGCGGACGATCACGGCTTCGTCGCTCATCGCGGGGACGTACGCGCCGCCGGCGGTGCACGACCCCATGACCGCGGCGATCTGCGGAATGCCCTTGGCGCTGAGATTTGCCTGGTTGAAGAAGATGCGACCGAAGTGCTCGCGGTCGGGAAACACGTCGTCCTGCCGCGGGAGGAAAGCACCGCCCGAGTCGACGAGGTAGATGCACGGCAGATGGTTCTGCAATGCGATTTCCTGTGCGCGCAAATGCTTCTTGACCGTGATCGGGTAGTACGTGCCGCCCTTCACGGTGGCGTCGTTGGCCACGATGACGCACTCACGGCCCGACACGCGGCCGATGCCCGCGATGACGCTCGCTCCCGGACACTCGTCGTCGTACATGCCGTCGGCTGCCAAGGGGGCCAACTCGAGGAACGGACTGCCTGCGTCCAGCAACTGAATCACCCGGTCACGCGGCAGCAGCTTTCCGCGACCGACATGACGCTCCCGCGCCTTCTCCGGCCCGCCGAGCGCAGCAACCCTCAGCTTCTCGCGAAGTTCGTCCACCAGCGCCACGTGCTCGGCCCGATTCCTCGTGCCGACCTCTGTACTGATCGCCATACCGCCACCCTTATGAGTTAATGGCCAATAACTGAAATCTAAGATAATCTGTATTAACTGAGATGTCCAGCGCGGAGGTGAGATGACAACCGAGACGACGCTCACCAAACGTGAGCAGATGAAGGCAGACCGGCGAGTTGCGCTGATCCGCGAGGGTGCTCGCCTCATCGCGGAACGCGGCTTCCTGGGTGTGCGCCTGGACGATCTCGGCGCGGCTGCGGGGATCAGCGGCCCGGCGGTGTACCGCCATTTCCCGAACAAGGAGGCGCTGCTCGTCGAGTTGCTGGTCGGGATCAGCCAGCGACTGTTCGACGGCGGAACCGATGTTGTCGCGCAAGCCGATTCGCCGGCGGGGGCCCTGGAGTCACTGGTCGACTTCCACTTGGACTTCGCACTGGGCGAACCGGACCTGATTCGGATTCAGGACCGCGATCTCGAGAATCTCCCGACCGCCGCGCGCCGACAGGTGCGGCGGTCGCAGCGGCAGTACGTCGAGTTATGGGTCGGCGTCCTGCAGGAAACCGACACAGCCCTCAGCGAACCGGACGCGCGCGTGCAGGCGCACGCCGTCTTCGGGCTCATCAACTCGACGCCCTACAGCGCAAAAAGCGCCACCCCCGCCCAGACCAGATCGGTCCTTCGGAGAATGGCGCTTTCCGCGCTGTCCTAGACAGCTATCGCAGGGGAACGGGGCAGGCGTCCTCGGCCTCTGCGACTACGAGCGGAACACTAGGAATGGGAGGCCTTGTTCCCGTCTCGTATTCGGCACCGAGGACGGGGGGCGTGTCCGACAGTGCCTCTAGTTCCTCGGGCGTGAAGACGCGCCCTCTACTGAGGAACCGCTTTCCTTCGGGCGACTCGAGACTGAAACCCGATCCGCGCCCGGGGACGGAGTCGAGTACGAGCTGAGTGTGTTTCCACGCGTCGAACTGCGAACCCGAAATCCAGACGGCGACAGCGTCGCCACCTTCGGGCTCGGACTCGGGCACCTCCCCTACGCCGAGGCGCAGGTCGAGAATGCCGAGCAGTACGTCGCGGTCGCCGACGATGAAGTCCCCCAACGGATAACACATCGGCGACGACCCGTCACAACAGCCGCCCGACTGATGCATCATCAGCGGGCCGTGGATACCGCCGAGACGGCGAAGGAGCTCTGCCGCCCCGGCGGTGGTCACTATGCGCGGTGGGGCATTCACAGCCGCACCCTCTCTCTGGATCAGAAGAATCCGAGCGCCTTCTGCGAGTACGAGACGAGCAGGTTCTTCGTCTGCTGGTAGTGGTCGAGCATCATCTTGTGGTTCTCACGTCCGATGCCGGACTGCTTGTAGCCACCGAACGCGGCGTGCGCGGGGTACTGGTGGTAGCAGTTGGTCCACACCCGACCGGCCTTGATATCGCGGCCGGCTCGGTATGCGACGCCGCCGTCTCGTGACCAGACGCCAGCGCCGAGGCCGTACAGGGTGTCGTTCGCGATCTCGATGGCCTGGTCGTAGTTGTCGAACGACGTCACGGAAACGACGGGTCCGAAGATCTCCTCCTGGAAGATCCGCATCTTGTTGTGGCCCGCGAAGATGGTCGGCTGCACGTAGTAGCCACCGTTGAGGTCGCCGCCGAGCTGCGCGCGCTCACCACCCGTGACGAGCGTGGCGCCTTCGCCCTTGCCGATCTCGATGTAGGAGAGGATCTTCTCGAGCTGGTCGTTGGACGCCTGGGCGCCGATCATCGTCTCGGAATCGAGCGGATCACCCTGGCGCACTGCCTTTGTCCGGATGGCAGCCATGGCGAGGAACTCGTCGTAGATGTCTGCCTGGATCAGCGAGCGAGATGGGCAGGTGCAGACCTCGCCCTGGTTCAGCGCGAACATCGTGAAGCCTTCGAGCGCCTTGTCCTGGAAGTCGTCGTTCGCGGCGAGGACGTCGGAGAAGAAGATGTTCGGGCTCTTGCCACCGAGTTCGAGCGTCACCGGGATCAGGTTCTGCGACGCGTACTGCATGATCAGGCGACCGGTCGTGGTCTCACCCGTGAACGCGATCTTGGCGATGCGGTTGCTCGACGCGAGCGGCTTGCCGGCCTCGACGCCGAACCCGTTGACGATGTTGAGCACACCGGCGGGAAGCAGGTCACCGATGAGGCTGATCAAGTACAGAATCGACGCGGGAGTCTGCTCGGCGGGCTTGAGAACGACCGCGTTTCCAGCGGCGAGTGCGGGAGCAAGCTTCCACGTCGCCATGAGGATCGGGAAGTTCCACGGAATGATCTGACCGACGACGCCGAGCGGCTCGTGGAAGTGGTAGGCGACGGTGTCCGAGTCGATCTCCGACAACGAACCCTCTTGTGCGCGAATCGCTCCCGCGAAGTAGCGGAAATGATCGACCGCGAGCGGAATGTCGGCGGCGAGAGCCTCGCGGATCGGCTTGCCGTTGTCCCACGATTCGGCAAGCGCGATCGAGTCGAGGTTCTCCTCGATGCGGTCGGCGATCTTGTTCAGGATGACGGCGCGCTCGGCAACGGAGGTCTTCGCCCAGCCGGGCGCAGCGGCGTGTGCGGCGTCGAGAGCGAGTTCGACATCCTCGGCCGTGGAACGCGCGATTTCGCAGAAGTTCTCACCCGTGACGGGCGTCGGGTTCTCGAAGTACTGCCCCTTGACGGGAGCGACCCACTCACCGCCGATCCAGTTGTCGTACCTGGCTTGGAAGGACATCAAGGCGTCTGGCGAACCTGGGCGCGCGTACACGGTCATTCGACTAGCTCCTGTCGTTGAACACTTTCCTGCTGTGATTCAGAACACTAGGAACCAGACGTTGCAACAACGTTGCGCCTGAGCTGAGAGGTTCGGCGGGTCAGGCCCGGTTGCGTTCCGACGCTCAGCCAAGCTCACGATCGAGCAGCGCTATTTGGGCCTTCACTTGCGCGTAGAGCGACGAACCCCGGTCAAGGGTGGACAAGTATGCCGACCACACAGCCGAGTCGTCACGGCCGTCTGCAGACTCCGTCCAGCGGCGCAGCAACGACGCGTCCCCGGACCGCAGCAGCGCTGCCTGCACCCGGGTGCGCAGTTCCTCGCGAACCCGGTAGACCCCCGGCGCATCGGAGAACGGCAGCAACGGACCGGAGTACGAACCCAGGGCCGCGCGCGCATCGCCGCGCTCGAGCCCCGCCCGGACCTCCCCGACATCCGACGCAACATGGCCGTGCAGCCGGTAGGGCCGCGAACCGACCACGTCGGCGCCGAGAATCTTGCGCAACCGCGAGATCTCGGCTCGTACGGTCACCGGGTCGAGTTCGTTCTCGTCCAACAGCACCGCGATATGCTCGCCGCTCATACCCTCGGGGTGTTCGATGAGCAGGACAAGAATCTCGGCATGTCTGCGCGACAACGGAATTCGGTCGCCATCACGCACCAGAGCGGGTCTGGCGCCGAGGAGTTCGAGCCGGGTGCCGGAATCGAGGGGCTGGCCGATCACGTGGAAGCGCAACTCCGACTCCGCCGCGGCCACGGTCGCCCTGATCAAGGACAGGACCTCCGGGATCGCCACCCGTGGGCCACCGGTGATGTCGATCGCGCCGAGAATTCGGCCGGTGTTCGGATCGTGCACGGGAGCAGCGGTGCAACTCCATTCGTGCACGACCCGGCTGAAGTGCTCGGCGCCGAAAATCTGCACGGAATGATCGAGCGCGAGTGCGGTGCCGGGGGCGTTGGTGCCGGCGCTGCCTTCGCTCCAGTCCGCGCCCTCGGCGAAGTTCATGCTGAGTGCACGATCCTTGGCGGCGGTGTCGCCTTCGACCCACAACAGCCTGCCCTTGGCGTCGCTGATCGCGATGAGCAGACCGGTGTCGGCCGCATCCTCGACGAGCAGCTTCCGGACGACCGGCCGCACGAGTGCCATGGGATGGGTGCTGCGATACCGCTCCAGCTCGAGCCCGCTGAGTGGGCTCGACCCGGTGGAGCGGTCCGGATCGACACCGCTACTCCGGCTCCGCAGCCACGAATCACGAACGACGGAACGGACTTCCACGTAATCGGCATGCTCCACGAACATCTGATGCGCGGAGTGCACCCTGCTTGCCAACGCCGCGACATCATCCCCTGGGCGCAACGCCACCCAGGGGTTGCCGCGCATCGCCGGTTCCGTCACTCGTGGCCACTTCCCATTTCACCTCCTACTGTAACGCGGGTCACGCTCACCACGCCGTCAGCTGTGCACGATGACCCCGCGGATGTTCTTGCCGTCGCGCAGATCCTGATAGCCCTGGTTGACGTCCTCGAGGCGGTAGGTGGTCGTCACCAGTTCGTCGAGCTTCAACTGACCCGCGTCGTAGAGGCGCAGCAGGCGCACGATGTCGTACTGCGGATTCGACGAACCGAACAGGGTGCCGCGAATCGTCTTCTCGTTCAGCGTGAGATCGGTGCCGGACACATGCACGGTCAGCTTCTCCGGATTGGCGAGGCCGGTGATGACCACCCGTCCGCCCTTGCCGATCGCGGCCGCGGCGTTGGTGACCACGTCTTCATCGACGGTTCCGACGAGAATCAACGCCGCATCCGCGCCCTGGCCCCACGTCAGCTCGGTGATCTTCTCCTGCGCGCTCGCGGCATCGGCGAATGCATGCGTCGCGCCGAACTTGAGTGCGGTCGTGCGCTTGAATTCCAGCGGATCGACGACAACGACGTACTTGGCACCGGCGTGCACCGCGCCCTGCACGGCGTTGATGCCGAGGCCGCCGATGCCATAGATCACCACGGTGTCACCGGCCCGGACATCGCCGGCATAGACCGCGGTCCCCCAGCCGGAAGGCACACCGCACCCGACGAGTACAGCCGTCTCCAACGGCAGCCAGTCGTCGATCTTCACGACCGAGTGCTGCGAGATCGTGGCCCGCTCGGCAAACGTGCCCAGCATGCACATGGCGCCGAAATCTGTTCCCTTGGAATGGAACCGGAACGAACCGTCGGGCATGCAGCCGTCGAGAATGGTGGCACCCATGTCGCACAGGTTCTGGCGCCCGGTCGAGCAGTAACGGCACGTGCCGCAGTTCGGGATGAAGCTGCAGACGACGTGGTCGCCGGGCTTCACCTTCGTGACGCCGGGCCCGATCTCTTCGATGATTCCGGAGCCTTCGTGGCCGCCCACGATCGGATAGCGAGGCGGCAGATCCCCATCGGTGAGATGCAGGTCCGAGTGACACAGACCGGCCGCCGTGTACTTGATCAACACTTCGCCCGGGCCTGGGCCGTCGAGTTCGAGCTCCATCAGTTCGAACGGCTTGCCGGCTTCCAAAAGTACTGCTGCAGTGGTCTTCATGAGCTGACTCCAATCTCAGAGAGCGACGTTTACGGCTTTGGTCTGGGTGTAGAGATCGATCGCTGTCGCGCCGAGTTCGCGCCCCCAGCCGGACTGCTTGTAGCCACCGAACGGCATCGCCGTGTCGAAGCCGTTGTACTGGTTGATCCACACGGATCCGGCGTGCAACCTGCGTGCCGTGCGGTGGGCCTTCGAGAGGTCGCGAGTCCAGATTCCGGCGGCGAGACCGTAGATCGAATCGTTCGCAAGGGCCGCGATGTCGTCGGACGCGCTGAACGGCATCGCCGCAACGACCGGTCCGAAGATCTCCTCGCGCACGATGCTGAACTCGGGTTCGACATCGACGAAGACCGTCGGCTCGACGAAGTAGCCGCTGTCTCCCCACCGCTTACCGCCGGTCAGTGCGCGGGCACCTTCGGCGATGCCCTCCCGCAGATAGCCCGATACCTTGTCGAACTGCTCCTGCGAGATCAGCGGTCCGAGCTGAGTCGCCGGGTCGAGGCCGGGTCCGATCTTGACCTGACTCGCCGCGTGTGCGACTGCCTCTGTGAACTTCTCGAAGATCGAGTCTTCGACGAAGAGACGTGTGCCTGCGACGCAGCACTGCCCGTGGTTGAAGAGCCAGGCGTTCAGTGAGCCTTCGACGGCTGCGTCGAAATCCGCATCGGCGAACACGATGTTCGCGCTCTTGCCGCCGAGTTCGAGCGAGACCTTCTTCAGGTTGCCCTTTGCGGCATCGACGATCTTCTTGCCGACCTCGGTCGATCCCGTGAACGCCACCTTGTCGACCTCGTCGTGGCCCGAGAGTGCCGCTCCCGCTTCGCCGAACCCGGTGATGATGTTGACGACCCCGGGCGGGAATCCCGCTTCCTGGAACACTTCTCCCAAAAGCAGCGCGGTCAGCGGCGTCTGCTCGGCCGGCTTGAGGATCACCGTGTTGCCCGTCGCCAACGCTGGGCCGAGCTTGAACGCGGCCATCAGCAGCGGGAAGTTCCACGGCACGATCAGGCCGCATACGCCGACCGGCTCGCGAAGTGTGTAGGCGTGGAACTCGGCACCGGGCGCGAACGGCATCGAGACGTTGACCGTCGAGCCTTCGATCTTGGTCGCCCAGCCCGCGTAGTAGCGGAAGATGTCCGCCGACCAGCCCACGTCGACCGCTGTGGCGATCGCGGCGGACTTGCCGTTGTCGAGCGCCTCGAGCTCACCGAACTCGGCGGCACGCTCGGACAGAATGTCGCCGACCCGCCAGAGCAGTCGCTCGCGCTCGTTGGGCTTGAGCGATGCCCAGCCCTCGAACGCATTGCGGGCTGCTCGGACAGCACGATCGACGTCCGCACGCTCGCCGTGCGCGACCTCGGTGAGCTGGTCGCCGGTCGCCGGATCGTAGGTGGAGAACGTCCGCCCGGATGCGGCGTCGACCCAATTGCCATCGATCAGAAGCTTTTTCGGTCCGCGAAGAAACTCGCGGACCGGAGTGGACACTGCGCTTTCGGCAACCGCCGTCCTCGGAAACTCCTCGAAGTAGTGGTGTGACGCAAGCCATACTTCGCCGATCGAGGGGGTGCTAACTGTTCAAGTTCCGGACATCCAGAGCACGCATCCGCGTGTAGAGGGTGCTGCGGCTGATGCCGAGTTTGGCCGCCGCATGGACCTTGTTACCGCCGCATTCGTGCAGTGCATCGGCGATCGCCTGCCGCTCGGCGCGCTCCCTGCCCGCCAGCCGCCGGACCCGTGCAGAGGTTCGGTAGGCCTCGGGCAGGTCGGTCACGTCGATTCGATTGCTCGATCTCGCGGCGAACGCGGTACGCAGGACCACTGCGAGCTCACTCAGGTTGCCCGGCCATTCGGCGGCGACGAGCGCTTCGAGTGCGCTGGGTGTGAGCCGGACACCGGGTTCGATGCCGTCGAGCATGTTCTGCACGATCTCGGCGAGTTCACCGGTGCGCTGGCGCAGCGCGGGGAGTTGCACACGTCCGGGACAACGTCCCACAAGAGCGGCGGTCGCGATCGGCAGGTCGTCGATCGCATTGCTGGTCAACACTATTCGCGGACCCGCCGGCGACGACACCAGCTCGGTCAGCAACGGCAGTGTCGACTCGGCGACGAGTTGCACGTTTTCGATCGCGAGCACGCCCCGATCGTCACGGACGAGTTCGCACAACGCGCGGACCCATTCGTCGACGCCGTGCAGTGCAATCCCGATCGCGTCGACGGTCCGTAATGGTTCGGCACCGGCAAGATCGCGGACCGCTGCCGTGCGGCCGGTCCCAGGCTCGCCGCTGATCGCGACCGGCTCGCGCGAATCGCGCAACGCCCGCAGCGCGACAGCGATCCGGTCCCCAACCGGTCGCGACACATCGGCCTTTCGTGCGATCGGGGTCCGTGTGCGGTCCGTGGCCAGCACCTGGAACAGCGCGCCACCTTCGGCTCCCGCCACCCGGTCGATTCGAACGTGCGCAGGCTCCCCCGACGCGAGCAGCAGGTCGACCGTTCGCGACTGGTCGGACCGGAGGTCTGCCGCGAGATCTCTGAGCGCGGCATGATCGGTAGCGTCCAGCAGATCGTGCGCGACGCGGTTGCTCAGCAGCATGTCCTCGCTGATCGCGGCGACGGCGAGGTTGCGCTGTGGCAGGACTCGCTGGAAGGCATCGACGAGCCGCTGCTGCGAAATCCGCGAGCCCTCGAGTATCCGCCGTTCGATGTCTTTCGCCGCGCGCGCAAGGAACGGCGCGAAGAGTGGATTTGCTTGCGACGCAATACCTGTCATATCGAGAATGCCCTCGACACGACGGGTCACCGGATGCACGATCGGGTGCCCGTAGCAACTGAGATCCTTGAACCGCTCGAGAAAGTGCTCGGCACCGTTCACAACGATCGCCTTGCCCACTTCCAACGGCGTGCCGAGGGCGGTAGTACCGACTTCGTCCTCGCCGAACCGCGCGCCGAGGACAGCACCGATCCGTTCCATGTGCCGCTCGACCGCATTGCCGTCGAACAGCCTTGCCACCGTTCGGCAATCGCGGTCGACGAGCAATACGCAGAAGCCGGTCCCGGCGATCTGCTCGGCGACTTCGTCGAGCACCGGTTGCGCGGCCCGCAACAGCCGATCTGCCCTGTCGAGTTCGGGAACAGGATCGGTCGCGACCGGACTGCCGGGATCGACGCCGTTCTGCATCGACCGCTGCCAGGACAGCGCGATCTCCGGTCGCAGGGGCTGCTGTCCGGACATGACGCGCCCGCTAACTCACGCGTTGTCGATCAGCGCGAGCGACTTCTCGCGCATCTCGACCTTGCGGATCTTGCCGGTGATGGTCATGGGGAACTCGTCGACGATGTGGACGTACCGCGGAATCTTGTAGTGCGCAAGCTTTCCCGTGCAGAAGTCCTTGACCCGCTCGGCATCCAGCGGTTCCGCACCTTCCCGCATCCGGATCCAGGCCATCAGTTCCTCGCCGTACTTCGCGTCCGGCACCCCGATCACCTGCGCGTCGAGGACGTCCGGATGCGTGTAGAGAAACTCCTCGATCTCACGCGGATAGACGTTCTCGCCGCCCCTGATCACCATGTCTTTGATGCGGCCGGTGATAGCCACATAGTCGTCGGAATCCATCACGCCGATGTCACCGGTGTGCATCCACCGGGCTGCGTCGATCGCCTCGGCGGTCTTTTCGGCGTTGTTCCAGTAGCCGAGCATCACCGAGTACCCGCGCGTGCACACCTCACCGGGTTCACCGCGCGGCACCGTCAAACCCGTTGCGGGATCGACGATCTTGACTTCGAGATGCGGTCCGACCCGGCCGACGGTCGCGGTCCGCTGGTCGATCGTGTCGTTGGCGCGGGTCTGCGTGGAAACCGGCGAGGTCTCGGTCATGCCGTAGCAGATCGACACCTCAGCCATGCCCATCCGCTCGATGACCTGCTTCATCACCTCCACGGGGCACGGCGAACCCGCCATGATTCCGGTGCGGAGGCTCGACAGGTCGTAGGACTCGAAATCCGGTTCGGCGAGTTCCCCGATGAACATCGTCGGCACTCCGTACAGCGAGGTGCACCGCTCGGCCGCGACCGCTTCGAGCGTCGCTTTCGGCTCGAACGACGGCGCCGGGATCACCATCGCCGCGCCGTGCGACGTGCACGCAAGGTTGCCCATGACCATCCCGAAGCAGTGGTAGAACGGCACCGGAATACACACGCGATCGTTCTCGGTATAGCTGCACAGTTCGCCGACGAAGAAGCCGTTGTTCAGGATGTTGTGGTGCGAGAGCGTCGCGCCCTTCGGGAATCCCGTTGTGCCGGAGGTATATTGAATGTTGATCGCGTCGTCGGTCGACAGTTCCGCCTGGGCGACGGCAAGCTTACCCGCGTCGCCGCCCCGGCCCGAGTCGTGCAGTGCGGTCCAATCGTCGGTACCGAGCACCACGACGTTACTCAGGTCTGCGCACTTCGGCCGGATCTGCTCGATCATGTCAACGTAGTTCGACGTCTTGAATGCAGCGGCCGACACCAGCAGCTTGATGCCGGCCTGGTTGAGCACGTACTCCAACTCGTGCGAGCGGTAGGCCGGATTGATGTTGACGAGGATCGCGCCGATCTTCGCGGTCGCGTATTGGACGAAGACCCACTCCGCACAGTTCGGCGACCAGATACCCACGCGGTCGCCCTTTCCGATTCCGGCACCGAGGAATCCGAGTGCGAGCGCGTCGACTTCGGCAGCGAGTTCGCGGTAGGTCCAGCGGCGACCGGTCGGCCGGTCGACGAGCGCATCGCGGTCCGGGAATGCTGCGACCGTGCGATCGAAGTTGTCGCCGATCGTGTCGCCGAGAAGGGGCGTGTCGGAGAGCCCGTTTGCATAGCTCGGAATGCTGAGGTCCATGAGTCCAAAATAGTGGCGCGGACCACACCCAACTACCCCCGAATGGGGCTACCCCAGAAATTCCACCGCCCGCTCCGCGAGCATCACGACCGTCGCATGAATGCCGCGACTGATGGGCGACGGGATGATCGATGCGTCGACGATCGAGAGGCCATCGAGGCCGTGTACGCGGCATCTGTCGTCCACAACCGATTCGCCCTCGCTCGCCGGACCCATGCGACACGTGCCCGCGGTGTGCTGTGACGTACCGAGATGGTCGACGAGCCACTCGTCGGTCGAGTCGATGTCGACGGCGAGTAGCGCACCCGCAACGTCGACGGCCTTCCGCATCGTGTTGCGGTCCCGCGCTGTCGCCAAGTAGTTGTACGACACGACCGGAGGTATCTGCGGATCGGCACTGCGCAAGCGGACAGTGCCCCTCGCCTCGGGGCGCATATGAGTGACGCCCACACCGAAAGGTGCTGTGTACGGCCTGATTTCGATGTCATCGACGTTCAGCACGACCTGGAGGATCGGGACTTTCACGGCCTCCTGTGCGGCGTCCACGTACGGAAGGTTCACCTCCGGGTGGTCCCAGAATCGCGCGCCGACTCCGGTCAGTTCGTGTACGACCGGGATGCCGAGCGAACGCGATGCGAGCGGATCGCCGACGCCGGACCGCAGCAGGAGCGCCGGAGTTTCGATGGCTCCGGCGCTGAGAACGATTCGGTCGGCGCCGATGGTCGCGAGCGTACCGTCGCGTTCGACCTCGACGCCGATCGCGGCGCCGTGTGCAAAGAGGAGCCGGTGGGCCGTCGTGCGGTCGAGAATTCGGAGATTGGTGCGACGCTCCCCGAGATACGCGAGCGCCGTGTTGACCCGGCCTCGATCATCGACGTTGAGTGGCACCGGTCCGACACCGTCGGAGACAGGGTTGTTCTTGTCGGCAACGTCGGCGAAACCCGACCGGACGGCGGCATCGGCGAACTCCGCGCTGATCCGCGTGAGTTGCTCGGTGGTCTGGCGACGGACCGGCATCGGCCCCACGCCACCGTGGTACTCGTCGGCGAAATCATGGTCGGATTCCAGCGCGCGAAAGTACGGCAGAACGGCGTCGTAGGTCCACAGATCGCTTCCCCACCTTGCGAAGTCGGCGGGCAGTCCACGCATGAAATACGCGCCGTTCACTGCACCGGATCCACCCAGAACACGGCCCCGCGCAATGACTCCCGCGCGTTGCCCGGTCAGCGCGACCGAGTAGTGATGTGCCCATTCCGAGCCGGCCCCGATCGGCAGGGTGTGCGGGTCCAGCAGTGCCGGTGGCCACGTCGCAGGCGCAGGGCCTGCTTCGATGAGCAAAACGGTTCTGGCCGGATCTGCACTCAACCGCGCTGCCAGGACGCACCCGGCACTGCCGCCACCGACGACAACGACGTCAGCTGTCAGTAGTTCGGTCAACCGCCGAAGGTCGGCTTGAGTGCCTCGACACTGCGCGACTTGATCGCGCCCTTCCACAATCCGGTGCCGTAGGCAATATCGTCGATTCGCTTGAATGCGATGTAGCGCACGGGATCCAGGCCACCAGCCTCGCGATGGGTCCACCAGTCGGCGAAGCCCTCGGCGACCGCCATGGCCATCGCTATCTGTCGTATTCGGCTCGAGAAGATCACCGCCAGCAGCGTGACCGGCCAGTAGTGGCGGCACATTGCCGAGGCCAATTGCCACAGTCCGGCAGCGAACCCGCGGGCCACGAAGATCGCGGCCACCCTCGTCGGTTGATCGAGTTCCGAGAACACTTTTCGCAGCCGGAACAACGCGACGGCCATGGTTGCGATCGCCCCGACGAAGCCGAGCCGACTCAGAGTCGCGAGCAGAACCACCGCAGCGACGGTCCACCGCGAGATGTAGAGGGGCGCGACCTTGCCTTCGTGCCGCGCGGCGAGCGGAGCCGCGCCGGTTCCGTAGAACTGCTTGCGATTGAACCACTGTCCGAAAGACACGCGGTGATCGTGCGCAACATGGGCGGCAGGCTCGTAACGCAGACGCCAGCCGGCCTGTTCCAGGCGCCAGCACAGGTCGACGTCCTCGGCAACGTGCATCGTCTCGTCGAAGCCGCCCTCGTCGAGCAGGACGGACCGCCGCACGAGCATCGCCGCGCTCGGCACGTAGGAGACCGCGGTGCGCGGTCGAACGGCTGCTTCGCGCCGACCGAGGTCCAACGACGACCGCGTGTGCTCGTAGCGCGCGAGATCGTTCGACTCGGGGTCGAGCGCAACTATGCGCGGCGCGACCAGCGCGACGGCCGGGTCGCTGAAGTGCCCGAGCATGACCTCGAGCCACCCGCTGCGAGGTACGACGTCGGAGTCCAGAAACGCCACGAACTCCGTTGCCGCAGCCCTCATACCGGTGTTGCGCGCGGCGGCGGGTCCACGGGGGACCTCGTGCCGGATGACCGTGACACTGCAGCGCGATGCGCCGACGGGCGGTACGCGGACGGGAACGTCGGAGCCGTCGTCGACCACGATCACCTTGTGTCCGCGGAGAGCCGAGAGCAGTCGGTCGAGACCGCCGACATTGTTGCGGAGCGGCACGATGACGGTGACCGCGTCCGTGGACGGCAGCAGCATCGGGCGCGGATTTCCGACGCCCGAATCGAGGAGGCGGCGCGCGACAACGGCAGTCTTCGGATCGGTGACCTCGAGGAACCCGTCACCGATCATCGCGGCGGCACTGGGAGCAAGTGTCACCACCCGCGGCGGCGAACCCCCGATCAGGACGCGACCACCGCGGTAAGCCCGCACACTGGGATCGATGCGCACCCCGAATCCATCGGGCAGTCGGCCTTGGCGCATCAGGCGATGGTATTCAAATTTGTGGGTGCCGTGTAACACTGCGCAAAAAAAGGACCCTCGGTATATAACAAAACGGTCAAGCCTCCGCTTTAAACGAGCATCCCAGCCCGATTCGGTCGCCAAAGGCCGATCGCGGCCTCGAATCGAGCAATTAGACCCTCGAACATCTGCTCACCCTCGGCAGCGCTCGCGCCCGCGGGATCGCCGAGAATTCCGTTCGCGGACAGTGCCCGAACGCCCTCCGAACGCAGCCGCGGGAGGAGCTCGCCGATCGGATCGGTGTTACCGCGGGTCACCCTTTCCATGCGCACCGCAGCGGGCGCGATGTGGAGCATCAAGGACGTCTCGGTCCGGCCGGCGTGCGCGTCCGCGCCGGGGACAGCACATGGAAGCCAGGCGACGTCGCGGCCTTCGTATCGCAGGCGGGTCACCGCCGTGGACACTGCTTCGGCGTTGCCGCCGTGACCGTTCACGAACAGAAGTCGAGCGGCCCACCGGCACGCCGATCTGCCGTACTCGAGCAGCAGTAGCTCCAGTGCTTCTCTGCCGATCGACACGGTTCCAGGAAACTGCTCGTGTTCGCCGCTCGCGCCGTAAGCGATCGCAGGCGCGGCGAGCACTCCGGCGAGCGACTCGGTGACGGCGCGAGCGATCACCGTATCCGTGTCGAGCGGCAAGTGCGGGCCGTGTTGTTCGATCGAACCGACCGGGACGGCAACCGTCACCGACCCCGGCTCGATCGCCGTCCACGTCTGTTGCGCCAGGTGCGCCACTAAACCTTGCTCGCTCCCATGTCGAGTGCCAACTGGGTTCCGGTGACGGTTCGCGATGCGTCGCTTGCGAGCCACAGCACCGCGTCCGAGACGTCGTCGGTTTCGGCGAGTGGGTGATCGGTGAGAATCGATGCGAACGAGGCGAAGTATCGCGGATGCTTCTTCAGCATCTTCAGCGAGTTCGGATCTGTTCCCATCGGCGTATCGACACCGTAGGGGTGAATGGAGTTCACTCGAATCCTGAACTCGCCCAGTTCTATCGCGGCGCTGTTGGTGAGGCCCACTATGCCGTGCTTCGCGGCCGAGTAGTGGATCTGCCCCGGCAGCGCCTTGAGTCCGGCGACCGAGCTGACGTTGATGATCGAGCCACCGTTGCCCGCTTCGATCATCGCAGGGACCGCTGCCTTCAGCGTCTTCCAGACACCGGTCAGGTTGATGTCGATGAGCGTGTCCCACTGCTCGTCCGGCATCTCCCAGAATCGCGACCAATTACAGATTCCGGCATTGGCGATGACGATGTCCAACCTGCCGAACCGGGCCACACCCTCGTCGACGACCGCGCGCAACGCCACACTGTCGCGGACGTCCGCTTCGGCGACGAGGATGCTCCGCCCCTCGGCCTCGACGAGCTTCTTGGTGAGCTCCAGATCTTCAGCATTCGCGGGTGGATATCCGCTGTCGGACGAGACCGGTCCGCAGATATCCACCGCGATGATGTCGGCACCTTCGCGGGCAAGGCGCACCGCATGATTGCGTCCCTGCCCGCGTGCGGCGCCGGTGATGAAGGCGACTCTGCCCTCGATCTGGCCCATCTTTTCTCCTTCAGCTTTCGGTGCCGAGTGCCCTTGCGAACCCGGGTTGGATCACCAGGTCGGCGGGTGTCAACTCGTGGATGGACGATCGACCGAGACCGAGTAGCGCGGAATCGATTCCGCCACGCAGGATGTCGAGAACGTTCTCGACTCCGGCCTGGCCGTTGGCCGAGAGGCCCCACAGGTACGCACGGCCGATCATCACCGCACGCGCACCGAGTGCGACGGCCTTCACGACGTCGCTGCCGCGGCGAATACCGCCGTCCAGGACGACCTCGATCTGGTCACCCACGGCCGCCGCGACGGCGGGCAGCGCTCGGATCGGCGCCGGTGTGCCGTCAAGGTTGTTGCCGCCGTGATTGGATACCGAGATCGCCGAAACACCCGCATCCACAGCACGTTTGGCATCGTCGACACGGCAGACACCCTTGAGCATGAACGGACCGCCCCACTGCTCCCGCAGCCATGCGACGTCTTCCCACGAAGGCAGTGGCGTCTGCATCCATTCGCCGTACGCCCCGAAGAAGGTCGGTGGCGTATTTCCCGGCAGGACGAAGTTGGGCGCAGTCAGATCCGGGATGCGTCGCGTCTTGGCGAATTCCCGCAGCCACCGCGGCCGCGCGAGCGCCTCGGGGCCGAACTTGATCATCGTCTTGAGATCCATCTTCTCGGGGATCTCGGGCGAACCCCAATCGCGTCCCTGCGAGAAGGACCAGTCGAGGGTGACGATGAGACCGACCGCACCCGCCGCGCGGGCACGCTCCATCCGCGCGAGAATGCCGTCTCGGTCACCGGCCCAATACATTTGGAAGAAGGTCTGCGGATTGGCTGCGATCACGTCTTCGATCGACTTGCTCGCGAACGAGCTCAACCCGATCGCGGTGCCGCGGGCGGCGGCAGCGCGCGCAACGGCGACCTCGCCGTCGGGGTGGACAGCCTGCACACCGGTCGGCGAGATGATGACCGGCAGCGAGATCGGCTGTCCCAGTACGGTTGTCGACATGTCCCGCTTGTCGGACAGACCGCACACGTGCGGCGCGAAGCCGAGTTCGGCGAATGCGCCCGTGTTGTCGTCGAGCGTCGTACCGCGTTCGGATCCTGCGAGCAACGCCGCGTAGACCGATTTGGGAAGTCGCTTCTTGGCGCGCCGCTGCGCCTCCGCGACCGTTTCGAACCAGGGATTGGTAGCCACTTTTATTCCTTAGTCATTCCCGTGAGCGGGTTTTCGTCACAGATCTTTGCCGGTGGTCGCATCATCAGGGTCAGTGGAACCGATTTGCGCGCGACCTTGCGCTCGCCGGTCCGGGAGTGGTCCACGCTCGATTTGGGGATCTCGCCGGCCGCGTTCAGCGCCGACTCCCCGTTACCGAGCACGCATTCAGGGTCGGGCCCATCCATCGGCAGACCGGTGAAGAACTTGGCCGCCATGCAGCCGCCCCGGCAGGAGTCGAAATGGTTGCATTTCGTGCACGCGCCGCCGGTCTGCGGGGACCGCAGTTCGGTGAAGAGGTCCGAGTGCTGCCATACGTGCGCAAAGCCGCCGTCCGACAGCACATTCCCGGCCAGGAACTGTTCGTGGATCGCGAACGGGCACGCGTACACGTCACCGACGGGATCTATCAGGCAGACGACCCGGCCGGCTCCGCAGAGGTTCAAACCGGGCAGCGCGTTGCCGTAGGCGGACAGGTGAAAGAACGAGTCGCCGGTCAACACCCGGTCGCCGTTGCCCACCAGCCAGTCGTAGAGTTCGCGCTGCTGCGCGGCGGTGGGGTGCAGTTCGTCCCACACGTCGGCGCCGCGACCGGACGGGCGTAGCCGCGTAATACGCAGTGTCGCACCGTACTTGTCGGCGAGCGCCTTGAAGTCGTCGAGCTGTGACACATTGTGCCGCGTCACGACCACGGAGATCTTCGCGTCCCTGAAGCCGGCCTCGGCGAGGTTCTCCAGCGCGCGGATCGCCATCGCGAACGAGCCGGGTCCGCGGACAGCGTCGTTGACCTCCGCGGTAGCACCGTCGAGCGAAATCTGGACGTCGACGTAATCGGAGTCTGCCAACCTGGCTGCAGCCGACTTATCGAGCCGGACGCCGTTGGTGGAGAACTTCACACCGACCTGATGGGCCGTCGCGTAGTCGACGAGCTCCCAGAAATCCGAGCGCACCGTAGGTTCGCCGCCGCCGATGTTGACGTAGAAGACCTGCATCTTCTGCAGTTCGTCGATGACGGCCTTGCACTGCTCGGTGGACAGTTCGCGAGGGTCGCGGCGGCCAGACGACGAGAGACAGTGCACACACGAGAGGTTGCAGGCGTAGGTCAACTCCCACGTCAGGCAGATCGGCGCGTCGAGCCCGAGTTCGAACTGATCGACCAGCCGCGCCGGCCGAACGAGTGTGGATGTCACAATGCCTCCTCGGCGTGAACGATCATGTGTGAATCAGCCAGCGTGCCAAGCGCATCCGCGTAGGTCGGTAACGCGGCGTCCGGCACTCCGGCTGAGCGGATGGCCGAGCGCGCATCGGCATGATTGGGCAATGCCTGCACGATCTCGACGATCGTCGTGTTCTTGAGGAACGACAATTTGCGCGTTCCGAAGTGATACAACAGCGCACCGAAGGGTTCGGGGCGCAGCGCGACCTTCGGGTGCAACCGCCAGGCCGTGTCGAGATCGAGTGCAGACATCATCGGCTCCAGAAGCTCAGTAGACGCCGCACATGCCGTCGATCGAGACCTCTTCGACGAGGGTCTCGGTGACGAGTTCTTCTTCGGTTACCTCTAGGGGCTCGGACATCGGATGCTCCTTCCGGGGGTCGGTGTGATGCGCTTCACTTAATATTGGCATCGAGTGCAGAATGGCACATCGGCAGCGTCCGCGCTAGGGGTGGGTCGTAAAACTGTCCGAACGGGCAGGTCACGCCCCTGCCACCGCCGGGTCCGGTTTCGGGACTTCGCGCATACCGTCGAAACATGCTCGATCCGATCGCGCCGAGCCCACCAGGACGGTGGCACGGCGACCACGTAGAGGTAGTTCGACTCGGCGGCGTCCGGTCACGGACGATCACCGCAACGCGCGGACGGCGGCGCCTGACCGTGCGGCACGCGCTGCGGCCCGGCGACCTGTCGGACGGCCTGGCGATTCGAGTCGCCGACGAGCTCGCGTTGGAACAGAGGTCGGACTTCGAGGCGGTCATGGTCGGGTTGATCAGGTCCACCGTCGACGATCCAGTGTGCGCGTGGGCCGAGTTCTACCGGAATTCGCTGCAGGACTTACTTTCCGGAGCTGCTGCCTTCAGCCCGGTACACGAGCGGGCCGAACAGCTCGTCGCCGGCGCGAGCGTTGTCGATCTCGGATCGTGCTTCGGATTCTTTGCGATTCGTTTGGCCCGTACGGGGCTGACCGTGACGGCGACCGATATCTGCGCGTCGACGATGCGGTTGCTCGCGCGGGTCGCTCCGGAATTGGATTGCAGTCTAGACACTTTGGCGTGCGATGCAGCGTCGGTACCGCTGCCGGACAACCACGCCGACACGGTCACCGCGATCCATTTGCTCGAGCACGTAGATACCGCGACTGGCGCGTTGATTCTTGCCGAGGCGGTGCGTGTCGCGCGCCGACGCGTTGTCGTGGCGGTGCCGTTCGAGACCACGCCGACCGCCTGCCATGGCCACGTCCGGACGTTCGATGTCGAAGCCTTGCGCGCGATGGGCGACACCGTCGGGTGCCGCTTCGCGGTCACCGAATACCACGGCGGATGGTTGGTGCTCGACCTTTGACGCGGTCGCTCAGATCAGCCCCAGCTTGCTCGCCGCATAGACCGCCTCCGCGCGGCGGGCGACGTCGAGCTTGCGCATGATGTTGCTGACATGAAACTTGACCGTCGTCGGCGAGATGAACAACTTCTCACCGATTCCGCTGTTGGACAGACCCTTTGCAAGGAAGCCCAGGACTTCGACTTCGCGATCGGTCAGTTGCTCGGGCCGTGAACCGGCGCCGTTGATGGACCTGACCACAGCCGACGCGGTCCGGGAATCGAACGCGCTCTCACCGCGCGACACCGCCCGAATCGCGCGAACCAGCTCGGTCGTGTCGACGTCCTTGACCACATAGCCGCGCGCGCCCGAATGGACGGCCTCCACGACCAGGCGTTCATCGAGGAAAGTCGTCAGCACCAGCAGGCCCATCTGGGGATGCGATTTCGCCAGCGCCTTGCACAACGCAAGTCCCTCGTAGTCCGATCCCGCCGACAGCTTGAGATCGATGACGACGACGTCCGGCGCCAAGCGCGCTGCGACGGTCTGAGCTTCCTCGCGACTGCTCGCCTCGCCGACGACTCGGAGGTCGGTTTCTCGATCCAGGACCGACCGCAGACCTTCTCGCAGAATCGCGTGGTCGTCGACGAGGAGGATGCGCACTGTCGACTGTCGGGTCTGGGTCATGAGATTTCTTTCGTCGGGATGGTAGCGGCCACTCGCACACCGCCTAGACGGGACTTGCGGACCGAAAAGTCGCCGCCGAGTTCGCGGCAACGGGTGGCCATGTTGACCAAACCGCGGTGATGACCATCGACATCGGCGCTTTCGGCAGCGCGGAGCATCGACCGCAATCGAGCCGGCTCGCCGTCGCCATCGTCGGCAACCGACAGCGTCACCGAATCGCCGCCGTACACCAGCCGCAACTCCGCGCACGTCGCATGCGCGTGGACCGCCGTGTTGAACAGTGCCTCACCCGCAATCCGCAACAGCGCGTGCTCGATGTCCGGCGCAAGTTCCGCCGGCGGCCCTTCGATGTGCAAATCGACCTTCAGCTCGTCCGGCATGTGCACGATGCTCAGCTGATCGAGCATGCCGGGCAACGTTTCCCGCGCCGAATCCTCCGCGTTGTTGAGCGCGTAGATCGCCGACCGCAACTGCTCGACGGCACGACGCGTCATTTCCTTTGCGAGATCCAGTCTTTCGGTTCGTTCCGCGTCCGGAATATCGCGGCGGCACACCTCTATCTGCATACCTGCCGACAACACCGCCTGCGTGACGCTGTCGTGCAACTCCCGCGCAATGCGGTGTCGCTCGTCGTCGAGCACCTGCTGGCGGTAGGCCGCACCGAGTTGCTTCTGGGTCGATTGCAGTTCGGCGTTGCGGACCGCGAGGTCGGCAGCGGTACGGCGCAGCTGCGTGTACGCCGTCGTGCTTCGTTGGTATAGCGCCGAATTCTGCAGCGCCACAGCAGTTTGACTGGCGAGAATGCTCAGCACCGACCCATCCGTCGCATCGAGCAACCGGTCCTCGGGCGACCAGCACGCGATCGCGCCGACCACACCGCCGTCGAGCACGAGCGGTACGAACGCGTAGTGCGGGCGCAGGATCGGTCGCTCCGACCGCGCACCGGAGAGCCTGATGTCGTCGAGGCACTCGAGCACCATGTCCGGCAGCGGCGGGCCTTCGAGTTCGTCGACGAGGAACGGCGTCCCGTCGGGTCCCAGGACGAGGCGTCGCATACCGGCATCGGGCAGCGCACCGTCGGTCAAAGCGAACGCCACCCACCGCGCGCTCAAATGCGCCCGTGCTGCTTCCGCCACCGCGCACACCAGCGTCTCGGGACCTTCCACCGTTCGCACCAATGCGCGCGAAATCAGTTCCAGCGCATGGACAACACGCTCCAACCGTTCGGCAGCGCCGCGATATTGCGGGTAGAAGGTGCTCTTGCTCGATCGCAGCCCGGTCAGGACAGACAAATCCGGCAGACTCGGTTCGGACGACCGTTCGTGGCTCACAGCGCGGTCCGGAACAACTCGATCATCTCGGCGTGAGTCGCAGATCGCGGATTCGTCGCCATACACGCGTCACGCAATGCGAATTGTGCGAGCTTGCTCAGATCCGCTTCGCGCACACCGATTTCCGACAGGGTGCGCGGAACTCCGACCGCACGAGCCAGAGTCTCGACTCGATCCGCAACGGCAAGTGCAGCCTCCGCCGCACTGCCACGATGTTCGTCGAGACCGATGCTCGCCGCGATCGCGACGTACGGCCGCGGATCCGCGTCGGCGTTGAACCGAATCACGTGCGGCAGCAGGATGCCGTTGATCACGCCGTGCGGGAGGTCGAGCAGGCCGCCGACCTGGTGGCTCATTGCATGGGCCGCACCGAGAATCGCGTTCGTGAAAGCCAGGCCCGCTTCCAACGCGGCCTGCGCCATGATGCTGCGGAAAGTCATGTTCACCGGATCGTCGATTGTCGACGCCAGCGTCTGTGTCACCATGCCGACCGCCCGCAGGGCATGTGGGTCGGTGAGCGGATTGTGTGCAAGCGACACGTACGCCTCGATGCCGTGTGTCAGCGCGTCGAGTCCGGTCGCGGCGTTCAACCAGTCCGGCATCGTGGTCAGCAAACGTGGATCGATCACGGTGACGTCCGGGACGAGAGACCTGCCGAGAATGGTGATCTTGGTGCCACGGGCGGTGTCGGTGACGATGCAGAACTGCGACACATCCGCGCCGGTACCCGACGTAGACGGAACCATCACGAGCGGCGGAATCGGTTTGGTCGCTCGGTCGACACCCTCGTAGTCCAGGATGTTGCCGCCGTTGGCAGCAAGAACCGCGACGCCCTTCGCCGCATCGATGACCGACCCGCCACCCAGCGCAATGAGCACATCGCACCCGTGATCGCGGTAGACCTCGTGGCCCGCCGCGATTTCGTGTTCCTTCGGATTCGGGGTCAGGCCGCTCCAGACCGTCGCATCCAGACCGCGATCACGGAGGTAGCCGAGCAACTCCGCGACCCAACCTGCGTCGATCAGCCCGCTGTCGGTCACCAACAGCGGTCGCGCGGCACCGAGTCGCAGTGCCGCATGCGCCGCCTCTTGCATCGACCCGATGCCGAAGACGATTTCGGGAGCATGGAACTTGACCGTCCGCGGGACATCGCGGCCGTTGTACGGGTGATCTATCAGCGCGGGCGCTGGAATCGGCACCTTCTTACCGTACGTCGCAGGTCCGCTGTGGCGCACCCACCGAAGGACAGGCCCGCAACCTGCCCGATCGGGTAGGTACCCGTGTGCTTACCGCAGCGCGTTCCCCAGGTCGCGCGCGCGGGCGACCAGTTCGGCGGGATCGCGGGCGACCACGACGCCGTCGCACAGCGGCGCATACTCGGGCATCGCGCACGATGCCTGCGGCCAGTAGCGGGGCGGTTCGGGCGTCACCCACGCGAGCCGGTGCACGCGGCGGCGCAGCGAAGCGAGCTGGTCCGCGTGTGCGTCCAATCCGTTGCTCCGACCGTCGCCGACGATCAGAACGGAGGTCCGGTTGTTGACGTCGTTGCTTCCAGCTGCCAACTCCGAGAACACTTTTCCGTAGTCGCTCGAAGCCTGCAGGTCGAGTTCGGGACAGGCGAGCACCGCCGCAAGGGCGTCGTCGCCGGAACTGCGCAGCAAGATGTCGGTGACATCGACGGGCCGGTCCACGAACGCAAGCACCCGGCAGCGACCGACCCGTCGATGCAGGGTTTGCGCCAGCCGCAGCGTGAACGCCGTGACCGGACGCACCGAGAGCGACACGTCCGCAAGGATCAGCAGCCGGACCCGCTCGGGGCGAGGTGTGCGGATCAACAACCGAAACGGCACGCCGTCGGTGTGCATGCTTGCGCGCGCCGTCGCCCGCATATCGAGCCGCCCGCGCCGGTGCGCCCGAACGGTCGGCCGGGGCGCGCCGCGCATTCGTCGAAGTACCTCGTGACAGGCCCGCTCGACATCGGTCCGGGTGCCCGAGGTCTGCGACGCCGGCTCGGTCGGCTCTGTCGTCGGCCGCGCGATACCGGCTTGGGCAAGCGCTTCGACGAAGGCTTCGACCGCCTCCACCAGCCGGTGCAACTGCGCTTCGGACAACAGTTCGTCGTCAGATGCGTCGCTGTAGGTTCGCCGCGGGTCATAGGCGTCGAGCCAGGCGAGGATGCCCGCCGGATCGTCCCAGCGCAGCGATCCGGCGACCGCGCCGGCAGTCGCGTTCGCGAGCTCGCCGACCTCCGACGCCCCTGCCCTGTCTACTTCGACGGTGTAGCTCACACCACGCCGGCCGGTGTCGGAATCGGTGTCGACCGACAGGCTGCCGTCACTGGTGCTGAGACTGATGTCGTCGTCGTCCTTATGCGGGTTGAAGCCCTTCTCGGCGTCCGGTGTGTCGAAGTAATCGCCGACCTCCGCGGCTCGCTCGTTGTATTCGGCGTATCGCGCAACACTCGAATCACCATCGAGATCCAGCGCTTCCGGCAAGCCTTCGGCGAAGAGTGCTCGTATCGTAGCCGTTTCGCTGCGCTTCCCCACAACCCTTGCGGCACCGAAGAACTCGTCGAAACCCCGATCGAACGCCACCTGTTCGTGCGCGTACTTGGCGCAGGTTGCGCGCAGCCCGGCGCGCAGGGCATCGCGGTCTACAGCACCGATCAGCGCCACCGCCCGCCGAACCTCGATGGTCTCTGCCGGCGACAACGCCAGACCGTTCCTGCGCAGCGTGCCCGCGAACGCGACGGCGACGACGTCGAGCACACTGCGTTCGATCGAACCGCTGCTACTACTTCCGAGAGATGCCACCACGATCCCTGCCGCCATGACCGCGGAAGGCCGCCGTCGTCGTGTTGGCCGGACGCGCGGCAACCGTCGCACGTGGTTGTCGCTCAGCCTCGGGTTGCACCGTGGCGTCCGCCAGCGCGAGGTCCAGGTCGCTCGTGTATTTCAACAACGTAGTGAGCAGAATCCGGCGCGTCTGGTCGGCGCCGCAGCCGGTTCGCTGCAGGACAGCGGCCGCCCGCGCCGCGTCGATCACCTCGGAGATCGACGGCGCCTTCCGTAGCGGAAGTTCGCGCAACGACGACGCCAAAGCCACCACACCGCCGACGAGACCGTCCTCGACCTCCGGAGCGCGAGCGGCGACAATCTCCCGCTCACGCGTCGGGCTTGGATACCCTAGATGAAAATGCAAGCACCGCCGTTTCAACGCGGCGGACAGTTCCCGGGTGTCGTTGGAGGTCAACACAACCCATGGTGTGGTGCGGGCCGTGAACGTTCCGACCTCCGGAACGGTGACCTGCCGCTCGGCCAGCACCTCGAGCAGCAGCGCCTCCATCGACTCCTCGGTGCGATCGACCTCGTCGACCAGCAACACGACCGGTTCGGCAGACAGCACCGAGTCGAGGAGTGGTCGCACCGCGAGAAAGGCTTCGGAGTACAGCCCGAAGTCCTGCGCGGCGAGATGCGTTGCTGCCTGCGCCGTCGTCGCGAAATCTGCCAGCTCACCGCTGATCCGGTCGCGCAGCATCTGCACGTGCAGCAGCTGTTTGGCGTAGTCCCACTCGTAGAGCGCGCGGCTGTCGTCGAGACCTTCGTAGCACTGCAGTCGCACGAGCCGTCTGTTCGACGCTTTCGCCAAAGCCTTTGCCAGTTCGGTCTTCCCCACGCCGGCGGGTCCTTCGAGCAAGAGCGGGCGATCCAGTGCCGTGGCGAGATGAACTACCGTCGCGAGGTCGTCGTCGGCAATGTAGTCGTACTCCCGCAGTGCTGCCGCGACGTCCTTTCCGTCGGTGAAAACACCTGCGCTGTTGCTGGTTTCAGCTTCTACCACTGCCACACTGTGCACTGGGTCGCCCTTCTCTCTCAGTAGGATTCGTTGATCGCGTGGTGCACCACGGGAATCATCGACTCGACGGTCACCTCGCGCGGATTACCCGGCGTGCACCAGTCGTCCTGGATGTGTTCGGATATCGAGCGAACCGTCTTCTCGTCGCCCTTGATCACATCGCCGCGACCCTCGTACTTCTTGGTGTTCATCTGGTTCTTGGCGTACGAGTCGGTGCGCACCTGGCCGAAGTTGTCCGGAATGCCAACGTCTTTCGCAAGTCGGATCGCAGCTTCCACCGCCGCGTCGGCCGCTTGTACTGTCGTCATGTTTCGCGTGTCGACCCCCATCGCCGTGGCGATTTCGGCGTAGCGCTCGTAGCGCGACGGCAGGTTGTATTCCCAGACGCGCGGCAACGCAATTGCGTTGTTGAGACCGTGATGGCTGTCGAAGAACGCGCTGACGGCGTGCGAGATCGAGTGGACGATGCCGAGCCCACCGGAGTTGAAGGCCTGTCCCGCAATGTATTGCGCGTTCATCATGCCTTCGCGGGCCTTCAGGTTCCGCGGCTCGTACACAGCTTCACGCAGGTTCTCGGCGACAAGTTTGATCGAGTAGATCGCGTTGCCGAGCGACGGGGCGAAGTCCAGCCGGGACACGTACGGCTCACTGCCGTGCGCGAGCACGTCGAAGCCGCAGAATGCCGTGAAGTGTTG
Source organism: Antrihabitans auranticaus (assembly GCF_016481275.1). Lineage (GTDB taxonomy): Bacteria > Actinomycetota > Actinomycetes > Mycobacteriales > Mycobacteriaceae > Antrihabitans. The sequence goes on along the minus strand of NZ_JAEMNW010000007.1, from coordinate 218,875 downwards.
CGGGCAGCTGTAATACAGCAGCGGGTCGTCGATAGCGACGGTGACGATCGTGGCCTCGTCGAAGCCCACCCATTTGTGCGGGTGGTCCATATCGGAGGTGTCGGTGATGACGTAGGCCCACGACGTCTCCGAACCTGTTCCCGCGGTGGTAGATACAGCGATGTGGGGTGGGTTCTCCTTGTTCGTGGACTTCGCGAATCCCTCGAACTCGTTGATGTTGCGGCCGTCGTGCGCGATGACGACACGCGCGCCCTTCGCGGCGTCGTGGCTCGAGCCTCCGCCGATCGAAATGACGCTGTCGCACTTCTCTTTCTGATAGAGCGCGGCCGCCTCCATCACGTTGTAGTCCTTGGGGTTCGACTCGACCTTGTCGTAGAGCACGACCTCGACGCCCTGGTACTCGATCTTGCCGATCAGTTCCTCGATGATGCCGGAACCGCGGAGACCGGTCGTCATGAGCAGAGAACGCTTGAAGCCCAAGTTCTTTGCTTCGACGCCGATGATGTCGTGTGCGCCCACGCCGAGCAGAGCGCGTGGGAAGGGATGGAACTCCTTGATCGGAAAGTCCCAGATCTGGTTCAGTTCTATTGCCACTGTGTTCTCCTCGTTCGAGCGGTGTGGTGTAACTCACTCTCGGTTGCGGTGAACCGACTGGGAAGACGTTCGAGGCACAACCGTCCGGACGCGGCGCACGAACTGTCCGATCGGGTAGGGCGGTCCACCACCGTTCGGTGAGTACGCTGCTGAGAAGGAGGAACGGTGATGACTCACACGGAGCCCGCGATCCGCGTCGGGCGTCGCCCAGCGACGACCAAGGACCAGATCAGCGCGGTCGGAATCGAACTGTTCGCGGCCAACGGCTTCGACGACACGAGCATCGACGACATTGCGGCGGCAGCCGGTATCGCGCGCCGCACCTTCTTTCGCTACTTCCCCTCGAAGAACGCCGTGCCCTGGGGCGACTTCGACGTTCACCTCGCGGAGATGCGCACACAGTTGGCCGAGCTACCGTCCTCGATTCCGCTCGCCGAAGGACTCACCACGGCGCTGCTCGAGTTCAACACCTTCCCGGCGGACCAGGCGGCCACCCACCGCAAGCGGATGGAGCTGATTCTCACGGTTCCCGCGCTCCAGGGCTATTCGATGGTGATGTACGGCGGATGGCGGACGGTTGTCGCCGAGTACGTCGCCCGGCGAACCGGCAGCAAGCCGACCGATCACGGTCCGCGCACTGCCGGCTGGCTGCTCCTCGGAGTGGCGGTGGCCGCCTACGAGCAGTGGCTCTCCGACGATGGACTGTCCCTACCCGACCTCCTGACGCAAGGCGCGGCGGCGTTGCAGGACGGCTTGAACGGACTGGTGGCATCCGCCCCGCACACGGGCACCTAGACTGCACAGAGATTCGACGTACTTTTTCGAGACCCGCGGAGCGCATTACCGACATGAACCAACCCAGCGCAGACCGAGCCCCGCGTGCGCCGGGCGGTGCCAACGGTTCGTTGTCCGAGGCCGAGATCGTCGAGGCAGCACTGCGCGTGGTCCGGGTCGACGGCGTCGACAAGCTGTCGATGCGACGCCTGTCGCGCGAACTCGGCGTCTCGCCGATGGCGCCCTACTACTACGTCGCAGACAAGAGCGAGCTGCTCGACCTCGTGGTCTCTGCAGCGCTCTCCGGCATCCGCGTCCCCGACCCCGACGAGGGCACGTGGCAGGAACGATTGCGGACGCTGATCGACCAGATCGATCACAAGCTCCGGAAACATCCCGGCCTCGGCGAGGTCCTGATGGAACGAATGCTGCGCAAGCAGCTCGATCTTATCGACGCGATCATGGAGATCCTGTTCGACGCGGGTTTCTCCGCACGCAACGTGCTCGCCGCTTACGCGACGATGCACACCTATCTCTTCGGCCGCAGCAGAGTGACCAACACGTCGCGGGAACTCCCCCAGGACCTCCCGAAATCTCTGGAACGCGCGACAAAGCACATGGCCGACCTCAGCGGCAAGTACTTCTACCAGTTCACGGTCGAGACGATGATCGCCGGTTTGGAGACGCAACTTGTCCGGCAGCAGTCGTCCACGTAGCATCGAAACTAGAACACGTTCTACTTTGCTGAACCTGCGTCGAGAGGATCCGTTCCCCCATGACCACCGTTGACGTTCCGCACGGCTCGCGTTCGGTCGTGCTGACAGTGTCCGGCGTCATCGAGGAAACACACGACTCGCGGTCGGTCGTCTTCGCCGTTCCTGACGAGCTCAAAGAGAAGTTCGCCTACAAACCCGGTCAGTTCCTCACGCTGCGCATTCCCAGCGACCGCACCGGATCGGTCGCGCGCTGCTACTCGCTGGCCAGCTCTCCGTTCACCGACGATCAGCCGAAGGTGACCGTCAAGCGGACCGCCGACGGCTATGGGTCGAACTGGGTCTGCGACAACATCACGATCGGCGACACCGTCGAAGTGCTGCCGCCATCCGGCCACTTCACGCCGAAAACGCTCGACGACGACTTCGCTCTGTTCGCGGCCGGCAGCGGCATCACCCCCGTGATCTCGATCCTCAAGTCCGCACTGTCTCAGGGCAGCGGGAAGGTCGTTCTCTTCTACGCGAACCGCGACGAGAAGAGCGTCATCTTCGCCGACGAACTCAGGACTCTCGTCACGCAGCATCCGACCCGGCTCGTCGTCGTCCACTGGCTCGAGACTCTGCAGGGCTTGCCGACTGCCGAACAACTCGCCACAGCCGCTGCGCCGTACGTCGAATACCAGGCCTTCATGTGCGGTCCGGCGGCGTTCATGGACGTCGTCCATCACGCGCTCGACGGCCTGGGCGTGCCACGCAACCACGTCCACGCGGAGGTCTTCAATTCTCTCGCGGGCGACCCCTTCATCGACTCCGCACCGGTCGAACTGACCGAGGCAGACCAAGCCGACGCCGCCACGGTCGAAGTCGAACTCGACGGCGAAAAGCACCTCCTGCGGTGGCCGCGCAAACAGACCCTCGTCGACATCATGCTGGCGAAGGGCATCGACGTGCCCTACTCATGCCAGGAAGGCGAGTGCGGGTCGTGCGCGTGCACCGTCCTCGAAGGCAAGGTCGAGATGGACAACTGCGAAATTCTCGACCCCGAAGACATCGAGAGCGGCTACATCCTCGGCTGCCAGGCGCACCCGATCACCGACACCGTCAAAATCGAGTACTAGCGCGCGCGTAGCGCTTTCCGGGTTTCCGGGTCGAAATGTTCCGTCGCATAGCTCAATGCGGTCCGTCCCATCGCACTCGCGTGCGTGTCGAGGAACGTTTCGAGCAAGCCGCGGTCGATCTTCTTGCCGACTTCCCGCAGCATCCAGCCGAGCGCCTTCTGGATCAGGTCCGCACGGTCGGAGAGCAGTCGTTCCGCGACGTCGAAGGTCACCGTCGCGTCGCCACGTTTGATGAACGCGAAGGTCGACAACAGCGCAACGCGCCGCTCCCATAGGCTCTCCCCCGCCGCCAGCTCGAACAACAGATCCTGCGACTTATCGAAAAGCCAAGGGCCGATGATGTTTTCGGCCGAAGAGTCGACGAGGTCCCAGTTGTTGACCCGACCGCGTCGTAGCGCCGCGAGATACAGATCGACGATTTTTTTCTGTGCATCGACGTCCGACTTCTTGGCCGCCTTTGCGTACTGCACGTTGAGAATGAGCAGAGCGGCCAACCGATGCTCGTGTACTTCGCTGTCGAGCAGGACGTCGACCTGATCGAGCGGCAGATCGTTGTACAGCTTCACGACCTTGCGAGTCGCCGGTACCCGGACCCCGAGAAACACGTCACCCTCGCCGTACTGGCCGGGGCCCGTCTTGAAGAAGCGCTGCAGAAAGACCGCGTCGGCGGGGTCGGCAACCGCGGCGAGGTCGGCAGCGACGTCAGCGGCCGTCATGCGGATGCGCTCCGAGCAACTGCCGGCCGCTCTCGAACGCGGCCGCACTTTCCGGCAACTCACCTGGGCGACCACTCAGCACCACCCGCACCGAGCCGGTGCCCGCGACTGGGCGACCGAGCGCGTCGATGCGGCGCAACGTCTGCGCGGCGACCGCTTCGGCGCTGTCGAAAAGTTTGACGCCGGCTGGCAGGGCGGCCACGATCTCGTCGACCATCAACGGGTAGTGCGTACAGCCGAGGACGACGCCCTCGACGCGGTCCGGCGTCAACTCCGCGGCAGCGGCAATGGCAGCGCGCGCGGCCGCGACGTCGCCGCGATCGATCGAGTCTGCGAGGCCATGGCACGCGACACCCACAACTTCCGCGCCGTTTCCGAACTGCGCGATCAAGTCGGCCTGGTACGCGCTCGCGGTTGTCGCCGCCGTCGCCCAGATCGCGACCGACGAACACACTGCCGCCGCAGGTTTGATCGCGGGTACGGTTCCGATTACCGGGATGTCATCGCCAAGCCGGGCGCGCACGGCGGCCACGGCCGTCACCGTCGCCGTATTACACGGCAGCACAATCACTTCCGCACCACGGCTCACCGCGTCGTCGGCAGTCGCCAGGACCCGTTCGGTCACCCATTCCTCGGTCTTCGGACCCCACGGCCGACCGTCCGGATCGAGCAACAACAGCAAATCGAGCTCCGGCCGCAGCTTGCGCAGCCAGGCGGCCGTGGGCAGCAGCCCGAAACCGGAGTCGATCAACGCAACGATCACGAGCCGAGCAGCTCCCCGATCGGCGACTCGACGGTCAGCTTTGCCCGCGTCTTCATCACCTTCGCGGGCAACCCGCCGCCGACTACGCCGGTCAGGACGCCGTCGCGCGAGTAGTACGCGAGAAACTTTCTGCCGTCATCCTCGACGAGGTGGACCGTGTCCGATGCGAGCGGCGTGCCGAGCGCCTGGATCTTGATGTCGTACTGGTCGCTCCAGAAGTACGGCACAGCGGCCGGACCGCTGCTTTCGACTCCCGTGAACGCCTTGGCGAGCAGCTTGGCCTGGTCACCTGCGTTCGACCAGTGCTCGACACGTTTCTGCGAGCCCGTGCTGTGGAGCCACGACGCGACGTCGCCGACCGCCCAGACACCCTCGACGTTGGTCCGGCCGACCTCGTCAGCAAGCACGCCGCCGCCCTGGGACGGTTCGGCAAGTTCGATGCCCGAATCCTTCAGCCACTCCGTGACCGGAACCGAGCCGACGCCGAGCACAACGACGTCGACCTTGATCTCGGTGTCGTCGCTCAGCACAGCGGTGGTCACGCGGCCGGAATCGTCTCCGACCAGCGTCTTCAGGCCCGTGCCACAGCGCAGGTCGACGCCTTCGTCGCGATGCATCCGCGCGACGAGCCGGCCGACCTGCTCGCCGAGCACAGAGGCCAGCGGGGTGGGCTGTGGTTCCACGAGGAGGACGTCGACGCCGGTCGTCCGGAAGCTCGCGGCGAGTTCGCAGCCGATGAAGCCTGCACCGACGATCAGCGCACGTTTGCCGGGCTCGAGTTCCGCACGCAAGGTCAACGAATCGTTCAGCGAACGCAGCACATGTACACCGGTGAGCTCAGGAAGTCCCGGCAGCCGTCGCGGTGTGAGACCGGTCGCGATGATGAGCTGGTCGAAGCTCACCTCGGACCCGTCGACCAGCTTCACCGTCTTGTCAGCGGTATCGACGCCCGCTGCTGCCGCACCGAGCTGCAACTCGATCTTCTTGTCCGCGAAGAACTCCGCAGGCTTGAGCGTCGTATCGTCACGCTCGCCGCGGACCACGTCCTTCGACAGCGGCGGCCGATCGTACGGGAGGTGGTTCTCCTCGCCGAGCAGCACGATTTCCCCGTCGAAGCCGGCGCGACGTAGTTCCTCAGCGGTCTTCAGACCCGACAGACCCGCGCCGACGATCACGACACGTTGTTCACCATTACTCACGCAGTCATGCTCCCACACCCGGAACCGGCACCTGGGCACCGGTAATCGTCGCTGAAGCGTCGCTGAAGAGGAACGAAATCACTTCCGCGATTGCCTGTGGCGTGACCCACCCCTTGCGATTCGCATTCGGCTGGCTCGACCGATTGCCAGGCGTGTCGATCACCGATGGCAGGATCGCGTTGACGCGCACACCGTCAGCCTTGTACTCGACGGCCAACGCCGTCACCAACGCCCAGACCGCAGCCTTGGACGTGATGTAACCGGCGGCGCCCGAGAACGGCTCGAATGCGGCTTTCGTGGAGACCGCGACGACCGATCCACCACCGGCCTCGATGAGGTAGGGCAGAGCCGCATGCGTCGTCAGATAGGTCGAACGCAGGTTCAGCCGGAGTAACCTTTCGAACTCGTCGATCGGCGTCTGATGAACCTTGCCGCCCATCGCGAACCCGCCGACGAGGTTGGCGACGGCTTGCAGCGGCGCGTCCTCGCGACCGCCCGCGAGCTGGGCGACTTCCGCGACGCTCGTCTCGTCGAACATGTCGGCCTTGATCAGCTCGAGGCCCGCATGTTCGGGCAACCGTTCGAGCTCCTTTTCGACGATCCACGGCACAACGACCCGCCAGCCTTCGTCGAGCAGCTTCGTCACAACCGCGCTGCCGAGCCCGCCCGTTCCGCCGGTCACCAATGCTGTTTTACCCGTTATCGATTCCGTCATCGCTCGACTCCTTCTCTCGATGGTCGACCTTAGGCGCAGAGCGGCGCGCCGACAGCGAAAAGGCGGTGCGAAATCGTTATTGATCGACCGGTCAATCAGAGCTATACCGAAGGTAGGACAAAATCCGTCTCGAGGAGGCTCGACATGTTCGAAGAAAGTCGTCTACAGGACTACCTGGCCGTCGTATTCGGCGCGTTCGCTGCGCTGTCACCGATCTGGGTCGACGTCAACAGCAACGGCAGGTGGTCGTTGATCGTGCTCGGCGTACTGATCGCCGCGGCGGGACTCGCGCAGATCTACGTCACGGAACTGTCGCTGTCCGACTACGCGATGGGACTCTTCGGCGTGCTGCTGTTCGTGTCACCGTGGGTCATGAGCTACGACGGGTTCAGGTCCGCAGCCTGGACCGCGTGGGTGGTCGGCGTACTGACTGTCGTTGTCGCGGTCGCCGCTCTCCCGGAGATCAATGCCAAGCTGCATCGTGGCGGTCTCGCGACGCATCACTAGTACGAATGTCGATCCGCGACTCGGGGGCCCGCCCCCGTCGACGGCGCAGCGCGAAAGTGGATGGCGACGCCCGCCAGCTGATTCTCGATGCTGCCGAAAAGCTGTTTGCCACAGGCGGATTCGATGCCACGTCGACGGGAGCGGTTGCCTCCGAAGCGCGGGTTCCCAAGGGGCTCGTCTTCTACTACTTCCCGACCAAGGAAGCGATCCTCACCGCGCTGATCGGCGAACGGTTGCCCGACGAGCCGATCGCCGATCTCGGATCGCTCGTTGCTCCCGGCGATCCCGCGAAGAGCTTGGTCAACCTCGACACCGCGTTGAATCTCCGCGGGCACACCTCCCCGGTGCTGCGGGTGATCCTGTGGCGCGAGGCCGAAACCCACCCCGACGTGCGTGCACAGATGCGTCGGCTGCGGCGACAGCTCCACGAACTCACCGTTCGCTTGCTCACCTCGAGCACCCCACATCCCGTCGAGGCGCGCACCCTGCACGCCTGCGCAACAGCGTGGGTCTCTGCCATGTTCGCCGCCGCAAGCGGTGATCGCCTGCGCGCAATGGACGGCATGGCGAGATTGCACAACGACGACCTCGGAGGCGTCGCCCAACTGCTTGCGGCGGGGCTGACCCAACTCGGGTGATCGCGTTCTTCGCAGACCGTCTTGCCACCTCGCAGACGCCGCAGCTAGCCGCAGCCTGTGTGAAGTGAATGCACGTTGTGGAAGAAGACCTGGACGGTTGTACCTGAACTTATGCACAGGGCACGAGTTGTCCACAGGTGAATATTTGGCCCTTCGCGGCGAGTGCCACAGCATGCATGATCGCAAAGTGGACCTACCGCAACCAATTTCACGTCGCGACGCTCTGGCTAGCGGACTGACCGACGTCGATCTCAGACGGATGTGCCGAAACGGAGAGCTGCGCCACCTCGCCCGTGGTCACTACGTACCGCTCACAGGGGTCGATCTGACCCGGACCGATCGTCATGTCCTGCTTGTTCAGGCTGTGTGCGCTACAACGTCGACTTCTGCGGTCGTCAGCAACGCGTCGTCGGCGATGGTGCACGGACTCCAGACCTGGGAAATATCGCTGAGCCGGGTACATCTGACACGCGACAGAACAAACGGGGGACGAATGGGCAAGAAGATAGTCGTGCACTCATCGCATCTGGAGCCGGACGAGATAACCGTCGTCGACGGCATCCGATTGACGACTCCACCACGAACCGTGATCGACCTCGCCCGCTCCGAGCCGTTCGAACAGGCAGTCGTAGCGGGAGATTCTGCGCTGCACCAGGGGCTGACGACGACAGCCGAACTGCGCGAACATCTGCAGCGTGCCCGCCGTCGGCCGGGCCGCCGCGCGGCGGCAAAGGTCGTGGAATTCCTGGACGGCAGAAGCGAAAGCGTCGGCGAATCGCGCACTCGGGTTGCCCTGTTCCGAGGCGGTCTTCCGACACCTGAACTGCAGGCCAACGTCTTCGGCCCAGACGGCGAGTGGGTTGCACGCGTCGACTTCTTGATCGAGGAACTCGGCGTGATCGTCGAGTTCGACGGCATGGTGAAGTACCAGGCGGAGCTGCGCGGTAAGCGCACACCGGAAGCGGTCGTCATCGCCGAGAAGGTTCGGGAAGACAGGCTTCGCGCGCTCGGTTGGATCGTCGTCCGCATCACGTGGGACGACCTGGAGGACGCCGCCCGGCTCGTTGCCCGAATCCGGTCGGCAGCCGGCATCGCGCGCTGCAGCAGGCGCATCGGGACCTGGACCCCGACTCCTCGCGTGTGACTTCGCACAACTTTCCGGCACTTCACACAAGATGTGGCCACCTGCAAGACCTGCGAAGTACCAGCAAGATGTGCGAAGACGCCAACGGCGCCGGCCCCCGAAGGAAACCGGCGCCGTTGGCGCGTTGCAGCAGGTGTTACTTGATGATCTTCGTGACGCGACCGGCGCCGACGGTGCGGCCACCTTCACGGATCGCGAAACGGAGGCCCTCGTCCATGGCGACCGGCTGGATCAGCTTGACGGTCATCTCGGTGTTGTCACCGGGCATAACCATCTCGGTGCCCTCGGGCAGGGTCACAACGCCCGTCACGTCAGTCGTACGGAAGTAGAACTGCGGGCGGTAGTTGTTGAAGAACGGCGTGTGGCGGCCGCCCTCTTCCTTGTTCAGGATGTACGCCTGGCCCTCGAACTCGGTGTGCGGGGTGGTGGTGCCGATCTTGACGACAACCTGGCCACGCTCGACATCTTCGCGCTTGATACCACGGACCAGCAGACCGACGTTGTCGCCCGCCTGTCCCTGGTCGAGAAGCTTGCGGAACATCTCGATACCGGTGACGGTCGTCTTCGTGGACTTTTCCTTGATGCCGACGATCTCAACTTCCTGGTTCACGTTGACGATGCCGCGCTCGATACGACCGGTGACGACGGTGCCACGACCGGTGATCGTGAAAACGTCCTCGACGGGCATGAGGAACGGCTTCTCGGTCTCACGGACCGGGTCCGGGATGGAGTCGTCGACAGCCTGCATCAGCTCTTCGATCGACTTGGCCCACTCCGGGTCACCCTCGAGTGCCTTCAGTGCCGACACCTTGATGACGGGGGCGTCCTCGTCGAACTCCTGTGCAGCGAGGAGTTCACGAACCTCCATCTCGACGAGTTCGATGATCTCGTCGTCGTCGACCATGTCGGCCTTGTTCAGCGCGACCAAGATGTAAGGCACACCGACCTGGCGTGCGAGCAGCACGTGCTCACGCGTCTGCGGCATCGGGCCGTCGGTTGCGGCAACCACCAGGATTGCGCCGTCCATCTGGGCGGCACCGGTGATCATGTTCTTGATGTAGTCCGCGTGGCCGGGGGCGTCGACGTGCGCGTAGTGACGCTTCTCGGTCTGGTACTCGACGTGCGAGATGTTGATCGTGATACCACGAGCCTTCTCTTCCGGAGCCTTGTCGATCTGATCGAACGCGAAGGCTGCGTTGAGGGTCGGGTACTTGTCGTGCAGGACCTTGGTGATAGCCGCGGTCAGAGTCGTTTTGCCGTGGTCAACGTGACCGATGGTCCCGATGTTGACGTGCGGCTTCGTCCGCTCGAACTTCGCCTTCGCCACTGTGGTGTCCTCCTGGACTTATTGGTTGCTTGCAGTTTGCAGCAGTACGGATATTTCTTGGTCGTGCTAGCGCCGGAACTATTCCGCTGCGCCGTTGAGGCGAGCTCGCTTCGCTTACTCGCCCGTCGCCTTAGCGATGATTTCCTTCGAGACGTTGCTGGGAACCTCTGCGTAGGAATCGAACACCATGGAGTAGTTCGCCCGGCCCTGGGTCTTCGACCGAAGGTCTCCGATGTAGCCGAACATCTCCGACAGCGGAACAAGTGCCTTGACGACACGAGCACCACTGCGTTCCTCCATGGCCTGAATCTGGCCACGGCGGGAGTTGAGGTCGCCGATCACATCACCCATGTATGCCTCGGGTGTGGTGACCTCCACCGACATCATCGGCTCGAGGATCACCGGACCGGCCTTGCGAGCAGCTTCCTTGAACGCGGCGGAGCCGGCGATCTTGAAGGCCATTTCGGACGAGTCGACGTCGTGGTAAGCACCGTCGACGAGAGTCACCTTGACGTCCACCAGCGGGTAGCCGGCGAGCACGCCGTACTGCATCGCGTCCTGAGCACCAGCGTCGACGGAGCCGATGTACTCCTTCGGCACGCGACCACCGGTGACCTTGTTCTCGAATTCGTAGTGCGACCCGTCTTCGCCGTGGAACGGCTCGACGTTGATGATCACCTTGGCGAACTGACCCGAACCACCCGTCTGCTTCTTGTGGGTGTACGAGTGCTTCTCGACCAGCTTGGTGATGGTCTCGCGGTAAGCAACCTGCGGCTTACCGACGTTGGCCTCGACCTTGAATTCGCGACGCATGCGGTCGACGAGGATGTCGAGGTGGAGCTCGCCCATACCGCCGATGACGGTCTGGCCGGTCTCTTCGTCCAACTTGACCGAGAAGGTCGGGTCTTCTTCGGCCAGCTTCTGGATGGCCGTACCGAGCTTCTCCTGGTCGGACTTGGTCTTCGGCTCGATGGAGACGTTGATGACCGGGTCCGGGAACGTCATCGACTCGAGGACGATCTGATTCTGCGGATCCGACAACGTGTCACCGGTCGTGGTGTCCTTCAGACCGATCACGGCGTAGATGTGGCCGGCGCTCGCGGTGGCAACCGGATTCTCCTTGTTGGAGTGCATCTGGAAGAGCTTGCCCAGACGCTCCTTCTTGCCCTTGGTCGAGTTGATGACCTGGGAGCCGGAGTCGACCTTGCCCGAGTACACGCGGACGTAGGTCAGCTTGCCGAAGAACGGGTGCGTCGCAACCTTGAACGCCAGCCCGGAGAAGGGCTCCTCAGCGCTCGGCTTGCGGGTGATCAGCTGGTCTTCGTGGTCGGGCACGTGGCCGGTGGTGGCCTCGACGTCCAGGGGCGAAGGCAGGTAATCGATGACGGCGTCGAGCATAGGCTGAACGCCCTTGTTCTTGAACGCCGAACCGCAGAGCACGGGGTACAGCTCGGAGGCAACCGTCATCTTGCGGATGGCAGCCTTGACCTCTTCGATCGTCAGTTCCTCGCCACCGAAGTGCTTTTCCAGCAGCTCTTCGTCGGACTCGGCAACGGTCTCGAGCAGTTCGGTCCGGTACTGCTCAGCCAACTCGGCGAGCTCTTCCGGAATCGCGACGACCTCGTACTTCTCACCGAGCTTCGTCTCGCCGCGCCACACCTTGGCGTTCATCTCGACCAGGTCGACGATGCCTTCGAAGGTGTCCTCAGCGCCGATCGGCAACTGGATGACGAGTGGCTTCGCGCCGAGGCGCTCCTTGATGGTCTTCACGGTGAAGTAGAAGTCCGCGCCGAGCTTGTCCATCTTGTTGACGAAACAGATGCGCGGAACGTCGTACTTGTCGGCCTGCCGCCACACCTGCTCGGACTGCGGCTCGACGCCTTCTTTACCGTCGAAGACGGCAACTGCACCGTCGAGGACACGCAGCGACCGCTCGACCTCGACCGTGAAGTCGACGTGGCCGGGCGTATCGATGATGTTGATCTGGTTGTCGTTCCAGAAGCATGTGGTCGCGGCAGACGTGATCGTGATGCCGCGTTCCTGCTCCTGCTCCATCCAGTCCATCGTGGCTGCGCCATCGTGAACTTCACCGATCTTGTAGCTGATACCGGTGTAAAAGAGGATGCGTTCGGTTGTGGTGGTCTTGCCTGCATCGATGTGGGCCATGATGCCGATGTTGCGGACCTTGTTCAGGTCGGTGAGCACGTCCTGTGCCACGATCATTCCCTTCGGGAATCGTTGGACTAAAAGCTGTATTCGTTCGAAGGCCTCGCTCCGCTGGGCGGAGCGGGCTCCGAGTCACCAGCGGTAGTGCGCGAATGCCTTGTTGGCGTCAGCCATCTTGTGCGTGTCTTCGCGACGCTTGACCGACGCGCCCAGACCGTTGCTGGCGTCGAGCAGCTCGTTGGCGAGACGCTCGACCATGGTCTTCTCACGACGCGCGCGCGAGAACGTGACGAGCCAGCGCAGTGCCAGCGTGTTCGACCGGCCCGGACGAACCTCGACCGGAACCTGGTAGGTCGCGCCACCGACGCGACGGCTCTTCACTTCGAGCGCGGGCCGGACGTTGTCGAGCGCACGCTTGAGGGTGACGACCGGATCCGTGCCGGTCTTCTCGCGGGCTTGCTCGAGCGCGCCGTAGACGATGCGCTCGGCCGTCGACTTCTTGCCGTCGAGCAGGATCTTGTTGACCAGCTGAGTAACCAGCGGCGACCCGTAGACCGGGTCGTTGATCAGCGGACGCTTGGGTGCGGGTCCCTTGCGTGGCATATCAGCTCTTCTCCTTCTTGGCGCCGTAGCGGCTGCGAGCCTGCTTGCGGTTCTTCACGCCCTGGGTATCGAGCGAACCGCGGATGATCTTGTAGCGAACACCGGGGAGGTCCTTCACACGACCGCCACGCACGAGCACCATCGAGTGCTCCTGGAGGTTGTGGCCTTCACCTGGGATGTAGGCCGTGACCTCGACAGCGCTGGTCAGGCGAACACGCGCGACCTTACGAAGCGCCGAGTTGGGCTTCTTGGGGGTGGTTGTGTACACGCGAGTGCACACGCCGCGGCGCTGGGGGCTGCCCTTCAGGGCCGCGGTCTTGAGCTTCGCGACCTTGTCGGTGCGGCCCTTTCGGACCAGCTGGTTGATGGTTGGCATAGACCGGCTTTCCTCTAATCGGTACTGAAACGTCTTGTGGTCGAACGTGTTTGGAGCTGAGCGGTGGAGCAGTTCGTCGTCTAGCGGTCGTCCGACCTCGTGTCCCGAGGTCGGGCGTGTCGCGCACAGCGCAAAAGCCAGCTTCGGGGCACGACTAGATCGTCAGCCGCTCTCGCTGGCCTAAACATTGCACACAAGCTGCCCGCATGCTTCCGGGCACAGCGATCCACCTTACCTGTCGGCGCGCCGCGTGGTCAAAGTGGCTCGAATTTGCTACGCAACCCACGTGGCGGCGTTGCCGACACACCGATTCTACCTGCGCATTCACGACGCGGCCGCCGCGCGGGCTAACGGGCAACGTTGAGGGTCAATTTCAGTAGGTCGATCGCCGTAGTGCACGGATCCGGGTGCGCCGAGCCGGGGCGATACTGCACCCACCACCCCACGACGCCCGCGTCCGGCGCCCGCGCGGTGACGCCACAGGAGTCCGGATCGTTCGGCGGCTGCGCCTGCACTGCCTTCCAGCTCTGCACGCTGACGTCGGAGAAGTCGTAGCCGAGCTTCTCCAGCGCTGTCCGCTCCCCCTCGAGCGATCCGCTTTCGAACCAGTTGAAGGTGACCTCGACCGACCCGACCTGGCCGCCGACGGTGAAGCGGCAGATCGCGCCGTAGAAACTCTGCGACGCCGAATTGCCGCCGACGACCTCGGCGATCTGGTCCAGCGACACGGTCTGGCATTCCTGGAGGGCGTCACGGAATTTCAGCTCGCTGCCGTTGCGGACCGTCGCATTCGATATCTGCGGTTCCTTGACGTCGTTACCGCACCCGACGGCAAGCCCGGCGAGCGTGATCGCGGCAAGAAGTACACGGGACAGGGATCTCATTCGGTCCTCGATGCGGTCAGGTCGGCAAGCTTCTTCGCGACGTCGCACGTGTCGACGAAGCCCGTGCTGAGGCCGACCGTCACCGACCAGTGGAAGAAGTCGTCGCCGTACTGCACGCCGACCTCGCAGAGCTCACCGGGGATCGAGCCGACGAACGCTTTCTGACCCTGGATCTCGATCCACTCCGGCGGCCTACCGATGCGGTCCGAACCGGTCGCCTCGCGTTCGATCGGACTGCCGCGATACCAGGAGAAGCTGACGCTCGGACCGCTGCTGCCGCCGACCTCCCAGACGCAGCCGACCGAGTTTCGGGTGATCTTGCTGAACGCCGGCACCGAGAAGGCCTGCGCGACCTCGTCATCGGTGGCCGAACCACACTCACCGAAGAACGGACCGATCGGCGAAACCTTCTGGCTGGCGCGCGGTGAGTCTTCGGGCTGGGCATCGCCGTCGTTACCGCCGCAGCCCGCCACGAGCACAGCGAGCGTGATCGCGGCCAATACCCGCCCGTGTTTTCGCACAACCGAAACTGTACCGACAGCTACTCGATCTCGAACGCAGGCGACTTGTCCGGTTCGAGGAACCGCACGAGCGCCAGTCCTTCGTCCTCCAGCGCCGCGATGGTCCGTCGGGGCAGCTTCGCGCCGAGGGAAAGGGTCAAAGTAGCCGTGTCACGGGAACTCGAGATCTTGTAGAGGCCGGCGACGAATCCGTCGACGAGAACGGCAGACATGTTGGTTGCCATCGACTTCGGCGTGACCGCGAGATCGGGCGGCATGATCCGCGTCCGATCCTTGTGCGACAGCAGCGCGTTGTCGTACCAGCCGAGATAGCGGACAGGTGCGGGGGTTTCGGGGTCGGCCAGTACGCCGTCGGCGACGTCGTACAGGGTTCTGCCGTGCTCGTCGGTATAGGTGCGCAGCTGCTCACCGAGCCGGTCGACAACCTCTTTGAGGCCGACCAGCTTCGACCACGTCTGCATGTCCATGGTGCTTGCCGGACCGAACGCGCGCAGGTAACGCAGGATGAGGTCGTCGACCGGGTACGAGCGGTCCTGTGGCTGTCCGAGCCAGGATTCGATCCGCGACCACGTCGGCCGATTGTTGGATTTCCACTTGCCCCGTGGTGGCGTCTGCAGCACCGGCAGCAGGTAGAGGAGCGCTTGCAGCGTCGCCTGGCTGTCGCGGTCGGGCCACTCCGCCGCCGCGCGCTTGCGCAGCTCCGCCGCGGTGACCGGTTCAGCACCGAGCAGGCGCTCACCGCGCGCCCGAACGTCGTCGATGTCCATCCCGACCGTGGCGCCGAAGAAGAATCCCTTGCGGAACGGAATCTTCTCGAGCTCAGGTTGTATGTGCGGGGCGATCCGACGTGCGTCGGCCGCAGATACCAGGTGAATCGTCCCGCGCATCAACGTAATTCGCACGAGCGCCCGGTCGTCCAACGCAGCTGAGACCACCGCGGGGTCGAAACCGTCGATGCGACTCCACAGTGCGATGAACGGCGGGACCACGTCCTGGGCCTGCAACCCCACGAGATGATCGACGAGTTCGTGGACGGTCAGGTCGCAGCGCCGCAGCAACTGCTGACGATCGAGCAGCGTCCGGTTCAGAACGCGGTTCGCGACGACATCGGCCATCCTCAGCTCCGGACGCGGAGTACGACTTTGCCTTTCGCAGTACGGTTTTCGAGCGACGCGATCGCCTCGGCCGCCGCGTCGAGCGGGTAGACGACCGGTTCCGGTGCCGGAATCTTGCCGGACTCGAGCAGTGGCCCGACCTCCGCCCACTGCTCGGCGAGGTAGCCGGGATCGGACATGAACCAGGCACCCCAGCCGACGCCGCGAACGTCGACGTTGTTCAGCAAGAGTCTGTTGACCTTGACGCTCGGGATGTCGCCCGCAGTGAAGCCCAGCACCAGAACGCGCCCCGAACGAGTCA
The DNA here is from genome assembly GCF_016481275.1 of Antrihabitans auranticaus. Classification (GTDB taxonomy): domain Bacteria; phylum Actinomycetota; class Actinomycetes; order Mycobacteriales; family Mycobacteriaceae; genus Antrihabitans. The sequence continues at coordinate 202,701 of NZ_JAEMNW010000007.1, read as the reverse complement.
ACGAGCGAATGCTGTCGGTGAAGCGGTCGCCGCCGACGGGGTCGACGACGATGTCGACGCCGCGGCCACCGGTCAGCTCCTTGACAGCAGCGAGCCAGCCATCGGTGAGGACCACATCGGTGGCGCCGGCGGCACGGGCTGTCTCTGCCTTCTCCTCTGTGCTGACGACGGCGATCGTTCGGCCCGCGCCGAGGGCGGGCGCGAGCCGCAACACAGACGTGCCGATGCCGCCGGCCGCGCCGTGCACCAGCACGGTCTCACCGTCTTTCAGTCCGCCGCGGGTGCGCAACGCAAAGTGCACGGTCAGGTCGTTGAACAGCAAACCGGCGCCCGCTTCGAGCGAGACGTTGTCCGGCAGCGGGAACACCAGGTTCGGTTGCAGCGCAGCAACTTCGGCCATACCACCGCCGAGACCCGAGATCGCGACAACGCGGTCGCCCGCCTTGACGGATGCACCGGCGGGCGCGGACCGGACGATCCCCGCGACCTCGCTGCCCGGCACGAACGGCGGCGGCGGCTTGTACTGGTAGAGACCGCGGGTGAGCAGCGCGTCGGGGAACGCGACACCGGCTGCATGTACGTCGATGACAACAAGTCCGTCGCCGGCCGGTTCGTCGATATCGACGACCTCCACAGCGGACGGACCGTCGAGCCTGGTTACCGCAATCGCGCGCATTCGCATCCTCTTTCGTGAGTTCGGCACGCTCGCCTGCACCCGAACATAGCGCGCGACCGCTGCGCTACCCTCGCGGGGTGATGCTCCAACCCGGTTCGGTCTTTGCGGGTTACACGATCGAACGCATGCTCGGCCGCGGCGGTATGGGGTCGGTGTATCTGGCGAAGCATCCACGCCTGCCACGGTCCGACGCCCTGAAACTGCTCAGCGCCGACTACGGCACGAGCTCGACGTTTCGTGCGCGGTTCGAGCGTGAAGCCGACGTGGCAGCTCGCATGCACCATCCGAACGTGGTCGCCGTGCACGACCGCGGCGTCGAGGGCGGTCAGCTGTGGATCGCGATGCAGTTCATCGACGGCACCGATGTCGCCGAACTCGTCTCGATCGGTCCGCGCGCACTGCCGGGCCGCCGAGTCGTCAGCATCATCGCCGACGCGGCCAAGGGGCTCGATCACGCACACCGCTTCGGTCTGCTGCATCGTGATGTGAAGCCCGCGAACATCCTCGTCACCAGGGCGCCCGACGAACCGACCGGCGAACGCGCGCTCATCACAGACTTCGGCATCGCCCGCGCAATCGACGAGACACGGCACTTCACCGAAACCGGGGACGTTCTGGCGACGATCGCCTACGCCGCGCCCGAACAGCTCGAGGGGCACGCTGTCGATCACCGTGCCGACGTCTATGCGCTCGGCTGCACCCTCTTCGAGATGCTCACGGGCCACACTCCGTTCCCGCGGGAGAACCCGCTGGCGGTGATCAAAGCCCACTTGGTCGCGCCACCACCGAGGGCGACCGAGTCCGTCCCGACGCTGCCGCCCGCGATCGATGCGGTGATCGCCCGCGCACTGGCGAAGAATCCTGCGCAGCGCTTCGACTCCTGCCGTGAACTTGCCGGCGCCGCCGCAGCTGCATTGGCCGTGCCGCTCGCGCCGATTCCGGAGCCCGAACCGCCCAGACGCGCACCCGGTCCGACCGTCATCGCGCCGGCATACAGCGAGCCGGTGAAGAAACGTTCGAACACTCGGAAGGTGCTGGCCGGCGTCGCGGCCGTCGCGGTGGTCGCGGCCGTTGGAACCGGCGTGGCCCTCGCCGCCCGGTCGTCCGACAGCACGGCGGCCCCGCGCACGACAGCCCAGGCTTCCGGTTCCCCAGCCACGACAGCCCCGACTACCGAAAACCCGCCGTCGGCCCGCTACCGCGAGACAGCACAGCGTGTCCAGGGCAGCACCTCGACCGCAACCTACGACGTGACGATTCCGCATATCGAGGGTGGGAACCCTGCTGTCGCAGCCGAATTCAACGAATCCATGCGCTCGGCGCTGCAGGACCAGATCGACGGCTACGGCGACGAGGCGTTCACGCTCGTCGGCGGCGACAGCGCGGTGACCCACATCGGGGACCATGTCGTCAGCGGCCTCTTGCTCACCTCGTGGAACGCCGACCCGCCCGGCGCTCATCCGTCGCCATTGCTCGCGACGATCGTGGTCAACGGCGATTCAGGCGAGCCGATCACACTCGACGACTTGTTCACCGACACCGACGCCGGGCTCGCGGTGTTATCGGAGCAGGCGGCGCAACTGCTTCCCGAGACTGCTGCGGGACCCGACTTCTTCGAGTTGGGGATCGAACCGACCATGGACAATTTCGCCAACTGGCTCGCGACGCCTGCGGGGATGGAGTTGCATTTCACCGACGGTCAGGTCGGTCCGCATGCGGTCGGCCTGGTCGTCGTCACGGTGCCGTGGTCGGACTTGGCCGACGTGCTCGCGCCGGGAATGGCCGCGATCGTGAGTAGCTGACCGCCTGATTCGTGCAGCGAGTAGGTTTTTCGGCATGCGCGTACTAGTGACCGGTGGGACCGGGTTCGTCGGCGGCTGGACCGCCAAGGCCGTCGTCGACGCAGGACACGAGGTACGGTTTCTCGTCCGCGATCCGCTTCGCCTCGGTACGAGTGTCGCGAAACTCGGCGTCGATCCAGGCAGCTACGCGGTCGGCGACATCACCGACAAGGCGTCGGTCGAAGCCGCCCTCGACGGCTGCGACGCGCTGGTGCACTGCGCCGCACTCGTCGCGACCGATCCGCGCCAGGCCGAGCGGATGCTGACGACGAACCTCGACGGCGCGCGCAACGTCCTCGGCACCGCCGTCGAACTCGGGCTCGACCCCATCGTCCACGTCTCGAGCATCACCGCCATCTTCACCCCCGAGATCGACGAGTTCCGCGCGGATCTGCCTGTTGCAGGCGGCACGGACGGCTACGGACGCTCGAAGGCAGCCGTCGAAACGTACGCACGCGGATTGCAGGACGCGGGGGCTCCCGTCTCGATCACGTATCCGGGCATGGTCCTCGGCCCACCGGTCGGCGACCAGTTCGGCGAGGCCGCCGACGGCGTCTCGGCAGCAGTGCAGATGGGCGTCATTCCCGGCCGCAACGCGGGGTGGACGGTCGTCGACGTCCGCGATCTCGCGAACCTGCATGCCGCGCTACTCGAGCCGGGCATGGGCCCACGTCGCTACATGGCAGGCGGACCGCGCCTGGACGTCGACGAGATCGCGGCCATGCTCTCCGACGTCACCGACACGACCGTGCGGTCGGTGCCGGTGCCCGATACCTTGCTGCGCGGTCTGGGCAAGATCGCCGACATCGTCGACCGGTTCGTGCCGTTCCAGACCCCGGTAACCGAAGCTGGGATGCAGTACTACACCCACATGCCGCCGTCCGACGACGAACCGAGCAAGCGGGAACTCGGCATCCATTACAGGGATACGCGTGAGACACTCGCCGACACGGTCGCCGGACTGCGAACTTTCGGTCGCCTCAAGGCCTGATTTCGGACCATTCGCGCACCTCGCGGCAGAGAATTGAGCGATGCCGCTCGGGACTGCTGGAGGCCGCGGACTGCGTCGGGTATTGCCGATCCTGGCGATCCTGGCGGTGGCCATGTTCGCCGCTCTCACGTGGTGGACGGCTGCACGAAACGACGGCGGTACAGCGTCGCCCATCGTCGCCGAACCTGCAACCCCGGAACCCACGCCCGCTATGGAACTGGATCCGGTCGCGGTGTCCCGCGAAATTGCGCTCACCCTCGGCAAGTCGGATCGCCGCCTCGCCGAAGCCTGCGCGCTCGACGGCGCCGAGCCGCAAAGCGACCCGCCGCGTGAGCGAACGCGGTTCGGCGATCAGGAGTTCGTGGTCTGCGCGCCCGGCCAGGCGCGCCTGCCGAACCTCGGCGAGAAGGCGGTTCTGCCCGCAAACGGCCAACTCGACTTCGATACCCAAGGCAAGACGCCGATCGCCGTGCTGCGTATCGAGGACGACGTGATTGTCGTAATTCAGTTGTCGGACAAGGTTTTCACCATTGCCACCGACATCGGCACCGAGCCGGCCGACCATGCCGGCCCAACAACGACCGCGTCCGGCGGCGACCCGATCGCGCGTTGGCCCCTCGTGCTGTGGCTCGTCCTGTCGTCGATCATCAGCGCCGCGCTGATCTATCTGTGGGCCGCGCGCCCCACTGCTGTGGCGGAGTACTCGCCGGTTCGGTCCGCTCGCGTGCCGCCGACCGCACCGCCCACCCGGCTCGGGCAGCGGACAACGTCCGGATCGAGCGGGCTGACCGTGGACCGCGGCACAGCCGGGCAGTTCGAGACCTACGCCGCCAGCCAGGTCGGCCTCTCGCATTCCACCTACGGGCGGATTCGCGAGGACTCCTATGCCATCGCGAGCTGGCCCGACGACGGCTGGGCATTCCTCGCGATCGCCGACGGCGTCGGCTCGTCGGTCAACTCCCACATCGCGTCGAAGATCGCGGTCGAGGTCGCCGTCTCGACTCTGCAGGAGAACTTGCCTGCGCGGGGGCGCCCCACACTCGACCCGGCGGAGTGGGCGCGGTTCAGCCGGCATCTGGTCGAAACCGTGGCCCGTGAAATGCGGGGGCGCCCCATCGAGCAACTTGCAAAGATCGACGGTTTCGCGAGCTTGACCCCGACGCAGAAGACGAACACCGACCCGTCCTGCACGCTGATCGTCGTCGCACTCGGGCCGGAGACTGGCGGTCGGTACCCGGTGTTCTGGGCGACGGTCGGCGATTCGGACCTCGTTTTCGTCGACGACCGCACGGGCGTGATCGATTGGGCAACGAACAACTCGCAGAAGGTGGGACCGATCGTCAGCAATGTGACCTGGGCCCTTCCCCGTGATGTCAACCAGATGTCCTCTGGGTCGGCGCTGCGGTCACGGGATACGGCCGTCGTGCTGATGACAGACGGCATGGCCGACATCTTTCGCGGCGCGGAACGCACCGTCGCTGCCCAACTGGCAACGGTGACCGCAACTCGACCGCACGAGCATGTCTTCGCCGAGATCATCAACGTCGACGTTCCCGGACTGACAGACGATCGGACACTCGTCGCCGCCTGGCCTGCAGCGCGCGGACCCGTGCAGAAGCGGGATCGGGGTCGCGAGTGACGATCGGAAGATTTCTGCGCAATCAGCTGCGCTCGCGCCGCGCAACCAGTTCGACCCTGACGCCGAGCAGTCGCACGGGCCGGTGGACCTCGAATCGATCGAGAACCACCAGCGCCGCCTCGGCAATCGTGTCGATGTCGGTCGTCGGTGTCGCGAGCTTCATGATCTTGGTCCGGGTGTAGAACGACGCCGTGCGAACCGTCACCGCGACGCGTTCGACAACCCGGTCGGCGGCAACGACCTCAGCTGCGACTGCGCGTGCAATCCCCGTGAGCGCCTCCTGCATCTCGCCGCGTTCGGTGAGGTCTGCCGGGAAGGTCTTCACCTTGCTGCGCGAACGCGCTTCCCACGGTTCGGTCCTGATCGCCGTCTCGCCTTCGCCCCGGCCCAACCGGAGCAGCCACGGACCGGTCGTCGGCCCGAATGCCGTTGCCAGCAGGTTTGGTTCGGCGCTCGCCAGCTGGCCAACCGTGGTGATTCCCAATTCCGTCAATCGCGCGGCCGTGCGGGAACCGATCCCCCACAGCGCCGACGTCGGGCGGTCCGCCAGCAGACCGTTCCACTCGGCAGCGGTGACCCGGTAGATTCCCGCAGGCTTGGCGTAGCCCGTCGCCATCTTGGCGCGCAGTTTGTTGTCGCCGATGCCGACCGAGCACGACAGCTGGGCTTGTTCGCCAAGAACAGTCCTGATCGTGGTTGCCAGAGCTTCCGGGTCGTCGGTCTCCGCGCCCGCGAACGCCTCGTCCCAACCCCACACCTCGACCTGTACCGGCAGGGTGCGCAGCAGGTCCATGACCTGCGCCGATGCCGCCTCGTAGGCCGGCGAATCGTTAGCCAGGAAAACCGCGTCCGGGCACTTCTTAGCGGCTGCGCGCAAGGGCATTCCCGCATGAACGCCGAAGGCTCGCGCCTCGTAGGACGCACAGGCAACCACCTGCCGGGAACGCGTCGGGTCACCCGCACCGCCGACGATGACCGGGACCGTACGTAATTCGGGTCGGCGCCGCTTTTCGACCGCTGCCAGGAACTGGTCGAGATCGACGTGCAAAATCCAGTCAGTCATGTTGGGGTGCCTCGAGCCGAGCGGCCCGGCCGAGCAGGTATCGCTGTTCCGGAATGCTCGTGGTCGCACGCGCCGCTTCCCGATAAAGTCCGGCCGCGGCAGTTCGGTCGCCGGCCATGTCGTGCAGGTGCGCGCGCACCGCCGCGAACCGGTGGTGGTCGGCGATTCGCTCGTCGGAACCGAGCGAGGCAACGAGGTCGAGCGCCTCGTTCGGACCGCGCACCATGGCCAGGGCAACCGCTCGATTGAGCGTGACGATCGGATTGGGGGCAAGCTGCTCGAGCAGTCCGTACAGACCCAGGATCTGCACCCAGTCGGTGTCGTCCGACACCTCGGCCTCGTTGTGCACCGCAGCGATGGCTGCCTGCAACTGATAGGGTCCCAACGGTTTTCGTTTCATCGCGGCCGTCACGAGCTCGGCTCCCTCGGCGATCGCGGCGCTGTCCCAGAGCGTGCGGTCCTGCTCTGCCATCGGTACCAGGGCACCGCCGGCGGTCGTCCGCGCGGCGCGGCGCGCATCGGTCGACAGCATCAGAGACAGCAACCCGGCGACTTCGCCGTCACCTGGCACCGCGTGAAACAGTATGCGGGTCAGTCGAATTGCCTCAGCGGAAAGTTCGACGCGATGCAGGTCTGCGCCCGAGGTGCTCGTGTAGCCCTCGTTGAAGATCAGGTACAAGACCTGCATGACGGCATCGAGGCGCTCACCACGATCGGCAACCGGTGGCATCGCAAACGTCGCCCCGGCCTTCTTGATCGTCTGCTTTGCCCGGCTGATCCGTTGGCCCATGGTCGATTCCGGCACGAGCAGAGCGTGCGCGATCTCCGCGGTCGTCAAGCCGCCGACAGCGCGCAACGTCAGCGCGACCTGCGATGCCCTGGTCAGCGCAGGATGGCAACACAGAATCAACAGCAGCAGCGAATCGTCTACGGGCGCTTCGTCGTCGGGAGCGCGCGCGAATGTCCGGCCGACCGGAACCTGCAGCGCATCGGCATCCTCGCGCTCGCGTCGCGATCGATCGCTGCGGAGTTGATCGATCATCTTTCGCGACGCGATTCTGATCAGCCACGGCCGCGGATCTTCGGGCACCCCGTCGGCCGGCCATTGCTGCGCGGCGACGAGGAGTGCCTCCTGTACCGCGTCCTCCGCGACGTCGAAATGTCCGTAGCGCCGATAGACCGCGCCGAGCACCTGCGGCGCGAGGTCGCGCAGCAGGTACTCGATGCGGTCGGTTGTGCGCACTTGTCAGGCGTTCGGTTCCGGCGGGCCGGACATGATCGGGCGGACCTCGATCGTGTCACCGACCGCATCGGCGACGCGCTTGGCAATTTCCATCGCCCGGTCGTGGCTCTCGCAGTCGACGATCGCGTAGCTCGCCAGAACCTCCTTGATCTCCGCGTAGGGTCCGTCGCTGACGACGAGCCCGTCCGGGTTCTTCCGAATGGTCTGCGCCAGTGCTGGATGGGCAAGGCCTTCGGTGCTGACGAACTCGCCCGTCTCCGTCAGTTCCTTGCCGATGTCCTCGTAGAACTGGCACGTCGCCTGAAATTCCGCACTTGTCACGTCGATCGTGTCCCATGCGTCCTTGCTCGTGTACGCCAGCAGCAAGTACTTCATCTGTCTCGTCCTTCCGGTACCGAGAGGCTCTCGTAAGCCCCTTCTACCCGACACCTCGGAGTGGGTCACGCGATTTCTACATGCTTGACCATTCGATTTAGACAATGAGCATTGATACGTTTGACGTTGTCGAGACCCACAGTTACAGTTAAGTTGACAACAGGCCCTCCATTGTCAGCGACGCGTACAGGAGGGCAGGGGTTGTTCCACACCACCGACAGGAGTCAACGATGTCTCTCTCGACCGTGGCCAGCACGCCTTCGGGTCAGTCTTACGACGAAACCCTGAAAATGCTGTCCGAGGGTTCCGTGCACCGCCACTTCGATCCCTTCGTCGACATCGACTGGGAAGCGCCGGAGTTCGCGGTAACCCCCAACGATCGCCGCTGGATCCTGCCTGAGTCGGGCGACCCGCTCGGTAAGCACCCGTGGTACCTGGCCCTGCCGGACGAGAAGAAGATCGCGATCGGAATGTGGCGCCAGGCCAACGTCGCGAAGGTTGGCCTGCAGTTCGAAACCATCCTGATCAACGGCGTCATGCAGTACGTCTACCGCCTCGGGAACAACAACCCGGAGGCCCGCTACTGCACGCACGAGGTCATCGAAGAGTGCAACCACACCCTGATGTTCCAGGAGATGGTGAACCGCATCGGCATGGACGTGCCGGGTGGCCGCCCCCTGATGAAGTGGCTCGCACCGTTCGTTCCGCTCGCCGGCGCTTTCCTGCCCACCGTGTTCTTCGTGGGCGTGCTCGCCGGTGAAGAGCCGATCGACCACATTCAGAAAGCGATCCTGCGCTCCGGCGAAGAGATCCACCCGATCATGGGTGGCGTCATGCGCATTCACGTTGCCGAGGAAGCCCGCCACATCTCGTTCGCGCACCAGTTCCTGCGCCAGCACGTGCCGGAGCTCAACGCGGTCAGCAAGTTCACGCTTTCGCTCGGCTTTCCCGTCATCATGCGTGTGCTCGGCGACTTCATCGTCATCCCGCCGCCGTCGTTCTGGAAAGAATTCGACATCCCGAAGTCGGTCAAGAAGGAACTGTTCTGGGACGCCCCGGAATCGCGCCAGACGCTGCGTGACTACTACGCGGACGTGCGCATGCTGGCAGAGGAAATCGGTCTCATGAACCCGATCTCGCGCCGGGTGTGGAAACTGCTCAAGATCGACGGCAAGGTTTCCCGTTACCGCAGCGAACCCAGCCGTGTTGCGGCCCTCAAATCCGCGTGACCGCAAAGTCGCGCAGACAACAGCCCAGAACGGTTTCCCATGCCCCACGTCGTAACTCAGCCATGCTGTAGTGACGCCTCGTGCGCGTACGCGTGCCCGGTCAACTGCATCCATCCCACGCCGGACGAGCCGGACTTCCTGACCGCCGAAATGGTGTACATCGATCCCGCATCGTGCGTGGATTGCGGTGCCTGCGTTTCGGCGTGCCCGGTCGACGCAATCGTTCCGCACACCAAGCTCCAAGAGTCGCAGGAGCGCTACCTCTCGATCAACGCGGACTTCTACAAGGAAGACCGGCCACGCCGGCTGCTTGCGCCGGTCATCCCGGCGCCCGCAGCCAGGCGTGACATCGAGCCGCTTCGCGTTGCGATCATCGGTTCGGGTCCGTCGGCGATGTACGCCGCCGACGAATTGCTGACTCAGCCCGGTGTGCAGGTCAACGTGTTCGACCGACTGCCGACCCCGCACGGACTCGTCCGTGCCGGCGTCGCGCCGGACCATCAGAAGACGAAGCAGGTCACCCGCCTGTTCGACACCATCGCCGACCAGCGCGGGTTCGAGTACTACCTCAATGTCGAGGTAGGCACGGACATCTCGCACGACGAACTGTTGTCGCACCACCACGCCGTCGTCTACGCGGTCGGCGCGTCGTCGGATCGCCGCCTCGGCATCCCGGGCGAAGAACTGTCCGGCTGTGTCTCGGCGACCGATTTCGTCGCCTGGTACAACGGGCATCCCGACCACGCGGGCGCGACGTTCGACCTCTCGCAGCGCCGGGTGGTCATCATCGGCAACGGCAACGTCGCCCTCGATGCCGCCCGGATTCTGACATCGGATCCTGCGAAGCTCGCCCGCACGGACATCGCTGCGCACGCACTGAAAGCTTTGCGCGAGAGCAAGATCGAAGAGGTCGTGATCGTCGGCCGCCGCGGACCCGCACAATCGGCGTTCACGGTGCCCGAGTTTTCGGGCCTCCTCGCCGAACCGGATATCGACATCGTCGTCGAAGGCGATATCGAAGCAGACGAGACAGCACTCGACCACAGCACCGCACAGAAGATCGCGATGCTCCGGGAGGCCCAGGCCGGCACTCCGACGCCCGGTCGGAAACGAATCACGCTGCGCTACTTGGCCGCTCCGACCCAGATCCTCGGCGACGACAACGTGGTCGGCGTCGAGTTCGCACGCAATTCCCTTACGGTGAGCGCGGACGGCAACGTGGCGATCACCGCAACGGGCGAACTCGACACTCTCGCTACCGGACTCGTCCTCACATCGATCGGCTACAGAGGCGTACCCGTTGCGGGCCTGCCGTTCGACGATCGTGCGGGCGTCATCCCGAACGAAGGGGGCCGGGTGCAGAACACACCCGGCACGTACGCCGTCGGCTGGATCAAACGTGGGCCGTCCGGCTTCATAGGCACCAACAAATCCTGTGCACAGGAGACCGTCAACGCGCTCGTCGACGACTACAACGCGGGTCTGCTCAACGCACCGAAATACGCTGCGGCGCAATTGCCTCGAACGATTCGCGCTCTGCAACCGGCCACCGTCGACCGAGCCGGCTGGAACGCGATCGATCGCGTCGAGCTCGAGCGCGGCGTCGCGCAGAACCGTGTGCGAGACAAGATCACCGATCGCGCCTCGTTTGCAGCGGTAGTCGCGAGCGTCCCCCGCCCGCGCCTACCGAAGCGGCTCGCGGCAGCTGTCGCTGCTCGCATCTAGTTAGGAGGCCTCTCGCATCCACGTCGAAAGACGTCGTGCGAGAGCGCCATCCGCGAAGCGCGGCGGCCGTGCCGACCGCACCGGTCGGCCTGCGATGACCCGCCCTGCCGCGGCCGCCAACGCCGCGAACCCGGACAGCGACGACGGTTTGAGCGCAATCGAACGCACCGTGCGCGTGTGCGCCTTCGGAAGTGGTTTGCCGTCGAATCGGTCCGACAGCCAATCCAGGACCGTCGGTGCGGCAAGAATCATCAAGGTGATGTGTTCACTCCAGCGGTCGCGCACGTAGGTGACGTGGGCACCGCCGTCGGAGTATCGCCGCGCTTGACCGTCGACGTCCTCGACGTTGATGATCTGGTCGTTCACGCTTTGCACCATCAACAGCGGGACGGCCGGCGTGCGCATCCCGAGCCGAATGTCGTCGAACACCTCGAGGACCTCCGGCATCGCCAGGACGTCGGCGATCGGAAGATCGGTGTAGTTGTCGAAGTCGTCGCCCGCGAATTTCAGGATTGCCGCGACGGTCGGGAGCTTTTCGCACAGATCGAGCCGACGGCGGCCCGCCTCGTCGACATGCTCCTGCATGACGCGTTCCAGCCCCGGGTACAGGTGCCGCAACGCCGCAACGACGATTGCGGGCAGCCCCGAATGGAACGTGCCGTTCAGCCTGATGAACGTCTCACCGGGGTCACCGACCGATGACCCGAGCGAGGCGCCGACGATATCCAGTTCAGGTGCGTATTCGGTCGCCATCTCGGCCGCCCAGGAGGTCGCCATTCCGCCGCCGCTGTAGCCCCACAGGCCGACCTTCGTCAGCGGATCCAGGCCGAGCGGCTCGAATGCCAGTGCCGCACGAACCCCGTCGAGGGCACGGTAGCCGGGTTCACGTGGAGCCCCGAAGTAGCCGTGCACGCCCTCGTGATCGGCGACCGATACCGCCCAGCCCCGGCGCAATGCGCTGGCGATGACGAGCAGTTCGAGTGCCGGGACCGAACCGAACGCCCGCGATCCGCGCTGGAACGAGTACGAGGGAAAGCAGCGCGCCGAGATCGCGTCGATCGCGCACTGGTAGGCCACGATCGGCCGCGGCTCGCTCGGGTCCGCATCGCTGGGCAGCAGCACAGTTGTCACGGCAGCTTCGGGCACGCCGTTGAGGTCGCAGGTCCGGTACAGCAGTTGCCAGGCCGAAATCTTCTGCGGCACAAGGCCCAAAAGCGCAAGCTCGATCTCCCGGCTCCGCAGGATCGCCCCTGCGGGCGCGGCTGCGAAACCTTTCGGAGCCACGTAGAACGGGTCGTCCCCCGGAAGCAACGGGCGCCGCCGCTTGGCGCGCGGGGGTTGAGCTGGGAATTCGACGTCGGCATTGACTGTCATTCGCTACCCAATCTGAAACGGTCTGGTGTCAAACGGATGCTAGCAGAGTACAGGTGTTCACTGAACACTGCTCAGTACCAGTTCGTAGTACAACCCCGTCGCCCGCCGCAACCGCAACTCGATCGGCACCAGGACGCCGTAGACTAAGGGAAAGCGGCGGCGCAGCGTGCGATATGCCGAAGCTGCCTCCACGCTTTCGAGCAGGCGCGCAGTCGCGAGAACTCGCGGACCGGTCACCTTCCCGCGAAACGTGCAGGGCGACCCGCAACCTCGGGGAAGTTGGCTATGCGCTTGGCCTTCCATGCGCCCGTGAAGGTTCCGACGAGCAGCCGGTCGCCGGCGACGGCCGGTGCCACAGGAGTGGCAATCCACGATCCGTCCCGTTTCCGGGTCTCAAGCAGGATGGTCCGTTGCCGCCGAATCGGTGCGAATACTGCGCTGGTCATGGTTTGCCTTTCAGTGCCAGGCCGAGATCTACGAGATAGCGCGTCAGTCGCACACGGTCGGCGAACAACGCCGTCAATTCGGCGGTGACCGGCTCGCGCAGGCGCTCCAGCGGCAGCGCCGCGAACGCGCTCCGCACCACGAGACCGGCGTCGAGCCCGAGGCGCACTTCGCCTTCGCTCACTGCAATGCCGCCGGCGGCCAGTCCCGCAGTGTGCGCGCGAACGATTGCCTGCCTGATACCGCCGAGGTCCGACGTCGGCAGCTCACCAGCGTGCGCCAAGCCAACCAGTAGTTGCCCGAGGTCGTAGCCGACGGCCGCGAGCCCGCCCAACGACCAATCGATAGCGACGAATGCCCTCGAATCGCCGGCGGGAACGAGTAGGTTCTGCGGGCTCGCGTCGCCATGGCCGAAGACCTGCGGTAGCTCGTCGAGCGCGTCGAGCAACGCCGGGAGTCGTCCCGCGAGTTCGAGCATGTCCACTCGCAAACGACCATCGGCCGCCTCGGCGACGAGCGGATGCCGCCACAGTTCGGCACTGCGCAACACCGGCAGCACCGCTACGGAAAGTCTTGTGTCGTAATGCAACCGGACTACTTCACCGGGAACTCGCGACGCCGACGGTGGCAGCGCATCCGCGGTCGTCAGGCGCGCACCGAGCAGGCCGAGCAGTTCTGCCGCCGATTCGAAGGTCGGCAAGTCCCACCGCGCCTCCGCGACCCGAACGTCTTCGAGCCACAGTGCGACCTCGTCGGCGGAAAGTTGTTGAACGAGACGCACTTCGGGCAAATGCACGCCGGTCGGCAGCGCTGCCGAAAGTGCCGCCCAGCCGTACACATCCGCCTCATATCGCCACGCCACGTCGATGCGCGGACTGTTCCGGATCTCCTGCGGCAGCGTCGGATACAGCGGCCACAGTCGGTAGGACCGCACGAGCTTGACGAAGATCGACCAGGACCGGGTACACCCCCTACTGCTCGCCTCGCCACGCAGGCGCCACATCCCGCCCGTCGTCGGAGAGCCGAAGCGGTAGTCGACGCTCTCGATTCGCCACGACGTCACCTCGCAATGCGGATCGCCGACCGCCGCCGCGACAGCGGTGGTCAGGTCACTACGCGCAACGCGGCGCAGCCAGTCCGGCGCGTCCACGTCGACCATTGAGCCTCCAGCGTAGTAAAGTAACGTTACTTGTCTATCGAGACAAGGTCACACCATGCCAGACGTCAACGTCGACGCAGCGGGGCCGACACACGCCGCATACCTCCTGCACATGGCGACGAGGCGACTGCGCGAGGAGTCCGAGAAATCCGCGGCACGTCCGAGTCGGCCGATGCAGGCTGCGCAGCTGCGGTTGCTCGACTCGCTACCCACTACCGGTGGCCGGGTGAGCGATCTCGCCACGCGACTGCAAGTGACAAAGCAGGGCCTCGGCCAGATCGCGATGCAGCTTTCGCACGGCGGCTTCGTCGACATCGTTCCCGATCCGGCCGATCGACGCGCCAAGCTCCTCGTGCGCACGCCGCGGGGCGACGACATCGTCGCGGCCATGCACAACGCCATCGCCGCAGTCGAAGATCGATGGCGCGACCGCATCGGCGCGGAGCGGTACGAGACGTTCCTCAGCGTCTTGCGCGAGATCGTCGACGACGACGACCGCTAGGCGCTGCCCACGTTTGCGATCCATCCGGTACGGGCATTCCAAGATCGGCGCGAGCCCCCCAGACCCCGCGGCCCGCGACGGAAAGGCAGCCCGACCACATGCTGACCGAATTTCTCGAGCACTGGATTCCATACACCTGCGTAGTGTTACTCGCGGCTTTGATCGGTTGGGTCACGAAGATTGCCGCAATCGAAATGATGTTCAAACCGATCGATTTCAAAGGTTTCCACATCGGCCCGATTCCGATCGGGTGGCAAGGCATCATCCCGATGCGGGCCGCACACATGACGAGCGTGGCGACCAACAAAATGGTGGGCGAACTCATTACTCCCGCCGACGTGTGGTCACGCGTCGACCCCGACAAACTGCTCGCCGAGATCAAGCAGCCGCTACTCGATTCGATGGACGCGATAACCCAGGAAACCGCAGCCACAATTCAGCCGGAACTCTGGGGAAACATGCCCGGCATCGTCAAGGATCGCCTTATTGCACGCATGCGCGAGCGGGCACCCGGCGCAATCGAACAGATCATGGTCGACGTGCGGGAGAATGTCGACGACGTTCTCGATCTGAAGTCGCTCACAACCCGAAAGCTCGTGTACGACAAGACCATCCTGCAGCGGATCTTCCGCCAGGCAGGCAAGCGCGAGTGGGCGTTCATCAGGCGCTTCGGACTCGTCGCCGGATTCTTCATCGGCATACTGCAGTTGGTCTTCTACCTCATTCTGCATTCGCCGATCGTGAACCCGGTGATGGGTGCGTTGAACGGCTGGGCCACGGACGCTTTCTGCATCAAAGGCCTGCTGTTCAATCCGAAGCGTCCGAAGAAGTACCTCGGACTATTCACCTGGCAGGGACTGTTTCTGAAGTATCAGGACGAAGCGTCCACCGAACTCGCCAAACTCATCGCCGAAGAAGTACTGACTCCGCACGGAATTATCGAGACCATGTTGCGCGGGCCGAAATCCGATCGCTTCTATCTGATTCTCGACAACCACATCGGCAGAATGATCGACGACGAACTCGGCATCGCCCGACCTGTCGTGAAAACGCTTGCGGGAACAGAAAACTTCGACAAAATGCGGACGATCATGGCCGAACGGGTCATGAACACACTCGCTGAGACGATGTCGAACGCCGAGGACTACATCGCAGAAGCACTGGACCTCGAACACCTACTCGCCGACCGCCTGCGGGAGCTTCCGCCCGAAGAGTTCGAGCAGGTGCTGCGTCCCGCGTTCCAGCAAGACGAATGGGCACTGATCTCGACGGGTGCGGTTTTGGGCGCCTTCGCCGGCCTCCTGCAGGACGTCGTGATCCAGGTCTGGGCGGGATAACTCATCCGAGTGCTCGAGGGAAGGACGAATCATGGCCCAGGAGAAGTCGGGTCCGCACGAACTACGCCCGCTACCCGTCGTGACCGCGACGCGCAGCCTGGCCGGCGCGCTGGAGAGTGCATCGCGCAGACTTCGCCATCTCCCGATCGACGGTTTGGCGTTCGCGGGACGGATGACGCCCATCGGGTTGATTCGGCGCCCGATCGCCCTGACCGAGTCGGTACTTCGCGACGTTCTGCTTTCCGACGAGCGCAGTTCAACCGCGTCGTCGCTGTATCCGGGGGCGGCTGAACGCGACGACGAAACATTCACAGCCCCACCGGATCCGACGATGTCGGTGCGATCGATGCTGCACGAACTGCTCGAACGATCCGTCCGGCAAAGTCCACGGCAGGCGGCGGAAGCCAACTTCAAGCGCCTGTTGCTGCAACTGGTCCCCGACGAGGTCCGGATACTGAACGCGTTGTCCGACGGTCGCGTCAGCCCGCTGATCAACGTCGGCGTCGGACCTCCCGGTGGCGTCGAACGGCATGTGCTCGACTACGCGACGACGATCGGCACCGAGGCGGGGGTGCGTCGACCGGACGCCGTGACGTCATACGTGTCCCACCTGGAGGCACTGGGCTTGGTCGACATCGGCCCCGAGGACGAGACGCTTCGCGAGCAGTACGAAATTCTCGAGACCTACGAGGAAATCGAGAAAGCCGACGAGACCGCCAAGGCCAAGATCGGCATGGGCGCGAAGCTGACTTTCCGCTCGCCTAAACACGTCAAACACACCCTGACGATCAGCGACCTCGGACAGGAATTGTGGACCGCCGCCGACCCGGACACGTATCAGTTCCAGGTCCCCGAGCAGCGCGAGCGACCGAAACCCACGTCCTGAAGTCGTTGCCGGCTAACCCTCTTCGTCGTACCGGTCGGCGGCGGCAGTGCGTTCCCTGGCTATCTCGGGAGCACGCGCTGCCGTCGCCTCGTCGGGAAAAGGACCGAGCCGATTGCGTGAGCCACAGACATTCCCGTGCTCGGGCTTCTGATGCTCGACACAGAACCACCAGTGCGCCTCGCTGTCGTCGGACATATTCACACTGTTGCATACCCGGCCGCGAGGCACCTGTACATCACGAGACTTCGACTGGTTCCTTCTTCTCGGCCCAACCGAGCAGGACCGATTGCTGGTTCGCACTCCGCCGCCACGGCAGCGCAACGGCGACGACGAGAGCAACGACGAGTACCGCGCCGACCGTCACGAACGTTGCGGTGTGGAAGCCGTCGAGAACCGCGATCTTCATCTGATCGATGATCTGCTCGATCCGCGCCGCGAAGGGCGAGGTCTGCTGCTGTTCCCGCAAGCCGATGATGCTCATGGCGGTTTCCCGCATGAACTCCTTCTGATCGGGACCGGCAATCGAATCGGGAATGGTGTCGACGATCGGCCAGATCTGCACCTTGTACGTCGCAGCGACGATCGAGCCCAGTACCGCTACGCCGAGTGCCCCGCCGACCTCGCGGGTCGTGTCGTTCACGCCTGCGCCCGCGCCGACCTCATCCTCGGGCACCGCGGACATGATTGCCTCCGTCGCAGGGCCCTGGACGATGGCGAGGCCTAGACCCATCAGGATCATCGACACCAGGACGACGCCGACGTAGGGCGAGTCGACAGTGACCTGTCCCGCGATGTACATGCCGAGCGCAAGGACGAGGAGACCTGAGACGATCACCGCCGTCGTTCCGAAACGCTGTGCAAGAAGCACTGCCACGGGAGCAGCCAGTCCGATCGCAATCGCGAACGGCAGGGACCGCACGCCGAATTCGAGTGGCGTGTACTCCCGGACACCCTGGAAGTACTGGGTGATCAGGAACAAGAACCCGAACATGCTGAAGTACGCGACGGTGATCGACAGCGCCGGCAACGAGAAACGCCGAATTGTGAACAGCCGCAGGTTGAGAACGGGGTGCGGCGCGCGCAGCTCGCGCAGCACGAAGGCGGCGAGCAACAGGACGGCGAGCGCGTAGCCGAGCAACGTCGGCTGCGACACCCAGCCGTTCTGCGGTGCCTCGATGATCGCCCACACCAGCGCGGTGACACCGGACAGGGACAGCACGATTCCGGGCACATCCAGCGGACCGGTCTGCGGGGCGCGCGATTCCGGCACCAGCACCAGGGCGGCAACAACCAGCACGATCGCAAGCGGAACGTTGATCCAGAACACCGACCGCCAGGAGAAGTGCTCGAGCAGCCAACCGCCCGCGGTCGGCCCGATCGCGATCGCGAAGCCCGCCATCGCGGTCCACGCGGCGACGGCTCCAGCGCGAGCGCGCGGGTCCCGGAACAGCGTCGTGATCAACGCCAGAGTGGCCGGAAAGACCGCTGCGGCAAAGACACCCATGCCGGCACGGACTGCGATGATTTCGCCGATACCGCCGGCGAGAGCGCCCGCCACCGACATCACACCGACACCGGCCAAGCCGATGATCATCACCTTGCGACGGCCGTAGCGGTCACCGAGGTGGCCGAACGCCAGCAGCAGGCCGGCGAAGGTCAACACATAGGCGTCGACGATCCATTGCAATCCGCTGAAGCTGCCGTGCAAGGCAGTGCTCATCGACGGCAGCGCGACGTTGACAATCGTATTGTCCAGCAGGACAAGCATTTCGGCGAGGCACAGCACGATCAGTGCAAGTACGGGCCGGGTGCGGCTACCGGCTTCCACCGCGCGGGTGCTCACGCTGCGCACTGGTACGTGACGAGGCCGAGGCCGGTGATCAGGGCACAGCCGTTCGCCTTCGACAGCTTCCAGACACCGTCTTCTACGACGAACGTCGCTTCACCGGGAATCGCGGCGCCGTCGATCGAGGCCGTGAACGGAGCGGTGAACTGGCCGGGCCCCGCGGCAACGATCGGGTCCGCAATCGTCAGGGACGCCGAGCGCCCGGCCGCAGTCGCGCTCAGCTGCTCGACGAGGGTTGCATCGGTCCGAATCCCTTCGATGAGGTCGAGCTTCTCCCCCACGGGAACCGCCGGGTCGAACGCCTGCGAGATCCGGGCATTGACATCGGCTGCGGTCGGCAGCGGTAGGTCGGCACGACCGACGGCAGCTGTCGTCGTCGCCGCGGAAGTGCCGCCTTCGTCGTCGGATGAGCAGGCGCTGAGCAATAGTGCAGCCGACACCGCGACTGCGACGTAGAGAGCTGGGAGCTTCATCTAAACGGTCCTTTCGCTTGCCCGTGGGGGCTAGGCACCGCGTTGTGCCGCTTAAAATGTATGCAGGCATACATAGAAAGACCCAGCGATTGTGGCCGGACTCAAACGAGCCCGCAGCGTGTGACGGCCATCACGATTCGGCGGTGAGAGCTTCCACCAGTTCGATCAACTGGGTCTCGACACGGTCCAGCGCGCGCGTGCTGCGCTGCGCTCTGCCGAGCATGATCGCACCCTCGACCGCCGCGACAGCGGTCGTTGCCATGGCTTCGGCGCGATCCATGGGAAGGCCGGCCCGCCACAGCGAAGCGGCGATGTCGGCCTCCCATGCAGTGAACGATTCGCCGGCGGCCAGCCGCGCGGCCGGTGTCCCGCCGCCTTCGAGCGCCGCCGCACCGATCGGACATCCGGACTCGAAGTCACTGTTGCGCAGCTCGTTACGAAATTGTTCGACGAGCAGCCGCAAGGTCGCGGCCGGGCCGTCGAACGCGAGGCTGTGGGCCATCGCGCCACCCATGACCGCTCCCGCGCGTCGGGTCGCCTCCTCTGCGAGCTGCGTCTTACCACCGGGAAAGTGGTGATAGATCGAACCCCGCGGTGCATCGGCGTCGGCAATCACGTCACCGATCGAGGTCCCGTCGATGCCGTGGCGACGAAACAATCCGACAGCACTGAGCAACATCTTCTCGCGGGCATCCGATCGTCGACCCACTGCAGCACTCGCTCCTCACAACGCTATGTCTGATGACATAGTATCTCTCGCTGCTCGCACAGATCCGAGCTCGCCGGTAATAGCGGCGAACGACGCAATCAGAGGCCCGTTCTCCCGGATCTCTGCACGAGCACGAGTGTCCGCCGCTCCGCTCACCGGCAGTTCCGTCATACGCTCTCGATGAACGCGTTCGAGATAGGCGAACATCGTTTCGAGGGCCTGCTCCTGCGCCGCCAGCGACTGCCCCGTGTCGGATCCGGTCAGGCTTGTCGCGGCGCTACGGATGTAGTCGTCGAGCGCGGGGATCTGCGCAGCCGACGATTTCGGCAGCGCGGACAACGCCGCCAGGTGACGCTGTAATCGAGTGAGCCCGTCTAGTGCCGCGTCCGCATCTGGGGTAGCAGCGGCGCCTGGTTCCCGACGCGCCCGCAGGGCCGCTGCGCGCGCGTCGGCGAGCTTCTCTTCGGCTGTGCGGCGTGCCTGCTCGAGACGGTCGGCATTCGGGGAACGCACTGCGCGCAGGCTCTCCGATAGGAAAGTCTGCGACGCGTCGGATGCAGCGCGAACCAGGTCGGTCATACGGTCGCGCTCCCAACTCGGCCAGAGAACGTAGCCGCCGGCGAGTGCCACCGCACTTCCCACGAGCGTCATGACAATCCGGGCGAGCGCCGCAGACCAGTCACCTGGATCCGAGATATCACCGATCAACAGGACGAGAGGCGTTCCGAAGATCACCCAGAACGCGTAGTTGATCGGCCGCAGTGTGAAGCCGATCGTGATGACGGCGAACAGGACGATCACGAGCGCTGCTGGCTGATGCACCCACGCGATGAGGACCGCCGCACACGATCCACCGATCACGTTCCCGATCACCCGTTGACCCGCACGCTCGACCGTCGCGCCGTACTGCGGGCGCAACACCCTCAGCACCGCCAGAATGCCCCACTCGCCGTGCGGGAGACCGAGAGCGGCAACCACGGCGTAGAAGCCTGCCGTGATCGCCGTAATGCGCAACGCATGCCGATATTGGACGGACGTCAACGTCATCGCCGCCCGCAGCCGGGCGAGATCCACCGGCGCTCGCCGTGGTTCGTCGGCAGTGCGGAGCTCGGCCTTTCCGGTCTTGTCATCCAGATCGAGCGTGTCGACCGCAGCTCCCGTCACGGCCGTCGTCTGGACCAGTGATTCCAGGATCCGGCGATACCGCCCGACCGCGACGAGCCGACTGTAGGGCTCGGTGCCGTTGCGCACCGCGGACCGTACCGAGTCACACGCGGCCGTCACATCGGCGAGCGCATCGCCGCGCATTGAACGGGCCTTCGTACGGCCCGCGAGTTGTGTCCCGACCGCCGCGATCTCCGCTCCGATCTCACCGAGCGCGCCACGGCAACTCACTGCAATCGCGTCGTCGACGGGCCCGAGATCGTCGAGCGCGGCGGAGAGATCCACGAGCACCTCGGCCTGGTTCACTATGCGCGTCAGCGCTCGCGCGAGGGCCTCGTCGCCGCTCGGTGTCGCGATTGCGACGACCGCCGCTTCTGCCCGGCGAACCGCGGCCACCAATTGCTCGTGTTCGGCGGGGTCTCGTCTGCCATCCGCGCGCGCCATGAAACAACGCCCGAGCAGTACGAGCGGTTCGGCAACGCTCGCGAGAATCCCCTCGACGCGCGGCGCCGGCGTGGCGAGGCCGGTCACGGCCGCGTACCAGAGCCCGCCGGTCATGACGAGCGCAGCGGCGACCAGCACATCGATCCAGCCCCTGCCCGCGGCAATCGAGCTGGCAAGAAACGCAGTCGCCGGCATGGTTCCCAAACGGGCCGCGGTCGCGTTGACCGCCGACCCCATTGCGGCGATGAAGACGAGGGCAGTCACGAGCACGACCGCGACGACGAACAGGTGCGACGTGAACGCGCCCAACAGGAATGCGACGGCGTTCGCGACTGCGGCAGTACAGAGGCCGAGTGTGCGGGATCGACGTGGTCCGCCCTTGTTCGTGAAAGCGGCGACGTATGCACCCAGGCAGGCCAGGGCTCCCGACTCGGGCGCACCGACCACGAGTCCTGCAACGAGTGGCGCAGCGACCGCTACTCCGTTGATCAAGCCGTTCAGTGCGGCCGGACGAGTACCCGGCGCGACATCGAACAAGGCGCGCACTCCCCGCAGGGCGCCCATCAGCGCTCGAACTTGCCCATCAGGACCGCACGATCGAGGACGTGACCTTCGATCGCAGCTTCCAGGTCGGAACGGCCGGCTGTGGACGCGAGGTCGAGCAGCGTGTCCAGAGCGTAGAGGGTGAAGTAATAGCGGTGGGGTCCGTCGCCGGGGGGCGGGGCCGGCGCCACCCACTCCTTTGCGCCGCGGGAATTCGCTCCCACTACGCCGCCTGGGTCGGCCGCATTCGACAGACCACTCTGCTTGGGAGGAATGTTCCACACGACCCAGTGATCGAAGTTGCCGTCCGGTCGCCGATCTCTCGGCACATCCGGATCGTGGACGACGAGGGCAAGACTCCGTGCACCGTCCGGCACATCGGCGAATTCGAGCGGAGCGAGTGAACCCGACCCGTCCACCGAATGCTCGACCGGAATCCACCCTTCGTCCGCGAACGCACCACTCGAGATTCGCATCCAACGAGCATGCCATCACCGACCCCCGGCGCACATTACCAATTGAAGTTCGGCAGAACCAGAACTATATTCTGTTAATGCAGGTTCGGGATCGGTTGATTCAGGCGGCCGAGCGGCAGTTCGCAGCCAGAGGGACACTCGAGACCACGCTCGCCGACATTCGCGACGAAGTCGGGGTGAGCGTCGGCGCTTTGTATCACCACTTCTCCGACAAGGCCCAGCTCTACAGCGCGGTATGGGAGCACGCCCTCGCCGATTACCAGGCCGCATTCTGGGCGGCGATCCGCGACAGCGAAACAGCCGAGGAGGGCGTCCGGTCAGGCGTGCGAGCACACCTCGATTGGGTGTCGCGGGAACCCGCACGCGCCAAGATTCTCGTTGCGCCCCGACCGGCCGCTGCCCGGTCGAGCAGCAACACCGAGTTCCTCAGGGACACGATGCGATGGTGGCGAACCCATGCCGCCTATGGCGCCGTCCGACCGCTCGAATTCCCCCTCGTCTACGCGCTGTGGCTCGGACCCGCACAGGAGTACGCGCGCCAATGGCTGAGCGGACAGTTCGACTCAGCTCCAGCTACGGTCGCGGTAACTCTGGGTGAGGCGGCGTGGCAAAGCCTGAAAACCGCACAGCAGGAAGGTAATTCACGATGACGCTGACAATCGAGGACGCACGTGGCGTCCTGCAGAACCAGCCCTTCAACGCCCTGGTCGGCGGTCGACTGGTGGTATTCGAGGTTGGGTCGGCAACACTCGAAATCGACATTCGCGACGAACTCCGCCAGCAATTCGGCTTCGTGCACGGCGGCGTTCTCGCCTACGCGGCGGACAACGCGCTCACGTTCGCGGGCGGATCCGTGCTCGGTCCGAGCGTCGTCACGGGCGGATTCACCATTACCTACCTGCGGCCCGCAGCCGGTTCGGTGCTGCGCGCGCACGCGTCGGTCGTCAGCTCGACGCGACGTCAGGCAGTGTGCCGGTGCGATCTGTACGTCGAAATCGAAGGCTTACAGCCGGTGCTCTGCGCAGCCGCCCAGGGCACGATCACCCGAATCGAGCAGACACTCCCGGCGCCGATTGCCAACTGATCGTGGGCATGTCGCAACGGCCACGTAAAGTCGAAGGGGTCAGAGCAACACCGAGGAGCCGAAGTGTCACTCCATCAGCCACTTGCCACGCCCCCAGCGGGCGGGCTCGGATTCGAGTCTTCATGGCCGGTCCGCGCGGGTGATGTCGATCCCGACAATCGCCTGCGGTTCGACGGTGTCGCTCGATACCTCCAAGACATCGCGTGGGAGAACCTGCAAGCGACGTTCTTCACCGAGACCGATCCCATCTGGATCGTGCGCCGTACCGTCATCGACGTGATCCGGCCGATCATCTGGCCGGACGAGGTGCACCTGCGGCGCTGGTGCTCCGCGCTGTCGACGCGCTGGACGAACATGCGCGTGTCGATAAACAGCGACAACGGGGCATTGATCGAGTCCGAAGGCTTCTGGATCAACATCAGCGAGACGACCGGGATGCCCACTCGCATCAGCGACAAGGGCCTCGAGTATCTGGGCATGATGACCGCGGAGCACCGGTTGCGGTGGCGCCCCTGGCTCGCCGAACCTGCGCCTCCGGAGTCCGAGGCGGATATGCCGTTCCACCTGCGGGCAACAGACATCGATCAGTTCAACCACTTGAACAACGCCGCGTACTGGCAGGCGGTCGAACACCGGTTGGTGGACTTCCCGAAGCTCATCGCCCGTCCGCACCGTGCCGTCATCGAATACATCGCGCCGGTGTTCGCTCGCGAACGCGTCATGGTCCGCAGCCGCTACGACGATGGATCCGCGACGGATTCGCCGGTCTTGAAGCTGTGGTTCGTCGTCGACGGGTCCGTGCGCACCGCGGCGCGGATCTCCGCCCTTCCCGGAGACCGCCCCGACGCGCAGTAGGTTCAGCCCTTCGCGGCCTGCAGTAACTCGTCGACCGACGTGAACTTGACGCGCGGCCTGCCTGCGTCTTTTCCACGCTTGCGTTCTTCGGTGTCGATCGCACGCCAACCGTCCCGACCGACGATGTCCTTCTGCCGGTCGGCAAGCAACTTCGCCAATTCGGCCCGACCGCCGGTAGGTGCTTCGAGCCTGCCTGCCATGAAGTCCTCGAGGAGCAAGTGAATCGTCTCTTCGGCGTCTGTCTTGTTGCTGCCGATGACACCGCGCGGGCCACGCTTGATCCACCCGGACACGTAGACGCCGCGAACAGGTTCGCCGTCGACCACGACCCTGCCGTTCTCGTTGGGAACGGTTCCGCTGCGTTCGTCGTACGGCAGATCCTCGATCGCGACACCGCGGTACCCGATCGACCTGATGACGAGACCGGCGTCGATTGTCTCGGTCTCGTCGGTCGGCTGCGCGTCCAGGCCGCGCGCCGATTCGACGAGAGTGTTCTTGACGATCCGCACGCCCTCGACCTTGTCGCTGCCGAGGACCTCCGCCGGAGAAACGAGGTACCGCAGAACGATTCGCTTGCGCGCCGGGTCGGCCGACTTGGCGGCGTACTCCTTGGCAAGCGCAACCTTCAGCCGCAACGACGGTTCCGCGTCTGGATCGTCGACCGCGGCCTGACTCGCGTCGTCGAGCACAAGATCTTCTTCGTCGACGATGACGTCGATGTTCTTCAGATAGCCGAGCGCGAGAAACTCCGACGACGTATAGGCGGCCTGCGCGGGTCCGCGGCGACCGAGCAGGACGACCTCGCGAATATTGCTGTTCCGCAGGGCTTCCAGGGCGTGGTCGGCGATGTCGGTCTTGGCCAGTTCGTCCGGGCCGAGGGTGAGCACCCTCGCGACATCGAGCGCAACGTTCCCGTTTCCGACGATGATCGCGCGCTCGCCCGACAGGTCGAACGTGCGATCCGCGTACTCCGGATGACCGTTGTACCAGGCGACGAACTCGGTCGCGGCGTGACTGCCCGGTAGGTCCTCGCCGGGAACGCCCAGGTGCCGGTCGCTCGATGCGCCAACGGCATAGACAACCGCGTGATGATGCTGCAGCAACTCGGCGTGCGAGATGTGCTTGCCGACTTCGACATTGAGGTAGTACTGGAACGTCTGGCGCTTGAAGGACGACTCGAACATCGAGGTGACACCTTTTGTGCCCGGATGATCGGGCGCGACACCGGCTCGAACGAGCCCATAGGGCGTCGGCAACTTCTCGAGCATCTCGACCTCGACGTCAGCGCGCTTGAGCAGTTCGTCGGCCGAATAGCACGCGGCCGGTCCGGCGCCGATGACGGCGACGCGCAACGTCCCGAGCGACTTGTCCGGTCGGACCGGGATCGCCAGCGGAGACATGTCGGGTTCGAGGGGGTGCCGGTCGAAATAGGCGGCATTGATATCGCGGAAACGTTCGAGCGACTTCGAGAGCTCGTCCTCGGAAAAAATCGCGTCGACAGGGCATG
Organism: Antrihabitans auranticaus; assembly: GCF_016481275.1. Lineage (GTDB taxonomy): Bacteria > Actinomycetota > Actinomycetes > Mycobacteriales > Mycobacteriaceae > Antrihabitans. The sequence goes on along the minus strand of NZ_JAEMNW010000007.1, from coordinate 177,116 downwards.
CGTCGACGCAGGCACCGCAGTCGATGCACGTCTGCGGATCGATGTAGAGCATCTCGGTAGTCGTGAAGTCCGGGTCCTTGGGCGACGGACGAATACAGTCGACAGGGCACTCAGTAATGCAGCTTGCGTCGTTGCAGCACCGTTGGGTGATTACGTATGCCATGTGATCGATCCTTGTCGAGCGAGCGGCTAGGGTAACCAGTCTTTGAACATTGACTATCTATTGTGACGCCACCGATCTGGGCGCATACCGTTACCGGTATGACCACGAGGGTATTGATCCTTATGCGCCACGGAAAGTCAGCGTATCCGACCGGAATCGCCGATCACGATCGGCCGTTGGCCCCCCGCGGAGAACGCGAAGCGACGCTGGCGGGCGAGTGGATCCGAGCCGAGCAACCGCCGGTCGGCGCAGTCCTCTGCTCGACCTCGGTTCGCACCCGCGAGACCCTCGCTATGACTCGCATCGACGCACCCACGACCTTCGTCGAGGACATCTACGGCGGCTCGCCGGAACAGCTGATCAAGCTCATTCGCGAGGTCGACGACTCGGTCGACACGCTGTTGCTGATCGGCCACGCGCCCGGAATGCCCTATACGACGTGGGAGCTCGCGTCCAACCGCTACTCCGAACCCGCCGAACAGGTGAGCCGCAAGTTCCCCACCTCGGCCATGGCTGTGCTCGAGTTCGACAAGTCGTGGGCCGACATCGACACCGGAACCGCCGACTTGGTGAGTTTCCACATTCCGCGCTAGCGGACGAACTTGCCACCGACCACGACCACCACGCCCAGCGCGACGAGCAGTGCGATCGCGAGTCCCGGACCTACCAGCCACCACACGACGCCCAGAATCACCACGATCGGTGCCAAGGCAACGGCCGCGATCAGTGGACTTTCCTTGACCGTTTCGATCGCGGATTTTGCCCGGACCCGGTCGATTTCCTTACCCATGAATCAAGCGTACGGGGACTGCACCCCGTCAGCGAAGAGTCGGTCGGAGGTCCGCGGTGATCGGTCCGGCGTCGAGGTGGACGAGCGTCGACTGCGCGTCTGCGTCTGGCGTGGCAGCACCGAAAGGCAATGGCCGTTCAGTTCCAGCGGCTTGTCCGGCAACGCTACCTGCACGGCACCCTGCACCTCGAGGCCGCGCCCGGCAGGCAGGACGACGGCGTCGTGAACCCACGGCGACAGGTACGGGTACGCGACGATCTCGTCGGCTCGGACCTCCGGAGCCGGGACCTGGATCGGACTGAATTCCGGCGTCACGACTGCGGGCTTCTCCTCTCCGGCCGCCCATTGCCCATTCGGTGGCACTGCGTAGTCGATAGTCTCGGCTTGCGCGAGGCCGGCACCGCCGACGGATACCAGCAGGGCGATTCCGGCAACAGTCGCAATTCGCATACGTCGAGCATCGCAAGCGCGTGCCGGAAAGACGAGCATTCGGATCAACCGGATGCCAGGGCCTGGGTCCCGATGACGCGGAGGAGATCGAGCTTCTCCCGTGCATCGGTTCCGGGCCGGGGCAGATAGACGAGCAGATGTTGCGCGGCGTTGGGCGAGAGCAGCGTTTCGCAGTCGATGTCGACCATTCCGACCTCCGGATGCTGGATTCGCTTCCGATCCGATATCCGAACGGCCACTTCGTGTTCGGCCCACAGTCGATCGAATTCCGTGCTGCGAGAACGCAATTTCGCGATGAAGTCAGCCACCTCCGCGTCGCCCGACCGCCGCGCGGACGTGGCACGGAGGTCGGCAACGTGCTTGCGCGCCAATCGGTCCCAGTCTTCGGCTGGGAATACCGCGCGGGTTGCGAGGTCGGTGAAATAGCGCCACGCATAAAACCGGTCGAGCCCGCGCTGGGACGACACATCACCGAGCAGGATCGTATGCATACGGTTCTGCACCAGCACTTCGCTCAGGTCGGAGACCACGCAGGCTGGGGTGTCCTCCAGTTTGTTCAGCAGGAGCAGCAGACCGGGTCCGACGTGCCTGTCACCACCGCCGCGGTCCGGTGCCGGATAGCCGACGAGGTGGTAGAGGTGGTCGCGGCCATCGTCGGTCAGGCGCAACGCCCGGGCAAGCGACGCGAGCACCTGCGTCGATGGATGTGGTCCGCGGGCCTGTTCGAGCCGCGTGTAGTAGTCGGTGGACATCCCCGCCAGCAGCGAGACCTCGTCGCGACGCAGCCCGGGGGTCCGTCGCCGGACTCCGGGTGGCAGTCCGACGTCGGCCGGCGTCAGCTGTTCGCGGCGGCGGCGAAGGAAATCTGCAAGTTCGGATCTGTCCACAACCTCACTCTGTCCTAGGATCGGCTACCCAGCCAGGGATTGCCAATCCCCGGATAAGGCATCTCTGCCGCGCGCGTCCGGGCGGGCGCAGGGTGGAGACATGACACAGACATCGACACTCACAGCAGTACGGCTCGGAACAACGGGCCCCTCGGTCAGCCGCATCGGGCTCGGCGCCATGGGAATGTCCGGGATGTACGGGGCATCCGACGAACGCGAGTCCGTCGCCACGATCCACGCAGCACTCGACTCGGGCGCCAACCTCATCGACACAGGCGACTTCTACGGGTCCGGACACAACGAGATGCTGATGGCAAAGGCACTCGCAGATCGCCCACGGGAGGACTACCTGTTGAGCGTGAAGTTCGGTGCCATGCGCGGTCCCGGCGGAACGTGGGGTGGCGTCGACACCCGGCCTGAAGCGATCCGCAACTTTCTCGCCTACTCACTCGAGCGGCTCGGCGTCGACTACATCGACATCTACCGCCCAGCGCGGCTCGACCCGAATGTGCCGATCGAAGAGACTGTCGGCGCGATCGCCGACCTGATCGAGTCGGGCTACGTGCGACACATCGGCCTGTCCGAAATCGGTGCGGACACGCTGCGCCGCGCATCGGCAGTACATCCGATCGCCGACCTGCAGATCGAGTACTCCATCGTTTCACGCGGCATCGAATCGGCGATTCTGCCGACCGCGCGCGAACTGGGAGTCGGCATCACGGCGTACGGCGTCCTCTCGCGCGGACTGCTCAGCGATTCCATACGTCGACGGACATCGTTCGACGCCAGCGACTTCCGCGCCCACAGCCCGAGGTTCCAGGGCGAGAACCTGAACCGGAACCTCGCGCTGGTGGACGCCCTTGCCGAAGTCGCCGCACGGCACGACGTCACCGTCGCGCAGTTGGCAATCGCGTGGGTGCTGGCCCGCGGCGAGGATATCGTGCCGATCATCGGTGCCCGTAAGCCCGAGCGCTGGGCCGAGTCACTCGCAGCGGTCGACGTCTCGCTGGGCGCCGCCGACCTGGAACAGATCGAAGCAGCGGTGCCTGTCGACGCGGTAGCCGGCGACCGGTACGCCGACGCCCAGATGGCCATGCTCGACAGCGAGCGATAGCTGCTGCACACACGAAACGGCCCCCACTTCCAAGCGGAAGTGGGGGCCGTTTGCATAGCTACTAGCGGTAGTCGCTGAAGCCGTAATCGTCCAACGGAACCGCAGCACCCGTACCGGTGCCGAAGCCGTCCGGTGTGTAGTACTGGTCGTCGTAGGACGGGACAGCGTATGCGGCTGCCCGCGCCTCTTCGGTCGGCTGAACCTGGATGTTGCGGTACCGGTTGATGCCTGTACCGGCCGGGATCAGCTTGCCGATGATCACGTTTTCCTTCAGACCGATCAGCTTGTCGCTGCGGCAGTTGATCGCCGCATCGGTAAGCACGCGAGTGGTCTCCTGGAACGACGCCGCCGAGAGCCACGAGTCCGTCGCGAGCGACGCCTTCGTGATACCCATCAGCACCGGACGACCGGCCGCGGGCTCGCCACCCTCGGCAACGACACGGCGGTTGCTGGCTTCGAACTCGGCACGCTCGGTGAGCGAACCGGGCAGGAACTCCGTCGAACCCGAGTCGATGATCGTCACACGACGCAGCATCTGGCGCACGATGACCTCGATGTGCTTGTCGTGGATCGACACACCCTGGCTCCGGTACACCTCCTGGACCTCTTTCACGAGGTGGATCTGCACCTGACGGGGACCCATGACACGCAGGACCTCGTGCGGCGATGCAGAACCCTCCAGCAGCTGCTGACCGACCTCGACGTGGTCGCCGTCGGACAGCAGACGCTCGGAGCCGTCGTCGTGCTTGAAGACACGCAGACGCTGACGCTTGCTGAGCTTGTCGTAGACGACTTCCTCACCACCGTCATCCGGGATGATGGTGATCTTGTAGAAGCGGTCGTCGTCTTCCAGGCGAACCCGTCCGGTGACGTCCGCGATGGGCGCGAGGCCCTTCGGGACACGTGCCTCGAACAGTTCCTGAACACGCGGCAGACCACCGGTGATGTCCTCGCCGGCCACACCACCCTGGTGGAAGGTACGCATGGTCAGCTGCGTGCCGGGCTCACCGATCGACTGGGCCGCGACGATACCGACTGCCTCACCGATGTCGACCAGCTTGCCGGTCGCCATCGAGCGGCCGTAGCAGGTCGCGCACACGCCGGTGCCCGTGGTGCAGGTGAGCACGGAGCGCACCTTGACCTCGGTGATGCCGGCTGCGAGCAGCGCATCGATGGCGGGGTCGCCGAGATCGGCGCCACGCTCGACGATGACGGAACCGTCCGCGCCGACCGCGTTCGACGCCAGCGTGCGGGCGTACGTGCTGGTCTCGACATGTGCGTCGCGAACCAGCGAGCCGTCCGACTGCTTCTCGGCGATGTGCGTGATGATGCCGCGCTCGGTGCCACAGTCGTGCTCGCGCACGATGACATCCTGCGAGACGTCGACCAGACGACGCGTCAGGTAGCCCGAGTCGGCGGTACGAAGCGCCGTGTCGGCCAGACCCTTACGGGCACCGTGAGTGTTGATGAAGTACTCGAGAACGGTCAGGCCTTCCTTGAAGGAAGACTTGATCGGACGCGGGATGAACTCACCCTTCGGGTTCGTCACCAGACCCTTCATGCCGGCGAGCGACCGAACCTGCGTCATGTTTCCGGCTGCGCCGGACTTCACGATCATCGGGATCGGGTTGTCGTCGGGGAAGTGCGCCTCCATGGCCTTGCCGACCTCGTCGGTGGCCTCGGACCAGATCTTCACCAGAGCACTGTTGCGCTCCGTGTGGTTCAAAGCACCACGCTGGTACTTCTTCTCGATCTGGTCGGCCTGCGCCTCGAACGCCTCCATGATGGCGGGCTTCTCCGGCGGAACGAGCACGTCGCTGATCGACACGGTCACGCCCGAGCGGGTGGCCCAGTAGAAACCGGCGTCCTTCAGCTTGTCGACGGTCTGCGCGACGACGATCATCGGGTACCGCTCGGCGAGATCGTTGATGATCGTTGCCTGACGCTTCTTCGGCATCTGCTCGTTGACGAACGGGTAGTCCGCCGGAAGCAGCTCGTTGAAGAGCACGCGACCCAGTGTCGTTTCGGTCGTCCAGGCGTCACCACGGGACCAGCCCTCGGGGAACAGACGCTCTTCGTCCTCACGAGAAGGACGCTGGTTGACCAGGCGAACCTTGATCGCCGCACGAACCGACAGCACGCCACGGTCGACGGCCATCTGCGCCTCGGCGGGCGAGGAATACGCACCCTGCTCAGGCGAGTCGGTGCCGGCGGGCACGTAGGTGCCGACAGCACCCTCTTCGAGACGGGTCAGGTGGTACAGACCGGTCACCATGTCCAGACGCGGCATGGCGAGCGGGCGACCCGACGCGGGCGAGAGGATGTTGTTGCTCGACAGCATCAGCACACGAGCTTCGGCCTGCGCCTCGGCGGACAGTGGCAGGTGGACTGCCATCTGGTCACCGTCGAAGTCGGCGTTGAACGCCTCACAGACGAGCGGGTGGAGCTGAATTGCCTTGCCTTCGACCAGCTGCGGCTCGAATGCCTGGATGCCCAAGCGGTGCAGCGTAGGCGCACGGTTCAGCAGCACGGGGTGCTCGGCGATGACCTCTTCGAGGACGTCCCACACCTGCGAACGCTGCCGCTCGACCATCCGCTTGGCCGACTTGATGTTCTGCGCATGGTTCAGATCGACCAGGCGCTTCATCACGAACGGCTTGAACAGCTCGAGCGCCATCAGTTTCGGCAGACCACACTGGTGCAGCTTCAGCTGCGGACCGACGACGATGACCGAACGACCCGAGTAGTCGACGCGCTTGCCGAGGAGGTTCTGGCGGAAGCGGCCCTGCTTGCCCTTGAGCAAGTCGGACAGCGACTTGAGCGGCCGGTTGCCCGGTCCGGTGACCGGACGGCCACGACGACCGTTGTCGAACAGTGCGTCGACGGACTCCTGCAGCATCCGCTTCTCGTTGTTGACGATGATCTCGGGAGCACCGAGGTCGATCAGTCGCTTGAGGCGGTTGTTGCGGTTGATCACGCGGCGGTACAGGTCGTTCAGGTCGGACGTCGCGAAACGGCCACCGTCGAGCTGGACCATCGGGCGCAGCTCCGGCGGGATCACCGGTACGGCGTCGAGGACCATGCCCATCGGCGAGTTGCCCGACATCTGGAACGCCGCGACGACCTTGAGTCGCTTGAGCGCACGCAGCTTCTTCTGGCCCTTGCCGCTGCGAATCGTCTCGCGCAACGACTCCGCCTCGGCGTGGATGTCGAAGTTCTGCATCAGCTTCTGGATGGACTCTGCGCCCATCGCGCCGGTGAAGTACTCGCCGTAGCGGTCGATCAGCTCACGGTAGAGGACCTCGTCGACGATGAGCTGCTTCGGCGAGAGCTTCTGGAAGGTGCTCCAGATCTCGTCGAGGCGATCGAGCTCACGCTGTGCGCGGTCACGGAGCTGACGCATTTCGCGCTCGCCACCGTCCTTGACCTTGCGGCGCACGTCGGACTTGGCGCCCTCTGCTTCGAGCTCGGCCAGGTCGGCTTCGAGCTTCTGCGCACGGGCCTCGAGATCGGCATCGCGCTGATCCGCGACGGCCTTCTTCTCGACCTCCATCTCCGCCTCGAGGGTGGAGAGTTCGTTGTGCCGGAGCTCGTCGTCGACACCGACGATGACGTACGCGGCGAAGTAGATGATCTTTTCCAGATCCTTCGGCGCGAGGTCGAGCAGGTAGCCCAAGCGCGACGGAACGCCCTTGAAGTACCAGATGTGAGTGACCGGAGCAGCCAGCTCGATGTGGCCCATCCGCTCACGACGCACCTTGGCGCGAGTGACCTCGACACCACAGCGCTCACAGATGATGCCCTTGAAGCGGACACGCTTGTACTTGCCGCAGTAGCACTCCCAGTCCCGGGTGGGACCGAAGATCTTTTCGCAGAACAAGCCGTCCTTCTCTGGCTTGAGCGTGCGGTAGTTGATGGTCTCCGGCTTCTTGACCTCACCGAAGGACCACTGACGAATATCGTCGGCGGTAGCGAGACCGATCCGGAGTTCATCGAAGAAGTTGACGTCTAGCACGTAACTCCCTTTCCCCATTTGGGTTTAGGCAAAATCAAAATTCTCTACGTCGTCTGCTGTGGGCGGCGCTTCCATGCTGGCAAGCGCCGCCGAGCGCCATTAGTTCGCGAGGTCGTCGACCGTGGCGGACTCGTTGCGGGACAGGTTGATTCCCAGGTTCGCGGCGGCCCGCTCGAGGTCCTCGTCGTCGCCATCTCGCATCTCGATGGCGGCACCGTCGGAAGACAGCACCTCCACGTTGAGGCACAGCGACTGGAGTTCCTTGAGGAGCACCTTGAACGACTCCGGGATACCCGGCTCCGGGATGTTCTCGCCCTTGACGATGGCCTCGTAGACCTTCACGCGGCCGACCACGTCATCGGACTTGATGGTGAGCAGTTCCTGCAGCGTGTAAGCCGCGCCGTAGGCCTGCATCGCCCAGCACTCCATTTCACCGAAGCGCTGGCCACCGAACTGAGCCTTACCACCGAGCGGCTGCTGCGTGATCATCGAGTACGGCCCGGTCGAACGAGCGTGGATCTTGTCGTCGACCAAGTGGTGCAGCTTGATGATGTACATGTAGCCGACCGAGACCGGGTACGGGAACGGTTCGCCGGAACGTCCGTCGAACAGCGTCGCCTTGCCGTCTTCGCCGACCATCATGTCGCCGTCGCGGTTGGGCAGAGTCGAACCCAGCAAACCGGTGAGCTCCTCTTCGCGGGCACCGTCGAAGACGGGGGTCGCGATGTTGGAGTTCGCGGGTGCAGCCAGCATCTCCTCGGGCAGCGTGGCAGCCCAGTCGGGCCTTGTGCCGTCGCTCGCGACGTTGATGTTCCAGCCGGTCTTGCCGATCCACCCGAGGTGGGTCTCCAAGATCTGGCCGATGTTCATACGACGCGGAACACCGTGGGTGTTCAGGATGATGTCGACCGGAGTGCCGTCGGGCAGGAACGGCATGTCCTCTTGCGGGAGGATCTTGCCGATGACGCCCTTGTTGCCGTGGCGGCCGGCCAGCTTGTCGCCGTCCTGAATCTTGCGCTTCTGAGCGACGTACACGCGGACCAGCTCGTTGACGCCCGGAGGCAGATCGTCGTCGTCATCACGCGAGAAGACGCGGATGCCGATGACCTTGCCGGACTCACCGTGCGGAACCTTGAGCGACGTGTCACGAACCTCGCGGGCCTTCTCACCGAAGATCGCGCGCAGCAGGCGCTCTTCCGGTGTCAGCTCGGTTTCACCCTTCGGGGTGACCTTGCCGACCAGCACGTCGCCGTCACGAACCTCGGCACCGATTCGCACGATGCCGCGCTCGTCGAGGTCGGCGAGGACCTCGTCGGAGACGTTCGGGATGTCACGAGTGATTTCCTCGGCACCCAGCTTGGTGTCGCGGGCATCGATCTCGTGCTCCTCGATGTGGATCGACGTGAGAACGTCCTCTTCCACGAGGCGCTGCGACAGGATGATCGCGTCCTCGTAGTTGTGGCCTTCCCACGGCATGATCGCCACGAGCAGGTTCTTGCCGAGCGCCATTTCACCGTTCTCGGTGCATGGACCGTCGGCGAGGACCTGACCGGTCTCGACGCGGTCACCCTCGTCGACGATCGGCCGCTGGTTCGCGCAGGTGCCCTGGTTGGAGCGGGCGAACTTGCGCATCCGGTAGCTCTTGCGAGTGCCGTCGTCCGCCATCACGGTGACGTAGTCGGCCGAGACCTCTTCGACGACACCGCTCTTCTCGGTGACGACGACATCGCCGGCGTCGACCGCGGCGCGCAGTTCCATACCGGTGCCGACGAGCGGCGCCTCGGAACGCACGAGCGGCACTGCCTGACGCTGCATGTTCGCACCCATGAGGGCACGGTTGGCATCGTCGTGCTCGAGGAACGGAATCATCGCGGTCGCGACAGAAACCATCTGACGCGGCGAGATGTCCATGTAGTCGACGTCGCGCGGCAGGATCAGCTCGACCTCGCCGCCCTTCTTCCGGACGAGGACGCGGTCCTCGAGGAAGTTGCCTTCGGCGTCGATCTTGGCGTTCGCCTGCGCCTTGACGTGGCGGTCCTCTTCGTCGGCCGTCAGGTAGTGGATCTCGTCGGTGACCCGACCGTCCACGACCTTGCGGTACGGCGTCTCGATGAAGCCGAACGGGTTGACCCGCGCGTACACCGACAGCGAACCGATCAGGCCGATGTTCGGGCCTTCCGGGGTCTCGATCGGGCACATGCGGCCGTAGTGGCTCGCGTGCACGTCGCGCACCTCGAGGCCGGCACGCTCACGGGACAGACCGCCGGGGCCCAGCGCCGAAAGACGACGCTTGTGGGTCAGGCCCGACAGCGGGTTGTTCTGGTCCATGAACTGCGACAGCTGCGAAGTTCCGAAGAACTCCTTGATCGCTGCAACGACCGGGCGGATGTTGATCAGGGTCTGCGGCGTGATCGCCTCGACGTCCTGAGTCGTCATACGCTCGCGGACGACGCGTTCCATACGAGACAGGCCGACGCGAATCTGGTTCTGGATCAGCTCGCCCACGGTGCGCAGACGACGGTTACCGAAGTGGTCGATGTCGTCGACCTCGACGGGAACCTCGACGCCACCCGGTGCCGTCATCGACTGATCGCCGCCGTGCAAACGCACGAGGTATTCGATCGTGGTGACGATGTCTTCTTCGGTCAGGACCGAGGAGGTGATCGGCTCACCCGTGTGGATGCCGAGCTTCTTGTTGATCTTGTACCGGCCGACGCGGGCGAGGTCGTAACGCTTCTCCTTGAAGAACAGGTTCTCCAGGAGCGTCTGCGCGCTCTCCTTCGTCGGGGGCTCGCCCGGACGCAGCTTGCGGTAGATGTCGAGCAGCGCCTCGTCGGTGCCGGCCGTGTTGTCCTTCTCGAGCGTCGCCATGAGGATCTCGGAGAATCCGAAACGCTCGGTGATCTGCTCGGTCGACCAACCCAGTGCCTTCAGCAGTACGGTGACCGGCTGACGGCGCTTGCGGTCGATACGCACACCGACGGTGTCGCGCTTGTCGACGTCGAACTCGAGCCATGCACCGCGGCCCGGGATCACGCGGACGCTGTGCAGGTCCTTCTCGGTCGCCTTGTCCACGGTGTGGTCGAAGTAGACACCCGGGGAGCGGACGAGCTGGCTGACGACAACGCGCTCGGTGCCGTTGATGATGAAGGTGCCCTTGTCGGTCATCATCGGGAAATCACCCATGAAGACCGTCTGGCTCTTGATCTCACCAGTGTTGTTGTTGATGAACTCCGCGGTGACGAACAACGGCGCCGCGTAGGTCATGTCCTTGTCTTTGCACTCGTCGACGGAGGCCTTGACCTCGTCGAAGCGCGGATCCGAGAACGACAACGACATGGATCCCGAAAAGTCCTCGATAGGCGACAGTTCGGTGAGAATTTCTTCCAAGCCACCGGCAAGTCCCGCGTCGCCGCGAGCGATTGCACGCTCACGCCAGGCGGGCGAACCGACCAACCATTCGAACGAATCTGTTTGAAGATCGAGCAATCCTGGAACTTCCAGGGGCTCACGAATCTTTGCGAAAGAAACCCTCTTAGGGGCTCCGGGAATCCCGGTATTGGCCTTGGTCTGGCTAGAGACTGCCAAGATGCGTCCTTCCAGCACCTCACGCGAGTCGCGCGTGAACGCGCGACTTTCGCTGTTTCTGCTTGTTCTGTCGGGCGAGTGCTGGATACAACCCGACTTAACTCGCCCACGGCAGACAGGAAGCGGCACGAGAATGTGTCGCTTTCAGCGGTAGAGGTGGTGAGGTGGACAGGAGGCAGCCAGCGCAACGTCCAAACTTACACCAAATCGACACAGCTGTCGAGTGGCGCAGCGAAATATACATCCGAGCTGGCGGCCCTGCGGCTACACCGCTGGCCGCAGGGGCGACGGGGTAGTAGAAAACCCGCCTCCGCAAACAGCCGCAGACCCGCGATCTCTCGCATGTTCTCGCCATTAGAGTGACGCGTCACCGCGCCGTCGTCAAGGCTTCTGACGGCGTTTTGATCAATTTGAGCTGGGACAATCGCCCGAATGCGGAGCTTCGCGCAGATCTGTGATGTCGGACACGAGCCAGTCGTCGCCCGACTTCTCCACTGACACAACCATCTGCCGCTGCTCGCTGCCCGGCTCCTGACCCGGTCCGCTCCAACTCGATGTGACGCTGACAATTGCCTCCGCGCGATCGTCGTCGAGGAAGCTGACGCCGATCGCGTCGACATGAATGTCCGACTTCGCCTGCGTCTGCGCGACGAACTGCTTCGTGGAATCGAGAGTCGCATCGAAGAAGCAACGCATCTTGTCGGTCAGCAGCGGCCGGACGGTGTCGGGGTAACCCTCCATCTGCGCAGGGTCGTAGGTGTACAGCGTCGCGACGGCCGCATCGACCTGGGCCCTGACCTGCTGGGTGTCGGAATTGTCGACGAACGCCAGGTTGTCGACGGACGCCCCCGGCTTCTCGTATGCGACAAACGCGAACGCACCCAGGGCGATCGCCACGATGCCCAGAACAGCGACCAGCGTCCAGGACAGCCGCGTGCGCCCGGTGCCGGCTGCGGGTTTGGAGAGGTCTACCGGACGCGGAGTCGCGGCCTGCGGCGCCGGCGCTTCGGCGGTGATCTCCGGGCGGGGACGGTCCGTACCGGCCACCTTCGGACGGCGTCGGGTCGGCGTCGGCTTGTTCACTCGACGGTTGGGTGGCATCAGTTGCCCCCTTGTTCTGGCACTGCAGGCTGTTCTGGCACTGCAGGCTGATCTGGGGCCTGCTGCGGCGGCGGGTCCAGCGACGTATTGCCGAGCGGCTGCGCCTCCGATGCCTTCCAGACTCCGTCGACCTCTTCGAGCGTGAGCAGTGAGGTGAGCAGTGCCGTCGTATCCGGCTGACCCGGTCGGGTCGTGACCTGCCGCATGACGACGACAGCCTTCGCCGTTCCCTCGTCACGATTGAGTTCGACGACCGCCGCCGAAGCGACCGTGGCGTGACTGCTCGCCTGCTGTTGCGCGAGAGCTTGCGACAGCGCTTCCCTGTTGTCCTTGAACTGCTGAGCGAGGTCGCCCATCACCGATGAGTCGATGTTCGCGAAGCTCGCGTCCAGATTCGCGGAGTCGTAGGAGCTGATGTTCACCGCAGTCTGCCGGGCAGCGTCGAGCACTTCTTCCCGGGCCTGCGCGGCGGGGCGTTCCGAGAATCGGGCATGCCACCAGCTCTGCCCGAACCACACCGCGAGGACGAGAGCAACGAGCGCCACCGCCGCCGCGAGAGCAGCGGTGCCAGGCAGCAACCACCTAGGGGCGGCCGCGAGCCGCGAACTTTTCATCTTCTTCAACATACGTGTCGACGCAATTGCACTACCGCTTCGGTGTGATTCCCATCAACGTCGCGAGTTGCACCGCGATCGGGGTCAAGTTGAGTTTGTCAGGATCTGTCTTCGGGTTGGAATCCCAAGGCTGAACGATCGACGGATCGGCGAACTGGGCGCGCTCGGCGCCGCGCACTGCCGTTGGATTACCTTGCGGCACAGTGCAGGTCGCGTCCTTGTTGAACGGGAATTCGTCGACCGTGTCATCGAAGTTCGGGTTCTGCGCCTTCATCTGCTCGAGAATCGCGTAGGTGCCCTCGTAGCCGCGGGTGCACGCCGGCGGATTGTTCGTCTCGAGTACGAGCCCGAAGTGTGTCGTGCCGTCGCCCGGGGCGGTCGCCGAGGCACCGATCGAGAGCGTAGGAAGCAACTGCAGCAAGGGTCTGAGCGCGAAGGTTGTCGGCGCCAGAGTCTCGACCAGCTCGCGCAGATTGGTCAGATCTTCGGTGAGCGCAGGTCCACTCTCGGCAAGCAGCGCACCGGCCTGGTCGCTCGCGTAGAGGCCGGTACCGATGAGCCTGCGCACGTCGGGGTCGCTTGCCTGCAGTTGCATCGTCAGTTTCTCCAGGCCGTCGCTGAAGGTGCGTACGGCGTCGGCCTGGTCGGACTGAGTGTCGAGGACCGTTCGACCGTCGCGGATCAACGCGGTGATCGACGGCAACGCCTCGTGCGCAGATTCGGTGAAATCGTTCAACGAGTCGACGAGCACCTGCAGGTCGTCACCCTTGCCGCCGAACGCGGTACCGAGTTCGTCGACGACCGTCGTCAAATCTGTCAGCGGGACCGACTGCGCGAACCGGTCGACGCTTGCCAGGAGATCCTCGACGGGGACCGGAGTCGAATCCGGGGTCTGCTCGATCACCGAGCCGTCGTGGAGGTACGGGCCGTCGCTGTTCTCGGGCAACAGGTCGACGTACTGCTCCCCGATAGCCGAGCGATCAGCGATGACAGCCCGCGTCGATGCGGGAATATCAGGCGCGTCGGAGTTGATCAACAGCGTCACCGACACGCCGTCCTCGGTCAGCGACATCCCGCCGACCCGTCCGACCGACACACCTCGGTACGTCACTTCGGCGTCCGGGTAGATGCCCGACCCGTGCGGGAATTTCGCGTCGACCTCGTACTGCCCGAAACCGAGCAGATTGTCCAGCCGCACGTATTTGGCGCCGACGAACACGATGCCCACGACGGCGATGACGATGAACGCGATCAGCTGGTACTTCACGACACGACCTGTCATCGCGGTGCACCCCCCAATTGCTCCAGTAGTGCGGCGAACGGGTCCGTCGGCAGCCCGGGAACACCGAGCGCGGGACGCGGAACGATCGGCGCGATCGGCAGCAGGGAAATGGTCGGCCAACCCGGTCGCGGACCGTTGCCGTTGTAATACGGATTGGTCGGATTGACCGGCACCGGCGGCCCCGCGGGCGGCACGTACACCGGATCGGGTTTGCCGACGCCGAGGTTGGACAGCAACGTGCCGATCTGGAGATCGACCGACAGGAACGTGTTGACCTGACCGCCGAACGTGCTCTCGAGCGTGGAGTCCGGGAACGGGTAGGTCGGGATCAACGGGAACGCGGTGACGAGGTCCGGCGCCGCTGCGCCCAGCGACTGCAACGTCGGGCGGAGGGCGCGCAGATCGCGGATGAGGTCGTTCTTCGACGTCTCGATCACGTCGTAGCCAACCTGTCCGAGCCGGTCCAGCTGGCTGAGCAGCGTGACGATCTGCGGTCGCTGTTCTTCGAGAATCGTGATGCCCTTGGGCAATTCGTCGAGAATCTTGCCGATCTGGTCGGTCTGCTGATTCACGCGGACAGCCAGCGTGTCGAGTCCGTCCAGCGCCCGCGTGATGTCGTCGACCTGCTCCTCGAGCCCGCCGATCAGTGTGTCCGCCTGCTCGAGCAGCGACCGCACCTCCGGCGTCCGCGGTCCGATGGCCTTGTTGAGCTCGGTGACGATCGGATCGAGCTGCGCGACGCCGCCGCCGTTGAGCAACAGCGACAGAGCGCCGAGCACCTGCTCGATCTCGGTCGCGTGCGACGTATTCGCGACGGGGATCACATCGCCGGAAATCAGCCGCTCCGGGGCCGGTGCCTCGTCTTTCGGCGCTGACAGTTCGATGAACTTCTCGCCGAGCAGATTGGACTGCCGGACCTCTGCATGCGCGTTCTCGGGCAGCTGCACCGAGTTGTTCACAACAACGGTGACGACCGCCGACCAGCCGTCCGATCCGACGTCGATCTTGTCCACGCGGCCGACCGGCACACCGTCGACCTTGACCGCCGACTGCCGCACGAGGTCGAGGACGTCGGTGAACTGAATGTCGATCTTCATCGGGTCGGATCCGACGTCAGCGCCACCGGGCAGCGGTACGTCGTAGATCCCCTGACCGCACGCGGTCACCATCGCGACCGACACGCAGAGACCCGCAACACCGGCGGCCACCCGAGGACGGATCATCGACCGCCCTCCTCGTTCTGCAGGCCCGGCGACGGAATGCCCGGGACCGTACCGGGAACCGGCGCAACCTGTTGGTTGTCGTTGCTCAGAATCCCGAACGGCAGGATCAGCGAGGGTGTCTTCACGCCCGCCGTGATCTGGTCGGCGATGTGGTTGCAGTTGTCGAGCAGTGGCTGCATCTGCCGGCCGAGCGCTTCGAACTGCGGATCACCCGCGCGCAGCTTGGAGAGGTCCAGCGTCTTGCAGATAACGTTGAACGGCGCCTGGAGGTCCGTGAAATCGGCGCGCATGTCGAGCGTGCCCGACTCGGCGTTGTGCACGTTCACCAAGTTGCTCAGCGCGACGGGCATGACCGGCAGCGCTTTCGCGATGTCGTCACGGCGGTCCGCCAAGGTCTGTGTCAGCGACACGAGCCCGGACGCATTGCTCTCGATGAGCTGCCGGTTGTCGTCCACGAATCGCGCGACGTCACCGAGCGCCACCGACAGCAGATTCAGTGCGGCGCCGAGGTCGGTCCGCTCACCCGCCAGGAAGCTGCTCAGATCGGCGAGCTGCGCATTGAACTGCCGCACCTGACCGTCGTTGACGGCGAGCATGCTCACGAACGATTGCAGCGACTTGATCGTGTCGAAAATGTCCCCGCGCGTGTCCGACAGGTACCGCGCCGCAAGCGACAACTGGGTGATGCTGTTGCTCAGCGCTTCGCCGTTGCCCCTGAGATTGTCGGCGGTCGTCCGGACCAGATCGGTCACCGCGCCGTCCGCGTTCGCACCCTGCGGTCCGAGTGCGTTCGACAACTCCGTGATGCTCTTGTACAGGCGGTCGACTTCGACGGGCGTTGCCGTGCGGTCGCGCGGAATGACCGCGTCGCGCTCCATCTTCGGGCCCGATTCGTAGGCCGGGGTGAGCTGAATGAACCGGTCCGCCACGATCGACGGCGTGATCTGCGCGGCATGCGCGTCCGCCGGTACGTCGTAACTGCGGTCGACCGACATGACGACCTTGACCTGGTCGCCCATCGGCTCGACCGAATCGACCGCACCGACTCGCACGCCCAGAATGCGGACGTCGGAACCCTCGTAGATACCGATCGAACTGTCAAAGTAGGCGGTGATCTTGGTTGTGGTCATCTTCTGGAACAACCACCAACCGAACCCGGCGATCACAACGGCGGCAACAGCGATCAGCGCGATCGGCACCCACCGCCGGGATCCGGAGCGTGTCTGCGTGGCCATCAGTTGCCACCCCCGAAGGTACGGATCGGCTCGCGATAGCCCGGAATCTCGGGCAGTCCCGGTGGAATGAGATTCACGATCACGGCGTCGAACCAGCGGCCCGTACCCAGCACGTTGGCGTAGATGCCGTAGAACGGCGCCGCCAACTCCAGGGTCTTGTTCAGGTTCGCCAGGTTGTTGTTCAGGATGCCGACGACGCTCTCCAGGTTCAGCAGCGCCGGACCGATCTGCTCCTCGTTGTCGGCAACGAATCCCGACAGCTCCTGCGACACGGCTTGTGTTGCGGTGAGCAGCTGCGAGATCGCCTGCTGGCGGCTGTTCAACTCAGCCAACAACTCGCCGCCGGCGGAGATCAGTTGCTCGAACTCCGCGTTGCGATCGGCCAGGATCTTGGTCGTCTGCTTCGTCGCCGCGAACAGCTTCTGCAGTTGCTGGTCGCGCTTGGCGAGCGTTTCGGACAGGCGCCCGATGCCGTCGATCGACGCGCGAATCTCGGGCTGCGTCCCGGAGAAGGCATCGGTCAGGACGCGCATGCTGTCGGCAAGCTGGTTCTTGTCGATCTCGTCGAGGGTCTCGGCAGCGTCGCTGAAGGCATCGATGACGTCGTACGGAGATACCGTGCGCGACAAGGGAATACGATCTCGCGGGTCAAGAGTTTCCGAGCCCTGCGGGTCCAGCGCGAGATACTTCTGCCCCAGCAGCGTTTTGATCTGGATCGACGCCGTCGTCTCGTTGCCGATCCACGCGTCCTTGGTCCGGAAGTCGACGAGCACACGGTCCCCGTCGAGCCGCACGTCCGCCACCTTGCCGACCTTGACGCCGGCGATGCGCACCTCGTTGCCGTCCTTCAAGCCTGCCGCTTCGGTGAACTCGGCCGTGTACTTCGTGCCGGCCCCGATGATCGGCAGCGAATCCAGAAAGAACGCCGACATCGTCACGAGCAGCACGACGGCGATGCCGAGCGCGCCGGTCATCGCTGCACTTCGCCCCCGCCCGCGGCGCGTCATGGCGTGCCCTCCGCGTGGCAACGCTTCGCGGCATTCGTGTACAGCGGCTGGTTCAATGTCGGCAATCCGGCCGGCAGGTTCAGTTGCGGGGCGTCGACCGCGCCCGGTCCGGCGACGATATCGATGCCGCAGAGATAGAACTGGAACCAGGAACCGTAGCTGCCGACCCTACCGAGTCGTTCCATCTTCAACGGCAGGTTCACGAGGGCCTCGTTCACCTCGTCCTCCCTGCTCGCGAGCTCGTACGCGACCTGACTCAAACCTGCAATCGAGCCCTGCAGCGACGGCCTGGTCGGCTGCAGGAGGTCCGCGGTCGCGTCCGTGAGGTCGGCGAGGGATTGCACCGATTGGCCGATCGTCCCGCGCTCGGCGGCCAGACCGCTGACCAGTTGCTGAGTCTTGATCAGCATGTCGTTGAGCTCGTCGTCACGCTGATTGACGGTGTCGAGGACACCGGTGAGGTTGTCGACCAGTTCTCCGATGACGGCGTCCTTGTCGGCAATCTTGTTCGTCAGCTTGGCGGTGTTCGACACGAGATTGGCGATGGTGCCGGACTCACCTTGAAAGACCTGGATGATCTCGAACGACAACTGGTTCACGTCGTCTGCGCTGAGCGTCTGGAACAGTGGGCGGAAGCCGTTGAACAGCTCGGTGAGGTTGACCGCGGGCTGGGTGTTCCCGAGCTCGATCGTGCCACCGGCACTCAGCTTCTCGCCGTCGCCACCCTCCCCCTGAGTCAACGCGATGTACCGCTGGCCGACGAGATTGCGGAAGCGGATGGTCGCGTGGACATTCGCGGGGAGCCAGTCGCGGTCGGTCAGCGTGAACTCGACCTCGGCGGTCCGGCGGTCTACGATCGAAATCTTCTCCACCGAGCCGACGCGAACGCCTGCAATACGCACCTCGTCGCCCTTGTTCAGCGACGTGACGTCTTCGAACTGAGCCTTGAACGTGGTGCCACCGCTACCGCCCGAATTGGCAATCGTCAGCGCAAGCATCGCGGTCGCAAAAATCGTCACGGCAGCGAAGATCGCCAACTTGATCAGCGGACCGGCCAGACCTCTCACTTGATCCGCACCTCCGTCCCGTGGAATGCGGGCGAACCGATGGCCGTTGCCCACGACGGAATGTCTTGCGGCGCAATGCCGGTCGACGCGGAGTAGATCAGGCCGAGCGCATGTGGGTCGGTTTGCGAGACGGCGCTCGGCATGACCGAGAACTGCGGCACCGCGAACGTCGGAATGTCACCGCCCGGGTTCCTGGTCGGCGGCTGGTAGGACCCGTCGTTGTTCGAAGCGCCACCCGGATACTGGCCCATATCGACCCCGAGCGTCTCCGGCGCGCACGCAGGTCCCCTCGGATCGAGGAAGCGCGGCTCGTCCTGATTCGGCAGGTAACGCCCGCGGGTGTTGACGAGCTCGATGGTCACCCGGGTGCCCGGATTTGCGGTGCCCTTGCCGAGGATCACGTCGGTGCGCGGCTTGATCACGGCGAAGTTGCGCAGCGCGCACTCGAAGGTCGGCGAGTATGTCGCGAGGAGCTCGAGCGCTTCGCGGGAATCCGCGGCGATCGTCACCACGTTGTCCCGGTTGGTCGCGAGGAAGTCGGTTGCACTACCACCGGTCGCGGTCAGCGAGGCGAGCAGCTCATCGACCTGGGAACGTTCCTCGACGATCGTCGCGTTCGTCGTGCGCAAGTTGTCGAGGGCATTGACGAGCTGCGGCGCCGCATCGGAATAGGTTTCGGAGAAGGTCGCGAGCCCGCGTAGGCCCTGCTGGAGGTCCGGCATCTCGACGTTGATGTCGGTGAAGACCGTGTCCAGCCTGTCGAGCGTCGTGCCGAGTTCTTCGCCTCTGCCGTCGAGTGCTTGTGCCAGCGCACCCAAGGTCGCCGAAAGCTTCTCCGGCGGAATGGCTTGCAGCAGCGGCAAGAGGCTGTCGAGCAGCCGATTCAGTTCGACGGCGTTACCGCTGGTGTCCTGCTGGATGATGTCGCCGCTCTGCAACGTCGTCGCGCTGCGCTCCTCCGGAATGATCAGCGAAACGTACCGCTCACCGAAGAGCGTCTTCGGAAGCAGCCGCGCAGTCACGTTGGCCGGCAGTTCATCGGCCTTGCTCGGGTCGAGAGCCAGAGTCGCCGTGACCTTGTCACCGTCAGGATCGGTCGACCTGACCTCACCGACGAGGATGCCTCGCACCTTCACGTCGGCGTGCTCCGGCAGTGCGTTGCCGACGGAATCCGTGACCAGTTCGACCTTCACGACCTTGGTGAACGTCTTGTTGTAGATAGCGATCGTCGTCCACACGAACAGCGCCAGCACCGCGAAGAACGCCACACCCAGAATGCGCTTTCGCAGGTTGGACGGTGTGTGAATCATCCCGTTACCCGCACTGTCGTCGTCGTACCCCAGATCGCGAGGCTGAGGAAGAAGTCGAGGATGTTCACGGTCACGATCGACGCCCGGACCGCGCGGCCGACAGCCACACCGACACCGGCGGGTCCGCCGGTCGCGTGAAAACCGTAGTAACAGTGGATGAGGATGATCACGAAGGCGAATATCAGCACCTTCACGAACGAATACAACACGTCTTGCGGTGGTAGGAACAGGTTGAAGTAATGGTCGTAGGACCCCGTCGACTGACCGTTGAAGGTCGTCGTGATGAACCGCGAGGCCAGGAAGGCCGAGAGCAATCCGACGATGTAGAGCGGGATGACCGCGATGAAACCGGCGATCATGCGGGTCGTGACCAGGAACGGCACCCCCGGAACAGCCATGACTTCGAGAGCGTCGATTTCTTCGGAGATCCGCATCGCGCCGAGCTGGGCCGTGAATCCACAGCCGACAGTCGCGGACAACGCGAGTGCCGCGACCAGCGGTGCGATTTCGCGGGTGTTGATATAGGCGGTCAGAAAGCCGGTGAGCACCGAGCTACCGAGCTGGTCAAGAGCGGCGAAACCTTGCAGACCGACAACCACGCCGACCGAACCGGACATCAGCACGATGACCCCGACAGTGCCGCCGATGATCGCGAGCGCACCGCTACCGAAGGTCACCTCTGCGAGCACCCGCAGTAGTTCCTTGCGGTAACGATGCAGTGTGCGAGGCGTCCACGCGATCGTGCGGGCGTAGAAGGACATCTGCTCGCCCGCGCGGTCGATCATGTTCAGCGGTACGCGCGCAACTCGCTTCGCGTGGTCGAACCCGCGTTCCACAGGCTGCTTGGCGATGACCATCTCTCACGCGCCCTTCGCAGGAACGATCTGCAAGTAGATGAGCGTGATGACGAGGTTGGCGAAGAAGAGGACGAGGAACGTGATGACAACCGACTGATTCACGGCTTCGCCGACGCCTTTGGGGCCGCCCTTGGGGTGCAGGCCCTTGTAGGCCGCGATGACACCGGCGATGACACCGAAAATTGCCGCTTTGATTTCGCCGACCCAGAGGTCGGGTAACTGGGCCAGTGCCGAGAACGAGGCGAGGTAGGCGCCTGGCGTGCCGCCCTGGAGCAGGACGTTGAAGAAGTAACCACCCGCGATACCGACGACCGACACGAGTCCGTTGAGCAGGATCGCGACCAGCACCATGCCGAGCACACGGGGAACGACCAGACGCTGAATCGGATCGACGCCGAGGACCTCCATGGCATCGATTTCCTCGCGGATGGTGCGGGACCCTAGATCTGCCGCGACGGCGGCTCCGGCCGCACCCGCGATCAACAACGCCGTAACGACGGGCGCAGCCTGCTGGACTGTCGCGAGCACGCTAGTCGCGCCCGTGAAGGATTCAGCACCGAGCTGCTTGATCAGCGATCCGGCCTGCAGCGCGACCACCGCGCCGAATGGGATCGACACCAGCGCAGCGGGAAGGATCGAGACACTCGCAATGAACCACGATTGCTCGATGAACTCACGCCAGTGGAACGGGCGTTTGAACGTCTTCCTGACTACATCGAGGAAGAGCGAAACGATATTGCCGGCTTGGGCGAACGCGCCTTCGACCGCCCTGAACGATCTGGACCTTGCGGCGCCAGCCATTCCTGTTACCGGAGATGCTTGACGGTGGGCTGTTCTTCGTAGCCCCCGTCTTCGTACTCCGCGTCGTGCGCACCTCTGCGGTCGTCATAGTTCGACATCTGCTGGGTGTTACTGGTGCTGTCGAGCTCTTCCTGGATGGCGACCTGCGCCGTGTGCGGCAGCGTGTGCATGATCTCGCGGACACGGGCCTGGCGGCGACCGATAGCCGTACGTTCCGGCATGCCCGGTGTGGCAACCATCTGCGGAACGATGCCGCCGACCTCTTCGACACCACCGGCGCTGTGGCCGGCGTCTACGAGTGCCTGCTCCTGCGCCATCTGCGCTTCGTCTTTTTCTTCCGACATACCGATCGGACCGATCATCCGGCCGTTCAGGAACTGCCGCACCACCGGCTCGTCCGAGGTCAGGAGCACTTCACGCGGTCCGAACATGACCAAGTTGCGACGGAACAGCATGCCGATGTTGTCCGGCACCGTACGAGCGAGGTTGATGTTGTGCGACACGATCAGGAACGTCGCGTCGATCTGCGCATTGATGTCGAGGAACAACTGCGAAATGTAGGTCGTACGAACAGGGTCGAGGCCGGAGTCCGGCTCGTCGACGAGGATGATCTGCGGATCCAGAACCAGCGCACGGGCGAGGCCGGCGCGCTTGCGCATACCGCCCGAGATCTCACCGGGGAGCTTGTGCTCCGCACCGGTCAGACCGACGAGGTCCATCTTCTCCATGACGATCTTCTTGATGTCGGACTCGGACTTCTTCGTGTGCTCACGCAGCGGGAAGGCCACGTTGTCGAAGAGGCTCATCGAGCCGAACAGGGCGCCGTCCTGGAACAGCACGCCGAACAGTTTGCGGATCTCGTACAGCTCCTTGTTGGAGCATGTGGTGATGTCTGTGCCATCGATGTAGATGTTGCCCTTCTCGGGCTTCAGCAGACCGATGAGCGACTTCAGGAACACCGACTTACCGGTACCCGACGGCCCGACCATGAGGCTGATCTCCCCTGGCGGGAGGGTCAGAGTCACGTTCTGCCAGATGTTCTGTCGACCGAAGGACTTGGTAATGCTTTCAGTTCTTACTTCGACGCCCACATCAACCTCCACAATCGGCCAGGCACACTCGATACCGCACAACCCACTGTGCGTTGGGCCACTGTATCGCATGGGTGTTCGCTCCGTGACAGTCCTGCCCAACCGCAACAAAAGCGAAAGCGGGCGGTCCGTATCGGACCGCCCGCTTCGTGCTGACGAGGATTCGTCGTAAGAGAAACTCCTACTTGACGGAAACCTTGGCGCCGGCGCCTTCGAGCTTCGCCTTGGCAGCCTCTGCGGCGTCCTTGGCAACCTTCTCGAGGATCGCCTTCGGGGCGCTCTCGACGAGGTCCTTGGCTTCCTTCAGGCCGAGGCCCGAAACGATCTCGCGGACGACCTTGATGACCTGGATCTTCTTGTCGCCGGCACCCTCGAGGATGACGTCGAACTCGTCCTGCTCCTCAGCGGCCTCGGCGGCAGCCGGGGCAGCACCGGCAGCCGCGACGGCGACCGGAGCAGCTGCGGTGACCTCGAAGGTCTCCTCGAACGACTTGACGAACGCCGACAGCTCGAGAAGCGTCATTTCCTTGAACGCGTCGAGCAGCTCGTCGTTGCTGAGCTTCGCCATGGTGGCGGTCCTTCCTGTAATTCCCTGTCGACGATCCGCGACCGGGGTTGGTTATCGATTGCGCGACGAACGTGCCGCCGCGCAGTTTCCGCTCCGGATGCGGATCAGCTTTCGGCAGCCACCGGCTCGGCAGGTGCTTCCGCTCCTGCTGCGCCTTCTTCTGCTGCCTTCTTCTCCTGCAGCGCGGCAGCCAAACGGGCCACCTGCGATGCGGGAGCATTGAACAGGCCAGCGGCCTTTGCCAAGTTGCCCTTCATAGCGCCGGCAAGCTTCGCCAACAGAACCTCGCGGGATTCGAGCTCCGCGATCCTGTTGACCTCGTCCACGGACAGCGCATGGCCGTCCATGTAGCCGCCCTTGATGATCAAGGCCTTGTTGTCCTTCGCGAAGGCCTTGATTGCCTTCGCCGCGTCTACCGGCTCGCCGTTGATGAATGCAATGGCAGTCGGACCGACGAACAACTCATCGAGGCCCTCGACGCCCGCCTCAGCGGCCGCACGCTTGACCAGGGTGTTCTTGGCGACGGAGTAGCTAGCGTTCGGACCGAGTGCGCGTCGCAGATCGGTCAACTTGCCGACGGAAAGTCCACGGTATTCCGTAACAACCGTGGCGGTCGAACCCTTGAACTGCTCGGCGATCTCCGCGACCGCGGTGACCTTCTCAGCCTTTGCCATACTTCGCCTCCTCTCGTACGGTCAGTCTTTCTCGGGACCCTCGTTCTACCGCCGAGGTCGGCAAGGCACAGAAATGCAAAACGCCCCGGTGCAGGGCACACGGGGCGTAACAGGAACAATCGAACGCTAGTGCGTCGACGCTCCCTACCTCGATCACCTGCGTGGGTCGCCGGACGCTTCCGGACCTTCAACCGACTCGATTGCTTGCGCAGCCGAACCGGTGACCAACGGTCTTGGGTAGAACGTGATTGGGTGGCAATCGAAGTACTCGAAGGCCGTCGTTTAGGGTACGTCATACGAGGTCGAACTGCCAAAACGCGGCCGCGGAACGAATACGGGGAGCGCCGATGACGTCAGCTGCAAGGTCCGGTGTTGCGGCCGCGAACGGCCTCGAGATCGTCTACGAAGAGTTCGGCAACGCCGACGATCCACCGATTCTGCTCATCATGGGGCTCGCCTCGCAACTCACCCAGTGGCCCGCTGAGTTCTGCGAACTGCTTGCCGCACAAGGGTTCCGGGTCATTCGCTTCGACAATCGGGACATCGGGCTTTCGACCAAGATGAGCGGAGCCCGCGTCGACGGCAACATGTGGCTGCGCATGGGACGGTCGGCGATAGGCAAGCCGTCCGCGGTTCCGTACACGCTGCCCGATCTGGCCGACGACACCCGGGGTCTCCTCGACGAGCTCGGAATCGAATCCGCGCACGTCGTGGGCGCATCGATGGGCGGCATGATCGCACAGATCTTCGCGGCCAAGTATCCCGAGCGTGTCCGCACGCTCGGCATCATCTTCTCGACGACGAATCAGGCTTTCCTGCCGCCACCGGCGTTCGCTGCCCTGCAGTCCCTCATCACCGGTCCCAAAGATTCCAGTCGCGCCGCCGCCATCGATGTCGCCGTGCGGGCGCGAAAGACTCTCGCCAGCCCCAAGTACCGCCAGTCGGACGCCGCGCTGCGCGCCAACGCCGAGCGCGACTACGACCGCAGCTACTACCCCGCGGGCATCGTGCGCCAATTCGCCGCCGTGACCGGTACCGGCAGCCTGCTGGAATACACGAAGCGCATCGACAGGCCGACGGTCGTCGTGCACGGGTCCGCCGACCCGCTGATCAGGCCCGCCGGCGGAAAGGCGGTGGCGAAGGCGATTCCCGGCGCGAAGTTGCACATCATCGACGGCATGGGCCACGACCTGCCCCCGCAGCTGCACGCACGCCTCGCAGCCGTCCTGACCGAGAACTTCGTCCGCGCGCGCGGCTAGTTCGGCGAACCGTCCTCGACGTCGATCACCTCGGCCTCGAGGGTGACGTCGCTGCGCTCACTTTTCACGGTCCGCGGTGTCGTGGTCGTCGCACGCCGCGCAAACCCGGGGATGCGGCCGGCGAAATCGCGCAGTGGTTCGACAGCCAGCTGCAGGACCTGGGCCGACTCGTCGACCGCACGGATCGGCCGGTCCAGCGACTCGATCAGCGGACCGATCTTGGAAATCTGTTCCAATGCTTCAGCGAGCCGGTCGATGATGCCGCCCTGCTCGACCAGTTGCTCGACCAACCCCTCCTCGGCCAAGAGCCGATCAAGGATTCCACCCTCTTCGAGAATCCGGTCGATCGCACCCTCGCGCGCGAGGAACCGATCCATCGGACCACCGGGTGCCGTAATTCTGTCGATAGCGCCGCCGGGCTCCATCAGCCGATCCAACGGCCCACCAGGCGCGGTCAGCCGAGCGACGACGCCGTCTTCCTCCAGTACTCGGTCCACGACACCACCGGGTGCGAGGGCTTTACCGAGCGGCCGATCCTCTGCGGTGAGATCCGACAGTTTTCCAGCGAGGCGGACGGGTCCTTCCGGGCTGACCAACTTCGCGACACCGATACTTGCTTCCCCGAAAGCGACCAGAGCGCGCACCGGAAAAGTCGCAATCTCGAATAGACCCATGGCAGCACAGTACTGGGCCGACGACCCTGCCGCGGACATACGAAAGCGGCCGGTACGGAGATCCGTACGGGCCGCTTTCGAGTCGTTTCAGACGAGCTGGTTACTCCGCAGCTTCGTCCAGGAGGTTGCGAACCCGGTTCGGGTCCACCGGGATGCCCGGTCCGGTGGTCGTCGAGATCGTGACCTTCTTGACGTAGCGGCCCTTGGCGGTCGTCGGCTTCGCACGCAGGACCTCGTCCAGCGCGGCACCGTAGTTCTCGACCAGCTTCGCAGCGTCGAACGAAGCCTTGCCGATGACGAAGTGCAGGTTGGCCTGCTTGTCGACGCGGAAGTTGATCTTTCCGCCCTTGATGTCGTTGACAGCCTTCGTGACATCGGTGGTGACCGTGCCGGTCTTCGGGTTCGGCATCAAACCACGCGGACCGAGGACACGGGCGATACGGCCGACCTTGGCCATCTGATCCGGAGTAGCGATCGCGGCGTCGAACTCGAGCCAGCCACCCTGAATCTTCGCGATGAGTTCCTCGGCGCCGACCTCGTCCGCACCGGCTGCCTCGGCCTCAGCGGCCTTCTCGCCGGCGGCGAACACGATCACGCGCGCCGTCTTACCCGTGCCGTGCGGCAGGTTGACGGTGCCGCGAACCATCTGGTCCGCCTTGCGGGGATCGACGCCGAGTCGCATCGCGACCTCGACAGTCGCGTCCATCTTCGTGGAGGACGTTTCCTTCGCCAGCCGCGCAGCCGCCAAGGGTGCGTAGAGGTTGTCGTGGTCGACCTTCGCGGCCGCCTCTGTATAAGCCTTGCTTCGTTTTGCCATGTTGTCCTGCCTCTATCTGATTGGTCAGTCGTGGTTGACGAGCCTGGCCGGCTCTCCCACGGTGTTGCTTTTCTTTACTTACGCGTCGACGACGGTGATTCCCATGGAGCGGGCCGTGCCGGCAATGATCTTGGCGGCCGCTTCGATGTCGTTCGAGTTGAGGTCTTCAGCCTTGGTCTTCGCGATTTCGCGCACCTGGTCCATGGTCACCTTGGCGACCTTGGTCTTGTGCGGCTCTCCCGAACCCTTCTGCACACCGGCTGCCTTCAGCAGCAGCTTGGCGGCAGGCGGAGTCTTGAGCTTGAAATCGAAGGTCCGGTCTTCGTAGACCGAGATCTCGACCGGCACGACGTTGCCACGCTGCGACTCGGTCGCTGCGTTGTACGCCTTGCAGAACTCCATGATGTTGACGCCGTGCTGACCGAGCGCGGGACCCACCGGAGGAGCTGGGTTCGCCATGCCGGCCTGGATCTGAAGCTTGATGATCCCGGCGAGCTTCTTTTTCTTCTTGGGGGGCATCTGTCTTGTTCCTTGTTACTGGGTGTCTAGCTCCGTGTCTTGCGCTCGTGGAGTGCAAGTCTTCTGTTTGTCGGGCTCAGATCTTCGCGACCTGCGTGAAGCCCAACTCGACCGGCGTTTCGCGGCCGAAGATCGATACGAGGACCTTGAGCTTCTGCTGCTCGGCGTTGACCTCGCTGATGCTCGCCGGCAACGTGGCGAACGGACCGTCCATGACCGTGACCGACTCGCCGACCTCGAAGTCGACTTCGATGACCGACTTGGTCGCGGTGGCAGTCGTCGATTCCGCGCCGGAACCAGCGGTGGCAGCGGCCTTCTTCTGCTGCGTACCCTGCGGCATCAGGAACTTGACGACGTCGTTGATCGACAACGGCGACGGGCGCGACGTGGCGCCGACGAAGCCGGTGACGCCCGGCGTGTTGCGCACCGCGCCCCAGGACTCGTCGTTGAGGTCCATTCGCACCAGGATGTAGCCGGGCAGAACCTTGCGGTTCACCTGCTTGCGCTGGCCGTTCTTGATCTCGGTGACCTCTTCGGTCGGAACCTCGACCTGGAAGATGTAGTCGCCGACGTCGAGGTTCTGCACACGAGTCTCGAGGTTTGCCTTGACCTTGTTCTCGTAACCCGCATACGAGTGGATGACGTACCAGTCGCCGGGGGCGCGCCGCAGCGCAGCCTTCATCTCGGCAACGGGGTCGGCCGGCTCTTCGGGCTCGGCCGTAGCTTCGGGGTCAGCCGCGTCTTCGGGATCAGCCGCGTCTTCGGGATCAGCGACGGCCTCGGTTCCCTGGTCAGCCTCGTCGACAACCTGCTCGTCAACAGCTGCGTCGGCGGCCTGGTCGTCGACGAACAAAGCCTCGTCGTCTTCCTGCTGTGTTACGCCGTTCTCCGGGGTGCTCACTTGGGCACTCGCTTCCTTAATCGTCACGTTCATCTCTGGGCGCCGGCAGCAATCTCGATGCTGGCTCCGCTTCTGTCTAGCCGAACAGCCAGCTGACGCCCTTGATGAACGCCACATCCAAACCGCTGATGAAGGCCACCATGAAAACCACGAACACCAGCACAACGCTCGTGTAGGTGATCATCTGCTTGCGGTTCGGCCAGATCACCTTGCGAAGTTCGGCAATGACCTCGCGTAAGAATTTTCTCAGACGCTTGAAGATGTTGTCCGGCTTCTGCCGATCAGCAACAGCGGTCCGCCCCGAACCACGGGTTCCTCTGGTTGTGGCGGCTGCGCTCGCGGTGGCAGTCGAGGTCGCACGAGTTCGTCGATTCGACCGCTTGCCACTGGGCCGACTCTCCGAGCCTTCGGTCTGCTCGGTCGCGTCAGCCGCAGTCGGCTCAGCGTCGGAGGTGGTCTCCTCCGTGTCGCCGCCGTCGCGCAACTTGCGCTCGTCGCTCACCGTCGATCCTCTCAGTCGCTACATCCGGGGGCAGGGGCGACAGGACTTGAACCTGCAACCTGCGGTTTTGGAGACCGCTGCTCTGCCAGTTGAGCTACGCCCCTCTGGCCGGAAATGGACTGACTCGCATAGCCCGTATCCGGCCGCCTGGGTTCCACATAACTTGCGCGCCACCCTCCGAAGGGCAGCGCGCAGCGCTGAGTAAACCCAGAAATCTCAGTGTACGTTACTGCCGTCGCCCGACTGAAATCGCCGGTCAGGCAAGCTGCACCGTCGCCGTCGCACGACCGAAGATTCGCTTACCCTCGAACTTCGCCGTCATCGCGACGACTGCCGTGCGGGTTTCCTCGTCGATCGACTTGATCTTGCCCGTGTATTCGATCTCCGCAGCCTTGTGCGGATCGACGTAAACCGGGCTGGTGAAGCGGACGCTGTAATCCTTGACCGCACCTGGATCACCGAGCCAGGACGTGATCAAACCCGCGCCCAAGCCCATCGTCAGCATGCCGTGTGCAACGACGTTGTCCAGGCCGACCAGCTCGGAGACGCTATCGCTCCAGTGGATCGGATTGGCATCGCCGGAAACGCCGGCATAGTTGACCAGGTCACCGCGAGTCAGGCGCACCACACGAGGCGGAAGTTCGTCGCCGACGGCCACCGAATCGAAGCTCACAGCGAACTTGCTGCGGGGCAGCGGCTCCGGAGCGATCGCGTCGACCGGCTTGTTGACGACCAACCGCTGGCTCGGAAAATGCTTCGGCGATTCCTCATGGAGGCCGTGCATGATCACGTCTTTGACTGCGTGATCGATGTTCTCGTCGATCTCGGCACCACTGCGGCCGACCAAAGTCGTCCACGTGGTCTGCACGAGCTCGTCGTTCTGATCGGTGACGATGTTCTTCGTCACGATGATGTCGGCGCCACGTGGCGCACGCCGGAACGAATCCAGGTACACGTCGCAGACGAGCTGGTCGCCGACCTTGATCGGCTTGTGGAACTCCAGGACCTGATCGGTCTGCATGATCTGGCTTGGGTCGTAACCCGTCACGACGGTCTTGAACAACCGATCCTGCGCCAGAATGCCCACCAGCGAGATAAACGTGAGCGGCGCGAGGAGCCCGTCGTACCCGAACTCCTCCGCGACGTTCTCATCCCAGTGGACAGGGTGGTAGTCCTGGACCGCGCGAGCGTACTCACGGACCTTCTCACGCCCGACCTCGTAATAGTCGTCGACGCGATAATGATGGCCGACCATCGCTTCCGCGTGAGCGGCCGCATCGAACGGTTCGGCGTCAAGGTCGTCTGAAACCTCGATGTTAGTCACGTGAAGAATCTACCTATCTGCCCAGGACGCCACGCGGTAGGGCATGTCGGTAACCCCACGTACGGACTGTCCGACGAGGTGAACCTAGCGAGATTCGCGGTGTGCCCGGTGAGTTCCGCAGTTCGGGCAGAATTTCTTCAGCTCGAGACGGTCGGGGTCGTTACGACGATTCTTCTTGGTGATGTAATTGCGGTGCTTGCACTCCACACAGGCCAAGGTGATCTTGGGCCGGACATCGGTGGACTTCGCGGCCACGGTCTGCCTTCTTTCAGGTTCGGTTCTGATCGTTCCGATCAGGCTGATCGGGGCGCCGATCAGTCTTGCCTTGTCTTTGTAGCGATGGCCGGACTTGAACCGGCGACACAACGATTATGAGTCGTTTGCTCTACCGACTGAGCTACACCGCCTTGGTCTCGGGTGTTATGCCGAGGCACAACACCTCAATCCAGCGAGCCCCCTAACGGAATCGAACCGTTGACCTTTTCCTTACCATGGAAACGCTCTGCCGACTGAGCTAAGGGGGCATGACGACAACCGCACCACAGAAGGTCCAATCTTACCCGGCTCTCCGAGGTGCGGCGAAGCCTTCAAGAGGTTACACAGTTCCGGCGCCGCGCACCAAACCGTGTGTTCACAGCGGTTTCGGAAGGCGTTCACGTCCGAGCTGACAACCCCGGCAAGCAAAATGCTCCGTGAACCGCGTCAACGCAGTTCACGGAGCATTTTGTTTGGTGTGGCAGATGTAGGATTCGAACCTACGTAGGCATAAGCCGACGGATTTACAGTCCGCTCCCATTGGCCGCTCGGGCAATCTGCCGTGCACGCTTGCCAGACCTGCGTCCGACGTTTTCCGCGCGCAGAGCAGAATACAACGAACCATCACCCGTTTGCCAAACCGGGTGGCAGCTGGCCTGAATCAACCGATAGCGTTGCGGCAAAGCAGCTGTTACCGACACAACTCGAGGAGCGTGAAGTGGCCGATTCGTCATTCGACGTCGTCAGCAAAGTCGACCGCCAGGAGGTGGACAATGCGCTGCATCAGGCATCCAAGGAACTGTCCACCCGCTACGACTTCCGCGGGACCGGCGCGACCATCGAGTGGTCGGGCGAAGAAGCGATAGTGCTCACAGCCGAAGCCGAGGAGCGGGTCAAGGCAGCGCTCGACGTCTTCAAAGAGAAACTGATCCGTCGCGACATCTCGCTCAAAGCCTTCGACGCCGGCGAACCCCAGCAATCCGGCAAGATTTACAAGATCACCGGGAGCCTCGTCCAGGGCATCACCACGGAGAACGCGAAGAAGATCTCCAAGAAGATCCGCGACGAAGGCCCCAAAGGCGTCAAGGCACAGATCCAGGGTGAGGAACTACGCGTCAGCAGCAAGAAGCGCGATGACCTCCAGGCCGTCATCTCGCTCCTCAAAGGCGAAGACTTCGGGATTGCGCTGCAGTTCGTGAACTATCGCTGATTGCCGCCCAGGCATCGCCACGCTCTCGGTTTTGTGCCCCGCTCGCACAATTGGGCGAGCGCGAAACAAAACCGCGCGCGGCGCGCGCCGCCAGCGGATCAGTGGTCGTGACCGCCCCGTGCCATGGCTTCGAGACGCTGAATGCGGTCTGCCATGGGCGGGTGGGTCGAGAACAGGCGCGCGACCCGCTCACCGCCACGGAACGGGTTTGCGATCATCAGGTGCGACTGAGCGGCCAAGCGCGGCTCTGGGGGCAGCGGAGCGGCCGCCACACCCTGTTCGAGCTTGCGCAGTGCAGACGCCAGGGCGAGCGGATCGCCCGTGAGCTCGGCGCCTGACTGATCCGCCTGGTATTCGCGGGACCGTGAGACCGCGAGTTTGACGACCGTGGCCGCGATCGGGCCGAGCAACGAGACGAGCATGATCCCGAGAAAGTTCTGGCCGCCGTTGCCACGCCCGCCGAAGACCGACGCGAACATCGCGAAGTTTGCGAGACCCGAAATCACGGCAGCCAGGGCGCCGGCAACCGACGAAATGAGGATGTCGCGGTTGTAGACGTGGGAGAGCTCGTGCCCGAGGACTGCGCGTAGTTCGCGCTCGTCGAGTATCTGCAGAATGCCGCTTGTACAGCACACGGCGGCGTGCCGAGGACTCCTACCGGTGGCGAACGCGTTGGGCGCGTTGGTCGGGCTGATGTAGAGCCGCGGCATCGGCTGGCGGGCGATGTTGGCGAGCTCCCGGACGATCCGGTACATGACCGGCGCCTCGACCTCCGTGACCGGCTGGGCACGCATTGCGCGCAACGCCAGCTTGTCGCTGTTGAAGTACACATACGCGTTCATGCCGACCGCGAAAACGATCGCGATCAGCAGAATCGTCGGACTGCGGAACATCGCACCGGCAAACACGATCAGTGCGGACATGCCAACCAGCAGCGCGAACGTCTTCAGGCCGTTTGCATAGCCAGCCACGGTGCCTCTTCTCTTCGCCAGCCCCCGCACCAGTCAACGAAGTCGCCGGGTCGGACAGTTCCCGGACTGCCAAAACGATACTCGCGAGGTCGGTTCAGCCGACCCGTTCGATCGTGTAGTCGACGAGACGTTTGAGCGCCTCGTTCCCCGGGCACTGCGGCAGCAGCGCGAGTTCGGCGCGCGCCAGATCGGCGTAGCCGGACAGCTTCTCCTTCGCGAGCACCATGCCGCGGGATTTGCGCAGCAGGTCGAGCGCTTCGTCGAGGTCCTCGTCGGTTTCGACGGGTCCGGAGAGAAGCTGCCGCAGGCGGTCGCCCTCGGAACCTTCCTCACGCAACGCGAACAGAACCGGGAGCGTGTGCACGCCCTCGCGCAGGTCCGTGCCGGGAGTCTTGCCCGACTGCTCGGACACGGACGCGATGTCGATGATGTCGTCCGAAATCTGAAACGCGGTTCCGACGGCGTCACCGAGTCGCTCGAGACGCGCGATGTGTTCGACGCCCGCGCCCGAGAACGTGCCACCGAACCGGCCCGACGCGGCGATGAGCGAACCGGTCTTCTCCCACACGACCCGCAGGTAGTGCTCGACCGGATCCTGCATCTCTTTGACGCCGATGGTTTCGCGCATCTGACCGGTGACGAGTTCGGCAAACGTCTCCGCGATGATCCGGACCGCTTCGGGCCCGAGGGTGGACACGAGCCGCGACGCGTGGGCGAACAGGTAGTCGCCCGCCAGAATCGCGACGTTGTTGCCCCACCGCGCGTTGGCGCTCGGCGCTCCGCGGCGCATCGGCGCCTCGTCCATGACGTCGTCGTGGTAGAGCGTCGCCAGGTGGACCAGCTCGACGACCGTCGCGGCGGTCACGATGCCCGGGTCGTAAGGCTTCGGTCCCAGTTGGGCGGTAAGAATCGTGAACAATGGCCGGAACCGCTTCCCACCTGCGCGAGTCAGGTGCAGAGCAGCTTCGGTCAGAAAATCCTCCCCGTCGGACAGCTCGCTGACGAGCAACTTCTCGACGCGGTCGAGGCCGTCCTGAACCTTGGCGGCCAGCTCGACGTCGAGAAGGTCGACGCCTGCGACGACCGTGTTCTCTACGCTCACAATCCTGGTGCTCATTCCTTACTTGTGGTGACGGCACGCGCCCTTGGGTAATCAACCTAGCGGTAGGGGCGTGGGGAGGCGCGGTCGGTCGTTACAACGACGGCCGATCCGGTCGAATATCACACCCACCCTCTAACCTTGACCCATGCGCCACGTTCCCCCCGCCGACAGTCCGCCGACGCCGAAAGCGACGGACGTCCTCGTCGTCGGTGCCGGACCTGCGGGGTCGGCTGCGGCAGCGTGGGCTGCCAGGTCGGGGCGGGACGTGATTTTGCTGGATGCTGCGACGTTCCCGCGGGACAAGACGTGTGGCGATGGACTTACCCCGCGCGCGATCGCGGAACTGGATCATCTCGGCCTCGGTGACTGGGTCCGCGAGCGCGCGGTCAACAAGGGTTTGCGGCTCGCCGGATTCGGCCGCGAGGTCGAGTTGCCGTGGCCGGGCGGTTCGCTGCCTTCGGTCGGAAGTGCCGTTCCCAGAACCGAACTCGACGACCGCCTGCGCCGCACCGCCGTCGAATCCGGTGCGCGCATGGTCGAGGGCGCGAAGGCCGTCGGCGTCACGAAGGACGGCGGCAAGGTGTCGGCGGTGACCGTCAAAACCGCACACGGTATCGAGTCGATCGACTGCAACAGGTTGATCGTTGCCGACGGCGTCCGGTCGACCCTCGGCAAGGAACTCGGCCGCACCTGGCATCGCGAAACTGCCTACGGCGTCGCCGCTCGTGCATACGTGACGTCGGGTCGAAGTGACGATCCGTGGATCACGTCGCACCTGGAACTGCGCGACTCGACCGGCAAGCTGCAGCCCGGCTACGGCTGGGTGTTTCCCCTCTCGACCGGCGAGGTGAACATCGGCGTCGGCTCGCTGGCGACGGTGAAACGACCCGCGAACGTAGCGCTGCGACCGCTGCTCGAGCTGTATGCGGCGAACCGCCGCGAAGAGTGGCAGTTCGAGGGTCCGATTCGCGCGGTGTCCTCGGCCTTGCTGCCGATGGGCGGATCGGTGTCCGGTGTCGCGGGTCCGAACTGGGCGCTGATCGGTGACGCCGCGGGCTGCGTGAACCCGCTCAACGGCGAGGGCATCGACTATGGACTCGAAGGTGGCCGCCTCGTCGTCGACCTCCTCGACGAGCCGGACCTCACACATATTTGGCCGGCACTGCTTCGTGATCGTTACGGTCGCGCGTTCTCGATCGCGCGACGGCTGGCGGGCCTTGCGACCGTGCCTGGCACGGTCCGCGCCGGCGGACCTCCTGTACTGCGGTCGAAAGCCCTGATGCGCATTGCAATTCGCGTCATGGGCAATCTGGTCACCGAAGAGGACGAAGACATGACCGCGCGTGCGTGGCGCGG
Source organism: Antrihabitans auranticaus (assembly GCF_016481275.1). Taxonomy (GTDB): domain Bacteria; phylum Actinomycetota; class Actinomycetes; order Mycobacteriales; family Mycobacteriaceae; genus Antrihabitans. The sequence goes on along the minus strand of NZ_JAEMNW010000007.1, from coordinate 142,389 downwards.
TTCGGGTCGGGCGTCGCTGCGGCTGGATCGTCGGCAACCTTTCGCGTGACTCGTCCGCGGCAGGTCCCGCTCGAGCTTCTCCCCCATCTGCGACGAGCACGCGACCTCGCCGACCGGCGCTACGCCGACCCGTTGGACCTCGACGAACTCGCTTCTGCCGCAGGCGTTTCCAAGTACCACTTCCTGCGCTGCTTCGCAGCCACCTATGGGAAGACTCCTGCCGCGTATCTCGCCGAGCGGCGGATCGAACGCGCTCAGGACCTGTTGCGTGCCACGAACCTGACGGTGACCGAGATCTGCGACCTTGTCGGGTATAGCAGTCTGGGGTCCTTCAGCAGCAAGTTTCGCCAGCTCGTCGGGGTGTCGCCGACTGCATATCAGGCAAAGTTCGCCGCCGGTGCGCCGCACATTCCGGGTTGCTACGTCTTCATGCACGGCCTCAGCGACACGGCGCGCAACAGAGCAATTTCGGAGAAGCCAGGCGGCACCGAGACGCAATAGGTTGGTCGCATGATCACAAACGTCTCGCTAGTCACCGTCTACGTCACCGACCAGGACGAGGCAAAGAAGTACTACATCGACAAGCTCGGCTTCGTCGAGCGAGCGGATGTCTCGATGGGTGAGGGCTTCCGCTGGGTCACGGTTGCACAGCCCGATCATCCGGAACTCGAAGTTACACTGATGATTCCGGGTCCGCCGATGAGCGAGGAAATGGCCGAGGCGGTCCGGCGTTCGCTCGCGAACGGGTCGATGGGCGGCCTCGGATTGCGTACCGACGACTGTCGCAAAACCTTCGAGGAACTCAGCGCGAAGGGAGTCGAGTTCGTTCAGGAACCGTCGGATCGACCCTACGGCGTCGAGGCGATCATCCGCGACAACTCGGGCAACTGGCTGGTCATCGTCGAGAACAAGCCGTACTCACCCGACGACTTCAAGTAGCCGGACCCGTACGGCACTAGACCCGTACGGCGCTGTGGAGCGCGACGATTCCGCCGCTGAGGTTGCGGACCGTCACGTCCCGCCAGCCAGCTGCCTCGATGCGCTTGGCCAGCTCGAACTGGGCCGGCCAGGCGCGAATCGACTCCGCGAGATAGACATACGCGTCCGGGTTGCTGCTGACCGACCGCGCGACCCGTGGCAGCGCCTTCATCAGGTACTCCATGTACGCGATGCGCATCGGCTTGAACACCGGTGTCGAGAATTCGCATACGACAAGCCGCCCGCCCGGGCGCGTGACGCGTGCGATCTCGCGAAGGCCCGCATCGAAATCCGACACATTGCGCAGTCCGAACGAGATCGTCGCAGCGTCGAAGACCTGGTCGGCGAAGGGTAGATGCATCGCATCGCCTGCGACCATCGGAACGTTGCGCGAGAGGCCCGCCTTGAGCATGCCCAGCGAGAAATCCGCTGCGACACACCAGGCTCCGGACTTCTCCAGCTCGACCGTCGAGACACCGGTTCCGGCCGCAAGGTCGAGCACCCGCTCACCCGCCTTGGGCGCCAGCGCTTTTCGCGTTGCACGGCGCCAGATCTTGTCCTGCCCGAGCGAGATCACGGTATTGGTGATGTCGTAGCGACGGGCCACGCCGTCGAACATCGCCGCTACATCGTGCGGGTCCTTCTCGAGCGACGCCCGCGAACCGGAGTTTTTAGCCACGCTCCGACGGTACCCGGCGAGGTTACGCGGTCACCGACAAGGCCGTTGCGTGACCGCCATGGATGACGTCGCTGTAGTGGTCGACCAGCTCGCCGCAGATCGCGGGCCAGGTCCGCTGCAGGACCGAACGACGGGCGGCATCCCCGAACCGCGCCCGGACCGTGCGGTCCGCGAAGGCGGCGACCGCACTCGGCAGCAGTTCACCGAATCGGTCCACCGGCAGCAGGTAGCCGTTGCGGCAATGAGAGATGAGGTCGCGTGGGCCGCCTGCGTCCGGACCGATCACCGGAACGCCGCTCGCCAGCGCTTCCTGGACCGCCTGGCAGAACGTCTCGTGCTCACCGGGGTGGACGAAGACGTCCAGGCTCGCATAGGCCTGTGCCAGCGCGGATCCGCCCAATTGACCCATGAAAACCGCGCCGGGAAGAAGCTTTTCCAACGCGGGCCGGTCCGGCCCGTCACCCACGATGACCAGCTGAATGTTCGGATTACCCGCGAGCGACGCCAGGCGCTCGACGTGCTTTTCCGGAGCCAGCCGGCCCACGAAGCCGACGATCAGCTTGTTGCCCGCACCCCAGGATGCTCGCAGCTCTTCGCGACGGGCACTCGGCGCAAACCGTTCGATGTCGCAGCCCCGGCTCCACCGGTGCACGCGCGGGATGTCGTGCCGGACGAGGTCCTCGACCGCTGCAGTGGACGGCGCAAGCGTCCGTGCCGAGCGCCGGTGGATCCGAGCGGTCCAGGCCCATGCAGCGCGGCTCGTGAGACCGAGTCCGTAGCTCTTGGCGAAGCCCGCTACGTCGGTCTGGTAGATCGCGACGGCCGGAATGTCCAAGCGCAGGGCCGCGCCGAGACCGCCCGCACCCAGCAGGAACGGCGACGCGAGGTGGACGACGTCCGGGTCGAAGTCGCGCAGAACCGACGTTATCCGAGGCTGCGGCAGTCCCACCGGCAACGAACTCACCTTCGGGACCATCACCGCGGGCACACGGAAGACCGGGAAACCGTCGTATTCGGTTGCCGCGGGGGCGACGCCGCGGATCGTGTCCGGCGCCACCACCAAGGCCTGGTGACCGTTCTTCTTGAAGTGGTCGAGCACGCGGAGGACGGAGTTGGTAACACCGTTCATGTTCGGCAGAAAGGATTCTGCGACTATGGCTACTCGCATGAGCTCAGTGTTTCGGGGCTGCTCCGCGAGTCGGCCACGACGGCGTGACGCCCAGGCGAAGTTCAGACGAACGCTGAAGTTCAGACAAGCGCTGAAGTTCAGACAAGCGATTCGGACTCGCGGCGCATGCGCCGGACGACCGCAAGTGAGGGCAGCGCGATGAGCCATACGATCACGATCACCGAGCCCACCGGGACGAGAGCGACACTCGCATCGCGACCCGACACACGGACCAGATCGGGGTCGCTCTTGGCGTATTCGACGTCGATGTGCTGCCCGACTGTGAGGTTGCCGGGGTACAGCACGCCGAGCTTCGGCGTCCGGGTCCGCCCATCCGGGGTCACGAAGCTCACCGCAGACCGCAACCGGCCGGACGACAGCACTTCAGCGGTCACCACGCCCTTGTCTGCAGTGATGGTGTGGTCGTTTCGCCACGCCGCGAACACCAGAAGCACGGCAAGGATCGACACGCTGATCGCGGTCGCATAGATACCGACGCGAATCCGGCGCAAGGCGGTTTCACGTCGGGTGGTCACGAACGAAGGCTACCGTTGCTGCTGCGCCGGTCCGCGATCACTCGGGTACCGTCACCCAACATGTCCAGATCGTTCGAGTTCACTGTGTCGTATCCCTCACCCCCGGCGGTCGTTCACGAGGCGTTGACGACCGATCGGTTCTGGCACTCCATCTTCGAAGGCGCGGAGAACGCTTCCGTCGAGACATCGTCGGACGGACCGGGCACGTTGACGGTCGCGATGGTCGAGCATGTCGGCCGCGCTGCGCTCCCCGGACCGGTCCGCAAAGCCATGAAGGGCGACCTCGTTCTGACCCATACCGATCGCTGGTCACCCTTCGACGGCGAGCGCGCGAAGGGCACATTCGACGGCGGGTCGACGAACATGAGCGGCCGCATCGAGGGCACGATGCTCCTGCGCCCCGAAGGCGAGGGTTCGATCCTCGAGGTCGCGGGCCTGACCGAGGTCAAGGTGCGGATCATCGGCGGCATGCTCGAGTCGATGGTGGAGAACATGATCAAGCGCGGCTTCAACGGCAAGCGCGACTACGTCGAAAAGTGGATCAGCCAGCAGTCCGAGTCATAGCCGCGCACGGACCCGTCTTAGCCGCGCACGGACGAGTCACAGCCGCGCACGGACGGCTGCGTGAAGCTCACGCAGCCCCGACCGCTCGGTTGTGACCTCGAGGACCCGGACCCCGTGGTTCGGGGCGGCCAATGCCGCTGCCAGGCCGTCGAGATCCACGCAGCGATGCGGAATCCGGTAGGCGCCGCACAGCGCGGCGAGGTCCATGCCGTGCGGTGTGCCGAAGACGCGCTCGAACACCCCCGCGTATTGCGGGTCGCCCTGCTCTAGCAGTTCGAAGATGCCGCCGCCGTCGTCGTTGGCGACGACGATCGTGAGGTCCTCGGGGCGCGGCTCTCCCGAACCCATGAGCAGGCCCGAAGCGTCGTGCAGGAAGGTGAGGTCGCCGATCAGCGAAATCGTGCGGCCATCGTGCTTGAGTGCCGCGCCGACGGCGGTCGAGACGGTCCCGTCGATTCCCGCGACTCCGCGATTCGACAGAACCCGCACATCGGCTTTCGGATAACTCACGAGCGCGGCGTCGCGGACCGGATTCGACGCGCCGAGCAGCAACTGGTCGCCGGGCCGCAGTGCATCGGTGACGACTGCGGCGACATGCAGTCCGGTCGGCTTCGGATGCAGCGAAAGCTGTTCGCGCACAGCGGAATCGGCACCTTTGGTCAATTTCTCACAGCGCGCGAGCCAGGCATCGCGGGGCGCTCCCGATACGACCGCGCGAGTCCCGGTGCCGACCACGTTGCCCGAAACATCGGGCCACCGCGGCCCGGTCGTCAACGCGAATACGGCAACGGCAGGGTCCGCGAGCAGCTTTGCAACCGGGCGGTGCAGCGTGGGGCGTCCGGTGATGATCGCTTGGCGCGGTTCGAGCAGGGGCAGGCACAGCGGATGCAACGCCGGACCGTGCAGGGGTGCCGTCGGCTCGGCGACCGTCGGTAGATGTGCGAGTTCGGGACGATGCCCGGCGCCGTGGCCGGAGATCACGACGGTGTCGGGCGTGAGGTCGATGTCGATCGGTACGTCGAGCGTGGCGTTCTGCGTCGTCGTCCACGCAGCACCGTCCGCGCGACCGGCCGGAGTCGCCGCCTGCGGATGATGATCTGGCACGAGGGGCTCGCGCAGCGGGATGTCGAAATGCACGGGTCCGGCGTTCCCGGACCGCGTACCGCGGGCCGCCGCGAGCACCCGGCACACCGCGGACCGCCACTGACTGTTCTGCGCCAACCCGTCCTCGGCGAGGCCGAGGCTGACCGTCGCGCGAACCTGCGTCCCGAACAGCCCGAGCTGCTCGATCGTTTGATTCGCCCCGGTGCCGAGCATTTCGTACGGCCGGTTTGCGCTGAGGACGACGAGCGGCACCCGTGCGTAGTTGGCTTCCAGTACGGCAGGCCCGAGGTTGGCGACCGCTGTTCCGGACGTCATCACGACCGGAACGGGTCGCCTGCTCGCGACCGCAAGACCGATTGCCAGAAAGCCCGCGGTGCGTTCGTCGATACGCATATGGAGGCGGACCCTGCCCGCGGCGTCGGCCGCCTGCAGTGCGAATGCGAGCGGTGCATTCCGCGAACCCGGGCACAGAACGACGTCCTCGACGCCGCCACGAATCAGTTCGTCGACGACAACCGTGGCCTGCGCAGTGGACGGGTTCACTCGTTCAGATTGTCAGATGACGCGGCTCACGGCGCTGTCGCGTCGCTCACCACGAGCGCGCACAGCAAGTTAGGTGATGCTAACCTACCGGCATGTCAAAGTACGTCAAACCTGCAGAACGACAGATCCTGAGCGCGGTCGTCGTCGCATCGAAGCAGGTCAGCCCTAGTTTCGTTCGGTTGACGCTCGGCGGCGAGGGCCTCGACAACTTCACGCCCATGGGTTACGACCAGTGGTTCCGCATGTTCTTCCCGAAGAAGGACCAGAGCGAACTGCGGCTCCCGACCAAGGCGAGCAACCTCTGGTACGCCCAGTATCTGCTGATGTCGAAGGACTCCAGGCCGGGCGTTCGCAACTACACGGTCCGCGATTTCCGTTCAGCCGGCAAAGGCGAGTTCGGCGATACGCCGGAACTCGACATCGACTTCGCGGTACATGGCGACATCGGAATCATCTATCCGTGGATCACGGCCGTCTCCCCCGGAGACGAGGTCGCGCTTCTCGACGAGGGCATCACCTACGCGGCACCCGACGATGCGGAATGGACGCTGCTGGTCGGCGAAGAGAGCGCGCTGCCGGCCATCATCGGAATCTTGAACTCCGCGCCGCGCGACTTGCGCGCCGAGGTCTTCATCGAGATCCCCGACGCCGACGACAAGCAGACGTTCGACGCCCCCGAAGGTGCGAACATCCACTGGGTCGTGCGGACCGATCACGACGCGAAGCCGGGTGCGCTCGTCGCCGAAACCGTCCGCACCGCAACACTTCCCGACGGCCAGTGCTACGCGTTCATCGCAGGGGAAAGCGAACTCGCGAAGGGGATGCGCCGCTTCCTCGTCAACGACAAGCACGTCCCGAAGTCTCATGTGAACTTCACCGGCTACTGGAAGCAGGGTCGCGCAGCGGGCTGAAAACCTGTGCGCGGTTGGGGAGTCCGGAGACTCTCCAACCGCGCACGGTAATCACTCCGCGTGCTTCTGCACCAAGTCACCCAGTCGCGGCAGAGCCTCGATGACGTTCTTCTTCGCGGACGGCCGCATCGACTTGTAGACCTTCTTCGCGGCCTGGCGACTGGAAGCCTCCACGCGCTCGTCGGTGACGGTCAGCAGCGCGTCCGAAACGTCGTCCGCACGCGCGACGAGGTAGTCGGCGAAGCGGCCACCCGCCACCGAGAAGTCCTGCCAGTACGGCTGCAGGCGAACGAAGAACTCGGGCAGCAAACGCTCCAGCGCCTCCGTCACGATCGTCGGATTGACCTTCTTCACGGTTGCGTAGCCACCCTTGACCGCGAGCCCCGACGCACCCTTCTTGTCCGCGACCTCGGCATCGATCAGGTCCCGCGCTTCTGCGATCACCGTTGCCGCACGCGACTCGTCCAACAAGGTTTCCTTTAGTGCTGCAACCACTTTCAAGTCCTCCCGACTTTGGTTCGACGTCTGCCGACCGACACTATACGGCTTTCGCTAGATTGTGTCGGCGAGTCTCGCGTAGCACCGGGCGAGCCTGTCGAACCACCAGCGGGACCGGTCCGGCGGGCTGACAAGACGTTGCAGCCGCTCGGGTTCCGGGTCGACTGCGACGGTCGAATATCGACCGTCGACCATCTCGCGAGCCGGTGCGACGTCCTGCGCGAAGAACCCGCTGGTACCGAGGCCGCATGCGAGTTCGAGTTCGGGCAGCGCGCCTGCTGCTGCCAGGCCCGCATTCATTCCGACTGCAGAGTCGAGCGCGCTCGATACGACAAGGGGTATGCCGAACTCCCCCAATTCCCTGGCGAGCGCAAGCAGTCTGCGCGTTCCGCCCAGCGGCGCGACCTTGACGACGGCGACGTCGAGGCCGCCCAGCCGCGCAACTCGCAGGGGATCCTCTGCCCGTCTGATGCTTTCGTCGGCCGCGATCCGAATGTGCGGTAGCCGGCGGCGCACTTGCACCAGTTCCTCCACGCTCGCGCACGGTTGCTCGGCGTATTCGAGTGGTCCGTCTACGGTCAGCGCCTGCAGTGCGACACACGCTTCGTCGACCGTCCAGCCACCGTTGGCGTCGACCCTGACGTTGCCGATGTGCTCGCGAACCGCCGCGACTCGTGCGATGTCGTCGGCCGGCGCCTGCCCCCGTTCGGCGACCTTCACCTTGGCGGTCGTGGCACCGGGGAACCGTGCGAGCACCCCGGCCACGAGGTCAGGTCCGATGGCGGGGACGGTCGCGTTGATCGGCACGGCGGTCCGTACCGCGGGCGGCGGACCGATCCATGCCGCCTCGATCGCGCTGCGCAGCCAATGCGCGGCCTCGTCGTCGCCGTACTCGGGAAACGGCCCGAACTCGCCCCATCCCGACGGACCGCGGATCAGCATCACCTCACGAGTAGTGATGCCACGGAACCGCACTCGCATCGGCAAGCTGACTACGTGCGCGTCGGCCAGCACATCGGCGAGCGGCGGCAGAGAGGGCACGCTTTCGAGACTACGGCTGGCCGGGCAGCAACTTGATCATCAGCGCTTCGCAATCGGCGAGCACAGCGCCGGATTCGTCGCGCAGTTCGCAGGTGATGAAGGTCTTGCGGCCGTCGACCCGATCCACTCGGCCTTCGACGAGCAACGGCTTGTTGATCGGCGTCACTTTGCGGTAGTTGACGTGCAGGTATCCGGTGCGGCTGATCGCGCGGCCCGCGGCGAAGGTGATCATGCCGCAGAGGTCGTCGAACAGCAGCGGCAGGACGCCGCCGTGGACCGCACTGTTGCCGCCGACGTGGTAGCGGCTGAATTCGCCGCGGCTGCGCACGCCGTCGGGACCGAACAGGTCGATCGTCCACGGTAGGAGCAACAGGCTGCCGCGACCGGGCAGTTCGATCGCGCGCCCGGCCGTCGAAACCCCCTCGGCCGCCGCGTACGGCGCGAGGAGCTTGGTGAGTTCCTCGGCCTGCAGCAAAGCCTGGTCGATGACATCGTCGGGAGCCTTGATGGAGACCGCGAGGTCCTGGACGCGACGCAACGCCTCGACGAACGGCCCGAACGACGGTCCGGCCTTCTCCGAGCGGATCCGGGGAAAGTCGCTGCGCAGGTCGTCTTCCTCGACCTCGGGCGCGGCCTCGCTGCGTTGCTCACTCATACCTGCACCGTAGCCTGCGACGTTTTACGCTGTCTGATTTCGGGCCCCGTAGGGTGATCGGCGTGACCTTCAATCCCAACTTGTGGCACCCGGTACCCGGATTCGAAAACCTCACCGACATCACGTATCACCGGCACATCGAGCAGGGCACCGTGCGCGTCGCGTTCGACCGCCCGGAGGTACGGAACGCGTTCCGGCCGCATACGGTCGACGAGCTCCACAACGTCCTCGACCACGCGCGGATGACTTCCGACGTCGGCGCGGTGCTGCTGACCGGAAACGGTCCCAGCCCCAAAGACGGCGGGTGGGCGTTCTGCTCCGGCGGCGACCAGCGCATTCGTGGACGCAGCGGTTACCAGTACGCGAGCGGCGACACCGCGGACACAGTCGACAAGGCTCGCGCCGGCCGACTGCACATCCTCGAGGTGCAGCGCCTGATCCGCTTCATGCCGAAGGTCGTAATTGCCCTTGTCAACGGCTGGGCAGCCGGTGGCGGGCACAGCTTGCACGTGGTCTGCGACCTCACGCTGGCCAGTCGTGAACACGCCCGGTTCAAGCAGACCGACGCAGACGTGGGCAGCTTCGACGGCGGTTACGGCAGCGCCTACCTCGCAAAGCTGGTGGGGCAGAAGTTCGCACGCGAGATCTTCTTCCTCGGCCGGCCCTACACGGCCGAAGAGATGCACGCGATGGGCGCGGTCAACAAGGTTGTCGACCACGCCGAACTCGAAGACGTCGCCCTCGAATGGGCCGCAGACATCAACGGCAAGTCGCCGCAGGCGCAACGCATGCTGAAGTACGCGTTCAACCTTGCCGACGACGGGCTGGTCGGGCAGCAGTTGTTCGCGGGAGAAGCGACACGCATGGCCTATATGACCGATGAAGCGGTCGAGGGCAGGGACAGCTTCCTGGAGAAACGCAAACCGGACTGGTCGCCCTATCCGTGGTATTTCTGACAGGGTCGGTAGTACATCCAGGCAAGGAGGCCTTCGGTGCAGGTATTGAGTAGTCGAATCATCCTTCGCCCTGCCAACTACCGGGCGACGCTGTCCTTCTACAAAGACGTGCTCGGCCTGGCGATCTCCCGCGAATATGCAAGTGGCACAGTCTTCTTCGCGGGTCAGGGCCTGATCGAAGTTGCCGACCACGGCGGTTCCGGGTCCTCGAACACCTTCGAGGGTGCACTCTGGCTGCAGGTCAAGGACATCGCTAAGGCGCAGAGCGAGCTTGCCGCGAAGGGCGTCCGCATCGACCGCGAGGCGAAACGGGAGTCGTGGGGGCTGCACGAACTGTGGATCACCGATCCCGACGGCGTAAAGATCGTGGTCGTCCAGGTGCCCGACGATCACCCCCTCCGCAGGGACAGCCGATCCTGACAGAATCGCGTTCGATGGCGGGTCCGATTGGATTTATGCCGAGTGGGTAAAGCACACTGATCGCGTGAGCGCAGACTTAGTCGTTCTGGTCATCGTTGTCGTCACTGCACTCGTCTTCGACTTCACCAACGGATTTCACGACACCGCGAATGCGATGGCGACATCTATCGCAACCGGCGCATTGCGCCCCCGCGTCGCGGTTGCCCTGTCCGCGGTTCTGAATCTCGCAGGTGCGTTCCTTTCTGTCGAAGTTGCGGCGACCGTTGCCAAGGGCATCGTGAATCTCAGTGGCGTCGGCGGGCAGGACCTGCTGATCGTCGTGTTCGCAGGACTGGTCGGCGGCATCCTGTGGAACCTTGCGACCTGGCTTTTCGGTATTCCGTCCAGCTCTTCGCATGCACTTTTCGGCGGCTTGATCGGTGCAACGATCGCTGCGCTGGGTATGAACGGCGTCGTGTGGTCCGGGGTGCTCAGCAAAATCGCCATTCCCGCCGTCCTTGCTCCCATCGTTGCGGCTTTCGTCGCCGCGATCGGTACCTGGTCCGTCTATCGGGTGACGCGCAAGGTGCCCGAGGAAACGAAGGAGAAGGGCTTCCGGTGGGGCCAGATCGGCTCCGCTTCCCTGATCTCCCTCGCGCACGGCACCAACGACGCGCAGAAGACGATGGGCATCATCTTCCTGGCCCTCGTCGCGCACGGCACGATCACGACCGACGCGCCCATGCCGTTCTGGGTGAAGTTGACCTGCGCGCTCGCCATCGCACTCGGGACCTACCTCGGTGGCTGGCGCATCATCAGGACGCTGGGCAAGGGCCTCGTCGAGATCGCAGCGCCCCAGGGCCTGGCGGCGGATACGTCGTCCGCGACGATCATTCTCACGTCGAGCCATTTCGGCCTTCCGCTGTCGACCACACAGACCGCCACCGGGTCGATCCTGGGTTCCGGACTCGGCAAAGGCGCGGAGGTGCGCTGGAGCGTCGCAGGCCGCCTGGCCGTCGCATGGCTGTGCACCCTGCCCTTCGCCGCTGCCGCGGGCGCACTCTGTTGGCTGATCGCCCACCTGATCGGCGGTCTGCCCGGCGTGCTGGTCGTGTCCGCGATCCTCATCGGCTCGTCGCTGTACATGTTCATTCGGTCGCGGCGCAACCCCGTCGACACCAGCAACGTCAACGAGGCCTGGGAACCCAGCAACGACGACTCGGATTCCGACAACGACCTGCGCCACTCGGCACAGATCTGAGAATTCGATGGAAACGTTCACCCACACACTGAATTCGCTCTGGCAGATCCTTGCGGTCGGCGTTCTGCTCGGGGCGGGGCTGCCGACGATATTCGCGTTCGGCGTCCGGCTTCTTTCGGCCGAGGGCGCGGGTGCGACCGTCGAAAAGCGCAGCCTTGCACACACTGTCGGCGCGATATGCTGCTTCTCTGCAGTGATTGCGGCCATCGTCGTCGGCATTCTGTTCATCATGAAGAACTTCCTTGCGCACGACTTCGGCATTCACATCTTCTAGCCCAGCTCTCCTGGCCCACCTCGAAAGGGCACACACCGCGTGACCAATGCACCCAGATCCTTTTCCCTCCGATCGGCAGTCGGATGGCTCAGAGCTGGATACCCGAACGGCGTGCCGCGCGAAGACTACGTCGCTCTGTTCGCGGTGTTGCACCGCAGGCTCACCGAAACCGAGGTCCGGCAGGTCGTCGACGAGCTCATCGCCGAGCGTGAAGAAGAGGGCGGTCAGATCGATCGCGAAGAGATCGAAGCAGCCATCGCCCGGCTCGCCAAGGAACAGCCGGGCGAGAACGATGTCGAACGGGTGGCGGCGCAATTGGCCGCCGGCGGTTGGCCGGTCGTGGCTTCGGCGGAAGACTGACCGGATCGACCCATGGCGCTACCACCCATCTTGAACAACATCATCGGTTGGCTTCGCGCCGGCTACCCAGACGGTGTTCCAGAATCGGATTACATTCCGCTGCTTGCACTTCTGCGCCGCCGACTCTCCGATGAAGAGGTCCACCAGATTGCGACCGAACTGATCGATCTCGGCGATCTGCCGATCGCCAAGACGGACATCCAGGTGATGATCACCAAGGTCACCAACGAACTGCCCAGTGAAACCGATGTCGACCGCGTCCGCGCCAACCTCGTCTTCGGCGGCTGGTCCCACGACCCCGATGCACGAGGATGACGAGCACGCTCCGCGCGTTGCCGGTCCCCGCCGGACCATCGGTGCTGGACATTCTCGACCACCTTCGGGACGCTTTGGCCGATAAGGGCCCCGCACTCCTGCCCGTTCCGGCCCAGGACGCCCGTGAGACCGCCCGGCTGACCACAGCACTCGGCGCGGGCGAACCGATCGCGGACGGCGTCGCGATTGTCGTCGCCACTTCGGGCACGACAGGCACTCCGAAGGGCGCGCAACTGTCGGCAGCGGCTCTCCGAGCCAGTGGGAACGCAACGCATGCGCGCTTGGGTGGCCCCGGCAGCTGGCTGCTCGCCCTCCCCGCACAGCACGTCGCGGGCCTACAGATCTTGCTGCGCAGCATCCTCGCCGAAACGTTCCCGACAGTGCTCGACGTCAGCGACGGATTCGACCCCGCCGACCTCATTGCTGCCGTCAGCGCCATGCCCGGCCCGCGCCGCTACACCTCGCTCGTCCCGACGCAACTGATCAAGACTCTCGATCACGACGATGCGACGGCTGCACTCGCGACCCTCGACGCCGTGATGATCGGCGGTGCCGCGATCCCCAAGAGCCTTCTCACGCAAGCGCAATCGGCAGGCATCACGATCGTCCGGACCTACGGCATGAGCGAGACCTGCGGCGGCTGCGTGTACGACGGCGTGCCGCTCGACGGCGCAACCCTGCGCATCGACGAGGGCAGGGTTCTGCTGGGCGGGAGCATGCTCGCCTCCGGCTATCGCGGTATGCCCGAACACCCCGCGTTCGCCGAACCCGGCTGGTTTCGGACCGACGACGCGGGGTCTGTCACCGACGGCGTGCTGACCGTCCACGGCCGCCTGGACGAGGGAATTTCCACCGGTGGCCTGACTGTGATTCCGCAGGTGGTCGAGGCGGTGCTCGGCACTCATCCTGACGTGCGCCAATGTGCGGTGTTCGGCGTACCCGACGAACGGTTGGGCGAACGCGTCGTCGCGGCAGTGGTCAGCCGCGACCCGGCACTGACGGTCGCCGACCTGCGCAGACACGTCGAAGCCGAGCTCGATCCGACGGCAGCGCCACGCGAGATCAGACTGCTCGACGAGTTGCCGCTACGCGGCCCGGGCAAAGTGGACAAGCGCGCGCTACGAGAGCTCTTCTAGCGACCGTGCCGCTCGCGGTAGGCGCGGTGGATGTCCGCGTCCCGCACCTTTTCGCGCTCGTCGACGAGGTCACCCGGCAGGCCGTGCTGCTCGAGGCGGTGCCGACGGTAGATCTTGCTGAGTGCGACCGAGAAATAGACGAACGGAATCAGAATCGGCAGCGTCATGCTGGCGCGGACGTCCCACGTCGTCGGGATGAACACCAATGGCAATAGCAAGAGCACGCAGGGAATGGTGGCCCGGACGATCATTCGCCTGCCGGCACCCTTGCCCGCGAGGTCGTGGCGTACCCAGTCCTGCATGGAGTCCGGCAGCTTTGCCCAGTAGCTGTACTTGACGTACTGAATCGGGCTCGGTCTGGTGGGCGCTGCCGTGGTGCTCATAGTCAGCTCAGCCTACCGGCTGCAAGCGCACGCAAGAACGGTGCAAGGTCCGTGCAAGTGCTCGCCTTCAAGGTGTAGCCATGAACTTCTCTGGAAACACACCCGCGGTCGAAGCCGAAGGCCTCGTCAAGCTGTTCGGTCAGCAACGGGCCGTCGACGGCGTCAGCCTCGTGGTCCCCCGCGGCTCTGTCTACGGCGTGCTCGGCCCCAACGGCGCCGGCAAGACCACAACCATCCGTATGCTCGCGACGCTGTTGCGACCCGACAGCGGTAGTGCCCGCATCTTCGGCCACGACGTCGTCACGGAGCCGACCGCGGTCCGTTCCCTGGTGGGCGTGACCGGTCAGTACGCATCGGTCGACGAGGACATGACGGCAACCGAAAACCTTGTCATCTTCTCCCGGCTGCTCGGGCTGAGCCGCGCCGACGCCCGGCGCAAGTCGAACGAGCTGCTCGAAGAATTCGATCTCACCGAAGCCGCGAGCAAGCCGCTCAAGAACTTCTCCGGCGGCATGCGGCGCCGCCTCGACCTAGCCGCGAGCCTCATCGCCGCCCCACCGCTGCTGTTCCTCGACGAGCCGACCACCGGCCTCGATCCGCGCACGCGCGCGCAGATGTGGGAGACGATTCGCCGACTTGTCCGCGAAGGCTCGACGGTGCTTCTCACGACGCAGTATCTCGACGAAGCCGACCAACTCGCCGACCGCATCGCCGTCATCGATCGCGGCCAGGTCATCGCCGACGGCACCGCCGACGAACTCAAGGCCTCGGTCGGGGTGTCGTCGCTGCACCTGACCCTCGTCGACAAGACCCACGTCGAACGTGCGCGCACGCTCGTCGCCGAATTCCTCCGCACCGAAGTGGCCGTGACGCCGGAGACCGGCCGCGTCACCGCACCCATGACCGACTCGAGCGTCACACCCGAACTGCTGATCCGATTGCGCGACAACGGCATCGGCGTCGACGAGATCACCGTCAGCAAGCCGAGCCTCGACGAGGTCTTCCTCACCATCACCGGCCACACCGCAGACAGCCACACCACAGACTCCGAAGAAGAGAGCGCCGCATGACCACCGTCTTGAAAGACCCCGCGCCCACCGTGCGCACCGACCTGCCGGACGTGATTGCGGCCGCAAGCAGCGTCAGTATCAAACAGGCCGTTGCCAATTCGTTCACGATGGCCTACCGCGGTGTCGTGAAGATCAAGCACAATCCCGAGCAACTGTTCGACGTCACCCTCCAGCCGATCATCTTCACGCTGATGTTCACCTACCTCTTCGGCGGCGCGATTTCCGGCGACGTGAAGAGTTACCTGCCGATCATCATTCCCGGCATTCTCGTGCAGACCGTGATCACCACGTCCATCGTGACCGGTACCCAACTGCGCGAGGACATGGACAAGGGCGTGTTCGACCGATTCAAATCCCTTCCCATAGCGCGCATTTCGCCGCTTGCCGGAGCGCTGCTCGCTGACGTCATCCGATACGTCATCGCGACGACCATCACGCTCGTCGTCGGCTTCGCGATGGGCTTCCGTCCAGAAGGCGGACCGGTCGGCATAGTCGCAGCCTGCCTGCTCGTGATCGTCTGCTCGTTCGCAGTCAGCTGGATCTGGGCGTTCATGGGCGTCACGATGCGGAAAGCATCATCGGTGCAGGGCATTTCGATGCTCATCCTGTTCCCGCTGACGTTCATGTCCAATGCCTTCGTCAAGGTCGAGACTCTGCCGGGCTGGCTGCAGAGCTTCGTCAACATCAACCCGATCAGCCATCTCGTCAGTGCTGCAAGAGAATTGATGAACGACGGCCACTTCGGCATCCACGTCCTGTGGTCACTCGTCGGCGCCGCCGCGATCATCGCGGTGATGGCACCGCTGACCGTGCGGATGTACATGCGCAAGGCCTAGATCCGTACGTTCTCGAGGATCCTCGCCGTCGCAGTCGTCCTCGGCACCTTGGCGGTTCGGTTCAGTTCCCGGTTGACGGTTTCGTCGCCGAGAACTGACCGGGCCGCCTCGAGGTGTCCGGCAAGCCGCATCGACGGATAGTCCTGCCGCGCGCCGATTCGGCGGGCGAGCGCAAGCAATTCCATACCGAGTTCGGGATCTTGGCCTGCCGCAATGCGATAGCTGCCGAGTGCGCTTGCCACACAGCCGAGTTGCGGTAGGTCGGGAAACTTTCGCAGCCTTGCCGACGCGGCCTCGCCCAATTCCCGCGCAAGATCGCCGACCGCAGCCGCGCGACCGTGCACCACGTGTGCCGACACGGCCGCACTCGCGAGCAGTATCGAAAGCGGACCCGGCGTGAGTTCGTTCGCCGGCCATTCCGCATAGGCGAGCGCCGTCAGATACCTTGCCAGGCCGCTGTCGATGTCGCCCTCGGCGAGGTCTGCCTCGGCCAGGCTGCCTGTGATCCCCGCGAGATGCGGGTTGCCGGCGCCCAGCGAGGACCAATCGGTACCAGTGGGCTCGCCGTCGGCGCCGAGTAGGTCCTGCAGTTCGCGACGAGCCTCCTCGACCTTGCCGACGCCGACCAGCGAGGCGCCGATGAACGCCCGGACCTGCGCGATTTCGTTCCAGGCATGCAGGTCGTACAGCGCCTCGACAGCGTGCCGGTAGTAGGTGACCGACTCCGCGTACCGTGCCGACTGGCCGTACACGCTGCCGAGATGCTGGCAGATCATCGACGCGGTCCAGCGGTCTCCGCGAGCGGTCGCCAGCTTCAGCACCATCTCTGCGTCGCGGATGGAGCCGCGAACGTCGCCGATGTTCTCCCGAATGTTGGCCCTCGCCCCGAGGGCGGTAGTCCTGGTCCACTCGTCCGCGGACCGCACTGCGACGGCGAGCGTCCGCGCGACGCCCTTTCCACTCACGGGGCTCAGAAGGAGGTCGGCGTGCAGGCGAGTCACGCTGTCCATGTCGGTACGTTGCCGGCTGCGCCGGATTCGCGTGCGCGCCAGAGCGACCGCCCGCACGTTGCCGCCGAGCAGCAGGTGCATCCCGGCGAGCATGTAGCTTGCGACGAGCATGCTCGCTGGAACTGCTGCTTCGTCCGCGCCTCGCAGATCGATCGCGAGAATCCTTGGCGCCCAGGTGAAAACCTCCGAGTGCGCGCCACGCACAGCCCACAACACGCCGAGCGCGGCGAAGACCGTGTAGACGGTTCGCGCATCCTCGACCTCGAGTGCGTGCCGGAGGACGGCGAGCAGGTTGTCGTGCTCCGCCTCGACGAGCAGCGCCGCTGCGACCTGCCGGTTCGAATGGACGGCACCTGCCATGCCGATTGCGAAATCCTGCGCCCAGGAGGACATTCGCGCCATCACTTCGTCGGCTTCGACGAGTTGCTCCTCGCCGAACTCGCGGACGGTTTCCAGCATGTGATAGCGGACGCCGACCGGATCGTCGTGTTCGGTCAATGCGAGCATCGACTGATTGACGAGACCGTCCAGCGATGCGTGGACGTCGTCGACCTCGCCCCACTCTGCGGTCGCGATGGCGGCGTCGAGCGTGAATCCCGCTGGGAATCGGCACAATCGACGTAACGCCGCACGCTCAGCAGCGTCGAGAAGATTCCAGCTCCAATCGATCACGGCATGCAACGTGCGATGCCGCTCGGGCGAACTGCGATCGCCGCTGCGGAGCAACGCGAATCGATTACCGAGGCCGACGTTGATGTCCTCGACGCTCATCGTCCGGACGCGTGCGGCCGCCAGTTCGATCGCGAGCGGTAAGCCGTCCAGGGTGCGGCAGAGCCGAGTCACCTCTGCGGGGTCAAGCCGCGCGTTGGGGCGCACCGCTTTGGCGCGGGCCCGAAACAGATCGGTTGCCGGCGATCCGGATTCGGCAATCTGCAACGGCGGCAGCGGGTACACCGCTTCCGCGGTGATCATCAGCGGTGCTCGGCTGGTTGTCAGGACGGTGAGTCCGGTGCTGACGGACACGAGGTCGGCGACGACCTCCGCGACGTCGTCGATCACGTGCTCGCAGTTGTCGAGAATCAGCACCATCGGCCGCGCGGATACGGCCTCGCGCAGGCGTTCCCGGATCGTGTGGACCCGCGCTCGCGTCAAGCTTCCGGGTTCGACGACGACTTCGCTGACACCGAGTGTTGCGCTGATCGCCGCGACGACGTCGTTTCCACTGCGCACAGATGCGAGTTCGACCAGCACGACCGACTTGCGCTTGGCTGAACGCGTACCTATTTCGTTGGCGATACGCGTCTTTCCGGTACCGCCCGGTCCGAGAACGGTCGTGACGCGAGCAGAGGCGAGCAGTTCTTCGATGGCAGCGATGTCGACAGCACGTCCCAGGAGCGCATTCGGGGCCGCGCGGAGACCGATTGCACTGGGGATGGCGCGCACCGGCGGGCGGGTTGCGTTCTCGCCGCGCAAGATTGCGGTGTTCAGTTCGACAAGCGACTTCGACGGGTCCGCGCCCAATTCGTCGGCAAGCCGGGTCCGGAACGTCGCGAAAACTTCGAGAGCGTCCCCCTCGCAACCCATTCCGACGAGCACCTGCATCAGTTCGGAGTGCGCAGCCTCGTCGAGTGGATCGTGCGCTGCGCGTGCCCGTGCGGTGGGCAGTGCCGCACCGAACTCGCCGAGCGCAAGTAGAGCCGCCACCTCGACCGCGTCCAGCGCAGCCCGCCGCGCATCGGCCTCCGCACGGAGTTGGCGTGCCAGCGGGCCGTCCGCGAGGTCCGCACCCGGGTCGCCGCGCCACAGTGCCTTCGCCTGGTCGACCACGTCGAGGCAACCGCGGTGGTCGCCTTCTGCATGCCGCTGCTGCGCCCGCTGCTCGAGCAACCGCGCGAGGGTCACGTCCACCTGCGATTTGGTCAGCGCAAGCCGGTACCCGCCCGGCCCGGCTTCGAGAACGCCCTCCGGCAGAGCTGCGCGCAAACGGGACACCTGGGTGTGCAGCGCGTTCATCGGCGAGCGTGGCGGCTCCTCGCCCCAGACGTCGTCGATCAGTGCCTGCGCGGTCCGGCTCCGGCCAGGCTGCTCCGCCAGCGCAACCAGCAGGCTGCGGGCTCGTGCACCCGGCAAGACGACCAGCGCACCGTCACGGCGCGTGGAAACCTCGCCCAGCAGAGCCACAATCACTGATTGGCCTGCGGGCGTCAGCGAATTGGGGACGCTCAATTCTGGATGCACCGGTATCCGATCGTATTCACTCGCGATGACATGGGCTAGCTTCCCCATATGGCTTCAGTTGCTCAATGGATCGAAGGTGCCCGTCCACGGACACTGCCGAACGCGATCGCACCGGTGCTCGCAGGCAGCGGCGCGGCAGCGTCACTCGATGGTTTTGTGTGGTGGAAGGCCCTGCTCGCGCTCGTGGTTTCCCTCGCCCTGATCATCGGAGTGAATTACGCGAACGACTATTCCGACGGCATCCGCGGCACCGACGACGAACGGGTCGGGCCCATTCGGCTCGTCGGCTCGAAGCTGGCGTCGCCTGCGGCCGTTCGCAACGCTGCGGCCGTCAGTCTTGGTGTAGCAGCAGCGGCAGGTCTCGTTGTGTCGCTGACGTCCGCGTGGTGGCTCGTCCTCGTCGGTGCCCTCTGCATTGCTGGAGCCTGGTACTACACCGGAGGCTCGAAACCGTACGGCTACAGCGGGCTCGGTGAGGTCGCGGTCTTCGTGTTCTTCGGCCTGATCGCCGTGACCGGCACCCAGTTCGTGCAAGCCGAGCGTGTCGACTGGGTCGGCGTGGTCTGCGCGGTGGCGGTGGGTTGTTTCTCGAGCGCGGTGCTCGTCGCCAACAACTTGCGCGATATTCCCACCGACACCGATTCGGGCAAGCTGACACTCGCGGTTCGGATCGGCGATACCCGCACCCGCGCGTTGCATCTCACGTTGCTGGTGGTTCCGTTCTTCGCCAGCGCCGTGCTGGTGGCGCGGACGCCGTGGGCTCTTGTCGGACTCCTCGCGCTGCCGTTCGCCGTCCGGGCGAACGCGCCCGTGCGCAACGGCCGCGGCGGTATGGAACTCATTCCGGCGCTACGGGACTCCGGCCTCGCCATGCTGGTGTGGGCGGCGACGACCGGCCTCGCGCTGTGGCTCGGCTGATCAGCTGACGACGTCGGCGTCGGCCTGCCGTTTCGCTCCGACCTGCCGGAAGAACTCGCCACCGCCGAAGATCGGCAGCAGCCGTTCGACGAACTTGGGCGCCATCTCGGCCAGCACGAGGGTCGGCCGCATCGGCGGCGTGTTGACGTAGCCCTCCGGCAAATCTCGCTTGATCACCTTCACGACCTTTGCTGCGACCCGTTCGGTCGTCGTGCTGCCGAGCATCCCCGGCGCCCGCAGACCCTGGTCGAGCAGCCGCTGGTACATGCCACCCCCGAGCACGAAACCCGGGCAGACCGCCGAGAAACCGATCTGCGTCTGGCGGTACTCGTCGCGCAGCGATTGGGTGAGCAGCGACAGTCCGGCTTTCGTTGCCGCGTACGGACCCGTGTACGCGAGCCCGCGCTTGCCGTTGAGCGAACCGACGAAGACGACGTGGCCGTCCCCGCGCCGTTCCATCCCCGGCAACACCCGATGCGTCAGCAGCATCGGTGACGTCAGGTTGATGTCGATCATCGCTTGCAGTTCGGCCCGAGTCAGATCCGCGTACCGGGCGACGTTCTCGACGCCCGCATTGTTCACGAGAATGTCGATCGGCCCGAGCGCGTCCTCGGACCGGTCGACCAGCGGGTCGATCTGATCGAAGTCGGCGAGGTCCGCTGGTATCGGAGCGACCCGAACACCCGTGGCGCGCAACTGTTTCGCGAGCGTTTCGAGCACGTCTTCGCGGCGACCCGAGATCGCAAGATGCACTCCCTGCGCGGCGAGCGCACGTGCAATGTCCGGACCGATCCCGCCGGTTGCGCCGGTGACGAGGGCTACGCGCTCAGCAGATTTCTCATGCTCACCAATGTCCGCCCGCGCGGCTACCGAGTCAACGGCTACGTCTGTCCTCATCCGGAACGAGTACGCCAAGAACCCAGTTGACGAGGGCGATGATGATCGCGCCCCAGACTGCGGTCCAGAATCCGTCGACGTCGAGCCCGTAGTCCCTACCGATCGCATCGGTGATGCTCGCTGTCAGCAGCAGCATCAGTGCGTTGATCACCAGCAGGAAGAGACCGAGGGTGAGGATGACGAGCGGGAGCGACAGCAGCTGAACTATCGGCTTGACCAGCGCATTCACGATCGTGAAGACGATGGCGATGCCGACGACGACCGCTATCTTCTGAATCGTCTCCGCATCTTCGGGAACCTTGATGTCGATGCCGTTGACCCATTGGGCCGCAAGCCAAATCGCAAAGGCGGTGATTGCCAACCGAACCAGATGGACCATGCGTCAATGGTGGCACAAACATCGCGGTTCAAGCAGCTCGATCCAGCAACTGCTCCACCCGATCACGCAAGTCCGCCAACGGAATGCGTGCCTCGATGATCGTGCGCGCCGCGGGGCTGGGCGCTCGGAGGATCCCGAGCAGGACATGCTCGGAGCCGATGCGACTGTCCTTGTGCAGCAGAGCTTCCCGCAGAGCGAGTTCGAGAGTCTTCTTCGCCTCGCGCGTGAAGGGGATGTGACCCGACCCGACGCGGCCGAACCATCCCCGTTTCTCACCGGGCGCTTCCCGGTCGAGCGCGTTCTCGCCGAAGCTGGCCTCGAGGCTCGCCCGGATCGCGTCGAGGTCGATACCGATCGACTTGAGCGCCTCGGCATCTTCCTCGCCGAAAGGTTCTGCGGCGCGTTGGGTACGCAAGTGTGCGCGGGCGTCGTCGAGCGTGAGGCCGACGTCGCGCAGCAGTGCACGGAGGGGTGCATCCGGTTGGTAGAGCACGCCGAGCAGCACGTGCTCCACCCCGATCTGTGGCGAATCCAGTTGCCGCGCTTCTTCTTGCGCGATGACGACAGCGACTCGTGCTGGTCTGCTGAACTTTTCGAACATCAGCGTCTCCTGTTGTGCTTCTGGTGGACTGCCTGCCTGCTGACCTCGAGCGAGTCCGCGATCGCCTGCCACGACCAGCCCTGGTTGCGCGCGTTGGCAACCTGAATGGCTTCGAGCCGTTCGAGCAGGCGGCGCAAGGCGAGAACGGCGCGCAAGCCCACCTGCGGATCGGGACTGCCGGCGGCTGCCGCAAGAGTTGTCGCTTCGGTCATGCTGTCAATTTAGGTTGACAACGACGAGTTGTCAAGGCAGGTTGACACCCTTCGGTCGGCGTCAGCCCCAGGTACCGGTGGCTTCGAACTCCAGTAGCGCAGCCGTCGGCACGGTCAGGTCCATCCCCTGCGCCGCCACCCAGCTGTCGTCGAAATACGTTCCCGCATAACGGTCACCGCCATCGCACAGCAACGTGACGACGCTGCCGCCGCGGCCTGCGGCGAGCATCTCGGCGACCACACCGAACGCACCCCACAGATTCGTCCCCGTCGACCCGCCGACCCGCTTGCCGAGCACCTCGCTTGCGCGGCGGGCCGTCGCGATCGATGCGGCGTCGGGCACCCGGATCATCCGGTCCACCACCTGACCGACGAAGGACGGCTCCACACGTGGTCGCCCGATTCCCTCGATGCGTGAGGACATTCCCGTTTCGAACCGCGCATTACCCGCCTCGTAGCCGCCGAAGAATGCGGAGTTCTCCGGGTCGACAACGGCCAGCCGGGTCTCGTGGCGGCGATAGCGGATGTAGCGACCGATCGTCGCGCTTGTGCCACCGGTCCCGGCGCCGACCACGATCCAATCGGGTATCGGATGCCGTTCCAGTTGCATCTGCTGGAAGATCGACTCGGCGATGTTGTTGTTGCCCCGCCAGTCCGTTGCGCGCTCGGCGTGCGTGAACTGGTCCATGTAGTGACCGCCGTGCTCGGCGGCGAGGTCGGCCGCCTCTTCGTACAGCTTCGCCGGATTCTTGGCGAAATGGCATCTGCCGCCCTGGGCTTCGATCAACGCGACCTTCTGCGGGCTGGTAGTCGCCGGCATCACCGCGACGAAGTCCAGGCCGAGGAGCTTCGCGAAGTACGCCTCGCTGACCGCGGTCGATCCGGACGACGCCTCGACGACCGTCGTGTCTTCCTTCACCCAGCCGTTGCAGATCGCGTACAGAAACAGCGATCGCGCGAGCCGATGCTTCAGACTGCCCGTGATGTGCGTGGATTCGTCTTTGAGGTAAAGCTGCACGTTCCAATCGATCGGCAGCGGATAACGGAGCAGGTGCGTGTCCGCACTGCGTTGCGTATCGGCGTCGATGAGCCGGACCGCGTTGTCCACCCACTCGCGGGGGCCACTGCGGTCGCAGACGTTCACTCTTCGGCCGTCCGGTCTTCGCCACGAAGCTTGGCGCGCAGATCGGCCTTGTCGCGCCTTCGGCGTTCGTCGACGGCCGCGATGCTCTCGTTCACCCTCCGGCGCAGCCCAGCGAACAGGACCATCGACAACGGCAGCGCGATGACGATCGCAAAGATCAGGGCTACGAGGCCCGGAATTTCGACGTCGACGATCTTGCCGATGCCGAGGATGATCCCCGCGATGGCCGCCACAAGAAGCAGCCGCGCGGCTGTGAAGATCGCCAGGTCGCGAAAAAGTTTGCTTCCCGCCGACGCTGGGGCGGTTCGATCAGGGGTCGCATCGCTCACGCGATCAGGTTACATACGTCGCGAACGCCTGATTTCGACCTGTCGCACTTATCCGATTTGCGAATTACCTCCCCTTTACTAACTTTAGATCGTTCGAGTACCTAGGGGTCCCGGTGACAATATGGGCGTGTCTGAGCAGAACAGTCAGCACAGGAGGACCGTCCCATGAGTGCACCCGCAATCAACCGAGGCTCCGAAGCACTCTTGACCCCTGGTCAAGTAGCTACCCTCTTCCACGTCGATCCGAAGACGGTTACCCGTTGGGCGCACGCAGGCCGGCTCGGTTCGCTCCGCACTCCCGGTGGCCACCGCCGGTTCCGTGAGTCCGAAGTCATGGAACTTCTGGCCTCGCTGACGACCGAGGCGCGGCACTAGTCCACTCGGCGTTCAACAGCTGGATGCCGACTGAGCAGTTCGCGACTACCCTCATGTCAAGGAGGTGAAGCGTCGTGATCTATCTTTTGGCAGCCGTCGGACTGGTGACAGTCGTGGTGCTGTTCTGGAAGGCATTCGGGCCGGACATAAGGCCGGCCGACCAGCGACGCACGCTGGGACCGGACGACGACCCCGAGTTTCTGTGGCGCTTGAACCGCGAGTCCCGGCGATCGGGTAAGGACACACCGGAAGCCGGGCCGAACGATCCGGTGAACTAGGACCGCAAAATTTCGGGCGTCAGCTCGCCGATGTCTTTGACGCCGGTCAGCGTCATGGCCAGTTCCAACTCGGCGAGCAGACACCGGACAACGTGGCGGACACCTGCCTCACCCCCGAGCGCGAGGCCGTACCCGTAGGGCCGTGCGAGCAGCACCGCCCGTGCGCCGATTGCAAGCGCCTTGACGACGTCGGAGCCGGACCTGATTCCGCTGTCGAACAGCACAGTCGTCTGATCGCCGACCGCAGCGACAACTTCCGGGAGCATCTCGAGCGACCCGACCGCGCCGTCCACCTGACGTCCGCCGTGGTTGGAGACGATCACGCCGTCCATGCCTGCATCGACCGCTCGGCGCGCGTCGTCGGGGTGCTGGACGCCTTTGAGGACGACCGGTCCATCCCAGTGCTCGCGGATGAACGCGAGGTCGTCCCACGTGTTGGTCGGGTCGCTGAAATTCGCGATCCAGTGCAGCAACGCCTGCGGCCGATTCGTTGCGGTGACGGGTCCACCGATGGCCTTCTGAAACACGGGATCGGCGAAGTAGTTCGCAACGCCGATTCCCTGCAGGAACGGCAGGTAGGCCTGGTCGAGATCACGCGGACGCCAAGCCAGGCTCACAGTGTCCAGGGTGACAACCAGCGCGGTATAGCCCGCAGCTCTGGCTCGCGCCATGAAGCTGGCGGCAAGCTCGCGATCCTTCGGCCAGTACAGCTGGTACCAGCGCAAGCCGTCGCCGTTCGCTTCGGCGACATCCTCCATCGTGTTCGACGCGGCCGTGCTGAGGATCATGGGCACGCCCGTGGAAGCGGCAGCTTTCGCGACGGCCAACTCGCCCTCGGGATGCAGAATCGACAGCACACCGATCGGCGCAAGCAGGACGGGCGCCGGCAGCTTCTGGCCGAACAACTCGACGCTCAGGTCCCGGACACCGACGTCGCGCAGCATTCGCGGCACGATTTTGACCTTGTCGAATGCCTCGCGGTTCGCGCGCGCGGTCGACTCCGTACCTGCTGATCCAGCGATGTAACCGAACGCCTCGGGCGGCAACTTCCGCTCGGCGAGCGCCTCCAGTTTCGTGAGATCTGTTGGGAACTCCGGTCTTACGCCGCCCAGGCCCTGGAAGTAGATTTCGTTCTGAAAATCCGCGAGCGCCAAGGCGAGTCTCCTAGGTCAGTCCTGCGTACGAGTGCAGCCCCTGCACCACCATGTTGATCACGAAGAGATTGAAGATCATCGCGACGAATCCTGCCACGTTGATCCACGCGGCTTTGGTGTCTCGCCAACCGGAGGTCGCGCGCGCGTGGAGGTACGCCGCGTAGATCACCCAGGCGATGAACGCCATCGTCTCCTTGGGATCCCAACCCCAGAACCGGCCCCACGCGGACTCGGCCCAGATCGCACCCAGGATGACGCCGGCGCCGAACAGCGGGAAGCCGATGATGGTCGTTTTGTAGGCAAGGCGGTCGAGGGTCTGCGCATCGGGCAGTCGGCGGGCAATCTTGCCGACGAACCCGTCGGCTTCGGACCCTGCGGGCTGTCGCATGCGCAGCAGGTACAGCGCACTCGCCACGCCTGCGACCATGAACACACCGCTGCCGACACTCACGATCGTCACGTGGATCGGGAGCCAGTACGACCGCAGGGCAGGCACGACCGGAGCGGCATCCGCATAGAGCACGGTCGCCGCGAGGAACATCAGGATCATCACCGGCGGGAGCAGGAACACCCACATCGAGCGGTACTTCTGACCGCGCATGATCACCAGTCCGACAGCGACGGCGGCAGCGCAGGCCATCGTTACGAACTCGTACATGTTGCCGAGCGGGAACCGTTCGGTCGCGAATCCGCGCAGCACGATCGACGCAATGTGCGAGGCGAAACCGACAACCAGAACCGAGACGCTCATATTGCCGAGGCGCTCCGACAACGACTTGGCAGGCGCTTCGATCACGCGGCCCGGGACAGCGGAACCCGCGCCTACGCCGACCAGTTCGCGTGCTTCGACCTTGTTCACCCGCGACGTCGCGTACTGACCGATCAGCAGGCAGAAGGCGAGGAAGTAGATCAGAAAGGCGGTCCGAAACGCGAGGTCGCTGAACGCGGCAAGGTTCTCGTTGATCGGCATCAGTTCAGTCTCCTGCTTTTCCAGACGATGTGGTGGGCAAAAGGCGTGTGCACAATCGATCGAACTCGTCGCCCCAACCGGCCTGATCTGTTCGGGCCAGCCCACCAAGCTCTACTACAGTACGTCGTTTCGACTCGTCGTCAACGGCTTCGCCGATGTGGATCCGCGCCCAGACCCTGCGTCTCTTGATGACGAGCGACACGAGCAGACCGAGCATCATCGTGATCGCCGATACCAGTACCCACTGCTGCGCGGGGTCGTGGGACACCTGCAGGTTGACGAACTCCTTCGCACCGTCGAAACGGACCGTCGTCTTGCCGTCGTTCAGGGTGACGCTCTGGCCGGGCTCGAGATTCTTGCGGGCCTCTTTGGTGAGCCGGCCCTGGTTGATCAGTTCCTTGTTCAGCGAGAACAGCGACTGCGGAAGCCCGGTATCGAGGCCGGTGTCGCCGCGATAGATGTCGATGGCGACAGCAGGTCGAATCATCTCGGGGAAACCTGACGAGAGCAGCTCACCATGCAGGACGGCGGTCGGCGCGAACAGGCCCTCGATCGCGATCTGGTTCTTCCGCCGCTCTTCTTCGCTCGGATACAGACCGCCGGGCGGGTCGAACCGCATGGCGCCGCTGCTCAGGAAGGTCCGCGCGTCGTCGGGCCGCCACTGCAATGTCTCGGTGCGGGTCTCACCCTTCGGGAACGTGACCGTGAACGTCGGCGCATAGCCGTGGCCCTGCAGGTAGACACGGTCGCCGGCAACGCGAAGCGGATGGTTCACCTGCAGCGTCTGATCGCGCCAGGTGTTGTTCTCGAGGTCCGCGCCGGCCTGGTAGCTGATATCGGACGTGAACTGCTCGGCCTGACCGTTGTCGAGATAGTCGGCGTGGAAGTTCTTGACGCGGATACAGATCGGGGTCAGTCCGGTGCCGTCCTCGATATTGCCCGCCCGGAAGGAGTCGAACACCGCAGGCGTCGTCGTGCAGAACCCCGGACCGCCGTCGGCAATGACGATGACGTTGCCCTCGTACGAGAACAGCTTCCCGACCGCGATCGCCACCAGCAGACCGACCAGCGAGAGATGGAAGACGAGGTTGCCGAGTTCGCGCAGGTAGCCCTTCTCCGCCGAGACCGTCGTCTCCGTCTCGCTGGACCGCACCGTGACCCGCCAGCCGCGCAAGCCCGAACGGATGTGCTCTGCAACAACTTCGGGAGACTCGTCGAGGACAGTCCGGTGATGGTGCGGGAGCCGGCCGAGATTGCGGGGCGCCGGCACGGGCTGCGTCCGCAGGGCTTTCGCGTGGTCGAAGCAACGCGGGACGATGCAGCCGACGAGCGAAATGAACAGCAGCACATAGATGCTCGTGAACCAGAAACTCGAGAAGACATCGAACAGTTCGAGGCGGTCCAGCCAAGGACCGAGGGTCGGGCGATCGGCGATGTATTCGTCGACCTTGCCGAGGTTGAGGCTCCGTTGGGGCAGTAGAGCGCCAGGGATCGCTGCGAGTGCGAGCAGGAAGAGCAGCATCAACGCTGTCCGCATGCTCGTGAGCGCGCGCCAAGTGTTGCGGATCAGGGCGATGGCACGTCCGAAGGCGGATTGCTTGCGGGGTGGGGTCGGCGCTGCGGGCCGCAGTTGTGTGGTCGTCATATCGGCAGAACAGCATCCGAGACGAAGGCATCCCTCACCCATGTGACGAACTGGTCCCACAGGCCCGTCACCAGGGCGATCCCGACGGCGATCAGCAGGATCCCGCCGAAGATCTGGATAGTGCGTGCATGGCGGCGCAGCCAGCCGACGCCGCGCAGCGCTCCCGCAGACCCGAAGGCGAGGATCACGAACGGCAGTCCCAGGCCCGCGCAGTACGCGATGATGAGCACGACTCCGCGCGCCGCGGTAGTGCCTTCGGTTCCCGACGCGACAGACATGACGCCGCCCAGGGTGGGGCCCAGGCAGGGCGTCCAGCCGAGTGCGAACACGGCGCCGAGCAACGGCGCACCGACGAGACTGCCGACGCGGCGTGGCTCGAATCGGACGTCCCGCTGCAGCGCAGGTATCAGGCCGACGAACACGAGGCCCAGGATGATCGTGATCACGCCGCCGACGCGTTGCAGCACTTCACGATTGATGACAAGAGTTTCGACGACCCCGAAGACGGTGACCGACGCGAGAACGAAGACCACCGTGAACCCTGCGACGAACAGGGCGGATGCGCCGACAACCCGAGCGCGTCCGGTCCGTGTTTTGGTCGCGACAGCTTCGGCGGCAGTCACCGGCGGAGCGTCCGCGCCGACCAGTCCCGCCAGGTAGGAGAGGTAACCGGGGACGAGCGGAACCACACAGGGCGAAGCGAAGGACACGAGACCGGCCAACGCGCAGGCACCGAGGGCGAGCAGCAACGGACCGCTGGACGCGGTGGACTCGAAGGTGTCGCCGATGCTCGCGAGGTTCACGAGGTCTCCCCCGCGATCCGCTCGACGACCGGCTGCAGATCTTCGGCGAGCAGTTCCTTCAGGAACACAGCGGCGACGCGGTGCTGGCGGTCGAGGACCAGCGTGGTCGGCAGGGTCGTCGTCGGCACACCACCGAGCGCGAGGACGGTCCGCATCTCGGGGTCGTAGATCGAGGGGTAGCTGACGCCGCGGTCCTTGACGAAGTCCTGCGCCTTGTCCTTCGCATAGTCGCGGACGTTGATGCCGAGGAACGCCACGCCGAGATTGCGCGTCGCTTCGGCGACCTGCTCGAGATCGTCGGCCTCACCCCGGCACGGACCGCACCACTGACCCCACAGATTGATCACCACGACCTCACCGGCGAAGTCCGAGAGCGCCGTCGTCTTGTCGTCGACCATGAGGTCCGGACCCGACAGCTTGCCGACCGTGCCACGGTCCGCCGGCGGGTCGTAGAAGATCTCGGTCTTGCCGCCCGGCGCAACGAAGTCGAACGTGCCGCCTTGCGCGACCGCGTCGGTCCCAGCGCAGCCGGCCGTGGCCAGCCCGATCAGGAGCAGGCAACACGCGGCCCGCAACCGCTTCATGCGCCGGTCACCCTCGGATCCGATGCGCCCGCAGGTTCGGAGTAGATGATGTCGACAAGCGTGTCGCCTTTGTAGACCAACGACGTCAACGAGGCCAGTCCGCACTGCCTGTGGCGGGGGTCGTGCCATAGGCGCTCGCCCTGCAGGAACCTGCGCAGCGTCCACACGGGGAGTTGGTGCGACACACACACGACCTCGTGCCCGGCACCGTCCACGCGCGCCTTGTTGATCGCGGCGAGCATGCGATGCGCAATGTGCAGGTACGGCTCGCCCCACGACGGCGTGAACGGGTTGCGCAACTTCCACCAGTGCCGAGGGCGGCTCAGGGCACCGTCGCCGACAGCGACACGCAGACCTTCGAACGCGTTCCCGGCTTCGATGAGGTTGTCGTCGGTCTGGATCTCCAGGCCGTGGGCGGCCGCGATCGGCGCCGCCGTTTCCTGGGCGCGCTGCAGCGGTGACGCTACGACCAGCGTGATGTCGTGGTTGGCAAGCACTTTCGCAACTGCCTCGGCCTGAGCGCGGCCGTTGTCGGACAGCTGGAAGCCGGGGATCCGGCCGTACAGAATCCCGTCCGGGTTATGGACCTCGCCGTGCCGCAGAACGTGCACGATCGTCTTGATGGCTGGCTGGTCGAGTGACGTCACGTCGTAGATCCCTCTTTTGTCGCTTGTGCGGCTGCCTTGGCGGCAGCAGGTAGTGCGTCTTCGATGATGCCCAATGCGCGGTCGTCGATTGCCGCGGAAACGAACCACGCCTCGTACGCGCTGGGCGGCGGGTACACGCCGCGTTCGAGCAGGGCATGGAAGAAGGCTGGGAACCGCCAGGTCTGGCTGGCCTTGGCGGCGGCGTAGTCGGTGACCGGGTCGGCGGCGAAGAACACGCTCACCATGTTGCCCGCGAATTGGACGACGTGCTCGACGCCCTCCGCGGTCAGCGAATCGCCGATCAGCTGCCCGAGTCGCGCAGCGTTGCGGTCGAGGGCCGCGTAGACCTCCTGATCAGCTGCCCGCAGGGTTGCCAAACCAGCCGCGACCGCCACGGGGTTACCCGACAACGTGCCTGCCTGATAGACCGGTCCCACCGGCGCGAGGCGGCTCATCACGTCTGCACGACCGCCGAATGCTGCTGCGGGAAGTCCACCCGACATCACTTTGCCGAACGTGTACAGGTCGCCCGCGACGCCTTCGAGGCCGTACCAACCCGACGGGCTGACCCGGAAACCGGTCATAACCTCGTCCATGATGAGCAGGGCGTCGTGAGCGTTCGCGAGGCGCCGGAGCCCTTCGTTGAAACCGGCAGCCGGTGCGACCGCACCCATGTTGCCCGCGGCGGCTTCGGTGATGATGCACGCGATTTCGCCCTGGTTCGTCGCGAATGCGTCCGCGACCGCGTCAAGGTTGTTGTAGGGCAAGACAATTGTGTCCGCCGCCTGCGCGCCGGTGACGCCTGGGGAGGTCGGCAGGCCGAGGGTCGCGACGCCGGACCCCGCGTCGGCGAGAAGCGCGTCGACGTGGCCGTGGTAGCAGCCGGCAAACTTGATGATCTTGGTTTTTCCGGTGAACCCGCGAGCGAGGCGCACAGCGCTCATCGTCGCTTCGGTTCCGGAGTTGACGAGACGAACCTGCTCGACCGGCTCGACGCGGCCCACGATCTCCTCGGCGAGTTCGATCTCGGCCTCGGTCGGTGCGCCGAACGAGAGCCCGCTCGATGCCGCCTTCTGCACTGCTTCGACCACAGCCGGGTGGGCGTGGCCGAGGATCATCGGACCCCACGAACAGATCAGGTCGACGTAGTCGTTGCCGTCCGCGTCGGTCAGCGTGTAACCGGAAGCTTTGCTGATGAAGCGGGGTGTTCCGCCGACCGATTGAAAGGCCCGGACCGGCGAATTCACGCCGCCAGGGATGACCGCGGACGCACGCTCGAACAATTGAGCAGAGGCGGCGGAAGAGACAGTCACGGGGTCCAGTCTCTCAGAGAGTTGGGATCAGTACGGCGGCGGCATATGGCGATCACGCGCGGCGAGTATCGCCAGGTGTTCTTCGTAGTGGGTTCCGAGTTCCCGATAGATAACCGCCAGCCGCCGGTCGGTGAGTTGCGCCATATCCGCCAGTGTCGGAGGTCGGTCGCCGGACTGCATGTGCTGCTCCCACCAGGTGGGGTCGTAGATGGCGTCGTCGGGCGGATCTTCGGCCGGCGCTGGTCGAGTCAGCTTGACGGGCTTGCGCGCTTCGGGCTCGTGGCTACCGCCCAGCTCCTCCGGGATTGTGATTCCGACTGCGCCGTTCCGCGACACCCAGACGATGGCGTCGCCCGCCATCCTGACGACGCGAAAGATCCCGTCGGTCTTGGCCTGGTGGTGGTACGGACACGCGGGATGTCCGTTCGATTCGATAGTCCAACCGCCGCGCTCAGGATCCGAGTGGTCGAACGGTTCGATGTGATCGAACTGGCATTTCCGGACCGGCACATAGCAATTCGGGAAGGTGCACGTCGAATACTTGGCGTAGACCTTGTCTTTGACCTCCTTGCGCGGTCGATACGACAGCGCACCGGGTGGTGGTTCGT
The DNA here is from genome assembly GCF_016481275.1 of Antrihabitans auranticaus. GTDB lineage: Bacteria > Actinomycetota > Actinomycetes > Mycobacteriales > Mycobacteriaceae > Antrihabitans. The sequence continues at coordinate 110,617 of NZ_JAEMNW010000007.1, read as the reverse complement.
CGAGTCCGCCGTGGCCGTCGGGAAACTCACCGTCGAGGACCTTCGGGTCCGCATCGATTGCCGCCTTGATGTCGGCGATCGCGCCGCCGATTCCGCTCGGTACGGGCGGTGGAAGAAGCTTTGTCGCGGTGGGCACAAAGCCTGCCGGATGAGCTTTGGCCGGGCACCGCGAACGCGTCTCTTCAACGATTGCCTGCCACGTCGCGTCCTGCGCGAAGCGTCGGGCGAGGTCCGGGTCGATCGGGCCGTGACCTTCGAGGTTCGCCGGATTGTCCGCGAAGCCGAGCAGAGTCTCCACGTCGACATGCACGTGCAGGTGGACGGTCGCGGGTTCGGCCGCGGGCAGATGGGCGAATGGGCAGTCCGCAGTCTCACATCTGCACGCCAGATGCGTTTCGCAATTGATAAGCGCGACGAATGCATCCGTGCGGAGCGTTGCAGGCGTGCGCGGATCCCGTCGGCATACGGTCGCGGCCATCTCGTCGATTCGGGTCGACACCACGACACCTTCCGCGGCTGTCATGGTTGCGAACAGGGCGGCCATGCCGTGCGAGTCGGGCGTAATTTTCACAGTGCGTGAGTGCTTTTCGCGCTTCTTGCGCGATTCTGCGGCGTCGTCGGGATTTGCTGCGATCAGCAGCCGCGCAATCTCGTTTGCCAGCGCGCGCGGCGGTCGCTGCAGAGCGGCGTCGACAATCGCCGCCTCGACGGCGGAAACGGTCGCTTCCGAAACACCGTCGACCGCGTCGACAATCGTCCGAACCCTGGAGAAATCCAGCTCACCCGCGACGAACGCCGCCTTCACCAGCGGCAGTCGCGTGTCGAGAGTCACGCCGACGGAAATCAGCTTCCTGGCCGTACCCACAGAGACCCCGAGGACGAGCGCGACTTCCATTTCCGCGCCGACCCCCAGCCAGTCGGCGGCCTGTTCACCGAGGCGGTCGAAGTCTTCGGCGATTCCCATTCTGTAGGCGCAGACGGCAGTGAACACCTTCTGCGCTGCCGCGGCATTCTCCTGCCGCGCGACGAGCACCATCGCCGTCAGCGCCTGCACCGGATGCTTCAGACGCGAATGATCCACCGGGGCGACGGCCCAGTCGGCAGCAGATCCCCAATCCCCCTGCTCGAACATACGTTCTACACTATCAGAAGAACGACCCTCTGACCAGGGCTGTTACCCGAGCCCCTTCTTGATGAAATCGACCTGCAGCTTCAACAGATTCTCCGCGATGTCCTCCTGAGAGGCCATGTGCGTGACCCCCGAAAGCGGCAGCACCGAATACGGCCGCCCTGCCGCCAGCAACGCCGACGAGAGGCGAAGGGTATGTGCGACGACCACGTTGTCGTCGGCAAGACCGTGAATGAGCAGCAACGGCCGTTCCAGTTCGGGGGCATAGTCGATGAGCGAATTGGCCGGGTAGACCTTGCTGTCCGGCATCCCGAGGTAGCGCTCCGTGTAGTGCGTGTCGTACAGGGACCAGTCTGTGACCGGCGCGCCGGCGACCCCGACATGGAACACGTCCGGACGCCGCAGCACCGCGAGCGCAGCCAGGTAGCCGCCGTAGGACCACCCCCGAATTCCGACGCGTCCGAGGTCCAGCGGGAACTCTTCCGCCAGCGCGTGCAACGCCTCGACCTGATCGTCGAGAGTTGCACCCGCAAAATCGAACGCGATCGATTTCTCCCACTCCGGACTGCGCCCCGGCGTACCGCGCCCATCCGCGACAACCACCGCAAAGCCCTGGTCAGCGAACCACTGAGACGTCAGGTGGGGATTGTGGGCCGCCGCTACACGCTGCCCGTGCGGCCCGCCGTAGGGGTCCATGAGGACGGGCAAAAGCGCCGAACCGTCGTAATCACTCGGCAGGAAAACCGCCGACGGGATCCGGCGCGCGCCGGCAAATCGGAACTGCGGCCGGGCGACGAGTATCGGCTGCTCGGCGTGGGACGCAATCGTCGCACCACTTTCGAGCACCCGCACCTGCGTGCCCGGCCTATCCACGCGGGCCGTCGAGACGACGGTGATCCCGTCGCCGACCACTGCGGTCGACACGCCGTCGGTCGTCGACACCCACTCGAAGCCCGAACCGTCCAGACCGATTCGCGCCACACCGACCCAGCCGGGCCGTGGCCCCGTCTCCTCGACTCCGCCCGATGCGGTGAAGTAGACGGTCGATTCTGTCGTCGCAACAACAGACCGCACATGTAGCTCCGGACCCGTCAACGCCCTGTCCCCGACCACCAGGCAACGCACCCCTGTCGCGTCCGAGATGCGGACCACGTCCCCGCCCGGCGTCCACGCCGGCACGCCCGGAAACAGATCGAGCCAGGTGTCGTCACTCTCTTCGAGCACCACATCCGTTGCACCCGAATCGATATCGACGGTCAGCACGCGCTGACTGCGTTGATCCCGGGCCTGGACGAGCAGCAGGGGAGGTCCGCCGATGGACCAGTGCACATGGGCCAGATACGGGAATTCGGCTTTGTCCCAGGTTATTTCGGTTCGCGAACCAGCGAGATCGAATAACCACAGGTCGACGTCGGCGTTGGGAGTCCCGGCAGCCGGATAGGCAACCTCAGCGGGCCTGCGCTCGGGATTGGCGGGGTCGGCAATCCACCAGCGCCGGACCGGAGTGTCGTCGGAGCGCTCGGCGAGGAGCCTGTCGCTGTCGGGCGACCACCAGTAGCCACGGCTGCGGCCCATCTCCTCCTGGGCGATGAATTCGGCTTGGCCCCATACGACTCCGGGATGTTCAGGACGCCCGAGCGCCGCGTCGCCCGACCCGTCCGTGCCGATGACCCGCAATTCGCCGTCGACAGTCGCATACGCGACGTAGGCGCCGTCCGGCGACAGGCGAGGATCGACGAGCGGGCCCGGCACACGCAGCTCCGACGTGGCCCGCTTGTCCAGATCGGTCACGAACAATCGCCCGGACAACGCGAACACTGCCTGGCGTCCGGCGTCGTCGAGCGCGAATCCGACAATCCCCGCCGACGTTTCACGGCTGCGTTCCCGCCTGGCCTGCTCGGCCGCGGAGAGTTCTTCCGCGCCGCCGTGCAGCAGCACCGCGGGGTCGGCGGCGATGCGTTCCTTCCCGGAAACCGTATCGAGAGTCCACAGCATGTTCGCCCGGTCGCTGCCCGACCGCGACCGCAGAAATACGACCTTGGTGCCCGCAACCGCGAACGAACGCGGCGCGCCGACCGTGTACCGAACGGTGCGCGCGTACTGGCGGGGAAACGAATCCTGATCAAGTCCAGAAGTCACGCAGCCACCCTACGGAGTAGGCGATACTCTCGATCCCGTGGCTGACGAAGATCCGAGCCTCTACGAGTGGGCCGGCGGCGGGGACGCCTTCCGGCGGCTGATCGACGCCTTCTACGACCGCGTCGAGCAGGACGACCTTCTCTCCGCTCTGTTTCCAGGCGGCGTCAGCGAAGACCATCGCGCGCACGTGACGTTGTGGTGGGGCGAGGTTTTCGGCGGTCCGCCGCGGTACACCGACGAGCTCGGCGGCTACGAGCGCATGCTGGCTCACCACATCGACCTCGGGATCACCCCGCAGCAGCGGCACCGCTTCGCCACGACGATGAGCCTCGCCGCCGACGACGCCGACCTCCCCGCCGACCCTGAATTTCGCTCCGCGTTCATGGCGTATGTCGAGTGGGGCACCCGGCTCGCGCTGGAGAACTCGCAGAAGGGCGCGGCCGTCGTCGCACATGCGCCCGTCCCACGGTGGGGCTGGGGCGTCGCGCCGCCGTATCGAGGCTGAATTCACAGAGAACTCCGGCCCACTGAGCGTATCCGTCGGTAACGTGCATGGCATGGCCATCACCGCGGATCATTTGCGCATCACGCTCGACGGACCGTTCCACGACACCCGCGAAAAGGTACGCGTGGATCTGAGCCGCGAGCAGTTCACGCCGCGCTTCATTCCCGATCTCGAAGAAGCGCGCGCCCACGCGCTCGAACAGATGCAACTGCTCGCGGGCGACGGTTACGCGGCAAACGGGTTCCGGACCGAACACGGCGGCACCGGCGACGCGGGCGCTGCCGTCACGAGCATCGAAATGCTTGCCATGGCGGACCTTTCACTGATGGTGAAGGCCGGCGTGCAGTGGGGTCTCTGGGGCGGCGCGATCGAGAATCTCGGCACCGCGCGCCACCACGAGCTGTATGTGAAACCCACCATCAACCTCGGACTGCTCGGCTGTTTCGCGATGACCGAAACGGGTCACGGCAGCGACGTCCAGGAACTCGAGACCACGGCCACCTACGACGCCGCGAAGGGCGAGTTCGTCATCCATTCGCCGACGCCCTCCGCACGCAAGGACTACATCGGCGGCGCGGCACTGCACGCCACCGTCGCAGCAGTGTTCGCGCAGCTCATCGTGGCCGGCGAGAACCATGGGGTGCACTGTCTCGTCGTCCCGATCAGGGACGAGCACGGAAACGATCTGCCAGGGGTGACGACGTCGGACTGCGGCTACAAGGGCGGGCTCACCGGCGTCGACAACGGCCGGATCATGTTCGACCATGTCCGGATCCCGCGCGACAACCTGCTCAATCGCTACGGCGACGTAGACGCGGACGGCGTCTACAGCTCTCCCATCGAAAGTTCGAACCGCCGGTTCTTCACGATGGTCGGCACGCTTGTGCGCGGCCGCGTCACGGTCGGCGGTTCGGCTGCCGCTGCGGCGAAGGTCGCGTTGACGATCGCGACGCGATATGCGTTGCAGCGCAGGCAGTTCAGTGCACCGAAGAGCGACGACGAGGTGCCCATCATGGACTACCTCGTGCACCAGCGCCGGCTGCTGCCGTTGATCGCGCGCTCGTATGCGCTCGGCTTCGCGCAGAACGAGCTGATCGCCAAGCTGCAGGACCTGCAAGGCAGTGACGAGGAGCCCGATCCGCAGGACCAACGCGAGCTGGAAAGCCGCGCGGCGGGGCTCAAGGTCGCCAACACCGCATTCGCCACGCGTGCGATCCAGGAATGCCGCGAGGCATGCGGCGGCGCAGGCTATCTGACGGAGAACCGTCTGGTGCAGCTCAAGGCGGACACCGACGTGTTCACGACGTTCGAGGGCGACAACCACGTTCTGACTCAGCTCGTCGCGAAGGAACTGCTGACGTCCTACGCCGACGAGGTCCGCGGGATGAGCCCGGTCGAGTGGATGAAGTTTGCGACGGTCACGGTCAGCGACGTCGTCAAGACCCGGACCGCCGCACTCCAGATCATTCAGACGCTCCTCGACACGCGGCAGGACAACGAGGAAGACGGCAGCCTCTTCAATCGCGGCACCCAGCTCGGAATGTTCGAGGATCGTGAGGAATACCTGATCTCGACCGCCGCCCGGCGTCTACAGGGTGCGTCCAAACGCGAGAAGGATCCGTTCGACGCGTTCAACTTCGTGCAGGACCACGTCATGCACACCGCGCGCGCACACATCGATCGAGTGACGCTGGAGGCGTTCATCGCGGGCATCGAAGCGTGCAAGGACAAGGCGGCAAAGGAGCTGCTCGAGGACCTCTGTGACCTGTACGCACTGTCGGTCATCGAGGAGGACAAAGCCTGGTTCATGGAGCATCGCCTGATCTCGGTCGAGCGGTCGAAGGCTGTCGGACGGGCCATCAACGAGCGGTGCCGAACGCTGCGCCCGCGCGCTCGGTCACTGGTCGACGGCCTCGGCGTTCCCGATAATCTGCTCAACGCCGCAATGCTGGAGCCGTAGCCCGACAGCGGCTGTGCGTTTCTGATCTCAGTGCCGTCTCAGCTTGACATGAAAGACTGTACTGCGACAAAACGGACAACTTAGGGCGGGCGATAAACGTGACCGAATCTCTGGACGGCGTGTGGGCGGAGGATCTGGCGCACTACCGCGCCGAGTTCACGCGCTTCATGATGCCGTACCAATTCGGCATCGCGGAGATGATGACGAAGGTGAACATCCTCAAGGACGAGTTCACCCACATCCATCACTACAGCCCGATCGAGCACGTAGCCTCTCGCCTGAAATCGCCGGAGAGCCTCCTGCAGAAGGCCTACCGCAAGAATTGCCCGATCACGTTCGACGACCTCGCAAAGCAGATCGTCGACATCGCAGGCGTCCGCATCACGTGCAGCTTCATCAAGGACACCTACCGCATCGCGGACATGCTGACCGGCCAGAACGACATCACCGTCACCGAAGTGCGCGATTACATCGCCGCACCCAAGCCCAACGGCTACAAGAGCCTGCACATCCTGGCCGAGATTCCTGTGTTCATGAGCGATCGGGTCCAGCAGGTGCCCGTCGAACTGCAGATCCGGACCATCGCCATGGACTTCTGGGCGAGCCTCGAGCACAAGATCTACTACAAGTACGGCGGCAACATTCCGCCGTCGTTGCTCGAAGAGCTGACGGAAGCGGCCGAGGCAGCCAACAAGTTGGACGTCAAGATGGAACGGCTGCACGAAGAGTTCGCGGCCGCCAAAGCGGAGTCCGACTTCGCCGACGGACAGCTGTTGTTGCCGATGCCGATCGAGCTGCTCGAATCTCTGGCCCGCAGGCGCTAGAGCGAGTGAGGCCGGGCACTTTAGTTGAGGATTGAATTAGATTTTGACACCCTTGGTGCATGAATTCGTCTACACAACGTGACCTGGCCCTGCTGATCGCCCGCGTAGGCCTCGGCGTGGTGTTCGTCGCGCACGGCTGGCAGAAGTTCTTCACCACTGGCCTGGACAACGTGACGACAGGCTTTCGGGGCATGGACATCCCCGCCCCGCGCGCATCGGCGATCTTCGCCGCAGCAGTCGAACTCGGTGGCGGCATCGCGTTGATCGCGGGTGTGCTGACCTCGATCGCCGGCCTGCTCCTGTTCGCGAACATGCTCGGCGCATTCGCATTTGTACACATCGAGAACGGCGTCTTCGTCAGCGGTGGTGGCTACGAGCTCGTCGTCGCCCTGGGTGTGGGCGCGCTGCTGATCGCCGTCACCGGTGCAGGCAAGTTCAGTATCGACGCGAGCTTCGGCAAGGCCGTCCGGGTCTAGGAACAGCAACCGCCGCCACAGCACCCACCGCCGCCCTGCGGCTGTGGCGCGGGTGCCGACTTGCCGGCCAGTCCCAAGGTGGTCAGCAGCTTGACCGTGTCGTCGTGCCCCTGCGGGCACGGCGTATCGATCGAGGACTCGGACATCGAGCGGGTCACTTCGAACGTGTCGCCGCAGCTCCGGCATCGGTATTCGTAACGGGGCATGCAAGAAGGCTACATTCTCGCGTCCTTCGCCATGACGAAGGAGTAGACGCCGTAGACCGCGATACCCAGACCCGCGATGACGAGCAGTGCCGTCCCGAACGCCTGCTCACCGAGGATCTTGATGGCGCCATCGAGGCCCTTGGCTTTGGCCGGATCTGCGGTGACGACGGCCGTGATGATCAAAGTCCCGACGCCGAGCAGCGCCGCACCCTTGGCGATGTAACCGACGAATCCGATAGGCTCGGCGTACCGACTGCGTGTCGGCAACAGATCTTTCAAAAACTTCTTCGTCGCGCCCTTGTAGGCGAAGTATCCACCGACGCCGATGACTACTCCACCCGCGACGATCAGGACAAACTTTCCGAACCCGTTCTCCATCAGGCGCGCAGTGAGGCCGACGTTCTGCTCGCTGCTCGACTTGCCGGATCCGCGCGCGAACGTGAACGCGGTCCAAGCGAACGCGAAGTACACGACGGCCAGCGAAAGCGCCTTTACCTTGTCGAATGCATCGCCGGAATCGGATTCGGACGCCTTGCCGCCGACCGTTTCGACAAGCCGCCAGAGTGCGAGCATGACGAATGCGGCCACGGCCACCCACAGGGCGACGGCTCCGCCCGGTTTCGACGCCAGCTCGCCGAGCGCGCCGGACTGGTCGGCGTTCCCGCCCTTGCCGAACGCCAACCGGATCGCGATGTAGCCGATCAGGATGTGCAGGACGCCGTTGACGACGTGCCCGGCGCGCGCGAGCTTCTCGAACCACGGGTGCTGGACAGCATCCGCCGCACGGGAGCCTTTATCGGTATCACTGGTCTCTTGGGACATGGTCGCCACCTTTCGCCTATGGATTCACCGGCTGGCCGTCGCGCAAACCTGTGCCGCGCATATGTCGGACCATCCCGCTACGTTGTAGGTGCGGGTCGGAGCCTGGGTCAGCTCCCCCGCGTCCCTAGTGCAAGGAGTGCCCGTGTCCAATTTCAACGAGTCCGACTTCGAACACTTCGATACCACTGTCGTCGCCGCATGGACCGACTTCCGCACTTGCCTTGCCGACCGCCTCGCTGCTCTGCCGAAGGGCGAAAAAATAGTTCTGACCTGCAGCTACGACGTGATCTACCCGCTGCCCGAGGTAGTTTTCACTGTCACCGGGGCCAACCGCGTGCGGTGCGAGATTCCCGCCGGCCCGCGGCTGCGATTCATGGAAACCGCCGACCTCGACGCAATGTTCGAGGCTGGGTGGAAACAACGCAAGGACGGGCGCGTCGTTCTCGAGTTCGGCCGGCGGTACTCGGACAAGCTCGCTGCGCTGGCCGTCGTCGTCGTTCGGGACATGTGGGAAGTGCCTCACCCCGCGTTCTTGACCGAGGGCGGTCCGGCTGAGCCGGAGCCGATCGTGGCAGTTGCCCCGCGGGGCCGCGACCATCTGCAGGAGTTGGCTGCCGCGGTCGTGAGCGATCTCGTGAGCGAACCGGTGCTGCGTGACGAAGACGGGGACATCCCGCTGACGATCGGCGACATGTCGTCACTGCTGTGCGTGCGGGTGGACGAGCCCACGATCGCGTTCTATGCGGTGCTCGGCGACGCCACCAACGCGGCCGCCGTACTCGAGGAGCACAGCCAGGTGTGGCCGGACGTGAACCTGCGGATCGTCGACGACGCGGTGGTCGGCGTCCTGCGCCTCGAAGCGACCGTGTTCGTGGCGAAGAACCTCGAATCTGCATTCGCGAAGTGGATCCACTTCATGCGCGAAGGCGCGCCGGTCATTGCTTCCGAGCTCGAGGTCGACAATGTGGCGCAAAGCTTGCCGGCGGCACTGCAGTGCCTCCTGCATCTCGATCAGCTGGACGCGTCCGAGGTCGCGGCGATCTGCGACAACGACCGCGACTCGATCCTCGAATACCTACTGATCTGCTCGGAGCAGGAGATCTCCTGGCGACGGTCGGCGAGCGACGCACTCGACGCCGAAGAAGCCGCCGCATGCGAACACGAGGCCGAGGCATGGGCCAACACCCACGAGAGTCTGCGGGCGGCGCTGCGGGTTGTGGTGTTGCCGTCGCGGCGCGGAAATCGGCGCAGAGACGCGGGCTGGACCTCGGAAGGCTCGATGAAGTAGCCCGGCTACTGCTGAAGTCGTTCCTGAACCTTGCGAGCCAGTTCCAACGCCGCCGCGTCGCTTTCGTCCGCCGACAGGTTCGGGTTCGCGACCTGAACCGAGTTGGCGCGCTTGTCGGCAGCGAAGTCGACGACGCCGGTCGCGAAATAGCGCATTCCGTCCGGAGCTGGCCTTCCCTCGAAACCGGGTTCCGGGTCGGGCAGGGTGCCGTTGATGGCGGTGTCCGGCGCGCCGATGTCGACCGTCACCGATGTGTAGGTGTCAGGGTTTTCCCAGACACACCCCGGCGCTTCCGGAACGCTTGTGTTCGGATTGCCTGCGACGTCGACATCGATGTATTTCTGGATATCGGCACTGGTGAGCAGGCCGCACGCGTCGATGGTGGTTGCGTCCTCCGCAGTCGGCGCGCCGGGTCGCTCGACGGCGGAACTCATTGCGGCCGAACCGTCGTCGTCGCTGGAACTGCACGCGACCAGCCCGAAACTCGCAATTACGACAGCCACGAACGGAAGCGCCTTCATCACGCCAACGCTACTCGGCTACGAGCGCACCAGCCGGGCAATCGCGTCGGACGCTTCCTTGATCTTTGCGTCCGCCTCGGGTCCACCGCGCTTCGCCGCCTCGACCACGCAGCCCGCCATGTGGGCGTCCAGAAGCTTGAGCGACACCGACTGCAGCGCCGAGGTGGCCGCCGCGACCTGCGTCAGGACGTCGATGCAGTAGCGATCGTCGGCAACCATGCGCGAGATGCCGGCAACTTGCCCTTCGATTCGGCGCAGCCGCTTGAGCAGCTCGTCCTTCTCGGGGGAGTACGAATTCATGGCACTACCATACCCCCCTTAGGTACTTAAGGCGAGGGTCGAACCAGCCGCCCGACCGCGTCCACGAGGAACGCTCCGCCGGCCGCAACCAGGCATGCAGCGAGGGCGATCCAGCCGCCGGAGTAGTACGTGCCGTCTGCGCCCGATGCACCGACGAACTCAGGGGACAACGGCGTGGTTTGGACGCCGATGTTCCAGCACCAGACACCGAGCCCGACGAGCACCACACAGGCCACGACATCGATCACGATCCGCTTCACGACGACTCCTTACGCAAGCGCTCCAGCGCGCTCGTCAAATGCTCGCGCAACCGCTCGTCGTTACGCGCCCACGCGCGGACCATGATGTCCCCGCGCATTTTCACTCCGATCGCGGTGCGACCCCGCGGAACATCCGAAAGCTCGCCCAACGCACGAGCTTCCTCCCACGGCTCTTCCCGTCGCCGATAGTCGTCGGCCTCGGGATAGAGATACGCGATGTCGGCCAGCGAAATCACCTCGGTGCCCTGCCGCAACGTCGTGTCCGTGAGTTCGACACTGACGTGTTTCTTGCCGGCCACCACCTGCAGCGCGACAAATCCCGCCAGGAGTGCCGCAAACGCAATCAACCCGAACCAGTGCACAGGCGCACCGAAAGAAATTTCGATCACGAGTATTACCGCGCAGAAGACTGGGCCGTAGGCGACCGAACGCCACCTCGCGCCGGGTTCGCGGTATCGCACGGGAGGTTCAGGTTTCATCCACGAACCATTCCTTCGCACCGGGCCGATAAACGAGAACCGACGCCGCGACGAGTAGCACCGGAACTACCAACAGGATCACCGGGCTAATCCCTGTCAGCACCGCGCCCGCTTGAAAAAGCGCGAATATGGCAGAAAGTGCGACTAGGGCTCTCCGAAAGCGGTAATGCCCATTACGGACCGGTCCGGCCATGAATCCGATTGCCAATCCGACGACGACCGACATGCCGCCGGTCACGCGAAGCATCAGCACAAATGCGTCGGCGGTTTCGGTGCTGTAGTCGAGATCGGCCAAACGCTCACGAATCGAATCACCGTTCGCGCTGGCAGCAAGAATGCCGAACAAAAACAGGGCAATTGCGGCAACGAGCCAGAGCCAATAGGCAATTGAAACGAGTTTCGGACGACTGTCGGAAGGGGTGGTCACGCGTCAATCTTGCTGTATCGAACGACATACGGCCGACCTAGGGTCAGGCGAACATCCCGGGGGCAATCAGCAATACGACTGTCAAAATGCCTATCAACACGATAAGGCCGATGATCAGCAACTCGCGTCGCAGACTCTGATGCTGCTGGATCACAACCCGCATACCTCACCCTTTCGCGTCGTGGCCAGCATGGCCACCGTGCGACAATAACCAACTCCGTGTCGCGTACCTGGCCCAATACCGAACCTTGTGATACCTCTCACACTACATGCGCCCGCTCGATGCAGCCAATCGGGCCGCGCGCCCGCAACCTATTGCGACGGCGGAAATCGCAGGAAATACGAGTTCGATTCACCCCGGTGCAACAAAAAGATCGCCCCTGCCGCGAGTACGCCCTGAATGATCCCCGCCGCACCGATCACCAGGGACACAGGGCCGTCGGGCGAAACCAGACCGACCACATTGAACAGCGCACCCAGCACAAGAATCCCGCCGACGAGCGTGACGATCATGCGCGCCCAATTGCGCGCTCGCTGCAATTTGCGGAGTACGAGAAGAAACGCTGCCGACAAGAGCAGGCCGAGCACAACCGATACACCGAGCATCATGACGACCAACCGGGTCGACCCGTTCGCACCGGCAAGGTCCGCGCGGTGACCGTATCCCTCGACGACACCCGCAGCCATACTGACGACACCGAAAGCTATTACTCCCCACCAGAGTTGAGCCGCGGTCGTAACGTCGACCGGCACCGGCCGTTCGTCGCGAACGTCTTTCCGCACTTCCACTACGACCTCGAATTACCCAGCCAGCGAGCAGCTTCCGCCGCCCAATAGGTGAGGACGATGTCTGCGCCGGCACGGCGGATACTCGTCAACGATTCGAGAATCGCTGCATCGCGATCGATCCAGCCGCGCTCTGCGGCGGCGGTGATCATCGCGTACTCGCCCGAAATCTGATATGCGGCAACAGGAACCGACGATCGGTCCGCGACCTCTCGCAGGACGTCGAGGTAGCTCATCGCGGGTTTCACCATGACGATGTCAGCACCCTCGGCGAGGTCCAGATCGACCTCTCGCCAGGATTCGCGTCGATTCGCCGCGTCCTGCTGATAGGTTCGGCGGTCACCTTGCAACGACGACCCGACGGCTTCGCGGAACGGTCCGTAGAACGCCGACGCGTACTTCGCTGCGTACGCGATGATCCCCGTACCCGAGCGCCCGGAAGAATCGAGCGCTTCACGAATCGCACCGACCTGGCCGTCCATCATCCCGCTCGTGCCGAGCAGGTGCGCACCGGCGTCGGCTTGCGCGAGCGCCATGTCGACATACCGGCGCAGAGTCGCGTCGTTGTCGACCGACCCGTCCGCGGCGAGCACACCGCAATGTCCGTGATCGGTGAACTCGTCGAGACAGGTGTCGGCCATCAAGACCGTCGAGTCCCCGAGCTCGTCACGCAAGGTACGGAGTCCGCGATTCAGAATCCCGTCGGGATCCGACGCGGCGGAGCCGTCTGCGTCCTTGTCCGCGGGTGTCGGAACGCCGAACAGCATCAGCCCACCGACACCAGCCGACACTGCATCGGTGGCGGCCTTCGTCAGCGAATCGAGAGTGTGCTGCACGACACCCGGCATCGACGAAATTGCGCGTGGCTCGTCGATGCCGTCGGCGACGAACATCGGGAGCACAAGATGCCTCGGCTCCACTGACGTCTCGGCGACGAGGCGCCGCAGTGCAGGTGTCCGGCGAAGTCGCCGCGGGCGGTCCAGGGGGAACAGAGCGCTTACCGCCTGCGGCTCTTCTTACGCGGCGGCGGCAGCGCACCCTCGGCGCGCAGTCGCGCAGCGTGCTCGGCGAGCGCCTCGACGAGCGGTCCGACCTGAGCAAGCTCGGGCTGGACATCGACGCGCAGACCGAACTCGATCGCGGTCTCGGCGGTCTTCGGGCCGATACACGCGACGAGCGTCCGCGCATGCGGCTTGCCCGCGATGCCGACCAGATTCCGGACCGTGGACGACGAGGTGAACAGAACGGCGTCGAACCCGCCGGCCTTGATCATCTCGCGCGTCTGCGCCGGCGGCGGAGCAGCCCGGACCGTGCGGTAGGCGGTGACGTCGTCGATCTCCCAGCCGCGTTCCCGCAGTCCTTCGGCGAGCGTTTCCGTCGCAATGTCGGCGCGCGGCAGCAGGACCCGGTTGACCGGGTCGAAGACCTCGTCGTACTCGGCGAACTCCTCGAGCAGACCGAGCGAGCTCTGCTCACCCTTCGGCACGAGTTCCGGATTGATGCCGAACGAGCGCACCTTGTCCGCGGTCGCTTCCCCGACGCACGCGATCTTGACGCCCGAGAACGCGCGGGCGTCCAGGCCGAACTCGGCAAACTTCTCCCACACGGCGCGGACCGCGTTGGTCGACGTGAAGACGACCCACTGGTAGCGGCCGTCGACCAGGCCCTTGACCGCGCGTTCCATCTGCGCGGGACTGCGCGGCGGCTCGACCGCGATGGTCGGAACCTCGATCGGCACGGCACCGTGCGTCACGAGACGCTCGCTCATTTCGCCGGCCTGATCCTTCGTGCGCGGCACGAGGACGGTCCAGCCATAGAGCGCGCGCGACTCCCACCACGACATCTTGGCGCGCTGCGTCACGATCTTGCCGACCGTGACGACCAGCGGACCGACCAGCTCGGCACCGGAATCGTTCAGCGTCGCGAGCGTCGCCTCGATGGTCCGCTGCTGCCGCGTCGTACCGCGAACGGTGATCGCCGCCGGAGTCTGTGGTGCAAGGCCGTGCTCGACGAGCGCGCTTGCCGTCTCTGCGAGGTGACCCGACGTTGCGTGCAGGACGAGCGGACCGGGAGCCGACGCGAGCGCGGCCCAATCGACCTCGCCGCGGACATCCGCTTCGGTATGCGTCGAACCGAGCGCCATGCCCGCGTAGCTCGGCACAGCCGACCCGCCCGGCAGACCCGGGAGGACCTCGAAATGCACGTTCGTGCGGGCCACGGCGGTGACCTCGGCGATCACCGAATCGGTGGTCAGCGGGTCGCCGGAAACAACGCGGACCACGTCGTGGCCGTTGCGCGCCTCGGTGACAAGTGTCTTGGCGACCTCACCCGGGTCACCCAGGGCGGGCCGCACCTCGGCGGGCGCATCCTCGGGCGCCGCGGCGCCGATAAGTGCGACAACCCCGCTGTCGACATCAGGATCGGTGAAAGCCAGCTCCGCGCCGACGAGCACTTCCCGTGCTCGTACGGTGAGCAGGGCCGGATCGCCTGGGCCGGATCCTACGAACAGGATCCGTCCAGGGGTGTTCTTACGGGCTCGGCTCATCGATTGTTCTCCAGTGCTTTTGTTTCTCGAGCATTCTTCGGGATCGGGGGTCCGCCCACTGGGCGGTCCGGTTTAGCGCCGTCGGCTATTCGGGGCACCGGATCAGGCAACTCCCCCACCCCCGACCATCAGGTCACGTGCTCCCAGGTCCAGCAATTCCCGGGCCAGGGCCCGGCCCAACTGTTCGGCGTCGTCGGGTGCACCGACGATGGACGCGCGGATCGCATCGGACCCGTCGACGGCTGCGACGCACGCGCGCAGTGACAGCTCGTCGAAGATCCGACCGTCGTCGTCCAACGATTCGACTACCTCTGCCAGTGCACCGACGGGCGCGGTACAACCGGCTTCGAGCTCGGCAAGAACGGCGCGCTCTGCGACGACCGCAGCCCGCGTCGGCGCATCGTCGAGTGCCGACAGCGCGGCGACGAGGTCTGTGTCCGCGACTCGGCATTCGACCGCGAGCGCGCCCTGCGCAGGCGCAGGCAGCATCTGGACGGGTTCGAGCGCTTCGGTGACTGCGTCGAGGCGGCCGATCCGCGAAAGGCCCGCGCGAGCGACGACGACGGCATCGAGTTCGCCGTCGGCGACCTTCCGCAGTCGAGTGTCCAGGTTGCCGCGAAGCGGAACGAGCTCGAGCCCGAGGCCGAGTGCGAGCAGTTGCGCGATACGCCGCGGTGCGGACGTGCCGACCTTCGAGCCGGCGGGCAGTTCACCGAGGACGAGACCGTCGCGCGCGACGAGCGCGTCGCGCGGATCTTCCCGCTGCGGGATGGCGGCGATCTCGAATCGCTCGTCCGGCGCTGTGGGCAGGTCTTTGTACGAGTGCACGGCGATGTCGACAGCGTCTGCGGCGAGCTGATCGCGCAGGGCGGTCGTGAAGACGCCGACGCCGATCGTCGCGACGGGTTCGCTCGACTCGTCACCGGCGGTCTTGACGATGACCAACTCCGCGCTGTGCCCGGCGGCGATCAATGCGTCACGCACAGTCCCGGCCTGGGTGGTCGCGAGCAGGCTGCCACGCGTGCCGATACGCCACACGGGACGCTCCGAGACGGCCACGTCGGCGGTGTCGGGAGCAATACTCACAGAGCCCCCCGATCGAGACCGGAGATATCACCGAAGAGCTGTTCCCGGGCGATGGTGAAATCGTCGGCCAGCTCGACCGCGCTGATCTCCATCGGCGTCGCAACTGCTTGGGCCGCACCGGGTTTCAGTTCGAAGAGTTCACGCAGGGCTTCCGCGTAGGTATCGCCACCGGGCGACGAGGCCAGCTGCTTGATGCGGACCGTCGGCGCGTGCAGCAACTTGTCGACGACGCGGCGCACGGTCCGTGCGACCTCGTCACGCTGCGGATTGTCCAGGCCCGGCAGGCGCGTCTCGAGCCGCATGAGTTCGGCCTCGACGACCTCCGCCGCGCGCTGGCGCAGCGCGGTGACAGTCGGTGTGACCTCCGCGAGGCGCTGGCTGGCGAGGTACTGCGCGAGCTCACCGGCGACGATCTCGCGCGCTGCCTCCGCATCCGCCGCAGCAGCGCCGGCAGCAGGATCGTGCTGCAGCGTCTCCATGTCGATGACGAAGATTCCCGGCAGACCCGCTACCGCGTGCTCGACATCGCGCGGCAGACCGAGGTCACAGATCACCATCAGGCGGTCGGCACAGTCACGCTTTGCCAGCGCGCGATGCGCATCGGCGAGCGTCACAACCGCACCGACCGCGCCGGTACAGGTGATCAGCACGTCGGCGTTCGACATCGCTTCGGTCAGGTGGTCGAGCGCGACGGCGCGGGCGGTAACGCCCTGCGCACTTGCCGTGTCCGCGAGCCGCTGGCCACGGTCCTGTGTGCGGTTGACGACCACGATCTCGCCGATGCCCGCGCGAATCAGGTGGGCGACCGCCAGGCCGCCCATGGCACCGGCACCGACGACGACACCGGTCCGACCGACAAGGTCGCTACCACCGGTCACTGCCAGCTGCGCCGACGCGCGTTCGAGCGCGACCGAAACGACCGACGCACCCGCCGAATCGATACCGGTCTCCGAGTGCACTCGCTTACCGACGCGAAGCGCCTGCTGCGCGAGCTCGTGCAGTACCCGTCCCGCCGCCTGCTGCGCATCCGAAGACGCGTACGCGGCGCGAATCTGACCGAGGACCTGCTGCTCGCCGATCACCATCGAATCGAGGCCGCTCGCCACTGCGAACAGATGTTCCGCCGCGGCCTCGCTGTAACGCACATAAGCGTGCTTGGTGAGGTCCGCGAGCGGCATGCCCGAATGCTTGGCCAGCAGTTCGCCGACCTCCGCAAGTGCACCGTGGAAGGCGTCGACCACCGCGTAGATCTCCACGCGGTTGCAGGTCGAAACGATCATGACCTCCGAGATGTGGCTCGAGGCCAGCATCTTCTCCGTCATCTTCGGCCGGTCCGTGTCGGTGATCGCGACGCGCTCCAGCACTGCGACGGGGGCGCTCCGATGCGAGATCCCGACGAGCAGAACACTCATTGCGATACCACCGATCCCTCACTCAGGCCGCGGCGATGCGCGAGGCGCGAAGCCCCCATGCTCGCTGCCAGCCCATTCCGGGTATTGCTGAAAGACAACATCTGCATCTCGACCGCCAGGTCGACCCTGCGAACCTCGACGTGGCCGGGCACATCCAACGCGAGCGGTGAGAAGCTGAGCACGCAACGCACACCCGCTTCGACCAATCGATCGCAGGTGAGCTGTGCGGCTTCGTCGGGAACCGCGACGACGGCGATTGTCGGTTCGAGTTCGACGCACGCGGGCATGAGGTCTGCGACGTCGCGGACCGGCAGCTCACCGACGGAGGTACCGATCAGTTCAGGAGCAGTGTCGAAGAGGCCGACCATCGTGAAGCCGCGCCGGGCGAAACCGCCGTATCCCGCGAGCGCGCGGCCGAGGTTGCCGACACCGACGAGGATCACGCGGTGGCCCTGCTCGAGGCCGAGCGCGCGTTCGATCCGCGAGCGCAGCCGAGCAACGTCGTAGCCGACGCCGCGAACACCGTTGGGTCCCAGAAAAGAGAGATCTTTACGTAACTTCGCCGAGCCGACACCCGCTGCGGCAGCCAGTTCCTCACTCGATACGATGAGGGTTCCAGCGTCGACCATGACGCCGAGCACACGAAGGTAGGTCGCGAGCCGGGACACAGTCGCCGGCGGTATGTCCTTGCTGTCGTGCAGTGCTCCAGACATGCCACGAGTCCGAGGCGTCTGGTGCTCTTCTGTCACGTTTGTAGCTCCTCGTCCGGGAGGTTTTTCGCCGGAGACAACGCTGATCCGGGGAATCGTTCACACCACGGTAACTGCTTGTGAAGCCATTCCCAAAGTCGGCGGATTTCCTGCCGATCTACATTCCCACCTGCAAGGGCGCTCGCGGACCGGATTCGCGACGCAAGATTGCGCAGATACCGTCAGCTGCGAAGGTCGCTTCGCAAGCGCGGTTCGTCGACTTCCCAATAGCTGTGCTCTGCACCGTCGAGCAACACGACGGGAACACGATCGCCGTATTCTGCGCGCAATTGCGGCTTTACCTGTGCAATTGCATCGATGTCGATGCTCTCGACCGCGATCCCGAAGTCGTCGCAAATCGCCTGCAAAGTCACCGCTGCCTTGTCGCAAAGGCTGCAACCAGCACGGGTCAGAAGAACGACGGAATGTGTGGCCGGACTCATGGCGATCACTCTGCCATCACCGTCTGTGAACCGGGCTACTGTTGTCTTGGGTTGCTAACGGGAGGTGCGAGTGCCGGGGCATACGGGGCCAATGGCCACGCTGTTACGTGTGACTGTGTTCGGGGTGTCGGTGGTCGGCGTGTTCGACGGTGGCCGGCGCCGCAACCGCAACCCGCTGGGTCCTACCGAGGCCGAGGTGCGCGCGAACCTCGCCGGTGAGGCGAGTGCGGACGCCGCCCTTGCGCTGCACGAACTCGAGAGCAGTATCACACCTGCCGAGCCCGCAGCCGATGAGACCGCAGTCCCCCGCGACCTCACAGCGGCAGCCTTCTTCGACGTCGACAACACGATGGTGCAGGGCGCGTCGATCGTGCACTTCGCCCGCGGACTTGCGGCGCGCAAATACCTCAACACCGCAGACCTCGTGGACTTCGCGTGGAAGCAGGTCAAGTTCCGTGTGACCGGCAAGGAGAGCAGCACCGACGTGGCGAGCGGCCGCGAGAAGGCGCTGTCGTTCATCCGGGGCAGGTCCACCGCGGAGCTTGCCCGGCTCGGCGAGGAGATCTACGACGAGATCATCGCCGACAAGATCTGGCCTGGCACGCGCGCGCTGGCGCAGATGCATCTCGACGCGGGCCAGCAGGTCTGGCTCGTCACCGCCACACCGGTCGAACTCGCGCAGGTGATCGCCAAACGACTCGGCCTCACGGGTGCTCTCGGCACAGTTGCCGAAAGCGAGAACGGACTCTTCACCGGTCGGCT
The DNA here is from genome assembly GCF_016481275.1 of Antrihabitans auranticaus. Classification (GTDB taxonomy): domain Bacteria; phylum Actinomycetota; class Actinomycetes; order Mycobacteriales; family Mycobacteriaceae; genus Antrihabitans. Next base: position 91,498 of record NZ_JAEMNW010000007.1, on the reverse strand, counting down.
CGTTGGCGACATTCTGCACGGCCTCGGCAAGGCCCACGCGGTCCGCACGCTGGCGATCAGGGAAGGCCTGAACCTCAAGCGCTGTACCGCGTATTCCGACAGCCACAACGACGTACCGATGCTTTCGCTGTGCGGCACCGCGGTCGCCATCAACCCTGATTCGGACCTGCGCGAACTGGCCAAGAATCGCGGTTGGGAAATCCGTGACTTCCGGACCGCACGCAAGGCCGCCAAGGTCGGCGTGCCGACCGCCCTGGTCCTCGGTGCCGCCGGCGGCGCACTTGCCGCCGTGATCACACGGCGGAAAGTACCGATCGCGAGCTGATCAGCCCAGGAAGACGCTGCGGCGCTTTGCCAATTGGCGGTAGAGCGTCTGCTGGATCGTCTCCCGCACCTGGTCGGTGACCTCGAAGGTCACCATCGGGTCGTCAGCGTCGGACGGGTCGTAGGAGTCGGTCGGGATCGGCTCGCCGAACTCGATGTACCACTTCGACGGCATCGGGATCATGCCCAGCGGACCAAGGTGCGGGAACAGCGGGGTGACCGGGAAGTAGGGCAGCCCCAGCAAGCGCGCCAACGGCGCGAGATCGCCGAGCTTCGGGTACGTCTCCTCGGATCCGACGATCGAGCACGGGATGATCGGCGCACCGGTCTTGATGGCGGCCGACACGAAGCCACCACGGCCGAACCGCTGCAGCTTGTAGCGCTCGCTGTAGGGCTTGCCGACACCCTTGAAGCCTTCTGGAAAGACGCCGGTCAATTCGCCGCTGCGGAGCAGACGCTCGGCGTCTGCGGTGCATGCCAGCGTGTGCCCGGCCTTGCGGGCGATCGTGCCTACGACAGGCGTCTCGAAGATGAGGTCCGCCGCGAGGAGGCGCAGCGCGCGGTGCACGGGATGGTTGTCGTGCACCGCGACAGACATCATCAGGCCGTCGAGCGGAACGACACCGGCATGGTTCGCCACGACGAGGCCGGCGCCACGCACCGGCAGGTTCTCGATGCCGCGCACCTCGACCCGGAACCAGGCGTCGTAGATGGGCCGGACGACCGGCAGCAGCACCGATTCGAGCCAGTGCTGATCGAAGCCGAACTCGTCGACGTGGTAGTCACCGGTGATGCGGCGGCGCAGGAAATCAGCGGTGCCCGTGATGGTCCGCGTCAGTCTGCGGCGCGCGGCCTCGCCGAGCGTCTGCGGCGGATTCGCCTCTTCGATGCGCTCGGTGATGGACGTGACCTCGCGCAGGACGTCCACACGTTCGAGCGAACTGCGTCGACGCGCGCGCGGTGGCGACTCGGCTGCGTCGGTACGCAGCTGAATTACTTTTGCTACTTCGTTCATCGCTGTGCTCCCACGGGAGCTCCTACGAGCTCCAAAAGTTTGTCCTGAGCCGAATCGATCCATTCGGGTTTGATCACCGGTCGCAGCGATGCGCCCTTGACGAAGTCGTCGAACGCCTGGAGCGTCGTCCAGCGCGGTTCGAAACCCAACTCGGTCCGCATTCTGGTCGTATCCAGACCACAGCCGAAGTTGAAGTAGTCGAGCTGTTCTTTCGAGAACTCGCGCATGATCGGACCCATCAATGCGCGCCCGGCACTCTTGAAGAGAAAGAACGGCATCGGTGCCTCGACACGTCCAGCCCTCCTGACCCCTTGCGACATCATGATCACGCCGTCACCTGCGACGTTGAAGGTACCTGCGGGTCCCGACACAGTTCCGTGTTCGAGCACCGCCAGCGCGTCTTCCTCGTGCAACAGCTGCATTCGGGCGTCGCGGCCGAGAATTGTGGGAACGACCGGCGACGCGAAGTACCGCGAGACCGCGGAGTTCAACCGTGGCCCGACGAGTGGGCTCAGCCGCAACGTCGACACCGCAATTTCGGGACGGCGCCGCCCCAGCCCGCGCGCGAAAGCTTCGACTTCGATGGTGTCGAGGGCAAAGCCGCCACGAGGTGGCTTGCGCGCACTCATCTGTTCGGAGAATTTGATCGGGTCCTTGGCACTGCAGCCGTAGACCGCGCTGGACGATTTGAGGACGACCTTGCGGACGCTCGGCGCCTTCTGGCAGGCCGCGAAGAGCTGCATCGCACCGAGGACGTTCTGGTCCTTCATTGCCGCGCGACTGCCGGCTTTGGGGGGGTGCGTCAGCATCGACGCATGCACGACCGTATCGACCAGGTTCGTCGAAATCACCTTGCTGATAAGGGGATTGCGAATATCGGCGCGAACGAATTCCGCCCGGCCCATCTTGCGGAGCAGGTCTTTGCTCGGCGACTTCATGTCGACGGCGATGACCCGGTCGATCGATGGGTTCTGCGCGAGTTTCGACACGAGATAGCCCGCAATGTAGCGGCTGGCTCCAGTGACAAGCACGACCTTGGGTGTGTGCACACCCCGTTCGTTCGTAGTCACTCATTCCCCTTGCTGTCGTTACCGCATAGAGCCTAGCCATTGGAATCCGGTGTCGACAGGTCTTAACCGAGTTCTAACGAAGAGTTAATGTGCGCGGTCCACATCATGAGAATCGTGTCCAAAAATTGGGCAGACGACCAACAAGCGCCGATGCCCGCTGCCGTGATCGGCAACGGGCATCGAAGTCACTCGGGCTACTTACCGAGTTTCCTACGCTGAACGCGTGTGCGACGAAGCAGCTTGCGGTGCTTCTTCTTCGACATGCGCTTGCGGCGCTTCTTGATCACTGAACCCATGGTGGGCAACCCTCACGTTCTCTGTTGGCCTGGCTGCGTACGCCGATCCGCGCACACGTGCTTACTGCTTAGCGCGGACTGAATCGACCGGCGCCACGACGAGAGTTCATCGTACCGGGGCATCGGTCGCGAAACGAAACCGAGGTGGATCAGCCGGCGTCGAAGTACGAGGTTTCCAAGTAGTCGTGCACCGCCTTAGCGTGCACGCGGAATGACCGACCGACACGCACTGCCGGAAGTTCACCACCGTGTACGAGTCGGTAGACCGTCATCTTGGAAACCCGCATAAGGCTTGCCACTTCTGCGACGGTCAAGAACTGCGTTGCGCCCAGACCCGATTGTCCGTCCGAAGACGAACCCGGGCCCTGCGGCGGCTTGTTTACAGGCGCCATTAAGTCACATACCTCCGGCACGTCTCGCGCCATCGGCTTCCCCACCGACGGAACAGACACGCACGTGCTGTATGGAGCTTAGCGGGACTAGTGGGGTTACTGCGACGGGTGTGGGGAAAAGATCTCAATCAGATTGCGCGCCCTGCTGGGCCGATCGGTCGCGCGCAGCGTGCATTGCCTCCATAAAGCCTGATCGGAGGCCGTTTCGCTCGAATTCTCGCAGAGCCGCCGCCGTTGTGCCAGCGGGCGAAGTTACCGCCGCCCGGAGGTCCTGCGGGCTCTCATCGGACCGGTCGAGCATCGCAGCGGACCCGATCAGGGTCTGAACAACCAATTCACCGGCCGTTTTCCGGGTCAATCCGAGGCTTACCGCGGCGTCGATCATGGCCTCGACGATCAGGAAGAAGTACGCCGGACCGGACCCGGATACCGCCGTCACGGCATCCATTTGATGCTCGGCGACAACGACGACCTTGCCGACCGAGCTCATCACGTCTCGCACCAGCGCCAGATGCGAATCCTTCGCATACCGGCCGGGCGCGATCACAGTCATGCCCTCGCCGACGAGCATCGGCGTGTTCGGCATCGCGCGAATGACCGGGAAGCCGGCGGGCAGCTTCGGCTCGAACTTGCTCGTCGGCACACCCGCTGCGAGCGACACGAGGAGTTGCTCGCGCTCGCTGTCGAGGTCGACGCTGGAGAGGTCGGCAAGCACCGAGTCCACATCGCTGGGCTTCACCGCGACGACGATGATGTCCGCACCCTCGGCCGCATCGGCGACCGTCGTGACCCGAATCCCGAACAGCCGCGCGAGTTCCTCCGCGCGTGCCGCCATCGGCTCGGCGACAACAAGATCCTTGGTTGCGGTCCCCGCCTCGAGCAGACCCGCGAGCAATGCCTCACCGATCTTGCCCCCACCGACTACTGCGATTCTCGTCATGGGTGGGGAGCGTAGCCGCCCTACCGGCGGGTGGGTGCCGCGGGAGCCAACGCGAGTTGACGGCTCTGGACGACGACCGCCCCGGTCGAATCGAGAATCAGGTGATCTTCGTCGAACATGCGTGAGCCGATGGATTTGCTGCTCGACAAGACCCGCAGCCAGCCCGGCGCAGGCCGGCGTTGCAGGTAGGTCGTGAGCTGAATTGTGGGCGCCCACCCGAACATTCCGAGATTGAATACCACCGGCGGACTGATGTCGCCGGTCATCATCGCGAACAGCGCAACGATGTCGGGATCGGCCTCGTCGTCGGCGAAGGGACGCACCCAGAGCCGCAGCGTCGGTTCGCCGATCTTGCCCTTGATGAAGGGCGCAGACGTCGGATCGAGCCGAAGCTCACACCCCTTGGCGATATTCACCACCTTGCCGAGTGGGCTGTCCCCGTCGTAGCGGAACGCGTCGTGCGGCGGTTCCGGTGGCATGTCGGTCAACGCCTCCAGCTGATGGACGGGTGGATCGATGTCGAGGTTGCCGAGTGTCACGACCGCGCGGACCGCTGTACGGCCGTTCTGGATCAGGTCCACGTCGGCGAGACAGATCTGGCGGCCCATCTTCCGCACCGCGACCGTCAGGGTGACCTCGCCCGGATCCGGCGCGCCCAGATAGTCGACGCTGACGGAGATCGGCTGCAGCGCCGCGGCGGGTCCGTCGCTTTCGCGCAGCTTCCTGCGTGCGGCGGCTGCGCACACGGCGAGCATGGCGCCGCCGTGGACCTTGCTGCCGATCGTCCAGATCGGATCTATGACGGCACCGTAGCCGCCGTCGAGGTCGGTAAGCGTGCACAGCGTCCGAAACGGCGCAGCGTCGTTCTTGGTCTCCACACTCAGCTCAGCGGTCACGAGGTTGGCGCCTTTCGGTTCGGATCGAGCATCTTCGACATCAGGTCCTGGTGGGCGAGCCGGCGCATCGCCGCGATGACCGGCTCGTAGATCGCCGTGCCGAGCACTGCGTACTCGATCGCACTTTCCGTCGACGGCGGGATCGGTGCCAGGTCGGCCTCTGCGATCCCGCGGATATGCCGACCGTACGCATCGATTCGTTCGCCGGTCATCGGCATGCCGATGCCCTCTGCAGCGGCGAGGGCGCTTTCCAGTTGCGCGACGGCAACGAACTGTGGGTCGTAGATCTGACCCAGCCGATCGAGAACCGACTTTGCGCGGGGAAATTCGGCCGCATTCGCGTCGACGTACGGGGGCAGCGCGGCGATCGCCGCGCCCAGGGTGTCGAAGAGCGAATCCTGCGGGTGATCGATCAACTGCAGCACAACGCGGATCTTGGGTATCGGCAGGCCCAACCCCGACAGGGCCTTGATCAGAACGAGCCTGTGCACGTGCCGCTCGCCGTACTCGGCTCGGGTCGCGCTCGTCGCGTCGCCAGCCATGAGCAGGCCCTCACGCAAGTAATACTTGACGGTCGCCAGCGGCACACCGGTCTGCGCGACCAGCTCGGACACCCGCACGTTAGCTCCCTTGACATTGGATACCTGCACTATCCATTATTGGAGAGTAGCACTATCCGATCGTATCTCTCGCAGGAGGCCTGATGTCGCCCTTCCTCTCCGTCGTACTCGGAGCGACTCTTCTCACCGTGGTCGGCATAGCCTTCGGCGGAACGTTCATGCTGCGCGTCGTGACCGGCAGTCAGCCCGCGAACGAACTGCAGAAGACGTTCTTCCGCGCCGGTCACGCACATGCGGGCGTGCTCGTCACGCTCGGTGTGGCAGTCGGACTGCTGACGAGCGCTGCCGGCGTCTCGGCCGCCTGGGCCGCCGCCGGGACCATCACGGTGCTGTCCGCCGCCATCTTCATACCGGCCGGATTCTTCCTGTCGGTCCTCGGCAGCGACCCACAACGTCCGAACAAGTCGGTCGCCATGATCTGGGTCGGCGCCGCAGCCCTGACAGCAGGGCTGGTGCTGTCAGGAGTTTCCGTCCTCGTCGCTGGCATCGGCGACCTGTGACATCGCGAGGTGGGTGTGCCCGTTCAGGTGAATACGCGCGAACGTCAGGGCCTGATGCAGCATCGAGGCCCGCTCGGCTGTGGTCCTGGCATTCTGCGTATTGATCTCGACGACCGCTTGCCCCTCGAAACCGCGCTTGACCAGGTAATCGCAGACTTCGACGCAGGGTTGGGTGCCATGGCCGGGAATCAGGTGCTCGTCGTACGCGGCGCCGCGACCGTCGGCGAGGTGCAGGTGCACCAGCCGACCTCCCATACGGGCCGCCAACGCCATGGCGTCCATCCCCGCGGTCGCGGTGTGCGAGAGGTCGAGCGTGTAGTGCTGATGATCGGAGTCGGTCGGGTCGTAGGACGGGCTGAACGCGGACAGTCCCAGCCCCGGACCGCCGCGGCGCTTGAGCCGTTCCACCGCGGCTTCACGGCGGCCGAAGAAGCTGTCCGCCCGCATCGGGAACATGTTCTCCACGGCGACGACGACGTCACTGCCGGCTTCGAGTTCCTCGACCTGAGCGGCGAACCCCTCGGCGTAACGCCGTTGCCACCGAAACGGCGGATGGACGACGACAGTGCCCGCGCCGAGCGCTTCGGCTGTGCGCACCGACCGCTCCAGCTTCGCGACCGGATCAGCACCCCAGACGCGCTGCGAGATCAACAGGCACGGCGCATGGACCGCCTGGACCGGTACCGCGTACTTGCGGACCAGCGCGCGGACTTCGTTGATGTCCTGGCTGACCGACTCCGCCCACACCATGAGTTCGACGCCGTCGTATCCGAGTTCGGCCGCGTATCTGAACGCCGCCTCTGTGTTCTGCGGATAGACGGACGCTGTGGACAAGCCCACGAGAACCTCGCGCCGCCGGGGCTGCCCAGTCATTGCACCTGCCTCAACTAGTACTCAACATGAACGCGAGCGGACCTAACGTCACGAACAAGCCCACCACAATTGCGATCACTGTGCTGAGCATGTCGTCGGTTTTGCGGAGTACGCGCACCACGGCAACGAGCCCGATGATCACGATGAACGACAAGGCCAGTGCCACCCAGGGCATCATGTCCCACAGCCGCTCGAAGCCCTTGAACATCAACGCACCAGCCACAATTGCGACGACCGCCTGAGCGCCGAGCGTCAACCACTGGTGTGCGGCGCTTCGTTCGGCCTTCGCCGCGTCCTTGTCCTTCGCTTTGCGCGACGACCGCGTCGCTCGCTCGGCAACAGGCGCTGTTGCAGGCGCCGGTGCAGCGGCCTGTTCAGCCGCCTTTTCAGCAGCCTCGTCGCGGTCCTGGGCGCCCTTGCGCATGAGATCACCGGCGACCGTCGAACCCGACAGGAGCTGCGGCTCGCGTTCGTTCGACGACCACGCCGCCGGCTGCTCGCGCTGCGGTTCCTTCGCAGGTTCGGCTAATGGTTCCGCCGCAGGTTCCGGCTTCGCTTCGACGGCCTCGGCCGCGGGCGCTTCGGGTTCCTTGATCTCCGGCTTCAGCACCGATGGCACGGGTTCTTCCGCCCGGCGATCCTTACGCTTCGGGGCCGGCTCGGCAACGACCTCGGGTTCTGCGACTTCGGCGATTGCGTGGCTCGTATCCCGAACGATCGGGATATCGCCCGTCAGCTCGGCAACCGAAATGCCGCCCGGCGATCCGCGTCGACGGCGACCTCCCGGCGGCGTTGCTGCCTTCTGCCCGTTCCGCGCCAACAATTCAGCGACGGATATCTGTCCTGTATCGGCTTCTGCGCCCTCGCCTGTCACAGTTCCCTTCCCGGTCTCGCGCCCCGTCATTCGACAGCCACCAAAAGCTCGTCGCTCGGCTCGGTATCAAGCTTGCGCAGAATCAATCCTTCACGAAGTGCCCACGGACAGATATCGATCGAATCCAGGGCAAGCGCACGCATACTGGCCTCCGCTATCAGCGCGCCTGCCACCAACTGTTGCGACCTGTCGACGCTGACGCCTTCCAATTCTGCACGGTCCGCCGACGTCATCCGGGATATGAACGCAATAAGTTGCCGCAGCCCGTTGCTGGTCAGCGTCCGCTTCACCCGCGGACCCGCCCCCGACGGCGCTGCACCCGTAAGCCGGGCCAATGATCGGAAGGTCTTGGACGTACCGACCGCGAGGTCCGGTGCGCCGGCTGCCCTCAGTTCCCTGACGGGCTCGACCAGTTCGGCATCCAGCCAGTCGCGCAGAACGTTGACGCGGCGCTTGCCGGGCGGATCGGCCTGCAGCCAGTCCCGCGTCAACCGGCCTGCGCCGAGTTGCAGTGAGAAAGCGACATCCGGGTCTTCGTCGCCGCCCGTGCTCAATTCGAGCGAGCCGCCGCCGATATCGAGATTCAGAATCCGCCCGGCGCTCCAGCCGTACCAGCGGCGCACGGCGAGGAAGGTGAGTCGCGCTTCGTCGGTACCCGCGAGCACCTGCAGGTCGACCCCCGTCTTGTCACGCAGCTTCGCAAGGACGGCCTCCGAGTTGTCCGCGTCACGGACCGCCGAGGTGGCAAATGCCATCAACTCGCCGCAGCCGGATGTCTTCGCGATGCTCGCGAACTCGTCGACCGTTGCGATGAGCCTGTCGGCGCCATCGCGGGTGATTCGGCCCTCGTCATCGAGGCTCTCGGAAAGGCGAAGGGTGGCCTTCGTGGAACTCATCGGCAGTGGGTGCCCACCACGATGCGCGTCCACCACAAGCAGGTGAACGGTGTTACTTCCGACGTCGAGTACCCCTAGGCGCACACAGCTACGGTACTGGGTCTACGGTCGGGCACTGTGACAGCAGGTGCAGGTCAGGGTTCACGCAAGATGACTCCCACGCCCGAGGTCGACCAGGACTTCCCGCGTGAGTGGATCGAGTTCCTGGATCCCGACAACGACGAACATCTCATCGCAGCCGACATGACCTGGCTGCTTTCGCGCTGGACCTGCGTCTTCGGCACACCCGCGTGTCAAGGAATCATCGCCGGCCGACCCGACGACGGCTGCTGCAGCCACGGCGCGTTTCTGTCCGACGACGAGGATCGCGCGAAGCTCGATCGCGCAGTGAAGATGCTCACACGCGACGACTGGCAGTTCATGGACAAGGGCCTCGGCAAAAAGGGCTACGTCGAGCAGGACGAACTCGAAGACGAACCCGCCGACAGGACGCGCCGCTACGACGGCGCGTGCATCTTCCTCAATCGCCCGGGGTTCGAGGGCGGACTCGGTTGCTCGCTGCACATCATGGCGATGCGGAAAGGCATCGAACCGCTCGAGGTGAAGCCAGAGGTGTGCTGGCAGTTGCCGATTCGGCGAACCCAGAACTGGGTCACCCGCCCCGACGGCGTCGACATTCTGCGCACCACGATTTCCGAGTACGACCGACGCGGTTGGGGCGAGGGGGGCGCCGACCTGAACTGGTACTGCAGCGGCTCACCCGACGCACACGTCGGCACCAGACCCGTCTGGCAGTCGTACGGGCCCGAACTCACCGAACTCATCGGCAAGGCCGCCTACAAGGAGCTCGCGCGCCTCTGCAAACGGCGTGAAGGCTTGGGGCTCATCGCTATTCACCCGGCGACAGTCCACGCCCAGCGGCACTGAGCACGCTACACCTCGAGGACGCTACGCCTCGAGCTTGTACCCCAGCCCGCGGACCGTCACGAGATGCTCCGGCTTGGCTGGATCCGCCTCGATCTTGGAGCGCAGGCGCTTGACGTGGACATCGAGCGTCTTGGTGTCGCCGACGTAGTCCGCGCCCCAGACCCGGTCGATCAGCTGACCGCGCGTCAGCACCCTGCCCGAATTACGCAGGAGGTACTCGAGGAGGTCGAACTCCTTGAGCGGCAACGTAACCTGCTGACCGCCGACCAGCACGATGTGCCGCTCGACGTCCATCCGCACCGGGCCCGCCTCGAGCACACCGGTATCGCTACCGCCGTCGAGGTCGTTGTCGGTACCGCGCCGCAGCACTGCCCTGATCCGCGCGATGAGTTCACGCGCGGAGTACGGCTTGGTGACGTAGTCGTCGGCACCCAGTTCGAGCCCGACGACCTTGTCGATCTCGCTGTCCCGCGCGGTCACCATGATGACCGGAACCCCGGACCTGGTCCGAAGCTGCTTGCACACATCGGTGCCGCTCATGCCGGGCAGCATCAGGTCGAGCAGGACGATGTCGGCACCGGACCGGTCGAATTCGGCGAGGGCCGACGGCCCGTCGGCGACGACCGTTACCTCGAAGCCTTCCTTCTTGAGCAGAAACGCCAGCGGATCTGCCAGCGACTCTTCGTCTTCCACGATCAAAACCGATGTCATTTCCCGGCTCCTCGTCGCTGCGGGCCGCGCTCGTTCCGCGCTGCGATGCTCACTACTACGTCGCCTTCGGAAGTCATCTGTTCGCCTCCGCACTCTTGTTCATCGTGTTACCGCGCGCTTGTGACATCACGTCTCTCTTCTCTACAGCTCGCACAGGTTCGTGCTCGTCGTGGTCTTCCTCGAGATGCGCTGGGATGCGCAGGGTGAACGTGGACCCGGTCCCGAGCTTGCTCCACAGCGTGATCTCGCCGTTGTGGTTGGCCGCTACATGTTTGGCGATCGCCAGTCCGAGGCCGGTGCCGCCGGTCGCGCGCGATCGCGCCTTGTCGACTCGGAAGAAGCGCTCGAACACGCGCTCCTGATCTTCCTTCGCGATGCCGATGCCACGGTCCGTGACGGCGATCGCAACTTTCCCGGCCCGGATCGACCGGCTGACCGACACGAAGGAACCCTTGGGCGAGTAGGCAATTGCGTTCTCGACAAGGTTCGACAGCGCGGTCACGAGGAGGGTCTGATCGCCCAGTACTTCGAGCCCACTCGGGTGATCGGTGTTGACCGTTATATCGGCGGCCTCGGCTGTGGTTCGCGACCGGTCCACCGCTTCGGCAACGACCTGATCGACATCGACGACGTCCAGGTCGGGCAACTTCTCCGCGCCCTGCAGTCGGGAGAGGGCAATGAGTTCGTTGACCATGCTGCCCAACCGAATGGATTCCGCGAGGACGCGCTGGCCGAAATGCCGGACCGAATCGGGGTCGTCGGCAGACTCCAGCAAAGCCTCGGCCAACAACCCCATTGCCCCGACCGGCGTCTTGAGTTCGTGGCTGACGTTCGCGACGAAGTCGCGGCGCGTCGCCTCCATGCGTACCTGCTCGGAGTCGTCGTCGGCGAAAAGCACCACGAAACTCGTCTCTTCCCGGCTCAGCATCCGAGCGACACAGCGGACCGCGATTCGCTCGCGTCCGGACCTGTTCTTCGTGCTCAGATCGGCTTCGGCGGGATTGCCGGTCTGCAGCACACGCTGCGCAGCGAGCCAGGCCCGTTCGTCGATCAACCGGTTCCGCACCATCCCGAGTTCTTCGGCACGGGGATTGAAGAGGACTACGTCGCGATGCTTGTCGACGACTGCGATGCCGCTCTCGGAGGCCAGCACGATGAGGTCCAGCACCTGCGACATCGTCAGTCCGGACTGCGCCTGCCGCTTCTCCGATTGTTTGCTGGAAAAACGCGGGGCGATGAGGGCTCCTGCAGCGACGCCGACGGCACCGACGACCAACGCCAGCAACACCGCTTGAACGACACTCACGACAGAATCGTACGTTCGATTGCGAGCCCACAAACGCAGGGTGCAGCCATTTTGGCCCAGGTCACATGGTTGATCGCCAATATTCGCCCCGCGTTCACCGGTTGTTGGCCAAGCTCAGGGCGAACGGGCCGACAACCGGTGAATTGCTCGGCGGCTGCTACTTCGCGCCCTGGTTGGCGACCGCGGCCGCGCCTGCCGCCGCGGCTTCCGGATCGAGGTAGGTGCCGCCCGGGTTCAGCGGCGTCAAGTTCTCGTCGAGGTCGTAGCGCAGCGGAATGCCGGTGGGGATGTTCAGACCCGCGATGTCGTCGTCGGAGATGCCGTCGAGATGCTTGACGAGCGCACGCAACGAGTTGCCGTGGGCGGCGACGAGAACGTTCTTCCCCGCGAGCAGGTCCTGCGAGATCGTCTCCTCCCAGTACGGGATCATGCGTGCGACGACATCCTTCAGGCACTCGGTCTCGGGGACCGGGATGCCGTCGTAGCGCGGGTCGCCGTCCTGTGCGTACTCCGTGCCGGGCTCGATCGGCGGTGGCGGCGTGTCGTAGCTGCGGCGCCACAGCATGAACTGCTCGTCGCCGTACTCGTCCCGGATCTGCGCCTTGTTGAGGCCCTGGAGCTTGCCGTAGTGGCGCTCGTTCAGACGCCAGTCGCGAACCACGGGAATCCAGTGCCGGTCCGCGGCATCGAGCGCGATGTTCGCCGTGTTGATCGCACGGCGCAGCACCGACGTGTAGACGATGTCGGGAAGGACGCCCTGGTCCTTCATGAGATTCCCGGCGCGCTTGCCCTCGCCGATTCCCTTGTCCGTGAGGTGGACGTCCACCCAGCCGGTGAACAGGTTCAGCGCGTTCCATTCGCTTTCGCCGTGGCGCAGCAACACAAGAGTGCCAGTCATGACCTTTATCCTGGCATGCCGTTGTTGTGCCCGTCTTGCGCATCGTCCACGAGGTGCTCGAAGGCTTTCAGATTCGCCAGCGACTCACCGCGCGACACGCGCCATTTCCATTCGCGGCGAATCGATTCCGCAAACCCGAGCTCGAGCAGCGTGTTGAAGTCACCGTCCGCCGCCTCGAGGACCTGGCCCAGTATGCGGTCGAGTTCCTCGGGCGTCACGGCGTGTGCCGCGACCCGCCCGACCAGGTAGATGTCGCCGATCCGGTCGATCGTGTACGCGACGCCGTACAGGCGCCGATTTCGCCGCAGCAGGTAGCGGTGCACTGCACCGTCGTTCTCGTCCGGCCGCCGGCACACGAACGCTTCGATGCGCAGCCCGTGATTCCCGAGCGTCAGCATGCAGGTCGTCTTGAGCTTCTTCTCGCCAGGCAGTTCGACGACGAACGTGTCTGCGCCAGGCCGGGAGAACTCGAGTTCCCGATCGCGCAGCGTTGTATCGACGACGTCGTTCAGGGTGTCCGTCATGTGCGCACTCCACGTCGCAGCTTCGTCAACCACGCCATGCGCGGCGCGGTGTCGGCCTTCGACGTGGTCTGCTGGCGGGCGGGTCCGTGATAGGTCTCGCTGGTTTTGGCGTAGCTCGCGAGCAGACCCTCGGCGGTCCGCTCCCAGGAAAAGTTCGATGCGTGCCGATGCGCGCGTTCCCCCATTCGCGTCAATTCCTCTCGATCGGCAAGTAGCCAGCCAATGGCTGCGGCCCAGTCGTCGGTCCGGTGGCCCTGCACCAGGAGCCCGGTCTCGCGATTCTTCACAGCGGTACCGAGGCCGCCGACATCGGCCGCGACAACCGGCGTTCCGCAGGCCTGCGCCTCGATCGCCACCAAGCCGAAGGACTCCGAATAGCTGGGTACCGCAACAAGATCGGACGCGCGGTAGATCTCGACAAGCTGCTCGGGCTGTTGTGGCGGCAGGAACGTTACGTGATCGGTGATTCCGAGCGATCGAGCCAGGTCGATCAGCGAATCCGGTCGTGCGAGCCCGGTACCCGACGGCCCGCCCACGACCAGCACACGCAACGTGCTGTTCGATTTCTTCGTCAGCAAATGGGCAGCGGCGCGCAACAGCACGTCCGGTGCCTTCAACGGCTGAATCCGGCCGACGAAGGTAACCACCGATTCGTCCGGCCTGATCCCGAAGCGTTTCCGCGCGGCGAGACGGTCACCGGGGCTGTACCGCGTCAGATCGGCACCGGGGGCGACCACATCGATCTTGTCGGGTGGTGCCGAGTATGTCTCGATCAGCTGCTTTGCTTCTTCGTCGGTATTCGCGATCAGGCGATCCGCTTCGACGACGACCTGCCGCTCGCCGATCTCACGGGCCGCGGGCTCCGGTGTATCGCCCTCGGCGAGCGCCGCGTTCTTGACCGCGGCCAGCGTGTGCGCAGTATGGACGAGCGGGACACCCCAGCGGTCGCGCGCGAGCCAGCCGACCTGCCCCGACAGCCAGTAGTGCGAGTGGATCATGTCGTAGTGACCGACCTCGTGGCGCGCTTCTTCGCGCAGCACCCCGGCGGCGAACGCACACAGCTGGGTCGGCAGGTCATGCTTGTCGAGTCCCTCGAACGGTCCGGCGACGACGTTTCGAACCAGAACGCCGGGCACAGCTTCGACCACCGCGGGATCCGTCGACGATGTCGCTCTCGTGAAGATCTCCACTTCGACGCCCCGGCGCGCCATTTGAATGGCGGTCTGGAGCACGTAGACATTCATGCCACCCGCGTCGCCGGTGCCTGGTTGCGCAAGTGGTGAGGTGTGTACCGAAAGCACCGCAACTCGCTTGCACCGGCTGCTTGGCAACGAACTCACCACTCCATAGTGCACTGTCAGTGGAATCGCTGAACCAACGAGTCGACGAACCCGGTGACATCGGCGACGAACCGCGCTGGATCTTCGACGAACGGCGCATGTTTGGCGCCGTCCCAGACCGATATCCGCGCGTTCGGAATCGTCGCTGCGGCGTACTCCCCCGCACTGATCTCGACGACGGGGTCGGCCGTTCCATGCACTACCAGGACCGGCACGTCGAGACTCCGAAGCAGGTCGTCGTTGCCCGCCGTCCGGTCGAACAGGGCTTGGCGAACCCGCGGCGGCGTGCTCAAACTGATCCCGAAGAGCAACTGGGCGGTCGCACCCTTGTCGGTGGCCGAACCCGTGTTCGCGTCGCCGAACTTCATGAATCCGCGCAGCGCGTGGCCCGGTTTCTCCGAGTAGACGTCGGGTATTGCCGCGCGCATGGCTGAGCCGACCCGACCGCCCGATCGACCACGTCCGATGGCCGTGATCGCACTGACGAGAACGATCCCAGCGACCGCGGACGTGCCGCGGCGGGCAAGGTAGTCGGAGACGACGAGGCCGCCGTAGGACCAACCGAGAAGCACCGCGCCGGTCGTGATCTGCTCGGCGGCCAGGACTGCGGCGACATCGGACGCCCAGTTCTCCGGGTCGTCGTAACCCGCCTCCGGAGCGCCCGAGTAGCCATGCCCCCGCAGGTCGACCGTGATGACGCGATAGCGGTCCGTGAGCGGGCCGACGACGTCGTCGCCCCAGCACCGCATCGATGCCGCCCACCCGTGCAGGAGCACGATGGGCCGGCCGTCGACGGGACCGCTCACGTGATAGACGATGGGTGTCCCGTCACCGGACAGGACCTCCGCGATCGGCACTAGAGCTTTTCGTGCTTCGGATCCGACTTCGATGCGCGATCCTCGTAGGACTTCCGCGCGTCCCAGTCGCCGTCGAGGATCACGGTGTCAGCCTTCAGGAACCGCATGAGTCCTTCGCGACCGGACCGCGGCAACGTGTTCACGACCTGCGCGAGCGGGCCGAGGAACGCCGGGACGTACACGTCGAAATGCGGCTTCTTGATGGTCGCGACGATCGCGTTCGCCACGTCCTGCGGCTCGCTCTTGGGCACGAACCGCGCCTGACCGATGCCGGAACCGAGGTCGGTGTTGACGATGTTCGGCATCACACACGAGATGTCGACGCCGGAACCACGCAACTCGAGCCGTGCCGCTTCGCTCACGCCGACCACGAAGTGTTTGGTTCCGGAATAGGTCGCGACGCCGGGGAAGCCGCCCTTGCCGGCCGCAGAAGCGATATTGATCAGGTGGCCGTTGCCGCGCTCGACGAACCGTGGCAGCGCGATCTTCATACCGAACAGGACGCCGTGGACGTTGACGTCGATCTGCCTGCGAGCCGTGGCGTCGTCCTCTTCCAAGAACCGCCCGACCGGCATGATGCCCGCGTTGTTGATCAAGACGTCGATCGTGCCCGAGGCAGCTTCGGCAGCGTCGAAGAACTGCTCGAAGGATTCCCGATCGGTCACGTCGAGCGGCAAACCGACAGTTCCGCCGCCGATCTCCGCGGCCGACGCCGCAACCAGGTCGGCGTCGAGATCGCCGATCACGACCTTGGCGCCTGCAGCCACCAGCGCCTCCGCGGTGGCCTTGCCGATACCCCGTGCGCCGCCGGTGATGGCGACGACACGACCGTTGAGCTGATCCGACTTCGATGTCATTTCCGCACCGTATCAGCCCGTCGCCGGAATGCGAACCCTCGTTTACTTTTCTGGCCATCCTTCGAGGTCATGAACCTCGCAGACGTATCTCGACGATGCCGGGCCGAACCCCTCACGAGGACCGGCGGTGGTATGCACGGTGGCGCGATCATGACCCTCGCCGACACCATGGGCGCAGTCGCCCGGGCGACGCAATCCCAGGCCGTGCTCACCCCGAGATAGGTTCGGGTGGTTAGCCTGTCGTACATGCCGAGTCTTCTCGACCGTTTCCGGTCCACCGGCGCGGATCTGCCGTTCGGCGATCCGCTGCCCGCCCACGGCGTTGCGTCGGAGGGCTACTTCTGGCGGTTCAGCCAGCCGGGCACCGGGCGCTCGCTGACCGTCTTCGTCGGGGTGAACCGCGGCGCCGACGGCCCCTGGTCGACTGTGAGTTTCGCGGCCCACCCGAACGGGTTCGTCCGCACAGCGGCAGTACCCGAAGGCGTTGCCGACCCGCATCGCCTGGGCGCCGAAGCCGGGAAAGTACTGAGGGCTGACGTCGACGGCGTGCAGGTCGATCTCGGGCCGGACGCGCAACTCGACGTTCGTATCACCGACCGGATCGAATGGCCACGGCGCGCATTCGGCGGCGCCAGCTTCTTCCAGTCGATCCCCGGCGTCGCGCACCGCTGGCACCCGTGGTTGTTCGGCGGAAAGGTCGAAGGGACCGCCGTCGTCGGAGGCGAGACATGGGACCTCACGGGCGCCGAGGTCTACGCCGAAAAGCGCTGGGGGTCAGGCGCTTTCCCCGAGAAATGGTGGTGCGGTCAGGCGCAGGGTTTCGACGACGGCACTTGCGTCTCCTTCGCCGGTGGCGCCTTCACTTCCGGCAGGATGCGAATCGAGACGACCCTCGTCGTCATCCGACTCCCGAACGGCGCCGTACTGCGGTTCGGCGGTCCGCGCACCTCCCACGTCCGAGCACACGTCGACGAAGAGAAGTTCTCGCTGCACGGTCGAAGTCCGATGTCCGGCATCGAGATCGAAGGTAGTTCACCCCTCGACGCGGCGTTCGTGTTGCCCGCGCCATCCCTCGACGACGAGAAGAACGCACCCGCCGCGATCGTCCACCTCGGCGCCCGAATGCACGTGACGCTGCGGCGGCGTGCCGAGATCTCGTGGAGTGGCGAATCAACTATCGCCGCACTGGAATACGGCGGTTTCGAGCGCGCCCGGGAGGAACATGAGCGTCGCGCGAGTACCGATCCCGCGGCAGCTCCGCCTGTTGCCTAGGGGCGCACCACCGCGCTCGCCTTCTTGCGGCCCGCTCGCGTTATTACGCGAGCGGGACACCAAACCGCGAGCGTGAAAGCCGTTGCGCCCGAAGCGCGGGGCCTACGACACCGCGCGTCGCATCGAGGTGAGTGGATCCGCATAGATCGCACTCAGCGACGTCACGCTCGCGGCGAACTCCTGGACCCGGTTACCGAAGCCGCTGATGCGAATATCTTTGTGCGCCAACGTCGAAGCCCCGGCAAATGCTTCCGCGACATGAGGAATCACCGACGGGTATTCGGTGAACGCCTGCCCGCCGAGAACTACGCGGTCGGGGTTGAAGAGGTCGCGGAGCATTGCGACCGTCCGGCCGAGCACTTCGGCACGCTCGACCAGAAGCCTGTGCGCCGCAAGGGAACCTCCGCGCGCCGCTTCGTAGAGCGCACTGATCGCAGGCCGCGAGTCGCCGGTCAGGATGCCGAGGCTGCGCGCTTTGTCGAGCACCGCCCGGTCACTGACGGTCGCCTCGAGGCAGCCGCGCTTGCCGCATTCGCACACGGCGTCGGAGCCGGTCGGTAGGTGCACGATCGAGCCCGGACCGTTGTTCGGGGTGTGGACCCGATCGTCGATGGTGAGCGCGATTCCCGCCGTTTCACGTGCATAGAAGTAGAGCGAGGCCGCGCCGGGCGTCCGCTCTTCGGCGGTCTTCGGGGCGAGCAGCAGTTCGGCGGCGGCCATCGCTTCGACGTGCGCCGATACCGAGACTGGCAGGCCGAGCGATTCGCCGACGATCGCGCTGATTCGGGCGCGGCGCCAACCGAGGCGGGGGTGGTCAGCTGTGCCGGTCGCCGAATCGACGCGGCCGCCGAGTGCGACGCCCACCCACAGCGGACGGCGCCGGTGCCAGCGGGCGGTGAATGTCTTTGCGCTGCGGGCAATGACGGCGAGTGCGGCGTCCTGACCCGTGCGCGGTGTCGGGATTTCGACACCGCCGAGAATGCGGCCGCGCAAGTCGCTGGCAATGATGCTCGTGACCACGGCACCGATGTGGATGCCGACCGTCAGGTACGGCTCGTGGTTCACCTCGAACGGCACCCGTGGCCGGCCGATGGCGCCGGCCGCCGTGAGGTCGGCGCGCTCGCGGAGCAGGTTTGCTCCGAGCAGCCCCGCGACTTGCCGGTTCACCGTTGCAATACTCAACCCCGTTGCCCTGGCTGCGGCATCGCGCGAGATGGGTCCGTGCGCGGATGCGGCGCGCAGAACCGCGGCGGTGGGGTTGTCAGCGATCCGAAAGTCCGGTGGTACCAACTGGATTCGCGCGGCAGGTCGGCCGGTAGCGCCCAGTCGAGTGACCAGTGCCGGCGATGCGAGAGTAGGCGTAGACATGAAATTCCTTGCTCGAGACCCCACGAATCGGGGGGAAATGTCGTGCTGACGGCATCCGAAGCTGCGTCGAAATGAGGTCGTTCAGAGAACGTGAATCAGCCTCAGAGACAACAGCAGGAACAACACAGTTCCCGAGCAAAAGGCAGGCGCGAACCCAATGCGGACGTCACATAGGTGACCCGCAGCGCGGTCGATACGCCGGAAGACATGTCGCAAAGTTAGCAAACGTGGAGCGTGACGCCAAGCCAGGGCGTTGCGGCGTGACCCAGCACACCCTGTGCTGTGCCCTCTACGATCGCTGCATGACTACGAACCGCACAGCTGTCGTGACCGGTGCCAGTTCTGGAATCGGCGCAGCGACGGCTCGGACGCTGGCCGCCCAGGGGTTTCATGTCGTCGTGGGTGCGCGGCGGGTCGACCGTCTCGAGGAACTGGCCGCCGAGATCGGCGGAACGGCGCTGCAACTCGATGTCACCGACGAGGATTCCGTGGCGGCCTTCACCGCAGTCATTCCCCGTGTCGACGTTTTGGTCAACAACGCCGGTGGGGCAAAGGGTTTGGCCCCGGTCGCCGAAGCCGACCTGGACGACTGGCGCTGGATGTGGGAAACGAACGTCATGGGCACGCTTCGGATCACGAAAGCACTGCTGCCGAAGCTCATCGAATCCGGCGACGGTCTGATCGTCACGATCACCTCGGTCGCGGCGCTCGGCTCATACGACAACGGCGCCGGTTACACCTCTGCCAAACACGCGCAGGCACTGCTGCACCGGACCTTGCGCGGCGAATTGCTCGGCCAGCCCGTTCGGCTCACCGAGATCGCACCCGGAGCCGTCGAAACCGAGTTCTCACTCGTGCGCTTCGAGGGTGACGCGGAGCGGGCCGCCGCCGTCTACAAGGGCATCGATCCGTTAGTGGCCTCCGACATCGCCGAGATCGTCGGATTCGTCGCGTCACGACCGCCGCACGTGAACCTCGATCAGATCGTCGTCAAGCCGCGCGATCAGGCCGAATCGGGCCGGTTCAACCGACGGACCTAGTTTCCGCCGGCCGGTTCCGGCTTGCGCGGAGTTGCGGTGAGCGATTGGCCCGGGTCCTCGGCCAGTGCGGAGTAGGACTTCCAGGTCTCCCAGTCCATCGTCCAGTCGAAGATGTCGCCATCAGCCGCGGAGAGATCGATCGACGTTCCGGTCACCTCTACCGGGTCGCCGTACAGCGCAGTCGGGAAATAGGCCTGGGCATCCTCGGGTGCGAGGTTGATACACCCGTTGGTGACGTTCGCCGAGCCCTGCGCGCCGGTCGTCTCCGGGTTCGCATGGATGAATTCACCGTTGTTCGAGATGCGGACCGCCCAGCGTTCGCGCACGTTCTCGTAGAACGGTGGGTTCGACATCAGGAAGTCTTCGTGTTTTTCCGACACCACGTGTGTCCCGCTGCGGGTGACGTTGCGAGCTTCGTTGCCTTCGCCGTAGCTGACGGCGAAGTCGAACACCGTCTGCCCGTCGCGAATCACCTGCATCCGATGGCTCGGCGCGTTCGCCTTGACGATCTGGCTGCGGCCGATGGTGAAGTCCAGGGTGACGTCGGAATCGCCGTAGGCGCCGTCGCCGTAATCCACGCCATAGAGCTTCGCGTCCAGGTTCACCTTGGTGCCAGGCGTCCAGTACTCCTTCGGCCGCCAGTGGACGCGTGAACCGTTGTCGTCGGGCAACCACGCCCACGATCCTTCGGTCTGCGGGGTCGTCGTGACCTTCAGCGCCCGTTCGACGGCGGCCTTGTCCTCGACGTGGGCGTCGAACTGGATGATGATCGGCGCCGCGATGCCGACCTCCTGCCCGTCGGCAAGCTGCACCTGGGCCGACGTCGTCGAATCCGGCGACACGGTCGTGAAACTGCCTTCGATGGTGACGGTCTTGTTCTCGGCGCCGACCGCGTTGCCCGACCACGTATAGGTGATGCCGTAGCCGAGCGGCTCGCCGACCGTCCACTTGGTCTTGTCGGCATTCAGCGCGCCCTTGACCGCCTTGCCGGACGGGTTGGTCAGCTCGACCTGCGCGATCGTGCCGTCTTCCACCTGCACGGAGATCGGTGCGACCGGGCTGACGTCCTCGGCCTCGTCGGCCGGAGTGAAGGTGATCTCCGGGTCCGGCGGGCCCTCCGACGTACCGCCGATTCCGCCGTCCGAGCAGCCAGCAACGAGCGTGATCGCAGCCAGTAGGGCGACCAGCGCGGCAAACGTTGCATGCCAAGCTTTTCGGATATACACCCGCTCCACGGTACCTGCGCGCGACCGCCCGGCACCCCGAACGAGCTACACGGTCACGCCGACGGCAACCGGTTCCGGTTCGAGCGTGACCCCGAATACGGCGCGCACTCCGTCGCGTACGGTCTGCGCAAGCGCAACGATGTCACCGGCGCTTGCATTGCCCCTGTTCGTCAAGGCCAGAGTGTGTTTTGTGGACAGGCGAGCGGGCGCATCGACCCCGGGAAATCCCTTCTCGTACCCGGCTCGCTCGATGAGCCAGCCTGCCGACAGTTTCACGCCACCGGCAGCCGGATATTGCGGCACCGTGACATCGCCCACCTTGGCCGCGATCGCCTCGAGAACCCCGGGAAGGTGGTCCTGCGTGACGATCGGATTCGTGAAGAACGAGCCCGCGCTCCAGGTGTCGTTGTCGTCGGCGGCAAGGACCATGCCTTTACCGCGCCGCAGCCGCAGAACCGCCTCGCGGACCTTCTCGGGGGCAAGCGAGTCGCCCTGCTCCACCCCGAGTACCCCGGCCAACTCGCGATAGGCGATCGGCGCACTCGACCCGTCGCGTCGCAGCTCGAACTCGGCAGCCAGCACCAGTGCGCGATCGGAATGCTTGAGGACGCTGGTGCGGTAGCCCAGGCCAAGTTCGGCAGGCGCCACACGGCGGACCTCGCCCGTCGTCCGGTCCAGCAGATCGACGCTGCGCAGGACCGACGAGATCTCGACGCCGTACGCGCCGACGTTCTGCACGGGCGTCGCACCGGCCGAGCCAGGAATCCCGGACAGGCATTCGATGCCGCCGAGACCGGCGGCGATCGACTGGGCGACAACCGCGTCCCATTCCGCACCCGCCTGCGCAGTGACCAGGCTGCCGTCGATCCGCACGTCCGTGGTGGCGACCCGGACGACCACACCGTCGAATCCCGCATCGGCGATCAGCAGGTTCGAACCGCCGGCAACCACCAACGTGGGCACCCCGGCGGCGTCGAGTGCACGGACCGTGCCGACCAGAGCGTCTGTCGTCGTGCATTCGGCGAGAACACGCGCCGGTCCGCCGACGCGAAGCGTTGTCAGTCCGGCAAGTGACACGTTCGCGCGCAGTTGCGCGCCGGATCGTTCCAACTCGTCGCGGACCTGTGGAAGCAGCACGATTGCAAACGGTAGCGTGCCGCACATGGGACACAGAATCGACCATTCGGCACAGCACTCGAAAGCTGTTGTCGCGGTGCACTCGGCGTTCACAGCCAAGAATTACTGGACCGACCGGCTCGCAGAAATCGGCGGTCCGGGTGCGGAACTGCGGAAGGTCGAGACAGTCGATGGGCAGTTCCGGGTCGAGATGATCCAGGTCGTCGCCGAGAAGTACCTGCCGCCGCTGGTTTCCCGAATCAGGCGAGGCGACTTGAAGATCAACAGAACCGAAGCCTGGGGTCCACTGATCGACAACAGAGCAACGGGCAGCTTCACGGTCGACGTCAGCGGTGCCCCGGGAAAGATCTCCGGCTCGCTCACCCTCGCGGCCTCCGGTTCGGGCTCGGTGCTGACCGTCGACGGCGACGTCTCGGTCAGCGTGCCCCTTTTCGGCGGGCGCATCGAGGAGGCAATCGTGGAGCAGCTGAAGCGATTGATGCGCAAGGAAGACGATTTCACCGAGGCCTGGACGGCGGCACATTCCTAGACGCTTGTTCAGCTCGAGTGGCGTCGACCGGTAACGTACACAGCCATGGCCCGTCGAATCGACTACTCCGCCCGGTACCGGTACACCCCAGAGCAGGTGTATTCCGCCCTCATGCAGCGGGCGTACTGGGAAGAGATCGTCGAGGAGATGCGCAAGTTCTCCCCGAACCACATCGAGAGCTTCAAAGCCGACGAGTCCGGCGTCGAATTGGTGTTCCACCACATCCTGCCGCGGGAGATGCTGCCTGAGATCGCGCAGGTCGTCATGCGCAAAGACATGGTCATCACCCGTAAGCAGAGCTTCGGCCCGTTCGGTGAAGAGGTGACCGGCAAGTACGAGGCTTCGGTCCCCGCAGGCCCGGGCAGCCTGACCGGAACCATGCGCCTGTTCAGCACCGATACCGGCTGCACGCTGCGGACCTCGTCCGAGGCAAAGGTCTACATCCCGGGTGTCGGGCCCAAGCTCGAGCAGATGATGCTCGTCAACCTGATCGATCTCTTCCGCGGCGAGGCCGAGGTCACCGTCCGGTGGCTGGACAAGCTAACAGCAGGCTGACGCCGCAGGGAGTCATCACCCGCGGCACGACCGGAATCAACCGGCTCAGGCGCAGTGACCGCTGGCTCGTCCACAACGAGCAGGTCCGAACGGTGTTGCTCGGTGCTGTCGATCCGCTGGTCGTCGACCTCGGCTACGGCGCGCTTCCCGTGACCACGCTGGAGCTGGCCGCACGCCTACGGACCGTTCGGCCCGACACTCGCGTGGTCGGACTGGAAATCGACCCAGCCCGCGTGGTCGAGGGTCGCGACGGTGTGAGTTTTGCCAGGGGCGGCTTCGAGTTGGCAGGTCTGCGGCCGGTGCTGGTGCGCGCTTTCAACGTGCTGCGGCAATACCCCGAAGACGCGGTAGGCACGGCGTGGTCGACGATGCAGGCCGCCCTGGGGCCGTCCGGGCTGATCGTGGACGGCACATGCGACGAACTGGGCCGCCGCTGCGCGTGGATCGTGCTGGACGCCGACGGACCACTGTCGCTGACCCTTGCCTGGGATCCCTTCACGACGGCCCGACCGTCCGACATCGCCGAACGACTCCCGAAGGCGTTGATTCATCGCAACGTTCCCGGCGAGCGCATCCACGGTCTGCTCATCGCGGCAGATCGCGCGTGGGCGACTGCGGCCACCCACGCACCGTTCGGGCCGCGCGTGCGGTGGCGCGAAACGCTGCGACTGCTCGGTCTCGCCGATCCGCGTCGCCGGATGCGCGATTGCGTCCTGACCGTGCCCTGGAGCAGTGTCGCACCGCAGGCCTAAGGTGGCGTGCATGCGCTCGACTCTGCTGTCTCGCCGTGACCTCGACTTCCTGCTCTACGAGTGGCTCGACGTCGAGGGTCTGACGAAGCGCACACGCTTCGCCGAGCATTCCCGCGAGACTTTCGACGGCGTTCTGGACCTCGCCGAACAGATCGCGACGCGCTATTTCGCGACGCACAACAAGAAGAACGATGCGCACGAGCCGACGTTCGACGGTAAGACCGTGACGATCATTCCGGAGGTCGCGCAGGCACTGGCGGCTTTCGCGAAGGCCGATCTGCTCGGTATCACCATGGACGAGGAATTCGGCGGCGCACAGGTGCCGCACACGGTCGGGACGGCGAGCTTCGCCTGGTTCCAGGCTGCGAATGTCGGAACATCCGGCTATCCGTTCCTCACGCTCGGAAATGCCAATCTACTACTCGCACACGCGTCGCCGGAACAGATCGACACGTTCGTGCGGCCGATGATCGAAGGCCGGTTCTTCGGCACGATGTGCCTGTCGGAAACGCAGGCGGGTTCGTCGCTTGCCGACGTGACCACCCGCGCCGAGCCGAGCACCGACGGCACATACCGGCTGTTCGGCTCGAAGATGTGGATCTCGGGCGGGGAGCACGACCTCAGCGAGAACATCGTGCACCTCGTGCTGGCAAAGATTCCGGGCAGTCCGCCTGGTACCAAGGGCATTTCGCTGTTCATCGTGCCGAAATTCCTTGTGCAACCCGACGGCAGCGTCGGTCCGCACAACGACGTCGTCCTCGCCGGTCTCAATCACAAGATGGGCTTTCGGGGAACGACGAACACGGTACTCAATTTCGGCGAGGGTCAGTTCACACCGGACGGCGAGCCGGGGGCGGTCGGCTACCTCATCGGCGAGGCGAACCGTGGCCTTTCCTACATGTTCCACATGATGAACGAGGCCCGCCTCGGAGTCGGCCTGTGCGCCACAGCACTCGGCTACACCGGCTATCTCAAGTCCCTGGACTACGCGCGGACCCGCCTGCAAGGCAGATCGCCGCTGGCCAAAGACCCGACGGCACAGCAGGTCCCGATCACGGCACACGCGGACGTCAAGCGAATGCTGCTGGCACAGAAGTCTTATGTCGAGGGTGCACTTGCGATGGTGCTGTACTGCTCGCGTTTGGTGGATTTCGAGAAGACCGCGGAATCCGAGGAAGAGCACCGGCAGCAGGGCCTGTTGCTCGACATATTGACGCCGATCGCGAAAAGCTGGCCCTCCCAATGGTGTCTGGAGGCGAACAGTCTCGCCATCCAGGTCCACGGCGGCTATGGCTACACCCGCGAGTACGACGTCGAGCAGCACTACCGCGACAACCGGCTCAACCCGATTCACGAAGGCACGCACGGCATTCAGGGCCTGGATCTGTTGGGGCGGAAGGTCGTTGCACAATCGGGTGCGTCACTTGCCGCGCTGGGCACAAAGATCGGCGGCACGATCGGTGCAGCCCAGGAGGTCGGCGGCGAGCTGTCCGACCTTGCGGCACAACTGGATTCATCGTGGCAACGGCTAGTCTCGACCACCGCGGCGATGTTCGGATCGGGCGACATCGAAGCTGCGCTCGCCAACAGTTCCGTCTATCTGGAAACCTTCGGCCACATCGTCATCGCCTGGATCTGGCTCGAGCAGATGCTCGCAACCGAGGGCCGGACCGGCGACTTCTACGACGGCAAACGTCAAGCAGGCCGGTACTTCTTCGCCTTCGAGCTACCGAAGACGGGTCCGGGGCTCGACCTCCTGGCGCGCCTCGACCGCACCGCCCTCGACATGCAGGACGCGTGGTTCTAGGCACGGCTACTTCCGGCGAAACAGCGAGTACGGGTAGCCGGACGCGACGGCGACCGAGAGCGCGGACATCGGCTCGAACGGCTGGCGCCACAGCCCGCCGTGTGCGGCGCCCTCGTAGAACAGCTCTTCGGGGTTCGAGTGCGGGTCGACCGGGGCGGGCGCAAACAGGTCGCTGACCAGCTTGGCGGCCATCAGCACACGCGTCGTTTCCGGCTCGAAAACCTCGACGCCCAGTTTTCCAGCGCCGTGATATGCGGAGGTCAGCAGTCTGTTGCGCGTGACAGCCTTCGTCAGCGAGGCCGGAGCCACGCCGAACGACACGGGTCGGCCGGCGTCGCGGGCAAGCGCGGCACGCCATCGTTGCAACCGGCGCGCGAGCGCGAATTCGGGGCCCTGCGCCCCGATGAGCGCGTTCGCCATCCCCCAGTGGTTGCCTTCGTAGTCCACAACCTCGTCGACGTAGTTGGGCTTGAACAGTGCCGAACGCGAGGCGAATCGCAGCGCGTTTTCGAGCGGACCCTTGATGCCGCGGTCCGCCCAGCGCCGCCGCGCCTCGGCCATCACATCGGCCTTCACAGCGAAGCAGTCGGTGGGCGTCGTGAGGTAGGCCAACGTGGTGTTCGGCCGGTTCTCGAGCAGATCGGACGCGATGACGTCGGCAGCGAGCGTGGCCTCGATGTGGCCGCCGCGATCACCGAGCGTGTAGGTACCGAGGACCTGTTTCTTGCGTTTGCTCGTGTTGGCGTAGATCCATTTCAGCAGCTTGGGGAACTCGTGGGCGAGGTCGGCGCCCGGGCCGCGCACGCCGGTCGGATAGGTGACCGTGCCCGCGCCGCGCTTGGCGACGTCGAGTATGTCGCGCCACATGTTCGGGCCGACCGCATCGATCGCGAGCACATCGGCACCCCATTCGACCAGCGAGCGGTACGGGCCGAGTTCCTCGCTCGCGCCGACGACGATCGCTTGGTAGCCGGGCAGCCGCAACCATTTCGGATTCTCGATCACGCGCTCGAGCGCGAGGACGAAACTCGGCTCCACGACGCCGCGATTGCGCCAGTCGACGAGCTTGTCGCGCAGCGCTTGCCCGCTGAGCACGACGCCGTCGACCGGGACCCGCAATTCGTCGGGCGGTTCGCTCGAGCCCTCGACGACAGCCGTCTCGAACGGGTCGTCGGGTGCCGACCGCCACGACTCACTGTTCAACGGTCCCTCGACGGATCCGTCGACGAAGCGCACCAGCGCGTGCGCCGATCGCAGACCTTCCGCCGCGATGCCGACTGCCGCGCTGGGCGACGACGCACAGACAGCCGTGATCGCGCGCAATGCACTCATGTACTCCGAGCGCCAAGACCGCGCCGACTCGATCGCTTGCGAAAGGTCCGCATCGTAGGGACGGACGGCATCGGCAAGAACAGCCTTGGCGAACTCGGTTGCGCTGCGGCCCGGTCTGCTCAATGGGAGTGCGATGCCGACCGGTGCGTCCTCGAGTTCGCCCATTTCTGAACCATGCCACGAAACCCGATCCTCCGCGAACAATCCCCGGCGCGACGAAGCGGGCAAATTTGTGTCGGCCATCACAGCGCAGCTGCCAGACCATTCACAGAGACGCCTAAGAAAAATCGAGCACACTGGGCGAATGCGAAATCGAGTGGTGCTGATATCGAGTCTGGTGGTCGTGGCGTTGGTCGCGGCCCTCCTCGCGGGCGAGTTCCTGGCCAGGCACACCGTCAAGAAGTGCATGGCGGAGCAGTTCGAAACGGACCTGGGCACAAACGTCGACATCGGGCTCAGCGCCAAGCCGATGCTTTTGCAGCTCGTCGACAAGGAAGTCCCCTACATCACGGTGGACAGTGATGACACCGCCTTCGGTCCGGCGAAGGACATGCAGGTCCACGCTCGGGTCGACGACATCGTCATCACGGACTCGTCGAACAGCAGCGGCACGATCGGCAGCTCGTCCGCCGATATCGACTGGCCGACCGCCGGCATCACCGCGACGATGCAGGACCAGCCACTGTTCGGCATGATCACCGGCGTGACGGCGAACAAGACCGACGGCACCCTCCGCTTCGAGGTCGGTCCACTCGCTGAGCTCACGGTCCGGCCCTACATCCAAGGCGGGCGCGTCGAGGTCGAGACGATGAATGCGCGGGTCCTGGTAATCGGCTTGCCGACCGAGCTGGTCGACGGCGTCGTCAAGGTGATCACCGACAGCCTGCAGGTCTATCCGATCGGGATGACGCCGAAGTCGTTGAAGGTCACCGACGAAGGACTCGAAATGTCGCTTGCCGGTGGCAACTTCACGATGCCGCCGCGGCCGAGCGGAACCGAAAGCTGCGGTGTGCTCAGCTGAGTTCGTCGAGAATCGCCCGCGACGCGGAGAGCCCGAGCCGCGTCGCGCCGGCGGCGATCATGTCGAGTGCCGCCGCAGCGGTGCGGATGCCGCCGCTCGCTTTGACGCCGAGGCGCCCGCCGACCGTTTCGGCCAGCAGAGAAACCGCGTGGACCGACGCGCCACCCGCCGGGTGAAAGCCGGTCGAGGTTTTGACGAAGTCCGCGCCTGCCGCTTCGGCTGCGCGGCACACGGCGACGATGGCGTCGTCGCTCAGAACGGCTGACTCGAGAATTACTTTGAGAACGCCGTCCGTCGCGGCGCGGACCGCCGCGATGTCGTCGCGCACGACGTCGTAATGCCCCGCCACCGCAGCACCGACATCGATCACCATGTCGATCTCGACCGCGCCGCGTGCCACCGCGAGCGCGGCCTCGGCCGCTTTCACCGACGAGTCGTGCTTGCCGGATGGGAACCCGACGACGGCCGCGACCGCGAGACCCGGGGCATCGATCGGCAGCATCGACGGCGACACACACACCGCGTACACACCGAGGTCGCGAGCGTCGGCGATCAGCGCCTCGACGTCTGCGCCGGTGGCTTCCGGCTTGAGCAGGGTGTGGTCGATCATTCCGGCGATTTCGGCACGGGTGAATATTCGGTCGGACATGACGACAGAGCCTGTCACACTCGCCCTATGTTGGTGTGCAGAGAACAACCTGGGGATGTCGAGGACATCGCAGCGGTACACCGAAGTGCATTCGCCACGGCCGACGGCGAAGAGCCCGGTGAGGTCGCGATAGTAGCGGCCCTGCGTGCGAGCGAGGCGTGGCTGCCGCGGCTTTCGTTGGTCGCGGTGCGCGATGGCGCGACGGTCGGGCATGTGTGCATCACCGCGGCCACGATCGGGCAGCAGCGTGTGGGTGCCCTCGGACCGATCGGCGTACGCAGCGACATCCAGGGCAGGGGTATCGGGTCGGCGCTCATGCACGGTGTCCTGGCGGCTGCCGACGCACTCGACCTGCCACTTGTCGGGCTACTCGGCCATCTCGAGTACTACCCGCGCTTCGGGTTCGTGCCGGGTGACACGGTCGGCATTGCGCCGAGCGAACCCGAGTGGGCGAGCCATTTCCAAGTCCGCACGCTTGCGGCTTACGACTCGGCGATCGTCGGGGAATTCCGCTACGCTGCACCGTTCTACGGGCTGTAAGTTCGGGACATGACCACCGTGGAATACCGGACCACCTTCAACGCGGCGCACTCCGATTTCGCGAAGATCGCACCGCGGGTCTGGAACGTGGCCGGTCATGCGCTGGTGTTCGCGCTCGAGCTACGTGCCGGCGAAGTGGTCCTCGACGTCTGCGCAGGTGCGGGCAGTTCAGCCCTCGCGGCCGCGCGGGCGGTCGGCCCGGCCGGGCGAGTCCATGCGATCGACCTCGCCGACGACCTCCTCGAGGAGGGCCGGCTGGTCGCGTCCGAGTGGGCGTTGCAGAACATCGACTTCGTGGCCGCCGACGCAACGAAGTGGGAACCCCCGAGTACTGTGCCCGCGGCGGGCTACGACGTCCTCGCCAGCTCGTACGGCGTTTTCTTTCTCCCGCATATGGATTCGTCGTTCGCGCGCCTGACACGTCTCTTGCGGCCCGGCGGCCGCATCGGCGTGACCGTGTGGCGTGAGCACGCACTCGACGACTTCACCCACCCGTTCTTCGAAGCACTGGGCAAGGTCGCGCCACAGGCAGTTCCCGGCAAGCCTGCGGTTGCTGAGGGTGCCGCTGAAACGGCCCGGGATGCCGCCGACCGCATCAACACCGCGGACAAGCTGAGCGCGTGGCTGACGAGCCTCGGAACGACCGACGTCCGTGTCACCGAGCTGTCCAACTACCTGCCGGCGACCGACGAGTTCGCGTGGGAGTTCGTCCTCGGCAGCGGACTCCGTGCTCCCCTGGCCGAACTCGACGAGGACACGGTCCGCGCGGTGCGGGAGCAGTTCATCGAGCTGCTGACCGATCGCGGTGTCCACACCGTCGACGCGGGAACGATCGTGGGCACGGCCGTCGTAGACCGTCGGACCACCTGAGACACTGGGCGGCATGGTTGCGCCCACTACCGCAGACGACCGTCGCTACGTCGTCACGCTCGGCTGCCCAGACGCGGTCGGCATTGTGGCTCGGATCAGCACGTTCATCGCCGAACAGGGCGGCTCGATCGTCGAAGCCGGCTACCACGCGGACCCGGACACCGGCTGGTTCTTCACGCGCCAGGCGGTCCGCGCGTCGTCGGTCACCAGCGATGTCGACGAACTGCGGGAACGCTTCGCCCGGCTCGCCGCCGAGTTCGGTCCGGAAACCGACTGGGCGCTGACCGACTCGGGCGCGACAAAGAAGATCGTTCTACTGGTCAGCAAGGAAGCGCACTGCTTGCACGACCTGCTGGGCAGGGCGGCAGGTGGGGAACTTCCCGCGACGATCGCCGCGGTCATCGGCAACCACGCCGACCTCGCCGGGGTGGTCGAGGCGCACGGCGTGAAGTTCCACCACGTCCCGTTCCCGCGTGATCCAGCGGAGCGGGGTCCGGCCTTCGACCGGATGCGCGATCTCGTCGACGAGCACAATCCTGACGCTGTCGTCCTGGCACGGTTCATGCAGGTGCTACCGCCGGAACTGTGCGTGCAATGGGCCGGGCGAGCCCTCAATATCCATCACAGCTTCTTGCCGTCGTTCGTCGGCGCACGGCCCTACCACCAGGCATTCGCGCGTGGGGTGAAGTTGATCGGCGCAACGTGCCACTACGTCACGGCCGACCTCGATGCCGGACCGATCATCGAGCAGGACGTCATTCGCGTCGATCACGCCGACGAGATTCGCGACATGGTTCGCCAGGGTCGCGACATCGAGAAGCTGGTGTTGGCGCGCGGTCTACGTTGGCATCTCGAAGACCGCATCCTCGTCCACGGCGGCAAGACCGTGGTCTTCAGCTAGCTATCCTGCAGCAGCTGCCGTGGTGCGTGCGCGGCGACGCTTCGACAGCGTGCGCATCCGGACGACCTCGGCGTTGAACGCTTCGGGCGCTTCGACATTTCCCATGTGGCCGATGCCGGGCAGGATCGTGAGCCGGTCCAAGTGACCTGCTGCATCGAGCGCCTCTGCCAGCCGGACCGAGTGGCTCGGCGGGGTCAGATTGTCGACCGAACCGCCGACAACCGAGGTCGGTACGGCGAGGTTCCGCAAGCCGGCGACGACGTCGATATCAGCGAGCGCGATGCCCCAGGCGCCGCGTGCGCGACCCTTGCATGCGGTCGCGATCCGGAGACAGAAATCTACTTGCTCGCGCGACGACGTCGGGCTCATGATCCGCGCCTTGAAAACCGAGTGAGTCAGCGGACGAACCGGTGCGAGCGGCACGGGCGCCCCGATGACATAGCGGCCGACGGCCTTCTGAACGTTCTTGACCGATGACAGGAACGGGATCACGGTCGTGTTCGACAGCAATTCGTCGGCACCGGTGTTGGTCAGGATCGCAGCACTCGCATAGCGGCTGACCTGCTCGGGGTACTTGGCCGCCCAGGCCATGATCGTCATGCCGCCCATGCTGTGACCGACGAGGACTGCCTTCTTGCGCGGGCGAATCGTTGCCTGCAGCACTGCGGCGAGGTCGTCGGCGAGAACCTCCGCGGATGCCTTCCGCTTGCCGAGATCGCTCTTGCCATGCCCACGCTGATCGAAAACGATGACGCGGTGCTTCGAAGAAAGGACGTTGATCTGCGGGTTCCAGTACTCGATGCGGCAGGTCCACCCGTGGATGAGCACAATCGGATCGGCGGTGGCCGGTCCGTATGCGTGCACGCGAAGCTTGGCGCCGTCCGTGGTCACGACATCGATCACATCGGCCGCCTGCGCATCGCGCAGCAGCTCGTCGTTCCAATGGCGGTCCGTCGGACCGTGCCGCTTGACGAACGATTCGACTGTTCCCAGACCCGACTCGACCAGCGCGCGCGCACGACTTCGTTGTGTGCTCATTAACACTCCTTTGTGTTGCAGCCATCACACCTTAGCGTTACGACTGCTCGCTAGCTATTCGGGTTTCTTGGCCGGATCGTTAACTGCCGCAGGCGATTTTTCTTCGGCGCGCGGTACGGAAAGTCCTTGCACCGCCTGCTCGACGGCGGCGGAAATTGCCTCTTCCATGACGTCGACCAGCAAAGAGTGAACCACGTCGTGTACCAGCGCACGGCCCTTGTTACTGAGGTCGGCGAGCCGCGCGATTGCCTCTTCGTCCAGCGTGAAGGGCTCGCCGTCGGCCGGGATGTACTGATCTGTGACCAGTTTCACAAAACGGTCGGCGACATCGCGCAGGTCCATTCGAACCACACCCGCGTTGTCGAGGACGCGGTCGATGGGCACACCCGCGTCGGTCAGCAGCTTTGTCGCCTCGACGAGGCGAGGATTCGCGATCCGGTAGCCCTGTCCCTCACGCTTGAGCAAACCACTCTTCTGCGCACGAACGATGTTCGCATCGAAGTCGGCGTCACCGAAGAGCTCACGGAGCTCCTCAGGGGTTACCGCGGTCGGCCCCGCCGCGGCCTTGTCCAGTCGGTCGGTGTCGAGAACCTCCTCGACACGCATGCCGTACTGGGCCGCGGTGAGCAATTCGCTGATAGTCGCGAACGTGTAGCCGCGGTCGAGCATCCGGTTGATCAGGTTGAGGCGCGCGAGATGCGACTCGCTGTACCAGCCCGTGCGGCCCTCGCGGCGCGGCGGCGGCAGCAGCCCGCGGTCCTGATAGACCCGGACATTCCGCACGCTGACGCCTGCCTCGCGCGCAAGATCGTCGATGCGGTACTCGGTCGAGTCCGCCGGTCGAGTTTGTGACGATGCCGGTGGAGCCAGCACGCCGGCGAGCCCGCGCAGCACACGCGCGGACTCGCTTGCCAGGAAGTTGACCATGTCGTCAGAGTGCGTGCGCGCGGCGCAGCAGGAACTTGGCAGGGCCACCGATCAGCCCGACAGCGTCGAGAAACTCGACGGTCTTGCTGCAACCCTCGCGGAGCTTGCGGTGGTAGTGCTCGTTCTCGCGCGCAGCCTTCTTGGCTTCCTTCACGTCGAGACCGGCGGCCTTGTACACGTCGTCGTGTACGAGGCTGGTCAGGATGAAGTAAGCGGTGACGCCGAGGACCAACTGCACACCGGCGCGGCCGATCGGGTTGCTCTCCTCGAGGCGGCGGACCGTCTCTTCGCGGGCGAACCGGATGTGGCGGGCTTCCTCGAGGACGTGAATCTTGCTCACGGTCCTGGTGATCGGTTGCACGCGATCGTCACGCATGAAGTCGCGCTGCATCATGTCGAGAACCTCTTCGGCGAACAGCGTGCCACCGTAGGCGAGCGAACCGCTCGCGACGGTCTTGAACACGCGCGCCGCCTGGTGGACCCACCACTTCGGCCGGTAGGACGGGATGCCGAACCGCTCGGCCGAGCGCGCGAACATCGTGGAGTGCCGGCATTCGTCGGCGATCTCGGCGAGTGCGAACTGGACGTGCGGGCTGGACGGATCCTGGTCGTAGACGTCGCGCAGCAACATCTGCATGAGGATCATTTCGAACCACAGCCCGGTGCCGGCGATGCTGGCGGCTTCGTGCTTGGTGAGCGTGATCTTCTGCTCTTCGGTCATCGTGTCCCAGAGCGGCGTGCCGTAGAGGCTGCTCCACTCGGGCGTCATGCCGTACTTGTCGGTGGGGACCGGCGCTTCCCAGTCGACTTCCACCATGGGGTCGTAGGACATCTTCGCGGAGGACGCGAGCAGTCGGCGGCCGGTATCGTCCCGGTCTCGTGCCTTGACCAAGCGCGCGGCCCAGAGATCTTCGGTGCTGAGCTCGTCGTTGCGGACTTCTGTGATCGTCATACTGCTTACTCCCTCGCAACAGCATTGGTGCTCGTGGACGGCTAACTTGCTTGCGCCGTTGTCTCCACGGTAATTGTCACAATGCTCATTGTCAAGGTTAGTGCTAGCTGGGAGCTACCACCGGCTACCGCGCTGTACCTCGTCGACGCGGGGCCGAACATCGACCAGATAGACGCCGACCGCCACTACCGCGATGATTCCCAGGAACGACACCGGGTGGAACAGGTAGATGATGACGATCGAGGCCGCCAGGATACCGAGCCAGACCGGCTTCGTCAGCTTGTCCACCGCCGGGTACGCATCCTTGCGTTGCCGAACAGCGTGGAACAGCGCAAAAGCCGCCGCGATCAGCGCAGCGATCTGTAAAAGGAGCATTATCCAGCCGGTCAAGCCGGCGACGGCGGTAAACACCACACCATCATAGAAGCGGCCGCCCCCGCGCCGGGTAGGCGCGAGGGCGGCCGCAATCTGCGAACACCTAGCGAGGTGTCACCGCTTTACTAGCTGGTCGCCTTCTTGGCGGGAGCCTTCTTGGCCGGAGCCTTCTTGGCCGGAGCCGACTTGGCCGGCGCCTTCTTCGCGGGAGCCTTGCGAGCAGTCGCCTTCTTGACCGCTGCGGTGGCTTCCTCGACGGCGTCCGAGACGGCGTCCTGCGCAGCCGTAACCGCATCCTGAGCGGCGTCGGCGGCTTCCTCGGCGCGACCCGTCACGCGCTCGCGAAGCTTGGCAGCCTGGTCACGGACCGGCTTGGTGGCTTCGGTGACACGGCCACGTGCATCGTCGACGAGACCCTCGACACGCTCGAGACGGCCTTCGACGACCGAGTTGCCGCGCAGGCGCTCGACGGTCTCTTCGCCACGCTCTGCGAGCGAGGCGTACAGATCGGTCGCGATCTTCAGGTATTCCTCGGCAACCTTGCGAAGCTCCTCGACGGTGAAACGCTCACGCAGTTCCGCAAGCTCTTCGGGCAGCTCGGACGGCAGGCCCGCGAGACGCTCGCGCAGGTTCTCGATCTGCTCCTGGACATCGGCGGGCAGCGATGCGAAACGCTCACGAGCTTCCTCGACACGACCCGAAACATCGGTGCTGCCGGCACGCTCACGTGCCTTGGCGACCACGTCTGCAACAGCCTGAACAACTGCGTCGCCGGCACCTACGGTTGCGTAGATCGGCTTCTTCACAGTTTCGAGACCCTTCTCTGTGGACTCACTCATCTTGCTCTCCTGTTCTAGGACTTGACTCGGCTGTCAACTCGGCCTCACCGGAGGGCTCGAGCTCATCTTCAGGCGAAACGTTCTCGCGACAGAACGATTCATAAATTTCCAGAAGCACCTGCTTCTGCCGCTCTGTTATGGCGACATCCGCCAACAGTGCGTCCCGGACCGGGCTGTAAGGACGCTGCTCCAGATAGCCCGCTCGTACATACAGCGCCTCCGAGGAAACCCGGAGACCTTTCGCGATCTGGCTGAGTACCTCGGCAGAAGGGTTACGCAAGCCCCGCTCGATCTGGCTGAGATAGGGATTGCTCACACCCGCCAGCAATGCGAGTTGGCGCAACGAAACGTGCGCTGCCTCGCGTTGGGCGCGGATGAAACTACCGATGTCTTGTGCGGCGTCCTTTACCTTTACAACACGTGCGGCCAGTTCGCCCGCGCCGGCCTCTGCTTCGAGGTCGGACGTTCCCGCGTCGGGAACTTCGGGCAAATCCGGCATCGGCTCACTCCTGTTCGGGGTACTGAAACCCAGCGTAAGCGAGAGTGCTAGCTGTTGCAAGCACCGCGCTAGCGTGCTGGCGAGGCGTCGGTCACATTCCGGTTGTCCGAGGTACGAGCCTTTATGAGGCCGAACGAGTAGGTAGAGTTTCGATCATCCTGCGATGTTTCGGCGGCGCTTGGGGTGCGCGTTCGCCTATCCATCGAGTGACATTCCTGTGAGTTCACGAGAAGGGTGTTCGGCGATGATCGCCTCGAAGTTTGCGCAGCACAGCCGCCGAAAGCGGGCCGTATTCGGCATCGTTCTCGCGGCCGCGACACTGAGTGCCTGCGGCACGGTCTCCGGCACGCCGGCAGCCGGAGAGCCCGACGTTTCCACGTTCGACAACGAGATCGGCGACTACTCTCCCGAGCCGACCGAAGTCGCCGACCCGCGCACCCAGACCCAGGGCATCGCACTGGAATCCATGCGCTTGGGGGATGCCGTCGCAGCACCGTCCGACATCGATCCGACCCTCGACGACAACTGGCTCAGCCGCGTCGGGACCGTTCTCACTCCCGACGAAGCGGCCGGCGATCTGTACAACAATCTGTTCGCCGGCGTTGCCCGGCCGGTGATCGAGCGGCACGGCCTGCTCGGCGGATTCGTCGTGTCCGGTAGCGATGTTCCGCTCACGCCGGAAGGAGATCGTGCCGCGAACTCGTCGACGATCACGATGACGGTTCTCCGCTTCCCCGACGACGCTGCGGCCGAGGCCGCCGCACGCGAGATCGATCAAGCCGATTTCGACGAGGCGCGAGATTTGAATCAGAAGGTTCAGATTCCGGGCTACCCCGAAGCCAACTCGCACTGGCGACCCAATATCGCGTCCCTTGCCGCCACGACGGCCCACGGACCGTTCGTGGTGGACGTCTTCGTCTTCAGGCCGGCACCCGACCTGAACGCGCTGACCGGAATGGTGCGCAAGGCCTACGACGCGCAATTCCCGCTGCTCGACGAGTTCAAGGCAACCCCCGAGGACGAGATCGCCGACCTGCCTGCCGACCCCTACGGCGTCTTCGAGCGAGGTCTGTCGACCAGTCCGGGCGGGATCACCGTCGACGGTCACGAGAACTGGGCCTACGGCCCGAAGGGCTTCGCGCACTTCCTGTCCAAGGACGACCGGGAGCGACTGCTCCCGCTGCTGACCGAGGCCGGGGTCGTGCAGGTTTCGGCAACGAAGGACGGCAGTGTCATCGAGGCTCGCGATGATGCGGCGACCACGAAGTTGCAGACCGACGTCGTCAATTCGACGGACACGCGCAAGCAGTTCGACAGTCCGGCGGAGATAAAGGACTCGACCATCTGCTTCGAGGACACCGCCGCGGAACCGGACGGGCCCCAATTCGGGTGCTACGTGCGCTACCGCACCTACCTGGCGTCGGTGACCAGCGACGACAAGAAGGACTTGAGCGAGAAGGCCATCGCGCAGTACGCCGTGCTGGCGAACTCGACCCTGCGCTGAGCTTCAGCTACCGAACATGAGATGGGAGATCGTGTAGATCGCGAGGCCGGCCAGTGACCCGACGACGGTGCCGTTGATTCGGATGAACTGAAGGTCGCGGCCGACCTGGAGTTCGATCTTCTTGCTCGCTTCTTCGGCGTCCCACCGTGCGACCGTGTCGGTGATGATCGTCGTGATTTCGCCGGCGTAGTTGGCCGCGATATAGCGCGCGCCGCCCTGCAGCCAGCGGTCGACCTTCAGGCGCATTTCCTCGTCGTCGCGCAAACGCTGACCCAGTTGCTGCACGTTCTCGCGGACCTTCCGGCGAAGCGTGCTGCTCGGGTCGTCGACGGACTCGAGAATCATCCGCTTCGCCACCCGCCAGGTCGCTTCGGCGAGGCCGGTGATCTCCTCACGGCCCATGATCTCGGCCTTGATGGACTCGGCCTTCTGCACGGTTGCCTCGTCGAATTGCAGATCGTGCGCGAAGTCGACGAGGAACCGGTTCGCGGCCATCCGGACCTCATGGTCCGGCGTCGTACGGACCTTCCAGGTGAACTCCACAAGCTCGCGGTAGATCTTCTCCGACAGCAGGATGTCGACGAACTTCGGCGACCACTGCGGCGAATCGCGAAGGACGACGCGATCGATCGTCTCCTGGCTGCCCAGCGCCCACTGATGCGCCCGCTCTGCGAGCATGTCGACCAACGGAACTTGCCGGTTTTCCTTGAGCAACTCGTCGAGCACCTTGCCGATCGGGGGACCCCACTGGGGCTCGGCGATGCGCCGGACGATCGTGTGGTCGATGACCTGCTGCACGTCTTCGTCACGCAGGACCGTGAGCAGGGCACGCAGCAGCGTCGAGGTCTCGGCTGCGATGCGGTCGGCATTCTTTTCCTGCGCCATCCACGTGCCGATGCGCAACGGAATCTGTGCGGACGCGATCTTCTCCGTGACCACGTCGGGTGCGAGGAAGTTCTGACCGACGAAGCTGCTGAGACTTTCGCCCAGCTGGTCCTTCTTCTTCTTGATGATCGCCGTGTGCGGAATCGGGAGGCCGAGCGGATGCCGGAACAGCGCCGTGACGGCGAACCAGTCCGCGAGCGCACCGACCATGCCTGCTTCCGACGCTGCGCGAACGTACCCGACCCACGCGCCGGCGCCGCGCGATTCCTGCCAGCGGCAGAACAGGTAGATCACCGTCGCGACGGCGAGGAATCCGGTGGCGACGACCTTCATCCGGAACAGATCGCGGCGTTTCGCGGCGTCTGCATCCGGTGGGGCGGACTTGCGCAGCACCGGCGAAGGCGCAGCACCGGCCTGCTCGGTCTCGCGTCCTTGCGTGATTGAGGGCACACGCTCATTGTGCCCAATCCGGACAGCACGCAAGCGTCGCCGCTACGGGCGATTCCGATCGGGCTTAAGCTGAACTGGCAAAACGACCGACACGCACACCGAAATGACGACGCGGGGCGAGAGAACCACAGTGCCGGAAAAACTGACAGTGAACGCCGACCTCGAGGGCACCGACGGCAGCCGTGGTCGTAGGCGGATCAAACCCGACGGCCGTAAGCAGCGCTGGCAAGAACACAAGGTCGCGCGCCGCGAGGAACTGGTCGACGGAACACTCGCCGCGATTCGCAAGCTCGGTGGCGGAATCGGGATGGACCAGATCGCCGCCGAGATCGGCGTGTCGAAGACCGTTCTCTACCGCTACTTCACTGACAAGAACGATCTGACGAACGCCGCGATGCTGCGCTTCGTCGAGGTTGTTCTCGCGCCGCGCATCTACGAGGCGATCGGCGAACAGCTGGAGGAATACGACCTGGTCCGATCGGCAATCACCGCGTACGTCGAAACGATCTCCGCCGATACCGACATCTACCGCTACGTGATGTCGAACGGGTCGGACCGGGATGCGCTCGCCGATTCCGAGCGAATGATCGCCGATGCGCTCAGCGTCGTTGTTGGCGCGCGTATTGCGTCGCACGGGCTGTCGACCGCGGGTTCGGTGCCGTGGTCGTACTGCATCGTCGGCGGTATTCAACTCGCGACGCACTGGTGGATTTCCAACGAGTCGATCAGCGCAGACGAACTGACGGATTACCTGGTCATGATGGTCTGGAGTTCGATAGAGGGCATCTACCGGGTCGGCGGATCCGCCGAGGTGTTCAACTCCATGTCTCACCCGCTTCCCAAAACCGACGCCTGATCGTAGGCAACCCGTACCACGCACCGGTCTGACTCTCGAGTAAGAATGAGGGCGACCGCGCACTTGCCGCCAATCGAACGCACTGATGCATCCGATCGGCGCCATCGTCGTGCGAGGATCAGAAGCGGAGGTTCGTCAATGGCTAGAAGGGTTCCGACATCGAGGTTGGCCCGTGGATCGAAGCTCGGCGTCGTAGCTGCGACGCAGTTGCTACGCAGTCAGCGCACTCGCGTGGAAATGCTCGGGCGGTCCGAAGAAGTGCGCCAGAAGTTGGCCGAAGAATCGACCATTCGTGCAGCCGAACAGGTTGTCGCCGTTCTCGGCAGCATGAAGGGCGTAGCAATGAAGCTCGGCCAGATGCTGTCGATTCTCGACATGGATCTGGTGCCACCGAGCCACCGCGAAACGTTTCAGCAGAAGCTGGCGGTCCTGCGCGACAGCGCACCTACCACGTCGTTCAGCGCGATGCGACGGGTCATCGAAGAGGATCTGGGTAAGCCCCTCGACGCGATCTTCGCCGATTTCGACGAGCACGCGATCGCGGCGGCGTCCATCGGGCAGGTATACCGGGCGAAGTTGCACGACGGTCGCGTCGTCGCGGTGAAGGTGCAGTATCCGGGCATCGAAGCGGCCGTGCGCGCCGATCTGAAGAACCTCACGATGTTCGCCAAGTTCCTCCAGGCGATCATTCCGTGGATCACTCCGGCACTGCTCGAAGAACTCGGCCGCAATCTCGAGCGAGAGCTCGACTATCCGGCCGAAGCTGCCACCCAGCAGCGGGTCGCGGAGGAGTTCGCAGACCATCCGTTCATCTTCGTGCCGACGAGCATCCCCGAGCTGTGCGGTCGACGGGTCCTCGTCACCGATTACATCGAAGGCATCGGCTTCGAACAGATCCGGGTCCTGCCGAAGGCCGAGCGTGACCGGATCGGCGAGATCATCTACCGGTTCTACGTCGGGTCGATGTTCGTCAACTACGAGTTCTGCGGCGATCCGCACCCCGGAAACGTCCTCGTCGGCGCGGACGGGCGCGTGAGTTTCCTCGATTTCGGCTTGTTCAACACGATGGACCCCGAACACGTCGAGTTCGAAGCATCCTGTTTGCGCGCAGCCGCGGAAGATCGCGGGGAGGACCTCTACAAGTTGATGGTCAAGCGCGGCGTCATCAAGAAGACAGCCAAGGTGACCGTCGACGAATGCCTCGACTACGTATACGCGGGGTCGGGCTGGTGCCTCGTCGACCAGGACCTCGAGATCACTCCCGAACTTGCCAGCGGCGCATTCTTGTTGGCGGTCGACCCGCGCCAATCGGAGTTCGGTGGCATGAAGCTGCAGAACCTCCCGCCAGAGCACCTCTTTTCCCGGCGCGCCGACTTCCTGACGTTCGGCGTTCTCGGGCAGCTCAATTCGACCGCGAACTGGCACCTCATCGCGCGCGAATGGCTGTACGGCGAGCCGCCGGCCACCGAACTCGGCAAGCAGAACGAGCAGTGGCAACTCGCTCGCAAGGCCGAACTCAAAACACACTGAATCTCTCGAGCACACTGAATCTCTCGATCGGAGAAGCATGGTCGCGGAACGCGATTTCGACATTGTTCTATTCGGGGCAACAGGTTTCGTAGGTAAGCTCACCGCCCAGTACCTCGCGAAAGCGGCTCCCGAGCAGGCACGGATCGCGCTCGCGGGACGCTCACGCGCGAAGCTCGAGGCCGTTCGCGACGAG
Organism: Antrihabitans auranticaus; assembly: GCF_016481275.1. GTDB lineage: Bacteria > Actinomycetota > Actinomycetes > Mycobacteriales > Mycobacteriaceae > Antrihabitans. Next base: position 50,335 of record NZ_JAEMNW010000007.1, on the reverse strand, counting down.
CTCGGCGCCGCGGCCGCACAGTGGGAACTCGTCGTCGCAGACTCCACCAAGCAGGCCGACCTCGACGCGATGGCCTCGTCGACGAAGGTCGTCGTCACGACGGTCGGCCCGTACCTGCGCTACGGCCTGCCGCTCGTCGAGGCCTGTGCGCAGGCGGGAACCCACTACGCGGATCTCACGGGCGAACCGATGTTCATTCGCGAGTGCATCGACCGCTACCACGACGCCGCCGTCGAGTCGGGTGCGAAGATCGTCAACTCGGCCGGCTTCGATTCCGTCCCTTCGGATCTGAACGTCTACCTGATCTACAAGCAGGCCCTCGCCGACAACACCGGGGAGTTGGAGAACACCACTCTGGTCGCGAAGATCAAGGGCGGTGCGAGTGGCGGCACCATCGATTCCGGTCGCGCGATGATGGAGGCGATCGCCGAGAATCCGGCCAAGCGCAGTGTCGTCACCGACCCGTATTCGCTGAGCCCGGACCGCGCCCTCGAACCCGACCTGGGACGGCAGACCGACGTTGCCACCGCCCGCGCGAGTTCGATCGATCCGAGCCTGGATGGCTGGGTCGGCACCTTCATCATGGCGATGCACAACGGAAAGATCGTGCGGCGCAGCAACTCTCTGCTCGGCTGGGCATATGGCAAGAACTTCCGCTACACCGAGGTGATGAGCGTCGGAAAGTCGGTGGTCGCGCCGGCGATCGCCGCGGGTATGACGGGTGGAATAGTCGCGACATCGGTGCTCGGTGTTCTCATGTCGCGCGGATTCGGCAAGAAGATTCTCGATCGGGTGCTGCCGAAACCAGGCACGGGTCCGAGCGAAAAGACGCGGGACAGTGGCTTTTTCACGATGCAGACCTTCTCGCGCACGACGTCGGGCGCCAAGTACCGCGCAACGTTCACCGCCCAGGGCGATCCCGGTTACAAGGCGACCGCAGTGCTGCTCGGCGAATGCGGGTTGTCGCTCGCGTTCGACGACAACCTCGCCGACCTCGCCGGAATCGTCACTCCGGCAACGGTCATGGGCGACACCCTGCCCGACCGCTATCGCGCGGCCGGGATGAAGCTGTCGGTGGAGCGATTGAGCTAGTCCTTAGCCGGTACCAAGAGTATTAGGTACCATCCGGGGTGTGACCCGACTCACGCACGGTGCCAAGCGCCAGCGAACCGACGCCGACGCGGCTGGAAACAGCCGCGTCGACGCTCGGACCGAACGGTGGCGCGAACACCGAAAACAGGTACGGGCAGAGTTCGTCGAAGCAGCTGTTCGGGCGATCGCGAGGTTCGGTCCGGAGGTCAGCATGGACGACATCGCGCGCGAGGCCGGCGCGGCGAAGCCCAAGCTGTACCGGCATTTCGAGAACAAACTCGACCTCTACGCCGCGATCGTCGCGCACGTGCAGACCACGCTCTGGACCCGCACCCTCGGAAGCATCAACCTCGTCTCCGACCCGATGGCCGAACTCACCAGGCGGTGCGCCGCCGAGTACGTGCTGATCGTGACCGAGAACCCGAACCTGTTCCGGTTTCTCGTGCACGGCCACTTCACGCGCCAGGGTGACGAGTCCGAGCGCGCGTTGCAGGCCGCGCAGGATTCCGCGCGCCGGATCGCCACCCTCTTCGCCGAGACACTCGACAGTCCACAGGTCGACGTGACGCGGGCCGAACTCGTCGCGTTCTCGATCTTCGGTGCGGTCGCGTCGGCCACCGACTGGTGGATCGGCCCGAACGAGGCGCGCGAGCGCCCACTGCCCGACGATGAGTTCGTCCGCTACCTCAGCGGTCTCGTGCAGGGCATGATCGACGCCGCCAGCGGGCTGGCCGGAATCACGATCGATCACGATCAGCCCCTTCACGTTGCTCTCTCGGCGCGAACGTAAGGAGCACCGATGTCCGAAGCCGCAGACGAATCCGACTACACCGGTCCGGTGACATTGCAGTTGGACGGCGGCACGGTCGACGTCGAGGCGGATCTGCGGGGCAACTTTGCGCCGGTCGACGGCCGGTACCACTGGTACGGGCGACTGCGGCCGAGCGAAGCGCTCGACGAACTGGTCGGCGGCAAGCGCGCAACCGGAACCCTCGAGACGCCAACCGGGTCGGCACCTGTCACTGTGAGCGACCGCGATCTCTGGGGCCGATACCGGGTGGAGGGCAACGGTCAGCCGCCCTACTACCTCCCCAAAACGCTCGAAGAAGTCGAAGCACAAGACCGAGAGGCTAGTGAATGACCAAGGAAAGTGCATTGGCGCACAAGAAATTCCAGGTCGACGACATTCCGGACCAGACCGGCCGGACGATACTCATCACCGGTGCGAACAACGGTCTCGGGTTGAAATCCGCGACAGCGCTGGCCGGTGCGGGTGCGCAAGTTCTGCTCGCGTGCCGCAACCAGACGACCGGCAAGTCTGCGCTCGAGCAGATCCGCGGAGCCGGCCCGGCCGCTGACCATCGGCTGATCCCGCTCGACCTTGCCGACCTCGCGTCGATTCGATCGGCAGCAGCAGAAGTCACGGCAGCGGTCCCCCACATCGACGTTCTGATAAACAACGCCGGCGTCATGGCGATTCCGTTCGCGCACACCTCCGATGGCTTCGAAATGCAGATCGGCACAAATCATCTGGGTCATTTCGCGTTCACCGACGGCGTGCTCGGGGCACTGCTCAAAGCGCCCGCACCACGCGTGGTCACGCTGGCGAGCATCGCGCACCGCCAGGGCACGATCCGCCTCGACGACCTGTTCTTCGAGAATCGCCGATACACGCGGATGGGTGCCTACAGCCAGTCCAAGCTTGCAAACCTGCTGTTCAGTGCCGAGCTAGCGCGACGTAGCGCAGCGGCAGGGCTGCCACTGCTGGCAGTCGCTGCACACCCCGGCGTCGCTGCGACCAATCTTTTCGACTCGATGGTGCCCCGTGTTCCGGGTGCGCTGCCCGCAATGCATCTGGGCCTCCGGGTTGTCGGCACCGACGAGAAGTCGGGGGCGCTGAGCCAGCTCTATGCCGCGACGATGCCCGACGTCCGCAACGACGACTACCTGGGCCCCAACGACTTCAACGGAATGAAGGGACCGGTCCGCCGCTCGCCACGGACCCGGCGCGCCCGCGACGAGGACAAAGCTGCCGGACTGTGGGAGAAGTCTGTCGAACTGACGGGCGCGACCTACGGCGAGCTTGGCCGCGGAAACGTCGTCGCGCCGTGAGCATTTCCAGCGTCGACGGCGCGCTCGACCGTGCTCGAATCCTTCTGCGCCCGGCAGCACAGGCCGCACGAGCCGCATCGAACGAGGGCTTCATCGACCTGATCGGCCCCGTCGAGGCACCGCAGCCGACTGCAGCGCAGCGCGCGATGAACAGCAAGTTCGTCGCGGCCATCTACGAGCGGCTGTGGCGACCGGTCGGCGTTGCTGCGCTCGGCTTCTACGGTCTGTCCGGAATGGACGAGCGCGCCAAAGCGGTCAAGGATCTGCGGCTGCGTGACGACAAGAAAGTCCTCGACGTCGCCTGCGGACCCGGCAACTTCACCAAGAGTCTCGGCGCGGCGCTGTCGGATCAGGGCATCGCGATCGGGTTCGACATCTCGCGACCGATGCTGCTGCAGGCGGCGCGCGAGAACCGCAGCGGCACCGCGGCATACGTGCGCGGCGACGCCCGGAATCTGCCGTTCGACGATGGCACGTTCGATGCTGTCTGCTGCTATGCGGCGCTGTATCTCGTGCCCGAACCGCTGACCGTGGTTGTCGAACTCATCCGCGTGCTCGCGCCGGGCGGCCGTATCGCGATCATGACGAGCTATACCCGCGAGCATCCGCTCATCAGCACGCCGCTGACGCTCGGCGCCAGGACCGTCGGTGTCCGAATGTTCGATCGCACGACGTTCACCGACATCTTCGCCGACGCCGGACTGACCGAGATCGAGCAGGAGATCCACGGCGTCGCCCAATTCGTGACGGCGACCAAGCCCGCGGGCTGACTCTGTATGGCACAGTCCACACATGTCGAAAGCAAGCAGCGGATGGCAAACCCCGGCCGGTAGCGCGCTGCGGTTCTCCCCCGGTCAGCTCCTGGCCGGCCTCGATGCATCTGCAACTCCAGGATTCAACGGCGACAAAGCGGCCGCAGCCGCGCTACTTTTCGAGCGCGCCACCGTGGTGGGTGCCCTGCAGGAAAAGCTGTTTGCGAACGGGCGCTCGGGTGACACCAGGTCGGTGCTGCTGGTCCTGCAGGGCATGGATACCGCCGGAAAAGGCGGGATCGTCCGGCACGTGATCGGTCAAGTCGACCCGCAGGGCGTGGACCACGCGTCGTTCGGGGTGCCGACCGAGGAGGAGAAGAGCCACGACTACCTGTGGCGCATCAGGAAAGCCCTCCCACGGGGAGGGCAGATCGGGGTGTTCGACCGCTCGCACTACGAGGACGTCCTGGTCGTCCGCGTGCACAACTTGGTGCCGCCGGAGGTGTGGTCGGCCCGCTACGACGAGATAAACGAGTTCGAACGCGAGGTCGCCGCGTCCGGAACCACGATCGTCAAGGTCGCCCTGTTCGTGTCGCTCGACGAGCAGAAGAAGCGCCTGATGGAGCGACTCGAACGGCCGGACAAGTACTGGAAGTACAACCCGCGCGACGTCGACGAGCGCGAATTATGGCCGGCCTACCAGGAGGCCTACCAGGCCGTGCTGGATAGGACGTCCACCGACATCGCGCCGTGGCACATCGTGCCTGCAGACCGAAAGTGGTTCAGCCGCTTGGCAGTCACCGAACTTTTGATCGATGCGCTGGAGCGGCTGAACCTCGATTGGCCGCCCGCCACCTTCGACGTCGAAGCGGAGAAGAGGCGACTCGAGTCAGCGTGACCGAACCTCAGTGTGGTCGAACCTCGGTGCGGTCCAACTCAGTAGTAATGCGCTCGACCGCCGACCGCGCGGCCGGTGGAACCGAGTACGGCAAGAATTGCGCCGACAACGACGAGAATGATCCCGACAGTCGTCAGGATGGATATGCCGAATATGAATCCGGCAAGGACTAGAACCAGGCCGAGAATGATCATCGTGCACCTCACTCGAATTGGCCGAACACCGTCGTCCGGCCTGTTCCTGGTTTACCCGGAATAACTTCCTGGTAAACCCGGCACCCCCTGAGAAACGTTGCTGCTCAGGAATTCTCGATCGGGTATTCACAACTCCCTTCAGCGAAAGCTGCGGCGGATCACTTTGGCTCTCGCGAGGTGCGCGGCGCGGCGCTGACCGGCATACAGGAGCCCGTAGGTGAACCCGTTCTCGCCGGGTGCGGTGCCGGCGCGCACCGCCAGTGTCCGGATCAGCTCGGCGGAGACGACGCTGTCGTGATGTTCGCCGAGAATACGCTGAACCTTCTTGTGGCTCTTCATCGTCGACCGTGCGCGCTTGCCGAACACGGGCACTGCGAGCTCGGCGGCGTAGCGTGCGCGCTTGGCCGACTTGCGGGCGCGGTGCATTTCTTCCTCGGAATCCGGCGCCTCGATCGCGCCCCATAAACGTTTGCGCGCCTTGCGAGATGCTTTCTCTACGCGCTTGCGCAACCGCTTCTTTCCGACGCCGCGAGTGGCGAACCGGGGTTCGGTTTCCCAGGCGCGCAGCGCGGCCATCAGGTTCTCGTATCTGTCGTCGGTTCGAGCGTCGGCGGCGTCGGCCAATGCCTCGGCCTCGGCAGCGGACAGGTCCTGCCGAATGCGGTTGACGACAGGCCCGAGCACGAGCTCCGGCGGTATCTCCTCGATCGCTGCCACTAGGCGCTTGCGCTGCACCTGCGCATCCCGTGCGCGCCCCAATATGTCTGCGTACCAGCGCAATTCCAAGTCGAGATGCTTCGTCGCAGCAGTATCGAACAGCGGCTGCAGTGTGCGCAGCGTGCTACGCAGTCGCCTGATCGCCACACGGGTGGCGTGGACCGCGTCTTCGCCGAGGCGCAGGGCCATCTCGCCGGCGAAGATCTTGTCGATCTGCTCGCCGAGGTAGTCACCTATCACGCTCCGCGGGGTGCTCGATTTCTTCGCGGGTTGTTCGATGACGGTCATTCAAGTCCTCACAAGTTGGTCGCGTGCGCGCAGGCGTCGACAACATCGGCGATCGCACCGCGCTCACGCAGGGCATTTCGTTGGGTTACTGCGCCGTTGCCTCTGGCAAGCACCGAGTCGAGCAGTTCTGTCGTCTCCTGGTATTCGCCGAGGTCTTCGAGTGCGGGTCTGACATGGTCGACGAGGGTGCGGACCATGTCGGCAGCCGGGATTACGCGTCCTGCCAAGGCGTCGATCGCGTCACCCGTGAGGCCGTCGTGCGCTGCCTTCCAGTACGCCACGCGCAGGATTTCTGCTGCGACGTGCGGGCCGTCCTCCCCGTCGTCGATCTGCCGCATCGCGGTGATCACGGCGGCCCGCACCAGCGTGGCCAGCAGCACGGTCTCGTCGACGGTCGCCGGCACATCGCTGACTCTGACTTCGACGGTCGGCAGGTGCGTCGAAAGTCGTACGTCCCAATAGATCATCCGGTCGTCGACGATCGCTCCACTGGCGAGCATCATTTCGACGATCGCACGGTGGTGGTCGGCATCCCGCAGGTAGGGCGGCGGGCCGGCGCTCGGCCATCGCGACCAGAGCACCGAACGCCAACTCGCATATCCGGTGTCGACTCCCCGGTACACCGCCGAATTCGCTGTCAGCGCAAGCAGGGTCGGCAGCCACGGCCGCAGGTGATTGCTGACGCGGATCGCCACCTCGACATCGGGTATCTCGACATGAACGTGACATCCGCAAATGCCCTGTTCGCGGGCGATCGCCCCGAAACGCTCGTCGATGCGCCGGTAGCGGGGTGTGTCCGTGACAGGAAATTCGTCGTGTTCATCGGGCGGAACCGCGACTGCCAATGCCCGGACACCGACTGTCTCCGCCGCTTTCACCACTGTCTTGCGAAGGTCGACGAGCTGCTTGCGCAACTGCGCGGCGCTGGTCGCAACCGGCGAGGTGGTCTCGACCTGGCAGGTCGTCAACTCGAGCTGAAGCTCGACCCCGGTGTCCGCGGCCGCGGCAGCGACCTCCTTGTTGCGGGGCGCCGGATAACCGGACTGCGGGTGGACAAGGAGGAACTCCTCCTCCACACCCACGGTCGGCAAATCACTCATGCCTTCCGGTTACCCGGAAAATCGCCCCGCTACGCGAAGATGGCCCCACCTCTCGGTGGGGCCATCGACTCGCTCGGAAGTATCTGTCAGCGATTCTGCTCCGCGCGCTGGCGCTCTTCGTCCACCTTCGCCTCGCCGCGGGCCTTCTCCGCTTGGGCTTCGCGCTTTGCGGCCTCTAGCTGCGATTCGGCCTTGTCCTGCTGTGCCTGGCCTTCGCGAGCGAGGTCGTCACGGCCGAGCACACTACCGGCAGCTTCCTTGGCTTTACCCTTGACGCCTTCGACGACGCCTCGGATGCCTTCCTGGGGACCGCTGTTTTCGTTTGCCACTTAGTTACACCTCCGTGTTGGTTGCTTGCAGCAGAGCGTTACCCGAGGCGTATCGGTGCCAAACCTGCACGTGCGGAACAGCTAGTTCGGCGGACCGTCGGCCAACGTCACCGAGACGATCCGCGAGGCGCCTGCCTCGTCGGTCACTGCAAGCCGAAGCGCGTCACCTGGCGTGCGTCCGTTCAACTCGATCCGCAGTGCCGTCGAAGAATCGATCGGCTGCTCGTCGACCGCTGTGATCACGTCGCCGCTACGTAGCCCCGCCTCGTACGCGGGCGTCCCGTAAATTGCCACTTCGACGCGCGCGCCTCGGTCATCGTTGCTGACCAGCGCACCGAGCGTCGCCGTTGGACCGATATGCACGGTGTCGGTCCGCTGACCTGACCGGATCTGCGCGACGATCTGCATCGCCTGATCGATCGGGACCGCGTATGCCTGCGTGGGCTCGACCGGTTCGACCGGCCCACTGCCGGGAACCGCTGTCGGAGTGGTCGATTCGATATTCTCGGCCTCCGGATTCAGCGAGGCCGCTGTGATCACGCCCACCACTTCGCCGGTGCTGTTCACGAGAGCGCCGCCCGATTGCCCAGCCCGGACTTCGGCTTCGATCTCGATGAGATCGTTGAGTACCTTCCGCGAATAGTCGGATTCGTTGCGCGCGACGATCGAACCGTCCAGGTCCGTCGTTCTGCCCGGCGAGACGGTCGGCGTGCCGCCGACCCCACCGGCGTTGCCGATCGCGACCACCTCGTCGCCTACGTCGACCGTCTCGGAATCACCGATGCGCGCGGCGGGCAGGTCCGCAGCGTTGACGAGTTGCAGCAGTGCGATGTCGTGGCTGCTGTCGTAGCCGACGGGCGTGGCGTCGTAGATCAGGCCGTTCCCGACATCGGTGACGCTGATGGTCACCGCACCCTTGATGACGTGGTGGCTGGTCAGCACTTGACCGTCCGGGGTCAGCATGATGCCGGTACCGGCGCCTTCCAGTTCCAGCGGCCCCACTGTGACGTTGATGTTGACGATCGTGGGGTTGACAGCTGCCGCAACAGCATTCACGTCGAGCGGCGGCTTGGGTACCTCGACCGGCAGCGCGCCGCGGGCGTCGGACGTCGAGCCCGGCCTGCCGTCGAAGAGCTTTCCAAGATCCCACTGGTCCGACGCCAGCCCGAGGCCGCCGACCACGCCGGCGAGAACGAGAACTGTCACGATTACCCGGGCGAAGCCACCCGATCGCGGTTCGGGCTGGATTCGTTGCGGTCCGACACGTTGCGGCGGCACCCACATGCGACCCACGTCAGGTCGCTCCTCGCCGTCCATGCTGGTTCCGCCTACTTCTCCGCGCTACGTTTCCTGGTCAAGTGATTACAGCCTATGACTCCGGCACACGCGACGCCGAGAAACGTTTGCCGACCGAAGTTTCGGGTATTGCGGTTCTAGGCGTCCACACAGACTCGCTACTGTGCAAGAAAGCAGAGCACCCTCTGCGAATCCCGAAAGGCGAACTATGCAACTGTTCGGAAGACCGAGCCGACGCCAGATGGAGGAGTGATGGCGAAAGTCGAGGCGATCGATCCGATCCAGAATCAATCGCCGCCCGCGGTCGAGTTGCTTGTCCGCGCGGACGCTTCGCAGTTGTCGATAATTCGCGCTGTCTCGGCCGCGATCGCGGGCCAGGCAGATTTCGATCTCGATTCCATCGCGGACGTCCGGCTCGCAATGGACGAGGCGTGTTCGATCCTGATCCTGCGCGCACTCGAGGGCACCACACTGTCCTGCCGCTTCCAGTCGACGCCGGAGGAGTTGCGTGTCACCATCAATGCCCAAGTCTCGGAATTGGATACGACCAGCCAGCGGTCGTTCGGCTGGCACGTTCTGAATACGCTGACCGACTCCATCGTGATGACACGAGACGCCGATCCGGAGCAGGCGAACGGAATCGTCGCCACCATCGAGTTCACCAAGACCAAAGTCAGCGACGCGTGAGACCGAGCGGGGACTCCAATTCCTCGTCACGTACATCCGACGACTACGCGGATGTGACGGCGACTTTCCAAGAGCTGCAAGCCCTGGAACCCGGTGATTCGCGGCGCGATCAACTCATCGAGAAACTCGTGGTTCGGTGCCTTCCGCTTGCCGAGCACATTGCGCGCCGCTTCGACGGCCGCGGCGAAGCGCACGACGACCTCGTTCAGGTCGCCCGGCTCGGGCTGGTCAATGCGGTGAATCGGTTCGATGTCAGTCGGGGCTCGGACTTCGTGTCGTTCGCGGTCCCGACGATCATGGGTGAGGTCCGGCGCCACTTCCGTGACACCGGCTGGGCGGTTCGGGTGCCGCGTCGGATGAAGGAACTGCACCTTTCGTTGAGCAAGGCGATCGGCGACCTGTCACAGACCCTCGGTCGGCCACCGACAGTCAAGGAACTCTCGAAGGTTCTCGAAATCGATCCTGACGAAGTTGCGCAGGGCATCGTCGCAGGCAACGCGTACCAGACGGTTTCCGTCGACAGTACGGTCGGCAATCGGTCCGGCGAGCTGCCGCTTGTGGAAACGCTCGGCGATTACGACTCCGCGCTCGAGAACGTCGAAAACCACGAAGCGCTGCGGCCACTGCTCGCCGCACTACCCGAGCGCGAGCGCGCCGTCCTGCTCTACCGCTTCTTCGGCAACATGACACAAACCCAGATCGCTGAGAAGCTGGGCATATCGCAGATGCACGTTTCCCGCCTGCTCGGCAGGACCCTCGCGCAACTACGCCAGCAGTTGGAGTGACAGCTCAGAAGGTCGCCGCGTCAGCTCAGAAGGTCGCCGCGTCGATGACGAAGCGGTAGCGCACGCGGCTCGCGACCACACGTTCGTAGGCCTCATCGATCCTGTCGGCGGAGATTGTCTCTATCTCCGCACCGATGCCGCGCTCAGCGCAGAAGTCGAGCATTTCCTGCGTCTGCGGGAGTCCGCCCACCATCGATCCCGCGATGCTGCGCCGATTTGCCGCCAACGAGAACGCACGCATCTGGAGCGGTTTCTCCGGCAATCCCAGCTCGACGAGCGTGCCGTTGATTGCGAGCATCGACAGGTACGCGTCGAGATCCAGGTTCACCGACACCGTGTTGATGATCAGGTCGAACCGACTTCGCAGTTCCTTGAACGTCTTCCGGTCGCTGGTCGCGTAATAGTGCTGCGCACCAAAGCGTTTGCCGTCTTCCTCCTTGCTCAACGATTGGCTCAGGACCGTGACTTCGGCGCCGAGTGCATTGGCGATCTTCACACCGACGTGGCCGAGCCCACCCATACCGATGATCGCAACCTGCTTGCCGGGTCCGGCATTCCAATGCTTGAGCGGCGAGTACAGCGTGATGCCGGCGCACAGCAGCGGGGCGGCGACGTCGAGTTCCAGACCGTCCGGAATCGAAAGTACGAAGGATTCGGTGACGACGACGTGCGTCGAGTACCCGCCCTGCGTGTACGACCCGTCGGGAAGCGGCGAGTTATAGGTTGCGACAACGCGTTTGGTGCAGTACTGCTCCTCGCCCGCCACGCAGGCTACGCACTGACCGCAGGAATCGACGAAGCAGCCGACGCCGACCCTGTCACCGACCTTGTACTTCTCGACAGCGGACCCGGTCTCGGCGACGATCCCCACGATCTCGTGGCCAGGCACGCACGGGTAGGACGTGCCCTTCCATTCGTTTCGCGCCGTGTGAATGTCGGAGTGACAGATACCCGCGTACTTGATCTCGATCAGTACGTCTTTCGGGCCGAGCTCGCGACGATCGATCGTCAGTTTCTCGAACTTCGAATCGGGACCGGAAACGCCGTATGCGGCTGCGCTGACCATATATACATGCCTACCCGCGCATGTCTGCGAAGGCAATTCACCGACGTTTCGCGGCGTCTCCCGGCTGGTTCCGCATCCGCGCGACAGCGTGCGCGACGACCGTGACGACCTCGTCCAATCCGCTCACATACGCCCAGTAGTTCGGGTGCGGACCGCGCAGTGCCGCCGCGATCGCATCTATGCGCGCCCACTGGGTGTCGAGCAGCGCGCTCCAATCCTGGGCAATCCCGAGGTTGGCCGCGAGCATCTGTGCGTCCCGAATCCGGAAACGTGCGGCGTCCAGCCGCGCACGGGGGTTGGCGCGCACTTCACGCAGCAGCAACAGCCGCGCGGTGACCGCGTCGACGTGCCGCTCAGCGGCCGTCAGATGCGCGCGGACCGCGCGGGTCAACCCCAGCGCGGCATCGGCGTCACCGGCTGCGAGGGCCGCTGCAGCGCGCGCAAGCAACGCGTCGGCCTCCCCGATCTGCCGCCTGCTCGACCGGTCGTTGCCCGCCAGATCTTCCGAGCTTGCGGCGCTGAACTCACGCAACAACGCCGAATAGGCGGGTGGCAGGCGCTCGGCGCGTGTCTGCACAGCTTCCAGCCGCGTCCGCACGGATGAGATTGCGTCCCGCGCGCGGCGAACCCGCACCTCTCGGGGTTCGGTGTTCTCCACCGCCGGTGCGGGGGCGGCGATCGTCGGCTCGAGCCTGCGCGCGCGCTCCCGCAGCGTCGGTCCTGGCGACGGTGGCGGTTCTGGTGTTTCCAGCGGTTCGGGTGACACCGCCGGTTCGGGTGTTTGCGCCGGCTCGGTGCGGTGGGCAAGGTCGACGTTCGTTGCTGCTGCCGCGAGGGTCGGGCGCAACGCCGCGATGGCCGCATCGGCCAGCTCGCCGCACGTCCTGTAGCGGTCCTCGGGCTTCTTTGCGAGCGCGATCTCGACGACCGCGTCGAACGCCGCCGGGAGGTCCGGGCGAATTTTGCTCGGCTGCGGAATCGCTGCCTGCACGTGGCCGTACCACAGTTGGTGCAGGGTGTTTCCCGGGTACGGCGGCCGACCGGTCAACAGGCGAAACAGCGTGCAGCCCAACGCGTACACGTCGATCCGGCCATCGAGGTCCTGGTCGCCGAACTGCTCGGGAGCCGCGTACGGCAGGCTCGCGACCATCGTCCCACTGGTGGTCAGGTCCGACGATTCCGATAACGCCTTCGCTATTCCGAAATCGGCGAGCAGAACTCGCTCGCGCCGTCCGGAACCGCGTCGTTCGAGCAAGATGTTGGCGGGCTTGACGTCGCGGTGCAGCACGCCCAGTTCGTGCGCGTAATCGAGTGCTTCAGCCGTCTCAGTGACGATGTAGACGGCGCGCGCTGGATCCACCGGGCCGTTTTCGAGCAGATGTTCGGCGTCGGCGCCGACGACGTATCGCATCGCCATCCACAATTGCTCGCCGACCCGTCCGCGGTCTTCGACGGCGACGATATTCGGATGCTCGAGGCGTGCCGCGTGCTCGGCTTCCTGTTCGAAGCGCATGCGTACGTACCGGTCTGTGGTCATCCCGGGGTGCAGGAGCTTGAGTGCCACACGTTTGGGCAGCCGCGGGTGCATCGCGAGGTACACGGCGCCCATGCCGCCACTCCCCAGCAACCGCTCGATCCGGTAACCCGCGAACACAGAACCGGGTCGGAGGCTGTCTGCCGAACTCATTGCCTCACCCCCAGTCGATTACGGACTGCGACCAACGGCGTCCCGCGCCAGCATACCGATGTCGGATACTGTCATATCTGAATGCGAGCCTGATCCAAGGGCGGCGCTGACGATGGGAGTGAGCCGTGGAAGACAGCGGTCTCGACGGAAGAACCGGTCCTACGCTCGATCCGAATGTCCGGATGGGCGAAACCCTCGAAGTCGAAGTGGTTCGCGCATTCTTGCGCTCGCTGCAACGCCTCGACCCGGATGCTGCAGCAGGCCTGCTCGCCGAACAGTTCGTGCTGTCCCACTCGGGGCTGCCGACGGTTCGCGGGCGCGGTGCGTTCCGGCATGGTTTCGGGTTGCTCGCAAGCCTGGTCACCCGATTCGACATCGTGAGCCTCGAAATCGCGGGCAACGGTGAAACTGTGCTCACGGCTCGTCGGGAACTGGTCAAGATCGGACCGCTCGAAATGCTGATCTGGGCGTGCGGCCGTTTCGAGGTCCGCAGCGGCGAGATCGTCGCGATGCGGGACTACTTCGACTGGGGGAACATCGTTTTCGCGGGTCTGCGCGGAATCGTCGGCGTCGTCGCACCACCGTTACGCCCCAGCCGCCGCCTACCCTGATGTGCCGGCGGCCGCTTCTTTGGCCGCACGGCGGCGCAGTCGACGTGCTGCAGCGACGAGGTTGCGCAGCGATGGTTCCAGCTGCCAATGGTGCCGCGTCTTGAGGCCGCCGTCCGGGTTCGCCCACAGCCGATCGATGTCGACCGCATCCGCGGCCAAACTCAGCAACTCGTCCAGCTCGTCGATGTCAGGAATCCGCGCGGAACGACTCTCGTAGACACCCGGTCCGACACCGCGGGTGAGACCCTCGCCCTCCGATACGTCACCCTTCAACGCCTCGAGTACCCACTTGATGGATCGGGTCGCAACGATGGCGGTGACGTCGGCGTCGAGCTGTTCGATGGCATCGACGACGATCTGCAATCCCGAGTAGCCGATGTGGGTGTGGATCTGCGTCTCGGGCTTCACACCGGAGGTCGCCAGCTTGAACGCGGCAACAGCCCAGCGCAGGTACTCGTCGCGGCCTTTTTCGCGTAGCGGCAACAACTCCCGGATCGCCGGCTCGTCGACCTGGATGATGCCGATGCCGGCCCTTTCGAGGTCGATGACCTCGTCGCGGATGGCAAACGCGACCTGGTCAGCTGTTTCGTACAGCGGCTGATCCTGGCGGACGAACGAGCGCGCAAGCATCGTGACGGGTCCCGTCACCATGCCCTTCACCGGTTTGTCGGTCAACGATTGGGCGTAGGTGAGCCAATCGACGGTCATCGGCTTCGGCCGTGCGACATCGGCGTACAGAATCGGGGGCCGGACGCAGCGGGAACCGTAGACCTGCACCCACCCGTTGCGAGTCGTCGCGAAACCGTCGAGCAGCTCGGCGAAGTACTGGATCATGTCGTTGCGCTCGTGCTCGCCGTGGACCAGGACGTCGAGCCCGATGTCTTCCTGCACGCGGATCGTCGCTTCGATCTCGGCTTCGATGAACTTGCAGTACTCCTCGTAGTCGAGGCGGCCCTGCCCGAGTTCGTAGCGCGCCTGCTTGACCTTCGCCGTCTGCGGAAACGAGCCGAGCGTCGTCGCGGGAACGAGCGGCAGGTTCAGCTTCGCTTGCTGAGCAGCCTTGCGCACCTCGTACGGCTCGCGTTCGCGCATGTCCGGCGTTGTCGCGTAAACTCGTTGGCGCACAGCATGTTTCTGCTTGAAGTGCACTTCGGTGGGACGTTTCCGCCACTTCTCCGACGGTCCCTCGGTCAGCGCCTTGGCGAGCGACACGACCTCGGTCGTCTTCTGCTTCGCAAACGCGAGACGGTCCGCAACGTTGCCGTCGATGTCGTATTCGACGAGGACGTCGTACGGGACGTGCAGCAGTGTGCACCCAGTCGACACGACGAGGTCGGGGCAGACCTTCGCAAGCTCGTTGAGGTAGGTGAGCGTGACGAACCGGTCCGCGCGCCACACGTTGCGGCCACTGATCACGCCCGCGTACAAACGTTTGCGTGTGATGCCCGGAACCTTGGCGAGGTCTTCGGGCTTGATTCGGTAGGAGGCAAGATCCAGCCCGATGGCCTCGACCTTCGACGCGGCAAGGATCGGTAGCGCTGCACCGAAATCGCCGTATTGGCCGGTGACGAGCATCCGTGGCCGCAGCCCCGACGTAGACAGACGCGTGTACGCGCTCTCGAAGGCGGCGAGGTCCGCGGGTGTGCGATCGCTCGTGAAAGACGGTTCGTCGAGCTGGACGCAGGTCGCGTTGCGCTTGGCCAGGAGTTCGAACAATGCCTCGTACTGCGGGAGCAGTTTGTCGAGGAGGTCCAGTGGCGTGAAGTCCGGATCGGTCTCGGTGGGGCTGACCTTCGACAGCAGCAACAGCGAAACCGGCCCCAGCACAACCGGTCGCAGTTCGATGCCGCGGACCTTGGCACGGTCCAGCTCGTCGAGAAGCGCATCCGCGTGGAGCGAGAACTCCATGTCCGCGTGCAGCTCCGGCTGGCGGTAGTGGTAGTTCGTACCGAAGAACTTCACGAGCTCGAGCGGCGGAAAATCCTCACGTCCGCGAGCCATCGTGAAATAGAAATCGAGCGGATCCAGCTCTCCCGCAAGCGGTTCGAAGCGCTGCGGCACGGCGCCGAACAACAGTGCGTCGTCGAGAACGTGATCGTAGAAAGAGAATGTGTTGCCCGGCACCTGGGTGATGCCGGTGGCGGCGAGTTCGCTGATCGCGGATTCCTGCAGGTCTTTACCGACCTCGAGCAATTCTTCGCGAGAAACGCTTCCGTGCCAGTAGCCCTCGAGCGCGCGCTTGAGTTCGCGA
Organism: Antrihabitans auranticaus; assembly: GCF_016481275.1. Lineage (GTDB taxonomy): Bacteria > Actinomycetota > Actinomycetes > Mycobacteriales > Mycobacteriaceae > Antrihabitans. The sequence continues at coordinate 34,470 of NZ_JAEMNW010000007.1, read as the reverse complement.
TGCGGTCCGATGCGTGGGTATCCCAGAACGCTCGAGCCGTATCCGTCGGCGCCTCTGCTGGCCACTGACAACCTCCCTAGCGCTGCGCGCTTGTGCGCGGTTAGCGAGTCTATAGACTCGCCAACCGCGCACGAGGGCTATGCCCCTTTACGACCGTTCTTGTTTTCGTACTTGTAGAAACCCGCGCCGGACTTCTTGCCGACGAGACCGGCCTCGACCATACGCATGAGAAGCGGTGGGGCAGAGTACAAAGGCTCCTTGAACTCCGCGTACATCGAGTCGGCGATCGACTTGACCGTGTCGAGTCCGACGAGGTCTGTGAGCGCCAACGGACCCATCGGGTGCGCAAGGCCGAGAACGATGGCCTTGTCGACGTCTTCCTTTGTGGCGAAACCCGACTCGACCATGCGAATGGCCGAGAGCAGGTACGGCACCAGCAACGCGTTGACAACGAAGCCCGACCTGTCGGCCGAACGGATGACCTGCTTGCCGAGCACCTCGCCGGCGAACTTCTCAGCGCGCTCGGAAACCGAGGTACTCGTCTTCAACGTGGTCACCAATTCCACCAACGGCAGGACCGGTACCGGGTTGAAGAAGTGCATCCCGATGACGCGTTCGGGCTGCTTGGTGGCGATGCCGATCTTCATGATCGGGATCGAGGACGTGTTCGACGCCAACACCGCGTCGGGGTCGGTCACGACCTCGTCGAGTTCACGGAAGATCGCCGTCTTCACGTTTTCGTCCTCGAGCACCGCCTCCACCACGAGCTGCCGGTCGGCAAAATCCGCGAGGTCGGACGTGAAGCGAAGCCGCCAGGCAGCTTGCTCACGTTCCCGCTCGGTGATCTTGCCGCTGCTGACACCGCGGTCGAGCGAACGCAAGATGCGCGAACGCCCTGCCGCGGCCAGCTCACGGGTCTGCTCGAACACGAGCACGTCGATGTGTGCTCGCGCGCAAACCTCGGCGATCCCGGCGCCCATCTGTCCGGCGCCAATCACGCCGACCCGTTGAATCTTTTCGCTGGTCAAGTCAGCTCCTGTTGGTCTTGTGGGTGGAGGCGGGTCGAGATCGCGACCTAGTGGAACTGGCCCTCTTCGGTGGAGCCCTTCAGCGCCGCCGTCGAGGTGTTCGGATCGACAGTGGTGGCGACGGTGTCGAAGTAGCCGGCACCGACCTCACGCTGGTGCTTGACGGCGGTGAAGCCACGCTCGGCTGCTGCCTTGAACTCGCGCTCCTGCAGGTCGACGAAGGCGGTCATACCCTCGCGGGCATAGCCGTAGGCCAGGTCGAATGCGGCGTAGTTGAGCGAGTGGAAACCGGCCAGCGTGATGAACTGGAACTTGAAGCCCATGGCCGCAAGCTCACGCTGGAACTTCGCGATGGTCGCGTCGTCCAGGTGTGCCTTCCAGTTGAAGGACGGGCTGCAGTTGTACGAGAGCAGCTGATCCGGGAAGTCGGCCTTGACGCTCTCGGCGAACTTGCGCGCGACCTCGAGGTCCGGCACGCCGGTCTCCATCCAGATGAGGTCGGAGTACGGCGCGTAGGCCTTGGCGCGAGCGATGCAGGGCTCGATGCCGTTCTTGATGCCGAAGAAGCCTTCGGCGGTGCGGGTGCCATCGAGGAACGGCTTGTCGCGGTCGTCGACGTCGGTGGTGAGCAGCGTCGCAGCCTCGGCGTCGGTGCGCGCAATGACGACCGTCGGCACGCCGGCGACGTCGGCAGCCAGACGCGCCGAGGTCAGCGTGCGGATGTGCTGCTGGGTCGGGATGAGCACCTTGCCACCGAGGTGACCGCACTTCTTCTCCGACGCGAGCTGATCCTCCCAGTGAGTACCGGCGGCACCCGCTGCGATCATGGCCTTCTGCAGCTCGTAGACGTTGAGCGCGCCACCGAAGCCGGCTTCACCGTCGGCGACGATCGGGACGAGCCAGTTGTCGACAGAGGTGTCGCCCTCGACCTTGGCGATCTCGTCGGCGCGCAGCAGCGCGTTGTTGATACGACGAACGACGTTCGGCACCGAGTTGGCCGGGTAGAGGCTCTGGTCCGGGTAGGTGTGGCCGGAGAGGTTCGCATCACCGGCGACCTGCCAACCCGACAGGTAGATCGCGCGAAGGCCGGCACGGACGGCCTGGACGGCCTGGTTGCCCGTCAGCGCGCCGAGCGCGTGGATGTAATCGTCTTCCTTGTTGACGCCTTCCCACAGGATCTCGGCGCCGCGGCGAGCGAGCGTGTGCTCTTCGACAACGCTGCCCTGCAGCTGCACGACCTGCTCTGCGGTGTAGTCGCGGGTGATTCCCTTCCAGCGCGGGTTGGTGTCCCAATCCTTCTGGATCTCTTCGGCGGTCTTCGGGGTGCCGGTTGTCGACATCTACTCCACTCTCTTTCGTGTGATCTGCCTGCCCGGCCCTCTTGCGCCGTGGCGGGCTTTCGCAGCTTTGCGAGGCATAACGTGCGTACTGTTTAAGACTGGCACAGCTAAAAAGTGCCGTCTACCTGTTGCGAATGCCAATCTTCGCTAGCTTCTCAGACCGCCTTGCTAATTCTGCAAATTTGCCGTTGCAGACGCAGGCCACAGCTGTAACCGCGCGTTCCGGAAAAATACCGGCTGAACTCGCGGTTTGCGCCAACCCAACAGAACGCCCGTACTGCAAACCGGACAGCCGCTTCAGCGCGAGTACAAGGCTTGACTGCGCCCATTTGTGGCGAGGCTCACATAGTGCCCGGAGGCAGGGTTTGCGAGACGGTTCGCCGAGTCCCGAACTCGCGAGCCGCGATGTACAAACCTCTCCCGCCCCTCCCGTCGGTCGACCCGGGCCATGGGCTACAGAACGGCACTTAGGGCGACGGCGCGGCTCTCCAGGTCCGCGGCATCGGCGCCAAGTGCTCGCGGACCTACCAGTCGCCCAAGAGGGTTGCCATGCCCCCCGCCGATCGACCCGAGCCATGGGCGACAGAACAGCACTAGCGTCGGAGGGCGAGAGTCGCCCGGAAGTCGGCCTCACGAGCGTGGCCGCTGGGCCGCCGCAGGCTGACTTCGCGGAAGTTTCGGTCGATGTAACCCTAGCTATATCAACAGGTTTCGAATAGAATAGCAAATATGTTCGAACAGTTGCTGCAGGCACTCACCGGAGCCGGGTTACCCGACCCCGCAACCGCGCCGACCCCAGCACTGGTCGACACCGCCACGTCCCTGCACCGGTTCGAGGCCGCCGTGTCCGCCCGCACACATGCCTACGCGGCGGCGGTGTTTCAACGCTGCCTCGACGAGGCCCCCACCGATCCTGATCCGGTGTCGACGATCGACCCCTGGGACGCCGCGGAAGCCGAGCTGTCGGCTGCGTTGACGATCACCTCGGCGGGGGCATCCGCGTTGATCGACATCGGGCACAACCTGATCACCCGGTTACCGAACGTGTGGGCCGCGTTCGCCCGCGGTGATCTGGATCTGTACCGGGTGAAGATCATCGTCAACGCCACCCGCAATGTCGCCGAGGAGCACCTCAAAGAGGTCGAACGCCGCATCCTGGCCGCCGCGCTGGACGGTCGGGCACCGTTGACCAGTCACCGCCTGCGCGGTGTCGTGGACAGAGTGATCGCGCAGGTCGATGCCGACGGGTTGCGGACCCGACGCGAAGCCGCCACCAAGCAGCGCCATGTGTGGATCGGACCCGGACAGGACGGGATGGCCGAACTGGCCGGGTCGTTGCCGGCGGCGGATGCGATGTTCCTGTCCGGTCGGATCGGGGAAATGGCGAAAACGGTGTGCAAACAGGACCCGCGAACCTTTCCGGCCCGCAAGGCGGATGCGTTGATCGCCCTGTCCAAAGGCGAGTCCCACCTGGCCTGCGAATGCGGGCGCGAAGCCTGCCCGGTGGTCGGCGGTGCATCGAAGGTGGCACGCAAAGCGTTGGTGCACGTCATCGCCACCCGCGCCACCGTTAACGGGACGAGTGAGCAGCCGGGCTGGTTGGACGGGTTCGGGATCATCGACGCCGACCAAGTCCGTGCTATCGCCGAGGATGCGATCGTGCGGCCACTCACCACCCCCGACGAGAAGACCACCGACTCCTACACACCCACCGAACAGGTGCAGGACTATGTGCGCGCGTTGTGGGGGTCGTGCATGTTCCCCAACTGCGACGTACCGGCATGGGACTGCGACCTGGATCATCGCGACCCGTACAACCACGACAACCCAGCAACCGGCGGTCGAACAACAGCCGAGAATTTGGGTCCGTTCTGCCGCAAACACCACCGCGGCAAAACCTTCGGCGGGTGGGACCTCACCAAAGGCGAGGACGGGACACTGTCGATCACCTCCCCGCACGGCAAAACCTATCCGGTCGCGGAAACCGGGCCGATCCCACTCCTGGGTGGGACCGAACCCGACCGCCCGATGCCCGACACGGCACCGGACCCGAAGCGATACACCAGAATCCAGCAACACGAAGCCCGCGCCCGCAGCGAACGAGCCCTAAACGAGGGCGACTACGAACCGCCACCCTTCTAGCGAACCCAAGCCCGCTCAGCCCGTCACCACCACGGTGACGGGCCAGAAAGGCGTGCCGACTTCCGAATGGCAGGGGGCGTTAAGCGTCATACTCGAAGCCAAGGATCGCGGGAGGGACTCGGGTGCAGGCAAACACTCATTTCGGCCACTACCTGCTGGAGCGGCTGCTGGGTGCGGGTGGCATGGGCCAGGTTTGGCTGGCGTTCGATACTCAGACCGAACGACAAGTCGCGGTCAAAGTCCTGCCACCAGCTTTTTCACACGACGAGGATTACCGGCAGCGTTTCCTGCGCGAAGCAAAGGTCGCGGCGGCACTCCGCGAGCCGCACATCGTCCCGATCCACAGCTTCGGCACGATCGACGACCAGCTCTACATCGACATGGCGTACATCGAGGGCCGCGACGTCGGGTCGCTCCTCAAGGAAGGCCCGCTGCCCGTACCCAAGGCCGTCGACATCATCGCGCAAACCGGTGACGCCCTCGACGCGGCGCACGAAGCCGGCCTGGTCCACCGCGACGTCAAACCGTCGAATCTGCTGCTCACCCACCGCAAGGGTTTCGTCTACCTGATCGACTTCGGGATTGCGTTCGGTACCCAGCAGACCCGATTGACCGGGTCGGGGCTCTCCGTCGGCACCCTCGAATACATGGCGCCGGAGCGGTTCGTAGGAACCTTCGATGCCAGCGTCGATGTCTACGCCCTGGCGTGCGTGCTCTATCACTGCCTGACCGGCAGACCGCCGTTCGGCAACACCACTCCCGAGCGGCAGATGCACGGCCACATCGGGCAACCACCTCCTCGACCCAGCGCAGCGAACTCCGCCGTGCCTGTCGCGCTCGACGCGGTTATTGCGCGCGGAATGGCGAAGAAGCCGCGAGACCGTTACGCGACGGCGGGTGACCTGGGCGAGGCTGCGCGGGCTGCGCTCGTAGCGGCGCCGCCAAGGATGATGGCTGACGACGAAGAGCCGACAGTTCCTGCGCCGGCTCCCGCACTTCCCCGGCCGGCACCGTCCCGAGTGCTACCACCGCCGGGAACCCGTGTCGCGCGGCCCATGGTCACCCCGCCTATCGCCCCACCGCGCCCCGAGCGCAACCGGGGCCGCTGGGTGATCTTCGCGGCTCTCGTGGGCGTCGTCCTGCTCGTCTCGGCGGCGGTGGCATACATCTACAGCACCAGGACCACGTCGACCGATAACGCCGGCAGCTCTGACGTATCCACCACTACCGCGCCGATCGGGCCGCCGTCGCACACCGCGACCGTCGACGTCGGCGACCACCCGATCGGCATCAGCATCGATTCGGCGGCGCAGCGCGCGTACGTCACGAACATCAGCGACGGGTCCGTATCGGTCATCGACGTCGACCAGCTCGCCGTGGTGTCGACGATTCGAGTAGGCACCGAGCCGGCGGGCATCGCGGTCGATCCGGCGGCACGCAAGCTGTACGTCGTGAACTCGGCCGACGGAAACGTTTCCGTTGTCGATTCGAGCAGCGGCGTTGTTCTCGGCTCTGTCGATGTGGGCAACAATCCGTGGGACATTGCGGTCGATCCCGCCACCCACACCGCGTACGTCGCGAACCAGGACGACGGCACGGTGTCGATCATCGAAGGCGATCGCGTGGTGGACACCGTCACTGTTGGAGCGAATCCTATTGTTCCGCAGATCGATCCGGACACCCGCGTCGTGTACGTATCCAACCTGAACGATGCTTCAGTCTCCGTTATCGACATGGCGAGTCGCGACGTTGTCGACACCATCCAGGTCGGCAACGAGCCCAACGGAATCGCGATCGACCCCGCGACGCGCACCGCATTCGTCACCAATCGCGCCGACGGAACGATCTCGGTCTTCGATACCGCAACTCGCGAGGTCATCGACACTGTCGACGTCGGAGGTCGGCCCGTCGCGGTCGCCATCGACCCAACCGCCCACACCGCTTACATCTCTGGCGACAGAAACGAATGGTTGACCACAGTCGACACCGCGACCAGAAAAGTCACCGGCAGCTACGGATTCGCCGACTCCCCGGTCGGAGTAGCCGTCGACTTACCTACCCACCGTGCATTCGTGAACAGCTACGAAGACGGAACGGTGTCGGTCGTCAGCCGCTGACCTACTTGACACTTCCCGCGGTGAGCCCCGCGACCAGGCGCTTCTCGATCAGGGCGAACAGGATCACTACCGGAACGATGCTCACCGTCGAAATCGCGAACACGTACTGCCACGCCGTCTGGTATTGCCCGATGAACTTCGTCAACGCCACCGAAAGCGGTTGATTGTCAGGCGTGTTCAAGATGACGAGGCTCGCGGCGAACTCGTTCCAGCACGCGACAAGGGTGAAAATGGTTGCTGTGACTACGCCGGGCCACACGAGCGGCAGGCTCACTTTGACGAGGATTTGCCACCTGTTCAGCCCGTCCAGTCGGGCCGCTTCTTCGATCTCGACCGGAATCGTCGCAAAGAAGCTGTGCAGAATCCACACCGCGAACGACAGATTGAAAGCCGCGTTGACGAGGATCATCGCGAGCCAGGTATCCGAAATATCCAGCGCGAGCATTTCTTTGATCAAACCGACGACGAGCACGGTCGGCTGGACCATCTGCGTGATCAACACCAACCCGAGAAACGCCAACCGGCCCGGGAACCGACGACGCGCCGAATAGTACGCCGCCGGAACTGCCACGAGCAGCACCAGCACGGTCGCGCACAGCGATATCACGACCGTGCTGATCAGGTTGTGCTGCAACGGAGTTTCCGGTGTGGACCACATGTCGACGTAGTTCTGCGGCTGCCAGGTGTCCGGAATGTACGACGGCGGGACCCGCAGGATCTCGGCCTGCGTCTTCAGCGACCCCAGCACCATCACGATGAAAGGGATCAAGAAGAGCAGCGCCAGCATGATTCCGACGACCGTCAGATCCCAGCGCCGTCGGTTGCGCATCCGCGTCACCGATCCACCGCCCGCAGCGGCTTCACCGCGATGACGTAGATCGCGATCACCCCGAGGATCAGCGCGAAGTTCACCACGCTCAACGCCGCGGCCGTGTCGATCTTGCCGTCCACGCGGATGAACTTGAACGTCAATGTTGTTGTGGTGTCCGCCTTGTAGCCCGCGATCCCGCCGGTCAGCACCTGCAGAATCGGCAGCGAATTGAACACGTTGATGATGTTCACGATCGTTGCCACTGCGATTGCCGGTCGCAGCTGTGGCAGGACGACGAACCGGTACCGCTGCCAGGCGTTCGCGCCGTCGACGCGGGATGCCTCGATGACCTCGCCCGGAATGGATTGCAGCCCAGCCAAGATCGTGTACGCGGTGAACGGGATGGACACGAACACGCCGACCACGATCGCGAGTACGAACGCTGCCCGCGGCTCGCCGATGAAGGTGAATCCCTCGTCGATCAGGCCCAGATCGAGCAGCAACTGGTTGACGAGACCGAACTCGCCGAGCATGTAATAGAAGATCGTCGTCGTCATCACCACCGATGCCGCCCACGGCACCAGGACCGCAAGCCGCACCAGCTTGCGGCCTGGGAAGTCCTTGTTCAAGAACTGGGCAAGCGCCATCGACAAGACCAGCGTGATACCGACGACGGCGACCACCCAGATCACCGTGTTGGTCAGCACAAGCGCGAGCCCGCGGGTGTCTGCGAGATTCGAGAAGTTGTCGAAACCCGCACTCCCCTGGTCTTTCCCGTACCGGTTCAGGTCACGCGTCGACGTCCAGAACAGAAAGCCGACCGGGAATACGACGATTGCGCCGATGAGAAGGACGACCGGCGCGATCCATGGCAGCGCGGCGACGAAGTCCTTGCTTCGCCGCCGCGATTGCAGTCCAGAATCCGACACCTAGTTGCCGGCGTTCGCCGCGTCCTCGACGGTTCCGAGGACCCCGGCAGGGCTTTCACCCTGCCCGAGCGTGCCCATGTTCTGTTTGAGTGCGCCTTGCGCCGCAGCCCAATTCGGGTTGTTGCTCGGGTAGAACTTCGCGGCGGGAAGCGTCTCGAGGAACGGTTTGATAACCGGTTCGTCGGCCAGCACTGCACCCGCGCTGACCGTGCACGGAATGAAGTTCTCCGTCTTGACGAAATTGGCGTAGACGTCTGTCGCGTAGAAGTAGTCGAGGAAGGCCTTGATCGCGTCGGCCTTCGAGCCGTCCTTCTCGAACGCCATCAGATGGTCCGCGACCCCGAGCGTTACCGGTTCGCCGGACTTCGTCGGTGTCGGTGCTGTGCCGTAATTGAGTCCTGGATTGCCGGCCGCGATGAGTCCTACCGTCGGTGGGTGCGCCTCGATCATGCCGATCTTGCCCTGAATGAAGTTGTTGATGACGTCTTTCCGGTCGGTGGAACCGGGATTGGGCTGCGTGACGTTCGCGTCGATCATCGTCTCGATCTGCTCGACGCCCGCCAGGTTCTCCGGGGTGTCGATCGTCAGCTCGGTCTCGTCGCCCCACGACCCGCCGGCGCCGAACGTCCAGATCGACGTCTCGGCCTGCGCCTCCTCGTTGCCCAGCGGCAGACCGTAACCCGCGATGCCGTTGCCGAGCGCACTGATCTTCTGCGCGGCGGCCAGCAACTCGTCCCAGGTCTTCGGCGGCGCCGTCACGCCGGCCTGCTCGAAGAGGTCTTTGTTGTAGAAGAGCGTGCGCGTCGACGCAGCGATCGGCAGACCGTACTGCGTGCCGTCGAGCGATGCGTTCTTCGCGAATCCGGGCTGGAAGTCGTCTAGAACGCTCTGCGACACCACGTCCTTGGCCTCGTAGAGCTGGCCGTCCTTCGCGAAGTCGGCGTACGCATCGATATTCAGCACGTCGGGAGTGGTTGATTCGGACTGCAGCTTCGTCCGCAGAACGTCGTTGATGTTGTCCCACGACTGCATTTCGAGCACGACGTCGACGTTGGGATTCTTCGCTTCGAAGTCCGCAATAATGCTGTCCCACAGGGCTTTCGTGCCATCGGCGCCGTCGCGGTAGGTCGGCGCGAGGAAGCTGACCGTCGTCTTCCCCGAATCGTCACCGCCGGAGTCGCTGTCCGATCCCCCGAATCCGCATGCCGTCATCGAAAGCGCAGCGGTCGTCAGCAGGGCAAGACAGCCCATTACTCTCTTGGATGGTCGATTCACGTGCTGATTTTGCTGTGCGGCCTGCGACACGTCAAGGTCAACCGTTGAAGCGACTGCACCCCGGCGCACTCGGCCTGCCGGCCAACCGATCGTCCATCCAGCCGATCGCGGCGGGCAGACCCGACACCGCGACGATCAGATGTTCGCCGACGAGTTCGGCAAGTTGAACGCTCGCGCCCCGAGCACACCAGTCGTTGTAGAGCCGCTGCGCGCCCTCGGTCGGAATCCAGATGTCTTGTCTGCCTTGGTAAAGAAACACCGGAGCCCGCGGCGCCTCGCCGCCCATCCGGGTAGCTGCCATGACCTCCCGTGCAACCGGTGAGTTGACGACGTTCGGCACATCCGACAGCGCCTCGACCGGTATGGGCGCGACCAACCCCGCCGGCGCCAGTGCCGTCAGGCACCAGTCCTTCGCCATCATCCCGAGTCGCCAACCGTTGTCGTTGAGTAGGCCGAACAACTCGGGGTACTCGCGAGCCACGCCCAGCGTCGCACCGAGAAACACGCCCGAGGCGGCGTTGCGGCCGTTCATCGAACCCAGCAGCATCGCGTAATCGACTGGCGCTCCGCCCATTACCGCGCCGACGAGGTTCAGTTCCGGAGCGTAGGAGGGTGCCAGTTCCGCCCCCCAGCCCGCTGCGATGGCTCCGCCGGAGTAGCCACTCAACGCAATCGGTGACGCCGGTGACAGACCCAGCCACGGCGCGTTCACCGCCGCTCGCAACGCGTCCAGCACAGCGTGACCAGAGATTCGGCCGCCGGCGTAGGACTGCCGCGGACCCTGATGATCCGTGACGACGACGGCGTAGTTGCGTGAAAGCAGCATGTTTATCGGGACGAGCTCGATTTCGGTGCCGCGCTGCAACGTCGTCGAAGGTACGCAGTCGAGACCCAGAGAGTCGATCGCCGTGTTGTAACCGACGACCGGTCGCGGGCCACCCCCAGGCCACGGTGCGAGCGGGACCAGCACCGTCGTCGCGACCGGGATGGGATTGCCCTTCGAGTCGTTGGACCGCACCAGCAGCTGCGTGGACGCTGCCGGCGTGAGCAGGGGTCCCGCGGCGACCGGCCGCACCTTCAGGACAGCTCCGGGCGGAGCGTTCTCGAACCCCGGCGGCGCGAACATGAACGGATCGCCGGTCGGCGTCGGCAGCAATGCAGCCGGATCGTGGCTCGGATTCATCAGGTCGCCGATCGGATCGGCGGACCCGGCCGGCGCCGCCGCAACAACGATCGCCAATACCGCGACCAAGATCGCCATAGTCCGGCGAATTCCGGCACCCGTCATCTCGACCTCCAGAACTGTGGAACTAAGCGTAGAGCTGCACAGCATGCTGCGGACTGGAACTGCGGCATTCGTCAGCTAAATTTGCGAACGCGATGTTCGCAAGGCGGAACAAGCCCGTACGCTGGCCTTATGTCCAAGACCTTTGTCGGAGCTCGGTTGAGACAACTGCGCACCGAGCGCGGCATGAGCCAGGTCGCGCTTGCGCAGGCGCTCGAAATTTCGGCGAGTTACCTGAATCAGATCGAGCACGACGTCCGACCGCTGACCGTTCCCGTGCTACTGCGAATCAGCGAGGTCTTCGGCGTCGACACCACGTTCTTCTCGTCGCAGGACGACACCCGGTTGATCGCCGAACTGCAGGAGGTTGCGCTCGACCAGGAAATGGGGATCAGCTCGGACGCGCAAGAGATCGCCGAGATGGTCCAGAGCCACCCGAGCCTCGCCCGCGCGATGGTCAACATGCATCGCCGCTACCGCAACACCACCGCCCAACTCGCTGCCGCGACCGAGGAGCGCTTTGCCGACGGGTCGGGCAGCGGATCTATCAGCAAGCCACACGAAGAGGTTCGCGACTACTTCTATCAACGCCAGAACTACCTCCACGATCTCGACAGTGCCGCAGAAGATCTCACCGCCCGAATGCGGTTTCACCGCGGCGATGTCGCCGGTGAAATTGCACGCCGGCTGACCCGAACCCACGACGTGCAGATCGTCGAACGGATCGATCTCGGCGCAAATGTGTTGCACCGCTACGACCCTGAGAATCGGGTCCTCGAGATTTCACCGCACCTCTCCGGCGGCCAGAAGATCTTCAAGTTCGCCGCAGAGCTCGCCTATCTGGAATGCGGCGACCTGCTCGACAAGTTGGTCAGCGAGGGCAACTTCACCTCCGACGCGTCACGCAAGCTGGCGCTGCTCGGCTTCGCGAACTACTTCGCCGCCGCAACAGTGTTGCCGTACGGCCGATTTCATGATGTGGCCGAGGACTTCCGCTACGACATCGAGCGCCTCTCGGCCTTCTTCTCACAGAGCTACGAGACGATCTGCCACCGACTTTCGACGCTGCAGCGCCCGAAGCAGCGCGGTGTGCCCTGGTCGTTCGTTCGCGTCGACCGCGCCGGGAACATGTCGAAACGCCAGTCCGCCACGGGATTCCACTTCTCGTCGAGCGGCGGCACCTGCCCGCTGTGGAACGTCTACGAGACGTTCGCCTACCCGGGAAAGATCATGACCCAGATCGCGCAGATGCCTGACGGACGGAAGTACCTCTGGATCGCCAGGACGGTCGAGCGCCGGGCATCACGATATGGCCAGCCCGGCAAGACTTTTGCCATCGGCCTCGGCTGCGAACTGCGCCACGGGGGCCGAGTCGTCTATGCCGACGGACTCGATCTCGACGACGCCGCAGCGACACCCATCGGTGCCGGCTGCCGCGTCTGCGAACGAGCGAACTGCCCACAGCGCGCGTTCCCGCCACTAGGCAAAGATCTCGACATCAGCGAACACCGAAGTTCGGTGTCGCCGTACGTTCTTCGCTGAGTCGATCCGGCTCAGAGTTGGGCTTGCAGCGCCGAGCCCGCACGCAGCCGCTTGGCGGTGAAACCTGCGAGTACGAAGAACAGCACGGCGAGTGCCCCCGCAAGCCACATCCGCCAGCCGGTGCGGTTGAACGCATCGTAAATTTCGTTCAGCCCGAATACGACGAAGAACAGCATCATGCTGATCGTCATCCATTGCTGACGGTGGAGCAGCCTGGTCCAGATGTCCGGGTCGGCACCGGGCGGCAGCACCCGGGTCACCATCGAGCGATTCAACGCGCCCCAGGTCTGCAGCCGGCCGCCGTATACGGCTGTGCCCGGCGCCGTACTCCAGAACCACAGCCCGATCGTCACGAAGGCGATGACGACAGCCGCGAGTGCGAGGACGATGTCCACTTACCCTCCTCCGGCGCTAGAACGCCGCTTCGTCGAGTTCCATGATGTCGTTGTCGATGGCGGCGAGGATCGCTTTCGTAGCAGCCAATTTCGGCAGCACGTTCTTCGCAAAGAACGATCCGACTGCAACCTTGCCCTGATAGAAGGGAACGTCCTTGGCTTCGGGGCCGGCCGCCAGTGCTGCGAGCGCAGTTTCGGCGTTGACCAGCAACCGCCAGCCGATCACCAGGTCGCCGACCGAGTAGAGGTAGCGCACGGAACCGAGACCGACCTTGTACAGCTCGGACGGGGTCTGCTGCGCGCCCATGAGAAAGCCCGTCAGCGTCATCGTCATCGCCTGCACATCGTCGAGTGCGGAACTGAGCAGTGCGCGTTCGGCCTGTAGCGAGTCGCCGTCGGAACCACCGTCGATGAAGGCTTTGATCTGCCCGGCGAGGTGGCCGAACGCGACACCGCGGTCGCGGGCAATCTTGCGGAAGAAGAAGTCCTGCGCCTGAATTGCGGTGGTGCCCTCGTAGAGGCTGTCGATTTTTGCGTCGCGAATGTACTGCTCGATCGGATAGTCCTGCAGGTATCCCGATCCGCCGAGCGTCTGCAGACTTTCGGTCAGGAGTTCGTAGGCCTTCTCGGATCCGACGCCCTTCACGATTGGCAGCAGGAGGTCGTCGATGCGGTGGGCAAGATCGGGCCCAGCGCCCGAAACCAGTTCTGCCACATCGTTGTCCTGGTGTGCCGCGGTGTAGAGGTAGACCGACCGCAGGCCCTCCGCGTACGCCTTCTGCATCATCAGGCTGCGCCGCACATCGGGGTGCCGCGTGATCGCCACACGGGGTGCTTCCTTGTCGGTCATCTGGGTCAGGTCCGCGCCCTGCACGCGTTCCTTCGCGTAGGCGAGCGCGTTGAGGTAGCCCGTCGACAGCGTTCCGCTCGACTTGACGCCGACCGTCATGCGAGCGTTCTCGATCACCTGGAACATCTGCGCAATGCCGTCGTGGACCTCACCGACGAGGTAACCGACTGCCGGCAAATCCGTTGCGCCGTAGGTGAGCTCACACGTCGGCGACGACTTGAGGCCCATCTTGTGCTCGACGCCCGTGACGTAGACGCCGTTGCGCGCACCGAGTTCGAGGGTCTCGGGATCGAACAGGTAATTCGGAACGTAGAACAGGCTCAGGCCCTTCGTGCCCGGCCCAGCGCCTTCGGGGCGCGCGAGGGTCAGATGAAAGACGTTCTCGGCAGTGTCGCCGACGTCGCCGCCGGAAATGAAGCGCTTGACACCTTCGATGTGCCAGGTTCCGTCGTCCTGCGGAATTGCCTTCGCACGCCCGGCGCCGACGTCGGAACCCGCATCCGGCTCCGTCAGCACCATCGTTGCCGCCCACTTCTTTTCGAAGCCCAGCTGAGCCCAGCGCTGCTGCTGCTCGGTACCCACGCCGTAGAGGACGCTGCCCATCAGCGGACCCATGTTGAAGAACAGCGCGGCGGGATTGGCGCAGATGATCATCTCCTGCATCGCCCAGAGGATTGCCTTGGGCGCTGCCACGCCGCCCATGCCCTCGGGCAAACCGAGCGTGTTCCAGTCGGAAGCCTGGACCGCAGCGATCGTCTTGCGCAGTGCGGGCGGGATCGAGATGGAATGCGTCGCCGGATCGAACTGCACGGGATCGCGGTCGGCGTCGGCAAACGATTCGGCGATCGGGCCCTCCGCGAAACGAGCGACCTCCTCGAGCACATTGATCGCGGTCTCGGTATCCAGATCGCCGTACGCGCCGCTGTCGAGAAGCGAACCGATACCGAGCACCTCGAAGAGGTTGAACTCGAGATCTCGGACATTGCTCTTGTAGTGACTCACACAAGACTCCCTTGTCGACGGTGACACCAGACTTGTCAGTAATCGTAGGTGGCGTCGACAGCGCCGGTCCGGCCGACCGCAAATTATGTTCACCTGGCCAAATCGGGCCTGACGAGGATTCGTTCACCTGATAGAAACACCGGACACAAACTCGTCATCGACGGTCATTCAGTGGCAATACTTCCCCTTTACTGTCTGCGATCACGGATACAGCCGCTGTATACGCAGTTCTCGCGCGGCGTGTTCGGCGGTGGCACACGTGCGCATTCTGCGGTGCTACCGACCACCTCATCGGAAGAACGAAAGGCCCGTTCATGGCTGATTCCTGTGGTCCACATCGTCAGCGCAAGCGCCTTCTGCGCGCTGTCGCCATTCCCACCGCCGTTGCGGCAGCTGCGCTGACCCTCGCAGGCTGCGGTTCCAAGGCCGGAGATTCGACGGAATCGGCCACGTCGTGCGTCGACACCTCGGGCGATACCGTCAAGGTCGGCATGCTCAACTCGCTGTCGGGCACCATGGCGATCAGTGAAGTGACAGTTCGCGATTCGACCCAACTCGCGATCGATGAAATCAACGCGTCCGGCGGCGTCCTCGGCAAGCAGATCGTTCCGGTCGCAGAAGACGGCAACTCGGTTCCGGCGACGTTCGCGGAGAAGGCCGAGAAGCTGATCAGCAGCGACTGCGTCGCAGCGGTGTTCGGTGGCTGGACCTCGTCGAGCCGCAAAGCGATGCTGCCCGTCTTCGAAGACAAGAACTCGCTGCTCTACTACCCCGTTCAATACGAGGGCCTCGAAGACTCGAAGAACATCTTCTACACCGGCGCGACTACGAACCAGCAGATCATCCCCGCGCTCGACTACCTGAAGGAGAAGGGCGTCAAGTCGCTTTACCTGGTCGGTAGCGACTACGTCTTCCCGCAGACCGCGAACCGTGAGATCAAGGCATACGCGGCTGCCAACGGTATCGAGATCAAGGGCGAGGACTACACACCGCTCGGGTCCACCGACTTCTCGACGATCGTCAACAAGGTCCGCTCGGCCGATGCCGACGCAGTATTCAACACACTGAACGGTGACTCGAACGTCGCCTTCTTCCGTGAGTACACGAATGCTGGTCTCACGGCGAAGGACATGCCCGTCGTGTCCGTCTCGATTGCCGAAGAAGAGGTCAACGGCATCGGTGCGCAGAACATTGCGGGCCAGCTGACGGCGTGGAACTACTACCAGACGGTCGATTCGCCGGAGAACAAGACGTTCGTCGACGCGTACAAGGCGAAGTACGGCGCGGACAAGCCGACCTCGGACCCGATGGAAGCCGCCTACGTCTCGGTCTACCTGTGGAAGAACACGGTCGAAAAGGCCAACTCGTTCGACGTTGCGGCAATTCAGGAAGCGGCGGACGGCGTCACGTTCAACGCGCCCGAAGGGCTCGTCACGCTCGACGGTAGCAACCACCACATCACCAAGACCGCGCGTATCGGCGAGATCCGGCCCGACGGACTCATCTACACGGTCTGGGATTCCGGTAGCCCGATCAAGCCCGACCCGTACCTGACGTCCTACGACTGGGCGAAGGACCTCGGCGGCAACTGAGCCGCCGCAGCACTGACGCAAGAATCCGACGATCACATGAACGAAGGGCGGACATCGTTATGGATGTCATGATCGGGCAGTTGTTCACGGGACTGAGTCTCGGTTCGATTCTCCTGCTCGCAGCGCTGGGACTCTCACTGACCTTCGGTCAGATGGGTGTGATCAACATGGCGCACGGCGAGTTCATCATGGCGGGTTGCTACACGGCATACGTTGTGCAGCAAGTCTTTTCCACCGCGGGAATCTCGCTGTTCATATCGTTGGTCGTCGGATTCTTCGTCGGCGGTCTCATGGGCGTGCTGCTGGAGGTGACACTGATCAGGCGGATGTACCACCGGCCGCTGGACACGCTCCTCGTCACCTTCGGCGTCGGCCTGATCCTCCAGCAACTGGCCCGCGACATCTTCGGCGCTCCCGCGGTGAACGTGGTCACTCCCGAGTGGCTCCGCGGCGGCATCGAGATCTTCGGGCCGGTGGTTCCGAAGACCCGCATCTTCATCCTTGTGCTTGCGGTCGTTTGCGTCGTGGCGCTCGCTGTCGCGATGAAGACGACCCCGATCGGCCGCAGGATGCGCGCCGTCGTCCAGAACCGCGACCTTGCGGAGACGAGCGGAATCTCCAGCAGGCGAACCGATATCGGCACCTTCTTCATCGGCTCGGGGCTGGCCGGCGTCGCCGGAGTCGCGTTGACGCTGATCGGCTCCACGAGTTCGACGACTGGGCAGAGTTATCTGGTCGACGCCTTCCTCGTTGTCGTCATCGGCGGTCTCGGGCAGATCAAGGGCGCTGTGATCGCAGCCTTCGCACTCGGCCTACTCAACTCCTACATCGAATACTCGACGACGGCATCGATGGCGAAAGTCATCGTGTTCGTCATCATCGTCGCGTTCCTGCAGGCCCGGCCGCAGGGCATGTTCACCGTCAAAACGAGGAGCCTGGCGTGACTGCGATCCGTTCCTTCCTGCACGGCTGGCGCGCTACCACGGCCGGCTTCGGACTTGCCGCGATCCTGCTGTTCGCAGTCGCGCCCGCGGCACTCAGTGAATTCCGGCTCAACCTGCTCGCCAAGTTCCTGTGCTTCGCGATCGTCGCGGTGGGCATCGGATTGGCTTGGGGGCGTGGCGGAATGCTCACGCTCGGTCAGGGGGTGTTCTTCGGCATCGGCGCGTACATCATGGCGATGCACCTCAAACTCGCCGACGCCGAGTTGCGCGGCGACGAGGTCCCGGACTTCATGCAGATCTCCGGCATCCGCCAACTCCCCGGCTACTGGGTCCCGTTCAGTTCGCCGATCGTCACCATCCTCGCGATCCTGACCCTGCCCGCACTCGTCGCGCTCGTGCTCGGCTACGGCGTTTTCAAACGCCGAGTCAAAGGCGCCTATTTCGCCATCCTCAGCCAGGCGCTCGCCGCGGCCTTGGCGATCCTCCTGATCGGCCAACAGAGCATCGGCGGGTTCACCGGACTGAGCCGGTTCCGGACGTTCTTCGGCTTCAATCTGAACGACCCGGCGAACCGGCAGATGCTCTTCTTCATCGCGGCGGGCACGTTGCTCGCGGTCGTCGCGATAGCCCGTCAACTCATGCACAGCCGCTACGGCGAGTTGCTCGTTGCCGTCCGTGACCAGGAAGAACGCGTGCGATTCCTCGGCTACGACCCGGCCAACGTCAAGATCGTCGCCTACGTGGTCGCCGCACTGTTCGCCGGTATCGCGGGTGCGCTGTTCGTGCCGATCGTCGGCATCATCTCCCCCGCAGACATCGGCATCCTGCCCTCCATCGCGTTCCTCATCGGGGTCGCAATCGGCGGGCGCACCACCCTGCTCGGTCCGGTGCTCGGCGCCATCGGCGTCGGCTGGGCGCAAACGACGCTCTCCGAGGAATTCCCCTCGGGCTGGACGTACTTCCAGGGCGCACTGTTCATCATCGTGGTCGGGTTCTTCCCCGCGGGCATCGCTGGTCTCGCGAAGATTCGCGTGCAGCGCCGCAAGAGGTCCGCGACTTCGCCCCCAGCACCCGAGCCCCTCAGCGCCGAACTCGAACCCGAGCCCGAACCGGAGAAGGAGCCAGCCAGATGACCGCCGTCACGCACGAGCCCACCTTCGGCGGCAACGCTGGCATGTCCAGCGAGTACCTCGAAATCCGTGGTCTCACTATCAGTTTCGACGGCTTCAAGGCCGTCACCGACGTCGATATGACACTCTTTCAGGGCGACCTGCGCTTCCTGATCGGCCCTAACGGCGCCGGGAAGACAACCCTCATCGACGCAATCACCGGCCTCGTCCCTGCAACCGGTTCGGTGAAGAAGTCCGGCGTCGAGCTACTCGGCAAGAAGGTCCACCAGATCGCGCGCCTCGGTGTCGGCAGAACCTTTCAGACGGCAAGCGTTTTCGAGCAGTTGAGCGTCCTGCAGAACCTCGATATAGCGGCGGGGGCAACGAGGTCCGCGTTGACGATGCTGCGCCGGCGCAAGACGATTCTGCCGAAAATCGAAGAAGCGCTGGAGATCACCGGACTCGGCGACCTCATCGACAAACCGGCCGGAATTCTCGCGCACGGCCAGAAGCAATGGCTCGAGATCGGAATGTTGCTGGTGCAGAATGCATCTGTGCTGCTGCTCGACGAGCCCGTCGCAGGTATGAGCGCCGAAGAACGCGACGAGACGGGAAATCTCCTGCGCCGCATCGGCGGCGAGCGGACCGTCGTCGTCGTCGAACACGACATGGATTTCATGCGAGCCTTCGCGACCTCGGTAACCGTACTCGCGGGCGGCAAAGTCCTCAGCGAAGGAACTGTCGACGAGATTCAGGCAGATCCCAAGGTGCAAGAGGTCTACCTCGGCACTGCCGCGGGCGGGGAAGAACTGGTCCGTGTCGCGGGTCAGTCGGATGGAGGCAACGATGCTTGAGCTCATCGACGTGCACGCCGGATACGGTCGTTCCGAAGTTGTTCACGGTGTGTCCCTTGCGATTCCGGGCGACGCTGTCGCCGCGGTGATGGGCCACAACGGCGCGGGCAAGACGACGCTGCTGCGGGCGGTGGTCGGCCTGCTTCCGGTGAAGAACGGAAAGGTACTGCTGGACGGCGAAGACGTGAGCAAGCTTCGGCCGAGCGCGCGGGTCCGGCGCGGCATGGCGTATGTGCCGCAGGGCCAGCAGTCCTTCGGCCAGTTGACGACCGCAGAGAATCTGCAGCTCGTCGCAGACGGACGCAAGCGCGGCAAGGCGTTGATCGAGGAGTCGCTCGAACTTTTTCCAGCACTGCGTGGTCTGCTCACCCGCAGGGCGGGGCTGCTCTCGGGCGGCCAGCGGCAGCAACTTGCGATCGCGCGTGCGCTGATCACCGAACCCCGTCTGCTGATTCTGGACGAGCCCACCGAAGGCATCCAACCCAACGTCGTCGCCGAAATCGAGCGCACCATCATCGATCTCAGCAATCGCGGTGGGCTGAGCGTCCTGCTGGTCGAGCAACACATCGGCTTCGCGCTGCAAGCCGCGGGCCGCTACTACGTTCTCGAATCGGGACGGGTCACGTCCGAGGGCGAAGGTGGCGCCGCAGCCGAGTCGACGGTCCGTGCGGCGATGGCCATCTGAGCATGGGTCGTCGGGGCCTGTTCAGAGACAGTTCATTGCGCGAGCGCGTCTACCGTTCGATCCGCGAAGACCTGGCGTCCGGGGTCATCGCTCCAACGGAGCGGCTAGGCGAGGAGCGCCTCGCCGAGTTGTACGGGGTCTCGCGGACACCGGTGCGTGAGGCGCTCGCACGTCTACTCTCGGACGGCTTGATCGAGCGTGACGAGCACGGCCTGTATCCCTACCGGCCCAGGCTCGAGGAACTCGACGGACTCTACGAGTTGCGAGTCACGTTGGAGGCGCGCGGGATTCGACGTGTGCTAGAGAACGCGGAGTTGCAGCACGACTCGGAAGCGTTGACCGCAGAGTTGACCACGTGGCAGGGATTCCGCGAGCTGCCACCGCTGCCGGACGCCGAGTTGGTCGCGGTCGACGAGCAGTTCCATACGACCCTGCTGCAGGCGTCGGGAAACAGCGCGCTGGCCGAAGCGCTTGCGGTGGTCAACACCCGGATGCGGCCGGTCCGCGCACTCGACGCACTTACGCCGGATCGCGTCGCAACGATGGTTGCCGAACACATCACGATCGTCGAGTCGCTGCTCGCCGGGCGACTCGAGTCCGCACTGGAACAACTCGTCGCACATATCGAGAGCTCGCAGGTACGGGTGCTCGAACGTGCCGAACGCGCAATGTCGATGTCGAAGCTCGGTCTTGCGCTGCGCGGGTAGCGTGGCGGTCATGTCGTCAGAGGTAGATTCCGCGGCCCGTATTCAGCCAGGTCGCTTGAAAGAGCTCGGCCCGGTCAACTGGGTGCTGTGGCGCATCCTGTCCAAAGGCGCCGGTGCCGCGGACGCGCATTTGTTCAGCACACTCGGCCGCACCGGCGGACTGTTCCGCGGGTGGCTGCACTACAGCGGCAAGCTGATGCCGGGCGGCAAGCTGTCGCGGTACGAGAGCGAGCTGGTCATTCTGCGCGTCGCACACCTGCGCACATGCGGATACGAGATGGACCACCACATCCGGCTCGGTCGGCGCGCGGGCGTCACCGCCGACATTCTCGAACGTGTTCTGGCGGGTCCGACGGTCGACGGGTGGACAGACCGCGACCGCGCGCTGCTTGCCGCGGTGGACGAACTGGTGGGGACCAAAGATCTCAGCGACGGGACCTGGAAGGCGCTTGCCGAGCACTACGACGAGCGCCGCCTGATCGAAGTCTGCCTACTTGTCGCCCAGTACGACGGTCTGGCAACGACCATCGGAACCTTGCGGATCCAGCGGGACTTCTGATCAGTCGCCGACTGTGATCGCCTCGGCTTCTTCGAGGCTGTGCGGCGCCGGATCATGGTCGTCGATGTGCGCCAGCACCTTTCGACCCGTCAGCAGTACGCCGACCGCGGCGATCGTGCAGGCCGCGCCCACCCAGAACGGCGTGTGGATGTTGTGCTCACCGAGCTTTCCTGCCAGATAAGGTGCTGCGGCACCGCCGGCGAACCGGACGAAGCTGTAGGACGCCGACGCGGTCGACCGTTCGACCGGTGCTGAGATCATGACGGTCTCGGTGATCAGCGTGTTGTTGATGCCGAGGAACAAGCCCGCGATCACGACACCGACGATCAGGACCGTCTTGTTCTCCGTGAAGGCCGCCATCGTCGCGAGCGTCAGCGCGAAGAGCGTCAGCGAGATCGCCATCATTGTGAGCGTGCCGAAGCGGCGTTGCAGCATGGGCGCGAGGAACACCGACGCCACAGCGAGCATGACACCCCAGCCGAAGAAGATGAATCCGATTGCGTACGTACCCATATCGAGGGGGAACGGCGTGTACGCGAGCAGCGTGAAGAAGCCGTAGTTGTACAGCAGTGCGGTGATGCCGACGGTCAGCAGCCCACGATGTCGCAGCGCGAGGAAGGGTGCGGCGAGGGAGGTTGTGTGCGCCGGTTTCGGCGTATCGGGCAACATCACCACGAGCAGGATGAACGCGATCGCCATGAGTGCGGCAACGCCGAAGAACGGCCCACGCCAGCTGACCGAGCCGAGCACGCCGCCGACGAGAGGTCCGGCGGCGATGCCGATACCGAGCGCAGCCTCGTACAGGATGATGGCTCGCGCGGCTCCACCGGTCGCGGCGCCGACGATCGTCGCCAGGGCGGTCGCGATGAAGAGCGCGTTACCCAAACCCCAGCCGGCCCGGAACCCGACGATCTCGTTCACGGTGCTCGACATACCGGCAAGCGCGGAGAACACGACGATGATCGCGAGGCCGCCGAGCAAAGTGCGTTTGGCCCCGAACCGGCTCGACACGACACCTGTGATCAGCATCGCGAAACCCATGACGAGCATGTAGCTGGTGAACAGGAGCGACACCTGCGACGGCGACGCGTTCAACTGCTCGCCGATCGGCTTCAGAATCGGGTCGACGAGGCCGATGCCCATGAACGCGATGACGCTCGCAAACGCTACGGCCCACACAGCTTTGGGCTGATCGAGCAAGCTCGGCGGTTTGTCGGCGGTGGCAGGTCCGGCCACGATGGTCGCTGTCATGCGGAATCCTTCGAATCGGGCGATTTGAGTAGCTCGCGCAGCTCCGCAAGGCCTGCGGCCAGCATCTCGATCCGTTCAGGATCGACGCCGGCGAGGCGTGGAGCGAGCGAAGTGCCGATCGCGTGACGCGCATCGGCAAGCCAACGTCGGCCCTCGGCGGACAGGCTCAATCGCACCGCGCGGGAATCGTCGGGATCGACGACGCGGTCTATGAGCCCGAGCGAGTGCAGCTTCTTCGCGAGCGCTGTCGCGGCAGGTTGGCTGCACCCGTCGAGCCGCGCGAACTCGGTGATTCGGAGTTCGCCGTACCCGTCGATGAGTGACAGCGCCCGAACCAGAGCTCGCGGCCTGCCCCCGGTAGAAGTCGCAGCGGCCAGCCTGGTGAACCGAGAAGTGTTGATCACAAGCTCGACCACCAGGCTGTGCAGGCTCGCCTCCGCACCGGGGTTCGTTAGCATGAGTAACAGTATTGCATAACCAAGCTATGCATCTCAACCCGACCGGCCGGCGCCCGCCCGGCCGCCCGGCTCCCCACCCCGCCGCACCCCGACTCGGCAGTCGCACTCGAAATAGGGCCCTATTTCGAGTGCGGATCCCGAGAAGTGGTGCGACCGGAGGGTCGGCGACGAACCCCTCGGGTCGGGGAAGTCAGGCGAGGGCTGCGCGGAACACCTCGGCAACCGGCGTCGACGACCGACCGATCAACTTCTGGAGATCACCCGTGTCGACGTCGAGCGCACCCGCCGCAATCCCGGCATCGGAATCTGCGAGGACGTGCGCGTACCCCGCCGGTAGTCCGGCCTGCTCGAGCACCTTCGCGTACTCAGCCTGCGGAAGATCCTGGTAGACAACCTCTTTACCGGCGACTTTCGAGATCTCAGCCGCGAGTCCCGCATAGGTCAGCCGCTCGTCCCCACCGAGTTCGTACACCTTGCCGTCGTGCCCGTCGGTGGTCAGGACGACCGCCGCGGCGTCCGCATAGTCCAGGCGGGCGGCACCTGCGACCCGACC
This sequence comes from Antrihabitans auranticaus, assembly GCF_016481275.1. Taxonomy (GTDB): domain Bacteria; phylum Actinomycetota; class Actinomycetes; order Mycobacteriales; family Mycobacteriaceae; genus Antrihabitans. Next base: position 11,042 of record NZ_JAEMNW010000007.1, on the reverse strand, counting down.
GTTTCCTGCCGACCCAGCGAGGACCCCGCGCTCGACCGTTCCAGCGAGCCCGTTGGTGTAGTTCTCCCAGTACCAACCGTTGCGAAGCAACGCGTACTCGACGCCCGATTGCACGAGAACCGCTTCCGTCGCCTTGTGCTCGGCGGCGAGAATCAGCGGCGACTCCTCCGCGCGCAGCACGCTGGTGTACGCAATGAAACCGACGCCGGCCGCCTTGGCCGCATCGATAACGTTCGTGTGCTGCTCGACGCGCTTGCCCATCTCGCTGCCGGAAACGAGTAGCAATCGATCGACGCCGGCGAGGGCTGCCGAAAGCGTCTGCGGCTCAGCGTAATCCGCGACTCGCAGGTCGATGCCGCGCTCGACGAGGTCGGCAGCTTTGGCGGGCTGCCGCACGAGTCCAACGATCTCGGACGCTGCGACGCTGCGACTCAGCAGCGATTCGACGACCGCTCGACCCAGCTGACCACTCGCTCCCGTTACTGCAATGCTCATGAGATGCCCCTTTTGTTTCGTGAGTACTTCCTGCCTTGCTGACACTAACTATTAGTTAGTACATGCGCAACCGTATGCACCTGTGGGTAGACTGTGTGCATGATCGAGGACGAGGCGTTCGCAGTCGATGTCTTCGCGCGCGCATGCTCGTCCCGCGAAACACTGCAAGACGTCACCGGGCGCTGGGGGACGCTGGCGCTGGTTGCGCTGCACGAAGGTCCGTACCGCTTCAGCGCACTGCGGCGCAGGGTCGAGGGAGTCAGCGAGCGGATGCTGTCACAGACACTCCAGGCACTGGAGCGCGACGGATTGGTCAATCGCGAAGTGCTGGAAGCAATTCCGCCGAAGGTGGAGTACAGCCTGACCGACCTCGGTACCGAGGTCGCGAGCAAGCTTCAGGCGTTGATCGACGTTGTCGAGGCGCGGATGGCCGACGTGACCGCGGCGCGGGCGCGCTACGACGCCCGCTGAGTAGCGCCCGCCGACCCGCCACGCTCGCGACCTTGCGACGCGCTCGCGTTATAACGCGAGCGGGACACAGAACCGCGCGCGAGAGTGTAAACGGCCCGGCCGGAAGATCGTCTCGCCAGCCGGGCCGTGCACCACTCAGAAGTTGATCATGTGCCCGCCGAGGCCGTGGATGGCCTCCTGCAGCGCCTCACTGAGGGTCGGGTGCGTGTGGACGTTGCGGGTGAGCTCGTTGACCGTGAGATCCCATTTCTGGGCCAGCGTCAGCTCGGGAAGCAGCTCGGACACGTCCGGACCGATCAGGTGCCCGCCGAGCAGTTCGCCGTACTTGCCGTCGGAGATCAGCTTCACGAAACCGGTCGGGTCACCCAAGCCGTGCGCCTTGCCGTTCGCAGTGAACGGGAACTTTGCAACCTTGACGTCGTAGCCCTCGTCCTTCGCCTGCTGTTCGGTCAATCCGAAGCTGGCAACCTGCGGCTGGCAGAAGGTCGCACGCGGCATCATCCGGTAGTCACCGAGCGTCAACGTCTCCGCGCCGGCAATCGTCTCCGCCGCGACCACGCCCATAGCTTCAGCGACGTGCGCGAGCTGCAGCTTCGCGGTCACGTCACCGATGGCGTAGATGTGGGGCACATTCGTGCGCATGTGATCGTCGATGGCGATCGCCTTGGGCCGGTCACTCAGCTCGACGCCGGTGTTCTCGAGTCCGAAACCTTCGAGGCGCGGCGCGAACCCGACGGCCTGCAACACCTTGTCGACGGTGACCGTCTCGACCTTTTCGGTCTTGTTGTCCTTGATCTTGACCGTGACCTTCGACCCATCGTCGTCGATCGACTGGACTGCCGCGCCGACCTGGATCTTCACGCCGAGCTTCTTGTACGCCTTCGTGATCTCCTTGGAGATCTCGACGTCCTCGTTCGGCAGCGCGCGGTCGAGGAATTCCACGATCTGCACGTCGACGCCGTAGTTGGCGAGCACGTACGCGAACTCCATGCCGATGGCACCTGCGCCGACGATCAGGATCGAGCCCGGCAGTTCCTTCGTGAGGATCTGCTCTTCGTATGTGACGACGTTGTCGCTCAACTTCGTGCCCGGGAGCAACTTCGTCTCGGTACCGGTCGCGATGATGGCGTTGTCGAATGTCAGAGTCTCGGTGCCGCCCTTGGTCAACTCGACCGAAATCGTGTTGGCGTCGGTGAAGCTGCCGTGCCCGTCGTACTCGGTGATCTTGTTCTTCTTCATCAGGAAATGCACGCCCTTGACGCGGCCCTCGGCGACGGTGCGGCTGCGATCGAACGCCACCCCGAAGTCGAAAGTTGCCTCACCGGAAATGCCGAATGTCTTCGCTTCTTTTGTAAAGATGTGCGCGAGTTCGGCGTTGCGGAGAAGCGCCTTCGAGGGGATGCAGCCTACGTTGAGACAGACACCGCCCCAGTACTGCTTCTCGATGATCGCGGTTTTGAGGCCCAGTTGGGCAGCACGGATAGCCGCCACGTATCCGCCAGGTCCGGCTCCGAGCACGACGACGTCATAGTGTGTGGTCACGGTCCACCAGCCTAGTCCCGACCCTTACCGGCTGTCCTAGGATGCCTCCCCCTCGAATTCAGCGGCAGCAATATTAGGATCGCCTTACATTTGTTGGCTGTTCAGCGCCACACCTGATTCGCGACGCGAGTGAAGTTGCCGCTGAAGACCGCTGCGATGGTCTCCTCGTCGAAACCCCGTCTGCGCAGCACATCCGGCAGAGTCAGCAAGTCCTCCGGCGGCACCCACTGCAGGGGCCCCCACGCTGTGTACGCCTCGGAGAACGCCTGCGGGTTGATCAGCAGTTCGGCGTTGAAATCGATGTGGTCGAACGAGTAGTCCGAACCGATACCGATGTGGTCGATGCCGACGAGTTCGATGCCGTAGGTGATGTGGTCGGCCATCGCTTCGAGTCGTTCACGATGGTCGTCGGGTCCGTTGCTACCGAGAAAGATCCCGACGCCGTTGATACCGATGACGCCCCCGGTCTCGGCGCAGGCGCGGGCTTGGTCGTCGGTGATATTGCGCGGATGGTCCCACAGTCCGGCGAAGTTCGAGTGGCTGTAGATCATCGGCGACGCGGTGCACTCGGCGATGTCGAGACCCGTCTTGCGCGAGCAATGCGATCCGTCGACGGTCATTCCGACGGCGTTCATCTCCCGGACCAAATCACGCCCGTAGGCCGTCAGACCTGTGTCCTCGGAATCCAGGCAGCCACACGCTGCCGCGTTCGCGTAGTTGTAGGCCGGCAGCAGGGACCGAACCCCGAGATCGTAGAAGTGCTTGACGTTGCCGAGGTCTCCTTCGAGCGGCCCCGAGTCCTCCAGGTCGAAGGCGAGCGCGATCACGTCCTCTTCCAGCGCGGCCGCGAGGTCGTCGAAAACCTGGACCGGCCGGAAACGACCGTCCCACAGCGCCGTTCGCCGGAACGCGTGTGCAAGTGCGGTCGACTGCGCCTTCGATTGCGGTGAGTACCCGATGTTGACCGACACGTAGGACCCTGCCGGGTAGCGGGCCAACTCGTCGATATCGACGACCGTCTTCAGCGGCAGACAGGAATGCTGTTCCCAGAGCACAAGATCAGGCAGCGACTCAGCGGATTCTTCTTTGGCAGTTGCCGATTCCGCGCCGACGATCACGCCGGTCGGCCTGATCGACTCACAGGCGCGAACCGTCTCCTCGACGAGTTCCTCCGCCGCGTCCAGCGTGCGCCCCAATTCCGCCGGGGAGGTACCGACGTGCCCAAGTATGAAATGCGCACGCGCGGCGAAGTTGTGCGGTGCATTCGGCAATCGCCCCGCCGCCGTGATCGCGCCCTTCTCGTTGATCAGCCACCGGCCTGCGCGGCCGTGCAGGGCGTGCGCGCAGACTTCGACCGCCCGAAAGAGGCAACCCGCGATGAACGTCGCGTCGCCCCGGCTCACCGCCTTGCGCGCGATGAAAATATCGAACGACGCTTCGCGCAGCCGGCGGACCAGGCCTTCCCCGAGGGCGGGCGGATAGTGTTGGGCCGCAGCGCGAATCGCCGTCAGCTCGCCGGACGGGTCCGCGAGCACGACGCTGAGCGCGAGCTCGCCGACGTATGCGAAATCCGCGAAACCGAATGGATGCCCGACCTGAGCGGGGAACCCGAATCGGCCCTGCTGCACGGCAGACCAGAGCCCCTCGACCCGGTCGATATCGCGGTAGAGCCAGTCCACGGCAGTGCCGTCCATCGTGAGCCAGGCCCCGCCGTCGACCCACGGCCCCCACTCACCCAGATCGGTCACGTGCGCTTCAGGACCCGCGTATTCGCGAGCCAGCTCGTTGAGCGCCGCGAGATTCAGGGGCCTCCGGTAGTAGAGGCCGACGTCGTAATCCGACGCGGGGGTGCCCTCCCCCCGTGCTCGACTGCCACCGAGTACGACTCCGACGATGCCCGGGATTTCACACAGGCGGAATGCCATCTCGTGCAGGAACTCTGCGTCGACGACCATTTCCGCATGTTACCCAGCACGAATCGGTGCCGGGGGAAATTTCGGGTACCCGCCGTGTGTGTGCAATAACGGGGTCGACAGAATGGCCGGATGGCCGGAGACCCGTATTTGTGGCTGGAAGAAGTAACCGACGAGGGCGCCCTCGATTGGGTCCGCGAGCGCAATTCTCGAACAAAAGCGCAGTTTGCGAGCGGAGACGACTTCCACGACCTCGAATCACGACTGCGCGCGATGCTCGATACCGACGACCGAATTCCGATGCCGGCCCGGCGGGGCGCATTCTTCTACAACTTCTGGCGTGACGCCGACCATCCCCGCGGCATCTGGCGAAGGACGTCGCTGGCCGAGTACCGCACCGATTCGCCGGCCTGGGACGTGCTCATCGACGTCGACGCGTTGGCCAAGGCCGAAGACGAGAATTGGGTATGGGACGGCGCATCCGTACTGCGACCCAGCCAGGAGCGCGCGCTGATCAGCCTCTCCAGAGGCGGCGCCGACGCGGGCGTCGTCCGTGAATTCGATATGGCAACAAGAACCTTCGTCACCGAGGATGCATTCGTACTGGCCGAGGCGAAATCCAACATCAGCTGGATCGACATCGATACCGTCTACGTCGGAACGGATTTCGGCGAAGGCAGCATGACCGATTCCGGCTACACCCGGATCGCAAAACAATGGCGCCGCGGAACGCCACTCGAAGCCGCCGAGACCGTGTACGAGGGTATCGCAGAGGACATTTCCGTCTCCGCGGGCTACGACCGCACGCCGGGTTACGAACGTCATTATGTTTCCCGGTCGACCGACTTCTTCAACCACGAAACGTACTTGCGTACCGACAGCGGCTTGCAACTGATCGAGACGCCGACGGATGCTTCGCAATCCTGGTACAAGAATTGGTTACTGGTGCGGACGAAGTCACCCTGGACAATCGGCGAAACCACATATCCGACAGGTGCTCTACTCGCCACGGACTTTGCCGGGTTCCTCACTGGCAGCCGTGAGTTCACAGTCCTCTTCGAACCGGACGCCCACACCTCACTGCATCACTACGGCTGGACCGAGAATCATCTTCTCCTGGTGACGCTTTCGGACGTCCAGTCGAAACTGTTCGTGCTGACCCCGGGTGCCGGGGAATGGTCGCGAACCGAATTGAGCGATGCACCAGCGATGGCGTCGACTGCAGTCGCGGGTACGGACCCACTCGAGAGCGGAGACGACTACCTGCTGACGACCAGCGGATACACTACTCCGACAACGCTTCTGGCCGGGACGATCGGCGAACCGGCAACCGTCCTGAAGCAGGAGCCGAACCACTTCGATGCTGCCGGCATTTCGACGGAACAATTCTTTGCCGAATCACTCGACGGCACAATGGTTCCGTACTTCGTCGTCCGCAAGGCCGGAGCAAGTGGTCCCACGCTGCTCGGCGGCTACGGTGGATTCGAGATATCCCGGACGCCGGGTTACAACGGCGGCAACGGCATCGGCTGGTTGTCGCGGGGCGGCATTTCCGTCACCGCCAACATCCGCGGCGGCGGCGAATACGGACCCGAGTGGCACACCCAGGCCCAGAAGTCCGGTCGGCACAAGGTGTACGAAGATTTTGCGGCTGTCGCGAAGGACCTCGTCGCCCGCGGCATCACCACTCCCCAGCAACTCGGGGCAGTCGGCGGCAGCAACGGCGGCCTGCTGATGGGCGTCATGCTGACCGAGTACCCGGAGTTGTTCGGGGCATTGGTGTGCCAGGTCCCGCTGCTCGACATGCAGCGCTATCACCTACTGCTCGCCGGAGCATCATGGGTCGCCGAATACGGCGACCCGGACGACCCGGCAGAGTGGGCGTTCCTGAAAGAGCACTCGCCGTACCAGAACGTGTCCGAAACTGCCGACTACCCGCCGATTCTGCTGACGACGTCGACCCGTGACGATCGCGTTCACCCAGGTCATGCCCGGAAAATGGCTGCGCGGCTCGAGGAATTCGGCCACGACGTCTGGTACTACGAGAACATCGAAGGTGGCCACGGCGGGGCGGCTGACAACGCACAACTCGCGTTCGCGTCGGCGCTGATCTACGAGTTCCTCTGGGCACACCTCAGCCGAGCTGCCTGACGAGCGCGCGGGCGACGCCTGCGAGCTCGGGTGTATCGATGCACTCTTGCACACAGCGCGCGAACACCCAGTGCCGCAACCGAACCGGATCGAGATCTAGCAACTTCGCCATGCGCGCAACGAAGGCCAGCGGATCGGCGCTCAGCCTCTCGGTTGCATCGAGCATGTATTGCACCGGGTCGTAGGCGGGGTCGCCGATGTACGGCTTGGGATCCACCGCGAGCCACGGTTCCCGTTCTGCGGCAAGGATATTCTCGGCGTGGAGATCGGTGCAGAGCAGGACTTGCCGCGAATCGGTGGTGGGCAGCGTTCGTAGCGCATGAATCCCAGCCTCGACGATGTCGTCAGGCAGGCCGATATCGCCGGTCGTCGCCCGCTTTTCGACGAACTCGTCGGCCCACAGCGCACACATGCTGTGCAATTCGCGAAACGGATATTTGGCTGCGGGCTCGATCCACAGGCGCTGCAGAAGTCCGGCGATGACTTCGTCCTGCGCGGCGGGCGCACGCACGTGGGACAGCGGGGTACCCGGCCGGCATTCTTCGAGCAACATCGCGGCGGTGTCGTCTGTCGTTGCCGAATCCAGCAGCCGGACCGCGCCATTCCCATCCCACGCGCGCAGCGCATCCGCTTCGTGCATGGATTCCTCGTGTCGCCAGCCCAGCTTCAGAACGACCGGCTCACCCGCTCGATTGCGTGCGCGAGCAACCCACGCCGTGACGCCGCCCGGCTGAAACGGTGCTTCGATCGCGAGCGACCACCGCGCCTCCGACTCGGCGATTCGTTCGGGCAGAGTCGCCACCCATCGCAGCATCACCTCGTCGTCCGTCACTGCTTCGGCGAGGTTGGCCGGTAGTTCGATCACCGATCGTGCAGCCACGCCGTGATGCGGTCAACCGTTGTCACTGGTTTGCGAATCCATCCGTTGTGTCCCAACGGTTCCGGTTGCAGCCAGGTCGTCACGTCGGAATTCGGCAGTTTCCCCACAAGGTGTGTCGCCGACGACGCCGGAGCAACATCGTCACCTTCGATCGAAATGCTCAAAACCGGTAACTTGAGGCGCGAAATCCGCTCCTCGTAATCGATGTCGGCACCTTCGGGGTCGAACCGTCCGGTCCTGGCCAGTCGCGACCAGTCGGAGATCAGCGTTTTCGACTGCCGTCCGAAGCCGCCAAGGTTGATTCGGTCGCCCGGCCAGAACCCGGCTATGTTGGCGGTCAACGACATTGCCGCGGAGCCGACGAGTATGCCCGGCGACTTCGCGCCGCCGAAGCCACGGAAGTACGGTGTGCCCGACGCGACGAGGATCAGTCCGCCGAGGCGGCCGCGGATCCGTGCCGCATACAGCACCCCGAGCTGCCCGCCCATGCTGTGGCCGAGCAGGTAGGGCGTGCTCTCCGGAAACCTCTCCCGCACGACCTCGAACATCGCAGGGAGGTCGACCGACACCAATTCGTGGTAGCCGTAACGGCTTTCACTGCTCGGCCGCGGTCTGCTGTCACCCTGTCCACGCAACTCGCAGACGGCAGCGTCGAATCCGCGCATGGCGAGTTCCTTGGCGAAGACGTCGTAGTACCCACCCGGAATCCCGAGACCGGGAACGATCACCACGACCGGCCGCGGCGAATCCGGCGATGGCTTGTGGCTGTGCGCCTCGTCGGCCGGGAATAGCAACACCGGTGAGGTGGTGCCGTCGGGCAGCTGGATCGGTACCGTCTCCACAGGTCGACTGTAACCGCGGCGGCTACTCCCCGATGACGTCTCGCGCCCGGCCGACGATCAGCGGGTCTGCGTGGCCCACGATCTCGGCATCCTTGTTGTCGTAATCGAACAGCCCGAGCACGTGGCGCATCGCGTTGACCCGCGCCCGCTTCTTGTCGTTGCTCTTCACGACCGTCCAGGGCGCGTGGTCGGTATCGGTGTGCCGGAAGTTCTCCTCCTTGGCCGACGTGTACTGCTCCCACTTGTCCAAGGACGCGATATCCATCGGCGACAACTTCCATTGCCGTACCGGATCGACCTGCCGAATCGCGAACCTGGTCCGCTGCTCGAGCTGGGAAACCGAGAACCAGAACTTCACGAGGTCGACCCCGTCGTCGACAAGCATCTGCTCGAAGAGCGGGACCTGCCTGATGAAGCGTGCGTGCTGCTCATCGCTACAGAAGCCCATGACGCGCTCCACGCCGGCCCGGTTGTACCAAGACCTGTCGAAGAAGACCATCTCGCCGGCTGCCGGTAGGTGATCGACATAGCGCTGGAAGTACCACTGCGACGACTCACGCACCGACGGCTTCTCCAGCGCGACGACTTGCGCACCACGCGGATTGAGATGTTCCATGAACCGCTTGATAGTCCCGCCTTTACCCGCGGCGTCGCGCCCTTCGAAGACCAGCACGATCCGCCGACCGGTTGCCTTGGTCCAATTCTGCAGTTTCAGCAATTCGATCTGCAGTAGCCGCTTCGTCATCTCGTACTCGGTGCGGGCCATTCGCTCGTCGTACGGGTAGTTCTCCCGCCACGTGTCGATGACGACGCCCTCGGGGTGGGTCAGCAACACGGGATCGTCGTCGTCTTCGTCATCCACGACGTAGCCGGCGGTGTTGAACAGGTCGACAGTCGTCAACCACGTACGGGATTCGATGTCGGTCACCGGCCGAAGCTATCCCGCGTGTGCGACGACGCGGTGAACGACGCATGAACGCGGCTTGCTAGGTGACGGCGCCGATCGCTCCGGTGAGAATGCGGGTCAGCACCCTGATGACGTCATCGAGCGAAGGCCGCGGCTCGGCGATGCTCCAATCGTAGACGACGTAGTTGACCGCGCCGAGCAGTGCGCTGACCCGCATCTGGTAGTCACCCGCGGGGATCTTGCCCTGGGTGGCGGCAACTTCCGCGACGCTGGCCATCATTGCGCCCCAGACGGTCCGTTGCTGGACGCGGTACTGCTCGAGTCGCGTGCTCGCACCGACGGCCTCGACGATCGCCACCTTCGCCCTGCGCGGATCGGCGCCGACCGACGAGATGTAGGCGCGCGTGCCCGCCTCGATCATGCGGGAAACGCCTGCCGATGCGTTCTCGGCAAGTGCGCTTCCCACAGCTTCGAGCGAATCGCGGTCGATAGTGGTGAACAGCTCGGTCAGTACGGCCTCGCGGCCGGAGAAGACTTCGTAGAACTGGCGCGAGGACAGACCGGCATCCTTGCAGATAGCGCCGACCGAACTGTTGGCGTAACCGTCACGCGCGAAGACTGTGAGGCCGGATTCGAGGAATCGTGCGCGACGTTCCTTCTGCCGATCCTCGACCAGTTGTCCCGCGTAGGTGCGCCCGACTGAATCTTGTGACATTGCCGACGACAGTACCCAACGCTGCACCGAAACCCGCAACCGGACAGCAAATGCCTACACGACCGTGACCTGGCGGGGGTGCGGCCGCGCGGGCGGCTATTGCACCCAACCGAATGCGCCGCCGATCAAATTGCGCGGAGGATAGCTTACGAATTACGCGGTTCGGCCTTGTTTCGACATTTACGCACGCGAAATCCGAAATTCGAATGCTGCCCGGGCGGCGTGTACCTATACGACCGGCCGAAGCCCGGTTCGATGTATTGCCAGGCGCAAACGCGAAAGGCCGGTCCTCGCAGAGAGGACCGGCCCTGTGGCGCGAAAGGCGGGCGCGCCTATGGGATTAGGACAAGCCGCCGGAAGATCCTGTGCCAAGTGCCGCCAGGAAATCCAGGAAAGCTGCGAGGATATCGACGGTTGATTCGAGGCTGCCCACTGATAAATCTCCATTCTTATTCTGACCGACTTTTTGCCGGTTTCGATCTTGCTGCGCGTCCTACGCTACAAATCGAGCGCCGTAATTCACAGAGGAGTTACCATTTCGTTTGAGACTTTTTATACCCACAGGAACCTCGGCGCAGAATGGCAAACCCGGCGAATTACAAATGTGTAATCGATCCGACCGAGCCCAGAGGAGGGCTCACGCCCCGGTTTGCGACCAAGATCGAACCGTGGGACTGGTGTTACTAGAGGGATCAGAGTGGACACTGGGATAGAAGATGTCAGTGCAGACTCGGGGCACGGAATGCCGCATCGATGTGACCAATGTGACTAAATATGCGTCTTGTTGCTCATGTTGTTCATGTTTCCAGTGTGGCAAACCAACTTCAGGTTGCCTTTCCGCGCTTACCCTCGCCGCGCGAGTCCCCAAACCCACTCTCCCCGCCGCACCCCCGTCCCGCGCCCGTCCCCACCCGCACCCCGTCCTTGCCTGTGTCGCACCCGCGCACCGTCTCACCGCGCCCCCTCCCCACCCCGCCGCACCCCGACTCGGGAGTCGCACCGACTTGGGTTCAGGGAGTGATTGCAACACTGAAATTTCTCAGGAGTGTTGCGTGCATCTTTCACGGTTGCGGTCGGTTGTCGATCGGTACTGGTCGTTGGTCGGCGACGGCGTGCCGACGTCGAC
>NZ_JAEMNW010000006.1 GCF_016481275.1 Antrihabitans auranticaus | reverse complement strand
GGTCGCGTTGACGATGATCTTCACCCGGTACAGATCCAGATCACCGCGGGCGAACGCAGCCCACACGTTCGGTAACCGGGTGATCAGGTTGTGCCCGATGTCGATCAACGCGGATGCCCCCGCGGACGTGATCGTCAACGCAGCCGACAGTTCGGCTTCGGCGGCGTCCCAGGGGTCGATCGTCGACACCGGATCAGGATCGGTGGGTGCCTCGTCGAGGCAGCGGTGAAACACCGCCGCCGCATAGGCATGCTTGCGCGCGGACACGGCAGCTTCGAACCGGTGCAGGGACGTGGCGGTGTCGACCAGCGCTGGGGTCGGCGCGGTTGCGGGGTCGGGTAACCCGGCCCCGGTGAGCGACTGCAGCAAATGCTCGAACATGTATTCGAGCCTACCCGAAACCTGTTGGCATGGCTAGCAATACAGCTACTGGAAGATGTGCGAAGTAGAAAAAATTGCGGACGCGGGGCGCCGGTGTCGCGTAGATACTCGAGCCGCCGTTGGCCTGACCGAATGGATTCAGGGAACCTGAGCTGGACCGCCAAACCGGCCTGTTCGCTACCAAACAACGACGACCGACCTTCGTCAACGACTACGCCTCGAAAACAAAGAGCGGGCCAGGGCCGGCCGGTGCACCGCACCCCGCTGAGCCAATTCCCGAAAGCCGGGACCCCCGGGCCCCCGACCTTCACAATAACTTTCGAGGACTCGGCACTCGAACAAGGAAACGCGGATGATCATCGATCCGAGCGGACGCGGCCCGACGATGCGGCAACTGATCGTCGCGGGCATCGTCTTCTTCGTGGTCGTCGCCCTCGCGCTCGTCCTCCTTCTGTTGCGCTACACCAACTACTTCAAGAAGTCCGTCGATATCGAAGCGGTGATGCAGTCGACCGGTGACGGCCTCGACCCACATGCAGACGTGAAGTTTCGCGGCGTTCTCGTCGGCAGTGTCGAGGGCGGCGAAATCGCGGCACGTGGTGCAGAGCAACGCATCTCGATCGAACTGATTCCCGACTATGCGAAGGACATCCCGTCGAACGTTACCGTGCGGGTGGTACCGAGCAACGTGTTCGGAGTGACCTCGATCGAACTGCTCGACAACGGCCCGGCCAGCCGCACATTGGCTGCCGGTGATGTGATCACGCAGGACACGAGCACAGAGTCGGTTGCCCTGCAGACGACATTGACGACCTTGCGCACGATCCTTGACGAGATCGATCCGGCCCGATTGGGCGCAGTGCTGTCCACGCTGGCGGAAGCGCTCGACCCCAGCTATCGCGTCCCGGGCTCGGCCGTCGAACGTCTCGATCGTCTCATCACCGCGATCGACACAGGGACCCCTACCGGCCAAGACCTGCTCAGCACGATGAGCGCAGGCATCGGCGCCCTGAACGAGTCGGCGCCCGAGTTACTCACGGTTCTCGGCGAAGCCGTCACAACCGCGCAGACGCTGTCCAACAAGCAGAGCCAGTTCGAAGCGGTCCTGTTCGGTGGCGGACTGACTCTCGATGCCGTCAACAGCCTGTTCGCCCGGAGCCCCGACGTGGGCAAGTCGCTGATCGGCAACGGCAACCTACTCCTCGGCGCGGTGGCGACGGATCCGCAGGCCATCACCGAGTCGATTCCCAGCCTCGGCAAAGCACTCCAGGGCCTGAGCGCGGTCAGCATTTTGCGGCCCGGGCAACCGCGCGAGTACCTCGAGCTGACCGTGCAGGCGTCGTTCACACCGTTTCGGCCCTACACGCAGGCAGACTGTCCGCGGTACGGCTCGATGGCCGGACCGAGTTGTGCCACAGCACCTTCCGTTCCCGATCCAGGCTTCCTGCCCCCGCAACTGTGGCCACGGCGACTCGACTCGGCTGGTCCACTCATCGCATTTCCACCTCTGCCGGGCGTGCCGGACATGCCGCGGCTACCGGGATTCGAACTGCCGCCGGGGCTGCAACTTCCCGGGGTGATCCCTGCGGCGTCCTATGGCGGCCCCGCGGCGGTGACGACGATCCTCGGCGACGAACCGGACTTCATGCAAATGCTCTTGCTCGGATCCGCACTGCGTGGCACATCGGTGCAGGTAGGCCAGCCCGATCGCAGACAAGGGTTGCGCCAGGGGTACCCGGTACCTTTAGTATCAGATAGCCCTAGGGTCCGACCGGCAACGAGGCCGTTCGGTTGCAGGAAGAAGGCTACGGATGACCGAGATCTTCGAATCGACGATTACCGCACGCGGAATCACCTCACCGGTGCTGCAAGCCGGTCCGCGGGAAGACACCACGGCGGTCGTCTTCATCCATGGCAACCCAGGTTCGTCACACGACTTCCGCGGACTGCTGAAAGCAGTTGGCCCGCACGGTCGCGCGATTGCGATCGACATGCCCGGGTTCGGTCGGGCCGACAAACCGCGCGACTTTTCGCAGACGCCCGCGGCGCATGCCCGGCACCTGGAGTCCGCGCTCGACGACCTCGGCGTCGAACGGGTTCATCTCGTGCTCCACGACTTCGGTGGCATGTGGGGATTGGCTTGGGCTGCAGCACATCCCGATCGCGTGGAGTCGGTGACGCTCATCGACACAGGACTGCTCGCCGGCTACACCTGGCACTGGCTTGCTCAGGTCTGGCAGACGCCGATCGTTGGCGAGTTGATGATGGCGTTCACCAGCCGGACCGCGTTTCGCATCGGAATGCCGAACGCGTACCCCTTCAAGCGCGCACCGAAGGCATTGCCCGCCGACTTCATCGATCACATGGCCGCCGATTTCGATGCGGACACCCGCAGCTCGGTCCTGCGCCTCTACCGGGCCTGCAAGCACATCCCCGAAGCCAGCGAGATGCTCGGACTTGCGTTGGCCCATCACAATTTTCCCGCGCTGGTCATCTGGGGCGGTCGCGACCACTTCCTTCCGGCCAAGCACGCGGCGGAGCAACGCGAAGCCTTTCCGAGCGCCAAAGTTGTTGTGCTGGCCGAAAGCGGGCACTGGCCGATGATCGACAATCCGGTCGCCACCGAGCAAGAGGTCGTCGACTTCCTCGCTCCGATGTTGGCGAAGGTCGGCGCCTGATAACTCAGCCCGCCGGAATGCCCAACGCCAGGATCGCGGTGTCGTCTTCGAGCCCGTCACCGAGGCTGGTCAGCAGCTGCTCCAGGGCGGTCGTGATGGCCCGCGCTGTGGTGGGCGCATGGGCGGCGGCGAACTCGAGCAACGCCCCGCTGTCGTCGTAACGGTTCCGCGAATTTGCGAGGCGGGCCTCGGTGAGCCCGTCCGTGTAGAACACGAGAGTGTCGCCGGGGCCGAGGTCGAGCGTCGTGGACTCGAAATGCGGACTCGACAAGATGCCGACCAGTTGTCCACCGGGCATCTCCTGGTACTGGACCGAACCGTCGACCCGGATCACCAGCGGCGGCGGATGTCCACCGCTCGCCAACTCGACTGTGTAGCCCGTGTCGCACGGCGTCAGAACCCCGAAGACAACGGTGCAGAAGCGGGGGTTGTCATTCGGATATTCCTGATGCAACGCGGTGTCGAGCGTGTTCAACACGGTAATCGGGTCTTGATCGAGGATGGCCGCAGCCCGCAGGGTGTACCGGGTCAGCGAGGTGATCACGGCGGCGTCGACCCCTTTGCCGACGACGTCGCCCAGAAACAGGGCCCAGCGTCCGGCACCGAGCGGAAAGACGTCGTAGAAGTCGCCGCCGACGTCGTCGACCGACGCGGGATGGTAGTACGCCGCGACCTCCATGCCTGACGGTGGCGACAGCCTCGGCGGCAACAGCGTCCGCTGTAGCGTCGCAGCCAGCGCATGCACCCGCGAACGCTCACTCTCCGCTTCCTCGCGAGCACGCAACAGTTCCTGCTCGTACGAACGACGGTCGCGAGCATCGAAGACGACCGTACGGATCAGCTGTGGTTCGTCGTTGGTCAGGTTTGCCGCCAGCAGAACGGAAAGCCGCGTTCGGTCCGCAGCGACCAAGTCGATCGCGATTCCATCTACTCGCGAATGCAGCTGCAGCAGCGGTGCGAAGTGAGTTTCGTAGTAAATGCGGCCCGCCGCGGACAGCAGCGTCGTGAACCGGCGGCCGATGAGGTCCTGCTTCGCGTACCCGAGCCACTCGACCAGGGTTGCGTTGAGGTCGACGATCGTTCCGTCGGTGCGAGTGGTCACGTATCCGCAGGGCGCGTGGTCGAACAGGTCCGCGAAATCGGGAACAGCGGCGGTCACCTGATCACAGCTTCCTCATTGCGACGCGAACCGAGCGATTGCCCGAGCTGTCAGCTCCGGCGCACTCATGTGCGGGCAATGGCCCGTTGCGTCAAGCGTCTCCAACCGGCTGCCGGATATGTGAGCGCTGACGTACGCACCGACTGTCGGCGGTGCGATCGCGTCTTCGCGGCATTCGATGACGACGGTCGGCACTTGGACGGTCGCAAGGTCGTCGCGGTTGTCGGACAGGAAAGTGGTGCGCGCGAACACCTTTGCGATGGCTGGGTCCATCCGGCAGAAGGTGTCGGTCAACTCCGCTCCCAACTCGGGCCGATCCGGATTGCCCATGATCGTCGGCGCCATAGTGGCCGACCACCCCAGATAGTTGCTGTCCAGCACCTCGAGGAGTTCGTCGATATCCGCGCGAGTGAACCCGCCTCGATATTCTGAATCATCGACGTATCGCGGCGACGGAGTCAGCAGGACCAACTTCGTGATCCGGTCTTGCGCGGCCTCGGCCGCGAGTACCCCGATCATCGCGGATACCGAATGTCCCACAAAAGTCACGTCGTCGAGGTCGAGCCCGCGGAGTAGCGCGACGACATCGTCGGCGTAGCCCTGCAAGGAGCTGTACCGGTCCACGTCCCATGCGGAACTGTCCGCACCACCGGAACCGACGTAATCGAAGAGGACGACCCGGAAGTCGTCGACGAGTCGGGGAACCACCAGCCGCCACACGCTTTGGTCGCAACCGAATCCGTGCGCCAGTACAAGAACCCGGCCGTCCGGGTTACCGGTGACTGTCACGTTGTGGCGGACTCGCACATCCATGCACGCATCCTTACACGGTTGTGCCGCAGGCGTGTCGGCCCGATCAACCTGCCGGCTCGATCTTGCCGACGTCGAAGCTGCATCCGCCGTAGAGCGTCTTCACCCAGCCGGTTATCCGGACCTTGTCGCCCCACTCGACCACCGAGCCGTCGTCGAATCTGATCGTCACGTCCGATTCTTCGTAGCCGGGCCCCGTGACCTCGATTGTACTGTCGCCGTTGCCTTCCCGGACGTACAGCGCAAACTGGTGTTCAGGGTTTCCATACTCGGCGCCCGGCTCGTCGACGAAGTCCATGTTGCAACGCGTATCGCTCCCCTCCTCCGAATTGTGGATGCTGCACACGACAGCACTCGGCAGCTCGAAATAGCCGACGGCCGCGACCTTGCTGTCGTCTTCAGCAGAACAGACGTCGGAGAACGCAAGCTCGTCGGCAGAGCAGCCGGCGAGAACACCGACCGCAGCCGCCGCCAACAGATACCGAGCCGATTTCGCTGCCAATTTGAGCCTTTCGAAGCATGGCTGACGGGGCGTTTGTCGTATTCAACAGCAGTTGTATCCGATCCTTCACCAAGCAGCGACTTCCCTCACCCGTATCGGCTGTAGCATCTGCAACCACTGGCCCCACCTGACACAGGAGAAACCATGACGCACAAGACATTTCGCCGAAACAGGACAAACCAACGCAGATCGCGAGCGGCTGCGGTCATCACCGGAGTCGGTGCCGCCGCAGTCATGGCGGTTCTGTCGGCTCCGACAGCGGGCGCGACCGTCACGAGCATCACCATCGATCCGGGATTCAGCACGGGGTCGTCGAATGTGTACGGCATGGGTTGCTCGTACAACGTGACCGCCACTCTCGACGACCCCGGACCCGTGTTCTTCGGCTCGACCGGGCTCGCGAATTTCGACCCGACGTGGGTGAACCCTGCCAACGGCAGGGCTCAATCGCGGTGGACTCCCCGCGCAACCGGCCTGTACTGGGTGACCGCGTCGACCGGCGAAGGCGATGGCGAGACGTTCAAGAACGTTCAGGTCCGAGTCTCGAACGCCATCGCCTTGGGCCCCATCTGCCTCGTTATCCCATAGCAGGCGCGAGCTTCGGCCGACGGCGGAAGTTCACCGTCGTCAACAGCCCGGCCAGGGCGACGAACATGACGAAGATCAGTGCCGGACGGTAGCCGTCGAGAACCTCGGCTGCAGTCTGCACATTCTCGGCACTCCCCGTCGTCCCGATCATCGCGGTTGCCACCGCGAGCACAACTGCCGGACCGACCTGCATCGCCGTCTGCACGAGACCGGCCGCGAGACCCTGCTCATGGTCGGCGACACCGTTGGTCGCCTGCACGTTGATCGCCGAGAACCCCAGCGCGAAGCCGGCACCGAGCAGCAGGACCGTAGGCAGGATCTGCGTCCAGTAGTCAGGATGGTCGTTCATGCGAAGGAACAGCAGATAGCCGAGGCTCATGCTGAGCAGACCGGCAGCGATCAACGGCTGCGTGCCGAATCGATCGATGACGCCGCCCATGATCGTCGAACTGAGCACCACGATGATGCCTGTGGGCAGCAACGCGACAGCCATGTGGATCGGCGACCAGCCCAGCGTGTCCTGCAGGTACAGCGTGACCATGAACTGGAAGGTGATGAACGACCCGCCCATCGCGACGATCGCGGCGGCGGCCCGCAGCAGCGTCGGGCGACGCAACATCCCCAGCCGGACGAGCGGGTGCGCAATCCTTTGTTCCACCCGCACGAACGCCGCGAGCAGAGCAGCGACGGCAACGAACGAGCCGATAGTGCGCACGGACCCCCAACCCGCCTCGGGTGCCGATACGACCGTGAAGACCAACAGCAGCATCGACGCGGTCAGCAGCGTGGCCCCTACGAGGTCGTAACTTCCTGCCTCACTTGGCTTGTCCCGTGGAATGAGGAAGTAGCCTGCAACGAGCGCAATGAGTGCAATCGGCACCGGAAGCATGAACGTGTACCGCCAGTTGATGCCGGTCATCAGGCCGCCGAATACGAGCCCGAACGAGAATCCGCTGGCACCGAACACGGTGTAGAGCGCGAGCGCCTTGTTGCGGGCCTTGCCTTCCGCGAACGTCGTCGTGATGATCGACAACCCTGTCGGTGCGGTGAAGGCGGCAGCAACACCCTTGATCAGGCGAGTCGCGATAAGCAACGGACCCGAGTCGACCAAGCCGCCGGCCAGCGAGGCGATGGCGAAGACCGCGACGGCGATGAGAAAGACCTTGCGGCGGCCGGCGAGGTCGGCTGTGCGACCGCCGAGGAGGAGTAGACCGCCGTATCCGAGAACGTAACCGCTGATCAGCCACTGCAGCGTCGAAGTGGACAAGCCGAGATCCGCGCCGATCGACGGCACCGCGACGCCGACCATCGAGACGTCGAGACCGTCGAGGAAAAGCACGAGGCAGAGGGTGATGAGCATGCCCCAGAGCCGGAGCGGCCACTGCAGGTCGTCACCCGAACCTGACGACACGTCAGTGCCCTTGCTGAGCGTGATGGTGGATGTCATGAGTAGGGACATTACATGCACGTGCATATGTTGCCAACACATTTAATGCGGTTGCATGAAACTGTCCGCGCTACTACGATGTGGCCATGTCCGATAACTCGACAAGGGAGTTGAGGGGTCCGGAGCTGGTCGAACAGTGGCGAGACCTACTTTCGAAACACTCAACCGTCTCGTGCGCGCTGGAGAAGTCACTGCAGGGCACCCACGGCATCGGACTCAGCGAGTTCGAAACCCTGGACCGCCTCGTCGATGCCAAATGCGGCAAGTACAAGATGAGCGACCTAGCGCAGGACATCTACCTCAGCCAGAGTGCGCTCTCACGGGCGGTCGCGCGGCTCGAGAAGGACGGCCTCGTCGAGCGCTCGATGTGCGCCGACGACCGGCGTTCGATCTTCGTGGCGCTCACCGACGCAGGCCGCGAACTGCACACACAAGCGCGCGACACGCATCGCGAAGTGCTGGCCGACACACTGGAACCGTGATCACAATCCGGTTCGCGAGCTGAACACGTCCAGTAGGAGTTGATCCGGGATCGGGATCGTCGGCTCGAATTCCGGAAGCGGAGTCAGGGACGCGAGGTAGAGCGCACAGACGAGCTGGATCAGCCGTACCGGGACGGCCGGCAGCGGTTGCGAATCGTCGCGCGCTTGCACGAGAACCGCGAAGCCGACGACGACCAGCACCGACGTCCCGAACACGCTGAACCACCGCATCCAGTCCATGCCCGTCGCGAAGGTGAAGAGGATCGGGACACCGACACACACGACGAGTCCCGCCCGCCACAACGGCGTGACATCGGTCGTCCGGACCTCCCATTCGCGGCCGACCCACTGCCGAATCCACAAGGCCTGCGCGGCGATCAGGACACCGCCGACGGTCAGTTGCATCAGATGCTTGTCGAGACCGACGCTGGCGATGTGGTCCCAGGAGGTCGCGATGTCGTCGGCGAGAAAACGGAACACGGTCGGTCCGTTGATTGCTGCATCGGCGCGCAACGCAGCCGAAGTCTCGACGTCGACCCCGCCGAAGAAGAAGACGACGAGCACCGCGAGCCCAGCGGGTCCGATTGTCAACACCGAGAGCCGGACCTGCTCGGCGAGTGTCCGATCCGTCGCGACGAAGATCAGCGGTACCGCGAACACACCGAAGAACAGCAGCGCACCCTCGTGGACGAATACCAAGACCGCCAACACAATTCCGAGCGCGCCCAGCACGGGGACGAGCCGCCTGGTGTACACACACGCCACACCTACGAGCACGAGCACGACAAGTCCGAGCTGATCCGGCCGCCGGTGCAGCACCAACTGGTCCACGACGAACGGACTGCACGCGAGCAGCATTGCCATGAATGCGGTCGGGACCGTCATGCGCCGAATCAGCAACTCGATCAGCAGAACGACCGCCGCAACGGGAAGGAGCGCCGACACCAGCACCGCAAAGCGGACCGCTGTCGCGCTGTCTCCGACCAGTGCACCACCAAGCCCACGCCGGACGAAACCGTGGTCGTAATCGACGAACCAATAGGACTTGATGAAACCGCGCGTCGCAACGGAATACGACCCCGCGAGCTGAACGAGGAGCAAGACCGCAACGAAGAGGCGCAGCGCGACCGGCGCAAAAGTAATCGACGGCGCGGTGGGCTCGGCGGTCTCGGTGTGGACGCTCATGGCCGTCATCATGCCCGGACTGCCGTGGCGAGATCGCGCGATCTGTACGGTCGAGGAATGACGCAGCCTGCGATATGGAAACCGGCGGCCGGCATCCTGCTGAACAGACTTGCTCCGCTGTTGGACAAGCGGCTCGAATCGTCGGTCCGGCCGTTCGATCGGCCGCAGATGCTGCGCCCACGCGCAGACTCCAAGCTCTGGGCGTGGACACACTATGGAGTCTTCGTACCCGAGCTCCCCGAACCGTGGCGATACGTCAACACGATGACGTTCATCGGCACGACGGGAACGCGAATCTTCGACAACGAAGTCCTGGCAACCAAGGATCCACGACGCAACGCCACGGTGCTGAGTTCCACCGCGCACGACGACCATCATCACTACCGCGCGTACGACATCGACGGCGAATGCGCATTCGCCGCCGACGGCCGCCATCTGGCCTGGGGACCGGATCTCACGGTCGACGTCGAGTACCCCAAATTCACGCTGAAGGGCCAATACGACACGTTCTCCGTCGACCTGGAACTCGAAGCGACACCGCAGGTCTCGTGGTTCGTCGACACACCCGTCTACCGCCACCTGAGCCTGCTCGCCACCTACTCCGGGCACATCGCGGACGCAAGCGGGAAGACTGCGATCTCAGGCATCGGGACCGTCGAATACGCGCACTGCGTGTCGCCGCAATCGTTGTTCGGCGGCTCGGTGCCGCAGGCGTTGAAGTTGCCCGCCGACTTCTTCACCTACCAAATTCTCAACCTGTCCGAAGACACTCAACTGCTACTGACAGACGTGCGCGCGATGGGTGTGTCGGCGGCACGACTCGCGCACCTGCGGTCACTCGACGGCACAACCGAGGTCTACGACAAGGTCACGTTCGACGTGGTCGAGTGGGCCGCCGAGCCACAGGTCGATCCCGCAGGAAACACCATGCGGACACCGCGACGGCTGCGCTGGACGATCGGCGACGGGGTCGGCGTCATCGAAGGCGTCGTCGACAGCCCGCTGCGCTACGGGCACGGAAACGGGTACGTCGGCGCGTATCACTACGAAGGGTCGTGGCGCGGCGAACCGGTCAGCGGGAGCGGCTATCTCGAATGGGTCGACAACGAAAAGGTCTGACGCACTACCTGTTTGCGAAGTCGCGCACCAGCCGCGCGACTTCGACCGGGCGCTCGACATTCGGCGAATGGCCTGCCCCCTCGATGACGGCGACGCTGGCGCCGGCAGCCGCATATCGCTCGATCGACTTGTCGCAGTCGTACATCTGATCGTGGCGGCCGTGAATCGCGAGGGTGGGCAGCCCGAGTTCCCGGATCTGCTCGTCGAGCGGTCGGCGGGCAAGGAGGTTCTTCCGCTCGACCAGAACTGCGCGTTGGGCACGCGACGACATCGCTTGGTGGTCCTCGAACATTCGATTCGGCGAATCGAGACCGGAGTCGATGCGGAAGCCCGGCGCGAAACCGATCCCCGCGAAGAACTGCACACTCGGCGCGGTCGCGAGGCTGTGCAGCACATCGCCGACGAACGGGAGGCCCAGCAGAATCCCGGCAGCGGGCAAGGTTGCGTAGCTGTAGTCCGGCGCTTGGCTCAGGACGACCACCTTCCCGACCCGATCGGACCGCGCAGCCACGGCGAGCGCAACATCCGCACCGAACGAATGCCCCACGGCCACCACATTCTTCACGTCCAGCGTGTCCAGAACCGCGGCGACCATCCGGCTCTGCGAACGGGCATCCAGACCCTCGTGCCCGCCGGTGCAGCCGTAACCCTGCAGGTCGATTCGAATGACCCGGTGCGTATCGGCCAGCACTGTGGTCATTCGATCGAACCAGTGCATCGAGGCGGCGAAGCCGTGAATAAGCAGAAGCGGGCAGCCGTCGGACGGCCCGTCCTCACGAACGTGCACCGTGTTGGAACCGACTTCGAGCATCGTCCCGATCCGTAGCCGCGCGGCCACCATCGAACCTCCTCGTCCGGCGGCCCAAAGCCGCGCGCCAGCACGATACTGCTTTGCATTCGATACATCAACGTATCCGGCGCGTCGCCGACGGATCGGTCAGATCAGAAACTGTGCTGCACGGTCGGCGAGGTCGAAAATCGGCTGCGGCAGGATGCCGAGGACGACTGTCACAGCTGCGCCGATCCCGATTGCGGCGGTCGTGAGCGGACTTGCCGCAATAACCTCCCCCGGATCGTCCGGCGGCTCGGCGAAGAACATCAGCACGATGACGCGGACGTAGAAGTACGCCGCGACCGCACTGCTCGCGACGCCGACGATGACCAGCGGTGCGGCACCACCCTCAGCCGCGGCTTGGAAGACCGCGAACTTGCTGACGAAACCGCTCGTCAACGGGATGCCGGCAAGCGCAAGGAGGAAGAGCGCAAAGATCACCCCGAACAGCGGAGACCGCCTGCCGATACCCGCCCACCGCGCCATCTCGGTGACCTCGCCGGAGCTGTCCCGGACAAGGCTCACGATCGCAAAAGCTCCGAGCGTGCTGAACCCGTAGGCGAAGAGATAGAACATCGTCGCCGACAGACCCGCTGTATTGGCCGCAACCACACCGGTCAGGATGAACCCCGCATGCGCAACCGACGAGTACGCCAGCATGCGTTTCACATCGGTCTGTGTGACGGCCATGATCGCCCCGACCACCATCGTGAGGATCGCGATGCCCCACATGACCGGTCGCCAGTCGAGCCGCAGATCCGGCACCGCGACGTAGAAGATTCGCAACGTCGCACCGAAGGCCGCGATCTTCGTCGCGGCCGCCATGAACGCCGTGATAGGAGTCGGCGCGCCCTCGTACACGTCCGGAATCCAGGAGTGGAACGGCACCGCACCGACCTTGAACAGCAGGCCGACGGTCAGTAGCCCGAGCCCGACCAGCGCCAGCGACTCGCTGCCCTCCGCGGCCTTGATCGCCTCCGCGATGCCTGGCAGGTCGACGGTTCCGGCGTAGCCGTAGAGCAGCGCGACGCCGTAGAGGAAGAACGCCGAGGAGAACGCACCGAGCAAGAAGTACTTCAGCGCCGCTTCCTGCGAGAGCAGTCGCTTTCGTCGCGCGAGGCCGCACATCACATACAGCGGCAGCGACAAGACCTCGAGCGCAACGAACATCGTCAGCAAGTCGTTCGACGCCGGGAACAAAAGCATGCCGCCGACCGCGAGCATCGTCAGCGGGAAGACCTCGGTCTGCGCGACACCGGCCTTGGTCGCCTCCAACTCGGCGACACTGCCCGGCACGGCGGACGCCTGGTAGGTGAATGCCTCACCGCCGCGTTCGGCAATGAGCAGGATGGACAGGATCGCGATCAGCAGGATCGTGCCCTGCATGAAAAGCGTCGGACCGTCGATCGCGACGGCACCTGCGACGACGAACTTGCCGACCGATCCGGGCGGATCGATATCCCGCGCAAGCAGAACGACCGCCACGAACGCGGCAACCAGTCCGCCGAGACTCAACGCGAGTTGGGTCGCCGCGCGACCACGACGCGGCAGGAACGCCTCGATCAGCACACCGACAACCGACACGCCGAACACGATCAACATCGGCGAAAGCTGGCCGTACTCGACATCGGGGGTCGGCGACGTCACGACTTCTGCGAGCAGATCGAGACTCACTTGTGCCCACCTCCGATCTCGGTGGCGGGCCTGTCACCGGCGGTCGGTGCCGGGTCGTGCTGGTCGATGGTTGTCATCGTCTCGCTCACCGCCGGAGTGATGAAGTCGAGGACCGGCTTCGGATACACACCGAGCACGATCAGCAGCGCCAGCAACGGACCGACCACCACGAGTTCGCGTGGCACGAGGTCGGGTATTCGTTCGTTGCCCTTCGTGACCGGTCCGGTCATCATCCGCTGGTAGAGCCACAGGATGTAGATCGCCGCCAGCACGAGCGCACTGACCGCGATGACTGCGGCAACCGGATAGCGCGTGAACGTGCCGATCAGGACGAGGAATTCGCTGACGAACGGTGCGAGTCCCGGCAACGAGAGCGTCGCGAGACCGGCAACCAGGAACGTACCCGCCAAGACGGGAGCGACCTTCTGCACGCCGCCGTAGGACTCGATGAGTCGCGTACCGCGACGGGAAACAAGGAACCCGGCGACCAGGAACAGCGCGGCGGTCGAGATGCCGTGGTTGACCATGTACAGCGTCGAACCGGTCAAGCCCTGGCTCGTCATGGCGAAGATGCCCAAAATGATGAAACCGAAGTGCGAGATCGATGTGTATGCGATCAGCCGCATCACGTCGGTCTGGCCGATCGCGAGGATTGCGCCGTAGACGATTCCGATCACGGCAAGCGTCGCGATCGCCAGTGCGAAGTATTTCGACGCGTCCGGGAACAGCTCGAGGCAGTAGCGCAGCATGCCGAACGTGCCGACCTTGTCGACGACCGCCATCATCAGAACCGCGCTCGCGGGCGTGGCTTCGACCGCCGCGCCTGGCAACCAGGTGTGGAACGGCCACAGTGGCGCCTTGACCGCGAACGCGAACATGAAGCCGAGGAACAGGGCTTTGAGCACGGTCGGGTCGGCGCCGAGCTCGCCTGCCGACACAGCCGCGACGATTTCGCGGAAGTCGAACGTGCCCGCGCCCTCGCGTGCCGTGACGACGTACAGACCGATGACCGCGGCAAGCATGACGAGCCCGCCGAGGAGGTTGTAGAGCAGGAACTTCACCGCCGCCCGCGACCGGTTCGCACCGCCGAACCCGCCGATCAGGAAGTACATCGGGATGAGCATCGCCTCGAAGAAGACGTAGAACAGCAAGACGTCGAGTGCAACGAACGAGACCAGCACCATCGCTTCGACGAGCAGCGTCAATGCGAAGTAGGTCGGAGCTTTGCGCGAAGACGTCCCGACGGAGTCGTCGGCGTCCTTCCAGCCGGCGAGAATCAGCAGCGGCAACAGGACCGCGGTGAGCAGTACCAAAGCCAGCGCGATGCCGTCGATGCCGAGCGCGTACTTGGCACCGAAAGCCGGGATCCACTCATGGGATTCGACGAACTGATAGCGGTCGCCGCCCGATTCGAACTGGACTGCCAACGCGATCGCGATGACGAGAACCGCGACCGTGGTACCGAGCGCGACCGGCTTGGCGAACCGGCGCGAAGCACCGGGAAGCGCGAAGATCGCGACAGCGCCCAGCACGGGAACCACCCACAACGCGGTCAGCCAGGGAAAGTCCGTCACCACACCCTCACCAGGACCATCGTGGCGACCACGAGCGCCGCACCTGCGAACATCGACAGAGCATACGAACGCACGAATCCGGTTTGCAGCCGCCTGACGTGCTCCGAGAGGAAGCCGATCGACGCCGCGAATCCGTTGACGATGCCGTCTACACCGCGCGTGTCCGCGAACACCATGGACCGCGTCACAACCTGGCCCGGACGCATGAACGCCGCCTCGTTGAACGCGTCACCGTAGAGGTCCCTGCGTGCCGCGACGGTGAGTGCGGAACCGGCTGGTGCGACCGCGGGAATCTCGCGTTGCGCGTATTGCCTGTAGGCCACTGCGACACCCGCCAGTACCACTGCGAGCGTCAGGGCAGTCGTCACCCATACAGGAATCGTGACCTCCTCGTGGTGCGCGCCGACCACCGGCTCGAGCCAGTCCTGCAGCGACGATCCGATCGCGAGCAGACCGCCCGATGCGACCGAACCCACCGCTAGGACGACCATCGGGCCCGTCATGACTCGCGGTGATTCGTGCGGATGCGCGTCGTCGGCCCACCGCCGTTTGCCGAAGAACGTCATCAGCATGACCCGCGTCATGTAGAACGCGGTCAGACCAGCACCGATCAGCGTCGCGACGCCGAGGATCACGCCTTTCGGCCCACCGGCGGCGAAGGCAACCTCGATGATCTTGTCCTTCGAAAAGAATCCGGCGAACGGTGGCAGACCGATGATGGCGAGATAGCCGAGGCCGAACGTCACGAACGTGATCGGCATGACGGTCCGTAGTCCGCCGTACCTGCGCATGTTCACTTCGTCGTTCATCCCGTGCATGACAGAGCCCGCGCCGAGGAACAAGCCAGCTTTGAAGAATCCGTGGGTGAGCAGATGCATGATCGCGAATGCGTAGCCCGCCGGACCTAGTCCGGCCGCCAGCACCATGTAACCGATCTGGCTCATCGTCGAAGCCGCGAGCGCCTTCTTGATGTCGTCCTTCGCGCAACCGACGATCGCACCGAACAGCAGCGTCACCGCTCCGACGATCACGACGGCGAGCTGGGCATCAGGAGCCAGATCGAAGATCGGGTTGGACCGCGTGATCAGGTACACGCCTGCCGTCACCATCGTCGCGGCGTGGATGAGCGCCGAAACCGGCGTTGGACCTTCCATCGCGTCGCCGAGCCAGGCCTGCAGCGGGACCTGCGCCGACTTGCCGCATGCTGCGAGCAGGAGTGCCAGCCCGATCCACGTCACCGCGGCTTCGCTCGCGCCGGGAGCACCGGCGAAGACGTCCGCAAAGGAGACCGATCCGAACGTCGCGAACATGATCATCATCGCGAGCGCCAACCCCATGTCACCGACCCGGTTGACGACGAAGGCCTTCTTCGCTGCGGTCGCCGCGGACGGCTTGTACTGCCAGAAGCCGATCAGCAGATACGACGCCAGACCGACACCCTCCCAGCCGACGTACAGGCCGAGGAAGTTGTCTGCCAGAACCAGCAGCAGCATCGCTGCGAGGAAGAGGTTGAGGTACGCGAAGAAGCGTCGCCGTTCGGCGTCGTGCTCCATGTAGCCGACCGAATAGATGTGGATCAGCGAGCCCACGCCGGTGATCAGCAGTACGAAGCACATCGACAGCGGATCGAGTTGGAGCCCGAAGTCGACTTTCAGTTCTGCGACCGGCACCCAGCTGAAGAGGTTCTGGTGCAGGAGGCGGTCCGCCGAATCGCGGCCGAGCATGTCGAAGAACAGTGCGACACCGACGACAAACGACGCGAGCGACGCGGCACAGCCGAGGTAGTGGCCCCACGCATTCGTGCGGTTGCCGCCCAACAGCAGGATCGCGGCACCGAGGAGCGGCAGAGCCGGCAGCAGCCAGATCATCTCTGTGTCCATGCCGTCAGTGCTTCAGCAGATTCGCATCGTCGACCGAAGCCGAACGGCGGGTGCGGAAGATGGTCATGATGATCGCCAGACCCACCACGACTTCCGCGGCGGCAACGACCATCGTGAAGAACGCGAAGACCTGTCCGTCCAGATTGCCGTGCATTCGCGCGAACGTCACAAACGCCAAATTAGTGGCATTGAGCATCACTTCGATGCACATGAACACGACTATCGCGTTGCGTCGCAGCAGAACCCCGGCGCCGCCGATCGTGAACAGCAGCGCCGAAAGGTAGAGATAGTTCTCGGGGTTCACTCTGTCCCCTCCGGTGCAGTCGGCGAGCGCCGCTTGAGGACCTTGCTGACCGACCCCACAGCGTCCGATCCATCGGGCAGTCGCGCCGGCATGTCGACCGCGTTGTGGCGCGCATACACGCCGGGGCTCGGCATCGGCGTGGCCCGATCGCCCTTCAGGAAGCGCTCGACCGACATTTCCCGCTGGTCCTTACGCCGCTCGAACCGCTCGCGGTGCGCAAGCACCATCGCGCCGAGGGTGGCAGCGATCAACAGCGCACCGGTGAGCTCGAAAGCCCAGACGTAGTCGAGGAAAATCAGCTCGGCCAGCCCGGGAACGTTGCCCGCCGCGTTCGCCTCGCCCATTCCCACGAACCCGTCCGCAGTCACGTTCCCGATCCCGCCGATCAGCAACAGGCCGAACCCGACCCCCGCGAGAATCGCCGCGACTCGCTGGCCCTGGAGTGTTTCGACGAGCGAATCCGACGAGTCGACACCGACGAGCATGAGCACGAAGAGGAACAACATCATGACTGCGCCCGTGTAGACGACCACCTGGACGACGCCGAGGAAGTACGCGTCCTGCGAGATATAGAAAACAGCGAGGATGATCATCGCCGTCGCGAGAAAGATCGCCGAGTACACCGCCTTGGTCGCGCACACGACTCCGAGCGCGCACAACACAGCGACCGTACCGAGGATCCAGAACTGGACCGCTTCCCCTGTGGAGGTCCGCGTGAAAGTCTCAGCCGCGAGAACCGTCACCGATCACCCTCCTCGGCGGGTGCGCCCGTGATTTTGCCGCGGTAGTAGTCCTCGTCTGTCGAACCCGGATACATGGGGTGTGGCGCCTCGACCATCCCCGGCTGCATCGGCGCGAGAAGCTTGTCTTTGCCGAAGATCAGGTCGGCGCGGTTGTCGTCGGCAAGTTCGTAGTCGTTCGTCATCGTCAGCGCGCGGGTGGGGCATGCCTCGATGCACAATCCGCACCCGATGCAGCGCAGGTAGTTGATCTGGTAGACGCGGCCGTACCGCTCGCCAGGAGAGAACCGCTCTTCCTCGGTGTTGTCGGCACCTTCGACGTAGATCGCGTCGGCCGGGCACGCCCAAGCGCAAAGCTCGCAGCCGATGCACTTCTCGAGTCCGTCCGGATGCCGGTTGAGCTGGTGGCGACCGTGGTAACGCGGCGCGGTCGGCACCTTTTCCTCGGGATAGAACTCGGTCGTCGGCTTCTTGAACATCGTCGCGAACGTCACGCCGAATCCTGCGACGGGGTCGAGGAACTTAGGAGTCTTGGGCATCAGAGCTCTCCTTGCTTGTTGGCGAAGTGCGAGTCTGGGCGCCGGCCCCGACGGGTGTGCGCTGGAAAGCCGGCATTTTCTGACCGGGCAGCGGTGGCACCGGGAAGCCGCCCGCCATCGGGTCGAACTGTTCCGGCGGCGGCAGATCGTCCACCGGCACCGGATGGCGCCTGCTGCGAACCAGATTCGCGAACAAGCCGATGATGAGCAGGCCGATGACCGCCCCTGCAATCACGAGCGCGATCGTGCCGACCTCGTAACCCTCGTTCCGAAGCGCCCGCACAGTGGCAACCACCATCACCCACAGCAGTGAGACCGGGATCAGGATCTGCCAGCCGAGCTTCATGAACTGGTCGTAGCGCAGGCGCGGCAGTGTGCCGCGCAGCCAGACGAAGAAGAACAGGAAGCCCCATACCTTCGCCGTGAACCACAGCAACGGCCACCAACCCGAGTTCGCGCCTTCCCACAGATTGATCGGGAACGGTGCGTGCCAGCCGCCGAGGAATAGCGTTGTGGCAAGAGCCGACACGGTCACCATGTTCACGTACTCGGCAAGCATGAACATCGCGAACTTGAGCGACGAGTACTCGGTATGGAAGCCGCCGACCAGTTCTCCCTCGGCCTCAGGAAGGTCGAATGGCGCGCGGTTCGTCTCGCCGACCATCGAAGTGATGTAGATCAGGAACGACGGCAACAGCAGGAAGACGTACCACAGGCCCTCTTGAGCTGCGACGATCCCCGATGTCGACATCGTTCCCGCGTCCAGGAACACAGCGGCGAACGACAGGGCCATCGCGATCTCGTACGAGATCACCTGCGCCGTCGACCGAAGACCACCGAGTAGTGGGTACGTCGACCCGGACGACCAACCGGCAAGCACGATGCCGTACACACCGACCGATGCCGCGGCGAGGATGAACAGAACGGCGACGGTCAGGTCGGTCAGTTGCATCGGGGTCCGGTGCCCGAAGACCGAGACCTCCGGCCCGAACGGGATCACGGCAAACGCCGTAATCGCCGGAGTGGCCGAGATGATCGGCGCGAGGATGTAGATCGGCTTGTCGACCCCGCTGGGAACGATGTCTTCCTTCAGCGCCATCTTGACGCCGTCGGCGACACTCTGCAGCGAACCGAACA
The DNA here is from genome assembly GCF_016481275.1 of Antrihabitans auranticaus. Classification (GTDB taxonomy): domain Bacteria; phylum Actinomycetota; class Actinomycetes; order Mycobacteriales; family Mycobacteriaceae; genus Antrihabitans. The sequence goes on along the minus strand of NZ_JAEMNW010000006.1, from coordinate 251,261 downwards.
GACCGACCCGGTTGGGTCCGATCCGCATCTGCATGCGCGCCACGACCTTGCGTTCCGCGAGCACCGCGACCAACGCGGTCAGCAGGAGAAACGCGAAGATCGCGACAGCTTTGGCGACAACGAGCCACCACGGGTCGTGGCCGAAGGCCCCGAGGTCGTTGTAGGGCTCGACTGCGAGAGTCACTCGGCCTCCCCGGCTCGCACGCGGACCACGTCGCCCGGCGTTGCCGCAAGCTCGCGGTGGACCGCTGAGCCCGGCGAGTTCAGCGGCAGCCACACGACGCGGTCCGGCATGTCGGTGACGGTCAGCGGCAAGGTGATCGAGCCATGGTCGGTGGCAACGGTGACGGGCTCACCCGCGCTCACGCCGAGGTCGGCAGCCGTCGCACCCGACAACCGGACGACCGGTGTTCGCGCTGTTCCGGCGAGGTTCGGCTCGCCGTCCTGAAGTCGACCCGCGTCGAGCAGCATCCGCCAGCTCGCCAGCACTGCTTCGCCCGCGCCGGGCTCTGGCGCGCCGACCGGATCGACCCACGGCGGTTCGGGGGACGATCCGTCCCAGACTCCTAGCCGCGCGATCTCCGCACGTGTGGTCGCAGCATCGGGGAGCCCGAGACCGACCCCCATCTCGTCGGCGATCGCATTGAGTACGCGCTGGTCGGCCATCGTGTTCGTCCCGCGAAGCGCCGGCTCGAAGCTCCGATCTCGCCCTTCCCAGTCGAGTAACGTACCGCCCTTCTCCACGACGGGAGCGACAGGGAACACGACGTCGGCGATGTCGGTCACCGCGCTGCGCCGTAGCTCGAGGCTGACCACGAACTTCGTCGCGGCCAGTGCCTCTCGCGCGGCGGCGGGGTCCGGCAGGTCGTCGACCTCCACACCACCTATCACCAGCGCACCGAGTTCACCTGACGCGGCCGCGGCGAGGATTCCCGCGGTATCGCGCCCGGCGGTCGTCGGGAGGTCCTCGACGCCCCACACGTCGCCGACTCCGCGCAACGTCTCCGCCGTGATCGGCCGCCCGCCCGGCAGCAGGTTGAAGAGCGCACCTGCCTCGATCGCACCGCGCTCCCCCGCACGCCGCGGCACCCATGCCAGCCCCGCGCCGGTCTCGTCCACCACTCGCACCGTCGCGGACAGGCCGCCGGGAACAGTCGCGAGCCGTTCGCCGACGAGGAGGATCGCGCCCTGCTGCCGTAGTAAATCGATGACCTCGGGAGTGCGCAGCGCTGCGGCTTCGTCGCCGGGTGCGGTCTGTATCAGACGCCCCGACATCTTGGTGAGGCCGCGCGAGGCGAACGGCGCGATCGCGTGGATCGCCAGCCCGTTCTTTCTGGCGGCTCGGCGAAGCCGCAGGAAGACGATGGGCGATTCTTCCTCCGGTTCGAAACCCACCAGTACGACCGTCGACGCCTTCTCGAGGTCTGCATACGTGACGTCGAGGAACCTCGCCGCTACCCGTGCGGCCAAGAAGTCGGCTTCCTCGGCGGAGTGCGGCCGGATCCGGAAGTCGATGTCGTTGGTGCCGAGTACCGTCCGCGCGAACTTCGCATACGCGTACGAGTCTTCCCACGTCGACCGCCCGCCGACCAGCACGCCGGCATTCGCGGTCGTCAAGCCGCGCGCCGCGACCGCCAAGGCAGCAGACCACGATGCCGGTTCGAGTTCACCGTCGTCGTTGCGAAGCATCGGCGTGGTGATGCGGTCTCGTTCGGTCGCATACGTGAACGCCCAGCGGCCCTTATCGCAGTTCCATTCCTCGTTGACCTGCGGTTCGTCACCGGCCAAGCGGCGCAGCACTTTTCCACGCCGATGATCGGTCCGTTGTGCGCAGCCGCTCGCACAGTGCTCGCAGACGCTCGGGCTCGAGACGAGGTCGAACGGGCGCGCGCGGAATCGGTACGCCGTCCCGGTCAGCGCGCCGACCGGACAGATCTGGACTGTGTTGCCGGAGAAGTAGGACTCGAACGGTTCGTTTGCATAGATGCCGACCTGCTGCAGTGCCCCGCGTTCGAGAAGTTCGATGAACGGGTCCCCGGCTATCTGGTTCGAGAACCGGGTGCAGCGCGCGCACAGGACACACCGCTCGCGATCGAGCAGCACTTCCGACGACAACGGGATCGGCTTCGGGAAGGTGCGCTTCACATCCTCGAACCGCGACTCCGCCCTTCCGTTCGACATGGCCTGGTTCTGCAGTGGGCACTCCCCGCCCTTGTCGCAGACCGGGCAGTCGAGCGGGTGGTTGATGAGCAGCAATTCCATGACGCCGCGCTGTGCTTTATCAGCGGCCGGCGAGGTCAGTTGGGTGTGCACGACCATGCCCTCGGTGACCGTGATGGTGCACGACGCCATCGGTTTGCGCTGACCCTCCACCTCGACGAGGCATTGCCGACACGCGCCGACCGGGTCGAGCAACGGGTGGTCACAGAAGCGCGGGATCTGGATGCCCATCAGCTCGGCGGCCCGAATCACCAAGGTGCCCTTGGGAACCTGCAGTTCGTGGCCGTCGATTATGACGGTCACCAGATCTGTTTGCCGGCTCGCCTCGAGAGTCACGCAGTCACCGCCGTAAAGAGAGTGGACTGATGTGGATCGAACGGACACCCACGCTGCTCGAAGTGGGCAAGGTACTCGTCGCGGAAGTACTTGATGGACGAGATGATCGGGCTCGCTGCGCCATCGCCCAGCGCGCAGAACGACTTGCCGAGGATCGTGTCGGAGATGTCGAGGAGTTTCTCCAGATCACCGTCGGTGCCTGCACCCTTCTCCAACCGCTCCAGGATCTGGACCAGCCAGTACGTCCCTTCACGGCACGGCGTGCATTTGCCACAGGATTCGTGCGCGTAGAACTCGGTCCACCGCAGCACTGCGCGGACGACGCACGTCGTCTCGTCGAAGATCTGCAGGGCCTTCGTCCCGAGCATGGAACCGGCCGCGCCCACGCCTTCGTAATCGAGGGCGACGTCGAGGTGTTCGTCGGTGAAGATCGGCGTCGACGATCCGCCCGGCGTCCAGAACTTCAACCGGTGCCCCGGCCGAACACCACCGGCCAACTCGAGCAGTTCGCGCAACGTGATTCCCAGCGGGGCCTCGTACTGGCCGGGGCTGGTGACGTGACCCGACAGCGAGTACAGCGTGAAGCCCGGTGATTTCTCGCTGCCCATCGACCTGAACCAGTCGATTCCGTTGCGGATGATAGGCGGCACACTTGCGATCGACTCGACGTTGTTGACGACTGTCGGACACGAATACAGACCCGCGACAGCGGGAAAGGGCGGGCGCAGCCGAGGTTGCCCGCGCCGGCCTTCGAGCGAGTCCAGCAGAGCTGTTTCTTCACCGCAGATGTAGGCGCCCGCGCCGGCGTGGACGACGAGTTCGAGGTCGAACCCGCTGCCGAGAATGTTTGTGCCGAGGTACCCGGCCGCGTACGCCTCTGCGACCGCGGCCTGCAGTCGGCGCAAGACTGGGACGACCTCACCGCGCACGTAGATGAACGCCCGGTTCGAACGGATCGCATACGCCGCGATGATCACACCTTCGACGAGGGCATGCGGTGTTGCCATCATCAGCGGGATGTCTTTGCAGGTCCCAGGCTCGGACTCGTCCGCGTTGACGACCAGGTAGTGCGGCTTGCCGTCGCCCTGCGGAATGAAACCCCACTTCATACCGGTCGGGAATCCGGCGCCACCGCGCCCTCGCAGGCCAGCCTCCTTGACCGTTTCGATGACCGCGTTCGGCTCCATCCGCAGCGCCTTGTCCAGGGCGGTGTAGCCGTCATGACGCCGGTAGGTCTCCAGCGTCCAGGATTGCGGTTCGTCCCAGAACCGACTCAGCACCGGGGTCAGGGGCATGTCAGTTTCCCTTCCCGTTCGCGTTCGTCGTGCCCGAATCCGTCTCGGCAGTACCGGCTTTCGCCGGCACGGTCGCCGACGGCGCGGGTGCGGGCTTGTCGGCAACGGTTTCGGCGGCGATCGCTTCGGAATGCGGGCTGCCAGTTGCGTGCCCGGATTCGACGGAAGGCGCTGTCATGCCCTGCTCTCGCGCGATCCGCAGGCCGACCAGCGTCGGGTCGCCCGGAGCGCCCTCGAGCGCGCCCGGGCGCTCGTCCGGGAACCCGGCCAGAATTCGCGCGGTCTCTTTGAACGTGCACAGGGTTGCGCCACGAGTCGGCTGCACCGCATCACCCGACCGCAGCGAGTCGACCAAAGTCCTTGCGGATTCAGGAGTCTGGTTGTCGAAGAACTCCCAATTCACCATCACCACAGGTGCGAAATCGCAGGCCGCGTTGCACTCGATGTGTTCGAGCGTCACCTTGCCGTCCGAGGTGGTTCCGCCATGTGTGACGTCGAGGTGATCGGTGAGCGCCTCGAAGATCGCGTCGCCGCCCATGATCGCGCAGAGCGCGTTGGTACAGACCCCGACGTGATAATCACCGGTCGGGTTGCGCCGGTACATCGAGTAGAAGGTGGCCACCGCCGTGACCTCCGCGCCCGTCAGCCCGAGTCGGGCCGCGCAGAAATCGATGCCCGCAGGCGAAATGTAACCGTCCTCGGACTGCACCAGATGTAGCAGCGGCAGCAAGGCCGATCGAGCGGTAGTGGGCTGGTCGGTCGCGTACCGGGCGATGATCGTCGCGGCATCGGCAGTCAGTCTGTCCAGCACGTCGTGGGGATAACTCGCGCGGGCGTCGGGGCGCACGAGTTGGCCCTTCTCGCCGGGCCGAGCGCCGAACTCGATGAACACCTGGGTCATCTGTCCACTCCACCCATGACGGGGTCGATGCTGGCGACCGCCGCAATGACGTCGGCAACCATTCCGCCCTCGCACATCGCCGCAACGGCTTGCAGATTCGTGAAGGACGGATCTCGGAAATGCACTCGATACGGCCGTGTTCCACCGTCACTCACCATGTGCACCCCGAGCTCTCCGCGGGGCGACTCGACCGCGGTGTACACCTGTCCGGCAGGAACGCGGAGACCCTCGGTCACCAGCTTGAAGTGATGGATCAACGCCTCCATGGACGTACCCATGATCTTCTGGATGTGCTCGGGCGAATTGCCCAGGCCGTCCGGTCCGATGGCCAATTGCGCAGGCCACGCGAGCTTCTTGTCCTCGATCATGACGGGACCGGGGCGCAACTTGTCGAGTGCCTGCTCCACGATCTTGAGCGACTCCCGCATCTCCCGAACACGAATCATGTACCTGCCGTAGCAATCGGACGTGTTCTCGGTGATGACGTCGAACTCGTAATTCTCGTAACCGCAGTAGGGCTCGAACTTGCGAACATCGTGCGGCAGGCCGGTTGCCCGCAACACCGGTCCGGTGCTGCCGAGCGCCATGCACCCCGTCAGATCGAGATAGCCGACGCCCTGTGTGCGGGCCTTCCAGATCGGGTTGTCGTTGAGGAGCAGCTCGAGATCGCGGAGGCGCTTCGGCAGCAGCGTCAGCAGGTCGCGAATCTTTCCGATCGCGTCATCGGGCAGATCCTGCGCCAGACCGCCGGGCCGCACGTACGCGTGATTCATGCGCAGGCCGGTGATGGTTTCGAAAACCTCCAGGATGAGCTCGCGCTCGCGGAAACCGAAGATCATCGCGGTCGTCGAACCCAATTCCATTCCGCCGGTTGCCAACGCGACCAGGTGCGAGGAAATTCGATTGAGCTCCATCAACATGACGCGGATGACGGAGACCCGTTCGGGAATTTCCTCGGTGATGTCCAGGAGTTTCTCGACGCCCAGGCAGTACGCGGTTTCGTTGTAGAACGGCGACAGGTAGTCCATCCGGGTGACGAAGGTGACGCCCTGAATCCAGTTTCGAAATTCGAGGTTCTTCTCGATCCCCGTGTGCAAGTACCCGATTCCGCATCGAGCTTCGACGACTGTCTCACCCTCGATTTCCAGGATCAGCCGCAGCACGCCATGCGTCGACGGGTGCTGGGGGCCCATGTTGACGACGATGCGTTCCTCGCCCGTCGTGCCGATCGCACCGACGATGTCGTCCCAATCCTGGCCCGCGACGGTGAAGACCTTTTCTTCGGTCATCAGTTGTATGCCCTCCGCTCGTCCGGTGGCGGAATCACTGCACCCTTGTACTCGACCGGCACGCCACCGAGCGGATAGTCCTTACGCTGCGGATGGCCCACCCAGTCGTCGGGCATCTCGATACGGGTCAAACTCGGGTGGCCGACGAACACGATTCCGAAGAAGTCGTAGGTCTCCCGCTCGTGCCAGTCGTTCGTCGGATAGACGCCGAACAACGACGGAATGTGCGGGTCCGCGTCAGGCACCGAAACCTCCAGCCGGACCCGCCGATTGTGGGTGATCGACAGCAGCGGATAGACCGCGTGCAACTCCCTGCCAACATCTGCCGGGTAGTGGACGCCGTTCACACCGAGGCACAGTTCGAACCGGAGGTCGGGCTCGTCTCGCAGGCGCTGCGCGACCGACGGGAGCGCTTCGCGCCGCACGTGCAACGTGAGCTCGCCGCGGAAGATCACGACGTTCTCGACGGCCTCGTCGAAACTCGATCCCTGCTCGACAAGGGCAGCATCCAGCGCATCTGCAATCTCGTCGAAATACCCGCCGAACGGTCGAGAAGCAGTCCCCACCAACGGAACCTTGCGCACCAAGCGCCCGTAGCCGGAGGTGTCACCGGTCCCGGAGCCACCGAACATCCCCAATTTGGGCCCCGTCATCGGAGGAGCCCGTTCATCTGGAACGTCGGGGTCGACGCGAGCGCTGCGGCTTCGGCGGCGCGTATGGCCTCCTCGCGATTCACACCGAGGGGCATTTCCTGAATCTTCTCGTGCAGCTTGATGATCGCGTTGAGCAACATCTCAGGCCGCGGCGGACAGCCTGGCAGGTAGATGTCGACCGGCACGACGTGGTCGACGCCCTGGACGATCGCGTAGTTGTTGAACATTCCGCCCGAGGATGCGCAGACGCCCATTGCGAGAACCCATTTGGGCTCGGTCATCTGGTCGTAGACCTGCCGCAGCACCGGCGCCATCTTCTGGCTCACGCGACCTGCGACGATCATCAGATCCGCCTGCCGTGGCGAGGCCCGGAACGCCTCCATTCCGAACCGCGCGATATCGAAACGGCCTGCGCCGGTCGCCATCATTTCGATGGCACAGCAGGCCAGGCCGAACGTCGCGGGCCATAGCGAACCCTTGCGCATGTACCCGGCCAATCCCTCGACCGTGGTCAGCAGGAAGCCGCTCGGCAGCTTCTCTTCGAGACCCATCTCAGACTCTTCTCACTTGTCCGCTATTCCCAACTCAGACCGCCCCGGCGCCATTCGTACGCATAGGCGACCGACACGTTGAAGATGAACAAAGCCATTGCGGCCAGCCCGAAAACGCCGAGGGCGTCGAAGTGGACCGCCCACGGATAGAGAAAGACGATCTCGATGTCGAAGATGATGAACAACATCGCTGTCAGGTAGAACTTCACAGGAAAACGGCCGGGGCCGTCCGTGTGCGGCGTCGGTTCGATGCCGCATTCGTAGGCTTCCAGTTTCGCGCGGTTGTAGCGCTTGGGTCCCACGATCGACGCCATGACGACCGAGAAGATCGCAAAGCCGGCAGCGAGCGCTCCGAGCACGAGAATCGGGATGTAGACGTTCATGCGGACCCCGTTTCCGACATCCCCGCGGCGCTGGTGGACAGCGCAAAACCGTCGAATCGGGTGCTGCTGACACTGCGTGGCGTGACCAGGATCCCTCCGCTCATCGAAGTCGCCGGGCTATGCGCATGTGAGCTAAGACACAGACTAAGCGCGATATCGGGAGTCCGCACTTGGTTTGGTTTTCAACTTTTGGAGATCCAACAAAAGTGCTGGTCAGACACCTTGGGACGCGACACGGCGACGCAGCAGAGCCACCACTTCGGCACCCAGGCGGATCGGGTCGATCGGTTGCGGCACAGCAGCTTCCGCTCGCGACCAGTTCGCGAGCCAGGCGTCGTCGGGCCGGCCGGTAAGCACCAGAATCGGGGGGCAGGGGTCGATCTCGTCTTTGAGTTGCTTGGCGATTCCCATGCCGCCGACGGGCACGGCCTCACCGTCGAGGATCGCGAGATCGATGTTTCCGGCGTCGAGGTGCTGGATGACGACAGGTCCGGTCGCGACTTCGATGTACTCGAGCTCGGGCAGGTCCGGGTGTGGCCGCTTCCCCAGTGCCAGGATCACCGTGGCACGCGTCGTCGCGTCGTCGCTGTAGACCAGGACCCGTAACGGCTCACGGCGTGTCACGAACCCGATAGTACTGACGACGGGCCCGCTGGCGTCACGAACTGAGAACCACGGCGCGGCTCGGCACGAGCAACCGAATGCCTGTGCCGAGGAGCCAGATCGCCACACCGGTCTGCGCCGCGAAGAGCGGCGTCACCGCGACGCTCTCGGTGAAGTTCACGAGCGGCCCGGCGAGGCCGTACAGCACTCCCGAAATCGCGGCGATGACGGCGAGAATCCACGCAGCCTTCGTTCGCGCATCTCGCGCGACCGCAATTGCCACGGCAGCGATTGTGATACCCAGTGCCGGCGTCGCGAGCACCTGCATCATCAGGTGGAAGTCGAGGACCGGGGTGTCGTGGTGGTGTTGCAGACCCTCCAGATCGTTCGACGCCGCCACGTGCGGTACCAACTCGGCTGCGCCGATGGCCGAACCGATCGCCGCGACCGTCAACCAGGTCGACACAGACGGGCCGAACGCGGCTTCCCGCTTCGCCATGAGGAAGGTCGCGACAGCCACCACGAGGCCGGCGAGCATGAGCAGATGTGACGCCGCCCAGGTCGGGTTGCCGAGCATCGAGATCAGGTAGTCGTTCTTCGAATCCCCTTGCCGCGCGGATGCATCTGGCCGCCTATCAGCGACAACACGCCCGCGACAACAAACCCGATTGCAACGATCCGACCGTTCCCACCCATGGCTTCCTCAATTCACTAGCGAGTGTCTCAGTGAATATAGACTAGCTAGCCCAATGGCGTACAGTGGCAATATGTCAGGCCAGAAATCGGCACCCGAAGCGAGTGGCCGCGCCTACCGGAGCCCGCTCCGAGCACAACAGGCCGAGCAGACACGAACACTCGTCGCCGCGGCCGCACGCGAGCGCTTTCTCAGTCACGGCTGGTCGGGCACGACTGTGCGTTCGGTCGCGGAAGCGGCAGGTGTTTCCGAGGCGACCGTCTACGCGATCTACGGCAGCAAGGCCGGACTCGCGACGTCGCTGATCGACAGCGCCGACGCCCAAGCCGACATCGAACGCGTCCAGAAGGAACTCGCGACCGGTTGGGGCGATCCCCAGGCCCAGGTGCGCGCGTTCGTCGGCTTCGACCGGCGACTGTTCGAGAACGGCGGTGACGTCATCCGGACCATTCTCGAGGGACGCCGTCAGCACGAAGCGCTCGACGCCGCCTATCGCGACGGTCGCGGCCGGGGTGAGGCGGTTCGGCGAGAAGTCTTCGCCACGTGGCCCGCCAGCGTCTGGCGCAACGGCATGACAGTGCCGACCGCACTGGACGTCTACGCGGTCGTGTGCGCTTTCGACACCTTCGACATTTTGCGCCGCGAACGCGGCTGGACGGCGGACCGCATCGAGCAGTGGTGGGCCGAGACCATCTGCGGACTGTTGTTCGCACACTGAAAAACGGGTGGTGTTCCACCTCGGCCGACCCGGCCGTGGAACACTTTTCCCATGCTGGCAACCGGTCTCGCGTTGATCGTGGTGTTCCTCGTCGTCGCCTATCTGCGCAACGTCAGAGCAGCACCCGGGGTGCAAGGCTTGCTCGTTGCGATCGCGGGAGTCCTCACCGCTGTCCTGGCCTTTCAGGTCGTCATGTTCATCTTCGGCGACTAGCGACGGGACCGTGTCCGGTCCGCAGACACAGCTTCGACGTCTCTGTTGAAAGCACCGAACGGGTGCACAACAGAGAGCGAGGCACCTATGAAGAACACACTCTTGGGCTGCGGCATTGTCGCCGGACCGCTGTTCGCGCTGATCTGGGCCGCGCAGGCGACGACGCGCGCCGGGTTCGACCCCGGCAGGCACCCGATCAGCCTGCTGTCCCTCGGCGATCTCGGCTGGATTCAGATTACGAATTTCGTTGTCACCGGCTTACTTTTCACAGCTTGCGCGGTGGGCATGCGGCAGACCCTGCTATCAGGCCGGGGTCATGTCTGGGGACCGCGGCTGGTGGGCTCGCTCGGCGTCGGATTGATCATCGCCGGCGTCTTCGTCACCGATCCCGGCGCCGGGTACCCGATCGGCGCGCCGGAGGGAGCGCCCGACCACATGAGCGTGCACGGCATAGTGCACGAGATCGGATTCATGCTGTCGGTACCCGCCATGACCGTCGGCGCCATCGTGTTCGCGCGCCGTTTCAAAGCTGCCGGCGAGCTGCGCTGGTACCGCGGGGCGCTTGCCACTGCGGGCGCGGTGCTACTGCTCACGATGTTCCCGAGTCCGGACGGATTCGCTGTACGAGCCGTCATCGCTACCGCAATCCTCTTCGGCTTCGTCGCAGCCTTGTCTGCCAGGTACATCCACGAAAACAACCGGTCCCTGCCCCTCCCCCAACAGCATTTCGCCCACAACTGAGGACACCTGATGAAATACATAATTCTCACCTTCGGTTCGCAAGAGGACTACGCCGAATTGGCCAGTTGGAAGCCTGAAGACTTTGCCGCGATGGGCGAGTTCATGCAGAAGTTCACCGACGAACTCGTCGAATCCGGCGAACTGGTCGATACCCGCGGACTCTCCGCTCCGGTGCACACCAGGCGGGTCCGGCTGCAGAACGGCGTACCCGTCGTCACCGACGGACCGTACGCCGAAGCGCAGGAAGTCTTGGCGGGCTACTGGGTGGTCGATTGCGAAAGCTTCGACCGCGCAACCGAAATCGCGGCCCGACTGTCGGGTTGCCCGACGCCGGGCGGCGTATTCGAAGAGAAGGGTTACGCAGACATCCGTCCGCTCGACGAATATGCCCAGCAGACCGAATTCTGACCGAGCCGTCGAGGACCTGCTGCGCTGCCTGGCGCCGCAGGTCTTGGGCGCGCTCGTGCGCAGGTACGGCAATTTCGACACCGCCGAGGATGCCGTTCAAGAAGCGTTGCTCGCCGCGGCGACGCAGTGGCCGAACGAGGGAACACCCGCCAACCCACTCGGCTGGCTCATCACGGTGGCCTCACGCAGACTGACCGATCTGCTTCGCAACGAGCACGCACGCCAACGCCGGGAGGACGCTGTCGCGGCGTGGGTTCTGCCCGACCGGTGGCTGGCACCGGCCGCCGACCGGTCGGCAACCGACTCCGACGACACCCTGATCCTGCTCTTCCTGTGCTGTCACCCCGCACTCTCGGCGGCGTCGCAGATCGCGCTGACCCTCCGAGCCGTGGGCGGCCTGACGACTCCGGAAATCGCGCGCGCGTTCCTGGTTCCCGAAGCGACGATGACCCGCCGGATCAGCAGAGCGAAGAAGACCGTCAAATCCAGCGGCGTGCCTTTCCGGCTGCCGGCTGGCGCGGAACGGAACGAGCGCCTCGCCACCGTTCTGCACGTCCTGTATCTGATCTTCAACGAGGGCTACGCGAGCACCGCGGGTCCGAGCTTGCAACGCGCCGACCTCGCCACCGAGGCAATCCGGCTGACCCGTCTGGTCCACGCCCTCCTCCCCGACGACAGTGAGGTCACCGGCCTGCTGGCACTGCAGCTGCTGACCGATGCCCGCAGACCGGCCCGGACCGGCAGCGACGGCTCGCTCATCCCGATGGCCGAACAAGATCGGAGCCTATGGAACGCGGACCACATCACCGAAGGAATCGCCCTGATCACCGCCGCGCTGCCGACCGGCGTCACGGGTCCGTACCAGCTGCAGGCGGCAATTGCGGCGGTCCACGACGAAGCCGAAACGAGCGCGGATACCGACTGGCCACAGATCGTCGCGTTGTACGACGTGCTGCTGAAGATCGCCGACAATCCCGTCGTCGCGCTGAACCGCGCGGTCGCTGTCGGAATGGCGAGCGGCCCGCGCGCGGGCCTGGACCTACTCGCCCAGCTGGCTTCCGACGATCGGATTGCGGACGACCACCGTTTGTACGCGGTCCGCGCACATCTGCTCGAAATGGCGGGCGACCTCGCCGCCGCGCGTGATTTCTACCGCGGAGCGGCCGCGCGCACGACGAGCATCCCGCAGCAGCGCTACCTGACGATGCGCGCCGAAAAGCTGGACAGCTAGACGGGCGTCAGCGTGGCCGCGCCGAACGACACATCGAAGCGATCGCACCAGATGGACACGCTGTTGAGCCCGGCGATATCGATCTCGGCAGGTATCACGTAGTTGGAGCTGCCCTTGTTGAATTTGAGGTCGCCGAGGTCCTCGTAGCGGCCGTCGTCGAAGACGTGCCAGCCGTCGGAACCCTCGATGACGGGCTGGTCGGTGAGATACACCTTCAGCAACGGTCCGTTGCTGGTGTCGAGGTCTTCGAGCCGGAGTACGCGTTGCCCGTCGGCAAGTTGGAGTAACTGGACGGAACCGCTCGTGCCGTGCTCGTGGGTGATGAAGTCGCCCTGGGCGAGCACGATCGGCTCGGTGTTCGGCGCGACGGTCGTGCCGGACGGTGGCGGTCCGGACGCGGTCGGGATGGCTTCGTTGCCGGTCTTGTCGACCACGAGCTTCCACGGTTGGAACCAGAAGAGACCGAAGGCAACGACGATCGCGCCGATTGCCAGCACTGGCAGCACGACGGATGGCCGAAGAAATTTCCGGCGCCGCGGCTGTGCGGTTTGTGCGTTTTGTGCCATGTCGTATTCGTGTGCTTTCGCTCGCAAATCGTTACGCCGGAGCTACTGAACCGGTCCGGGCTCCGGCGGAAAGAGAAACATGAAGCTCAGCGCCATCCCGACCATGAGGATGGCCACAAGGGCGAGAACGATTGTGAAGTCGGTGATCTGCTTCGCCTTGGATACGTCCTGCGCCGCGGCCGTGCTGTCCATGCGTGCCTCCCGGAAGTCGGTGCAACCCTCGCGTGCTGCATGTGAAGACTCCTGCGGGGCACTTAACGAGCCCTTGCTGTTCGCTTAACGTGCTGCCCAGCGCTTACGTCGGAGGTAATCGACTCGCGTCCTCCGCGCTCGTACCGTCACTGTGGACAGCAGGAAATTCGCAGTGAGGAGGGCCTTCGATGACGACTCAGCCCGCAGGACACCGACTCTTACGACTGGTCCTCAAATGCGACAGGGCAGGTTCGGCGTGGTTCATCGGGATCGCCCTCGCACTCGCGCCGCTACTCGTCCTGGTCGAACCACTTCGCGACATGGATTGGCTGATCTTCGTGCCTATGCTCGGGTTCGCGATCTGGCTCGCGCTCTTGGGCGTCTGCATGGCGTTGGGCCTGACGCTGTCCGCACATGCGGGCGAAGACCTACCGGAGAACTGGTGGCTCACGATGCTCGACGACCGCCGATAGGCGTTCGGCACGCGCCGCGCCGGGACCGTTTCTCCGATGGAGTGTGACGCAATGCAGTAGGAGATGCGATGATCTCTGGCATGAGCGACGTGTCGAAGACCGCAGACGAAGGAGTGCAAACCAGGAAAATGGTCGTCGGCTCGGTGACACACGATGCTATCGAACGCTGGATCACCGAACGCGAGAACGCCGGCCGCACCATCGACCTCTACGAACGCGATGCGGTGAAGGACCTCGCCCGCTTCATTCGCAACCAACTACTCGCCGAAGGCTTGGCCTGACGGAGCGTAGTTCGGCGTAGTTTGCACTGCAACTGAGTGGGTGTTTCTTCTCGGATACCGAGCGGGAGCACCCATTTTTCGCGGCTCTTATATATGCCTTGACGAGTATATACGCGTGCACGTATATTCAGGTTCATGGCAATCGACATCTTCGACGTCGTCGCCGAGCCGCAACGCCGCCGGATCATCGAAGTACTGCGGACCGGAAGCGCTAGCGTCGGCGACCTCGTCGAACGCCTCGAACTGCCCCAGCCGACGGTGTCGAAGCATTTGAAAGTATTGCGGGACAACGGTTTCGTAAATTCCCGTGCCGATGCGCAGCGACGCGTCTACTCCCTGCAGCAGCAGCCGTTCGCCGAACTCGACGCTTGGCTGGAGCCCTATCGCAGGCTCTGGGAGTTCCACTTCGACGCCCTCGGCCGCCACCTCGAATCGAAGGAGTCACAGCAATGACCACACCGGACACCCACCGCCGCGATTACCGCCCCGGGCCACTGCAGACCATCGCCGTCGAACCCGACGGGCAGCGTTGGACGCTCACCTTCGCCCGGACGTTTCCCCACGGTCGAACCAGCATCTGGTCGGCGCTGACAGAACCCGACGAGCAGCTGCAATGGGCGCCGTACGTAGCAGACCGCAGCTTGCGGACCGTTGGCCCGGCGACGCTGACCATGACCGACGGCGACACCGAAACCGAACTCGACGGCACCGTGACGATCGCCGACGAACCGAGCTTGCTCGAACACGCGTGGGGCGACGACGTCCTGCGGTGGCGACTCGACGAATCCGCCGGCGGCACCCTGCTGACGTTGCAGCAGACAGTCGAAGACAAGGGCACCGCCGCTATGCTCGCCGCCGGCTGGCACATGTGCCTCGACGTCGCCGAGCGTGCCATCGCAGGCGAACCGGTCGGCCGGATCGTGGGAGAGGCGGCGCTCGAATACGGCTGGCGCGACCTGAATGCCCAGTACGCGGCGATACTCGACACCGAACCGGTCGAGCCGCCGACCGCGTAGTCCCACTACAGTGGCCTAATGGCCGAGGGCGGATTCCTGCAACAATTGCTCGGGGCCGCCGAGCAGGAGGGCGACCCCGCGATACTCGACGGCGCACTCGCAGCGTTCCTCGACTTCGGCATCCGGCGCACCAGCATGGCCGAGATCGCGAAACGGTCCGGCGTCAGCCCCGCAACGCTGTATCGCCGGTACGCATCGAAGAACGCCGTAGTAGTTGCCGTCGGCATGCGCGAGGCGCAGCGGTTCATCGAGGCGGTCGATGCCAGAGTCGACCGCTCGGCACCGCCGCGGGAGCAGATGACCGAGGGTTTCGTGGCATTCTCGTCGATCCTCGCGCGCAACGAGTTGCTGCGCCGGCTGCTCGTCACCGAGCCCGATACCGTCCTGCCCTACGTCACGACAGGTGCCGGCCCGCTGCTCGCGGCAGGCCGGGCCTATCTGTCCGACCACATCCGTGAGATGCAGAAGAGCGGCGGAATCGAAGATTTCGACGCCGATCAGGTTGCGGAAATTCTCGCCCGGCTCGCGTTGTCGTTGGCGCTCACTCCCGACGGAGTAATCCCTGTAGAAGACGAATCCGCAATTCGCGAGTTCGCTTCGTCCCACCTCGCGACATTGATTCGAATTTCCGATGAATCGGGACCGGGCGCAATTCCGCGCGGCGATCGTTATCCACTGGCATAGTGGCCACATGCTCCTGACCGCGGCGATTGCGGCCTGGGCGGTGCTATCCGTCCCAGTGGCGATAGCCCTCGGCCGAATGCTGGGCGCAAAGCGGCACCTGCTCGTTTAGCGAGCCTCTGAACTCGCCGGCAGCGCACCGGGGCAGAATCGCAGCATGGACGCCGCCGCTTGGGACGAGAAATACGCAAAGGCCGACCTCGTATGGGGTGCTCCGCCCAACGCCGTCGTCGTAGAAATCGTGACGGTGCTCCACCCAGGTCGTGCGCTGGACCTCGCATGCGGCGAAGGGCGAAATGCGATCTGGCTCGCGACGCGCGGCTGGGAGGTCAGCGCCATCGACTTCTCCCAGGTTGCAATCGACAAGGCCCGAACGGTGGCATCGAAGTCTCCGAGATCGGTCCGCAACCGGATCGATTGGGCAACCGGCGACATCCTCACCACGACGTTCGACGGCAGCTTCGAGCTGATCGTCGTCGCCTACCTGCACCTACCGAAGGACGAGCGGCGTCAGGTGTTGCGCAAGGCGGTCGACGCGCTGGCCGAGGCGGGCGTACTCATCGTGCTGGGCCACGACACGACAAACATCGCCGACGGGGTCGGCGGACCCCAAGATCCCGACATTCTGTTCACACCCGAAGACGTCGTCGCAGATATCGAAGATGAGGCGCAAATTCTGGCGGCCGAGAAGCGCGAACGTCATGTCGAGGCCGGGACCGCGATCGATGCACTGGTTGTAGCCGCGCGGCCCGTCAAGGAGTCAGCTGCCCCACTTGATGAGCCAGGGCTCGACGACTGACGATATTTCTGCCGCACCACCCTTCAACGCATGCGTCTGACCTGCCAAAACGTGCACGACGGTAGCGTCGGCGGCGTCCGACACGCCGAACGGGTCGCGGTCGCCGTTGATGACGACCACTTCGGTTCCGGCGCCACGCAGTTCCCCGGCCCGCGACAACTCGGGCCTGCCCGGCGGGTGGAGCGGAAACGCGAGAGCAATCACCCCGACCGCCCCCGCATCGATCGCCGTCCGGCACGCCACCCGGGCACCGTTGCTTCGCCCGCCCTGGACGAGCGGAACCTTTCGGAACCGCTTCTTCAGGTCGGCAATTACTTCGAGCCAGGCGGCGTCCTGTTTGACCGCCGATCCCGGTGCGCGACCGCCGGCCACACGGTAGGGCTGCATGACACGCGCGACCGCGCCACCGAGTTCGAGTGCTTTTCGTCTCACGACCAGGAGGTCCGGCGCGTCCACGCCGCCCGCCGCACCGTGGGTGAGGACGACAAGAAATCGGGGGTTCGTCCGTCCGTCGACCGCCACCTGGGCTTCCCCAGCTGCGGTGGGAATAGCCAGTTTTCGCTGTCTCGGCTGTCCGGGTTCCATGTGACGACCGTATGTCAGGGGCGCTACGAACGTGAGGAAATCCTCATGAAAGTTTCACCGGGATCTGTTGTTCTACATGCGATTTCACACATCCGCGGACGCTGTGGTTCGTATCACATAACACACTTCGACTCTTGAGTGTCAGGTGTACCCGGGAGTAACATCGATCTAAGTTACTGGCGAGTAGACCAGCACGCCGGGCGGGACTGGCAAAACCGGACCGCACCCCCCACCTCAATGGAGAGCGAATAAAGATGGGCCACTACAAGAGCAACGTACGGGACCTCGAGTTCAACCTGTTCGAGGTCCTCGGCCTCGACGAGACCCTGAAAACGGGCGCGTACGGCGATCTGGACTCCGACACCGTTCGCGAAATGCTGAGCGAGGTCCGTCGTCTCGCAGAAGGCCCGCTGGGCGAGTCCTTCGCAGACACCGACCGCAATCCGCCCACTTTCGATCCCGAGACGTTCACCGTCTCCATCCCCGAATCCTTCAAGAAGTCCTTCAAGGCGCTGCAGGACGGCGGCTGGGACAAGCTGGGTGTCGAAGAAGCCCTCGGCGGCATGGAAGTTCCGCGTCCGGTCTACTGGGCCATCGCTGAGCTGCTCCTGGGCGCACAGCCCGCAGCCTTCATGTACGCCGCCGGCGCCGGCTTCGCGCAGATCTTCTACCACAACGCCACCGAAGAGCAGAAGAAGTGGGCCCAGATCTGCGCCGAGCGCAACTGGGGCGCCACCATGGTGCTGACGGAGCCGGACGCCGGTTCCGACGTCGGCGCCGGCCGCACCAAGGCCATCAAGCAGGACGACGGCTCCTGGCACATCGAAGGCGTCAAGCGCTTCATCACCTCGGGTGACGCGGACGACATGTTCGAGAACACCTTCCACCTCGTCCTGGCGCGTCCCGAAGGCGCCGGACCGGGCACCAAGGGCCTCTCGCTCTTCTTCGTTCCGAAGTTCCACTTCGATTTCGAGACCGGCGAACTGGGCGAGCGCAACGGCGTCTACGTCACGGGCCTCGAGCACAAGATGGGCCTCAAGGCATCGGCCACCTGCGAGCTCACCCTCGGCCAGAACGGCACGCCCGCCGTCGGTTGGCTCGTCGGCGAAGAGCACAACGGCATTGCCCAGATGTTCGACGTCATCGAGCACGCTCGCATGATGGTCGGCACCAAGGCCATCGCGACGCTGTCGACCGGTTACCTGAACGCCCTCGAGTACGCCAAGGAGCGTGTCCAGGGCGCCGACCTGACCAAGATGACCGACAAGGCAGCCCCGCGCGTCACCATCACGCACCATCCGGACGTTCGCCGCAGCCTCATGACGCAGAAGGCGTACACCGAGGGCCTGCGTTCGGTGTACCTCTACACGGCGGCGCACCAGAACGAAGACATCGCGATGCAGGTGTCGGGCGCTGACAAGGACACCGCGTTCCGCGTCAACGACCTGCTGCTTCCGATCGTCAAGGGTGTCGGTTCCGAGCGGGCCTACCAGTACCTGACCGAGTCGCTGCAGACCCTCGGTGGGTCCGGCTTCCTCCAGGACTACCCGATCGAGCAGTACATCCGCGACGCCAAGATCGACTCGCTCTACGAAGGCACCACCGCGATCCAGGCGCAGGACTTCTACTTCCGCAAGATCGCGCGTGACCGTGGAGTCGCACTGGCCCACGTCGCAGGCCAGATCACCAAGTTCATCGACAGCGACGCCGGCAACGGCCGCCTCAAGGCGGAGCGTGCACTGCTCGCAACCGCCCTGGAGGACGTCCAGGCCATGGCCGCAACCCTGACCGGTCACCTCATGGGTGCCCAGCAGAACCCGTCGGAGCTGTACAAGGTCGGCCTCGGCTCGGTGCGCTTCCTGATGGCAGTCGGCGACCTGGTCATCGGCTGGTTGCTCCTGCGCAACGCCGCAGTCGCACTCGCCGCGCTCGACAACGGTGCGGACGCCGGCAAGGACAAGGCCTTCTACGAAGGCAAGCTCGCCGTCGCGTCGTTCTTCGCCAAGAACGTTCTCCCGGAGCTGACCGCCACTCGCGCGATCCTCGGCAACCTCGAGAACGACATCATGGAACTCGACGAAGCCGCGTTCTGATAGCTCGCTGACCGCCCCCGGACCCACCTGGTCCGGGGGCGTTTTGCTTTGGCGGGCAGCCGGGTCAGGGCTCCCTCCCGTGTCCCGCCGCACCCTGCCACCGCGCCGCACCCATCCCCACTCCCGCCGCACCCCGCCCCCGCCGACCCTCCCCACCCCACCCCCGCCGCACCCCGACTCGGGAGTCGCACCGGTTTTTGGGCCCTATTTCGGGTGCGACTCCCGAGTCGGGGTGCGGCTGAGGGCGGTCGGAGGCTCAAAGACTGCGAATGACGAGTTCACACGGCTTCGGAAGCGGCGCGCGCTCGATTCGCCCGTCCGGCGCGGGCGATTTGCGGCCACGCTCCAACGACTGGGCGATTCGTACGCCCGTCGAATCGCTCTCGAGTTCGTCCCAGATCCATCGCACAACTTGAAACCCGGGCTCGCGCAATCTGTCTTCTCGGAGTTTCTCCTCGAAAACTGCGTCGCCAGGGTCCTGGCCCGGGCGAAGCAACCGTCCGTACTTCACTCGCCCGTCGAACTCGCCCAGCACGCCGAGTTCCTCGTCGTAGAAGTCGACACGTCCGCGGGCCACACCTCCTGCGTCGAACACGATTCCCTGCGAAAGCAACCCATCGATCCCACAGCGCCGCAACATGACTCGGCTCCGCGACTCACCGACGCTCTCACTCCGCCCATCGAGGAAACTCACAACCCGCCTGGCCGCGGCCGCGCCTCGCCGATACTTGGCAAACTCGAGTTCGACGGCGAGGTCCTCGGCAGTGACGCCGAACGTGCGGACTGCCGCGTCACCAGTAACCACTGCTTGTTCGAACGGCAATGTGCGACCGAGGTCGACCACCATGCGGGCAGGCGTCGTGACGAGAAATCCGTCGATTTCAACGACACCGACGACCGGCCCGCAGTGAACGGTCAGGTCGTCCTTGATTCGGCCGCCATTACGGCGATCGCGGGTTATCTGAATGCGGTCGAGCGGCACCCGCCACAGCGGCAGCTTGTACATGACGGCCGCAGATTCATGACTCAGAATGGCCTCGGTGGCCATGGCGGGCAAGGTGGCTTCGATCCGAAGCCTGTGGCGCGCAGCAGCTTCGAGCTCTGCAAACGTGACCGCGTCGACGTATGCCCCGTGACCGAGCCGTTGCCACCCGCAGCGGGTGTACATACGACGAATTTCCTCGTCGGAATGTCCGCGCCGAAGGGCCTGTTGGCGGAAGAGGAGTTCAGGGAGTTCCACGCGTCCATGCTGCAGCACCCAAGAGCCGTGGACCCCGCAGAAAGGCGGAGCCTGTGGATAGATGCCGCCCTGTGGATAAGCGTCAAACCGACTGCGAAGCAATACTTTCCGAGACTTCACGGGACAACAAGGGTCCAGAAGTGGGCGCAAATCCAAAATAATGCTGCGCCACGGAAGCCCCGCCGCACCGACAACCCTCCCGCACCGATTCGCCGCACCCCGACTCCGCAGTCGCACCCGAAATTGGGCCTGAAAACCGGTGCGAATCCGGAAAAGTGGTGCGGCGCGGCGACGCCAAGGTGGCAATGCGGCGCCAAGGTGGCAATGCGGCGCCAAGGTGGCAACGCGGCGCGGCGACGCCAAGGCAGTGCGAGGCGACACGACGCGACGGCACCTTCGACCTACATGTGGCATCGTCCTACACATGGCCCAACGCCCCGATGTACCTCTGGAGTGGCTGGACCGACTGCGCGCCATCGTCGAGCGGTTTCCCGATTGCCACGAGGAGACGGCGTGGGTTGGGACCCGCTGGCGGGTCGGCAGTTCGACGGTGGCCCACGTGTTCGGCGGCGAGGATCAGCAGTTCCGGATCATCTTTCGTGCCGAACCCGCGGAGGTACCGGCGTTCGAGAATCTCGGCGCGCCCTACTTCAAGACCGAGTGGGGCAGCACCACCGTGGGCATGATCATCGACGACGAGACGGATTGGGACGAGCTGACCGAGTTGCTGACCGACTCGTACTGCGTCCAGGCCCCGGCCAAGTTGGCCGAGCAGGTCGAACGCCCGGGCGATTCCTAGCTGGACACCTTCTGGCTGGCCAACCAGGTCGCGAGGTTCTGCTCGGCGATCCATGCATCGACGCCGGGAGTGGGCACGAGGGTGTCGTCCTCGATCACCGACCCGAAGT
Source organism: Antrihabitans auranticaus (assembly GCF_016481275.1). Taxonomy (GTDB): domain Bacteria; phylum Actinomycetota; class Actinomycetes; order Mycobacteriales; family Mycobacteriaceae; genus Antrihabitans. The sequence goes on along the minus strand of NZ_JAEMNW010000006.1, from coordinate 230,191 downwards.
AGCCGGCGGCGTGGTCGGCAACGACGGTCCGCGGATCGCCGTCCGCCTCGAGCACGGTTCGGACCAGGTCGGCGAGACCCACGGCTTCGGGACCCGCGATCTCGACAACGCCCGCCGGACCACCGATTACGGCCTCGACCACACGATCGGCGACGTCGTCCGCCGCGATCGGCTGCAACGTGGCTTCGGTGACCCGCACCTGGCCGTCGCTGGTGGCTTGGTCTGCGATACCACGCAGGAACTCGAAGAACTGGGTCGCCTTGACGATGGTCCATGGCACCGCGCCGTCTTGAATCAATTGCTCCTGAACGAGTTTGGCGGCCATGTAGAAGTTGTCCGGCGCTCGCTCTGCGCCAACGATCGACACCGCGATGTGGTGCGCGACGCCGGCCTCCTGCTCCGCGCGCAGTTGATTGCCCGTCGACGTCGCGAAGAAGTCGATCAGTTCCTGCGGTTCCCAGATCGGTGCATTGCTGACATCGACGACGACGTCGGCGCCGCTGACCGCCTCGGCGAGACCTTCACCCGTTGCCGCGTTCACGCCGGTGCTCGGGGTAGCTACCACGACAGCGTGTCCAGCAGCCTCGAGCCGTTCGCGCACCTTCGTGCCGATCAGTCCCGTTCCGCCGACGATGACGACCTTCATCTCTGCTCCTTAACTCGGACAATTTATATCCGGAACTATACTCGGACATGTAGTATCCACGTCAAGAGGGAAAGGGAAGCGATAGTGCGATTGTCCGACGGAGTCGAGTGGGCGCTCCACTGCTGTGTCGTGCTGCGCATCGCCGACGCGCCGACACCGGCTTCGCGACTAGCGGAGTTCCACGACGTCTCGCCCAGTTATCTGGCCAAGCACCTGCAGGGCCTCTCGCGAGCCGGGATCATCCGGTCGGTCCAAGGGAAAGGCGGCGGCTACGTGCTCGGCCGCCCAGCCGAAGAGATCAGCGTGCTCGACGTGGTCGAGGCCGTGAACGGTGCGGCTCCATCGTTCGTCTGCACCGAGATCCGCCAACGCGGACCGTGCCGCACACCGCCCGAAAAGTGCGTTGCCCCTTGCGGAATCAATGCTGTGATGCTGAGCGCCGACGCAGCATGGCGCAACTCCCTGCGCGGTGTCACCATCAGCGACCTCGCCTCGCGAGCAGACAAAACCGCACCGGGCGACGGCACGGGTCTGCTCGCGCCGGCGCGGAAGTGGCTGGCGGCTAGCTCGTAGCGGCCGCAGCGAAGGGGACCGAACTTACGGACCGAACCGGTCCGCCCGGCCGGCGCCACAACTTCCGCCGTTCGAGAATCGGGAGCACACCCTCGCCGAACCAGTACGCCTCTTCGATGTGCGGATATCCCGACAGGATGAAGTGGCCGATACCGAGCCGCGCGTATTCGGCGATCCGGTCGGCGACCTCCTCGTGAGACCCGACCAACGCGGTGCCCGCTCCGCCGCGGACCAGTCCCACGCCCGCCCAGAGGTTCGGCGCGATGGTCAGGTTGTCTGTCCGTCCACCGTGCAGTTCGAGCATCCGACGCTGCCCTTCGGACTCACTGCGCGCCAGGTTCGCCTGAACTCGCTCGACGGCTGCAGGATCGACCGCCGCGAGTAGCCGATCGGCTTCGGCCCAAGCCTGCTCGGACGTGTCCCGACTGATGACGTGGATCCGCAGTCCGTAGCTCAGCACCCGGCCCCGGTCGACGGCCAAACCGCGAATCCAGTCCAGCTTCTTTGCGACGGCAGCCGGCGGCTCACCCCACGTCAGGTACGTATCGGCATGCGCCGCGGCAACAGTTCCCGCCGGACCCGACGACCCACCGAAGAACACCGGCGGCACCGGATCCGGTTGCCGCTGCAGGGTTGCACCCTGCACGTGCACGTGCTTGCCTTCGAACGTGACCGGACCGTCCGAGGTCCACAGATCACGCACTACCTGCAAGAACTCCCCACATCGCTCGTAGCGCTCCTCCTTGTTCAGGAAGTCGCCGTACGCCTGCTGCTCGTGCGCCTCGCCACCCGTGACCACGTTGAGCAGCAACCTGCCCTGCGATTGCCACTGGAACGTCGACGCCATCTGCGCGGCAAGCGTCGGGCTGATCAGCCCGGGCCGGAAGGCAACCAGAAACTTCAGTTTCTCCGTGGTCTCGACCATCATCGCCGTGGTGAGCCACGCGTCTTCGCACCACGCACCGGTCGGCGTGAGAACCGCCTCGAACCCGTTCGCTTCCGCCGCGGCGCCGATCTGATTGAGGTAGCGAAGTGTCGCAGGCCGGTCGCCCGACATCGACGTGCCATGCCCACCCGCGACGAGATTGCGCGAATCGCCGTACGTCGGGAGGAACCAGTGAAATGCCAAACTCATGCGTCGAGACTCCTAGATAAGTCCGTGCCGGGGCGGTGCTTCGCCGCGCAGCACGGCACGACCGATGTGCTGGTACTTCCAGCGAACCGGATCGTGAAGGGTGTGGGTACGGGCATTGCGCCAATGCCGGTCTAAATCGAGTTCGCTTGCTGCCGAACGTGTTCCGCTCACTTCGAACAGGGCCGACGAGACCTCCAGCGCGCTGCGCTCGCCGACGATCTTGGCAACCGCCACCGCTACGGACGCCTTGGCGGAGGCGCTGTCCGACTGCTCCGCAAACGCGGCATCCACGGCAACGCCGGCCGCCGCCAACGACGCTTCGGCCGTGGCGACCGATACGGCCAATTCCCCGAATCGTTGTACCAGCAACGGATCGTCGGACGCGTTCTCGACACCGGCTTCGAACCAGGGGCGGCTCTTTGTTCGCACGAAGTCGACAGCGTCGTCCAAGGCGCCGCGCGCGATTCCGACATCGATTGCCGTATGCAGCAGCTGCGCGAAGGCACCGTAGGATGTCGGACCCTCGAACGCGGGCGCTCGCGGAACAACCCAATCCGGCTGCACTGCAACATCATCCAGCCGCACGGTTCCGCTACCGGTCAACCGCTGACCGACGCCGTCCCAATCGTCGACGATCCGAACGCCTTCGGAATCGGCCGGGATCCACGCGACGACGTCGACTCCGTCGCGTCGCGCCAAAACCGGAATCCAGTGCGCGAAAAGCGTTCCGGTGCAGTAATACTTGGTTCCGTTCAACCGGTGGTCGGCGGTGAGGACAGTCGTGATATCGGCAATGGTCTTCGTCCCACGTTCGGACTGCGCGTTCGCGAACCGCCTGCCCGCCAGTACCTCCCCGAAGAAGAACCGCTGTTGGTCCGGCGTTCCGGCCAGCTTCAGCAACTGCACGTACACGAAGTGACTTTGGGGAATCTGCGCGATGTTCGGGTCCGCCGTGGCGATCACGCGCAAGACCTCGGCCACCTCCGATGGCGGTGCGTCTGCGCCTCCGAACTCGGCCGGAACGGTAATGGCATAGAGCCCGGCGTCCGACAGCTCGTCGACCTCCGGGCCGGGCAGCAGCCGACCGCGATCACGATCGGCTGCGCCTACCCGAAATTTCTCCGCCAACTCCCCCGCTACGCGGATCGCCGACGTCACGCGAGCAACGGTTCCAGCTCGCGTTCCTGCTGCGCCTCGAGCTCACGAACCAGCGGCAGCACACGCGCGCCGAAGTACTCGATCTCCTCCTGGAAGTGCAGGAAGCCACCGAGGATCAGGTCGACGCCGCGACGGCGATACTCGACGATGCGCTCGGCGATCTGCTCGGGTGTACCGATCAATTGCGTGCGGAAGCCGTCGTTGTATTGGACGAGGTCCTCGAATTTGGAGTCTGCCCACATGCCCTTCTTGTCGTGGGTCGACGCACCGGCCTGCTGGACTGCGCCCCGGAAGCCTTCCACCGCAGGCTTGTTGGCCTTGGCGATGATTTCGCGCAGCGTCTCGCGCGCTTCCTTCTCGGTATCGCGGGCGATGATGAAACCGTTGAGCCCGAACTTCACTTCGCGCTCGTTCTCGCGGGCGACCTCGCGAACGTCGAGCAGCTGCTCGGTGACGCCGTCGAAATCCTTGCCGTTGCTGAAGTACCAGTCCGAGTAGCGGCCGGCATTGCGCCGGGCCGCGGCCGAGTTGCCACCTTGGAACAGCTCCGGGTTGGGGCGCGCAGCGGTGTTGAGCGGCTTCGGCTTCAGGGTGAAGTCGTGAATACGGTAGAAATCGCCGCGGAAGTCGACGTCGTCTTCGGTCCAGATCTTGCGTAGAACCTGCAGGAATTCAGCGCTGCGCCGGTAGCGCTCGTCGTGCTCGAGCCACGGCTCACCGAGGTGTGTGAACTCGTCCTTGAACCAGCCGCTGACCACGTTGACGGCGAAGCGGCCGTTGGACAGATGATCTGCGGTGGCACCGAGCTTCGCGAGTACCGCCGGCTGCCACAAACCGGGATGGACAGCGGCGATGACCTTCAAACGCTCGGTCGCCAGCAGCAGTGCGAGGCTGAAGCTGGTCGACTCGTGCTGAAACTCCGCGCCGTAGCTTGCCTCGTACCTGACCTGACTGAGGGCGTACTCGAAACCGTTGTTCTCGGCGGTCTGCGCGAGCTTCTTGTTGTACTCGTAGTCCCAGCTCGTGCGCTGTTCGATGTCCGACGTGACAAGTCCACCACTGACGTTGGGAACCCAGTAGGCGAACTTGATCTCGTCGGTTATCCGTTCGGTACTCATGGTTAGCGAGTCTCACCAAGTCCGTCTTGCGGAAACACCCATCACTCGAGCGTGAACACAAGGGTTGACAGCAGCACACTGTCATGCGATGACGGACAGGGCCTTTCGCTCGATTCCGAGGTCGAGCTCGGTGAAGTCGCCGATGTAGTCGCCATCGACCTGCACGGCGAAGGGCAGGAGCCCGGTCGACACGATCCGCGCCGACGTGATGTCGCGCAGCTCGTCGACATGCCGGTGACTGCGTGCACCACCCAGCCGATCGACGAGGACTCGGCCCATCAGGAACGGGACATCGACCGGGCTCGCCCGCCGCAGCACGATGACAGCCAAGCTTCCGTCGTCCAGGGCAACGTCTTTGGACAGTTGCACCGGAACGCCTTGGAAGTACGTGAACGGGCTGCTGTTCTGGACGACGGCGGTCACGCCGTCGATCTCCCTTCCACCGGCCATGATCCGGAGGCGGACCTTGTCGCCCATGTACTCGCCGAGGAATCCGGTGATCGCCGCGTAGGTGAAGAAGAAGGGACCGAAGCGCGACTTCAGCTCCGGCCGCGCCTCGACCCGCCGTGCGGTCGTCGCGTCCAGCCCTGCGCCGCAGGCAAATACGAACCTCCGGCCGTTCACCGTTCCCAGATCGATTGGGCGAGGGGCGAAGTCATCGGCGCGGCGGAGGAGGTGCTGCGTCGCGGGTCCGATCTGCCGCGGAATCCCGAGCGTACGACAGATCACGTTCGTCGATCCGCCGGGTAATGCCGACAGCGGAATGCCGAGTCCGACAATCCCGTTCACGATCTCGTTGACGGTGCCGTCGCCGCCCAGTGCGACAACGAGGTCGATACCCGTTGCGGCACGGCCGAGTTCGATCGCGTGACCACGGGCTTCGGTCGTCACGACCTGGACGTCGTAGCCGGCCCGCAGCCTGTGGACGACATCCGCCGTGATCGTGTCGGACACGTTGGTGGCATAGGGGTTGACCACCAACAACAGCCGCTTGCGGTCCGACGCACTCACGGCGTCGAACTTAGCTCACCGCACAGTCGGTTATACGCACTTCACGATCGGGACCGGGTCGTACTTGACGGTACGGGTGTGTCGGTAGACCTCCGCGCCGGTGATGTGGTCGGTGATGATGCGCGTATTGCTCGTCGTGAATCCTGGTGCACCGCGCGATGCCACACAGTCGCCGCCTTCGGGCAGCGTGATCGTGTCTGGCGCAGTGTCCGCGTACCGATCACCGGTCACCGATTGCACGTCGACCGCCTTGGTTCCCCAAATCCGCACCGTCACATCGGAACTGCTTCCGACCGCTTCGATGTAGATGCCGTTCTGAGTGTTGTTACGGAAGGCGAGGTCGATCGCGCCTTCGAACACCGTTGCCTCGCGCGCCTCGGGGTAGCGCGAAATGTAATAGCTGTGTTCGGTGTGGGTGACGTCCTCGAGGCCGGCGAAGTACGTCGCGTTGTAGAGCGTCGTGGCGAACTGGCTGATGCCGCCACCGACCGCCTTGGCAGGTCGGCCGTGGTCGATGATGCCCGACTCGACGTAGCCCTGTTCGATTCCGCGCGGACCGGTGAATCCGTTCAGCGAGAACGTGTCACCCGGTTTCACGATGGCGCCGTTCACGACCTCTGCGACCTTACGGATGTTCACTCCCGAGGCGGGCTCGAATCCACCCGTCGTGTACTCGGCGATGACTTCTCTGATCCCGAGTCCGTTCACAGCCTCGGTCGTGAGCGCGGGCTGCGCCGGCTCGTACACTGCGGCCGCCGTTCGGGCGTTCGGTGCCGACATCAACCCGGGCAAGCCGTCGAGCGTCTTCTGCCACGCCACCATGTCGCCGACGACTGCGGGCGTGACGACCGGGGCACCGCTCGTCACCGAGATCACGGCGTCGCGCGGCCGGACTTCGGTTACCGCCAGTTGCGGCGCGAGCAGCGCGGCCGCCGCGTCGCGGTTGTACTGCGGGGTGAGGCCACCGCTGTCGTTCGGGGTGAAAGTCAGAACCGCACCGACCTGGTCGGGCTTCAAGGTCGCTACCTTGCCGTCACGCCCGGTAAACACGACGTCCGCGGCAACAGCCGGCTCGGCGATCTTGTCGACCGCGTCCTGCACAGCTGCGTCGTCGACTACGACGTCGGTCACGTCGACCGGCAGTTCGATCGGCGTTGCGTCTGCCCAGTCGGCCACCAGCGCCTCCCGGGCCCCGGCGGCATCCAGCGCCTGACCGGCGACCGGCAGTACAGGAATCGGCTGCGCGCCGTCGAATCGCACGCCACCCTCTACCGGTGCCCGGTCGGTGACCGGACGCAGGCCCTCGACCTGGGCAGACAATGCAGCTTCGTCGACAGTGGACGCAATCTGCACGTGTCGATCGGTGAACAGCGACACGATCCTCGTGAACGGATCGAGCGGTTGCGAACCGACACGGTCCAGCGTCTGCGCCCAGTCCACGTCCAGAACGTCGGCCGACACGGTGATATCGCCTGTCACGTCGCCGGCTTCGAAGGCCAGCGGTTTCTCGATGCGCTCACTGATCCGCGCCCGCAGCAGCGCCTCCGCGTCGTCGATGTCCCGACCGCCGAGATCGACCCCGGCGACGACGACCCCACGCGGGACAGCACCCGAGGACGCCACGAGATCGATCACGTAGACGACCGCGAGCAGCGCAAACACGGCGGCACCGAGGAGTCCGTACCGCAGCCACTGCGGATTCGTGGACTCTTTTCTGTGCCGCGACCCCGTCTGCTTGGGCGGAGACCGATGATCGGCGCCGACCTCGGCAGTCGATCCGTCGGGACTTGTCATTGCCTCGAGTCTAGGCCGCGCGCGTGGAACGGGCATTTTCGAAGACCCCCAGGAAATAGTGAGGCCTCGCGCGGCTGCCGGGTCGGGGGTCGGGCAGCAGCGCGAGGCCGACTATGACATCGCTGCACTTCGAAAGGCGTTACACACCTTCCGAAAATAAGTTGACTTAGCGTTCGATGATCGCCGTGACGCCCTGACCACCCGCGGCACAGATGGAGATCAGGCCGCGGCCCGAACCCTTCTCCGCGAGCATCTTCGCGAGCGAAGCCACGATGCGGCCGCCGGTTGCGGCGAACGGGTGACCGGCCGCGAGCGAGGAGCCGTTGACGTTGAGCTTGCTGCGATCGATCGAGCCGAGCGCACCGTCGAGGCCGAGGCGCTCCTTGCAGTACGCGTCGCTTTCCCAAGCCTGCAGGGTGGCGAGCACGACCGACGCGAATGCCTCGTGGATTTCGTAGTAGTCGAAGTCCTGCAAGGTCAGGCCGTTGCGGGCAAGCAGGCGCGGCACCGCGTAGGTCGGCGCCATGAGCAATCCGTCCTTGCCGTGAACGTAGTCGACAGCAGCCGTCTCGGAGTCGACGAGGCGGGCAAGGACGGGCAGGTTGCGCTCCGCGGCCCATTCCTCGGTCGAGAGCAGTGCGGCCGACGCACCGTCGGTCAGCGGGGTGGAGTTGCCTGCCGTCATCGTCGCGTCGCCGAGCTTGACACCGAAGACGGGGTTGAGGGTCGCAAGCTTTTCGACCTTGGAGCCCGGACGCAGGTTGTCGTCGCGGGTCAGGCCGAGGAACGGAGTGATGAGGTCGTCGAAGAAGCCACGGTCATAGGCAGCGGCCATGTTCTGGTGGCTCGCGGCAGCGAGCTCGTCCTGATCTTCGCGGCGGATGCCGAATTCCTTCGAGGTGATCGCAGCGTGCTCACCCATCGACTTACCGGTGCGCGGCTCGCCGTTCTTCGGGATCTCCAGTCCGAGCATGCTCGGCCGGACGTGGCCGAGCAGCTTGACGCGATCACCGGTGGTCTTCGCGCGATTCACCGAGAGCAGGAACTCACGCAGGTCGTCGCTGACGCCGATAGGCGCATCGGAGGTGGTATCGACGCCGCCGCCGACGCCCGCGTCGATTCGGCCTGCGGCGATCGCGTCGCCGACCGCAATGATCGACTGCAGCCCGGTTCCGCACGCCTGGCCCAGGTCGTAGGCGGGCGTGTACGGGCTCAGTGCGCTGCCGAGAACCGACTCACGCATGAGGTTGAAGTCCCGGCTGTGCTTGAGGACCGCACCGCCGACGACCATGCCGAGTCGCTCGCCCTGCAGGTTGAAGCGGCTGACGAGCCCGTCCAGCGTCGCGGTGAACATGTCCTGATTGGACGCTCGGGCGTATGCCTTGTCCGACCGGGCGAACGGAATTCGATTGCCGCCGAGGATGGCGACAGGGCGCAGCTGCTTGCTTGTCACGTGACTACTCCAAGATGTGTTGGGGTCTGCTCGACAACTAACTTACTCCGGAGTAAGTTCAATGTCGACATCGCACCCATAATTGTGCGTACATCACAGGGTTATCCGGCAGAAAAGGTAGGAAAGTGGCAGCAACCAAGGCAGCTCCCGACTTGTACTCGTCGTTCCTCAACAACAAGGTGGGCGCACTCATTGCCAAGCAGGCTGGGCTTCCCCAGCCTGAGAACCTCCGCCGCTACAAGGCCGGCGAACCGCCGCTCGCCGGTCCGGTCCTGATCGGCGGCAGCGGTCGCCTGGTCGAGCCGTTGCGAGAACTGTTGTCCGACTACGACATTGCAGATCCCACGGCCGAGGGCACGAAGTTCGGGGGCCTCGTGTTCGACGCGACCGGCATCGGCAGCATCACCGAACTCGACCAGCTGTACAAGTTCTTCCAGCCCGTCATGCGGCAGCTGGCACCGTCCTCGCGCATCGTCGTCATCGGCACGACGCCCGAGGAGACCGACTCTGTCGACGAGCACATCGCCCAGCGCGCGCTCGAAGGCTTCACCCGCAGCGTTGCCAAGGAACTGCAGCGTGGCGGCACCGGACAGCTCGTCTACGTGTCCCCGAAGGCAAGCACGGGCCTGACCGGTCTGGCATCGACGTTGCGCTTCCTGCTGTCGGCCAAGTCCGCGTTCGTCGACGGCCAGGTCATCCGCGTCGGCGCCGAGGACTCCACAGCGCCCGCGAACTGGGACCGCCCGCTCGAAGGCAAGGTCGCCGTCGTGACCGGTGCCGCGCGCGGTATCGGCGCCACCATCGCCGAGGTTCTGTCCCGCGACGGCGCACACGTCGTGTGCGCTGATATCCCCGCGGCAGGCGAGGCTCTGTCGGCGACCGCGAACAAGGTCGGCGGCACATCGCTCGCGCTCGACGTCACCGCAGCCGATGCGCCCGACGTTCTTGCCAAGCACCTCATCGATCGGCACGGCGGCGCGGACATCATCGTCCACAACGCCGGCATCACACGCGACAAGCTGCTCGCCAACATGGACGACGGCCGCTGGAACGCCGTCATCAACGTCAATCTGCTTGCGCCGCAGCGCATCACCGACACACTTGTCGAGCAGGGTGCACTGAAGGAGGGCGGCCGGGTCATCGACGTCTCCTCTATCGCAGGCATCGCAGGCAACCGCGGCCAGACCAACTACGGCACCTCGAAGGCCGGCGTCATCGGCCTCGTCCAGGCCAGCGCTCCGGTGCTCGCGAAGAAGAAGATCACCACGAACGCAGTCGCGCCCGGCTTCATCGAGACCGCGATGACGGCGGCAATCCCGTTCGCAACCCGCGAGGCCGGCCGTCGCATGAGCTCGCTGCTGCAGGGCGGCCAGACCGTCGACGTCGCAGAGGCCATCGCATACTTCGCGAGCCCCGCCTCGAACGCCGTCACGGGCCAGGTCATCCGCGTGTGCGGTCAAAGCCTCATCGGCGCATAAAGAAGGCGGCAAGCAACATGACGAAAACCGAGAAGCTCACCGAGCAGCCGAAGATCCGCGATCTGTATTTCAAGGCTGCCCTCGGTGCGATTCCGCTGCCCGGCGTCGGCGGTCGGCCGAGCACGCTGCCCGAGCAGACGCTCGAGCTCAAGGGCGTGAAGGTCGACCCCGATCACCTGGCCGCGTACGCGAAGGTCTGCGGCCTGCGGTTCGGTGACTCTCTGCCGCTGACCTACCCGTTCGTGCTGCTGTTCCCGACGGTCATGAAGCTCGTGATCAGCAAGGAGTTCCCGTTCCCGGCAATCGGAGCGGTCCACGCAGAGAACGTGATCGAGCAGTTGCGACCGATTTCGGTCAGCGAGCCGCTCGATTTCCGGGTACACGCGGACAACCTGCGCGAGCACCCCAAAGGCCTGCTTGTCGACATGGTGAGTTCGGTCAGCGTCGGCCGGGAAGAGGTCTGGAAGCAGACGACGACGTTCCTGCGCCAGCAGAAGACGTCGTTGTCGGGTGGCCCGAAGCCGGAACCGAAACCCGAAGAGGCCCCGCCGACTCCGATGAGCACGTTGCGTGTCGATCAGAAGACGATCAACAAGTACGCGGCGGTCTCCGGGGACCGGAACCCGATTCATATTTCAGGTCTGGGCGCCAAGGCATTCGGCTTCCCGACCACGATCGCGCACGGCATGTACACGGCGGCAGCAACGTTGCAGACCGTCGAAGGCCGGATTCCGGATGCCGTGACCTACAGCGTGAAGTTCGGCAAACCGGTGCTCATCCCGTCGACGGTGAACGTCTACGCCGACGAAACCGAGGGTGGCTGGGATTTGTCTCTCAAGCACCCGAAGAAGGGCTACCCGCACCTGACGGCGACACTTCGCTGAAGCCGCTGTGCGCCTGTGCGCGGTTAGGGAGTCCCTGGACTCGCTAACCGCGCACGGGCCTAGTCTTTTTTCTTTCCCGCGAGACCACGCCAGGCGAGGTTCTCGAGCAGTTCGGCGGCCTCGTCGACGAGGATTTCGCCGCCTGCGATCCGGTCGGCAACGGCTTCTCCGGCGCCGATCAGCGCGACGGCCATGATGCCGAAGTTGGTTCCCGGCTCGGGATTCTTGGTACTCGACTCGAGTAGCTTCGCGACCAGTTCGATGAGCTGATTACGGCTGTTCTGCACCTGCGATGCAAAGGCCGCCTGATTGGTCGCCGTGCGGTAGAGAACCATCCACGATTGGCGATTGTTGTCGACGAATTCGAGAAACGAGATGAGTGCTTTCTGCACCTGCTCGCGCGGGGTCAGCTTCGGATCGCCGGCCGGTGCGAGCGACTCGACGAAGCGGGCGCCCTCGCGCTGGATACACGCCGCGAAGAGCTCGTCCTTCGACCCGTAATATAGGTAGAGCATCGGCTTCGAGATAGCGGCTTCGGCAGCGATCGCATCCATCGAAGTATCGTGAAAGCCGTTGCGCGCGAAGACTTCCACCGCAGCGTCGAGCATCTGTTGTTCACGGACTGCGCGCGGCAACCGCTTCGTTCCGCCAGCCATACGCGCGTCCTCCCACATGTCGAGGTTGCTATCTTACTCTACAGTAAGAACGCGCTCCAGCAGCAGGATTTCGACGCCCGACTCAGCAACCCTGGGGTAGCTGCACGCCCTTGTACTTCGCGACGCGGACGACGGATTTGTCGACCTGGTCGAGCGGAAGCCTGTTCGCCTCGACGGCGGACTCGAGCTGTGTCAGGACACTCGGCACGGAATCGGTACTGATCCACAACGCGACGTCCGCACCGGCTTCGAGGGCCTTCTCGACCGCGTCTTCGATGCTGTACTGCGACGTGATCGCTGCCATGCCGCTGAGGTCGTCGGTGAAGATCACGCCGTCGAACGGCGCACCGCCGTAACCACTTCCGGCACGCAGGAACTGCATCGCTTCCGGACTGATGCTGGCAGGTTTGCCGTCGGTCAGTCCCGGTACGACGAGGTGGCCGACCATCACAGCCCCGGTCAGGTCTGCCAGCTTCGCGTACGGCACGAGGTCGCCGGTGAGCTGATCGAGCGGAGGCGTCGTCACCACTCCGGTGTGCGAATCACCCGAAGCCCGACCATGCCCCGGAAAATGCTTGATCACGGCTCCGACCTGGGCGGCTTGCATTGCGCGGATGTACTGCTCGGCGTAGGTGACCACGACTTGCGGGTCGTCCGAATACGAGCGGTCGCCGATCGCGGCGTTGTCGGTACCGACGTCGACGACGGGAGCGAAGTTCACCGTGATCCCGAGACTCTTCAACGTGTTCGCCCTCGCCAGTGCGGCCTCGTAGGACTGCTGCGGGTTGCCTGCAGCGGCGATGTCCTGCGCCGACGGTCCGGGCTGGAGAAGATCCGGGAAACGCGAGACGCGGCCGCCCTCTTCGTCGATGGTGACCATCAGCGGGACATTCGACTTCTCCAGTGCGGCCGCCTTGACCTGCTGCATGTTGGCCGGAACGCTCAGCAACGACTCTTCGGTTCCGCTGCCGATAAAGATTCCGCCGACCTGGTACTGGTCGACGACGTTCAGCGCATCCGCCGTACCCGTCACCCCGACGGTCAGTAGTTGCGCGAGTTTCTGCTCGATCGTCAGCTTGTCGAGAAACGGTTGACATGCCCCGCCCGCGGGCAGTGGCGTCTCGCTGGCCGGCGGAAGCGTAATCGAACTGGAGACCGCCGAACTGGCCGCCGGAGCCGACGTGGACTCTGCTGCGTTATCGGTGCCTGCAGCGCATCCCGTCGCGACGGCTGCACACAGCGCGAGGCCCAGTCCCAATGGTTTCCGCATGCGGCCGACGTTATCGGACCGTGCGGATACCGCACACTCGGTCGCCGTTTGTGCGATCTTATCGAGGGTAAACTGGAAGCCATACGCAGCAACGGGAGCAAACAGTGCCTTGCGACGTAATGCTCATCGCCTACGACGGCTCGGATAACGCCAAGCGCGCTATCGAATACGCCGGCCGCTTCCTTTCCGCGCGCCGAGCAGTCGTGCTGACGGCCTGGGAGCCGATGGTCCGGCAGGCCGCGCGCATGTCAGGTCTGTCCGGAGTCATGCAGCCCGACTGGGTGCCGGACGAAGACCTCGAGGACGTCGCCTTCACCGACGCCAAAGCGACCAACAGCGAAGGCCTGGACCTCGCGCTCGCGGCCGGCATCAACGCCGAGGCGCGTACAGAGGAATGCACGAGCACGATCTGGAACACGATCGTCGACACAGCTGACGACCTGAACGTAGACATCATCGTCGCCGGCACCCGCGGGGCGACCGGGATCCGGGCCCTTCTGCACAGCAGCGTCGCCGACCACGTCCTCAAGCACTGCCACAGGCCAGTACTCCTCGTGCCGCCGGGCAAGAAGCCTGCAGTCGTTCGGCGGTGAATGCGCACGCCGCCGCGTGACCAAAGGCACCCTCTCGCCGCAGCGCGGCCCGACTATCGTCGGAACCACTATGGACGGCTTCTTGCTCGCACGGCCCGACGGTGTGCTCCGCACCCGTGGCGCTCGCGCGCGCTACAGCACTGTGGAGCACGCCGTCGCGGCCCTGCGGTCCGGAACTACGGACCTCGTCGTGGGCGCCCTCCCGTTCGATCCCAGTCGCCCGACCGCTCTGCTGGCCCCGCTCGAATCCCACACCGCGGCCGACCTCGCAATGCCGCTGACCGGCCTGCCCGGCCTCACGCTCGTCACCGAACTGCCTGCCCCGGCCGAACACGTCGAACGAGTTACCAGGCTGATCAAGCTGATTCGTGAGGGCACGCTCGGGAAAGTGGTCGCGGCGCGATCCGTCGTTCTCGCTGCGGAAACCCCGGTCGATCCGGAGCTGCTCGTCGCCCACCTCGTGGGCCTGCACCCGACGGCGAACGGTTTCGCGGTCGACCTCGGCAACTCGACACTCGTCGGCGCGAGTCCCGAACTCCTCGTGCAGCGTCGCGGGCGCACTGTCTCGCTGTCACCGCTCGCCGGCACGTTGCCGCGCCGCAGCGACCCCGCCGCTGACCTCGCGCAGCGACAGGCACTGCTCGACTCGGCCAAGGACCACGCCGAGCACGCGTACGTCGTCGAGTGGATCAGGCAGCAGCTGTCGCCGATCTGCACCGAGCTGACGATCCCCGACGAGCCGATCATCATCAGCACACCCGAGGTCTGGCATCTGGCGACCCCGATCGTGGGGACGCTGAACGACTCGGCGCCGAGCGCACTCGAGATCGCTGCTCTACTGCATCCCACACCCGCGGTCTGCGGCACGCCGACGGACCTCGCCCTGACCACGATCGCCGAGACCGAAGAGGATCGCGGCTTCTACGGCGGTGCTGTCGGTTGGTGCGATGCGAGCGGCGACGGCGAGTGGATCGTCGCAATCCGGTGCGCCGAACTCGACGCCGACCGGACAACATTGCGCGCGTTCGCGGGTGGCGGGATCGTCGCGACCTCGGATGCACAGTCCGAACTCGACGAGACCACCGCGAAACTGCGGACCGTCTTGCGCCCCTTCGGGATGTCGCTGTGAGGGCTGCCTCCCCGGTGTGGGCGGCGGCGAGTGATACCGTGTCCGGAGTTGTCCGCCGAATGACGGGAGTGTGGCTTTGTCCTGGCCCATAGTGATCGGCGCAGTTGTGTTGGCGCTCGTCGGGATTGCTCTCGCTGTTGTCGGCTTCAAGCGTCAGGCATTCGTGCAGAGCGGTGGCGCGGCGGTCGCCGGCGGTCTCCTCGTAGGCATTGCTGCGATCCTTGCGCTCACCCAGATCGTGCAAGACAACGAGCGGCCCGAGCCGACCAAGCAGGATCCGCAATCGTCGCTGCTCGACCGGGTTGAGTACGGCAGTCGCTGACGATCCAGGCCTGAGAACCGAACCACTCGATCGCCGCTGGTTTTTCGCTGCGGCGATCGCGTGCTTTGTTCTGGCTTTTGCCCAGTCGCCCGGCCTGATCGTCGCCGACACCAAATACGACCTCACCCAGAACCCACTCGGCTTCCTCGCCCGCGCTTCACATCTGTGGACGAGCCAGGCACCGTTCGGTCAGGTCCAGAATCAGGCGTACGGATACTTCTTCCCACACGGTGCGTTCTTTTCCGGTGGCCAACTGCTCGGCATTCCGCCGTGGATCACTCAGCGGATCTGGTGGGCGCTGCTGATTCTCGCGGGCTTCTGGGGCATCGTCCGGCTCGCCGAGGTGCTCGGCATCGGCTCCCGTGGTTCCCGGATCGTCGCGGGTATCGCCTTCGCGCTGTCGCCACGGGTCATCACGACCCTGGGCTCGATCTCGTCGGAGACCCTCCCGATGATGCTCGCGCCGTGGGTGCTGCTGCCAGTGGTGCTCGCGCTACGGGGCGACGGCAGTCCCCGGCGGCTCGCGGCACAGTCCGCTGTCGCTGTCGCTTTGATGGGTTCGGTCAACGCAGTCGCGACCGCGGCCGCCTGTCTGGTGGCCGTGCTGTGGTGGGCCGCGCACAAACCCAATCGGTGCTGGCTGACGTTCACCGGGTGGTGGGTCCCGTCGGTTTTCCTCGCGACACTGTGGTGGCTGGTCCCGCTGTTGCTGCTCGGCAGGGTGAGTCCGCCGTTCCTGGACTACATCGAGTCCGCCGGTGTCACGACGCAGTGGACGTCGCTCGCAGAAGTTTTGCGCGGCACCGATAGTTGGAGCGCATTCGTTTCGCCCGAACGCATCGCCGGCGCGGTACTCGTGACCCAACCGGCGGCCGTACTCGCGACCGGCGTCGTCGCGGCGGCCGGCATCGCAGGGCTCGCCATGCGGTCGATGCCTGCGAAGGGCCGCCTGACGCTGATCCTGTTCGTCGGACTGGCGGGGCTCACGGCCGGTTACATCGGCGACCTCGGCTCGCCGTTCGCCGACGGAGTTCGCCACTTCCTCGACTCCTCCGGTGCGCCGCTGCGCAACGTCCACAAGCTCGAACCGCTGATCCGACTGCCGCTCGTGCTCGGTTTGGCGCACCTGCTGGGTCGCGTACCGCTGCCGGCAAGTGTCCCGTTCCGGCGGTCGAGACACGCATTTGCGCACCCGGAGCGAAACCCGCTCGTCGGCTTGACGAGCCTCGTCCTCGTTGCTCTGGTGCTCGCCACGTCGCTGGCATGGACCGGGAAGCTGGCGCCGCGCGGTGTGTACTCCGCGGTGCCCGAATACTGGCACGAAACTGCGGACTGGCTCGAGGCCAACTCCGGTGGCGCACGAGCCCTGATTCTCCCCGGTGCACCCTTCGGCAGCCAGGTGTGGGGGCTGACCCGCGACGAGCCGATACAACCCCTCGCACGCACGCCGTGGGTCTCACGCGATGCGGTCCCGTTGAACCCGCCGGGCGCGATCCGGGCCCTCGATTCGGTGCAACGTCTGATTGCCGACGGCAGTCCATCGGCCGAACTCGCGCCGGCCCTGCTCGCCCAGGGAATCGGTTTCGTGGTCGTCCGCAACGATCTGGACCCCGAGACGTCTCGCTCCACGCGACCGTTGCTCGTGCACCGATCCATCGACGGCTCGCCGGGTTTCGCGAAGGTGGCACAGTTCGGCGAGCCGATCGGTCCGCCGCAGGTCGACGACCTCGTTTCCGACGGGGATCTGCGCCCGGAATATCCCGCGATCGAGATCTTTCGCGTCGGACCTCCTGGATCACCGTCACCGACGGACCCGTACACGGTCGATCTCGCCGACGTCCCCATCGTGCAGGGCGGTCCCGAGTCGCTGCTGCGCCTCGCCCGAACCGACGCTCCCGCGCTGCTCGCCAGCGACGCGACCCGCGCGGGGCTACCGATCCCGGCTGTCACCGTCACGGACTCGCCGATGGACAGGGAGACCGACTTCGGCCAGGTCGACAACCATAGTTCCGCGCTGCGCACGCCCGACGACGCGCGGCGCACGCACAACCTGGTCCCCGACTATCCCGTCTACGGCGCCGACCTCGTGCAGGGCGACTGGACCGGCGCAACGATCAGCACCTCGAGTTCCGCGTCGGACGCCACACAACTCGGCGGCAGCGCACCCGGGAGCGGTCCGGCTGCGGCGGTCGACGGCGATCCGGCGACGAGTTGGGTCAGCAACGGCCTGGAAAGCGCTGTCGGCCAATGGCTTCGACTCGACTTGCACACACCGATCACGAGCGGCGTGCTACGGGTGACGACCAGCCCGGCAGCCGTCGGCGCACCCGTGAAGTGGCTGGAAGTAGAAACTCCTATCGGCACCACCGCTGCGCGTATCGCCGAGCCCGGCGAGCCGCTCAGCATCGCACTGCCACCCGGCCGCACGCCGTGGATCCGAATTCTCGCGCAGCGCACCGACGATGGCTCGCAGGGCAATCAGTTCGGGATCAGCGAACTTTCGCTGGAAGACTACAGCGATCCCGCGACGTCCAAGCCCGTCGAAATCAGGTTTCGGACGGTCCTCCCACCGACCCCGCCGGGCGCGGCGGTCCAGGGCTGGGATCTCGGCCAGGAACTGCCCGGCCGGACCGGTTGCGTCGACGGACCCGAGCGCGTCTACTGCAGCAAAGGGCTGGCTCTCGCGCCCGAGGAGTTCGGCAAGTTTCAACGCACACTGCAGGTTCCAGCTCCCACGACCGTCGCACCGAGCCTGACCCTGAGATCGCGGCAAGGCCCGGCGCTCGAAACGCTGCTGACAGATCCGGCGCTTCCGATTGCTCGCGGGCAAGCCGATATCGGCGATATTCGCGGGTCCGCGTACGCGGCGACGGACGGCGATCCCCGCACGACGTGGACCGCGCCGGAAGACACGGTCCGCAACCCAGCGGGTCCGAAGCCGACGCTGACAATCGAGTTGCCGCGGCCCACACTGGTGACCGGGCTGACGGTGGATCCGAGCCTCGGCGGACTCCCCGCCCAGCCCACGTCCGTCGCGGTGAATCTCGGCGACGGTCCACAGGTTCGCGAGGTCAGCGCCGACAGCCGCACGATCGAACTCCACCCGCGGGTGACCGACCGGATCGAACTGTCGATCGACACCTGGAAATCCGTACTCGACTTGACCGCAATCGGTTTCGCCGTCCTGCAACCACCTGGAATCGCCGAGGTCACCGTGCTGGGGCCGGGGCTGACGCCCGCTTTCCGGGCCGCCGACGACGCCGACCGCCGAGTCGTGATCGACTGCGCCGACGGACCGGTCATCTCGGTCAGCGGGCAGCTCGTTCGAACATCGGTGTCGGCGACCGTCGACCAATTGCGCACCGGCGCACCGCTTTCAGCACAGGTGTGTGGCGACAGCACGTCGGTCGCGCTCGCGCCCGGCGCCCAGGACGTAGTCGTCGACCCGGGCCCGCTGTTCAACGTCGACCGCCTGGGCCTGCAGGCCACGCCCCCACCAGTACCACCCGCGAAAACGCCACTCACGCCTGCAGACTGGACCGAGAACCACCGAACCGTAGACGTCGCATCGGCTGCGGTGGAACGACTCCTGGTCGTGCCACAGAGCAACAACGTGGGCTGGATCGCGACCGGACCCGACGGCACGCAACTGCGTCCGGTCGTCGTCAACGGCTGGCAGCAGGGCTGGATCGTTCCGGCGGGCGAAAGCGGCACCGTCACAATGACTTTCCCCGACGATCGGTGGTACCGCATCGGGATCTTCGGCGGACTGCTGTTGCTCGTTCCACTCGCACTGCTTGCCACGATTCCGGCCAGGCGACGCAACACGGCACCGGCTCCACGACCGTGGCGCAGCCGCATTGCCGCAGGGATCGGGCTGCTCGGGTTGACCTTCGTCATCGCCGGACCCGTCGGCGCCATCGTGACCGCCGCGGTGGCTGCGGGTACCGCATACGTCGCAAGGAAACGCGGATCGATCACGGCGCGGCAAGCGCTCGTCGGGCTTGCCGGCACCGCATGCGCAGTGTCTATCGCAGCGCTCTCCACCGGACCATGGCGATCACCCGATGGCTACGTCGGCCATTCCTGGTGGGTGCAGGCACCGGCATTGCTCGCAGTCATTGCGCTCGGGCTGTCCGCGCTGCCCCGTCGAGCGGACTGACCGCTTCGCTGGCACCCGTGTTCGGTCCGCCGACCGCACGGGCGCTCTCCCAATGTCTGACCGCGCGCCGAACCGGTTCTTCCACGAGTGCATAACTCGCGGACGCGATAGGGATCGACAGCGCGACCGTCACGATCAGCACATAGACGAAACGACCCGAGAACGGGACCACACCGAACACCGGAAACACGATCGACAGCACTGCAACATGCCAGATGAAGATTCCGTACGACCATCGCCCGACGGCCAGCATCGGCGGGCTCTCGAGGAATCGATGCTTACCGCTCCCGAGCACCAGTGGTGCGAGCAATGCGAAGCCCAAAATTCCGCCCAACCCCATCTTGAGGGCGTGCTGCCAAGGCTCGGCGCGAGTCAGCCCCTCGGGTCCGGCGAGATTCGTCGTCGACAGGAAAAACGCAATGGCCGCGATTGCCGCCATCAACCCACGGTTGCTGCACCAGCGGACAACGACCGACTCCGGCCCACACGCCGCAGCCAGCTCGCCGAGCAACATCCCCGCCGCGAACCACGGGAAGTAGCCCGGCAGCCAGTTGTCCGCGTGCACGCCGTCCGGGGTCGCGATGTCGACGAACGACCAGCCAAAGCTGAGCGCAGTGAGCCCGAGCAGTACCGGTATACGCCAGCCGGCACGCGCTCCCCGCAACCACACCAGGGCGAATGCAAACGCCGGAAGTACCAGGTAGAAGGCGACTTCGACGGACAGGCTCCACATCTGGGTCATTCCGTCGGTCAGCGTCAGCGGTACGAACACCTGCACCAGGCCGAGGTTCGCGAGCCAGACACGCAGGCCACCGCCGGCCTGTGGCAGGAGCAGCAGTACGGCGCAGACGACAACCCAGTAGGCGGGCAGGATCCGAGCCGCACGATTGATCAGGTACCGGATCGTCGACGGCGCCGGTGCGAGTCCGCGCGCTGCGGCAGCATGCGAACGCCACAGCAGAAATCCCGACAGCCCGAAGAAGACAGCGACGGCCATGTCGAAGCGGCCCCAGATCCGGCCGAAGACCGGCGTGCCCGTCGCACCGGTCTGAAACGCGACGTGCGTCAGCAGAACGCCGAGCGCGGCAAGACCGCGCATGCCTTCGAGAGCGGGTACGAAACCCAGCACATGCGACCCGGGTCGGGGCGGCGCGATCGTGGCGGTCATCGCCCACAAGTGTGCCCTGACGCGAACCGGTTGCCTGCGCGCTACCCGGGGTAACAATAATGTCGGCATGCACACCGAGCCTCTCGCCCCAGTCCCCGAGACCGGCCACATCTTCGAAACATCGTGGCGCATGGGCACCGCGGATATGGACGACAACTACCACCTGCGGCTCGACTCCACTGCGCGCTACCTGCAGGAAGCCGGCGTCGAGCACCTCGACCACACCGAGATGCACGACGAGCACCCGCACTGGATCGTTCGCCGGACGGTCGTCGATGTGATCCGGCCGATCGAATGGCCCGAGCAGGTCCGCTTGCGTCGCTGGTGCTCCGGGCTGTCACCGCGCTGGTGCAACATGCGGGTCCGGATCGACGGCGCCAAGGGCGGACTGATCGAGACCGAGGGTTTCTGGATCCACATGAACAAGGCGACGATGGGACCGTCGCGGATGTCCGACGACTTCTTCGCGACGATGGCCACGACGGCGACCGATCAGCGACTCCGGTGGCGCTCGTGGTTCAGCGAGCCGCTCGATCCGGACGCCGCCATCCTCGAGTTTCCGCTGCGCCGAACCGATGTCGACCATTTCCAGCACGTCACCAACGCCTCGTACTGGCACGGGATCCATGAGGTTGCCGACCGTTTCGCCGACCTCTTCGCGAAACCACACCGGCTGGTGATCGAGTACGCGAAGCCGATCACCTACGGCGAAAACGTGCAGATTCACACAGTGCGCAGCGGCGACACGGTGCACATCTGGTTCGCGGTGGACGGTGACGTCCGGTCGCACGCGGGTGTGGTGGTGCTGCCCGATCCGCCGCGCGAGGGCACCGAATAGGGCGCTCTGCCAGCCGAATACCCTACAATTCGCGGCGCGGTCGACCGCGCCGCCGCAATGGCCCACGTCAGGGCTGTTACTGTCGGCTGACACGTTTTCGTCCGACCGCGCATACCGGCGTTGCACGCGAGTCCTAAGGAGCTTCAGGATGGCAGAAGGTTCGGATACCCGCAGGCCATGGGCATTTCTGCTGCTGTTCTTCGGTGCGCTTCTCCTCGTCGCAGCTGTGCTGCTGCCGACCTATGCGCTCGGCCAGCTGAAGAAAACCCCGCTCGACCTGCGGATAACGACAATTGCGGAGACTCAGGGCAAAACGGGCACCGTCGCCGATGCGAAGTCGCTGCTGAATACCGCGGCCAAGCTGAAGGTCGACGAGCAGGTCCCGATCATCTCCCAGCGCTTCCTGACCGTCGAAGAGCCGTCGAACGCGGACGAGTTCACCGTGCAGGCCGGCTCCACCCTGCGGCGCACGGATGTCACAGGCAACACGGGCCTGCTCACCGCGAGCGTCGATCTGGTGACCCTCGATCGCAAGACAGGTGAGGCGCTCGCCGAGCCGATCGGCTCGATCCAGACCGATTTCGAGGGACCGTTCGTTCCCGTCGAACACAAGGGTCTGCTGTGGCGCTTCCCGTTCGACACGGAGAAGAAGTCCTACGACTACTTCGATCTGAATACTCGCGAGACGAACCCGATCGACTACATCGAAGAGACCGAGATCAACGGCACCAAGGTCTACAAGTTCCAGCAGACGATCGCGCCGACCAAGATGGCCGATCACGTCCAGTCGCCGGTCAACTCCGTCACGAAGTCGGCAGAGAATTGGGGCGTCGAACCGAATCCGGGTCAAGCACCCGACGCGCCGATCACGATGGACCGGTACTACACGAACATTCGGACGATCTGGGTGGAACCCGAGACCGGCACCGTCATCAAGGGTTCGGAAGAGCCGCATCAGTACTTCGCGCGCGACGCAAACCGCGAACCCGAGAAGTCGCTCCTGAAGGCCGCTCTGACCTACAACGAGGAGACGATCGAGAGCCAGATCGAGCGGGCCAAGGACGGAACAGACCAGCTGTCGCTGATCGGCCGCACCATCCCGATCGTGCTCGGTATCGTCGGCATCCTGCTGTTGATCGCCGGATTGGTGCTCGGTCTGCGCGGCGGCTCAAACACGGTCGGTCGTCGGCGTGCGAACGGCGGACCGTCGGGATACCAACCCGCAGGCGGCGCAGCTCCTGACTACTCCACCGACCGCACCGAAGAGATCCCCCGTCAGAATCTCGACGGCCAGACCGACGTGATCCGCAGGCCGAACCTGGAGAAGTAGTCGCTACTCGTAAGCGACAGGATGCTTGGGCTGGTAGATCAAGATCTGGCCGGCACCAGGCACCTTCAGGTATGCGATCGAACCCCACCGTTCCTCGTCGACCTCGCCGGTGAACTCCGCACCCCGTGACTCGAGATCACTCATGGTGGCCGCGAGGTCGTCGCACATCAGCGCGATCTCGTGGTGCTGGGTGCCTGGTCCAGCGGCGGGATGCAGTGCCAGCTCGCTCGGACCCGTCCGGAAAATGAGCCACCCACCCCCGGCATCGACGTTCGGCCATTGCAGGACGTCCCGAAAGAACTCGCGAGCAGCGTCTGCGTCGTCGGCGTAGATCAGGGTGTGGACGGCGGTAATCATGAGACGACGATAGATCTGGAATTCTCCAGGGCAACAGCGCACGCCACGATTGCCGTCGCCGATGCGCACGCAACGGCGATCCCGATCAGCTGCGCGACCGAATGCCCGAGCGCGAACATCAGCGACACCTCGATGACGAGGCCGGCCCAGGCGATCAGCGCGACCCGTGTGCGATCGCCCGCGATGGCAGACAGCAACGCACACTGGACGATTGCCAGGCATGCACCGTGCAGCGCGAACGCCCACAGCAAACCCTGCACCGGCGAATATTTGTCGCCGACGACGAGCGGGGCGAGCGGGGAGGCGACGAGCACGCCGAGCACCGTCACCGCACCCAGAACGGCCAAGACCGCGAGCGCCGTACGCAGCGCGCGCGCCGAGTGCTCCGGGTGTGCCATGCGCGGATAGAGCACGACACCGACGGCCTGCGGTAGCCAGAAAGCGGCCTTCGTCGCGACCGCACCGAGCGCATACAGGCCGGCGTTGTCTTCGCTCAACACGATTCGGGCAATGAGGAGGTCGAGCGACGAGAGTGCAATGACTGCGAGCTGCACCTGCGACGCCTTCAGCACCGCCGCTACGCCGGCACTCGGCCGCCCTGCGCGCTCGGACCTACCCGCGACCGCGCGCGCTCCCGCAGTCGTCACGGCGATACCGCACGCGCTGGCAACGAGAGCAGCCGCCGTGCCACCGCCGACAGCGAGTACGACGACAGCGGGCGCAACGCGAAAGACACCTGCCGCACCCAGCACGATCGCGAGTTCCCGGAACCGGCCGGCGCCCTGCAGCAGACCTTGCTCGCCGGAAAGCAACACGAGGACCGGCGCGACGATCAGGGCCGCGACCGTCGGCAGCACACCGATATCGAGGATCGCTGCCAACGGCACCACTGCGACCAACGCCAGCGCGGCGACCAGCGCGGCGCAGCGCTGTTGCAGCGCACGCAGTTCGCCGGGCGACGCGCCGCGGACCAGTTCGCGCGCGACCACGGTCTGCAAGGCCAGTGCAGGCACGGCCAATACCAGTTGCGCGGTCAGCAGTGCAGCGAACTCGCTGTAACCAGCGGGACCGAGCCACCGGCTCGCCGGCACATGCAGGACGTAACCGGCGATGTTGGCGACCATCGATCCTGCGGTCACAAGCGTCATTCCCGCGACGACCGACCCGGTTCGGTCGGTCTTGGGACGTGAGGTCACCAACCCATGATGTCAGGACCGTCCGGTCGGGCACGTATCGTGCGGCCATGTCCTGGCGCGTGCGAATCCTGCCTGCGCTCTACAGCATGGTGCTCACGCTCGCGATCCTCGGCCCGCTGCTCGGGCCCGGCTATCTCCTGCTGCGCGATGCAGTCAGCACACCGCGGTCGTACCTGACCGACTCCGCGCTCGGTCTGGGCGACGCTGCCCCGCGGGCCGTTCCGCAGGATGCCTTGCTCGCGGTCGTCTCGACTGTCGTCGACGGCGGACTCGTTGTGAAACTGCTGCTGCTCGTTTCCCTGTGGCTCGCGGGCTGGGGTGCGGCGGAACTGGTGAAGACCCTCCTTCCGCAGTTCGGGACCGGTCCGCAGTTGATTGCGGTCACGGTGACGCTGTGGAATCCGTACGTCGCCGAACGGCTGCTGCAAGGTCATTGGAGTCTGTTCGCGGGTTACGCCGCATTGCCGTGGACCGTGCGCGCGGCCGCAGAGATTCGGTCCGAGGGCAGCCGCCGCGGTTGGTTCGCATTGGCTGTGTGCGTTGCTGCCGCGGGATTGACCCCGACGGGGGCAATCGTCGCGACGCTGACCGCGGTAGTGCTCGTCGGCCGCCGCAATATCCTCGGCGTGCTTGCGATAGCCGCCGTCTCGTCGGCACCGTGGCTGCTGGCGACCGCTTTCTCCGGGGCAGGCGCAGAAGCCGATCCGACGGGTGTTGCCGCGTTCGCGGCGCGGTCGGAGCCCTGGCTCGGCACCTTCGACACCCTCGCGGGGCTCGGCGGAATCTGGAACTCGCAGGCAGTGCCCGGTAGCCGCTCGGGTCCGTTCGCGTTGGTCGGCACCGCGCTGTTGATCGGGTTGGTCGCTTTCGGCGTTCCGCACCTGCTGACGTTGCGGAAGGACAGCATCGTGATCAGGTTGCTGGTGCTCGCTTTCGGAGTCGTCCTCTTCGGCGCTCTCGCCGCGACCGCACCGGGAATCGACGCCGGTGAATGGGCCGCCGTTCACCTGCCAGGCGCCGGGTTACTGCGTGACACACAGAAATTGGTCGCGCTGGCGGTCCCGTTCTACGCGCTTGCTGCGGCGTCGACCTGCCACGCACTGTCCGCGAAGTGGGACGTCCGGATGGTGACGCCGGCACTGGGCTTAGCGCTGATGTTGGCCTTACCGGACCTGATCTGGGGCGTCGGCGGTGCATTGCGTCCGGTTGCGTACCCGGCATCGTGGGTCCGCGTTGCCGCAGAACTACACGAGCCGGGCGACGTTGCCGTGCTGCCTGCGGGCATGTTCCGGATCTTCCCCTACAGCGGCGCTGCGCCGGTCCTCGATCCTGCGCCGCGGATGTTGCCGCGCGACGTCCTGCAGACCGGTCAGCTGGTCGTGGGCGGCGAGGCCGTGTCCGGGGAAGGCACCAGAGCCGCGGAGGTCGAGGCGCTGCTGCTGGCCGGAGCGCCGCCGGACTCTCTTGCCGAACACGGTGTCCGCTGGGTCCTCGTCGAGAAGACGACACCCGGACCGCTCGGCTCGGCCCAACGCACACTCGACGGACTCGTCATGCGCTACTCGGACTCGGAATTGGCGCTCTACGAAGTGCAGGACAACTTCGACGACGAGCTCACACCGCGGGCGCTGCTGATCGCTGCGCACCTCATGTGGGTCGCGGTGTTAGCCGGTGGCGTACTCGGGACTCGTCGCCGGCGTGCGTCGAGCCGACCAGACCTGAAACCCGCTCGCCGCGCGCGGTGGCGGCGAGTACGTCTAACACTCCGGAAGCTGTTTGCTCCCAAGAAAATTCGCGGGCCCGGATGCGGGCCTTCTCGCCGAGCACGATTCGGCTCTCTTCGTCGAGGAGCAACGATTCGACCGCGGCGGACAGTTCGTCGAAGTCGCCGACCAGCAGACCGCTGACGCCGTCGATGATCGAGTCCGTCAACCCGCGGGAACTGCGATAACCGACCGTCGGCACACCGTGCTGGGCGGCTTCGATGACGGCGAGGCCCCAGCCTTCTTTCCGCGAGGGCAGCACGTGCACCCACGCACGGGACAGCAGTTCGTGTTTGCGTTCCTCCGACACGTGTCCGTGGAACGTCACCGAGCGCTCGATCCCGAGCTCGTGCGCGCGTTCGCGCAGCGGTTCCTCCCACCAGCCACCGCCGATGACGTCGAGATGCACCCCGTCGATCGAACGACGCAAGCGCGCAACCGTCGCGAGAGCGTCTTCGATCTGCTTGTGCGGGACGAGGCGGGAGAGCACGACCAGCGAGGGGTGTGCGGTCCGCGTCGCCTGCGATCCCGCGTCAACGCCTGCCGGGAGTGCTCCCGCACCGTTGCGGACGACGGCAATCCGCTCACGCTCGACACCGAGGGCCGCCAGCTCTTCGGCGGACGGCAGCGACACTGTGAGGTACTGATTGCGGCGGTGCGCCCGCGGCGACAATCGCGACTCCACCCACCAGCCGACGCGCCCGACCAGGGCACCGGCCACCGGCCACTGCTCACGGTGACAGTGGTGGACCAGCACGGTCACAGGGGCACCGGCGACGGCGCTCGCGAAGAAGGGGATGCCGTTCTGCGTGTCGATGACGGCGTCGGGCCGCAGACCGCGCATTGGACCGATCCCGAGGCGACCGAGCGCGATCGCCGCCAGCGCACGTGGATAGACGCTGAACCTGCCACCACCGCGGCTGATATCGATGCCGTCGACGTGCTCACGCTTGGGAGCGCCGCCGTAGCGAGCGGTCCGCAGGGTGACCTTGACGCCACTCGCTGCCAGCGCCCGGCCGACCTCCTCGAGGTAGCGCTCGCTGCCGCCACCCTGCGGGTGCCCGGTGTCACGCCAGCAGAGCAGCACAACTTCGCGCACGAGCTACCCTTTCGGCATCAGAGGGGTGTTGCAGAGCTTCTGCCACAGTAACGGTTGCCGTCCCGACGACTGCGTCACGCCGCCGCCCGAGTCCCCGGTTGTGACCACAGCGCTATCGTTGGCACCCGTGTCACGAGCCGCCGCACGCCGACGTCAGGTCGTCGCATCGTTCGCGCGCCGCGCCACCCTGCGGCGTTCACTGCGACTGCTGAGCGACTTCCGGCACGAACAGACCGACCCCGCGCTGTTCTACGGCGCACTCGCACGCGACTCGGCCGAGCTGATCGCCGACCTCTACAGCGGAACCACCGGGCGGACCCTGCTGGGCGCGACCGTCGTGGACGTCGGCGGCGGACCCGGCTACTTCGCTGAAGAATTCGCGGCCGCGGGTGCCCGCTACATTCCCGTCGAGCCCGATCCTTCCGAGATGCACGCCGCGGGGCTCACCGTCCACGGCGCGGTCCGCGGGTCGGGGATGGCGTTGCCGATTCGCACCGGTTCGGTCGATGTGTGCTTCTCGTCGAACGTCGCCGAACATGTCCGCGAGCCGTGGTCGATGGCCGCCGAAATGCTGCGGGTCACCAAGCCCGGCGGGTTGATGGTGCTCTCCTACACGGTGTGGCTCGGCCCGTTCGGCGGTCACGAGACCGGCCCCTGGCATTACCTCGGCGGCGAGCGCGCGGCGCGTCGCTATATCCGCAAGCACGGCCGGGATCCGAAGAACCGTTTCGGCGAATCGCTGTTCGCGGTGCAAGCAGCAGATGGATTGCGCTGGGCCAGAACTGTTTCCGACGCGGAGATTCTTGCGACGTTTCCGCGTTACCACCCGCGCTGGGCATGGTGGGTGGTCCGGATTCCGTGGCTGCGGGAGCTTCTGGTGAGCAATCTGGTGATCGCCGCAACGCCGTCCAGATAAGCCCCTTTTGAAACGTGTTCTAGTTATGTAGCGTGGGGATCGCAACGGTCGAACGCTGCGGAGGGACGCACTCATGACTGATTACGACAAGCTTTTCATCGGCGGGCACTGGACCGCACCGGCCACAGCCGAGCGCCTGGAGGTCTACTCACCGGCGACGGAAGAACGCGTGGGCAGCACGCCGCTCGCCACGCCGGCCGACATCGATGCCGCAGTCGCAGCCGCCCGCCGCGCGTTCGAAGACGGACCGTGGCCGCGGACCACGCCGGCCGAGCGCGCCGCGGTGCTCACCAAAGCAGCCGCCCTCATCGAGGAGCGCGCCGGAACGCTCACGTCGACCCTGACGGCCGAGATGGGCGCGCCGCCCGCAATGGGCGACATGATGCAGAAGACGCCTGCAATCGCGACGCTGAACTACTATGCCGGGCTGGCCGATTCGTTCCCATGGTCGGAGACCCGGCACGGCGTGTTCGGCCAGAGCCTCGTACGCCGGGAGTCGGTCGGCGTCGTGGCTGCCGTGATCGCCTGGAACGTCCCACTCTTCCTTGCGGTCAACAAGATTGCGCCCGCGATCCTCGCCGGCTGCTCTGTGATCTTGAAGCCCGCACCCGAAACACCCTTGGCGACAAATCTTCTCGCCGATATCTTCACCGAGGCAGGACTGCCCGAGGGCGTGCTCTCGATCGTGCCCGGCGGAACCGAGACCGGCGAATATCTGGTCACCCACCCCGGCGTCGACAAGGTCACCTTCACCGGGAGCACCGCTGTCGGTCGCAAGATCGGCGCAGGCGCCGCCCAGCAACTCAAGCGTTGTTCGCTCGAACTCGGCGGGAAGTCCGCTGCAATTCTGTTGGCGGACATGGATGTCCAGTCGACGATGCCGATGCTCATGTTCGCCGGACTGATGAACAGCGGCCAGGCGTGTGTCGCCCAGTCCCGAATCCTTGCACCGCGCAGCAGATACGACGAAATGCTCGAAGCCATGGTCACGTTCGCCGGATACATGCCGGTCGGCGATCCGACGAACCCCGCAATTCAACTCGGACCGCTTATTTCGTCGAAGCAGCGCGACCGCGTCGAGGGCTATATCGAATCCGGTAAAGCCGAGGGTGCGCGACTGGTGCTCGGTGGCGGCCGGCCCGCCGGCCTGGACAAAGGCTGGTTCGTCGAGCCGACAATCTTTGCGGACGTGGACAACTCGATGAAGATCGCGCGGGAGGAGATCTTCGGCCCGGTCCTGTCGGTGATTCCGTACGACTCCGAGGACGAGGCCATCAAGATCGCCAACGACTCCGACTACGGTCTCGCAGGCTCGGTCTGGACGACCGATGTCGACCATGGCATCGAGGTCGCATCGAAGGTGCGCACCGGCACCTACGCGATCAACTGGTATGCCTTCGACCCCGGCTCACCGTTCGGCGGCTACAAGAACTCGGGTATCGGCCGTGAAAGCGGGCCCGAGGGCTTGGACGCCTACTGCGAGCAGAAGTCGATCCTGATGCCACCCGGCTTCACGTCCTAGGGACGCATTCCGCGATACCATTCGGCGTGCTGGTATTCCTCGCCCGCCTCAGCCGCCTCGTCCGGCCGCTGCTCACCGGCTGGGCGCTGCCGCTGACGATCGCGCTGTTCGTGTTCCTGTCGAGCTGGCTTGCGATGTGGCTCGTCGAGCCGGCGGACAATCCGATCACGATGCCGCAGAACTATCCGTGGTACTTCGTTGTCACCGCCGCGACGGTCGGCTACGGGGATATGTACCCGGCCTCTGCCGCGGGACACGTGGTCGGCGCATACGTGATCATCGGCGGCATCGTCGCGCTCACGATGCTCTTCACACATCTGGTCGAGACGATCTCGGCCGCGAAGGGACAGCGAATGCGAGGACTCGCCGACATCGAGATCCAGGGCCACATCGTCCTCATCGGCTACGCCGAGGGGCGCACGGAACGGCTGATTTCCGAGCTCATAGCCGAACCCCACGTTCAGCTGGTCCTCTGCGCCTGGGACAACGTCCACGAACACCCGATGCCGGATTGCGACAGGGTGTACTTCGTTCGTGGCGATCTCACCGACGACGCGGTACTGGCGCGGGCCGGAGTAGCCCGTGCCGCAACGGTTCTCGTCGACGGCCGCGACGACAACGAGTCGCTCGCACTCGCCGTCGCCGTGGCCCATGCCAGCCGCCCGTCGGGCCAGCGGGGCGCAGCAGAGAACCGGGCTCATCTCATCGTCGCGCTGCGAGACATGAATCGGGCGAGCCAGTTTCACTACGTGAGCACGCGCATCCAATGCGTGCAGTGGCACGTTCCGAACCTGCTCGTCGAAGAAGCGCACGACCCGGGCATCAGCCAGGTCTACACCGAGCTGATGACCTCCGGTGGCAGCGGCAACACGTACTCGCTGCGGCTGTCGCGTGACTACAAGGGTTTCGGCGACGTCCAGACCGACCTCGGCCGCAGGTTCTCGGCGACGGCGCTGGGCGTTCGGCGCGGCGGCGATCTCGTCGTCAGTCCGCCGTGGGACGAACCCGTAGCCGCCGGGACAACCGTGTACTACGTCGCGAAGGATCGGCTGGATCCCCGCCAGCTCTGACCGTCAGATTTTGCAGGGACTGTCCGGTCCGCGCAGGTAGGCCTCGACGTCTGCCTTCGTTGGGTTGTCCTTCATGATTCCGACCGCCGGCTCGGCGTTGTTGACCTCGTCCAGGTAGTACCGCGTCTCGCCCTTGCCCTGCTCGAACTCGACGACGCACTGGCCGTTCGCACCGAACTTGACCTCTGCTTCGTAGAGCTTGGTTTTGGAGCTTCGCTTCGCGCGCTTCGTCGACTTCGAGGTCGATTTCGTCTTCACCTCGTGTACCGAAGACACGCTCATGCCGTTGGACTCGAGTTGCTTACGGAAGTCCTTCTCCTGGCTCGAGCAGCCGCTCAGCACCAGCGCGACGCCGACCGTTCCGACCAGCGCCGCGATTGCCTTGTTCCTCATCCGATTCCCATCTTTGTCGAGTCCGATTGTCACGATCACATGTCCAACGGCCGCAAGAATTCCAGGATGCGCCGAACGAACGCTTAACGTTTGCTTATGGCCGACTCCGAACAGGAAAGCACGCTCACCGTCGTATTGGCGTTCGGCGCGAACCTTCTGATCGCGATTGCGAAGACCGTTGCGGCCGTCGTCACCGGGTCGGCGTCCATGGTGGCGGAGGCGTCGCACTCGTGGGCAGACGCCGGCAACGAGGTGCTGCTGCTGATCGCCAATAGACGTGCGTCCGTACCTCCCGACGACGCCCATCCCCTCGGCTACGGCCGCGAGTCCTACGTCTGGTCGATGTTCGCAGCGCTGGGCCTCTTCGCTCTCGGCGCCGGCGTCTCGATTACGCACGGCATCCAGGAACTGTTTCACGCGGAACCGTCATCCGATTTCGCGGTCGCCTACATCGTGCTGGGGATTGCCTTCCTGCTCGAAGCTGTCTCGTTCCAGCAGGCGTATCGCCAATTGCGTTCGGAGGCAGCCGAAATCGACCGGACCGTGCTCGAACACGCTCTACACACATCGGACCCGACGGTCCGCGCGGTGTTCGCCGAAGACGCCGCGGCATTGATCGGCCTCGTCATCGCGTTTCTCGGCGTGCTGCTTCATCAGCTGACGGGTTCACCGGTCCCCGACGCTGTCGGGTCCATAGCGGTCGGCGTGCTGCTCGCCGTCGTCGCGGTTCTTCTCATCGACCGCAACCGCCGCTTTCTCGTCGGCGAACAAGCGTCGCCCCAGTTGCGCTCTGCCGCAATCACAACGCTGCTCGGACTCCCCGACGTCGAACGAGTCACGTTCTTGCGCATGGAATTCCTGGGACCGCGCCAGGTCTACCTCGTCGCCAGTGTCGACCTGGTCGGCGATTTCGCCGAGTCGCACATCGCATACACCCTCCGCGATCTCGCGGCCCGACTCGAGGAACAGGACTACGTCGTCAAAGCGATCCTGAGCCTCTCGACCGCCGAGGAACGCAGCCTCGAGAGCGCTACTTGACGCTGGTCAGGCCTACGGTCGGGAAGAAGAAGCAGGAGTTCTCACCGTTCTGGACGGTCCCGAAGATCGCTGCGAGCACCGTGCCCTTGCCGGTTTCGACCGGTACCGCGCGGACGCCGCCCAACGGGATCGCGGCGGTGAGGAACTGCGCGACAGCCGCTTCTGCGATTGCTTTGGCCTCGACGGGGAGTCCCGCCGGAATCGCCTTGCTCGCGACCTCGGAAATGCTGCCCATCGGCACGAAGCCGCCCTTGAGGGTGTTGATGTTGAACCAGGCAACCTGCATACCGCTCGAATCGGTACCGCCCGGCGCGACACCGGCGGGTACGAACGCGAACATGGTCTCACCTGGTTTCACGGCATTGAAATCCTGCCCGAGGATGTTCACACCGGGCCATGGTCCCGGCACCGTTCCGGCGACGGCAGGAGCAAGACCGAGCGGTGCGCCGCCCTCGCTGCAGAATGGCGCCGCTGTCGGGTAGAAGAACGGGTTCACTCCCAGCGCCCGTAGCGCACCTACCGCGGTCTGATACGCCCCGAGAAGGTCGGCAGGCGAAGCGACGTCGACGGGCGACGAGAGGCCGTCCAAGGGCGACGCAGCTGCGTCGACGGTTCCCAGTCGGATGAGGTCTCTTGCCGCAGCAGTCGCCGCCGGGCGAATTTGCGCGATGAGCCGCGCCGCCGTGATGGCAACCGCGTCCGGAACCGGCGACGCCGCAAGCTTTTCGATCGCGTGAATCAGCGGCGTCGGAACCGTCGGCTCTGCGACTGCGCCACCGGGAAAAGCGACCGCCACTGTTGCAGCGGCGGCGACCGCACAGGTAACGATGCGCAGGCGGCGAGACGTCGGCATGTGGGCTCCTGGGTGACTGAAAGCCAGCAACATTGATCCCACTTCCCCGTGGGACCACTGTTACTGGTGTGAATGTTGTGACGATTGTTAATTACGTCAGGCTGTTCACACAATCACCGGCCAGGTCTTGTTACTGAACCGGAACCGGAGGACTAACTTGCCGCGATGAGCGCACGAACGCGATCGGCCGCCGCCTTGCCGTCAACCCTGCCCGCATCGAAGTACGGGATTCGCTGCGAATCGTCGAACGCACCCAACGGACTGATCGAGTCTTCCGGGACGAGCAGTTCCGCCCCGACACCCTCGGCCTTCAGCCCTGCGAGTTCGCGCTGGACCGCTTCGTCGAACACCATCCCGATCGGATCCTCGCCACCCAACGGCGATATGACGACCACACCGCCCAGCCCCTGACCGGACAACAGGTCAGCGCTGATCGGGGACCACAGTCCGCCGTCGAGGTAGTGCCCGCCGCCGACCTCTACCGGCGGGAACATCCCCGGCACAGCACACGACGAGGCGACAGCACGCGCAAGCGGAACACCGTCGTCCGCCGACCACAGCCTGCGTTCGCCCGACTCGACGCCGATCGACACCATTCGCAGTGCGGGCGCCCAGGTGAGCGCGCCGAGCGCTTCCTCGAACGCACCGACCCACGCGTCCTCGGTCATCGTGAGCGCACCCGCCGCAAGGGCACCGATCGCGGCAGCCTTGGCCGCGGTCATCTGCCCAGCGGACATCCACTCGGTGAACACCTGCAGATTCAGGGCCGAGTTGCCGTCGTTCTTCGGCTTGCCGGCAAGCACGAGCGGCGGGTTACCCGGATCGGCAACCAGCGCCGAGATCTCGTCGATCGTCACACCGCCGAGCAGCAAGCTACCGACGATCGATCCCGCCGACGTGCCGACGACGATATCGGCGGTCGTCAGATCGATATCGGACTCGTGCAGGCCGACGATGACCCCGGCTTCCCACGCCAAGCCGGTGACGCCGCCACCGGCCAGCACAAGTCCCCAGCTCATGAGTGCAGACGTTCTTTCAGAGCCTCGAACTCGTCGCGCACAGCGGTCGGCAACTTGTCACCGATGAATTCGAACCATTCCTCGATGAGCGGTATTTCCTTCTTCCACTCTTCGACATCCACCTTCAGTGCTTCGTCGACGTCCGCAGCGTTGGCGTCGAGACCATCGAGGTCCAGTTGCGCCGCCGACGGGACGGTGCCGATCGGCGTGACCGCACCTTCGGCTGTGCCCTCGATCCGGCCGACGATCCACTCCAGCACGCGAGAGTTCTCGCCGAATCCTGGCCACAGGAAACGACCGTCGGCACCGCGACGGAACCAGTTGACATAGAAGATCTTCGGCAGCTTCTGGGCGTCGGCGTTCTTACCGAGATTGACCCAGTGGCCGATGTAGTCGCCGACGTGGTAGCCCATGAACGGGAGCATGGCCATCGGATCGCGGCGCACCGTGCCGACTTTGCCTTCCGCGGCAGCGGTCTGCTCCGAGCTCATCGTCGCGCCCATGAAGACGCCGTGCTGCCAGTCGAGCGATTCGGTCACGAGGGGAACCGTCGTCTTGCGTCGACCACCGAAGAGGATCGCGGAGATCGGCACACCCTGCGGGTCGTCCCACTCGGGAGCGAGAGTCGGGCACTGTGACATCGGGGTGCAGTAGCGCGAGTTCGGGTGCGCTGCCTTGGTGTCGGACTCCCGCAGAACCCAGTCGTTGCCCTTCCAGTCGATCAGGTGATCGGGCTCGCCCTCGAGGCCCTCCCACCACACGTCGCCGTCGTCGGTGAGCGCAACGTTCGTGTAGACGGTGTTGCCCGCTTCGATGGTCGCCATCGCGTTGGGGTTCGAGCTGTAGTTCGTACCCGGCGCGACGCCGAAGAACCCGAACTCGGGGTTCACCGCGTACAGCTGGCCGTCCTTGCCGAAACGCATCCACGCGATGTCGTCACCGAGGGTCTCGGCACGCCAACCCGGGACGGTCGGCTGGATCATCGCAAGGTTGGTCTTGCCGCACGCACTCGGGAACGCGGCCGCGACGTAGTAGTTCTTGTTCTCCGGCGAGATGAGTTTGAGGATCAGCATGTGCTCCGCGAGCCAGCCCTCGTCGTGGGCCATCGCCGAAGCGATGCGCAGCGAGTAGCACTTCTTGCCCAGCAGCGCATTGCCGCCGTAACCCGACCCGTAGCTCCAGATCTCACGATCTTCGGGGAAGTGCGTGATGTACTTCGTGTCGCTGCACGGCCACGGAACGTCGGCCTGGCCCTCTTCGAGCGGCGCGCCGACCGAGTGCAGCGCCTTCACGAACGGGCGATCTGTACCCAGCTTCTCGAGCGCGGCGGCACCCATGCGCGTCATCACCTTCATGGACACGACGACGTACTCGGAGTCCGTGAGCTCGACGCCCAGCTTCGGGTCTTCGGCACCGAGCGGTCCCATGCAGAACGGGACGACCCACATCGTGCGGCCACGCATGCAACCGCGGTAGAGCGCAGTCATGGTCTCGCGCATCTCGGTGGGATCGACCCAGTTGTTGGTCGGGCCGGCTCCCTCGGGCGTCTTGGAACAGATATAGGTGCGCGACTCGACGCGCGCGACGTCGGAAGGATCGGAGAGCGCCAGGAACGAGTTCGGCTTCTTGTCCGGGTTGAGCTGGCGGAAGGTCCCCGCTTCGATCAGCTGCGCCGTCAGGCGGTCCCACTCTTCCTCGGAACCATCGGCGAAGACCACCCGGTCCGGCTGCGTGAGTTCTGCGACTTCGGCGACCCAGGCCAGAAGCTCAGCGTGCTGAGTCGGAGGCGTGCCGTCTGTGCCGGTGAGACCTGGAATGGTCGCTGAGGTCATCTAACTCTCCTGAGGTGCTGGCCGGACCGGACCCAGCGCCGGCCAGCGCTGACTCCGATTTTCCCCTGTCGTTTGGGGGCTACCCGTTATATCCACAACTGAATAGTTATGTGCGAATTTCGGGGAGCAGGGTTCCTAGCCCTAGAGGTTAACGCCGTTGGCAACCAACGGCGGAATCGGGTCGGACGACAGGCTCTACCGGGTTTTGTGTCAGTCCAGCTTACCGTGATCAGTACGTTCCCAGCGGGCCTCATCTCCGCCGAAGTGACGAAACTCCCAGGCAGAGAAGTCGCCATCGCGGTCGACGATCGTAAGGTGGTCGATCGCGCCGTCGAGGTCGGCATCCGTCGCGACGAGTAACGCGTCGTCGTTGCTCAGCGTCACCGTGTCGAGCACACCGTCACCGTCCAGGTCGTGCTGCGGACTCGCCAACTCGACGGTGCCGAGGTCGCCGAGATCGGCTGCCGCATCGAGGTCAGCGAGCACCGGATCGATGAACTCGTGTGATGCGTTCAATGGTTCTCCTCGGTCATGTCACAGCTCGAAGGTTATGACGCAGCGGCACGCGGAACGGTTCCAGTTTCGCGAGATCTCGTTCGCAGGCCGCAAGTTGACCGGCGTTTCGTCCGCTCGCCTGCCGCAGTTCCGCGTCTAAACGCGCGATCTCCTGATCCACAGCCGCAGTTCGCGCGGCGCTCTCGCGCACGATTCGGTCGGCCAGGTCGCCTTCCGTCGCTACGACAGCTCCCGCGGCCCGCTGCTCGAGCTGCGCCTTCACGTTCACCAGCGTGTCGTTGACCCATTGCCGCATGTGCGCCTTGTCAGCGACATGACCACGCGACCGCGTCAACCACCATGCGGCAAGACCGCCGAGCAGCAGCGTGATCGGCACCGTCGCAATATCGAGCGCCGGAACCAGCGACAGCGGCGCGACGGCCAGCCGACCGAGGCCGACGCCCGCGGAAGCACCGAGGACGACCATCATCCGGTCTTCGAGACCGCGCGTCCGGCGTTGCGGTCCTGCACCGAGGTCGAGCGGCGCCGGGTTGACCCGGATCGGCACTGAAGTACCGAGCACTGTCGTCTGCACCTGGCCGAGTCGTTGTCGACTGCTCGCATCTATCTCAGCGGTGAGTGCGGCAACCGCCTGTTCGAGCCGACCGGGAATCGCGCGCAATTGGTCTTTGCTGGCGGCCTCGACCTCGGACCGGACCGCGTGGTTGACGGCACGGACCCGGCTACCCACATCGTGCAGCAACTCGACCCGCGCAAGCTGGATCTGACTGCGCAACGCGGCGACCGACTCCGCACGACCGCCGTCCCGGCGCGTCACCAGCCGCGTCCGCTCGGCACGCAGCTCTGCCACGTCCGTCGCCGGGCGCAACGACTCGGCCTTCGCCACGATCCTGTTCCGGGCTAGGTCGGCCACCGCAGCTGTGGCGCGCACCCGCTGCGCACGGCGCGCTACGGCGAGGTCGGCGTCGAGAACGGCTCCGATTTCTCGTCTGAGTTCGGCGACACCCGAGTCGTCCTTCCCGACGCGGGCGGACAGCGGCAAGATCCGAATCGCCGCAAACCGTGGCACGCGGGCGGCAATCAGTTGCGTGTTCCTGTCGCGCACTGACCGCCACTCCCGGTGAACGTCGATCTTGTTCAATACGAATAGGACGTCGTTCGCGCCGTGCGCCAGCTCCTCGATGATTCCGAGCAACTCGCGCCCGACCGGGGCGGATGCGTCGAGCACGACGACGACCAATGCCGCTGCCGCAGGCGAGGCGGTGAACGTCACGTCCCCGGCAAGAGCGCGCTCGATCGTCGACTTTCCAGCCTGGGCCTGGCCTACGAGAGCGACACTGCGCTCGGCGGGGCTTTCCGCGAGCACGCGGAGGAGGTCGCTGCCCTCCGGATGCCAGCGCGCGACGACAGCCGCGACGTCGGCTGGGAGCAACGAGTCGCTATGCACTGGCCGCCAGTTTCGACCATGTGCTGACGTACCCGCGATGAATCCGCAGCGCGGCACGCCTACCGGCGCTGCCGATGTCGCCGCGTGCGTATCCACGCCACCACTGTGCGATCTGCTGAGCCTGCTCGGCGGAGGTCGGGACGACAAGGCGATGGTCCGCGATCACAGGCGTGAGGCTGGGACTCGCCCAGGCAGCGACCAGTCCGATCTCAGCAGCGGAGTCGGTGAGCAGGAAGTTCTCGATCTCGGCACGTGCCGGATCCGAACCGGCGCGCGCGGCGAGAAGCTCGAGCGTGTCGAGAAGTGTCGCGCCCCGCAATG
This sequence comes from Antrihabitans auranticaus, assembly GCF_016481275.1. GTDB lineage: Bacteria > Actinomycetota > Actinomycetes > Mycobacteriales > Mycobacteriaceae > Antrihabitans. The sequence continues at coordinate 192,131 of NZ_JAEMNW010000006.1, read as the reverse complement.
CTGCAGCGCGGGTCGTCAAAGCTTCGACTGCAGCCCGTGCCTGCTCCACACCACACACTGCGTTCAAAACCTGTGTCAGCGTTCGTGTGGTGGCAGCGGGATTTCTTTGAACTGTGGAGAACGCAGCCGATATCCCCCAGCGCTCCCAGCGCTGGAGCAGGTCATCGGGGACTGACTGCAGTTCTTCGGTCAGATTTCGAATTTCGACGAGTTCGACCGTCGTCACCGGCTTGTGGGCAAGGCTTGCCGCGATCGTCGCAACCAGCGGCACGGTGGCAATGCCCAGAGCGGCCGCATATTCATTGGCACGGGCCACCGCGCTCGCCCACGAACCATCGACGGCGTCGGCCTTGTTGAGGATCACGATCGCCCGACCAGCCGCAATGCGCGATACCGCCGACCTGTCAGCGGGCTGCAGCGAATCCAGGACATATACGACCGCGTCGCCGTCGAGCGTGGGCTCCGGAATATCGGGGTGGTCGACCGGGTCCGTCTCGACCGACCCCGCGATCGCGAGCGCTGCGGCGACCGTCGAACGTCCGACACCCGACCGACCGGCAATCTGGATGCGCGCGGGGCGGCGAAACTCTTCGACCGCAGCCAGGAGGTCCGCCGCGACCGGCGCCGAACGCGGGACGCGCTCGATCAGCCTGAGGAGCTCGGGATAGTCCGCCACGTGGGGATTCTCGCAGACCTGCAGACTGGGCGACGTCCGGACATCAAACGGGGCTCTGACGTGACAAACCTCAATCTCAACATCAGACTCATGTGTCACACGACGGGGTTATGCGTGACAATGGTCGGGTGAACGAAGCCGATCAGGTCGCCGAGGAGGCGCGTAACCAGGGCTCGCGCCTGTACCCGCGCGTGACGAGCTTCCGGTCCCGCCGGGGCGCGTTGACCGCTGCCCAACAGGAGAGTTGGGACCGGACCTGGCCCACGATCGGTCGCGACGTCGACGACGAGCCGCTCGATGCGGTCGCGTGGTTCGGCAGGGACGCACCGCTCATCATCGAGATCGGTTCCGGAACCGGAACGGCGACCGCGGCGATGGCCACCGCGGAGCCGCACATCAATCTGGTTGCGATCGAGGTCTACCGTCCAGGTTTGGCACAGCTCGTCGGACAGGTCGAGCGCGAGCAGATCCCCAACATCCGCCTGTTGCGAGGCGACGCGGTCGACGTGCTCGAAAGCATGGTTGCCACCGAGTCCTTGACCGGCGTTCGCGTCTTCTTCCCGGACCCGTGGCCCAAGGCACGGCATCACAAACGACGGCTGCTGAAGCCGGAAACCGTCGCTCTCATTGCAGATCGGCTACTACCCGGCGGTGTGTTGCACGTCGCAACCGACCATGCCGACTATGCGGAGTACATTGCGGCAGTCGGCAATGCAGAACCCCAGCTCACAGCGCTCGATTGGGACTCCCCGATGACTCATGAGCGGCCGGTCACGAAGTTCGAGAGCAAGGCTCATCGGGTCGGAAGCGCCGTGACGGAGCTGATATGGGGGAAGATCAGGCTATGAGCATCAGTGAGGCGCCGCCAGATCACGTGCTGGGTGTCGCGGAACTACTCGAGCAAGGCAGCAGCGCCGATCTGCGACGCGTGCTCCTCGTCTGGGATGCCCCGAACCTCGATATGGGGCTCGGCGCGATACTCGGCGGGCGGCCGACGGCTGCCTACCGCCCGCGTTTCGACGCTCTGGGCCGCTGGCTGCTGGGCCGGACGGCCGAACTGTCGGTCGGCGCATCGAACGGCCTCGAACCCGAAGCAACCGTCTTCACCAACATCGCTCCCGGCAGTGCCGATGTGGTGCGCCCCTGGGTCGAGGCCCTGCGCAACGTCGGCTTCGCCGTGTTCGCGAAGCCGAAGATCGACGAAGACAGCGACGTCGATGCCGACATGCTCGCCCACATCGCACTACGTGCGCGCGAAGGCGGCCTCGCCGGGATCATGGTGGCGTCCGCAGACGGCCAGGCGTTCCGCGAGCCGCTCGAGAAGCTGGCCGCCGAAGGCGTCGCCGTTTCGGTGCTCGGATTCCGCGAGCACGCAAGCTGGGCCGTCGCATCGGCCTCGCTCGAGTTCGTCGATCTCGAAGACATCCCCGGGGTCTTCCGGGAACCGCTCCCCCGCGTCAGCCTCGATTCGCTTCCGGACGAGGGCGCGTGGTTGCAGCCGTTCCGTCCGCTGTCCGCATTACTCGTCTCACGCTCGGGCGACGCGGCCCGCCAAGGGGTCTCATAGTGTTCGCCCGTTGGGGAAACATCGTCTACCGCCTCCGCTACACCGTCATCGGTGTGATGGTCGCGGGGCTGCTCGCACTCGGCGTCTACGGACTCGGTCTCGCAGATCATCTGAGCCAGAGCGGTTTCGACGATCCCGGGTCCGACTCGGCGAAAGCCGCACAGCTCAACGACAGGGTCTACGGTCGTGATCACACCGTCGACGTCATCGCGCTGTACACCGCACCAGCGGGCAAAACCGTCGACGATCCGACATTCAAGAAGGAAATTCTCGACAACCTGAACAGTCTGCCGACCGAGTACCCGAACCAGATCGACAAGATCAACGCGGCATACTGGAACTTCTCGGGCGACATTGCCGACCGGTTCGCCGACAAGGATCGACAGCACGCCATCGCGAGCATCGCGATCAAGGGCGACAACGATACCGAGGTCGCGCGCAACTACCGCGAAGTCCGTGACGTCTTCTACATCCCCGGCGTCAACGTCCAACTGTCCGGTCTGCAGCCGGTATTCGGAACGGTCAACGACACGCTCGAAAACGACGTGCACCGCATGGAACTGCTGGCAATTCCAGCGGTCGGCGTGCTGTTGTTCTTCATCTTCGGCGGCGTGATCGCAGCCGCCCTCCCGTTGATCGTCGGCGGCCTCACCGTTGTCGGCGCATGGGGAATCGTCCGGATCATCACCAACTTCACCGAGGTCAACTCCTTCGTCTCCCCCGTGGTCTCGCTGATCGGGCTCGGTTTGGCGATCGACTACGGGCTGTTCATAGTCAGCAGATTCCGAGAAGAGTTAGCCGAAGGCCACGACACCGCCAACGCGGTCCGGCGCGCGGTCATGACTGCCGGCCGAACGGTCGTGTTCTCCGCGACGATGATCGTGGCCAGCCTCGGCGGCCTGCTGCTCTTCCCGCAGGGCTTCCTCAAATCCGTCGCCTACGGCGCGATCGCGACAGTCACTCTCGCCGCGCTCAGCGCGATCACGGTGCTCCCGGCAATTCTCGGCATCCTCGGCCCGCGCGTCGATGCGCTCGGTCTCAAGTTCTTCCGCAAGACCAAGACTGCCGAGGAAGTCGAAAACAGCGTCTGGGGCAGGCTGACGAAGTGGGTCATGAAGCACCCGCTGAAGGTGACGATCCCGATCGTCGTCGGTCTGCTGCTTCTGATCATTCCGGTCAACGCCATTCAATTCGGCGGCATCACCGAGAAGTATCTGCCGCCCGACAACTCGACCCGCCTCGCCCAGGAGGAACTCGATTCGCTGTTCCCAGGCCAGCGGACCGAACCCGTCAAACTGGTCATCCAGGGTGCGAGTTCGAGCCAGGTGCAGACGATCGCGGCCGAGGCCCGCCAGGCACCAAACCTCGTGCAGCCCGCGTTCTCGATGCCGTTCACGGGCATCAAGGAGAACACCTACGTGCTCTCCGCAGGCTTGGTGAATCGCAACGACGCCGCACCCACCGTCGATTTCCTGCGCGACATCGCTGTCCCGGAAGGGGTCTACGTCGGCGTCACCGGCACGCCCGCGATCGAGCAGGACAGCATCAACGCACTCCTCGATCGCATGCCGCTGATGATCATTCTCGTCGTGCTGTCGACGACGTTGCTGATGTTTTTGACGTTCGGTTCGCTGGTGCTGCCGATCAAGGCAGCGCTGATGAGTGCGCTGGGCCTCGGATCGACATTGGGCATCCTGACCTGGATATTCATCGACGGCCACGGGGCAAGTCTGCTCAATTTCACCCCGAGTCCGATCTCGTCGCCGGTCCTGGTGCTGATCATCGCGATCATTTACGGCCTATCCACCGACTACGAGGTCTTCCTGCTGTCGCGAATGGTCGAAGCACGCGCCCGCGGTGCGAGTACGACCGAGGCGGTGCGGGTCGGTACCGCGCACACCGGGCGAATCATCACCGCAGCGGCCCTGATCCTGATCGTGGTCACCGGTGCGTTCGGCTTCTCCGATCTCGTGATGATGCAGTACATCGCCTACGGGATGATCGCCGCATTGATCATCGACGCGACCCTCATCCGCATGTTCCTCGTTCCCGCGACGATGAAATTGCTCGGTGACGACTGCTGGTGGGCACCCGCGTGGATGAAGCGAATTCAGGAACGGCTGGGGCTCGGCGAACCCATTCTCGACGAGGAAAGAATTCCGCACGACGTCCCCGATTTGGTCACCGCCGGTGCTCCTGCCCCAGCGAGGGTGGTGAAACCTGTTGCACAGGTGCGGGTTCCGGAGCCGCTGACCGAGCCGATTCCGAAGGTCTCGCCGGCCCCCAGGGCTCGTAGAGAGCCCCCGCCCCCACTGCCGCCGCTGCCCGCGCCGCCGGTCCAGCCACCGGCCGAAAACGTTGCGCCCCAGCAAAATCGCGATTCGAACCGAATCGAGAGCTGGCTACAGGACCTGAAGGGTCCGGCCAAGTCGGCACCCAAGCCCGATGCCCCTGCCGAAGCAGAGGCACCGGACACCGGCGACGACGCTGACCTGGACGAGGACTCGGGGCGGCATCGGCGCGGTGCGGACCACGTCAGCGTGTTCGACCTGCTGAAGCGGGAGAAGCGTCGCTAGCTGCGGGATCCTCGCGCTGCGCGAACACCTGCGCATACTTCGTTCCGGCGACAAGGAGCAGTAGCCCAACGACGACGAAGGCGGTCACGCGGATCAATCCGTCGAGCGTCGCAAGGTCGAACAGGAACAGCTTTGCGAGCGCCGCGGCAGTGAGCGACAGCCCGCCGCCGAGCGCGAGATGAACCTGAGTTTCGCCCCGAAGACCGCGGAGCAGCAGCGCTGTTGCGGCGATCATCCACAGGATCGTCGCGACGCAGTGTCCCGCCGTGAAACCGTCCCGTCCGGCAACCACAACGCCGGCGGCAACAGTGGCAGCCGTCGTCGCATACAACCCCGCGATGCCGGCAACGACGAGGGCCGGGCCGCTGTCGGCGAGGGAACGCACGGACAGCTTCGCACCCTGCCAAACCAGCAACACCACGAGCGCGACACCGAGCACGCCGCCGACCACCACGGCTGACCCCAGATTGTCCTGGGCAGCAACCGATTCGGCGAGGCTGATCGGCGATGCAACCGCGATGAAGGCAAGTCCGCCGAGAACCGCGAAACCTGCGCCGACCGCGTAACCGACCTTCGACCGTTCTTGGCCGGACACCGCGACGAACGCCGCTGCCACGACAAACGCTGCGATCGGGAAGGTTTCGTCCGATGTACCGTAGAAGCAGGCCTGCAGGAGTGCGAGAACTGCGACGGTCAACGCGGCAATTCTGTTGTGCGCCGGGAGGATTCGAATCACAGCGACGATCAGCATCGTGACGGCGAGCGCGCCCTCGATCAGCACGGCCGCCTGCCGGTCGAACAGCACGCTCGACAACAGTAGTGGCACCGAAGCCACGGCGAGCAGCACGCTCGCGACCACGTCACTCGCGCGCTGTCGGACCGCCACAAGCCCAGTCACCAGCCCCACCACTGCGACGATGATCGCCGACACCAGCAACCAGTTCACCGAGTCGGCATGGTCGTCACGGATTCCGGCGTCGGTGACCGCAGCGATCAGGGCCAGCACAACCGGAACCGTCCGCGCCGCATGCAAACGCGGCCAATCACGCAGCAACTGAACGGGGAAACACGTGATCTGCAAGACCAGCAGGAAAGCGACAAGCGTCAGGGACAACCCGTCCGTGACCACCGGCGCCAGAACCGCGACGCCCACAACGACGAGCAGCGCGAGGGGCTGGGAATCCCACTTCGTGGCCAGTGCGATACCGAACGCGCAGATACCCAGGGCCACAAACATCCCGAGCGGTGGCACTATCCATCCATAGATCGCTACAACCGCGATGACGTCGAGATACGCGCCGGCAATTCCTGTCGCGGCCAAAGCAATTCCGCCGACCTTGCCGCCCGGCCTGTCGTAGACCTTCATCCCGACACCTACCAGCAATGCGGAGAAGACCGCACCCGCAACAACCCGCGCAACGGGCCCGAAGAATCCCGCCTGCGCCGCGAGGACAAGCAGCATCACAACGCCGAGCAAAGTCACACCGGCGCCCGCAAACGCGAGAACCCGGCTGATCACCCCGTCGCGCTGCCACCACGGCTCCCTGACCCGACGCGGGGGCGGGGTCGGAAATGGTGGCTGATAGCGCGGCGGGGGCTGAAATACCGGCTGTTGATAGACGGGCTGTTGATAAACCGGCGGCGCTGCGATTTGCGAGCGCAGAGCTATTTGCGAGCGCAGAGCTCCCAGATCCGCACCGACGCGGCCCATGAGCTGACTGAGTGCGGCGAACTCGTCCGAGAGCCGCTGCACGAGCAGTGGATCCACAGAACTCGAGGGTGAAGTAGACATGCTCCTACGATCCCGGGCGAACCGGTCGCTCGGATGAGTAGCTCTACTCAGTGACCGTGGGGACTTGCCCTCGGTTGTCGACAAATATCACTAGTTACACGCCAGGAAATCGACGAGTATTTGCTCCGTTGGTGTATAGATCTCGATTCCCAACGGATAGGGCTTCGGTAACGGTGGTGCTGTCGACGTGAAGTTGTGCCCGGTCGGGGTGGTGAACGAATACCGGTGCCGGGCGGCAGGTGTCCGATGTTCGGGGCGGCTCGACCATCCGGGAGCCTGTTTGGCGTGATTGCACGCTTCACATAGCCCTGCCCCGTTGTCGACCGCGGTGGCTCCGCCGGCCTCGTGCGGTTCTATGTGGTCGCGGTGGCGGATCGGAGCACCGCACCATGGTGTTCGACAGACCCGGTCGCGAATGTCGATCAAGCGGGCCAACGGTTTCGGGAAGCACCGGGATTTCGATTCCATCGCGGTCAGCGCACCACTTCCCGGGTGGGCGTAAACCCGGCGCAGTTGCACCGTTTCCGGTGAATCCTCTTCGGCTGCTGCGTTCTTGATCCAGTCCCGCGCGATCGCGGCAGGAATGGGTCCGTATCCGACGACGTGGGCGGGTTCGTCGCCATCGCCGAACAATGCGTGATCGGAGATCACCACGTTGACCGCTGTCGGGGCTGAAGTGGCACTGGCCTGTCCGGTCACGCGCTCGACGAGAAGATCGGCCATGATCTGCGCGCGGGACCGCTCGTCCCCGGCGGCGATGACGGTGTCCGCGTCTCGGCGCAGGGCGGCGTAGACCGAGACTCCCTCTTTGACCGGCAGTAGCGCGGACACGTAACTCATGGTGTCCGGCGCCGGCCGCACGCTGACGTGCCGGTCAGCGACTGCTCTTGCGTTGCGCCGCACGACGGCTGCAACGTCGAGTTCGGCTGCGGCTGCTCGTGCCGCGGCGATGATTTTCGCGTCGCCCATGCCCTCGAGTCGCTCAGGGCGCCCACACAGATCCCGGTCGACGCGGGCCCGATCTGCCTTACTCAGGCAGGCAGTTTCGCGGACAAGGAGCATGGCGCGCCATTCATTCAAATGCCCGGATCGCAGCAACGCGAGCGTGTGAGGCATTTCGTGGACCAGGACGTTTGCCAGCCCGAGGAACTGGCTTCCGCGTTTCGGCGATTCGCGCCGCGCCAGACCGATTTCGGCGGCGACGCCGCGGCCGCGTTGAGCGGTGGGGACTCCAGCGGCCGCATGTTCGGCACGTCGGTCGGTGCTCAAATCGGCCGTCAAAACCGCCTGAGCTGCCGCACAGCTCGATTTCAGCTCTACCAACGCGCGGATCAAGTCGATCCGCGTGGCATTTCCCAGTTCCCGACCCAACCTCGCGAACGCGTCTCGGGCAGCTGTGATTGCCGCGCTGGCCTGCGTCGATTCCCCCGACTCGAACATGCGTTCTAGCCTACCTACTTACCCCTGACTCAGCAACCGCTTCCACCCCGACGGGTGTTTCGCCGTGACTGACCCGAAGCGGAGCCGGCCGCGAACGACGATGTGCAGGCTTCCCGGCGGCGCAGTACGGACCTTGTTCTTGATGCTCGCACCGACCAGTTGGACACCGTTGAGATCCACCGTCGACCCGACGGGGACGATCAGGGTGACGCTGCTGCAGAAGTCGTCGAGCTCGATCTCGACAACATTCGATGAGATCACCGCTTCGGTGAAATCCAATGCGACGCTGGACATTCGCGTCGAGACCCGAATTCGCTCGGCGACGTGCCACGGCCCCTTGCGGACGACGCTCGACATCTGGCCACCGATGACATCGACTGCGCCGGAACCTGGTTCGACGTGCACGGGACCTCGTACCGGACTCGGCACACCGGTGTGATCCCCACGGATCCGCATTCCAGGCAGGTCCGCGAGGACGACGTTCAGTTCGCCACGCGTCTTTGCCGACAGCGCTGTGTCCATTCGCTCGGTGAACTCACCGAGTGACAGCATCCCCTGGCCGACCGCTCGTTGCAGCAGTTGGCCCACATGTTCCCGTTCGGCGTCCGAGACGCGCAGGTCCCTTGCATCCACAGCACCCATGATAGGTGCGTTATTCGAGACCCTGCTCGATCGCGTACCGCGTCAGTTCGACACGGTTGGCGAGTTGCAGTTTGCGCAGGGTTGCTTGAACGTGATTTTCGACGGTTCGGTGACTCAGGGCCAATCGAGTCGCAATCTGCTTGGCCGACAACCCTTTTGCGACCATTCGGAGCACTTCGGTCTCACGTTCGGTCAGGGCGGGCACTGCCGGTGCTTGATCGTCGACCGGTGCCGTTGCCATTCGCCGGTACTCGCCGAGGACGAGTCCGGCCAGACCCGGCGTGAAGACCGGCTGCCCAGCGGCTGTAGCCCGGACCGCCTCGATCAGCTCTGCCGCAGACGCGCTCTTCACCAGGTAACCCGACGCACCAGCCTTGATCGCTTCGAGCACGTCCTCTCGCTCGGCGGACGCCGAGAGCACAAGGACGCGACTGTTCGCAGAAACGTCCAGCACACGTGCCGTGGCCTCTGCGCCATTGCCGTCGACAAGCTGCATATCCATCAGGACCACGTCCGGCTGGACCGCCGCCGCCCGGCGCGCGGCCGACTTGACACCGTCCGCGGTCGCCGACACCTCGAACCCGGCGGCCGCCAAGTCCCGCGATACACCGTCGCGCCACATCGGATGGTCGTCGACGACCATCACCGATATCCGAGTCGTGTCCGTCATTTCCCCTCGGCTCCCCTGGGCACCCTGAACTCCCATTCTGTCCCGCCACCGGGCTCGGTGAGAAGCGTCGCGGTTCCCCCCAAGGCCTCGATACGGCCACGGATGGACTTCGCGACCCCCAGCCGTCCCTCCGCCTCGGCGGCGGCAAGCCTGCCGTCCGGAATGCCCGGACCGTCGTCGCGAACGCTCACGATGACTTCCGCACCCAGGTCCTCGACCAGAACAAACGCTCGCGCGCCCACGCCGGTGTGCAACTCCACGTTCGACAGGGCATTCGCGACCGCAGCTGCGATCTCGGTACCGATATGCCTGCCGACCGACACCGGATCACCCGGTGTGGACACCGACACAAGCGGCCGAGCCTGGGTTCGGACCAGTGACCGAAGATCGATCGCTCCGCCACCGGCGTCGGATTCCGCGCCGTCGCCCTGCTCGGAGATCAGGATTCGCAGCGCGTGCTCCTGTTCTGCTGCCTTCTGGGCGAGGTCCGCGGCGGGACCGCCGATTTCGTTGCCACGGCGCGCGACGTAGGCGAGGACCTGCAGAACCCCGTCGTGCACCTCGCGCGCCAACCGTTCCCGTTCCTCGGTCGCCGCTGCCAGTCGGACGGCTCGCTCGAGCTGCGCATGCGCGCGTTTCGCGGTTGTCGACGCGAGGCCGATCGCGAGTCCCGCGGAAACGAGCAGCGGGATCGTCGCATCGCGCCAGATGTCGGAGTTGATTCGCTCCTGAACGCCGAGGCTGACGAGCGCGATCGCGAGTCCGGACAGCACGCCGACCCATGGACCGCACAGAATCGCAGCCGACAGCACGGCATTCGCGCTCCACAGCGTGGTCGGCAGGGTCTGGTTGCTCGTGTACCAGGCTTGATCGGCGACGAGCAGCGTCGACAGCATCAACCCGATGACCACGGCGTGGTCGATCACCACCACGATCCACCGCGGAACCGAACCTCGCGCCAGCGCCAGAGCCGACAGACCCGACCACACCGTCATGATCCCGAAGAGAAACCAGCTGAGCCTCTCGTGCAGGTAGTTGTGTGCGCTCGCCCATTGAAAGCTGAGAGCGTAGGCCAACGTGACCAGCCTGAACGCCTGCGAGGCACGCCAGAGCGGCGTCAGCGGATCAGCACCGACGCCGGTTACGTGACGCCAGCGCTCACCTGTCCGCATCGCGGGAGACGACGTCGTCGGCAGGACCCGGTCTGTCCGGCTCGGCCGTGAACATCGGACCTTCGGTGTCTTCGACCACCTCGACGTCGTCCTGGTCCTCGGCAAGCAACGACCGGACCGCCGTGTTCACCATTGCGACGACCGGTACCGCCAGCAGACCGCCTGTGATCCCGAACAGCACGATGCCTGCCGTGATTGCCAAGACGACTGCGAGCGGATGGATGCGCACCGCCCGGCCCAACAGGAGCGGTTGCAGGACGTGGCCTTCGAGCTGCATGACCGCGACGATGATGCCGAAGGTGATCAACGACGTGATCAGACCCTTCGTCACCAAGGCGATGAACACGGCGACGAATCCGGTCAGAAAGGCACCGATGATCGGGATGAACGCACCGATGAAGACGAGGGAAGCCAGCGGCAGCGCAAGCGGCACACCGAGAATCGCGAGGCCCGCGCCGATTCCGATCGCGTCGACCGCCGCCACGGCAACGGTGGCCCTGACGAACCCGACCAGCGAGCCGAAGGCCTGTACACCCGCGATACGCACTCGGCGCCGGTTTTGCTTCGGCACGATCCGCGTGACGAATTCCCAGATCTGGGCGCCGCTGTAGAGGAAGAAGATCAGGATGAACAGCGCGAGTAACCCGCCGGTGAGCAGCTCACCGATCGCCGTCGCGGTGGCAAGCGCACCGCTGGTCAGGGTGTCCTGATTGTCTTCGATGGCCTTGACGATCGAGTCCGAGCCCTTGGTGATCTGGTCGTCGCTGAAGTGCAGCGGACCCGTCGTCAACCAGTCCCGGACTTCGTTGATGCTCGACGTGAACTTCGACGTCAATTCAGGCAGGCCCTCGATGAACTGCTCGATGACGAACGTCAGGATTCCCGCGAGAACCCCGATGCTGCCGACGATCGCGACGACCACCGCCGCCGAACGCGGTACGCCCTGTCGCTGCATCCAATCGACCATCGGCGACAGCATCGCCGCGCCGAGCAGTGCGATGGCCATTGGAATCATGACCGTCGAGAAGCGCTCCACCAGATAACCGAGCGCAAGGAGCCCAGCGAACAGCACCAGTAGGCGCCACGTCCATTCGGCGCCGACGCGTACCACCGGATGCACCGACTCCGCAGGCTTGTGGCTCATTTTGGCGAGCCTAGTCGCAGTACCAGCGATCATCGGGCGGGGCGAACCATAGGAACGCTAAATTGGACCGGTGTCGGTGCCACTCGAAGCGGTCAAACAGACGATGCATACTCGGTGGCCGCTCTATGTCGCCTCGATGAGCTTGGCAAACGGCTTCGGCGCGCTCCTTGTCTACGCGTTCGTCCGGCATGGACTGCCGGTTCCGCAGTCGTCCGCGGTGATCTCGGACCGCCGTCAGACACTGACTGTCTTCGCCTTCGTAATCGGTGTCGGTGCGTTCTTCAGCTTCGCGTCGTCGGCAATCATGTTGCGGCCGGTGGTGCGATGGCAGTTGCGCGGTGGTCCACCGAGCCGACGCGAGCAGATGGCTGCACTGCATGCACCGTTGCGCCAGGCGATCGTGCATCTGATCCTGTGGTTGTTCGGCGGCGCGGCGTTCGCGACTCTGACCATTTCGACGACCCCCGAGTTGGCGGTCGCGGTCATCCTCACCGTCGCCATGGCGTCGGTGATCGTCTTCGGATTCACCTACATGCTCGGCGAACGGATTCTGCGTCCGGTCGCGGCAAAGGCATTGAGCGAGGGCGGTTTCGACCGGACGCTGACGCCGGGCGTCGGTACCCGGATGGCGATGACCTGGGGGCTCGGCACGCTTGCGCCCGCGATCGGCATCGTGCTTTTGTGCGCGACGCAGATCTCGACGGAAATCGCTTTCCCCGCCAACTCTCTCGCGATCGCGATTCTGCTGCTGACGATCCTGCTCATCGTCCAGGCGTTCGCGTTGTCCATGTTGACCAGCGGTAGCATCTCGGACCCGATCCGCCAGCTGACACAAGCTATCGAGCAGGTGCAGAACGGCGAACCCGACGTCCAGGTCGAGGTGTTCGACGGCTCCGAGATCGGCCGTCTGCAGGTCGGCTTCAACCGCATGATGGAGGAATCCTCCGAACGGCGAGTCCTGCAAGAACTGTTCGGTCAGCACGTCGGCGAGGACGTCGCGCGGCGGGCCCTGCAGTTCGGTACCGAACTCGGTGGTGAAACCCGCTTCGTCGCAGTGCTGTTCGTGGACATGGTCGGGTCCACCGCGACAGCTGCCGAACGGCCGCCGACCGAGGTCGTCAGCTTGCTGAACGAGTTCTTCCGCGTGGTCGTCCAGGTGGTCGACGACCACAACGGCTTCGTCAACAAGTTCATGGGTGACGCCGCGCTCGCGATTTTCGGCGCACCGCTCGATCGGCCGGACGCTCCGACCGCAGCTCTTGCCGCTGCACGCGACATGCGCATCGAGCTTGCGAAGGTTGCCGGGCTCGACATCGGCATCGGTGTGTCGGCCGGTCTCGCGGTCGCCGGAAACATCGGCGCCGCGAACCGTTTCGAATACACGGTGATCGGCGACCCCGTCAACGAAGCATCCCGGCTGACCGAGCTGGCCAAGTTGCAGCCGAGCCGCGTACTCGCGTCGAGCAGTGCGCTGTACTTCGCGGACGAGGACGAGCAGCAGCACTGGGAGTTGGGCGAGGAGGTCCAATTGCGCGGCAGGCGGCGCCGCACGCAACTCGCCTCACCCGTTCTGCCCACGGGCGGGTCCGACTGAACTGACGGGCCGTTCGTTACTCTGGCGATGTGGCACAGCCCGGACACGATCCGCCCGACGCGCCGCCCAGCCGTCGGCGGGGCAAGTTCTGGTGGCTGAAGTGGGTTGCCGCAATTGCTCTGCTCGCCCTGCTCGTCGGTGAAGGCATTTACCTCTGGCCACGCCTGCACGAGTCGTGGCAAACGCTTTCGGAAATTCATTGGGGGTGGCTCGCAGCCTGCGTGCTTGCACAGGCCGTCTCGCTCGGCGGGTTCGGTGCAATGCAGAAGCAGCTGCTGCAGGCGGGCGGGGTCAAAGTGTCCCTGCCCAAGTCCATGGCCGTCATCTACGCGAGTACGGCAATGTCTGTCACCCTGCCCGCGGGGCAGGTCTTTTCGACGGCGTTCACGTATCGGGAGTCGCGCCGCTGGGGGGCCAGCCCGATCGTCGCATCGTGGCAACTCGCCTTTTCCGGCGTGATCGCTGCCGCCGGGCTCGCCCTGCTCGGTGTCGGCGGCGCTGTCCTGGTCGGCGGTTCGGTCAGCCCGTTCACCTTGATCTTGTCGGTCGGCGGCGTCGTCGCCCTCCTGTACGCGGTCCGCTACGCATCGACCCACCCCGATTCGCTCGAATCCGGTGTCGGCTGGATTCTGGCCAAGGTCAACCGAATTCGGAAGCATCCGCGCGACGACGGCATGGTTCGGGTCCGCGAGGTCATCGCGCAACTCGAGTCGGTGAAGCTTGGCTTTTCGGATGCATCGCTGACGTTTCTGTGGGCGGCGATGCACCGTGCGGGTGACGTCGCTTGCCTCGCGTTCGCCTGTTACGCAATAGGTTCCGACCCACGGCTGTCCGGTCTACTTATCACGTTCGCGATCGGAAAGGCCGTCGGCACGATTCCGCTTGCGCCGGGCGGCCTTGTCTTCGTCGATGCGACGCTCATTGCCACGCTGACGTCGACGGCCGGCCTGCCTGCGGCGCAGGCTGTTGCCGCTGCCTTCGTCTACCGCGGCGTCAGTTTCATTCTGGTCGCAATCGTCGGCTGGATCGTCTTCCTCTTCCTGTTCCGGAAGAACCAGCACGAGGACCTAGCCGACGACGTCGAATTCGAACGTCGCGAACAACGTTAGCGTCGACTCGGAACATCCTCCAGCGCAACCGACTTCGCGGAGCCCTGCACCAGCGCGAAGAAGACCGCGGGCACGGCGAACTCGACAACCATCATCACCGCGTAGAACCAGTTGGGCGCGCCGCGGTCGACCCACGAGATGACGCGGGCGGTACCGCCGAGGAACATAGTTCCCGCCAGTAGCCGAATTACGTTGGCAGAGATGGGTTCCTGGCGGGCGGCCAGGATCCACGCGGCGCCGTAGCCTGCGAAGAGCGCGCCGTAGAAGCGTTCCTGGGAGTCGACGGTTGCATCCGCCGGGCCGGCGCCGATGACCGAGTCCACCCCGAACAGGGCGTGATAGACGCCGATTCCGACGCAGATCACTCCGGTCAGGAGAGCGAGAAATCTCAGATATTTGACCATGCCATTCCCCTGTCGAACGAATGCCACTTGATAGATCGTTCTACTATGTTCGAGACTACAATGGTGCAGGTGGCCGAGCAACCCGATACCCGAACTCGTATCGTCGCGTCGACCTGCGAGCTATATCGGCGGCAAGGCATGGCCGGCACCGGACTCAAGCAGATCGCCCAGGCGGCCCGCGCACCCTTCGGGTCCATCTACCACTTCTTCCCCGGCGGAAAAGGCCAGCTCACCGAAGAGGTCATTCGGTCGTGGGGGCTCATGTACGGCGACCTCGTTGCGCAAGTCTTCGACTCCGCGCCAGACCTGCCGACCGCGATCGAATGGGCTTTCGCCGGCGCTGCCGAATCGCTCGCTGTGACCGACTATGTCGACGGCTGCCCCGTCGCCACAGTCGCGCTCGAAGTCGCAAGTACAGATGAAACCCTGCGACTCGCGACCGCCGACGTCTTCACCGATTGGATCGACCTCGGTGTGAAGCGATTCGAATACACGGGGTTGCCGCAGGCGAAGCTGCGCGAATTGGTGATCGGCTTCGTCACGAGCCTGGAAGGCGCATTCGTCCTGTGCCGGGCCATGCGCAGCACCGAACCCCTGCACGCGGCAGGCAAGGTCGTCCTTGCCGCCGCGCATGCCGCGCTCGCGGAAGTCGCCGAAGAAGACTAGCCCGCTCAAAATAGGTCCAGGGAATAAAGCGGACCGCAGTCCGATTGATGTATATTGATCGTTGAAACATCAACTACTTCTCAGGAGCGCGTGAAATGACCACAGCAACCACCACAGGATTGACCGCCGGCACCTGGGCAATCGACGCCTCGCACTCGACCGTCGGCTTCTCCGTACGGCATCTCATGGTCAGCAAGGTCCGCGGCCGCTTCACCGATTTCTCCGGCGCGCTCGTCATCAACGAAGACGGCACCGCTTCGGCAGAGGCCGAGATCCAGGTTGCCTCCGTCACCACCGACAACGAGCAGCGTGACGCACATCTGAAGACGGCCGATTTCTTCCACGCCGAGCAGTTCCCGACCGCCACCTTCAAGTCCACCGGCTTCCGCGTGAACGGCGACAACTTCGAGGTCGACGGCGATTTCACCTTCCACGGCGTCACCAAGTCCGTCACCCTCGACGTCGAGTTCCTCGGCGTGAACCCGGGCATGGGCAACGGACCCGTCGCGGGCTTCGAAGCCAAGACCGTCGTCAACCGCCGCGATTTCGGCCTCACCATCGACATGCCTCTCGCCAACGGTGGCGCCGTCGTCGGCGACAAGATCACGCTGACCCTCGAGATCGAGGTCGCCTACCAGGGCTAACCTCGGTTGCATGAAGAGGAACCTTGCCGCGTTGTCTGTCGACGTCGTTCTCGTCGTCGTGTTTTGCTTGATCGGCAGGCGAAGCCACGCCGAGGCAGGTTCCATCACCGGCCTACTCGAGACCGCCTGGCCATTCCTGGGCGGTCTCGCGGTCGGTTGGGTCGCGACGCGGACGTTTTACAGGGACAAGTTCGACGCTGGAAGTATCTTTCCCACAGGCGTTTTCGTCTGGCTCTCGACCCTGGTGGTCGGCATGTTGTTACGCGTGGTGAGCGGTCAGGGCACCGCGTTCAGTTTCATCATCGTCGCCGGCACCGTCCTTGCAATCTTCCTGCTCGGCTGGCGCGCGATTCGACTCAGAATCGCTAAGCCTGCGGGCGAGCCATCGCCCGCAGGAGCCGCGACGCCATCTTCGCGGCTTGATCTGCGCCGTCGGCGTCCTTGATGAACACCGCGAACGCGAGGTCGCCCTTCGTCGCAATGAACCATTGGTCGTCGCCTGCCGACATCGGAATGCCTGCGACGTCCGGGAACTGACGCAGGCTCTCGGCCTCCGGCCGCGCCACTCCCTCACGCATGAGCACGCGCAACCGGTCGATGACGTCCGGGCGAAGCGGCGCCATCTGCGTCGGCGTCGTTGCCGGTTGACCGACCGTGATCATCGGCATCGCAAGCCCACCGCGTGCGATGGATGCCGCAACGACCGCCATTCCGAACGGCGTTGCCGCCAACTTGCCCGAGCCGCCGAGTTGAGGATTGTTCGCGGTCACTTCCTCTAGTCCCGGGATCGAGTAGTCGACGCCGAGTCCCAACCTGCCGGCCAGATCCAGCGCGTCGTCTGCCTTGACCTCCCCGACAGGCACCCGCTGCTCGAGTGCAGCCGCTTGCTTGAAGGTGTCTATGCCGGAGCCCGCCGGGTACGCATCCGTGAACGCGATCGGGCCTTCGTCGTTTGCGTAGCTGTTCTGCGCGACCGCGAGAATGCCGCCGCTGGACGGTGACAGTGCGACGATCGCCGCAGGCGTGCCGACGCTGACTACCGCGTCTTCGGCGGCGAGCTGCAGGTTTGCATCCAGCGTCGTCTGCACATCGGGTCCGGCCGGCCCCTGGAATCCCGCGAGCTGCGTCGGGGCTTGACCGGGCTGCAGTAATTGCACTGCCCAGCCGGCCGTCGCATCCCGATTCGCTTGCCACACATTACGAACCGCGTCGAGCATCGGCGAGACGATGCGGCGATCGGCAGAGATCAGCTTCTGCTCCTTCTCGACGACCACGCCGGGGATCGGTGTGAGGTCGGGCTCCAGAATCTCGAAGTCGGCGTCACGCAATCTGACGGCAGTAATCGGCTGACCCTGCGCGACGACGAGTTCCTGCATCAAAGTCTGCGACGTGATCAGTGGCGCAACCGATTCGATCGCTTTGGATACGGCAGTGGTGGTCGCGACGGGGTCCGGCATTCTTGCCGGATCGAGCGTGACGGCGTTGATGGCCTGTTCGGTCATCAAATCTTCACCGGCGCTGTTGAGCACTCGCGGCGGTGGTGCGTCGGTCCGGACGAAGTTCACCGTGCGGCCGTGCCCAAGATCCGGAACGACAACAGATGGATCCCACTGGATCCGCCAGCCGACCGCGAGCTTGCGCACGCTGCCCTGAACGTTGTACTCCCACTTGCGCTCTTTGCCGAAGTCCCAGGCGACATCGAGGCTGAAGAAGCCCGACTCGTCGTCGAGGGTGATGAACTGGCTCAGCTTGTAGTCGACATCCTGCGGATGCAGGCCATCGAACATTTGCTGGATGGATGCCGAGGCGGCGTTCGGATACGAGGTCAGGGATGCGGCACCGCCGACGTCTTGGTCGTCGAGCGACTCCGTGAAGTGTTCGACCAGGGCCTCCGCGTCGTCGGCTCTATCGCCGAGCGCGCAGGAACCCAGGACCGCAATCAAGGAGCCGACCACTCCGATTGCAATCGCGCTGCTAACTCGTACACGTCGAGATTCCGGTATCCCCATACGTCACAATCTCCACTCTTGTCACACTAGTAACAAGCACACACTCTGCAAGATGGCATCACATTATTGACACAAACACTTTAAACGCACCCGCCTAACGTGGAACAAGCGCCTGAACGGGACGCAAGAACCTGCCGGCGGCCTCGAGCGCAGGCGCCGACGTGTCCCCGTCGGCAACAAACACCGCGAACGCCACGTCGCCATCGATTCCGATGAACCAGCCATGCGCGGGACCGCCCTCGTGCTCGGCCGTTCCGGTCTTGCCGCGCAGGTCCGGAATGTCGCGCAACACGGTCGCGGTCCCGTCGGTGACCGTCTCGCGCATCATCGTCCGAACCTGGTCGAAGATGGTTGCCGACAAAGGATTTGCGGTTCGGTTGCCAGTTCCCGGCTGCCCCTCGATCAGCATCGGCGGGCGCACACCGCTGTTCGCGATCGAAGCAGCGACGAGGGCCATCCCGTACGGCGACGCGGTCACGTTCCCCTGGCCGATCCCGGACTCCACGCGCTGCGCTGCCGAGTCCGCCTCCGGGACGTTCCCCGTCACCATCGTCAACCCGGGCGTCACGTAATCGATGCCCAAACCGAGCTGAGCGGCGGCGTTCGTGAGCGCATCCGGCGGCAGTTCGGCGGCGAGCTTGCCCATCGTCGTGTTGCACGACCGCGCGAAGGCGACGTGGAGCGGGACCTGCCCGAGATCGAAGTTTTCGTCGTTGGGGATCGTCCGGCCTTCGATGTTTGCCGAAGCCGGGCAGGGCAGCACAGTATCGGGCGTGACTCCACCGGCCTGCAGCGCAGCTGCCGTCGTCACGGTTTTGAACGTGGAGCCCGGCGGGTAGAGGCCGGTCAGGGCGATCGGCCCTTGGCCGTCGGCCTGCGCGTTCTGCGCGACGGCGAGCACCCCGCCGGTCGACGGCTTGATCGCGACGATGGCGGCCGGCGTCTGCACCGGCGCGAGCGCGGCCTCGGCAGCGAGTTGGAAGTCCATGTCGAGCGTGGTCGAGATGTCGGGTGTCGGCTTGGCGTCCTCACCGACCAACCGGGTGGTGCTGCCATCCGGGGCCTGGGACATGACCTCCCAACCCTGCGCCGCCGCGTTCGCCTCCTGCCACTGCTCGGTCACCCCGGCGAACGTCGGCGACGAGAGCGCGCGATCGGTCGTGAGCAACCGCGCCTGCCGGACGAGGGTCACTCCCGGGATCGCGCCCAGCGCGTCCGCGATCGGATTTATATCCTGCTCGCGCAGCGTCACCGCCGTGACCGGCTGACCCTGCGCCGCGTCGACGTCCGCGCGCAACGACTCGGCCGTCACGCCCGGCGCTGGCGCCGCCAACAGGCCGGCTACGGCGGCGAGATCCGCAGTCGAATCGACGTTGACCAGCGTCACCGCCTGCTGAGTGAGCAACTCACGGTTGGCGCGGTCGAGAACTTTCGCAGGCTCCGGGAACGTCGGCACGAAACGGAGATCACCCGTCTTACCGCCCTCGAACGGAGCGAGGACCAACGGATTCCATTCGATCCGCCAACCCTCGTCGGTGTCCGCTGCCTTCGCGTCGGTGCTGTACTTCCAGCCGCGTTCGTTCTCGCCCAGTTTCCACACGACATCGAAGGTGACCGAATCGTCGGCAGTGTCCGCGACGCTGAACTGGACTTCTTTGCCGAGCCCCTCGTACATCTGCGAGAGCGCGGCTCGCGCAGCGCTCGGATCGCTCGTCAGTGCTGCCGCTGCAATCGCGTCGTCGTTGTTCAAGGCATCGGCGAACTTCTGCGCAACAGTCGCCGGTTCGTCGGGTCCGTTGTTTTGCGAACATGCCGTCACAAGCGACACGAGAAGGAGCAGAGCAGCGACCACGGCGAGGAAGGTTGCGCGCACAGAGTCGATGATGCCCCAAACTCGCGTTCCTCAATCTTGACGCGCCCGCCACCAGTCGACCGTTGTCTTGACCGCCGTCTCGAACGGTGTCGGCCGCAGGCCCAGGACCTGCTCACTCCGCGCCGAATCGACGACGAACGGCCGACTGAATTGATATGCCGTCTCGGCGAGTTCCCTGGCGTCGACCGAGAAGATCCCCGTCGCCTTCAGCACCCAGACCGGGATGGCCGACATCTTCGGGGCGGGCACACCACCGGCCGCTGCGTACGCCTCGATGAGCTGGCGCTGAGTCACAGGCGCCGAGGTCGGGGCGTGGTAGAAGCCGTTCCACAGCGCGGGATTTTGCGCTGCGGCGATCATCGCGGCCGCGAGGTCGGGCACGAAGGTGAACGAGTGCGGCTGATCCAGACTGCCGATGACTCGCATCTTTTTGCCAGCCAGCACTGTGGGGACCATGCGTTCACCGGCGTGCGACATCATCACGTGCGGACCGAAGAAGTCCGACGCCGCGACGCTGACGGTATTCGTCTCCGACTCCTCCCGGGCCCGCAACAGTTCGGTGCGCACACCGAGCTTGCCGCGCGTTGCCGAGCGGGGGGTGTCTTCGGTCATCGGGCCGTCGACCTCGCCGTAGCTGTACAGGCTCTCCGGGAAGACGACGACTGCGCCGACCTTTCCCGCAGCCGCCAGCACGGCTTGCTCGGCGCCGGGCAGTTCCGCGCGCCACGCCTTGGCGGTGTACGCAGACCCGTGAATGCAGTGGTAGACGGCCACCGCACCCTCGAAGGCGGCGGCCAGTTCCGCAGGCTTGGACACGTCGACCTTGCGACGTTCGATCAACGGGTGCTCGGGGCCGCTGCCCGATCGCGTCAGCACGCGGACCTGATATCCCGCCGCTGCGAGCTGTTCGGCAACCGTCGTACCTACCTGGCCCGCGCCGTTGACGATGTGAATGGCAGTCATCGTGATCTCCTGTCTCTTTAGTGAGCGGTGCTCTCTCTTTGCATGACAGCTTGCGCCTCCGCGAGCACCTTGTCAAGAGCACTGCTCACTTTTGTTGACGCCGCTCTCCCAGTGTGTGCATGCTGTTCACCATGACCGGAACTCCGCGCGATCGCGCCCGCGCGCAGACGATGGACGACATCCTGCGAATCGGCCGCGAACACCTCGCACAACAAGGCGCGGCCGCCCTCTCACTCCGCGCTGTCGCCCGCGATCTCGGCGTGGTGTCGTCAGCGGTCTACCGGTACGTCCGCAACCGCGACGAATTGCTGACACTTCTGGTCGTCGACGCCTACAACGAACTCGGCGACGAGGTAGACGCGGCCCTCGCGACGATCGCGGACTACGACTACAGAGCACAGTTCCGGACGATCGGCGTTGCGGTCCGTACGTGGGCGCTGCGTGAACCCGCGCGCTACGCCCTACTCTTCGGCAGTCCGGTGCCCGGATATGCCGCCCCGGCCGACCAAACGACGGGCCCTGGCACGCGAGTGATCGTTGCGCTGATCAGCCTGTACGAACGCGCGTACGCCTCCGGCCGGACTGCCGTACCCGATACCGTGCCGGTACCGGCGGCCCTTCGCAAAGACTTCGACGCAATCCGTTCCGAATACGCGCTCACAGCGCCCGACGCCCTGATCGCACGCGGCGTACTCGCGTGGGCGGCGCTGTTCGGCGCCATCAATTTCGACGTCTTCGACCAGTACGGACCGCGGACTTTCACCGACCGAGACGACCTCTTCGCACACCACCTGGACATACTTCTGGAAACCATAGGTTTCGACTGAGCGTCTTGGCGGACAGTACTCAGGTAACGGTGCGATGATGTCAACGTGGCACACGGAGAGGAACCCGACGACCGCACTGCCCGGGGTGAACGCGAGCCCGAAGCTGAGCACGTCGTACGGCCTGGAACCTTACTTGTAGCGTCTACCGAACTCGTGGAGCCGGCGTTCCGCCGGACGGTCATCTACGTCATCGAACACAACGATTCCGGCAGTCTCGGCGTCGTCATCAATCGACCGAGCGACACCGCGATCCACAACGTTCTACCGCAGTGGTCGAACCTCGCCGCGCGGCCCAAAGCACTGTTCGTCGGAGGCCCGGTCAAACGGGACGCCGCGCTGTGTCTCGCGACCCTCCGCGTCGGCGTCGACATCGACGATGTGGCCGGCTTGCGCCGGGTCGACGGCCGCGTCGCCATGGTCGATCTCGACTCCGATCCCGAGCAGATCCGCCCGCTCGTCGAGGGCGTCCGCATCTTCGCCGGTTACTCGGGCTGGACCTTCGGTCAGCTCGAAGGCGAACTCGAACGCAACGACTGGATGGTGCTGTCGGCCCTCGCGACCGACCTCATCGGGCCGCCAAGGGTCGACGTGTGGGCGAACGTGTTGCGTCGCCAACCCCTCCCGTTGGCGATGCTCGCAACACATCCCATCGACGTCGAGCGCAACTAGTCCCTAGTGGGCAAAGTGCTGCTCCTCGGCGTGCCCGATGGTGCCTCGCTCACGCAGTGTGGTGATCACTTCGATGATGGCGTCGGCGAGGTGTCTGCCCAGGTCGGCGCTGAAACCTTCCCGCACAACGATTCTCAGGACTGACACAGCCTCGGCGTCGGCGGGCATCGTGTAGGCAGGCACCTGCCAGCCGCCCGCGCGGAGTTCGTGGGAGACGTCGAACACGGTGAACCCGGGATCGCCTTTGAGTTTCAACGTCACAACGGGGATGGCCGATCCGTCGGTGATGACTTCGATCTCGGGGCAGGTACAGATCCGTTCGGTCATGCGAACTGCGGTGTCCCGCAGGGTTTCCATGATCGTTTTGTAGCCTTCGCGACCGAGGCGCAGGAAGTTGTAATACTGCCCGACGACCTGATTTCCGGGCCGGGAGAAGTTGAGGGTGAAGGTCGGCATGTCGCCGCCGAGGTAGTTGACGCGGAACACCAGATCCTCTGGCAGATCGCTCTTTCCGCGCCAGATGACGAAGCCGATGCCCGGATAGGTGAGCCCGTACTTGTGTCCGCTCACGTTGATGGAGGCAACGCGCGGCACGCGGAAGTCCCACGCCAGGCCGGGATGCAGGAATGGCACGACGAAGCCGCCGCTCGCCGCGTCGACATGCATCGGCACGTCCGGTCCGCCGGATGCGGCGATCTCATCGAGGGTGTCGGCGATTTCCTTGACGGGCTCCAACTCACCCGTATAGGTCGTGCCGAGGATGGCGACAACGCCGATTGTGTTCTCGTCCACTGCTTCCCGAACCTGCTCGGGCGTGATGACGTAACGGTCGGGCGTCATCGGCAGGTACTTGGCCTCGACGTCGAAGTACTTGCAGAATTTCTCCCACACCACCTGAACGTTGCTGCCCATCACCAGGTTCGGCCTCGACGTGTCGCCGGTCTTGCCTTCACGCCAGCGCCATTTGAGTGCGAGGCCGGCGAGCATGACTGCCTCGCTGGAGCCGATCGTCGAGACGCCGGTAGCGGACGAGGAGTCCGTCGGATCGAGCTCGGGAGCGTGGAACAGGTCGGCGACCATGTTGACGCACCGCTCCTCGATGGCCGCCGTCGCCGGGTATTCGTCCTTGTCGATCATGTTCTTGTCGAACGTCTCGGCCATCAACTGTGCCGCTTGCGGTTCCATCCAGGTGGTCACGAAAGTCGCGAGGTTCAGACGCGAGCTGCCATCCAGCATCAACTCGTCGTGGATGTACCGATACGCGATATCCGGGTGCATCTCCGACCTCGGAAGTCGTAATGCGGGAACAGGTTCGGTGTCGAGCCGACCGGTGTAGGCGGGAGCGAGGACGCCGTCGAGGTGCTTATTCCGCTTCATAGCACACCACCGTAGTGTGAAGCTCGTCACAAATGGTGGTTAGCGACAGTTAAATCTTCGACTAGTCGTCTTGCAGCTGTGCACATACCTGATCGAACCGTTCGGCGCCCTGGATCGTGATACATCGGGAGGTGAGGAGTTGCCCGAAGATCAGGCCGAACTGATGCGAGTGCTGTACAGCGAACATGCATCGGCGCTATGGCGGTACACGCTAGGCCTGATCGGCGATCCAGGTCGGGCCGAAGACATCGTGCAAGAGACTCTGCTACGCGCGTGGCAACGCCCGAACGTGCTCGATCAGTCGACGATGTCGGCGCGCGCGTGGCTGTTCACAGTCGCCCGGAACCTCGCCTTCGACGAACACCGCAGTGCGCGCAGTCGTCGCGAATTCGGCATGGACTCACCACCGGAGCAGCAGAGTCCGGACCAGTCCGACCGCGCACTCGACTCGTGGCTGATCGCCGATGCGCTGGCGACGTTGAGTATCGAACATCGCGAGGTCATCGTCGCCGCCTATTACCGCGGGTTGTCGACCCAGCAGATCGCCGCCGAGCTACGAATCCCGGACGGCACCGTCAAGTCGCGGATGCACTACGGCATGCGCGCACTACGCCTCGCGATGCAGGAGATGGGGGTGACGAAATGAGTATCGACCAGGACCCCTACGCCACATGGGATGCGGCCTACGTGCTCGGCGCGCTCACACCGGCCGATCGCCGGGACTACCAGGACCATCTCGCCGCGTGCGAATCGTGCCGCGCCGGCGTTGCCGATCTTGCCGGACTGCCCGGAATGCTCGCACTCGTTCCCGAAGAAGTTGCACTGTCGCTTGTCACCGACGACGGAATTCCCGAGCAGCCCGCCAAGCTCCCGGCGCCACCTCCCGCGCTGCTGCACCGCCTGATCGACGAGACCCGTAGTCGACGTCGTCGTGCCAGGTATCTCGCGATCGGTGCGGGAATCGCTGCGGTCGCCGCGGCGGTCGCGATAGCCGTTCCGGTGACGATTGCCCTACGGCCGGAATCGAGCTCACATCCTGGGGTGAGCGAGGAGGTCGTTGCCGCGCGCTCGATGTCGAGCCTGGAGCCGACGTCGCTTTCCGCGAACTTCGAGCTGATCGCCCTGTCCGACGGCGGAACCCGGGTGGACATGGTCTGCCGCTACGACGCCGGAACAGCGCCTCGCTCCTATACGGGCAGATACGCGATGTATGTGACAGCAGGCGGAGTCGAGACCAAGCTGGCAGAGTGGGAGGCGAAGCCCGGTGACGTCGTCACCCCTACCGCGACCACACGCGAAGCACCGTCCGACATCGAAAGGGTCGACATCCGGTCAGCCGCGACTAACAAGGTGGTTCTCGTCGGATTCGTGTGAGAAAGCGCTGAACCCAGCGCGCCCCGATCTCGTATCACTAGGGGACGGCTTACACACGAAAGGAGCGCCGGATGGCGATCGGTACCGAAAGCTCAGGGCCCGTCCGGGTGGTGGATTACCTGGTCAGGGCCATCGAGGCGCTCGGTATCCACCACGTGTTCGGCGTTGACGGCGCCAACATCGAGGACCTCTACGATGCCATCTTCGACGCCGGTGGACCGGTCCAAGGCGTGGTGGCCAAGCACGAGTTCTCTGCGGCGACGATGGCGGACGGTTACGCGCGTTCGACGAGCGGGCTCGGCGTCGTTGCAGCGACATCTGGCGGCGGTGCGATGAACCTGGTTTCCGGCCTCGCCGAGGCGTTCACGTCCCGCGTACCTGTGCTCGCACTGATCGGCCAGCCTCCCATGGCGCTGGAAGGCAACGGCGCTTTCCAGGACACGAGCGGGCGGGCAGGCTCGATCGATGCGCTGCGTCTGTTCTCGGAGCTCTCGCGCTACTGCGCGCGCGTCGAGCGTGCCGAAGACATCGAATACCACCTCGAACGCGCAGTCCGCGAAGCGTTGCAGGGCGGACCGGGAATTCTGCTGCTGCCCAAGGATATTCAGCAGGAAATGTTCGAACCGAAGGCGCCGTTCGTGCGCCCCACCCTGTACCCGAAGTTGGACATCGCGGCGATCGACGCCGTCCGGGCGCAGATCGGCGCCGCAAGGCTCACCGGAAAGATCGTGATCATCGCGGGCGATCAGGTCGCGCGCGACGACGCGCGACGCCAGCTCCGAATGCTCGTCAACGTCCTCGACGCCACCGTCGGCGTTGCACCGGACGCAAAGGATGTCTACGGCTCAGCCGAACACGGCTTCAGCGGCGTATCCGGCGTCATGGGCAATGTCGAACTGGTCGACGCGGTTCGCCACTCGTCGTTGTGCATCCTGGTCGGCACCCGGATGGCCGTCACGTCGAAAGCCGGACTCGACGCCGCATTCGCGCAAACGCAGGTCGTCAGCATCGGCGCAGAACTACCGTTCGTAGCGGGCATGCACGCCACGAGCGGCGATCTCGCCGGAACACTGGCCGCTCTCGCCGCGGCACTGCACACCCGGACCCATGCCGAGCCACCAGCCTCGGCCCGGCCGACCCGGCTGCGCGTACCGGAAGCCTCAGGACCCGGGCTGCGCTATCGCGACGCCGTCGACGCGATCGCCGCGATGATGCCGGCCGGTTCCGACGTATTCGCCGACGCCGGAAACACCGGCGCCGCAGTCGTTCACCATCTGCCGGTCGACAGCGACGGACGGTTCGTCGTCGCACTCGGGATGGGTGGCATGGGCTACTCCTTCGGCGCGGCGATCGGTTCGGCCTGTGCACGCAACCGCCGGACGTTCGCGATCGCCGGAGACGGCTCCTTCTACATGCACGGCATGGAAATTCATACTGCGATCGAACTGAACCTTCCCGTCACGTTCATCGTATTCAATAACAACGCACACGCCATGTGCGTCACGCGAGAGCAGATCTTCTACCGAAATCGATACAGCTTCAACAGGTTCCGGCCAGCACTGCTCGGCGAGGGAATCGCCGCGATGTTCCCGACGTTGCCGGCGTTCGCCGCCAGAAATATCGGCGAGCTGACAGACGCACTGGCAGGTATCGCCGAAACCGAAGGTCCGCAGTTCATCTCGGTGGACTGCGACCCCGACGAGATCCCGCCCTTCGTTCCATTCCTGAACAGCACGCCCATCGAGGAGACAAACCCGTGACGATAGAACTTCCCGCACTGTGTGACCTGCCAGAGGAGACCATTCCCGGCATCTTGCGGATCGAGAATTCCGACAAGGACGAGACCACGCCGATCCTCGTGGACATGCTGCGTTCGGTGTACCCGCACAACCAGGTCTTCGGCGAATATTGCCCGGTCAACGCCTACATCGCAGCGCCGCCGCGAGAGGTGTACGAGTATCTCGCCGATACGCGCAGCCTCGAGGAGTGGACCTACAGCTTGCGTGGCTTCGAAGAGACGGAAGAGCCCGGCCTGTGGGTCTCCGACGACCGGATCGGCAAGAACACCAAGATCTACACCCGCACGGTCGCCAACCCGGACGCGATGACCGTCGACTACCACTGCGCATGGGACCAGGGCCAGCATCTGTGGATGATCTACCTGATCCGGGTCGTCGACGCGCAGCTCGTCTTCAACAAGCCCGGTTCGGTTGTGCTGTGGACCAATTGCCACCACCCGTTCTACGACAAGAACCCGTACCCGGAGACCGCGCCGAAGGGTCGCCCGGTCTGGGTCGGTGACTTCTGGGACATGTTCTCCGCCGGCCACCAGATCGAGATGGACAACATGAAGGCGATCTGCGAATACCGCGCAGCGAACGGTCTGCCCATCAAACCGAAGTGGATGGACTGACCCTATGGATCCGATCAGCTTGGTCGATGTAGCCAGCTATCTGCCCGAGAACCGCGTTCCCACCGAGTACTTCACTCAGTTCGCGCGCTCGGACCGGATGGCTAAGAACATCATGTTCCGAGCGCCGACGTTCCGGCATCACGTCGCACAGGACGAGACCGCCGTGGACATGGCCGAGCGAGCGATGGCCCCGCTGATCGAACGAAACGGTGCGGACGCGGTCCTGGGGGTGGACATCCTGCTCACCCACACGCAGCTGCCGGACATGCCGGTCATCGGTTGCGGCGCCGACCTCGCCAAGCGCATGGGCATGAATCCGGAGTGGATCCTCGATGTCCACAACGGCGGCTGCGCGTCGTTCGTCTACATGACGAAGATTGCGCAGACGATCATGAGCAGCACGTCGGCGACGTCCGCGCTTATCGTTGCCGTGCAGAACGTCGCAGGTCAGGGCATGACTCAGACCGAGGTTCGCAAACTTGCCCAGGCCGTCGTACCCGGCGACGGCTGCGGCGCAGGTTTGTTGCGAAAGGGCGACGAGGCACCGTTCCTGAGCATCGTCTGCCGCAACTACCCGGAGTTCGCCGGCGACATGACCGGCGAAGTCGATCCACCCCGTAAGTACTGGGAAGCGGGACCCGGCCAATGGCGGGTCTCGTTCACCGAAAGCAAGATCATGAAGGTTTTCGCACGCGGAAACCGCCTGGTCCCCGAGGTTGCGATTGCCGCATGCGATCAGATCGGCGTCAAGTCGAAAGATGTCGACCTCCTGGTGACCAACCAGCCCAACCGACTGTTCCTGCGGAACTGGCGCGAGGCGCTCGAGCTCGAACCCGAGAAGCACTTCGACACGTTCGACGAGTGCGGAAACCTTTTCGGCGCAGGAATTCCCGTGAACCTGGATACAGCGAACAGGGAGGGACGGATCAAAAACGGATCGCTGGTGCTGATGTCGGCCTTCGCCCACGCGGGTGATTTCGCCGGAGCGGCAGCAGTGCGATGGGGAGCGGAGCCCACGACATGACTGCAGAAATGCTCGACCCCACAATTCCATTCGACGCGACCCACACGGCGTTGCCGGGCCGCGGCTTCGAACTGGGACTCAGCGAAAACCCCTTTCCGCCATTGCCTTCGGTGCTGAAAGCGCTGAACAACGTGATGGCGCACGCCAACAGGTACCCGGAATTCCTGCCGGAGCGGCTGCCGCGGGTGATCGCGAACCGTATCGGCGTGATGCCGGACCAGGTGGTCGTCGGCTCCGGCGCAACCGGCGTCGCCATGCAGATCATGCAGGCAGTGATGAAGGCCGGCGAGCGAATCGTGTTCGCAATGCCGAACTTCGACGGCTACCCGATCATGGCCTCCATTGTCGGCGTCCGCGCAACCCCTGTACCGATGGATACCGCCGGACGCCAGGACCTGCGCCGGATGGCACTGACGGTGGACCGCAAGACGAGCGTCATGGTGGTCTGCCGGCCACACAATCCGACCGGAACATTGGTCACCGCAACGGAACTCGAGCAGTTTCTGAATGCGATTCCGCGTCGTGTGGTCGTGATTCTCGACGAGGCCTACGTCGAGTTCGTCAACGACGCGAACGCGATAGACGCTCGTGCATTGGTGGAGCGGCACCCGAACCTGCTTGTGCTGCGGACATTTTCGAAAGCTCATGGACTCGCCGGCCTTCGAATCGGGTATGCGTTCGGGTCTCATGAGCTCGTCGAGCGGGTCCGCCGGTGGCAGCTGCCGTTCGGTGTGAACTCTGCGGCGGTAGCGGCCGTCACTGCGTCCTACGCCGCCGAGCACGAGTTGCAAGACCGCGTCGCGCGGATTACCTCCGAGCGGGAGTATCTGCGTAACGCACTGCTGCGTATGGGTGTTCGCGTCCCGCGTAGCTTTGCGAACTTCCTGTACCTGAAGGGCCCGGACATTGCGCCCAAGCTCACGCGAGCAGGAATCACCGTCAAGGCCTATCCGGATGGCAGCGCACGCATAGCGGTCGGCGACCCGGCGGCGAGCCGGGCTGTGCTGGAGGCACTCTCGCACGCCTGATCCCCAATTCCATACCCCGTCCCCGCGCCTGCTTCGGCAGCGCGAGGCGGTACACACATGCCCGAAGAACCGAAAGCGAGCCACGCATGAACGCCCCCGTAGACGCCGTTTCCCTGATCGACATCGCGAGCTACCTGCCCGAAAACCGCGTCCCAACAGAATATTTCACCCAATACGCGAAGAGCGACCGCATGGCGAAGAACATCATGTTCCGGTCGCCCAGCTTCCGCCATCACGTCGCCGAGGGCGAATCCGCCGTCGACATGGCCGAACGCGCGATGCAGAAGCTGATCGAGCGCAACGGTGCCGACGAAGTCCTGGGCGCCGACATCCTCATCACCCACACCCAGCTGCCCGACCTGCCGGTCATCGGTTGTGGCGCCGACCTCGCCAAGCGCATGGGCATGAGCCCGACGTGGGTCATCGACCTGCACAACAGCGGCTGCGCGTCGTTCGTCTACATGATCGCGCTCGCTCAGAAACTGCTGCAGTCATCCACTGCGCGAACGGCTTTGATCGTTTCGGTGCAGAACAGCGCCGGTCAGATCTTCACCCAGTCCGACGTTCGCAAGCTCGCGCAGGCGACCATCCCCGGCGACGGCTGCGGTGTGGGCCTGCTGCGCAAGTCCGACGACGCACCGGTCCTGGGTGCCGTGTTCCGCAACTACCCGGAATACGCCGGCGACATGACCGGTGAGGTCGAGCCGCAGCGAAAGTACTGGGAGCCCGGCACCGGTCAGCTGCGCATCGCCTTCACCGAAAGCAAGGTCATGAAGGTCTTCGCACGCGGCAACCAGCTCGTGCCCGAAGTCGCCATGGCCGTCTGCGACGAGGTCGGCATCGAGGCGAAGAACGTCGACACCTTTGTGAGCAACCAGCCCAACCGCCTGTTCCTGCGCAACTGGCGCGACGCCCTGGAACTCTCGGACGAGCAGTACCCCAACACCTTCGACGAATGCGGAAACCTGTTCGGCGCAGGCATTCCCGTCACCCTGGACATCGAGAACCAGGCCGGCCGGATCAAGAACGGCTCCCTGGTTCTCATGTCGGCCTTCGCCCACGCCGGTGACTTCGCCGCCGCCGCCGCGGTTCGTTGGGGAGCTGCGCCGAATTAGCCCCCGCGCCGGTCCCAACCCGGCCGGTCCCAACCCGCCGAGTGTGCACTTGCTGTCGCCGTTACTCGACATCCGCGACAGAATCTGCACACTCGGCAGGTTGGGGATAGTCCGGCAGGGTTATCCACAATCGCGAAGATCCATCTGTTCCGGGGCCTTGTCGTCAGCCAATGTGCAGGTATGGGGGAATTCGAGAGACCGTTCGTCGGCAGTGTCGCTGTGGGTACCGGAGCCGTTTCGACTCGCTCACTGCGCTTGGATTTTCGTCGCCTGCACCGCGACGTCTACATCGAGAGGGACGTCGAATTGACCGCGTCGCTGCGCGCCGAGGCCGCGTCGCTATGGGCAGCCGACGACGGAATTCTGGCCGGCACGTCGGCGGCGGCAATTCATGGCACGCAGTGGATCGATCCGGCTGCCCCCGCCGAACTGTTTCGAACGGGTAGTCGCCGCGGAGTCGACGGCGTTCGCATTCACGGCGACTCACTAGCTCCCGACGAGTTCGGCGTCTATTGCGGGATGCTCGCGACGACACCGGCGCGCACGGGCTACGACCTGGGACGTCGGCCACCGCTACCGCGCGCCGTGGCCTCGCTCGACGCGCTGTGTCGCGCTACCGACCTCAAACCCGGGGAGATTTCCACCGTCGCCGACCAGCATCGCGGAGCACGGCACATCGTGTTGCTCCGTAAAGCTCTCGAACTGGTCGACACGGGAGCCGAGTCACCGCAGGAAACGCGCACCAGGCTGATATTGATCGCGGGCGACCTACCGAAGCCGACAACGCAACTGAAGATCCGCGATGAGGTCGGGCGGGTGGTCGCACGCGCCGACCTGGGCTGGGAGCAATGGAAGGTCATCGTCGAGTACGACGGGCACCAGCACTGGACCGACGAGAACCAGCGAGCGTGGGACATCGAGCGGAGCGAAATTCTCGCCCGGCTGGGGTGGACGGTGATCCGTGTCAGTGCTCGTCGGCTGCGCGAAGAACCGTGGTCGATCGTGCGCGCGGCCCGGCAGGCCTTGCGCGCAGCCGGCGCTGACATCTAGCTCGAGAGTGCACATATCGCCCGCTCGACTCGGCCTTTACGACGGCAACTGCACACTCGGCGCGGCTTGGACCCGCTTGGCCCACCGCTGCGCCAGAAAGGCGCAGACGATCAGCTGGACCTGATGAAAGATCATCAGCGGCAGGACGATCAGGCCGACGGACTGCCCGGCGAAGAGGACGGCGGCCATCGGCAGTCCGCTGGCGAGACTCTTCTTGGAGCCGGCGAACACGATCACCACCCGGTCTTCGCGGGCGAAGCCGAGCACGCGGCCGAGCACAGCGGTCAGGCCCAGGATCACCGCGAGAATCGCGCAACAGGTCAGCACCAGCGCGGCGATTCGCCACAGTGCGAGCGTCTGCCAAATACCATCGCGCACACCGGCACTGAATGCGCCGTATACGACGAGAAGGATCGAACCACGATCCACGATCTTCGTCGGCCGCGCGTACTTCGTGACCCAGTCCTTGACCAGCGGGCGCAGCAATTGGCCGAGGACGAACGGCAACAGCAGCTGCGCGACGATGTTGACGACCGACGACGGATCCACCTTCGCCTCGCCTGTCGTGTTCATCAGCAGAATGACAAGCAGCGGCGTCAGGAAGACACCCACGATGTTCGACACTGATGCGCTGACGACGGCGCCTGCGACGTTTCCCTTTGCCATCGACGTGAACACGATCGAGGACTGCACAGTCGAGGGGACGAGGCACATGAACAGGACCCCGGTGTACAACTCGTCGGTCAGGACATGCGGCACCAGGATCCGTGCGGCCAACCCGATCAACGGAAACAGCACGAACGTCGTTGCCAGTACGACCGAGTGCAACCGCCAGTGCTTCAACCCGTCGAGCGCTTCACGCGGTGAGAGCCGAGCCCCGTAGAGGAGGAAGAGCAGGAAGATAGCGACAGTCGTCGCCACGTCGACGACCGTCTCGCCTCGCCCACGCGCGGGCAGCACGCTGGCGAGCACGGCGACCCCGATGATCGACAACACGAAGCTGTCGATCGGGACCTTGGAGAGGAAGCGCACCGATCCAGGCTATTGCGGAGTTGGCGACAGACCCGTCCCCGCGTGGCGGATGTCACCCCAAGAGTTCAGAGCCCCCGCCATGGCCTCGGCCAGGTCGGACGTGATCGTCAGCGACATTCCGCTCGCGGTCGACACCTCGACCGCCGGACCCGTGTTGGTGACGATCCCGTAGCGACGATGCCCGTTGATGCGCAGCCCCCAGCCGCCGAAGTCCTTGAACGGGTTGACGTCGACGACCTTCGCGCCGGTGACCTCCGAGCCGTCGATCGCGATCGACGTGAGCCCGAGATTGCGGACCCGCACACCGGATTCGTCCACCAGGATCTCGAACCGCAACAACCCGAAGATCACCACGAACACCGGAAATGCCGCGAGCAGCGGCCACGCGGAATCGACGAACCAGCACGCCATCCCGGCCGCGCCGAAGATCGCAACGGCCAGCGCGGCCGTCTCGACCTTGTTGAAGCCGACGACGTCGCGGACCGGGTCGGTCGCGCCGCGGGGCAGCCGGGCGGGCGGCGCGCTCTCCGCCGCGGACCGCTCACGGTAGTCGTGCAAGGACGCCGCGCCTACAACGCCGAACACAAGGCCGAAAAGGACTCCGACGGCGATCGTGGGCGTCGGAAAATCGACAGCGGTCTTGCCGTCGAGCTCGATCCACATGATCGAAACATGCAGGGTCACAAGCAGACACACGATTGTTATCGCGACGAGCAGCATCATGCGGCGCATCAGGAGCAACGATTGGGCGAGGGTGGCGACAAACCCGCACCCACCGCCGACGAACACGATCGCCAGCGCGAACACCCACGCGACCGACATCGGTGCCGAGTATCCGTCAGGCTGTGCGCCACTCCAATGGGTGGCAATCTCGGCCGGCAATCGGGACTTCCACGTCGCGGCGAGCAGCAAGCACGCGGCCGCCGCCGCGATCGGAAAGCCGAGCCCGAAGGCGACACCGGCAGGATCGAACAGACGTCGATCGTTCACGAACCCCTCCGCATCCGGAACAACCGCCACGGCAAGCGCGTACGCAGCAGAGGGCGAACCCCGCTCGCCTCCAGGTGCGCGGCGAACCCACGAGCGTCGTCGTAGGTCGACGTCTTCGGCCGGTTCGTCGCCCACGCGCAGAAAAGGTCCTGAAACCGGTCGCCACAGCCCGCACGCAGGAGCGGGTACCGCCGCGCGACCTCCTGAGCCCGTTTCCGCAGTAGCGCCCGCGACGCGAGTTCCAACGCGTGTGGATCGAAGCCGTCCGGCGCAGGCTCGCCGGCGACCAATGCGCGAACCAGGGCTGCCTGCTGCTCGGCGAGACTCGTCACCGCACAACCGATCCGAATCCGGCTGCCCGGGCGATGGCGTCGAGCTCGGCGTGCAATTCCCTCACCGGCGGATAGTTGCCATCCCGCTCGAGCATCATCGGCGCCGCAGCCGCGGACCGCAGTTGCGTCACCAACTCGAGGACGGGCGCAGGAACGGGATCGGTGTGCGTGTCGTGATAGAGCCCTTCGAACTCCGATCCACCGGCGATGTGACAGTATGCAATTCGGTCGAGCGGCATCTTCGCCAGCTCAGCGGCTGGGTCGAGGCCACGATTGCGCGCGTTTGCGTAGATGTTCGCGACGTCGAGCAGTAGGTAGACCCCGGTCCGGTCCGTCAGTTCACGCAGAAACGACGCTTCGGTGAACTCCGCGTCCGGCCAATCGAACAGTGCCGCAATGTTTTCGACCGCGAGTGGAACGGGTAGGCGCTCCTGCGCGAGTTCGATATTGCGGCAAACGACGTCCAGCGCCTCGGCGGTCCGGGGAATCGGCAGCAGGTGACCGGCCTCGATGCCGTCTGCGCGAACGAACGCGATGTGCTCGGAAACCAGCGGCGCACCGAGTGCCTCGGCGCACACAGCGAGGTGTTCGACCCGATCCAGATCCAGCGGCTCCGCACCGCCCAGGGACAACGAAATACCGTGCGGAACAACGGCAACCCCGCGGGTAAGCAATGCAGCGAGATCGTCCGGAACGACACCGTCAACCAGGGACTCCGCAATGACCTCGCAGAATCCGATGTCGAGATCCGCGACGATGTGCGCGATTTCAGGCCGCCAGCCGATACCCAAACCACGGTCGGCGAGCGGGCTGGTCATCCGCCGCACCCTCCACCGCCACCGCCGCAACCCGAACTGCCGCCACCGCAGCTCGAACCGCTACCGCTGTCGCTGCTGGACGAGGACCCGCCGTCGCCACCGCTGACGAACGACGACCACATGCCGCCGCTGTCCGACGACGAGACGCCACTGGCGCCGGCCAGCGCGGGGTCGAGCAGCCATAGCGCAGCGCCGCCGGTTACCGCAGCGGCCAGACCCGGGTGCAGTCGTGGGTTCGACCTGGACCCACTGCTGCGGACCTGCCCCACCGCACTCATGACCTCCACGATGCCGCGCCGCGTCCTGCGGCCCGATCGCGAAACCAGCCAGCCGACCAGCACGAGGACGACGACGATCGCGATCAAGAACCCGACCGACTTGCCGTTCATGATCCCGGCGACGATGCGCGCGATGCCGGCCACCGCGACAATGGCGATCGGTACGGCAGCCATCCGCATTGCCTGCCGATATTCGGGCCCGACCAGCAACCCGCGATCGATCATCGACGTGCGCAGTTGCGCCAGCGGGACCGTCAGCGAAGCGGTCAGCGCGGCGACGCTCTGCGGTCCGGCCGAGGAGATCCGGTCGTGCACCGTGCGGGTGAACGCGTCGATGTGGCGGTCCGCCGAGCCGAGCGGTCTGGTCGCGTGGCCGGTCGAATCGATCAGATCAGCGCTGCGCAGTACTGCGATGGCTGCGACGACGGCGCGCTTCTCGTCGAGAAGCATGCCGATTTCGGGCGCGGTCAGCCCGGCACCCTGCGCATTCGGCCGGGCAAGGCTGCGTGCATAGACCCTGCGCAGCACCAGGCTCGCGACGATCGCGATCACAGCGGTCACCAGGTAACCGCGCAAGAACTGCTTGCTGGGGATTCCCCAGGTATCGGCAGCGATTACAGAATCTGTGACCAGCGCATGAAGACCAGACATGAATATGCCCCTCTAGCTCGGTTCGCAGGCATCCTTGAGCGAACAGCCACCACAAGCCTGGCCACAGCCACCGGCCGGTTCTTTCACGGCAGCGGCACGGGTTGCGATCGAACCGCCGATACCGGCAATAGCGATTGCGGCCACGCCCGTGACCACTACGGCAACGATTCCAGCGACGGTGGAGAACGTCAGAGCCGCGATCCCGCCGATGAAGAGGATGAGCCCGGCACCGATGGTCGTGGGTGCCGCAACCTTGTTCGCCAGCGCGAACGCAGCGTCGTCGCGCAGCGTGTCCTCGGTCCGGATTCCCACCCAGCGGTTCCGCGGCAGCCTGCCGGCCAGCCCAGCGACCCCGACGACGGCAGCGACGACCGCGAGGACGACAAAGAGGGATGCGACAACAAGCACCTCAGCAGAATACCCGGGCTGTGTGGAGTTGCCCCCGCCAGCACGCTTTACCCTGGAACCGACCAATCGAGCGGGAGAATCACCAGTGCAGAACGCCGAAGTACCCGAACACCGTTACAACGCCGAACTGGCGGGACGGATCGAACGGCGCTGGCAGCAGCTCTGGGACGAGCGCGGGACGTTCCATGCGCCCAATCCCGTCGGACCGCTGGCCGGTGACACTCCGGCGAACAAGCTCTTCGTGCAAGACATGTTTCCGTACCCGTCGGGCGCCGGACTGCACGTCGGGCACCCGCTCGGTTACATTGCGACCGACGTCTTCGGACGCTTCCACCGGATGCTCGGCCACAACGTTCTGCACGCGCTGGGTTACGACGCCTTCGGTCTGCCCGCCGAGCAGTACGCGGTGCAAACTGGAACGCACCCCGCGATTACGACCAACGCCAACATCGAGACGATGCAGGCGCAGCTCGACCGCCTCGGCCTCGGCCACGACAAGCGCCGATCGTTCGCGACGACCGATCCCGAGTACTACCGCTGGACGCAGTGGATCTTCCTGCAGATCTACGACGCCTGGTACGACGAGAGCCTCGGCCGTGCCCGCGGGATTCAAGAACTGATTGCCGAGTTCGCATCCGGCGCACGAACAGTTCCCGACGGCCGCTCGTGGGACACGCTGGACGAGGCGCAACGCCGCACGGTGGTCGACTCGTACCGCCTTGTGTACCAGTCCGATTCGCTGGTCAACTGGTGTCCCGGTCTGGGCACCGTCCTCGCCAACGAAGAGGTCACGCCCGACGGTCGCAGCGAGCGCGGGAACTTCCCGGTTTTCCGTAAACACCTGCAGCAGTGGATGATGCGCATCACCGCGTACTCCGACCGGCTCATCGACGACCTCGAGTACCTGGATTGGCCCGAGAAGGTCAAGACGATGCAGCGCAACTGGATCGGGCGTTCGCGCGGTGCGGCTGTCACCTTCGGTGCCGGCGATCACGAGATCGAGGTGTTCACAACCCGTCCCGACACCCTGTTCGGCGCAACCTACGTCGTGCTGTCTCCAGAGCACGACCTGGTCGACGCACTCACCGCCACCGAGTGGCCCGCGGACGTCGATGCGCGCTGGACCAACAGCGGCGCAGCGACTCCGACCGAGGCTGTTGCGGCATATCGACGTTCGATTGCGGCCAAGTCCGATCTCGAACGGCAGGAAAGCAAGGAGAAGACCGGCGTCTTCATCGGTGCGTACGCGGAGAACCCGGTCAACGGGCACAAGCTGCCGATCTTCATCGCCGACTACGTGCTGAGCGGCTACGGCACCGGCGCGATCATGTCGGTTCCCGCGCACGATCAGCGCGACCACGAATTCGCCGAGGCGTTCGGGTTGCCGATCGTCACGGTCGTGAGCGACGACGGAATCCTCCAGAACTCGGACTATCTGGACGGCCTCGACGTCGAGGCAGCGAAGGCGTCAGTCACCGAGCGGCTCGAGGCAAACGGCCACGGGCGCGGCAAGATCCAGTACAAGCTGCGCGACTGGTTGTTCGCTCGGCAACGCTACTGGGGCGAGCCGTTCCCGATCGTCTACGACGAGACCGGTGCCGCCCACGCGCTGCCTGAATCCATGCTGCCGGTGCTACTTCCGGAGGTCGAGGACTATGCGCCGGTGTCGTTCGATCCGAACGACGCCGACTCCGAACCCTCACCGCCGCTGGCCAAAGCGACAGAATGGGTCGAGGTCGAACTGGATCTCGGCGACGGTCCGAAGAAATACCGGCGCGACGCCAACGTCATGCCGAACTGGGCCGGCAGCTCCTGGTACGAACTCCGCTATGCGGACCCGACCAACTCGGAGACGTTCTGCGCCAAGGAAAACGAAGAGTACTGGCTCGGCCCACGCCCGGCCGAGCACGGCCCGAACGATCCCGGGGGCGTCGATCTCTACGTGGGCGGCGTCGAGCATGCCGTTCTGCACCTGCTGTATTCGCGGTTCTGGCACAAGGTGCTGTTCGATCTCGGACACGTAAGTTCGAGTGAGCCGTATCGAAAGCTGTTCAACCAGGGCTACATTCAGGCGTTCGCCTACACCGACGAACGCGGCATGTACGTGCCTGCCGACGAGGTCGTCGAGCGGGACGGCACGTTCTTCTACAACGATCAGGTCGTCTTCCAGGAGTACGGGAAGATGGGCAAGTCCCTGAAGAACGCGGTAGCGCCGGACCAAATCTGCGACGAATACGGTGCGGACACCCTTCGCATGTACGAGATGTCGATGGGACCGCTGGACGCGTCGCGACCGTGGGCAACCAAGGACGTCGTCGGCGCTCATCGCTTCCTGCAGCGGGTATGGCGAATCGTCGTCGACGAAGAAACCGGCGCACTGCGAGTCACAGACGATGCGCCCGCGGATGAGTCGATGCGGTTGCTGCACAAGACGATCGACGGAGTCACCGCCGATTACGCGGCGCTGCGCGACAATACGGCCGGTGCGAAGCTGATCGAGCTGAACAACCATCTGACGAAGCAGTATCCGGCCGGTGCGCCGCGCGCGATCGTCGAACCTCTGGTGCTCATGCTCGGACCGCTCGCCCCGCACATCGCCGAAGAGCTGTGGGAGCGGCTGGGGCATGCGGAATCGCTGGCGCACGGACCGTTCCCGATCGCCGACCCCGCTCTGCTCGTCGAGGAGACGGTCGACTACCCGATCCAGGTCAACGGCAAGGTTCGCAGCCGGATTTCGGTTGCGGCCGATGCCGATTCGGCAACGGTCGAACAGGCCGCGCTCGCCGAGGAGAAGATCGTTGCCCTGCTCGACGGCAAACCGCCGCGCAAGGTGATCGTCATCCCCGGCCGGATGGTGAACGTCGTCGTTTAGCTACGCGGTCCAGTTACGCGCACCGGCGGGACCGCTTGTGCTCGTACATCGCGGCGTCGGCGTGCTCCCAGGCCGAGTCGAGCCCTTCGGTCATGACGTACTGTGCGTAGCCGAACGACGCCTGCACGCCCGCTTCGGACAAAGCCGCGCACAGGCGTTCTGTGAGGATCTCCGCGTCGGCTGCGGTCGCGTTCGGCGCAAGCACCCCGAACTCGTCACCGCCCACTCGTGCGACCACGTCGGAGTCCCGGATGTTTTCGGCGAGTGTCTTCGCAGCTCGGCGTAGGTACTCGTCGCCTGCCGGATGGCCCTTCGCGTCGTTGATCAACTTGAGGTCGTCGAGGTCGATGCAGATCAGCGAGCAACTGTCGCCGAACCGTTCGTATCGCTTGCCCTCCTGCTCGAGCAACTGCTCCCAGCCGCCTCTGTTCAGCAGACCGGTCAGCGGATCGGTCGCGGCTCGCAATTCGGATTGTTCGAGCATGCGCGCGTTCGCGGTGCGTTCCTGATCGGCTTCGAGGACGTTCGACAGCAGCCTCGCGAGCAGCTCGAGCAGCGGCTCCTGTTCTTCCAGACTCGGCTCCTGGCGAGTCGGCGAGAATCCGCAGATCGTTCCGAAGAGCTCGCCGTCGGATGTGACGAGCGGCACACCGATGTAGGCGCCGATCTCGCTGTCGGACGCCGCAGCCAGCTCGGCGTACACCGGTGTAGCCATCACGTCGATCGCAACGCGCGGCCCGTTGCCGACGACCATGTGCTGGCAGAGGCTGTCCGACCAGGCGACCGACGCCCCCGCCGGTATGCCGTATGCCACGTCGTCGACCGAGAGGTACACCTGCCGGCCGTTGACGTACCTGCTCACAACCCAGCAGCCCATCGGAACCGACTGCCGGAGGTACCCCAGAACAGCCTCGCTCGCCCGGTCGAAACGTGGCTCGGGCGGGGTCAGTTGGCTGAAATGGAGGTCCATGACTTAGGCGCAGGCGTTACTGAGCGTCTGGTAGAGATCGGCCTTCTGCTGCAGGTAGTTCTGCATGTCGTCGACTGTCAGACCGGCGACGCTGAGGTCGGAGATCTTCGTCGACATGGCGTTCAGGGCATCGCGCAGCGTGACGTCCTGCGCCTGGTCGGCGAGGTCCCGCAACTCGGTCGCCGACTTCTCGGCGTTCGCCGCCGTGAGCTCGGGGTTGTT
This sequence comes from Antrihabitans auranticaus, assembly GCF_016481275.1. GTDB lineage: Bacteria > Actinomycetota > Actinomycetes > Mycobacteriales > Mycobacteriaceae > Antrihabitans. Next base: position 151,740 of record NZ_JAEMNW010000006.1, on the reverse strand, counting down.
CTCGTCCGGTGTGAAGCTCGCGGCCTGCAGGGCGTCGACACACAGGTTCGCCTTGTCGACGGTGTTTGCCGCCTGGGTGAGGGTGTCGCAGCCGCTCAGCAGCACCGCCGCACACGCACAAGCAACGACAACGGAGGCACTCGACCGAACAGAAATACGCATATCGGAAGTTTACCGGGCTGCTCTACTGCGCAACGTTCCAAGTGAACGACGACTCATCGAAGCTGTTGACAACATCCGTTCCCCCGAAACACACTTTGCGAAATGCGTTGCCGTCGTTGTCAGCGAATTGAGAGGCGACACCATGTCGACAGTCTTGGCGCAGAACGGAACCGAAGGCGGGGGTGCCGCCCTGGATCAAGTCTTCATCATGACCGCCGCGTCGGGCGTCGTCGCAGCCGGCCTGCTGTGGATCGCGTATCTGCACCGCACCCGGCGGATCACCTGGCTCGGCCGCCTCGCGGACTTCGCGGGCAGGATCTCCAATCGGCCGGGCTGGGCGGCACTTCCGCTGGCACTGTTCCTGACCACGATTTTGACTGCATTCCTGGGCTTCATCTGGGATGTCAGCCTGCATATAGGAAATGGCCGGGATTCCGGGCCGCTTGCCAACCCCGCGCACTACTTCATCCTGGTCGGCCTGTTCTTTCTCTTCATCGCGGGAATGCTCGCCGTGATTCTGCCGCTCGACGAGAAGCCTGGCCGCGCGTCGATTCGGATCACCCGGACGTGGCACGCACCGGTCGGCGGGGTATTGATTGCCGGAGCCGGACTCTACGCGCTCATCGGTTTCCCGCTCGACGACATCTGGCATCGCATGTTCGGACAAGACGTCACCCTTTGGGGCCCAACGCATTTGATGCTGATCGGCGGTGCCGGTCTGTCTCTGATTGGCGTGCTGCTGCTGGAGTTCGAAGGACGCCAGAACCGGCCCGATCCCACGCGCGAGGACGGTCGCTTCATGTGGCTGGTGCGGGCGTCCGCATTCGGCGGTCTGTTGATCGGACTGTCGGTGTTCCAGATCGAATACGACTTCGGTGTCGAACAGTTCCGGCTCGTCCTGCAACCGCTGCTGCTGACCTTTGCGGCAGCGATCGCGCTCATCGCAGCCCGACTGGCGCTCGGACCGTTCGCCGCCCTCTACGCAGCCGTCTTCGCGATCGTTGTCCGTGGCATCGTCGCAGTGCTGGTGGAGGCGGGACTCGGCGCTCCGCACAACACTTTCGCGCTCTACCTCGGCCCGGCAATCGTCGTCGAACTGCTCGCGTTGCTCCCGCTGATCCGCAAACCCGTCGTGTGGGGTGCAACCGCCGGATTCGCTGTCGCGACCGTCGGGATGTGGCTCGACTCGATGTGGATCGACCGAATGTTCGTCAACGAATGGCCCGCGGGTATGTGGGTAGAAGGCCTGGCGATGGCTGTGCCGGTCGGCATATTCGGCGGCGCCATCGGCGCCCTCCTCGCGTTGGTTCTCGAGAACAAGCCGCTGCCGGCACCTCCGGTCCGCCGGGCGATCGTCGCGGCGGGCGTCATCGTTGCAGCGGCAGCGACTGCGAACGGCCTGATGATCGACGTACCCGAAAATGCCTCCGCAACAGTCGCACTCACCGACGTGCAGGCAACCGACAGCGGACGGATGGTCACCGCGGACGTCCGGCTCGAGCCTGCAGACCTCGTCGGTGACGATCCCGAATGGGTGTCCATTCTGTCGTGGCAGGGCGGCATCGACGAGGTCGGCGACGGCCTGGTGATCGACCACCTCGAGCGCGTCGGCGAAGGTCATTACGTATCCACCGAACCGGTCCCCGTGTACGGCACGTGGAAGACGGTCCTACGCGTCCAGTCGGGCCGCACCTTGACGGCGCTGCCGATCTTCATGCCGCTCGACAGGGGCATCGGTGCAGCCGAAGTGGCGGCACCGGCGACGTTCACGCGTCCGTTCGTCGAGGAAATCAGTGTCCTGCAACGGGAGCGGTCCTTCGACCATCCGGCATGGTTGTTCGGCGCGGCGTGCCTCATCGTGTTGCTCTGCAGCCTGGCTCTCATCGGCGCCCTCTCGTGGGGTGCCGGCCGCATCAACCGGAGCTACCAGCAGCCGAGCACCACCGACCGTGACGTCCGGGAACCCAGCCTGCAGTGAGCCCAGCACCGGACACGTTCATACTCGCCGACCATTCCGTCGTACTCGCAATCCCGGCCTTCGCACCGGCAATCCTCGTGGTCGGCATCGTCGTCTACATTGCCGTGCGAGACCGCCGTGCAGAAGCTCGCGAACGCGAGCACACCGACGGCGCACCCGATACCGAAGACAAGGATGCTTGAATGGCGAACCTCCGACTTGCGTCTGTTGCCGCTGCGATCGCACTGTGCGGATTCACCACCGGCTGTGCAGAATCCGCTGACACCGTCGACCGGACATCGGCGGCCGCCCCGACGACGGTGGGGTCCTCGACAGCGGCAGCCGGCCCTGCCGAATCCGAAGCCGTCGTGATCGACATCAAGATTGCCGACGGCAACGTCAGCCCGCTAAACGCTCGCACGGACGCGGTTGTCGGGCAGCCGATCGTGCTGCGCGTCGACAGTGACGTCGCTGACGAGCTGCATGTGCACTCGAACCCCGATCAAGAGTTCACCGTCGAACCCGTTACCGGCCAAGAGTTCCGATTCACCGTGATGGTCCCCGGCCAAGTCGCCGTCGAACTGCACGAAGCAGACCGGACGGTGACCACGCTGCTCGTGCGGCAGTGACGCTTGCACACGGCCTCGGCGGCTCGACCGACCTGCCGATTCCGTTCTCGTACGCACTCATCGGTGCCGCCTGGGCACTGACGTTCTCGTTCGCGGTACTCGCGCTGGCGTGGCGCAAGCCGCGGCTTTCGGCTGCCGCACCCGGGCTCCCCGTGCCGAAACAGATTGGCGCCGTCCTCGATTCGCCCGCGTTGCGGGTCACGATCGGAACGGTGAGTGTGCTGTTCACGGGAGTTGTTGTCGCGCTTGCGATGTTCGGTTCGTCGACCGCAAGCCGCAATCCGCTCCCCGGTGTGCTGTACGTGTTCGTCTGGGTAGGCGTGATGCTCGCGTCGGTCGTGCTCGGACCCGTCTGGAAAGTGATATCGCCGGTCCGCGCGATCCACCGGTTGCTGTGCCGCGTGCTCGATCGGCAGGTCGATGCCGCTGTCCTGCGGTATCGGCCCGCGTGGGGCTATTGGCCCGGGGTTGCGGGGCTATTTGCGTTCGTGTGGATGGAATTGGCGTCACCCGACCCGGGATCCGTCCGCACGGTTGGGATCTGGTGCGCGTGCTACCTCGTCGTCACTCTCTCCGGACTGTTGCTGTTCGGTACCGACTGGGCCGAGAACGCGGACCCGTTCGAGGTGTACAGCTCGCTGGTCGGTCACCTGTCGCCGTTGGCACGGCTGCCCGACCGGTCCCTGACGCTGCGGTGGCCGCTGAACAATCTTGCCGGCGTTCCGGTCCGGCCCGGCCTCGTCGCACTCGTCGCGACGTTGCTCGGGTCGACCGCGTACGACAGCTTCGCAGCGTTTCCGCAGTGGGCAGACGTGCTGGCGCGCACCACATCCGACGTCGTGGAGACACTGTTGCGAACCGGCGGACTGCTGGGCTTCGTCGCAGGCGTCGGACTGATCTTCTGGCTCGCGGCACGGGCGACGGGCGGGCTGAACCGATCGGAGCGCGCACTCCTGCCAGGACGCCTCGCGCACTCGATCGTCCCGATCGTGGTCGGCTATATCGTCGCCCATTACTTGACGTTCCTCGTCGAGAAGGGCCAGGCGACTCTCGTTCTGTTCGCCGACCCTTTCGACAGAGGCTGGAACCTCGCAGGTCTTGCCGGCCGCGACGTCGACTACATCCTGTCAACGCACCCGACGCTGCTCGTGACGCTCAAGGTGCTCAGCGTGCTGTCCGGCCACATCCTCGGCGTCATCGCAGCGCACGACAGGTCGCTCGCGCTGTTGCCGCCTGCGTACCGGCTGACCGGCCAGTTGGCGCTGCTTTTGACGATGGTGGGCTTTACCTTCGGCGGACTGTATCTCCTGTTCGGCGGCTGAAACTCAGCGTGGGACCGGACGCAAAACGATCTCAGTGGGATGCGCGTCGCGGGGCGTCTCGACGGCGTTGCGAACCACTCGGGCGACCGTCTCCGCCGTCAGGAATTCGCCCGGATCGTATTCCCGCCCTTCGCCTTCGACGATCTCGCGCTGCATATCGGTATCGATCCGGCCTGGGTGCACCGCCGTGACCCGGAGGTCCGGCTCCTCGAGCCGGAGTGCGTCACCGAACGCCCTGAGGGCGAACTTGCTCGCCGCATAGGAGCCCCATCCGGCATTCGCCCGCAGCCCGGCGCCCGAATTGATCAGCACCACATGACCTTTGGCTGCCCGTAAGGCCGGCAGCAGGAGCCGGGTCAGTTCAGCGACCGCAAAGACGTTGGCCTCGAACGTGTCCCGCCATTGCTGCACGGAGGATTCGGCAATGGTTCCGAGAGAAGCGATCCCGGCGTTGTGAACCAAAACGTCCAGGTGCGTGACGGATCCGGTTGCCGCCGCCACCGCGGCGTGGTCGGTGAGGTCGCACGGCCACGCCGTGCCGCTGGTCAACTCTGCAGCGATCGCCGCGACGGAATCGTTCGTACGGCCACCGAGCAACACATCGTGCGTCGGGGCGAGCTCGCGAGCGATTGCGGCGCCGAGGCCCCGGCTGGCTCCGGTAATCAGTGCAGTGGGCATGCGGACCACACTAACCGCGCACTTGCGGCTTGCCGCCTGCACAATAGAGCGATGGCCGACCGTGGATTCACCCCGACGCAGCTGGCAGCGCGCGCGGCGTATCTGCTGCGCGGCAACGACCTGGGCACGATGACCAGCGCGGCACCTCGCCTCTACCCGCATATGTGGAGTTGGGACGCCGCCTTTGTCGCCGTCGGCTTGGCGCCGCTGAGCGTCGAGCGCGCGGTCGTCGAACTCGACACACTGTTGTCCGCGCAGTGGAAGAACGGGATGATTCCGCACATCGTCTTCGCCAACGGCGTCGACGGATACTTTCCCGGACCCGCACGCTGGGAGTGTAAGCAGCTAGCCGCCCATGCGCCGGTCGGGCCGGATACGTCCGGGATCACGCAACCGCCGGTCCACGCGATCGCCGTCCAGCGCATTCTCGACCATTCGCGCCGCCACGGCCGGACAACCCGCGCGGTTGCCGAGGAGTTCCTCGATCGGCGCTGGCCGGACCTCGTCCGGTGGCACCGCTGGCTCGCCCACGCGCGTGACCAACAGGAACACGGCCGGATCACCGTCTACCACGGTTGGGAATCCGGCATGGACAACTCGCCGCGCTGGGATCGCGCCTACAGCAACGTGATTCCCGGTGACCTGCCCGAGTACCAGCGTGCGGACAACCAGATCGTCACCGACTCGTCGCAGCGTCCCTCCAACAACGAATACGACCGTTACCTGTGGCTCGTCGAGCAGATGAAGCGTTCGGGTTACGACGATCTGGCCATGGCGGAGTCGATCAGCTTCGCCGTGGAGGACGTATTCGTCAGTGCCATATTCGCTTTGGCGTGCGAAGTGCTCGCCGATATCGGCGAGGAGCACCGTCAGCCGAATGCAGACGTCCGCGACCTGCGCGAATGGGCCGCACGATTCCGCGCGGGTGTCGCGGCGACAACCGATGAAAGGTCGGGCGCCGCACGCGATTTCGATGTGCGGGCCGATAGATGGATCGCCACCGAAACTCTCGCGATGTTCGCACCGCTCCTCTGCGGTGGACTGGTCCCCGCAACCGAACGGCGGCTGCTGCGCACCTTCGAGGGACCACGGTTCTGCGGACACCCCGACCTGCGGTATGCGCTGCCGCCGTCGACGTCGCCCGTCTCGAAGTTCTTCCGGCCGCGCGAATACTGGCGCGGACCGGTCTGGCCGGTCATGAGCTGGCTCTTCTCGTGGGCCTTCGCCCGCCGGGGCTGGGCGGAGCGGTCGTTCATGCTCAAGGCCGAGGGCCTGCGCCAAGCCAGCGACGGCAGTTTCGCCGAATACTACGAACCGTTCACCGGCGAACCACTCGGCAGCATGCAGCAATCGTGGACCGCCGCATCGGTCCTGGACTGGTTGGGCTAACCCGACGGCTGACGCCGGGCCGGACCGGGCTCCTGGGTCGGCATCGAGTTCGGCGGAACCGGGTACGGCGCGCCGAGATTGAGTACTCCGAGCGCTGCGTTCGGGCCGCATTGCGCGAGCGCCGCAGCGATCCGCTCCTGCGCGGGAAACACCTGCGGACGGGTCGGGTTCGGAGCGCTGCCGAAGTCGAACGTCGAGGCCATGTCACCACAGGTTGCCCGGCGCCACGGCGTCAAGTTGGGCACCTCGACTCCGAACCGCTTCTCCAGCAACCGGAGCTGCGAAGTGTGATCGAAGACGTCGGAGCAGACAAGCCCACCGCGGCTGTACGGCGAGATGACAATGCCAGGCACCCGGAATCCGAGCCCGATCGGACCCGGAATTCCGTCCGCCTCGGCTACCGGACCGAGGGGCACGGTCAGATGCTCACCCGGCGTCCCCGGGGGCGCGGTGGGTGGGTTCACGTGATCGAAGAAGCCGCCGTTCTCGTCGTAACTGATGATGAGGGCGGTTTTCTCCCAGACGGCCGGGTTCGCCGTCAGAATATCGAGAACCTGCATAATTCCGATCGCTCCCGCAGCGGGCGGCAGCGACGGGTGTTCGCAGGTGAAGATCGACGGCACAATCCAGGACACCGACGGCAGGGTGCCCGCGCGGACGTCCGCTTCGAAGTTGAACGGAAAGGTCGGCTCGATCCCCCGCGCGTACAGGCTGGTGCCCGGCGCGTTGAACTGCTTGAAGCAGCCGAGCATGCCGTCCAAGGCGACGCTCGACAATGGACCGACGTCCTTGTTCGCGTACACCTTCCAGCTGACACCGGCGTCCTCGAGGTTCTCCGGCATCGTCCGCCACGTGTATACGTTCTTCGGGATCAGCAGCGGGGTCTCGACCAACGGGCCGCCGTTTCGACCTTCGGGATCGATGTGGGCGCTGATCCAGTACAACCGGTTCGGATCGGTCGGCCCCATCACCGAGCAGAAGTAGTTGTCGAGGACGGTGAACGCATCGGCCAGGTCGTAGTGCACGGGGATATCGGCGCGGGTGTAGTAGCCCATCGTCGCCGGACCGTTTCCCGGGCCCTCGTGCTTCAGATGCACGTTGATCCACTGGTCCATCGCGCCGTTGTTCCACGCCTCGTGCTGCGGTCCCCAACTGTGTGTCGGATCGTTGATGCACTCGCCGTCGAGCGTCGGCCCGCGGTTCGTATCCAGTCGGAACGGCTCCACAAACCCTGTCGGAGTAGGTCCCACGCCTGGTTGGAAACCGTATTGCCGCCAGTGCGGCGACGGGTCGTCGAACCCGCGGACACCTGACAACGTGCCGAAGTAGTGGTCGAACGACCGATTTTCCTGCATCAGGAAAACGAAGTGCTCGATATCGTTCAGCGAGCCGGACCCGTTGGGGTCCATCGCGTATGCCCGGTCGATGATCGGACCCGCCCACGATGCGAACACCGCCGCACTGCTGGCCGCGGCCGCTTTGCCGAGAAACTGGCGACGCGACAGGGCGTCCGAGTTCGAGTGCATTGCAGCAAACTACAGGTTCAGAGCCCGATCCGTCCCCCACCCGATTTCCACACCGAGACGACAGACGGTCGCGGCTGGCTGTCGCCACCATCGGGCCAGTGCGACAGGGGATTGTCGGCGCTCGCGTCGTCCAACTCGCCTGGATGCTGGACGCACACCGTCACCCGGCCTTCCGACACCGTCGGCCCACAGGTCTCGGCGCCGTTCGGAACGGACAGGAACTGCCGCGTCTCCCCGCGGTTGGGACCTTCGAGGACGACCGAGAACAGGCCGTCGTTCGCGTTCAACGCACTTCCGTCGGTCGAGATCCAGAGGTTCCCGTAATCGTCGAACGCAAGGTTGTCGGGGCACGAGATCGGGCTGACCTTGGTCTTGTCGAACCCGCCGAAGTACGTGTCGGCAGCGGCCGGATCACCGCACACCAGCAGCAGCGACCACGTGAACGAGGTTCCTGCGTGGTCGTCGTCGATCTCGAGGACCTGTCCGTTCTTGTTCGCCACCCGCGGATTCGCCTCGTCGACACCCGGTTTGCCGTCTTCACCGCGGGCGTCGTTGTTCGTGAGGGCGACGTAGACTTTGCCCGTCTTCGGGTTCGGTTCGAAGTCCTCGGGGCGGTCCATCTTCGTCGCACCGACCTTGTCACCGGCGAGCCTCGTGAAAACCGCAACCTCGTCGGCGGTCATACCCGCCACCAGTGACTCGCCCCGACCGTCGTCGCCGGTCCGCAGAATCGGAATCCACTCGCCGGTTCCGTCGGAAAGCTTTGCTACGTACAGCGTTCCGGCGTCGAGAATGGTCTGGTTGTACAGCATGCTCGCCTGCCCGGGACCCGGCTGGATCTTCCGCGACGACACGAATTTGTACATGTAGTCGAACTTTTCGTCGTCACCCGTGTACGCGACGACCGTGCCGTCGCCGGTGACGTAAATGGTCGCCGCTTCGTGCTTCACCCGGCCGAGCGCGGTGTGCTTGATCGGAGTGGAAGTCGGGTCCCATGGGTTCACTTCGACGACATAGCCGAATCGGTTTGCCTCGTTCGGTTCCTGCGCGAGATCGAATCGGCGGTCGAACCTCTCCCACTTGCGCTCGCTCGCAGCGCCTTTGAAGCCGTAGCGTTTCAGGCGCGCTTTGGCCGTCTCGTCCGCGACCGCGTCGTAGTTGCCGAAGTAGTTGTTGAAGTTCTCCTCGCCCGAGAGCACTGTCCCCCAGGGTGTCACGCCTCCGGAGCAATTGTTGAACGTGCCGACGACCCGTGTTCCTGACGGGTCCGCCGTCGTCTTCAGGAAGTCGCTGCCTGCGGCAGGACCGGCGACCACGAACTCGCTGTTCGCCGTGATGCGCCGGTTGAACGGGCCGAACTCCGGTGTGAGCCTGCCACTTCCGGTCTCACCCCTGACCTGGACGACCGAAAGCCCGTGCGCGGTGACGCCGACCTGAAACTGCGTCAACGTCGGATTGTCGGCGTCGTAGTTCTTGAACATGAACTCGTCGGTCGTGTACTCGTGGTTCACGACGAGCAAGTAGGTGTTCGGCTGGCCGTCGATCGGCAGCAGGCCCGCGAAGTCGTTGTTGAAACCGAACTGCCGCTCCTGCGCCTGTGGCGTTTGATCGTCGAAATCGAACGCGGGTGCGTCCGGGAAAATTGGATCACCCCAACGGATTACGACGGCCTGCTCATATCCCTCCGGGATCACGACGGCGTCCTCGGTGTTCGGATCGATCGGTGTGAACCTCGTCCCGACGGGAGCGTCGTCGACCTTCCATTCCGACGGTCCGGCGACAGGCTTGCTGTCACAGGCTGCAAGCACGCCACCGGCTCCCACCGCAAGAACCGCGACGGCGCTGCCTTTGAGCATCCCGCGGCGGGTCATGGCCGCAGCAACGATGTCTCCGAAATATTCGCCACTCGACGTGTTCGGCACGGGGTGCGAGCAGGCGTCACCGCACTTGTAGCGACACGTGATGCTCGCCCTTGCGGACCGACCGTCGTGCTTCACGAACAATGCCAAGGGTTTGAGGGCCATTGGCGGAACATAGGAGCCTCAGGCGAGGGCTACGGAACAGCTACATGAACGACGGAAGAACGAGCCAACCCTAAGTCCGCCTCAGGCCAGCCCGACGACAGCCTCGGGCTGGTGCTCGTCGCGCCACTGCACAGCCTCGACGACCCGCTTCAACTTGTATTCCGGTCCGCCTGTGCCGACGGTGAACAATGAGACGCCTGCGTCGACATACTGCTGTGCCTGTTCGACGCCAGGCCAGGACACGGACCGCTGGATGAGCGCCGGATCCCGGCCGACCTCCGCACAGTGGTCGGCGAGGACGGCGGATTTGTGCGCGAGCACGTCCAGATCGGAGAAGCTGTGCCACACCTGCGCGTACTCGGCGACCAGGCGCAACGTCTTCCGCTCGCCACCACCACCGATCAGAATCGGGATCTCCCGCGTCGGCGCAGGATTGAGCACTTTCAGGCGCGCGGAAATGCGGGCCATGTTTTCCTTCAGCAGCCGCAGACGCGACCCGGCCGTGCCGAATTCGTAGCCGTACTGGTCGTAGTCCTTCTCGAACCAGCCACCGCCGATACCGAGGATCAGGCGTCCGCCGCTGATGTGGTCCACGGTCCGGGCCATGTCGGCGAGCAAGTCCGGGTTCCGATAGCCGCCGCCGGTGACCAGCGCACCGATCTCGACGCGTTCGGTCTGCTCGGCAAATGCACCGAGCATCGTCCAGCACTCGAAGTGGGCACCGTCCGAGTCGCCGTAGAGCGGATAGAAGTGGTCCCAGTTGAAGACGATGTCGACACCGGCGTCTTCGCAACGCAACACCGCGTCCCGAATCAGCCCGTAGTCGGGAGCGTGCTGTGGCTGCAGTTGGACACCGATACGAATGGGATGCGCCATCATTCGAGGCTACGCTTCCCGCATGGCGTCAGTGACCTACGACAGCGCAACTCGGCTGTACCCAGGATCTTCCGATCCGGCCGTCGACCAACTCGACCTGCACATCGAGGACGGTGAATTTCTCGTCCTGGTCGGGCCGTCCGGTTGCGGGAAATCGACGTCGCTGCGCATGCTCGCCGGCCTGGAGGATGTCAACGGTGGCCGGATCCTCATCGGCGACAACGATGTGACGCACAAGGAACCCAAAGAGCGCGACATCGCCATGGTGTTCCAGAACTACGCGCTGTACCCGCACATGACTGTCGCCGACAACATGGGTTTCGCGCTGAAGCTCGCAAAGGTCGACAAGGCCGATCTGAAGGCCCGTGTGATCGAGGCGGCGAAGCTGCTCGACCTCGAGAAGTTCCTCGACCGCAAACCCAAGGAACTGTCCGGCGGGCAACGCCAGCGCGTCGCCATGGGCCGCGCGATCGTGCGGCAGCCGCAGGTCTTCCTGATGGACGAACCCCTCAGCAACCTCGACGCCAAGCTACGCGTCCAGACGCGTACTCAGATCGCACAACTGCAGCGCCGGCTGGGCACGACGACCGTGTACGTCACGCACGACCAGGTCGAGGCGATGACCATGGGCGATCGCGTCGCAGTTCTCAAAGACGGTGTCCTGCAGCAATGTGCAACACCCCGCGAGCTCTACTCGCGGCCGACCAACGTGTTCGTGGCCGGCTTCATGGGATCGCCCGGCATGAACCTGTTCACCCTCCCCATCGACAACGGCGCAGTCTCGCTCGGCGGCTGGTCCATTCCAGTCACACGAGAGGTCGCCGACGCTTCGGCCGACGGCACGGTCGTGGTCGGCATCCGGCCCGAACACTTCGACCTCGGTTCCGAGGGGATCGAGATGGAGGTCGACGTCGTCGAAGAGCTGGGTTCCGACGCGTATGTCTACGGTCGGGCGGTCGCGCTCGCGTCCGATGTGCAGATCGTGTCCCGCGCGGACTGGCGCAACCCGCCGGCCAAGGGCGCACGGGTGAGCCTGCGCGCCGACCCGAGCCACATCCATTTCTTCGCCACAGCCGACGGTCGGCGACTGACCTAGCTGTCCGGTCCGTTGACGGGCGGCAGACCGATCGACTCCGCCGCCTTGTCCGCAAACTCCACACCGGCTTCGTCGTAGATGTGGAAGACCTCGTCGACGCCTCGTTCCCGCAGTTGCTCCATCTCTTCGGAGTACTTGACAATGGCTGCGATTCGCCCGCCGAACGACCGGTGGTGGAGCTGCTCGATAGCGAAGATGTTTCCGGAGTGGTCGGGCATGGCGAGCATGACCAATTCGACGGTGTCGGTGAGCAGCAGCTTGTCCCAGAAATCCGGGTCGGTCGCGTCCGCCTCGATGACGTTGTAGCCCTGGCCGGCGAAGCCCGTGACCTTGTCCTCGTCGGAGTCGATGCCGAGCACCGCGATGCCGTAGTCGGCCGAAAGCCTGTCGTACGCACCGTGTCCGACGCGTCCCATACCGAGGACGACAGCGCGGGCGGCGTTCAGATCGATCGGCCTGTCCGCCGGATGTAGCTTGACCGGGTCCTGCGCCGGCAACCGCTTCATCGCACGTTCGTAGAGCTGTGGACTGAATGTGTTGAGCAGCGCGGCAATCACGAAACTCAGCGATACCGAGATCGAGATGACGACGACCCACTGATCTGTCAGCCAGCCTTTTCCGACTGCCTTGTCCGCGACGATGAGGCCGAACTCGGAGAAGTTCGTCAGGCTCAGGGTGGCGAGCAGCGCGGTGCGATAGCGAAGCCGGAATCCCGTCAGGATCAGCATGAAGAACGCGCCCTTGACCGGGAGCAAGATCAACAGGACAACCGCCATACCCAGCGACTGCCACGTCGGCAATTCGGCGAGCCCGATCGACACGAAGAACCCGACGAGAAACAGTTCTTTCATCTCGAACAACGATTTCGAAAGACCTCCGGCCGAAGGATGGGTCGCGAGCAGCATGCCGATGATCAGGGCGCCGAGGTCGCCCTTCAGTCCGACGTGCTCGAAAAGGCCGTAGCCGACCACGAGCGCAAGCACGACGCCGTAGAGAATCTGCATCTCGCCGTGACCGATCCGCGGCAACAACGCCCGCATCAAAGGTGCGGCCGGGATCAGCAGTACCAGCGCAAGCGCCCACGGACTCGGCAGGTCGCCGCTCGACGCCGAGATATAGACCACGGCGAAGATGTCCTGCATGACCAGGATGCCGATCGTGGTACGGCCGAAGAGCGAGCGCGTTTCGCTTCGCTCTTCCAGCGCCTTGACCGCAAACACGGTGCTGGAGAACGACAACGCGAATGCGAGCACGACAACGGTCGTCATTCCCGCCTCGGCAAGCAGGAAGATGCCGGTGAACTTCACAAGGACGAGTAAGCCGATGCTGATGACCGTCGACGCGACAACATGGACGCTCGCTGCAGCCCAGACCTCCTTGCGAAACAGCGTCCGCACGTTCAGCTTCAACCCAATTGTGAAGAGCAGCAACGTCACACCGAGTTCGGCGATCTTCTCCAGCTCCGGTGTCGACTCGTATCCCATGGCGTTGAGGGCGAACCCCGCGCCGAGGAAACCGACGAGCGGCGGCAGCCGCACGAGCATTGCGGCGAGCCCACCGGCGAACGGCACCAAGAAATACGCGATCTGCACGAGCTGTGAGGTTACCTGCGCGTGAGCGGCAGTGACGGGTCAGTTGAAACGGACACCGCAGTCGGCCATCGTCGAGCGCAGCACCAGACCCGCCTCAGGGCCGACTATCTCCGTCACCAACTCGAGGAACCGCGAGACGAAGACCGGACCGTGCGGTGCATTGCCCGACTCGGCAGCTTCGAGATGATGCGCCAGCTCGTGCAGCACCACCAGCTCGCGCAGGGCCCAGGCCGCCTCCATGCGCTTGATCGGCACCGCAATCGTCGATGTCAGCATTTCGTAGTGTGCCGCTGACATCCCCTGCCGTTCCCGGACGTGAACCGGTACCGCGGCCCGTGGCCATTTCGCGCGCACCCAGTTCAACGCGAGCACTCTGTCGACATAGGTCTGCACCGATTCGACCGAGGCGAATTTCCGCTCGATCGGCAAGGTCAGATGTGATCCGAGAAGTTCGAGATTTCTCGTCCCGGATTCGTCGGCTCGTTCGAAGACGCGCCTGACGAGGTGCTCGGCGTCGTACACCTTGGAACGCTGGCTGTCTCGCGCTGCGGTCACGATGGCAATTGCCCGCGAACTCCACCCAACTCGGGCGAGGTTCCCAACCGTGCTGCCCGGCCCGCGCGGTCACCCGCACGCCGAGCCGCTGACGAATGCCCGACCGTTGCTTGCGCGCCGCGCCACGAACCGCGCGCTTGCGAAGTTTGCGAGTAGAAGTCCTTGAGCTCGACCGCTTTGTCGCGCAAGGCAACAGCCGTACTCGACGACTCCGCGGCTGCGACCACCTCGGCCTCCGTCTCCTTCTTCGCGGCGGCGAGTCTTTCGCCGATCCGAATCGCGTAGGCGATCTGGAAGTTGAGCCGGGCCGTGACGCCCGCGATCGGAACTGTTTCGACCCGTTCGATGCGTCGCCGGCCGCGTTGCTCCACCACCAGCCGCTCGACCAGCTCGGAGCGGTATTGTCCCGACTTCAGGTAGGCATCGGACGCTCGGATCATCTGCACGACCAGGCTCGCGTACAGCGCTTCACAGGCATCGATGTCCGCGGCGAACCCGTAGGCATGCACCTGCGCCGACGACCGCGCGATATCGCAGCGGACGTCGTTGGCCACCGCGATGCTGAGAAAGAGCTGGACATACGTCCGCAACCCCTTCTTGCCGGGTTCGCCGATTCGGATGATCCGCTGAATCGGCGTCGCTCGCTTCTCGCGGTTCGCCGCATGCGACCTGGCAACAGCCAGATCGATGGAGGACTGCGTCGCCAGCCGCTGGGCGGCAGCCAGGAATGCCTCTGCTTCGTGCTCGTTGTCGGTGGATTCCGCCTGCCGCAGCAACCCGCCGATCCGAGTCAGCATTTTGTCTGAGCTCACGGGCCCGACCCTAACCGGCGACTCCGACACGTCGCCCGAGCGCCGGTTACCGCACCATCCCGGTTCATTACGTGCCAAAGTATCTTGCGATATGCCTGCGGCCCGGCGCCGAATCCTGGCTTCCAACCAATTGGAGAATCAATGGCCTCTACAACACGAACTCTCCTTCCGAAGGCAGTGGTGGCACTAGCCGTCGCCGCCCTCCTCGCGACATCCGCCTGTTCGAGCGACAGCTCCTCCTCGAGCGATGCCCTCAACGAAAACCTCGACGGCCGCGGCCCGATCACCTTCGTCGAAGGTGCCGACACGACCGGCGCCCTGCAGCTCCTCCGCGACGCCTGGAACGCAAACCACCCCGACGAGCAGGTCAGCCTCGTCGAGCAGTCCGCATCCGCCACCGACCAGAGCACCGATTTCATCGAGAACATGAAAGCCGAGCGCTCGGACTACGACGTTCTTTCACTCGACGTCATTCTCACCAGCGACTTCGCCGCGCACAGCTGGCTGCAGCCGCTCACCGGCCAGTTCGCTGTCGACACGTCGAAGTTGCTGCCCGCCGCCGTCGCGAGCGGCACGTACAACAACACCCTGTACGCGGCACCGAAAGACACCGGCGGCGGATTGCTCTACTACCGCACCGACCTCCTCGCCGGCCCGGCGCCGACCACCTGGTCGGAAATGATGGCCGCGTGCGAAAAGGTCAAGAACACAGACGTCGCCTGCTACGCCGGTCAGTACGCACCGTACGAAGGCTTGACGGTCAACACCGCCGAAGCGATCAACTCGCACGGCGGCACGTTCGTCGGACCTGACGGCGAAACGCCGACCGTCGACAGCCCGGAAGCCCGGGCCGGCCTGCAGACGCTCGTCGATGGATTCACGAGCGGAAACATCCCCGCCGAAGCGATCCAGTTCAAGGAAGACCAGGGCAAGCAGGCGTTCTCGTCCGAAAAGCTGATGTTCCTGCGCACTTGGCCGTCGGTGTACAAGGACTTCTCCGCTGACGGGTCGGCGGTCAAGGACAAGTTCGGAATCGCGCCGCTGCCCGGTGTCGAAGGCGTCGGCACATCGACCATCGGCGGTCACAACGTCGGCATCAGCGCGTTCTCCAAGAACAAGGCCACGGCACTGGACTTCATCAAGTTCATCACCGGCGAAGAGGCCCAGCGCATCCTCGCCGAGGCCGCGATGGCTCCGGTACTGACCTCGTTGTACGACGACCAGGCTCTGATCGCCGAGCAGAAGTACCTGCCCGTTCTGAAGACGAGCCTCGAGAACGCGGTGCCGCGGCCCGTGACCCCGTTCTACACAGCGGTGTCGACGGCGATCTACACCAACGCCTACGCGGCATTGAAGAACGAGAAGTCGGTGGATCAGGCGATCACGGACATGCAGGCGGCCATCGGGTCGGCCGGCCAGTAGTTCACACGCGATCGCGCGCAAGCGGCCACCGCAGTCGGGATCCCGGCTGCGGTGGCCGCCTTCGCACATTGCCCGTAGGGAGAAACTGAATGGACCGAGTGTCGAAACGGCTGCCCGGCAACCTGTCCGCATGGCTGCTGCTTGCACCCGCGCTACTCGCACTGGCAGTCGTCATCGGCTATCCGGTAATTCGCGCATTGGTCATGTCGTTCGAAAAGGATCAGGCGCGCGATCCGGTCACCAAGCTGTTCGTCGAAGGCGGAAACGCCGGGACATCGAACTACACCTACTGGCTGCTTCAGGAATGTCCCTCGCGCACAGGCGAAATGGTGCCCTGCCCCGAGGGCACACTCGGTTCGCAATTCTGGCTCGCGGTGGGTGTGACTCTCTTTTTCACCCTGGTCACCGTGGCACTCGAAATAGTTATCGGCTTCTGGATGGCCGTCGTCATGGGAAAGACGTTTGCCGGCCGGGCACTGTTGCGTGCAGCAGTGCTGATCCCGTGGGCAATTCCGACAGCCGTAACCGCCAAACTGTGGCAGTTCATGTTCGACCCGAACGGAATCATCAACAGCGTCTTCGGGCTGGATATCTTGTGGACGTCGGACGCATGGCCCGCTCGTTTCGCGGTGATCATCGCCGACGTCTGGAAGACGACGCCGTTCATGGCGCTGCTTATTCTCGCCGGCCTGCAGATGATTCCGGCCGACGTCTACGAGGCGGCGCGCGTCGACGGCGCATCCGCACGCCAGCGTTTCCTCCACATCACGCTGCCGCTGGTAAAGCCCGCCCTGGTCGTCGCGATTCTGTTCCGCACCATGGACGCGCTTCGCATGTACGATCTGCCCGCAATTCTGACCAGTAGCAACGACGCGACGCGGACAATCTCGATGCTCGTCGTCCAGCAGATCAGTTTCGGCCCGAACCGCGGATCGGCGCTATCGACGATCACGTTCTTGATGATCGCGATAATCGCGTTCCTATTGGTCAAAGTCTTGGGCGCGAATGTCGTCCGGACACAGGAAGATCAGCGAAAGGCGGGACGGCGATGAGGCGACGGTTCGGCTCGTTACGCATCTATATGGGCGTCGCCATCATCGTGGTGTGGGGCCTTGCGCCGTTCTATTGGATGGCGGTCACCGCATTCCGCGACTCGAGCCACACCTACGACACGACGCCGTGGCCCACACACGTGACGCTGGACAACTTCCGCAACGCGTTCGACACCAGCAAAGGCAACAATTTCGGCCGAGCTTTGGTGAACAGCCTGATAATCGGCGGCACCACGACCGCGATCGCCCTGGTCGTCGGTGTATTCGCCGCCTACGCGCTGGCGCGGTTCGATTTCCGTGGCAAGTACGTGGTTGCCGGAGTCATTCTGAGCGCGTCGATGTTTCCGGTCGTGGCCCTCGTGACTCCTCTTTTTCAATTGTTCACCGACATCAAATGGATCGGCCACTACCAGGCGATGATCATTCCGAACATCTCCTTCGTGCTTCCGATGACCGTTTACATCCTCGCGTCGTTCTTCGCAGAGCTCCCGTGGGAGCTGGAGGAAGCCGCACGCATCGACGGAGCAAATCGGTGGCAGGCGTTTCGGTTGATCATGCTTCCGCTCGCTGCGCCCGCGGTCTTCACGACCGCCATCCTTGCGTTCATCGCCGCCGTCAACGAATTTCTGTTGGCGAGCCTGCTCAAAGGCGAGGGCACCGAACCCGTCACCGTGGCGATTGCCCGGTTCCAAGGCAACGACCGCTTCGCGACGCCCTACGCGGCAATAATGTCGGCTGGGGTAATTGTCTGTATTCCGCTGGTCATCATGGTTCTGGCGTTCCAGCGACGGATTATCTCGGGCCTGACGGCGGGCGGAGTGAAGAGCTGAGCCGCTAACTTCGGGGCTAGGCGATTCCTCGACCTAGAGGTTAGGGTTAGCACTCGTTCCGATTCCCCGGAGGCCATGGACGTGAGTTCTCACCGCGCGGCGACGCTCGAGGAGCGGCCGTTTGCGCCCGATGCGCACGCCACACAGCCGCCGAGCGAATCCGAGGCAACCGCCGACGCGAGCCCGACCAAGCACCGCCGCGGCAGGGGCAAGAAGAAGTCGAAGTGGCGCTATGTACGCCGCACGCTCGCCCTGCTCTTCGTTCTGGCAATCATCGTTCCGGCGTCGATCTTCGCATGGAGCTACCACGACGCGAAGGTCCCACGCCCATCGGACATGGTCCTTCCGCAAGTCGCGACGATCTTCGCCGCCGACGGCACGAGCGTTCTCAGCAAGGTAGTTCCCGCCGAGGGCAACCGAGTCGAAGTTCCGCTTGCCGACGTTCCAACCCATGTTCGTAACGCGATGCTGTCCGCCGAGGACCGCAACTTCTACTCGAATCCAGGCTTTTCTTTCACGGGCTATCTGCGGGCGCTACGCGACAACGTGCAGGGCAAAGAGAGTGCCGGCGGCGGTTCGACGATCACCCAGCAATACGTGAAGAACTCGCTCGTCGGCGACGAGCGCAGCCTGCAGCGCAAATGGCGCGAACTCGTCATCTCTGTGAAGATGGCCCGCGAGTGGAGCAAGGACGAGATCCTTGCCGCGTACTTGAACACCATCTACTACGGCCGGGGCGCGTACGGCATCGCCGCAGCTGCCAAGTCGTACTTCAACAAGCCGGTCTCGGACCTCACCGTGGGCGAGGGCGCGGTCCTTGCTTCCGTGGTCCGCAGCCCGGCGTTGCTCGACCCCGAGACCCACCGCGAGGACCTGGTCGCCCGCTGGCACTACGTCATGGACGGCATGGTCAGCATGGGAACACTTCCTGCAGCCGACGAGGTCGCCGCCCAGTTCCCGGACCCGATCCCGACGAACCAGGTCGGCGACGAGAACGCGGCATTCGGGCCCGAGGGCTTGATCCGCACACAGGTGTTGCGCGAGTTGCAGGAACTCGGTGTCAGCGAGCTCGACCTCAACACCGGCGGCCTGCAGATCACCACCACGATCGATACGAAGATGCAGGAAGCCGCGATCAACTCGGTCAACAGCGTCATGGAGGGCGAGCCCGCCGACCTGCGGACCGCGGTCGTTTCGATCGACCCGCGAACCGGAGCGGTCCGGGCCTACTACGGCGGAACCGATGGCACCGGCTTCGACTTTGCCCAGGCGCCGCTGCAGACCGGATCGGCGTTCAAGGTCTTCGGCCTCGTCGCTGCCTTGAAGGACGACATCCCGTTGTCGGCGATGTACAACAGCGCACCTTTGACGGTCGGCAACGTGTCGATCACGAACGTCGGCGGCGAATCGTGCGGCACGTGCACGATCGCCCAAGCCCTCAAACAATCGCTCAACACAAGCTTCTACCGCCTGACGCGCTCGATGGAAAACGGTCCGCAGAAGATCGCCGACGCCGCGCACGAGGCCGGGATCCCGCTGAACATCCCGGGCGTCGAGGGCACGTCGCTCAGCCAGGACGGCGGCCCGCCCGAGGACGGAATCGTTCTCGGCCAGTACACGGTTCGGCCGATAGATATGGCATCGGCCTACGCGACCCTCGCCGCGTCGGGCACCTATCACGCGCCGCACTTCGTAACCCGGGTCGTAACTGCCGACGGCCGCGTTCTCGTCGACCGGCCAGGCACGCTGAGCGAAGACCGCATCGATCCCGCGGTTGCCGACAACGTCACCCAGGCGATGATGCCGATCGCCTCGTACTCGAAGGGTCACGGCTTGGCCGGCGGTCGTCCGTCCGCATCGAAGACCGGTACCGCTCAGTTCGGCGATACCGGCATGAACAAGGACGCGTGGATGGTCGGCTACACGCCGTCGCTGTCGACCGCGGTGTGGATCGGGACCAAAGAGGGCGAGGCCATCACCAATCTCTACGGCTCGAGCATCTACGGGTCCGGTCTGCCGTCTGACATCTGGAAGAAGACGATGGACGGCGCCCTCGAGGGCACCACGGTCGAGCAATTCCCGTGGCCTGCGCCGATCGGCGGACAGGCGGGCGTGCCGGCTTACAGCGGGGTCGCCCCGACGACGACAGCACCGCCGACGACGACCGAGCCCCCGCCGCCACTGATTCAGTTGCCGCCGACGATCCAGTTACCACCGGGGCTTGTCCCGGTCGAGATTCTCCCGGGGATTACGATTCCGCTGCCGGGTTGATCGATCCGGCGCGAAGGGAGCGAACCCACCCGCATGGCGAGCGAATCGGCGCCAGGACAGGTCACATCCGACTTCCGCCTGCGAATAGTCGACACCCATATGCACCAATGGGACCCGCAGAGCACCCCGCGTGATGTTCTGCTACAGATCAATTCGCTGATCGGCATCCCCCGACTACTGGATGCGACCTTCAGACTCCTGCCGAAATCGGATCGCGAGTCGATCGCAGATCCGGTCTATCTGGCGAATCCCTATCTGGTCGGTGATTACCGTCGCGATATTGCGGGCCTGCCCGTCGAATCGTGTGTGCACATCGAGTCCGGTTGGCGTGGGAAAGGCGAATTCGCCTCCGTCGACGAGACGAAATGGATTGCGAGCCTGCCCTTTCCGCGCGCTGGTTCGGAAGGACGCGGTCCTCGACTCGGCGCGATCATCGGGCACGCGGACCCTCGCACACCCAATTTCGGCGCCGTTCTCGACGCGCATCAGGACGCGTCCGAATTGTTCCGCGGCGTACGGTGCATCGCGGCTCACCACCCGGACCGCGGCGTGCGCTCGTGGACGAACGATCCGCGACTGCTTGTTCAGCCGAGGTTTCTCGACGGCTTCGCACAGCTCGCACAGCGCGACCTGACCTTCGACGCCTGGGTCTACTCCCAAGATCTACCCGACGTCGCCGAACTCGCGCGACGGTACCCCGAAGTCACCATCGTGCTCGATCACGTCGGCACCCCCGCCGGAATCTTCGGCCCCGTCGGTCGCAATACCGGCCGGTCGCTCGCCGAGCGGCGCGGCCTGCTCGACGCCTGGCGTGACGACCTCGCCGCGGTCGCAGCGCGGCAGAACGTCGTAGCAAAGTTGACCGGACTTATGCTTCCCGTTCTCGGTCACGAGTTGCCGTTGCGGGGGCATTCTGTACCGGTGCAGGAATTGGTGGAGCGAGTTGCACCGCTCGTCGATCACACGCTCGACGTGTTCGGCGCGGACCGAACCATGTGGGGCTCGAACACGCCTCTGGAGAAGCCGGTCTCGGACGCTTCCGGGACGGTCGAGACGGTGCTCGAAGCGCTGAAACCGCGCGGCAACGTCGTGGCTGATCAGGTGTTTCGAGCGACTGCGCAGCGGGTATACCGGATCGCCGAAGGCGGCCCACATTGATCCGGAGCGCGCATACGGGCAAGTCAGTAGGGCCGGGGCCGCGTCGGCGGCAAGGCCTCCCGTACGGCATGATGAACGCAGCAACGGGCGAGCAATTCTCTGTGAGGCTGGGGGTCTGTAGGTGAATTTCAGTGTCGTGCAGCGAGGCGAAACGCTGGTCGCAGGCACGGTCCTGCGTAGTCCGGCACTCGCCGTCGAGGGCTCCCGCCGCAAGCGGGTCGAGGAGGTCTGGCAGCGCACGCTCGCTCGCACGCTCCCCGGTTACCCCGCCACGGCCTACGTCGACCACGCACCGGAACTGAACTCGTACCTCACCCACATTGCCGGCTACCGCTGCCACTCCGTCTCCGATGTCGTGCCAGGCGACGTGCTTGCCAGAATTCCGGCGGGCAACTTCGCGCGGTTCGTACGCAATGGCGACAACCTCGGCGACACTATCGCCGCACTTTGGCGGTCGGTGTGGGACGCCGAGGCCGAGGGCGAACTCGTTCGCGCGTACACGGGAGATTTCGAGCGTTATCCGGACGCGAACACTGTCGAAGTATTCGTTGCGCTAGCCGATAAGCAGGCAGTCAAGTGAATTTCGAAATTGTCGAACTCGACGAAAGCATCGTTGCGGGATTGACCATTCCGCTCGGCGGGCGCGAGGTCACTCGCCGTGACTTGGACCTGGTGAACTTCACCTGGGACCGCTACCTCGCGCGTGGCAGACCTGGCCGCAGGGTCGCCGCATACGTCGGGCAGGACGGCCGCAGCGCGGCAGTCCTCGGCTACGAGTGCCGGTCGATCGACGAGGTCGATCCGGGCGACGTGCTCACGGTGATCCCCGCGGGCAAGTACGCAAAGTTCGCCGTTGCAGGTAAGCCGTACGACCTCACCCGGACGGCATGGGGCGAAGTGTTGAAAGCAGAGAACGCGGGGCAGATAACGCGCACGCATGTCGCGGATCTGGAGCGCTTCGTGGACGCCGAAACAGTCGAGGTCTACGTATCGATTTCCGCGCAATAGCGCACCTACAAGAATGCGCGGCTCGCGAGTCTTTCGACTGGCCAGCCGCGCATCTCGAGTCGATGACTACGCCTCGATGATGAAGGCTTCCAGCTCGGTACGAGCCTTGTCGTCCGCCATCTGAATCGGCGGGGACTTCATCAGGTAGGCCGAGGCCGGGTAAACCGGTCCGCCGACGCCGCGATCGAGGGCGATCTTCGCCGCACGCACCGCGTCGATGATGATGCCGGCCGAGTTCGGCGAGTCCCAGACCTCGAGCTTGTACTCCAGGTTGAGCGGAACGTCACCGAAGGCGCGGCCTTCGAGGCGGACGTAGGCCCACTTGCGATCGTCGAGCCAGCCGACGTGATCCGACGGGCCGATGTGCACGTTGCCGGCACCCAACTCGCGGGTGAGGTTCGACGTGACGGCCTGAGTCTTCGAGATCTTCTTCGACTCGAGACGCTCGCGCTCGAGCATGTTCTTGAAGTCCATGTTGCCGCCGACGTTGAGCTGCATCGTGCGGTCGAGCTGCACTCCGCGGTCCTCGAACAGCTTCGCCATCACACGGTGGGTGATGGTGGCGCCAACCTGGCTCTTGAT
This sequence comes from Antrihabitans auranticaus, assembly GCF_016481275.1. Classification (GTDB taxonomy): domain Bacteria; phylum Actinomycetota; class Actinomycetes; order Mycobacteriales; family Mycobacteriaceae; genus Antrihabitans. Next base: position 128,799 of record NZ_JAEMNW010000006.1, on the reverse strand, counting down.
GTCGTCACCGACGATCGGAACGCCGGCATCCTTGAACTTCGCGGCCCAGACCGGGTCGGAGGCGATGAAGACGGGAAGCGCGTTGACGAAGGCCACACCGGCATCGATGCACGCCTGGGCGTAGAACTTGTCGGCCTCTTCCGAACCCACGGGCAGGTAGGAGACGAGAACGTCGACCTTGGCGTCTTTGAGCGCCTTGACCATGTCGACAGGCTCGGCTTCGGACAGCTCGATGGTCTCGGCGTAGTACTTGCCGATGCCGTCGAGAGTCGGGCCACGCTGAACGACGACGTCGCTCGGCGGCACGTCGGAGATCTTGATGGTGTTGTTCTCGCTCGCGAAGATCGCCTCGGAGAGGTCGAAGCCGACCTTCTTGGCGTCCACGTCGAACGCGGCGACGAACTTGACGTCGCGGACGTGGTACTGCCCGAACTTCACGTGCATCAGGCCGGGAACGGTGGCCGTCTCATCGGCATCCTTGTAGTACTGCACGCCCTGGACCAGGGAGGAGGCGCAGTTGCCCACGCCCACAATGGCCACGCGCACCGTGGTGCTGTTTTCACCCATGGTCGGGTTCTCCTTCTTTCGGTAGTGCCGATTTCGATGACTGTTCGGCGGCAATCAGTTCGTTAAGCCAGCGCACTTCGCGCTCGCTGGATTCGAGGCCCAGCTGGTGGAGCTGCCGGGTGTAGCGATCGAGCGAGCTGCTCGCGCGCCCAACGGCCTCACGGAGCCCCTCGCGGCGCTCCTCGACCTGGCGTCGCCTACCTTCGAGAATCCGCATACGCGCCTCGGCGGGTGTGCGGCTGAAGAAGGCGAGATGAACGCCGAAGCCGTCGTCGGTGTAGTTCTGCGGGCCTGTATCTGCGACGAGCTCGGCAAATCTCTTTCTGCCGAGCGGAGTCAACTGATACACACGTCGTGCCCGGCGCTTCAGGGTGCCGTCGGGACCTGCGTCCTCGGCGATCAACCCGTCGGCTTGCATGCGACGAAGTGTGGGGTAGAGCGAGCCGTACGAAAAAGCCCGGAAGGCTCCCAGCAGACCCGTCAATCTCTTCCGCAATTCGTAGCCATGCATGGGCGACTCCAGGAGCAGCCCGAGAATTGCGAGTTCGAGCACGGGCCTCACCTCCTGGAGTCGTCAGAACATAACCGCTTGATGCGATGGCTCACTATATCGCACCGATATAGTTGGGCATAGCTATCTGCGACACATCGAGCGAGATGTCAGCGACCGTGGACAGACAGTATCCGGCCGTCGAAGTCGGCCTGGAGGTACCCGCTCTCGCCGAATTCGTTGTTCACGTGAACCGAAATCGTCGGGACTCCGCGGTTCGGCTGCAGCGACATGTGGGTGACCTTCCCGTCGGGTACGCCGACGGCGAGTGGAGCACCGTTCTGCAGTCCGATGACGGCGTCGACGTTGAGCAGGGAAAGGTCGATGACCTGCGTGTTCGGGTCTCGCGCAGTCAAGGCGCCAGGATCGAAACCACCACGAAACGTATACGCACGGACACGGTTGGGCGCCTCCGCCCGATCGAAGACTATGTACTGGCCGTCGGGGTGCATCGAACCCTCGTCGGCGATCGTGTCGCCGAACCGCTCGCGATACAAGTCGACGAACTCTCGCAACCCGTCCACTGTGTCGACCCTCACGGTCGGCGCGTAGATCGGCGCGACCTCCGTAGGGACCACGGTGGTCGTTGCCGTGGCCGCGGCCGCCTGGGGCTGGTCGTCGGCATCGTCACCGCCGCGGGCAACGAACCAGACGAGTCCCGCGCCGAGTACCAGCGCAACGATCGCCACGAGCCAACCCACAGCTCCTGCGCCCGCGGGCTTCGGGCCTGCGGTCGGGCGCGGTAGATCGACTGGCCGTTGCAAATCGCCCACGAGTGCGTCGAGGTCGCCCAGATACACCGCGGAACGTGCCCGCTCGACTCGTGCGCGATGCTCGTCGAAGGTCAGCTGGCCTTCGGCATAGGCATTGTCCAACGCGGTCGCGATCGTTGCCCGGTCGATGTCCCGCGCGCGGAACCGCGCACCTCTGCCTCTACTCACTGGCTCGGCCTACCGTTCCGGGTCGAATGGATAGACGGACACGAACCGGCCGCTGGGTTCGATGTTGACGTAGCCGGTTTCGCTCAGGTCGTTCTTGCCGTAGACGAGTATCTCCGGACCGTCTTCGGTACTCGTGGCGACGACGTAGACATCGTCGACGCGCTCGAGGTTCACGCTCCGGCCGATGCCCGCAACGATGCCTGCCAGTTTCGGGAGGTCGATCGTCGTGAGATCGAGAGGTGGAACGTTCGGATCGCGCGACGAACCGGAGGTCGTCCGGAAATCACCGTCGTAGTAGTGGCTGACGGTGAGCCGCGGAGCCTGGGGATCGATTGTCTCGACGACTGCATAGTCCTCGTAGATCGTGAGGTCGTCGACGGTCGTCGTGCCGAGGTCGGTGCGGATGACGTCGACCACTTCGGTCAATCCGCGTAACGACAGGTAGCCCCGGGAGCCGAGAGCCTTGTCCGGATCGTCCTCGTCGGCGCCGCCGCTGGTGAAGTTGCCGGCCAGCGCAATCAGGAGAATCAGGAGCAACACGGTTGCGGCGGCCGGCACGAGCAGCCGGAACAGTGTGCGCGACGCACCAGCGCGCGGAGGTGGTGGCGGCAAAGGATCGTCGTTCTGCAGGTCCGTGACAACGGCCCGCAGTTCGGCGACGGTCTTCGCATGCATCGCGGTCGACACCCGCGACTCGTGCTCGGCGCCCGACAATTGACCGTCGGCAAGACCGGCGTCGAGTGTCCTGCAGATGAGAACTCGATCGTTGTCGGTCGCGCGAGTCGAGGCAGAGAACCGGTTCGGCACCTGCACAGAATAAGGTCCGCCGTCCGCGGCTGCGACCCGCCCTGAGTCTCCCCAACCGGCCCCATCGCCAACCAACGCACGTACTCTGGTTCTCGTGCGAATACAGCGGCAGGTCGTGGACTACGCGCTTCAGCGTCGGTCCGTGCTCGCCGAGGTTTACGCGGGCCGAACGGGCGTCTCCGAGGTCTGCGACGCAAGCCCGTACCTGCTTCGAGCGGCGAAATTTCACGGTCGCGGAAGTAGTGTCGTGTGTCCCATTTGCAGAAAAGAGCAGCTGACTCTCGTATCCTGGGTCTTCGGCGACAAGCTTGGGCCGGTCTCCGGATCGGCTCGGACCTCGGAAGAAATAGTCCGCTTGGCCGCCACGCGGGAAGAGTTTTCAGTTCACGTTGTCGAGGTTTGCAGGACCTGCAGCTGGAACCACTTGGTCCAGTCGTACGTCCTCGGCGTAACGCCCGCACCGAAGCGCACAAGGCGCTCACCTGCAGCTGCGGAGCCGAGCCGACGCACCGCAATCGAGTAAGACCACCCGGGCGCGGAGCAGTCTGTTCGCGTATCTGCTCCGTCCGCGCCCTGGGAGACCGATTTCGACCACGGGAGTTTTGCAAGTGACTTTCCCCTACGACGACCAGCCGGACGACAATGCGCCACCGCGCCGCCCGACCGGACCGCAAGGGGGCTCCCGCCCTGTACCGCCGCCAGGTGGGCCCCGGTTCGGTGACGCTCCGACCACACGCATGCCGGCCGCTTCCGATCGCAGTTTCCCGAACCGTCCGGGTCAGCGACCCAACCCGAGCGAAGCGCCGACACAGCAGTTCAGCGCGGACGCGATCCGCAGGGGTCCGGGCGGTCCGGGACCCGGACGTCCTGTGCCACCACCGCCCTCCGGTCGTGGTCCGGGCGGTCCAGGTGGACCGGGTGGTCCTGGCGGATCGGGCCCGGCCGGCCCGCCGCCGCGCAGGCCCGCACAGGGTTCGTCACGCTGGCGAACCTTCCGTCGGGTCCTCTATGGCTTCGTCGCCATCTTCATGGTCATCCCGATGATCGTGTTTCTCATCGCCTACGCGTTGGTGGATGTCCCGCACCCCGGCGACATTTCGACGAACAAAGTCGCCGCAATCAATTACTCGGACGGGTCGCCGCTGAGCAACTTCGTGCCACCGGAAGGCAACCGGGTCGAGGTCAAGCTCGATCAGGTTCCCGAGGGCGTGCGCAACGCTGTGCTTGCCGCTGAGGACCGCGACTTCTACTCGAACCCGGGTTTCTCGGTTTCCGGTTTCGGTCGCGCACTGCGCGACAACCTGCTGGGTCGCGACAGCGCGGGTGGTGGCTCGACGATCACTCAGCAGTATGTGAAGAACGCACTTGTCGGGTCCGAGCGGACGATCACTCGCAAGATGAAGGAACTCGTCATTTCGACGAAGATGTCGCGCGAGTGGAGCAAGGACGAGATTCTCGAGGGCTACCTGAACCTGATCTACTTCGGTCGTGGCACATACGGCATCGCCGCAGCGTCGCAGGCGTATTTCAACAAGCCGGTCGAGGAATTGACCGTCGCCGAGGGCGCGGTCCTCGCCGCGATGATTCAGCGTCCGTCGCAGCTCGATCCCGAGACGAACCCGACCGAGGCGCAGGCGCGCTGGAACTATGTTCTCGACGGCATGGTCGAAAGCGGCACGCTGTCGGCGGCCGACCGCGCAAGCACGCAGTTCCCGGTGCTTGCCCCGCTCGGCTCGACCGGTGACCCGAACCAGGACAAGGGCCCCGAGGGTCTGATCAAGTCGCAGGTTCTCAACGAACTCGCCGAAGCCGGAATCAGCGAGCAGTCGCTCTACACCGATGGCCTCACGGTCACGACGACGATCGACCGCGCCGCGCAGGAATCGGCTGTCGAGTCCGTCAAGACGAACCTCGAAGACCAGCCCGAAGAGCTGCGCGCCGCGGTCGTCTCGGTCGATCCGAAGACCGGCGCGGTCCGTGCCTACTACGGCGGCATGGACGGCCAGGGCCTCGACTACGCAAACGCCGGCCTGCAGACCGGTTCTACGTTCAAGGTGTTCGGGCTTGCCGCGAACCTCGAGCAGGGCATCCCGCTGTCCAAGATGTACGACAGTTCGCCGCTGACGGTCAACGGCATCTCGATCGGCAACGTGGAAGGCGAGTCCTGCGGGACATGCACAATTGCCGAAGCGTTGAAGCGGTCGCTCAATACGAGCTTCTACCGGATGCAGATCCAGATGGAGGACGGTCCCAACAAAATTGCCGACGTCGCACATCGCGCCGGAATCCCTGCCGAAATTCCCGGTGTCGGCAAGACACTGACCGAACCGGACGATGCCGGGCCCAACAACGGAATCGTGCTCGGCCAGTACTACGTTCGTGCGCTCGACATGGCGTCGAGCTACGCGACGCTGGCCGCATCGGGTATCTATCGGGCGCCGCACTTCATTCAGAAGGTCGTGACCGCCGACGGCCGAGTGCTCCTGGACCGCGGCAATCCGGCCGGCGAACGCACGATCGACGAAGCCGTTGCCGACAACGTCTCGTCCGCGATGCGACCTATCGCGGGTTGGTCCAACGGGCACAACCTGGCAGACGGCCGTCCGTCCGCGTCCAAAACCGGTACCGCGCAGCTGCTCGACACCGGTGAAAACAAGGACGCATGGATGATCGGGTACACCCCGTCGCTGTCCACCGCGGTGTGGGTCGGCACAGGGCAGAATCTTCCGCTGCGCAACTCCTACGGCGGCCCGATCTACGGTTCAGGCATTCCGTCGGATATCTGGAAGGAAACGATGGACGGTGCGCTCGACGGCACCGAGGTCGAAAGCTTCCCGGTGCCCGGTGAGATCGCCGGGCAGGCAGGCGTCCCTGATTACACGGCGCCGTACACACCGCCGTCGACGACGGTTGCGCCGTCGACGACGACCGTGCCGCAAATCGTTATCCCGCCGTCGATCGAAATTGCTCCCGGAGTGACGATCCCGCTGCCGCAGATCGGGCCACAGCGAACACCGCAGCAGACGCCCGCCCAACCGACGCCGGCCCAGCCCACGCCGGCTCAGCCGACCCCCGAGGCCGGTAACGGGGCCGGTGGTACAGGCGCGGGTACCGGCAACGGCGGAGCAGGTGCAGGTGCAGGCGCTGGCGGAGCAGGGCCGGGCGCCGGAACAGGCGGCGCCGCAGCGGTTCCGATTCCGGTCCGCTAGCTCGGCGTGCGACAGGTGAAGAGGCGACGGTAGCCTCGACCGGGTGACCGACGAACGCACGTTGATCGGGCCAGCGCCGGTCGCCGGGGACCGTAGATCCGCCGAATGGCGCGATCTTCCGAGCCGAACCGATCCGTTGACGCGCGAGTTGTCGACGGTCATCGGTGGGCCGATCGGCGAGCACGCGTTGGTCGGCCGCACACGGTTCTTCACCCCGATGCGGGCGTTGCTCCTGCTCGCAGTCATCTTCCTGGCGTTCTGCTGGTTCGGTAAGGCTGCCTGCATCCAGCAGGCGAATGTCGGCCCGAACGGTGAACTCGGGCTCGATTGGCGCGGGAGCAGGCAGTACGTGGCGTTGTGCTACTCCGACACAGTCCCGCTGTACGGCGCGGAGAAGCTCAACGAGGGTGCATTCCCGTACAAGAAGGTCCTGCGCGACCCGGACAAGCCGGACGCCGAGGACCGGTACATGGAGTACCCGGTCGTCTCCGGGCTGTATCAGTTCGCTGCGATGAAGATCGCCAAGGCGTGGGACTCTGCGATGTTCCTGCCCGGCGCTTTGCAGGTCGTCATCTATTTCAACGTCATCGCGTTCGGACTGTCGCTGGCCTGGCTCGTAACTGTGTGGGCGACAGCACTTTTAGCCGGCCGTCGGGTCTGGGATGTGGCGTTGGTCGCCTGTTCGCCATTGGTGATCGTCCATGCATTCACGAACTTCGACCCCCTCGCAACGGGATTCGCGGCCGCGGGGCTCCTTGCCTGGGCGCGCAGATATCCGGTCCTTGCCGGAGTGCTGCTCGGAATCGGCGGCGCCGCAAAGCTCTATCCGCTTTTCATCCTGGGACCGTTGCTCATTCTGTGCCTGCGGTCGGGGAGGATGCGGGCGTGGACAGCTGCCTTTGTCGCCGCGGGCGGCACCTGGCTGCTTGTCAATCTGCCTATCGCAGTGAAATACCCGCGCGGCTGGGCCGAGTTCTTCCGGCTAAACACCGACCGGCACGCTGATCCCGATTCGATCTACAACGTCATCACATCTTTCACAGGCTGGGCCGGGTTCGACGGGCCGCTGGATGCCGGCGAGAAACCGGTGATCCTCAATCTGGTTTCGCTGTCGCTCTTCGCCGTCGTGTGCGCGGGAATCGCCTGGATCGCATTGACGGCCCCACGGCGCCCACGGGTCGCTCAACTGTGCTTCTTGATCGTCGCGGCCTTCTTGCTGACGAACAAAGTGTGGAGCCCGCAGTACTCGCTGTGGCTCGTTCCGCTCGCCGTCCTCGCCTTGCCGCATCGGCGAATCCTGTTGGCGTGGATGCTGATCGATGCCGTGCTCTGGGCGCCACGCATGTTCTATTACCTGGGCATCGACAACAAGGGACTGCCCGAGCAGTGGTTCACCGGCACGGTCGTCGTTCGCGATCTCGCGGTGATCGGATTGTGCGCCTTGATTATTCGGCAGATCTACCGCCCGGCGCAGGATCGCGTTCGATACGGCTGGATCGACGATCCCGTCGGCGGGGTACTCGACCAGGCCGACGACAACCCGCCCCGCTGGCTGCCGCAACGACTACGACCACGCTCGAAGGAGTTGATCGCGGTCGGCTGACCACGATCGCTTACCAGTCCGTCAGACGGGTCAACCCGTCCTGCAGCGCCCGCGCAAAGAGTGCAGCCTTTGTCGTCGCAGGTCGACCTACTGCCGCATACTTGGCGCGAATGCGCGAAATGTGGAGATTCTCGAATCCGCCGGGGTAGCGGCGCAGGTCGTCCAGCGACCGCTACCACCGGCGCACGACTGGCTGTTCGGCTAGTTTTCTGCCTTCGCCAGATCCACTTCGTGTGTTTCTTCGGGGTGGCGTCGATTGCGGATAACGCTGGTCACCCAAGCGGCAAGGATCAGTACCACGCCGGTGAGACCGGTGATGATCTCGTTGATGTGCACACCGATCGAGACGAGCAGGATCACCGCAAGCGCGCCGATGGCCCAGTGGGCACCGTGCTCGAGGTAGACGTACTCGCCGAGCGTGCCCTTGCGGACCAGGTAGACCGTGATCGAGCGAACGAACATCGCGCCGATGAAGCCGAGGCCCAAGGCGATGATGATCGGGTCTGCTGTGATCGCGAATGCGCCGATCACACCGTCGAACGAGAAGGACGCATCGAGCACCTCGAGGTACAGGAAGAGGAAGAACCCGGCCTTACCTGTCGCCTTGACGGCGCTGGAAGGACCTGTGTGCCCCTCGGGGTGGAACAGTGAGCCGAGGCCGTCGACCACGATGTAGGTGATCAGGCCGAGTACGCCGGCAACCATGACCGTTGCGCGCTGTTCATCGGTCGCCGCAACCTCGGCCGCGATGACGAGACCGATGGACGCAACCACGACCGACAGCTGATCGAGCTTGCCGATCTTGCCCAGCGGCACTTCGAGCCACGAGAGCCACGTGATCTCACGCTCTTCGAAGATGAAGTTCAGGAACAGCATCAACAGGAACATGCCACCGAAGGCCGCGATCTGCGGGTGGGCATCGGTGATGATCGTTTCGTAACTGGGGTCGCCGTTGGGGAAGAAAGCCGCATCGTCCGGAGGCGGGTTGAGTGCAAGATCGAACGCCCTGACCGGGTCGAGTCCTGCGGTGATCCAGACGATCGCGAGCGGAAACACCAGCCGCATACCGAAGACGGCGATCAAGATACCGATGGTCAGGAAGATCTTCTGCCAGAACTCGCTCATCCGCTGGAGGATGGTGGCGTTGATGACGGCGTTGTCGAACGACAGGGAAACCTCGAGAACGCCCAGGATCGCGCAGAGAATCAGGGCTTCCGGACCGCCGTAGAGGAACGCGACGATCAGCGAAATTATCGTGATGATGACGGACAAGCCGAATATGCGCAGTACCACGGAGCGTGGCCTTTCTGTGAGGTCGATGCAGAGTGGCTACTGCAGCGGAGGTTCAGTCCGCCGCCGCCGAAATCGCGTACGGCGGGGACGCATCCATGCGTCCCCGCCATCGGCGAAGTTGTGCGGTTCTGCTGTTAGACGTTGACGCCGTAGTCGCGAGCGATGCCCGCCAGGCCGGAGGCGTAGCCCTGGCCGATTGCGCGGAACTTCCACTCGGCACCGTTGCGGTAGAGCTCGCCGAACACCATTGCGGTCTCCGTCGAGGCGTCCTCGCTGAGGTCGTAGCGGGCGAGTTCGTTGCCGTTGGCACGGTCGACGACCCGGATGTAAGCGTTACGGACCTGGCCGAACGACTGCGAGCGGCTGTCCGCGTCGTAGATCGAGACCGGGAAGAAGATGTTGGTGATCGTCGGCGGGGCCGCGGCGAGGTCGACGTTGATTACCTCGTCGTCGCCTTCACCTTCGCCGGTGGTGTTGTCACCGGTGTGCTCGATCGCACCGTCCGGCGAACGCAGGTTGTTGAAGAAGACGAAGTGCTGATCCGACAACACTTTCTTGTCTTCGCCGGTGGCGATCGCACTGGCGTCGAGGTCGAAGTCTGCACCAGTGGTCGAGCGGATGTCCCAGCCCAAACCAACCGCGACGGCGGTGAGGTTCGGCGCTGCCTTGGTCAGTGAAACGTTTCCGCCCTTGCTCAAGCTGACGCCCATTTGGGGAGCCCTTTCATTCGCATAGTGGTACGAGCTTTGGCTGGCCGGCACGTCCTATTTGCCGGACCCACCACGACTCTAGTGCGGAGTTGGGAAGTGTGGTCGAATCCCCTGCACACCGATCGAGGAAGCGCTCGCCAAGTAGGATTTTGCCGTGACGAGCCGATGGCCGGGGCGCCTCTTTCGCAGGACCCCCAACCGCGAACCAGACCGTACCGGTCTGGCGGCGATGACAGCGGCGTTTCTGAACATGGACAATCGGCAAAGCGCAGTAGAAACCGCTGTTCAGGCGTCCGAACAACTCTTCCCGGAGCGCCGGATGCGGCAAGCCTGGGAACCGGTCGCCCAGCTGTGCTACGACGCATCGGCCGCGTATTTGGCAACGAGCGAAGAGTTCGAGCGGGACGCTGCCCTGCCTTCGCGAAACACCCAGAACGCTGAAAGCGCCTTCCCCCGCACAATCGCGCAACTCGAACACGCGACGCGCGCTGTCGACCAGTTCTACGGCGCACACAACGCGCATCTCGACAGCGCCGCCGGCACGCTCGCAACTATTCCGTCGATCGCCGCGCAGGCGGTGGCGGCCGCCGACTCGGCCCGCGCAACAGTGGTCGCGAACGGAGCACCCTACGCGGACTACCCCTCGGTGCGGTCGCGATCGACGACACTCGACGATGCAGTCACAGCTCTCGATTCTGCGCTCGCGAGCGGTCAGGTTCGTGCAGTTCGGGACGCTGCAGCGCGGGTTCGCGCCGCGGTGACCGCGCTCGAAGGGGCGGTGGCCGCAGCGCCGTCGCGAGCAAACGATGCGCGGTTGGCCCTGTCTTCGGTGACCACCCGCCTCGACGCCGTCCGTACTCGGGCAGAACGGCTCGCGCCCGCATTTTCGGCGCTGCTCCGCGAGTTCAACGCGGCCAGCTCGGCCGATCTGGCGGGCAACGAGCGCGACAGTGCCCGCAGCATCGAGGCTGCAGAAAGGGACCTCCGAGCTGCGCGAACAGCACTGGATGCGAGCAACCCCGACCTCGCGCTCGAACACACGGCCGCCGTTCGCGCCCACCTCGCGGCCGCGGAGGAGCGCGTCGACGCCGTCACGGATAGACTCGCGTTGCTGAGGGAGGTCCGGACCGACCCGAAGGCGAAAGAGAACGAAGTCAGGTTCACACTGCGGGACGCACAGATGCTCGCGGTCAGTCGGGGCTTGACAGCAGAGTGGGCGTCGGTGCTCGACGCCCAACTGGACCGGATCGACCGGATCTCAGGCGCACTTCACGGCAGGCATCCCGACTATTGGGCCTACGTTACCGGGCTGGATGCCGTCAAGACATTCATTTCGGGTGTCGTCCAACGGATGAAGAAGCAGACAGGTTCGACAGGGGGGCAAACATGAGGACTGGGGGACGATGACCAAACCGAACATGCTGCGGCACTTCCGGCAGTTGGAGCCCGATACGCAAGACGAGCTGTTCTTCCGTGTACCCGAGGCTTTCGACGATCGCGACGACCGCAATCTGCTGGCTGTCGCGCTCGGCGCGACACTGTACGTTCCCGCGACGCGTCCGGATCTCGCCGCCGCGATCGGGCGCCGGGCCAGCGAGGGCGTCTGCTCGATGGTCCTCGACCTCGAGGACGCCATCGCCGACCACGAGGTCGACGAGGCGCTGACCAACGCCGTCAACGTGCTGGACGAATTGGCCGGAACTGACGCCGCGAGCGTGCTGCTCTTCGTCCGGGTGCGCAATCCGGAGGCCATTCGGGAGATCGCGGAGCGACTGACGACCGGCGTGCAGTCGCTCACCGGTTTCGTCATCCCGAAGTTCGACAGCGAAACTGGCGGCAAGTTCCTCGAAGAAGTCGCGTATGCGTCGAACCTGCTGGGCAAGCACATATACGCGATGCCCGTCCTCGAGTCGCCCGAGTTGGTGCATCGCGAGACGCGTGATCAGGAGCTTCGCGACATCGTCGGCGTTCTCGCCGGTCACCGCGACCGAATTCTCGCGGTCCGAATCGGCGCTACCGACATGTGTGGCACGTTCGGCATTCGCCGCGACCGCGATCTGACGATCTACGACGTCCGCGTTGTTGTCGACGTCATCGCCGCGGTCGTCAACTACCTGGGCCGTGCGGACGGCACGGGATTCGTGATCACGGGCCCGGTGTGGGAGTACTTCGCCGATCACGAGCGCATGTTCCGGCCGATGCTGCGCACGACGCCCTTCGCCGAGCACGACGCGGTGCGGTTCCGTGAGCACCTGGTCAGCCGCGACCTCGACGGTCTACTCCGCGAGATCGCGCTCGACCGTGCAAACGGCATCCAGGGTAAGACCGTCATTCACCCGTCGCACGTGTCCGCGGTGCACGCACTGTGTGCCGTTACCCACGAGGAGTACCACGACGCCGTCGACATCCTCGGTTCGACGACCGGTGGCGTGCAGGCCTCCGGCTATCGAAACAAGATGAACGAGAACAAGCCGCATCGCAGCTGGGCGGAGCAGACCCTGTTGCGCGCCAAGGTATTCGGAGTCACCAACAAAGGTGTGACGTTCGTCGATCTGCTGACCGCGCTGGTCGACCGATGACGGAGACCGGCACCGTGCCGTGGGCGACTCGTGAACTCGGATTCGGTGTGGTGCACACGGATTCGTCGAGCAGCTGGACGGTTTCGGAACTCGTCGAACCGGGCTTGCGCCGGAACCCCAAGCGCGCCCACCTGCTGGTCTCGACGGTGCTCGGCAAACACATCCCGACGCCGCCGAGCGCCGTGATAGCGGCCGCGAATCAACTGGGCGGGCTGGTCCTCACAGCGCTGGGTCCCGACGCGGCAGCAGTTGTCGTGCTCGGCTTTGCGGAAACCGCAACGGGCCTCGGTCATTGCGTCGCGACCCGGATCGGTGCGCAGTGCTACATCCACTCGACGCGGCGGCACGTGCCTGGAGTCGAACTCCATGCCGGGTTCGAGGAGGGGCACTCCCACGCGACGAGCCACATGTTGCTGCCGACTGCGCCCGAACTCTTCGGCAACGACCTTCCTCTCGTTCTCGTCGACGACGAAATCTCTACCGGCGCTACGGCAATCGATGCGATTCGTGCGCTACATCAGCACAACCCGCGCCGCCACTACGTCATCGCTGCGCTGGTGGACATGCGGACCGCCGAACATCGCCGGGTAATCGACGCGGCCGCTGCCGAGTTGTCTGCCCAGATCGATTTCGTCAGTCTCGCAACGGGAACGGCAGTTCTTCCGGCAGGATTGGTGGACTCGGTCGCGGCGCTGCCGGATCCCGTTTTGAATCCGGTGTCGAGCGCACAGGGCTCGGTCGATCGAATCGACCTTCCGTGGCCGGCGAGTGTTCCCGACGGCGGCAGGCACGGATTTCTACACAAGGACAACCCCGCCTTCGACAGCGCGATCACCGTCATCGCCGACCTCCTGACCGACCGCATCGGTGCGCCCCGACCCGTGATCGTCGTGGGACACGAAGAGTTGATGTATCTGCCGCTGCGCGTGGCCGAGGCGCTGTCGAACTCCGGGTATCCGGTTCTGTTCCAGACGACTACGCGTTCTCCCGCATATGTTCTCGACGTACCCGGCTATCCGTTGCGCCGCGGTTTCCGCTTCCTCGCACCGGAGGCCGGCGAGGCAGAACCACGTTTCCTCTACAACGCGCAATGGCTCGAGGCTGTGGATGAAGCGCTGATCGTCGTGGTCGTCGATGCACCGGCAGACACAGAGCGACTGACCGCCGCAGGCGGCTTGCTCGACGTCCTCACCCGTGCCGGAGCCGAAGTTCTGCTTGCTGTCGTTCCCGGAGCCGACCCCGCCGCACTTCGCGCGGCGAGAAAGGACTCGCAGTGACGACGCCGTTGACCGGTCCGGAATTTGGATCGTATTCGCCTGCCGAGGTCACCTGGTTGCTGAAGGATCTTTCGCACCTCGACCTAGAAGCTGATATCGCACTGCGCGAGAAGCAGATTCAAGCCGGCACCGCCCACTACGCCGAATCTCTCCCGATCGAGTACCAACCCGACGCGGCGTATCGCGAGCTTTTCGACAAGGTCCTACAGGCCAGCGCGGAACGCCTGGCGCACGCCGTCGGCGTTGTGACCGACCTCGTACTGCGCGAACGTGGTGACGACATAGTCCTCGTGTCCTTGGCGCGTGCCGGCACACCGGTCGGCATCCTGATGCGCCGCTGGGCGCAGGTCGTACACGGTCTGGCGATTCCGCACTATGCGGTATCTATCGTGCGTGACCGCGGCATCGATGCCGCGGCGTTGGATTATCTTGCAAAACATCATGATTCGGAGTCGATCGTCTTCGTGGATGGTTGGACCGGCAAGGGCGCGATCGCCAAAGAGTTGACTGCCGCACTCGACGAATACCGACTCGCCGGTGGTGCGAAGTTCAACGACGATCTAGCTGTCCTTGCCGATCCTGGCTATTGCGTCCGGACGTACGGCACTCGCGACGACTTCCTCATCGCATCGGCGTGTCTCAATTCCACTGTGTCGGGGTTGGTTTCGCGCACCGTTCTGAACGACACGGTGATCGGGCCGGGCGAGTTCCACGGTGCGAAGTTCTACAGCGAACTTGCCGACGACGATGTGTCCAACACTCTCCTCGACACGGTCAGTGCCCGATTCGCCGATGTGCGAGAACAGGTTCCGGCCACTGTCCAGGCAATCCTCGACTCCGACCGCACGCCGACCTGGGCCGGCTGGAAATCAGTCGAGCGCGTACGCGACCAGTACGGAATCTCTACGGTGAACTTCGTCAAACCCGGTGTGGGAGAGACGACTCGGGTGCTCCTGCGCCGGGTGCCGTGGCGAGTTCTCGTTCGCGAGCTGCACTCACCCGAACACGCGCATATACGGATGCTCGCGCAGGCACGCGGAGTCCCGGTCGACGAAGTCCCGGATCTCGCATACTCGTGCATGGGCCTTGTGAAGGACGTTGCCGAATGAACACTCTCATCGCGACCGACCTCGATCGGACGATGATCTATTCGAAGGGCGCGATCAAGGCCGCGCCGACGAATGCTGCGATTCGCTGCGTCGAACTGGACAAGGGCAATGCGGCTTCCCACATGACCGTGGACGCGGCAAACCTGCTGCAGGACTTGGCGTCCAGGGTGCCACTGATCCCCACGACGACGCGCACGATCGCGCAGTACAAGCGCATCCACCTACCCGGTGAGCCCTTTCGATATGCGATAACGAGCAACGGTGGAAATATTCTGGTCGACGGTGCGCCGGACCACGAATGGCGCTCGGCCGTCGTAGATGCCACGAACGCGTCCGGTGCAAGTCTCGACGACGTCAGCCGTGACGTCCACGAGCGAATCAGTTCCGACTGGGTCGACAAGTTTCGGGTCGCCGACGACATGTTCTGCTACCTCGTCGTCAAGTTGGAGGCGCTGCCGCCGACCTTCCTGGCCGAGTGGGGGCAATGGTGTGCCGATCACGGCTGGAGTGCATCTCAGCAGGGCCGCAAGATCTACGCCATGCCGTCCACGATCTGCAAGAGTCGGGCGGTCGCAGAAGTGCGCAAGCGGTTGATAGAGGAAGGCGAACTCGACTCTGCCGCAAGGGTGATCGCGGCCGGTGACGGTGCGCTCGACGCCGAGATGCTCATGGCAGCAGACGCCGCAATCCGGCCACGGCACGGCGAGCTGGAAGCCTTGAACTGGCAGCACCCCACGGTCGCATTGACCGACAAAATGGGCATCGAGGCAGGCGAAGAAATAGTCCGCTGGTTCGCTGCGCAAGCCGCCTGAGTCAGGCGTCCGAGCCACCGCCGACAAATCGCTCGGCTGCATTGCCGGGAACGATCAGTTGACCGAGCTGTCGGGTCACCCGGCCGATCATCGCTGCCTCAGTACCGTTGCTGCCCGCCCATTTGGGAGGTGATGACACTGTTCAGCCGTTGCAGCCCAACGGCACTGAGCCCGTGTAACTGACCCTCGATCGTCCGGACGACAAAGCTGTCGTCGAGGATCTTCTCGCTCGACTGAATCAGAACCGTTCCCGCACCGGTGAAATCGAACTGACGCTCCTCACCGGAGTTGATTCCGAAGCGCGCGGCACCGGCGGCAAGGAAGCTGGTGATCCAGCCCTGGTCGTAATGATGACTCGGCGACGGGCAATCGGCCCAGCCCACGAGTGCCTCCGGATCGACTCGCAGCGGCGGCTCGGCGAACATCACCGGCCCGTTGGAGGACGCCAGAAACTTTCCGGTCCCGATCAATGTCAAGAAGCCGGGGACGATCGACTGATTCAGCGAAAGGCCCGGCTGAAATGCCAGCAGGTTGGCGGCACGGATGGTGAGGTTGCCGTCTTCGAGGTCGTAGGAATTGATGTCGTAACCACGGTCGCCGATGATCAGCTTTCCGAAGCCCTCGGCGACCGCATAGTCACCCATGTACAGAGGCGCGGAAAATTGCTGCGAAACCATGTGTAGAACACCGCCCTGCAAACCGTGCGTCAGCGGACGGAATTCCATTTGTCCGTAGTACGCAATCATTGCGCCTTTGCGGATGAACCACGGCGAGTTCAGATCGATGTTGTACGCATAGCTGTTGTCGGGCAGATTGTCGTCGCCGTTCAGCACTGACGGATTGAGAATCACAGCTTTTCCTCCGAAGCCTGGACGTAGACGATTCCCTGGCCGACGCACTGCAGTTGCATGGCCTCGCCGGCTCCGCGGCCGACCGCGTCACGCCAGCTCATCGCGGTCTTCAATTCGGTCTGAACATTTCCATAGCAGCCGACGAATGCCTGCGGATCGACGACTATCGGAGCTGGGCCACCGACCTGCAATTCGATCAACCCGCCGTGGGCGAGGAGAACCGCACTTCCATGCCCGGAAAGTTGCGTCGTGAACATCCCCTGACCGGTCAGTGCGCCCGACGCCGCACCACGCAGCGCGCCCATCATGCCGCGTCCACCGCCGCCGCCACTTTGACCCACCACAGAAACGACGGAACTCTGCAATCCCGCGGTGTTCGCCAGCAACCGCGAGGCTTCCACGCGAAGGGACGCGCCCATCTGCAGGTCGACGACATGGACCTCGAGACCGGCATATCCGTAGTGGACCTCGCCGTTTCCCTGCGCCATCATCGTGGCCTCGTGCTCGCCCTGCATCATGCGACCGGCCATCCGCGCGATCCCGCCCATGCCACCCATCTGGGCGGCGCCAGGCACCTGATGCGGCGAAAAGCTCACCTGACCGCTGTAGAAAAGCATTGCCCCGGTGCGCGCGACTACCCCGCCGGCCTGGCCGACGTTGACCTTGACGACCTTCGAATTGACCTTCTGGAATGCCATTGTTCCTACCGTTCTGCCGGCTGGATGGAGACGACGCCGACGCCTTCCCAGCGCAATGAGAACGCTTCGCCGCTGCCCTGGCCGATTGCGCTTCGCCATGACACATCGGTGATGAACGATTGCTGCAGTTGGCCTTTGGCGCAGACAAAAGCGTCAGGATCGACGACGAGCGGGTACTGCGGAGACACCTCGAGGTGAATCAGTGGGCCGCCTGCCGAAAGCAACGCAACCTGTCCATGGCCAGTCACCTTCGTCGTGAACAGACCCTGCCCCGACGATGCGCCGCGCAATCCAGCGAAAGTGACGTTCGTTTGCAGGTTGCCGTTCAACGCCAGCAGCTGGCGCGACTCGACCTGCATGATGTCGTTCGGGTTGATCTCGACGACTGAGACGTTCTGCCCGTTGACCGCCAAATAGACGCGACCGTTGCCTGTGCACTCCATTAGCGTCAGGGATTCACCGGTCGCCTTCTGCTTCAAGCCCGCAAGGATGCCCTGGCCACCGCCGAAGCCCGCAGATTTGAACTGAACTTGGCCCTCGTACGCGACCATCGAACCCGAGATCGCCTTGATACTCGTGTTCGAAAGCTGTGCTTCGACAACTCTTTTCGACTTCTCGACCAGGTACCCCATACTCGGCTCTCTACGCGTGAGGTCGACGCCTCTGTTCGGACGCTTCGGGAGACACCGTTCGTGCTCGTCGAAACACTAACCGATGTTGGTATTGCGACGCCCGCGAAGAGTGTTAGCAATTAGCGTGGGGTCGGACTCGGGTCGGTCCTCGGCGGCGGCCCGAAGACGAAGGGCTGGGGCATGTGGGGTTCACAGGTGGCTGCCGCACTGCGACCGGCAGTACCGGCGCGACCACCAGTCGCCAGCCAGCGCGGTTGTTCCGTCGTCCGGCCCGTCGCGTCCGCCTCTGTGGTCCAGTCTATGAACGTGAAGGTCGACATAAATCTCACGCCTTCGAGGTAAGGGTCCTTGTTGACGAGTTGACCGTCGCCATTCAGCACGTATTCGCCAGGGGTGAAGTACAGACACAGGTTTACCTCTACACGGCTGTCCGTCAGCGCGACGGCATCGACCACTCGGTAGGTGTAACCGCCAGTGCTCGGTGGTCCTCGAAGTTCGTCGGGGTACACGTGACGCGATACCCGCCGTGTGGTCCGCCGCTGGTACTCGTCTGCGTCCTGTTGATTCAAGACCGCGTTGGACATGAGCGTCTCGGTTTCCGCAGCGAACTCGGCCGCTGCGCGGATCCTTGGATCGTCGATCTGAACCGCCAACTCCCACGTATCGTGCCGCGGTGGATACCCGGGCAGCACCGAGTCGTTGTCGGTTCGGGTGGTGTATCGCTCGGTCGTCGGCGTTACAGGGGACGGATCATTCGGCTCTTGACGCCCACACGCACCGGTGAATCCGAGAATCAACACCACGGCGACGAACCCGACTGTCCACCGCCGAAATCGCGTCGTCATTGGTTTCCCGTCAGCCAAATCTCGAGCTGCGTCAATTCTTTGGCGACATCGTCACCGACGCCGATCTTGTAGTTCGTCCCGTAATCGGAGGCGAAATCAGCCGCGTCCGACCCGATGAACCTCGTGAAGGTCGCCAACCAGCCCGGATTCGTGCCGGCCGTGAGGCTGACCGGGACCGGCTGCCCGTCCACTCCGATGGGCGTCAGAGACTCGTCTCGATACCCGTTCGCAGCGGCTGCCTGCAACATGTCGTCCAAGATCTGCCGTTCGCCCGCGATTGCTATGAGCTTTGGATCAGGCAATGGCACGCGCTGTGCCTCCGGCTCGTCGCCGATGATCCCGGTGATGATTCCTTCGCGCGCGGCGTCGATGCCCGCCCCTGCGAGAGCTTCCGCGAACGGACCAGCTGGGCCCAGTCGAGTCGAAACGGCCTCCACACCCTGTTCGATCGGCACGGCTGCAACGTCGGCGATTCGATCGGCAATCGTCCGTTTGATGTCGTATGTGTGCTGCGCCGCCTCGTTTGCGTCGGCGATGTCGTGGCCCAGCCGAAAGGTTTGCGCGTTGACCGTGTTCGTTGTGACCCGCTCATCGAGGGTCATGATCTCGCTCTCGTACAGAAAGGCTGTGTTCGGATTCGCGGGGTCTCGGAACGCCTCGTTCAGCACGCTGTTCTTGTACAGCTCGTTCGCAGCGATCACATTGTGCAAGCCAGTCTCGGACTGACTCGCCAAGAAGATCAAGCGATCACCGTCGTCGCGGCTGAACGCCACAGTCCCGTCGAAGGCGTCCACTGTCTGCGCCAGATCCGGGCGAATAATCGATCCGAGATTGTTCGAGACAACTTTGCTCAGCGTGTCCGCAAGCTCGGGATTCGAGTGGAAGGAGTTCGCGAATTGCTCGAAGGAACCTGCGCCTTCGGGGAGCTTCTGGTCGTCGTACCGCGCGCCGTCTTCTATCGTCGGGACAAAGATGTCGGGCAGTGCTTTCAGTGCGGTGCGCGCGTATTCGCCTTCGCGGCCGTGCTCGCCGGCGCCCTCCGCAGTCCAGCCGAATATCTTGGCTGCCGAACGCCCGTCGTCGTCCCAATCGTGACCGAATACGACGTTCGCAAAGTTGTCGCGCGCCTTCACTCCGACGGGTTCGGCACCACTGAGCAGAATCGAGCTGGCCTCGTGGTTTCGTGACCCGACCTCCAGGTAATTCCGCAGCGACGCGTCCAAATCCCTGTACTCGTATTGATTCCGCAAGTAATCCAACTGGGTCAGCGAGGCGACCTGCCGGTCCAGGTTCAGTGCCAGATCCCGGCCAGGCGTGTAAAAGAATGCGCCGGGGTCGTTCAGCAGCTTTCCGAGTTCGATTGACTCATCG
Source organism: Antrihabitans auranticaus (assembly GCF_016481275.1). GTDB lineage: Bacteria > Actinomycetota > Actinomycetes > Mycobacteriales > Mycobacteriaceae > Antrihabitans. Next base: position 108,945 of record NZ_JAEMNW010000006.1, on the reverse strand, counting down.
ATCGACGACCGCGCGTACCGATCGGCGTCTGCATCGGAACCGTTCTTGTCCGCACCCCAATATCTGTTTCCGACAAGGACTTGCAGGTCTCTCGGAAGTTTGTCGAACCCACCGGTTTGGTTGGACGGCGTCCGAACATCTTCGTTCGACAAGGTCAGAAGGCCGGCCGCGGCAGCAGCAACCGTTGTGCGAGCGTCGTTGCCATCGTTGTTCGCAGGATTGTCGGCGAGGGCGAGGATTCCGTCCTTGCCGGCGGCGTCGAAGAACGATCGAAGGTAGCTCATCTGATGATCGGTGACGATCACCTGTTCGCCGCGTGCGATTGCGTCCAACTGATCGCGCGACAGATCGAGCGATTTGAGCCTTGCCTCAGCGGCCTCGCTCAGTAGACCGTCACGCGCGTCCTCGCCGTCCGATCGCCCCGAATCTGCGTTGACTCCCAGAATGGGTTTGCCGTCGCGACCGATACCGGCGGCGTCGATCGCGTCCAGCATCGCTGCAGCGGACTCGTCTTCGATCGTGTCGCCGCGCACCATCAGCGTGTTCGCGGCTTCGACAAGTTCGCGCTCGTGCGCCCGCCGCGCGTCGTTGACCGCGGTCTGATGCCCGCCGTCGTCGGACGGCGAAGCCGGATATCCCCACAGATTCGCGATCGAACCGTCATCACCGATTGCGAATCCGTCTGCCCCCGCAGCATTTTCGAGCGCCACGAGATCGCTTTTCAGCGCAACTACATCATCCTTCGTCGCCTCGACAGCTTTCCGGACCGCGGCGAGCATTTCCATGTGCGACCCGACATCGCGCTGGACTTTCTCGATCGCCCCGCGTGCGGCGTCACCGGTTTCGCCGTCCCACATCTCGAGCTTGCCCCGGTCTGCGAGCTCGCCCTCGAGCGTCAGTGCCGTGCTGTTCTGCGTATTCAATCTGCTGACAACGTCGCTCAGCGCATCCGGATCCCAGCGCCGAATCTCACCGATGGATACCATCCGATTCCCCCTCCGAAAGGCTCGGTGTGACTAGATGTCGAGCAGCGGTGAAGGTTTCGAACCAGCGGTCGCAGGCTGATCGATCGGGCGCCCGGCGGTCGAAAGCGCCTGGACGAACACGGCTTGCGCCGCCGAATAGGTATCGGCGCTGTTGGAGATCGACTGACTCGCACTCAGCACCGCAGTCCGCATGGCATCTGCGTCACCGGCAATTCTGGCGAGCACCGCCGAATACGCAGCGGTCCCCGTTCGCATCCAGGCGTTCTCGATCTCGTGCAGCTTCGCCTGCCCAATCTGCATCGCCGCGTGCGCCGTATCGATCGAGGTCGACAGACCCGCGGCCGCGACGTGCAGGCTCGCAATATCAACATTCAGCCACCTTGCGGTGGCGGACGGCTCCCCAGCCATGATTCCCCCGGTTTCGTCGTTGACCGACTCGGCCGAAAGTACCGGAGGCCTGGTCATCGGTCAAAACACCCAGTTCGGACAGCAACCCTGTCGCCGTCGTCGCGTTGCTCTCGTACAGTGGCGGAGAAAGTACAAATCGGATCTCGTCAGCTTCCAGCTCGCCTCCGCGATGCGGCCCGCCAACATACTTAAAGGACCAGCACCTTGTCTGCAGCGCTCGCCAAGGGTCAGAACGGCCCGCTCGCCGTCAACGATGTCGTTATTTCTGTTCAACTCGGCGCTCCGGCAGACCTGTCGGCGCTGCTCGTGAAGCCGGACGGCAAAGTTCGTTCGGACGCTGATTTCGTATTCTTCAACCAGCCGACCGGTCCGGGCGTGCGCCTGCAGCCCGGTGCCGCCGGTCAACCCGCATCGCTGGCGGTTTCGCTCGGCCAGATACCCGCGGATATCGACCAGGTTCGTGCAGTCATCACGCTGGATGACGCCAACAGCAACTTCGGGCGGTCCGCGGCACCGATCGCGCGGATTGCCGACGCGTCGGGAAATCAGTTGTTCGAGTACAGGATCGACGGGCTGAGCAGCGAATCCATCGTTATCGCCATGGAGATCTACCGCCGCCAGGGCGCCTGGAAGGTCCGCGCGGTCGGCCAGGGCTACGCGGGCGGATTCGCGGCACTGGTCACCGATCACGGTGTGTCCGTCGACGACGCCCCTGCAGCACCCCCGGCTGCCCCACCTGCGCCACCGGCCTACGCTCCGCCGCCTCAGCAGTCCTACCCGCCTGCGCCGCCCGCCTACACGCCGCCGCCGGCGCCCACGGCTTACGCACCACCACCGCCCCCGCCGAACTACCCGCCGCCACCGAACTACCCGCCGGCACAGCCGGCGCCGCAGTATCAGCAACCGGCCGCTTATGCGCCGCCGCCGGCGGGTCCGCCGCCCGGGCAGGGCGGCGAGGTCAGCTTGTCGAAGAACCGCCCGGTCAGCCTGACCAAGGGGCAGAAGGTCACGCTCAAGAAAGACGGCGGCGTCGCGCTCACAGTGCTTCGCATGGGCCTCGGCTGGGATCCGGTCAAGACGCGGGGCATGTTCGGAAACCGCACGCCCGACATCGATCTCGACGCATCGGCGGTCTTGTGCGCGGATACCGGAATCGTCGATGTCGCCTACTACGGTCAGCTGACCTCAAAGGACGGCTCGATTCGGCACCAGGGTGACAACCTCACCGGTGAAGGTGAGGGCGACGACGAGGTCATCAACGTCGACCTCACGCGGATCCCGCCGCACGTTTCGACGATCATTTTCCTCGTCACGTCCTACAAGGGACACACGTTCGAGCAGGTGTCGAATGCCTTCTGCCGCTTGGTAGACGGGACGACGAATGCCGAGCTGGCCCGGTACACCCTGCAGGGCGGTATGCCGTTCACAGCGATGGTCATGGCGAAGGTCTACCGCGCCGGCGGCGAGTGGAAACTGCAGGCAATCGGTGAAGGTATGCAGGCCAAGCACCCAGGCGAGGCAGCACCACAGCTCGGCCGATTCCTGCAGGCGTAGGTAGCAATGGCGTTGCAGATGGTGCCGGGTCAGAACGCGCCGCTTTCGGCCCGGACACTGCATTTCGCGGCGACCAGCAACACGGCACTCGACGTGTCGGCGTTGCTGGTCGACGTGAACTTGCAGGCAGTCTCGTCGGACGAGTTCGTGTTCTACAACAAGCCCCGAACATCCGGCGTCGCGCTGCAATCCGGCGGATTGACGATCGAACTGGGCGAGATCCGAGCCGACGCGAGTGCCGTGTTGTGCCTCGTCAGCGTCGATCCGGCAACGGCAGCGGGTAAGTCGTTCACGGGCTTGTCGGCATCGTTGGCGGACGCGCACGGCACCACCGTCGCGGCATTCGACATCCCGTTGCGCGGCGGCGAAGCCGCGGTCATCTGCTTCGAGCTCTACCGCAAAGGTGACAGCTGGAAGGTGCGCGCCGTCGGCCAGGGGTACGCAGGTGGTCTGGCGCAACTGATCACAACGCACGGAGTCGTGGTCGACGACCAGCCCGTCGTGGTGACCGCGTCCGCACCGCCGGTGAACCTCGCCATGCCCGCGCCCGCGCCCGCCGGCGTGCCCCTCGATCGCGCTCGGGCGTACGAGCGGATGTGGATGATCTTCGAGGACGCGGCGCGTTCTGCTTCCGCCTACATTTCGGCGAGCGACTACGCGGCGAAGCGCCTAGACCTGGACCTGACGGACGCCATCGCCGACCCGACGATGCGAAACTCGCCGGCGGCCACCCAGGCGCGGGATGTCGCGCACAAGCGCCACGACGACGTGGTCGCAGCGGCAAAGGTCAGCTACGACGCCGATTCCGAGCAACTCATTCGCGAACTCCATTCCATCGATCCGGACCTGCCACGGTCGCTCGCGTCCTGGGATTCGCCGGTGTGGCAGTTCGGCGCGGCCCAACCGGATCCAAGTGACGGAATTCGCCTCGGTGAACTGTCCGCAGCCGAGCGCGGGGCGCTGCGCATACCCTTCTGCGTAAGGCTTCCGCTTCTGCGGCCGTTGTGGCTGGACACCGAAACCTCCAGTGCCGCAGCACCGGTAGTGGCGTCGCTCGTTGCGCGGATCATTTCTGCCACAGCGCCGACTCCGACGCTGGAAGTCGTCGACCTCACCGCCGCACTGGATTTGCTGACGACACCGCTGACACGCTTGCTCGGCGGCCCCGTCGTGCGCAACCACTCGGATATCTCCACGCGCCTGGAGTCGATCACCAACTCGCTGGAACTCGCAGAGCTCGCGGTGCGCAACGGCATGCCCGAATTGGCGCCACCGGATCGAGTGGTCGTGCTGTCCGACTTCCCGCACGGCTATCAGAGCGAAGACGTCGCCCGGATCATCGACCTCGCGGCGGTCGCACAGTCGACGGGACTGTCGTTGATTCTCGTCGGTTCGGACGAATCACGTTCCGGTGACCAGCAATTGGCCGCACTCGCTCGGCACTGTCAACACTTTCCGGTAGGCGGCACAATGCGAATGCTGGATCCGTGGACGCAGAACGAATGGGAATTCACGCCGGATTCCGTCCCCGTGGATGCGGATCGACTCGCTCGCGTGATGAGTTTGCTCGACAGCCTCTGAGCCCGACATGTCGGTGGCGCCAGCTACTGTCTTCCAACGAACGCGCATCGCTGGGGGGAGGCGTCGATGAAGTTCGACTTTGTGAACGGCTTTCCGGTCATCGGCGCCGCGGTGCTGCTCGCGCTGTACCTCGGCGTCGCGGTTGGCGCACGATTGCGGCCGCACAGATTTCGGAGCGAGCCGGGTCTGGAATCGATACCGCTGGTTGTTCGTGGGCTGTCGAAATCGATCGGCGGCACATGCGTGGTCGCTGACGTGTCCTTCGACGTACGACGGGGTCGCATCGTCGGCCTGCTCGGACCGAACGGCGCCGGCAAGACGACGATCCTGCGGATGCTCGTCGGGCTGGCCGAACCCGACACGGGCTCTGCATTCGCATTCGGCTATCGCATCGAGGCAGGTGTTCCGGTGCTCTCACGGATCGGCGTGTGCATCGAATCTCCTGGACTCATGCCACATCTGAGTGGCTGGGACAACTTGCGGAGCCTGTGGTCGGTGACCGGCCGACCGTTCGCCGAGTCCGCGATCGACGACGTCGCCCGCCTATCCGGCCTCGGTACTGCGTTGCAGCGCAAAGTATCCGAGTATAGCCTCGGCATGCGGCATCGGCTCGCGCTTGCGCAAGCGATGCTCGGCTTGCCCGAGCTCTTGATCTTGGACGAACCCGCCCACGGCCTCGACCCCACACAGATCAGATTCCTGCGAACCATGCTGCGCGAATATGCCGCGAGCGGGCGAACGGTACTGATCTCCAGTCATCATCTCGAGGAAGTCGAGCTGACGTGTTCGGACGTCATCCTTGTCCGCAGCGGATCGGTGGTCCTGGCCGGAGCGGTCGACGAATTATCCACTCGTACAACCAGTCTCTTGATCTCCGTGGACAGGCCCGACGAAGCCGAGGCGCTGTACGCGGGCGTTGCCGGCGTCACGTGCCGAGCCGACGGCGCGACACTGCACCTCGACGTCATGAGCACCGACCTCGCCGACGCACTTCGTCCGCTTGTGGAGGCGGGCATTGCGGTGCGGTCGGTGCAGTCACGCAGCCGTCTCGAAGATGTCTATTTCGCGGCGGTGGAGAATGGCTGAACCAGCCGCACGACGAGTCGAAGTCGGCGCCGGTGGCGGTGCCGCCGCCTACCGGCGCACACGCGCCCTCTCGATCTCCGTCGAGGTCCGGCGCCAGTTCTCGCGCCGCGGTATTCAGTTGATGCTCGTGGCGATGGCGGTGCTGCCGTGCCTGCTTGCGGGCGCAGTCAGCGCGGGAAAGAGCGGCGTCGCCGTCAACGCGCAATTGCTATCCGACATGGCGACAAGCAGCGCCGCGAACTTCGCAGTGTTCGCGATAGTGGCGGGCAGCCAGTTCGGCCTTGTGCTGATGGTCGCCTACGTCATGGGCGAGGCGGTCGCCCGCGATTCACAGTGGCTCTACCTACGCGTGCTGCTCACCGTTCCCGTTCCACGCGGCCAACTCTTGCGACGAAAGTTCATCGCGTGCGGAATCGTCTGTATCAGTGGGCTTCTCGTGTTCGCGACGGTCAGCGTTGTCATCGGTCTGGTGTTCTACGGACACGGACCTCTGACGCCGGTAAGTGGCGCGCAAGTCGAGACGTCCGGGCTCGCGTGGCGCTTGGCGGCGATTCTCGTCTACATAGGTGTCTACCTGATGTGGATCGGCGCCCTCGCGATCTTTCTATCGGTGCTGGCCAGGGACAACCCCGTCGCCGCCGTGGGTGGGACGGTCGTGGTCACGCTGTGTTCTCACCTGTTCGGCGGGTTGCCCACGCTGCAGGGCTTGCGGGCGATCCTGCCGACCCGAAACTACGACGCGTGGTTGATGCTGACACGTACAGACGTCGATTGGTTCGGGATGCGGTGGGGCCTGTTCCTCTCACTGTTCTACACCGGCGTTTTCTTCCTTCTCGCATACGTCCGGTTCACCACTAAGGACATCGCAAAATGACCACCCTACGATCGAGCCACCTACCAGGTGCGCGACTGCCGCTCCGAGACAACACGAAGGTTGAATGGGCATGAACGAGGTCGACCCGCCAGCTGGTCCGCAGCCGTATCAGGTTGGCCCCACTTTCGGATCCATCGATTACGGACCGCAAGCTCAGCATCCCGACACCAACTACCTCTATCCGCAGGGCGGTCTCGTACCGCAGCGCCGCACTAGCAAGAAGTGGTGGTTCGCCGGGATCGCAGCGGTCGTAGTGGTGGTTCTCGTCATCGGCGGGGTCCTTGTGTGGCAGTTGCGGTCCAGTTCCGATGGGGCGTCGTCACCGGAGAATGCCGCTCTGGATGCGCTGGCCGCAGTGGAGTCACGCGATCCGCTGGCGTTCACCGAGACGATCGCTGCCGGCGAACTCGACGGCCTCTCCGATGTCCTGACGTCGACGAGCGACAAAGCCGAAGAGACCGGGTTCCAGGACGGCGGCGGCGTAAGCGGGCTGCTGCAAGGACTTTCGGTCGCCACCGATGATGTTCACACCGAGGTCGAAGAGATTCGCGACGACCTCGCCAAGGTCACCTTCACAAGCGGCTCTGCGACGGTCGCTGTGGATCCTGACGAAGTCAACGTCGGCTTCCGTGATCTCATTTCCAAAGATGCAACGGCCGAGGAAGAGACGATCGACATCTCGGACCTGACCGGTGAAACCGAGAACGGCGATCCCATCGCCCCGTTCGTTATGACTGTAAAGATCGACGGCCGTTGGTATCTCAGTCCGCTATACACGGCCGGCGAGTACGCCACGGTTGCACTCGACGAGCGCCGGATCGACGATCCCGATGTGGACACGCAGGAGTACGGCACTCCCGAGGAGGCAGCAGAAGGCTTCCTGCGCGCTGTCGCCGACACCGTCGAGCGTCGCGACGTCAGCGACCTGTCCGGTGCCATGTCCTCGCATATCGGCCGCGCAATCGCGACTTACCAACCGCTGTTCGACCGGCTGCTCGACGCCAACGAGCTCGACGACGACGTTTCCATCGACATCGATCGAGCCGAATTCACCTCCGAGACATCGGGTTCCAGCGCGAAGGTGGTCGCTGACAATCTCGACATGACGGTCACCACGAACGGCGACAGCTACAAAGTCGAGGTCAGCGGCGACTGTGTCGATACGACCGGTCCAGACGGCGAACGCGAACACAACTGCGGCGATGACGAGGGGATCGGAGTCCTCGGCTTCTTTTTCAGCCTCGGCCGCGAAGGCGGTGGTGTGCCCGAGGGCATCTCGGCAACCCGTGACGGGTCGGGCTGGCACATCGATCCCGTCGCAACGCTGGTCACCGGCGCGTTCGACAGCCTCGACGGCCTGACAACGGACCAACTGTTGTTCCTCATCGGCGTCGAAGGTGGTGGCATCGAGGTGTACTCACGCGCCGAGGCGGAAGGAACCTTGGAGGTCGGCGCCAGCAAGTCGGTCACGCTGTCGTCGCCACTGGACACGAGCGAGCGACACGCATATGGGGTCGCCGTCCTCGACATGGACGTCGAACGGGGCAAGACGGTACGTATCGAGGTGAACACTGATGACTACGCGCAGGTCGATCTCGTCGGTGCGTCGGGCCGACTCGATCGCGATTACGACTACGAGGGCGACAACAGGACCTACGAGTTCCAACCCGATGAAACCGAGACCGTGAAGGTTGTGGTCACCGGATACGACGACGAACGGGTCACGCTGAAAGTCCGCTAGCGTTAAGTATGAAAGCGCAAGCCCGCGACCATCTTCGGGAAGTCGCGGGCAAACGCCTCATCGTCCGGATTCCGTGTTTGCCCGAGAAATGACACGAACCACTCCTCGTCACCGACTTTGCAGGTCGCGAAGAGCGCGAACTGATACGTGGTGCCGACGACCGAGAAAGTTCCGGAATTGGCGATCCCCGAGAACCCGCACATCGTGATTTGCCGGTAGCCGAGCCGTTTCCACCCTGCCAGACTCTCGGAAGCGGTCTTTGCGGCCGCTAGTTGGGCACCCGGCGCCAGAGATGCTTTGGAAACGTCCAGGTGGACGACGCTTTGGTCGTTTATCACGCTCACGGTCCGGGCGCCTGCGAGGTCCGCGTCGGTGTTGATCTCCCATCCTGGCAATGCCGGAAAGTCGACCCGCAGCGCGCTCGCTTCGGCTGGGGCAGTGAACTTTTCGCCAGAGACCGGATCCGCTGCGCAGTCCGCGGCCGTCGCAGGCGGCTGCGCGGAGCTTGCAGCGTGCACAGTCGGACTCACGGTCGGCTCGGCGACCTCCTTCGCCACGTCCCCCGAGCACGAGGCCGAAAACCCCACGCCTACAAGCACTACGAACACACCGAGCTGTCTCTTCATGCCCCACTCCGAATTCAACCTGTTCGGACAAAGTTTCCGGAATCCGCACTCACTTCTTCGACTACGTTATCTTGTTTCACCGCAACAGGATCCGGTGCCCGCGGCGCTCGAAGTGGCGCGCGCACGAACACGAAGAAGAAGTACACGAGGAGTGCGGACCGACCCCACACACCGAACTCCACGACTCTTGCCAGAGTGTTGTACGGGCCGTCGGTGCTGATCGCGTCGTAGAAACGAAAGACGCCGACTCCGATTGCGGCATCCGCGACGAGATAGGCCGCGATCGCACGCCACGGCACCCGCACGAGGACCAGGAACGGGATCAGCCACAGCGTGTATTGCGGCGAAAAGACCTTGTGGAACAGCAGAAAGCCGCACAGCATCGCACCGCTCACACCCACCCACGGGTATGTGCCGGTGCTGCCCAACCGCCGCCAACCGAGCCAGATCGCCAGGGCGAACGAGCCCAGCACCAGCGCAGGCGACAACACGTCGACCAGAGCGTTATACGTCGGATTGGTGTCGAACCCGCCGACGAACAACTTGCGCAGTCCCCAGAACCAGATCGAGTTCGTCGTGATGTCGGCTTCCCGGTGCTGCTGGAACGTGAACGACGCCCGCCAACCATCGAATCCGGCAATGGCGAAGGGCAGATTGATCGCGACGACGGTTGCGAGTGCAGCCGCGCCGGTCACGACCGCGCCACGAACGTCGAAACGGCCCTTCGCACCTGGCGGGAGTTCCCGTCCACCGACCCCACCGGTGAGGACGTACGCCATCAAGGCGACGACGAACGCCGCGGGGTAAAGCTTCAGGCACGTGCCGAACCCCAGCAACACTGCTGCACAGAAGGCGCGCGATCGCAGCGGTCCGAGTCCAGTCGCATTCACGACGTAGACGGCAGCTACCGCCGACGCCACGACGGGCAGCTCCCAGTTGTGAAAGCCGTACAGAACGAGCGGGGGACCGATTGCCCACAGATAGGCCGCACGCCCGGACATTCGGCCCAGCATCAAACCGACTGCCAGCCCGAAGGGCGCCATGATCAACGCGGAGGCCAGTAAGAACTGCGCGTCGTTGTGCGCGGGCAGCCCCCCGAGCCACATCAGGACTCCCGTGAGCACCGGGTACTCGACGGTTCCGCCGGTCAACGTGCCGCCGTCGGTGATACCACCGTTTATGTACGGGAAGTCGTGCTGGCCGAGTCCGCGTTCGACCCAGAGGAACTGGATGTCCGAATAGCACACGTCATGGTCTTTCACCTGGTCGAATACCAGGCTGCGCCCGTAATCGTCGAAGGGTTCGCCCGCACAACGCGCCTTGTTCGCATACGCGAGACATAGGACGATGCCGCACAGGAAAACGACGAGAACGACCGTTGTCGTCCTGGCAAAGGTGGCGGACCGCACCCTTCCCACCCTAAGCGGGAAGTCGGCGCCAGTCGGCCTCACCGGCCGATGGCGCGCAATTTCGCTGGTCAGGGGGCACTCGTGTACCCTGCAAAGGTTGCTGACGCAACGACCCTCCTGTCACGGATCGTCCGTGGCCGTTCACAGTCCATAGGAGGTGATGAGGTCTTATGCGTCATTACGAATTGATGGTCATTCTCGATCCGAACTTGGACGAGCGCACCGTCGCCCCATCGCTCGATACCTTTCTCAACGTTGTTCGCCAGGATGGCGGCAAGGTCGACAAGGTCGATGTCTGGGGCAAGCGCCGTCTTGCATACGAGATCCTGAAGCACACCGAAGGCATCTATGCCGTCATCGATATCAGTGCAGAGCCTGCCACGGTCAGCGAGCTCGACCGCCAGCTCGGCCTGAACGAGTCGGTACTGCGCACAAAGGTCCTCCGTCAGGGCAAGTGATTTCTGACTGCGCCGCATAGCCGTCGGTGGCAACGCCTAGGCTCTAGCGCAACAGACTTTCACGCACTTTGACTGCACCCTTTGCAGGAGGAACCACATGGCAGGCGACACCGTCATCACCGTCATCGGAAACCTGACGGCAGATCCCGAACTTCGATTCACACCGGCCGGCGCGGCCGTGGCGAACTTTACTGTCGCCTCGACGCCCCGGGCCTTCGATCGTCAGACCAACGAATGGAAAGACGGCGAAGCGCTGTTCTTGCGCTGCAACATTTGGCGTGAGGCTGCGGAGAACGTTGCAGAGAGTTTGACCCGCGGTTCACGAGTAATCGTGAGCGGCCGGCTCAAGCAGCGTTCGTACGAAACGCGGGAAGGCGAGAAGCGAACTGTCATGGAGCTGGAGGTCGACGAGATCGGCCCATCGCTTCGCTACGCAACCGCGAAGGTCAATAAGGCCAATCGTGGTGGCGGCGGCGGGGGCGGCGGCTTCGGTTCTTCCGGTGGCGGTGGCGGCTTTGCCGCTTCCGGCAGCGGTGGTGGACGTCCCAATCAGCAGCCATCCGGCGGAGACGACCCGTGGGGCAGCGCCCCGCAAGCGTCGGGCTCCTTCGGCGGCGGCCGTGTAGACGACGAACCACCGTTCTGATTACTCACGATCGAACGAGATACACGAAGTTACGGAGAATGACCCATGCCTAAGCCGCCCGCGCGCGACAAGGTACTGAAGAAGAAGGCGTGCACCTTCTGCAAGGAAAAGAAGCTGCACGACGGCAAGACCGGCATCGACTACAAGGACGTGCCGCTGCTGCGCAAGTACGTTTCCGATCGCGGCAAGATCCGCGCTCGTCGTGTCACCGGAAACTGCGTCCAGCACCAGCGGGACATCGCAATCGCCGTGAAGAACTCACGCGAGGTTGCCCTGCTGCCGTACGTCTCGACAGCACGGTAGGAAGGAAAGCGATCATGAAGCTGATTCTTACTGCTGACATCGACAAACTCGGTGCGCCCGGCGATACCGTCGAGGTCAAGGACGGATACGGACGCAACTTCCTGCTCCCGCGTGGTCTGGCAATCCAGGCCACCCGCGGTGCGGAGAAGCAGGTCGAAGGCATTCGCCGGGCCCAGGAGGCTCGTCGAGTTCGCGGAGTCGAGCACGCCAACGAGCTGAAGCAGGCCATCGAAGGCCTCGAGTCGGTCACCCTGACGGCAAAGACCGCCGGCGGTTCCGGAAAGCTCTTCGGCTCGGTCACCGCTGCCGACGTTGCAGGTGCGATCAAGGCCGCAGGCGGCCCGATCGTCGACAAGCGCAGCATCGAACTCCCGAAGGCTCACATCAAGGCCACGGGCAGCCATGCCCTCGTCGTGAACCTGCACCCGGACGTCGTTGCCAAGTTCCAACTGGACGTCGTCGGCGCATAGCCCACGTCTCCAGGTAGGCCCCGGGAACCTCGGTTCCCGGGGCCTTTCTGCGCCGTATAGCCGATTTGCGAAACGTTCGCTCAGCGTTCGCAAAAATTGGTTGGCGCGATTCTTCCCGCCCGCCGCGCAAGCCCCAGCAACTTGGGGCACCGGCAACAAAGTTTCGGTTGTGTGGCGAAGGTCATATTGAAGTTAATGAGTTGTTTACCCAACACGCCCGAAACATGCACTTCGAAGACACGCCGTAACTAATTTTGTGCACAGGGTTTAGGACGCAAAAACGTAGCGTTAGCAGGCGTTATGTAAGTGTGATCCGCGTTTATCCTCAGGTTGTCCCCAAGCGGTGCACAAAGTTGTCCAAGAGATTCCACATTCCCTCCACAACTGTGTCCACAGGTTCATTTGTACCGATCTGAAAACGTCCTTAGGGTCTTCTCAGCATCGCGAAATTCCCTCTGCCAAGGTTGCCAGAGCTGAGATGTCGGTGCGTCGGGGTAGAACTAGCGTTCGAGCAGGATCGCCGAGTAACTCGGCGCAGATGTGTGTGTTGACAGCGTCTCGGTAACAGCGCTTACCGGTGCCGGTGTTTCTCCGACAGAGAGGTGGACGGTCGCATGGCGGTAGTCGACGATCGGGGTCACGCAGACTACTCAGGACCGCTCGAGCCACCGACGGGAGAAGATTTCGGTCGACAGCCACCGCAGGACATGGCGGCCGAGCAATCCGTGCTCGGCGGCATGCTGCTGAGCAAAGACGCGATTGCCGACGTCATCGAGCAGCTTCGTCCCGGCGACTTCTACCGCCCGGCACACCAGAACGTCTACGACGCGATTCTGGATCTCTACGCCCGGGGCGAGCCTGCCGACCCTGTGACCGTCTCCGCCGAACTCGACCGTAAAGGCGAACTTCGCCGCATCGGCGGGCCGCCGTATCTGATCACCTTGACACAGACCGTCCCCACGGCCGCGAACGCCGGTTTCTACGCTCAGATCGTCTCTGAGAAGGCGATTCTGCGCCGGCTGGTCGAAGCCGGCACACGCATCGTTCAGTACGGCTACGCGGGCGCTGACGGCCAGGACGTCGCCGAGGTGGTCGACCGCTCACAGGCCGAGCTCTACGAGGTCACCGAGCGGCGCACGAGCGAAGACTTCGTGGTTCTCGAAGAATTGCTGCAGCCGACGATGGACGAGATCGACTCGATCGCGAGTCGCGGTGGCATCTCGCTCGGCGTACCGACGGGCTTCGCCGAACTCGACGAGCTGACCAACGGCCTGCACCCCGGCCAGATGATCATCGTCGCCGCGCGCCCCGGTGTCGGTAAGGCGCTCGCCCTCGACACACCACTCGCGACGCCGTGTGGTTGGACGACCATGGGAGCGGTCGCTGTTGGTGACGAGCTGCTCGATGGTCGCGGACGGCCGACGAAGGTCGTCGCCGCAACCGAGATCATGGTCGATCGCCCCTGTTACGAGGTCCAGTTCTCCGACGGCACGGTGCTGATCGCCGACGAAGAGCATCAATGGCTCACAGCAACTTTCGCCAACGACGCGGTTCGCACAACAGGCGAAATCGGTGCCACGCTCGCCGAAGATCACTCGGTCGCCAATACCGAACCGCTGCATCTGCGCTCGCGAAACTACCTCGTCGGTCCGTACACCCTCGGTGCTTGGCTCGCCGGCACCAGAGACGACTGCGCCAAGATAGAGACCGAAGAATCCGGCATCATCGCCCGTGTAGAAGCCGACGGCATGCTCAGCACCGGACTCCTTCGTGCAATCGGCGTCTTCGGCGACAAGCACATCCCGACCGAGTATCTGCGCGGCTCCGAGGGCCAGCGCCGCGAACTGCTCGCAGGCCTGCTCGATGCAGACGGCGTCATTTGCCCTGATGGGTCCGTCGAGTTCACGTCCGCGCACGAGGGTCTCGCCAGTGGCGTTTCGGAGCTCATCGTGAGCCTCGGCTACAGCTGCACCACGGACGCCACCCCGTCCGGAGTGCGACTCACCCTCACGACCGATGCAGACCTGTTCCGGCTGCACCGAAAGGCCATGCTGCACAAAGAACTCTGCGCGAGTAACCCGTGGGCCGAGGTTGCGTCGCGCTACATCGTCGACGTCCGCAGGATTTCGAGCGTTCCCGTGCGTTGCGTCGAGGTCGACAACCAGGACCACCTGTATCTCGCCGGGCGCGCGATGGTGCCGACGCACAACTCGACGCTCGGCATGGACTTCATGCGTTCCTGCTCGGTCAAGCACGGTCTCGCCAGTGTCATCTTCTCCCTGGAAATGAGCCGGACCGAGATCGTGATGCGCCTGCTCTCCGCGGAAGCGAAGATCAAGCTCGGCGACATGCGTGCAGGTCGCATGAGCGACGACGACTGGACCCGTCTCGCCCGGCGGATGAGCGAGATCAGCGAAGCACCGCTGTTCGTCGACGATTCGCCGAACCTGACAATGATGGAAATTCGCGCGAAGGCGCGACGCCTCAAACAGCGTCACGACCTGAAACTCATTGTGGTGGATTACCTTCAGCTGATGACGTCGGGCAAGAAGACGGAGTCGCGTCAGCAAGAAGTTTCCGAGTTCTCGCGAAGCCTGAAGCTGATGGCGAAGGAACTGGAAGTCCCCGTCGTCGCGATCAGTCAGCTGAACCGTGGTCCCGAGCAACGCACCGACAAGAAGCCGATGGTGTCCGACCTTCGCGAATCGGGCTCGCTCGAGCAGGACGCCGACATGGTCATCCTGTTGCACCGTCCCGACGCCTTCGAACGCGACGATCCCCGCGGTGGTGAGGCGGACCTCATCGTCGGCAAGCACCGCAACGGTCCAACCGCCACCATTACCGTTGCGCACCAACTACATCTGAGCCGGTTCGTCGATATGGCGCGGGGTTAGGCGAGTGCCGCTCGCGGCAAATGTTGGGACAGGGGCGCACATTGTTGGGATGTTGGGACAACAACCTGGGCTTTTGCAAAATCTTGGGACGGCGCCCACATTGCTAGCGATTTGGTCGACGGAACGTCACGTGACACACATTGGACGTTGGCGCCTGCCAACTGATGACTGGCTAAATTGAGATTTGGTTTGCGGGAAGGCCGGACATACCGCGATCGGCCGCACCGCACCCCATGATATCGACGCATTCCTACTCCGCCGACACCTCAACGTGGTGGAGTATGGGCGATCTCATCCTGAAGTTGTGACGCCCGCTGTAGCTCTTCGACGAGTCTGATGCGAATATCGCGCGGCATCACGCGCGGCGAGGTGGCACGATGCGCCATCCTCGGTATTCAACAACGCGGGGGATCAAACGCGGCCCGGTCGCAGCGCTTCGATGATTGGGATTGTCAGCCCCTTACTCGACCGAAAGTACGCACGCTACGACCAGGCTCTGTGCACTCGGATACACCAAGTCGACGAGCCGCGGTCGCTGCCGCGGGCTGGCACCGACGCACGGTTCCTGCCGACCAGCGACAGACGTTTCACCAGACGGCAGGCGCCAGAAAATCTCTGAGCCGCTGAAATCAGCAATTGCCCCCACCTTTCGCCTATGGCCAATCGGCGTAGCTGTTAACAACCGTCGCGAAAGTGTGGTTAACACGGTTACCCTTGCCATCAAGACTCCCGTCGGTTACATTTACCGCAACCCAAGAACAGAGGAGCACGCCATGGTCGCTAGGTCAGCCGAAGCACTCGCACTGCTCGCCCACGCGGCCCCCGCGCGTGCGCTCGCAAAAGTTCCGACTCTCGCCCCCGCGCAACTCCGGTGCCGAGCAGTTCACTTCATAGATATCGAGAACCTTTGCGGCACATCCTCAATCCGGATCTGCGAAGCCAAACTTGCGATGCGTGACTACCACGCCGCCGTCTGCATCGCGGCCGGCGATCACGTCATCATCGGAACCTCGCACCACAACGCGATCGCCGCCGGCAACGCCTGGCCAGGCGCTCGCCTGCTCACCCCGCGTTCCGGAGTCAACGGCGCCGACATCGCCATTCACGACGCAATCCACTCCGAGCGCATCCCGGAACGATTCGACCTGGTCTACATCGGCTCTGGCGATGGCGGGTTCGACACGGATCTGGCGTACCTGGCCGCCTCGGGCACCACAACGCATCTGGTTGCGCGTCAAAACAGCATTGCGGCGTGCCTACGACTTGCTGCACACCGCGTCACCACGCTCCCAGCCGCGTCGACTGCGTAGGGAGCGCCATGACCACGCCTCTAGTTCGGGCTGCCGACATCGCCGCAATGGCGAACGTAAGCCGTGCGGCCGTCACACAGTGGCGTAAGCGCCACAAAGACTTCCCTAGGCCCAAGGAAGACGTCGACTCCGACAGTCCACTATTCGACCGAGTCGAGGTCGAAGAATGGCTCGCCGCCCGTGGCCGGACACCGAATAGTCGTGCGTCGAACACCGCGGAGGGGATTGCGCACAAGCTCACTGATTATCTCCGAGGCTTTGTTGAACCCCAGCTGTACATCGAAATCGTCGGTGCGGGACTGGTTTTCGAGTACATCACCCGGGCACTAGCTGACGGACATGGACTCGACCGAGTTACCTCACAGGACTCCGACCGATACGACCAGCTTCACGCAAACCGGCCTGACACACTCGCCGGACTTCGCGGCGGGGAAATGGCCGAATGGCTCCAGCGCCTATTGACAACGTCCGACGTGTTCTCGGAGGCCTTGAGTCCACTTGATGTCAGCCGGCCTGAGGTGTCGAGCTTGCTGAAGACCCTTGCCGCTGAGACGAACTCGCTACCATTGACCGATTTCATCTCGGTCAACGACACACTTATCATCAACACACGCAGCGGCTCCATCATCGACCCGGCGCCTTTGACCACGCTGATAACCGCACTCGTGGGCCTACACGAGGGCACAGTGCTCGACCCGGCGATCGGTGCTGGTTCAACTCTGTTGGCCCTCGGACGAAACACGAGACTGACCCTTGTCGGCGTCGACGTCGACACCAGTGTCCTCGCTATTGCGCGACGACGAGCAATTCTGACGAACCAATCGGTTGACCTTAGGTTGGGAAACTCCCTAGGCACCGACCCCGCAGCGGGGGTTCTTGCCGACGCTGTCGTTGTGAATCCGCCGTGGGGGCTGCGAGACTTCGGGCCAGACGTCGACTTCCACAACCCCCGATGGATTTTCGGGCGACCCGCCTTGCGCTCCGAAAGCGTCTGGCTTCAACAAGCGGTCGAGCACCTGGCCGATGACGGGCGCGCATTCGTGGTCACTACTCGCAGCGAATTGTTCCGATCTGGTCAAGCAGAAGCAACTCGTCAAGAACTCATCCGACGTGGAGCCGTCGAAGCGATCATCGGGCTTCCCCCGGGACTATTCGAACCGTTCGCCCAAATCCAAACAGCACTATGGGTTCTCGCCCGCCCCGGGCACGGCGTCGACCCTGACCGACTCCTCCTCATTGATATCGCCGCAACATCCGACAGGACGATCAACGACGGTCTGGAATATGCGGCCCAGCAGTATCGCTCATGGCGGACCCAACATCTAATAAAAGACACAACGCATGCGGTGCTCGTTCCGGTACGTGAGCTCTTGGAACTCGGAACTGACCTAACACCGAATACGTGGCTCTCGCGAAGAGATGCGCCTAGCGCTCAAGAGTTGGTCGATCGGATCGCAAAGGCGCACTTAGCGGTCGAGTCGATGACAGCTCCGTCGGTCGAGCCGCTACCCGAGTTCACAGCAACCTCGGCAGTGCGAAGGGAGAAGCTCACGGCACTGCCGGGAGTCACCATTCATCGAGGTACCTTCCGCCGTTCCACCAATGTCAGGGCGAGTGCCGGCATCCCGCTACTGACCGGTCAACTCCTTCACCACTACGGGACGAGCGGTGAAATCCAGGCATCCGAGTTCATCGACCCGAACACCGCCGATGCCCCGATAACGCGCCCTGGGGACATCGTCATCTTCTCCGTGTCGCGAGTTCCAGCACACAAAATTGACCTCGAAGGATGGGCAGTACCTCCAAGCGCCTATCTCGTTCGTGTCGAACCCGACTCGCCATTCGACATCGACTACCTCGTTGCATGCATTAACGCCAACGCGCGGCAACAATCATCCCAACTCAGAGGCGAGCTGCGAGTCGTTCCCTCCAGACTCCAAATCCCCGTAATTCCCCTCGCCGATCAACACCTGATAGGGCGAACAATCCGCGATCTCGAAGCCGTCGCCTCCGCGACCCAGCATCGCCTCGAGCGACTACGCGGGCTCATCGACCTCATCGCGATCGCCAGCGGCGCCGGCTCGCTGGGCACCTCGCCATAGCACTCACGCCGTCGTCAACATCTGCAGAACCCTTAGCGCACAACTCGGCACACGACATGACCACAAACTTGCAAAGGAATACCTTCACAATGGGCAAATTCACCACCCTGTACAGCAACCTCTCCGCGGATAATTACCTGCGGGGCAAGCAGTTCGAGCGCATCTGCAAGTGGTACTTGGAGAACGACCCGTACTACCGAGACACCGTTCGTAAGGTCTGGCTCTGGGATGATTGGGAGCACAGGTGGGGCGCAGACGCCGGTATCGACCTCGTCGTCGAAGACCGCGACGGACAGCTATGGGCTGTGCAGGCGAAGGCCTACGACCCGGACCGCGCCGTCACGAAGAAGGACGTGGACAAATTCCTCTCGGAATCGTCGAGGAAGTGGTTCAGCTACCGGCTACTCATCGCCACGACGGACCGGCTGCACTCGGTTGCCCAGCACACAATCGACGCCCAGGAGAAAAAAGTCGGGTTCCTCGGCCTAGCGGATCTGCTCACCGCTGACCTCGATTGGCCGGAGTCCCCGGACCGACTGCACCCCATTGAGCGACCGAACCCTGCCACGCCCCACGACTACCAGGACGAAGCGATCGGCAAAGTCGTGGAGGGGTTCCAATGCGCCGACCGTGGCCAACTCATCATGGCCTGCGGTACAGGAAAGACCCTCACTTCGCTGTTCATCAACGAGCAGCTGGATGCACAGCGAACCTTGGTCCTGCTGCCTTCACTGTCGCTGCTGAAGCAGACGATGGCGGTCTGGAGGGCGAACATCAAGGAACCGTTCGACTCTCTTCCGGTCTGCTCCGACGAGACGGTCTCCCAGGACGACACGGCGATCGCCCACGTCAGCGAGTTGTGTGTCCCGGTCACCACCGACCCTGCCGAAATTGCCGCCTTTCTGCGACGGCGCGGACCCCGCGTGGTGTTCTCCACCTACCAGTCCTCCCCACAGATTGCGCGAGCCTACGCTCTGGGACGGGTTCCGCAGTTCGACTTGGCAATCGCCGACGAGAGTCACCGGGTCGCCGGAGACGAATCGACCATCTTTGCAACCATTCTCGATGCTGGCGCCATCAAGGCGCGGCGGCGATTGTTCATGACGGCGACGCCGCGCTACTACACCGGACGGGTGGTCGACGCAGCGCGGGGATCTGATATGGAAGTCGCGTCCATGGACGACCCCGCTAAGTTCGGGGAGGTGTTCCACCGTCTGAGTTTCGGTGAAGCCATCCGCCGGGGACTGCTTACCGACTACCAGGTAGCCATCGTCGGTGTTGACGATGCGACCTACCGCGATTGGGCGACGAGGGGTGTCCTGGTGCGGCGAGACGATAAGCCCACCGACGCTCGAACTCTGGCCAGCCAGATCGGGTTGGCGAAGGCGATGCGGAAGTACGACCTTCACCGGGTCATCAGCTTCCATTCCCGTGTTCAGCGCGCTAGAAAATTCGCCTCCGATATGCCCGATGTCCTCAAATGGATGCCAGCTCAGCAGCGCCCATCGGGACCGCTTTGGACCGGGTTCGCTTCCGGAGAGATGTCTGCTGGCGAGCGCCATGTCCTGCTCCAGCGGCTGCGCCAGCTCGACGATGGCGAGCGCGGTCTGCTGACCAATGCCCGGTGTCTCAGTGAGGGCGTCGATGTTCCGACTCTCGACGGCGTGGCATTCATTGACCCTCGCGGTTCTGAGGTGGACATCGTTCAGGCTGTCGGGCGGGCAATCCGGTTGACTGAGAACAAGACCTTCGGAACCATCGTCATTCCGGTGTTCATCGACACCGAGACGGACCCCGACACCGCTCTCAACGACTCGTCCTTCAAGGCGGTATGGCGCGTGATCAAAGCCCTCCGCGCCCACGACGAGGAGCTCGCGGAGCAGATAGACACCTTCCGCCAGGAACTCGGACGCAAGGGCGGGCGCACACGGATTCCGGACAAGATTCACCTAGACGTAGCGCGCTCTGTCGGCAAGGCGTTCACCGACGCCTTCGACGTGCGCCTGGTCGAAAAGACCAGTGCCCGTTGGGATTTCTGGTATGGGCTCCTTGAGCGGTACGCCGACAACAACGGCACGGCACGGGTGGCCGTCGATTGCGTCATGGACGGATACTCGCTCGGACAGTGGGCAAGTGTGCACCGCAGCCTGTACGCGAACAACACGCTGAGCAGCGACCGGCGTGGCAAGCTGGAGAGTCTGCCCGGCTGGACCTGGGATGTCCTGGCTGACCAGTGGAGTACGTGGACGGGTCTCATGCACGAGTTCGTCGCCGAGCATGGTCATGCCAATGTGCCTTTCCCGTACGTGGTCGGCGAGTACAACCTCCGGAGCTGGCTCGCCACGCAGCGTGGTTTGTACAAGCGCGGAGAGTTGCCTGAGGAGCGGGTCCGAGAGCTCGAGGCACTGCCGGGCTGGGTGTGGGACGTCCCGGAGGACAACTGGTCCCGGCACTACAACGGGCTAAAGAAGTTCGCGGAACGAGAGGGGCACGCCCGCGCCCCGCAACGGTACGTCGAGGACGGTTTGAAACTCGGGCAGTGGGTGACAGTACAGCGCACCCACCGCGACGAGATGTCGCCGGAGCGGAAGGCTCTACTGGAAGCTCTGCCGGGATGGTCGTGGGATCCAACGACCGACGGCTGGGAACGCGGTTACGGATTTTTGAGGGCTTTCGTCAAACGGGAAGGTCACGCCCGCGTCCCAACCAAACATTTGGAAGGCGGATTTCGGCTAGGTCAGTGGGTGAACGATCAACGGGTCAAGCTAGGCAAACTGCCCGACAGTCAACGTGAACGGCTCCAGTCGCTTCCAGGCTGGGTTTGGGATGCCCGTTCTGACATGTGGCATCAAAAATTTGCTCTCCTCCGGCAGTTCCAGGCGCGAGAAGGGCATGCCCTAGTGCCGCAGGGATACAAGGAAGACGGAGTCAATTTAGGGAGCTGGGTTCGAGAGCAACGCGGCAACCGCGCAGACATGAGCTCCGAGCGCCGGGCATTAATGGAGTCTGTTCCCGGATGGTCATGGGACCCGCACACTGAGTCGTGGGAACGCGGATATGCGGCGCTTGCGGCATTCGCCGAGCATCGGGGGCATGCAAGAGTCGCCGGAGACTTCCTGGTCGGTGGGATCAACCTCGGCGGTTGGGTGGGAGAGCAACGCGCCAGCCGCTCAACGATGACGGCGGAACGGCGGCAGCGTCTAGAGGCCCTGCCCGGATGGAGCTGGAACGCGGTAGAAGACTCATGGATGCGGCACCTTGACTTGCTGCGCTCGTACGCCGCAAGGGAAGGTCACACAAATGTCCCAGTGGATTACATCGAGGACGATCTCAAAGTCGGGCAGTGGTCCAGGCTCCGACGACGTGAGCATAAGAAGCTCAGTGCGGAGAGGCAGGCACTCCTTGAGGCGATTCCCGGCTGGTTCTGGGGGCGTAAAGCTGATTACGTCTGGAATCAGAAATTCGAGATTCTCAAACGGTTCGTCGAACGTGAGGGGCATGCCCGAGTGCCTGCTGGGTACGTCGAGGACGGAATCAAACTCGGAGGTTGGGTCCGAGAGCAGCGGGCCGAGATGAATAACCTATCGGCGGCCCGGAGAACAAGTTTGGAGGCGTTGCCTGGCTGGAGCTGGGGAGGCGTTCGATGATTCCTGGTTTGAGGAGTACGACGATATGCGAGCCTGACTGACCTGTTCCACGCGGTTTCGAACGGAATCTGTTTGGGGAGCCCCAACGACGCACCCGATTTGCCGTTGCGTCCTCGACACTGACAGTCAGCCTTCCGCCGTCGACTCCTAGTGACGCCAGATCTTTCGCAAGTTCTTCATAGCTTGCCTTGCTTTGCGGACACATCCATTTTCAGCTCCGCCCATTGCAACTCGTCCAGAATGCCGAACTGTGCTGTTAGCACAATGTGTTCCCAACCGTTCCGCAAGAGACGGGGCGACTGCGGGCCGAGCTACAACGACGCTGTCATTGCGCGACCATCTTCGAACCGGGACACTGAACGGCACGTGGCACATAGCCTGTCGCGTTCAGCTGACAACAGCCGATCACAGGAACACACCTGAGCTCTTAGGTAGCCCAACAAGGTCACGCGAGTTTGAGGGCTCACAACTGTCAGGTCAGGCTTCTGCTCGGATAGTGGTCCGAATGCCTACCTGCCCTTCCGCGATACGAATTATGCCGCAGTCGGCTGCACAATCCCTTCTGAGGCGTGGAACAGACGCCGCGGCATCATCCGCTCATACTCGCTGCGGCGGCGGGCGACGAGCAGTCTGCTTCTTTTGTCGACACCAACAAGCGCCGCGTCTACCGACCGCTCACATCGAGTGCAGACAGGCGCGAGCACTCGTTGTCCGACGCCTCTTGTGACCGAACGATGAATCCCGTCGGCAGTTGATACGGGCGATCGTGGTCCCCTTTGAACGAAAGCCAATGAAAATCACTCATAATCAGTACCTCGTCACTGACAAGCACTGGTTCGTCAATCTCTTCGAACTGCGACAGCCTGAATAGATCACGATGCTTCCTGCCGATCTCGTGTAGGGAATGTATCGCCGACGCATCCGATTTTCTGGTGTCCCTATCCTTCCCATAACCGATGTGGACCGAGACGCCAGATTGCATTAGTCTCCCTAGCCGATCCACGAACATGCCGTCGACAGTCGCGCTTCGAATTACGGGAGAGAAAATAACAAGGCGGCGCCGCGTCTTTTCAAGGGAACCAACCAGTAATTCGCGATACTCAAATCGATCAACAGGTCGCGATTGAAAATTCGACAAAGCCAACTCGGCTTGCTCAGCAGACTCAATCCATCCGGAATCTACTTGTCTCCCTTCGAACTGCGCGACACGCGTGCGAACTACAGCCGATCGCAGGACCTCAACTTTACTGAGTGAAGTTGTTGCGAACGAACTAGAGGGCCGCCTAACCCGGTCAGCCGCAAATTCTTGATTCATCGTTATCCCTACCGCCTCCGCACCGCCCAACTTATTCAATTCAAGTTCGTGCTGACCACTCAGTTCACCATCAATGCAGATCGCTGTTTGAACCTCTTTGCCGTTCTCGTCCGCGAAGGCAATTAATGCAACTGGCAAAAAGAGTCTCGCCTTGACGACAACCTTCTTCACGCTAATAATTTCGATTCGAGGTTTTTCTTCGTCGCGGTCGTCGAGCAAGTTGTTCAACGCCACCGACGTAACGTCGTCGACCGACACGTCTCCCGGCCTTCCTAAGAGTTTGCGGACCCCTCGACTCCGGACCTCGTCCTTACCAATCAAGGCGCTTCGCCGAAAAGCAGTCGCGCACCAGCCTAACCGGTCGAAGGCATAACCGAGCGACAGACTCCGCGGCGAAACTGACGCCAAATCTGACGCAGTGCTTTGCCCTTGCGGCGTGAGCGCAAGCTTCCAATTACCGCCGACTGTCAGTCGTCGGCTTACTAAGTCGCGTCCCATCTGCTCCGCGATGGTCCTTTGAATTATCGCGACCTTGAGACCCAAAAGCTGGGCAATCTCCACGTCGGAATCGAGGCCTTCATTTATCGAGCGGAGGACGAACTCGTCCAACAGCGGTAACCGTTTACGTTCCTGAGCGAGCACATCGACCGCAATCCAACTAACAGGGACCGCTGCGTCCTCGACTGAAATGAGCGTTAGCCCTGGTCGCTCAGACCTATATTTCTCGGCAAGCAGGATCGCCGGGTCAAATGCGCTATGCATCACGTACCTCGCAATCCTCTGCCTTCTGTCTCATATAGAGCGCAACATCTCGCAACGCGCCTGGTTGCCCAACGCAAAACTCTAAATCACCAATTAGCGTCAGTCCGTAGCGCGCGCGAGATAGCGCGACATTAATGCGGCGCCAATACTGTTGCCTCAAGAAACCCAGCTCACCCTTGACGTTACTTCTAGTAATGGAGAAGACAGTGAGATCCGCTTCTCGTCCTTGAACTGCGTCAACACTCTGTACCGTGACATCCAAATGCGTCAGGTCGACATAGGATAGATGCCGTTCCAGTTCTTCCATTTGTAAGAGATAAGGTGCAATAAGCAGAACGGAGAGACGGCGATCTCGCGGATTTACAAGCCCTTTTTCGATAGCTCGATCAATTGTTGTCAAACGCTGCATGCACAGTTTCGATTCGGTCCTGTTCAAATGGCTTGTAACACCAGGGGAACTAGCCCCTTCGAAGCGATCGCGCCCCAATCCGGACGTGCTGATCCAGAGAACCGGCTTTCCGAGCCGATCAATTCCAGGCACTGAGTCCTTCTTCGGAGACACGAGCGCACCATCATAGAAGGTCGTCGAGATAAGATCACCAATTGGTCTAATCATCCGATACTGTTCACGTAGCAAATGTCGAACAGAAGTGCTTGTCTTCTCAACGAAGCGCTCGAACAGAGTTTCCTTGACAAATTCTTCATCGAGACTATATCGACCCATGATTGTTCTGTTGCGCAATAGTTCTTCGTCGAGCGGTGGGAGTTGGCAAACATCGCCTACTAACACCCATTTCTTGGCGCGTGCCAAGGGTACGAGCGCTTCGGTGGCGGTTGCCTTGGATGCCTCGTCGAGTATGCAGAGATCAAATTCGAGATCCTTGACCGCGCGGTGGCCCAAGAATCCCACGCACGTTCCGGCGAGGACGCTACCCGTGTCTAAGAATGCGTTCACGAGATTTTGGTCGGTCGCGACTCTTTGCAACCACTCCCCCTGCAGAGCGACCAAGGCAAGTAACCGCTTTGAGTAATCTCCGGTTCCTAGGAGAAGTTCAACCGCGATCTGTGCACCTTCACGATCAATGTCCTCGTTGATTGGTAGATCATCGCCGGCGTACTGTATTGCCTCGACCAGTAACTCACGCGATTGAGATCTGAGCAACTCTAGTCGATCCTGCATTTCCTCTCGATCGCGAAGCTGCTCAAGGCCATTCACAGTTTCGGACCGCAAGGTGTCAGGATCTAGGCCCCGGCGCTGCCTCGCTTCGATGTGCTGAAGGTCGCCGAGAACAACCGCCAGTTTCTGCAATGCGAGCGCCGCCCGTAGATGGCGGAGCGGCATGCCTTGTTCCACGGCGAGGCTCGCAATCCTAGCCTCTGCCTTTTGCTCCACACCCTTGGCCCATTCAGCCATCTGACGATCGAGAATCAGATGTTGTACGGAGGCCGCAACTTTAGGATCTTCTGGCTTGCTTAGACGAATAATGTTCTTGAGACCGGCAGATACGAGCCTCTCTAACGCATTATCCACCGCGACATGGGTCTGGCTTACGATCAATATCTTAGCTTCAGGGTTTTCAATAATTGTCTGCGCAACCAACTCGGTGATGAAGCTAGTCTTGCCCGTTCCGGGCGGGCCTTCAATTACCAAGAAGTCGCTTGTGCCTAATGCTGCCGCCACCGCATTTCGCTTACTCTCGTCCAGATCGGAACGCACCCACTCTTTGGGGTATTTCAACACCGGGATTCGCACACTCGACGGATCCGATACGAATGTGCGCAAATCCGGTCGGGGAATAGATCCGTCTCTGATACTGGCTACAGCATCTACCTGTCGTTCGTGTGCTCGTTGTGTGGGTCCGAGGAACGGTGTTAGCTCACCGTTTTTCGGAATCGTCTTTGGTATTCGCCCGAACCTCAGTGTTAGCGATTCGCCCTTCTGCGCCACGACCTCGCCGCGACCGAACGACCGTCCCCGCCCGATTCTGATTTCCCACTCCTGCCCCAGGCAATCAAGGTTCAGGGGCTCGGATAACGAAAAAGTGACGTCGCTTCGTAAAATCGAGATAGAGCCAAACTGAATTGGCTTGCGGTCGCCGCGCTCCAGTTCCTCGCGCGCGTAGAGTAGATCTAGATATCGGTCCAGCAGGACTGTCGAGGACTTGGAATCTTCCTCTTGGTCGCTCAGATGAGTGGAATTATCGTAGTGCCCCTCGAGCGCCGCGACTAACATTTTAGCTCCAGCCTCAGCCTTTGTCTTTCCTGGATTACTGAAGGATATTGTCAGCAAATGCTCGACCGCGCATGTGCTATTTCGTCGACTGTCAAATAGCTCATAGGTGGCTGCACTGGTCACTCTAAAGGCATTGATCCGCCGGTCATGCTTAGCAATGTAGCGGCGTGTAGCACCCCATAGATAAACCGTTTCGCGATCCAGCTTCGCGCTTGCGGCGTCGAACCGGTACTCGGCTCTACATTGCGTTACGAGGTCCCTCGATGCTGCTACTTTTGCGTCTTCGTCGCCAGAACTGATCTCACTGGCTGCGCGCCTGCTGAGATCCAGCCAAAGCGTTGCATCAGCCTGGAGTCGCCTCGCCCGGCGTTTTGCCTGAATCTCTTCGAGCTGCTGCAAAAAGACAGCGCCGTTGCTAGGACGCAACGAGGCTTCGCTGTTAACGCATGCTTCCAGGAGCGACCGTACGGCAGGTGGCACCTTAATCTCGGAAATCCGTGGATCGATTTCCGGATAGTCCAGTAGCGGCTCGGACGACATAGCTTCAATAAAAACTACCGCCATAGCCCAAACATCGCGCGTGTACTCGTATCCCACACAAGCGTCGGGGGGCGAGTACGGTCTCGTGTGCCACCCGAACATCGTCTGCCCGAGGGTCTCGACCTTATCCCGAAGCTTCGCGACGCCAAAATCTGCCAGCATTGGATTTCCGGCATCGTCGACGAGCACGTTAAGCGGTTTTATGTCGCGGTGAATGACTTCCTTTAGATGCGCGTGTGCCAATCCTGCCAGCAGAGGAATCGCGTATCGTTCCGAGAAATCATCCCAGTCGGCCCAATCTGGTGATTTCAGAAGCGTGTGCATGTCGCGCTCGACCCAATCCAGCACCAAGTAGAACTGTCCGCGCTCCTCGTGCCAACCCGCGTCAATAAACCTGACGATGTTCGGGTGGTCGAGTCGTGTGAGAGACTGGGTCTCGCGTTCAAATAACATTCTCGTTGTTGGGTCATCACGGTGACCTTTGATGAACTTAATAGCTACCTTGGCCCCGTTATTTTCGATATCGACAGCGCGCACGACTTGACCACCCGCACCCTCGCGCTCGGCGGACTTCAGCAGGGCGAAACGGTTGTCTACTATTTCACTCACAAACTCTCCCACTGCGGAACGCCGTCGCGAAGAAACGCTACCCAATCAAGAACCGCCCAGATTCTGAATCCGACGTGTTTGCTGCGCCGCGCGTGCTTCTCACTCAAGGAATCTTGTCTGCTCGGCGGTGCCGAGCGGAGCTTGCGGCCCAGAATCGGCGCCTGTTTGACGAAGCTGCCTACACAATGTGTTGTACGCCCAGGCCCTCCATTGATCTGCCCCAGCGAATGCACCTGCACGAACACTCCTGTCGTGGTCTCCGACTTGGACCTAGTCTCGCAGAGATTGAGTGAGCTTAGGTCGCGCATGCGTATCGACTGCGTTGCCGGGTCGACGCCAACGACATGGTGCCGGAGGTGATCCTCTCGTGGACTTCGCGTGTGCGATTCAGCTACTCACTTTTCACCCTGCCATGATCGGCGCAGCATTCATGCGTCGCATCGCACCTGCCGCAGGACGTGACACTGATTTGCGATTCCCAAAACGGTAATTATTTCCGAACCTACCTTCGCGGCTTGTCGATCAAAGCTGCTGCTGCACTTGACGGGTTACCCGTCCGCGAACTACGGACTTCAGTTGATGCGGCTGTAGAGGGCATGGGAGCGGATTGCATCCGTCCGCCCTGCTGACAATTCGACTTTTCACCACCGTCGTCTGCCTGCCCGACAACAGCCCGTGAGGAAGGATCGCAAGGACCGAGCCGCCGGACGTCAAGTTTTGACAGACCTGTAGCTGTTCGGGTGCAGCGAGAGACCACACAGATGCCGACTGGCACCTTGGGCCTCGCGTCGAGAGCATCGGGGGCATCGGGTCCAAGCTTTAAGACTTGCCGGACCGCCGCTCGTGGCCAGCAGAAGGAGTGCCCCTATTGTGAGCCCAGAAGGCAGGGCGTCTTCAGTACTGGGGGCTGTAACGACGGCTCACAAAGGGCAGTTGACGGTCGTCTGCGCCGCACCTCAATTTCGGTCGGAACATGCATCGCGGTCAGCGGCGTCCTGCGTTACGTATGCCTAGCGGGTGGCAGACAAGTTACCATCGATGGCGCCGACATATACCGATAGCATCCGCGCCCTGGCGAGCGCGCAAGGACGATAGCGGGGACAACGTGTCTACGACACCAAAATGGGTGCTCCCGCGCCACTTGCGCGTTTCTGACATCGATGCGTGGCTGACCACCGTGCTGGAGGCCGGCCGGGGCGATCTGCACCTGGGCCAGCACGGCACAGCCGCCGATCCAATGGGCGCCGCGCACCTACAAGCGGCGTTATGTTTGCTCGCTAGGAAGGGCATCGAGTGCTCTTTATCAGTACCCGAAAACACCCTTGCGGGTGAGCGCGCCGGTGCGGCGTTCTCCGTCGCCGACACACCCAAGCAGATCACACCGGCCGAAAGCGTTTTGGCGACCACCCTGGAAGGTTTAATTCTCGGCCAGTTGTGCCAGCTGCAACCCACCGCGCACCTCGACTCAGAGACGCTACGCAAGTGGCAGCGGAACTCATTAAAGGGCAACTCCTACCATTACGGCCACGGCCGCAATCGAGCCATCGCGATTCCTACCATCGGTGATCGACGTGAACACAACACAGCGATCAGCAGTCGGGTCCGCAACGTCGAGGCGAGCATCGCCCGACTCGTACGTGGGGTGAATTCGGATCCCGCACCGTGGGCGAAGTGGTGGTTCGACCTCGTCTTTAGCTTTGTCTTCGAGGCGATGGAGAATACCTTCGATCACGGTCGATACGATCTAAATCGGAACCCAATACCCTCGCTCAGGATCCTTGACCTCGCCAGACACAACCTCACCGAAGTGCAGCCCCGCGTCGTCGCCGACTCCAGTTCTGGTCAGCAGACGGTCCTCGACGACTACCTGGACAGATTACAACGCCACTACGCGATCCAGCGGCGCAAGTTGAACGTCTCCAAACTCGTGGAGATCACCGTCGCCGACGGCGGGCTTGGCATGGTCGGAACTATGGCGCGGGGCTTGGCGCCGTACGAAGAAATCGAAACAACAGCCGAGTTGGAGTTTCTCGCCACCGCGTTGTTACCCCGCGGTACTAGTAAGTCTGCTGGTGAGATAGGCGTCGGGCATGGTGTACGCAAGATGCTGCGGGCATGCCATGGCCTACGCGGCATGTTCGTTTTGAGAACCGGACGCTTTGAGTTGTCGCGCACGTTCCTCGATGAGCGAGGTCGGCCGGGTCAGTTCGATTTCTTGGACGGCAGGGACGCTGCGTTCGACGTAGACCAGCATGTTTCTCAACGTCAGATGGTCGCCGGCACCACGTGGACGATCATCTTTCCAATGGATGATGCGCTGATAGGCCGCGCAGAGGGAGAAGGCACAGGACAGGAGTTGGCGCTTGCGGGTTCACGTCGTTAACCTCGCCAGAAGCGACGAAGCACCCGAGAGCATCCGCACCCCCACGCCGCCGGGCATTCGCGAACTCGGCCAGGTGCTGTTCGCCACCCAGCCACAGAATATGGCGCCCTTTGCAATCGACAACGTGCTGCAGGTCGCATCCCCGAAGTGGTCGCTGATCAACGACATCACCGTACTTCGAACACATGACGTGAGCGGGCACATTCCTGAAGACGTTCTCACTGACGTCGCCGAACGAACCGAACGCAGCCCGCTGTACGTGTTGTCCACCGATTCTCTTGGACCCCGACTGCAGTACATCTCGGGCGAGGTCGTGAACGGCTTGGACATCGACAAGTTTCTGGCGGCCCTTCGCGAGGCCGACATCAACGCCCTCCTGCGCCGGCCCGGCGCTAACTTGCCGCCGTTCAGGACCCTCCACTATAAGGGCCCGGGTGGCCACCACTACCGATCCTTCGCTCGGCCCGGCTTCGCGATGCGCACCACAGACGACTTTGACAGGGTCGCTTTCTGGCTGGTGCCCCACCTACACGGCAAATCGCGCGTTGTCGTCGATCACTGGTCCATGCTCGGTCTGGCGCATCGGGCGGCGGCATACGCCGCGCGCTTCGGCGAACCCCAACATCCTGTCACCATCGAATCGCTGACCGAATACGCTGAGGGATCGGAATCACTGACCGCGCGCCTGTGGCGGGCATTTCCGTCCCCAAGCGACAGCGGCGTCGTCGTGCTGCTCTCGGTCAGCAGCACTGGCAGTTCGGCGCAACGAATTGCCGCAGTGCTGAACGACATCGGGCAATGGCGAGCCAAGGTCGTCGCGATCGCACAGGCGCCAACTGATCCCATGCCAACCGACATCGCATTTCTAGCTCCACTAGACGACACACACCGAAGGCTGCCTACTCCTTGCCCGGAATGTGCCAAACACCCGGTGAACTTCGCAGTGCCGATCGAGCAGGGGTCCTACCTTCTCCGCCTTAGTGCGCTCACCAAGAAGACCGCGATCACCGTCAATGTCAGCAAAGACGCTAAAGCCGTAGTTAGCCGCTACGGTGGTCATGGCGTGTTCGGGGCCCATCGAACCCATGATGACGGCCGCCATCACGCGTTCTTCATCGACGTGGCCAACATGATTGCCAACTCCGGCTTCGAAGCCCCGCTTGAAGCCACACTCGACGAACTGTGCGCGGCGCTCGATGAATCGCCAGTTCTGTTGCTACATCCCGGACTGACTGCCGCTGCTGCTTTCGCCGACATGGTTAAGGCGCGACTGACCGCCCGGGGCATCGAGGTTAGCGCTGTGGTGCAAGGCGACGAAAGGTGCTTATGGGGAAACCCATCTGCGAAGCTGCTAGTCGCAGCGCCACGAGTGATCTTCATCGACGACGCCGTTATCACGGGGACCCGCATTCAAGCATTCCGTAAAGCACTGACGCGGCTGCGGCGCGACCATGGTGTCGACGGACGAGTCGATCTGTGGGCATTGGTCGCGGTGGCGCGCCCCCGCAGCGACAGCGCCCTGCGCGGCATCAGGGATATCGTCCACCACACGGGAACCCACAAACGGTTCTTCCAAGTCGAACAGCTGCTCCTGCCGAATTGGCTGCAAAGCAATTGCAGCTGGTGCCGTGAGATCGAGATGATCGACCAATTACCCAGTGAACTACAGGATTACGACATCATCGCCGCTCGGCGCAACACTTTGCAAGACGAGGACCAAGACCACTTAATGTTCTGCTGGCCTACAGCGGACCTTGCAGCACAGTGGGATCTTCCGTCCACGCGGCCGGCTTGGGAAGACGTCGCGGCGCAATTCGGCGGGCGCCATGCTAATCGGTGGGAACTGAACCGTGAAAGCATCTTCGGCGACATCCAAGGCGTAGACCTGCTCGTGTGCATCGCTTCCTGTATACAGCGCCTGCGCACGTCGTCTCCCGAGGAGGACGACGCTGAATGCGATCTGGACGAGCGGTTCAGATCCCCTGTCTCGAAGATCCTGGACCCACACCTATACCTACTAGGGCGGTTCTACGAACCGGTGATCCTTGCCGCGATCATGCGTGCGGCAAACCCGCACGACATCTCGCCTCCGGAAGGAGACCCTGCCCTCGATGAAGGTCTTCAATCCCAAATTGGTTGGCTGACTTCAAGTTCGGAGATGCTAGGCGAGTTGCTTACGCAAGTCGGGCTCGGGGTGATCCCGAATATACCCAAATTGGCCGAATTCCAGTTCCAGAATACCTACGAGCAGCGCATCGCGGCCTGGTTGTGCACGCGGCACGCACAGCCAGAATGAGCCTAGCGGGTGAACCGTCACCGACGACCGGAGTTGGGCCGAATTTCCTGGGCTTTCAGCCCAAAACCCGCGTCCGGCTGCAGCACGTGCCCGGCGCTGCCGACGTGTCGACGCGCAAGTGATCAAGTGCACAATTTCCAATACGGGGCAACGCAATGGCGGCGTTTCGACTAGAGATCAACCCGAGCAACTGAGTCCGCCCGCGAATTCCCTACGGCCAGTTTCCGATACTGCTGTCAGTACCGCCGGACCGTGAACGACAAGTGCAAGTTGACAGGTGCGTCACATCCAAGCTCGACAAGCGTATTCCTTGGGCGACGCCGGTGGCGTGGCGCATTTGCCGGTTGAGGTTCGACACTGCGGTTGTGTGTCGGGTCGGCGACAGTCGGCGTCGGGGGTACCTATTCAAACGTAAATGGCGATCGGCATTACAATCAGAGAACGTCCAGCAATCTTTGCGGAGAGACTAGCGTCGAAGTATTCCCCGGTATATCCATTGCCGATGTCAGCGCCACCGGCGCGCTGTCGGGTTTTGTCGACCACGCCGCGGAGTGTCTGATCGAGGAAGTCGACGTCAAATCTGTGTAGTAACTTGTTGCGCCCAAGCACAGGCCGATCCACCTCGACTTCTGAGATGACCTTCGCAAGTACAGTGAACTTCCCATCGAGCAGTCGGTCGGAGTCCTGCGTGGTGAAATACTCCACCTCGCAGACAGTGATGGCAGTGAAACCGTCTGCGCCACCATAGACTTCGGCGTAGAACTCTTTCGTCCGATCGCCACGAAAATCGGCCCGCACCGCTGCGGTAACCGCAGACGCCAGCTCGGCGCGATCCGATGCTTCCAACTCAGTGACTGCTCGGAGTTTTACTATTTCGGCGTGGTCGATGTTGGCCGACAGGCTTCTGAGTTCCTCCGTGCCAGAACGTCGGGTGATGTAACGAGTTAGGGCAGAGGTTAGCTCGGGCGTCGCGACGTCCAAAATTGCGTTCACCTCGTTCGCACGAAAAGAAGCGGAAAACTCGACGATGTAACCGATTCGCGCGCTGTCCGCATCAGCGGCGGATGCGAGCTGGTGAACCCTGCCGTTGCGGAGCGCGGCTCGCACCCGATCTAGATAGAATGCCTGCGAATACACGAACTTCTTCCGGTCCGCAGTCGCGTTTTCGTCTGAACGGGCTTGGTCGCCGATGTAGTCAGCGGATGCCGACAAGTCTGTTTTTCCTACGAA
Organism: Antrihabitans auranticaus; assembly: GCF_016481275.1. Classification (GTDB taxonomy): domain Bacteria; phylum Actinomycetota; class Actinomycetes; order Mycobacteriales; family Mycobacteriaceae; genus Antrihabitans. The sequence goes on along the minus strand of NZ_JAEMNW010000006.1, from coordinate 75,482 downwards.
CGGTGCAGTGACCGACGCGCCACCTTTGGCGCCACCCGACTTCTTCGATCCCTTCGTCTCGGAATGCTTCGTCTGAACATCGATCTCGGCAGACTCGAGCAGTCCGATCTGATAGATCTCTTGCAACATTCCCGAAACGAAATCGGCGTTCTGGTAAACAATCACGGTTGGAAGCGATGCCCCGCTACGCTTAATTTCCCTACTCATACTTTCCTCCCATAAGCGGCAGATGCAAAATGTGCAATATCGCAGGTTCAACAAGCGGCGGATTGAGCCGCCGATTGCGAACTGTACGGGCCAACTCTGACAACGATTTAACTTTGGTAGGGTCCTCTTCCCCTAACTCTGGAACGAAGGCGTTCAATTCAGCAGGAATGGAAGGTGGTGAATCGCGCGCCGCCAAACACTGCGGGACCTCCACGGCACCGCGTACGACTAACCCGCCCCTGACGACTCTACGATGCCGAGTCGTACGCGCAGCCGCGGAGTTGGTTGATCCCAACCGAACGGTTGGGATCCCCGACAGCCAAGTGCCCCACGGCGCTTGAGTACTAGGGTCTAGGACAGGCTAGCCTAATACTGGGTCGTCTCATTCGCTGATCGCGGAGCCGTCCCAAACTGCACATCTCCGCAGGCGATCGTCTCAACTTTCGACGCGAGCGGCAGCGAGTCTCACATATAAATGGTTCCACCTATTGCGGTGTCTGCGCACTCAATCGAGTGGCGAATCGTGTAACAGAGTGCAGACCACGACCGGGATGTCGCGAGTCGTTCGTTGCTGGTAGTCGCCATAGCCGCTGTATGCCGCGACGATCTGCGGCCACAGCTGGGCCTTCTCTTCCGCATTCGCGGTTCGGGCGTGAATCTTTCGTCGCACACCGTTGATCACCAGTTCGGCGTCGGGGCGCGCCTGAAGATTGCGGTACCAGTCGGGATTGCGATCGTCGCCACCCTTCGATGCGACGAGCACGACGCGATCCGAGTCGTGCACGGGCGTGGTCAAGTAGCAGGATCTGGGTTGCCCGGATTTGTGTCCGACCGTGTGCAGTTCGACGACCGGCATGCCGAACGGCTTCGCCAGCAATCTGTTTCCGCTCACGGTCAGTACCACGCGATGAGCGAGATTCATCAATTTGGCGCCGTGGTCTTTCACGGTGTCGCTGTTCATAGTGTGTCTCCTAGTCGGGATTGCTGTTGTGCCACAGGAGGAGGACCTTTCCGACCGAGTCGGCCGAGTCCAGCAGTTCGTGCCCGTGGGCGGCGTGTTCGATCGGAAGCCGCGCCGAAATAACTGGTCGTACTTGTCCTCTCGCCACGAGGGGCCACTCGTGCTCTCGGACTGCGGCGACTATTTCGGCCTTCGATCCGGGCCCGGTCAGCGGACGGTTGCGCACGTTCGTACCGATTACGCGGGCACGCTTGGCGATCAGCATTGCGATGTTCAGCTCGCCGACGAGGCCACCCTGCATACCGATGATGACCAGTCGGCCGCCGGGCGCGAGTACGGATACGTTGGCGGGCAAGTACTTTGCAGCCATGATGTCGAGGACGACGTCGACGCTGTCGGCGAGCTCGGCCGCGAAGTCCTGCTCGCGGTAGTTGATCACGATGTCGGCTCCGAGCTCGCGGCTACGTTGCGCTTTGAACTCCGAGCCGACCGTGACCGCGACTCGCGCACCGAGCGTCTTGGCGACCTGGATTGCGTGGGTGCCGATTCCGCTGCCACCGCCATGAATGAGCACTGTTTCGCCAGGGCGAAGGCCCGCTTCGACGACGAGGTTGGACCACACCGTCGCCGCCACCTCGGGCAGCGCTGCGGCGTCCACGATCGAAACTCCGTCCGGCACCGGCAGTAGCTGGGTCGCGGGGACAACCGCGTACTCGGCATACCCGCCGCCGGCGATGAGCGCGCAGACAGAGTCGCCTGGCGACCAGCCCGTCACCTGGGAGCCGACCGCCTCGATCGTGCCGGAAACTTCCATGCCGAGGACGTCGGTGATCCCGGCTGGTGGCGGGTAAAGACCACGACGTTGCATCAGGTCGGCGCGGTTGACTCCGGCGGCGGCCACCCGAACAAGGACGTCGTCGGGACCAGGTGTGGGAGTGGGAACCTCTGCGATTACAAGGTTCTGCGTGCCGTCTTCGACCACTATGGCGCGCATTTGCGTAGCTATTTCAATGTTCATGTTGTGTATGGCGTCAGCGTGCGCCGATTCCTTTCAGCAGTCGCTGGGAGCCCGCCAGCACGGATGCCCACGTCTTGTAAGACACGCCGGCCGGCGGAGTGAATCCTTGGATGCGTTGCTGGGCAACGGTTTGTGCTTCGGTGTACTTCAAGATTCCGTCGGCCCCGTGCCTGCGGCCGAGTCCGGAGTCACCCATGCCACCCATCGGTGCGTCGACGCTCCCCCAAGCTGCGGCGAACGCCTCGTTGACGTTGACGGTTCCCGACTGCAGACGCGCCGCGACCGCGCGACCTTTGGCACCGTCGCGGGTCCAGACGCTGGCGTTGAGACCGTACGGTGTTGCGTTGGCTCGCGCGACGGCGTCGTCGACGTCGCCGAACGGGTAGATCGCGACGACCGGACCGAAGGTCTCGTGCTCGAACAAGGTCATGTCCGGCGTGACGTCGGCAAGGATGGTCGGTTCGTAGAACAGCGGGCCCAGATCGGGTCGTGCCGTGCCCCCGGCGAGGACTGTCGCACCCTTGGCAACCGCGTCGTCCACGTGTGCGGTCACGGTCTCGAGTTGGGACTGGTTGGTCAGACACCCGACGTCGATGCTGTAGTCGTATGCGGCACCGATCTGGAGTTTCTTTGTGCGAGCGGCGAACTCGGCAACGAACTCGTCGTAGATCCGGTCGGCGACGTACATCCGCTCGATCGAGACGCAGAGTTGTCCGGTCGAGGGGAAGCATGCGGTGATCGCGCCGGTGGCCGCGCGGTCGATGTCGGCGTCGTCGAGAACGAGCATGGCGTTCTTGCCGCCGAGTTCGAGCGACGCACCGATGAGACGTTCCCCGGCATCGCGGGCGATCTGCCGTCCGCTGGCGGTGGATCCCGTGAACATCATGTAGTTCGCGTTGTCCATCAGCGCGCCACCGATGGAACTGCCGCGACCGACCACCATTTGCCAGATGTCGGGCGGTAGCCCGGCCTGCCGCATGAGATCGAGCGCCCACAATGCTGTGAGTGCTGTCTGCGTGTCGGGCTTCTGGACGACGGCGTTACCCGCCATCAGCGCGGGAATCGCGTCACCGGCGGCCATGCTCAGTGGGTAGTTCCAGGGCGAAATTATCGCGACCACGCCCTTGGGGTGGTGCAGTTCGGTGGTATGGGTCAGCAGCGGTATCGCGCCGCGACGCCGCTTGGGCGCCAGGATTTTTGCCGCGCTCCGGGCGTAGTAGCGCGAGTTGATCGCGATGTCGGTGATCTCGAGAAACGCGTCGCGTCGGGTCTTGCCGCTCTCGGCTTGCATCAGATCCAGCGCCTCGTCCCGGCGATCGAGCACGAGGTCGTGGAACCGCAGCATGATCCGCTTGCGCTCCCGCAGTGGCGTTGCAGCCCAGGCGGTCTGGGCTCGGCGCGCTCGGGTGAACGCCGCCTCGACATCGTCGGGGGTCGAGATCGGCAGATCCGCGAGCGGTGCGCCGGTGTAGGGCGCGTCGGTGGTTCTCGTGGCGGCATCCGGCGCCGCAGCGACCAGGGCCGTCAGCCGCGAGATGAACGCGGGAGTCAGCGATGCGGGATGAGCTGCCGCAGGCAGCATGGTCTGAACGGTGGACATGGCAAAGTACTCCGAAAATCGGCCGGGGTCCGGCAGCGCGGGGTGACCTGGGCTGCCGATCGCTTGCGGGTCTAGCTCGGGACAGAGGTGGGGAAGGGCATATGCAACGCCAACTGTCCTTCGGTGACGACGTCGAGTTGCAGGGTCCGGAGCGGCTTCAGCGACCGCAGGTCTTCGGACATTCGGCCGCTGCCGAGTTGCAGGTCGACCTTGCGCGGGAACAGGCTGGTGCCGCTGGCGAGCGCATTGGTTTGGCTCAGCGTCTCCTGCCACTTCCCGTCGACCGTGGTGTAGGACGTGAGTGACGAGACCCGTTGCCCACTCGAATATGACGACTGTGCCGGAGTCGCGACCGACAGCGCCACGTCGGTATCACCGGCGTCGTTTGCCACCCTGGCTGTGGTCCGGTCGGCGTCGATGTCGACATCGAGTTCGGTAACCCACTTAGGAAAGCCGTACCCGTCATGTCCGCGGACCTGAGCGATTTCGGTATTGACCGGCAAAGACAGCACATAGGAATGCAAGTGAGCGTTCTTCAGCGCCGATACGAGATCGATGAGTCCGAAGCCGCCGTGCCGAGCTGGTCGTACCGCGATACCGATGGCCGCCTCGGTGTAGAAGTCGATGTCGCACACGTCGTACCGGAAGAACATCGCCGACACCAGACCCAATCCTGGCGCGACCTCGAGCGGTGCCAACTCCCTCGGTAGGCGATCACGAATCGCGCGGGTCGGGGCCAGCATCACAAGCCGAGCCGTCGAGATGGCGTAGTAGAAGTTCGGCGTCAACGTCGGTCCGATCGGCGATTCGACCCTCGTCTTGGACAGCCCCCGAAAGAAGTCCACCCCGCTGACACGCGGGTCGCGCTCGACGACGTCCAGATCGGTGTTCATCCGAAACCGGTCGTACAGACCGCCTTTCGGCACGGCGACAGTACGGCTGCCCAGTTCGACCTCGACGGTTTCCTGTCCTGCGGTGGCGGCGGTGGATGAAGGTGGCATCTGACTGGTTCCCTCGGTTGAATGTTTGCAGTGCTTACACAACTGAGGCTAGATGCTTATGTAAGCGGTGTCAACACTCGCCATCGCCGGCTCGCGCCTACAGCTCGGCGACGACCTTTTTCGCTGTCGCTTTGGCCGATTGCGGGTTCTGGCCGGTCACGAGGCGCCCGTCGACGACAACGTGCGGAGTGAAGGGAATCAGGCCCTTTTCGTACAGAGCACCGCGCTTCTTCATTTCCTCCTCGGCGTTGTAGGGCACCAGCTTGTCGACCCGCGCCACGACCTCCTCCTGCCAAGCGAAGCCCGTCACCTTGCGCCCGGCAACCAGAAGCGAGCCGTCGGAGAGCGTCGTATTGAGCAGGCCACAGTAGCCGTGGCACACCGACGACACGATGCCGCCGCGTTCCCAGATCTCCCGCGTAATCCGCTGCAGGCCTTCACTATCGGGGAAGTCCCACATCACGGCGTGGCCGCCGGTGAAGTAGATCGCATCGAACTCGCCCGAATCGATGTCCGATGGCGCGGCCGTATTCGCCAGCAACTCCATGCGCGCATCGTCGGCACGCCACGCTTTCGCGGTCTTGTCGTAATTGGGGAACTTCAGCGAGCGAGGCTCGAGCGGGGACAATCCTCCCTTCGGACTGACGATCCGCTGCTCGTAGCCCTCCTTCTCGAAGACGTGGAACGCGTGGGTCAGCTCCGACAGCCACAGCCCGGTCGGCTCGGTCGGATCGTCGTAATGGGCGACGTTGGTGACGACGTGCAGAATTCGCTTGGTCATGGGAAAGCGTCCTCGCTTCTGAAGTAGGCGGCCACGCCAGACTAGGACGCAATGTAAGCGGCGTCAACACTAGCCCGGCGAGGCGGCAGGCTTCACCTGGCGAGGACCGCAGCGACGACAGTACGGACCCGGTCCGCCACCTCGCCGTCGGAAGACGCGTCCAACTTGCCGTCCAGATGCAAGAACGCCAAACCGTGCACCAGCCCCCACATTGCCGTCGCCATCGCGTCAGGATCCGACGACGGTACGGCTGACTTGACGATGGTGTGGAGGTAATCGTGAATCATGGCGACCGCGGCCACCCGGTCCGGACTGTCCTTGTCGCACTGCTCGGTGAACATGGCACGAAACAGCCCCGGCCGGTCCAGCGCAAAGCGCACGTAGGCAATTGCAATGTCGGCCACGTCGTCAACCGTGCTGGGCGTCGGGTTCGCGGCCATCAGGCTGGCACCCAGTTCGCGGTAGCCCACCGCGGCAACCGCCGACAGCAGTGCGCCGCGATCGGGAAAATGGCGGTAGGGCGCGGCCGTCGATACGCCGGCACGCCGCGCTGCAGCACGAAGAGACAGTGCGGAAGCGCCGCCCTCTTCGAGAAGTTCGACCGCAGCGTTCACCAGGGCTGTGGCGAGATCGCCGTGATGGTACGAGGCCTTCGAGGACATGGGGTTCAACCTAACATGCAGTGTTTACGCCGCTTACTTTACATCGCGACTGGTCACACCCAAAGGGAGCGAAGGCAAAGTGCGATCGGTGACGCGGATTGACTATCACTGTCCGATTTCTCGCACAACCTCCGCGGGCACACCGAGGGCGAGGGTCGACGGGGGTACATCGCGGCTGACAACGGCGCCTGCTCCTATCACCGCACCTTCCCCTATGGTTACGCCCTGCAGGACCGTTGCCGCCGCACCGATCCACACGTTTCGCTCGATTCTTATGGGGGCGGCGGTGATTCCTGAGCGGCGCGACTGCGGGTCCACTGGATGGCCGGACGTGATCAGATTTACCCGGGGCCCGATCATCACGTCGTCACCGATGTCGATTCCGCCGATGTCGCTGAGGTGGCACCCCTGGTTGATGAAGACATTGCGGCCGATCCGGATGTTGATCCCGTGGTCGGAATACACAGGCGGTATGAGCCTGAAGGACTCGTCGGCGGCCCGACCCGTCAGCTCGGCCCACGCTGCCCGAATCGCATCCTGATCGTCGTAGGGCAGCACGTTGAGCCGCTCGGTCAGGCGGATCGCCCGGTCGACTCTTTCGCGGAACCCCGGGCCCCGATGCGCGCCGGTCACGGGTTCTCCTCATGGTCGCGGGTCCGTTGTATTCGACGCAGACGCTACCGCCGAGGTCTGCACAGTGGGGCAGGATGGACGTGTGTCCACACTGGTCTTCCTCCATGCCCACCCGGACGACGAGAGTTCTCTGACCTCGGGGTCGATGGCCCGAGCCGTCAAGGAAGGCCATCGGGTCGTCGTCGTGTACGCCACAAACGGTGATCACGGCGAGGTGCCCGAAGATCTTGCGCCGGGTGAGACGCTCCTCGATCGCCGCCGCAAGGAGGCCGAGGCGTCAGCTGCGGCAACTGGCACCCAGCGGGTCGCGTGGCTTGGCTACGCCGATTCCGGAATGACCGGCTGGGAACAGAACAGCGACCCCGCCTCCTTCCACCAGGCGGACCTCGACGAAGCCGCATTGCGACTCGTGCGGATTCTCGACGACGAGAACGCCGACATCGCGGTCGGGTACGACTGGCACGGCGGCTACGGCCACCCCGACCACATCAAGGTGCACCACGTCGTGCATCGAGCAGCCGACCTCGCCGCCCGACGGCCACGCGTTCTCGAGACAACCATGAATCGCGACCGCCTGCAGGTTTGGCACGAACTCGCTCTGGCAGCGGGCGAAGAGGTCGATTTCGACCCCAACGGGCCGATGGACGACGGTAACCCGATCGGTACACCGGAGGCCGAGATTCATTGGCAGGTAGATGTTTCCGATTTCATCGCGCAGCGGCGCGCAGCGATGCAGGCGCACGCCAGCCAGGTCACCGATATCGGCATGTTCATGGCGATGCCGCCCGAAATGTTCGCTGTGGCGTTCGGTACCGAGTTCTATATCGAGCCCGGCCTGGCGCCGGGACTTCGGGAGGGCTGGTTCCTGGACGGCTGACAGGCCACCTGTGTGACCTGCGGCGCAACCGTTGCCGACGCCCAACCTGACGCGAGCTGGTTCCTCATAACGTATTGACAACATCGCGACGGCGGGCATAGTTGACGTGCCGCTACGCGTCGATGCGGCATGAGGAGCACTGATGCTTCGTCCGCTTAGTGTGTGTGCCCGAGGGATCGCAGCGTGCTGTGGCACCGTCCTCCTTGTTCTGGCGGGAGGCTCGACAGCTGTCGGTGAGCCACCGCCTCCGCCGGTTGCGGATACACCGACGACAGCGGCGCAGATAGACCCGCTGTACATGCTGTTCAACGCGTTGATGCTGCTGGAGGGATACCAGCGGGACTTCACGCCCGCGGCCCTGCAGTTCTGGGCCGAACACGTGCTGAGCCTGCCCGGCCGCGCGGGCGAAAGCATTCAGAACATGATCGACCCCGCGCAGTATCAAGGACCAGAGGGCCAACTGCGGCTTCGCGACAGCGTGCAGAAGCTGATCGACGACCTCACCCACCTCAATCCCACCCTGCTCGGCGCATCGTTTGTGCCGGGCAACCCTGACTACATGCCGAACTGGAGCAACAACGGCCGTTTCGGCACGGCGGCCGACAGCGCACTCGACAGCGACTCGCTGGACGTCTCAGCGGCCGGCAACGTGGGCCTCACCGCCAAGTTCCGCTACCCGTGCACAGCGGCCGATGGGCGGGTGACGTTCGAAACCCGGAGCGGCGCTTGCGTTCCCGGCGATGCACCCGGTGCCGACTTCAAACTGGGCGAGGCCCGGAAGATCCAGATCGTCAACTCTCGCGGGATGCGTCTCGCAGCGACCCTCTGGTTGCCCGAGGCTGCTCTGGAACCCGGCACCACGCAGAAATTCCCGATGACCGTCTTCACTAACGGTGTCGGCTCGATCCAGTCGTCGTACTACCTGTACACAATGTCGGCAGTGCGCCGCGGCTACATCGGCCTCACGTACGACGAAGCGGGTCAGGGCGGCAGCGATGGAACAGCGCTGGACCTCGTCGTCCCCTACAACGTGCCGCACTGCTTCGCGTCCGGTCCGTGCCGTGACATCGACGACGTGATGCATTGGGTGGTTGGCGACGACGTCCTCCCGTCGGTAGATCTGTACAGCGAACTTCCCGACGGATCGAGCATCAACAGTCTCTGGAATACGTTGCGCTTTCCGCGGATCGGCGAGCGGTACAACCCCGCGTACGCGCCGGCAGGTACGAACCTCCGGAATCCCGTTCTCGACCTGGTCGACGTCGACCGCATCGGCGTGTGGGGCCATTCCATGGGATCGGTCGCGACCAGCCACTATCTGTGGGACGTCGGCCGAGGTCAGGGCTTGGACGGACGCCCGCTACCGAAACCTGCAGCGGCAGTGCTCATGTCGGGGCTCGAGCCCACCAACGGCGCTGTGCCGACGCAGGTGATCACCGCCGATCTCGACATCCCCGGCATGACGAGCGGCGGCGTCTTCCCCATCAACGACATCTATGACCCGACCGACGGTCCGCTGGGCAGTAAGTCCTGGTACGACTGGGTGCGCGACCACGGAACCGGCAATGCTCCGATGCAGTTCCTGACGCTGCGAGGCGCGAGCCACTTCGACATGCAGAACCTCGATTTCATCTACCCGGAAACCCTCGAGGGTCGGAAGACGTCGTCGGATTACGCCGTCGACTGGTTCGATTGCAATATCCAGCACGATGTTTCGGCGTGCGTCCGTGTCACAACGCCCACATCGGGTTTGTCCGAATCGGTCGCTGCCGAATACTCGCCCGACGGACCCGCCGGGCCGAGCTACTGCATGAACATCCCGACTCGGCAAAGCCTCGGAACAGCCATCTTCGGACCGATCAGGGGTGCGCTGAACTTTCTGTACAACGAACCGCAGCCGCAGCCGTGTATAGCCGGCCAGCCGCTACCGCTACCTGCCGCTGTCCGCTGAATCCCGAAAGGGTCTTTTGTCATCTTCTCGACGAAGATCACGCGACTCGCCCATGTGGGGACTAGCCTCGTTCCTGTCTGTTCGCGTCTCGGCCCCACGCTGAAAGGCGGTAGTGATCTGCAGCTGGGAGTTGTAGTGGGGGGCGACGACTTCGAGGTCTGAGTACGTGGACCTAGGAGGAAGCGGGCTGTGTCATGAGGTTGGGCAAGACCGTCGCAATGACTGCGATGGTGGTTGGGGCTATGGGGATCGCATCCGGAACGGCGTATGCGAATCCGGGAGCCAGCGCTCCCGACGTGATCAATTTCGAAACGTCCATCGTCGATCGCACGATCGTCACAACGATCGATGCTGGTGCGTTCCAGGTTAGGCCGGACGGCAAAACCATCGACCTTCTCGATCCGGCCGGCAACAGCGTGGTCAACTTGCCGCTGTCGTTTTCCGTTGCGGGCCTACCGTTCCCGTACCTGCACGATGTGAGCAATGGCGGTCAGACCCTTTCGCTGACGCCCGATATCGGACCGATCGACGCACGGATGCTAGCGCAGCCCGTTGCCTCGCTGCTCGAAAATCAGCGCTCGCAGGACGCGTTCGTGACGGAATTCGACGAAGCCACAGCGATAGGCACAGTTATCGGTACCGCGCTCGGACTCGTCGCGGGCTGCATCATCGGCATCCCGCTCGTGGTGACGCTCATCGGCTGGCTCGGCGCCTGCGCGACGGGTGCATGGCTGGGTGGCATGCTCGGCATGGTGATCGCCGGTGGTCCGACGATCGTCGTCGCGGGGATGGATGTCATCCAGACCTATCTGGCGCCGCCGGGCACGACGAAATGGAACTATCCGAACCCGTAATTACGACGAATTTCCCGCGTGGTCGTAGTCCACGCGTCGCACGTCGTCGTCGCAGCGCACGAGTATCGAGGCCACTGTCGGGCGGCCAGGCGGCAGTATTCGAATCCGCACCGCGCCACTGGTTGTCGTTCGCAACGCATCGCCGACGGCGGCCCGAATGACCTCGCGAACTTGCTCTTCGACGCCGTCCATGCCGTGGTCGTCGATCAAGTCGACGTCGACGCCCCGAATTCGCGCGGCCCGTACGAGGTCGGTGATAGCCGGATCGATCAGCGCCGGGGCACGCAGCCGGTCTCGCAAATGCGCTTCCAGGAGTTCGCACGAGAGTTCCTCATCGGCCGTCAACGGCGTTTCCTCGGCGACCCGTTCCAGCAGCGGGCGCGCCAGCTGGGCGAGGACGTTCAGCTGCTGGTCCCGTTCTTCCAACGTTGCGGCGGCCACGACCTCGTCGGCAACCTGGCGTGCAGCTCTGCGCCGCAGTCCGAACGCGACAAGAGAGCCGATTGCGGCGGCGGGGATCAGGAGCCAGAGACCGGTCGGCACGAGTGCCACGGTCATTTCTTCTTGCGCCAGAGGCCCCGGGGAGTCGGGGCGACACCGGTCGCTATGGCATGCCGGACCAGGTCGGCTTTGGTCGGCGCCGGGTGACCGGCCTCGGCATACTTCTGGCGAATCCTGGATAGATACAGGTTCACCGTGTCCGCCGCCAGACCGGTTTGCGAGGCGACGCGGGCAGCGGATTCACCCATCGCGTAGAGGCTCAGCACCTGTTGCTGGCGGGGGCTGAGCTTGACGACGAAAGTGTCGTCGAGATCGATAGCGGCGGCCCAGTCCATGGTTGTCACCTGCTGGCCTTGCGCCGCGGCGCGTATCGCGGTGACAAGTTCCTCCGCACGGGCAGATTTTCGGACGACGCCGAGTACGGCGGCCTGCGCCGCCGACTGCACCAGATAAGGCTCCTCAGCGGATGTCACGACGAGCGCTTCGAGGCCCGCGGCGCGCAGTTGTTCGACGTTGGACTTCGGCGTCGACCCGTCAGCAAGCCGGAGGTCGAGCACAACAAGATCGAGATCGCTTGTGATGGCGAGCAACTCGGCGACAGTCGCACCGTTGGCGACGAGCACCAGATCGTCGGTCTCGGCGAGAATCGCTTTGACTCCGTACACCTGGCTCTCGTGGTCTTCGACGATCCCGATCCGAAGTACGCCCGAGGGTCGGTGGGATCGTTCCATCACCAACTGTGTCACCTCATTCCCCACGACTGCACCCTGCCCGCCGATCAAGTCTCCCCCAACTGCCCGCCTGCTGCTGTCGATCGGTGGAATGACGTTCGCGATCGATCCGGCAGAGTTCCAGGGCTCGATCGAGTCGTTGCAGCGCATACCTTGCCGCGGCGATGCGAACCTCTCCGCCGGCCTGCCTGGCGCTGCGCAATGCGGCCGACACATCGTCGTGCGCGTCTTTGACGATCGGGCTGAGCCGTTGCATCGCAAATCCTTAACCACGAGAGCCATCCCCTGAGTCGGCGGTCACCGTATTTCCGTACTCCTCATGAGACCGGATCGCAGGCCGCGCCGCTAGATCGAGAACCTGTGACCCCAGTTCTGGGATCACACAATTCGGATCGCGCAATTCGGATCTCGCGGCGCCCGCCACAGCGGAATAGCGTTCTCGACGTCGGAGATCAGTCGGGGTTCGACATCGGTTCTGGCACAACCCAAAGCGAGGACAACAATGCACAACGCATCCGCACCACTTTCACCGACCCGACCTGACCCCAAACTGAGCGCCCGTGAAGTTCAGGTCATGCTGCGCTGGATCACGTGCGACTCGAAGTCGGCCGCATGCTCCGATCTGTTCATCACGATGGGGACGGTGAATACGCACCTGACCCGTATCCGCGAGAAGTACCAAGCCGTCGGACGCCCTGCTCCGACCAAGGCCGCGCTCGTCGCCCGGGCGCTGCAGGACGGGCTGATCAGGCTCGAGGAGCTGTGACGGTTTTGGCACCCATCGGAATGCACGCGGTCAATGCGATCGCTGCCAACGCGGCGACGATCGAAATGCCGAAGGCGGTGTGGAAGGCGTCCCGCGTTGGCAGTTGGTGTCCACCGAGCGACATCGTCATGTGCGCGAGCACCACGCTCATGACTGCGGCGGATGTCGATGTGCCGATCGAGCGCATAAGTGCGTTGAGGCCGTTCGCGGCAGCGGTTTCGCTGAGCGGCACACCACCCATGATCAACGCAGGCATCGCAGCATAGGCAATACCGATACCGCCGGCGATGATCATCGATGCGGCCATGACTTCCCAGCGGTTGTTCATCATCAAGAATGCGCTGACGTATCCGGTGGCGATTACGCCGCAACCGACCATCAAGGTCACCTTCGGTCCCCGAGCCGCCGTCAGTCGTGCGGACACGGGCGAGAGCAGCATCATCATCAGCCCGCCGGGTGCGAGGACGAGTCCCGCGGCCACCATCGACTGGCCGAGCCCGTAGCCAGTTGCTGTCGGTGCCTGCAGCAGCTGCGGCATCACGAGCGACATGCCGTACATCGCGAAACCGACGGCAATGGACGCGAGGTTGGTGAGCAGCACGCGCGGCCGGGCCGACACGGCTAGGTCGACCAACGGCGACCGAGTGCGTAGCTCCCAGGCACCCCACACGAGCAGTACGACGATGGCCGTAGCGAACAAGCCCAGGATCGACGCGCTGGACCAACCCCAGGTGCTGCCCTTGCTGATCGCGAGCAGTAGCGAGGTCAACGCGATCGACAGGCCGATTGCGCCGAGAAAGTCGAAGCGACCGGGAGTGCGTACCGGCGATTCGGGGACCAGCACGAATACGACCGCGGCGAGGACCGCACCGAGCGCGGCCGAGATCCAGAAGAGCACGTGCCAGTCGGCGTTCTGCGCGATCACCGCAGCGAACGGCAGGCCGATCGCTCCGCCCACGCCGAGCGTGGCGCTCATCATCGCGATCGCCGAACCTACCTTCTCGGCCGGCAATTCGTCGCGCAGGATGCTGATTCCGAGGGGGATCGCGCCGACTGCGAGGCCTTGCAGGGCGCGGCCGACGATCATCGGCACGAGCGACGAAAAGGATGCGCACACAAGCGAACCCAGGATCAGCATCCCGAGGCTTGCGAGCAGAATCCGCCGTTTACCGAACATGTCACCGAGGCGGCCGCTGATCGGGGTCGCAACCGCGCCGGCGAGCAGGGTCGCCGTGATGACCCAGGACGCATCGGCCGGCGTCGTGCTCAAGAAGAGCGGCAGCGACGGGACGATCGGGATGACCAACGTCTGCATGAGCGAGACGACGATTCCGCAGCCGGCCAGGACAGCGACGAGCACGGCGGCGGGACGGGGTGCGGTCGCCGGCGTATCGGGCAGCGCATCGGTATCGACAGAAGTCACGATGTGTAGGATACACATCATGTGCATGATGCATAATGGCGGGTGATGAAGTCGACAGAAAGCCTCGCGCCCAGCACCAAACAGCTGACGGGACTCGAGTACGAGCTGGCCCTGCTATCACGGCACTACCTGTCCGCGCTCGCACACCGCGGCGGGCAGAAACTCGACCGGTCCGCCTATCTCATCCTGGTCCGGCTGGGCGAACACGATGCCCTCAGCTTGAAGGAGCTGTCCGAAGCGTTTCGGCTCGACGTGTCGACCCTCAATCGCCAGGTCGCCGCGATGCGCCGCACCGGACTGGTCGAGCGCGTCCCCGATCCCGAGGGCGGTGTCGCGCGCAAGATTCGCGCAACCGAGCAGGGCCGCCGGATGGTTCGTGCCGATCGCGACACGGGGCGAGAGAACGTCGGCAAAGTGGTCGCGGACTGGTCCGAAACCGAGGTCGCACAACTGCACGCGATGATCGCGAAGTTCAATCAGTCGATCGAGTCGCTCGAAGACAATCCCTGGCCGAGGCAGGACTGACTGTCCCGTCAGCGCGGAGCGATGCGGACCTCGTGACGGCCGCCGAGATCGATCTCGATGACGGCCTGGCCGTCCACCGATGCTGTGAGGCTGTGACTGCGTGCCCCTGTGACCACGTACTCACGTTGGGGGACAAGCCGATCGATGCGCAACGTGGTACGCCGGGGGCCGTTCCCAGGCCGGAGGACGAGGTCGAGACCGGTACCGTCGCTGACGGCGCGCGCCACAAGTACGTCGGGATACGCGGCTTCGGCCAGCACCGGCCCCTTCCGCCACTCGTCGGGTACGCCATAGGTCACGAGGTCACGTAGGCCGCTCGCACGGTTGAATCGGCTTTGTAATGCGTACAGGTTGCCGAGTCCGGACAATGCCGCGTAACGACGGACACCGTCACGCGTAACAGCGTCGCCACTTTCTTCAAGTCCCGCGGTTGCTGCGAAAGCTGTTTTCTCGTCGCCCATTTCACGTGCTGCCATCGCAATCATCGCTTGGCCGTATGCGTCGTTGCCGAGACGGTAGTTCCCAGGATCGAGCCGACTCGTCACACGTGGCGGAAACGTGACCCGGTCGCCCTCCTGCCGCATTTCTTGATCGCGCACGATCCACCACGTCCGCTGCGCAAGGTCCGGCAGTCCGGCATGCAACCAGAAGGCGGTCGTGAGCTGGATCGCCGGACCCGCCCACAGATTCCACGAGAGACCGAGGCGCTCGCACCGAACTCCGACGATACGACCGTCGGGTCGGAGAAACTCTGTTTCATAGGCGTGGTGCAGACGATCGAGGACGTCGGTCGCGAACGTCGTTCCGTGAAGCCGATCATGGGTGATCAGAGTGTTGAGGCCGAAGGTATTGCAGACCGTGTAGGTCCAATTCGGCTCGCATGGAAAGAGCGTGTAATCCGAGCCGAGCATGTTTCGGTGTATGGATTGGGCGAGCGAGGTGAAGTTGTTCGGATAGACCCGGTCTTCGTTCCACCGGAAGGTAAGTGCGCCGTCCGCCGAGAACCGGTCGTCGTTGAGCGTCTCGTACATCCCGATCTGCAACCCGAAAAAGCCTGTGAGCATGATGTTTTCGCGTTCGATGGGATCCGGGTTCCAGCGCAGGTTGCCCCACAGGTTCTCGATTGCCCAATAGCCCCAGACCCGCTTGTCGAGCATCTTGTGGATCGTATTGCGTTGCGCCTCTGCGAGATACCCGGTGAATGCCGGAGTGCGGGTGTACTGCGCGGTCGAGAGCGCATAGCCCAGCGAATTGAGCTGATACCGAAGTGCGGCCTCGCGGAACTGATCGATCTTGGTGAACCCGTCGAACCGATCGATCGGCTGCAAGGCGAGGTCGAGCGCGTATCGCAGCGATGCGAGATCTTCCTCCGACGACTCACGGACCTCCGGCGTGGTGGGCGGACCGGTGACGGTGAAAATCTGCTGCGCCAGACCGTGGTTTATATGGCGTCCGCGCTGTACCTGACGGCGAAACCTGACCTCCTGCACAACCGAACCAACCGCGATCGCCACGAGGGGTAGGGCCAACGCGACGACTGCCCCCACCACGGACATTTCGGCGGTGCCTACGGCGAGCGGCAGGACCGCCAACCCGAGCCACACCAGCGGCGGCAGGATCACCGGTCCCGCAGCCCACCAGATGAAGACGGCGACAACGAATACTGCCACGCCGCCGAGCGCGAGTGCCCAATGCGCCGAAACCATAAGGCCGCCTGCAGGTACCGCGATTCCGACCGCGACCGCGGTCAGACCTTCTGGCGCGCCGGCCGAGACCGTCCAGAATCCGACGATCCACAGGACCCCCCAAACAGCGAGTGCACGCAGCATCCGCCGTCGAGATTCACGGCCGGTGCGCTTCGGGTCGGCGGGCAGCGACAGGATCAGCCGCCGCGTGCCCTGTTCCCGAAACAACGTCGATGCACTGGTCATTCGACACTCCGTTCTAGTGCGTGGTGTTCTTTGACGAGTTCTGGCGCGCTACGAACCGCCGGCGGCGGAAAGTCGATCGCGATTTCGGTCGGGCGTCGCGTCGCGTACCGAAATCCCCGCCGGATGAGTGCGATCAGATACGCAACGGCAATGCAGCAGCCCATCGCCTCACGCCCCGCTCAACATCCACAGCATCCCGACGCCCATACCAAGGTGCGGGATCGTGGCGCCGGCGCTACCGGGAACTCGGTTGCCGACCGAGAGCAGAATCGCCGTCACAACCACGTCGGCGAGCACAACTGCTCCGAGCGTGAAGGCCACCGGGCCACCGATTCTTCCGGCCAGCATCATGTGGGTTGCGACGACCATGATCAGAGCCGAGATCACATGCACAACTTGCGGTGTCCGGAAATTTCGCGCCATTTCGACGATCAGCACCGCGGCGATCGCACCTGTGACGGCCAGCCACCATTGCCCCAGCGCCATTGCGGTATCGGATGCCATGCCGAGCATCGCGCCGTTCATCAGCAGGTGCGCGACGTCGGAATAGGTCGATCCCTCATTTGCGAACAGTCGGACCAGGCTTATCAGCACACAGACAACAAGTGCTGCGATCAGCAGGGAAGCGGCCGCCGATCCGGCCTGGTCATGTACGTGCATGTCGACCCGATACCTCGTGGCTACCTGACAGAGTGTCAGCTTGACTGACATAGTGTCAGCATCGCTGACGGTTCGTCAAGAGTCGAGGTAGGCTCCGCCTATGCCTGACACAACAGAACGGGCACTGGTGGGTGATCGCAGGCCACCCAGTCGGGGCGACCAGCAGCGTGCGCTGATCATCGCCTCGGTCGTCGAATTGCTCGAAACTGTGCCGATCGCAAACCTTTCGGTGCTGCAGATCGCCAAACATGCCGGCGTCACCCGCCCGGCGTTCTACTTCTACTTCGATTCGAAGTACACGGTCGTCGCCGCGGCCTTGCAGCAGGTGTGGACGGCCATCGAGGCCGGAACCACCGGTCTCGATTCGTTCGATTTCCAGGAACCCCCCGCCGCCTTCAGCGAGCGGATGATCGGAAACGTCATCGAGGTGTGGCGACAGAACGCTGCTCTGCTCGATGCGTGCATGCAGTCCGCAGACCCGCAACTCAGTGGAATGTGGGCAGACTTCGTCAGCAATCTCAGCGCCCGCATAGCCGCATTCACCGAACGAGTGCGCAACACCGGGGCCATCCAGCCGATCGTCGACGATGTTCCCGCACTGATCGACACATTGGTCGGGATGATGATTTCGATCCTGCGCAACGACATCCGTCGCAGTCGACCCGAACTCGACACGCGACTACTGGCAGCCGCTCGGGCGATCTGGCTCGCGTCGGTGTGGGGAGAGCCGGAATGAACGGCGATTCCCCGATCCGCTGGACACACGTCTTCATCGATGTGCCGGAACCGGCTGCAGCGCTGACTTTTTGGTCCGCTGTGACGTCCTGGCGGGTCGGCACGCCCTGGCAAGGCCTGCCGGAGTTCATCAGTTTGATACCGGCACAGGGTGATTCGTACGTTCACGTGCAGCGCATTGCCGGACCACCACGTGTACATTTCGATCTCGCAGTCGACGACATCGATACCGAGTGCGCGCGTCTCGCCGAACTGGGCGCGAGCGTGGGCGAACGTCACGAACACTGGCAGACAATGGCTTCTCCGGGCGGACTTCCGTTCTGCCTGTGCAGGTTTCGGGGCGAACAGCTTCCGGCTCCGATCGAGTGGGCGGGCGGTCATCGCAGCCGTATCAAGCAAGTGTGCATCGACGTTCCCGCGGCACTGATCGACGTCGAGTGGCGGTTCTGGCAGCAGACCACACAGTGGCGGCCGCGGGCATCGACGACACCCGAGTTCAGCCATTTGATTCCGCCGAATCGGCAGTCGTTGCAGATCCTCGTTCAGCGGTTGGGAGACGACGACGCCGGTTCGAGTACGCGTGCGCACCTCGACCTCGGCACCGACAACGTCGCGGCCGAAACCGAACGGATGAGAGCACTCGGTGCCCCCGTCGTCGACGACACGCACTCCTTCACTGTGTTTCGCGATCCGGTTGGACTGGCGTTCTGTGCAACCCCGCAGTCGCCGCACTAGCGCCTGCACTTTGGAAAAGTGCACAGATCACGCGCGCTGGCATGAACGATTGCCCAATGACATGGCGCCGCGGTACTGGCAGCGTGACTGAACATGAACACCGCTGTTCGACGGGCGCGCATGCGCGTAGCCGCGCTATCCGTGTCGATATGTTTGGCGCCGGTGCTCGGCATGGGCACTGCTGCTGCCGACCCCACCTTTCCGCCGGTGTTCCCGCCAGACCAGAATCAGCTTCCGCAGTTGCCCACGGAGCCGCAGCTGTACGACCTCCTGCCGATCCTGCCGCCGGACACCGACCCTTGGTACAACGACCCGCCAAATATGGCAGCGCTGCAGCCGGGTGACATCGTGCGAACCCGCGAGGTCCAGACTCGGCTGCTCGGTATCCCGGTTCCCGTCTACACGAAGCAGATCCTGTTCCGCACCAACGACGTACACGACAATCCGATCGTCACCGCCACCTCGGTGATCATTCCCGGCATTCCGTGGCAGGGCAGTCCGCGTCCGGTGCTCTCCTTTCAGGAGGCGATCGATGCCAGCGATTCGTCGTGCAATCCGTCGCATACGCTGCAGGTCGGAACCATGAAGGAAGCCGCGCTGATGCAGTTCTGGCTGGCGGAGGGATTCGCGATAAACGTCCCCGACTTCGACGGTAAGTTCAACACTTTCAACACCTACGACGAGGGCAAGATGGTCCTCGACAGTCTTCGCGCCATGAAGAACGACACGTCGCTGCACCTCACCGATTCCGGAATCGCGCTCTACGGCTATTCGGGCGGCGGTTCCGCGTCGCTGCGTGCCGCTGAGTTACGCCAGTCCTATGCGCCTGACGTCGCGCTCCTCGGCACCAGCATCGGCGGCACTCCCGGCAACCTCGTCGAGATCGCGCGATATGCGACCACGCCGCAACCAGGACTGACGGGCACCAGCAGCTTCACGATGTGGCTCGGCCTCGCGTCGTTTGCCAAGGAATACCCGGACGCCTTCCGCGTCGACGAATTATTGACGCCCGAAGGCCAGCAGATCGTCGCCGACCTGCAGAGTCGCTGCGTCTATACCGCGGCTCTGACCGGCGCCTATCGCCCGATGAGCGAGTACTTCCTACCAGGCAAGTCACTGGAGAATTCACCGCAGATCATGCAGATTCTCGAGGACAACAGCCTCGGCAAACACATTCCCGATACGCCGATCCTGTGGTGGCACGGCGTGTGGGACGAGCTGATTCCACCGTCTACGGTCCTCCCGACTGTGGACGCCTACTGGGCGCAGGGCGCTGATCTGCGTTTCTACACGGTGCCGCTGCCCGAGCACGGCGTCAACGCGGTCACCGGATGGCCGCCTGCTGTCGCGTGGACGAGTGCGGTTCTGCGCGGTCTCCCACCGGGCCCGAAGTTCAAGGCGGCCTTCGAACCGCTACCCCCGGGCTTTCCCGGTAGCTAAGACGGGTTGAATCGCGAGTAGTCGCGCAGCGCCCAACGCCAGGGCACAGCGCCGTCGACCTGCCATACCTGTTCCACATCGAAGTCGACCATGCGTTGTGCCCCAGGCACATTCGCTGCACGATCGGGTTCCCAGTCGACATATGCCCGGCCCGTGAGATGCAGCGCGGAGCCATTGCCCCAGTCGACGAAGAGCAACCCGCAGTGCGGATCCAGTTCGAGGTTTCCGAGGGTCATGTACATCAGATTGCCGGAATAGTCCGGCCACGAGAGACGCCGCTCTCCTTCGACAGAGACGAATCCTGGGTTACCGCCCCGATGGGATACGTCGGCTCCGGCACCGTCGGCGTGCGTTGCGATGAAGAACGTATCCGCTGCTGCGATCAGTTCGCGTTGCACGCTCGTAAGGGCAGGGCCGTGGTGCGCCTGCCTCGTGCCATGCAATTCCACAGCGGGCTCGCGGATTTGAATGTACTTGGGACAGTTCGCATATACCTGCTCGGTGCGCACGATCAACCGATCGTCCGAGCGGTGCGCGAGGCCGTTGATTCGCATCCGCCGCCGTGTGGCAAGGTCGATCGCAATCATCCCGATGTCGTGTTCGCTGTCGAACAGCCCGGCGAGCGGATCGGTCTCGGCGGGCAGTCGATCTATGGCCACCGTGCGGTCGTCGATGGCAGTCACGAAACCCGCCGGTCCGGCAAGCAAGCTCGCCCACATGGACCCGTCGCGCGCGGCGGCGCCCAGCACGACCATCGTTTGCTGCGCGAGAAAGTCCGCCGCGACGGGCGGGATCTCGCCGTCCATCCGAGCGGAACCCCATGGCGAGATGCGCACGCCCGTGCGCGCTTGAACGGCCAGTTCGCCGGGATGCTCCATCAGAAGAAGCCGCAGGTCGGTGCGCCTGCTGTGGGGGCGGACGCAACGTCTGCACCCACGGGCGCATAGATCTCGAGACGGACCCCGTCCGGGTCGCTGAAGAAGATGCCACCTGACGACGCACCTTCGCCGTGCGGGACGACGCCGTCGTGAAACAGCTTTGCGCCCAGGTCGCGCACGATTGCCTCGGCGCGGCGGACCGCATCGATGTCGGAGACCTGAAACGCCAAGTGATGCAGGCCGGGCCGGCCGGTCTCGAACGTGCCGGAGCTTTGCTGCCACAACGTCACCATCAGGGTGCCCCCAAGTCCGAGGAACGCGAACCGCCGGTCACCTTCGGCGTGTTCACCGAGCACGTCGAACCCGAATACTTTGCGGTAGAAGGCAGTCGAGCGGGCGAGGTCGGTGACATTGAGTCCGACATGACCAGGTTCGAAGGCGTTCATCTGCTCTCGTTTCTAACGATTCCAATGGGGCGATCCATTAGAAACGTAGCGCGGCGATCTAATGCTGTCAATGGCGAGTTACCATTAGAACCATGGCTGAGTACTTGGGCGGGGCTCCACTGCTGGGCGAACCCTTGCCCATCGAACTGGCCAACACGACCTACGCCGTGCGCGGCCGGCCACAGGACGGTCTCGAGACCTGCGAGCATCTGGAAACCTGGCTACTCGAGAAGCACCTCGACGCAGACGGCATCACCACAGGAGATCTGACCGCCGCTCGGGAACTTCGAACGACGATCAGGGCCATTTCGACAGCAATCGTCAACGGCGGCAAACCAAGTAGCGACGCCGTCGGCGCCCTCAACGGATTCGTCGCCGCCACCCCGCGATGGCGCGAGCTTCATGAACTCCGCGCAGTCTCGCGCACCAACGCCCGCCCTACCGTGGCTTCGCTCGCCGAGATCGCAGCCGCGGCTGTGGAACTGTTCGGTGGACCGATGCGCGACCAACTGCGGGCCTGCGGCGGACCGGGGTGCGTGCTCTTTTTCGTCAAAGACCGGCCGCGCAGAGAGTGGTGCTCGGACGGCTGCGGAAATCGAGCCCGCGCTGCGCGCCACTACGCCAAGATCCGCGACGTCACAGACTAAGAACCGACGGTGGACCCTCCATCAGCAGCCGAACGTGCCCCTAGTCACCCCGGGGTGAGGGAACGAACGATCGAAGCAGCAGGTGCGATATCAGTGATGCGTGCGACCGTCTCGCCGGCGTACAGCGGCGCAGTCTCGAGGATACGGCCGTTCATCGATCCGGTCGGGGGGACGGGCGCGAAGAATGGCAACGCCACTAGTTGGTGCCGGGATGTCCACTGCTGCAATGCTTCCGGCACCCTTGCAAGGGCAGGCGCGGTCAACCGATTGATCCCGCGTACAACGGCAGGACCGCGCTGGTCGTGTCGCAGCCAGCGTTCGGTCGCGCCGTTTCGGAGGACGCGATGCGCGCCCGGCCAACCGACTCCGAAAAGTTCCGTCAGAACCGTCTCACTGCCGTTTGCCAGGCGGACCTTGTACTCCGGAGCCGCTCCACTCTCATCCGACATGACGAAACGGGTCCCGGCAACCACCGCGGCAGCACCGGCCGCCAACGCACCTTCGACGTCGTTTGCGTCGGCAATTCCACCCGCCAGCAAGATCGGATATCCGGCAGGCAGCGCAGCGCGCGTCTGTTCGAGCAGTTCCAGTGCCGGCACCGTTCCCCGCACATGCCCGCCCGCCTCGACGCCCTGCACGATCACCGCGTCCGCGCCGGCGTCGAAGGCTGCACGCGATTCGGCAACGGTGCCCACCTGATGGATCCAGACCCCTGTCGAAAATCGTTGCGGCCGACCCCAGAACGTCACGACTACGTCCGCCTGTGCCGCAACCTTCCAGTGCGCCGCACGCGCGAACGGCAAAAGTAAATTCATGGCGATCGGTTTGTCGGTAGCTTGCCTGACCTCGGCCAGCCAGGCGGCCATCCTCGAAGGACCCGCCGTCCCCAAGGTGCCGAGACCACCTGCCGCGGAGACCGCCGTCGCGAGCGCCGATCCGGCTATGCCCCCGCCCATGCCTGCCTGGACAATGGGCAGCTCGAGCCCTATCCGCTCCAGGAACTCGTGCATCGCCACAATATAGTTGCGTTTACCTACTTCAGCGCCACAAGCTCGTGCAACGTTGTCCCGCTTCGTGTTTCACTGCCTTGTTCGGTAGTGATAGTGAGCTCGAACGCGGAATTGAACCTGAAGTAACCGGGATGCCCGATCAACTTGTATGCGACGGGCTTGAGCAGGGAACTGCGAAGCACCGGAACATCGTCGACAAAATCGTGTGCGTGAATGACGTCCTGCACCGTGAGCCGAAGGTCGACCACCCCCTCGACCTGCAGCCGGATCCACGTCGGATAGCTGCGGTTGGCCGTGGCGTCGTATACGCTCGGCCCTTCCGAGAATTCGACTTCGCCTGTGCTGAGCACGATTTCGCCGCCGCGCGCCAACATGAGCGGCCGGATTTCGTGTGCGCCGAACCGTTGCTGCGTCAGTACGGTCGCGTAGAGCAACGAGTAGTCATCCACATAGAGCCGTCCCCAGTGCCACCGATCGATGACCCGCTTCATGTCGCCGACGCCCCAGTTGTGGTCGGCGTAACCACGTCCGCTGCCGTCGAAGGTCCGATCACCGATTCGTACGGTGCCCGTCACCCGCGCTCGCGGCGCGCCGACCGCCCAACCGAAGGAATCCTTCGCGCCGAAGTGAGTCTCGCCCTTTCCTGGCATCCAGCTCGGTGTCTCGTTCTCGAACCGCAGATCGAAGACGAGGTCGTCCTCTGCGAGATGCACGTGATGAACCGGAAGGTCACCGGATAGCTCTGCGTAAGCACGGTTTTCGCCGATTCGCACATCGCATTGCTCGGTTGAGAACGACGCGGCCGAGCGCGAGTACTTCTTGCTGACCTGACGCCTCGTGCCGTCGGGCGAATAGACGATCAGCTCTACCCAGGGACGGGAGATGGGCGGATCCTCCGGTCGGCGCTTCACGAGAAAGCCGATCACGACGTGCCCGGAGTCGAGGTGTGCATCGAAGTACCAGTGCTCGAATGCACTCAGCTTGGTGGACGGGTGCAGCGCGTTGTCGTAGGGCGCAACCGTAGTGATTTCGCCGTCTCGACGCCCGGGCCCGTTCCATGCTTCGACGATGTTCGGTGCGGTCATTTCGTTCTCCGTTCTGCTGGTTCTCAGCGTCGCAATGCGCCACTGGCATCGAATGCGGCTTTGCGACCGCTCATCTGGGCTTCGTACCAGTTCTCGCGGTGCCAGAGCATGACCTTCTCGTGCACTCTGGCGAATGCCGGCACGAAGCGGCGCGTCAGTTCGGTCGCGGTGATCACGGGAAACCTGGCGAGTGGAATGAGCACCCACGGAAAGGCTTTGGGCATCGTGTAGTTCCGGCGCGTTCCCGGCGCCATGAACATTGCCGAATAGACCGAGTTGATCCGGAAGTTGTAGGCCTCACGCAGTCGAACGAGACCACGATGGCCATCCCTCGGTGCGAAAGCGGCAGGGTAGGACTCGATGAGTTCGGCGCCGTGCACACCGGCGTCGTAGGAACGCGAGGCCGCGGTCATCGCGAGCAACCGCGCCGAGTCGGCGATCGTCTCCGGATACCAGGTCACCCGCACACCCAGTAGGTGACCCATGTACTTCTGGAAATGCAGCAGCGCCCTGATTTCCGATGGTGTCGTGTGATATCCGAGTGACCACAGGGCAAGACCCGGCGTGACGCTTCCAGCGAGCAACGTCAGCAGCATGTAGCCCTGACTGATCGGCAATCCCCACTTCTCCGTGTCCCACTCAGGGTGGTTTGCGACCCGTGACCGCACCGACACATGCATCACGCGCACCTTCAACGCGGTCGCGCGACCCTTCGAGCCGGGCGTCAGAAGCGCACCAGGCTCGGATACGTCCATCCAGAACCGGCATGTTTCGAGGAAGCGGCGCAGCGCGTTGTCACCGGCATAGCCACCGGCCAGCGACAGCGGAGTTGCGACTGCAGCCTCGGTGTAGATCTCCAGCGTCTCGGCACCTGCGAAGCTGAAAAGCATTGTGCCCCATCGTCGCCAGATTGCAGCACCCTGTTCGACCAGTTCGGGCTGGACCCAGTCCGGCACGGTTTCGAACTCGTCGAACAACTCGCTCATCGCAGCCGGAACGTCGTCGAGACTGTCGATTCCGTTCGCAAGCGCGGTATCGAGCATCTTGCGCCCGGCCTTGGGGCCGATGTCGCCATGCAAGACGTCTGCGACAAAGCGCTCGGCGACGGGATCGCCGGCAAAGAGGTCGCTGCAGAAGTCGGTCGCCTGCTTCTCGGTCGGGAACAGTTCGCCTCCCGTCAAGCGACGCACCACTCTCTGCAAGCGCTGCACCCGTGACGTTTCCAGCGAGTCCCAATAGCGAAATGCAGTCGGGCAGGTGTTGGCAGCCATCGTGCCCCTTCCAATCTATTTCAAGTGACCATACTTGATAGTACGGATATTCGGTACTCTTGAGTATGGTTGGTTCTCATGAGACGATGCCCGGGATGTCCAGGAAAGCCACGTCCCAGAAGACGGCGAAGTCGCGCCTCACAGTCGACGACTGGATTGCCGGCGCGCTGGCTCTGCTGCGCCGCGAGGGCGTAGGCGCAATTCGCATCCCTCGACTGTGTGAAGAACTCGGCGTCACGAAAGGCAGCTTCTACTGGCACTTCGACGATGTCGACCAGCTGCTCGAAGCCATTACCGACTACTGGTGCGGAACACAGAACGACGCAGTTCGCGGACTGTCCGAACTCGAATCACTGAGCGTGGCGGAACGGCTCGAAGTCATGGGCACACGGCTGACGAGCGAATCCGCGTGGACGGTGGAGTCCACGGTCAGAGACTGGGCGCGAACCAACGAGCGAGTAGCCAAAGCTGTGCGCGAGCTCGACCTGCGGATCTTCGAGGTGATTCAGAAGTCGTTGCTGGAGCTGGACCTGACGCCCGAGCAGGCACGCACCCGGGCGGGCGTGCTCGTCTTTGCTGGAATCGGATTCGTGCACGGCCACGACAGTCTCCCGACGCCGTCGGCTGCCGACATGCGCGAGTTGTTCAGCGTCCTGATGCGAAAGTAGCGCAGCCGGTCAGATACCGAAGCCCTTGGCCGGGGTGGTGCGAACGTTGATGAGGGTGGGCCCGTTGCGGTCGGCGATGCTCGACCGCAACAGTTCGTTCAGATGGTCGGTGTCGGTGACATCGTGCGCCTCGACGCCGTACCCGCGGGCGATGGTCACGATGTCGAGCCCGGGTAGATCGAGGCCGGGGACGCCCGGAGTCTGTTCGATCATGCCGAACTGTTTGAGAACGCCGTATTCGGCATTCGACGCCACGACGATCGTCACGGGGATCTTGTAGTGCACCGCGGTCCACAGCGCCGTGATGGCGTACTGGATCGACCCGTCACCCATCAACGCCACGACCGGCCGGTCCGGTGCGGCGAGTTGCGCGCCGACCGCCGCAGGCAGCCCGAACCCGAGTCCGCCGCCCGCGGCAGAGACGTGGGAGAAAGGTTTCTCAGCGCGGATGCAGGTGGCGATCGTGCCCTCGTTGCTGCCCGCCTCCGACACCCAGAGCGTGTCGGACGGCGCAGCCTTCCCAACCGTCGACCACAGCGCCTCCGGACTCAACGGCACGGCCGACGCCGTAACCTCGCCGACCGCAGCCCTGGCCGGTGGCGCGGGACGCTGCGTCTTCGCAACCAAACCGAGCAATGCCTCTGCCGCACAACGGATATCGGCGACAATTGCCTCCCCGATAGGCGCGCGTGCAGCTTCGTCAGGATCGTTCGTGATGTGGACGAGCGACGTGCCGGGCGGCAGGTACGGGCCCGGAATTTGGGGGTAGTAGCGAAATGCCGGTGCCCCCAGGACGACGACCAGGTCGCGCCCTGACAGAGTCGCCGCAACCCAGCCGCGCCCGGGCGGCAGCATTCCCTGATACAGCGGGTGATTCTCCGGAAATCCGGTGAGACCGGTCAGCGGCGCGCTCCAGACAACCGCGTTGAGGCGTTCTGCCAACGCGATCACCGCGTCCCACGCGCCGTAGCGTTCGACGTCACCACCGACGACAAGTGCGGGCGCCGACGCGGCATCGAGTCGCGCGGCGAGGTCCGCAGCGATCGCACCGCCGAATCCGCCTGCGTGCGTGATCTTTCGGTCGCGGACAATCGCAATGTCGGCCACCTGCGTTTCGTCGAGTTCGACGTCGAGGTCGTCCATCGGCATCGACACGAACACCGGGCCCATCGGCGGCGTCGTGGCGAGATGGATTGCGCGCGCGAGAACGGCCGGCACCTCGCTCGCAATTGCCGGTTCGGCAGACCACTTCACGAAGGGCTTGGGCACGATCGTCGCGTCGAAGTTGGTCAGCAGGCAGTACTGGTTCTGCATGTTGCGCCGCTGGTTACCCGCCGTGACGATGAGCGGCGTCTTGTTCACGAACGCGTTGTACAGCGCCCCCTGCGCATTGCCGACGCCGGGCGCGGTGTGCAGGTTGACCAGCGCGGGCTTGCCGGTGATCTGCGCGTACGCGTCTGCCATGCCTACCGGGATCATCTCCTGCAGACCGAGGATGTACCGAAAATCGGCCGGAAAGTCCACCAGCAGGCTGAGCTCGGACGAGCCAGGATTGCCGAACCACGTTGTGAGACCGTGGGTTCGAAGCAAATCAAGCGTTGCGTCGCGAACAGTCGTCATGCCAGTTCTCCTTCACGACAGTTGAACCTTCGAGGAATACGATCCCCTCTGGTCGGCTTTCTGCGGGTGAGAACGAGCAAGAACGAGATCAACTCACTCCGGAAGCTCTCATCGCGGCGACCACGACGTCGGCTACGCCTTGCATCCCTTCGAGAGTCGGGTGATAGGGCACGAGAGTCTGGCCCGCGACCAACGGCTCGAACCAGCGAATCCCTGGTGCCGCGCACATGTCGTGGCCGGTCGATCGGGCACGGGTGTCGATGTAGACAGCGTCGTGCGCTACTGCCTCGCGCGACACGACGTCGTTCAGTGCGTCGAATTTCGACTGGATATAGGCGGCGTCTCGTGGCGTGAGCCCGATCAGATCAGCACAACTGGTGTCTCGGACGTAGAGCGGCCAACCGTCGACGAAGACCGTCGCGTTCGGGGCGAGTTGGTGGATCTGCCGCAATGCGGTCGCGTAGGCCGGTCCCACCGCGGCAATATCGTTGCCCCACAGTGGGTCCTGACTGTCCGAACACGCGCGCCCGGCCAACGAACCGACATGGCAGGCAAGGATATTGCGTGTGAACTGCGCGTCGTTCGCCCCGATGTGCAGCGTGACAACCTTCGTGTTCGGGCCGAGACCATCGAACTGCGGTGCCACGCCCGGGCTCTGCGAAGTCGTGAGGTGCGGTATCCGCGCGGAGCTGCAGGTTCGGTCATCGAGTTGTAAACCCAGTTCCCGCGCAACCAGTTTCGGCGTATTCGTCGTCGACTGCGCACACAGCAGGGGTGCATCGACATCGAAGTTCTGGATTCCGGTGGTAGCAGCGCCGGAGTCGCCGAGAGCGACATACTCGGCGCCGCCGGGAGCGCCAGTGGCAACCCCGGGAACCAGAGCAGCAAGCAACAACGACCCGAGTACCGGCAACATCTTTCGTGTTCGCACTCGGAAGAGCCTACGACCGAATCCAGGCCGGCCCTAGTGGACCGGCCTGGATGTCGGATCGAACAGATCAGGCGATGTCGAACCGATCGAGGTTCATGACCTTGTCCCATGCCGCGACGAAGTCCTGAACGAACTTCTCCTTGGCATCGTCGGACGCGTAAACCTCGGCAACTGCCCGCAATTCGGAGTTCGAACCGAACACGAGGTCAGCCCGAGTGCCGGTCCACTTGACCGCACCCGCGGAGTCGCGGCTCTCGAACGTCTCCGCCGGCTCGGAAACCGGCTTCCACTCCGTGTTCAGGTCGAGCAGGTTCACGAAGAAGTCGTTCGTCAACGACTCCGGCGCATCCGTGAGCACGCCCAGCTTCGACTGCTGGAAGTTGGCGCCCAGCACGCGCAGACCGCCGACGAGGACAGTCATCTCCGGAGCACTCAGCGTAAGCAGGTTCGCCCGGTCGACCAACAGGAACTCGGCCGGCAACCGGTTGCCCTTGCCCGCGTAGTTACGGAAACCGTCTGCAGCAGGCTCGAGCGCGGAGAAGGACTCCACGTCGGTCTGCTCCTGGGTGGCATCCGTACGTCCCGGTGTGAACGGAACCTGGACCTCCACGCCGCCGTTCTTGGCGGCCTTTTCGACAGCCGCAACGCCGCCGAGGACGACGAGGTCCGCGAACGACACCTTCTTGGTTCCGGTCTGCGCGGAGTTGAAGGTCTGCTGGATTCCCTCGAGGGTGCGCACAACCTGAGCGAGGTCGTCAGGGTTGTTGACCTCCCACCCGCTCTGCGGCTGCAGGCGGATGCGGCCACCGTTTGCACCGCCACGCTTGTCGCTGCCACGGAACGACGATGCCGCCGCCCACGCGGTCGAAACCAATTGCGAGACAGTCAATCCTGACGAGAGGATCTGGCTCTTGAGAGCCTCGACGTCGGCAGCGTCGACCAGGTCATGGTCGACCGCGGGGACCGGGTCCTGCCACAGCAACTCTTCCTGCGGAACTTCCGGTCCGAGGTAGCGCGCGATGGGTCCCATGTCGCGGTGCGTCAACTTGAACCAGGCCCGCGCAAAGGCATCCGCGAACTCGGCCGGATTCTCGAGGAATCGTCGCGAGATGGGCTCGTAGATCGGGTCGAAGCGCAGCGAGAGGTCGGTCGTGAGCATCGTCGGATGCGTCTTCGTCGAACCGAACGCATTCGGCACGCTGTCGGCTGCGGCGCCGTCCTTCGGCTTCCACTGGTTGGCACCGGCCGGGCTCTTGAACAGTTCCCACTCGTGGCCGAACAGGATCTCGAAGAAGCTGTTGTCCCACGCGGTGGGCGTGTTGGTCCAGATGCCTTCGAGACCGCTGGTGACTGCGTCGGCACCCACACCGGTGTTGAACGAGTTCTTCCAGCCGAGCCCCTGCTCCTCGATCGGAGCACCCTCCGGCTCGGGACCGACGTACTGATCCGGATCTGCCGCGCCGTGCGTCTTACCGAAGGTGTGCCCACCAGCGATCAGGGCAACGGTCTCCTCGTCGTTCATCGCCATCCGGCGGAACGTCTCGCGGATGTCGACAGCGGCGGCCAACGGGTCCGGATTTCCGTTCGGGCCTTCGGGATTCACGTAGATGAGGCCCATCTGGACCGCGCCGAGCGGCTTCTCCAGCTCGCGGTTTCCGGTGTAGCGCTCATCGCCGAGCCACGTGGTCTCGGGACCCCAGTAGACGTCCTCGTCGGGCTCCCACACGTCCGCGCGACCACCGGCGAAGCCGAAGGTCTCGAAGCCCATCGTTTCGAGCGCAACGTTGCCGGTGAGCACCATGAGGTCGGCCCACGAAAGCTTCTGGCCGTACTTCTTCTTGACGGGCCACAGAATGCGGCGCGCCTTGTCGAGGTTGCCGTTGTCCGGCCAGCTGTTGAGCGGCGCAAAGCGCTGCTGGCCCGCACCCGCACCGCCGCGGCCGTCACTGATGCGGTAGGTGCCCGCACTGTGCCATGCCATCCGGATCATGAGCGGGCCGTAGTGCCCGAAGTCGGCCGGCCAGAAGTCCTGCGACGTCGTCAGCACTTCCGCGATGTCTTGCTTCACGGCGGCGAGGTCGAGAGTCTTGAACTGCTCGGCGTAGTTGAATCCGCCGCCCATCGGGTCGGCGACGGCGGGGTTCTTGCGGAGAATCTTCAGGTTGAGCTGGTCGGGCCACCAGCCTCGGTTTCCGCCGCCCTGAGTCGGGTGCGGGGCGCGTGCGGCCGTTACGGGGCAACGGCTTTCGCTCTCCTCGTTCATCTCTCCAACAACGGCGTCAGGACTGTCAGACACGGGAATCCTTCCGGGATCACAGGAACTAATTTTCGGGCTGAGAACTATTGGGGGCTGAGCTGTTCGTTCGGTGTAGTGGTGCAATCGGGACACAGGCCCCAATAAATGACCTCGGCCTCGTCGATCGCGAAGCCATGGTCATGCGAGGCGGTCAAGCAAGGCGTGGTGCCGACAGCGCAATCGACATCGGCGATCGCGCCGCACGATCGGCACACGACATGGTGATGGTTGTCCCCGACGCGCGATTCGTACCGGGCCGCCGAACCCGACGGCTGAATCCGCCGCACCAGCCCGACGGCCGTCAGCGCGCGCAGCACGTCGTACACCGCCTGATGCGAAACATCGCCGAGATCGTCACGGACGAAGCCGATGATCTCGTCCGTGTCGGCGTGCGGGTGACTGTGCACGGCACTCAACACAGACACCCGGGGACGAGTCACGCGCAGCGAGACTTCGCGCAACATCTGCGGGTAGTCCAAGGGCGTGGCCACGTCCGGAAGTCTGCCCCCTTTTCTTGAAAGAGTCAAGAAAAGGATCTAGGTCGCGCACGCTCAGGAAGCCGCTGCACCCTCACAACTGAGGTCGCGGCGCGAACTCTTCCCAATGCACGGCCGATTCGAGCGGGCGGCGTGGTCGCCATCCGAATCGCTCCAGATCGGGTGTCGCCGCAAACTCCGCTACCGGGCCGACGCAGAGCCATGCGATCGGGCGCACCGCCGCAGGAATGCGTAGCAGATCGACGAGAAACGGCTCGTCATAGAAGGACACCCAGCCGACACCGATGCCTTCGGCCACCGCAGCCAGCCACAGGTTCTGGATCGCTAGAACAGCGGAGAACACACCCGTATCTGCGATGGTTCGCTGACCGAGCACGTGCGGTCCACCGCGGTCGGAGCTGTACGTCACGACGACGCCGGTCCCGCTCTCGACCACGCCGTCGATCTTGATCGGGTCGAATGTTGCGGCGCGGTCGGCTGGCAGTGAATCGGCGAAGAGCCGGCGCTGCTCGGCAACATGAGCAGCGAATTTCGCCAACTTTCCCGCATCGCGCACGACGACGAAGTCCCATGGCTGCGTGTTGCCGACGCTCGGCGCCCGATGCGCTGCGTCGAGCAACCGCAGCAGCACGTCGTCGGTGATCGTCGAGCCGGTGAACTCCGCCCGCACATCCCGGCGCATTCGGATGGCGTCGTACACCGTCATGTCATCGGGCATGCGACAAACCTAGACGGACCGAAATCAGGCCTCGAGGAAGTCCTCGATCAGCGGCCAGGTCGCCGTGCGCGCCTCAGGTCCGGCAACCATGCCGAGGTGACTGCCCCCGACCTCTTCGTAACGCGCCTCCACGGCACCGGTCAGAACGTCGACACCGGCAGCGACCGCCGCGGCGGGTGCCAGAATGTCGGAACGGCTGCCGATCAGCAGCACGCGGCAGGTCAGCTTCGAGAGCTCGATGACGCAATTGCGGCGCAGGTTGACCGTGCCCTTGGCCAGTTCGTTGCGCTGGATGAATTGCCGGTAGGACTGGCGATACAGACGACCCGGGTAACCCGGCATCTCGCCGATGAATCGATCGATCGATTCCATCCGCGCGAGCGCCTCGGTGTTTGCGAGATTGCGCGCGATGAAGACTGGACGCGTGATCTCACGCGAGAAAGCCTGCACCCGGAAACCTGCGCGAACAGCCTGCTTCGGGATGCCGCCGAACCACTTCGTCGGCTCGGTGACTTCCCGGCCGCCGGTGTATCGCGCGATGGCACGCGGCAGTGCGACGCCGGGGTTCTTGCGCTGATCGAACGGCGTACCGATCGCGGTGACCGAAGCTATCGGCAGGTCAGCGTGTGCGGCGGCGGTCAGAATGCTGATCGTCCCACCGAACGACCAGCCGATCAGATCGACCGGAGCGCCGCCGTGCTCGGCAGAAACCCGGCGAACGGCCGCGGGAATTATGTCGTGGGTCCACTCTTCGAAACCGAGGTTGCGGTCCTCGTACCCGATCTCGCCGTAGTCGATGACATAGGCCTGCTTACCGATGTCGAGCAGGTACTCCGCCAGGCTCTGACCGGGTCGCAAGTCGTAGCAAGAAATAGTCACCGCGAGAGGCGGCACCAGCAGAACCGGGTTTCCGGTCGCCGGCGTCGACCGGTCGTATCGACTCAGATGCCGATGCGGTTCGTCGTAGATGGTCGTCGACGGCGTCGGAACGCGCTGTTCGATACCGTCACCGAACGACAATGCCCACGCATTACGCAAGGCGACCGGCAGGTCCGCCACGATCGTCCCGCTCACGATTTCTCCTTGTCGACGATGACACAAGCGTTACCCAGGATCCCGTGTCCCAGGTAAATCCTGCAAGGAAGAGTGACGTATCCCCTAGTTGGGGAGGCAGCGCCGAGCGGGCACCCGATACCGTTGCGGTCTGCGCGAGAAAGGGCTGACGGAATTGACAGGGCCAGGGATGGACGGATCGGACGCCGATTTCGCCCACACAGACAGAGCCGGAAACATGCGGCGCGAGAAGGCAATCACGCTGGCTCGCTATGTCTGGGAACGCGGTATCGATGCCGTGGAACTGCAGACTCTGAGCGATGAGCAGCGTCGCAAACTCGCCCGTGCCGCCGGTGTCAACCCGCCGAGCACGTCCGAAACCTGGAACGAGGTCGCCGGACTCCTGGACCGCAAGGACGCGTGGGCGGCAGCCAATCCCGATCATCCGTCGGCGACTCCGCAGCTGGTCGACGAGAAGATCATGTGGATCAAACCACCGATCACACCGTGGACCTGAGTCGCCAGTAGCCGCCGAGCAGCACGTCGAGAACGGAGCCGTTGCTGTCCAGGACGACAAGGTCCGCGCGGCGGCCCACGCGCAGAGCGCCCACATCGGCTAGCCCCAATGCACGGGCGGGGGTCGTCGATGTCATGTCGACGGCCGCGACCAGCGCCGAGTCCGATGCGATGCCGCCCCGCATACGCAGCGCGGTGCGGAACAGTTCGTCCATCGTCGCGGTACTGCCTGCGACGGTCGATGTCCCGCGGACACGGGCGACCTGCTGTTCGACTTCGACCTCAAGCGTTCCCAGCCGGTAGAACCCGTCTGTCATTCCGGCGGCGGACATGGCATCCGTGATCAGCGAAACCCGTTCGGGTCCAGCAACTTCCATGACTTGACGGACGAGCGCCGGGTGCACGTGCACGCCGTCGGCAACGACTTCGACGGTCACCCGCGGATCCTCGAGCAACGCGAGCGCGGGTCCGGGCTCGCGGTGATGCAGCGGCCGCATCGCGTTGAAGATGTGCGTGCCGACGGTCGCACCGGCTGCCAGCGCCCGAGTCGTCTGCTCGTAGGTTGCGTCGGTGTGCCCGATTGCGACGACCACACCGCCGTCCACGAGGCGGCGAACGGCCTCCACGCCACCCTCCAGTTCCGGTGCGAGCGTGACCATTCGGATCGCCCCGTTGCCCGCGGCCAGGACGGCGGCGATTTCACCAGGATCGGGATCTCGCAACTGTGTTGCATCGTGCGCGCCGCACCGGGCGGAGCTCAACCACGGACCCTCCAGATGAATTCCCGCGAGCGTGCCGTTGCCGACCTGTTCGGACAGCACCCGAACCGTGCCGAGCAACTCGCTGGGGGAAGCGGTGACCAGGCTGGCGACCGTGGTCGTGGTGCCGTGCCGAAGGTGGAACGCGGCGGCGCGCGAGACCTCGGCCTCGACACCGTCGGTATAGGACGCGCCACCGCCGCCGTGCACATGCATGTCGACGAAGCCGGGGACGACGACGGCATCGGGAAATTCTGCGTCGACAGGTCGCGGTGGGGCACCGGCACCGCATGCGACGACCCGGCCGGCTGCGAACTCCAACCAGCCCGGTCGGCAGACCCGGCCGTCGAGCACCATCGTGCCGGCGCTGATCAGGGTCATAGCGTTTCCGTCACCTTGTACAGACCCCGTGGCTTGTCCGGATTCTCACCGCGTGCAATCGCCAGGTGCATCGCCAACTGTTGCAGCGGAAGGATTTCCAGCAGTGGCGACAGCGCATCCGGCACACCGCCCGGGAGTGCTATACCGCCCGCGAGGTTTTCCAACAGCGCCGCCGATCCAACCCCGAACACGTCGGCGTTTCGCTCGGCCAACCGCGAGAGCACCGGCGCCATCGCCTGACCGCCGGCACCCTCGGGAACGATCGCCAGGACGGGCACCTGCGGGTCGACGGTTGCGAGTGGTCCGTGCAGGAGGTCGGCACCTGAAAATGCCTGGGCCGAAAGGTAGGACGTCTCCATCAACTTCAGCGCGGCCTCACGTGCGGTGGGATAGGAGTACCCGCGCCCGGTCGTGATCAGTCGCTGCGCGAAGCGGTAGCGCTGGGCAACGCCGTGAACGAGGTCGTCGGATTCCAGCACCCGGGCACCCAGGTCGGGCAGAGCGGCAGCCTCGGCCCCGTCGCCGCCACGAACCCGCTCGAGCAACAGGTAGAGCGCGAGCAACTCTGCGGTGTAGGACTTCGTCGCCGCCACCGATCGCTCGGCCCCGGCGAGGACGTCGACGTGAATGTCGGCGGCAGCAGCCAGCGGCGACTCTGCGTTGTTCGTGATGGAAAGGGTCAGTGCGCCTTGCTGTCTCGCGACCTCGACCGACCGCACCAGATCGGGCGAGCCGCCGGATTGGCTCACGGCGATATAGAGAACGTCGCGAAGGTCGGGCCTGGCGCCATAGACGGTCATCGTCGAAGGCGAAACGAGCCCAGCGGGCAAGCCATGGTTGATCTCGACGAGGTACTTCGCATACAGCGCGGCGTGGTCGCTTGTGCCGCGAGCAACGAACAGCACGAAACGTGGTGCACGGTCGACGATTTGCGCGGACGCGGCAGCAATTGCGGCGGCCCCGTCGGTCAGCAGCCTGCGCCACACTTCTGGTTGTTCGGCGATCTCGGCGGCCATGAGCCGGCCGGGGAGGTCGAGTGTTGTTGTCATCGAAGGTCTCCTAGGTTGGGTTCGGAGCGAGCTAACGTCACTGCTCCGCGAACGGGGTCGATGTCGAGGACGCGAACATCGTCGAGGCCACGTCGGTCGAGATGGTTGCGAACGGCGTTCTGCAGCAACGGCTGGTGCACCGCGAGCCCGCCGGCAAGTACGGTCGGTCCGGGAAGATCGAGCTTCTCCGAGACCGCGACAGCGAGGTCGGCCAGTGCGGTTGCGGCAGCCTCGACGATTTCGGAGCTGGCCCGATCACCGGCTTCGGCGAGTTCGAAAACCATCCGTGCGCGCCCTGCCCAGTAGCGGCGCTCTGGGTGTGCGTAGAAGTGGTCGAGAAGTTCATCGGGACAACGCAATTCGCATTCGGCCACCAGTTGACGGCCGAGTCGGTCGGCCTGCGAGCCGGTGTCGACGCGACGTAGTGTCCGGCGCACAGCTTCGCGTGCGACCCAGTATCCACTGCCTTCGTCGCCGAGTGCGTAGCCCCAACCGCCCGCTCGCGCGTGCCGTCCGGCGCGGCGTCCCCATGCCACCGATCCTGTTCCGGCGATCAGTGCGATACCGTCCTCGACGCCTGCCGCAGCAAGTATCAATTCGCTGTCGTGGACGACGCGGATGCGGGCACCTGGCAGTCGAGAGGCCAGTAGTTCGCGCAGGCGAGCCGCACCGGCTGGGGAGTCAACCCCGGCGGCGCCTGCGCACACGGACTGAATGTCTTTGTTGCCCAATTGCTCCAGGATGATGTCGAGCTGCCGACCTGCTTCGGCCGGTCCGACGGAGGTGACGTTCGCACTGCCGGCGAGGGCCTCGGCGACAACCACACCGTTCTCCGAACGAGCAGCGTGGGTCTTGGATCCGCCGATATCGAGACCGAGGACGGTGGTCACGCCCGGTCACCGGCCAGCACGTCGTCGGAGTCGTTCGGCCATGTGCCGTTGTTCTCCCAGAAGTGCCGGATGTCTTCGAGTTGCCTGCCCTTCGTCTCCGGTGCGAAGCGGTAGACGAAGACCATGCTGAGGAGCGCGAGGATCCCGAACACCGCGAATGTGCCTGCGCCGCCGAGGGAGTTGAGCATCGTGAGGAAGAACGCTGCAACGATTGCGTTGGCGACGAGGTCTGAGGTGAGCATCGCGCTCGAACCCATCGAACGCAGCCGCGACGGGAAACTCTCGCCGGCGTATACCCACACCAGGGCGCCGAATCCGAAGGTGAAGCCGACGGTGAAGAGCAGTACGCCGAAGAAGCCGAGCGCGGTGAGCGCGCCGCCGAAGTCGGATCCGACCACGAATACTCCGATCAGCAGAATGTTTGCCGCAACCATCATGCCGATTCCGCCGAGCAGAATGGGCCTGCGGCCGACTCGGTCGACCATCACGAGCGAGACGAACACGGCGATGAGGGCGGCGACCTGCACAAGCGCCGGTAGCACGAGGAGGGAGAAGTTGCCTTCGAAGCCCATCGCCTCGAACAGTCGCGGGCTGTAGTAGACGATTGCGTTGATGCCGGTGATCTGAATGAAGAAGCCGAGTCCGACGACAAAGATGGTGGCGCGTAAGTAGGGACGGCGCAGCATTTCCCGGATCACCCCGCCGGACTCATCTGTAAGCGCACGCTTGATTTCGGCCAGTTCCGCGTCGACGTCAGCGGACGGCTCGACTTGCAACAACGTCCGACGGGCCTCTGCGACACGGCCTTTGAGCATGTACCACCGCGCGGTGTCCGGCATGCGTAGCAGCAGGACCATCGTCACTACGGCGGGAACTGCTGCCAACCCGAGCATCCACCGCCAACTCTGCGTTTCGGCCAGGAAGTACGCGCCGAGGTACCCAATGATGATGCCGACGACGGTCGCCACCTGGTATGCGACAAGCAGGGAACCACGCACTTTCGCCGGCGCCGACTCGGCAACGAAGACCGGAACCACCACAACCGAAACGCCGATTGTCAGGCCGAGCAGGAGGCGTGCCACCAGGAGCATCGGTACCGATACCGATAGCGCACTGAGCAGGGCGAATGCCGCATAGGCCGCAGCGACAAGGACCATCGACTTCTTGCGCCCGATCGCGTTTGCGAGCCAGCCGCCGCCGATCGCACCAGCTATTTCGCCGATGACGACTGCAGTGGTGACCAGTTCCTGCTGGCGGGTGCTGAGGTCGAACTCGTTGGTGATGAAGAGCAACGCGCCGGCGATGTTCGACATGTCGTAGCCGTAGATGACGCCGACGCTGGCGGCGGTTATCGCGACGAGAAGTCCCACTCTGGAGGACTCTCGCAAGTCGCGGATGGTGCCCATTCTGCTTCCTCTCACTGGGCTAAATTGGTATATACCAATGTGATGAGGTACACATTGGCATATACCAATTTGGCCGTCAAGGGGTAAGTTGACTTCATGATCGAGGCAGTTGCGAGCGTCGCGAGCGCGAGTGCGGGTTCCCCGCGCTATTTCCAGGTGAAACTGGCACTGAAGGAACTGATCGGCAACCTGGATGCCGGAGCGTCGCTGCCGCCGGAGCGACCGCTCGCCGAGCAACTCGGCACCTCCCGGACAACCCTGCGCAAGGCACTCGCCGAACTCGCCGGCGAGGGGGTGCTTCGCCGCACACAGGGCAGCGGCAACTTCGTCGCACCACCGAAGATCGTGCACGTTCGCCAGCTCACGTCACTCACCGACGACCTCGGTGCCGAAGGGCTGCAAGCAAGTTCACGCATTCTCGAGCTCGAGCGGATCCGCGCGGACGCAGACGTCGCGGGTCACCTGGAGATCGCGCCGGGGGAGCGCATCCATCGACTGTCGCGCCTGAGGTTTGTCGACGGCGAACCGCTCGCGATCGAGATCGCCCACCTGCCCGGGCGGCTGGCCGGCTTCGAAGCCCGCCTGACAGAACGCGGTTCGCTGTACGCAACACTGCGCGAGTGCTACGGCCGCCAGGTCGCGACAGTCGAGGACACCGTCGAAACAGCGCTCACGACACCGGCCGAGGCGGACCTCCTCGGAGTCGGCACCGGGCAACCCCTGCTGCTTTTCCATAGGACGGCACGAGACCCGTCCGGGCAGATCATCGAATGGACGCGATCGGTCTACCGTGGCGACCGGTTCCGGTTCGTCGCGCGAGCCTAATCGTCCTCGGCCGCGGCCTTCGAATGCGCGCGCCACGATTTGACGGCCCTGCGCACACCCTCCACCCCGGCTATCGCGGTGACACACCAAATGACAAGTGCGGCAACGCCGAGTGGCGATGCAGGATCGTCGACAACCGAACCGAGCGCGGTATAGACGAAGGCACGCGGCGCCGATCCGATCAACGCGCCCAAAGCCATCTGCCACAGCGGCACACCGATCGCCCCGAACGCGTACGACGCCGCGGCGTCGGAGATACCCGGAATCAGCCGCTGGCCCGCGACCGCCCAGAGGCCGCGCCTTTCGAGCTGATAATCGAGCCAGGACATGCGCCGTGGGCCGATCAACGCCCGAGCGCTTTCCAGCCCGCCACGCCGACCGAGGCGGTTGGCGATCAGTGCCGTGCCGACCGTCGAACTCAGGGTCACCACGGTTCCGAGAACCGGCCCGAAGAGGAGACCACTTGTCGCGGCGAGAATCGGCCCCGGCACGAACACCGCAGCAAGCACGGCGGAGACGACGACGAACGCAACCGGTGCCAGCGGGCCGGCCGCTTCGACCGTTCGGCGGAGCCCGTCGACGTCGACGAGATCGGTCGTCGCACCGATAACGAACAGCGCGGTCAAGAACAAGCCGAAAAGAGCGAGACGCACCAGATGCCGACGATTGGACGGAGCCGGGGCGGGAGTCTCTTCGGCGTTCGTCATGTCGCGACAATCGTCGCCGAGCGGGGCGGTTGCCGCAAACCGACTGGGTGTTGCGCTAGGTCGAGAGCAGGACATGTGTAGAACACATGTTCGACTCGGGGGGGATCGTGCAGGCAGTCGCCGCTGTCGCATACCAGCTAGCGAGTCTGGATCGAAGCGTGGACGACAGGACCCGCATCGATCTGATCAGAGCTCTGGAGGAGCTGAAATCCTCTTGTGCCGCAGCGCAAGTGAAGGCGACCGCCGATCTGGATGCGTCCCGCAGAGCGGCTCATGCGGCCGCCGGCGTGCCTCCGCCACAGCGGGGGCGGGGCGTCGGCGCTGAGGTCGCGTTGGCGCGACGGACGTCTCCGTACTGGGGAGGGCGCCACCTCGGACTCGCCAAAGCGCTGGTGCACGAGATGCCGAGCACGCTGGCACTCCTGGAATCGGGGGTGCTCAGCGAATGGCGCGCGACGCTCCTGGTTCGAGAGACTGCCTGCCTGAGCCGCGCCGATAGGGCGGTGGCAGACCGGGAGCTGTGCGCCGACCCGGACCGGCTATACGGGCTCGGAGACAAAGCGTTGATTGCGTTGGTGCGCAGCGTGGTTGCGCGCATAGATGTCGAAGCGGTGGTCCGCCGAAACAGCAATGCCGTCACGGATCGGCGTGTCAGCGTTCGGCCGGCCCCTGACACGATGAGCAACCTCAGCGCGCTGCTACCGGTCCGTGATGGCGTCGCCGTATATG
Organism: Antrihabitans auranticaus; assembly: GCF_016481275.1. GTDB lineage: Bacteria > Actinomycetota > Actinomycetes > Mycobacteriales > Mycobacteriaceae > Antrihabitans. The sequence continues at coordinate 35,109 of NZ_JAEMNW010000006.1, read as the reverse complement.
CGACGCTGCGTCGCGACGCCGACAGCGTCATCGCCCACGGCGACAAGCGGACGCGGTCCCAGATCATGGCCGACCTACTCGTCCGGCGCGTCACGGGTCTGGATTCGCCGAAGGCGGCGCCGATCACCGTCAACCTCGTCGTGTCGGATCAGTCGTTGTTGGCGGGCGGCACGGAACCTGCGCACATCCCGGGATTCGGGCCGATTCCCGCAGCAGTCGCGCGCGACTGGATAGCCACGGCATCCGATCCGGAGTCGGAGGAAGCCCTGTTGATGCGTCGGATCTACGCGAACCCTGCGACAGGCGCGATGACCGCAACGGAATCCACCGCGCGTCGCTTTCCGGCCGGCTTGGCCCGGTGGTTCGAGATTCGCGACCGCACCTGCCGGACGCCGTACTGCGGAGCGCCGATCAGGCACAACGACCACATCGAACCCCACGAGAACGGTAGAGCGACAACCGCCGAAAACGGCGCCGGACTGTGCGAGGCGTGCAATCACGCCAAACAAGCGCCCGGCTGGACCAGTCGACGGGTCGACAGTGCACGAGGAGGCCTGCATCGGTACGTGTTCACGACCCCGACAGGGCACCGCTACCGATCCACGGCACCACCGTTGCCGAGGCCCCTTCCGGTGCGGATCGACTACTATCGGCCGGTCGAAAAAATACTCGTCGACTTCAACGCAGCGGCCTGAGCGGTGCGAATCCACTCCGGCAGCAACGCCGGCGGACTCTCGGGGTCCATCAACTCGTTCTCGGCAAGGACGTTGTCTTCCCCCTCGACATCGTCGGGCTCGAAGGGCACCAACGTCCGGCCGGGCTGCTCGCGCAGCACCTCGATAGCGCCGATCACCGAACTTTCGGCAGCGTGGATCGCTTCTGCGAGTTCGGATTCGGTGACACCCAGGTGCTCACAGAGCAGATCGTCGCGGATGGCGGTTACGCCGGGCACACCTTCGACCGCGAGGTCACACTCGGTGTCGAAACCCATCGAACGATTGTTGAGATTGGAGGAACCGATCCGAAACAGTCGGTCGTCCATCACGAGGACCTTCGCGTGTACGTAGATCGGCGATCCCGCAGCAGTCACCGGATAGTAGGCACGGAACCGGCCGTGCTTGTCCGCCTCCCACAGCAGGTGCAGCAATCGGTGCCGTGCACCGTCCATGGCTTTCTGCTCGAGCCAGCCCTCGGCGTGGCGAGGAAGAACGAGCACGATCTCTGGACACTCGGGGTCTTGGAGTCGTTGCGCGATCGCATCGGCAAGAGTCCGTGCGGCGAGGTACTGACTCTCGATGTAGAGCGTGTCCCGCGCCGACAGAATGGCGGCCAGGTACAGCGCTTCGATCTCGCGGACCTCTTCATGCGCCGCGAATTCAGGCCGGGTCCTCGCGATTCCGACATCGACGCCGCGCAGTGTCGGCTCCAGAAAGTCCGGCCACACATGGGCATCGCCCGCGTCGATCGGCGCCAACTCTTCGCCTGAAGCAGTGAACCATCGATCGCGGGCGAGTTCGCCGAGCGCTCCCGCGACCGCGCCGTCGACTGCGACGGTCGCGTCATGCCAGGGGCCGTGCTGCGCGCCACCGGGGTCGGTCCGTCGCTCGTCGACCTCCCTGTGCTCGCGGGAGTCCCAGCGCTCGACCGTCATGTCGATACCACCGCAGAACGCGAAAGCGTCGTCGATCACGACGATCTTCTGGTGATGTGCCGAGCCGACCGGATGTGCCGAATCCGCGCGAAGGTGCAGGCGCTTGTCGGTGATCCAATTGAGCAGGAATATCGGCGGCATACCGCGCCCGATGCCGGTGAAGACACCGATGTCCCACTTGAGCAAATAGATGTCGAGCTCTGGCTGCCGGTCGATGAGCCACGACAGAAAGTCGCCGAGTCGGTTAGGGCCCTCGAGGGTGGCCTCGTTGGGCTCCAGTTCGATTCGAGTGTCGAAATCCCAGCCGATCAACATGATTCGACTACGGGCTTGGAGCATCGCTGCTTTCGCCGCACGGAAGTAGTCGGCGGCATCGACGATGTAGGCAAGTCGCTCGGCTCGTTCCAAGCGCCAGCAGGTTTCCCCCGGCGTGAGAATCGATGTTGCCGGCCCGGAGAGCGCATCCACGTCGTAAGGCTAGAGCACACGGCCCATTGCGTGAGCGCGCATGAACCTCCAAGATGCATCCATGGGAATGATCACGACCGCGGACGGCACGGAGATCTTCTACAAGGACTGGGGTAGCGGTCAGCCGATCGTGTTCAGTCACGGCTGGCCGTTGTCGGCCGACGACTGGGATGCCCAGCTGTTGTTCTTCCTTCAGCACGGTTACCGGGTCATCGCCCACGACCGGCGCGGGCACGGCAGATCGTCGCAGACCGGCGACGGCCACGACATGGATCACTATGCCGACGACCTCGCCGCTCTGGTCGAGCATCTCGATCTGCACGACGCAATTCACGTCGGGCATTCCACGGGCGGTGGCGAGGTCGTCCACTATTTGGCGCGGCACGGCGAGGGCCGCGCCGCCAAGGCTGCGTTGCTGTGCGCCGTTCCGCCGCTGATGGTGCAGACCGACGCCAATCCGGGCGGGCTACCCAAATCGGTGTTCGACGATCTGCAGGCACAGTTGGCGGCGAACCGGTCGAAGTTCTACCGCGACCTACCGGCGGGACCGTTCTACGGCTTCAACCGGCCAGGCGTCGAAGCACAGGAGGCCGTCATCCAGAACTGGTGGCGCCAGGGCATGATGGGCGGCGCGAAGGCCCATTACGACGGCATCGTCGCCTTCTCGCAGACCGATTTCACCGAGGACCTGAAGAAGATCACCGTGCCTGTGCTCGTGATGCACAGCGAAGACGATCAGATCGTTCCCTACGCGGACTCCGGTCCACTCTCGGCCGACCTCTTGCAGAACGGAACCTTGAAGACCTACAAGGACTTTCCGCACGGCATGCCGACCACCCAGGCCGAGACGATCAACGCCGATCTCCTGGCTTTTCTGCAAAGCTGACGGCGCCGCTATGTCGCAGGGCAATTGCTCGGTTCGGGCGTGACACCACGCAACACGGCGGTGACCCACAGCGTCGCAGGCACATAGCCGAAGACCTCGCCGCTGATGTGCTCGCTGACCGGGACGGGATAGAACCGCACGTCGACGCCCATTGCGCAGTACTTCTGCAGCGTCGTTTCGTAGGCGGCTTCGAAGGGCAGAAGTTGGTCGGTCGTCGAGTGGAAGGTGAACAGCGGGATATCCGGTCGATTCTGCGGTTGCCCGAAGCTCAGGTTTTCCAGAAGGCTTCGGATCTCGGGGGAGCGCAGAAAGTCCGGATCTCGGAGATACCCGGACATTGGCCGGAACGCGCCGGTAGCGGCGCCGGTGTAAAGACAGCGGTCGTTCATGTCGTTGGCGAGAGCTACTCCCTCGGGGGTGAGGAACTCGTCGTAGTGGCCGAATACCTCCGGATACTCCCGGCTGAGTGAGACGACAGCGAGCCAGAGGGTGAAGTTGGCTTGCCCCGCTGCGTGGGAGGCACCGAACTCGGCGATACCCACTTTGTCGCCTGGAATTCCGCCGAACGCGGCCCCGACGATGTTCAGTTCGGGCGCGTAGTTGTGGTGCTGCTCGGCAGCGAATCCGGTGCCACTTGCCCCGCCCGAGTAACCCAGGAGTGCGACAGGGGAGTTTGCGAGTCCGAGTGCCGGATCACGCTGCGCGGCGCGGATTCCGTCGAGCACCATGTGTCCCTCCCCGGTGGAGAGGTAGGCGTTGGTCTTTCCGTTGAAGTCGGGTATTGCTACTGCGTAGCCCTGAACGAGGAACGATTGCACAGCCGAGGATTCTTTGAATGTCCCTGCGCGCAGCGTGTACGACGGATTGCAGACTTGCGCGAGACCGTCGATAGCCTCCTGGTACGAAACGAGTGGGCGTGGTCCGCCGGCCCACGGAATTCCGGGCGTGAGCACCGTCGTGGCAGTGACTATGGGCTGGTCGTGTGAATTGGTGCTGCGATAGAGGATTTGGCGAGTGGCGACGGGCCAGGGCAGGCCGAACATGTAGTGCTGGACATCGCGGCTCCGGACGATATCGCCATTCGCCATCGAGTCGAGATTCTCTGGGTCGGTGTACCACGGGTCGTCGGCCGGGGTGGGGAGCGGAAAGAACGGATATACGTCCGATTCGCTTGGTAACTCCGGTAATTGATTCTGATCGCCCGGCATAGGTGGCAACGGATCTGCATCCGCCGTTGCTGCTCCTACCCCGGCACACATTGCTGTTGCAACGAGTATCCGGGCGAAGTTATTGCGGATAAAACTCACGATCAGGTCCTTTGAGAAGTGGGCTAGCGCCCGACAGGTGCGTAGAACAACGAGGCCAAGCTATTTCCGACGACGCTGACGAGCTTGTCGACGCTCCCGGCTGGGCGATCTGGGTCAGCACATCATTTGTTGTGCAACCCTTTTCGGCTGGGACACCTGACAACCGGTCCTGGATCCACAACAAAGCGCTCGGGGCACCGGCGACCGCGGCGACGATGTGCTCACTGAGGTGGTCGCGCGTGAAGTGAACCGACGCTTCGGGATCGGCACAGTACCTGTCGACGAGAGTGTTAACCGGTCCGGGAGGCACGATTTCGTCTAACACGGACTGGTAGATGTAGATCGGTATCGCGGGAACCGAGTGCCCGAGATTCAATTCGTCCAATACGGCTTGGAGTTCGGGAGCAGCGAGCGGATCGGGATTGTCGAACAGGCCGAGAATATTCACGAACGGGAATGTCATCGGCTGGAACCCGTTGCACTGGCCCGTTTTCAGTGTCCGCAAACCTTGCCCTAGCGGGTTCAGATGCTTGTCGAGATAGTCTGCGACAACTGGGTACTCATGCGATACGCCGAACAGCGCGGCCAGGATGAACCCCCCGAGTACCGAGGTTCCGTTGTTGTAGTTCACAACGTCGCGAATGTTGGTGACCAGCCCGCCAGTCACCGAACCGACCAGATTGAGTTCGGGCGCATAACTCGGCGCGAGTTCGGCCGCGTGCGCGGTCGGAATTGCACCACCCGAGTATCCCCACATCGCAGTTCTCGTTGCTGCGCCGGACAAGCGAGCTTGCGGCAACGCCTCCGACGCGCGGATGCCGTCCAAAACGATGCGCGCACCGAGTGGTCCCGCGCCGTAGCCGGAATGCGGGCCCTCATGGTCGGGAACAACGACCGCGTTTCCGGCTTGCAACAGTCCTTGGACTTCGATGAATTCCGCCTGGTGGATCGAGTTCAGCGGATTCGGCAGAGAGGCTTGTTGGAGTGCGTACGACGCGGAGCAGTTGAACGACAACGAGTCCTCGCCGAATTGGAACGACACCAATCCTTGTGGCGTGGTATCTCGTGGCTTCATCAGCGTCGCGACTGCGGGGATTGCCTCGCCGCGCGTATTCGTCGACCGATAGGAGAGTTGCCACGCGTCGACGTTGAGCGGGAACACCCAGAGGTTGGCAACGTTGACTTCACGCGCCGCGAGAATCTGTCCGGGTTCTGCCGCATCGACAACTGCCTGTTCGGGGTTGTAGAAGGCGGGATCAAGGTAGGGCGGAGCGGGCGGGACCGGAAATGGCAACACCGGCGCCACAATCACGGGTGAGCCCGCGTCCCCTGAGGGCTCAGCAGAGGTGCCCGACATCGGCACGATCTGCATGCAGAGAACTGTCGATATGACGAGAAGTGGGCCGCGAAGGGATCTTGGCGACAGCTGGCACATCGACACTTCTGCTCCTTTGCAGGTTGGTAATTAAGAAAGGAATCGATCGCTCTCTATCTGTACGATACTGCATTAAGCGGACTGGGATGTCAATTTCTCGTGGCGCGACATAATGGGTCGATGACGCCAGTGCGGCCGGTTTCGCGGCGAACACAACAAGAGCGCCGGGACGCGACCGTCGACAGGCTGACCGAGGCAGCTATCGAAACGATCCTCGAGGTCGGGTACTACCGCACGACAGTCAAGGAGATCTGCACGCGAGCGGGACTCTCGGTCGGGGCGATGTTCCGCCAGTTCGATTCGCGTCTTGCACTGATGGCGAAGGTCGCCAACGATGTAACCGACCGCATCCTCGATTCCTACGCCGAGGCTGCCGAAGCACTGGCAACGCGGCCCGACCCGCGCCGGTCTGCGCTCGAATTTCTCGCGTACTCGTCCTCGGCACCACTGACCGACGTCTGGCGGGAACTGATGATGGCGGCGCGAACCGACGTCGAGTTGCGAGACATGGTTGCGCCTTCCCTGCCGAAGCTCTACGAGGGCGTATTCGAACTGACGGACGGACTAGGACTGCTTGCCGACATTCCCGAGCGTTCGCGGCGCGTCACGTTGTTCTCGATGATGCATATGTTTTCGGGCGCAACCCTGACGCGGCCGCTCTACCCACTGCCCGATATCGATGAACAGCGCATAACCCTTGCGGCGCACTACATGTCACACACGCCGGCTCTGTGATTCGCGGCGCTCCGGCAAGGTGAATCCGCGCTCATGTGCCAGTCAGGGGGAGGTGCTACGCAGTGGGGGTGGCCCGTGAATAACCGCACGGATCAAATTCTCACCGGCACCGTCGGCGACGAACAGCAGTTCGTCGCCATCCTCGAGCACGTCGTCGGGCTGGGGCAGGATCACGGCGTTGCCACGAAGCACCGTGATCAAAGCCGTGTTCTCGGGCAGAGCAACCTCGCCGACCGTCTTGCCGACGAGCGGGCTACCTACCGGCAGGGTCAGCTTCGCGAGATTGGCTTTGCCCTGACGCAACCCGCGTAGGCGCACGAGGTGCCCGACGTCGATGGCGCCCTCGACGCCCGCAACCATGGCAAGCGGCGTCGACACCGCGACATCGACTCCCCACGCCTCGGTGAAGAGCCATTCGTTTCGGGTTTCGTTGACTCGTGCCACGACCCGCTGCACACCGAACTCGGTCTTGGCGAGCAACGCTGCCGCGAGGTTCGATTTGTCGTCGCCGGTCGCGGCGATCATCACGTCGCAGAGTTCCATCCCGCAGTCTTCGAGCGCGGCCAACTCACACGCGTCGGCGAGCAACCAGTCGGCGGCGGGCACCGTGTGCGGTTCGTAGCGGCGAGGTTCGTGTTCGATCAGCAGGACCTTGTGCCCGGCGTCGAGCAGTTCTTGCGCGACCGAACGGCCGACTGCTCCCGCCCCGGCGATACCGATTCGCATTGCTCCGCTCCTCAACCGCACCCTCCCGGTGCACGAAGTCATCATGACGCATCGACAGCGCCACCGACCTTCGGAGCCGCACCGCGCACCCGGTGATTTGTACTGATTTACTGGCGGGGCCACACCTTGACCAAACGGGGGCGAAAATGTCGTTGCAGCAGCTCTACCTGGCGTTGCTCGCCGGTGGACTTGTGCTGCTGGCCAGCATTGTTGCCACTCGGCTCGCAAGCCGGGCGGGCTTGCCCAGTCTGCTGCTGTTCCTGGGTGTCGGCGTCCTGCTCGGCGAGGACGGTCTGGGTCTGGAATTCGACGACGTGCAACTCGCGCGGGACATCGGCACCGCGGCGCTCGCCGTCATTCTCGTCGAGGGTGGTCTCGCAACGCGGTTCGGCGATATCCGCAAGGTGATTCCGCACGCCAGCGTCCTCGCCACGCTCGGAGTCGGCGTCAGCATGCTTGTCGCTGCGGCGGGCGCACACTTTCTGCTCGGCTTCGACTGGCAACTCGCGCTGCTGCTCGGCGCGATCGTCTCCTCCACGGACGCCGCCGCGGTGTTTTCGGTCCTGCGAGTCCTGCCGCTGCCGAGACGCGTAGCCGGCATGCTCGAAGCCGAATCAGGGTTCAACGACGCCCCCGCCGTGATCCTCGTTCTCATTTTCAGCGCTACGCCACTGGCGTTCTCACCGGTCCACGCCGCGTACGAGTTGATCTACGAGTTGGCGATCGGAGCCGCCATCGGGCTGGCGGGCGGCTTCCTCGGTGCGACCGCCCTGCGCCGCATCGCTCTGCCCGCATCGGGTCTGTATCCGCTCGCCACGTTCGGGCTCGGCATGGTGGCGTTTGCGGCAGCCGGCAGCGCCCACGCCAGCGGGTTCCTTGCGGCGTACCTCGCAGCAGTCGTGCTCGCGAACTCCGGTTTGCCGCACCGCGCGGCGACACGTTCGTTCGCGGAGGGGCTCGGGTGGCTCGCGCAGATCGGTCTGTTCGTTCTGCTCGGTCTGCTTGTCACGCCGAGCGAACTGGTCGACGATCTGATTCCGGCGGTCGTCATCGGAACCGTACTGCTGTTGCTCGGCCGCCCACTGTCGGTGGTGATTTCACTCGCGGGCTTTCAGGTGCCATGGCAGGAGCAGGTCTTCCTGTCGTGGGCCGGGCTGCGTGGTGCGGTGCCGATCGTGCTGGCTACTTTCCCGATCGTCGAGGGCGTGGCCGACAGCGGCCGCCTACTCAACATCGTGTTCATTCTGGTGGTGGTCTTCACCCTTGTTCAGGGACCGAGCCTGCAGCCGATAGCGCATCGGATGGGCCTGATCCGGCGCGATACCGCGAGAGAAATTCAGGTGGAGTCCGCACCGCTCGACGTCCTGGAAGCCGAGCTGCTGACGATGCGGGTGCTGCCGATGTCTCGGCTGCACGACGTCTCCGTCCTCGAACTCCGGTTACCCGACCCCAGTGTCATCACCTTGATCATCCGGGAGGGCCACACGTTCGTCCCGCAACCCGACACTCGGATCGAGGTCGGCGACGAACTGCTGATCGTCACCACCACCAAGACCCGAGAGGTCGCCGAGCGTCGTCTGCGTGCGGTGAGTCGACGCGGCAAACTCGCGCACTGGTTCGACGAATACGGCGAACCGGACTGACTCGGATGTCCTTTCCGAGTCTCCCCGTTCGTTCCATTGTCGAGGGCAAGATATGCCCTGATACGACGAAGGAGTGTTCCGATGCCGCAGTACCTCGCTTTGACCTACACCGCGGACGTCAACTGGTGGGCGCCCGAGCATGCGAGCGAACTAGCTGAGTTCCGCCAGTTCGCCGTGGACAACAACGAGCGCATCCAGGCAAGTGCGCTACTGCACCCGACCGCGACGGCGACGGTTGTTCGCGTGGAAGGCGCCAGGGGCGGAAGCGTCGTGACGACCGACGGACCGTACGCCGAGACGAAGGAGGCCTTGACCGGCTATTACCTCATCGAAGCCGACGACCTCGAACAGGCGGTTCGGATCGCTGCCGAGATTCCCGCGGCGTGGGATGGTGGTGCCGTCGAGGTGCGCCCGGTCATCGTGGCGAGGTAACTACACCGTGTCCGGGAGCTATGTGTCCGGAAGCTATGTGTCCGGAAGCGACGCCGTTGCTGCGACGATCCGGGTCGAGGGCGCGCGCATCCTCGCCACCTTGATCCGGACGGTCGGCGACGTTCAACTCGCAGAAGATGCGGTCCAGGAGGCGACGCTGGCGGCGTTGAATTCCTGGCCCGTATCCGGCGTGCCGCCCGAGCCGCGCGCGTGGCTGACCGTCACTGCTCGACGCAAGGCGATCGACATCCTCCGGCGCGAGCACGCTCGCCCAACCAAGGAGCAGGACGGATTCCGGATGATCGAATTATCGAGGTCCGATCTGCCGTCGGACGACGTCGTTCACGACGACCAGCTACGCCTGATCTTCACCTGTTGCCATCCTGCCCTCGCACCGGCGACGCGAATCGCTCTTGCCTTACGAACGCTCTGCGGGCTTTCCCCGGCGCAGATCGCCGCCGTCCTGCTGACGACGGAGGCAGCGACAACCAAGCGACTGACGCGGGCTCGACAGAAGATTGCGGCGGCGCACATCCCGTACCGGGTGCCGGCCGAGGACGAGTTGGCGGATCGCCTACCCGCGGTGTGCGGCGTGCTGCACGCTCTGTACACCGCTGGGCACGCGCCGATCGAGGGCACATCCAGCGTCGACGTCGACGTGTGCACCGAAGCGATACGGCTCGCCGAACTACTGCACGCACTGCTACCCCGAGAGTCGATGCCCAAGGCTGTGCTCGCGCTGCTGCAGCTCACCGAAGCCCGCAGGCCTGCACGACTCGACGAAGACGGCGACATCGTCACGCTCGAGCAGCAGAATCGCGCCCTCTGGGACATCGACCGGATCGACAAAGGCATTGCGCTACTGAATGATTCGCTTCGGCAATCCGAGGGCCAGGCAGATCCCTACCAACTCCAGGCTGCGATCGCCGCCGAACACGCCCGCGCGCCGAGCTATGCCGCGACGAACTGGTCCGAGGTCTTGCGGCTCTACGACTTCCTCCTATCGATTGCGCCGAGCAATGCCGCAGCCCTGGCTCGGGTCGTAGCTGCCGCCGAAGCCGACAGTCCCGCAACAGGACTCGTCCTCCTTGCCGACCTCCCGCCAGACCCGCGCTGGCACGCGGTCCGCGCCGAACTGCTTGCCCGCGAAGGCCGGTACGCCGAGGCTGCCGACGAGCTGAGCCGGTCCCTCGAGGGCCCGGCGACCGTGCCCGAGCAACGCTTTCGAGAACGTCGCCGAAGTCTGTTCTCGGATTTGGCAATACAAGTCTCCGATTGCCCCTAGCCCGCAATCGTGTTAGACCGGTAGCGAGTCCGAACGAGGGGGCAACTATGGACGACTCACCCACGGCAGCGGTGCCCGACTCACTGCGATACGACGACGGCCAGTATGTGCCGGAGCGGGGATGGCTCGGCGACAACCAGACCCTCCGGAGTAGGCGCATCGCAGCCCGGTTCTTGCGCGCGGTGCACAAGCCGTGGTTCGTCGTTCGGATACCGGTCAACGTCGGCGCCCTCACCACCACGGGCCGCAAATCCGGCAAGCCGCGGAGCACGTACGTCAAGGCCGTCCGATCGGGGAACAAGGCCTACCTTGTCTCGATCCCCGGCCAACATGCGTTGTGGCTCAAGAACATTCGTGCAAACCCGACGGTGACGCTACGGTTGCGCGGTGGCACGTACACGGGCGTGGTGCGTGATCCGGCGGACGAGGCCGAACGCACTGCTGCTCGCGCCGAATTCTGCGACGCGGTGCACCCGTTCGACTACGCCGAGAACATCTTTCACCGGCGCGGTAGGCCGACGCGCGCCAAGATCGTGGAGCTGCACCACGCCTGGTTCGAAGGTGGCACGCCGCTCGTCGTCGAACTCGGCGCACGAGTGCGCCGGAACTGGCGGGGGCTCTGAGACCCCGAGCGATGTTCAGTCGATCCGTTCCCGCCGCTGACGCAACCCCTCGATGATCAGTGGGTCGCTGCTGAGGTCACGGTACAGCGAGACGCATAGTCCGATCATCACGATCGTGAACGGCGCCGCTGCGATGATCGTCATTCGCTGCAGTCCGTTGAGGGCGTCGGAGCCGCCCGTCCACAACAGCAGGGCGGCGATACCGCCCGTCAGCAGACCCCAGAAGACGACTGCCCACCTCGTCGGGTCGAGGGTGCCTCGCTGCGAAAGCGTGCCCATGACCATCGATGCGGCATCTGCACCGGACACGAAGAAGATCGCCACCAGCAGCATGACGAGGAACGACGCGACACCGGCAAGCGGGAGGCCTTCGAGCATCCCGAACAGTTGCGATTCCGGCGTGCCCCGTCCCGCGAGGTCGGTGCCCTCGCGCTGCTGACCGATAGCGGCGCCGCCGAAGATCGAGAACCACAGCAGGCTGACCACACTCGGGACGAGGATGACGCCGATGACGAACTGCCGAATAGTGCGACCGCGGCTGATGCGCGCCAGGAACATTCCGACGAACGGTGTCCACGAGATCCACCAGGCCCAGTAGAAGATCGTCCAGGACGACAGCCATTCGGCCGTCGCGGTATCACCGGCGGCCGCGGTGCGGGCCGACATGCCGACTATGTCGGAGGCGTAGTCACCGAGTGCCGTGGGAATCAGGTTGAGGATCAGCACCGTCGGGCCACATACGAACACGAAGACGGCGAGGATCAACGCCAGCACCATGTTGATGTTCGACAGCCACTGAATACCCTTTGCGACACCCGAGACGGCAGAGGCGACGAACGCCAACGTGAGGATTGCGACGACGGCGACGAGCAACAAGGTCCCCGCTGCATCCATCCAGCCGAGAACCTCGACTCCGGAGCCGATCTGCAGCGCTCCGAGGCCGAGGGAAGCGGCAGTGCCGAACATCGTGGCGAAGATGGCCAGAATGTCGATGACCTTGCCGATCGGACCTTCGGTTCGCTTCTTCCCGAGTAGCGGAATGAACGCCGAACTGATCAGCTGCTTGCGATCCATCCGGTAGGTGCCGTAGGCGATCGCCAGACCGACGACCGCGTAGATCGACCACGGGTGCAGGCTCCAGTGGAACATCGTCGTCGCCATCGCAGTTCCGATTCCGGGTTCGGATCCGGGTGGCGGCGTCACGAAATGCGTCAGAGGCTCGGTGACGCCGTAGAACATCAGCCCGATTCCCATGCCGGCGCTGAACATCATCGCTATCCAGCTGACGGTGTTGAACTCGGGCTTCTCGCCGTCTTTTCCGAGCGGAATCTTTCCGAACCTGCTGACGGCCAACCACACCGCGAACAGCACGAATCCGGATGCCGCGACGACGAACAGCCAGCCGAGATTCACGACAAGCCAGTTCAGAATCGTGGACGACACGCTGTCGAGATTGTCAGCCCACGCCAGTCCCCAGACGAGAATTGCCGCGGCTATGACAGCCGTGACGATAAAGACCACAAGGTCGGTCCGCACGGAACTTCGCGCAGGATCGGACTCACCTTTCGCGGTCGAATCAGGTCGGGACAGATCCTCGTTGATCGCCATAGGTCAAACGTCCTTTGCCAGGCTCGCAATTGCAAGACCTCAGCGAGGACAATTCGGTACTAATCCACTACCGCGATCGCATCGATCTCGACGAGCATCTCCTCGCGCGGCAGCCCCGTGAAGACGGTCGTGCGACTCGGCAGCACATCACCGACGGTGTTGGCTCGCACAAATTCGCCGTAGGCGTCGTTCATCGCGGCGAAATCGTCGCGCGTTGTCAAGTAGACGCGCAGCATCACCACGTCGTCGAAGGTCGCACCACTCGCGTCGATGATTGCCTTGACGTTCTGCAGAGTCCGGAGCGTCTGGGCAGCAACGTCTCCCGGATACAGGTACTCGTTGGTTGCCGGGTCGACGGGGCCCTGGCCCGACACCTGCACGAAAGGGCCCTTGCGAACGCCCTGCGAGAAGGTGTGCGCCGGTGCCGGTGCGTCGGTTGTCCGTACCGCGATTTTCTGGGTCATTACGAGCCTTTCGTTCGACGTAGTTGCGGACTCCAGCCGAGTTCGGCCGATATTGCGTCTGCCGCCGCGCGGACTTGCGGCAGCGTCGCGAGAACTTGATCGTGGTCGAGCAGCATGTCGGGCACAGACATCGATACTGCGGCGACAACCGCGCCCGTTCCGTTCCGAATGGGCACACCGATGCAGTTCACGAAGCTCTCGTGCTCTTCGTGGTCCTCCGCATAGCCCTGCGATGCAACCAGTTCGAGCTCTTCGATGTACTTGTCAGGTGTCGTGATCGTGCGTTCGGTGAAGCGCGGGTACGTGATTCGTTCGGCGATCTCACGCCATTCGGCGCGGGGACGCGACGATACGAGGACCTTTCCGACAGCGGTGCAATGCAGTGGCGCGGGCCGTCCGACGCGCGAATACATCCGGACGCTTTGAATCGCATCGAACTTGTCGATGTAGATCGCGTCGCCTGCTTCGTACGTGGCCAGGTGAATCGTCTGACCGGTGCTCGAGTTGAGCGCGCTCAGGTGCGGTCTGGCGAGGGTCCGGATGTCGCGCTGTTCGAGAGCATGATTGGCGAGTTCGAAGAAGCGTGAACCGAGTTGGTAGCGATGCTCCTCGTCGTGGCTGACGAAACGCTCTGACTCCATTGTCCGCAGCAATCGCAATACGGTCGATTTGTGCACGTCGAGCTGTGTAGCCAACTGATCCAGAGACTTGGAGTCGTCGCCGAGGGACGTAAGGATCGTCAGCGCGCGCAGCAAACTTTGACTCATAGCGCAACATTCTCGGACAGGACATATTCCATACGCGCCCAGGTTGCCGAATCGACCGATGCGAGCGCCTCCAGACGACTTAGCGCGGGCAACTCTGCGATGTCACCGTGCCCGGTCAAAGCTGCTGCGGCACAGAGATGCCCGAATCGCAGGCGCTCCTCGTGGCCGCGCCCGTGTAGCAGTCCGGCAAGGAAGCCGCCCGCGAAGGCGTCACCCGCGCCGATCCGCTCGACCACTTCGAGGCGAAGTGCGGGTACGTCCACACGCTCACTGCGCCGGAAGCCGGTCACCGTGTGCGCGTCGTTCTTGACGACGAGATGTTCGGGCTCGGGGAACAGCTTTCGCAGCTCTGACGGGTCCTCGGTGCCGAACACAGCGCTGGCCTCGTCGGCACCCATCAGGACCACATCGCTGCCGCGCACGTGGCGGGCCAGGACTTCCGCAGCGTCCCGCCCTGTCCACAACGCGGGCCTGTAGTTCAGGTCGAAGCTGACGAGCGCGCCGCCGCGCCGCCTGGCCAGCAGTGCCTCGGTGAGTGCGGTCGCAGATTCCGACAATGCGGGTGTGATGCCGGTGAAGTGCACGAGATCGGACCGGTCCAAGACATCTGCGGCCTGCAGAAGGTCGGCGGGAGAGAACGCACTTGCCGCGGATCCGCTGCGGAAGTACAGCATTCGACTTTCGCCAAGGCGCAGGTCGGCCGGACCGCCCGAGCCACCGCCGCGCTCCTTCACATACACGGCGGTCGGCCGGGTGGAATCGGTGACAACGGCCGAGACGTCGATCCCGCGCTCCGCCAAATGCCGGACGAGGTAGCGGCCGAAGCCATCGGCGCCGACCCGGGATATCCACGCACAGTCGATGCCCAGTTGCGCGAGGACGGTCGCCACATTCGCCTCCGCGCCCCCTGCCGACCGCTCGAACGTCGACGAGTCCTCGAGCGGACCGGGCTGCGCGACGAGCACTGCCAATCCCTCACCGATGGTGGCGACCCTCGTCACATCAATCTCCTTCGACCCCTTGCGGCTGCGCGCTATCCATTGCAGAATAGCCAGTGCGTACAAAATACGCAACATGCGTTGCATCATATGCAACGCAGAAAGGATCACCGTGACAATCGACGCCGACGCCGTCGCTGCACTCGCCGACCGTGTTCTCGGACCACAACACAAAGGCCTGCCGCCAGAAGCCTGGGGTAGGACGGCGCGCGATTTCCTTCGCGACGTACCCACTTTCGACCGGTTGGTGACGCCGGCCCTCACGCTGGACAGCAGTGCGATCGACTCCAACATCGCGACAATGGCCGACTGGGCCAAGGCCGCCGGGGTGCAGCTCGCACCGCACGGAAAGACGACGATGGCACCGCAGCTGTGGGCAAAGCAGCTCGCCGCCGGAGCGTGGGGGATCACGCTGGCGACCGCGTGGCAGGTGCAGTTGGCACGATCCTTCGGGGTCGGCCGCATCATGCTTGCGAACGCACTCGTCGACCCCATCGGTTTGCATTGGGTTGCAGGTGAATTGGACCGCGACCCCGCGTTCGAGTTCGTCAGCTGGGTCGACAGCGTCGAGACAGTTGCGGTGATGGAGGATCAGCTGCGGCCGACCTCCGGACCACGAATCAAGGTGATCGTCGAACTCGGCGGGCCCCACGGCAGGACCGGCGCTCGGACGGTCGCCGCGGCGTTGGAAGTGGCAGCCGCGGTCGCCGCCTCGTCGCGATTGTCGCTTGCGGGAGTCGGCGGATACGAGGGCGCGCTGAGTCATGACCGCTCGACCGAAGGCCTGGCGAATGTCCGGACCTATTTGGATCAGATTGCGTTGTTGCACAACGAACTTGCCGCTTCCGGGCGGTATCCGGGACAGGCGATCGTCACTGCCGGCGGCAGCGCCTACCAAGACCTCGTCGTCGAACGGCTGGCCGACCTTGCCGACGATGCCACATCGGTTGTCTTGCGCTCCGGCGCGTACATCATTCACGACGACGGCTTCTACGCCGGCATCTCACCGATGATTCCCGACCGTTCGGACCATCCGCTGCGGTCAGCCATGCACGGCTGGGCGCGCGTCGTTTCCCGGCCCGAACCCGAGCTGGCACTGCTCGACGCGGGCAAGCGCGACTTACCCTACGACGAGGGATTGCCGGTGCCGCAACGTATTGCGGGCATCGGCTCGAACGCTGACGCCAAGGTGACTGCTCTCAACGATCAGCATGCCTTTCTCCGAATGGCGAGCGCGCCACCGGTCGGGACCGTCGTTCGGCTCGGCCTCTCCCACCCTTGCACGGCATTCGACAAGTGGCGGCTAATTCCAGTCGTCGACGACGCCGACGCCGAGCACCCGCGCATCGTCGATCTCATCCACACCTTCTTCTAGAACGAAAAACTATGACTGACTTACTTATTCGCGACGTCGATGTCATCGACGGAACTGGCGCTCCGCGGTATCGCGCAGACGTGCTCGTCGACGGCGGGAAGATCAGCGACATCGCCGCAACCGGCCTGCCGGCCAACGCTGACAAGATCATCGACACGGCGCCCGGTACCGTACTCGCGCCCGGCTTCATCGACATGCACGCACACTCGGACCTGCGACTGCTCACCGATCCCGGCCATTTCGCAAAGATCAGCCAGGGCGTGACTACCGAGGTACTCGGCCAGGACGGCATTGCGTACGCACCGATCGACGACCGCACACTCGATATCGTCCGCCGCCAGATCGCTGGCTGGAACGGCAATCCCGCCGACCTCGACTTCTCCTGGCGCAGCGTTGCCGGCTACCTCGACAGGCTCGATCAGGGCATAACGCCGAACGCCGCGTATCTCGTTCCACAGGGCACGCTGCGCCTCCTCGCGGTCGGCGCGGACAAGCGACCGGCCACTCCCAGCGAGATCCGCCGCATGCAAGACCTGTTGGCCCAAGGCCTCTCCGAAGGCGCCGTCGGCATGTCGAGTGGCCTCACCTACACGCCCGGAATGTATGCGGACACAGGTGAACTCGCGGCCTTGTGCGAGGTCGTCGCTGAGTTCGGCGGTTTCTATGCCCCGCACACCCGCTCCTACGGTGCCGGTGCGCTGGAGGCCTACGCCGAGATGATCGAACTGGCGCGCAGCACAGGATGTGCGCTGCACCTGACGCACGCGACCATGAACTTCGGCGTCAATCGTGGCCGCGCACCGGAATTCCTGTCCATGATCGACGCAGCCCTCGCCGAGGGCTGCGACATCACTCTCGACACCTACCCCTACCTGCCAGGCGCCACCACGCTCTCCGCGCTGCTGCCCAGTTGGGCGATGTCCGGAGGTCCGGACGCCGCTCTGGAGCGCTTCGAGGATCCGGCTATGCGCGAGCGAATCACGAGGGACGTCAACGTAAACGGGTCCGACGGCTGCCATGGCGTTACCGTCGAGTGGGAGACGATCCAGCTGAGCGGCGTCGCAAACCCGGAACTCGACCGGTACGTCGGCAAGACCATCGTCGAAATCAGCGCCGAGCGCGGACTGTCCCCGGTGGACGTGTTCTTCGACCTCCTGCGCCGAGACAAGCTCGCGACAACGATCCTGCAGCACGTCGGGCACGAGGAGAATGTGCGCGCGATCATGGTGCATCCCAAGCACATGGGCGGCAGCGATGCGATTCTCGTCGGCGAACGACCGCACCCCCGGGCGTGGGGCACCTTTCCGCGCTACCTCGGTCACTACGTACGCGATGTCGGACTGCTCAGCCTCGAGGAGTGCGTCAACCACCTGACCGGTCGGCCGGCGGAACGTCTCCGGCTGCGGGATCGCGGGCGTATCGAAATCGGTTATGCCGCCGACCTCGTGCTCTTCGATCCCGCGACCGTCACCGACACCGCGACGTTCGAAAGTCCTAAACAGCAGGCGCGAGGTATCGGCCACGTCATTGTGAACGGCGTGTGCGCGATCGAAAATGGCTCGGCTACAGGCGCTCTCGCAGGTCGCGCGCTGCGGCTGGACGCCGATGCGAAGGAGACTCGATGACTACCGCAATGCAGGTAATCCTGGCGGACCGCGTGCTCGCGGTCGTTCGTGCGCCGGTCGTGCCGGACCCATTGGCGCTCGCCGATGCCTTGGCAGCGTCGGGAATCAGGGCGCTCGAACTGACCTTCACGACGCCGGGCGTCCTCGACTGTCTGCGCGCCGCTGCCGCATCGTCGACCGCCGTAGTCGGCCTCGGCACGGTCGTCACCGGCCATCAGGCCCGTGCGGCTATCGACAGCGGCGCCCAGTTCCTCGTCACTCCCGGCGTGCGCGCCGAAGTTGCGGCAGTCGCGAATCAGCGCGGAATCCCCGTGGTGATGGGCGCTTTCACCCCCACCGAGGTACTTGCCGCGCTCGACCTCGGTGCTGCGGCAGTCAAGATCTTTCCGGCCCGCACACTCGGTCCCGGCTACTTCAAGGATCTCCTCGGACCGTTTCCCGGTGTGTCGCTGATCCCCTCCGGCGGAGTCAACGCAGGCAATGCCGCCGAGTTTCTCGCGCAGGGTGCCGTCGCGGTCACGGCCGGCACCGACGTCGTTCCGCCCGCTTCGGTCGCGGCCGGCGAGTGGGCCGAAATTTCCTCGCGTGCAGTCTCGTTCGTTCGATCCATGTCCGGAAAGGTCTATTCATGAGCTCCACCATCGACTGGCTTCGCACCTCCACGCCTGGGCTGTTGGTGCTCTGCGGCCTCGCGATTGCGATCCTGCTCTTCACGATCATCAAGATCAAACTGGAACCCTTCATCGCTCTGCTGATCACTGGGCTTGCCCTGGCTCTTGCTGCGGGGCTTCCGGTTTCGCAGATCGTCGGGACCGCGATCAAGAGCAACGAATCCCTCTTGGAAGTCGGCTTCGGCAGCATCCTCGGGCATATCGCCGTGATCATCGGACTCGGGACGGTGCTGGGTGCGATCCTCGAAAAGTCCGGCGGTGCAGACGTATTGACGACGAAGCTGCTCGGCGTGTTCGGGGAGCGTGGCGCACCGGTCGCGATGGGACTGCTGGGGCTGATCTTCGGAATCCCCGTCTTCTTCGACATCGGCATCTTCGTTCTCGCACCGCTCGTGTACGTGGCGGCCAAACGCGGCGGCAAGTCGCTCGTCCTCTACGCGATGCCGATGCTTGCCGGCCTGTCCATGACGCATGCCTTCCTGCCGCCACATCCCGGACCCGTCGCGCTGGGTGGCCTGCTGGAAGTCAGCCTCGGGTGGTTGATCTTCATGGGATTCATCTGCGGCATTCCAGGATTCATCGCGGCAGGCATCGTCTGGGGCAGCTACATCGGCAAGCGCGTCATCGTGGAGGTGCCGAAGGAATTCCTGATCGAAGCCGACTCGGACGACGACGCCACGGGTGGCGGCGGCACCGGCGTAAAGACGGCGCCCGTCGCGCAAGCGACAGCGGCTCCGCCCTCGGTCGGACTCATCGGTGCGATCATCGCGATTCCCCTGGTCCTGATACTGGGCGCGACGTTCGGCACCCAGCTGCTCGACGAAGGCTCGCGCCTGCTTCAGGTGCTCACGTTCTTCGGGACACCCGCGGTCGCGCTGCTCATCGCCGTGCTGGTGGCGTTCTACGTTCTCGGCGTCCGGCGCGGCTCCAGCGTGCAAGACCTCAGCACCCTCACCGGTGAGTCATTGCGTCCGGTCGGCATGCTGTTGCTCGTCGTCGGTGCGGGCGCATTCTTCGGCAAGGTGATCTCGGCAACCGGAATAGGAACGGCCCTCGCGGACACCATGTCCGCCGCAGGACTGCCCGTCATCGTGCTGGCCTACATCATCAGTTGCGGACTGCGCATCGCACAGGGGTCGGCGACTGTTGCCATCGTCACCACCGGCGGCATCGTCGCACCGTTGGTCGCGGAGCATCAGTATTCGCAGATGGCCGTCGCGCTGATCGCGATGGCGATTGCCGCGGGGTCGATCATTCTCAGCCACGTCAACGACGGCGGATTCTGGATCATCTCGAAATTCTTCAACCTCACCGTGAAGCAGACCCTGCAAACCTGGACAGTGCTCGAGACGATCCTTTCGGTCGTGAGCTTCTCGGTAGCCGCGATTCTGTTCGCGATCTTCGCCTAGTCGCTCCCGATTAGAAACGACTCGAATCCTCCGCTAGCGTCGTGGGGTGGCAAAACACACTCTTTCGGTGGTCATTCCGGCATTCAACGAAGAGGATTACATCGGACCGTGCCTGGAAGCACTGGTCAGCCAGGTCGACGAGCTTCACGAAATCATCGTCGTCGACAATAACTCGACCGATTCCACCGCAGCGATCGTGCGTGAATTCGCGAAAGAACAGCCAAAGATTCAGCTGCTGAGCGAGCCAGAGCCCGGCGTTGCATTTGCGCGCAACCGTGGTTTCGATGCAGCAACAGGCGATATTCTCGGTCGCCTCGACTCCGATTCGCGCGCGTACCCGAACTGGGCGAGCGTCGTCCTCGGCTTCTTCGAACGCGATGACGTCGACCACGTGGGCGGCATCAGCGGACTCAACAACTCCTACGACTCACCCTTCCGAAAAATGAAGGGCTGGTGGGTGGCGCGGCAGGTTCGGCTCGGCGCGATGGGCGGCGATCGCGAGATCCGCAACCTGCACGGTGCGAACATGGCGATTCGACGCTCGGTATGGGAGCAGGTGCGCGACGACGTCAGCACCCGTAAAGACATCCACGAAGACGTCGACCTCGCGCTCTGCATCAATGCCGAGGGACCCAAGATCCTGCAGCTCACGGATATGCGGGTCGACATTTCGCCGCGCCGGGCGCTGACTCCGCCCAGGGACTTCACCGCATACATCGACTCCGGGACGAAGACGTTCACGCTCCATGGGGCGATGACGCCGCAGATCGAGAAGGCCCTGCGCTATCACAAGTACTTCCATGTTCTGCTGTATGTCTTGCATCGGCCCTACGACCCGAAACGCGGCAAGTTCTCGGTCGCGCACGCAATTCGCCGCTCGCGAGTTCGAAAGCTTCCGGTGACAGCGGACAATATCTGACAACCAAAGAATGTGACCGCGGCCATAGGATCTGCTATTTATGGCCTTGGTCTCTCCTCGGCAATTCTCTAGCAATCACGTTTATCCGGAGATAAGTTCGTTCCAGACGGAGTTCAAATACTTCGAGTTTGTTTAGGGACGAGACTATGCTCCGTGTAGAAACGCAGCAACATCGCACATGGCGCGATCGAAAGAAGTATCTGTGGGTGCTGGGGCTAATCGTCCCGGCATGCGCGTTGCTGCCATCCACGCTGGTCGCGCTCACCGGTCAAACTATCTTGTGGTGGATCGGGCCGATGCTCATTTTCGGCGCCATACCGCTGATCGACGGAATCGTCGGCGACGACGGTGAAAACCCGCCCGACGAGGTGTACGAGGAACTCTCCAACGTCCGCTTCTACCGCTGGTGCACCTACGCGTTCCTTCCCATGCAGATCGTCGCCATGACCGTTGCGTGCTGGCTGTGGTCTTTCGGCACACTCGACATGGTCGACAAACTCGGCCTTGCGGTCACCATCGGCCTCGTCAACGGGATCGGAATAAACGCGGCGCACGAACTCGGTCACCGCCGCGAGAAGCATGAGCGCTGGTTGTCGAAGGCGGCGCTCGCCCCGACCCTGTACGGCCATTTCTTCGTCGAGCACAACCGTGGCCATCACGCGAACGTCGCAACACCCAACGATCCCGCAAGCTCACGGCTCGGCGAATCGGTGTGGCAGTTCATTCCGCGCAGCGTCGCCGGCGGGTTCAGGTCCGCGTGGCGCCTCGAGCGGACCCGCCTGCTCAAGACCGGCCGCAGTCCGTGGTCCACCGACAACCACATCCTGCAGGCGTGGCTGTTCAGCGCGGTCTTGTTCGGCTCGCTGCTACTCGTCTTCGGCTGGGCGGCCGCACCCTGGCTGCTGCTGCAGGCATGCATCGCATTCGGATTGCTCGAGCTGGTCAACTACGTCGAGCACTACGGGCTCCTGCGCGGGCGCCTCGCAAACGGCCGCTTCGAACGATGCCTGCCCCGCCACAGCTGGAACAGCGATCGCCTCGTGACAAACATATTTCTGTTCCACCTCCAGCGGCACAGCGACCACCACGCCAACCCGGGCCGGCGCTACCAGACCTTGCGCAGCAACGACGAGGCACCGCAATTGCCCTACGGCTACGCGACGATGGTCCTGCTCGCTTTGGTACCGCCCCTGTGGCGCGCGGTGATGGACAAACGAGTTCTCGCCCACTACGGCGGCGACATCACCAAGGCGAACGTCGTAGCCAAACTGAAGTAGCCACGCAACATCCATTGAAATGTTGCAACGTCTAGTTGTATGTTGCATGGGTGAGTGACGTACACCACAGCCAGCCGGGATCTGCCGTAGCGGTGGGCGCCGCGCGCCGAATCTTCGTTTCCGGCGAGCGCATCGATATGCAGAAGCTCGCCGCCGAACTCGGTGTCGATCGCACGACCCTTTTCCGCTGGGTCGGCAACAGAGACGAACTGCTCGCGACCGTGCTCTGGTCCCTCGGCGCACCGACCTACCAGCGGGCAATCGATGCGACCGATTCAGTCGGTCCAGCTCGCGTCGCCGACGCCACCGGCAAGTTCGTCTCCGACCTGATCGCCGCACCCTACTTCCGTGCTTTCCTTCGCCGCGAACCCGAACGCGGGCTACGGATCCTCACGACCAAAGCCAGTCGCGTACAACACGAAATCGTCGGTGCAACAGAACGCC
Organism: Antrihabitans auranticaus; assembly: GCF_016481275.1. Lineage (GTDB taxonomy): Bacteria > Actinomycetota > Actinomycetes > Mycobacteriales > Mycobacteriaceae > Antrihabitans. The sequence goes on along the minus strand of NZ_JAEMNW010000006.1, from coordinate 12,361 downwards.
TCCTGCAACAGGAGATCGATCGCGGCAACCTGCGGCACGCCCTCTCGGCGCACGACCTCGCGTACCTGATCGCACGAATCTCCGAGTCGTTCATCTACGCCGACCTCATCACCGGCGAACGACCGGACGCAAACAAAGCGGCGATTGCTGTCGCCGCACTACTCGGCGACCCGCAATACACTCCGAAAGGTGTTCTCCCATGACTGAAGCCCGTGTTCATGGCACGTTCGACGACCGCTTTGCCGGAGTGGGGGCCGCGCTCGACGAGCAGCTCGCGGCGGGCGAAGAGCTCGGCGCGTCGATCGTCGTCGACATCGACGGCCAGACCGTCGTCGATATCTGGGGCGGCCACTGCGACAGCGACCGGACGACGGAGTGGACGAGCGACACGATCACCAACGTGTGGTCCACGACGAAGACGATCACGAACCTCGCGGCTCTGATGCTGGTCGATCGCGGCGAGTTGGATGTCTTTGCGCCCGTGGCGGATTACTGGCCCCAGTTCGCGGCGAACGGCAAGGAGGGCGTCGAGGTCCGCCACCTGATGTCACACACGTCCGGCGTGTCGGGGTGGGAACAGCCGTTCACGGTCGAGGACCTCTTCGACTGGCAGAAGTCTACGGAACTACTTGCAGCGCAGTCACTCTGGTGGGAGCCCGGCAAGGCATCGGGCTATCACGCGCAGAACATGGGCCATCTGGTCGGTGAAGTGATCCGGCGGGTAACCGGCAAGCACCTGAAGGAGTTCGTCGCCACCGAAATTGCCGGGCCGCTCGGTGCCGACTTCCAGATCGGCGCTCGCGAGGCGGACTGGCCACGGATCGCCGATGTCGTTCCGCCACCACCACTTCCGATAGATCTCAGTGTCCTGCCCGAAGACAATCTCATGCGAAAGACGCTGGGCTCGCCGCCGCTGGAAGCGACAGTTGCAAACACCGCGCCGTGGCGCAACGCAGACATGGGCGCTTTCAACGGGCACGGTAATGCGCGATCGGTCGCACGCATCATGTCGGCGATCTCGCTCGGCGGAGCGGTCGACGGCGTCCGGTTGCTCACACCGAAGACCATCGACCTGATTTTCGAGGAGCAATCGAACGGTGCCGACCTCGTTCTCGGCATACCGCTGCGCTTCGGAATCGGTTACGGGCTACCACAACTCGATACTGTGCCCTACATCCCCGACGACCGGATCTGCTTCTGGGGCGGCTGGGGCGGGTCGATGATCATCATGGATCTCGACCGCCGCATGACCGTGTCGTACATGATGAACAAAATGGGACCGGGCTTGGTCGGTTCGCCGCGCAGCGAGGCATACCTGCGGGCCGTGTACGAGGCCGTTGGCTGAAGCCCCTAGCGGGCAATGAGATTCGTCGCGCCATCGAGGCGGTCCAGCGCTGCGCGGCGACCCGCGACCAGCAGGAGCAGAGCCGAGATCGGCCCCTCGACGAGTTCGCCCTCGCCGACGGACCAGTCCGCATCGGTGGCCGAGAGGCGCAGCCCGCGCAGCTTGCGCTTCGCCCAGAACGGCCAGCCCATCGTCCAGACGCGTGTCGCCGCGAGGCACGCGGCGTCGGTCGGCATCGGCCGGTCACGCCCGGTCGGTATCGCGATATCCTGGCCGTGAACGAGGATGTCGCACACCATATCCCGGTAGTCGGTGAATACCGGAACCGGCAGTCGGCGGCCGCCGGCGTGGTCGCGCAACCGATCCACCAGCTCGTCCGGCGCACTTTCTGCAAGCCGGATCGCGGTGTCGCGCCCCACGTGGTGCGGGTTGAAGCCCGCACGCACCCCCGCCGCGAACATCGACGAGAGCTTGGGCGCATTCGCGCCGATCACAAGATGCGCGACGACATCCCGGACCCGCCACTCCGCGCACAGCGACGGCCGCTCCCATTCGTCCTCGGTCAGCGTGTCGAGCATGTCCGCGAGGCTGAGCCGCTGACTGCGAACAACCTGCCAACCCGTTTCGCTATCCATGTCGCCACCGCCCTCGACTTTGGTAAAGTGTCTTTGACTATTTAATCAAGGTACTTTGATCAAATCAAGGGGTGCCGGTGGCCGAAAACATTGACCCGAACGTGGCGCTGTTGATGTTCATTCCGTACCGCGCGATGGAAAACCGAGTCGTTGCGGCGCTCGACGAGGCCGGCTTCGGCGGCATGACCGTCGCGCAGCGGCGGCTTTTCCAGCGCATCGGACACAAGGGAACCCGCCTGACCGATCTTGCCGAACAGGCACAGGTGACCAAGCAGGCCGCCGGGTTTCTCGTCGACCAACTCGAGCGCGATGGGTTCGTCGAACGAGCGCCGGATCCGGCGGACGGTCGGGCGCGACTGGTCTGCTACTCCGAACGCGGTACCAAGCTCGTCGAATTGGCAACGGCCGCAGGCACAGAGGTCGAGCAGGAGTGGACCGAATACTTGGGTGAGCGCGATATGGCGCAGCTTCGTCGCTTACTGACGAAGCTGCGCGAGATCACCGATCCTTACCAGTGACGTCTAAGCCGTGTGGTGCACTTCCTGCAGTCCGTAGACCGGCGTCGGGATGCCCTCGTACCGCGCCTTGAGTTGCAGTGCGAGATACAGCGAATAGTGCCGGGACTGGTGCAGATTGCCGCCGTGGAACCACAGGCCTTCCTGCTGGGTCGGCTTCCACATGTTGCGCTGCTCGCCCTCCCATGGTCCGGGATCCTTGGTGGTGTCGGAGCCCAGGCCCCAGCACTTGCCGACCTTGTCCGCAATTTCCTGGCCCATCAGGTCCGCGGCCCAGCCGTTCATGGAGCCGTATCCGGTCGCGTAGACGACGAGGTCGGCTTCGAGTTCCGTTCCGTCGTCGAGGATCACGCTGTTCTCGGTAAGTTCGCGAACCTGGCCGTGCGCAAGCTTGATGTCACCGTTGGCGACGAGCTCCGCGGCGCCGACGTCGATGTAGTAGCCGGACCCGCGCCGCAGGTACTTCATGAAGAGACCCGAACCGTCGTCACCCCAATCATGCTGGAAGCCGGCCTTTTCCAGACGGTCGTAGAAGTCGGCGTCGCGTTCCTTGATTGCCTGATACACCGGAATCTGGAACTCGTGCATGATCCGGTACGGAAGCGACGCGAACGTCAGATCTGCCTTTTGCGTCGTCATTCCTGCTGCGAGCGCACGCTCGGAGTACAGGTCCCCCAGCCCGAGGTCCATCAAAGAATCCGACTTCACGATGTGCGTCGACGACCGCTGCACCATTGTCACGTCGGCGCCGACCTCCCACAACGCGCCACAGATGTCGTGCGCAGAGTTGTTCGCACCGATGACGACGGCCTTCTTGCCGGCGTAGCGGTCCGGTCCGGGGTGGTGGCTCGAGTGATGCTGGTCGCCCCGGAATTTGTCCATGCCGGGAAACGACGGCACATTCGGCTTACCCGACATTCCGGTAGCAAGCACGAGTTGCTTCGGGCGCAGCGTCAGTTCCTCGCCGGCGCGGTCGACGACGACCGACCACTCCTTGGCGGCTTCGTCGTAGGTCGCCGACTTGCAGGTCGTCTTGCTCCAGTACGGAACCTCCATGACCTTCGTGTACATCTCCAGCCAGTCGCCGATCTTGTCCTTCGGGGCGAACACGGGCCAGTTCTCGGGGAACTGCATGTAGGGCAGGTGGTCATACCAGACCGGATCGTGCAGGCAGAGCGATTTGTACCGGCCGCGCCACTGGTCACCCGGTCGATCGTGCCTGTCGAGGACCAGCGCCGGAATTCCGAGCTGCCGCATCCGGGCGCCGAGGGCGATTCCGCCCTGCCCACCGCCGACGATCACGACGAACGGCTGCCGGGTGTACCCGAGTTCGGCTTCTTCGTTGGCCCGCTGCTCGGACCACGTGACGCGATTCTTGTCGGCGCCGTGCTTGACGCCGCGCGGCCGCCGCCGCCCCTTGCCTTCCTCGTGCCCCTTCAGTTCCTGCATCGCGGTGAGCAGCGTCCAGGCGCCTTCGTCCTTGAGCCTGAGATGCCCTGTTCCGCGGCCGACCGCCGTCTCGAACTCGATCCACGCCGACGTCACGCCGTCGGCCTCCGTCGGTTCCTCGGACGCCCGGAAGCCGGACGGTGCAGCCTGTTCGAGCTGGGCCCGCAACATGTCCGCCACACCCGCAGGCCCTTCGACAGTCTTGATGTTCCAGGTGAATGCCGTGAGATCGCGCCAGAAGCTGTCCGTTGCGAACATGCTCGCCGCCTTGTCGACGTCACGCGCCGCGAGAGCTGCCTCGAATTCCGCCAGCCACCTGGCTACCCGCACTGCCGGCGCGTGAACCTGTCCGTTCGTCGAAACCGGCTCGATCGTCTGCGTCATCGCAACTCCTTGTCGTCTCCGTAACCCGTGTGACACAGAGCACACACCCGACGCGCCAGGACACGACAGGGTTGCAACGGATTGCACGGAGGCGCACCCTCGTGTGGTGAGTGGATTCAGCGCGATTCGGCCGGGCACCGATCTGCCCCGCTACGCGCGCGACCTGCTCCGCATGCACGATGCAGTCATCGGTGGGGGCCGTTCGCAGCTCGCGCCGCGCGACGTCGTCGCTCGTTCCTGGACCCGCGTGCTGCGGGCTGGGCTCGATCCAGACGCGTCGAACCTGCGCGATCCACTGCCGCTCGAGGAGGTCGAGCGGCGGCGGCGCGCTTCACCGCTGCAGGGCGTCATCGAGGATTTACGGCAGGTCATCACGGCGGTCGCCGACGCGTCCGCACTCCTCTTGGTCGTCACCGACAGCGACGGCATAATTCTGTGGCGCGACGGGTCGGCGCGGGTCCGGCATCACGCGGACGGGCTGGGCTTCACCGAAGGTGCCGAGTGGACCGAATCTCGTGTCGGCACAAACGCTATCGGCACAGCACTTGCGGAAGCGGCTCCAGTGCAACTCTTTTCAGCCGAGCACTTCGAACAGGCACAGCATCCCTGGTACTGCACCGCATCACCGATCCACGATCCTCGCACGGGTGACCTCCTCGGAATCGTCGACGTCAGCGGTCCGGCACTTACGCTGCACCCGACCATCACCGCGCTCGTGGAAACTGGTGTGCGCCTTGCAGAATCGCAGTTGTGGCGGCGCCACGAGCAACGCTTGGAGCGGTTGCGAACAGTCGCCGCACCGCTGCTCGCGTCAACCTCCGGTCCCGTGCTGCTCGTCGACGACAACGGCTGGGTCGCACACGCATCCGGGATATCGACCGACCGAATTGCAGTCCCGCGCAACGCGAAGACGCTGACCGTACCGCGTCTCGGACTGTGCATCCCAGAACAGATCGGCGACGGGTGGCTTGTGCGCCCCGCGGGCAAGGACACCCGGTTGCGAATGACGTTGGATCTGTCCGGTCCGCCAACGATCGAAGTGTCAGGCGCCGACAACGATTGGCGCAGCGCGCTGACGTCGCGGCATTCGGAGATCCTGCAACTCTTGCACAGGCACGGCAGAACCGGATTGACCGCGGCCGAACTGAGCAACGCCGTGTACGGCGATGCCGAACATATCGTCACCGTTCGCGCCGAGGTGTCGCGATTGCGCCGGGTCCTCGGAGCGGTGGTCGAGACGAAGCCGTACCGACTTTCCGATTCTGTGGAACTGCAGATCACGGGTCGCGTTTAAAAGCTCGAACGGGTGGGTACGCCTGCTTCGCTGTAGCGATGGCGTTGTCTCCTGCGCGGAAACGGACCTTCGCTCCTAATGCCGAAGACAGGAGAATTCCGTGTCGCAGCCAACGAGCAAGACCCACAGTCCAAACGACGTGCCGCCCAGCGTTCTCCGCAGAGCAATCGGTGCGTCGGCAATCGGGAATGCAGTCGAATGGTTCGACTACGGCGTTTACGCATATTGACGACGCACATCGCAGCATCACTATTCCCCGAAGACAGCAACGGCGTCCTGTACACGCTGGTCGGCTTCGCGCTCTCGTTCCTGATCCGTCCCATCGGCGGCCTCTTCTGGGGTCCGCTCGGCGACAGGATCGGCCGTAAACGCGTTCTCGCGATGACGATCATCCTGATGGCGTCGTCGACTCTGTTCATCGGTTTGATCCCGAGCTACGAATCGATCGGGATCTGGGCGCCGATCCTCCTGTACGCCTCACGAATCGTCCAAGGCTTCTCCGCCGGCGGCGAATACGGCGGCGCAGCGACGTTCATGGCGGAATACGCGCCCGACAACAAGCGCGGCTTCTACGGCAGCTTCCTCGAAGTCGGAACCTTGTCGGGCTTCGTACTCGGCAACTCGATCGCGTTGCTGCTCGTGAACGTCCTCGACGAGCACGCAATGGAAACCTGGGGCTGGCGCCTGCCGTTCTATGTCGCCGCGCCACTCGGCCTGATCGGTATGTACCTGCGAAACCGCATGGAAGACACGCCCATCTTCCGTGAACTCGAAGAAAAGCAAGCGACAGAAGACGAAGTCACCGGAGTCTTCAAAGACCTGCTGACGAAGTATCTGCGTTGCGTACTCATCCTTTTCGGCCTTGTCATCGCGCTCAACGTCGTCAATTACACGCTGCTGAGTTACATGCCGACCTACCTGCAGACCACACTGGACATGGAGGAGTCCGACGCATTGCTGGTCCCGCTGTTCGGTCAGATAGCGATGCTCGTGACCCTCCCGTTCTTCGGCCGACTGTCCGACCGAATCGGCAGACGTCCGATGTGGTTGTTCTCGTGCGCCGCACTGGTGGTTGCCGTCATCCCGATGTACATGCTGATCGGCACCAACCTCGCCGGAGCGATCATCGGTTTCGCGGTGCTTGGCCTGCTTTACGCGCCGCAGCTCGCGACTATTTCGGCAACCTTCCCGGCGATGTTCCCCACGATCGTCCGCTTCGCGGGCGTCGCCATCGGCTACAACGTCGCGACCTCGCTGTTCGGCGGAACCGCATCGGCGATCAACGAATCCCTCATCGGCGCAACCGGGAACAATCTCATCCCCGCGTTCTACATGCTCGGCGCATGCCTGATCGGCATTGTCTCGGCGTACTTCCTCATCGAGACGAAGGGCATGTCTCTACGCGGCACCGAGGTTCCGGGCACCCCGGAAGCCATCGAAGAACAGAAGCAACTGGTGGCGCAGGGGTAGTCGGCGGGTGCCGAGCGACCGCCTGGTCGGCAAAGCCCGCACACCCCGGCCCGCCGAGCAGGCTGATTTCGCGACACCCACTTGGCCGATATCCCCACAACCGCCTGGTCGGCAAAGCCGCACGTCCCGGCCCGCCGAGCAGGCTGATCCCGCGACCCCCACCCGGCGGATACCCCCACAACCGCCTGGTCGGCAACCCGCACACCCCCACCCGCCGAACAGGCAGCCCCCGAGACGCCCACTCGCCCGACACCCCCACAACCACCTGGTCGGCAAAGCCTCCCGCTCCACCAATTGTTTCCCGTGGAACCGAACACATCCGACCAGCGGGTCCGTAGCCTTGGAGTCCGTTCGGTCACCAGGATGAAGGGGAGGGCCCGGTCCCAATGGTTGGTCTTGTCGGCGTTGCGGTCTTGGTGATTCTCGCGGGCATCACCGAACTGTTTCGCATCTCCAACTTCGTTTTCCACTACTGGTACATCGTGATCCCGATCTTGGTGATCGTGTGGTTTTGGTTGCTGGCATACGAATTCGGGCCGCGACCGTCACCGGAGCTACGCCAGCGGATGCACGTGCTCAGGCGATGGATTCCTTTCACCGTCAAGAAGCGGCTGCGCCCGCACTGGGCACGGATCACCAACCGCGCCTGAAAAGCACCACCCGTCAGGACGCAGTTTCCTTGTCCATCGGATCGAGTTCGGCGAGTCGATGCGCCGATTCGAGCATCACCGCGTGGACGAACGCCTGCGGCAGATTGCCCCGCATCTGCCGTTGGTCGACGTCGTATTCCTCGGTGAACAATCCCGGCGGTCCACAGGCCGCCCGATTCCGCTCGAACAGGCGCAGGGCTTCGACGTCGTTACCCTGCTGATGGGTTGCCCAAGCCATGACGTAACCGCAGAGCAGAAACGCGCCTTCGGCATCCGAGAGCGGACGCGGATCTTGCCGAAACCGGTAGACGTAGCCGTCGGCACAGAGTTCGGCGCGGACCGCGTCGAGCGTGGCCCGCGTGCGCGGATCGTCCGCCGCGACCGCACCGCGAACCAGCGGAATCAGCAACGCCGCGTCGACGCGCGGATCCCCCGGCGCGCGCTGCCACCGCCCGGTCGGATGCAGACAGTCCGCTGACGTCTCGGCAACGATCCGATCGGCCATGCTGTTCCACACCGCAGCTTGCGGCGCGGGCGCAACGGCACCGACCGCGCGCAGGCCGGCCGCACAGTTGAGTCGGGAGTGCGCCCAGCGGTCGTTCTGAATCTCCCAGATTCCGGCATCCTTTTCTTGCCAACGCTTTTCGATCGCAGACACCGTTGCCTCGACCGCGTGCCAGTGCACGGTGTCAAGGCGGTCCAGTCGCGCGCCCGCGGCAAACAGCAACAGCGCGTCGCCGAAAGTGTCGAGCTGGAATTGGTTGTTCACCCAGTTGCCGGTCTTGGGCCGGCCACCCGGATACCCCGGTAGGTCGAGACGACGTTCGCTGGGCACGGCCGAACCATCCGTGGTGTACGCGGGCCGCAGGTCAGGCCCGTCCGTCAGTACCCTCTCGGAAACAAATCGGATCGCCTCGTCGAGAAGGGGAGTGGCTTCCGCCGTCCCCGCTGCCAGACCGGCATAACACTGGTCGCGAATCCACGAGTACCGGTAATCGTAATTTCGATCTCGCCGGGCACGCTCGGGCAACGACATCGTCGGCGCAGCGACCATGCCCCCGTTACTGCTCGTCAAGCCCCGCATCACCGCATAGGAGTGCTGCGAGTCGCGATCCGCGAGCGTCCCGTTGATCAGCGGCACCTCCTTCTTCCACGAGTGTTCCGTCGCCTCCCACGCCGCCACCGCTGACACCGGCTCCCGCGGAAGCGTTTTGTCCGACAGCTCCAGTACGAGATCGTGATGGTCGTTTTCCCGCACATCGATGACGGCGTGGAGCACGCCGTCGGAATCGATATCTGCGTTGTCGGCACCTGAAAGGCGCAGCCGCAGATCCCCGGAACGCATCGTCCAGATGCCGTCCTTCTTCTTGAGCCTGGTCATGCTGAAGCGACCGAAACCGGCGCGGACGTCGAGTTCTACGTCGACGCGACCGGCGCCGTGCAGCGGAAGCACTCTGCGCAGCAGAACCGCTCTATCGGGGTCACCTGGAAAGGCAAGAGCCTCACGGCATTCGATGATCGACGAGTCTTCGGTAACCCAGCGGTTGTGCCAGATCAGCGAGCGATCTTCGTACCAGCCGCCCCAGACGAACCGGCTCGCCGTAGGTTTGACCACGTACATACCGGTGCCACCGATCAGCGTCGAGAACACGGCCTCCGAATGCCATCGTGGCACGCACATCCAGGAAATGTTTCCGGTTGGACCGACGAGCGCGCCGCGCTCACCGTCGGCCAACAGGGCGTAGTCGCGCAGCACGTGTGGGTGCAGCACACGTTTGGGAACTTGGTCCACCATCGCGAATCCTCTCGACGGGGCATGCCCACGATCAGGTCGGTCCCGACTCACGGCCCCTTTCGACAAGTGGTTTCCCCACATTCGCCGCCAATACGCGTACGGCGGGAAATGAGTTCTTTCGCCGTCGACTCGCGCCCCAATCGCATCCGTTGTGCACACGGTGGAATAAGTTGACTGAAGCTGCACGGGAGGGTCAGTTCACTCGATCGAAAGACTGTTGCGAAGATGCGCGTTGATGGGCGGGAGATTCCGGTTGTCGGTAGCCTGCTGCAACCGCTCATCCGTCGCACCAACGACATAGTCCGAGTTGCGCTTGCGACGGCGTTCGTCGGCATCGTCATGGCCGGGTCGCTGATCACGCGAAATCAATGGCATTCGCTGGAACGGTCGGTATCCGACATCGTCGGTGTGCTCAGTCCCGACCAAGCGAAGCTTGTTTATCTCGTATACGGAATTCTGATACTCGCATTGCCGTTTTTCGTTCTCATCGGGTTGATTTTCAGCCGGCAGTGGAAGCTGCTCGCGGGGTTTGCCGTGGCCGCGCTTATTTCGGGACTTACTCTCTCGATCATCGTCACTGGGCAACTGACGCCGGAATGGCATATCGAAGTCCATGATCGGCTCGATTCGTTCATCTCACAGTTTCTCGACGATTCCCGTTGGATTGCGATTCTCGCTGCGGTCCTGACAGTGTCCGGCCCATGGTTGCCGCTGCGGTGGCGACGCACCTGGTGGATATTGCTGCTCGCTTTCGTCCCGATTCACCTCGTAGTCAGCAAAGTGATTCCCGCGCGTACCGTGCTCGGACTGTCGGTCGGCTGGCTCATCGGCACTCTGCTCGTCTTGCTCGTGGGCACACCGGCACTCGAGGTGCCTCTCGACCGCGCCGTTCGCGTCCTCGCAAAACTCGGATACACGGTGACGGGAATTCGCGTCCTGCGACCCGCTGGCCCCGGACCGCTGTTACTGGCGGCGAAATGCGACGAACCGAATACCGAAGTCATCGTCGAGCTCTACGGTCAGAATCAGCGCAGCGGTGGCGCGCTCCGCCAGTTCTGGCGGTGGTTCTGGCATCGCCGCAGCGAGCTAGCGCCACTGCATGCGTCGATGCGGCGAGCTGTGGAACACCGCGCGCTCATGGCGATCGCGATCGACGACATCGGGCTCGCGAGCACGAAGACGCTTGCCCTGTCGACCCTCGATCGCGGCTGGGAGATGTACGCGCACAGCACACCTCGCGGTGCTCCGATCGACCCGAATCCTGATCCCGCATTCGCGTTCAGCGTCTGGTCGTCGTTGCGGAAGCTGCACGCAAATCGCATCTCGCACGGCGGCTTACGCCGCAACGAAATCCGGATCGACGACGGCATAGCGCTGTTCGGCGAATTCACCTTCGCCGAATTCGGCGCCTCAGATTCGCAATTCCAGTCAGATATAGCGCAGCTGCTGGTGACCACGTCTGCGATGTTCGGCGAAGAGCACGCGGTTCGAACTGCGATCGACGTCCTCGGCAAGGACGCAGTGCTGACGGCGTCCCGACGACTGACGCGGTCTGCGATGCCGTTGCAGGTTCGCAAGTCGATTCCCAACGGAAACAGCGTCATGAAGGCGGCGCGCGAAGAGGTCCGCAAGCAGACGGACACCAAAGAGATTCAGCCCGAACAGGTCACACGCTTCAGCCGGAACCAGATCGTTCAGCTGGTCCTGCTGATCGGGCTCGTCTACGTCGCGTATCCGTTCATCAGCGCTGTGCCGACGTTCTTCACCGAGGTTCTCACGGCGAACTGGTGGTGGGCGCTACTCGGTCTCGGCGTCTCGGTGCTGAAGTATGTCGGTGCGGCAGTGTCGTTGTGGGCGTGCGCATCTGGGTTGGTCAAGTTTTACAACCTGGCAATCATGCAGGTGGCCAACACATTTGCCGCGACGACGACACCCGCCGGCGTCGGCGGGCTTGCGCTGAGTGTGCGATTCCTGCAAAAGGGCGGCCTCGGCACTGTTCGCGCGACCGCCGCAGTGGCCCTGCAACAGTCGGTTCAGGTCATCACCCACGTGAGCCTGCTCATCTTCTTCAGCGTCGCCGCGGGAACGACGACCGACCTGTCGCATTTCGTCCCGAGCGCAACCGTGCTGTACCTCATCGCGGGCGTCGCACTCGGCCTGATCGGCACGTTCATGTTCGTACCGATCTTGCGGCGCTGGCTGAACAACGCCATCCGGCCTCAGGTCACGGAGGTGTTCGGGGAACTCGGCGAACTGATCCGCGACCCGAAACGTTTCTCGCTGATCTTCCTCGGCTGCATTGCGACGACTCTCGGTGCGGCACTGGCATTGTGGGCCAGCATCGAGTCGTTCGGTGGAGGCGCGTCGTTCATCACCGTAACGGTGGTCACGATGATCGGCGGCACGCTCGCGTCTGCTGCACCTACACCCGGCGGTGTCGGCGCTGTCGAGGCCGCACTGATCGGCGGTCTCGCCGCGTTCGGGCTGCCGGCAAGTATCGCGGTGCCGTCCGTCCTCATGTATCGCGTGCTGACGTGCTGGTTGCCGGTCTTCATCGGGTGGCCGACGCTGCGCTGGATGACCTCGCGCGACATGATCTGAGGCCGGTCCCATCGCAAGCGCGTTCCATGGCAGAGGTTTCCGTCGCACTCCGACTCGGGAGTCGCACCGACTTGGGTTCAGGGAGTGATTGCAACACTGGAATTTCTCAGGAGTGTTGCGTGCATCTTTCACGGTTGCGGTCGGTTGTCGATCGGTACTGGTCGTTGGTCGGCGACGGCGTGCCGACGTCGACGGCGGGTGTTGCTGTCGGCGTGTCGGATAG
>NZ_JAEMNW010000005.1 GCF_016481275.1 Antrihabitans auranticaus | reverse complement strand
GTACCGGACGGGTGACTTGGTGCGGTGGGGTGTCGATGGTGAGTTGGAGTACATCGGTCGTACCGATTTCCAGGTGAAGTTGCGTGGTTTGCGTATCGAGCTCGGCGAGATCGAAGCCGCACTCATCGCCGTTGATCCGGTCGCGCAGGCCGTGGTCCTCGTCCGCACGGATCCGAACACCGGTGATCAGCTCGTCGCCTACGTGGTGGCGGATCCGCGACTCCCGTTCGACCTGAACGACATTCGTGAAGAACTCGCCGTCCGCCTACCCGCCTACATGGTGCCGTCGGCCTTCGTCGTGCTCGACGAGCTGCCGCTCAACGCGTCGGGCAAACTGGATCGAAAGGCGTTGCCCGCGCCCGTGTTCGAGGCGAAGGTCTTCCGCGCCCCGACCACGCCGATCGAGGAAATCGTCGCCAACACCTTTGCCGAGGTGCTCGGCATCGACCGTGTCGGACTCGACGACGACTTCTTCGAACTCGGCGGCAACTCGCTGATCGCAACGCAGGTCGCAGCCCGGCTCGGCGCGGCACTGGACGCGGCCGTCGGGGTGCGCGAACTATTCGAGGCGCCCACGGTCGGTGCGCTCGCGGTCCGTGTCGAGTCGCACGCGGGCGAGGGGCGCCGTGCCGCACTGACCGCCGTCGAGCGACCCAGGCAGATTCCACTTTCGCTTGCCCAGCAACGGATGTGGTTCCTCAACCGCTTCGACCCCGAATCCGGTGCGAACAACATCCCGGTCGCCGTCCGCCTCAGTGGCGACCTCGACGTCGCCGCCATGCAAGCCGCCATGCGCGACGTGCTTTCCAGGCACGAATCGCTGCGCACCGTCTACCCCGATGTGGATGGCACAGGTGTGCAGGTCGTTGTACCGACCGCAGAGGTCGACATCGAACTGACCGTCGAAACGGTCACCGAAGCAGAGCTTCCCGCGCGACTGGTCGAGCTGGCGTCGGCAGGTTTCGACGTCACCCGCGAAGTGCCCTTCCGCGCCCGCCTGCTTCGGCTTTCGCCGACCGAGCACGTGGTCGTGCTGGTGCTGCACCACATCAGCTCCGACGGTTTCTCGCTGATCCCGCTGACTCGCGACGTGATGGTTGCGTACTCGGCGCGGGTCGACGGCGAAGCGCCGACCTGGAAAGCGCTCGAGGTGCAGTACGCCGACTACACGCTCTGGACGCGCGAACTGCTCGGTGCCGAAGAAGATCCGACGTCGCTGATCGCCAAGCAGGTCGACTATTGGACGCGGACGCTCGCCGAACTGCCCGAACAGCTCGACCTGCCGATGGACCGGCCGCGCCCCGAGGTCGCCTCGAACCGTGGCCGCACCTTCGACTTCGCGATCGACGCGGACCTGCACCAGGACCTCGCAGAGCTGGCGCACGCACACGGTGCATCCCTCTTCATGGTGATGCATGCGGCCTTGGCAATCTTGGCGGCCCGCTCGACCGGTACGACCGACATCGCCATCGGCACGCCCATCGCAGGCCGCGGTGAGCAGGCCCTCGACGATGTGATCGGCATGTTCGTCAACACGTTGGTGTTGCGGACCGAGGTCGATCCCGGTCGCGGATTCGCCGACATTCTGCGCACGGCGCGCGAAACCGACCTTGCCGCATTTGCCAACGCCGACTTGCCCTTCGAGCGTCTCGTGGAGATTCTCGACCCGACGAGGTCGCAGGCGCACCACCCGCTGGTTCAGGTGGTGCTGACCTTCCAGAACATCCCGCAGCGCGAGTTCGCGCTCCCCGGGGTCGGTGCCGAGGTGCTCGATATCGACGCGGGCATGGCGAAGTTCGACCTGCAGCTCACGGTCGCGCAGAACCCTGTCGACTCCGGTGTCGGCGGCATGACCGCGCAGATCACCTACGCCACAGAACTGTTCGATCCCGAGACCATTGCGGAATTTTCGGATCGCCTGATGCGCGTTCTCCGCGGCGCCGTCGCAGACCCAGAGGCGCCGGTCGGCGCGATCGACATCCTCGGGGCCGGCGAACGCGTCGACGTGCTCGAACGCTGGAATTCGAGCGGCCCCGACACGGCCGACGATGCTGCGCGGGCGGTGACTCTGGTCGATCTCTTCGACGCCGCGGTAGCGACGCACGCCGACTCCGTCGCGGTTCGCTATACCGATTCCTCGTTGACGTATCGCGAGCTCGACGAGCGCGCAAACAAGTTGGCCCGCCTGCTGATTCGATCCGGCGTTGGACCCGAAGCACTCGTCGCAGTGTCGCTGCCGCGTTCGCTGGAGCTGGTCGTGGCGTTGCTCGCGACTGTCAAGGCCGGTGGCGCGTACCTGCCGGTGGACCCGACCTACCCCGCCGAGCGCATCGAATACATGCTCTCCGACGCGGCACCGGTCTGCGTGGTGACCACATCGGATCGAGAGGTCGCACTGCCCGCCGGACTCCCGGTCATCGAGATCGATGCAGTAGCGCTCGACGAGCTCTCCGCAGCGCCGATAACCGATGCCGATCGTATTGCCGCGCTGCGTAACTCGAACCCCGCCTACGTCATCTACACCTCGGGCTCGACCGGTCGTCCGAAGGGAGTGCTCATCCCGCACGGCAACGTCGTGCGACTGTTCGCAAACACGCAGGATGCCTTCGGGTTCGGCGACACCGACGTGTGGACGATGTTCCACTCGTACGCATTCGACTTCTCGGTGTGGGAGCTGTGGGGTCCGCTGCTCTACGGCGGCACACTCGTCGTGGTCGATTACTACACGTCGAGGTCGCCGGAGCAGTTCCTCGAACTGCTCTACCGCGAACAGGTCACGGTACTCAACCAAACGCCCTCGGCGTTCTACCAGCTCGCCGAAGCCGACCGCCAGGCCGGCACGCAAGACCGCGAATTGGCGCTGCGCTACGTCGTATTCGGTGGTGAGGCCCTCGAACTGCGCCGCTTGGGCGATTGGTACGGCCGCCACGCCGACGATGCTCCGCGCCTCGTCAACATGTACGGCATCACCGAAACCACCGTGCACGTCTCGCACCGCGAACTCGACCAGCCGACCGTTGCCAGGGCAACCAGCAGCATTGTGGGCCGGGCCATTCCGGGCCTGCGGGTCTACGTTCTCGATGGCAGGCTCGAGCCGGTCCCGGTCGGCGTACCCGGCGAAATGTACGTTGCCGGTGTCCAACTGGCTCGCGGCTACCTCGGCCAGCCGGCACTGTCGGCGGGCAGGTTCGTCGCCGACCCGTTCGGCGAGCCCGGCAGCCTGCTGTACCGGTCGGGCGACGTCGCCCGCTGGAACCGCGAAGGCGAACTCGATTACCTCGGCCGTGCCGACGATCAGGTCAAGGTCCGCGGTTTCCGCATCGAACTCGGCGAGATCGAGGCGGCTGTCCTCGCACAGGACGAGGTCGGCCAGGTCGCGGTCATCGTGCGCGAGGACATCCCGGGTGACCAGCGGATCGTCGCGTACGCGGTCGCCGCACCGGGAGCGACCATCGAGGTCGACGCGGTCCGCGACGGTGCGGCCGAGCTGTTGCCCGCCTACATGGTGCCGTCGGCGCTTGTCGTCGTCGCCGCAATCCCGTTGACCGCCAACGGCAAACTCGATCGCAAGGCACTGCCGGCCCCCGCAGTCGAGACACGTGTGTTCCGGGCGCCGAGCACACCGATCGAAGAGATCGTGGCCGAAGTCTTCGCCGAGGTCCTCGGACTGCAGCGCGTGGGCATGGACGACGACTTCTTCGACCTCGGCGGCAACTCGCTGATTGCGACGCGCGTCGTCGCACGCATCGGTGCGAAGCTCGAAGCGTCGGTACCTGTGCGAACCCTGTTCGAAGCGTCGACCGTCGGCGAGTTGGCCGCCCGCCTGGAATGGCACACGGACCGCGAGACGCGGCGTCCACTGGTGGCGCGCCCGCGTCCGGACGAGATCCCGTTGTCGCTTGCGCAGCAACGGATGTGGTTCCTCAACCGCTTCGATCCCACCTCGACGGCCTACAACATTCCGATGGCGCTGCGGCTGGTCGGCGACCTCGACGTCGCTGCGCTGCACGACGCGCTCAGCGATGTCGTCGCGCGCCACGAGTCGTTACGAACGGTGTACCCCGAGACCGCCGACGGACCGGTGCAGGTCGTGTTGCCGCTGTCCGGCGCGATTCCGGAACTGACCACCGTCTCGGTCAGCGCGGACGAACTCCACGGCGCCCTGTACGAACTCGCCACGACACAGTTCGACGTGACTATTGCTGTGCCGCTCGCGGTCCGGCTGTTCGCGGTCGATTCCGGTGAGTACGTCCTCGGTGCGGTCATGCATCACATCGCTGCGGACGGTTCGTCCATGGCACCCTTCGCGCGCGACATCGTGGTTGCCTACTCGGAGCGCTCGGACGGGCGTAGCCCGGCGTGGGAACCACTGCCTGTGCAGTACGCGGACTTCAGTATCTGGCAGCGCGAAGTGCTCGGCGACGAGAGCGACGAGACGTCGCTGGCGGCGCAGCAGATCGACTTCTGGCGTGGCGCGTTGGCGGACCTGCCCGATCAGTTGGACCTGCCGGCCGACCGGCCACGGCCCGCGAACCAGTCCTTCCTGGGCGGGCGTATCGATTTCGAGATCGACGCGGCCGTGCACGGCAGGCTGAGTCAGGTCGCGCGCGACTACAATTCGACACTCTTCATGGCAATGCACGCTGCTTTTGCGGGCCTGCTTGCGCGGTTGTCCGGCACCGGTGATATCGCAGTGGGCACGCCTGTCGCCGGGCGCGGCGACGCGGTCCTCGAAGACCTCATCGGCATGTTCGTCAACACGTTGGTCTTCCGCACCCAGATCGACGGCGGCGAGTCCTTCGCGGACCTTCTCGGCCGGGTCCGCCACGACGATTTGCAGGCGATGGCGCACGCGGATGTTCCGTTCGAGCGTCTCGTCGAGGTGCTCAACCCGACACGATCGACCGCGCGGCACCCGTTGTTCCAGGTGGGCTTCTCGTTCCAGAACCTTGCCGATACACGGCTCGCGCTGCCAGGGCTCAGTGTCTCGGCGCTCGACATCGATACCGGTGTCGCACAGTTCGACCTGCAGCTGATCGTCAGCGACCGCTACACCGACGACGGAACGCCCGCAGGTATGTCGGCGATCTTCACATTTGCCCGCGACCTGTTCGACACCGAGACCGTCACAGGTTTCGCCGACCGTTTCCAGCGCCTCCTCGCCGAGGTGAGCACCGATCCCTCTGTTGCCGTCGGAAATGTGGACCTGCTCGCTCCCGACGAGCGGCGCAGGGTCCTCGTGGACTGGAACGCGACCGCGCACCGGCTGCCTACCGGCGCGACCCTGGCCGAACTGTTCGACGCGCAGGTGGCGGCGACGCCTCATGCGGTCGCACTGGTGACTGATGACGAGCAGTTGACATACGCAGAGTTCGATGCGCGCGTGAACCGTCTCGCGCGCTGGCTGATCGAGCACGGTGTGCGTCCGGAATCCCTTGTGGTGCTGGCGATGCGACGGTCGGTCGAGCTGGTCGTCGCGATGTATGCGGTGACCAAAGCCGGCGGCGCCTACGTCCCGGTCGATCCGGAACATCCCGCCGACCGCATCGCATACGTACTCGACACAGCGGCACCGGTCTGCATTCTGTCGACCGCGAACGAGAACTTTGCGCACGGTGGGCAACATTCCGTCGTCGAAATCGACGGCCTCGACCTTGCGGCCTACTCGGCGCAACCCGTCGCCGACGCGGACCGGCATGCGCCGCTGCACGCGGCGAATACGGCCTACGTGATCTTCACGTCCGGTTCGACCGGCCGGCCCAAGGGTGTCGCCGTCGCGCACGGTGCGATCGTCAACCAATTGCGCTGGAAGCAAGCCGCATTCGACCTCGGGACCGAGGACTCGGTGCTGCTCAAGACCGCGGCGACCTTCGACCTCTCGGTGTGGGAGTTCTGGTCCGCCTTGGTCTCCGGAGCCCGCCTCGTGATCGCGCGGGCGGGGGGCCAGCAGGATCCCGACTACCTGCTCGACCGGATGCGCGCCGAGGCCGTGACGACGCTGCACGCGGTGCCCTCGATGGTCTCGATGCTTTCTGCGGCCGCAGCCGGACCGCTGCCGCGCAGCCTGCGACGTGTGCTTGCGATCGGTGAGGCACTGCCCGCCGCGACCGCCCGGCGGTTCGTCGACGAGAACACGGCACAGCTCTACAACCTGTACGGACCGACCGAGGCAGCCGTCTCGGTCACGTCCGGCCTGGTCACCGAGATCGAAGGCACCTCGGTGTCCATCGGTGCGCCCGAATGGAATACGCAGGTCTACGTCCTCGACAATCGCCTGCAGCCGGTTCCGGTCGGCGTGCAGGGTGAGCTCTATCTCGCGGGCGATCAGCTGGCGCGCGGTTACTACGGACGCGCCGACCTGACTGCCGACCGCTTTGTCGCGAGCCCGTTCGGCGTGGCGACCGGCGGCCGGATGTACCGGACCGGCGACCTTGTGAAGTGGCGGTCCGACGGTGCGCTCACCTATGTGGACCGCGCTGACTTCCAGGTCAAGATTCGCGGCTTCCGAGTAGAACTCGGCGAGATCGAAACCGTTCTCGACGCGCAGGATTCGGTCGGCTCATGTGCGGTCGTCGTGCACCGGGACCCGCACGCCGGTCCGCAACTTGTTGCGTACGTGACGCCTGCCGCCGCCGGCGCCGTCGATAGTGCGGCGTTGCGCGAGACGCTCGCCGCAGAGCTTCCGTCCTACATGGTTCCGGCGGCCTTCGTCGTGCTGGAAGCATTGCCGCGCAACGCAAACGGAAAGCTGGACCGCAAGGCGCTGCCGGAGCCGGTGTTCGAGGCCCGAGAGTTCCGTGCGCCGACGACGCCCGTCGAGGCGATCGTCGCGCAGCTGTTCGGCGACGTGCTCGGGCTTACCGCGGAGACCGATCGGGTCGGTCTCGACGACGACTTCTTCGCACTCGGCGGTAACTCCCTCGTCGCAACGCAACTCGCCGCGCGATTGGGCAAGGCGCTCGACACCAAGGTGCCCGTCCGGACCGTTTTCGAAGCGCCGACGGTTGCCGCCCTCGCCGCACGCGCCGAGGTGCATGCCGGTTCCGGCGGGCGACCCGCGTTGACCGTTCGAGAGCGGCCCGAACATCCGCCGCTTTCGCTTGCCCAGCAACGGATGTGGTTCCTCAACCGCTTCGACCCGGCATCTGCCGTCAACAACATCCCGGTTGCCGTGCGGCTGACCGGTGCGCTGAACACCGAAGCGCTCCGCAGCGCCGTGGTCGACGTGATCGGCCGGCACGAACCGCTGCGCACCGTCTACCCGGAGGTCGGTGGCCGCCCGTATCAGTTGGTCCTGCCGGTGGCCGACGCGTTGCCGGACGTGCGCCCGATTCCGGTGCCCGCCGCTCGCCTCGAGCAGGAGATCGGCGCGGTCGTGCTGACCGGATTCGACGTCACGCGCGAGGTACCGCTGCGCGTTCGCCTGTTCCGGGTCGCACCGAACGAGCATGTTCTTGTCGTTGTCGTGCACCATATTTCGTCGGACGGCTTCTCGATGGGGCCGCTCACTCGCGACGTCATGATCGCCTATGCCGCACGCGCGGAGGGCGCGCAGCCGGCCTGGTCGCCACTGCCCGTGCAGTACGCCGACTACGCCATGTGGCAGCGCGACGTGCTGGGTGCCGAGGACGACCCGGGTTCGCTGTTGCGTTCGCAGCTCGACTACTGGACGAGCGCACTTGCCGACCTGCCGGAACAGCTCGACCTGCCGAGCGACCGCAGCCGCCCCGCAGTTGCGACCAATCGCGGTGCGCGCCTGCACTTCACAATTCCGCAGCAGCTGCATGCTGAGATTGCCGAATTGGCGCGTGGCCGTGGTGCGTCGCTGTTCATGGTGCTGCATGCGGCGTTCGCCGCGACCCTGGCGCGGCTTTCGGGCACGTCGGACATTGCAGTCGGTACGGCGATCGCCGGACGCGGCGAGGCCGAGCTCGACGACCTGATCGGCATGTTCGTCAACACGCTCGTCCTGCGTACCCAGTTCGATGCCGCCGCCGGATTCACCGACTTCCTCGCGCACACAAGGGAAGTCGACCTCGGCGCCTTCGGGCACGCGGATGTGCCGTTCGAGCGCCTCGTCGAGGTTCTCAATCCGGCACGCTCGCAGGCCCGCCACCCGCTGTTTCAGGTGATGCTGACGTTGCAGAACACCGGCCGCCTCCACTTCGAGCTGCCGGAGCTGTCGATCGACGGTGTCGAGGCAGACGCAGTGACGGCAAAGTTCGACCTGCATCTGACGGCGACGGAGACCTTCGACGGCGACGCGAGCCCAGCGGGTATCGCGGTCTTCATCGACTACGCGACCGATCTGTTCGATCAGCCGTCGGTCGGTACCTTCGCCGAGCGGTTCCTGCGCGTCCTCGAGACCGTCGTCGTGGATCCCGAGACGCCGCTGGGTGACATCGAGCTGCTGGCCGCCGACGAGCGCGCTCTGGTGCTCTCCCAGTGGAACTCGACCGGCCACGAGGTTCCTGCCGCGACACTCGTGTCGTTGTTCGAAGACCAGGTTGCGCGGACACCTGACGCGGTTGCGCTTCGTTTCGAAGGTGCCGAGCTGACCTACCGCGAACTCGATGCGAGCGCCAACCGGTTGGCGCGTTATCTGATCGGCGCCGGTGTCGGCCCGGAAGCGCTGGTCGGCTTGGCTATTCGCCGTTCCACCGAGCTGGTCGTCGCGATGTACGCCGTGCTCAAGGCGGGCGGCGGCTACGTTCCGCTCGATCCGGACCAGCCTGAAGAACGCATCGAGTACGTGCTCGAAACCGCGGCACCGGTCTGCGTGCTGACCACGCGTCGCGACGAGTTCACGGCCGGCGACGTGGCGCTCGTGGAGGTCGACACACTCGATCTGTCGACGTTCGACGATGGACCAGTCACCGAGCGTCTCGCGCCGCTGAGTCCGCAGCACACCGCGTACGTCATCTTCACCTCCGGTTCCACGGGCCGCCCGAAGGGCGTCGCAGTCGAGCACGCCGCGATCGTCAACCGGTTGCTCTGGATGCAGGCGGAATACGCCCTGGACGAGAACGACGTCGTCCTGCAGAAGACGCCGGCAACCTTCGACGTATCGGTGTGGGAGTTCTTCTGGCCGTTGCAGAACGGCGCGCGACTCGTGGTCGCACGGCCGGACGGGCATCGCGACCCGGCCTATCTGGTCGCCACTATTCGTGCCGAGGCCGTAACGACGGCGCACTTCGTGCCGTCGATGCTGGCGGTCTTCGTCGGGCACCTGGCCGACGACAAAGCAGGGCAGGGCTCCATCTCGCTGCGGCACGTGTTCGCATCGGGTGAGGCGTTGCCGGGTGGTGTCGCGCAGCGGTTGCGCACGCTGACAGGCGCTGCACTGCACAACCTCTACGGTCCGACCGAAGCCGCGGTCGACGTCACCTACCACGAGGTGACCGACGCCGATGTGGCTGCCGTGCCGATCGGCCGGCCGGTGTGGAACACGCAGCTATACGTACTCGACGGCCGGTTGTCGCCGGTCGCGGTCGGCGTACCCGGCGAGCTCTATCTGGCCGGTGACCAACTTGCGCGCGGTTACCTGAGCCGCACCGATCTGACCGCAGATCGATTCGTGCCCAATCCCTTCGGCGGCCCGGGTGCGCGGATGTACCGCACGGGCGACCTGGTCGTGTGGAACGCGACCGGCGAGGTCGAGTATCTGGGCCGCACCGACTTCCAGGTGAAGCTGCGCGGCCTGCGAATCGAACTGGGGGAGATCGAAACCGCACTGTCGCAATTGGATTCGGTATCTGGTTCGGTGGTTCTGGTCCGTTCCGACGAGCGCCTCGGTGAGCAACTGGTGGCCTATGTCGTCCCGGCGTCGGGCAGCGTCGTCGACGTCGAAGAGTTGCGTGCGCAACTCGGCGCGGTCTTGCCGGGCTACATGGTGCCGTCAGCTTTCGTGGTTCTCGACGAGTTCCCGTTGAATGCGTCGGGCAAGCTGGATCGAAAGGCGTTGCCGGCGCCCGTGTTCGAGGCCAAGGCCTTCCGGGCACCGACCACGCCGACCGAGGAGATCGTGACGCAGGTCTTCGCGGAGGTCCTCGGGCTGGCGGGCGAATCCGCCCGCATCGGACTCGACGACGACTTCTTCGCCCTCGGTGGCAACTCGCTCGTCGCGACTCAGCTCGTGGCGCGACTCGGCGCCGCACTCGACACGACCGTCGGTGTACGCGAGCTGTTCGAGAGCCCCACCGTCGGCGGATTGGCCGCACGCGTCGAATCGCACGCAGGTGCAGGAGCGCGCGCGGCGCTCGTGCCGCAGCCGCGGCCCGCCCATATCCCGCTGTCGCTTGCGCAGCAACGGATGTGGTTCCTGAACCGTTTCGACATGGGTGCCGTCGACGAGTCGGTCGGTACCCCGGTCGAGGGCAACGGCCGGGCAGAGCAGGCTGCTGCGCTCACTGCCGCCGCAGTCAACAACATCCCGGTCGCTGTTCGGCTTTCGGGACTGCTGGACCGGCAGGCGCTGCAGGTCGCGGTCGCGGACGTCATCGCCAGGCACGAATCGCTGCGCACCGTCTACCCCGAGGTGGACGGCTCGGCGTACCAGAAGATCGTCTCGACGGCACGCGTGATCCCCGACCTTTCGCCGATCGAGGTCACCGAAAGCGAGTTGCGCGCGGAGATCGCGGCACTCGTGCTGTCGGGCTTCGACGTCACGGCCGAGGTGCCCTTCCGGGCGCGACTGTTCGAGATATCTCCGACCGAACATGTGCTCGCCCTTGTGGTGCACCACATTTCGGCCGACGGGTTCTCGATGGGCCCACTGACCGTCGACGTGATGACGGCGTACTCGGCGCGTGTCGACGGCGGCGAACCCGCGTGGACGCCGTTGCCGGTGCAGTACGCCGATTACGCCATCTGGCAGCGTGCGGTGCTCGGCTCGGAGAACGATCCGAACTCGCTACTCGCACGTCAGATCGACTTCTGGGCAACGGCTCTGAACGGCATACCCGATCAGATCGACCTGCCCGCCGACCGGCCGCGACCGCCTGTTGCATCCGGCCGCGGCGCCACGCACGCGTTCGAGATCCCGCCGGCGACCCACCACGGGCTCGGCGAGTTGGCACGCACCAACGGTGCGACGTTGTTCATGGTCGCGCATTCCGCACTGGCCGTGCTTCTTTCGCGGCTGTCCGGCACCGACGACATCGTCATCGGCACCCCGGTCGCAGGTCGCGGCGAGCGCGCCCTCGACGACCTGATCGGCATGTTCGTCAACACGCTCGTCCTGCGTACCCAGGTCGACACCGACGCGTCGTTCGACGACTTGGTGACCCGCGTGCGCCAGGTCGACCTCGACGCGTTCGGCCGCGCGGACGTGCCGTTCGAGCGGCTCGTCGAGGTGCTGAACCCGGCCCGGTCGCAAGCCCGGCACCCGCTCTTCCAGGTGATGCTGTCGTTCCAGAACGCAGGCCAGACCGCCCTGGAACTGCCCGGTCTCAGTGTGAGCGGCGTGGATCTCGATGTCGCTCTCGCAAAGTTCGACATGCAGCTGACGCTCACCGAACGTGTCGATACCGACGGCACTGCCGCAGGTCTGTCGGCCGAGCTGAACTACGCGACCGACCTCTACGACGCGGCGACCATCGAAGCATTCGGTGAGCGCTTCGTCCGGATTCTCGACGCCGTGGTCGCAGACGGCGCCGGTGCCATCGGCGATCTCGAACTGCTGGACCGGGTAGAGATCGAAGAGGTCGTCCACGCACGCAACCTGACCGAGGTCCCCCTCGGTGCCGGCGGCCTGGTGCTCGATCGCTTCCACGAGCAGGTAGCCCGCACGCCCGACGTGGTCGCACTGGTCGGCCCGGACGACCGGCTGACCTACGGCGAGCTCGCCGCCCGCGTGCATCGCCTGGCGCGCCATCTCGTCGCGGCCGGAGTCGGTCCCGAAACGCTTGTTGCGCTTGCGATGCGGCGTTCCATCGATCTGGTGACGGCGATCTACGCGGTGCTCGAGGCCGGTGGCGGCTATGTCCCGCTGGACCTCGATCAGCCCGTCGAACGCGTCGACTACGTCCTCGAGACAGCAGCACCGGTCGTCGTGCTGACGACGAAACGCGACGGGTTCGCGTCCGAGCGCGAGGTTGTCGTACTCGACGATCTGGAGCTGGACGGCCTGTCGGCCGAGCCCTTGGCAGACGCCGACCGACGCGCACCGCTGCGGACCGACAACGCCGCGTACGTGATCTTCACGTCCGGTTCGACCGGCCGCCCCAAGGGCGTCGCGGTGTCACACCGTTCGGTCGTGAACCAGCTGCGCTGGATCGCAACGCAGTACGAAATCGGTGTCGACGACGTCGTTCTGCTGAAGACCCCGGCGACCTTCGACGTCTCCGTGTGGGAGCTGTTCGCGGCCACGGCGTCGGGAGCGCGGCTCGTGGTCGCGACCGCAGACGGACACCGGGATCCGCAGTACCTTGCCCGCGTCATCGCGGACCATGCCGTCACGATGACGTCGTTCGTGCCCTCGATGCTTGCTGTCTTTGCCGCGGGAATCGCTGCGGGGGAGGCAGATTCGCTGCGTGCACTGCTGGTCGCAGGTGAAGCTCTGACCGCGGACACGGTCGCTGCGATCCGCCGCGTCTGCAGTGCCGAGGTCTACAACCTCTACGGCCCCACCGAGTTCACCGTCCACGCAACCCACACGCCCGTCTCGCGGGCAGTACGCGGACCGGTGCCGATCGGCTTCCCGGTGTGGAATGCGCAGGCGTACGTGCTCGACTCGCGCCTGCACCCGGTGCCGGACGGCGTTGCGGGTGAGCTGTATCTCGCGGGCGATCAGCTGGCACGAGGTTACTTCGGTCGCCCCGACCTGACCGCAGACCGGTTCGTGCCGAATCCGTTCGGGGCCAACGGTTCCAGGCTCTATCGCACTGGCGACCTCGTGCGCTGGCAGGCGCCCGCCGATTCCCGGCCGGAGCTCGAATACCTCGGCCGCACCGACTTCCAGGTGAAGCTGCGTGGTCTGCGCATCGAACTCGGCGAGATCGAAGCGGCGCTGTCGAGCGAAGACTCGGTCGCGCAGTCGGTTGCTCTGGTCCTCTCCGATCCGCACCTCGGTGACCAACTGGTTGCGTATGTCGTTGCAGCCGAGGGCCGGTCGGTTGATCCGACCGCACTGTCGGCCGCCGTTGCGGCAACTCTGCCCTCCTACATGGTGCCGTCGGCAATCGTTGCCCTCGACGCGATGCCGCTCAGCGCCAACGGCAAGCTCGACCGGCGTGCGCTACCGGCGCCGACGTTCCAGCAGCGCGCCTTCCGTGCACCGTCGACCCCGATCGAGGAGATCGTTGCGAATACCTTCGCGGCAGTGCTCGGCCTCGGTGCCGGCCGCGTCGGCTTGGACGACAACTTCTTCGATCTCGGTGGTAACTCACTGATCGCAACGCAGGTGGCTGCACGAATCGGTGCGGCTCTCGGTCTTGTCGTGCCGGTCAGAATGCTGTTCGAAGCGCCGTCGGTCGGCGCGCTCGCAGCGCGTGCGGAGTCGCATGCCGGACACGGCCGCGCCCCGCTCGTGCCGCAGGAACGGCCGGACCGGATCCCGCTCTCGCTGGCGCAGCAGCGCATGTGGTTCCTGAACCGTTTCGATTCCGATTCTGCGGTGAACAACATTCCCGCCGTTGTGCAGCTGACCGGAGCTCTCGATGTCGGCGCGTTGCAGGCGGCGGTTGCCGACGTCGTCGAGCGACACGAGACGCTGCGCACGATCTACCCGGACAGTGACGGCTACGCCTACCAGCAGATCCTGCCCGCCGGGCGGACCGCTCCCGGACTGCAGTCGATTCCGGTTGCACCGGCCGATGTGGCAGCAGCGGTTGTCGGCGAGATCGGCGCCGGCTTCGACGTCACCGCCAGCGTCCCGTTCCGTGCGAAGTTGTTGCAGGTCGCGGACGAACTGCACGTGCTGATTCTGGTTGCGCACCACATCGCCTCCGACGGCTGGTCGATGGGTCCGCTCGCTCGCGACATCATGGTCGCCTACGCCGCCCGGTCGCGTGACGAGGAGCCCACCTGGGCTCCCCTCACCGTCCAGTACGCGGACTTCGCATTGTGGCAACAGCAGGTCCTCGGCAGCGAAGACGATCCGAGTTCGCTGATCGCCGAACAGGTTCGGTACTGGACCGAAGCGCTGGCCGGCATTCCGGACCAGCTCGACCTGTCCGCGGACCGGCCACGTCCGGCGGTCGCGTCGAACAGTGGCGCCGTGTATGCCCACGAGATCGGCGCCGACGTGCACCGCCGACTCGGCGAACTGGCTCGCCAGCGTGGCGTCACCATGTTCATGGCCACGCAGTCTGCGCTGGCGATTCTGCTCGCCCGGCTGTCGGGAACCGACGACATCGTCATCGGCACACCGGTCGCGGGCCGCGGCGAAGCGGCTCTGGACGACTTGATCGGCATGTTTGTGAACACGCTCGTGCTGCGTAGCCGGGTAGATCCGGATGTGTCGTTCGCGCAACTGCTTGCGCAGGTTCGAGAAACCGACCTCGCGGCATTCGGCAACGCCGACCTGCCCTTCGAGCGGTTGGTCGACGTCCTCAACCCGGCTCGCTCGCAGGCCAGGCATCCGCTGTTCCAGGTCATGCTCTCCTTCCAGAACACGGCTGACGTAACGCTCGAGCTACCGGGCCTCCGCGCCGATGGATACGACTTCGAAGCAGCGATCGCGAAGTTCGATCTGCAGTTCGTGGTCACCGAGCGCTACGACGGTGACGGTGTGCCCGCCGGTCTGGCGGTCGAAATCCTGTACGCCACAGATCTCTTCGACGAATCGACGGTCGCCGCGATAGCTCGGCGGTTCAGCCGGGTTCTCGACGTGGTCGGCAACGATCCCGAATTGCCCGTCGGCGCAGTGGAATTGCTGGATCCTGCCGAGCGGCGGCAGCTTCTCGTCGGGTGGAACGACACCGCGCACGCCGTCGATTCGGCGGCAACACTGGTGTCGTTGTGGGAGTCGCAGGTCGAGGCGTCGCCGGATGCGGTGGCGTTGGTGTTCGAGGGTTCCGAGCTGACGTACGGCGAATTGGCTGTTCGGGTGAATCGACTTGCGCGGTGGTTGATTACGCAGGGCGTGGGCCCGGACTCGATGGTTGCGCTGGGGATGCGCCGCTCGTTCGACCTCGTTATCGGGATGTACGCGGTGGTCGTCGCCGGTGGTGCCTATGTGCCGGTGGATCCGGACCACCCTGCCGAACGTATCGATTACATTCTCGACACCGCGCGGCCGGTGTGTGTACTCAGTACTCGCAGTGACGATTTCGTCGCCACAGACGCGATCCTGATCGACGAGTTGGATCTGGCTGGATTGTCGGCGGAGCCGGTCACGGATGCGGAGCGGTTGGCGCCGTTGCGTGCCGAGAATGCGGCGTATGTGATCTTCACGTCGGGGTCGACGGGACGGCCGAAGGGTGTTGCGGTTTCCCACGGGGCGATCGTGAACCGGTTGGTGTGGATGCAGTCGGCGTACGGGTTGGATGCCGATGACGTTGTGCTGCAGAAGACGCCGGCGACGTTCGATGTGAGTGTGTGGGAGTTCTTCTGGCCGTTGCAGGTTGGTGCGCGGTTGGTGGTGGCGCGGCCGGATGGGCATCGGGATCCGGCGTACCTGGTCGATGTGATCGAGAGTCAGCGAGTGTCGACGGCCCACTTCGTGCCGTCGATGCTGGCAGTGTTCGTGGCGCATCTTGCGGAGTCGGGTGCGCAGCGTGCGCGTTCGTTGCGGCATGTGTTCGCGTCGGGCGAGGCCCTACCAGGTGCTGTGGCGCAACGGTTCCGGCAGTTCACCGGCGCCGCGCTGCACAACCTCTACGGCCCGACCGAGGCAGCGGTCGACGTCACCTTCCACGAGGTGACAGATGCCGACGTGAGCGGCGTATCGATCGGTGCACCGGTGTTCAACACGCAGGTGTTCGTCCTGGATTCGCGGCTGCGCCCAGTGCCGGTCGGTGTCGCGGGTGAGCTCTATCTCGCGGGTGTGCAGTTGGCTCGCGGCTACGTTGCGCGGCCCGACCTGTCGGCAGATCGGTTCGTGGCCAATCCGTTCGGGGCTGCTGGAGAGCGGATGTACCGCACCGGTGACCTCGTCGTCTGGAACTCCGGCGGTGAGATCGACTACCTGGGCCGTACCGACTTCCAGGTGAAGCTGCGTGGTCTGCGCATCGAGCTCGGCGAAATCGAAACTGCTCTGATTGGCCTCGATGCTGTCGCGCAAGCAGTGGTCCTCGTGCGCAACGACGCGAACACCGGCGATCAGCTCGTCGCGTATCTGGTCGCCGACCCGCGGGCGATCCTCGACCCAGCTGCGGTGCGCACCGAGCTGGCCCTGACCCTGCCCGGGTACATGGTGCCGTCCGCGTTCGTCGTGCTCGACGAGCTGCCGCTCAACGCGTCGGGCAAGCTGGACCGAAAGGCGTTGCCTGCGCCCGTGTTCGAGGCGAAGGTATTCCGCGCCCCGACCACGCCGATCGAGGAAATCGTCGCCAATACCTACGCCGACGTGCTCGGTATCGACCGGGTCGGTCTGGACGACGACTTCTTCGAACTCGGCGGCAACTCGCTGATCGCGACTCAGGTCGCCGCGCGCATCGGTGCGGCACTGGACGCCACCGTAGGAGTGCGCGAGCTGTTCGAGGCGCCGACGGTAGCCGCTCTCGCGGTTCGGCTCGGTCAACTGCAGAGCGGCGGGCGGACCCGGCCACGACTCACGGCAGGTGAACGCCCGCAGCGTCTCCCGCTGTCGGCTGCCCAGCAGCGCTACTGGTTCCTGAACCAGTTCGACACCACATCCGCAGTGGACAACATCCCGGTGGCGGTACGCCTGACCGGACGGCTCAACGTGGCCGCGCTGGAGTCGGCAATCGGCGACCTGATCGCGCGGCACGAGTCGCTGCGCACCGTCTACCCCGATTCCGCGGATGGCCCACGGCAGCTGATCTTGCCGGCTGCAGAGGTTGTGCGGCCGCTCGAACCGGAGCAGGTCACCGAAGACGAGCTGCCCGCGAAGGTGTTTGCCCTCGCAATGACGGCGTTCGACGTGACTGTGCAGGTGCCGCTGAAGGTTGCGCTGTTCGAGCTCTCGCCGACCGATTACGCACTTGCGATGGTTGCGCACCACGTGTCGGCGGACGGTTCGTCCATGGGCCCGCTGACCCGGGATCTGATGTCGGCGTACTTCGCACGGTCGCAGGGTGACTACCCGGATTGGGCACCGTTGCCGGTGCAGTATGCGGACTATGCGCTCTGGCAGCGCGAATTGCTCGGTGACGAGGCCGACCCGGAATCGTTGGCGGCACGCCAGGTCGCGTACTGGCAGCGTGCCCTCGCGGGCGCGCCCGACCAGCTCGAGCTACCTGCCGATCGGCCACGGCCCGCAGTGCAGTCGTTCCGTGGAAAGTCGTTGCGGTTCACCATCGATCCGCACATGCACCGTGAGTTGCTCGCGCTGGCCCGCGAGCAGAACGCCTCGTTGTTCATGGTCGTCCATGCCGCGCTCGCCGTGCTGCTCGCCCGGCTTTCCGGCTCCGACGACATCTCGGTCGGTACGCCGATCGCCGGTCGCGGCGAAGCCGAGCTGGACGATCTGATCGGCATGTTCGTGAACACACTGGTGTTCCGCACCGAGATCGACGCTTCGGAATCGTTCGCGCAGCTCGTGGCTCGCGTTCGCGAGACCGACCTCGAAGCCTTCGCCAACGCGGACGTTCCGTTCGAGCGGATCGTCGAGGTGCTGAACCCGGTTCGGTCGACGGCCCGGAATCCGCTGTTCCAGATCGGCCTGTCGTTCCAGAACCTGGCCGATACCAGCTTCGAGCTGCCCGGCCTGCGCGTCGGCAGCGTCGAACTCGATGTGCAGCTCGCCAAGACCGATCTGCAGCTGACCCTTGCCGATCGCCACGAAGACGGTGAGCCAGCGCAGATCCTCGGCGAATTCACCTACGCCACAGATCTGTTCGACGAATCGACGGTGGCCGGTTTCGTGAACCGGTTCCTGCGCATCGTCGAGTCCGTCGTCGCGGATCGGACTCGTGCGGTCGGCGATATCGGCCTGCTCGACGACGACGAGCAGCGCACCACTCTCGTCGCGCGCAACGACACCGCGCACGATGTCCCGGCTGCGACGCTGGTGGATCTCTTCGATGCGCAGGTCGCGGCGACCCCGGATGCCGTCGCACTCGTGTCGGACGGTGAGCAGCTGACCTACCGCGAATTCGACTCGCGGGTGAACCGCCTTGCGCGTCGCCTCATCGCGTCCGGTGTCGGCGCGGAATCGCTTGTTGCGCTGGGTATGCGGCGATCCGTCGAGCTCGTCGTCGGTATGTACGCGGTCGTGAAGGCGGGTGGCGCCTACGTGCCGATCGACCCGGACCTGCCGGCGGAGCGCACGGGGTACGTCCTCGACACTGCGGCACCGGTCTGTGTCCTCACGTCCGCGGGCGACGCATTCGAATGGTCCGGTATCCCGACGGTGCTCGTGGACGACGAGACCGCCGACGTGGCGGACTCGCCGATCGCAGCCACGGAACGGCTGGCGCCGTTGCGCCCCGGCAACACTGCGTACGTGATCTTCACCTCCGGCTCGACCGGTAGGCCGAAGGGTGTTGCTGTCACGCACAGTGCGATCGTCAACCAATTGCTCTGGAAGAAGGCCGAATTCGGTCTCGGTAATGACGATTCGGTACTGCTGAAAACTGCCGCGACCTTCGACCTCTCGGTGTGGGAGTTCTGGTCGGCGCTGGTATCCGGTGGCCGGATCGTGCTCGCGTCGGCCGACGGCCACCGCGATCCCGGTTACCTGACCCGGTTGCTCGCCGCAGAGGCTGTCACCACGCTGCACGTCGTGCCGTCGATGCTGGACGCGCTCCTCACCGAATCGAACAATGCACTACCCGCGACGTTGCGTCGCGTGCTCGCCATCGGTGAGGCGCTTCCGGCAGCGACCGCGCGGCGCATGCTCGAACGAGCGGACGGTCCGGCCCTGTTCAACCTGTACGGGCCCACCGAGGCGGCTGTGTCGGTGACGTTCGGCGAGGTTGCCGAGGTGTCTGCCGGATCGGTCCCGATCGGTCGCCCGGAGTGGAACAGCCAGGTGTACGTGCTGGATTCGCGGTTGCACCCGGTGCCGGACGGCGTTGCGGGCGAGTTGTATCTCGCCGGCGATCAGCTCGCCCGCGGTTACTACGGGCGCGCCGACCTGACTGCCGACCGCTTCGTCGCGAACCCGTTCGGTCCGGTCGGTTCCAGGATGTACCGGACCGGTGACCTCGTCAGCTGGTCCACCGACGGCCGTTTGAACTACGTGGGCCGCACCGACTTCCAGGTGAAGCTCCGTGGTTTCCGGATCGAGCTCGGCGAGATCGAGACCGCGCTGACGGAGCAGGAATCCGTGGCCCAGGTTGCGGTCATCGTGCGCTCCGATGCGCGGTTGGGCGATCAACTGGTTGCCTACGTCGTGCCCACCGCGGGCGCTACCGGGGATCCCGCCGCCATCCGTTCGGCGCTGGGGGAGCGGTTGCCGTCGTACATGGTGCCGAACGCGATCATGATTCTCGACGCGCTGCCGCTGAACGTGAACGGCAAGCTCGACCGAAAGGCTCTGCCGCAGCCGGTATTCGACAAGCAAGCGTTCCGCGCGGCCACCACGCCGGTCGAAGAGATCGTGGCGGGCGTGTTCGCCGAAGTGCTGGGCCTCGGCTCGACCCGGGTCGGCATGGACGACGACTTCTTCGCACTCGGCGGCAACTCGCTGCTGGCCACGCAGGTTGCCACCCGAATCGGTGCAGCACTCGACACCCGGGTCGCCGTTCGGACGTTGTTCGAGGCACCGACGGTCGGCGCGCTGGCCGCCAAGGTCGAACAGAACGCCGGTGCAGGTGGCAGGCAGGCGCTCGTCGCTCAGCACCGGCCCGCGCACATCCCGCTGTCGCTGGCACAGCAGCGGATGTGGTTCCTCAACCGCTTCGACACCGAATCGGCGGCCTACAACGTCCCGATGGCGGTGCGGCTCACCGGCAAGTTGGACATCTCCGCGCTGCAGTCGGCGATCGCCGATGTCACGGCACGGCACGAGGTCCTGCGCACGATCTACCCGGAGACCGCCGACGGACCGGTCCAGGTCATTCTGTCGCCCACACAGGCGACGCCGGAGCTGCGCATCGTCGAGGTGAGCGCCGACGAGATCAGCACTGCCGCAGCGGCCTTCACATCGACGGCATTCGACGTCACGGTCCAGGTGCCGTTGCGGGTCGGCCTGTTCAGGCTCGCACCGGAGGAACACGTGCTCGCGCTCGTCGTCCACCACATCTCCGGTGACGGGTCGTCGGTCGGTCCGCTGACCCGCGACGTGATGGTCGCGTACGCCGCTCGTGCCGCCGGCGAAGCGCCGGGTTGGCCACCGCTGCCGGTGCAGTACGCGGATTACGCCCTCTGGCAGCGCGCTGTGCTCGGCGACGAACGAGACCCGGATTCGGTTGCGGCCCAGCAGGTTGCGTACTGGCGCGAGTCGCTGGCCGGGCTGCCGGACCAGCTGGATCTCCCCACGGACCGCCCGCGGCCCGCGGTGCAGACGTTCGCCGGTGGCACCGTCGAACTGGCCATCGACGCGGACGTGCATCGCGGTCTGGTCGACATGGCGCGAGCCCAAGGTGCAACCCTGTTCATGGTCGTGCATACCGCGCTCGCGGCGCTGCTGTCACGACTGTCAGGCGCTGACGACATCGCGATCGGCACGCCGGTCGCCGGTCGTGGCGAGCGTGCGGTCGAAGACCTGATCGGCATGTTCGTCAACCAATTGGTGTTCCGCAGCACGATCGACCTCGGTGAACCGTTCGCCCAGTTGCTCGCTCGCCAGCGCGAGACCGACCTGCATGCCTTCGCCAACGCCGACATCCCGTTCGAGCGACTCGTCGAGGTGCTCAACCCGTCCCGGTCCACTGCGCGCCATCCGCTGTTCCAGGTCGGACTCTCGTTCCAGAACCTGGGTCAGTCCAGCCTGCAACTGCCCGGCCTCGAGGTCTCGGGGCTGGATCTGGACGTCGAGCTGTCGCAGTTCGACCTGCACCTGATCGTGACGGACCGCTACGACGATGCGGGTGCGGCGACCGGTATCACCGGCTTCTTCACCTACGCCGCCGACCTTTTCGACGAAGCGACCGTGCAGAGCTTTGCCGATCGGTTCGTACGCCTGCTCGGCGCCGTCATCACCGATCCGCAGACGCGAGTCGGTGACATCGAGTTGCTCGCGCCGGCCGAGCGCGCACAACTGCTCGACGGCTGGAACGACACCGCGCACGCCGTCGACGAATCGATGACCCTGGTCTCGCTGTTCGACGAGCAGGTCGCGCGATGTGCCGACGCAGACGCCGTGATCTTCGGCGATCAGCGTCTCACCTACGCAGAGTTCGACGAGCGCGTGAACAGGCTTGCCCGCTGGCTGATCGGCCAGGGTGTCGGTCCCGAATCGCTTGTCGCCCTGGGTATGCGGCGTTCGCTGGAACTCGTCGTTGCGATGTACGCCGTCGCGAAGGCCGGTGGCGGCTACGTGCCGATCGATCCTGACCACCCGGCCGACCGCACGGCCTACGTCCTTGATACCGCACGAGTGTCGTTGGTACTCACCACGTCCGGCACCGGTCTCGACGTAACCGGCACACGCGTCGTCGAACTGGACACGCTGAGCCTCGCCGCCATCGACGCCGCACCGGTACGGCCGCAGGAGCGAACTGCACCCCTGCGCCCGACGAACTCGGCCTACGTCATCTTCACCTCCGGTTCGACCGGCAGGCCGAAGGGTGTTGCGATCAGCCACGGCGCGATCGTCAATCAATTGGCGTGGAAGCGTGCCGAATACGCACTCGACCTCGGCGACGCGGTGCTGCTCAAGACGGCGGCGACCTTCGACCTCTCGGTATGGGAGTTCTGGTCCGCGCTCACGTCCGGCGCCGCGCTCGTGATCGCGTCGGCCGACGGCCATCGCGACCCGGCGTACGTGAATGCGCTGATCCGTGACGAGTCGGTGACGACGCTCCACGTGGTGCCCTCGATGCTCGACGCCCTGCTCATCGAGTCCGGTGGCCGACTCGGATCCGGGCTGCGGCGGGTGCTGGCAATCGGCGAGGCGCTGCCCGCGACGGTGGCGCAGCGCTTCCGCAAGGCGAATCCCGATGTGCGGCTTGTGAACCTCTACGGGCCGACCGAAGCTGCGGTCTCGGTGACCGAGCATCTCGTGACCGGCCGCGACACCGTCTCGGTCTCGATCGGTTCGCCCGAATGGAACACGCAGGTATACGTCCTCGACAGCAGGCTGCGCCCGGTGCCGGCCGGGGTGACGGGTGAGGTCTATCTCGCGGGTGCGCAACTCGCGCGCGGTTACTACGGGCGGGCGGATCTGTCGGCCGAGCGGTTCGTCGCAGCGCCTTTCGCTTCCGGCGCCCGGATGTACCGCACGGGTGACCTTGCGGCCTGGAATGCCGACGGTGAGCTGAACTACCGCGGACGCTCCGACTTCCAGGTGAAGGTGCGCGGTTTCCGCATCGAACTCGGCGAGATCGAGGCGGCCCTGCTCGCCCGTCCCGAGATCGCGTCGGCCGCGGTTGTCGACCGCACCGATCCGCACCTCGGCACACAACTCGTCGGATACGTGGTTCCCGCCGCGGCGGCGGTGATCGACACCTTGGATCTTGCACACACGCTCGCTGCCGAATTGCCGTCGTACATGGTGCCTGCCGCGTTCGTCGTCCTGGATGCGTTGCCGCTCAACGTGAACGGCAAACTCGATCGCAAGGCGCTACCGGAACCCGCGTTCGAGGCTCGGGAATTCCGTGCGCCGTCGACGCCGATCGAGGAGATCGTCGCCGGAATCTTCGCCGAGGTCCTCGGGCTCGAGCGGGTCGGTGTCGACGACGACTTCTTCGCGCTCGGCGGCAACTCGTTGCTGGCGACACAGGTCACGGCACGCATCGGTGCCGCTCTCGACGCACGGGTTCCGGTCCGGACGCTGTTCGAGGCGCCGACGGTTCAGGCCTTGGCTGCGCGCGCCGAACAGCACGCGGGTGTCGGCGGCCGCCGGGCCCTGACCGCAGGTCCGCGGCCGGAACGGATCCAGCTGTCGCTCGCGCAGCAGCGCATGTGGTTCCTCAACCAGTTCGACACCGCGTCTGCAGTGAACAACATTCCGGTGGCGGTGCGGTTGACCGGCGACCTCGACGTCGCCGCACTGCAGCGGGCCGTCGCGGACCTCGTGGAGCGGCACGAAACCCTCCGCACGGTCTACCCGTCCGACGACGGAAACGCCTACCAGGTGATCCTGCCCGCAGCGGGAGTCGTGCCGGACCTCACGCCTGTCGACGTCGGCGCGAACGACCTGCGCGACCGGATCGTCGAGGTGGCTTCCGCAGGCTTCGACGTGACGACCGAAGTACCGTTGCGCGCCAACCTTTTCCGGGTGGTCCAGGACAGTGCGGCGAGCGTGCAGGAGTACGTCCTCGTGTTCGTCGCCCATCACATCAGCGCAGACGGCTGGTCGATGGGGCCGCTGACGCGCGACGTCATGGTTGCCTACGCCGCGCGTACGCGTGACGAAGCGCCGTCGTGGGCACCGTTGCCGGTGCAGTACGCGGACTTCAGCCTGTGGCAGCGCGATGTGCTTGGCGCCGAGTCCGATCCGGCGAGCCTGATCTCCGCGCAAGCGGACTACTGGAAGCACGCTCTCGCGGGCGTGCCCGACGAGCTGAACCTGCCGACCGACCGGCCGCGCCCCACAACACAGTCGTTCGCCGGTGGGCGCGT
This sequence comes from Antrihabitans auranticaus, assembly GCF_016481275.1. Classification (GTDB taxonomy): domain Bacteria; phylum Actinomycetota; class Actinomycetes; order Mycobacteriales; family Mycobacteriaceae; genus Antrihabitans. The sequence continues at coordinate 326,085 of NZ_JAEMNW010000005.1, read as the reverse complement.
GAACTTCCGGATCGATGCGCAGCTGCAGGGTGAGCTGCAGAAGATCGGCCGGGCCCAGGGGTCGACGCTGTTCATGGTGCTGCACACGGCGCTGGCAGTGTTCCTCGCGCGCCTGTCCGGTACCGACGACATCGCGATCGGTACGCCGATCGCGGGCCGCGGCGAGTCCGAACTCGACGACGTCATCGGTATGTTCGTCAACACGCTGGTGTTGCGCTCACACGTGCAGCCGCACTTGACGTTCGGCGAACTGCTGACCCGCACCAAGGACGCGGATCTGCAGGCATTCGCGCACGCCGACATTCCGTTCGAGCGACTCGTGGAGGTGCTCAATCCGGAGCGCTCGACTGCTCGGCATCCGCTGTTCCAGGTCGCGTTGTCGTTCGAGAACCTGCCCGAGTCCGGCTTCGAGTTGCCCGGCCTGCATGTCGGTGCGGTGGACCTCGATGCCGAGATCGCGAAGTTCGACCTGTCGCTGACGCTTCGTGAGGCGAACTCGGCGGTCGATCCGGAGGGCGGTATTTACGCCGAGTTCTCCTTTGCCCGTGACCTTTTCGATGAAGATACCGTGGCGCTGTTCGCGGAGCGGTTCGTCCGGCTGCTCACCGAGGTGACGGCGTCGCCGGAAACAGCGGTCGGTGATCTGGCGCTGCTGTCGGAGATCGAGTACGAGGCGCTGACCCACGTTCACGGCGACGACGTGATGACCGGTGGGCTGCTGCCCGACGAGCTCAGTCGTGGTGCGCAGCTCGACCCGGACAAGCCTGCGGTGCGATACCTCGGCCGGTCGATCACCTATCGCGAGCTCGACGAGACCTCGTCACGCCTCGCGCGGGTGCTGATCGGTCGCGGCGTGGGACCGGAAAAGCTTGTCGCACTGGCCTTCCCGCGCTCCTACGACATGGTCGCCGCGGTCTGGGCGGTCACCAAGTCGGGTGGCGCGCACGTCCCCGTCGACCCGACCTACCCGGAGGATCGCGTCCGGCACATGCTGACCGATTCGGGCGCGGTCGTCGGTATCACGTCCCGTGAGTTCGTCGGGCAACTGCCCGATGACGTCGAATGGCTCGTCATCGACGATCCCGAAACGGCCGCGCTGTGTGCTGCTGAGTCGCCTGCACCCGTCACCGACGAGGACCGGTTGGCGCCGCTGCGTCTCTTCCATCCGGCGTATGTCATCTACACCTCGGGCTCGACCGGCATGCCGAAGGGCGTCACCGTCACGCACTCCGGCATGGGTGGCCTGGTGGATGCGGCGACCGATCTGTACCACCTGCAATCGCACCACCGGTTCCTGCACATCTGCTCGCCGTCGTTCGATCCCTCCGTGCTGGAGTGGACGGCTGCGTTCTACAACGGTGCGACGCTCGTGATCGTCCCGTCGAACATCATCGGCGGCCCCGATCTGGGCGAACTGCTGCGCACCGAGAAGGTGACCCACACGATCGTCACGCCCGCAGTGCTCGGCACGGTGGATCCGCGCGGGATCACCGACCTCGAGGTTGTTTCGGTCGGCGGCGACGTGACCACGCCGGAACTGCTCGCGAAGTGGCAGCCGGGCCGCAAGTACTTCAACGGCTACGGCCCCACCGAGACGACGATCATCTCGTCGTTCGCGAGCCTGCGCCCTGGCCAGCACATCACGATCGGCAAGCCGATTCACGGCATGTCGGCGATGGTGCTCGACCAGCGGTTGAACCCCGTACCGGTGGGCGTCGCGGGCGAGCTCTACCTCGCAGGCGGCGCGCTGGCGCGTGGCTACCACAACAGGGCCGGCCTGACCGCGGACCGCTTCGTTCCGAATCCGTGGGGCGAGCCCGGTGCCCGGATGTACCGCACAGGTGACGTGGTGCGCTGGTACGACATCGGTAAGGCATCGGGTCGTGCGTCGGAGCTCGAGCTCGACTACGTCGGCCGCTCGGACTTCCAGGTGAAGGTCCGCGGCTTCCGCATCGAACTCGGTGAGATCGACGCGGTCCTCGCCGGTCACCCGGACGTCGAATACGCGATCACCGTTGGTCGCGAAACCGCGGCGGGCGCAACGATTCTGGTGTCCTACGTCCTCGGCACCCCGGGTGCGAGCGTCGATAGTGCAGCGCTCATCGAGTACGCGGGCCGGTCTCTGCCGCCGCACATGGTGCCGTCGGCCGTCGTGGTCCTCGACGAGATTCCGCTGACTCCGGTCGGCAAGCTGGACCGTAGGGCCCTGCCCGAACCGGTGCTGGAGGCTCGAGAATTCCGTGCGCCGACGACCGAAGCCGAGGCGATCATCGCCGCGGTCTTCGCCGACGTGCTCGGTGTCGAACAGGTCGGCCTCGACGACTCGTTCTTCGCGATGGGCGGCGACAGCATCCTGTCGATCCAGTTGGTCTCGCGTGCGAAGGCGCGTGGCATCGTGTTCTCGCCACGCGACGTCTTCGAGCGTCGCAGTGTCGCCTCGCTGGCCGAGGTTGCCACGATCGGCGAATCTGCCGGTCCCGCGGTGCTTGCCGAGCTGCCGGGTGGCGGAGTCGGCACGATCCCGCTGACCCCGATCATGGCCGCCGTGCTCGGCGCCGGCGGTTCCCACGACCGGTTCTCGCAGACGATGAGCCTGAGGTTGCCCGCCGATATCGACCAGGACATGCTGGTCGGCACGATCGAAGCGGTCTTCGACCATCACGACGTGCTGCGGTCGCGCTTGACCCACACCGAGACCGGCTGGGAATTCGAAGCCCTGGAACGTGGGTCGGTCGATGTCGCCGCCCTCGTGCACCGCGTCGCGGTGCCTGCCGACACGGCGGGTGCGGAGCTGGCCGAATTGGCTTCCGCGGAACTGGATTCGGCTATGGGCCGACTCGATCCCGCTGCAGCTGCGATGGTGCAGTTCGTCTGGTTCGACTTCGCGGACGATCGGGCAGGGATACTGCTCGTCGTCGGTCACCACTTCGTCGTGGACGGCGTTTCCTGGCGGATTCTGATCCCCGACTTCGCGGTCGCATGGTCGCAGCGCAATGCCGGTCAGCCGGTTTCGTTGCCCGCCAACGGCACATCGATGCGGCGCTGGGCGCACGCACTCGTCGAAGAGGCGCACAGCACGCAGCGGCGCGCCGAACTGCCGGTGTGGCGCGAGATCACCGCTACGGCCGATCCAGCGCTGGGCAAGCGCGCGTTCGACCCGGCTGTCGATACGTTCGCAACGGTCGAGCGAGTCGAGGTGCGGCTGTCCGCCGACGTGACCAACGCACTGCTGACGACGATTCCGCGGTTGTATCGCGGCGGTGTCAACGACGGCTTGCTCGCTGCCCTCGCGCTCGCAATTGCGAAGTGGCGCAGCGGACGTGGTGTGCAGGCGCCTGCGACGCTTGTCAGGCTGGAGGGTCACGGCCGCGAGGAAGGCGTCGTTGCCGGCGCCGATCTGTCCCGGACGGTCGGCTGGTTCACGAGTTCCTACCCGGTCAGGCTGGATCTCGGCGGCATCGATATCGCCGACGCCTTCGCGGCGGGGGCAGCGGCGGGGTCCGCGATCAAGGCCGTCAAGGAACAGCTGCTCGCGGTGCCGGACAGAGGAATCGGTTACGGCTTGCTCCGCTACCTCGATGCCGAGACCGGTGCCGAGCTGGACGACGCGGTCGACGCACAGATCAGCTTCAACTACCTCGGCCGGATCTCGGCCGGCGAGGTGCCCGCAGCGCTGCGTGAACTCGGCTGGGTCCCGACCGGGGACCTGGGCGAATTGAGCGCCGAGATGGACCTCGACATGCCCGCCAACGGCGTCGTGGACATCAATGCGATCGTCACAGACGGCGACGACGGTCCGCAGCTGGGCGCTGCGTTCGCCTTCCCGTCCGGCGTGCTGTCGCGCGGTGAGGTCGAGCAGCTGGTGGCGTTGTGGCAGGACGCGCTCGGAGCGCTCGCCCGCCATGCCGAGCAGCCGGGTGCCGGCGGTTTCACGCCGTCGGATCTTCCGTTGATCCGCGTTCCGCAGCAGGAGATCGAGCTGTGGGAGCGGCAGTATCCCGGCCTTTCGGACGCCTGGCCGCTGTCGCCGCTGCAGTCCGGCCTGCTCTTCCACGCCATGATGACGGCGACGACCGTCGACGTGTACACGATGCAGGCCGTGCTCGACCTGACCGGCACCGTCGACACCGAACGGCTCCGCAACGCGGCGCAGGGCATCATCGACCGGTACGCGAATCTGCGCAGCGCGTTCGTGATCGACTCCGACGGTGGCGCGGTCCAGGTGGTGCTGGACCGGGTGGACGTGCCGTGGCGCGAAGTCGATCTGACCGACCTTCCCGAGGACGACCGGGTGGCGCAGTTACGCCGCGTGCTCGCGCAGGACCAGGCCGAGCACTTCGACATGGCAGCCGCGCCGCTGATCAGGTTCACCGTGGTCCGTACTGCTGCCGATCAGTTGCATCTCGCGATCACCAGCCACCACATCCTGCTGGACGGCTGGTCGATGCCGTTGCTGATGCGCGACCTCCTGGTGCTCTACGCCGTGCGCGGTGACCACTCTGTTCTCGAACGAGTCACGCCGTACCGCAACTTCCTGCAGTGGCTGTCCAAGCGTGATCGCCAGGAGTCGTTGACTGCATGGTCCAACGCCCTGGCCGGTTTCAGCGAGCCGACGTTGCTCGCCACCTCTGCGCAGCCCGGTGCCGAGACGTACGAGATCGACAAGCTGATCACGCACATCGACGCGGCCGACACCCGCCGGATCGTCGAGTTCTGCGCGTCCGTCGGCGTCACGGTCAACACACTGATCCAGTCGGCGTGGGCGATCGTGCTCGGCCGGATGACCGGACACGAGGACGTTGTGTTCGGTGCGACAGTGTCCGGTCGGCCGCCGGAGTTGACCGGTGTCGAAGCGATGGTCGGTCTGTTCATCAACACGCTGCCCGTGCGCGTGCGGTTGGACAACGGGGCGACCGTCGCCGAATTGCTGGAGCGTCTGCAGGGCCAGCAGGCCGATCTCCTCGACCACCACTACGTGGGGCTGACGGAGATTCAGAAGGCCGCGGGCGTGCCGACGATGTTCGACACCCTGCTGGTGTTCGAGTCGTACCCGATCGACAGGGCCGCTCTGGCCGAGGCGAGCGCGGTGGACGGCATGCGAGTCACCGGTGTCGGCGTCAACGACGCCACGCATTACCCGATGACGCTGCTGGTCACTGTCGCGGAGACGGTCGAGCTGACGATGAAGTTCCTGTTGTCGCAGTTCACCCGTGCCGAGGTCGAGACGCTGGCCGCACGCATGCGGATGGTGCTCGACGAACTGGTCGCGGACCCGACGGTGCTGGTGCGCGACATCGAGATCCTCGACCGGGCCGAACGCGAGCAGATTCTTGCCGACTCGGGTGCCGGTGCACCCGAACCGGCCGAGGATCGGATCAGCGGGCAGACATTGCCGCAGCTGCTCGCCAACGTCGTCGAAGACGATCCGGAAGCGCCCGCACTTGCGATCGGCGACGAAGAGATCAGCTACGACGAACTCGACGAGCGGTCTTCGCGCCTCGCGCGAGTGCTGATCGAGCGCGGCGTCGGGCCCGAAGCGGTCGTCGCGGTCGGACTGCCACGGTCGGTCGAGTCGGTGGTTGCGATGTGGGCAATCGCCAAGGCCGGTGCGGGTGTGATCCGTACGCAGCCAGACGTGTCCGCGGAAGCGATCGCCGAGTTCGGGATCGCGCACGGTGTGACCGAGCAGGCACACGCCGACGCGCTTCCCGATGGTGTGGACTGGCTCGTGCTCGACGAACCCGCTGTGGTCGAGCGCGTCGAGGCTGCGCCGTCGCATCCGGTCTCGTACGCCGACCGGACCGGTCCGCTGCTCGACAGCCATCCCGCGCTGGTCACGTACGCGGGCTCGACGAGTCGGGTCGTCAGCCAGGCCGAAGCTGTCACGCTCGCAACCGCGCTGCGCAACCAGTACGACCTGGATTTCGAGTCGCGCACCTATGTCGCCGCCGGTGCGGATGCACAGGCCGAGTTGCTCGAATTCCTGCTGGTCGCGACCACGGGTGCGGCGGTCGTGATCGGGTCCGCAGACGTCGGCGAGGTGATCGCCGACGTGCTCGCGGACGCCTGGGTGACGCACGCGTTCGTCAGTGCCGGTCAGCTCGCGGACCTCGATGCCGACGGTCTCGACGACCTCGCCGCGATCGTCGTCGTCGACGGTGAACCGGACGCCTCAGCGGTCGAACGGTTGTCGTCCGGACCGCAGGTCTTCACCGATGGGCTCGTCATCGCTCCGGGCAGGGACGGTGTGCGCAACGCCACCGATTGAGCTTTTGCCGAAACGAACGCCGGTCACAAGTCGATACGATTGAAGCGTCAATTGTCCGGGGGGATAAATCCGCTCGACGGCGGCGCTGTAGTGCTGTGACTTATGATGTGGCCGGGTCCGAGTGGCTGAAAACCGATGAGAGGATGATTCAACTCCTATGTCGCGAACGGTCGACGGTTCCGACGGAGCCCGGATCTCTCGAACTGGCACCCGGCCCGCTAGGCGGGAGCGCGGCGGTACACGGCGTCGGCGTTCCGGATCGGAACTGCTCCCACAGCTGCTGACAGCGGCGGTCGAGACATCCGGTGATCGCGCCGCGGTGATCTTCGACGGCGTCTCGACGACCTACCGGGAGCTGGACGAGCGCTCGTCGCGGCTCGCACGTGTCCTCATCGAGAACGGCGCCGGGCCCGGGCACATTGTGGCTCTGGGTTTGACCCGCTCGCTCGAATCGGTCCTGGCGTTCTGGGCGGTGGCGAAGACGGGAGCCGCGTTCGTTCCAGTCGACCCCAATTACCCCGGCGAGCGCATCGAGTACATGATCGAGGACTCGGGGGTGGCTCTCGGCATCACCGTCGCCGAGCACCGCGACAAGCTGCCCGATTCCGTCTCGTGGCTCGTCCTCGACGATGCTCGGGAACTGGCGCGAATCGACGCGGCGGCCGGTCACCCGATCTCGCATCGCGACCGGATCAGGCAACCTGACGTGGCCGATACGGCCTACATCATCTACACGTCGGGATCGACGGGTCGTCCGAAGGGTGTTGTCGTCACCCACTCCGGTTTGCCGGGCGTGGTTGCCGCCGAGCGCGACCACTACAGCGTCACAGCAGAATCGCGCATGCTGCACGTGTGTTCGCCGAGCTTCGACGTGTCCGTCCTGGAACTGTTGCTGGCGTTCACCTCGGGCGCGACGCTCGTCGTCGCGCCGCCGTCGGCGTTCGGCGGCGAGGAACTTGCCGGGCTGCTGGCCCGCGAGCACGTGACGCACGTACTCATCACGCCGGGTGCGCTGTCGACGGTCGACCCGTCCGGATTGCCGGACCTGCAGGTCGTTGTCGTCGCGGGCGACTCGTTCGCGCCCGAGCTCGTCGCGCGCTGGGCGCCGGGCCGCCGTTTCTACAACGGCTACGGACCTACCGAGGCGACGATTCTCGCCGCGAGCAGCCAGCCGCTCGAGCCGGGCGGCGCGATCACCATCGGCTCGCCGATTGCAGGTGTCGGCGCGCTCGTACTCGACCATCGACTTCGGCCGGTCCCGCAGGGCGCACCGGGCGAGTTGTATCTGGCGGGCGCGCAACTGGCGCAGGGCTATCACCGGCGGCCCGGTCTGACCGCGGAACGTTTCGTCGCGAACCCGTTCGGCGAGCCCGGCGACCGTTTGTACCGCACGGGCGACATCGTGCGGTGGACGTCGGAGGCAGCGGGCGTACGCGAGATCGAGTACGTCGGCCGCAACGACTTCCAGGTGAAGATTCGTGGCTTCCGGATCGAGCTCGGTGAGATCGACTCCGCGCTCTCAGCGCACGAGCACGTCGAGTTCGCTGTCACGATGGGGCACACCAGTGCCGCAGGCGCTGTCTCGCTGATCTCGTATGTCGTTGCACCACCAGGTATTTCGCTCGACACCGACGAGCTGTCGGACTTCGTCGGGCAGCGTGTGCCCGCGTACATGGTGCCGTCGGTGATCATGGTCATCGACAAGGTGCCGCTCACTCCGGTCGGCAAGTTGGACCGAAAGGCACTGCCGGAGCCGGTTTTTGTGGGTGAGGCCGAATTCGAGGCGCCGCGCACACAGGTCGAGCAGGTCATCGCCGACGTGTTCGGCGACGTGCTCGGTCTCGAGCGGGTCGGCGTACACGATTCGTTCTTCGGCCTGGGTGGCGACAGCATCGTGTCGATTCAGGTCGTATCCCGCGCGAAGGCCCGCGGTGTGTTGTTCACGCCGCGAGATGTGTTCGAGCACAGGACCGTCGCGGGCATCGCCGCGGTCGCCGAAGCGGTCGACGCGGCTGCCGCGCCGGTAGGGCCGACCGAGTTGGCCGGTGGTGGTGTCGGCGAAATGCCACTCACCCCGGTCGTGCGATTCATGGTGGAACGGCCGGGCCGCTACGACCGGTTCAACCAAACAATGGTGCTCGAATTGCCGACCGGCATCGACCGGGCCGGAATCGTGAAAACACTTGCCGCGGTGGTCGATCGGCACGACATGCTGCGTGCCCGGTTGGTGCCGGGTGCCGACGGCAGCGTCCGCGCTATCGAAACTGTGGCGCCCGGCGGCGTCGACATCGACGCTCTGGTGCATCGGGTCGAGGTCACGGGTCCGATGGATTCGGCAGAAACGACGGCCGCGGCCGACGCCGAATACGATGCCGCGCTGAACCGCCTGGCGCCGTCCGAAGGTGTTGTGCTGCAGTTCGTCTGGCTCGATCCCGCAGACAGCGCGCGCGCCGGCCGACTGATCTTCGTTGCACACCACCTCGTCGTGGACGGCGTGTCCTGGCGGATCGTCATACCCGATCTCATCGGTTCGTGGGCGCAGGTCGCGAGCGGTGCAATACCGCAGCTGCCCGAGGTCGCGACGTCGATGCGCGCGTGGTCGCACGCGCTCGTCGAATCGGCGCAGGCACCTGGCCGGGTTGCGGAACTCGCACGCTGGGAAGACATTCTGTCGGGTCCCGACCCGCTGCTCGGTACGCGCGCGTTCGATCCCGCGGTCGACGTCGCCGGTGCGGTGCGGTCGGTGCGGGTGCAGCTGGACGTCGCCGACACCGACACGTTGCTGACGACTGTTCCCGACCTCTTTCACGGCGGTGCGAACGACGCGCTGCTTGCTGCGCTCGCGCTGGCGCTGGCGAAATGGCGCCGAGCTCGCGGCATCGTCGAGCCGTCTGCGCTCGTCCGGCTCGAGGGTCACGGGCGTGAGGAATCGGCCGCGCCCGGCGCCGATATCTCCCGTACGGTCGGCTGGTTCACCAGCATGTATCCCGTTCGCCTCGATACCACCGGCGTCGATGTCGACGCAGCGCTGGCCGGCGAGGCCGCAGCGGGCATCGCCGTGCAACTCGTCAAGGAACAGCTGCGGAACGTGCCGGACAACGGCATCGGCTACGGGCTGCTGCGCTACCTGAACGACGAGACCGCAGGTCGGCTGCCGCAATCGGCGCCGGCGCAGATCAGCTTCAACTACCTGGGCCGGATTTCGGCCGCGGACCTGCCCGACGAGATCGGCGACATGGGCTGGATCCCCGCCGACGACGTCGGACCGCTTACCGCGGGACCCGACGCGGACATGCCCGCGATGGCCGCCCTCGACATCAACGCCATCGCGGCCGGCGGCCAGCTCTCGGCGACGTTCGCGTTCCCGGACACTCTGCTCGCCGAGGCCGACGTCCAAGAACTGGCCGAGCTGTGGCGAGATGGCCTGCACGCCATCGCTACCCACGCGCGCAGGCCGGGCGCCGGTGGCCGCACGCCGTCGGACTTCCGCCTCGCCGCGCGCGGCAACGCGGCGCTGACCCAGGCCGACGTCGTCGAATGGGACACCCGGTACCCAGGTTTCGTCGACGTGTGGCCGCTCGCACCGTTGCAGTCCGGCCTGATGTTCCACGCCATGATGGCGACAACGTCTGTCGACGTCTACACCGTGCAGGTAGTCCTCGAACTCGAGGGCAGCGTCGAGGGCGAACGGCTGCGCAAGGCGGGCCAAGGCGTTCTGGACCGCTACCCGAACCTGCGAACCGCGTTTGTCGTGGACGCGGCGGGCGATCCCCTGCAGGTCGTCCGGGATTCGGTGCAGTTGCCGTGGTCTGCGGTCGACCTGGCCGGCGAGCCCGACGTCGATTCGGCGTTCCAGCAGGTGCTCGACGCAGACATGCGAGTCCGGTTCGACCTTGCAGAGCCGCCGCTGATTCGCTTCATGCTGGTGTCGCTCGGCGACGGGCGTCATCGGCTCGTGGTGACAAACCACCACATCCTGCTCGACGGCTGGTCGATGCCGTTGGTGCTCAAGGATCTACTGGTCCTCTACGCCACTTCCGGCGATGCGTCCGTGCTGCCTGTGCCGCCGTCGTATCGGAACTACGTGTCGTGGCTGGTATCGCAGGACCCGGTTGCCTCGCGCGCGGCCTGGCACAGCGCGCTGGCCGGTGTTGCCGAGCCGACCGTGCTGGCACCCGTCGACACCGGTCGCGAAATCACCACGCTTGCAGACAATTACAAGTTCGGCCTGGACGCCGACCGGACCGCCGCACTCACTGCGATCGCCGCGGACCTCGGCGTCACCGTCAACACCGTCTGCCAGGTCGTCTGGGGAATTTTGCTCGGCCGCTTGCTCGGTCGCGAAGACATCGTCTTCGGCACGACAGTGTCGGGCCGTCCGCCGGAGCTCGCCGGGGTCGAGTCGATGGTCGGACTCTTCATCAATACCGTGCCCGTCCGCGTGGAGTTCGCCGCGAGTGATCCTGTCGCCACACTGCTTTCGCGTGTTCAGGGCGAGCAGGCCGATCTGCTCGCGCATCATTACGTCGGCCTGGCCGACATTCACGCCGGCGCCGGTGCGGGCGCGGAGTTCGACACGCTGCTGGTATTCGAGTCGTACCCGATCGATACAGCGGGGATCGCCGCGGCGAACTCGATCGACGGCATGAGCGTCGCCAACGTAACGATGACGAACGACACGCATTACCCGCTCACGGTTTTCGCCACGCTGACCGACAGGCTCGAGTTCACCCTGCAATACCTGCACGGTGTCTTCGATGCGGAGACGATCGCGTCCTTCGGCGCGAAGATGCAGCGGATTCTTTCCGCGATCGCCGCCGACTCGAGCACGCCTGTCGGTGACATCGACCTGCTCGACGAGGCCGAGCGTGCCCTCGTCGTCGAAGGATTCAACAGCACCGCGCGGGCCCTCGAGCCTGCGACGCTGGTCGAGGTCTTCGATGCGCAGGTCAATGCGACACCGGATGCTGCCGCGGTGACGTTCGGCGACGAGACGTTGACCTACGCCGAGTTCGCGGCACGCGTGCGTCGATTGGCCCGGCACCTGATCGAGCTGGGCGTCGGTCCGGAAGTGCTTGTCGCGCTGGGTATGCGGCGTTCGCTGGACCTCGTCACCGCGATGTATGCAGTGCTCGCGGCGGGCGGCGGTTACGTCCCGCTCGACCCGGACCATCCCGCCGATCGCATCGAGCACGTGCTCGATACCGCACAGCCGCTGTGCCTTCTGACGACTGCGGCCGACGCGTTCGTCACACCCGGTGGCCGTTCTACGGTCGTGCTCGACGAGCTCGATCTGGAAGCGCTGCCGGACCGGGCGATCGAGGCAGCAGAGCGCCGCGGTGCCCTGCGCCCGGACAACACCGCGTACGTCTTGTTCACGTCCGGATCGACCGGCCGTCCCAAGGGCGTGTCCGTCGCACACGGCTCGGTCGTGAACCAGATTCGCTGGATCACAGCGGAATACGGCATCTCGGCGGCCGACGTCGTTCTGCAGAAGACGCCGGTGACGTTCGACGTGTCCGTGTGGGAACTCTTCGGCACCCTGATCGTCGGCGCGCGCATGGTGATCGCGACGCCGGACGGACATCGCGACCCGGCCTACCTCGTGGACGTCATCGACCGCGAAGGCGTCACGATGACGTCCTTCGTTCCGTCGATGCTGAGCGTGTTCGCCGAAAGCACCGAGCGAGGTGCGGTGGATTCCCTGCGGACCGTCCTGATCGCCGGTGAGGCACTGTCCGCGCACACGATCACCGCGTTCCGGCGAATTAGCTCGGCGGGCACCTTCAACCTGTACGGACCGACCGAGTTCACCGTGCACGCGACGCACAGTCCGGTACCCGAACAGGTTTCGGGTGCCGTGCCGATCGGTGGACCGGTCTGGAATGCGCAGGCCTACGTGCTCGACGCGCGACTGCGGCCTGTTCCGGTCGGCCTTGCCGGCGAGCTCTACATGGGCGGCGTGCAGGTTGCGCGCGGCTACCACGGTCGTCCCGAATTGAGTGCCGAGCGGTTCGTGGCGAGCCCGTTCGCCACCGGCGAGCGGCTCTACCGCACGGGCGACCTGGTGCGCCGTCATCCCGACGGCATGCTGGAATACCTCGGCCGCACCGACTTCCAGGTGAAGCTGCGCGGCCTGCGAATCGAACTCGGCGAAATCGAAGCGCTTGCGCTCCAGCGTGATTCCGTTGCGCATGCGGTGGCACTGGTGCGAACCGTGCCGGGCCGCGCGGATCAATTGGTCTGCTACGTCGTGCCCGCGGGAGCTGCCTCGATCGAGACCGATGACCTGCGCGCGTTCCTCGCGGCCGAGCTGCCCGAGTACATGGTCCCGACCTCCTTCGTCGTTCTCGCCGAGCTTCCGTTGACCAGTTCCGGCAAGCTCGACCGGAATGCGCTGCCCGAACCGGAGCTGGCCGTCGACGCCGAGTTCCGCTCGGCCGGAAGCGATACCGAGCGCTTGCTCGCCGAAGCGTTCGCCGAGGTCCTCGGCCTGCCGGGCGCGGATAGCGTCGGTATCGACGCCGACTTCTTTGCCCTCGGTGGCGACAGCATCGTCTCGATCCAGCTGGTGTCCCGCGCCAAGTCGCGCGGTCTGGTCTTCACACCGCGCGACGTCTTCGAGCAGCGCACCGTTGCACGGCTTGCCGAAAAGGCCGCTGCCGGAGCGGGAACCGCCATCGAGCTGGCGGAGCTGCCAGGCCGCGGCGTCGGCACGATGCCGTTGACTCCCGTGGTCCGGTACATGGTCGAGCGCGGTGGCCATTTCGATCGGTTCAACCAGACTGTCAGCTTGGCGCTGCCGACCGGAATCGAACGCGGCCAGGTCGTTGCCACGATCGGCGCCGTCGTCGGGTTGCACGACATGCTGCGCTCGCGTTTGGCGATCGACGCCGACGGCTCCTGGACGCTCGAGGCGTTGCCGGTCTCTGCAGTCGATGTCGACAGCCTCGTGCACCGATTCCCCATGCCGGCCGAGGAGTCTGCACGAAGCGAGCTCGCGGCCACCGAACTGGATGCTGCTCTCGCTAGGTTCGACCCCGCCAACGGTGTTGTGCTGCAGTTTGTCTGGCTCGACGCACCGGAAGGCGGCCGGCTGATCGTTGCTGCGCACCACCTCGTTGTCGACGGCGTGTCCTGGCGCATCCTCATCTCGGACCTGGTCACTGCGTGGGCGCAGCTCGCCAACGGTGCGGCGCCGCAGCTGCAGCCGGTCGGTACTTCCATGCGCCGGTGGGCACATGCGTTGGTGGACGCCGCACAGTCCGCGGACCGTGTCGCTGAGCTGCCGTACTGGCGCAAGGTGCTCGACGGACCGGATCCGCTACTCGGGTCGCGAGCCTTCGACCCAGCAATCGACGTCGCCGAGACGCTGGACGCGGTGAGCGTGCGCCTGAGTCCCGAAGTGAGCGAGGGCATTTCGTCTGCGGTGCCCGAAGCTTTCCACGGCGAGGTTGCGGACGGTCTGCTGGCAGCCCTCGCGCTTGCCGTGCGCGAGTGGCGGCGTCGGCGCGGTGTCGACGAGTCGTCCGTGCTGGTTCGGATGGAAGGCCACGGGCGCGAAGAACAGGTCGCGCCCGGCGCCGACCTCTCGCGCACCATCGGCTGGTTCACCAGCATGTTCCCCGTGCGGCTCGATGTGTCGGGCATCGCGCTCGACGACGCGCTGTCGGGTGGCCGGTCCACGGGTGTTGCGGTCAAGGCCGTCAAGGAACAGCTGCGTGCGGTGCCGGACAAGGGCATCGGGTACGGACTTCTGCGCTACGCCAACGAAGAGACTGCGGGCGAGCTTTCGGCACTGCCGATTCCGCAGGTCGGTTTCAACTACCTCGGCAGGATCTCCGCTGGAGAGTTGCCGGAAGGGGTCCGCGATCTCGGGTGGACGCCCGCGGGCGATCTCGGTGATCTTCCCGCGCGCGCCGACGCCGACATGCCCGCGCTCGCCGTCGTCGATATCAACACGATCTTCACCGACCGCGAATTGTCCGCGACGTTCGCGTTTCCGCGTGGCCTCCTCGAGCGCGACGATGTGCAAGAGCTCGCCGACCTGTGGGTGTCGGTGCTGGACGCTGTTGTCCAGCACGCCCGTTCCGCTGACGGTGGCGGCCGGACGCCGTCCGACCTGCCGTTGGTCGACGTCGGGCAGCCCGATATCGACGCCTGGGAAGCGCACTTCCCGGCCCTCTCCGATGTGTGGTCGCTGTCCCCGCTGCAGTCCGGGTTCTTCTTCCACTCGTTACTGGCGAGCACATCGCTCGACGTCTACACCTCCCAGGTCGTGCTCGCGGTCGAAGGTTCCATCGACGCTGACCGACTACGCGGCGCAGGCCAGGCGGTACTCGACCGGTACGCGAATTTGCGCACCGCGTTCGTCACCGACGCTGCCGGTGCGGCAGTTCAGGTCGTGCTCGAATCCGTCGAGATCCCGTGGACCGACGTCGATCTGAGCGGCGAACCGGATCCGGACGCCGCCTTCGACGCGTTGCTGGAAGCGGACCGGCGCAACCGATTCGACATGGCGCAGCCACCGCTCATGCGGTTCATCCTGGCTGCGCTCGGCGGTAGCCGCTACCGACTGGTGGTCACCAACCACCACATCCTGCTCGACGGCTGGTCGATGCCGTTGCTCATGAAAGACCTACTGGTGCTGTACGCGACCGGCGGCGATCGCAGTGTGCTCGAGCCTGTTCGCCCGTATCGCCGCTACCTGGAATGGCTTTCGGAACAAGACGAGGCGCAGGGCCGGCTCGCGTGGCGGGAATCGCTGGCAGGTGTCAGCGAGCCGACGCTGCTGGCTCAGCGCGATTCGAGCCGCGTCATCACGGCGCTGTCCGGCGAGCACACGTTCGAACTCGACGAGGCACTCACCGCAGCGCTCAAGCAGTTCGCAGTCGCGACCGGCGTCACCGTCAACACCGTCCTGCAGTGCGCGTGGGCGATTCTGCTCGGACGACTTGTCGGCCGCGACGACGTCGTTTTCGGCGCCACCGTGTCGGGCCGCCCACCGGAGCTGACCGGCGTCGAGTCCATGGTCGGCCTCTTCATCAACACGGTCCCGGTGCGGGTGCGCGTCGATGCGGGAGATTCTGTCTCGCAACTGTTGTCGCGCGTGCAGTCCGAACAGGCGACCCTGCTCGGGCATCACTACCTCGGTCTCGCCGACATCGTTGCCGACGCGGGTCCGGGCGCGGAATTCGACACGCTGTTCGTGTACGAGTCCTACCCGGTCGACACCGCTGGTATCGCGGCGGCGAGCGTCATCGAAGGCATGCAGATCACCGGTGTCGACCTCACGACGGTGACGCACTATCCGCTGACCGTGCTTGCCGTGGTGGCCGCGCGGGTCGAGATAACCCTGCAGTTCCTGCGAGAGATCTTCGACGAGGCCGAAATTGCCGATCTGGCAGGCAAACTGACTCGGGTCATCTCGACTGTCGTCGCCGATCCCGAGTTGCCGGTCGCCGATATCGACCTGCTCGACGACGCCGAGCGGCAACGGGTCCTGCACGACTGGAACGCGACCGCAGCCGTCATCGAGGGACCGCAGACCTTGACAGGCGTGCTCGCCGAAAGCCTGACGCGTACACCGCATGCCGTTGCTGTGACCGTGCCCGGCGTCGGAGTGCAGCTGAGCTATCGCGAGTTCGGTGAGCGGGTACACCGGTTGGCGCACTGGCTGATCGCGCAGGGCGTCGGACCGGAGGTCCGGGTCGGCCTTGCGATGCGCCGCTCCCTGGACCTCCTCGTCTCGATGTATGCAGTGCTCGAGGCAGGCGGCGCGTACGTCGCTGTCGATCCGGATCACCCGGCGGAGCGCACCGAGTACGTGCTGGAGATGGCGGCGCCGCTCGTCGTCCTGTCCACGCGGGGGGACGGTTTCGCTGCCGACTCGGTCGAACTCGTCGACGAGCTGGACCTTTCCGACTTCCAGGCGACCCCGGTGTCGGACGCCGAACGCCTTGCGCCGCTTCGTCCCGAAAACGCCGCGTACGTGTTGTTCACGTCGGGGTCGACGGGTCGTCCCAAGGGCGTCGTCGTGCGGCACAGCGCAGTTGTCAACCAAGTCCGCTGGCTCGTAGCCGAATACGGGCTGGGCCCGGACGATGCTGTGTTGCTGAAGACCCCCGCAACGTTCGACGTCTCGGTGTGGGAACTGTTCGGCACCCTCGTCGCGGGCGCCCGCCTGGTCATCGCGACGCCCGACGGGCACCGGGACCCGGCGTACCTCGCCGACGTCATTGCGGCCGAACGGGTGACGATCACGTCGTTCGTGCCGTCGATGCTGTCGGTGTTCGCCGGTGGTATCCGGCCGGGCGCCGTCGATTCGCTGCGCGCGCTGCTCGTCGCAGGCGAGGCGCTGACCGGTCCCACCGTTGCCGCATTCCACCGGGTCAGTTCGGCGGAACTGTTCAACTTGTACGGCCCGACCGAATACACGGTGCACGCGACCGCGACGCCGGTCGACCCGGACAGCGCAGGACCGGTGCCCATCGGCGGACCGGTCTGGAACTCCGCGGCGTTGGTGCTCGACGAGCGGTTGCGGCCGGTGCCCGTGGGCCTTGCAGGTGAGCTCTACATGGCCGGCGCGCAGTTGGCGCGTGGCTACGACGCCCAATCGGGTCTGTCTGCGGAACGGTTCGTCGCGAACCCGTACGGCAACGCGGGCGACCGCATGTACCGTACCGGCGACCTAGTGCGCTGGAACGAACGTGGTGCGCTGGAGTACTTGGGCCGCACCGACTTCCAGGTCAAGCTACGCGGGCAGCGTATCGAGCTCGGAGAGATCGAGACGGTCCTTGCGTCGTACCCGGGTGTCACCGCAGCGGTCGCCGTCGTGCACCGCGGCGATCGCACGGGCGACCAACTCGTCGGATACGTCGTTCCCGGTTCGGGGGAGTCGGTCGAAGCCGCTGCCGTGATTGCCGGTGCGGCACAGAAGTTGCCGTCGTACATGGTGCCGTCGACTGTCCTCGTCATCGACGCGATGCCGTTGAACCCGAGTGGCAAACTGGATCGAAAAGCGCTGCCACAACCGGTGTTCGAGGCGAAGACCTATCGTCCGCCCAGCACGCCGATCGAGGAAATGGTCGCGGAGACCTTCGCCGCGGTACTCGACGTCGAACGAGTCGGCTTGGACGACAACTTCTTCGAACTCGGCGGCACGTCGATCTCTGCCACTCAGGTAACCGCACGACTCGGAGCGGCGACCGACGCGCAGGTTCCGGTCCGCTTGGTGTTCGAGGCGCCCACAGTGGCCGGGCTCGCGGCCCGGCTGGAATCCCACGTCGGTGCCCGCGGCCGGGCTGCCCTGGTCCCACAGCGTCGCCCGGACCGCGTTCCCCTCTCGATGGCGCAGCAGCGGATGTGGTTCCTCAACCGCTTTGCACCGGAGTCGCCGCTTTACAACATCCCAGTCGCGGTCAAGCTGACCGGACGAATCGACCTGGATGCTCTGCGTGCGGCGGTCACCGACCTCGTCGAGCGGCACGAGATCCTGCGCACCCGCTACCCGGAGATCGATGGCGAGGGCTGGCAGGTCGTCGTGTCCGGTCCGGATGCGATCCCCGCCGTGGACGTGGAACCTTGCTCGGCCGAGCAGCTTCCGGCTCTTCTCGGTGCGTTCGTAGCGGGTGGATTCGATGTCGCCGCCGCTCCGCCGTTACGAGTCAAGCTTTTCCAGCTCACCGCCGACGAGTACGTACTTGCCTTCGTGGTGCACCACATCAGCGCGGACGGCTTCTCCATGGGACCGCTGACGCGCGACATGATGGCGGCCTACATCGAGCGTGCGCGCGGTGAGCGACCGGACTGGTCGCCGCTTGCTGTGCAATACGCGGACTACACGCTGTGGCAGCGCACGGTCTTCGGCTCGGCCGACGACCCGGAATCACTGCTGTCCCAGCAGGAGTCGTTCTGGCGCGAGACCCTGCGCGGGTTGCCGGACCAGCTCGACCTGCCGACCGATCACGCGCGTCCCGCAGTCGCGTCGAACCGCGGTGCGAACGTCGTCTTCGCGATCGATGCCGCGCTGCGAAAGCGTCTGCAGGACTTGGCGGCCCGGCACAACGTCACGTTGTTCATGGTCGTGCACTCGGCACTGGCGGTCCTGCTGTCCAGGCTTTCGAACACGACGGACATCGCAGTCGGTACCCCGATCGCGGGGCGCGGTGAGGCCGCGCTCGACGACCTGATCGGCATGTTCGTCAACACACTCGTATTGCGCACCGAGATAGAACCCGATCGCTCCTTCGTGGACCTGCTCGGCGACGTGCGCGATATCGATGTTGCGGCGTTCGGGCACGCCGACCTGCCGTTCGAGCGCCTCGTCGAGGTGCTGAATCCGGTGCGGTCGACGGCTCGCACGCCGTTGTTCCAGGTGGCGCTGACGTTCCAGAACATGACCCAGCAGCGGCTGGAACTGCCCGAACTAGCCGTCAGCGCAGTCGATTTCGATGTGCCGTTGGCGAAGTTCGACCTCCAGCTCACTGTCGCCGACGATCCCTCGACGACCGACGGGCTTGCCGCGTTCTTCACCTACGCCACAGACCTTTTCGACGAGGCGACCGTCGCCGGGTTCGCGGAGCGACTCGTGCGCATTCTCGACGCCGCCGCAACAGACGCGACCCGCGCGGTCGGCGACCTGGACTTCACGACGCCGGCCGAACGGGCGTTGCTGCTCACGGCGTGGAACACGCCAGGAGCCGACGTCGGCGACGGCACCTTGATCGGTCTCTTCGAAGCTCAGGCCGGTCGGCGGGGCGACTCGGTAGCGCTGCGTTTCGGCACCGCCGAGCTCAGCTACGGCGAACTCGATGCGCGCGCGAACAAGCTCGCCCGCAAGCTGATCGCCGTGGGTGTCGGGCCGGAGTCTCTGGTCGCGATCGGGACCGAACGTGGACCCGACCAGATCGTTGCGATGCTGGCGACGCAGAAGGCCGGCGGTGGGTACGTGCCGCTGGACGTGACGTACCCGGCAGATCGGTTGACCTACATCCTCGGCGATGCCGCACCGATCTGCGTGCTGACGACCGCGGCCGAATGTGAACTGCTGCCTGTCGGTGATATTCCGGTCGTGGTTCTCGACGGCGCCGATGTGGCAGAACTCGACGATTCAGCGGTGTCCCATGCGGCGCTACGTGCGGACAACATCGCCTACGTGATCTACACGTCCGGCTCGACCGGACGGCCCAAGGGTGTTGCTGTCACACACCGCAACGCGGTCGAGCTTTTGGCAAACACGCAGGGCCACTTCGGCTTCGACGAAAACGACGTGTGGACCATGTTCCACTCGTTCGCCTTCGATTTCTCCGTGTGGGAGACGTGGGGCGCGCTCGTCCACGGCGGCACGGTCGTGATCGTCGACTACCTTACGTCGCGATCTCCGGAGCAATTCCTCGAACTGCTTGTCCGCGAGCAGGTTACGGTCCTCAACCAGACGCCGTCGGCGTTCTATCAGCTTGCCGAGGCGGACCGCGCTTCCGGAACTGCGGAGCGGCTTGCGTTGCGGTACGTGATCTTCGGCGGTGAGGCACTCGACTTGCGGCAGTTGCGACGCTGGTACGAGCGGCATCCGCAGCAGCCGCAGCTCGTCAACATGTACGGCATCACCGAGACCACGGTGCACGTGTCCTATCTCGCGCTCGACAGTGCGCTCGCCGAGAGTGCGGCGGGCAGCGTCATCGGTCGTGGTCTGCCGGGTCTCGCGACCTATGTGCTGGATTCGCGCCTGCGGCCGGTACCGGTGGGTGTGCCCGGCGAGGTCTACGTCAGTGGCAAGCAGCTCTCGCGGGGCTATGTCGGGCGCCCCGACCTCGCCTCTGCACGCTTCGTCGCCGACCCGTTCGGTGCGCCCGGTGCGCGGATGTACCGCACCGGCGACGTGGCGCGCTGGAACCGCGACGGTCAACTCGAGTACGCGGGCCGCAGCGACCAGCAGGTCCAGTTGCGCGGTTTCCGAATCGAACTCGGCGAGATCGAAGCCGCGCTACTGCGCTATCCCGGTGTCGCGCAAGCTGTCGCATCCGTGCGCAGCGACGATCAGTTCGGCGACCGCCTCGTCGGCTACGTCGTGGCCGAGTCCGGCTCGACTGTCGAGGCAGCCGAGGTTCGCACGTTCGCCGCGGACTTCCTTGTGGCCTACATGCTTCCGGACGCCGTCATGCGGCTGGACGAGCTGCCGTTGACTCCCAACGGCAAGCTGGATCGCAAGGCACTTCCCGCGCCGGAGTACACGAGCAGTGCCGCGTTCCGTGAGCCCGGCACGCCGATCGAGCAGGCCGTCGCCGACGTGTTCGCCGAGTTGCTCGGCGTTGCGCAGGTCGGACTCGACGACGACTTCTTTGCCCTCGGCGGCAACTCGCTGATCGCTACGCGTGCGGTCGCCCGCTTGAACGATGCGCTCGACGCGTCGATCGGTGTCCGCGAAATCTTCGAGGCATCGACGGTCTCCGCGCTTGCCGCACGGGTGGGCGCCGCGACCGGCGGTCCGCGCCGCGCTGCCCTGATACCGGCGGAGCGCCCGGCGCTCATACCGCTTTCGCTTGCGCAGCAACGCATGTGGGTGATCAATCAGGCCGATCCCGAGGCCGCGACCTACAACATTCCGTTTGCCATCCGCCTCACCGGTGCGATGGACACCGACGCGCTGCGGCTGGCATTCGGCGACGTCGTCGAGCGGCACGAGGCGCTGCGAACCAGGTACCCGGTCGCAGGCGACACCCCGCATCAGGAGATTTTGCCTGCCGCACAGGTCGACCTCGACCTCACGCCGGTGGCCGTCGCCGAAGCGGAGCTGATGGAGCAGGTCGTCGGCCTGGTTTCGCGGGGCTTCGACGTCACCGAGGAGCCGCCGCTGCGGGTCGGGCTCTTCGCGCTGGGCGAGAACGATCTGGTGCTGACGCTCGTCGTCCATCACATCGCTTCCGACGGTGCATCGATGGCTCCGCTCGTGCGGGACATGATGATCGCGTACGCCGCCCGTGCCGGCGGTGGCGCACCGGCGTGGTCGCCGCTGGAGATCCAGTACGCGGATTACACGCTGTGGCAACGTGACACAGTCGGCACGGTCGACGATCCGGATTCGCTCGCGGCCCGCCAGTTGGAATTCTGGACCAAGGCCCTGTCCGGTGTGCCCGAACAACTCGATCTGCCCGCGGACCGGCCGAGGCCGGCAGTGCAGTCGATGCGCGGAGCGATGCTGCAGTTCGACGTCTCGGCTGCCGCGCACACGGGGCTGGATCGTATTGCCCGCGAGCACAATGCGTCGCTGTTCATGGTCGTCCACGCCGCGCTCGCCGTACTACTGTCGCGTCTGTCCGGAAGCTCCGACATCGCCATCGGCTCGCCGATCGCGGGCCGTGGCGAGCGCGCACTCGACGATTTGGTCGGCATGTTCGTCAACACCTTGGTGCTGCGCACCGACGTGGCGCCGGAAGCGGCGTTCGCCGACCTGGTGCAGCGCACCCGCGAGGTCGA
Source organism: Antrihabitans auranticaus (assembly GCF_016481275.1). Classification (GTDB taxonomy): domain Bacteria; phylum Actinomycetota; class Actinomycetes; order Mycobacteriales; family Mycobacteriaceae; genus Antrihabitans. The sequence goes on along the minus strand of NZ_JAEMNW010000005.1, from coordinate 304,343 downwards.
CCTCTCGGCGTTCGCCAACGCGGACATCCCGTTCGAGTCTGTGGTCGATGCCGTGCAACCGGCACGCTCACGGTCACGCAACCCACTGTTCCAGGTTGCGCTGACATTCCAGAACCTGGAGCCCGCGCGCATCGAGTTGCCAGGGTTGACAGTGCAGGCACTCGACGCGGGCGAGGCGGTTGCGAAGTTCGATCTGCAGTTGACCCTGGAAGCACGCCACGCAGCCGACGGCGCGCCTGCCGGCTTTGCGGGTGTGTTCACCTACGCCACAGATCTTTTCGACGAGTCGACGGTCCAAGGTTTCGCGCGGCGCTTCGGCAGGATTCTCGAAGCAGTTGCTGCCGATTCGGCAGTCGTGGTCGGTGACATCGACGTGCTCGACGAGGCCGAACGCCAGCGCATGGAGGTGGCGCAGCAACCTGCGGCAACGGTGCGCAGCGAATCGGTCGGGGCGGCGGCGCTCGTGCAGCAACTCACCGCTGCCGTCGAGGGCGACCCCGAGGCACCGGCTTTGAGTGTCGACGACGACGAGACCGCGTACAGGGTGCTCGATGCGCGCTCCTCGCAGGTCGGTCGCGCGGTCATCGACCTCGGTGCGGGTCCCGGCGACGGGGTGCTCGTCGCGCTCGCGCACACGGTCGAGGCATCGATCGCCTTCTGGGCAGTGCTGAAGGCCGGCGCTGCCGTTGTCCCGGTCGATCCGCGAAATCCTGCCGCCTTCACGGCCGAAGTCCCGCGAATCGGTATCACAACGGCAGCTGACGTCGCCGGCCTGGCCGCAGCACCGGGGCTCGGTGCAGTGCAGTGGCTGGTGCTCGACGACCCCGAGGCCGCGGCCGGCATCGCTGCGCTCTCGGCCCGGCCGGTCACCTACGCCGACCGCGTGCGCGCGCTACAACTGACCGACCCGGCTTACGTCTCGCCGGCCGGGACGATGCTGACGGTTGTCGAGCTTTCGCGGCTAGTCGACGAGGTCCGGGAACGGACCTTCGTCGACTACGAATCGCGTACGGCATTCGTGGGCGAACCAGGTGGGCTCGCCGGACTGGTCGAACTGGTCCTAGCAGGCACGTCCGGGGCAACCGCTGTGCTCGTCGGACGGGACGCGGACGCCGATGCACTCGATCAGGCAGAGGTCACGATGCTCGTTGCCGCCTCCGAATCGCTCGCCGCGCTCGATCCCGAGGCTCTCGAGCTGGTCGCGGCTGTTGTCGTCGACGGTCCGCTTCCAGCCGGGGAGGCCTGGTTCGACGACCGTGTGGTCGCGACGCTCGACTCGATGCAGGCCGCGGCGCCCCCGGACGCGGAGGATGGCTGATGCTTTGTGCGGACAAGATCGTGGCAGTAGCTCACGCTGAGGGAGTGGTCGCTCGATGACCGATAGGGACGAGCCGAACGAAACGGCGCGCCCGGTGCGGCCACGGCGCGCGAGTGCCCGCGGTGCAGAACGTAAGCGGCGCAACCCGTTCGCGCCGCTGCCGAGCCTGCTGAACGCCGCAGTCGAGATGAACCCCACCGGCATCGCCATCTCGTTCGACGGTCGCGAGATCAGTTACGCCGAGCTGGATGCGCAGTCGTCGCGGCTCGCCCGCGTGCTCATCGGCCGTGGCCTCGGCCCCGAAGATCTTGTCGCGGTCGGTATTCCGCGATCGATCGAATCCGTCCTCGCTGTCTGGGCGGTCGCGAAGACCGGTGCGGGCTTCGTGCCGGTCGACCCGAACTACCCGCCCGATCGCATCGCGCACATGGTCGGCGACTCCCGCGTCGTGATCGGCGTGACCATTGCCGCTGCGCTCGAACGGGTGTCGGCGAACGACGTCGAATGGCTGGTCATCGACGGCGCGGGGATCGAGAGTGAATTGGCGGACGTGTCGTCCGAACCCGTTTCGTACGCAGACCGCGTCCGGCCGCTGCGCGCCGAGAACGTCGCGTACGTGATCTACACGTCCGGTTCGACGGGCCTGCCCAAGGGTGTCGTCGTGACGCAATCCGGTCTCTCGAACTTTTGCACCGAACAGCGCGAGCGCTATCGCCTGACGGCAGAGGCACGGACGCTGCATTTCGCGTCGCCGAGTTTCGATGCGTCTGTCCTCGAACTCCTGCTCGCGGTTGCCGCCGGCTCGACGATGGTTATCGTGCCGCCGGGAATCTACGGCGGCGCCGAGCTGGCGTCGATCGTGGCTGCCCAGCGTGTCACCCATGGCTTCGTGACACCTGCGGCGTTGGCGTCGGTGGATCCAGCGGGTCTCGACGAGTTCCGTGTGGTCTGCGTCGGTGGCGAAGCCTGCCCGCCTGAACTGGTCAACCGCTGGGCGCACGGCCGGGAGTTCTTCAACGGCTACGGGCCGACCGAGACGACCATCATGACCAACATCAGTGATCCGCTGCAGCCCGGCGAGGCGATCACGATCGGTCCGGCGATCCGGAACATGACCGCACTCGTCCTCGACGCCCGCCTGCAGCGGGTGCCGGTCGGAGTGGCCGGGGAGCTGTATCTGTCAGGTCTGCAACTTGCGCGCGGTTACCACGAGCGGCGCGCGTTGACGACCCAGCGTTTCGTCGCGAATCCGTACGCCGCAGAGCCCGGCGAGCGCATGTACCGCACCGGAGACATTGTGCGGCTACGGGATTCCGGCGAAGTGGAGTTCGTCGGACGCAACGACTCGCAGTTGAAGATTCGCGGGTTCCGCATCGAGCCCGGCGAGATCGACGCCGCGTTGACAGCGCATCCCGACATTGCCTTTGCCGTGACGATCGGACGCGAAACGTCTTCCGGTACCACCGCTCTCGTCGCCTACGTGCTGCCCGACGAGAATCGTGTCCTCGACACCGACGAGGTGCTCGAGTTCGTGGGCAGGATGTTGCCCGTCCACATGGTGCCCACGGTTCTCATGGTGCTCGACAAGATCCCGTTGACCCCGGTCGGCAAGCTCGATCGGGATGCGTTGCCGGAACCTGTCTTCGAGGTTCGCGAATACAGTCCGCCCGCGAACGCCGCCGAAGAGTTGGTTGCCCGCGTCTTCTCGCAGGTGCTGTCCGTCGAGCGGGTCGGACGCGACGACGACTTCTTCGATCTCGGCGGAAACTCGCTGATCGCAACGAAAGTCGCCGCGCGACTCGGTGCCGAGCTGGATGCGCGCGTCCCTGCTCGCTTTGTATTCGAGTCCAGCACGGTGTCGGCTCTTGCTACGGCCGTCGAAGTATTGCGTGGCGAAGGCGGTCGGCCACGCCTCACACCGCAGACGCGACCGGAGAACATTCCGTTGTCGCTGGCGCAGCAACGAATGTGGTTCCTCAACCGCTTCGACACGGCATCGGCACTGAACAACATCCCCTTCGCGATTCGGCTGGTCTCTGAACTGGATCCCGCGGTCCTCGGTGCCGCGGTCCGCGATGTCATCGAGCGGCACGAGTCGCTGCGAACCGTGTACCCCGAAGACGGCGGCATCGGTCACCAGGTCGTACTCCCGACCGCGGACGTCGTCAGCGAGTTGGCGGCGGTGCCGGTCGCCGAGAGCGAGTTGATCGGCTGGATAACGGACTTCGCGATGCGCGGCTTCGACGTCACCGCGGCTGTCCCGCTGCGGATCGCCCTGCTCGCGGTCGGTCCGGCAGAACACGTGCTGGCAATCGTTGTCCACCACATTGCCGCCGACGGTGCGTCACTGGTGCCGATGGTGCGCGACCTGGTCGGCAGCTATCTGGCACGGCTCGGCGGTAGCAAACCGGACCTGCCGGCACTGCCGGTGCAATACGCGGATTACACACTGTGGCAACGCACCCTGCTCGGTGCGGAGAGCAACCCGAATTCGCTTGCGGCGCAGCAGCTGACCTACTGGCGACAGCGGCTCGACGGCCTGCCCGACCGGATCGACCTCCCGCTGGACCGGCCCCGCCCGGTGGTCGGGTCCAACGCGGGTGCGACCTACGAATTCGTCATCGACGACACGCTGCGCAAAGCGCTCGAGGAACTCGGCCGCAATCACGAGGCGTCGTTGTTCATGGTGGTCCACGCGGCCTTCGCTGCCGTACTCGGACGAGTTTCTGCCACAACGGATGTCACGATCGGTACGCCGATCGCGGGTCGTGGCGAGGAAGCACTCGACGACCTCGTCGGCATGTTCGTCAACACCCTCGTACTGCGGACCGATGTCGATCCGGGGCTGTCGTTCACCGACCTCCTGGTAGCGGTTCGCGACGACGACCTCGCCGCCTTCACGCATGCGGACATGCCTTTCGAGCGACTCGTGGAGGTGCTCGACCCGGTCCGCTCCACCGCCCATCACCCGTTGTTCCAGGTGGCGCTGTTCTTCCAGAACATGGGCACTGCCGAGCTCGAACTGCCGGGACTGCGCGTGGAAGCCGTCGAGTTCGACGGCGTACTCGCGAAGTTCGATCTGCAGCTGACGATTTCGGTCCCGGAGCACGATTCGCCAGGCAGTCTCGGCGCGTTGTTCACCTATGCCACAGATCTTTTCGACGACTCTTCCATACGGTTGCTCGCCGGTCGGTTGTTGCAGCTGCTCTCGGCCGTCGCGGCCAACTCGGACCGTCCGGTCGGTGACATCGACCTGCTCGATGCGAGTGAACGTCGCGAACTCCTGATCGAACGCAATGCCACCGACTTCGACGTCTCCGACGAGTACCTCCTCGCCGGATTCGACGCGCAAGTCTTGCGGACACCCGATGCGCCTGCGGTCGTATTCGAGGGTGACCAGCTGACCTATGGCGAGTTCGATGCGCGCGTCAATCAGGTTGCCCGGCTGCTGATATCGAACGGTGTCGGACCGGAATCGCTTGTGGCCCTCGCCATGCGACGATCGATCGACCTCGTGGTCGGGATGTACGCGGTCGTGCGTGCAGGCGGCGCGTACGTGCCGATCGATCCCGATCACCCGGCCGAGCGCATCGCGCACGTCCTCGACACCGCACAGCCGGCATGCATATTGAGCACGACCCGGGACGGCTTTGCCGCCGAATCGGGAGCGGTCATCGAGATCGATGCCGTCGACCTGTCTCCGTACTCTGCTGCCGCGCTCCGAGCCGACGAGCGGCGGGCCGTTCTTCGCGGTGATCATCCCGCGTACGCGATCTTCACGTCCGGCTCGACCGGTCGCCCGAAAGGCGTTGCGGTTCCGCACAGTGCGATCGCGAACCAGGTCGCCTGGATGCAGTCCGAGTACCGGTTGGACGCGTCGGACGTCTATCTGCAGAAGACCGCCACGACCTTCGACGTGTCACTGTGGGGTTACTTCATGCCCCTGCGCGTCGGCGCCACCCTGGTTGTCGCCACACCCGACGGCCACCGTGATCCGCTCTACCTCGCCGACACCATTGCCGCACAACACGTTACGATCACCGATTTCGTACCCTCGATGCTGGCCGTCTTTGCGGGACAGGTCGACGCGGCACAATTGCGGTCGCTGCGCCACGTTTTCGTCATCGGTGAGGCGCTGCCACCGGAGACTGTTTCCGCGTTCGCGGCCGTGAGTTCCGCGGGCCTGCACAATCTTTACGGTCCGACCGAGGCTGCGGTCTCGATCACCTATTGGCCCGCGCGTGTGGGGGAGCGGCAGACTCGCGAACCGATCGTCGCCATCGGCCGCCCCGAATGGAACAGCGCGGTATACGTGCTCGACAGTCGTCTGCAGCCCGTTCCCGACGGCGTACCCGGTGAGCTGTATCTCGCGGGCGTGCAACTTGCTCGCGGCTATGTCACGCGGCCGGACCTGTCCGCCGACCGGTTCGTCGCGAATCCCTACAGTGGCTCCGGCGATCGGATGTATCGCACCGGTGACCTGGTCCGGTGGAGCCGGGACGGCATCTTGGAGTACATCGGGCGCACCGACTTCCAGGTGAAGTTCCGCGGCCAGCGGATCGAACTCGGCGAGATCGAGACCGCGCTGCTCGGGCACACCGCGGTGCAGCAGGCAGTCGCGGTCGTGCAGCAGACCGTCACCGGCGACCAGTTGGTTTCCTATGTCGTACCTGGTCCGGGTGCGACTGTGGCAGGGGACGAACTGGTGTCCTGGCTCGACGGCCGCCTACCGACGTATATGGTCCCCGCTGCGGTCGTGGTGCTCGACGAGTTTCCTCTGAACTCGTCCGGCAAACTCGACCGCAAGGCGCTGCCGGAGCCGACCTTCGAGCAGCGCGAATTCCGTGCTCCGACAACGCCTGTCGAAGAGATCGTTGCCGGAGTCTTCGCAGATCTGCTCGGCGGGGCGCGGGTCGGTCTCGACGACGACTTCTTCGCACTGGGCGGAAACTCGCTCGTCGCGACGCAGGCGGTAGCGCGACTGGGGGCGGCGCTCGGTACCCGCATCCCCGTACGCACGCTGTTCGAAGCATCGACCGTGCAGACACTCGCCGCACGCGTCGAGGCGCATTCCGATGCCGGACCCGGGACGTTGCTGGCGCCGCGTGTCCGGCCCGCGCAGATCCCACTGTCGTTGGCACAGCAGCGCATGTGGTTCCTCAACCGCCTCGACCCCGACTCGGCAGTCAACAACCTGCCGGTTGCGATCCGGCTGACCGGTGACCTGAACGTCGCTGCACTGCAAGCTGCCGTCGGCGACGTGATCTGGCGGCACGAATCCCTGCGCACCGTGTTCCCCGAGCAAGACGGCAAGCCGTATCAGCAGATCCGTACGGGCGCGGACGTGGTTCCCGACCTGACACCCGTCGTCGTGCCGGCCGACGCCGTTGTAGCTGCGGTGAGCGACTTCGCTTTCCGTGGCTTCGACGTCACGTCGGAGATCCCGGTTCGCGTCCGGTTGTTCGAGGTGTCGCCGCACGAGCATGTGCTCACCGTGGTGGTCCACCACATCAGCGGTGACGGCTTCTCGATGGGCCCGCTGACCAGGGACCTGGTCGTCGCCTACGAGGCGCAGCGCCACGGCGCGGAGCCGAACTGGCCGCCGCTTGCCGTGCAGTACGCCGATTTCGCACTCTGGCAACGCGAAGCACTCGGTTCCGAGCAGGACGCGAATTCCCTGATCGCGAAGCAGATCGACTACTGGCGCACGACGCTGTCCGGCCTCCCGCAGGAACTGGAACTGCCCACCGACCGGCCACGCCCGCAGATCGCAGGAAATCGCGGTGGCAACTTCTCGTTCACCGTCGCAGCGGAGGTCCACGGCGGGCTTGCCGAGCTTGCCCGCGAACACAATTCGACGCTGTTCATGGCTGTGCACGCCGCGCTCGCGGTGCTGCTCGCCCGGACCGCGAACACCACCGACGTTGCGATCGGAACACCCGTCGCCGGGCGTGGCGAAGAACAGTTGGACAGCCTGATCGGGATGTTCGTCAACACACTCGTGTTGCGCACCGACGTCAATCCGCATGAGTCGTTCGCCGAATTGCTCACGCGCGCACGGGCAACCGACATCGGTGCGTTCGGCAACGCCGACCTGCCTTTCGAGCGCCTCGTCGAGATCCTCGATCCCGAACGCTCGCAAGCGCGGCACCCCTTGTTCCAGGTCATGCTCACGTTCCAGAACATGGCGCGCGCCGCACTCGAACTGCCGGGGCTGACGGTGTCGAGCGTCGAATTCGACATCGATCTGGCCAAGTTCGATCTGCAGTTCACGTTGTCGGAGAACACATCCGAAGACGGTGCGCCGGCCGGTCTGCTCGGCGTGGTCACCTATGCGACCGAACTGTTCGACGAATCGACGGTCGCCGAATTCGTGGACAGATTCCAGGCGATCCTTGCCGCGGCCGTGCGCGACGCGGCCGTGCCGACCGGCGACATCGCGTTGCTCGGCGACGCGGACCGCGCGCAGGTGCTGTTCGAATGGAACGATCCGGTGCTCACCGCTGCCGACGCGACTCTGGTGCAACTGTTCGACGAGCGGGTCAGGCGATCCGCTACGTCGGATGCACTCGTGCACGGCGAGCTCCGGATCAACTACGGTGAGCTCGATGCGCGCGCGAACCGGCTGGCGCGCAAGCTGATTGCGCAGGGCGTCGGTCCCGAGGCGCTGGTCGCCGTCGCGTTGCCGCGATCGGTCGAGTTGGTCGTGGCACTGCTCGCAGTGTTGAAGGCGGGCGGCGCCTACCTGCCGATCGACGTGACCTATCCGCGGGAACGGCTGGAGTTCATGCTCTCCGACGCCCGACCGGTCTGCCTGATGACCCAGGGCGATGCTGCTGCGGGTCTGGGTGCGGAGCTGCCGGTGGTCGATGTCGGCGACACCGAGACGTTCGACGATGCACCCGTCACAGATGCCGATCGCAACGGCAAGCTGCGGCCCGAAAACGCTGCGTACGTGATCTACACCTCGGGCTCGACCGGTCGCCCCAAGGGGGTGCTGATCCCGCACCGAAACGTGGTGCGCCTGTTCGCGCATACCGAGAGCAAGTTCGGCTTCGGCGAATCGGACGTCTGGACGCTGTTCCACTCCTACGCCTTCGATTTCTCGGTGTGGGAGCTGTGGGGTCCGCTGCTGCACGGCGGCGCACTGGTCGTCGTCGATTACTTCACGACGCGGTCGCCCGATGAGTTCCGGGAACTGCTTGTGCGAGAACGGGTAACCGTACTCAACCAGACACCGTCGGCGTTCTATCAGCTCGCCGAGGCAGATCGCGTCGCCCTGACCGACGAACCGGAGACCGCCGGGGAACTCGCACTGCGGTACGTCGTATTCGGTGGTGAAGCGCTCGAACTTCGGCGTCTGCAGAGCTGGTACGAACGGCACGCGGACGACACCCCGCAGCTGGTCAACATGTACGGCATCACCGAAACCACCGTCCATGTCAGCCATTCGGCGCTGGATTCCGCGGCGGCGGCAAGCGGTGCCGCGAGCGTCATCGGCCGTGCAATTCCGGGTCTGGGCGTGTACGTGCTCGATCAGCGGTTGCATCCGGTTCCGATCGGCGTCGCGGGGGAGATGTACGTGGTCGGCGGTCAGTTGGCGCGCGGCTATCTGCGTCGTCCTGGGCTGTCGGCGGGCCGGTTCGTCGCCGACCCGTATGGCGCACCGGGCGCGCTGATGTACCGCACCGGCGACATCGGCCGCTGGAACTCCGACGGTCAGCTCGAATACGCCGGCCGCAGCGACTCCCAGGTGCAATTGCGCGGCTTCCGAATCGAACTGGGCGAAATCGAGGCGGCGTTGCTGCGGCACGAGTCGGTCGCGGATGCCGTTGCGATCGTCCGTAGCGACGAGCGCACCGGCGAGCGGTTGGTCGGCTACGTCGTGCCACGTTCCGGGGGCGCCGTCGACACCACTGCGGTGTCGGACTTCGTGTCCGGCTTCCTGACCGACTACATGGTTCCGGACGTATTGGTCGTGCTCGCCGAACTGCCGCTGACCGCAAACGGCAAGCTGGATCGACGTGCCCTGCCCGCGCCCAGCTTCGTGGGTTCGCTGGCATCCCGGGCACCGGAAACCGAGCTGGAAAAGTCGATTGCAAGCGTGTTCGCCGAGGTTCTCGGCCTGGAGACGGTAGGGGCCGACGACTCGTTCTTCGCACTCGGTGGCGACAGCATCGTGTCGATTCAGCTTGTGTCGCGGGCGAAGTCGCGCGGCGTCGTGTTCACGCCCCGGGACGTCTTCGAACGCAAGACTGTTGCCGGGCTCGCCGAGGCCGCACAGCTGCACGCCGAATCCGGCGCTGCACCTGTGGAATTGGTCGAGCTCGAAGGTGGCGGCGTAGGGCCGATGCCGCTGCCGCCGATCGTCTCGTTCATGGTCGGTCGCGGCGGCGGGTTCGACCGCTACAATCAGTCGGTCGCGCTGGAATTGCCGATCGGCATCGAGCGCTCCCTGCTGGTACAGACCGTCGCCGCCGTAATCGACCGCCACGACGTGCTGCGAGCGAAACTCACACGCGTCGAGGACGATTGGTTGCTTGTGACCGAGCCGGCCGGCAGTGTCGACGTCGACGCGTTGGTCACCCGTCTCGAGTTCGACGCAGCCCTGGACACTGCCGCCGTCGCCGCCCTTGCTGTCAGCGCGCAGGATGCCGCCCTCGGGCGGCTCGATCCTGCAAACGGTGTTGTGCTGCAGTTCGTCTGGCTCGATCCCGTCGGGTCTCCGACGCGGTCCGGCCGGCTTGTCGTCGTTGCCCACCACTTGGTGGTCGACGGGGTCTCGTGGCGGATCCTGATACCCGACTTCATTGCCGCGTGGGGGCAGCTTTCGCACGGGCAGAACGTCGCGCTTCCGGCGGTCGGCACCTCGATGCGCCGCTGGGCCCACGCCCTCGTGGAGCGCGCGGTCGCACCCGATCTCGTTGCGCAACTGCCGTTCTGGCGAGCCACGCTCGCGGGCGCCGACCCGGCACTGGGTGACCGGCCGTTCGATCCCGCAATCGATCTCGCGATAGCGGTCGAGAAGATCGCGGTCAGCATCCCCGCGGACGTCACAGAGCAGTTGCTCACGACGGTGCCGAAGTTGTTCCACGGCGGCGTCAACGACGGTCTGCTTGCCGCACTCGCACTTGCGGTTTCGCGCTGGCGCCGCGATCGGGGGATAGCCGAGTCGTCGACGCTGCTCAGTCTCGAAGGGCACGGCAGGGAAGAGGGTCTGGTTCCAGGCGCTGACCTCGCGCGGACCGTCGGCTGGTTCACGAGCATCTTCCCGGTCCGGCTCGACCTCGCGGGGATCGACCTAGACGACGCCTTTGCGTCGGGGCCCGCCGCCGGTGCGGCAGTGAAGGCGGTCAAGGAGCAGTTGGCAGCAGTGCCCGAGCGTGGCGTCGGCTACGGGTTGCTGCGTTATCTGAACCCCGACACCGCAACCGAACTCGGTGCAATGGCAGGTGGGCAGATCACATTCAACTACCTCGGCCGAATTTCTGCCGACGACGTGCCGGCGGGCTTCGCCGACATCGGGTGGATCCCGGCAGGTGACCTGGGCGACCTCAGCGGCACGCCTGACCCCGACATGCCCGCGATGACGGCACTCGACATCAATGCGATCGTGGTCGGCGGCCAATTGAGCGCGAACTTCGGCTTCCCGACGACCCTGCTCGAACGTGCCGACGTCAACGAACTGGCGGAGCACTGGATCGCGGCATTGCGCGCGTTGGTCGACCACGTTGCACAGCCGGGTGCCGGTGGTCTGACACCGTCGGATCTTCCGCTCGTGTCCTCGACTCAGCGCGACGTCGACGCATGGGAGGCGCACTACCCCGCCATGACGGACGTCTGGCCGCTGTCTCCGCTGCAGGCCGGCATGTACTTCCACGCCATGCTCGCGGCGACGTCGGTGGACGTCTACACCGCGCAGGTTACGGTCGGACTCGACGGCACTGTCGACACGTTGCGGCTGCGCGCGGCAGCACAGGCCGTGCTCGATCGCTACCCGAACCTGCGGACCGCGTTCCTGACCAACTATGCAGGTGAGCCGGTTCAGGTCGTACTCGACCACGTCGACATCGACTGGGCGGAAACGGATCTGACCAGTTCGTCGGATTCGGATGCGGCCGTGCAACGGCTTGCGGAGACGGAGCGGTCGCGGCGTTTCGACCTCACCGCCCCGCCGCTGCTGCGCTTCCGATTCGTGACGCTTGCCCCCGGCCGGTTCCGGCTGATCATCACGAACCATCACGTCCTACTGGACGGCTGGTCGATGCCGTTGCTGATGAAGGACCTGTTGGTGCTCTACGCAACGCGCGGCGACGCGTCGGTATTGCCCGCGCCGCGTTCGTACCGGAACTTCCTCGAGTGGGTGTCGCGTCAGGACGCCGACGAGTCGATGGCCGCGTGGCGCAAAGCCCTTGCGGGCGTGGACGAGCCGACATTGCTGGCGCCCGCCGACCGTGCCCGGCAGATCACCTCGATCTCCGGTGAATACAGGTTCGGACTCGACGAGGCCGAGACCGCGGAGCTGTCGCGCTTCGCCGCGCAGACCGGGGTGACGGTCAACAACGTCGTCCAGGCTGCGTGGGGTGTGCTCCTCGGCAAGCTGACCGGCGACGAAGACGTCGTCTTCGGCACCACAGTGTCCGGCCGCCCACCGGAACTGCCGGGCGTCGAAGACATGGTTGGACTCTTCATCAACACGCTGCCCGTTCGGGTACGTTGTAGCGCAGCCGATTCCGTCGCGACCGTGCTCGAAGAGTTGCAGGCGAGCCAGGCCTCGCTGCTCGGGCACCACTTGGTCCGGCTGGCAGACATCAACGCAGTCGCCGGTGCGGGTGCACAGTTCGACACTCTCTTCGTGTTCGAGTCCTACCCGATCGACGCCGAGGGAATTGCTGCAGGCGCGAGCTCGATCGACGGAATGAGTCTCGCCAGTGTCGAATCCGCGGATGCGACGCATTACCCGGTAACGGTGATTGCTCAGCTCGACTCCACACTCAAGCTGCGCATGACCTACCTGACCGAGCTTTTCGACGGGCAGGCGATCGAGCTGTTGGCACGCCGGTATCGAAACGTGTTGGCGCAGATGATTGCCCGGCCCGAGGCGCCGGTCGGTGATATCGACGTCGTCGAATCCGCGGAACGGACGTTACTGCTACAGGAGTGGCAGAACCCGGGCAGCGAGCAGACCGAAGCGACGTTGCTCGACCTTTTCCGATCGTGGGTTTCGGCAAGCCCCGGCGCGGTCGCGCTGGTGGACGGTGCCGATCGGATCAGCTACGGCGAACTGAGCGAGCGTGCGAACAGGCTGGCGCGCAGACTGATTCGCGCCGGTGTCGGGCCGGATGACCGGGTTGCCCTTGCGCTCGGCAGATCTGCCGACCTCGTCGTCGGCGTGCTCGGCGTCCTGCAGGCTGGCGCGGCATACGTTCCACTCGACATCACCCATCCCGCAAGCCGACTGGAATTCATTCTCGCGGACTCGGCGCCCGTGTGCGTGGTGTCGACCTCTGACGATCTCGGCGACTTCCCTGCCACGACATTGCCGGTGCTCCGAATCGATGACGACAGCGACACCGCGTCGGGCGAGCCGGTGGCCGACTCGGACCGGACCGCGCCGCTGCGTCCGGACAACCTCGCCTACATCATCTACACGTCGGGTTCGACGGGTCGGCCGAAGGGCGTCGGCGTCACCCATCGCAACGTCGTCGAACTGCTTCGAAACAGCCAGCCACTGTTCGGCTTCGACGACTCCGACGTATGGACGCTCTTTCACAGCTATGCCTTCGACTTCTCGGTGTGGGAGCTCTGGGGCGCGCTTGCCTACGGCGGCAGGCTCGTGATCGTCGACTACTTCACGACGCGGACACCGCAGGACTTCCTGGAACTCCTCGTCCGCGAACAGGTGACGTTCCTCAACCAGACGCCCGCGGCGTTCTACCAGCTGGCCGAAGCAGACCGGGCGCGTAGCCAGCAAGCCGAATTGGCTTTGCGACACGTCGTTTTCGGCGGCGAGGCACTGGATCTGCGGCGGTTGCGTGACTGGTACGAGCGCAGACCGGCAACACCGCGCCTGGTCAACATGTACGGCATCACCGAGACGACGGTCCACGTCTCCTTCCTCGGTCTGAACGCCGAGCTGGCGAACGACGCGGCGAGCATCATCGGCCGCGGGCTGCCCGGGTTGAGTGTGTACGTGCTCGATTCGCGGCTGCGCCCGGTGCCGGTCGGCGTGCCCGGCGAGGTCTACGTGACCGGTCGGCAACTGTCGCGGGGGTATCTCGGCCGCCCGGACCTCGCGGCTGTTCGGTTCGTCGCGAACCCGTTCGGCGGCGGCGACCGGATGTATCGCACAGGCGATCTCGCACGCTGGAACGCAGACGGCCAGCTCGAGTACGCGGGCCGCAGTGACCTGCAGGTGCAGCTGCGCGGGTTCCGCATCGAACTCGGTGAGATCGAGGCTGCCCTCGCTGGGTGCGCCGGTGTGGCGCATGCGGTCGCAGTCGTGCGCTCCGATGCGGGTGTGGAGGATCGGCTCGTCGGCTATGTGGTTCCGCAGTCCGGCGCGAGTGTCGATCCGGCCGAAGTCCGGACCGCGGTCGGCGAGTTCCTCACCGGCTATATGGTCCCCGACGCGATCGTCACGCTCGACGAACTGCCGTTGACGCCGAACGGCAAGCTGGACCGAAAGGGCCTGCCCGCGCCGGAGTTCGTCAGCGACCGGCCTTTCCGGGAGCCGGAAACCGACGTCGAACAGGCCGTTGCGGCAGTCATCGCGGATGTCCTGGACATCGAGCGGATCGGACTCGACGACGATTTCTTCGCGCTCGGCGGAAACTCGCTGTCGGCTGCGCGAGTTGCGGCCCGGCTGCGCGACCTGACCCTGCCGGACGGTCGACCCGCGGAGTTCCAACTGCAGTGGCTGTTCGCGTATCGCACCGTCGCCGATGTCGCGCAGCAGCTGACCGCACCGAGCCCGGCTGCGGCGGCGGGAGGCCTCGGCGTCGTGCTGCCGATCCGTACTCCGGACGCGGACGACGCGGTGTTCTGTATTCATCCGCTGATGGGCTTGGCCTGGATGTACACGTCGATTGCGCAGTTCGTTCCCGACGGCCTCGCCGTCTACGGCGTCCAGTCACCGGCGCTGGTCGACGCAGAGTGGTCGCCCGAATCGATCGACGCGATTGCCGAGCGCTATGTGGACGAGATTCGCGCGGTCCGGCCGAGTGGTCCGTACCGGCTGCTCGGCTGGTCGCTCGGTGGTGTCATTGCTCACGCCATGGCTGTGCGACTGCAGGCGCTCGGCGCCGAGGTTTCGTCGCTCGTCATGCTCGACAGCGTCCACGCCATCGACCTCGACGTCTTCAGCAGCGAACTGGCGGACACCCTGCTCGCGGCGGGCATCACCGAGGCGAGCGCCGCCACGCTGACCGAACTGACCGACGATCAAGCGCGCCGACTGCTCGACTCGCTCGGCGCGGACGCGTCGGTGACGATCGGCCAGGTCCAGCGGTTGTTCGCGACGGCGGTGCGGTCCGCGCGGTTGTCGACGACCTACCGGCCGGAGACCTTCGCCGGTGACCTGGTTTTCGTCAGTGCGGAGGTCGAGCATCCGAGCGCGGAGGACGCTGCGCTGACCTGGCAGCCATATGTGAGCGGCGCGGTCGTCAACCATCCTGTCCCCGCTCGGCACAGCGAACTGCTGGGCCCGGACGCCCTGTCCCTGATCGGACCGATCTTGGCCGCGGAGGGTAACGTCAGGTAACTTGCTGTCGATCATGATGCGGGGTCACTTTCTGATCACCCCGTGTTGCGGTGCCGGGCCGGCTCGCCGCCCGGAAGATAGGATGCGCAGCGGTATCCGTGCATCGAATCGTCTAGAACTAGATATGGAGCACTTATGCGCCGATCGTCCCGAATGCCGACCCTGCTGCGAGGTTTCGTCGCTCTGAGCGTGGCCCTCGTCGTTGCAGTTGCTGGGTCGGGAACTGCGGCCGCCGATCCGATCATCTCGTCGGGTGCGCTGCTGCAGAACGCAACTTCGCCGAACGGTTCATACGTCGATTCGGTCGAGATCGTCAACGACCGCACCCTTGTCATCTACGTCTACTCGGCATCGATGATGCGACCGATCCCGGTTCAGGTCCAGCGCCCGGCGAACACGAGTGTTCCGCAGCCGACCCTGTACCTGCTCAACGGTGCGGGCGGTGGCGTCGACAACGCACAGTGGCGGCTGAAGACCGACGCATTGCAGTTCCTGTCCGACAAGCCGGTCAACGTCGTTTCGCCGGTCGGTGGACCGTGGAGTTACTACACGGACTGGAAGCGGGCAGACCCGGTTCTGGGACTCAACAAATGGAAGACCTTCCTGACGCAGGAACTGCCGCCCATCATCGATGCCGGACTCGGCACCAACGGCGTGAACGCGATTGCCGGACTTTCGTCGTCGGGCACCTCCGTACTGCAGCTCGCAGAGTCGGCCCAGGGCCTCTACAAAGCCGTCGCGTCATACAGCGGTTGCGCGCAGACCAGCGACCCGATCGGGCAGCAGTTCATCACGCTGACCGTCGAGACCTGGGGTGGCGGTGACGTGGAGAACATGTACGGCGCGCCCAACGACCCGGCGTGGGTCGAGAACGATCCCTACGTGCACGCCGACAAGCTGCGTGGTCTGGCTCTCTACATCTCGACCGGCAACGGTCTGCCCGGCCAGTACGACGTGCTGGACAACCCGTACGCGCTGCCCGGCCCGACGGGTCTGGCGAACCAGATCGTCATCGGTGGCGTGATCGAGGCAGGTACGAACTTCTGCACGCGCAACCTGCAGAACCGCCTGAACCAGCTGGGGATCCCCGCGACGTACAACTTCCGCCCGGCCGGCACCCACTCGTGGGGCTACTGGCAGGACGACTTCAAGGCGTCGTGGCCGGTACTCGCCGGTGGCCTCGGCATCTAGCCGATAGCGACAAAAAACTCCGGAGCACCTGGTGCTCCGGAGTTTTTTTTCGTCTAGCCAGCGGGTTTGTTCGAGCCGGGTTTGTTCGAGCGGGTTTGGTCTAGCAGGGTGCGGGATGCGCGTCCGCGTAGGCCGGGTCCAGCGACACCATGACGAGGTAACGGGACCGATCGTCACCCAGGAGGTTCTCGTGCGGGACCCGGTTGGTCTCGCAGCCGTCCTGCACCCAGACGTTGTGGACCTCGCCGGGTCCGTCGGGCGACAGGAACGCGTTCTGCGGCGGAGTGACGACCTCGTCGAACTTCGTTGCGATCACGGTGTAGTCGACGCCGGGCAAGGTTTCACCGGTCGAGTTGAGATCGCTGATCAGCTTCGAACCGACCAGCTGCTGCCGGCCCGCGATGCCGAACACGACGCGGGAGGTGAGGTCGGCAGGCATGCCCATCTGGATGAAGAACCGGAAGAGCTGCTGCATGCCGTTGAACGTGGTCCCGTGGTTGGTCGGTCCCAGCGCAATGAGAGACCGGACCTTGTTCCGTGCCGGGTCGCCGGCATCGGCACCGCCGTTGAACTTCAGGTACTGCCGCGACATCGTGCCGCCCTGGGAGTGGCCGACGATATCGACCTGGCTTGCGCCCGTGTGCGCGAGAACTGCGTCGACGAATGTGGCCAACTGCGCGGCCGATTCGCGGATGTCTGCCACGCCCCACACGACCTGCGCCGCGTCCCACCACGGTGGTAGTCCGCCGTAGTTGGGCGCGAACGCGCAGTATCCGGCTTCCGCGAGTTGCGGCCCGAGCAGCGAGAAGGCCGACTGCATGCTGGAGCCGGTGCCGTGCACCAGAACCACAGGCCGTGGATGTGCGGCGCTCGGCTTGCAGTTCCAGTCGTTGACGCCCGGCGGGGGCGGTCCCATGAGGTTGTACCCGGGTACGGGCTCGTCCGAGTCGTCCGCGTTTGCTGCCTGGGATCCAGCGCCCAACATGAGAATGGCGGCCATGCCGGCCGCCGCTGTCACACGAGCTGTCCTCATCCTTGCCCTCCTCGCCAGGTCGCGTGCCCTGAATTACTCGCGACGCCCAGCGTATGGCCGCCGAAATGTGTGGCCCATGGGTCCCACGGTACCAGTGTTGCGAAAAGTGGCCAAAACGATACCATAACGTTCCGGTCGCAATCGACTGGCGCGGCTTTCGGTGCCGCTCGAGTCGGGTGAGCAATTCGCCGCGTCGGCGAGACTACCCACACCGTGCGGGGCTCAATCAGCCGGAATTTTCCGCGGCCCGTCGATAGCCCCGTACTGCAGGGTATATGAAAGCGGCAACCATTCCGAATGACCACGCGACAGTTTTGAGCAGGGGCTCAGCAACTGGACCGCCCAGGGACAGCCCGCGCATCGCGTCGATCGCACACGACATCGGCTGGTTTGCGACCACGTCCTGCAGCCACGACGGGTAGGCGAAAATCGGCACGAAGCCGGTGTTGAAGAACATCAGCAGGCTCGTGACCAGGCCTACGAGGCTGACCAGAACGGCTCCGTCGGAAATCGTCGCCAGTGCGGTCACGGCAACCGCGAAGCCCATCCCGAAGATCACCGGCAGCCCGAAAAGCGCGATCGCGGCCATCGCTCCCTGCTCGAAACGGAAGTCGATAGCCAAACCGACGAGGATGATCGCGCCGGTGGTGATTGTGATGCGGATCGCCTCGGCGAACATGCGGCCGATCAACCCTGCGGCCCTGTTGATCGGCATCGTCCAGAAGCGCCCGACCAAGCCCGAGCGGATTTCCTGGTTGAGGCCGAGTGCGCTGACGATCGAGCCGGACATCGCCGCGATGAGCGTGATCATCGGCACGGTCCCGTAGACGCTGGGCATTCCGGTCGCGCCGGTAATGGAGTTGCCCAGGGTGATCCACAACATAAGCAGTGTCAGGGCGGGGTACAGGATCGCCTGAATGGTGGTTGCGGAATCGTTGAGCCACAGCCGGAGCACCCGTTCGGCCTGAATCGTGCTGTCTCGAACGAGTGCCGCAAGCGACCCTTCGTGGTTCGTGTGATCGACTGCGGGCAGTCGCAGGTCCTGACCGGCATAGACCTGTTCTTCTGACTCCGGCTTCATCGGGATCGCCATCACTCGCGCCTTCCGCTTGCCCAGATCGCAAGCGGCACGAACGCGACCAAGAGGCCGCACAGCCACGCGAGAGCCGGCCAGAACACCGCGAAGGTCACTCCGTCGGTCGTCATGTCCTGCATGGAAACGGCGAACTGGGAGATCGGCTGATTCCGGACGAACGGGCGCACCCATTCCGGAAATCCGGTTTCCGGCACGAAACCCGTCGAAAGCATGCCGAAAATCAGCGTCGGCAGCGCGAGCGCCTGACTGAGCGACTCAGGGCTCTTGGTCAGCACGCCGAGCGCATCCGCACCGAGCGAAAGTGCTGTGCCCACTGCGAAGGTGAAGACGATGAACAGCACGCCCTGCGCGAGACCGGCCTCGAAACGGAAACCGATGAGGAACCCGAACAAGATCGCGACACTGAGCGACACCGCAGATCGAATCATGCCGCCGGCGATCCGGGCCGCGAGCGGGACCAGCCTCGAGATGGGCATCGTCTGCAGCCTGCTGTTGAGGCCGTTGAGGGTTTCGAACGCGGCTATCTGCGCGTTGGACATCATCGTGAAGCCCATCGTCTGCAACGCAATGATCGGCATCACGAACTGTGCGTAGTCGATGCCGCGAAATCCCATGACGTATTTCAGCGGCAGATAGAAACCTGCGGTGAAGATGATCGGAGTGACGATCGCGACGAACATCTGACCGGTATTGATCAGGTTCCACATCACGCGCTTCGTGAGAACCGTCCACTGACTGAAGCTGGACGGTTCCACCCTGCGGCCGCCCGCTGTGCTCGGCCCGAATACGGCGGACGTCATGAATGTGAACCCGAGTGGCCGGTGAGCACGAGGAAGACGTCATCGAGCGACGGTCGCCGCAGCCCGATATCCGCCAGCTCGATGCCCGCTGCATCGAGTCGGCGCAGGGCCTCGGTCAGCGTCGCGGATCCCTGCGTCGCGGGAATGGACAAGCGGTCGTGCTCGGTAGCTTCGGCAAGGACGACGGCGGGAACGAGGTCGCCCAGCGCCGTCGCGACGGCGCCGATCTGTGCGGGATCCATCGGCACGACCTCGCAGTAGCTGCCGCCGGTCCGCGCTTTCAACTGGTCGGCAGTGCCCTCGGCAACGACGGTTCCCTTGTCGACGACGATGATCTTGTCGCTGAGGATGTCGGCTTCCTCGAGATACTGGGTGGTCAGCAGAACCGTGATGCCCTGGTCCTTGAGTGCCGCGATGAGGCGCCACACGCCTTGGCGGCTGCGCGGGTCGAGTCCGGTCGTCGGCTCGTCGAGAAACACGACCTCCGGGCGGACGACCAGTCCGCAGGCGAGGTCGACGCGGCGCCGCATTCCGCCCGAATAGCTGCCGACCGGTCGGCGACCCGGGCCGGTGAGGTCGAAGAGTTCGAGCAGTTCGTCGGCGCGCTGACGAGCAGACTTGCGGTCCATGCCCATCAGCCGTGCGAAGAGCTCGAGATTGGCGCGACCGGAAAGGTTCTGGTCGAGCGCGGCGTTCTGGCCGGTCATCATGATCGACCGGCGTACCTGCGGAGCTTCCGTCGCGACGTCGTAGCCGGCGACAACCGCGCGCCCGCTGTCGGGTCGCAGCAGCGTCGAGAGCACCTTGACGGTCGTCGTCTTGCCGGCGCCGTTCGGACCGAGCACTCCGAGCACGGTCCCGCGCGCAGCAGCGAAGCTGATGCCGCGGAGGGCATGGACGTCACCGAAAGATTTGTGCACGTCCTCTACGTAAACCGCCGGGTCGTCGCTGGTGGCGGCTTGCGTACTTGGCATCAACTCTCCAACGTTGTGTGCGGATTCCCCGAAGTTGATCTCGCCCCGACGGATCGATGTTACCCGGCGGGTCACGCCGAGCGGATTTCCAGCCGCTCGAGCTGCCACTCGATGTGCCGGAATCGGGGTTTGACGGCGTGGCGGAGTGGGAAATCGAACAGGGCGGCGGAGCGTCTCTTACTGTAAGGTGTCCCAGTGCATCGCGGGGCAGCCCCTCGCCAGATGAACCAGTAGGTCGGCGCAGAGTCGATCACCACATCGACGGACTTCGATTCGGACGAGCAACCAGACAACCCGTGAAACGGATGGTGGGCCCCGTATGGCACCCAAGGCGAACGACGTGCGAAGGTACACCGCCGGGTACGAGGTATTCGAGGAGTGGCAGCTCGCTCGCTTTCACCACAGGTCCGGCCTGGCTCACAAGATTCGCAGCATCCCGCTCGGCATTCGTTATCTGACGCTGCCGCACTACTTCGGCGCGGTTCCGCCGATCCGGCAGAAGCTGCGGGCGTTCGGTGGGCCGCGAACGCTGCCCGACTTCGCCTGTATCGGCGCTCTCAAGAGCGGAACCACAGACCTGGCCAGCTACCTCATGCAACACCCCAGCATTTTGGCACCGTTGACCAAGGAGATCGGTCACTCGAACACCGAAGCGTGGAAGATCTACTACCCCACGGTGAAAGAGATGGACCTGGTCCGGAGGAAGACCGGTTACGCCTTGAGCGGGCATTTCGATCCGCTCATCCACAACCTGGACCTGATCGACAACTACCACGCGGCACGCCCGGACGCGAAGATCGTGCTGATGTTGCGCGACCCGGTCAAGCGGGCCTACTCGCATTACAAGTGGGACATGTTCCTCGGCGGAAAATACGGGTGGTTCAGCCCGTACATGCAGTCGTTCGAGCAATACGTCGACCTCGCACTGGAAATGTTCCCTTCGCCGACGCCGCCGACCTCCCTGCCGACGGTCCCCATGCTGGCGACCGGTATCTACGTCAATTCGACCAAGCGCTGGCTGGACAAATTCGGCCGCGAGAACGTCCTCGTCGTCAAGGCCGAGGATTTCTTCGACGACATCGGCAAGACCGTCCGCGGGATTCACGAGTTCCTGGGCGTCCCGCCCGTGGAGCCGGATCCACACGGCGTGCTGAACAAGAATCCGCTGGAGTTCCCGCCGGCCGACGACGCATCGCGCGCGCGGCTCTACGAGTTCTACAAGCCGTGGAACGAGAAGTTGTACGACGTCCTCGGCCGAGATCTCGGCTGGGATCGCTGACCGCACTACCTTCTTGGCGTCTTTCCCTGATCGCAACTACTGTGGCGACCGGAACCTGGGCTGGGCGGCGCTAGCGCCCGCCTGTCGAAGGCGTCGAACAGAGGTGGCATACGGTGCGTCGAATCCGCGACCGGCGTGGACGTGAATATGGTTGCGGCGGAAGCGATTACGTAGACACGACAGCCGATGGATAGGCCGGAGCGCCGCCTGGCGGAGATCGACTCGCTGATGGCGCGCTCGCAGGTCGCGGTCGGGGTCAGCGCGATCCACACGAACTGGCTCTTCGATCGGGCCGTCGACATCGATCGACTTCGGGAGTTCGACGAGGCCCTCCGTCGCGGCGTTCTCGGCCGTGTCGCCGTTCGGCCGGTGCTCGGCGCCGCGGGCGATCGGTGGACTGCCAACGGACACTTCGCGCCGCTTTCGGTCGCAACAGAGGTCCTCCCGCGTGCCGACCTGGAAGATTGGATTGCAGCGCGCGCGGCAGACCCGATCGAGGTGTACGGCGGTCCGGCGATGCGGCTGGCGGTGACTCGCCTGGACGACGGCGGCACTGCTGTCTCGCTCCTGACCTCGCATGCAATCGCGGACGCGCAATTCCTGAGCCGTGCACTATCCGATGCCGCCGCGGGTCGCGGCGTCGAGTTTCCGGCGTTCGACAAGGGCGGGAAGCCGCTTCGGTTCGCCGACGAGGTCGTGTGGTCGGTTCGGCAACTCGGCCGCGTCGCGCGGATGCGGATTGCTCAGGCACGCTCCGACCAGGCACCGGTACCCGCACCGATCGGCCCGGCGACTGCGGACGAACCCTTGGCGGAGCGCACCGTCACGGTGCCGGACTCCTTCGTGCTCCCACGAACCTCAGCAATTATCGCGCGCGGCGCCTGGACGGCCGCCGCTGAGTCGCGAGGTGGAACGTCGTCCGTGCTGGCTGTCGCAGTCCTCGCCGATCTCGCGGCTGTGCTCGGCCGCACCACCAAGACCGGCCTCACTCGGGTTCGGGTTCCGGTAAGCATCAGGGGCGACGAGACGGACCTGCGGGCCAACGCCGTCACCGGCATCGCGCTCGACCTCGATCCCGCGCTCGATCGAACGGCTGATCTTCGCCCGGTGCGCGCACTGCTGCGGACGACCTTGAAGGAGCTGGCCGGGCGCCCGACCAGCGAGGCCCGGATGCTCGCCGTCAACATGGTCACGCCGAGGCGGCGTTTCGCCAGAATGGTTGCGCGGTTCACGAATATCGACTACCTGAGCGCGGCATGCGCGATCTGCGGTGAATTCGACTCGGCGATCGCACGGCTCGACGGGGGTAGTCCTGCGGCCATGACGATCGGATTGATCAATCGGCCGCTCGAGACACCGCCCCGTGTCGGCACGACCGGCGGCACTCTCACGATGGCGATCATGGAGGTCGGTGACACCGTGTCGCTTCGGGTCGCGGCCTTCCATCCACCGAATCCGCGGACCCGCGACGAGCTCGCGGCGGACCTGAAAGCGGTTCTCGACCGCTACGGACTGACAGCGAAATTCTGGTAGCTTGCGCGGCGCATCACTGTGCGCAAGATCGCGGAAACGGTTGGCGCGGAAGACCGATATACCTTTCGGTTGCTGTTTTCGCCGCTGTGGCAGCGCGCTTGTCGGCAGCCGCGAAGCACAACTACTGTGGACCCGTCATCACCGGGAGGGAGCCCATGACGGAAGCGGCGCAGAACTCTTTGCCGCGGCTGCGTGCTCGGCCGCGAGTACTGACCTCCTTCGATCCACGAACCGGCGAAGTGGCCGGTGATTTCGCAATCTTCGGCGCCGACGAGCTGACTCGGACGCTGCGGGAGGCGCGGTCGGCGCAGAAGTGGTGGGCGGGGCTTGGAACCAGTGGTCGGAAGCGCTGGCTGCTCGATTGGAAGAAGCACCTCGCTCGCCGGATCGGTGATCTCGTTGACATCGTCGTGCAGGAGACGGGCAAGCCCCACGACGATGCGCTGGTCGAAGCGATGCTGGCAGTCGAGCAACTCGACTGGGCTGCGCGACATGCGGGCAAGGTCCTCGATCGGCACAAGGTGAAGTCCGGGCTGTTCGGCTGGAATCAGGCGTGCTCGCTCGGTTACGAGCCGCTCGGTGTCGTGGGTGTCATCGGCCCATGGAACTACCCCGTATTTTCGCCGGTGACGACGATTGCGCACGCGATGGCGGCCGGAAACGCGGTCGTTTTCAAGCCGAGTGACCTCACACCCGCTGTCGGGATGTGGCTCGCGGAGAGTTGGCGGACGCTCGCGCCCAACCAGCCTGTATTGCAAGTCGTCACCGGCGACGAGTCGACCGGTGCCGCACTGTGCCGGTCGCGGGTGGACAAGATTTCGTTCACCGGAACGCCGTCCACCGCCAGGAAAGTCATGGCGGTGTGCGCTGAGTCGCTGACGCCGCTCGTCATCGAAAGCGGTGGCAACGACGCGATGCTTGTGCACGTCGACGCCAAACTGGACGACGCGGCGGACGCTGCGATCTTCGGCGCCATGGGCAACGCCGGTCAGACCTGTATCGGTATCGAGCGGATCTACGTCGCGGAATCGGTCTACGACGAGTTCCTTTCGCTCGTCGCCGACAAGGCTCGCTCATTGCGATCGGGCGCAGACCGTGGCGCGTCGTACGGACCGATGACCCAGGATGCGCAGATCGAGATCGTCCGCGAGCATGTTCGAGACGCGCTCGCTCGTGGAGCGAAAGCGGTTGTGGGCGGACTGGATTCGATACGGGAGCCGTATATCGCGCCGATCGTTCTTGCCGACGTTCCCGACGACTGCCGGCTGATGATCGAGGAGACTTTCGGTCCGGTCGTGGCCGTCAACAAGGTGCGCGATCTGGACGAAGCGATTACGCATGCGAACGGTACGTCCTACGGGTTGGGATCGTCGATCTTCACCAGGGACACCCGAACAGCGACCTGGGCAGCCGAGCGCTTGCGGGCCGGCGTCGTGACGATCAACTCGGTCGGCGGGTTCGCGGCGGTCCCGGCTCTCCCGTTCGGCGGCGTCGGTGATTCGGGCTTCGGCCGTGTCAACGGTGCCGACGGGTTGCGGGAGTTCTCGCGGTCGAAGGCTGTCACCCGGCAGAAGCGGCGCGGTTGGTTGAATCTGTACACGCTCGACCGCAAGCCCCGACGTATTCGGATCGCCAAATCGGTATTCAAGATCAGGCACGCGCGGTAGAAGTGTTGGCGACTTGCCAATAGCGGCTTCGAGCCGAATAATCTGACGCGGTGCTGCATAACGATGTGCAGCCCCGGACGAAGGACAATCCATGCCGGAGACAGCTGACGGAACGGTCTACTCGCGGACCGGGTCGGGCAAGCCGCTCGTTCTCGTGCACGGAATCGGTAGCCGCAAAGAGGTATGGGACCCGATCGTCGACCGGCTCGCCGCACAGCGCGACGTCATTGCGGTCGACCTCCCGGGTTTCGGTGCCAGCCCGTCGATGGGTGCGTCGGGCGTCGAGCCGTTGATCGATCGCGTCGAGAATCTGATCAAGGAACTCGGGCTCGATCGGCCGGATGTCGGTGGAAGTTCGATGGGCGGCGGGATCGCACTCGAACTCGCGCGACGTGGCGTCGCCGGTCGCGCCGTCGCCTTCTCGCCTATCGGTTTCTGGAATACGCCGGAGCGGCTGTTGGCCCAGGGGATGCTGATCACCGTTCGGCAGGCCGTTCGACGCCTCGGCGAGCAGATGATCAAGTACGCCGATACCACCGTTGTCCGTTCGGCGCTGGCCGGCTTCTACGGTCATCCGAGTCGCGTAACCATCGCGCAGCGCCGCGGGGATGTCGAAGGGCTCGTTGCCGCAACCGATTTCGAGGACGTGCTGCGAAGTTTCTCGACGTACAACTTCTCCGCCGGCGAGGAATTGGCCAAGGTTCCAGTCGTGATCGCCTGGGGGAGCAGAGATGTCCTGCTCATTCACCGAACGCAGTCCGCGCGTGCCAAGCGTGCGTTGCCGCACGCCGACCACGTGACGATCCCAGGTGCCGGGCATCTGCCGTTTTCCGACGAACCGGACATCTGCGCGCGTATCCTCCTGCGCGAGTAGCCACCGGCTCGACCGTTTTCGATGGTGTTGGCACCGTCACACCATGGTGTTAATGTCCGATTTGTCGCAGCACAATCAAGCTGCCCAATCCGTGGAGTCAGTACATGCCCGAAACTTTTGCCTCAGCGTCATCGACCATGTGCGCGGCATTTCAAGCGACCGTCAAGCGCCGTCCGAACCAGATCGCCGTGCGGACCGCCGGCGATGCCGTCTCGATCACCTTCGCGCAGTGGGACGCCCAGGTTCGCACACTCGCGGCCGGCTTCGCTGCCCTCGGGGTGAACCGAGGCGACAAGGTCGCGTTGATGATGGTCAACCGGCCCGAGTTCTTCGTCATCGATGTTGCCCTCCAGCATCTCGGTGCGACGCCGTTCTCGATCTACAACACGTCCGCTCCCGAGCAGATGAACTACTACTTCGGCGACTCCGGCAACACTGTCGTCATTGCCGAAGCGCAGTTCGTCGAGAAGATTCTGAAAGGCAAGGAGGGCACTGCTGTCGAGCACGTCGTGTGCATCGACGGAAACCCCGAAGGGACCGTCACCCTCGATTCGGTTGCCGCTTCGGGCGCTGCGGACTTCGACTTCGACGCAGCCTGGCGGGCGGTAGAGCCCGATGACGTGCTGACGCTGATCTACACCTCGGGCACAACCGGCAGCCCGAAGGGTGTCCAGCTCACCCACAAGAACATGCTCGCGATGGTGAACGGCACCGAGTTGCTCATGCAGGCAACCCCGGACGACCGCTTGATCTCGTTTCTGCCCGCCGCCCATATCGCGGACCGCTGGGCGGGCCTGTACACCCAGGAGGTCGTCGGCACGCAGGTCACTACGGTCGCGGATCGCAAGGACTTCCTCGCGACCGTTGTCGAGGTCAGGCCCACCATCTTCGGTGCTGTTCCGCAGGTTTGGCAGAAGGTCAAGGCCGGTATCGACGTCAAGCTCGCCGAGGCTACGGGTGTGAAGGCGAAGCTCGCAGGGTGGGCGGTCGCAGTCGGCCGTGAGGCGTCCGACGCCAAGTTGGACGGCAAGCCGGTCGGGTTCGCACTGAATGTGCAGGCGGGTCTCGCGGACAAGCTCGTGCTCTCCAAGCTGCGTGCCGCGCTCGGTCTGGATGTCGCGAAACTGGCACTCTCGGGCGCAGCACCGATCTCGGCAGACGTCGTGCGGTTCTTCAACGGCGTCGGAATTCCGGTCAGCGACGCGTGGGGAATGTCGGAGCTGTCGGGTCTTGTGACGATCAGCCCGCCCGGCAAGATCCGGGTGGGAACGGTCGGCGCGCCGGTTCCAGGCGTCGAGATCAAGATTGCCGAAGACGACGGCGAGGTCCTGGTCCGTGGGCCGATCCTCATGAAGGGCTACCTGAACAAGCCCGAGCAGACCGCCGAAGCGATCGACTCGGACGGCTGGCTGCACACCGGTGACGTCGGAGAACTCGACTCCGAGGGCTTCTTGAAGATCGTCGATCGCAAGAAGGAACTCATCATCAACGCCGGCGGTAAGAACATGTCGCCGTCGAACATCGAGAACTGGGTGAAGGCCTTCTCGCCGCTGATCGGCCAGGCAGTCGCGATCGGCGACAACCGCAAGTACAACGTCGCCCTCATCGCGCTCGACCCGGACAATGCGAAGGTGTTCGCCGAGAAGCTCGGCGTTTCCGAAGACGCGGCCGTCCTCGCCGCACATCCGGAGCTGCTCGCAATCGTCGACAATGCCGTCGAGCAGGCGAATGCCAAGCTCTCGCAGGTCGAGCAGATCAAGAAGTACAAGATCGTGCCGGACTTCTGGGAACCCGGCAGTGACGTGTTGACGCCGACGATGAAGCTGCGCCGCAAGCCCATCAACGAGCGCTACTCAGAGCAGATCGAAGCGCTGTACGCATAAAGCCCGTGCGCGGTTGAAGAGTCCATGGACTCTCCAACCGCGCACACGGTTCTACTTGTGCCGGCCGTGCCGCAAGCCGATCACGCGGCGGATGATGGCAACCGTCGATGCCTTACGGCTGAACGAGAGCAGTTCCATTCCGGGAATTGCGAAGCGCTGCCGTGCAATCGAGTGCGCGCGCGTGAATTCCCGGATGCCGTACTTGCCATGGATCCGGCCGACTCCGGAATCGCCGACCCCGCCGAAGGGCAACCCCGAAATCGCTGCGAATGCCAGCACCGAGTTCACCGACGTCGCGCCCGCCCGCAGTTGCCGGGCGATCTCCATACCCTGGCCTTTGGAGAAGACCGAGGACGCAAGGGCGTACTTCGACGCATTCGCCAGTTCGACGGCTTCGTCGACACTCTTGACGGACCGAACGGTAACCGTCGGGCCGAACGTCTCTTCGGCGACCGCGAGCGAGTCTTCGGGGACATCGACCAGAATGACCGGCTCGATGAACGGCGCCTTGATCGATTCCAGGCCACCGAGGACAGCGCGGCCACCCTTCTCGAGCGCGTCGGCGATGTGGCTACGGACCACGTCGATCTGGCTGGGCATGGTCATCGGTCCGTAGGTGGCCTTGGCGTCGGAGCCAGGCTTGACGGTCGAGAGCTTGGCCTTCAGCGCCGCGATGAATTCGTCGGCGACGGTATCGACGACGTACACCCGCTCGGTTCCCACGCAGGTCTGGCCACTGTTGGCCATCGACGACCACGCGATCGCATCTGCCGCGGCCGCGATGTTGGCGTCTTCGGCGACGATCGCCGCGTCCTTACCGCCGCACTCGAGCACGACCGGAGTCAATGTTTCCGCTGCGACGGCAGCGATCCGCTTGCCCGTCGCGGTCGACCCCGTGAATGCGATCTTGTCTACGCCCGACTTGACGAGGGCGCCGCCGGTCGCGCCGAACCCGTTCACCGTCGTGAAAATCCCCAGCGGCAGGTCTGGGTTGGCCTTCGCGAATGCGTCGGCGAAGTAGTTGCCGACCGAGGTGGTGTGTTCGCTCGGCTTGAACACGACGGCGTTGCCGGCGGCAAGTGCGTACGCGATCGAACCGTTCGGGGTGTAGATCGGATAGTTCCACGGACCGATGACGCCGACGACGCCGAGCGGGCGCTGCTCGATGATCGCTTCGAAGTTGGCCATCAGCATGCCGGGGGATACCTTCTCCGGCGCGAGCGCCTTCTTGGCGTTCTTCGCCGCCCAGTCGGTGTGCTCGACGGCCAGGACGAGCTCGAGAAAGGCGTCCTCGGTTGTCTTGCCGTTCTCGATATGGATCAACTCGCACAGTTCGTCGGCATGGTTGACGAGGTAGGAGTTCCAGCGCAGCAAAGCCTTTCGGCGACCGTCGATACCGAGGTCGCGCCATACGCTTGCCGCGACGCGGGCGCGCGCGACGATGTCGGCGACCGCGACCTCGTCATGGACGGGCCATTCCGCGATCTCCGCTCCTGTCGCGGGGTTTACGGAGGTCAGTGTCTGCGCGGTAGCAACCGCAGTCGTTGAGGCTGTCATAGCGATCCTTACTTGTTGTCGTTGGGAACGAGCTGGGTGTCGATGGCTACAGCCGACCGGTCGGCAGCGAGGAGAACGGTGAGCATCAGGTGCGAGACCCGCTCGAGGATCTCGGGGTTCGTGTCGAATCTGACCAGCCGGCCGATGTCCAGCACGAGGCCGAGGGCGGCATGCACCCGGAAGCGAGCTTCGAGCTGGGACAACTCTGGAATCTCGCTCGTCACCAGATGCGCCCACTGGTCGACGTGCTGGCGCTGAAGTAAACGCAAGTTCTTGCGCTCGTGTGGCGGCAGGTTGCCGAACTCGACGTAGTAGACGGACATCAGCGACGGGTGGCTGAACGCCGTGGCGACGTACCGCCGGGCGAGATTCTGCAGCGCGTCCACCGGGCTGTCCGACTCGGCGAGCGCGTCGGCAATCACGACGGCAACGCGCTCGGACGCGCGGTAGAACACCGCTGCGAGCAGTTCGGCCTTGCTCGAAAAGTGCCGGTAGACGCTGGATGCGTTCATCCCGGCCGCGGCGCCGATGTCCTCGATACTCGCTTCGTGGTACCCGCGAGTGTGGATGAACTCGAGCGCGGTCGCGATGAGCACTTCGCGCTTCGCGAGAACCGCCAAACCGCGGTCCGGTTTCTGTTCGTCGGCACTGCCCGTGCCCACAGGCGGGAGGTCGGCGCCGAGGACGGCAGTCGCCATATCGCAGATCAGCACCTCGGTTCGGCGCGTGCCGAGTGCGAGCCGATGTGCGGTGATGCTGGCTATGACACTCAGTGCCGCGGCTGCGAGCGTTGCGATCGAGGCATCGTCGAGCTGCGGCCGAAGTGCCCGTAGCGGGCGCGCGACCCGCAGATTTACTTCGTCCCACAGCTCGCGAATCCGCGCTCGGTCGGCGGGGTCGAGGTAGTGGCCTTCCCAGCGGTAGATCCCGCCACCGCGGCGATTCTCGATGGTCACGCTGGTGATCGTCCGCAGTGTTTCGTACAGCTGGTCGCTCGGCGCCGGCAGTTCTGCGGCCGCGGCGGTCGCATCGAGCAGGGCGTTGACGACGTTGTCGGCCACTGCAACGAGGAGCGCATATTTGTTCGGGAAATGGCGGTACAGCGCGGGACCCGAGATACCGACCTCGGCGGCGATCTCGTCGACCCCGACAGAGTAGTAGCCGCGTTCCCCGAAGGCGGCGGCGGCGATCTTGACGATCTGGGCTTTGCGGTCGCGGGGACGCCGGCGTACCGGGGTCGCGCCCGCGTCGCCCTCGCGCCCGTTGCGTTCGGCTGTCATCGTCGCCTCCTCGATCGTGACCGGCACAGTTGACAGTTGGCCAATGTCTTCCATAAGTTAACCATGATTCGCGTTGAGACCAAGCCGTTCGGGCAATGCTGCCCGCGACAAGGGAGTAGGAAAGCATGCTGCGTACCCGATTCACCGAGGAGTTCGGGATCGAGCACCCGATCGTGCAAGGCGGCATGATGTGGGTCGGCCGGGCCGAGCTCGTGGCTGCCGTCGCGAACGCAGGTGCGCTCGGCTTCATCACCGCCCTGACCCAGCCGACTCCGGACGACCTGCGACTCGAGATCGAGCGCTGCCGGGAACTCACCGACAAGCCGTTCGGCGTGAACCTGACCATTCTGCCGTCGATCAAACCGCCACCGTACGACGAGTACCGTCAGGCGATCATCGACAGCGGTGTGAAGATCGTCGAGATCGCCGGCAGCAACCCCGCAACACACCTCGAACACCTGAAGCCACACGGCATCAAGGTGATCCACAAATGCACCAGCGTCCGGCACGCGCTGAAAGCGCAGTCCGTCGGCGTCGACGCGGTCAGCATCGACGGCTTCGAGTGCGCGGGCCACCCGGGCGAGAACGATATTCCTGGGCTCATCCTGATTCCCGCCGCTGCCGAGCAGATCACCGTCCCGATGCTGGCGTCGGGTGGCATCGCGAACGCAGAGGGCCTCGTTGCGGCGCTGGCGCTCGGTGCCGACGGCGTGAACATGGGCACCCGATTCATGTGTACGCAGGAGTCCTGTGTCGACCAGAAGGTCAAAGAACAGATCGTTGCCAACAGCGAACTCGACACCCAGCTGATCTTCCGGACGCTGCGCAACACCGCGCGCGTCGCGGACAACGAGGTCAGCCGCAAGGTTGTCGAGATCGAGAAGGCCGGCGGCAGCTTCGAGGACATTCGCGATCTCGTCTCCGGGCAGCGCGGCCGCAAGGTCTTCGAAAACGGCGAACTCGATGCCGGAATCTGGACCACCGGCCAATCTCAAGGGCTGATCCACGACATCCCGACCGTCGCAGAACTGGTGAGCAGGATGGTGAGCGAGGCCGAGCAGATCATCACCGGCAGGCTCTCCGAGCTCGTCGCCGAGCCGGTCGCAGCGAGGAGCTGACATGACGAACACCGAAACCGCTGTTGCACAAGGCTTCACCGCCGTCCATGACGGTCGCGTCCTACGCATCACGATCACCAAGCCGAAGCGGATGAACGCGCTCGACTACGACACCATGGTCGGCCTCGGCGACACCTTTCTCGCAGTCGCGAACGATCCGTCGGTTCGCGCAGTGGTGTTGACCGGTGAAGGGAAAGCCTTCTGCACCGGCGCCGACCTCGCCGCGTCGGCCGAAGCGGCTGCCAGGGGCGTGACGCCGGAAATGACCATGGACGCGGCTAACCGCGTGGTCAAGGCGATCGTCGACTGCCCGGTTCCGGTCATTGCGCGCGTCAAGGGCGCTGCGGCCGGCGTGGGCGTGGGCCTTGCTCTCGCTGCGGACCTCGTCTACGCCAGTGCGGATGCCTACCTGCTGCTGGCCTTCATCAACATCGGGCTGATGCCGGACGGCGGTGCTGCCGCGATGATTGCGGCCGCGGCAGGACGCCCGCTGGCAAACGAGATGGCGCTGCTCGGCGAACGGCTGTCGGCGCAGGCCGCGAAAGACGCGAACCTCATCAACGACGTGTTGTCGGACGAGGATCTCGACGCCAAGGTCGAGGCTGCGGCGGAAAAGATCGCCAACGGTCCGCGGCGCGCGCTCGAACTCACCAAGGCCGCGCTGAACAGCGCAACGCTGACGCAGCTCGATGGTTCGCTGGCCGCCGAGAAGGTCGGGCAGATCGAGTTGCTGCAATCGCCCGACTTCGCCGAGGGTGCCATGGCGATGCTGACCAAGCGCAAAGCCGTATTCGCCGAATAACGCAGGGAGACCGTCGTGACCGACTCACTCGCCCAACCGCTGCGCTCGCGCCGCAATCACTGGAACAACCAGGTTGCGGTGCACGCCATGATGCGGCCCGATGAGGTGGCCTTCCGCTACAGCGGCAAGGACACAACCTGGCAGCAACTCAACGATCGTTCCGAAGCGCTGGCAGACGCATTGGCACGGCGCGGGGTCGGCCACGGCGACCGCGTGCTGATCGTCATGCTCAATCACACCGAGTACATCGAGTCCGTGCTCGCGATCAATGCACTCGGTGCTATCGCAGTTCCAGTGAACTTCCGCCTCACCCCGCCGGAACTCGGTTACATCGTCACCGACAGCGCCGCGAAGGTCGTGATCACCGATCAGCCGCTCGCGCCGCTCATGGCGGCAGTTGCCGGTCAGGTTCCGGCGCTGGCGTTGACAATCGTCCTCGGCGACGAGCAGATCGGTGCCGCGCTCGCCTACGAGGCACTGATTGCGGAGGCGGGCAGTGCCCATGCGCCCCTGGACATTCCGGAGGACACCCCGGCGCTGATCATGTACACCTCGGGAACGACCGGAAGCCCGAAGGGCGCGATCCTGTCGCACGCAAACATGCAGGCGCAGGCTTTCACATGTATTCGGGCTCTGCAGACCGAACCGGACAGCATCTACTTCTGCGCGGCACCGCTCTTCCACATTGCCGGGCTCGGCAGCATCGCGCCCAACATCCAGATCGGCACGAAGACCGTCATTCATCCGCTCGGTGCGTTCAACGCGACGGAAACGCTCGACGCGTGGGAGGCCGAGCGCGCCACGTCGGTATTCCTCGTGCCCGCGCAGTGGCAGGTCATTTGTGCCGATCCGACTGTTTCGCAGCGGAATCTGGCACTGCGTGTCATCAGTTGGGGTGCTGCTCCCGCCTCCGATACTGTCCTGCAGGCGATGGCGGACACGTTCCCAGACGCGCTCAACGTTGCGGTGTTCGGACAGACGGAGATGTCACCCATCACGTGTGTGCTCGAAGGTAAAGATGCGGTCCGGAAGATCGGTTCGGTCGGCAAGCCGATCCCGACGATCATGACCAGGATCGTCGACGACAACGGCGACGACGTCGCCCAAGGCGAGATCGGCGAGATCGTCTACCGCGGCCCGACCATGATGCAGGGCTACTGGAACAAGCCGGAAGCTACCGCCGAGGCCTTCGAAGGTGGCTGGTTCCACTCCGGCGACCTGGTCCGGCAGGACGCCGAGGGCTTCGTGTACGTCGTCGATCGTAAGAAGGACATGATCATTTCGGGCGGCGAGAACATCTACTGCGCCGAGGTCGAGAATGTCCTGTTCGCGCATCCGAAGATCCGCGAGGCCGCGGTCATCGGCAGGCCCGACGACAAGTGGGGCGAAGTCCCTGTCGCCGTTGTTGCGCTGGCAGCAGACAACCTGACCCTCGGCGATCTCGAACCGTTCCTGAACGAAAGCCTCGCCCGGTACAAGCACCCGAAGAGCCTCGTGGTGGTAACCGAGCTGCCCCGCAACGCCAGCGGCAAGGTACTCAAACACGTGCTGCGTAAGGAGCTGCAGGGCTCTCAGTAGGTCTATGTCTCCGTAATTTGTCCTGCTGCAAGGATTTTCGCTGCCGCGCGGCCCGGTGGCTGCCGATGCGGGGGAGTTCGCATCACTTTTCAGGGTTGCGTCGATAACGATCTTGCGCGGCTCGTTGAACCCGCGACGGCAACCCGCGGCGGTCGTTACGCTTTGCCGATGGCGTATTTCGTGACGGGGGCTACGGGATTCATCGGGCGGTTTCTGGTGCCGGAGCTGCTCCGGCGCGAAGGCGATGTGCATGTTCTCGTTCGCGCAGGCTCCGAAGGCAAGCTCGCCAAACGGGCAGCGACCTGGGGTGCGGGTGATCGGGTCAAGCCCGTCGCGGGCGATCTGTCGAAACCTGCGCTTGGCATCGACCCACAGTGGATCGACGAGCATCGCGGCGAGATCGACCACATGTTCCACCTCGCCGCGATCTATGACATCACGGCGTCGGACGAGGTCAACGAGTTGCTCAACAACGGCGGTACGACGCACGCCGTGGAAGTCGCGAATTCGTTGGGCGTACAGGGTTTTCACCACACCTCGTCGGTCGCCGCCGCTGGACTCTACGAAGGCACGTTCACCGAGGACATGTTCGACGAGGGCCAGGAACTGCCGTCCCCGTATCACAGGACCAAGTTCGAATCGGAGAAGATCGTCCGCGACGAATGCGTCCGACCATGGCGGGTCTACCGTCCGTCGATCGTGGTCGGCAGCTCGCAGACCGGCGAGATGGACAAGATCGACGGACCCTATTACTTCTTCCGCCTGTTGCGGATGGCCGGCCGGTTGCCTGGGCGGGTCCCGCTGCTGGTGCCCAACCTGGGCGAGACCAACCTGGTGCCGGTCGATTTCGTCGCAGCCGCGATGGATCACATCGCGCACGTTCCGGGTGTCGACAACACGGCGTTCCACCTCGTGAATCCGACGTCGCAGAACTCTGTCGACGTGCTCGAAACGTTCGCGCGGCAAGCCGGAGCGCCGCGGCTCAAGCAAGCTCTGCCCAAGCAGGCGATGAGCGCGGCGATGAAGATCCCAGGGCTGCAGAGTCGCGTGCTCCCCGGCGTCGGCGTGCCGGCGGAGGCGATGGAGCACACCGAGTTCACGTGCCATTTCGATTCGGCACATACGCAGTCGGCGCTGGCGGGGTCGGGCATCAGTGTGCCGCCGCTCGACGAATACGCCCCGGTGTTGTGGCGGTACTGGGTCGAAAACCTCGCGGACTAGCTTTCCTTGAAGTCGGCCCAGCGGTTGCGGTTGGTCCACCCGACGAGGTCGTATCGCCACCGGAACGGCCAGGTGTGGGCAACCGTGTTGACCAGGACCGTCCCGAGTCCGACTGCGTCGGCATGCTCGGAAAGCAGTGCGCGCTGGCCGCGATCGGATGCGGTGAAGAAGGAGTCGAACATCGCCGAAAGCTGCTCGGTCGTCAGTCTGCCCATGCCCGCGACGCCGCGCATCCTCATCCAGTACACAAGCCTGGCTTTTACGGGCCACAGCGCTTTGATCGGGTCGGTGCCGGACTTCAGCGCCCCGACGGCGGTGTCGGCCAGGAACAGGGAGTCCGCGACGCTGTAACCGGTGCAGGGATGCATCATGCCGCCGCGCGAGCCGAACGGGATCGGCTCGTCGGCGCGGCGACGGCGCGGCGGTGGCTGGTCGAGTGGGTAGTGACAGCCCTCGAACGGTTCGTCGCCGGTGACCGTGATCCCGTGCGCGGCCAGGCGGGTCACACAGCGCTTGCGCAGTTCCTTCTGCGTGAGGCCACCGGGCACCGCCAGCGTCGTTTCCTCGAAGATCACCGTGCCGTCGCCGATCGGCACGGAATAGAGGAAGGACGGCGGCTCGTCGTTCGTGGCGCCGTTCTCGGGTCGCCAATCGAGCAGGAGAGCCTCACCGGGTGGCACGAATTTCGCGGCGATCTCCGCGTCGACGAAGATTCCGTGGGCACTCGCGGCAGGCCGCTGGGCAACCGGTGGAAGCCCGCGGGCATCGATGACGACATCGGCGTCGACAGTGCCGCCGTCGGCGAGGTCGACGCGGCGTGCGGTAAGACCGGTCGCGCGCTGGGCCTCGATGTGCACACCGTCGAGCGGCATGGCTTTCCACAGTTCGGTTTTCGAGAGCACGGCGTAGGGACGCTCGATGCGCCGCTCGACGCTGGTCCAGACCGTGGGGGCCTCGATCCGCGATGCGATAACGGAATTCGGCAACCACGCGGGAAGTTCGTCGACCCAGGCCGAGTAGGTGGGAACCCACAGCCGGTCGGGGCGCGGATCGACGACCGCGACGTTCAGGCCGGCGCTCGCGCAACGAGACGCGAGTGCGCGGCCGGTCGGTCCGAGGCCGACGACGCAGACGTCGTAGCGGGAATTACTCACAAAACCGACTCTACTTCGGGGTCACCCAGGTGGTGATATCCGCGTGGACGACCTCGGTTCCGTTGTTGTCGTAGATCGCGACCGGAATTATGAGGTCGGTGCCCTCGGTGATGGCTGTGAAGTCGGGCAGCTCGGCCAGCTTCGCGACAGCGCGCAGTCCGGAGTTCGCCTTCGCCAAATACTGAACGTTCATCGATTTCGGGATCCAGCGGTGCGTGCCCGGAACCGTCGCTTCGGAGAGAACGCCCATTGCCACCTCGGCGAGGTTGCATGCCGCGATGGCGTGAAAAGTGCCGATGTGGTTGTGAATTCCGAACCACTTCGGCGCCTTGACCTCGCAGTATCCCGGTTCGAGGGCGACAATCGTCGGCACGACGGTGCCGAAGTACGGCGCTTTTGCCACGACTCCCAGCGAGAACAGCGCATGGCCGATCCGGTTGTCGGGAAGCTTCTTCCAACTGCGTAGAACTGCGGTGTCGTTGCTCATGGCCGCTACCTTACTTCAAAGTAAGTTACGTGAGATAGAGGGTGCGATGGGCAGATTTGAACTCGCGACCCGTGTGCGGCATACTGTTCAGGTTGCCTTGACCGGGACGCGCTATGTTGCGGCCTCGATCGGGTAGGGCACGTGTCGTACGGCGGAGGCTGAAAATGCCCGGTCCGGGGACAGGCAGCAAAAAGCAGAGCAAGCAGTAACCCCAGCACTCGTTTTCGGGTGCGTCCGGGATGCGTTTCTACGGCCGAGGCTGAAAAGTCCGAGGCAGCAGAATGTGCGGAAAGGCGACACGCCCGACCGCGTGGACCGGACAACCTTTGACAGATGAACAGCGGCAGCGGATCGGTCGAACCGATCGCCATGCGTTTGTTCTGTTGTGTGTTCGGGTGCATTGCTTGGGACAGAGAAGACGAGAAGCAAGAATGCAGCGTCGAGAAGAGGACAAATAGCGTGGCGGGACAAAAGATCCGCATCAGGCTCAAGGCCTACGACCACGAGGCGATCGATGCGTCAGCGCGCAAGATCGTCGAGACGGTGACCCGTACGGGCGCCCGTGTTGTCGGCCCGGTGCCGTTGCCCACCGAGAAGAACGTGTACTGCGTCATTCGCTCGCCGCACAAGTACAAGGATTCGCGCGAGCACTTCGAGATGCGGACACACAAGCGACTCATCGACATCCTCGACCCGACGCCGAAGACGGTCGACGCGCTCATGCGCATCGATCTGCCGGCCAGTGTCGACGTGAATATCCAGTGAGTTCGGGAACGCATATGACTGACAACAAGAACAGACCAGCAAAAGGCATTCTGGGCACCAAGCTCGGCATGACTCAGGTCTTCGATGACAAGAACCGGGTCGTCCCGGTCACCGTGATCAAGGCTGGGCCGAACGTCGTCACCCAGATCCGTACCGAAGAGCGCGACGGCTACAACGCCGTGCAGCTCGCGTTCGGTGCCATCGACCCGCGCAAGGTGAACAAGCCCGTCACCGGGCAGTTCGAAAAGGCAGGCGTCACGCCTCGCCGCCACGTCGTCGAGCTTCGCGTCGCCGACACCTCCGCGTTCGAGGTCGGCCAGGAGCTCACCGCCGAGGTGTTCGAGGACGGCGCATACGTCGACGTCACCGGCACCAGCAAGGGCAAGGGCTTCGCCGGAACCATGAAGCGGCACGGCTTCGCGGGCCAGGGCGCCAGCCACGGCGCGCAGGCTGTGCACCGTCGTCCCGGTTCCATCGGTGGCTGCGCTACCCCGGGCCGCGTGTTCAAGGGCACGCGCATGTCCGGCCGGATGGGCAACGACCGCGTCACCACGCAGAACCTCTCGGTCCACAAGGTGGACGCCGAGAACGGTCTCCTGCTGATCAAGGGTGCGATCCCCGGCCGCAAGGGCGGCCTCGTGATCGTCAAGAGTGCAGTGAAGGGTGGTGCACGGGCATGACCAGCTTGGAGAAATCCAGCACCGCGAAGTCGCCGAATCTGACGCTTGACGTCAAGGCTCCGGGCGGCAAGACGAACGGCACGGTGGATCTCCCCGCCGAGATCTTCGACGTGACCGCGAACATCGCGTTGATGCACCAGGTCGTCGTCGCGCAGCTCGCTGCCGCACGCCAGGGCACGCACGCGACGAAGACGCGCGCACAGGTCAGCGGTGGCGGTCGCAAGCCGTACCGCCAGAAGGGAACCGGCCGCGCCCGTCAGGGCTCGACCCGCGCCCCGCAGTTCACCGGTGGTGGCGTCGTGCACGGCCCGCAGCCGCGTGACTACAGCCAGCGCACCCCCAAGAAGATGAAGGCAGCCGCCCTGCGCGGTGCCCTCTCGGACCGGGCGCGCAACGAGCGCATCCACGTCATCACCGAACTCGTTGCCGGCCAGACGCCGTCCACGAAGTCGGCGAAGTCGTTCCTCGCCGAACTGAGCGACCGTAAGAAGCTGCTCATCGTCGTCGGCCGCGAGGACATCGCTGCTTGGAAGAGCGTTGCGAACCTCGAGAACGTGCTGCCGATCGCTCCCGATCAGCTCAACACGTACGACGTCCTCAACAGCGACGACATCGTGTTCAGCGTCGAAGCGCTCAACGCCTTCGTTCACGGTCCGTCCGAGGCCGCACAGGAAGAAAAGGAGTGACCGCGGTGACCATCGCAAACGTAAAGACCGATCCCCGCGACATCCTGCTCGCTCCGGTCATCTCCGAGAAGTCCTACGGACTGATCGAAGAAGGCACCTACACCTTCCTGGTGCACCCGGAATCGAACAAGACGCAGATCAAGATCGCCGTCGAGAAGATCTTCGGCGTGACCGTGACCAGCGTCAACACCGCCAACCGTCAGGGCAAGCGCAAGCGGACCCGCTTCGGCTACGGCACGCGTAAGGCCACCAAGCGCGCGCTCGTGACCATCTCGGCCGACAGCAAGCCCATCGAGATCTTCGGGGGGCCGGTCGCCTAGGCGCCCGGACTCCAGAAAGTAGAAGAGAACTCATGGCTATCCGTAAGTACAAGCCGACTACCCCGGGCCGTCGTGGCGCGAGCGTTTCGGACTTCGCCGAGATCACTCGGTCGACGCCCGAGAAGTCGCTCATCCGCCCGCTGCACGGACGTGGTGGACGTAACGCACACGGTCGTATCACCACCCGGCACAAGGGTGGCGGCCACAAGCGCGCATACCGCTTGATCGATTTCCGTCGCAACGACAAGGACGGCATTCCGGCCAAGGTTGCGCACATCGAATACGACCCCAACCGCACAGCGAACATCGCGCTGCTGCACTTCGCCGACGGTGAGAAGCGCTACATCATCGCGCCGAAGGGCATCGCGCAGGGTTCCCCGATCGAGGCCGGCCCCACCGCCGACATCAAGCCGGGTAACAACCTGCCGCTGCGCAACATCCCGACCGGTACCACGATTCACGCTGTGGAACTGCGTCCGGGCGGTGGCGCGAAGATGGCCCGCTCGGCGGGCGTCGGTGTGCAGCTGCTCGGTAAGGAAGGCACCTACGCCACCCTGCGTATGCCCTCCGGCGAAATCCGTCGCGTCGACGTGCGCTGCCGCGCAACCGTCGGCGAGGTCGGCAACGCCGAACAGTCGAACATCAACTGGGGCAAGGCCGGCCGCATGCGCTGGAAGGGCAAGCGCCCGACCGTCCGTGGTGTCG
This sequence comes from Antrihabitans auranticaus, assembly GCF_016481275.1. GTDB lineage: Bacteria > Actinomycetota > Actinomycetes > Mycobacteriales > Mycobacteriaceae > Antrihabitans. Next base: position 264,580 of record NZ_JAEMNW010000005.1, on the reverse strand, counting down.
TCATGAACCCGGTCGACCACCCACACGGTGGTGGTGAGGGCAAGACCTCCGGTGGTCGCCACCCGGTCAGCCCGTGGGGACAGCCGGAAGGCCGTACCCGCAAGCCGAACCGTCCGAGCGACAAGCTCATCGTCCGCCGCCGCCGCACTGGCAAGAACAAGCGATAACAAGGAGGGAGTGAAGGATGCCACGCAGCCTGAAGAAGGGCCCGTTCGTCGACGACCACCTCCTTGCGAAGGTGGACGTTCAGAACGACAAGGGGACCAAGCAGGTCATCAAGACCTGGTCCCGCCGCTCGACCATCATTCCGGATTTCATCGGACACACGTTTGCGGTGCACGACGGCCGCAAGCACGTCCCGGTGTTCGTCTCGGACTCGATGGTCGGCCACAAGCTCGGTGAGTTTGCACCGACCCGCACGTTCAAGGGTCACATCAAGGACGACCGGAAAGCGAAGCGCAGGTAATGAGTAATTCAGCACAGCCGACTCTCGCTCTTTCGACAGCTCGCGCAACCGCGAAGCACGTTCGGGTTACTCCGATGAAGGCACGCCGGGTCGTCGACCTGGTCCGCGGCCGTTCGGTGCAGGACGCACTGGCGATCCTCAAGTTCGCACCGCAAGCCGCAAGCGAGCCGGTGGCCAAGGTCGTTGCCAGCGCAGCGGCCAACGCCGAGAACAACCTGAACCTCGACCCGTCGACGCTGGTCATCTCGACCGCGTACGTCGACGAGGGCGCAACGATGAAGCGGTTCCAGCCGCGTGCACAGGGCCGGGCATTCCGGATCCGCAAGCGCACGAGCCACATCACGATCGAGGTCCAGAGCGTTCCCAAGGCAGGTGGCGAGAGCAACCGTCGCCGCCGCTCCACCGCAGCATCTAAGGGAGGGGCTCAGTAGTGGGCCAGAAAATCAACCCGCACGGCTTCCGCCTTGGTATCACCACCGACTGGAAGTCTCGCTGGTACGCAGACAAGCAGTACGCGGAGTACGTGAAGGAAGACGTTGCGATCCGCAAGCTTCTTGCCACGGGCATGGAGCGCGCGGGTATCGCAAAGGTCGAGATCGAGCGCACCCGCGATCGGGTCCGCGTGGACATCCACACGGCGCGTCCGGGCATCGTCATCGGTCGTCGTGGTGCGGAAGCGGACAAGATCCGGGCATCGCTCGAGGCGCTCACCAAGAAGCAGGTGCAGCTCAACATCCTCGAGGTGAAGAACGCCGAAGCCGAAGCGCAGCTCGTTGCGCAGGGTGTCGCCGAGCAGCTCAGCAACCGCGTGGCGTTCCGTCGCGCGATGCGTAAGGCGATCCAGTCGGCGATGCGTCAGCCCAACGTCAAGGGCATCCGCGTGCAGTGCTCCGGTCGTCTCGGTGGTGCCGAGATGAGCCGTTCGGAGTTCTACCGCGAAGGCCGGGTTCCGCTGCACACGCTGCGTGCCGACATCGACTACGGCCTGTACGAGGCCAAGACGACGTTCGGTCGCATCGGCGTGAAGGTGTGGATCTACAAGGGCGACATCGTCGGTGGCAAGCGCGAGCAGGCTGCCGTTGCGGCTCCTGCAGGCGATCGCCCCCGTCGTGAGCGTCCGGCACGTCCGCGTCGTTCGGGTGCCTCGGGCACCACGGCAACCAGCACCGAGGCCGGTCGCGCTGCCTCTGGCGACAGCACTGCGGCTCCCTCGACAGAAACACAGGAGGGCTAGCCATGTTGATGCCTCGCAGAGTCAAGCATCGCAAGCAGCACCACCCCAGCCGCTCGGGAGCGGCCAAGGGCGGCACGCAGGTGACGTTCGGTGACTTCGGCATCCAGGCACTCGAGCCGGCCTACATCACCAACCGGCAGATCGAGTCCGCTCGTATCGCCATGACGCGCCACATCAAGCGTGGCGGCAAGATCTGGATCAACATCTACCCGGATCGCCCGCTCACCAAGAAGCCTGCCGAGACCCGCATGGGTTCCGGTAAGGGTTCGCCGGAGTGGTGGGTCGCGAACGTCAAGCCCGGTCGCGTGATGTTCGAAATGACATACCCCAACGAGGAGACCGCTCGTGAGGCTCTGCGCCGCGCGATGCACAAGCTCCCGTGCAAGTGCAGGATCGTGACGAGAGAGGAGCAGTTCTGATGGCTACTGGAACACCGGCCGCAGAGCTCCGCGAGCTCACCGAAGAGGAGCTTGTCGAACGTCTCCGTGAGTCCAAGGAAGAGCTGTTCAATCTGCGCTTCCAGATGGCAACGGGTCAGCTCGACAACAACCGTCGGCTGCGCACCGTCCGGCACGAAATCGCACGGATCTACACGGTTATGCGTGAGCGTGAGCTCGGCTTGGCCACCGGACCCGCGGGTGATGCCGCATGAGTGAGGACAAAGCAGTGAGCACAGCAGAGCGCAATCGCCGGAAGGTTCGCACCGGCTACGTGGTCTCGGACAAGATGGAAAAGACCATCGTGGTCGAGCTCGAGGACCGGGTCAAGCACCCGCTCTACGGCAAGATCATCCGTCGCACCACCAAGGTGAAGGCGCACGACGAGGCTGGCACCGCCGGTATCGGCGACCGCGTCCAGCTGATGGAGACCCGCCCGATGTCGGCCACCAAGCGCTGGCGTCTGGTCGAGGTGCTCGAGCGCGCGAAGTAAGCAGCACTACGTCGACAGGCCCGTCCCTTCGGGGGCGGGCCTGTTGTCGTTCGTGCGTAGAAATGGAGAACGCCGCTCCCGGGGGGGAGCGGCGTTCGTGTGTCTACCGGTGTGTCAGTTCCACTGCAGATTTGCGATAGCGAGGATCTCGTTCTCGCTCGCCTGCGAGAGCTTCCACATGCCGTCCGAGTCGACCCAGGTCAGGAGCACCGGGTAGTCGTAGGAACCGAGCCGGCTGTGCAGCGTCGCAGAAAGCGTGCTGCCGTCGTTGTTGACCGGGCCCGAGATATCCCACGAGTAGCCCGGAATCGCTGCGATGCGCTGGTTGACGACACCGAGGGAACTCGCATTGCCCGACTCCAGCTCGGCCGAATTGCCGGCCAGCGCGGACTGCAGCTTGCCCTGCAACTCGCCCGGACTCGGGGTGGCAGGAGCGGCGATGGCGGGTGACGCCGCGATGACGGCTACAGACCCTGCCGTTACGAAAATCGCTGCAGCTGCCATCGGTGCTGCGATGAGACGGCGAATCATGGACACTCCTAGTCAGTTTGGATAGGTAAACCTAACTGAGCATATCTGATCATGAAGCCTGGCGTTACTTCCACATTCGGGGTATTGCCCCCAACGGTGCCCCCGCAGGCTTGATTTGGTTTCTACCTGCGCTTTCACCTAGACTTGAGCGGTTGCCCGCGGGTGTTCCATGCCCGCAATCCGGCCGCGAACCCCCTGTGGTGTACAAAACCGCAGGCAGGCGCGCGTTCTGATGGCAGCATGACCATGCCCGTCGGGTCGGTAATCCGGCGTGCAACACCATCCAGGTCCAGGAGTCACAAGTGATTCAGCAGGAGTCGCGACTGCGTGTCGCCGACAACACGGGTGCCAAGGAGATTCTCTGCATCCGCGTTCTCGGTGGTTCGTCGCGTCGCTATGCGGGGATCGGCGACATCATCGTCGCCACCGTTAAGGACGCCATCCCCGGCGCAAACATCAAGAAGGGTGACGTCGTCAAGGCGGTCATCGTGCGCACTGTCAAGGAGCGCCGCCGTCCGGACGGCAGCTACATCCGTTTCGACGAGAACGCTGCGGTCATCATCAAGGCCAACGACAACGACCCGCGTGGCACACGCATCTTCGGACCGGTCGGTCGTGAGCTGCGTGACAAGAAGTTCATGAAGATCGTTTCGCTGGCACCGGAGGTCGTGTGATGAAGGTGCACAAGGGTGACACCGTTCTCGTCATCTCGGGCAAGGACAAGGGCGCAAAGGGCAAGGTCATTCAGGCCTACCCGGCGACCGGCAAGGTCCTCGTCGAAGGCGTGAACCGGATCAAGAAGCACACCGCGGTTTCTGCGAACCAGCGTGGCGCGCAGTCGGGTGGAATCGTGACGCAGGAGGCTCCGATCGACGCCTCCAACGTTGCGATCGTCGACTCCGACGGCAACGCGACTCGCGTGGGCTACCGCACCGACGAAGCCGGCAAGCGGGTCCGCATCTCCCGTAAGAGCGGGAAGGACATCTGAGATGACTACCACCGAGAACAAGGTCGCACCGCGGCTCAAGCTCCGCTACCGCGCTGAGATCAAAGACGCGCTGAACAAAGAATTCAACTTCGACAACGTCATGCAGATCCCCGGCGTGGTCAAGGTCGTCGTCAACATGGGTGTCGGTGACGCCGCCCGTGACGCGAAGCTGATCAACGGCGCGGTCAACGACCTGGCCCTGATCACCGGCCAGAAGCCCGAGATCCGCAAGGCGCGCAAGTCCATCGCACAGTTCAAGCTGCGCGAAGGCATGCCGATCGGTGCGCGCGTCACGCTGCGCGGCGACCGGATGTGGGAGTTCCTCGACCGGCTCGTTTCGGTCGCGCTGCCCCGCATCAGGGACTTCCGTGGGCTCTCGCCGAAGCAGTTCGACGGCAACGGCAACTACACGTTCGGCCTCAACGAGCAGTCGATGTTCCACGAGATCGACGTCGACAAGATCGATCGGCCACGCGGCATGGACATCACCGTTGTGACCACCGCGACCAACAACGAAGAAGGCCGTGCCCTGCTCAAGCACCTCGGCTTCCCGTTCAAGGAGAACTGAGCATGGCGAAGAAAGCCCTGGTCAACAAGGCCAACAAGAAGCCGAAGTTCGCAGTGCGTGCGTACACGCGTTGCCAGCGCTGCGGTCGCCCGCACGCTGTCTTCCGCAAGTTCGGGCTCTGCCGCATCTGCGTGCGCGAAATGGCGCACCGCGGCGAGCTGCCCGGCGTGCACAAGAGCAGCTGGTAACCGAGCAGTTCCGATAGGGCGCGGACTCCGAGTGGAGTCCGCGCCCTTTCGTGCTTTCGCAAACCTACTGTCGCCCAACCGAATCGGCGGCGCTACTGCGCTCGATTTGGCCTTGACCGGCCAGTTGCCTACACTTGAGCGGTTGCCCGGGCACAGCTGTGCCCGCTGGCGACGCGAACTCATGCCGTTCGACATCAGTCGAGCGGCCCAGCCGAATTGCTGAAGGCCCACGACCGGCGTGCCGGTGTTGCATGGGAACCGCAGCGAGAAAGGTGTCGAGGTCGAACCATGACCATGACAGATCCGATCGCAGACTTTCTGACACGTCTGCGCAACGCCAACTCGGCGTACCACGACGAGGTAAAGCTCCCGCACAGCAAGATCAAGGCGAACATCGCCGAGATCCTGAAGCGTGAGGGTTACATCGCGGACTACCGCACCGAAGATGCCGAGGTCGGCAAGACCCTCATCGTCGATCTCAAGTACGGCCCGAGCCGTGAGCGCTCGCTCGCCGGTGTGCGCCGCGTGAGCAAGCCCGGTCTCCGTGTGTACGCAAAATCCACCAATCTGCCCAAGGTCCTGGGTGGCCTCGGCGTGGCGATCATCTCCACGTCGACCGGCCTGCTCACCGACCGCCAAGCGGCCAATCAAAAGGTGGGCGGGGAAGTCCTCGCCTACGTCTGGTAGGGGGCCACCACTATGTCGCGTATTGGAAAGCTCCCCATCGCTGTCCCGGCGGGCGTTGACGTCAACATCGACGGGCAGAACGTCTCGGTCAAGGGCCCCAAGGGCACGCTCAGCCTCACTGTCGCCGAGCCCATCGTCATCGCCAAAGCGGAGAACGGCGAACTGGCCGTCACTCGGCCGAACGATGAGCGTCGCAGCCGCGCGCTGCACGGCTTGACGCGCACGCTCGTGCAGAACCTCATCATCGGTGTGACCCAGGGTTACACGCGCAAGATGGAGATTCACGGCGTCGGTTACCGCGTCGCGCTCAAGGGCAGCAACCTCGAGTTCGCGCTCGGTTACAGCCATCCGGTTCCGATCGAGGCGCCCGAAGGCATCACGTTCACTGTCGAGACGCCCACCCGCTTCTCGATCTCGGGAATCGACAAGCAGAAGGTCGGCCAGCTCGCGGCCAACATCCACCGCTTGCGGAAGCCGGACCCGTACAAGGGCAAGGGCATTCGCTACGAGGGTGAAGTTGTCCGTCGCAAGGTCGGAAAGACGGGTAAGTGATATGACCACCACAGAGAAGAAGCGCATCCCACTCGGCAAGGACGCGTCCACGTCGCGTCGGCTGTCGAAGGCCCGTCGGCACTTCCGCCTGCGCAAGAAGATCAGCGGCACCCCGGAACGCCCGCGTCTCGTTGTGCACCGCTCGTCGCGCCACATCCACGTGCAGTTGGTCGACGACGTCGCCGGCCGCACGCTGGCCGCAGCGTCGACGATCGAAGCCGATCTCCGCGCAGCAGAGGGCGACAAGAAAGCACTCAGCGCGAAGGTCGGTCAGCTGATCGCCGAGCGTGCGAAGGCTGCCGGCGTCGACACCGTGGTTTTCGACCACGGCGGCCACGGCTACCACGGCCGGATCGCGGCGCTCGCGGACGCGGCTCGCGAAGGCGGGTTGAAGTTCTGATGACCTACGCAAACAAGATCCAGTTCACGAACGGAAGGGCAGTCTGATGCCGGGACGTCAAAGGCGTGACGGCGGAAGCGGACCCGCCGGAGCAAACGGACCAAGTGCAGGCGGCGACGGCGGCCGCGACGGCCGTGGTGGCCGTGGTGGCCGTGACGGTCGCGACCAGCGCGGTGGTCAGGCCGAGAAGAGCAACCACCTCGAGCGCGTTGTCGCGATCAACCGTGTGTCGAAGGTCGTGAAGGGTGGTCGTCGCTTCAGCTTCACCGCCCTCGTGATCGTCGGTGACGGCAACGGCCTCGTCGGTGTCGGCTACGGCAAGGCGAAGGAAGTTCCCGCGGCGATTCAGAAGGGTGTCGAGGAGGCTCGCAAGAGCTTCTTCCGCGTCCCGATGATCGGCAGCACCATCGTGCACCCTGTTCAGGGCGAGGCCGCTGCCGGCGTCGTCATGCTCCGTCCGGCCAGCCCGGGTACCGGTGTCATCGCCGGTGGTGCGGCTCGTGCCGTGCTGGAGTGCGCGGGGATCCACGACATCCTCGCCAAGTCCCTCGGAAGCGACAACGCGATCAACGTTGTGCACGCAACCGTTGCGGCTCTCAAGCAGTTGCAGCGTCCCGAAGAGGTTGCCGCGCGTCGCGGTCTGCCGATCGAGGACGTCGCTCCGGCTGGCATGCTGCGCTCGCGTGCGAAGGCAGGAGCTGCAAGTCATGGCTGACCTCAAGATCACCCAGGTCAAAAGCAAGATCGGCGCAAAGCAGAATCAGCGCGACAGTCTTCGCACCCTCGGGCTGCGGGGCATCCGGCAGACGGTTACGCGCGAGGACAATGCGCAGAACCGTGGCCTGATCAACGCGGTGCGCCACCTCGTAACCGTTGAGGAGGTCTGAAAATGACCATCAAGTTGCATCATCTCCGGCCTGCGCCGGGTGCCAAGACCGAGAAGACTCGCGTCGGTCGCGGTGAAGGATCCAAGGGTAAGACCGCCGGCCGTGGTACCAAGGGCACCAAGGCTCGCAAGAACGTGTCGGCCGCCTTCGAGGGTGGTCAGATGCCGTTGCACATGCGGTTGCCGAAGCTCAAGGGCTTCACGAACCCGTTCCGGACCGAGTACCAGGTCGTCAACGTCGGCGACATCGCGACGCTGTTCCCCAAGGGCGGAACGATCGGCGTCGCGGAACTGGTCGCAGCGGGTGCGGTTCGTAAGAACCAGCTCGTGAAGGTTCTGGGCGAGGGCGAAATCACCGTTGCAGTCCAGGTGAGCGCCGACAAGTTCTCGGGTGCGGCGAAGGAAAAGATCGCCGCAGCCGGTGGCACGGCCACTGAACTGGGCAAGTAGGTAGTACCCGCGAATGGCCGTGCCGCAGCAGTTGCTGCAGCACGGCCATTCGGCAAGTAAGACCAGAGCCACTGTTAGAGTTCAAGAGTTGTCTGTCAAGACGCGGCCAACCAGCTAGCCGCGTCGCCCGCCAGGAGGATTAGTGCTTTCCGCCTTCGCGTCGGCCTTCAGGACACCGGACTTGAGGCGGAAGATCCTCTTCACGCTGGGTCTTGTGGCTTTGTACCGATTCGGTGCTTCACTGCCGTCACCAGGTGTCGATTACGGCACTGTCAAACAGTGCATCTCCGATAACCTCGGCGGTGATTCCGCTGGCATCTACCAGTTGATCAACCTGTTCTCCGGTGGCGCTCTGCTTCAGCTGTCGGTATTCGCGATCGGCATCATGCCGTACATCACCGCGAGCATCATCGTCCAGCTGCTCACCGTGGTCATTCCGCGGTTCGAGGAACTCCGCAAGGAGGGTCAGTCCGGCCAGGCGAAGATGACGCAGTACACCCGCTACCTGTCGATCGCCCTCGCGGTACTGCAGGCGACCGGTCTCGTTGCGCTCGCGTCCCGCGGTCAATTGCTCCAGGGCTGCGACAACATCATCAACGACACCAGCATCTTCGGGCTGGTCACGATCGTTCTCGTGATGACGGCTGGTGCCGCACTCGTCATGTGGTTCGGTGAGCAGATCACGGAGAAGGGCGTCGGCAACGGTATGTCGTTGCTGATCTTCGCGGGTATCGCTTCCCGTGTGCCGACCGAAGGCAAGTCGATCCTCGACGGCCAGGGTGCGCTCATCTTCGCGGTTGTCTGCGTCGCGGCATTGCTGGTCATCACCGGCGTCGTGTTCGTCGAGCAGGGCCAGCGCCGAATTCCGGTCCAGTATGCGAAGCGCATGGTCGGCCGGAAGATGTACGGCGGGTCGTCGACGTACCTGCCGTTGAAGGTCAACCAGGCGGGCGTCATCCCAGTGATCTTCGCGTCCTCGTTGCTGTACCTGCCGAACCTCATCGCGCAGCTCACGTCATCGAACACCGCTGACCCGAGTTGGTGGCAGAAGGCGATCCAGCAGTACCTCGTCAATCCGGGCAACCCTGTGTACATCGCCATCTACTTCGGCTTGATCGTCTTCTTCACGTACTTCTACGTGGCGATCACGTTCAATCCCGAGGAACGTGCCGACGAGATGAAGAAGTTCGGTGGGTTCATCCCAGGAATCCGACCAGGTCGGCCGACCGCCGATTACTTGAGCTACGTGTTGAGCCGAATTACTCTGCCGGGCTCGATTTACCTGGGGCTGGTCGCGGTACTACCGAACTTCTTCATGTCCGGTTCCGCGTCTGTCAGCAGCACGTTCGGCGGTGCCGCGGTGCTGATTCTCGTTAGCGTTTCGCTCGACACCGTCAAACAGATCGAAAGCCAGCTTATGCAGCGCAATTATGAAGGGTTCCTCAAGTGAGACTCGTACTGCTCGGACCTCCCGGTGCCGGTAAGGGGACGCAGGCCGTCCTGATTTCCGAGCGGCTCGGTGTTCCGCACATTTCCACAGGTGACCTTTTCCGGGCCAACATCAGCCAGGAAACGCCGGTCGGCCTCGAAGCCAAGAAGTTCCTCGACGCGGGCGACCTCGTGCCGAGCGAGATCACGAACCGTATGGTCGAGGCCCGCGTTGCCGAGCCGGATGCGGAGAACGGCTTCGTTCTCGACGGCTTCCCGCGCACGGTCGGTCAGGCCGAAGCGCTCGAAGGAATCTTGCAGAACATCGGAACCAAGCTCGACGCGGTGCTGTCGCTGGTTGTCGACGAAGATGTCGTGGTCGAGCGCATGCTCGCCCGTGGCCGCGCCGACGACAGCGAAGACGTGATCCGCAACCGGCTCCGGGTGTACAGCGAGGAGACCGCACCGCTGATCAAGCACTACGACGGCCTCGTCGTCACGGTCGACGGCATCGGTGAGGTCGAGGAAGTCAACGCTCGCGCGTTGGCCGCTCTCGGCCACTGACAGCGCAAGTATTCGACTATGGGATTGGGTCGCAAACGCAAGGTTGTCCCGTTCCGGACACCTGGTGAGCTCGACGCGATGGCCGCTGCCGGAGCGATCGTGGGAGCCGCTCTCGTTGCGGTCCGCGATGCGACCCGTCCCGGAGTTTCCACCCTCGAACTCGACGCGATCGCCGAGCAGGTCATCCGCGATGCCGGTGCCGTGCCCTCGTTCAAGGGCTACCACGGCTTCACCGGCTCGATCTGCTCGTCGGTGAACGATCGAGTGGTTCATGGCATTCCGTCGGCCGACGACGTTCTTGTCGAGGGCGACCTGGTGTCGATCGACTGCGGTGCGATCCTCGACGGCTGGCACGGCGACTCGGCCTGGACCTACGGTGTCGGTTCGATCATCGAGGCGGACCGGTTGCTCAGCGAGGCAACTCGGCTGTCGATGGATGCCGGTGTGGCCGCGATGGTGCCCGGCAACCGGCTGACCGACGTCTCGCACGCGATCGAGCTGGGGACTCGGGCAGCCGAGGCCGCGCACGGCCGCACGTACGGGATCGTCGACGGTTACGGCGGCCACGGCATCGGCCGCGAAATGCACATGGAACCGTTCCTCGCGAACGAAGGCGCAGCGGGCAAGGGCCCGGAGTTGGTGGTCGGATCGGTGCTCGCGATCGAGCCGATGCTCACCCTCGGGACCACGCAGACCAAGGTGCTCGACGACGACTGGACCGTGGTGACCACCGACGGCACGCGTGCCGCGCATTGGGAGCACACCGTAGCCGTCACCGAGAACGGTCCGCGCATCCTGACCGTTCGCCCCACGGACTGATCAACTTTCCAGTAGCACCGTGACCGGTCCGTCGTTGACCAGACCGACCTGCATGTGTGCGCCGAAGATCCCGGTCTCCACCTGCGCTCCGAGTTCGCGGAGTGTCTCTGCGAAGTGCGCGACCAGCGGTTCCGCGATCGGACCGGGTGCGGCGGCCGACCACGACGGTCGGCGACCCTTTGCCGTATCGGCGTACAGCGTGAACTGACTGACGACGAGTATCGGTGCCCCGGTATCGGCGGCCGATCGGGCGTCGTCGAGGATCCGCAATGTCCAGAGCTTGCCGGCGATCTTGGCGGCCGTCTCCCGGGTGTCGGTGTGCGTGACGCCGACCAACGCGACCAAACCTTGCTCGCCGGGCGCCGGATCGATGCGGCCGACTGTCTCGCCGTCGACCGTGACGGACGCCGCACTCACACGCTGAACCAGAACTCGCACGGCTGGAATCGTCGCACGGCGGGCATGAACGCGATCGGGTGCGTCGAGCTGCGCGGCGTCACTGGGCCGAGCGGGCTGTTGGCCGAGCATCGCCCGAGACCGCGCCTCGATATCCGCCCTTTCGGCGAGGCCGTTGCGACGAAACGACGACACGCCGGCGACCGCTCGTCGAGCGTGCAGCATGGCCATTTGGCCTGGTGAGAAAATGCCGGTAAAGTAGGTCGGCGGTGCGCTGTGCGTGCCGGTTGTTCGTGTGCCCAGCTCAGGGCGATCGAATTTTTACAACTGGTGCGGCTTCGTGTGCGCACCACAGTATCGGCATACGGTGCAACCAACCAGGGCTTTCGGGCCAGGATCGCGGAGGATATGGCGAAGAAAGACGGGGCCATCGAGGTCGAGGGTCGGGTTGTCGAACCCCTGCCCAATGCGATGTTCCGCATTGAGTTGGAGAACGGCCACAAGGTTCTCGCACACATCAGCGGAAAGATGCGGCAGCACTACATTCGCATCCTTCCCGAGGATCGGGTGGTCGTTGAGCTTTCGCCCTACGACCTTTCGCGTGGACGCATCGTTTACCGCTACAAGTAACCAATGCTTCTCAGGTCATCGGCCTGGGAGAAACATGTCCATCCGCAGGGGTGGACGTCGACACAGATTGGAACGACGTGAAGGTCAACCCGAGCGTCAAGCCCATCTGCGAGAAGTGCAAGGTGATCCGCCGTAAAGGGCGGGTCATGGTGATCTGCGACAACCTGCGCCATAAGCAGCGTCAGGGCTGACCTAGAGCACGAGCATCGATCGTTTGATCGGGTTTGGCACCAAAGAAGACCTCCCAGCACCATCCGCATGCAGGTGTGCGGACTACCCCCGGACCGGAGGCCGGGGCCCCACAAGAAGAGGGGACGGGCTGGGAGCAGACCTCCGCTACAAGAGAGACACAGCAACCTAATGGCACGTCTTGCTGGTGTCGATCTCCCCCGCGAAAAGCGGTTGGAAATCGCACTGACCTACATCTACGGCATCGGCCGTACCCGCTCCAAGGAAATTCTCACCGCGACAGGTGTCAGCGCGGACGTCCGCGCCAAGGACCTGTCCGATGAGGACCTCGCGAAGCTCCGCGAGTACATCGAAGAATCGCTCAAGGTCGAGGGTGACCTCCGCCGCGAGGTTCAGGCGGACATCCGTCGCAAGATCGAGATCGGCTGCTACCAGGGACTTCGCCACCGTCGTGGGCTGCCCGTACGTGGACAGCGCACCAAGACGAACGCGCGCACCCGTAAGGGCCCGAAGCGCACCATTGCCGGCAAGAAGAAGGCGAAGTAATGCCACCCAAGTCACGCGCATCCGGTCCCAAGAAGACCCAGAAGGCTCGCCGCAGGGACAAGAAGAACATCCCGCACGGCAACGCTCACATCAAGAGCACCTTCAACAACACGATCGTTTCGATCACCGATCCGGCTGGCAACGTCATCTCGTGGGCGTCGTCGGGTCACGTCGGCTTCAAGGGTTCGCGCAAGTCGACCCCGTTCGCCGCGCAGCTCGCTGCCGAGAACGCTGCCCGCAAGGCGCAGGAGCATGGCGTCAAGAAGGTCGACGTCTTCGTCAAGGGTCCCGGCTCCGGCCGTGAGACCGCGATCCGGTCGCTGCAGGCTGCCGGACTCGAAGTCGGCACGATTTCCGATGTCACTCCGCAGCCGCACAACGGCTGCCGTCCGCCCAAGCGCCGTCGCGTCTAGCGGGAAGGAAACTAAACAATGGCTCGTTATACCGGACCCATGACCCGCAAGTCGCGTCGTTTGCGTGTCGACCTCGTTGGAGGCGACCAAGCATTCGAGCGGCGTCCCTACCCGCCCGGCCAGCACGGCCGCGCGCGGATCAAGGAGAGCGAATACCTGCTCCAGCTGCAGGAGAAGCAGAAGGCACGCTTCACCTACGGCGTCATGGAGAAGCAGTTCTCCCTGTACTACAAAGAGGCGAACCGGCAGAAGGGCAAGACGGGCGAGAACCTTCTTCGTCTGCTCGAGACCCGTCTCGACAACGTCGTGTACCGGGCCGGTCTGGCCCGCACGCGTCGTCAGGCGCGTCAGCTCGTCAGCCACGGCCACTTCACCGTCAACAATGTGAAGGTAGACGTTCCGTCCTACCGCGTCTCGCAGTACGACATCGTCGACGTTCGCGAGAAGTCGCTTGCGACGCTGCCGTTCCAGATTGCGCGTGAGACCGTCGGCGACCGCCCGGTTCCCGGCTGGTTGCAGGTCATCCCGGGCCGGCTGCGGATCCTGGTTCACCAGGAGCCGGAGCGTGCCCAGATCGATGTGCCGCTGCAGGAACAGCTGATCGTCGAGTACTACTCGAAGTAAGAAAAGGCCTACGGCCCTGTGCGCGGTTAGCGAGTCCCTGGACTCTCCAACCGCGCACGGGCGCCGGAGGCGCCTAATCGTTGGGCGTCAAATAGCGGACGTCCGCAACAGAAGGAATCACACATGCTCATTTCTCAGCGCCCCACACTGACCGAAGAGGTCATCGCTGACAACCGCTCGAAGTTCACGATCGAGCCGCTCGAGCCTGGCTTCGGGTACACCCTCGGCAACTCGCTTCGCCGCACCCTGCTTTCGTCGATCCCCGGAGCCGCTGTCACCAGCATCCGCATCGACGGTGTCCTGCACGAATTCACCACTGTTCCCGGCGTGAAGGAAGACGTCACCGACGTCATCCTGAACCTCAAGTCGCTGGTCGTGAGCTCGGAAGAAGACGAGCCCGTGACCATGTACGTCCGCAAGCAGGGCCCCGGCACTGTGACCGCAGGCGACATCGTGCCCCCGGCCGGTGTGACCGTGCACAACCCGGACATGCACATCGCGACCCTGAACGACAAGGGCAAGCTCGAGATCGAGCTCGTCGTCGAGCGTGGCCGCGGCTACGTCCCGGCCGTCCAGAACAAGGCGTCGGGCGCCGAGATCGGCCGCATTCCGGTCGACTCGATCTACTCGCCCGTGCTGAAGGTGACCTACAAGGTCGAGGCAACCCGTGTCGAGCAGCGCACCGACTTCGACAAGCTGATCCTCGACGTCGAAACCAAGAACTCGATCACCGCGCGTGATGCCCTCGCTTCTGCGGGCAAGACGCTGGTCGAGCTGTTCGGTCTCGCACGCGAGCTCAATGTCGAGGCGGAAGGCATCGAGATCGGACCCTCGCCCGCCGAGGCCGATCACATCGCTTCCTTCGGCCTGCCGATCGAGGACCTGGACCTCACGGTCCGCTCGTACAACTGCCTCAAGCGTGAAGGCGTGCACACCGTGGGTGAGCTCGTCGCCCGCACCGAGTCCGATCTGCTCGACATCCGCAACTTCGGGCAGAAGTCCATCGACGAGGTCAAGGTCAAGCTGCACTCGCTCGGTCTCTCGCTCAAGGACAGCCCAGCGTCCTTCGATCCGGCAAGTGTCGCCGGATACGACGCCGCGACCGGTACTTGGAACGACGCCGATTCGGGCTCGTTCCACGACACCGACAGCAGCGACCAGGACTACGCCGAGACAGAACAGCTGTAGGGATACAGCCCTAATAGGGAGAAAAGACAAATGCCCAAGCCCACAAAGGGTCGCCGTCTCGGCGGGTCGGCGTCGCACCAGAAGGCGATCCTCGCCAACCTGGCCACCGCGCTGTTCGAGCACGACCGGATCACGACGACCGAGTCGAAGGCGAAGCGGCTGCGCCCGTACGCCGAGAAGCTTGTGACCCACGCCAAGGCAGGCACCCTCGCGCACCGTCGCGAGGTCCTGAAGGACATCCGCAACAAGGATGTCGTCCATAAGTTGTTCGCCGAGATCGGCCCGTCTTTCGCGGACCGCAACGGTGGCTACACGCGGATCATCAAGACGATCCCGCGCAAGGGCGACAACGCTCCGATGGCGATCATCGAGCTCGTCCAGGAGAAGACCGTTTCTTCGGAGGCCAGCCGCGCAACTCGTGTTGCTGCGTCGAAGAAGACGACCGAAACGCCTGACAACGTAGTTGCACAGGTCGCTGCGTCCGCCACGGACGCCGAGGTCGCCAACGCGGACGCCGTCGCCGAAGGTGTCACGGACGAATCGTCGGCGCTGTCTGCCGCCGAGACTGCCGCGCCCGAAGGCAGCCACGCACCGCTCGAAGACGGTTCGCAGCCAGAGGGTTTCCCGATCAAGGGCAACGCCGACTCGATGCTGTACCACGTGCCTGACACTCGCTTCTACAACTCGATCGTTGCCGAGATCTGGTTCGCAACTGCCGAGGCCGCGGAGGCCGCTGGTTACCAGCTGCCCCCGTCGCAGCGCGAGAAGGCTGACGACGACGCCTGAGTCGATCGCATTCGACGAGCCCGCTGTCCCCTCCGGGGGCAGCGGGCTTGTTCGTTTGCGTCTGGGCGTGTCCTATGACGGGACGGATTTCTCCGGCTGGGCCCGGCAGCCCGGGTTACGCACGGTGTGCGGCGTCCTGGAAGAGCGCCTGAGCAAGGTGTTGCGCGAAGAAGTGCAGTTGACAGTCGCCGGCAGAACCGACGCGGGGGTCCACGCCGAGGGTCAGGTCGCACACTTCGATACGACGCGCGCTCCCGACGACCTCGACAAGCTCGTGCATCGCATGGCAAAGTTTCTGCCCGCGGATGTTCGGATCACGCGAGTGTCCCTCGCGCACAACGATTTCGATGCCCGCTTTTCTGCGATCCGACGGCACTACTGCTACCGGCTGACGACTGCGAACTACGGTGCGGACCCGTTGGCCGCGCGCAGTGTGGTCGGCTGGCGGCGCGACCTCGATGTCGACGCTATGCAGACCGCGTCGAATCGATTGCTCGGTCTGCACGACTTTGCGGCGTTCTGCAAGCGTCGCGAGGGTTCTACTACCGTTCGTGAGCTGCAACGTTTCGAGTGGGAACGTTCGGGTGATCGGCTCGACGCGCACGTGAGCGCCGATGCCTTCTGCTGGTCGATGGTGCGCAGTCTCGTCGGTGCCGTGCTGGCGGTCGGGGAGGGGCGGCGCACGCCGGACTGGGTGGCTTCGCTGCTCGACGAGCGTGCGCGATCCAGTGCGGTACTCGTTGCGCCGGCCCACGGACTCAGCCTTGTCCGGGTGGACTATCCCGAGGACGCTGACTTGGCTGCGCGTAACCGGGCGACCCGCGATACGCGCGCACCGCTGACCGAAGGTTGTTGCGGCAGTTAGCGGAAGAGTTCTGCGAGGCGCTCCGGGGTCGGGGCCCACGCTGCGGGCCAGTCCGATCCGCGCAGCTGTGCATCGGTACCGCCGTCGGCAAAGATCACGCTGCCGCAGAGCAGTGACGCGCCGCTTCCGAGCAGGAATTCGATCAGCGCCGCAACCTCCTCCGCTCGGCCCGCCCGCTTCATCGGAATCGGGTAGTGGCTCAGTGCCTGTGCGAGTTGCGGATCGACCTCCGCTCCCGTTGTCATGGGCGTGTCGATCATGCCCGGCGCGACAGCGTTGAGTCTGATGCCCGCGCGCACCCACTGCGGCTGGACCGCTTCTCGCCGCACCCAGTGTGCGAGAGCGAGTTTGGAGGCCGGATAGGCGGCGATTGCCCCGGCGTTCTGCGCGAGCGAGCGCGCGTCTTCTTCGCGGTCGTCGAGGCACGCCGCGACGACGTCGTCGGGAATCATCGGTTGTGTCGTGGTGCTGCTGGACGAAATGGCAACGGCGGAAGCACTTTCGGAGCGTTCGAGTGCAGGCCGAAGACCGCGGAGTACCGCGGTCGCGCCGAAGTAGTTCACCGATACGAGAAGCTCTCCCGAATGACCTGACAAGGGTCCCAAGCCTGCGCAGCAGACCAGGCCGTCGACGACGCCGTCGCACGCATCCGCTGCGGCGGCAACCGCGTCGCTGCGACCGTCGGTTGTCGATAGATCTGCGGTGATGTCGGAGTTTCGTAGGTCGATTCCGACGACCCTGTGGCCGGACGCGGTGAGCTGCGCCGCGGTGGCCGCGCCGATTCCTGAAGCGGCACCGGTGATTACGATCGAACGAGGACGCATCGGGTTCCTTCGTAGATGGTCGGCATGCACTTGTTGCAGTGCGTGCACAGCGATTGGTGAACTATCGGTTCCCGCATACGTTCCAGCAGCTCGGGTTCGGCAAGTAATGCGCGCCCCATGGCGACGAACTCGAAGCCTTCGGTCATGGCGAGGTCCATGGTGGGCTTGTCGGCAATTCCGCCGAGCAGGATCAGCGGCATCGACAGCGCGTGCCGGAAGTGCCGAGCGCTGTCGAGCAGATATGCCGGGCGGTAGGGATATTCGCGCAGGAACGCACGGCCGCCGAGGCGTAGACCCCATTTCAGCGGTGCGGGGAACGCATTGGCGAACTCACGTCGCGGCGCGTTGCCCGTGAAGAGGTACATGGGATTGAGCAGTGAGCTCCCCGCGGTGAGTTCGAGGGCATCGAGTCCGCCGTCGGCCTCGAGCCACCGCGCAACCTGCAGCGATTCTTCGACGCGCAGCCCGCCGGGAACCCCGTCGTCCATATTGAGCTTCGCCGTGACGGCGAGCCGCCCGCCGACCGCGTCGTGGACCGCACGAGCGATCCGGCGCGCAAGCCGTGCCCGGTTCTCGAGCGAGCGGCCATAGTCGTCTCGACGGCGGTTGAGGAGGGGGCTCAGAAACGAGCTGACCAGGTAGTTGTGGCCGAAATGGATCTCGACGGCATCGAAGCCCGACTGCTCGGCGATCCGCGCGGCGTTTGCATGCACCTCGACGATTCGATCCAGGTCGGACGCGTCGGGTCGCTTGGTCAGACGCATCCCCAGTGGACTGAAGAGGCGGCTTGGGGAGAGGGCGGGCAACCGGTTCGATGCCGCATTCGCGACCGGGCCGGCGTGCCCGATCTGGGCGCTGACGGCGGCACCTTCGGCGTGGACGGCGGCCGTGAGTCGGCGTAGGCCCGGGACTGCGTCCGGACGCATCCAGATCTGATGCCGGTCCGTCCGTCCTTCGGGTGCGACCGCGCAATACGCGACCGTCGTCATGCCCACCCCGCCCGCTGCGACGCGGCGATGAAACTCGATCAGATCGTCGGTGACGAGTGCGTCGGGTGTGCGGCCCTCGAAGGTCGCGGCCTTGATCACCCTGTTGCGCAACGTGATCGGGCCTAGCTGAGCGGGGGCGAAGACGTCGGTCATGGCTGCACCGGTGCGGTGAGACCAGCGATGACGAACGTCCTCAGCGAATTTGTCGACGCAGCCGAGGGGACCCGGTCGGTGCCGAAATGCAGTAGTACCAACTCGAATGCGAACATCCAGCGCCGACCGGCTTCCTTGGCATCGAGATCGGGTTGGTTCGCGCACAGCACCGCGACCCACGAGTGGAGTTGGAACCAGTGCGAGCTCCATTCGATGTTGTCCCGGTCGAGGGCGATCTTGCCCAGCAGGCGGAGGTGGCAGCGCCCTATCGGGTCCGCCGCCAGCGCGCTGAACGGCTCGACGATCGCATCGACGTATGCGGATACGGGCGCGTCGGTTTCGGCCAAACCAGTGAGAGGTTGCCGCCACACGGGGGCGAGTCGGTCCTCGAGCAGCGCTGTCAGCAGCGCTTCGCGCGAGCCGAAGTGATAGTGGACGGCGGCGACGTTCGCATCCGCTGCGGCGCAGATCGAACGTATCGAGACGTCGTCGCCACGTTCGAGAAGCAGCATCTCCGTCGCCGCGAACAGACGGGCGCGGGTATCGGCGTCCTTGGCTGTTTTCATGGGCATATGCCGATAGAACCATAGTTGAAACATTGATTCAATCACTGATTGAAAATTGGCCGACGAATTTTGCCCAGCTTGACACCGCAGCACCAGGTTTCTACTGTCGTAGAGCGGTATGTGGTACTCCCGGTACCAAATTAACGGTCCGCGAACCACAAGGCGGTGGATGTTTTGTCCGACATCGATGTCGATGCCAAAGTCATGCCCAGATTCGTACAGAGCGGCGATCTGCAAATCGCTGTCTACGAGCAGGGGAACCCTGAGGGCGAGACCGTCGTCCTCTTCCACGGTTGGCCCGACAGCCACCACCTGTGGTCGAACGTCGTACCGCATCTCACCGACCGATTCCGTGTCATCACTGTCGACAGCCGTGGTCACGGCGCGTCGTCCAACCCCGAGGGTGAACAAACCATTTCGGTCGAGGAACTGGCTTCGGATTTCCGCGCCGTGATCGACGCGGTGAGCCCCGACGCACCGGTCCACCTGATCGCCCACGACTGGGGCAGCGTCGCGAGCTGGGAAGTTGTCTGCGAGCCCGGTGCCGAGGAACGCATCAAGTCGTTCACGTCGTTGTCGGGTCCGAGCGTCGATCACCTCTTCACCTGGCTGCGCTCGCGATTGTCGCGCCCGACCCCGCGCAATATCGCGCTACCCCTCGGTCAGGTGGGTTCGCTCGCGTACATGGTTGCGTTCGCGTCGCCCGTCGGCTCGGCTGTGTTCGGGCAGATGAAGGCGAACCGCTGGAAGACGTTCCTGTCGGTGACCGAGGGCATTCCCGCCGACCGCGTCGAACTGGCACCGACCTTCGACCACGACATCGTGAGCGGACTGCGGATCTACAAATCGATCCTTGCCAAGCCGTTCTCGAAGCCTCGCGAGCGGCACACCGATGTGCCCGTTCAGGTGCTCATCGGTACGCGCGATCCCGCAGTTCGGCAGTCGGGATATGCCGACGAGGACAAGTGGGTCGACAAGGTCTGGTTGCGCGTCGTCAAGGGCGGCCACTGGCTGCCGTACAGCCACCCTGAGCTGGTCGCGTCCTCGGCGATCGAGTTGATCGATACCGTCGGTGGCGCCGAACCTGCACGAGGCCTGCGTCGCGCGACTCTCGGTGCGAAGCCGGGCGAATTCGAAGACAAGCTTGTGGTGATCACCGGCGGTGGCAGCGGCATCGGTAGGCAGACCGCGCTGGCGTTCGCTCGCAAGGGCGCAGAGATCGTTCTCTCGGACGTCAACATCGCCGCGGCGAAGGAAACGGCGAACCTCATTGCCGACGAAGACGGCATCGCGCATGCATATCAGCTCGACGTGTCGGACGCGCAGGCTGTGCAAGCGCACGCCGACGAAGTGATCGCCCAGCATGGGGTACCGGATGTGCTGATCAACAACGCCGGCATCGGCCAGGCCGGTGACTTCCTGGATACCTCCGAGGAGGAGTTCCGGAAGGTCCTCGAGGTCAATCTCTTCGGCGTCGCCAACGGTTGCCGCGCCTTCCTGGGCAAGATGGTCGAACGCGGAGACGGTGGGCACATCGTCAACCTGTCGAGCATGGCGGCGTTCTCCCCGCAGCAGGGCTTCACGGCCTACGCGACGAGCAAGTCCGCGGTCTTCATGTTCTCCGACTGCCTTCGTGCGGAGCTGTCCGGATCGGGTATCGGCGTAAGCACGATCTGCCCGGGCATCGTCCACACCAATATCGTTGCGTCGACTCGATTCTCGGGCGTCAGCGCGGACGAAGAGGCAGCGAAGCAGAAGCGCTACGACAAGCTCTACGAGAAGCGCGGGTACGGCCCGGAAAAGGTTGCCGCGGAAATCGTGGCGGCCGTGCAGAAGAACAAATCGATCGTCCCGGTCACGCCCGAGGCGCATGCGCAGTATCACTTTGCGCGACTGCTGCCGGGTGCGGCTCGGTTCGTTGCGGCGCGTGCGAAGCTGATCCGCTAACCGATTTGCCGGCACCGCCGAGGTGGGCGAGCGCGACTCCGCTGACGATGCAGAGTCCGCCGCACACCTGGGTCGGTGATATCGCCTGATCGAGCAGGATCCAGGCGAAAGCGGTCCCGAACAGGACTTCGTTGAGCAGCACCAGTGACGAGAGCGTCGGTCCTACTCGTGCCACGGCCGCGATTCCTGCGAGGTAGGGCAAGACCGTGCTCGCGGCGACGAGTGCGATCAGCGGTGCCCACCACGAGAGCTGTGCACCACCCAGTGTCACGCTGCCGGTGGTCAGCTCGATCGGCATCAGCCCGAATGCGCCGACCGTCCCGACGGCCACCGCGCCGACCGTCATACCGGCCGCGCCGAAGACGAGATTGCTCACGCCGCCCTGCTGGCTGCGGGAAATGACGAAGAATCCGGCGAGTCCCAGCGTCGACAAGAACGCCCAGCCGAGCCCGCCTGCGCTGACGTGGACACCGCTGAACGGGTCGACGACGAGTGCGGCGCCGACCAGCGCAAAGCCGGAGCCGACGACGGTCCGCGTGCTCGGCCGTCGGCCGTGCACCAGCCATTCCCAGGCGATCACCAGGATCGGCGCGAGGAATTGGATCATCAGCGTGACGCCGACCGAAACGGTCTGCAGCGCGAAGACGAACGCGGCCTGCACGAGTGCGACCGCGATGATCCCGTAGAGCACGACCGCCCGCAGCGTGTGCCGTGTGAAGGTCGGCCTGCGGCGCTCGGCGAGCACAGCCAGGAACACCATCGCCACGGCGGCAGCCGAGATTCGCACGAGAACCGTACCGCCCGGCGACCACCCGGAATCGAGCAGCGATTTGATGAACGGTCCCGACAGTCCGAAGGTCATGGCGCTGAGGAGTGCGAGGGTGACGCCCGAGGTGGCGAAGGCAGCTGCTGTGGCGCGCACGTCGCCCCCTGTCAGGATCGAAACTGATTACACTCATGACGGTAGAACTTGCTACCGTCAGGAGTCAAATGCATTTTGCCCATGACACGGAGTTTGCGCTGCGCATGACGACTGCGCTGGTCAATACGCTTCGCAATGGCGAGGACACGCTGGCGACCGTCGCGGACCTCGCCGGCTTCCTCGACGAATTCGAGTTCACGGGGGTTCGTGACGGAACGGTCGCCGAACTCGACGACGTGCGGTCCTTGCGCCCCCGCTTACGCGCGGTGTGGGAAGCAGACGGCGATCTCGCGGCGGTCGACATCGTCAACTCCCTGTTGCGGGAAGCCGACGCGATGCCACGCCTGACCCGCCACGGAGATTGGGACTGGCACCTGCACGTCACCCGCGACGATGACTCCGTCCGCCACAGGGTGGGCGCCGAAGGCGCGATGGCGTTCGTCGACCTGATCAGAAACGGGGATCTGGACCGGCTGAAGAGGTGTGCGGCACCGGACTGTGACGCCGTGTTGATCGACCTGTCCCGAAACCGGTCGCGGCTGTTCTGCGACACCGGAAACTGCGGCAACCGTATGAACGTCGCTGCCTATCGGGCACGCAAGGCTGCGGGCGAGCGCCGATAGCGCAGCAGGCACAATCGTCGTATGTCAGTGAGTGCGCAGCCGACCGTCGCCGTGATCGGCGGCAGTGGGTTCTACGACTTCTTCGATTCGGATGCGCACGAGGTCGTCGTGCCGACACCGTACGGCGATCCGAGCGGCCCGATCACGATCGGGACGGTGGGCGACCACGTCGTCGCTTTTCTCCCGCGCCATGGGCGCAAACATGAGTTCGCGCCGCACACCGTCCCGTACCGGGCCAATCTGTGGGCACTCCGATCCCTTGGTGTGCGAAAGGTTTTCGGCCCGTGCGCGGTCGGCAGCCTGGCCGCGACGCACGGCCCGGGTGCGGTCGTCGTGCCCGACCAGTTGGTCGACCGGACCTCGGGCCGCGCGCAGACATACTTCGACGGCGGCGGCGTACACGTTTCTTTCGCCGACCCGTACTGCCCTGAATTGCGCAGTGCCGCAGTCCGTGGGGCCGCTGTTGACGGCGCGACCATGGTGGTGATCGAAGGTCCGCGATTCTCCACACGCGCCGAGAGTCGCTGGTACGCCGCCCAGGGCTGGCAACTTGTCAATATGACGGGTCATCCCGAGGCGGTTCTCGCCCGTGAGCTGGAACTCTGCTACGCCGCGATTGCACTCGTCACCGACCTCGATGCTGGCGTCGAGGTCGGTGACGGCGTGCGTGCCGCGGACGTGTTCGAAGAGTTCTCCCGCAACATCGCCCAGTTCAAGGCGCATGTCCGGGAAGCGATCTCGGCCCTACCGGTCAGCGCCGACTGCCCGTCGTGCCCGAAGCACGACGGCCCACTGCCGATCGTGTTGCCCTAGGTAATCACTGCGACTGTTTTCAACTGCGACAGCTACTCGATCGCGATCCGCACGCCGAATACGTCCACGGTGTGGGGGAGTGGTTCGTCGGAGCGCAGGTTCGCGCCTGCAACAATCCGCGGTGTGCCCGTGCCGACGAGTCGGGCGAGGACCGCCACACCGAGGAAGACGGCCAGGCCTGCGCCGGGGCAGCCTTGGGTGCCGTGACTGAAGAAGTTGAACGACCAGTCGTCGGCCGCATTGCCGGTGACCCACTCCTCGGGCGCGAACCGGTCGGCATACGGAATCCGGTCCCGGTTGCGGTGATTGCCCGTGTTATAGATGAAAACCTGCGTGCCCTCGGGAATCGTCGCGCCGCGCAACGTCGTTTCGGTCGTCGTGACGCGGCCGAACAAGGGCGTGGTCGGCCACAGGCGCATCGCCTCCTGCAGGCAGGCCGCGATGTAGGAGAGCCCAGCAACGCCTTTGGCAGTATCGAGGTCCGCGTCCGCAAGTTCCGAGCGTGCCGCTGCGAAGGCGGCAGCGTCGCTGGCCAGTACGGCAAGTGCGCGAAACACGTTGGCCGGCAATGTGTCTCCCATTGCGAACAGCCAATGGATGACTTGGCCCGCTGGCTCGACATCGTCGTCGCGCGGCGTTTCGGCGATGAGTGCGGACAAGCTGCCAGGGGCGGCCGAATCGACGTAGCCGCGCAGCTTCGCCATGAACGGTGCGAAGCTGTCGGACTCCTTTCCCGGCGCGTTGTTGGCCTCGTCCATCAACGTCTCCAGCAAGCTCGAGAGCTCGTCGTCGTCGGCGGCTGGGTCACCGAAGACGACTCGACGGGTCAGCCGCTGGTAGGCCGCATTGATCGCGTCCCAGGTGACTTCACCGACAGCGAGCCCGTCCGCTGCTTCGTATGCAACGCCGAGAAAGTTCTGTGCCAGGCTGTGCAGCGGGTTGTCCGTCTCCAGCACCGCTTCGGCGAACCGCCGCCGGCTTTCCCACAGCGAACCACGCGACAACGTCAGTGCCTCGGGCTGAAAATGGGACATGCCTTTGCGTTTCGTGTCCGGGTCGGACGCGAACGGGTGCGGCGAGGCGTCGAGCACCGCCCGAATATCTTCGGGACGGTGCACGAGGACCGACTTGTCCTTGCCCACGCGGATGAAGAACGGTTCGTCCGCGAACTTTCTGACCAGCCCCTCGTAGAACCGGACCGCCTGCTTGTCGGCGTCGACCAGCTTGGCCGCGCCCGTCACGGTCTTGCGCCGCCGGAACAGGCCCTGGACGACGTTGGGCACCGCAACCTGAGCGGTGAAGCGGACGCCGTCCAGCGTCGAGGCCTCACCGATAGTCGACTCTGTCATCGTCAGTCCCCGAAGGGCATGTAGCCCTTGACCGTGTCGGCAAGCCGGCTGATCGGGTTCTTCTGTCCTGGCACGGCTTCGCCGAGCTTCGGCCACGGCGCGAACACCCGTTCCACGTCCTTGATCACCGGCGTGAGCTCGGGATAGTGGCGCAGCAGAACATCTTTCATGCCCGTGTTGTTGACCCAGTCGAAGCCGACCTGGGTGTAGATCTCGGGCCGGAAGTCCTTGGTGAAGAACCGGTCGCTCTTGAGGCGACGCGACGCCATCAGGATGAAGATGCGAAATGCGGTGTCCGAGAAGCCGAATCCCTTGGGCGGCTTCTCGGCATACATCCCGACCTGCACGTCTACGCGATCGATGTCACCCTGGTACAGGTCGGCGATCTCGGCTGCCCACTGCTTGTTCGGCGTCAGTTCGCTGAACTTCTTGCGCCGCGGCATGTGGAGCGCTTCGCGGAAATCGTTGTAGCGCGGCACTCCACGCTCGCGATCCCGGACGATGTCGAGCGTTGCGAGGTCGGTGATCTGGCCGTCGACGCGGGTCAGGGTACGCAGCGAATTCGGATAATTGTGCAGGCACACCGCGCCCGCACTGGCGATGCCGAACGAGTACCACATGTCGCTCATCTCGTAGCGGTCCATGAGATCGCGGGTGTACTTACCTTGAATATCGGTGAAGTACAGGCTTTCTCGCAGTTCGCCACTTGCCAGCGAATAGAAGTCCCAGTCGTCGGGGATCAGGGGATGCATCCGGTACACCGAGGTGAACTCCTCGGTGAGCGAGAACGGCGCCGCATGACTGTCCGTGGACGAACCGAGGATTCCGCTCAGCACCTCACTGTCGCCGATCCGGCCGATCTTGTCCTTGAACGTCTCGCCCAGTGCGCCGTACCAGTTCGCGTTCATACCGATTTGCAGCGCCGGATGGCGAAGGACGCACGTCGTCCACTCGACGGTGTGGATCTTCGCGATGAGGGCCGCGTTGACGAGCCACGCGATCTCGAAGAGTCTCTGATCGTCGAGTTCGGGGTATGCCTTCTTCAGCTCGTCGCAGATCGCGTTGTGCTCACGCGCGAACAGCGTGTGCAGCAGCCCGACACCGGCCCACCAGTTCTCCCGCATGCCGGTCAGGTCGATACCCGGTTCGTCGCTCTTGGGCAGGCGAAGATCGTCGCCGAGCTTGATCTTGCCGTCTGTGAAGGTCCGGATCTCGGCTTGCCGGTCCGGTCCGCTGCCATAGATCTGCGACGCGTCCCACCAATGCGTCTCTTCGTTCATGTAGAGCGGCGCGTTGCCGTTCGTCGGGTTCTGCCCGGGCAGCAGCGGCGTCTTTCGGATCCGCATCGTCTTCTCGGGCCAATCGTCGTCGTCGCGCAACGGAATCTCGATCGAACCCTCCGGCACCCCGGTGCCGTGGAAGAACCAGTTGTGGTTCTCGAACTGCAGCCACGCGGCTGCCAGCGAATTGATGATTCCGGCGGGCTTGAACGTGTCGCGTGCCATGAGCTTCCGGCTGATATCGCGCGGATTCGGATCGAGCAGACGCGCCAGATCGGGCTTGGTTCGCGAAAGTGGGACGTTGCGTCCGAAGCCGGTGCCCTGCGCGCCCGCCATCGGGTTCTCGAGGTCGTTCCAGCTGCCGTCCGCGGTGCGTGCCCGGAGTGCCTCGGGCGGCGGCTCGGTCTTCGTTGCTTCGGGCCTGATTCCTGGCGCCTCGAAGAGATTTTCGTTGCGCAGTTCGTCGCGCAATTTGGACAAGTTCGCCAGTTGTAGCGTCAGCGACGGGAATTCGTACCATTGCCGGCCAAACATCACCAAGCTCCTCCGCGAGCGGGGCGTCCGGCGGCGGTCGGTTGTTCGGACTCGCCACACCGCGGACTGAGGGGGCTGAGTTGGCGGCGAGACCGCCCACAGTGTAATCCAGGTCACACCCGTTCCCGGGCCGAGTTGAGTGGATCAAGATCGGGAATCGGACAGATCGGTCAGAGATTGTCGACGAGCGGCAGTCGAACTTCGAAACGGGACCCGCGGTCGCGGTTCGCCGCGCTGATCCGGCCGTGGTGTGCCTCGACGAGACCCGCCGCGATCGCGAGGCCCATGCCGCTTCCCGCGGGCAGACCATCGTCGGCAACCGGCGAGCGCGCACTCGTTCCGCGGTAGGCGACCTCGAAGATTCGGGGCAGGTCGTCCTCCGGGATGCCGGGGCCCGAGTCGTCGACGCGGGTCCACGCATGCTTGCCGTCGACGCCCGCGGAGATGTCGATCGCACCACCGGGCGGCGTGTGGGCGATGGCGTTCGAGACGAGATTCGCCAGCACCCGGCCCAGGGCGCGATCGCTGCCGCACACCATGATCGGCGCATCGGGCTGCTCGGCGCGCAATGTCACCTTGGACCGATTCGCCGTCGGCTGCGAGGCCGCGACGACCTCGTCGATCACCTCATGCAGATCGAGGGGTTCCAGAGTCAAATTCAGTGCACCGGAGTTGATCTTCGACATCTCGAACAGGTCGTCGACCATCGATCCGAGTCGATTCGTTTCCTGCACTATCTGTTTCGCATAGCGCACGACGTCCTCATGGTCGCTGACCACGCCGTCGGTCAAAGCCTCCGACATCGCGCGGATTCCCGCCAGCGGAGTGCGGAGGTCGTGGCTCACCCAGGCGACCAGTTCGCGCCGAGACTGCTCCGCCGCCCGCTCCTGGTCTCTGATCTCCTTCTCCCACACCGTCCGCTTCGCCTGGAAACGCCCGAGAGCGACCGCCGCGGGAACGGTCACCGCCGCGACGACGATGAGAACGATCGCCGTGCGTTCGAGTTCAGCGGTGAACATCAGGCCGGAGACGCCGATGACCCCCGCGAACGTCGCAAGCGTCGGGATCAGCACGAGAACCGCCATGCTCGTCGTCAGCGACATCTTGCGCGCGTAGTGCATCACGAGTGCACCGAGCAGAACGATCGGAATCGAGAAACCGAGCGCGTAGGCGACGATGTCCGGCATGTCAGTCGGCATTCTGCGCGACCTCGTTCGGGGAATCGGTTCGGCCCCAGGCGTATCCGCGACCCCACACCGTTTCGATCCGGTGCCTGTCACCGAGCTTGGCGCGGAGTCGCTTGATGTGCACGGTCACCGTCGACAAGTCACCGAAGGACCACCCCCAGACCTGCTCGAGCAGCTCCTCGCGTGAGTAGACGCGCTGCGTGTGCGCGAGAAAGAAGGCGAGGAGGTCGAATTCGCGGGCCGTGAGCTCGAGCGGAACGTGGTCGACGTACACGGCTTGGGAATCCAGCCGTACTTCGAGCACGCCGTCCCGGAGCGTGCTCGTGTCCTCGGCCGACCTGCCACCCGATCGTCGCAACACCGACGCAACCCGCAACGCCAGCTCGCGCGGACTGAACGGCTTGGTGACGTAGTCGTCGGCGCCCGCTTCCAGGCCGAGGACGCGGTCGTCCTCTTCGGCCAGCGCGGTGAGCAGAATGATCGGGATGTCGCTGCGCCATTCGCTGCGGAGCGTGCGGCAGATCTGGATGCCGTCGGGCCGCGGCATCATCACGTCCAGTACTGCGAGGTCGATACCCGCGCCGCGATTCTGCAGCGCTGCCATCGCGACATTTCCGTCCGCGGCTTCGGTCACCGTCATACCGTCGTGTTCGAGATAGCGCCGGACCACTTCGCGGACGACGGGGTCGTCGTCGGCCACCAGGATGTTCTGCCTTCGCGCGACCATGGCTCAGTGTCCCAAACTGCGCGGCCCGGCGACCAGCTTCGCGATGTCGGGCAGGCACCACGTCATGGTTTCGTCACCGGTCGACCGGTCCGGTGGCATGTTCGCGCACTAGCGTCGAAGCCATGAGGCGAGGGCGTGTGGTTGATCTCTACGCGCGTCGCGCTGACGGTCTGCGACAACGGCTTCCGGTGCGGCGGTGGTTCGGCGCAAGCGACATCACGGTCGACGAGCGCCGCGGCGACGAGGAACTGATCGGCGGCTGCGATGGTCCGACGATCGACCTCGCTTGTGGGCGAGGGCGATTGGTGAGCCAACTGGTTCGCCGTGGAGTGTGCGCGCTCGGCGTCGACGTGTCGCCGGTCGCTGTCGCTGCGACCCGGCTCGGTGGTGCACCTGCGATCCAGCGTGATGTGTTCGGGCGACTCCCGGGTGCCGGCCGGTGGGACTACGCCATCTTGGCCGACGGCAATCTCGGGATCGGTGGTGATCCTGTCCGGATGCTCGCGCGAACGCGTGACCTGCTGGGTCCGGGCGGTGTTGCCATCGTGGAATTCGGTGTTCGCGGAACGGGTTTCAATACGATGGCGATCCGGTTGGAGACGGGCACCGAACGTGGGCCATGGATTCCGTGGGCGCAGGCCGGAGTCGAGATGGCAGCCGAGCTGGGGGCGTCGGCGGGACTGCGCGTTCTCGCCGAATCCGAAGTCGCAGGCAGACATATCGTTCGGCTGGCAGCACAGTGACGACGAACCCGATCGTATGATCGACCGCATGACAGTTACGCGGAGGACCTAGCCGGTGGATCAGGTACCGCTTCGGCTGGAGGTGTTGATCGGCAGTGTCCGGGAGGGCCGGATCGGCGTGGTTGTCGCGGACTGGTTCCTGCGCCGCGCGCGAGCCGACCCTGCGTTCGATACGGGCGTCATCGACCTCGCCGATACTCCGCTGGCGCTCGACCTCGCCTTGCACACCGATGCCGCCGACTTTCGTTCGCGCCTGGCCGCGGCCGACGCATTCGTCGCGATCACGCCCGAGTACAACCACGGTTACAGTGGTGCGCTCAAGAATGCCTTCGACAGTGCAAAGCACGAGTGGCGCGCCAAGCCAATAGGTTTCGTTTCCTACGGCGGTCTGTCAGGCGGTTTGCGGGCGACCGAGCAGCTGCGTCAGGTCGTCGCCGAATTGCACATGGTCTCGATTCGCCAGACGGTCAGTTTTCATCAGGTGCGCAAAGCCTTCGACGACCAAGGTGAAGTCAACGACGGTGCAACGATCGACGCCGCGCCGCGTCTGTTGCAGCAATTGGCTTGGTGGGGGCGGGCTTTGCGGTCTGCGCGTGCCGCTGATCCCTACCCGGGCTGAGTCCTCAGCCGACCGGAACAGGCCGCACTGCTCGCGGTCGGCCGATGTATGCGGTCTCGCGCGGAATCGTCACGATCGACAGCTCGCTCGTCGCGGTACCGGTCGACAGGGTGACCCTGTTACCGATCGCGCCCGGCTGATACAGCGCCACATCGGGTGTGCCCGCCGGCAGCCGACTTCGGTCGGTCGCCAGATAGATCGTCGTCACGCCGGCGTGCGGTGCAGGTGCCGCACGGCCGTCGACCATGGTCGTGTCGAACCCCGCATTCGAGTGGTTCGATGCACCGGCGATTCGCAGGCGGTCAGGGCTCGCGATTGTCGAAACCAGGTTCTCCCATGCCTGCGGGCGGTCGGTCCGGATCAGCACGCGGGCGCCCACCGCGAGCGCGCGGAAGACGACCTGCTGGGCGATGTAGAGCTCGCCGGCGATGTACACCGTCGAGATACCGGACCCGACGATGCGAGTCGCGATGCCCTGGCTCTGGTCATCGGCGCCGATGAGCTGGCCGCAACCGGATGAGGGTAGGTGCAGCCGGTCGACGTCTTCGATCG
Source organism: Antrihabitans auranticaus (assembly GCF_016481275.1). Classification (GTDB taxonomy): domain Bacteria; phylum Actinomycetota; class Actinomycetes; order Mycobacteriales; family Mycobacteriaceae; genus Antrihabitans. Next base: position 234,424 of record NZ_JAEMNW010000005.1, on the reverse strand, counting down.
GAAACTCGTGGACGGGAATGTTCGCCTCCAACCCCGCGACCCCGACCGGAAGGTGTGCGAGGAGGGCCTCCCGGTGGCGCCCGTTCACCGAGACGAGGCCGGGGATGCGAACTCTGTCCGGCAGTACGCGGGCCGTCAATCGCCAGGCAGCGCCCACCGCGACGGTTTCCGGCGACGTGCCGGGCCGGAGCCGGACGGCAACGGTGGTACCCCGCGACGGTGCGACCCAGATTTTGGCGAGCAAGTCCGAGCCGAGCCGGTTCGGATGGATCGACGCTCCGATGTTCACGTTCTCGCCAACGTTCGCATGGTTCCAGCGGTGTCTCAGCTCGCGGGGGTCGGCACCGCCACTGACCTGCAGAACCGCCTCCCGGATCTCAGGAGCGGTAAGGATTCGCGACCGGCATCCGGCGTCGTCGAGCGCCCGGACGATGCGCTGCGAGGCGACCGTCACTGCCCGAGACGCGCCTTCGGTGCCGCCGCCGCGGCGCTGCACAGCTTCTGCCGCGACCGCGGTGTCGAGAGCGACTGCCAGCCAGACCTTGCGAACCGCGACGGCGGGCAGTGGTCCGATGAGCTGTTCGTAGACGCCGCCCGCGGGTGTACCGGACCGGCTGCGATGACCGTGGCTGATCACGTCGATGCCGCTCAGCGTGATGTCGTGCTGCTCGAGACAGCGGGCTATCGCGGTGATCGGCAAGCGATGTGAGGAGTCGAATGCCTCGCGGGTGATCTTGGTCAGGCCGCCACGCGGTGGCAGTACTTCGATGACCGCGACCACCCGGGTGCCATCCCAGTACAACCCGAGCGACCGTCCCGAAGGTCCCTGAAAATCGACGGTCCGGCCGATGTCGTACGCCCGCGCCGTCGCGTACCGCCGAGCCGTCGCGAGCCAGTCGATCGACGACTGCTTGGCGATGCGGATCAACAGGACGAGACCGGTCAGGATCGCGGCGCCGAGTGCAGGCCACCTAGCGACGCCGAACCCGAGGCAGACGATCCAGACGACTGCACCGACGCCTTGCGCCAGCAGCAGATTTCCAAGCGAGACCTTGCCGAGAAATGGGCTCGGCACAGTTTTCGATCGCTCCGACATTGCTCCCCCGAGGTACTTTCCGATCGGTACGTTCTTCTCCGTTGCGGCGCAGCTGTCGTCCCCCGCAAACCATGGCCTGCGCAGCACACGCTGCCCGAACTGTACTGTGACCGGGGGAGATGAGCGCGGCTCGGGGGAGATGAGCAAGGCTCGGGGGAGGGATTATGCCTGCACAGCCGACGACGAAATGGCAAGTGAGCGGCTATCGGTTCTTGGTTCGGCGGATGGAACACGCGCTTGTGCGCAGGGACGTCCGCATGTTGCACGACCCGATGCGGTCGCAGTCGCGTGCGCTGATGGTTGGCGCGATCATTGCGATTCTGGCGCTCGCCGCATGCGGGATCTTGGCCCTCATCCGGCCGCAGGACAAAATCGGCGACAACAAGATCGTGGTCGGCAAGGACTCCGGTGCGATGTTCGTCGTCATCGGCGACACCCTGCATCCGGTCATGAACCTCGCATCGGCGCGGCTGATCACGGGTGCCGCGGCCAAGCCCGCAATAGTCAAGGAATCGGAGATCGAGAAGCGTTCGCGCGGTTCGCTCGTCGGGATTCCCGGCGCACCGTCCGCGCTCCCGTACGACAGTGCCGGCAGCGGCAGGGCGTGGACCGTGTGCGATTCCATTGCGATCGACGGCAGCCTCGCAATCACCACGTCGGTGATCGTGGGCGAGCCGGAACGCGGCGAGGGAATCTCCGAACTCGGAGCCGGTCGTGCGCTTTTGGTGCGCAGCGGGGACGGGACCACCTATTTGGTCTACGACGGCAAGCGCGCGCAGATCGACACGAACAATCGTGCGCTGGTTGCGGCGCTCGCCCTGGAGGGCCGGACGCCACGACCGATCAGCGCGGGCTTGCTGAATGCGATCCCTGCTGCTCCGGCGATCACGCCACCCGCCATCGCAGGAGCGCGAACCCGGCCGAGCTACGACATGCAGGGCCAGCTGGTCGGCTCGGTCGTGCAATCGACACGCGGCGAATCGGCCGAGTATTACGTCCTGCTTACCGACGGTATCCAGCGCGTCAGTTCGGCAACGATGGAACTGATTCGGTTCGACGACTCGGTCTCTGCCGAAATCGCCCGCGTACCACCGGATCTCGTCGCCGACGCCCCCCACGTGAACACCCTCCCGGTGGCGACCTATCCGGAAACCGTTCCCGCACCGCTGGAAACCGGGGACAATCCGGTGAGTTGCCTGACCTGGCAGCCTGTGAGCGGTGCCGAATCGAACCGGTCGGCTGCCCTCGCGGACGTCACGGTGACGGCAGGGCGCGCGTTGCCCATTTCGGGTTCGGCGAAAGAGGTCAGGCTCGCGCAGGCCGACGGGTCGGGGGACAAGGCCGATGCCGTCTACCTGCATCCGGGCACCGGGGCGTACGTGCAGACAACCGGGATCCAGCCCGACAGCCAGCGCAAGGACAGCTCGTTCTTCGTCGCGGACACCGGTGTGCGGTACGGCATCGTCGACGCCGACGCGGCGAAGGCCCTCGGGTTCGAGGGCGCTGCCGAACCGGCGCCGTGGCAGATCGTGTCCCTACTCGCGCCAGGCAGCCCGCTCGGCCGCCGTGAGGCACTCGTCGCCTACGACGGTGCGATTCCTGAGTCTCCGGCAGCGGTCGACGGAGTCGTTCCGGCCGGGAACTGAAGGCGGCGCCGGATCGGGAACGATGCGAGCACGCCGAGCGCGAGCAGTCCCGCGATGATGCCGGTGCCGATCAGCGCCACGTTGCGCGGTCCGTGCTGCGCTGCCGCGGCCTCGGCAGGCAGCGGCAACGGGGTCGCCCGCGGCGTCGCCTGGACGAATCCATTGGGTGAAACGTCGGCGGTCACCGCGGCATAGGGATCGATGATCCCGTGGCCGACGTACGGGTTCCAGCCCTCGGCAGGAGCGTGTGCCGTCGCCTCGATGCGGTCCATGACCTGCTTAGCGGTCAGCTGCGGGTACCGTGCGCGGACGAGGGCGACCGTGCCCGAAACATACGGTGCCGCAAAGCTTGTGCCGTCGAACGGAGTTTCCGCCTGGGTGGTCCGGCGGCGGTTCGCGAGCCCCTGGCTGCTCGGGTCCAGCGAGACGATTGCCTCACCCGGCGCGGCAACGTCGACCCACGGGCCTGGGACGGTGAACTTCGAGGGCGAACCGTTCGGATCCACCGAACCGACTGTCAGAACCAAGCTGTCGTAGCGGGCCGGCGAAACGACGGTGGTGACGCGGTCCCACGGATCCGCGTCCGGCTGGAGCGGATCGACCAGGTCGGGATTGCCGGCTTCGCAGCGGTCGCTGTTTCCGGCTGCCGCCACGACGACGACGTTCTTTTCTTCGACGGCGTAGCGAAGTGCTGCGCCGAGGCCGCGGTCGTCGATCGGACCGGCTTTGCAGGACACGAGCGAGATGTTGACCACGCTCGCATTCCTGTCGGCCGCCCAGACGATTGCCGACGCAAGGGTATTGATGTCTCCGTAGCCGTCTGCGGTCTCGCCTTCCTTCTGCTGGCTGGACCGGCCCGCGACCTGATACTTGTCGCTGGACTGCCGGATCGACATGATTTGGGCGTCGGGTGCGACACCCGAAAAGCCCTGATCGGCAACGGCACTGGCGCCGATGATGCCGGCAACGATGGTGCCGTGAATATCGCAGTCCTCGGTACCGTCCGAAGTGCCGACGTAATCGCCGCCCGCGATTAGGCCGGGGAGCCGGGTGTGCCGGGCGACACCGGTGTCGATCACCGCGACGAGTTGGCCCTGGCCGCGCGTGAATTGCCAGGCATCCTGAAAATCGAGATCACGTTGTGCGACAGGGACCGTCGGCCCAGCGTCGGTCGGCGTGCTCTCGTTGCAGGGCGGCTTGAGTTCGGTCTTTTCCGGCGGCGCCGGTGGTGCACTCACAGGTCGGCGACCGTCGTCGATCGGTGGTGGCCTGTCAGCGTGGGCCGGTCCGGTCCCGAGTGCGGCGCTCGACACGAGCACGATGCCCGCCGCGCACGTCGAAACTGCCTTGCGTGACAGCGATTTCACAGCCCGCGAACCACTGTGTACAGGTCCGCGACCCAGCACACCAGCGGCAGCACAGCCGCGACGAACGCGTACTCGAGCAGTTCGACCGCGCGCCGCAGCGGCGGTGAGAAGGTTCGCTGCGGGGCGAGAATTCCGAGCACGAGGCCGGCGAGGGCAAGCACCATCGTCAGTCCGAACACGGCGAGTGACTGCCCGGCGGTGAACGCAGCACCGATGAGCAGTGCGACGAGAACCGCGGCGCCGCCCCCCATGAGGGTGATTGCCTGCTCCGCACTCGCATACGTCCGGCCGCGAAACATCAGGACGGCAGCGCACACTACCGCCAGAGCAGTTCCCTGCCAATAGATTCCGTCGATCATCGCGGTATCGGCAGTCGCGAGCGAGCTGCCGACCGTCACTGCCGTCGCGGCGGCAACGAGTCCGGTCATGTACTGGCGTGCGCGCTCGGATTTCGCGGCCAGTTCGACGAAGGACGGCATGGTCTGGCGGTCGGCCGGATCGTCCTCCATCGGATCGACCGACGTCCCGGGCGCGGGAACATTCGGCAGGGGCAGCTTGGCGAGCATCATCGAGATGCGTGGTGCCAGTGCGAGAACGACCAACCCTGCTGCGGCCAGCACGGCACAGATCGAGCGAACCGGCTGATCGGTGAGAAGTGCGGCGAGCGCAGCGGGGGCGGTGAGCGCTGCGATCAGAGCGGCGCCCGTGAACAAGGTCAGGCCGACACCGCTCACGCGCATCGCAAGGACCGCTGTTGCACCCGCGAGGACGGTACCGAGCAGCAGGTGCGCGGCCGACAGGTCTTCCGGAACGAACAGCACACCCGCTGCGAAGGCGGTCGGCAACGAGCATCCGGTCAGCACGAGTGCGCTCCGGGCGTCGCCGTAGACGCGGCTGATCACCGTCCCCGCGATCAGGAACAGCAGTGCGACGAACAACGCGCACACGCCGCCGATGATGTCGCCGTCGCCGGCCCCCGACCCCAGCAGTGCAAAACAGCCGACGACTGTCGAGAGCACCGCGAGGATCGAGCCGAGCACCCGCGCGCTGCCTGGTGTCCACCGGCGGTACGTCGCGATATCCGAGGTCGCGACGTTGTACATGATGTCGTCGTAGAGCGGCGGCGGTGCCGTCGCGTCGGCCGTCTCCAGCAGTAGCAGTTCGCCGTCGCGAACACCGTGTTCGCCGAGGCTGAGCGTGGACGACAACGGTGGCTGGCCCACCCTGGCGAGCACCCATTCGCTGGGTTCCTGCTGTTCGGGTTCGTCGTCGAACTCGTTGGTGTTGCCGTGTCCGCGGATCATGTCGACGATCCCCGGGATCAAGAGCGCGACCGGGACCGCGGCCGGCACTGCGAGGTCGACCTGGGTTTTGTCGGCCAGGATCGTCAGCCGGCAAAGATCCGGCGCACGCACTCGGCCCGGACTCGAATCGGTCAGCAGGTCTTGCAAGCGGGCATGCGTCATGAAGGTTCCCCCCAACTCGGGTCGGTCCGGGGCCCCACCCGCACCGAGTCGATACTGCTCGACGAACTGTACGACATGTCCGACCTTCCCCCTACTATGAGGCCGGTAGCGTGACGCGAGGGGATTTGCAGAGGTCGGGGGCGGTCACGCACGGCGGGGGTCCTGGTCAGGGCCGGGAGATGGGCACGATTTCGGGGGAGAGTTCGACATGAGCACAGTCAGATTTCCGCGCAGAGCGCGTCGGGAGGTACCGAGGTCGCCGGGCGGCGAGGTCACGCTGCAGGCACCGCCGGAAATACCGCGCGCGACGCCGGGCAACCTGCTGGCGAAGCTGCTGCCGCTTGTCATGGTGGTGGCGATGATCGGCATGGTCGCGTTCATGTTCACCTCCGGCGGTATCGGTTCGAATCCGTATTCCCTGATGTTTCCGGTGATGATGCTTTTCTCGATGGTCGGTATGTTCGCCGGCCAGGGCCGTGGTGGGGGTGGTGCCAAGACCGCCGAGGCGAACGAGGACCGCAAAGACTATCTGCGCTACCTCGATCAATTGCGGCGCGATGTCTACAGCGTGGGCGAGCAGCAGCGAAAAGCGTTGGCGTGGAGCCATCCCGATCCGCAGCTGCTCTGGACGCTCGCCGGCACGGCCCGGATGTGGGAACGCCGGGTCACCGACGTGGACTACTGCCATGTGCGCGTCGGGCGCGGCAGTCAGCGGCTCGCAACCCGTTTGGTCGCGCCGGAAACAGGCCCGGTCGAGGAGCTGGAGCCCGTTGCGGCGGTGTCTTTGCGGCGCTTCGTCAGGGCCCATTCGGTGCTTCCCGATCTGCCGACCGCAGTGTCGCTGCGCGGGTTTGCCGCGATCGCCCTCGACGGGGACCGCGAGAGTGCCCGGGGGATGGTGCGCGCCATGCTGATTGCGCTCGCGACGTTTCACGGTCCCGATCAATTGCAGGTCGCGATCGTGTGCGGGCCCGATACGGCGCGGGAATGGGACTGGGCGAAATGGTTGCCGCACTCCCAGCATCCGGAGGCCGTCGACGGAGTGGGCACGCAGCGCATGCTGTACGGCTCAATCACCGAACTGAACGCTGCGCTGGGCTCCGCTCTGCTCATGCGAAGCAAATACTCGCGCAGCGCCCCACCGCAGGCCGGTGTCGCGCAGATCGTCATCGTCGTCGACGGCGGAATTCTGGAGACTCCGGATACCGACGTGGTCAACGACGGCGGTGTCGATTCGGTGACGGTGATCGACCTGTGTGGTTACGCGCGGCGCCTGGCGACGACACGCGGCCTGCAACTGGTCGTCGAGGGCGGCGAGCTGGGTGCTCGTAGCGGGATGGGCGTCGAGTCCTTCGCGGCGGTCGATTCGCTGACGATTCACCAAGCGCAGACCGCGGCGCGGCGGCTCGCGCCGTACCGGGCGGCGCCGCGCCGGGGTGCAGAGGTGGTCGACGAGGGTGATTCGATCTCGTCGTGGGGGCAGTTGCTCGGGCTCGGAGACGTCGGTCTGCTCAACCCGGACCACGCCTGGCGGACCCGAGTAGGTAGAGAGCGGCTGCGCGTACCGATCGGCCTCGCAGCAGACGGCACGCCCGTCGAGATCGACCTTAAAGAGGCTGCCGAGAACGGTATGGGTCCGCATGGGCTCTGCATCGGCGCGACCGGATCGGGCAAGTCGGAGTTTCTGCGAACCCTCGTACTCGGGCTCCTCGCGACGCATTCGCCGGACCAACTCAACCTTGTGCTCGTCGACTTCAAGGGTGGCGCAACGTTTTTGGGGCTCGACGCCGCCCCGCACGTGGCGGCCGTGATCACCAACCTCGAAGAAGAATCTGCGCTCGTCGACCGCATGAAAGACGCGCTGGCCGGCGAAATGAACCGCAGGCAGGAACTGCTGCGCGCGGCCGGGAACTTCGCGAATGTGTCGGACTACGAGAAGGCCCGCGCGGCCGGCGCGGATCTGGACCCGCTGCCCGCGCTGTTCGTCGTTATCGACGAGTTCTCCGAATTGCTCAGTCAACAGCCGGAATTCGCTGATCTCTTCGTCGCGATCGGGCGCTTGGGCCGGTCGCTGCACATGCACCTGCTCCTCGCCAGTCAGCGACTCGACGAGGGTCGGCTGCGCGGGCTCGACAGTCACCTGTCCTACCGAATCGGCCTGAAGACGTTCTCCGCCAACGAATCTCGAACAGTTCTGGGTGTGCCTGACGCGTATCACCTGCCCGCGAACCCCGGTGCCGGATATCTGCGCTCCGACGCGTCCGAGATCCAGCGGTTCCGGGGTGCCTACGTGTCCGGCGCGTATGTCGGACGCGTTGCACGCGAGAGCACCGGTGTCGGGGGAACGCAGGTCGACATCACGTCGCGGATGTTCACGGCCGCGCTCGTGGCAATCGACCGGACAGACGATCCGGCACCGGCCGAGGTCGACTCCGCTCCTGCCGACGACAGTGCCGACGGCCCGACCACGATGCAGGTCGTCGTCGACCGGATCCGCGGCCGCGGCAACCCCGCTCACGAGATCTGGCTGCCGCCGCTGGACGAGCCGGAAACACTCGATCAGCTGCTACCGCGGTCGGTCCTGGTCGAGCCGACTCCGCGAATGTCCACGCTGCGCACTCCGATCGGGATCATCGACCGGCCCTTCGATCAGCGGCGAGATCCGTTGGTCGTCGACCTGTCCGGGTCCAAGGGAAACGTTGCGATCGTCGGCGGTCCGCAGTCGGGTAAGTCGACCGCGTTGCGCACACTCGTGCTGTCGATGGCGATGACCCATTCGCCCGAGCAGGTGCAGTTCTATTGCCTCGACTTCGGTGGTGGCACTTTGGCTGGGCTGGAAGCGCTTCCGCATGTGGGGTCGGTTGCGAACCGGCTCGACGCAGATCGTGTGCGGCGGACCGTTGCCGAGATGACGACGATCATCCGGCGCCGAGAGGAGCGCTTCCGCCAACTCGGGGTCGAGTCGATGGCCGACTTCCGTCGCCTACGAGCGCAAGACCCCGCGCCGGGCACAGCTGCCGCGGGCGTTGCCGAGGACCTGTTCGGCGACGCGTTCCTGGTCATCGACGGTTTCGGCAGCATCCGCCAGGACTTCGACCTGCTCGAGCAGGACATCACGAACCTCGGCGTCCAAGGTTTGTCCTACGGCGTGCACGTCGTCATCGCCTGTGCACGTTGGGGTGAGGTACGCCCCGCACTCAAGGACCAGTTGGGCACCCGGATCGAGCTTCGCCTCGGCGATCCCTCGGACTCGGACTTGGGCCGCAGAGTGGGGATGCTTGTACCGGAGGGCAGGCCGGGGCGCGGCATCACGCGCGAGTCGCTCCACCTGCTGACGGCGGTTCCGCGTGTGGACGGGCGGTCGACCGTCGAAGATCTTCGCGACGGCGTTGCGCACGCCGTTGCCGCGATTTCCGCCGCCACCAGGGGCAGGCCTGCACCGCCGGTCCGGATGCTGCCACAGCGTTTGACGCGAGAAGAACTGCTACACAACGCCGGTGGCTGGCCTGCTCAGCTCGACCGCGCTCAGAAAAACTTCCGAATTCCGATCGGACTCGACGAAGCAGGACTGGCTCCCGCGTACATCGACTTCGCCGAACAGACCCATTTCTTGATCATCGGCGACGTCGAGTGCGGCAAGACCTCATTGCTGCGCACGATCTGTGCCGGCCTGATCGCCTCCAACGGCTCGCATCAGGTGAAGATCATCATGGGCGACCTCCGCCGGACGATGCTCGGCGCGTTCGACACGCGGCACATGGGAGGCTATGCGCCGGTTGCATCTTCGCTCTCGACGATGATGGGCGAGCTCGCGGGGATCCTCGCGAGCCGTGTACCGCCGGCCGATGTCACGCAGCAGCAGTTGCGCGAGCGGTCGTGGTGGACGGGTCCGGACATCTACGTCGTGATCGACGACTACGACCTGGTGTCGTCCGCGGGTGTCAATCCGTTGGCACCGCTCATCGAGTACCTGCCGCTCGGTAAAGATCTCGGATTCCATGTGATCGTTGCGCGTCGGTCCGGTGGTGCAGCGCGGGCGATGTACGAACCCGTGATCGCGCGGATGCGTGACACCTCGCCGGGCGGGCTCGTGATGAGCGGAAGTCGCGACGAAGGCAACCTGATCGGTACAGCTCGGCCGAGTCCGATGCCGGCGGGTCGGGGAATTCTCGTGTCCCGCTCCGGAACTGGCCTGATCCAGACGGCGTGGATGCCGCCGCTGTGACAGCGGTGGTCGCGGTGCACCTAACCGAAGCGCGAGTCTGGGCGTGCAGTGCAGACCACGAGTGGGACGGCAAGGTCGGGGTCGACGAGGCCGTTCTCGTCGACGCGCCGCCGACCTGGTTTGTCGACAGCGGTAACTGTGCCGTCGACGGGCAGATGATCGCAGTGGTCGATGCGTTGTCCAGGCTCGTCCGGCAGGCCGTTCGGGAAGTGCACGCCGCCGGCACTCCGGACATTGCCGTTTTGACGTTCCCGAGTTACTGGGGTTCGGTGCGACAGCGCGTGATCGCCGCGGCTGCACGTCCGCACGCCGACGAAGTCGAACTCGTTTCGACGGCGTTGGCCACTGGGATGGCGTTCGCAGAACAGCGGGGTCGTGGCCCGGGCCGAGACCACTGGGTCGTCGTCGAATGTGGTTTGCTCGGGACAACCGTCACTCGCCTTCGGCAAGTCGCCGGTGAGCTCGAATCACTCTCGTGCGAAAGGTCTTTGGATCTCGGTAGCTCGGAGCTCTCGGATCGGGCGGGCGATGTCGCGGCCGAAATCGCGGGGCTTGCCGGAACCGACCCGATCGACGCCGTGTTGGTCGCCGACGACGGCGACAACGACGAGTTGGTAGCGAAGCTGCAGACTGCGTGGCGCGACAAGGTCCATCTTGTGCCCGCACAGTCGATCGCTCGCCGTCTCGCCAGGTCGGAGCGTCAGCCTGCGGCCGTTCCAGAAGCGGTACCGGCTGTGCGCGCGAGTTCGTGGGCCATCGAGGAGCCGCCTCGAAACAGGCCACGCGTGGCGTTTCTCGCTGCGGGCGCGATCGGACTCGTGGTGGCGACGGTTGTCGCGGTCGTTGCACTGCAACATGATTCGCCCGAGGGTGCACCGCAGGCCAAGGCTGTCGGTCAGCAGATCGCGCTGGGTAGGGTGCGAGTCGAGCTGCCGGAGGGTTGGCGGATGCGGCGGTCTGATCCGGCGGATGCCTCGGGGTCCTCGCGTCTGGAAATCGTTGCGACGGACGAGCCGGATCGGCGGATTATCGTCATCCAGACCGTGCTGAATGCTGGGTCGGGATACGACCGGGTGGTAACGGATCTGGCGAAGCAAATCGCCGACGGTGGCCACTCCTCGAAGCTCGGTGCGCTCGAGCCCGACGTCGTTTTCGGAGGCCGTCGGGGCATCGCATATAGGGAGTCTCCAGACGTCTACTCGCAGGTGAGGTGGCATGTTATTGTCGACCGCGACACACAGATAAGTGTCGGCTGTCAGTCGTTGGTGGGGGACTGGGAAGCTCTGGCGGGGGAGTGCGAAGAATTGGTCGCGGCGATGATTGTCGTGCGTTGATCAGCCGCAAAAGAGTTCTCGAGAAACTTCCGGATTGGTGGAACCGGTTGGGCTCCTTCGGCGTCCAATCGAATGTAGGGGTGATGTGACGCATTCCTCTGGGGGGCGGCCACACCGAGGCACTGGAACAGGAGTCACGATGTCTTTGCAGGTTACCGACGAGATCATGCGCGCTTCGGCAACGCAGGTCGACAACGTCAACCACACTCTGGACGGAATTGCCAAGGCTCTTCGCGGCGAGGTCGCCGGCAGCCAGTCGATGTGGGAGGGAAATGCGCACGGCGCATTCACCGCTCTCATGGCGCGCTACGACGACGCGACGAGCAAGATTCACGAAAAGCTGGGCATCATCGCCGAGCAGCTGCGTGCGTGCGACACGGGATACAAGGCCGCGGAAGAAGATCATTCGCAGCAGATCGCCAGTGTCGGCGGCGCGCTCGACATGAACGCCTGACTGCACACCCGTAGTCCGCGTTCGAACCAGCACGTTCCATTCTTGCAAAGCCCAATAGGAGTAGCCCCATGGCATCAGGACAGACAACATACAAGTTTCCCGAGCTGCACGCGCTAGCGGAGTCCATCGATCGCACCTCAAAGGTCTTGGACGACACCCAGACTGAGCTTCGGGGGCACGTGAATACGCTTCGTGCGAGTTGGACCAGTGAGAACGCGGCGATCGCCTATGACCAGGTGCAGGCCGACTGGGACAAGGCGCGCATGGAGTTGAACACCGTTCTGGCCACGATCGCCCGTGTCGTTCGTGACGGCACCGCGGACATGCAGACGACCGAGGACCGCAACGCCACGTCGTGGCTGAACCTCGGCTGACCTGTCGCACACGCGAAATGCCTTCGGTAGCAATGCCGGGGGCATTTCGTTTGCAACGAGTCGGCCGGAGAAAATAACGTACCCGTGATGTTTCTCCCGCGCGCACCCAGGCGCTGTTCGTGCCGGGTAGCATCGCGAAAATGCGAGGCGATCTCAACCAGGCGTTGATCGACACCGATGTCTGGACCGACGACATGGTCGGCCAGGCCGGAATCCCGATCGTCGACGTGCCGTTCGTGACGGTCGGTAGTGGCATCGGTTCGTTCGTCACCTTCGATACGCTCCGCATCTACGGCGTGCCGGCTTCGGCGATGGCCGTTCTCGGGCCGCAGACGGTGCCGTGGTCGAGTTACGAGTATCTGACGCGTGTTTCGCAGATCCCGCGCCAGGAGCGGTTGCGCTCTGATTCCGCGTCGACGCCGGACAACATCTGGGGGTTCCCGTCCTACGCGGTGCGAGAAGCGTTCTCCGCCAAATCGCTCGGCGGATTCGTCGCGCCCCTGTGGCAGGTTCTCGTCGAACCGGTCTTCGCCGATTTCTACACGCCGCGGGCAGGCCATGCCTTCGAGTCGATGGAGAAGGAGTACCACCGCGTCGGATACGCGGAGTCGTTGCGTAACGGCGCTGTGCGGATGATCCGCCGTCGCGCTGGTGGCGGGTACTTCACGATTCTCACCCCGGCACCAGGAACGGCACCGACCAAACGGGTCGCCTTCCGCAGTACCTATGTCCACGTTGCCGTCGGGTACCCGGGTCTGAAAATGCTCGACGACCTCCAGGAGTACCGCGAGAAGTATCAGGACCCTTCGAAGGTGGTCAACGCCTACGAACCGCACGAGCACATGTACCAATCGCTGCAACGGCGTCCGGGAACGGTGATGATCCGGGGCAGTGGAATCGTCGCGTCCCGCGTGCTCCAGCGGCTGATCGATGACCGTGACCGGTTAGGTCTGCAAACCCGGATCCTGCATCTGTTCCGCACCTACGTGGCCGGCTCGCACGGCGAAAGTGTTTTCAAGCGCCGCAAAGGCGGCGATGGTTGGGCGTATCAGGGCTTCAACTATCCGAAGTCGGTGTGGGGCGGTCAGCTCAAGGCAAAGGTGCGAAAGCTCGAGGGGCAGGAGCGGGCAGCTGCCTACAAAGAAATGGGCGGCACGAACACCCCGGTCCGCAAAAACTGGCAGGAGCAGTTGCGCCGCGGTCGCGCCGAGGGCTGGTATCAGGTGATGGCCGGCACCGCGAAGAATCTGCGGCCCGCACCGAACGGTCAGGGTGTGATCTCGACGATCGTGCCCGACCCCACTGCACCGCTCCCGTATCCGCCGCCCACTCAGCCGTTCGATATTCCGAGCGACTACGTCGTCGACTGCACCGGCCTGGAAGCAGACATCCGCGAGCATCGCCTACTCGCCGACCTCCTCGATCACACCGGGGCGGGGCGCAACCCGGTCGGCCGCCTCGACGTCGATCGCACCTTCGAACTCATCGGCACGCGCAGTGGCACCGGGCGAATCTATGCGTCGGGAACGGCGACGCTCGGCGGGTATTTTCCTGGCGTCGATACGTTCCTCGGCCTGCAGATCGCCGCCCAGGAGATTGCCGACGATCTTGCCGCGAACGGCTTCGTGCGCCGTATGGGACCATTGCGATCGACGAGTCAATGGTGGTCGTGGGTAAGAAACAAGAGGATCTGAGGGGCTGATGCTGCCAACGCTGAACGGGCGATTACAGACCCGAATCCTCGGGCTGGGCCTGATCGGTTTCTTTGTCGCGCTGGTCATCACGCCGTTCTTGCCCACCGGTGATCTCTCGATTGCGCAGAGCTACCGCGTCACGCTGACGGTCCTTCTGACCACCGTGCTGGTCGGGGTGCTGTGGGAGTTCGTCTATCACGGCTTGCAGCAATTTCGCTGGGAGAAGGACTGGCCGACCCTGTTCGGGTTGCTGACGATCGTCAACGAAGGGATAGTCGTCTGGCTGCTGGTGCGGCACACGACGATCGTCGTACACGAGGACATTCGGCCGACACTCACCGCATTCTTGATCCAGTTCATCATCACGTGGTTGGTATTCTGGCTAATCGTCAACGGACCAATGCGGTTGGTGTTCCACCGCTGGCGCTTTGCGGGAGGGCGGTTCATGTGACACCACGCCAGGTCGAGGTGGTTGCAGGAGGTCACCTTGTCGCGACCAGGGCAGGTGCCGTCGTTGTTGTCCCGCATCGCGATTCATCGGACCTGACGACCGATTCGCGGGCCGCCAAGACCTGGCTGGAACTGAACGAGCTCATCACGCAAGCCTTCGATATCGACGGCGATCTGTTCGGTCGTGCGTTCGCCCGGTTGGCCGCCCGGTGGGTCGGCGAACAGGACGACAATGTCGAATTCGGTGTGCTGTCGCCCGTCGAGTCCGGGCTTGCGGTTTTTCTGCACGGTGACGTGACTGCGCTCATCGGGAACGAGTCGGGGCGCCCGGAACCGATCCGCGGCCGAGATGCCGCATTTTCCGTCGACCGGATCGTCGACACAACGGGTGCAGCGGGTCTCTTCGTCGTCGAAGGTCGAGGCGCGCCGAAGTTGTTGTCTCAGCGCGGCATCGGATCGCTCGTCGAAGGTGTCGCCAAGGGTGCCGGTGCCATGGTCTGGCTCGGAACTGCCCCTGCGGCGCCGGCCGCTGCTACAGCGCAGGAAAAGAAGGCGCCGGTCGAGAAAACTCCGGAGCTGAAGAAACCGGATCGCAAGAGGGCACCGGTCGAGGAGCAAACGCGAAAGGCGGATGTCTTCAGCGAAGAATTCGTCCCGCCCCCGGCGAAGGATGTCGTGCTCGTCGAGCCCGAGAACTTTCATCAGTTCACACTCGACGAAAAGCCGCCACCGGCACGTAAACCGTTGCCGATCGCGAATTCGATTGCGGACCTCAAACCGACCGTGGACACGGAGGTTCCGAGCAAACTCGCAGGCGACATTCGCGTTCGTGGCATCAAGTGCGCCCGCGGGCATCTGAACGACCCGCGCGTCGCCTTCTGCAGGCTCTGCGGTCTGCGGATGAACGAAACCCAGATCATCTCCGAAGGTCAGCGCCCCCCGTTGGGCTTCCTTGTCGTCGACGACGGCCAGACGTTCATCCTGCACGGCGATTGCGTCATCGGCCGCGAGCCGGAAACGTCCGACTCGGTGCGCGCGGGATTGACTCCGATCCGGCTGGCGGACCGTGCGGGTGGCATGTCACGCGCGCATGCAGAGATTCGCCTCATCGAGTGGGATGTGGCAGTCGTCGACCTCGGGTCCACCAACGGCACGCATGTCAGGATGCCCGGCTACCGCGACTGGCGGACCTTGCAGCCGCGTCAGCCTTTCATGCTGGCCCCCGGCGCCGAAATTTCCATCGGCGGCAGGACCATCACCTTCGATTCACCGCACGCGCACCTGTAGGCGTCAGCGCGATCCGCTGGCCGCGTCCAGGCCGTCGACGATGGCGGCTATCTCATCGCGCAAGTTGAGGCCTGAGCCACCGGTACGATCCACGATTCGTGCCACCACACCGATCGAATCTCCCGTCGGCACAACCGAATCGATCTCGAATGCCGTACCGGACGTGTGCAGCGGTTCCAGCGAGTAGTTGAGTTTGCGCCGAGTCTTTCCGTCGGAACCGGAAATGATCGCGCTCAGCGGAATTCGACCGTACGCCGCTGCGCGGGCCGCGACGAGGACTCCGCGGGTGCCGTCGCTGCTGCCATCGTCGCGCACGAGGACCTTGCCGGCCGACAGCGCGAGGGCGGCCTCGGTTCCCGCGGCCAGCCACACGTCGGGAAGCTCTGCCGGCACGATGAGCACGACGACGGCGTCGAGTCGTTCGAAGCCCTCCGGGTTGCGGCGCACCCAATCCTCACTGACCAGTACGACTTCCGCGCCCGAGGCGGCAATCTGGCGGACGAGGTCACCGCCCGGGTCCGAACTGAAGCGGCAGAGGACTCTGATCGGAACGGTGGTGATCTCGGTTCGGTCGGCGAACGCTTCGAGCGCCTCGACGGCCTCGGCCATGCCGGCGAGGTCGGGCAACGCGCCGGCGCCGATTTCCGGGAGGTCGCTGTCTTCGGTGACGAGGAACCGCGAAAGCAGAATCTCGCGGGGTTCCCGCCCCGCTGCGGCCGCGGCGGCAAGTCGGAGCATGCGATCGGTCGTGACGCCGGGCGGGCCGTCGACGACGACGAGCGCGCGATAGGTTTGCTCGGATCCGAGCGCTGCCTTGGTCGTCGCGTCGATGTCGCGCTGGACGGCTTTGTCGGGGTACACGATTCGCAGCAGCGGCTCCGTGATCGCGGTGGTGACGAGGGCCATCACGACCATCATCGTGAACATCGCGGTATCGAGCACCCCGAGTTGCTTGCCGACCAGAAGGATGACGAGCTCGGTAAGGCCGCGGGTGTTCATCAAGACGGCAATCGCTGCACTCTGCTGCACCGGCATGCGCTGCATCCGTGCGCCCACGAACGCACCGACGAACTTGCCGACGATCGCGGCAGCCAGGATCAGCGCAAGTTGCCACAGCAGGCCGGGGTCCTTGAACGCGCGGAGATTGACGCCGAATCCCGCGACGACGAAGAAGATCGGCAGCAGGAGCAGGACGCTCATCTGCTCCAGCCGGTCGAGAATTTCCCGGGTGAACTCCTGGGCACCCTTGCGCGGCATGATCGCACCGAAGAGGAAGGCGCCGAAGATCTCGTGGATGCCGATCCGTTCGGTAATCAACGCGGACAACAGGATTCCTACGAGAATGATTGCCAGCATGTCGGGTGTGACGCGTCCCGCGCGCTTGTACCAGTCGAGCAGCCGTGCGAGTTGTGGTTTGACGACGCCGAACATGACGGCGGCGAACAGGGCCGAGAGTGCGACGATCCGCAGGACTGCCCACGGGCTGTCGCCTGCCACGACTGCGATCACGAACGCGAGCAGGGTCCACGCCAGGATGTCGTCCACTGCTGCCGCGGCGAGGGCGAGAACGCCGACGGTTGTCCGATTCATCTTTCGTTCGGCCAATATTCGGGCAAGTACGGGAAACGCCGTAATCGACATAGCGACGCCCATGAACAGCATCAGCGCGAGCAAGGTGACCGGCTTTCCGTCGACCTCGTCGTGCAACGGATGCAGGATCAGCGTGGCCGCTGCGCCCAGGGCGAACGGCAGGACGATCGACGCGAGCGAGATCGTCCCGGCTCGGCGTTCCCGTCCGCGAATCAGAGCGACATCCAATTCGAGACCCACGATGAACATGAAGAGGACCAAGCCCAGCTGGGCAAGTATCTTGAGATAGGGAACGACGTCGACGGGAAACAGGTGTTCATTCAGCGGTCGCATGTGGTCGCCGATTTGCACGGAGATCAGTCCGAGGAGACTTGGTCCGAGTGCGATTCCGGCAACGATTTCGCCGACCACCGCGGGTTGGCGGAAGTAT
Organism: Antrihabitans auranticaus; assembly: GCF_016481275.1. Lineage (GTDB taxonomy): Bacteria > Actinomycetota > Actinomycetes > Mycobacteriales > Mycobacteriaceae > Antrihabitans. The sequence continues at coordinate 217,011 of NZ_JAEMNW010000005.1, read as the reverse complement.
CGCGCTATCCGGCCGAACAGCCGGGCAACGACGATGATCACGGCGATGTCGAGAAGAACGAACGCGAAGATGTGTCCCACGCCCAAGAGTTCACCATGATTGGTACGCCAACTCCACATAGCGCACGACAAACAGCCGATCGCCCCGAGAAGCAGAGGTCCACATGCCCGTCGAAGCGAAACCCATCCCAGCGGCCATCGCGGACTACCGGATTCTGGGTGTCCTGGGCGAAGGTAACAATGGCCGGTTCTACCTCGCCGAACCCCCTGCGCGGCTGGGGCTCTCGACCGACCGCGTCGCGTTGAAGGTCTTCAGCGATCACATCAGCAAAGACGACTACCGGCGCGGTGTCCGCGAACTGCGTGCGTTCGCGGCGGTCCGGTCGCCGCGGCTGGTCCAAATCTACGACGCGGTGCTCGAAGACAACTTTCTCTACGCCATGGAGTACTTTCCGCTGGGGTCGCTCGCGGCTCCGACGCGCAAGCTCTCGCGCGCTGATGTCCTGCGCGCGCTCGAGGATGCAGCGCGCGCCGTGCACGAACTGCACGAGCACGGCATGGTGCACGGCGACGTGAAACCCGCAAACATCATGGTCTCCGACACGGGCGGCAAGTTGTCCGATCTCGGCCTCGTTCGAGTGCTCAGCTCGCAGAGCAGCGTGACGAGTTTTGCGCCCGCAACCTCGGTCGAGTATCTCGACCCCGACCTGCTACAGGGCGAAATGCCCTCTCGCGCAAGCGATATCTGGGCACTCGGCGCCACTATCAATCGGGCGCTCACCGGTGAGGGGCTGTACGGCGAGCTGCCGGTCGGGCAGCCTATGCTCGCCATCCGTGCCGTCGTTTCCGGCAGGGCACGGGCGTCGGGAGCGCTCAGCAAGGCCGAGCGATCGCTCGTCGATGCGTGCATTGCGCCGGTCGAGAATCGACCGGCGACAGCGGCAGCCGTTGCCGACCGGATCTCCGATCTTCGGTCGAGCTGAGCGCCGCGACCGCCCGTTCGGTCGATACAACCCTTGGGGGAGGGGAAAGCAGTGAACTACTTGACAATTCATGCGCTGGGTGAGGAGCGTAGGCGGTACGAACGCCACCACTCGCGGCAGTCTTTTTCGAAGGTTTGCCAGTAATGCAGACTCCGCGACCGCATCGAATAGTATCCGCAGATATGAATGCTCCCGGTGTCCAGACCATCACGGTCCGCGTCGACGGTGTGGACCGGGTATTCGACTCGCGCAAGCCCGTGACGATCGGACGCGCGCCTGACGTCGGTCTCTTCGTCGACAATCCGCTCGTCTCGCGCGTACATGCGGTGCTGTCGTGGCAGGGCGGCTGGATGCTCACCGACCGGGGCAGCACCAACGGGGTGTTCGTAGACATGCAACGAATCGGCCAGCCGATCCGGGTCGATCGCCCACTGCAGGTCCGGCTCGGCGATCCGGCGACCGGCGCCCTCCTGATGCTGATCCCGCATCCGGCGAACGCACCGCGGCGCCCGGATCCCGGGCCGTCGCGCGAGCAAAGCATCAATATGACGGTGCACGCGAGCACTGCCTCCCTGCCGCCGGTCCGGCAGCGCTCGTCCGAGGCGCGGGTGAGCATGCCGACCGGTGTCCCACCGGGTGGTCTCACGATCGGTCGCACGTCCGAGAATTCGATAGTCGTCAACGATGTCCTCGCGTCGCGGCGCCATGCCAGGTTGGTGCCGAGCCGTGAGGGCCTCGTCATCGAAGACGTCGGCAGCGTGAACGGCACGTTCGTCAACGGTGCCCGAACCCAGCGATCGGTGCTGCGCGAAGGTGACATCGTCACGGTCGGCAACGTCGATTTCGTCGTTGCCGAGGGGACTCTGCGGCAGCGGCAACGGGGCACCGCCGAGATCGGGTTGAATCTGCACGGCCTCGGCTTCACGGTCGAGGGCAATAAACAGTTGCTGGTGGACGTGTCGATGGCAGCTGCGCCGGGCTCGCTGACGGCGATGATCGGACCGTCGGGCGCCGGGAAGTCAACGCTCGCGAAGATCATTGCCGGCGTGAATCGCCCGTCGATGGGCGTCGTGAACTTCGAGGGCCGCAACCTCCACGCCGAGTACGAAGTGGTTCGAAGCCGAATCGGCATGGTTCCGCAGGACGACGTGCTGCACCGCCAGCTCACCGTGCGGCAGGCCCTGCGGTACGCCGCTGAGCTGCGGCTGCCCCCTGACACCACGGCCGACGACCGCGCGCGCGTGATCGACGGCGTGCTCGCTGAGCTGTCGCTCACCGAACACGCCGACACGCGGGTCGACCGCCTGTCAGGTGGCCAGCGAAAGCGCGCTTCGGTGGCGCTGGAACTGCTCACAAGTCCGTCGTTGCTGATTCTCGACGAGCCGACCTCGGGACTCGATCCGGCGCTGGACCGGCAGGTCATGGTGATGTTGCGGCAGCTGGCCGACGCGGGCCGCGTGGTCCTGGTCGTGACGCACTCGCTGACCCACCTCGACATGTGCGACCAGGTGCTGTTGCTCGCGCCCGGTGGCAAGACCGCGTACTGCGGCCATCCGAAGGGCGTCGGCTCCGCTCTCGGCAGCGCCGACTGGGCGGAGATCTTCACGAAGGTCACCCTCGATCCAGACGGCGTCTTCGCCGCGTACCGCGCGCGGCACCCGCTCGCGGGTCCGCCGCCCGCGCCGAGGTACGGTCCGCCCGGCCAACCGGCACACACGAGTACGAGCAAGCAGATCTCCACTGTTGCGCGCAGACAGGTCAGGCTGATTCTCGCCGACCGCGGCTACTTGATCTTCCTCGTCGTAATGCCCTTCTTGCTCGGCGTGCTGTCGCTGGTAGTGCCGGGAAAGGCGGGCTTCGCGCCGATCACAGACTTCCCGCCGTGCCCGTTGCAGCCCGATCCGAGTGTGGCAACGCCCGAGCGGTGCGACGCGGCGTCGGAGGCGCAGCAACTGCTCGTGCTCGTCGTGCTCGGGGCGTGCTTCATGGGGTCGTCGCTGTCGGTGCGTGATCTGATCGGTGAACGGCCGATTTATCAGCGGGAGAAGGCAGTCGGTCTGCTGCCGTCGGCGTACCTGTTCGCGAAGATCGTGGTCTTCTGTGCCGCCGCAATTCTGCAATCGATCGTGCTCGTCGCGATCGTGCTCGTCGGCAAGAAAGCTCCTGGCGCTGGTGCCCTGCTCCCTTCGGGAAGCCTCGAATTGCTGATCGGCATCGCCGTCACGACGTGTTCGTGCGTCATGGTCGGGTTGCTGCTGTCCGCGCTGGCGAAGTCGAGCGAGCAGGTGATGCCGCTTCTCGTCGTGACAATCATGGCGCAGCTCGTGATGTGCGGCGGCCTCATCGAGGTGACCGGCCGGCCGGTGTTGTCCCAACTGTCGTGGCTCTTCCCGTCGCGGTGGGGCTACGCGGCGGGCGCATCGACTGTCGATCTGCGGGAACTGTTCTTGCGAGCGCAGCCGGACACGTTGTGGGAGCACAGCGCCGGGATATGGCTGCTCGATGTGTGGATGCTGGTCGTTCTCGGTGCGGTGTTCGCGTTCTTCACGCTGAACAGGTTGCGGACGCGGTCGTCGAACTAGCTCAGCGAGCGCGCTCGAGCCGCTGGGCAGCGGCTTCCCAGACGGCTTCGGCGTAGTGAGTCTGTAGGTCGCCGGAGTTGCTGAACGTCAGCACCAGCGTGAGTGAGTTCGACTTGCCCACAACGAGTATCGACGACCGGGCAGCGACCTCTTGGCCGCGCCGCTCGGTCGTCTTCGACGTGTAGCCGTACACGTCTTCGAATGCGTCGTCAGCGAATTCTGGGGCAACGGCGACCTCGACGGTTGCGGTGCCGCCCTCGACCATGAATTCGGTCGACGCACACTTCTCGACGAACGACGAGACATCGGATCGAGTTCCTTTGTTGCCGAACAGGATCGACACATCGAACAGCTGGCCCTCCGGTCCCACGCCATGTGCACCGGTCCAGTCGGAGCCACCGTATGTCGCGGTATGTGCGGCCTTCGTCGCCGCGCCGTCGAGTCCACACGCCGCGGGCTGTGCGGCAGACAGGCCTTCGTACCTCGCCGCAGCATCAGGTCGTCGCTCGGCGTCTGTGACCTCCCAGTTCGCGAACATGGGTAATCGGAGGTCGAGCTGGTCGATCAGCTGCGTGCGATACCGGTCGGAGTCCTGCGAAACAGGTTGTTCGGCAACCGGATCCGCCGCGCAACCGGCGAGCGTCGCCGCGACGACGAGCGTGCTCACTGCCGGAGTGATCCGGTGCACTGGGCGCCTCGATTCCGATCAGGGGGGACGGTCGAGCCAACTATAGGGTCCCGCTCGGGAGCGGGATATTCTGTGCGAACGGGGGGAGGGGTACATGTCGGAGCGGGTAGGGGCGGTCCACCTCGGGTGGGACGTGCTGACGGTGGCGGCTGGGCACGGTGCGCGTGCCCCGGTGTTCTTGCCGATCGAAGGCGACCCGACGCCGCCGGCAGCGCTGCTCGCCGATCGTAGGGGGCAACTCCATACGCGGCGTGCCGATCCGCGTCGCACCGACCTCGGGACGGCGATCGCCGACGTACGAGACATCGTCGGCCACAACGAAATAGTGGTCGCGGGCGCGACGTGGCCGACCCAAGCGGTCTTTCGCGCGCGGCTGCACAACGCCCTGGATGCGATCGCCGCCCACCTCGGTGGACCGATCGATGTTCTCGCGTTGCCCTATCCCGACGCCTGGCCCGACGCGACCGTGGAGCGCTTCGCTGCTCTCGTCGGCGGTCTCGGCGTCGCGGTGGAGCCGATACCGGAATCGGTGGCCCTCGCCGGGTACGTTCGCGGCGCGGGCGCCGTCGCAGGGCATGGTGCGACCGTCGTCTACTGCGACGGGCGTTCGGTCCTCGTCGTCGCGGTTGGCGTCGATGAGAACACGCCGACCGAATCGGTCGGAGTGGCGATGCTGCCAGACGCCGCAAGCGACCCCCGCGTCGCCGACCGCCTGGTCTTCGACGTTCTCGGCGCAGCGCGATCGATCGGTGCAGATACCGGTGCGGTGGTCCTTGCAGGAAACGTGGTCTACAACGAGGTTCTGCGACTCGCTTTCAAGAACCAGTTCGGCCGTCGGCTCGAGCTCGCCGAACAGCCCGTCCACGCGATCGCTCTCGGCGCAGTGCGGCTGGTCATCGAGGATCCCGATGTCATCGCTGCCCCCGTGCCGCCGCGGACGTTCGGCGCACCGTCACCGGCAGACGTGAGACCCACTGTTGCCCAACGTCGTCCGCACGACGAGCTGCCGACCGAAGTCATCCGGCGCCCGCACGTTGCCGCGCCGCCTCGGGGTATCGGTTGGAAGGTCGCGGCGGCGGTGGCCGTCGTCCTGCTCCTCGTCATCATCGCGCTGGTGGTGCTTTCGGGAACGTCGAGCACAGCGGTCGCACTCACGGACGATGAGGCCAGGGGCGTGGTTACCGCGTTGCTGCTTCCCGAGGACGCGATCGACGGGATGATTCCGGCGACCGCGGCATCGGTGACGACGGGCGGTGAAATGACCTCGCTGGCCTGCGGATCGATTCCGCTCACCGCTGCCGAGGCAGGCGCGGCACGCGTGTCGGCCGCGCGAAGGTTCGTCGCGCCGACGACCGGGCGAGGACTCGCCGAGAAGTATCGGCCCGGAGATGCGATCGAGACCCGAGTGGTCTCCGCCGCCGCCGACGCGCACGACGACATCCAGTACGACATCGTCAAGCAGCTCCAGATCTGTCCCAACGGTGAAGCGAACGACGTTCGCTACGTCGTGCCCGTCCCGACCAGCGGTGCGGATCCAGGTCCGCCACGTCAGGTCGGGTCGACGAGTCCGGTCGGTACGACGGCATTCGACGTGCACGCCAGGGGGCGGCTCGTGTGGCGCGGATTGTCGGCGCGCAACGCATCGCCGACCAAGGAGGTCGAGCATGTGACGTGTCTGCTCGACAGTTCGGGGGAGGTGTTCCTGCGAGCCTGCGGGATGAGTGTCGAATCGAGCGGTGCCGACAAGCTTGCCGCGCTCGGTATGCGGAAGCTGCATTCCCGCCAGGATCAGGTCGACTGAATTTTCTCGCAGAACGACGGAACCGATCCCGGCGAAGTGGCGTCAAACCTTGTAGCACTGGCTCGAGGGGTGCCAGTGCGTCTGCAAAGGGGGAAGTGATGGGGGAATCGCTGCGCGTCGTTCCGGCGGATGTACTCGCGTTCTCGGGAGCGGTTCGGGGTATCGAAGAGGAGACCGGTCCGGCGCTGCGATACCTGGACGAATGGTTGAGTCTGCCTGGGACCGCCGGCGGCCTGTTCACGGACACGGCGCGCAGTGTGCACGACATTCGCGATCGGCTGAAGGTGAACTACGAGCAACTCGGCCGTATCGCGGACGCGTCGTCGATCGAGCTGGAGAAGGCAGCCGGAATGTACCGGGACACGGACCTGGAGGTCGCGCGCGAGTTGGATCGAACATACGTTGGCGCGAGTCAGCCGGATGCCGACGGGTCCGTGCGCTCGTCGGTGCGCACCGTGACCGGCGCTCCGAGTGCTGTATTGGCCGCGCCGGATGCACTACGACCGCTGTTGGCGGATATGTGGAACACGATCGGCAGCTTGCAGTTCCTGTCGCCCACGTGGCTCGTCTGCAAGGCGTGGGAGGCCGCGACGGGGGAAGACCCTATGAGCTGGACGGAGCGGATCGCCGGAAACTGGGAAGACATTCAACAAGCCGGAAAGGCGCTCGCGACGCTCGGTGACTACAACTCCGAACTCGCTGCGGTGATCCTCCGTACCGCAGCTGACGGCACCCAGACATGGCAGGGAAACGCCGCGACCGGCGCGAGCGAGTACTTCGCGGGTTTTGCGAATGCCGTTGCTGCTCAGCAAGACCCGCTCGTCGAGATGGGCCGGAATCTCGAACAGCTTGCGACGGCGATCTCCGAGTTCGGCACCCTTATCGGTGACATCTTCCAATCCGTCTTCGACATGGCGATAATCGCGGCCGTTCAGCTCAGCATGTCGATGGCGCCTGTGCCGACAGGGCCGGTGTTCGGTGCGGCGTTCGCTGCAACGTTTGCGCGGATGGTGGCAACCGCAGCTCCTGTGGTCGATTGGTACGGGAGGGTGCTCCTGCTGGTTCGCGAGGCACTCGCCCGCGGGTATGCACTCCTGGGCGGCGCGGAGTTCGTTTCGCTGCCTGGCCTGCCCACCTCGTCCTACGACCATCCCGGGGTATGACAATGTCGATAACCGGCTGGGGTGACTTCGCAGGCGGGGACACCTGTGTGCAGCGCCAACTCGAAATGTCGCTACAGGCACTGTCGCGACTCGCTCCGGATTGTGCGACCAAGGAATTCGCGGATGCCATCCTGAATGGTGCGCTGGACCCGAGAGAAGCGGTATCGACAGTCGCGTTCGACGCGCTCGTCGAAACGTCGAAGCAAACAGGCATCGACCTCCTGAACGAGACCTCACCCGAGGAATTCGCACGCCTTGCCGCTTCGGCAGACGCGTTGCTCGACGAGTACGTACGCACGCTGTCGGTGGACGGTTCGGAAGTCGATGCCGACTCGGGCGACGACGATGACGATGACGAATACTTCGGTAGCCGCGGGTCGATCCTCGCGTAGGGCATGTAGGAAGATTCGACCGGCGAAGGGGGGCACGGTGGCTGGTGAAAACGGTTCGGAAGAGATCAGCGTCGACCGCGACGCGCTGGCTCGGATAGCAACCGAGTTGCAAAAGTCTGCGCAGGCTGTCGCTATTGCCGGCGCCGAACTGCAGAAGAATGACTTCGGGCCGCAGCACGCCGGTGCGAACTACTCTCACCAGGGCGACGAGGTTGCCGAAGGGCTCGCCAATATCCTTGCGTGGCTGACGAATTGGCAAACCGCCACCAACGCGAGTGCGCAGCAACTCGGCGGTGACGCGATGTCTTACGCGACGACCGACGCAGCTACGACGCAGGCGTTGCGGAGTGTCGGACAGGGCATTCCGGGATGAGCGGCGCTTCCCTCGGCGGTCCGCCCGAAGTAACGGACAAGTATTCGGTCGCGCAATATCTCGAGCGCGGCAAGTACGGGCTCGCCTACTTTCGTGAGTTCACTGCGCTATATCAAAAGCTCGAACCGGTCGGGGACGTGTCCGCTGGGCTGGAGACACGGTTGTCCGAACAATCGGGCATGGACCTCGCGCGTATGCAGGATTGCATCGATGCGGTCGACGCCGTACTCACCGAAGCCACATCGCAGATCGACGAACAGACCACGCAGGCTCGATCGATTCCCGGCGCGTGGACGGGTGCTGCTTCCGTCAACGCCCGGGCGATGATCGACGGGCAGATCCAGCAGGCCAAAGAGGTGCACGAGCAGGCGTCGGTTGCACGCGACGCGTTGCGCGCTGCTCGGGAAGCTTTTCGTGACGCCGTCGAGGTCAAGGCCGAGGTGTGCGTCGGATTCCGCGAGCAGGACTCCACCGGAGTTCACTCGCGGCTGCTCATCCAAGGAAGATCGAGTGCTGAACTGGGCAAATTGATCGACGTCTGGCAAGGCACCCCGTCTTACGGTGAGCTCAATGATGCTGCGGCGATCATGTATCGCAACGACGACTATCCGCAGACCTCGTCGGTCGGAGATCGGCTGGCTGGAGACCAGCGGTTCATGGCGATCGTCGAACGCGACTGCGAGTACTGGGCACTCATCTTTCGGACCGACTTCGAAACCAAACTCAATGCGTTTCTTGCCGTGTGTGACAGCACCGACACCACGATCAAGGCGCAGTACGCGACGCTGATCGAAGCGCTCGGCGACGTGAGCGACAAGCAGTTTCCGCTGCCGTCGGGTGCAGGTGTGCCGAGCGAGTCGGGTCGACCCATCCTCGGCGCCGCTGTCGAGCCAGGCGGTGGCGCACTTGTCGATACCGGCAGTCTCCTGTCCGGCAGCGCGGGCGGGTCCGGGGTCGGCGGCATGGTCGGCTCTGTGGGCAGCGGTGCGGGACTGTCTTCCGCGGTACCCGCCTCCCCGCACGGCGTGGATGTCGCGCCGCAGGCACTGTCTACCCGGACACCCGCCGACGTGAGCGTGCCGGCGCAAACGTCCAACGGACTTGGCGGACTTGGCGGACTTGGCGGACTTGCCGACGTCGCAGCGAAAGCGGCCGAACTCGTGGCGGGCGTCGCAATCGGTGTCGTCGACGGCGCGGTCCAGATGATCCAGGGCGGCACCGATGGGGCCGAAGTGTCGCTGCCGGTGCCCGAAGGCGATATGACCGAGGCCGTATTCGACGTGGCAGGTCAGCAACTCGGGTGCACGACCGGGGCGGGCGGTGCTCTCGTGCTGACGACGACCGGACCTGACGGCGAACCAAAGCAGTTCACGTTGACGATCGACGAAAACGGCGTCCCAGTCGTCGCGCCGGTCGGGCAGGAGGAGGAACCGATCGCTCCCGTCGTCGAGGAAGGCGTGCCGCCCGAACCGGCGGACGAGGCGATCGCGATCGAGCCGGATCAGTCCGTCGAGTCGTGGCAACCCGAAGCTCCAGCCGACCTGCTGCAGGAGCCGATGGCGCAACCTGTGCTGCCGCCGGTCACCGTGCGGCCGGAGCAGGAAGGCGCGGTCCGGCAATCGACGCAGACTGACGACTCCGGGCCTCCCGCAGAGTCCGGTGCGCAGGTCGCGGAAGCTGGTTCGATGTGAGCTACGCAGACGAGATAGTCCGGCTGGGGGAGGAACATCGCACCCGGGCCGCCCGGATTCGTACCGAGCTGGAAGATCTCAGGAACCGGAACGCGGAAGCCGTGGCGCAGATAGCGGAGCGATTCCGGCAGCGTGCCGAGCAGAAGACACCGACGCAGACCGTCGAAAAGACCGCCCAGGACGACGACGAGTCCTACTACCGGCCGAAGACCTGGCTCGTCTGACTCGACCGTTTTGACCCGTACCTCGTCGGACCGGTATCGTTGCCGGTTGGCGTGCGGTACGTGCGGTGCCTTCCGGTGCTGTAAGTAAAGCGAGTCCCGGGTCTCCTCTGGCCGCCGGGATCACCTCGACCGTTCACCTGGCTGGCAAACCTTCGATTAGACAGGGAAGTTCTGTGTCTACGTACAGCCCCAAGGCCGGTGATGTGACCCACGAGTGGCACGTCATCGATGCCACTGACGTAGTGCTCGGCCGCCTTGCCGTTCAAGCAGCGAACTTGCTGCGCGGTAAGCACAAGCCGACCTACGCCGCGAACGTCGACGGCGGCGATTTCGTCGTCATCATCAATGCCGAAAAGGTTTCCATCAGCGGAAACAAGCTGACCGGCAAGTTCATCCACAATCACTCCGGCTTTCCGGGCGGGTTGCGTTCACGCTCTGTCGGCGAGGTTTTGTCGAAGACGCCTGATCGCCTCGTCGAGAAGGCAGTCCTCGGGATGCTTCCGAAGAACAAGCTGGGTGCCGTCATCGGCAGCAAGCTGAAGGTCTACGCAGGCCCGAACCACCCGCACGCCGCACAGAAGCCAGTTCCCTTCGAGATCAAGCAGGTGGCCCAGTGACGGCGCCAGAGGAGCAGAACGTGACCGAGAACGACGTGGTCGACGAGGCCGCTTACGAGGTTGCGTCCGACGACTACGCAGACGTCGAGCACACCGAGGAGCCCGCGCGCGCAGCGCATGCGCCGATCGTGATCGATCGTCCGGTGCAGACCGTCGGTCGCCGTAAGGAAGCGGTCGTTCGCGTCCGCCTCACCCCCGGCACCGGTGGCTTCAAGCTCAACGGCCGCACCCTCGAGGATTACTTCCCGAACAAGGTGCACCAGCAGCTCATCAAGGCGCCGCTGGTCACTGTCGATCGCACCGAGTCGTTCGACATCGTTGCCCTGCTGCACGGCGGCGGTCCGTCCGGTCAGGCAGGCGCGTTGCGTCTGGCTATCGCCCGCGCGCTGATCGAGGTCACGATCGAGGACCGTCCGGCACTCAAGAAGGCCGGCTTCCTCACGCGTGACCCGCGTGCAACCGAGCGTAAGAAGTACGGCCTGAAGAAGGCCCGTAAGGCGCCTCAGTACTCGAAGCGCTGATGTCAACCCCCGTGCGCGGTTGGGGAGTCCCTGGACTCCCTGACCGCGCACGGTCGTATCTATATCTCTGAGGGGTTGTCCGAATGGGTCGGTTGTTCGGTACTGATGGTGTTCGCGGGCTTGCGAACGAGACGTTGACCGCCGAGTTGGCGTTGCGCATAGCCGGCGCCGCCGCGCAGGTTCTCGCGGAGTCCGACGGTCAGGTTCGGCCGACGGCTGTCCTCGGCCGCGACCCGCGCGCCAGCGGCGAGATGCTGTCGGCAGCCGTCACCGCCGGACTCACGGCAGCAGGGGTGGATGTCCTCGATATCGGGGTTGTGCCTACGCCCGCTGTCGCGTACCTGACCGATGCGTATGCCGCGAACCTCGGTGTGATGATCTCTGCGTCTCATAACCCGATGCCGGACAACGGGATCAAGATATTCGCGGCCGGTGGACACAAGCTGGACGACGACGCCGAAGACCGGATCGAGGCTGTCATCGAGAGCGCCGCCGTGCGGCGCCCGACGGGCGAGCACATCGGCCGGGCACGGTTCGTCGCCGACGCCGGTGCGAAGTACCTCGAACATCTCGCGGTTGCGAGTCCGCAGAGTCTTGCTGGGATCAAGGTCGTCGTCGACTGTGCCAATGGCGCGGCATCCACGCTCGGACCGGCCGCCTACCGTGCCGCGGGCGCCGAGGTCATTGCGATCAACGCGGACCCCAACGGCCTCAACATCAACGAAGACTGCGGTTCGACGCACATGTCGGACCTGCAGAAAGCAGTCGTCGCACACGGCGCGCACGCGGGGATCGCGCACGACGGCGACGCCGATCGCTGTCTCGCGGTCGACGCGACGGGCACGCTGGTCGACGGCGACGCGATCATGGCGGTCCTTGCGCTGGCGATGAAAGAATCGGGCGAACTGACCGACGACACGCTCGTCGCGACCGTCATGAGCAACCTCGGCCTGCACATCGCGATGCGAGCGGCCGGCATCGAGTTACGCACGACGGCGGTCGGTGATCGCTATGTTCTGGAGGAGTTGCGCAGCGGCGCGTTCGCGCTCGGCGGCGAGCAATCGGGACACGTTGTGCTGCCACGATTTTCGACGACCGGTGACGGCTTGCTCACCGCGCTGCGGCTCCTCGGTCAGGTCGCGAGCACCGGAAAGACACTGGCGGAACTCGCCGGTGTGCTGACCGTCCTGCCGCAGGTTCTGGTCAATGTCCGGGTCAGTGACAAGGCGGCCGTTGCCGCCGCACCGACCGTTGCGGACGCGGTCGCCGAGGCCGAACGCGAGCTCGGCGAGAACGGCCGAGTGTTGCTGCGGCCGAGCGGTACCGAGGAGCTCGTTCGCGTCATGGTCGAGGCGGCCGACCTAGGCCACGCGCAGCGCTTGGCAGACCGGCTCGCCGAGCACGTCGGCGCGATCTAGAACCTTCCGGTCAGCAGGGCGAGCGGGGACTTCTTCTGCTCCGGTTCGTCTTCCGCGAGCGGGTCGACGAGTTGAGTCTTCGGGATGTCGATGTCCGGCTCGGCGAACTTCTCGTACTTCTTTTCGCCTGCGAGTGTGTACAAGAGGAAGCCCGTCAGCAGTGCCCGAGCGGTTTTCTGGGTCTTCTTCTCGGCCTTGCCGTACCCGAGATTGCCGAGCACGCGGCGCCCTTCGAGCAATCCGTTTCCGGTCGCCTTGTCGACGGAACGCAGGATCGAGTCGCCGCCCCACGCCGCCGCCAGCGTCGTCGCATTCGAATCGACTGCCTTCATGTCCTTGCCGCCCGCCAGAATCAGGCCGGGCACCGTGATCTCGGGTGCGATCGCCTCCGAAGGTGGCGATGTGGGCGCGGGAAACAGCGCCGCGACCGCAGCAACTCCGGGGTACTTGGCGGCGGCGAGAACCGCCGCGCCCGCGCCCATTCCGTGGCCGGCGAACGCCAGCTTGTCCGGGTGAACGCTGATCGATCCCGAGCCCAGCCGAACGCCGACGCAGATGTCGAGAGTCGTCCGCAGATCGGTCGCCAGGCCTAGATGTGACGGAAACGGTCCGCGTTCACTACTTGGGGCGGCCACCACGATTCCCCACGAGGCGAGATGTTCGAGCAGGCTCCGATAATTGTCGACGTTGGTGATCCAGCCGTGCCCGAATGCAACCGCCGGCAGGCCGAGACCCTCGGCCGGGGTGAACACAACACCCGGCTGGCCTGCGATAGCCATATTTCCGCGCTGCACACGATGCGGTCCACGGTTGGCAAGTTCGGATACCAGTGATTTCACAGACGCCGCCACACGCGAAACGTTATCCGATGTAAAGCAACGTCGGGCAGGGACAGGGCGCACTGGTGCCAAACCTGGGCCGTGGCGATCTGTGTTCGGCGAGGCCTCGGGCCCAAGTACCCTGATGAACCATGTGCGGAATCGTTGGATACGTCGGCCATCGCAATGCGCTCGACGTTGTGGTCGAGGCCCTGCGCCGAATGGAGTACCGCGGGTACGACTCTGCCGGCATTGCGATTGCGGATGGCAACGGGAAGCTCGCAACCGAGCGCAAGGCCGGTCGGCTGGCGAATCTGGAGGCGGAGCTTGCCGAGGTCGGTACGGCCGCGTTCGCGGGTTCGACCGGTATCGGGCATACGCGCTGGGCGACTCACGGCGGCCCCACCGACCGGAATGCGCACCCGCACAAGGACGTGAGCGGGAAGGTCGCGGTCGTCCACAACGGCATCATCGAGAACTTCTCGCCGCTGCGGGCGGAGCTCGAGGCCGAGGGCGTCGAGTTCCTCAGCGATACCGACACCGAAGTCGCCGTTCACCTCGTCGGGCGCGCCTATGCCGAAGGCGAGACTGCGGGCGATTTCGTCGCGAGTGCGCTTTCGGTCCTGCGCAGGCTCGAAGGACATTTCACGCTGGTCTTCACGCACGCCGATCACCCCGACCAGATCGTGGCGGCACGCCGCTCGACGCCGCTGGTCGTGGGCGTCGGCGAGGGTGAGATGTTCGTGGGCTCCGACGTCGCGGCGTTCATCGAGCACACGCGCAACGCGGTCGAGCTGGGCCAGGATCAGGTCGTCGTCATCACCGCAGACTCCTACACGATCAGCGACTTCGACGGGAACACCGATGTCGCGAGCAGGCCCTTCCGGATCGACTGGGACCTTGCGGCAGCCGAAAAGGGTGGCCACGACTACTTCATGCTGAAGGAGATCGAGGAGCAGCCCGACGCCGTCGCCGACACGTTGATCGGCCACTTCGAAAAGGGCCGAATCGTCCTCGACGAGCAGCGCCTGTCCGATCAGGAGCTGCGCGAGATCGACAAGGTCTTCGTTGTTGCGTGCGGCAGCGCCTACCACTCGGGTCTGGTTGCGAAGTATGCAATCGAGCACTGGACCCGACTTCCCGTCGAGGTCGAGCTGGCGAGCGAGTTCCGCTACCGCGACCCGGTGCTGGACCGGTCGACGCTGGTTGTCGCCATCTCGCAATCGGGCGAGACAGCGGACACGCTCGAAGCCGTCAGGCACGCGAAGGACCAGAAGGCGCGCGTGCTCGCCGTCTGCAACACCAACGGAGCCCAGATTCCTCGTGAGGCCGACGCGGTCCTCTATACCCGGGCGGGACCGGAGATCGGCGTCGCGTCGACAAAGGCATTCCTTGCGCAGGTGACCGCGAACTACCTCGTCGGACTGGCGCTTGCGCAGGCCCGCGGGACGAAGTATCCGGACGAGGTCGCCCGCGAATTCGCGGACCTGGAGGCCATGCCGGCGCTGGTGTCGCGGGTGCTCGAGACCATGGAGCCGGTCCGCGCCATCGCGCGCGAGTTGGCGCACAGCCCGACGGTGCTGTTCCTCGGGCGCCACGTCGGATATCCGGTCGCCCTCGAAGGTGCGCTCAAGCTCAAGGAGCTCGCGTACATGCACGCGGAGGGGTTCGCGGCGGGTGAGCTCAAGCACGGACCGATCGCGCTGATCGAAGAGGGTCTTCCGGTCATCGTCGTGATGCCGTCCCCGAAGGGCCGCGCTGTTCTGCATTCGAAGTTGCTCAGCAACATTCGCGAGATCCAGGCGCGTGGTGCTCGAACGATCGTCATCGCGGAGGAAGGCGACGAGACAGTCAGGCCGTTCGCTGACAATCTCATCGAGATTCCAGCGGCTCCGACGCTGCTGCAACCGTTGCTGTCGACGGTGCCGCTACAGGTGTTCGCGGCCGAGGTCGCTCAGGCGCGCGGCTACGACGTCGACAAGCCGCGCAACCTGGCCAAATCGGTGACCGTCGAGTAGTTCGCTACTCGACGGTGATCGAGCCGGTCATCTCACCGTGCACGCCGTCGACATACCGGTAGACGCCCGGCCTGTCGAACGTCACGGTGTACACGCCTGATTTCAGATAGCCGCTGTTGATGATCATGGCGAAGTCGCCGAGACCGGACACCGCGTGCAGCTTTCCACCGTCCTCGAACTGCCAGGTCACCGAGTCGCCGACTTTCACGGTGACAGAACTTGGCGAGAACTTCATGTCCTTCACGACGACGATCTCTTCGGTGTCCGTCGGTGGGGCTTCCGGAGCGGCGGGCCGGTCGCCCACTGCAACGGCCGCCGGTAGCACGACGTCGTCGTGGTTCGGGGTGACTGCGAGTTTCCAATACGCCATGCCGCCGACGAGCGCGGCGATGGCGAGCATCACCGCGAGCGGCAACCAGACACTGTCGTCGTCGGAACCCTGCTCGGGTGCTTTCGCACGGGGGGATGTCTCGACTGCCTCGGTCTGCGCCGCTTTGCGTCGTTTGCCGCCGCCCGTCAGCTTGCGCAGGCGGTGACCACCGTCGGGGGTCTCATCCAACGCGCTTCTCCCTCATCCGTGTGCCACGATCGCGGTCGAGCCTAACGTGCCTACGTGACGACGACCGATCCCGTCATCTGCGGATGCAGCGTGCAGCCGTACTGGTAGGTCCCCGGAGTATCGAAGGTCACCGTGTAGCTGTTGTCGCGCAGGATCGGGCTGTGAATCAACGTGTCTGCGGGCTTCGCGCCCTGGACATTGTGTGGCACCCCGCCGTCGTCGAATCGCCAGGTGACCGATTCGCCTGCCTGCACAGTGATCGTTGCCGGCGTGAACTGCATATCTTTGACGAGCACCACACCTGGCTCGGCCTGCGCGGGCTGATCGTCCGATTTCTCGGCGCCGCAGGCCGTCAGGGTGGCTGCGAGCGCGAGTGCAACGGCGAATCGTCGCAGAGACAGTGCCGGGCGACGGCGTAAAGGGGTCACGTGGCACAGCTTATTCGCGCGGACAGCGGCGTAAGGTCGCGCACAGGACGGGTTGACGTGAACGACCATGGGATCGGGAGACATGCGCGGCTACTACACATCCGACCAGGTACGGACCGCTGAGGCGGAGCTTTTCACACGGGTGCCTTCCGGCGTGCCGATGCAGCGTGCGGCGTACGGTCTCGCGCGGGTGGTAGCAACCGAACTCCGCCGTCGTACGGGTGCTGTAACGGGTCGGCGGATATTGCTGCTCGTGGGGTCGGGCGACAACGGCGGCGATGTTCTCTGGGCCGGTTCGATGTTGCGGCGCAGGGGAGTCGCGGTTGATGCGCTGCTCCTTCGTCCTGATCGTGCACACGCCGAAGGCCTTGCAGCGCTGCGCAAATCGGGCGGTCGGATCGTCACCGAGAGTGGCGAGCCCGACTTGGTCGTCGATGGGATCGTCGGCATCTCGGGCAAGGGTTCGCTGCGGCCGGACGCGGCCGAGACCGTCGCCGGCATTACCGCGCCGATCGTGTCCGCCGACCTGCCGAGCGGAGTGGATCCCGATACCGGCGTCGCCGACGGCCCCGCGGTTGCTGCCGCGGTGACAGTGAGTTTCGGTGCGCTCAAGCCCGTGCACGCACTGGCGGCGGCACGTTGTGGCCGAATCGAACTGGTACCCATCGGGTTACGCCTGCCGGAACCGCATCTACGTGCGCTCGAACCACACGCGGTCGGGCAGTCCTGGCCGATACCGGAAGCGTTCGACGACAAGTACAGCCAGGGCGTCGTCGGTGTGTCCGCAGGCAGCGAGCGCTATCCGGGAGCTGCCGTGCTCTGCGCGGGCGCGGCCGTTGCGGCAACCTCCGGAATGGTGCGTTTCGTCGGGTCCGCCGCTACCGCCGTTCTTGCGCGCTGGCCAGAAGTGGTTGCAGCCCAATCTGTTTCGGAAGCAGGTCGGGTACAGGCATGGGTCGCCGGACCCGGGTCGGGCACCGACGATGCCGCCCGCGATGTGCTGGCAGCCGTGCTGGCGTCCAACCTGCCCGTAGTCATCGACGCGGACGGCCTGACGATCGTCGCGAAGCACCCCGCCCTCGTGCGCGGCCGTCGAGCACCGACGGTTCTGACCCCGCACGCCGGTGAGTTCGCCCGCCTGACCGGCAGGGATCCGCATTCCGACCGGGTCGGCGCGGTCCGCGAACTCGCACGCGACTGGGGTGCCACAGTGTTGCTCAAGGGGCGCGCGACACTGGTGGCTGCACCCGACCAGACCGTGTTCGTCAACGAGGCGGGCGGGTCGTGGGCCGCGACGGCTGGATCGGGCGACGTCTTGTCGGGCCTCATCGGCGCTCTGCTCGCAACCGGTATGGGTGCTGCCGAGGCTGCGGCGTGCGCCGCACGAGCGCATTCGCTGGCCGCGAATTTGGCAGCTGCGGACGGGGGGCCCGCGGCGGCACCGATCTCGGCCGGTCCGCTGCTCGACCACGTGCGACCTGCGATTCGACTTCTGCGAAGCTACGGCGAAGTGGGGATGTGATCCCCATCCTGCATCCGGTCGGACGATCGATGGCAGGATCGTTTCCCGTGACCGCCGACCCGTCCGCTCCCGAGCCCCAAGCGGAATTCGTCGTGGACCTCGACGCCATTACCCAGAATGTCCGCACGCTGCGCGGCTATGCGGGTGATGGCGCACTGATGGCCGTGGTGAAGGCGGACGGATACAACCATGGCGCTGTCGCGGTCTCGCGCGCGGCGATCGCCGGTGGCGCGCGGGAACTCGGGGTGACCACCGTCGCCGAGGCCCTCGAGCTTCGAAAGGCCGGGATCGATGTTCCGATTCTGTGCTGGCTCAACACCGCCGACGCCGACTTTGCCGCTGCGATTCGCGCCGATGTCGAGATCGGCGTTTCGTCCGTCAAGCACGTTGCCGCAGTTGCGGCCGCAGCCAAGGCGGTCGGTGCGCCCGCAACGGTTGCCGTCAAAGTCGATACCGGACTCAACAGGAACGGGGCATCGCAGCAGGAGTATCCGCTGGTACTCGATGCGCTTGCGGACTTGTCGAGCTCATTGCGACTGCGCGGCATCTTTTCCCACCTCGCACTGGCGGACTCACCGCAGCACCCGATGAACGACACGCAGCGGCAACGGTTCGTCGACGCGGTCGCTGCCGCGAAAGCGAACGGTCTCGTGCCCGAGGTCGTCCATCTTGCGAACTCTGCTGCGACGGTCACACGTCAGGATCTGCATTTCGACATGGTTCGGCCGGGAATTGCGATCTACGGGTTGTCACCCATTCCTGAGCTGGGCACGTTCGGGCTGGTACCGGCGATGACCGTGAGCGCGCGAGTTGCGCTCGTGAAAGCGGTGGCCGCCGGCGAGGGTGTGTCGTACGGCCACGAGTGGATCGCACCACGCGATACAACAGTTGCGTTGCTGCCGGTCGGTTACGCCGATGGGATACCGCGGGCGCTCGGCGGCAGGTTCGACGTGCTGCTCGGTGGCGCACGCCGACCTAGCATCGGTCGGGTGTGTATGGATCAACTGGTCGTCGACCTCGGACCCGACGGCGCCGGTGTACAAGAAGGTGATCGCGCGGTGCTGTTCGGGACCGGCGCGAATGGCGAAGCAACAGCGCAGGAATGGGCCGATACGCTCGGCACGATCCACTACGAGGTTGTCACCGGAATGCGGGGCAGAACGGTCCGGCGATATGTCGGAGGGAATGGTTCGCAGTGAGAATCCGGCGGGCAGGAATGATCGGCGGGACGGCGAGCGCGGTGGCACTGGTCGGCGTGGGCGCGGCGCGCGCGGTTCAGCGCTCGGTGCGGCCGAAGAAACCCGACAACTTTGCCGACGAGAACTTCGCGCTGATCGACGAGGACCGCGCGCGGGTCGTCCGGGCGGACGACGGCGTCGAGCTTGCCGTCCGTGAAAGCGGACCCGAAGACGCGCCGCTGACCGTGATCTTCTCCCACGGCTTCAGCAACAGAATGACGTCCTTCCACTTGCAGCGCAGAATGCTGGCCGACCGCTGGGGTGACAACGTCCGCCTCGTGTTTCACGACTTGCGCGGCCACGGACTTTCGGGAATGCCGGCCGACGATCACGCCACGATCGACCAGCTCGCCGCGGACCTCGAGACAGTCGTCAGGGTTGTCGCGCCGACCGGTCCCGTTGTGCTGGTGGGGCATTCGATGGGCGGGATGAGCATTCTCGCCGCGGCCAGGCAGTTCCCGGAATTGTTCGCTGCCAAGGTGGTCGGGGTCGGCCTGCTGTCGACTGCGGCAGAGGGGATCGCGCGGCGCGGCATCGCGCGCAATCTTGCCCATCCGGCAGTCGACGGATTCCGGCTCGCCGTCCGGACCTCCCCAGCCCTCGTGCAATTCGGGCGAGCAACAGCGCGAAATCTGATCTGGCCGATCCTGCACGCGGCATCGTTCCGGACCGACGTCAGCCCGAGCATCGCCAAGTTCACGTACGCGATGATCGACGGCACCTCGGTCGTCACGGTCGTGCAGTTCTTGCGGGCGCTCGAATTGCACGACGAAACCGAGTCGGTCGCGGTGCTCGCGGACCTCCCGGCGCTCGTGCTCGCGGGCGACGCAGATCCGGTCATCCCGTTCTCCTCGGCGACCGGACTCGCGGCGGCATTGCCGAATGCCGAGTTGGTCCAGGTGCACCACGCAGGCCACATGGTCCACCTCGAGTTCCCGGAGTTGGTCAACGACGCACTCGACCGCCTGGTCGACCGCGCAACCGAATTCGTCCGGCACAGAAACCCGTCGCACGTTGGCTGAGCGCACCTTGCCGACCGCGGCAGATACCGAAGCGTTCGGCCGCGAACTCGCCGCGGGCCTGACCGCCGGTGACCTCGTGATTCTCGACGGTCCCCTCGGCGCCGGAAAAACAGCTCTCACCAGGGGAATCGGTGCCGGCCTCGGGGTTGTTGGCCGGGTGAGTTCGCCGACGTTCATCATCGCCCGCCAGCACAAGCCTGGTGAGCGGTCCGGGGCGGATCCGGTCGGCATGGTGCATGTCGACGCCTACCGGCTCGGCACCGGACCCGACGCACTCGACGAGCTGGACGCGTTGGATCTGGACACCGACCTGCGCCGTGCGGTTGTGGTGGTCGAATGGGGTGCGGGTCTCGTCGAGCAACTTGCGCAACGCCATCTGTTCGTTGCACTGCGCCGTGAACCCGAATCCGACGTCCGAACCGTTTCCTGGGAATGGCGCGACGCGGCAGAGCGGCGGTGAAGTGAATCGATGGCCGAAGAACGCGACGATGACGACACATACTTCGACTTTCACCGGGCACAGGGATGGGTACATCGCGGCCCGATCGGCTCCGAACCGGGGAACGCGCCCGAGCGCAAGCCCAGGAACAAGCGCCCGTTGACCGACGCCGAGTACGAAGAACGGCGCGCACAGGGTTGGCTGCAGCGTCCCTGACATGAGACGCAGGTCTCTCCGAGCCACCGGGTATCGTTGATCCATCATGCTGCTACTTGCGGTCGACACCTCTACCAGCGCAGTTACTGCGGGTGTCGTCGAATTCGGGGGCACCGAACCCGCATCCATCCGTGAACTCGCTCGCCGGTTGACGGTGAGTTCGCGCGCGCACGCAGAGGTGCTGACTCCCCAGATCCTGGAATGCCTCGCCGAGGCGGGCTACAAGCCGACCGATCTCGACGGTGTCGTCGTCGGAACCGGGCCCGGTCCGTTCACCGGTTTGCGCGTCGGCATGGCGACGGCGGCTGCGTTCGGTGACGCCCTCGGGATTCCCGTCTACGGGGTCTGCAGCCTCGACGCGATCGCACAAGCTGTGGCGACCGATCGGGAACTGCTCGTGGTCACCGACGCTCGGCGTCGCGAGGTGTACTGGGCGCGCTACAAGGCGGGACGCCGAGTCGATGGCCCCGCGGTCTGTAAACCTGCCGACCTCGACGTCGGGTCCGCGCAGATCATCGCCGGTGCGGCCGAGCACGTCGACTACTTCGACCTGCCGGTCGAACCGACCGAAAGCCCGTCGCCGGTTGGCCTGGTCGGCGCGGCCGCAGCGCAACTCACCGCCGGTGCGACCCCCGATCCGCTGGTTCCGCTCTACCTGCGACGCCCGGACGCAGTCGCCGCTGCAGGCCGAAAGAAATGACGATCACGATCGACCCGCTCACCGTCGCGGACGTCGACCGGTGCGCCGAGCTCGAGCAGGTGCTCTTTCCGGGCGACGATCCCTGGAGTGCTGCCGCGTTCCGCTCCGAACTCGCTGCGCGCCATAATCATTACTACGCAGCACGATTCGCTGCCGCCGCGAGCACCGCGCTTGTCGGGTACGCGGGAGTTGCGTTGCTCGGCAACAGGTTCAGCCCGGAATCCGAGGTCCACACCATCGGTGTCGATCCCGATTATCACCGGCTCGGCGTCGGTGCCCAGCTGTTGACCGCGCTCCTGCGGCACTCCGAAAAGCACGGCGGCCCGGTCTATCTCGAGGTGCGGACAGACAACGAACCCGCTATAGCGCTCTACCGCAAGTTCGGATTCGAGATCGTCGGAACACGGCCGCGGTACTACCAACCGAGCGGTGCCGATGCTTACACGATGTGTATGCCGGCTCGCGAGAAGGACAGCCAATGATCGTGATGGGGATCGAGAGCTCGTGTGACGAGACCGGCGTCGGGATCGTCGAATGGCGGTCGGACGGAACCTGCGTACTGCTCGCCGACGAAGTCGCGTCGAGCGTCGATCAGCACGCGAGATTCGGCGGGGTCGTACCCGAAATCGCGTCGCGGGCGCACCTCGAAGCGATCGTTCCGACGATGCGGCGGGCTCTGGCGGCGGCCGGAATCGCGAAACCCGACGCCTTGGCCGTGACGATCGGTCCGGGTCTGGCGGGTGCGCTGCTGGTCGGCGTTGCTGCCGCCAAGGCATATGCAGCCGCTTGGGATGTGCCGTTCTACGCCGTGAATCATCTCGGCGGCCACGTTGCCGTCGACACCCTCGAGCACGGTCCGATGCCGGCGTGCGTTGCACTGCTGGTGTCGGGTGGCCATACCCACCTGTTGCATGTGACGGACCTGGGGCAACCGATCGTGGAATTGGGCAGCACGGTCGACGATGCGGCCGGCGAAGCGTTCGACAAAGTCGCGCGGCTGCTGGGCCTCGGATACCCGGGCGGTCCGGCGCTCGATGCTGCTGCGCAAGAAGGGGATCGATCTGCGATCGCGTTCCCGCGTGCGATGACGGGTCCGCGCGACGCCCGGCACGACTTCTCCTTCTCAGGTCTGAAGACAGCCGTCGCGCGCTTCGTCGAGGCGAAGGAACGTGCGGGCGAACAACTTCCGATCGCGGACATCTCCGCGAGTTTTCAGGAAGCAGTTGCCGACGTTCTCACGATGAAAGCCGTCCGGGCGGCGCGCGACTCCGGGGTCGACACCCTCGTGCTCGGCGGCGGCGCGACTGCAAACTCACGAATCCGTGCCATGGCGCAGGAAAGATGCGAGGACGCGGGAATCAGGCTGCGGGTGCCCAAGCCGCGGCTCTGCACTGACAACGGCGTGATGATCGCGTCCCTGGGCGCACACATCGTTGCCGGTGGGGCGGCCCCGTCGAAGCTCACCGCGGCGACGGATCCGGGCTTGTCGGTGGCCGTCAGCCAGGTCGTCGCGTAGAACTAGCCGCCGCTGGAACCGGTGTCCGGTCGGTTCAGCGGTGTCGCGGGTTCGGTTGTCTCCGTGCTGGTTTCGTCCTGAGTCGGAGATTCGGTCCCGTCGGGCTGCGGCGCCTCGCTCTGCGGGCTCTCGTCCGTCGGCGTGGCGGTGGCAGAAGGTGCCGGTGTGTTCGGCCGCGGGAAGAAGCGCTGAATCTCCGGCCACGGAATCATCGGCAGGTCCGGCGCCGGA
Source organism: Antrihabitans auranticaus (assembly GCF_016481275.1). GTDB lineage: Bacteria > Actinomycetota > Actinomycetes > Mycobacteriales > Mycobacteriaceae > Antrihabitans. The sequence continues at coordinate 193,852 of NZ_JAEMNW010000005.1, read as the reverse complement.
CGCAGAGTCGGTACGGGTGTCCGCGTGGTGGTCGTCGTGGTGGTCGAGGTCGACGACGAAGCCTCGGCGCTCGAATACGACTCCCGGGGTGCCTCGTGCCGGATGGTCGTCGTAGGCGCGCTACCACCGGGCGATTCGTAGGTCGGGAACGATGCCCCGGTTTCGCTCACGATGGGGGCAGCGGTCGTCGGTTCGGTCGTCACGAGCTGTTCGGTTGTCTGCGGGCTGCTCGTCCCAGCCGGTGACACGCTGCCGGTGTCGTCGGTGGCCGGTGAAAGTGCCTGCACGCCGTAGCCGATGACCAGTCCGACGACCACGAACGCGCCGATGAGCGCTCCCGCGACCTTTGTGAAGGTGCCGATCGGCGCGTCGGTGCCCATGCTGACGATCGGAAACGCCAGCGGACCGGCCGAATCTGCGAGTAGTGCGGCGCCCTTGGCGATGACCGCTTCGGGCTCGTCGACGGTGAGCACAGGCAGGTCCAGCGCGTCGACCAGTGCCGTGTGGATGGCCGGGATGTTTCCGCCACCGCCGATGACCGCCACGATTCCAGGACGGTGGGGCGCTGCGTCGAACACGTCCTTGGCGAACGCGGTCGCTGTCGCGCACTGCGCGCTGATCAGGTCGTCGAACTCCTCGCGCGTCAGTTTCAGCGGGCGGCCCGCGACGTGATCGATCGTGACTGCATCGCTGGAGGACAGATGTTCTTTCGCCGCGCGGGCGCGCCGCAACAGGGTTCCTGCGCCGAGTCGTTCACTGCTCGGTCGTTCGGTTCGGTCGTTCGCGAAATGTTCCGCGAGCAGGTAGTCGCAGACGAGGTCGTCGATCTTGCGCCCACTGACAGCGTCTGTGCGGCGCGAATCGTGCACAGTTCCGTCAACCTGATCGATGACGGTGACAGTGAGCCCGGTGGCCCCGAGATCGAAGAGCGCGATCGTTTCGTGTTGCGCGACCTCGCCGGTACTGCGCAGATACGTCAACGCCGCGGCCGTCTCCGGAACCAATTGCAGGTCGTGCCGCCTGCTGCCGACGGCCGAGCGGATGTGCTGAGTCTGATCTTTCGTTCGATACGCGACAGCGATGCCATCCGGCTGGATGGTTTCGCTGGGAAGTTGTGTCGTCATCAGCTCGATCGACGACGCAATGAGCTCGCCGAGATCGGTGTTGGCCTCTTCGTCAGCTGAGATGACGCGGTACTCGGTGGTTTGCGCGCCGTTCGGCGCAGTAGTCAGCAGAACTGAACCAACTACTTCGCTACCAGCTGATACACCCAGTGCGGTACGCATAGTTCACCTCCTGCCGGCAGGGGTCCCCTCGTTTCGATGTGAGTCAGATCGATGTGCGGGCTCCTCCAAGCTCCGGCACGCGAAATGTCTCAACTCTGACAATACAGTCTCCTCCGTTATCTGAACGTTACAGAAACGAAGATCACATTGGAAATCGATGGGAGCGTTTCGCGGAGAGCGGACTCGAATCAGCACACTCCACCCTTGAGCGCTGGCACTCGCGTGTATAGAGTGCTAGGTGACACCGAGCTTGATCCCGGCACCCGCGACGACGGGATTCGGCGAAGGGTCATCATCGTGAGAATCGAACAGCACCAAACCGACTAGTCCGGGGATGAGCCCCGGACCGGAGAACCCCTGAAAGTGGAGGGCTCAATCGTGGCGAGCGTGAACATCAAGCCGCTCGAGGACAAGATCCTCGTCCAGGCCAACGAGGCCGAGACGACGACTGCCTCCGGCCTGGTCATCCCCGACACGGCGAAAGAAAAGCCGCAAGAGGGCACCGTCATTGCCGTTGGCGAAGGGCGGGTCAGCGAGAAGGGCGACCGTATCCCGGTCGACGTCAAAGAAGGCGACACCGTTATCTACAGCAAGTACGGCGGCACCGAAATCAAGTACGGCGGCCAGGAGTACCTGATCCTGTCGGCGCGCGACGTGCTGGCAGTCGTTACCAAGTAAGCAGGCGTTTCACAGAAACCCCGCTCGCATTCCGCCCCGGCACCGAGAATTCTTCGGATCCGGGGCGGTGTGCGTTCGCGCACGATTCCGACAGCGCAAGTTTTGAAAAGGGAGTAGCGAAAAGAATGGCCAAACTTATCGAGTTCGACGAGAAGGCTCGCCGGGCTCTCGAGCGCGGTGTCGACCAGCTCGCCGATGCCGTACGCGTCACCCTCGGGCCGCGTGGTCGCCACGTCGTGCTCGCGAAGGCGTTCGGTGGACCGACCGTCACCAACGACGGCGTCACCATCGCACGTGAGATCGACCTGTCCGATCCGTTCGAAAACCTCGGTGCGCAGCTCGTCAAGAGCGTTGCGACCAAGACCAACGACGTTGCCGGCGACGGCACGACCACCGCAACGGTGCTCGCGCAGGCGCTGATCCGCGCCGGCCTCAAGAATGTCGCCGCAGGTGCCAACCCGATCGCACTCGGTTCGGGTATCGCCAAGGCAGCCGACGCGGTGTCGGAAGCTCTGCTCGCCGCCGCGACGCCGGTCGACAGCGAGAAGTCGATCGCGCAGGTCGCGACCGTTTCTTCACGTGACGAAGAGATCGGCACCATGGTCGGCAAGGCACTCACGACCGTCGGCAAGGACGGCGTCGTGACGGTCGAGGAGTCTTCGACCCTGCTCACCGAGCTCGTCGTCACCGAAGGCGTGCAGTTCGACAAGGGCTTCCTGTCGCCGTACTTCATCACCGACGTCGACACGCAGCAGGCAGTTCTCGAAGATCCGCTCGTGTTGCTTCATCGCGAGAAGATCAGCTCGCTTCCCGACTTCCTGCCCCTGCTCGAGAAGATCGCAACCAGCGGCAAGCCGGTCCTGATCATCGCCGAGGACATCGAGGGTGAGGCGCTGTCGACCCTGGTCGTCAATGCCATCCGTAAGACGATCAAGGCCGTAGCGGTCAAAGCGCCGTTCTTCGGTGATCGCCGCAAGGCGTTCCTCGACGACCTCGCCGTGGTCACCGGCGGCACGGTCATCACGTCCGACATCGGTGTCTCGCTGCGCGACGCCGGCCTGGATCTGCTCGGGTCCGCACGTCGTGTGGTCGTCACGAAGGACGACACCACCCTCGTCGAGGGTGCTGGCTCGGCCGAAGAAGTTGCCGGTCGCGTCGGCCAATTGCGCCGGGAAATCGAGCGTACAGATTCCGATTGGGACCGCGAGAAGCTCGAGGAGCGGCTCGCAAAGCTCGCCGGTGGCGTTGCCGTCATCAAGGTCGGTGCCGCGACGGAGACCGCCCTCAAGGAGCGCAAGTACCGCGTCGAAGATGCGGTGAGCGCAGCCAAGGCAGCTGTCGAAGAGGGCATCGTGCCCGGCGGTGGTTCCGCGTTGGTTCACGCGAGCAAGGCTCTCGACGCGCTCGCGGATTCGCTGTCCGGCGACGAAGCACTCGGCGTTCGGGTTGTCCGCACCGCGCTGTCGGCCCCGCTGTTCTGGATCGCCACGAATGCCGGTGCCGAAGGCTCAGTCGTGATCAGCAAGGTTGCCGAGTTGGCCGACGGCCACGGCTTCAACGCTGCCACGCTGACCTACGGCGACCTCCTTGCCGACGGCGTCGTGGACCCCGTCAAGGTGACGCGGTCGGCGGTCGTCAACGCTGCCTCAGTCGCGCGCATGGTGCTCACGACCGAGAGCGCTGTCGTCGACAAGCCGGCAGAAGAGGAAGATTCAGGCCACGGCCACAGCCACGGTCACTGAGTTTTCTGCAGACACGAACACACGAAGGCTCCCGGACATCGTCCGGGAGCCTTCGTCGTTTGTTGCGAAACCCTCAGGGCCGCACTCCTCCTCGGGATCCGCACCGGTTGACGGCCAGAAAGTCGATGCGGATCCCGAAAAGGAGTGCGGCGCTTCAGGCAAGCGTGAGGACCGCGAAAGGTGTGGTTGTGGGCTGCTCGGAGCCGCCGGTCGGTTCGACGCTGAACGCCAGCGTCGACGCGTTGTCCAAGTCGGTGAGCACGGCCGTGGTCGTCGGCGCGAGGTCGGGCAGGAGGCCTGCCGACTTCGGTTGCTCAGTTCCCGCGATGAGCCACATCTGGTACACCGAGTCGGGGCCTGCCGGGGGAACATCGACCATCATCACGATCGCTGCGTCGGCGTCCTTCGAGTACAGCGCGGTCGCCGAACCGCCCTCGGGCAACGTGACCCGGACGGTTTGCAGGTCGGGTGCGGCAACGATCGACTCGGCAACCGAGGTCTGGTTGGTTTCGCGCAACTGATTGCCGATCACCGTACCGCCGGCCAGCACCGCTACTGCTGCTGCGGCGCCCAAGGCCCAGCGCCAGCGCGACTTCGCGTTGCGTCGCTCGGCGAGGTCGTCGACCGGAGTGGCCTGTAGTGGCGACAGCGTCGCTCCTGCTGCTCCCTCGTCGAGGATCTGGGCAAGTACCCGCTCGAGCAGTCCGGGCGGCGGTGTGGCGACCGTCAGCAGCGAAACAGTTGCAAGAGTTTCGCGCGCTTGCCGCACAGCGTTCTCGAACTCTGCTCGTGCGCTTGTGTCCGATCCGTTTCGCAACGCCCGTACGGCACGTTGCTCGTCGTCCTCCAGAATGCCGAGAGCGTAGGCATTCGCCAGGTCCAGATGGGCCTCGTTCATCTCACATCACTCCCAAACATCCTCTGAGCTTGATCAGTCCGTCGCGGATCCGCGATTTCACTGTGGGTACGGCGACGCCGAGATCGTCGGCTACTTCGCGATAGGACAGTCCGCCGTAGTACGCAATGGTCAGCGACTCACGCTGCGTCGGCGTGAGCGCGTTGAGGCAGTCGAGGACGGCCTGGCGTTCGAAACGCCGCCACACCTCTTCTGTCACCTGATCGAACTCGTCCCGATAGTTCCGGGTTTCGTAAACGTGTTCGCGGTCGGCGCTGGACTGCTCCGATCGCACCCGATCGATGGCGCGGCGATGTGCGAGCGTCATCATCCACGCGATCGCGGAACCCTTTGCAGTGTCGAACGTGCCGGCCTGCTTCCAGATCTGCAGAAAGACTTCTTGTGCGGTCTCCTCCGCATAACCGGGGTCGCGCAGAACCCGCAGGACCATCCCGTAAACCCGCGATGACGTGCGTTTGTACAGTTCCGAGAAGGCGCCTGTATCGCCGGTCGCGGTAGCCTCCAAGAGCGCGCCCAGCTCGGCGGTCTCGGCCGTCCGCGCCGCTACCACATAGGCCATATCGGTCGGGCAGCTGAGCTCGGATTCGTCGGTCACTACAGTCCTGTTCATGGCGCTACCGCGTCACTGCGGCATCAGTACTGAATCGATGAGATAGACAGTCGCGTTCGCGGTGCTCACTCCACCGCACACGACGTTGCTGTCGTTGACCTTCAGCGTGTCGCCGGACCCGCTGACCGAGACCTTTCCGCCTTCGACCGTTGTCAGCTCGCCCGCGATCTCGCTGGGTGCCAGCCTGCCCGGTACCACGTGGTACGTGAGGATCTTCGTAAGCAGGGGATCGTCGGTCTTCAGCGTCTCGATGGTCGCGGGGTCGATCTTCGCGAACGCGTCATCGACGGGCGCGAAGACGGTGAACTCGCTACCGTTGAGGGTGTCGACCAGATTGACCTTCGGGTTCAGCTGGCCCGATACGGCTGCTGTCAGGGTCGTGAGCAGCGGGTTGTTACCGGCTGCGACGGCTACCGGATCCTGCGCCATACCGGTTACCGAGCCCGCGCCGTCGGGATTCGCCGCCGCATACGCTGCGCAGCCCGGACCCACCAGAGCGGCAGCCGGTTCGGCTCCGCTCGTCACCGCCGCCGTTGTTTCCGTGGCGCTGGAGGTCGCTTCGTTCGAGTCACTCTCATCGGACGAGCACGCCGACAAGCCAAGCAGCGCAACGCCTATGGTTGCTGCTGCGACGACAAGTCGCGAGGTGCCGAGTGGCATTGGTTGTGCCTTCCCTGAAAGTGTCGATGTCCCATGGAATTCGGAGCATGTCCCGACCCGGATGGAACGAACTGTGACGAGTTTTCGCGGAGGCACGAATCTGGTGGAGCAGTCAGCCGCGCGAATTCCTCACACAAGCGATTCGTCACGCGAGGCTGATTAGATGGCACCGATCGGATTTCCGGCGCGAATCGACCCGGTCGTACGGGCGAGTCAGCGCCGAATCCGGTGTCCGATCAGGCCAGCGAGATCGCCGCGAACGGATCGGTGGTTGGCGCGGGGGAGCCGCCGGGCGGCTCCACGCTGAAGGCCAACGTAGACGCGCTGCCGACATCCTCGATGACCGCGGTCGTTATCGCAGACACCTGGTCGGGCGCGATGATGCCCGCGGAAACCGGCTCCTTGTCGATCAGCCACATTTGGTACACGGAATCGGCCGGTGGTCCGGACAGGTCGTCGATCAGGAGCACGGCCGCGTTCTCGTCTTTGGAATACACGACTGTCGCGACTCCGCCCACGGTGAGCGGCGTCTGGATGGTTCGTGCGTCGGGAGCGGCAAGCACTGCTTCGGTGACGGACTGAGTGGCCTGGTCGCGCATGTTGTACCCGACGACTGCCCCGCCGACCAGTAAAACGACGGCTGCGGCAGCGGCGACGACCGCGAGCTGCCAACGGCGCAGACGTGCACGCCGTTCGGCCAGTGAGGTAGGCGGCGCGACGGCGTCCGCCGACTCGCTGGTGACAGGCTTGGGCTCGACTCGATCCTGCGGTGTGTCGACGATCTGCTCGAGCAACCGCGCGCGCAGCGTGATAGGCGGGTCGACCGCAACGGTCGAACTCAGGGTGGCTAGCGTCTCACGGGTTTGCCGAACCGTTGCCTCGAACTCGCCGCGCAGCGTCTCGTCCGCGCCGTCGAGAAAGGCGGTGACCGCCTGTCGCTCAGCTTCATCGAGGGTGTCGAGTGCGTAGGCATGTGCGAGGTCGATTGCCTCGTCGTCCATCAGCCCACCCCCAAACATCCTCTGAGTCGTATAAGTCCGTCACGAATCCTGGACTTGATAGTGGGTACGGCTACCCCGAGGTCGGCAGCTACCTCGCGATATGTACGTCCACCGTAATACGCCAACGCAACAGATTCGCGCTGCGTCGGCGTAAGCGTGTCGAGGCACTCTAATACAGCGCGGCGCTCAATGCGATCCCAGACCTCTTCTGTCACCTGATCGAACTCGCCGGGGTTGTTCTTGGATTCGTATACGATCTCGCGATCGGTATTGGACTGCTCCGAGCGAACCCTGTCGACCGCGCGCCGGTGCGCGAGTGTCATGAGCCAGGATTGCGCGGATCCTTTTGCTGGGTCGAAGCTGCCGGCCGTTCGCCAGACCTGCAGATAGACCTCCTGCGAGGTTTCCTCGGCGAAGCCGGGATCGCGAAGAACCCGCAAGGTCATTCCGAAGACACGGGAGCTCGTGAGGTCGTAGAGCGCAGCGAAAGCCCCCTTGTCGCCCCCGGCGGTTCTTTGCAGCAGTTTGTCGAGGGCGGCAGCTTCATCGCGTCGCGCAGCGCGCACACGACCGATGTCGGTTGCGCATCGCGCATCTTCGGGCTCGGTTGCGCGTTGTTCCGTCACAGGTATCCGATCGAGATCATCGGTCACAACGTTAACCCTGATCGATGGCGTTTTTGTAACAATCGCCAGTCGATCGACCAGGAGCCGGTGCGGGGCCCGATTCGCAGGGCCGAGCGCGGTCAGACCGCGATGCGCCTACGAACCCGGCGAGAGTGCAGTTCGCGCTCGGTTTCCGACATTCCGCCCCAGATTCCGTACGGTTCGGCGACGTTCAGGGCGTGCGAACGGCACTGTGCGAGCACGGGGCACTGCCGGCAGATTTCTTTTGCGCGCATCTCGCGCTGGGACCGTGCGCGACCGCGCTCGCCGTCGGGGTGAAAGAACACCGACGAATCGACTCCGCGGCAAAGGCCGCGCATCTGCCAGTCCCAGATGTCTGCGTTCGGCCCGGGAAGGTGCGTCGGCTGTGGCATGTGAACTCCTCGTGTGCGAGCTCGTCGGGGGTGGCAGCGCGAGCGCTGCCGGTGCTCCCGAGTCGGTGTCGAAACGCCGCCTGTCCTATGCGCACACCGTCGTGCTCTTCCAGTGGCGGCGAAGAGCAACGTTAGGGCGCGGTGCGAAAACGCGTCAATAGTTTCGCCGCGTGGGAATTTCCATAACTTGCTGGCCGAGAATTAACCTGCAATATGTTTACATTCTCTGCTTGCCGTGCTGCTCGGCCGTCGTCGGACGTTGCTGCACGGCAACCGGGCGACGCCGGCCCGGGGTCTCCCCGGTAGTCGGCCAACTCCGGATAAGTGCAGTTGGAGCTATATTTCAGTACGACGGGTGGAGGCGCGCGGGGGCTCGGACGGTGTCGTTCCGCTGCCCGTATCGGGGTCGCGCGAAGTTGTGGGAATCCGTTGAATCCTGTGTTTCCCGGCCGCGGTTTTCGCCTTTCGAAGTATGCGTACCGACGATTACAAATCGTTGCAGCTGCGGAGTTTTACGTGCGCGAAACAATTCGTGCCGATTGTAAATCTTGTGTTTTGCGCGGGACTCGGGCAAGGCGCGGACCGCCGCAACCTACAGTTGTCGCCGTGCCGACTCAGGACCCATCGCGAGCAATTGACTGTGCGCCACACGCGACGGCGGGCCCCTTGGAGGCCGCTGCTTTCGGCGCTGCGCCGGGCACCGCGCCGCTGCCGGCCGCTACGAACGCGGACGAGGTCTGGCTCCGGGCCGTCGCATTGGGCGGCCAGGGGCGATACAGCGCTGCGCGTTCGGAACTGGCGCGGCTTCGAGTTCTCGCCCGCACGCAGCCGGCGCTCCAATCGTTGGCCCGCAGCACCGCTGCGTCGTATTTGCGGCAGCTCGGGTGGCACCGCCTTGCCGCTGTCCAGGACGGTGCCGCGCTGGCACTGGCAGCCCGTGCGGGTGCTGAGCCCAGTGCGCGGCAGGCACACTTCGACGCGCTGACCGGCCTCGCTGCCGACGCGCTCGGATCGGGCCGATTGCCGCTGGGCAGGCGCTTGCTGCAGCGCTGTGACGATGAACTCAGTGCAGAGCGCGAGACTCCGGCGCTGTGGCGTCAGCGCATCCGATTTCAGTGGGTAGCTGCCGAAATTTCGCTTGCGGGTGGTGCGGGAATCCCGGCGCTGGCCTTCGCAGAGGCCGGCTATCGCCATTCGATGCAACATTCGTCACTGCGGCATCAAGTGAAGTCCCGCTTACTCGTTGCGGCTGCGTTGAGTGCTGTCGACCGTGTCGACGAATCCCGCGCGCTCGCGGGTGAGGTCGTCGAGCAATGCGCTGAGCAGCGACTTCTTCCGTTGCGCTGGGCCGCCGCCATGCTACTGGCCGGTGGTGACGAAGGTTCCGCCGCAATGGCGTCCGCACTCGAATCAGCCCGTGAGATCGAAAGTTTCGGCGGCAGCTTTCGCACAATGTGATCTCGTCTGCGGTGCGGAATCGATCTTCGATCACTTCGGTAGCTATTGTTGATTCGTTCCGCTTGTGGGCGGAAGCACACCCGGTCGGGGGCCGTGCCACTGTAACGCCAGGAATTTCGCTGACGATGACTCAAGCGGGTGAGGAGTTGGACTCCGCCGTCGCTGCCGCAGCGCAGGGCGATAGGTCCGCTTTAGCCCAGGTCCTTCAGATTGTCCGGCCCCTGGTTGTGCGCTACTGCAGAGCGAGGGTCGGTTCTGCAGAGCGTGGGCAGCTCTCTGCAGACGATGTGGCGCAGGAGGTATGCCTCGCTGTGATGACGGCCTTGCCTCGGTATCAAGACCAGGGTCGGCCGTTCATGGCGTTCGTGTACGGAATCGCGTCACACAAGGTAGCTGACGCCCATCGAAACGCATCCCGTAACAAAGCGGACCCGATGGCCGAAGTTCCAGACGTAATCTCCACCGACGAAGGACCGGAGCAACAGGCTCTCGACTCGGAGGCAAGCAGGCAGATGGAAACTCTGCTCGCGACACTTCCCGAGAAGCATCGCGAGATTCTGATTCTCCGCCTGGTAGTCGGCCTGTCGGCCGAGGAAACTGCGGCGGCCGTCGGGAGTACCGCGGGTGCAGTACGGGTAGCCCAACATCGGGCTATCGCGAAGCTCAAGACACAAGTGGCGAAGGCGGGTGACATATATGGCTAGGGATGGCAAGCGCGGCCGCTTTGGCGCGGGATCGCAGCATAGCGATCCTTCCGCTGAGTCCGCTGTCGGTGAGAGTGGACCGCTTGACATTGCAGCAGTCCGCCGAGACGACGAACTGATCGACGCCATCGCGAGTGACGGCCCTGTAGCGACCGACAGTGCCGAGGAATATGAGATCGCAACGTTGCTCGCGAGCTGGCGTGCCGAGCTGACGGGTCCGCCGTTGCCGGCGGCGCCGGATCTCGACGCGGTGGTAGCGGCAGTAAATCAGGAAATTGGTGCACGTACCGCACGGGTTCGCGCCGGTGGCAAGTTGCGCATCGTCCGTCCGATCATCGGCGCCGCAGCCGCAATCGCGGTCGTCGTCGGTGCGATGACGGCTTTCTCGTACAACGCCGAGCCTGGCGACGCGCTCTGGAAGGTGAAGCAAGTTGTCTTCAGCGACCAGGCAGATTCCACGGTCGCGAACATCGATACCACTTCCGACCTGCAAGAAGCCGAAGAGCTCATCGCAGCCGGGAATCCGCAGGAAGCCCAGCGTGTGCTCGAGCGCGCCTCCACTCGCGTCAGTGGCGTGAACGATGCGGGTCAGCGCGAGGATTTGGTGACGCAACTGTCGAAGCTCGCGGACGAAGTGCGCAAGCAGCTGCCGGTGTTCCCGTTACCGACATCGCCTGTCTCGACGACATCGGCCAATGCGCCCGAAGCAACGACCACGGACCTGCCGGTCGGGCCCACCGTCGACCCGGCCGATCCCCGCAGGACCGCAGCTACCTCGGCTACCGACCCGAATCCGAGCCAAGCGGCGACGATCGACACCAGCGTGCTGCTGTCGCCGCCCCCGCCGGTCGATACGACCACGGATCCGACAACGCCGGTCGAGACCACTGCCGAGCAGCCCCCGGTCGTCGAACCGACGACCACGCCGCCGCCTGTGATCGAGGAGCCGACGACAACGCAGCCCCAGGAGCCCAGCGCCGAGTTGCCGACCACTACCGCCGCAGCGCCGGTGAGCTAGCTCAGAGTTCACAGCATTCAGACAGAAGAAGGGCCCAGCGATCGAATCGCTGGGCCCTTCTTGTGGCTCTAGGAGCGCGCTGGACGGCTCAGCTGTCGAATCCGCCGTCTTGTAGCGCACCGTTCATGGACGCGTCCGCGTAGCCGCGGCAGTAATCCCACGTCACGTACGCCTCGGGCTGCGGGTCGTAGGCGGGCTCGTGTGGCCGCACCGTGCCATCCACCAGCAGCTGGAGGAGGTTCGCGCGGAGCATGTCCCAGTCGTGATAGTGGTCCTGTTTGCAGTCTTCGCAGCAGACGACGAGTCCGCGAATCCCACGGTGGGCCAACAGCGCTTCGTAAACAGCAAGGTCGGCAAGATCTTCTTCTACCGCGAGCCGCTCATGTGGATCGAGCGGCTGGCCGGGCTCGATCTCGTCGAGCGCGGCCGAGGGATCGGCGGGGTCGCCGGCGAAGGGGTCCGGCGGCAGGCCTGGAGGCAGTTGGTCTCGCACAACACAACGGTACGCAGTCGCAGTGGGTCTGCGCCAGCCGTTACGCGTCACGCGGCCTCTGCGCGGCCCGATAGCATGGATGCCACGCCAAAGGGAATAATCGTTGGCGCGCAGACATTCAGCAGTCATCGAATACACGAAGATGGCGTCTGTTCCAAGCTGTCGACGAAGCTTTCAGGAGGGCCTGATTCGAATGACTAGTCCCGGTGGACCGATCGGCGGCGTGCGGGTGCCTACAGGTGGGGATGACCCGAACAAGATCGCGATGCTCGGGCTGACGTTCGATGACGTGCTTCTACTGCCGGCTGCGTCAGACCTCATTCCGAGTGCGGTCGACACGTCCAGCTTCCTGACCAGGGAAATCAAGCTCCGTGTCCCGCTTGTCAGCTCCGCGATGGACACCGTGACCGAGGCGCGGATGGCTATTGCCATGGCGCGCGCCGGCGGGATGGGCGTGCTGCATCGCAATCTTTCCGCGGCGGATCAAGCCTCTCAGGTCGAGACCGTGAAGCGTTCCGAGGCCGGTATGGTCACCGATCCCGTCACGTGTACGCCCACGGACACACTGGCCGAAGTCGACGCCCTGTGCGCGCGCTTCCGGATTTCCGGCCTTCCGGTCACGGACGGCCACGGCAGTCTTGTGGGAATAATCACGAATCGCGATATGCGATTCGAGGTGGATCAGAGCCGCCAGGTCGCGGATGTGATGACGAAGGCGCCCCTCATCACCGCGCGTGAAGGTGTGACGGCCGAGGCCGCACTCGGCCTGCTGCGGCGACACAAGATCGAGAAATTGCCGATCGTCGACGGCAAGGGTCATCTGACCGGTCTGATCACTGTCAAGGACTTCGTCAAGACAGAACAGCATCCGCTCGCGACCAAGGACCGAGACGGCAGGCTCCTCGTGGGTGCCGCGGTCGGTGTCGGTGAAGATTCCTGGGCCCGTGCGATGGCGCTGGTCGACGCGGGCGTCGACGTGCTTGTCGTCGACACCGCGCACGGTCACCAGGTCCAGGTGCTCGAGATGGTCAGCAAGGTCAAGGCCAACGTAGGCAGCCGAGTCCAGGTCGTCGGCGGGAACATCGCGACGCGCGCGGGTGCACGTGCGCTCGTCGAGGCGGGTGCCGACGCAGTGAAGGTCGGCGTGGGGCCCGGATCGATCTGCACGACCCGCGTGGTCGCCGGTGTCGGTGCGCCCCAGATCACGGCGATTCTCGAAGCGGTCGCAGCGTGCAAGCCCGCGGGCGTGCCAGTGATCGCGGACGGTGGACTTCAGTTCTCGGGCGACATTGCGAAAGCCCTCGCTGCCGGTGCGTCGACGGCGATGCTGGGTTCGTTGCTCGCGGGCACCGCCGAGTCACCCGGAGAACTGATTCTGGTGGGTGGCAAGCAGTTCAAGAGCTACCGCGGCATGGGTTCGCTCGGCGCGATGCAGGGGCGTGGCCAGGGCGGTAAAACGAAGTCGTACTCCAAGGACCGGTATTTCCAGGACGACGTCCTCGCGGAGGACAAGCTCGTTCCGGAAGGTATCGAGGGGCGGGTGCCGTTCCGGGGGCCGCTGAACCAGGTCATTCATCAGCTGACCGGTGGATTGCGTGCCGCGATGGGCTACACAGGCTCCAATTCGATCGCGGAACTGCAGGAGGCGCAGTTCGTGCAGATCACCGCGGCGGGTTTGAAAGAGAGCCATCCTCACGACATCACCATGACCGTGGAAGCGCCCAACTACGCAGCCCGCTAGCGTCATACTGCAATTGATCAGCAGGGACGGATTTGATCGGCAGGGACGGGCCCGCAACCGCGAGGCGGGAGCAGGGCCCACGAACAAGCCGAGCGCAGCGAGGCAATAAACACAGGAAGGGGCGCGAGTGCGCGACCTCGTCGAGATTGGCATGGGCCGGACAGCCCGACGGACTTACGAGTTGGACGATGTGAACATCGTCCCGTCGCGTCGGACGCGGTCTTCGAGTCAGGTTTCCACGGCGTGGCAGATCGATGCCTATCGGTTCGACATTCCGATTCTTGCGCACCCGACCGACGCGTTGATGTCGCCGGCTGCTGCGATCGAGCTCGGCAAGCTGGGTGGGCTCGGCGTTCTCAACGGCGAAGGTCTGTGGGCGCGTCACGCTGACGTCGAGAAGGTCCTGGAAGAGCTGGTCGAGGTCGCGGAGAGCGACGACGATCCCGATGCGACGATCACGCGGTTGCAGGAGCTGCATTCGGCGCCCTTGCAGCCGGACCTGCTCGGTGCGGCGATAAAGTCGATCCGCGATTCGGGTGTCACGACCGCTGTGCGCGTGAGCCCCCAGAACGCGCAGGCTTTGACGCCCGTTTTGTTGCAGGCCGGGATCGATCTGCTTGTCGTGCACGGCACGATCATTTCGGCGGAGCATGTCGGCCGAAGTGGTGACGACCCGCTGAACCTCAAGACTTTCATCGCTGATCTCGACGTTCCGGTCGTCGCAGGCGGCGTCAGCGATCACCGCACGGCGTTGCATCTGATGCGGACCGGCGCTGCGGGCGTGATCGTCGGCTATGGCTCGTTCGAGGGCGCGACATCGACCGGCGAGGTTCTTGGTATCGGCGTTCCGATGGCGACCGCGATCGCCGACGCTGCTGCCGCGCGTCGTGACTATCTCGACGAGACCGGTGGCCGGTACGTGCACGTCATCGCCGATGGCGATATCGCGAATTCCGGGCAGTTGGCGAAGGCCATTGCTTGTGGTGCGGATGCAGCAATGCTGGGTGTCCCTCTGGCTTTGGCGTCAGAGGCGCCCGGTGGTGGCTGGTATTGGCCATCTGCCGCCGCGCATCCGTCGATGCCGCGCGGTGCACTGCTGCCTGTGACGCCTGCCGGCGACCGACCCGGCATGGCCAAGGTCTTGATCGGGCCTTCCAACGACCCGTTCGGTTCGCTGAATCTTGTTGGTGGACTCCGGCGTTCGATGGCGAAGGCGGGTTACTCGGATCTGAAGGAATTCCAGAAGGTCGGGCTCACCGTCAGGGCGTGACGACGGGGAGCGTCAGCACCTGCGACGAACCCGACGGGACGGTCACCACGTGGGGGACCAGTCCGCCGCGGTAGTTGAGGTCACCGCCCGCGATTTCGAGTCGGACGCTGTGGCCGGTGTCGAACCGGTGCACGATTGCGGGGAGCGTGACGTGCACCGGCGCGGCGGGATTCACGATGCGCATCGGTGCGACCAGATTGTTGATCAGTTCGGCGTAACCGTCGGGGCCGACGTCGTAGAGCTTCGCGAACACGACGACGGCGTCCTCGAGGGACCCGTTGGTGGGTCGTTCCGTTGCGAGGGTGAACGACAACCTGGGTGAACCGACAACGTCGAGCGGCGCAGTTTGCGGCGCACCTGTCCAGCGGGCGAAGGTGCCGGGGATCGAGGCTTCCGGAATTGCGATTGTCGGCCGTGGGTCGAGCGCGTGGGTTGCTGTCGGTAGTCCGGCGGGTCCAGTCAGGAACGTCTGTGGCGGTGCGAGGGCAAGCGGTTGCTGGGTGAGTCCGGTTCCTGCGAGGAAGAGGTCTGTGGGTAGTCCCGGGTCGACGGTCGGCGCGCTCGCGTAGGCGGCACCGGCGTTGCCCGAGTAGGGCACCCAGTCGCGGAAATATGCGAATTCGGGGCCGGTCGACACGGTGCTGTCGCGCAGATAATGATCGAACCAGTCGAGAATTCGCCGGGCTTGATAGCGCTCGTTCGGATCTCCGCCGTAGAGCTCGCCGATCGCGGGTTCAGTCAGGGAGTGGCCCCACGAGTGCCAGATCATCTTGACCTCGGTGCCCTGGCTCTGCAGCGCGTCGTAGGTCGCTCGTGCTTCGTTCAGGTTGAACAGGGTGTCGTTCTCGCCTTGCATGAGGAGGACCGGAATTTTGATCCGGTCTACGTAGCTTGCGACGGAATGTGCACGCATGAAAGCGATTTGACCGGGATCGGGGTAACCGCGCGGTAGTCCGGTCGCGACCGTCGCGCACAGTTCCGGGGTCAGGTTCGGGCACGGTACTGCGCGCTCCGGATCGGCTGCGTACCCGGCGACGCCGGGGTTTGCCGCGCCGATTGCGGTCAGGCCGAGGACCCACAGCAGCTTTCCGGCGCCCGGTACTGCCGATGTGACGCCGGCTCCGGAATCGATGTCGTTCGGCGCCAGGGAGTACGACAGGTCGTTCCAGGTGACTGCGGGCACGATCGTGTCGACGCGCGAATCGATCGACGCGACGGCGAACTGGACCTGGCCGCCGTAGGAGTTGCCGATCATGCCCACGCGTGGATCATGCTCGCGTGCAATACCATCGCGGTCCGTCGCGTCAGTGACGATGTAGTCCGGTGCTGGTACCGGAATCAGGTGGTCCGCGCCCGTGAAAGCGATTCCTTCGCGTCCGCCGAGGAAGCTGATCAGCTGGCTGGCGGCCTTGCCGTCGTAGTCGGGACTGTCCATCGTGGCCTTGCAGCTGGATCCGCCGAAGCCGAGTCCGGAATACGCGAGCACCGCATAGCCATCCCGTGCGAGAAGCGTGGCAGGCCGGACGAGTTCTTCCTTCGACTGCGCGAAGCCGCTGGTCGTGACGATCGCCGGCACCTTGTTCCCGGCGTCTGCGGCGACCGGCGTGTAGAGGTCGGCGACGATGTCGCAGGCGACGTCGTCGCCCGGTCCGATCAGGACAGCGAAATGCATTGTCTGTTTGTAGAATTCGGCCTGCGCGACGGCCGTGTGCGGATAGGCGGATGCCGTCAGGCAGGCGAAGGCGGCGATCGTCGCAAAGGATCTTGCTCGGCACAACATCGGGCGCGGGTCGCTTTCGTCATTGCGGTCGCAGGTCGAGACTCGATAACCACAAGTACCGTACGACGGCATGATTGCCGGGACCGCACTTCGGCGAGTTCCAATTGGTGGATACTCGTGAGTAATCGACACAGCCCGTCGACGTAGTGGAGGTTCTCCCGTGGCCAACTCGCGCACGTCCAGCAATGATGCGACAGATTTCGACGTTCTCATCGTCGGATCCGGTTTCGGCGGCAGCGTCACAGCGCTGCGTCTCGTCGAAAAGGGATACCGCGTAGGCATCCTCGAGGCGGGTCAGCGCTTCGCTGACGCCGACTTCGCAAAGAACAGCTGGCATCTGCGGAAGTTTCTGTGGGCGCCGAAGCTCGGCTGCTACGGAATTCAGCGTATCCACTTGCTGCGCAACGTCATCGTGCTCGGTGGCGCCGGCGTCGGCGGTGGTTCGCTGAACTATGCGAACACGCTCTACCAGCCGCCGGAACCGTTCTTCAAGGATGCGCAGTGGCGCGACATCACGGACTGGCGCAGCGAACTGACGCCGCACTACGAGCAGGCGCAGCGGATGCTGGGCGTTGTCCGCAACCCGCATATGACACCGGCAGACGAGATCATGAAGTCGGTCGCCGACGACATGGGCGTCGGTGACACATTCGTCCACACACCGGTCGGGGTGTTTTTCGGTGAGCCAGGAAAGACGGTGCCCGACCCGTTCTTCGGTGGCGCCGGGCCCGAGCGCACCGGGTGCATCGAGTGTGGCGAGTGCATGACAGGTTGCCGGCACGGCGCAAAGAACACGTTGCTGAAGAACTACCTCGGACTGGCCGAGAAAGCAGGCGCGACGATCGTTCCGCTGACGACGGTCGACGCGGTCCGTCCGCGCCCGGACGGCAGTTGGGAGGTCTCCACCGTTCGTACCGGCGCACTGATCCGCAAGCGGCCACAGACGTACACGGCAGGTCAAGTGGTCCTCGCCGCCGGAACCTGGGGAACGCAGCATCTGCTCTTCGCCATGCGAGACAAGGGCGTGCTGCCGCAGCTGTCGGACAAGCTCGGCGTTCTCACGCGTACGAACTCGGAGTCGATCGTCGGCGCCGGCAAGTACACGGTCGATCCGGAGTTGGACCTCACGCGCGGCGTCGCGATCACGTCCTCCTTCCACCCCACACCGGACACGCACATCGAGCCGGTCCGGTACGGCAAGGGTTCCAACTCGATGGGGCTGTTGCAGACACTCATGGTCGACGGCGGCGGCAAGATTCCGCGCTGGCTGAAGTTCGTGTTCGTGATGCTGTCTCATCCGCGGCAGTTCGTGCGGATGATGTCGGTCAAGAATTGGAGCGAGCGGACCGTCATCGCGCTGGTCATGCAGCATCTCGACAACTCGATCACCACCTATACGAAGCGTGGTGTGTTCGGGCGCAAGTACACGAGCAAACAAGGGCACGGTGAACCGAACCCGACGTGGATTCCCGCAGGTAACGAGGCCACGCGCCGAGTTGCGGAGAAGATCGACGGCGTCGCGGGCGGCACATGGGGCGAGCTCTTCAACATCCCGCTGACGGCCCACTTCCTCGGTGGTGCCGCGATCGGAAACGATGCCGAACACGGCGTCATCGACCCCTACCAGCGGGTGTACGGCTATCCGACATTGAGCGTCGTCGACGGTGCTGCGGTGTCCGCGAACCTCGGCGTCAATCCGTCCCTCACGATCTGCGCGCAGGCCGAACGGGCGGCGTCGATGTGGCCGAACAAGGGCGAAGCCGACCTGCGACCGGCACAGGGGTCCGCGTACGAGCGGATCGCGGCGGTCGTGCCGAACCATCCCGTCGTGCCGGAGGGCGCACCCGGTGCGCTGCGGTTGCCGATCTTCCCGGTCAAGGCGTCCACGGCCTCGTGAGCTGCGCCCACTAGACTCTTCGGGGTGGCAGATACCCAGCAGACCAGGCCGGTTCTCGTCGTCGACTTCGGCGCCCAGTACGCGCAGTTGATCGCTCGGCGGGTGCGAGAGGCAAAGGTCTACTCGGAGGTCGTGCCGCATACGGCGACCGTCGAGGATATTGCCGCGAAGAATCCTGCGGCGGTGATCCTTTCGGGCGGTCCGTCGAGCGTGTACGCCGACGGCGCGCCGCGCCTGGACCCGCGGCTCTTCGACCTCGACGTGCCGGTCTTCGGTATCTGCTACGGCTTCCAGGCCATGGCTGCGGCGCTCGGCGGCACCGTTGCACAGACCGGGACGCGCGAGTACGGCCGAACGGAACTGAGCGTCGACGGCGGAGTTCTGCACGGCGGTCTGCCGACGTTGCAACCGGTCTGGATGTCACACGGCGACGCTGTGACGGATGCGCCCGCCGGCTTCGAGGTGACCGGAACCAGCACGGGCGCCCCAGTTGCAGCGTTCGAAAATATCGAGCGCCGGCTCGCCGGTGTGCAGTACCACCCCGAGGTGCTGCACTCGCCACACGGTCAGCAGGTACTGAGCCGGTTCCTGCACGACATCGCGGGTATCGACGCGAAGTGGACCGCGGCGAACATCGCCGAATCGCTGATCGCCACGGTTCGCGAACAGATCGCAGACGGACACGCCATCTGCGGCCTGTCCGGCGGCGTCGACTCGGCCGTGGCTGCGGCGCTCGTGCAGCGCGCGATCGGTGACCGCTTGACCTGTGTTTTCGTCGACCACGGACTTCTGCGTGCCGGCGAACGGGAGCAAGTGCAGCAGGACTTCGTTTCGGCGACCGGTGCCAAGCTCGTCACGGTCGACGCGGTCGACAAGTTCCTGGGCGAACTCGACGGTGTCTCGGACCCGGAAGAGAAGCGCAAGATCATCGGCCGCGAGTTCATCCGAAGCTTCGAAGGGGCGGTCGCGGAGGTCGTCGGCGAAGACACCGACCGCTCGGTCGAGTTCCTGGTGCAGGGCACGTTGTATCCGGATGTGGTCGAGTCGGGCGGCGGTTCGGGGACCGCGAACATCAAGAGCCACCACAATGTCGGCGGGCTACCCGACGACCTCGAGTTCGCACTCGTCGAACCGTTGCGCCTGCTGTTCAAGGACGAGGTCCGCGCGGTCGGACGCGAGCTGGGTCTACCCGAGGAAATCGTTGGACGGCAACCGTTCCCGGGCCCCGGCCTGGCGATCCGGATCGTCGGAGAGGTCACCAGAGACCGGCTCGCATTACTGCGCCAAGCCGACGCCATCGCACGTGAAGAGTTGACGTCCGCCGGGCTCGACGGCCAGATCTGGCAGTGCCCGGTGGTATTGCTCGCCGACGTGCGCAGCGTCGGCGTGCAGGGCGACGGCCGGACCTACGGCCATCCGATCGTGCTGCGGCCCGTGTCGAGCGAAGACGCGATGACCGCCGACTGGACGCGGTTGCCTTACGAAGTCCTGGAACGCATTTCGACCCGGATCACCAATGAGGTAGCAGAGGTGAACCGGGTCGTGCTGGACGTGACGAGCAAGCCGCCGGGCACTATCGAGTGGGAGTAGGCGCTGCGCGGGTCTAGGACCTTTTGCCGGGCGACACGACCAGCACCAGGCCGACCACGATCGCGGCAACAACGAACACCCAGCCGAAGTGGAAGTCGAGCAGTCCGCTCCACGCGCTCGGCCCGGCGAGCGCCCACACACTGACTGCCAGGGCGAGTAGACCGGCGAGCATCAGGAGTCCGGACGGACCCTTCTTCGTCGTTGATTCCTGGGCGTTGTCGTCAGCCACGGCGCACCTCCACGCTTGCCATCCGGGAATTGATATCGAGGGTCAGGGTCGGCCCGTTGGTGCCGTCGGCTCCGCCATCGAGACCATCGGGCATGCCGGTCGTCTCACCGGCGAAGATCGTGCTGTTCTTCCGGATGTTCATGTTCTCCGGAACGAGGACCTTGATCTCGCCGAGTTGTGCGTCCAGTGCAATCGTATGGTCCGCGGTCAGTTGCAGCGATCGCAGGTCGAGCTCTCCCGAGCCGAGCGTGATCGCATACTTCGACTGCAGGTCGCCCAAAGTGGTCGGCCGCCAACTGTGTTCGCCGAAGGTGGCCTCGTCGAGGTCGAGCGGTCCGATCACGGATGCGAGAACGACGAATCCCATCAACGGACCGGTCACCACCAGCAGGCCGTAACCGCGTCGCAGGAAGGCGCCGACGATCAAACCCAGGCCGATGATCGCGAGCGCGACCGCACCGACCCGGCCGGGAGTGAGCCAATCGGCACCGGTCGCAGCGGCCGTTCCGGTGCCCGCTGCCGCGAGAATCGCAATCCCGAGGACCGTCGTGGTCAGCCGGGAACGCTTGCGCGGCAACGTCGTGATGCCCTGTACCGGTGGCGTCGGCTCGGGCAGGTCCCAGGCGAACGGTGCGACACCGAGCGGATCCCACGACGGTGGCATGTCGATTCCTGGGGATCCTGCGACAGGGAAGCTTTTGGTCGCGGTCGGGTTGTCCGCAGATTTTTCCAAGGACGGTCCCGAGGCGGTGTTCGACTGCGTTGCCGGTCGGTCGGCCGAAGTCTTGTCGAGTGTGATGGGCCGCTCTGCGGCGTCGTCGGTGCGCGGGTCCGGAACGCGCGGCTCGGGAACGTATCGGTCCGGCAGTCGGGTGTGGGGAGTATAGAGATCTGTGGGACCGGGCTGGGGTGGAGTGGTTCCGAATCGATTGGCGGAGAACGGAGTCGACGAAAAATCGACGACCGGGGACGCGGCGGTGTAGGAGCCGATCGGTAGCGGCGGCGGGAGTGGTTGCCGCTGGTGCAACAGCCACCAACCGCCCATCATCAGCGCTGCGCTGATGAGGCCGGAACCGCCCATGCCGACTCCGATCGGACCCATCGTCGTGACGGCGATCGCGAGCGCTACGACGAGGACGATCGCCTTTGTGTGCGATTCGGAGCTGCGGCCCTTGCCGAACAGGGACTCGGCGGCCGAGGACTGATCGCCGGCGTGGTTGAGGAACAGCCAGCCTGCGAGGTAGAAGACGATGCCGGCGCCGCCGAAGATCGTGGATACGACGAACGCGACGCGGATCAGGACCGGATCGACGCCGTAGCGGTAGCCGATTCCCGCGGCGACTCCCGCGACTGGGCCCTTGTCGGGTAGGCGGACCGGCCTCGTTCGCCACATGTCGTGCAGCTGGTCGGACAGGGTTGCGTTGCTCATGGAGCAATCGTGGCCGGACAGGGCGTCTGCGCGCATCGGGGGGAACCCTGATCTTTGAGCCTGCCGAGAACACCCTCCAGATCAGGGCGATCCCCGATGTCAGGAGGCTTCGGATCGGGCAGTATCGAAGATGTGCCGCCCGCCTTCCCGATTCCGATCCCGGAACCCGCGCCCGGTCGCCTCGTACGGCGATCGGGTGGTCGCATCGTGGGCGGGGTCGCAGGCGGACTTGCCGACCACCTTGGAATCGACGTACTCAAGGTCCGGGTGGCATTCGCGTTCCTAGCCGCGCTGGCGGGTGCAGGAATGGTTGCGTACGGACTGCTGTGGATCTTCACGCCCGGCGGGGCGGATACCGGGCGACCCACTTCGACAGAGCGCAAGCAGGCCTATGGGTTCGCGATCATCGGTCTGGGGCTTTCGGCTGCCGTTTCGTGGGTGTTCAGCGGAACCGCGGCGCAGATCATCGTGCCGATCATCATCGTTGCGGTCGGCGCGGCTTTGGTGTGGCGCGAGTTCGATGCGGACGGTCCGCGGTCGGTTTTCGGCCTGCCGCAGCGGCCATCGGTTCTGACCTGGGCCCGAATCGTCGGTGGCGCAACACTTATCGTCGTCGGGCTCGGTGTCGTCGTGTTCGCCCGCGTGGACCTCGGGTCGCTGGGGTCTTCTTTGCTGGCCGTATTCGTGACGCTGATCGGCGCGGGTTTGCTGACCGTCCCGCTGTGGCTCCGGATGTTGCGCGCACTCAACGCCGAGCGTGCAGCGCGAATTCGCAACGAGGAACGGGAAGAGATCGCATCGCACCTGCACGATTCGGTGCTGCAGACGCTCGCCCTCATCCAGCGACAGGCGCAGAGCCCGCAAGAGGTCGTGCGACTGGCTCGCAGTCAGGAGCGCGAACTACGCAAATGGCTGTTCAGCGGCGGTGAGACAGCGTATGCGAGCTTGGCCGCCGCGATGCGGACGATTGCCGGCGAGGTCGAGGATCAGCACGGTGTGAAGGTCACTCCCGTGACGGTCGGCGATCTGACGCTAGCCGGAGGGAGCGGAACGGACGAGCTCGCGTCCGGGTTGCCGAAGGAGCAGTTCACCGCACTCCTCGGCGCAACCCGTGAGGCGCTGGTGAATGCAGCCAAGCATTCCGGGGCAGACGAGGTCGACCTCTTCGCCGAGGTCGAGGCCGAGCGGGTCAGTGTCTTCGTCCGTGATCGCGGGTCGGGCTTCGACGTCGACGCGGTATCGTCGGACCGGCAGGGCCTGGCTCGCTCGATCTGCGGGCGCATCGAGCGTCGCGGAGGCGACGTCAAGGTACGTTCGGCGCTGGGTAAGGGGACCGAGATTCGTATTCGCATGCCACGCAACATTGTTCGGGAATCTCTTCGCGATGCCGAGTTGGGCCGCACCGCCGAGGAGCAGCTTCGGTGACGACGCGCTGCCGCGTATTTCTGGTCGACGATCACGCTGTATTCCGCTCCGGCGTCCGAGCCGAGCTCGGCAGGGAGTCCGATATCGAGGTAGTCGGCGAGGCAGGCGGAGTCGCCGCTGCCGTCGCAGGAATCAACGCGACCCGGCCGGATGTGGTGCTGCTCGACGTGCACATGCCCGACGGCGGCGGGGTGTCGGTGCTGGGCGGCATCGACAGCGGACCCGTGTGCCTGGCGCTGAGTGTGTCCGACGCAGCCGAAGACGTGATTGCGGTGATCCGTGCGGGTGCGCGCGGTTACGTGACGAAGACGATTTCGGGTGCCGAACTGGCCGAGGGCATCAGACGGGTCGCAAGTGGGGACGCGGTGTTCAGTCCGCGGTTGGCAGGGTTCGTGCTCGATTCGTTCACCGGGCGGTCCGCGGTTCCGGAGCCGCCGCTCGATCCCGAACTCGATTCTCTGACCCCGCGCGAACTCGAAGTGCTGCGGCTATTGGCGCGCGGCTACACCTATCGCGAGATCGCGGAGGATCTCTTCATCTCGGTGAAAACGGTCGAGACGCACGCCTCGAACGTGCTTCGAAAGACGCAGCAATCCAACAGGAACGCGTTGACAAGATGGGCGCACCGACGCCGGATCGACTGAGGTCCGGGTGTCAGAACCGGGTAAGCATGAAGACGCCACCAGCTAGCACGAGTATCACCACAAGTAGCAGCCCCATGGCGATGAGGAGTGGCGCGGCCTGTGATTTTGCTTGCGGTTCAGCCCTTTTCGGTCGAACACGGCCCTGTGCGGGCGCAGCGGCCTGCCTGACTGGGATTTTCTTCGGGAGTGCTGGTGCGGGCCGGTATTCGGGAGCAAGTGGCCGGTCGGGTGGCCGGTTCGGACGGCGTTCGGTGAAGACGGCGTTTCGTTGTGCCCAGCCGGGGGTCGACCCGTCGGAGTCACGGATCGGTACGCCGAAGATGTAGGCGGGATTACCGCCCTCACCGGCGGCAAGATGTGCGAGCGTATCGCGTACCTGCGCCATGGTCGGTCGCCGATCCGGATCCGGTTCGAGCATGTCGAGAAGGATGTCGGTGAGTTCGGCGCTGTGCTCGGGCGGGATGATCGCGGCGGATGCGATCTTCTGCAACAGGGCTTGCGTATCTTCGTCGAAGCCGAACGGCGGGTGGCCTTCGATGGCGGTGTACAGCGTGGCGCCGAGGGAGAAGACGTCGCTCGCTTCGGTCGGGTCTTTGCCACGGGCGACCTCGGGAGCGAAGTAGGCGGGGGTGCCGGTGATCATGTCGGACCGTTCGCCGTGGTCGCCGATTGCACGCGAGATCCCGAAGTCGCCGATCTTGACCGTGCCGACGTGTCTGCCGCGATCTGCGACGAGGATGTTTCCAGGCTTGATGTCGCGGTGGATGATGCCGGCGGCGTGCGCTTTTGCGAGTGCGTCGGCAACCTGCGCTCCGATCTGTGCGACCTCGAAAGGCGACAGCGTGTCGGTGATGTGCAGTGCCTGCGCGAGGCTGCGGGAGGGGATGTACTCCATGACGAGCCAGGGTTCACCGGAGTCCAGGGCGACGTCGTACATCGCGATGGCGTGAACGTGCGAGAGTTGGGCAGCCATTCGGCCTTCGCGAATGGTGCTCTCGCGAACCTCTGCGGCCTTGTCCGGATCGAGACGAGCGGTCGAGGCGACCTGCTTGATGGCGACCTCGCGGTCGAGCAGTTTGTCGTGTGCCAACCACACCGAACTCATGCCGCCGCCGAGCTTCGAGCGCAATCGGTAACGGCCCGCGACGAGGTAGTCCGGCCCGACTCCCGGTCCTGAGTGTCTGGTCACCTTTGCGAGCGTATCGCGTGTTGGCGCTGAGTCCGACCACTAGCCCATCGCACGATAGCTGAAAAGTTGCCATAATTCGGACTTGACTCAGGAGCGCCAAGTCGGTTTACTGAAATCAGTCGAAAATCTGTTCGACAAACTTGTAGTTAACAGAGGTTGTCGACCACGTCTTCCCCGTGGTTGCCAATGCCTTGACGGCTGTTGGTGACTGTCTTCGATCGTGCGTGCTTCGGTCTCGGAGTTCCTCGATCGCTGGAGGTATGGGAGTTCGAGGTTGAGTTTTCCAGTTGATTTTGCAGAACAGCCGAGCGGTTTCATGGGGGATGCTGCACTTTCCGGGCTGTCTCGACAAGAGCGCCTCGAGTTGCTCAGGAGTCGAATCGCTGCTGTTCCAGCTCGTGGCGAGGCCAAGAATCTGCGAATTCCCCTAGGGGCGGAAGAAGAATCGACTCAGGTTTTGCAGGTGCCTGGTGCGCTGGCAGACTTGCTGCCCTTCGGTGGATTGGTCAGGGGATCGGTCGTATCGATTGCCGGCGCAAGTTCTTTGCTCGTAGGTTTGCTCGCTTCGGTAACTGCTGGAGGTGGTCATGCAGTCGTGATCGGCAGGCCTCGGCTGGGGTTGCTCGCTGCCTGCGAAATGGGAGCTCAACTTGGCCGCATCGCGCTGGTGCCAGATCCTGGCCCGGATCCCGTCGAAGTCGCGGCGGTGTTGCTGGACGGGATGGATCTGGTTGTTCTCGGTCTCGGCGGCGCAACTGTGTCGCCAACGCGAGCGCGTGCTGTCGTCGCGCGAGCGCGTAGCAAGGGGTGCACTCTCGTCGTAGCCGACGGCCAATGGTCTGGCGCGGAACTCAGGCTCGATGCTCGAGTGGTCGGCTATGGCGGTCTAGGTAGGGGGTCGGGGCGGCTGCGGTCTCTGCAATTGGCTGTTCGTGCGCAGGGCAGGGCCTTCGGTCCGGCAATCGCGCGATTGGATGTGCAGCAGGTGGACGGCAGGATCGAATGGGTTACTCCGGTTGCCCGCCCTGCGATAGTGCAACTGCCGGAAGCGGTTTCGATATGACGGCGCCCAAGGCGCAGTCGCGTGTTCTTGCCCTCTGGTGTCCTGACTGGCCGGCAATTGCCGCTGCAGTTGCAGCTGACATCTCGCCGACCGGTCCCATTGCCGTCACTTCGGCGAACCGGGTGATCGCGTGTTCGGCCACTGCGCGAACCGAGGGTGTCAGACGCGGGCTACGCAAGCGCGAAGCCCAGGCCAGATGCCCACAGGTCTATATCGCTCTCGCGGATCCGGACCGCGATGCGCGTCTGTTCGAACCGGTCGCTGCTGCAATCGACGCAATTGCCCCTGGTGTCGAGGTGCTACGCCCCGGATTGCTTGTGCTGTCGGCGCGCGGTGTCAGCCGATACTTCGGATCCGAACATGCGGCGGCCGAACGACTGGTGGACGAGGCCGCGGCGACCGGAGTCGAATGTCAGATCGGGATTGCGGACGAGTTGTCGACAGCAGTGATTGCAGCCCGCAGGGCTGCGATAGTGCCGCGTGGCGGTGGTGCCCAATTCCTTGCGCCGCTACCGATATCGGAGTTGTCGGCCGAACCTAGCCTTGCCGCACCCGAGCGCACCGATCTCGTGGATCTGTTACACCGCTTGGGTTTACGGACAATCGGCGCGTTCGCCGCGCTCTCGCCTGTCGACGTGGCGTCGCGGTTCGGAACCGACGCCGTCGCCGCTCATCGCAGTTCGAGGGGCGAGCCCGAACGTCCGCCTTCTGCACGTGCGCTGCCACCGAACCTCGAAGTGGAGCAGCAGATGGACCCCCCGATCGATCGGGTCGACGCGGCAGCCTTCGCAGGCCGATCTCTTGCGGAGCAATTGCACGTCAAATTGGCAGCAGCGGCCGTTGCATGTACCCGGCTACTCGTTCAGGCAAGCACTGGCAACGGTGAGCACCTCTCGCGAACATGGCGGTGCGCGGAACCGTTGACCCCGGAGGGAACAGCAGACCGGGTGCGGTGGCAGCTGGACGGCTGGCTGACCGGTCGCAGCGAATCCAAGCCCACCGCAGGTATCACCACTCTGCGCCTCGAACCGGTCGAGGTGGTTGCTGCGAGTGCGCTGCAGCTCGGGCTGTGGGGTGGCGTCGGTGAGGGCGACGAGCGGGCACGTCGAGCGCTTGTCCGCGTGCAGGGTCTACTCGGTGGTGAGGCGGTTCAAGTCGGGGTGCTCAGCGGCGGTAGGGGACCGGCAGAACGGATCACCCTCGTTCCGCTGGGGGACGAACTGGTCCCGGAGTCGGATCCCGCTGCTCCGTGGCCCGGGCGACTACCCGAGCCCGCACCTGCGGCGGTGCTCGACAGCAGACCCGAAGTGGCGCTCGAGGACTGCAACGGTGCGCCGGTGCTGGTCACCGAGCGTGGCGTCTTCGATTCGGTTCCGGATCGATTGCGTTGGGGGACAAGGGTATGGCAGCTACGTGGTTGGGCAGGTCCGTGGTCGGTGGACGAGCGGTGGTGGGATCCTGCCGCAAGTCACAACGCGGCACGAGCCCAGGTTCTGTTGGACGAGCCGAAGGCTTTGCTGTTGGCGTTTCACGACAGCGCCTGGAGCGTCGAGGGGGTTTACGAGTGAGTCTCGATCTGCCATTACGCTGCCTTTGTGGACCTGACGACGAGCACTGTGGCGCTGGCCGGTGTGAACATCGCATACCGCGATTCGGGCTCGCCCGATCCGGTCCCGGTCGTTTTGGTCCACGGCATGGGCGGGGACGGGTACACCTGGGACCGATTTGCTCGCGAACTCGTCGCAAAAGGTCGTCGGGTGATCATTCCGGATCTTCGTGGACATGGCCGCAGCGCCCATGCGCCCACCTATCTGTTCAACGACTTCGGCGCAGACGTTCTCCGGCTCTGCGACGAATTGAACCTGCTCTCCGCAGACTTTGTCGGGCATTCGCTCGGTGGGTACGCGATCTCCGAGATCGCCCAGACGCGCCCCGAACTGGTTCGTCGACTCGTCATCGAAGAGTGTCCGCTACCGATGCGGGTCGGGGATCCGCCTGCTCAACTGACAGGCCGTTTCCCTTCGGCTCCCGAGTTGTGGCATGCGGCGTCCAGCGTCGTCCGGCACCCACGAGCGGTACTCGCATTCGACCGCTCGATGACCTCGTCGGCCCTGGCGCAGTTTCGGAAACCGAACCCCACGTGGTGGGAGCGGTTGCCGGACATCACGGCACCCACTCTGGTCTTACGGGGTGGCAAGGGCGGGATGGTCGACCCGATCAAACTCGACGCAATGGTCCAAGCGATTCCCGACTGCACGGTCGTCAGATTCAGCTCCGGGCACAGCATTCATCGCGACCGGTACTCGGATTTCGAAGGTGTGGTTCTGCCGTTCCTGATGTCCGACTGACGGGCTCCTCACCCGCGTGGACGCCAGCCGCGAGTCTCACGAACGTAGGTTGCCGGCGGTGTTCCTACCGCTGCCGTCCAGGCGCGAATGAGATGAGCTTGATCGCTGAAGCCGAGCTGATCGGCGAGGTCGGCCCACACCACCGGACCGTTGTGCGCATGTTCCGCAGCGTCGATCAGCCGACGCCGTTGAATGACCCACTTCGGTGCAATGCCAACGTAATCCGTGAAGAGCCGCTGCAGGGTTCGGGCACTCATACCCGCGAACTTCGCAACCTGGTCGACGCGGTGCACGCCGGTGTCGCTCTCGATTCGCTCGACGATCGCTGCGACCTCCTCGATCATCGGATCCGGTTCGGGGTCAAGGCTTTCCAGATACCTCTCGATACCTGCCACGATCACTGCGTCGTCCTGCGCAGCGAGCACCTCTTGTGCGGTCGGTCGATCGTCGAGAGCCAGCAACTCGCCTGCAGGAACGACTCTTCCCTCGATTGCGCCGACGCTCGAACGGAGGAACGGCCGAAAGCCGCCCGGGCGGAACGCGACCCCGATGACGTGTCCCGAAGTAGTAAAGGTGCGAAAGAACGGTTCTCGACTCACCCCGTGCACCAGCAGGCGGCCCTTCTCGGCTGCAAGATGAATCTTCGGCTGCGGCAGCACCTGCTGCCGGTGCTCTGCAGTGATCGTCCAGCGCACGAGCCACAGGTAGTCGACGAAGGGCCGCAACGATTCTCGTGGCCGCACGCGTTTCACATCGATCAACGGATCGGCGATATCAGGCCGCAGGACTGCGCCAGGTTCACCGCGGGGCTCGTCGTGTGGCACATCGGTAATCCTAGAATCGACTCATGCCCACACCCGAACGGCCGACCGAGTACTTCGCGGACGAGGCGGAATTCCGCGAGTGGCTCGAGCAGAATCACAACGTGTTCGACGGCGTCTGGATCAAGATTGCCAAGAAGGGGACGGGGCAGAAGTCGATCAACCACGCTCGCGCACTCGACGAGGCATTGTGCTTCGGGTGGATCGATGGGCAGGCGCGGCGAATCGACGACGACTTCTATCTGCAGGGCTTCACGCCCCGTCGTGCCCAGAGCCCGTGGTCCAAACGTAATCAGGAAAAGGTCGCCGACCTCATCGGTCAGGGCCGAATGCGCCCGGCGGGCCAGGCCGAGATCGATCGCGCCAAGGCCGACGGGCGGTGGGACCGTGCAACCGAGCGGCCCAGCGAAGCAGAAGTACCGCAAGATTTTCTCGATGAGTTAGCCAAGAGTCCTGCGGCACAAGCCTTCTTCGCGACACTGGACAAGCGCAATCACTTCGCGGTCCACCTGCAACTGAACGACGCGAAGCGCCCGGAAACGAGAGCCCGCCGAATTGCCAAGTTCATCGATATGTTTGCCCAGGGCAAGAAGCTCCACTAGGCCGATCGGTGACCACAACGAACGAGCCGAACCTGACCTGCTCGGCAGCATCAGCCGTCGATGAGCCACTGCCCGGCACTGCCGCGCACGCAACTGCGTGGCTGTGCGTCGAGCAGCCCGGTCCGTGGGGTCGCGACATGATCGGTGACGCAGTCCTCGGGGTGGAGCTCTCCGCCGAGTTGGGCCGTCGGACAGCCGCGGCCAACGTGCGGCCGATGCTTGTCCGCCGATCCGGTCGCACAGTCGCGACCGGACAGCGGACGGTGCTGCTCGCAAGTTCCGCGCCCGGCAACACCTGGTGCGAGCGGCTCGTCATCGGAGCTCTGGACGAGTTGCTCGACATCGACCTCGACAGGTTGGCGGGTCCACCGCCGGGGATCGGGGACCGAGTGACCGAACCGACCGTGCTCGTCTGTGCGCACAGCAAGCGCGACCAGTGTTGCGCGCGATTCGGTCGGCCGGTCGCAGCGCACCTCGCCGCGACATACGGGGACATGGTCTGGGAATGCTCGCACACGGGTGGGCATAGGTTTGCGCCGTCGATGATCATGCTGCCGACCGGTTACACCTACGGCAGGCTCGACGCCGAGCAGAGCGAGGCAGTTGTCGAGGCCGTTGTCGCCGGCAGCGTTCCGGTCACCGGCCTGCGCGGCCGCAGCTCGTACACGGCATATGCCCAGGCCGCCGAGGTAGCGGTTCGATCGACGATTCACGCGTCGGTCGACGCGCTGACCGTCGTCGAATCCCAGTCGGATCCGGTGGTCGTCCATACCGACGGGCGCCGCTGGGAGGCTCACGTCCGAACACGTCCATTGCCACCCCGTCCTGCGAGCTGCGGTGCCGTGCCCAAAACAGCGGAGGCCGTCGAAGTTGTGCGCCTTCGAGAACTCGGCGTGCAACGTACCGAAGGTTGAGGAATGTCGGACATGTGTTGCGTTTGACCTGTTCACAAGCCCCAAAAAAGATTTCGAAATTGCTTGTA
Organism: Antrihabitans auranticaus; assembly: GCF_016481275.1. Lineage (GTDB taxonomy): Bacteria > Actinomycetota > Actinomycetes > Mycobacteriales > Mycobacteriaceae > Antrihabitans. Next base: position 163,237 of record NZ_JAEMNW010000005.1, on the reverse strand, counting down.
ACACTCTGTGCGGACCCACCGACTACATAGGCAGTCCCGCTGGCAGACCCCCGACCCGCCAGCGGGACTTTCCTATTCTTGCCCGAGTTTCACATGCCGGGCAGTCACCATTGGGCGCCGGGAACCAGCCTGCCCAGCCGTTGCGCAACCTTCGACGCACGTTTGAGCGCTGCTTGGCTGCGCGGTTTGCCATTTGACTGTGCCCGGCCATCAGGTTCTGTTGCTTGCTCGCCGTTGACCGGCTCGCCTTTTGCAGCGGCAGATTCGGGGAAGCGCCGATAGACCCGATGCATGACCGCGTCCTTGAGCTTGGGGGCGATGAGTGCGCCGTACTCCGCGAGGGTCGCGGCGGGAACGTCGATTCGTTTGGGCCGTTCGATCAGCGCGCGGACGACCGTCGCGGCAGCCCATTCCGGGCTCGCGGCCTGCGTGACGTTCTGCTTACCGGTCGGCGCGATCATCGGGGTATCGACCAGCGGCATGTGGATCGTCGTGAAAGTGATCTTGTCGGCCAGGGTTTCAGCGGCGGCTACGTCGCTGAACTTGTCGAGAGCAGCTTTGCTTGCCAGGTAGGCGGCGTAACGAGGTGCGCTGAACTGCACTCCCGCGCTGCTGACGTTGACGATGTGGCCGAATTTCCGTTCCCGCATGTGCGGCAGCAGCGCCAGCACCATGCGGACTGCGCCGAAGTAGTTGACGGCCATCGTGCGCTCGAAGTCGTGGAGTCGTTCTGTCGAGCGATACACCGAGCGCCTGATCGATCGACCCGCGTTGTTCACCAGCATGTCGACGTGGCCATGCTCCTCGAGGATCAGCCGCACAGTTGTTTCGACGGCGTCCGGTTCGGTTATGTCGCATCGATATCCGAATGCTTTGCCGCCGGCGGCACGGATCTCCTCGACTACGACCTGCAGTTCGTCGTCGCGCCGGGCGAGCAGCAGAACGGTCGCGCCCTTGTTCGCTGCTGCGAGCGCGGAGGCGCGTCCGATTCCCGAGGATGCGCCCGTGATGATGATGTGGCGGCCAGCGAGCTGGAGCGCCGTGCGATCTGTCATCACCCGAACTTACTCCAAAGTAAGTTCCGCCGACAAGGTCCCTCAGTGACCGATTCCGACGCGCCTGTGAATTCGCCGCAGCCAATCAGGAGCCCACCAGTTCGCGTCGCCCATCAGTTGCACCAGCGACGGCACCAGCAACATTCGCACAACTGTGGCGTCGAGCAACAGTGCAACGATCATCCCGACCCCCAGAAATCGCATCGTCGCAATGCCGCTGAGAGTGAACGCACCCGTCACGACGACGAGAAGCAACGCTGCGGCGGTGACGATTCGCGCGGTTCGTTCGATACCGAACCGGACGGCACCTTCGGTGTCGGCCCCCGCCGCCCGTGCCTCGGCCATGCGCGACAGCAGGAATACCTCGTAGTCCGTCGACAATCCGAAGACGACCGCGAGTATCAACACGACGAAGGTCGGCTCGAGCGGTCGCGCTTCGAGTCCGAGCAGCGCGATGCCGCGTCCGTCCTGGAACACAGCGGTGAGGAAGCCGAACGTCGCGGCCAGGCTGAGGCCCGACATCGCCACGGCTTTCAACGGCAGCACTACCGAGCCGAACGCCAGAAACAGCAGCACCAGCGTCGAACAGACCATGATCGCGATCATCACCGGAAGCCAGCGCGCAATCGCTGCATAGCCGTCCTCCGCCTGCGCCGCAGCGCCGCCCACGAGCATCGTTGTCCCGGTGGGAGGGTCGATCTTTCGTAACGCCGTCGCGACGGATTCGTGGTCCACGGCCGGTGCGAAAGTTGTCTGCAGCGTCGTGAATTCGGGCTCCGTCGTGAGCACTCGCACCTGCGCTACACCTGGAACCCGGAGCAGAGCTGCGATGGACTCGGCGTTCTGGTTTGGCGTCGGCATGGTGGAATCGTCGGTTCGGAGCACGACGATTCCGGCATCGTCGACGGCAGGAAACTCGGCCGCGAGGATCTGCGCCGCTGTGCGGGCGGCGTCGCCCTCGGGCAACGCCGTGTCGCTTATCTCGCCCAGACGCGCACCGGCGAGCGGAACTGCCATGAGTAGCAACGCAATTGTGATTGCGACCGCGAACTGGAGCGGATCACTCAGTACTTTTGCGACGACGCGCCCCCAGAATCTGCGGGCACGTTCTTCGCCGCGGCGTGCGGCGCCCCTGTCCCAGGTCCACGCGTTGATCCGTGTGCCGAGGACGGCAAGGACCGCCGGCACAGCCGTCAACGACACAGTCGCGGCACCCGCCACGGCGGCAATCGCGCCGATACCGAGCGACCGAACAACTGCCTGCGGGAACACGAGCATCCCGGCGAATGCGCAGATCAGGAGTAACGCAGAGAAGGCAACGGTGCGGCCCGCGGTGGCTACCGTCGTTCTCACCGAATCCAGCGGTGCCGCACCCGATTCCAGTTCTTCGCGAAATCTGCCGACGATGAACAAGCCGTAGTCGATCGCCAGTCCCAGGCCGAGCAACGACGTCACATTGATTGCGAACGGACTGACATCGGTGACGTAGGTCAATGCGCGCAGCGTGCCCAGCGCGCTGAACACGGCCAGCGCGCCCACCACCACCGGAACTGCTGCGGCGACCACGCCGGCAAAAATGACGATGAGAAGCGCGAGGGTTATCGGCAGGGCAATGGCTTCCGACCGAACGAGATCGTTTTTCAAGCGTTCGTTGATGGCCGTCCCGGCAACGGGTGCTCCCGCAAATTGCGTATCGACACCGTCGACCGTGAGCTTCGGATAAAGCTCGGCGAAGTTGGTCTCGTCGTATCCGGAATCGCTTGCAAGAGTGATGGTTGCGATAGCCATCGTCGCGTCGCTTGATTTCAGAGCTTGCGCGGTCGCCGGGTCGGCGGTCCAGTAGGACGTCACAGCTCGGACCGGAACCGTGGCGCTGAATTGCGCGAAGTTCTCGGCGACCTGCGGGCCGATGTCGTCGAGACGCTTGCCGATCGGGGAGTAGATGACGACCAGGTCGGGGTCGCCGGGGATGCTGTCGCCCACGAGGCGCTCGACCTCGGAGGCTTCGCCACCGGGATCGGTGAACCCGCCCTGGCTCAACCGGTCGAACACACCGATGCCCCAGACACCGCTGAGTACCGCGAGCGCAACGACGATCGTAAGGACCCAGCGCGGCCGTGCCGTGACGACGTGCGCCCAGCGCGTCATATCTGCTCCGTTGCCGATCCGAGTCGAGTGTCGGGCAGTGATACGAGTTCGTCGCAACCAGGGTTCAGAGCTGCGCCGATCCCAGCCCGCCTATAGTTCGCGCAACCACTGCACTCGTCGACGCGTGATCGGAGGTCCAATCGTGAGCTCGCTCGAGCCCGGCCTGCTCGATGCCCTGCGCGAACGCGTGTTGCACATGATCGGCGGTCTGCCGACCGTCGTGCCGCCCTACACGCAGCTGCCTTCTGCGCTGGTAGAAGCCGAATTTGCGCGTGGGGCGCGACTGAACGTCGAGCTGTTCTTCGAAGCGCTGACGTCGGGTGAGTTGCCGACCGCCGAGCGCTTGCGGCCCGTCGTGGACCTTGCGGTGTCGCGGGTACGCGAAGGCGTGCCGCTGGCCCAAATGCTCGACACCTATCGAGTGGCGGCGACCTACCTGTGGTCGGAGGTCGACAACTCGCTTGCCGGGCCGGACCGGGCGGTGCTGTTGGACATGGGTCCGGTGATGATGCAGTACGTCGCGACTGTCACTTCCCAGGTTGCGCTCGCGTGCGTCGAAGACGTCAACGATCCGCTGTGGGAGCAGCGCGAGCGGCGTCGCGCAGTCGCCGACGCACTGCTCGAAGGACGAGAGCCGGCGTGGGCACAGGAGAATGCGCCGATCGCTGCTTCGTTTCTCGTCGTGGCTTTCCAGGTCGGCGACAGAGCAAACCCGTTGCGATTGACCACTGTTCGAAACAATCTGGAACGGATTCCAGGGGCGTTCCTGCGCCTGGACAGCACCGGGTGGATGGCGCTGATTCCGGACTCGGCGCGAAACGCAGTCGCCCGTTGCCTGCACGTCGACGACGCGCACGACCGCACCGAGTTGTGGATTGGCGCGGCGGACGCGGACCGGCACACAGACATCCCTGCGGCGGCAGTCGAGGCACGCGCTGTCAGTGGCATCTGCCGCCGGATGTCCCGGCCCGAGCTCGTCACCGCGGCGCGTGACGTGCTGTTGGAGTTCGCCCTCGCGACGGGTCCGGCGGCGCATCGGCAGCTGGCGCCGATCGTTGCCCAACTCGCCGAGCAGCCCGCGCTCGTAGAGACGCTGAACGCGTTCTTCGATTGCGAGTTCAATCAGCTCGCGACGGCGCGCAGACTCGCCGTGCACCGCAACACCGTCACCTATCGGCTGGCCAATATCGCGACGACTACCGGATTCGACCCGCTGCGGCCGCGCGAGGCGATGGTGCTCTACGCGGCGTTACTAGCCACGGCGTCGTCGGATTAGGCACTTTCACAGGCGAAGTCCGAGAAGTCTGGGTTTTTGCCGGTAGCGGACCCCTCGGGTTGTGCGGTGTGCTGAACGGAATAGACGATGCGGTCTCGCGAACCACTGGCTTGCGCGACGTTCATCGCCGTCAGCTCGTTCGGTTCGCGGTGGCTGCAGGTCACCGCCACGCCCCACCGCCGATGGTGGAGATGGAGAAATACCGCGGTGAACAAGACCTTGTGTGGGAAGGCACGTCGAGTGGAACGATCTCGGCGCGCCGCGGCTCGCGTCGTCTGGACGCTCGGGATAGCGGGCCTCGTAGCGACGGGAGCGGCCGTTGCGAATCCGGCAGTCTCGCAAGCGGATCCCTCTCAGGTCGAGGTTCAGCCGCCGTTGCCGTTCCCCATCCCGCCGATGCCGCCCGAGCTGGATCCCGGTTTCTACCGACCGGCGCAGGGCATCGTCGCGAGCAAACAGCCGGGTGAGATCATCGCAGCTCGTCAGGTCCATCTCGCGTACGCAGCGGTGCTTCCGATAAACATGGATGCTTGGCAGCTGTCGTTCCGGTCGACGAACACACGCGGCGAACCGATCCCGGCGGTAACGACGGTGATGAAGCCGCGGACCCCGGCCGTCGGGTCGCGGCCCTTGCTGTCGTATCAGTTCGCCGAAGACTCGCTCGGCCAGTACTGCCGCCCGTCCTACCTGAGCCAGGTCGGCTCGATCGGTCCGCTGGCAGGCTCATCCGAGACGACAAGCCTGTTCGCCGTGCCGATCGCCGCTGCGCAAATGGGTTGGGCTGTCGTCGTCACCGATACGCAGGGGCCTGACCAGGCGTTCGGTGCGGGTCCGTTGCAGGGCCAGATAACTCTCGACGGCATCCGCGCCGCGGAGAACTTCGCCCCGATGCAACTCGACGGTGCCGATACGAAAGTCGGGCTGACGGGGTACTCGGGCGGCGCTCTCGCGACCGGCCATGCAGCGGAACTGCACAGCACCTATGCACCCGAACTGAACATCGTCGGTGTGGCCGAAGGCGGCATTCCGGCAGATGTCCGCGCGGCGTTGAAGATGGCGCGCGGTAACGCCGGCTCCGGCATCATCTTCGCCGGTGCGGTCGGAGCGCGTCGTGAATACCCGGCGCTGGACAACCTTTTCGACAACTATCTGACTCCGGCTGGTCAGCTGATGGTGGCAGCGAAGGAAAACCTGTGCCAGGTGCCGACGTCGTTGGTCCTACCTTTCGTCGACCTCGATGACATCTTCACCATCCCGAACCCGTTCGACGATCCACGGGCAGTCGAAGTGATGGACCAGATTGCGATGGGACATTCGGTCCCTGACATGCCGATGTTCATGTTGCACGCAAACCCGGATTGGCTGCTCCCGATCGCGCCCGTCAACGCGCTTGTCGACAATTACTGCAGCGACCCGACGGCCCGAGTGCAGTACCTGCGCGATCATTTCAGCGAACATCTCACCCTCGATGTCTTCGCGATCCCGTTGTTCATGAAGTTCCTCGCCGACCGCTTCGCGGGAATTCCCGCAGTGCAGGGATGCACCATCGACGACGCAGGCTCAGTGCTACTGGCACCCGAACTGTGGACGACGCTGCTTCCGCAGATCGGGCCGTTCATGCTCAACCTTCTCGGAAAGCCGGTCGGCGAATGAAAGCCTCGATCAGGGCGGCAGGAGTGGCGATTCGCCAGGTCGCGGTGCTGCAACGAGCCGGGATGATCGACCTCCGGCATCCCGCGCGGACCGCACGAAAGGCGGGGGCGGTCCGCGCGCTGGGTCCGATAGCAGGCGGTGTGCGGTCGTCGGCAGCTCGGTATCCGGGGCGAATTGCGCTGGTCACCGCGGCGGGCTCGCTGACGTACAAGGAACTCGACGAACGTACGGACGCGCTTGCCCAGCATTGGCTCGATCGCGGCGTCGGGTCCGCGGATGTGGTCGCGGCACTGTGCCGTGACAATGCTCTGCTGGTCGAGACCATGGTTGCCACAGCAAAACTCGGTGCTCGCCTGGTATTGATGAACACCGGGTTCAGTGCCGCTCAGCTCGGTGATGTCGCCGCACGGGAAAAGGTGTCGGCGGTCGTTGCGGACTCGGAGTTCGACGACGTCATCGCGACCCTGCCCATCTCGACGGTGCGACTCGACGCGCGCTCCGAGCATGTCGAACGGCTCGTTCACGACCGGGTGGTGTCTGGTTCCGCTTTCCCCGCGCCGGCGTCGCAAGGTGGATTCGTGCTGCTCACCGGCGGTACAACGGGCACTCCGAAGGGTGCGCCGCGCCGAGTCGAGTCACCGTTGGCGGGTGCACAGTTTCTCGATCGCGTTCCGCTGCGGCCCGGCCAGTCGATACTGTTGTGCGCGCCGCTCTTTCACGGAACGGCGTTGTCGCAGTTCATCCTTGGGCTCAACCTGGGTGCGACGATCGTGCTGCACGGCAGGTTCGAGGCCAAACGCGCGCTTGCGCAGATCGCTGAATACCGTTGTGCTGCAGTAGTACTTGTGCCCACGATGCTGCATCGCATTTTGGAACTCGGCGAGGACGTCATCCGGGGATACGACACGACCTCGTTGCGGATCGTGTTCACCGCCGGCGCTGCTCTGCCGACGACGCTCGGGAACCGCGCAATCGAAATCTTCGGCCCGGTCATCTACAACTTCTACGGCTGCACCGAGACGGGCACCGCAACAATCGCAACGCCGGCGGATTGGCAGGCAGCGCCGGGAACGGTCGGCAAGCCGCCGGTGGGGATCGTCGTTGCACTGTTCGACGGCGCAGGCACTCGGGTGGTCGAACCCGGGCGGATCGGTACCGTCTACGTCGGCAACTCGATCGCATTCGCCGGCTACTCCGGCGGCGGTTCCAAGAAGGTGGTCGACGGGCTGATGAGCACCGGCGACCTCGGGCATTTCGATGCCGACGGACGGTTGTTCATCGATGGTCGAGACGACGACATGATCGTCTCCGGTGGTGAGAACGTGTTCCCCGGTGAGGTCGAGGATCTGCTGTACACGCATCCCGCGGTTGCTGAGGCGGCAGTCATCGGAGTACTCGACGAGGAATTCGGGCAGCGACTTGCCGCATTCGTCGTGCGCCGCGGGGACATAGACGACGGGGAGGTCCGCGCCTACGTGAAGCAGAATCTCGCACGGTTCAAGGCGCCCCGCGACGTCATCTTCCTCGACGCCATTCCGCGGACTCCCACCGGCAAGATCGACCGGCGCAGGCTCGCTGAGCAGAGGTAGTCAGCGGCGCGGGAAGTTGTCGGTGGGTCGAACTATAGTTCGAACATGGAGTTGATCAGTCCCGCCGAGCAGGCCCGATGGGTCACTTCGCGGCCTCTGCAGTCCACCGCAGCGGGGGAGCGCCGTGCCGACGGACTCGCGCTGCTGCTGGACAGCTATCTCGGATCCGGGGCGGGGCCCGGTGAAGGCGGTGTCAAACCACACCTGGTCGTGACCGTGCCGGGATTTCACCGGCGCACAACACGGGTGGCTGCGTAATGGGCTGGAACAACGGTCCGCCTACGTGGTCGGAACTCGAACGTGTGCTGTCGGGTCGACCTGGACGGACGAACCCGGAAGCGATGTATCCCGGCGACGGCGGCGACAGTCCGGCGTGGTCACGCAAGCGTGGGGATTATCGCGCGGGGTCGATCGATGCTGTGGACGGACCGCGAGTGCCGTACGCCGAATTGCACGCTCATTCCGCGTACAGCTTTCTCGACGGCGCAAGCCACCCCGAAGAGATGGTCGAGGAGGCCGCACGGCTCGGGCTCGACGCGCTCGCCATCACCGACCACGACGGGTTCTACGGCATCGTGCGTTTTGCCGAGGCAGCGAAGGAACTCGGCGTCCGAACTGTGTTCGGATCCGAGTTGTCTTTGGGTGCAAAGGATTCCCGCGCCGGATCTGCGGACCCGGACGGCACCCATTTGCTCGTGCTCGCACGGGGGCAGGAAGGTTACCGGCGCTTGTCGCGAGCGATAGCAGCCGCGCATCTGAAGGGCGGAGAGAAGGGAAAGCTCGAGTACGACCTCGACTCGCTCACCGAAGCTGCGGGCGATCATTGGCAGATCCTCACTGGCTGTCGTAAGGGGCATGTGCGAAAAGCTTTGGAGCGCGGTGGAATCGAGGCCGCGGCCGTAGCTCTACACGACCTCGTCGACCGCTTCGGGCGAGAGCGTGTGGCTGTGGAACTGACACACCACGGGATTCCCGATGACGACGAGCGAAACGCGCAATTGGCGAATCTTGCTCGGCAGCAGCGACTTCCCGTGGTTGCCACGACCGGCGCCCACTTCGCGGCACCCGAGCGCGGCAGGCTGGCAATGGCGATCGCGGCTGTGCGCGCGAGGATGAGTCTGGACGAGGTGGCGGGCTGGCTCCCGGGGACCGGAGGTGCGCATCTGCGGTCTGGCGCGGAGATGAAGCGCTTGTTCGCCCAGTATCCCCACGCCGTCGGCAATGCTGCGGAACTCGGCGTGGAGTGTGCGTTCGATTTGCGTCTGATCGCACCGAAGCTGCCGCCGTTCGATGTCCCGGCCGGACATACCGAGAACAGCTGGCTGCGCGAACTGACCATGACCGGTGCTCGGCGGCGGTACGGCACCCGCGGCGAGTCACCCAAGGCGTACGCGCAACTCGAACACGAGCTGAAGATCATTGCGGAACTGGGCTTTCCGGGCTACTTTCTGGTCGTTCACGACATCGTCAAGTTCTGCAAGGACAACGACATCCTGTGCCAGGGCAGAGGGTCGGCAGCGAACTCGGCGGTGTGCTTCGCGATCGGTGTCACGAACGTCGATCCGGTTCGCAACGAGCTGCTGTTCGAGAGGTTTCTGTCGACCGAGCGCGACGGCCCCCCGGATATCGATGTCGACATCGAATCGGACCGACGCGAAGAGGCGATTCAGCACGTCTACAACAAGTTCGGCCGGGAGTACGCCGCGCAGGTTGCGAACGTCATCACCTATCGCGGTAAGTCGTCGGTGCGCGACATGGCTCGAGCGCTCGGATTTTCGCAGGGGCAGCAGGATGCGTGGAGCAAGCAGGTCAGTCGGTGGAACGGCGTAGGACAGGAAAAGGACACCGATATTCCGGCTGCGGTTCTCGACCTCGCGCAGCAGATCGAGGGATTTCCCCGGCACCTCGGCATTCATTCGGGCGGAATGGTGATCTGCGACCGGCCCATCGCGGACGTTTGCCCCGTCGAATGGGCGCGGATGGCGAATCGGAGTGTGCTGCAATGGGACAAAGATGATTGTGCCGCAGTGGGTTTGGTGAAGTTCGACATGCTCGGACTCGGCATGCTGTCGGCACTGCACTACATGATCGATCTCGTCGCGGAACACAAGGGAATCGAAGTCGACCTGGCTGAACTGGACCTCACTGAACAAGCCGTCTACGAGATGCTGCAAAGGGCCGACTCCGTGGGTGTCTTCCAAGTCGAATCGCGTGCCCAGATGGCCACGCTGCCCCGATTGAAACCGCGTACCTTCTACGACCTGGTTGTCGAAGTGGCGCTGATCAGGCCCGGGCCGATTCAGGGCGGCTCGGTGCATCCTTACATTCGCCGCCACAACGGTTTGGAACCAGTGACGTACGACCATCCGGCACTGAAGCATTCGCTCGAGCGAACCAAGGGTGTGCCGCTATTTCAGGAACAGTTGATGCAGATGGCGATCGACGTGGCGGGATTCTCTGCTGCAGAAGCCGATCAGCTCAGGCGCGCAATGGGATCCAAGCGGTCACCTGAGCGGATGGAACGGCTCAAAGGCAGGCTCTACGAAGGAATGCGAACGCTCCACAACATTCCCGACGACGTCGCCGACCGGATCTACGAGAAGCTCTATGCTTTCGCAAATTTCGGTTTTCCCGAAAGTCATTCGCAGAGCTTCGCGTCGCTGGTGTTCTACTCGTCGTGGTTCAAGCTGCACCACCCGGCAGCATTCTGCGCGGGTCTGCTGCGGGCGCAACCCATGGGGTTCTATTCACCGCAATCGCTGGTTGCCGACGCGCGGCGGCACGGCGTGATCGTGCACGGTCCCGACATCAATGCGAGCCTGCCCGACGCCACGCTCGAAGAGGAGGGGATGCAGATCAGGCTGGGGCTCGCGGCTGTTCGACATATCGGCGCAGACTTGGCAGCCGCGATCTTCGACGCCCGCACCGAGAGCGGTCGCTACGAGTCGTTCCTCGACCTTACGGGTCGGGTGGAACTGAGCGTGTCGCAAGCCGAAGCGTTGGCAACGGCAGGAGCATTGGGAAGCCTGGGAATCACACGCCGCGAGGCGTTGTGGGCGGCGGGCGCTGCGGCCGGCGAGCGGCCGGACCGGCTCGCGGGGCTCGGGGCTTCGACTACAGCGCCCGCGCTGCCCGGCATGAGTGATCTGGAACTGTCGGCCGCCGACGTCTGGGCGACGGGCGTATCACCCGGTACTTATCCGACCGAGTTCCTGCGACCGCAACTCGATGCGTTGGGAGTGATCACAGCCGACAGACTGCTCGCGATACCCGACGGCAAACGGGTACTGGTCGGGGGAGCGGTGACGCACAGGCAACGTCCGGCAACAGCTGCCGGCGTCACCTTCATCAATCTCGAAGACGAAACGGGAATGGTCAATGTGGTTTGTTCGGTTGGGCTTTGGGCAAAGTACCGAAGGTTGGCGCAGTCCGCGCCTGCGCTGCTGATCAGGGGGAAAGTGCAGAACGCCGAGGGCGCGGTGACGGTGGTGGCGGATCGGCTGCAGCGAATGGATCTGCGAATCACGCACAAGTCGCGGGACTTTCGATGATCGGCACCTTACCCTTCCAGCATGAGACGCCTATTGGTCGCGTTGCTGCTTGCGTTGCCCTTCTTCCTGGTCGCCTGTGGCGACGACTCCGACGGCAAACGGTCGAGTACCGAATCAGGTGGAAGCCAGATGGCGACCGAACCTGCGCCGATGCAACCACCGGGCATCACGATGGACTCTGGCGGAATGCGCGAAGCGCCCGTCGACGCGACGGCCGAACGAAAGGAAATCACGACAGGCAGCGTCTTCATCACAGCGCCGGACCCGATCGAGTCCGCCCACAAGACCATCACGAAGGTGGAGTCGCTGAGCGGGCGAGTCGACAACCGGACCGAGCAGCCGGGGACTCCGAACACGCAACCGAGTGCGTCGCTGACAGTCCGCGTGCCATCCGACAAGACCGACCAACTCGTCGCCGCACTGCACGAATACGGGCGGGTCACCAGCATCACCATCACCAGCACGGATGTCACCCTGCAAGTCGACGATCTCGACGCCCGGATCAAAGCCTTGCAGGCATCGACCGACCGCCTGCGGGCATTGATCGCGGCAGCGACCAACACAGCGGATCTGATCGAGGCGGAAAACGCGTTGTCGAGCAGGCAAGCAGAACTGGACAGCCTGGTGGCGCAGAAACGGCACCTCGACGATCAGATCGACCTGTCCACGCTCTCGATCGAATTCACCACAGAAGACATACCCCCGCCGAACCCCGAGCCGGACCCGGACAGCTTCTGGGACGGAATCGTGTCGGGCTGGAATTCTGTTCTCGACGCGATCGGGGCGGTCGTGCTGTTCGTCGGGAAGGCGATCCCGTGGGTTGGGTTATTGGGCGTCATCGCGTTGCTCGGCTGGCTAGGTTGGCGGGTGATCAGCGGTGCCCGCCGTAGTCATCGATCGAAGCCAGAGCAAGCCGAACAGCAGGAGGTCGGTTAGACGCTGCCCTCGAAACCGTGCTGGCGCCACGCCTCGTACAGGGCGACCGAGGCGGCATTGGCGAGGTTCAGTGATCGACGCCCGGCCAGCATAGGGATCCGGAGCTGTGCCGTGACGTGCGGATCGGCGAGTACCTCGGGTGCCAAGCCGGTCGGCTCAGGACCGAACAGGAGGACGTCACCGGCGCGGTAGGAGATATCGGCGTACGACGTGGTCGCGTGGGCGGTGAAGGCGAAGACGCGCTCGGGCTGCAGGGAGTCCCATGCGGCCGGGAGGTTCTCGTGCACGGTCACCGAGGCGAGGTCGTGGTAGTCGAGGCCGGCGCGACGGAGCTTCGGCTCGGACATGTCGAAGCCCAGCGGCTTCACAAGGTGCAGTTCACACCCTGTTCCGGCTGCGAGACGGATGGCGTTTCCCGTGTTGGGCGGGATGCAAGGTTCGTGGAACATCAAACGGAACACCACACCAGCCTTTCAGAGGCGGAGAATGAGGGAATGTCTACCGTCGATTACGAGCAGTTCATCGCCGAGGACTACAGCGAATCCCTGCATGCGGGGGAGGCGTGGAGCGACCGGCATTACACCCGGTGTTCGTTTCGGGAAGCCGAGCTGGCGGGCCTACGGACCGAGCGTGTCGTGTTCACCGAGTGCGACTTCACGGGTGCGGACCTGAGTCGGTCCCACCATGTCGCGTCGGCGTTCAGGTCGTGTACGTTCAGCGGAACAACGCTGTGGCACAGTACTTTCCGAATCTCGACGATGCTGGGATCCACGTTCCAGCACTGCCGGATGCGGCCGATTCAGCTTCAGGAGGTGGACTTTTCCCTGGCATCACTCGGTGGCGCCGATCTGCAGAAGGTGGACCTGAGCGACTGCAGGTTCCGGGATGCGATCCTCGTGCAGGCCGATCTGCGTGGCGCGTCGCTCAATTCGGTGGATCTGATGGGTGCGCGAACGACCGGGCTGCGACTCGAGCACGCCGACCTGCGAGGTGCGCACATCGACGCGATGTTGTGGCGTACGGCCAAGCTGACGGGCGCCCGGATCGAGCAGAGCCAGGCGGTTGCGTACGCACAAGCCAGCGGACTGGTCGTTGGGTAACGGTCGTCTGAAACAATGGCGGGCGTGATTCTCCTAGATGGCAAGGCCACCCGTGACGAGATCTTCGAGGACCTGACAAAACGCGTCACCGCACTACGGGAACGGGGGATCACGCCTGGGCTCGGCACAGTACTCGTCGGTGACGATCCGGGTTCGGCAACCTACGTTCGGCTGAAGCACAGCGACTGTGCGAAGGTCGGGATCAACTCGATCCGGCGTGATCTGCCTGCGGACGTCAGCCAAGCGCAGCTCGACGACACCATCGACGAGCTCAATGCCGATCCGGCGTGCACCGGCTACATCGTCCAGGTTCCGCTCCCGAAGCATCTCGACGAGAACGCGGCCCTCGAGCGGATCGACCCCGACAAGGACGCGGACGGGTTGCACCCGGTCAACCTCGGGCGACTAGTGCTCGGCAAGGAGGCGCCGTTGCCGTGTACGCCGCGTGGCGTGCTGGCGCTGCTGCGTCGGTACGACGTGCCGATCGCCGGTGCGCATGTCGTGATCGTCGGCCGCGGCATCACGGTCGGCCGACCGCTCGGGTTGCTGCTGACGCGCCGGACCGAGAATGCGACGGTCACGTTGTGCCACACCGGAACGCGCGACCTCGCGGCCGAGGTCCGGCGGGCGGACATCGTCGTGGCGGCAGCGGGTTCGCCCGGTCTGATCACCGCCGACATGGTGAAGCCGGGCGCAGCGGTCGTCGACGTCGGCGCGGCCCGCGGGCCGGACGGCCGCGTCGGCGATCTGGCGCTGGACGTCGCGGATGTTGCGGGCTATCTGTCGCCGAACCCCGGTGGCGTCGGACCGCTGACGAGAGCGTTTCTGCTGTCGAACGTGGTCGAGCGGGCCGAGCTCGAGTGACACGAGGCCGGGTTCTCACTTACGTCCGTTGCCACCTGCCGATGGTGGTGGTGACGATCGTGATCGTAGTCGCGGTGGTTCTGGTCCTGTCGGAACGCTGGCGCCGTGGTGCGCTCGTATTCGGCGGCGGAACGCTGCTCGCGGCGGCATTTCGGTTGTGCTTGCCGGCCGACCGGGTGGGTTTGCTCGCCGTGCGGGGCAAGGGCTTCGACGTGCTGGCGCTGGTGACGGTCGGAACTGCAATCGTGCTGCTCGCCGCGTCGATCGACCCGTTGGGAACCGGTTAGCCGCGCGCCAGGTTCATGGTCTCGCCGAGAAGTTTGGCGACGGCCGTTGCCTCGGTGAGGAAGCCGTCGTGCCCGTCCCTGGAGTGCAGAATCTCCAGGCCGGCACAGCCGGGGAGATGATCTGCCAACTCTTGCTGTGTCCGAAGCGGATACAGCCTGTCGGAGTCGACTCCGCCGACCACGCAGGGAACCGGGGTTGCTGCGAGTGCTGCTTCCACGCCGCCGCGGCCACGACCGACGTCGTGCCGGTTCATCGCGTCGGTGAGCAGTACGTAGGTCGACGCGTCGAACCGCGAAACCAGCTTGTCGGCTTGGTGCTCGAGGTAGCTCTGCACGGCGTATCGGCCACCGGCCAAAGGATTCTCGTCGCCTTGGGCGAAGTTTTCGAAGCGATGATCGAGTTCGAACTCGGTGCGGTAGGTCAGATGCGCGATGCGGCGCGCAATCCGGAGGCCGGCCAGCGGCGCATTTCCGCTGCCGTGATAATCGCCGCCCTGCCAGTGGGGATCGGCAGCGATCGCGGCGATCTGTGTTGTCTGCGTACCGATCTGGTCAGCGGTGGCGCGCGCTCCGACGGCGAGAACGAGGGCCGACGCAACCCGGTCCGGCTCGCCGACCATCCACTCCAGAACGCGCATGCCACCCATCGAGCCACCGGCGACCGATGCAAGCCGCTCGATACCGAGCCGGTCCAGAACCGCTTTCTCGGCAGTGACCTGATCGCGGATGGAGATTCCGGGAAAGCGTGAGCCCCAGTACTTTCCGTCCGGCGCGATGGAGGACGGACCGGTCGTACCTTTGCAGCCGCCGAGGACGTTGGTCGCAACGACGCACCATTCGTCGGTATCCAGCGGCATCCCGGGCCCGACCATGCCGTCCCACCAGCCGGGCAGCTTGTGGTACTCCGTTGCCGGACCCGTGACGTGCGAATCGCCGGTCAAGGCATGCTCGACCAGCACAACGTTGTCTCGCTTCGGGGACAGCTCACCCCAGCGCTGTACCGCAACGGTGACGTCTGGGATCACCGCTCCGGATTCGAGCTCGACAGCACCGATACCGATGGTGCCGAGCTGCCCGTCCGGCGGCGGGAATACCGCATCCGGACGGGCTGCGCGTGAAACTGTCAAGACGCGGCCGCCACGAAACCAGCGCGAAGGTCCGTCAGGATGTCTTCGATGTTCTCGATCCCGACCGCCAGGCGGACGAGGCCGGGCGTGACGCCGGACGCGAGCTGCTCTTCGGGAGTGAGCTGCGAATGGGTCGTCGACGCGGGGTGGATGACGAGCGAACGCACGTCGCCGATGTTAGCGACATGGCTGTGCAGGGTCAGCGCGTTGACGAACCGCTTACCGGCGTCGACGCCACCGGCGAGCTCGAAAGCGACGATCGCGCCGGCACCCTTCGGAGCGAGTTGCTTGCCACGTTCGTACCAGGGCGACGAGGGCAGGCCCGCGTACGCCACCGAGGTGACGTCGGGGTGAGCCTCGAGGAACTCGGCGACCTTCAGTGCGTTCTCGACGTGGCGCTCGATCCGCAGGCTCAAGGTTTCGATGCCTTGGCTGATCAGGAACGCGTTGAACGGCGAGATCGCCGAGCCGAGGTCGCGCAGCAGTTGCACCCGCGCCTTCAGTGCGAAGGCCGGCGCACCGAGGTCGGCGAACACGACGCCGTGGTAGCTCGGGTCGGGAGTGGTGAAGCCGGGGTGGCGGCCCTGGGTCCAGTCGAAGTTGCCGCCGTCGACGATCACGCCGGCGATCGCCGTTCCGTGCCCGCCGAGGTACTTGGTTGCCGAGTGCACGACGATGTCCGCACCATGCGCCAAGGGCTGGATCAGGTACGGCGTGGCAACCGTGTTGTCCACGATGAGCGGAATTCCGGACTCGTGGCCGACGGCCGAGACACCGGGGATGTCGAAGATGTCGTTCTTGGGGTTCGAGATCGTCTCGGCGAAGAAGGCTTTGGTGTTCGGGCGGATTGCCGCGCGCCACTGCTCGAGGTCGTCGGGGTCCTCGACGAAGGAGACCTCGATGCCCAGTTTCGGGAGCGAGTAGTGGAAGAGGTTGTACGTTCCGCCGTAGAGCCGCGGGCTCGACACGATGTGGTCGCCGGCCTGTGCGAGGTTGAGGATCGCAAAGGTCTCCGCTGCCTGACCGGACGCGAGCAGCAGTGCTGCCACGCCGCCTTCGAGTGCCGCGACGCGCTGCTCGACCGCGTCCTGAGTCGGGTTCATGATGCGGGTGTAGATGTTGCCCGGCTCTGCGAGCCCGAAGAGCGCTGCCGCGTGATCGGTGTTCTTGAACGTATAGGACGTCGTTTGGTAGATCGGCAGTGCACGAGCGCTCGTCGTGCCGTCGGGCACCTGGCCGACGTGGATCTGCTTCGTCTCGAAGGACCAGTTTGCGGACGCGTCTGTTTCGGTCATGGGGGTACTCCAGGAAATGAGAAAGGTGGGGGGGGTGTCGGGGCCTATCGGCTACAACAACACATGCTTCGAAACCTCCTGATACGCACTTGCCCTCTCGCTTACCGGAGGGCCCGGTCATCACCCGGAGCACCCCACCGCGGTAGGAGGGTTGCCGACCAACAAGCCGGGGCTATGCGCTGGTACTCATGACCTGCCCGAAATGTTAGCAGTCGGTGCGCAGTGCCCTGGAACTCCCTGTAGGGACCCGCCTTAACCCGTACGTGCGTCATGTTTAGATTGGGCATGACGTGTTTCGGCCACGACGTATACGTTGTCTGTTGAACAGCTGGGATCGCTCACAAGCGGATTCGCGGTGGTCAACGAGGGCACCTTCCTAGGAGGACGCAGAGTACCCATGTCCAAGATCAAGGTAGAGGGCACTGTCGTCGAACTCGACGGCGACGAGATGACCCGGATCATCTGGCAGTTCATCAAGGACAAGCTGATCCATCCGTACTTGGATGTCGACCTCGAGTACTACGACTTGGGTATCGAACACCGCGACGACACCGACGACCAGGTGACCATCGACTCTGCGAACGCGATCAAGAGGCACGGCGTCGGCATCAAATGCGCCACCATCACGCCTGACGAAGCGCGTGTCGAGGAATTCGGACTCAAGAAGATGTGGCGTTCGCCGAACGGCACGATCCGAAACATTCTCGGCGGCACCATCTTCCGCGCGCCGATCATCATCTCGAACGTGCCGCGTCTGGTGCCAGGGTGGACGAAGCCGATCATCATCGGCCGCCACGCGTTCGGCGACCAGTACCGCGCGACCGACTTCAAGGTATTCGAGTCCGGCACTGTCACCCTGACGTTCACTCCCGACAGTGGCGGCGAACCGATCCAGCACGAGGTCGTCAAGTTCCCGGCGGACGGCGGGGTCGTTCTCGGCATGTACAACTTCAAGAAGTCGATCGAGGACTTCGCGCGCGCGTCGCTGAATTACGGTCTGCAGCAGAACTACCCGGTGTACATGTCGACGAAGAACACCATCCTCAAGGCCTACGACGGCATGTTCAAGGACACCTTCCAGGAGGTGTTCGACACCGAGTTCAAGCCCGAGTACGACGCCGCGGGCCTTACCTACGAGCACCGCCTGATCGATGACATGGTTGCGTCCTCGATGAAGTGGGAGGGCGGCTACGTCTGGGCCTGTAAGAACTACGACGGCGACGTGCAGTCCGACACTGTCGCCCAGGGTTTCGGTTCACTCGGTCTGATGACGTCGGTTCTGCTCACCCCGGACGGCCAGACCTGTGAGGCCGAAGCCGCCCACGGCACCGTGACCCGCCACTACCGCCAGCACCAGCAGGGCAAGCCGACCTCCACGAACCCGATCGCCTCGATCTTTGCTTGGACGCGTGGCCTGGAGCATCGCGGCAAGCTCGACAACACACCCGATGTCATCGGTTTCGCGCAAGCGCTCGAGGACGTGGTCATCAAGACCGTCGAGGGTGGCCAGATGACGAAGGATCTCGCGCTCCTGGTCGGTAGCGACCAGGGCTACCTGACGACCGAGGAGTTCCTCGGGGCACTCGACGAGAACCTCGCGAAGGCCATCAACGAGCGTTGACCGCTGGTCAGCCGGCGCGCAGTGCCGACCGAGCTGCCGCGATGTGCTCGGAAACGAGCATCGCGACTCGGTCGGGATCCTCGAGCATGGGGACGTGTCCGATGCCGTGCATCGTGATGCGGTCGGCTTCGGGCGGCAGTTCTTCGAGGAACATGCTGCCGTACCGGCGCATCGGAATGATGCGGTCGTTTTCGCAGAGCAGCAGCCGAACGGGTATGGCCACATCGCTGAGCCCGGTGACACCCCCGCCGCGCAGCCCCGTCCACAAGACCTTCAAGAATGCCGAACAGTGCGTCGCGGCGAGCACGACTGCTTCGGCGTCCGCGAAGTCGACGGCGCTGACGTTCTTGCTCACGAGCGGCAGGAACAGTTTGTGGATCAGTCGATTGTGTACCGCGAGGTCGCCGAGTAACCGACCGACGCCGACGAGCGGGCCGAGCGAGAGGAATTTGATGCCGACGCGGATCTGATCGGCGGTGAACTCGCGCCAGCCGCCGGCGGGCGCGATGGCCGTCATCGTCCGGGCGCGGCCGCGCTGGACGAGTTCGAATCCGACCCAGCCGCCGAGTGAGTTGCCCACGACGTGGCAGGTGTCCCAGCCGAGCTCGTCGAGCTGGGCCTCGATGCTGTCTGCCAGCGACGACGCGCTGACATTCCAGCCGTCGACGGGCGGGCCACCCCAGTGGCCGGCAAGTGCGGGCGCGAAGACTTCGTAGTCTTCGGCCAG
The DNA here is from genome assembly GCF_016481275.1 of Antrihabitans auranticaus. Lineage (GTDB taxonomy): Bacteria > Actinomycetota > Actinomycetes > Mycobacteriales > Mycobacteriaceae > Antrihabitans. The sequence continues at coordinate 144,008 of NZ_JAEMNW010000005.1, read as the reverse complement.
TCGCTCTGCCACGCCGCGCCACACGTGGGGCGAAAGCATGAACGGCTGAATCAGCAGTACGGGTTCGCCCGACCCCATGTGCAGGGCCTTCGTTGGCAACGGTGCCACGGTGGACCTTCCTCACGTCATTGTTAGGAATGCAGAGCTGTGGAGATATAGAGCTCTCAGCTAGATAACTCGTCGCTCGTCGATTGTGCAACTCGGAGTCACAGGCATCGCTCTGTGCACAGAATTCCCAGTCGTCGAGCGAACCAAACTCCGCAATGTTGCTAGCCTTGCGCGCGATGAGCACCAGCGCGCAGCCGACCCAGCGACACAGGTCGCTCGCCGCGACCGTGCTTGCCCTGCTGCTCCTCACCTTCGGTAGCGCATGTAGTTCGCCTGCCCCCAGTCACACCGACAGCCGAATTCCTGCCCACGCTGTCGAGACTCTGCGCGCGATCGACGCGGGAACGTGGCCGGAGTCCGCGGATGCGCCCGGTACGAAGGGTGGTCAATCGTTCCGAAATCAAGAAGGCGTGCTGCCCCGAACCGACTCCGGTGGTGCGTCGATCCGGTACCGCGAGTGGGACGTCAACCCGAAAAAGCGCGGGCAATCGCGTGATGCCGAGCGGATAGTCACGGGTAGCGACGGCTCTGCGTGGTACACCGATGACCACTACGAAACCTTCGAGAGGATGCGCTGATGCCGAACGCCGCGCAGTTCGTTGCGAGTGCGGCGGCAGCACCGGTCGGTCTGCTGCGCGCAACCGCGCAGGATGCAAGCCGATTGCGGTACGCGTTGCCGGAACTTGGATACGTCGTCCGCGAGGTACGCGGTGCGAAGATGCCGACAGTCTCTGCGGTGTTCGACGAGTTCGCAGCGGCGTTCCAGTTCCCGTACTACTTCGGGGAAAACAAGGACGCGTTCGACGAATGTATGCGCGATCTCGAAGAATTCGTCGGGCCCGCAAGGGGTTACGTCGTGCTCGTGCGCGATGCCGAGTTGTTGCTCGGTGCCGACCCGGATGCGATCGGCTGGTTCTTCGAGGCAATGTCCTTCTACGCGCAGGAGTGGTCCGACCGGACCGAGCCGGCGGTTTTCCGTGTCGTCCTGCAGGTCGAGCGGAGCCTGCCGAAGTCATGGCCGACCGTGCAAACCACTGTGCTGACGCTCGATTGACCGACGAGGTCCCTGGCTCTACGCGTCGGTGCACGTGGAAAGATCAGCAACCATGTCCAGCCCCACCCCCGAGGCCGCGGCGCCCAAACCCCGCGTCCTGTCCGGAATCCAGCCCACTGCCGACAGTTTTCATCTAGGGAACTACCTGGGCGCGGTTCGCTATTGGGTGGGTTTGCAGGACGATCACGAAGCCTTCTATTTCATTCCGGACCTGCATGCCATCACCGTGCCGCAGGAGCCGAAGCAGCTGGCCCAGCGAACGCGAATAGCGGCCGCGCAGCTGCTTGCGCTGGGTATCGATCCACAGCGCGCGACCTTGTTCGTGCAGAGTCAGGTGCCCGAGCACGCCCAACTCGCCTGGGTCCTCAACTGCATCACCGGCTTCGGTGAAGCCGCACGGATGACGCAGTTCAAGGACAAGTCGGCCCGGCAGGGTTCCGACAACGCGAGCGTCGGACTGTTCACCTATCCGATCCTGCAGGCTGCCGACATTCTGCTGTACCGGCCGCAACTAGTGCCCGTGGGCGAGGATCAGCGCCAGCATCTGGAACTGACGCGGGATTTGGCGCAGCGCTTCAATACGCGGTTCAAGAAAACGTTCGTCGTACCCGAGGCGCACATCATGAAGGGTGGCGCGAAGATCTTCGATCTGCAGGACCCGACGTCGAAGATGAGCAAGTCGGCCGCGAGCGACGCCGGCCTGATCAGCCTGCTCGACGACCCCAAGGTGTCGGCGAAGAAGATCCGGTCGGCGGTCACGGACACCGAACGCGAGATTCGCTTCGATCCGGAGACCAAGCCGGGCGTCAGCAATCTGCTGGTGATTCTCGGTGCGCTGACCGATCAGCCGATCGCAGGTTTGGAAGTTGCGTACGAGGGGAAAGGTTACGGCGACCTCAAAGTGGACGTTGCCGATGCTCTCGTCGATTTCGTCACGCCGCTGCGGGCCCAGGTGCAAGAATTTTTGCAGGATAAGGGTGAATTGGACCGAATTTTGACCGCAGGCGCCGAACGGGCCAGGGCGGTGGCGTCGCGCACCTTGAGCCAGGTGTACGACCGAGTGGGGTTCCTGACCCCGAGAGGGTGATCAGCTATCCCGGACATCAAGGTCGACGACGTCAAGGAGAAAGCTAGCGACGTCAAGGCAACACTGGAGCAACAGCGCGCGAAGCGCCCGTGGCTCGATCATCTGATTCGGGCCGGTGCCAGGTTTCAGGCCCAACGCGGCGATTTCTACGCCGCGGGAATCACGTACTTCACGGTCCTCGCCCTGTTTCCGCTGATCATGGTCGGCTTCTCGATCGCGGGCTTTGTGCTGAGTGGCAACCCGGAACTGCTGCTCGACGCAAAGGACAAGGTGCGCGACAGCGTCCCAGGCGACATGGGAAACACGCTGAACGATCTGATCCAGCAAGCCGTCGACTCACGCGCGACCGTCGGTGTGATCGGGTTGGTCGGTGGCCTCTATGCCGGGCTGGGGTGGATGAACAATCTGCGAGCCGCGCTTACCGAACAGTGGGACCAGAAGCACGAGCCGGACGGTTTCCTCAAGACGAAGATCGTCGACCTCGGTGCGCTGGTAGGCCTCGCCTTCGCCCTCGTGCTGTCGCTCGGCTTCTCCGCGGTGAGCTCTGGGACTGTCGGTCGGCGGCTTCTCGCCCTCGTCAACCTGGAGAACGCTCCGGGAGTCGGGATCGCACTGAAGATCGTTTCGATCGCGCTGGCGGTCTTCGCGTCCTGGGCAGTGTTCGTCTGGGTCATCGCGCGTCTGCCCCGCGAGCCAGTCACGCTGAAGAGCGCACTCAAAGCCGCACTACTCGCTGCGATCGTGTTCGAGATCTTCAAGCAGATCGCGACGTTCTATCTCAAGACCGTGCTCAGCAGTCCCGCGGGAGTCGCGTTCGGCCCGATTCTCGGAATCATGGTGTTCAGCTTCTTCACCTCGCGCATCATCCTGTTCGCAACGGCGTGGGCAGCGACCGCTGAGGAGAATTTGGCTCTCGCCGTCGTGAAACCGCCGGAAGCGACCATCATCGCGCCTCGCGTCGAAGTTCGCGGCGGCCCGACGGCGGCGGGAGGTCTCGCGCTGTTCGGTGCGGGTGTGGTTGCCGCACTGGGGCTTTCGGGGATGCGGCGCAAACGCGGCTAGCTCAGCGGCCGTGTTTCTTGCGGCGATCGAGCGAATCCGCAGCCAGCAGGCACGCGAGTACGATCAGCACTCCGACGAGAACGATCAGCACCCGGACGATCGTTGTGTGGGTGCCGCTGTCGGAGTCGGTCGAGCTACCGTCCGAGCCTCGCTCCGGTGGCGCGGCAAGCGTCACTTCGCCGGCCCTGGTGGAACGGGTGCGCGTCGACGTCGACGCGTCGTCGTTCTCGTCGACCAGGGTTCCGACGTACTGATCGGCATCGAGTGCGAAGCCGTAGTCGAGCAGCCGAGCGGCCTGCTCCCATGGCCGGATCGGCTTGACGTCCGCGGCCAACAACGTCACCGCAAGTCGCCGACCGTTGCGCTCGGCACCGGCGACGAACGTCTGGCGGGCGTCGTCGGTGTAACCGGTCTTGCCGCCGAGCGCGCCGTCGTAGTTGTAGAGCAGTTGGTTGTCGTTGCCGATCGGGAAGCCCGGATGATCCTTGTCGTCGGGGATACGTGGGTCGGCGGGGAACCCGGGGAAATCGACCTGCTCCGTGTGGATCAACGTCGCGAACGTGGGGATCTGCATCGCCGCCCGGAAGAACAGCGCGAGGTCGTAGGCCGATGTCGACATCCCCGGTCCGTCGAGTCCCGACGGGGTCGCGACGCGGGTGTCCAATCCGCCCAACGAGACCGCGAGTTCGTTCATGCGCTCGACGGTTGCCTCGTCGCCGCCGAGCTGCGCCGCGATCGCGTGGGCGGCATCGTTACCCGACGCCATCACGAGGGCCTGCATGAGTTGCATGTTCGTGTACCGCCCACCGGGCCCGATCCCGACCCGCGTGCCGTCGACATCGGCGTCCGCCGTCGTGCCCGTGACGGTGCGGCGCAGATCGAGTTCGTCCAGCGCGAGGATCGCCAGCAGCACCTTGATCGTGCTGGCCGGGCGGTAGCGCCCGTGCGGGTCTTTCGCCGCCAGCACGTCGCCCGTATCGAGGTCCGCCAGCACCCAGGCGGTTGCGGAGATGTCCTTCGGTAGTGCATTCGAGCCCGAGGGCGTGATGACGCCGCATTCGCCGAGCTCGTCCCCGCCGACAGGATCGTCGGGAATCGGAAGTGGGCCTGGGGTCGGCTCTCCGGGCGCGGGCACCTCGGACGAGTCGATCGCGCGAGGAGGCGCGGTCTCGTTCGGGCAGTCGTCGGTTCGCGGTGTGGTGAAAGGCGGGGTCGTCGACGTGGTCGTGCTACCGCTCGAAGTGGAGTCGTCGGGGTCCGCGATCGCGGGAATCCCCGTCAGTGCGATGAGGACGAGGATCATCGAGACGACTGTCGATCGGAGCAGGAGAGCGGTGACGCGCGTGTTCATTGTCGATGCAGCGTACCGGTGTTCACCCTAAGGTTGGCGCAAGCCCGCATCAGTCCGGAAGGAGACGCCGTGCCGATCGACAGGATCAAGGCGCTGAGAACTCAGCGGCAGGAGGTCCTCGACTACTGCCGCGACCTGTCGGCGGCGGACTGGGAGACGGACAGCCGTGCGGCAGGGTGGCGCGTCAAGGACGTTGTCGCGCACTTCGCCGGCGAGTGCAAGGTCATGTTCAGCCCCAAGATCATCGGTGTCATCGCAACGAGCGACACCGAAGCCAAGAACGAGGATCTCCTCGAGTCGTGGCGCGATATGCCTGCGGACAAGGTCCTCGCCGAATTCGAAAAGTGGAGTGCGCGGGCGGCGTCGTTGCTCCGGGTCACGACCGGCGGGCCGCTCGGGGCGATCCCGTTGCCGCTGGGGAACCTAGGCAGGTATCCGATCCGGTTGCTGCCGTCAGTGTTCGTCTTCGACTGGTACACCCATCTGAAGCACGACATCGCCCCAGCTCTCGACAGGCCTGCACCGCCGATCGACGAAGAGCGGATGGCAGTCACGCTGGAATGGATGCTCGCCGGCCTCGGTCAGATGAACCGCGAATCGATGACCTGGCTGAACCGGCCGATCGGGCTCACCCTGACCGGTCCGGCCGGTGGGAACTGGCAGATCACGCCGCTGCGCAAAGGCAAACTCGAGGTCGAACCGGGCAAGGGCGCCAAGCCGATCGCCCGGATAACAGGGCGATCGACCGACTTTCCGCTATGGGCGACCACGCGCGAGAAATGGCGTGATCACGACCTGACGATCGAAGGCGACAAGGACGTTGCCGAGAAGTTCCTCGACGCCGTCAACATCATCTAGCGAACAGCAGCGCGCGCTTGACTTCCTGAATCGCCTTCGTGACCTCGATGCCGCGAGGGCACGCGTCGGTGCAGTTGAACGTCGTACGGCAACGCCAGACGCCTTCTACGTCGTTCAGAATGTCGAGGCGCTCGCGGGCGCCTTCGTCACGGCTGTCGAAGATGAACCGGTGTGCGTTCACGATCGCGGCCGGACCGAAGTAGCTGCCGTCGTTCCAGTACACCGGGCAGGACGTGGTGCAGCAGGCACACAGGATGCACTTGGTCGTGTCATCGAAGCGGTGCCGGTCGGCCGCGGACTGAATGCGCTCGCGGGTCGGCTCGTTGCCGCTGGTGATGAGGTAGGGCTTGACCGCACGGAAGGCGTCGAAGAACGGCTCCATGTCGACGATCAGGTCCTTCTCGACCGGCAGCCCACGGATGGGCTCGACCGTGATGGTCAGCGTCTTGTTGCTGTCCTTGGGGAGCATGTCCCGCATGAGCACCTTGCACGCCAGTCGGTTGACGCCGTTGATGCGCATCGCGTCCGAACCGCAGACACCGTGCGCGCACGAGCGCCGGAAAGTCAGTGTTCCGTCGAGGTAGTTCTTGACGTAGAGCAGCAGGTTCAGGAGCCGGTCGGTCGGCAGGCACGGGACCTGGAAGCTGTCCCAGTGCGCACCGAGGTCGTTCTCCGGGTTGAAGCGCGCGATCTTCATCGTGACCATGACCGAGCCGTTGGGCACGGGCGGGGGAGTCTGCCCGGTGCTCGCCGGGGATTCAACAGACGTAGTCATCAGTACTTACGCTCCATCGGCTCGTAGCGGGTCTGAACCACCGGCTTGAAGTCGAGGCGAATATCGGAGAGCAGGTCTTCGCCCTCTTTGTACGCCATGGTGTGCCGCATGAAGTTCACGTCGTCACGGTTCGGGTAGTCCTCGCGCGCGTGTCCACCGCGGGACTCCTTGCGGTTCAGCGCACCGACGACCGTCACCTCGGCAAGCTCGAGCAGGAAGCCGAGCTCGAGCGCCTCGAGAAGGTCGCTGTTGTAGCGCTTCCCCTTGTCGTGCACCGTAATTCGCGCGTAGCGCTCCTTCAGTGCATGGATGTCGGTGAGGGCCTGCTTCAACGTGTCTTCGGTGCGGAACACCGACGCGTTGTTGTCCATCGACTTCTGCAGTTCGGTGCGGATGTCGGCGACGCGTTCGTGGCCTTCGCCCGACAGGATCCGCGCGAGCCATTCCTGGACCATGCCGGCGGGGTTCTCGGGCAGCGGGATGAAGTCCGGACGCCGTTCCGCGTACTCCGCGGCGGCGATGCCCGAACGGCGACCGAACACGTTGATGTCCAGCAGCGAGTTGGTGCCGAGCCGGTTCGCACCGTGCACGGAGACGCAGGCGCACTCGCCGGCGGCGTAGAGCCCGAAGACGATGTCTTCGTTGTTGCGCAGCACCTCGCCGCGGATCCGGGTCGGAATGCCGCCCATGACGTAGTGGCAGGTCGGGAACACCGGGACGAGTTCGGTGACGGGGTCGACGCCGAGGTAGGTACGCGAGAACTCGGTGATGTCGGGGAGCTTCTCCTCGAGTACTTCCGCGCCCAGGTGGGTGACGTCGATGTAGACGTAGTCCTTGTCCGGTCCGGCGCCGCGGCCTTCGAGCACCTCGAGCACCATCGATCGCGCGACGATGTCACGCGGCGCGAGGTCCTTGATCGTGGGCGCGTAGCGCTCCATGAATCGCTCACCGTCGGCGTTGCGCAGGATGCCGCCCTCGCCGCGGACCGCCTCGGAGATGAGAATTCCCAGACCCGCGAGGCCTGTCGGATGGAACTGGTGGAACTCCATGTCCTCCAAGGGGAATCCCTTGCGGAACACGATCGCCATGCCGTCACCGGTCAGGGTGTGGGCGTTCGAGGTCGTCTTGTACATCCGGCCCGATCCGCCGGTGGCGAAGATGATCGATTTGGCCTGGAAGATGTGCAGCTCGCCGGTCGCAAGCTCGTAGGCGATGACGCCGGTTGCCGTCGGGCCGCGGTCCGTCTCGGTGATCGCGATGTCGAGCACGTAGAACTCGTTGTAGAACTGGACGTCGTGCTTGACACAGTTCTGATAGAGCGTCTGCAGGATCATGTGACCGGTGCGGTCGGCGGCGTAACACGCGCGGCGCACGGCGGCCTGGCCGTGGTTGCGGGTGTGCCCGCCGAAGCGGCGCTGGTCGATCTTGCCCTCGGGCGTCCGGTTGAACGGCAGCCCCATCTTCTCGAGATCGAGAACGGCGTCGATCGCTTCCTTCGCCATGATCTCGACCGCGTCCTGGTCGGCGAGATAGTCGCCGCCCTTGACCGTGTCGAAGGTGTGCCACTCCCAGTTGTCTTCTTCGACGTTGGCGAGCGCCGCACACATACCGCCCTGAGCCGCACCGGTGTGGCTGCGAGTGGGGTAGAGCTTGGTCAGGACAGCCGTGCGAACGCGCGGACCGGCCTCGATCGCTGCGCGCATCCCGGCGCCACCTGCACCTATGATGACGACGTCGTACCTGTGTTCGTGAACCTGAGGTTCGGGCATGTGTGTGCTACTCCCCGGGGGTGAAGTTCGGATCGAAGGTGAAAATCACGTACGTGCCCAGCCCGATGATGAGGATCATCGACAGCGCCAGCAGGGTGTTCAGCCAGAAGCGCGTCGAGTCCTTGCGGGAGTAGTCGGCGATGACCGTTCGCAATCCGTTCCCGCCGTGGAGTTGCGCGAGCCAGAGCATCGTCAGATCCCAGAACTGCCAGAACGGTGAGGACCAGCGGTCGGCCACGAACTGCCAGTCGACCCGGTGAACGCCTTCGTCCCACATCAGCATGATGAACAGGTGGCCGAAGGTCAGAATGATCAGCGCGAGTCCGGAGAACCGCATGAACAGCCAGGCGTACAACTCGAAGTTGTTCTTCGACGCCTTCCGCGGCGCACGCGGGTTGTCGAGGCTGGCCGGGCGATCGTAGGACTTCGACAGAGAACGGGCTTCGACGCTCATCAGTGCCCCCACGTGCCCATGTAGATGTTGTAGAAGATGCGGCCGGATGCCGGGATCATCACGACGAACCAGATGCCGAGGATGATCCACAGCATGAGGCGCTGGTGACGCGGGCCCTCGGACCAGAAGTCGACGAGCATGATCCGCACGCCGTTGAGCGCGTGGTACAGGACGAGCGCGACGAGCGCGAGTTCCATCAAGCCGACGATGGGGTTCTTGTACGTGTCGACGACTTCGTTGTAAGCCTCAGGGCTGACGCGAACGAGCGCAGTGTCGAGAACGTGAACGAACAAAAAGAAGAACAGCGTGACGCCGCTGATCCGGTGCATCACCCACGACCACATCCCGGGGTCGCCGCGGTACAGCGATCGCGTGGGCTCCTTTTCTGGAGCGTCCGCGTCAATAATGCTTGCCATCGCGTGCCTTGCCTCCAACGTCTTCGATGGACGCGCCGAGCGGGTGTCCGGTCGACGAGAACCGACTTGTGGTGAACTCTAAACCCCCGCGATACAACGACATAGATCAACTGGCGCTCTTACTGTGCATAAATGCCTTTGTTAGGTTTGCCTTTCCAATGTGAAAAGAGATCTGAAGATGGGAATTTCAGACCGGGGCAACTCGCCGGCCGAGGGTGTCGCAGACCACGGCGTCGATTGGAATGTGTTGCGCGCCAATGCGAGACGGGCGATGCAAAACGCCTATGCGCCCTATTCGAACTTCGCGGTAGGCGCTGCGGGCGTCGTCGACGACGGCCGAATAGTGGTCGGTTGCAATGTGGAAAATGTCTCATATGGACTGAGTCTCTGCGCCGAATGCGGAATGGTGTCGAACCTCTTTTCCGGCGGTGGCGGACGACTGCTCGCAGTATCGGTTTGTGACGCGGGTAACGAGATTCTGATGCCTTGCGGGCGATGCCGGCAGCTTCTTCTCGAGCACGGCGGCCCGGGCCTCTTGATCGATACTCGAAACGGTGCCGTTTCACTTAGTGCTTTGTTGCCCAACGCTTTCGGTCCCGACGATATCGAGCGGGTATCGGGAGGCTCCGGTGCCTGACGCCGTATCGGTCATTCGGGCCAAGCGGGACGGGCACGAACTGACTCGCGCGCAGATCGATTGGGTCGTCGACGGCTTCACGCGCGGAACCGTTGCAGACGAACAGATGTCGGCACTGGCTATGGCGATCCTGTTACGCGGGATGACACGTACCGAGACGAGCGCGTGGACGACGGCGATGATTGCGTCGGGTTCCCGGATGGATTTCACGGACCTCCCGCGACCTACCGTCGACAAGCATTCGACCGGCGGAGTGGGTGACAAGATCACGCTTCCGCTTGCTCCACTCGTCGCCGCGTGTGGTCTCGGAGTGCCGCAACTTGCGGGCCGAGGTCTCGGCTACACGGGCGGCACACTCGACAAACTCGAAGCGATTCCGGGCTGGAGCGCGCAGGTGTCGAGCGCCCGCATGCGGGAGTTGGTCGCGGACCCGGCAGTCGGGGCCGTCATCTGCGCGGCCGGTGCCGATCTAGCGCCCGCCGATAAGAAGCTCTACGCACTACGTGACGTGACCGGCACAGTCGAGTCCATCCCGCTCATCGCGAGCTCGATCATGAGCAAGAAGATCGCCGAGGGTACGGGTTCGCTGCTGCTCGACGTGAAGGTCGGATCGGGCGCGTTCATGCAGAAGTACGACGACGCGCGCGAGCTTGCGGAAACGATGGTGGAGATCGGCACCGATGCGTCGCTGCCGACGCGAGCGATGATCACCCGGATGGACGTGCCGTTGGGGTCGACCGCGGGCAATGGACTCGAAGTCGCCGAATCGGTCGAGGTCCTGGCCGGGGGCGGTCCCGCGGACGTCGTCGAACTGACGATTGCCTCCGCACGCGAGATGCTGGCTCTTGCCGGCGTCGAGGACGTGGATCCCGCGCAACGACTTGCCGACGGGCACGCGATGGACCATTGGCGGGCAATGATCGCCGCGCAGGGCGGAGACCCCGACGCCGCCCTCCCGAAGGCTCGGCACACCGAGCTCGTGCGCGCGACGGAATCCGGCGTACTGACGACGTTGGACGCGCTGGCGGTCGGGATCGCAGCCTGGCGGCTGGGCGCCGGCCGGGCTCGCCAGGGCGACGCGGTCCAGTCGGCCGCGGGTGTCGTCATGCATGCAAAGCCCGGCGAAGCCGTACAGGCCGGTGATGCGCTGTTCACGCTGCACACCGATACGCCGGAGTCGATTGCCTCGGCGCTCGAGGCGCTCACGGGTGCATGGTCGGTATCGGAAGGCTATTCGCCGCCGCCGCTGATCATCGAGCGGATCGGCTGACAGCAGGACGGACGGGTCAGGCGAGACGAACCGTCGCCACAGCGCGGCCGAAGATCTTCCTGCCGTCGGCGAGTCCCGTGAGGGCGACCGTAGCGGTGCGGGCGGCGGTGTCGATCGCACGTACCTTGCCGCTGAAGCGCACTTCGGCGGACCGGTCGGAGGGGACGTACAGGGGGCTCACGAAGCGAACGCCGAATTCTTGAACGGCACCGGGGTCGCCGACCCACTCGGTCACCAGACCGGCGGCAAGGCCCATGGTCAGCATGCCGTGGGCGACGACGTTCGGCAGCCCGACTATGTCCACGATCGTGTCGCTCCAGTGGATCGGGTTCGCGTCGCCGGACACACCCGCGTAGTTCACCAGATCGCCCCGGCTGACGTAGTTGACGTGCTCGGGCACACAGTCGCCGACAGCGACCTCGGAAAGGCGGCGCTGCGGTCGAGGTTCGTATTGCGCGTACGACGGAGCGAGGGTGTCGGCGGGCCCGTCCGCGGCAGCGACGTTGTACGCATTTCCGGCAGAGGGCGTGGACGTCGGGACTTCGGTCGCCGCGATCGTCTTCACCGCACGCGCGAGCCTGTCGTCGGCGCCTTCGCCGCCTGCGCGCCCGACGATCGTCGTCCAGCCGGTTTGCACGTATTCGTCTTTCTCGTCGACGATGTCGATCCGGAGGACGAACAGGTGCTGACCGTGGCCGTGCCGGAAGGCTTCGAGTGTCACGTACGAGATCAATCGGTCACCGGCCCGGACCGGGCGATGGGACGTGATCCGTTGTTCGGTGTGCAGAACCTGGCTCAGGTCGTAGTTAGGCATGAAGTTCTCGAAGATGTGCCGCCGCGCTATGGCGCCCAGGATTGCGGTGAAGGTGACCGGCGCGATCAATCCGTCGTGGCCGTGCGCGATTGCCGCCGCTTCGAATCGATGCGCCGGATGGGCGTCCTGCACTGCGCGCGCGAACTCCCGGATCTTCTCGCGTCCCACTTCGTAATAGCCGTTGAGCCGCAAAGGATTTCCGACCAGAGCGGTGGCTTCGGCGGTAGCGGCGGACGTGGTCGTGTCGACACTCATCCGCGACCGGGCGCCTTGGCGAGTGAGAACTGCATGACGTCTATGTACCCATTTCTGAAGTAATCCCCGGTCCCGCCGAGGTATTTCACATATGTGTCGTAGGCGGCGGGCGAGGCTGCAGCTATTGCCTCGTCGCGGTGCTCGCGCAGGGTGGCGCACCAGTGGTCCAGCGTGCGCGCATAGTGGAGCCGCAGCGGGTGGATTCGCTCGACGACGAAACCTGCCGCCCTGGCGTCGGCGACGACCCATTCCGGCTCCGGAAGTTGCCCACCCGGGAAGATCTCGGCGTTGATGAAGTTGGCGAATTCGAGGACTTCACGATTGATGGGGAGTCCCTTCGCCCGAATCTCGTGGCGGTTGTACTGCACGATCGTGTGGAGCAGCATGCGGCCGTCAGGCGGCAGGATCGAGTGGCAGCGCTCGAAGAATGCCCCGTAGCGCTCCCTCCGGAAATGCTCGAATGCGCCGATCGAGACGATCCGGTCGACCGGTTCGTCGAAATCCTCCCAGCCCTCCAGTCGTACCTCGGCGGTCCTGCCGTTGCGCAGCGGGCTGTCGGTCGCGTGGGTGACGTGTGTGAACTGGTTGCGGCTCAGCGTCAGGCCGATGACGTCCACGTCGAAGTGGTCGCGAGCTCGCATCATCGTCGAGCCCCAGCCGCAGCCCACGTCCAGCAGCGTCATTCCCGGGCGGAGATCGCATTTGCCGAGCGCAAGATCGATCTTCGCGAGCTGGGCCTGCTCGAGAGTCATGTCGTCGCGGCTGAAGTACGCGCAACTGTAGGTCCGGGTCGGGTCGAGAAACGTTGCGAAGAAGTCGTCTGACAAGTCGTAGTGGGCTTGCACGTCGTCGTAAAAGGGCAGAAGGCGTTCGGGCATGGGTCACCGCCGTGTGTCGGTTATGCGGGTGGGACGGAATCGGCTGCGCGTTGCCAACCGCTCCCAGCGCTCAGCACCCAACGAAAAACATTGCAGAGCAACGTTTTTCTCTTCTGGGCGCCGCGATCGGCGATTGGTATGTAGGCATTCGGGGCCCGGGCGGGATCGGATTGGTGTGAGATCGGACCGATCCGCGCGCGTGGACCGCAGGTCGGGGGTTACGGTTTGCGGTATGCCGCTCACCGGTCCGATGCCGCTGAATCTGTCGACTATCCGGCAGGCGCCCAAAGCGCTGCTGCACGATCATCTCGACGGCGGCCTGCGCCCGTCGACGGTCATCGAGTTAGCCGCCGAGTGCGGCTACGACCGGCTCCCCGAAAGCGATCCGGCAGCGCTCGGTGACTGGTTCCGCGATGCCGCGAACAGTGGGTCGCTCGTGCAGTACCTCGAGACCTTCGAGCACACCGTTGCGGTAATGCAGACGCCGAATGCGCTCGAGCGCGTCGCGCGCGAGTGCGTCGAGGATCTGGCCGCGGACGGCGTCGTCTATGCGGAGATCAGATTCGCCCCCGAACTCCACCTGGAGGACGGCCTCACGCTCGACGAAGTTGTCGAGCACACGCTGGCCGGGTTCGCGTCGGGCGAGTCGGCGGTTGCGGCGTCCGGTCGCAGAATCCGTGTCGTCTGTCTGCTCACGGCGATGCGACATGCTGCGCGGTCGCGTGAGATCGCGGAACTTGCGGTGCGCTTTCGGCACCGCGGCGTGGTCGGCTTCGACATCGCAGGCGCCGAGGCTGGATTTCCGCCGAGCAGGCACCTCGATGCGTTCGAATACATGCGAACGAACAACGCGCACTTCACGATCCATGCCGGCGAGGCGTTCGGCCTGCCGTCGATCCACGAAGCCGTGGCGTTCTGCGGAACCGACCGGCTCGGTCATGGCGTGCGGATCACGGACGACATCGATGTCGCGGCAGACGGTGATGCCACGCTCGGGCTCGTTGCGAGTTACGTTCGGGACAAGCGCATTCCGCTCGAAATGTGCCCGACGTCCAACGTGCAGACCGGAGCCGCGGCGTCGATCGCGGAGCATCCTTTCGCGCTGCTGGCCCGGTTGCGTTTCCGCGTAACCGTGAACACCGACAACCGATTGATGAGCGACACCACGATGAGCGGCGAGATGCTCAAGCTCGTCGAGACCTTCGGCTACGGCTGGAGCGACCTGCAGCGGTTCACGATCAACGCGATGAAGTCGTCCTTCATTCCTTTCCCCGAGCGGCTATGGCTCATCGACAACGTCATCAAACCCGGTTACGCCGTGATACTGGGCTGAAACGCCGTTCAGCGCTTGGCGATCCGAGCCTCGAACCCGGTTTCCAGTGCGCGCCACGCCTCCGCCTCGTCGCCGAACGGCGGGCTGGGAGCCATCCGTGTCGGATCGGGATTCAGGACGTACGACACGTACCAGCCGAGCGGCGTCGACGGCGCCAGCGCCTTTTCGACGGCCCCGTCTTCGGCGTAATCGCCTGCATCGGTAAACAATTCGACCGCGAGGTCGAGTTGCTCGGCGTCGACCGACTCCGGTCCCTCGCCGAGGTCGTCGGCCAAACCGGTGAGCACGTAGACGTTCTCGTCGGTGACCTCGACCTCGAGCGACCCGTCGACGGCCGCCGATTGCACCTGCGAGTAGGTGCTGACCTTGGCGAGGTCGTGCTCGTGATTGTCGGCCAGGTGGCGTGCAAGAGAGCGCTCCGAGGTGAAAACGTCTATCTTTCCGTCGTTTCCGAGGAAGATCGGATCGTCGTCGAGGTAACACCGCAGCGTGAAGTAGATCCCGCTGGACATGATGATCTTCACCGGATCGATGCCGACAGAGTGCCAGAACGAATCATCGTCCTCATCCTCGTCGTCTTCGAAATCGACTGCCTCGAACTCGGATTCGTCGTCTTCGTCGGTGACGTCGTCGGCATCCACCGTGTTCTCGTCTGCGGCAAGCAGTTCTGCCTCCGCGAGCGCGACTGCGGAAGCGTCGACCTTGGGCGTGGAGACCACCTTGTCGATCGCGTCGAGCACGGAGTCCCAGTCCTTGGCAACGGCCGTACCGACCTGATCCCACAGCTCTTCACCGTCCCGACCGGCAAACGCATTCACACCACCCGGGAGTGCGCCGAGAATCGGATTGGCACTGAAGAACTTCAGGACCGCGTCCAGTTCGCAGACCTCGCCGATGGTGCGCACCATCTCGAGTGTGTCCTCCAACTCGGCAACCACGTCGGCGTCCGGATCGGCCGCGGCCAACTCGGGAACGCCGACCAGGTCGAAGCAGTGGGTGTCCTCGGGCTCGAGCTCGGCGGCCGACAAGGCCACGACAACCGGCCAGGCCGGGTGTTCCACAAGGTCGTTCTCTTTGTCGGACCGGATGAAAGCCGCGAGCTCCGCAACCGACTCGAAGCCGAAGAGGGCATCGTCACGACCGAGGAAGGCCTCCCACTCGTCGTCGCCTTCGCGCCAACGCGGAGCCCACAGGGTTACAAGATCGCCATCGGTGAGTCCGAGTTCGATCGGGACGATGTCTCCAGCTGCCATGGTTGGAAAGCCTATCGACAGTTCGGCGACCGCACTATGCAGCCCCGGTCACAGCGCGCGGGCATCAGGATGCAAACGCGTCGTTGAGCCTGGTCAGCACGGCCGCGCGGCGCTGTCCGGCGAGGCCTGCGGCCTGCTGACAGGCTTGCGTGATCGCAGCGCCGACGGCATTGGGCGCCATACCGCCGACCGCTTCGTCGAGCCAGAGGCCGACCAGGGCGCCGTTGCCGTCGACTTCCGCGGTGACCGTGCCGTCGGGGGTCGTGAAGCGCGCCCTGAGTTTCTGCAGCGAATCCAGGGCCGCTTCGAGCTGCTCGAGCTTCGCCGTGGCATTCGCGACCAAGGCGTCCATCTGCTGGCTCATACCGGCCGCAGCCATGACGTGGGGGCGGTTTCCTGCTCCTCGAACACGTCCTCGCGCGCCACGACCTGATCTCGTGTCGGTAGGCCGAGGCGATCGAGGATGTCAGCAGGTATTCCGGACTGCGCGAGTGATTCGCGACGACGCGCACCGGCTTCGAGTGCTGCCAGCCTGGTCAGCCGAAGAATCTCGTCAGCAAGCGGTTGGGCACCGAAGCGCAGCTCCCGGCGCTCGATCTGAATGTCGACGGGTAAGCCCTGATCCGTCGCGCGCACCGAAATTGTGCCCGATCGGTTCGTCCTGGTCACGGCAGTGACGTGTGGGAGCACCGACTCTCCTTCCTTGCTCATGCCGTCGGCCTGTAGAAGCCGTGGAATGCCATGCCCATGTTGCTGGTCCGCAACGGGCTCAGTTCGACCGGATCACCGGCCTCGATCAACATCCCGTTACCCGCCACCATCGCCACGTGCCCATCCCAGACGGCGAGGTCGCCAGGCATGAGATCGGCCGCGTTCACCGACATGCCGACCGCTTGATCTGCCGCGGTGCGCGGGATCTCGACGCCGGACTCGCCGTATGCCCACTGGGTGAAACCGCTGCAGTCGAACCCGACGCCGGGTGTCGTGCCGCCCCAGCTGTAGGGCGTGCCCTGCTGGCTCAGCGCGTGACGTAGCGCATCGGCGGCTTTCTCGTTCGGCGCGACGACCGTACTGCCGTCGGGCATCGCAACCTCGACGCCCTGCCCGTTGGCCACGTAGGCCGACGGGCCCGCGGCGCCTTGGCCGCTGTGGCCGTTCAGCGCAGAGATCATGTCCGGAACCGGGGGAGCGCCCGTCGATTGCGCGGCGCTGGAGACGAACCTCGTTCCGAGGTCGGCGCCCGCGGAAGTGGATTGCGAGGCAGGCATCGTCGCCGCCGGGGCCGTCGGTGTTGCGGGCGGATCGACGAACTCGAGCATCCGCGCCGAGTGCGCGGCCAGTTGCTCGCGGACCTTGGCGACTACGGCCAGCGCGCGGCCGAGGTGTTCGATGGCCGCTCCGATGACCATGGTCTGGCCGGTCGGTGTGGCAAGGGTCGGTGCCGCGGCGACAACGATAGAAACGAAGGAATCGAGGATCTTGCTCAGTTCGGCGATGCCCGCGTTCACATCGGCGCAGGCAAGAGACAGGACGTCCGCGATGGAGTTGCCGCGATCGGAGATCGCTACTGCAGAGCCCTGCGCCGCGGCCGCTCTGTCGGCCGCGTGGTCGGCCGTTGCGCCCGACCACGACGCCTCGAGGTGAGCAATTCCGGTACGGCCGAGCGAGTGCACCGAATCGATGGCAACCGAGGACGAGCGCAGAACGTCGGCCGGACCGCCGCCTGGTAGGACGCCGGTACCGAATGTCGTCAGCAACTGCACGATCGGCGCGGCAAGTGCCGCTGCGTCGAGCACGTTCTACGCCTCGATCGTTCGACCGGCCGAACTCACGTTACCCGCCGTTGTTGCGTCGGCGCCGTCATAATCCGTCGCCGATGCGACCGAGGCTGCGCCCATGCCGGCAACCTTGCTCGCGAGGTCGGTGATCGCTGCGACGTGGGCCGAATGGGCGGCGGCAAACGCGGCAACGAATTCGCCCCCGATCAGGCCGAACACCGGACCGAGCAGGGCCGGCCCGGCCACTGCGGTGCCCGCGCCCGCGGCGGTCAGTTGGCTCGCCATTTCGGCGGCGACTCCGGCATAGCCGTGCAGCTCACCCGTCTGGACATAGAGATCTGGCATGCGACTTGCCCCCACCGGTCGTTTCGAGTCCTCGGTTTCTTTGACGCACCAGAGTGCGCATCGGTTCCGCCGGACTTACCCCCACTGAATACTTCTGCCCCACTATTGTTTCGCTATGCACACCCAGGTTGTCGACCACCCGCTCGCAGCAGTACTGCTCACCACCATGCGCGACGAACGTTCCGACAACCCGACTTTCCGGGCTGCACTGCGCGAGCTTACCCACATGCTGGTGTACGAAGCGACGCGCGATCTGCCGGTCCGCGAGTTCGATGTCAGCACTCCCGTCGCCCCGACCAAGGGTTGTCGCCTCGCCAATCCGCCGCTGCTCGTCCCCGTTCTGCGTGCGGGTCTCGGGATGGTCGAGCAAGCCAGCGCGGTGATTCCGCAATCCCGGGTGGGGTTCGTCGGAATCGCACGCGACGAGAAGACGCATCAGCCGGTGCCGTACATGGAGTCACTGCCGGACAGCCTCGCCGACCTGCCGGTCTTCGTGCTCGACCCGATGCTCGCGACCGGTGGTTCGATGAAACACACGATCGAACTGCTCGTGAATCGCGGCGCGACGGACATCACCGCGATCTGCGTGGTTTCGGCGCCCGAGGGCGTGGAAACACTTGCGCAGTCAGGGTTTCCGGTGCGCCTCATCACCGCCGCAATCGATGACGGCCTCAATTCGAACGCCTACATCGTGCCTGGCCTCGGGGACGCGGGTGACCGGCAGTTCGGTCCGCGCTAACCGGTGATCGTCAGGCAGTAATCCCGCAGCTGTGCAAGTGTTTTCGCGGCGGCCTCGCGTGCGCGTGGGAGGTCGGCGTTGCCCGCTACCGGTTCGACGACTTCGAGATAGCACTTCAGCTTCGGTTCGGTACCCGAGGGCCGAACCACGACCCGTGCACCGTTCGCCTCGAAGATCAGTGCGTCGGTGCGCATTTGGCCCCGTCGTTGCGCGAGATCGGTCACGGTGACGGACCTGCCCGCAAGCGTCGGCGGCGGGTCGGCGCGCAGAACGGCCATCGTATCGGTGATATCGGCGAGCCTCTCGACTCGATGCGCGACCTGATCGCCCCGATGCAGCCCGAACTCGATCGCAAGCTCGTCGAGCACCTGCGCCAGATCGAGGCCGGCAGCTTTACAGTCCGCGGCCAGGTCGGCAACGAGGACGGCCGCACTGATCCCGTCTTTGTCCCGCACGAAGGTCGGGTCGACGCAGTAGCCCATGGCTTCCTCATATGCATACACAAGGCCCTGGCCTGCGCGGACGAGCCACTTGAAGCCGGTGAGAGTTTCAGCGTGCCGCGCTCCGCGGGCGGGTGCGAGTTTCGCCAGCAGCCGGGACGACACGACGGTGCTTGCGACCAGTGAATCCGGCTTCGCGCCGGTCAGCACGTAGTTGCCGAGCAGGGCACCGGTCTCGTCGCCGGTCAGCATTCGCCAGCCGTCCGGTCCGGGTATGCCGACCGCGCACCGGTCCGCGTCGGGATCGAGCGCGATTGCAACGTCTGCCCGAACCCGTTCAGCCAGCGCGAGCACCCGGTCAGCCGCCCCGGGCTCTTCGGGATTGGGAAAGGAGACCGTCGGAAAATCGGGGTCCGGCTCGAACTGCTCGTCGACCACGTGGACGTCGCCGAATCCCGCCGCCCGCAGGACCGCGAGCAGCGTTTCGCCGCCGACTCCGTGCAGCGGCGTCGCCGCGATGCGCAGGTCGCGATGCGTGCCGCGCGGCAGTCCTGCGGCGCGGGCGATATATCTCTGCAGGAGGTCGTCGTCGATCGGCGTGACGGGTGCGCGCGGAATCTCGTCGACCGGTCCGATCCGGGCGATCGCTGCCTCGATCTCGCGATCGGCGGGCGAAACAAGTTGTGCGCCACCGGAGACGAATACCTTGTAGCCGTTGTCGGCGGGTGGGTTGTGCGACGCGGTGATCTGAATGCCGGCGACGGCGTCCAGCGCCTTGACCGCGAACGACGTCACCGGGGTCGGCAGCGGCCGGGGGAATAGGCGGACCGAAAAGCCAGCGGCGGCAAGTACTTCCGCAGCTGCGTCGGCGAAAGTGGCTGAGTTGTGGCGAGCGTCGTACCCGACGACCACGATCCCGCCACCGAGGCAGCGGTCGCGCAGCCACGCGCACAGACCGGCTGTCGCCGAGAGCACCGCGGCGACGTTCATGCCGTCGGGACCGTCCTGCATCGGGCCCCGCAGTCCGGCGGTGCCGAAGTGCAACGCACTCACAACTCGGCCACCACATCGCGGAGCAACCGGCCGATCCGCGCCGCAGCTGCCTGCCCTTCGGCGAGCACTTCGGCGTGATTCAAGGGCGCACCGGTCACGCCCGCCGCGAGATTGGTGACCAGGGAGATGGCGAGCACGCGCGCGCCGAGGGAGCGGGCAGCGATCGTTTCGTGCACCGTCGACATACCGACGAGGTCCGCGCCGATCGTTCGCAGCATCCGGATCTCGGCAGGCGTTTCGTACTGGGGTCCGGCGACGCCCGCGTAGACGCCTTCGGTCAATGCCGGGTCGACGCCCTTCGCGATCTCGCGTAGTTCCGGAGCGTACGCATCGACGAGGTCGACGAATTCGGCCCCGAGCAACGGTGATCGACCGGTCAGGTTGATGTGGTCGCTGACGAGGACAGGCTCACCGACCCGCAGGCCGTCGCGGATGCCGCCCGCGGCATTGGTGAGGATGACGGTTTTCGCACCAGCGGCACATGCCGTGCGGATGGGGTGCACGATCTGGCCGACCGGGAAGCCTTCGTAGAGGTGACTGCGGCCCATCATCACGAGCACCGGCGTGCCTGCCACGTCCACCGACAGCACAGTGCCCACGTGACCTGCGGCGGCCGGCGGCGCGAACCCCGCCAACTCGGTCATCGGGATCGCCGCTGTCGGTTCGCCGAGCTGGGCCGCGGCCTGTTGCCAGCCGGAACCGAGAACGATCGCGACACGGTGTTCGGCGATCCCGGAGCGCTCTGCGATCGACGCGGCGGCCTGCGTGGCTTCCATGGGCCACCACTCTATTGGGACGGCCGTGTCTCTATCCTCCTCGTATGCCATACCTGCAGCGCGAAGGCGACGTTTTCATCCTCTACCTCGGCAACGAGGGACAGACAGACAGCGAGAATCGCTTTCATCCGGACTGGATCGACGAGGTGCACGCAAACCTCGACGAGGTAGAGGCGTCTGAAGGGCAAGCCTCCCTGGTCACCACCGCGACCGGGAAGTTCTACTCCAACGGACTCGACACCGACTGGCTGTTCGGCAACCTGGACAAGATGCACTGGTACCTGGACCGCG
This sequence comes from Antrihabitans auranticaus, assembly GCF_016481275.1. Lineage (GTDB taxonomy): Bacteria > Actinomycetota > Actinomycetes > Mycobacteriales > Mycobacteriaceae > Antrihabitans. The sequence continues at coordinate 123,212 of NZ_JAEMNW010000005.1, read as the reverse complement.
TCCATTCGATCTTCGCCAGGCTGCTCACGTTCCAGCTGCCGACCGTTGCCGCAATCAACGGACATGCTTTCGGAGCCGGTGCGATGACCGCGACATCGCACGATTTCCGCGTGATGAAGAGCGATCGCGGCTTCTACACGCTTCCCGAGGTCAAGCTGAACATGCCGTTCACGATCGGGATGAACGCGCTGATCACGGGCCGGCTCGGCAGTCAGGTGGCGGTCGCGACGATGACGACGGGCGACCGGCTCGGCGGACCGGAGGCTCTCGCAAAGGGAATCGTCGACGCGACCGCGGAAGGTGACGGCGTGCTCGCCGCCGCTGTCGAGCGCGCGGCCGGGCTGGCGAGCAACCGTGGCCCGAACTTGACCAGGATCAAGACGGACCTGCACGCACCCGTCCTCGCCGCACTCAACACTCCGAACACACCGGAGAACCTGAAGTTCGGCTGATGCGGCACTCGGAGACGCTTCTGCTAGTGCGACACTGAGAGAATGCTTTCCGATGTGGACACTGCGGACATCGCGTCCGTGGTCAGTGCTGCGTCGTCGGATCTGATCGAGCTGTCCCACTCCATTCATGGCGAACCGGAGCTGGCGTTTGCCGAGTTCAAGAGTTCGGCAAAGTTGATCGAACTGTTGACGCAGCGCGGATTCGAGGTACGCACCGAGGTCGCCGGTCTGCCGACGGCCTTCGAGGCGAGCTTCGGCAGCGGTGACCTGGTCATCGGCGTGTGCGCCGAGTACGACGCCCTTCCCGAAATCGGACACGCGTGCGGTCACAATGTCATCGCCGCGGCGGCGGTCGGTGCCGGGCTGGCGCTCGCCGAGTTTGCCGACCGGCACGCAATCACGGTGCGTGTGATCGGAACGCCGGCCGAGGAGAGTGGCGGCGGCAAGATTCTGATGCTCGACGCTGGAGTGTTCGACGACGTCGCGGCCGCCCTGATGGTGCATCCGGGACCTGAGGACATCGTCGGTGTCCGCTCGCTCGCACTCGCCGACCTGGCGATCGCGTTCACCGGCCGTGAGGCGCACGCGTCGGCCGCGCCCGAGTTCGGTCGCAATGCCGCGGATGCGGTGACCGTCGCGCAGGTCGGGCTCGGCTTGTTGCGTCAGCATCTGGCGCCGGGTCAGCAGTTGCACGGAATCGTCAGCGACGGTGGGATCGCGCCGAACATCGTGCCCGGTCACGCGGAGATGCTGTATTACCTGCGCGCCCGGTCGACCGCGTCGCTGGAACAACTTCGCGAACGCGCGGAAGCTTGTTTTGCCGCAGGTGCGATGGCCGCAGGCTGTAGTTTCGATATCCGAACGGTTGCACCGACCTACACGGAGTTGACGCCCGACGCCGAGTTAGCCGATGCGTACCGTTCGGAGATAACCGCGATGGGGCGTACGCCGCTCGCGCCTGGGTTGGAAGGACTGCGACCGCTGGGTAGCACAGACATGGGCAACGTCACGAACGTCTTGCCGGGCATACATCCGGTCATCGGCATCGATTCCGGCGGTGCCGTCACGCATCAGCCCGGCTTTGCCGCCGCGAGCGTGAATGCATCCGCTGATCGCGCGGTGCTCGACGGCGCACAGGCGCTGGCGCGCACGGTGATTCGCGTCCTGTCAGAAGAGTCTTCGCGGGAACGGTTGGCTGCGGGAGTCGCAGTTCGAGCGAACGCGAGGGCGGGCAGATGATCGAGAACAGCAAAATTGCCCACGACTGGCTCGCTCGCCACGGTGGCGAACTGTCGGGCTGGCGTCGCCACATTCACGCAAACCCCGAGTTGGCCCGCAACGAGTACGCGACGACGGAGTTCGTGGTCTCGAAGCTGACGGCCGCTGGATTGGATCCGAAGGTGCTCCCCGGTGGCACGGGCGTCGTGTGCGATATCGGGCCGGACGGTCAGCGAGTTGCACTCCGCGCCGACATGGATGCTCTGCCGTTGCAGGAATTCACCGGAGCGACCTATGCGTCGACCGTTCCCGGCGTCTCACACGCCTGTGGTCACGACGCGCACACCACGGTGCTGATCGGCGCGGCGCTGGCACTCGCCGCCGCGCCATCGCTGCCGGTCGGCGTGCGTCTGGTGTTCCAGCCGGCCGAGGAAGTGTTCCCGGGTGGCGCGCTCGACGTCGTGGATACCGGTGCGATGAGCGGTGTTTCGCGAATCTTCGCACTGCATTGCGATCCGCGTCTCGAGGTCGGCAGAGTCGGCATCCGCGTCGGTGCGATCACGTCCGCGGCCGACACCGTCGAGTTGGTGCTCGACTCACCCGGCGGGCACACGTCCCGGCCACACCTGACGACCGATCTCGTCTACGCGATCGGAACGGTCATCACGGGGCTACCGGGAATGCTCAGCAGGCGCATCGATCCGCGAACCAGCACCGTGATGGTCTGGGGTGCGGTCAGCGCGGGGAAGGCGCCGAATGCAATCCCGCAGACCGGCATGCTGACCGGAACAGTGCGGACGGGCGATCACGACACCTGGGTCTCGCTCGAGCCGATGGTCAGGGAAATCGTGCACGGCCTGCTGGCGCCGACGGGCGTCCGCTACGAACTGAACTACAAACGCGGCGTGCCGCCGGTGGTCAACGACGAGCATTCGACGCGCATTTTCGAGGACGCCATTCGCGTGATCGGACCCGACGCGCTCGCCGATACCCAGCAATCGGGCGGTGGCGAAGACTTTTCCTGGTACCTCGAAGAAGTGCCGGGTGCGATGGCGCGGCTCGGCGTGTGGTCGGGCGAGGGTAAACCGCACGATATTCACCAACCGACGTTCGACCTCGACGAACGGGCGCTGGCGGTGGGCGTTCAGGTGATGGTGAATCTTGTGCTGGCGTCGGCCTGAGCGGTCAAGCGAAGGGTCCGGGACCAACGTTTCGGCTGTTACGGGTCCGGAGGTCGTGGACGTATTCGTCAGGTGCGCCTGCCTTTTCGGCCGCGTCTGCCATCACGCCGATATACCGGGCAGAGGGTAGACCGCCCTCGTAGGCGTCCATGACGTAGAGCCAGGCGAGCACGGGCTGTTCGTCGGTGTCCACGCGCAGCCGGATCTTGCGATGGATGCCGAGTTCGGAGCCCTCCCACCGGTCGAGACGCTGTTCGTCCTCGTCCGATACGTCGTACAAGACGACGAAAACACGGGAGCCAGGCTCCTCGACAACTGTCGCGAGGGCACCTTCCCAGCCGATGTCACCACCGCTGAAAGTGAGCCGCCAGCCGTTGAGCCAGCCGGTTCCCGACATCGGCGAATGCGGACAGCGCAGCAGCATCTGCTCCGGGTCCATATTCGATCCATACGCGGCATAAATCGGCACGACGGCCAGCCTATCGTGGCGCGCCGGTCCCGCGAAGCAACGGGGGATCTTTGCAGGACTGCCGTGCGGCGTCCGGTCGTCTCGAATACGTTTATGGCATGACTCGGATCGTGATAATCGGCGGCGGCCCAGCGGGATACGAGGCGGCGCTGGTCGCTGCGCAGCACGGGGCGTCCGTCAGCCTGATCGACTCCGATGGGCTCGGCGGCGCCTGCGTGTTGTACGACTGCGTGCCGTCGAAAACGTTCATCGCATCGACCGGTGTCCGTACCGACCTGCGCCGAGCCAACGATCTGGGTATCAATCTCGACCCGGAACAGGCCAAGATTTCGCTCCCGCAAGTTCATTCGCGCGTCAGAAGCCTGGCGCATGCTCAGTCGAGCGACATCCGCGCGCGCTTGCAGACGGTCGGTGTCGAGGTGCTCTCGGGCCGTGGTGAGCTGATCGATCCGCGAATCGGGCTTGCTGCTCATCAGGTCCGCGCCGAGTTGTCGGACGGTACCGAACGCGTGATCGATGCCGAAGTCGTCCTGATCGCGACGGGCGCCAGTCCGCGCGTGCTGCGCGGTGCCGAACCCGACGGTGAGCGCATTCTGAACTGGCGGCAGCTCTACGACCTCGAAGCGCTGCCAGAACACCTTGTTGTCGTCGGTTCCGGCGTCACCGGCGCCGAGTTCGTGTCGGCGTATACCGAGATGGGCGTAGCGGTCACGTCGGTCTCGAGCCGCGACCGCGTGCTGCCACACGAGGACGCCGATGCCGCACTGGTCCTCGAGGACGCGCTGGCAGAGCGCGGTGTGAAGCTGGTCAAGCATGCCCGCGCGGATACGGTCGCCCGCACCGAGAACGGCGTGGTCGTCACACTGTCCGACGGGCGGACCGTCGAGGGCTCGCACGCGCTGATGACCGTCGGTTCGGTTCCCAACACCAATGGGCTCGGCCTGGAAAAGGTCGGTATCGAGCTGGATTCCGGTGGCTACCTGCGCGTCGATCGCGTTTCCCGGACAACGGTTTCCGGCATCTACGCGGCCGGTGACTGTACCGGTCTGCTGCTGCTCGCATCCGTCGCTGCGATGCAGGGCCGGATCGCGATGTACCACGCACTCGGCGAGGGTGTCAGCCCGATCAAGCTCAAGACCGTCGCGTCGGCGGTGTTCACGCGGCCCGAGATAGCGACGGTCGGCGTCAGCCAGAACGCAATCGACAACGGTGAGGTGCCGGCGCGCACCGTGATGCTGCCGCTGAATACGAATCCGCGCGCGAAGATGTCGGGCCTGCGCCGCGGCTTCGTGAAGATCTTCTGCAGGCCTGCGACAGGCGTCGTCATCGGCGGCGTCGTGGTCGCTCCGGTCGCGTCGGAGTTGATCCTGCCGATCGCGATAGCGGTGCAGAACAATTTGTCGGTGAACGATCTGGCGCAGACCTTCTCGGTGTACCCGTCGCTGTCGGGATCCGTCATCGAGGCTGCCAGGCAGCTGATGCGGCACGACGATCTCGACTGACGTCTCACTATATGAGAAATAGATTTCATATGATGGTTTCCGCTGTGCGATAGTCGATAGGCCGCTACAACGGCCTACCGTCTCAGCCCCGCAGACCCGGGGAATCGGCTTCTGCCTTTTCGGAGTACCCATGTCTGCATTGCCTGCTCTCGCCCGTCGTACCGGCAACAACAGCAGTTCCGCCATTCGCGACCTGCTGACGATCACCTCGCAGCCGGACATCATCAGCCTCGCCGGTGGGTTACCCGATCCCGAGCTCATCGACCGGGACCGCATCGCGGTTGCGGCGAAGAACGCGCTAGGTTCGCTCGGCGCCGTCCAGTACACGGAGACGAATGGCTGGCCCGGTCTCAAAGCCGTGCTGGCGCAGCGAGAGTCGGTGCTGTGCGGGCGAACGATCGCACCCGACGAGATCGTCGTGACGCACGGGTCGCAGCAGGCGCTGAGCCTCTTGGCGCAGGTGTTGCTGGATCCGGGTGCTGTGGTCGTCGTCGAAGATCCGGCCTATACCGGCGCGCTTCAGGTATTCCGGAATGCCGAGGCGCAGATTCGCGCGCTTCCGCTCGATGCCGACGGCATGCGGGTCGAGCTGTTGGCGGAACTGCTTCGCGATGGCGTCCGGCCGACTGTCGTCCACACTGTCAGCAATTTCCACAATCCGGGCGGTGTGACGCTCGCGCCGCGGCGACGGCAGCGGTTGGCGCAGCTGGCGCAACAGTACGGCTTCTGGGTGATCGAGGACGATCCGTACGGCGAGATCTGGTTCGATGCGCCTGCACCTGCGCCCGTCGCCACGTATTCGGATCATGTGATTCGCCTGTCGAGCGCGTCGAAGACCGTGGCGCCGGCCCTGCGTACCGGTTGGCTGGCCGGGCCGAGCAAGGTGTGTCGTGCTGTCGAACTGCTCAAGCAGAGCGCGGACCTCTGTGGTTCGGCGTTGACCCACCAGATCACTGCCGAGGTGTTGACGGACACGGACTGGTTGGCGGCGCATCTGACGCGCGTGCGTGCGGCCTACGGCGAACGGGCGAAGGTGTTGTGCGGGGCGATCGACGCGACGTTCGGCGGTGCGGTCCACCGCACCGATGTTGCCGGCGGCATGTTCTGCTGGGTCGATTTCTGCGACGGAACCGACACGACCGCGCTGCTGGCTGCGGCTGTCGACGAGGGTGTCGCTTTCGTTCCGGGATCGGCGTTCGCCGTCCACGACGACCTGCGCAACTCGATGCGACTGTGCTTCACGACGGGTTCGGCGCCGGTTCTGGAAGAAGCCGTCGAGCGTTTGGCGCGGGCGCATGCGAGGTTGCGCCGTCGCTGACGCCGAGCTCGGGGAAAGGCAGTCCTGTTTGCGAAACGAAACGTACGGGCTGCGCACTGTGTACAGGTTTCGGGTGTCGGCGAATCGGTACCGGGCCTGCACTAGCCGCGAAGTCGATTGCGCTCGTGCTGAATTCGGTACAGAGTGCGCAGTCTGTACGTTTCGTTTCGCGAAGCTATGCCGATCCCGCCGCCGTCGCGAAAATTGTCGGCGGCGACCGCTACGTTCGGGGGCATGACGCCACCTCCCACCCTGAGTTCTGTGTCGTTCGTCAACGCGCGAAACGACCTCGCCCAGCTGTGTTCACGGGTCCAGTTCGGTAGCGAGCGGATAGTGCTGACGCGGCATGGGCGAGCGGGCGCGGCCCTTGTCTCGATGGCCGATCTGGAGCGGCTCCGGTCGACCGACCTCGGCACGCACACGCGGGACAGGAGTAGAACGTCGATCGATGCGCCACTCGCACGTGTCTGGAACGCCATCGTGCTGCGTCATCTGCGCTGCCAGTGGTTCGGGTTTCCGTTCGTCGAATTTCACGCGAGCGAGGGTGAAGCCGTCGTCTTCGACGACGACGCCAAACCCGGCATCGTGCTCCAGGTCGAACCGGGGAAGGTGCTGCGGATCGAGTGGTCCGGTGGCCGTGGCGAGGTGGAGATCGGAACCGAGTCGGCCGATGGCGTGACCACAGTGACGGTCGTGCACTCCATGGCCGCCGACTTCTGGGACGAACGACTCGAGCAGTTGCGGCTTTACGCCGAAGCCCAGTCGTAGGACCGCGTGACGGCCTTGTTCCACTCGGCGTACATGCGGTCGCGATCCTCGGCGGCCATAGCCGGGTTCCAGCGCTTGTCTTCCGCCCAGTTCGCTCGGATGTCGTCTTCGCCCTCCCAGAAGCCGACCGCGAGCCCTGCGGCATATGCGGCGCCGAGTGCCGTCGTCTCGTTGACCACCGGGCGGACGACGGGGACGTCGAGGATGTCGGACTGGAACTGCATGAGCATCTCGTTGACGACCATCCCGCCATCGACCTTGAGCGTCGTCAGCTCGACGCCGGAATCCGCGCGCATCGCCTCGATCACCTCGCGCGTCTGAAAAGCAGTGGCTTCCAGCGCTGCTCGGGCAAGATGGCCCTTGTTGACGAATCGGGTGAGGCCCGTGATCACGCCGCGCGCGTCCGGCCGCCATCGTGGCGCGAACAGACCGGAGAAGGCGGGCACGAAGTAGGCGCCGCCGTTGTCGTCGACAGTCGCTGCAAGGGACTCGATGTCGTCGGCCGACGAGATGAGACCCAGATTGTCGCGCAGCCACTGCACGAGAGATCCGGTAACCGCAACCGATCCCTCCAACGCGTATACCGCAGGCGCTTCGCCGATTCGGTAGCACACGGTGGTCAGCAGGCCGTGCTCGCTGGCGACCGGTTCGGTACCGGTATTGAGCAACAAGAAGTTTCCGGTTCCATACGTGTTCTTCGCTTCGCCGACCGACAGGCAGGCCTGGCCGAAGGTTGCCGCCTGCTGGTCGCCGAGGATGCCCGAGATCGGGACACCGGCCAGCGGCCCGGATGCGACCTCGCCGTAGATCTCGGACGAACTCCGGATCTCGGGAAGCATCGAGTCGGGAATGCCGAAATCCTTGCAGATCTGCGAATCCCATTGCAGGGTGCGCAGATCCATCAGCATCGTGCGCGAGGCGTTGGTGACGTCGGTGATGTGCGATGTGCCGCCGGTGAGGTTCCACAGCACCCACGAGTCGACGGTCCCGAAACACAGCTCGCCCGCGTCTGCGCGCTCGCGGGCGCCGTCGACGTTGTCGAGAATCCACCGTGCTTTCGGGCCGGCGAAGTACGTCGACAGCGGCAGGCCGGTCGTCGACTGGTACCGGTTGACGCCTTTGTCGCCCGCAAGTTCGTCGCACAACCGATCGGTGCGAGTGTCCTGCCAGACGATCGCATTGTGGATCGGTCGACCGGTCGAACGGTCCCACACGACTGTCGTTTCACGCTGGTTCGTGATACCCACAGCCGCAATGTCTTCGCGCGCCAGGCCGGTGTTTTCGAGCGCGTCTTCGATTACCTCCGCCGTGTTGGTCCACAGCGTTTCGGCGTCGTGCTCGACCCAGCCGGCTCGCGGCAGGATCTGCTCGTGCTCGCGTTGACCGGAGCCCGCAACCCGACCGTCGTGGTCGAAAATTATGCAGCGGCTCGACGTCGTCCCCTGATCGATCGCGGCAATGTACTGGCCCACAGTTGAAAAACTCCCGTCGATTCGCTCGGTTGGTCACTGAAGCTACTAGCCTTGGATTCGATCCGTCACCTATTGACAGGAGCGCGGCGTTGACGAAGCAGCCAGGTGCGCATTTTCTCGGCCCGGAACAGCGTGACCGTGCCTGGGAAGAGTTGCAGAAGCAGCAGTTCGACGTCGTCGTGATCGGTGCCGGCGTCGTCGGTGCGGGTATCGCGTTGGACGCGGCAACTCGCGGACTCAAAGTGGCGCTCGTCGAGGCCCGTGACTTTGCATCAGGAACGTCGAGCCGTTCGTCGAAGATGTTCCACGGTGGATTGCGCTACCTCGAACAACTCGAATTCGGCCTCGTCCGTGAAGCCCTGCGCGAGCGTGAACTGTCGCTCACGACGTTGGCGCCGCATCTCGTCAAGCCGCTCCAGTTCCTCTTCCCGTTGACCCATCGTGGTTGGGAGCGGCCCTACGTGGCAGCGGGAATGTTCCTCTACGACCAGCTCGGCGGCGCGAAATCCGTACCGGCGCAGAAGCATCTCACGCGATCGGGCGCACTGCGCCTCGCGCCGGGAATGAAGCGGAACGCATTGATCGGCGGAATCAGGTTCTACGACACCGTCGTCGACGATGCCCGCCACACCATGACCGTCGCCCGTACCGCGGCGTTCTACGGTGCTGTTGTGCGTACATCGACGCAGGTCGTCGGGCTGTTGCGCGAAGCGGATCGGGTGTCGGGCGTGCGGGTGCACGATTCGGAGGACGGCCGGTCGGCCGAGATCCGCGGCCACGTCGTCATCAACGCAACGGGTGTCTGGACTGACGAGATCCAGGCGCTTTCGCGGCAGAAAGGTCGCTTCCGGGTACGCGCGTCGAAGGGCGTCCACATCGTCGTCCCGCGCGATCGGATCGTCAGCGACGCAGCGATCATTCTGCGGACGGCGACGTCGGTGCTGTTCATCATTCCGTGGGGTACGCACTGGATCATCGGAACGACCGACACCGACTGGAATCTCGACCTTGCCCACCCGGCCGCGACGAAGGCGGATATCGACTACATCCTGACCAGGGTCAACCAGGTACTGGTCACGCCGCTCACCCATGCGGATATCGACGGTGTCTACGCGGGCCTGCGTCCGCTGCTGGCGGGGGAGAGCGACGAGACATCGAAGTTGTCGCGCGAACACGCTGTGGCGCGCGTGGCTCCGGGCCTTGTCGCGATCGCCGGCGGGAAGTACACGACGTACCGCGTGATGGCAGAGGACGCCGTCGAGGCGGCGGCAGAAGACATACCGGCGCGCGTCTCGCCGTCGATCACCGAGAAGGTGCCGCTCCTCGGAGCCGACGGATACTTTGCGCTGGTCAACCAGACGTTGCACCTCAGCGAGATCTACAACCTGCACCCCTACCGCATCAAGCATCTGCTCGACCGGTACGGCTCGCTCATCGACGAAGTGCTCGAACTCGGCAAGGCACAGCCGGAGCTGCTGCAACCGCTGACCGACGCGCCGTCGTACCTGCAGGTCGAGGTTGTCTACGCCGCGGCCGCAGAGGGGGCGCTGCATCTCGAGGACATTCTGGCCCGGCGCACCCGCATCGCGATCGAGTACCCACACCGAGGCGCCAACTGTGCTGAGCAGGTCGCGCAACTCGTCGCGCCGGTACTCGGCTGGGACGAGCGCGAAGTCGACCGCGAGTTGCAAACCTACTTCGCGCGCGTCGACGCAGAGGTCCGATCGCAGGCGCAACCCGACGACGAGTCGGCCGACGCGTTGCGCGCCGCCGCGCCCGAAGCACGCGGTCAACTGCTGGAGCCGGTTCCACTCGGGCGGTGACGGTATCTTGGCACCGTGAGCCGATCGCAATTTGTCCGTTTCCGCCACATGATCCCGCTGCTGGTCGTCGTCGCGACTGCGTTGGGATGTAGCAACACCGACGGGGAGCCGTCTGCCGACCATTCGTCGCACTCGACCGATGCCGATGCCGGCTCGGGCGACATCGAGGGTCTGGAGGTCAAGGACTACCCGGCAGGCAAGCACGTGGAGCCGACTCAGCGTGTGGCCTACGACGAGAGTCCGCCGTTCGGTGGTCCGCACGACCAGGTGTGGGCAGCGTGCACGGGAATCGTGTATCCCGAGGCGATACGAACCGAGAACATTGTCCACTCGCTCGAACATGGCGCTGTCTGGATCGCCTACAACCCTGACGATGTGTCCGGCTCGGACCTCGAATCTTTGGCAGGCCGTGTCGACGGAACGCCGTACACGCTGCTGTCGCCGTATCCCGATCTCGACGCGCCGATCTCGCTGCAAGCCTGGGGTCGGAGGCTGAAGCTCGACAATGCCGACGATCCCAGAATCGACGCCTTCATCGAAGAGTTCCGGATGAATCGCGAGACGGCGCCGGAACCCGGTGCGTCGTGTGCGGCGTACCCGGGTGCCTTCGATCCCGACAATCCGCCGCCGTTCGACTCGAGCCCGCTGCCTGCCGACGCCGTGCCGGTCGGATAGCTCAGTTGCTCAAGCAGTTCGGGCAGAAGTAGATCTTCCGCTCCGGATCCGTCCCGTCGCCCAAGATGCCGGAGCGGATCCCGTGCCCGCAACGGGGACACGGCCTGTTGCTGCGACCGTAGACAACTTCACGACGAGGCGGGTTGTACGCACCGTCGGTGAGGATCGTGCGGGCGGTCTCGACCAAGGCGGGGAGGTCCGCGACCTCACCCACGGGAACGCGCGGATCGACACCCGCGAGGAAGCAGGCCTCGCTTCTGAATACGTTGCCGATGCCGGCGAGGTTTCGTTGGTCCAGCAACGCAATGCCGATGGGACGCAACGGATCTTGCTTCAGCCGGCGCACCGCTTCCTCGGCATCCCAGTCCGGGCCGAGTAGGTCAGGGCCGAGGTGGCCGACAACCTTGGATTCCCCGGTGCGCGGTAGGACCTCGACCTTGCCGAGCGAGAAACCCACGGCAACAGCAGAATCTGTCGACAGAATGATTCTGGCCGTGAAACCTGGGCGACGCCAGCGCTGGCCGGGTTCGTACACGTGCCACACACCTTCCATCTTCAGATGGGTGTGGATGCTGACCTTGTCGATCCGTGTCAGCAGATGCTTGCCGCGACTGACGGTCTCGTCCACGGTCTTGCCGGTGAGATTCACCGTCGCATAGCGAGGCACGCGAATGTCGCAGCCGGTCAAAGTCTTTCCGGTCAAGGCGGCGTCGAGGCGCCGGGCCGCTCGAAAGACCGTGTCTCCCTCGGGCATCGCGCGCTTATCCCGACCGCAACCGAAGACCACGCGGTGTGGGCGAAAATCCCGCGACAACCAGGACTGCCGCGAAAGCATTGCCGTGGATGCTCTCACCGTCGACCTTCTCGACGACGATCTTGTCGACCCGTCGATTCTTGACCAATCCCGCCAGCGCCGTTGCGGCCGTTGTCAGAACAGCCTCGTCGGCTGTGAACGTCAGCACGGTCTTGCCGCCGCGCTCGAGGTACATCGCCAAGTCGCCGTCGACCAGGACGACCAAGGCTCCCGCCTTGCGCCCGGGGCGATGTCCCTCAGCGGTTCCCGGCGGCCACGGGAGGGCAGCGCCGTACGGGTTTGCCGGGTCGGTAGCGGCGAGCGCAAGGGCCGACTTCTCGCGCCTGTCGTCGTCGGACCCGCCATGCTGACGCAACCGGTCGACCACGTCGGACGTCGAAAACTGTGCCCCGCCGAGACCATTGATGAAGTACCCGCGCCGGCAGCGACCGGAATCCTCGAAACCGGTGAGCACGCGGTACATCAGCGCGAACCCGCCGGGAATACCCTCGCTCACAACGGGTCCGCGCGTCACGACGCCGTACCGTTCGAGGAGCAGGTCGGCAGTGGCGTGCGCGCGAACGGTCGGGTCGGGCTCGGGTTGCGGGACAAGAGACCAACGTCCGGCAACACTCGGCGGACCGGTTCGGGTGGGCAGGGAAGGCCGGGGGATGCGCCCGTAGCCGCGTGCGCGTGGCGTCGACCGAGGCGAGCGATGTGCCGTCGCCGTCCGCGTGGTTCCTGACATCAGCGCCCTGACCGGTGCGAACGTGTCGTTCCCGATGAATCCGGCCCACACGAGTTCCCATAGTGCAGTCGTGAGCGCAGTGTCCTCGATCGCGCCCAACTCGGTGCCCACCGCGTCGGACAACTGGCGGAAGAAGAATGCGCCACCACCGTTGAGTGTGGCGATGATCTGCACCTGCAGGTCCGACAGATCGATTTCGGTCGCAGGCGCGAGCGTGAGCGGCGCCTGATCGGCAAGGTGCATGCACACCCAGCCGTCGGTCGCGGTGATCGCGCCGTGGCCCGACCACACGACCTCGCCGGTGGACGTGAGTTCGTCCAGCATCGCGGGCGAGTAGTCGACCACGCGCGAGCGCAGGATGAGCGATTCCCAAGCCGATGCCGGAATCGGCACACCCGCAAGCTGTTCGAGCACCGTTGCGACACCGTCGATGCCGCGCAACGAGCTGTTGACGTGTTGCCATGCAGGCAGGAACCGGCCCAGCGCTGCCGTCGGAACCGGTTCGACTTCTTCGCGGGCTGCGGCGAGCGACCGGCGCCGTAACCGTCGGAGAACCTCGGCGTCGCACCACTCGCTCCCGGTGGTGCCCGGCCGAAACTCACCTTCGACCACACGTTTTTCTGAGGCCAACCGGCGCAGTACCGCACCGGCTACGGCAACGCCGACCGAGAATCGGTCCGCGACCTGCGCCGTCGTGAAGGGTCCGTGTGTACGGGCGAAGCGGGCGACCAAGTCGCCGAAGGGGTCGGCGACCGGTTCGACGAAGGCAGTCGGTGTACCGATCGGCAGTGGGACGCCGAGCGCGTCGCGCATGCGGCTTGCATCTTCGATCGCGATCCACCACGAGCTCCCGCCGAACGAGACCTCCAGTGCGCGCCGCGCCGCGACGAGTTCGGTCAGCACCTCCTGCGCATCGCACTGTGCCCGCTGTTGCACTTCGTCGGTCGTCAGCGGGCCGAGCAGTCGAAGCAGGTCTGCTACGCCCTCGATGTCCCGCGCTTTCCGCTCATCGACGAGGCGCTGCAACTCCAGCTCCGTTTGCTCGATGACCTTGGCGTCCAACAGTTCTCGTAGTTCGACGCGGCCGAGCAACTCGGCGAGCAGAGTCGAGTCGAGCGAGAGTGCCGCCGCGCGCCGTTCGGCGAGCGGACTGTCGCCCTCGTACATGAAGGCGCCGACGTAGTCGAACAGCAGCGAGTTCGCGAACGGCGAGGGCGATGCTGTCTCGACCTCCACGATCCGCACCTGCCGACGGGCCATGCGCACGAACAACTCTCGCAGCGCCGGCAGGTCGTATACATCCTGCAGGCACTCGCGGACCGTCTCCAGGAGGATCGGGAACGTCGGATACTTCCGCGCGACGTCCAGGAGTTGGGCCGAGCGCTGGCGCTGTTGCCAGAGGGGCGACCGTTTCCCAGGATCGCGGCGCGGCAGCAGCAGGGCGCGTGCGGCACATTCGCGGAACCGCGAAGCGAAAAGCGCCGACCCAGCGACCTGCTCGGTGACCACGTCGTCGATCTCGTCGTGCTCGAACACGAACAGCTCAGCGCCGGGCGGCTGGTCCTCGGTATCCGGCAATCGGACGATGATGCCGTCGTCGCTGGCTTGCGGCGCGACATCGATTCCATGGCGTTGCTGCAGACGTGCACCGACTGCCAGCGCCCAGGGCGCATGAACGGGAAGCCCATAGGGCGAGTGCAGCACGAGCCGCCAATCGCCGAGTTCGTCTTTGAACCGCTCGACAACCAGGGTTCGATCAGTTGGTACCTGCCCTGTCGCGGACTTCTGCTCGTCGACGAGCGTGAACAGATTGCCGATGGCGTACTCGTCGAGACCAGCGGTCCGGCAACGCTCTTCGACCTCGGGGCGCTCTGTCGAGGAGGCCTGGCGCAAGAAGCCGCCGAGCGCCTCACCGAGTTCGGCGGGGCGGCCGACACCGTCACCGTGCCAGAACGGCAGCCGGCCGGGCTGCCCGTACGCCGGACTGACGAGCACGCGGTCGAACGTGATCTCCTCGATGCGCCAACTCGTTGCGCCCAAGGCGAATACGTCGCCGACGCGGGACTCGTACACCATCTCTTCGTCGAGTTCGCCGACGCGCGAATGCTTTTCGCCGACCATGTACACCGCGAAGAGTCCGCGGTCCGGGATCGCGCCGCCCGAGGTGACGGCAAGTCGTTGCGAACCGGGCCGGCCCGTGAGTGTTCCCGCGTCGCGGTCCCACACCAGTCGCGGCCGCAGCTCTGCGAATTCGTCGGAAGGGTAGCGCCCGGAAAGGAGGTCGAGGATCGATTCGTAGGCCGAACGGGGAAGCGTCGCAAAGTTGCCCGTTCGGCGTACGGCATCGAACCAGTCCGCGGCATCGATCGGCTCCAGGGCGCAGGCCGCGACGGTCTGCTGAGCGAGAATGTCCAACGGATTGGGTGGCACCTTCATATGCTCGATCTCGCCTGCGGTCATACGCATCGCGGTGACGGTGCAGCGGATGACGTCGGTGCGATGCTTCGGAAACAGCACACCGCGCGAAATTTCGCCGACTTGGTGACCGGCTCGCCCGACCCGCTGCAGTCCGCTCGACACCGAGGGTGGGGCCTCGACCTGAATAACCAAATCGACTGCACCCATGTCGATTCCGAGTTCGAGGCTGCTCGTCGCGACGACGCAGCGCAGGCGTCCCGACTTCAGATCGTCTTCGATCAGTGCGCGCTGATCCTTGCTCACGGAACCATGGTGCGCACGCGCGAGCAACGCTTCGGCTCCGTGGATCACCTCGGACGAGGCACCGATCAACGACGGCGGTTTGTGCTCCGTCGATACGCCTTCGCCGTTTCGCTCGGCGTAGATCTCGTTGAGTCGCGCGGTGAGGCGCTCCGACAGCCGTCGGGAGTTGGCGAACACGATCGACGAACGATGCTCGAGCACGAGATCGACGATCTTCTCCTCGACGTGCGGCCAGATGGAGCCCGCATCTGCAGTATCGCCGGTCGCCGACACACCGAGCTCGGTCATGTCCGGAATCGGCACGACCACCGAGAGATCGAAAGTCTTGGGTGCAGGGGGAGCGACGATCGTGATAGGCGCGGAGCCTGCCAGGAAACGGCCGATCTCCTCGCGCGGGCGGACTGTCGCCGACAGCCCGATGCGCTGGGCGGGTTTCGCCAAGCGCCCGTCCAGACGTTCCAGTGACAACGCCAGGTGGGCCCCGCGCTTTGTTGCCGCGACAGCGTGGACCTCGTCGACGATCACCGTCTCGACCTCGTCCAGAGTCTCCCGAGCCGACGACGTGAGCATCAGGAACAGCGACTCCGGGGTCGTGATCAGGATGTCGGGCGGTTTGGTGATGAGCCGGCGCCTGTCGGCAGGTGTCGTATCGCCCGAGCGCACCCCGACCGAGATCTCCGGCGGTTCCAGGCCCATCCGCTTCGCCGTCTGAGTGATACCGACGAGCGGCGACCGCAGGTTGCGCTCGACATCGACCGCGAGCGCCTTCAGTGGCGACACATACAAGACTTTGGTCTTGCCCGAACTCCCGTGCGTCGCGAGCTGATCGATGGCCCAGAGAAATGCCGACAACGTCTTGCCGGACCCGGTCGGCGCCACGACCAGCGTGTGCATGCCTGCAGCGATCGAATCCCACGCACCCAACTGCGCGGCCGTCGGTGCCGTGAAGGCGCCGTCGAACCAGGCACGAGTGGGCGGTGAGAACTGCACCACTTCATACTGCCCCTGCCCACCGACACACTTCCAAGCCCGGCGGGTTAGCCTCGCATCATGAACAATGTGGTTCTGGAAAAGCCTGCAGGCACGGGTCCGTGGCCTGGTGTGGTGGTTCTGCACGATGCGCTCGGTGTGAGTTCGGACATCAAGAACATCACCCGGCGGTTCGCCGACAACGGATTCTTGGCGACGGCGCCGAGCCTCTTTGCCGGCCGCAGCCCCGCCAAGTGCATCAGAGCGGTCGTCCGGGAAGTCGTCGCACAGGACAACGAGGCCGTCGGCGACATTCTCGCCGCTCGCCGGACACTCGCGGAACACCCGGATTGCTCGGGCAAGGTCGGTGTCGTCGGGTTCTGTCTGGGCGGCGGATTCGCGCTTCTCGTCGCGCCGAAGGGTTTCGACGCGGCCGCTCCCTTCTATCCGTCGGTACTTCCCATGTACGACACGCTCGTAGAGGGTGCCTGCCCGGTCGTCGCGAGCTTCGGCGCCCGCGATCCGCTGAACCCCGGCAATGCGGCGCGACTGCGAAAGTCGCTCGATCGGCGCGGGATCGAGAACGACATCAAGGTCTATCCCGGCGTAGGGCACAGCTTCGCGAATGTCATGCCGGCACAGGGCCTCGCGCGCATCGTTGGTTTCGGCTACAACGAAGAGGCGACGGACGACGCGTTCGCGCGCGTCTTCTCCTTCTTCCGGACGCACCTCGAGCCGTAACCCACTAGGTTCGGAAACCATGAACTGGACACTCGAAGTCGTAATCGTTCCGGTCTCCGACGTGGATCGCGCGAAGGCGTTCTACGCGGAGAAGCTGGGTTTCAACGTGGACCACGACACGGAGATCAGTGCGGACCTCCGCTTCGTTCAGCTCACGCCGCCCGGTTCGGGGTGTTCGATCGTCGTCGGCAAGGGCGTCAATCAAATGGTTCCCGGCTCGCAGCAGGGCTTGCAGCTCGTCGTCAACGATGTTCGGGCCGCGCGTGCGGAATTGCTTTCGCGTGGTGTGGAAGTCGGGGAAGTGCAGATTGCGGGTCCGGGTGGTTTCACGCCCGCGCCCGACGATGCGGATCTGAACAACGTCGGCTTCCTGCCGTTCGTCGACCCCGACGGAAACGGCTGGGCAGTCCAGCAGATCACGTCCCGACCTTGAGCGCTGTGCTCCGGCTCGCGCTGGTCAGCCACGCGGCGACCGACGCGACGCGCGAAGCCAGGTTTCCCGCAGACGAGCCGCTGAACGGCGTCGGCAGGCGCGAAGTCGAGAGATGTGCGGTCATGACGGCGGACCGGGTCCTCGTTGCGCCCGAAGCGCGGACCGCGCAAACCGCTGCGGCACTGGGTCTTACGCCGACGGTCGACGCCGCATTGCGCGACCTCGACTACGCGGCGTGGCGTGGCGAACGCATGGACGACGTGCCGCAGGAAAAACTGGCCGTGTGGCTCACCGAGCCTGCGGCAGCACCGCACGGCGGCGAATCGATCGTGGCGCTGATCGAACGAGTCAGGCAGTGGCTGAACGGAATTACCGAGTCGCCGGTGAGCACGCTGGCCGTCACCCACCCCGCCGTCGTCCGTGCAGCCGTGCTGGTCACGCTCGATTCTCCGCCGGAATCGTTCTGGCGCATCGATGTTGCACCACTCGGCATCACACGGCTGCACTGGCGCGGCCGCTGGATGTTGCGGCAGACCGGCTACGACTACCCGAAGTTGACGCCCTGAGCCAGCGGCAGCTGATTCGAGTAATTGATCGTGTTGGTCGCGCGGCGCATGTACGCCTTCCACGAGTCCGATCCCGATTCGCGACCGCCGCCGGTTTCCTTCTCGCCGCCGAACGCGCCGCCGATCTCGGCGCCGGACGTGCCGATGTTGACGTTCGCGATTCCACAATCCGAGCCGTCAGCCGCGATGAAGCGCTCGGCCTCGCGCACGTCGGTGGTGAAGATCGCGGATGAAAGACCCTGTGGCACTGCGTTGTGCAATTCGATGGCAGAATCGAAATCGTTGTAGGTGAGGATGTACAGGATTGGCGCGAACGTCTCCTCGCGAACGACGGAAGTTTGCGCGCGCATTCTGACCACCGCCGGGGTGACGTAGAAGGAATAGTCGCCTTCGACGTCGATTCGGTCTCCGCCGCAGATCAATTCGCCGCCGTCCGAACCGGCCTTCTCCAGCGCGCCCGCCATTGCCGCATACGCGTCGCTGCTGATCAGCGGGCCGACCAGCACTCCCTCGTCGAATGGATTGCCGACGCGGAGTTGCCTGTACGCATTCGCAATGCGCTCGACCAGCTCGTCGGCGACCGATTCGTGGACGATGACCCGCCGCAGAGTCGTGCAGCGTTGCCCAGCGGTCCCGGCGGCGGCGAAGACGATGCCGCGGACAGCGAGGTCGAGATCGGCGGACGGAGTGACGATTGCACCGTTGTTGCCGCCGAGTTCGAGCAGGCAGCGGCCGAAGCGTGCCGCGACTCGCGGCGCAACGGTACGGCCCATGCGGACCGAGCCTGTGGCGCTGAGCAACGCGACCCTGGAGTCCTCCACTAACTGCTCACCGACCGGAGCCGCACCGAGCACGAGCTGGTGCACATCGGGGTCGGCGCCCTCGTCGGCGCATGCGCGCCGAAGCAGCGCGGTGCACGCGATCGCTGTCAATGTCGTTGCCTCCGAGGGTTTCCAGACCACAGTGTCGCCACAGACCAGTGCTATCGCCGTGTTCCAGGACCAGACGGCGACGGGGAAGTTGAACGCGGAGATCACGCCGACCACGCCGAGCGGGTGCCACGTTTCCATGAGCCGGTGGCCGGGCCGTTCCGAAGTCATTGTCTTGCCGTACAACTGGCGGGACAGACCGACCGCGAACTCGCAGACGTCGATCATCTCCTGCACTTCGCCGCGTGCCTCGGACGTGATCTTTCCGGCTTCGAGGGTCACGAGTTCGGCGAGGTCGTCCTTGTGTTCGGCGAGAAGCCCGCCCAGGCGGCGGACAACCGCCGCGCGCACCGGCGCCGGGACCGTCCGCCAATTCCGGAAAGCGTTGTGGGCAGCGGTAATCGCGGCATCGACGGCTGCGGTGTTGGACGCCTCGACCAGACACAGCACTTCGCCGGTGATCGGCGACCGTGCCGGCAGATCGCCGGAATCGGGGACGTTCGCTCCGATCCGGGCGAGGGCGTCAGCTGCCCGCCTAGCGAGTGTCGACACTGGACCTCCCGAGTTGTTTCGTCGCTGCGCGACGTGTGGCTTCCTGCTGGGAACGGTAGAGCTCGAACGGATCTGCGACGTCG
This sequence comes from Antrihabitans auranticaus, assembly GCF_016481275.1. GTDB lineage: Bacteria > Actinomycetota > Actinomycetes > Mycobacteriales > Mycobacteriaceae > Antrihabitans. Next base: position 103,799 of record NZ_JAEMNW010000005.1, on the reverse strand, counting down.
AAGCCTATTGCGGCGGAGAGCCATTCGCGGCTGTAGTCCGGAGACTCGCCCACGTCGACTCTGGATCTGCCCGTCGAGGTCAGGTTCGACTGAAATATGCCGGCGGCCGAGGCCGGTAGGAAATCCTCGTAGACGATGGGCTCTGCGACGAGTTTCCCGCGCGCCGGTCGATACGTGAAATATGCGAGCTCGTTCTCGGCAAGGGCGGACTCGGAAGGGAAGTTCCGATTCCACGTGGCGTGGTCCGCGTTGTCGGCCACCAGCTCGTCGTAGCGGGCGCGACCCTTCGGGGTGAGGGCGACGCCGCGCGCTTCCACCTCGCCGAAGCGCACACGCAGGCTCCCCGCGCGCACCGATCCGTCCGGGTGCCGGAACCGCCGGGGTTCTGCGAGCGCGCGAAACGACGTCTGGCGAAGCAGCACGTCCGGACCCACGAGCCGGGGTGGCCCCTGGATGCGGTCGATCATCGCGATTTTACGGTCGGTCATCCGGCGGTAGAGCTCGTCGATATCGAGGACCCGGGGGGTCAGGTGGTTGATGTGGGTGCTGTCCACGCCGGCAATATCGGCTGCGACGTCGGAGATTGCCGCGAGTTCTGCGTACCACGCGTGGTCGATCGCGGCCGTGGACAATTCGAACGCGGTGGTCGCCAATTCGACCAGGCGTGACGCGTCCGCTTCGGTCGCTCCACGGTCCCTGATCGCCTTCCGGGCACGCTCCAGCAGCTCTGGAGCAAACAATGAGCGTCGTGCCAGGAAACGGTCGATTCGGCCGGCGAGGTCGGGGTCGAAGAAGCGCCGATCGCCTGTCGCGAGCATCGACGTGAAGACCCGGAACGGGTTGCGGGCCAGTTCGCCGGGATCGGTCGGGCGGAAAGCCGTGGACACGACCGGAACCGGTGTGGTGGCCTCGCGAAGATCGTAGAACCCGACCGGCAGCATCCCGAACGCCGCAAAAATGGCTGTGACCTGCGCAAGCTCGTCGGGCGTTCCGACGCGGATCGCGCCGTGGCGCTCCGCGCTCACCCGAGCTGTCGAGCCCAGGCGCTCGGCCTGCTCCGGATGGGCACGGGCGAAGTCCTGATTGACGAGGTTCGTCACCTCGACGAGCGTCGAGTAGGCGGGGACTTCGGCGGCGTACATGCGCGAGAGTGATCTTGAAAATCGGGCGCGCAGCTCCCAAGTTTCAGCCATGGATGGCCACCACTGAGCTAGCCTTCCTTGATGGCAGAAACACCACGGCCGGTTCTCGGGGGTCCGCTCGCTTCGCGGTCGAACAATGCGCGAGCCGAGTCGCCACGATTGGTGATCGACGAGGTCGACAGGTTGCTGATTCGCGAGCTCGTCGCGGACGGACGGGCGACTTTGTCGAACCTCGCGGAGAAGGCGAGTCTGTCTGTTTCGGCTGTGCAGTCGCGGGTGCGTCGCCTGGAAGCGCGCGGAGTGATCCGGGGATACACGGCCCATGTCGACCCCGAAGCGCTCGGTCAGATGCTGTCGGCATTTGTCGCGATCACTCCTCTCGATCCGTCGCAGCCCGACGATGCCCCCAATCGCCTCCAGCACATCGCGGCGATCGAGTCCTGCCATTCGGTCGCGGGTGACGACAGCTATGTCCTGATGGTCCGGGTGTCGTCGCCGCGCCATCTCGAGCAGTTGCTGCACGAGATTCGGCAGACGGCCAACGTCAACACCCGAAGCACCATCATCCTGCAAACATTCTACGAGCGTTAGCCGCGTAACGGAATATTTACTGATTTGTCGCTGTCACGCCGACAAGATTGCCCGTACCCTCGGGATATGACCGCAGTACTTCAGCCTGGCATCACTGCCGAACACGTGCGCCGAGTGTTGTCGACGCACATGCTCGTCGATGGGTTCGATCTCATCCTCGACCTCGACAGATCCTGTGGCTCGCACCTCGTCGATCACCGTGACGGCACGACCTACCTGGACATGTTCAGTTTCTTCGCGTCGTCAGCGCTCGGTATGAACCATCCGGCGCTGGCCGACGACGAGGTCTTCATGCGCGAACTTTCGGCCGCCGCGGTGAACAAACCGAGCAACTCGGATATCTACACCGTGCCGATGGCTCGCTTCGTCGATACGTTCGCGCGCGTGCTCGGCGATCCGCGGTTGCCGCACCTGTTCTTCATCGATGGCGGTGGACTTGCCGTCGAGAACGCCCTGAAGGTCGCATTCGACTGGAAGAGCCGCTGGAACGCTGCGCACGGGCTCGATGCCGAACTCGGCACCAAGGTGCTGCACCTGACCGAGGCTTTCCACGGCCGAACCGGATACACGATGTCCCTGACGAACACCGACCCCAACAAGGTTGCGCGGTATCCGAAGTTCGATTGGCCGCGCATCGAAGCGCCGTATCTGCTACCGGGACGCGACGTCGAGGAGGCAGAGGCCCACGCGCTGGCGCAGGCCCGCGCGGCGTTCGCCGCTCATCCGCACGACATCGCATGCTTCATCGCCGAGCCGATTCAGGGTGAGGGCGGCGATCATCACTTCCGGCCCGAGTTCTTCGCTTCGATGCGCGCGTTGTGCGACGAACACGACGCGTTGTTCGTGTTCGACGAGGTGCAGACCGGCGTCGGCCTGACCGGTACCACGTGGGCCTATCAGCAGCTGGGTGTTGTCGTGCCCGACATCGTCGCCTTCGGAAAGAAGACGCAGGTCTGCGGGATCATGGCGGGCCGGCGAGTGGACGAGATCGCAGACAACGTCTTTCACGTCGGTTCGCGACTGAATTCGACGTGGGGCGGCAACCTCACGGACATGGTGCGCTCGCGCCGGATCCTCGAGGTCATCGAACGCGACGGTCTGATCGCGCGGGCCGCAGTTCTCGGCGAGCACCTGCAGAACAGGCTGCGGTGGCTGGAGTCTCGCCATGACGCAGTCTCGGACGCGCGCGGGCGCGGCCTGATGTGTGCCGTATCGTTGTCGTCCACGCAACTGCGTGATCGGATTGTCAATGCACTTCGCACCGACGAGCGGGTTCTGATTCTCGGAACCGGCGATCGGGGCATCCGATTCCGCCCGGCCCTCACCGTCACCGTCGACGAGCTCGACATCGCCGTCGACGCTTTGGACCGCGTGCTCGCGCGGGAACAATAGCTGCATCGCCGGTCGACGTCACCCCCTGTCGGCCTGCCGGAACCCCGCAACGGCTGTAGCGTTTGTTCTCTCACATCGACGGGAAGGGCGACGCGTATGGGCATCAAGGTCGCGCTGGAGCATCGCACCAGCTATGAGTTCGATCAGCTGGTCGAGATCTACCCGCACGTGGTTCGGCTGCGGCCGGCCCCACACTCGCGCACGCCGATCGAGGCGTTCTCGTTGCAGGTGGAACCCGCGGAGCACTTTCTGAACTGGCAGCAGGATGCCTTCGGAAATTTCATGGCGCGGTTGGTGTTTCCGGAACGGACTCGGTCGCTGTCCATAACGGTCGGTTTGATCGCCGACATGGAGTCGATCAATCCGCTGGACTTCTTCGTCGAGGACTATGCCGAATACTTCGGGTTCGCCTATACGCCCGAACTTGCCGCGGACCTCGAGTCCTACCTCCGGCCGGTCGACGAGATGTCCGAAGGCGGCGGTGGACCGGGCCCGGTCGTGCGCGAGTGGGTGAAGAAACGCGACGTTGCCGCCGGTGTGCGGACCATCGACTTCCTTGTCGAACTGAACAATGCCGTCCTCGCTGACGTCGCGTACAACGTCCGCCTCGAAGCCGGAGTGCAGACGCCGGACCACACCTTGACCTCCGGGATCGGTTCCTGCCGGGATTCGGCGTGGCTGCTCGTGTCGATCCTGCGGGAGTACGGTCTCGCGGCGCGCTTCGTGTCGGGCTACCTGGTGCAGTTGACGTCCGATACCCCCGCGCTGGACGGGCCGTCCGGACCCGCGGCGGATTTCACCGATCTGCACGCCTGGACCGAGGTGTACCTTCCCGGCGCAGGCTGGGTCGGCCTCGACCCCACGTCCGGGCTGTTCGCGGGGGAGGGGCACATCCCGCTCGCCGCCACACCGCATCCCGCCTCGGCCGCGCCGATCACTGGCGCGACGGGTAAATGCACAGCGACGCTGGACTTTTCCAACACCGTCCGACGGATCCACGAGGACCCGCGCGTCACCCTGCCGTACACGGAAAAGCAGTGGACGTCCATCACCGCGCTCGGCGCGACGGTCGACAAGCGCCTCGAAGACGGCGATGTGCGATTGACGATGGGTGGCGAACCCACCTTCGTCTCGATCGACGACCAGGAAGCGGCCGAGTGGACGACTGCGGCCGACGGACCGCAGAAGCGCGAGCGCGCGAGCGCACTGGCCGAGCGGCTCAAGCGAATCTATGCACCGCAGGGGTACGTGCAGCGCAGCCAGGGCAAGTGGTATCCGGGTGAACCCCTGCCGCGCTGGCAGATCGGGATCTACTGGCGCACCGACGGCGAGGCCCTCTGGACCGACGAGAAGCTACTCGCCGACCCGTGGGGGCGCCGTCCCCAACCGGCGTCCACACACGACGCCCAGGAGCTCGCCGAATCTGTTGCCGCGCAACTCGGTTTGCCGCTCAGCCAGGTCAGGCCCGCGTACGAGGACGCCGTCGGCAGGTTGCATACCGCGCTGCGAATGCCTGCCGGCGCGCCGATCGAACGTTCGACGACACCCGACCTCGAACCTGAATCGGACACTGTCGCTGCCCGCGAGCGGCTGCTGCAGGCGTACGAGACGCCGGTCGCTGAGCCCATTGCGTTCGTCGTGCCGATTAATCGCAGCGAAGCCGGCGATGCCTGGGAGAGCGCGGATTGGCGATTGCGCCGCGGTCGAATCGTGTTGCTGGACGGCGATTCTCCCGCCGGCTTGCGCTTGCCGCTCGACTCGATCTCGTGGGACCCGCCGGAGCCGGACTTCGAGTCCGATCCGACGATCGACAAAGATCCGCTGCCGCTCGCGGCCAAGGCGGTCCCCGCGCTGTCCACAGCTGCAGTAACCGAACCTGACAACTTCGTTCCGACGACGGCACTCGTCGCGGAAGTGCGCGATGGCATCCTGTACGTCTTCATGCCGCCGTTGCCGGACCTGGAATCGTTCGCCGAACTGCTCGGCCAGATCGAACTCGCGGCGTCCGACGCCGGAACGCCGGTCGTCATCGAGGGCTACGGTCCGCCGAGCGATCCACGGCTACAAAGCCTGAGCGTCACCCCCGATCCCGGCGTGATCGAGGTGAACGTGCAGCCGACGGCCTCGTTCGCGGAGCAGGCAGCTTTGCTCGAGACGCTGTACGAGCAGGCCAGGCTCGTTCGGCTGAGCACCGAGTCCTTCGATCACGACGGCACCCACGGCGGCACGGGCGGCGGCAACCACATCACGTTGGGTGGCGTCACGCCCAAGAATTCGCCTCTTTTGCGGCGGCCCGACCTGCTGGTGTCCCTGCTGACCTACTGGCAGCGCCACCCGTCGTTGTCGTACCTGTTCTCGGGCAGGTTCATCGGTCCGACGTCCCAGGCACCGCGAGTGGACGAAGGCCGGCAGGAATCGCTCTACGAACTCGAGATCGCGTTCGCCGAGATCGACCGGCTGACCGCCGACAGCGACGAAGCGCAGCCGTGGCTGGTCGACCGCGCGTTGCGGCACCTGCTTACCGACCTCACCGGAAACACCCACCGCGCCGAGTTCTGCATAGACAAGCTCTACAGCCCGGATTCTGCGCGTGGCCGGCTGGGTCTCCTCGAACTGCGCGGCTTCGAGATGCCGCCGCACCAGCAGATGGCAATGGTGCAATCGCTGCTCGTGCGCGCACTCGTCGCACGATTCTGGGAGCGGCCGCTGCGCGCACCGCTGATCAGGCACGGCGCGAATCTGCATGGGCGATACCTGTTGCCGCACTACGTGATCGCGGATATTGCCGATGTTGCGGCGGATCTTCGTGATTTCGGCATCGACTTCGACACCAGCTGGCTCGACCCGTTCACCGAGTTCCGCTTCCCGCGCATCGGAACGGTTGTGCGCAACGGCGTCGAGATCGAACTCCGCGGTGCTATCGAACCGTGGAACGTGCTCGGCGAAGAGGCAACCGGGACGGGAACCGCGCGGTACGTCGACTCGTCGGTCGAGCGATTGCAGGTACGCGTCGTCGGTGCGGATCGCGGGCGGTATGCGCTGACCGTCAACGGTATCCCGGTGCCGCTGCAGGAGACGGGCACTGCCGACGTCCAGGTGGCGGGTATCCGGTATCGGGCCTGGCAGCCCCCGAGCGCACTGCACCCGAGCATCGAGGTGCACAGCCCGTTGGTCTTCGATCTCGTGGACCTCGCACGCGGTCAGTCGCGTGGCGGCTGCACTTACCACGTCGTGCATCCGGGCGGACGGTCCTACGAGGGTCCGCCGATCAATGCCGTCGCGGCCGAGTCACGCCGGAGCAGGCGTTTCGACGAAAACGGTTTCTCGACGGGTGCGATCGACACGGATCGGCTGCTGGAAATGCGAGCCCGAATCGCTACGGATATCGGTGCGCCTGGCATCCTTGACCTTCGGCGAGTGAACTCGGTGCTGCGTTGACGCGTGGCGTTCGATAATCATCTCGCAGGTTCTGTTTGTCGCTGACGGGAGGATGACGGCCTTCGGGGTGTCGCATATTTGGTGAGTAGCGTTCTCGAGGATGTCATCAGCGCGTACCGCTCGACGCTGGCTCCTGCCGCGCTGGAGTCCGGCGCGGCGGGCGTACAGGCGCGCTACGACGAACTGCTCGACGCCGACGGTCACGTGCGCGAGCAATGGCGTGAGCTCGCCGAGTCGACGGGTCCCATTGCTCTGTCTCCGTTGCGGGCTCGCGTCCACCAGCTGGTGGAGAACGACGGGATTACGTACAACGAGGTCAGCGAGGCCGACGACGGCACGCCGGTCACAGCGCCGAGTCAGTGGCTGCTCGACTCGCTACCTCTTGTGCTGTCTGCCACGGATTGGGCACCACTCGAGGCCGGCCTTGTGCAGCGGTCGCGGTTGCTCGACGCGCTGCTTGCCGACATCTACGGACCGCTGCACACGATTCGGCGCGGACTCGTACCGCCCGAACTGATCTATGCCGACCCAGGTTATGTCCGTGCGGCACACGGTATCTCGGTTCCTGCCCGGCATCAGCTGTTCCTGCACGGTGCCGATGTGGCACGTGGCGCCGACGGCTCGTTCCGGGTCGTCGCCGACCGGACGCAGGCACCGTCGGGCGTCGGATACGCGCTCGCCGATCGCCGCGTCATCTCGCGTGCGTTGCCCACAGTGTTTGCCGACGTTCGGCCACTGCCGCTGTCCGGTTTTGCGCAGGCCATGCGCCTCGCGCTCATCGACGCGGCACCCGAAGCCGTCGAGGACCCCGTCGTCGTCGTCCTCAGTCCGGGCGCACACTCCGAAACGGCTTTCGACCAGGCGCATCTGGCGACAGTGCTCGGATTCCCGCTGGTCGAAAGCGCGGACCTCGTCGTGCGCGAGGGGCGGTTGTGGATGCGGTCGCTCGGCACGCTGGCACGCGTCGACGTCGTCCTTCGCCGTGTCGACGCGGTCTTCTCCGACCCACTGGATCTGCGGCCCGATTCCAGGTTGGGCGTGGTCGGTCTTGTGGAAGTCATGCGGCGCGGCGCGGTGACCGTCGTCAACACACTTGGCAGCGGTGTCCTCGAAAACCCAGGACTGCCACGCCTTTTGCCCCGGCTCTGTCGCGAATTGCTCGACGAGGACCTGGCGCTGCCGTCCGTGCCGCGCTACTGGGCAGGCGATCCGAGCGAGCTGTCGCATGTCCTGTCGCGGCTCGACTCGCTGGTGCTCGAGCGGGTGACCGGTGGTCCAGGCATTCTCGGTGCGGCGCTCACGACGCAGCAGCGCGACGACCTCGGCGCGCGCATCGCTGCCGCGCCGCACCTCTGGGTCGGGGTAGAACTACCCGAGCACTCGTCGGCTCCGATCGAAGCCGGGTCCGCAATCAGCTCGGCACCAGTGCAGTTCCGCATGTTCTCCGTGGCGCAACGCGGTGGCTACGCCGCGCTCAACGGCGGTCTCGGCGCCGTTATTTCGCACCGTGGCCGCGACGGTGCGATCGTCTCGACCTCCGCGAAGGACGTGTGGGTACGCCCGGCAGAACGTGTGACCCCTGCCGAAGCGGGTTCGCCGAGTGCGCTGACGCTGCCCGAGGCGTTCCCCGATCTCGGTCCGACCGCTGAACCGGTCACGTCGCCTCGTGTCCTCGACGACCTGTACTGGATCGGCCGCTACGGCGAGCGCGCCGAACACACCGCGCGCCTCCTCAACGCGGTCAGGGACAAGGTCGCCGACTACCGCTACCGTCCGGGTCGTGGTGGAAGCGATTGCCTACCTGTGCTTTTCGGCGCCATCGCCGCGTCGGCTGCCTCCGGACCCGTGACGTTCGGCGTCGAGGAATTCGACAACCAGCAGCGGGTGCTGACCATCGACCTCAGGCGGGCCGGCTCGCTCGCACAATCGGTGGATCGATTGCAGCAAGCCTCGCGAGCGGTCCGGGATCAGTTGTCGAACGACACGTGGTCGGTGTTCAGCGGCCTCGACCGCGCGCTCGCAGAAGCCGCCAGAAGCGAAGACCCGCTCGTCCTTGCAGACGCGCAGCGGACGATTCTCGGTGGGATGCTCGCCCTCTCCGGTCTCTCGGCAGAATCGATGGTCCACGACGCCGGTTGGTACCTGACCGACATCGGTAAGCGAATCGAACGCGGCCTGCAGCTGACCAAGCTGCTCTCGTCGACGTTGGCCACCGTCCAACCGCCGAGCGCCGAGCGCGCCATCATCGAATCGGTGCTTTCGGCGACCGAGTCGTCGGTGACCTATCGCAGGCGCAACCGTGGCAAGGTCCGGGTCGGCGCAGTGGCACAGCTGTTGCTGTTCGACGGCGGCAACCCGCGCTCCCTCGTCTACCAGCTCGACAAGCTCCGGGCCAACCTGCGTGCGCTACCCGACGCGTCAGGGTCCAGCAAAGCGGAACGGCTGGTCGAGGAGGTCGGCGCACGACTGCGGCGCGCAGATCCGAGCGATCTCGAGGAAGCCGATTCGACTGGTCGGCGGACCGAGTTGCAGGAGTTGCTCGACGGCGTACACGCGTCGCTGCGGGAACTGTCCGACATCCTCACCGAAAAGATGGCGGTGCCGACCGGTATGCAGCCGCTGTGGGGCGCAACCATCGTCAGGCGTATGCCATGAGGCGCTACCGCGTCACCCATCGAACGACCTACGGCTACTCGGACTCAGTGTCGTCGTCCTACGGTCGCGGCTTCCTGACGCCTCGAGATTTGCCGACCCAGCGGGTCCTCGACCACGCAGTCACGGTCGTACCAACTCCGTCCGACCAGTCGTCGGGCCACGACGTCTACGGCAATTCCGACGTCTTCTTCCACGTGGTGACAGCGCACCAAAAGCTTGTGGTGACAGGCGAATCCACCGTCGAGGTCGAGCGCCCGAGCGACGGCGCCGGCGCACAGGCACGGCCGTGGGAATCGGCCCGGCCGCGAGTGAATCCATTACTCGGTGCGACAGCCGTCGAGTTCGTTCTCGATCTGCTGCCGCCCGAGATCACCGACGCGGTCCATGAATATGCAGCTCCAACTTTCACGCCGGGCCGGCCGATCGGCGAGGTCGTCGCAGAACTCACCCACCGGATCTACACCGACTTCACCTACGAATCCGGTTCGACGACGGTATCGACGCAGGTGGACGAGGTGCTTCGGGAGCGGTCAGGGGTCTGCCAGGACTTCGCGCGAGTGGCCATCGCCTGCCTGCGCAGCCAGGGTCTCGCGGCACGGTACGTTTCCGGCTATCTCGCGACCGATCCGCCGCCGGGCCGGGAACGCATGGTCGGCGCCGATGCGACTCACGCCTGGGCGGCGGTGTGGCTGCCCGGTTCGGAAACTGCCGACTGGCTCGCATTCGACCCGACGAACGACCAATTTGCGGACGAGCGCTACATCACGGTTGCCTGGGGACGCGATTACGCCGACGTCCCGCCACTGCGAGGTGTGATCTACACGGACGCGAAAAAGAGCACGATCGCGGTGTCGGTCGACGTCGCGCCATTACCGGAGGTTTGATGCGAGATTTCGGCTGCCCACACTGCGGACAGCAGCTCACGTTCGAGAACTCCCTGTGCCTGAGTTGCAGAAGCCGACTCGGCTTTTCGCTCGCACAGCGCACGTTGGTGGTGATCGGACGCGATCCGGAGGGGGATGTCGAGACATCGGGCGTCGTCGATTCGTCGCAATACCGGCTGTGCAAGAACCTGCATCTGGCGCGGTGCAACTGGGTGGTCGAGACATCGGACGAGGTGGGGTTGTGCGAGTCGTGCACGTTGACTCGGACCAGACCGTCCGACACGGACAAGGCCGCACTCGACGCATTCGCGGACGCCGAAGGCGCCAAGCGCCGACTGATCTTCGAACTGGTCGAGCTGGGTCTGCCGATCATCGGGCGCGAACAGGACACGGTAACGGGCCTGGCGTTCGACCTGCTGTCGAGTCGGCGCGAGAAAGTGATGACGGGCCATTTCAACGGCGTCATCACGCTCGACCTCGCCGAAAGCGACGACGTGCATCGCGAGCAGCTCCGCGTCGAGATGGCAGAGCCGTATCGCACCGTGCTCGGGCATTTCCGCCACGAGATCGGGCACTACTATTTCGGCATCCTTGTCGGGAACGCCGACACTCGTGCCGAGTTCGAGTCGTTGTTCGGTGACCCGGATTCGTCGTATCAGGATGCGCTCGACAGGCACTACCGCGAGGGCGCACCCGCAGGTTGGGAACGAACGTTTGTCTCGTCGTACGCGACGATGCATCCGTCGGAGGACTGGGCCGAAACCTTTGCGCACTACCTGCACATCCGCGACACGGTCGATACCGCCGCGGCGTTCGGCTTCGCGCGGTCGGGCGTCGCGCTGGATCATCAGCTCCTCGGCGCTTCCGGCTTCGACCGGATCATCGAGGAATGGCTGCCGCTGTCATGGGCGCTGAACCAGCTCAACCGATCGATGGGCCGTCCCGACCTGTATCCGTTCGTTCTCCCCGCGGCTGTGCTGGAGAAGATGCGTTTCGTCTACCGTCTGGTCACAAGCGCGACCTGAGGGTCGCTATTTTGCGACGACCTTGAATCCCAGCGCGCCCTCGGCGAACCGTCGGACAGCTTCGGAACCGGTCGTGAGCGCGTCCTCGTGGCCGGCGCGCGCCCACCCGACGAGGTCGGCGACGTTGTCGGCGTGGGGGATGAGACCTACCTCGGCGAGGAGTTCCCCGGTGTTGGGCTGGCACACCGCCCAGGAATAGCGGGTGTCGTCGGCCCATTGCCGCGCGCGGGTGGCGACGTAGTCGGGATCGTCGATATTGCCGTCGGCCAATGCCGGCCGATCGTCGACTCGCTCGTCGCTGCGCAGCGCGCGCAAATACCAGCCGCCGGCGTTGATCTCGACTGCGTCCATCAGCTCTTGATTGCCCTTCGGCCACCTTCGAGGACGGCAGGCACCACTGGAATCAGCAGAAACCAGAGCCAACTGCCGAGCACGAAGAACAGAACGACCGCGATGATCGGCGTTGCCGCGATCACCGCGCCGAACCAGTCCCACTTGGGTTGCTTCTTCTCCGGCGTCTCTGAGTCCGGTATGGCGTCCGGCAGATCGGTGAAGACCGCGTCGATCTGACGTCGCGTAGTCGCGGCTGCGATCTGCCCACTGCGCTCGTCGAACTCGGCGACGCTCAACCGGCCTGCGCTGAAGTGCTCGCTGAGCCGGGTGAGCGCCTGTTCGCGTTCTTCGGTTCCGACTCGAATATCGGGTACGTCAGCCATGAACCAAGCCTAGCGAGCCGTGCGCGGTTAGGTAGTCCATAGACTCCCTTACCGCGCGCAGGGTCACTTCAGTTCTGCGAGAACAGTTCCCTGCGTGATCGCAGCACCGGGCTCGACCGTGAGGCCGGTGACGACACCCGCCTTGTGCGCGTTGACCGGATTCTCCATCTTCATTGCCTCGAGAACCACGATCAGATCGCCTGCGGCGACTTCCTGGCCCTCGGACACGGCAACCTTGACGACTGTGCCCTGCATCGGGGCGGTCACAGCATCACCGGACGCAGCGCCACCTGCGGCGCCACCACGTTTGCGCGGCTTCGGCTTCTTGCGGACCACGCCGTTGGCCGAACTGCCGCCACCGCCGCTGAGCGAGAATTGGCCCGGCAGCGAAACCTCGACGCGGCGGCCACCGACCTCGACGACGACCTGCTGGCGCGGCAGAGCCTCTTCGCCGTCCTCGTCGACCGGAGTGGCCGTGTAGGGCTCGATCGTGTTCTCCCAGTCGTTCTCGATCCACTTCGTGTAGATGTCGAACGACTCGCCGTCACCGATGAACGCGGGGTTCGACACGATGTGGCGGTGGAAGGGGATGACTGTCGCAAGGCCCTCGACCGTGAACTCGTCGAGTGCGCGACGCGCGCGCTGCAGAGCCTCGTCGCGGGTTGCGCCGGTGATGATCAATTTCGCGAGCATCGAGTCGAACTGACCGCCGATGACGCTGCCCGACTCGACACCCGAGTCGACGCGGACGCCGGGACCCGACGGCGCAATGAACTTGACGACCGGTCCGGGCGCCGGGAGGAAGCCACGACCGGCGTCCTCGCCGTTGATCCGGAACTCGAACGAGTGCCCGCGCGGTGTCGGGTCTTCCTTGATCGTGAGTTCTTCGCCGTTGGCGATCAGGAACTGCTGGCGTACGAGGTCGATGCCCGCTGTTTCTTCGGTGACCGGATGCTCGACCTGAAGGCGGGTGTTGACCTCGAGGAAGGACACTGTGTCGCCCTGGACGAGGTACTCGACCGTGCCGGCGCCGTAGTAATTAGCTTCCCGGCAGATCGCTTTGGCCGATGCGTGGATGGCGGCGCGCTGCTTGTCCGTCAGGAACGGGGCGGGTGCTTCTTCGACCAGCTTCTGGAACCGGCGCTGCAGTGAACAATCGCGCGTACCGGCGACGACGACGTTGCCGTGCTGGTCGGCGATCACCTGGGCCTCGACGTGGCGAGCCTTGTCGAGGTACTGCTCGACGAAGCACTCACCACGACCGAAAGCGGCGACGGCCTCACGGGTGGCCGAATCGAACAGCTCGGGAATCTCCTCGATCGTGTGGGCGACCTTCATGCCGCGGCCACCACCACCGAAGGCTGCCTTGATGGCAACGGGAACGCCGTATTCCTTCGCGAACGCGACGACCTCGTCGGCGTTCTTCACCGGGTCCTTGGTGCCGGCCGCCATCGGCGCCTTCGCACGCTCGGCAATGTGGCGGGCGGTGACCTTGTCACCCAGATCGCGAATCGACTGCGGCGACGGTCCGATCCAAATCAGACCCGCGTCGATGACCGCTTGCGCGAAGTCCGCGTTCTCCGAGAGGAAGCCATAGCCCGGGTGGATCGCGTCGGCACCCGACTTCTTCGCGGCATCGAGGATCTTGTCGAACACCAGGTAGGACTCGGCCGAGGTCTGTCCACCCAGCGCAAATGCCTCGTCGGCCAAGCGCACGAACGGTGCATCGGCGTCCGGTTCGGCGTACACCGCAACGCTGGTCAGGCCGGCATCTTTCGCTGCCCTGATGACGCGGACGGCAATCTCGCCACGGTTCGCTACAAGCACCTTCGTAATGTGCGCGCTGGCATGACTGGGCACTGAGCCTCCTGTTGTCGCGGTCTACTTGCGCGGCAAACTGCCCGCGCACCCAACGGAGTGTATGCCACGTTCGTACGCCGTCTGAGACCGCTTCGGCTTACTGGCCAGTAGCTTTCGGGTACGTCAGCGTAAGTGCCGCTTGATCCGGGTGAGCATCGCGGACATGCCACGCAGGCGTAGCGGGCTGATGGAGTCGGCGAGTCCGAGCGCTGTGTAGAAGTCGTCGGGAACCGCCAGAATGTCGTCCGCGGTCGACCCGTCGAGGCCTTGGTGCAGGATCGACGCGAACCCGCGGGTGGTCGGTGCCTCGGGCGGCGCGCTGAAATGCAACCGGACGTGCGCACGGTCGGACGAGTCGACCGAGAGAAACAGCGGTGACTGGCACTCGGGCACTGGTTCCATCGCCGCGGTCTCGAGCTCGGCGGGCAGATCCGGCAGCTCGCGACTGAACTCGAGGAGAAGTGCAAGCTTGTCCTGACCGTCGACGGCTGCGAAGTCGTCGACGATCTCGGCAAGCGCGGGGGGCATGCTCACAAGTGTCCCTTTCAGGGCGCGGTGCCGGGTTCGGCGCCTTTCGTAATCGGCACCCGAACCGCGTTACCCCACTCCGTCCACGAACCGTCGTAGTTGCGGACGTTCGTGAAACCGAGCAGGTGCGTCAGGACGAACCACGTGTGGCTCGACCGCTCGCCGATCCGGCAGTACGCGATCACGTCGTCGTCGGTGCCGAACTCGCCGTAGATTTCCTGCAGCTCGGGCCTGGTCCGGAAGCGACTGTCCGACGCCGCCGCCTTCGCCCACGGAATGCTGACCGCGGTCGGAATATGGCCGCCGCGAAGCGCGCCTTCCTCCGGGTAGTCGGGCATGTGCGTGCGCTCACCGGTGTACTCGGCAGGCGAGCGCACGTCGATCAGGGGTCCCTTGCCGAGGTGGTCGACCACGTCCTCGCGGAACGCGCGGATCGGTGCGTCGTTTCGCTCCACGACCGGGTAGTCGGTCGGCGTCGTCACCGGCACATCGAAGCTCGTCTCGCGGTCCTCCGCCATCCACGCATCGCGTCCGCCGTCGAGCAACCGGACATCCTCGTGCCCGAAGAGCGTGAACACCCACAGCGCGTAGGCAGCCCACCAGTTGCTCTTGTCGCCGTAGATCACGACGGTGTCGTCGCGCGTAATTCCCTTGCGGCTCATCAACTCTGCGAACTTCTCGCCGTCGATGTAGTCGCGCGTCACGGGATCGTTGAGATCGACATGCCAATCGACCTTCACCGCCCCCGGAATGTGGCCGACGTCGTAGAGCAGCACATCCTCGTCGGACTCGACGATCTTCACCTTCGGGTCACCGAGCTTCGACGACAACCATTCCGTCGTCACCAGCCGCCCGGGATGGGCGTAGGTCTGCAACGCGATGTGTGGGTCTGCCTCGACTGGCACGTGAGCTCCTACCTAGGGGGACCGAGCAACCCGATCGTACTGGGTGTCCTGTCTCGCACCGCTCGGCTTGTTTGCGCGCGGAGGAGTTTCTGCCCCGGAGGGCGGGCCTCGAACTCCACTCGGCCCGGCTCAGGACGCTGCCGTGTTGCCAACCTGTTACTCCATCAGCCGTTTTACCGGAACGACGGTCCGTTAAAGTTCGTGACGAAAGGGGGCCTCGTTGTCCGACTCTTGGCCGCGACGCCGTTTGCTTGCGATCCTCAAGCGTGCGAGCGAGCCGATGGATGCCCGGGAACTGGCCGCGGAGACCGGTCAGCACGTGACGACGGTCCGGTTCCATCTCGAGGTGCTCGTCAAGGAATCTCTCGTCTGTCAGATCCAGCAACCCCCGCGCGGCCGTGGCCGGCCACGCATCGGTTACACGGCGGTCGCCCGAACGGTCGGGTATCAGGAACTGGCTCAGGTCCTCGCGGACCAGCTCGGCGCGGACCCGCGGGTGCGGCTCGACGCCTCGGTCACCGCTGGGCGTGCCTGGGCGGCGAAGATGGACGACAGCATGCGGCCGATCGAGACGCTTTCGGACGCGAAAGACGTTGCGACGAACCTACTTGCAGAACTCGGCTTCGCGCCCGACCGGTCCGTCGACGACCCGCCCCATGCGGATTCGGCGACCATCAGGCTGACCGCCTGCCCACTGCGTGATCTGGCTCGGACGCATTCCGAGGTCGTCTGCGGCGTGCACCTCGGCCTCATGCGGGAAGTACTGGACCGCGCGAGCAAGCCGGGACAGTTCACGGCGAGCTTGCACCCGTTCGTCGAGCCGGAGCTCTGTCTCGCTCGCCTCAGCTCGGCGACTCGGGCGCTGTCGACGACCTGACCGGGCGGTCCCAGAGCTGTGCGATCGTCACGTCGACTTCGGTCAGCAGTCGGCGCAGCAGGGGCAAGCCGATTCCGATGACGCTCGACGGATCGCCGTCGATCCGGTCGACGAACCAGCCGCCGAGCCCGTCGAGTGTGAACGCGCCGGCAACCTGTAGCGGTTCGCCGGATTCCAGGTAGGCGTTCAGGTCGTCGGGCGACGGCGTACCGAAATACACCGTGGTCGACGAACAGGCGGATGCCGACGCGACGACCTGCCCGTCGCGCAGTCGCAGCACGCAATGGCCGGTGAGCAGATCGCCGTGCCTGCCGGCCATGGTCGCCCACCGCTCGCGAGCGGTATCGACCGTGAGTGGCTTGCCCTGCAGGCGCCCGTCGATGTGGAGCATCGAATCGCAGCCGACGACCACGCTGTCGAAGGCATCGGCCCCTTCGAGCCAGCACACGCCGTCGAGCCCCTGACTCAATTCGCCTGCCACCGCGCGCGCCTTCGCGGTCGCCAACGCAACGACCACGTTCTGCGGCGGTGTATCGGTGGGGAGCAAGTCGGCGACCGCGTCCTCGTCGACATCCGATACGCGCACAACCGGATCGATTCCGGCGCTGCGCAATACCGACAGTCGCGCCGGCGAGGCCGACGCGAGAATCAGCGTCGTCAATCCCGCAGGTGGGACAGGTGCGGGAACGCGTACGGCGCGAACGTCGGCGAACCGCGGTGCATGAGCGACGGCGTGCCCCACATGTCGGGCGGTCCCTTCGGTCCCGAAGGGCCGGGTCCGGAACCGGCAGCGGCGGTGAAGATCGCTACCAGAGCAGCGATTTCGTCGTCGTCGGGTGAACCCTTGAGCACCTGGATCACCGGACTCGCCGGGGCACCATCGGGAACGACCAGGTCGGCTTCGCTTACGGCTTCTTCGCTCATAGGGGGATGTTTCCGTGCTTCTTCGGCGGCAGCGACACCATTTTGCGCTCGAGTAGCCGCAGCGCGTTGACGATCTGGCCACGAGTGTGCGACGGCGGGATGACGGCGTCGACATAGCCACGCTCTGCTGCGACGTACGGGTTCACCAGGGTGTCCTCGTATTCGTTCTGCAGCTGCAAGCGCAGGGCGTCGACGTCTTCACCGTTCTTCGCGGCTTCGAGCAGGCGCTTGCGGTAGACGAAGCCGACCGCGCCGGACGCGCCCATCACGGCGATCTGAGCGGTGGGCCAGGCAAGGTTGACGTCGGCACCCATGTGCTTGGAGCCCATGACGTCGTACGCACCGCCGTAGGCCTTGCGGGTGATGACCGTGATCTTGCCGACGGTTGCCTCGCCGTACGCGTAGAGCAGTTTCGCGCCGCGGCGGATGATTCCGTTGTATTCCTGACCGGTACCCGGCAGGAAGCCCGGCACGTCGACCAGAGTGATGATCGGAACGTTGAAGGCGTCGCAGGTGCGGACGAACCGGGCGGCCTTTTCGGAGGCATCGATATCGAGGCAGCCGGCGAACTGGGTCGGCTGGTTGGCGACGATGCCCACGGACCGGCCGTCGACCCGACCGAAGCCGACGATGATGTTCATCGCGCGCTCGGCCTGGACCTCGAGGAACTCGTCGTCGTCGAGGATCCGGCGAATGACCTCGTGCATGTCGTAGGGCTGGTTGGGGGAGTCCGGGATCAGCGTGTCCAGCTCGAGGTCTTCCTCGGTGAGGGAGTCTTCGATCGTGCCGGAGATCGGGTCGGTCGGTGCGAAGCGCGGCGCCTCGGCCCGGTTGTTGCTCGGCAGGTAGCTGAGCAGGTCCCGGACGTAGTCGAGGGCATCCTGCTCGCCGGAGGCAACGTAATGCGCGACGCCGGATTTGACCATGTGGGTGTGTGCACCGCCGAGGTCTTCCATCGTCACTTCTTCACCCGTGACCGACTTGATGACGTCGGGTCCGGTGACGAACATCTGGCTGGTCTGGTCGACCATCACGACGAAGTCGGTAAGCGCGGGGGAGTAGACGTGGCCGCCGGCCGCGGCGCCCATGATCAGCGAGATCTGCGGGATGACGCCGGAGGCCTGCACGTTGCGCAGGAAGATCTCGCCGTACAGGCCGAGCGATACGACGCCTTCCTGGATCCGGGCGCCCGCGCCTTCGTTGATGCCGATCAGCGGGCGACCGGTCTTGACCGCGAGGTCCATGACCTTGACGATCTTCTCGCCGTAGACCTCGCCGAGGCTGCCGCCGAAGACGGTGACGTCCTGGCTGAAAATACAGACGTCGCGGCCGTCGACGGTGCCGAAGCCGGTGACAACGCCATCGCCGAGCGGGCGGTTGTCTGCCTGCCCGAAGTTCACACTCCGGTGGCGGGCCAGTGCGTCCATTTCGACGAACGAACCGTCGTCGACGAGTGCAAGGATGCGTTCGCGTGCAGTCAGCTTGCCCTTGGCGTGCACCTTCTCGACGGCGGCTTCACCACTGGGATGTTTCGCCTCTTCGAGGCGTTCCCGTAGGTTGGCGAGCTTGCCCGCGGTCGTGTGGATGTCGGGTTTCGACTCCGCCTCTGGTGAAGGCTTCTGCTGAACACTGGTCATGAGGAGTCAGCTTAACGCAGAAGATGAGGGCGCCTCGAGTAGTGTCGTCTCATGTACTCCGATCTGGCGCGCCCGCCGCTGAATCTCGCGGAGCTGCGACGTGGACTCGATCCGTTCTTCGCCCGCCTCGAACTCGTCGACGAGACCGGTTCGACGAATGCCGACCTGCTCGCCCGGGCTGGCAAGCCCGATTCCGACCGCACGGTCCTTGTCGCGGAATATCAGTCGAGCGGGCGTGGCCGGCATTCGCGGACCTGGGTCAGCCCGCCGCAGGCCCAGATCGCGATGTCGGTGCTGGTGCAGATGCCGGGTATCGCACCGGAAGATCTCGGCTGGCTGCCGCTCGTCACGGGCATAGCCGTGGTCGACGCGGTCTCGGCGGCTGCAAAGGTCGAAGCAAAGCTCAAGTGGCCCAACGACATTCTGATCGACGGGCGCAAGTTCGGCGGCATCCTCGTCGAGGTTGCGAAGCCCGGTCCGGACCCCTCGGTTGTCATCGGAATCGGAATCAACGTCACGTTGCGGGAAGAGGAACTGCCGGTCCCGGAGGCGACGTCTCTGTTGCTGGCCGGTGCAGAGGTCACCGACCGCACGACGCTGGTCCGTGCGCTGACCCGCGAATTGGCTTCCCGGCTGAGTACCTGGGAGAAGTCGGGCTGGTCGACGGCCGATTTGGCGAAGGCCTATCGAGAGCGCTGTGTCACGTTGGGTGCGCGCGTCCGTGCGGACCTCCCGGGTGGCGACGTCATCACCGGCATCGCTGTCGACGTCGACGAGACCGGTCGGCTGCTCATCGACGGCACCCCCGTATCGGCGGGTGACGTCACCCATCTGCGGGCCCAGGCGTGAGTACGGGCGCCGCTCGAAAGCTCTTGGGCAGCACTGGTTAGCGGTACTGTCCACACCATGGGATACCCCGAAGACGCGTTGGCGGGCGACGAGCAACTGCTTCTGCATCGGCACCCACATTGGAAGATGCTGTTCTGGCCCGCAGTGACATTTGTCCTGATCACAGCGCTGGCCGGGTTCGCGTTGGGACTGGTCCAGAACAAGGTGGAATCCGACAACCCGAAGCTCATCGCGTTGATCGCCATCGCGGTCGTCTGGGTCGGTGTCGTCGCCTGGCGGGTAGTTCCGCCGTTCATTCGTTGGCGTGCAACACATTTCATCGTCACCGATCGACGTGTGCTGATTCGGCACGGCGTCCTCACCCACACCGGCATCGACATTCCCATGGGCCGCATCTCCAGTGTGCAGTTTCGGCACGGGCTGTTCGACCGCATGCTCGGCACGGGAACGCTCATCATCGGCTCGGCGTCGGAGGATCCGCTCGAGTTCGACGACATTCCCAAAGTGCAGAAGGTCCACTCCCTGCTCTACCACCAGGTGTTCGACGCGATGCAGATCGATCGCAACGACGACGGCCGGCCGGACAACCCTGGTCGCAGGCGTGGCTACGACGACGGCGGACCGGGCGGCCCGAGAAATTCCTGGGGTTCGTGAGCGCCCGTACGCTTGATCTCGTGACCGCAGTTCTCCTGGCAGAAGACGACGAAGCCATTGCCGCGCCGCTGTCGCGCGCCCTCGGGCGAGAGGGATACACGGTCACGGTCGAACAGTCCGGAACCGCGGTCCTCGAGCGTGCCCTGGAGGGCAATCACGACCTCCTGATCCTCGATCTCGGGCTACCGGGCATGGACGGTCTCGAGGTGTGCCGGCAGATGCGGGCCCGCGGGTCCGAGCTTGCCGTCCTGATGCTCACCGCCCGGACCGACGAGGTCGACTTCGTGGTCGGCCTCGACGCGGGCGCCGACGACTACGTCGGCAAGCCGTTTCGCTTGGCGGAGTTGATGGCTCGGGTCCGCGCACTGCTGCGGCGGAGCGGTCCGGCTGAAGATTCGGTGATCGAGGTCGGCGGTCTGCGGCTCGAACCCGCCGCGCGTCGTGTGCTGCTGAACGGCAGCGAGATCATCTTGGCCAACAAGGAATACGAGCTGTTGAAGGTGCTGCTCGACCGCGCGGGCCAGGTTGTCTCGCGCGACACGATCCTGCGCGAGGTGTGGGGCGATCTCGACCTCCGTGGCTCGAAGACACTCGACATGCACATGTCATGGCTGCGCCGGAAGATCGGCGACGAAGGCCCGGTGGCAGAGCGTCGGATCGCGACCGTGCGCGGCGTCGGCTTCCGCCTGAACACCGACTAGCGCGCGCATGCGTCGCCGCATCCTGCTCTCGGTTCTCGCAGTCGTTCTACTGACGACGCTGGTCCTCGGCATACCGCTGATGTACACGGCCTGGTTGTGGGTCGAGGACATCACGCGCAACGACATGCGCACCCGGTTGAGCCGGATGGCGGACGAGATCATCGCGCAGGAGACCGACGGCGGGCTGGTCCAGGGTCCGCTGGATACGAGTGCGGTCCGGCTCCTTGTGCCAGATGGCGGACAGCTCGTCGTCGTCTACCCGACGCCCGCCGACAGTGCGTCGCGTACCGACATCGGCGCTGCCGAAGTGCCGAATGCGCTCGTCGAATCGCTGTCCATGGGCACGAACGGTTCGCTGCGGCTTTCCGTGCCGTCGGACGAAATGCGATCGCGGCAGTGGCAGGCGGTAGGTGCGGTCAGCCTCGTTGTGCTTGCGTCCATGGCGGCGGGTACGGCGGTCGCCGTTGTGACCGCCCGGCGTTTGGCCGACCCGTTACGCGATGTCGCCGCACGGGCGGCTCGACTGGCGGAAGGCGACTTCCGGCCCGATCCGCGCAGACACGGCATCGCGGAACTGGACCGCGTCTCCGACGTCCTCGATTCCGCGACGGTAGAGATCGCGATCCGGCTGCAGCGGGAGCGCGCACTCGTCGCGGACGTCTCGCATCAGCTGCGGAGTCGCCTGACCGCGGTTCGCCTGCGCCTCGACGAACTGTCGACGCATCCGGACACCGCGGTTGTCGACGAAGCCGAAGAGGCGATGGCACAGGTCGACCGGCTCACGGCCGCCATCGACGAACTGGTCCGCTCATCGCGGACAGACGATGCCGCACGCAACCTGCCCCTGTCGGTCGTCGAGGAACTTGACGCGGTTGTTGCTGAGTGGCAGCGCCCGTTCGCCGATGCGGGCAGGACTTTGCGGGTCGGCGGCGACCGGCGCTTGCGGGCGCCCGTCACGGGGTCCCGGCTGCGCGAGGCAGTGGCGGTTCTCGTCGACAATGCGCTGATGCACGGCGGCGGGACGTGCACCGTCTCGGTCCGTATGGCGCGCGGGGTCGGTGACCGCGACCCGACCATCTGCGTCGAAGTAGCAGACGAGGGCGACGGCGTCAGCAACGAACTGGCCCCGCATATCTTCGATCGCGGCTTCTCGGGTGCAGGCTCGACAGGTGTGGGCCTCGCGTTGGCGCGGGCGCTGGTGGAGGCCGACGGCGGTCGGTTGGAACTGCAACGACGGCGGCCGGCGCTGTTTGCGCTGTTCCTGGCAACCGCACACGAATCGGCGAAGGTTCGCAGCGGCGAACCGCGCTGACCGGTCGCCGGCTAGGAGTGACCCAGCTCCTCTTCGGCGAGATCGTCGGGTGTCGGCTCGAAGTCGGTCGAACCGGCTTCCGCGCCGTGCGCGAACTCCTCGGGAAAGACCCACCGTCGCATCGACCAGAACCGGAACGCCATCTGCAGCAGGTTGCCGATGATGTAGGCGCTGACGAAGTCCGCGATGTTTTCCGTCGCGAAGCTGACGTCGGGTTGGCGCAGGTCGAAGACATAGCTGGAGATGTAGAGCGGAATGAAGCTCAAGACCACGCCCACACCGCTGACCAGGAAGAACAGCAACGCCTCGTGGTGGGCCTCGCGCCCGCCGCGGTGCTTGAACGACCACTCGCGGTTGAGAATGTAGGACGCGATTACCGCGATGACACCAGAGATGATCTTCGCCGTGACTGGCTTCTCTTCGAGGACGGTCAGTTTGAGCGTGTAGAAGATGACCGAGTCGATGACGAAGGTCGTTCCGCCGACGATCGCGAACTTGATCAGCTCGTGATGCCGGAGAGCGATGTCCCTGAATGGCTGGGGTACGCGGTTGACCACCTCGTCGACTAGGGACACAACGAAGGAGTGTACGAAAGCCGACTGGCTGCTGACCAATTATCGAGGCAATCATCAGCAACGTCACAGGTGCGCGAGCCGAGCCCGCGACGCCACATGACACCATTGGGACCTGTGAACCGTTCTTCTCCCGACTTTGGAAGTACGCGCGGCGGCGCCGCTTCACTGCCCGTCGTAACGATGGTCGGTGGCGGTCAGTTGGCTCGCATGACGCATCAGGCGGCGATCGCGCTCGGACAATGCGTACGGGTACTCGCCGAGAGTTCCACAGACCCCGCTGCCCGGGTCAGCCCCGACGTCGTGCTCGGCAGCCACCTCGATCTCGCCGCGCTGCGCATGGCCGCTGTGGGGTCCAGCGCGTTCACCTTCGACCACGAGCACGTCCCGACAGAGCACCTCGAGGTGCTCGTTGCCGAGGGCGTCAACGTTGCCCCGCCGCCGGAGGCGCTGATCTTCGCCCAGGACAAACTCCTGATGCGCCGTCGCCTCGCGGAACTGGGCATAGCTGTCCCAGCGTTCGCGGAGGTCCGGTCGGTGCACGACGTGGTCGACTTCGGTTCGTCGCACGGCTGGCCGGTCGTCGTGAAGGCGATTCGTGGTGGCTACGACGGTCGCGGCGTATGGATGCCGGGCGACGCGGTCGAGGCGAAGGCCGTCGTCGACGAACAACTCGGCAACGGAGTGCCACTGCTGGTCGAGGCGAAGGTGCCGTTGCGCCGTGAGCTTTCGGCAATGGTTGCGCGTTCGCAATTCGGCCAGGGCGCAACGTGGCCGGTCGTGGAAACGGTTCAACGCGACGGGCAGTGCGCCGTGGTCATTGCGCCGGCTCCGGGCCTGCCCGACGACCGGGCGACCGAAGCCGAAGAACTTGCGCTGCGCCTCGCGTTCGGGCTCGGCGTGGTCGGCGTGATGGCTGTCGAGCTGTTCGAGACGAACGACGGCTCGCTGCTCGTCAACGAACTGGCGATGCGCCCGCACAACTCCGGGCACTGGGGGATGGACGGTGCCCGTACCTCCCAGTTCGAGCAGCACCTGCGGGCTGTCCTCGACTACCCGCTTGGCGATACTGCCCCGCTCGCACCGGTCACGGTCATGGCCAACATCCTCGGTGCCGAAGATGCGCCCGAAATGACGATGGACGAGCGCGTGCACCACGTCTTCGCGCGGTTTCCCGATGCGAAAGTGCATCTCTACGGCAAAGGCGAACGGCGCGCGCGCAAGATCGGCCATGTGAACGTGCTGGGCGATCATGTCGAATCCGTCCGCAACAAGGCCGAATTGGCCGCACACTTTCTCTCGCACGCCGTTTGGACGGACGATTGGAGACCGCATGGGTGACGGGGGAGGTCCGCTCGTCGGACTGATCATGGGCAGTGACTCCGATTGGCCGACGATGGAAGCGGCGGCGGAAGCGCTGGCGGAGTTCGGCATCCGCTTCGAGGTCGGTGTCGTTTCGGCGCATCGCACCCCGCAGCGCATGCTCGATTACGCACGCGACGCCGCCGAACGCGGTCTGCGGGTGATCATTGCCGGAGCAGGCGGCGCCGCGCATCTGCCCGGAATGGTCGCTTCGGCGACGCCATTGCCGGTGATCGGTGTTCCTGTTCCGTTGAAGTACCTCGACGGCATGGATTCGCTGCTGTCGATCGTGCAGATGCCTGCCGGTGTGCCCGTTGCGACGGTGTCGATCGGCGGCGCGCGCAATGCGGGGCTGCTCGCCGCGCGGATTCTGGGCACGTCCGATTCCGAGCTGCGCGACCGGATGGCGAAGTTCCAGGAGGGACTTGCCACCATGGTTGCCGAGAAGGACGCGGCTCTGCGCCGGAAGTTACTGGGCTGAGTCGTGCCCACAGACGCTGCCCAATTTCGGCTCGCGGTCGTCGGCGAGGCGCTGCGAATGTTCGCCGAGAAGGGGTACGAGGCGACGACGGTCGGCGAGATCGCCGAAGCGGCAGGCATTTCGCGGCGAACCTTCTTCCGCCAGTTTCGCGCGAAGGAAGACGTGGTCTTCGCCGACCACGAAATCCTGATGGCGCGGGCATCCGCGTATCTCGACGACCATCACGACGACCCGTGGGACGCTGTCTGCGCAGCCGCTGCGCTCGTTTTCGAGGGGTTCTCGCAATGGGGTGACATTGCGAAGCGCCGCTATGCGGTCGTGCACGAGGTACCGGCGCTGCGCGACCGCGAGATCGTCACGGTGTTTCGGTACGAGCGCCTCTTCGTCGACTACCTGCGCCGCCAAATGCCTGCCGCGGATGATCTCGCAGTCGTCCAGTTCGCCGCTGCCGTGACCGCGACCCACAACTTCCTGCTCCGCCGCATGGTGCGCGACGGTGTGACCACGTCTGTCGAGCAGGTTCGGGATGCGCTGTCCGATATTCGCCGGGGTTTCGACGGCTCGACAACGGCGCCGGGGTCGGACGAGGTCGTCGTCGCTGTGTTTTCCAAAGGCATGTCGCCTCGTCGGGTCGCGGATGAGTTGCGCAAAGCCTTGAGTGACTGATCTGACACTGAGTGTCACCATTTGGCACGGCACTCTCTCGGTTACTGGCCTGTTCATGGGGTATAGTTTTCGCCAGGCTGGCACTGAGTGCCGCGCGTCAGGCGCAATAAGTCGATCAGATCTACGGACCGCAACACATTCGAGGAGTGCCAACCATGGCTGGGAACCCGGACTTCGATTTGTTCAAGCTCGGCGAGGAACACGACGAGCTGCGCGCAGCCATCCGTGCGCTGTCGGAGAAGGAAATCGCGCCGTACGCCAA
This sequence comes from Antrihabitans auranticaus, assembly GCF_016481275.1. Lineage (GTDB taxonomy): Bacteria > Actinomycetota > Actinomycetes > Mycobacteriales > Mycobacteriaceae > Antrihabitans. The sequence goes on along the minus strand of NZ_JAEMNW010000005.1, from coordinate 78,366 downwards.
AGAGGTGGACGAGAACGCACGCTTCCCACAGGAGGCGCTCGACGCGCTCGTCGCGTCCGGCTTCAACGCCATTCACGTACCTGAGGAGTACGGCGGTCAGGGCGCCGATTCTGTCGCCACCTGCATCGTGATCGAAGAAGTTGCGCGTGTCTGCGGGTCGTCCTCCTTGATCCCGGCAGTGAACAAGCTCGGCACCATGGGCCTGATCCTGAACGGGTCCGAGGAACTCAAGCAGCAGGTTCTTCCGTCGCTCGCCGAGGGCAAGGCGATGGCCTCCTACGCGCTGTCCGAGCGCGAAGCCGGTTCCGATGCCGCCGCCATGCGCACGCGCGCGAAGAAGGACGGCGACTCGTGGGTCCTCAACGGCAGCAAGTGTTGGATCACCAACGGCGCCAACTCGACGTGGTTCACCGTCATGGCCGTCACCGACGCCGAGCGTGGCGCCAACGGCATCTCGTCGTTCATGGTGCACCTCGATGACGAAGGCTTCACCGTGGGCCCGAAGGAGCACAAGCTCGGCATCAAGGGATCGCCAACCAACGAGCTGTACTTCGAGAACTGCCGCATCCCGGGCGACCGCATGATCGGTGCCGAGGGCACCGGATTCAAGACCGCACTCGAGACGCTCGACCACACCCGCCCGACAATCGGCGCGCAGGCAGTCGGTCTCGCACAGGGCGCCATCGACGCTGCGATCGCATACGTCAAGGACCGCAAGCAGTTCGGGCAGTCGATCTCGAGCTTCCAGGCTGTTCAGTTCATGATCGCCGACATGCAGATGAAGACCGAAGCCGCCCGCCTGATGGTCTACTCGGCCGCGGCGCGCGCAGAGCGTGGCGAGAAGAACCTCGGGTTCATCTCCGCGGCCGCGAAGTGCTTCGCCTCCGACGTGGCCATGGAGGTCACCACCGACGCCGTGCAGCTCTTCGGTGGCGCCGGCTACACCACCGACTTCCCGGTCGAGCGCATGATGCGCGACGCGAAGATCACCCAGATCTACGAGGGCACCAACCAGATTCAGCGAGTCGTCATGTCTCGCGCGCTCCTGAAGTAACCACTCGACCGCCGTTGCGGCGTAGCAGTCAGGCACCACGTGCCCGCCTTCTACGCCGCACGACGGCGACCGCTTCATCGGCTATCTCATCGAGCTCGTTGAAGACATCGAAAGCCGCGTAGCGGAGGAGCAACCACTTCTCCAGCACGATCCAGTTCTGTCGGCGTCGATCTTTACGGAAGACCTCGGGTTCGCTGTGAAATTCGCGTCCGTCGATCTCGACGATCGTCTTCGATTGCTCGTCGACGAAGTCGCAAAAGAAGGTGCCCACCGGCCTGTTTGCAGGGAGTGGGCAGCGTCTTTCGGAGAGTGCCCGTGCGAACAAGCGCTCCGGTTCGTAGGCCGCGTGCAGTGCGGCCTGCTTCAGCTGCCGCCGTGCGTCCGGGTTACCGTGCACTCCGGAATCCAGCTCGCACAGCTCGAGCAAGCGGCACGGCTCGACTCGTTCGCGCAGTTGTTCATCGATGAGCCTGCCCGCCTCCAACTTCGGCATGACCGACACGCAATCGAACAACGCTCGCGCGGGTTCGACGGTCGGCATGCCCCAGCACTCGCCCACGAGTTCAGAGCGCAACGAGCGGCGATACAGCTTCAGCCAACTCGGCGTGCGTTTGCTGGTCGATCGCGGAACCGAGGCTTCGAATACGGCCGGCTCAGGCAACATGCCGCGAAGCCAGCCTGCGGTCCGGTGGCTCAGGACAGCTCGGGGAACCCACTTGGTGATCGCGGCGCAGCGGGCGAGAGCAGTCGGTTCGCCGAGGCAATAGATCTGCGGCAGTAAGCGGTGGTAAATGCCCTGGTTGCAGCGGTCATGGATTGTGCTGCCCGGTACGCCGCTTGCGATCAACTCGGGGTAGGTACGAATTCCGAAGGGGTCCATCGCCAAAGCGTTTCGCGCCCAACGGAGAGCCGAATTTCGCGAACTGGGGAAACAGAGTGAGCTGTGGATAACGCGACGCTTGGGGATAACCGGCGTCAGTGCACACAAGTCGCGACTTTTGCCCGGTTTCCGGCGCTTTCGCCGATTTGTGTGCAGCCAGTCCGGCGCTAGCCTCTAGCCATGCCGCGCAATACCAATCTTCGCCGCGCCTCGCGCGGATCCTGGCAGTCGAGAGTGGTCACCGTCATTGCGCTTGGGTGGGCGAAGTTGTGGCGCGCGAAGGTGGAGTTCGACGAGGAGTACGGCATCTACGTGTGCTCGGGAATGCGCTCTGGGTTCGGTCGGGCGGGTACAACCATCGGCGGGGCTTACCTCACCAAGAACCACACCGCGCGCAAGTCGATTCGGCACGAGGCGATCCACGCGGACCAGTGGGGCCGGTACGGCAGTTCGTTCATCGTGCGGTATCTGGTCGAGGAGATGCGTAATCCGAAGTCGCGCAACAAGTTCGAGGTAGAGGCGGGGTTGGCGGACGGGGGCTACCGCGCGACCGGCTAACCGCGCAGGCTCGCGACCCGCTCGGTCTCGATCCGCCGCCCGCGCGTGGCAGGATCTTCGTTGGTCACCTGGACCAACGACCCGCCGATCACGAATACCGACAGCAACCCAGCGATGAGGTCGCTCGGTGTGGACCAGTGCGCTGTCGAAAGCACACGATCGCCAGGCGCGAACCCCTGCTCGGCCGCGGATGCCTTGGCGGCCGCGAGGACTTCGGCGACCGTTGCGCCGTCGAGTGCCAGTCCGGCGCCGCCCGGATGGAACTGGTCGCCATGGACGCGGACCGAACTGGCGTAATCGGTGACGCCGATCGGCAGATCTGGCACCGGCCGGCCGAACGCGTCGAGTGACAGCACCGCAACTTCGGGCACGTCGGTGACCGCGTCGAGTCCATCGGGAGTGACAAGCGCAAGTTCGGCGTCAGGGTCGGCGTGCAACACGACTTCCGCGCCGGCCCACCAGGCACCGAGCAACACCGCAGCAGTTTGCCAGTGCGCGGGCAGCAACACCGCAATCCGGGCGCCCGGCGTCAGCACGAATTCGTCTCGCACGAAGTTGGCGGTTTTGGCCGCCCAGTTCGCGAGCGTGAGTCCGGACAGTTCGATGCGAGCGCCGGTGGCGTCGTCGTAGTGGGTGATCCGCGGCGCAGAAGGCTCCCGCGCGAGAATCGGGTCCAGCAGAGCCTCGGTGAGAGTGGTTGCTAATTCACGCATTTCGGTCCGTCCTGGCCCGCGTCGATCGGGGGATCGGGTGGTACCGGTGTTGCGGAGGTCAGTTCGGTCGACTCCGTCGTCGTTGTTGTCGTCGAGGATCCGCTGGCCCCGGGACCCGAGTAGTCCGCTGCTAGGACGACCTTCACCTTGCCGGCGCTCAGGCTCGAATCCGCTTCGACCGTCAGGCCGCCGAGCGCCTCCGCGACCGCCTGTGCACCCTCGTCGTCACTACTTTTCGCGAGCACCCGGCTTTCGTCCACCGAGGTGCCCGAGTTGTTTCCGATCGTGCCCTTCTTGTACCCCGCCGATGCTAGTTCGTCGCTGACCCGGCCGGCGAGGCCGTCGATGCCGCTGTCGTTCACGACGTCCACAGTGATCGTCGACGGGTTCACGCCGGTGTCACCCGAATCGGATCCTTCGCCCGCGAGTTTTTCCACGTAATCCGCCACGGACGAGGGGTCGACCCGCACCACCGATTCACCAGCGTCGGTGGTGCCGTTCAGATCGACGACCGGAATCGTCTCGAACTTCACCTGGCCGCCGGATAGGTCCTGCAACTGCTCGGCGAAACCTAGTATGTCCCAATCGGAATCGAGGACGACCGAGCGGCTGACCGCGTTGCTCAGCTCCTGCAGCTTCGTGGGGCTGCTCAGTGTCTGCGCGCTCAGCACCTTCGACACGAGCGACGCCATGAAGACTTGCTGGCGGACGATGCGGTCGAGGTCGCCGCGGTCGAGGTCGTGGCGCTGCCGGACGAAGCTGAGGGCGTCCGAGCCGTGCAGGGTCTGCCTGCCTGCCGGGAAGTTGGCACCCGACAGCGGTTCGTCGACGGAGTCGTTGAGGCAGACGTCCACGCCGCCGACCGCATCGGTGAGCAGTACGAAGCCGAGCAGCCCTACCTCTGCGTAGTGATCGACGGTGACGCCTGTCAGATCGGCGACCGTCTTGATCAGCGCCTGCCGACCGGCCTTGGTCGATTCCGCGTCGGCGTCTTCGTCGGTCTCGCCGGCGTTGACGAGCTCGAGCCGCTTGGTCTCCTTTGTTTCGCCGTATGCCGCGTTTATCTTGCGGTATCCCAGTCCTGGGATTTCGACGTACGAGTCGCGTGGAATCGAGATCGCGGTCGCCGACGTGCCGTCGTTGGGCACTCGAATGAGCACGATGGTGTCGGTGTTCGACGCGGTTTCCTCGCCGGCGCGCAGCGAGTCGAGTTCTTGCTGGGACAGCGGGTTGCCGTGGGCGTCGGTCCGACTGTCGGTGCCGACCATGAGTATGTCGACGGCGCCGTCCTTGCCGCCGCCGAGCCCGAGGCCATCAGCGGTCGCGAGACTAGAACGCAGGGAATCGATTCCGCGCCAAGCAAATCCGGTGATCACCAGTGCGAGGACAGCGAGTATCGCAACGACCACACGGGCAGGCCGGGCGTACAACCGAAGCACCCGTGCTCCGGCAGGCTCCTGCTCCACCTGGCCCCCTCTCTGCTAGCCCGACGTTTGCGATATTCGATTCCAGGCTACTTTGCCGAGGCTGCCGGTCGGCTGAAGCGATTTCTTCGGCGTGCCAGACTCTGGACCATGGAAAAGGTGATTGTCACCGGTGCGGCGGGGCAGGTGGGGCGCCAGTTGGTGGCGCGCGCCACACGACGCGGGCTCGCCGCCGTCGGCCACAACTCGGCGGAATTCGATATCACCGACCCACGTTCGGTCCGTGCCGGCATCACACCGGGCAGCGTGGTGATCAACTGCGCGGCGTATACGGCGGTCGATCGCGCGGAGAGCGAAGAGGCGGCGGCATTCGCCCTCAACGAGGCAGGTCCGCGCCTGCTTGCCGAGGTCTGCGCCGAGGTCGGCGCACGGCTGATCCACATTTCGACGGACTACGTATTCGCCGGAACGTCCGACGCTCCCTACGAACCCGCGGACCCACCGGCCCCCAAAACGGTCTACGGCCGCTCGAAGCTCGCGGGGGAGCAGGCCGTTCTCGACGCCCTGCCGACCGCGCAGATCGTGCGCACCGCCTGGGTCTACACGGGTGCGGGGACGGATTTCGTCACCACGATGATCCGGCTCGAATCCGAGCGCGAGACGATCGACGTCGTCGTCGATCAGATCGGTTCGCCGACCTACTCCGGGCACCTTGCCGAAGGATTGCTGGACCTCGTGGACCGCCCCGAGGCGCCGAACGTAATGCACCTCACGAACGGCGGCCAGGCCAGCTGGTACGAGCTTGCCCGTGCGGTCTTCGAGTCGGTCGGTGCCGATCCCGACCGGGTAAAGCCCTGCACCAGCGAACAATTCGTCCGGCCGGCGCCGAGGCCCGCCTATTCGGTGCTGTCGGACGCCGCGTGGGTCGGTGCCGGATTGTTGCCATTGCCACAGTGGCGCGAGGGTCTGCAAGCCGCTTTGTCGGAACGGGGCGAAATCGGACGTTAGGCTTGCCGACGTGAGTTCGCAGCTGGCCGTCGTGACGGTGACCTACTCTCCCGGCGAGCATTTGCAGCGTTTCATCGAGTCGCTTGCGGGAGCAACGGTAGAGAAACCCCAGGTCATCCTGGCCGACAACGGCTCGACGGATGGCGCGCCCGAGGCTGTGGCGCGGGCGTACGACCACGTTCGGCTGCTCGATATCGGTGCCAATATCGGCTACGGCGGGGCTATCAATCGAGCGGTGGCGGAGGTCGACGACTCGATCGAGTTCGTGGTCGTCGTGAATCCCGACGTCGAGTGGGGCCCGAACGCCCTTGACGAGTTGCTGGCCGCAGCGCGGCGCTGGCCGCGCGCAGGTTCGCTGGGGCCGCTGATTCGCGAGCCGGACGGCACCGTATATCCCTCTGCGCGTCAGGTGCCGGGCCTCGCGTCGGGCGCGGGCCACGCGATCCTCGGGTCGGTGTGGCCGGGCAACCCGTGGACTCGGGCCTACCGCCGAGAGAACTCGCCCCGCGACGAGCGAGCGGTCGGCTGGCTGTCCGGTTCGTGCCTGCTGCTGCGCCGGGCCGCCTTCGATTCGGTCAACGGCTTCGACTCCCGCTACTTCATGTACATGGAAGACGTCGACCTCGGCGACCGCTTGACGAAGGCCGGCTGGCACAACGTCTACGTGCCGACTGCCGAGGTCGTCCACACGAAGGGCCACGCAGCCGGGCGTAACCCCGAGCTGATGTTGCCCGCCCATCACGAGAGCGCGTACCGCTTCCAGGCGGACAGGCATCCCCGCCCGTGGCAGGCGCCGCTGCGGGGAGCTTTGAAGCTCGGACTCGCCGTCAGATCCAAAATTGCCGTCCGATCGGCGTTACGCAGCCGCGCGACGGAGCAGAATCTGGGAGCGGAGCTGCAGCCGCGCGTCACATCACACAAGGAGACCGAAGCACATGGGAGCTAATTCCGGAACCGACGCCGTCGTGCTTGTCGGTGGACAGGGCACACGGCTGCGTCCGTTGACGCTGTCGGCGCCCAAGCCGATGCTCCCGACCGCTGGTCTGCCGTTTCTGACCCACTTGCTCGCGCGGATCGCGGAGGCGGGCATCACCCACGTGGTGCTGGGGACGTCGTACAAGGCCGAGGTCTTCGAAGAGCAGTTCGGCGATGGCGCCGACCTCGGACTGGAGCTCGAGTACGTGACGGAGACCCAGCCGCTCGGCACGGGCGGCGGCATCCGCAACGTGCTGCCGAAGCTGCGGGCAGACAATGTCATGGTCTTCAACGGTGACGTCCTCGGCGGCACCGAACTCGGCGCCGTGCTGGACACCCACGAGTCGACCAACGCGGATGTGACGTTGCACCTCGTCCGGGTCGGCGACCCGCGTGCGTTCGGTTGCGTGCCGACCGACGAGGAGGGCCGCGTGACGGCGTTCCTCGAAAAGACACAGGACCCGCCGACCGACCAGATCAACGCCGGTTGCTACGTGTTCCGCCGCGAGTACATCGAGAAGATTCCGGCGGGCCGTCCGGTCTCCGTCGAGCGTGAGGTCTTCCCGGCGCTGCTTACCGAGGGCGCACGAATCTTCGGTCATGTCGACGCGTCGTACTGGCGGGACATGGGCACGCCCGAGGACTTCATCCAGGGTTCGTCAGATCTGGTCCGTGGCATCGCGCCGTCGCCGGCGCTCCCCGGACAACGCGGTGAGTCGCTGGTGCACCCCGGTGCGGGTGTTGCCCCGGGCGCGTTGCTCATCGGCGGAACGGTTGTCGGCCGCGGCGCCGAGGTCGGGGCCGGCGCGCGCCTCGACGGTGCCGTGCTCTTCGACGGTGCCAAGGTGGAGGCGGGGGCGCGCGTCGAGCGTTCGATCCTCGGCTTCGGTGCCCGAATCGGTCCGCGTGCACTCGTCCGCGACGCGGTCATCGGTGACGGTGCGGACATCGGTGCGCGCTGCGAATTGCTGCGCGGCGCGCGTGTGTGGCCGGGCGTGCAGATCCCGGACAACGGGATCCGGTTCTCGACGGACGTGTAGCTGCGGCGTCAGCGTCCCTGTGCAAGGCGGACGAGGTGCCCGATCGTGTCCGCCTCGGCGGTATCGGGCAGCGCGTCCACAGGCCACCACCGCAGATCGTCGGACTCCGAACTCGCCACGGGAACAGCACCTTTCGGCGCACGGACCAGGAAGCGCAGATCCAGGTGGCGAGTCGGCACGCCGAGTGAGCATGTGATCGCATGCGTGTGCGCCGACAGCAGAGCCGGGTCGATGTGCAGCCCGGTCATGCCGGACTCCTCGGTTGCTTCGCGCAACGCCGCGGCAACGATGGACTCGTCGGTTTCCTCGCAGTGCCCGCCGAGTTGAATCCACCGCCCGACGCGGGGATGCAGAGTCAGCAGGACGTGTTCCCCGCAGTGGTCGAGGACCAGCGACGACGCGGTGACGTGGCCAGGAACGTGCTCGCGCAGGCAACCACGCGGTGCCGAGCCGAGGAATGCCAGTAGGGTCTGGCGTAGCGCCTCGTCCGATGGTGCTGCGGGAGACCAGGATTCGACGGCCGCGGTAGCCGACCGGTGCAGCGAAGTGACGCTCATCGCGTGTGGCAGTTCGGAGACGGAAGGAAAACCCCCGGAATACGGGGCTTTTCCTTCACTGTGGGTGCAGTTGTCAGCACAGCTCGACCAATTCGGAACCCGGATCGCGGGCCGGACGCAACTCCAGCGGTTCGTGTGGGTGCCCGATTGCGACAGCTCCGAGCGGCCGCCAGTCTGCAGGCAGGTCGAGTTCCTTGCGGACCACGTCGGCCGCGAAGATCGTCGATCCGATCCAGCAGCTGCCGATTCCCTTGGTGGCCAAAGAAACCAGCAAACCTTGGACAGCGGCGCCGACCGCGACGGTGAACATCGTCTCCTCGGCGCGCTGGCGCTTCTCGTCGGGATAGCTGTGCGCGCCGTCGGGGACACAAAAGGGAACGATGATCTCGGGTGCGTGGAACAGGATGTCGCCGCGCGCAATTCGGCGTTCGATGCGGTCGGCCGGCAGGCCGTCGGCGGTCAGGTCCGCGCGCCATGCCGCGCGCATCGCGTCGAGCAAGCGGGCGCGGATCTCCGCGGAACGGATCCACACGAACCGCACCGGATGAGTGTGGTGTGGCGCCGGTGCGGTGAGGGCCTCGGCGACGGAAGTGCGCACGATTTCGGGATCCACCGGCTCCGAGCTGAAGGACCGCACGGACCGGCGCAGCAGTAACGCTTCGTTACGGCCTTGTGCGAGTGCTTCTTCGGTGCCGAGCCAGAACAGGTCGTCGGTGCCGCGGCGGATGAGGTCCGCCGCGCGGGTACCGTCGTCGCCGTGTTGCAGGCCGCGGACGACCGCGACCGGAACACCGCCGAGCTTGCCTTTGACGAGGTCCGCTGCCGAGGCGAGTTCGTCCGCGATCGCCACCTCGGTTACCTGAAGTTCGTTGCCCTGCCCGTCGATACTGCCTGCGTAAGCGTGCAGGACGGAGATCCCTGCCGAGCCGATCGCCGCATCCACCTGACCGTTTCGCCAGGCGCGCCCCATCGTGTCGGTGATGACGACGCCGACCTGGAGGCCGAAGCGGTCGCGCAGCGCGGCACGCAGCGCGGCTGCACTGGCATCGGGATCGACTGGCAGCAAAGCCAGTTCGTCGGGCGCGACGTTCGAGCCGTCGATGCCGGACGCGGCCTGCACGATGCCGAGCCGGTTCTCGGTGATGAGTGTGCGGTTCTTTCGTGCGAGCACGCGCACCGCTTCCTGCTCGACCAAGCGGCGGCGGGCGGCGTCACGCTCGTCCGGGTCGGTCGGTGACGGCACGATCCGGCCTTCGACCTTGGAGACGATCTTGCTCGTGACTACGAGGATGTCGCCGTCGATGAGCCACGGTGTCTGGCGCGCAATATGTTCCGCGAGATCGTCGCCCGGTCGGAATTCGGGCAGTCCGCGCACGGGCAGTATCCGTAGCTCGGACTGCGCGGCGTGGTCGGGCACTTCGTTCACAGCACCCCCGCCAATGTCATTGCCTCGCGGACCATTTCGGCAGTCGTCGGGGGATCGGTCATCAACAGGGGCACGCTTCGAACTGCCACGCCGGGAATGTCGGCGGAATCGGTCGAGTGCACCAACCAGCCGTCGAGGATGCCGGTAGTGCTGCGCGCGCCGTAGTACGTGCCGATCGCCTCTGCAGTCGTGTCCACGCCGATGACTTCCAGGCATTCGTCGGCCATGCCGCGCAACGGTTTTCCATCGATGACGGGGGAGAGGCCTACTACCTTGGCGGGCGTGGTCCGCAAGGCGCCGCGAATGCCGGGCACCGAGAGAATCGCGCCTATGCTGACGACCGGGTTCGATGGGGCGAGCAGAACGATGTCTGCATCCCCGATAGCGTCGAGCACGCCGGGTGCGGGTTTGCATTGCTCGGCGCCGACGTGGGCGAAGCTGTGCGTCGGTACCTGTGCGCGGTAGCGGACCCACCACTCTTGAAAATGAATCGCGCGTTTCTGCTCACTGTCGTCGGATTCGGGGTCGGTGACGACTACGTGGGTCTCGTTGCGTTCGTCGCTGGCCGGCAAAAGCGTCACTCCTGGCTTCCAGCGAGCACACAGTGCTTCGGTCACCGCGGAGAGCGGATATCCGGCGCGCAGCATCTGACTCCGGATGAGGTGCGTCGCAATGTCGCGGTCGCCGAGGCCGAACCAATCCGGTACGGCCGCGTAGGCCGCCAATTCCTCTTTCGCGTGCCAGGTTTCACCGATGCGACCCCAGCCGCGCTCGGTGTCGATGCCACCGCCGAGGGTGTACATGCACGTATCCAGATCAGGGCAAATGCGCAATCCGTGCAGCCAGATGTCGTCGCCGACGTTGACGATCGCGGTGATCTGGCCGCGATCGCCGAGAAACTCGCGGACGCCTTGCAGGAATCGGGCGCCACCGACTCCGCCGACCAGAACGGTCGCGCGGATCGGCCGGTTCAATTCTCGTGACTCACTCACACATGGCAGCCTAGGTGGCGCCGCTTCCGAGTTCGAATCAGCTACCGTTCGGCTACGATTTGGTAACAGACGCAGAGGGGGCGACAGATACTAAATGCAATTTTCTCGATAGCTTGACCTTCGCGCCGCTCGGCGTGTCTAATCACATGTATGTCATTCAGGTTCGCGAGGCGAGATGGCCTGCAGCGGACCGAATTTCGAACAGGTGTTCTTGTTCGAGGGGAAACGAGGATGACATTCGGCACGACATCAACCCAGACCAGCCTGTCACACGACTCGCTGGTCTTATCAATTCTGCGCTATTACAGGTGAGGAGGCGGACCGATGGCCTACCAGCTGGAAGACTTTGACATCCCTTCGAGCGTCGGCGACGAGCCGCAGACCGATTCCATTGCGGGCGCAGCACTAAGCGTCAGCAGTGACCATGAGGTGGTGTCGGAACGTCCCCGGCTCAGCCTCGTCGTCGACGGCTTCGAAGCATTCGAAGATGCTGCCGAGGACCAATGGCAAGAGCGCGCCCTCTGCGCGCAGACCGACCCAGAGGCGTTCTTCCCTGAAAAGGGTGGATCGACTCGTGAGGCCAAGCGAATCTGCATGGGCTGCGAGGTGCGTGACGAGTGCCTCGATTACGCGCTTGCCCATGACGAGCGCTTCGGCATCTGGGGCGGTCTGTCGGAGAGGGAGCGCAGGCGTCTCAAGCGCGGAATCGGCTAGCTCTCGCTAGTTCGGTTCTGCTAGACCGGGGTCGATGATGTCTGGGTCGACCCCGAGGTAGGTCGCTACCTGCTGCACGAGCACATCGTGTAGCAGGTCTACCAAAATCTCGGGTTGTTTCGCCCTCAGCTCCAAGGGCCGGCGAAACAAGACGACTCGTGCGCGGGTAGCTCCACCGCGGCGGTCGACTCCCGCAGGAATCAAGCGCGACAAAGGAACTGGGCCATCGGCAACGACTTCCGGTGGCCAGGTGACCGTGTCCGGATCGCGGGGGCGAATCTTCGGAACCTCATCGACAGCGATGTCCAGCTTCGTCAACCGCTCGTGCCAGCGCGCGTCGACCGGCGCGAATGCCTCGAGCACCAAGAGATCGAATTTCTCGCCTCGCGTTCGCCATGCGGGTACCGAATTGGGGAGAACGGGGCCGCGCACGCCACGACCTCGCCGGGTGACCGAACGAGCCGTCACCGGCCGTCGACGTCGGGCGCGTGCCATAGCGGGGACAATACGGGTGGACCCCACTCTTCGCGCAACCGGCGCAATCACTGCTGTTGCGCCGGTGTGTCCCGGCTCGTCGGCCAAGCACCGACCGCTAGTCTCCTAGTTGTGAGACCTACCCGTCGATGCTGCAGGCCTGGGTGCAAGAACCCCGCCGTCGCAACGTTGACATACGTGTATTCCGACTCGACCGCTGTCGTCGGACCGCTCGCGACTGTCGCCGAGCCGCATTCCTGGGACCTCTGCGAAACGCATGCGTCCCGCACGTCTGCGCCGAAGGGTTGGGCGATGGTCCGGCACGAGGGCGGATTTTCGTCGAGCACGCCGGACGAAGACGATCTCGTTGCGCTGGCCGAAGCCGTTCGGGAAGCCGGACTTCCGCGCGGTGAGCTGCACTCGAACCACGACGACAGGTCGCGTGGGCGCACCGAGTTCACGCCGGTGCCGCCGCCGCAGGGCGCACCCGCTCGCACCGGTCGCCGCGGGCATCTGCGCGTTCTGCCCGACCCGACCTAGGGACTCGCGACAGCGGTTTCGCTACTTTCGACGCGCTGCACCGCCGTGCAAAGCGCTGGCACTAGGCTGTCGCCTGACCGTTTCTTCGACGCATTCGCATTCGCAAAATGTGCCGCGACAGCAGGAGGGCCACGCCCGTGCCACGTTCCGCCGACCTCGTCAATGCCGTCATCAAGGCCTACGACGTTCGTGGTCTTGTCGGTGAGCAGATCGACGCAGAGTTCGTGCACGACGTCGGTGCGGCTTTCGCGAGACTGGTCAAGGCCGACGCACAGCGCGTGGTGATCGGCTACGACATGCGGGCGTCCTCACCCGAACTCGCGCAGGCATTTGCAGCAGGAGTCGTTGCGCAGGGCCTCGACGTCGTTCATATCGGCCTTGCGTCGACCGACCAGCTGTACTTCGCATCGGGTCATCTCGATTGCCCCGGTGCCATGTTCACCGCGAGCCACAATCCCGCGCAGTACAACGGCATCAAGTTGTGCCGCGCGGGTGCCAAGCCGGTCGGCCAGGACACCGGACTCGCAACTATTTCGCGGGAAGTGATCGAAGGCGTGCCGCCGTTCGACGGTGCTGCGGGTACCGCGACCGAGCAGGATCTGCTCGAGGAATACGCCGCCTATCTGCGAAAGCTGGTCGATCTCGCAGAGTCTCGTCCGCTGAAGGTCGCCGTCGACGCGGGCAACGGCATGGGCGGGCACACGGTGCCTTCGGTGCTCGGACCGCTGCCGTTCCAGATCGAGGCGCTGTACTTCGAGTTGGACGGCACGTTCCCCAACCATGAGGCGAATCCGCTCGACCCGAAGAATCTCGTCGATCTGCAGGACTTCGTCCGGCGGACGGGCGCAGACATCGGGCTCGCGTTCGACGGCGACGCAGACCGTTGCTTCGTCGTCGATGAACGCGGTGAACCGGTGTCGCCGTCGGCGGTCACGGCACTCGTCGCGGAACGCGAACTCGCGAAGGAACCCGGCGCGACCGTCATCCACAACCTCATCACCTCGCGTGCGGTCCCGGAGTTGGTGACGAAGCTGGGTGGCACACCCGTTCGTACCCGGGTCGGCCATTCGTTCATCAAGGAGACGATGGCGCAGAGCGGCGCGATCTTCGGTGGCGAGCACTCCGCGCACTACTACTTCCGCGACTTCTGGTGTGCCGACTCCGGGATGCTCGCCGCACTGCATGTTCTCGCCGCGCTCGGCGAGCAGGAGCGTCCGCTGTCGGCGGTGATGGAGCAGTATGCGGCTTATGCCGCTTCGGGTGAAATCAACTCGACAGTCGCGGATGCGGCAGAGCGCACCGACGCGGTGCTCGCCGCGTTTGCAGATCGGACGACGGGAATCGATCGGCTCGACGGCGTCACCGTGGACCTGCCGGACTCGGCGTGGTTCAATCTGCGCGCGTCGAACACAGAACCTTTGCTGCGCTTGAACGTCGAGGCTCGGTCTGCCGAGGAAGTACATGCACTCGTGACCGAGATACTGACCATCGTCCGCGCGTAGCTGCAATAGTGGAATCAGCTATCTGGCCGCCTCTGGTCACCGTGAAAGGACGGTGTGCGACTGCAATGATCGCTCCCTCTCCGGTGCTCGATCTGGACGACGTCGATTCGCTCGTAGCAGCGGATTCGAACGGCGCACTTCGTGCTGCCGCACTCGGCGGAGCGCAGGTGCGCGCGACGGCGGCCGCGGTCAACGAAGATGCTCTCGTGCGGCTCGCGGATATGCGTCCGCGCAGTGTCCTTCTGGTGGCGGGTTCGGGCAGGGCATCGCGCGCGGCATCGCTGCTCGTCGCGGCGGTCGGCGGACAGTCCGGTCTACCTGTCCTGCATCTGGGCGAAACCCCGCCGTGGGTCGGACCGCTGGATGTTGTCCTCGTAGCCGGTGACGACGCCGCCGATCCGAAACTCACAGAATCTGTGGATCGCGCACTGCGCAGGGGAGCCGAAGTCGTCATCGCGGCTCCGGACGAGGGGCCGTTGCGGGCCGCAGGTGCCGGTCGGGCGTCGTCACTTCCCCCGCGGGTTCGGGTTCCCGATCACAACACGCTGCTGCGCTACCTCGCGATCGGTGTCGCCGTGCTCACCGCGGTCGACAAGGCGCGCTCGGGTTCGGTCATGCCCGACCTCGATGCGCTCGCCGATGTCCTCGACGCGGAAGCTGCCCGGGACCGTCCGGGTAACGAGGTCTTCCACAACCCCGCAAAGGCGTTGGCCGCCCGAATGCAGAATCGCGATGTCGTTCTCGCCGGTGATGCGTCGGCGACCGCGGAACTTGCCCGCCATGCGTCGGAAGTCCTCCTCCGTTCAGCGGGATCTGTTGCGACAGCCGCGGATCTGGGTGACGTGCTTGCAGCAGCCGGAAAGTTGGCCGGGCCAACGCGGACCGGTGCTGTCGACTACGACCCGTTCTTCCATGACGAACAGCTGGACGGTCCCGCGCCCCGGGATGTGGTCCGTGTGTTCGTGCTGAGCACGGAAGCCGACCGGATGCTCGCCGAACGGCGAATCGCCGCGTTGCCGGATGCACAGTTGGTGACAGTAGACATCGCAGACCTGGAGCAAACCGGGCCTGAAGTGCCGCCGGCCAACCGGTCCAGCAACGGGCTCGAACAGCTGGCGGTCCTCGCGTTGCGGCTGGAGATGGCGGCCGCATACCTGGCGCTTGTCAGCGGACATGGCAGCGTCGGCCGGCACGACACGGAGACTGTCTAGTGCAACTGTTGCAGGGTGCGGTCCGTAACTACGCCTGGGGTTCGAGGACTGCGCTAGCCGAACTGTGCGGGCGCCCAGTGCCTTCCGCCCACCCGGAAGCCGAGCTCTGGCTCGGCGCACATCCCGCCGATCCCG
Organism: Antrihabitans auranticaus; assembly: GCF_016481275.1. Taxonomy (GTDB): domain Bacteria; phylum Actinomycetota; class Actinomycetes; order Mycobacteriales; family Mycobacteriaceae; genus Antrihabitans. Next base: position 63,163 of record NZ_JAEMNW010000005.1, on the reverse strand, counting down.
CCAAGCTGATTGCCGACGGCGCCAGCCCGGTTTCGCTGCTGGACGTCCTGACCGCCGACCCAGAGGGGGAGCTGGGTAAGCAGGTCGTCGCGGATTTCGGCAACCGACTGCCGTTTCTACTGAAGGTCCTGGCCGCTGAAGAACCGCTGTCCCTGCAGGCTCATCCGAGCGCGCGCCAGGCCAAGGAGGGTTTTGCGCGAGAGAACCGGGCCCGGGTGCCGCTCGATTCGCCGGTCCGCAACTATCGCGACGACAGCCCCAAGCCGGAGTTGGTCGTCGCCCTCGAGCGCTTCGAAGCGCTTGCGGGTTTCCGGGAACCACGCGAGACGATCGAACTCTTCGAGGCGCTCGCCGTACCGGGCCTACGCAAGTACATCGGCCTGCTTGCCGGGCAACCGGATTCGTCGGGGTTGCGCGCACTGTTCACGACGTGGATCACGCTGCCCGCGCAGGCTCTCGAGTCGTTGTTGCCGCAGGTGGTCGACGGTTGCGTGGACTACCTGGCCGCCAGCCGGGGCCACGGGCGGTTCGCCGCTGAAGCCCGTACGGCCGTCGAGCTGGCCGATACCTACCCCGGCGATGCGGGCGTCCTGGCGTCGTTGCTGTTGAACCGGATCACACTCGAGCCGGGCGAGGGCCTGTTCCTCGACGCGGGCAATTTGCATGCCTACCTACGCGGTGTCGCTGTGGAGGTCATGGCCAACTCCGACAACGTTCTGCGCGGCGGCTTGACGCCCAAACACGTGGACGTGCCCGAGCTCTTGCGCGTCTTGGACTTCGAGCCCGTCAGGGTGCCCAAGCTTGTGGCGAGCGTCGACGGCGAAGGTTCTCGGACCTACGCCACACCCGCCGCGGAATTCGTTCTCACGCGATTCGATCTGCACGAAAGCAATGGGGCGCAGCCTATTTCGGTCGACGGTCCGAGCATCGTGCTGTGTACGAGCGGCACGGCGCACCTGCGTTGCGGCGAGGATTCGCTCGCGCTGGCGCGAGGCGCAGCGGCGTGGATATCGGCGTCCGATCCGGACGTGAGCGTTGCGGCCGTCGACGGGAACGCCGCGGTCTTCTGTGCCTCGGTCGGCGTGCTCGACGTTCGCAACGACACGCAACGCTGATCCGACGACTGCTGGACTTCGATTCATGGTCGGTTCACGAGGACAAATCGCCTAAGGTGGGCAAATCGGCTCGTTGCGCTTCGTTCGCTGGAACAACAACAGGGAGGATGCCACCGTGGCTGGAGGCATAGTCGCGCTGCTCGACGACATCGCTGCTTTGGCTCGGCTCGCCGCCGCCAGCATCGACGATGTCGGCGCCGCGGCAGGTCGGGCAAGCGTCAAGGCAGCTGGTGTGGTCGTCGACGACACAGCGGTGACACCGCGGTACGTTCACGGATTGCGCCCCGAGCGCGAGCTGTCGATCATCGGCCGGATCGCCAAGGGTTCGTTGCGCAACAAGCTGCTGATCATTCTTCCGGCGGCGCTGATCCTCAGCCAGTTCGTGCCGTGGCTGCTGACGCCGATCCTCATGCTCGGCGGTACGTATCTCTGCTACGAAGGCGCCGAGAAGATTTGGGAGAAGGTATCGGGTCACCATCCCGAGGATGCCGGTCCGTCGTCTTCGCAGGGACCCGAGCAGGAGAAGACCGTCGTCGCGGGCGCCGTCCGCACCGACTTCATCCTGTCGGCCGAGATCATGGTGATCGCCTTGAACGAGGTCGCCGACGAGCCGTTCGTGTCGCGCGCGCTCATCTTGATCGTCGTCGCCATCGTGATCACCGTTCTCGTGTACGGCGTAGTCGCGCTCATCGTGAAGATGGACGACATCGGGCTCGCGCTGACCAAACGCGATTCGGCGGGAGCAAAGCGGATCGGTAGCGCGCTCGTTCGAGCGATGCCGAAATTGCTTGCGACTCTGGCGACGGTCGGGATCGTGGCAATGCTGTGGGTCGGCGGGCACATTCTGCTCGTCGGCACCGACGAACTCGGCTGGCACTGGCCGTACGAGGTTGTCCACCACTGGGAGCAAGGGGTCGCCGATGCGGTCTCCAGCGTCGGCAGCGTCCTCGGCTGGATGGTCAACACCGCGGCGTCGGCCGTGATCGGGTTGGTGGTCGGCGCGATCGTCGTCGCGATCATGCACTTCGTGCCGCGCAAGTCCCATTGACCGACTTCGATCTTTTTTGCACCAATCGTGAATCGATCCAACATTTGACGATCTTGGACCTTTAGGCTCGCAACTGTTCCCGAGCAAGGAGGCTGGGCGTGTCTGTCGACGAACCGAACGTCAGTGCATCGAAGAACCCGCTGTTACGGACCAAATCGGTCGAGCAATCGATCGAAGACACAGACGAACCCGACACCAAACTCAAAAAAGACCTGACGGCTTGGGATCTCACGGTCTTCGGCGTCGCGGTCGTCATCGGTGCGGGCATCTTCACGTTGACGGCACGAACCGCCGGCAACGTCGCAGGCCCGTCCGTATCACTGGCGTTCGTTCTCGCTGCGGTGGCCTGCGCCCTCGCTGCACTGTGCTACGCCGAGTTCTCGTCGACGGTTCCGGTTGCCGGCAGCGCGTACACGTATTCGTACGCAACCTTCGGCGAACTTGCCGCCTGGATCATCGGCTGGGACCTGACCCTCGAGTTCGCGCTCGCGGTGTCCGTCGTCGCCAAGGGTTGGTCGTTGTACGTCGGTGAGGTCTTCACGGCATTGCAGGGAACGGTCAACATCGGGTCGCTCGAATTCGACTGGGCCGCAGTGCTGATCATCCTCGTCCTGACGGTGATCATCTCGACCGGCACAAAGCTGTCGTCGCGGGTGTCGGCCGTCGTCGTGGCGATCAAGGTCGGCGTTGTGCTCTTCGTCGTCGTGGTCGGGGCATCGTTCATCAAGACGGAGAACTACTCGCCCTACATTCCGCCCGCGCAGCCGTCGGAAGGCAAAGACGGCATCCACCAGTCGCTGTTCTCGTTCCTGACGGGCGCCGGTGACAGTACCTACGGCTGGTATGGGCTCCTCGCTGCTGCAAGCCTCGTCTTCTTCGCCTTCATCGGCTTCGACGTGGTCGCGACGACCGCCGAGGAGACGAAGAATCCACAGAAAGCGCTGCCGCGCGGGATCTTCGGCTCACTTGCGATCGTCACGGTGCTGTACGTGGCCGTGACGCTCGTACTGACGGGAATGGTGCCCTACACGGATCTGTCGGGAGAGAAGGCGACGCTCGCGACCGCGTTCGCGCTCAACGACGCCGAGTGGGCGCAGAAGATTATCTCCATCGGCGCCCTCGCCGGTCTGACAACCGTCGTCATGGTCCTGTTCCTAGGGCAGACACGCGTTCTGTTCGCAATGTCGCGAGATGGACTTTTGCCGCGGCGCCTGGCTCACACCGGCAAGCACGGAACTCCCGTGCGGATCACAGTCCTCGTCGGCGTCGTCTGTGCCCTCATGGCGGGGTTCCTGCCGATCGGAACGCTCGAAGAGATGGTCAACATCGGCACGTTGTTCGCCTTCGTGCTGGTGTCGATCGGTGTGATCATTCTGCGGCGCACCCGGCCCGATCTGCCCCGTGGCTTCACGGTGCCGCTGGTTCCGTTGCTGCCGATTCTCTCGGTGCTGGCATGCCTGTGGCTGATGGTCAACCTGTCCGTCGAAACGTGGTTGCGATTCCTCGTCTGGATGGCGCTGGGCTTCGTCGTGTACTTCGCGTACGGGCAGCGGCATTCGGTGCTCGGGCAGCGAAATAGGGCCGGATAGCCTTTACAAATATGATGGTTTGTCTAGACACATGACAGGGTTCGACGTATTGTCTACCGCAAAGGTGTTTCACTTCACACCCTGAACGGAGACAAAGTTGTCTACACACGTCGATCCCCAGCGCGCCGAACAGGCGCCAGAGCCGTCCACGTGGCGAGACCATAAGCGCTACATGTGGCTGTGGGGCCTGTTCGCGCCGACGGGTTTGTTCACGATCGGATTACCCCTGATCTGGGCGCCGAACCAGCTCGGCTGGCACACTGCGGCGCAGCTTCCGGTCTGGCTCGGCCCCGTGCTCGTCTACATCCTTATTCCGCTTGCGGACATCTTCTTCGGACCCGACGGTGACAACCCGCCCGACGAGGTCATGGAATACCTCGAAAACGACCGGTACTACCGCTACCTGACCTATCTGTACTTACCGTTCCAGTACGCATCGCTGGTGATGGCGTGCTACCTGATCTCGGCAGACGACCTCAGCTGGCTCGGCTTCGACGGCCACGGATTGAACTGGATCAACAAGGTCGGTCTCGCACTGACGGTCGGCATGATCGCCGGCATCGGCATCAATACAGCGCACGAGCTCGGCCACAAGAAGGTCGACATGGAGCGCTGGCTTTCCCGGATCGCGCTCGCGCAATCCTTCTACGGGCACTTCTACGTCGAGCACAACCGCGGTCACCATGTCCGCGTGGCCACTCCCGAGGATCCCGCCAGCTCGCGTTTCGGCGAGACCTTCTGGGCCTTCTGGCCACGCACGGTATCGGGCAGCTTCAAGTCCGGCTGGAACGTGGAGAAGACCCGTCTGCAGCGGCTCGGCAAGGGACCGTGGACGATCAAGAACGAGGTCCTCAGCGCCTGGCTCATGTCGGTTGCACTCTTCGGTGTGTTGACTGCCATCTTCGGCCTCGAAGTACTGCCGTATCTGCTGCTGCAGGCACTGATCGGTTTCAGCCTGCTCGAGGCGGTGAACTATCTGGAGCACTACGGTCTCGTCCGGCAGAAGCTGGCGAGCGGTCGTTACGAGCGTCCGGCGCCGGAGCACAGTTGGAACAGCGACCACATCGTGACCAACATCTTCCTCTACCACCTGCAGCGCCACAGCGATCATCACGCGTATCCGACGCGTCGCTACCAGACGTTGCGCAGCTGGGACGGTGCCCCGAATCTGCCCAGTGGTTACGCCAGCATGATTCTGATCGCGTACTTCCCGCCGATCTGGCGGAAGGTGATGGACCCGCGGGTGCTTGCGCACTACGACGGCGACATCACGAAAGCAAATATCGATCCGAAGAAGCGCGCGAAGATCCTCGCTCGCTACGGAGTTACCGAGGAGACAACGCGATGAGCTCGTATCGCTGCCCGGTCTGCGACTACGTGTACGACGAGTCGGTCGGTGCCCCCCACGAGGGGTTCCCCGCTGGTACGTCCTGGGATTCGATTCCCGACGACTGGTGCTGTCCCGACTGCGGAGTCCGCGAGAAGGTGGACTTCGAACCGAATTTGACAGGGAGTACGAAATGACCGACTTCAAGCTTTACCAGTGCGCACAGTGCGGGTTCGAGTACGACGAGGCCCTCGGCTGGCCCGACGACGGCATCGAGCCGGGCACCCGCTGGGACGACATTCCCGACGACTGGAGCTGCCCCGACTGCGGCGCCGCCAAGAGCGATTTCTTCATGGTCGAGGTCGAAAGGTCCTGACCGGACCCGCGCGCGGTTGGCGAGTCCAGGGACTCCCTGACCGCGCACAGGTCTGTGTCGGGCCCCGCAAGTTGACTTGCGCGTCCCGCGCGTGAAAACGTCGCCAGCATGACCCAGGGTGCCCCCAGGCTGCCGTACGCGGAAGCGTCGCGTGGTCTGCTGCGGACGACGGTCCTCGACGCGATGCGCGATCTACTCATCGAACGCGACTGGTCGAAGATCACGCTGTCCGACGTCGCAGCGCGCGCGGGTGTCAGCCGGCAGACGCTGTACAACGAATTCGGTTCGCGCACAGGGCTTGCACAGGGCTACGCACTGCGCCTTGCCGATGTCTTCGTCGACCATGTCGACTCCGCGATCTGGGCGAACGAAGGCAACGCGGAAAACGCGCTGCGTGCCGGCCTCACCAATTTCCTCGTCGACGCAGCGTCCGATCCGCTGATCCAATCGCTGCTGACCGGCGAGGTGAAACTCGATCTGCTGCGGCTGATCACACTCGACAGCAAGCCGCTCATCTCCCATGCCTCGACGCGACTCGCCGAGACGTTCGGGCACAGCTGGATCAGGGCAGATCCGTATGAGGCCACGCTGTTCGCGCGCGCGCTCGTGCGAATTGCACTGAGCTACATCTCCAGTCCGCCCGAAAGCGATCGGGATGTCGCAACCGATCTGTCGACGTTGCTGTCGCCGTTCGTGAACGCGATCGTCGCACGGCAGCAGTAGATCTCGGCCGAAGGCCTGGTCGGGCGGAGGCTGCCGTCACCACATGACGGTGGTTGCGGCTAGCCTGTTCGTGGAACTTACCGATCAGGAGAGGCAGATGACGACCTCAGTGGACGCACGAACGCTGGAAGCCGACAATCGCAACGGGATCGACTACAAAGTTGCCGATCTCTCGCTTGCCGAGTTCGGCCGCAAGGAGATTCGGCTCGCCGAGCACGAGATGCCCGGTTTGATGGCTTTGCGTCGCGAATACGCAGATGTGTTGCCGCTCAAGGGCGCTCGCGTATCCGGATCGCTGCACATGACCATTCAGACTGCTGTGCTGATCGAGACGCTCGTCTCGCTGGGTGCCGAGGTGCGCTGGGCGTCGTGCAACATCTTCTCGACCCAGGACCATGCGGCCGCGGCGGTCGTCGTCGGCCCGAACGGCACCGAGGATGCGCCTTCGGGTACCCCGGTCTTCGCCTGGAAGGGCGAGACGCTCGAGGAGTACTGGTGGGCCGCCGAGCAGATGCTGACCTGGCCCGGTGAACCCGCCAACATGATCTTGGACGACGGTGGCGACGCCACCATGCTCGTGCTCCGCGGCGCGCAGTTCGAAAAGGCCGGTGTCGTGCCGCCCGAGGACGACGACCACTCCGCCGAGTACAAGGTCTTCCTCAACTTGCTGCGCGAACGGTTCGAAACCGACAAGACCAAGTGGTCGACGATCGCGGATAGCGTCAAGGGCGTCACCGAAGAGACCACGACCGGTGTGCTGCGCCTGTACCAGTTCGCCGCGTCCGGTGAGCTGAGCTTCCCGGCGATCAACGTGAACGATTCGGTCACCAAGAGCAAGTTCGACAACAAGTACGGCACCCGGCACTCGCTGATCGACGGCATCAACCGTGGCACCGACGTCCTGATCGGTGGCAAAAAGGTGCTGATCTGCGGCTACGGCGACGTCGGTAAGGGCTGTGCTGAGTCGCTGGCAGGCCAGGGTGCGCGCGTCCAGGTCACCGAGGTCGATCCGATCAACGCACTGCAGGCGCTGATGGACGGCTACGACGTCGTGACGGTCGAGCAGGCAATCGGCAACGCGGACATCGTGATCACGTCGACCGGCAACAAGGACATCATCACCTTCGAGCACATGAAGTCGATGAAGCACCAGGCCATCCTCGGCAACATCGGCCACTTCGACGACGAGATCCAGATGGCCAATCTGGAGAGGTCGCCGGAGACGACGCGCCTCAACATCAAGCCGCAGGTGGACCAGTGGACCTTCGCCGACGGCAAGACGATCATCGTGCTGTCCGAAGGCCGACTCCTCAACCTCGGCAACGCGACCGGTCACCCGTCGTTCGTGATGAGCAACAGCTTCTCGAACCAGGTGATCGCGCAGATCGAGCTGTGGACCAAGCCCGACGAGTACGACAACGAGGTCTACCGCCTCCCCAAGCACCTCGACGAAAAGGTCGCGAAGATCCACGTCGAAGCGCTCGGTGGCACGCTCACCAAGCTCACCAAGGAGCAGGCGGAGTACATCGGCGTAGACGTCGACGGACCGTTCAAGCCCGAGCACTACAGGTACTGACCCCCGTGCGCGGTTGGCGAGTCCAGGGACTCCTCGACCGCGCACAGGGCGTCAGCCCAATTTCCAGCAGAGCTTCCACTCGCCGTCTTCTTTTGTCAGGTCTTCCTGACTCGTGTCGGTGCCGTCGAGTTCGTTGCCGAGTCCGGACAGCGTGGTCGTCGAGTTCGCGGTTGCCGTGTCGCCGTCGACCTGAATGTCCTCGATGGCGTCGACGGTGAGCGAGTACTGGCCCACCACGAATGCGTCGAAGTTTCCTGCTGCCACCGAATCCTGAAGGTAGGGCTGCGATTCCGAGCAGAACAACGGGATCGCGGCCTCCATACCTTCGTTTTCGATAGCCGAGTAGGTGGTGTAGATCGCCGCCTCGATCAGGTCCGCGTCGGTCGCGGTCTCCTCTGTGGTGGTGACGACGCCCGACTTCGAGTCGCCCTTACCGCCCGACAGTGCGACGACGGTCGCGATGATTCCGACGACGACCACCAACGCGATGACGATTCCCACGATCGCGCCCGTGCCCAACCCGGATTTCTTCGGCGGTGGACCCGCGTTCGCACCGCTGCCGACGAACTGCTGTGGCCGGTAGGTGTCGCCGTAGGGCGAGCGGGCGGGATTCGGCTGGGACGCGCCGTGTGGTGCCGAAATATGTTGGGGTGCACCGTGTTGCTGCTGGGGCGGCGGCATATGCTGCGTCGGCGGCGCAGTGGACGCTCGGGGTTTCTGCAGTGTGGATCGCGGCGGCGGGGTGGGCCGTGGCGGCGGGGTGTGCTGTTGCGGTGGCGTGTGCTGTTGCGGTGGCGTGTTGTGTTGGGTCCGCACTACCGTGGGCGCCGGCATGCTGCGTCGTTGTTCGAGGACGCTCTTCGCTGTGGCGACGAATTCGCGGCAGGTAGAGAACCGTTCCGCAGGGTCCTTCGCCATGGCGTGCGCAATGACCGCGTCGAGGGCTGCAGGGACCGTGGGGTTGCGCTGCGAGGCCATCGGTGGCGCCGCCGTGAGGTGGGCGTGCATCACCGCGACAGTGCTCTGCCGTTCGAAAGGCACTCTGCCGGTGAGCATTTCGAAAAACGCGCAGCCGAGCGCGTAGATGTCGATGCGGTGATCGATCGTGCGGCCCTCGATGAGCTCCGGCGCGGCGTAGGCGATCGTCGCCAGGAACGAACCCGTGGACGTGAGCGCGGTGCTGTCGTCGAGAGTGCGCGCGATACCGAAGTCGGTGACGTAGACGTGATCGCCGTCGTCATCGGTCGATATCAAGAGGTTCGCCGGTTTGACGTCGCGGTGGAGCAAACCGTGGCGGTGCGCGTAGTCGAGACCCTTCGCGGCTTCGGCGACGATGTTCAATGCGCGGGGGAGCGGAATGCCGTTCGGATTCTGGCTGATCAGTTGTGACGCATCGAAACCGTCGACGAACCGCATCGAGATCCACAACCGGTCGCCTTCGAGGCCGCGGTCGTGGATGGTGACGATGTTCGGATGATCGAGCCGCGACGTCAGTTCCGCTTCGCGTTCGAATCGGGCCCGGAAGGCGCGGTCCACCCCGAGGCCCGCATCCAGGACCTTCAGTGCGTCGCGGCGCGGAAGCCGTGGATGCTTCGCCAGATACACCGCACCCATACCGCCGACGCCGAGCCTGCGCTCGATCACATATCCGGCAAAAGTCGATCCTGGCTCGAGGGCCACCCATTCACCTCCGGGTCGAGCGTGCTGCCGAGGCGCCCCGAGCCGCCCTGGAACAGTTCCTGAATCGCAGCATACCGGGCAGGAACCGCACAGGGCTCAGCTGCAGACCTTCCAGCTGCCGCCTTCCTTGCGCAATTCGGCCATGTCGTCACTTTCGGTGCTTCCGTTCGAGGTTCGCAGCAGCACCGTAGCCGAATCCCCGGAGATATCGACTTTGTCGATCCGCACAATTCGCAGAATTACTTTCGTATCCGCCGCATTCTGTCCGCGGAGTTCTTTTTCGCGGTCCGCGCGACTGCTCGCGCACATCAATTCGAGTGCTTTCGGCCAGCCGTCGTTCGTCAGCGTCTGGGCAAAGTTTCGCACCGCGGATTCGACGACGGCCGAGTCGCTCGGTGCGCTTTCTGCGCCGGGTTTGGCAGCGCTGGTGGCGGCTTGTTTTGTCGGCGTCGAGTCGGCCGCGCCGGCTGCGGCTCGAGCGGTAGCGGACTGCGAGGCGGCGACCGCGTTGCCGGTCGTGTCGTCACCACCGCGCAGGAAGACGAGCGCTACACCGATCGCAGCCACGACCAGCACAACGACGACGGTGGCGACGACAATTCCGGTCCGACTCTTACGAGGCGGCGCAACCGGCGTCTGTGCGCCGTACGGGCCCGAACCGCTGGGTGGGTACGTCATCGCTCGCCCCTGCCTGACATGTTGCTCGCGACTTTACCTGCAGTACTCAGCCGAGCAGGTATGGCTAGCCGCAGAACTTCCAGTCGCCGTCTTCCCTTCGCAGGGAAAAGTTTTCGCTGTCCTCCTCGCCCGCGACCTTGGCCGTGACCTTCGCCGTCGCCCTGTCGCCGGTGACCTTGATATTTTCGATCTTGATGATTTCGACGTCCGGGTCGGGTTCCCGCGTGCGCGTCTGCTCTCGATCCTCGATGTCGGGGCGTAGGTCGTCGCACAGGAGGTCGAGGTTGTCGCCGATCGGTTCGGTGAGGACTTTGTTGAGCACGTTCTCGATCTGTGCCTCGTCGCTGTCGCCGCCACTGCTGTTGCCGACCAGCAGAATTGCGGCGATGATCGCGCCGACGACGACAACGACCGCGATAACCGCGCCGATGATCAGCGGCGTGCGATTGGACCGTTGCGGTGGTTGGTAGAAGCCCTGCTGGTAGGGGTTGGGATTTTGCTGGTGGAGTGGTCCGAACTGCGGACCGTACTGCCCCGGCGGCGGACCGTACTGGCCCGGCGGCGGACCGTACTGGCCCGGCGGCGGACCGTACTGGCCCGGCGGAGGGCCGAATTGTCCTGGTGGCGGACCGTATTGGCCGGGCGGGGGGCCGTACTGCGGACCGTACGGTTGCCCCTCGGTCGGCCGGTATGGATCTTGGCCGGGGAACTGTCCCTCAGGGCCGGGTCCGTTAGGTGGATACGACATACAAACCCCCCGTGCTCGTATCTGGAAACGACTGCTCGAATTACTCAGTGCACCCTAGCGTCAACGCGAGACGCGCGAATCAACCGCACACGAGCCATTCCCCGTCTTCCTTCTTCAGGTCGTGAGCGGTGGTTCGCTCCTCGCCGTCTTTCTCGGCGATGACGTCAGCGCTCGCGGTGTCGCCGTCGATTTCGACGTTGTCGATGCTTTTGAGGTCCGGTGCGTCGAACTCTTCGTTGCTCGAATCGGACTCGATGTCTTCGCGCAGTTCGGTGCACAGATAGCTGAGGGCCTCGTCCGCGGAATCGGCGTCGAAGAGCCCGCGCAGGGCCTGCTCGACCTGTGCCTCGTCGTCACCTGCGCTGTCGTCACCCGCGCTGTCGCCGCCGGCGGTCGAGAGCACGACGGTGATGATTGCGCCGACAATCAGGACGACTCCGATGACCGCGCCGACGATCAGCGCCGTTGGGCGTCGACGCGGTGCGGGGTGAAAGCCTTGCCCATAGGACGGCCCATAGGGCTGCTGACCGTACGGCCCACTCGGCGGGTACGTCATAAATCAACCCCCAAAAGAATCGGTCGGCGCATTCTTTTCAGCGCCGGCGCGCAAGAAAAGCCGGCCGAATACCGGCCCGGCAATTCCGTGACGCGCCCCACGTATCGGAATTACGGGCAGTATTTCCAGCTGCCGCCTTCTTTTACATAGGAGAGCGTGCCTTCGACCGTCTCGCCGTTGTCTTCGACGGTCACATCGGCTTCTGCTGCATCGCCCGAAATAACGATGTTGTCGATTCCGACGAATCGGTAAAGGATGTCTTCGTCATCGGGCCCAGGGGTGTAGGACGAGCAGTACAGGTCGATTGCATCGGCGATCGTCGACTCGACGACTTCACGGGTGATCGCGGTGATCTCGGCTTCGTCGGCACTGGTGTCGCCGCTCGAACTCGTTCGCGTGCCCGGACTGGTGCTCGTGCTCGATCGGTCCGACGTGGTCGTCCGACTGCCGGTGCTGGTTCGCGTTCGTTCCAAACGGGTCGGGCCGGTGCTCTCGTCGCCCTCGCTGCTCGGGGTTCCCGCTTGCGCAGAGGTCGTCGACTTGGCGCCACTGGCACTGTCGTCATCGCTGCCGTTACGACTGATCAGGACGCCGGCGACGATCGCACCCACGAGCAACACGACACCGATCACTGCCGCGAGTATCAGCGGTGTCTTGTTGCGGCGCGGAGGCTGCGGATGTCCCGGACCCTGCGGCGGACCGCCGTACTGTGGCGGACCCCCGAACTGCGGCGGCGGACCGTAGGGCGGGCCGTTCGGGGGACCTGCGGGCGGGCCACTCGGCGGGTACGACATGCAAACTCCCACTCCATCGAATTGTTGGGCTGAGAGTACGCGATCGGCTCTTCCCGCACCCGCCGCATACGGACCTCTATACGATGCGGAACGTGGCGATGCTCATCACGATCGAAGGCGTCGACGGCGCAGGTAAGAACACGCTGTCGCGGGCGCTGGTTCGGGCGTGGGAAGCCCAGGGTGCCGACGTCGTACGCATGGGTTTTCCGCGTTACGGTGAATCCATCCACGCCGACCTGGCCGCCGAGGCGCTGCACGGTGCGCACGGGGATCTCGCGCAGAGTGTGTACGCCATGGCGGCGATGTTCGCGCTCGATCGCCACGACGCCGCGCGGGACTTGCAGCGATTGATCAATCGGCACGATGTCGTTCTCCTCGATCGATACGTTGCGTCGAACGCGGCCTATAGTGCGGCGCGACTGGCGCAGCCTGCCGACGGCGAGGTCGTCGAGTGGGTGCGGGCGCTCGAAATCGACCGGTTCGCGATCCCGCAACCGCAGGTCCAGGTCTTGCTGGCTGTGCCTGTCGACCTCGCGGCGCAGCGCGCGAAGACCCGTGAACAGGAGGACTCGAGCCGGGAGCGGGACTCCTACGAGCGCGACGAGAACCTGCAAAGACGGACCGCGCAGGTGTACGAGGGCCTCGCGGCAATGTCCTGGGTTTCACCGTGGCGGGTCGTCGACAGTGCGGTCGATCCGGTTCAACTCGCCGCACTACTCGTCAATCAGCGGAGTGACCAGCAGGAAGTGACACCATAGAGACATGAAACCAAGGATTCTTGTTGTCGATGACGACACGGCTCTCGCGGAGATGCTCACCATCGTCCTTCGCGGTGAGGGCTTCGAGCCGTTCGTGGTCGGTGACGGCACCCAGGCCCTCACTGCTGTGCGCGAGACTCGACCGGACCTCGTGCTGCTGGACCTGATGCTGCCGGGCATGAACGGCATCGACGTATGCCGCGTGCTGCGTGCAGATTCCGGCGTTCCGATCGTCATGTTGACGGCCAAGACGGACACCGTCGACGTCGTCCTCGGCCTGGAGTCCGGTGCCGACGACTACATCATGAAGCCCTTCAAGCCGAAGGAGCTCGTCGCTCGTGTGCGCGCTCGCCTGCGCCGCACGGAGGAAGAGCCTGCCGAGCTGCTGAGCATTGCCGACGTCGTGATCGACGTGCCGGCGCACAAGGTCAGCCGTGGCGATCAGCTGCTTTCGCTGACGCCGCTCGAATTCGACCTGCTCGTTGCGCTCGCGCGCAAGCCTCGCCAGGTGTTCACTCGCGAGGTGCTGCTCGAACAGGTCTGGGGCTACCGCCACGCTGCGGACACGCGTCTTGTGAACGTCCACGTCCAGCGGCTGCGCGCCAAGGTCGAAAAGGATCCTGAAGTTCCCGAGGTCGTACTGACTGTGCGGGGGGTCGGCTACAAAGCCGGACCACCGTGATCAATTTCCCCCGCACTCGGCGGCGGATCGACAGAACACTCGCTCCGCTGCTTCGGTGGTTCCAGTCTCTTTCGAATTCACTGGGCCACGCATGGCGGCGCTCGTTGCAATTGCGCGTCGTCGTATCGACTCTCACGCTGTCCTTGATCGTTATCACCATCCTCGGGGTGGTCCTCACCAGTCAGATCACAGACCGACTGCTGGAAGCCAAGATCAGTGCTGCCGTCGAAGAGATGGACCGCGCGCGCAATACGGTTCAGGCTCAGCTCGCGGGTGCCGACGAAGGCAGCACCTTGCGGTCGCGGCTGGAGTCTGCGCGCGCCGCATTGACGAACCGCGACGGTGACGCCAGTCAGGCGGCAGGCGCAGCAGGCACGTTCGATTCGGTTCTGATCGTCCCCGGTGACGGTTCTCGCGAGCCGACGTTCAGCGGTCCGGCGAGCCAGATTCCTGACGCGCTGCGCAGGTTCGTGCAGCAGGGCCAGATCAGCTATCAGTTCGCGACGGTCTCGGATCCGGACAGCTATCACGGTCCCGCACTCATCGTGGGCAGCCCGACGGCGTCCGACATCTCCACCCTCGAGATCTACCTCGTGTTCCCGCTGGCAAGCGAGGAGCGCAGCCTCGCGCTCGTGCGCGGCACGATGCTGATCGGCGGCGCTGTTTTGCTGGTGTTGCTGGCCGCGATCTCGATGCTGGTTGCACGCCAGGTCGTGCTGCCGATCCGGTCCGCGTCGCGGATCGCCGCGCGCTTCGCCGACGGCAGGCTCAAAGAGCGCATGCCGGTCCGCGGCGAGGACGACATGGCCCGGCTCGCGATGTCGTTCAACGAGATGGCCGAAAGCCTGTCGAAACAGATCACCCAGCTCGAAGAGTTCGGCAATCTGCAGCGCCGCTTCACCTCCGACGTCAGCCACGAACTACGCACGCCGCTGACCACGGTCCGCATGGCCGCCGACCTTATTCACGACGGCAGCGACGAACTCGATCCAGCGCTACGCAGATCGTCCGAACTGCTCGTCACAGAGCTCGACCGCTTCGAAGCGCTCCTCAACGACCTGCTCGAGATCAGTCGGCACGACGCCGGCGTTGCCGACCTTGCAGGCGAACAACTCGACCTGCGCATGTGCGTGCGCGCCGCGGTCGCGACCGTGCGTCACCTCGCGCGCGATTCGGGCACCGAGCTCGTCATCGACGTGCCGGAGACGCCTGTCATCGCGGAGGTCGACCCGCGTCGTGTCGAGCGAATTCTGCGGAACCTGCTTGCCAACGCGATCGACCACGGCGAGGGCAGGCCGGTCCTCATCCGCCTGCGCGGGAACGAGGACGCGGCCGCGATCATCGTTCGCGATCAGGGCATCGGTCTGCGACCGGGCGAAGAGAAACTGGTCTTCAACCGCTTCTGGCGTTCGGACCCTTCGCGAGTGCGACGGTCGGGCGGCACCGGGCTCGGCCTTGCGATCAGCGTCGAGGACGCGCACCTGCACGACGGCAAGTTGGAGGCCTGGGGAGAGGTCGGGCAGGGCTCCTGTTTCCGGCTGACCGTGCCACTCGTGCGGGGAACGAAAGTCACCGGCAGTCCGCTGCCGTTGCGGCCGACGGCCCGCAAGCAGATCCAGGGCAGACCGATCGACGAGGCAAGCACTCAGGACCCGACCCACCTCATCGCTGTTCCCGATCTGTCGACGGCGGACTCGGCGGGTGGGTCCGGTAAACAAGCCGGCAGGCCGGCCAAGGGCGAGCCGCCACGCGGTTCCAGTTGAGCATGGCCGCCGCCGGAATTCGATCGCGAGGAGTTACACGTTCAATGCAGACAGGGCTGCGGCATCACAGGGGTTTCCGGGACGGCGGTCGCGCACGTGCGGGAATTCTCGTCGCATCGCTAGCCGCGCTGGCAGTTCTGCTGACGGCGTGCGCAAGCCTGCCGGATTCGTCGACACCCGAGGCGATCGGCACGATCGGACAGGCACCCGTCGAGTCCACCGCGGCACCGCCACAGCCGGGTCAGGAGCCCGACCTCCTGCTGCGCAATTTCTTCGAGGCGAGCACTGTGCCCACGAACCGGCACGCCACCGCGCGCCAGTATCTGACCGAGGACCGCGCAAGGTCGTGGGACGACGCGGCGTCGACGGTGATCGTCGAGAAGGTCGACCTCCTGATCGATTCGCGTACCGAAGACACAGCCAGTTACACGGTTCGCGCTACGCGGGTCGGGCAACTGGCGTCGGGCAGCATGTACGAGCCGCAGGAGGGTGCGTACGAGGCGAAGGTCCGCTTCGAGAAGGTCAACGGCGAATGGCGGATCGCCGAGATACCCGACGGCGTCATGCTCGATCGGCCGCAGTTCGTGAAGGCCTACAAGAACGTTGCGCTGTATTTCCTCGATCCGACCGGTAACAAGGTCGTTCCCGACCTGCGCTGGATTTCCGCGGCACCCGATCAGATCGCCGGGCAGCTGGTCAATCTGCTCGTGGGTGGTCCGAAACCGGCGCTGCGTGGCGCGGTGACGAATCGGCTCGGTGCCGAAGTCTCGCTACGCAGTCCGCTGACGAAGGCCGACGGTCGAAGCACGTCGGTGGGCGTCGGGTTGGGCGGCGTGCGCGCGGATTTTCAGGGCATCTCGGCCGGACTCAGCGACCAGGAGCGCAAACAGCTTGCGGCGCAGGTTATCTGGACACTGGCGAGTGCCGAAGTCCCGGGGCCGTACGTGCTGCTCGCCGATGACAAACCGTTGGACGAAAAGTATCCGCAGGGCTGGACCACCGGGGACGTCGCCGAGTTCAACCCGCTTTCGGACCCGGGTGCCGACATCGGCTTGCATGCTCTTCGCGACGGTTCCCTGGTCGCAGTCGAGGACAACGGGGTCACTCCGGCGCCGGGCTACTTCGGTGTCGCGCGCAATCTGCGCTCCATCGGTCTGTCCACGGACGGAAACTTCATCGCTGCGGTGGTCGATTCCGGCCGGCCTGCTCCCGAACCGCCCCTGAATCTCATCGTCGGCACCTACAACGACGGTTCCTCACCATTCGCGGTCGACGTGGGGACGACGATCTCGCGCCCGTCCTGGGCGCCCGACGACGGTTCGGCGTGGGCAGTGATCGACGAGTCGCGCGTGATCAGAGCCGTAGCCAGGACCGGCGAGGTGTCGCGCGAGGAAGTCGATGCTTCTGCGATCACCGCGCTGGGAAAGATCACCGAGTTGCGGTTGTCGCGCGATGGCGTGCGCGCGGCGTTGATCGTGGACGGCAAGGTCTTCATCGCAGTCGTCGTACGGCAGCCGGACGGCGCGTACGTACTGACCAATCCGCGTCAGGTCGCGCTCGGCCTCGGCGAACCCGACGCAATCTCGCTCGATTGGGCAAGTGGGTCGGAGGTGGTCGTGGCGCGGTCGGCAGCGGATGTGCCCGTCATTCGCGTGAACACCGATGGATCCCGGCTCGACGTGCTGCCGATTCGCAATCTCAGCACCCCGGTGACCTCGGTCGAAGCCTCGCCGACGACCGAATACGTGACCGACGCGCGGGCGGTCTTCCAACTCGACAACAACGACCCGCCCTCGGACCGGTACTGGCGCGAAGTGCCTGGCCTCTCGGGGATCAGGGCGATTCCGGTCCTCCCTGGCTGAGCGGCAACCACTCGGCCACGCGTTTTTGTCGGTACCTTCCCCGACACTGATCGGCATGCAGAGCCTCCTCGATCTGATCCTGCCGCTGGAGTGCGGTGGGTGCGGCGCGGCCGGTTCCAACTGGTGCGCCAAGTGTCGCGAGGCTCTGGCCGCGGAGCCGATGCGGCTCGCGCCGCGTAGTCCGGTCGGCGTGGCGTGCTGGGCCCTCGGCAACTATTCCGGGCCACATCGCCGCGCGGTGATCTCCGCCAAGGAACGGGGCCGCCGCGATCTCGCGGAGCCGCTCGGAATGGCGCTCGCGGCAGCCCTGGGGTGGTTGCGGGCGGCGGGGGAGTTGGACCCGCCCGAGCTGGCACCGCTGATTCTCGTACCGGCTCCCACACGAGCGCGCGCGGCACGCGTCCGCGGTGGTGATCCGGTGTTTCGGGCGGTGACCGAGGCGGCGCGGTTCGTGCCGCGATGCCGGGTCGCCGGAGTGCTCGTCGCTGGCCGTGGAGTCAAGGATTCGGTCGGTCTCTCGGTGCAGCAGCGACAGCAGAATCTGGTCGGTCGAGTTCATGTCGTGGTCCCGCACACCATCCCGCTCGGCGCCGACGTCGTTCTCGTCGACGATGTGTTGACGACGGGATCCACCGCCCGCGAGTCGGTCGGTGTTCTGGCTACGGCGGGTGTAAAAGTGACGGCCGCGCTCGTTGTGGCGTCGGCATAACGTCGGCGGCGCGCCGAAAAAGCGAAATTTGCGTGAACACTGGCACAGCGCTCCAGGACGGACTACCGTCGCGAACACACCGAAAGACACAGGTGGGAGGTGGTGCCCCGGACTCTGGTGCCGAGCGGTTCCCCACTCGGCGCGATCCAAGTTCGCTGTGCTCACCGGCGCAGCCGTATTCGGGAGGTACGCGTGACGACCGCTTCACAATCCTCGATCTTCGACGAAAACATCACCGACTCGGCAACCTCGGAAGGCAGTTCGCATGCCGACGTCGTGGTCAAGGGCCGCAACGTCGAAGTACCCGACCATTTCCGAATCTATGTGTCCGAGAAGCTGTCTCGGCTCGAGCGATTCGATCCGTCGATCTACCTGTTCGACGTCGAACTCTTTCACGAACGCAATCGCCGACAACGCAAGAATTGCCAGAGGGTCGAAATCACAGCTCGGGGCAAAGGCCCCGTCGTACGCGCTGAAGCGTGCGCAGACAGTTTCTATGCCGCATTGGAATCAGTGACGGCCAAGCTCGAGAACCGCCTTCGCCGGACAAAGGACCGTAGGAAGGTCCACTACGGAGAGAAGACGCCGGTCTCGGTCGCGCAGGCAACTGCATCACTTGCGCAGATCAACGAGGTAGCAAAGAACGCCGAAATATCGCAGAACCAAGAACCGGAGACGCCCGACGAAGGGCCCGGTCGTATCGTCCGCACGAAGAACCACTCGGCGGCACCGATGAGTGTCGACGACGCGCTCTACCAGATGGAACTCGTCGGACACGACTTCTTCCTTTTCCACGACGCGGCCAGTGATCGGCCATCTGTCGTCTACCGGCGACATGCCTTCGACTACGGGCTCATCCGCCTCGCGTAGCCAACGTCACGCTGACTAGAAAAGGACCAGTCCCGGACTTTGGGCTGGTCCTTTTCACTGCGTTCGGCGACCGGTGACGACCCGCGACGACGGAAGCACTTACTCGGTACTCACGCAGAGCGCATACCATGGGATGCGCTCGGGGCGAATGCCCCATGTTCCCGTTCGCTCGGGAGCCCTAACTTGCCGGACGACGATTGAGGACGAAACTAACCGTGCCGACGCTGACACTTTCGAGGCTGCTACGTATTGGTGAGGGTCGCACGGTCAAGCGGCTTGCACATCTTGCCAACGAGGTGACGGCACTCGGGCCCGAGATGGAGAAGCTCACCGACGAACAACTGCGCGGCAAGACCGCGGAGTTCCGCCAGCGCCACGAGAAGGGTGAGACGCTCGACGAGCTGTTGCTCGAAGCGTTCGCGGTGGCGCGGGAAGCGTCCTGGCGCGTGCTGTCGCAGAAGCACTTCGACGTGCAGGTGATGGGCGGTGCCGCACTGCACATCGGAAACATCGCGGAGATGAAGACCGGTGAGGGCAAGACGCTCACCTGCGTGCTGCCCGCCTACCTCAACGCGATCGGCGGCGACGGCGTCCACGTCGTGACGGTCAACGACTACCTGGCCAAACGCGACTCCGAGTGGATGGGCCGCGTGCACCGCTATCTCGGCCTGAACGTCGGCGTGATCCTGTCGGGACTCACGCCGGCCGAGCGTCGCGCCGCCTACGCTGCCGACATCACGTACGGCACGAACAACGAGTTCGGCTTCGACTACCTGCGTGACAACATGACGCACTCGCTCGAAGATCTCGTGCAGCGCGGCCACAACTTCGCCATCGTCGACGAGGTCGACTCGATCCTCATCGACGAGGCGCGGACGCCGCTGATCATTTCGGGGCCGGCCGACTCGGCGAGCAAGTGGTACGCCGAATTCGCCCGTATCGCACCGCTTCTCAAGCGTGACGTGCACTACGAGGTCGACATCAAGAAGCGCACCATCGGTGTGCACGAGCAGGGCGTCGAGTTCGTCGAGGATCAGCTCGGGATCGACAACCTCTACGAGGCGGCGAACTCGCCCCTGGTCAGCTACCTGAACAACTCGATCAAGGTGAAAGAGCTCTACCAGCGCGACAAGGACTACATCGTCCGCAACGGCGAGGTCATCATCGTCGACGAGTTCACCGGCCGCATCCTGGTCGGTCGCCGGTACAACGAGGGTCTGCACCAGGCGATCGAGGCCAAGGAAAAGGTCGAGATCAAGCCTGAGAACCAGACGCTGGCAACGATCACGCTGCAGAACTACTTCCGCCTCTACGAGAAGCTCTCCGGCATGACCGGTACGGCGCAGACCGAAGCCGCCGAACTGCACCAGATCTACGGGCTCGGCGTGGTCCCGATTCCGACGAACAAGCCGATGATCCGCGCGGACCAGTCCGACTTGATCTACAAGACGGAGGAAGCGAAGTTCGCGGCCGTCGTCGACGATATTCAGGAGAAGAACGAGAAGGGTCAGCCGGTCCTGATCGGTACGACCAGCGTCGAGCGGTCGGAGTACCTGTCGAAGCAGCTGACCAAGCGCGGGATCGCGCACAGCGTGCTCAACGCCAAGTTCCACGAGCAGGAAGCGACGATCATCGCGGAGGCCGGTCGTGCCGGTGCGGTTACGGTCGCGACGAACATGGCGGGTCGTGGTACCGACGTCGTGCTCGGCGGAAACCCGGACATCCTCGCCGACCTCGCACTGCGCAAGGAGGGCCTCGACCCCGTCGAGACTGCCGACGAGTACCAGGAAGCCTGGGATCACACGCTCGAGAAGGTGAAATCGCAGGTCGCCGAGGATGCGAAAAAGGTCCGCGATGCCGGTGGCCTCTATGTGCTCGGCACCGAGCGCCACGAATCGCGCCGGATCGACAACCAGCTGCGCGGTCGTTCCGGCCGCCAGGGAGACCCGGGCGAATCGCGTTTCTACCTGTCGCTCGGTGACGAGCTCATGCGCCGCTTCAACGGCGCCGCGCTCGAATCGATCATGACGAGGCTCAACCTGCCCGACGATGTTCCGATCGAGGCGAAGATGGTCTCCAAGGCCATCAAGAGCGCGCAGACGCAGGTCGAGCAACAGAACTTCGAGATCCGCAAGAATGTTCTGAAGTACGACGAAGTGATGAACCAGCAGCGCAAGGTCATCTACGAAGAGCGGCGCCAGATCCTCGAGGGCCAGGACATGGAAGGCCAGGTCGAGGGCATGATCACCGACGTGGTGACCGCCTACGTCGACGGCGCGACCGCAGAGGGCTACGTCGAGGACTGGGATCTCGCACAGCTGTGGACCGCGCTGAAGACGCTGTACCCGATCAGCCTCGACCACAAGGAGCTGACCGGCGAGCAGGAGGTCGGCGAAGCCGGCGACCTCACACGTGACGAACTGCGTGAGGCGATTCTGGCTGACGCGCACGCTGCTTATGGCAAGCGCGAGAAGGAAATCGACGCGATCGCGGGCGAAGGCGGTATGCGCAACCTGGAACGCCAGGTGTTGATGTCGGTGCTCGACCGCAAATGGCGCGAGCATCTCTACGAGATGGATTACCTCAAAGAGGGCATCGGTCTGCGCGCTATGGCGCAGCGCGATCCGCTGGTCGAGTATCAGCGCGAAGGCTTCGACATGTTCACGGCGATGCTCGACGGTTTGAAGGAAGAGTCGGTCGGCTTCCTGTTCAACCTGCAGGTCGAGGTTGCACAGCCCGCGCCCCCGCCAACCGTCGCAGTCGGGCAGGGCTTGCGCTCGCCGGTCGGTGCGACGAAGACCGCGCCGAAGCCGCTGCCGACGCAGGAGGCCGCTGCCGAGCGTGCCAAGGCGGCGCCGAGCGCATTGAAGGCGAAGGGGCTGTCCGAGGAGGAGCCGAAGGGCCTGACCTACTCGGGCCCGGCCGAAGACGGTTCGCGTTCGGTGAAGCGTGCCGCACCGGCCGAGACCGAGGACAACGAAGGTTTGTCACGCCGCGAGCGCCGAGAGGCGGCTCGGCAGCAGGCGAAGCCGACCGGTCGCCCGCCGAAATCGAAGAGAAGGCGCTAGCCTCCGTGCGCGGTGGACGAGTCCAGGACTCGTCAACCGCGCACAGGGTTTCACCCCACTTGCAACGACGAGACTCGCCAGCCGCCGCCGCGTCCGTCCGGCGACAACCGGCCCGCTAGCGCGAATACCCGCGGACCCCGGGTGTAGGTACCGAACACTTCGATATTCGAGTCGTTGATCCGCTGGATGCGGACGGGCCCGAGCAATGCGGCGCCGAGGCTCCGCGAAGGTACCGGCGTCGCCGATACCGACCGCAGTGTGTCGATCACCGCTTGATCGAGAACCGCCCGTAGTTGGTTCGGCGTGCGGCGGTGGTCGAGGACTTCCAGCACGAGCCGCAATGCGCGTTCGGCAAATCGATGTGCGCCCGCATCCGGTTCGGTTGCGCGTCCGATCGTGGCCGCCGATCGCCCGTCGTGCGGCGACCGCCGCACCGTCCGGATCACGGTCCGACAGGGCGACGCGGCCGGCGTGTGTTGCCCGCGCAACGGTGGCTCGCAATGTGGCGGCCGGGACAGGAACGCTCTTGCTCGATTCATTTCTTCCCCCACGAAAGATTCTTCGCCGTAAGGCGAGTTCCGCGCTCCCCCCGGAGCGTGGACCGGCGTCAGCATTGCACGTATCCGCCGACACCGCACAGCGTAACCAGGGCGGTCGCCCGCGGGTTCGCAGGCCCGCAGCATAGGGTGGTGGCACGCACTGCACCGAGGGGAGCGTTCACACACGAATGACGACTAGGCTGACGCCACTGGACGCGGCGTTCTACGCATCCGAGACGAGCAGCGCTCCAATGCATATCGGGTCGCTTGCGATCGTCGAAAATGCGCATGGCGCATTGACTTACGACAAACTTGTCGACATCGTGAACAGCCGTCTGTGTCTGGTTCCGCGCTACCGGCAGAAGGTCCGCGAGGTGCCGCTCGGGTTGGGCCGTCCGGTGTGGGTCGACGACAAAGACTTCGACATCACCTACCACATTCGTCGGTCTGCCCTGCCTACGCCAGGATCCGACGAACAGCTCTACGAGCTCGTCGCGCGCCTGTCCTCGCGTCAGCTGGACCGGACGCTGCCGCTGTGGGAGATGTATCTGGTGGAGGGTCTCGAGGGCGGTCGGTGCGCGATCTTCACCAAGTCGCACTCAGCTCTGGTGGACGGCGACGAGTCGCTCGAGATCGGCCACGTCATTCTCGATTCGAACGAGACGCCGCGTGAAATTGCCGACGACCTGTGGACGCCTGGGCATCAGCCCAACGATGCGACGCTCGCGTTGCAGGCCGTCGCCGACATCGTGTCCCGGCCGGGTGACGGCATCGAGATGGTCCGGCAGACGGCGTCGGATATCGGGGCGCGCGTCGGTGGCACGGTAGCGGCGATCGGCAAGTTCGCAGCGGGTCTGCACTCGCCGCCCGGTGTGGCGCCGCCGAGCCCGCTCAACGCCGCAATCTCGCGTAACCGGCTGTTCGACGTCGCGAAGACCGACCTCGAGGACTACCGCCGCATTCGTCAGCAGTTCGGCTGCTCGATCAACGACGCGATACTGGCCGTCGTGACCGGTGCGTTGCGGACGTGGTTGCAAACCCGCGGTGAGCCGATCGCCGCATACAGTTCGATCCGCGCCTATGTGCCGATGTCGGTGTACGTCGGCGACGCGGGCGCTACGACGGCGAACATCGCGGGCAGCGAACTGTCGTCGTTCCTCATCGACCTGCCGGTGGGCGAGCCGAATCAGGTGATCCGGCTTTCGCACATCTCCCATGCCACCGAGGCGCACAAACGGAACACCCGCAGCGTCACTGCCCGCACGCTCGTGCGGTTGTCGGGCTTCGCGCCGGCGAGTCTGCACGCCATGAGCGTGCGCGCGGCGAGTCGTTACGGGCAGCGGATGTTCAATCTCCTGATCACGAACGCCCCCGGTCCACAGATTCCGATGTACATCGCCGGTGCGCGGATGCTCGAGATGTATCCGGTGTCGCCGCTGCTGAAGAACCAGGCGCTGAGCATCGGCCTGACGTCGTACGACGGCAAGGTCTACTACGGTCTCAATGCCGACCGCGAGACGATGTCGGACGTCGATCTCATGACGACGCTGCTCTACGAATCAATGGAGGGCTTGCTCAATGCCTGTGCGTGAGGGCGGCGCGTGAGGATCTACGTACCGGCAACGATCGCGATGCTGCGCACGCTGGTCACCGATCGTGAATTCGTGCCGATCAACGGCACTGCGTTCGCGGTCACACCGGCTCTGCGGGAGGCATATTCGTCGGGCGACGACGACGAACTCGCCGAGGTCGCGATGGCCGAGGCCGCACGGGCATCGCTACGACTGCTGGCCGCCGAACTCGAGGACGATCCTGCTGGGGTCGTGCACCGGCGGGCGGTCGTTGCGGCCGACGTCGATGACGTGAAATTGCGCCCCGACCTCGACGATTCGGTCGTGCGAGTCCAGGGTCCGATCACGTTCGCGCAGGTGGCGTCGGCTCATGTCGATCTCGCCGAGGCGGAATCCGTCATCGAGAAGGCGATCGGAGTCGTCGATCAGGCAGACCTCGGCGACGTCGATGCCGAGTTCGTGGTCGGCGACGCGGAAGACCACGAACTTGCGTGGTACGCGACGCAGGAGCTGTCCTTTCTGGTGGAGCTACTCTAGGTTACTGCGAAGTAACTTACGATGCCGTAACCTTGTGCCGGAGCTTGGCGTAGGCTGAGGCAACGGATAGGACTGTTTTTATGGGTTTGAAGGACTGGCTCGAGGCGCCGGCGGCCGACGTGGCGGCGCCGCGAATGCCCCGCCTCAACCTTTTGCGCGGTGCCGTAGCGCGGATCACGACTCCGCTACTGCCCGACGACTACCTGCATCTGGCCAACCCACTGTGGTCTGCGCGCGAGTTGCGCGGGCAAATTGTCGAGGTCCGCAAGGAAACCACGGATTCGGCGACGATCGTCATCAAGCCGGGTTGGGGCTTCGATTTCAACTACAAGCCCGGGCAGTACATCGGTATCGGCTTGCTGGTCGGTGGCCGGTGGCACTGGCGGTCCTACTCACTGACCTCGCCACCCACGTCGACCGAGGGAACGAGCCGCGCGCTGCGCGGCCGCGACCGCAAACTTATCTCGATCGCCGTCAAAGCCATGCCGGAAGGTTTCCTGTCGAGCCATATCGTCGGCGGCGTGCCGTCGGGGACGATCGTCCGGCTCGCTGCGCCCAAGGGTGATTTCGCGCTGCCCGACCCGCCACCGCGCAAGATCCTGTTCCTCACCGCAGGCAGCGGTATCACCCCGGTGATCGCGATGCTCCGCACGATGACCAGCAGAGGGCAGCTACCCGACGTCGTTCATGTGCATTCGGCGCCCACCGAAGAGGACGTCATGTTCGGTGCGGAACTCGAGCAGATCGGCTCCGAGCACGAGAACTTCGTGTCGCACGTGCAGTTGACGAGAAAACAAGGGAAGTTTTCGCTCACTTCGCTCGACGAGCTTTTCCCGGATTGGCGTGAGCGGGAAACTTGGGCGTGTGGCCCATTGGCGATGCTCGACGAGATCGAAAGAGTGTGGCGTGACGCCGGCATCTCGGCTCGGCTGCACCAGGAGCGCTTCGAGATCGCTCGGGCGGACACCGATGCACAAGGCGGAACGGTTCGTTTCGCACGCTCTGACCGGGCCGTCGACGTCGACGGTGCAACGACTCTTCTGCAAGCGGGTGAATCGGCCGGTGTGCAAATGCCGTTCGGCTGCCGCATGGGAATTTGCCAAACCTGTGTTGTCCCGCTCACCAAGGGCCACGTACGTGACCTGCGGTCGGGCGAGGAACGGCGCGAGGGCGATCGTATTCAGACCTGTATTTCAGTAGCCGCTGGGGACTGCACGCTCGATCTCTGACGCGGGCGGGCAGCGACGCCACACCCCAGTTATTCACTCGCACGGGCTACCGTGTTCCAAACGCAAAAGGCAATCGGAGGACGCGGTGGCAATCACCGACATCAAACAGTTCGCGCATCTGACCGAGGCTGACGTCGAAGCCCTCGGTCGCGAGCTGGACAACATTCGCCGCGACGTCGAGGAGTCGCGGGGGGTTCGGGATGCGCAGTACATCAGGCGCACCATCCGGCTGCAGCGTTCGCTCGAGATCGCCGGTCGGCTGACGTTGTTCGCCAGCAAGTACCGCCCGGCCTGGCTTGCCGGCACCGCGTTGCTCGCGATCTCGAAGATGATCGAGAACATGGAGCTCGGGCACAACGTCAAGCACGGTCAATGGGACTGGATGAACGATCCCGAGATCCACTCCACGTCGTGGGAGTGGGACCAGGTCGGTCCGTCCGAGCAGTGGCGCCGCGCCCACAACTACAGCCATCACATGTACACGAACATCGTCGGTATGGACGACGACATCGGCTTCGGGATCCTGCGCATGACGCGCGACGAGGAGTGGAAGCCGATCAACTTGGCGCAACCGATCGCCAACCTCATTCTGGCGGCCACCTTCGAGTGGGGCATCGCCCTGCACGATCTGGACAAGCAGCGAGAGCTTATGGGCGTAGATCCCAAGGAGCGCTTCTCCGCGCCGAACAAAGCCTTCCTCGGGAAGGTGGCTCGGCAGATGTCCAAGGACTTCGTCATCTACCCCGCGCTGACCGGTCCCGCGTGGAAGAGCACGATGACCGCCAACCTGACGGCCAACCTCGCTCGCAACCTCTGGGCATACGCGGTGATCTTCTGCGGGCACTTCCCTGACGGCGCCGAGAAGTTCACCGTCGAGCACTTCGAGAACGAGACGCACGCGGAGTGGTACCTGCGGCAGATGCTCGGCAGCGCAAACTTCAATTCCGGTCCGGTCATGGCGTTCATGAGCGGCAACCTCAGTTTTCAGATCGAGCACCACCTGTTCCCCGACCTGCCGAGCAACCGGTACGCCGAGATCTCGGTGCGGGTCCGGGCGTTGTGCGACAAGTACGACCTCCCGTACACGACCGGTTCGCTGGGCAAGCAGTACCTGCTCGCTTTCCGCACGATTCACAAGCTCGCCCTGCCGGACCGGTTCCTCAAGCGGACCGCGCACGATGCTCCCGAGACGTCGTCGGAGCACCGGTTCGCGCACTTGTCCGAGACGGTCAGTGCGCTGCGGATCGACCCGATCACCGGGCAGCGGCGTGGTCTGCGTTCGGCGATGAACGACGCGAAGGCGGCTCTGAAGGAGAAGAAGGCGGAGGCCAAGCTAGCTCTGAAGGTGAAGAAGGCCGAGGCCAAGGCGGCGCTGAAGGAGAAGAAGGCGCAAGGCAGCGCGGCATTGCACGAGAAGAAGGTGCAAGGTCAGGCAGCGTTGTTGGAGAAGAAGGCCCAGGGCCAGGCGGCGCTGCAGGAGCAACGCGCGAAGCATGAGCGTAAGCGCCGTTAGTTCACTCACACCTACGCTGGCGTAACCTACGGGACCGTAACCTACGCTAAAGTAGGTGCATGGCGATCTCGCACATCAAGGAATATGCCCACCTCACCGAGGCGGATGTCGAAGCTCTAGGAATCGAGCTCGATGCTATTCGGCGTGACATCGAGGAGTCCCGGGGCGAGCGCGATGCGCGCTACATCCGCAACGCGATCCGGTTGCACCGGACCCTGGAAATCGGCGGTCGAGCGGTGCTGTTCGCCAGTCTGTTCCCGCCCGCATGGCTGCTCGGTACCGGGATGCTCGGCGCGGCCAAGATCATCGAGAACATGGAACTCGGCCACAACGTCATGCATGGCCAGTGGGATTGGATGAACGATCCGGAGATCCACTCGACCACGTGGGAGTGGGACAACCCGGACCCGTCCAAGCACTGGAAGCAGACGCACAACTACCTCCATCACAAGTACACGAACGTGCTCGGGATGGACGACGACATCGGCTACGGCCTGCTCCGGGTCACGCGCGACCAGCGCTGGAAGCCGTTCTATCTCGGCAACCCCGTGTACAACCTCCTGCTGCAGGTCTTCTTCGAGTACGGCGTCGCGATTCAGCACCTCGAATTGGGCAAAGTTGCGATGGGTCGCGTCGACCGCGACGAGTTCGAGCGCAAGCGCGCGGAAGTCCTCGAGAAGGTCGGCAAGCAGGTCGCGAAGGATTACCTGATCTTCCCGCTGCTCACCGGACCCGCGTTCGTCACGACACTGACCGCGAACTTCACGGCGAACGTCATCCGCAACGTGTGGACCAACGCTGTGATCTTCTGCGGACACTTCCCCGACGGTGCGGAGAAGTTCACGAAGGAAGACATCGACGGCGAGACGCAGGGTGAGTGGTACCTGCGCCAGATGCTCGGTAGCGCGAACTTCGAAGCCGGTCCGATCACCGAGTTCATGAGTGGAAACCTCTGCTACCAGATCGAGCATCACCTCTTCCCGGACCTGCCGAGCAACCGTCTGCGTGAGATTTCGGTGCGCGTGAAGCAACTTGCCGAGAAGTACGACCTGCCGTACACGACGGGTTCGCTGCCGGTGCAGTACTTCAAGTCGTGGCGCACGATCCTGAAGCTGGCACTGCCCAACAAGTACCTGCGCAGCACGGCCGACGATGCGCCCGAAACTGCTTCCGAACGGAAGTTCGCCGACCCGACACCGAAGATCGATCCGGTGACCGGTAAGCGACAGGGTCTGCTGAGCGCGCTGCGCGCCGGTAAGCGCGCCCTGCCGTTCTAGCCGCTACCGGCATAGCTCGAGGCCGCGCACTCCCGCTGGGGTGCGCGGCTTTTGCTGTTCCGACATTCCTGGTTCCGCCAGATTTCCGGCGTGCTGACCGCTAGCGTTCGAGTTGCGCAACGCAAGTGTCTTCGGTGGCCGGCGTGGGAGACGGATACGTGGCAGATGGACCCCTGGCAGATGGACCCCTGGCAGATGGACCCCTGGCAGAGGGATCGCCCTCCGACTCCGTGCTGGCGAGACGGCCGATTCCACCGGTTCCCGCCCGCACCCCGAATCCGATTCGGGCTGCGTTCTCGTCGCGCAAGGCGAAGCGGCGCTGGCCGAACGCGTTGCGTGTCGCTCTGCTTACGGGCACCATCATCGTCGTCGGTTGGCTCGTCGGCGATATGCAGGCAGGCCTGTTCGCGACCCTGGGCGTTTTCACGGCGTCGTACGGCGAGGGCCGCCCATACCGCAACCGCGCGGTCCACCTTGCGTGTATAGCCTTTGCCATCGCCGCAGTCGTGGCCCTCGGCATATGGGCGTCGCCCACACTGTGGACGACTGTTGTGGTGGTATCGGCAATTGCAGCCATCGGCACGTTTCTCTGTACCGCACTGACTGTGGAAGCGCCCGGCGTCTACCTGATCGTGCTGGTCTGCGCATCGGGCACGGGTCTCGCGGATGCGCATGTGAGCCCGATTCGGGTGGGCTTGCTCGCGCTTGCCGGCGGCGCCGCCGCGTGGTCGCTGCAGATGTCGGGAGCACTCTTCGCACCGCGCGGCCCGGAGAAGAACGCGGTGGCCGACGCTGGTGAAGCGGTCGCCGCGTTCGTGGCATCGGTCGGCAGTGCGAGCGAGGAGACCGCGCAGCATCGGGCCGCGCAAGCGCTCTACGGCGCGTGGTCGGTACTGCGGACCCAGCAGCCGGCGAGAGCGAAGCCGGATGCGACGGTAAGTCGCCTCCGGGCGATCAATCGAGAGCTTCATCTGATATTCGCCGACACCATGGGCCTCGCGGCGGGCGGTGCAACACCGTCGGCCGGAGTCGCAGATCGGGCTCGTGAACTGGCTGGTTTCGCGCACACCCCATCCGCCTATCCGGCACCTGTTTCCGAGTGGGAGTCCACGCCGGTCGGCAGGCCGCGCACCTGGGCGGCGCTGCGCGCGGCGTGCAAGCCCGGCTCCCGGGTGCTTGCGCACAGCGCGCGCGTCGGTGTCGCGTCGCTGATTGCTGGAACGATCGCCGCAACGCTGGGTGTGGACCACGTATACTGGGCGATTGCAGCCGCGACGCTGATACTGCACGGCGATCTGAATTGGCTGCAGACCATCCAGAAAAGTCTCCAGCGAGTCGTCGGCACGTTGGCAGGCCTGCTGGTTGCCGGTGCGATACTGCTCAGCTATCCGCAGGGTCTGTGGCTTGCGCTGATCGTTGCTGTCCTCAAGTTCCTGCTGCGCCTGCTGACGATCCGCAATTACACCCTCTCCGTTGTCTTTGTGACGGCTATCGCGCTGACCATGGCGTACGCGGGCCAGCGTGGATTCGATGTCTCGGACGTGCTGCTCGCGCGCGCACTCGACACTGCGATCGGATGCGCCACAGCCTTGGCCGTGTTCGCTGTCACCGCCAGGTTGATGGACACGCGCCGCCTTCCCGATGCGCTCGCCCTGACACTCGAGTCGGTCGGAGCGGTTGGGCACCGTCTCGCGCGCGGCGACGTGACAGCCCCTGACGCGCGGACCGCGCGGCGCGACCTGCACTCGCGCGCCGTGTCCTTGCTTCCGATCGTCGACGCGAGCATCGCCGGGGCATCGAATCAGCGCCGAACAGCAGAACAGTTGTGGCCGGTCGTCGTCGCGACCGAACGGCTGGCGTACCGCATGCTCGTCGCCTGCTGGTCGGTCGAGAGCTCGGGCGCGCCGCCGCCGCTGGATTCCGCGCAAGCGGACGAACTCGACGCGGTGCTGGCCGATCTTGCCCGTGCCGCGGTCACGAAGTCCGCGCCGCAGGCGGGTGGAGCCGTTCCGGAATTTCTCACCGCCGAGGTGCTACAACTGCGGGACTCGCTCGTCTGGTCCAAACCCGGGAGCTGACACCCGACGGCCTGATCACCAGGTTTCGTTGGAGCGCACGGCTTCGAGCAACAGCCTGACCGCACCCACCCGCCGCGCGGACTTTCCTTCAAGGTCGTCTAGCACGCATTCCGGGTCGGCCGGTGGTCCGAGATGGGTACAACCGCGCGGGCAGTCTTCGGCGGCGGCCGCGAGGTCGGCGAATGCCGCGATAACGTCGGGTGGCGAAATATGGGCCAGGCCAAAGGATCTGATACCGGGAGTGTCCACGACCCACCCGCCGCTGGGTAGCGGCAGCGCAACTGACTGGGTCGAGGTGTGCCGGCCTTTGCCGACCCCCGAAACAACACCGACCGCACGAAACGCGTCCGGCACCAACCGGTTTACCAATGTCGATTTGCCGACGCCCGAATGCCCTATGAGCGCAGTGACCTCGGTGGCGAGGAGTTCCTCGATCTCCTCGACGGGTTCGGAACTGCCGCCGAGCACGACTCGCAGATCGAGGTCGGCGAACGAACTCGCGAATGCCGTTTCGGTGTTCAGATCGCTTTTCGTCAGACACAGAATCGGTTCCAGCCCACCGGCGTACGCGGCGATCAGCGCGCGTTCGACGAATCCGGAGCGCGGCGGGGGATCGGCGAGGGCAACCACGATGAGTAATTGCGAGGCGTTGGCGACGACGATTCGTTCGAACGGGTCCGTGTCGTCGGCGGTTCTGCGCAGGACGGTCGTCCGCTCTTCCACACGCACGATGCGTGCCAGCGTGTCCGGCTTACCCGACGTGTCACCGACGATTCCGACGTTGTCGCCGACCACGATCGGTGTGCGGCCGAGTTCCCTGGCGCGCATCGTGACGACAGGACGCTCGGGGTCCCCGCCGAGCACGCAGCCCCAACGCCCGCGGTCGACGGCGACGACCATCGCGGATTCGGCATCGTCATGGGTCGGACGGGTTTTGGTTCGGGGTCGCGAAGCCCTGCCCGGTCGGACCCGGACATCGGATTCGTCGTACTCGCGGCGTCTAGGAGTCACCGGTAAGCATGCGCTCCCACATGTCGACGAAATTGGGTAGTGTCTTGGCCGTCGTGCCGATGTCTTCGATGTCGATACCGTCGATACGCAGTC
Source organism: Antrihabitans auranticaus (assembly GCF_016481275.1). Lineage (GTDB taxonomy): Bacteria > Actinomycetota > Actinomycetes > Mycobacteriales > Mycobacteriaceae > Antrihabitans. The sequence goes on along the minus strand of NZ_JAEMNW010000005.1, from coordinate 31,393 downwards.
CGAGAATCGCACCGGCCGTTGCCATTCGGTGGTCGGCATAGGAATGCCAGCGACCACCGCGCAGCGCCGCCGGCGTGATCTCCAGGCCGTCGTCGGTTTCGACGACCCGGCCACCGAGCGCGTTGATCTCGTTGGAAAGTGCTGCGAGACGGTCTGTTTCATGACCACGCAGGTGTGCGATGCCGCGCAGCCACGACGGTGACTCGGCGAGGGCGGCCAGCGCAGCCACGGTCGGGGTGAGTTCGCCGACGTCGTGCAGGTCGATGTCTATGCCCTGCAAGCGTTTCGGTCCGCGAACTGTCAGGACCGATTCGGCGAGTGCGACTTCCACGCCCATGTCCCGCAGGATCTCGCGGATCGCATCGCCGGGTTGCGTGGTCGACGCGGGCCAATGCGGCACGGAGACTTCGCCTTCCGTCACCGCCGCGGCGGCAAGAAATGCGGTCGCGTTCGAGAGGTCGGGTTCGATGTCCCAGTCGACGGCGGCGATCGGACCGGGCAGCACACGCCAGGTGTCGGCGAGGCCGTTGTCGGAAGGCGCTTCGACACCGACGCCCGCGGTGCGCAACATCTCGAGCGTCATCTCGATGTGCGGCATGGACGGCACCGACTTCCCGCTGTGGTGGACGGTCACGCCCTCGTCGAACCGCGCGGCCGACAGCAACAGACCCGAAACGAACTGCGAGGAGCCGGAGGCATCGATCGTGACGTCTCCGCCGCGCAACGAGCCGCTGCCGCGCACCGTGAAGGGCAAGCCGTTGCCGTCGATGTCGGCGCCGAGTGCGCGTAGGCCGTCGAGGATCGTGCCGAGCGGACGCACCCGGGCCTGCGCGTCACCGTCGAACTCGACCGCACCGGTCGCCAGTGCGGCTACCGGCGGCAAGAAGCGCATGACAGTTCCGGCAAGTCCGCAATCGACGGCACCGCCGACCAACGGCGCCGGCGTGACCCGGAGGGTGGGGCCGTCGCCTTCGATTCCCGCGCCGAGGGTGCGCAGCGCCTCGATCATCAGGTTGGTGTCGCGACTGCGCAGTGCGCCGGTGATGGTCGACGGGCCGGCGGCGAGTGCGGCAAGCACGAAGGCGCGATTGGTTATCGACTTGGAGCCGGGCAGCGTCACCGAAGCACGGACAGGGCCAGCCGCACGGGGCGCGCTCCAATAACTCACGGCTACATCTTCGCGCAAAGCCGGCCCGTGCGGTGTCGGTGGGGGCTGGCAGCATGGAGATATGTGCGGGAGATATGCGACGACGGTCGATCCGGGATTGCTCGCGGTGGAACTCGATGCCATCGACGAGACGGACCCGAACGAGGAGCTCTTGCCCGAAGAGGCAGGCCCGAACTTCAACGTTGCGCCGACCACGAAGGTGCTCACCGTCGTGCAGCGCCACGATCGCGAGCATCCCGACGAGGAGGCGAAGCGCCGAATTCGGCGGATGCGCTGGGGCTTGATCCCGCGCTGGACCAAGCCCGCAGAGCCGGGTGTGCCCGCGAAAGGCAAGCCGCTGTTCAACGCGCGTGCGGACGGTGCGGCGACGACGCCGGCGTTCCGGGATGCGTTGAAGACCAAGCGCTGCCTTGTGCCGATGGACGGTTGGTACGAGTGGCTGACCGAACCGGGCGCGGGCGGAAAGGCCGTCAAGGTGCCGTATTTCATGACGCCGCAGGACGGTTCGCGGATCTACATGGCGGGTCTGTGGTCCGTCTGGCGCGACGGGAATGCGCCACCGCTGTTGAGCTGCACAATTCTGACGACCGACTCGGTCGGCGACCTGCAGCGCATCCACGACCGGATGCCGCTGATCATGCCCCGCGAGCATTGGGATCGCTGGCTGGATCCGGACACCGCAGATGTCGCCGGCTTGCTCGAATCGCCGAATGCCGACCTCACCGCCGCACTCGAGATTCGGCCCGTGTCGCCGAAGGTCAACAGCGTCAAGAACAACAGTCCCGAGCTGGTGGAGCAGTACGAGGTCGCCGAGCAGATCAGCCTGCTGTGAGCGCCGCGTCCGCGAGCGCAGAGTTTCAAATCGTCGGCATCCTGCTCATGCGCTGGGATCCGCTCGACCGAGACCCGACATGGTTTCCGGCCGTGTCGACCGACGAGTACGACCGGTTCGCGAGTCCGCTGTACGGCGCACTCGTCGACGGCGCGACTGTGGCCGACATCGTGGCCATGCTCGCGTCGTACGAGGAGGAACTCGACGTTGCGGTCCCGTCGGATCCGGCAAAGCTCGCGCATGTTGCGCGCGAACTTCTCGACTGGTTCGAACGGGCCTGAGTCGGGGCTGCGCCCGACGGTCGTATCGCTGCGTCAGCGGTGCAGGAAGCGGTACATCGCGATCAGCAGGCCGACGATGACGACGAGGTAGACGAGCCGCGACACCACGTATGCGACCGACAGATACGAGGCATCGAACCCGTAGGTCAGCACGAGGGCGGAGAAAGCATCGTCGGCCACATCTCCAGCTTAGGAGTGTTGACCCGCGCACACGTCGGCGATCACGGCCTTGGTCAGAGCAGCCAAATCTTGCGGCGTCAGTTCGATTTCGAGACGGCGCCTGCCAGCGCTGCAGAACATCCGCTCCCAGGTCAGCGCCGAGGAATCGAGCACCGTCGGTAGCAGCCTGCGTTGCCCGAGCGGCGAGATGCCACCGAGTACGTAACCCGTGGTCCGCTGCGCTTTCGTCGGATCGGCCATGACGGCCTTGGCGACTGCGAACGCGCCGGCGACCGACTTGAGCGACAGTTTCGCGGGCACCGGAAGTATTGCGACTGCGAGCTTCCCACCCGACAGCTCGACGACCAGCGTCTTGAAGACCTGCTCGGCGGGCACTCCCAGCGCATCGACAGCTTCGGTGCCGAACGACGACTGTCGCGGATCGTGCGCGTACTCGTGGACCCGGTGCTGCACCTGCTGCGCGACGAGCAGCTTCGTCGCCGGCGTTGCGGTCGCTGCCATGTGGAAACAGTAGAGACGGGTACGGGAACACTTGATCACCAGCAGGTGTTGGAACGGGCACAGTAGTCACGCCGGACCGAAGGGAGTTGCTCGTGCCTGTGCTCTGCGCTGAGCGGCCGATCGAGCGAGAGGTAGATTTGTTGCTCACGGCAATCGAAGGGACACGCGTGCGCGGCGACGAAAGCCCGGCAAACACAGAGACACCCAGCGAACCAGCTCCGGCCGCTGGACTTTCCGACGCGGAATTGACGGAGGCGTTCGAGCGCGAGGCGTTGCCGCTGCTCGATCAGCTCTACGGCGCGGCCCTGCGGATGACCCGCAATCCGGCCGATGCGGAGGACCTCGTTCAGGAGACCTACGTCAAGGCGTACTCGGCGTTCCGGTCCTTCCGGCAGGGGACGAATCTGCGTGCCTGGATGTACCGGATCCTGACCAATACCTATATCAACTCCTACCGGAAGAAACAGCGCCAACCAGCGCAGTATCCGACGGACGAGATCACCGACTGGCAGCTCGCCGCGACCGCGGAGCACACGTCGACCGGTCTGCGTTCGGCAGAGGTCGAGGCGCTCGACGCTCTTCCGGACGACGACATCAAGAAGGCCTTGCAGGAGCTGCCAGAGGAGTTCCGCATGGCCGTTTACTACGCGGATGTCGAAGGATTCCCGTACAAGGAGATCGCGGAGATCATGGGTACGCCCATCGGCACCGTCATGTCGCGTCTGCACCGCGGACGCAAGCAGTTGCGCGGCCTGCTCGCTGAGGTCGCGAAGGAACGTGGATTCAATCGCAACGGCGCGGTCGACGAGGCGATCGCCGCGGAGCAGGAGGTTTCGTCGTGAGCGACGAGGAATTCGACGACTACCGACTCGACTGCTCGGCCGTCATCGCCGACGTCTGGCTGATGCTCGACAACGAATGCGATCAGGCCAGCCGGGAGCGGTTGCAGTATCACCTCGACACGTGCGGTTCCTGCCTGGAGGCGTACGGGATCGAAGAGCAGATCAAGAGCCTGCTCAGCCGTAAATGCGGCGGCGAACGAGCACCGGAGAGCTTGCGGCAGCGGCTGTCGATCGAGATCCGGCGGACCGTCGTGATCCAGCAAACGGACGTCGAGAGCTGACGCGAAATCAACGAAGGGCCGGAAAGCAGCGCTTTCCGGCCCTCATTTTTGCGTCAGCTGTTCGGACGCTTGCCGTGGTTGGCTTTGTTCTTCTTGCGGTCACGCTTCTTACGGCCACGCTTGCCCATGGACTTCTCCCTTCTGTTTGAACGTGATTCTTTCACGTGTGGTTGGCTGTAGCTCCACAGGCTTGTTCGAAAGAGGTGTTCGAATGGCAGAAGATGTCCGCGCGGAGATGGTCTCGACCGTGTTCGAGGTCGTCGCCAGCACCGGTGACGAGGTCGCGGTGGGCGACACACTCGTTGTGCTGGAGTCGATGAAGATGGAAATTCCGGTGTTCGCCGAGGTGGCAGGCACAGTCACAGCACTCGACGTCAAGGTCGGTGACGTGATCCAGCAGGGTGACCTCATCGCCGTGATCTCCTGATCGAGCCGCCGTGTCCACACTGAGTGAACTCCTTGCCGAGCACACCGACCTGCCAGGTGCCGCCGTCGACCACCTCCAGCGCGTTGTGGGGGACTGGCAACTGCTCTCCGATCTGTCGTTCGCCGACCTCCTGCTCTGGGTCGGCAGTGGACCGGTCAGCGAGGGCAGTCCGGTCGTCTGTGTTGCACAGTGCCGCCCGACGACAGCGCCGACCGTCATCGTTTCGGACCTGGTCGGCAAGCCCGCATCCGAGTCCGAACATCCGCAGGTGCTGCGGGCGCTGATCGACGGCCACATCGTCCGCGACAGCGAATGCGCCAACGAGAACGATCATCCGCCGTCGGTGCTCCGTGAAGCGATACCGGTCCGCTGCGGCGACGACGTGATCGCCGTCCTTTCGCGCGACACGGACTTCGTGCGGTCCCGGATCCGCAGCACGCTCGAGCTCGCGTACACAGCGTGCGCCGACGACCTCTGCGAGATGATCAGCGACGGCACGTACCCGACTCCGGAGGATCGGGCGGCGACGCACTCGAGTCCGCGCGCAGGCGACGGTTTCATCCGCCTCGACACCGAGGGCAAGGTCGTCTACGCCAGCCCCAATGCCCAATCTGCTTATCACCGAATGGGATTGACCAGTGAGCTGCTCGGTCACGATCTCGCGGCCACGACGCGGTCGCTGATCACCGACCCGTTCGACGCCCAGGAGGTCGTCAGCGACATTCGGGCTGCGCTCGCCGGCCGGACCGGTCGGCGGATGGAGGTCGATGCACACGGTGCGACGGTCCTGCTCCGGACGCTTGTCTTGCGACCGCACGGTGAACTCGCCGGCGCAGCCGTCCTCGTTCGTGACGTCACTGAGGTCAAGCGCCGCGATCGTGCGCTGCTGAGCAAGGACGCGACGATCCGCGAGATTCACCATCGGGTGAAGAACAACCTGCAAACCGTGGCGGCGCTCCTGCGGTTGCAAGCGCGCCGGACGGAGAACGAGGAAGCTCGAGTTGCGCTGACGGAATCGGTTCGACGTGTCACGTCGATCGCGGCGGTGCACGAGATGCTGTCGATGTCGGTAGACGAAGAGGTGGACCTCGACGACGTGGTCGACAGGCTGGTGCCGATGATGGCCGACGTCGCCGCGGTGAGCACGCCGGTCAAGATCAGGCGTGAGGGCAAGCTCGGCGTTTTCTCGGCCGAGCGCGCAACGCCGCTGGTCATGGTCCTGACAGAGCTGGTACAGAACGCGATCGAGCACGCGTTCGACTCGGGCGCGGTGGGCACGGTGTCGATGAAGGCCGAGCGATCGGCGCGGTGGCTCGACGTGGTCGTGCACGACGACGGCCGTGGTCTGCCGCCGGGATTCAGCTTGGAGCGGTCCGATCGGCTGGGTCTGCAGATCGTGCGAACTCTCGTGACCGCAGAACTGGGCGGTTCGATCGGGTTGCATCCGGGCGCCGGTGGGGGCACCGACGCGATTCTTCGGGTGCCGCTGGGCCGCCGCGGCGGAAGGGGCTGAAAAGCCTGTGCGCGGTCGGGGAGTCCATAGACTCCCCAACCGCGCACAGGTTTTGTCTTTCGAGCTTTTGTCCCACAAAAAAGCCCGGCACTTTCGCGCCGGGCTGCTAACTCCCCAGTCGCTAGACCGTAGTACGTGCCCTGGTCCGCGCATTGCGTCGCTTGAGTGCGCGACGTTCGTCTTCGCTCATGCCGCCCCAAACCCCTGCGTCCTGCCCCGACTTCAGCGCCCACGAAAGGCACTCTGCAGTCACTGCGCAGCGGTTGCAGACCAGCTTGGCATCGGCGATCTGCGCAAGAGCCGGCCCGCTGTTTCCTACCGGAAAGAACAGCTCGGGGTCTTCATCGCGACAGATTGCCTTGTGGCGCCAGTCCATCCTCTGCTCCTTTGCCGGGTGCATGAAAGCACCATCTCGTTCGTTCGTGTTTACGTGTGCGACGTGAATGTTTCCGCACGGTTGCTTGTGAATGCTTTCACGAACTAGGGATATGTCAATAGGTATGCCGGACCACGTGGGAAAAGTCACTCTGTTAGGCTTCCCTATCGGTAGTCCGCGTTCCTTTTTACCCCGTTAACGACGTTTTTGCACTACAAAGGCAGAATTCGGGGCAAATCAGTGGCGCTGGAACGCGGCCGGAGCAACCACCTCGAGGGTGTCCGGTAGCGACGCGAAGTCGACTTGCTCGCGCATTCCGATGAAATCGCCATCGATTTGCAGCCCGATCGGCGCTGTCGCCGTGATCCGTACGTGATTGACGTCATCGACCCGAAACAGCTTCCGCGACTTGGGTTCTGCCTTGGTGGACAGTAGTTGGCGAGTGACGTTCAAACTCGAAATCAAGCCCGTCGACTGCATCGCGAACACCCCGAGGCCGCCGTCGAACGTGGTACCTGGATTGGTGTGCACGGGACGCTTGTTCAAGTAGGTCCACGGACTCGAGTTCGACACAAACGCGTAATGAACGCCCTCGACAGGTTTCGAATCGGGGACCTCGACGGTGAGCGTGGGATCGTCGAACTGCGTGCGAAAGAACTCCCGAATCGACGTGCGAACGTATCGCGACGGCGTCGCAATGTGACCATTGTTACGACTGTGGTCTATTGATTCGCACACGCGCGCGTCCAGGCCCATACCGGCGTTGAACGTGAACCAGCGGCCGTCGGCATGGCCCAGGCCGATGCGGCGATGGCTGTCCGCCGTCAGCAGATCGATCAGCTGGTTGGTCGCGTCGACAGGATCGGGCGCGATGCCGAGCGACCGCGCGAAGACGTTCGCGCTACCGCCGGGCAACATCGCGATGCGCGGTGTGAAGCTTGCTTCGGGCTGTGGTCCACCGGACAGGTTGGGCTGTGGGAGAAAGCCGTTGATGGCCTCGTTCACGGTGCCGTCGCCGCCGTGGACGACGATCAGATCGAACCGCTCCGCTGCCGCCCACTGCGATAGTTCGGCCGCGTGCCCACGGTGCATAGTGTGCGCGACCACCAGTTCGACCCGGCTTTCGAGGGCGTGCGCGAGTAGATCCCGCGCCGCCGGCGTTGTCGACGTGGCATTGGGATTGACTATCAGCAGTGCGCGCACGGGGCATGAGCCTATCGGCTGCGTTGCAATAGGCTGTCTTCGTGCCCAAATCCACTGCCGTTGCACCGCCCAGGCCCGTGCGCTGGGCCGGGGCGCTTGTCACGACCGAGGGCTCCGTCGCGCTGATCGTTGCGATCGTGCTGGTCGTGCGCGGGTTGACCGGTCACGACCAGAGTCAGGCGAGCGGATTCGGTACCGCGATCTGGTTCGTCCTCCTGGGTGGTGCGGTGCTCGCGGCAGGGATTGCGCTGCTGAGCGGTCGCCGGTGGGGTCGTGGGATCGCCGTTGTTGCGCAGTTCTTGCTGCTACCGGTCGCCTGGGCGTTGCTGACGGATTCCCATCAGCCCTTCTTCGGCGTGCTGCTCGGGGTCGTCGCGCTCGGTTCGCTCGCAGCGTTGTTCACTGCGGCTTCGGTGCGGTGGGCGCAGGGCTACGACACCTGACCCGCACCCAGCTCTGCCAGCGCCGAACCGCTGAGCCGGTAGGTCGTCCATTCGTCCTGAGCGACTGCGCCGAGCGACTCGTAGAACGCGATCGACGGTGCATTCCAGTCGAGTACCGCCCAGCTCAGCCTGCTGTAACCGGATGCGACGCACTCCTGTGCCAGGGTGGTCAGCAGGGCCTTCCCGTGGCCGGCTCCGCGCTGGTCGGGGGTGACGTAGAGATCCTCGAGGTAGATGCCGTGTACGCCGTCCCAGGTCGAGAAGTTCAGGAACCACACGGCGATTCCGACAACCCGGCCGCCCGACTCCGCAACGTGTGCAAATAGCGCAGGCTGCGGGCCGAACAGTGCGCGGTCCATTTGCTCGACCGTGAGGTGGCATTCGGCGCGGGCCTTCTCGTATTCGGCGAGTTCGTAGACCAGGTCGACGATGGCCGCGACGTCGGCTTGGGTGGCGCGGCGGATCACGGATTCACGCAACTAGTGATCATGCAACGACCGATCATGCAATGACATTGTGGGCGAGGATCTGAGCGACACCGCGGTCGAAGCCGACCACGCTGTGCGCTGCCGCGTGCATCCCGAAGCGGCGGCCCTCGGCCACGGGCAGTTCGGCCCACCGCGCAATGAGTGCGCGTGAGAAGTGGCCGTGACCGAAGAGGACGACGTCGCGTTCGGCCAACGCGGGCGCGACGTCGGCGAGCACGAGGTCTGCGCGCGCGGTGACCTGCTCGGCAGTCTCGCCGCCTGGGCATGGATGGGTCCAGACCGTCCACCCTGGGACGGATTCCTGGATCTCGGGGGTCGTGAGTCCCTCGTAGTCGCCGTAGTTCCACTCGACGAGTTCGTCCCAGATTCGGTCGGGCTCGAGCCCGACGAGCTCGGCGGTGCGCAGCGCGCGCTGCCGCGGACTCGAGAGCACGAGTGGGTTGTGCAGCGCGAGCTTTTCGATCGTCGGTCTGGTGGCCACGACCTGTGCCACGCCCGCATCGGTGAGCGGAACGTCCGTGAAGCCGGTGTGCTTGCCCGATCGCGACCATTCCGTCTCGCCGTGTCGCATGATGATCAGCCGGCCGTCGTGCATGCTCATGGCACTCATCATTACGGATCGACGTGGCAATTTGTGTGAAAACTGTTCGTGCAGTGGGTACTCAGAACAAATACTCGCCCTATTCCGAAATCTAGTGCAGGATCGGTGCCGTGACCAAGGTTCTTGCTGTAGCGAATCAGAAGGGCGGGGTGGCCAAGACGACAACGGTTGCCTCGCTGGGTGCGGCGCTCGTCGCCTGCGAACAGCGAGTCCTCGTGGTCGACCTGGATCCGCAGGGGTGTCTGACGTTCTCTCTCGGGCACAATCCCGATCGGTTGGACGTCTCGATCTACGACGTCCTCACCAGCGACGTGCATGCCAAAGAGGTGCTTCTGGAGACCACTGACGGCGTTTCGCTGCTTCCCGCGACGATCGATCTGGCGGGTGCGGACGCGGTGCTCCTGATGCGTCCCGGGCGTGAGTTCGCGCTCAAGCGCGCGTTGGCTCCGCTGCGTGACGACTACGACGTCATTCTGCTGGATTGCCCGCCCTCGCTCGGCATCATGACCCTGAACGGCCTTACCGCCGCGGACGCCGTCCTTGTGCCGCTGCAGTGCGAAACGCTTGCGCACCGCGGCGTGGGGCAGCTGCTGCGGACCGTGTCGGAGGTCCAGCAGATCACCAACCCGAACCTCGAACTGCTCGGCGCGCTGCCGACCCTGTACGACTCCCGCACGACTCACGCTCGCGATGTCCTTGCCGATGTGTCGGACCGCTACGGCCTGCCCGTGCTCGCGCCGGCGATCCCGCGGACCGTCAAATTCGCGGAAGCGAGCGCATCGGGCGCGACCGTCCTCAGCGGCCGTAAGAACAAGGGCGCGGACGCTTACCGCGAGCTTGCCGAGGGCTTGGTCGGATACTGGTGGGGCGGAAAAGAACTCGTCACGATGGCGGCTGTCGCCGAGGTCTAGCTTCTCAGGCCCTACGGACCCAGCGCGACGACCTCGTTGCCGCGCTGCTCGAGCACGGTGTCACCCAGTACCGCCGTGGTGATCGCGCGCCCGTCGGTACTCGCGTTGCGCTGCAGTGGAATTCGGGATTGCTCGGTACCGGTCCGTGGGTCGAGCACCGCGATGCCGTCGGCGACGGGCACGAGCAGCGAGCGACCCATTTCGGCTCCCGGCCCGAGTGCGCCGTCGAAGGTCCATTTCGGGTCGAGGTTGCGGGAGTCGAGCAGGATCAGTTGGGTCCCGGTCCAGACGGTGATGTCGTTCTGGACCTCGCCGACGGCAGCGTCCGGCAGCAGTGGTGACGAAATCGGGTATTGCGCAACAGGATTCGCGCTGCCGTCGAACACGCCGATCCGGGGTTGCAAGGTATTGCCGTCGCCCGGAAGGTATACGGCCGTCTTGTCACCGGATACTGCGAGCACTCGCGTTCCGGGCAGGTCGGAGGTCAGTTCGAGCAGCACAGTGGAGCCGCTCTCCTCGGGCTCCTGGGCGTCCTTGGGCGACGGATTCTGGATCGTCAATCGATCGGACGTATCGCCGGGACAGCGTTCGAGGACCGCGAGCTTGTTCTTTCCCGCCACCGCGGATTCGAACGTGCAGCCGGAGCGGGGCTGGGTGCCGGAGGAGACCGGCGCATCCACGCGGCCGTATTCGACCGTGCGCACGAGGTCCCAGCGCCAGACTTCCAACCGGGTCGTCCCCAGCGCAAGCATGTGCGTCCCGTCGGAAGAAAGCGTCAGCGTGTCGTCGGCGTCGCTGCTGCGATGGGCGTCGCGTGCCCCGTCCGACCCGCGCAGCGTGGTCACTTGGCTGCAGCCGCGTCGGTCGCGGTACACAGCGACAGTCTTGCCCCATTCGGTACTGACCGCACACAGCGGCATGTTGCGCTGATATCGCCAGAGTTCGGCGCCCGTCAGGCGGTCGTGACCGATGACGGTGCCGCCGTCGCCGGTCACTACCGCGCCCGCAGCCGTCAACGGCACTGTGGCGGCCGTGTTCGGCGCCCGCCACAGTTCGTGTAGGGCCGTAGGCACCGAGGCCGCTGCGGGCGGCTCGGCGACGGGAGCATCGGCCGCGATCGACGTCGTCCCGCGGGCATCGCTGTGCCACCAGATCACAGTGGCGGTCACGGCAACGAGCACGACGATCAATGCCGCTATGGCGAGGTCACCGCGGGTTCGTCGTTCTGGCGCAAGCACGTTGGGAGGTTACTCCGAGGCTGCGACAGCCGCCGTCGTCGATGTGTTGTCGCTGGTCGTCGCTTTGTCGGCACCGGAGCTCGGACGTCGCCGGCGCCGGCGCTTGCGCTGACCTTCCGCCGGTGCGGCCGCTGCCTCGGACTCTGCGGCTTCCGCCGCAGCGGGCGGGTTCTCGACGTCGGCCGTCATCGGCTGACCGGCCCGAGTCCGGCGCCGGCTGCGCTGGCGTCGCTCGCGTGCAGGCTTGTCGGCAACCGCCACGTCACCCTCGGCTTCGGTCGGCTCCGGATCTGCCGCGCGCGCGGGCTTGCGGATCGAACCGGTGGCGTCGGCCGGAATCGAGAGCTCCTCGAACAGGTGCGGAGAGCTCGAGTACGTTTCCGTCGGATCCGGAATGTCGAGGCCGAGCGCCTTGTCGATCAGCTGCCAGCGCGCGATGTCGTCCCAGTCGACCAACGTGATGGCGATGCCCGTGCGCCCCGCACGACCGGTCCGGCCGATGCGGTGGACGTAAGTCTTCTCGTCCTCGGGGCACTGGTAGTTGATGACGTGCGTGACGTCGTCGATATCGATGCCGCGGGCGGCGACGTCGGTCGCGACCAGCACGTCGACCTTGCCGTTGCGGAACTTGCCCAGCGCCTTCTCGCGCGCTACCTGGCCGAGGTCGCCGTGCACGGCTCCGACGGCGAAGCCGCGGTCCGCAAGATCGTCGGCGACCTTCTGTGCGGTCCGCTTGGTGCGCGTGAAGATCATGGTGGCGCCACGACCCTCGGCCTGCAGCACGCGGGCGACCAGTTCGCTCTTGTCGAGCGCGTGCGCGCGGTAGATGAACTGCGCCGTGCGGTCGTGAATCGCGGACGAGTGAGCCTCTTCGGCGCGGATGTGCGTCGGCTGCGAAAGGAAAGTCCGGGCCAGGGTGATGATCGGGCCGGGCATCGTCGCAGAGAACAGCATCGTCTGCCGCTTGTCGGGGACCATGCTGAGAATTCGCTCGATGTCGGGCAGGAAGCCGAGGTCCAGCATCTCGTCGGCCTCGTCGAGCACCAGAACGCCGACCTTGCCGAGAATCAGGTGACCCTGGTTCGCGAGGTCGAGCAGGCGGCCCGGGGTGCCGACGACGACGTCGACGCCCTTGCGCAGCTGCTCGATCTGCGACTCGTACGGGCGGCCGCCGTAGATCGAGAGCACTTCGAGCTTGCCCTGCGCGGTCTTCAGGTATTTCGCGGCGTTCTCGAGGTCCGAGGTGACCTGAATGCACAGCTCACGGGTCGGAACGATGATCAAGGCACGCGGCGTGCCGTCGAGGGTGGCCGTGCCAGTGTCGGCAGAGACGATGCGATGCAGCAGTGGCACGCCGAAGCCGAACGTCTTTCCCATGCCCGTGCGAGCCTGGCCGATCAGGTCCTCGCCGGCGATCGCCAGCGGGAGTGTCAATTCTTGAATTGCGAAGGTGTTGGTGATGCCGATATCGCCGAGCGCTCGCACGATTTCTTCGCGAACTCCCAGCTCAGCGAAGGACGGCGGGGTATGGGTCTCGTCTATGTGTGCGTCGACGAACGTCGCGGCCACGCCGGGTTCGTCGTCGATTGTGATCTTGCTCAGGGGTCTAGCCTTCCTCGTCGTCTCGCGCGTACGAGGTGGGGCCAGGCCGGTGTTCCGGCCGCAGTCGGTGCCCTGAATCCGGTGAGTTTCGTTGCCAGCCTGCGCGCAGATATTTGCGAAGCGCGGCGGCGTCTCGGATCAAGTACGCGCACATTATCGTCGGGCAGCCAGTTCGCTTTGCGCAGGAAATTCGCAGTTACCGCTAGGTTGCCCAGGTCAATGGTAACGCGCCGAATCCGAATTCGGAGAATCCGCGATTCGCGGTGGGCCCCGCCGATGCCATTCGGTCGGTCTGGGAGTGCGATTACGCTAGTGCGCATGGGAGCCAATCCGTCCGCGTCGCTGACCCCGTCCATTGCTGCAGACCACCCCGGGGTCCCGGATCTGTTCGCGGTTCTCGCGTACGGCGAGATCTCCGCGTTCTATCGACTGGCGGAGGAAGCGCAACTTTCGCCGACCCTGCGCGGCAAGGTCGCCGTCGCAAAAATGGCGGCGTCGGAAATGAACCATTTCAAAACTTTGGAGGCCGCGCTTTCCGAGCGCGGCATCGATGTATTCGATGCAATGGCACCTTTCGTCCGGGCTCTGGACGCGTATCACGCGTCGACGAATCCATCGACGTGGCTCGAATCGATGGTCAAGTTCTACGTCGGTGACGGCATTGCCGCCGACTTCTACTGCGAAATTGCGGGTGCACTGGATCCGGCGATCGCAGACATCATTCGCGACGTGCTCGCCGAGACCGGGTCGTCGGAATTCGTCGTCGACGAGGTCAGGACGGCTGTGACGCAGAGCAGGCAGGAGCGCGACCGGCTCGTGCTTTGGGGCCGAAGGTTGTTGGGGGAGGCCATAACTCAGGCTCAGTACGTCATCGCCCAGCGTGACGAGCTGACCGACCTGCTACTCGCGGCGACCGGAACGATGAACGGAATCGTCGCCCTGTTCGACCGGATGCAGGACAGCCACACGCAGCGGATGGAAGTGCTGGGTCTGGCCTGACCCGGTCGCGTTGTTCGCTGACAGCACATCCTGCCGAGCGGCGTGGGACAGGTTGCCTGCACTAGCCTTGGCGGGGCTAGCGCAAATGGGAAGAGTGCACATTCGCACTGCATGACCGCAAAGAAATTCGGAGGTTGGCCGTGGAGGTCAAGATCGGTATCTCGGACAGCCCGCGCGAGCTCGTGGTGAACAGTGCGCAGACGCCCGCCGAGGTAGAGGCTCTGATCACCGAAGGGCTCAGCGGCGACGGCGGCGTCATCTCACTGACCGACGAGAAGGGCCGCAAGTTCCTGGTCCAGTCGGCGAAGGTCGCGTACGTCGAGATCGGCCCCTCGATCGGTGGCCGCGTCGGATTCGCCAATCCCAAGTAAGAGGCGACCCCCGTAGGAGGAAGGCCTCAGACTTGCTGTAGCGGCACGTGTGAGAGGCCACCCCAGGCGAGGGCGACGGTCGTATCGACTGCGTCCTCCTTGGAGATCGGACGATCGGCGTCGAGCCAGTAACGAGCAGTGAACTGGCTTGCGCCGACCAGTCCGACCGCAAGAATTCGCGCCCGGTACGGGTCGAGGCCCGAGTCCTGGCTCACCAGATCGAACACCGCGTCGACGCACGCTTCTGTAGCTCGCTCGACACTGCGCTGCACCTGGGGCTCGCCCATCAGGTCCGATTCGAACACGAGCCGGAAGCCCTGTGCTTCGTGGTCGACGAAGTCGAAGTACGACTGCACCGCCGCGCGCACCCGTTGCCGGTTGTCGGTCGTCGACCGCAGCGCCTGCCGCACGCTCGCGATGAGCGTGTCCACGTAACCGCCGAGAACGGCAAGGTACAGGTCCAGCTTGCTGGGGAAGTGCTGATATAGCACCGGCTTGCTCACGCCCGCGCACTCGGAAATCTCGTCCATGCCCGAAGCGTGGTAGCCACGAATGACGAAAACTTCACTGGCCGCCGCGAGCAGTTGCGCCCGGCGCTCGTCCTTCGGAAGGCGAGTGCCGCGCTTTGCGGGCACCCGGCTGTCCGGAAACATCCGGTCGGCCACGTCGGTCATGTCGCTTCCAATCGCAGGGTGCGTACTTTCGTACGCCGTTGTCTTGCCACGATACCGTGCGCGGGGCGCGCACCCGGCCACGTCGGTCGCGGTCCGGGGCCGTTTCCAAGGGGCGCGGACGAACCCCGTCCCGAGCGGTTGTGCGATTCTGGTTCCGTGACCGAGCACGGAGGACCGCGTCTGCGTGGGTCGGCGCCGGGCGGTAGCCGCAGCTACGCGCCGGGCAGCGACCCAGGCTACGACCTGGATCTGGCGCACTCGGCTGAGGCCGACCGGCGGACCCGCGCAGGCGCCGACAGATCGCACCAGCCGCTTCGCGCGGTATGGGACCCGACGGTTCGCGACGAAAGCAAGATTCGCCAGCCCCGGCCGGAGCGCCGGACGAAGAAGAAGAGCCGCGTCGGCAGGTTCGTGACGGCCTACGGTTGGCGTGCGTACTCGATTCCGCTGCTGCTCGTCGTCACGGTTCTCGTGGTTGGCGACGCGCTTCGGAGCGGTTCGTCGCCGTCCACGACGCCGGAGCAGGACCTGAGTTCGGCTGCGGTGGGCCATGATTCGCACGGTGAGCTCGTGATCGGCGGACCGCCGGCCGGCGACGGAAGCTTTGCCGTAGACATCCCGACCGGCGCCCTACCCGCGGGCGGCCCGTTCAGTCCTGTCGGTGCGGGCACGTGGCACGTGGTTCCTGGCGCGAGCGAGCAGATCGGGCAGGGGACCGAGGTCTCCTCGACGTACACGATCGAGATCGAGGACGGCATCGACATGTCGGCGTTCGGCGGCGACGAATCGTTCGCCCGCGTCGTCCAGACGACCCTCTCCGACCCCCGCAGTTGGACGGCCGATCCGAAGTTCGCATTCCGCCGAATCGATCAGGGCGAGCCCGACTTTCGAGTGTCGCTCACGTCGCAGATGACGACGCGTGATGCCTGCGGCTACGACATTCCGCTCGACACCTCCTGCTACAACCAGGGGATGGGCCGCGTGGTCGTCAACGAGGCGCGCTGGGTGCGGGGCGCGATCGCCTACCAGGGTGACATCGGGTCCTACCGCCAATACCAAATCAACCACGAGGTCGGCCACGCGATCGGTTTCGTCGAGCACCAGCCGTGCGCTGTCGAGGGCGGTTTGGCGCCGGTGATGATGCAGCAGTCGTTCGGCACCGCCAACAACGACATCGCGAGGCTCGATCCGGAGGGCGTCGTGCCATCGGACGGCAAGATCTGTCGTTTCAATCCCTGGCCGTTCCCCAGAGGCTGACGGGTCCGCCGCATCGCCTGGGATGATTGAAAGGCTCTCCGGCGTTGTAGCCGAACGAGTGTCGAGACTGAGGAGTGGATGTGTCGTCTTTGCCCCCGCTGGTCGAACCGGCCGCGGAACTGACAAGGGATGAAGTAGCGCGTTACAGCAGGCATTTGATCATTCCGGATCTCGGCGTCGACGGGCAGAAGCGCCTCAAGAACGCGAAGGTTCTGGTGATCGGTGCCGGCGGTCTCGGTTCGCCCGCGTTGCTGTATCTGGCTGCTGCGGGCGTCGGAACGATCGGCATCGTCGAGTTCGACGAGGTCGATTCGTCCAACCTGCAACGCCAGATCATTCACGGCGAGTCGGACATCGGCCGCCCCAAGGGCGAAAGCGCCCGCGATTCGATCAAAGAAGCAAACTCCTACGTCGACGTGCGGTTGCACCAGTTGCGGCTCGAGCCCGAGAACGCTGTCGAGCTGTTCCGTGAGTACGACCTGATTCTCGACGGCACGGACAATTTCGCGACGCGATACCTGGTCAACGACGCCGCGGTGCTCGCAGGCAAGCCTTACGTGTGGGGCTCGATCTACCGCTTCGAAGGTCAGGCGTCGGTGTTCTGGGAGGATGCGCCCGACGGTCGCGGCCTGAACTACCGCGACCTCTACCCGGAGGCTCCGCCGCCGGGAATGGTGCCGTCGTGCGCCGAGGGCGGCGTGCTCGGCGTGCTGTGCGCGTCGATCGGTTCGATCATGGTCACCGAGGCGATCAAGCTGATCACCGGAATCGGTGACCCGCTGCTCGGTCGATTGATGGTGTACGACGCACTCGACATGACGTATCGCACGATCAAGCTGCGCCGTGACCCGGCGCGCGAGCCGATCACGGAACTCATCGACTACGACGCGTTCTGCGGGGTCGTGTCCGACGAAGGTCAAGCCGCTGCGGCCGGATCGACGATCACGGCGACCGAGCTGAACGACATGATCCAGGCAGGCAAGGACCTCGCCATCATCGACGTTCGCGAACCCGTGGAATGGGACATCGTCCGGATCCCGGGTGCGACGCTCATCCCGAAGGATCGCATTCTGTCCGGCGAGGCGCTGTCGGAACTTCCGCAGAACAAGCCCATCGTGCTGCATTGCAAGACCGGCGTTCGTTCCGCCGAAGCCTTGGCAGCACTGAAGAAGGCGGGCTTCTCGGACGCAACCCACTTGCAGGGCGGCGTCATCGCCTGGGCTCGACAGGTGGATACGAGCCTGCCCGTCTACTGAGCAGCTGTGAGGACCCGGGCCAGAATGCGGGCCGCGTCCGGAAAGCTGCCGGGGTTCGACCCGGCGTAGTTCAAGCGGAGGAACTTCCCGGTCGGTTCCGCCGGGAACCAGTCGTCTCCCGCACCGACGAGTACGCCGGCCGACTTGCATTCCTGGACAACACGATCCAGGTCGGTGGCGTCGGGAAGGCGGACCCAGAGGTTCAGACCGCCACGGGGGACCGCCGTCAGGTGGGTGTCCGGCGCGTGCTCACGCAGGCTCGTGATGAGCAGGTCCCGCCGGTCGGCGAGTTGCTGCCGGATGCGGCGTAGGTGTGACGCGAACGCCGGTTGGGTGACGACATCGAGCGCGACTGCCTGCAGCACGCCGCTGACGTACATGGATTGGGCCTGGGTGTCCGCGAGGATCCGCTCGTGCGCCGGGCCCCGGGCGATCAGCCCTGCCACCCGCACAGCCGGCGATACGCTCTTGGACAGCGAGCGGATGTAGACGACGTGTCCGCTGCTGTCCCGGGCTGCGACCGGGTGGGACTGCGCGGTGATTCCGAAATCGTGCGCCCAGTCGTCTTCGATAAGGAACGCGCGCTGGCGCCGCACGATGGCGAGGACCCTGTCGACGAGGTCGGGCGACCACTGGGCACCCGTTGGACTCGCGAAGTTCGGTTGCGCGTAGAAGGCACGTGCACCGGTCTGCTCGAACGCGCGCGACAGCTCGTCGGGGTCGGGCCCATCGAATCCGCTGGGCACCGGGACGACCACGACGCCCGCCTGGGCGGCGGCGAGGATTGCACCCCAGTACGTGGGCGACTCCATGAGCAGCGGTTGGCCTGCGCCGACCAGGGCACGAAACGTCGTGCTCAGGCCGCCCTGGCTCCCAGGAATGATGACGACGTCTCTCGGCGCGGGCGCTGTGCTGCCCCGCGGTGTCGCCGCTTCCAGTTCCGCCGCGAACCACGACTGCAACTCGGGTAGTCCCTGTGCGCGGGGTCTGCCGATCACGGCGTCGCTGCGCGCGACTCGCGTAAACGCGGCCCGGACGAGGCGTTCCGGTAGCAGGTCGCGGTCCGGATAGCCCGAGTGCAGGGCTATGACGTCGTTGGCTGTCGACTGCAACGCGATCGGCACACTGGCGACACGGCTGTTCGGCGAGCCGAGCGCGGCGGTCTGCCACTCGTAGTCGTTGGGACGGGCGGTTCGCACGGCCCGCACGAATGTGCCTACACCGGGACGGCTTTCGATCAGTCCCTGTGCGACCAAGGTGCGTAGCGCCTTCTGCACGGTGACCGGGCTGGCGCCGTGTGCCGCGACGAGCTGGCGCGTCGGCGGCAGTTTCGCTCCGGGTGGAGCGGTTGCGATCCAATCGCGCAGTTCCGTGGCGATCCGCGAACTGCTATCGTCAGACATGTTGATAGAGAGTAGCGCTACTCGCCCGGTCGGGCCAGTGCTATCCGCTCCGCGCACCGGTCTGCGCTGGGGGCTCCTCGGCGTACTGGCCTTCTCGTTCACGGTCCCGTTCACTCGCGTCGCAGTCGAGAACGGCGCCATGTCCCCCCTCTTCATCGGCTCTGGGCGCGCGGTGATCGCGGCAATGCTTGCGGCAGTTGCCCTCACGTGGACCGGTCAGCGCCTCCCGCGCGGTGTGCAGTGGGTGCGCGTGGCGGTCGTCGCGGGCGGTGTGGTCGTGGGCTTCCCGTTGCTGACCTCGTACGCGCTCACGACCGTTCCCGCGAGCCACGGTGCAGTCGTGATCGCCCTGCTGCCGGCAGCAACCGCGGTAATGGCCGTGCTCCGCGGCCACGAGCGGCCGCCGCTGGCGTTCTGGGTCATGGCCGCCGTCGGTGCGGTTGCCGCGGTCGTGTTCGCCGCCGTGCACGGCGGCGGGCTCAGCGGGCTGCACTGGTCCGACCTGCTCCTTTTCGGAGCGGTCGTCGCCGCCGCGGTCGGGTATGCGGAGGGTGGGCTGCTCGCGCGTGAGCTCGGCGCCTGGCAGACGGTGTCGTGGGCGCTCGTGCTCGCAGCGCCGCTGATGACGGTCCTCGTCGTGGTCTCGATGAGCGTGCAGATGCCGACCGGTACCGCAGTCGAGTGGTCGGCTTTCTCCTACCTCGCCGTGGTGAGCATGTTCCTCGGGTTCTTCGCCTGGTACCGCGGGCTCGCCATCGGCCCGATGACCCACGTCAGTCAGATTCAGCTCGTGCAGCCGGTGTTGACCATCTGCTGGGCGGCGCTGTTCCTGCGGGAACTGCTCACCTGGTCCACGATCCTCGGCGGGCTTGCGGTCGTCGCGTCCGCCGGAATCGCCGTCCGTGTGCGGCTTACGCCTCGCGCGCGGGCGGCGCGCCAGTGCAATGCGTGAAGCTGTGGGTTTGCGGCGGTACCGTCAGGGCTGTGACAACCACCGGATTCACTACCGCTGCAACGAGGCTGCGCCGATGAGTTCTGTGCAACCACCCGAACATGTGTGTTCCACGTTCGGCCTGCGGGGCATCGTGCCGGTTGCCCTCGCGGACTGGGACGGCGGCTGGCGGTGCGGGGACGTGGTCCTCTCGCCGGTTGCCGACCACGCGCGGGCCGCCTGGTCGGCCAAGGTTCGGGAAACACTCGAGGTGGACGGCATCAGGTTGGCGCGTCCCGTGCGGGCGACGGACGGCCGGTACGTCGTGTCCGGCTGGCGCGCCGACACCTTCATCGAAGGCTCGCCGGAACCACGGCACGACGAGGTCGTTTCGGTCGCTATGCGGCTGCACGCCGCGACGGTGCACCTCGAGCGCCCGCGATTCTTGTTGCAGCCGCCCGTCGCGCCCTGGGTGGATGTCGACGTGTTCGCCGCCGCGGACCGGTCCGCCTGGGAGGCGACCCCCTTGCGTGGGATGCGTGGTCTAGGGCCGCCGCAGTCGACCTCGCCGGACGGGCAGCGCAGCGTCGAGTTGATCGGTCAGCTCGCATCCTTCCGCAAGCCGATTCAGTCCCAGCCGCAGTTGGTGCACGGCGACCTCTTCGGCACGGTGCTGTTCGCGGGCAGTGCGGCGCCGGGCCTCGCCGACATCACGCCCTACTGGCGGCCCGCGCCGTGGGCGGCCGGAGTCGCCGTCGTCGATGCGCTGTCATGGGGCGGTGCCGACGACGGTCTCCTGGAACGCTGGGACGACCTGCCCGAATGGCCGCAGATGTTGTTGCGCGCGGTCATGTTCCGGCTCGCTGTGCACGCATTGCATCCGCGGTCGACGGCGGAAGCATTTCCCGGTCTGGCCCGTACCGCCGACCTCGTCCGGCTGGTCCTTTAGGCGTCCGGTTCGCGAGACTTCAGCGCGGCAAGCTTGCCGGCCAGCCGTTCGAGGTATGCCACGACCTCCGCTTCGGACTTGTCCGGCATGCCGTACACGACGTCGGTCACCCCGATGTCGTCCCAGCGCGCGAGTTTCTCCGCGTCCGGCTTGAAGTCCAGCACGACGATGCGTGGTTCGCCCTCGCGACCGGCGTCGTGCCACATCTTCTGCAACAGGACCACGCGCGCGTCGATCTCGTCTTCGCGCGGTGTCGTTATCCAGCCGTCCGCGGATTTCACGATCCACACGAAAGTTTTCTCGGTGCCTGCAGCGCCGACCAGCACCGGGGGAGTGCGTGTCGGTTTGGGCCATGCCCAGCTCGGTCCGAAGTTGACGAACTGACCGCTGTAGCTGGCTTCCTCGTCGTGCCACAGCGACCGCATCGCTTCGAGATATTCGCGAAGCGCGGTGCGGCGCTTAGCGCCTGGGATGCCGTGGTCGGCGAGTTCGTCTGTGTTCCAACCGAATCCGACGCCGAGTGACACGCGCCCGCCGGACAGGTGGTCCAGCGTTGCGATCGTCTTCGCGAGCGTGATCGGGTCGTGCTCGACGGGAAGTGCTACGGCGGTGGACAGTTCGATGCGTTCGGTGACGGCCGCCGCCATGGAGAGCGAGACCCATGGGTCGAGGGTGCGCATGTACCGGTCGTCGGGCAGTGAAGCGTCACCGGTCTGTGGATGTGCCGCTTCGCGTTTCACCGGTATGTGGGTGTGTTCCGGAACGAAGAACGAATCGAATCCGTTGGCTTCGACGGCGCGGGCTGCGGCTGCCGGCGTGATGCCGCGGTCGCTTGTGAACAGGACTATCCCGAACTTCAGATGCACACGACCGATACTAGAACACGTTCTAGTATGTCGCTACGGTTGCGGGTATTCGGCGAGCAGGTCGTTGAAGAAGCAACGTGCCGACTGCGCGGCGCGCGCAGCGTCGCCGTCGATGACCGCGTGCACCAGGGCGGCGTGCTCCTCGTGGTACGCCTCGCCGGATTTCGCGGTCCGCGCGCGGATGCCCTGTTCGATGACCGGCAGCAGTGAGTCGTAGAACTCCAGGTAGACGCTGTTGTGGCTGGCGACGACGATCGCCCTGTGCAGTTGCACGTCTGCCGTGATCGCACCTGGATGCTGCTCGTCCCACGACGCGCGGCGCGCGTCGAGTAGCTCCAGTAGGTTCTCGATGTCCGCCTCGTCGCGGCGCTGCGCGGCTAGCGCGGCAGCGGTGGTGTCGAGTGCTTGACGCAGTTCGAGCACATCGCGCTCGTGTGCGTCGGCGAAGTATTTGCCGAGAGTGCCGCCCAGGTCGGAGGCGGCGATGACATAGGTGCCCGACCCCTGTCGCCGCTCGAGCATGCCGCCGTGCACCAGTGCCTGGACCGCTTCCCGGACGGTGTTGCGGCCCGTTCCGGTCAGTTCCGCGAGTTCCGGCTCCGTGGGGATGCGTGACCCGACCGGCCACTGGCCGTCCCGGATCTGTTCGCGGAGTTGTTCGGTGACCTGGGAGATCAGGCTTGTGCGTCGAACGGGCTGCATGTGATCCAGGATAACTTGTTTGCGTCCATCATCCGGTCATCCTATGATTTACGACGTGACTGCCTTGGCTGAGACCGTGTCCCCCACCTCGGGGAAGCCCGCACCCAGCCGAATTCGCACCGAGCGCCGCGCCCTGCTCGAAGGCCGCGTTCTCGTGTTTCTCGCGATTGCGGTTTCCGCGCTCACGCTGCGCGTTGCCGTCACGGCCTTCACACCGCTCGCCGACGTGATCCGCGGCGAGATCGGCTTCTCGGCGTCGGTCGTCGGCATCTTCGGCATGGTTCCGCCCGCGATGTTCGCGCTGTCAGGCCTGCTCACACCCCTGATTGCCACGAGGCTCGGCCTCGAGCGCACCGCCTTGCTCGCGATGTTCATGGCAGCGGGAGGAATGCTGATCAGGGCAGTCGTGGCCGATGTCTGGTCCTTGCTCGCTATGTCCGCACTCGCGCTCGCGGGCATGGGCATCGGCAACGTCGTCATTCCGCCGCTGGTCAAGCGCTACTTTTCCGATCGGCTCGCGTTGATGAGCTCGATCTACATCACCATGGTTCAGCTCGGCACCGTGCTGCCGGCACTGATCGCGGTGCCGGTCGCCGACCAGTTCGGCTGGCGCATGTCGATCGGTGGCTGGGGACTGCTCGCGACCGCTGCCGCCCTGCCCTGGCTGCTCGTCTTGCGAGACCGACGTGCGCAGAACCGTCTGAGCCCGGTGAAAGAAGCGGCAGCCGCGGGTAAGGCGTGGCGCTCGCCCGTGGGCTGGGGAATGGCCGGCATGTTCGGCATGACCTCGCTGATCACCTATTCGATCTTCACCTGGTTGCCCGCGATCCTGACGTCTGCGGGGGCAAGCGCTGCTTTCGGCGGCAGCATGGTCGGGGTCTTCGCGTTGGTCGGCCTGGTTTCGGCATTCGGTGCGCCGACGCTGGTCGCCCGCGTCGCCAACCCGTTCCCCGTCGTCGTGGCCTGTGCTGTGTTCTACGCAATCGGGTTCGTCGGCCTCATCGCCGCGCCGATGGCAGCGCCTGTCCTGTGGGTGGTCCTCATCGGGTTGGGACCGAGCACGTTCCCCATCTCGCTGACCCTGATCAACCTCCGGACTCGCACCCAGCACGGGTCCGCGGCGTTGTCGGGCTTCACGCAGGGCCTCGGATATTCGGTCGCCTGCCTGGGGCCGCTCTTGTTCGGCCTGCTCCACGACGCGACCGACGGCTGGACTGTCCCGTTCGGTTTCCTGAGCATCGCCGTTGTGATCGTCGTCATATCGGGTTGGTTTGCTTGCAAGCCGCGAATGCTCGAAGACAGCTGGATTTAATCTCAGGACACGTTGGATACGCCTGGGCAATGGGCGCGAAACATGGATGAAACCCTCACTGGAGACCCTGGTTGCAGGTGAGAACCAGTTGACCCCGTGGACATTTCGCGCAGCATTCCGGCAATACCCATTTCCTACGGTTGGGCCACCTAATAACTCAGGAGGCCTTTGTGACCGCACTTACGCGAAAGCGTTGGATCGAAGATTGGGATTCGGAAGACGTCGCTGCCTGGGAAGCCGGCGGCAAGAAGGTCGCGAAGCGGAACCTGATCTGGTCGATCGTCGCCGAGCATGTCGGCTTCTCTGTGTGGTCGATCTGGTCGGTCATGGTCCTGTTCATGCCGCAGAACGTCTATCACATCGACGCCGCGGGCAAGTTCTTCCTGCTCGCCGTGCCGACCCTCGTCGGTTCCATCCTGCGCGTTCCCTACACCGTCGCGACTGCGAAGTTCGGTGGCCGCAACTGGACGATCTTCAGCGCCCTCGCGCTGCTCGTTCCGGCCGGTCTGACGCTGTACTTCGTGCAGCACCCGGAGACGTCGTACACGACGTACCTGATCGTTGCGGCTGTAGCCGGTGTCGGTGGCGGTAACTTCGCGTCGTCGATGACCAACATCAACGCCTTCTATCCACAGCGGCTCAAGGGCTGGGCGCTGGGCTTGAACGCGGGCGGCGGCAATATCGGCGTGCCGGCCATGCAGATCATCGGCCTGCTCGTCATCGCTTTCGTCAGCAAGACGAGCCCGGAGATCGTGTGCGCTATCTACCTCGTCCTCTGCGGTGTCGCCGCCCTCGGTGCAGCGCTGTTCATGGACAACCTGGCCAACCAGCAGGCGAATCTCGGATACATGGGCAAGGCGCTCAAGTTCCGTGACTCGTGGGTGATGAGCTTCCTCTACATCGGCACGTTCGGTTCGTTCATCGGGTTCAGCTTCGCCTTCGGCCAGATCCTGAACATAAACTTCGCCGCGACCGACCCGAAAACCGCAGCATTGCACGCCGCTCAGATCGCCTGGATCGGTCCGCTGCTGGGGTCCATCGCCCGACCGTTCGGTGGCAAGCTCTCCGACAAGCTCGGCGGCGGCAAGGTCACACTGTTCACGTTCCTCGCGATGATGGGTGCGGCGGCAATTCTCGTGGCGGCCGGAATCGTCGACGACAACGACGGCCAAAAGGGTGCGAGCGGGGCAGTCCTCACGACGTATGTCCTGGCGTTCATTCTGCTGTTCATTCTCTCGGGTGTCGGCAACGGCTCCACGTACAAGATGATTCCGTCCATCTTCGAGGCCAAGTCCAAGAGCCTCGAAGCAAGCAAGCCGGAGCAGGCCGCCTGGTCGCGCAATATGTCCGGTGCCCTGATCGGTTTTGCCGGTGCGATCGGTGCCTTCGGCGGCGTGTTGATCAACTTGGTCCTGCGCCAGTCCTACATGTCCTCTGCCTCGGCCACCAGCGCATTCATCGTTTTCCTCGCGTTCTACGTCGCTTGCGCGATCGTCACCTGGGCGATCTTCCTGCGTCGTCCGACGATCAAGGTGGACGAGGTCGGGGTCGCAACCGCGAAGTCCGACGACGCCGACGACGAAATGGTCTCGGTGTCGGTGTGACGTTCGAGTTCGAGCAGCGTGTGGTGCTGATCGAGAAAAGGAAGAAGGATCTCACATGACCCCGAAAGCAGTGTCGCCCAAGAACGTGGCTGTCATCGGCCACGGAATGGTCGGACACCGATTCGTCGAGGCCCTGCGAGCACGCGACACAGCCGGTGACTGGAAGGTCACCGTGCTGTGCGAAGAGCCGTTGCCTGCCTACGACCGGGTCGGCCTGTCTTCCTACGTCGGTGCCTGGGATCCGAAGGAACTTGCGCTGGCCGGCAACGAGTACGAGGGCGACCCCTTGGTCGAACTGCGGCTCGGCGAACGCGCCGAGGTCATCGACCGGCAGTCGAACAAGGTGTCGACGACGTCGGGCGAGGTCATCGGCTACGACGCGTTGGTGCTGGCAACAGGCTCCTACCCCTTCGTGCCGCCGATTCCGGGGCACGACCTCCCGAACTGCTTCGTCTACCGCACGCTGGCCGACCTCGACGGGATCCGCGCGGCGGCCGAGAGTGCCGAGCCGGGCGCGGTCGGCGTCGTGGTCGGCGGCGGCCTGCTCGGACTCGAAGCGGCTAATGCACTGAAGCTCCTCGGTATGACGCCGCACGTGATCGAATTCGCGCCGCGGCTGATGCCACTGCAGGTCGACGAAGGCGGCGGCGGCATTCTCGAACGCCTCGTGACCAACCTCGGACTCACAGTTCACACGGGTGTCGGGACGACCGCGATCAAGGAGAGCGGTGAAGGTCTGACGGTCGAGCTGTCGGACGGCTCGACGATCGACGCCGCCCTGCTCGTGTTCTCTGCCGGTGTTCGCCCGCAGGACAAGCTCGCTCGCGAGAGCGGTCTCGACGTCGGTGCGCGCGGCGGCATCATCACCGACATCGGCTGCCGGACATCGGATTCCGCGATCTACGCGATCGGCGAGTGTGCCGCGGTCGAAGGCACCTGCTACGGCTTGGTCGCTCCCGGATACTCGACGGCCGAGGTCGTCGCGGACCGATTGCTCGGTGGCGCAGCGGAGTTCCCCGGCGCCGACCTCTCGACGAAGCTGAAACTTCTCGGTGTCGACGTCGCGAGCTTCGGCGACGCGCACGCGACGACTCCCGGCGCGCTCGAGGTCGTGCTGAACGATGCGGCCAAGGGTACGTACGCCAAACTTGTCGTCTCCGACGACGCGAAGATTCTGCTCGGCGGCATCCTGGTCGGCGATGCGACGGCGTACGCAACCTTGCGGCCGCTCGTCGGTCGTGAGCTGCCGGGAGATCCGGCGTCGCTGATCTCGCCGACCGGCGAAAAGGTCGGTGCGGGTTCACTTCCCGACGATGCCGAGGTCTGCTCGTGCAACGGTGTCACCAAGGGAGCCATCTGCGGCGCAATCGCCGACGGTGCGTGTGACATCGCGGCCGTGAAGGGCTGCACCAACGCCGGAACCACCTGTGGTGGCTGCCTGCCGACGATCAAGCAGCTGCTCGCATCGTCGGGCATCGTGATGTCGAAGGCCCTCTGCGAGCACTTCGAGCAATCACGCGCGGAACTGTTCCAGATCGTCCAGGCAACGAACACCCGCACGTTCTCGGCCCTGATTGCCAAGTACGGCAAGGGAACCGGCTGTGACATCTGCAAGCCGGTTGTCGCGTCGATCCTCGCGTCCACGGACTCCGATCACATCCTGCACCCGCAGCAGGCAGCATTGCAGGACACGAACGACCACTTCCTCGCCAATATCCAGAAGAACGGCACATACTCGGTCGTCCCGCGGATGCCGGGCGGTGAGTGCACGCCGGAGCAGCTCATTGTGATCGGCGAGGTCGCAAGGGATTTCGGTCTGTACACGAAGGTCACCGGTGGTCAGCGCATCGACCTGTTCGGTGCCCGCGTCGAACAGCTGCCGGCGATCTGGAAGCGCCTCGTGGATGCCGGCATGGAATCCGGTCAGGCATACGGCAAGTCGCTGCGCACAGTGAAGAGTTGCGTCGGTTCGACGTGGTGCCGCTACGGCGTTCAGGACTCCGTCGGGATGGCTGTCGACCTCGAAAACCGTTACCGCGGTCTACGTTCCCCGCACAAGCTGAAGTTCGGCGTCTCCGGCTGCGCGCGAGAATGCGCTGAGGCCCGCGGTAAGGACGTCGGTGTCATCGCAACCGAAAACGGCTGGAACCTCTATGTCGCGGGCAACGGCGGCCAGTCGCCCAAGCACGCGCAGCTGCTGGCGGGCGGCCTGGACGACGAGACGCTTATCCGCTACATCGACCGCTACCTGATGTTCTACATCCGGACCGCCGATCGTTTGCAGCGCACCGCGCCTTGGCTCGAGGCGATGGACGGCGGCCTCGAGCACCTGAAGGCCGTGATCTGTGACGACAGTCTCGGTATCGGCGCAGAACTCGAAGCAGCCATGGACAAGCACGTCGTCGGCTACAAGGACGAGTGGGCAGGCGTCTTGGAGGATCCCGAAAAGCTTTCTCGTTTCGTCTCTTTCGTGAACGCACCCGACGAATCCGATCCGACGATCGTGTTCGACGAGTCCGGCAAGCGCAAGATTCCGGTGCTGATGGGCATGCCCGCGATGCCGAGTGCGTGAGCGCTTACCTCAGGGGCATGGGCCCTTAACGCGCGAGTAACACCGCACGCGAACAATAGACCTGAAGACGAGGAGGATCTGCTATGACATCGGTCGATACCAGGCTGCCAACGATGGGTGACGGTCGGCGAAGCACGGTGAGCGATGGTCGCCTCGAATGGACCTCGGCGTGCCCGCTGCGGCAGCTCATCCCCGGCCGCGGTGTCGCGGTGCTGCTGCGCAACGGCGAGCAGGTCGCGCTGTTCCTGCTCGAGGACGGCACCCTGCGTGCCGTCGGAAACTTCGATCCGTTCGGGCATGCGGCAGTGATGTCCCGCGGCTTGGTCGGCGACCGGGCCGGGGAGCCGACAGTCGCGTCGCCACTGCTCAAGCAGGTCTTCTCGCTCGTCGACGGCCGCTGTCTCGACGACGAAACCAAGCGCCTGCCGGTATACGACGTCCGGCTCTGGGCCGGCATGGTCCAGGTGCACAGTCCGGGTGGTGAAGCAGCATGTACGGGCCCGTGACAGAAGGGGATTCCGACGCAGCAGAGCCGTTGAAGGGTTTCACTATCGGTGTGACGGCGGCGCGGCGGTCGGAGGAGTTCAGTACGCTACTGACCCGGCGTGGTGCGAATGTCGTTCTCGCACCGGCAATTCGGATCATCCCACTTGCGGACGACGCCGAGCTGGAGCGCGTGACCCGTGAGATCGTTGCGGACCCGCCCGAAATTGCCGTTGCTACAACAGGCATCGGCTTTCGCGGTTGGATGGAGGCCGCCGAAGGCTGGGGCCTGGCGGAGGACCTTGCGGCCGGACTGCGATCGACCAGGCTGCTTGCCCGTGGACCCAAGGCCAAGGGCGCGATTCGCGCCGCGGACTTGCGTGAAGAGTGGTCGCCGGCGTCGGAGTCGTCTGCCGAGGTGCTGGATCACCTCCTCGCCGAGGGTGTCGAGGGTGTTCGGATTGCGGTGCAATTGCACGGTGCGACCACCGAGTGGGAGCCGATTCCGGACTTCTGCGAGGTATTGCGTTGTGCCGGTGCCGAAGTGATCGCCGTGCCGGTGTATCGCTGGACGCCGCCCGACGACCAGACCGCGATGGATCGCATGATCGAGCTCGCAGTGTCGTCCGGCCTCGATTGCATCACCTTCACGAGTGCGCCAGCTGTGGCGTCGATGTTGATGCGCGCCAAGGAAACCGGTCTCATAGAGCCGCTGTTGTACGCGTTGCGCGGACGTGTGCTGGCGGGCTGTGTCGGGCCGATCACGGCGGCGCCGCTGACCGAGCTGAGCGTTCCCACCACCCAGCCCGCGCGCGCCCGCCTCGGCGCGCTGGCGCGGCACATTGCGGATGAACTTCCGCGGCGTGCCAACAGGATTCAGGCGGCCGGGCACGAACTCAGTGTTCGTGGCGGTTGTGTCGTCGTCGACGGTGAAGTGAAGCAGTTGCCGCCGGCTTCGATGGCGATCATGCGGACACTCGCTCGCCAGCCCGGACGAGTGGTTTCGCGCGAGAACTTACTGGCCGCACTGCCCGGATGCGGTGAAGATACGCACGCCGTCGAGACCGCGATTGCGCGGTTGCGCGCCGCGCTCGGCACGCCGAAGGCGATCCAGACGGTGGTCAAGCGTGGTTACCGGTTGGCGCTGGATCCGGCGGAATGCGTCGACAACACGATGGAGCGAATGTGAGCGCCCCGGAGCTGGTCCTGATTGCCCACGGGACCCGAAGCGCGCGCGGTGTGGAAATGATTGCGGCTCTGGCAGAAGCTGTTTCGCAGCGGGTGCCCAGTGTCCGTGTCGCTTTCGTGGACGTGCTCGGTCCGTCGCCGTCGGAGGTACTGCGTGCGCTGGGCGGCGATGCTGTTGCGGTGCCGGCATTTCTGGCGTCGGGTTACCACGTGCATACCGATGTGCCCCGTGAGGTAGCGGGATTCGACGGTGTCGCGGTGACGCGTGCGATGGGTCCCGATCCCGCGCTTGCCCGCGTCATGCATCGCAGGCTCCGCGAAGCCGGCTGGCAGCCGGGCGACGCGGTCGTGTTGGCTGCTGCGGGTTCGTCGGATCAGCGGGCACTCGCCGATGTGCGGAGGGCCGCAGCGATGTTGGCGGACAGAGTCGGCCGGCGGGTCGAGATCGGGTACGTGGCGACGGGTGAGCCGCGTGTCGCCGACGTGGTCCACCGATTGCGGGCGGCGGGGGAGAAGCGGGTGTTTGTCGCTTCGTATCTGTTGGCGCACGGGCTGTTTCACGAGCGTCTGTCGACGGCAGGTGCCGACGGCGTAGCCGCTCCCATCGGTGTGCACCCCGATGTCGTTGCGCTGTTGGTGGACCGCTACCACGCGGGCGTGCGGCAGTTGGAGCGGGTCCGCGCGGGGTAGTAGCTGGCTCTGTGTGCGGCGGAACTATTTCCCCGGAAAGCGGTGGAAATGCTTCTCTACTCGACGCGAGTGGATGCGTGGCGGGTGTCGTCGCCCGTTGAACCTGTGGCGGTACTCGTCTAGCCGGCGCCCAGAGTGTTCGCCATCGCTGGGTCCGTTTGAGCGGATCGGGCCGTGCGTCAGGGAGTGTCCGTACGGAGCGTGCACTCGTTTCGGTTGGCACCGACTCGTCCGTCTGTAGCACGAAATCCTTTGACTTCGCAAATCTTTCAGCCGATTCACTTCTAGCGTCGGTCGCGGTTTTCGTGTCTTGAGTCAAGGTTCTGGCAGGTTTTGCTGGGTGTTCGGGTTCAGGTAGGCCTGTTCGGGGGTTCGGTCGAGGTGGACACGGTGTAGCCGTCGGCGCGCATCATTGCCGCGATCTTGCGGTGTCCCCAGGCCGGCCAGGCCTGGGCGTACTTGGCGGCCGTGGCTTCGATCGCCTCGACCCGCGGTGCGGGCCAGGGTCCCTTGATCGGTGTGCCAGACCGGAGCCGGCTGAGGCGTCGTCGGTAAGTGCGCTCGGGGATCGCAGCGAGACGGGCGAACCTCGAAACCGGCATCCCGGTTGCCGTTCTCAGGGTTTCGAGGTCGGCGAAGGGATTTGTCGACGTACTTCGCGCCGTGCTTCCAGATCCGTAGCTGCACAGTGGCTTCGGCCAGTGCGAGTTTGGGCTGCTCGTTCTCGGCGCGCATTCGGCGTTCCTCGTCGCTGCCGGCCTTGCCGGCCGGTCCCTGCGGTCGGTCAGGCTGCGTGCGCCGGCGTCGAGGAACTTGGCCTTCCAGTGGCTGACCGTGACCTCGGTGACTTCGTAGCGTCGCGCGATTTCCGCGCCGGTGACCTCGCCGGCGAGGATTGCCAGCACCGCCCGGACCCGATCTTCGGCGGGGACCCGTTTTTGACGAGACCGCATGATCACCATCCAAATCCGTTTACTTCGCACACCTTTCAGCCAGTTGTAACCCTATCTATGGCAACAACATTCGGGTAGACTCGAAAACATGTTCGATCAACTGTTGCAGGCACTCACCAGTGCCGGACTCCCCGACCCCGGTGTGGCACCGACTGCCGACTCGGTCACCGCTGCGGGGGTGTTGCACCGGTTCGAGGCTGCGGTCTGTGCCCGCAAGCATGCGTATGCGGCGGTGGTGTTGCAACGCTGCCTCGACGAGACACCTGAGTATCGGGGTGATTTGGGTGAGGTGTCGG
>NZ_JAEMNW010000004.1 GCF_016481275.1 Antrihabitans auranticaus | reverse complement strand
CCGCGCAACTCAACAACCGCCCCCGCAAAACTCTCGGCTGGAAAAAGCCGGCCGAAGTCCTCGACGAGCTACTGTCCAATCCACCAAATCCACCCGCTGTTGCAACCACCGCTTGAATCCGCCTCGTTCTAGGGCCCTATTTCGTGTGCGGATCCCGAGGGAGGGTGCGGTTCAACACCAAGTCGTCACCGATCCCCTGACGTTGCCATCGCTCCAGTGGCGAGGCAGGTTGCCACTCCGACCAGTACGACGACGACGCTCCCATCGAGCCAGAATTGGTTGGCGGTGGCGACGACGACTGTGGTGATCACTTGCAGGTACTGGGTGCCGCTGCACATCGGACTGGGGTGAACACGGATGCGATCACACCCCCGAATTTCGGACCCTTGATCGACAGGATGCGCACGCTTCCTGAGCGACGGGAGCGGACCGATGATCAACGCAGGCGATCTGGATTCGTGGATCCTTTCCTCGATCGAGAGCCTCGGCGCGAACGTGGCACCACCATTGCTGCTTGCCCTCATCGCGGGCGTCCTCGTCGTAGAGGCCGGCTGCCTGGTGGGTCTCGCGATTCCCGGGTCGACGATCGTTCTCGGACTGGGCGTGCTCAGCGGGCTGGAGGTGGTCTCCGTCGGTTCGGCAATCGCCACCGCAGCCGCGGCGACTTCGTGCGGTTGTCAATATTCGTTCATTGCGGCGCGACGCCGCGGCCGCGCGATCGCACGAACCGGTCCGAAGTTGTTTGCGAACAAGATTGCCTCAGCACTCGCTCGCGCACAGGCACTTTCGGCCCGGCATCCCCAAGCTGTCGCCCTGGCTGGGCCACTGGTCGGTGGGATACGGACGCTCGCGCCGCGTTTCGTTGCGTCGTCGAACATCTCCTATGCGTGGTTTTCTGCTCTCACGTTGGTGGCGGTCACGTGCTGGGCTGCGCTGCTCGTGTCGATCGGCGGCGTACTGGGCGCAGACGACGACGTTCGGACCGCTGTCGGGTCGATCGGTGTACCCGTCGTCGTCTTGGTCGCCCTAGTTCGGCGGTGGCTGTCGAAGCGTCGCCGGGAGCCCGGACCGCCCGAACAAGCTCGAGACCAAACGCGGATAAATGCGGCATTCGCGGCGTAGCATCCGCACGGTGCTCCACGGAAGGCAGGCTGAAGTAGCCGAGCTGGATCGGCTACTCGCTCGAGTCGATGAGGGTCTGAGCGGCGCGTTGATCCTGCGCGGCGAGCCCGGGATCGGGAAGACTGCCCTGATCGACGACGTCGCGCGGCGTGCCGGTGACCGCGTGTGTTTGCGCGGAAGAGGCGTCGAGTCCGAACGGGATCTTCCGTTCGCGGCACTGCACCAATTACTCAGGCCGCTCTCCGACGGGATCGGCGCGCTCCCACCACCGCAGCGTGCCGCGTTGAGCACCGCCTTCGGATTGGAAATCGGCAGTGGTGCGGATCCTTTTCTGGTCGGCGTTGCGGTCCTGACGCTGCTCGGACGGGCCGCCGCGGGTGCCGGACTCGTGTGCCTCGTGGACGACGCACATTGGTTCGACACCGCGTCGTTGAGTGCGCTTGTCTTCGCAAGTCGCCGCCTCGAAGCCGAAGGCGTGGTCGTCGTCTTTGGCACGCGGCCGGATCCTGGCGGGCTGCTCGAATCTTCCGGGCTGCCCGAGATCCGAGTGAATGTTCTCGACGATGCAGGTGCGGCCGGGCTGATCGCAGAGCGCGCCCCGCTGATAGGCGATCACGTGAAGTCCGCCCTGGCGGGTCGGGCAGCTGGTAATCCACTGGCCCTGTTGGTATTTCTGCGTTCGCTCGGCCCGGACCAGCTGACCGGACTCGAACCGGTGATCGAGCCCTTCGCGATCGATACCACGGTCGAGCGAGTGTTTGCCGACCGCGCCGCAGACCTGCCCGCGGCCACCCAGGCGCTTCTCCTGTTGGCTGCTGCCGAAGGCACCGGCGACCTCGGAGTCCTCCTGCGAGCGGCCGACAGCCGCGGACTGGACGTTCGCGCCCTCGGTCCAGCAGAGGAGGCAGGTCTGATCCGGGTTTCGGGCAACGCAATCGAATTCCGCCATCCCCTGGTGATGTCAGCGATATATCAACACGCGACGACCGCCGACAGGCTCGATGCCCACCGGGAACTGTCGCAATCGATGGAAACCGCGGGGGCCCAGTGGGAAGACCGGCGGGCGTGGCATCTCGCCGCGTCGCACATCGGACCGAACGAGGAAGCGGCACAAGCGCTCGAGGGATCTGCGGAACGGGCAATCCAACGCGGCGGACTCGGCGCGGCGGCGACTGCGTTGACGCGCGCGGCCGCGTTGAGCAGCGATCGAGCCGAGCGAGGCAGGCGGTTGCTGGAAGCCGCGGACCTCGCCTGGCGGGCGGGGCGGGCAGCGCAGGCGATCACACTGCTCGACGAGGCCGCACCGTTGCCGATCGCACCCGCGTATCTGGCGAAGGTGCAGTTCCTGCGCGGCCTCATCGAACTACGAAACGGCATGGTGGACAAGAGTTTCGGTATTCTCGCCGAAGGCTACCGTACGGCGTTGCAGGCCGGCTCCGATCTGGCATTCGGCGCGCTGCAGGCTGCGGGTGAGGCCGCGACCGCGACGGGTGACATCGCCCAACTTGCGGAGATCAAACAGCTGGCACTCGATGCGAAACCACGAAATCCGGGGGACGCGATCGGCATCAACATGCTCATCGACGGCGCGCAGAGCCTCGCGGGAAGTGGCCCCGCGGCCACCTCACGAATGAACGATGTGCTCGACGGCACGGAGAACCTGTCGGATCCGATGCAGCTGCAATGGGCTGCGCGGGCGGCGCTGTATCTCTGTGACGCACATACGGCGTCCTCGATTTACCTCCGAGCTGTCGGCCATGCTCGTGCAACCGGAGCGATCGGTTCCCTGGTTCCTGCATTAGGCCGCTTGGCCTACTGTGAGTTCCTCTCGGGACGGTTCACAGACGCCGCAACCAATGCGCTGGAGGCGATCAGCCTTGCGCGCGACGTCGGCCAGGATCAGTCGTACCCGCTGGCATGCCTGGCGTTGGTCGAGGGCGCGCGCGGCGACGAGGACGCGTGCCGCCGGCATGCGGGTGAAGTACTCGGACTGGCCGTGCCCCGCCGTCTGAACATCGTTGCAGCCCTCGCGGCTTGGTCGCTCGGACTCCTCGAGCTCGGAATGGGAAG
The DNA here is from genome assembly GCF_016481275.1 of Antrihabitans auranticaus. GTDB lineage: Bacteria > Actinomycetota > Actinomycetes > Mycobacteriales > Mycobacteriaceae > Antrihabitans. The sequence goes on along the minus strand of NZ_JAEMNW010000004.1, from coordinate 705,115 downwards.
GCCACAGCTCGCGCTCGACCGCATGGCGGGACCCGACAGCTACGCCCACCATGCAATCGCCCGCTTCTCGACACCCGACCTCATCGAAGCGGCGGTCCGCGCAGGTGAGCCCGATGTCGGTCGCCGCGCCCTGGACGAATTCGAGAAATGGGCGCTCACGAGCCGAGTTCCCTCGGTGCTTGCGATGGTTTCCCATTCACGGGGAATGTTGTCCGACGGAGCAACCGCAGTGGACAACTACCGAACCGCGCTGACCTACCACGAAACAGCTCCGCGAATGTTTCAAGCGAGCCGCACCGCTCTACTGCTCGGTGAGACCCTGCGGCGGCAGCGCTTCCGCAACGAGGCACGTCCGCTGTTGCGTTCGGCGAGTGAGCGTTTCGAGCGCATGGGTGCTCTGCCGTGGGCGGATCGGGCACGCACCGAGCTACGTGCCAGTGGGGAGAACGCAACCCGGCGGCTGCCCGGAGCCGCACAGAGCCTGACGCCTCAGGAGCTGCGAATCAGCAAACTCGCCGGCGAGGGTCTCCGCAATCAGGAGATCGCCGAGCAACTGTTCCTGAGCTCCAGAACTGTCGAGTATCACCTGCACAAGGTATTCAACAAGCTCGACATCGCATCTCGTGCCGAGCTCATGAGAATCGACTTGGATTCGGCGTAGCGCTTGTCCTAGGGCTCCACCGGTAGCGGGACTAGTGCCGCTACGGATGCGACGCGGTGGTCGATTCGCGAATCCTGAATCCAGTAAATCGGGAAGTCGTCGAAAGATTCACCGCCCGGAGATTCTCTCCACAAATCCAAGTGAGGAACGAAATGACTGTCACAACGTCCGTGCACCGCCGGGCAGTACCGCCCAGCCTTCCGGAAACCACAAAAGTCGAAGCAGCCGTAAACCCGAAGCGCTGGCTCATCCTGGCGGTCCTCGGACTCGCACAGTTGATGGTCGTCCTCGACGCCACCATCGTGAACATCGCACTGCCGCAAGCCCAGCACGACCTGGCGTTCTCGAATGGCGATCGGCAGTGGATCGTGACCGCCTACGCCCTCGCATTCGGCAGCCTCCTGCTCCTCGGTGGCCGCCTCAGCGACCTGTTCGGCAGGCGCACCACCTTCCTCGTCGGGCTCGTCGGGTTCGCTACCGCCTCTGCGATCGGCGGCGCAGCCAGCGATGTGCAGATGTTGATTGCGGCGCGAGCCGGCCAGGGCATCTTTGGTGCGCTACTCGCTCCCGCCGCATTGTCGCTGCTCACGCTCACGTTCACCGATCCGGCAGAGCGCGGCAAGGCATTCGGCATCTTCGGTGCGATCGCCGGTGGCGGCGGCGCTCTCGGACTGCTTCTTGGCGGCTCGCTGACAGAATGGGCGGACTGGCGCTGGTGCCTCTACGTCAACCTGGTGATCGCAGCGATCGCCTTCGTCGGCGCGTTCGCTCTGCTCGCCAAGCAAAAGTCCGACCATCGCCCCAAGCTCGACATTCCCGGCACGGTCGTCGTTTCGTCTGCACTGTTCGGAATCGTGTACGGGTTCTCACAGGCCGAGTCGGAGGGCTGGACCGCACCGGTCACGCTCAGCTGGCTCCTCGGCGGCGTCGCATTGCTCGGAGTATTCGGATATCTGCAGGCACGGGTGTCGAATCCGTTGCTGCCGTTGCGAATCATCGCCGATCGCACACGGGCAGGATCCTTCCTCACCGTCTTCATCACGGGCACTGGACTGTTCGCCTGCTTCCTCTTCGTGACCTACTACATGCAGGTGAATCTCGGCTACAGCCCGATCAAGACCGGGCTTGCCTTCATGCCGATGATCCTCGGACTGGTCTTCACCGCTACGCGTTCCGCCGCAATCGCCCTGCCGCGCTTCGGTCCTCGGCTGCCGATGACTGTCGGAATGTTGTTCTCCGCAGCAGGGATGGCGTACATGACGCGAATCACGCTCGATAGTTCTTACGTCACCGACATCATGCCCGCGTTGATTCTCGTCGGCATGGGCGTCGGAGCGGCGACCGCACCCGCAATGCAGGGAGCTGTCTCCGGCGTCCAACAGGAAGATGCCGGTGTCGCATCGGCAATGGTCAACACCATGCAGCAGATCGGCGGATCTATCGGCACCGCATTGCTCAGCACGGTCGCAGCGACCGCCGCGGCGAGCTACATGGAAGGCAAGGCTGCCAGCCCGCTCGTCGCCGCTCTGGCCGCGGTCGAAAGCTACACGACCGTCTTCTGGTGGGCCTCAGGAATCTTTGCCACAGGGGCGGTCGTCGCCGCAGTGGTCGTCAGGAAGGGGCTCCTGCCGGCAGCTCCGGAAGGGACGGTCGTAGTCGGGCACTGATAACCCTTCCCGTTGCATATCGAGGCCCGGATCCCTCCCCAGGGGTCCGGGCTTCGCCTCTTCCCTGGGTTCGGTCGACTCGCGCCGGTATCCCACTGGTGGAAGTACGGATGCGACGAAGTACCGGATTCGAGAAGAATTGTTCTGGTAGCCAAGCAGATTCGCTGCAAGAAACTCACGAATGGAGCATCCGATGACCACACTCTCGACGTCGGCGCCACTGTGGCGCGAACTCGTCCGAAGCGCGCCACCGCGGAAGGTCGAACGGATCGCGGTACCGCCCGATGCGCTCGTCAACAGCGCCCTGGCGGACGTCGATTGGTCCGACGCGTATCGAATGTCATTGCCCAGAGACGTACCCAAGGACGCGCGATTCTGGCGTCGGCAGATATTCGGCGGATCACCCAAACGGGGCGTCTCACTACTGGCGATTCGAGATGCCCTCGTCCGCCCGTTCGGGCTTGCGCCGTCGCATCCGCAAGGCTCCGCACCCGGTGCATTTCCAGTGCACACTGCCACTGCGGCGGAAGTGGTTGTCGGTACCGATGATCGGCACCTCGACTTCCGCGCATCCATCCTGGTGGAACACACAGGCAACGGCTCGGCCCTGGTCGTTACGACGGTGGTGCGCCGGCACAACCAATTGGGCCGCTCCTACTTTCGACTCGTTCGCCCTTTTCACGAGCTGATCGTGCCGTGGTCGATGCGCCGCGCGGTCAACCGGGTCGCTGCGACAACCTTCGACGTGTGGTGACCTACTACACGCCCCAATGCATAGAACACATTGCAACACAAGCATATTCACCGACACCGAGCAAAGAGGAACATCATGAGCACCATCAAGACCGACGCGCCGACCATCCACACGAGGACCTACACCTGGTCGTCACCGCAACCGACCGGGCCCGCAACCGCCGGACTCACCGGCTTGCAGACATTGCACGCCATCGGGGCAGGCACGATCGCGCAGCCCCCGGCACTGCGCACCCTCGGTATCGAACCGGTCGACGCAGAATACGGCCGAGTCGTCTTTCAACTAGTACCGGAGGAATTCCACTACAACCCGATGGGAATCGTCCACGGCGGCGTTTTGATGGCGCTACTCGACACAGCAATGGGGTGTGCGGTTCTGTCCGAGCTGCCGCCCCTCACGGGGTACACGACAATCGAGGCCGGCACACGCTTCTTGCGTCCGGTCACAGTGGCATCGGGGACGATCACGTGCACTGGCACAACGATCAGCGTGCGTTCGCGGGTAGCGGTCGCCGAGGCTCGAATCGAGGACGATCGGGGACGCCTCGTCGCAACGGCGACAAGCTCCTGCCTGCTGATCTAGCGCCGAGCGCAAAGCAGCCCTGGCTACCAGAGGTGGCCAGGGCTGATTTCTGTTGCGCCGGTTCAGCTGTCGGGAACTCCCACACCGCACAGCTGCGGCACCGTGTCTTCGTCCTGCTTCAGCGATTTCATCGACTGCCGGAACATCTGAAACTTCTCGATCACGGAATCGCCGACCATGGTGTGTCCCCAAGTACTGATTCCCTTGTGCCCGTTCGGCTCCCAAGTGGACTCGTCGACGGTGATCGGATTCCAGCCGACCTCCCAATCGAACCCGGACGGCGTCTTCGCGTAGTAGGACAGCTCACGGTCGTTGGTGTGTTGACCGACCGTCATCCGCATCCCGAAACCGAGTTCTGTCACACGTTCGAAAGACTGCAACATATCGTCCACCTCAGCGACTTGAATATTCAAGTGCTGCACCCTGGTTCGCGAGAAATCGACCGGGAGTTGCTGTACCGACGCGATCGCGACCGAATGGTGGCGCTCGTTGACTCGCAGGAATCGTATCCGGAGTTTGATGCCACCGAACGACTCGTCGATGTAATCGGAAAGACGGGCATCGAAAACCGTGTTGTAGTAGCCGCGGAGGAGGCTCGGTTTTGTCGAGGTGAGCGCGACGTGCCCCATCCCCGCCGCCCCGGTGACGAATTCCCGGGTGTGCATGCGCAGCGGCGTCGGATCGATTGTGGCGGTGGTGAAGATCTCCTGGGTGAGGCCCTTCGGTCCGGGAAATCGCAGCAGCCGCTCGACGCCGCGCAGCGCAGCCTCCTCCGCGGTGCCTTCCGTGACCGGCACACCGTGCTGCGTCACCCTCGCGACGATCCGATCGAACGCTTCGTGGTCGTCGAGGTGCCAGCCGATTGCTGTGACATCTTCTGCACTCCCCCGCTGAACCAGGAATCTGCATTGCCGGTCGTCGAGGCGGAAGCGCATGGTGGTCGCATCGAGTTCGTCGAGATGCATCCCGATCGCCTCCTTGCCGAACCGTCGCCACTCACCGAACTTTTGCGTATCGATGACGACGTAGCCGAGGTGGACGTTCCCGAATACCGATGGACTGCTGTAGAGATCGGGCATGGCGAATCCTGTTCGAAGGTCGGTGTTCAGGCGGTCGGCGCGAGGAAGGTACGAACGACGTCGTTGAACATCTCCGCGCGTTCCCACTGCACCCAGTGGCCGGTGTTGGCCGCCAGCAGCAGGTCGCAATTCGGCATGGTTCGGGCAAGAATGCGACCTCCGTTCGGGCGATTGATCTTGTCCTCCGCGCCCCAGATGACGAGAGTCGGTGTCGTCAGTTGCGCCAGGCGAGGGTCGCGGGTGAAATCCATCCGGCGCATGACACGTAGTTCGCTCAGGCTCGACGGCCGGCGCAGGGGAAAATGCGCGATCGACTCGGGATCGATGCTGTCGCGGTAGCGATCGTCGATCAGATGCGCCGGTACGGAATCCGAGTCGTACACGAGGTACGTGCGGATGAATTCATCGAGCCGTTCCCGGGATGGACCGGCGCCACGGTAGTAGTCCAAAAGCTTCCGAAGGCCGGCTGTCGGCGGCGCTTTCGTCGTTCCGACGCCACCGGGCCCCATGAGAACGAGACGCTCGACCCGGTGTGGCGAGTCGAGAGCCAGCCGCAGCGCACACGCCCCGCCCCACGAATTGCCGACGAGGCTGGCCTTCTCGATTTCGAGAACGTCGAGCATGCCGCGAATCGAGTCGGCCACGAAACCTAACGGGTTCGACTTGTCGGTCTGCCTGGTGGAGCGTCCGTAACCGGGCATATCGGGGACGATGACGCGAAATGATTTAGCAAGTTCCGCAATATTTTTCGAGTAGTTCGAGGTGCCGGTAGCGCCCGGTCCGCCGCCGTGCAGGAGCACGATTGCCGGGCCGGTGCCTGCTTCGGCGAAGAAGATCTGGGTCCCGTCGTAGGACACTGTCTTTTCGGTGAGAGTTGTGGTGTTCATGGTCTGCCTTCGGTTGGGGACTTACACAAGGGAATTGCCGAGAATCGGATTCGTGACATCGGTATGCGCGACAAGACCGATCGGTGGGGCAGAGAGGGTTTCGGCTCCCGCGGCGGCTGCATACACGTAGCCATCGGGCCGGATCGCGAGCGCGGTGGCGCCCATCGCGGTCATCCAGCCGATCAACGAGCCATCGATGTCGGTGATCGTGCCGGGCACCGTCGGTCCGCCCGCGGCCTGCAACCTGACTGTGGGTACACCGGTCCTGGCCCAAAGGTCGTCCTGGGCGGCTCCGATTCGTAGTACGACCCAACGGGATCCCAGTGCGTCGTCGAGTCGCACGCGTACTCCGGACTCGTCGAACACCCAGGGTTGCGGCGGCAGATGCCCGACGGCCTTGTTCGCCGACGGAGCCAGAAAACCTTTCGCGTAGTGCGCCTTCGGGAACCACTTCAACTCGCGCATGTAGGCACCGACGGGCGGAATCCGCATCGCGAACTTGCACACCATGTTTCGCAGCTTCGTCACGGGGACGCGGCGCTCGGTGATCAAACGTGCGAAGAAGATGGTGTACCGAGTCATCGACCGCACGTGCGGTTGCCGCTCTTCTTCGTACGAGTCGAGAACAGACGCGGGCAGATCGCCGTGTACGACTGCGGCGAGCTTCCAACACAGATTCGCCGCATCGCGAACGCCGGCGGCCATGCCCTGCCCGATCCATGGCGGCATCACGTGCGCCGCATCGCCTGCGAAGAAGATCCGCCCGACTCGCCATCTGTCCGCGAACCGGACGTGGTGACTGTAAGGCACTGCGCGCAAGATCTTTACGTGCCGGTCGGTGACACCTTGATCGTTCAGTAGAGCCCACGCGGCGGCGAGTGATGTGAAGTCCTTTTCATCCTCGCCCGGAAGAATCGGAAACTCGAACCGATGATGACCCAACGGCGTCGGACAGTCGAATGCGGGCCGCTTCGGATCGCAATGAAAACGCAGCTGATCGTGCGCGGGCCACGGTTCGACTACCTCTGTGTCGATCACGATCCAGCGGTCTTCGTAGGTGCGGCCCTCGAAGCCGATACCGAGCTGGGTGCGTGTAGGGCTCGAACCCCCATCTGCGGCAATCACATACGAAGCTCTGACTCGGCTCGACAGCTCGGTGGTCGAATCGACGAGCAACAGTTCGACGCTGTCGGAATCTTGCTTGACCCGCAGACACTCCGTATGCAACCGGACCTCGACGTTCGGGTAGCGGTCCACACCCGCGCGGAGCACCTTCTCCAGCGCAGGCTGATACAGGAAGGTTTGTGTCGGGTGCCCGTGCCCGCGGGACGTCGGTGTGATGTCTATGAACGAGCGGCCCTCGCTGTCGACGAAATCGACCTGCTTGTCCCAGATCATGTCCTCTTTGAGCCGCTCGGCGAGCCCGAGCCGCTGCCAGATCCGGAGGACCTCCTCTTCGGTCCCGATCGCCCTGGCCCGGTGGTAGACAGACGGATCGCGTTCTATGACAAGGACATTGAGCCCGTATCGCCCCAAGAAGTTGGCGGCCGTTACACCTGTCGGCCCGTACCCGATGACGGCTACGTCGTAGATCTGGATTTCGGTCACGTCGGGATCCTTCGTCGTTGAATTGCGATCGTCGATCGCGAGCACAGAACGGGCGCGGACTCGTTCTCCGACCCGATTCCTGTATCGATCGGTTTACTTCTGTACTGATCGGTCTTGCTCTGTATTGATTGGTACAGTATGGTCAGATCCACAGAAGGTCAAGCAGCAAATTCCAGTAGCTGGAGGAGCGCGAATGGCAGCCGATAACAAGCAGCGTCGTCGTCGACTGGACGGCGAGGACTCGCGGCGCAGAATCCTGGAGGCAGCCGGCCGTGTGGCCAGCGAGCGAGGGTACGACGGAACGTCGATCTCTTTGGTAAGCAAGGCATGCGGACTGCCGAACAGCTCGATCTTCTGGCACTTCAAAGACAAAGACGACCTGATCGCTTCGGTCATCGAGAGCAGTTTCGCGGACTGGATGAGTGTGTTCACGGTTCCCGAGGGCGATACCGCACTGGAGCAGATCCTCACGCTGTGCCAGGAGACCGCGAAGTCACTGCTCGAGGAGCCGGACTTTCTGCGTCTCGGTCTGATGTTGGCGCTGGAAAGGCGCCCCGAGGAACCTCGGGCACGCGCCATGTTCATGGAGATCCGCCGCGGCGCATTCGAGCGTTTCACCGAAGTGATTCGCGAATTCGCTCCACAGCTCTCGGACAACTCTGTGCAGTTGGTGACCAAGTACGGCGTTGCGGCGGCGGACGGCTTGTTCATGGCCGGCCAGATGGACGGCGACCGCACGGATCTGTATGCCTTGTTCGAAATGCACGCCCGCGCTGTGCATTACACACTGATGCGCCTGATCGAGGAAGAGACGTCATGACCCTGCACGAGACGCAGATAGCGTCTGCCGCCCTTCTACTGCACGACGCAGAACGTGATCGGCGGCCGATATCGCCGATCGTCGAGAGCTACTCGGGCGTCGACCTCGCCGCCGCCTACGCCATCCAGCAGGCCAACCTAGCTCGTCGCCTTGCCGCCGGTGCGTCGGTCCGCGGCCACAAGATCGGCTTTACCGCGCTGGCCATGCGGGAGTTGCTGGGCGTCGAGGAACCCGACTTCGGCTACATCCTCGACGACATGATCGTGCCGGACGACGACTCGGTACCTGCTTCGCGATTCTGCATGCCGCGCGTCGAACCCGAGATTGCGTTCCTGCTCCATTCCCCCTTGCGAGGCCCCGGCGTAACCGTCGCCGACGTCCTGGCCGCAACCGAAGCCGTCGCACCGGCGCTGGAGATCATCGACAGCCGGATCGTGGACTGGCGAATCACGCTCGAAGACACCGTCGCCGACAATGCCAGCGCGGCAGCGGTAGTCATCGGTCCGTGGACCACCCTGTCCGCCGCACCACCGTTGCCCGACGTCCGGGCGAACCTCCTGCGAAACGGCGAACTCATCGGTTCCGGGACCGGACACGATGTGATGGGCGACCCCGCGCTGGCAATTGCCTGGTTGGCAAATGCTCTGTCTGACTTCGATATCGAAATCGAAGCGGGCCAGTTTGTCATGTCCGGATCGTTCACCACCGCGGCGTTCGTGTACGCCGGCGACCGAGCGCAGGCAGACCTGCGCGGGTTGGGCACTGTCGCCGTGAATTTCACGTGAGCGAATACACCGCGTCCGACTTACGCCCATGGCCATGCGCCATCGTCGGGTCGGGCAACATCGGCACCGACTTGATGATCAAATTGCTCCGCAGTTCCGGGATCCTCGAAGTTCGCGCCATGGCCGGAATCGACTCCGCGTCCGACGGATTGGCGCGTGCTGCGCGATTCGGTGTGGCCACGACGGCGGACGGTGTCGGCGGGCTCCTCGCCATGCCTGACTTCGATGCGATCAAGATCGTGTTCGACGCGACGTCCGCTACTGCACACCAGCATAATTGGGCGATTCTCGAGCCCACTGGTGTGCAGGTCCTCGATTTGACACCCGCATCGATCGGCCCGCTCTGTGTGCCGGTGGTGAACCTGGACTCTCATTTGGCTGCGCCGAACTTGAACATGGTCACCTGCGGCGGGCAAGCGACCGTACCCATCGTGGCCGCCGTGGGCGAGTCGGCAACGGTGGCCTATGCCGAGATCGTGTCGTCGATTTCTTCGCGATCGGCCGGTCCGGGCACCCGAGCGAACATCGACGAATTCACCGAAACCACCGCACGCGCGCTCGAGGAGGTCGGCGGCGCTCGGCGGGGTAAGGCCGTGATCATCATCAACCCGGCCGATCCGCCGATCCTGATGCGCAATACCGTGTATTGCCTCGTCGAGGGCGACTGTCGGCACGCCGAGATCGAAGCATCGATTCTCGCGATGGTCGACAGGGTCAAGGCCTACGTTCCTGGCTTCAGGCTGAAGCAGCAGGTGCAGTTCGAAACCTTCGACCAGACCAATGCGCTGAACATTCCCGCCGAGGGTCCGTTCGTGGGCACTCGCGTAACCGTCATGCTCGAAGTTACCGGTGCCGCGCACTACCTGCCGGCCTACGCCGGCAACCTCGACATCATGACGTCGGCGGCGTTGGCTACCGCCGAACGTATCGCGCTTCGTTCCGTGCGCGCAGTCGGTGCGGCGCGATGAACAACCTGTACATCAGTGATGTCACGCTTCGCGATGGGATGCATGCCATCCGTCATCGCTACACAGTCCCTCAAGTCATCTCCATCGCAACAGCTTTGGATGCTGCAGGAGTCGATTCCATCGAGGTCGCACACGGCGACGGACTGTCGGGATCGAGCTGTGTCTACGGCTTCGGATCTCACACAGACCTCGAATGGATCGAAGCCGTCGCAGGCGCCGTCCACCGCGCCAGTGTCACAACGCTCCTGCTGCCGGGCATCGGCACCGTTGCGAACCTAATCGATGCCCACAGCGCGGGCGCGCGGACGATCCGAGTGGCAACGCACTGCACCGAGGCGGACGTCTCCGCCCAACACATTGCCGCAGGTCGCAGGCTGGGGATGGACACCGTCGGGTTTCTGATGATGTGCCACATGGCAAGTCCGCAGGCCCTCGCGCAACAGGCGAAACAGATGGAACAGTACGGGGCAACGTGCGTCTACCTCGCCGACTCAGGCGGGACGTTGACAATGCGTGAGGTCGCCGACCGATTCGACGCGCTGCGCCAAGAACTCGATCCGGGCACCGACATCGGCGTTCACGCACACCACAATCTGTCGCTCGGAGTAGCCAATTCCATTGCAGCCGTGGAACACGGCGCCAATCGCGTCGACGCATCGCTTGCCGGCATGGGCGCCGGCGCCGGCAACGCCCCACTCGAGGTGTTCATCGCCGCAGCCGAACGACTCGGCTGGGACCACGGTTGCGATCTGTTCGCCCTCGAGGACGCTGCCGACGACTTGGTCCGCCCGCTGCAAGATCGGCCGGTTCGGGTAGACCGCGACACACTCACCCTCGGTTTCGCGGGCGTGTACTCCAGCTTTCTGCGGCACGCGGAGACCGCGTCCAGCCGCTATGGCGTGGACGCGCGCGACCTGTTGGTCGAAGCGGGACGACGCTGCCTGGTCGGCGGCCAGGAAGACATGCTGATCGACATTGCGCTCGATCTCGCAGATAAAACTGTTGTATCGCAATAGCTTTCGCAACCATCATCAAGGAATTGGGGTCTCGTGAACGACGACAAGCCCGCTACGACCTGGAGTCGTCGCAAATTACTGGGAACTTCTGCCGCGGCGGCGGCCGGGGTCGCAGGCGCGTCGCTGGTCGGCGCGCGCGCAGCAACCGCAGCACCGGTCGGCGTACGGACCAGCCCATTTCGTCGTGAGCAGCTGCCGAGCGGCAACTACCGCATCGACATGCACGCTCATTTCCTGCCGCCCGACTACCGCAATGCGATGATTTCGCGCGGCATGTTTACAGCCGGCGGATTCCCGTTGCCGCAGTGGTCGCCCGAAGCCGCGATCGGGTTCATGGACGCATACGGCATCCAGGCGCAAACGTTGTCGATCTCGGACCCCGGCGTAGGTTTCCTGCGCGGGCGCGAAGCGATAGATATGGCTCGCTATTGCAATTCGTACGCCGCTGACCTGTTTCGTTCGCACCCAACACGATTCGGTGGGTTTGCGGTGCTTCCTATGCCGGACGTCCTGGCGTCGATCGCCGAGGTCGAGTATGCACTGGACGTGTTGCATCTCGACGGCGTAGTCCTGTTGAGTGCATATGACGGCATCTACCTCGGCGACCCTCGCTTCGAACCGTTGATGATTGCGTTGAATGCGCGTAGCGCATACGTATTCGTGCATCCCGGATCGATTCCCGACGATGCCAAGCCCGCAACATTGCCCGATTTTCTCGTCGAGTACCCATTCGACACCACGCGCGCTGCGGCGACGATGATCACCAGTGGCACCATGAACCGCTATCCACGGATTCGGTTCCAACTGTCACATGCCGGTGGGACGGTGCCCTTCCTGTCGAATCGGCTAGGGCTACTGAGCAATTCTGTCGTCGGCCAGAATTGGCCTGCGGGCGTTCCCACTGTGTCACTTTTCGATTCCAAGCGCCTGATCGAGTCGTTCTACTACGACACCGCCCTGAGCGATGCGCCGGCCGAAATGCTCAGCGTGCTAGCCGTCACTCAGCGACAGCACATCGTCTTCGGCACGGACTGGCCCTTCGCATCGATCATCTACAACGGCGCCGGGGATCCCGCCCCGCAGTTGAGCGAAACGTTCAGTGCGGAAGAACGAGTCGAAATCGAGCGCACCAACCCGTTGCGAGAGCTGCCACGACTCGCAGCTGCAGTCGGTTGACACCGCCGGCGACGAAATTCGCGGCGGCCCGCAGATTCGGAATCGAGTACGTACGGCACTACCATCGCCTGGACCTCACGATTCCAGACGAAAAGTTCGACCAACCAGTACTTTTCGTCGCCAATCACGGTTTCGGCGGCCTGTTCGACTTGAACGCGCTGGCGACGTTGGCGGCCTTCGATGAAATGCAACTAGCGCGTCCCATCACGACCCTGACCCATCAAATGGCGTGGACTCTGAAGTTGGGGCACTTGCTCGAACCGATGGGTCTGCAACCTGCAAGTCGAGCGTCGGCGCAGGCAGCCTTCGAAGCGGGCCACCACGTCGCCGTCGTTCCCGGTGGCGACGCGGATGCCTTCAAGTCATGGTCGGATCGCAACCGGATCGTATTCTCGGGCCGGCGCGGATTTGCGCGGCTCGCAATGGAGTTGGGGGTACCGATCGTTCCGATCGTCACCGCCGGCGCCGGCGAATCACTGGTGGTCATTTCCGACGGCTCACGCGTAGCGCGCGCGTTGAAGCTGAACAAGCTCCTTCGGCTGAAGTGCTTTCCCGTATCCGTGTCTGTTCCGTGGGGTCTCAATGTCGGTGCTGTGGGGCTACTTCCCTATCTGCCATTACCCACGAAGCTATCGACGACAGTGCTGAACCCAATGAACCCACACTCTGCCGAGAGTTCGGACGAATTCGGCGCACGGGTGGAGACCCGGATGCAAGAAACTCTCACCACGATGACTCGCGACCGGACGCCATTGCTGGGGTAAGGGAGCACACGCCAACCACCGCAACTCACAACCGGAAGGAGGAATCGCAAAATGGGATCATCGAGCACATCATGGCTCACAGTGCTGATGGGGCTGTTCTCGTCGACGGGCAGCAGCATCGGGTTGTGAACCGGCCTAGCCTGATCTCAGCAGGCTAGGACGGCGAGATCATTATCTCAGGGGCTGCGCCCCCTGTGCGCGGTTAGCGGTCCCTGGACTTCCTAACCGCGCACGGGGCCACAGCCCTATTGACGCTTTGTCCTCCATGCGCTTAACCTGAGTCCGGTCCTTATTAGAGGATTATTCTAATTTGACTCGGGATGGCGGCGAAATGAGCGAACGCACTGTGGACATCCCACTGTCGACCGTTCGCGATCCCGCTCGTGACGAAATCCGATCCTGGGCAAACGGTTACGTGAAGCGCCACCCGCTCGCCGCGCTCGGCACCGTAGGTAGCCAGTTCGTACTCGGCGTACGTTCGTTCCAATATCTAGCGCTCGACATCGCGGGCCGCCGCTTTCCGTTCAAGGAATTCGTGCGGCAGGCAGCCTTCATGGCAGGCACGGCGGTCGTGCCCACGCTGTGCGTCGCCATCCCCATCGGGGTGACGCTGGCGATCCAGTTCGGTTTACTCGCTGGACAGGTCGGCGCAACGTCGCTGGCCGGCGCAGCCAGCGGACTGGCAGTGATACGGCAGGGCGCACCGATGGTCACCGCGATCCTCATGGCGTCGGCGGTCGGCTCGGCGATCTGCGCCGACCTCGGTTCGCGGCGCATCCGGGACGAACTCGACGCCATGGAAGTCATGGGCGTATCGGTACTGCGTCGCCTGGTTGTGCCGCGGCTTGCTGCGGGCATCGTCGTCGGTATCACCCTGACGGGCCTGACGTGCTTCGTCGGATTCCTCGCCGGCTACCTGTTCACGACTTTCGTCCAATCCGGCACGCCCGGAAGCTTCGTCGCGACATTTGCCTCTTTCGCAACCGTCGGCGATCTCGTGCTGACGCTCTTCAAGGCAGCAGTATTCGGAGCGATCGTCACAATTGTCAGCTGCGACAAGGGATTCTCGACCGAAGGCGGACCGTCCGGAGTCGCGAACTCGGTGAACGCCGCCGTCGTCGCATCGATCATTCAGCTGATGATCGTCAACGTCGTCTTCACCCAGCTGTACGTTCTCGTGTTTCCACGGAACGGGCTCTGAGATGGCAGCCACGTATTACCCGCTCGGCATCCGGCACGTTGTCGACTTCTCGACGGCCACACTGCGACCGATCATGCGGATCGGCTACATGGCGTCGTTCTTCGTACGTGCCGTGTGCTCCGTTCCGGTCGTGCTGCGGCACTACCGCGCCGAACTTGCCCGACTGGTGAAGAACGTGACGTGGGGCAACGGTTCGATCGTCGTCGGCGGCGGCACCGGCGCCGTAATCATCGTTCTCGGAGCGACTGCTGGTGCACTCATCGGAATCGAGGGCTACAACGCCCTGAACCTCATGGGGCTCGGACCCGCCACCGGACTCATCTCCTCGTTCGTATCGACGCGCGAGCTCGCGCCGATCATGGCGGCCCTCGCGTTCGCCGCGCAGGCGGGATGCCGGTTCACCGCACAACTCGGCGCGATGCGAATCGCCGAGGAGATCGATGCGCTGGAAACCATTGCCATCAGATCGATTCCGTATCTGGTCACCACCCGAATGATGGCGTCGATCATCGCCGTACTCCCCCTCTACGTCGTTTGCCTCGGGGTCAGCTACGTCGCGTGCCAGGTCGTTGTCGGTCTCGCCGGTGGACCGTCGTTCGGGACCTACCAGCACTACTTCGGCCTGTTCCTGAGCGCGTCCGATATCGCGTACTCGGTGATCAAGGCTGTGGTCTTCGTCCTCATCGCCGCAACGATCCAGTGCTACTACGGTTTCTACGCCTCGGGCGGTCCGCAGGGAGTCGGGATCGCGGCAGGGCGCGCAATGCGCGCTTCGATCACGCTCATCATTGTCACCAATACCCTTCTGACGATGGCTTTCTGGGGCGTCGACGCCGGTGCACGGTTCGGTGGTTGACCGATGCCGATTGCGCTCGAATCCGACGGCAGAATCCCGTCCGACCGCCTGCTTCTCCTGCGGGGAATCGTCGTGCTGATCGTTCTGGCGGTGACAGTCGCTGTGCTGGTGGAGAAGTCGAGCGGCAGTTTGAACAGTCGCGTCGTCGTGATCGCAGAACTCGTCGACGTCGGCGACGGGCTACCCGCCAAATCCGACGTGAAGTTTCGCGGCGTGCTCGTCGGCACCGTCCGTTCGGTGACGCCGGGGACCGACGGGCGCACTACCGAGGTGCAAGTCGACTTGAAGCCGGACTATGCAAGCGGCATACCGGAATCCGTCACCGCGCGAGTGGTGCCGAGCAACATCTTTGCGGTGTCGACGATTCAACTCGTCGACAACGGTCCGGCACCTGCCCTGCGCTCTGGCGCGCGAATCAAGCAAGACCCCAACGCTTCTACCGTCCAATTTCAAACGACCCTCACCAAGCTGCGCGCACTCGTAGCCGCGGCGGGACGCGAAGAGCCGAGCGCGGTGGTCGGCATGCTCGCCACGCTGGCCGCGGCAACCGACCGTCGGGGCGACGCGCTCGTCACCGCCGGTGCACAGTTGCGGACCGTGCTCGGCGAACTGAACCGAGTTGTCGCACCTGCAGAAACCGACTCGACGCTGACTGAGTTGACCGCGGCGCTCGACGAACTGCACACTGCTACACCCGACCTGCTCGAGGCGCTGCATCAGTCTGTGGTGCCGCTACGCACGGTCGCCGAGCAGAGCGCACAACTGAACGCTTTCCTCGCCGCGGGCCTGCGCACCACCGCCACAGTCGGCACTGCGCTGGACAACAACATCGAACGACTGATCGGTATCACCACCAACCTCGAGCCCGTGCTCGGTGTGCTGGCAGACAATTCCGGCGACTTCCTGCCCATAGCAACGCGACTCCGATCGGTGTCCGACAAGTTCATGACCGAATACTGGGATCCCGCACGCAACGTCGGGACCATCATGACGATCGTCTCGTTCACCCCCCACCGCCTCTACAGCAGGAGCGACTGCCCGCGCTACGGCGAACTGGCGGGACCGAGTTGTGCGAATGCCCCGGTCACGCCACAGGCACCGATACCGCCGCTGACGGCAACACCGGCAGCCTTCGGTGGCAACGTCGGATCAGTAGGTAGTAGCGCCGAGGCCGAACAATTGAGGCGAATAGTGGGCGGAAACGTCACGGCGGCAACAACTCTCCTGCTCGGGCCGCTTGCACGGAATACCGTTGTAAACATCCAGGACGGAACCCGATGAGCATCCGGGGGCCACTGACCGGGCTGATCATCTTCCTGGTGATCTCGCTCGGCGCGACGTGGCTGGTGTTCACAACACTGCAGCGCAACGTGAGCGGCCCGACCGACTCGTACACAGCCGTCTTCACCGATGTGTCGGGTCTGCGGGTCGGCGACGACGTGCGGGTCGCGGGCGTGCGTGTGGGCCGTGTCGATTCCATCGCACTCGACGGGACGCTCGCGAACGTGGAGTTCCGAATTCAGCGAGACCAGGTTGTCCACGCAAACACCAAGGCTGCCATCGTCTATCAGAACATCATCGGCCAGCGGTACGTCGGTCTGTCGAGAGGTCCGGACGGCTCAGCCGCTCCGCTGGAGCCCGGTGCCACCATTCCGCTGGAACGAACCGAGCCGTCGTTCGACATCGCGCTGCTCTTCAATGGGTTCGAGCCGCTGTTCAGCGTGCTCGATCCCGATCGAGTCGACGCGCTCACCGAGGCGCTGATCCAGGCGATGCAGGGCAGGACCGGTGCCATCACCACGCTGGTAGCTCAAACCACCACGCTCGCAGAAACTCTTGGGGGTCGTGATCACATTCTCGGTGATGTCATAACCAATCTCGACGCGGTCGTTGCACACCTCGCAGCGCAGAGCGGCGACCTCTCTTCGATTATCGAACAGACCCGCCGCATTTTCACCGAACTCGGCACTCGCCGAACCGAGCTGACATCAGCCGTCGAGTCGTTGGCCGACGTCGGCGGCCGCACATCGACTGTGTTGCAGTCGATTCAACCCGACCTCGACGAACTGCTCACGCGCGAAACAGGATTCACCGGTCACGTGCTTGCCGACCCGAGCCGCCTAGCGTATCTCGGCTTCAACCTCCCGCTCGCTCTCAAAGGGCTCGCACGCGTCAGTCAGAGCGGCAGCTACGTCGATACATACGCCTGCAATATCGATGCAAACCTCGTTCCTGCTCTGTCCCAGCTCATTCCGACAATTGTCGCCACCGCCACGCCGGGCGGCGTGCCACGACACTCACCGATCTGTAGGTGACCACCATGAGACGACCATCGTTCAAGACCCGACCTTTGGAGCGCTACTCGAAAATCAGCCTCGGCGTCGTCGCGCTCGTCGCGGTGATGCTCGTCGTGGCAGCTGTCGTTGTGACCGGAAACCTCGGACTCGGGACCCAGTCCTACACGGCGGAATTCCTGCAGGCGGCGCAGATTCGACCGGGCGACGATGTGACGGTCGCTGGGATCAGTGTCGGTTCCGTCGAGGGCGCACGGCTCGACAGTGACCACGTACTCGTCACGATGCGGATCGACGACGACGTCGCGATCGGTGCCGACACACTGGCCGCGATCAAGCTGACGACCCTGCTCGGTTCTCGCTATATCGAACTCCAACCGGCAGGAGACGTTGCGCTCCCCGACCGGCGCATACCGCTGAGCAACACGTCGGTGCCCTACGACCTGCAAGCCGCATTGCGCGACGCGACAACCACATTCGAGCAGGTAGATACGAAACGGATCGGCGAATCGATGACGCTGCTCGCCCAGCAACTCGAGGGAACTCCCGCACTCGTACCCCAACTGCTCGGCAACATCGGCGCTCTGTCCGAGGTCGTCGCCGACCGACGGGACGAAATTGGATCGCTCCTGGCCGGCACCGACCGGATCGCCGGCTTGATCCGCAGTCAGCAGGGCGACCTGGGGGCATTGATCGTGCAGGGTCGCGAGTTGCTGCTCGAACTCCTGAATCGCCGTGCCGCCCTGACCGGACTCTTCGATTCCACCACCCGCCTGGTGCACGCACTGCACGAGGTCGTCGTCGACGACCAGCCACAGGTCGATCAAATGCTGGGCGAACTGGCCGAGCTCTCCGGCCTCATCGCGCGACATGACGATTTGCTGCGCAACATCTTCCAGATTCTGCCCGTGCCGTTCCGCAACATCGCGAACGCAAGCGGGACCGCCAACGACATCGATCTCAACGCTCCGGCAGGCCCACTGGTCGACGCATGGATGTGCGCGGTCAGCGGCCGAGCCCAGCAGTTGAATCTTCCCGAGTACCTCCAGGACTGCCAATGATGCGCATGGCCCTGTTGATCGCGATCGCACTCGCGGGTGTCGGATGCTCTTCGGCTCCGACGCCGTTCGGCGACAACACCTTCACCGTGACCGCGCGGTTCGATTCAGCGGTCGGTCTGTACGAGGGCAATGCCGTATCCGTTCTCGGGATACCGGTCGGTGAGGTCGAGTCCATCGACGCGCGGGGTACGCACGTTGACGTCCGATTGCGACTCGGCGGCGGCACGCAGATCCCGGCGGACGCCCAGGCAGTCACAGTCTCGACCTCCGTCCTCACCGACCGGCACATCGAGCTGACGCCGGTCTACCGCGGCGGCCCAGAGCTGGGCGACGGTGACATTATCGGTCTTGCCCGCACGAAGACGCCCGTCGAGTTCGAGCGGGTGTTGGCGATGCTGGACTCGCTGTCGACCGAACTGGGCGGTGACGGCGACGGACAGGGTCCGATGGCGACGTTCGTCGACGTCGGAGCGGCGGCCACCGCTGGCAACGGCGAACAGCTCCGCGTTGCGCTCGATCAGTTGTCGCACGCACTACGCCTCGGAGCCGACGGCGGGGCCGCCACACGGGACGCGATCACGTCGATCGTCGGCAACCTCGACGCGCTGACAGTTGCGGCAGCGGACAACGACACCGTCGTCCGCGAATTCGGTTCGAGCGTCCGGCAATTGAGCGACCTCGTCGCAGACCAGAACATCGGCACAGGCGACACCGGCGCCGCCTTGAACAGAATCGTCGAGCACACGCTGCTGTTACTGCGCGACAATCGCGACGAACTTCGCTCGACAATCACCGACTCGACCACGATCACGACAGCGATGTCGGACTTCCGGCGCGAGCTCGCGGAGTTCTTCGACGTCCTCCCCCTGACCCTCGACAACGGGTACAACGTTGTAGACCAACAGAATCGAGCAGTTCGGATTCATGCGCTGACCGACAAGATTCTGTTCGACGGGCAACTCGTCAAAGAGGTGTGCAACGTTCTCGGTCTTCGCCAACTCGGGTGCAGCACCGGTACTCTGCGCGACTTCGGACCCGACTTCGGACTTGTGTCGATGCTCGAAGCGATGGAGCAGATGCCGAGATGACCGCACTATCGAAGAAGCTGGCGCTCGCGACCACGATTGCAACCACGTTGTCGGCGACGGCATGCGCAGCGGGCCTGCAAAGCCTGCCACTGCCGGCGCCCGGAGTCGAAGGCGACACGTACGAACTGCAAGCCACGTTCGCGAATGCCCTCAACCTTCCCGCGAAGGCGAAGGTCCGCCTCTTCGGCGCTGACGTCGGCGAGGTCACGTCGATGACAGCTGTCGACTACAGCGCCGTCGTGCAGCTGCGAATCGATGCAGCAGTACACCTTCCGGTCGGCACCACGGCCGAGTTGCGCTCCGCTACTCCGCTAGGTGACGTTTTCGTCGCCGTACGTCCGCCGAACGATGTGCCACCCGCAACACCGATTCTCGCCGACGGCGACGCGATCCCGATCGAATCGACATCCGCTGCCGCGACAATCGAGCAGGTGCTCTCCGCCCTCTCGCTCGTCGTGAACGGCGGTGCAGTCCGAAACCTCACCAAGATTCTCAACGGCGCGGGCACGGTAGTGGACGGATCGGGCGGAAATCTCGGTGAATTGATCGACGACGCAACACGATTGATTTCCACGTTGTCGAGCCGGTCCGAGGACATCGCCGCGGCGCTCGAACGCACCGCCGAATTGACGGCAACCATAGGGGCCCAGCAGGACTCGGTTCATGCGGCGCTCGCGGCCGCAGCACCCGCATTGAAAGCCGTCGCCGACAACAGCGCCGGCATGACAGACCTCGCTGTGCTGGTCGACCACGTCGCCACCCAACTGTCGACATTCCCGTCTCTCGCCGGGACCGATTCGCGCAGCACGGTCGATGACCTGAACACATTGTCCAGCGCACTGAACGCAGTGAGCGTCGACCCACGCACAAGCCTCGGCGCGATCGGCAACATTCTCGGACCGGTCGTCAAGATGCTCAGCAGCACTGCGGGTCACGCCGACCTGGACGTACGGCAGTTCGTTGCCGGTGTCGTGCCGGATCCGAACTCGCCCGGCGATCCGGGCAGCCGACTCCCCGAGGTGGGTGACCTGTCCGCGGCTGCCGGAACGCTGACCTACACCCTGCTGAAGTTGCGCGACCGAGTGCTCGGGCCGCCCCGATGACCGATCGTCTCGCTCGCGCAGTCGTACGGCTGAGCCGTTTCGTAACCCGGCACATGACCGGGGTGTCGAGCCTCGCGCTCCTGGTCATCCTGCTGCTCGGAACTGCCTACCTGTCGTTCGGCGCCCTGCGGATCGACCCTTTCCGGCCGAAATTCCACGTGACGATCGAGCTGGCCGGGTCCGGCGGCCTTCTCGCAGGACAGGACGTGACTCTGCGCGGTACGCCGATCGGCCGAGTCGTCTCGGTTGCCTTCAGCGAAAGCGGTGTGGTCGCAACCATCGCTATAGACGGCGACGTCCGCATTCCGGCAGACACCGTGGCCACCGTTTCTGCGCTGTCGCCTGCCGGCGAGCAATATCTCGATTTTCGTCCCAGCACCGACGACGGACCGTACCTGCATGACGGCTCGGTGATCGCTGCCGACCGGACCGAGACGCCGGTGCCCATCGCCACTGTGTTGACCAGCATGGAGGGCTTGGTCGCACAGATCGATCCAGCCAAGTTCGAGACGATCGTGCAAGAACTCGGCGTTTCCGAGGCCGGACCCGAGAAGTTGGGCGCAATCCTCGACGGGGGCATCTGGCTGATTTCCACACTCGACGGCGTACTTCCGCAGACCGTCGACCTACTACGCAACAGCCGCACGGTTCTCACAATGTTGCACGACACCGGACCGGGTCTGCAGGCCACAGCCGACAATCTCGCAGGCATCCTCTCGGGCGTGTCGGCATCCGCGGGTGGTTATCGCACACTGCTCGACAACGGTCCGCAGTTGTTGTCCGCGGTCGACGACGTTATTGCCGACAATTCACCGACCATGGTCGCGTTGCTCGGCAACCTCGCGACCGTCGCACAGTTGTCCTACGTGCGAACGCCGGCACTGGTGGCACTCTTTCCCGATCATCGGGGCTCGACCCTCGACGCGATCGGCCTCGCCCTGCGCGACGGCGGATTCTGGGTGACCTCCGATATCTATCCCCGCTACAGCTGCGATTACGGCCTACCGCGACAGCCACCCGCGATTCCGGACTATCCGGAGCCGTTCCTCTACACGTACTGCGACAACTCGGACCCGAGCGTGCTCGTGCGCGGCGCGCGCAACGCACCACGCCCGCCTGGCGACGACACTGCCGGCCCTCCGGCCGGCGTCGATCCACGAACACGTGCAAACCCGACACCGACAGGTCCCCTGTCCATTCCGACCCCGTACGGCGGGCCGGATCTGTCGAACCTGACCCCACCGAACTGACACATGTCGGCAAAGGAGAAAGCAATGACGGTCATCGATAGGCCCATCGACAAGGCCCCCGTCACGAAGGCCAGACGGTTCTCCCGCAAGCCCCTTGCAACCGTAGCTGTGGTCGTTCTGATCGGGGCGCTGATCGCGCTCTCTGCGACTCTCGGCTGGAAGTTGCACCAGCGCAGTCAGATCGATGAAGCAGCGCGGGAAGCCCTGGACACGGCCCGTACCTACGCGGTCACACTGACGAGCATCGACACCGGCGCCTTGGAGCAGAATTTCACCGCCGTTCTCGACGGCGCAACAGGCGAGTTCAAGGACATGTACAGCCAATCGAGCACCCAGCTTCGGCAACTCCTGCTCGACAACCAGGCGGCCGGCCACGGCACCGTCGTCGACGCAGCGGTCAAGTCGGCGACGAGGGACCGGGTCGAAGTTCTGCTGTTCATCGACCAGTCCGTGACGAACACCGCGAACCCCGATCCACGAATCGACCGTAGCCGCGTATCGATGACCATGGAGCGTGTGGACGGGCGCTGGCTCGCAAGCAACGTGGACCTGCCGTAGCGAAACCCGGCCCGGCAGGCGGACATCACATGGACGCCCGGTCATACTGGAGCTCAAGCGTCCGGATACGTCGTCGAGCAGCCGAGGGGAACGTGATGGTGAGCAAGGCCGCGGCCAAACCCGCACACAAGGCCGAACCCGTTCGTCGCGCGCGTCAGGCCCGCAGCCAGGAAACGGTCGATCGCTTTCTGGATGCCACCGAGGAACTGCTGCACGACAAGCTGTTCCACGAAATCGGCGTCATGGAAATCATCGAGCGGTCGGGCCGTACTGTCGGTTCCTTCTACGCCCGCTTCGACGACAAGTACGCAGTGCTCCGCTTGCTCCGCGAGCGGACGGAGGAGCGCGCGCGAGGCGTCCTTCAGGACGTGACGAAGCCCGAGCGGTTCGCAACGGCGACGGCCGAGCAGATCGTCGACGCGATGGTGCACGCGATGATGGCGACCTACCGCGACATGGGCCCGGTCTATCGCGCGACCGCTGCGCACGCCTGCGTCGACGAGGAGTTCCGGGAGCACCGCCAGCAGATCTTTCATCTTGTTGCCGATCGGTACGCGGGTTTGCTCGAGCCGCACCGAGAACGAATTGCTGCCGCGGATCCGGAGCGGGCAATCGATCTCGGCTTCAGCCTTATGGTCGGATTGCTCGACCAGAGAATGCTTTTCGGCCCACTGGGGCTTACCGACGTGAGCGATGACGACCTGGCCGACGAATTGGTCGCGCTGGCGTCGAACTTGCTTCAGCTGACCCCCGTGCGCGGTTAGCGAGCCAGGCACTCCTTAACCGCGCACGGGCATTGACGGCGCGACCACCACGTCTTAGGCTGCTGACAGAACAAATTTAGAATGTTCCTCTAATTTTACGAGGTGTCATGAAACGTGTTGCCGTCATCGGAGCCGGCCCCGGAGGTATGAGTGCCGGATTGGCTCTGCACAGGGCGGGCTTCCAGGTCTCGATCTACGAGCGCCGGGCAGCGGTCACCGCTGCCGGTTCGGGGTTGAGCCTGACCACGCCACCACTACTCGTCCTGCGGAACCTCGGCGTCGACATCGACGATCTCGGCGCACCCGCACGACTCGGGTTCAGCCGCTTCGACGGGCGCCCACGTGCCGAGTTTCCCGCCATCCCTGAGCTGGAAAAGGACTTCGGTGCAACGTTTTTCGGGTTGCTACGGCCTGACCTGTACGAACGTGTCCACGCAGCTCTCCCGCCCGGCATCCTGCAGGCAGATCGCCGGTGCGTCGGTTTCGAACACGACTCTTCCGGTGTAGAACTGTTTTTCGACGACGGCGGGGCAGCCGAAGTCGACCTGCTCGTCGGGGCCGACGGCATCAACTCGATCGTGCGGCGAACGCTGCACGGCGAGGCCCCGCTCACCTACCACGGCTTTCACTGTTGGCAGGGTTACTGCCAGCTCGACGGGCCCGACAGAAGCTTCGGGCGAATCTGCCACGATCGCGACTCGCAAGCCAGTTGGTCGCCGATTCTGCACAAAGGCCAACCGGCCTGGCAGTGGTGGGTTCTCGAACCGTGGCAGCAGGGCGTTGCGTTCACCGGCGACGCCAAAGACCACCTCGAACGCAAGTTGAGCGGCTGGATCAGCCCACTCGCCGACCTCGTGCGCGCCACCGACCCCGAGCACATCCTGCGACGCGAAATAGTCGACCGCCCGCGGCTCCGCAAGTGGTCGAGCGGTCGGGTGACACTGCTCGGTGACGCCGCGCATGCCACGTCGCCCTACGCCGCGTACGGGGCGGGCATGGCGATCGAGGACGGCTACTACCTCGCACGGCATCTACGGGGGCAGACGCTCGACGACATCGGCGCCATCGGTCGGGCACTTGCCGCCTACGAACGACAGCGCGAGGCCCGCACTGCGCAGACCGCCTTGTTCGCCCGCACCCTGGGCCGGATCTACCACACCAAAAATCCAGTACTGCAACGGCTTCGCGACGCGGCGCTCGATCACAGTCGCATTCCCGAACGACTTCTGATAGCCGGCTATACCCGATCACTTCGAGCAGAGCTGGACGCCATATGACACGCGCAGGAGCACTGTCGCCTTTGCGAAAGGCTGTCGCGGCGACGATGACGGCTAGTGCCGCGATCCCACAATTCACACTCGAGGCGCGCGCGTGCGTTCCCGTTCGGCCGGACTCGAGCGTCGAAGACGTCGTCATCGCCTCGGCCGCACGGGCACTCGCTGCGCACCCACGCCTCAACGCGTCGTTTCGCGACGGGATCGACGAGCACTCGAAGATCAACGTCGGCGTCGCCATTGCACTCGACGACGGCATCGTCGCACCCGCGATCTTGGGCGCAGACACTCTGTCGCTCAACGATATTCGTTCCGAACGGCGCCGACTGGTGACGGCTGCGCGTAGCGGCACCCTGCGCCCGGCCGAGCTGTACTCGTCGACGTTCACGATCTCGAATCTCGGCGGTCATGGCATACCGCGATTTCAGGCTCTCGTCATCCCGCCGCAGGCGGCCATTCTCGCAGTCGGTGCTCTGAGCCGGCGAAACCGGATGTGGCTCAGCCTCTCCGTCGATCACCGCGTCACCGACGGCGTTCCTGCGGCGCGCTTTCTCAACGATCTCATCGGCTTTATCGAAGGAGAACTCGAATGAACCAGGTCAAGTTCCTCACGGCATGCCGCCCCATGCCACACGTGAGCCGATTCGAGATGCATCGGTACTGGGACGAACACCATCTCCCACTGTCACTGCGCGTACGGCGTGCCCTCGACCTGCTGCACAAGGAACACGCGTACACGGTCGAGGACTACCTCCTACACGACGAACTGTGGGGTGACGGCGCCGAGGATCCGGTCGGCTACGACCAGGTCGGCGTCCACTGGCTCAACGCAGACACGGCGCCCGCGACCCTGACATCGCCGCCTGCCCAGCAGGCTATGCGCAAGCTCGGCGTCGACGAGAAGCACATGACCGACCTGACTCGGTCACCATCGTGGTTTGCCACCGAACACGTTGTGTACGAACGTGGCCCGGGCCGGACCGTCGCGCTACCGGGAGGTCCGTATCTGAAGTTCTACTCGGGTTGGTATGCCCGCACCGACGTGGGCCGGGACGGCGCCCACGCCGCCTACCGTGGGGAACACGGAAGCCTCATCACGTCGCTCGCGACAGATCTCGGGCTCGCGCGGTACGTACAGAACGTCAATATCTACGACCCGACGATCGAGCATCTATCGAAGACCGTTCGTGGCACGGTGGCCGACGCCTTCGACGGTCTCGACGAATTCGTCTGGCTCCGTGACGATCTGATCCGTGCACTCGACACACCGGAGGGCAAGCAAGCGGCGAAAGCGATCCGCGAGAGTCAGAACACCTTCGCCGACCGCGCCACGTCGCCGAGTTGGTTCTCCGTCGAACGAATCCTGTACTAGGACCGCCACCGTGAAGATCATCGTGATCGGTGCCGGCATCGGGGGCCTCTTCGCCGGAATCACGCTGCGTGAGGCGGGTTTCGACGTCGACGTGTACGAGCGATATCCGGAGCCGCAGCCGGTAGGCGCAGCCTTGACCATGTGGGCGAACGCGCTCAAGCTGTTTCAGCGCTACGACATGCTCGAGCAGGTTCTCGAGGACGCGGGAACATTCGAGTACTCCGAATTCCGTACCTCCACAGGGCGCACACTCATGCGAGTGTCGTTGGACCAGTTGGTCAATCGCTTCGGAATGCCGATGGTGTGCATGCACCGCCACCGCGTGTCGGACACGTTGCTCAGCCGCTTCGGCACACAGCGGTTGCACCTGGGCAAGGAGCTTGTCGGGGTCGACCAGAGTGGCGACGGTGTGCGAGCGCATTTCGCGGACGGCGAGTCAGCGACCGCGGACGTGCTGATCGGGGCCGACGGCGTGCATTCCGTCGTCCGGTCGCTCCTGTTTCCCGGCACCGAACCGCACTACGACGGTCAGGCGGTGTGGCGCGGGATGGTTGCAACGACAGACGTTCCGGATACATCCTTCGTGGCGTTCGGGCGCGGTAGCCGCGCAGGCTGGAGCCCGATGGGTGGCGGACTCGTGTACTGGTTCGGCGCTCGCTTCCAACCGGCAAATGCGCCGGACCGTTTCGGAAACATGAAGCGCGACCTGCTCTCCGAGTTCGGTGAGTGGGCAGAGCCGCTGGGCCGACTGATCGAGTCGACGCCGCAAGACGCGATAGTGCGCAACGACGTGTACGCCCTTCCCAAACTTCCGTCGTGGACCACCGGACGCGTCGCCTTGCTCGGCGACGCGGCGCACGCGATGGCGCCGCACGTCGCCCAGGGCGCCTGCCTAGCCGTCGAGGACGCAACGGTGCTCGCGCTACGCCTGGCGGCCGCGCGCTCGCCTGAGGAGGGACTGCGGCGCTACTCGGCCGAGCGGGTCGAACGGGTCGGTGAGGTGCTGGACGAGGCGAAAGCGGTCGGGCGACTCGCTGCAATGAACGGTCCCGTCTCGTCACGGCTCCGCGATCTCGCAATGCGCCTGACCCCCAACAAAATGTTCATCGAAGGCTTTGCGAAGCCCGCAGGATACGAGGTAGTTGGATGACGAACGACCTGAAACTGGGTATGACGGTTGGCTATTGGCAGAAGCACCCCGAGGACCTCACCGATACCGTCCAGGCCGCCGAAAGTCTCGGCTACGACAGTGTTTTCACCGCCGAGGCGTACGGGTCCGACGCACTGACCCCGCTTGCGTGGTTCGGCGCGCGTACGTCGAAGATCAAGCTCGGTACGGCCGTCACCCAAATGTCTGCTCGCACACCGACTGCCACGGCGATGCACGCGCTCACCCTCGACGGGCTGTCGGGTGGCCGCCTGATACTCGGAGTGGGCGTATCGGGTCCCCAGGTCGTCGAAGGCTGGTACGGACAACCGTTCGGCAAGCCACTTGCCCGGACCCGCGAATACATCGACATCATGCGCCAGGTCTGGGCACGCGAGAATCCGGTCACCGGCACCGGTCCGCATCACCCGATCCCCTACCCGGGCGGGACCGGCCTCGGAAAGCCCCTCAAGTCGATCGTTCACCCACGCCGAGCCGACATTCCGGTGTACCTCGGCGCGGAGGGGCCGAAAAACGTCGCACTCGCAGCAGAGATCGCCGACGGCTGGATCCCCTTCTTCCTCGACCCCACCCTCGTCGACCAGATCTACGGCCCGTCGTTGGCAGGTCGACCGGCGAACTTCGACATCGCCGCACCCGTCACCACCGTGGTCACCGACGATCTCGACAGCGCCCTGACGATCGCGAAACTGCCACTGGCGCTGTACATGGGCGGAATGGGCGCGCGGGAACGCAACTTCCATCTCGACCTCATCGGCCGGCTGGGCTACGCCGACGCCGCACAGAAGGTTCAGGAGCTGTTCCTCGCCGGACGCAAAGAAGAGGCCGTCCGAGCCGTGCCCGACGAATTAGCCGACGCGACATCCCTTCTCGGCCCGATCGAGCGGATCAAGGAACGCATCCAACTCTGGCGCGACTCCCCCATCACCACCATCTTGATCGGCGGCGTCCGTGACGAGCCGACCCTGCGGGCCCTCCGCGACGTCATCTTGGGCTGACGCAGCCGCCTAGTCCTTCCCGGCCCCGCCGCCACCCGCGCGAGTGTGCAGTTAATTGCGGAAATCGGATGATTTCCGACAATAACTGCACACTCGCGCGGGGGCGGGGTGGCAGGCACCGCGAGCGGCGGAGGGTCCCGCCGATCCGGTCAGACCCTCCGCTCCGCACCCTGCCAGAAGTAGTCGCGCACTTCACGCTTCAGAATCTTTCCGACGCTGCTCCGCGGCAATTTCGGCCATATCTCCACGCGCTTCGGCGACTTCACGCCGCCCACCAGCGCCTTGCAGTGCGCGATCAATTCGTCGGGATCCAGTGTTGTATCCGGCAGCAGTTCGACGACTGCCGTCACCACCTCGCCCCAGTGCGGGTCGGGCGTCCCGACGACGGCACATTGCGCCACCGCCGGATGCGCGAGGACAGCTGTCTCCACTTCTGCCGAGAAGACGTTGAAGCCGCCGGTGACGATCATGTCCTTCTTGCGGTCGACGAGGTAGACGTAGCCGTCCTCGTCGATGCGGCCGACGTCGCCGGTGTGGTGCCACCCGTGTGCGCGAACGGACGGATCCGGATCACCGAGATAGCCCTCCATGACCAGCGCACTCCGGATGACAACCTCCCCGATTTCTCCCTGCGGCAGCAACGTTCCGTCCTCAGCCATCACGGCCACCCGCGCCACGATCGATGGCCGGCCGCACGAGGCCAAACGATGTGGGGCTTCGGCCAGCGCGGTGACGTGGTCGGCGGCAGTGAGGACGGTGCAGATCATGGCCGCCTCGGACTGTCCATAGAGCTGAACCATTTTCGGGCCGAACACATCCAGTGCCTGCCTGAGTTTCTCGGGCGCCATCGGTGCCGCGGCATAGACGAAGGCGCGCAGCGACGAATAGTCGCGACCTCGGACGGTCGGGTGCGCGAGCAACATGTAGATCGCGGTCGGTGGGAGGAAAAGGAACGTCACGCCATCGCGTTCCACGGCGTCGAGAATGGCGCCGGGATCGACCGTGCGGTGAATGAGAATCGTTCCTCCGCATGCCAATACCGGAAAGCACAGAATTCCCGCCGCATGCGTCAGCGGCGCGGCAGCCAGATACACGGGTGGCGACCCGATGTCGACGTGAGCAAGCAGTGCGGTCGTCATCGCCTCCACGTTGCGCGAACTTGCCACGAGAGCCTTGGGTCGCCCGGTGGTTCCACCGGTAAATCCGAGAATCGCCTCGCGCCGCGAATCTTCCAGCACGTCGGGTATCTCTGCCGTCCCGCTCGGCATCGCGTCGAGGGGAATCGACCACGTCAGGGTAGGGACCGCCTGCACGAGCAGCTCGGCAACGTCTTGCAGCACTGGATCGTAGAACAGCACCGCACATTCGCCAATTGTGAGCTGCTCGGCCAGTTCTACCGGCGTTGCCCGCACATTGGCGGGAATCCATGTCGCTCCGCTGCGCAGCACTCCCAGCACGGCGGTGAATGCGGCCGCGGAATTCGGCGCGAGGATCGCGGCGCGGGAGCCGCTCCCAATTCCGCCCTCGAGGAGTCCTGCCGCGATGTTGTGCGACGCCGCAACGACTTCCGAGTACGTCATGCGCTCGTTGCCGTCGATCAGGCAGGTTCGCTCGGGCGCAAGCAGGGCACCTCGGTCGAGGTAGTCGATCATCCGCATGTCAGGGCCTTCCCGGTCCGGAGAACGGCCGCGCACCCGGTCCCGCGTGCCGGTACAGCCACGGCAGAATAATTGCTTCCACCACCGGCAAAGCGGAGACCGACGTATGTGCGTCGGCACCCGTCTCCGGTCCGAGTTCGACGAACTGCTTGTCTTCGACGGTCAATCCGTCGAAGAGCTCGCGGGTAAGCCGTTGCCACGCAGGGGGTTCGGCCGTGCCGCAGACCAGCAGGACCGAGCCCTGGATCGCGGCGATCATCTCGCTCGACACCGAGAACTCGGCGAGATCATGGACGATCTGGCTGTAGCGCTCGACGGGTGCGTCGTAGTGACCGCCGCGCCTGCCCCACCAGTGGAACGAGAAGTCGACCGCGGGCAGATGCCGTAATCGCTCGATGTGCGCGTCGACCTCCGCATCACTCGCGCCGTTGTCGAGCATCTCCCCCACGCCTGCGACCGATCGCGGCAACTCGACCAGCTCGTGCAACGACGCATCGAAGACCCAGCCGCGTACGCGGTGGTCGTGTGCCGCAGCGCGCGGCCCGAAGTACCCACCAGCCGAAAAGCACACGCACCACAGGTTGTCCGGATCGACGCCGGGTAGCGCGATCAGTGCGTCGAGCATCGCAGCGAATGGCACTTCGGCGTCGGCCCGATATTTTGCGACCTCGTTCATCGCGAGCGACCCGACCTGCCCCGGCAGTTCGACAAGTGCGACGTTGTAGCCACGGTCCAGGAGCGACCCGCCACCATAGAAGAAGTTCTCTTCACAGACGACGTCCGCACCACCGAGCATGATGACCGTCGGATAGTCCTGCGGTGAGTCCGAGCCCGGTAGGAAGTACATCGGCATTCGGACGCCGTCGCACTCGAATTCGAGCGGGATCCCCGGCGGGGATGCGAGTTCGCAGACCCTGCCGAAGGCGCCCCGTAGTTTGCGGTAGACCTCGGGCCGTCGTTCGTCGAAGCCGCCGAGAAACTGGTCGCTCGCGTGATAGTAGTTCGCGGCACGCAGGTAGGCCCGCCGGGCGTCGACCGTCGACTCCGGCTGCGCAGCAAGCTTTTCGGCGCTAGTGACCAACCGGTCGGCAAAGCTGGACCAGGCACGGTGCCAGCTTTCGACGTCACCGTCCTCGATCTCGGCAACGATCGCGAGTACCTCGCCGACCGTCGCACCGCCCTGCGAGGCGTACCCCAGGTAGCGGATCACGTTGAAGTCGAGCCAGGGATCGGTGAACAGATGAAAGTGCCGACTGGCCATGTCTATGGAGCTCACGAAGTACCTCCGCGTCGAGGGTGTCCTGAAAATAGAAACAATCTCTAGTTTTGCTGTCAAGAGTACCCCCTCGAGTGCTATACATACATCAAGTCACCTGGTGTCTTTTAGAAGGAGTGGTCCCCTTGGACGATCTGATAATCACCGTCACCTGCGATTCGAGCATGTCGTATCCGGGCTTTCCGCACATGCCACCGATCGAGGACACCGAGGCGGTCGGCCAGCAGTACGTCGACGCCGTCAACGCGGGCGCGTCGCTCTGCCATCACCACGGCGTGCATTACCTGGACAAGGAGATGGGGCCCGACGGCAAGAAGCTCTCGACCATCGATCATGATGGGTGGCAACGACTTACAGACAAGATCAAGTCCGTCGGCACCGACCCCATCATCCAGTACGGCATCGCGAGCGCGCGCCTGCCCGAAAAGATCAAGTTGATGGAGCAGAAGCCGGACATGATGTCCTACGCCTTCAACGTGCACGACGAGTACTTCCGGCCGGATCCTGTGCTGCCCGCCAACGAAATGTACTCACTGCACCCGCGTGACGAACTCGAGGCGGCCAGTAGAGCGGCAGCCGAGCACGGTGTGAAACTCGAGATCGAGTGCTTCTACACCGGCGCGTTCTGGAACCTCGAGTTCATCAGGCAACTCGGAACACTGCAGGACCCGGTGTGGGCAACGCTCTTCTTCGGCTGGCCCGGCGGCGCGTGGACCCCACCGACACACAAGTCGATGACCTACCTCGTCGATCACCTTCCGCCGAACGTCAATTGGAACGTGTCGATCATGGATCCCGTCATGCAGTGGCCGCTCGCGGCGATGGCTATCGGCATGGGTGGACACGTCCGGGTCGGGTGGGAGGACAACCCATATCTGCCGAACGGCGACATGTCCAAGCACAATGCCCAACTGGTCGAGGTCATCGTGCGCATGGCCGAGACCATCGGACGCCCGGTCGCCAGCGTCGAGACCGCTCGCAAGATCGTCTTCGGGCAAGCGGCCCAATGAAACTCGTTCGTATCGGGGAACTCGGCGCAGAGCGGCCGGGCGTACTCGTCGACGACGACCACTACGTCGACGTCTCGGACCGAGTGCCGGACTACGACGCCGCCTTCTTCGCATCAGACGGGCTCGCACGGCTACCCGACCTGATCGAGGGACGGGTCGCGCACCCGCTGGCCGACGTTCGGATCGGCGCGCCCATCGCACGACCGCACCAAATCATCTGTGTCGGTCTGAATTACGTCGCACACGCCGACGAGTCCGCCGCCGCCGTGCCGACGGAACCCGTGATCTTCACCAAGGCACCGAACTGCATGTCCGGGCCGAACGATCCCATCGTCGCGCCGCCGGGCTCGAGCAAACTCGATTACGAGGTGGAGTTGGGTGTCGTCATCGGGGCGCGGTCGCGTTATCTCGCCGATGATGCTTCGGCGATTGCCGCGATCGCCGGCTTCGTGGCCGTGAACGACGTCAGCGAACGCAGCTTTCAACTCGAACGCCAAGGCCAGTGGGTCAAGGGGAAGTCGTGTGAGACGTTCAATCCGTGCGGTCCGGTTTTCGTGAGTCGCGACGAAATCGATTGGCAGAAAGCGGATCTCTGGCTGACTGTCAACGGCGAGAAGCGGCAGGCCTCCTGCACGAGGCACATGGTGTTCGACGTGGTCACCATCGTCCGGTACCTGTCGCAATTCATGGTTCTCGAGCCGGGTGATCTGATCAATACCGGTACGCCCGAGGGCGTCGCCCTCGGCCGCGCCGACCAGGCCTATCTGCGGGCCGGAGACGTCGTCGAACTCGGAATTTCCGGTCTCGGCACGCAGCGGACCGTCATCGTCGATTACAAGGAGTGACACATGCGAGTGGAAGTGCGTCTGCCGCAATGGGGAATGGGCATGACCGAGGGTGAAGTGATCGAGTGGTTGAAGGAGGTCGGTGACTCGATCGACGAAGGCGAAGGCCTCGTCGAAATAGAAACCGCCAAGGTGAACGAGACGCTGGAATCGCCGGTGTCAGGGGTGCTTGTCGAAGTGCTGGCCGCCGTCGGCGCGGTGAT
Source organism: Antrihabitans auranticaus (assembly GCF_016481275.1). Classification (GTDB taxonomy): domain Bacteria; phylum Actinomycetota; class Actinomycetes; order Mycobacteriales; family Mycobacteriaceae; genus Antrihabitans. The sequence continues at coordinate 672,369 of NZ_JAEMNW010000004.1, read as the reverse complement.
CGAAGTCCGTGACGTGCTGGCTGTCATTGAAACGGAAGGCTGAGCGCTCATGTGCGCGCCCGACTCGTTCGACGTCTACGAACACGAAATCGAATGGGTGCCGGTCTCGGATCTCTACGGCTTCGACGGCACCGTACCTGCCGCGATCGGGAATCTGGGCAAGTACCTAGGCAGGCCGGGAGACGAAAGGGGGCCGTGGTTCTACATCGTCAAACACCCGCCCCACACCAGAGTTCCGCGACATTCGCACAGCAGTGCGGTGAGTCATTTCCTACTCGACGGGTCGTGGCTCGTCGGCGACGACGAACCGCAGGTCTGCGTACCGGGCTTCTTCCACCATGAGGATCCGGGTGCGTTCTGGGGGCCGTTACGGTCCGGTCCCGAGGGCTCGCGATTCATCGCGGTCTACAGCGCGCGCCCAGACTTCATTCCCGCGGCCGGCAACGAAGCCGGTTACGTGGATCCCTACTCCGACTCGAAAGGGTGACCGTGACGTCCACCGAAGCCTTGACCGAAATGTATCGCCGCATGTTGCGTATTCGAATGTTCGAGGAATCCGTCCAGCAGATGGCTGCCCGCGGTGAACTTCCGGGTTCGATTCATCTCAGTATCGGCCAGGAAGCGCAAATCGTCGGAAGCTGCATGGCACTGCAGGATTCGGACTACATCACCGGTAATCATCGATCCCATGGGCACCCGATCGGCAAGAATGCGTCGCTGCGCGGACTCATGGCGGAAATCCTCGGCCGCGCGACCGGCGTGTGCCGGGGCAAAGGTGGCTCGATGCATCTCGCCGATTTCAGTGTCGGTTCGCTCGGTGAGAGCGCGATCATCGCCGGCGGCGTACCCGTCGCGACAGGCGCGGCGCTCTCGTCGAAGATCAAGCAGAACGGTCGCGTTGCCCTCACTTTCTTCGGCGACGGCGGCGCAAACCAGGGCGTGCTCTACGAGAGTATGAACATGGCCGCCACATGGGATCTGCCGATGATCTTCCTGTGCGAGAACAATCAGTACGCATCGCTGACCCCGATGGCAGAGGTCACGAAACATACCCGGATCGCCGACCGCGCAACCGGTTTCGGCCTGCCCGGTATACGGGTCGACGACGGTCAGGACGTAGAGGCAGTGCACGACGTGGTTTCGGCGGCGGTGACCCGCGCACGGTCCGGCGACGGTCCGTCGCTGATCGAAGTCCTCACCTATCGCTACCGAGACCACTCGGAGGGACTGCGTTTCCGTGACGCGTATGCGGGCGCGGCGCGGAAGGCGGAGGAAATTGCCGCGTGGCGTGACCGTGATCCGATTGCTATTGCGGCACAGCGGCTTCGGGCGCGAGGCTGTTCCGACAACGACATCGCTGCCGTCGAAGCAGGTGTGCACAACGATATCGACGACTGTCTGCAGTTCGCCCACGAAAGCCCGATGCCCGACGCGAGTGCCGCATTCGACGACGTCTACACCGACCGGAAAGTGGGAGTGACCCGATGACCCGGCTCAACTATCTGGCCGCTATCGCTGCGGCACAACGTGATGCGCTGCGATCCGACGACACCGTCGTCCTCATGGGCGAGGACGTGCGCGCGAATCTATACGGAACAGCACCAGGATTCGTCTCCGAGTTCGGCCTGGACCGAATCATGAACATGCCGATTTCGGAGGCCGGTTTCACCGGGGTCGCAATCGGTGCGGCGATGACCGGACTCCGGCCCATCGTCGACTACAGCTACGCGACGTTCATGTATCTCGCGATGGACCAGTTGGTCAATCAAGCCGCGAAAAACCGGTACATATTCGGCGGTCAGGCGAGCATCCCCATCGTGTTTCGCGCCAGCATGTGGTACGGCGCGGCGTCGGCGGCGCATCACTCGGACCGCCCGTACGCCATGTTCATGAACGTCCCGGGTTTGAATATCGTTGTTCCGTCCAGCGCCTACGAGGCGAAGGGCTTGCTTCGTGCCGCAGTCGAATGCAACGACCCCGTACTGGTTTTCGAGGACGCCACGCTCTGGTCGCGCAAGGAGGAGGTTCCGGACGAGCCGTACACGCTCGAACTCGGTGTCGCCAACATCGTCCGTTCCGGCACCGACGTGACCGTCGTGGCTATTGCCGGCGCGGTTCAGCTTGCCAAGAAGGCGGCCGATCTGCTTGCTGCGCGCGATATCTCGATCGAGCTCATCGACCCTCGCACGCTGTCGCCGTTGGACACCGACACGATTGTCGCGTCCGTCCGCAAAACCGGTCGTCTGCTCGTCGTCGACCCTGCACCCCGCACATGCAGTGCAGCAAGCGAGATTTCGGCGGTGATCAGCGAACAGGCCTTTGCCGACCTACGCGCACCGGTCCGCCGACTGACCGCACCGGACGTGCACGTACCGTTCAGCCCGGCGATGGAGAAGCCGCTGTATCCCACTGCCGACAGCATCGTCGCGGCAGTCACGGACCTTTACGCGTCGCGACGAAACTCGACGTCGGCCGCGATCCGTACCGCTTCGGGATCGGAGAGTCGCAGTGTCGCGAGTTCCGGGTCGTCCGTGAAGTAGCGGCGCTGGTGGTCGAGGTAGTCGGACATTGCGGCCACCGCAGCAGCGGAATCGTGACTGCGAACTGCGTCGAGAATCTTGCGCCGGTCAGGCTGGAATTCGGTGGTGCGCTGCTGCCAGAAGCGAATGCCTCTGCGCTGCAACACCTTGAACTGCATGTGCATGATGAGCGAGACGAGGACGTTCTCGATCGCCGCGGTCAATTCGTTGTGTCCCGCGCGCGACAACACGACTTGGAACCCGGTGACCGCCGCGATCAGGGAGTCGAAGTCACGCAGCTTCGCCGCATCGCCAAGCACGGCGAACGCGTCTTCGAGTGCAGCGAGGTCGGCGTCGGTTGCATTCTTTGCCGCAGCGCGCGCGGACTGCAACCCGAGAGCGCCTCGCACGTCCAGTGCGTCGACCAGTCCGACGTCCTTCATCTGCATGAGAATCTGCAACGCCGTTGCGACGAGGTAGTCGCTGTCACCTCGGACGAACACTCCGCTACCGTGCCGCACCTGGACGAGGCCCATAGCCTCGAGTGCGCGAACTGCCTCGCGCACCGTCGGCTGGCTGACTCCGTAATGCGCGGCGAGTTCGCGCTCGTTGGGCAGTCGCGAGCCCAAAGGCAGCCGCGCCGAGGTGATATCGCGGCGCAGCGACTCGATGACGGCGTCGCCTGCCTTCGGTGAACGCATGCCGGCCATCGGAGCAACCGGCGGATCACGGCGGGGCATGTGGCCTCCTCGACACCAACACATCAGGTCACCTGGATTGTAGGGGCAGCACCCCTGTGCGCGGTTGGGGAGTCCAGGGACTCGCTAATCGCGCACGGGGGCGCAGCCCGCACACTGATGTTCGGCGAGAATTTGCCGCTGCCGCCCGCTGGGCGGGCAGAACACGAGCGCAGCGAGAATTGCGGCGGTCGCTCCCGTGAGCGTCGCCGGATAGCCGAACTGCGTGATTGCCACGCCTGCGATGCTGGGCCCGGCAAACGTTCCTATCGTGAGTGCGGTACTGATGGCGGCCAAGCCGGCGGACGGGTGCTCGGCGAATACTCGGGCGCTCCAAATCCCCTGCGCCGCAATGACGGTGTTGTAGCACACGCCGAACAAGATTGCTGCTGTCAGCGCTCCGGGCACGCTTCCGCCCGCCACCGCCAGAAGCGCGAGCGATCCCGCGAGTAGGACAGAAGCCACGAAATAGCCTGTACGGAGACCGAAGCGCGAAAACACGACACCGCTTGCGGACGCCAGGATGCCTGCGACGCCGCACACCGCATAGACGATCCTGGCCGACGTGGCGTCGAGACCGGCATGCCGCAGGGCGTCGACGCTGAACGCCCACCACACCGCGCTCCCCGTGCCGACGAGGACGGCAGAAACAAGCAGAGGGCGTGACTTCGGGCAGAAGAACCAGGTCCAGCTCAGCTGTGGACGGCGCAGTTGGGCACCAACGTCCTGCGTCGGCGCGGCCAGCACGGCGACAACCCCCACCCCGACAGCGAGGGCTACGAACACCATCCAGGCGATCCGCCACTGGTCACCCGCAACGATGGCGATCGGTCCGGCGATGGCGACGCCCCACCCGGTGCCGGAACTGATCGCCGACCAGGCGAGATCCCGGCGCGGTTCCGAGACGTGCCGGGCGACGAGGTCTGCGTACGGCGGAAAAGCGAAACCTGCTGCCGCACCTGCAACCAGGATCCCTACGGCCATCATGGCGGCACTCTCCGCAACGGCAATTACCGTCATCCCAATCGCAGCGAACGCCGCAGCGACACCGATGGCCGCGCGTGCACCCAGCCGACTCGCGACAGCGACCACGCCGACGTTGGCAACAAGATACGACAGGTAGGTGCCCGACGCGATCAGTCCCGCCTCGCCGGACGTGAGTGCCAACTCGGACTGCATTTCGGGCAACAGCAATCCGTAGCCGTAGCGAGCCAGGCCGAAGGTGACTGCGATCATCGCTGCGCCGGGCAGGACCGTCCGGATTGTCGGGATGGCCTGCGTGGTTTCCCTGGTGGTCAGGTCAGTCATCGTCGCCCTCCGCAGGCACCGTGTGCGCGAGCGGGCATTCGGCGCCACCGGATGCGCACGCCGACCGATCGCATAGTCGGCATACCTGCAGCGCAGGCATTCGCGTCTCGGCCAGTGCCCCGACCAGTTGGCCCAGGAGCCGCTCGAACTCCCCTCGATCGCGGTCGGAGAACGAACCGAGCACGTCAGCGATCGCAGCCCTTCGTGCGCGCAGAATGACCTCTGCGCGTCCGATGCCTTTCTCGGTCAACCTGATTCGTCGACTTCGCGCGTCCGCACCGGCAGTTCGGGTCACCAAGTCCGCGGCGACCAGTCGATCGACCAGTCGCGTGACCCCCGAACTCGACAATCCGAGTACGCCGCCGAGCCACGACACCGCGTGATCCGGATGCGCGAGCAGCGTCACCAACGCTGCACGGCCTGATGCCGACAGGTCGACCCCTTCGTCGCCGTCGGCGGCCAGCAATCGATCGGTCACTGCCAGGGCTTGCGCGCCGAGCAGGTTCTCGAGTCGGCTCATCCTCTCAGTATAGATAGTTGACTGCCGCAGGCAACTAACTCTTCGGATACCGTGAGGCGCATGAATTCCTACGATGCCGTGATCGTCGGTGGCGGCCACAACGGTCTCGTTGCCGCCGCCTACTTGGCACGCACCGGCCGTAGGGTGCTCGTCCTGGAACGCCGAGACGAATTGGGCGGTGCCGCTGTGTCTTTCCGGGCCTTCCCCGGCGTCGATGTGCGGCTGTCGCGGTATTCGTACCTGGTCAGCCTGTTACCGGAGAAGATCGCTACAGACCTCGGCATCGACGTCGAACTGCGTCAGCGCAACATCTCCTCCTACACGCCACGTGGCGACGGCGGACTCCTCGTCGACACCGGAAATCGCGAACGCACCGCGGCGTCGTTTCGTCGACTGACGGGATCCGACCGAGACTTCGCGTCCTGGGAACGGTTCTACGACTTGACTTCCCGCGTCGCCGGTCCAGTCTTCGATTCTCTGACTCGACCGCTCGTAGATCGGTCGACGTTCGAAGCCATGATCGCCGACGCGGAAGCCTGGTCAGTGTTCTTCGAACGGCCGCTCGGCCAGACGTTGCGCGAGTGGTTCACGGACGACACCGTGCGCGGCATTGTGCTGACCGACGCGCTGATCGGCACTTTTACGACAGCCGACGACCCCGACCTGACCCAGAACCGTTGCCTGCTCTATCACGTCATCGGACGTGGTACGGGCGCGTGGGATGTTCCAGTCGGAGGGATGGGCGCAGTGACGGCGGCGCTGACAGGGGCGGCCCAGCGTGCAGGTGCAAAGTTGCTCACCGGCGCCGAAGTGCTGGCCGTTTCACCCGACGGCGAGGTCCGCTATCGCTACGCGGACAACGAGCACGTCGCCCATGGCAGGCATATTCTCGCCAACGTCGCCCCAGCACGGCTCTCCGGACTGCTTGGCGAACACCCGACCGGGCGGCCCGAGGGCGCACAACTCAAGGTGAACATGGTGTTGGACCGGCTGCCTCGGCTTCGCGACACAGCGGTCTCCCCCGCCGATGCCTTCGGCGGGACCCTGCACGTCAACGAATCGTTCGACCAGCTGCAAACCGCATACTCCCAGGCTGCCGGCGGCCGAATACCCACGGTGCCGCCCTGCGAGATCTACTGTCACTCCCTCACGGATCCGTCGATTCTCGGTCCGTCCGAACGCGACGCGGGCCGGCATACGCTCACGCTCTTCGGCCTGCACATGCCGGCGCGATTGTTCAACGACCACAACGATATTGCCCGCGCCGCCGCATTGCGCGCGACCCTTGCATCGTTGAACAGCGTGCTCGACGAGCCGATCGAGGACTGCATCTCGCGAACACCTGACGGCGCGCTATGTGTCGAAGCGAAGACACCGCTCGACCTCGAATCCGAACTCGGCCTGCCCGCTGGCCACATCTTCCATCGGGACCTGCAGTGGCCCTTTGCCGATGACCCGGATGACGTCGGACGCTGGGGCGTCGAGACCGAGTACGACCGAATCCTGTTGTGCGGAGCCGGAGCACGACGCGGCGGCGGTGTCAGCGGAATCCCCGGGCACAACGCCGCGATGGCAGTGCTCGACGCGTCGGACTGAGTCTCAACTTTCGGTCAGGAGTGTCTTCGTCAGACCTTTCACGCTGATCGACAGATGCAGCTGCCCGGAATCGCACTCGGATGCTCGGCAAAACGAATCGCAGTAATGATCAGCGACAGTTCGGCTCGGCATCTTGCCTCTCGCCGAGCGGGCATACCCGGCGGCGACACGCGGGGGGCGCCGCCGTCACGGCCCTCTCGCGGCGACACGCGGGGTGCGCCACCGGTAACGCCCAGTCAGCGTGAATCACCGATCGCCGACACCCGACAGTCGAGGTGCAGCGGTCGAGTTGTGGCGCTTTGCCGCGCGAGCAAGATAGTCGCCGAGCGACGCTTCGATCCGGCCTTCGATCGCGCTCTCGAGGGACGCGCGCACGGAGTCCGAGGCCAGCGCACGAATGCGGACGAGCATGGCGACGAACTTCGTCATTGTCTGCTCGTCGAAAAAATCTTCGCGGGCAACGGGTTTGGACGCCGCGACGTGAGCCGTTCCAGCGTCGACCAAAATGTTCGCGATCTCGTCGACGAGCGGCGCCACGCGCTCGTGTACGGCGAGGATCGCATCCATCGACATGCCATAGGAACGCGTCTCCGCGAAGGCTTGTAAAAGTAGCGGCCGGTGCACGAGAGCGTCGGTTTCGCCCAACTCGACCAGCCCGTCAGCGACCAGGCGAGACAAACCGGCTGCGTCGCCGGCCAATTCCCGGACCTTCGGCATCGGCATCCGGGTCGGCCTGTCGGCGGCCCACGGCCGAACCAACTCCAAACCCAGAATCCCCGCAAGATCGCGACCGCCCTGCCACGCCGCGAGCATTTCACCGATGTGGGCGAGGGTGTAGCCGCGGTCGAGCATCGAAGTGATCAGCTCCAGCCGCGCCACGTGGCTGTCGTCGAAGTATGCGACGCGGCCACTCTTCTGCGGCGGCGGTAGGAGACCGCGTTCCTGATAGGCGCGGATGTTGCGGGTGGTAACACCGGTTTCACGTGCGAGGTCGTCGATCCGATACCGATCGTGCCCGCCACGGTCGCCGCCCTGCAGGGACGCGACGGCTGCCTCGAGTAGATGGCGAACCGCTGTGTCGATGGCCGCGCGAGGGCGACGACTCGCGTGTGCAGGCGCGCGAAGCACCGACTCCAACAGCGCTTCCAACGGGGAGCCCGGCTCACGGGGCGCGCGTGCCAACGGTCAGCCCACCTGATCCGCGCGCAGTCGCAGCGGCCTCGCAGCTCTCACGTGATCACACCGCCTCGTAATTCCATACGACCCATCGTAAACTGCGCCAGTCCACGATGGGCGCGTGTGGGAATTCAACCACGCCAAACATAGCGTGCGATCGACGGAATCCGCACGAGGAAAACGTGTTTCGCCTACCCCGCCGAAGTCACTGCGCGAACGCGACCGACGTACGAGTCGTCGAATGCGGGCTACGTTGGACCATCAGGTAATCCCGCGCATCGAACTTGCGCATCTGCGCGAGATACTGGGTTGCGAATCCCGGATACATCGAGGCGTTGTAACCGTCGGCTGTGAGGTACCAGCTGCGACACCCGGTCATCCAGGTCGTGCGCTCGAGTCGCTTCTGGACCCGCTCGTTGTACCTCCGCTCGACGTCCTCGCGAACGTCGAGATAGCGCAGGTCGTTGTCCACGATCGTCTTGATGCCTTTGACCGCGTAGTCGATCTGCCCCTCGAGGTACACCAGCAGCGAATTGTGGCCTGGACCAGAGTTCGGACCGTTGGTGAGGAACAGGTTCGGGAACCCGTGCGTGTGAGCGCTCTTGTAGGCAAAGGCGTGACCTTGCCATTTCTCTTTCAGAGTGCGCCCACCGAGTCCGGTCACCGGGTACGGCGGTCCGTCGAGATGGACGTCGTAGCCGGTGGCGAACACGATGCAATCGAACTGGTGCTCAATGCCTTCCGCAGTTCGGATGCCGTTCTCAGAGATGCGCGCGATCGGCCAAGTGATCAGTTTGCAGTTGTCAGCTTGCAACGCGGGATAGAAATCACTGGAGGCGATCAACCGTTTACAGCCGGCGCGGAACTCGGGGGTGAGTTGGCGGCGCAGCCAAGGATCGCGAACCTGTGTTCGCAGATTGGCCATGGCGACCTTTTGGATCAGCGTGGTAACTGGTGAATTCCACACCAACCCGGTCGCCAACGTTTCGTGGCCGTAATAGAGGGCTGCACGTGACAGCCGTTGGGTTGCAGGGACTGCGGCGTACACCTTCTGCAGTGCCGTGGGGATCGGGAAATCCGGTCGCGGCAGTATCCAGCCAGGTGTTCGTTGAAACACCTTGACCGATTTCGCAGTCTTCACCAGTTCCGGGACGATCTGCACGGCACTGGCACCGGTGCCGATCACCGCGACGTGCTTACCTGCCATGTCGTAGTCGTGATTCCATTTCGAGCTGAGGATCTTCTGCCCCTGAAAGCTGTCGATCCCGTTGATCTTGGGGAAACTCGAGTCAGTCAGAGGGCCCGCGGCGCTGACGATCGTGCGGGCACGGACGCGCTCGCCCGTGTCGGTCGAGACAATCCAGATGCCCTCGACTTCGTCGAAGTCCAGAGCGACGACCTCCACGTTGAACCGGATATTGCGACGAACATCCAAGCGGTCGGCCAGTCCCTCGATATGCCTGCAGATCTCCGGCCCCGGCGCGAACGTGCGCGACCAATTGGGGTTCGGCGCGAAGGAGAAGGAATACAGCATCGACGGAATATCCACGGCCGCACCGGGATAGGTGTTGTCGCGCCAAGTTCCACCGAGACGGTCCGACCGCTCGAGCAGGACGATGTCGTCGATACCTGCTGCTTTGAGTTTGAACGCTGTGCCGAGGCCGCTGAAGCCGGCGCCGATGATCAGCGTCGTAAAGGTATGGTCTTCGGTCATGCCGCCGACTCCTGACGTGCGGTGCCGACGCTCACAGGTTCGTGAGTGATCTCGTTGAACCAGGACGGGATCGCAGGGAACGCTCGACGCGGAATCCGGTCGCTCGCCCACACCATGGTGTTGGCGAGCAGATGGTAGGGATGCTTGGAGTTGACCACCAGGCTGGCATGCCATTTGACCACTTGGTAGAGCGGCATGCGAGGGGTGAATGTGCTGCGGTCGCCGAGCTTCTTGAAACGGTCCATCGCGAAGTACAAGCGTTCGGCCGCAAATCCCATGTCGACGACTTCGTTGCGCGTGCGATTGAGCAACGGAATATATACGGCCGCTCCGACTATCAAGCTCGGCGACGCAACGGTGCCGACGAACTCGATCAGCAGTTTTCGGAGTTTGCCATGACCGAGCATGTCCAGGACCTCGAAACCGACTGCGATGTGGCGTGATTCGTCGTTGTTGATCTTGGCGAACACTTGATCGCAGACCGGATCATGTACCTCCTCGAGGAGGAACTTCAACAACGCGCCGTCGAGTGCTACCTCGAGCATCGGGATGACCGTTCCGAGCGCGGACATCGACATGTCGTCGCCGAATCGATCCAGCCAGTCCATCGCCATTCTGATATTGACGTTGGGTTCGGGCATCTCGCCGTCGTCGAGCATTCCCCACCGCTTCATCAGCGCGAGTTCTGCATTGGCGTGACGTTGCTCCTCGGCATGGAAGTACGTGTAGATCTCCCGCAGAGTGTCGTTGGGGGCTTTCCGCGCCAGTGCTGCAAAGCCCCGCGCTCCGACGTTCTCGATCCACGCCAGATCGGCCATGAATGCCTTCAGCTTCGGTTTGAACTCCGCGCTGATGGTCTCCGCGCCCGGCGCGTCCCAATCGATGTCAGCGAGGGCCCATTGCCGCTCTTTGACCTTAGCGAGCGTTTCCTCGAGATCCAGCGCCATTGCAGTTTCTCCAAATCCATAGCAGGAAGACCAAATTCAATGCCGCTCCGAGACCGTGCGCTCGATCGGCGGCATTCGCGCGACACCTTTATGTCAGCACTAACTGTGCCAGTTGTCAATGGCGTGGTTGCCGCGCCGCGACGGGCTCTCGTGCCGGCGCAGCGCGATCACGCCATTGACAACTGGCACAGTCATGGCGGACGCTGTGTGCGATCGACTACACAGAAACAGGTGGGCTGACCCATGTTCGGACTCGAGACACTGCTTCGCTCCCGGCCCCTCCCGGAATGCCCGTGCCGTAGTCACCGGCGCCGGCAGTGGAATCGGCCGTGCATTCGCAATCGAACTCGCCAAACGAGGCGGCGAAGTTATCTGCGCGGACATCGACAAGAACCGCGCCGACGACACCGTCAGACTGATCGCCCGTTCGCACCCCGGCAAGGCGCACGCAGTCCTGTGTGACGTCTCCAACCGGAAAGACGTCGAAAGCCTGGCAATGCACACGGAGCTGATCTTCGGCGGACCACCGACCCTGGTGATCAACAACGCCGGCGTCGGGATCGGTGGGAAAGAGGTCGGCGACATCGGACTCGACGACTGGGAGTGGACACTCGGGATCAACCTCTGGGGTGTCGTCCACGGCTGTGAGCTCTTCACGAAACAGCTTCGCGCACAAGATCGCCGAACCGGGATCATCAATGTCGCCTCCGCGGCCGGCTTCGCTGCCGCGCCTGGGATGGGCGCATACAACGTCTCGAAGGCCGGGGTCATGTCACTGTCGGAGACCATGGCCGCCGAACTCAGTGGGAGCGGCGTATCGGTCACCGTGTTGTGCCCGACCTTCGTGAAAACCAACATTCTCGACTCGACCCGAATCAGTGGGCCGTCGGCCGGGCTCGGAGAGTTTCTCATGCGCTGGACGGGGTTTTCCGCAGATACAGTTGCCAGGACAACCCTCGACGCCAACGACAGAGGGCAGCTCTACGTCGTGCCGCAACTGGACGCCACCGTGGTCTGGCACCTGAAGCGCCACTTCCCGACCACCTACGCGACCGCATTCGGCTTGATCCATCGATTCCTCCCGAAGGATGATTCGACTTCGCAGACGCCCGCCTTCGCCGGAGCCGCCGACCCGGTCCGCTGAGCACCTATTCAGGGGAAACTCCAACGCCTTTCGCCCTACCAACCGAACCCTCGGGTGTTACCGTGCGGCAATAGTCGTCGTCTCGAAGAGGTGGTTCCGATGGCAGCGCAAACGGTGGCAGAGCAACTCGTCGAGCAGCTGCGGGACACCGGTGTCAAACGGATCTACGGAATCGTTGGCGACAGTCTCAACCCCATCGTCGACGCCGTCCGCAAAACCGGTGGAGCCGCCCAGGGCGGAATCGACTGGATTCATGTGCGACACGAGGAAGCTGCTGCGTTCGCAGCGGCCGCCGACGCGCAGATCACTGGCGAGCTCGCTGTCTGCGCCGGGTCGTGCGGTCCGGGAAACCTGCACCTCATCAACGGCCTCTATGACGCACATCGTTCGGGTGCACCGGTTCTCGCGATTGCGTCGCACATTCCGAGCTCGCAGATCGGCACGTCGTACTTTCAGGAAACTCACCCGGACCGACTGTTCGTGGAGTGCTCGCACTACGCGGAGCTGATCAGCACACCTGAGCAGTCGCCGCGCGTCGTGCACAGCGCGATTCAGCATGCCGTTGCCCGCATGGGGGTTTCGGTCATCACGCTGCCCGGTGACATTGCCGCGATGCGTGCGTCAGTGCCGGCGCCGAGGGCGGTTCGCACGGCGCAGCCGACCCTTCAGCCCGCCGAATCCGATATCCGCGCGCTCGCCGACGCGATAAACCAGGCAAGCCGAGTCGCGGTCTTCGCAGGCGCAGGGGTGCGCGGCGCGCACGACGAACTCATTGCATTCGCCGACACCGTCGCTGCGCCGATCGGGCATTCGCTACGCGGGAAGGAATGGATCCAGTACGACAACCCGCTCGACGTCGGGATGACCGGCCTGCTCGGCTACGGCGCTGCAAACGCCGGCATCCACGACACCGATCTGCTTCTGCTCGTCGGCACCGACTTCCCCTATGACCAATTCCTCCCCCACAACGTCAAAACTGCCCAGATCGACATTGCCGCAGAAAAATTCGGCCGTCGCACCAGCGTCGACCTCGCCGTCCACGGCGACGTACGGGCAACACTCGCCGCATTGGCGCCGCTCGTACAGCGCAAATCCGACCGGACTTTCCTCGAGCGCAATCTCGAGTTGCACCGCAAGCTGATGACGAAAGTTGTTGGCGCATATACGACACCCGTCAAACAACGACGGCCCATTCACCCCGAGTACGTGGCCTCGATCCTCGACGATCTCGCAGCCGACGACGCGATCTTCACCTCCGATACAGGCATGTGCAACGTATGGACTGCGCGGTACCTCAACCCGAACGGGTTACGACGATTCGTGTCTTCGGCGCTACACGGTTCGATGGCCAACGCCTTGCCACACGCGATCGGCGCGCAAACAGCGCAGCCCGGTCGGCAGGTCATTTCGGTATCCGGTGACGGCGGGTTGTCCATGCTGCTCGGCGAGTTGGTCACGGTTGCGATGTATCGCCTTCCGGTGAAGATTGTCGTGTTCAATAATTCGACGCTCGGCATGGTCAAGCTCGAGATGCTCGTCGACGGCTTGAAAGACTTCGGCGTCGACGTACCCGCCGTCGACTACGCCGCGGTGGCAACCGCGCTCGGCATATCGGGCCGACGGATCGAAGATCCCGCCGACATCGAGTCGGGTTTGCGAGAAGCGTTGGCGCACGAGGGTCCGGCGCTGGTCGACGTCGTCACCGATCCGCTCGCCCTGTCACTGCCGCCGACGATCTCAGGCGAGCAGGTCAAGGGTTTCGCACTCGCGATCTCGAAGATCGTCATGAACGGCGGCATGGGCGAAGCGGTGCAGATGGCCAAATCTAACCTGCGCAACATTCCGCGCGCGTCGCAGATCAACCTCCGGCAAAAATGAGCCGCTCTACTTCGCGGCTTGCGATGCGGCCGCGCCTGCGGTCAATTGATCGAGGGTAAGCGGGAACCGCGGCGCGTCAGGGAGAACGACGCGCGAGTCGACGTTGAGCCCGCCATCGACGTGCAGTAATTCACCGGAGGTAAGCGGGCGCCAGCCTGGATCTTCGTCCATTCGTTCGCTGGCGACGATCACAGCTGGGTATTCGGCCAACGCGCCACTGCGCGCGCGGACTCGACCAGCGGTGCTGGCATGGTCGAGGTGGCGTCCACCGTGCGGTCCGCCCGCGCTCCGCTCGAGCACGTACAGCGGGTGCGTGTCCGGGTAGCGGAGCGCCCACAGGTCGGTAGGCGTCGTCAGCACCAGATTGACCGCGTAGATCGGCACATTTTGCGAAAGCCATTGCACCGCATCGGCAATACCTGCGGCGACGTCTCCGCTATGGAGGTCCGTACGTTTGGTGATCAGCGCGAAGACACGCTCGGAGTCGGTGTCACCGACGACTAGGTCTCGGTATTCGCCGAGTTCTTCTACCAAATCATCGAGACCCTCGACGACTCCGTTGTGCGCAAACAAACGACCTTTCTGCTCGAAGGGATGCGTATTTCGCGGCAGCAAGCCGCCGGTGGACGCGTATCGAATGTGTGCGATGAACGTGACCGATTCGCGTTCCTTGGCTTCACGGGCGAACTCGGCGTCCTGATACGCCGCGATGGGCTCCTTTTCCACCAGCGGCGATCCGTCGGCGGCGAATATTCCCAACCCGGTGCCGTCGGGCTCGAGCCGGCTCTGCTGCGCCAAACTGTCCGGCGCTTCCAAAAGCCAGAATGTTGCGTGCACTCGCTGCGGCGCGGCCGACATACCGAACAGGCGACACATACACACTTCCCTTCGGAAGACGTACTCGTGCTTCTCGGCGTACCACAAGGTGGCCGATTCAGCTACGGTCCGTGCGCCCGATGTCCCGCGAGCCCGGCAAGAATCAAGCCCAGGCGAACGCGAATTCGTCTGCAACCGGCACGGACAGTACTCGAAAATTTTCGGCCGATCTTCACAACGGGATTACTCACGCGGTTGGAGTGATACAAATCGTGGATGGCTGAACGCGTCACATTTCCCAGCTCCACAGGACCGCAACTCGCCGGAATCATCGATCGACCATCCGGCAAGATACGCGGCTGGGGTGTCTTCGCCCATGGATTCACCCTCGGCAAGGACTCCCCCGCGTCCGCACGAATCTGTAAACAGTTGGCGGCCGACGGAATTGGCATGCTTCGCTTCGACGCTCTCGGCCTCGCCGATTCAGAAGGCGACTGGGGTGACGGTTCGTTCACCGTCAAGGTCGACGACATAGTGCGCGCCTGCGAGTTCATGACCGAACGTGGGACGGCTGCCGACATCTTGATCGGTCACTCGTTCGGCGGCGCTGCAGTGATTGCTGCGGCACGGCAATCACCCGGTGTCCGCGCGGTCGTCACCGTTGGCGCACCTGTCGATCCAGCACATGCCGAGAAGCAATACGACGCCGTTGTCGACCGCGTCCTCTCGGAGGGCAGCGCCGAATGGATGGTCGGCGGGCGAACGCTCACCCTTAAGAAGGCCTTTGTCGAGGACGTCCGGAACGCACGACTGCAGGAGAAGATCCGTGCGCTGAAACTGCCCCTGCTGGTTCTGCACTCGCCGACGGACAACACCGTCGGGATCGAGAATGCGAGCGAGATCTTTCGCACCGCACGTCACCCGCGGAGTTTCGTCTCCCTCGAAGGTTCCGAGCATTTCCTCACCCGCCCCGGTCAGGCGCAGCGGGCCGGCCGCATCATCGGCGCGTGGGCGGACGCCTACGTCGGAGCCCGCAAGGCCTGACGTCGCAACTGGACGCGACCCGAGCTAGCGGGGCATTGCGGCGACGCAATCCTGATATGGGGCACCGGAATTGAAGCAGTCGTACAGGCCGGACTGATTATCGCCGGATGTCGGAGGCTCCCCGCAGCGCACTCCGCATCGTTGGTAGTTCGGCACGAAGGATTCGTTTGTCAGTCGGCACACGTCGGTGCAGGTCCGCGCGACCTGTGTGCAGTAGACCGTCCTGCCGTTCGCGAGATAGCCGGCGGCGCCGTGGTCCGCGCAGTTTGCCAGCCCTGTAGGCAGTTACAGGACTGGCATACCCGATGACCTGCCGGTCGAACCGTATTTCCGTCAGCCGCGACGGGGCACGAGACGCGAAGCGATCACGGGGATCACGATCACGGCAGCCACGACATGTGTGAGCATCAGGGTGAGCTTGGTGTCGACCGACGCATCGATGATCGCATCGGGGACCAGCGACAAGGCCGTCAGTGCGACCGTGGTCCGCACAAAAGCGACGCGCGGATTTCCCGCCCATCGGCGCAGCCCGGCGGCGAGAACGATGCCGATGATGGAGAAGATCAGGGTCAGCTGCGCGAAACCGGCGAGGGGAATCGGCTCGCCTTCGATCGCGAGGGAAACGCCGGCAGCATGGGCGACGGCTGCCACCGCCGTCGTCGCCGCAGCGGCTCCGACTGCCGCGAGTGCGGCGGGACGCCAGAATGCGGCGGCTGCAGCGGCGCTGGTGCGGGCGGTGGACGTGGTGTGAGCGGTGGTGGTCATGTCGATCTCCTGTGTGGTTCGGCGGCCCGTTGCTGCCTCTCATAAGTGCCACGAACGGGGCCGACCGGATACGACAGGTCCTCGGAAACTTTTTTCAGATTCCGCCCCGCGCAACCAGGTGATCGCGCCGCCTCGTCAGGTAGGCGCGCTCGGCGGAATTCTGCGTTGCCGCAATCGCGGCGTCGTATGCGGACCGCGCCTCGGTACTGTGCCCGAGCCTGCGCAGGAGGTCGGCACGCGCGGCGTGCCAGGCGTGGTACCGATCGAGGGCGAGCTTGTCGATGATCGCCAGCGCAACGTCCGGACCGTCCAGTTCGGCAAGGGCGACAGCCCGATTGAGTGCCACGATCGGGGTCGGCGCGATCGCATACAGCTGGTCGTAGAGCGCGACGACCTGACTCCAGTCGGTGTCGCGCGCGTCCCGGGCGTCGGTGTGGACTGCGTTGATCGCAGCCAAGAGCTGATATTGCCCGGGTCGGGATCGCTGTGCTGCCACTCGTGCCAGGCATTCACGCACCAGTGCATGACCCTCGGAGATGAGAGCACGGTTCCAGCCACCGCGGTCCTGCTCGTCGATCGTTACGAGTTCCCCGCCTCTGACGCGGGCGGCGCTGCGCGCATCGGTCAGCAGCATGAGGGCGAGCAGGCCGGCGACCTCGCCGTCGTCAGGCAACAGTTGCCGCATAATGCGACCGAGCCGGATCGCCTCGGCGGTCAGGTCGGCACGAATCGGATCCTCGCCGGCACCGGCGAGATAGCCCTCGTTGAAGACGAGGTAAATGACCGTCAGGACACCGGCCAGCCGATCGGTGACGTCGTCACGGTCGGGCACTCGGAACGGAATGTGGGCGGACTTGATTTTGGCCTTGGCGCGGGTAATGCGTTGCGCCATAGTCGTTTCTGCAACCAGGAAGGCGCGAGCGATTTCCTCGACCGTGAGCCCGCCGAGCAAACGTAAGGTGAGAGCAACGCGCGCTTCGGGCGCGAGAGCCGGGTGGCAGCAGGTGAATACGAGCCGAAGGCGGTCGTCCTCGACCAGTCCGGTCGGCTCGTGGGGCGTCGGATCTTCGATCATCATGGCTGCCTGATGCTTTGTGTCGCGCAGGGACTCGCGGCGAATCCTGTCTATAGCGCGGTGGCTCGCAGTGGTCGTCAGCCAGCCACCAGGGTTGGGTGGGATGCCGTCGACCGGCCACCGCTCGATGGCGATGAGCAGGGCCTCGCCCGCCGCGTCTTCGGCGATATCGAGATCGCCGAAGCGTCGGGCGAGCGAGGCAACCACCCGGCCGTACTCTTCGCGATAGATCCGATCGATTCGTTCGGATTCAGAGCGAGAGTTTATGGTCATGCGCCGTCGTAGGTCCGGATCTCGATTTTGGCCTCACAGACCTTCGACGCCCTCGCCGCAATCTTCAGTGCGGCATCGAGATCAGGGGCCTCGATGACCCAGAATCCACCGAGTAGTTCCTTGGTTTCGAGGAACGGTCCGTCGGTGACGATCACCTCCGTGCCGGTGTTGTCGACCGTGGTTGCCTCATCGGCGCGCCCGAGACCACCGGCGAACACCCAGGAGCCCTCCGCCTTCAGCTCGTCGTTGAACCGGCCCGTGGCATCGAACTGCGGCTGTGCCTCCTCGAGTGGCATGTCGTAAACGCTGGGGTCGACGATCACGGAAAGCATGTACTGGGCCATCTCGGATTCCTTTCATCGTGGCGGCCGTCGGCTGCCTCTACCCTCTCCACGAACGCGTCGAACCAGATACGACAACCCTTACCCAGATTTTTCGAATTTTCCACTTCCTCGGCACTGGTACCGCGAGGTCAGCCGGCAAACCCCGGGCACAGGTTCGTCGTGGCCGCGCTCAGGAAGAGGGTGCCCTGGTCGAACTGGTAGAGCTGCTCGATCGAGCTTGTTTCGTCGAGCACCGAGACACCGCCCGCGAGGTCGGCGCACGACGCGTAACCCGCAGCGATCATCTCGGCGGACGACTTGCCCGGCAGCGTCGCGTTGTTGATACCGATCTCCTGGAGGAACGCTGCCTCGGCGATGCCATCGTCCGCCAGAGCCGTTCCGCCGCCGATCACACCGGCGCCGAGGCCGGCAATTGTCAGACTGAAAACCGCTGCGATTGCGCGGGTGCGAATTGGGCTGGTGAACATTTTTGTCCTCTTCTCGGTCGGGGCAAGTCGCCGCCTGGCGTGGTACCTACCCTTCGGGATCCGCGAAGGACAGGAAACCCACCCTCGGGCTAACACCGACCCGCCCTGCGGGTGGCGGGCCGATACCCCACGGTCGGGCCACCCAAACAAGATCAGGTAGTTCGGACGGCACGGTAATAGGTGAGCCGGCCCAGCAGGCGGTGCCGCTCGGACGCTACGACGGTGCAATCGAATCCGTTGGCTTGCAACAGCCTTGGGATTGAATCACCGAGATTTCCGCTGCTGTGATGGCCGCGCATGTGTCGCCGCGCTGCGAATCCGTCCGAATAGGTCATCTCGCCGCCGATGTCCACCAGGTGAAGGCTGCTCCCCGGGCGCAGCACCCGAAAGACCTCGCCGGCAACAGCAACCTTCGCCTGCTCGTCGAGGTGATGAAACATCATCGACGACAGCACACGGTCGAACGAACCGTCGGCATACGGCATTTCCTCACCGAATCCGTGCTCGAAACGGATCCCGGTCAGTCCGGCTGCCTTTCGCTGTGCCCGAGCCAGGGCCTTCGGGTCCGGATCCAGACCGACAACCTCCACTCGGCGGCCTGCGTTCGCGACTCGCACAGTGAGATTGCCTGTACCGCAACCAACTTCGAGCACGCGGTGCCCGTCGTGCAACTGCGCCTCAGCTATCAGCCTCTCGTACACCTTGGGCATGCCGGCCAGCCGAGTGAGCAGATCGTAGCCCGGTAGAAATGCATCGCGACCCGCGGCGGGTAGGTAGTCGCGTCCATGCCCAAGGCCGGATGGCATACGTTCGGGATGATGTTTCGTCATGCTTCCATCGTGATCGATTGCCCTACTGAGTAGTCGGGTGATTCTCGGCGAGAATTGGATTATCTTCGGTTGGTGTCCGACGTCAGGTCCCGCGCTACACGAATGGTCCGCCACAACCGAGGCGTGCCGGTCTTCGCGTATCGCACAGATCCCGGAACACCGCCGGTTTCGGTACTCCGGCTCGACAAGCACAGTCCGGATGACACGAATCATCCGCATATCCACGACTTCCCGCTCCTCGCCTACGTCGGGGAAGACAACGCCGCGTACGTGGTTGCACCCGGCCAGACCATCGACACGTCGGCGATACGAACACCGTCGAGCAGTATCACTGTCTTCTTCGATCCCGCAGCCCTCGCGGGCGGCGAGCATTCACCGTGGTCGACCTGGCACGCCCATCCGCTACTCTCGCCGTTCCTGCACGGACGTCCTGACGGCGTACTGCGCGTCGACCTCCCCGCTGAACACAGCGCCCAGTGGGAACGGACGATAATCGCGATCGAGACCGAAACGACCGCCCGGCAAGACGGCTACCGCCAGGCAGCGCTGGCTTATCTGACGCTCCTTCTGATCGACCTCGCGCGACTGACGACGGACGTGGTCGGCGAACTACGAAACCGTGGCGAACCGCTACTTGCCACCGTCTTCGAGGTCATCGACCGCCAGCACACCGAGGCGCTGTCATTGCGCGATGTCGCCAACATCGTCGGTATCACTCCCGGGCACCTCACAACTGTCGTCCGACGCCGAACCGGACGGACAGTACAGGAATGGATTATCGAGCGACGCATGCAAACAGCGAGACAGCTTCTCGCAAGCACCGACCTGCCGATCGGCGAGATCGCACACGGCGTCGGAATGTCCGACCCCGGGTACTTCACCCGCGTCTTCCGGAACAACCACGAGACCTCTCCACGCGAGTGGCGGAAGAAGTGGCAGGCCGATTCCAAGATCGAGTAGCTTCGCGGGCCTATCGTGGAACCCGTGGACTTCGACGAGGTAGCAACAACGACACGTGCTGTTCGGAAGCGTCTCGACCTGGAACGACCGGTCGAACCCGATGTCATCAATGAGTGCCTCGAGATTGCACTCCAAGCACCGACCGGCTCGAATTCGCAGGGCTGGCGGTTCGTCGTTGTCACGGATCAGGCCAAACGCAGTGGCCTCGCCGAGTGTTACCGCGCCGGTTGGCGCAAAGCGTACGGATCGACCGATCCGACGGCGGGGGTGCCCGCCGACAAGGCAGCGCAGCAGGAACGCGTGCACTCCTCGGCCGACTACCTGGCGAACAACTTGGAAAGAGTGCCCGTTCTCGTCGTCGCATGCTTGCTGGGGAGAGTGCCGGAGGGTACGCCGACGGCGGGGTGGGCGGGGTTTCTCGGATCGATCGTTCCGGCGGTGTGGTCGTTTCAGCTCGCGCTACGCAGCCGCGGCCTCGGGTCCGTCTACACGACGTTGCACCTTTATCAGGAAAGGGAGGCTGCCGAGTTGCTCGGCATTCCCGACACGGTCACCCAGGTTGCGCTCATCCCCGTCGCATACACGAAGGGGACCGATTTCAAGCCTGCTGTTCGCCGACCGGTCGACGAGGTCACGTACTGGAACGGTTGGAAGCAAGCGGCCGGTTCGTCCAGCGACTAGTAGTCCAACGAGGCGAGACGCTGCATCTGGATCCGATACGCGTCACCCGCGACCTTGCCTGCCAGTCTGGCTTGCACCAACAGGGCTTCGGCGGATCCGAGCGTCTCCATATCGACCTGCGTTCGCACATGCGCCTGCATAGAGGGGTGCGACAGCATTGCGACGCGACGGCGCACGTCCGCATCGCGTCGTGCCTCGCGTCGTTTCGCGGCGAATGCGACGGCGTACGACGACATAGAGATCGCGGCAGCCCCGCACATACAGACAGCCATCCAGTGCATGTCATCCACCTTTCGAGGTCGGACGCGAGTGCTCTACGTTTGTTACGGATTGATAACGTGTCGCCACCCCGAATTTCTTCCCGATGTGATGGAGATCACTCGAAAGCCCTCAGGCGGGCTGGGCGCCCCGTGCGGCAAGCAATCCCAGCTCGACGACCGCTCGGGTGATGCGCGGAGCGAGTTCTGCGGGATCGGCGCCGAGACGGTCGGCAAGGTTTCCGGCGAGGGCGAGGGATGCGAGGCCGTGCGAGAGCGACCAGCCGGCGATCACCACAGCGTTGAGGTCTTCGGTCGAAATATCGGCATTGCCATGGAGATCGCGCAGGCTCACCTGAGCGCTGCTGTACAGCAGGTCGAACGCGGCATTCCGCGCCTGCATCAACTGCGGGTCGTCGAGCCGGTACAGATAGGGGCGGAACATCACTTCGAAATAGCCCGGGTGAGTGAGCGCGAACTCTACATAGGCCTGCCCACCCGCGATGAACCCGTCCGGCCCGATCGCAGCAGGTGCGATCATGTCCGTCGCAATCCGAAACCCTTCCGCGGCAACCGCCGTGAAGATGCCGGACTTGTCCCCGAATCGATACGCCAGCGCCGCGTGTGACACACCGGCCCGACGAGCGATCGCACGCATGCTCACGGCACCGATTCCGACCCCCTCCACTTCGGCGACAGCGGCGTCGATCGTGGCACGCTCAAGGTCGCCGTGGTGATACGGACGCTGCCCACTCTCCATAACCGCACGATATCCCTCGAAACTGGCCATTGATAAGTTCTTCCTGTCGAGGCAGACTTACCATTGGTAAGATACATCGAGCAGGAGCACTGCAATGGAGGATTTCGACGTCGCAATCGTCGGGGCACGCTGTGCAGGCGCGTCCCTCGCCACATTGTTGGCACGCCGCGGTCTGCGCGTGTGCGTAGTCGACAAAGCGCAGTTTCCAAGCGAAACACCGTCGACGCACGTCGTCCAACCGTGCGGGGTCCGAATACTCGGCGAGCTCGGTGTGCTCGATGCCCTGCTCGAAACGGCAGTTCCGCTGAACCGGTTCACGATGATCAACGACGACGTGCGGATCGACGGTCCGATCGACGTCGAAGAGTTCGGCGCACCTGGCCTGTGCGTCCGTCGACTGACCTTGGACGCGGCACTCGTCGACGCGTGCAGCGCGGCCGGAGCTGATGTCCGGACCGGCCACGCGGTGACCGGCGTCCTGAAAGACGCAACCGGTCGAGTGCGCGGCGTGCGAAGTAGGGACGGCGATATCAATGCTCGACTCGTCGTCGGAGCCGACGGGCGAAAGTCGGTAGTGGCAAAGTCTGTCGGTTCGGCCGAGTATCTGACAACTCCCCCGGGACGAATCCCGGCGTGGGCGTACTTCGAGGGAGTCGACGATCGGGAGGGCCGGCTGCGGATAGGACGGGTCGGCGATCTGACGTTCTTGGCCAGTCCCACTGATGGCGGGTTGTACATGGCCGGAATCGCTGTCGACGTCGACCGCGTATCCGACTTCCACTCCGCCCGCGACACATATTTCAACGACGCGCTTGCCCGCTGCCCCGACCTGCCGGAGTTGCTCGATGGCGCTCGCCGGGTCGGCCCGATCCGCGTGATGACCGACTGGCACGGCTACTTCAGGCAGTCCGCCGGCCCCGGATGGGTACTCGTCGGCGATGCGGGTCATTTCAAAGATTTCACTGCGGCACAGGGTATCTCCGACGCCTTGCGGCAAGCACGGTCATTGGCGGCGACCATCGGTGACGCCTTCAGCAGTGGCGGCGACACCGACGCACCGCTGCAGAACTGGTGGCGCTGGCGCGACCGCGATGCCTATGAAATGTACTGGCTTGCAACAGACATGGGGCTACCGGGCACATCGACTCCACTGATCACCAGGCTGCTGCGCGGCATCGCCGACGACACGGAGTCGACGCGGCTGTTCGGCCATGTCCTCAACCACGATCTGGCCCCAGCAAAGCTGTTCACGCCGCGCCGACTTCTCGCCGCGTCCGCACGCGCCTTCGCCGACCGGCCCGGACAGATCTGGGCGACGTCGCGCGAGATCGGCTCCGCGATCGGAAACGACATTCGACGAACTCGTGCCCGGCGGACAATCGGGCAACTGCGTTGACCGCTCGAACAATTCGCTCAACGCGGGTCCTGCAATGCTTCGGTGACCTCGAAGGCGGCCCGAGCGCCGGACTCGATGGCGCCTTCGAGATATCCGGCATGACTGCCAGCCGTTTCCGTTCCCGCCCAATGGATATCGCCGTACGGCGCCCACGATACGGGCGAAATAATCTCAGCGGTACCGGGTTCCGGCAATGCCAGATAGCCGCCACCGACGTATTCATCTAGGTGCCAAGACTTTTCGTGCCAGCTCACGGGTGCGAGCACTTCGGGTCCAACGTGTGCGACCAGTGCGCCGAGAAATGCTTCGCGACGAGCTTCGCCGTCGAGGCTGTCGAGGCTGCGCGCTTCGGGACCCGCCACCAGTACACACAGGTGACCTGGTCCGTCCGGCGGCGTGGTGTCGAATACTGCCCTGCCGGGCTTGTCGAGAACAAGGAATTCACCGCCGTGCCGTTGCCGCCAGAATGGCCGTTCGTAGACTGCGATCGCCTTGTAGACCGAGCCCATGTAGCTGTTCTGTTCGACGTCGACTCGCGCCTGCGGGAGCGCGGGTTCGTGCGTGATCCGCCTTGCCATCGGTGGCGCAACGGTGACGATCACTTTCGTCGCCAGCACCGCACCCGACGTCGTCGCAACAGTCACACCACGGTCACCGCGAACAATCGAGGTGACCCGGTGCCCAGTGCGAACCCGCGGACCGAGCTCAGCGGCCAGCTTGTCGACCAGTGCCCCTGCGCCTTCGACGAGCAGCGACTCCTGAGCGCCACCGCTCGTGGAGAGCATCGTCGCCAGACCGCCTTGAAGGCGGATCATCTTCGTCATCGAACGAATGGACAACCGGTCGAGATCCGCGGTCCAGGAGGTCAGCGCGATCACTTCGAGCAACCGCCGAGGGCTGCGGCCCGGCACCCTCCGCAGCCAATCCGCGATTGTCGTGGTGTTCCAGCGTTCGCGGGTTCCGATGCGGGACAACAGTTCTATGCCGACGAGAAGGAGCGCGGTGAGCAACATCGAGGGCCCGGCGGGCGACAATCGACGGTGCCCGTCGATCACGACGGGTAGCCGCCCAGTGTGCATGCGGAATTGCGTGAGGCCGAGTTCGGATGCCAGGGCCGCGATTCGGTGGTGATCGTGCCCGATCCACTGACCGCCTAGGTCCACCCGAGATCCCAGAGCAGTTGTCTCGCTCATCGCTCGGCCGCCAACCCGGTCGGCGGCCTCGAGGACAATCACGTCGATTCCGTTGCGCATGAGTTCGCGCGCCGCGATCAATCCCGACAGACCAGCGCCGACCACCACCACAGTCGTGCCGACTGTCGAAGCCTGCTCTGCCGGTGCCGGTGTCGGATCCTGTTCCATGCGGTCCTCTTCCCCGTGTACGAGTCGTCGATAGAAAGTCTAAGTCGGTCAACCGACCGACATTTTTAGTAGGCCACACTGAAGGCCCCATTTGCAAGGAAAGTGACGAACCAGCTTCGCGACGGTCAGGCGGTATGACGGCCCACGGGCTGCGGATCGGCGAACAGGACAATCATGTCGACCGCACGGTTGAGGTCACGTCGGGCACGATCAGGATCAGGGTTCGCCACGTACTGCACGATCAGGCCGTCGACCATGGCGAGTGAGAGGCGCCCGAGAGTCTCGAAGTCGACAGCGCAGCGCTCGCCCGCCGCCTGTGCCGCCTGCTCGCAGAACTCGGTAACAAGCGACGTATAGCGCTGGTACTGCAGGCGGGCCAGGCTCCCCGAATCCTGGCTCCGAACCGAGTACATCGCGAGTTCGTACTGCATGACCTGGAGTCCGACCTCGCCGTCGACCAACTTGTCCCAGAAACTTGCAACCCCATGCCTGATCGCATGGGCGACTCCCCGATCCAGCTCGAGATCGGCCTGGACCGCAACCAAAACGTCGTCGATGATTGTGGCGATGACGGCACGCAACATCTCATCCTTGGTCGGGAACACGTAGTGCAGTGTGCCCAACGGAATGCCTGCCTCCGTCGCGACGGCGCGCAATGTCGTGCCCGGCACTCCCACGGCGCTGAGTACCTGAACTGCTGCGGTCACGATCTGCGTTTCGCGCTGCGCTGCTTTTATGTAGGCCACGGGTCTCCTAGGTCGGCCTACCGAGTTTCGCATGACCTGGACAGCTCAGGCGCGATTAATCAGTCGGACACCCGACCGATTTGGGTCAACTCGCCGCGCGCAATGTGGGTCACGCCTTCCCACGGCGGCAAGTCGTCGATCACATGAGCCACCGCCCACGGCGCCGGAAGTGCGAGTCCGAGGATTGCCAACGACACCCAACCGATTCCGACGAATCCGTAGACCACGCCGGCCAGCAAGAACGCGAACAGCTGCAACGAGGACACGATCGCGCACCTCCGCACGCGGACCCGATACTGGTCGTCGAGCGAATTGGCCGCAGTCGTGATGCTGATCGGGCGGCGGGCCGTGCCGTTCTGGGCGGTATTCCACCGAGACACCGGTGCCATCAGGTTGAAGGCGCTCACGTCACGGGTGTACCCGGTGGCGAGCACCCCGAACCGCGCCGATCATCACACGATGTGGCAACCGGCCTGCGGCGGCACTCCCGCGAATCGATCACTCAGATAGCCTATGGCGGTGGGTAATCCGGCAAAGGCTGCTGGACCGTGCCCCGCGACGTCGGTGCGGTCGTACGTCACCGTCACACCGGCCGCGCAGTACCCGTTGATCAGTTCGTCGGTCGGGGCGATGGGCAATGCGTCGTCGAGGCTGCTGTGCCACGCGTACATGGGTGCGGTCGGAACGGCTTGGCCGGGCTTCTGTCTGTCGGCAGCAGCAGCCAGGGCCGAGTTGCCCGCCAGATCCGCACCCGACGTCTCGGTCACGCGACGGAAAGAGTTCTCGTTCACGACCTGTTGGACGCATTGATTGCTGGCAGTAGCAATTGCTGCGCGGCTCGAATCGTCCAGCTGTGCCGGGATATTCAATTCCGGGCTCAGCCGGTTCAGGGCCGCGATTGCGATAACTCCGAGGCCCGCATTGTGCGTGCCGTTGTCCATCAGGATGCCCGCACGAATGTCGGCCGGGATCCCGCCCGCAGCGAAGCCGGTGAAGTTCAGTTCCGGTGCATACTGCGGCTGTATTTCCATCAGCGAAACAGTGGCGAAGGCGCCACCGGAATAGCCGAACGCGGCCACCGGCGATGCGGGCGAAAGGCCCGCTGGAGGAAAGGCGAGTGCGGCGCGAATTCCGTCCAAACCACTGTGCGCCGTCTGGCGGCGGTCGAGGAATCGTTCCTGTGGGCCTTCATAATCCGAGACGACGACAGCCCAATTGCGGGACAGCATCAGGGCAGCTATCGGAGTCTCCTGGTCTTGGCCGTTCTGGAGTCCGGCCGCGATACCTGCGCGAATGACATACGACGACGCGCATTGAATTCCCAGACCGTCTTCGGCCATCTGGTAGCTCACCACCGGTCTTGGACCCGGACCGAACCACGGCGTCGCGGGCACCATCACGGTCGTAACCCCTGTGGTCGCTCGATCGTCGGCGTCTGTCGACTTGTACTGGACCTGCCACACGTTCACCGGAAGTGGAAGGCCGTACAGCGCCGACTGCCGCGAATTCAGAATGGCGCCATTGGCATAGCCTGCGAGGTTGGGTGGGGCCGCATAGAACGGATCCCGGTCAGGGGTGAGCACCGGTTCTGCGGAAGCGATACCGCCGTTGAACATGGTCGCGACGATTGCCAGCAAAGCACACAGTCCGCCGAGGAGTGCGCGGCGCCGCTTCCCCTTTTCTCCGTTCATGGCCGAGCTCCGTTCGAGTGGGATGGCGTGGTCGAAATGCATGCTGCGTTGCCGCTGATGAGCGCAACGATGTCGGACCACAGCGGCCGTGGGAGCTCGTGGCCCATACCTCGGAAAATAGTCAATGTGGAACCGGGAATCAGTTCGTGCAGTGCCTTGGCTGCTGCCGGATCGATCAGGCGGTCACCGTCGCCGTGCAGGATCGTCGTCGAGACGGCGATTTTCGGTAGGGCACCCGAGCGGTCCGGCGAAGCAAAGACTGCGGCCAGCTGCCGAGCGGCACCGTCCGGGTCGTAATCGCGGTCGTACATGAGCCCGCCGAGGGTGCGCAGCCAGTCGACATCTGTCGGATAGCCGGGCGAGGAGCAGGCGGCTTCGTTGCGGACGTACAACTCGACAGCGTCGGCTCGATTCTCTGCTCGCGGCAACGCCATTCGTTCTTCGACCAGGTCCTGGCCGGAAAAGGTGCTGCGGTGATTCGGCGCCGTATAGATCAACGTCAGCGACCTCACGAAATCCGGATGGTCGACTGCCAACTCCTGGGCGATCATTCCGCCCATCGACTGCGCAACTATGTGCGCGGAGTCGATCCCGAGTGTCCGCAGCAGACCGGCGGTGTCGGTGGCCATGTCTGCCAGCCTGTAGCCGCCGTCGGGGAACTTTTGAGACAGTCCGACATCACGGTTGTCGAACCGGACGACATAGAACCCGGCGTCGGCGAGCGCGGCACACAACTCGGGGTGCCAGCCGAGCATGTGCCCACCCAACCCCTGGATGAGTAGGAGCGGTGGCGCTTTCGGATCACCGAATGTGTCGTAGCAGATACGTACCCCGTCGGGGGTGTGGGCGATTGCCATCTGGCGGCCTTTCCAAGTTGAGAGGTCAGCGAATCGAACGGATCCGCATGATGATGAGCCCGGCGATCGACGCGCAGACCGCACCGAACACGAAGAGGGCGATGTATCCGCCGAGCCAGGTGATCAGCACTCCGGCAACAACCGACGACAGGATTTGCGGAAGTCCAGTCGCGACAGCGAGGATGCCGAAGTCTCGGCCCTCATTGTCCTTGTCCGGCAATACAAGTGACATGACAGCAAGATCCACGGCGTAGTAGGTGCCGATGAAGGCTCCGGACAGAATCGCGAAGGCGACCATGCCGTGCCATGTCGGACTGATGATCGGCACGAACATCGATGCGCCGAGCCCGACCGAACTGATTCCCACGAACAGCTTGCGGCGATCGAGCTTGTCCGCAAGCCAACCCGCGAAGATGGCAACGATCGTCCATGTCACCACCGAGATCGTGGCCAGCGTGCTGACCGCGACGGCGACGTTGCCGCCCGGAATGTTCTCGACCCCGATGTAGTCCTGCATCGAATAGAACAGGTAACCGTTCACCGTGAAGTAGGCCAGCGACAGACACGCCCTGCTGAGGAAAGCCAGCCCGAAGTCTTTGCTTCCGAACGCCTCGAAGAACGCGCGTAACGCAACCGACGCTCGCCGAGGTGGCCTCGCCACCACCGCCATATCGACTGAGGACGCCTCCCTCGCACCGACGACCAGCACGAAGCTCGACACGACGAGGCACAGGCCGAGGATGGCGTAGCCCCAGACCTGGTCGACCCGACTGGCCACATTGACACCGAACAAGATGCCGAGAGGCGCACCGAGACCTAGCACCGACGAGGCCAGGCCACGTCGCGCCACCGGCACCCTGTCGGGCAAGATTGCCGAAAATGCGCCTTGGTAGAAGTTCGTCGTGAACCACACGATCACGCAGGCGAACGTCAGGACGACTATCCCCGCGCTGAGCCCCATCCCCACCAGCAGAATCGCCGACAACACGGACATCGCGACTATCCACGGCGTGCGGCGGCCGAACGGCGAGCGAGTGCGGTCCGAGACCGCTCCCCCGATCGGTAGCGCCAGCATCGATGCGATTGCGGCCAGCGTCGTGATCAACGCCAGGTTGCCGACCTTCGACTCGGGATCGATAGCTTCGACCTGTGCGGGCAGCAGGATCTGCTGAATTCCGTTGTAGACGGCATACATTGCCGTCGTTGCCGGCAGCAGGAAGGTCAACAACCGACCGAGCCCGGCGGAGTGAACCGGTCTTGTCGAGACCTCGACGTCGATCATAGGCTTCCTCGATTGTCCGGTGATGCGAATCACTAATTCGTATTAGTGAACGGTAGCGGTCTTCTGCGACGAGCGCAATAGACTCGGTGAAACGCGAAGCCGGGAGAGCCATGGCCAGGATCACCAGTAAAGACGTCGCCCGCGAGGCAGGCGTCTCGCAGACGACGGTGAGCTTCGTGCTCAACGACCGCAGTGATCAGACAATTCCACCCGAGACCAGACAAGCCGTGCTCGCCGCCGCACAACGGCTCGGATACGTACCCTTTGCCGCTGCCCGCACCCTGCGCAGTGGGCGCAGCAACGTTGTGCTGTGCGTCCAGCCTGACTTTCCGATCGCGCAGGCATTCGAAGAGTTCAAGATAACGCTGAGCCAGGTCCTCGGCGAGTCCGGCTACGCCTGCCTGTTCGTGCACAGCGCCGGTAGCAGCAAGCCACTCGCGGAGCTCTGGGCGCACGTACAGCCTGCGGTCGTCGTGGCCTTCGGAGCGCTGCCGACTCCCGACGCCGAACCCGTCCGCCGAGCGGGAATTGCTCTGCTGGACAACATCTTCGAGCCGGAGAACAGAATCGTCACCGGCCTGGACCAACGTGCGGTCGGACGCATGCAGGTGCAGCACCTCGTCGAGCAGGGGCACGAGCGGATCGGGTTCGGCGCCGGCGCCGACCCACGAGAGCGTGCCTTCTACGAACCACGTCTACTGGGGGCCACGGACGCGTGTCGCGAACTAGGCCTTGATCCCCCGATCACTGTGCCCGTTCAGTACTCCACCGAGAGTGCCCGATCCGCGGTCGAAACGTGGACCCGAGATTCGAGAGTCACGGCAGTCGCGGCTTTCAACGACCTGGTTGCCCTGGCCATCCTCGCAGCGTGCCGAAGCGACGGGGTCCTCGTGCCGGACGATCTGGCGATCATCGGGGTCGACAACCTGCTTGCCGGTT
This sequence comes from Antrihabitans auranticaus, assembly GCF_016481275.1. Classification (GTDB taxonomy): domain Bacteria; phylum Actinomycetota; class Actinomycetes; order Mycobacteriales; family Mycobacteriaceae; genus Antrihabitans. Next base: position 642,286 of record NZ_JAEMNW010000004.1, on the reverse strand, counting down.
CGATGACCGGCCCAGCACTCACGACCATCGCGATCAACCTGACCGTGCCGGCACGTTCGCTCTCTGCAAAGATTCTCGAAGTGGCGGGCGCAGCCGCCGCCGTCCCGGCCGGCTGGGATCGGCAACCCATTCTCACTCTCGTTCCGCGCGAAACCACCTAGCAGCCTCGGTCAGCCAGGGAGCAGGTCGCGGAGCCGCGCGACGAGCGAGTCCTTCACCGCTTCGGTGACAGCGGCGTTGATCATGCGGGTGATGTCGTCGGTGTCGTTCATGTCGGCGAGTACGGCGCGAAGGTCGAGGTCGGCGATCGCGCGGCGCAGAATGTCATCGGTCTTCAGCGCGCCGTTCACCAGCGAGTCCGGCAGGCGGCGGAGCAGCGACTTCACGTAACCTGGCAGGTCCGCGTTGACCAACGCCTCGTCGGCCAGATCGGACGCAGGCGGCAGCGTGCCTTCGGCTTTCATCCGGTCGACCGCCTCGAGCAGGCCCGCTCGCATCGCATCGATCTCGGCGTCGGTCCGCTCCCCCTGCAGCGCAAGCTGCAACACCAGCGCCTCGCGAGAGATCTGCAGGCGACAGGCAGCACCGTCCAACCCGATCAGAACAAGTCGCACGCCGAGGGCTTCGATACCGCTCGCGACCGGTTCGACCACCCTGGCAGTACACGGGTCCACAGGGCGGCCAGGGACGAAGTCACCGCCACCGTTGGCGACTTGGACTCCCAGAACGACGCTCACCAGCACCGCGGCGACCATCGGGAGGATTGCAGCGCGCAGGGTGAGGCCGTCGTCGCGTGTCACTTCTTCACCCGCTTACGCAGCAGACCGAAGGGGATCAGCGGTACGAGAGCGGCCAGCGCCAGTGCTGCACCGATGAGGAACGAGTCACGGAAAGCGCGGGTCGCCGCCCGCTCGAGCTGTTCGTCCAGGTTGCGTTCGAGGGTCTGTGCGGCTTGGCGCTGCTCGGGAGCAACCTCCAGGGCTGCGAACGCCGGATGCAGGTCCGGCACCCGGCCACGCTCGCTCTGCAGCTGGTCGCTCAATCCTTTTGCGAGGTCGATCTTGTCTTGCATACGCAAGGGGGCATCGAGCACGAGCCCGGTTATGGCTTCCTGCGCGGGCACTTGCGCATCGACAAGGTCGGCAGTGAACACCGGCGTCAAAAGCGCAAGACCGAGAACGACACCCGCATGCCGGGCGCCGATCGTCCAACCGCCGTGCATCGCCCGCGGCAGCCGATCACGCAGGGCCTCGAACGTCAGGGAATCCACTGTCAACCCGAGTCCGAGCCCGATCAACGCCTGCGGCGCAATTGTCCAGGCCAGATGCGCCGACGGTGGTATCGCGAGCCCGACAAGACCGCCTGCGATGAGCAGACATCCGGCGGCGGACTCCGAGCGCGGCCCGGCACGGACCCGTCGGGCGAGCGGTGTCGCAAAAAACGCAGCGACCGGCACAACCGACACCGTGAGCGCAGCGGTGGCCAGCGAGCGACCCCAGCCCTCGACGAGTAGCAAGACGAGCAGGAACAGGGCGGCGGTCAACGCAGCGGAAAGCAACATCAATGCGACGTTCGGTGCAATGGCCGGGCGGTGCTTGTCCATCGCAGGAACCGAATTGCGAGGGATCGCGAGTGCGGCCGGTACCGCGAGCACGGCGATCGGCACCTGCACAACGAAGATCGACTGCCAGGAGATCGCCTCCGTGAGGAGTCCACCCGCAACCGGACCGATCGCGGTGCCGAGCACGCCCGCTGTCGTCCAGCGAGCGACTCCCCGTTTCTCGTCGGTTGCCGCGACCAGCAGTTCCAGACAGCCGACCAGCGCAAACGCACCGCCGAGCGCCTGCACGCAACGCGCGGCGATCAATGCTTCCATCGAGCCGGCCAATGCGCACGCGGCTGACGCACCGGCGAAGACGGCGATTCCCGCGGCGCACATCGGCCCGGGATTCAACCGGGTGCAGGCCCATGCTGCGGGCACGACGATCAGAGCAAGGACGAGGTTGAACGCGATAAGCACCCATGCGACCTGCGCGACGCTCCCGCCGAGGTGCCGCAGGATCTCGGGCAGCGCGAGCGTGACGATCGCAGAGTCCGCGAGTACCACTCCCACGGTCAGCGACAGCAGGGGAACCGCGACGCGACGCACCAGAACAGACTTACCGGACGCGGCACCCGTGTCCACCCGGACGCGCCCAGGAATTACGGGCCAAATTGCGCATAGCGCTCGGCGAGGTTGGCAATCCGCAAATGGGGGTAGACACAGCCGACCAGTAACCAGGATGTCGACGAGAGACGGTGGTACCAAATGGTGTCGATTGGACCGGTTTTCCGGCCGATAATGATCGGTAGCTTCGCTCTTTCGGCCGCGCTCCTCGGTGGCTGCAGCGATGTCGAAGAGGCGGTGAACAGCGGCGGCGATACGTCTTGCAGCGATTACCTCGAGCAGGACCAGGACGATCGCCGAGTCACCGTCACAAAGTTCTTGAAGGAGGACAGCGGAAACGACGCGGAGCCCGCGGGCACCGCAGTCGACGCCGCAATCCTCGCCATCGACCTGCTCTGCTCTGCACAGCAGAACGGAGACACCCCGATCAAAGACGCGGACCTGGAAGGGATCCTGTCCCCCAAGTGATCGCACTCAGTCGCGTGGTGTGACTACATCCGGATCGGAGCACAGCGCGTGGGCGAGAAGCGCTTGCGCGTTGCGGCGCAACACATCTGCGGCCTCGTCCCGGGACAGGCCCGCAACGTCCACCAGCCAGATCAACGATTCGATACCGGTTGCCGAACGAATCGCCATCGCGAGCCGTTTGGTGTCGATGTCAGGACGGGTGGGGCGCAACGGAGCCAGGGCGTCCTCGATCCAACCGATCGCCCGACCACCGCGCAAGACCGGCATCTCGGCGTGTTCGGGTTCCAGCGAAAGTCGCAGTGCGGTGCGCAGTTCGGGCTCCCAGTCGAGGCTGATCCGCACGCATTCGGTCATCACCAGGTCCAGGCGGGCAGTTGGGTCAGCAGGTGCCGGATCGGGAAGCAGCGAGCTACGTTCGATCTCCGGTCGCACCGCACTCAACAGTGCACGTTGATTCGGGAAGTATCGGTATGCAGTAGTCCGTGAGATATCCGCGGCACTGGCCGCTTCCTCCACAGTCGGGATCATGCCCTCACCCAAAAGCGCGCGCGTCGCGGCGACAAGTGCCGCACGAGTGCGAGCCTTCTGGCTGCGCCGACCGGTGACCTCGTATGGAACTGCCATACGGTTTATGGTACCGAGATGCCCTTCATGGTACTGTGATCCCATATAAAGCGCGTCGAGCATACGAGGATCGGCCATGAGTACAGACCCCACAGTCACCGACGCCGAGCTTTATCGGGTGATCTTCGAGAACGATCGGGTGCGGATCCTGGAGTACCGCGATCGGCCCGGACAGCGCACTCACTGGCACGGTCATCCAGATACGGTCATGGTCCCGTTGGCATCCTTCCAGCGGCGCGTCAGCGCCGGCGGCCGCGAGGTCGAGGTGGAACTGGCCATGGGTCAACCGCGATGGGTGAGCGCGCAGGAACACGCCGGAGAAAACATCGGCGAGACCGAAAGCCATGCCCTGTTCATCGAACTCAAAGAACCTGCTGCTTATCGAGAAGGTTCGGCGCTGGGGCCGTCGCCGACATAGCGGTTACGCGCTGCCCACTGGAGGCACCGACAACTTTGCGTCCGCCCCATGAAGGTCCGCGCTACCGCGAGAATGAACATGCGCCGACGACCGACCACGTCGGCGAGCAACGGCGATCGGAACCTATCCCCTGTTCCGAACGAGACGCTCAGGCCGTGGGTCGGAGGGGGTTCGATGTCGAGGTGGGGTCGCTTCGGTGGGTCCACAGCCGCCGCCGGCATACCTTCAGTAGCTCGTTGGCGGTTTGCTCGTCCAAGCGATGTTGATCCGCCTGCAGGATCCGCTCCAATCGACCGAAGAACTCGTGCGCCGTCAGGCCGAAACGGACCAAGATGTCTTCGTCCGGCCCGCCACCGAATCGCCGCCACGAACATGCGAAATCGATCATCAAGCGCGCGTTGCTGTCGGGGTGCGTCATTCCGTCCTCCTTTTGGGTGCGACGTGAATTCGTGCGGTCGCTCGAACCGCAGAGTGACCACAGTAGGTCGGGAAAATGACGTAGATGTTTCGCGTTTGCCGCGCTACCTGCTTGGTCCCACCGATCCACGACGGACCCCGAGGGCTCGCGCGATCGTGCTGGATCGCAGATTTCAAGCTTTCATCGATAAACGCCGGGTCAGGAGTCGATCACGGACAACACGCGATTGTCGGCATGACTCTGATGGCGGTACTACGCGCCGCCCGCTACCCGGCCGCTCAACGGTGACCGTCGAATTGCCTTGGAGCCGACCGAAAGGACAGATCTTCGCGCCACTGCGGATCGATCAGGTCGGGGCGCCGCGATTCCACACTGGGCGCTCGATCGGTCGAACTGGCCAAATCGACCAAGGCCGCCGCGATAGCGAACACGCTGACCTCCTGCGCATGTGCGACCCGAGCCAACTCCGCATAGGCGGTGTCTGCATCGAAGCCGTACAGCGCCATCAAGACGCCTGTCGCTGTATCGACGACCGATCTTGTTCTCACCGCGTCCGACCGGTCGAGATCGGGCTTCTGAGACATCGCGTTCATCGGTTTCAATTTCTTTGGGCCTCCGCTGTCGGATTGCTGACCCTATCTCTGGATCTCGAATACCCAGCGTTCGCAGAACGAAGCATCATTCCGGATGGCGCAATTTCCGGCGCAACTAATTACAGACATACCTGACGAAGCCCGAGCGGCGTATGGCGCCGAAGCGGGCCCTATTGTGTCATTTGTCGCTGATCCCGCCTACGAACGACGGAGTGGTCTCTTGTTCAAAGTGCCGGAGTCTGCGGTTCGCGCAGCACTGTCCGTCCCGAATTCGCTGCTGCAGTTCGTAATACCGCGGCCCGTCCAGGACGGGCAACAGATGACTCCGCGACTGCAACTGTTGTCCACAATCGCCAAACCGGACCTCGCCGCGAAGAGCCCCCCGTCGAAAACACATCGCGCCCGTGGCGAGTGGGCGATCCGAGTCGCCACGCCGATGCGGTCGGGCGGAGTTCGGACTACCGAACGAACCATCGACGGACCCGCAGGTCCGCTCGTAGCGCGTCTCTACGAACCCGAGGGATTGCCGGAGAAACCGGGCTTGATCGTCCTTGTCCACGGCGGCGGATGGCATTTGCTCAGCGTCGACGCCTACAACGGTGTCGCGGCGCTGCTGGCAGACCATGGCAGGGTGAAGGTGCTGTCCGTCGAGTACCGACTGGCGCCCGAGCACCCCTTCCCCGCGCCGTTCGAGGACGTGCTCGCGAGTTACCGCTTCGCCGTCGACAACGCAGCGGCGCTGGGCGTAGACCCGCGCCGGATCGGCATCGGGGGCGACAGCGCAGGCGGCAACTTGTCGGCGTCGGTGGCCTTCCACCTACGTCACGACGAGCGATATCGGCCCGCGTTCGTCGCGTTGCTGTACCCGGCGGTCGACTGGGATCTAGATCGATACCCGTCGTCTCGGTTGTTCACTGCACCTCTCGACTACGACGGCGTCGCACGCGCGATCGATTTCTATCGAGGAAGCAAGGCGGACAACGACGATCCGCGATTCTTCGTCGCCGCCGCCACGGATCTTTCTGGTATGCCGCCGACCTACATCGCCACCGCCGGGATGGACATGTTGCGCGACCAGGGTGAGGCATTGGGTCAACGGCTCGTGAACGCCGGAGTCGACGCCACGGTGCGTAGGTTCGACAATCTCCCCCACGGCTTCGCCACGATGCTCGTCGACGCAGATGCGCATGCGGCGGCCGTCGAATGTGCGCACGCAATTCGCGAACATCTGAGCAGCTGACAATCGACTGCGCGCCAGTTTTGTTCAGGACCCTGTCGCACTGCGATCGTCGACGGCCGGTCCGATCAACGCCGAGGCAAGCCGAACCAGCCGATCGACGGCTTCGTCCGGTGGAATCGTAGGCGCAACAGCATGGGCGACCGCGACCCGTGCGATTGCGTCGGCGAACGCAATCGCGTCCTCACGGGCAATGCTCGGTTTCACTTGGCGAAACAGTGCTGCCAGTCGCGTGGTCGCTCGCTCGTTGGCAACCCTGACCAGCTCGATCACGTCTGCGTTGTCGGCCGCGAGTGCCATCTGTACCAGTGGCACGTCTGCGATATCGAAGAACCGGGTGAAGCCGCCACGCAATGTCGCGGACAGATCGTTCCCGCTCTCGAGCTCGAGCGTGAGTTCATCCAGCAAGGCATCGAGGTGATGCACGATGTATGCCTCGGCGATCGAGCGCCTGTTGCCGAACTCGTTGTACAGGGTTTGCCGGCTCACACCCGCTGCCTTCGCAACCGCAGTCAACGAGGTCGAAGCCCAGCCGTCGGCACGAACGAGTTCGTCCACCGCGGAAATAACCGTGTGGCGCAGAAGATTCCGCGCAGCGTCGGGGTAGGGCAAGCGCGACAACGGATTCGCGATCATGGCTCAGAGGTCCAGTTCGATGTCGGAGATGGGCAGGCTGGTGCAGACAGTGATCCGTGCCAGTTGCACACCGTCCGGGTCGAGTTGGGTACGGCCGCTGAACTTTCCAGTCACGCAGGCACGGCACATACCGCGTTCGCATCCGGTCGGGACATCAATTCCGGCGGTGCGTGCCGCCTCGAGGAGGGTGGTGCAACCGTCCACCTCAGCCTCGATGTTGCTGCGACGGAAACGCACCCGGTAATTCTCGTCCGCACCCGCGGCCGGTCTGTCCAGTGCTGGCGGGCTGAACGACTCGGTGTGGAAGCTCGCCTCAGGAACGCCGAGTTCGGCGCAGAAGCCGCGTGCGAGATCGATGACCGCGCCGGGCGCACACAGATACACATCGCGTTCGGCAATGTCGGGCACTTCACGGGCCAGGAGCTCTGCAGAAATTCGTTCCTGGACTAAGCCTTTGCGTCGTGTCGGGGCGTGATCGACGAAGTTCACCACTCGAATTCCGCTTCTGGAAGCCAGCTCTCGCAGTTCGCGCTCGAAAACGATCGAACGCTCGTCGCGATTGAAGTAGAGCAGGGTGGCATGTGCGTCTGGTGTTTCATGAGCGAACTTGCGCAGCATGGCGATGATCGGCGTGATACCGACGCCGCCGGCGATGAACACCGGGCGGGGCGGAACACGATCCATGACGAACGGGCCGTCACTGACCGGCGGACCGACCAACGTGATCCGCTTGCCACGACACACGTGGTCGTTGAGCGCATTGGACACCCTGCCGTCCGCAACCCGTTTCACGCAGATCTCGAAATGAGCCGCGCCGATGCCGTCGTTGACCAGGCTGTATTGGCGGACCAATGTCTCGCCGCCGACACAGACCCGAACCGAAATGAAAGCGCCTGGCGCCCAGTCGATGTGCTCCCAACCGCGTGGCTTTTCGATGCGGAACCAGTGCGCCTGTCCGTTCGCCTCTCTGCGCACGTCTACGACCTTTGCCTGCGCGTCGAAGAACTTCGGCGCGTCCAGATATGGGGAGTCGGGATGGGCCCGAAACCGGGCGCCGTAGGCAAGCCTGCGGACGGCGTCGATCGGCCCGCGCAATAACTTCAGCGGGTTGCTCGCTTCACGTTCGCCGAGCGGAAGCGCCAGCAGCAAGAGCTTCTGCAATGCAAACGGGATGAGCCCGCTGATCGGAAAAGTGTTGTAGGGCAGGTCATGACGTGCGACCAGCGCCCGAACTGCACTCTGCAGCTCGCGCTGCCGGTTCGGCGGCAGATCGGGGAACATGTGATGTTCGAGGTGAGTGTCGAGCCCACCGTAGAAGATTCGGAAATCGGGCGGGTTCGGGTAGTCGACGTCGGCAAGGATGAACTTCAGCCAGTTGTCGAAGCGCGCCGAGGCGTCGAAGTTCGTAGTCCCCCGGATCTGTCGCTCGTAGTACTGGTCCGGTGTCTCGTCGGGACCGGGATCGTGGAACACGTCGACATTCGGTGTGTGATGTTCCATCGCGACGAGCAAGAACACCGAGACGTGGCCGAGGGTGGTGCCGAGCGCATTGCCGGCCAGCGTTTGCAGCAGCCGGGAACCCGCCTGCAGCGGTTCACGGATGTAGTCGCGCATGGCGTGCTTAGCGATCAGGCCGGTCATTGCCTCGAACGTCGACGGGTGCAGCATCGGACGACCCTCTGTCCGGGCAGCCGCGATCGCCGAATGAACGCCCATGTAATACGACATCGCCGACAGCAGCACGGGTGCGATGACCGCCAGCTGGGCGGCATGGTGCCCGAACCAATCCTGGCCCGGTTGCAATCGGACGATCGAATACCCGAGGTCGTGGTCTTTGTCGACGATGTTGGTGAACGGATGATGGTTCTGGTGATGCATCACCTTCCACTCCCGTGGATCGACGTTGAAGTCCCACTGCCATCGGTCGGAGTGGAATTCACCGGAGTTCGGAAGATGGTCGTAGCTGCCGTGCATGATGTTGTGCCCGAGTTCGGAGAACTCCAGCAAAGTGTGCAGGGCGTACAGAACGACACCACGACGGAAGGCATCAGGCGAATCGCCGTGCTGGAGCAGTTCCCGGCTCCGATCCTTTATCGCCTGTGAATACGCCGCGACGTCACGGATGTGGTCGAGGTCCTCGTCACCTATCTGTGCGCGAGTGCGTTCGTACAGATCGGCCACATCAGCCGCGAGCCCGGACGTGACTACGGCGTCACTCGGCACTGCCTGCCTCATTCGACCTCCTACTACGCGCGCCACCCTGGGCGCTGCACATCGTTGGCACCGCCCATCGTTTTACATATGGACGACTTTGTCAAGGATGCGCACAACATCGCGAATCTGTCCAACAAGCTCCAGTGCTGCACTCTGCCGACTTTCGAATCGCAGTCGCACTGCGGTGCACGACGTTACGATCGTGCCGCGGCGCACACTTTCAGCACTCATTGCCGCCCATTTCACGGGAGACTCGATGACGGAACTCGGCCACCGCCACTCTCGCACCGTCAAAGCAATCGCCTTACTGTTTGCCGCCAACCTGGTCATCGCGGGATGCAGCGACTCGACCACCGGGAGCGACAAGGAAACGCCGACGCCTTCGCAGTGCGTGCCAGATGTCGACAAGGCGATCTCCACGAAATTGGACGCTTCGGCCGTCACCACCGCGCTACCGGCCGACCTCGTCGCCAAACTCGATGCGGCCGTGCAATCTTCGTTCAAGAACGATGCGACACCGGGCGCAATCGTGGGCGTACGGACGCCGAAGGGCACGTGGATCAAGGCGTACGGCAGTAGCGACACAGACACCAATGCGCCGATGACGGCGGACCTGCACACGCGAGTCGGCTCGATCACCAAAACGTTCACGGGCACGCTGCTACTGCAACTCGCGGCGCAGGACAAGCTGTCGCTCGACGACCCGATCGACAAATATATCGCCGGGGTGCCGAACGGGGATCGCGTCACGTTGCGACTGTTGTCGAACATGACCAGCGGCGTCGCGAGCTATACGTTCAACAAGGAGTTCGACGAGAAGCTGTTCGGCAACACCGAGACGGTATTCACCCCAACGGAATTGGTGGCGTACGGCGTAGCGAAGTCGCCGCTGTTCGAACCGGGCGCCAAGTACGACTACTCGAACACGAACCTTGTTCTGTTGGGCCTGGTCATCGAAAAGGTGACCGGCCAACCGGTGGGCGAGGTCTTCAAGAAGCAGATCATCGAACCACTCGCATTGACGAACACGACGTGGCCGAATACTTCCACGGAGTTGCCCGCGCCATACTCCCAGGGCTACACGCTGCAAGGCCTGACAGCGACACCCGAGAAGCCTGCCAACTCGACACACTGGAACCCATCGTGGATGTGGACCGCCGGCGGAATGATCTCCGGGATGGACGACTTGCTTACGTACGGACGAGCATTGGCCACCGGGCAGGGCCTGCTACCCGCTCCCATGCAGACCGAGCGGTTGACGTCTTTCCCCGAATCGCCGGATTACGCGTACGGACTTTCGTTGGCTTGCGTCGACGGCTGGGTGGGCCACACGGGCGAGACGCCTGGATACAACACCAGCCTGTATCACGACACGACAACCGACACGACGGTGATCGTCCAGACCAACAGCGACATCGCGTCCGGTTCGTGCACCGAATCGCCGACCCTTGCCGACAACTCGACCGACATCGACTGCACGACCCCGTCGACCCGCATCGAGGTCGCTGTCACCGAAGCGCTCGGACATGCCTTCAGGCCCCCGGCCCAGAAGTAGGACCGGCGCTAGGCTCTGGTGCCTCTGAGCGCTTGATGAATCAGCGGCACCAGGAAGAGATTGTCTACGGGCGCCCAGGCCAAGGACATGCGATTGTGCACAAATCCGACGGCGAGTCCCGACCGCGGATCCACCCAGCCACCTGAGCCGAATGCGCCGATGTGGCCGTATCCGCGAGGCGCGCGCGGCGAAGGAAAGCTGTGGTAGCCGAGGTGCCAGAACGGGACTGCCAGAGCCCGGTCCAGGCGGTAGCTGCGGACGCGTTCCAGCTCGCGGACAGTACTGGCAGACAGGAAGCGGCGCCCGTCCACTACGCCGTCACATGCCAACGCGCTGTACATCTTGGCGAGCGCGGATGCGGTGCACACCCCGTTCCCTGCCGGCATGTGGGTGTCGAGAATTCGCGGTCGTTCGCCGGCGAAGATACCTTCGAGTCCAGGCACGTGGATCGACGCGAGCGGTGCCTTGAGGGGACGCGGTAGGCGCAGGCTCGCCGCGACGACTCGCGCCGGAAGCACTCCACGATCGGCACGATCTTTCACAGAGCCCACGAAGTCTGCGGCAACGGTCGGCGCGCCCACCGGCGGTCGCCCGAGGTGAATTCCGTCGACTGCCAGTGGATCTGCAATCTCGCTGCGGTAAAGCTGCGCCATGCTCCGACCGGTGATGCTCCGCGCGATCCCCGCCATCAGCCAACCGACAGTCAAAGCGTGGTAGATCGGTTTACCCAGTAGGCGATCGGGTTTGGCGGCCGCCAATCGCTCCTCCATCAGTTCGTGATCGAGGACCTCCTCCATGTCCGCGGCAGGCAGAGACGACAGACCCGCGCGGTGGCTGAGAACTTGTTCGACGGTGATCGCCCCTTTGCCGTTGGCGGCGAATTCCGGCCAGTATTCGGCAACGGGGGCGGAATAGTCGAGAAGGCCCCGGTCTGCGAGCCTTGCCAAAACTGTGGCCGAGACTCCTTTCGAGGCCGAGTAGATCATGGTGCCGGTGTTGTCCGTCCATAGCCTTCCGGCGGTGTCGGCCGAGCCCGCCCAGATGTCGACGACTGGCTCCCCACGCACCGATATGGCGAGAGCTCCGCCGATCCCGGGTCGCCGTGCGAAGGCACGGGCGAAGGTGCGCACGACGGCGTCGAACCGATGATCGGCGATACCCCGGACGCCCGCGGGTAGCTCACCACCATCGCTGAACATCGCGGTGGCCGGAGCAACCTCTGGCGAGATTTCGGGCATGGACATGGCAGCCTCCTGGCGGCCGCCACGATGCGACCGACTAGGGCAATATAGCCGAATGACATGTCATTCTTAATAGCAATCGCAGTTTCGACGATGACTGCCCCCGCCTGATCGGCGAGGGCAGTCATCGATCCGAACCGCGATCGGGCTACTTCAGCAGAGGCGCACCGATCGGGTACTCACGCCCACCGCTCGCGGCAGACGCAACGGCAAGAAACACATATGCCGCGGCCGCCGCGATGATCAGCACAACAACGCCACCGATCTTGCCAGCCGCGTCTGACGGGTTGAGCGTGCTGATCAGTAGAAGAATCAGCACCACGCTGAAGGCGCCGAAAAGCACGGTGAACGCCGCGGGCAATCGAACGCTCGCAACTGCGAGGATCACGAACGCAACCAGCCAACTGATTTGGAACAGCGCTTGGGAGTGCGCAATATCAGCCGGCTGGATGCCGTACCACGAATGCACAAGACCGAGCACCAGCGCGCCGTAGCTCAGGAAGAACGCTGCCAAGGCCCCGAGCACGATTGTGGGCAGTGACCTGCCACTGCTCCACGGACTGGACACCGGAGTCGACTCGAGGCGAGTAGACCAGATCGTTGCTATCAGAAGACCGAGTCCGCTTGCGGCGATGAGGATCGCGAGCGGCGAACCTACCGATGAGGCGTCGACATAGCCGATCAACTGCAGTCCGAGCGCAACGGCGCCGAGTGCAATCAGCGGCAACCCAAGCACCAGCGGATCGCCGGTTTCAGCCGCTCGGGGGCGTCTGTCCCCCACCGTGGCCGGTGTCGCGTGACTGTGCGCGTCCCCGTTATCGGTGGTGTCATCGGAACGCTGGGTAGCGGCCGGCGAATGAGTAGTGGTCGTTGTCATGAAGTGTTCAACTTTCGGTGAGTAGGAATGCGTCGGGTCGCAAATGTTCTGCCCGACAGCGAGAATCCCCAGCCTGAAGCTGGTTCTGTGCATGATCGGCCGTTAGCCACTACACAGAGGACCCGCGAGGTGGAGAAACTCCATATGCAGCCACGCTGCGAAATTCCACCGCCCACTCACGAGCACGAACGTACTGCATCTGGATGAAGTCAATCCCCTGCCTTGCCGCGGCGGGCGACCCGTTGTCGATCTGCACGAGTCGCGATTGCGCTTGTAGATCAATGAATTTCAGGAAGAAGTACCGATCTGTGCGGACACGTCGGGGAAAGGATTCAGCGTGATCGTTAACGTCGGCGCGATACTGTCGACCGATGATTCGCACAGCGTGGCATTTCGACGAGTCCGACGGGGAACTACAACTCCGTACCGGAGTCGCGGGCCGGGCCGCGAGAATGGGTCATCGACTCACCATCGCAATGACCGCCTGGCGAGGAACGGTGTCGTTGGTCGACGGCGAACCGACCGCCGCAGACCTCACAGTCGATGTCAGCTCGTTCAAGGTGTTGCGGGGCGAGGGTGGATTGCAGCCCATATCCGGTGCCGAGCGGTCGATTGTCCGGACGAACGCTCTGAAGTCTCTGCACGTCAAACGGTTTCCCCACATTCATTTCCGCGCAAGCAAGGTCCACAGTGTCGGCGATGGCGACTATCGCCTCTCAGGCCTGCTCGAGATTCACGGAAAGCCCCAAGAGCGTGTTATCGATTTGCGCGTCGACGATCTCGGCAGCGCCTGGCGGTTGTTCGGCGAGGCCGATGTGCGCCAATCCGATTTCGGAATCAAACCCTACTCACTGCTCGCCGGCACCCTGAAAGTTGCCGACAGCGTTACGGTTTCGATCGCGGTCAATCGGGCAAAAGAGGAACCGAAGGAGTGAAGCAATGTTGCTGAACGGGATCAACCATATTGCCTTGATATCCAACGACATCGATCGATTGCGCGCCTTCTACACCGACGTTTTCGACGCCGAGGTAGGGCCGACGAAGCCGCACGGCGAGCAGCCCGGAGAAACGATGACGATGATTCGCATCGGCCCCCACACCGAACTGAACGTTGTGACGATCGAGGGCAATGCCGAGCCCGATCGTCAGACACCTATGTGGGGACGCGGGCGCCTCGACCACTTCGGCCTACAAGCCGCCTCCGCGGAGAGCTTCGACAAGATTCGGCAACGACTGGTCGAGCACGGCGCGAGCGACGGCAACGTTAACGACTTCGGCTCCGCACTGAGTCTGTTCTTCCGCGACCCCGACGGCCTCGAAGGCGAAGTGTTGCTACCGAAATAGGTTGGTAGCAAAGCACAGTCACCACTTACTGAATGCGGCCTCGATCCAGTTGCTGAATTCGCACGCCAGATGCCACCGATGCTGCGCGATCATGTGTGGCGCCGTGAGGGCTGGGAACTCCACGCACAGACGAGCACGGAAGCCGCTGGCCTCGTCGCAGAACTCGTGCCGAACGCCTCCGATGGCCAGCCCGCCCTCGGTACGGGCAACCCCTGCCGCCTCGATAGCGAACGCCGGGTCCCGAGGCGTGACGAGAGGCGACGTGTCCTCGTAGTCGACGAAGAACCGCGTCGCAAGCGGGCTACCGCCAGTGGTCTCGATGACCTCCTGTCGTCCGTCAGTCGCAGTGTCGATGAGGAAATGATCGGGGTGTGCGGCAATCATGCTGCGCACGTAGTCATCTCGGCCGACATCGGTGAACCAGTCGACGAACTCGTTGGCGGTTCCCCGAGTCACGTGCAGCTCGCACACGCTGGTAGAGCGGCGGCCGAACGACAGCCTCGTCGTCGCCCTGGCGGTCACATCGGCGAAGCGGATGTCACGAGCAAGACGGCGGCGTATCTCGTGTGGGTCCAGTGCGACCTTGCTGTCGGCGAACGCAACCTTCTGCCTGGCAACGTCGCCTGCGGGGACCGGCAGACCAATCTTGCGGGCAGCCTTCGGGATTCGGGCGGCCTCCCAGGCAAGCACTTCGTCACGGGAGACGGGAGAACCATCGATCACCGCACGGATAGTCAATTTGCTGTTCGACATGAGTCTCTTCCGTTCGCTGGATTGCTCTCACAGGTGAGGGTGGCGTTCCGGCGGCCTAACCTCGAAAGACTGACATAAAAGCATCTACAGTTGCTTTTATATGCTGTTGCGCCCCACCCCGTCAAGGTTTGCTGCCAAACTGGATCGGTGACCGACGCCACCGCTTCGCTACGCCCGCGACCGGGAGGGCGTTCCGCGCGCGTAGTCGCCGCTGCGCATGCTGCGACCCTCGAGCTTCTGGAGGAGATCGGCTATGAGCGTCTGCAACTCTCGGACGTGGCCAAGCGCGCACAAGTGAACAAGACGACCGTGTATCGACGCTGGCCGACCAAGGCGAACCTGGTCGCCGACCTCCTTGCCAGCTTCACACAAATCAACGTCGCCACTCCTGACACAGGCTCGCTGCAGGGCGATCTAGAGCAATTGCTCAGCGATATCGCCGCCGTTCTCACCAATCGGGCCGTGCGGGCCATCCTCTACGGCACACTGTCCGGCGCCGACGACGGTGCGGACATCCGGCTGACTCAGGCCGGTTTCTGGCAGGACCGCTTTCGTCGGAGCGGCGCTCTCGTCGAAAGAGCCAGCGACCGTGGCGAAATCTCGCCCGACACCGATCCCCGCTCCCTGCTCGAGATGGCGGCCAGCCCGATCTACTTCCGCACCTTGTTCACGACGGACGAGGTTGACCGTGAGTTCATCTCCGAGACCGCGCGCCGAACGGTCCGAGCCTTCAGTTGCAGCAACAGAGACGGGCAGCCCTGATTCAGCGGATGTGCTCCATTCCGGTTGCGAGGGCGAGGTCGACCAGCGACCGCTTGAACTCGTCGGTCCGTTCGGGGCCGAGCGTGCGGCCCCAGGTGTTCCCGAGCTTGTCGAAACCGCCGGTCGCGCCGACGACCGCGAGTTCACCCTTCGCGGTGAGCATGACGAGTTTCGCCCGCCCGTCAGCCGGATCGGGGCGGCGTTCGAGATAGCCCTGCTTTTCCAGCGCGTTGACCAATTCCGACACCGACTGGACGCTGATCCGCGCACGAGTAGCGATTGCGGTTATCCGAGTCCCCTCGCGATCGAGCATATGCATGACGATGCCTTGACTGCGGGTGATGTCGCCGCACCCGGCGGCACGTAGACCCTCGTGAATGTGGTCCTGGAGCGTGCGTTCGAGGATGGAGACGAGCGTACCGAGGGAATATCCGCTCAAATCCATGCAAATCCTGCTCTCGCTCGACAATACTCAGGGTTCCTGAGTACTCTTGGTACGGCGAAGTCATGATAAACCGACTAATAGTTGGAATATCAGGTGTCGGGACTGATGTCCATAAGCTCGTCGAATGTTGGGAGGACCACCGTGGTCTCGGCTTCCACGCTTGCCCAGCTCGATAGCTGGTCGCCGAAATTCACACCCGGCAGCCTCGCGGTCAGCCCGATTCGAGTCGCGGAATTCCTCCGGGCGGTTCCGGCGATTGTCTTCGCAGTCGATCTCGACGCCATGATCACTTTCTCCAGTGGGGCTGGACTTCGGCCGCTCGGGTTCGAACCGGACCAACTCGTCGGACGCAGTATTTTCGACATCTACCCCGATCGGCCCGACTTCCGTGACGAGTTCGCCCGCGCGACGATGGGCGAAGAATTCCGACTGCAGACGAGACTGAACGGCCGAATCTTCGACACCCAATACACCCCGCTGTTCGACGAGCGCGGCGCACTCGAAGGCAGCCTCGGCATCTGCGTCGACGTCACCGACCTCGTTCAGGCCCAACGATCGCAGCGACGTCTTTCGCTGACCGACAGCGTGACCGGATTGGCCAGCCGCACCCATGTCGAAACACTGCTCGACACGATCCTGACAGCAACAGGCATCGCGACTGTGCTGGTCGTCGATATCGACGGATTCCGCGACGTCAACGACACCCATGGCCACGCTGCCGGCGACGAAGTGCTGCGGCAGCTGGGCGTTCGAGTATCCGACGTCCTACCGGCCGACTCGATCATCGGACGATTCGGCGGCGATCAGTTCGCCATCGTCGTTCAAGAGACAGACACGAACCGGCTCATCGGCTACGCGGAAGACCTCCTGACCCAGTTCGCCCGACCGCTGCAGTTAAGCCTCGCGGTCGACGGCGGGCCCGAACAGGCGGAGGTGTGGTTGAGCGCAAGCATCGGAATTGCCGGCGCGGCCACCTGCAGCACTCCGACGACGTCGTCACTGCTCGCGCACGCCGACGGCGCGGCGCATGTAGCGAAGGGGTCCGGCGGCGGGACGTACAAGTTCTACAGTGCCGATCACGACCGTTCCGCGCGGCGCCTCAGCGTCTCGACTCGCATCCGACGCGCGATCGCCGCGGGCGGCATCACCACCGAATTTCAGCCGGTCGTCCGAATTCAAGACCGGTCGATCGCCGGATTCGAAGCACTCGCCAGATGGACCGATCCAGTCCTCGGCAGGGTAAGTCCGAGCGAGTTCATCGCCCTCATCGAGACATCCCCGCTGATCGACGACCTGTTCGAAACAGTGCTGCAGCAAGCCCTGTCTGCCGCGCTTGCCTGGCAATCCAGCGCGAGCGCAGATCGACCTGCGTGGGTCAGCGTCAACCTCTCCGCACGTCAACTGCAAAATCCGGCGTTGCCGGACCTGATCCTGCGCACAGTCTCCGAGGTCGGCTTGCCGACCGACCTCCTCTCCTTCGAACTCACCGAGACCGCGATCATCGAACCCCCGATCCGATCACTGATCGCACCCTGCGAGCAATCGGCGAGGCTGGACTCGGATTCCATATCGACGATTTCGGCGTGGGCTACTCGAACCTGGCACGCCTCGGCGAATTGATCGCGAAGGGCCTACTGCGAAGCATCAAGATCGATCGCAGGTTGGTGCAACCGCTTCCCGACGTTCACGCCCGGTCGCTGCTCAACGCGCTCCGCAGTATGACTCAGGCGCTGGGACTCGACGTCATCGCCGAAGGTGTCGAAACCGACGCCCAACTAGAGGCGCTC
This sequence comes from Antrihabitans auranticaus, assembly GCF_016481275.1. Taxonomy (GTDB): domain Bacteria; phylum Actinomycetota; class Actinomycetes; order Mycobacteriales; family Mycobacteriaceae; genus Antrihabitans. Next base: position 624,747 of record NZ_JAEMNW010000004.1, on the reverse strand, counting down.
ACCAGCCTCGGCTACGAGCACGCCCAAGGTTGGCTGTTCCACCGCGCGATGCCCGCTGACGATGCGCGCAGGCTGATTCTCGGCCACTAGCGATTACGCAGCCGCCCAGTGATCTGAGGGGTCCCCTCGCCGACGTCGAGCTGCTGACCAGGCGTTTGGCGCAGCATCCGTCGAGTGGCGGGCGCAGCAACAGCCTCGTGGCCGACGCGCTCGGGCCGGTCGCCGATGTATCCGTTATCACGCTTGGCCGTCACGGTCTTGCGCACGCCCGCTTGATTATGTAACCCTTACCTAATCTAGTTGGGAGTTCACGTGTTCGTATGTATCTGTAAGGCGGTTACCGAAGCCGAGGTGCACGAGCATTGTGTTGCGGGCGCGCAGACTCCCGATGCCATCGGCGAGCGCTGTGGAGCGGGATTGGGATGTGGAACCTGCGTCGATCGGATTAACGGGATCTTGAAAGACTGGGCGGCGCTGCGAAGCGCTACCGTCTAGATCAAATCCCAGAATATCGAGTATGGCTCAGCCATGTCAGTGGTACGTTCCTCTCAGCTGAGATGAACGGGGTTAGTCATGCGCGGCGACGACGAAGTGATCGCTCTCCTCAACGAACAGTTGACCAGCGAACTCACAGCGATCAACCAATACTTTCTGCACGCAAAAATGCAGGCCAATTGGGGTTTCACCAAGCTCGCCAGTAAAACTCGCGAAGAGTCGATCGAAGAGATGACCCACGCGGAGATACTCACCGATCGCATCCTCTTCCTCGAAGGGCTCCCTAACTACCAGAAGCTGCTTCCTTTGCGGATCGGCCAAAACGTCAAAGAGCAGTTCCAGTCCGATCTTTCGATCGAACTCGAAGTGGTCGAGCGGCTGCGTCCTGGAATTCAGATGTGCCGCGCAAAGGGTGACGCCACCTCCGCTAAGTTGCTCGAGGGGATCCTCGCCGACGAAGAGCACCACGTCGACTATCTCGAAACGCAACTCGAGCTGTTCGACAGATTGGGTGAGCAGCTTTACCTCGCCCAGCTCGTCGACCAGCCCCCGACCGCGGGGTAGTTCCACCGCGTAGTCAGCCTTACGCAGTGACGGCGGGGGCCGACGGGCCGTGCCGCGAGCACGGGAACAACTCTGCACTATTGCGTGTTCTACAAACTGCAGCTACCTTGAGTGCAGTCTTCGCCTTGTGGATGTAGGTGGATAGCTCCCTCCCGCAAGACTTCTGATTCGCCACTTCGGTCCCCGAATACCGCCGGGACATGTGGTGCCCAATTCACGATGCCCCGCCATACGAGCACCACAGGCAGGCTCGCACGGCGAAAAGCCATACCCAAACCCACCCTCCCAAAGGAGAAACCATGCACAACAACACTATTCATACCCAGGCCGAAGCCAACGCAGACATTCGAGCGATGTCGGTCACCGGCATCCTCGACATCACCGACAACCACGCCTCGCTACACGTCGATGGCTACCTACCCGGACCGCGCGACGCTCATGTGGCGCCGCGATTGATCCGCGAATACGGACTCCGCCGCGGCGATACCCTCACTGGCACAGTCGGACTCAGAAATGACGGCGCCAAACTTGCACCGCTGATCCGAATCGACAGCGTCAACGGTCTGCCTCCAGGCAATGCCAAGTCGCGTCCGCACTTCGCTGACCTGGTCCCCATCTATCCGCAAGACCGCCTACGGCTGGAGACCGAGCCGCACGAGCTGACCACACGCGTCACCGACCTGATCATGCCGATCGGTAAAGGCCAGCGCGCGCTTGTCGTCGCACCACCGAAGGCGGGCAAAACCTCTGTGCTGCAATCCATTGCGCACGGCATCGCCAAGAACCATCCCGAATGCCAGCTGATGCTGGTCTTGGTCGGGGAACGTCCAGAAGAAGTCACCGATTTGTCCCGCGCGGTGCCCGCAGAGGTCGCCGCAGCTACCTTCGACCAGCCGGCCCGCGAACATATCGCCCTCGCTGAACTCGCTATCGAACATGCAAAACGACTCGTCGAGATGGGCCGCGACGTCGTCGTGCTGCTGGACTCGTTGACGCGACTCGCCCGCGCCTACAACCTTTCTGCCGCCGGGTCCGGTCGAGTTCTCTCCGGCGGCGTCGACGCCGCGGCGCTCGCGCCACCCAAGAAATTCCTCGGTGCCGCGCGCAACATCGAGAACGGTGGCTCGCTCACTATCATCGCCACGGCTCTGGTCGAGACCGGTTCGCTCGCCGATACCGTCATCTTCGAGGAGTACAAGGGCACCGGTAACGCCGAACTGAAGCTCGACCGGCACGTCGCCGACCGGCGCGTGTTCCCGGCCATCGATATCGACCGATCGAGCACGCGCAAAGAGGAACTGCTACTCACCCCCGATGAGCTCACAGCCACCCGGTCGCTACGAAAAACCCTCTCCGGCCGCGACACTCAGCAAGCGCTCGAACTGCTGCTGACCGGCCTCAAACAGACCGAAACCAACACCGAATTCCTCGCCCAGATCAGCAATGCACGCTGAAAGCAGTAGTCACTAGTCGTCTTCGAGGGACAGTACCGAGAATGGTGCGGTCGGCACCTCGGCGACTCCCATCTTCGCCGCGGAGTCGGTCGGTATGCCGTCACGAGCAAGTGCCGCAAGGGCTTTGCTCGTGCCGACGTCGTGTCCTGCCTTCTCGCTGAGCAACCACCGAACTTCCAGCAGATCGCAGTAGGCCTGAATCGGAGAACCGGTGTGGTGCACCGCAGCGTGCGCTTGCTCCATGCCTGGTGTGAGCACTTCCGCCAGCCACCGTCGCGCAGCAGTCGCCTCGTCGATGTCGCGACCGCACGCCATCGCCTGGTAGGTGTGCAAGTCGCCGAGCAAGATCCGAGCCTGCCCTCCCCCACATCGAGACCGGTCAGCCTGTCCAGGTGATCCGCGTGGTAGCGACGATCCCCTACCGCGACGTGCACCCGCAGCTGATTCGGATCGGCACTGACTGGTTGCATCGACAGTTCGTCGACGGCAAAACCTAGTTCGTTGAGGCGGCGAATTGTCCCTTCGACGCGATACCTGTCCGAGTAACCGAAGACTGGTTCCGCGTGGAGCACGTCCCACAACGCGTTGTATCGCACTTCGATCTGCTCGGCTTCCCTGATGAGCGTCTCGTGCAGTTCCGCTGGACGCTCGAGTCGCTCAGCGAGATCGATCATCCCCATCGCGACGTTCTCCACCATGATCTGGAGGTCGTACTGCCGCTGTCCCCTGCTCAGCGTGGGGTGCACCTCGCTCGTTTCAGCGTCCACGAGCCACGCCTGCAACACCTGGCCGTCGCGGGAGAACAGCGTATTTGCCAGCGAGCAGTCGCCCCAGAAAACGCCGTGGCGATGTAGCTCCACGAGGAGCCCTGCCATCGAATCCAGCAGGCGCGCACGGTGTTTGGGCTGATCAGGTGGTAGGCGCATGAACAGTCGACGATACTGCCAGGATCCTTCGAGATAGTGCGTGACGAGAATCGCGGTGTCGAACTCGGGTTGCAGCACCAGACCCGCCGGGCGCACTGCGGGCAGGCCCAGCTCTTCGAGCCTGCGCAGGACTTCGTATTCCTTGGCAGCGATCCGCGGAGGCATGTCCTTGACCGCCCACAGTTGGTCGTCGGCCTCGACGAATTTGACCAGGTGACGACTGGGTCCCACCGCGATGTCGCGAAGTGGAACGTCAGGGACGATCCACTCCGACAGCGGCCGGTCCCAGGGCAAGGCGACCAAACCCACCGATGGTGTGCGAAGGCGGAACTCGGGAGCGCGCATACCTAGCCCGAGCCGATGCCGTCACTTGCCGATGCGCTCACCGGTCTCCGGATGGAACAGGTGCACAACGCCGTTCTCCTGCTTGCGCAGCCGAACCGTTTCGGCCAGCTTGGCCGGTGACCGCCGGATCGACCGGGCAACAAGAGTCACGTCGGGTCCTGCGTGCGTGTAGACGTAGGCCTCGCTGCCCAGATCCTCGACGAGGTCGACCACGACCTCGATACCACCGGAATCGGCGATCTCGAGCTGTTCCGGCCGGATCCCGACCGTGACCTCGTTGAGGCCCGCGTTGTGCAGCTCAGTCAACTGATCGCGTTCCAGCTCCAGTGTCGAGCCTTCGCCTACCCGAACGCCGTCCGACGTGATCGGCAGGGTCATCAGGTTCATCGCGGGAGACCCGATGAATCCGGCAACGAACGCGTTCGCCGGACGGTCGTACAGATCGGACGGCGAAGCGAACTGCTGCAGCTTGCCGAAGCGCAGCACAGCAACGCGGTCACCCATCGTCATTGCCTCGACCTGGTCGTGGGTGACGTAGACGGTGGTGGTGCCCAGTCGACGTTGCAGGGCAGCGATTTCCGTGCGCGTCTGCACCCGCAGTTTCGCGTCCAGGTTGCTCAACGGCTCGTCCATGCAGAACACCTGCGGTTCGCGAACGATTGCCCGACCCATCGCAACTCGCTGCCGCTGACCACCGGAGAGCTTTGCCGGCTTGCGGTCCAGGAACTCGGTCAGGTCGAGCAACTTTGCCGCCTGCTCCACCTTCCGGCGGCGCTCATCGGCAGGAACCCCACGCAGTTTCAGGGCGAAGCCCATGTTCTCGGCGACGGTCTTGTTCGGGTAGAGGGCGTAGTTCTGAAACACCATCGCGATGTCGCGGTCCTTGGACGGCACGCCGACCATGTCCTTGCCACCGATTTCGATAGTGCCCTCATCGATGTCCTCCAGTCCTGCGAGCATTCGCAGCGCGGTGCTCTTGCCGGACCCGGACGGACCGACCAGGACGACGAACTCGCCGTCCTTGATATCGAGATTGAGCGAATCGACCGCGAGCTTGTCGGAGCTCTCGTAGATGCACGATGCATTCCGGTACGTAATTGCAGCCATTGTCGTTACCTTTCAAAGCTTTTCGGGATTGGGGAGGCGAAGATTTACTTGATGGCGCCGAAGGACAGTCCGCGAACCAGCTTGTTCTGCGCGACCCAGCCGGCAAGCACGACCGGCAGCGCGGCCATCGTCGCCGCCGCGCAGAGCTTGGCCCAGTACAAGCCCTCGCCGGCGATGAACCCGACGAGGAACACAGGCATGGTCTGTGCCTGGACAGCGGTCAGGTTGACCGCGAAGAAGAATTCGTTCCACGCGAAGATCACGCAGATCAACGCGGTCGCCGCGATGCCCGGCGACACCAGCGGCAGAATGACCTCGCGCACCGCACGCCACAGGCTGGCACCGTCCAGGCTCGCGGCCTCGAGCAACTCCCCCGGCACTTCGAGGAAGAAGGACCGCATCATCCACACCGCGATCGGCAGGTTCATCGAGGTGTAGAGGACGATCAAGGCCCAGATATTGTCCAGCAGTCCGATATTGGAGACGATCACGTAGAGCGGGATGATCGCCGCGACGATCGGCAGCATCTTGGTGCTCATGAAGAAGAACAGAGCATCCTGTGTCTTGCGGACCGGCCGTAGTGACAGCGCGAACGCTGCCGGCACGCCGAGCGCGAGTACCAGGATGGTCGAAACCGACGTTGCGAAGAGCGAATTCAGCAGCCCGGTGCCGACACCCTGGTCGAACACCGCTCTGAATCCTTCGAGCGTCGGCTTGAAGAAGAACTTCGGCGTCGTGGTGTAGGCGTCGACCTCCTGCTTGAAAGCGGTCAGCACCATCCAGAAGACTGGGAAGAAAAACATGAGGCCAACGACCCAGGCCACAAGGCCCCACGGATCGAACTTGCGGTGCTTGCGCTTCCGCTTCGCGACCGTCTGGCCGGCGCCGGGAGAAGTCGTTGTGGCAGTGCGTGTCTCAGGAGTCGAAGTACTCATCAGGCGGCCTCTTCCTTGCCGGTGAACGATTTGAAGATCAAGCGCAGCGCGAAGCTGGCGATAACCATGGTGAAGATGACGACGATGACGCCCATTGCCGCCGCCTGGCCGATATCGAAGCCCAGGAACGCGCGCTGGTAGATGTAGAAGGGCAGGTTGGCGCTCGCGGTACCGGGTCCGCCCTGAGTCATCATGTAAATCGCGTCGAATGTGTTGACGAGGTAGATCGCGCCGAGCACCGTGCCGAGTTCGATGAATCGGCGCAGGTGCGGGAGTGTCAGCTCACGGAAGAGTTGCAACGATCCTGCTCCGTCGACCCGGCCGGCTTCGAGCTGGTCGCGTGGCATCGATTGCAGGCCGGCCAGGATGAGCAACATCATGAACGGGGTCCACTGCCACACCAGCGCGATCATCACCGAGGAGAGTGGGAATCGGCTCACCCAGTCGACGTTGTCGACACCGAACGGTGAGAGCACCCAGTTGACGATGCCGAAGACAGGATCGAGCATCGCGGTTTTCCACATGAGCGCTCCCGCAACGGGAGTCACGAGGAACGGTGTGATGAGCAGTGTGCGGATCAGGCCACGACCGAGGAATGCGCGGTCCAGCAAGAGCGCCAGCAACAGCCCGAGTACCACCGAGATCAGAACGGTACCGACGATGAGAACGACGGTGTTCAAAGCGATCTGCCAGAACGTGCTGTCCTTGACGACGTCGATGTAGTTCTGGAGCCCGATGAACTTTCGCGAGCCCGGTCGGACGAGGTTCCAGGAGAGCGTCGAGTAGTAGAGCGTAAAGAGGAATGGGATCTGCGTGACGACGACCATGAAGATCAGGGCCGGGAGCAGCGGTCCCCGACGGCGCCACCCCTCGGCGCGAGAGACGCCTGGATCTTGCGCCTTCTTGATCCGCGCGACGTGCTCGGAGTCCTGCTCGGTGCTCGAAGCACCGCGAGCGATGGTGGTCATGAATTCTCCTGATAGGTCTTGCCGACGACCTCGGCGTATTCCTGTGCCTGTTCGAGTGCGTCCTCCACCGACTTCTGACCGGCGATTGCGGCACTGATCTGCTGGCTGACCCGCGTTCCCAGATCCTGGAATTCAGGGATCGCCAAGAACTGCACGCCCGTGTAAGGGACCGGATCGACCGTCGGATGCAGCGGATCGGCGTTTTCGATCGACTCCAGCGTCAGCGGACCGAACGCCTTGGCCGCTTCGGCGTACTCCGGAATCTCGTAGGTCGACAGCCGACTGCCAGGCGGAACCCGCTCCCAGCCGAGGGTTTCTCCGACCAGCTTCATGTACTGCTTGTCCGTCATCCACGAAATGAATTTCCATGCCGCATCCGGCTTGTCGCTACTTTCAGGGATGCCCAGCGCCCAGGTGTAGAGCCAGCCGGCGTTGTCCTTTTCGACGATCGGCGCCGGCGCATAGCCGATCTTCCCGACGACCGCGCTCGACGCGGGATCTTCGAGTACCGACACCGCTGACGTCGCGTCGTACCACATCGCGACCCGCCCCTGCGAAAGTTGCGTTGCGCACTCGCTGAATCCGCTTGTCGCAGGACCGGGTTCACCGACTTCGCGGACCAGGTCGACATAGAACTTCACTGCCGCAACGGTTTCGGGGCTCGTGAGCTGCGCGTTCCAGTCTTCGTCGAACCAGCGGCCGCCGAAGGTGTTGATCACGGTGTCCAGTGGTGCGAGCACTTCACCCCAGCCCGGCTTGCCGCGCAAGCAGATGCCGGCCATATCGGGGCTGTCGAGGCGCCTTGCCGCGTCGGCGACCTCTTGCCAAGTCGGCTTCGGCGACAACGTGATTCCCGCCTGTTCGAACAGGTCCTTGCGGTACATCAGGAACGACGACTCGCCGTAGAACGGAACGGCGTACATGTTGTCCTCGTAGGACAACGACTCCCGCAGCGATCCGATGAAGTCGTTCTCGTCATAACCGGGGGTTGCCTGTGCATACGGCGTCAGATTGACCAGCCAACCGTTCTCGGCCCATTGCGGCGTCTCGTAGTTGCTGATCATCACCACGTCGAACTCCCCACCGCCCATCGCGGTGGATGCCGTGATCTTGGCGCGCGCCTGGTTCTCGGAGAGCGTGACGAACTTCAATTCGATGCCGGGGTTTTCCTCCTCGAACTGGCTGGCCAGCTCGCGGGCGTCGGTCATCTGGCTGTTCGACACCATCGCGATGGTGATGGTGTCGCCGGACGAACCGAGCGACCCGGCGCCGGCGCAACCGGTCAGCACCAGAGTTGAGGCCACCGCGCATGCGGCCAGCCTCGGGAGTGCTTTTCGTGTTCTCTTCACACCTTCACCTCACTTGTTATTGGCTGAGTAGCCAACGGGCACAATCGATGTCACACACCAGAAGCCTGGCAAGCTTGCCCTTCAGGGCAGCCAGCGTCGCTTGATGCTTGGCAGAACCACTGGAAATCAGAATCGTTTTCGCGCAGGCGCGGACGTCCTCGAGCGGAACCGAGATGACTCGGTGTTGCAGCTCGGTTTCGACGGGAATGCCGTCGGCGTCGAAGAATCGGCCGCCGATCTCCCCCACCGCGCCCAGGGCTCCCAGCTCGTCCAGCATCCGGGTGTCGAGAAAGCTGCCCTCGAACAGCGTCGTCGAGGTCGAAACGGCACCGACGCCGAAAAGCATCAGATCGGCGGTACGCCCGGTGTCGAGCGTTCGGGACATCACCGAGTCCTGGCGCATCGACGCCACCGTCGAGGGGTCCGCATACAGGGGCGCAGGCAGTCGGATCGCCTCGGCTCGAAGTGCGTCGGCGCATCGGCGCAGGATGTAATCCGCGCCCGTCTGGTAGAGCACGGCCGACATGGCACCGTCGAGCTGAACCACTGCGCGACAATCCGCAACGCCCGGAACTACCGCACGGGCGACCGCTTCTTGCTCAGGACCCCAGGTGAAGCCCATAACATCCGCAGGACCCAACCGCCGCATGAGCAAAGCGGCAGCCGCACGGCCGACGCTGGCGAATGCCGTTGGGCCAGAGGATGCCCCGACGTCGATACCGCGGCCGGCAATCACCACCTCGGTGAGCCCGAAGCGCTTTTCCAGCTCGTGCTCTTCCTCCGCGTGCAGATCATCTCGAAGCTCGGGCGGCACAACAACTTCGATACGGACCAATCCGTTCGACTTCGCCCGCGCTACGAGCCTGCCGGCAGTCGGCCGCGAGACACCGAGTCGGACAGCAACTTCGGCCTGCGTCAGTCCGTCGACGTAGTAGAGGACCGCCGCACGCAACGCCAGCCGTAGGTCTTCCGCTGTCCGCCGGAGCGCCGGGGCCTCGGAGTTCGCGATCGACCCGGCAATCTTGCCGTCCGCCATCGATCTGGGCATCGGAGTCGCCTTCCAACCTGTCCGAGCCTGAGCAAATGCTCAGGGGTGCGTTGTTATGCTCAGTACGTTAGCATGGCAAATGTGACGCACTCAACACTTTCTCCGTCGACTCGAATGCGGGCCGCCGTGCTAACCCACACGGGGCAAATCGATATCGAGGACCGTCCTGTACCCAGTCCCGCACCCGGCGACGTACTGGTTCGCGTGTCCTCCGTGGGAGTTTGTGGATCGGATACCCACTATTTCCGCCACGGTCGCGTGGGCAGCTTCGTCGTGAAGGCACCTCTTGTGCTCGGTCACGAAGCTGCCGGAACCATCGTTGCCGTTGGCGACGGTGTATCGACCTCGCGTGTCGGACAGCGGGTCTCGATCGAACCGCAGCGCCCAAATCCCGAGAGCGCCGAAAGCCGCAGCGGCCACTACAACCTGTGCCCGCAGATGCAGTTCTACGCGACACCTCCGATCGACGGCGCACTCTGCGACTACGTGACAATCGGTGCGGCCTTCGCCCACCCGGTTCCAGACACGGTTTCCGACGAGGCAGCCGCGTTGTGTGAGCCACTGTCGGTCGGTATCGCCGCTGTCCGCAAGGCGGACGTTGCGGGCGGTTCGCGCGTACTCATCGCGGGTGCCGGCCCGATCGGCATCATGGTCGCTCAGGTCGCACGCGCATACGGCGCAACCGAAATCGTCGTCACCGACCTCGACGAGGCACGCCGAGAACGAGCGGCAGCATTCGGTGCTACCTCGGTCGTCGACCCCATGGCCCAGGACGTGTCCGGCCTGCGGGTGGACGCGTTCATCGACGCCTCCGGTGCTCCGGCCGCCGTTGCGGGCGGCATGCAGGCAGTCCGTCCCGCCGGCACAGTCGTCCTGGTCGGGTCCGGCGCCGAAACCATGTCGCTGCCAACCCAACTCATCCAGAACCGTGAACTCGTACTCACCGGGGTGTTCCGCTATGCCAACACCTGGCCGACCGCGATTGCCCTGATCCGAAGCGGGCGTGTGGATCTCGACGCTATGGTCACTGCACGGTTCCCCCTGGAGAAGGCAGCCGAAGCCCTCGACTCCGATCAGACGGCAGGAAGCGTGAAAGCGGTGGTGCAAGTCTCATGAAACTCGACAAGTCCACACTGGGACAACTCCCGATCGCCGGCCCGACCTACGACCGCGACAAGGTCGAGGTCGGCATAGTCCACTTCGGAGTCGGCGGATTTCACCGAGCCCATCAAGCGATGTACGTCGACCGTCTGCTCGAAAAGGGGCTCGCACGGGACTGGGGCATCTGCGGCGTCGGTGTGATGCCTGCCGACCGAAAGATGAAGGAGGTCATGGAGAGTCAGGACGGGCTCTATACCCTGATCTTGCAGAACCCGGACGGTAGTCGAGACGCCAGGGTGATCGGCTCGATAGTCGACTACCGCTACGCACCCGACGACGCGGAAGCCGTCATCGAACTGCTGGCGGCGCCGACCACCCGCATCATCTCCCTGACCATCACCGAGGGCGGCTACAACATCGACGTGCCCGCAGCCGAAGACCGGGAAAACGTCTTCCAATTGGTCGTGGAAGCCCTTGCGCGGCGTCGCGACCGCGGTGTCGCCTCGCCGACCATAGTGTCCTGCGACAACATCGAAGGAAACGGTCACGTCGCGCGGGAGGCCTTCATCGCCTATGCCGAGCGGATCGATTCCGATCTCGCCGAGTGGATCGGAAACCATACGAAGTTCCCCAACTCGATGGTGGACAGGATCACTCCGGTGACGACGCCAGAAGTCATCGCGGACCTCGGGAAGGAATTCGGCGTCGAGGACCAGTGGCCCGTGGTTGCGGAGCCGTTCACCTCATGGGTTCTGGAGGACGACTTCTCCGATGGCCGACCGCCTTTCGAGGAGAGCGGCGTGCTGTTGGTCGACGACGTGACGCCGTACGAGTTGATGAAGCTGCGACTGCTCAACGCCAGTCATCAGAGTCTCTGCTACTTCGCCTACCTCGCCGGGTACCGACTTGTTCACGACGCTGCCCACGACCCGCTGTTCGCCGAATTCCTTCTCGCATATATGGATTCCGAGGCGACACCGACCCTGAAGCCGGTGCCCGGCATCTCGCTACCGGAGTACAAGCAGACGCTGATAGAGCGCTTCGCCAATCCCGGCGTACGGGACACGATCGCGCGATTGTGCGCCGACTCGTCGGACCGAATTCCGAAATGGCTGCTTCCGGTGGTCCGCGCCAACCTCGACTCCGGTGAGCCCGTCCGCCTGGCCGCGGCAACGGTCGCAAGCTGGGCGCGCTACACCGAGGGGGTCGACGAGCAGGGCGAGCCGATCAAGGTCGTTGATCAGCTCGCCGAATCGCTGATTCCGATCGCTGAGTCCCAGCGGGAAAATCCGACAGCGTTCATCGAGAACACCGCCGTATTCGGCAATCTCGCGTCCGAACCCCGTTTCGTCGAGGCGTATCTCTGGGCGCTCGACTCCCTGCACCGCAGCGGCGCTCGAGCGACGTTGGAGACACTGCTGCGCAAACCCTGACTACGCAGTCGCCGGCGGCGAATTCGCCGCTGGTCCTACAGGATGCCGTGACCCCGTTCCCCGGTTTGGTAGGCCGCCCGCCATTCTTGATGATCGGGCGAGTCTGGAATCGAAACACTCGACTTCGCGACTATGCGCACCGGCCACTCCCCGTTTTCGACGCAGTGCTGCACCACCTTCGTGCGGATCCACGCCTGCTGATCGTCCGCGCTCAGGTCTACCGGGACGATCACGTCCAGATACTTCCAATCGGACATACAGTGCATTTTGCCCGAGGGTGAGCAGGTCTGCCACCAGTCGTCGCGCTCGCCGACCCATAATGGCGCCATGACGAGTTCCGAAGCATGGAAAAAGGTCGGCCGGGCAGACTATGTGTCGTTCACCAGCTATCGCAAGGACGGGAGCCCGGTCGCGACTCCGATCTGGATCGCGCCGTCCGATGACAAGCTCTATTTCTTCTCCGACACCGACGCGTACAAGGTAAAGCGTGTCCGCCGAAATCCCGAGGTCACACTGCAGCCCTGCAGTATCCGCGGGACGATCACGCCCGGGTCGCCGATCGTCGAGGGCACGGCGCGAATCCTCGAGTTCGACGACAGCCCAAGAGTTCGGAAGATCGTCAACCGCAAGTACTGGCTGATGGGGCGATTGGGCGAACTTGCCGCACGAGTTGCGCGACGCAAGGAAGCGTCGATCGCCATCGAGATTTCTCCGCGGGAACCGGTGTCGTCCTAACCCAAGGCGAGGAGCATCGAACTGGATCGGCTCCGGCCCCAAGGTCCGCGCGATGTCGTGCCGGAAAAAACTCTCAAAGAAATATAGGCGGCGATGTCGGCTCGGGCCGGTGGCGTTCGTAGAAGGGGTGAAGCAGCCCACGAGGGGCAGCGCCGAGGTAAGGAACCCCAAGTGAAACTGACGACCATGACCCAGATAACCCTCGACGGAGTCGTGCAGGGAAACGGCGGCGCATCGGAAGAGGACCGCCGGAACGGATTCGAGCGCGGCGGTTGGGCTAAGGGGGCTGGCGACGACGACACTCGGACGCTGATTGCCGAGACCTACCAGCGCGCCGACGCGTTCCTGTTCGGCCGGCGGACATACGAGCTCTTCGCCGGTGGCTGGGGAGCCGTCGAAGAAATGCGCAACCACCCCGTCGGCGTCGCACTGAACAGGTCGCCGAAGTACGTTGCGTCGACCACGCTCACCGATCCAGAATGGTCGGGCACAACAGTTCTGCCCACCGACGACCTCGCGACCGCACTCACCGAGCTCAAGGCGCAGCCGGGAGGCGAGCTACAGGTGCACGGGAGCGGCACTTTGATTCCGTGGCTGCTGGAGAACGGCCTTGTCGACGAGATGACACTGATCGTGGTTCCTGTGATTCTCGGCCAGGGCGCGCGACTTTTCCCGCAGAACGGACCGGACATTCGACTCGACCTGGTCGAGTCACGAGTCGACTCGAAGGGTGTGACGATTCAGGTCCTCCGGCCGGCCGGGCGCCCACTGTATGCAACCGTCTGACGTACACAGAGGAGATGATCGTCAGATGCAGTACTTGCTTTCCGTGATCGACGACGAGACCAACTCGGTCATCCCGGACGCCACAGAGGAACAGGCCCGCCACGCGGCGATCGACGCGTTCAACGACCGGCTCCGGACCGAGGAATACTGGGTCTTTGCCGGTGGCCTCGCCGCACCGGCGGCCGCCACCGTCGTCGACAGCCGGGGCGGCGACGCGCTGTTCACCGACGGGCCGTTCCTGGAGTCCAAGGAGTACCTCGCCGGCTTCTGGGTCATCGAGGCCCCCGACCTCGACGTGGCGCTGGAGCTCGCCGCCGATGGGTCGAAGAGCTGCAACCGCAGAGTCGAAGTGCGGCCGTTCGGGTGAACGACGTCGACGTCCGAGAGGTGGTCACCCAAGCTCACCATGAGGAGTGGGCACGGGTGGTCGCTGCTCTGACCAGGCGATTTGGCGACCTCGACAGAGCCGAAGAGGCGACTGCCGAAGCCTTCGCGACTGCAGTCGAGCGGTGGCCGACCGATGGCGTACCTCCCAACCCCGGCGCCTGGTTGACCACAACCGCCAATCGCAAAGCCATCGACCGGATCCGGCGCGAGAACAAGCGCGACGACAAACACAGGGAGGCTCTGCTCGTGTACGACGACCCGCACGAGCCTCTCGGGGCTATCGACGACGACCGGCTCAGGTTGATCTTCACCTGCTGTCACCCAGCGCTCGCGATGCAAGCGCGCGTTGCGCTGACCCTGCGCATGCTCGGCGGGTTGACCGTGCCGGAAATCGCCCGTGCCTTCCTCGTGCAGGAAAGCACCTTGGAGCAGCGGATCACCCGCGCGAAGGCCAAGATCAAGGCGGCACACATCCCTTATCGGATGCCCGCCGCCGAGGACCTCCCAGCACGCGTATCCGGCGTACTCGCCGTCCTCTTCCTCGTTTTCAACGAGGGTTACCTGGCGACCGGCCCCAACACCGACCCGCTTCGTCAGGACCTGACCGCCGAGGCGATCCGCCTCACCCGCCTGATCCGAGTTCTGTTGCCGGACAACGGTGAGGTGGCCGGGCTGCTGGCGCTGATGCTGCTCATCGAGGCGCGCCGTTCGGTCCGGCTGTCGGCCGACGGCGAACTGGTCGGCCTCGACGAGCAGGACCGTGCCGCTTGGGACCGCGCGCTGATCGCCGAAGGTCACCAGCTCGTACGCGAGCGCCTCGCCGCTGCCGCCGCCGGGGAGGCGCCCGGCCGCTATCAGATCCTCGCCGCGATCAATGCCGTGCATACATCTGCCCGCGACGTGCGCGACACCGACTGGTCGCAGGTCCTTGCCCTCTACGACCAGCTTGTCCGCGTCGACTCCTCGCCTATCGTCGCCCTGAACCGAGCGGTAGCAGCCGCTGAGCTCGACGGCCCTGAGGTGGCACTGGCCGCCGTCGACCGGCTCGCCGACAATCTGGCCGGCTATCACGCCTACCACGCCACCCGTGCCGACCTCCTGCGCCGGCTTGGCCGCAGTCAGCAGGCGCGCGCCGCGTACGACCGCGCCATCGACCTGGCGGGCAACACCGCCGAGACCGCCGCCTTGACCCGCCGGCGCGACCGACTGCCCTGACGAACCGGGTAGACGCCGCAATTCGAAAGCGGGACGATCTAGCGATGAACGAGCCAACGGACGTCGCATTCCGGCTGTCCAGACGCAGTCTTTTCGCAGGCGCAGCAGCACTGGCAATGACTGGATGTGTCAGTGACACAACAGAACCCGCCGTGGCTTCGCCCTCGACGCCGACCTCCCCCACTATCGAAATCGAAAACGATACCGACCTCGAGCGCGCACTGCCGTCGTTGTCGAATTGGGGAAGGTGGGGCCAGGACGACGAACTCGGGACGTTGAACTACATGACGCCACAGACAAGGCTCGCGGCGACGGCGTTGATTCGCACCGGACGAGTAGTGCCTTTCGCACGCGAGATCAGTTCGACGACACCCAATCTCCGCGACCTTACCTACAAGATCAAGCGCTACGACGATCCGTTGCCCGAAGAATCAGGCTGTATCGACGAAATTGGCATGACCTATCACGGCTTCGCAGTCACGCACGTGGACGCCCTGTGCCACATCTTCACGCCCGAGGGCAAACAGGGCATGTACAACGGCTTTTCTGTCGACGAGGTCACTCCGAGCGGAGCCCAGCGCC
Source organism: Antrihabitans auranticaus (assembly GCF_016481275.1). Taxonomy (GTDB): domain Bacteria; phylum Actinomycetota; class Actinomycetes; order Mycobacteriales; family Mycobacteriaceae; genus Antrihabitans. Next base: position 609,317 of record NZ_JAEMNW010000004.1, on the reverse strand, counting down.
TCGGCATCGAACGGATCGGCGAGGTCGGCATCGTCGGCCGTGGTGTGCTGCTCGACGTCGCCGAGGCGCGTGGCGGTCCGCTCCAGGTCGGCTCGGTAATACGACCGGAGGACCTCGAATCCGCCGAACGTTTGCACCAGGTCCAAGTCGGAGAAGCCGACATCGTGTTCGTACGCAACGGCGGTGGCGTCGACAACACCTATCAGCGCGGGACCGGGCTACACGCCTCGTGCCTGCCATGGTTGCGCGAGCGGCGCGTATCAGTCCTCAGCAGCGATTCCGACAGCGACGTGCACCCGCCGCTAGCTGGATTCGAACGCTGGACCGAACCGATGCATATGGTCCTCATCCCCTATTTCGGCATGCCGATACTCGACAACACAGACCTCGATGCCCTCGCCGAAGCCTGTGCCGCAGAGCAGCGTTGGACGTTCTTCGTCAGCGTCAGTCCGTGGCGGTTCAAGGGTGCCACAAGCTCGCCTGTCAATCCGATGGCGATTTTTTGAGCTGGACTTCCCGGGTCGGTCTCCCTACCGGGCCTGACTTTGTTTGTTGCGGCGCAGCCGAAGTCGGCTGTAGGTGAAGACGGCAAGCACGCCGCTGATGAGCGCCAACACACCGACGCTGAGTAGCCACCACGATGCACTGTGCTGCCAGAGTGTGTCCGGCTCCGTACCCGTCGCGTTGGTGCGCAGGTCCACCGTCGATGCGGCAGCGGCGAAACCCCAGCGCGATGGGAAAAGCCACGAGAGCTGTTCGAGCACTGCGCGTCCGGTGATCGTGATCAGTCCTCCGCACATCACCAACTGCACCATGATCGTGACCACCAGCATCGGCATCACCTGCTCGTTCGAGCGGGCGACGGACGACAAGGCCAACCCGACCAGTACGCAGGTGCACGTCATCACGGCGATATCGAGGATCAGTTCGACGGGACCGGAGGGGAGCAAGCTGCCCCGACTCGGAAGTCCCTTTCCCACAAAGACGATCGAGACCATGACAATCGACTGAACGATCGCGGCGGCGCAGAACACGATGATCTTCGCCGCCAGGTATGCAGAGGGCAGCAGGCCCGCGGCGCGTTCCCGCTGGAAGATCGTGCGTTCGCCGACGAGGTCGCGGATTGTCAGCGAACAGCCCATGAAGGCTGCACCGAGGATCAGCACGACCAGAATCTGCGTGAGTTCGCCGGAGTCGTCGAGGCCCGACGGCCCGAAGCCGGTGTCGCCGGGAACGAGCACGGAAAGCCCACCGAGCACGAAGGGCAGAAGCGACAGAAACATCAGATAGCCGCGGTCCGCCCGAATCAGCCGAACCTGGCGCCGCGCAACGGTGCTCAACTGCTTCCGCGTCGACGTGTGCGCAGGACGGCCAAGTTCCCCCGGCGGGCTCGGCGGCGGCCGTTCGCCCGATACGCGACCAGCGCGATACTCGGCGAAAACGCCGTCGGGATCGGACGCCACGCGAGCGAAGATGTCCGCCCAGTCTGTGCTGCCCAGCACTGCCCCGACCTGGTCCGGTGGACCCACGTAGGCAGTCTTGCCACCGGGCGCGAGGAGCAATACCTGATCGCACATCTCGAGGTACGAGAGCGAATGTGTGACGATGACGATGACGCGCCCCGAGTCGGCGAGGCGGCGCAGCGTCGCCATGATCTGGCGGTCGAGCGCGGGGTCCAGGCCCGAGGTCGGTTCGTCGAGGATCAGCAGGGACGGTCCGGTCAGCAACTCCAGCGCGACCGACGCGCGCTTGCGCTGCCCTCCGGACAAACGATCGATCCGGGTATCGGCGTGCTCGGTGAGTTGCAACTCGCCGAGCACCGTTGCGACCACCTCTTCGCGGTCGACCCGATTGGTGTCCGGAGGCAGCCTCAACTCGGCGGCGTAACCGAGCGCCTGCCTGATGGTCAACTGCCGGTGCACAACATCGTCCTGGGGAACCAACCCGATGCGGGAGCGCAGTGCCTGGTACTCGGCATGCACACTGCGGCCGTCGAATTCGACCACGCCCTCAGTGGGTCGTTGGGAACCGGAGATGACTCCAGCAACGGTGGTCTTACCTGCGCCGGACGGGCCGATCACCGCTGTGAGGCTCTTCGGCGGCGCGGTGAAACTGATGTCCTCGAGCAAGCGCCGGCCGCCTTCGATAGTGAGTCCGACCCCTTCCACACGCAGGCCTCCGGTCGGAGTTACCGCCTGCCGCGGGACAAGTCGACCATCCTGCACGCTGAGATCCGTGTTGCCGATCGTGACGACGTCACCGTCGGACAATGGCGCGCGGGAGACCCGCGCCCCGCCGACGAATGTCCCGTTGACGCTCCCGAGGTCATCGATCTCGAGTCCGGACGGCCCGCCGTGGACGACGGCGTGCCGGCGTGAGACGAGGACGTCCCGAACGACGATGTCGTTGTCCGGCGACCGCCCCACCGTGAGCGAATCTGCGGGAATCGGATGGTCCGGCATGCGGCCCGGGACCGCAGCAGCCGAGGTTCCCGACCCGATCGTCGACTCATCCCATCGGCCGCCCACGTCCTGTCGCGTCGCATCCGGATCCTCGATCGAGATCCGCACAACGGGCCCTTTGGTGGCGTTGCCCAATCGGACTTGCACCGAATCCGTGATGGGCACCCGCTCACGGCGCTCACCGCCGACGAAGATCCCGTTCTTGCTGCCGGAGTCGACCAGCTCCCAGCCGTCATCCCACGTCAGCCGGGCGTGTTCACGCGACACCAGCGGATCGACGATCGTGATCTCGAGCTGTGGATCGCGGCCTATTCGAACGTTCCTACCAGGACCGTAGCTTGTGCGGGCGTGGTCGGTCTCGACGACCACCCGCGAATCTCCAGAGTCCACCGGGCCGTTCATCGCTACGGCCTCCCGTCAGCGTCATCGGCGTCGGATTTGAACTCCCCCATATTCGCACGCAGGTCTGCAGGTTCGCCGCACGACGGGCGCACGAGCGGTACACGAGCGAAATCGCGGAGGGTGTCGGACCGCAGCGATCGCTGTAGGCGAACTTCCGCTGTTCCACTCAGCTACGGCGCAGTTGTCGCAAGCCCACCCGGTCGCCCTGAGCACCAACATGTGTAGGGCTAGTTGGGCGTCGGTAGACACGTCGAGCTGAATAGTCTTGATCGGCGCGAGTGAGCGCAGATCATCGGAGAGGCGCCCCTGCCCAAGCCGCAGATCGAGGTTGCGAGGAAGCCGCGCCGTGTCGGCTGCAAGCACGTTGGTCTGACTCGTCGTCGAATACCAGGCACCGTCGATCCTGGTGTGCGTAGCGCGTGAACGGCCCATCGCAAGCCGGGCAGTCGAGATGCAGTAAAGGACATTGGGTGTCAGCGTTGTCCCGATCCGAGACTCGACCCTGGCCTCGGGCAGCCGCCGGAAGAAGTCCACTCCACTGACACGCCGTGACGGTCTCCACTGTGTGCTGCAGAGCCAGCCGTCGGCTCGCAGCGTGCTGCTAGTCGGTATGCCGTGCCGTTTTTCAACACTTTGATCGCGAAGCGTTGACATTATGTGACCCTGTGCACATACTAAATGGGCACGGCGTACCGATGAGCGGCACAGTTCAGAGGTAGTCGAGTAGCGCGGAACGTCTCTCGGACCGCGCGTTTGGGCACACAGTCAGCTTCCTTAGGAGGGAATGCCATGCCGCATGTGGCAACAGAGGAATTCACAGAGGCTCTGAACAGAGACCCCGAATTCATTATCGCGGCGCGCTACTGGAACGCGATCGTCCGCGTCGGACTGGGCGTGGAGACGTACATCCTCAAGTTCCGCGACGGCCGTCTAGAGTCGATGGCGCCGCCCGCGGGCGACAACTTCATGACGTTGTCCCGCAACTACGACATCGAAATCTATGCACCCGAGCACGAATGGGCGCAGTTGTTCGTGGACGTTCCACGACCGTTCTACCAGGACTTGTTCGCGGCAGTCACCAAGCACGACTTCAGGTTTGGCGGGGATATGAAGATGTTCTTCGCCTACTACGCTGCGCTGCGAAGGCTGTTCAAGCTCATGAGCTCCTACACGAAAGTCGTCGAGGAGGCGAAATGACCACCACCGTGAAGCACGACAAGGCAATCGGCCGGTATCTCTATCTGACAATCGACGACATCGAGTACCGGGTCTACTACGAAGAGAGCGGCCAAGGCATCCCCCTGCTGGTACAGCACACCGCGGGATGCGACGGCCGGCAGTACCGTCATTTGCTCGAAGATGAGGAGATCACGTCGAACTTCCGCGTAATCGCCTGGGATCTCCCGTATCACGGACGATCGCTACCTCCGCTCTCGGTGAAATGGTGGGAGCAGGATTACAACCTGACCCAGGGCTTCTTCATGAAGTTCGTTGTCGGACTCGCCGACGCGCTCGGTTGTGAAGATGCGGTCTACATGGGAAGTTCCATGGGGGGCAACCTCGCACCCGACCTGGCACTGCACTACCCAGGCAAGTTCCGCGCTGTCGTCGGTCTCGAAGCGGCGCTGCATTCACCGGGCTACTACCTCGACTACTGGTTCCACCCGGAGATCAGCAATGACGCCAAGCCTGCAGCTATGTACTCGCTGACATCCCCCACCGCTCCCGAGGTCGGCCGCCGCGAAACGACGTGGGTGTACAGCCAGGGCTCGCCGCCCGTGTTCAAGGGCGACCTGCATTACTACAGCGTCGAGCACGATCTGCGGGACACCGCAAAGGAGATCGACACCTCGAAGACGGCTGTTTACGTTCTCAACGGCGAGTACGACTTTGCGACCACGCCGGAGGAAGGCCAAGCACTCGCCGACCAGATCGACGGCGCAAAGATATTTCCGATGCCGGGACTGGGCCACTTCCCGATGAGTGAGGATCCGGCGCAGTTCTTCCGATGCATCAAGCCGGTCCTGTGGGAAATTCGCGATTCGGTGATCCCCGCGAAGGCACTTGCGGCCGCCAATTAGCGCTCACACTCACGAGCGCGCAACATCAGCCAGTGAGAGCAACTCGCGCTTTCACTGGCTGATGTGCGTCGCGCACCCTCCCCAACAGCACGGAGAGACATGGAAACGCCATGGGAAGAACTCGTCGACGACGGATTCATCGGTCTAATAGGCCCTATGCACACGAGAGTCAATTGCGGTACTAGGGAATTCGGCCTTGTCTGTCAAACGAAGCATCGCAATTTGCGGGGCGTCGTACAGGGTGGGCTTATCGTCGCATTCGCCGATCGGGCACTCGGGAGTCTCGCGCTGGAGACGACGTTGACCGAGAACATGTCGACGGTGCAACTCAATATGAGCTTCGTGATGCCGTTGCGTGTGGGCGACTTCCTCATCGCCCGACCGCGCGTCGTCCGCAGGACTGCGTCGCTCGTCTTCGCCGACACCGATCTCACCGCCGACGACCATATGATCGCGACCGCCACCGGAGTATTCAAGATCCTTGCAAGGACACCATCAGCGGCTCGCCGGATCGAGGTACTGGACAATATCGGTATACCGTGCCGATAATTGGCACAGCAAGGAAGAAAATGTCGAGGCGTGAGAGGAACGTTTCGTGCAGGGTATCGAACGTGGGTTACGGGTGTTGGAGGCAGTTGCAGAGCATCAGCCGGTGGGAGTCGGCGAGCTCTCGCGCACCCTCGGCCTACCGAAGTCCACTGTTCAGCGGACCCTGTTGGGTCTGTCGAACGCTGGCTGGATCCGCAGCGACGGAAGCGAATACACCCGCTGGAAGCTGACTTCCAGGGCGCTTGCCGTCGGCCGGCGGGGCTGGGACAAAGGTGACCTACGTGGCGTCGCTCTCGAACCGATGCGGGAACTCCGTGATTTGACGAATGAAACGATCACGCTGCAGGTCCGCGACGGTGCCGAACGTACCGTGCAGATCGAGCGCATGGACTCGCAACAAGCGGTCCGCACCTACATCAAGCTGGGCAGTAGTTGGCAATTACCGCACACGTCAGGCGGTTTGGCCATCATGTCGCGTCTGCCCGACGACGAGGTCGACCGATTGCTTGCGTCGCCCATCGAGAAGCTGACACCGCAGACCGACACCGATCCGGACTCGATCCGTCGCAAGCTTGAAGACATACGCGAAGTCGGCTACGCGGTCAGCATCAACCAGAACCGGATGGGTGTGTGTGCGATCGGCGCAGCCGTGTTGGGCGATGACGGCGGACCCATTGGTGGAGTGGGCATTTCGATGCCCGAGTCGAGATTCGACGAGCAGCGTGTGCCCTGGTGGGGCAAGCAGGTCAAGGCCACCGCACAAATCATCGAATCGCTTGTGTGACTCAGACGATCACGTCGCGGTACTCGGGATGATCGTCGACGAATTGCTGGACATGCGTGCACACCGCATTCACCTTCCAGCCGAGCGAGCGCGCGTGGTCCAACGATCCGCGGACGATATAGACGGCCATATCGGCATCGTCGTACTCGTCGGAGATGATGGTGTGCAGAAACAACATCACACGCGGCGCAGCGGTCTCGGACAGTAGCGTCCGCGAATCGACGTACCCGAGTAGTCCGACGAACCGATTACCCGGGTGCGTGAGTTCAAATCTGCTCAGCGTCTGGTTGTGGGTTACGTGCAACTGGTTCATGGCTTTTCGCTGTCAGATTCGCACCGTGACTGTCTTGAACTGGCAGTAGTGCTTGAGTGCCTCGAAGCCCTTTTCTCTGCCGAATCCGCTCATCTTGTAGCCGCCGAACGGTGTCTCCACTCCCCCGGCGAAATACTGATTGATAAAGACTTGGCCAGCTTCGAGTGCAGCGGCGACGCGATGTGCGCGCGTCAAGTCGCGAGTCCACACGCCGGCGACCAGACCATAGTCACTGTCGTTGGCAATTTCGATTGCCTCGTCGTCCGTGTCGAACTTCAGCACGGTGAGCACCGGTCCGAAGATCTCCTCTCGGGCCACCCGCATACTGTTGTCGACGTCGACAAAGATCGTCGGTTCGACGAACAGCCCTTTGCTCAGCGCGCCGGATGTCGCTGGCGCGCCGCCTGTTACGGCGCGGGCCCCTTCACGGGGACCCAACTCGAGGTAGGACTTCACCTTCTCGAACTGCCCTCTGGTGGCAAGCGAACCGATGTCCGGGTCGTCGATGCCTGGACCGATCACCGTGCTCTTTGCAAACGAAACAAGCCGTTCGACGATCTCGTCGTGAACTGAGCTGTGCACCAGCAATCGGCTTCCTGCAGAACAGATCTGGCCCGCCTTCATAGTGAACGCCGCCCACGCGCCGGCCGCAGCCTTGTCGAGGTCGGCGTCGTCGAACACGATGTCGGGTGATTTCCCGCCGAGTTCCAGCGTTAGCGGAATGAGCCTCCCGGCGGCTGCCTTCATGATCGCGCGACCCGTCTCCACCGACCCCGTGAACACGATTTTGCGCACTCCAGAATGTTCAGTGAGCGCGGCGCCGGCTTCGGCGCCGAATCCGGGAACCACGTTGAAGACGCCGGGGGGAAGCGAAGCATCTGCGGCGATGCGCGCCAGCTCCAAGCTTGTCAACGGCGTGTCTTCGGCCGGCTTGAGGACCACGGTGTTTCCCACAGCGAGCGCGGGCGCAATCGCACGCGCAGCCTGGTTGATGGGGGCGTTCCAGGGTGTTACCACGCCGACGACGCCGAACGGTTCGTTCCGCGTGTAGGACAGGTAGTCCGGACCCAGCGGAATTGTTTCGCCGTGCAGTTTGTCTGCGGCACCGCCGTAGTACTCGAAATAGCGCGCCGCGGTCTCCACGTCGACTCGCGATTGCCGCAATGTCTGACCGGTGTCGAACGTCTCCAGTCGCGCAAGCGCCTCTGCCTCTGTGCGAATTCGGCGGGCAACGTCGAGAAGTACTCGCCCGCGTGCGGCCGGAACGGAATCTCGCCAACCGGCACACGCGGCGAGCGAAGATGCGACCGCGTTATCGACGTCCTCTGACTTTGCCCGCGCCACCTCTGCGATGAGCTCTCCGGTCGCAGGATCGTGAGTGCCGAAGTACTCGCCCGCACGCGTCCGACGTTCTACGCCGTCGACGAAGGCCTCGTAGCGCTGTTTCATCGTGTTTCCTTGATCGGCACTGGACGTCCAGGCTGGTCGCCGCCCCGGACGTTGCCATAATTCCGTTTGGGAACAAGCACCTTGCGGCGAAAGATGCAGACGATCTCACCGTCTTGTTTGTAGCCCCGGGTCTCCACATTCACAATGCCCCGGTCGTCTTTCGACTTGGAGGGGGTCGTTTCGAGCACCTCGGTTTCGCCGTAGATGGTGTCACCGTGAAACGTCGGTTTGACGTGGCGCAACGACTCGATCTCGAGATTGGCGATTGCCTTTCCCGACACGTCTTCGACCGACATTCCGAGCAGCAGCGAATAAATGTAATTGCCGACCACGACGTTCTGCTTGAAATCCGTCGTCGTGCTGGCGAAATGGTTGTCCAGATGCAGCGGGTGATGATTCATCGTCAGGAGACAAAACAGGTGATCGTCGTACTCGGTCACCGTCTTTCCTGGCCAATGCTTGTAGATCTCGCCGACTTCGAATTCTTCGAAATACCTGCCGAATTGCATGATGGATAGCGCCTTTCAGGATGCGGAGTTGACAGGAACGGGCGGAGACCACGTATCGATGCGTCGCATACCCGCTGCTCGGCCCTGGTTGGAGACGACCAGGGCCATTTTGCGAGAAGCCTCGTCGATCATTTCGTCGCCGAGCATGACCGCGCCCAGTCGGCCTCCAGCTTCGGACGTGAACCACCGGTAGGCGTCGAGGATGTTCTCGGCATGGTCGTAGTCATGCTGTGTGGGATTAAATGTTTGGTTCGCTGCGGCAATTTGGCCTGGGTGCAGAACCCACTTGCCGTCGAACCCCAGAGCCGCCGACCTGCCCGCCACGACTCGAAAGCCATCGACGTTGCGGATCTGGACGTAGGGCCCGTCGATCGCTTGCAGGTCGTGAGCGCGTGCTGCCATCAGGATCCGCATCAGCGGGTAATGAAAGGCGTCCCCGATCTCGTAACCGGGTGGCTGCTCACCTATGACCAGCGATTTCATGTTGATGCTAGCCATGAAATCGGCGGGGCCGAAAATGATTGTCTCGTTGCGGGGCGAGGCGGCGGCGATCGAGTCGACGTTGATCAAGCCGGCAGCGTCTTCGATCTGCGCCTCGATACCGATTCGGCCAACCTCGAAGCCCAGGGTCTTCTCGATCTGAGTCAGCGTGAAGTCGAGCCAGTGGATCTGCGCGGCGGACTGCACCTTGGGGAGCATGATGGCGTCGAGATTCTGACCGGCACCCTCGACTACCTCGACTACATCGCGGTAGGTCCACCGCGTGGTCAGGTCGTTGACGCGCACCACGCGGATCTTCGAACCCCATCCGCCCTCGTTGAGAGCGCTGACGATGGTCTTGCGAGCCCCGGGCTTTGCCAGTGGCGCACAAGCATCCTCGAGGTCGAGGAATACCTGGTCGGCGTCCAAGCCCTTGGCCTTCTCGATCATTTTGGGACTCGACCCGGGTACCGCCAGACATGACCGGCGCGGATGTGTACTACGCATGTTCTTCTTCCTTCTGTGTTGTCACCGAAGCGAATTCGGCAAGTACTTCAGCGGTGTGCTCGCCGAGCAACGGTGCGCGACGAACTGTCGCCGGCGGGAGATCGGCGAACCTGATAGGCGTGTTGACGATGGTCACCGGTCGCGCCGATCCGGGGTGCCTGACGTCGGCGAGCATCCCGCGTGCCTTGACATGCGGGTCGGCGAAGATGTCTTCGACGTTGTTCACCGCTGCGACAGGAACGTTTCCGCCCAGTGCGGCCGTGATCTGGTGCTTCGACCGCGTCGAGGTCCATTCCGAAAGCGCCTCGCGCACCAGTTCTTGGTGGCGGGTGCGTGCGACGTTACTGCGAGTTCGTGGATCGGCAATCAGGTCGGGCCGACCGATCAGCGAGCACAGCTCGATCCAGTGACCGTCCGCAGGGGCCGCAATGCTGACCCATCCGTCCGACGCCGGTAGCACCTCGAACGGCGACAGCAGCGGATGCGTATTGCCTTGGCGCGTAGGGACAGTGCCGGTGTAGGAGTATTGATAGACCGTGCGTTCGCACATCGCGAGCATGGCGTCGTACATCGCGACATCGACGAACGAGCCGACGCCGTCTCGTTGTGCTCGATGCAACGCCGACAGCAACCCGACGACCGCGAACAGACCGGCCACAGTGTCACCGAGGCCCGGCCCGGCTTTCATGGGCGGTCCATCGGGCGAGCCTGTGACTTCCATGAGCCCGCTCAGCGCCTGGACGTTGATGTCATACGCCGGCCATTCACGCATCGGGCTCGCTCCGGTCCGCTCGTCCCCGAACCCGCGAACCGCGGTGTACACGAGCTTTGGATTGACCTCGCGCAGCTGCTCGTAGGCGAGTCCGAGTCGGTCCATCACGCCGTGGCTGTAATTCTCTACGAGCACGTCGGCGTGAATTACCATTTCCAGCAACGCGTCACGGCCTCCGATTGTCGTCAGATCGAGGACCACGCTGCGTTTATTGCGGTTGATGCTCTGGAAGTAGCCGCCGTAAGCACGCAATTCGTCATCAGGCGCGAAGGGACCTTGCTGGCGGATGAAGTCACCCCGGGGCGGCTCGATCTTGATGACGTCGGCACCCAGGTCGGCCAACACCATCGTCGCGAAGGGACCTGCGAGTACCGCCGTCAGGTCGAGAACGACGACGCCGCGCAGTGGTCCAGTGCTGTTTGTGTTCATCGTGCGGTCCGTCCGAGAAGGCGGTCGGAGATGATCTTCAGTTGGATCTCGGACGTGCCCTCGAATATTTTCGTCAAGCGCGCGTCGCGCCAATATCGCTCGACAGCGAAGTCGGCGGTATACCCTGCACCGCCATGGATTTGGAGGCCTTCGCTGGTGACGCGTTCGGACATCTCCGAGGCGATGTACTTCAGCATCGACGCCTGCAAACTGATGGGCACACCCCGGTCGACTTCGGCGCAGACGCGGTACATCAACGCCCGAGCAGCCTCGATCTCGGTGGCCATATGTGCGATCTTGAAACGAATTGCTTGGTTGTCGCCGATCGGCCGACCGAACTGAACCCGTTGGTGCGCATAGGTAATCGAGTCTTCCAACGCTCCACGCGCGAGTCCGATTGCACGCGCCGCGGTATGGATGCGCGCGGTATCCAGGTCGCCCATTGCGATCTTGAACCCATCGCCTTCGGCACCGACCAGCGCGTCCGCGTCGACGGGGGCGTTGTCGAACGACAGCTCCCACGTCTTCCAGCCGTGGTACCCGATCTGTGCACCGGTGTTCCGGACACACCCTCCGGTAGCTCACCACGACCCTTCGGCATCAGAAAGCAACTGATTCCACGCGACCGGTGCTGCAGATCGACGGGTGCCGTCCGAGCGAAGACCTGCAGATAATCGGCGCCGTCCGCGAACGTGCACCACATCTTCTGGCCGGTGATCTGCCATCCGTCGGCCGTTCGCTTCGCTCGGGTACTCAGCGCCGAAACGTCGGATCCGGCATCGGCTTCTGACAAAGCGAACGCGCTCAGGAATTCACCCGTCGCCATTCTCGGCAGATACTCACGGCGCTGCGCCTCCGAGAAGCCGGTGGTGAACTGTTGACCCCGCGCGATCAGGCTCGCAACGCTCATCCACGCCCGGGCAAGTTCTTCCACAATTAACGCGTACTCGAACACCCCCAATCCCAATCCGCCGTACTCCTCGGGAATCAGGATTCCGAAGAATCCGAGGTCTGCCATCTTGCGGCGCAGGTCCATCGGAATCTCGCCCTTGACGGGGTCTAGCGCATTGGCAACGGGCAACACCTCTTTGGCCGCGAACTCGCGGGCCATCGATTGGATCGCGAGTCGCTCTTCGGTCATATACACGTCGGCCGCCCCGACGACACGATCGTTCATTAACGTCATTACCCAACCTCCAGCTGTGCCGTTCAACGGCACACTGTGCCGTTAATGACAGTGTGCGCCTGGTTCGCGCGGAGGTCAAGCCCAGTTTCTTCCATTGGCTGATCCAGCGATGAGTGCGCATACCCTCGCTTTTGGGAGTTTGCTGCCAATATTGCGACTGCCGGATGACCAGATCGATGCCGCTCACCGGAACGCCGTGCATGCTTTCGCCGTGCGTCCCTCCGCCGTCGTCAGCGACAGACGCTTGCGCGCTACCTTCAGATGAGTTTGCCGCAGGATTGCACGACCTCGACGGCTTCGTCGGGTTCACCCAGCGGCTGTTCGCCTGCGGCGCTGTACCGCGGGCGGCGACAACCCACGGTCTGTGCACAGCCGTCGTCGAAACGCGATAGTTCGCCGAATCCCGTTGGCAGTCAGTAGAAATAGCCAAGCCGGGCGCGTCAGGTGTCGAGCGTGATGACGACGCCCGGGTCGCCATAGGGGAACTGTTTGCGCTTGATCCAACCACCCACCGTGGCCAGACTACGAAAGATCTTGACCTGCACGCCGTACTTCACAACGACCCGCTCGTACACCGCGTCACGCTCGGCAGCATCGACTACGACAGCAATATCACCCACCGGCGCGGTTCCGGCTCTCAGCTTTCCCTGCGAACTGCACGGCCGCAAAACACCCGCGGATCGTCCTTCAATCTCTTTGTCTTGCCCGACACCGACGGCGTATAGAAGCCCGCCGACCCGTTCCCGAGATCCACGATCCACACGGGCGTGCTCACCGCGGACCCGTCGCGCTTGAAAGTGGTGAAGGAAACGACCTTTTCGTCAACGATCGTCACGGGCGCAGCGTACACCCGCACCCGTCGCCTTCCCCGCTCCTAATGTGTGCTCCGGCGAGCCGAAAGATCCAGGCCGGCGAAAGCGCGCGCACCGTAGCGATATCACCGTTTCAGACGTGCCACATGGGGGAATTCGACAACCATGACAACTCCGTCGACGCCCGACCGCGTATCCACAACGCCGACCACCGACGCGCCGGACGGCGCTCGCGACGACGTCGACAGCGACCCCGGCAAAGGCGATGCCGTTCAAACTGATTGGTCCGACGAGGGCGGAGCAACCAACACCGGACCGAGCACCGACACGGCCTGATGCGTCGCCCGGCGTCCTTGCGCCGCGCCTAGCAAATGGAGCTGCGCCCGGTTACCTAGAGGACACCGACAATCAGGTGCAGCAGTTCGGGTCGAGCACCACACAGAGCGCCGACAACGCCTCGCGCCGCGCCCGATGGTGCACGTTCATGCCGTGGCGTTCGGATTCGATCAGGCCCGCGGTCCGGAGTTGACCGACGTGGTGGCTGACGGTCGACTCGGACAGGCCGACGACGGCGGCGAGGTCGCCGGTCGTTGCCTCGGTGGCGGTGGTGAGCAGCAGGGACATCAGCTTCACTCGGGCCGGGTCGGCAAGTGCTTTGAGTCGCAACGCCACCTCCAGTGCGTCCGCGTCGTCGATCGGCCCGGCGGCAACGGGTGCGCAGCAGACCGGCGCGGACATGTCGACCAGGGGCAACGACTTGGGCATGAAGCAATTCTGCCTATGATATTGACTTATGTCAAAAAGGTGCCATCCTGGTGATGTCGAGCAGTTCGACATATGTCTCACAAGATGGAGGTTCTCATCATGTCTTGTGTCCAGCTCGCCCTCAACGTCGACGACCTCGCCGCGTCAGTCACGTTCTACTCCAAGCTTTTCGGCACCGCGCCGGCGAAACTGAAGGAGGGTTACGCGAACTTCGCGATCGCCGAGCCGCCGCTCAAGCTAGTGCTCATCGAGAACGCCGGTCGAGGTGGTTCGATCAACCACCTCGGCGTCGAGGTCGAATCCAGCGCAAAGGTGCACGCTGAGATCGCTCGCTTCACAGACGAGGGGCTGTTCACTCAGGAGGAAATCGGCACCACCTGTTGTTTCGCCACGCAGGACAAGGTCTGGGTGACCGGGCCGGCGAACGAGAAGTGGGAGGTCTACACCGTGCTCGCCGATGCCGAGACCTTCGGCACCACACCGGATCTGCTTGCAGCCGACCCAACTGGCGAATGCGCTTGCGGCAGCACGACGGCCGCCGCGGATGCGGTCGAACTGCAGGATGCCGGCACGGCACAGGCGACCTGCTGCCGCTGACCGATTGCGTTGGTAGTCGGGCCGGTCACGCGGCCTCACCCCGGTCCGTACTCGAGGCCCTCACATCGGCGCGCTTCGACGTTGCCATCGACCTGTTGACGGCGCAGCGCGACTTCGCCATCAACCTCGCCGGCGTCTTCGCACCGGCGAAGGCTGCCTGACCTAGTAGGTTCAAGGCATCCGCCGCCTCGATCAACGCAGGGACGACAATGCCGACCGATCCCGATGACAGCTCCAAGCTATTGGGCGAATTCATCAGGGCGCAGCGACAGATGGCAAATCTGTCGCTGCGCCAGCTTTCCGCAATGACTGCGGTCTCCAATCCGTACCTGAGTCAGATCGAGCGCGGTATGCACGAGCCGTCGGTTCGCATCCTCAAATCGATTGCCTCTGCTCTCAACCTTTCCGCGGAAGCAATGCTCGAACAGGCCGGGCTACTCACAGACCCCGTCGCGGCCGACGACGGCGCCACCGAGGCAGCGTTGCGTGCGGACCGCAGACTCACCGAGTCGCAGAAACGCGCGCTGCTCTCCGTCTATCGCAGCTACATCGATGCCAATGAGACCGACTCCTGATTCGCAGCAGCTGTACCGGTCGACCGAGAATGCCTGCGGGGATTCCGATTTAGCGTGTGCGGACCTACCGGTCGCACCTCTTCACCGTGGGTCGCGTACCGGGTCCCATACGGACACCGCCGCTGTGGGGGTTTGAAGTCGACCTCCGCTACCGGCCTTCCGCCTCCTGCGCAGCGACTGTGTGAGCGGTCTCGATTGCGTCGGCAAGCCACGCGGTCCAGAACAGTTCCAAGCCCACGCCTGCGCGAAGCACGAGGTGTTGCATCGCCGCTTCGCTGGAAACGACGTCGGAGAAATCGCGCGCTTCGATCTCTCGGTAGTGCTGAAGCTGGCGGCGATGCAACTCGAGGTGCCGGGTGAGTTCATCGACCAAGTCTGTTCCGCCGACGGCCGCCGATGCCCGGATTCGGAGCAGCATCGGATCGCGCAACGGTCGTGGATCCTGCTCTTCGGCTACCCACCGCCGCAGCTCGGCATGGCCGGCCGGAAGTACGTCGAATGTCTTCCGCTGCCCCTGGGCCACGACCTCGCCTTCGCGCGCCCGAATCAGTCCCGCCTCTTCCAACTTGCCCAGTTCGCGGTAGATCTGCTGGTGCGTTGCGGACCAGAAGTACCGAATCGACTTGTCGAATCGGCGCGCGAGGCCGAGCCCCGAGGAGGGCTTCTCGATCAATGCGGTGAGGATCGCGTGCGGCAAGGACATGTCGGGTCTTTCTCTCTCGTCGTCACGCAGCATACGGAGGTGGCTGCACGCCAGCTTGCCTTCCACACGCCAGGTTATGCAACAATTTGCAAAAGCCTGCATTTCCCAATACCCTTGCGTCACGTCTCGAGTACTCGCGGACCGCCAGATGCCGCCAATCGCCCCGACCGAAGGATTCACATGGCACTGCCACCAGCGCTTTCCGGCAAGCTCGCGTTGCCCGTTGTCGGGTCACCGTTGTTCATCTGCTCGGGCCCGGAGTTGGTCATCGCCCAGTGCCAGGCCGGGATCGTCGGGTCTTTCCCGGCACTGAATGCGCGGCCCTCGTCGATGTTGGCGGACTGGCTCGATCGGATTACAGAGGAAAACGCGAGCTACCAGCTTGCACATCCTGATGCGGTAGTGGCCCCCTTCGCTGTCAACCAGATCGTCCACCGTTCCAACGACCGCCTCGAACACGATATGGCGGTGATCGTCGAGCACAAGGTTCCGATCGTCATCACCTCGCTCGGGGCGCGACCCGACATCAACGACGCCGTCCACTCCTACGGCGGAATCGTGCTACACGACGTCATCAGCGACGAATTCGCACGTAAAGCGATCGCGAAGGGTGCCGACGGCATCATCGCCGTCGGCACAGGGGCCGGTGGCCACGCCGGCACGCAGTCACCGTTCGCGCTCGTGCAGGAGATCCGCGAGTGGTTCGACGGGCCCGTATTGCTGTCGGGCGCCATCGCGCACGGTCGCTCCATTCTCGCGGCGCTGGCTGCCGGTGCCGATCTTGCTTACATCGGTTCGGCATTCATCTCCACCGCCGAGGCCAACGCCGATCCCGGCTACAAGAAGATGATCGTCGATTCGACGGCCAAGGACATCGTCTACAGCAACCTCTTCACGGGCATCCACGGAAACTATCTGCGGGGCAGCATCTCCGCCGCCGGTCTGGATCCCGACGGCCTTCCCGAGTCCGATCCGTCGGCGATGAAC
The DNA here is from genome assembly GCF_016481275.1 of Antrihabitans auranticaus. Taxonomy (GTDB): domain Bacteria; phylum Actinomycetota; class Actinomycetes; order Mycobacteriales; family Mycobacteriaceae; genus Antrihabitans. Next base: position 592,955 of record NZ_JAEMNW010000004.1, on the reverse strand, counting down.
TTCGGCTCGGGCGGCAACAGCGATGCCAAAGCCTGGAAGGACATCTGGGGCGCGGGACAGGGCATCGGCGCGGTCAAAGACAACCTCACGGTCGCGGATCTGGTTGCGACCTTCAAAGCCCAGTACGATTGCGCAGTAAAAGAACTGGACCACAAGACCGGAACGCGCGCCCTGGCATCCTAGGGCTGCAGCGCCCGCTCAGTGCGCAACCTTGAGGCCCACGACACCTGCGATGATCATGAGCAGGAAGAGAACCTTCAGCACGGAAACGCCCTCGGAGCCAGTCGACATCGCGTAGACGACGGTCAGTACCGCACCGATTCCGACCCAGACCGCGTAGGACGTCCCGATCGGCAGGTCGCGCATCGCGTACGCCAAGCCGGCCATGCTCGCGACCAGTGCCGCGACGAATACGAGCGACGGCACTAAACGACTGAACCCCTCGGACCGCCCGAGCGCCGTAGCCCAGACCGCTTCCAGCACACCGGAAAGCACAAGAACGAACCAAGACACGACAACCTCCAACGGGCCGTCTTGTCGCGCGCCGGGTACAGCACCCCTCGTCCGGGAGCCCGAGTACCAGGCTCTTTCTCACCGTCTCACATCTGCCTCGATGGGACAACGCGATCCCGATCACCGCTTGTCCGGTGCCCGAAGTCAAGGGCCTTTCGCCTCTAACGGCCGCCCGATGTTCTGGCAATGATTGCCCTGGTGTGCCCTGTCCTCTGATACCGCACGCATCGAGCCACCTTTCAGTACGCTCCTCCACCTCTAGAGCACGGCTGCAAACGCATTGATGTTCAACCGATTTCACTCTCGGACCGAGCTATTTTTCTGACCCGGAGGTCAAGTCCATGACGACAACCACGCCCCGCCTGACCGGCGCGGTAGTGCGTGCGGGTGATCCCGATTACGAGGCGGCGCGGACCGGGTGGAATCGCCTGTTTTCCCGCTATCCCGATGCCATCGTTTTCGCCGCCGACACGCAAGACGTGGTCAACGCGATCACCTGGGCCCGCGAGCAGGGGCTGGCGCTGCGGGCTCGGAGCGGGCGTCACAACCTCGAAGGGTGGTCCGCTGTGGACGGGGGCGTCATCATCGACGTCAGTCGGATGAAGAGCGTGCAGTTCGACGAGTCCGCGCGCACGGTGACAGTCGGGACCGGCCTCACACAGAAAGAGACAGTTCGGACACTCGGGCAACGAGGCTTCGTCTTGCCGACCGGCTCGGAAGGAGGCGTCGGCCTCGGCGGTGTCGTTCTCGGAGGCGGATTCGGATTGCTCACCCGCAGCCTGGGATTGGCGTGCGACAACCTGATTGCTACCGAGATCGTCGTGGCTGACGGACCCTCGTCAGCGAAAGCCATCAAAGTCGACGAGGACAGCAACGCCGAGTTGTTGTGGGCCTGCCGCGGCGGTGGTGGCGGCAACTTCGGTATCGCGACGTCGTACACGTTGAAGGTGCACGAACTCCCCCACGTCGAGTTCGTGATCGCCCGGTGGACCGGACACGAACATCTCGGTGAACTGCTGCGCACCTGGCAGCGCGACGCACCGAACGCAGACAATCGTCTGACCAGCGCTCTCGAGGTGGACTCGACCGCAATCGAACTGTCCGCCGTCCTTTTCGGCGGCACGCGCCGAGAGCTGGACGAACAACTCAGGTCGCTGCTGACAATCGGCACACCCGAGCTCACCTTCATGAACGATCCGTGGCCGATCATCTACCAGCATGTCGACCGCGCGCCCGAACTCCCCTTCTGGAAATTCCACTCTCAGTTCGTCAAGACTCCGTTCCCCGACGAGGCCATCGATCTGATCGTCCACTACATGGCCAACACACCCAGCCCGCCGAGCAACTTCTACTGCACCAGCTTCGGCGGAGCGGTCGGGCACGCTCCGCCCGGCGGGTCGGCATTCCCGCACCGAGATGCTCTCTTCTACTGCGAGCCCGGCGCCGCGTGGAACGACCCAACACAACATTCGGCGGCGCTCGGCTGGGCCGGCGAGTTCTGGCGTGCTCTGCGACCGTTCGGCGACGGCGCCTACGTCAATGTGCCGAACGCCCCCGCCTCGGACTGGGAGTACGCATACTACGGCGACCACGTCGAGCGATTGCGCCGAGTGAAGGCCACCTACGACCCACGAAATGTCTTCAGTTTCGAGCAGAGCATCCCCGCGCCGACGACCGGCTAGGCCACCAGCGCACAGGCGACGTTCCGTCTCCGCTTCACCTAAGGCGAGACCAAAGGTGCGATTGCGCGCAACAATGGTCATGACCGTCCTTCCGGAGGAGGCATGACGAGATCAAGGGACGAACCAGCCGCAGCGGGCCCAGCATGATCCGGGTCCGCGGATGATCGGCATCGTCGTAGTTTCGTACAACGGTGCCCTTGCGGGCGCGGCAGTCTCTTTCGCGCACAGGATCGTTCCCAAGGCGCGGATCGAACTCGCCGCGCGGTTGGACGACGACGCTGCCGGCCTCGACCCCACTCAGGTCGCCGCGGCCATCGCACGTGCTGATGACGGCGCAGGGGTCGTCGTGCTGGTGGATCCCGATATCGCGGACACATCCGCAGTGCTCGAATTTCTCGCCGACGAGGTTCGAGAACGCGTGACCCTCTGCCGGGCCCTGCTCGTCGAGGGGTTGATTGCCGGGGTCATCACCGCCGCCGGCGGCGGCAATCGGGACGAAGTTGCCGCGGGTGCACTCGAGGGACTCGTCGGCAAGCATCTGGAGCTAGTGCGACGATCGCTACCCGAACTATCGAATGCAACGGAAACTGATTACTGCGCAGCGCATTTCACAGTCACAGATCCGCATGGACTGCATGCCAGGCCCGCCGCTCGACTTGTTGCGGCAGCGGGACAGTTCGACGCGGTCGTAAATGTGCGCAATGCGACCACCGCGTCGGGTTGGGTTTCGGCAGGCAGTCTGACGAAGGTCGTCACGCTCGGCGTCCGGTCGGGCCACGTCGTGGAAGTTCGGGCGAGCGGCGTTCAGGCAGACGACGCCGTGACAGCTGTTGCCGCCCTTCATTCGAATGCGCCGCTGGCATCCAATTTTCCCAAGGCTCGTACCGTCGGCCTGTCGCGTGGGGTCGCGATCGGACCCGCCTGGACAGCCGACGATTCGTTCGGTCCTGTGCCGGAGGAATCGCAAGGTGCCGACGAGGAACTCCGCCGACTCGAGTCCGCTATAGCTACTGTCACCGACGTCGTGTTGCACGACCGACGTACGGCCGCAGACCGGATCGGTGAAGGGGCGGCACAAATCTTCGACGTGCACGCGGCGTTGCTGACCGATCCCGAACTATTGGACGGGGCTCGCGCGCGAATCTTGGCCGGCGAAAACGCAATACATGCGTGGTCTACCGAAATCGAGCGCGTGACAGCGGCTTTCGGCTACGTCACCGACCAGTACATCCGCGAGCGGGCAGCAGACGTGCGAGCGGTGGGCGCGCAGGTTCGGCACGCGCTGAGCGGCACCGTTGCTCCCTCGATCATCGGCGCATCCGGCATCTTGATCGCCGGCGACCTCACCCCGGCCCAGGTTCTCGAACTCAATCCCGACCGAGTGAGCGGAGTCGTGCTGGCAGCGGGCAGCTCCACCTCGCACACGGCTGTCCTGTTGCGAGCCAACGGCATTCCAGCAGTCGGCGGAGCTGAAGTCGACATCGCGGCCGGAACCGTCGTCGCACTCGACGGATCGTCGGGCGAACTCGCCGTCAACCCGTCCAAGTCGACACTCACCAAGTTTCGATCCCGCCAGGCAGACCTCGACGAACGTCTGAGCCGAGCGCAGACTCAGGCGTTCGAGCCGGCAGTGACGCGTGACGGCGTCGAGATTCTGGTCGGTGCGACTATCGGCTCGGTCGAGGACGCGCGTCGCGCGGCGGAGAACGGCGCCGATCTCGCCGGTCTGGTCCGGACCGAGTTTCTCTTTCTGGACCGACCGACTCCACCCACAATCGACGAGCAAGCCGCGATTTACCAGGCCATCGCCGAAACTCTCGGGGACCGCCCGCTCACCATTCGCACGCTCGATATCGGCGGCGACAAATCGTTGCCATACGTTCCGCAACTGCTGGAGGCAAACCCGTTCCTCGGCACCCGAGGTCTGCGGTACGGACTCACGTTTCCAACACTCCTGTCCGACCAGCTTGTCGCGATCGCGCGCACTGCGCTGACCCATCGGGTCAACGTGATGTTCCCTATGGTGACGACGGTCGCCGAGGTCACGGCTGCACGCAAACTGCTCGACTGGGCTGTGGCCAGGTGCGGCGGCCGCCCGCAAATCGGTGTCGGTGTCATGGTCGAAGTTCCTGCCGCCGCCCTCCGGGCGGCAGCTCTGGCCAAGTACGTCGACTTCGTCAGCATCGGAACCAACGATCTCACGCAATACACAATGGCAGCAGAACGCGGAAATGCCGCGGTGGCCCATCTTTCCGACAACTTGGATCCGGCTGTGCTGCAGCTGGTGAAAGCAACCTGCGATGGATTTCGCGAACGCAAGGTCGCCGTCTGCGGCGAACTTGCCGTCGACAACACGGCAGTTCCGCTCATGTGCGCGTTGGGGATTCGAGCGTTCACAGTGCGCGGGACACATATACCGCTCACGAAGGCCGCGATCCGTGAAACCCACGTCGCCACCGCGACGGACTGGCTCCTCGACTGCGTCGACATGACGGACGGGAGCGCAGTCCGAGCTCGGCTGGACATCTTTCGATCCCTGGTCTGATCCCGCCCGAAACTGCCGGGCGGGATCGGAGATCGTCGCCGAATCGAGTCTCGACCAGAAACACGAGTTCGCCACTCATCGCAGAGGGCGCACAGAGAAGCGCAGCTGGTCAGAAGTAGTGGGCTCGCCCGCCGACCGGTCGGCCAGTCCGACCGAGCAGAACCAGGACCAGCCCGATAACCACGAGCACGATACCGATGGTCCACAGAATGGAGATTTTGGCGATGAAGCCGACTAGAAGCAGAATGACACCGAGCACGATCATTGGGGCACCTCGCTGACGTTGCGCAGGCCTGCGGTGGCCACGCTGCACATAGAGTTCCCGCTGGTCAGCCGCGCCAAACCGACTTTCGAACCTTGAATCTCGAGCCGCACATTGCACGTTGAGCGCGGGTGCGGGTTTTGCACATGCGACGAGCGGCAACCCCGCAGGGTTGCCGCTCGTGTCACCGCCGTCTTGCAAACAGCGACGCAGACTTAGTTGCCGAACGCGTCCTTGACCTTCTCGCCGGCATCCTTCAGGTTCGCCTTGGTCTGGTCACCCTTGCCTTCGCGCTCGGTGCTCTTGTCACCGGTCGCCTGGCCGAGCTTCTCCTTGACGTCTCCGACCAGTTCGTCGACCTTGTTCTTTGCCTTGTCGATTGCACTCATGGCGTATGTCCCCTCTGCGTTGGTGTCAGCCCTGCCCGATCGGCGGGCTGTCAGTGGATTACCCACCACCGAAGTCTGCAACCCGCTACGGGCGCAAATGAGTCACGCGTCACACTGCGTGGCTGCGTGTGCTGCCGGAAGCTCTTGCTGGTCAAGGATTGAGCTGTTGCGTGACCAGCACCCCTCCGATGAGGATCATCGCGCCACCCGAGATCCAGGTCATGACCTGGGCGGCCCCCGGCCGCGCACGCAGCACGTGCCGCGCCGCCATCCCCACGCCGGTATACACCACCGCACAACTCACTGTGTGGACCAGGCCGAGCGCGACGATCTGTAACGCCACAGGCCACCTCGAACCCGTGTCCGTGAACTGCGGCAACAACGCAAGAAACAGCAGAAACACCTTTGGATTGAGGCCGCTGATACCCATGCCCTTCGCCGCCTGCCGCATCCACGAGTTCGGCGCCAAGTTCGTATCGAGCTGCGGCACAGTCGAACTCCTCAACATCGTCACGCCGAGCCAGATCAAGTACGCCGCCCCGAAGAACGTCAAAGCCGTGAGCACACCGGTTGTCCGGGCCACCACCGCAGCAACTCCGGCAGCAACGACCACGGTCATCGCGAGATGCCCCGTGAGCATTCCCCCGACCGCGGGAAGAACGGTTCGATTGCGCAAACCCGCAGCGATCGCGTACGCCCAATCCGCACCCGGTGTAAGCACGAACAACAGCGACACCGCCCAGAACGCGGCAACGGTTTCGACTGGCATTACCCTTCAGCCCCTCCGCATTTGGCGAGCTCGCTTCGGCCCGTATTCCACTACCAGAAACGCTAGAACGAAACACCCGAAAGATGTTTGCGAAGTTTGCTCACGCGACGTCGATTTGGGGAAGAATCTTCCTCGTGGATGCAACAGACAGAAAGATTCTTGCGGAGCTTCAGGCGGATGGGCGCCTAACCCTCACGGACCTCGCCGACCGCGTCCGCCTCAGCCTCTCCCCCTGCCACCGTCGGCTCCGCGCCCTGGAACAGTCCGGTGCGATCCGCGGCTACCGCGCCTACCTCGACGCCCATGTCCTCGGACTCACCTTCGAGGCGCTCATATTCGTCACGATGCGAACGTCCGATCCGGACATCCTCAAAGCCTTCGAGCAGGCTGCGATCGAGACTCCGCAAATTCTGCAAGCCCAACGACTCTTCGGAGACCCTGACTATCTACTTCGCGTCATCGCACGTGATTTACCGGCGTTCCAGCAGCTGTACGACGAACACCTCGGAGCCCTCCCCGGCGTTCAACGCCTCAGCTCCACGCTCGTCATGAAAAGTGTCGTAGAGGACCGGCCGCTGCCGCTGTGACGGCAAGAATCGCAGGGTTCTGACCGCGTCTGCGTGCGAGATCGTCCGACGCCTGTCGGACGACGATGGTCGGACTTCCTCCGTGTGCCCAGTGACGTGGAGCACACCGCGGTACAAGATGAACGCATGACAGCATTTCCCACGCTCGATCCGGAGCTCGCGGCGGCAATTACTATGTTGCCGAGCGTCGACTTTGCCGATATACCCTCTGCGCGAGCGACTTTCGACGTCCTGCTCGAATCCTTCCTAGCCGATCTGTCGTTCGACGGCGTCAACCTCCGCGAGCTGGCGGTACCCGGCCTCGGGGACGACCCGGATGTGACGATCCGCTTCTTCACACCCGAGAACGCAGTCGGACCGCTACCCGTGCTCCTGTGGATCCACGGCGGCGGCTTCGCAATAGGCACCGCACAATCCAGCGACCCGTACTGCGTCGATGTCATTCGCGAACTCGGATTCGCTGTGGCCAGCGTCGAATACCGCCTTGCCCCCGAGACTCCTTTCCCCGGTCCGTTGCACGACTGCTACGCAGCACTGTTGTTCATCCACGCACACGCTGACGAGCTGGGTATCGACCCGAACCGCATCGCCGTGGGAGGCCAAAGCGCCGGCGGTGGTCTCGCTGCCGGAACCGTGCTGAAAGCCCGCGATGAAGGCGTCGTACCCGTCGCGTTCCAGCTGCTCGAAATTCCTGAGCTGGACGACCGGTTGACCACGACCTCGATGACCGAATTTGTGGACACTCCGATGTGGCACCGCCCCAACGCCATCCTGTCCTGGCAGTACTACCTCGGCGACTCTTACACCGGCCCCAGCGATCCCGGCGTATCGATTTACGCCGCGCCCTCGCGGGCCACGGATTTGAGCGGGCTCCCGCCGACCTACCTGTGCACGATGGAACTCGACCCACTACGCGACGAAGGTATCGACTACGCCCTGCGGCTACTTCAGGCCGGGGTCAGCGTCGAGCTGCACTCGTATCCAGGAACCTTTCACGGATCAGCGTTGCTCGCCACCGCCGAAGTGAGCCAGCGCGGGCATGCGGAAGCCCTGGATTCGCTTCGCCGAGGCTTGCGCACGTTGGCTTCGACCTCGTAGCTTTCCTAGATGCAAGGATTGATGTACCGGCTCGGGGAGCTCGACGCGAGTTCCGCGAACCTGGTACGCGTGATCGATTACTTCGACGCGCTCATCCGGCACGGTGCTGACACCGCAGCCATGATGCGGGCCAGCGCAGCTCTCGCAGACTGCGTCGTGGGCATGGATGTCACTGGTTGGCCCGGAGCCGGCCGGGAACCCCGACGCTGCGACACCCGCGGAAAGTGGTCCCCACAACCGCAACTGGCGCCGTCGTCGATCAAAGACGTCGTCATCGACGACGCCGTCGTCGGGAACGTGTGGATCGAGAGGCCAGGTCCGACACTTCCGCTCGATGACATGCTCGTCGACCGAATGGCGCTGACCGCGGCGATATTGCTGCAGCCGCGCCGCGCCCTCACCCCCGCCGAACACACAGTCAACCTGCTTTTCCCGATGGACGATCTGGCGGTGCTGACCTCGTGCGCCGGACTCGGAATCGATCCCGACGCCACAGTCCGAATCGTCGTGTACGCCACCGACGCAGAGCTGAGCTGTCCGTCCGACGCCATAGCGGGAAAGGCACTTCCGATCACCGTCGACGACGAGGTGCTGCTGCCCGTCACCGACCACAGCTCCATCACCACACGTGTTGCGCACGTGGGGATTTCGCTTCCTGCCGCCGCATCGAAAGCCCACCGCTACCTCGGCACAGCTCGCTTCGCGCGAAGCCACGCCTCCGACTCTGTGCCGATTGTCGACGCCGTCGAGCTCGGCGCACTCAATCTACTGGCCGCAGACCACAACCTTCCGCACGAGGCCATCCCCGATCTCGTCCGCGCCCGTACACTGGGCGAGACCGAGTTCGGATCGGAACTTGTTGCAACGCTTCGGATCTATCTGCAATCGGGCACGCTCCGCACCGCCGCCGACCGAATGCACCTGCACCACAGCAGCGTCGCGCACCGGCTCACGAAACTATCGCAGCACTTCGGGTTCAGCGTCGATTCCATCGAGAACCGTGCTCGTGCGACAGCAATGATGATGGTCCTCGACAGCACAGCCTGACGACGTCCGACTGGCTGCCTCTACTGTCCCGCCGCAGTACGGTTCGGTCATCAGCCCATGGAAGGATTCATCGTGAAGCCACACCACATTGCGGGGGCGTTTGCGGCGGTTGTTTCCGTAGCCATGGCGATGGCGCCGTCGGCGCACGCCGCCGAGTTCCCGGTTACGACCGACGCTCTACTGTCTGTCGCAACCGGAATCAGCCAACCCGATGTACCGCCGCCCGGCGCAAATCGGCCGAACTGCCGCAGTGCGACTCATCCCACCCCCGTGGTCCTTGTGCATGGGACAGCGCTGAATCAAAACGCGAACTGGGCTGCCCTTGCCCCGACACTCGCCAACAACGGCTACTGCGTTTTCTCGATGACCTACGGCCGCACGCCGTTAAGTCTCGGTAGCGGTGCAGTCGACAGCCTCTTCACGTCGGCCGACCAGCTCGAAACCTTCGTTAATCAGGTCCGCACCTGGACCGGCGCGAGCCGAGTGGACCTGATCGGACACTCCCAAGGCGGTACGGTCCAGCGCATCTATACCGACCGCAACCCGGCGACTGTACATCGGGTGATCGGACTGGCGGCGGCCAACTCGGGAGTGACGGCTTTCGACGACATCGAGTACCTGCAAAACGCCGTCCCTGCGGTGCAGCCCCTTCTGTCCATCGGATGCCCCGCATGCGACGAGCTGAACGATCCGGCCACTTACCCGCCGACCGCGCCGAATGTGCTCTACCACAACATCATCAGCGTCACAGACGAAGTGATCACCCCGTACACGGTCGGATTCTTGCCACCCGCACCCAACGTGATCAATCAGACCGTGCAGAGCGTCTGCCCAGCTGACAACGTCGGCCACCTCGGCATTGCCTACGATCCGGCAACTCTGCAAATGGTGCTGAACGCGCTGAGCCCCGACGATGCGATTCCGGTGGCGTGCGATCACGGGCTCCCCCTGTAGAGAACTTTCAGTCGACTTCACTGACGGCCGGCACACCGGATCGGTCCATGTCGAAGTTCTCCTGCCGCCTCCGACCCATAGGTGAAGATCGCAAAAGAGCGATCGCCTACGAGAGGATCAGATGATGGGACGCGTGTTCTCCAACATGTCGATGTCGTTGGATGGATTCATCGAGGACGCCGACGGCAGCGTCGAGCAACTCTTCGAGTGGTACACGGCCGGTCCGGTAGTCACAGAGACTGCCAACGCAGACGTCGACTTCAAGCAGTCCGCCGAGGACGCCGAGCACATGACTAACGTGATGGCCGGGATCGGCGCGCTCGTCACCGGGCGCGCGCTCTTCGACCTGACCAATGGCTGGGGAGGCTCCCATCCGATCGGCGTTCCCGTGGTCGTGGTCACCCACAACGTGCCGACCGCCGAGGAATGGCCGCATCCGGACGCGCCGTTCACATTCGTCACCGACGGCATCGAGGCAGCGATCGCAAAAGCCAAGGAGATCGCAGGCGACAGAGACGTCGTCATCGCGAGCACGACCATCGCCCAGCAAGCACTCGACGCCGGCCTGCTCGATGTGATCACCGTCGATCTCGTGCCGTACCTCCTCGGCTCCGGCAAGCCATACTTCGCCAACCTCACCACAAAGCCGGTGCGGCTGGAGAACCCCACGATCCGGCGCGGCAACCGCGCCACCCACCTCACCTACGAGGTGCTCTACTGAGCTGCTTTGCACACTGCCGTGCGGCAGTGGTGTTTACGATCGACGGATGAGCGCGATCACGATCCGGCAGGCGCAGCCCGCCGATTTCGAACGGATCAATGCCGTTATCGACGAATGGTGGGGCTGGCCTGTCGCGCACATGGTGCAACGGTTGTTCCTCGACCATTTCTTCGCGACGAGCCTGATCGCCGAAGAACCGGGAGGAGCGCTCGCCGGGTTCGTCGTGGGATTCCATTCGCCCTCGGTGCCGGACCACGCGTACATCCATTTCACCGGCGTCGCACCAGAACACCGACGTGCCGGACTTGCGCACGACCTGTACAACCAATTCTTCGCCGCGGCGCGGGGCGCCGGTTGCACGACAGTCCGCGCCATCACGTCACCGCTCAACGAGGTGTCGATCGCATTCCATCGCAGCGTCGGTTTTTCGGTCAGCGAACCGATTCCGGACTACGACGGTCCCGGGTTGGAACGCGTGATCTTCAGTCGCGAACTCTGACCCCACGGCGTGGTCGCGTCCTCGCCGTCCGGGTCCGCTGTCACAACACCTGGGCGAGGAATTGGCGCAACCGGTCCGTCTCGGCGTTCTCGAAAAGCGCTGACGGGGAACCGGCCTCGACGACCTGCCCGTGATCCATGAAGACCACGGTGTCGGACACCGACCGCGCGAAACCCATTTCGTGGGTCACGACGATCATCGACATCCCCCCGGATGCGAGGTCCGCCATCAATGACAGGACGCCCTTCACGAGTTCGGGATCCAGCGCAGAGGTCGCCTCGTCGAAGAAGATGATCTCCGGCTTCATCGCGAGGGCGCGCGCAATCGCCACGCGCTGCTGCTGCCCACCGGAAAGATTTCCCGGCCGCGAATCCGACTTAGCGCCAAGACCGACTGCCTCGAGTTGTTCTACCGCCAGCGCACGCGCGGCGTCCTTGCTGAGCCCCAGCAATTTCCGCGGGCCGAGTGCGACGTTCTCAGCGACCGTCTTGTGCGGAAACAAGTTGAATTGCTGGAACACCATTCCAATGCGCTGGCGCAGCTTGTCTGGATTGTCCTTCAGTACAGACTTTCCGTCGATCAGGATGTCGCCCTGCTCTGGCTCGTGCAATCGATTCAGCGCACGCAGCAGTGTCGACTTACCCGACCCCGATGGTCCGATCACTGTTGTCGTCTTGCCTGCGTCGACGTGGATGTCGACCCCCCGCAACACCTTGTTGGTGCCGAACGAGAGATGAATGTTCGTACCGGTCAACGACACCGGTGCGTTCTGAGTGGCCACCGCCTGTGTACTCACCGCCTATCCCCTCTCCACGACGATGGCCTGTTCGAGCGGATCCAGGGTGCCCGATGTGTCTTTCTTTCCGGTCCGCAGCCGTTTGTCGATGTAGTTCACCAGGTGCGTCAACGGGATCGTCAATGCGAGATAGAACAACCCCGCTGCAACTAGCGGCGAGAGGTTACCCGTCTGGGCGTTGAGGTCTCGCCCGACGGCGAACAGTTCGCGTTGCGACGCAAGGAGTCCGAGGAAGTAGATGAGCGACGAATCCTTGATCAGCGAGATGAACTGGTTCATCAACGCGGGCAATACGCGCCGGATACCTTGCGGAATCACGACCAGGCTCATCGACTGCCGGTAGCTGAAACCGATTGCGCGCGCCGCTTCCAGTTGGCCGGGCTCGACGCTCTGGATGCCCGATCGAAAGATTTCGCCGATGTAGGCGGCGGCCAGAAGCGCCAGGGCAACCGCCCCGAGCCAATAGGGGTTGTTGCCGGTGAGCCCACCGACGACAGGTCCGAAACCGAGTCCGATGATCAAGATGATCACGACGGCCGGCAGTCCGCGGAAGATATCGGTGTAAATCCGTGCCGGCCACCGCAGCCAGCGCGTCCGCGAGATCCCCGCCACCGCAAGTGCCATACCGAGCACCGATCCCAGGACCCCTGATACCAACGCCAGAATCAGCGTGTTGGGAAGTCCTGTTTTGAACAGGTCTGGGATCGCCTTGCGATACAGCTCCCAATCGAAGAAGGTATCGCCGAGTTGCTCGAACGTGCCCTTCCGCGCTGCGGGCGCTTCGGCTTCAGCACCCTGCTGCTGCTCCGCGGCGAGCGCAGCGAAATCGGGCAGATCCGGAAGTGCCGTTGCCTTGCTCCCCGGCTTCCAGCCCTCGGGCAGTTCACGCGGCACCCAATCTGAGTAGAGCTTCGCCCATGTACCGTCCTCGATCACAGCGTCGAGTGCGGAGTTCAACGCATCGACGAGCGCCGGATTGTCTTTTGCGACAGCCCATCCGACAAAGTTGTTGAGGCTGAATGTGTTCTGCACGATCGACGCTGGATCGCCGGCTTGAATAGCCCCTTCGGCTTGCTGAGACGGCGCTACCCACGCGTCGATTTGGCCTGTCTTCAAATTCGCGTAGGCAGTGTTGTAATCAGGGAACTTGACTGGATCCAGCTTCAGCGTGTTGACGACATAGTCGTCCTGCACAGTCCCCTGCACAACGCCGATCCTCGTGTCCGGGTTCAGATCGCCGAACCCCTTGATCGCGCTCCCCGAGGGCGCCACGAGCGAGAAGTAGCCGAAGTCGTAGCCGTTGGTGAAGCCGACCGTCTTCCGCCGCTCGTCGGTGGTGGTGATCGACGAGGAGCCGACGTCGAACCGGCGCGTCGCAACCTGCGAAAGCAACCCAGCGAATTCTGTTCCGGAGAACTCGATTTCGAGACCAAGCTTTGCGGCGACAGCCTTCAATAACTCATTGTCATACCCCGTGAACACCCCGGACGAGTTGACGCAAATGCTCGGCGGCGCATCGGAAAGGGTTCCGACGCTGATCTTTCCGGGAGTGATCAAGCCGAGTTTCGTGACATCGATGTCACCGATGGGCTTTGTGTTCGGTGTCGTGTATCGATCTTCGCCCGCTTGCGCGGCAGCCGAATCGAGATTCGTTGGTACTGCCGACGATGCGCCGACGCCTGGCGGCGCACACAGGTCCGTCGTCGACGAGCCGGATCCTCCATCGCTCCCGCATGCCGCGAGCGACAACATGAGCAGTGCAGCCAAGACAACGACGAACAGCGTGCGCACCCTGACAGAAAGTGAGCGGAGCATCACCAGACACTATCCGTAGACGGATGCCTCGACGCGAGTTGCGCTCGGGATGATTCTTCCGCCCAAGTGTTGTCGTGAATGCCGACGGAGGAGCGCCCCGAGTGGGACGCTCCTCCGTCGTGCCAGGCTTAGTGCTGCCTGTCGAATCTCTGTTTACTGGTTTGCGCGTTGCCGTTCTTCGTCAACCTTTGCAGCAGCGCGCGCACTCTCGGCTTCGGCTTCTTTCTTTGCAGCCTCGCGCTGGTTCTCGGCCTTGTCTTGCTGCGCTTGGCCCTCTCGGGTCAGGTCGTCTTGACCGGTGACGGCACCGACAGCTTCCTTGACCTTGCCCTTGACGCCTTCGACAACGCCCTTGACGGCTTCGGCCGGTCCACTGTTCGAGTCAGTCATCAACTGATCCTTCCGTTAGAGGTACTTACGGTCACTCAGATACCCGACCGGACAGCGCGAGAAACCGTTTGCGTGCAGATCGCGACGTAGCTCACGTCTCGAACGTTCAGGGACTGTTCGACAGCTGCGCTGCGGTCGCGCTGTCCGACGTGAAGACGGCTTCGCAGGCACGTTTTTGAATCTGCGAAGCCTTGGCCACCGAAACCTCCGGATGCTGCGGTCGCCTACAGTCCGGGTGCCCGCGCAGCCGTAAAGCAAACAGACACGGCCCGCAGGTCGATCAGCTCGCCTGATTGGCACAACCACCGACTGGGTAGCCGATAAGTAACACCAGTGATGAAGAGGTACCCGTGGGAGACACAGCGCGGCACAGACAGCGCCTCAGTCGAAACATAATTCTCGACACCGCAATCGAATTGGTCGACCGAGCCGGACTCCAGAGACTGAACATGCGCCGACTCGGCGCAGCGTGCGGTGTCGAGGCAATGGCGCTCTACCGCTACGTCGAAGGCCGCGACGATCTACTCAACGGCATCGTCGACCGGATGATGGACACTCTTCACGCCACACACCTTCACGACCGCGACTCCGATGACAGCTGGCAGGATTTCCTGGTCCGCGTGGCCGGCGAAGTCCGAGACGTCGCACTCGAACACCCACAGGTGTTTCCGTTGATTGCGACGCGTCCGCCGAGGGCGCCCTGGATTCGTCCGCCGCTACGGAGCCTCCGGTGGCTGGACACCTTCCTCGACACACTCGTTTCGTTCCATTTCGACGACGAGTCTGCGGCCACGACCTACCGCTCCTTCAGCACATTCCTGCTCGGCCAGTTGCTGTTCGAGGTCACTGCCGAAGACGCAGCCACCGACAACGTCGGTCTCGACGGGTATGCACAGCTCGAGCGATTGCAATTGATCCTGAGCCGCGACAACGCGAGCGCAGATTTCGACTACGACCTGGCCCAACTGATCGCGCGGATCGGCACGATCGGGCCGTCGCGAACTCGAGATCAACAAGAATTCGTTACCTCGACCCGATGAATCGACCGGCGTCGCCGCAAATCCGCACCGCTCCACAATGCGCCGAGCTCGCTACGGCGCGGGAAAGTTCGATTCAATACGATCGAGCAGATCTTCCAGCGATTCTTCGAATTCCGCGAGCGAGTGATCCTCGGCAAGCATCGGCGCCAGTTCGAGCAGATTCGGATATTTGCGAAGATCCAGCGGTGCCGGAGCGCCGCCGTCGATCGCATCCTGAGCCGGACTCAACGGTGCGCCGAGAGCGGCGACCTCGAGCAGCAACTGCCCCAGCAGGAATGTCGTGAACGACCGGTAGACGGCAACGGCGGCTTCACGCTCGAATCCGAAGCCACGCAGGGTCGCAAGAAAGGTTTCCATCCACTTCAGGCTGCGCAATGGCGGACGAACCCATGGCGCTTCAGGCGGACGCGTTGCTATCGCTGGAAACAGCTGTGGGTGATCGAGCGCGATGCGACGGACCCCGTGCGCAACCCGCTGCAAATAGTCTTGCCATCCACCGTCTTCGGATTCCCGGCTGGCAAGCTGATCCTCGTAGAGGGTGTCGATAATATTGTCGACGACCCCCGTAAGTAGGTCCTCGCGCCCCGACACGTACCGGTAGAGCGCCATCGCCTCGACCCCGCACCATGTACCGAGGCGGCGCATCGTCAACTGCTGCACACCCTGCTGGTCGATCATTTCAGTTGCAGCGTCGAGAATTACGCGGCGACTCAACGCGCCCGCGCGACGCTCCGCACCCTGCGCGCTCGCATCGCTGTTGTCGTCCTCGACTGCCCCGCGGCTCACAATCGGTCCCCCGCCCTCGGTTCGCGCCGCACCGATCCACGCACAAAGCGTTCGCTGCCATCGGTTGTTCGGAGCGCCACCGCTCGAGACTACGTCACTTTTCAGGCAACCGACTCGTCCACAGCCGGCTCCGGAGATTCGTTGGGCCCGTTTCGGACCGGAACTATGTCCTCGAACCCCACGATCGCCATCACTCGAATGATTCGCGGCGGAACCGCCACCAAGCAGCACGACCCGCCCGCGGCAACAGCTTGATCGTGCAAAGTCTGAACCAATGCCATTGCTGCGGCACCGAACAGATCTACGCCGGACAAATCGATCTTCAGGTGCCGCCCCGCGAGTGCACGGTCTCCAACCTTTTTCAGCACTTCCGGGCAAGACTCCAGGTCCAGATCTCCCTGCAGCGCAATCACATCCAGCGAGTTGGCGCTGACGCGCCCGATCCGTACCGACATCGGTTGCTCCTTCATGGGACCTATGAGGGATCCCAAAATGCTCTTCGGCGGCGACGCGACATCTGCGCCTCGCGTTCGGCGCCGATCACGCAGGGTCCCCATGGGGTCGGTGAGGGGCACAGGGTGTGCGGCGGCGGCTCCCGAAAGCGCGGCGATTCTCACCTAGACGATATTCACCTAGCCTAGCCGTACGCGTTTACAATGTAAACAGGCAGACGCGGGGCATACCTGGGCAGACCGCGGTGGGGCGGTGTGCGCGCACTCGCTGTAGAACTGGTCGAACCGGTCGACGATTCTCTGATCGGCGGGACGCCCGGTTCCACGTCGCAACAACTTGGAGGCCATGATGTCGGACACCACCTGCCACATGTCGATCTCGCTGGACGGCTTCGTCGCCGGTCCGGATCAGAGCCGGGAGGAGGGCCTGGGCAAGCGGGGGCGGGAGCTACACGGCTGGCACATCGGCGACCCGCGGGCAAACGACGCCGACAGGATCGCGAACGACTGGCTCATGCGCCCCCGGGGTGCGTATGTGATGGGGCGGAACATGTTCGGACCGATCCGCGGGGATTGGGACGAAGACTGGTCTGGCTGGTGGGGCGCCGAACCGCCTTATCACGCACCGGTTTTCGTGCTGACCCATCACGGCCGCGACCCGATTCAGATGGACGGGGGAACGACATTTCATTTCATCACCGACGGCTTCGCGGCCGCCTATTCAGCGGCGCGCGAGGCGGCGGGCGACAAGGGCGTGGACATCGCAGGTGGGGCATCGACTGTTCGGCAGGCGTTGACCGCCGGTGTGATCGATGAGCTCACCCTCGACATCGCGCCCGTGCTACTCGGTTCCGGCGAACGCACCTTCGATGGGGTCGATTCGTTCGGCTTCGAACCCGCCGAGGTGCTTCACTCTCCCCTGGCAACTCACATTCGGTACCGACGAGTCATCTGACTCCACCCGACTTCGACGGCGTGGGACTGCCGACCTGGGTCGGGCCAACTTCCAATCGGTTGACCCGCCCCAGACACGCTCGATCAGGAGGCAGTTGCGGCGGCAAGCCGGCCGAGCGAATCGGTCAGCTGATCCTTGGTGACGAGCGGAAACTTCACTTTCTCGAGCAGCTGCTTGTCGGTCACCTTCGACCAGTCGTACGTGTGCCGAACCAGCGTTTCATTGGGCCCCTGAGACTCCAACTCCCACAACCACTCCCACCCAGGAGGCTGAGTACCTGCCGGCGCGGTTTTCCAGGCCAGCAACTTATCCTTCGCAAACCCGGAAACATGGTTGTCGGTTTTGTACTCGCCGCCCATGTGATCGCCTTGCATATTCATCGTGAACACGTCGCCGACTTTCTGGATCCGGTCGGCGTGGTCCACCCCCCGTATGAACCCCGAGCCGTCGAGTGCCTGGTGCCGCTCAGGATTCGAGAGGACGTCGAAAACGGCGTCGACGGGTGCCGCGATGGTGCGTTCAACAGTGACCTTTGCGTTTTCGCTCATAGCTCCACCCTGCCGAAGTTACGTCGACTCGGCAACGTTGGTCGCCGCGCGCGACGAGATGCGACACCGGTTGCAGCGTTTGTGCATCGTTTTATCGGGTATCCCCCTTTTGGACGCGATGGACTACAGGTGCGGCGGAGCGGGAAAGTCTTGCATCGACTGATCATTCGCTCCAGCACGGACCGAGAAAATACTGAGCCACCCGGGCACCGACACCGCACGTATTCGAGTTCGTGCTCGTCGAAGGAGTCGCTATGCAAGAAATAGATCGGTCCACCGAGGTACCCGACGACGACCGCACCACTCGGGCGCACGCTGGGGAATCGCTCGAGGACTCCAGGAACTGGCCAGGATTGGTTCTGGTAGCCATTGGCATGGCCGCACTCGGAGTCTCGCTGACGTCCGCTGGTTACGGCTTCGCTGGGTGGGCGCTGCTCAGCGCGGGAGTGTGTGCGCTGTGTTTGGGAGCGGGGGTCCTCATCATGGTGCTCGCGCACCGCCGGGTCAAGTCTCGGGAAGGCCTGGAACTGACCGATCCGCAAGGCCATTGAGCGATCGCGGCTCCGTGACGCGTATTGCGGTTCAGTGACAGGTCCGCCGTCAGGCTGTGCCTTCCATCGCCCTCATTGCCTGCGGTAGGTACGCCGTCAACGCGTCGTAATCGTAGAAGCGGTTGCGATCGTTGGGTCCGGGGTGAGTGCCGTGATGAAACTCGGTGGTGACTGGCACGCCGTTCCGGTTCAGTGCTGCGACGAAGTCGTCCGTGACTTGCCTGATCAGCATCTCTTGCGCTCCGGACCGCACCACCGTGCTCACGTCGTCGTGCACGCCGGGGAGGCCATCGCCGGCTGTGACATACAGCGACGTACCGCGTAGTCGGTCAGCCAGTGCCGTCGGGTTGTGTGCATCCCAATTCGCAGCCTGCATCGTCGGATCACCCCAGATGCACGGATCGACAATGTCGAGAAGCATCGGCACCGTCGAGGACAGGCCGTTGATATTCAATGCTCCCGACAGGGAAGCCGCTGCGTCGAAAACTCCGGGGTTTCGGGCCGCGTAGGACATTGCCCCGAACCCGCCCATCGAACTGCCCGCGACCGCGCGATGCCCAGTCGTACGGAAGGTCGCGTCGACCCAGGGCAGCACTTCGCGTATGTGGAAGGTCTCCCACGCCGGCGGCGGGAACGGTATCGGCCCGTTGACAGCATCCGACCCACTACGCGGCGTGCCGTACCAGTCCGTGTAGAAGCCGACCGGGCCGCCGTCGGGCTGCACGACGATCACCGGCGTGTTCCCGACAACTTGCTCGACCTCGGCGGCAGGCCAGGTGATGGGCGAGTTGTTGGCTCCGTGCAGGTGCACCAGGACGGGATAAGCGGCGGTTCCATTCCCATACCCGATGGGCAGCGTGACGCGGACCCGGACGAGCCCATCCGGCAGTATGCCGCCCACAGCCGCCGACCGAAATGTATAGAGCGTGGTCCGCGAACTCACCGGAGCAGCCGAAACCGGGACGAGTTGCGCCACCGGATCCGAGGTTCGGGGCAGGCACTGCGGAGAGTCCTGGGCCGTCGCCTGGCCCGCGCCGAGTAGCCCGAACAGCAGGACCGGGGCGACGACCGCGCTCCATCTGCGCATCATCGACTCCGCCCAGATTCGTCGCCGAGTGTGACAGGCATTTTGAGTGCGGCAGGCACGCGGCCGACCTCGTTGTCGATCATCGGGACCCCGTACTGCCGTTGGCTACTAATTCGTATTAGTAACGAGAATACTGGCGGCAACACGACAGCGCAATACTCAGCTCGGATGTTCAGATCGCCGCAGCGCTCGAGAAGTTGCGCGGGTTTACGCCAGGCTGTCCATACCGCGCGACTACTGCTGCACTTCCCACGCGGCCAGGAAGTGCTCATGCGGATTACTCGCGCTGGGCAGCGCCTGGGCCTGGCAGTAGATCGACTTCGTCCCCGTGCATCGGCTCACCGCAGTGGCTGCAACGTAGGTCGATCCTGCCGATCTCGCCGCAGGCGTGATGACGGTAGAGCACGGGCGGCCCGGCCTCGCCGGCAAGCCAACGGTCGCCCCAGTTCGCCATAGCCATGAGCATGTCGAGCAGCTCGGTGCCCTGCCGCGTCAGAACGTACTCGTATCGTGGCCGCCGGTCGTACGGTCGGCGGTCCAGAATCCCTTGCTGGACAAGGTGATTCAACCTCTCGGTCAACACCTTGCGAGAGATACCGAGGTCGGCCTGGATCTCGTCGAACCTGGCGATCCCAGCCCAGACGTCACGCAGAATCAAGGGTGACCACGGTTCACCGATGACGTCGAGGGTGCGTGCGATAGAGCAGGCCATGTCGCGGAAGTTCGTGCGTTGCATGGAACGAGTCTAGCATTTGGGGTTCCCTAAGGGAACTTCGCTTGCTACGGTTATGGAGTCTCCTCAAGAAACTTCGAAAGGCTTGCGGCAATGAACAAAGTTTTCAGCGCACACTCGGTCTCGGTCGACGGGTACATCACCGGTCGAAATCCCAGTCCCGGACAAGGCCTCGGCGACGGGGGAATGCTGTTCGACTGGTACTTCGACGGCGACACACCCAGCCAAGTATTCGACGGGTTCAGGCTGAGCGAGCCGAGCGCCAGAGTGTTCGACATTGCGGCGGCGCGATCGGGTGCCATCGTCGCCGGCCGAAACACCTATGACGACTCCGACCATTTCGGCGGCGGCAGCCCGCATCCGAAGGCGCAGTTGGTGGTTCTGAGCAATCGATCCGCACCGGAGATCAGCGAACGACAGACCCTCGTCACCACCGGCATCGAGGACGCGATTGCCGCAGCTCGCGAGGTGGCCGGCGGCAAGGATATCGGCCTCATGGGCGGTGGTGTCCTCACCGCGGCGCTGCAGGCAGGACTCGTCGACGAAGTGATCCTGCATCAAGTACCCGTCCTGCTCGGTGGTGGTCGGCCCTTCTTCCAGTCATTGCCTGAACATGTCCACCTTCGCCTCGTCGAGGCCGTCCCAGCTCCGGGTGTCACCCACCTCCACTACGCGGTGCAGCGATGATCCTCGACCCCGAAATCCGCCGAATTCTCGACGGCACCCCGCTCGCCCACTTTGCGACCATCCTTCCCGACGGTGCACCGCATTCCGTTCCAGTCTGGGTCGGCACGGAGGGCGATCACATCGTGATCCTCACCGGACCGAGCTCGCAGAAGGCCCGCAACTTGCGGCGAGATCCGCGAGTAGCAATTTCACTGACCCGGCCCGATAACCCGTTTGCTCCGGTGATCATTCGCGGCAAGGTCGTCGACTGGATCGACGGCGACGCAGGCTGGGCGATCATCGACCGGATCGCGACGAAATACATCGGCGGCCCGTACCCCCGCGATGAGGCGCGAGTTGTTGCTCTCATCGCGTCGGATCACCAGAGCATCAGCTGAGTTTGTCGGTCCATGTCGAGGTTCCACTGCCGCCCCGAGGGACGCGCGTGTTACTGCGAATCACCAGCATCCGGGCGGGGAACATCGGCCTCCCAGCGAGCACGCCGTTCATCGCCCGACTGCTCCCACCACGGCGTACCTCGCTCTCCCAGAGCAACTTTCGCCGCCTGAACACCCGCGCGAGCGGCAGCCGCGCCGTCGGTACGTCGCACCTCCCGGCGCCACGCCATCAGGATCGATCGCAGGTCAGCGTTGCGGTCAGCTGGGATATCGGGATCTGTCGCACGCCATCGACGACCGTCGACCACGATGTAGCGGCCGTCCGTCGGTATGCTCCACCTCTTTCGCCACGTATCCGAGCCTGCCACAGTGCGCGTTGCGCGAATCGCCGAACTCGGCGCCACTGGACCGTGAAAGGCAACAACGTCGCCCAGACGAGCAACCGGCGATACCCTTGCCTGATCGAAGCCGACTCGCGCTACAGCACCTTGTAAGTGATTCCACCACAACTAGTTTCGTCATAATCCCCGCCGACCGCCCGCTCCCCCTGACACTCGAATCGGTTCTTACCGCCAGTGTTGACTGGCACAGTTTGCAATGGACAAATGGGCGTGCGTGTGCGCACACTGTTACGAATCTCGCCGGTGCAACCGACGGGTGCACGCCAGAATCGAGGAGTTCGATGCCGCAGCGATCGCAACGGGGCGAGACAGCTGACCATGCGCACGGCGCGCCGTGTTCCTGGATACCGTTCGGGGCACGGCGTTCGAGACACTCCGGGCAGTTGGTCACGGGATGATCATCGATCCGAGCGGACGCGGTCCCACGATGCGGCAACTGATCCTCGCCGGCATCGCCTTCTTCACGATCGTCGCGTTCGCATTCAGCGTCCTCCTCGTCCGCTACACCGGCTATTTCACAGAGACCGTGGACATCCGAGCAGTCATGAAGTCCACCGGCGACGGCCTTGCCCCGCACGCCGACGTCAAATACCGCGGCATCCGTGTCGGTGACGTCGACAGCGTCGACATCGCAGCCAAAGGGGAACTGCAGCACGTCCACCTCGAGCTCAATCCCGACTACGCAGACGACATCCCCACCACAGTCACCGTCCGGGTGGTGCCCAGCAACATCTTCGCGGTGATGGCGATCGAACTGATCGACAACGGTCCCGCACCCGACACCCTGTCGCCGGGCGACGAAATCTACGAAGACACCAGCAAGACCTCGATCACCCTGCAAACCTCGCTCACCACCATCAGGACCGTCCTCACGGAGATGGATCCTGCGAAACTCGGCGCCGTCTTCTCGGCACTTCGGGACGCGTTCGACCCCAAATTCCGGGTCGCGGGGTCGTCGCTGGAACGTCTGGATCGACTGTTGACCGCAATCGACACCGGCACCCCCACAGGCCAAGACCTGCTGAGCAATCTGAGCGCGGGCATCGGCGCCCTCAACGAATCAGCGCCGGAACTGCTCGACGTGCTCGACGCCGCAGTCGTCACCGCACAGACATTGCTCACCAAACAGGCACAGTTTCACGCAGCGCTGTTCAACGGCGGCCTCACCCTCGATGCACTCAACACCCTGATCGCCCGAAACCCAGAGGTTGGCAAGACTTTGGTCGGCAACGGCGCGACACTCTTGGGCGCGCTCAGCGCGGATCGACAGGCCCTCGCCGAGTCCCTGCCGAACCTGCTCACGGCCCTGCAGGGCGTCAACCACGCCATCAGGCCCGGACCGGGACGCCCCCGCGACTACATCGAACTGACCATTCAAGCCTCGTTCACACCGTTCCAGCCCTACACCCAGGCCGACTGCCCGCGCTACGGAACACTGACCGGACCGAACTGCGCCACCGCGCCGACAATTGCCGATCCCGGCTTCCTGCCTCCCCAGCTGTGGCCGCGACGGCTCGGCTCGGCCGGCCAAGCCCCGGTAATCGCTTTTCCGCCACTGCCCGGCGTACGGGGAATGCCGCAGATACCGGGAATCTCACTCCCGCCCGGGTTCGAGGTTCCCGGTGTCACCACTCCGGCGTCGACTGGGGGCCCAGGCGTTATCCCTGCCGCCTCCTACGTCGGGCCCGCGGCCGTGACCGCCGTCGTCGGGGATAACCCGGACTTCATGCAGATGCTGCTGCTCGGATCCGCGTTGCGCGGCACCGCCCTGCACGTCCAGTAAACCGGTCGACGGCGGCCAGCGCTGAATAGCTCCTTCCCGTGGTCGACATCCCGACGCAGGGCACCATGAACACGGACGCGGCCGGTCGTCCACCCCATCACCGGATCAGGAGTAGTAGACAAAGGTCGCCATGCCGGCGTTCAGGTGATAGTCGTTGTGACAGTGTGTTATCCACTTACCCGGGTTGTTCGTGTCGAAGTCGACCTCGACGGTGTCCAGCGGCGGAACGAGAACCGTGTCCTTGCGGGGCCCCGGCCCATTTGGATGCACCACCTGAAATGTGTGGCCGTGCAGGTGCATGGGATGGAACATCTTTGACTCGCTCACATAACGTAGCCGCACCCGCTTTCCCCCCTCTACCGCCAGCCCGTCGTTCGGCGGATCGTAGAGCTTGCCGTTGATCGGCCAGGTGTAACCGTTGACCGGACCCGCAAGCCGCAGATCGAGGGTGAGATCTGGATTGCGCTGGGATAGTTGAACTTCCGGTGCGGCGACAAGCTGCGCGGTGTTCAGAACGGGCGTTGCCCGCAACGTCGCGACGAAGTCGTTCACGTTCACCGCCGCGGGCGCGCCGTCGACCCGCAGGTTCAGTTGCGCGTACCCGTCCTTACCCTCCGGTGCTGCGACCACCGGCACCGACGACCCGATCGTGATCGTGACGTCCACCCGTTCGCCCATGCCCAAGATGACCGAGTCTGTGGTTTGCGGAATGACCGGGAACCCGTCGGTATGGGTGACGTTCAGTGGGGTACCCGGCACTGCGATGCGGAATGCGCTGTCGGCGCCGGCATTGATGATGCGCAGCCGGATCCGTTGACCCGCACGGTAATCCTTGACCTGCGGGTCGGTCGACACCCTTCCGTTGATCAGGAAGTACGGGTAAGTGACGTCTCCCCCGTCCGCGCCGAGCGGCGTGGTGGCGGTGACACCCGTGCCGGACATGTCCGACATCGGCTTCATGCCATCCTTCTTCAACTTCTCGAGCACCTGATCCGGATTCGTACCGGTTCCGTCGATCCAGTCATCGAGCACCAACACGAGTTCATCGTCGTAGTCGACCCGCTCGTTCGGGTCCTCGATGATCACCGGCCCATACAGGCCACGATCCAATTGCGTGCCGACGTATGAGTGCAGGTAATAGGTTCCCGTATCGGGCGCGACGAATTCATAGGTGAAACTCTGGCCGGGAGCGATCGCCGGCTGTGTCAGCACTGGGACACCGTCCATGGCGTTGGGCACCGCCAGTCCGTGCCAATGGACGGTCGTTTCCTGCGGCAGTTTGTTTGTCACGGGCGCCCGCAGCGTCGGCCCCTTCCGGATCCGGATCTCCCTGGCGGGAACCTGTCCGTCGAAGGCCCACGTACGAACCGAAACGCCGCCGAGATCGATCTCGGTTTCAGCGGGGTTCAGGCTGACCTCGACGGCCCTGGCGGCCGCCTCCGGCTTGTTCGTCGAGCAGGCGGTCGCCACACCGGCGGCAGCGCCCACCGCTGACAGCACCAGAAACTGTCTCCGATCCATCATTTTTGGAGCCTGGCACTAGACGCCCACTCGGGGGAACGAAACTGCGAATTTTCTGTCGGGAAGCGCAGGTTCGTCCTCCCATTCTGGCGATGTTGATCGCGGTTTCGTCAGTGCGCGAGAACGTCAGCGTCGCCAGCTCGACCGACTCGCGAATCTGGAGTGAAGCAACAACCATCTACCGCCCCACGCAACCCTGGGAACTGATCCAGCTCGGCAACTGCGGAGCGCCTATCGAAACGGCAAACGGGTGGCTAGTTCTCACGCACGGTGTGGGACCGGTGCGCACCTACGGTAACGGGGCGATTCTCTTGGATCTCGACGATCCGACCGTAGTTATCGGATCGCTTCGCGAGCCGCTGCTAACGCCCGCCGATGACGAGCGCGACGGCTATGTGCCCAACGTCGTCTACTCGTGCGGATCGATGATCCACAACGACACGCTGGTCCTCCCCTATGGCTGCAGCGACTCGGCGGTGCGATTCGCGTTCGTCGACGTACCCACTCTTCTGGAGCGCTTACAGCAGCACAGATGGTGACGTCGGCCGCGGTATCGGTGCGTGCCGTGCGACAACGCCGACGATCGAGTGTCGGGTCCGTCTTCGCGCAACAGCGTTCGTCAGCGAAGTCGACAGAACAGCAGCGCCGGTCACGGCCATGAAAGCCGGCAACGGGTACAGCACGAGTCGCTCGCTGATTCCGATCTGCACAACGGAACCCACCAGAAGTACCGTCCCGACCAAGCCGCTTATCGCACACAGCGCCGACCACACGGCGACGATTCGCCGCGACTTCCACAACCACACCGCAACAAGAATCAGCACCAGGTGCCGAGACACGAATGCGGGCAGCACTGCGAGCAGGTGGACGACGATACCGTCGTTAGAGGGAACCAGACCGGTCGCAGCAGTGCTCAATCCGGTGAGAACGGCGAGCGACACGATCCACCATCGCCGGTACCCGTGCGGGATTGCTCCGCGAAACAGGACCGCACCCATGATCGTCAGCAGACCCAAGGCGACGAACGTTGCGTTCATCAGCAGATGCAGGGGCGAGCACATGTGTGGCGTGCACGCGGTGACACCGAGATCACTGATCGTGTCGTGCCGAAAGCTGTAGTCGGACTTCCAGGCGTAAGCGGTGACAATCTCGACCGCAAGATAGGCGAATGCGAGGCTCCAGGCGATTCCGGCAGCACAGTGCCGAAAGTTCGTGGTGGGCATCGCAGGAGGGTCCGGTGATCCGGTCATGAGTGGACACCTGACTTCCCTCGAGCACCGTCGACAGGCCTCGCCTACGGTGTATGTCAACATCGTAGACCTACACCATTGACACCACCAGGTACCCGGCGTCTACTTGAGGTCTACGACGTAGGACTACAGGTACCGACGCTGCGCGGACACCTACTCGGTCTCGAATCATCAGTGACAACCCATGACTGGATGCACCGAAGAATTTGTCGTCACACCCACGTCAGAGCGGCAGGAGGCGTGTGATGCGTATAGGAATACGTGAAATCGGATTCGGACGCAGGCGGGATGTGCGAATGGGCGCCGGTCGGCGCGGAATGGCGTCACGCGGCGGGGCAACACGCTGGGTGCCGGCGCTGATCGTCATCTGGCTACTGATCGGCGCGATCGCTTGCGGGCAGCGCGGATACTTCACCGACGCCACAGCGAACTGCGCAACGACGAGCACGATCCTCGTCACCATCGTCGCCGGACCGCTGAACTATCTCGGCATCAATCCCAGAGTTACCGATTGCAACTTGCCGCAACCCAGCCCGTGACCCCCACGTGACGCAGCCGGGGCCTGGGCCGCAGCCTGTCGACCTGGTGCGATCGATTCGCGCCCAACTGGACGACCTCCTCGCGAATATCCCCACCATGGCGGGTGCGGACCGGACATGCATTGTCGAACGTATGGGGAACCTGATTCTGCGTCGAGCCGTGGACATGACTCCCGACGAATCGATCCGATTGTGGGCTCTCTTCGGGGATAGCGGCAATCCGCCGATTTCGCCGGAACAAGTGCTCTGGGGACACCGCCCGGTTCACGGCGGACGCCGGCAAGCAGCGCGTCAGTAGGAACATAATTCTCGACACCGCAATCGAACTGTTCGACGGCGCCGGACTCTAACACCTGAATATGCGTCGACTCGGCGCAACATGCGGAGTGGAAGCCATGGCACTTTATCGCTACGTCGAAGGGCGCGAGGATCTACTCAGCGGCATCGTCGACCCGATGATGGAGACCTTGCACATCAAGTACGCAGGCGATCGCCTCGGCGGCTTCGAAGCCGAAGATTTCAAACCGTCGAAGCGTTCGATGCGCCACCTGCAATGTCCACACCGTGGCACTGCGTCCGCTCGGATCGATGATCATCTCGGGATCGGCTGTCCGGACGATCGCCAACCTCTGCACTCGACCGGGATCCCGGAGCACTCTGTGTCGTGCTCTGGGTCAGCTGTCTCGCCGAGACACGGTTCCGCGCTCAGTTCGCGGGTTTGGTGATGAACGCCGCAACGTAGGTACTTGCGAGCTCTGGCATACCACTGTTCTGCCGCTCGGCGGCGGTCACGATGTCGTAATGCCGATATCCCGGAACGAATTTCGCGTTATAGGGCAACAACCCGCCGTATCCGGTGTTCTGCACCGGCGAATCACCCGATAACAACGTGAGATTGCGCTGTCCCGCCGGCGTGCTTTGCCAACGGCCTAGGTGTAGCAGGAAGTCGAGGACTCCGCCCGACCGATACTCGAGATGACTCAACTCACCTCCACGGCCGAAACCGAGCGCAAACACCATGTCGGTCAACAGCCGAAGCGGGGTGTACTGCTCGAAGAAATCGGTCGGCTGTCCGCCTGGGTTCATCGCGCGGGCGAACTGCCGCACGTCGGTGACCTCATGATCCTGGTCGGTCGGCGGACCGTGCCCGAGGTCGGGACCGTCGATGCTCGATTCTGCGACAGAATCGTAATTTCTCCAGCCGCACAACGTGGAATGGTCAGCGGGCGTGTAATTCTGGCCAAAGCCGACTCGCAAAGGAATGACGAACAACGTGGGCCCGAGGATCGGCACCGACGCAAGCCCGTTCGGAATGGGATATGTCTTGCCCTGCACCGGGCAGTCGTAGAACCCCATACCCGCCTGCAGCACGTACTCCGCAGAGTTCTGGTCGAACAGCATCGCCAGCGCAGTCGTGTTCGTCACCCGAAAATCACGAGGCAGATTGGCGCCGGTGACGATGTCGAGGTAGTCGCGTCCGTAGAACGTACGCATCCATGGTTCGGTCCGCAGATCGCCCGGCACAACGGTGGCCAAGTCACTTTCGCCGCTAGGGTCCTGCGCCGCTGCCATGCCTGCCAATTGGTAGACGTTCATGACTTCTGCCGCCGAGATGACCGGCAACTGTGCAACCGCGAGTCCGTTGGTGAGCAGATAGTTCACCGCATTCTGTGCGACGGTTCCTGCAGCGGTGAGGAATTGGTCGACGAGACCGGTCCCCGCGAAGCCGGCCGGATCCGTCATCGCAACACCGTCCAGCGGAACGCCCCCACCGCCGCACAAATTGAACCCCGCGTCGGCCTCGGTCTCTCGCATGCCGTCGAAGTCCCACGCCATCATCGGACCGACGAGAAATGCGCCCAGCGAATGGCCACCGCAGAACATCTTCTCGTGATCGGCCGGGTCGGGCAGCAGATGCTGGATAACCGCGCGCCAATCGTCCAGGGTCAGCGCGAGACCGTATTCGCCCAGGTAGGCCAGATCCGTTGGGGTTTGGTATTTGTACGACTTGCCGTCGATTTCCTTGCCATGAAAGTAGTAGTCGGCGGCCACCCGATAATCGCCTGCATCATGCGCCGCTCGCCAACCGGTTCGGTCTTCAGCGCAGTTCGCGCGTCGGTCCAGCGAGATGTACTCCACATACTTGCCCTGCGCCGCAGCCTTTCGGACAACCTGCGGCGCTTGAATATTCAGGTTCGCAGCGCCTGAATAGGTTCCCGGTTGCATCGTCAGAATCGCATCCGCGTCAGCGCTGTCCCGCGGCCCACTCGTCGAGCGGTAGCGCAGGAACGAGATCCAGTCGCATTCGGCCGGCTGAGCCATGGTCGCGAAGGGGCTCGGGTAGTGCAGTCGAACGTAGGTCTCCTCGACGTCGTCTCCCAGCAGCGGATCACCAATGACGTGAGTCACGACCTCCTGATCCGGGACCCCCACCGGCGACGGTGTTGCCACCGCAGCGCGCATCGCGGGGCCGACCAATACAGAACTGACAATCACCGCCACAACTAGTGCGACGGTCCCGCGCCGCAGACTTGCAGGGCGCGTTCCCCATCGGCTCATCGCAGACTACTGACGAACTCAGCCAGATACTGCCCGCTGTAGTCCGGGCGGCCGTCGTTCTGTACAGCCGCAGCACCGATCGTGTCTACGTGGTTGTATCCCGGCAGCGTTGTCACCTGTGTCAGCGGCGGCGGTGGGAACAGCGCGCCAGCGCTGGCCTGCACGAATCCGTCGCCGGCAAACGCGACGAAGTTCGGTTTGGTGCGGCTCATACCGGCATACCGCAGATTGTCCATCTCCCCGCTGCGTGCGCCCCCGAAGCCGGCGAAGATGTCCACGACGACCTTCAACGGGAAGTACGTCTCCCAGTACGCGGTCGGCGCGCCGGTACCGAGTTGGCGAGCGACCTCGCGAATGTCGGCAACCTCGTGGTTGGGCGCGGTGTAGTACGCGCCCTGCACCTCGTCGTAGTTTCGCCAACTGTACAAGGCGTTGCGGTCTGTCGGTACGACGCGTTTCTGCGGTCCCGCACTCAAACGCAGATATGTACCGAGCAGCGGAATCTGCGTCGCTTCACCAGAATTCGGGAACGACTTCTCCTGCACCGGTCCGCCGTCGAATGCTCCGATGCCCTGTTGCATGAGCGCGAAGTTGCCCGAGTTGTTGTCGATCAACGCACCCAACAGCGCCTCGTTGGTGAACCGAAAGTCGCGAATATTCCCCGAGCCGTCCGCACCACCGGTGACGAAGGAACTCAGTGTCGGCGCGAACAGCGCATTCAACGTCGTATCGATGATCAGGTCGCGCGGAAGATGCTTCAGCAGTTCACTTTCCGCGTCCGGTTGCAAATGCGCGGCCAGGCCCGCGAGACGGTAGATCAGGAACGCCTTCGTTCCCACCACCGGAGCAGGGCCGAGTATTCGCGGCAGCGCCCCGGCACGAATACCAGGCTGGACGACCCCGTTCGTCCCACCGACGACCACGTCCGTAATCTCCCTGAACAACGGGGTGTTCTGAATCGCGGCGGGGTCCGAGCTGACCATCGAGTCCTGCGCGGCAAATGCCGCACACTGGTTGAATCCCGCGTCCCCCTGCGTCGCGGGATTACCGTCGAAGTCCCAGTCGGCGAACATCCCAGTCACCAATCCGCCCAGCGAAATTCCCGTACACACATACTTCTGTTGCCGCGCGCCCTGGTCGGGCATCTCGGCCAACATGAGTTCGTACTGGTCCCGGACGACGCGGTCCAAGCCCATCCAGTCGAGGATCTGCAGGTCCTGCGACTGCCGAAAGCCCGCGAAGCGCTGACCACCGAGCTCTTTGCCGTTGAAGTAGTAGTCGACGGCATCCAGATAGTTGCCCGACTGCAATGCGAAGTCGAAGCCCGCCATCTCGTCGAGGCACGCACTACGTCGCGCCAGCGCCCAGAACTCGATGTCGGTGCCGAGGCTCATCGCGGATCGAACCGTATTGAACGCGACGCCGTCGGAGTTCACCGCACCGCCACCTAAACCCTGTTGCTGCACGACGACGTGGTCCGCGTCCCGCGATGCTCCGGGTCCGGAGGCCGGGCGGTAGCGAAGAAAACCCGTTCGGTCACAAGCCGCAGGATGTGCCGGTGCGTTCGCCGGCAGCGGCAGCGCGAAACTCACGTACGAGACGGCTATCCCGTCGCGTTCGTAGATCGCCTGCTCTTGCCTATCGGTTGCAACGCTCACCGGTTCGGCGGCAGCAACCGGCGCCAACGAGGACTGGACAACGGCCGATCCGACGATGCCGACGAGCAGTGCCGCAGACCAACGCTTGTCATTTCGCCTAAACGGCAACGTAATACGCCGAACACCTTTGTTCATGCTCAGCGACTCTTCCAGCACAAATACGAGATGTCATTAGGCAGTCCGTCAACCGGCCCCGCGCGGCTTGTGCACAATTACAATTCGCCGATCGGCGTGGTTTGCTGTGGTGTGACCGTGACTCGACGATGAGGACAGGTGATCAATGTCAACGAACTGGCTCCTACTCCGCGGACTCACCCGCGAGCAACGCCACTGGGAACAGTTTCCCGCCACGCTCGCCGAGCGACTCGACGCGAAAGTGACATGCATCGACTCACCGGGATTCGGCACTGAAAGCGCTCGCCTCTGCCCACGAACCATCGCGGCGGTCACCGACGACATCCGTGCGCGTTTCGACAACCACTGCGAGCACTGGTCCCTGCTCGGAATCTCGTTCGGCGGGATGGTCGCACTCGACTGGATGGCTCGCTACCCCAACGATTTTCAACGAGGTGTCGTCATCAACTCGAGCAGTGGCGCCAGCCCGTTCTGGCACCGGGTACGCCCGGCAGGAGTACCCAGCCTTCTACTGCAACGATTCCGGTCCGACTACGCGCAGGAACGCGCAGTGGTCGAAATTTCGTCCAACAGTCCACACGTCGACAAGACAGCCATCGCACGACGCTGGGCCGATTACCTTGCCGACCGGCGACCCAGCCACAACAGCGTCGTGAACCAAGCGATCGCGAGCAGCCGCTTCACCCTGCCCGACCACGTCGCAACGCCCTTGCTTATTCTGTCGTCGCGCGCAGACCGGCTCGTATCATTTCGCGCCTCACAAACGATCGCCGCACGTCTGCAGGCGCCAATTCGCCTGCACGACAACGCAGGACACGATCTGCCCCTCGACGATGCCGACTGGATCTGCGACCGAATCTCGGAATGGTTCTCGACCTCTGAGTCGGAGCCCTCGTTCCACTAGGGGCTTCTCCAACGTCCTCGTGCATGGGTGGTCTCTGCCGTTCCGCCTCCGACTCGGACGATCGCCCCGAGTGGAGGGTCAGGTCCAAGGTCAGTCCTTCGCTTCGCGGACGTCCTTGCCCTGCTCGGCGAACGCCTTGAAGTCCTGCATGTGCTGTTGTGACTGCTTGCGGAAGGTGCCAGGCATCAGTAGCCCCACCACCCGCATCAGCACGCCGCTGAACCGATATTCGCTCTCGCTCACCCAGAGCGTCTTCTCCGGACCCGATTCGGTCAGCCGCTCACGCACGGCGCTCCACATGCCCTCGCCGACGATCTCGCGGTCGAAGTGAACGACGCTCTCTTTCGGGATCCCGCGCAGGTCTGCCGGTTCCCGACGCGTGATGGTCTCGGTGCACTCGAACTTCTGCTTCCCCGTCTGGAACACGACCCGCGATGTGGTACCGACTTGCCCGTGCAACCCACTCAGCGGCTCGTGCAGCACCAGACCCCGCAGCCACTTCGGCAGATGTGCAGAGTCGGCGAGCAGCTGCACCACTGGCTCCCGCGGTAGGGCGATCTCGATCGAGACGGTGTACTTCATGGCGGAGCGCTCCTGGGTCTGGAGTAAGACGCGCACGTCAGGTGCCTCACATCAGCGGCGGAGCCCGGTGGCTCGCGGCTTCTCCCGCGGCCCAACGCAATGCCTCCTGCGCTTCACGGGAGCCGTCGACCCAACTAGCACCGGCTGGTTGATTTGCATGACGTCCCCTTCTTGAATTGCCGGCAGCGACGGGCCACATGCTCGACATTGCGCCCCGAACCGACACTTCGGCGCCGGACATCAGTTATGTACACGATCGGTAATGCAAGGAGCACAACATGTCCGTCGCCGAATCTTCCCGTTGTCGCCAGCGCAGGCTCGAGACCTCTTCGCGCCGGCGATTTCATGAGTCGACCTGCAGTTCTCGTCGAGTCGAGAGAAGAGCTCGCATCGATCGTCGACGTCATGCTGCACACCGGTTTCACGACGCTTCCTGTCGTCGACGCCGACGGTCGCCTGGTCAAGCTGATCACCGAGGATTCTGTCGCGCAGGCTCATCTCGTTCACCTGTTGGCCGATAAACTGCTGCGCGATAACGGCGTAGACGCGGCGGCCGAGCCCAGTTCGGTATTCGATTTCGCGCTCGCGCCGGCTTCGGTCGAACTCGACAGCACACTTACCGAGATCATCGAGGCCATGCTGCGGATGGGACTGCCGGCATTCTCGGCGACCTGACAAGCCGAGTCGGCCCCGAAAGCGTCAGCCCCGTCGTCGCATACCTGGCGCACGAAGACTGCGCGGTCAGCGGCAGCGTCTACTCGGTGGCGGGCGGGCGGGTCGCCAAGATTTTCGTCGCCGAAACACATGGCGTGGTTCTTACCGAGCTGACGCCCGAGGCGATGCGCGATCAGTTGGCAGGTATCGAGGACCAGCGCGACTACCTGCAACCGGCTTCTCTCGACGCCGAGACCACGCTCATCGCGGCAGCGCTGGCACCGTAGGCGGTACGCGGCGGGCGGCGGCGACAATGCCAGCGTTCCAACCAGGCGCGCTCCCGCCCGCGGGCGGCGCCAAGCCCGCCGCGTCGAGACCGGCAACCGAAAGTGCCCACGCGACAACCGAGTTGGAGTTCCACATCGACCCGGTCCGCATTTCGTCTCGACCCCACACCACGCACGGTACTTCCGGCAGCTTCACCAGCAGCGATCGACAGATCTCCACGTCCGACGTCAGTCGCTGCGGGCCGTCGACCGCCTCGCCAACGTCACCGATCATCCCGCCGCGCCAGCAGTGCACCTCGTACCTGCCGAACCGCCACCGACCAGCCCACCGGGCGCCGACTGCACCTTCACCGACCACACCGCGGTCTCCCACTGGAACATTCCAGACAGGCGTCATCTCGACCACGTACCGATGCGGCGGCAGACTGATTCGCAAGGCCGAGTGAAACAAGGGCCTGGCCGCACGTCGTTCGCGCACCGCACAGAGCAATTCGAAGATCCGCCCGTTCCAGCGGACCGAATGCCCGCCCGCCCCGAGCGGCAACCAGTACAGGTCGATGCCGGGTGTCACTGGGATCATTCGCCAATTGTCGAGGAACTTCACGGTCAAGGGCAGGGCGCAAGGCCCTTCTGCTCCGTGACCTCGGACTCTGCCCCCGCAGGCTGGCGACGCGTAGCGTCGAAGACAGGCTGCCGCTTCAGGCGCCTTCGAGGGAGCAGCAATGCAATCGATCGACATTTCGCGCAACCCGACCATGAGCACGAAAGACGTACAGCTGATCGACGCGTACTGGCGCGCAGCGAATTATCTGTCTGTCGGCCAGATCTACCTGCTCGACAACCCGATGCTGCGCGAACCGTTGCAGCCCGAACACGTCAAGCCACGCCTGCTCGGCCACTGGGGCACCACACCTGGCCTTAACTTGCTCTACGTACACATGAACCGCGCAATCAAGCAGCGTGACCTCAACGTGGTCTACATAGCCGGACCCGGTCACGGGGGCCCGGGACTCGTCGCCAACGCATACTTGGACGGCACCTACAGCGAGGTGTACTCCGCCATCACCGAAGATGAGGACGGGATGCGCGAGCTGTTTCGGCAGTTCTCCTTCCCCGGTGGTATCCCGAGTCACGTTGCGCCCGAAACTCCTGGCTCGATCCATGAGGGCGGCGAACTCGGCTACGCCCTCGTGCATGCCTACGGCGCCGTGTTCGACAATCCAGATCTGTTGGCGCTCTGTGTGATCGGAGACGGAGAAGCGGAGACCGGCGCACTCGCCGCGAGTTGGCACTCGAACAAGTTCCTCAACCCGGTGACCGACGGCGCGGTGTTGCCGGTGCTCCATCTCAATGGGTACAAGATCGCGAATCCGACTGTGCTGGCACGAATTCCCGACGCAGAACTCGCCTCGCTCATGCGCGGGTACGGATATACACCGCATTTCGTCGAAGGTGACGATCCCGCGACCGTTCACGAAATGCTCGCTGCAACAATGGATTCGGTGTTGGACGAGATCGCGACCATTCAACGCACCGCTCGCGATGGGACAAACTCCGAGCGGGCGCTGTGGCCGATGATCGTGTTGCGCACCCCGAAGGGCTGGACCGGGCCGAAAACAGTCGACGGACAACCGGTCGAAGGCACATGGCGCGCTCACCAGGTTCCGCTGTCCGAGACGCGCACGAACGCAGAGCACCGCCGGCAGCTCGAAGAGTGGTTGCGCAGCTACCGGCCCGAGGAATTGTTCGACGCAACGGGACAGCTGGTCACCGAGTTGAAAGCGCTCGCCCCGACGGGAATTCGCCGCATGAGCGCGAACCCCCATGCCAATGGCGGCCGGATGCTGCGTGACCTGACAATGCCCGACTTCCGCGACTACGCGTCGCAGGTCGACCAACCGGCAGCAACATCGAACTCGGCGACCGGTGTGCTCGGAGAGTTTCTGCGCGACGTCATCGCTCGCAACCCAGACCGGTTCCGGCTCTTCGGCCCCGATGAGACTGCGTCGAACCGCCTCTCCGCGGTCTTCGAGCAGACCGATCGCGCGTGGGACGCCGAAGTTTTGCCGGGAGACGTTCACCTCGCCCCGAACGGGCGAGTCATGGAGGTGCTGTCGGAGCATCTGTGCCAGGGCTGGCTGGAAGGCTACCTCCTCACCGGCCGCCACGGCCTGTTCAACTGCTACGAGGCGTTCATCCACATCATCGATTCGATGTTCAACCAGCACGCCAAGTGGCTCAAGACCACCCGCGAAATCCCGTGGCGCGCACCGATCGCGTCACTGAATTACCTACTGTCTTCCCATGTTTGGCGACAGGACAACAATGGATTCTCACACCAAGATCCCGGATTCATCGACCACGTGATCAACAAGAAGTCCGAGATCGTGCGCGTCTACCTGCCGCCGGACAGCAACACATTGCTGTCTGTGGCAGACCACTGCCTGCGCAGCCGCAACTATGTCAACGTCATCGTCGCAGGTAAACAGCCCGCGCTGACCTACCTGACGATCGAAGAAGCGATCGCCCACTGCACCCGCGGACTGGGCATTTGGCCGTGGGCAAGCAACACCGACGGCGAACCCGACGTGGTCCTTGCATGCGCCGGAGACATCCCTACACTCGAAACCGTCGCTGCCGCAGACCTGTTGCGGACACACCTACCCGACCTGTCGGTGCGGGTGATCAACGTGGTCGACTTGATGCGTCTCGAATCAGATCGCCAGCACCCCCACGGGTTGACCGACCGGGATTTCGACGCGCTGTTCACCTTGGACAAGCCCGTTGTCTTCGCGTTCCATGGCTACCCGTCGGTCATCCATAAACTGACCTATCGCCGAACCAACCACGGCAACATCCACGTCCACGGATACCAAGAAGAAGGCACTACAACCACACCGTTCGACATGGTGATGCTCAATGGTCTCGACCGTTTCAGCCTCGTCATGGACGTGATCGACCGCGTGTCCTCGCTCGGCAGCCGGGCAGCCACGCTGCGCCAGCAAATGGTCGATGCCCGACTGTCGGCGCGCGCCTACACCCGCGAGCACGGCGAAGACGACCCCGCCATCGGTAGTTGGACGTGGCCTGCGAGAACGTGACCTGTGTCATTGCCGATGCGCTCTCGACGCGACCTGCATTCACGATGGCCGCCCGCGCAATCTAACGGATTGCCGCCGAGCCACGCCCCGAGCGCCTCATTCTCGGTAACCACTTTTGCATCGGTTGTAGTCGGGAGCAGGAGGATATGAGCCTCCCACCACCGTGACCGACATAGCCATGCGCTTGGGAATCATGCACACAGGGCGGTTTGCGGCGTCCTACCGCGAAAAATACGGCGTGCCCCCCGTCGGCCACGCTCGCCCGATAAGTATCAGCAGCGAAATCGTGTCTACATGGTGTGCAGTTCAGACTGTTGCATCGTTTGTGCATCGTTTATAGTCAGAACTAGCTGAGCAGCCAGCTCAGTCCGGTGCCCCCGGTGGTCTCCGCCTCGCCTCCCTGGTCATCGTGGTGCGAACTCCGCGTCAGCGCTCCGGTCGATCCGGATAGCGGTACCGGAGTTCGAAACCAAGCGAAATCGAACAAGCGGACAGGACATGAGCATGACCAGACACACCACGACCGGTGACGACCTCACAACCACCGGCCCGAACGGCCACCAGACCCTCAAACGTGACTGGACCTGGGTGGGTTACGTTCTGGCATGTGCCGGCATCGCACTCTTGGGAGTTGGCCTGACAGCCGCGGGCTACGGATTCTACGGTTGGACGTGGATCATCGCTGCCGCCTCCACGACCTGCGTCGTTGTGGGTGTATGCGTTGTGATCTTCGAGCACAGGCGCAGAGTGAACAGCGAGTCCGAGGACCACTCCGACACAGAACACGAACACCGGTACCTGCCGCGCGGGTTCTCCGGAAATCACACCGACAGTAGGTAATTGGGTTCTATCCCGCGACGTTCGGCCTGGCGACGGCGTTAGGGTGCGTTCGCCTCCGGTCCGCTTACCGATCCTCAGTTGTCGGTCGGGGCAGTGTGCGGCGCGGACAGCAGGCGGCGGACAGCGGAACGCGACAGCATGAGAATCACAATCAGCAGCGAGACCGCGAAGAAGCCACCGAGGCTGACGCGGGAACCGAACACAATGTCCACGGCCTCGAGGACAACAAACTTGCTACCGAACAACACCGCCCACAGCAGGAAGCCGGCGACAACTTTCTCGACCGGAGTAGTAGCTCGACGAAACCGCTCCTTGACACGAATCTTCACCACCACAACGATTTCGAGAACACACTTGAGTAGCACGGCGGTCAAGAGGGATAGCGTGAACGACTCGGTGAGCACCTGAGGAACAAACTCCACGAACAGGTTCAACACGACTACATAAACAAAGACATCGACGATCGCAGCACCTGAAACAGCAAGCCTCGGTGAGCGATCGTCAATGTCGGCCATGTGCGTACCTTAGGCGGATCTCCACTGTGAACACCCCGAAGTGATCACGTTCGAGACAAGGGCCTGCTTTCCGAGTCGGGGCCGCCCCCGTCGAGGTGCATGACGATGACGGTCGTGTTGTCGGCGGAGTCGTCGGCGATCGCGGCGTCGATAAGGCGCTGACAAGTCTTCTCGCAACTTGTGGCGTTGTCGCTCAGGATGTCTCGGATTGCGGTGGGTAGTACCGCGTTGTGGAGCCCGTCGCTGCTCAACATCAACCGGTCGCCTGGAGTCCAGTCGATCGTGGTGCAGCCGGGCAACGCGGGGGGACGCATGCCGGCAAACCGGGTGAGTCGGTGACGTCCTGGGTGGTGCTCGACCTCGTCTCCGGTAAGTTCCCCTGCCTCGACGAGTGCAGCAGCGAGCGTGTGATCGCTGGTCAGTTGAGTCAGGACTCCGTCGCGCAGGAGGTATGCCCGACTGTCACCGAGGTGGGAAACCGTTACGGCGCTCGCATCCACCAGTGCAGCGACGACAGTGGTGCCGGTTCCGGCGAGCTCCGAGTGGCGACGGGTGTGACGGTAGAGGCTGTCGGACATCGAGGCAACGGCTCTGCAGAGATCCTCGCCGGCTCGTTCGCCACCGCCGGGTATAAGGCGGGAGTCGGCGCGGCCTGATTCGTCGAGGTATCGGGGCAGTTGATGCACAACGAGGTCGGCCGCTCGCGCGGCGGACGGTGCTGTGGCGATGCCGTCCGCGAGTACGAACAATCCAATGTCGGGGTGTGCCGCCCAGCGGTCGTCGTTTCGGGATCGGCTACCGATGTGGCTCGCTCCCGCGTGCGTGATGTGGCCCATCATCCTCGACCATGTGTCATGTGCCGGTCGCCGGCCACTACCCGCGGCACACGAGTAAGACTGACGCACGGGGTCACTCGGAGAGCCGGAACCATGCTTCGAAACTTCCTGTCCGCGGCAGCTTCATCGACGTACCGATGTCGTCGAGCATCTGCACGGCGCCGAGGATCGTGCTGTTCGCGAGTGCAGTGAACAGGTCGAAATGCACGCCGCTTCCGAAGTTGTACGAGCTCTTACCGACGACCTGGATCCCTCCGGTAGCCGGTATATCAACGACATATGCTGTGGGCCAACGATTTTCGGAGTTCCAACGGTTCGCACGTTCGAGTAGCCGACTCCGATCCTCGCGCGCAAACTCGTGATCGGATTGCACTCGAATAGTGCAGACACCGGGCGCCGACCGAGACGACTTGAACTTCACCCACACGTCTCGCTCGCCCGCGCGGGCTTTCATGACCACCTTGTGGTCCCCCGTGCGGTCGAAGCGCCAACCGCGGCTGTTCAGATAGCGCTCGACCATTGCAATGTCGAAGCTGTCGATCGCCATTACTTCGGACCTCCATCACGGCCGGTGTCTGCTACCTCGGCGACGCCCGGCGGTCACGGTCGCGTCGTTCTGGACTGTAGCGGGTGGCCGCCCTGGATCAGGTTGCCCCGCCCGCGCGGTGTGCTTGCCCCGCCGACC
The DNA here is from genome assembly GCF_016481275.1 of Antrihabitans auranticaus. Lineage (GTDB taxonomy): Bacteria > Actinomycetota > Actinomycetes > Mycobacteriales > Mycobacteriaceae > Antrihabitans. The sequence goes on along the minus strand of NZ_JAEMNW010000004.1, from coordinate 553,422 downwards.
ACCCCCAGCACGAACATCAGCAGCAACCCGACCGGCAACATGGTGAACCCGAACAGAAAGCAGAACCCTTTCACGGTTTCGAGGAACCCGTGCGCCCGTTGCGCGGCCACAACCAGCGCCACCGCCAACGCGATCGACACTACGGCCAGCGTTCCGGCGTGCACACCGAACACGTACCAGCGGTCTTTACGGTTCTCCTGGTGATAGACCGTCGCAATCGAGGAGCCCAACCCGGCCACAGTCACGGCTACGCACCCGATCAAGCCGAGCAGCCACCATTGGGGACCGTCCGCGGTCCGTTGCGAGCCGATACCGACGAGTCCGACTGCCACCAATGCGAACGCCACGACGAAGATCGGACTGCGATACACCGCCGACCACGTGGGCGCGGTCTGCGCACCGAACACACCAGGTCGAAACACATCGTGCAGCATGAAAGACTGGTTGCCACTGGGGATGCTTCGGCTGGTTGGCCGCGGCGGTTGGGTGCCGACGGCAAAACTGATCACTCCGGAACCCCTTGCCGGGGCACGCCGAACCTCGGCACGTCCGTGTGCCCGGTCCTCCACAACGGAGTCCCCCGGTGCGCCGATCGCTCGAGCCTGCAAAAGTGCCCACTCGGTCAGATCGAATACCGGCCACGACGCTGCATACAGCGTCCAAGTGTGTTCTCCTGACGTCGAATCGTCGTAGCCTGATTCCAGAACAGTCAGGTCCGGCGCGGAGAAGTCGTCTGCGGCCATAGTCGCCATCTTGTCAACCGATACGCCGACAGTCACCCACTACCAACCCGACACGCGTGATACTGGGAACCGACGGCGAGGGAGGTGCAGCACGCGTGGTGGGGGGCGAGTTCGCGCCGGGGCACCGTTTCGCCGGCTTCACCATCGAGAGATGCTTGAAGTTCAGCCCGCACAGCGCGGTGTATGTGGCGCGTCATCCGCGACTGCCGAAACGACTGGTTCTCAAAGTTCTGCAATCGATTCCGACTTCCGCCGACCGAATAGCCGCATTCGACGCCGAGGCCGGCCGCGCCGCACACCTGGACCATCCCCACATCGTGTCGATCCTCGACATCGGCCGCGACGCCGATCGGTCCTGGATCGCCACCCAGTACATCGACGCGGTCGATGCTGCCCAAGCGATCGACACCGCGCGAATCGCTCCAGCCCGCGCCGCCCACATCGTTTCAGACATCGCTTCCGCCCTCGACTATGCGCATACCCAGGGTGTGCTGCACGGGCACGTCAAAGCGTCGAACATTCTGCTGGAGACGCCCCGTCCGGGCCGCCGCGAGCGAGTGTTGTTGACCGACTTCGGCTTTACCGCGGCCACCCACGATCCTCGCCGCGACCACTCGCCGACAGCAGCACTGCCGTGCGCACCCGAGCAGATCGTCGGCTCCCCGCCCGGACCATGGTCTGACGTGTACGCACTCGGCTGCACGGCGTATCAGCTACTCACGGGCGAAGCCCCGTATTCCGGGGCGATACCTGTGGTTTTGCGAGCACACCTGGACGCTCCCATCCCCCGGCCCAGCCGAATTCAAAAGGACCTCCCGCCCGCTGTCGATGCGGTGATCGCAACAGCCCTGGCCAAGCGTCCGCAGGACCGCTACCGAACCTGCACCGAACTGGCGCAGGCACTCCAGCGAGCACTCCACGAACGCAGTGGCCTGACCCGCCGCACCCGGCACAAGGTCTGGGGTGCCGCGATCGCAGTACTTGTCCTCGGCGCCACAGCGGCCGCCGCCGTCTGGATCGACGTACGAGGCGCAGACTCCCCGGGCGAGTACAAATCTCCTGTGCCGCTGGCATTCACCGGACTCGACGATCCTGCAGGCATCGCCGTGGACACCGAGGGCACCGTGTATGTAGCCGATGGAGAGAACAACAGGATTCTGTCGTTGAGGGACGATGCAGCAAGTCAGGACGTGCTGCCGTTCGACAACGTGGCGAGCCCTGGTGGTGTGGACGTCGGTGCCGACGGCGAGGTGACGGTGGCATCGTTCGGAACCGGCGATCTCATTCGGCTGGATCAGCGGACCGGTACCGAAACTGTGCTCACCGACCAGTTCACCCATGTTTTCGACGTCGCATCGTCTCCGGTCGACAACTCCGTGTTCGTCACCGACGCCGGCCGCTTGTACCGGTTGGCGCCGGTCACCTCCCGCGGCACCATCACCGAAATCTCGATACCCGATGGGCAGGCGAACTGGCTGGCTGTCGCACCCGATGGCACGGTGGTGGTGACCGATCGGGCAGCCGGCCGGATCGGTCGGGTGGATCCCGACAGCGGCCGCTACGAACCCATCGCCGTCGACGGACTCCGCCAACCCGGCGGCGTCGCCGTCGACTCCGACGGCAGGATCTTCATCGTGGACGGAAACAGCGTCGTCCGCGTCGCTTCCGACGGGACCGACGCGGCGGTACTAGCGTTCGGTGACGTCGGCACGCTCATCGATGTTGCGGTCACGGCAGAAGGTGGCATCGTCGTCACCACCGATGAGGACCGAGTGCTCGAACTCCCTCGATCATGAACAGGGAGGTGCCGATGCCGGGACGGGGCCGCGGGTCTGCCGGTCGCCCGTTTGCCGGGTTCACCCTCGAACGGGTGCTCGGCCGGGGCGGGATGGGCACGGTGTACCTGGCAACGCATCCGCGGATGCCCAAGCGGGTCGCGTTGAAGGTACTGCACCGTAATCTCGCCACCGACAACCACATTCGGTCGCACTTCGAGTCCGAAGCCGATCACGCGGCCAGGCTCGAACACCCCAACATTGTGCCGGTACTCGACCGCGGACGGTTCGAAGAACGTTTGTGGATCGCCTACCAGTACGTCGACGCGACCGACGCATACTCGCTGCTCGACGAGAACGGACCGCCGCCACCCGGCCTGGTAAGCCACATCATCGAGCAGGTTGCCGCTGCTCTCGACCACGCACACGCCCACGGCGTACTGCACCGCGACGTGAAACCCGCCAACATTCTCGTCGAAACGGCCCCGCCAGGACGCCTACCGCGTGTGTTCCTGACCGACTTCGGCATCGCGAAAACCGCCGACTCCAGCTTCGCCACGGCGAACGTCACCGCCAGCCTGTCCTACGCCTCCCCCGAACAACTCCAAGGACACCGGCTCGACTTCCGCACCGACGTCTACTCCCTCGGTTGCACGATCTACGAACTGCTCACCGGCGCGAAGCCCTATCCCGGATCACCGCCGCAGGTCCGATACGGACATTTGCACGGCGCGATACCCACCCCGTGCCAACAGGTCGTGGGGCTCCCGGGCAGTTTCGATGCGATCATCGCTCGCGCTCTGGCGAAATCATCGGCCGACCGGTACGTCACCTGTGGCACCCTCGCGCGAGCGGTCGGACACGCGCTCGCCAACACCACCACACCGAGTCCCGCGCCGACGATCGACTGGACCGAAGCATCGATACCCGATCCACGGTCGCGGCGGCCCCGCGACCCAGCCCAGCCGACACCCTGGCTACGCACGCCGGTCGCGCTGGCGATTGCGGCCGGGCTGGTCGTCGTCAGCGGCGCTGTAGCCGCGTGGAGCCTGCGAGGTGACGACGAAACAAATAGTGCGACAACCAAACTGCCGATTTCCGGCCTCGACTCTCCGAGCGGGATCACAGTGGCACCCAACGGCGATCTCTTGATAGCCGACACGTCCGGTGCGGTACTGAGCTGGAACCGGGACGACGGTAGTACAACCACCCTGCCCTTCCCAAATGTGGTCAGCCCCAACGACATAGCGGTCGACAGCGCCGGCACCATCGTCGTTACCGACCCGCCGCGCCGCGACGTGCTGGCGCTTCCTGCCGGATCCAGCACCGCCCGCCTGCTCCTCGAGGTCAACGAGCCCGGCTCGATCGCGATCACCGACACCGGCCCGGCGGTCTACGTCGTCGACGAATTCGCTGGAGACCTGGTCCGTAAAAGCGGCGACGCCGACTACGAACGCATCCTGACCGGGATCGACACGCAAAACGGCTTCGCCGCACCCGCACTCGCAGCCGGCAAGGACGACACGATCTTCATGTCCGACCCTGAACAAGACCGCGTCCTCGAACTCACCTCCGACAACACCACACAGAAAGTGCTCCCGTTCGGCGAACTACAGAACCCAGTCGCCATCACCACCGACCGCGACGGCGCCGTATGGGTCCTCGACACCGCCGATTACCCGAACAACGACACCGACCTCGGCGACCGCGTGCTCCGACTCGCGCCCGGTGCCCAGACGGCGGAGCTTGTGACCACCGATGTCTCGGACTCGGACCTCGCAATCGCAGTGTCAAGTGACGGCGACCTCTACGTCAGTCGCAGCGACGGCGTATACATGATCACAACGAACCGGTGAAAGCTCACAAATCAGCCGAACCGTCCACACCCGCGGGGGCGAGATGAATCCGACTGTCACGTTGTCGGTGGTCGAGGGACCACTGCGCGGAACCACTTTCGTCTACGACGAACGCACGACCGCCATCGCCGGGCGTGCCGACGACTGCTCTCCCCGGATCGTGGACGCCACCGATCGGCCGACGGTCTCTCGTCACCACTGCCTGTTCGACATCAATCCACCGTCTATCCGGGTACGCGATTTCGGGAGTCTGAACGGCACCCACGTCAACGGATACGAGATAGGTCGCCGCCGCCCGGATCAGACACCCGAGGAAGGTGCCCGCGCCGCGTACCGGGAAGCCGACCTGTCGGCCGGGGATCGGATCAAGCTCGGGTCGTCCGTGCTCGAAGTCGCCATCGCCGCGCCCCCACCAGAACACGCCAACCTCACGTACGACTCCTCGGACGGCAGAATCGCTGATGACCTCATCGATTCAGGCGGGCAGTGGCACTGGTCGTTCGATCTCGACGACGACTACGATCCCGCGACGGCTGCGCTGCAAGTCGCCAAGGACGCTGGCTACGAGGTCATCCGGGAACTCGGCCGCGGCGGGCAGGGAGCGGTGTTCCTCGCCAGGCAGGGCAGCGGGAACCTCGGCGCGTTGAAGGTGCTCCTCGCTGCCAGCGGCAGTTCGCGCGCGCACAAAGACTTCCGCCGAGAAATCGCGATCCTGGCAGGCTTGCGCCACCGCAACATCGTCACCTTCCACGATTCCGGTTCCGAGGGCGGCGCGTTCTTCTTCACCAGCGAATACTGCGACGGTGGCAGCGTGGATAATTACGTCGCCCGCACCGGACCACTCAGCGTCTACGAGGCTGTCCATATCGTGCTGCAAGCACTCGAGGGACTGCAGTACGCCCACACCGCCCCGCTCGCCGATGCTGGCGTGCGGCGCGGCGTGATCCACCGCGACATAAAACCCGCCAACCTCCTGCTCAGTGGTGAAGGCCGCGACCGGATAACGAAAATCGGTGACTTCGGTCTCGCGAAGGCCTTCGATTTCGCAGGCCTGTCCGGACACACCATGACCGGCGCAGTCGCCGGAACGATGGCCTTCATGCCCCGCCCGCAGATGATCGATTTCAAATACGCCAAACCCGACGTCGATGTCTGGGCTATGGCCGCCTCGTTGTATTGGATGCTGACCGGCCGCACCCCCCGCGAATTCCCCCTCGGCGCCGACCCCATCGGCATAGTGCTCGGCACTGACGCGGTCCCGATCCAGCATCGAAACCCCGCTATCCCCGACCAACTGGCCAGCGTGATCGACCGAGCCCTCATCGACCGCCCCGGCATCGTCGTCACCAGCGCAAAGGAACTCGCCGATCGCCTTCGTGCCGCGCTCTGAAGCTGCGAGGCCCCACCGTTCGCGGCTACGGGCTACCCAGCACCTCGCCGGCCCATCGCCGGACGATCTCGCGCTCCTGGCTGGTCGCCGCACGATTTCGCAATCCCCTGACCTGCACTATGCGCCTTGTCTGCGGGTGTAGTTCGATCGTCAAGCGCGGCACGCCGTCTACGCGCAGTGACACGATCGCAGACACATCCACCGCACAGCGACCGGCGTAATCGGCAACGCAATGATCGAGTGCCAGGCCCTCGCGACGCAGTTCGGTGCCGGAGGTCAGTTCGACGAACGACCACACCCTGTCGGAATGCGTCGATTCCCACGATAGACCGTGCGCCTGCCACCGATAACGAAACCAGCTGCGGTTGTGCGCGTGATCCCAAGTCGTGCTTACCGACACCGCCGACTCGACTCCGTACTCGCCCAACGTAAACCGCGAGCCCGAGCCCTGCGACTCGCCGAACTCGTGCACCCCCCAGGCCAGGATCGTCTCGCACTCGTCGTCAGTGACCGCACTGCCATGATCGACGACCCAGGTCACCGCGTCACGCCAGAAAGTGCGGAAATCGAGCGACGATTTCTCGACATCGGTCGGATCGATCTTCAATGCGGAATGAGCAACGATCCGCGCCTGGTCGGCCGCCGATCCACCCACACGCGCAATCTCGGCCAGCAAAGCCGCCTCGGCGAACGACGCCCCGTCGGGCACACGGTAGAGAAACTGCCCGTACCCGGCGGCGATGTCCCAGCCGAGGAGCTGCCCCGCCCGCGCCAGATCTCCACCTTGGCCCAGCACGATGAACCACACCATCCACTTCAGCCGGTACTTCGCGTTGCCCTCGTCCGAAAATCTATCGGCGAATTCCGAAAGCCATGCCGCTTGCAGACATTCCGGCACCTCGCTCCGCGCGAACACATGCGTCGCCAGCGCGGTACGCCGATCCCACGACAGTGGGCTTCGGATCCAGAACGGTGCAAACAAGCACACGTTCGCGGCCAGCGTCGGACTACCGAGCCGTTCCGCTTCCAGTTTGATGACGTCGAGCTCTCGGAAGTTGCTGATGGCATTGTTGATTCGCTGCCTGACAACCTCGGGTGTGCTCGTTACGCCATCGAGCTCACCGACGTAGGTTGCCAGACGTTCCTCGACGGGTATCTCCGACGTCGGTACGCCGTCGACATTGGCGAGCTCAGCTTCGGCGGAGCGCCCCTCCAGCGCCGACCGCAACGGCGAGGGGTGATCGAGAACAGACCGCACCAGGTTGCCGAGATGATGGGCGGCGATCGTGCCCTGGTCGGCCTCCCAACACCACGCGTCGTCATCGATCGAATCGAAGGGACGCAGCGGATTCCAATACTCGTCGGCCTCTCCACTCCACACGTCCACGTCGGCGTCACGGGACCGCACGAACCGTCGACTCAACCGTCGCCGGTCGAACGGCTTGCGCCAGTTGATAATTCTCTTGCCGTTGAACTGTTGCTTCATCGTCGTCTTACTCGAGGTTGCCGTTGCTGTGCGAAGTACTGTCAAGCCTATGCGGGAACGACGGCCCGTCGAAGCGAACACGGGGGCGCGATCGCCCGGGGTGGGAGAATCGACGCGATGAGTACGGATGACAGCGCTCCACCGCCAGCACCCAACGACATTCGGACGTGTGACGAGTGCCAGAGCAGCTACTTCGCGGCTCGTTCCCAGATGGCGCAACTGTGCCCCGAATGCTCCCATTGGATCTACGGATACCCGCCGTGTCTCCACAGCCGCGGACCCGACGGGCGTTGCACGCAGTGCGGTTGGGATGGATCGAGCTCGACATATGTGGCGTCGCTGCGGACCTGAACTCCGCACCGCGATGGAGCAACTCGCGACTGTTACTTGCCGGTGGCGTCGCTCTAGCAATACTTGTGGTCCGAGCAGCTTCGCAGAATCGAACCCGCGCCGAGTTCACCTGCTGTTACCGTCGAATCCTTCAGCCGAAAGGTGTTGCTATGGCACGGGACCCGATTCCGACGTGGGCGTTCGCACTTGTTCTGGTGCGTTTTGGGCGGCGGATTCTGCTCGTCCAAGAGCGAAAGCATCAGCAGCTCTGGTACCTACCAGCCGGGCGCGTCGAGCCCGGCGAGACGCTGGTCGATGGCGCGAAGCGCGAAACATTGGAGGAATCCGGAATCGACGTGACACTCGACGGTGTAGTGGCTATCGATCATTCGCCGAAAGCGGACGGGACGGCGCGGCTCCGCGTGATCTTCGCGGGCAGCCCAACTTTCGACACCCCGCCCCGCAGCGTTCCGAACGAGCATTCTCTCGGCGCCCGTTGGGTGACGTTGGAAGAAATGACTCGCCTGCCGATGCGTGGCGTCGACGCGCAGGCCATAGCTACCCATGTCTTGGGTGGCGGTGCCATCTATCCGATATCCATCTTGCGCGCCGAGCACGATCCGTGGTGACCGGAGACCAGTACGTCGGGCGCACTCGATGTAGAACGCACCCACTTCGTGCTCCCCGACGGTGGTCGGCGTCCAACATGACGCCGACCCGACCCGTCGCGAAGTTCCGGCGCACCGATGATGTCGCTGCTGGGCACCACCAAGGCACCGGCGGTTCAGCCGGGCCGACTCGTGATACCGAATCCAGTCACCGGCCTTCGCGTAGGAAGCCGTCGACGTGTTTGTGGGTGAGGTCGGTTTGCTCGACCTGCGGAATGTGTCCCGCACCGGGCACGGTCGCGACGGTGCTGCCGGCGATTCGGCACGCGAACTCGTCCGCGTACGAGACGTCGATCAGCTTGTCCTGTTCGCCCCAGATGATCAGGGTCGGTGCGGTGATGCGGTGCAGGCGATTCTTCAGGCCCTTGTCCGGGATGGGCCAGACGAATTTACCGGTGCAGCCCAGCGCCCACACCATCCCGGCGCCGGCGGCGATCGCTTCTTCCGGGTCGGTGGGGGGTGTGAACATCGCCTGGGCTGCTTGGCCTTCCGGGTCAGCGAAAAGCATGGCCGGAAGCTCGGTCGGTGCGGCGGTGATCCAGTTCGCGACCGGCTTGTCCTCGCGCCACAGGCCGATCGGATCGAGCAGGACGAGCTTGTCGAACTGATCGGGGTAGGCAGCGGCCAGTTCGGCAGCGAGCATCCCGCCGAATGATTGCCCGACCAGGACCGGCGTACCGATGTCCAGGCGGCGGATGGCCTCCTCATAGAGAAGCACCAGTTGCCACAGGTCGTCGACGTGGTGGATGGCGTAGGGGTCGACGGGTGAAGTGCCGGGGAATTCGGGGGCGTAGACGGTGTAGTCCTGGGCCAACCGGGCGAGAAATCCGTCCCAGGCAAGACCGGCGGCCGGGTGCAGATACACCAGGCCCGGCCCGCTACCGGTGACTTTGAACCGCAGGCGAATCTTGCCGTTCCAGACCTCGACGACCCGTTCGGTGACCTCGGGTAGGGCGATCGTACTCATGCGAGTGCTCCAATCAAATTGTTCGGGCTGGTTGCGAGTGGTCGGCCGCCGAGACTCTCAGGCCACCAATGATGTTCGTGGCCCTCGTCGTCCCACACCTGCTTCAGGCGCGGCATCACGGCGCTCGCGAACAGATCGATGTTGTCTTTTGCCAGATCGTGCGGCATGGAACCGAACTGCAGCATCGCGTGCAGGTTGCCGATGCGATATTCGCGGGCGTAGGCGATTAGTTGCTCGGCAACCGTGTCGGGTGAACCGCAGATCACCGAGCCGGCGTCGACCAGATCAGCGAAAGACGCGGTGCGCATCTTGTTATAGATGCCGAAATCGCCCGGGTCGCGCATGATCGCCTCGACGCCGCGGATATCGATCCCGCCGGGCAACGCGAGGCGTTGCATGGGGATCGAGCCGATGCCTTTCTGGAAGAAGTACTCGGCGTGCTTGGCATACAGTGCTTCGGCTTTCGCGTCGGTGTCGGCGACGCAGATGGTCTGCATGAACCCGAGGCGGTAGGGGTTGGCGTCCTTGCCGGACTTGTCGAGCAGTTCCCAGAACCGGTCGAAGATTCGCCGTCCGGTGACCTTGAGACCGAACCAGCCGAAGTAGTTGAACCCGAACTCGCGATCGATGGTCATCTGCATCGTCTTCGGATTGCCGATGCCGGTGATCCACACCGGAGGATGCGGCGCCTGCTGGATGGGCCTGGGCCAGATGTTTACTGCCGCATGCTGCGCGAAGCGCCCGTTCCAGGGGAACGCTTCGCGTTCGGTCCACGCTTTGAGCACCAGTTCCAGATTCTCGTCGAAACGCTGACGTGTCTGCGCCGGTGGCACACCGTTGTTGATGTTCGCGTCGTAGGCCAGTCCGACGGGGAAACCGCTGACCAAACGGCCACTGGAAATGGCGTCGATCATCGCCAGTTCCTCGGCGACGCGGATAGGTTCACGACTTTTGCCCAACGAGCGCCCGACGGGGTAGATCGCGGTTGCGATGTTCTCGATTTCGGTGGCGTAGGCCACCGCGGATTCGACGATGTTCGGGTTCGGTGCCATGTCGTAGGAACTTTGCCCGTGCTCGGTGACCAGCAGCCCGTCGAAGCCGGCGCGGGCGGCGTGCATGAGTTCGTCGATGGACTGGCGGAACGCGCCAATGACGTTGTCCGAGGTCGTAACATCGAAATACGGTGTCGTGACGACGGATTCGTATCGCTGTTCGAAGTCGTCGGGAAGCTGACGGTACGGAACCTGTTGGAAATAGTTGACTTTCATGATGCATCTCCTGATCAGATATCGAGCGGTTGGTCGTCGATGCCGGCATCGGCCAGCGCGTAGAACATGTTGACGTGGCTGGCCCATTCGCAGGCCGGGCGACCGTCGAACGCGACAGTGCGGGGCAGCTGCAGCAGCTTGAGACCGGGACGTCGGAACTCGCCACGGTGAAAGGTCAACGGTTCCAACGGTCGGGCGTCGTGGTGCTCGACTTCACCGAGGACGAGGATGTGGTCGCCACCGTCGTAGTCACGCCACGAACGGCACTGCAACCACGCCGCCGTACCGGTGAGGCGCGGTGGCCCGACGGTCGGTTCGTGCCACCCCACTACCAGCGAGGTGTTCGGTCTGCCCGCGAAATGCAGAGCGAGGTCGAGTTGATTCGCGGCCAAAATGTTGACGGTGAAGGCGTTGTCGCGCAGCCCTTCACAAGCTTTCGCCTGCCGGGCGACGGACACCAGCACGAGCGGTGGATCCATCGACACCGACGTGAACGAGTTCATCGTGGCACCGCGCGGTTGTCCGTCGCTGTCCCGGTAGGTCACGACGGTGACGCCGGTGGAGAATTCGCCGAGTCGTCGGCGCAAGAGCTTCACGTCGACAGGACTTGGCGCGATCGCGGTATTCATGTCGGCTCCTTCAGATTTCTGTTTGTCCATGGTGAATCCATCAGGTGACGACGTTGAGGAAGTCGGGATCGAGTTCGCGATGGGTGTAGTTGATGCCCTGCGCGGCCTTGTCCATCGTCCAGGTGATGGTGCGGAAGTCGGGACCGGTGCGGTAGCCGCCGGCGAAGATCTCGTTGCGGTTGCCGGCCGGGTCGAAGAAGTACAGCGTTTCCCCGCGGGTGATGCCGTGCCGGGCGGGTCCGAAATCGATCGGGACGTCGCGCATGGAGAAGATGTCGCCGGCGCGGAGCAGGCTGGTCCAGTCGTCGACGTGGTACGCGAAGTGGTGCAGTTTGCCCTGCTCCCCCTTGACGAAGGCGATGTCGTGGGGCTGTTCACCGCAGAACATCCATGAGCCGACGAGGTCGTCGTTATCGGGACCGCCGACGAGACGTTCGGCTGCCCGGAAGCCGAGCACCTCGGAGAAGAACCGTTCCAGCAGGATCGGGTCGGCGGTGGTGATAAGAGTGTGGTCCAGTCGCGGAACCCCGATGCCACGCAGGCCTTCTCGCGGCCACGGGTCGGGATTCCAGCTGCCCGTGGCATTTCCGAGATACTCGACGTCGTTGTAAAGCTCGAGGGTGTGCTCCGACGGCAGAGTTATCCGCAGTCCGTCGCCGACTCCGACGTTGTCGCCCTTGCTCATCCGTTGCACCCGAGCACCGAATACCGTTGCGCGATGCTCGAACTCGTCCAAGTCCTCCGGCGTAGCGACTTTATAGCCGAGTTTGACCAGCCCGACACCGCCTTCTTCCAGGACCACGGAATGATGGTCGTGTTCATCCCAGGACTTCAGGTAGAGCCGCCCGTCTTCCTCGGCGACAGCGTCCATGCCGAGCGTGTTGCGATAGTGCTCGGTCGAGGAATCCAGGTCGGTGACCCGTAAATGGACGTACCCGAGTCTTATGACACCCATGTGTTGTTCCTTTCAGCGGCCAGCGTCGCCGCTGGCAGGATTGATGAAGCCGAATGTGCGGCGTAGCCGGTCTCGCTCAGCGAGCCGGATGACGATCTCGCCGACAGGATGCGCTCGGCACGGTAGGCACTTGCCCTCCCGGCGCTCGGCGACGCTGAGGACCGACTCGGCAATCGGGACCGAATAGTGCACTGTCCCGGCGACCAGGTCCGCTTTGCACGCACCGCAGCCTCCCCGTCGGCAGCAATAGCGCGTGCGATATCCAATCCTGCGAACCGCGTCGACGATCGACTCGCCAGGCTCGACGGAAAACCGCACATTCGCCGGCAGGATTCGCACTGCCCCGGCACTCGAGGTGGCCTGCATGGACAGGTCAGCGACTGAACACGCTGTGCTGCAATCAATGTCGTTCATGAAAACCTCCTCGCCGGTGGAGCTTGCGTTGTCGATGACCCCACTGTGACAGGGCCGCGAACGGATTCCGATCCGCTGCGCGAAGGTCTTATCCGGTTCGCGCAAGCATTTGTGCGCCAACTCACTTCGGATGCGCCGGCGGTCTTGCCCACCGCACCGCCGCATGCGAGATTCGAAACATCAGCCGCTATTCGTGCGGCGAGAAAGGAAATCTCGATGACACAGCAAATCGCCATATCCGAAGCCGATCAGATACACGAAGCTTCACCCGAGATCGGCCGGAGCATAGAGGTGAACGGTCTCGCCACCAACTATCACGACGTCGGGTCCGGGGATCCGGTGCTACTCATTCACGGTTCCGGCCCCGGAGTGTCGGCATGGGCGAACTGGCGCTTGACGATCCCTGAACTGGCCAAACACCACCGAGTGATCGCCCCCGACATCCTCGGGTTCGGCTACACCGAGCGTCCCGACCACGCGGAGTACAACGCCGACACTTGGCTGACGCACCTGATCGGCTTCCTCGACGCACTGGGACTCCAGCGAGTATCCCCCGTGGGCAACAGCTTCGGCGGTGCATTGGCGCTGCGGCTGGCCACGCGTCACCCGGAACGGGTCAACCGGCTCGTACTCATGGGCAGTGTGGGAGTCCTGTTTCCGCTCACGCCTGGTTTGGACGCGGTGTGGGGCCATCAGCCGTCGGTGCAGAACATGCGACGGCTGCTCAATATATTCGCCTACGACCCGAGGTTCGCGACCGACGAGCTCGCCGAGTTACGGCACCGCGCCGCCACGCGCCCCGGCGTCCACGAAGCCTACGCAGCGATGTTCCCAGCCCCCAGGCAGGACAGGGTCACCGCAATGGCCGTTCCGGAAAAGGAGATTGCCGCCCTCACCCACGAGACCCTGATCGTGCACGGCCGTGACGATCAGGTGATCCCTCTGTCGACAAGTCGACGGCTGCTCGACCTGATCCCGAACAGCCAGCTGCACGTGTTCGCCCGTTGCGGGCACTGGGTACAAATCGAACACACCACTCGGTTCAATGCCCTGGTTGACCAGTTCCTCTCCGGAGACTCTGATAAAGAGGCGCAGTGACGCCGCCCGCCCTGCACAATGAGACAACCGACGTAAAGACACACAATGAGCGCTACACCGGACAAGGCCGTCCAACATCACGAACACCCCACATGGTCGACCGACGTCGTGCACACGACCGATCGGGATGAAGCTCAGGACCGAATCTCGTCGATCTTCAGCTCGCACTCTCTCGAAATAGTAGGCCCCACACACGATCTCGACGTGGCCCTGCGAGCGCGGCGAACCGACGCCATCACGATCGCCGACATACGACACGGCACCGAAGTTATCGTCCGCCCCGGGCGGCTGCACTCCTACTACGAAATCAACGTCCCACTGCGCGGATACACCCTGACCCAATGCGGACGCGACGAGATCGAATCGGCACCCGGACGAGCAGCGGTGCTCACCCCGACCGAAGAATCGAGCATGCGGTGGAGCGCGGACTGCGAACAGATCGCGGTCAAAGTCAGCCGCGCCGTCGTGGATCGCACAGTAGAAAGCACCCTCGGATATCCGCCCGACGAAGCTGTCCACTTCGCCATCGGCTTCGACATCGGCAGTGGCCACGGCCGCAACTGGTTACGTGCAGTGTCACTGCTCCGCGACGCGATCGACACCGACGCACCGCAACTCGTCCTGCGGCCACTCGAAGAACTCGTCGTCGGCCAACTCCTCGCGGCCCAACCGAACAACTTCACCGGACGCCTCGCCGGCGACCCACGCCCACCCCGTCCCCGCATGATTTCGCGAGTGATCGACCTGATCGAGTACGACCCCGCCGCACCGCTGACTGTCGCCGACATGGCACTGACCGCAGACACCGGCGTCCGAACCCTGCAGATCGCCTTCGCCGACTACCTCGGCCTCACCCCGATGGAATACCTCCGCAACGTGCGACTTGCCCGAGCCCACCAAGACCTGCTCGCTGCTGTACCCGGAGACGGCCACACCGTCGGTGACATCGCCTACCGCTGGGGCTTCGGACACGTCGCGCGCTTCGCCGCCGCTTACCGAAAGCGCTACGGCCGAACCCCGTCGCAGACCTTGCGCACGTGACCGATGGACCCGCCCACAACTTCATGCAGGTTTGCGTCAAAGTTCATCCTTTTCTGAATACAGAAGTGTATGTACTATCTGTGCATGGAGACGATCCCGCACTCTGACGCGCTCTCTCGGTTCGGTTATGCGCTGTCGGATTCGACGCGTACCCAGATCCTGCTCAGCTTGCGTGACAGCCCGAACTACCCGTCCCATCTGGCCGACGAGATAGGCGTGTCGCGGCAGATCCTGTCCAACCACTTGGCCTGCTTACGCGGATGTGGCCTGGTCGTTGCCGTGCCCGAGGGACGACGCAATCGCTACGAGCTCGCCGATCGGCGAATCGGGAAGGCACTCGACGATCTGCTCGGGCTCGTGCTCGCGGTCGACCCGGCGTGCTGTCCGACTGCCGATACCGATGGATGCTGCTGATGAGCGCTGAGCTGGGAATGCCCGATGTACACGGCCAAGGCCCGTCGCCCGCACGGAAAGTGTTGCTCGCAAAAAGGATTCGTTGGTTCGTCGCCGCCACCATCACCTACAACGTCGGCGAGGCGGCCATCGCGCTCACCGAAGGCACACGAGCGTCCTCGACAGCTTTGATCGGGTTCGGCCTGGACTCCGTTATCGAAGTCGCCTCCGCGGCCGCGGTGGCATGGCAATTCGCCGGCCGAGACCCCGAGGCACGGGAGAAGACCGCGCTGCGGATCATCGCATTCTCGTTCTTCGCTCTCGCCGCGTACGTCACCGTCGACGCCGTTCGCGCACTATTGGGAATCGGCGAAGCGCAGCACTCACCGATCGGGATCGGCCTGGCCGCAGCCAGTCTCGCGATCATGCCCGTGCTGTCATATGCGCAGCGTCGAGCCGGCCGTGAACTCGGATCCCTGTCTGCGGTCGCGGATTCCAAACAAACGCTGCTCTGCACCTACTTGTCCGCGGTCCTACTCGTGGGGTTGTTGCTCAACAGCCTGTTCGGCTGGTCCTGGGCCGACCCGGTCGCCGCCCTCGTTATCGCGGTCATCGCCGTCAAAGAAGGCCGCGAAGCCTGGCGGGGACATACCTGCTGTCCGACACCGATCAGCTACACCGCCGCTCCAACAGAAACCACCCGCGGCTGTGCCTGCTGCGACTGACGACTCGAAATGACCGACTATGCAACGCGTCCCGCGCTGCCGTGCCAAACGCATCGTTCGAGCCGGAAGAACCCGCCCGATCGCGTCCTCGAGGAGTACGTACTTCACTTCGGCCATCATCCGCGACGAACCGGTCGATCTCAGCCCGCCGGAACGATCAGATCGTGCACCAACCGCATTTTCTCGAGGACCTTCGGAGCGAGGACGAACGGATACAGATCCTGATGGCCCATCGAACGGTTTATCTGGTTCAGCGACCATGAGAGCGGGAGCCACCACTCGATAATCCGCGCGAATCCGATCTCGCCCGGCAGTGGGGATTCGAGCGTCGATGCCGCGGGGGCCATCGCGAAAGCGGCAGCCGTGTCCAGGGTGTCGCGAATATGCAAGTAGTGCGCGAAGGTCTCAGCCCAGTCTTCCGCAGGATGCATCGTTGCGTACGAGGATACGAAGTCCGACTCCCACCCCGCTGGTGCACCTTCGCTGTAGTGGCGGTCCAACGCTGCTTGATAGTCGTCATCGGGGTTTCCGAACAACGACTCGAAACGGCTGCGACTCTCTCCCTCGCCGACCAAAACCATCTGGTAGTAATGGCCGATCTCGTGACGGAAGTGCCCGACCAGTGTGCGGTACGGCTCTGCCATCGACACCCGCAGCCGTTCCCGGTGAACATCATCGCCCTCGGCGAGGTCGAGAGTGATCAGCCCGTCGTCGTGCCCGGTGATTACCTTCTGATTCGAACTCGAAAGCAGGTCGAATGCGAGCCCGGTCTGCGGATCCTCGTCGCGCCCGGTGATCGCCAACGAAAGCTCGGTGAGTTCGAGGATCACACGGCGCTTGTTGGTTTCGGCATCGGCAAACGCCGCCATGGCGTCGATATCGTGGTCCGCGGGCCGCGTGCGCGTCAACCGACAAGACACGCACAAAGGTTCGCCGGAATCCGCCTCGACCAGCCAATTACACCGTGCCACTGTGAGATTCGCGCAGCTACGCCACTCGGAGTCGTCCTGTCGAACTGTCTTGTCGGTGTCATCGAGGACAAGCATTGCGCGAGAAGGGAGATGGAACCGCACCGAACTCCGGCAGTTCAGGCACACCGAATTCTCGAACGTCAACCGCTGCCCACAGTTTCGACACACAAAGTCACGCATCAGGCCATACTCCTGTTTCCGCGGTCACCCGCCGATCGATGATGTCGCACGCTGCAACCAGCGCAGAGAAGCGGCCCGCTCGATTCAGTCAGACTGGTGCCTGCCGCACTCCGCACTCCGCACTCAACTGATCCCATCGCTAGAGGCGCTTACCTCCGCTCACATACCCGAGCGGGCCGAGCGAGAAACGCTTGGGACCCAGACGCGACGAAGCTCACGCCCGGCTGACTCGGGGCCGAGTATGCCTCCGTTGCACAGATCGGCCCGGACCGATTGGTTGGCTGGTCGGGTTGCGGGGTACCAACTTGATGACCTCCCGCCGTCGGGCGCAGAGGAATCCAAGCATCGAGAAAGCGTGCGCAGATGAGTTCGTTGTGGCTGGATCGCGGCGTCGACGTCGGAGATGGTTCGTCGGCAGGCGACGCGCTGCCCGACCACGCCGACGTCGTTGTCGTCGGCGCTGGGCTGACGGGATTGACTACGGCAGTGCTACTGGCCACGGCGGGTGTGTCCGTCGTGGTCGTCGAGGGTCGTTATGTCGGTGCCGCGGCGACCGGTAATACGACGGCCAAGGTGAGCCTCCTACAGGGAACCCGCCTGTCACAGATCTCCGCGAAGCATCCCGAGTCCCTGGTCCGCGCCTACGCCAGGGCAAACAGTGCTGCGATGGCGTGGTTGTTGAACTTCTGCGCCGACCACGACGTGAGCGTCGATCGGGAAGACGCTTACACCTACGCTCAGGGTTCCGGGGGTATCTCTGCCGCGAAGGCTGAATATCGGGCGGCACGATCCGCGGGCCTCGACGTGAGGTGGCACGACGAGTTACAGGTGCCGTTCCCCAATAGCGGCGCAGTCATGTTGCGCGATCAGGCGCAATTCGATCCGATGGCGGTCCTGGATGCGCTCTTGGCCGAGTTCCGTTCTCATGGTGGGCGATTGGTCGAACACACCCGTGTGCGTTCGGTGCGGTCCCGCGGCAAGAATATTCGCGTTCGCACGAATCAGGGTGAGGTGTCCGCTGGACACGTAGTGCTGGCAACGGGCACACCCATCCTCGACCGGGGGGCCTTTTTCGCACGCGTGGAACCGTTACGGTCCTATTGTGCGGCGTTCGATGTACCGGACAACGCATTCCCGCGGTCGATGTATCTGTCCGCGGACGGGCCGTCACGCTCGTTGCGTTACGCCCGACATCACACCGGAGAAAAGCTTATCGTCGGCGGCAACGGACATCCCGTAGGTCGTCACGAGTCACCCAACCGAGCGGTCGCGGACCTGGTCGACTGGACGCAGTCCCATTTTCCCGATGCCGTACTGACACATTCGTGGTCTGCGCAGGACTACGAATCGATCGACGCGCTGCCATATGCCGGTCCGTTGCTCCCCGGCGAGCAACGATTACTGGTCGCGACCGGCTTCGACAAATGGGGCATGACCAACGGCGTGGCATCCGCGATCATATTGGCACACAGCATCATCGGCGACGAACAGCCTGCGTGGGCGAACGCATTCGATTCATGGAACGTCCGGCAACTGCGCGGCCTGCCGACTGCGGCGCGGATCAACACGCTCGTCGGTCTCAACATGGCAAAAGGTTGGATCAGCCCCCTCGCTCACGCGCCGGACGGCGCGTTGCCAGATGGGCAGGGGCGCGTGGAACGTGGGTTCCCGTTCCCGGTCGGACGGTGCACGGACGGGGCAGTGGAGCACAAAGTGAGCGCCGTTTGTCCGCACCTGGGGGCGATCGTGCGATGGAACGACCTCGAGCGGTCCTGGGACTGCCCATTGCACGGCTCCCGGTTCGCGGCCGACGGCGCGGTTTTGGAAGGGCCGGCGACCCGCCCGCTGACCAGAGTGGATTAGGAGCCAACGGAGCACGATCGGGTGCCCCGACAGCATCGGCTCGCCGCCGGTGCCACATCCTTCGAGAAAGGGTTGACCATGACTGCCACCAGGGAGACGACTGCGTCTGCACAGCAGGTCTGGGACGTGCTGGCCGATGGGTGGAAGTTTTCGGGTTGGGTTGTCGGTGCGAGTCGAATCCGTGCTGTCGATGCGGACTGGCCACAGCCCAATTCACGCATCAGCCATTCGGTCGGTCCATGGCCGGCGTTGATCAACGACGAGACTGTCGTCGAAAACGTCGTTCCAGAGCGAGAGTTGGTTCTGCGGGCCAAGCTCTGGCCTGTAGGTGAAGCACTCGTCACCATGCGTCTGCACAGCATTCCGGGCGGCTGCCGAATGGAAATGTCGGAGGTAGTCGCAACGAAGCCGCTCGATCTGATACCGGACAAAGTGCAACTCGCCGCCTTCTGGCACCGAAATCACGAATGCCTGTTGCGTTTGGCGTTGATTGCCGAAGGAAAGAAGCCCGATGACGTCTGAGCGCACGGCAACCGCAACCGTTGACGCGATTGTCATCGGTGGAGGACACAATGGCCTCGTCGCGGCAGCTGTTCTCGCGGACTCCGGTTGGGACGTCATCGTCCTCGAGGCGCAACCTGAACTAGGTGGCGCCGTCCGAAGCGCGGAACTTGTGCCAGGCTTCGTGATCGACCTGTACAGCGCGTTCTACCCCCTTTCTGCGGTATCGCCCGCCATTCGCGGCCTCGATCTGGAGCAACACGGACTGCAGTGGAGCCATGCGCCGGTGGTGCTCGGCCACCCACTGTCCAGCAGCGACGAAAACGCTCCGGTCATCCTCCGCGACTCCCATGAAACGGCTGCCCTTCTGGCGCAGCGTGATCCGCGTGATGGGGAAACCTGGCTACGGCTCGTCGAACAGTGGCGAACTATCCGTGAGCCGCTGCTGTCCGCACTCTTCTCGCCGTTTCCCCCGGTTCGCAGTGCGGTAGCACTTGTGCGGGCAATCGGCACAGCGGATGCTGTTCGCCTCGCACGGTTTCTGATGTTGCCGGCATCGGTCATGGCCAGAGAACTTTTTCACGACGATGCCGGTCGAATCTTGTTCCTGGGCAACGCCATGCACTCGGATGTGCCGCCAGACGCGCCGGGCAGCGGGGTGATGGGATATCTACTTACGATGCTGGCGCAAGACGGCGGATATCCGGTTCCTGTCGGCGGAGCGGCCCAGCTGACCGCCGCGCTTGCCGCCCGCGCGCGGTACGGCGGCGCGCAGCTTCGTTGCAACGAAGAAGTCGTCGCGATCGGCGTTCGAGGTGGGCGCGCGGTCAGCGTGCGGACCGCCGGCGGCACGACTCTCACTGCGCGGCGGGCGATTGTTGCCGACGTATCGGCGCCGATCCTGTACACGAACCTGCTTCCGCGCGAGAGTATTCCGCCCCGCCTGTTGGATGACATTAAGAATTTTGCTTGGGACACACCGGTTTTGAAGGTCAACTACGCATTGGACAGCGCAGTCCCATGGCGTTCGGAGAATTTGCGCGGCGCCGGAACGGTCCATGTGGGCGCAGATCCTCGTGAACTGGTCCACTGGATGGCCGACCTCAGCACCGAGGTCGTCCCCGAGAAGCCGTTCATGCTGTTCGGACAGATGACAACGGCCGACCGGACTCGTTCGCCGGCCGGGACCGAAAGCGCCTGGGCGTACACCCATTTGCCTCGAAACGTCATCGACGACGCGTCGGCCGACCTCCTGGCCGGCCGCGTCGACGACGTGTTGGAGTCATACGCCCCTGGCTTCGCAAGCCATGTGGTGGGCCGGGTAGTCCAGCGGCCCCGCGATCTCGAAGCCAGCGATGCCAACCTGCACGGTGGTGCGGTCAACGGCGGAACCGCGCAATTGCAGCAGCAGTTGATCTTTCGGCCGATCCCAGGAACCGGGCGGGCTGAAACACCCGTCGATCGCCTCTACCTCGGCAGCGCATCCGCGCATCCGGGCGGCGGTGTTCACGGCATGTGCGGTTTCAACGCCGCGCACGCCGCATTGAAGGCAGACGGCGCTCGCGGCTGGCCCCGACGCCGCATCAACCGATCAATAACGAAGCTGATGAACAAGCAGCGCTCGACCCCCGCCGACCGGCAACTGCCGGCCGTAGACGAAGGAGTGTGATCATGACCGAAGTCGACATTGCCACCTTGACAAAGCCTCACCACCCGAAGGACTGGGCGAACATCGACTCGGTCGCCGTCGACACGGTGCGGGTGCTGGCGGCGGACGCAGTGCAAAAGGTCGGCAACGGTCACCCGGGCACAGCGATGAGCTTGGCGCCCCTCGCGTACACGCTGTTTCAACGCAAGCTGCGCCACGACCCTTCCGACGTGCACTGGCTGGGCCGTGACCGGTTCGTGCTGTCGGCCGGCCACAGCAGCTTGACGCTCTACATCCAGCTGTATCTGGGTGGCTTCGGCCTCGAACTCGCCGACATCGAGTCGTTGCGAACGTACAAGTCCAAAACCCCTGGGCACCCGGAGTTCCGCCACACCAAGGGAGTCGAGATCACCACTGGGCCGTTGGGCCAAGGTCTCGCGTCAGCAGTCGGGATGGCGATGGCCGCCCGCTTCGAGCGTGGTCTCTTCGACCCCGGCGCCGCATCGGGCGCAAGCCCGTTCGATCACTTCATCTACGTCATCGCCTCGGACGGTGACATGGAAGAAGGCATTACCAGCGAGGCCAGTTCGCTGGCCGGCACCCAGCAACTCGGCAACCTGATCGTGTTCTACGACCGCAACCAGATCTCGATCGAGCACGACACCAACATCGCGTTGTCGGAGGACGTCGCAGCCCGGTACCGCGCATACGGTTGGCACGTGCAGGAAGTCGACGGTGGCGAGAACGTCGACGGCATCGAAGCGGCTATCGAAGCAGCCAAAGCCGTGACCGACAGGCCGTCGTTCATCTCACTGCGCACGATCATCGGCTATCCCGCGCCGACGAAGATGAACACCGGCGGGGTGCACGGCTCTGCGCTCGGCGACGACGAAGTTGCGGCCACCAAGAAGGTGCTGGGCTTCGACCCCGACAAGAAGTTCGAGGTGCGCGACGAGGTGATCGCCCACACCCGGAAGTTGGTGGACCGCGGCAGGGACGCCCACCAGACATGGCAGGTCGAGTTCGATGCCTGGGCGGAACGTGAGCCCGAGCGCAAGAAGCTGCTGGACCGGCTGACGGCTCAGGAACTGCCCGACGGTTGGGACGCCGAGGTGACCTCCTGGGACCCGGGGTCCAAACCGCTGGCGACGCGGGCCGCGTTCGGGCAGGTGCTCAACGACGTCGCACCGAAGCTCCCCGAACTGTGGGGCGGTTCGGCGGACCTGGCCGGCAGCAACAACACCACCATCGAAAACGTTAAATCGTTTGGGCCGCATTCTATTTCAACCAAGGACTACACCGCAGATCCTTATGGCCGGGTGCTGCACTTCGGTATCCGCGAGCACGCGATGGGATCGATCCTGTCCGGCATCGTGCTGCACGGTCCGACTCGGGCCTTCGGCGGCACGTTCCTGCAATTTTCCGACTACATGCGGGGCGCAGTGCGACTGGCCTCGTTGATGGACATCGACACCATCTACATCTGGACCCACGACTCCATCGGACTCGGCGAGGACGGGCCGACCCACCAGCCCATCGAGCACCTCGCCGCACTGCGCGCGATTCCCAACCTGTCCGTGGTTCGACCGGGTGACCCGAATGAGACCGCCTACGCTTGGCGCAGCATCATCGCTCGCGGAAACGGTAGCGGCCCAGTCGGTTTCATTCTGACTCGGCAAGCCGTCCCGGTCCTGGAGGGCACCGATTTCGACGGTGTCTGCAGAGGCGGGTACGTCCTCGGCGGTGGCAATCCAGCTGACGCCGACGTGATCATAATCGGCACCGGTTCCGAACTGCAGTTGGCGGTGGCGGCGCAGAAGCTGTTGGCGGACAGGGACATTACTGCCTCCGTGATTTCGATGCCCTGCGTGGAGTGGTTTCAGTCGCAGCCCAGGGAGTACCGCGACAGTGTGCTTCCGCCCGAAGTGTCCGCCCGCGTCGCGGTCGAGGCCGCCGTCGCGCAAAGCTGGCACAAGCTGGTCGGCACCACCGGAGAAGTCGTCTCGATCGAGCACTACGGCGAATCCGCGGACGCCGAGACCCTGTTCCACGAATTCGGCTTCACGCCGGAAGCCGTGGTCGCCGCGGCCCAACAGTCGATAGACAACCAGAGGTAGGACGCGCGGGGTCGGACTAGCTCGGGGATTCTTTGTCGGCGTTCTCGGCCGCGTCCTGCGAACCGGTCGAGTGATCGGTATCGCGGGGATTGGAACTGAGCGCCTTGTTCTCCTCGTCCGGCACGTCGGCTTTGTGATCTTTCGGCATGTTTGTTGCCATGTCAGCTTCTCTCTGTTGCAGCGGATTTCGAGGGCTAGTTCCGCCAGTTCGATATCGAGCGCACTCGGTCGCTGCCGAACAATGGTTGCGACGTGTAGTCGTTCAGATGGACTGTGCGAGATGGGAGCATGCGACGGCCTCTGACTGTGGTGTGCCGACGGTGCTCAACGGTTCTGGCGAAGCAGACAGCTCTCGTGTAATACCCGCCGTGTCGCGATGCAAACGCGAACCGGTTGCAGCGTTTGTGCATCGCTTTTCGGGGTAACCCACTACTGCCGGAGCTTTGTAGCAAGTGCGGCGCGAACGGATGTCCCGCTCGCAGCAACTCCGTCATCGTGATCGTGAATCCTTGCCCTGATCCCTGCAAGAGAAACGCTCTACTGCACGACGATTTGCTCACCCGAGTAGATCTATTCCACGCTGCCGAGCGCCAATCCCGGCCGCCATGAGACTCGAACCACAGCGTCGAGTCGAAGGAGTCACAGTGAACACACGCAACACAATCGTCCGCGCGATGCACGACGTCGGAGCCGCTGCTTGGTTCGGCGGATCGTTGATGGGCGCCACCGGCCTCAACGGTGCCGCCAGCGACATCGCCGACCCCGACGACCGGGCACGCATCGCCGCCGACGGCTGGGCCAGATGGGCACCGATCAACGCCGCCGCGATCGGAATTCACGCGATCGGTGGGCTCGGACTCATCGCCGCCAACCGGCGCCGGGTGGCCAACCAAGACGGAGTGGGGGCCAACACGACGATCAAGACCTTGATCACCCTTGCAGCAGTAGGAACAACCGCCTACTCCGGGTACTTGGGCAGCAAGATCGCGAACCATGGGCGGCACGCAGCCGACGGCGCAACCGAACCTTCCTCGGCCACTCCTGACGAAGCCGCGGCCGCGCAGAACCAGCTTCGGATCGTCCAGTGGGTGACCCCGGTGCTGACTGGAACCGTGGTTGTTCTGGGGTCCCAGCAGGGCGAGCAGCAGCGCGCGAGCCAAGTGGTCGCCGGTCTCGGCAGGTCACTCTCTCACGCACTGGCGAAGTGATGTCCTCGGCCGACGGCCCAGACACCGGGGCGCTCGGCGCTCCGGGACTGGAACCGGGTGGCGGTGTCGCCCCAGGCGACACTCCCCCGGACACCGGTCAGACCTCCGGGCTCTCACACCCGCAGCCGATGCCCAGCAGAATCGGACCCATTCTCGCGCTGACAGCAGTCGCGATTCTCACTCTGGCGATGATCTGCTTCTTTTCCGCGCGCTTGGTCACCCTGATATGACATAGGCCAGCAAGGCCCTACGGCGCGCGCCCGGGCCGTTCACCTGATGTTCGTTTGCGTCCTGCTTCGACATCGGTCAATATCGACGCGTGTCGAAACAGGATTTGCCGCGCGGCGATGTGCCCGAGTGCGTTATCGCACCGCTGGTACGCGAACCGTTGAGCCCCGAGGCCGCAGCCGAGTTGGCGGTGAAGCTCAAAGCGCTCTCGGATCCGGCACGACTGCGGTTGCTCAGCGCGATTGCCAGCACCGCCACTCGGGAAGCGTGCGTGTGTGATCTATCGGTCGGAATCGAGCTGACTCAGCCCACCATCTCCCACCACCTGAAGGTGCTTCGCCAAGCAGGTCTGGTCGACAGCGAACGCCGTGGCACATGGGTCTACTACCGGGTCGTTCCTGATGCGCTGCAGCAACTCTCACTACTCTTCGGACCGACACCCGTTCTGTGAACGCCCGATGACTGCCATCCCACTACCCCGGCGACTGCTCGCCGAATTCGTCGGCACCGCCCTGCTCGTGACCGTGGTCGTCGGGTCAGGCATCGCCGCAGCGCGGCTGTCCCCCAACGATATCGGGCTGCAACTGCTGCAGAACTCGACCGCCACCGTGCTCGGCCTGGCGGTGCTGATTCTGATCTTCGGGCCCGTGTCGGGCGCTCATTTCAATCCTGTGGTGTCTGCGGCGGACTGGTTGTTGGGTCGCCGCAGCGGGACCGGGATGACCGTGACCGACCTCGGCGCCTACGCGATCGCGCAGATCATCGGTGCGATCGTGGGCGCGATCCTTGCGAACGTGATGTTCGACCTCTCGGCTTTCCAGATCGCCACCAAGGACCGCATCACCAGCGGACATCTGGTCGGCGAGATCGTCGCCAACGCCGGGTTGATCGCATTGATCTTCACTCTCGCTCGCACGGGCAGGGCGGGGCTCTCGGCCGCATCGGTCGGCGCCTACATCGGCGCCGCCTACTGGTTCACCAGCTCCACCTCCTTCGCCAACCCTGCCGTCACGATCGGTCGCGTGTTCTCCGACACGTTCGCCGGCATCGGACCGGGCTCGGTGCCGGGATTCATCGCCGCCCAACTGATCGGCGGGCTGATCGGGCTCGCGCTGGTCGTGGTGCTCTACCCGGACGCTGCCAAGACGGCCGACGACGTCGTCGTGCCCCACCATCCCGACCGCCCCACGCCTTCAGACATCCCCCAGCAACGGAGTTCGTCATGACCGAGTGCCCCGCAGTCCTCGCCTTGCACCCGCGCCGCCGACCTGTGATCACCATGGGCTGCGGTGACGCCTGCCCCGCATTCCCCGGCCGCCGCTACGAGGAATAGGTCCTGCCCGACCCCGCCGACCAAGCGTTCCAGAACTGAAAGAGACTGCTCCCCATGACATCACCCACGCCGAGTGTGTTGTTCGTCTGCGTCCACAACGCCGGTCGCTCGCAAATGGCCGCCGGATTCTTGACTGCCCTGGCCGGTGACAAGATCGAAG
Organism: Antrihabitans auranticaus; assembly: GCF_016481275.1. Taxonomy (GTDB): domain Bacteria; phylum Actinomycetota; class Actinomycetes; order Mycobacteriales; family Mycobacteriaceae; genus Antrihabitans. The sequence continues at coordinate 527,475 of NZ_JAEMNW010000004.1, read as the reverse complement.
TTCGCTCCGCAGGCAGTGCCCCGGCGGAGACGGTCAATCCTGCGGCCGTGGCAGCGATGGCAGAGGTCGGCATCGACATCTCCGATCAGACGCCGAAGGTCCTCACCTTCGACACCGTCGAAACTTCCGACGTCGTGATCACCATGGGCTGCGGAGACGTGTGCCCAACTTTTCCCGGCGTCAGCTACCGTGACTGGACACTGGAGGACCCCGCCGGCAAAGGCGTCGATGCCGTACGTCCGATCCGCGACGAGATCAAGGCTCGCATCGAAGCCCTGATCGCCGAGCTCGTGCCCACGTCGCTCTAGCCGATCACGAGAAAACCCTTGTCGCGCACACCATCTGTTCTGTTCGTCTGCGTCAAGAACGGCGGCAAATCACAAATGGCCGCCGGTCTCATGCGCCAGGCCGCCGGCGACGCCATCGACGTCTATTCGGCCGGCACGCAACCCGTCGGCAGCATCAACGCGCTGTCCGCCGAATCGCTGCTCGAGGTCGGAGTCGATATCCGCGACGAGAAACCCAAACCGATCGACCCGGCACTCATCCGCGAGGTCGATCTCGTTGTCACCCTCGGCCGTGACGCAACAGTCGAACCCATCGACGGCACCGTATTCGAAAACTGGGACACCGACGAACCGTCAATGCGCGGCATCGAAGGCATCGAACGCATGCGCCTCATCCGCGACGACATCGCCACACGAGTGGACCAGCTCGCGCGCGAACTGACCACCGGCAACCGGACTTAGCAGATCCTCTGACGATCGTTCGAACAATGCAGTGACATTCTGGCGCCACCGATGGCCTCGATCGCCTCAGTCACAACGTTGCCCCGACTAACCGGTGACGGCGCGGGGCGAGCCCTTCCCATCCCGTGACGGCCGACGTCACATGTGTCAGTTGGTGACCGACTCAGAACGAGCGGTACAGATCATTACCGGACAGGTGCTGTGATGAAGCAGATTTTGGCTGGTCGACCCGAATACCGCCCCGGCAAGCGCACCCCGGCCCCTGGATCCCACCACGAGCAACTGTGCGCCGTCTGCTTTTCCGAGCATCAATTCTGCGGCGTGGTGACGTGCGTCGAGCACCTCGTCGACAGTGACATCGGGATACTTCTCTTTCCACGGCGCGATATTCGCCTGTAAGAGAGACCTTTCGGTCGTTTCGACGGCATCCCAGTCGACGAGCAACGGGATCGTGACGTCTCCCGCATTGTGACGAGTCGACCAGGCGTGGACCGCCACGAGTGGCGTACCCGCGCGGGCCGCGAACTCGAATGCCGACTCGACGGCGACCGAGCCTGCTGCGCTTCCGTCGACTCCGACAACTACCGGTCGGTCGTCGAGCACAGAAACGTCACCGCGCCACACTACGACCGGACAGGCTGTGCGACCGGCGACTCGCATCGTGGTCGATCCGATCAGCATCGATCCGAGCATGCCTCTTCCGGTGGATCCCAGGACAAGCATTCGGGCCTGGTTTCCGACCTCGATCAAGGCCGAAGCCGGCGGTCCCGGGACAATTTCGGCAGAGATCTCGACCTTTGGGAACTCATGACGAATCTCGAGACGCGCGGATTCGATTGTCTCTTCAGCTGTTTTGCGGATCGCCGAATTCAACTCATTCCTCGAGACGATCGAAACCTCGGTCATCACGAAATTCGGACTCGGCAACGCGGCGACCAAGTGCAGCGGCGCGTCTAGACGGTCAGCTAACGAGGCAGCCCATCGTGCGGCATCGGAGGCTACTGCGGAGCCATCCAATGCTGCCACGATCGGTCGCAGGCCGTCTGAACTCGACATGTCAGGTCCTTTCTGAAATACGAAGCTGTGCGGATCCGATTTAGCGGTGACACTTTCACGCTGACGATTCAGGACGAAGAGTCTTTCGCCCCTGAGAGTTTCGACCTTCGGCTGCATTGGCGATCGGGCGACAATTGCGGGCGACAAAGCACGCCGGAGCCGCGGCTACTCGGCAACTGGCCCTGTCAACCGAGGCCGTTAGTCATGCGCACGTAGGTCGCGCGCCCCTGCCAGCGACTGGCCATCGTGGCGTTCGATTGAGCACGATCCGACAAGAGGAGCCTCGAAAATGACCCATGGCGACGGCGAATTCATGCGAGCTAGCGATGCATTTTCCTGGTACCAGGAGGCAGATCCGGCACTCAGGTCGACAATCGTCTCGATCATCTGGCTCGACAGTTCACCGAACTGGGAGCAACTGCGAACCCGACTCGACAACGCGAGCAGGCACATCATCCGATTCCGAGAGCGAGTCGAGGAACTGCCAGCGCGATTGTCGACGCCAAGATTCGTGATCGACGAGCAGTTCGACATCTCCTGGCACGTCCGCCGAATCCAGGCGCCTGCGCCGTCGACCACCGCGGCCGTTCTGGAGATCGCGCGGGCCGAAGCCATGACCGGGTTCGACCGGGTTCGCCCGCTGTGGAAATGCATACTTGTCGAAGGCGTCGACGACGGTCGCGCAGCACTCGTGATGAAGGTTCATCACTCTCTCACCGACGGTCAGGGAGCGATGAAACTTGCACCGTTGCTATTCGATCTCTCGCAGACACCGGAACCCTTGCAAGACACGACACCTCCGCCTGAAAGTAATCGCGGTCCGCTGCTCGAGGCGAGCATCGCGCATAATTCGCGTCAGGTGGCGCGATTCGCGGGCACAACCACGAGCGCGATGTTCGGCGCGGTTCCCCGCTTGATACGCCACCCGGTGCGGGCGGTGCGTGGCGCGATCGGAACGGTCGTATCGATCGCGGAAACGGTCGCACCTGTTTCGCAGGCGCTTTCTCCCGTCATGCGGGGACGCGGTCTCGGTCGCAATCTCGAACTCGTGACGGTCGACCTCGCCGACCTCAAGCGCGCCGCAAAAATCGCCGACGCCACCCTCAACGATGCGTTCCTCGCCGCGGTGACCGGCGGGTTGCGCCGCTACCACGAGCAGCACGGCGCTGCCGCCGACGAACTGCGTGTGACCATGCCGATCAGTATCCGCAAGGAGGACGATCCGGCGACGAGCAATCGAATCACGTTGATGCGCTTTCGATTGCCCGTCTCAGATGCTGATCCGATATCGCGAATGCGCAAGATCGATAAGCAAGCACGACGGGCGCGGGCGGCGCGCTCACTCCCCTTCGCCAACTCCATCGCGTTCGGCCTCGATCTTCTGCCAACCGCCGTAGCCGGCAGCATGCTGAAGCGGGTCGACTTTCTTGCCAGCGATGTATTCGGACCACAGATTCCGCTGTTCCTCGCCGGCGCCAGGGTCACTGCTTACACCGCCTTCGGGCCAACGATGGGGTGCGCAGCCAATCTCACGCTGATGTCTTACGACGGCGCATGCCATGTCGGCATAACAACGGACGGCACAGCAGTACCGGATCCCGACGTCTTCCTGGAATGTCTGCGCGCAGGATTCGCCGAAGTTCTTGCACTCGCCCCGCCTTACAACTTGGTTCGCGTGCCGGTCGCCGATGGCGAGTATCCGAGCTCGCGGGTGCCGCGTTCAGCCATCGAAAATGAGAGGTAGCAGACATGCGAAAACTGATATGTAGTCGGATTTGTCAATAGGGCATGGAGAAGCGACGCCCGCGACCGTCGTCGTGAGCGTCGCTTCCTTGGACCGGTCGATCATGGGTGATCGCGAGCGTGTCGTGTCGACGCGTTGTCAGTCTGATATGCGCGGGTTGGGTACCAGCAGGGCGGACTGTTTCGGCTGGAGCTGAGTCGCTGAGTCTAGGCTCGAGCGTGATCCCAACGGGGAGTTGGGATTTCTCATAGTTTTGTCGCGGGTCGCTCCCAGACGCTTGCCGTGATCACCGATCTGATCGGCCGGACATTTGTTGCCCATTTCCGCGGTCCTTGCTGCTCTGGTCGTCGCGCAGTTGCCGGTGTCAAGGTGGAGTCCCCGCAGCGCAGCGAGGAGAACCGACCTTGATATCGGCGGAGCGTCGACCACGATCGAGCGGGCCCGGAATGGTGGGTTCAATGTGAGCTCAGTCTTCGAGCACGGCCAACGACCAGCACCAGCCGGCGAGTTCGCGAGCGATCGCGGTGTTTGCGACGGTGACACGTTTGCGACGTTCGTCGAAGCTGAGCCAGCGGGCATGCAGCCGCCGGTTGCCGTGCTGTCCGCGGGCCCGCGCAGCCGGGCTGGCCAAATCCCACCGTCGGCGCAGCGTGACGCCGGGACGGTAGGGCGGACGATGGTGCCATGCCGCCTCGATCAGCAATCGCCGGACGTGACCGTTGCCTGTCTTGGTGATCGAGCCTTGCGATCGTGACTGGCCGGAGGATGTTTCGCTGGGGACGAGTCCGAGGTACGCGCCGATCGAGCGGCCGGTCAACCGATGCCAGTCGCCGATCTCGACCGCCAACCCGAACGCGGTCAACGTGGATACTCCCCGCAGACACGCGAGCCTGGTCACCACCGGCGTAAAAGTACTGTCTGCGGCCATCGCCGCGATCGCGGTGTCGAGCCGGTCACGGCGATCCACCGTCGCCAGCATCGTGTCGAACGCGGTCTCGTAGGCCAGCTGCAACCCGAGGCTGGCGAACTTATGTGACCGCAGCCATCGCTCGTGCTCGCAGGTCCACGCCCTCCCGCCGTAGTACACGAGTCCTTGTCGTAGAAGGAGTTTCGAAACACGATGCCGCGCTGACATCAGATCTGCCCGCACGTCTTCACGCGCACGAACCAGGTCGCGAGCCGCTTCCTGCTCTGGGGAAGGAATCTTCACTGCCACGATCTGTTCGAGATGCAGCAGCTTGGCCAAATGCCGCGCATCCCGCATATCCGTCTTTACCCGATCTCCTGGTGGTCGTTGCAGTTTCGACGGGGCCGCCACCAAACACGCGACTCCTTCGCTGTCGAGGAACCGCGCCAAACCGTAGCCGGTTGGACCTGCCTCATACGTCACGGCGACCGGCGGCGGCAATTTTCGAATCCAGTCGAGAAGCTCGGTGTGCTGCGGTGTCAATCGACGCTCGACCACTTTACCGGTCTCGCCGTCCAGACCGCACGCCACCACCGACCGTGCGTGCACATCCAATCCGACGCTCGTACGCTGATACATCACTGGGGCCTCCACATCTTGTGGCTCTACCGGCCAGGACCACCCTTCACCGGCAACCCACGGTTACATGTGATCGAGGCCCCAGCCCAGGACCCTCATACCGTCTAGGATTCATACTGGCCACCGTCGGTGTGCTCATGCTCGTCGCGGCAGCAGGAATGAGATACGTCGTACTGCCGAGCCGAATGATCCTGCCAGCCGACACGGACACAACAATCGTCTACGACGGCACGGTCAGCGGGGTCAACGCCGAGGCAGCTGCAACAGGCGATCTCGCGAACCTGATCATGCGCAGCGTGCCGGTGCGGGTCGAGCGCCACGTCAAGGTAGTCGAGGCCGACAAGACCCGCGCCCTTGTGAACGACCACTCCGTCGTGTCGTTCGTCGAGTCCGGCAAGGTGTTCGCCACGACCGACTATTTTTACACCCTCGATCGCAAGTCGATGCATTCAGTTTCGAACTTCACGACACATGCCGCCGAGAATAGCGTCGGCATCACGATCGGATTTCCAATCGGCACCGGCACACATAGCTACACAGGATGGGTTCAGGAACTCCGCGCGACCGCGGAGATCGGATATGTCATCACCGAGGACCACTACGGTCTGGAAACTTACCGCTTCTCCGGCAAGGCGACCGGCCCGGTCACAGATCCTGCGACACTTGCGAAGCTGCCTGCGCAGATGCCGAGAGATCAACTTTCGCTGCTGGCGATGGCGCTCGATGTGCCGCAGGCCATGCAAAGTCAGCTCACCTCAGCTTTATCGACACTTCCAGAAACAGTCCAGCTCACCTATGCGCTCGACCAGGTCGGGACATTCTCGGTCGATCCGACTACCGGCATCATCGTTGACATGAGCCGGTCCAACGTGACTTCGGTCGTGCTGAATCAGGCTCCCGCAGTGGCGATCCCGATCTCGACGGTCAAGATCAAGTACACCAGGCAGAACGTCGTAGACCAGGCCGCACTCGCGATCGACGGTAACCGAACAGTCGCATTGTTCGGCACGGCGATTCCAGCCGCTTTGGTCGTGCTCGGCTTGCTCAGCATAGTCGGCTCGATTCCAGCAATCGTCGGCCGTCGCCACACACCGGCGGACAAAGCATCGAATTCGCCGCTGCGTGTCGACATTCATGCGTAGTCCGGTCATGTAAGACACTCGCGTGAGCTCGCGTGCATACCCCAGGGGGTACTTGCATACCCCCCAGGGTATGTGCCACCATGAAGCGAACAACCTGCTCGTTCGTGGAGGAAATCGTGTGTCATATCGCCGACTGCCCGCACTGCCACAAGACCACATGGGCCGGCTGCGGCCTACACGCTCACAGCGTCATGCAATCGATCGAGGAGTCCGATCGGTGCACGTGCCAACCGATACCCGACCCGCCGCAGAGGCTCGGGCTGCGGTCCTTCTTCGGGCGCTGAGTGCCGAGGATCCACACCCGCGCTCCTCGATGCCGTTTTGATCCGACTCGTGCTGTTGCCAGTGCTGCTACGGCTGACCGGGCACGCCGCCTGGTGGTCGCCGACTTGGCTGCGGAACGCTCTCCCATCGATCCCGTTCTCGCACTGACAAATCACTCACACCTCTGGACGGAAATCAGATGAATATTGCACTGAGCACAACGCTCGAGAACACCGATTTCGATACAGCGGTCGCCGAGACCAAGGCGGCCTTGTCAAAGCAAGGATTCGGTGTGCTCACCGAGATCGACATGCAAGCCACGCTGAAGGCGAAAATCGGTGTGGACATGGAGCGTTACCTCATTCTCGGCGCGTGCAATCCGGCGCTTGCACATCGAGCGGTCGGCGTGCTGCCGCAGATCGGATTGCTGTTGCCGTGCAACGTTGTCGTTCGTGCCGACACCACTGTGCCGGAGTCGAACTCGGTGATCGTCGAAGCAATGAACCCGCAAATCATGGTGGAGGTCACCGGCGAACCCGAACTTGCCGCCGTTGCCAGTGCTGCGACGGATAAGCTGCGCGCCGCAATCGACGCCCTGGGCGGGCGGACCATTGTGCGCCAGTGACGCTCATCGTCGCACTCGCCCTGGGCATTGCCATCGGGATGTTTCTCGGGCTGCTCGGTGGCGGCGGGTCGATTCTCGCTGTGCCGGCGTTGGTCTACGGGCTGAAACTGCCGCTCTCGGAGGCTGTTCCGACCTCGTTGCTGGTAATCGGTGTCGCCTCCGCGACCGGCGCGCTCGCCAAGATTCGTGCAAAGGCAATCGAGTGGCGACTAGCCGCGATCTTCGCAGCCACTGGCGTCGCCGGGACGATACTGGGCTCCGCTGTCGGCAGACACGTCTCGGACAAAGTAGTCCTCATCGGCTTCGCCGTCGTAATGATCGCCGCGGGCATACGAATGCTCAGGGGTGGCGATGGCGTTGGGACTGCTTGCAGCACCGAAGGATCGGGCATCGACTGGCGCCGGTGCGCTCCTCGTTCCATACCCACCGGATTCGGAGTCGGTGTGCTCACCGGATTGTTCGGCGTCGGCGGTGGCTTTCTGATCGTCCCGGCATTGGTCGTACTACTCGGCATCGACATGAGCATCGCGATCGGGACATCGCTGGTGGTCATCGCAGTCAACTCGGCGGCGGGGCTCGTCGCTCAGTTCGATGGCCTCGGCTCGAACTGGACACTGACCGTAATCTTTGCCGGCGCAGCTACAGCCGGCTCGTTGGTCGCAGGTCGGTACAGCTCACGCGTCGACAACGCCAAGCTCCAACGATGGTTCGCCTACGTGGTTTTCGCGGTAGCCGCCTTCGTAGCCGTCGACACGCTCTTCCTTGGCTAGACCGCGACCGGCACTTCAGATCGACCACCCACAATGCCCCCGGGGGTACCGTTGCGGGTACCGGAAGAACACAACCAAGGAGAGAAATGGTCGGCGACGAAGACAGCATCGCTTTAGTCCTGAATCGACTGCGACGTGCGCACGGGCAACTTGCCGGTGTGATCGGCATGATCGAGAGCGGCCGTGACTGCAAAGAGGTCGTCACCCAACTTGCCGCAGTCTCGAAGGCCCTCGACAGGGCCGGCTTCAAAATCGTCGCTACAGGCCTGCGGGAGTGCATGACCGGTGCGACCGCCGACAACAAAGAACCCATGACCGAAGCAGAACTCGAAAAGCTCTTTCTCGCGCTCGCCTGAGCACGCCGGACGCGACCAGACCGACTGCCAAAGGACGTGAACAGCGTGGACATCGCCATCATCGAAACCTCCAGCCTGGGTGATCGCAGTTATCTGATCAGCCACAACGGCACGGCGGTTGTCATCGATCCCCAGCGCGATATCGACCGTGTTCAGGACTTGGCTCGCCACAAGAACGCGGCGATCACCCACGTGCTCGAGACCCATATCCACAACGACTACGTCACCGGTGGACTCGAACTTTCGCGAACGTGTGGCGCGGAATACGTTGTCCCCAAAGGTGACTCGGTGGCTTACCACCGGCGCGCCGTCATCGACGGTGACATCGTCGACGCGGGATTCATGAGTCTGCTCGTTATGCACACCCCCGGGCACACCCATCATCACGTGAGTTACGTACTGCGCGACCACACCGCGACGCCCATCGCCGTGTTCACCGGTGGCTCGATGCTGTACGGATCGACCGGCCGCACCGACCTACTCGGTTCCGACCACACCGACGAACTCACTCACGCCCAGTTTCATTCCGTTCGGCGAATCGTCGCAGAGCTGCCACCCGATACTCCGATCTACCCCACTCACGGGTTCGGAAGTTTCTGCTCCGCGACACCCACCAGCGGCGAATCCTCAACCATCGCTGAGCAGTGCGCGACCAATCCCGCTCTGACCCAGGACGAGCAAACCTACGTCGACGAACTGATCGCCGGCCTTTCCGACTATCCCGCCTACTACGCCCATATGGGTGTCATCAACTCGCAGGGACCCGCACCCGTCGACCTGAGCATCCCGGCGCCGGTGGACCCGCACGAACTCCGGCAGCGAATCGACGCCGGCGAATGGGTGGTCGACCTGCGAATGCGAACCGCATTCGCAGCGGGCCACATTAGCGGCAGCCTCGGATTCGAGCTGTCGACGAGCTTTGTCACATACCTTGGCTGGCTCTACGAATGGGGTGCACCGTTGACGCTGATCGGTGAAAGTGCGGACCAAATTGCAGACGCACAGCGAGAACTCGTGCGTATCGGGATCGACGACCTGTCCGGTGCCGCAGTCGGCGACATCCACAATCTCGTCGGCGACGACAAGTTGCGCACCTACGAAGTGTCCGACTTCGCGGGAATGGTGCTTGCCAAGAACGACCGCAACATCGTCGTACTCGACACCCGCCAACAGGGCGAGTTCGACGACAGTCACATCGTCGACGCAGTGAACATTCCCCTCCACGAATTGCCGCACCGCCTGCACGAAGTCCCGACCGGCGAGGTCTGGGTACACTGCGCATCCGGTTACCGATCATCCATCGCTGCATCACTTCTCGATCGCATCGACAGACAGGTCGTCCTCGTCGACGACGATTTCGAGAGAGCTGTCACAGTAGGCCTCGACATTAAGCCCTGACCCTGAGCGAATCGGGTCCGGCTATCACGCAAACGCGCACAGACCACACAGTCGATCGCTGTGAGGCGACGGTTTGACGCCGCCTCACAGCGCAACCGTCACCTCTCCGCGAGCAAGGCGTTCATCTGGCCGATCTCGGCCTGCTGTGCAGACACGATCGCCTCCGCGAGCTGCTTCACTTCGGCATTGCGACCATCGGCGAGTTCGACGTTCGCCATCTCGATGGCACCGCGGTGATGCTCGATCATCATGGTGAGAAACATCCGGTCGAAGTCCACACCGGACGAATCAGCCAACGCTTGCATGTCGTCCCGGTTCATCATCCCGCCACCGCCGTGGTCGGCACCGGAATGATCCATCCCAGCGATCGGCGCGGGCTTTCCGAAACTGACCAGCACCGTGGAAATTTGTGCCATCTCCGGTTGCTGCGCCGCTTCGATACCGGTCGCGAGCTCCAACACCTTCGGATTCTGCGAACGCGAAGTCACCATCTTCGCCATCTCGATGGCTTGCGCATGATGCGGATACATCAGCTCGAGAAAAGCCACGTCAGCATCATTGAAATCGCTGTGTGGCTCAGCCGAGATCGTCGTCGAAGCGGAACTGCCGATTGTTGGCACGCTGGTCGTGTTCGACGAGTCGGTCGACTGGTCGGCGTTGCAACCGACCGAGAACAGGGTCGCTGTCGTAGCTAACGCAGCCGCAAACACACGGGTTTTACTGCACAGATCAGAGAGCATGGAATCGTCTTTCTTTGGTGGGGTTCGGTGAACGGAGGGACCCGCCGCGCCCAAACTGCGCGCGGGGCCGACCATCACACCCGCCAGATCGACAATTCAGCGGCCGACAACACCGTCCAAGGCGGCGCCCGGCCCCCCAGCCGAGGCCCGCGGTGCGCCGGCCCCAACACTCCAGCCAGGTCAACCTCCGCGGTGGACTCGACCGCCGCTGCCAAATCCAAGTCCACCCCCGCCGTTGGGACACCTACACATGGATGCCAGCCATGCCCGGCCTCCTCGCACGGATGACTAGGCCCGGGACACTCAGCAGGCGACTGGCCCGCAGAGTGCGGATCCGCTCCCGCGTGGTGCGCGAGGACCGGACCGACAAGAACGAAGCTGTGCATTGCGATCACGGCCGGCACCAATACCCACATCAGCAGTGCCGGCGCGGATCTCGAAGAAGATCGACGTTTGCTACGCCGGCGGCCCCAACCTGGACAGGACTCGGGCCAGCGGCAGCGACCTGTCGACACCACGACCATGCTGGCCAGAGTACCGCTGCCACGATCACGGGTTCACAAGCTCAGTGCCACCAGCTCTGTCAGATCGACGAGGCGGTTCGAGTAGCCCCACTCGTTGTCGTACCAGCCGACGATCTTGACGAGATTGCCCGTCACCTTGGTCAGCCCGGCATCGAAGATGCACGACGACGGGTCGGTGACGATATCCGACGATACGATCGGGTCCTCCGTGTACGACAGAAAGCCCGCAAGCTCTCCTTCAGCAGCGGCGGCGAAAGCCGCATTGACTGATTCGACCGTCGCGGGCTCGCGCACGACAACGGTGAGATCGGTGGCCGAGCCCGTGGGTACCGGCACCCGCAGCGCATAGCCATCAAGCCGGCCGTCGAGCTGGGGCAGAACCAACCCGATCGCGCGCGCTGCGCCGGTTGAGGTCGGCACGATATTGAGGGCGGCCGCCCGGGCGCGACGGAGGTCTCGATGCGGGCCGTCCTGCAGGTTCTGGTCCGGCGTATATGCGTGAACGGTGGTCATCAGTCCGCGCTCGATACCGAAGACGTCATCCAACACTTTTGCCATCGGCGCCAAACAGTTTGTCGTGCATGACGCATTCGAGATGACGTTTTGAGTGCCGTCGTAGTGGCCGTGGTTCACACCCATCACTACGGTCAGATCGGCGCCCTTCGATGTTGCGGAGACGATGACCTTCTTCGCACCGCCATAAAGGTGACCCCGAGCTTGTTCTGCTGCGGTGTAGCGACCAGTCGATTCGATCACGATATCGACGCCGAGATCCGCCCACGGCACTGCGGACGGGCCATCCGCGACTGTCCAAGCTCTGATGCGGCGATCTCCGATGACGAGGTCGTCGCCGTCCACCGAAACGTCATTCGGCAAACGTCCGAGCACAGAGTCGAATTTGAGCAGATGGGCCAGAGTCTTGTGATCGGTCAAGTCGTTCACAGCCACGATTTCGATGTCGGTGCTGCCGGCCGCACGCTGCGCTTCTACGGCACGAAAGAAGTTTCGACCTACACGGCCGAAGCCGTTGACGCCCACACGAATCGCCATGTATCTCTCCTCGACTAGGCCTGCAATTCCATCAACTCTTCTCTGTTCGCTCGCTTCGGCTTAGTGCCGACCGGACACATCCGAAGAGCCGAACGTCCCGCCTCGCGGCGCTATCGGCTTGCGGGAGCGGGTATCTCGGTTGCGCCCAGCGCTATGGCAATCTGGTCCGTCCAGCGCTCGATCGCCCGCCAGTCGCGTAGGTCGCCATATCTGCGGCCACCGATGAGGCGATAGATTGCCCGGGTAAGCCTCGTTGTGTCTGCGCGACGGTAGACACCGGCAAAGACCGTGTAACTTCGCGCCGAGACAACATTCAGTAGGTCCGAGATCTGCTTCGGCACTGACTGTTTCAGCAAGTGCCCGATAGGCCCCTGCAGCGCCGGCGACAGACCGACGCTGAAGAGCCACACAGCTCGCCCTGCCAGTACATAGCGGTGCCGATACAGATAGTCTGCGGCTCCCGGCAACCAAGCCATGTTGTGAACGGCGCTGCCGATGACGACTGCGTCGTAGGGCTGGGCATCCGGCTGCTCGCCGACCGGGCGCAGGTCGACTTCGAAGCCCCTTGTCCGCAACCGATCAGCGATAAAAGTTGCCACTTCCTTGGTCGAGCCCTGCGCGGACGCAAAAGTCACCAAGACTGAGATCGAATCGTTCATTACTCGATGATCGACGCAATATCGGAGCCATCACAGTGCCGAATAACCCTTGCGCAGAGAGTCTTTCGGCCTGGGCGAGAGTCCGGGAGGGCAGACGATAACTGGACAGGGCGAGTTCTGAAGCAAGTAGCGACTGGTGGAACCGAGAAGGCGACCTGTCTCTCGATTGTGCCCGCGGCTGCCGACGCACAAGAGTTGGGCGCTTTGTGCGTATTCCAACAACCCGCGCGCAGCATCGGTCCGGACGCTGTGCCGAGTCCAAATACTTCCTCACTCCGCATTCGGCTTCGATGATGGTCATGCCGGCGTGCGAGCGATGATCAGCGGACACTCGACGCTGTGCAGCAGCGCTTGACTAGTCGAGCCCAGAAGCATGCCGGCAAATCCACCTCGACCGTGGCTTCCGACAACGACGAGCTGCGCGCCCTCCGACTGCTCCAGCAGATTCCGGACCGGTCGATCCTTGACGACAGTCCGGCGAACGCGTACGTCCGGATACTGCTCCTGCCATCCCGCAAGGCTTTCCGCTAGATTCGCTTCCTCCAGTTGCATCGCGGCAGACCAGTCGGCAACCGGCATATCGAAGTCACTCGTGTCGACCCAGGCGTGGACTGCAACTAGTTCTGCGCCACGCATTGCGGCTTCGTCGAACGCGACTTCGATCGCACGCTCGCTGTTCGGTGTACCGTCCACCCCGACGACCACGGGACCGTCGTCGATCGAGCGGCCTGCTGCCGCTTCGTGGATAACCGCTACCGGGCAGTGCGCATGTTGAGTGACGGCGCTACTTATCGAACCGAGTAGGCCTCGTCCGAGTGCACCGAGCCCCCTACTACCTACTACGACCATGCCGGCGTCCTTCGACAGATCGACGAGGGTAGCGGCGGCGGGACTCGAGCTCAATACAGTTCGCGTCTCGCCAGCATCGCTCCGATGCAGCGCAGCGACGTCGAATTCGGCCTGTGCAAGCAGTTTTCGGGCGGCGTCGCGCATCGGCTCGGAATCGTTCGGGACGCTCGTTACTCGGGAACCGTGGACAGCCGGACCGCCGATGCAGGTGACGATTATCAGTTGAGCTCTGCGCTCCGCCGCGTATCGCGCCGCCCATCGCAGTGCCGTTCGTGCCGCTGGGGATCCATCGATTCCGACTATTACCGGTTGACCGCTGTTCACGCTGTGCTCCTGTTCGAGTGATCTCGACAATGGGTCGATCACGCGACCACCCACGATTCAGCCCCGTGCTCGATTCTCTGCGTCCGGACGAGTTCCTCTCTACCGGAAACGAACTCGGCTCGGTCGAGGCCCGGAAGAATGTGATAGGCGATACTTCCCCTGACGCATACCGGTTGCAGAAGTCGTGAAAGAGCCATCGCGTATGCCTCTGCGCGTTCGGGCCCACTCCACTGGTAGATGCCCCGATAGACCTCATGTTCGTCGTGTGCGAGCCACAGCTTTGATACGAATCCCGGGAAGCCGACGAACAGGGGTGTGTTGAGCAGACTCTCCCAACGAAACAGTCGATGCATAAATCCATGTACCCAACGGAGGCGAAACTCGACGACCAGCACGGCGAGATCTGTCGGCGGAGCGTCTCGCACGGTCGTTTCGCGAAAAACTCGCGCAGTGGTGCCGTCGGCGAATACAAGACGTCCGCCGACATGTCGCCGAGGCTGCAAAATACGCCCAGCGACCATCAGGGCAACGAACCGCATGGCCGACTTCATCACCGCTTCCACCGCATTACGCAGCGAAACATGCTGTCCCACTCCTAGTTTCCTTCCACTCTGCTGCAATCGATCGGACGCTAGCCAAGCCCGCCGGCCCTGCACGGAGTCGAACGTCCCGCAACCTGTGGCGCAAGTCCTCGCGTACCGGTCCGATCAGTGCGCATGCTGCTGAGCGATTCGCCCACCGACGAGTAGCGCCACGACCGCGATTGCACCAACGACGGCGATGAGTCTGTTGACGTCGATCGCCGGCTGCCACCGCACACGATCGCCCTTCACAACGAATGCGCCGGCTGGCTTGCCGCGCACCCCCAAACCCCCACCCTCGCCTTGGCCGTTCTCGTCGTGCCCGTTTCCGAATCCGCCGCCGCCTGCGACCGACGCGGCCGCAATCACTGTGATTCCGTTTTTCTCCAGCGGTTCGGCATAGACAATGCTGGACTTGAGAAGGTTGCCCGCGGTGTCCCTGAGGTCCTCGATCTTCATCTTTGCTCCCTCGTAGATCGTGCTGTCGTCTCGACCATCGCTCGATGGGCTCGCCGGTCTCCAGAGCCAGAGGTCACTATCAACATGGCCAGAAGGCTGTCCCCGCGCTGAACGTGCCGACTTGCGCCTTTCGTGCCATGGGCCGCCGGTTGCAGTTCGGGTCTCACCCTGGAATCTGCGCGACCGACAATTTCGAACTCGACTCGCAAGATTGCAAGCGGGGTCAGACCGTTCCCAGTCCGACCAACTGGCCGATCGCGTAGGTCACTGCCATCGCGATCACCCCTCCCGTGACAATCCGAAGCGTGGCCCGCCAGCGCTTCGCGCCGCCCAGGCTCGCACTGACGCTGCCGGTCAACGCCAACGCCCCGACAACGGCGCCGAACGTGACTGGAATCCGGACGTCTCCAGCCGGAAGCAAGATAGCGAGCAGGGGCAGCAACGCCCCCATCGT
Organism: Antrihabitans auranticaus; assembly: GCF_016481275.1. Classification (GTDB taxonomy): domain Bacteria; phylum Actinomycetota; class Actinomycetes; order Mycobacteriales; family Mycobacteriaceae; genus Antrihabitans. Next base: position 512,185 of record NZ_JAEMNW010000004.1, on the reverse strand, counting down.
AAAGGCCACGGCCGACGAAATTGCGGCGTGCCAGGGGTTCGTGAGCGCATCGGGGTCTATTCGCAACTCGGCATCGACGTGCGCCGCAAACGCGTCGCGTGCAGTGAGTTCGGCTGCTACCACGGTCGCCGTGTCCCGACACAAACCTTTCGCCTCGTACAGCGAGACCAATTCCGCGAGTTCCTGTTCCGGCGCGTCCGCCAACTCACCCCGTTCCTTTTCCAGCAACGCTTTCTCGGTGTCGCGCTGAGTGCTGACCGACACGTACTCGCCGACTGCCATCGACACCGCGCCGGCAACAAGTCCCGCAACTCCCGCCGTCAGTATCGGGCCGCGACCAGCATCTGCTGCCGCAACGCCGATGACCAGTCCTGCGGTCGACACGATGCCGTCATTGGCGCCAAGAACGCCGGCTCTGAGCCAGTTCAGCCGCCGCGACGTTCCCGACGCGTGCGGCTCCGTCGGCTCGATGAAGGCTCCCCAGTGCTTGGCACTCCGCGGTTCGACTGCCTCAGCCACTCGTAGCCTCACTGCTGCCCCGTCGGCCCAGACGGAAGTACGCGATGGGACCGACGAAATTGACGAGAATTGCTGCGGCCCACCATGACTTACGGCCCGATACCTCATCGTCCGGTCGCCGTGCAAGGTCGGTCCAGGCAGCGGCGGCAAGGGCAAGCTGGACTGCGCCCAGGATCGAGATTCCAGTCTGCGCGGCAGGAGAAAGTTCGCTCCGACGTTTGTGCATCACCGAACTCCTGAGAACTTCGAGGTTTTACCCACGACAACCGCTTCGAATTCCCCGCCGACAAGACGCGATTCGGGGACGGGTCGCGTTCTCGAACCGACTTGATACTTATCGACAAACATTGACTCGCCTACCTCACCAGAAGGGTTGCAGTTGCTGATCGCGGCTGTACGGTCGCCCGAAACGGCGCGAACGTCGCGATTTTGCATAGCCCAAGATTGGCGGATTCCGGTCCTGGTCCGGAGAGTCTTTGGTCTGAGTTCGAAGGGTAGAAGGTGAGCAGACCCGCGGGAAGCCGCGCGCCTGAACACTAGGCGCACGACGCGCTCACACCATGTCCGGAAAGCCTGGGTACAAGATTGTGATTCCCACGGCGGCCCGACGGTCGCTATCGGTCACTCTCACGAACTGATAACGTTTCGATGACTCCAACCGCACCATCGGCGATCACCGCTAGTCAATTCCCGAGGCTGAGTCGCCGATCAAATAGGGGGCGTTGGTCATGGACATCTCGCCTCATCGTCCACATGGTGGATGGCACAGCTGCCCGCGCACTCCGCCCGAGGGTACCGGCTCTCGGACCGCATCGGTAGCGCGTCGATGACTGCCGGAGAAGGCACTTGGACTGCTCCTCACGTGCGAGAGACGTTGTCACAGCTACGGTTACGAGAGCTGCTCGGCGAAGTGCAAGACCGGATCTCCCAGATCGCAGATGCCCGGGACAAGACCGACGGTCTCGTCGAAGCGATGCTCGTCGTAACCTCAGGGCTGCGATTGGACGACACACTCCGCACGATTGTGCACACCGCGATCGAGCTGGTCGATGCGCGATACGGAGCGCTCGGCGTGCGTGGCGACGGCCACCAACTAGTCCAGTTCATATCCGAAGGCATCGACGAAGACACGCGGGAAAAGATCGGCCCCCTACCGCAGGGACGCGGCGTGCTCGGCCTACTGATCGATCAGCCCAAGCCGATCCAGCTCGAGCGGCTCGCATTGCACCCCACATCGGTCGGATTTCCGCCCGCGCATCCGCCGATGGAAACCTTTCTCGGCGTACCGATTCGGATCGGGACCGAAGTCTTCGGCAACCTCTACCTAACCGAGAAAGCTAACGGCCTACCGTTTACCGACGACGACGAAATCCTGATGCAGGCGCTCGCAGCGGCGGCAGGGATCGCCATAGCGAATGCGCGGCTTTTCGAATCGAGTCGGCTTCGCCAGGCGTGGATCGAAGCCACCCGCGACATCAGCACGCAACTGCTCGCCGGACAAAACCTCGACGAGGCAATGCGCCTGATCGCAGACAAAGCGATGAGCTTGACTCCTGCGGCGGGCCATTCTCTGCTGGCAGTACAGAGGGACTACGAGGACGCCGGGACGGCGATCAGCGAACTCCTCGTAATCGACTCTGCCGGGTCCCGACTCGACGGACTTGTCGGAAAGTTTCTGTCCCTTTCCGGCACATACTTGGGCAGGGCATTCGCCGAGCGAACGCCGCTCCGCTTCGATGCACTCGGTGACGACGACCCGGCAGGAATTGCGACCCCTACGGGCCCAGTCTTGATGCTGCCCCTTCGAACTGCTGACGCGGCGCTCGGGGTACTGGTCAAGATCCGTCCCGTCGGTGCTCCGCATTTCACCGACGATCAACTCGATATGATGTCGACCTTCGCAGATCAGGCAGCGCTTGCGCTGCAGTTGGCGTCCACTAGACAACGCATGCGAGAACTCGACGTCCTCGGCGACCGCGATCGTATCGCTCGCGACCTCCACGATCACGTGATCCAGCGACTCTTCGCGATTGGAATGTCACTGCAGGGAACCGCTTCGCGCGCCCGGTCCAAGGAAGTGCAGCAACGCATCGACGACACGATCGAGGAACTGCAATCTGTCGTGCAGGAGATCAGGAGCGCAGTCTTCGACCTGCACCCCGATACAGTCGGCCACGCGCGCTTACGGCAGCGGCTCAATGACGCCATCGCGCAGATGACCGCGGACTCGCCTGTTCGCACGACCGTTCGCATGTCTGGGCCGATGTCTGTCGTCGCACCCGGTCTTGCCGAACACGCTGAAGCAGTGGTACGTGAAGGCGTCAGCAACGCAGTGCGACACGGTCATGCCGGCGCCGTAACGGTTTCGGTCACCGTCGATGACAATCTGACAATCGAAGTCGTCGACGACGGGATCGGCATTCCCGACAACATCACACCCAGCGGGCTGAACAATCTCGCCGCACGCGCCCGCGACGTCGGTGGAACGTATTCGATCGGTTCGACGGCCGAAGGCGGAACCAAACTGCAGTGGTCTGCACCGATTTCGTGATCACATAAGCCCCACACCCCTGGGACGTTCGGCCCTCCCTTCCTTCGCTGCACTCGATGAACCTGAACAGGAACATCAACCAGCGTCACACGACAGGGAGGACCCGCACCGATGGCTGCGATCTCGATCTCCGGCCTGACCAAATCCTTCGGCCACTTCAAGGCCCTCGACGGCCTCGACCTGACCGTCGAGGAGGGCGAGGTGCACGGCTTTCTCGGACCGAACGGATCAGGCAAAACCACCACTATCCGAGTGTTGCTCGGACTGCTCCGCCCGGACTCCGGCACAGTAAGAATGCTTGGCGGTGATCCATGGCGTGATGCCGTTGCTTTGCACAGCCGGCTTGCCTACGTGCCCGGCGAGGTCAACCTCTGGCCAGGGCTCACCGGTGGTGAAGTTATCGATCTGATGGGACGGCTGCGCGGCGGTATCGACACTCGTAGACGAGCCGCACTCATCGACCAGTTCGACCTGGACCCACGAAAAAAGGCCCGCAACTACTCGAAGGGCAACCGCCAAAAGGTTGCACTGATCGCTGCGCTCGCCTCCGACGCCGATCTACTCCTACTCGACGAACCTACCGTCGGCCTCGACCCCCTGATGGAAGCCGAATTCCAGCACTGCATCGAGGACGAAAAACGGCGTGGCCGAACAGTACTGCTGTCCAGCCATATCCTCGCCGAGGTCGAAGCGCTCTGCGACCGAGTCAGCATTATCAGGCTCGGCCACACAGTGGAAAGCGGCACACTGTCCGAACTCCAGCACCTCGAGCGCACTGCGATCACTGTCGAGACCGTACGTCCACTCCTCGGCTTGGACGCCGCCCTCGGAGTTCACAATGTCGTCGTGAGCGGCGCGCGCACACGATTCGACGTCGACGCCGCTCAGCTCGATCACGTGCTGCAACGAGTCTCCGCACTCGGGGTTCGCAGTATCACGGCGACACCACCGACGCTCGAGGACATCTTCCTTCGGCATTATGAGACTGCTCCCGCGGCCCAGACCGAGGTGGCGGTGTGAGCACGACCGTGTTTGCTGGGCGGACCGACGACACAGTCGGCATCGGCCCGTTGTTTCGGTTTGCATTACGCCGCGAAAGGTTTGGCCTGCCATTTTGGCTGGCCGGTGCCGCGCTGCTGGTGGGCTATCAGTCCTGGGGCAGCCAGTCGCTCTACGGTTCGCCGCTCGAGCTCGCGCAACTGCGAGAAACGATGGGTGGTAACGCCGCGATCGTCGCGATGAGCGGACCGACGGAGTTGCTCGCGTCGATCGGCGGCGAGGTCGTCTTCGAAATCTTTGCCTACCTCGCGGTCGTCGTCGCCCTGATGAACATGTTCATCGTCGGTCGGTGCACGCGCACAGACGAGGAGAACGGACGCGCCGAGCTGGTTCGCTCCGCACGCGTTGGGCGCCGCGCTCCGCTGTTGGCGGCGATCGGCCTGGCGTGGCTCGCCGACATCGCCATCGCAGGCGCCGCATTCGGCGCCGCAACACTCACCGGCCTCCCATGGGGCGGATCGCTTCTCCTCGCGGCGTCGATAGCGGGGGTCGGAATTGTCTTCGCAGCTCTGACCGCGATCGCAGTTCAGATCTTCGAAAACCCCCGAAGTGTCTACGGTGCAACAACTTCTGCGATCGGCATTGCGTACGCCCTGCGCGCAATCGGGGATGTCGGGAATGGGACGCTGTCGTGGCTGTCACCGATCGGCTGGGGTCAGCGGACGTTTCCCTTCGCGGGCGACCGTTGGTGGCCGCTACTGCTCCCAGCTATCTTCGGTCCGCTGCTTGTCATCGTCGCTGTCGCCGTGCTGGATCGTCGAGACTTCGGTGCAGGCGTGCTCGGTTACCGATCTGGTCGAGCGAGTGCGTCGTGGCTCCTCGGTTCGCCGCTCGGTCTGGCTTGGCGCCTCCAGCGAGGCTCGCTGATCATGTGGACGATCGGAGTGTTCGCCCTCGCCGCGGCGTACGGGTCGTTCGGAAGCAGCATCGAAGATTTCATCGCCGACAATCCCGAGATCGCCTCGTACTTGCCGGGCGGCGCTGCCGACGCTGTCAATGCCTACCTCGCCCTCACAGTCACGATGGCGGCCCTTCTCGCTGCGGCGTATGGCGTCTCCAGTGCGTTGCGCGCGCGTGCGGAGGAAACCTCCGGCAGGGCCGAACCCATCTACGCCACGCCCACGAGTCGGGGGGAATGGCTCGCAAGCCATGTCGCGGTTGCGCTGGCCGGGAGCGCATTGGTCGCGGCCGCGGGCGGCTTCGGCGAAGGACTCGCCTACGGGCTCACCGTCTCGGATCCGGGCCAGGCGATCCGCCTCACCGGCGTCGCATTGGTGTACCTGCCGGCGACCTGGCTCGTCGTCGCTATCGCGGTTCTCGGCATCGGATACCTACCGCGAATCGCCGCTGCGATCGCATGGACCACGTTCGGCTACTGCACGATCATCGTTTTGTTTGCCGACTCGTTCAAATTGCCGGACTGGATGCGAGATCTGTCACCGTACACGCACACCCCACAGGCTCCTCTCGAAAGTGTCACAACGACACCGATCCTCGCAATTCTGACGCTGACAGTTGCGGTCCTCGTCCTCGGCTTCGCAGGATTCCGCTCTCGCGATGTGGGGTGCTGAGCCGATGACACGCGCAATTCGTCGGTCCGGCATTGGCCGTCTCCTCACGGCGGCGTCGACATCAAGGTTCAACGCGGAGTCCGAAAGTCAACCGGAATCGTGAGTGATCGCGGAAAATCGATGGCTGGAAGCGTTGGGATGGAAAGGTCCTCACCAACAACGAGTTCCAGATGCCTCTCTGTTAAGAGTGTGCATGAGGCTTCGCGATAACACACAACGGTATTGACACCGCGGTCGAGATTGGCCTCGAGAACACTGTTCCACGTCACGACGCCGATCGGTCACCAACGCGACCGATTGTTCCGTCGCGATCCTCGTGAGTCGTCCGCGGGTATCGACAACTGGCAGCAAGTCGAGGTCGTGAACCGCGAGCGCTTCCAGAACATCACTCAGTCTGGCCGACTCCCCGACAGCTACAACCGGTTTCGCAAGATCGCGTGCAACCACGGCAAAGGCGCGCTTCGCGGATCTGCGGAAGCTCACGACAGACATCGTGAAATATGTTCTCAGGCAGTCGTGCGCGCGATGATCAGCGGGCAGGTCACCGAGTGAAGCAATTCCTGACTCGTCGATCCGAGCGTCATTCCCGCAAATCCGCCGCGGCCGTGGCTGCCGACCACCAACAGTTCAGCGTCGTCGGAGAAGTCACGCAAGTGTCGCGCAGGATTGTTTTTCACGATGATCTTCTCGACGGGAACATCGGGGTAGCGCTCGGCGTAGCCTGCCAGACTCTCGGCCAGGAGCGCTTCCTCGGTGTTCGCCACCGCATCCCAGTCACCGACATGCAAGAACCGTCCATCGTCCGCCCACGAGTGCACTGCAATGATCTTCGAGCTTCGCATCGATGCTTCTTCGAACGCCACTTCGATTGCAGGCAAGCTGTTTTCGGAACCGTCTACGCCCACAACGACAGCGCGTCGTGGACGGGACAGGTTCCACGGATCGTTCGCCCTGTAGTGCAGAACCGCGACCGGGCGATGGGCGTGACGCGCAAGCGAAGAACCGACGGAGCCAACGAGTCCGCGGCCGATCGCTCCGAGCCCACGACTGCCGATGACGACCATCTGGGCGTCTTTCGACTTATCGATAAGGGCGGGCGCCCGCGGTGCTCGAACCAGCTCGGTCCTCACCTCGAGTTCTGGCGACGTCTCCGACACGTTGCGCGCAGCCCGCGAAAGAAGTTCTGCTCCTTCAGCTTCCAGGCGATCGAAGTCCGGCTTCGTGAAGCTCAGACCCGGCCCGTAGGCAAGCGGTGTGAAGACTGCGTGAACGATCGACAACGGTGCACCCCGCCGTTCCGCATCGCCTGCCGCCCAGCGGAGCGCTTCGTGTGAGGATCGTGACGCGTCGATTCCGACGACGACCGGCAGAGTGCGGTGTGCATTCATCGATTCAATCCTGCTTTCGGGCGATAATTATCGGACATTCGACGTGGTGAAGCAGAACCTCGCTGGTCGATCCCAACGTCATTCCGGAGAATCCTCCGCGGCCGTGGCTACCCACGACGACCAATTGTGCGACCTCCGACTGAGCGAGCAGCTTTCGAGCCGGTCGATCGCGGACGGCAACTTTGCGAACATCGACCTCCGGATACCGCTCGCGCCATCCGGCCAGACATTCTGCGAGCAACGCCTCTTGTTCGGCTTGTGGTGTCGGCCACGAGTTCACTGAAGTCACCAAATCGCTGTAGTCGGTCCATGCGTACACCGCGACGAGCTCGACCCCGCGATGCGACGCTTCGTCGAACGCAATCTCGATAGCCTTCGCGCTGCTGTCGGTCCCGTCCACGCCCACGACAACCGGGGCCGAAGACCCTGGACCGTAAGCACTCTCAGGGGTTCGGACTACAACAACGGGGCAGTGTGCGTGGTGCGCAACCGCAGTGCTCACCGAGCCGAGCAGTCGTCGTCTGAACGCGCCGAGTCCGCGGTTACCCACCACCAACAGGCGGGCATCCTTGGACAAATCGAGCAGACTCGGGATTGTGGGGCCCGCAACGAATTCCGTGCACGTATCGACTACCCCGATCTCATCGATCATCGATTCGACCGTGCGCTCACTGGCCGACAGAATCGCCCGTCCCGTCCGCTCCGAATCGAACTCCTCAGGCGCCAGTGCCAATGCTGGGCCGTAGCTGACCAACGCCATTCCCGGTCCGTATGTGAGAAGCACCGGGCTCGCGTTGACGATTGTCAGCCGACACTTATGGAACGCGGCCTCGCGTGCCGCCCATCGCACCGCGTCCTGCCCAGCATCAGAGCCATCCACACCGACGACTATCGGTTGATTGTGCATGGGGCTCCTTCGAGGGATGTTCGCCGGCAGTCGAATTCGATTGCCGGCCTATGAAATCAACGATAGGAGCGGCAGACGCCCCGCACGCTGGTCGTTGGTCCTCGAAATCGAGACAGTGGTCCCCCTCGGCGGGCCGGTGGCGCAGGGACCAAAGTCCCTGTCCCCGGGGACTTTCGCGCGCCGCGTAGCGATACTCGAACCCGTAGCGTCACCTTTGCAGACTCCACGAAGAAGGCGGATTTCATGATCAAGGTATTCCTTGTCGACGACCACGAGGTCGTCCGTCGCGGGCTGGCGGAGCTTCTCGGCAGCGATCCCGAGTTGTCGATAATCGGTGAAGCCGGCAGCGTCTCGCAGGCAATGGCCCGGATCCCCGCTTTGCTTCCGGATGTGGCGGTGCTCGATTTGCGATTGCCGGACGGCAACGGCGTGGAACTGTGTCGTGACCTGCTGTCCCGACTGCCTGGATTGCGCTGCCTGATCCTCACCTCGTTCACGGACGAACAAGCGATGCTGGATGCGATCTTGGCTGGCGCAAGCGGCTACGTCGTCAAAGACATCAGAGGCATGGAACTTGCCAGAGCGATCAAAGATGTCGGCGCTGGAAAATCTCTGCTGGACAATCGTGCCGCGGCAGCGCTGATGTCGAAGCTTCGCGCGCGCACCGAAGAACCCGGTCCACTGTCCAACCTGACCGAACAAGAACGGACTCTGCTCAGCCTGCTCAGCGAGGGTCTGACGAACCGCCAAATCGCAGCGCGAATGTTCCTGGCGGAGAAGACCGTTAAGAACTACGTCTCGCGACTGCTCGCCAAGCTCGGTATGGAGCGCCGCACACAGGCAGCGGTGTATGCCACTACGTTGGCAGCGTCGTAGCCGACTGTGCATGATCGCGCACTCGCTCCGATAAACGGTGAGACAATGGCCGCGTGTCCAGCCCTGCCGATGCCACGCACCCCAAGTCGCCAAGTCCGATGCGTGAAACCTTGTCACAACTGAGACTGCGCGAGCTACTTTCCGAAGTGCAAGATCGCATTGCACAGATCATTAACGCCAGAGACCGGATGGACGGACTGGTCGAGGCGATGCTTGTTGTGACCGCCGGTCTCGAATTGGACGAGACGCTACGGACCATCGTCCATACTGCGATCGAACTCGTCGACGCGCAGTACGGCGCGCTCGGGGTGCGTGGTCACGGCCACCAGCTGATCGAGTTCATCTACGAGGGCATAGATGAGCAAACACGCGAGCGCATCGGTCCCCTCCCTGAAGGCCGCGGCGTGTTGGGTCTGCTGATCGACCAGCCGAAGCCGCTACGACTCGACGTCCTTGCGCACCACCCTTCATCGGTCGGCTTTCCGTCGAACCATCCGCCGATGAACACGTTCCTCGGAGTTCCCGTGCGGATCCGGGAAGAGGTATTCGGCAACCTCTACTTGACGGAGAAGGCGAATGGGCAGCCTTTTACCGAAGATGACGAAGTTCTGGTTCAGGCTCTCGCTGCCGCCGCGGGCATCGCGATCGAGAATGCTCGATTGTTCGAAGAGACCAAGACTCGGCAAGCTTGGATCGCCGCAACCCGCGATATCAGCACCGAACTGCTCGCGGGGGCCGAGTCGGGAATGGTGTACCGGCTCATCGCCGACAAGATGCTCAGCCTCGCGGTGGCGGATCATATTCTCGTATCTGTCCCCGAGGATCCAGAGGCAGCGGTCGGCGATGTGACCGAGCTTCTTGTCGTGGAATCGGTCGGCAGCGCAGGGAATGAATTGGTAGGCCAGCGCTATTCATCGGCAGGAACCGCGTCTGGTGAGGCTTACAGCCGACGTACGCCGCTTCGGTTCGACTCCCTCGACACGAAACAGATCCTGAGCTCTCTGCCCAGCGGCGGTCCCGCTCTGCTTCTTCCGCTGCGAGCCGCCGAAACGGTCAGCGGCGTCCTGATCATCCTGCGGCACAAGGGTGCCGCGCCATTCACCGACGACCAGATGGAGATGATGACGGCTTTCGCCGATCAGGCGGCCCTGGCGCTGCAGCTTGCGGAGGCTCAGCGCAGAGTTCGCGAACTCGATATCTTGACCGACCGCGACCGCATCGCACGCGACCTGCACGACCACGTAATCCAGCGACTGTTCGCCGCCGGTCTTGCCTTGCAAGGCACGATCCCGAGAACGCGTGTACCCGACGTCCAAAGACGATTGTCCGAAGTAATCGACGACCTCCAGGGGGTTGTACAAGAAATCCGGACAGCGATCTTCGACCTGCACGGTGGCGGCCCAACGTCGACCCGGCTCCGCCAGCGGGTGGAGGAGGCAATTGCCCAACTCGCGAACAGCGTCGACGTTCGAACGACCGTCCACATCAACGGTCCGTTGTCAGTCGTCGAAGCTTCGCTGGCCGATCACGCTGAAGCAGTTGTGCGCGAGGCTGTGAGCAACGCCATTCGGCACGGCCATGCGAAATCGATCAGGGTCAGCCTGTCGGTCGAAGACAACCTCACGGTCGAAGTCGTCGACGACGGCGTCGGGATACCCGAAAATATCACTCCCAGCGGGCTTTCCAATATCGAATCTCGTGCGCACGAAGCCGGCGGCGAACTGACGATCGGACCTGCCGAAGGCGGTGGAACGCGTTTGACGTGGTGGGCGCCCCTCCCCTGAGTCGGCGTCGCCGGCGTTCTCAGATTCCGCTTGCGTGTGCGACTGCGGCGGGCAACACATCGACGTGGCGCACACCTTCGACTGTCCGGGCAAGGGCGCCGACAACGCGCTGTTCGTCCTTGCTGGAGAAACCGCCATCCACGACGACCTTGCCTTCGGTGACGGTGATGGACCACTGCCGCCGACTGCCCGCGAAGTCGTCCAGCAACGACCGGATTTTCGCTGCGATCGTCGCGTCGTCGTTGATCAACACTCGGAGCAGGTCGCGCCGCGCAACAATCCCGATCAGCAGCCCTTGCTCGACCACAGGCATCGATCGTAGGCGGCGGTTGATCATGCGGACTGCGACCGCGCTGATGTCGCTGCCAGGGCCGACTACTTCGGCTGGTGTCGTCATCGCCGGTTCGACAAGCGTGGTCTGCTGGCCCGGCCCCGCAATCAATGCGTTCGATTCGGACAGCATGCCTATGACATGTCCTGCCTCGTCAACAACGGGAAGGGCCGCGAATTCGTGGTCGACAAGGAGCGAGACCGCCTCCCACAGTGGGGTTTCGGGGCGAACAGTCACAACCGACCGTGTCATTAGATCGCGAACCAGCATTGATCTCTGCCTTTCATAGGTTACAAACTCGTACGGCAGTTCGACGATCCCTTTCGTGAACAAGCCCTGTCGTCAATTCTCTTTCACTCCAACGCAGCTCGCCGCCGTCGATGGCCCTCACGTACCGGGACTTTGGTCATCGTCACCGCGCTGTAGTTCTGCTGCCCACTTTCGGTACGCGTCGACTGCACCGGGCAACGTCATAAAAATTCGATCCTCGCCGATCTTTGTCAGTAGCCCCGCGGCGATGAGTGAACTTCGCAGATCCTGCTTGACTCGCGCCATGCCGAAGATGATTCCGCGGCGCTCCAGGTCTGCGCGAAGCTGATCGAGCGCGTCGAGGGCTGTGAGATCGACCTCGACATTCGCTTCGGCGTTGAGAACGAACCAACGCGTCTCCTGCGGCCCTTCATCGACCGCCGCCAGTGCACGACGCCGAAAGTTGTCTGCATTGGCAAAACACAGCGGAGCGTCGTATCGATAGACGACGAGTCCGGGCACTCGGGCTGCAGTCGGATAGTCGTCGACGTCGTGCATCCCCAGCACGCCCGGGACGTAGCCCAGAATTCCGTCGTGCGGGCGCGCAACCCGGCGGAGCAGATCGAAAATCGACAGGGCCACGGCAACCACCACACCGTAAAGAACGTCGAGGGTCAGCACCGCCACAGTTGTGATCAGCGCCAACGCGAGTTCGCTGACGCGAAAATGACCAATCCGCCGAAACTCTGGAAGGTCGATCAGCCGCGTCGCCGCGTATATGACCAGCGCGCCCAAAGCTGCGCTGGGAAACACCGCCAAAATCCCTCGCGCCGTGAAGATCGTGCCCAGGACGGTCGCAAGGGCCACGATCGAGTAGAGCTGAGTACGGCTGCCGAGCGATGCACCGATTGCTGTTCTGGAGCCACTGCTACTGATCGGGAAACCCTGAAGCAGTCCAGCGGCGACGTTTCCCGCACCGAGTGCACCGAGTTCGGTGTTGGGGTCGATATCGTCACCGGTGCGGATCGCAAAAGCACGCGCCGTCAGCACGTTGTCGGAGAACGCCACGATCGCAATTCCAATCGCGGGGAGAAATAGCGCGCTGATGTCTCCGACGTCGACGGCTGCAATCCCAGGCACGGGCAGACCGGACGGGATCTCTCCAACTACACGAATTCCGCTGTCCTGCAGCGAGAAAAGCGCCACGACACCGGTAGCGAGCAAGATCCCGATCAGAGGTCCTGGTAAATGGGGACTAATCCTGTCAACGAGGAGAAGCACCGCCAGCACCGCGACGAAAAGCGCGACAGTCGGCCAGTGCACATGGTCAATTTGCGCGAAGAACGACCGAACCTGTCCCACAAACGAGTCGCTGTGCACAGATAGACCCGTCACCTTGCCGAGCTGGCTGGCGATCATCATGAACGCGATTCCCGCCATGTAACCGACGAGCACCGGACGGGACAAGAGGTCAGCAAGTAGTCCGAGGCGCGCCAACCTCGCCAGCAGACAGATCGCTCCGACGATCAGCGCCAGTACGGCGGCAAGTCTCGCGTAGCGGTCCGGGTCGGCCGCGGCGAGCGGACCGAGTACAACGGCGGTCATGAGCGCCGTAGTCGATTCCGGCCCCACCGACAGTTGGCGTGAGGAACCCAAAACGGCGTATAGCGCGATCGGTCCGATCGCTGCCCACAGCCCCGTCGCAGGAGGAAGTCCGGCAACGGTGGCATACGCCATTACTTGCGGGATCAGATACGCCGCGACAGTTACGCCGGCGACTACGTCGCCCCGCAGCCACTTTCGCTCATAGTGCCGGTACTGCTGCAGACCGGGTGCAAATCTGTAGGTCCGCCGCGAAAAGGCATTGGTCGTCATGACATCCGTACATGATCACGCAGCCCGATGGCGCCTGCTGTGGATCCGGGTCCACATACGTGTGCATGAATTTCGGCGGACAGTCGCGCCACATTCTCTGTCAAGGCCGTATTCGCTTCGATCAATTCCCTCAGGTGTGTGGTGTTTTCGAGCGTGTGCAATGCGACTTCACTACTAATCGAATCGGCTCGTTTGGCTGAGATGAGCAAGATCGCGCCCTGCAAACCGGCCATCATCGACAGGAACAGGTTCAGAAGTATGAATGGGTACGGGTCGAAGCCGTCGTTTCCGTTGATCGCGGCCCACAAGGCCATGAACGAAACAAAGACCATGACGAACGGCCAGGATCCCATCCCGTTTCGAACGATGTCCGCCGTCCGTTCGCCGCGCGTGAGTTCGGTACCGCTGCGAACACCCGGATGCAAGTGCCAACGATTCATGTCCCGAACTCGGCTCTCGAGCCAGCCGTCTCTTGCGTCGAATGGGCAGCTTCCGGCCGGCAGATCAGCAGTGGGCAGGCAGCATGGCGTAGCAGATACTGGCTGGTGGAACCGAGCAACGGACCTCGCAGGCGCCCGTACCCGTGGCTTCCGACGGCCACTAACCGCGCGCCCCGAGAAAGTTCGGCCAGCAGGTTTGCTGGATGCGCCTCCTCCGCTACGGTGGTCACCTCGACGTCTGGATACTTCTCCCGCCAGCTCGTCAGACAGTCCGTCAGAACGGCCGACTCAGCCGAAGCGGTTGCGGCTCCCTGGCTATTCCGTGTCCAAGCATGTGCAGCAACGAGCGGAATCCCGAAAAGTGACGCGAATTCGAACGCCCATCCAACGGCGCCCTCACTCAATCCACTGCCATCGACGCCTACAACGACGCGTTCGATGTCCTCGAGCAGCGGTGCACCCTCGTCCCGCCAAATGACGACCGGGCATTTGGCACGATTCACCGCGTGCAGTGCTGTGGAGCCCACATGTGTGGTGCCGTGCGATGGGACCTTGGAGCCGACAACAAGTAAGCGAGCGGATTCGCTGAGCTCGAGGAGCATTCGATCTGGTTGCCCGTGCGCGACATGAGTTCGCACAACGAGATCGGGGGATTGCCGACGGACAGCACGCCGAGCGAGGTCGACGATCTTTCTGGCGTCGTGATGGAGGCTCTTGAACACTTCGGCATATATCACTACTGCCGCGTCGCCATAAGCGTAAACGGGTTCAGGTACAGCATGGGCGATGATCAGTGGCGCGTCCCAGCGTTGCGCAACCTCAGCGGCCCAGCGCGCGGCGGCTTCGGACAGATCAGAGCCATCGACGCCGACCACGATCGGCTGGGCGCTCGTGAACCCGTTCATTCTCAACCACGCTCTCCCAGGTCGACTTCGGACATTGCGTCCCAGGTTGCCACGGTTCGCAGCGTTGGCGGGAGTGCCGAGTTGTTCCGGCCAGCACAGCATTTCGACTCTTCGACGAGCGACAAAAGTCATCTGCGACCTTGACGCCAACTGCCCCTCGTGACGGAGCACGAGATGACGTCCGGCCGATCGGAGAGGACGTTCGCCTCTGCGTCGTTGGGCACGAAATATCCGAGGATCGGGACAACGAACAAACCATGCATTGCTTCTTCAGAGCGAAAGTAGGTTCACTGTGCCGGAGATCGTCACTCTCACAATGAATCCTGCTCTCGATATCTCCACGAGTGCCGCGCACGTCGTACCGACGAACAAACTGCGTTGCACGAAGCCGCAATACGATCCAGGTGGCGGTGGCATCAATGTTGCGCGTGTCGCCAACGTTCTTGGCGGTGACGTCGTGGCTGTATTTCCCTCCGGCGGCGCTTCGGGTGGCGTTCTCGAGAGTTTGATTGCCGCCGAGCAGGTTCCATTTCGAACCGTCCCTAACGGTGGGTCCGTGCGCGAGAGTTTCGCGGTCGACGACCGCGAGCTGAGTGAGCAGTACAGATTCGTCCTGCCCGGGCCCGAGCTCAGTATCCGAGAGCAGGACGAGTGCCTCGAAGTCTTCACCGAAACTGCGGGAAACGCGCGTTTCGTAATTGCGAGCGGCAGCCTGCCACCCGGCGTATCACCTGACTTCTACCAACGCGTGAGCGATGCGGCTGCCAAGGTAGGCGCGCAATTCATTCTCGATACCTCCGGCGCTGCTCTGCAACGCACACACACTGGTGTCTTCCTACTCAAACCCAGTATTCGCGAACTGCGCGAAAGCGTTGGGGGCGACCTGACAACCCGAAGTGAACAGGCGGGTGCCGCACAGAGATGGATTCGTGCCGGCAAATGCGAGATCGTCATCCTGTCGCTGGGGGCTCACGGCGCTCTCGCCATCACGGCCGATTCAGACGAATGGTTCCCGTCTATCGAAATGCCAGTCCGAAGTGCCGTCGGCGCGGGAGATGCGATGGGGGGAGCGATCGCGGTCGGATTGAGCCGCGACTGGAGCCTGCATGAGTCGGTTCGGTTCGGGATCGCCGCAGCTGCCGCCTCCTTGACCGTGCCCGGTACGGGTCTGTGCCGAAGATCCGAGGTGGAAGAACTCTTCATAACCCAGTCCGATTCGCGGTGTTCAGAGGCAATCGAATCGATTCGACGTATCGAGAAAGAACGCGAAAGGCAATGCAGTGCTTGCTGACCCGAGCGGGCAAGCCCGTCGAATGCGAGCCGGCGACCGTACTCCGGTCGCATTCTTCCTCGATCCCGAGACAACTGCTCGCCGAGGACAGCTAGATATCGCACGACGATGGATTCGCACAGTCACGTTGGCGGAGACCATCGGATTCGCTGTGCCCGCGATTGTCGGCGTGTCGACCGCTGCGTCATCTCCCGCAGTGGCGCTCCCTGCCTTAGTTGCTGCCGGCGCAGTGGAAGGTGCGATATTGGGTTGGGGCCAAGCATCCGTCCTACGGCGCACCTTGCCTGGGTTGTCGAAAACCCGTTGGATTTCCGCGACGGCCGCAGCGGCTGCGTTCGCCTACGTGCTGGGTATGGCGCCATCGACCTGGGCGTCCGGCATCACTCGCTGGCCCGGCGTCGCGACAATCGCCACAATGTCGATACTGGGCGTCGCGATACTGCTGTCCGTGGGGACTGCGCAATGGTTTGCGCTCCGCGCCCACGTGGCAAACGCGAGCCGCTGGATTCCGCTGACCGCGGTGGCATGGCTCGTCGGACTCGTCGCTTTTCTCGGTTTCGTGATGCCACTATGGCACCAGGGGCAATCGATGCCGCTGACCATGGGGATCGGCATACTCGGCGGACTACTCATGGCCGCAACAACTTCGACAGTGACCGGCCTCGGACTACGTCTGGTACTCCCCCGGTGAATGACACCGCGCGACAGGTGACGACGAGACCTCTCGACGTCGTCATTTGCATCATGGATGTTGGCTGAACAGGAGGTTCGAAAATGCAAGCTCACTTCTCCACTGTCGAGATCGTCATCGACCAGAATGGAACCGACACAAGAGCAGTCGCTCGCCTACGAGCCGACGCAGACTCGGGCCGAATCGGAACCGGGATTGCGACGATCGTTTCGGGCGACATGGCTACTTCCGACACCGCCGCGAACTTGGCGACAGCACGTGCATTGTCCGATCTGGCGGAGCAGCTGTTCGATTCTGCCGCTTCGAACTCTGCTTTGCCGACCAGCTGGCTTTGAGCCTCTCCGCGGGTTACCGGAGTGCGCCGTAAAGACAGTGCCTGTAGGCCACACTCCCAGGCGTCCGCCTGGGCTGGACCGACGTTGGTCAGCGACACGTGAAAGTTGCGTTCAGATTCGTCCCAAGCTGTCAGGCGGCACAATCTCGATCACGTCCGAAAGGGGCCGACGTGGAGTCAGAGGCTCGGACGGCCCACCCGCCGCAGATCCAACGCGGATAACCACCTGGGGAATGCCAGGTTCAGTCAGCATCTGACGGATAAGGTTTCGGCTGTCGGCCAACTCTGTCATGTGTGTCAGCGGACATGTGGCGAGCCCACGCGCAGTGCACTCGAGCAAGATCGTCGAGAGTGCCTCTCCACAGAGCAGCCACTCAGGGCGCGAATCACCGTTTGTCGTGAGAACGAGGATTTGCGACCGGTCGATGCCGAATTCGGCGCGCTGCACCGGCTGTCGATCTGCAGCAGGAAAGTCCCTTCCGAACGGTACCCGCGACGACTCGGCACGCGACGCTACTGCCTTTGCCGGGATGCCGTCCGGAAGAGTGGTACGGCCTGTCCACCATTGCAATTCGGCCTTGTAGGACGAGTCGTAACGGTGTCGCGCGGCGGTGAGGTGGGAGACATGAGCAAGCTCGGCACGTCGCTGCGGAACGATCTCTTCCAGCCCGACGTTGAAGTCGGTCGCGATGTGGTCCAGCGCTACCGAGGCAGTGCGCCACTCCCAGACCGGCAGGAAGGCCAGCCGATCGGTCCGTCGGCTCGATATTGCCGCACCTCGCGCAAGGTCGGCGTCGGAAGTCTTTACTGCTGAGTGGAATTCGACGATCGCGAGATGGTCTGAATCGGCCCCGTCGGGAAACCGCGATATCTCAGAATCGAGTCCTGCCGCTGCAGCTGCAGTGCGAAGGTGATCCAGCGCTGCTCCGCAACTGATCAGCATCTGCCTGCCGGAGTTGTCCGTGACCGGGAGCAGCCGCTCGGGATCGGCATACAAATGCACCGTTCGGCCATCTATGACCCACTTCCAGGGCTGGCTGTTGTGCAATGACGGCGCGCGGCACGCGGTCGCGATCAACGCCTCGATTGTTGCAACATCTATGACGCTGTTCGTCATATCCCGCTCCTGATTTCTCACGTTGCCGCGCGACGACCACCCATTCTTTGGCTGAACGTCGATTCATTTCCTCGAACGATATCGGCGCGAGAGCTCTGCGCGCCGCTGCCGGAAGTCATACGAACAGAGGTAGAAGGACCGCGGGTGGGCGTCGAATAGTTTCAGTCTCCGGACCGGTCCAAGGCCCATCGCTGCGGTGCCATTCGGCACTCGCAGTTGCCAATACACGGCGGCATTCTGAGCGAGTCGACATCGTCGTGGTGGTCCACTTCGAGTTGGAAACTCCCCGAAAGGATTATCCGATGGATGTGTCGTTCATCGTTCTCGCCGTAGTGATCACGGCGCTCGTGTTCGATTTCACCAATGGCTTTCACGACACTGCCAACGCGATGGCAACTTCGATCGCGACGGGCGCGCTGAAACCCAGGGTCGCGGTCGCCATTTCTGCGGTTCTCAACTTGTGCGGAGCGTTCCTGTCCACCGCGGTCGCGAAGACGATATCGGGGGGGTTGGTCGACGACACCAAGATCACGCCCGCGGTGATCTTCGGCGGCCTCGTCGCCGCGATTGTCTGGAACATGCTGACGTGGCTCGTCGGTCTGCCTTCCTCCTCATCGCATGCGCTGTTCGGCGGACTCATCGGGGCCGTATGGATCGCTGCCGGTGCCGACGCAGTCCACTTCAGCGTTCTCGTCTCCAAAATCTTGCTTCCCGCATTGACGTCACCCGTTCTCGCCGGCGTGGTAGCACTCATCGGCACATACCTCGTGTACAAAATGACGCACAGCGCGGCAAAGAAGTCCGTCGACGCCGGCTTCCGCTTCGGCCAGACAATCTCGGCTTCTGTGGTTTCGCTAGCCCACGGCACCAGTGACGGCCAGAAGACGATGGGCATCATCACGCTGCTCCTGATCACTTCGGGCCACCTCAGTCCAGGCTCCGGGCCGCCGCTGTGGGTGATCACGGCGTGCGCGGTCGTGCTCGCTACCGGTACCTACCT
The DNA here is from genome assembly GCF_016481275.1 of Antrihabitans auranticaus. Lineage (GTDB taxonomy): Bacteria > Actinomycetota > Actinomycetes > Mycobacteriales > Mycobacteriaceae > Antrihabitans. Next base: position 493,297 of record NZ_JAEMNW010000004.1, on the reverse strand, counting down.
CGGTGGATGGCGAATCATCCGCACAATGGGGCACGGACTCGCCGAAATCGAACCACCGCAGGGATTTGCGGCCGAGACAACGTCCAGCGTTGTCTTGCTCACGTCCGCGCATATGGGCTTTCCGTTGTCCACAACGCAGGTCTGCACCGGCAGCATCCTGGGCGCAGGGCTCGGCAGGAAGCTGGCTCAGGTCCGGTGGACCGTGGCCCGGCGGATGGTCTTGGCATGGGCATTCACCGTGCCGGCCGCGGCCACTCTCGGCGGACTCAGCGGGCGCGTTGCGGACTCCGGTAACGGCGGAGTCGCTGTTGTCTGCGGTGCGCTCGTCGTGGCCGTGCTAGCTATCTACACGATTTCGCGACGCGACGTCGTCAGCGCCGCGAACGTGAACCACCCTGTGCACCGTCTCCCAGCTCTCACCGTCTGACGAAGGACGCCACATGTCGCACCTAGTGATTAATTGGACCTCACTCTTACGGGCCGCTGGTCTCAGCATCGCCATCGGCGTCACACTCGTATCCGTCTTTACAGTCGGCGTTCTCGGTTATGCACGAATCGATGATCCCGCGTCCTCTCCGTTTCGTCGGCGCAGCGGATTCGCACTTGCCAGCAGTGCACTGGTCATCTGCGCTGCGGCAGTTCTGTTCGGGGTGTACTTATTGATCCCGAAACTGCACTAGGACGAACGACTTTCGCCGCGGGTGCCGGGACCTCGGACTCTCCTTCGACCCACTGCATCCGGCAACCCTAGAGAAGCGGCTGATGAGTTCATCGCCGCCGCGACTACATAGTCCTTCAAAAGAATTGGGTGCTCATGCCAGACCATCTGTCGCCACTCGACGCCGGGTTTCTCGAATTGGAAGACTCCGATCCGAACGTGAGCCTCGCGATCGCGGCCATCGCCATTTTGGAAGGGCCGCCTCCCAGCGAATCAGAATTCCTGGATTCCGTGGCAGACCGGCTGACCACAATTCCACACGCACGGCAACGGGTGCAGACGACTGCGTTGGATCTCAGCGCGCCAGTCTGGATCGACGACGACAGCTTCGATCTCGATCACCACCTACGGAGAACTGCATTGCCCGCACCGGGCGACGACGAATCCCTGAGCCACCTCGTCGGACGGGTTATGGCACAACGACTCGACCGATCCAGGCCGATGTGGGAATGCTGGGTGATCGAAGGCCTCGAACATGGTCGCTGGGCGGTACTTGCCAAGGTCCACCACTGCATGGCCGACGGTATCTCGGGTGCGAGGCTCTTCGAGGCCCTGTGCGACCCCGACCCGCATCGCACAGTAGTACGACTGGTCAACCGGACAGATTTTGGTGACGAGCAGCTCGGCATCGCGCGCCGCGTCCGAAACGCGCTGACCGGTGAATCCGTGACACAACTGCGCTCCTTCGTGCGAGGCCTCCTCTCGCCACTGCGCTTGGCGCGCGGAACATTGCATGCGGCCAAGGGTTTCGCGGGCATTGCCGGCGGTGTTCTCACGCCGACCGCACCGACTTCGCTGCTCGGCCCTATCGGAAAGCAGCGTAGGTACACAGTTGCACGCGCGTCGATGCTCGACATCCGCGACGTCTGCGGTGCCTTCGATGTGAAAGTCAACGACGTCGTCCTCGCGGCAATCACCGGGGCATTGCGCACGATGCTCTTGCGCCGCGGAGAAGAACCAAGGGATGACTCGGTCCGGACGCTCGTTCCGGTTTCCGTTCGATCGGCCAGTAACGCGGACGTCCTCGACAACCGCGTGTCGCTGATGTTGCCGGTACTGCCGGTCGCCATCGCCGACCCGGTGGAACAGCTGGCGGCCGTACACGGCCGAATGGCGGCCCACAAATCCGGTGGTGAAGCAGAAGCGGGTCAGCTCGCGACCGCCTTCGCCGAGCATTGGCCGTTCGCGCCGACCGCTTGGGCGGTGCGCTTGGCGAGCAAATTTCCACAACACGGCGTCGATATCGTCGCTACCAATGTCCCCGGCCCGAAACAGAGCAGAACGGTGCTCGGGCGGCGCGTCATCGAGATCCTTCCCTACGTGCCGATTGCCTGGCAGTTGCGGATCGGAATCGCGATTTTGAGCTACGTAGACCGGGTTTCGTTCGGGATCACGGGCGATTTCGACTCAGCGCCGGATATCGCGTTCCTGGCACGTGAGATCGAAAGGCACATGGAGCTTCTCGTGAACGAAGCCCATTCCCGATCCTGATTCTGCATCCTGCCGTTGCACTCTGACGCGTGCAAGGCGCAACGGCAGGGATTGCCTGACGCAGCCCGAAAGGCGATGCGAAAGTGCTCGTCGGCCCCCGACGCCGACGCCCTCGACCTCCTGGTGCCGCTACGCGTATTCGGGTTTGCGATACAGCACCGCAACTGCCTCGATCCCTGCTCCAGCGGCGAGCACGAGGGCCGTACCACCCGGACGCAGCTGCGCGACAGCCTCTTTCATTGCCTCGAGGATAGCGGCGGTGTGAGAATTCGCGGTCGCCGCGGCTGTAATCCGCTGTGGCGACATCCCGAGTTCGCTCCCCAGGACGATGCAGAACTTTCGATCCGACGGCGCGGCGACGATCATGTCCAGATCGTCGATATCCAATTCAGCGGTGGCAAGGCATTTTTCGGCGGCACGCGCAGCAACTGCGGCGAATCTCTCGGCGTAGGTGTCCGAGATGTCGAAATGCAAGACGTTCTGCCGATGGTCGAGCCGCACGGTGGAGCTGAAGGCACTCTCGTCATCGGCTCTGACCCAGTGAAATTCGCCGAAGCCGCAGTCCGCGTCGGTCCAACTGCAAAGCAATGCGGCGCCGGTCGGCGCGAACGGGAAATCCTTGCTCATGCCGTGCCCGGGATCCGCATCACTTGTCACTACGAGCCCGCGACCGACGGTTCCAGTCCGCAGAAAGCCGTCAATGATCTGGGTCGCTGTAACAGCACCACAGGCACCGTTCGCCACGTCGAACGAAAAGGTGCCGTGCCCCCCGGCGTGCGGATCTTCGGGATTCGCGCCGATATCCTCTTGAATCAACGCGGCCAAGGCAGGCTCCCCGAGGTTGCGATCGCGATAGAGACCTGCGTTGACTACCAAGTCCAGGTCGTTCGGATCGCACCGCGCAGACGACAGACACTCCTTCGCGGCATTCACGCCTAGATGCAGCGCACTGTGCTTGGTACGCCACCCCCCGTGCGTAACGCTGATGTTGTCAATGATCGTTCCCATAGCTATCCAGTAACTCCTTGTCCGGTGTGAAGAGAACGACGCCGATCTCCAAACCGGAGGCCAGCGCCACGAGCGCCACTGTCTCGCCCGGTTCGATACGTTTCGCTTCGAACTCGTCGACCAGCGCCACGGTGTGAGTGGTCGACGCGGTGTTGCCGTACTTGTCGACGGTGATGACGGCATCGTGCTGTGGCGCATCGCCGAATTTCTCGATCAGTTCCGCCATCCCCTTTCGAATCGCACGTGCAGATGTCTGATGAGTGATGACGTGATCGATATCGTGAAGCGACAGCCCAGCGGTGTCGAGCACTTCCTGCAACAGCACGGGGGTGTCAGCGATCGCGACCTTGTGAATGGCACGCGAATTGGTGAACATCCGCGCCGCCGGCTCATGCCCCTTCGGATACGCGAGGCAAAGCCGACTGTGGTCCGCGATGGTGGTGAACCCGGATACCGAGATACTTCCCGATCCGGCGGTCGCGCGTTCGAGAACAAGCGCGGCGCCGGCGTCGCCCACCGTCAACGAGGCGAGTTCCTTGCTCATGATGTTATGCACGTGATTGGCCGCGTTCGCGCTGACCGGTGAGATGTACTCACCGCTCACCACCATCCCGCGGGTGACGATCCCCTGCCTGATCCAGTTGTTCAGGATCGCCACTCCGGTAAGCATTCCAGCGCACGCATTGGAGATATCGAACGTCATCGCACCTTTTGCACCGATTCGCTTCGCGATCGCACTGCTCATGGTCGGTTCCAGCCACTGGGTAAGACCGGCACGGAATTTCGTTATGCTGCAATTGATCACGACTTCGAGTTCGTCGCCGCGGCGTCCGGCGTGACGCAGACTGTCAACGGCGGCCGCTACGGCGAGGGTCAAAGAATCATGGTCACCGGCCGACACACGTCGCTCGTGAATTCCGGTCAATCGTTCGAGATCGATGTGGGTCCGGTGTGTAGTCGAGGCCATCACCTCGTCGGTCGTCATATGGGTCTTGGGGAGGCACCTGCCCGCTCCGGCAATTCGGGTGCGGTACGGCGAGCGAGCCTTCTGCGACTCGTCTTCCATTACAAGCCAATGCTTTTCCATTTCACTACCTCCGATTCTCTAACGGTGCCACCTACGAAAGCTGTCAGGCAGAGCAGAAAGTCCTGCACTACCAGCCACAATGCTCTCTAGAACCGTGAAGTCGTTGCTGGAGAGCATGTTTCACCACTCGCCACCTCGACCAACCGAACCTCGTCGGCACTCACGTCGAGAGGAAGTTGGTGGGTGACCAGTACGACCGTCCGATCAGCGCCGACGATCCCAGAAGTGCGATCGAGCAACTGCCGCAGCAGATCCCCGCCGTCCACATCGTCGAGGTGTTCGGTGGGCTCATCGAGCAGAAGTACGCGAGCCGGTGAAGCAAGTGCCCGCGCCAGCAGAATTCGTCGGCGCTGACCCCCGGAGACTGCCTTGGCACCCCCCGTCAGCTTTGTGTGCACTCCGGCCGGCAGACCCCGCACCCACTCGCCCAGTCCCACGGCATCAAGCAGACTCAGTGCTGCACTGTCGTCGAGATCGCCGCACGAGACTCTCAAGTTCTCCAGCAGCGAGGTATCGAACAGGTGCGCATCCTCGGCGAAGAAGCTGATCTTCGAACGCAGCTCTGCAGCGGAAAACCGTTCGATAGGAATGTCATCGATCGAGACCGTTCCGCGAATCGCAGGAACGAGGCCAGCGAGCGTCATCAGCAAAGTAGTCTTGCCTGCGCCACTCGCTCCGACAATCGCCGTGCGCGACCCGGGAGATAGATCCAAATCTATTGCGCGAGTGACTGTTCCACCTGTCCACCCACAGGAAAGGTCAGTGGCTACAAGCCTGACAGCCACTGGAACCGGCACCGAATTCGCCGTCGCGCAGGCAGGCCGGGCGTCATCGAGCAGCTTCATCACTCGCGTCGCGGCAATCCGCGCCCGCGTGAGTTCCTGCGCGGCCTCAGGCAGCGGCCCGACCGCTTCGAATGCCGACAAGGGCAACAGCACGAGCACCGCAAGCGCAGTCGGCGACAGCGCATCGCCGGACTCGTATGTGAGGGTGCCGATCACAAGAGCCGCGACCAGACTGACAGCAATTGCGAGCGGCTGCGCTGCCGACGACAGTGCCGAGCCGAAAGCAGCCCGATCGAACAAAGCCACAGATTTCATGCGGCTGCCATGGGTCTGATCGAGCAACGCCTCGAGCTTTCCCGCGACGCGCAATTCGGCACTGTGGTCCAGCGCAGTCACACCGCCTTCTGCGGCCGTGGCACGAGAGGCCGCCGCGCTCTGCTCAGCTCGTCGTGCTGATCGTGCGCCCGCCCACGGGGCCACAACGCCCGCAAAGATCGCCGCAGCGGCCAGCACAGCAGCGGCAGGCAACGAGATGACTGCCGTGAGTACGACTGCGGCCGTTGCCAAGACCGTCGCGACCGCGATCGGGACTACCACCCGCACAACGACGCCACCGATGACATCGACGTCGTCCCCTGTCCTGACCGAGAGGTCGCCGCGCCGCAATCCAGTAACGGTCGCGGAATTCCCCTCCGCCAGCAGACGATAGATCGACGCGCGCGCGTTGGTTGTTCCACGAAGTGCCGCGTCGTGGGATGCAAGACGTTCCAGATATCGGAATACCCCCCGTGAGATACCGAGCGCGCGAACGGACACCACGGCGATCGACAGGTCCAGAACCGGGGGCATTTGCCATGCGCGCGCAATCAGCCAAGCCGCCAACGCGGCGAGCGCTAGCCCACTGCCGAGGGCAACGACACCGGCTGTGATAGCTGCGGCGATTCGTCGGGGAAGGATCTCCAGCAGGAGGAGTGCACGCACAAGAGGGTCATTACGCATCGGATCGAACTTCCACGATTTCGTCGGCGACCGCCAGTACAGCCGGCCGATGTCCAACCACGACAACGGTTCCACCCCAGTGCGCGCGTTCGACGAGCGCCGCGAGAACCATCGCTTCGGAGGCTCCGTCGAGGTGGGCGGTAGGCTCATCGAGCAGTAGAACTGGCCGCTGGCTGACGAGAACCCTGGTCAACGCCAGGCGCTGCCGCTGTCCAAGCGACAGACCAACCCCGCCCTCCCCCACAACTGTCGCCCACCGGTGCGGCAATTCATCGAGCACTGCGTCGAAACCTGTTGCCGCGCAGGCGGTCGCAAGATCTGCGTCGAAGGCAACGGATCCCGTCAGTTCGAGGTTCTCCCGCAGAGTCCCCGGAACGAGCACGGGACGCTGTGGCAGCCAAGCAACTCGTGACCACCACTGCTGCAGATCAAGGTTCGCGACATCGATTCCGCCCACGGACACAGCGCCCTCGTCAGTCGCGATCAACCCCAGGATTGCCTGCAGCACTGTAGATTTTCCGGCACCGTTCGCGCCGGCGAGGACGCTCAGCATGCCCGGGCGCAGACGCGCTGACAGTCTGGACGGGGCGAACCCGTGGCGGGTTCGAATCGAGACCCGATCTAGTTCGATCCGGCAGTCGGCGGGGACCGGACTGTGCCCAACCGACTTTGTCGGCACCACCTCGTCGAGCACCTCGAATGCTCGATCGGCAGCCGCCTTCCCGTTGGCTGCCGCATGAAACTTCACACCGACCGCGCGCAGAGGCTGATACACCTCGGGAGCGAGGATGAGTGCCACGAGTCCCGCAACCAAAGGCATCTCACCGAAGACCAAACGCAGCCCGATACTTACAGCGACCAGCGCGACGCAGAGGGTTGCGAGCAATTCCAGAACGAATGCCGACAGGAAGGCGATTCGCAGCGCCGCCATAGCGGACTTTCTGTGGGCGTCACCTAGTTCGCGGACGCGTTTCGCGGGACCACGTTCGCGGCCCAACGCACGAAGCGTCGGCAAACCCGCAAGCAGATCGAGCAGTTGCGCGGAGAGACCACTCATCGTCTTCAGCGTTGCCTCCGACCGCTGCCTTGTGAGCAGCCCGATCAAAACCATGAAGATCGGTATGAGCGGAATCGTGACAACGATGATCACTGCCGATACAAGATCGTGCAATGCAATCACGACAAGCACAATCGGTGGCACAATCGCGGCCAGCAGGAGCGCCGGAAGATAGCCGGCTAGGTACTGCCGAAGATCGTCGAGGCCTCTCGTCACAAGGAACGCGAGGTCGGACCGGCGTGAATCAAGTTCTCGCGGTGATAATTTCGCGCCGACCTTCAGCACTTCGGACTCGAGCTCGGCGACCACGCGGGATGCGGCGCGGTGCCCGTAGCGAGCTTGAGCCCACACGGCGAGCACGCGCACCGCCAACGCCGTGCAGAGTGCGCCGAGTTCGAACCCCCACGAACCCGGGTTTCGACGGGCCGGATCGGTTATGACTCCGGCCAACATAGTGCCGACACAACGGTCGCGACCGTTGCAGCGAAGGACAGGCCGATGGTCAGTGCCAGATAGCCACGGGCCGAGTGCGAATACTTCCACAGGCGCGGGTCGATCGGGCCACGCCCGGGCCGCGGTTCGGTCGCGACAGTCACTGCGTTCGTTCCGGCGCCAGGCCGATGGACGGTGGAATGTGGTCTGTAGAAATCCGCTTCCGAAACACCCAGTAGGTCCACGCCTGATACATGACGACGACGGGCGTCATAAACGCGGCGGCCCAGGTCATAACCTTCAGCGTGTAATCGCTGGACGAAGAGTTCTGGATGGTCAGGTTGTATGCCGCGTCAGTTGTCGACGGCATCAAATTCGGATACAGCGAACCGAACAGGAGCACCACGGTCGAGATCACGGCTACGGTGGTCAGCACGAACGCCCAACCCTCCCTTCCTGCCCGGGTAAGAGTGGCGACGCCAATGAGCGCACCAGCAGCAGCCGCCACCGCCAGCCATGTCCAGGCCTTGCCGTACTCGAATTGGGTCCAAACGACAAACGCACCCGCTATGCCAACCGCGGGAAGCGCGAGTCGTTGTGCGAGGAGCACCGCGTCGTCCCGGACCTCGCCCGACGTTTTGAGTGCAATGAATACCGCTCCGTGAAGGGCAAAGACGAGCGCCGTCGTCACGCCGCCCACCAAGGCGTACGGGTTGAGCATGTCGAACAGATTCGATGTCACCTGCCGGTCACCGTTGATGGCAACTCCGCGAACGAGATTGGCGAAAGCGACGCCCCACAGCACTGCGGGCACCCAGGAACCCACCATGATTGCGGCGTCACAACGCGATCGCCAGCGCGCGTCGTCTATCTTGCCGCGCCATTCGATCGCGACAACTCGCACGATCAGCGCAATCAGAACGAGCAGCAGGGGCAAGTAGAACCCCGAAAACATCGTTGCGTACCAGTCCGGAAAGGCTGCGAACAGCGCACCGCCTGCGGTCAGCAACCACACTTCGTTTCCATCCCAGACTGGGCCGATCGTGTTCAGAAGAACACGGCGTCGCTTGTCGGTTCGGCCGAGGACAGGAAAGAGCATTCCAACACCGAAGTCGAAGCCTTCCAGAACGAAGTATCCGGTGAACAATACTCCGACCAGGACGAACCACACCTGCGCGAGTTCCATTGTCATCTCCTAGTAGGCGAACGAAAGTTGTTCGGCGGCATTGTCATCGGGCCTGACTGTGCCGTGTGGGTGCGCATCGTGGTGACTTGGTCCTGCGGCGATGTAGCGTCGGACCAATGTGAACCAGACGACCGCGAGCACCGCGTAGACGAGGGTGAAGAGCACGAGTGAGAGCAACACAGTCCACGACGAATGACCCGATACCGCGTCTGCGACCGTCAAGCGAATTTGGTCGACGCCAGTCGGATTCGGAGCGACAACCCATGGCTGACGACCCATCTCGGTGAAAATCCAGCCCGCGCTGTTGGCGAGAAACGGAGTCGGAATCGCCGCGAGGCACAGCCACGCGAACCACCGCTGATGCGGAACCCGACCACCTCGCATCAGCCACAACCCGGCGACGGCCAGCGCCGCTGACCCTATTGCCAATCCGATCATCAAGCGGAACGACCAGTAGGTCACGAACAAGTTCGGGCGGTAGTCGCCATCGCCGAACTTCGAAACATATTGTTGCTGAAGGTCATTGACTCCCTGCAACTCCACGCCGGAGAATTCGCCATCGGCGAGCCAGGACAGCACGCCGGGAACTTCGATCAGGTGCGCAACGCTGTCGCAGTTGTTGTGTGTTCCGATCGTCAGGACGGAGAAGTCCGGATCGGTTCCGCTGTCACACAACGATTCCGCAGAGGCCATTTTCATCGGTTGCTGGTCGAACATGAGCTTGCCCTGCAGGTCGCCGGTGAAGACCAGGGCGATCCCCGCGACGATCACCACGCCGAGTGCAAATCGCGCTGCGGGTCGCCACATCTTTCGCGCGTCGGTGACCGCGTCCAGATCCGGTCCGGTTGTCGAGACCTTGCGTGCGTTGCGCACCATCCACCAGCCGGACACGCCCGCAACAAAAGTCGCAGCCGTCAGAAACGCGCCGGCAACGACGTGCGGAAATGCTGCCAGGGCCGTGTTGTTGGTCAACAGCTCCCAGATAGACGTGAGTTCGGCACGGCCTCGTTCAGCGTTGTAGCGAGCGCCGACAGGATGTTGCATGAAGGAATTGGCAGCGATGATGAAGAATGCCGATGCATTGACACCGATCGCGACGAGCCAGATAGTCGCAAGGTGAACGCCTTTGGGCAGCCTGTCCCAGCCGAAGATCCACAGGCCGAGGAACGTCGACTCCAAGAAGAAGGCGACAAGACCTTCCAGCGCGAGGGGTGCGCCGAATACGTCACCGACAAACCGAGAGTATTCGCTCCAGTTCATTCCGAACTGGAACTCCTGGACAATTCCGGTCGCAACTCCGATCGCGAAATTGATCAGAAACAGTTTCCCGAAGAACTTGGTCAACCGGTACCAATGTTCGTTGCCCGTGACAACCCAGACTGTCTGCATGATCGCGATCAACGGAGCCAATCCGATGGTCAACGGAACGAAGATGAAGTGGTAGACGGTGGTGATCCCGAACTGCCACCTCGCGAGATCCAAAGCGTCCATAGCCACTCCTATCCGTAGGTAACGCGAAACTATCGATCGCGGCCGATCACCGGGGAGGGTCGAGGTCCCCACAATCAGGGGCCGAGATGCCCTAGGGCCGTATCCTCTCCTCAGGGCACCAGCACGGCTGCGCCGACAACGCGATCGTTCGCAAGGTCGGCCAACGCGCGATCTGCATGTGCCAGTGGATAAGCGGAAGTCGTCACGCGGACATGATGATGCCGGACGAACTCGAAAAAATGTTTGGCGTCTTCTCGCGTGTTCGATGTGACCGATCGAACTTGCTTCTCGAAGAAGAGGTGCCGCTGGTAGTTCAGCGCAGGTACATCGCTCAGATGTATACCAGCGATGGCCAGCGTTCCACCGCGGTCCAGAGACTCGAGCGCGGGTAGCACCAGATCACCGACCGGCGCAAACAAGATTGCCGAGTCCATTTTCACCGGTGGCAGATCTGCAGCACCCTGTACCGATGTCGCGCCGAGTTCGAGCGCTAGTGCGCGTGCCTTTTCATCACGTGTCATCACGTGTACCTCTGCGCCCAGCGCCAGCGCAAGCTGGGCGGTGATGTGTGCGCTGCCGCCGAACCCGTAGATTCCGAGACGACCATGGGGTGGAAGCTGCGACCTGACCAATGAGCGGTAGCCGATGATGCCCGCACACAGCAATGGTGCCAGTTCCTCGTCCGAGTAGCCCCGCGGCAATAGATGAGCGAAAGCGGCCGGCACGGTGGTGTACTCGGCGAATCCACCGTCTGTATCCCAGCCAGTGTATTGCGAGTGCGGGCAGAGATTCTCTGCGTCGCGTTCGCAGTAGTGACACATGCCGCAGGTCTGTCGGAGCCAGCCGATTCCTACCCGGTCACCGAGCGAGAAGTGGTCATCGCAACGATCTCCGAGCGCGACTACTTCTCCCACGACCTCGTGGCCCGGCACAACTGCCCTTTTATGAGTAGGCAGGTCGCCCTCGCTCACATGGAGGTCGGTTCTACAGACTCCACACGCCACTACACGAACCAGCAGCTCGTCCGGAAGTGGCGTTGGTCGTGGAATACGTGCCCGGACAAGGGGGTTGGTGCCTATCGGCCCGGGTCGCTCGACGTGCCACGCCGACATCAAGCTTTCGACAGTCATGTCGGCAACATTCGCTTGCGTCGGACTGACCGAACAGAGGAGACCGGGCACCATGATCGGGCCGAAAGTCATCTCCCGTTGCGCGACGACTTTCGGGCTCGCGGATCAGGGCCCTCTGCGCCACAGAAGCGGGACCATTGCCCTTACCGGATCGCTGCGCCGATCCCTAGCGTCGGAAGGATCGGTGGAACAACCCGATTACGCCTCTTTCGCTGAGAAGGTATGCACAATGCGCGAATTCAACAGTCCCGCGAAGTTCTCGATCCCAACCGATGCCACAGCGGTCGATGTGGTGTTCGATTACGGGGCAAATTCACCCAACACCGTTGTGTACAAGCGGCGTGTCGACGGGCTTTGGGTCGATGTGACGGCGGCGGAGTTCGCGGGTGAAGTCGAAGCCGTCGCGCGAGGCTTGATCGCTTCCGGACTGCAGCCAGGCGAACGTGTCGGCCTGATGTCGAGTACGAGATACGAGTGGCCACTGCTCGACTACGCGATCTGGGCCGCCGGCGGAATCACCGTGCCGATCTACGAAACTTCCGCAGCCGAACAGGTCGCGTGGATCCTCCAGGACTCGGAGGCGCGGTTCCTGATCGTGGAAACGCCTCGACACCGCGTCACCTTCGAATCAATCGTCGATCGACCTGTCGTGGACCGTGTCTTCCAGATCGACGAAGGCGCGGTTTCCGAACTCGCGACGCTCGGTCGAAGTGTGGCCGCCGATCAGGTCCGCGACCGTGTGGCGACCCTGCACGCGGACTCAGCAGCAACGTTGATCTATACGTCCGGGACGACTGGAAGGCCGAAGGGGTGCGAATTGACGCACGCCAATCTGCTCTCCGAGACCAGCGCGGTCCTCGAGACCAGCTTCGCGGATCTCCTGCAGCCAGGGAGAAGCTCGCTGCTGTTCCTGCCAATGGCCCATGTCTTCGCGCGTGCCGTCAGTCTTGCGGCATTCACGTCGAAGGTCACCATCGGCCACACCAGCGACACCAAGAATCTGGTGACGCTCTTCGAAGAGTTCCAACCTGACTTCATCTTGTCTGTACCGCGAGTGTTCGAAAAGGTGTACAACACCGCGCAGCAGAAGGCACATGATGCGGGTGCTCTCAAGGGCCGCATCTTCGATGCCGCAGCTGAGACCGCCATCGCCTGGAGCGAAGCCGGCGGCCGGATACCTATTGGTCTGCGCGCAAAGCATGCCGTGTACGACCGCTTGGTTTACGCCAAGTTGCGCGCCGCGCTGGGGGGGAAGTGCCAGGCCGCCATTTCCGGCGGAGCTCCCCTCGGTGCCAGACTGGGCCACTTCTACACCGGTATCGGAATTCCGGTCTACGAGGGATACGGGCTGACAGAGACCACGGCAGCTGTCACTCTGAATCTCCCCGGCGCGGTCAAGATCGGATCCGTCGGAAAGCCGTTGCCCGGCAACGGGGTTCGCGTCGCAGAGGACGGCGAACTTTTGGCGCGCGGCGGAGTCGTGTTCCGCGGCTACTGGAAGAACGGGAAAGCTACCGCCGAATCTTTCGATGGTGAATGGTTCCGGACCGGAGATATCGGCGAAATCGACGAAGACGGTTACGTGGCGGTCACCGGCCGCAAGAAGGACATAATCGTGACCGCGGCTGGAAAGAACGTGGTCCCCGCGGGACTCGAGGACGCCCTGCGATCGCATCCGTTGATCAGCCAAGCAGTGGTCGTGGGAGACCAGCGGCCGTTTGTCGGCGCGTTGATCACTATTGATTCGGACGCATTTCCGCGCTGGAAGGCAGCGAACAGCAAATCGGAGCAGACCACTCTGGACGAACTGGTCGACGACTCCGATTTGGCGTCGGAAATCGACCGCGCTGTTCAACGTGCGAACAGTGGCGTCTCGAACGCGGAGGCGATCAAGAAGTTCCGCATCCTCGCCGTCGACTTCACGGAGGAATCCGGCGAACTCACACCGACCCTCAAGGTGAAACGCAACATTGTTCAGAAGCGATTCAGCGCAGAGATCGATGCGCTCTACGGCTGATCCTTGTTTCGTCGCTGGTGCGCACAACTGCAGCTTTTCCGCAGTGCGCGAGTAATCTCGACTGTGCACACCGGCAGCGATCAAAGGAAATCCTCATGATCAAAGTGTTTCTCGTCGACGATCATGAAGTCGTTCGTCGCGGGCTCGCGGACCTGCTCGAAGTTGACCCCGACCTCACGGTGATCGGCGAAGCCGGAAGTGTGTCGCAAGCGCTTGCCCGAATTCCGGCGCTGCGACCCGATGTTGCGGTTCTCGATCTACAACTACCTGACGGAAACGGCGTCGAATTGTGCCGCGATCTTATGTCGCAGCTTCCCGAGTTGCGATGCCTGATACTGACCTCTTTCACCGACGACCAGGCGATGCTGGACGCCATACTCGCCGGTGCGAGCGGCTACGTGATCAAGGACATCAGAGGGATGGAACTCGCCAAAGCAGTAAAAGATGTCGGCTCAGGGAAATCGTTGCTGGACAACCGCGCTGCGGCGGCGTTGATGGCCAAGTTGCGCGAACGCACCGATGCGCCAGGACCACTGTCGGGACTCACCGATCAAGAAAAGACCTTGCTGAATTTACTCGGCGAAGGACTCACCAATCGACAGATCGCGGCGCGAATGTTCTTGGCAGAGAAAACTGTGAAGAATTACGTTTCGCGACTGCTGGCCAAGCTCGGCATGGAACGTCGAACACAGGCGGCAGTTTTCGTTTCCAAGCTTCAGAACGACCACTGAAAATCAGATCGCGTACCACGCCTCAGTTGCAGCGGCGACCGATGCCTCGATCGACCCGGAGGTGTCGATCAACGTGCTTTCTGGTCCGCTCGCCGCCCGCCGACCAGCCATTGCGACAGCAATATCGGGCGTCGCGTCGGAATCTCCGCGGTCTCGTCGCGAAATTCGCAACGCAGCGACGTGCGCAGGTGCGACACAGTGCAAGCTGATCGGGAACGAATCCGTCGCCTTCGCGAGTGCCGTAGCGTCGCTACGCCTTTCGTCGTCCGTCCAGGACGCGTCAAGGACCACCGAGATCCCATTCTCCAGGAGGGCGGACGCGCGTTCGAGCATCGTCTTATAGACAAACGCCACGGTGTCCGGCGAATACAAACCGCGTCCGAACATACCCGGCTGACCGTCTATGACGCCGTCGGCAACGAGTTCCTTCCGCACACGGTCACTTGAAATCAGAGTTGCACCGACCATGCCGGCCAGCGCCGTGCCAACCGTCGTCTTCCCGGTACCCGGCAGTCCCCCGACCGTGCACAGCCGAACTGTGCCCTGTCGCAGGTGCTCGACGGCCAGCCGACGGTATTCCTCGGCGGTCTCGATCGACCGAGACTCGCCTTGGCCGGCGCGGATCAGTTCAACCTTCGCCCGCACCAAAGCTCGGTAGGCGACGTAGTGCCCGATCAACGACGCGGGCACCGAATCCTGAGCAGCCTCCACATAGCCGTCAAGAAACAGGCGCGACAAATCTGGCCGCCCACGAAACTCCAGATCCATCGCCAGAAAACAGACATCATCGATACCGTCGACAAACCTCAGTGCATCGTCGAAGTCCAGACAGTCGAGTGCACGTGGGCCGTCTGGAAGGCAGAAGACGTCCTCGCAACTCAGGTCTCCATGACCATCCACGATCCGGGAATCCATGATCCGGCGCGCAAACAACTTCTCTCGCCCCGCGAGGTACCGCATAGCCAAGAAATCGATTTCGGACAATCCGCTCAGTTTCGAACCGTCGTTCAAAGCTGCTATTTCGCGAAGGTTCGCTTCCCATCGAATTCGGACGAACTCGACAGTCCCCTGCCGGTCGATGTCCGGTCCACGCTTCGCGGTCGTGTGGAACGCGGCAATCATCGCCGCTAGCTCGCCAAGTTGAGCCTCTACCGGTTCGGCGCCGGCGATCATGGTGGCGAGCCTCGAATGCTCCGGCATTCGACGCATCATCAGGATCGGCTCGCTCGGGCCGCCCAGCGGGTCGGAGAGATGTCCGACGCCCAGGTAGACGTCGGCGGCCAGACGCCTGTTCAACTCCAGCTCACGCGCACACGCCGCTTCACGAAGCGCTGCGGTGCTGAAGTCGAGAAACGCCATTCGGCATGGCTTCTTGGCCTTGAGTGCACGATCACCGACCAACAGGACTACGCCCGTGTGGGTTTCGCGTACTTCGGCATACTTGTCAGGCATTCGGGCTGGCCTCTTCGAGCTCGATCTCGAGGTGGACGACTCCGTAGGATCGACGGTACTTACAGGGCCACCTGATATCGCGAAACACCTTCAGCATTCGGTAGTTCTCTGCCAGCACGTCGGCAATTCCGTCGCGCAGACTCGTAACCGTCGCAGGCGGGTGCCGATCGATCGGACTGACTACGCTGCCGGACATACAGCCATCCCTTCCGATTCGACGACAGCTGTCAAGTCGGTGTCCAACACATTTGTCATGACTTCGCAGAAGCGATGTGGATCGGACGTGAGCCAGCAGTGGTTGCCGTCGACAGTCACGAAATGCGGATCGCCGGCCGCTGCTCGCAAAGATGCAATGGTCACAGCGGGAATCACCCTGTCTGCCCGGCTCCACACGACCACAGTCGGTAGTCGGCGGCTCTTGATCCTCCCCAATTCGAGTGTGAGATCGGCGTTACGCGCGATTCGCGCCGCTCGCCATACCGTCCCGCGACTGCTTGCAAGATTCGCAAGCCCGTCGCGAAGGATCACGGGCAGTACGCGGGTGAGTTGACGGGCCGGCGCGAAGTCTGCACGCATGTGCAGTCCCCAATCCCACAGCGGGCGCTCGCGCAACGAAACGACTACGCCACGGCCGTTCGACCATGCCGACCCGCCGATCGAATTGACCAGTACGAGGCGCGAGATGCGTTCCGGCCAATCGTGTGCCGTGCGGATAGCAACTCCACCGCCGAAGGAATAGCCGACCAGACCGACCGGCCCAGTCACCCCAACCGCGTCGATGAAGTCGACCACCCAGCGTGCGTACCCTTCGAGGCTGAACTGATCCTTCGGCAACTCTTCCGTGCCGAATCCTGGCATCGACGGCGCAATTACCTGGAAACCACTGTTGCACAGCATGTTCAGGCCACTGAGATACATGGGCGTACCGGCGAGTCCCCAACCGTGCAAGAACACGATGACTGGTCCGGTACCGCCGACCAGATAGCGGGCGCGACGGCCGTTGACCACGGTATCACGTCGCTGCATTTGTTGCGGTACAGCAGTTTTCGTCATCATGCCTCCTCCGAGCCGGGCTGTCGGCCATATCGGTGCCTGACTCATAACCTTGCCGCCTTGCAACGAGTTGCCGCAGAGTCCGAGGAGACCGCGAATGGGAGTCGGAAGGTCTGACTCGAGGTGTCCTTCGACCCCGCGCGAGACCCTGAATCACGGCGACAGCGGTCCCGGGTCATGGGCTCCGAAGTCATCCGCATCTCGGGCCTTACGCCCCTCCCCCGGGCCACCGACTCCGGCGATTGTGGAGGGAACAAGAATTATGGTGTGACTGCGGAATCGAGGCCGGCAAGTGGTATCGAAGTGGAGCGTGCGAGCGGTAGTCAGCAGCCCGACGAATCTCGACGGGTTGTCGATCCGACCGACGACAGGCAGCGATCCGACCCTTGCGGCCGAACGGCTCTGTACGTTGTTACCGGCCGCTGATTCACCGTTCGGAGACGTATACATCGTTGCCACACCGGTCGAGGACAGCGACAAGAAGGACAGCAAGCGACGCGACTGGATAACCGAGCGAACCATCGTGTGCCCCGTCTTTCGGCGCGGCACCAGGCGGCAATGGGCACCCGGCGCGTGGGCACTCGCTTCCAAACACCCGAAATTTCGAGAAACATCCACGTCGGCAGTACCGAACGAGAAGACCGAAGACGGCAAGTGATCGAACCTGAGTCGGTGATCCAGGAAACTCTCCCGGAAGTGCACTCGCACACGGATGCAGGGTTACAACCTGTCCAAGTCCGACTCGACACGCTTGGCCGCAACCTCAGCGCCCCAAATTCTCGCCCTCGAGACTTCGCCGGGTAGCAGCGGACCTAAGGTGTCCTCGACATAAAAGTCTGTCGGCTTGACCAAGGATTCGAAGCCCCTCCTGCGCAAGAGTTTTGCGGCGGCGCGTGCGGCCGAACCTGGCAGCCACCTCACTTTGACGGCTCGCGTCGCGAATGCGACTGCATAGACCGTGTTGCGGCTTCTCGACGCCGACGCGAGCCAGTCTCGCAGGTTCTTGTGCTTCGTAACCGTCTCCCCCGGCGCTCGCGTTGCCGCCTCCGATCGTGTTTGTGCACGACTCAAGCCGAGCGCATGAGTCGGTGCTCCAACCACCAGCAGGTCGATATCGGAGGATAGAACCGGCGGTGCTTCGTCGACGTTGACAACGTCCACGTCGTAAGCCGTCTGCAGCCCGTCCGCAATCGCCAGCGCAATTTCCTCCGTATTTCCGAACATCGACTCAAAAACCACCAAGGCGCGCATACCCGACCCCTTCTCTTGTGAGAGTCGCTGACTGCGAGTTCAGCCGACAGTCGACGCCTCGCTGATATGAACTTCGGGCGGCATCCGCAGCGAGTTATGCACAGTGCAATGGTTCACCGCGGCAAGCATTCCCGTGACATGCTCCGCGTCGAGCGGTGACGGAGGCAAGACTTTCAAGTCGATCCTGCCGACCCGAGCCGGCTCGGGACGCATGTTCCACATGCATTCCACACGTAGGTCACGATGCGGCAAATCGTTCTTTCGAAGATAGGCGACCGCGTAGTGAGCCGCACAACTGGCAACCGACATTACGAAGAGCTCTACCGGTGTCGGTCCGAGGCTGACCGAGTCACCATGTGGTTGATCCACAAATAGCGCGTGTCCGCGGCTTTCGATCCGAAAACCCTGGTCGCACACGGCCTGGACCGTAATCATCGCCATGTCAGCACTCCTTCTGATTGTTCACACCTCGACGATGCCACTGCGTCTCGATCAGTGCGAGTGCCGAATAGACTCTGCCCCATGGTCTTTCGTCGACAACCAACTCGCGCTTGCCCCGCCCACGATTTGCCTCACGGCGGCCAACTCCACTGCGGTGCCCAACATGATCAGCACCGACTGCGGCTCCAGCCGGGTATCAGCGGGAGGATTCGTCAGAAAGCGACCGTCGGCAGATCGCAGCGCGAGCAGCTTGGCCCCTGTCGACGACTGAATTGATGTGTTCGCCAGCACTTTTCCCGCGACCGGCGACGTATTCGTCAGCTCGAACTGCTCGATGCGATAGTCGAGCGTCTCATCATGCATTACGACGTCGAGGAACTCGGCTACATGGGGCTGCAGGGCAAACGCGCCCATCCTGCGCCCGCCGATAAGTTGCGGGTTTACGGCACGGTCCGCACCCGCGCGAATCAGCTTCGCCTTCGAGGCGTCAGCCCGGGCGCGCGCGATGATCACCAGATCGGGTCGGAGCGCCCTGCTCGAAAGAGTGACATAGACGTTGTCGGCGTCACTGTCCAAGGCCGCAATAAGTGCCTGAGCGCGTTCGATCCCGGCACCGATGAGCACCTCGTCGTCGGTGACATCACCGACGATCGCAGCGTAGGGAGCGTTCTGTAGCCGCTCCTGATCTCGGTCGACAACGACGAGCTGCCTTCCCTCGGAGACCAGGTAGTCCGCCACGGCGTGTCCGGCCCGGCCGAAACCGCAGACGATGACATGACCGGTCATTCTGGCTATCTCGCGCCGCATTCTGCGCCTTTCGAGGTGGTGTTGCAAATGGCCTTCGAGGAGCGTCTCCAGCACAAGACCGAACGCATAGAGAGCGGTTCCGAACCCGCAGAGAATCAATACGATGGTGAAGATCTGTCCGGTCGAATCGAGTGGCTGAACTTCCCGAAAACCGACCGTTGTGATCGTCGTGACTGTTTGGTAAAGCGCGTCGAGGAGACCGAAGCCAAGAACGAAATATCCGGCAGTCCCCAAAACCACGACGACGACGAATGCTGCGATCGCGCGGGCAGCTCGACGGGTGGAATTCACCACCCAGCCCTACCGATGCGTTGGGCAATTTCTGGCTCCGGTAGCTCAAGAACCTCGAAACCGACTACGTTGGTGATGATTTCGCCGAATCGACGTGGGTCCGACAGCAGCCATGTGTGGTTACCCTCGACCGTCACGCAGTGTGGGTCACCAAGAGCAGATCGCAATGATTCTGTGGCTGCCGCCGGAATAACGTTGTCCCGCTTACTCCAGACGATGACAACCGGAAGTCTGCGGAGCTTCAGTTCATCCAGCTCGGCGGTGAGATCAACGGCGCGAACAATCGAACCCGCCCGCCATACCGCACGCGGATTTCGAAGCAAGTTCGGTACGGCATCGCGCAAGATGACGGGGAGCACTCTGGTTGCCTGCCGGTTTGGCAGGACATCCGCCGGCAGGTGCAGGCCCCAATCCCAGATTGGCCGTTCCCGCATCGCCTTCACAACGCCGCGACCGTTCGCCCATGCAGAGCCGCCGATCGAGTTGACGAGAACCAAACGCGCTACCTGTGCGGGAAAGTCGTGCGCGGTACGAATTGCCACCCCGCCACCGAAAGAGTGGCCGACCAAAGTCACCGGTTCGCGGATCCCCACCGCACGCATGAATTCCGACACCCAACGGGCATAGCCGTCCAACGTGAAGTCGGCGCCTGAGAGTTCGCGCGTACCCCCGAACCCCGGCATCGCGGGCGCGTACACGTTGACTCCGTTTGCCGCAAGGTGGTCCAGAGCCCGTCGGTACGTCGAGTGAGCCAAACCCCACCCGTGCAGAAAGACTACTGTCGGGCCGTGTCCGCCGACGAGATACCTCGAGCGGTGTCCCATGACGACGACTTCCCGCCACAGCGGGAGGACGGCCGGACCTGCATCGTTCATCTCATGCTCCATCTCGCTTGCCCCACGTTGCGCGCGCCGCTTCCAGCAGCACCCGCCGTTCGGCGCCGGCAATCGCTTTGCGCGCGGCCGGCACCGCGTCCGGATTGACGGATATCGAGGTAATTCCCAATCGCACAAGGAATTCGGCAAACTCTGGATGCGTCGACGGCGCCTGCCCGCACAATGAGGAGGTGATCCCTTCGCGCTGTGCGATGTGGACGATCTGCGAAATAGCATCGAGCACAGCAGGATCGAACTCGTCGAAGAGCTCGGAACAGATCTCCGAATCGCGGTCGACCCCCAACGTGAGCTGGGTGAGGTCGTTGCTCCCGATCGACACTCCGTCGATTCCCATACCGACGTATTCAGGTAGCCAGTGCACGACCGACGGCACTTCGGCCATGACCCACCGATGCAGTCCGCGTTGGCGGCCCAGCGGACTGGCGTCGACCAACTCGAGGCACTGCTCCAGCTCCCAGCGTGTACGGACGAAGGGAATCATCAGTGCAACATTCGGGCATTGTTCACGTACCCGCGCAAGTGCTTCCAGCTCCAGGGCAAACATCTCCGGCTCGCGGACGTAGCGGAAGCAACCCCGATATCCGATCATCGGGTTGTTCTCGTTCGGTTCGTACATGGCACCGCCGGTCAGTCCACGAAACTCGTTGCTACGCAGATCTGTTGCACGATAGACAACCGGCCTGGAGCCGAAGGGCCGGGCGATGCGGGACAGTGACGTCGCCATCGCGTCGACGAACGCGCCTTGCTCACCCCGGGCGATCAGATCTTTCGGATGCCTGCCGCCAAGCGCTTCTGTGAGCATGAACTCTGCTCGCAGCAGCCCCACACCGTCGACGTCGCTAGCCGCGACTGCCTGGGCTGATTCCGGCATCGCCAAATTGACATAGATTCGGGTGCCGGTCACCTCGACCGCAGCCTGCCTGCCTGAATCGGGCTCGGACACAACGACTGTTCTGATCTGTTCTGCACCGGTCCGAACTTCGCCCGCAGTTCCGTCGACGGTAACCATGGTGCCGTCAGCCAGGTCGGTGGTGGCCGAGCGTGCGCCGACGATACAGGGCACGCCGAGCTCCCGAGCAACGATCGCCGCGTGGCATGTCATTCCGCCGTTGTCGGTGACGAGCGCGGCAGCGCGCCTGATAGTCGGCAGCCAGTCCGGGTTTGTCATCGGCGCAACCAGAACCTCTCCGTCGCGCAGCTTTCGACCGTCTTCGGGACTCGCCAGCACACGCACGACGCCGCCGGCAACGCCCGGCGCTGCAGGCAGACCCTTTGCCAAGACATCACCATCCGTCCGTGCAGACGGACCAGGTGCGGCGGATTCCAACGTCGTGATCGGTCGCGCCTGAACGAGCCAAGTCTTGCCCGCTGCGATCGCCCATTCGACATCTTGGGGACATCCGTAGTGCGTCTCAGCAGCCACCGACAGCAAGGCGACCGCTTCCGCCTCGTCGTTTGTCAGGACCCGTGACTGCGCCAGCGCGTCGTCGAGGACGATCTTCGAATCCCGACCGTCCGCTCCCCGCACGATCTGAAAGTCCTGCCGCCCGACCCTGGCGGTCCGCAATCGAAAGCCTTCTTTCGCAACGACATAGGTATCGGGCTCCACCGAACCGGATACGACGACTTCCCCTTGCCCGAACGCCGCTTCGACGACCACGACATCACGGGCTCCCGTACTCGGGTCCGCGGTGAAGGCGACACCGGAGCGCTCGGACGCAATCATGGTCTGCACGACAACCGCCATTGCCGGCACTCCCGCGAATCCCCGACTCGCGCGATAGGTGACCACTCGTGGAGTGAAGAGCGACGCCCAGCAATTCTGGATCGACTCGATCAGCTCTTCGGGGCCACTGACGTTCGTGAAAGATGCATTCATACCCGCGAAGGACGCGTCGGCACCGTCTTCACCGGTCGCCGAAGATCGCACAGCAACAATGACATCCGAGCCGAGACGATCGTACGCGGCCAGAACGGCGCTGCGGCACCCAGGACTCATCCCGGCCTTGCTCACGAGGTCGCGCAGCCGCCGGCAACGTTCCGCCAATCCGGTGTAGTCGCTCGCGGCGGCCATGGCCGCACGGTGGCCGGCCGCCAACTCGTCGGCGACCCCGCCAAGTTCCATGGACTCGGTGTAGCCGCTCCGCGTAACGACAAAGCCCGGCGGAACCGGGAGGTGGGCGGACACCAACTCACCGAGATTTGCACCTTTGCCGCCGGCCTCGAAAGCGTCGGACAGGCTGATGTCGGCAATGTCGCGCACATTTTCCATACCTCCAATCTGCCGTCCAAGGCGACGCCGCCCCAGGGCCGATCGACGCCGCTGGGCGAGTAACACGTCGCCGAGCGCGGGGACTTCCGGCCCTCGTCGGACCGTCCGCCTCGCAACGACACTCGTTCGCGAGAGGAAACGGATGGAGGAGTCCATGTTTGCCAACGCCCGCCGGAAAAGGATATTGCAGAGGCGATTTCGTTGACCTCTCGCTCACCGTCCTTGCACAACAGTCAGCCATGGCGGTGGGTCCCCACGTCGACCCGTCGCCGAAATTCTCGAACTTCGTCCGTAACGCACAGGGTGCGTCGGTCCACCGAGTCGAGCAGGCGGAGCGCCGAGAGGCGACGCTCCGCACTGTTGCCTCTACTGCGGCACAACCAGAACCGGGCACTTTGCGTGAAACACCATCGCGTGCGCGGTCGACCCGAGATGAGCCGAATTCTTCGATCCACCGTGACGAGTCACAACGACAAGTCGGGAAGATCGACTGAGCTGCTCGAGGCAGCTTCCCGCATATCCGGTCACTGCGATTTCACGTGCGCACCTCCCGGATAGGCGGTACGCCAGCGTTCGACAGTCCGATCCACCTTCGTCGGGGTGTGGATCTGCGTCGAGCTTGCCGGCAGCGCCCACGGACGGGCCTCGTGCAGGTGGACGACGACGAGTTCCGATCGACGCAGAGCGGCTTCGCGAAAAGCGGAATGCACCGCTGCGTTTGCATACTCGCCCCTGTCGACCGGCGCCACGACAGGTCCACTCGATGGCGCCCCCACGTGTCGACTCTTGCCGCGAACAATGGCCACCGGACAGTGGGCCGCTCGTGCGAGGGATGCCGCCGCCGAGCCTAGCAACAGTTCAGCGACATGACCGATACCCAACGAACCGACGGGGGGGACCAAAGGCCCGATCGACGTCAAGAGCCCCAAATCTGTCGACAAAGTGCCCCCGTGCGCGAGTACTGCGACTCTCCGCCGCGGTCGGACTGCGGCCTACGGTCGTGGGATACGGAGGCAAACTGACAGGAGTCGCTATGAAGTCCAAGACGGTTGCCGATTTGATGACCACCGACGTCGTGAACGTGCGCGAGTACACGGCGTTCAAAGACGTGGTCTTCGCACTACGGTCCCGCGACGTCAGCGGGATGCCCGTTGTCGACGGGGCGGGTCACGTCGTCGGCGTGATCACGGAGGCCGACCTTCTCCCGAAGGAAGCGGCCGGCGGATCGCAATCGCGTGCAGCGAATACTTGGCACCGCAGACGACGGGCCGGATTTCGGAGAAAGGCGGCAGCTCAGACCGCCCGCGATGCGATGAGCACCCCGCCGATCACCATCGGTCCAGCTGCCACCGCAGCCAAGGCGGCAGCAATCCTTGCCTCACAAGGGATAAAGCGATTGCCTGTCGTCGACGCGGACCACAAGTTGATCGGAGTGATCAGCAGAAAAGACATTGTCGCGACATTTGCACGAACGGACGCCGAAATACGCCAGGACGTGGAGCGCGATGTCCTGAGGCGCGGAATGTGGCTGCTGCCTTCCGAAATCGGTGTCGAGGTCCACGACGGCGTTGTCACGTTGAGCGGTCAGGCCGAACGTGTGGCAATGATCGGGATCATGACGGCGCTGACCACTGCGATTCCGGGAGTCGTCGGGGTCGTCAACAGAGTTACAGCCGAGATGCAGGACAACGAGCGGCGGTGAATCGCACCCCCGCGATCACATTTTGATAGCCATCGACGCGCGACGAATCCTCCACATGCTCAACGCTTGTCGGGAACGACGAGGACCGGGCACTTCGCTTGCCGCACGATCGTGTGAGAGATCATGTCCAGATGGGGTGGAGTCGACGCGTCGCCGCTTGTACGGCCGACGATCATCAAGCGCGCGCTTTCACTGGCCTCAATCAGATACGCAACCACGTAGCCTTCGACGAGCACCGAACTAGCGGAGACCCTCGGATACTTCCGCCGCAGCGGCCGCAGCGGCGCGTTGTCAGCCTCGTCAGTATTAGTGATTCTTGTGGGACTCGGAAAACCCCAGAATCGGCCAGCGCCGGTTCTGACGACGCAGAGGTCGGACTCTCGTATCGCAGACTCCTTGAACGCGGTCTCCAATACGTGACCTGTCGGCGCTGACGGCGGAACCGCAGCGATGACTGGTCCGCTGCGTTGCGCAGAGTCGAAACGACCGGAGGCAGGAACAATTGCGACAGGGCATCGTGACCAGGCCGCGAGAGTTGCGGCCGTGGACCCCAGAATCATCTCGGCGACGTAGCCAACTCCGGCCGACCCGACGACGATTGCGGCCGCAGTTATCGACAAGTGGAGCAGCACCGAACTCGGTTTCCCCGTAATTATTTCCGCGTCCAGTTGCACAGTGTTTGCGCTCTCATGAGCGGCGTCGCGTGCCGCATCGAGTGCGGCTGAAGCTCGCTCTGTACCACCGGCGGATCTACTGTGCGCGTGGTCGATAACGTAAACGAGTCGCAGCCGCGCATTCGTCGCAGCAGCCTCCTCCGCGGCCCACACCACACACCGAAGCGCCGCAGGCGAACCATCTACGCCGACGATGATCGGCTGCGCTCGGTGTGCGGGCTTAGCTGGAGCGACCAGTTTGCGGCCGACAGTACCGAAGAGGTTCACGACGCATTCTCGACGGCACCGACATCGAGGCGGAACGGCGGGTACGCGTCGGTCAGCAGTGCCGCATACGCGACGGTTCGAAACACCCACCGGTTCATCCCGGACACGAAATCGAATATCCCTCGGGGGTAGCGGCCTGTGAACAGCAGCGCCACGCCGACGAACAAGACGAGGAGTCCGATCAGCCCACCGCCGAATGCCCCCTGCCCCCCGTCGTCACCGACGTTGGACCGCGGCTGCCCCACGAACAAGGCGACAACCAAATAGTGCGGGATGGCAAGCAGCCACCACTTCACCAAAACCAATCCTCTGGAAAGCTTCTCAGGATATGGGATCGACAGCCACGCAGGGTATTTCGGATCGTCCCGCAAAGTGAAAGGCGGGTAACGGTCGGTGCCGAGCATGCCGTAGCCGTAGAACCACACTCGCCATGACCACCGCAAGACGCCGACATTGAAATCGAAGAGTGCGCGCGGATATCTAGCGGTGAAAAGAATGGCAAACAGCGCAATCAAGGTTGCGATCGAAAACGCAAACCACAGCACGATCAGTACGAGAATGTGCGGAATAAGCAGGAACCATTTAACCAGCCACAACCATCGACTCAGCTCGTCATCGAGTCGAGACTCGAGTCGGAGGCGTGTGTCCACCGGTCCCGCGGCCGCGTTGTTGTGCTTTGACATGTCTTTAGCCTGTGCGGCGCGGAGTTGAAGACGTAGGGCCCCTTGACCTTCGAAGGCAGGGCTACCGTCACTCGTTCGAGTGATCTGAGCAGGTTTCGGCAAGTTCGCGCATACGCGCTCGGTACGCCGACTGCTCCAGCTTGCCAGAGACGCGCGCACGGACCAACATCGCTTCGGCGGCGAGCGGAGAGAGAATCGTGTCCCGCCCCTGCGCGGACGGGTGCCGCAGCATCGCTTCTCGTCGCATCCTCAGGTATTCAAGGCGTCGGGCGCGCCGGCGGGACCGCACAGACTGAACAACGACGCCTACCAACGCCGGCGACACGACGATCAGCGTGCCGAGAAGAACAGTAGCCATACAACGACTATTCGCCCGGTCGACGCCCCTGATCAGGGCCGAAGGGTGGCATCACCAAGGCTACCGGCCCCCGCCGTCGGGACCTTGGGCCCTTGGCGCGCGACCAACCGACGGAGACCCTTGAGCAATACTACAGACGTGACAAGGACGGCCAATTCGTGACCCACCAGAATGACCCTTTCGCCGGATCCGTCGCACAGGCGCGGAAATGGCTGACAATAGTCACCGAGGCGCTCGGCTCCGACGATCCAGACACTGCCTACCGCAGCCTTCGTGCCTGGTTTCACACCGTCCGTGACCGTATTTCGATTGCGGGAGCGGCCCATCTGAGTGCTCAGCTGCCGGAACTGTTGTGCGGCATGTTCTTCGAGGACTGGGTTCCCAGTCACGTACCGGTCGCACACGACCGGCCCTCATTCATCGCCCAGTTCGCCCGCGAAGCAGGAGTTCCGCACAGCGAGGTTCCCGCCACTGCTGGGCATGTGACCGACGCCCTGGACACCCTCTTCTCCCCCGGCGAGCTCGATCGAGTATTCGCCACGCTCCCAACGGTATTGGTCGAAACCATTTGGGGACGCACACATGTCGACGAGTTCGACGATGATGAGATCGCATGTGAAGAATTCGAGTATGCAGTCGATCCCGATGCGGCAACAGTCGCCGATTCACACGGGCTGAGCGCCCTCGAGGACCGAATGCTGGTGCTGGGCGACGCGATCGCGATTCTCACTCATCGTCTCGACGTGCTCGACGCTACGCGCATAAGCGATGCAGACAGTTCGGAACTGACGCGCCGAATCCTCGTGTCCGAAGGTCTTCTGAGCGAGTAGCATGTCGCGAGAACGCAGGTCAACGAACCATATCCGAGAAGAACGCTTCCGGAATCTGCGGCCAATTCGGGCGCCATCGGTTGTGGGCCTGGTCCTCCCGCAACTCCGAAATTAGTTCCGCTGCCTGGTCTCCGGCATCGAGCACGACCCTATCGAGACCAAGTTCGGCGCACCGAGCTGTTGCGCCGACGAAGATATCTTTGCCCTCGTCGACTTCTCCGGCCGCGTACAGACAGCCGGCGAGGAGCAGCTGCATTTGGATTAGGCTCAATGCGCAATCACGATCGCCCGCACGCGCAGCGAGATCGCGCGCGCGAACGACATATCCGTGCGCCAAGTTCGCCCCGCTGCCGTCGAGGGCGGCCCGGATGGCAGCAGCTTCCTCGATGTCGGCAACGGCCGCCTCGAAGACGTTGGCAGATGTTTTCGGCATACCCAGAATCGGCAGGCGCGCACCAAGACTCCATCGCATGCGTTCGGCGTTGATGTGCGCCGCGAGACGAGGAAGCGACAGTTCTGCCGCAGCTGCCGCGCCTTCATCGAGGCGTCGGGCAGCACCGGCCCGGTCGCCGCGAAGCCCCATGATTCGCGCGGCAGTTGCGTAGATCGGAATCATGAAGTCGACTCCCCCGATGTCGGACCCGATCTCGTGAGCCTCGCCGAGCAGGTGTTCGGCAACGTCGAGGTCACCTTGGTCGTAGTAGAGCTGGCCGAGCATCGCCGACGCGATTCGCGCCGCGTGCGAATGGCGGCCGTTCACGCCCTCGGCGAATTCCAGGGCACGCCCGAACAGTGCTGCTGCCGAGTAGATATCGAGCTGTTCACGAGCGGCAATTCCCGCATAGCAATTGCCGTATACCCGACCGAGCGGATCGCGAGACCGATCGTGGAAATCGGACGCCCATTTCTGAAGGCGCCGCACTTCGTCGAAGTCGAAACGCGACATCGCAGCGAACGAACTGACATTTGCGGCGCACGACGCTGCCCACGCGGGAACAGCTTCCGGACGGGCGAGCACCGGTGCAACAAGCTCCTCGAGACCCTCTGTTGCGTCGGCGATCGCCGAGTCGACTCCGCGGAGCACGTCCGCTTCCAACAACTGCAGCGCGGCATTTCGATCCCCGGCATCGCCGTTCGCGAGGGCTACGGCGACACGGTCCAGAGCGGGCCGGGCCACCGCTGGACGGTGAAGCGACACGTTCGCACGGGCGATCGCAAGGAGTAACTGCGATCTCGAAGCAACCTGCGAAGCAGGCAGTTTCGCGACCAACGCGAGCAACGTGGCCATGCGCGCACCGTCGATCAGGTCCATACCCCGTGATTCGACCAAGTCCAGCGCCGCGCTCGGATCCGCGGCGAGCAGCGCGTGATCCACTGACTCGCGCACCATGCCGTGTTCGGCAAACCACTTCGACGCACGCACGTGCAACAATCGCGCACGCCCGGGTTGACTACTTTCGAGGCGACCGCGCAAAAATTCGGCGAAGAGGGGGTCGAACCGGAACCAATTCGGATCTTCGACAAGACTGTGCAGAAACAGCCCTCGGCGTTCTGCGTCGGCGAGTTGCATCGGCGCATCGTCATCGAGGGTGATCGCCGCAGCGAGCCCGCCACAGATTCGCTCGGCGACGGATGCAGCTGTCAGCAACTCGATCATTCTCGGTTCCAGTGTGTGCAGAACATTTTCGCCGAGATATTCAGCTATCGCAGGATGATCTCCGCGCATCCTGCCGATTGCTTTCGCAGCCCTACCAGCAGACCGCGAGGTAGATCGTGGGGTCGCAGACCCCAGAGTCTCGCCGCGCCGCCCCAGCGAAAGGGCGACCAGTTGGAGAGCGGCAGGCCAACCGTTCGTCGCTTCCCACAGCTGCGCGGCATCAGCTTCGGCGAGCTCGACATCGTGGATTTCTCGGAAGAAGTCGCGGACTTCAGGTAGCTCGAATTGCAAAGCATCCGAATCGATCTCGATAAGTTCTTCGCGGAGTGCCAGCTTGGTGAAGGGCACGCCCGAATGCGATCGACTCGCCACCACCGCCCGCAAATGATGGCATCCGCGGTCGAGTACATACTCCATGGCGTTGAGCGTTTCTTCGTTCGTGATTTTGTGCCAGTCGTCGATAAGTAACACCAAAGTAATTCCCACGGAATGGATTTCGTCGACCAGCCGACTCAACACGAAGGTGGCACCGGTGCCGCCGCGTTCTTCCAGCTCCGCAACCAAACCTGCCCCTAAGTCGGGCCGTACTCGACCGATCGCTTCTACGAGGTGCGAAAAGAACCAGACGACCCTGTTGTCGTCGTAATCGAGAGTCAGCTCCGCGACCAGGCCGTCGGCCTCGCTCAAACTCGTGCGCCACTGGGTCAGCAACGTCGACTTTCCGAATCCCGCCGGAGCGTGGATGAACGTCAGCTGCCGGTCGCTACCGGCGCGCAACAGGTCCAGCAGTCGCGGGCGCGCGAGCAATCGCTGCGCTCCGCCGACAGATCGGGCGGCGGAAGGAGTAGCAGAGTCGTCGCTCCAGGAAAGAGCGGACACCGCACCGCCGCTGCTGGTGTCGCCAGATTCTCGGAGCGGTGCACCCGATGTCGTCCGCCGCTCGCCGATCGGTCTGGGCAACATCATCTCGTCGTGGAACAACCCGTGCCGGTCTTCTATCGCCTGGAGCATACGGCCGAACTCCTCGGCCGACTCTGGCCTTTCTGCAGGTTCGGCTGCCATTGCTGCCTCGACCGCGGCCGCGACGTCGGCCGGGATTTCGAGCTCGCGCAAGTCTGGAACCGGTGCGGAGGTTATGCGTAAAAATTGGGCCACTACCTTCTCGCCGCTGCGCCGCTCGTAGGCGGCGTGCCCAGTAAGAAGGCAGAACAACGTCGCACCGAGTCCGTAAACATCCGATTGGGGCGACGGCAGTCGGCCGCGCAGGATCTCCGGCGCGGTAAAGGCCGGAGAGCCCACAATCACGTTTGTCGATGTTTCGAAACCGCCTGACACCCTGGCGATTCCGAAGTCGGTAAGCTGCGGTTCATCGAAGGTGTTCAGCAAGATGTTGGCCGGCTTCACGTCGCGATGCAGGATTCCGGTGCGATGGGCCCACTCCATCGCACCGGATACCTTGATTCCGATTCGTACCACTTCCTGCCACGGCAACGGGCCGCCGTCCCTGATCAGCGTGCTCAAACAGCCGCGAGCGTGAAAGGGCATCACAATGAATGGGCGTCCGGTCAGCGTCACGTCGACGTGCAGAATGTCGACGATGTTCGGGTGCCCTGACAGTCGGCCCATCGCATGTTCCTCGCGCAGAAAGCGCTCCCAGTTTTCGTCGTCGAGGTCGGCGGTGAGCACTTTGACTGCAACTGTCCGATCGAGCGCGCGTTGCACGCAGCGGTACACAACTCCGAACCCGCCTCGACCGATCTCTGCTGCGTCCGCGAGATCGGCAGCATCGAGTTCCGCCGGAATATCGGGTCTGACGTCGCGCTGAGTCGCGGTCGGCTCAGGTCCTGTGATCACCGAGCCGGCCTTCGGACCGCCCTCTCGCGCGCTCATGACTCAAACCTCTCCGGAGAGACCCAGCATAACGCCGCGATCGTTCGGACTTCAGTGATCTAGCGCGACGTTTGCTAGCAGAAATGAGCCGACAGGATCTCCGCGCGGAAAAACTCACCTTCGTCCTGGCGGTCTGTGCCGAACCACCAACCAGCACGCAATCGAGTCGGAATGACAACACCCTCGAACGTTCCGGTTTCTTCCACGCTGACTCCGAACGGGTGTCTCCTGTAGCCCGCGCCGTCTGGGTTTCCCCATCGCTGCATGGACAATCGCTGCAGTGACCCGTCGGAGGCGAGACGCAACCGCACATTCTCTTCGCCGGACTCGTACACCCACGTTGCGACAGTCTCGCTCGGACCGTCGTCGGCCCACATTGCACCGCTGAACGACGTCGGCACGAGCACACACTCGGCAGCAGCTCGCCCCGCTGCACTGCGCGAAACGTCGAACCCAGCAGCCGACATGACTGGGACTATCCCGCCGATTCGCCAGCGCATTTCCCCATCGCCGTCAGTAAAACGGTCGTACCCCGAGATAGGCAGTCCTGCGACCTTGGTGGTCGCGGCCCATACGTAGCCGCGGGATGGCGAGAGCAACTGGGTTGCCTCGAACGAACGCCACCGGCCCAAGCGAATACTGCCCCGCATGGTAAGCCGCACAGTCGTCGCGAGGGGCGTACACGGTGCTACCGACCTCTGCAGCCACCGCCGAGTGTTGGGCGGCAGCGCCGCAAACTCGATAGGTTCGAAAACGCGACTGACCGGTGGCGCCGACAGCAGCCTCGACCATGGCTTCGCAACGCGCCGTGCCTGCGGTGGCACCTCGCTTGGTACGCCGAAATACGCAGTGGTGCTCACGCCTCATCCCACGCGATGCGGTGCACGAACAACCAACACTGGGCAATGTGCCTGTCGGACAAGCACGTTGCTGGTCGAACCGAGCAACATACCCCGGATTCCGCCACGCCCGCGGCTTCCGACGACCACCAACTGGGCCTGCGCGGACCAATTCGACAGGTGCTCGCGCGGGCCGTCGAAGTACACCTTGCGCTCGATGGTGACGTCAGGAAACTTCTCCTGCCACCCCGCAAGCCGCTCTGCGAGCACCACGTTTTCCGCTTCTTCGATGCCGGCGAGAGAGGTCAGCACACCGGGCCGACCCGCGATCGCGCCGAGGGTGAAGTCGCTCCAGGCATGCACAGCGACCAACGGAGCGCCGCGCCACGACGCCTCTTCGAAGGCGGCAGCTATTGCGTGCTCACTTGTCGGGCTGCCGTCGATGCCGACGACAACTGGAGCGCTTGCTGCTCGAGCTTCCCAATCACCCCGAACGACAACAACTTCCCCGTGAGCGTGGCTGGTCACAGCAACATCGATGGAGCCGAAGCGCGTCGTCGATCCTCCGACGACGACCATGTACGCCTCACGCGATAAGTCGACAAGCAGCTGGGTTGGACCCAGCGCAGACAGTGCCGTCTCGACCACCAGATCGGGGACCACCGTTCGAGCAGTCTCCTCTGCCTCTCTCAGCACCGCCTTTCCGACTGCTTCCAATGAATCGACGACGCCGGGAACAGTCAGGTACGGATTGGCATGGCCACCACTCGTTGCGCCGAGCCCCAGTCCGTGGACGATGTGCAGGCTGCGATTCCTGATCGCCGCGGTCTTTGCAGCCCATCGGACGGCGTCCGTCGCTGCCGGTGATCCGTCCGTGCCGACAACGATTGCGGTCGAAAGCGCGTGCTCCGTCCGTGCTGTGTCGCTGTTCGAGGTCATTGTTCTCATCCTTCGTTGTGCTCGTTGGGGGTCTGTTCGACGCTATTGCTTGCGGCAATGCGCGGGCGGCTGTCGTTGGTCACCAGGATCGGGGCATGTGGTCCCTGCTACGAACGATTCTGGGCCGGAGTGAGATTGGTCCCCGCTTTCGATGACCGGTTCGGCACGCACACCTGGCCGCGTCGGTTTGCGAAGCTGAACACTGGCAGCGACGGCAGCATCCATAGGGACTTTGGACACCGGCAATCGGTCGCTTTGTCGCTATCACCGACTGCGCGGTACGCGAATAATTTTGTTGGTACACAGCAACTTTGCAGGAGCGCGGACATGTCACTCATCGATTTTTTCAGCGAAGCGTCGACCTCGGAGCCGGCCCATGCGCTCGACTTGATGTCCAGCCCCATAGTCGCGCTCGCCATCGACGTGTCGGTTGCCGACGCGGCAGACGCCATGCTTCGCACCGGGTTTACGACACTGCCGATCGTGGATAACGACGGCTTCTTGGTCAAGCTCGCAACCGAAGATGCCGTCGCCAAGGCATATCTCACTCAATGCTGGGCGGAGCGAGCTTGCTCCGACGAGAGCGGTCCTGTCGATGAACGTGGCACGCGAGTCATGGATTTCGCGTCACCGCAGGTGTCGGTGACACCGAGCGCATCATTGGCCGAGATCACAGAAGCGATGTTGCGCGCACAACTGCGCGCCATTCCGGTCGTGGAACACGGTCGACCCGTAGGGATGGTCACCTGGCGCGACATCCTGGCCACCATTGCGCGGCCATCCGGCTCGCGCGCCAACACCAAATAGAGACAGAGGAAACCCATGCACGCATTGGTCTTTCACGGTCCCGGCAAGAAGGCCTGGGAAGAAGTGCCCGATCCGCGGATTCAAAGCCCGACAGACGCGATCATCCGAGTCGACGCTGTCACAATCTGCGGCACGGACCTGCACATTCTCAAAGGCGATGTTCCTGAGGTGACCCCCGGCAGAGTTCTCGGCCACGAAGCCGTCGGCACCGTCACCGCTGTCGGCGATGCCGTCCAGAATGTGAAAGTCGGCGACCACGTTCTTGTTTCGTGTATTACTTCCTGCGGCGCGTGCCGCTTCTGCCGAGAAGGAAGTTACGGCCAGTGCCTCGGTGGCGGCGGCTGGATCCTCGGTCACCTCATCGACGGCACTCAGGCGGAATTGGTACGTGTGCCGTTTGCCGACAACTCGACTCATCCTGTGCCGCCTGGTTTGTCGGACGAGCAAATGCTGATGCTCGCCGACATACTGCCGACGAGTCACGAGGTGGGTGTACTCAACGGCAAGGTTCGCCCCGGCGACGTCGTGGCCATCGTGGGCGCGGGACCGATCGGCCTGGCAGCAATCATGACCGCCCGGCTGTACAGCCCGAGCCACATCATCGCGATCGACGTCGCGGAGTCGCGATTGGCGGCGGCAAAGAGCGCCGGCGCTGACATCATCGTGAACAGCCTCAACGAGAATGTGCTGGATATTGTGCGGGGCCTCACCGACGGCCTCGGCGCCGACGTGACCATGGAAGCGGTCGGAATCCCCGAAACCTTCGAATTGGCAGTCGATCTGGTCCGTCCTGGCGGACACGTGGCCAACATCGGCGTACACGGCGCGCCCGCCACGTTGCACCTCGAGCGAATTTGGATCAAGAACCTCACGATCACGACAGGTCTTGTCGATACGAACTCGACGCCGACACTGATCAAACTGTTGGCCAGCGGACAGGTCGACGCATCTCCTATCGTGACCCATCGATTCGGCCTCGACGAATTCGAGGATGCTTACGACGTGTTCGCGCGGGCTGGCGAGACCGGCGCACTCAAAGTGGTCCTGGCGGCGCCCCAGAGCTGATCGATCCAATGCGGATAGCCGCACCCGAACTCGGGTGCGGCTATCCGTGCGTACACCGACTACTCCCTACTGAGACTTGTACACCGCGTACCAGGTCCGCCGCGCGGCACCGCGAACCGCATCGGTGAGATGCTCCGCGCGCCGGTACAACTCCCGGCGGCGCAATTCCCGACGGAGGTCGGTTTCACTTTCGAGATCGGCAATCGCGGTTCGATAGGCGTGCTCTGCTGCGGTCAAAAGTTCGAGCGATTCGTCTGCCAACTTCCCCGCCCGCGCGTGCGGCAGGGCGTGTATCGCCGCACCGAGCGGAACGAGCGCTCTCTCGATCGCATCCACCTGCAGCCCCAGACACGGATCGGTCGCCGTGTGCGAAAGCTCGGCCTCGCGCACGACTGCGTACGACCGCTCACAGATCTCGCCGAGCCGCTCGCCAAGTTCGAACAAGTCCTCGGCGCCGAGGGGAGTACTGAAGCTCGATCGAACCTGCGTGTGCAATCGTCGACGGCGCACGTGTTCCTGCACGATCAACGCGCGCATTGCAATGATGGGATCGGCGCCATCGGCACCTGCGCACCACGCCGCGAGAATGCTGAAGGACTGCTCGACAATGTCCAACTGTTCAATCAGTGTGCCGAGAATGTCATAGGTTTCCGGCAGAAACCACGCGTGTGGAAGTTTCATGTCACTGCACTCCATAAGGGGTAAACGAAAACGGCGACGGCGGCACTGATGGGTAGGGTGACGATCCACGCCGCGCCAATTTCGCGGACAACGGCCCAGTGCACGTGGTGGGCCCGTTGCTGTAGCCCGACACCAACCACGCCG
This sequence comes from Antrihabitans auranticaus, assembly GCF_016481275.1. GTDB lineage: Bacteria > Actinomycetota > Actinomycetes > Mycobacteriales > Mycobacteriaceae > Antrihabitans. Next base: position 458,166 of record NZ_JAEMNW010000004.1, on the reverse strand, counting down.
GATGCAACGACGTGCGTCGTGCTGACAGGGGCACCAACCGCAGCACCTACCAAAATGACTGCAGCGGAGCCGCCTTGACTCACTAGACCATCCAAGGGCTGCATCCGGTAGACGCCGCTGCCGACCGTTCGTACGATGCGCCACCCGCCGAGCGCGGTGCCAACCGTAAGGCACGCGGCTGCTGCAAAGCGAACCCAGAACGGCACTGCAAATTCGGATAGCTGTCCCTCGGCGACCAGCAGGAGCGTCACAACACCCATCGTCTTCTGCGCATCGTTTGCACCATGGCTGAACGCCAGAGCCGACGCCGTGACCCACTCGGCCTTTCGGATGACGCCGTTGATCTCTCGCCGCGCTCTGCGCAACAGCCGTCGTCCGATGTAGATCCCTCCCGCACCTACCGCGACTCCGAGCACGGGCGAAATCGCCAACCCAGCAAGGACGCCGAATACGCCGGTCGGCCGACCGTCCGAGAAACCGCCCCACCGGACACCTGAAAGCCCACCGGCAACGATCGCGGCACCGACGAGTCCACCCACAAGAGCATGCGAGGAACTGGACGGCAGACCGAACTTCCAAGTGACCATGTTCCATGCAATGGCTGCGGTCAGTGCAGCCGCGATTGCCGTCACCGTCTCGTGCGGCGCAACGTGGACGACGCCACCGACAGTGTCCGCAACCGCGGTACCAGCAAGCAATGGACCCAAGATGTGGCCCGCGCTTGCAAGGGCCAGGGCTTGCGCCGGCGTCGCTGCCCGAGTCGCGACAAGCGCTGCAACAGCATTCGCCGAATCATGAAAGCCGTTGGTGATATCGAAGGCCATCGCCAGGCCGACCACGATGACGAGAACTGTGAAGACACTCATTTCAGATGCACGGTGTCACCCGGCCGCAACGCGGCCACGTGGCCACGGCATTCGATCTCGATCGGCCGCTGGGTACCCTCGGTGGCTGTCACCTGGACCTCCGTGCCGACTATGCGGAGCACAAGGCGGTGCCCTCGGTAGTAGATCGGAAACGCGAGAGCACCGAGTTCTGTCGGCCAGTTCGGACAAAGCACCAAACGATCGCCGCGTGTCTCGAGGCCTGAAAAGCATCGTTGCAACAGGTCGATACTGCCCGCCATTGCTGCCAAATGAATCCCTTCCGCAGTCGTGCCGCCCTGCACGTCGGCGATGTCGGATGCGAGCACACGGTCGAAGAACTCGATGGCCTGAGATCTGTTGGCACGAGCGAGAACCCAAGATTGCACGACCGCACTGAGCGTGGATCCATGCGACGTGCGCGCCATGTAATAATCGATGGTCCGCGGAATCGTTTGGGCGTCGAACTTGTAACCGAGTCGATCGAAAAGCTCTCGAAGCTCGTCCGACGACAAGAGGTAGAAGAGCATCTTCACGTCGGCCTGTTTGGACACTTTGTACAGATTGACGTCGTCGCCCTCTGCCTCGAGAATACGGTCCAGGCGTCCTATCTCGCCGTACCTACCGCGATATTTCTCCCAATCCAGTTCAGCGAGTTGATCGTAGCCCTCGAACTGGCTGATCACACCATCGTGGAAAGGCACGTACAGCTGGCGGCTGACCGCTTCCCACCGAGTCATCTCGTCGGCGTCGACACCCAGGGTTTCCAGCAGTTCGCACTTAGTGACGCTGGGGATGACGTCCAGTGCGTCGAGCGCGCGCACGATCACCCAAACCGCCATCACGTTCGTGTATGCGTTGTTGTCTATCCCATCGAGCGGCCGCCCCGGGTAGCCGGAGTGGAACTCGTCCGGGCCGATAACTCCGCGAATGACGTAGCGGTCGAGTCTGTCGTCGTATGTCGCGAGACTCGCGTAGAACCGCGCGATTTCCACAAGCATTTCTGCCCCCACGTCCGCGAGGAAGTCGAGATCGCCTGTGACCTGATAGAACTGCCATACGTTGTAGGCGATTGCCGCACCGATGTGATGCGCGCGCTGGCTCGAATCCGGCACCCACCTGCCCGACCGCGGGTTGAGGTGCAATTGCTGGCTTTCCTCGCGACCGTCACTACCCGACTGCCATGGGAACATCGCGCCCCTGTAACCCGCTTCGGCTGCCAACCTTCTTGCTTCTGGAAGACGGCGAAAACGGTAGCGCAACAACGATTCCGACAACGCCGGTAACCGGAGGTTGAGTACTGGGAGGACGAACAACTCATCCCAGAAGACATGCCCGCGGTATGCCTCGCCGTGCAAGCCTCGAGCGGGCACGCCTGCGTCGACGTCCGCCGTATGTCTCGACACTGTTTGCATCAGATGCAGTATGTGCAGGCGGACGATCCGCTGAGCCTCGTCGTGGCCCTCCAACTGGATATCCGCATGGGCCCATATGTGTTTCCAGGCAAGTTCGTGCCCGCTCAGCAAATCGTCGAACCGAGCGATGCGCCCCAACATCCGCGCCGCTTCATCGGCTGGCTCGGAAATTGCACGGTCACGGCCCGTGAATACGGTCGCGATCTTTTCCAGCGACACCGGCTGTCCGGACGTGACGTCGACTGAGATCTCATGGCCGATGGAGGTGCTCTCATCCACGAGTCGGTACGGCGAGCAAACTCTTTCAGCCCCGCGCCACAGTGTGTTCCTTGCGGCGACCGCCACCGGAATGCGCGATTGATTGGTCGTTACTACGAACAGCACGGAGTCGTCGGAAAGCTGCCGTGACTCGACGTGCTGGAGATGGTCACTCGACAGCTCGCGGTACCGCTCGACATTGGTGTTCCGGACAGCGCCGTTCACTGTCGAACGAAACTCGACCATGCCCGACCAGTCCTCGGGAACCACCGTGGTTTCCAGTGCACACACGTGCGGGTGCTGCATCGAAACGAACCGTCTCTGCACGACTGCTGTGTTCTGCCCTAGCGAATCGCGGAACCTGAAGCGGCGCTGCAAAACTGCACGTTTCAGATCGAGGTGCTGACAATAGTCGAGAAGCTCAGCTCTATCGAGGTCGAACCACGCACCCCTTGGCCCCTCGGTCCGAAACGTCACTGGGAGCCAGTTCGGCAAGTTGACGATGCTCTCGTTGTCGATGATTTTGCCAGATACGCGGTCCAGCAATCGGTTGTAGACGCCGGCGGCATAGGTGCCCGGATAGTGGTACTCCCCTGCCCGCGCTTCTGGCGCACACCCGCGGGTCGCAAACAACCCATTTCCGGTGGTACACAGAGCCTCGCGCAACTTTTCGGATTCAGCGTCGTAACCTTCGTAACTGAAAGTCCACGTGTCCGCATGACACGTCGCGACCACTCGCTCCAGCCGGTCGGCGAGTTTGGCCAGAACCTCGCGAACCTCGCCGGTGCTGTCCACAGCCAGACGCGCAGCGGAAGGGCGGTCCCCCGTATCAGCATTGCGCACAACGACCCCAACGCCTTCTTGCGCAACAGCATCGAAAGCGTCTTCATCGGTGAGGTCATCGCCGATGTAGAGCGGTGTCCTTTTATCCGGTCCGACGATGTGCGCCAGAACCCAGCACAAGGCGTCCCCCTTGCCCCAGTCCACATTGGGCCGCAATTCGACCACTTTGCGACCGGTCGTCAACCGAAGTCCCGTCGCCGATGCAACGGCGGCGACCGCACCGACTATTTCTTCGATGGTTTCGGCCGCTACGTTGCGATAGTGGACAGCGATCGTAAATCGTTTGTGTTCCAGAAGGACTCCCGGAAAGTGGCTCAAGCTTTCACGCAAGCCCGCGACCGCCCGCGCGAGATCCGGGATCGCCGCGAGCGCAGCCTCGTTCTCGTAGTACTCACCGCCGGGACCGATGAGTTCGAATCCGTGACTACCCGAATACCAAATTCCAGGTAGCGCGACCCGAGCGCGGATGTCGGCCAGATCCCGGCCGCTGATCACAGCGACGGGGCAGAGTTGCGCAAGCCTCGAAAGCTCGGCCGCACAGCCATCGGCCAGCACTGCGGAATCGGGGTCGTTCACAATGTCGGACAATGTGCCGTCATAGTCCAGAAAAACTGCCGGCCGCGATCCGCGCAGAGTCGGGTCGAGCGCGCCGTCTTCGGTCAAAGCATGCGGAAGGTCCGAGGAGCGGACAAGGTTTTCCCGAATCACGACTTCGGCGAGGTCTGCGACCACCGTGTCGGCACCGCATTCGCGCAGCGGACTCGAGCCCCCAGCCGAGTCGACGCCGATAACGAGCGCGAATCCGCCGTTCCGTCCCGCCGCAACACCCGCTTCTGAGTCTTCGATCACGACCGCCCTTGCGACCTGAGCACCGGTGCGACCAACGGCCTCGAGCAGAACCGCCGGATCCGGTTTGCCGGCCAGATTGCATTCTTGTGCATCGACGCCGTCGACGGTTACGTCGAACAGCTCGTCAAGCCCGGCGGCCCTGAGCACTATCGCGCCATTGCGGCTTGCAGTGAAGACGGCAGTCTTTATTCCTGCTTTCCTGAGGTGCGCAACCAACGCGACAACGCCGGCGAAGACCCGAACGCCCCCATGCGCGATTCGCTGCCGAAAAAGCTCGTTCTTTCGGTTGCCGAGCCCGCACACCGTAGCGTCCGCCAACTGGTCCTCGGCATTGCCGAGAACCAACGAAATCCCACGCGACGCAAGGAAATCGACGATACCTGCGTTGCGCGCCTTCCCGTCGACATACCGCTTGTAGTCTCCGGTGGTGAAGGGCGCATGATCTTCGTCCGCGGAAGCCGCGCGCGTACCCATAAATGCGTCGAACACCTCGGCCCATGCGTGCGCATGCACGGTTGCGGTATCGGTGACGACACCGTCCATATCGAAGATGACGACATCATGGAACCGCGGATCTACTACTGGACCGAGATTGCGACCAGGCTTGCACGTCACCTCAGGTCCGCTCTTTCGTGCCTGACGAAGAACTGTTGTGCGAAGCGCGTTCCATATCGAAAGCAATGACTTTGCCACCGCTGCCGCAGCTAAGTCGACGATCCGTTGTGTACATGCGACGCGCAATCCTTCGGGCCCTCCGCACCGCGCCCAGATCGATCACTTGCGTTGCCTGACCCTCACGACCGCGTGGCTCGACGCGGTCCGAACCGATGTGGCGCCGCCACAGTTCGGACTGGCCAGCTTGTGTCGCGAGTATCTCCATGACAGCGTCGACACGCTTACGGCCGGTTTGATAGTGGGGCCGGACGATCGCGGCAATCGTCTCGGACAACGACCGCTTGGCGTCTGCGCGTCCGTTGTGGGTTGGAGTGGTCAGGATCTCATGATGAAGGGGCATCAGTTGCTCCGAGTCTGTCGTTTACCTGCATCTCGATCGTTATCGCAATGCCGGCGAGCGCCAAGCGGCGCCCGTCCCGACAAGTCGATTCGTTCGTCACCGCGCCACGGGTCCTTGTGCTCTCAGCGCGCCCGCCCGGCATCGGATTCGATGAACCTTCTAATCACGAGGAGCGACATGACAATCGAAGTTCGTGTGTTCAAGGGCGACGATTTGCTGCACAGCGCCCTGTGCGAGTCCGAGTCCGACGCTGAAACCGAGGTCGAACGCTGGGCGGACTACGACGATGTGACCTGCGAGGTCGCCGAACTTGCGCTCCGTCCCTGGGATGAGGACCTGGCCGATCGAGCCCCAGCCGAGCCTGCCGATGATGAATACGCCGGGGAAAGCAGTAGGCACTGGCCGTGTTGAACACTGTTGCAGTACTGGGTATTTCGAGAATATTAGCGTCGCCAGCACGGTAGTATATGGTCCCCCGAAATCAGGGCCTTCGTCCTCTGCACTCGCCCTGGGACTGGTGCGAAGGTTGTTGTCACAGGCACCGGACAGAGAGGCAAACCCAAAATGGACGCAGAGTTCCCCGACGAAGGCACTATCAGAGCAGCAATCGCATTGGCGCTGCGCGCGCCATCGGTCCACAATTCGCAACCGTGGCGGTGGCGAATGGGCGACCGAACTGTGCATCTCTACATCGATCCCAAAGTCGTGTTGCACCACACGGATCCGGACGGTCGAGATCTGATGCTGAGCTGCGGCACAGCGCTGAACCACTTCAAGGTCGCGATGGCAGGCCTGGGATGGAGAGCACGTACACACCGCTTCCCGAACCCCGCCGATCCTGAGCACATCGCTGCTATCGAATTGGATCGCCATGTCGCGTCCGAGCAGGACATCGCAATGGCTGGTGCGATTCCGCGCCGGCGAACCGATCGTAGGCACTACAGCTCCTGGCCCGTACCGATAGGCCACATCGCGTTGATGGCGTCTCGGGCGGCCCAGGAGGGAGTCGTGCTCTACCGAGCAGAGGCACTCACGCATCTCGAGCGCGCCGTCGCCGCGGCCGCCGCGGAGCACGCGAAGGATTCCGACTATCAAACAGAACTGCGCGTGTGGAGCGGGCGCCGAGGCTCGCTGGATGGGGTGCCCGCCACGAACACTTCTGCGCCCGATGGCACGAGTCGGATGCCGTCACGTACCTTCGCGAATCCTCTGCTCCAACAACCGCGTGGCGTGCAGCCCAGCGAGGATGCGGCAGAACTGCTCGTGCTGGCTACTCCGTCCGACGACACGATCTCGCGGTTACGCGCGGGTGAGGCAACCAGCGCTGTTCTGCTGACGGCGACCTCGCTGGGACTTGCCACGTGTCCCTTGACAGAGCCTCTGGAGTTGCCTGATACGCGCGCCGCAATTGTGTCAGAAGTTTTGGGCGACTCGGGTTTTCCACAAATGATCTTGCGAATCGGTTGGGCGCCATCCACAGCAGAGCCATTGGCGGCCTCACCGCGGCACGGAGTCACGGAGATGATCGATTCGCTCGATGGTGCCGTAACCGGACGACGACGAGAAGTCGTACGTTGACGGGCGTCAGCATGCCGACTACAGCGTGATCGAGAGAAGATACGCAGTGGACGAGGACTTCGCCGAACATCCGATTGTCGCGGCCGTCGACGGATCGTGGTCGGCCGCGCAAGCCGCTCTGTGGGCGGCTGACCTGGCAACGAGACTGCACTGCACACTCGAGATCGTGCACGCTCTACCCAATCCGGGCTACTACTTCGGTGAAGCGGCGGTTGCCGGGCCAGCCGAGTTGGCGGAGTCCGGCCGACAACCCGCGAACCGGATCGTCACCGAGACCGCCGAACTCGTGCGCGAGCACTTTCCGGACATCGACGTTTCCGGCAGTGTGTCCACCGGACCCGCAGCGCAAGCGCTGATCGAACGATCCAAAAATGCTCGCATGTGTGTCCTCGGCCCGAACGGGACCGAGATGTTCGGCACGATTCTGCTCGGCTCTACAGCCATCCTTGTCGTCAACAACGCGCACTGCCCGGTCGTCATCTGCCGGCAGAACGTGGAGATGTTCGACTCCGTTCACCGGCAGATCATCGTCGGCGTCGACGGCACTCCCCTCAGTGACGATGCGGTCGAGCACGCCTTCCAACTCGCTGCTGCATTCGGACTTCCACTCGTCGCGGTGCACGCCTGGCAGGCGGACAAGATCGAGGTTCACTACCCCATTGCCGAGGCACGCAAGTCGCTTGCCACCGAAGAAAGCGAGGCCGCCGCCCTGCTGGCCGAGTGCACCGCGGGCTGGAGCGACAAGTACCCCGACGTTGTCGTCACTCGGATCTCCGAACGAGGCGGCGCGGCACAGATCTTGCTGAACCGCGCGAGTTCCAACGACATAGTCGTCGTGGGGAGTCGCGGTCGCAACCGCCTGATCGGGCCGCTACTCGGCTCCACGAGTCAGAACCTGATCTACCACGCGCCATGCCCAGTCGTGGTTTGTAGACGCGCCGGCTGATCGACCACCCAGAAAGTGGACCGTCTTCACGGCTTCGGCCGGCGCGGGGCAATTGCGACTGTCATCGTCGGCGGCGGAGCAGCACTCATAGCCATCAACCGCACACCGTTGTCAGCAGGCTACGCCGCGGCCACACGGCGCGTCGGGCGGTCTCGGCGTGGTCGAGGCGACTCTCACGATCGCGCTCGCCGCAACCGGAATGCAGGCTGATACCGCGGTTGCTGCCGTGCTGGTCTACCGTTTCCTGAATCTCCTGGCTCCGGTCACTGTCGGATATTTGCTGCTTGCAGCGAGCCCCAGGCCGCGTCCGGCACACGCGACGTTACAGGAACTGCGAAGCCCGGCCAGCGACGAATCCGTTGGCCGGGCTTCTGCATCTCCCGCTCTCAGGTGATCGAGGGGACCACCAGCACAGGGCATTTCGCGTGATAAACCATTGCGTGTGCGGTCCCATCGAGAGTGCCGGCGTCTTCCGCGCCGGTCTGACGGCGGCGGCCGACCACAACCAATTGCGCACTCTTACTCAGTTGCTCCAGATACGCAATCGGATACCCGTCTATGAGCATCGAGTAGGCCACCACGGTCGGGAAGTTGCCGCGGAACGTATCCACCCGGTCTTCCAACGGACCCGTGGCACCACGCGCGACCGTCGTCGAGCTCGCAGGAACCGCCCATGGGCGGATACGCTGTAGCTGCGGAATCATCACTTCTGCGGCTCGGATCTTGCCCTCGAAAAATGCCGCCCCCAGGACTGCGTCCACCGGCGATCTACTCTCGATAGGAACTACAATCGGCCCCGCCGACGGCACTTCGGCGTACCGGTGGGGCGCACGAACGATCGCGACCGCGCAGCGGGCTGTCCGCGCGAGCGAAGAGGCGGTCGACCCGAGAATCATCTCGGCGAAGAACCCGATACCCACCGATCCGACGACTACCATTTCTGCGCCTTCGGACAGCTCCGCCAAGGTCGAGTCGACCTTCCCGTGAAGCAACTCGGACTCGACTTTCACCGCGTCACGATGTTCCACAGCCCGTCGAGCTGCCTCCAAAGCATCTCTGCCATAGTCGAACTCCGTGTTCGGAGCTCCCGCCACAGGATCCTCGCCGTTCGGCTCCGCAACGTAGACGAGCCTGAGTGGGATATCCCGGTCAGCCGCTTCTGTTGCGGCCCACTCAGCCGCACGAATGGCGGCTGTAGATCCGTCGATGCCGACAATGATTGATTTCTGGGGTGAATGAACCATGATGAACTCCGATCGAGAAGTTGTGTGGACCGATCGAACTCGGCCCAGGTAAGTTGCAAATTTCAGATCAAGATGCCGCGGCGGCCGACCGGCATCGAACGAAGGCGAAAGTTGATCATGCGCACCGCGATTGTGCTCATATCTGCGCTCGGACTCAATACGTGGGCCGAGGCCGTCATCACTTGCTCCACAGTCGTACCTGCCTGATCCCGGCCTGCAATCAACGATTCGACTCGGACAGCATTCCAATCACGTGACCGTCCTCGTCAACGACGGGAAGCGCCGCGAAGCCATTGCCGACAAGGAGTGAGATCGCCTGTGCGAGCGGAGTTCGCGGTTGCACCGTCACCACCGAACGTGTCATGAGATCCCGTGCCTGCATCGAAACTACCTTTGCCTTTCCATATTTCGCATTTCCGCCCGCCGCTCCATGCGCGGAGCGACGCTCGATGCGACCGTCTTCAGCGTGCTGCAATCGACGCCCGGCACGAAGGGCCGGTGGTCCTCAGCCGCTGGGTCAATCGTCGGTCGTCGAACTCACAATCGCCGAGCCACTCTCGAGCAGACACTTGCCATTCGACCGCCCAAAGTCGTCGTACCGGGGCCTGACGGCCTCCGGACGAGGCCGCATTGCCCTAGTTGGAGGCGGTGATCAACCGAGAACCTCGAAACACACGCCGTTTCGAGTCCAAGGAGATTTCATGACACAGCAACGCGATCCCTTCGCTCCCACTGTCGCCAAGGCGCAGCACTGGCTCGACGTGGTGACCGACACCTTGGGTACCGAGGACAGGTTCTTTGCTTATCGGGCGCTCCGGGCCTGGTGCCATACGGTTCGTGATCGCATTCCGGTCCCCGTCGCCGCACACCTGGGTGCACAGATGCCGGAACTGATCCGAGGAATGTTCTACGACGGCTGGGTACCCTCGCACGTACCCGTCCGACACGGCACCGAGGCGTTTGTCTCTCAGTTCGCCCGTGAGGCCGGCATACCTCGAGCGGACGTTCCAACAACTGCGGGCCTGGTCACCGACGCGCTCGACCAACTGTTCTCGCCCGGCCAACTAGAGAGAGTCTTCGCTGTTTTCCCCGAATCGCTTGTACACGTCGTATGGGGGCAGCCACTTGCGGATAATTCTCTTGGCGGTCCAATCCCAAGTGGCGCCTGGACTTTCTCGGAATGACATTCGTACTGCCTGCGAGGGAAACCAGACCATTCGACTCGAGGCGAATTGCCCTGTCACCCCTCGGTTCAGTTCTCGCACAATCTTGTCAGGAATGCACCTGCTCAACCAGTGAAGGAATGAAATGAAACCGACGGCGTGGACAATCGTGTACGTGCTCACAATGGTGACAGTCGCCCTCGTGGGAATTACCTTGACTGCCGCCGGGTCGGGGCTCGGTAACTGGGCCGCCGTCGGCGGCGTCGGTGCGCTGTCGACAGCCGCGACGGTCGCCGCCATCGCCATCATCGCCTCACGGGGTCACGACATGCCGCGACATTCGTGATCCGCTGATCCCGAGTTCGCGCTCCCCATGTCGCCCGGCCGTGCTGATCACGGCCGGGCGATCCGCTGTTGCTCAGTGCGCGTTATGGTCTCGCCGACTCCGAACGTCCTTTCCGCAATGGACATGGGGCCCTTCCGCCGATTCGTCCAGCTATACAGACTCAGCATCATGCAACTGACAATTCGCAGACCGATTGCGACCTTCTGGGCGTACTCGGTTGCATCGCTGGCGGGCTGTACCGCCATACTGGCCTTCGCCGGCGCGGCCGGGCTCATACTGGGTGTCTTGGACGTCGGCGACGAGGCTGCCCATCGAATCCCTTTCGACAGTCCTGCTTTAGCCGGAATTGCGCTCGTGCTCATCGTCGGTGTGCCGATGACTGCGACCGCGTGGCTGGCCATTTCGGGAGACCCCCGAGCAGCCACCGCTGCAATCGGATCGGGACTTCTGCTTGTCGCCTGGATCGCCGTGCAGATCGCCATCATCAAGGAACTGAGCCTGCTGCAACCGTCTTTCGTCACAGTCGGGGTTCTGTTGGAGATGTTCGGTCTCGCACGACAACGCGAATGGTGGCCGAGTGGCAACTCGGACCCCAATGAATAACGCGGAAACGAAATTTGCGATCCTCGCTTGCGTCGAGGCTCGTGGGCAGTCCACCGACGGCTATGTCCGACGTCAGATCGTCCGCAAGCGCGCCGAATCTTGTCGACTAAGACGCTGAGCGCGAGGTGTTCTCGTGGCGAGAAGTACTCACCGATGCACCGTCGACATCATCGCGTGCTATCTCGCCGCGCAGACGGTGTCAGCCGTGGTCGACTGACGCAACCGCTCCGGCGTTATCGCGCCCGAGCAATCGCATGGACGATGTCGGTAGACGTCAAAACTCCGGCAATCCGGCCATCATGATCGACCACGAGAGCATCGGCGGAGGCGCGCTCCAATGCTTCGGCGGCCGACTCCAGCGTGGCGTCGACCGCGACGAGCGGCACCGGGCTGCGAGCGCATGCACCGGCGCCGCTCGCAGCCTCGGCCCGCAAATACAGTTCCCATAAAGCGTCGGACTCGTACAGAAGGCCGACACATTTGCCGCGATCGACTATCGGCAGGTGCCGAACGCGCGCCCCCAACATGACGGCCAGCGCCTCTTGAAGAGAAGCAGACGGGCCGATCGCGACCACGCGGGTCGTCATCACCATTCCTACGGTTGGAAGCTCTGCAGAACAACGACTTCCGTCGCCTTTGCTGGGAATCGCCATCGAAGCCCTACTCACTCGTGATGCGTCAGGCGGGCCCACGGGCGATGATCAGGGGGCATGAAACGGTATGTAGCAACGCCTGACTGACAGATCCGAGAAGAAGGCCGGCGAATCCACCCCGGCCGTGGCTGCCGACCACAACGACCGCCGCGTCGGCAGCCTGTTCGGCCAAGTGCCGGCGGGGGTGATTCCTGACAGCGATCCGACGTACGGAAACGTCGGGAAACTTCTCCTGCCAGCCCGCAAGGCTTTCGGCAAGCGTCGCTTCCGCAGCACCCGCAGCGTCCGGCCAGTCCGCCAACTGATAGTCGAAATCGCTCGTATCGGCCCACGCGTGCAGCGCCACAAGATCGCAATTCCGATGCGACGCTTCGTCGAATGCGATCTCGATCGCGCGCTCGCTGTTTCGCGTCCCATCGACACCGACGACTACCGGCTTCTTCGAGCGTAAGTCTTCGTCGGTGTCCTGCTCGTGAATCACCGCTACCGGGCAGTGCGCGTGCCGAGCGACAGCGGTACTCACCGAGCCCAGAAGCCCGCGCTTGAACGCCCCGAGGCCCCTACTACCGACCACTACCATCCGGGCGCCATTCGATAGATCGATAAGGGTCGGCACAGCAGGATCGTCACTGAGTATCGTCTTGACCTCGGGCGACTCCACTGCCGCCGTGTGCGCGGCAACGTCCGTCGTCGCGCGCGCAAGCACCTTTCGTGCAGCAGCTTGCAGCGGAGTGCGATCGAACGCGGCCTCCGCGATGGTCGCTGCGTAACCCCGTGGGTCCGCACAGGAATTGACGATATGGAGCGGAACATGATGGGTCGCGGCCTCCAGTGCTGCCCACCGCAGCGCAGAGCCTGAGGACGGCGAGCCGTCCACCCCGACAATAATTGGCTGATATGTCACAGCGATAACTCCTTGCGATGCGTAGTCAACGTCCTATTGCGAAAACACTATTGCTGCGGTGGTTTCGGACGCTGTTGCCTTTCGTCACTTCCCGTAAAGCAGTTGGCCCTCGAAGTCGATTGCTTGTCTTGGATCCGTTGGCAGGCTCGCTCGGCTCGCCGCCATTCATTCTTCAAGTCGCGCACCGCGTGCTCGCCGATCTGCACTTCGCGTTGATAGAGGACACCGAACGTGAATGTGTCTTCACTGCACAGTTCGGAGTCGCGTAGTAGAGCCAGTAGGTGTGCACGCGCAACTACCGAGTCCTGATACTCGCCCAACGAATTCTGCAGCTTGGTCAATTTCGCGATCGCACGCTGCACGGTCCGCGGTGCTGTCCCCCGACTCGCCTCGAGCGCATAGCGAAGTCTTTTCGCCGCCTTTCGCATCCGGTGTATCGCCTGCTCGCGCGGCGCGCCTTCCTTCGCGGATCGGACTGCCCCGAAAGACTTGGACACCCGCTTCACTGCGTGGGCCAAGACTGCCGTCATCTCGGCCCGATCCGGCTCCAGCGCACCACTGTTCGTGGTGGCAAAGGTCTCGAGGGAGTCGAGCAAGGCCCAGTATCGCGCAGCATCCAGCGTCGTGGTCGCGTGTTCCTCGGCACCGATGATCGCCCCACCGAAATGAGCCCGCAACCGCGCGGCAACAGGCCCGATCGTCAGAGTCGGGTCGGTCGTCGCCAATAATTTCCCGAGCCGCTCCTGTTGCACTTCCAGGTCCCGGGTCGGGCCTAATTCTGCACTGAGCCAATGCAGTTCGCGGTTCAGTTCGGACCCGCCAGATACGTGGTGGAGAACGGATCCGAACTCTGTCAGTACGCTGCTTGCCCTGCGCGCCGCAACTCGGATGCGATGCACCGCGTCTGGTCGCTTGCGTCGATATGCAAGGTCGGCCTGCAAAATTTCCTCGAGTTGCTCGCGCAAGAATGCCGCGAGCGGTGCGCTCGGCGCGCGCGGGGTATCTCCGTCGATCTCCAGCAGCCGTGCAAGTTTCGAACCAGGGTCGCTTCGCCGTATGCCGCACTCGGCGAAATGAGTGTCGATTGCCGACATCACGGCAACACTGTTCGCCGGCACCTCCACCTCCACCTCACGCCAACTCACCGGAATACGGTCACCGATAAGGTTGCGGGCCAGAACGGAATCGACCACCACTTCGCCGATCGGTGCACCGTTCGCACCGATCAGTTTTGTCGTCTCACGGTCCGTCGTGATGCATGCGACCGAACGCAGCAGCCTGCCCCGCGTTCGAGCAGCGACAAGTCGCGTCAGCTCGGCTGGCGGCGTGCTCCGATCATCCAGTGGCAGAAGGCATTCCAATCGAGTGTCCTGCACAGCCGGCAATTTCAGATGCCAACCTTCGTCCGATCCACCCGCTCGGCGGCGCAGCGTTATGCCGGCCCGCAGGAGCCGCGTGTCTTCGGTGTCGAAGTAGGTCGCGCGCAATGTGACCACAGACTCTCGCGAGAGCTCTGCGATACCTGCCAGTCCGGTCAGATCCGGGATCGATTCCGATCCCGGAGCGTCGTACGTCACAACGATTCCCGGGAGACAAGGACCGTGCAGGACGAACGAGAAGTCAGGGTTTGGCTGGTCGAACCGTGGACGAGACCGGACAGTGGACCATAGCCATGACTGCCGACCACGATCAATTGTGCGATCGTCGACCGCGCCAGTAGCTCTGTCACTGCGTTCCCCTCTTTACACACGCGAATAACCACGACATCGGGAAACTTCTCTGCCCAACCAGCCAAACACTCAGCAAGCAAAGCATTTTCGGACTGCCGATCGACGTCAGGCGACACTTCGGCGCCGTAGGGCAGGTGATTTGCCGACCACATGTGGACAGCGATCACAGGCACCCGCAGCATAGCGGCGTAATCGAATGCTTGGCCGACAGCTCGCTCGCTCGTCGCACCTCCGTCCACACCCACCACGACCGGTCGCGGGTCGCCGAGAACGTGCACCCGTGAGTCCGGCTGACCGCGAAACACAGCAACAGGGCTCGAAGCAGCGTTCGACACTTGCAGTGCGGTGGACCCCAGGATGCGAGCCCCCGCTCTAGTTCGACCAGTCGCTCCGACGACGACAAGACTTGCCTGCACACTGAGTTCGAGGAGCACATCCGCTGCTACACCAGGACGAATTCGCCACGAAACGTCCACTTCCTGATAACGCTTGCGCACCATCGACGCTGTATGCGCGAGGAGTCTCTTCGCCCTGCCGAGATCCTGTCTCCTGAAAGCAGCCTCGATCGGCAGCTCGTCGTCGCCGCCGAAGTACCTACCAGAAGGCACCGTATGAACAATCGCGAGGGGCGCATGGCGCACATCGGCGATGCGCGCCGCCCACAACGCACCGTGCAAGGCTGCACGCGAACCGTCGATGCCGACTACTACCGACTGCGGGTCCAAAGTCATCGCCATGTTCGAATACCGAAACCGTTCTGTCGGTGCGTCTGTCGGAATTGCTCGAGCTCAGTGATATGCCGGCTGATGCTTTTGACCGCTCAGTGACTCAGTCGGTACAAATTCGTCCTGGTCCTTCGGTTGCGGCTCTACGTAGTCGCGCAGTCGCGGCGCAACAATTCGCACAGCCCTCGAGCGCATTTTTGCCCACATTCGGCTGGGTACGAACAGGAGAAGCCACAGCAGAATTGCTGCTGTGACGAATACCTCTGCGTGTTCAGCGATGTAGCTCACAACGCCGAAATAGTAGGCGACCAAAATAATCGCGATCCCGGACATCTGAAGTTCTCCCTTCAGCCCGACTCGAATCGAGGCTCTGCACCCATTCCACTCGTTCGTGCTGTAACGAAGCAGGGCACGAGGTAGTCGCACCTATCAGCCATTGGTCGGAGAAAGTGGGGCACGAAGTCACTGACCGCGTGTGCCGGCCTTCCTGGTGTCCATGGTCGCCCGACGAGGGACCAAAGCCTCCTCTCGGACGATCATCCTCGTCGTAGATTTCGATGCGAGACGAAATGTCCGAGGACATACCCGAGGCGATGAGTATGCAAGAGCCACAACGAGAAAAGTCGTCCTTCGTTGCCGACGGTGGCGCGCTGCCGACCCGCAATCGAACGAGAAGCGAACCATGAACACACTGTCCGTACCCGATACCCGCACTGTCGAATCTGTGATCGCGCTGGCCTGCCGAGCACCGTCGCTACACAACAGCCAGCCATGGAGATGGGTCCGCGACGGCCATTCGCTGGATCTCTACTGCGATCCGGACAGGCTGCTGCCCTCGACGGACGCCTTCGGTCGGCAGATGGTCATCAGTTGCGGTGCCGCGCTCGACCATCTGCAAACAGCCTTCGCTGCTCGAAACTGGCAAACAGATATCACGCGAATGCCCGATAACGACCGCGATCACCTCGCACAGATCATCGTCGCACCGGCACATCATGCAAGCGCTGAGGCCACAGACGCTGCAGCCGCAATTGTGGAACGACGCAGTGATCGATTGCCACTCGCAGCACCGACCGACCTCGACGCGTTGACCCTTCGACTCGGCGCACTCGCGCTTGTCTCGCACGTGAGAGTCGACGTGCTCGGCCGCAGCGCACACGCCGAGCTGGTCCATGCGTCCGCACTGACTTCCAGTCAGCGCCAACTCGACGCTATGTACCAGGACGAGTTGTATTGGTGGACAGGCGAGTCGACTCTCCCCGAGGGTGTTCCGAAAAGCGCGTTGATCAGCGCTGCCGAACACGATCGAGTCGCAATGGGCAGACGATTCCCAGTTGGCAAGCCGCGGTCCAGGAGACACGAAATCGTCGAGGACCGTGCTGCCATTCTTGTCCTGTCCACAGCCGCGGACAATCGCATCGATTGGCTGCGCACAGGCGAAGCACTCTCCAAGGTGTTGCTCGAGTGCACCGCCAGAGGGCTCGCGACATGCGCCCTCACACACGTGACCGAACTTCCGCACAGCCGCAACATGATTCGGAGCGTCTCCCCCACTGACGGAATTCCGCAGGTACTCGTCAGGGTCGGAATCGCCCCAACGGCGGAAGACGGACCTCCAACCCCCCGCAGGCCGCTGTCCGAAGTTCTGTTCACCAAGAAGTAGCCAGCAAAACGAGACGAATCGACGGGAACGCGATGCAAAAGTTCGACGGGCGAAGTGCAGTAGTCACGGGTGGCGCACAGGGGATCGGTGCCGCAGTCGCACGGGCATTGGTCGACGCCGGAATTCGCGTGCTTATCGGCGATCTGGATGACGACGAAGGTAAGCGACTCGCTGAATCACTAGGCGAGCACGCACGTTACCGTCATCTCGACGTCACAGATGCGAAGGATTGGCGCGCAGCTCTAGAAGAATCCGACGAGGAACTCGGACCGCTCGCGATCCTTGTCAACAATGCCGGCATCGTGGATTTTCACGGGGTGGCCGACGAGTGGCCTGCTCAGTTTCGGCACGTTCTGGATGTGAATTTGTACGGCCCCTGGTTGGGCATGCACTCGGCGGCACCGATCCTGCGCCGCAACGGCGGCGGCGCAATTGTAAACATTTCCTCGACCGCCGGCCTGACCGGATATTCCGGCCTGGGCGGATATGTTGCAAGTAAATGGGGGCTACGCGGGCTTACCAAGGCCGCCGCACTCGATTTCGCGGAAGACGGGATCAGAGTCTGCTCGGTCCACCCGGGTCCGATAAGGACGCCCATGACAGCCGGCCTCGGCGAAGAAATCGTGACATCGCAACCAATTCCGCGATTCGGAGACCCTGCGGAAGTTGCGGCAATGGTGCGATTCGTCGCACTAGAGGCTACCTACTCGACCGGTTCGGAATTCGTCGTTGACGGCGGAGCAACTGCCGGATCGGTCGCGATCTCAAAAGGACCGAACATCCGATGACGAACACGACAAACTGGGGCGCACGCTTGTGGCAACTCGGTCCATGGAACACGAACAAATTGATGCGGACCAGCGAACGCGTCTACACGACAGCAGTGCTGATCGCGGTTGTTGTTCTTGCAGTGGCAGTTCCGATTTGCGCGACGATCGGCACGAACTCGTACTCCAACAAGCGCGATAGCATCCTTGCTGACCGCGCGACAAAGCACGAGGTCTGGGCGTCCGTGGTAGACGCCGTCAAATCGACCGGACCGAGCAATCTACGGTCTGGCGCCACTGCTTCCGACATGACCAAAGTCGAGGTCGAATGGACCGTCGGGGGTCGCGTCGTCAGGGCGACGCAACGGATCAACGGGCACGTCGAGACTGGCGATCAGGTTGCGGTTTGGACGAATGACGCCGGCGAACGCGTCGATCCGCCGCTGCCGACGTCCGCGGCCGCGTCATTCGGAATCTGGTCGGCCATTACGAGCTTCAGCGTAATTGCGGCGACTCTGATTGCGAGTATAGGAGGCTTTCGCTGGGCACTCGACACCCGCAATTCACGTCGTTGGACTCACGAATGGGCGGACTGGAGCGAGTCGACGCGAGCTTCGGACAGGAACTAGACACGCAAGAATCGCGGTGTGATTCACGACCAGAAGGGAGATGAGACAAATGGACCTGATGCAGGTTGTGCACATGATAATGATGTGCATGCACCATATGGGAATGATGCCACCCATGGACATGCCGATGTAATCGCTTAGCCTGCCGACTCCGCCCCACGGACGATTCCGGTTGGGGTCTGCCGGGGAAGAGTCGACTACCGCGCTAGACAGCGGTCGCGGAGTTGAGACTGCACATGAATAGCTCTACGACCGCGGCGGCCGCCTCATCGCGGGTGGTACGGCCACCCGCGAGTTCGGCCCCGACCGCCCGAGCAGCCCCCAACAGACCGATACACCGCAGCCGCAACACGGGCGGACCGAGGCAGGAGTGCGGCAGCAACGCGATATACATTGCCTCCACGTAGCGGTCGAACATGCCGAGAAGTTTCTGTTCGCTTTCGGAATGACCTTTCAACGCCGCAGTGAGAGCATCGAATTCGGCTCGGTCCGCTGCACAGTCTAACAATGCTGCCGCCACCCCGCGCGCGATCTCCTCGAGCGTGTCCGACGGCGGTTGCAACGCATTAACTAGCGCCGCGTAATGACCGTCGTACAGACGCTGATACAAAGTGAGCAGCAAACCCGTTCTGCCACCGAAGTAGTTGTAGACGGTGGGCCTACTCACGCCACAGGCATCGGCCAGCATAGGCAAGGTGAGGCCGTCCGCTCCGCGGCTGCGCAGGATCGCGAATGCGGTGCCGACCAACTGCTCACGCCGACCCCCTGTGGACGATCGGCTCGAAGCGGTAATCATCGTCCCCTCCCGGGCAACTCGACTTGCCCTGTCATCAGCCCACACTGTACACCGCTTGCGCCTGAAATCTGTTGTATTACAACCTTTTCCACATCCCCACATGGGTACAGGCGTGAAGCGCAAAGTCCGCGTCCAACACCGCCACAGTTCTCCCCGCCCGTCTGCCCATTTCGATCACGCTCGGCGACCTCACTGTGCGAAGTTGAATACAATTGCGCTGGTGAGCTTTTCGTATCGCTCGAGAATCGGTTCGACATCGTCGAAGACGTCGGTCGAGTACACCAACTCACACGATATTCCGACATCGTCGGCGGTCTCGGAAAAATGAAAATGCAGGTCGCATTTGGCCACGTCAAGCGGGTGTGGCGTGATGTCGAATTGCAGAGAGTCCACGGAAAGTGTTGGCGCAGAATAGTTGTCGAACGATACTACGACCTGGAAGAAGGGGTGTCGCACCGCGCTGCGTGGTGGATCGAGGACCTGGACGAGACGCTCGAAAGGAACGTCGGACTGGGCCAACCCACGCAGGTGCGCGTCTCGGGCACGGTCGATGACTTCGTCGAACGTCATGGTCGGCTCGATCTCGACGCATAAGACGAGTGTGTTCACGAACATTCCGACAAGCTCGTCGAGAGCATCCTCACCGCGTCCGGCAATGGGTGTACCGACTGCAATATCGGTCCGGCCTGTCAAATCCGCGAGCAACATTGCCACCGACGCAAGCACGGTCACGTACAGGCTGGTCTGGTGCCGGCTCGCGATGTCGCGAAGGGAGTCACCGAGGCGGGAAGACAACGTTGTGAGCCGCACACGGCCGGCACCATAGGTCCAGCACTCGGGCCGGCGACGATTGGCGGCCAGCTCGAGCGGTGCGGTGAGACCGGCAAGTTCGGACCGCCAATAGTCGATCTGTCGTGCTGCGACGCTGTCGGGGTTCGTTTCGTCGCCGAGTCGTGCGCGGTGCCAGACGACGTAGTCCGCGTAGTCGATGCGCAGAGGTGCCCAAGCGGGTTCTGCGCCCGCCGCTCGCGCCATGTAGGCAGCCACAAGATCGCTCGCCAGTGGGCGGAGCGACCAGCCGTCGGCCGCGATGTGGTGGATCGCGCACGCAATCACGTGGTCGTCGGGGCCTAGCCGGAACAATCGGGCTCGAATCGGAGCGTCGTGCCTCACATCGAAGGGCGCGCTGAGTACCGGTTCGACCTGCACGTCGTTGGTTGCTGGAGAACTGTGCAGCACTGCTAGTTCGGGTGCGGCCTCGACCGCGTCGAGTACTCGCTGCACGACCCCGGTCGCGGCGTCGGGATAGATCGTGCGCAGTGGGGCGTGGCGGTCGACGACGTCGACGAGCGCACGTCGGAGCGCTTCGACGTCGAGCGGTCCGTGGACACGGATCGTGAAAGGCAGGTTGTACAAAGCGGGTTCATGCGGCGATCGATCGATGAAGGCCTGTGCCGGAGCGAGCGGAATATGCGGGGGCACAGGCAGACTGCCGAGCCTGGGCAGCGAGTTCGACGATATCGACCGCTCGCGCACGCGTTCGCCCAGTGTCGCCAGGATCGGTGCGTCGAAGATGTCTCGGACGGTCAGTTGCATGTCGAATGCGTCGTTGATTCTTGCAGCAACCCGCGTTGCCGACAGCGAGTCACCGCCGAGGTCGAAGAACGAGTCTTCGACTGACTCCACCTCGACGTGCAAACAGTCGCCGACGATGCGCGTCAATTCGTGCTCGATTTCGTCGGCAGGTGGGCGGCCTGTTTCCGTCTGCGATCCGAATATCGGGGGCGGTAAAGCAGTCGAATCGAGTTTCATCGTCGGCGTCAGCGGCACAGTATCGATCTCGACGAAACTCGCTGGAACCATGTACGGCGGGAGACTGTTACGTGCGTGCCGGCGTAGGTGTACCGCGTCGAAAGGGGCGCCACGCGCGGGAACGACGTAGGAGATCAGAATCCGATCGTCCTCGGCGTTCGCATGCACGATCGTGGCAGCGAAATGAACCCCCGGGTCTGCGGTGAGAACGGCGTCGATCTCCCGGAGTTCGATCCGGAAACCCCTGATCTTCACCTGAGTGTCGCGCCGACCGTGAAAATCCAGTTGCCTATCGTCAGTAAACCGGACGATGTCGCCCGTATGAAACATTCGTGAGCCGACAGCGGCGAAGGGCGCGGCTACGAAACGCGCCGCCGTGAGGCCGGCCTGACGGTGATATCCGCGCGCCAATCCCGGCGTCGAGAGGTAGAGGTCGCCGAACTTTCCAGGCGGACACGGCCGCAGATGCTCGTCGAGCACGACGGCACTGACACCGCGCATCAAGTGCCCGATCGAGACTGGACCTTCCGGCTTCAGCGGCTCGGTCATCGTGACACTGCACGTCGCTTCGGTGGGGCCGTACGCGTTTCGCATCGTTCGACTGCCCGCCCACCGCCGCGCGAGCAGCGGCGGGCACGGTTCGCCGCCGACAAGGACAAGTTGCAGGTGATCATCGTCTGCGTGATCGAGTGTCGCGACTGCGGAGGGCGTGGACAGCAGGTGCGTCACCCGGTGCGCGCGCAATAGATCGTGCAGCTCGGTGCCACCGTAGGTCGACGGGGGCGCTACAACGAGTCTCGCTGCTCCCAAACTCGCGGCGAGAATTTCGACGAGCGAAGTGTCGAAAATCGGTGACGCGAAATGCAAAATACGCGACGACCCGTCGATCCCGTACTTCTGCCGGATTTCTTGGGCGAGGTTGGCCAATCCGCGATGCGTGACTACAACACCTTTCGGTGTGCCGGTGGAGCCAGACGTATAGATCACGTACGCCGGATGGTCGATTCGCAGCGGCGCGACCCGATCGGCATCGGTGATCGGGGTGCTCGAGTAGCGCCCGACTGCCTCAGATTCGTCTACGAGCAACCACGACACGGAATCCGGCAGACGGGCGCGAGCACCGCGCACCGTGAGGCCGAAACGCGCGCCCGAGTCCGCAATCATGTACGAGACACGGTCGGGCGGATGAGTCGGATCGACAGGGACGAAGGCCGCACCGGTTTTGGCGACTGCCCACACCGCGACAACTGATTCGATCGAGCGCGGAATCGCAATCACAACAAGAGATTCGGGCCCGGCACCACCGAGCGCCAGTGCGCGCGCCAATCGATTCGATTCATCGTCGAGCTGTTTGTACGTGAGCGCAGCCCGGTCGTCGCAAACGGCCGTGCTGTGTTCGTGTCCCTCCAGACCGGTAGCAAGCAGGTCGGGTAGCGACGCGGGGGCGAGTCCACACGCTCCGGTTGCTGGTATGAATTCACCGTGTTCGCCGGCCCGGAAGAGGTCCAAGTCCGAGACCATCGCGCGCGAACCCAGGCCGCCGACGAAACGGCCGAGAAACGACAAAAAGCGACGGTGGTGATTCACAAGGGTTTCGTGGCTGTACAAGTTCGCGTTCGCCTCGAAATCGATGCGCCACGCCGAATCGTCGTAGCCAGGATAAATGTTGACCGACAGGTCCGTTGTCGGGCCAGTAGTGAGTACGTGCACGTGCCCGTGCACTCCAGCGATCGCTATTTCGTTGCGAAACATCATCACGTTGACGACTGGACCGAAATGGACGAGACGATTGTCGGATTCGACGATGTCGTAGCGCGGAAACCGTTGGTGTCGAAGAGCATTCACAATCGCCGACTGGCAAATTCGGACAGCGGACTCGGCCTCGACCGAACCCACTCCCGCCAGCACCAACGGAACGACGTTTGCCGTCGACCCGCCGCCACGTCGCAACCTCGCTGTCGTGCGAGCAGCAACAGGTAACCCGAGTACGAGATCGTCCGCATCGAGCATGCGTGAAAGAAATGCTGCAAAACCGGCGATCAACGTTGCCGCGCCAAAGCGGTCGTCGAGCGAACGCAAGACGCCCGAAACTTGTTCGGGCAGTGCAGCGCTCGCAACCCAAGAATGAGCGGTCGGGCGTCCCACCGCACCTGCCAGGCTCGGCTGAGGCTGCAGCCAACCGGCCTGAGCGCGCCAGAAGTCACCATCGATTCGATACCGACGAGATGTGCGATAACGCGTTTCCTCCTCGATTACGTCCGCCAACCCGGTCGTAGCGGCGCCCTGAGGCTCCTCGCCGGTCATGAAACACCGATACAGATCAGTGGTGCGGCGCATGACCTGCATCGCGGCGTAGCCATCCAGGACGATGTGGTGGGCGCGCGAGTACCACCAGTACCTGTCGTCGGCCAAGCGGAAGATGCTGCACGCAACGAGCGGATCACGCAGCACGGACAACGGTTTGGTGTAATCCGCTGACATGATTGCGCGCGCCGCTCCGGCCGGGTCGGACTCCTGCCGCAAGTCGAGGGAAGCGACGTCGAACAATCCGAGACCGAGGACCTGGTGCGGCCGGCCCTCGACTTCGACCAGCGGATCGGTTGCGACGTCCAACTCCCGGAGCGCACGCCGCATGCAGTCGGCCATGAGCCCTGTGTCGACCGATCCGCGCAGATCCGCGTACTGCGCGACGACGAACGGGACATCGGGGGTCATCGTCTGCGCAAGCCAGAGCGCGTGCTGTTGGGGGCTGAGCGGCAGGATGCGCACACCGTCATCGGAACCCTGCAATCGGGTGACCATCCATTCTCCGTCGATAGCTACGCAACGCTGTCAACTGATAACTACTACAAACTGAGTAGTTTTAAACCTCGTTGCGCAGAATCGTCCGATTTCAGAGAACAGACGAGCGTCACCGGAAGACGTCGGTCGGACTGTGCCCGGGTTCCGGGAAGACGCTGTCTTGTGCCACGTCGGCCAACGCGCCCCACAACAACGCTGCAACGACTGCCACCGCACCAATCAAAACAACAAGGGACTTCGGTTGGTTCTCGATGGGCGGCGCTGCAAGCGCCTGCACCCGACGCACTGCGTCGCCACCCTTGCTGGAGATGCCGATCGCCGGCATCCGAACCGCTGCCCTGGGCAAGATCGACGCGCGCGCGACAGCGCGCAGAGCAGCCGGGCGGTCCAGGTATGCCGCGCATTCGTCCGCATGCCGCTCCGCGGCCAAGCGGATGGAGGCAGTCAGCGGTCGCACGACGGGGTTGAGCGCACGAGCCGACTCCGCGATCTGAATCCACGTACTGTGCCGGTAACGCACGTGCGCGGACTCGTGTGCGATAACCGCCGCCAGTTCTCGCGGAGGCAGCGCGGCCTTCATCCCGGTCGTTATCACGACCGCTCCGCGGCCGGTCCGCACCGCAAAGGCATCTGGGATCGGGTCCTCGATAACGACAACTCCATCGTCGTCTGCGCGAGCGTCACTGAAGTGGCGACTTACAGCCCGACTGGACAGAACGCGACGCCAATGCGCTGACAGGACGACGACCCGAGAAAGGGCCAGGGCGACCAGGGCATATCCGACAGCGAGCAGCGCGAACGGTGGAGCTGCGACAATAACGACCGCACCCAATGCGACCAAAGTGGTCCAAGTCGCGAGCGAGAGCACAGTCGATGCGGCAGTCATGGCAACCACATATGTGAAAGGTTCGAGCGTTCGTTCAAGTCGTCCGACAGCTGCGAGCAACGCCATCGTGAGCAGCCACGGTGTAACTACCGTCAGCGCCATTCCCATTAGTGCACCTCCTATTCGGCGTTGTCCGCGTCGTCCAGAGCCTTCCGGAGCAGAGCCTCCTCTGTCGGATCGAGGGATGCTACAAAGTTCGCCAAAACCTCTGCTCGGTGTACGCGTCCGTCCAGCGCGGCCCGCATTCGAGACGCGGCACGCAGGGCAGCCAGCGAACTGATCGGCCCTGCCAATGAGTATTCGAAGCTGCGGCCCCGGCGTCTCCTGGTCAGCAGCCCCTTCTCGGTCAACCGAACCAGGGCAGTCATCACCGTCGTATGCGCGAGATCATTCGGCAGCAGCGCGCCCACTTCCGCGACAGACTTCGGCGCAGGTGACGAATCGAGAGCTCGAAGGATCTCCGCTTCGAGCTCGCCCGGGGATCGCCGCATCGCGCACACCTCCCTGAGAGTCCGACCGAAGCCTAGCAATTCACCAGCTCCGTATGCCCCACTGATCCCCGGAGCACACGCACGTTCGCCGCCCCCCAGGCGACCCGACAAGGGCGCATAACCTACCCGCGTTCGCGGGCACCTTCGATCATCGGCCGTTCATCGAAAGACTTTGTCGACCGATTTCCATGACGCGTTGTGCGAGGCCCTGCGCGGCCACGGTGCTGTGCTGCTGGCGTGACCGGCGGTGTCGACGGACGGCGGCACTCGCGACAATCCACCCCACGCGAGCGCGACCGTCGTCTCGATTGCCGCCGCTTTGGAGATGGGCCTATCTGTATCGAGCCAGTAGCGTGCTGCGAGTCGGCTCGCGCCGATCAGGCTGGCGGCCAGGACACGTGCGCGGTGGTGATCGAGTCCCGAATCGTGCTCGACGAGGTCGAAGACCGCTTCCAGGCAGTCCTCGGTCACCTGCTCGATTCGCGCCGCGACCGCGATATCGCTAGCCAGGTCCGACTCGAAGACCAGCCGGAAGCCTTGCACATCGTTGTCGACGAAGTCGTAGAACGCGCGCACCGCCGCTCGAACCCGACTCTTGTTGTCGTCGGTCGACAGCAATGCGGCGCGGACACTCGTGACGAGAACACTCGCATGATGGTCGAGCACCGCGAGGTACAACCGCCGCCTAGGTGTCGCACTCGACACCATGCGCGGCCTGGCACTGCGCCTGAACATCGAACCCCGCCAGCAGCCGAGCCGACCCGACCCGTGGCCCGCAACCAGAGCAGAACTCACCGACCTGCTCGACCGCCCGACCACCCACCGACTCGACGACTGAGCCGAACGCGCGACCGGCCATCACGCCAATCTGGTTTTGCCGGAATATGTTTCGGCGAGTTCGCGGGCGAGAGTGAGCGCGTCACTCGTCGACCGCCAGCGGGGTCGTCCGCGCCGATCGAGAAAGACGTGACCGATTGCAATCCAGACTGGTCTGCGGGTCGCAACCTCGACACCCCGTCCGCACACACGCAAATCAGCCTCGGCAGCCCATCTTCGAAGTGCGCGTGAACCGGAAAATCGCCGGACCCCAGGAGAATTGGTTGCACCCGCGACATCGACACGGTTAACTCAGTACCGGTGACCTCGCGTCCGACGGCATCGCCCGTCGTCCCCCGAACACGCGAGTACGAATGTGCTGCTCCTAGACGTCGAAAATCGAGTACTCACCCACTTCCTCGGTCACGGACCGACACCCACGGCAGCAGACAGCCTGCGCCGACAACCACCACTACACCGCGACCTCTTCGACAACTTCCTCTACACCGCAACGACAATCGCTGTCGGCGAAGGCACCTGGGCGATGTTCCCCACCGCCTGCGCGAACTACCTGTCCGCCGTCGATGGTGACCTGCAGCGTCCACCGCCGTTGATTCCACCCGCTATCGCGAGCACCGTCGCGGAAATCCTGACCCAGTTCCAGCGGGCACAACCCGGAGACACAACGGTCGACGGATTGGGCAGCCGCATCACCCACCACCAACACAACCTAGCGTTGCGACTGTTCTACGAACTCGGTGGTGATCGCGGCGACGGACCCGCCGCCGCTGGACTACGCGTCCACAGCAAGACGATGGCAGCACGCATCAGCGACGGCTTCCTGCACCCCGCACTCGGCGGACACATGTGGAGCGACGTCCCCGCCGGCCCGCCCCACCGACCCGACGGTGGCCGCGACATCACCATCCTGCGCACCATCGCAGCACTCAGCTACGCCTGGCGCACAACACCGGCCGACCGACCCACGATCGAACGAAGAATCCTCGACCGTGCCCACACCCTCGGCTGGCGAACACACAGCCCCGGACTGATTGAAGACTCCCCCGGCAGGTGGTACGTGCAAGCACCACCACCAGACTCTCCGACGATACTTCCCTGAAGGGGCGTTCTCGGACACCAACCGCATTCCCGGACAACGCATTTGCAGACACATCGCCTTCTTAGAGAAGTGTCCTCCGTTTCACACCGGGCAGTCCACGCGATAATCGAGAAACGCAAAGACACATGCCGCGACGACGTTGAAAGGCAAGAACGAGTCGACCGGGCGGGTGCAGACGTGGAACTACGATGACCGCTGAGGCGTGATCGAGTCTGCGGACACACCAGAGGGATGCTGGGTCGACATTTCGTCGCTCATGATCGAGCACCCCGGACTCGTACTACCCGTTGGTCGTCGCATGCGATTCATGTGGGAGCGATTGAGCAGCAACGGAGTTCAGGACGGGTACGACTACGTCGCCTCCGAGGGTGTGGAACGACGGCGAGCAGCCATACCCACGTCCGCCGACCCCGACCAGTCGCAAGCACTGGCGCGCACCGCATGACGCCAGTCACTACATATCGTGCGGGCATTCTGTACCTCACCAACTTCCGCGATAGGTCTCCACGTGTTATCAAAGGCCATGGATTGGTCGCAGCCGGCGCTCGTGCGCGCAGGCTTTTCAGGTTTCGTCCCCTTCAGGGATCTCCCGGCCGCGAACGTGCCGATCAATCCTGGCGTATACGTTGTCGTTCGACCTACCGGTACAACACCCAAATTCCTTCCGGCTAGTCCGGCCGGCTGGTTCAAGGGCAAAGATCCGTCTGTGTCGATTCCAGTCCTGCAAAAGAAATGGGTTCCCGATACATCGCTGGTGTATGTCGGCAAAGCCAACGGTGGTAGCACTGGGAGAAGGGGTCTCCGTAAACGACTCGACGAGTACCGACGACATGGGGCCGGGGACCCCGTCGGCCACTGGGGTGGACGATACATCTGGCAGCTCGCCGACAGCGACGAGTTGCTGGTTGGATGGAAAACGACCGCGGACGGCCTCGCACGTGACCTCGAGCGAGACATGATTGCCGAATTCAAAGCAGCGCACGCCCAGCGACCGTTCGCCAACCTCGCCGGATAACCCACACGATCTGAGTTGCAGCGTTCATGCTCAAGGATGCAGACCGCGTACGCTGAACGGTCCCCAATCCCCATTCGCCACAGTATGTTTCAAAACACACCGATCCGCAGAGAGCAGCGTCCGGACCGTTCGGCAGAACAATTGCGCACGGATACCTGACACTTGCGCTGATCGCTCCCGCACTGTCGGAAGTACTCGTCATCGAAAACTGCGACACCCCGCGGTTCGCCACCCGGATCGACGCGTTCCTCGACAGCGCACATCCATCCGGCGAACCGAAGCGATAACACTCTGGGTCAGCGCTCGCCAGCGGTGTATTGCGAGAGCACGATAACGCCGAGTCGACGACCTGAGACCCTCCGAGACCCGATCGGCACGGCATGGTCGTCCCAGTTGCCAGAGCCGAAGTTCTGGACACCTGCCCAGTCATGTGTCAAGGTAATGCGATGTCCGCTGCTTCACCTACGACCGTCGTCACGTACTGCCGCATCTGCGAGCCGCTGTGCGGGCTCATCGCAACCGTCGAGGACGGTCGCCTTCTGTCCCTGCGTCCGGACCCCAAGCACCCGTTGTCGAAGGGCAACGCCTGCCCCAAGGGCATCGCGTTCACCGAGGTACAGAACGACCCCGACCGGGTGCTGCACCCCTTGCGACGCACTGCGGACGGCGAGTTCGAGCAGGTCTCCTGGGACATCGCCCTCACCGACATCGCCGCTCGGTTGCGCAAGGTGTGGGACGAGGACGGTGGCTCGGCGGTCGGCCACTACCTCGGCAACCCCAGCGCGTTCTCCTACTCCGCCGCGTTGTGGAGCGGACTGTTCCTCAAACGCCTCGGTTCGGTGCACCAGTTCACCACCGGATCGCAGGACATCAACAGCCGCTTCGTGGCCAGCAAGCTGTTGTACGGCGCCGCCACCCAGATGCCGTTCCCTGACCTGCCCCGCACGCAGTTCGTTCTGATGATCGGCGCGAACCCGCACGTCTCGCACGGCAGCGCCGTGCACGCCCCGCGGATCAAGCACGAGCTGTCCGCGATCACCGCACGTGGCGGCAGGGTGGTGGTGGTGGACCCACGTCGGACCGAAACCGCGAAGGCGCACGAGCACGTGCGGGTCCGCCCGGACTCCGATGCCTGGTTGCTGCTTTCCCTGCTGCACGTGGTCTTCGCCGAGGGCCTGACCGACGAGACGGCGATCGCCGAGCAGGCCAGCGGGGTCGAGATGCTGCGGACCGCGGCGAAGGAATTCCCGCCCGAGGAGACAGCCGCGCGCACAGGGGTCGATGCAGCGGTGGTACGACAGCTCGCCCGAGATTTCGCGACCGCGCCCAGCGCGACGGCCTACGGGCGCACCGGCGCGTGCCTGGGCAGGCACGGCACGTTGGTGTCGTTCCTGATCGACGTCCTCACCCTGGTCACCGGCAACCTCGACCGCCCGGGCGGCACGGTCTTCTCGCGGGGTGTCATCCCGGTCGAGGAGATGGGCGAGAAAGCGGGCGCGATGACCTACGGCGCCAGCCACTCGCGGGTCGGTGGCTTCCCTGACGTGATGGGCATCTTCCCGTCGAGCATCATGGCCGAGGAGATCACCCGCACCGGCCCGGGTCGACTGCGGGCGCTGATCGTCACGGCGGGCAACCCCGTACTGACGGTCCCAGACGGCGAACGTCTGGTGGAGGCGCTCGGAGAGCTCGACCTGCTGGTCTCCTTCGACCTCTACGTGAACGAAACCAATAGGCATGCCGACTACGTGCTGCCGGCGGTGACTTTCCTGGAGCGCGAGGACTTCCCCTTCGCCCTCACCGCCGCCTCACCCCGACCCTTCTACCAGGCCACCGAGGCCGTGCTGAAGCCCTACGGCGAGGCCCGCCCCGAGTGGGAGGTCTTCGAGGAGCTGATGCACCGGATGGGGCTGGCGATGACCTCCGGTGGTCGGCTGTCGTTCCTCAACCGTCCAATGCTCGCGCTCGAGAAGAGCGGCCTTCGGCTCACCCCGCGCCGGCTGATGGTGGCCCTGCTCCGCACCGGGCCCTTCGGCGACCGGTTCGGCCTACGACGCGGCGGGCTCAACGGAAAGACCATGCAGAGCAAACCGCACGGAGTCCTCCTCGCGGACCATGCCGCCACCGGCATCCTGTCCGAGGTCGTCCTGCTGCCCAGCAAAAAGGTTCGCCTGGACCCCACTGAGATCGCCGAGGAGCTCGCCAGGCTGGGTGACCGTCACCGCATGGACGGCGCCGACGGCTCGGATCCCGACTTTCCGACCCTGCTGATCGGCCTGCGCGAGATCCGCTCGCAGAACTCCTGGATGCACAACAGCCCCCTCCTGATGAAGGGTCCGCGCCGGCAGTCCGCGCGCGTGCACCCTGACGACGCCGCGGCAGCCGGGGTCGTCGACGGCGGGAACGTGCGGATCGTCTCTCGTCACGGGTCGATCGAGGTCGCGGTCACCGTCACCGACGAAGTCGGGCCGGGCACCGTGGCCGTCCCCCACGGCTGGGGGCACCGCGGAGGCTGGCAGCTGGCCAACGCCAGCGAAGGCACCAACGTCAACAAACTCATGTCCAGCGATCCAATCGACCTAGAGGCGCTTGCCGGGATGTCACTGCTCAACGGTGTGGCGGTAAGGCTGGAACCCCCAGCACTACGGGAGACAGGATCCGGCGCTGGTCGAGACAAGCCCGTGTAGGTCAGTGGGCGCGCAGGCCGTCGGCGGCTATAGCTATGAATGCAGCCATGAGCTGGTCGAGGGCCGCGGCCTCGACCCTCAGCTCACCCGGACGCCAGGCGAGTGCGAGCACCCCGTTCAGGGACGCCCAGAGTGCCGTTGCGACCTGATCGGGTTCCAGATCGGGACGAACGGCGCCCGTCGCCATGCCGGCGCGGATCGCGTCAGCGAGCTTTGCGTTCTGGGTCCTGGTCAGCTCGGCCAAACGAGCCACGGCGTCCGGCTGATCGGCGGGCTCGACGAGGATTCGGAACTCGTGGGGACGCTCGCGCGCAAATCGGACCCAAGTGGTCGCTACCAAGAGCAATCGCTCCTCCGCGGTGCCTTCGGCAGCATAGGCAGCATCCATGTAGGCGCGACTTTCCTCCATGGCCTGCTCCGCTACCGCGAGCAGCAACGACGACCGATTCCCAACCCGGTTATAGATGGTCGCGACCGCCACGTCGGCGCGCTCGGCCACTGCCTCGAGGGTGAGCGCGCCCATGCCCTCGGTCGCCACGATCTCGCGGGCGGCGTCGATCACAGATTGCCGATTAGCAGCCGCTCGACGCTGGGTTCGGGTCGGTGGAGGTGAACTTGCACCAATCTCGTGGGGCGAAGGCGGTACGGGGAATGACGGCATGGGATAAGTGTAAGCGGTGTCATACTTAGAAGGTCTTCCAACTTTGGTATGTCTTCTATTACGATACTTTTATGATTCAGACCGACATCGAGTTCCCGTCCGGTGACGGCATTTGTGGAGCCTGGCTTTACGCCCCCCAGCAGCCCGGCAATGCGTTGCGCCCGATCATCGTGCTCGCCCATGGTCTTGGCGGGGTGCGGGAAATGGGTCTGGACGCCTTCGCGAAGAGGTTCAGCGAAGCCGGATATCAGTGCCTGGTGTTCGACTACCGCCACTTCGGCGCCAGCAGCGGTGAGCCGCGACAGCTCCTCGACATCAAACGCCAGCTCCAGGACTGGGCATCCGCCGTCGCCTTCGCCCGGACGCTGGAAGGGGTGGATCCCGACAGAGTTGTCCTCTGGGGTACCTCGTTCGGCGGAGGCCACGTCCTTCGCACCGCTGCCCAGGACCGTCGCATCGCAGCGGTCATCTCTCAGTGCCCTTTCACCGACGGCCTCGCCTCGACACTGGCGATCCCCCTGAGAACGTCAGTCAAGGTCCTCGCACGAGCCGTGCGCGACCGCATCCGGTCCCAGCAAGGACGGACACCCCTCATGGTGCCCACCTACGGACCGCCCGGCTCGACAGCGCTGATGACCTCCCCGGACTCCGTAGCTGGTCTCGAGGCCCTGATAGCGCCCGGGTTCGACCTACGCCCCGACGTCGCGGCACGCTTCGCGCTCGACATCATCCGCTATTACCCTGGCCGCGGCGCCCGCGACATCACGTGCCCGATCCACTTCGCGGTCTGCCAGGACGACTCCGTCGCCCCCACCAAAGCGACCCTGCGTCACGTCTCGAAAGCACCGCGGGGAGAAATCAAACTCCAGCCGGGCGGCCACTTCGACATCTACGTCGGAGAAGACTTCGAGCACAACATCTTCCAACAGCTCGCCTTCCTCAACCACCACGTGCCCGTCACCGGCTGAAACATCACAGGAGTCCCCATGCCTAAATACGAACTCGACGGACGCACCGTCCTCATCACCGGCTCCACGGGTGGCCTCGGTACGGCTGTCGCCCGTGCACTGCGCCGGCGCGGCGCAAACCTCGCCCTGCTCGACCTCGACGCCGACCTGGCCCAGCGGCAGGCCGCCGACCTCGGACCCGAGACGGTCGCACGAGGCTGGGCCGCTGACGTCCGCGACCTCGACAGCCTTCGCGCTGCGGTCGATGCCGCGGCCGAACATTTCGGCCGCATCGACGTCGTCATCGCCAACGCCGGCATCGGCGCGGTGGCACCCATAGAGACCATGGACCCCGAGGCGTTCGAGCGCATCATCGACATCAATCTCAACGGGGTGTGGCGGACGTTCCGTACGGGTCTACCCCACGTCAAACAGACTGGCGGTTACATGCTGGCCGTCTCCTCGATGGCGGCCTTCGTCCACTCACCGCTCAATGGTCCCTATGTGGCCAGCAAGGCCGGGGCCTGGGCGCTGTGTGACGCCTTCCGCCTCGAGGTTCGCCACTACGGCGTCGGCGTAGGCAGCGTGCACCCCACGTTCTTCCAGACCCCGATGATGGACGACGTCCACGCCGACCCCGCCGCCACCAGACTGTGGGGCGGGAACAGGAACGGCCTGTGGAAGACGATTCCGCTCGACACCGTCGTCAACTCCGTTGTGTCCGGCGTCGAACGCCGAGCAGATCTGGTCGTACCCACCCGCCGAAACGCACTCGTCGCACGGATCCCGGGCCTCGTCCGGCCCATCATCGACCGCATCGGATTCCGCGGCACCACCATCCCCGACGCAATCGCCCAAGCCTCCCCCTCGGGATGGTCCCAACCACGCTGATGAGCGTCCTCGCGGCCGCCTCCGGCACGCCTCAGGGGAAAGCAGGGGGTTTGATCGTTACGAGTCCGGCAGGAACTGTGACTCGTCCCATGGGGTCGAATACAAATACCGACACGTTGTAACCGACTCCGTCACCCACCGGTTTATCGGTGCGGTGACATGCAGTGTCCGCCATAGTGATTGGTTGCTAGTCAAGGACGAGCGCGCGTTTCTGTCCAGCTAGTAGACGTCGACGGCCGTCACGCTCGGGATGTGCGGACGAGTCGTCGTCAGAGTGAGTTCGACCCGCCCCGAGCCCGTTTGCAGATGAGTATTCGGCTCCGCCGGAAAGTCGATAGGGCTGCCCGAGGCAACAGCAGTCCAGGACCCCGTCGCACCGGTCTCGAGGTTTCGCCACGCGACGGTGGCCGGCACCGAACACACGACCCCGGGCGGGGCCGAAATTCCGACGAAGGTGGCATTGAGGCGGATGTAGAGCTTTCCGGGCAGGCTGTCCGTCGCGACTGTGACTCCACCTATTCGGCCGGCGCAGGCAATCCCGTCCGCGACAGTAACGGTGTCACGAAGATTGACCCACCTGTCCTGCGTTTGATCTGCTGCCGCAGGACCCGTAGCGGCGAACAACCCGGCAACTGCCAGACCGCTCGCCAGGACCGAATTTCGAAGGGAGGTCATGGTTTCAACGTACACACGCACACGAGATCGGGAACGCGCCGAAGGCCATCGGCGCATGGGTGCCGATGTGGGACGCTAGACCATCGCGGCGCCACGGGCTATCGTTCTTCGCCATGACCGTGCTTGTCGACAAGTACATCGACGCCGTCAACCGTGCCGACATCGATGCCCTGACTGCCCTCTTCGCGCCGACTGCGACTCTGACACAGCGAGATGGCTTCTACCGCGGCACCGGTCAGATCGCCGAGTTCTATCGAAACCTGTGGCTCGGCGGCCCATCCGCCCACGAGATCGAGAATCAGTTTGCCGATGGGAGCGCACAGATCGTCCAATTCAAGGCGACCAGTCCGACGGGCGAAACGCGCCACGCCGTCGACGTCTTCATCGTCGAGGACGGGCTAGTTCAGTCACTGGACATCTACTACCGGTGAATCCTTGCCGCGAGCGCGTACTCGTGCGCGCTTCGGTCCTACCATGAGGCCGTAAGTCGGCGGATCGTGAAAGAAAGTCTCAGGCCGCCGAGATGCCGCCGTTGATACTGATCGCCTGTCCGGTGATCCGACCGGCAGCAGGGCTGTACAGAAATACAACGAGCGCAGCCAGATCGTCGGGCACAGGCACCCCGAGATGAGCCTGCTGAGCAGCCTTCGCGAACAGCCTCTTGCTGAATCCATCGCTGGTGATGCGGTCGGTCGATCCGGTGTCGTGGACGAGCGACGGCGTGAGGACATTCGCCCGGATGCCGTCGCGCTTCCCCTCGATGGCGAGCACCCTCGCGAACATCACGATGCCGGCTTTGGCAGCACCGATCACCGATTCGCCTGGCGTCGCAGTCTTGGCCGCATCGGATGCGACATTGACGATCACACCCGATCGACGCGTACGCATTAGCGGCAGCACTTCGCTCGCCATATGCATCGACGGCAAGGCCAGGTGCGTGTAGATCCGAGCGATGTCTTCAGTCGGGATGTCGGCGAACAATTCCGGCCGAACCTCGGGGGCTGTGGTGTACATCAGTATGTCGATCCCACCGAGAACATTCTCGGCCTCCTCGGCAATTCTTCTGGCGGACAATGCATCTATAGCGTTCCCGGCAATGAACGTGACCTGTGCGCCGTGGCGGGCAACGAGCGCCCGCGCGTCCTCGCCGCGCTGGACATTTCGCCCGACGAGGACGATGCGCGGTACTCCAGCTGCGGCGAGTTGTTCGGCGGAGGCCAGGCCGATGCCAGCTGTCCCGCCCACGATCAACGCGCCACTGTCCCCCAACGCCTTCGGCGGAGGAAGGCCGATATCCGACGCGGTCACAACGACACCGTCCCTCTCGCGAAGATGTCCCTTGCGATGACGTGCTTCTGAATTTCGGACGTGCCGTCTGCCGATAGGTAGGCCATGACGTCGCGGAACCGCTGCTGGATCGGGAATTCGGTTGAGTAGCCGAGGTTTCCGTGGATCCGCATCGACGACTCGATCGCATTCTTCGCAACAACCGGGGCCCACCACTTGCTCATCGACGCCAGAGCGGTGTGCGGCTGACCGGTCTCGCGAAGCCACAATGCCCGGTAGCAGGTCCAGCGCGCGCCCTCGATGTAGGTTGCGTGCTCGGCAAGCTGGAACGAGATCCCTTGGTTCTCGGCGATCGGGCGTCCGAACGTTTCGCGTTGCTGCGCATACACAGCCGCTTCCTCGAGACTCTGTTTCGCGGCTCCCAGGCAGAGCAAGCCAAGTGCCGCTCGGCTAAAGTCGAAGTGGTTCATCACAGTTCGGAACCCATGGCCTTCCTCGCCGATGAGGTGGCTGTGCGGAACGAAGACGTTGTCGAAATGGATCGATCCCCACCCCAAGGGCAGGCAGCCCATTCCCATCATGTGGCTGACCGACACACCGTCGGAATCGAGCGGAACCACAAAACAACTCACGCCCGAGGCGCGCGTGGTGCCGGCTTCGCGGGCGTAAACGAGCGCGACGGTTGCGTTCATCGCAAACGAGATCGCGGTCTTCTCGCCATTGAGCACCCAGCCGCCGGGAACCGGCTTCGCCGCGGTGCGAAGACCACCCGCATCCGAGCCCGAGCCAGGCTCGGTGAGGGCGATACCGTAGCCGCAAGCGCAATCTCGAACCAAACGTGCCGTCGACAACGCGGCGGTACCGGAGCTGCTCGACAATCTGGACCTCACCGTCGATGACACGGAAGTGCTGTTCACGTACGCGGCCGCGACTTGAACCCGAACTCCGAATGTCAGCCGTGCGACCAAGGACTCCCCCTGTAAACGCACCCGCGCCGTAGCACCGTCATCGCCGTCATCGCCGTCGTCGCCAAGCAACGACACTCGCATCAACGACGATCACGATCGTCTCGGAGCACCTTCGCCGCCACCTCGAACGAGACGGCTCCGCCCAGATACCCGCTCGAGCACCCAAAGCGCTCCCATTCGGCCCTCGAAGTGTCGGGGCGCCGACGTTCGCTCCGTGTCCGCGCCGACACTTGCCGCACCCCTCACGACACTGGAAATCTGTTCTAACTCGTTGTATCACAACCATTTTCGCTAAATAACAAGCACAGGGGTGGCCGATCCGCACCCTGTAGGGGGCATTGAATCAAGAGCCTCGTTGCGTGGAAACTTATTGAGACACAAGAAATTCCACCATCCAGCCCTAGGGACATCCCATGAGCACATTCCGCACCCGTCTTCGTCGTGGCATCACCGGCACCGCCACCACCGCACTTGCCCTGCTCGCCTTTGCCAACCCGGCATCGGCAGCAACCGATCTTACGACCGTCCACGTCGTCCAACTGTGCACACAGGGCGGCCAGTTCTGCAACGGCATCGAACGGCAGTCGTTCACCACCACGGAGCAGTACCCGAACATGTTCGTCGAGTTCGTCGCCGACCCCGGACACTGCTCCGACATCATCGTGCGCCTCTCCGTCGACGGACCAACAATCAAAGAAGTCCAGGTCGGCCCGGGTGAGAGCACGGGTGCGATCTTCGTCCCCGCCACCGCCGGCAACCACCTCGTCAAACTCACCGCCTTCGGCGTCGAGGGCGGTTGCAACGTCGGCAAACTGGGATCCTGGGAAGGTAATGTGTCGATGCAGCGGGTCAACTGATCGCACTTCGAACCTTCACCACCGAACGAGACATATTGCGTTCGGCAGCCAAATATCTCGCCGGGAGACGCGCTGTTGACCGCTTCCAGTTCGTCGCAGACCACCAGAACGCCTTCGAGGTGACGCGGTTATGTAAGGCCTTTGAGGTGGCGCGCTCGTCGTTCTACTCCTGGGAAGCCGCCGCCGAGGGCACGGCGGCGCGCCGTCGACTGACGGCACACGGCAACGTCTACCCGGATTTCCCATGGTTGCCGAACATTTCTGGGGCGGTTCCGTCGACGATGCCGCACCGATGGTTACCCCTAGCGCAGTAATGTGACCTGCATGGATCAAATCCCTTCGGATGAGGGTGCATCCACCACGCTCGTCAGTACCGCGGTGCTCCGCCGCGACCTTTCGTTTGCGGCCCTGACAACTGCCGCCCTGTTGATTGCCCATGCGATCGTCCTGTTTCTGCATGAGTGGGCGCACTCCGCGATGGCATGGATTCTCGGCTTCAAGTCAAATCCGCTGGCTATCACTTATGGCCGTCTCAACCTGCCAAACGTACTGCTGCAGGGTGAGATGGACGAGAACGTCGATTATGAGTCGATATTCCGCGCCGGACATCGGGTGGACGTGTCGGTGATCGCGTTGGCGGGCATCACAAGCATGCTGCTTGTCTACGTTGTCTGCGCCCTGGTTTTGCGGAGTCGAGCATCGCGAATGCGGTCAGCCGGCACGATGTTCCTGTTCTGGGTGGCCGTGATGTCGGCCGGCGATCTCTGGGCTTATGCGCCCGTGCGCACCATCACGACACGTTACGACATGGCGAACGCGGCCCAGGGTCTCGGCATCTCGACCTGGACATTGCTGCCGTTCGTTACTGTGCCCTCGATTTGGGTCGGCTGGGACCTCTTCAGCCGTCTGCTGCCGAGCGTGCTGGCCCAGTCCAGTGGCAGTGACCTGCTTCGCCGCGCATTTGTCGTCGTGGTCGCCTGCTTTGTGTACTTCGGCTACTTCGGCAATGTCGGGAGCGGCGGCAGCTACGGCAACGTCTCGGCGGTGCTGTCGATCCTCTCGGTGTTCTTGCTGTTTCCCCTGGTCGTTATGGCGACGCTGTCCCGGGCCGGGATACGCAACGCCACTGAGCGGCCGAAGAAGAGCAGTTAGCACCGCACGTATCCCCCAGATCGACGAGGGAACCGACCGCGTAGTGATCGTCCGAGCGGCCGCCCTGCTCAGCCCGCGACCCGGAGCAGGCGCTACAGCTGAACGTGGATAAAAAAATGAAATACATTGGTGAAACGAAAAGCACCCGAATTCGCACTTACGACCCAACGCTAGTTGACCACCCTGAATCCTCGATCAAGTCGTTCGATAGCTCTGCGGCCGACTCAGAGACATAGGTCCCCGTCAGCCACTTCGGCGAATATTCCGACCCGACGACTCCGGCCGGTCGACAACCGCAGCCGCCCATCGCAACCGCGCAGCCTAGTGTGTCGCACGGGACACCGAAAACCACTGCACCATAAACACTTCAAACCCTCGATCGCTGAATCGAATCGCTCGGCCTACGTCGACCACAACCAGGATTGCAACACCATTACCTGCCCGCACCCGCAACGCCGCCCAAACGGAGGTACCGAGTTCGCCGGCGAGTGGACGTGCCCGTAGGCCGCGCCTGCCCACGGTCGCGTAGCGGCCGCGACGGCGGACGATGCACCGACCTCAATGCCTGGCAGCCAAAGTCAAGTGCTCCAAAGATGCGGCCTCTCGCAGGATCGGCTGGAGGAAACCCTTGAAGACGTCGGGGTTCTCCGACATCGGAAAGTGGCCTACGCCTTGCATTTCCACGAAGTGCGAACCCTCGATTTCCGCAGCGAGGAGGGCACCGACTGCCGGCGGGGCCGTCCAGTCGTATTCAGCGCTGAGGATCCATACAGCGATCTGTGCCGTGTCGATGTTCCGGGCCGTTTCGGTGAGGTCGTGCTCAATGAAGTAGTACTCGAGGTCGCCCTTGAAGACCGACGGCGCTCCCTGACTGTAGATCCAGGCGGTCTCGCGTTTGCACTCCTCGGGGCTTGTCGGGGCGCAGAACGTGTACATCATGCCGAACTTGGTGTCGTTGCCCACCTCGGGGTGATACAGGTAGGGCAGGATCCGCTCCATCCCGTGTGAGTGCAGCGCAGCCTCGACACACACCACTGCGCGGTACCGCTCGGGGTGACTCAACGCAAGGTCCGCTCCCAGGTGACCGCCCATGGAACAACCAACAAAAATCGGGCGATCCAACTGCAGTGCGTCGGCGAGTTCGAGATGGAATGCGATGAGGAAGTCCTGAGTCAGGGTGTAATTCTGGTTCCACCAGTCCACGGAGGTCGGAGGGACTGACTTGCCATGGAAAGGCAGGTCCGGTGCGATAAGCCTGAATTCTTCTGTGATCTCAGGGGATTCGAGCAGGTGGCGCCACTGCCGGTTGTCGCACCCGGCGGTGTGCTGCAGTACTACTGGAACACCAGTTCCCGATTCTTCGACGTATACCCGGTATTCGACACCTTGCACGGTGAGGTACAGATAGCGGCCCGTGATGTCTGCGTACCTGCTCATGCCGCCACCGACCGAACGCCGTCGGCGATCTGGCACAGGACTTCTCGGGTCCGACGGATCGCCGGGTAGTAGGCCATGATCATCTTCATATTTCCTTCGATCCGGAAGCCGTGATACAGCATCGCGCAGTAGTAGTCCTGGAAGAACGGCGGCGGCACCGGAGCGAGCAGCGCTGCCCACTGCTCGTCGGTCCCCGCAAGCTGGAAGTCCCAGCCGTCGAAAGGCGTTACCCCGGGGTCGACGGCAACGACGTTGCCCTCGATGAGCTTTACCAGCAGGCTCTGCTCGTCAGTCACGATGCGGAACTGAACATTCCAATATCGTGCGTGAATCCGGAACTCCGGGTCATTGTTCAGCGCGTTTCGCAAGAGCTCCGCGTCGATTTCCATTAGGTCTCCATCTTTGGTCCATATAGCGGCACGATTGATATTTTGTTGATACGTAATCGTCACAGACCCGCCCGGAATGTGTCAAGAGACACAGCGATTTTCGTCGGAAGAACGCTTGCATGCAGCAACTTTTCGAAATATACGACCTGTTACGCCTTTTCGATGCCAACTGCGCTACTGTGCCATATAACGGTACAAAAGCGATCGGAGACCCTGGATGGATACGAACGGAACCACTGACTCGATGAGCAGCCTCGCGCGAGGCCTTCTCGTTCTCGAGGTCATCGCCGACGCGCAGCCGATCGGGGTTGCTGATCTCGCGCGGCGCCTCGACATGCCGAAGTCTTCTGTGCAGCGAACTCTGAAGACATTGGCGGAGGCTGGATGGCTCGTGTCGACCGACGAGCACCGGACACGGTGGTTCCTCGCCGCGAAGGTCCGCTCCATCGGCCATAGGGCAGGTGGCGAACCGAGCCTGCTCCAGGCAGCGTTACCGCATGTCCAATGGCTCGCGCAACAAACGCAGGAGACCATCCACTTCGGTGTGCCCATCGGTGATCGTTCGATGGTCGTACTCGACCGGGTCGACTCCACGCGACCGGTCCGCACGTTCATGGCGATCGGCACGACAATTCCGCTTCACGCGTCCGCATCGGGCAAGGCGATTATGTCCGGGTGGGAGGATGCGCGACTCAACGCTTACATCAACGGCGGCTTGGACCGGATTACACCGACGACCCTCACATCCGCGCCCGATTTCCTTCGCCAGCTCGAACAAGTTCGCGCACAAGGCTATGCCGCCAACTTCGCAGAGAACCGCGAAGACGTCTTCGCGATCGGTAGTGCCGTCGGGACCCTCGCCGCGGTCAGCATCTCCATGCCGGCAACCCGATTCGACCCTGACCGCGTCGAGGAGTGGGGCGGACTCGCACGCGAAACGTGTGCACGCATCGGCCGCGCTCTCGGCTGACTACCGAGGACATCAGCGAACGCCATCAGCAGCCAAGATATGAACCGAGCATGCACCGTGGTCGAGCCCAGCTATACCGCCGCCCGTCACGTGGGTCATGCCGATGGTTGCGCCTTCTACCTGCCGGCTGCCCGCACGTTGTGTGAGCTGCGCGAAGCACTCCACGACCTGCGCCAATCCAGTGGCACCGACGGGGTGTCCCCTCGACAAGAGCCCGCCCGACGGGTTGACCACAACATCGCCGCCGTACGTGCTGGACCCAGACGTCAGAAATTGCACCGCGTCGCCGGCTTTGCACAAGCCCAACACCTCGTAATACACCAGCTCCGCGATCGAGAAGGCGTCGTGCAGCTCGACCAGATCCAGGTCGTCGGGTCCCAGACCCGCCATCTCGTACGCCTCACACGCCGACTCGGCGGTGATCTCCGGCGCGAGCATGTCGCGCCGGCCGCTCTCGTACTGCCCAGAGTGCAACGTCGACGCGAGCACTCGAACAGCAGGCCCACCGAGTCTGCGGCGCACCTTCTCCGAGACGACCACCGCTACGGCCGCACCGTCGCCCGTTGGGCAACACTGAAGGAGCGTCAGGGGATCGGCGATCGGACGCGACGCAAGTACCTCTGCCACAGTTACTTCGGAGCGGAACTGGGCACAGGGGTTCGTGCTCCCGTGCCGTCGATTCTTCACGCTGACGAGGGCCAAGTCCGAGACGGAAGCATCGCGTTCATGCATGAATCGGCGAGCCCGCAAGGCATAGAGAGCCGGCATCACCAGCCCGATCTCGGTCTCGACATCCCTCTCCGGCAGGGGCAGCGTGCCCTTGCCGAACTGCGAGAGACTGTCGACGCCAATTGCCAAGGCAACGTCTACGCGTCCAGATTCGACGTCCTGGATCGCGGTGCGCAGGGCAGTTCCTCCGCCCGAGCACGCATTCTCGACATTGGTCACTGGTATACGACCGGCCCCGAGCCGCGACATGATGCGTTGACCGAGGAGCGGGCCGCCGAAAGAATGCCCGCAAGCCACCGAGCCCACGTCCTCGAGCGATAGGCCCGCGGACTGCACGGCAGCGATGACGGCCGGAGCCGCGAGGCCGACGTAGCTCGAATGTGGATGGCGACCCATTCGGACCATCTCGGCACCCATGACGTACGCCGCGCTCACGGGTTCGTCTCGCTGGAGTGAAAGGCCCATCCGGTGGGTCCGTTGCGCAAACGCACCTGCGTATCGCAAGCCAGCGCATCGGGCGAGATATCGAGATCGCCGAGGACTCTGAGGCCGTCCGCGAGGTCTACGTAACCCACCGCGTACGGAACCGCGCGTGCCGAGCTCACATGAACGACCGTGTAGGAGTACAGGTTTCCGTGATCTGCAAATGTCCGCTCCTCCAAATTCGACGCACGGCAGTTACGGCACACTCGAACCGGCGGGAATGCCGCCTGACCGCATTCGACGCAGCAGCTGCCTACGATCCGACCCTCCCGACGCACAAGGGCGACCGATTCGTGGGGATTCGTTTCGATCCAAGGTTCAACCATGGCGTTCATCTCTCTTCAGTTGCAGCGTCGGATGTCAATCGAGGGGCCCGCGTTGGTGAGTTCGACTCGCCTCGATGGACCACCCCGTGAGCCGGCTGACCTTCATCGACTCCTCCCACGACGCGTTCACCATGCTGTGAAAGGCACGCTTCCCCCAGTCCAGGGCGATCGGGTCGAATTTTGCGATGTGCTCGGCGATTTCGATGCTTCGTGCCAGGAGTTGGTCGTCTGGAACGACCTCGTTGACCATGCCCATTCGCCACGCTGTGGCTGCGTCTACTCGCTTGGCCAGGAAGATGAGCTGGGCGGCGTGCTTCGGCAGCACCCGGTTGATGAGTGACGGCCCGGAGAGCGCCGCCCACGCACCGAATCCCATCTCCGGTGTGCCGATGCTCGCGGATTCGGCGGCGATCGCAAGCTCACAGTTGTGAACGAGAGTCGAGCCTCCGCCCAGCGCGAATCCGTTCACCGCGGCGATGAACAGCGCCGGATGCTTCCGAAGATCTTCGTTGCACTCGGCCCAGTATCCGATGTTCGCGCTTGCCAACCTGTCCGTCTGCGAAGCGACGTGCGTTTCGGTCAGGTCGACACCAGAACAGAAGCTCGAGCCGACGCCGGTCAGAACAACGACCTTCTTGTCGTACACCTCGGTGAAGACTTCCCGCAGACGGCGCTGCGCTGCTCTGTTCATGGCGTTGCGCTTGTCGGGCCGGTTGAGTGTGATCAACGCCCAGCCGTCGTGGTGCTCCACTAATACGTGCTCGTCGTCGGGGGACATAGCGAACCTCGCTCACTAGAAGAATCGGTATCGGAAATGTGTTCTTGCGCTTGCGGACTCACACGCTGCGGTCTGCCAGGGCCGCGAATCGACGGGGGAAGCCTGAGCGGCCTTGGTCCAGGTGTTCCCGGACATCCGCTCCGTGCTCGTCCAGCAACGGCGCTCGGCGATCCGGTTCTGCGGGCGTGCCCGAAAACTTCATCGGCTGACCGGCAACGGCGAGCGTGTGGGACATACCAGGGTGCTCGAGCTGAATGACCATCTTGCGAGCAGCCACGTGCGGATCGGCCATGATTTCGGCTGCGTCGCGTACATCGCCGACTGGGACGCGACCGCCCAGCTGAGCCAAGATTTCTGCCTTGGTCCGCACGCCGGTCCAGTCAGCGAGGCAATCGAACACCTCACGACGCCGCGCGACTCGCAGCCGGTTCGTGGCCAGATCGGGATCGGCAGCCAGATCTGGTCGACCTATGAGCCCGCAGAGCGTGCGCCACCGGACGTCGTTCGGCGCAGCGATCGCGACCCAGCCGTCGACTGCAGGCAGGATGTCGAAGGGACTGAGCAGAGGGTGCCGGTTTCCCTCGGGCGTGGGCACCGACCCGGTGTAGGAGTGCTGATAGATGATCCGTTCGCACAGGGCGAGGATCGCGTCGTACATCGCCACATCGACGAACTGCCCGAGGCCGGACCCGCGGGTCTCGTACAGCGCTGCGGTGACACCGAGGGCCAGCATCGTGCCGGGATAGATATCCCCGATACCCGGCCCCACCTTGATCGGGTTGCCGTCCTCGGTGCCGGTGATGCCCATGAGACCGGCCATCGCCTGGACGACCACGTCGAAAGCCGGCCAATGCAGGTACGGGCTCTCACCCGACCGGGCGTCACCGAAGCCGCGCACGGCGGCATAGATGAGGCGCGGGTTGTCCGCGCTCAGTGATTCATAGGACAAACCGAGGCGCTCCATGACACCTGCGGTGAAGTTTTCGACG
Organism: Antrihabitans auranticaus; assembly: GCF_016481275.1. Classification (GTDB taxonomy): domain Bacteria; phylum Actinomycetota; class Actinomycetes; order Mycobacteriales; family Mycobacteriaceae; genus Antrihabitans. The sequence continues at coordinate 414,008 of NZ_JAEMNW010000004.1, read as the reverse complement.
AGTACGTCTGCTTCGGCGACGAGCTTTCGGAATGCGGCGATGCCGGCTTCGGTCTTCAGATCGAGGACGATGCTGCGCTTGCCGCGGTTGACACTCTGGAAGTATCCGCCGAACGCGCGCTCCTGGTCGTCGACGTGGAACGGTCCGGTCAGACGGGACATGTCACCGGCGGGCGTTTCGATTTTCAGCACATCTGCACCCATGTCGGCGAGCAACATAGTGGCGTAGGGCCCAGCGAGTGCGTGCGTGAGGTCGACGACTCGTACTCCATCGAGTGGGCCGCCGCTCGCTGCGCGACGAGAGTGGGTGGTCACAGCGCGACCGTCACGCTCTTGACCTGGGTGTAGTGATGCAGTGCTTCGACACCCTTCTCGCGTCCGTAACCGCTCTGCTTGTATCCGCCGAAAGGCGTCTCGACCCCACCCGCGAACCACGTGTTGACGAAGACCTGTCCGGTCTCGAGTTGGTCCGCCACGCGGAGCGCTCGTGAGATGTCGCGGGTCCACACACCGGAGACCAGGCCATAATCGCTGTCGTTGGCGACGGAGACGGCCTCCTGTTCGTCGTCGAAGGCTATTACGACCACGACAGGTCCAAAGACTTCCTCGCGCGCGATGCGCATCGAGTTGTCCACGTCCGTGTAAATCGTTGGGGGGACGAAGAATCCGTCGCCTCGGTCGCCAATGGCCACACCGCCGACCGCGGCGTGTGCGCCGTCGTCCCGGGCAATCTCGAAGTACTCGATAACCTTGTCGTACTGCGCTCGCGTGGTGACCGGACCCAACGTCCCTGCGGCGCTGAGTTTCTCAGTGGCCTCGACGAGCCTCGCGACGAATTCGTCGTGAACCGGACGTTGCACGAGCAGCCGTGTTCCGGCCGAACAGACCTGCCCGGTATTCATCGTGAAGGCGACGAGAGACATTGCCGCAGCGCGGTCCAGGTCGGCGTCTGCGAAGACGATGTTCGCCGATTTCCCGCCGAGTTCGAGTGTCAAAGGAATGATCCTGTCAGCCGCAACCCGACCGACCTCGCGTCCCGCGCGTACCGACCCTGTGAAGACGATCTTTCGAACTCCGGGATTCTTCACGAGCGCGGATCCGGGTCCCTGGCCGTCGCCGGTCACTACGTTCAGCACGCCGGGCGGAAATCCAACCTCTGTTGCGAGTCGTGCAAGTACCAAGGTGGTGGCCGACGTGAATTCCGACGGCTTGATCACTACGACATTGCCGGCGGCGAGCGCGGGCGCCGCTGCTCGCGCGGCTTGGTTCAGCGGGACATTCCAGGGGGTAATGACGCCAACCACGCCGAACGGCTCACGTCGTGTAAAACTGTGGTGCTCGGGCCCCAAGTCGATGGTCTCGCCGTGGAGCGAGTTGACGAGCCCGCCGTAGAACTCGAAATATGCGGCAGCACCGGCAATTTCCTGCCGCGCGTTCGAATCGGGTTTGCCTGCCTCCCCCGCCTCGAGGCGTGCGAGCTCGTCCGCATGGGCCAGGATGGATTCGGCTAGGCGCATGAGCAAGCGGCCTCGGGCGATCGGCTTTTGTCGTCGCCAGGCCGACGCAGCAGCCTGTGCTGCGCTGACAGCGTCCTCGACATCTGCGGCGGTGCCCATGGCGATGGTTGCGATTTCGGCGCCGTCGACCGGGCTCTTCGTCGTGAACTGACCGCCGTCGCGGGCTGGTGCACTCTGACCGTCGATCCAGTGGTCGAAATTGACCTTCATTTGCGCTCCTAGTGGACTATATGCCATATAGCGGCACGTAAAGTTCTCGATTTGATTTGAGTATGTGACGTTCAATGATGCCTTGTCAATGCCCGTTTTCTGTCGATCCAGCGGGCTGCACGTCGTTTCGCTTTGCGTGACTCAAGGACTATATGCCGTCATACGGCACGTTTGCCATTGACAGATCGGCGAGTGGCGCGTAACACTATTTGTGCCACTTAGCAGTCCGCTTGTGCCACTCAATGAAACGAGTCCCTATGAAGACTTTGGAGCCACACGATTGGCCCCTGATCCCCCGCGGCACAGCATTCGAAGATCACGTCGTCGGCCGCGTCTTCGACCATCACTGGGGCCGAACGATTCACGGGAGCGACAACATCGCCTTCAGCACCCAGATGCTCGCGTTCAACCCGATGTACTTCAATCGCACCGCTGCCGTGGCCGCCGGGCACCCAGACGAGGTCGTCAACCCGCTGCTCGTGTTCGACGTGGTCTTCGGACTGAGCGTCGAAGATCTCAGCGAGGCCGGCGGACCGTTCTTGGGCGCGAGCGCAGTCGAGTACATCCGTGACGTCTATCCGGGACAGACCCTCACGGCCTCGAGCACGGTCGTCGACGCACGAAAGTCGGCATCTCGAACGGACGCCGGAATCGTCACCTGGGAGACGCTCGGCCGGGTGGCGGCCGATCCGGTGATCAGGTTCAGGCGCACCAATCTCGTGCGGCTACGCGCCGAAAGCCACGGTCTCGCAGCCGTTCCCGATGGGTTTGCGGAGGATTTCGTCGTCGGGGCACGCTTCCGACATGCCCGGACACGGACCATCACCGATCTCGATCTCAACGGACTGACACTGCTCGTGATGAACACTGCCTCGGGGCATTTCAGCGAACAGGAGATGGCCGGGTCCGCTTTCGGCGGGCGCATCAATTTCGGCGGCCTGACCCTTGCCCTCACGGTCGGCCTCGCAACTCAAGACACCAGCGGGCAGTCAGTTCGCGAAATCGGGCTCGACGACATCCGTTTCGCAGTTCCGGTCCGGCACGGCGACACCGTCGGCGCGGCCACGGAGGTGCTGGCCGTCGAACCGATCGCCGGCGGCGATGCGATCGTCTCCTTCCGCCATTTCGGCATGAACCAACACGGCGACGTCGTGTGCGAAGTAACCCGCAAACTCCAGGTCCGGACTCGTTCCACCGCAGCCGATTTCGCCTCGATCGGCCGCGACTTCGACTCGACCAGCTCAACGAACGCTACTGAAAGGTGAACTCACCAGTGATCACAAACCGCCCCCTACGTCCCCGCCGGTCCTGTATGGCTGTGCCCGGAAGTAGCGACAAGATGCTGAAGAAGGCGCAGGGATTTTCGTCCGACCAAGTATTCCTCGACCTCGAAGACGCCGTCGCACCCGTAGCCAAACCTGCCGCCCGAACAGCGGTCGTTCAGGCGCTGAATCACGGCGACTGGTCCGGGAAGACTCGAGTCGTACGCGTCAACGATGCCGATACCGAATGGGCACACGAAGATGTTCTCCAGGTGGTCCGCGGCGCTGGCGCGAACCTCGACTGCATCATGCTCCCGAAAGTCGAACGAGTCGCCCACATCCATTGGTTGGATGTGTTGCTGACACAGATCGAACGTGAATTGGGTCTGCCGGTCGGCGGGATCGGCATCGAAGCGCAGATCGAGGGCCCGGCTGGGCTCAGCGAGATCGACGCGATCGCAGCCGCAACCTCCCGTACCGAGGCACTTATCTTCGGACCCGGGGATTTCATGGCCGCCATGAAGATGCCTGCGCTGACGATCGGCGCCCCCGGCGCCTCTGGCTTCGATCCCTTCGACACCGTGCTCATGACGATCGCGATGACCGCGCGCAAATACGGACTGCAGGCCATCGACGGGCCCTTCGCACTTATCCGGGACCTGGACGGCTACCGAGCATCCGCCGAACGCGCAGCCGCCTACGGCTATGACGGCAAATGGGTCCTCCACCCCGGTCAAATCGACACCGCCAACGACGTTTTCGCTCCGACGCAGGCGATCTACGACAAGGCCGAGATGATCATCGACGCCTACGACTACTACTCCTCCGCTGCGGGCGGCGGACTCGGCGCAGTGATGCTCGGCGACGAAATGATCGATGAAGCGAGCCGGAAGCTCGCACTCGTGACCGCCGAGCGCGGCCGACTCATCGACATGCCTCGTACCACCCGGTTCGACCCGCCAAATAGCTGAACGCCCCATCACTATTCACCGGAGGAGCGACCTATGACGGTGCTCACGACCGCACAACACCAGCTCCAGGCGCAGGCCCGCGAGTTCACAGCCAACGAGTTGCTGCCGGTCGCCAACAAACTCGACCCACTGCACGCAGACATCCCGTGGTCGATCATCGATCGAATGGCCGAACTCGGCTATTTCGGAATCATGATCGATCGCGACCACGGTGGACTCGGTCTCGGAATGACCGAGTACTGCCTGGTCGCCGAGGAACTCTCCCGAGGCTGGATGAGCGCGGCGAGTGTCCTTGCACGCGCCAACGGCGTCGGTTCTGGGGTCACGGACCCGCAGTGGCGCGACGACATCCTGCGTCGTCAAGCACGCGGGCAATGGATCTCGGCGGGCGCGTTCAGCGAACCCGAAGCCGGATCGGACCTAGCCGCGATCTCGTGCCGAGCCGAGCGGCGGGGCGACACGTACGTGCTCAACGGGGAGAAACGTTGGTGCGGTTGGGCAAAGGCTGCCGACGCGATCCTGATCCTGGCCCGCACCTCCCCCGGTCGACGCGAAGGCCTCGATGTGTTCCTGCTGGAGAAAAAGCGCGGAGAGTTCCCCAAGGGCATCACCGGTACCCCCATCCCGAAGATCGGCTATCACGGCATCACCTCGTGGCAACTTCAGATCACCGACCTCGAAATACCGTCGACAAACCTGCAACTCGGCCCAAACGGGGAGAGCGGCAACGGGTTCGGCATGTTCGCGACCCTCGTCAATTGGGCACGGCTGCACACCGCGGCCCGCGCGGTCGGCGCTGCGCGCGGTGCGCTGGAGGACGCCACCGAGTACGCCCGTCAACGAGTGCAGTTCGGCCAAACGATCGCGTCGTTCCAGGGCGTCAAGTTTCGCCTGGCCGACATGGCCACACAAGTCGCCGCCGCCAGGGCGTTGTACCTCGACGCCGCAACCCTCTACGACGCCGGATTGGACTGTCAGAAGGAATGTTCCATGGCAAAGCTGTTTGCAAGTGAGGTAGCCGAGAAGGTCGCGAGTTCCGCGATGCAAGTGCTCGGCGGAAACGGTTACACCACCGAATATGCGATCGAACGGCACTGGCGCGACGGCCGCCTCACACAGATCTTCGAGGGCACCTCGGAGATACAACGCACCATCATCGCTCAGCACCTGCTGCGCGAGAACTGAACAGCACCAAGAGAAAAGGATCATCATGACGACCATCCAACTCGATCTCGACGCGCTGGAGCACGAGCTCCGGCGAGACCCCGAGTTCGCTCTCCACAGCCGCTATCTCACCACCAAAATCCGCGTCGTCATCGGCGAGTCGCAGTCCTTCCAGATCGTGCTCCGAGACGGGGCGATCGACAAGGTCGATCCCGTGGTGACCCCGTTCGACGCCTACGACATCCAACTCGCCGGCACCGAAGAACACTGGGCCTTCCTGCTGGCCTCGATGCCACCGGCGTTCTACCAAGACTTCTACCCGGCGATGGTCCACCACGGCTTTCGTATCGAAGGCGACATGGAGACGATCATGGCCTACTACCCCGGGCTTCGCCGCCTCGGCGACATCTTCCGGACCGTGGCGACGGCGGGGGTGACAGCATGAGCGCACGTCTCGCAGACATCGTCGGTCGCTACCTGTACCTCGAAGTCCAAGGCATCGAATACCGCGTCTATTACGAGGAGGCAGGACAGGGTATTCCGGTCGTGCTCCAGCACACCGCGGGATGCGACAGCCGGCAGTGGCGACACCTCCTCGAAGATCCCGACTTCACGTCCAATTACCGCCTCATCGCGATCGATCTTCCATTCCACGGCCGCTCCCTTCCTCCAGAATCTCAGGAGTGGTGGACCGAGGAATATCTGTTGCGGCTCGGCTTCCTCCTGGCCTTCTACGTAGCGCTGGTCGACGCGCTCGAGTTGGACCGCCCGATCTACGCGGGAGTCTCACTCGGCGGGCACCTGGCCCCGGATCTTGCGTTGCACCACCCCGGATTGTTCCGCGCTGCAATCGGTTTCGGAGCTGCGCTGGCTACCCTCGGGGTCGACCGATTCGTTCCCTGGTTCCACCACCCGCGTATCTCCAACGACTCCAAGCCCGCGATGATGTACACCGGCTGTGCACCGCAAAGTCCCGAGGCATACAAGCGCGAAACCGCCTATATCTACAGCCAAGGCGCGCCCCCAGTCCTCAAGGGAGACGTGCACTACTACTTTGCCGAGCACGACCTCACCGAAACAGCGAAGACGATCGACACAGCCAAGACTGCACTCCATGTCGTGTCCGCCGAATACGACTGGCCCGCCCCGCCCGCCGCGTGCCAGGCGCTGGCCGACGAGGTCGACGGCGCCACATTCACTCTCATGGAGGGCGTGGGCCACTTCTCGATGTCGGAGAACCCGGAAGTGTTCAAGAAGCACTTCTTACCACTGCTGGATCAGATCGCTGCGAACTGAGCGGAGGGCCGCTCACAATCCGCTGGGCGGCCCCCTCGAGCGACCCTGACCATCCCGCCGCACCGACGGCGCTTCGACCAGAAGAGGCAGCCAATTGCTCGCCAACCCACGCCCCGACTTGATTCTCGTTGAGAGACTGGGGTTTCTGGCCATCATCCGACTGAACCGGCCGGACAAATACAACGCCATCACCCAGGACATGTACACCGATCTCCGTCTCGCGCTGGTGTCGGCCGATCGCGACGCAGACGTGCGCGCAGTGGTCATCTCCGGTGTGGGAAAGGCGTTCACCGCCGGAAACGATCTGAACGACTTCGCCATCGACATCGACGGAAAAGCACCGGTGCAAGAGTTTCTGCGCACCATCGCCAGCATCTCGGTGCCCGTCATCGCCGCGGTCAACGGCCTGGCCGTCGGAGTAGGAGTCACGATGCTTTTGCATTGCGATCTTGTCTACGCGGACCCGTCGGCGAGCTTTCAGGTTCCGTTCGTCGAACTCGGGCTCGTACCCGAAGCGGCATCGAGCCTGCTGCTTCCCCAGCTCATCGGTGCCCGCCGTTCTACCGAGCTGCTATTGACCGGGCGCAAGTTGACCGCCATCGAGGCGGCCGCGTGGGGCCTCATCAACGAGGCGACACCGACACCGCTGGAGCGCGCCATCGAAGTCGGACACGGCATCGCAGCCAAACCGCCTGGTGCCGTTCGGCATACGAAGACTCTCAGTCGATCGACTACGCTTCACACGCTCGATCGCATGAGCGAAGAGGAGGCCGTTTTGGCCGCCCAGCTCAATTCCCCCGAGTTCACCGAGGTACTCACTTCCCGCCGCGAAAAGCGGAAACCTCTTTTCGACAAGCGCAGCTCCGGTCTCGTACCGAAGATCCGCAACAGCCTCGAGAGCAGGACCGGTGCGCCAAGTTCCGAGTGAACAGACACCGCGCAAGTCTTCGATGGCACTTGCCGACCACCGGTGCCGCCGATCCGCCCCCACCACCCACGATGCGATCACGGGTGGTGGGGGCTTCCAAGACCGTCACCCCGAGTCTTGATTCGTCCTTGCACAATCGTCGGAGAGAAACAAGGTACGGCCAAGGTCGAATGCGGAGGGACCGCGCTCCGCGGCAGCGAAGGGCTTGTGCGCCCCGTGACGGTCGCGAACCTCAACCTGGTCGATGTCGATCCGGCGGCACTGCGACCGGTTGCCTTGCGGGAAACGCAGTCATTGATCTACGACCGTCGTACGCCCAGCAAACGGACTGTTTCTGCCGCAATACAAGAAACTACAGATTCCCGGTTCGTCGCAGGTGCCTGACTCCGTCGCACTCGTTGCTGTACGCGCGTCTCGAGATTCGACTGACGATGGCGATCACGCAACCCACTGAAGTCGTCCGCATTGAGCTGTTCAAGTCAGGACATCACGACACTGTCCACCTCGCAATCATCGCCGGAGCCAGCCTCATACCTGGACCAGGACCTGGACCTGGCTCGGCGTAACAGCCGAAAGCGTGGACCGAAACCGAAAATACATTGGCGAAGCAGCGTCACCGTCGTCGCCGTCGCTCCGGCGACCGCGACAGCTGGAATTGATGGAACTAACCGACGCCTTCAAAGTGAAAGCCAGCCTCGATGAGGCGCCGTCCACGATCACTGGGTAAGGAACCGCGTTCCGACGCGACGTTCGGTTATGGCGTTTGACGCGTTCAGACCCCACAACCGAACTCAGGATCCGAGCGCTGGCCGCGCACACAAATATCCACCATGCGGGAGAAGCCACAACAACGGTTGAGGTCGATCAACGAAAGCTGTTGTTGCAGTGAATGAAACACGACACATTAGTCTGGTTGACTTATCCTATCGGCAATGATTTTCACTGGTTCGGAAGGTTCGGCTCCCGTCGGTTTTAAGCGGTGTGACCAGTCCGGATCACCGGATACCACTGGTCGCCAACAGGCTCCCCGGCAAGGTTCCAACTCCACGACACAACCGGCGTGATCCGCATGTAAGTACCCGGACCGACCATTCCCACACGCTCAAAGGGCTGCTCGGCGACGCCGTCGATGCGAAGACCGCGCGCGACGAAAGGCTCGAACGAGGGCAGGTCGTCAAAAACCAAGCCCACCCGCTCGTTGCCCGCGGCCACATTCTTGAACTTCCGCGTCCCTGTCACGTCGGGTCCCCCGACCCAGAAGTACTCACCGTCATACTCGACTGCCACCGGGACAACGTCAGGCTGCCCATCGGTGCCGACTGTCGCTAATCTCCCCAACGACTGAGACCGCAGAAACTGGACTTCGTCCTCAGAAAACGCCACCAGCCAAGCCTCCCACAATCACGGTAGAAGACGCCCCTTTGCGCGACGATCACCTGCCGGGTAATCCACTCACTCGTATCCCGAAAACGAACGAATATGGAACCGGGTGATACCGCTCGGGCTGGAAGCAGTTGGGAGGCGAGGGGTCTCAGTCGGGGACATCAGACCACGACACACGAGTATCTCCAGACAGTCCCGATCACGGGATCTTCGATGCTGAGGTCGTACACCGGCCGCGTCGCACGAATTAGTGGCCACTTTGTGTCCACCGTGCTGGGTCCACATTTCGTCGCTCTCGACCGAGCCCCGCGGACTCGGACTCCCGGTGGGCCCTCGCGTGCGGATTCGTGCGGGAGCCATTAAGTGGCAACGGATTTCAGGACGGGTAAGACGCGGCAACTCATCGATGCGAAGCCCTCGTACACAGCGCGGAGATGAGAATCAGGGCACGTCACAAATCGGCTTCCCACGGAGGCGGATACTGCTACGTGCAGTCGAAACATTGACTGCACATTGTCGCGACCCTGAAGGCTCAGCCGGTATTCCGCGCGACACCGGGTCCTCGTTCGACCCGCAGATCGTCAAGAAGCGGAAGCGCCGCCTGTCTGGCGTCGACGAGAATCGTATTGTCCTTGACGGCAGAAGGATTGACCACAGGCGAGGTCGCGCCTCATTTCGCCGACGTCTGCGGAGCAACGGTCTCCAAGGACACCATCAGCCGGATCACCGACAAAGTAAACGGAGAGATGACCGAACCTCCCGTTGGAACGAACGTATTCGGCCATGTTCATCGATGCAATTCACGTCAAGGTCTGCGACGGGCAGGTCACCAGTCGGCCGATCTACCCTGTGATCGGAGTCAAGCCACCACATCTCGTACGTGCGGGGTGGCCGGAATCAAGAGGAATCGGTGTGGAGGGGAAGCTGCGCGAGTCGTTGTGGCGAACTGTCACAGCGTGCGGCCGACGAAACGGACGACGGTGTGGTGGTGCAGCCGGGAGGATGACGACGACAATCCCTGCGGTAGGAACCGCCCGCCCCGGAAAGGAAACAACGATGCGAGTGACCCGTATTCGACAGATAAAGTTGCCCGTCACCGACCTCGCCAGTAGCGCCAAGTGGTATCGGGATCTGCTCGGCCTGTCGTTAGTCCACGAGTTCGAGGAGCGCGGTGTCGTCCGTGGCGTAGTCCTGACCGATCTCGAGTCGGGTGTCGTTGTCGGACTCCGCGAACGCGACCATTGTGAAGGTACGCCTCGCTTGGACGGATTCGATGTCGTCGCATTCGAGCTAGATTCTGTCGCCGCGGTTCGTGAGTTCTCGGCTCAATGCGACAGGCGTGCAATCGAACACAGCGAGATCCACGACCGGGGACAATTCGGCGTCGCGATGGATGTCCCCGATCCTGACGGAACTGTCCTGCGGTTTGTGGCTGGCCAATTCGTCAGCGACAGCTTCGTTGGTTTCTCGTTCGACGACGGAGCCCCGCAGATGTACTCCGAACCTCGCCTTCCTGTTTGACTCCGCCGGCGACCCTAGTCGATCTTCGCCGCGCGACTCGGACCGCCTACTCGGCAACGGGAAGTGTCGCTGAACCCTGCAAGCGGTAAATCTGTCGCGCCCGCGATGCGGCTATGCGGCCTCGTTGCGACCGCGAGATCGACGGCCGTTCGCAGTAAGGACGAAGATCACCACCCGCAAGGATTAGCAGTCGCGTACATCGACAGTGACCCGAATCGAGCTACCGACCACCTGGACAGGACGCCCGAGTGCTTGGATTGACGAAGCCCAACACCTCACGCGAAGTCTGTCGGGGATCGTCAACCAGGACATGCAAACCCCACTTCCAGGTTCCGTGAAGGACGCGAATACCGTCCCCTCGTTAACCTCCCCAAAGTTGGTCCGCCCAAGGCATACAAGCCGTACGGTCTCCAGTTGCACCGTGGTCCGGGTCGGCCGCTCCTAACAACTCTGCGCGTACGCCGATGCAGCGAAATCGAGGCGCCCGCCATCTCGAAAAGGCCGCCACCGACCATTCGACACAGCAGCCCGGTGGTGCAACCCACTTTCCAGTAGGTGATCTGTCCGAGCAACGCAACCGTGACTGGGCTCGACGGAGGATCGTCTTGCCGTGCGGCACGGTGCTGTGCTGCTGTTCGGAAGCGAAAATCAACCGCTCGCGTCCCTGTACGACGGCGCTCCGAACGGTTTCGATCATCGGCCCGTTTGCTCGGCGAATGACCGCCTTCTGTCCAACCAGTTCGTTGCTGAGCGCTACGACTCGGTATGGGCTTACCGGCCAGATGATGTACGGCGAAGACAACAGTGACGGTCCCACGCCGTGCCGGAAAGGGACGAGTACAGGGGCATCGCACGTCGTGAACCGCCCACGAAGATCGATCCAGACCTCGATCTGGCGAGTCGTCAGCACGTCAGCGGCATCCCACATGCCTTCGAACAGCAGCTCTGTGTGAATTCCGGCCACCCGGTGAGGATTCAAATCATCGTCCTCTATCGCGGTGAAATCACAACAATCCCGCGCGGCAGACCGCCGTTCCGGTTAGACCCGCACCACGCCGTCTGGTACGTGATCGCGCAGATCACCGGCGCGAAATGGGAGCCGTCGCGGTCCGCTACATCATCCCAGCCGGCACCGTGCAACTCCCAGCATTGTCTGGGCACGCCCTGATCAGCGCGTTCGCGGTGGAACTGCTGTTCACCTTCGTGCTGTGCTACGTGGTCCTCAACGTCACGACGAACAACGACCACCCCGACAATTTCGTATTTTGGGATCGCCATCGGGTTCACCGTTCTGGCCGGAGCCGTGGCGGTCGGCGGGATTTCGGGGGCGGCATTCAACCCCGCCGTCGTGATCGGCGGGATCGCGATGGGCCTGCTCGCCTGGCCGGCCTTGTGTCTCTTCGTGGCGGCACAGGCGATCGCCGGCATCGCGGCAGGAGCGGCCTTCCGGGCGCTGAACCCCAACGACAAGTAACCATCCACCTCAGCGGCCCTCCCTTCACCACCATCAGTGGCAGGAGGGCCGCTCCATCGTGTCGATAGCCTGCGCAGCGATAGCAAAGCGCCGTACTGTGAACAATTGTCGAAGACAGTCAAATTGGACATCACGTCGTAATGCAAGGAAGGATCTTCCGCCGTGGCCACAGCCAGGAACACGGTCTTCGTGCCCATCGACCGCAGGCAGTTTCTCGCTCTGATCGGCCTCGGTGCTGCCGCGGTCACGGGCGGGTGCAGCAGCCGCAACGAGCCCACTGGGGCGACGCCCCCACCGCCATACCCCGAGCCGGAGCAAATGATCAGCCAGGACGGCGTCCTCAAGGCGGCCGTCGAGGTCACTCGCGAGCGGCTCACAATCGGAGATCAGACCGTGGTCGGCACCGTCTACAACGGCGCGTTCGTCGGACCGACTCTGCGGCTGCGGCGCGGCGAGCGTCTGGAACTCGCGGTCACCAACAGCCTTCCGGAGATCACCAACGTCCACTTCCATGGTCTGCACGTGTCGCCGTCCGGCATCTCGGACAACGTCTTCATCACGATCCAGCCGGGGAGCACCCAGAACTACGTCGTCGACATCCCGCACAACCACCCGATGGGCACCTTCTGGTACCACACCCACGCGCACCCGTACACCGAGGCGCAGGTGTTCGGCGGGCTCGCCGCGTTGCTGATCGTCGACGGACTCACCGACCTGCTGCCGCCGGAACTGCACGGCATCAAGGAACAGACCGTGGCGCTCAAGGACTATCAGGCGGTCAACGGCGCGATTCTGACCCAGAATATCGACAGCAACGCGCCGACGACGCGGACGGTGAACGGCGCGGTGAACCCGACCATGACCCTCGACGCCGGAGAGACCCAGTTGTGGCGATTGGCCAACATCGGCGCGGATATCTACTACGAGCTTCAGCTCGACGGACACCAGTTCCACGTGCTGACCGTCGACGGCAACCCCGTGTGGCGGATCGACGCCAGGGACTCACTAGTGCTGCCGCCCGGCCAGCGTCTGGACGTGTTGGTACAGGGCGCAAAGGCAGGTACCTATCAGCTCAAGACCCTGCCCTACGATCAGCAGGGCGACATGTACCCGCAGGCCCAGCTCGCCACGGTCGAGGTGCGGGAATCGTCGCTGGCGCCAGCCGCGATTCCGGCGAAACTCGTAGACTCCTACACCCTCGCGAACACCACGGTGGACAACACCCGCACCGTGCGGTTCGCGAAGGACCAGGCCACGGGGCACTTCATGATCGACGGGCAGATGTACGATCACAACCGCATCGACCAGCAGGTCAAACTCGGCGCAGTCGAAGACTGGACGATCCGCAACGAGGACAAGCAGCAGCACCCATTCCACATCCACACCAACGACTTCCAGGTGATGTCCGTCAACGGAGCGCCCTATGATGCGGTCAGCTTCCAGGACACCGTAAACCTGCCAGCCAACAGCGAGGTGGTGATCCGGATCCCGTTCCGCGATTTCACCGGCAAGTTCGTCTACCACTGCCACATCCTCAACCACGCCGACATGGGCATGATGGCCAACGTCGAGGTCGTTTAGTGGCCGCTCGCCACTCAAAAGCGTTGTGATACAACGGTTTGCGGGCGATGGTGGCCGTCTCAGCCCAACGTTGTGCCCCGAGTCGGACTCGGATCGGGACGTGACAAAGCGATTGAGCTCGTCTACACGTACTGACACCCTGCTCAATTGCTTTTGGGAGTAAGCATGGATAGGCAGGAGGGCGCGTACTCGGCACCGGCGGCGCAGGCGATTTCAGGCGCGCCTGTGCGGGATGGCGGTGCGGCGACACGTGAAGGCGGCCCCCTCCCATCGCCGCTTGCTGGCGTGGGAAGGGGCCGCGGATGGATAGTTATTTGTCGTTCGGATTCAGTAGCCGAAACGCAATCCCCGCAGCGATCGCCGCGGTGATCTGAGCTGTGATGTGCACCCACAGCGTCGCGCCTGCGAACGTGCCCATTGCAACGCCAGCGAGCGCGACGGCCGGGTTGAAGACCCCTCCCGAGATTCCGCCGACCGACACCGCTCCAGCCAGGACGGTGAAGCCGATCGCGAGGCCGTAAAAGTTGTTGTCCGGGTGGCTCTTACTGGTGGCGACGTTGAGAACCACGTAGCAGAGGGCGAAGGTGAACAACAGCTCCACTAGGAAGGCGGCAGCGACCGTCTGCCCGGTGAACGACAGCGGCGCGGCGCCCTGCGCCGCAGGCACGAACGCGCGGACCGCGACAGCCGCGGCCAGGCCGCCGACAAATTGCGCGGTCCAGTAGCGGACGGCGTCCGGCAATTCGATCCGGCGGCGAATCAGTACCGCAAGAGTCACCGCGGGGTTGTAGTGCGCGCCGGAGACGTGTCCGCCTGCGTAGATCATGGCCATCAGGACACCGCCGATCGCCAACGGCGCCAGGCTGCTGCCGCCGCGGACACTGGCTCCGATCGTGAAGACCAGGAAGAAGATTCCGATCCCCTCCACGATCATGCGGGCGGTGGTGTTTGAAAGCTGAGCACCGGCGGCGGGGTGGTCGGAACTCGCCGCGGGGGTGGTCGATGTCATTGCTTTGCTGCTGGTAGTGGTGCTGGTGTTTGTCATATCAACAGCCTGCGGTCGCCAGACACGACTCGGTACCGACCGTTCGCGTGAACCGCACGATGAACCGGGTGTCATCAATTCGGACGACACTGGATTCATCTCGCACCTACTGCGATTTGACGATTCCGCCGTAGTGCTCTGCGCCGCAGTCTCATTCACATGACTACTGCACTCCACACCCCACCGTTTCTTTCCATCGATCAGATTCCACAGGGCTGGGCCACCGAGCATTCGCGTTTGACGGAGCCAGCGGTTCTCGTGTTCCCCGGACAGGGTTCACAATGGGCGGGCATGGCTGCCGAGCTGTTGGACTCCAGCCCTGTCTTCGCCGGCCGGCTACGTGAATGTGACTCCGCTCTAGGCGCATTCGTCGACTGGTCGGTCGAGGACGTGATGCGTCAGCGTCCCGGCGCACCGTCCCTTGACCGTGTCGAGATCGTGCAACCGGTCATCTTCGCGGTGCACGTCGCGCTGGCCGCGCTGTGGCAGGCCAACGGTCTCGCCGTGGCCGCCATCGCTGGACAGTCACAGGGCGAGGTTGCCGCAGCGTGCGTGGCCGGCGCCCTATCCCTCGACGACGCGGCACGCATCATTGTGCGCCGGTCACAACTGTTCGCCGAGCAACTCGTCGGGAAGGGCGGGATCGCCTCCATCGCGCTGTCAGCCGCCGAGGTCGAGCCGCTGCTCGCCCCTTACACGGGCGCGCTGGAGATCGCCGGCGTCATCGGCCCTCGCACGGTGACCGTCGCGGGCGAGCTCGGCGCCCTCGACGACCTGGTGGCGCGCCTGTCCGGTCGCGGCATCCCCGCCAAGGTCGTCCCCGCATCCATCCCGTCGCACTGTTCTTTCATCGAGCCGCTGCATTCCCAACTGACCGAGATGCTCGCAGGCATCAACCCACGGCCCAGCCAGATCCCCCTGTACTCGACGGTGACTGGCGCGGCGATCGACGGACGCGAGCTGACAGCGGACTACTGGTACGAAAACGCTCGTCGGCCCGTCCTCTTCGAGCCGGTGATACAACAGCTCATCGCCGCCGGCCGCCGGGTGTTCGTCGAGTCCAGCGCGCATCCTGTGCTCACCGCCGCAATGTCGGCAGCAGCCGAGAATGCCGGTGCCCCAGCGGTGATAACCGGGACACTGCGTCGCGGCCAGGGTGATATCGCCCAGGTCCGTAAGGCGCTCGCGTCCGTGCGTGAAGAGGTCGACCGTTCGCCAGCGGCATCCGCAGCCTGAATACACGAGGAGCACCAACGACCCGGATAGACTTCCGGTTGTGCACACGTGGATAGTGCAGTGACCCGGCTTGGGCGATTGTCGGACGGCGACACCGCCCGACCTGCCGATGAGGCACAGCGAGGTTCGAAATGGGCGAGCTGGGCGGCTCCTCCATTTGTTGCAGGAGCCGGCAGCAACGACGCGGTGTGGTCGATCTTCCTCGAATTCGACCGGCAGACACAGCGCCAGCGCAGCATCCTGCGATTGGCAATGGTCGGGCTAATGGTGCTTGTTGTTCTCAGCGCAACGCCGACCGACGAGTGGCCCGCTCAACTCGCTCTCGTTGGGGTGTACGGTGCGCTATCGCTCATCGCCGCATGGGTGTGGCTGCGACGCCCTGAGCGGGCTCGGCGCCTACGCGCCGTCGAGCCGATGGTGCCCATTGATATTGCGGCGGTGTGCGGCCTTCAATTCCTTTCCACCGGAAGGTATCTGGTGCTGGGAGTGCTGGCGTTTCTGCCCTTTTTCATTGCCACTCAGACAGGTCGACGCGCAGCATTTCTGTCGCTTGCGTCAATTGTTGCCGGCGGAGTCGCAGTGGTGGCGGATCCGGTGTTCCTCGGACAGCTGTCCGCCCTCGAAATAGTGACGATTCTCGTGATGCTGAGCGTGCTCTGCCTGTGCTCGTACACGGTGTCACGGGTACAGGAGCGCCGGCTTGTGAGCGTCGCGGAACTGACCGCGGGTCGATCGCTTCTCCTCGCCGATGTGATGACAGCCGAAGAGCGCGAACGCAGGCGGATTGCCGAGGCGCTGCACGACGGCGCATTGCAGACGCTGCTCGCTGCCAAGCAGGACCTCAGAGATGTCCTCCGCGGGAAGGACGACGATCGAGGGATCCAGCGGGCCAGCGAACTGGTCGAGTCGGTATCCGAGGAGCTGCGACAGGTCACGCGCGAACTCCACCCGGCGGTCCTCCACGAAGCCGGTGTGGCCGCAGCGGTACAGACGCTGGCACAGGCATTCTCGGAGCGCACCGCAGTGCCGGTCGAGCTCGCCATCGACTATCCGTTCGCCCATGCCGGCGACGCGGCGTTGTATGGCGTCGCGCGAGAGCTGCTCAACAACGTCGCGCGTCACGCTCACGCTCAGAAGGTGCGGTTGGAACTTCGCGACGAGGGCACCGAGCTGACCCTGATTGTGCGAGATGACGGTGTTGGCATGGACCCCGCGGTGATCTCCCAACGTCTGGCCGAGGGCCACATCGGACTGGCGTCGCACCGCGCGCGCATCGAAACACTCGGCGGCAGAATCGATTTCGAATCCGTGGAGCGCGGAACCTCCGTGTACGTCCGCCTCCCGGCGAGATACCAGCAGGAGGCGTCGTGATCGAGTCCGATCGCAGAGTGCGTGTGGTGGTCGGTGACGACCACCCCATCTATCGCGACGGCGTGGTGCGTGCGCTGACGAACAGCGGACGCACCGAGGTGGTCGAAGCCGTCTGCGACGGCACAGCTGCTCTCGAAGCCATTCGCGTCCATCGGCCCGATGTCGCCCTGCTGGATTACCATATGCCGGGAATCGACGGGATCGCGGTCACCCACGCGGTGATCCGAGACGGCCTGCCTACACGAGTGCTGTTGTTATCTGCCAGCACCGAAGGCCCCGTGGTCTACCGCGCTATCCGGGAGGGCGCAGCGGGCTATCTGTCGAAGAACGCAGACCGCGACGACATCGTCGCTGCAGTCGTGGCGTGCGCGCGTGGCGACAGTGTGCTGCCACCCGAACTCGTCACGGGCTTCGCCACCCAGGTGCATCGCCAAGCCGACAACCAGGCGCCCCTGCTCAGCGGGCGCGAGCGTGAAATCCTGCGACTCATCGCCGATGGGAAGTCGGTGCCCGAGATGGCTGCAGAACTGTTTCTGGCTCCTACGACGATCAAGACGCACATCAGGCGGCTCTACGAGAAGCTAGGAGTGTCGGATCGTGGCGCGGCTGTGGCGCACGCGATGCGCAACCAGCTGCTGGAGTGACCGCCCGGGGAATCAGCAACGCACTCGGCCGCGAAACATGTAGCCGGAGAGCAGCTTCAGCGAGTTGTCTTATTTCACAGCTTCGGCCTGACCGAGCAACCTTCGACCCACGGCTCGGATGTCATAATCCACGAGACCAACGCGACCAATGGATCATGAGTTCAAACACCCCGAACGCTTTGCCCACCATGCCTTGACCGTCCGATTGGTCGGGCGAATTCTGAGGTTACGCAGGCAACGACGACCTCGTAGGCGACCGGATTGTCGAGACGGGCGTTCGTAGACGAGAGACACGTGTTGCAGTCCGATCTCACTATGTGGACGGACGCCAACCTGGCCCACTGGGACCTGACACGCTCCCCTCGCTCGCCTCGAGTGCGGCGACACCTTTGCCATGTTGCGCCCGCCGGACTTCTGCCGACGCAGCCAAACGCCCTCCATGCGAACTTCAACACGCAGAAGACCGCAACCACAGACCTGCCGAATTAGGTTGTTACCCAACGATTATGGCTTTGGTTGAGATCAGATCTACTTCCCAATCGAAATAACCTGCTGCACAACGCTTTGCAGATCGAAAACACTGCTCCAGGGACGTTGGGCGGAGCGGTCGGGGACCTCGACCAAAATGGCCCCTCGGCGGGGGAATTTTTTGGGCATGATCCGGATCCTTCACAAGAAAGGAACGGCATCAAACTCGGTACGGTTCAGTGTGCCAGACGCCCCTTCTCCTGCGTGACCTCGGACTCTGCCGTCCGCAATTGCCGACACTTATCGTTGTCGACAAGCTGCCATGGGAGCCGCCCTCGAGGGAGAACCAACATGCGATCGATAAGACACAAAGCGGTTTTCGGACTTTTGCTGTTCAATGCGGTGTCAGCAATCGGCGGTGGTATTGCCCTGATGGTTGGAGTGATTCCCGAGCAGCCATCATGGGTCCGACACACCGACTTCACCAGTCTCTACTTTCCTGGCGTAATACTCATGTCACTCGTCGGAGGAAGCGCGCTCGTCGCTGCGGTAGCCATGCTCAAGCGAACCGCCGGAGCGCAATTAGCTTGCATCTCATCGGGAACAATAATGATCATGTGGATCGTCGGGGAAATTGCCTCGATTCGCGCGTTCCATTTCTTACAAGTCATCTACCTCGGTACCGGCGCATTGATCATTTGGTGGACGTCCGAGAGCACGACCTCGTCGCGGAGTAACCCTCCCACTAACTGCTCCGCATACACGGACCTCAGGCCCACATCCCGAGGGCGCTCGCCACTACTGAAGTAGTCGTCCGGAGCGAATTGCGCCGCCGTCGGCGTGGGTGGGTGTGCGAGTCAAGATCGCCTGCATTGATATGACGCTACGGGGCGGTCAAACATGTTGTCCACCAACGTGAAGGAAAGGTTCACGGTTTCAAGATCGCCGCCAAGGGGCTATGACCTGTGGCATCTTTGCCACGACCAAGATCATGCTGGCGGTCAAAAGGAGGCGAAGAAAGACGCGCCAATTGCGTTTCGGCAGAACATATTCAGACCGGAGCCCGCGAAACAATCAACGTCCCCAACTGGTGGACCGCGGTCCGCAACCGCAACGCACGACCCGCGGTGCCGCTCAAAGGACGCGCCGTGCCTGTTGCCCTACATACACCTCGCATCGCGCGCGACACAGGTCGCGCCAGGCGTCGCCACCGAAAAGCGCCGGCCGAACAGTCATCGGCGGCAGACTCTGCCCTACCCACCCAGGCCCGGCGGAAGCGCCGGGTTCTCCCCGCGCTGACACGACGGTCACAGCACCGCACCCGCGTGAGCCGCCACCGCAGGTGGTGACGCCGCGCGTCCGGGAACGACACGAGTCGCCGGGCACGCGGCCACCGTGACGTGCGGGGCCAACGACTAGGTATGGACAGTCACGGGCAAGGATGGGACAGTCTCCGATGCTGCTGCAGCCACCGCAATGCTTTTCGATAATGTTGAGGTCACACCTACCTCCTTAATCGAAATGCTTCGCTGCACAACGCTTTGCGGAATCGCGAACAACGCTTCACCGACGTTGGCGGAGTGGTCCGGGGACTCACCCCAGTTGCCCCTCGGTGGGGTAATGCTTTGGGCATGATCGGCATCCTGTACATGAAGGAAGCGGCATCAAACTCGATACGGTTCAACCGGACTGGACCGAATCGGCCACTGACGCGGTACATCAATGGGGCGTGTTCGCTCGCGAGCTTCACCGCTGAGTGAGATCGAAGGTTCTCGTCGATCGTGCACAGTGGCTTGTTCCTCGGCTCGTCCGGCGTATCCCGACCGCTCAGAGGTGGCGGTCTATGTCCATGCGTTGGTGCAGGACTCGCACAATATCGATGACACCCTCGTCGGTAACTCGATAGAACAGCACATGAGATCCGGCCGCGAGCTTCAAGTATCCGGCCCGGACCTCATCACAGCGCCGTCCGACTGCTGGGTTGTCGGCGACTCGTTCGATCGCGCGCTGCAACTCACGAACGAAGTGCTCGGCTTGCTCGGCGTTCCAACGTTGCGCGGTGTGGTCCCAGATGTCTTCGAGGTCGGCCTGCGCGGCGGGTGAAAGGAGAAACCTCGGCACTCTAACGGTCCCTCTCCCGCTTACGGGAGAGGAAGGCATCGATATCGAATGGGGTCGACGGGCCGCTGCGTTCCCCGTCGATGAGCGCGCTGCGCAGCGCACCGATCTGGGTTTCGCGGTCTTCGAGTAGGCGCAGCGCCGAGCGGACCACGTCACTGGCCGAGCGGTAGCGTCCCGAGGCCACTTCTGCGTCGATGAAGGCACTGAAGTGCTCGTCGAGACTGAACGAGGTGTTCTTACCCATGCCGACAATGATACCAATAGTTGGTATCCGCGGTTTGCCCTATTGGCCGACGTCTCGGCGGCGTGCACTGTGACGTTCATTGCGGCACGAACCATGCCTCGGCCGTTCGCACGGGCACTGCGATGGACCGAATTCCCGGCACACCCGACAGAACTTCGCCACGTCAGCCTTCAGCTGAGTCGTTCTGGCAAGGCCCGACCACTTGTCACGAGGCAACCGCGTCAATCGTCAGCCCATGCGCGGCTTACGCCGAGGCGAGCAGCTCCCGAACAGGCGGGGCGATGAAGAGTTCGGCGGACGCGATGCGGCGGGCAGCGCGGTGCAAGGTGATTCCGCCGATCTGCCCGTCCGCCGTCAAGGTGATGCCGACGGGGACCACGCCGGCCGCGGTACCGATCCGGAGCGTGTTCTTCACCGTCCGACCCGAGGCCGCGTCGAAGACAACAGAGCCGGCGACCGTTGCAGCGGCTGCTACCGCAACGGCGGCGGTCAGGCCGATGGCGGGGTGGGGGGCCATCATCGAGATCATGCGGACTGCGATGTCGTAGTCAGCTGCGGCAACCGAGGTACCTGTTGTGGTCACGTAATCTTCTGCGCTGCAAACGATTCCGATCTTGGGTATCGCGTGCGAGACCGGGTCGCCGGGGCCGCAGAGACCCATGCGGAGCGCTGCGACGCGGCGAAGCGATACGAGAGCGGGCATCACCGTGGAGATTCGCTCCAGAGACTCGGTCGCCGCGACACCGAGATCGGTGTCGCGAGCATCGATCAACACGGCAGGGGCACCTGCTGAGATGAGCGTCGCCGGGTAGCGGGACGACCCGTGGACGAGGTGGTCGATCGGGTTGCCGGTGGGCAATAATGCCCGGTCTCGGCTTACGGGGGCGTTGAAGGTCAGATCCACTGGGACGCCGGGCGCGGCTGCTCCGGGCACCATGGCATCACCGTCGAAGGGGACCCGGCCGCCCGGGGTTGCGATCTCTGCGGTGAGGACCGCGCCGGTATTTTCATTGCGCATCCGCACCCGTGTCGAGTGCGAGTGCACCGGGACTAGTCCGGCCTGGATGGCGTAGAGGCCGATGGCGGTGGCGCAGTTGCCGCAGTTGCTGCCCCATTCGACCGAGCGATCGGCGATTGCGACCTGCGCGAACAGGTAGTCGATGTCGATGTCGTGATGGGCAGAGCGTCGAACGATCGCGGCTTTCGAGGTCGTCGAGCTGCCGCCACCGATGCCGTCGAGCTGTCTCGGATCACCGGAGCCGAAGGCTGCGGCGAGGATCGTGTCCAGACTGCCGATTGTGCCGATCAGCGGATCGATGTCGACGGCGTTGAAGAGCCAGCATTTGCTGGTTCCGCCGCGCATCCAGGTTCCTCGGATGGTGAACATGTGTGCGCACCTCTCTTGCCTGACCGGGATCGTCCGGGAGGCGGTTAGTTCGTCGCTTTAAGGGTGCCGCGCTTGCGGCTGTAGGACAATTACGAATTGCTGCAAGTAACCGTTGCTGTGCTTAACGCTCGCCGACGGCTCAGCTCGCGAGTGCGGGCACCAGGACCATCACGGTCCAGCAGAGCGCCGGTGCGAGGGCCACGACGATGCCGGCGTTGATGATCAGTTGCCGGTAGAAGGCGCGGCGGTCGATGCCTTGGGCGTTGGCGAGAACGAGTGCACCGTTGGTCGAGAACGGTGAGACGTCGACCACGGTGGCCGAGATGGCCAGGGCTGCGACGACCCCGACCACAGGCAATGCACCAGTGTCGAGCAGCGGCATGGCGAGCGGAATGATCGCAGCGAGCAGTGCGGTGGACGACGCGAAGGCCGAAGTGGCACCGATGACGTAGCAGAGAACCAGCGCCACGACGAGCGGCGCGCCGATGGTGATCGCCAGGTGGGCGACGTGATCGATTGTGCCGATCTCTTCGAGAACCGAGATATAGGTGACCATTCCGGCGACAAGCAGAACGGTGGACCAACTGATGCCGGCGATGGCGTCGTTCTGCCCCTTGAGGTCGGTGAAGGCCAGGAGTGCGCCGGCGGCAATCGCGATGAAGCTGATGGGCAGGTGGAAGACCAGCACCAGGACCAGCAAAGCCCCTATCAGCACCAAAGTGAGTTTCTGCACCGCGGTCACAGTCAGTGCCGGAGACTTGGTCTCGGCAATCTCGGTGCGCGTGCGGGTGAGCAGCGTCGTCGACGAGCCGCCCGTATTGCCGCGATAGCTGCTCGACGCTGGCCCGGACTCCGGCCCACCGAAGGGATGACCGTCTGTGGCCGCAGCCATCGCCGATCCGGTCGCCGTGTACTCGAGGTTGCGCATGCGAGCCAGCACCGAGTAGCCGAGGACGGTCAGGATCGACAGCAGCAAATTGATGCCGTAGCTGGCGATGAACAGCGTCCACGGGTTGATCGAGAGCCCGTTCTTCTCCACGAGGTCGTGCACCAGCACCCCGGACACCGAAATCGGTGAAAATGCGCCGGCGTGGGCGCCGTTGATGGTCATGATGCCAATCACCAGTGGACTCATCCGCGCTTTCGCCGCGAACGACATCGCCGCCGGCGAGATGAGCGCGACCGCGGCCGGGCTGAACGTGCCCAGCGCGGTGAGGACCGACGCGGAAAAGAAGAACACCCACGGCACGACGGTCACCCGGCCGTGAACTGCGCGAATACACGCATTCACCAGCAGATCGATCGTCCCGTTCTTCTTGGCCATGCCGAAGAAGTAGGTGACTCCGATGATCGTCAAGACGATCGAGCTGGGGAACGACGCCAGAATCTCCTTGTCGTCGTAACCCAGCGCCAACGCACCGACCGCGAACGCCCCGATGAACCCGAGGATGCCGATGTTGATAGGCACGATGCTGGCGATGACGAACATGGCCACCAGGGCGATCAGGGGAAGTATCTCTACCGAGCTCATAGCGGCAGTCCTTGCCTTTCGAAGTGATGCGAGATGTCGCTCAGCTCCTGGACGTCATCTCCGGGTTCACGTCGGCCGGGAGGGCCGCTGTACTTCACGCCCACGTCGTCCGATCAACGTTATGCCGATCACACTATGGCCCGCATCACTTCAGAACAATCACGATTTGCTAGCTTGTTCTTTAGGCGTACTTAACTCAGGATCGAGGGTAACCACGAATGACAAACCCCACGTTCGACGTCGTCACACTGTTCGTGCTGCTCGATATCGCGGAAGCTGGATCACTGACCGCCGGTGCCGACCGGGCCAGCATGACTGCGTCCGCGGCGTCCCAGCGGATAAGCAAACTCGAGCAATCGATCAAGCAGCCCGTACTCGTCCGCTTGCCTCGTGGCGTGGAACTCACCGAAGCCGGACAGGTACTGGTCGCACGAGCACGGCTGTTCCGTCGCGAAATGCGTGCTGCCCGTGGCGATCTCGATGCGCTCAGCGGCCTGCACCAGGGAACGGTCCGGTTGGGCTCCTTCCCCACCGCCAGCGCCTCGATCCTGTCCGACGCGCTGAAGGAATACCACCTGCGGTGGCCCGACATCGACGTTCGTGTCCGGTCGGCGACGCGGCCACAACTGTTGGAAATGCTTCACTCGAGCGAAATCGAGATCGCCCTACTGTGGAGCTATGCCTGGACCGAGGAGACCGAGCGCTCACTCACTCTGGAACCGCTGATGCAGGACCCGACCATGCTCCTCATCCCCGCCGACCGGGAAATCGGAACCGGCGGCGCATGGCTCAGCGCGTTGCGATCGCAACGGTGGATCATCCGCAGCGCCGATCACCCTGCGGCCGAAGTGCTGTATCGAAGTTGTCGCGCCGCAGGTTTCGAACCCGACGTGGTTTACGAAGGCCACGACTATCAAGAGATCCAGGCCATGGTTGCTGCCGGCGTCGGCATAGCCATGGTGCCGCGGCTTGCCACCGCTCAACATCGCCCCGATGTACGGGCGGTCGCATTCAACAAGGCCGACGACGTTCCGACGCGGTCGATCTATATCGCGACCCTCACCCGCCGCGCCTACACCCCCGCCATGCGTGCGGTGGCCCGAGCTCTGCACACCGCGGTACCCTCGCCGCCGGAGAACTCGTTTGTGCGGGGAACCGCCAACTCCCCCGAGTGACTCGCCGAATAGATTCTGCTGCAACATAATTGAATGGGCGAGATCGCGGACGGACGGTGAGCCGCCTTCGAAGTGATCACTACCGAACCGACCGTTCGACAACGTCGATCGCTACGTATCGAGTCGTCGGACCCGCCACGGTTCGATGTCGCGCCGCGAGCGAACCTTCACCGCACGGAATTTGTAGCCGTCCTGATCGATGACCGCTTCCCATTCGAAGTCGACCTGCTCGCCGACGTCGAAAGCATGAACGCCCCGCCAATGGCGAAACTGTCACCCGGCTGGGCATCGAGTACTTCATCGGGATGCGGGGCGCTGTAATACGTCCAACAACCACCCGGTGTGTCCGCCGAATCGATGACTCCCCAACCCTCGTCGACATGCCATGAAGCGACGACACCGCTCGCCGGGATGCCGGCCCCGACGCGGAATCGGGGCGTGATCGTGGCCGGTGACTTCGTGAACGGTCCCGTCGGGATCGATATCCCACGCCCGGGAGCTGAACGGCCCTAGCGTTGTGTAGGGCTCGCTGCCGGCCGGCTGATCGCGCGCACGCTCTGAAAAGCACTGTTCGACAACATTTTCCGATACGAGCACCATAGGCAGATCTCAGGGACCACAGCACTCGTCACCGGCGGAGCGTCGAGCCTCGGACTGGCCACTGTGACCGCGCTCGCCAAGTCCGGCGCGCGGGTGGTCGCCGTCGACTTACCTGGCGCGAAGACCGATGCGCTCGATGCTTTCGGCGACGATGCATAGTTCGCACCCGCCGACGTCACCGACGAGGCGGCGGTCACCGAAGCTGTTGCCGCGGCTACCGCCGAGTCGTCGTTGCGGATCGTGGTGAATTGCGCAGGCATCGGCAATGCCATCAAGACCGTTGGCAAGAACGGGCCGTTCCCGCTGGCCGACTTCGAGAAGATCATCAAGGTGAACCTGGCGGCACCTTCAACGTTATCCGGCTCGCCGCGAACGCGATGTCGCAGAACGAGTCGGTCGACGGCGAACGCGGGGTGATCGTCAACACCGCGTCGGCTGCGGCGTTCGACGGCCAGATCGGGCAGGCTGCCTGCTCGGCCTCAAAGGGAGGAATCGTGGGCGCCACACTCCCGATCGCGCGTGACCTCGCATCCTCCTGATCCGCGTCGACACCATCGCACGACAACCTTCTGCACTGTCCTGACCATGGGCAATCCCTCCACGTCGAGAGCGTGTACCGCCCGCCACCATTGCGGCCCGACGATAAGTACGCTACCGTAGCTACGTTAGCGTACCTATACGGTTATTGCCCCCCTACCTCAATCACTCCCCCAATCTGGAGGTCGTTTCAATGTCGAATCGAACAGCAGATCGTGACCCGTGCGTCGTCGTCGGCGCTGGACCCGTGGGTCTGGTCGCCGCACTCGCCTTGGCCCGCAAGGGGCTCTCGGTCGTGGTGCTCGAGGCTGAACCGCAGGATCGGGTGCGGCCGGGGAGTCGAGCGATCGCGCTGATGCAGCCGACGTTGCGGCGCCTTGACGAGGTGAAACCGGGCCTCGGCAAGCAGGTTGCCGAGGCAGGAGTGGTACCGACAGGCTATGACGCGTTCTACGACGGCCGCCGAGTATTCAGCCAGACGATTCCCTCGATCGGGTCGGTGCAACTCGCGAGCAGCCTGCCGCAGCGCACAACCGAGAAGATCGTCTTCGCCGAATGCGTCGCCGCAGGTGTGCAGTTTCGTTGGAATTCACCGGTTTCCGAGCTGAAGAGCAGCCCGAACGGCGCGCTGATCACCTTGACCTCCGGGGAACAGATCGCCGCGTCGTATGTGATCGGTGCCGACGGTGCACGCTCCGTAGTACGCAAGGCGATTGGCGTCACGATGGACGGCGTCACCGACGAGACACCGTTCATCATCGTCGACGTCGACCAACACCCCGACGGCTCGACACCGATGACCGGCGTGTTCGCCTACAACAGCCCAGCTGTGGGCGGCCGCAACGTGATGCACATGCCGTTCGCGACAGGCATGCGCGTCGACTTGCAGTGCCTACCAACCGATGACGTGGACTACCTCTCCAGCCCGGAGGGCGTGCGCGAATGGGTCTCCAAGGTAGTAGGCCCCTGGTACGGCGACCACGTGCAATGGGTATCGACGTACCGGTTCCATCAGGTCGTCGCCGACTCCTACACCGACGAACACCGGCGGGTTCTCCTGGCCGGGGAAGCGGCACACCTGTTCGCTCCATGGGGTGGAAGGGGGCTGAACTCCGGCGTCTTCGACGCAACGGATGCAGCGACCGCGATCGCCGAGGCATCCACGACCGACGATCCCGTCAAGCGCCGCACGATCATCGAACGCTGCGCCGACGAAGGCAAGAAGTGGGGCATACACAATCGCGACATCTCATCGAAAGCCCTGCGTCAGATGCGCGGCACCGACATCGTCAACAAGGCGAAGCGAGCAATCGCATCCCGGGTTGCACCGCTGGTCTGGCCGGCAGGCGCCTGGCTGGCCAACGGACCCATCCAGGTCCCGGTGCCGCGACCGGGTTCCCGGAATTTCTACTGATCATGAGTAGCGTCAGAGCGATGAAACCAGCCGCCAAAAGGACCCGCCAGCCCAGGATGCTGCTCGAAGTACGGCGCGAACAGGTGCTCGACGGCGCGCTGCGGTTACTCAACCGGGGCGGCTACGCGGCGGTCACGATGGAAGCGGTCTCCCGTGAGGTCGAGCTCGCGAAACCGCGTGTCTACGCGGCCTATCCCGGTGTCGAACCGCTTCTCCTCGCGTTGCTTGAACGAGAAAGAGACCGTGCGTTGGCCACGCTCACCGTCGCTATGCCAACGTTCGACGCAGGAGCCAAGTTCGACGACATCCTGGTCGCGGCAGCGACGAACTTGCTGCAGGCGGTCGAGGCGAACCCGGACTCCTGGCGGCCACTGCTGATTCCGCCCAATGACGCTCCACAGCAAGTCCGCGACAACTTCGAGGCCGGACGGCAATTCGCGCTCGCACAATTGCGTGCGCTGCTCGAGTGGGGTCGCGACCAGCGCCCCGGACTAGCAGACATCGATCTAGACCTGATGGCGATCTCGTTACTTGCCGTCGGCGAGCAGGGCGCACGCATGGTGCTCAACCAGCCCGAGGAATTCACCGCGCAACGTTTCGCGAACTTCACGCGAAGCCTCCTCGACCAACTACCTCCGCACACTTGATCTTTCCCAGCATTGAATGGAATTGCGACAATGACTGATTCAACGACGACTCAGACGCGCGTACTCATCATCGGCACTGGCTTCTCCAGCATGGGAACGGCCATCCAACTGCCACCTACGACTCGCCCGGTGTTCCCGCCGGTTGGATCGGCCGGGGTCGCCGCCGATGTCGGTATACCGGTGTCGCTGTTCCGTGCGTCGGTTTCGTCGTCGGTGAAGTGAGCATTGAAAATGCAACCATCGTTGTAACGGAGGCGATTTCGGCACGCGTGCCCGCAGCCGCCAGTGTTGGTCAATGTGAAATGTCCCGCCCGTGAGTTCGTGCGATCGGGTGGCGTTGGTTCTCAACCCGTTCAGTTCGATGCCGACCTGGTAGGCGGCATGTGTTGCACGCGGAGTGAGTTGAGGACGAGTGTGGTGCAGTGGGCGGCGATTTGGTCGCGGGTCGCGGTGAGGCGGCCTTCGAGCCAGTCGAGGTATACCATCACGAATGCACCGGACAATGAGCTGATCGTGAGTTGCAAATTGCCTTCGCCGAGCGACACCTGGTCCTGCAGCCCGGCGCCGACGTGGGCGGCCGCAAACAGGACGAAGGCGGGCACGACAACGGTCGCGTTGTGACGCAGCGTGTCATCGCCGAGAGTTTCACGGAACGCGATTCGCACACGACGAGGATCGCCTTCGAAATACTGTGCGGCAGCAACGAATACGGCATGTGTCCGCTGCTCGAGGTATCCCAGTGGCAGGCAATCGGCACTTTCACCGAGACCTTCCGCATGTGGCCGGTCACCCGGACCAGCCCGGTGCTGGCACCCTCTGGAGGCGCGTGCGACTTCGAAGGAGTCGACCGCTACAACATGGTCCGCTCCGCAGAAGGTCCCGGCGGGTGGCAGATCCGCTACGGCAAAACGGTCTACGACCTGCTCAGCGTGATGAACCAGGTAGGGGATCCCGGCGCTGACCAGCCAGAAGGCACGCCCGGCGCTGTTCGGGTTCAACACCCTCTCGCGGCCGGTGAACCTCGGCCGCAAGGTGGGTTTGATCAAGTAGCAAACCCCGAGGTCGTGCGGCCGTTCCCCCAGCACAGCGGTCCCCATCTAATTCTCGAACAACTTGGGCGGATCGGTGTGTTCACCGGCCGTACCGGTGGGCAGCGGTCATGCCCCCCCCCGATCCGGTAGGGGGTAGCCAGCACGCGCCGTGACACCACCCGTCAGCGGATCGTTGAGAACCCGGCGGAGACGGGATCGCGGGACGACCACCCCAAACCGAAACCACCATTTAGGTTCAGGCCGCTCAACTCGCGATCGGTTTTGTAAATACATTGGTGAAGCAGCGCTGTGCGTTCACATAGTGGGATTCAAGATCAGATCACCGCAGGTCACAGCCGATTC
This sequence comes from Antrihabitans auranticaus, assembly GCF_016481275.1. Lineage (GTDB taxonomy): Bacteria > Actinomycetota > Actinomycetes > Mycobacteriales > Mycobacteriaceae > Antrihabitans. Next base: position 384,888 of record NZ_JAEMNW010000004.1, on the reverse strand, counting down.
TTGGCGATCTTGAAAACTTCTGAACTTTTTCTTTGTCGTTGGTGGACAGCACGTTTGACTGCCACTAGCGTAGGAATCACAGCAGGTCAGAAGGGAGATTGTGGGGCGGGCGGGGCTCGAACCCGCGACCAATGGATTATGAGTCCACGGCTCTAACCGACTGAGCTACCGCCCCGTACCCGTCATTTTCCGGGCACCGGCGATGGTACCGAGTCGGTCGTGGCGCCCGTCACCCAGGCCCAGCAGTGGACGTAAGGTGTCGAGAGCATCCGCCGATGGAGAGGTCTCGCCCCATGTCCGCTTTCGTCAAGATACTTCAGGTGCACCAGGCTGTCTACGAGCGCAGTGGCGGTTGGATCGGTCACCGCTTGCTCTTTGGCATGCCGACGTTGCTGCTCCATACCGTCGGCCGCAAGTCCGGCGAACCGCGGACCTCAGCGCTCACCTACGGCCGCGACGGCGACGACTACCTCGTTGTTGCCTCCAAGGGCGGCGCTCCGACGCCTCCCGCGTGGTGGCACAACCTCAACGCGAAGCCTGAGTGCGAGATTCAGATCGGTCGCACGCACCGAAAGGTCAAGGCACGCTCGATTTACCCCGGCGATGACGGCTATGAGCGCATGTTCGAGACCATGAACAAAATCAACCGCGGGCAATATCGGGAGTATCAGAAGAAGACCGATCGGCCTATCGCCATCGTGATCCTCACTCCGACTACTTGATCAAGCGGCTCAACGCTATTCGGGAGCGTCGTCGCCCGAGTCGACAGGTGCCTGACTCTCCCGATCCTCGACGTTCCCCGGAACCTTCTGGGCGCGCCGCTCTTCGGTGATCCGGTTCTCTATGTCTTCGACGACCTTGCCTAGGTCTTCGTCGTGTTGCATACCGCCCTCGGGTGGCAGCTCCACTGCTTCATCGGGCTCTTCGGCACGGCGTTCGTCAAGGCCTGCATGGTCTTTCGTCATCTTTGGTCAGCTCCTGTCGATCGAATTCGGATCGATTGCATGGACCGCGGCCTCCTCTGCCGATGCCGCTCCCCCGTCGATGCCGACGTCCTGTGCGACTGTATCGTCTTCTCCCGCAATGAGTCTCCCCGAGCGGGCGTCCCCGACTTCTTCGTCCGCCATGAGGTTCTCGTCGTCAGGGCCCCAACGATCTTGCTTGTCGAACACGTCCGGCACTTCGCTGGACAGCCGCTCGTCCAACCCCTCGTATTCGGCGTTGTACGGCTTCTCGACTGGCGAATAGCCTTCGTCCAGTACGTCGTCGACGCCCCTGTCGACGAGGGTGTCTTCGGCTTGTAACTGATCTTCTTCGTCGACGCTGAACTCGCCGGTCGATCCCTCTGATTCTGTCGGTGTGCCAGTCATCTCAACCCCCTTCAGGCGTCGGCGTTCGGTGCAAATGGACGGGTACCCGGCACGCGGCCGTGGGAAACGTTTCACCCGCCGCACGACCGGGCATTCGGTGGACGAAGAACACAAACTCGAAGGGACTGATGATGACGGCCGATACGAGCACTCTCGCTGGGATCCGGGTGGCGATTCTCGCAACCAACGGCGTCGAACAGGTCGAACTGACGGAGCCACGGGACGCCGTAGAGAAAGCAGGCGCGACAACCCAATTGGTATCTCTCGAAGACGGAGAGATTCAAGCGATGAACCACGACACCGAGCCGGCCGACACGTTCACCGTCGACAAGCTGGTGGGCAACGTTTCAGCAGACGACTTCGAGGCGCTCATCCTGCCTGGTGGCACCACCAATCCCGACAAATTGCGGCAGAGCTCCGACGTCATCAGCTTTGTCCAGGGCTTCTTCAAGGCTGGCAAACCCGTAGGCGTTATCTGTCACGGGCCGTGGACGCTCGTCGAAGCAGACGTCGTCCGAGGTCGTACGTTGACCTCGTACCCGAGCGTGCGGACAGACATTCGAAACGCAGGCGGCAACGTTGTCGACGAAGAAGTAGTCAACGACCACGGTCTGGTGTCGAGTCGCAACCCAGGAGACCTACCAGCCTTCTGCGAGAAGATCGTCGAGCAGTTCGCCGTGATCAGGCACGAAGTGCACGACGAGGGCGCGACCGCGGATACGGTCGCGGACGCCAAAGCGCGGGACGCGGCTGTGAGCTGAGCACGGAGCGAACTGAACACGGAACGGCCGGACCAGAAACCCCCGACAAAGCATCTGGTCCGGCCGCACCGAAATCAGTGTCCGCTCTGGTCAGTGCTGCGGCATCTCCGACGTGCCCGTCCGCTCCTCCTGAACCTGTGCCTCGCCGACCCGCTTGGTCCGCCGCCGCTCGGCAACCGCCAACCAAGCCCAGATGAGCACCAAAACGCCGGCGACCGGCCACAACCACCACCCGAGCGCGTCCACGAATCCCAGCAGAAACACTGCGGCCGCTATCCCCAACCAGATAATGATCATCTCGACCGACCTCCCGCTCAGCGCAACACGGCATTCCTACGGAGGCGGGATACCCCGTCCGAAACTGGGCAAACCTGCAGCAAGAGTGCCCACCGCCCGATCGCAGAGCCGAAGAGCATCGGCTGCCGAAAAGGGTTTGCGACGGCCTCAGCCTGGGAAAACAGTGCATTGTGCCAACCAGTGCAGAAATGCAGAACGATCCTGTCATGTGGCCGCAGCCCAGTCCGCTCGATGAATGGTGGCGACAGGTCATGTCAGATACCAGCCGACTACCGGACCTGCCTGTAAAAGACGAATAGGTCAGGACACACCAGGCCGCCGCAGACACCGTCCCGATTGCCGATGCTGGACACGGGTACCCATCAGTCCACGACCGTGGAACGGAGCGCGCCCTAGATGCCTGCCAATGATCCGTCCGATGCGAAGCAGCACCAACTCGACGACGCCCGAGTAGAGCGCGACTCTGGATTCCTCACCACGCAGCAGGGCGTGCGGGTAGACCACACCGACAATTCCCTTCGCGCAGGGCCTCGTGGTCCAACCCTCTTGGAAGATTTCCACGCCCGGGAGAAACTCACACACTTCGACCACGAGCGCATACCTGAGCGCGTCGTCCACGCGCGCGGCGCAGGCGCCTACGGCTACTTCGAGCCGTACGACGATTCACTCGCCGAATACACGGCGGCACGGTTCCTCACCGAACCTGATACTCGGACACCGGTTTTCGTCCGATTCTCGACGGTTGCAGGTTCGCGTGGATCCGCAGACACCGTGCGTGACGTGCGCGGCTTCGCCACCAAGTTCTATACAGCGCAAGGCAATTACGACCTGGTCGGAAACAATTTTCCCGTCTTCTTTATTCAGGACGGAATCAAATTCCCCGACTTCGTGCACGCCGTAAAACCGGAACCGCACAACGAGATTCCGCAGGCGGCGTCCGCCCACGATACGTTGTGGGACTTCGTTTCCCTGCAACCGGAGACACTGCACGCAATCATGTGGTTGATGTCGGACCGTGCTCTGCCGCGCAGCTACCGAATGATGCAGGGGTTCGGTGTTCACACTTTCCGGCTGGTGAACGCCGAGGGCGTCGGCACTTTCGTGAAGTTTCACTGGAAGCCGAAACTCGGCGTGCACTCGCTGCTATGGGAAGAGTGCCAACGGATTTCGGGTGCTGATCCCGATTTCAATCGTCGCGATTTGTGGAATGCAATCGAAGCGGGTGAGTTCCCAGAGTGGGAATTGGGCGTGCAACTCGTACCGGAAGACAAGGAGTTCGACTTCGAGTTCGATCTCTTGGACGCGACGAAACTCATCCCCGAGGACCTCGTTCCTGTTCGTCCGGTCGGAAAGATGGTGCTCGACCGCAATCCGGACAACTTCTTCGCCGAAACCGAGCAAGTCGCCTTCCATACCGCCAACGTCGTGCCTGGGATCGATTTCACCAATGATCCCCTGCTGCAAGCTCGTAACTTCTCCTATCTCGACACGCAACTGATTCGCCTCGGTGGGCCCAACTTCGCCCAAATTCCCGTGAATCGTCCGCTCGCCGACGTCCGTAACCACCAGCAGGACGGGTACGGGCAGCACCGCATTCCGAAGGGCAGAGTCGCGTATCGGGAGAACACGCTCGGCGCCGGATGTCCCGCGCTGGCGAACGAGGACGTCTTCGAGCATTACACGCAGAGCGTGGAAGGCGAGCGAATCCGCAGGCGCAGCGACACGTTCAAGGACCACTACACACAGCCGAACCTGTTCTGGCAGAGCATGACCGAAGTCGAAGGCGAACATATCGTCGATGCGTTTGCGTTCGAACTCGACAAGGTCGAATCAGCCGAGATCAAAGAGGGCGTGATCGCTCGGTTGAACATGGTCGACGGTCAGCTTGCGATTCGTGTGGCCCTGCAACTCGGCATGGCGCCTCCCGGCAGTAGCGCACCGGCGGGTCTGGTCGATCCCTCGTCCGCGCTGTCCCAGCTCGAATCCGAGGATCTGCACGTCACCGACACGATCGTCACCCGTACGATCGCGGTGATAGCTGCGGACGGCGTTGATGTGCGGGGAATCGAGAACCTGCGAGAAGCGCTCACCGAGCGCGGTGCGACGGTCGAGATCCTGGCTCCGACAGCCGGCAAGCTGCACGGTGGGCAAGGCGGCAGTATCGACGCCGACCGCAGACTACAGACGACGGCATCGGTCCTCTACGACGCGGTCGTCGTCCCGTGCGGTCCGGACGCGATGGAAGTGTTGTCCGACAACGGCTTTGCTATCCATTTCGTGGCCGAGGCATACCGCCACAAGAAGCCGATCGGCGCCTTCGGCGCGGGAATCAAGCTGCTGGCCAAGGCCGGAATCACCGCGAAGGTGGCGGACGACGCCGATGTCGTCACCGACGCGGGGGTGATAACGACGACTGCAGCCGAAGACACCTTGCCCGACGACTTCGTCACCGCGTTCGCCGACGCCGTTGCGCACCATCGAGTGTGGGACCGCGATACAACGTCGATCAGTGCGTGAAGGACCGGCTACTGCCGCATCGTGGACAGATGATTCTTCACGGGCACAAGAAAATTACGCGCATAGTTCTCCGGACCCTCGGGTGAATCCAGATCAATGACACTGGTCGGAATGAGTATCAGGGTGTGAAACGCGCGCGCGACGTGCTCGGCAAATTGTGCTCGCGATGCGCCCTGGAGCTCATCGAGATTCATCACCGATTCGACGAATATGCTGCCGAGGTTCAGCGCGTAGCTGTCGTCGGTGATCACATACGGCAGTAGAAGTTCGGGATTCAGCCTCAGGACGGGAAGCACAGCAGGATGGCCCCGGAGCAGCCGGTACGCGTGCGCGAAGCCATGGATCAAGCGTTCGTCGGGTTCGTCGTGCAATGCGACTACACCGTGGACGTCAGCAAAGAACCGCGCGAGTTCGTCTTTCACGAGTGCCGCAATCAGCGCATCGCGTCCAGGAAAGTATTTGTACAGAGTCGCTCGACCGACCTTGGCACGCTGCGCCACCTCGTCCATCGATAGCTTCCGCAAGCCCGTATCCGCCGCCCAAGACAGCACCGCGTCAAGGATGCGCGTCTTGATGTCGTCGGCCCGCTCGGCGGCGACGGCACTGCCTGGGGATTTCATGAGCACATCGTAACCGTAGACAACTGAACGATTTATGTCTATGATTCTACGCATTGGGTCGGCAGAGTGGCCGGCCAGGACGAAGGAGGCTGATCCCGATGTCTGTACCAACACACGAGGTCGCACGCCGGCAGATGGCGGATCGTTTGATCGGAGGTTCGATCCGGCGGTCCTACAATTCCGCGATCGACGTCGACTGGGATGCGCCCCAAGATCCGGACGTGTTCTACCTCCCGCCGGAGGGCATCTCGCTGTACGGAACTCCATTGTGGGAGAAAATGTCTCATCGGGAGCGGGTCGAACTGTCGCGCCAAGAGGCGGCGAACATGCTCAGTCGCGCGGTGTGGTTCGAAAATACGTTGAACCAGGGTTTGCTGCGCGCGATGCTGCACCAGGACCCGACGTCACGCAACGTCCACTACGCCTTGACCGAAATCGGCGACGAGACGCGCCACATGATCATGTTTGGCCGGACCGTGAGCGCAATCGGCGCCGAACCCTATCGCCTGTCGACGCTGGAAGCGCTCACGGTGCAGTTGTTCCCGCTCACTTACCGCGGACTGTTCCTCTGGGTCGCGGCGCTGTGTGGCGAGGAACTGGTCGACGACCTACAGCGGAAGTTCGCCCGCCACCCCGACCTCCAGCCGATCATGCAGCAGGTCATGCGCATTCACGTCACCGAGGAAGCTCGCCATATCCGCTACGCCCGTGAAGGTGTGCGCCGGCGTGTGCAGCGCGCCCCGTGGTGGGAACGTCAGTTCGCGGCGACGGCGAACGGCGCAGCAGGTTTCATCCTGCGACGGATGATGTACGACGGCGAAGTCTATGTGCGCTGCGGGCTCGACAAGGGCGAGGCGATGCGGCAAGCCCGCGCAAACGAACAGGTCAACGCCGTGCGGCGGGACTCCTTCGTTGGCGTCTACGACTTTCTTTCCGAGAACGGACTGATGAACCCGATCTCGCGAACGCTGTGGCGAGCCTTCGGATTCCTGGCATGACCGCGCGTGTGCAGCCCGAATTCGACGTCGTCATCATCGGGTCCGGCTTCGCCGGCATGTGCGCCGCGATCAAGCTGCGCGAGGCGGGCATTCAGAACATCGTCGTCTTGGAAAAGGCGAACGAGGTCGGCGGTACCTGGCGGGAAAACACGTATCCGGGCGCAGGTTGCGACGTGATGTCGCTGATGTACTCGTTCTCGTTCGCACCGAATCCGCATTGGACGCGCGGATATGCGCGGCAGCCCGAAATTCTTACCTACTTGCGCCACGTCGCGAACAAGTACGCACTCCGGGACTGCATCAGGTTCGGCGAAGAGGTTGTCTCGGAAGTCTTCGACGACGAGAACGACCTCTGGACCGTGTCGACCCGACAAGGCCACAGCTTCACCGCGCGCGCTGTCATCGCAGGCACCGGACCGCTCCACATCCCGAAGATCCCCGACCTCGAAGGAAGCGAGACATTCGGTGGGCGGTCCTTTCACTCGGCCGAATGGGACCATTCGATCGACTTCGCAGGGAAGTCCGTCGCGGTGATCGGCACCGGAGCCAGTGCCGTGCAATTCATTCCGGTGCTCGCGGATCAGGCGAAGTCCGTCCGGGTCTTCCAGCGAACACCGCACTGGGTGCTGCCGAAGCTGGACCGACCGATCACGGCGGCCGAAAGGCTTTCTTACCGAACCATTCCCGGCTTGCGACGCCTTGTCCGTGCCGGAATCTATTTCAGCCACGAGGCGATGACCGCGGCGTTTCTCAACCCCCGGTACATGCCGGCGGTGCGCGCACTCGCCGACTTGCATTTGCGGCGCCAGGTGCCCGATCCGGCATTGCGCGCAAAACTGCGGCCGGAATACGAAGTCGGATGCAAGCGAATCCTGATTGCCAACGACTACTACCCGGCGCTGCAGAAGGACACGGTGTCGCTGGTGACCGAAGGTATCGCCGAACTCACCGAAAAGGGTGTCCGTACACGCGACGGCGCAGAGCACGAGGCCGACATCGTCATCTACGCAACAGGTTTCGCAGTGACCGACAAGGCCGACGCACAACAACTCGTCGGCCGCGAAGGGCGCACCATCCAGCAGCTGTGGCGGGACGGCCCTGCGGCCTACCTCGGACTCGCCGTCAACGGGCTGCCCAACTATTTCCTCGTGATGGGACCGAATTCAGGGGTCGGCAACCAGTCGGTCGTCTTCATGATCGAATCGCAGGTCGCCTACATCGTCGCCTGCCTGCAGGCGTTGTCAGCCCGCGAGTGCACCAGGGTCGAAGTGAAATCACATGTGCAACAACAGTACAACCGCAATCTGCAGCGCAAATCGGTCGGCACGGTGTGGACTGCCGGCGGTTGTGAGAGTTGGTACCTCGACAAAGAAGGTGTCAATCGCGCAGTGTGGCCGGCAACGACCCTGTCCTACTGGCGGACGACGCGCACTCCGGACCTGACCGACTTCGAGTACACCCGCTTGGAAGATCGGGACGACGAGGACTACCGCGGTCCCGCCGTCCTCATCGACACGGACGGCTACGAAATAGCCGTACAGGTTCACTTACTCGCTGTGTACCAACCCGTCGCCAACAAAGTGCTCTGGTCCGGGCGCGTCTATCCCACAACACAATTGCGCGAACTGCATCTGCTCAACAATCAGCCTGCCCGCATTCGCATCGGCTCCAACGCGGACGTCGATGCGGTCCTGGTCGACGAGGATCCCTGGGGTGGCTCCCACATTGTGGGCGAAGGTGTTTCGCCCTACCCGTTGCCGTTCGAGACCGAGCTGCGCACATTGCTGGAAAGCGCCGACGCGTAACCGCCAGGTCGGCGACCGAACCTTCTCACTAGCCAAGGATTGTCATGGCCTATGTCGTTACCCAGAACTGTTGCAACGACGCTTCGTGCGTCGCTGCCTGCCCGGTCGGATGTATCCATCCCACTCCGGACGAACCGGGATTCGGCACCGCCGAGATGCTGTACATCGATTCCGCGACGTGCATCGACTGCGGCGCCTGCGCCGACGCCTGCCCGGTCGACGCTATCGTCCCCGACACAGAATTCACCGCGGACTACTCCGCGATGAATGCTCTTTACTACCAGACGAATCCGATGACCCCCACGTGGCAATACCGGACTTCGACATCGCTCGTCACGACCGATCGCCCGGGACTACGCGTCGCGATCGTCGGTTCCGGACCGGCCGCCCAATACGCGGCGAAAGAACTGCTTGCGCAGCCGGGCGTCGAAGTCCACATGTTCGAACGGCTACCGGTTCCGTTCGGGTTGATCCGCCACGGCGTCGCGCCGGACCATCCGGCTACGAAGGCGGTCGCCGACCAGTTCGCATGGACTCGCGATCAGGAGCGCCGATTCCATCTGCATCTCAACGTCGAGATCGGCACACATCTCGACCACGCCGAGCTGCTCGCACACCACCACGCCGTGCTGTATGCCTATGGCGCAGCGTCGAATCGGCGGCTGGAGGTACGCGGTGAACGGTTGCCGGGTTCGCTGTCGGCATTCGACTTCGTCGGCTGGTACAACGGTCACCCCGACCACGCCGACGCGCTACCCGATCTGTCGGGACCTCGTGCGATCGTCGTGGGCAACGGCAATGTTGCGCTCGATGTCGCCCGCATTCTCGCAACTGAACCAGAACGACTGTCCACCACCGATATCGCCGACCACGCCTACGCGAGGCTGCGTCGCAGCCGAATCGAGGAGGTCGTCGTGCTCGGGCGGCGCGGCCCCGTCGAAGCCGCGTTCACCACGCCCGAACTCCATGCGCTGGCCCAGCGTCCCGATATCGACGTCATCGTCGACCCCGCCGACCTCGAGGGCGTCGCCGAACCCCCCGACCCGATCGTGCGCCAGAAGCTCGACCTGCTCACCGGCCTCGCTCGTGCCGGTCGGACTCGAGGAAACAGGCGAATCGTGTTGCGGTTTCATACGTCGGTTCGCGAGATCGTCGGCGAGCATTGCGTCACCGACGTTCACGTCGTGCGACATGGGCTACCCGAAGTCATCGAGACAAGTCTTCTCATCGGGTCCATCGGCTTCCGCGGCACTCCCATTCGCGGCGTGCCGTTCGACGCTGCAAACGGCACCATTCCGCACGACCGCGGCCGCGTCATCCGTCCGACCACGGGCCTTCCTGCCACCGGCGTCTACGCCGCCGGGTGGATCAAACGCGGCCCGACGGGTGTCATCGGCACGAACCGGACGTGCGCAAACGAAACCGTCGCCGCACTCATCGAGGATTACCTCGAAGGCCGCCTCGCCGATCCGCCCGCCGGGCGCGGCGAGTTGGTACAACTCCTGCACCGGCGCCGTCCTGCAGCACTCGACCGTGATGGGTGGGCAGCGATCGACGCTGCCGAGCGGTCCGCAGGCATGGCCGACGGGCGACCGCGCCGAAAGTTCTACCGGACCGAGGACATGCTGTCCGCTGCGCGGCCGCCACGCCGATTGCTGCGGCTACTCACCCGTTGACGGTGCTGTCGATCACGCCTTTTCCTGCATGCTGGTACGGGCAGGATTTCCTTGGTCGGCGGCCTTCGGATCAGTCTCGTCCGCCTTGGCGCGCACACCCTCTTCGACCTTGTCGCCCAGGTCCTTGTCGACGTTGCGCCAATACTCGAAGGCACGCGCGAGGATCGGTTCGGAGACACCGTTCAGCAAGTGGCCAACGATGTTGTCTACCAGCCTCTCCCGGGCAGCATCGTCGAGCACGTCACGGACGAGGGTTCCGGCCTGACCCCAGTCGTCGTCCTCCGAGTGCGAGACGTATGCGAACCGGGAAATTTCGCCTTCGGAGTACCAGCCCGGATCTTTGAACTTGTCGCCGGCCGCGCTCGGCCCGCCCTTCGAATTGGGCGCGTAGACGGGATCGGAGACCTTCTCGTACCGCATTGCACCGTCTTTGCTGTAGCTGTTGACGGGCGATGTCGACGCGTTGACGGGAATCTGCTTGTAGTTCGCGCCGATTCGGTGGCGGTGTGCGTCCGCGTATGCGAACAGCCGCGCAAGAAGCATGCGGTCCGGGCTCGGACCGATACCGGGAACGAGGTTGTTAGGCTCGAACGCCGCCTGTTCGATTTCCGTGTGGTGATCGGTCGGGTTGCGATCGAGTGTCATCCGTCCGACCTTGTGCAGCGGATAGTCGTCGTGCGGCCAGACCTTCGTCAGGTCGAATGGATTGAACCGGTAGTCGGCGGCGTCGTCGAACGGCATGAGTTGAACGAACAACGTCCAACTGGGGTTGTTGCCCGCAGCGATAGCTTCGAACAGGTCCCGCGTGTGGTAATCGGTGTCCGCCGATGCCATCTGGTCGGCCTCGTCCTGCGTGAAGAACTCGATGCCCTGATCGGTCTTGAAGTGGTACTTCACCCAGAAGCGCTCACCGTCGGCATTCACCCACATGTAGGTGTGCGACGTGTAGCCGTTCATGTGTCGCCAGGTTCGGGGAATCCCGCGATCACCCATCAGCCAGGTGACCTGGTGCGCCGATTCCGGCGACAGACTCCAGAAATCCCACTGCATGTCGTGGTCGCGTAAGTTGTTGTCCGCGCGGCGTTTCTGGGAGCGGATGAAGTGCTGGAACTTCATCGGATCCTTGATGAAGAAGACCGGCGTGTTGTTGCCGACCATGTCGTACACGCCCTCGGTCGTATAGAACTTGACGGCAAACCCGCGCGGATCGCGCCAGGTGTCCGGGCTGCCGCGCTCCCCCGCCACGGTCGAAAATCGGACGACGAGGTCGGTGGTCACGCCGGGCTGAAACAGCGCGGCGCGTGTGTATGCGCTGACATCCTCGGTGACTTCGAAGTGGCCGAACGCGCCACTGCCTTTAGCGTGCGGCTGACGTTCCGGAATGCGTTCACGATTGAACTGCGCCATCTGCTCGATCAGATAGTGATCTTGCAGCAAGATCGGCCCTCCGGCACCCAGGGTCAACGAGTGCTCGTCGCTGGCCACAGGGATTCCCGCGTCCGTAGTCGTCGAGTTGAAATCGCTGGTTGTCATCGATGCTCCTGACGCTGATATCGGTCACCTTCGATGTACCCGTATCGCAGCGATTGACACGTGCGACGGCGAATTGTTTGGTGACACTAACGGTTATATACACCTACGATGACTCCGGTCACAGTCGATCGGGCGACGGACGCACCGAAGGAGAGCAACGTATGGGCCATTACAAGAGCAATGTGCGCGACCTCGAGTTCAACCTCTTCGAGGTTCTCGGAATCGGCGAGGTTCTCGATACCGGGGCTTACGGCGACCTCGATACCGAGACCGCATCGGAGATTCTGGACCAGGTCCGGCGCATCGCCGAGGGCCCCTACGCAGCGTCGTTCGCCGACGCCGATCGCAACCCACCGACGTTCGACCCCTCCACCCACGAGGTGACGCTGCCCGATTCGCTGAAGACTTCGCTGCGAACCGCATTCGAAGGCGGCTGGGATCGGCTGAGTGTCGCGACCATCCTCGGCGGCACCCCAGCCCCACGGGCGCTGTACTGGGCGATGGTCGAGATGTTCCTGGGCTCGAACCCCGCCGCCCACGTCTACTGGGCAGGTGGCACGTTCGCGAACATCTTCTACGCCAACGCCACCGAGGAGCAGAAGGCGTGGGCAGTGCTTGCTGCGCAACGCAACTGGGGCGCAACGATGGTCCTCACCGAACCCGACGCCGGTTCCGACGTCGGCGCTGCCCGCACCACCGCCACCCGCCAGGAGGACGGTTCCTGGCACCTGACCGGCGTGAAGCGGTTCATTACCTCCGGCGATTCCGGCGACCTTTTCGAGAACATCTTCCATTTGGTGCTGGCCCGCCCCGCGGGCGCCGGGCCGGGCACGAAGGGTCTGTCGCTGTTCTTCGTCCCCAAGTTCCACTTCGACCCCAAAACCGGCGAGCTGCGCGATCGCAACGGTGTGTTTGTCACAAACCTCGAACACAAGATGGGACTCAAGGGCTCGGCGACCTGCGAGCTCACCTTCGGCGCCCACGGCGTTCCCGCGGTCGGATGGCTGGTCGGCGAGACGCACGCCGGGATCAATCAGATGTTCGACGTCATCGAGTACGCACGAATGCTTGTGGGCACCAAAGCCATTGCTACCCTGTCCACCGGTTACCTCAACGCACTCGAGTACGCGAAGACCCGGATCCAGGGCGCCGATCTCACGCAGATGACCGACAAGACGGCGCCTAAAGTTCCGATCATTGCGCACCCGGACGTGCGCCGGTCGCTTCTGCTGCAGAAGGCCTACACCGAGGGTCTGCGGGCGGTATATCTGTACACGGCCGCGCACCAGAATGCCGATGTCGCACAGCATGTCTCGGGTGCGGACGCAGAACTGGCACACCGCGTGAACGACTTGCTGCTCCCGATCGTCAAGGGTGTCGGCTCCGAGCGGGCCTATCGGTACCTGGCCGAATCGTTGCAAACCCTCGGCGGCTCTGGCTATCTGCAGGACTACCCGATCGAGCAGTACATCCGCGACTCCAAGATCGACAGCCTCTACGAGGGCACGACCGCAATTCAGGCTCAGGACTTCTACTTCCGCAAGATCGCGCGCGACCGCGGCGTCGCTCTCGGGCATGTCGCCGGACAGATTCAGCAGTTCATCGACAGCGACGCCCGCATGGCGCAACTCAAGGGCGAACGTGCCCTTCTCGCAACGGCACTCGCCGACGTGCAGGCCATGGCCGCAACATTGACCGGCCACCTCATGGGCGCTCAACAACAGCCGACGGAGCTCTACAAGGTCGGCCTCGGTTCGGTGCGGTTCCTCCTCGCCGTCGGTGACCTGCTGATCGGCTGGCGACTCCTGCAGCACGCCGAAATCTCACTGAAGGCCCTCGACACCAAGCCCGGCGTCGACACCGCCTTCTACACGGGGAAAGTCACCGTCGCTTCGTTTTTCGCGCGCACGATCCTCCCCCAGCTCACCGCAACCCGCGCCATCCTGGCAGACCTCGACAACGACGTCATGACGCTCGACGAGGCCGCCTTCTAGTCGACTCCCGCAGTAGCTGCAAGTATGGAGGCATGGCCACCTACGCAGTCAACGAGGCAGGCATCGCGCACGCACGAAAACTGATCGACGGCAGGCAATACGTGCTCGACAGCGACTGGGGCGATGCGCAGCCGAAAGCCGCAGACGAGAACCGATACCTGGAGAACCACTCGTGGGAGCAGTACGGCGAGTGGTTCCTTGGTCTCACCGAGGGCGCCAACGAAGAAACGAAAGCGCGCTACGCGTTCGTATGCGGCGATTTCAGGCGAGTTCACAGGTCCGGCCTCATCGCGTGTGTCTACCGCGCGGCGGAGTGGCGCCACAAAGCCGTCGAGCGGGCAGCGTACGACCTGCTGCAGCACCTCGACAAGGCGACCAACCTGGGCTGACGCTGGTGGAGTTTCGGCCCCGGATTCCGGGGCCGACACTCCTCCGGACCGCGCGCGCGTCCGGTACTGAAGCATTCTGTCCGGTTTCCGGGGCACATGCTTCAGTACCGCCCGCTCGTGCTTCTACTCGACCTTCACCGACGTGATCTCGACCTTTTCGGCCGGCGGTCCGTCACCGCCGCCTTGGCCTCCGGGGTCCACCCCGGCGGCGGCGATGTCGTCCAGGACTGTGAGACCCTCGGAGTCGATCGTGCCGAAAATCGTGTAGTCGGGCGACAACTGGGAGTCGTCGTAGACCAGGAAGAACTGACTCCCGTTCGTGCCGGGCCCGGCATTTGCCATCGCCAGGACACCGCGCTTGTACAGCCGAGTCGACGACGACTCGTTGACCGGGTACTCGTCTTGGAAGGTGTACCCGGGACCGCCGGTGCCGGTTCCCAACGGGTCCCCGCACTGAAGGACCTTCAGGCTGGCGGCCGTCGTCAGGCGGTGGCAGGCCGTGTCGTCGAAGTAGCCCTGCTCGGCAAGGCTGATGAAACTGTTGACGGTGCACGGCGCTTTCTCCGCGTCGAGCGTCAGCCCGATGTCACCTTGGTTGGTCGAGATCGTGGCCTGCTTCTCAGGGTCGCCCGCGTACTCCGCCGGCGGCGGGTCGACTGGCTTCGCTGCTCGCTCGGACCCGACCTTGTAGGAACAATCGATCGGTTCGTCCGCAGTCTGTGCCGACGACGACCGAGCTGCGCTCGTCGTCGTCGCGTCGGCCTTGGACGAGTCGTCATCATTCGCCCTGAGGACAACCACGACTATCCCGACGATGACTGCGATCACGACCACCGCGACGACGGCGATCAGTACGTACGGCGGCTTCCTTGCCGGCGGTGGCGCGTTCCACTGGCCACCGGGTCCGTTGCCGTACTGACTCATGTTGTCTCCGCTCGTGTCGATCTATCTGGCCGGGCGGCAAGAGTCTAGAACGTCGGCACACGCGGTCGGTCGACGTCAGCCGAACGTGACGATGTTCTGGTCCATGACCAACTGATCGGAGTGCTCGGTGGTCTGCAGACCAGGGACGGTGACAAGCGGTATGCCGGTGCCTTCCGACCGATCGAAGTCGGCGGTGCTCGCGACCTGCCCGGTAATCGAGAACTTGTCGTTCAGGTACGGCAGTCCCTGCGAAGCGAGTGGTGACGGCCCGTCCATCACATGGAAATGCAGATGTGGCGCAACGGAATTGCCGGTGTTGCCGACGAGCCCGAGAACGTCGCCAGTACTCACCTTGTCGCCGAGCTTCACTCGCACCGAGCCGGGCTGCATGTGTGCGTAGTTGATGAAGAATCCGTTGCCGATATCGAGGACGACGTAGTTGCCGTCCGCAGCATCGAGCGAGATTCCGGAGGGGAAGGTGCCCGGCACCTGCTCAGGCAGATCGTTCCGGGTGCCGACCACTGTGCCGTCCGCGGCGGCGAGCACGTCTTCACCGAAGATGAAGTAGCTCTTCGGATCCGTCGGCTCGCCGGTGAAGATTCGCAGCTGGTCGTCGGCCTGCTCGTAGTCGATCGCATACCGTTGCGCGACGAAGGTCTGGCCGTTCACCGGCAGGATCGCGCGCGTGTGCCTGGACGCGTCGCAGCATCCATCGGCCGCGATGAACCGCTCGCCGCGCAGCGGCGAGGACAGCACCGGCAGGGTTCGTGAATCGATTTTCGTCGGACCGACTTCGGCGGTGCTGGTGCGTAGGTCCGGCGGCGCTGCTTCCGCCGTCGTCGTCACCTTGTGGACCACGTTCTTCGGCACCGCAACCGATTCGTCGAGCGTGACGTGCAAGAAGATCGTTCCGGACTCGCCGGCTTCCAGGCTGTCTGCCGAGTCGCGACTGCCCGCGGGCTGCAGCCGCTGGTGCGCCTCGGCCGCGTCGAGATCGTCGATGACCGCGCCGGAATCAGCGTCGATCACCTGAAGACTGTCGAGCGTCGTTTTACCACTCGTGAAGTTCGTGACGGACAGTTCGTACACCAGGTGATTCTTGCCGTCCGACCCCGCGAACGGGACAGGCGGAAAATGAACAGTTCCGACGAAGGGCGTCAGCGCATCGGCCCCCTCGGCCGACCGCGTAGTGGTGGTGGTGGTCGAATCGGACTCGTCTTCCGAGTCCGAGCATCCAACACAGAATGCACTGATCGCCGCAAGCGCGACGAGGATTGTAGGAATGCGGCGGTTACGGAAAGCACTCGACATGTTGGTCCGATCAATTCGTCGCTGTCTGCAGAATCGTGCCCAGTCTGCACCGCACGCGACGGCAAGGGAAGAGGACAAACGCCAACTCATGACAATGCCCTGACTGGTTGCGCAATTGCGGACTCCGCAGCGCGAGTAACGCTTTCCCACTTCTCGTACTCAGCCCGCCGATTGTCGGCAATCGCAGCCGCAGCGTCGAACGCGGTGCCGCCGAGAAGTAGTCGGCGCGGCGGGTTCTCGGCATTCACCAGGGTGAGCAACGCTGCCGCGGCCAACTCGGGTGCACTGTCGACGGATCCGCCTTCCCATTGCTGTGCAATCTCGTGCCTCGTCCGGTCGTAGACCGGCATCGAGTCGGTCGACGTCATGGTGGTGTACAGGTCGGTCCAGTAGCCGCCGGGTTCGACGATGGTCAGGGTGATCCCGAAACCTGCGACTTCCATGGCCAACGACTCACTCATTGCTTCCAATGCCGCTTTGCTCGCACTGTAAAGACCGGTTGTCGGCGCACTTGCCAGCGCTCCGATGCTCGATATCTGGACGATGTGGCCGCTGCCCTGAGCGCGAAGAAACGGCACAACGGCTTGGCTTACCCACAATGATCCGAAGAAGTTCGTTTCGAACTGGGCACGCGCCTGCGCCTCGGTGAACTCCTCGACCATGCCCATCGTGATGTTGCCCGCGTTGTTGACGACGACGTCTATGCGTCCCAAAATGTCGTGCGCCCGCGAGACGAACTCGACGACCGCGGCACGATCGGTGACATCGACGTCGAAGACAATCAGCGCCCCGTCGGCCGTTGTCGCGAGCTCCCGTAGTTCGCTCGTCGAACGCGCACACTCCGCGACGCGGTCACCCGCGGCCAGCGCCGCCGAAACGAACGCGCGGCCCAATCCGCGCGAACCTCCCGTGATCAGCCAGGACCGTTGTTCCGACATTGCCAACCCCTCGTCTCGAGACGGATCGTCTCGTCTCGCTAATGGTGCAGCCAGACTCAGCAACTGTCAAGACGGACCGTCTCGTCTTGTGCTACTTTCGTCGTATGAAGCCAGCAAGTCCTCGCCCAGTCGACTCGCGCCGACGCAGCGAGCGATCACGGCAGGCAATCCTCGACGCCGCCCTGGATCTCGTTCGCGAGGTCGGCTACGAGAAGTTGTCGATCGAAGCCATCGCCGCGCGAGCCGGCGTCGGAAAACAGACCATCTACCGGTGGTGGCCCTCCAAGGGCGCAGTGCTTTTCGACGCGTTCGTCGCACTGAACGAAGAACAAGGCGAGCTAGCCGCGCTTCCAGACACCGGTGATATCGAGGCAGACCTGAAGGCTGTTCTCGCAGCGACCGTCGACGAGCTGAACGATCCGCAATACGACGTCCCGATGCGGGCCCTGAGCACCGCAATGTCGAACGACGAAGCCCTCGCGGAGCAGTACGAGCAGTGGCTCGGCAGGCCGATGCGGGAGATCAAACTGCAGCGCCTGCAAGCGGCACGCGATGCGGGCCAGATATCGCCGGACGTCGATCTCGATGTCACCATCGACATCGTGTGGGGTCCCGTCCTCAATCGATGGCTGCAGCGAACCGGGCCGCTGGATTCGACCTACACCGACAAGCTCATCACCTCCGTTTTCAGTGGGATCCGAGTCTCGTTGCAGGACTGAGCAAGCCGATTCGACGGAATACGACCCGACAGCCCGCGGTTGCATCACAGGTCTGCCAACATAGGGAGCCGATATGACAGAATCTTCAACTGCCGCCGCGACAAATTCTGCCGCCCTCTCGGGAACATTCTCGATCGGTGGCACCACGCCGGTCGTCCGACTCGGTTACGGCACAATGCAACTCACCGGCGAAGGCGTATGGGGTGATCCGAAGGATCCAGACGAAGCTGTTCGCGTACTCCAGCGTGCCGTCGAACGCGGGGTGACGTTCTTCGATACTGCGGATTCGTATGGTCCGGTCGTCGCTGAACAACTGCTCCGCAAAGCGCTACATCCCTACAACGACGACGTCGTGATTGCCACCAAAGCCGGGCTCACGCGGTCAGGCCCGGGCGACTGGCGGCCTGTAGGTCGCCCGGAGTACCTGCGCCAGCAAGCCGAAATGAGCTTACGAAATCTTGGGCTCGAACAGATTCCACTGTTCCAGTTGCACCGAATCGATGCCAAGGTGCCGCTCGCAGATCAGGTCGGCGAACTCTCGCTCCTCCAGCAAGAGGGCAAGATCAAACACATCGGCCTGAGCGAGGTCAGCGTCGCCGACGTGAAAGCCGCCGCCGAGTTCGCAACGATCGATTCCGTACAGAATCTGTACAACCTGGCCCACCGTGACGCCGAAGAACTGCTCGACTTCGCCGAGCAGAACTCGATCGCGTTCATTCCCTGGTTCCCGCTTGCCACCGGAAAGCTTGCGGCAGAAGGGAGCCCGCTGGATACGCTCGCAAAGAAGCACGGCGCGTCGCCGTCTCAGCTGGCGCTGGCCTGGCTCCTCCGACGCTCTCCGGTGATGCTGCCCATCCCGGGCACCTCCTCGGTGGCACACGTCGACGACAACATCGACGCCGCAGCGTTGACCCTCACGGACGACGAGTTCGCGGAGTTGGAGGCCGCCGTCTGACGGGCGTCAGTGCCGCTCTGTCTCGACGGCGTCGACATAGCGCTGCAGATAGAGCGGCCAGCCGGCTTCGTGTCCGACACCGTCACGAACGGCTTCCCAGCCGTCGCCGTGGCGCTCCAGGTGGCGATGCTCGAGCTCGACCCGAGTTCGGTCGGCAGATTCTGCGATGAAACGCACCTCGACTTCGCTTGTCCGCGCCGGGTCGGTTTCGATCTGCCACCGACCGTTGATATCCCAACTGAAGACCACTCGATTGGGCGGCTCGTAGGCGAGTACCCGCGCCCAGCGGCACTCGCTGCCGTCCTCGGCGCGGTCGTAGATGTGTCCGCCCACCCTGGGTTCGAACACCGTCTCCGCGATTGGCACCGACATGATGTTGTGCTCGCGCGGCTTGATCGCGTCGAATCGGTTGACGAATACCTCGAATGCGCGCTCGAGCGGTGCGTTCACCACAATCTGCTGTTGCACCGGCTCGGCTTGGGTCTGTGTCATGTCGTCTCCTCTGGTTGTTCGACCGCCTCCTTGTAGGCGGTCAAGGCCTGTCCCCAAAACCGGTCGAGCTGAGCGCGCAGTGCGCCCATACCGGCGGGGTCGAGTTGATATATCCGGCGCGTGCCGACAGCCCGATCCCGTACCAGCCCAGCATCTTTGAGGACCTTCAAATGTTGCGAGACCGCCGGTCGGCTGATCGGCAGGTCACGCGCCAACTCCCCTACCGCACACGGCCCGTCGGCGAGGCGCTCGAGAATCGTGCGTCGCATGCGATCCGCGAGCGCACCCCATTCGTCTCCTGCTTGGTAAGTGACTACGAACGGTAAGTCAACGCTTACGGATAAGCCCTGTCAAGGGTTTACAAGATCGGCCCTCGAGGCCACAGGCTGGGGCGGTCACTCGCCGAAAGAGTAAGGACCGAAGCGGCCCCACGCGACAAATCCAGCGAGCGCAAGATAGACCACGTCCACCATCATGAGCGTGAACTCTTGCCGCCGGAGACGCGTGATCGTCGCACCTATCATGATCAGGACCAACCCGAGTGCCGCCAGCGGAACGAACACCGGCGCGATGTCGAGGACGGCCGGCAGGATCAGGCCGATGGCTGCCAGGACTTCAAGGGCACCAATAGCTTTGACGCTGCCGGCGCTGAAGTCCTCGACCCACGCGGCGCTCGGTCCGAACGCGGCGATCCGCTGCTTGGGCAGGAGAACCTTTCCGCTTCCACCCGCAAAATAGGCGACCGCAAGCAGTCCGGCGACGATCCACAGCGCGACGTTCATGACGCTTCTCCTCGAATGTTCGTAGGCCTTGGTGGCCGAGCAAACATGAGACGCCGGCGACCCGACTTTTGTGACAGCTATTTCAGCTCAGCCCTCTTACTCGGACCGCTGGACTTCCGACGTAGACCGAGTCCGCCGCACAATCCTTGGTGACCAACGACCTGGCGCCGATGACGCAGCCCGAACCGATTTCGACGCCGGGCATGATGAGCGTTCCGGATCCGATCCAACTACCATCGCCGATCTTGACGGATTTTCCGTACAGAAGCCCCGCGCGCTGCGCCGACTGACCGATCTCGTGACTGCTCGTGATCACTCTGACGTGGTCCGCGATGTAGACGCGGGCGCCGATCTCGATATCAGCGACAGTGTCGAAATAGCATCCGCTGTTTATGAAGGAGTCTGAGCCGACAGCCAAACGGCCCTGTCCCTGCACAACTATTCCGCGATAAATCAAGGTCGGGCCGGCGGTACGAACCCGCCCTGCGCGTAAGGCAGCGCCGCGCCAGGTCGGCGAGATCAGCAGGCAGTTGGCGAAGCTCACAATCGCCGATTGCCACATGTAGAACAGCGTCGATCCCACCGCCCGCAGTCGAGCACGCGAAAGGCCTAGACCAGCGGCTGACAGCGCCGGACGCACTACGCGGCTTTGCCTTCCGCAAGTTCTGTGTCGGGCCCGAGTACGCCGCTGACGGGGAGGCTGCGCTGACTCGGCCGCCCGAGCAGGGACCGCACCGAAAACCTACCCTTGCCAGGGTCGTAAGCGCGGTGTGGCAGCCAGATCAAGGCGTGCGCTATCCAGAACTTTGCAACGTGCAGGTATACGACGAACCAGGTTCTTGCGCCACGAAAGTTGTGTTGCTGAAACGTGCGAACACCGGCCCATGCGTACGACGTGTACGCAATAGGGGACGTCAGCGCCCGGCGCGGCGATATGTCGACCCAGAGGTCGCTCAGCTGCCTGATGCGCTCGGGTTCTTTGACGATGCACAGAGCGAGGTCCATGTCCTCATGAATGTCCTGCCGGGCGCTCGCCTTTCCTCGCACCTTGTCCCACGTCGACTTGCGAATTGCCATGTTCGCACCGTGGAGATTGGCGATCGATCGATCGCCACCGACGAGTCCTCGATTGATCTGAAACTGGACGGCTACACGCTTCAGGGTCCGAAACGGCGAGTCGTAAGAATTGTTCAACCCGCACACCGCGCCGACTTCGGCGCTGGCTTCGCGCGCGAAATAGTCCCTGAGGACCGTTGCCCAGTCGTGCCGGACGCGCGTGTCGGCGTCGATCCGCCCGATTATGTGCCCGGTGGCGGCGTCGAAACCCGCATTTCGCGCTGCGGCAACACCGGGCGTTCGTTCGACCACGATCTTCACGACGGGATTGTCTTCGGCAACTCGTCGGACCAGTTCGGGCGTCCTATCCGTCGAATTGTTGTCGACCACAATGATTTCGTGCAGTTGGTCCCGCTGTGCAAGCAGAGCGTCGAGGCATTGAAGTATGTAGTGCTCTTCGTTGTATGCGGGTATGACGACAGACAACGTCACAGCATTCACAATCGGCTCGCCCCATGGTTGCAACGGAAAGAATGACCCCACTGAAGCGCCGCACATCCGCGCTCGACGCCCGTCGAACTATCCCCCGCCAGGATCTCCGTCGGAACGTTTGATCGCACGGTGAACAAAACCCTTGCCTCAGTTGGCGAACCACGCCGCCACCGCGCCCTCATGCGGTCTACGCCGTGTTTGCCCGTTTCGTGTCGAGTCAAGTTAACAATCAGCGAACAGTGCACGACGAGTAAACGCGGTTCCGCGAATTCTTAGCTGACGGTTCGACATTGAACGAATCTCACCCTCACAATTCTCGCGTGGACTTACAGCTGTTTCTTTTGATCATCGTCGTGATAACCGCACTGGCTTTCGATTTCACCAACGGTTTCCATGACACAGGCAACGCGATGGCTACCTCGATTGCCAGTGGCGCTCTGAAGCCGAAGGTCGCGGTGACGTTGTCTGCGTCGCTGAACCTTGTCGGCGCCTTCCTGTCGACCGCCGTCGCGGCGACGATCGCGAAGGGGTTGGTCGACTCCGGGCTGGTCACTCTGGAACTCGTTTTCGCCGGCCTTGTCGGCGGCATCGTCTGGAACCTGCTCACCTGGCTGCTGGGCATCCCGTCCAGCTCGTCCCACGCGTTGATCGGCGGCATCGTCGGCGCGATGATCGCTGCGGTCGGCGGCCACGGCGTCATCTGGCGCGGTCTGGTGTCGACGGTGATCGTTCCTGCCATGCTTGCGCCGATCATCGCCATGCTGGTGGCCAGCGTCGGAACTTGGCTGGTGTACCGCACAACCCGTGGGGTTCCCGAGAAACGCACAGACAAGGGTTTCCGCTACGGCCAGATCGGCTCCGCTTCTCTCGTTTCGCTCGCGCACGGTACCAACGACGCGCAGAAGACGATGGGTGTCATCTTCCTGGCGCTGATCTCCTACGGAGCCGCCAGCAAGACCGACACATTGCCGCCCTTCTGGGTCATCTTCTCCTGCGCTGCTGCAATTGCGCTGGGCACCTATCTCGGTGGTTGGCGCGTCATCCGCACGCTGGGCAAGGGCCTCGTCGAGATCAAGTCCCCGCAGGGTATGGCAGCCGAAACATCCTCCGCGGCAATCATCCTGCTGTCCAGCCACTTCGGCTTCTCGCTGTCCACGACCCACGTCGCGACGGGTTCCATCCTGGGCAGCGGCGTCGGAAAGCCGGGCGCCCAAGTCCGCTGGGGCGTGGCAGGCCGCATGGCTGCAGCTTGGTTGATCACCTTGCCGTCCGCAGGCATCGTCGGCGCTCTCACTTACTTCCTGGTGCACGGCATCGGCGGCTACGCAGGCACTGCTATCGGTTTCGGTCTGCTGGTCGCGGTCTCGGCGGCAATTTGGCTCAAGTCGCGTCAAGCACCGATCGACCACAACAATGTCAACGCCGAGTGGGAAGGCAACCTGACCGCTGGCACCAGAGAGAAGGCGCCGGCCCCGAAGTCCGCGGCAACTGTCTAGCCTGATCCGAAACTGGAGACACACAACATGAGTTCCTGGTTCAACTACACCGCCGTGTGGCAGATCATCGTCGCTGGACTGTTGGTCGGTGCCGGACTTCCTGCCCTGTTCGCCGTTGCGGTTCGGCTCAATGCGGAGGGTTCCGGCGTCGCAACCGGCCACGGCGGCGCCGCCGTATCGACCCGCAACCCTGTGTTCGTCGCAGTCAGTTGGCTGATCTTCGGCGTCGTGCTGCTCGCGGTGGTCGCCGGAGTGCTGTTCATCGCTCGCGACTTCATCGGCCATCAGACCGGCCTGTACCTCTTCGGCGCCAAGCCCAAGTAGCATCACGCACGTCCTCGGCAGAGGGTGTCGGGGGGACCACCTACGCGGAAGCTGAGCTGTGAACCGATTTCTCAACGCGATCGTCGCATGGTTACGCGACGGATACCCCGACGGTGTGCCGCCGGCGGACTCGGTGCCGCTCTTGGCGCTGTTGTCTCGGCGTCTGACGAACGACGAAGTCAAGGAAGTCGCCGGTGCTCTGATCGAGCGTGGCGAGTTCGATCACGTCGATATCGGCGTGTTGATCACCGCAGTCACCGACGAACTCCCGAAGTCGGAAGACGTCGAACGAGTGCGGGCGCGACTCGCGAAAAAGGGCTGGCCCCTCGATGATCGGCGCGATAGCGAGGATCTGCAGTAGCTTCGGACTACACCAGCGTTCCGGTGTCAGCCGGTCTGCGGATTGGCGTAGACGCGGACCGGCGTGACCAGAAAGGCCGTGCGGATCGTCGGGGCGGCCTAACCTCCCGCCGAGTGTGCAGTTGCTGTCGCCGTTACCCGACATTTGCGACGGTATCTGCACACTCGGCGGGTCGCATCGCAGGAGGTCCGCAGTCAACTGTCGAGACATCGCTACTGCGACCTCGCCCGCCGCGCAAGCATCACACCGATCCCAGCGGCTCCGGCACTGACCGACTGGGCGTGCATTTCGGGACGGAACCGGTGTGACGGGCCCGTCACGCTGACGGCCGCGACCGTCGCACCGGCCGAATCACGTACGGGCGCAGCCACGCACACGATGCCCTCCGCCGATTCTTCGAATTCGTAGGCGACGCCGTCGGCGACTATGCGCTCGAGTTGCGCCGCGAGCTGGCCCGGCATCACCCTGGTGTTGCGTGTGAACCTAGGCAACGGTCCCGACAGGACGCGCTCCCGCACCTGCGGGTCGGCGTAGGCAAGAAGTATCTTGCCAATCGCTGTGCAGTGCAACGGCATCCGGCCACCGAGCCGCGACGGCGCAGTTGCCTGCTGATGTCCGCCGATCTTCGACAGGTACACCACCTCGGCGCCTTCGAGCACGCCGAGGTGCACGGTCTCGCCGGTCCGTACGTACAGATCTTCGAGGAACGGAATAGCGACCTCGAGAAGTCCGCGCTCCACCGACGCCCGCATCCCGAGTTCGAACAGTTGCCCGCCGAGACGGTAGCCGCCGTCGGCACGCTCGAGGAGTTGAGCGTCGATCATGTCGGCGGCGACTCGATGCAACGTGCCCTTCGGGATGGTCGTGCGCCGCGCCAACTCGGCGAGACTCAGCACCGAGTCGTCGATGCCGAATGCGCGCAGCACCGCCATCACCTTGCCGAGCACCGTCGACGTGTCCACCGCTCCACGATAGCCCCGACGTTCCACTGAGCGGAACGGACTACTGGAGTTCGACACCGTGCACCACCGACACTTCACACATCCGCCTAGCAGTCTGGAAAACGATGAACACACGACTACGCACGACGACAGAAGCCGTCACGACCGCCGCCGACCGGTTGCGTGCCGCCGAACTGACTCGCATGCCCTGCGACCCGGTGCGAGACTTGATCGGCTCGGCTGATCTCGACGCGGCTTACGCTGTGCAGCAACGAAATATCGACGCCCGGATCGATGCCGGCGCTACTGTGGTCGGCCGCAAGATCGGCTTGACCTCCGAAGCGGTGCAGCGCCAGTTGGGTGTCCACCAGCCGGATTTGGGCGTGCTCCTCGACGACATGCAGTGCGCGGGCGACGAACCGATCGCGATCACCCGCCTGCTGCAGCCCAAGATCGAGGCCGAGATAGCCTTCGTACTCGCCGAAGACCTCACGGACGGTCCGTTCGACGTCTCCCGAATCCGAGCCGCGATCGCCTACGCGGTGGCCGCACTCGAGATCGTCGACAGCAGAATTGCCAACTGGGACATCACTTTCGGTGACACCGTTGCCGACAACGGTTCGAGCGGCTTGTTCGTACTCGGCGACGAACGTCGAACACTGGACGACTTCGATCCCGTCGCCGCGCAAATGCGTATGCGGATCGACGGCGCCGCGGTGTCCGAGGGCAACGGGGCCGCCTGCCTCGGCGACCCCCTCAATGCCGTTGCGTGGCTTGCGAAGACCGCCCACGAGTTCGGCAGGCCGCTGCGTGCCGGCCACGTGATCCTGTCCGGAGCGCTGGGGCCGATGGCACCGGTTGCGGCCGGCAACACAGTTACCGCCGAAGTGACCGGCCTCGGCTCGGTTACCGCGACATTCATCCAGGAGTGATCTCATGACAACCAAGACGAAAGTTGCCATCATCGGGTCCGGCAACATCGGCACCGACCTGATGATCAAGGTGATCCGGAACTCCGTCGGGCTGGAAATGGGCGCGATGGTCGGGATAGACCCGAACTCCGACGGTTTGGCACGTGCCCGCCGACTCGGCGTTCCGACCACGTCCGACGGCGTGGAGGGCCTGATTGGGCTACCCAACTTCGCCGAGATCGACGTCGTGTTCGACGCCACCTCAGCGAAAGCCCACATCGCGAACGCAGCACTGCTCGAGCCTTTCGGAAAGCGCCTGATCGACCTCACACCAGCGGCGATCGGCCCGTTCGTCGTCCCCGCCGTCAACCTCGCCGATCACGAGGACGCGCCCAACGTCAACATGGTCACTTGCGGCGGCCAAGCGACCATCCCGATCGTGGCAGCCGTATCGCGCGTCGCGCCCGTTCCGTACGCAGAGATCGTCGCCTCGATCGCGTCCAAATCAGCAGGTCCCGGTACTCGCGCAAACATCGACGAGTTCACCGAAACAACCACGCACGCGATCGAATCGGTCGGCGGTGCGCAGCGGGGCAAGGCAGTTATCATCCTGAACCCCGCCGATCCCCCGCTCATCATGCGCGACACGGTCTACTGCCTCGTTGCCGCGGGCGACGAAGCGACCCATGACCGAATTCGCGAGTCGGTCAAGCAAATGGTGTCCGACGTCGCGAGCTACGTTCCTGGCTACCGCCTCAAACAAGAAATCCAAATCACGGCGCTGCCAACGGATCAGCCGGTGCATACGTTGCTTGCGGAAACGCCGTCAGCACATCCCACCCACCAGGTTTCGGTGTTCCTCGAAGTCGAAGGTGCCGCACACTACCTGCCCGCGTATGCGGGCAACCTCGACATCATGACGTCCGCGGCGATGCGTTACGCCGAGGCCATCGCGTCCAAAGCTGCTTCAGCAAAGAAGGTTTCCGCACGATGACAACTCAATTGTTCGTTCAGGACGTCACCCTGCGTGATGGTATGCACGCCGTTCGGCACCGCATCACGCCCGAAGCAGTCGGTCGGATCGTCGCGGCACTCGATGCCGCCGGAGTCGACGCCATCGAAGTTGCGCACGGCGACGGCCTGGCGGGAGGCAGCCTGAACTACGGGCCCGGCAGCCACACCGACTGGGAGTGGATCGAAGCCGCGGCCGCGGCCGTCACCCATGCACGGCTGACCACTCTGCTGCTTCCCGGAATCGGGACCATCGCGCACCTGCGGCAGGCGTACAAGCTCGGCGTCCGGTCGGTGCGAGTTGCGACGCATTGCACGGAGGCCGATGTCGCCGCTCAGCACATCGCAACGGCGCGCGAACTCGGTATGGACGTATCGGGTTTCCTCATGATGAGCCACATGACGAGCCCAACCGAACTCGCCGGGCAGGCAAAACTGATGGAAAGCTATGGTGCACACTGCGTTTACGTCACAGACTCCGGTGGCCGGCTGACGATGGCCGGCGTTCGTGACCGCGTCCGCGCCTATCGGCAGGTGCTCGATTCGGAGACCGAGATAGGCATCCACGCACACGAGAACCTGTCGTTGTCCGTCGCCAATTCTGTTGTGGCGGTGGAAGAGGGCGCGACGCGTGTCGATGCATCGCTCGCGGGTCACGGTGCCGGGGCGGGCAACTGCCCGATCGAACCGTTCATCGCGGTGGCGGATCTGCAAGGCTGGAAACACAATTGCGATGTCTTCGCCCTGCAGGATGCCGCCGACGATATCGTGCGACCACTGCAAGACCGGCCTGTGCGGGTCGACCGGGAGACCCTCACGCTTGGCTACGCGGGCGTGTACTCCTCGTTCCTCCGCCATGCCGAAACTGCCGCGAAGCGCTACGACCTGGACGTGCGCACCATCCTGCTCGAAGTCGGCCGCCGAGGCCTGGTCGGCGGGCAGGAGGACCTCATCGTCGACATCGCCCTCGACCTCGCCGCCGCGACGCAAGCACTGTAAGCCACGCGAGGCCCGCAGCGCGTGTGACCCTAGGTGCCGTCGGTGCCGCTCCCGCTACTCGACGGCATCCGTTCACGAAGCCACTCGACGAGGTCCGTCGCGCTGCGGGTCTGCATCCAGAGCCGACCCGGACCCGTGAACTCGGTGACGATGCCCTCGCCACCGAGGAACATCGACTTCCACCCACCGGCCTTGCGGATCCGGTACTGGACCGACTCGTCGAACGCCACGACGTGGCCGGAATCGAGCGTCACCGGTTCGCCGGCTGCGAGCGTCAACGACCGAATGGCGCCGTAACTGGACAACAGAATTTCGCCATTTCCACTGCACCGCAACAGAACGATCCCGGCGCCGCTGAAGAAACCTTTGCTGCCGCCCCATTTGGAGTCGACGTCGACCGTCGGGTCGGATGCGAGCCAGCAGCCGGACTGGACCAGGAGCGCAGTTCCCCCGGTGACGCTGGTTTCGACCAGGTCGCCGGGAAGGGCGCCGGCAACACCGACGATGCCACCCCGCTCACTGGTGAAGTCGTTGACGAAAAAGCTTGCCCCACCGAGGGATCGGCGCAGGCCCTTCAAGAAGCCGCCACGAGTCGACGTGGTGATCGAGACGTCTCCGCGCATCATCGCCATCGCGCCCGCCTCGACCCGAACCGCTCCGCCGACGGGGACACTGATCTCGGCATACGCGAACGCAGGCCCGCAACTGATGACTGTCTCCATGAATTCCTCCGAAAGGACTGTTGAACGAAGTCATACGAGCTGCCCTACGGTATCGCGGACCGGAGGTCCTAACGGTTATAACCCGTGACGGGGCGACGTAGTGCCGCGACCGTCCGCGAGTAGAGGCCGAGTTTGATCTCCCCCAGTACCGGGCTCCGAGTATGGGCGACACCCTGGGCGTATTCGATCGCAGACTGCAAAACACGCGAGTCGTCTTCGGCGGCGTCGACCAGACCCATATTCCGAGCATCGACTCCGCCATAGCGACGGCCTGTCGTGAGCGCCTCGTGACCGGCGCGCGCAGGGAGCCGAGCTGCCGCAAGCGACAGGACGCCTGGTGCGTACGACGCACCGAGCGCTATTCCGGGCAGGCAGAAGTATCCACGGTCGGCGCGCATGACCGTGTGGTCGTGGGCAATTGCCAAGAATGCGCCTGCCCCGAACGTATGCCCCTGGAGGGCAGCAACCGTGGGTATGGGGAGAACCAGGAGTCGAGCGAGCAGCACTTGAATTTCAGTGAGCAACCAATCGATCCGACCCGGGTTCGCGACACCCCAATCCAAGTCTGCGCCGGTCGAAAAGAACTTGCCGTGCGCCGTTGTGACGAGTGCTCGCGGACCATCCGTTGCTTCGACCTCGCCCAACAGCGCGTTGACCGAGTCCAGCCATTCCGGGGTGAATCGATTTTCTGAGTTCGGCGAATCCGGTTCGCCCAGGTACAGGATCGACACGTCTCCAGAGCGGGCAAGGTAGGGCATGCAGTCACCTTTCACATAAGTGCAGCGCTATCGCGGTGCCGGACATGGCGGCAACGACATGCGTCGCTCACCGTGCTGCGCGAGTACATTTCCCGTGGGGTTCGTCGCCACGGCCTCAGCAGATCGCCGTCCGCGTCAAGTGACACTCGGTCGTTATGTGCTGAAGGGGCGGCGCACCGGCAGATGTGGGGGCAGCGCCGTTTAGAAGCGACCCGTCACGCATAGGTGACACCCGTCAACTTCTCCGACAGCGCCCAGAGGCGTGACGCATTATCGTTGTCGCGCAACGGTTTCCACAGTTTCTGCGCACCGGGCGGACCGCCGACGTTGCCTGGCCACTGCGGACCGTAAAAGCCGCCGTCTCTCGACTCGGGCGCCGCCACAGCCATCAGGGCGGGGAGTTTTGCGCTGTCCACCGTTCCGACGATGATTCCGCGCGCCGACAGCCAGCGGATTATCCGAACCTCCCTGGTGTCGCCGGTGCGGCCAACTTCCGGGCGTGCCGCGAGCAGGCTGGTCGGGGCGACGCCGGGGTGGGAGATGTTGCTCGTGATCCCCCAGCCTGCTGCGCTGCTACGACGACTCAGTTCGAGACCGAACAGCCCACATGCGATCTTCGACTGTCGGTAGGAGCGCATGCCGTCGTATGTGCGCTCCCAGTTCGGATCGTCCCAGTTGATCGCGCCGCTGCGCGCCGCGACGCTCGACTGAGTCGTCACCCGTGCCTGACCTGCCTGCAGCAGAGGTAGCAGGTGGCCGGTGAGCGCGAAGTGGCTGAGGTGGTTGGTCCCGAACTGCAACTCGAAGCCGTCGGCGGTGGTTTGTCGCTCTGGCGGCGTCATGACGCCTGCGTTGTTGACAAGGAAATGGATCGGCGAACCGTCGGCACGTAGCTGCTCGCCGAGCGCCGCAACCGACGCCAGTGACGACAGATCCACCTCCCGCAGAACAAGTTTCGCAGCTGGATGGCGAGCCCGGATCTTCGCGACCGCCGCCTCGCCCTTGTGTGGGTTTCGGACCGGAAGAACGACTTCCGCACCCGCACCTGCAAGCTTCGTCGCGATTCCGAGTCCGATGCCATCGCT
Organism: Antrihabitans auranticaus; assembly: GCF_016481275.1. Classification (GTDB taxonomy): domain Bacteria; phylum Actinomycetota; class Actinomycetes; order Mycobacteriales; family Mycobacteriaceae; genus Antrihabitans. The sequence continues at coordinate 354,651 of NZ_JAEMNW010000004.1, read as the reverse complement.
CGCTCCGGTGACCACCGCCCGCTTTCCGGAGAGGTCGGGTACTGCGATGTCGTACTGCTTGTCTGACATGGGCTCACTCCTGATGTCGACCCGTGGTGCACCGTTCGGTGCCTGCGGACGAGCCTGCCTCGCGACGTGGGAATTATCCACGACTTGACGATCCGTGGCTGAGCGATCCGGGGTGCGAGAGGATGCATGCATGATCGATCGAGCGGGGCTTGCCGAGTTTCTCCTCGGCCGCCGTGAGGCGTTGCAGCCGGAGGATGTGGGGCTGCTGCGTGGTCAGCGGCGCCGAACTCCTGGTTTGCGGCGCGAGGAGGTCGCGGCGCTGTGTCACATGTCGCCCGACTACTTCGCGCGTCTGGAGCGTGCAACCGGCCCACAGCCGTCAGAGCAGATGATCGCTTCGATTGCGCAGGGACTGCACTTGTCGCGTGACGAGCGCGATCACCTTTTTCGCCTCGCCGGACACCAACCGCCCGCTCGGGACGCCGATCGTGAGTACATCAGTCCGGGAATGCTGCGAATCTTCGACCGGCTGACCGACGACACACCTGCTGAGATCGTCACCGAACTCGGTGAGACGCTGCGCCAAACGCCGCTCGGCGTCGCGCTCGTAGGCGACCTGAGCCGCCTCACCGGCCCAGCGCGAAGCATCGGTTACCGATGGTTCACCGATCCAGCGGCCCGTGCTCTGCATCCGCCTGAGGATCACCAGTTCTACTCGCGAATGTACGTTTCAGGACTGCGTGGCGTACTCACGCTGCGTGGACCCAAGTCGAAAGCCGCTCACCTGGCAGAGTTGCTAACCGACCGCAGCGAGCAATTCCGCACATTGTGGAAGGAGCACGAAATCGGCATCCGCCCGAAAGCGATCAAACGATACTTGCACCCCACCGTCGGGCCTCTGGAACTGAACTGTCAAATCTTGCTGGACCCAGAGCAATCGAACTTGTTGCTCGTGTACACGGCAGTACCCGGGAGCGAAAGCTACGAGAAACTACAACTGCTGTCGGTCGTTGGCACAACGTCTATCTGAGACACGAGCGCGCGTCTAGCGTCGTGCGACGCACTCTTGGTACGGCGCGCCCGAGTTGAAGCAGTCGGCGAGCCCGGACTGAATGTCGCCCGAGGTCGGCGGCTCGCCGCAGAGAATTCCGCATCGCTGGTAGTTCGGCACGAACGACCCGTCCGGGAGTCGGCAGGCATCGGTACAGGTGTAGAGGCGTCTGTTCGGATCTATCGGCATCAGATCGGGCGAATAAGACCATACCCACGCATCGGTTCGCGCGACGCGCGTGCAATAAACGGTCCTGCCGTTCGACAGAAGGCCGACGGCGCCATGAACTGCGCAGTAATTGTTCAGACCGACCACCGGTGGCGGCGAGGCAGGCGCACCAGGTCCCGCAGAACCGGAGTCGATTCCGGGAATCGGTTCCGCCGCAACAGAACCGGCCGGCGATATCGCGACCAAAGCGAGGCCGAAAACCACGCCGGCGATCCGGATTGCGCGTGAAACGTGTGGCATGTTGTGTCCCCTCTGCGACGCTCATGACACCTCACCTGGTGTGCCTTCCAGTTTCCTCCTGACCAGCGGGCGGCTGTAGAGACCCCAGGTGTAGATGGTCAGGGTAGAGGGTGCGAATTATCAGCCCTCTAGCCGATTACGGCACGGGCGAGACCCGACCGGTGGCACATTCGGCTGCCAACCAGTCAAGATGCTGCTCTGCATTGCCGTTATTTCAGGCCAAGTAATTCAGCAGCCAGAGCCACCACAGCGGGTAGTACATCATGACAGTCACCTCCCTGAGCAGGTGCGGGTCCATGCATCGAGCGCGCTGTCCGGCCGTTCGCGGCCGACTTCGCGCCCTGATTCATGGCTGTGATTGATGTATCGCCCATTTCGACTGAAATGGAACATTTCAGGCCGAAATTGTTGTAACCCGTCAATACCGGGCGCGTGTCAGCCGATCTGCTCGAAAAGCGACACGATGATCCCTTCCGGCCCACGTACATACGCCATCCGGACGCTGTTCTCGTACTCACCGATGCCACCGACGAGCCCGTACCCGTCCGCAGCGACCGCATCCACGGCCGCCTGGAGATCGCCCACCTCGAAGGACACGTTGCGCAACCCAAGCTCGTTGGCCATCGCACTCGGCGATCCTGGTACATGGTCGGGGGTGACGAACATCGCGAGCTCCAGCCCGGACCCGCCGTTCGGCGGCTGCAGCATTGCGATTTCACAGCGCGCGCCCGGGATGCCGCACACGGTCTCTACGAACTCTCCCTCCACAGAACCGGTGCCCGCTACCTCGAGGCCAAGTCCGACGAAGAACGCCGTCGCAGCTTCGAGGTCCGCGACGGTGATGCCGATGTGGTCGAAACGTCGTACGTGTGCCATGGAATCCATCCTCCAATTGAGTTCTTTCGATTTCGACGCTGGGACGGAGCCGAGTCTCGGTTCTCGACATGCCAGGATCGAGAATTTCGCTGCGACAGCCTCGCATACGGCCATTACGCGGTCGGCGCGGTGATCAATGCCCGCGGATCTCCTCGATCTGCTCGCCGATGCGTTGCGCTTCGGCCCCGACATCTCCCCCGGCGTCGACGGTGGCTACCAGGCGGGTAATTTCGTCGATCAGCTGCTCCAATCGGATTGTGTACGGAAGTTGTTCCAATGCAACACGGTTGACCGGTGGCGGCTCGGCCGACGCCCGCTCGGCGCTCTGCCGTGCCAGGTGTGCTGATCGGTACGCATCATCGCGGGGTAGTTGTAACGCCGGGCGCGAACCGCCGACGGCGGCGGACAGATACGCATCGGCTGCGTCGGCTGCCCGACGCAGTCTTCCCGCGTCGGACATACGGCGCGCGCTCGGCCACAGGGCATAGCCGATCACGATGGCGATGAGTGCGCCGAGCGAGGTGTCGAACAGCCGCACAAGAGGAAGCACTACGTCGACCGTCCCGATCGACGACGCCAGCAGCGCAGCGGCGGTTACTCCGATCACGCTCAGCGCGTACAGTTTCGGGGCCAACAGCACACCGACTGCCAGTGCGCACGCTGCACCGATCGCGACCCCGACACCAGCAGGAGCCACGAGAAGGATCGCGGCCGCGCACACGGCCCCGACGACGGTTCCGGCGACGCGATTCACGGTGCGAACGAAAATGGACGCGTACTCCGGTCTCATGATGACGGCGACCGTGAGAGGCAACCAAAAAGAATGGGCTGCACCGTGCAGGGCACTGCTGACTGCTGTCGCCACGCCCATACTCACACCCAACCGGACACTTGCATCCAGTACTTCCCGTGACCGTAGCGACCTCGACGCCGCGGCCGCGCGGTCGGCGAATGGAAGATTCGCGGAGCCCGGAAACCGTTTCGGCGCATCGGAGAACGCGTCTGCAAGGGCACTCAGGCCTGGTGTCGTCGCGGGCAGTTCGACGAACTCAGTGGTCCTGACGTCCCCGGACCTCGCGTCTTCGGCCGCACGTCGCAGCGCGGCGACTGCAGCGGCAGGCACCTCGGTTCCCTCCGCGAAGAGCGCGGCCGCCGCGAATCCGGCCAACTCCGCACGGATATTGCGTCGCCCTGCCTGTGCGGTGGCCCACGCAGCCGCGAGTCGCGCACGGGCTACAGCCATATCGGGGCCACCGATTGCCTCGCACAGATCGGCGGCCGCGTCGAACACAGCAGCCGCCTCCTTGGAACCGGCGCCGCTGTCGAACAGCCACGGCCACAACCACACTGCGCCAACCGCGACGGTCCCGGCCAAGTACCACGAACATTGCGCCCACCACGGAACCGGCGATTGCCCGAATTGCCCGAACGCGAGTCCGATCGACAGCATCATTCCGAACCCTGGAGCCGCGGGGCTCAGCGAGCCAATCGCACCCGAAACCCCTGCGACCACAGTCGCAGTCAGAACGAGAGCTACCGGGGTGTCCGGTGTCAGTGCGGCGATCCCCAGGCCGACGACTGCGCCGACGGCCTGAAAGACCAGTGCAGTCAGTACTGCGCGATAGGTCTGTGTCTGAACGAAAGCGACCGCACACGCGGCGCCCAAGTAGGCGATCCCAACGACGTCGAGCGCTCCGAAGACCGCGCCCGCGAGCAGGATCGCGGCAACGACGGTGAGAGTTCGGATGGCCGGTCCCCATGCCATGGGAGCGCTGGATGGCCGCAATGCGTCGACTGTCGATGACCCGATGACTCCGAACGCTGATCGCATTGCCGGCACGGCCGAGATCACGCCGACCGATTTTGGAGCAGCGCGTGCAGTCTGCCGGGTTCGCAGAAGATACTCATGTGCCAGGCGTGCGGAAGCACGACGAACGTCGAACGCGCCAGACGACGATGCATTGCTTCCATGGCGACGACATCGGACACCGCATCATGTTCCGCTGCAATCACAGTGACGGGGCAGGAAATCGACGGGGTGCGGTCGGAACAGTCGAATGTAGCGATGGCTCTGAGCGCTGATGCCCATGATGCTCTTGGTGCGTCGCCGAGCGCTCGGCGGGCGTAGCGAACTGCGTGTCCATTGCGGTTTATTTCGTCGGGACCGAACCACCGTTGCAGGGAGCTATCGACGTCGACCGCACCTGCCGCGACGGCGTCCGCTGTGGCAGCGAACGCCGGGAACGGTGTGTCTCTGGTGCAGAGCAGCGTCAGGCGCGACACCAGATCAGGGCGAAGCAGAGCAAGTTCGAGCGCGACCTGGCCACCGAACGAGTGACCTACCACGTGCAACGCCGGCAGTCCCGAAAGGCGCTTCTCGGACAGCGACGCTGCCAGACGGGCTTGCAGCTCGTTTTCCGGGGAATTCGGCGGGGTGATGTTCGGAGCGAAGACGTCACCGTGCGCAGAAAGCATCGGCCGCACGTCGTCCCAGACCGCCGCCGTCAGCGGAGTTCCGTGTAACAGAAGCCATGATGTGCGCGGAGGGTCAGCAGAATCCGATTCCGTTGGCGCCGTATGCCGAGATTCGCAGATCTGCGCGGCACCGCCTTCCGTCGCACTATGACCAGCCATTCAAGACGCCCACGTCACCCAGCACTTATATCGCGTACGGGAGCGGGCCGCAAGACCCGTACTCAGGTGACCCGTGCCGCCACCAGGGTCTCGAAAGTGTAGGGCCGCAGACCATCGGTACGGCCGGCGAAGTACCGCTGCTCGAGGTCTGCACGTGAAGGATGGTCCATGACCTTCAGCCCGCACCGGCCGATCAGCCTCTCGATATCGGAGACCGGCCAGCCAGGCTGAAGAGGCTCGCCGACAGAAGCTGCGATCGGCGTGTAGATACGGGCGAATTCCGTCCCCACATCGTCGAGCGCACAGTCCTCGGCCCGGTAGGAGAACACCACCTCAGACCCGGGAGCAGCCGCCGCGATCGTGCGCAACCCTGACTCGATCGCCTGTGCCGTCAGATAGGGTGCGACGCCCGTCCAGCAGAACATCGCCGGCTGCGCCCAGTCGAACCCGGCCGGGCCCAGAGCATTCTGAACCGGTCCGGCCTCGAAATCAGTCGGCACGAATACCTGCGAGTCGCTGAGCGGCAGGCCGAGCTCCCTGACCCGCTCGAGCTTCCAGGCCTGGGACGCAGGGTGATCGACCTCGAACACCGTCAGCGGGCCGAGCAGATCCGGCCGCCGCCACGCGAACGAGTCGAGCCCCGCGCCAAGAATCACGTACTGCGTGAAGGCGCCAGCAGCCAGCCGGTCCTCGGCGTACCGGCTGCGGGTGCAGACAGCCGCGCGGGATTCGCGACGGACCGTGCTGGGGAACAGCGGATCGAACTGGTCTCGCAGCTGCTGCCAGACCGGGCCGACGAGTACCAGGGCCAGCACATCGTCCAGTACCCACGGCGACGCATTCTCCAGGCGAAACAAGCCACGCGACACGGCCGCAAACATCGCCGTCCTGCTCGGCGCGCTTTCCATGCTTTCCTCCTCGCCGACGAGAACCCAGCATGCCGACCACACTCGTCCCACTCTGCGCACTTCACAGGATGCGCCTGAAGTGCCCTGACAGCCATAGCCAGATCGCGCTTGTGCGCACGCTGACTGTCGTAGAGGAGTGCACATCGGGGGTGACGCAACTCGTGGCCGCTGCCTTGCGGCGGACTGCAATGGTGGTTCTCGACGAACCTTCGGTCGGCGTCGACGTCGCTGCGCGCGCAGATCTTTGGTCACCCAGCCACGACGGACTCCCGCGCTTTTCTGGGAGGCGGCGGGTGGAGTTCTTTGCCGGACGGCAACGGCGCCTGCTTCGGCTACGGCACGAATGGATCACGTCTACTCACGCGAACAGATCCTGTTCCTGGCCTACTGAATGATTCGCCGAACCATGACCCCGAAAGTGCTGTCATCCACTCGAGGGAGTGCGCACTTCCCATCCGATTCGGCACAATCGACAGCAGCGATCGCGCACCCGTCCGCCGGTGAAGTTCATCGATGGTCGCGCGAATTCAGCTGGTGCACAATGTAACTCAGTCCACTGGGGCAGGCCGGCCGATCGCCAAGGTCCGGGTCTACGTGGGGTGGTCCGGAACCTCTGGATTCGAGGAGTACCGATGCCTCAACGGCTCAGCGAGATCGACAGTTTGATGGCGCGGATGGAACAGGCTCTTGCGGTCAACGCCTCACAGGTCGTGTGGGTGTACGACCGGACTCTCGACATCGCTGCACTGCGAAGTTTCAACGAGCGACTGAAGAGTGGAATGCTCGGTCGCGCAATTGCACCCGCCGCCCTGGGAGCGGCCGGAGACAGCTGGACGCCGGCCACTCGTTTCGCACCGCTAGAGATCGATACGGGACCAATTCCGCTCGACCGCATGGAGAGTTGGCTGACCGAGCAGTCGCGCGCATACATCGACGCCTACGGCGGTCCGGCTTGGCGGCTTGCTGCAGTACCGCTGGAAGGCGGCGGCGCTATTGCATCGTTGCTCGTGTCGCATGCAATTGCCGACGGACTGCTCCTCATGCAATCGATCGCGGACGCGGTGCTCGACCGCGCTGTCGATCAGTCCTACTGCACCGAACGCAACTCGAAGTTGCTGCGGGGTCTCGGCGACGTCGTCGACGCCACCCGCAACATTGCCCGCGCACTGCGATTCCACGTCGCGCTGGCGCGCCGTGGACCGACTGGGCAGCGCGATTCGGTCGAAACCCCGCAAGTCCTGCAACCGCTGTCGACCGCGGTCCTCGAACTGAGCGAGGATTTCGAAATCCCCCGCGCGACCGCCCTCGTGCCCTCGACGGCGTGGCATGCTTCGGCGTCGAATCGGGGAGGCACCTCGACAGTCCTCGCACTCGCGGTCGCTGCCGACTTGGCCACTTCGTTGGGGCGCATATCGACGACGGGGACCGTGCAGCTCAAGATGCCTGTCAGCACTCGATTCCCACACGGCGACGGTCGGGCAAATGCCGTTCGAGGCATCACCCTGAACGTCGAGTGTGTACCGGTTCGCACCACGGATCTGCGGGAGTTGCGACATCAACTGAAGGAAGCGTTGAAGTCGGATCCGGAAGGAAAGAGCGACCCCCACGCTGCGTTGGCAGCGCTGCACAAAATCGTGCCACGGCCCCGACTGGCTCGAATCCTATCGAGTCCAGCGGCCGCGGATTACCTCGGAACAGTCGTTACGACTGTTGGGAAACCCGATTCTGCGGTGCTGCGCATCGACGGCAACAACGCTTCCTCGATGGCCGGGAGCTTGATCAATCGGACGGCGGAAGATCCCGTGCGCCTCGGTGCACTCGGTGGATCCCTTGCGATGACCGTTCTGGAAGTGGGTGGAACGGTCGCGCTTCGGGTTTCCGGTCTCCATCCGCCGAATCCTTTGACACGGCAGGAACTCTCGCAGGCCTTGAACGGGGTCCTCGGGCAGTACGGAATGGACGCTACGTTCTGGTAAACACCGGTGGGAGGACGGCTGTCAATCATCACGGTCAAGCCGATCTGCTCGCCCGCACCGGATTTCATGCGATTTCCATGGCGCAGATCGGCACAGACGCAGCGACAACCGGCTCCAGAATCTATCGCTATTCCGACAGCAAGCCCGCTGCAGGGGCGCCTACACCACACCTGTGCGCCCTTGAAGGCCACTTTGCCACTATCGGTACGAAAATGCCCCCTGCCTGCAGAAATATCGCTGCAGGTCAGAGGGCTTATCGACGCTCCCCCGGCTGGACTCGAACCAGCAACCGTTCGATTAACAGTCGAATGCTCTGCCAATTGAGCTACAGGGGATTGTGCTCGCGACCCGTCCGTCTCCGGCTGGACCGAAGTGGAACTCTAGCGTATGCCCTCGCGTCCACTCAAATTCCCTGGTCGGAGCCCGTGGGATGGGCTCGGATCGACATGCGTACCGGCCGTCAGGCAGGATAGATCAGGCTGCCTATGGGAGGAACGCAAGAATGATCGGACTGGTCGTCGTCGGCGCGGCGGGATACGTACTCGGCACCAAAGCTGGGCGCGCACGCTACGAGCAGATCAGCAAGGCCGCGCGAGTAGTTGCGACGAATCCCGCGACGAAGAAGATTCTCAGCGCCGGACGCCAGAAATTGTCCGACACTCTCAACACTCGTCCCCAACTCGAACCGCTGGAGCCGATCGACGAGCGGACGACCATCCTCGTCCCGCATGAGCACCTTCGCCGCTGAGCCGCACGCACCGCAAATCCCTCGTTTGCATGCCGAACAGGCGCTTAGCTGACCCAATCGCGAGTAACCGACACGACAGCAGCCCCGCCGACGACCAAGCGGTTCGGCACGCCCTCGAGCGGCAAGCTAGCCGGCAGCAAAGTCCTCGGTGTCGGCGTTGCCCATCGCCTGCTCGAGCAGACTGCGCCGATATTGCTCCAACGCAACAAGATCGCCGAAGAGCGCGTGGTAGTCGTCGGGTGCGTCGGCCGGCGAGATCCGCTGCAGCTTCGATTTCAGCTCGGCGACCTGCTTACCCACCCAAACCTCTTGCAGGCGCGCGAGAACGCCTGTGATGTACCGCGGAATGACGTCCTCGCCCGCCGGTAGGGACTCGACAGCGAGTTCCATGACCAGCGAGCGCGCGGTGAGGTCGGCAGTCTGGTCCGCAACCGTCGACACCCACTCGTTTCCGCCGAGCCCGGAGGCCGTCCCGCCGGCATCCGCGACCGCTTTCCGAACCGCCGCATAGGCGGGGTGCGTAAACGAGTCTCCGGGCAGCGAATCGAAGACCGAGCCGGCCAGTCCCGGGTATTGCAGCACAGCCTTCAACGCGTTCCGCTGCGGACGGAGACTCGGATCCGTCGACGACGGTGGCGCAGCAACGTGCTCGCGCGCCTTCGCCGGCCGCCGCCGCTGGGGTCCGCCGGTCGATGCGGTGCCGCCTTTGGCCGCTTCCTCGCCGACCCGCGCGATGACAGAGGGGATGTCGTCCCAACCGACCCACCCGGCGAGCCGGGTGGCGTACGCCTTGCGCAACGCGTCGTCCTTGATGCGCGCTACCGTTGGGACGGCACGGCGCAGTGCCTCGACCTGCCCCTCCGCCTCCTCGAGGTTGCACTCGGCGAGGACGCCCTTGATCGCGAACTCGAACAACGGAACTCGCCGCGCAACGAGATCACGCAAGGCCGCGTCGCCGGACCGCAACCGCAGATCGCACGGATCCTGACCGTCCGGCGCAACCGCGACATACGTCTGCCCCGCCAGGTTCTGGTCGCCCGCAAAGGCTTTCATCGCAGCCGACTGGCCCGCCGAATCGCCGTCGAAGGTGTAGATGATCTCGCCGCGCCAGAAGTTGTCGTCCATCAAGAGCCTGCGCAGCAGTGCGAGGTGCTCGTCACCGAACGCGGTACCGCACGCTGCTACAGCAGTTTTGACGCCCGCGAGATGCATGGCCATGACATCGGTGTAGCCCTCGACGATGACCGCCTGGTGCCCTTTCGCGATGTCGCGCTTCGCGTGGTCGAGACCGAACAAGACCTGAGACTTCTTGTACAGCATCGTTTCCGGCGTGTTGACGTATTTACCGGGCATGGTGTCGTCGTCGAACAGCTTGCGCGCACCGAACCCGATGACATCGCCGCCGAGGTTCCGGATCGGCCAGAGCAGCCGTCGATGGAATCGGTCGATGGGTCCGCGCTTGCCCTGCCGCGACAAACCGGCCGCCTCCAGTTCCTTGAACTCGAAGCCCTTCTGCAGCAGGTGCTTTGTCAGCGTGTCCCAGCCTTCCGGCGCGTACCCGCAGCCGAACTGGGCGGCCGCAGCGGCATCGAACTTGCGCTCCGTCAAGTACTTTCGCGCGGTCGCGGCGTCAGGACCGGCCAATCGCCCGGCATAGAACTCCTGTGCCGCCGCGTTGGCTGCGACGAGTCGAGAACGAGTCCCCCGGTCGCGCTGAACCGCAGTTCCGCCGCCCTCGTAGGAGATGGTGTAGCCGACTCGGTCCGCGAGCTGCTCGACCGCCTCGCCGAAACTCACGTGCTCGATCTTCTGCATGAACGAGTAGACGTCGCCACCCTCGCCGCAGCCGAAGCAATGGAACAAGCCATGGTTGGGGCGGACGTGGAAGGACGGCGATTTCTCGTCGTGGAACGGGCACAGACCCTTCATCGAGTCGCCGCCCGCACGGCGCAGTGACACGTATTCGCCGACGATGTCCTCGATGTGAACGCGCTCGCGAATGGCGGCGATATCGCGTTCTGGGATTCGACCGGCCACGAGGTGCGAGTCTATGCGCTCCGCGTCAGCGCGTGTGCACGGGCGGCGTCGCCGCGACCCGCTCGAGGCGGCTCTCCGTGTACGACGCAATCTGGTCGACGATCACGCGGACCCGCTCCGCATCCGTTTGTGCGTCGTTCCACCACGGCAGCAAGATCGGGTCGAGACCGTCCGGCGCGGAGGCAAGCAGGCGCTGGGCGACGATGTGGATCCGTTCGCGCTGTTCCTCCTGTTGCACCCGATGGCCGGCGTTCAGCATCACGTAGCGCAGCGCCACCGTCTTCAGCACCGCTACTTCGGCGGCGACGATGGGTGGAACGACGAGGTCGGCGTCGTATCGCGAGAGCGGCGCCTTTCCCGCGACCTGCCGCGTACCGCCGACCGCAGCAGAGGCGAACCTGCCCACCAGGTCGCTCGTCAGCCGCTTCAGGGCGACCGAACTCGCCAGGGTGCCGTCGTAGTGGAACACGGCGGAGACCACGGGCAGCGTCGACAACCGCTGCGCAGCCTCGACGAGTTCGTCGACTCCGCAGGAAGAATGCTGGCGCGCGCCCAGTGCGGCCAACGCACGTTGCTCCGCCGGGTCGGTCAGCGCGCGCAGATCGATCCGGCCTGCGATGACACCGTCCTCGACGTCGTGGACCGAGTACGCAACGTCGTCGGCCCAGTCCATGACCTGCGACTCGAGGCATTGCCGGCGCTCTGGGGCACCGTCTCGAACCCAGTCGAGCCGGTCCCGATCCGGCTCGTATACACCGAATTTCGTGCGCGGTGCGCCGCGTGGCCACGGATACTTGGTCGTCGCGTCCAGCGCTGCCCGGGTCAGATTGAGCCCGACGCTCTCCCCGTCCGGGGTAAGCACTTTCGGCTCCAACCGGGTGAGAATCCGCAAGTTCTGGGCGTTGCCCTCGAAGCCGCCGAACTCGTTGGCAAACTCGTCCAACGCCGTTTCACCGTTGTGCCCGTACGGCGGGTGACCGATGTCGTGCGCTAGTCCGGCGAGGTCGGCGAGATCCGGATCGCAACCGAGACCGTCGGCAATCCCCCGCCCGATCTGCGCGACCTCGAGTGAATGGGTCAGCCGCGTTCGGGGCGTGTCGCCTTCGCGCGGACCCATGACCTGCGTCTTGTCGGCCAGCCGCCGCAAAGCTGCCGAATGCAGGACGCGCGCGCGATCGCGGGAGAACGCGCCACGATGGGCGGCACTGCTCTCGGGCAAACCGGCGGATTTCGGTTGCTCGACGACCAACCGTTCCCGGGAGTGATCGTTGTAGTTCGCGATCACTGCCCGGCCGTGTAACTGAAGTCGGCCGCATAATGCGTGATCTGGTACCAGAGCATGGCGCCCGTCTCACGGGTGATCCCATGCAGTTGCGACTCCCGCGTGAACACAGCGGGGCCCTGCCGCGTCGGCGCGGTCCACGCCTCGAGGCCGTCGTCTCGCGCCATCGTCCGGGTTCGTAGCGAATGCCACGGATCGCTGACAATGACCGCCGACGACAGCCCGAGGTCGTGCATCACATCGCTCACAGCACCGACGCTCTCGAGCGTGTCCGACCCCTTTTCGACCGCGAGAATTTTCCCGGCCGGTACGCCGGCCTCCGTGAGATACGTCTTGCCGGCCGCCGCCTCGGTGTAGAGGTCACCGGGCTGCTTGCCGCCGACCGTGATGATCATCGGCGCGACACCCAAGTCGTACAAGTTCGCAGCCTGTTCCAGACGAGCTTGGAACACCGACGACGGGGTACCGGAGTACTGCGCTGCGCCGAGCACGACGATCGCGTCGGCAGGTGAATGATCGCTGATCCGGGCGACTTGCCAGACGCGAACCGCGGTGCCGCCGACGAGTACGATCGCGATCAGCAACGCGCCGATGAAGAGCCGGATCACCCAGCGAGCTACCGCCGAGCCGAACCCTGCGGGCTCGTCGGAGTAGTAAGAAGGCGCAGGTGGATCGTTCACGGCTGCCGAAATCACTCCCCAAGTCTGCCAGTCGATCGGCACGCGCTCCTGCAGCCCCTGACACGCGCGTGTCTGCAACAGCGTAGTCGCACCGGGTGCGGACTTGCGTGCATGACTTCGGACGCCACACAGGCGACCGGACTAGATTCGTTCCATGCCTCTCGCACGATCCATCGTTGCAGGACTTCGTGTCCGCCGAGCCTCTGCAGCTGGAGCCTCGCTGGCGCTCCTCGCGCTTGTCTGCCTGCCCGCCATCGGAATTGCACCCACGGCCGCTGCAGATCCGCCGCTGCGGTTGTACGACCAGGTGACCGACAACGCCGGCGTGCTCGACGACACACAGAAGGACGACATCCAGACCGCGATCGACGACCTCCACAACACACACAAGGTGCAGCTGTGGGTCGTCTACGTCACCGACTTCGACGGGCAGGATCCGCAGGCCTGGGCGCGCGCAACGGCCGAGAAGAGCGGGCCCTTCACGGCACGCGACATCGTGATGGCGGTGGCGACCGTCGAGCGCGAGTTCGCACTCGTGCCACAGCCCGGGCTCGAAGGCCTCACCCAATCCGAACTAGAGGACATCTACGACAACTCGGTGCGCGGCGATCTGCGCGAGAGTGACTGGTCGGGTGCGGCGATCGCGACCGCAGAGGGTCTGTCGGACGCGCTGTCGTCGTCCGGCGGCGACACCGGAACCGTTCTCCTCGTCGGCGGCGCGGTCGTCGTGGCAGGCGCGGGCGGCGCCGCCCTGTACGCGCGAAAACGTCGCAAAGACAAGTACGGCGCCGATATCGAGGCTGCCCGCACCGTCGATCCCACCGATACGAAGGCCCTTGCAGCACTGCCGATCCCGGCGCTCGACGCACGCGCCAAAGAGATCCTCGTGGAGCTCGACAACGCAATTCGCACCAGTAGCGAAGAGCTGGAGTTGGCCAGGGGCGAGTTCGGCGACGCCGCCGCGCGGCCGTTCGTCACTGTCTTCGACAACGCCAAAGCCACTCTCGCCAAGGCATTTTCGATTCGACAGAAGCTGGACGACACGTTCCCGGAGACGCCCGACGAACAGCGCCGAATGCTTATCGACCTCATCAGCAGTTGCGGTCGAGCCGACAATGACCTCGACGCCGTTGTCGCCGAGTTCGACGGCATGCGCAACCTCCTGATCAACGCAGCCGAACGACTCGATGCGCTGACGCGCGACGTCATCGACCTCACTACCCGCATTCCCGGCTCCGGAGACACCCTCACCAAGTTGACCGGTGAGTTTCCCGCGCCGACGTTGGAACCGATCAAGGCGAACGTGTCGATGGCGCAGGAACGACTTGCGTTCGCGGACAACAACATCACTGCCGGACGACAGGCGATCACGCTGCCTGCGGGCAAACAGGGACCCGCGGTCGGCGCAATTCGCGCCGCCGAAAGCGCTGTCACACAGGCACGAACGCTGCTCGACGCCGTCGACCGCGCGGCAGGCGACATTCGAAACGCCATCGCAACGCTGCCGGCCGCAATCGAAGACGCGCGCAACGACATCGCTGCCGCCGGTCAGTTGCTCGACCACGGCGGTCAGGCGCTGCGCGACGCGCAGAACACGGCCGAGGCCGCTTTGCGGCGAGCAGAAGCGTTGCAGGACAGCAACCCGCTGGGCGCGTTCAACGAGATCGTCGCGGCCGACGTCGAACTCGACAAACTGCTCGCTGCAGCCACCGAAAGCAAGCAGGACTTCGAACGTCTTGCTGCACAACTCGAACAAGCGCTGACCTGCGCCCAGGCGCAGGTCGCCGCAGCGGCGGACTTCATCGGAACTCGGCGAGGTGCGGTCGGCGCCGAACCGCGGACCCGACTCTCGGAAGCTCAGCGGCACCTCGACGAGGCGCAGCGACTCCGCAACAGCGACGTGTCCAACTCTCTGGTACACGCCCAGGCCGCGGCCGACCTCGCATCCCGGGCGTTGAACAGCGCGCAATCGGAGGTGTCGCAATGGGAGTCCCGCTCGGCGTCATCGTCGTCGGGCAGCACGGCGGGCGCTGTCCTCGGCGGCATCCTCATCGAAGGCATGCTGCGCGGTGCCATGAGCGGCGGCCGGAGCCGTGGCGGCGGGCACAGTAGAGGTCCGGGCTCGTTCGGCGGTTCGGGCAGTTCGGGACGGATCGGCGTAGGCGGGCGTTTTTAGTTCTTGACCCTGACACCGTGTGAGGCAATAAACCTGAGGTCGTCATGTTGAGCATCGGAGATTTCGCCAGACACGGGCGCGTATCGGTTCGAATGTTGCGGCACTACGACGCAATCGGACTGCTACAGCCTGCGCATGTAGACGCGTCGAGCGGCTACCGCTTCTACGAAGCAAGCCAATTGACCCGTCTCAACCGCGTGATCGCGCTGAAGGATCTCGGGTTCACCCTGCAACAGGTGCAGGACGTACTCGACAACCAGGTCAGCGCAGCAGAACTACGCGGCATGCTCAGGCTCCGGCAGTCGGAGTTGCAGTGCCAGATCGACAACGACCGCAACCGTCTCGCCCAGGTCGAGGTGCGCCTCCGAATCATCGAAAGTGAGGGTGCTATGCCTACCAATGATGTTGTCATCAAGCCGATTCCAGCTGTTCGTGTCGCCGAACTGACCGGCAGGGCCGGTGGGTTCGAGCCGAGCCACATCAGTCCGGTGATCCAGCCGCTCTTCGAGGAACTGTCCGGCTACCTGGAGAAGGCCGGCATCGCGTTCGCCGGTCCGGCCGTCGCGTACTACGAAGATTCGCCGGACGGTGACGGATCGGTCATCGTGCACGCGGCTGTGCCCGTCAACGCAACCCCCGATCCTGCACATCCGTTCACGATCGTCGACCTTCCCGAGGTGAAGCAAGCAGCAACGATCGTGCACCGCGGAAGTATGGACGAGTGCCTCCCCGACTGGCAGGCGCTCGGGCGCTGGATCGACGACCACGGGCACAGCTCCAGCGGCGCTGCCCGCGAGGTCACCCTCGAATACACCGAGGACCCTTCAGGTTGGGTAACGGAGTTGCAGGTGCCGGTGTAAGAGTTCGCAGCTGCCGGCCGGCGGGGCGTCGGCCGGCAGCTAGCGCTGAGTCCGGTGCGTATCGCCGACCGCTGCCGCGTAGCCCTGAGCCTGAACCAACGCGTCACCGACGGCCTTCCTGCCTGCGATCGCGTCGCTGATCTGTTGGCTCACGCGATTTCCGAGCACGTCGAACTCGGGAATCGTCAAAAATTGAACGCCGTTGTACGGCACCGGAAGCAACGTCGGTTGATCCGGATTCGCCGCCTCCATCGCCGCCAGCGTCAGCGGTCCGTACGCCACGGACGCCGCCTCGTACTCCGGGATTTCGTATGTGGAGATCCTGCTCCCGGGCGGCACGTGCGCCCAGCCCAACCGCTCCCCCACCATTCGGATGTACTCCTTGCTCGTCATCCACGAGGCGAATTCCCAAGCGGCATCCGCATTTCTACTGCTTGCCGGAATTCCGAGCGACCATGTGTAGAGCCAGCCGGAGTGCTCCGAGTACATGACGGGCGCGGGCGCGTACCCGATCTTTCCGACGACCTCGCTTGTCTGCGGATCCTCGAGCATCGAGACCGCTGCGGTCGCGTCGTACCACATGGCCGTCCGGCCATGCGCCAGCTCCGTGGCGCATTCCAGGTAGCCGCTGGTGGCCGCACCCGGCTGACCGTAGCGGCGCACGAGGTCGACGTAGAAGTCCACTGCGCGAGTCACTTCGGGGCTGGTCAGCTGCGCGTTCCACTGCTCGTCGTACCAGCGGCCGCCAAATGTGTTGATCACTGTGTCCAACGGTGCGAGTACTTCGCCCCACCCGGGCTTGCCGCGCAAGCAGATTCCCGACAACCCATTCGGCTTGTCGTCGAGTCTCGAAGCAAACTCCCCAACCTGATCCCAGGTCGGCTGCTCCGGCATCGCGATACCGGCGGCGTCGAAGAGGTCCCTGCGATACATCAAGAACGAGGACTCACCGTAGAACGGCACCGAATACATGGCGCCGTCGTAGGAAAGCGACTGTCGCAGTGAGGGAATGAAGTCGTCGACGTCGTAGCCCGGGGTCGCGCGGATGTAGCCCGAGAGGTCACGCAGCCAGCCGTTTTCGGCCCACTGTTCTGTCTCGTAATTGCTGATCATCACGACGTCGAAATCGTCGGCGGCCGTACTGACAGCGGTTGCAATCGTTTCGCGCGCCTCGTTCTCGGACAACAGAACGAATTCGAGCTCGATGTTGGGGTTTTCCTTCTCGAACTCCGACGCGAGACTGATCGCATCTCGCATCTGCGCGTTCTCGACAATGGCGATCGATACGGTGACGGTGTCGTCGCGCGACAACAGCAGACCGTCGCTCGAACACCCCGAAGCCACGCACGCCAGCACGGCCGCGAATACGCCTCCGATCCGTGCCCGGTTGTGCATCTGCCAGTCCTCTCGTGTCCGTCGCTCAACGCCTGCCGAGTACTTCGAATACTCGCCAGACCGGTTGATCCGCACCATCGTTGGGCACTTCGATGGACAGCGTTCCCACGCCCGCTCCGTTCTCCCAGATCGTCGGGTATCGGCGGTTGACCGCATCGGATTCGCCGCGACCGCGGTTGGGAACGGTCAAGATGTATCGAACGCCGTAGCCGCCAGGGTCGTTCAGAACCTCTGTGAAGTCTTCGTCCGACGGCACCACGAACTGCTCGGGACGGCTCGACGCGGCGATGACCGCAAAGCCGTACACCGTGTCGGTGAGGATCGACCCGGGCGGCAGTTCCTTGGCGTCGAGATACTCTGCGAGCCTGCGCTCGGTTCCGAAGGACGCGATGATTCGCTTCGCGATGGTGGCACTCGGAGTGGCTGATGGGGAGTCGTCGAGAAGATATCCGAGCGCGTACTGCTGCGGGGCCAATCGCGGTTCCAGTACCCCGTAGGCAGTGATCGGGATGCCGACGACAACCGCCGCAACACCGGCGAACGCAAGCGCCCGTGTGTGTCGCGGGGCAGGTCGCGGGTCGCGGATGAACGCGCCGGGACGCTTGGCATGGAACGCGCCTTCACGTGCGGGCGTCAGTTGTGCGGCGAGGACGATCAGCAGGGGCACGGCACAGATGTAAAAGCGCATGAAGCCGAATGTTGTTCCCAGCGCATAACTCGCCGCCTGGAACGCCAGCACCGAACCGAACAGCAACGGCGCGACGACGAACTCCAGATCCCTGCGTCGCCAGGCCAACACGCCGACGACACCAAGCATGATCACGAGTGCCGGTGCAAGCACGAATATTTCGTTGAGGGCAAACACGAGGTTCGCCAAGCGCCCACCCGTCGGTCCACCGCCTGACTGCTCGAGAATCGCCGAATTTCCGTATGCCGAGGAGAACTGCGCGAGCGCCTGACCGGTGATCAGCCAACTCGTCGCCGACCACACGATGAAAGCTGCCGTCCCGGGCGCTGCCACGAGGACCGCATCGAGGATCGCGCGCCGGACCAACGTGGGCGCGTGTCCCCAGCCGTTTCGCGAAAGGGTCACGACGACAACCAGAAAGGCGGCTGCGGCGATGGCGGCGACGGCGTCGTAGCGCGTCAAATAGCCGAAGGCGAGCGCAAGACCGGCGAGCAACAGATCGTGGACATCGTCGGAATGACACCACCGGATGAGCCTGCGTACCGCCCAGCAGATGAAGAACAGAAAGACTGCTTCGCTCATCCCGTTGGCGCCATAACTCGCGATTATCGGGTTCAGCGCGAACAGAGCTGTGAGGCAACCTGATTGGATGGCACCGCAACCGCGGTCGCGACAGATGCCGTGCACCATCACGACCGCCCCGGCCATGAAGACCGCGGACACGGTGATTCCGGTGATGTTGTAGCGGGTCAGCGTCGGCCACCACTGGGAGAACGCGACAATCGGCAACTGCAGTAACGCGGTCAGCGGCGTGAAGATGAAACCTATTGCGCCGACGTGCGGATCGCGGCTGAAGAGGACAGCCTGTGCCGCCGAGGTCCGGCTCAGCGCATCGCCCATCATGAACCCGAAACGAACGCTGAGCGTCAGCCCGAAGGCAAGGTAGGCGGCAAAGGCCGAGCCGAAGACGAACACGGGCCCGCGGTTCATGTCCCGACCTCGGTGGTTTCCGAGGGTGCGGAAAGCCCGTGAAAAGTCTTCTCCCAGTACGACGGATTGCGGATCAACTGCCAGCACCCTTTGAGCGCCGCAACACTCATCATCAGCCAGTACAGCGGCATCGTGAGGCACGGCACCAGCAGGTGCGCGTTGTCACTTTCACGGCACGCAACCAGGTACATGTAGATGGTGGCGATGTTTCCGATGATCATCGAAATCAGCGCGAAGTAATAGATGTAGGTCGGGAAAAGCTCCGCGACCAGGGGCGGCTGCCCGAGCAACCAGGTGACCGTCGTAAACCAGAAGATCATGTTGAGGCAGGCCGAGATCGGGGTGCCCGCAAGCAACAACGTGAACCTGTAGATCCCAACCGCACCGAGCGCTCGGTAGGTCCGCACCGGTCGCCGCATGTGGACGAGCCAGGTCTGGAGATACCCCTTGTACCAACGCGAGCGCTGCCGGATCCAGTTGATCGGATCGCTGTTCGCCTCTTCGAGCGTCGTCGAATCCAGTACCGCCGTCGAGTAGCCGGCCGAGGCAATCCGGACACCGAGGTCGGCGTCTTCGGTCACGTTGAAACCGTCCCACGCACCGATCTCGTCGATGACGTCGCGCCGCAAGTGATTCGATGTGCCGCCGAGCGGAATCGGCGCGTTGCTCTTCATCAAGCCGGGCAGCAGATAGCCGAACCACAGCGCGTAGTCCGCAGTGAACCACCCTGTCAGCAGATTCTGGGAGCCGTTGTGGAACGCGAGCTTGGCTTGGACGCACGCGACCGTCTCGGGTACCTGAGCAAACGCCGCAACCACGCGCCGCAGCTGCAGCGGTTCGGGTAGATCCTCGGCGTCGAAGATCGTCACGATCGTTCCAGTGGCGAAATGCAATCCGTAGTTGCAGGCTTTCGGTTTGGTGCGCGGTTCGCCCGCGGGAACGAGAACGACGTCGACCACATCGCTGACGCCCGACCGGCGGGCCGCTTCGATAGTGACGTCGTCGTCTTCCTCGAGCAACAGCAGGACCTGCAGTCGATCGTGCGGATAGTTCAGCGCCGTCATCGCGGCGATGAGGTCGCCGACGACTTCGGGCTCGTTGTACGCCGGCACCAAGATCGTGTAGAGCGGCAGTTCCTGATCCGGAACAGCAAGGGCCCGTTCGTCACTGATCGTGATGATCGCCGATGCATCGAGTCCGCGCGTGAAGATGAGCACCCGGTCGATCATCATCGCGAGATACAGGACCGTGCACAGGACGCTGAACGCGATGAGCGTGGGCTTCGACCAGACGACGAAGCACGCGAGATACGCCACCAGCGCGAAGATCAGGGTGTACTTCTGCCATGGCACGAAAGCGATTGCCGCGGAGGCCAACGGGTCCCGCCGCGCAAGTCCGTTGATCGCGTCGTCGAGCGCCATCTCACGGAACTCGGAAGTCTCGCTACCCACCTTCGGCGGTTGCGGACGATCGGCCGTCACGATGCGTATCCCGCCCGCAGAAACTGTGCCGAAACCAGCCGCGTGCCGAAGTCGGTCAGCAGAGCGAGATCCTTGTAGTCCGGATTCTCGTTGGACGCGATGTGGTTGCCCCGCAAGAAGACTCCGATGCTGGTGCCGAGGTTCGACGCCATCGACGGTGCCGCAACAGGGAATTGAGCGTCCGGCTCGTGATTGTCCACGCTGATCACCGTCACCCGCTGCGTCGCGTCGTCACGGACCCACGTGAACACCAACTTCGTCCACGTCAGAAGCAGATCGTCGTTGACGGACGTGTAGAGCGAACCCGTCACGCCGTGCCCCAACCGCAGCTCCAACGTTCGACTGGTCCGAGTGTTAGCCAGTCGGTAGAGGGTCGCCTCGGGGTACAGCCCGAGCGTGGCGGCGTTGGTGGTCGTCAGCGTGTCGACAACAAGCCGACGCGGGCGTGCCCGCGCATCCCAGTCCGGATTCCCCGTATCGGCGAGCACCGTCTGCCGGACGAGCGTCGCATCTCTGCCGAAGAACGACCGCACCCACTCGTAGTCCTCGATCCCCACCTGTTCCCACCCCGAAGGCGCGCTGAGCGGCTCGGCCGCGGAGCCCGGCGGTCCCTTCGTCGTCACCTCGGGAACAACCGGCGGCAACGGCAGGAAGAACAGCACGACGGTGGCGCACGCCAGCGCAAGTCCTGATCGGACGACCGTTCGAGCGGTCGTCGGAAGTACCGTGCGTCCTAACGGGCTCTTCGCCTCACCACGCCGCCTGAACAGGAAGAACGCGGTGCCCGTCGCAATGGCTGCCGTCACGCTCGGTACCAACTGAACGACGAGAACATGAGCATTCGGCCAGAACGCCTGCAACAGCCACAGACATCCGACACCGATCACCACTGTGCACACGAATCCCCAAACGGCCCGCCGTTTTGTACGCGCGACCGCGATCCCGCCGGCCACACCGGCAAGCAACACGAGCACCAGGCCGTAGTCGAATCGGCTGCCGCCCATCTCGATTGCCACCATCCGGTAGACCAACGGATTCAACGCGAGCAGCAAGAGCCACACCGACCAGAACCGAGCGACCGGGCGCAGGCCGAACAGCAGTATGGCACCGCTCGCCGAAAACACCAGCGCCGCAAGGATATCCAGGTGAAACAGCGAGTACTGGTCTTCGTACCGCCGTAACCACAAGCCCTCGATGGCGATCGTGACGATCAGCCCGAGTCCACCGACGATGGTGTCGATCTGCCGATCGTGAATCGGCAGTTCACCGCTGCGGCGGCGCGCAATGCCCTGTGCGGCAATGCCCGCGAGTAGCGGTAGCACGAAAATATAGCCGATGACCGTGCCCGCCGCCGCCTCGTCGACGACCCGTTCCCACGTGTGCAGAAATGCGATCATGACGCACACCAGCAGAAACAGCCAGCGCATGGTCAACGCGAGCACAGCATGTTCGATCACCCGGCGAACTGCGGAAGCTTCGTCCGGTCGATCGACCGTGGCTGTCGTCGTGCTCACCTTTCCGCCTAGGCGCTCGCTCGACGACGGCGCAACAGGAGGTACCCGCCGACAACGACGACGAGCAGCACGACGCTCGCAAGCAGGACTTTGCCGACCGACACCCTGCCAGGATCCAGCGCGGTCGCCGATGCCGGATTGTCTGCCAGTGGCGACGTCAAAGTGACAGGTTCACGGCCGGGCGCGACGAACAGCACTTCGCCCTTCAACGCGTACCAGCGCTGTGTGTCGGCACTGAGCCAGCCCAGCGCGCGATCGAGTTCCTCGGGGGCGTTCGCCGACATGGCTACCAACAGAGTCCGGTTCGACTGCTGGTCGTAGGCGACTTGCAACGTGCCGTAGCGCAGTTCGCTTCCGAGCGTGATCGCCTGCTCGAACTCGACGTGCGGGTCGGTGAAAGTGAGAGTGCTCCCCTCGGTCGTCCGGAGCGGGAGTTCGACCGAGTCCGGCACGTTGCCATCCGGAGCGACCAGAATTCCGGACGCGTCGCCATCGACGAGATCCGACGCGGAAACCAGCTCAGGCGCCAACGGACCGGTCGACATGCGCTGCAACCCGGCGACGATGGCAACGGCACGGGCAGTGTTCGGGAAGTTCTGCTCGGTCAGTGCGATCGGCACCTGCGGAAGTAATGACTGTGGCAGCGACTCGAACCCGGGCGGAGAGGGCGAGCCCAGTGCCGATGACGTGACGACCGTCGACGAGTCGATACCGAGCGACACCGTAGGACCGTTACCGCAGCCGAGATCGGACCCCGCACGGAACGCGACGTCGAGATTGGTCACGCGCCCCAGCACCGACGCCGGTACGTCGATCCACCGATCGAGAACGCCGTCGGTTTCCGCGGGCCAGGTCGCAATCGCCCGGCCGCCGACCGATACCGACAGCGACCCGCCGACGTCGGTGGTCAGCGGCGTGTACGAACCGATGAGATGCACTCGTACGCTGCGAGCTGCCCGGCCGAGGCGTGTCTGATCGAGGGGAACAGTCACGGTGACCTGCGTGATTCCGGTCGAACTCGGGCCACGAACGCCGAGATCGGTCAACGTCATCGAGTCCGCGGTCAGGATCGGGCGCGGGGTGCTGGTACCTGCGCTCGCATTGGTCGAGATCGCGAGCGCGGCAAGATTACTCGTCACCATCCTGACTTGGTCGAGAAGTGCGGGACCGGTCCCCGTGATGTACAGCCGCGGCGGTGCGGGCTCCTCGGGATAGATCAGTTCGGTATTCCCGTCGGAATTGGCGCGAATTGCCGCGGACCGGTCGAACGGCCCATCCGGCGGGGCGCTCGACAGTTCGCGGTCGGGCCGGAGCACGATTCGAACCGGTTGTGCACCGTAGTGCTGGACTATCGCCCCCGCGAGTGAAATTGCTGCTTCGGACTGTTCCTCTGTCGGCTGGTCGGAAATGAATACGGTGAACTGCTCCAGTACCGGTGGCAGAAAGTCCGCGATCGTTGTGGGCAATGCCGGGGGGCCGAGGTAACTAACAACCTGATCGCGGAGAATCAACTGCGCATCGAGGGGAAAGAGGAAGCAATATCGATCAAGCGGCAGCATCGTCGATTTGATCGTGAGCACGATGAGGTTGTCCGGAGGTTGCGGCACCGCCGAATCGAGCGGAACGGTCACCGGGACGGTCGTGGAACCCTCGGGCACATCGATACGCGCCAACAGAGCGTCGCCTACCGACACGTCGAGCCAGCCACGCCAAACACCCGCGGGAACAACAGCATTCGCACTGAAAACCGTTGCGCGGGTGCCGTCCGGAATCGGTAGCGTGAGGGTGGTCCGTCCGTCCGCGGCACTGATCGACGTTGTCGGGCCGAGCCCCAGATCGATCGAATTGAGGTCGAACGGCGATTCGTCGTCGGCAGGCGCAAGCGGCGCGAATGCGACGGGAATCGGCAGAGCGCACAGCGCCACAACAACGATCTCCAACAGAATGGCGCGAACGCCTCGGATATTCGTCATGGATTCCGTTTCGTTGCCACTCTCACGCCGACAGCGGCGTGCTGCGTAGAAATGATCGATTCTCAGTGTGCTGCGTTACACCGGAATGTTCTCGACAATC
Source organism: Antrihabitans auranticaus (assembly GCF_016481275.1). Lineage (GTDB taxonomy): Bacteria > Actinomycetota > Actinomycetes > Mycobacteriales > Mycobacteriaceae > Antrihabitans. The sequence goes on along the minus strand of NZ_JAEMNW010000004.1, from coordinate 330,805 downwards.
AGGCAAATCCGTCCCGAGCTCGGAACCGGCACGCGAAAGAATTCGTGGCACAACTATCCTTCGGCCCTAGTCGACTGGCATCCGGCACTAGCTATCGTGAGGGCATGATCGGTCGACTGATGCTCGCGCTCGGCATCGTTGCCGCATCGGTCGCCGGGTGCGGCGGGAACAGCAGCGCACAGGAAGCGAGTGGACGCGTCACGGTCGGCAGCGGTGGCATACTGCTCGACGGGCAACGCTGGGAGCCGTACGGATTCAACGCATATCAACTTGCGACCGACTGGAACATCAATTCCGGCTGTGGTGCGGCCGTCGATCTGGACCGGTTTTTCGCCGCGTTGCCGCGTCGTTCACTCGTCCGGTTCGATGCGTTTCAGGCACTGGCAACAAATCGCGTCACCGGTGAACTGAATTTCGCGCCGATCGACGCAGTGTTCGCGGCAGCCGAAAGGCACGACCAACTACTGATTCCAGTTCTCTCACCACAAGACGGCTCGTGCGACGGCAACAGGTTCAAGGAACGGCAGTGGTATGTCGACGGCTGGCACGAGGCCGCGGCACCCTTCACGCTCAGCTTTCGCGACTGGATGACGGCCGCGGCGGATCGCTGGAAGGATTCGCACGCACTCGCTGCATGGGAACTGGTCGGCGAGCCCGAAACGAGCACGTGCGCAGACGCGGCGTGTTCGTGGTCCCTGCGGGATTGCACAGCGGACGCGGCAACCGTCCTCCGCGCGTTCTTCGATACCGCCGGTGCCGAACTGCGCCGGCACGACCCTCGCACCCTCATAACGGCCGGACTGGCGGGCGGCGGTCAGTGCGGTGCACAGGGCGACGAGTATCGAACAGTCGGCGCTTCCCCGTTCGTAGACGTGCTGCAGTATCACGACTACGGTGCCGATACGGTCGCGCTGCCCGGCGACGAGTGGAACGGATTGGGCCAAAGACTGCGTCAGGCAGCCGAGCTGGGTAAGCCCCTGCTTGTCGGCGAGGTCGGCGAACTCGCCGGATCGTGCGAGTCGGTCGACGCCCGTGCAGCCAACATCGACGCGAAGCTCGATGGCCAGCGCGCAGCCGGGGCCGCCGGTGCTCTGGTCTGGTCATTCGTCCCCGACCCGCGGACCCAGGCCTGCACCTACGACGTCGGATACGACGATCCGCTGTGGTCCGTCGTTGCCCGGCATGCGGACCGGTCGTAGCTCCTACTGCTCCAACCACTTCCACGAATCGAGAATCGTTTCGTACTGCGCCACAGCGCCGTTGAACGACTGGCTGTCACCGGTGAAGGTCACGATGTATTCGACTCCGTCGTGGCGGGTGTAGAGCTGGCGACCACGCGCCTCGATGCCGTCGTTTGCCGCGGCGGAGACGGTGTAGGTAAATCTGCGCGCTGCCTCGCCGTCGACGGTCGTTGCCTCGGCTCCACCGGAATCGATGGTCACGCCTTCCAGTTCCTTCACCTGCGCGATGTTGTCTTCGGTCGCCTGGTCGAGCGACTGGCGTAGATTCGCCTCGGTATTGATGCTGACCAGGAGGTTGGCGTTGGATCGCGAGACCGCAGATTGCAGCTTCAGCAGGTAGCCGTCCTCTTCCTGGATCTCCCAGTCTTCCGGAATGCTGACGGCGAAGCTGTCGTCGTTCGCCTTGGCCACGTCCCCCGGCGGCAGATCCTCGGTGGTGGTCACCGACGTCGTCGATTTCCCACCGGCTTTTTCGTCGCCACCCGAATTGACGGCGATCACGACTCCGATTGCCACAAGTGCCGCCACTGCCGCCGCGGCTGCGCCGATCAAGATCGGCTTTCGTTTTGCGGGCGGGCGCGCAATGGCCGCCGTGCCGCTCAACGTGGTCGGCAAGTTGAACGCGCGGGCAGCGTCGTCCGCCAGTTCGCGGCACGTGTTGTAGCGCTGCGCGGGATCCTTGGCCATGGCACGAGTGATCACCGCGTCGATGGCGTGCGGCAGGCCAGGGTTGCGTTCCGACGCTTTCGGCGGCGGCGCGTTCACGTGCGCGTTGATGATCGCGATCATCGAATTGTGCTGGAAAGGCTTTGTCCCGGTGAGCATTTCGAAGAGCGTGCACCCGAGCGCGTAGATGTCGGACCGATGATCGATATGGGCTCCCGCCAGCTGCTCCGGCGAGGCGTAGTCCGGCGTGGCGAGAAACGATCCAGCCGTGGTCAGGTTCGACGACGATTCCATCGGCTTGGCGATACCGAAATCGGTGATCAACGCGGACTCGCCACTGGGTTCGTCGGCGTTGGCCGTTATGAGGATGTTCGCCGGCTTCACATCTCGGTGCAGAAGTCCGCCACGATGCGCATAATCGAGCGCCTTCGCGACGTCGCGGATAATCCCGACGGTCCGAGTCGATGTCATGACCTGCGGCCCGGCCTTGATCAGCTCCGAGGCGTCACGACCCTCGACGTACTGCATGGCGATCCAGAGCTGATCACCCTCGGTGCCACGGTCGTAGACGGCAACGATGTTCGGATGACGCATCCGCGCGGCGCTCTCGGCTTCGCGTTCGAAGCGCGCGCGAAATTCGGCGTCTCCCGAAAGTTCACTACTGAGCAGCTTCAGCGCGTCGTAGCGCGGCAGACGTGGGTGCTGGACGAGATACACACTGCCCATTCCGCCCTTGCCGAGCGGCCGAATGATTTGGTATCCGGCGAAGGTCGAACCTGGGTTAAGCGTCACCGGCCGAGAATATCCGACCGGTGAGCGCCGATCACACCCCCGCGCTCAAGCGCCGATCAGGCGCTGCGCCAAGTAACCCTCGACCTGATCCAGGCTGACTCGTTCCTGTGCCATCGAGTCGCGTTCGCGCACGGTGACCGCCTGATCCTCGAGGGTGTCGAAATCGACCGTGATGCAGAACGGCGTGCCGATCTCGTCCTGGCGGCGGTACCGCCGGCCGATGGCGCCGGCGTCGTCGAACTCGATGTTCCAGTTCTGGCGCAGCGCCGCGGCGAGGTCCTTCGCCTTGGGTGTGAGGTCCGCATTGCGTGACAACGGCAGCACGGCGGCCTTGACGGGTGCAAGCCTGCGGTCGAGCCGCAGAACCGTGCGCTTGTCGATGCCGCCCTTGGCATTCGGCGCCTCGTCTTCGGCGTACGCGTCGACCAGGAACGCCATCAGCGACCGCGTCAATCCCGCCGCCGGCTCGATCACGAACGGGGTATAGCGCTCCCCCGACGTCTGGTCGAAGTACGAGAGGTCGGTGCCGGAGTGCTTCGAGTGCGTCGACAGGTCGAAGTCGGTGCGGTTGGCAACGCCTTCGAGCTCACCCCACTCACTGCCCTGGAATTGGAAGCGGTACTCGATGTCGACCGTGCGGGTCGAGTAATGCGAAAGCTTGTCCTTGGGGTGTTCGTAGAGCCGCAGGTTCTCCGGGTCGATGCCGAGACCCGTGTACCAGGCATGCCGAGTGTCGATCCAGTACTGGTGCCACTCCTCGTCCTCGCCGGGCTTGACGAAGAACTCCATCTCCATCTGCTCGAACTCGCGCGTGCGGAAGATGAAGTTGCCGGGCGTGATCTCGTTGCGGAAGCTCTTGCCGATCTGGGCGATACCGAACGGCGGCTTCTTGCGCGCCGTGGTCACCACGTTCGCGAAGTTGACGAAGATGCCCTGAGCCGTTTCCGGCCGCAGATAGTGCATGCCCTCCTCGGACTCGATCGGGCCCAGGTAGGTCTTGAGCATCATGTTGAAATCGCGCGGCTCGGTCCACTTGCCGACCGTTCCGCAATCGGGGCAGACAATGATGTCCATCGCCACCGAATCCGGATTGTCGATGCCCTTCTTCTCCGCGTACGCCTCTTGCAAGTGGTCCTGGCGGTGTCGCTTGTGACAGTTGAGGCATTCGACGAGCGGGTCGTTGAAGACGCCGACATGACCGGACGCAACCCACACCTCACGCGGCAGGATTACCGACGAATCGAGACCCACGACGTCGTCGCGGCTGGTCACGATGCTGCGCCACCACTGCTTCTTGATGTTTTCCTTGAGCTCGACGCCGAGTGGGCCGTAATCCCAAGCCGACTTGGTGCCGCCATAGATCTCGCCGCACGGATAAACCAACCCTCTGCGCTTGGCGAGGTTGGCAACGGTGTCGACTTTGGACTTGGGGGCCACGCGCGAGCTCTCCATCTGGCGAATAGATGCCGGGTTATGCGGATTCTGAACGACTCCAGCCTATCCGCCCACGTCGAACGCGACAGGCACCGGCCTTCGGTAGATGCTCTGCTGGACTGCGTCTCGAGCCGCGGCGTTTGACATGCGCATTTATGCATATCAAAATGGAATCGGTTTGCAATAAGCTCACCGTGTGTCAGGTAGAGCAACTGAGGAGGGGTCGAAGTGACCGCAGCGGAAACGGGTGACCTCGAATTCACCGAGCACCGCCACGACCCATTCGAGACGCATCCGCCGACTCCTCTACCGCCGAAGGCTACGCTCGACGCCGCGGGCGAGATCTTGCGCGCGCTGGCCGCACCGGTCCGGATCGCGATCGTGCTGCAACTGCGCGAATCCGGCAGATGTGTCCACGAACTGGTCGGCGCGCTCGGCGTCACCCAGCCGTTGATCAGCCAGCACCTGCGAATCCTCAAGGCCGCCGGCGTGGTTCGCGGTGCACGTAACGGGCGCGAGGTGCTGTACGAACTGGTCGACGATCACCTCGCCCACATCGTCGTGGACGCGGTTGCGCATGCGGAGGAAGGATGACGGTATTGCCTGACGCTTCGAGTCGAGCATCGGTCGGCGTGCGGAGTACGCGCCAGCGAAGCGCGATCTCCGCCTTGCTCGACGACATCGACGAGTTCCGCTCCGCGCAGGAACTACACGACGAACTGCGCAAACGCGGCGAAGGCATCGGCCTGACGACCGTCTACCGAACCCTGCAAACTCTCGCCGAGGCGGGCACTGTCGATGTGCTGCGGACCGATTCGGGCGAGTCCGTCTACCGCCGGTGCTCCTCGGGACATCACCACCACCTCGTCTGCCGGCATTGCGGATACACCGTCGAGGTCGAAGGTCCGACGGTCGAGCAATGGGCCAAGGGCACCGCGGACCAGCACAGCTTCACCGACGTCAGCCACACGGTCGAGATCTTCGGGGTCTGCCAGTCCTGCCGCAACAACTAGCCCCCACACGTGGTGGGCACGAACATATGGTTCGCCGCACCCCGTTGCGGCAGGTCCACCCGGGTGATCACGAGCAAGAGGCTCGCCCCACCGGCGTGTCGCCGACCATTCGCTCGTGATCACCACGCCATGGCGTGGGCACGGCCAAAAGGCTCACCCCACCGGCGTGTCACCGACCATTCGCTCGTGATCACCACGCCATGGCGCGAGCACGACCAAAAGGCTCGCCCCCGCGCGAGCACGAACAAAAGGCGCGCCCCACCCGCGTGTCACCGACCATTCGCTCGTGATCACCACGCCTCGGCGTGAACACGAACGAAAGGCTCACCCACCCCGCGCGACCACGAACAAAAGGCGCACCCACCCCGCGCGACCACGAACAAAAGGCGCACCCACCCCGCGCGACCACGAACAAAAGGCGCACCCCACCAGCGGGTCACCGACCATTCGCTCGTGATCACCACGCCATGGCGTCAGCACGACCAAAAGGCTCACCCACCCCGCGCGACCACGAGCAAGAGGCGCACCCCACCAGCGGGTCACCGACCATTCGCTCGTGATCACCACGCCATAGCGTGAGCACGACCAAAAGGCGCGCCCCACCGGCGCGACACCGACCATTCGCTCGTGATCACCACGCCATGGCGCGAGCACGACCAAAAGGCGCACCCCACCCGCGTGTCACCGACCATTCGCGCGTGATCACCGCAGGCCGGGCGCGCCGATCAGGGCAGCAATCCCTGCCGGCTCCGGTCGGCGCCGGACAGCACTAGCAGGAGCATCGTCGTCAACGCCTCGTCGTCGAGGCCGGCGGCGGGGAAGGTGTATCGCATCATCACGTCGGCGAGTTTCCCGTTGCCGATTACGGTGATCGACCCGAATTGCAGCGCGTCGTTGCGGTCGGCCACTCGTTTCAGCAGTGCGGGCTTGAGCGGGCGATCCCAGGCAAGCACGCAGGTCAGCGACAACACATCAAGGCCGGGCGAGAGGTTGACCGCACGAATCGAGCACAGCGCCCCCGCGTACTCGAAACCGAGAGACAGGTCGTCGTTGACACGGAGTTCGACGAATGGTGCCAGGACCGCAAGTGCGCGTTCCTGCAGAGCGGTCGCAGTGTTTTCCGACATCTACTTCACTCCCCCGAATCTGCGGTCGCGCGAAGCAAATTCGACACAGGCCGCCCACAGGTCCCGGCGGTCGAAGTCAGGGAACAGCTTGTCCTGGAAGACGAATTCGGCATAGGCGGACTGCCAGAGCAGAAAATTGGAGGTCCGCAGCTCACCGGACGGACGCAGGAAGAGGTCGACGTCAGGCATGTCCGACTCGTCGAGGAAGCGCGCCACCGTCGCTTCGGTGACCTTGTTCGGGTCCAGTAGACCGGCCGCCGCCAGTCGCGCTATCTCCTTCGCGGCGTCTGCGATCTCGGCCCGGCCGCCGTAGTTGACGCACATGGTCAGCGTCATGACGGTGTTGTTCTTCGTCAGCTCTTCGGCGACTTCGAGTTCCTTGATGACACTGCGCCACAGGCGCGGCCGCCGACCTGCCCATCTGACCCGGACGCCCATCTCGTTCATCTCGTCGCGCCTGCGACGAATCACATCGCGGTTGAACCCCATGAGGAATCGCACCTCGTCGGGACTGCGGCGCCAGTTCTCTGTCGAGAACGCATAGGCCGACAGCCACTTGACCCCGATCTCGATACAGCCGCAGACCGTGTCCATCAGTACCGCTTCACCGCGCTCGTGACCTGCGGTGCGCGGCAGTCCGCGCTCTTGAGCCCATCTGCCGTTCCCGTCCATCACCAATGCGACGTGGCGCGGGATCAGCTCGGGCTGCAGACCGGGCGGTCGAGCACCGGAAGGGTGCGGGTCCGGCGGCCGGATGCCGCTAGGCGGAACTTCGCGTTGCGACGTGGGGTCGGCTCGTCGAATCACGGTCTCCATCCTGCCCGACGGACACGCGCGCCAAGTCATCCGGCCGGGACCGCTCGACGAGCGGCAGCGTCCGAAGCTGTCGCTCGAGGTGCCACTGCAAGTGCGCGGCGATCAGCCCGCTGGCCTGCCGACGTACCGGATCCGCCGTGGTCTCCGTGAACGCCCAATCGCCACGACAGAGCGCATCCATCAGGTCGAGCACGCCGGGTGACGGAGTAGCAGCGCCCGGTGGCCGGCAGTGCACGCAGACAGAGCCACCCGCAGCGACGTGAAACGCCCGATGCGGACCGGGTGTCGCGCACTTCGCGCAGGCATCGAGCGCCGGCGCCCAACCCGCAAAACCCATGGCACGCAGCAGAAAGGCATCCAAGATCAATTCGGGCGGCCGCGCCTGCTCCCCCACTGCACGTAGAGCACCGACAGTCAGCCGATGCAACGCAACCGCGGGCGCACGTTCCTCACCAGCCAAGCGCTCTGCCGTTTCGAGCACAGCGCAGGCGGTTGTGTAGCGACCGTAATCATCGACGATATCGCCGGCAAAGGCATCGACAGTGTGAACCTGGGTGACGATGTCGAGGTTGCGCCCGGGATATAGCTGCACATCTATGTGCGCGAAGGGCTCCAGCCTGGCACCGAACTTCGACCGGGTGCGGCGAACGCCTTTCGCGACCGCGCGAACCAGGCCATGCTGCGCAGTGAGCAGCGTGACGATACGGTCGGCCTCGCCCAGCTTGTGCTGGCGCAACACCACCGCATTGTCTCGGTACAGCCGCATCTCGCAGACCTTCCGACGGTTCGCTTGCTGGTCTTTCAGTCTTTCACGCCTCTCCGACACAATCGGGAGGCGCGCACGACACGACGATAGTGAAAACCTCGAATTTCACCCTATCGAGCCGAAAATTATCTTGCAAGACAACGTTTTTCGACGCGTTTCGTGGTGTTTTGGCCCGAAGGGGCGGCTTGCATGCGGGCCGACGATGTGGTCTTCTCTCATGTGGGGGCTGCCACAGTCGGCAGTGGAATGTGCAATACGCGACGGGACGCGCCAAAGATGCCGATCCCGCCTGTCCGAGATGGGCCGTCCCGCGATGGCCCGTGGAAGCGATGATGCAAGCACGGAGGCAACGTGGCGATCAAGGTTGTGCCCAGCTCGACGGGACGACGGACATGGGAAATCCGCTGCAGCGGTTGCGATCGCAGGCTGCTGTGCAGCGTTCGCGCACAGTCGTCCGCCGTCGCCACCGCTCGCGCTGACGGCTGGGTGATGAACGAGCGCATCCTGTGCCCCGCCTGCGAACAGCTCCCGCGCTGACCCCCTGATCCGACAAGTGCCACAAACCACGTCTCGTTTGGTCTGCGGCCGCGCCCTTCCGGTGTAACTTTCCAGACATCGCCACCAGGCGATCGACCACTGATTGCCAGCCCATGGTTTTCGCTCAGTTGGTTCTCTTTCATGGAATGTGGGGATACGACCGTGGCGAAGAAGCGCGATGCCGTGCCGGACAAGGCACCGAAGCCCCAGCAGCCGGCTCCGACATCAGTCGGTTCGCGCGTTGTCACGCGACATTCGTCCGATTCCGAACTGGCCGCTGACCAGTGGCCGAAGGCCGCGGGCATCATCGTCGACGACTTCGGCGACACCGCCGGCCATGACAATTCGTACGGCCGAGACTGGGCGATCACGCGACGCTGGGCAATAGCACTCGACGACGGCCCCCTCGTCTTCCGCAACGACAACGAAATCGAGGCCGAGGACTGACTCCACAGTCTTAGACAAGACCGCACGGTATGTTGCATCGGTGCGGTATCGAAATGGTCACGGATATGTCACACTGCGTATGTGGTGTTAGCCACACTCATTCCTGTTCTATCGGCCCTGCAGCCGGTGGACGAGCAACGGAGAAGCAAATGGGAATGCAAACGGCACGCAGCAGCACCGGATCCGTAAGTTGGGGTATCCGTTGCGACAGGTGCGAACGATGGACCTACTCACCGGCGCGCTCTGCCGCCGCTTCAGCGATCCGCAGCGCGCAGTCCAAAGGCTGGATCGTTTCCGACCGCGACCTGTGCCCGGCCTGTGTGTCGGCACTACGTCGCCGGTAGAAGTCCTCGACTTCTTTCGCCTGGACGCAATTCGGGTGGGTCGGGTGTCTTTCCCGAATTGCGTCGGCAATCCGCACCAACAGGACAAAATTCTCTTTCGGCGCAACACTTTTCGCTAACACGAGCTGGCTCCGAGAATCCCCGCAGGACCTCGTCGATATTCCATCTCTGCCTCCACGCTTAGTGGCAGGATTTCGGTAGCGATTCCATTCGCACCCAAATCTTGACCAATGGAGGCGTCGAAGTGGCACAAAGCCCCAATCAGCGAAACCCTGAGCATGACAGTCGCAAAGGCAAACGACTCCCCCGCCGCCATACGGCCGAGGAATCGCAGCAATGGGTTGCCGCTCGGAACGAAGAGATCCGCCAGTACCTTCGCGACCGGCACGACCGGTTGGAGATTGTCAAAACCACGCGAACGGCATCCGGCCAGCAACTCGACTGGATCCCAATCGAATCGCAGCCCGGCGTCACCAAGGTGGCAACACCGCCGGACGAAGACCGTTCCGAAGAGACCATCGGTGGCGACCGGAAGGTCGATGCGGTGCGCTTCGAGCTGCAGACGGCCCGAACGTTGGGTCCGTCCGGGACGGTTCCCATCGTCCGCAAGCCGATCGACCAGATAAATCCCGGTGTCGCACTCAACGATTGGCTTGCGAAAGGTGTGCACGCCCGGCGCCTGCGCCCACCGGACGATCCAGCCGGCGACACCGCGCCGGACGGCGTCGAGCACAAGTACGGCTACACGAGCCAGCGTGTGCCTTGCTTCGGTACCGAAGGCAGCATCAACGTCTGGGATCCCTACGTCGAGTGGTCGAACGAGTTCTCGCTCGGGCAGCTGTGGCTCACCGCCGGTGAAGGTGGCGAGAAGCAGACGATCGAAATCGGGCACCAGGAATACCGCGACAAGTACGGCGACTGGGTCCCGCATCTGTTCGTCTTCTTCACGACGAACAACTACACCGATCCCGGCAACAACAAGGGTGGATACAACCAGGAAGTCGATGGTTGGGTTCAGTACTCGAACCAGATCTATCCCGAGGCGACGTACAACACGCTGAGTCACGAGGACAGCGCCCAGTACGAGCTGCAGCTGAAAGTCCAGCTCTGGGAGGGCAACTGGTGGATCCGCGTCAACGGAATCTGGATGGGTTACTACCCCGGCTCATTGTTCGACGCGAACGGTCTGCAATCCGCGGCGAGCAAGGTGGCGTGGGGCGGCGAAGTGATCGACGCCGAACACTCGGGGACGACCCGCACCGATATGGGCAACGGCCACTTCCCCGAGGCCGGTTGGCGCAAGTGCGCTTTCATGCGCAATCTGAAGTACCAGGCGAGCCGCACCGGCGCGATGAACCGCTACGAACCGGTGACGTGGGAGTCCCATCCGCTCGCCTATGGCGTCGAGGGCCATTTCGACAACACCGACAGCTGGGGTTCCTACTTCTGGTGGGGCGGAAGCGGAAAGAACGCCGCGTTCAACTGACCGCCTAGAAGCCCAGCCGCCCGAGCTGCTTCGGATCGCGCTGCCAGTCCTTTGCGACCTTCACATGGAGTTCGAGAAAGATCTTGGTGCCGAGCAGCTTTTCGATCTGGTGCCGCGACGCGGTGCCCACCTCGCGCAGGCGGGCACCACCCTTGCCGATGATGATGCCCTTCTGGCTGGACCTTTCGACGTACAGCAGCGCGTGAACGTCGAGCATCGGCGGGTTGTCACCGATGCTCTCGCGCTCGACGATTTCTTCGATGACGACAGCGAGCGAGTGCGGGAGTTCATCGCCGAGGCCTTCGAGCGCAGCCTCACGAATAAGTTCCGCCATCAGTGTTTCTTCGGGCTCATCGGTGAGGTCGCCGTCGGGGTAGAAGGCGGGTCCTTCGGGCATCGCAGCTGCGAGCACGTTGACGAGCACCTCGACTTGCTCGCCCTTCTTTGCCGAAACGGGGACGATCTCGCACGCGGGTCCGAGCAACTTCGAGACTGCCATGAGCTGCGGTGCGAGCTGCCCCTTTCCGACGGTGTCGATTTTCGTGACGACGCCGATGACCGTTGTCTTCGGTGCGAGTTGCCGGACCTGCTCGAGAATCCACCGGTCCCCCGGTCCGATCTTCTCGTTGGCGGGAATGCAGATAGCGATGACGTCGACTTCTGAATACGTATCTCGCACAAGGTCGTTGAGCCGCTGCCCGAGCAGAGTCCGCGGCCTGTGCAAACCAGGTGTGTCGACGAGGATCAACTGACTGTTCTCGCGGTGCACGATGCCGCGAATCGTGTGCCGCGTCGTCTGCGGACGCGACGACGTGATCGCGATCTTGGATCCGACGAGCGCATTCGTCAGCGTCGACTTGCCGGTGTTGGGGCGACCGACGAAACAGACGAAACCGGAACGGAATTCAGCCACGAGATTCGCCGCCCACGACTACCGGCTCGGTGCCGTCGCGGCGCGTCACGATGAGCGCCGCCGACGGACTGACTTCCGACAGCGCCGCGAAACCGGGCTCGTCGGAATCGGCGCTTCCACCGACCACGACACCGGCCTCGAATCCCGCGGCACCACTGGAGATTGCCGCCGCAACGGCTGCTTGCATGGCGGTGAGGGTCAGGGACTGCAGGGAAACCTCGCCTGCCGCATAGGTTCTGCCGTCGCTGTCACGGACGGCGGCACCCTTCGTGCTGCCAGCGCGTCCCATGGCGCCACGTGCGAGGATGACGAGCTTCGCGTCCTCCGGATCGAGCTCAGTCATTCACTGCCTCCTCGGCGGCTTCTTGCGTTTCTTTGTTTTCCTTGGACTTCTTCGCCGGTGCGCGGCGGACCAGAACGGTGTTCACACGCACTCTGCCACGTGCGTCCGCGCCGCCCTCACCACGAAGGACCAAGCCGTGGCTCACCACCTTCGAGCCAGGCAGTGGCACGCGGCCGAGGACATGTCCCATCAGCCCGCCGACCGTCTCGACGTCGTCGTCCTCGATCTCGACATCGAAAATCTCGCCGAGATCGTCGACCGAAAGTCGGGCGGACACACGGTATTTGCCGTTGCCGAGGTCTTCGATCGGCGGCGTCTCGTCGGTGTCGTATTCGTCGGCAATCTCGCCGACGATTTCCTCGAGCACGTCCTCGATGGTGACCAGTCCCGCGATGCCGCCGTATTCGTCGACCAGCAACGCCATGTGGTTACGGTCCCTTTGCATTTCGGCGAGCAGGGTGTCCAACGGCTTCGAGTCGGGAACGAACACCGCGGGCCGCATCACTTCGGCGACCACTGCGTCGCGATCGCGTCCCGACGATGTGTTCGTGCGCTGCACCAGATCTTTGAGGTAGACGACGCCGAGCACGTCGTCGACGTTCTCGCCGATGACCGGGATTCGCGAATGACCGCTGCGAACCGCAAGCGAGATCGTTTGGCCGATCGTCTTGTCGGCCTCGATCCACACCATCTCGGTGCGCGGAACCATGACGGCGCGTGCCGCGGTATCGCCGAGTTCGAAGACGGACTGGATCATCCGGCGTTCGTCGGCGGCGACCACGCCGCGTTCTTGCGCCATGTCGACGATCTCGCGAAGTTCGATTTCAGATGCGAACGGACCGTTGCGAAAGCCCTTACCAGGCGTGATCGCGTTACCGATCAGGATGAGCAGGCGGCTGAGCGGGCTCAGCAATACGCCGATGGCCTGCAGGGGCACTGCCGCGGCGAGCGCAATGGTGTAGGCGTGCTGGCGGCCGAGCGTTCGGGGACCGACACCGATCACCATGTAGTTGACGAGCACCATCACGGCCACTGTGAGGAAGAGAGCGCGCTCGGTGCCGAGGAACTGGATGAGCGCACCAGCAAGCAATACCGTCGACGCGATCTCGCACAGGATGCGGAGCAGCACCATGAGGTTGATGTAGCGCGGCCGATCGGACACGACCCGACCCAGTGTGGCCGCACCCGGCCGACCGTTGCGACCGATTTCCTCGACTCGCGCAATCGAGATCGTGTTGAGCGCGGAATCGACCGCTGCGAACAACCCGCCGATCGGCACGAGCAGGATTGCCAGGACGAGCAGGGTCACCGGCTCCTCCGGCACCCGTGCGCGGTTGGAGAGTCCACGGACTCGCTAAGCGCGCACAGGCGGCGCAGCCGCCTAAGCATCGAAGAATCCAGCCTTACCGAGCAGACGCCTGTCACGCTCGGCCAGTTGCGCCTCGCGGCGCGCCTGCCTGCGCAATTCGAGCCATTCCGCGAGAAGAGAGTTCTGCAGTTCGAACATCTCCTTCTCCTCGTCCGGCTCAGCGTGGTCGAAACCGAGCAGGTGCAGGACGCCGTGGACAGTCAGCAAGGCAAGTTCGTGAGCGAGCGAGTGGCCGGCCTTCTTTGCCTGCGTCGCCGCGAACGCCGGGCAGAGCACGATGTCCCCGAGCATGGCAGGTCCGGGCATCGGGCTGTCCGGTCGGCCGCCCGGCTCGAGCTCGTCCATCGGAAACGACATGACGTCTGTCGGACCGGGCAGGTCCATCCAGCGCACATGCAGATCGGCCATCGTGTCCAGGTCGACAAGCACCATCGACAGCTCAGCGGCCGGATGCACGTTCATCCGCGCAATCGCGAAACGCGCGACGCTGATCAGATCCTCCTCGGAAACGTCCATTCCCGATTCATTGGAGACTTCGATGCTCATCCGTCAACCCTAACGGCCGACAGACCCGCTGCCTGCATCAACGGCGGGCGGAGCGAGCGTGACCTGCGCGACGCTGGGCACGATTGCCGAGGCTCGTCCGGTCCGGATCGGCCTCGAAACGCTCGTACGCATCCACGATGTCCGAAACCAACCGGTGCCGGACCACGTCGCTGCTGGTCAGCTCCGCAAAGTAGATGTCATCGATGTCTGTGAGAATCTCGCTGGCCGCACGGAGTCCGGAGCGGGCGCCTCCGGGCAGGTCGACCTGTGTGACGTCACCCGTCACCACGATCTTCGAGCCGAAGCCGAGCCGGGTCAGGAACATCTTCATCTGCTCGGCAGTTGTGTTCTGGGCTTCGTCCAGCACGATGAATGCGTCGTTGAGTGTGCGACCACGCATGTACGCGAGCGGCGCAACCTCGATGACGCCCGCAGCCATGAGCTTCGGAATCGCTTCCGGATCCATCATGTCGTGCAGCGCGTCGTAGAGCGGCCGCAGGTAAGGATCGATCTTCTCGTTCAGCGTGCCCGGCAGGAAGCCGAGCCGCTCCCCCGCTTCGACGGCCGGGCGCGTCAGGATGATCCTCGTCACCTGCTTCGCTTGGAGTGCCTGCACGGCTTTCGCCATCGCCAGGTACGTCTTGCCGGTACCCGCCGGACCGATGCCGAAGACGATCGTGTTGGCATCGATCGCGTCGACGTAGCGCTTCTGATTCAGCGTCTTCGGGCGGATGGTCTTGCCGCGGCGAGACAGGATGTCGAGGCTGAGCACCTCCGCCGGGGACTCCGAAACACCCTGCGTCAGCATCGAATACGTGTGCCGGACGGTCTCGGGTGAGATCGACTGACCGCGCCCGACCAGCGCCACCAATTGCTCGATGACGCGTTCGGCGAGCGCAACCTCGGCCGGTTTACCGGTGAGTGTGATCGCGTTGCCGCGCACATGAATGTCTGCGTCCAGGAGGCGCTCGAGCTGACGCAGGTTGACATCTGCGGAACCAAGAAATGGAAACACGGCTTCGGGGGCAAGCTCGATACCGGAGCGGACCGTCCGCGCGGCAGGAGCTTGGGGTATTCCAGCCGCATCGGGCCGGAGCGAATCTGGAACCGAGGAACCGCGCACACCGTCGCTTTGTGCTGTCACGTGGTCGCTATGGCCTTCTTTCAGGTTCTCGTCAACTTGTGCTTCGAATTCTAGCCCTCGCGGCTTTCGACCGCCGAACGGTTAATTTGCGGCGCCGCAAATCTCGGGACCGACGTCAGTGCAGTGGCGAAGAATCCCAGCGCTTCGTGAGTGCGCCGAGCGCTCCGAGGGCGACGGCCGCAGCGGTCGAGGTTCGCAGTACGGTCGGGCCGAGCAGGGCGGTCGCCGCCCCGGCATTGGTGAGCCGCGCGAGTTCTTCGTCGGCCAGGCCACCCTCGGGTCCGACGATCAGCACGACCTCCTCGGCCGCGCCGAGCAGAAGCTTGCCGAACGGCATGATCGCCGATTCGTGGAGTGCGACGACGAGGGCACCGCGCTGGACTGCTTCGCCGATCAGTGCCTCGACCGCCTTCGTGTCGTGCAGTTCCGCCACTGGCGGAATGAATGCTCGGCGCGACTGCCTCGCGGCGGCGCGAACTGCCGAACGCCACTTCGTGACGCCCTTCTTCGCCTTGGGGCCCTCCCACTTCGCGACACAGCGGGACGCTTGCCACGGCACGATCGCGTCGATGCCCGCCTCGGTCGCCAGCTCGACCGCGAGTTCGGACCGATCCGATTTCGGCAGGGCCTGAACCAGCGTCACGGTCGGATGCTGTGGCGTGGCGCGCCGCCGCGACGTGACCTCGAGTTCGAGTCGATCACGCTCGGCACCAACGACTTTCGCCTCGGCGACACCACCCTTGCCGTCGGACAGCGTCAAGTGCTCACCGACGCGAGTACGAACGACCGTCGCGGCATGATGACCCTCGTCACCGTCGAGAACCGCGATTTCCCCGGTTTCCGGCAGCGGATCGAGATAGAAGACTGTGGCAGCCACTGTGCTGTTGTATCCGCTCTCGGCTCGGGTCAGCGACCGCTGAACGTCGAACGTAGCCGGGAGAAAAGCCCGCCGGGCGTCGCCGAGTGCGACGAAACTACCTCAGCCCGCTCGCGATCCCGCAAGCCCTTGTAGTCACGCAGCAGATCGGCCTGTTTGGAGTCCAGCCGAGCCGGCACAACGACCTCGAGATGTGCGTGCAGATCGCCGCGCGCGGCTGCTCGAAGCTTCGGCATGCCCTGCCCGCGAACGGTCGAAACCGCTCCTGGCTGCGTTCCGGGGTCCACCGTCAACTCGATCGGTCCATCGAGAATCGTCTCGATGACGACCGTCGTGCCGAGCGCCGCATCGACCATCGGCACCCGGATCGTGCAGTGCAGATCGTCGCCGTCACGGACGAATACGTCGTGCGCCTGCTCGACGATCTCGACATGCAGATCGCCCGCTGGACCGCCGCCGGGGCCGACCTCGCCCTGACTTGCAAGCCGCACGCGCATGCCGTTTCCGACACCCGCAGGGATTCGTGCGGCGATCTCGCGACGGGCGCGGACGCGGCCGTCGCCACCACACTTGTGGCAGGGATCCGGAATGACCTCACCGGCACCGCGGCAGGTCGGGCAGGGGCGCGACGTCATGACCTGGCCGAGGAACGACCGCTGCACCGACTGCACTTCGCCCATGCCACGGCAGGTTTCGCAGCGCGTCGGCTTGGAGTCGCCGTTGGTGCCCGCACCGATACACGAGTCGCACAGGATCGCTGTCTCGACCGTGATGTGCTTCGTGATGCCCCGCGCGCACTCCTCGAGAGTCAGCTTCGTTCGCAGCAGTGACGACGCACCCGGCTGCACGCGGCCACGCGCCCGGCGGGTACCGCCTGCTGTCGCACCGCCACCGAAGAAGGCCTCGAAGACGTCGCCCAGACCACCGAAACCGGCGCCGGAAAAACCTGCACCGCCGCCACCCGACTCGAGTGGGTCGCCGCCGAGATCGACGACGCGGCGCTTCTCCGGATCGGAGAGCACCTCGTACGCCGTCGAAATCTCGCGGAAGCGCACTTGTGCCGCTTCGTCCGGGTTGACGTCCGGGTGGAGTTCACGAGCGAGCTTGCGGTAAGCCCGTTTGAGTTCCTGGTCGGTCGCCTTCTGGCCGACACCGAGCGTGCCGTAATAATCGCGTGCCACGTTGAATCTCTCGTCCTGTCAGTTTCGAATTGCCCGGTCGCCTACCGCTCGGCGAGCACCTCTCCGATGTATCTCGCAACCGCCGCTACCGAAGCAATTGTTCCCGGGTAATCCATTCGAGTCGGCCCGAGAACTCCCATTCCACCCAATATTGTCCCAGCTGATCCGTATCCGGTCGAAACGACCGAGGTTCCGCGCATCTGCTCGACCTGAGTTTCCTCACCGATCTGTACCGTGACCTGGCCTGGATGCTGCGCGGCAGCGATCAGCTTCAAGACCACCACCTGCTCTTCGAGTGCTTCGAGCACCGATCGCAGCGATCCCGGGAAGCCGTTCACGCCGGCGAAGTCAGCGGCGTTGCGCGTCAAGTTCGCCGTGCCACCGAGCACGAGCCGCTCTTCGGGATGCTCGACGAGGCTCTCGATCAGTACCGTGGCTGCCCGAGTGATCGGATTGCGCAGGTTCTGTGGCACGTTCTCGGCCAGTTCCGCGACCGCCGTCGACGCAGCCGCAAGCCGCTTGCCTTCCAATGCAGCGCCGAGGAGCGCCCGCATCTCCGAAAGCTCGACATCGGTGATCACGTCGCCCAGTTCGACTATGCGCTGATCGACGCGCCCGGAGTCGGTGATCAGGACCAGCAGCAGTCGTGCGGGGTTGAGTGCGACGACCTCGAGATGCCGCACCGATGACACCGACAGCGTCGGATACTGCACGATCGCAACCTGCCTCGTCAGCTGCGCAAGCAGCCGGACACCACGGCGCAAGACGTCGTCGAGGTCTACACCGTGCTCCAGAACCTCGAGAATTGCCCGTCGCTCAGCCGCCGACAGCGGCTTGACCTCGGCGATTCGATCGACGAACTGCCGGTAGCCCTTGTCGGTCGGTACCCGCCCGGAACTGGTGTGCGGCTGGGTGATGTACCCCTCGGCCTCCAGCACTGCCATGTCGTTGCGGACAGTCGCGCTGGAGACGCCGAGGTTGTGGCGTTCGACCAGAACCTTCGAACCGACCGGCTCTTTCGTGGACACGTAATCGGCAACGATCGCGCGCAGTACTTCGAACCGCCGGTCTTCCGCAGTCGACACAGATACACCTCCCCACGCTCCACATGACCTCGAGAAGGTCCAGTGTAGTTGCGGGTCAGGCCGTCCTGCGCGCGTCACGCTCCGGGCGGGGAGAAATCACCGTTCAGGCGAGGATCGATCGGATCACGCCGTCGGCGAGTAGCCGGCCACGGTCGGTCAGAACGAACCGGTCACCCGTCGCGGACAACAGACCGTCGGTGACCGCGGAAGCTGCTGCCGCCCGCTCGCTCTCGGCCAGCGCGCCGACCGGAATGCCGGTTGCGAGGCGCGTGGTCAGCATGACCCGTTCGGTGTGCTGTTCCACTGCGGTGAGAGTTTCGACACCGCCGACCGGCAATGTCGCTTGTGCGAGCACGTCCGCGTAACGCGCCGGGTGCTTCAGGTTCCACCAGCGGACCCCGCCGATGTGACTGTGCGCTCCCGGACCCGCACCCCACCAGTCGCCGCCGTCCCAATAGCCGAGATTGTGGCGACAACGGCCGCTGTCGGTCTTTGCCCAGTTGGACACCTCGTACCAGGTGAACCCGGCCTTCGAGAGCGCGTTGTCGACCCGTACGTAGCGGTCCGCAAGGACATCGTCGTCGGGCATCGACAGCTCTCCGCGCCGGATTCGGCGAGAAAGCGCGGTCCCGTCCTCGACGATGAGCGCGTACGCCGACACGTGGTCCACACCGGCCGATACGACGGCTTCGAGTGAGGTGTCGAGGTCTTCGTCCCGCTCGCCGGGGGTGCCGTAGATGAGGTCCAGGTTGACGTGCTCGAAGCCGGCGCGACGCGCTTCTGCCACGGACGTCTGCGCCCGACCCGGCGTGTGAACTCGATCGAGCGTGGCGAGAACGTGCGGTACCGCGGACTGCATCCCCAATGACAGGCGCGTGAATCCCGCGGCAAGGAGGTCGCCGAAAAACTCGGGCGAGGTCGACTCCGGGTTCGATTCCGTCGTGATTTCCGCGTCCGGTGCCAGCCCGAACGTGTTGCGCACGAGGTCCAGAACGCGTCCGAGCATCAGCCCGCCGAGCAGAGAAGGCGTGCCGCCACCGATGAAAACGGTGTTTGCCCGCGGGATTCCACCGGGCGACTGCGCCAGCAGGTCGGCGGCCAATTCCAGCTCTCGCGCCATGGCTTCGAGCCACGATTGCGGAGACGCGGAGCTGCCCAGTTCACCGGCCGTGTAGGTGTTGAAATCGCAGTAGCCGCAGCGGGTGGCGCAGAACGGCACATGGATGTAAATCCCGAACGGTCGGGTCCCAACGCCTTCCAGCGCGGCACTCGACAGTCCGAAATTTACGGTTTGCGCGGAATTCACCTAACTATTGTCGCTCAAGGTGAAGGTGCCGGGTTTGCGGGCGTCGACGGCGACGGCGACGGCGGTTGCGGCGGCGGGGCGTTGTCGCCCTGCATCGGTCCGCGCCGCATTTCGCCGCCGAACGGCATCCCCGGACCCATTTCGTCGTGAATCATCCGGATGTGCGGTCCGTGGCGGTCATGATCGTGGCCACCCGCCGCCAGTCCCGCTGCGAAGCCCACGCCCCCGATGACGATTGCTGCGAGAACCGCGACCACGATCTGCACAGCCCGCGAGGCATGCCAGCGACCGGACTGCGCGACGACCGGTGCCGGTTGCTTGGGCTCGTCCGGCGACGCCTGTTCGTCCGTCCGATTGTCTTCTGCCACAGCTGTTCCCTTCGTTGGAAAATCCGACCTACCGGACAAACGTAAGAGCAGAGTCTGCGATCGGACTGGCATCAACCTCCGGGTTTGCTGTGAGTTCCAGCCTGTGCGCCCTGTGTGATTTCCCCCAAAATTCGGGGAAATCTCGTCCGATGGTCGGTTCGGCCACTTTGACGTGGCAGAATGGAGCGCATGACTGGAGCTGGAGTGCGACTCGTGGCGCGTCGCCATGTCGACTTCAAGCGTGTGTGCAGCTCCTGCTGTCTGCCTTCGAGCCTCTGCTAGACCAGCCAGCCCATCGCTTCACCCCAGACTTTCCGCAGGCTGCGGTTGTAGAACAGCGCGTCTCAGCCCCGCGCCCTCACCGCGCGTGCGAATCCCGATTTGCAGGAGTGACCCTATGACGAGTGCACCGGAGACGGAGAGCACCGCCGGTCCAACACCTGGTCACCACACCAGGCCCGACAAGCCCGCTTCGGAGCGGCGCGTCCGCGCCGATCGCCCGCGCCGCGAGGTCTCGGCCGCGCCCCGCGAGCGCACCGCCCGTCCCGCCAAGCGGCGTGGCGAAGGCCAGTGGGCGCTCGGGTACCGCGAGCCGCTCAACCCGAACGAGCAGGCCAAGAAGGACGACAACCCGCTCAACGTGCGCGACCGCATCGAGCACATCTACTCGAAGAACGGTTTCGACAGCATCGACAAGGGCGACCTTCGCGGCCGCTTCCGCTGGTGGGGGCTCTACACCCAGCGTGAGCAGGGCTACGACGGCACGTGGACCGGCGACGAGAACATCGACCTCCTCGAGGCCAAGTACTTCATGATGCGTATCCGGTGCGATGCCGGTGCGCTCAACGTCGAACAGTTGCGGACTCTCGGCCAGATCTCGGTCGACTTCGCTCGCGACACCGCCGACCTCTCCGACCGCGAGAACGTCCAGTACCACTGGATCGAGGTCGAGAACGTCCCGGAGATCTGGCGTCGTATCGAAAGCGTCGGCCTCAAGACCACCGAAGCCTGCGGCGACTGCCCGCGCGTCGTGCTCGGGTCTCCCCTGGCAGGCGAATCGCTGACGGAGCTCCTCGACCCCACTCCCGCGATCGACGAGATCGTGCGCCGCTACATCGGCAAGAAGGAGTACTCGAACCTCCCCCGCAAGTTCAAGACCGCGATCTCCGGCCAGCAGGACGTGGTCCACGAGGTCAACGACGTTGCCTTCATCGGCGTCAACCATCCCGAGCACGGACCGGGTCTCGACCTCTGGGTCGGCGGCGGCCTCTCGGTGAACCCGATGATGGCCCAGCGCGTCGGTGCCTGGATCCCGCTCGACGAGGTTCCGGATGTCTGGGAAGCAGTGGTCTCGCTTTTCCGCGATTACGGCTACCGTCGCCTGCGCGCCAAGGCGCGCCTGAAGTTCCTCGTCAAAGACTGGGGCATCGAGAAGTTCCGCGAGGTGCTCGAAACCGAGTACCTGAAGCGCAAGCTCATCGACGGACCCGCTCCTGAAAAGCCGACGAGCCCGATCGATCACGTCGGCATCCAGAAGCTGAAGAACGGCCGCAACGCGGTCGGTGTCGCACCGATCGCAGGCCGCGTCTCCGGCACGAAGCTGCTGGCTGTCGCAGCGGCCGCCGAGAGAGCCGGGTCGGACCGAATTCGGTTCACGCCGTACCAGAAGCTGATCATTCTCGACGTCGCCGACGACAAGCTCGATCAGCTCATCGCCGATCTCGACGCACTCGAGCTGCCGGCTCGCCCCTCGCGATGGCGGCAGAACCTCATGGCGTGCAGTGGAATCGAGTTCTGCAAGCTGTCGTTCGCCGAAACCCGCAAGCGCTCACAGGCTCTCGTGCCCGAGCTCGAGGAGCGGCTCGCAGACCTCAACACGCAGCTGGACGTCCCGGTGACGATCAACATCAACGGCTGCCCCAACTCGTGCGCGCGGTCCCAGATCGCCGACATCGGATTCAAGGGACAGCTCGTCGACGACGGCACCGGGAATCATGTCGAAGGTTTTCAGGTTCACCTTGGAGGCAGCCTCGGCTTCGACAGCGCCTTCGGTCGAAAGCTTCGGCAGCACAAGGTGACCACCGGCGAGATGGGCGACTTCATCGACCGGGTGGTCCGGAACTTCATCAAGCATCGCAACGAAGGCGAACGGTTCGCACAGTGGGCCGTAAGGGCAGACGAGGCGGACTTGCGATGAGCGAAGCGAAGAGCCAACAGCGGCCTATGGCTACAGCGAAGAGCCAGAAGCTTTCCGAGGCCGACCTGCGGTCTCTCGCAGAAAAGGGCGCCGCGGAGCTGGACGGCGCTTCGGCTCTGGAGTTGCTGCAGTGGACCGAAGACAATTTCGGTACCGACTTCATCGTCGCGTCGAATATGCAGGACGCCGTGCTTGTGCACCTTGCGACTGAGGTCCATGCCGGCGTCGACGTGCTCTTCCTCGACACGGGTTATCACTTCGCCGAAACAATCGGCACGCGTGACGCGGTCGAGGCCGTCTACGGCGTGAACATCATCAACGCCAAGTCGGAGAACAGCGTCGAGAAGCAGGACCGGTTGTTCGGGAAAGACCTGTTCGCCCGCGATCCCGGCGAGTGCTGCAGGATGCGAAAAGTTGTGCCGCTGAAGAACACGTTGAAGGACTACAGCGCCTGGGTCACCGGTATCCGTCGCGTGGAAGCACCGACGCGCGCCAACGCTCCGCTGATCTCGTTCGACGACGCGTTCGGTCTCGTGAAGATCAATCCGATCGCCGCCTGGTCCGACGATGACATGACCACCTACATCGAGCAGCACGGCATACTCGTCAATCCGCTTGTCGACGAGGGGTATCCGTCCATCGGATGCGCTCCATGCACATTGAAGCCCGCACCGGGCGCCGATCCCCGAAGCGGCCGCTGGGCCGGCCTCGCCAAGACCGAATGTGGGTTGCACGCATCATGACCGCAGAAACGACGTCGATCGAAAGAGCTCTTGCGGGACTCGACCCCGAGTTCGACACCCTTGCTGCACTCGAATCCGAGGCAATCCACATCTTCCGTGAGGTCGCAGGCGAGTTCGAGCGTCCGGTCATTCTGTTCTCGGGCGGTAAGGACTCCACGGTTCTGCTGCATTTGGCGCTCAAGGCATTCTGGCCCGCGCCGCTGCCGTTTGCGCTGTTGCACGTCGACACGGGCCACAACCTGCCCGAGGTGCTCGAGTTCCGTGATCAAATCGTCGAGCGGTACGGGCTGCGTCTGCACGTCGCCAACGTCGAGGACTACCTCGCCGACGGTCGCCTGGCCGAACGCGCCGACGGCATCCGGAACCCTTTGCAGACAGTGCCTTTGCTCGACGCCATTGCCGACAACCGGTTCGACGCGGTCTTCGGCGGCGGACGTCGCGACGAGGAACGTTCGCGTGCGAAGGAGCGAATCTTCTCGCTGCGCAACGCCTTCGGCCAGTGGGACCCGAAGCGGCAGCGCCCCGAGCTGTGGAACCTGTACAACGGCAAGCACGCTCCGGGCGAGCACGTTCGCGTGTTCCCGCTCAGCAACTGGACCGAGCTCGACATCTGGCGCTACATCGCGCGCGACGACATCGATCTCGCGAGCATCTACTACGCCCACCAGCGGCCCGTCTACCAGCGCGACGGCATGTGGATGACGCCCGGCTCCTGGGGCGGACCACGTGAAAACGAATTGCTGGAGACCCTTTCGGTGCGTTACCGCACCGTCGGAGACGGCTCTAGCACTGGCGCAATCCTTTCCGATGCAGGAGACAACGAGGCGATCCTCGCCGAGGTCGCCGCGTCGCGACTGACAGAGCGTGGCGCCACCCGCGGAGATGACCGTGTCTCCGAAGCAGCCATGGAAGACCGAAAGCGTGAGGGCTATTTCTGATATGAGTGACCTACTACGACTGGCCACCGCCGGAAGTGTCGACGACGGCAAGTCCACCCTGGTAGGTCGACTGCTCTACGACACGAAGTCCGTTCTCGCCGATCAGATCGACGCCGTCACACGCGCGTCGGTCGACCGTGGTCTCGCGACTCCGGACCTCTCGCTTCTCGTCGACGGCCTCCGCGCCGAACGCGAGCAGGGCATCACCATCGACGTTGCGTACCGGTACTTCGCAACGCCGACAAGATCTTTCGTTCTCGCAGACACGCCTGGACACGTTCAGTACACGCGTAACACTGTGTCGGGCGCGTCAACCGCGCAGCTCGTCATCCTGCTGGTCGACGCACGCAAGGGTGTCATCGAGCAGACCCGCAGGCACGCAGCCGTTCTCGCTCTGCTCGGCGTACCGAAGCTCGTGCTCGCGGTGAACAAGATCGACCTCGTCGACAACCCCGCCGAGGTCTTCGCCAGCATTTCTGCCGAGTTCAACCATCTGACGAGCACGCTGGGCTGGTCCGACGAGGACGTTCTCGAGATCCCGGTCTCCGCCCTCCACGGTGACAACGTCGCATCACGGTCGGCCAACACGCCGTACTACGACGGCCCGTCGCTCATCGAGCACCTCGAATCCGTTCCCGTCGACGCCGACAGTATGGGGCGGCATTCGATCGGTCTGCGGTTCCCGGTGCAGTACGTGATCCGTCCGCGCACCGCGGAATACCCCGACTACCGCGGCTATGCGGGACAGGTCGCGGCCGGTTCCGTCGCACCCGGTGACGAAGTTGTCGTGCTGCCGTCGGGCATCAAGACCACGGTCGAGCGAATCGACACCGCCGACGGCGAGTTGGCACTGGCGCAGGTCGGGCGCAGCGTGACACTCGTGCTCGCCGACGACGTCGACATCTCGCGCGGCGATACGATCGCCTCCCCTGCCGACGCACCCGAACCGCTCGGCGAGTTCGACGCCACCGTGTGCTGGCTCGCAGAGAAGCCACTCCGCCCCGGCGCTCGCTTGCTGCTCAAGCACGGAACACGCACGACGCAGGCAATCGTCGGTTCGTTGGTCGAGCGTTTCGACGAGCAGAAGCTCGTCGCACAACCGGACCCCGAATCATTGGAGCTCAACGACATCGGCAGAATCTCGATCCGGGTCGCAGAGCCGATCGTTGCCGACAACTACGCAGTCAACCGCCACACCGGCAGCTTTCTGCTGATCGACCCCGCGGGTGGCAACACGCTCGGCGCGGGCCTGATCGGTGACGTTCTCAGCGCCGTCGAGGTTGGCACGGTCTGACATGACCGCGCTGTCGAGGTCGGTTTCGCCTCCGCTGATCGCGGTCGCGCACGGTAGTCGCGACCCGCGCTCGGCGGCGACCATGCAGAGCGTGGTCGCGCGAATTCGCGAGGCCCGTCCCGACCTCGACATACGCCTCTGCTTTCTCGATCTGAATGCACCATCCGTCGAGCAGGTAATAGCCGGTGTTGCGGCTGACGGATACCGGTCGGCCGTTGTTGTTCCACTCTTACTCGGCAGTGCCTTTCATGCGCGCGTCGACCTGCCCGGAATATTGGACGCGGCGCGAGATCGCCATCCGCGACTGGAAATTGCCCAGGCAGAGGTGCTCGGCACCGACGACCGGCTCGCTGCGGCCGTTCGGTCGCGCATTCTCGATACCGGCGTGTCCGCTTCCGACCCCAGCGTCGGAGTCGCGGTTGCCGCGGTCGGATCGTCGTCGGCGACCGCCAACATCCGGACCGCCGCGGTCACCGCTGCCGTCGTCCGTGGCACTTCGTGGCACGCCGATATCTGCTTCGCAACAACCGAACCCAGTGTCACACTTGCAATTTCACGTCTGCGCACGCGTCGGGCGAGTCGGATCGTCGTCGCGCCGTGGTTTCTCGCACCCGGCCTGCTCACCGACCGCGTCGAAGCGTCCGCCCAGCATGTCCGGCACGCCGCGACCATCGGCGACCACGCCTTTTTGACCGATGTTGTTCTCGACAGGTACCTATCGACGTGCACGATCACTATTGCCGCGTAGAGTTCGGGATATGCGCACACAACGTGCGGAATGAGCGTCCGAAACTGCCGATAACTTAAGAAAACGCTTGATCGAAGGTCTAGGTCAGTCGCCCATTTGCCCGTAATGTACGCACTCGTCGGAGTTAGTCCAACGCAAGGGGAACTTACAATGAGCTCAGGCGGATACGACCCAAATCAGTACCCGCAAGGCGATCCTAAGCAAGGCCCGCCGCCGCAGCAGCCTTACGGACAGCAGCCGCAGCAGCCTTACGGGCAGCCGCCGCAGCAGCCTTACGGGCAGCCGCCGCAGCAGCCTTACGGACAGCAACCTTCTTACGGACAGCAGCCCTACCCCGGTGGTCAGCAGCCATACCCGGGCGGTTACGGCAACCAGGGCTACGGTGCACAGCCGGCTGACGTGTGGATTCGTTTTGGCGCCCGCATCATCGACGCCATCATCGTCGGCATCGTCGTCGCCATTCTGTTCATTGCGATCGACAGCTACCTGTTCGTC
The DNA here is from genome assembly GCF_016481275.1 of Antrihabitans auranticaus. Taxonomy (GTDB): domain Bacteria; phylum Actinomycetota; class Actinomycetes; order Mycobacteriales; family Mycobacteriaceae; genus Antrihabitans. The sequence goes on along the minus strand of NZ_JAEMNW010000004.1, from coordinate 304,589 downwards.
GGAATCCTCGGATCCCTGATCCAGCTGGGTTACTTCGTCGGCTTCGAGGTAACTCAGGGCTGGACGCCGGGTAAGAAGATCCTCGGCCTGAGCGTCCGCGGTCCGAATGGCGCACCCCGGCCGGACCCGCAGCAGTCGCTCATCCGTAACGCCTTCATTCTGCTCGGCGTGATCCCGTTCATCGGTGGGCTCCTCAGCCTGATCGCGGTCATCTACATCGCGGTCACGATCAACTCGAGCCCGACCAAGCAGGGCAAGCACGACGAACTCGCCGGTGGTACGCAAGTACTCAAGGGCTGATCGGCTACTCGAGGTACACAACAAAGGGCGCGCTCACACTGTGAGCGCGCCCTTTGTTGTCGACTATGAACCCGCCGAGCGGGATTGTCACTGCTCGCGGTTTGCGAGCACCGCGAGCACCTCGGCCACAAGGTCGTCGATATCGGCGCCGGTCGTGTCGATCACCAGGTCCGGGTTCAGCGGAGCTTCGTACGGTGCGTCCAGACCCGTCAGGCCCTTGAGCTCTCCGGCACGCGCCTTCCTGTAGAGGCCCTTGGGATCTCGGCGCTCGCATTCGGCCAGTGGTGTGCTGACGTGCACCTCGATGAACGGCAGCTTGGCCGCGGCGTTCAAGGCGCGGGCGATCGCGCGATCCGATTCCAGCGGTGAGACCAGCGATGCAAGCGCGACAACGCCCGCGTCGGCGAACAATCTCGTCAAATGACCCACGCGCCGAATGTTTTCCGCGCGGTCACCGGGTGAGAAGCCCAGATCGTCCGACAGTCCGTGCCGGACGTTGTCGCCGTCCAGCAAATAGGCCGCGCGCCCCGATTCGACGAGCGCCCGCTCGAGCGCTACCGCGACCGTCGACTTACCTGATGCAGGCAAACCAGTGAACCAGATTGTCGCGCCTCGCTGTTCGATCGTCGACCATCTGTGCTTCCGGTCCAGTGCCGACGGATGCCAACGTACGTCGCGCCGAGTTTGTGCCCCCGGCTTGACCTCTCGGGCTTCCAGAATCGTCCCGGCACCGACTGTGTCGTTGGACGATTCGTCGATCAGGATGAACGCACCGGCATCACGATTGCTCGCGTAGTCATCCGCGACGACGACCGAACTCGTTCGCAAAGTGACAGTGCCGACGTCGTTGAGCGCCAACTCGATTGGATTGTCGTTCTCGTCGAGGGTCTCGGGGTCCAGACGCGAATGCAACGCTTGGACGGTTGCCCGAACGGTCGCTGTCGTGTGCTTGAGGGCGACGCGATCGCCGGCACGCAGCGGCGTCTCGCCGAACCAGCACACAGATGCGTCGAGTTCGCGAGCGAGCACCGGAAGGTGCGCGTCGTCGAGTCCGCTGACGATGACGTCGCTGCGGCCGATGTCTATGTCGTCAGCCAGTTCGACCGAAACCGAGAGCGGGGCAACGGCAATCGAGCGTTCGTCGTCGAGAGTGTCGAGCGCGGTGACGGTGGAGCGAGTCCCCGCGGGCAACGTGAGAATCGAGTCGCCGACGGCCAGTGTGCCCGCGGACAGGCGACCGGTGTAGCGTCGCCGCTCCCCCGCGGTCGGTCGGGACACCCACTGCACCGGTAGCCGGACTTCGCGCGGTTCGGCCTGCGGTGCAACGAGTTCGACAGATTCCAGGTACTCGAGCAGGGTCGGTCCGCTGTACCACGGGGTGTTCTCCGAACGCTGCACGACGTTGTCGCCGTGCTTCGCGGCAATCGGAATCACGAGCAGCTCGGCGCCGCCGAGCCGGTGCGCCAACTGTTGCAAGTCCTGCTCGACCTGCTGGAAGACATCCTTGTCGTAGTCGACGAGATCGATCTTATTGACCGTTGCGACAAGGTGTTTGACGCCGAGCAACGCGGAAATACGCGCGTGGCGACGGGTTTGGCGAAGGACCCCGGTTCGCGCGTCGACGAGCAGAATAGCCACGTGTGCGTTGGACGCTCCGGTGAACATGTTGCGCGTGTAGCGCTCGTGTCCTGGCGTATCGGCAAGAATGTAGCTTCGGGTCTCCGTCGAAAAGAACCGGTACGCAACGTCGATCGTGATGCCCTGCTCGCGTTCCGCGCGTAAACCGTCAGAAAGCGCGGCGAGGTCGGGCTCGCCGTCGGCGTCCGTCACCGACTCGAGGTGGTCGAGCGGGAGGCTGTCGGTGTCATGGAGTAGCCGGCCGATCAACGTGCTCTTACCGTCGTCGACAGATCCTGCAGTCGCTATTCGCAGCAACTGTCGCGTGCCAGAAGCCTTGGCGCTCATCAGAAATAGCCTTCCCGCTTGCGATCTTCCATTGCGGCAGCCGAAGTCCGGTCGTCCGCACGAGTTTCACCGCGTTCGGACACCGTCGCCGCGGAGATCTCGCGAATCACTCCGGTGATATCCGTCGCGCGGGACCGAACCGCGCCCGTGATCGTGAGGTCACCGACAGTTCGATACCGAACCCATTCGACACCAACCGATTCCGCGTCACCGGGCACGGTGTGCTCCGACGTCGCGAGAAGGATCCCATCGCGCTCGAACACCTCACGCTCGTGGGCAAAGTAGATCGGCGGTAGCTCCAACTGCTCGAGTTCGATATAGCGCCAGATGTCCAGCTCGGTCCAGTTGCTCAGCGGGAACACGCGGACCTGCTCACCGCGCCTGATCCTGCCGTTGTACAGCGACCACGGTTCCGGCCTTTGTGCACGCGGATCCCACTGGCCGAACTCGTCGCGGAAGCTGAGCACGCGCTCCTTGGCACGCGATCGCTCTTCATCGCGTCGCGCCCCACCGAACGCGGCGTCGAATCCGCCGGCCTCCAGCGCGTCGAGCAGAGTCCGCGTCTGTAACCGGTTGCGGGACAGTCCAGTTTCCTGCACGCGTCCGGAATCGATGGACTCCTGGACAGACGCGACGATCAACTTGTGGCTGGCTTCCGCCAGCCTCCGGTCACGAAAAGCGATGACCTCGGGAAAATTGTGGCCGGTATCGACATGCAGCACCGGGAAGGGCACCTGCGACGGCCGAAATGCCTTCTCCGCCAGGCGCAGCAGGACGATCGAATCCTTTCCTGCCGAGAAGAGCAGCACGGGGCGCTCCAGTTCGGCGACGACCTCGCGAATGATGTGTACCGCTTCGGCTTCCAGCACGCGAAGCTCGTCGACGAAGCGTGTATCGAGAGCGGTGGTCATACCGGCAACCCGTCCCTTTCCGCATCTGCGAGATACCGTTCGACCCACTCGCCCGAGCGGCCGTTGGACTGCCGTCGCAGCGGCGGGTCGGGAGCAAGTGCGGGATCGAGGCCCAGCGCCTCGAGTATGCCCGCGACAACCTTCTTCGAGTGCGCGGCGAGGTCGTTGTGGTCGACCCAGTGCGGCGAAATGCCCTCAGCCGCAAACCAATCACGCCATCCACGCTCTTGGTCGCGCAGTATCCCAACCAGGTGGGCGATGCCGAGCGGATGATACTGCGCATTGTCGACGTCGTCACCGTCCTTCGGTGCGCGCCAGACCTGTGTCTGCACTGCCCGCCAGAACGACACTGCTTGCGCGACCACGTCGTCGCGATACACGTAGACGAACAGCACATCGTCACCGAGGACGTCACGCAGAGCCGAGCGTAGGTCGTCGCCACTGCGGTCGGGCAGACCGGCCGCGCGCTCGACTACCAGCGGGGTCTGGTTCCACATGAGCTTTCCGCCCCACACACCGTTTTCCGACGCGCCTATCCGCCGAATTCTCGCGCGCCATTCTTCGCTCGACTCCGTGTCCGGGGTGCCGGGATCCAGCGGCGCCAGCAGTCGAAGGACGCTCTCGTCCTCGACTCCCGCGAACCACTCCCGTGGTTGCGGGGAACGGCCGGTCGTCGGCAGGTACTGGAAGAACTCTTCGGGCTCGCCCGCAAGACCTGTGGCACGCAGCGATTCCACGAGGAGAGTGCTACCACTGCGCTGGGACGCGAGCACCAGATAGGAACTGGGATGGTCGGACATGAAACGAGACTACTTTGGCTCCAAAGATATTGCACGCCAGGATCTTTCAAATCAGGACGAGCGAAAATATGTGCAGCTCAGCAGCATTGGCGTCCGACCTATAGATTCGACTCCTCCGCCAACCGTCTATCGGCAGCGGTCGCAGCGCGCGAGGTGAGCTCGAGCCCGTTGAGCCGGACGTAGTCCTCGGTGTAGCGCTCCGAGATTCGCGTACCGACGAACTCCGACGGTATGACATCGCCCGTCTCCATTCGCCAGTTGTGCAAGCGCAGCGCGAGTTCCTCGGCCACATCGTCGTGCTCGCCGGAATCGAGCAAATTCACGATCTCGCCTGGGTCGGCACGCAAGTCGTAAAGCTCCCGCTCGGGGCGGCTGCGCAACACCGTCGGCGCAACCACCCTGCCCGACGGACTGTCCGCGATGTCCCACGGGAGGTCGAGCACGGGTCTGTCCGCGTAGTTCTCGATGTAGCTGAAGTCCTTCGTGCGGACTGCCCGGATCGGATCGAACGAATCGTGATAGGTCTTCGTCGTAAACACTTCGGTACGCACCGGAGCCACCGACACAGGTTGCGACACAAGGTTTTTCGCGTGCGATACGCCCTCGATGTCGCCCGGCTGGTCGACCCCGAGGATGCCGAGAATAGTCGGCAACAGGTCAACGCCGCTGAACAGCTCGTCGTACACGTGCGGCTCGATCCCGCGCCCGACCGGCGGCCGAACGATGAGCGCTATACCCGTCCCCTGTTCGTAGAGGGTGGATTTCGCGCGCGGGAAGGCCGGTCCGTGGTCGGTGACGAATACGACCCACGTGGTGCGGTCCAGGCCGGTCTCGCTGAGCGTGTCGAGTAGTTCCCCGACGGCCGCGTCGGCAACATTGATCGAACCGTAGAACTCACCGAGATCGCCGCGGACCGCCGGCGTATCCGGTAGATAGTCGGGCACCTCGAGGTCGCCGTTGGCAACCGGCTCGTAGCGGTCGGCCGGATAGGGCCGATGGGTTTCGAAGAATCCGGCAGTGAGCAAGAACGGAGCCTCGTGGTCGGTCCGCAGCCATTCGTTGGCGCGCGCAACCACGTACTCGCAGAACGAGTTCGACACGTCGAATTCGTCGAAGCCGAGGCGTGCCGGTGACGCAGTCTCGTGCTGCATTCCGAAAAGTGTTGTGTGCCAGCCGGCGTCGGACAAAATCGCCGGTAGTGTGCGCACGCCGGGCCGATACTCCCACCCGTGGTGCGCGAGGCCGATCAGGCCGTTGCTCTGCGGATAGCGGCCCGTGAACAGCGACCCCCGCGACGGCGAACACAGGGGCGCCGTCGCATGCGCCCGTGTGAACAGAATCCCTTCGGCCGCCAGAGCATCCAGCCGCGGGCTGGAAACGCCCGCGGTCCCGTACACGCCGAGGCTGCGACCCAGGTCGTGCCAGTGGACCAGCAGGACGTTGTCAGGGGCTGCGCCCCTGTGCGCGGTTGGGGAGTCCATGGACTCTCTAACCGCGCACCGGGGCGAGGCCCTTTTCCGGCAGATGCGGAATCCGCGTCGCCCGTGCGTAGACGGTCTCGCCTTCCTGCAGGCCGAGTGCCTCACTGTCGCCGCGCGTGACCTGCGCCTGGAACAGGTCACCGGTTGCCTCGTTGCGTAGTTCGACGCGAACTTCGAAGCCGAGGTGGACAACCCGCTCGACGGTCGCCCGAGTGACGCCTGCCTGCGCAGCCGTCCCCTCCTGCTGGACCAGCGACATGCTCGGATCGCGGCCGACCCGTATGTCGTGCGGACGGACGAGGTGCCCGTTCAACTTCGCCACTTCACCGAGGAACGACATGACGAACTCGTTCGCCGGTCGGTCGTAGAGATCCTCCGGGCTGCCGACCTGTTCGATCCGCCCCTTGTTCAGCACCGCGATCCGGTCCGCAACGTCGAGGGCTTCCTGCTGATCGTGCGTCACGAGCACCGTGGTGACGTGCACTTCCTCATGCAGGCGGCGCAGCCAGGTTCGCAGGTCCGCGCGCACCTTTGCATCGAGCGCGCCGAACGGCTCGTCGAGCAGCAAAACCTGCGGGTCGACCGCGAGTGCCCTGGCCAGCGCCATGCGCTGCCGTTGACCGCCCGAAAGCTGCGCGGGGTAACGGTGCTGGAAGCCGTCGAGGCCGACGATCTTCAGGAGCTCGTCGACGCGGGTCGCGATCTCTTTCTTCGGCCGCTTGCGAATCTTCAGCCCGAAGGCGACGTTGTCACGCACCGACATGTGCTTGAACGCCGCGTAATGCTGGAAAACGAAACCGATGTCGCGCTTCTGCGGCGACACACCCGTCACGTCTTTGCCGGAGATCGTGACAACCCCCGAGTCGAGCGATTCGAGTCCGGCGATGGACCGCAGCAATGTCGATTTGCCCGAGCCCGATGGGCCGAGCAGAGCGGTCAGCGATCCGGACGGGATATCGAGGCTCACGTCGTCGAGCGCGGCAAAGGTGCCGTACCGCTTGTTGGCGCCGAGAACGGTAATCATTTGGAGACTCCCTTCTTTCGGTCGAGGAGTGTCATCAGAAGAAGGGTGATCAGCGCGAGGCCCATCAACAGCGTCGCTGCAGCATAGGCGTCGAATTCTCTTGCCTCGTGGTAGCGACTGTGCACGAGCAGTGTGAGCGTCTGCGAACTGCCGGCGAAGTTCGACGACACGATGATCACCGCGCCGAATTCGCCGAGCGATCGGGCGACGGTGAGGATCACGCCGTAAGTCAGGCCCCAGCGAATCGCCGGCAAAGTGACTCGCCAGAACGTTTGCCAGCCGGAGGCACCGAGCGTCGCCGCCGCCTGTTCCTGGTCGTCGCCGATTTCGTGCAGGACGGGTTCGACCTCGCGCACCACGAACGGCAGGGTGACGAAGATCGTCGCGAGCACCATGCCGGGGAGGCTGAAGATCACCTTGATGCCGAGACTTTCCAATCCCCCGAACCAGCCGTTCACGCCCCACAGGAGCACCAGCGACACGCCTACGACAACCGGGGAGACCGCGAAGGGCAGATCCACGACGCTCTGCAGAATGCGACGGCCGGGAAACCGGCCGCGCACCAGAGCAATTGCCGTGACAACGCCGAAGATGACGTTGAGCGGGACAACGATCAACAGAATCGTCAGCGACAAGTTCAGCGCGGAGATCGCGGCGGGCGTCGTGATCGAGTCGATAAATGCGCCGATGCCACGCTCGAACGTTCGCCACAGAATGACGGCGATCGGAAGCAACAGCAACACGCCCAGGTACGCGAGCGCCACGACACGCAACGAAAGCTTGGCGGGGAGCGAGAGATTCATGATTTCGCCTCTTTGACCGTTCCGCGCTCCGCAACAAAGCGCAGAACCAGCAGCGTGACGAACGAGACGAGCAACAGGGCCACGGATACTGCCGCTGCCTGCAATTGGAAGTCCCGCTCGATCTGCTGCTGAATGTACTGCGACGTGACCTGAGTTTCGCGCGGAATGTTTCCACCGATCAACACGATCGAGCCGTACTCACCGATCGCGCGTGCGAACGCGAGACCGCCGCCGCTCAGGACAGCCGGCATCAGCGCGGGCAGGACCACCCGGCGGAACGTCGTCCAGTTGTCCGCGCCCAAGGATGCCGCCGCCTCTTCGACTTCCCGGTCGGTTTCGATCAGCACCGGCTGGACGGACCGCACCACGAACGGCAGGGTCACGAACGCCAGCGCAACGATGAGACCCGGCTTCGATGCGTACAGGTGAATGTCGACCGGGCTCTTCGGGCCGTACAACGCCATCAGCACGATGCTGGCAACGATCGTCGGCAGCGCGAAGGGCAGGTCGATCAACGCGTTGACGATTCGCTTGCCGGGGAATTCGTCGCGGACGAGGACCCAGGCGATGAGGGTGCCCATGACGACGTTCACGACCGCAACGATCGCCGACACCACGATCGTGATTCGCAGCGACGCCAGCGCGTTGGGCGAGGTGACCGCGTCCCAGAAGCCACCGAATCCGGATTCGAACGATGTAACCGTCAGCGCTGCCAACGGCAGCAGCACGATGATGCTCAGCCAGAGCACCATGGTCGCGATTCCGAGCGGATTCACTCCCGAAAAGCGAACTGGCCGATGACGTTTGGGGGGACTGGCTGTCTCGAGGTCGGGCGACCCGGGGGCGGGCGATTCTGGCCCGCCCCCGGGCGCCGACTTCTGCAAGTTGGTCACAGCAGACCTACTCTACCGATCTGTCTCTGACTCAGCTGAAGAGCTTCGAGACAGAACCGTTCTCACCGAACAGTTCCTGGTCGACCTTCGACCAGCCACCGAGGTCCGCGATCGTCCACAGCTTGTCCGGGCTCGGGAACTTGTCTGCGAACTCCTGCGCGACCTGCGGGTCGACCGGACGGAAGCCGGCCTCGGCCCACAGGCGCTGTGCGTCGGCGGTGTAGAGGTAGTCCTTGAACGCGTTCGCCTTCTCGAGGTTCGCGCTGTCCTTCAGAACGGCAACCGGGTTCTCGATCTTGAACGTTTGCTTCGGCGTGACGTGCTCGACCTCTTTACCCTGCGACTCGATGAGCAGCGCCTCGTTCTCGTAGCTGAGCAGTGCGTCGGCGTTGCCGTTCAGGAACTGCTCGGTCGCGTCGCGACCCGAGGCCGGGAAGCTTTCCGAGTGCTCGGAGATGAGCGTGCCCAGGTAGTCCAGACCGGCCTGCGGGTTGGTGCCACCCTGGCTCTTCTCGGCGTACGGCGCGAGCACGTTCCACTTGGCCGAGCCGGAGCTCAGCGGGCTCGGGGTGACGATCTTGATGCCCGGCTTCAGGAGGTCGTCCCACGACTGGATGTTCTTCGGGTTGCCCTTGCGGACGACGATCGTGACGACCGAGCCGAACGGAACGCCGTTATGGGCGTCCTTGTTCCAGTTCTCGTCCACACGACCCGCTTTGACGAGCCGGTTGACGTCTGGCTCGACGGAGAAGTTCACGACATCGGCAGGACCGCCGTTGGCGACGGAACGCGACTGGTCACCCGACGGGCCGTAGGAGTCGCTGATCTCGACGCCCTTGCCCGGATCGGTCTGCGCAAACGCCGGAAGAATCTTGTCGAACCCGACCTTCGGCACCGCATAGGCAACAAGCTTGAGCGACCCCGCGCTGCCGTCGCCGGTCCGTGCGTCGCCGCCGGTCGAGTCACTGGCGCCGCCGCCGCACGCGGTGAGAGCGACCGCTCCGACAGCTACGAGAGCGGTTGCAAAGATGCGAGATCTGCGTCTCATTGGGATCTTGCCTTTCATAGAACTCTCCACACCGATGTGTCGAGAGGTAGGGACATGCGGATGCCCCGCGGTGTGCGCGGCGCAATCCTGGAGTTGAAACGAGGGACGCAAGAGGCGTCGAATTGCGCGATGCGCAAGAAAATTGGGTCAGCGACAGTCGATGTCGGCGACCGCGAGCATGCCGACAGCAAACAACGCCAAGCGATGGCGAACCTTGCGTACGACGTCAGCAGACACGCGGCAGACTTTAGCAGAGCACTTGCGGGCACTCGAATCGAGCGAACACCCCACGCGGATTCAGCGGGTGAAGAGCCACACGATGACGATCAAAGCGATGAGCGCAAAGAGCGCGAGGGTGACCGGCGAACGACGCTTCATTGATCCGATCCCCTACCCAGCCGAGAAAGAATGAAGTTCAGCGATTTGTCGAGGATCCAGGCGATCGAAAAGCTGATCGGAATCACGACCGACAACATCAGCACGAACTGCGGAATGAACGGCAAGCCAACGACCCACAACTCGAGGGCGTCGAGCCAGCTTGCGATGCGATCCACCGGGCCAGGGTATCGGACACGCCATCAAGATCGATCATTGCGCAGTAGGCACACAGCGTCGATGATGTCCAAATGGCGAAGTCCAACGGCAATTCCGATGCTCCCGTCACCGAAGCATCCGATTCCCCATACGAAGTCCCATCGGCCGAGGACGCGCTCAAAGAAAACGAGTCGGACTCCTCGAAACCCCTCGAGCTTGCCTCCGCACACCGCAGCACTTTCCCACCGATCGACGACTACGCCTTTTTGTCCGACTGCGAAACGACGTGCCTGATCGCACGCAACGGCGCGGTCGAGTGGATGTGCGTGCCGCGGCCCGATTCGCCGAGTGTGTTCGGCGCAGTCCTGGACCGCAGTGCGGGCCACTTCCGGATCGGGCCCTACGGCCAGAACGTGCCCGCGGCACGGCGATACCTACCGGGCGGCTTGATCGTCGAAACGACCTGGCAGACCGAAACAGGCTGGCTGATCGTGCGCGACGCACTGGTTATCGGCAAGTGGCACAACACAGACCAGCGTTCGAAGACGCACAAGCGCACGCCGATGGACTGGGACGCCGAGCATATTCTGCTCCGGACGGTCAAATGCGTCAGTGGCGTCGTCGAACTCGAATTGAGTTGTGAGCCCGCATTCGACTATCACCGTGAACCTGCGGTGTGGGAGTACACCGGAAAGGTCTACGAGCAGGCGACCGCCCACGCCAAGCACAAGCCCGACGACCACTGTTCGCTCTCGCTGACAACCAATCTGCGCCTCGGAATCGAAGGCCGTGAAGCGCGGGCCCGTACTCGAATGGTTGAGGGTGACGACGTATTCGTCGCGCTGTCGTGGTCGGAGTTGCCGCCACCGAGCACGTTCAAGGAAGCTCAGCAGAAGATGTGGCAGACCGCCGAAGGCTGGCGGCAGTGGATCACGATCGGCCGATTCCCCGACCACCCATGGCGCGGTTACCTGCAGCGAAGTGCGCTCACATTGAAAGGCCTGACCTACGCCCCCACGGGCGCCCTGATGGCCGCGTCGACAACATCGTTGCCCGAAACACCTCAGGGCGAACGCAATTGGGACTATCGCTACGCGTGGGTTCGCGACTCGACCTTCGCACTGTGGGGGCTCTACACACTCGGCCTGGACCGCGAAGCGAACGACTTCTTTGCCTTCATGTTCGACGTCAGCCAAGGCGATGACGGCAAGGCCGTCCCGCTGCAGGTGATGTACGGCCTCGGTGGTGAGCGAACGCTCGAGGAAAGCGAACTGCTGCACCTGACCGGGTACGACGGTGCGCGACCGGTCCGGATCGGCAACGGTGCTTACAACCAGGAGCAGCACGACATCTGGGGCACCATGCTCGACTCGGTCTATCTCCACATTCGCTCCCGCGAGCAAGTTCCCGAGACCTTGTGGCCGATGCTCAAGCGCCAGGTCGAGGAAGCCGTCAAGCATTGGAAGAAGCCTGACCGCGGCATCTGGGAGGTCCGCGGCGAGCCCAAGCACTTCACGTCGTCCAAGATCATGTGCTGGGTAGCGCTGGATCGCGGCTCGAAACTCGCGATACTGCACGGCGAGAAGAACTATGCCAAGCAGTGGAACGAGCTCGCCGAAGAGATCAAGGCCGACATCCTCGAGCACGGTGTGGATTCGCGCGGCGTCTTCACGCAGGCCTACGGCATGAAGGCACTCGACGCATCGCTGCTGCTCGCTCCCCTACTGCGATTCCTGCCCGCGGACGACAAGCGCATTCGCGCGACCGTCCTGGCGATCGCGGACGAACTGACCGAAGACGGTCTCGTATTGCGTTACCGCGTCGAGGAAACCGACGACGGCCTGTCCGGCGAGGAAGGCACGTTCACCATCTGTTCGTTCTGGCTGGTGTCCGCGCTGGTAGAAATCGGTGAACTCGATCGCGCGAAGCATCTGTGCGAGCGGCTGCTCGGGTTCGCAAGCCCGCTCAAGCTCTACGCGGAAGAGATCGACACGAAGTCGGGTCGCCACCTCGGGAACTTCCCGCAGGCGTTCACGCACCTGGCTCAGATCAACGCGGTAATGCACGTGATTCGCGCCGAGGAGGCTGCCCGCGCCGGACGCTTCAAGCCGGCACACGCGGCGCCGTAGAGAGCCGTAAAAATAAAACGCGCCGTTGGCGGAACCTCCGCCAACGGCGCACTCGGCAAGAAGTTCTAGCCGGCGAGGCGATGGACCTCCGCCAACTCCACCAGCCGCGGCTGCGACCGGGGTGCGGGCTCCCCAGCGAGTCGTTCGATGACGCCACGGCGGAGATCTGCGACGCGCTCGATACTGCGGTTCAGCTGCTCACGCGCCACGAAGGCCGGGGTGAGGAACCATTCGACGAGCTCGAGGATCCGGTTGACGCTCTCGACGACCGAATGCGCTTCACGGCGGGTGTACCCCAAGCCTGCTACTTCGCGGCGGCACTCGGCGATCAGGTCCTCGAGACCGGTCTCGGCACCGTCGAGGCGGTCGACGATGATCGAGAGGTCGTCGATGAGAAGCGACGCAGAAACGGCCACTTCCTCGGACTTCTTGATCGCGGAGTCTGCGCTGAGAGCAGCCTTCGTGAGCCGACGCAAACGGCCAGAGGACCCGGTTTCTGCTACCACCTTGGGAACAGCTCCTCACGCAATCGTCGAGATTGTTCTGTACCGAACGCGCCATCGCGCACGGCTCACGCATCTACCGATCACCAAATCTGCTGTGCGGCCGCGACGTACGATCGATCCGAACGGTCGGGCGCGAGTGCCAACATAGCGTGTTCTGCGTCACGTTACCGGATTTCCCGGTGATTGATCACAGCGCCGCAGGTCGCCTCGCGTGTCGCGGAATGTCTGAGGTCAGCGGCCAAAACGGAGGTCGCGCGCCCTCATTTACATAAGGTGGCGTGGTGTCTCAGAAGCGCCCGAGCAGGGTCTCGGCCTGCGCGGCAATCGACCTTACGATCTCGCCGGCAGGGTGGGTGCCACGCACCATGCCTGCCGCCTGACCTGCGTATACGACGCCGACGCTCGCGTCGGAGGGGTCGTAGGACTCGACGATTTCGTCGACCGGCGCGCCGGTGCCGTCGTACTTCTTGGTGAAGTCGTTCACGAGCGCGCGGCCGAACCAACGCGACGGCCAAGGCTGGTGCCGGGCCTGATCGAAGACAGGCGTGTAGACGGTGTCCGCGCTGCTCGCTTCGAGGATCTTCGAACGCGCGTAGTCCGGTCCGATGGTTTCCGGACTCGCCAGCAGGATCGTGCCCACGAGTACGCCCTCACCACCCGCCGCAATGACCGCTGCCAGGCCGCGTCCGGTCGATATCCCACCGGCCGCCAGTACGGGCAGGTCCGTCGACTCAAGCACCTCCTGCAGCAATGGCAGGGTTCCGATCCGTCCGGTGTGCCCGCCCGCCTCACCGCCCTGCGCAACGATCAGCTCGATACCTGCCTGCTCGGCCAGCACGAGGTCGTCGATCGTGTTGATCTGCGACATCGTGGTGATCCCCGCCGCGCGTACGCGGTCCACATAGCGAGCGGGATCGCCGAACGAAAGCGCGATGACGGTCGGCTTCTCTGCAATCGCGGCGTCGAGAATCGAGGAGTCCTCCGCCAGCGACCACGTCTGCAGGCCGATGCCGAATGTGCCGCCGCCGACCTCGCGGGCGACCGCCGCCTCTTTGGCGACCCACTCGGGATCCGTGTATCGCGCGGCACCCAGCATGCCGAGGCCGCCCGCCTTCGAGACCTGGCCCGCGAGCTCACCGCCCGCACGCCCACCCATCGGTGCGCCGATGATCGGCACCTCGAGTCCGAGCTCCCTGGTCAACCACGTCTGGATCATCAAAGCTCCCCACAGTCCGACGGCCGCGTCGGTATCGACGATATGCGTACGCTCGAAAGGGTGAACGCGAAGGTTCGCGACGACACCCCGTTATGGCTTTTCGCCGATCAACTCGGCACACATGTCCATGGCGGCGAGCACGCACACCGCGACGTGCTCCTGATCGAGGCGACGTCTGCGCTGCGTCGGCGGCGATACCACCGCCAGAAACTCCACCTCGTCCTCTCGGCGCTCCGGCATGCCGAACGGGATCTCGGCGACCGGGCGACATTGCTTCGCGCCGGCAACTACAGCGAGGCGCTGAAGGATTTCGGCCGGCCCGTGCTCGTCCATGAGCCCACATCGTTCGCCGCCGAGCGGTTCGTCGAGAAATTGCACGCCGACGGACTCGTCGCAGACATCCTGCCAACGCCGACGTTTGCGTTGTCCCGCAACGATTTCCGCGCATGGGCGGGCGACCGCGAACGCTTTGTGATGGAAGACTTCTATCGCGATCAGCGCCGTCGGTTCGACGTGCTGATGGAAGGTTCGAGTCCGGTAGGCGGTCGCTGGAACCTTGATGCGGACAACAGGGAACCCCCACCCAAGAAGCAGCGGACCCTCGAGGCCCCGAAGCCGTACCGCCCGCGCGAGAACGACATCGACGACCAGGTTCGGCGCGATCTCGACGCCATGGACATCGAGACGGTCGGTGTAGACGGTCCCCGGCTGTTTGCCGTGACGCCCGACGAGGCAAAGCGGGCGCTGACTCGATTCGTCGAACAACGACTGCCGTTGTTCGGTCAATACGAAGACGCGATCATGGGCGACGACTGGGCGATGGCGCACTCGCTGTTGTCCGTGCCGCTCAACCTCGGAGTGCTCGACCCGCTCGACGCGGTACACGCCGCAGAGGACGCGTGCCGGTCGGGTTCGGTCCCATTGGCTGCGGCGGAGGGATTCATCCGCCAAGTCCTCGGCTGGCGCGAGTACATGTGGCACCTGTACTGGCATTTCGGTCCGCGCTACACGCAAAAGAACGAGCTGACAGCACACACGGCGCTGCCGAAGTGGTGGCGTGAACTCGACGCCGACGCCGTCGACGCGCAGTGTCTGCAGCACGCGCTCGCGGGTGTCCGTGATCGCGGCTGGACCCACCACATCCAGCGGTTGATGATTCTCGGCAGTCACGGCCTGCAGCGGGGGTATCGCCCGGACGAGTTGACGGAATGGTTCGCAACCGCGTTCGTCGACGGGTTCCGTTGGGTGATGCCGACGAACGTCGTCGGCATGAGCCAGCACGCCGACGGCGGCAAGCTGGCGACGAAGCCATACACCTCTGGTGGCGCATACATCAACCGGATGAGCGATCACTGCCCGGACTGCCGGTTCGACCCCAAGAAACGCGTGGGTGACGATGCCTGCCCGTTCACCGCCGGCTACTGGGCGTTCGTCCACCGGCACCGAGATCTACTCGCGGGCAACCGGCGCACCGCCCGAGCCGTTTCGACGATGGACCGACTGTCGGACCTTGACGCCCTGCTCGAGCAGGAAGCCGACCGCGACCGCTTCTAGCGTCTACTTCTTGGGCTTGTCCGAGTCCGAAGACAGGGCGGCGACGAAGGCTTCCTGCGGAACTTCGACGCGACCGATGGTCTTCATCCGCTTCTTGCCCTCTTTCTGCTTCTCGAGGAGCTTGCGCTTGCGGGTGATGTCACCGCCATAGCACTTGGCGAGGACGTCCTTGCGGATCGCGCGAATGTTCTCGCGGGAGATGATCTTCGAGCCGATCGCAGCCTGAATCGGGACCTCGAACTGCTGGCGCGGAATCAGCTCGCGCAGCTTGCTCGTCATCTTGTTGCCGTACGCGGCTGCCGCGTCCTTGTGCACGATCGCGCTGAACGCGTCGACCGCCTCGCCCTGCAACAAGATGTCGACCTTGACCAACTGCGAGACCTGCTCGCCCGACTCTTCGTAGTCGAGGCTCGCGTAGCCGCGGGTTCGGGATTTCAGCGAGTCGAAGAAGTCGAAGATGATCTCGGCCATCGGCAGCGTGTAGCGCAGCTCGACGCGCGTTTCCGACAGATAGTCCATGCCGCCGAGCTCACCGCGCCGCGCCTGGCACAGCTCCATGATGGTGCCGATGAACTCGCTCGGCGAGATGATCGTACATTTCACGATCGGCTCGAAGATGTTGCGCGCCTTACCTTCCGGCCAATACGACGGGTTCGTCACGACGTGCTCGCTACCGTCCTCGAGTTCGACGCGGTAGACCACGTTGGGTGCCGTCGAAATGAGTTCGAGGTCGAACTCGCGCTGCAACCGTTCGCGCGTGATCTCCATGTGGAGCAGTCCGAGGAAGCCGCAGCGGAAGCCGAACCCGAGGGCGACCGACGTCTCCGGCTCGTAAGTAAGGGCAGCGTCGTTCAACTGCAGCTTGTCCAGCGCGTCGCGCAGGTCCGGGTAATCCGACCCGTCGACGGGATACAGACCCGAGTAGACCATCGGGCGCGGCTCGCGATAACCGGTCAACGGCGCGGTCGCACCATTGCGCGACGAGGTCACGGTATCGCCGACTTTCGACTGGCGCACGTCTTTCACGCCGGTGATCAGATAGCCGACCTCACCGACACCCAGGCCGATCGTCGCCTTCGGCTCCGGTGAAACGATGCCGACCTCGAGTAGCTCGTGGGTCGCGCCCGTCGACATCATCTTGATCTTCTCGCGCGGCACGATCTTGCCGTCGACGACCCGAACGTAGGTGACAACGCCCCGATAGGTGTCGTAGACGGAGTCGAAAATCATGGCTCGTGCAGGCGCATCTGCGTCGCCGACCGGGGCAGGAACCATCGCGACGACGTGATCCAGAAGTTCTTTAACGCCGACGCCGGTCTTGCCGGACACCCGCAGGACATCGCCAGGCTCGCACCCGATGATGTGGGCAATCTCCTCGGCATAGCGATCCGGGTCCGCCGCGGGCAGGTCGATCTTGTTGAGCACAGGAATGATCGTCAGCTCTTTGTCGAGCGCCAGATACAGGTTGGCGAGGGTTTGCGCCTCGATCCCCTGGGCTGCGTCGACAAGCAGAACCGCACCCTCACAAGCCTCGAGCGCACGCGAGACCTCATAGGTGAAGTCGACGTGGCCAGGCGTGTCGATGAGATGCATGACGTATTCGTCACCGTCCACGACCCACGGCAAACGGACGTTCTGGGCCTTGATCGTGATGCCGCGCTCGCGCTCGATATCCATTCGGTCGAGGTACTGCGCACGCATTTGGCGCCCCTCGACAACCCCTGTGAGCTGCAACATCCGGTCCGCGAGCGTCGACTTGCCGTGGTCGATGTGCGCGATGATGCAGAAGTTCCGGATCCGCGACGGATCCGTGAACGTCGTGTCAGCGAAGCTGGTAATGGGGAACTCCTCGGCAAGGACAGTTAGCGCGTCGTCACGGGGCAGTCTACGTGCGCAGATGGGTGGGTCGGGACGGTGCATCAGATCCGGCCGTCCGGCGCTTCGATTCCGGCCGGAGCCGGAGTGAGAGAAATGCCGCGCACTATTAAGCTCGGAGCCATGGCCAGACCTTGGAGCGCTCTCAGCAAACAGATCACCAGCATCGCCAAGGACCAGGCACCCAAAATTGTTCGGACACAGGCTCCCAAGCTGTTCGAACGGCTGCAGAAGTCCGGGGTTCTCCCCCACGCGCCGGCGCCCAATGCCGGCAAGGGCATCGAAGTGCGCCCCGTCGCATCCAATGCCGTTCCTACCGCGGAGCGTGCACGCCGCGTCGTCTATGCGCCGCGACTCGACGGTCGAGCAGACCCCGGCGAGGTCGTGTGGACGTGGGTCACATACGAGGAAGATCCGAACAACGGAAAGGATCGCCCGGTTCTCGTCGTTGGCCGTGACCGCAGCACACTGCTCGGATTGATGCTGTCGTCGAATCCTGCGCGCGCGAACGATCGCGACTGGATCGGCATCGGTCGCGGCGTCTGGGACCACCAGGGTCGCCCGAGTTGGGTCCGGCTCGATCGAGTGCTCGACGTTCCCGAGGCCGGCATTCGTCGCGAGGGTGCGATTCTGGAACGCAAAGTGTTCGACGAAGTCGCAGCCCGCCTGTGCCAGGAATACAGCTGGCGCTGAGGACTAGGAGTCCGCCAACCACGCCAAAAGTCGGCCCTGCGACCAGCAGCGGCCGACGGCCTCTGCGCGGAGCGATGTCCGGTCGACGACCGCCAAGCCGATGATGCTGTGGCCGGATGCACGACGATCGCCGAACGTGGGAATCGTCGGAGCGACGCCGACCCCTTCCACCGACACCCATGCGACGGTGCGGTCGGCTGCTTCGTCCAGGCGGTGCAGAAAGCGCAGACGATTGTCGAGCGAGAACTGCGATAGCGACCAGGTGGTGGTGACCACGGGCAAGGCGTCCGCGGGCACATGGGCCAACGCGTCCAGCAGCACCTCGATGGCGTCGCCCTTCAACAGCTGCGGAGGATCCTTCGCCGTCACAGCGATCTCCGCTTCGAGCCTCGCCGCCAGTTCCGGTTCGTCCGGCCGGACGCAGGCGCGCAACCACCGGGCCTCATCGGCATCGGTGACGTCGATCGGATCGAGGTCGACCCCGATTCGGGCGACCACCTGCGGAATTGTCCGCGTCGGGAGGTCCCTGTCACCCACGACGGACGCCGACAGTTGCACTGGAGACAACGGGTCGCCCAGCGACTGACCGTTGCTATAGGTGATGCCGACGCGATCGACGTTGAGGTTGAACCCCGCAGAGCAGCCCACGTCGATCAGCCCTAGCGCGTCGGCGCCCGCTCGGTGCGCGGCCTCGGCTATTGCCGGATACAGCACCGCGCAGCGACCGGCCTCGTTGGTCCGCATCTTCCGGCGTCCGGCGATTTCCGCCACCGCTTCGGTCATTCGCGTCAGCGCGTCTATCGCGGCGAGGGCTGCGGCGTCGCAATCCCCAGCTTTGTAGGCCGCCGCGAGCGCCGGCGCGCGTCCGGCGAGGGCTAGATCGTGCAGCGCAGCGAGGATGAGCGCCGGCTTCCGCTTACGCGCAGGAACCGCCTCGATAGCGCGCAACGCCTCGTCGGACTCGCTGAGCGCGATTGCGACGCGCTCGTACAGCGGCGACGTCTGCGCGGCATCGACCGCACCGAAACGTCGATACGCCTGAGCGAGACTGCCCGCCTTCCCCGCTGGTTCGGTTCCGCGTTCGGTCGACTCCGGCATCCCGAAAATTCTAGTCCGCTACGCGAGCCGGGTGATCTCCACGACGACATCGAGTGCCGTGGACCCGCCACCCGAGTAGATGCCCTTCAGTGGCGGAACGTCGGCGTAATCGCGCCCGACGCCTACCGAGACATGCTGCTCGCTGATGCCGACGGCATTCGTCGGGTCGTAGGCCCACCAGGTTCCGGTCCACGCTTCGACCCACGCGTGACTCTCACCCGCGACGGTCTCACCGAGTACGGCCGACTTCCTCGGATGCAGATAGCCGGATACGTAGCGGCTGGGAATTCCCATGCTACGCAACAGAAGTAGCGTCAGGTGCGCGTAGTCCTGACACACGCCCTTGCGCTCGTCCCAGGCCTGGACTGCCGAGGTGTGCACGCCGGTGGTACCCGCCACGTACGACATTTCGGAATGCACCCACTCGGCAGCCTTGATGACCGCGTCGGCAGGATCGACACCCTTCGCCAGCTGTTTCGCTACCGACGTGAGCTTGCGGTCGCGCGGCACATACTTGGTGGGCGTGAGCAATTCGTCGAACCGGTCGAGCAACATGTCACTGCGCAGGTCGTCCCAGGACCACGACTCCGCAGGCGGCACAAAGGGTTCCGTCTCGACGACCGACGAGCCGGTCACCTCGAGTTCCGTGTGTGGGGCATGGAGGTCGAACGCCGTCACCGAGGTACCCCAGTAGTCGCGGTATTTGTAGGAGCGCGTTGCCGGAGTGGTCTCCACGCGGTTCAGGATGACGTTCTGCCGATAGTCCGCACGCGGCGTCAACCGCGCCTCGTTGTACGACGACGTCACCGGCGCGTTGTAGGCATAGCCCGTCGTGTGTACAACCCGCATACGCCAGCTCACAGCTCGCCCTCCACTTCGACCAAATCTTCGGCGCTGATTCCAGCATCTGTCCAGGCAACCCATGGCGCAGCGTGGAAGTATTGCAGCGCAACAGCTTCCCCGACCTCGCGGCACGTGCGTTGCAACGAGAGCAACCGTGCCTGCAAATCTTCGAGCAATTCTCCCGGCGGCAGAAACTCGAGTTCACTGCGCGCCCGGCCCAGCAGGCGCTGCGCTTCGTCGCGTGCCCCGACGCGACTGCTGGGGCGCTGATCCAATTCCTCGAGGCACTTTTCAGCCACGCGGATCGTGTGGAAGACCGACCGTGGAAACAGTCGGTCGAGCAAGATGAACTCGGCGACCAAAGCGGCATCGAGCGCGCCGCGATACGTCCGCAGATAGGTGTCGTGTGCACCCGCCGAACGCAGCACCGTGACCCAAGCCGGCGACGACGTCCGGTCGCCGGCACGCGAAAGCAGCAGTCGGACAGTCATATCCACACGTTCGACGGAGCGGCCGAGCAACAGGAAGCGATAGCCGTCGTCACGACTCAGCGTGGAATCCGCCAGACCTGCGAACATGGCGGCGCGCGCCTTGATGTACTGGAAGAACTCGTGCGGGCCGAGCCGTCGGGCAGCACGTTCGCGTTCGGCCAGACCGTTGTAGGTCGTGTTGAGACATTCCCACATCTCGCTCGACGTGACTTCCCGTGCACCGCGGGCATTTTCACGTGCGCTCGAGATCGAATCGACGATCGAACCACCGTGCGCACGGCTGAACGCTACGAGATCGGTCACCGACCACACGTCCAGCGTCCCCTCCGGGGGTTCGATGCCGAGCACGCGCAGCAACAGGCGAGAGGTCCGGTCGGGGTCGACGGTCGCGTCTTCGAGCAGTTGATGAACGGCGACGTCGAGGATGCGTGCGGTGTCGTCCGCGCGCTCGACGTACCGGCCGATCCAGAACAGCGATTCCGCGTTTCGAGCCAGCATCTAGCTCACCTTGCCCTGCTGTTGTTGTTGCTGCTGATTGACCTGCGACTGACTCAATTCGGGCCCGTGCTCGGCGGCGCCACTGGAAACCGGCACTTCGCCGACCAACTCCTCACCCGCCAGCTCACGCTCTGCGATCGAGGCCCTGCTCGCGAGCACCCAGGTGTCCTTGCTGCCGCCACCCTGGCTCGAGTTCACGATCAACGACCCCTCGGGAAGCGCCACGCGAGTCAATCCCCCAGGCAGAATCCATACCTTTTCGCCGTCGTTGACTGCGAACGGCCGGAGGTCGACATGCCGGGGTGCGAGCTTGTCGCCAACCTTCGTCGGAACAGTGGAGAGCTGCACCACCGGCTGGGCGATCCACCCACGCGGGTCCGCCCTGATCTTGCGCGAAATGACTTCGAGTTCCTTGGGTGTCGCGTCCGGGCCGAACACAATTCCGTAGCCGCCCGAACCCTCGACCGGTTTGATCACCAATTCGTCTACGCGGTCGAGCACTTCCTCTTTCTCGTCGTTCAGCCAGCACCGGAACGTATCGACGTTCGCGATCAGCGGTTTCTCGTTGAGGTAGTACTCGATGATCGTCGGCACGTAGGTGTAGACGAGCTTGTCGTCGCCGACGCCGTTGCCCACCGCGCTGGAGATGACGACATTGCCCGCTCGCGCCGCGTTCAACAGGCCTGCGACTCCGAGTACCGAGTCCGGACGGAACTGCATCGGATCGAGGTAATCGTCGTCGATGCGCCGATAGATGACGTCGACCTGGCGTTCCCCCTCGGTCGTGCGCATATAGACCACGTTGTCGCGGCAGAAGAGGTCGCGGCCCTCGACGAGCTCGACACCCATCTGCCGAGCGAGAAGCGAATGCTCGAAGTAGGCCGAGTTCGCAACGCCTGGTGTCAGGACGACGACCGTCGGATCGGCTTCGTTGAGCGCGGCGGACGCGCGCAGCGCTCGCAGTAGGTGAGTCGCATAGTCGCCGACGGCGCGCACCCGATGCGACGAGAACAGATCGGGGAAGACGCGGGCCATCGTCCGGCGGTTCTCCATGACGTAGGAGACGCCTGACGGCGAGCGCAGGTTGTCTTCGAGCACGCGGAAGGTGCCCTTCTCGTCGCGGACGAGGTCGATACCCGCGACGTGGATTCGCACACCGTTCGGTGGAACGAACCCGGCAGCTTCGCGATGAAAGTGCTCGCACGACGTCACGAGCCGCTTCGGAATCACGAGATCACGCAGAATCGACTGCTCGCCGTAAACGTCCGCGAGGAACATCTCGAGCGCCTTGACGCGCTGCTTGATGCCGCGTTCGAGGCGAGCCCATTCGGCAGCGGCGATGACACGCGGCACCAGGTCCAGCGGGAACGGACGTTCCTGCCCGGACAGCGAGAACGTGATGCCCTGGTCGATGAACGCGCGCCCGAGGGCGTCCGAGCGGGCGGCGAGGTCGGCGACGTCGGTCGGTGCGAGCGCTTCGTAGATGCCCTTGTACGGCGTGCGAATCTTGCCGTCACCGTCGAACATCTCGTCGAAGGCGCGGCCGTAGCCGTTCGCGGACTCGTAGCCGTCGAACACTTGTGGCGTCGAATCCGTGCCGCGAGATCTGACCTGCGTCTGCCTGGCTGTCTTTGTCGTCGTGCGGGAGGTCATTGGGCCATGTTGCTACATTCAGCGCGGGACGGCAGGCAGCGAGAAGTTAATTTCTGGAATCAGCGCCTGTAATGACGGCGGTTTGAGAACGCGACCGTACCCCTGGTATTCTCGACCGTCGGCGTGTGAACGCGCCCAGAAGACTTTTCAGCAACGTCAGCAATGACAACCCGATCACCAGAAGACAGAGGGAAAACGCGTGGCCAACATCAAGTCCCAGGTAAAGCGGATCCGCACCAACGAGGCGAGCCGTCTGCGCAACCAGTCCGTGAAGTCGGCACTGCGTACGTCGATTCGCTCCTTCCGTGAGGCCGCTTCTGCCGGTGACAAGGAAAAGGCGGGCGTTGCGCTCCTCGCGGCCGGTCGGAAGCTGGACAAGGCCGCGAGCAAGGGTGTCATCCACTCCAACCAGGCTGCAAACAAGAAGTCGGCGCTCGCGCTCGCCTTCAACAAGCTCTGATCTTTTAGACGAGGCTGCTGCCGCCGTGGTCATAGGGACCCCGGCGGCCTTTTTGTGCCCGTAAGCAGTCCTCAGCGTGCGTTGCGCAACGTCAGAACCTGTTCGACGGCGCGCTCGATCGCATAGTCGGCGCTTGCGGCGTTGCCCTTCACGTCTGCATTCAGCGCAGCGACGACCTGCATTGCCGCGTTGATCGTCTCCGGACTCCAGCCGCGCACCTGAGCCTGGCCCTTCTTGACCTTCCAGGGCGGCATTCCCAGTTGGCCCGCCAACTTGAACGGGTCTCCCCGACCGGCCGAACCCACCCGAGCGATGGTGTGCACCGAATCCGCGAGCGCGTCGGCGAGCAGCACCGGGTGCAGCCCCTTCAGCATCGCCCAGCGCAGCGCCTCGAGAGCGGCAGCGCGATCGCCTGACACCGCGAGGTCGGCAACGTCGAATCCGGTGACTGCAGCGTTGCCCGAGTAGTACCTGCGGACCGCCGCGACGTCGATTTTTCCGCCGGTGTCCGCGGCGAGTTGCGAGCACGCGGACGCCAACTGCCGCACGTCGTTTCCGATCGCTTCGAGCACGCTCTGCACTACTTCGACCGACACCCGCACACCGAGACCGCGGAACTCGTTGCGGACGAAGTCGACGAACTCACCGGACTTGGCGACCTTCGCGCAATCGTGGACCTGCGCACCGGCTTTCTGCAGCGCCGGTGCGAGCGCCTTCGCTCGACCGCCACCGGTGTGCAGCACAACGAGGACGATGCCGTCGGGCGGCGATGCTGCCGCATCCTGCACGAGCGCCACCGCGTCCTTACCGGCCTCTGCAGCGGCTTCCAACACGATGACCCGGTCTTCTGCGAACAGCGATGGGCTGAGCATCTCCGCTAACTCCGGGGCGCTCGCGTCCCCCGCACGAAGTCGATTGACCGGCAGGTTGTCACCGGCACCGCTCGCCGCGCGGACAGCCGCGACGATTCGCGTGACGGCGCGTTCGATGAGCAGGTCCTCCTCACCGAGGACGAGATGCACCTGCGCGGGAGTCGGTTCAGTCACGGGGCGATCGTCGCACGGGGGTACGACGACCAGCCCGCCCGGGGACCCGCACCGACCACACCGCAAGGACTAGCCCGCAGCCGACCAGCGCAATGACGACACCACCGCCCAGTCCGTCCCACACCGTGAGCGAACCGCCGGGTAGCGCTGCCGCCTCGTGCGCCACCCAGAGCAGCCACCACAGCGGCGCACCGGTCAGGTCGGCAACCACGACGCCCAGCGGCAGCCAGATCGACGCGAGGATCGCACTCACCGCACCGAGGACGGTGATCGGTGCGATCACCCAGCCCACCAGCACGTTCGCGCCGATCGCGACCAGGCTGACGGTGCCCGACAGCGCCGCGACGAGCGGAGCCGTGACGGCGAACGCCGCCGTCGCGACCGCGAGAACCTCCGCCGGAGCTCGCGGCCAACCGTGGCCGCGCAGCCAGTCCGCCCAGGTCGGCGCCACGAGGACCAGTCCCGCCGTGGCAAGTACGGACAGAGCGAAGCCCATGTTCACCGCCAACGCGGGATACAAGGCCAGAAGCACGATCACCGCGGCGGCCAGCGCCGGAACCGCTTGCTTGCGCCGGCTGGTGATCAGCCCGAGCAGGCCGATCGACCCCATGACGGCTGCGCGAAGCACACTCGGCGACGGGCGCGCGAGGACGACGAACATGGCCAATGCAACTGCCGCGACCACGACAGCCGTGCGCGGACCGACCGTGAGAGCGCGTGCAGCGAGCAACACCGCGCCGACGATGATGGCGACGTTGGCGCCGGAGACCGCGGTCAAGTGCGACAGGCCCGCGGTTTTGAATTCGTCCCGGACGTCCTCGGGCAAGCGCGAGGTGTCACCGACGACCAGACCCGGCAGCAAGCCCCCTGCGGCTCCAGGAAGCGCGGCTTCGGCAGCCGCTGCGAACCGCGCCCTGACGTCGCCCGCGAATCGCTGGACGAGCGAGGGCCTGCTCGTCCACAGCGGCTCGGCGGCGGCGCGCAGCGTCGCTACCGTCAGATCGCGGTGCAGTGGTTCCGCAACTGCAGCCCGGAAACGGACGCGCTGGCCGGGTAGCAGGGTCCGCCACCCGTCGGCGGGCGCGACGACCACGACGGCCCCGCCGGAACGTGTGATACCGCGCGAGTTCTCGAATTCGACGAGCGCCGCAGTCACCATCACGCGACTTGGCCCCGGGGCCTTGACCGGCCTCGGATCGTCGGACAGTTCTACCGTCGCGGTCACGTACGTGTCGGCGTGCGCGCGTGCGAGTGGATGATCGCCGACCGCCTGGGCGCGCACCGCGATCGCGAAGGAGAAACCGCCACCGAGCGCGAGGGCCGCGACTATGCCTGCGCCGACGCGCGCAACACCCAGCGACCACACCGCTGCCGCACCGATCACCAGAACGAAGGCAAGGACGAGCGCCGGCCGCCAACCCGCAAGAACACCGAAAAGCGTTGCACCCCAAACGGACAACGCGCCCGGTACAAGCCGGAGATCGAGCTGCTGCACCGGCGTCGTCACAACGTCACCTGGTCGCGTAGGCGTGCCAGACGGGTCGGCCCAATACCGTCGACCTCCGCGAGTTGCTCGATGTCGGTGAACCTGCCGTTCGCCGTCCGCCACGCGACGATGGCGGCCGCGGTCACCGGTCCCACGCCGGGTAAGGAGTCGAGTTCTGCCTCGGTCGCCGTGTTGAGGTTGATCTTGCCTGCAACTGCCGTCGCTCCCGCGGTCTCGCCCGACGACGTCACGGTCGCACTGCCCAGGACGGGCGGACCGTCGCCCGCTCCGGCCACGCCGACCAAGATCTGGTCGCCGTCGGAGACCCGCTGTGCCATGTTGAGGCTGAACAAGTCGGCGCCGTCCTTCGCCCCGCCTGCTGCCGCGATCGCGTCGGCAACCCGCGCGCCGGGTGGCAACCGCACCAGGCCGCTGACGTTCACCAGTCCGACCACGCTGACGACCAGCTCCGCAGGTTCTGCCGCAGCGCTGGAGGTCGGCACCGACACCGACTGCACAGCAGGGGCCGGTCGGTGCATCGGCCGGTCGCCGAAGACCACCGCACCGGCCACGGCAGCGACGACGATCGCCACCCCTGCCAGGGCGATCGCGCCGCGCCTCCCGGGGTTCAGCCGTGCGCCGCGGAGCCGATCGATCGTCCACCTGCTCGGGCCGGTGTCGGGTTCGGCGAGCCAGTCCGGCGTGTCCGCGCGCGGGCTTTCGTAGTCCGCACCCGGCTCGCGGCCGCGCGAATCGTCACCGAGTACAGATTCGAGCCGGTTGCGGACAAGGTCGTGATCGTCGCCGCCGGCCGAGCGGCCGACAAGTGATGGACTGCGCATGGCCGCCACCGTAGGACAGCCGCCGGACCGGTCAGCTCGCCCGACCTGGGCTTTCGAATTGCCCTGTTAGTAACTCGGGCCCTGTGGATAACTCACCCGGGCTGCAGCGAAACTTGCTGCGGCACTTACGGTTACGTCGGGGAACCGGCACCGCCAGGCACGACGACCACGCCGACCGCACCAGGTCCGAGGTGCACTCCGAGCGTCGGGCCGAAATCGGTCACGATCAGCTCGTCGAGATTGGGAATTCGTTCGCGTAACTGATCGGCGACCCGATCGGCACGCTCGCGAGCGGAGATGTGCTGCACCGCCGCCGCGACCGACACGGTGCCGCTGTCCTTCACCGCCGCGTCGACCAATTTCCCGAGCGCCTTGGAGGAGGTCCGCGTCTTTTCCTTCGGTACGAGTTTGCCCTCGACCATGTGCAGGACCGGTTTCATCGCCAGCGCCGTCCCGACCAGGGCGGCCGCGGTGCTGATGCGCCCGCCGCGGCGCAGATGATCGAGACGATCGACAACGACCAGGCTCCGCGAACGCAGGGTCACCGAGATCGCCGCGTCGTAGACGTCGTCGAGCGATCCGCCCAATGCGGCACACCGCGCCGCGGCCAACGCGGGAAATCCGACACCCATGGCGGCGCTGAGCGAATCGACGATTCTGATGCCGCCTGTGAATTCCGTCTCCGCCTGGCGAGCCGCCTCCCAGGTCGCCGAGAGCTTGCGCGAGATGTGCACGGCCACCACGCCGTCGCCGTCGCTTGCTTCGAATGCCCGCTCGTAAGCGTCGAGCAGTTCGCCCGGCGATGCCCCGGAGGTCGTCGCCGAACCCGACAGATAGCTCTCGGGAATCTCGTCGACGCCTTCGCGCAGCTCTTTGCCGTCGACGAGGACGTGAAGCGGCACAACCCGGATTCCGTACTTCTCCGCGAGTTTTCGATCCAGGGACGCAGAGGAATCGGTGACTACGACAACGGTCACGTTGCTACCGAACCCCCGCGTCCGTCGAACGGTTGGCCGCAGCGATGGTCTTCAGCATGGCGTCTGCAACTCTGCGATGGGCTTCCCAGCCCCAGTGAATTCCGTCGGGGTTGGCAGCGTCGGAGAAAATGTTCTCCCGAACGGCGTCCCCAAGTTCGACGAGGGGAACCTGTGTCTGCTCGGACCACGCGGACAGCGCGGCCACCGCAGGTTCGCGACCGGCATGAACGCGTCCGTATGCCTCGCAATCGTGGACCGCCGGGTAGGTGCCGATGATCGGCAGCTCCGGACGCAGGTACGCCAACGCTGCGCGGGATTTCTCGAGGTACTCGACACTGAGCCGCGGCGGAAGCGCAACCGGCCGGCCGAGCTTCGAGAGGCGCGGCTGCAGCCGCTGATAGCCGGCGCGAACGTACCGTCTGAGCACGGGCGGACGGATATAGCGAATCTGCTCGCGCAGAGCGGTCGGCAACGGTGACGGCAGGGTGTCCATGCCGCCTACCGCGAACACGACGGCACCAGCTTTCGGAACCGTTGCCCACACGCGCGGATCGCCGATCAGGGCCCAATACGCGTCGCGACAGGTCCAACCGATCCGCGCGATCAGCTCGAGATCCCAGCCGAGTTCCGCGGCGACGATGTTGGGCCAGATCCGTTCGTCGTTGGCGGGCAAGCCGCCTTCGGGACCGTAATACGACAGCGAGTCGGCCAGAACGAGCAGCACCGGACGCTCAGAGGACATCAGAGGCCACCTTCGCCGACGCGTTCCACACATCGAGTCGCCAACGCAGGTCTGCGCCGTCACCGTGGGCGGCGAGCTCGACCCAACTCGCATTGCCCAGACCGCCGAGAATCGGCCAGCGGTCGATGGGGAGGTCCAGCAGCGATGCCGTCAGAGCAGCGATCAAACCGCCGTGCGCAACAAGCATGACCGGGGCATCGAGCCACCCGTCTGCGATCGATTCGAAGAGTTCGTCGACGACCGGACGCGACCGGCGTGCGACATCCACGCGGCTCTCGCCACCGGGCGGCGACATCGTCGCATCGCGCCGCCACGCGACGCGAGCGCCCGGGTACCCACTGTCGACGTCGGTGTGGGTCAGCCCCTGCCAATCCCCGAGGTGCGTCTCACGCAACCGAAAATCGACCGTCGGCGCGACGCCCGCGTGTTCGCCGACAACGCTTGCCGTGTCGAATGCCCTGTGCAGGTCCGACGAGATCAGAACGAGCGGCCGCCGCGGAGCGAGTTCGCGCGCCGCTTCCTTGGCCTGAGTGCGACCGAGATCGGTCAGTTCCGTCTCGAGCTGGCCTTGCATCCGGTCGTCGGCGTTCCAGTCGGTCTGGCCGTGCCGCAGTAGCACGAGCCTGCGAACACTCGGCTTACTCATCAGGGTTCGACCCGTCTCCGATCCCCGTGACCGGAACGGTCGGGCAGTCCTTCCAGAGCCGCTCCAGCGCATAGAAGTTGCGCTCGTCGGTGTGCTGAACATGCACGACGACGTCGATGTAGTCGAGCAGCGTCCAGCGACCCTCACGGGTGCCTTCGCGTCGGACCGGCTTGTGGCCGGCCTCGCGCAGCTTCTCCTCGATATTGTCGACGACGGCGTTGACCTGCCGCTCGTTCGGCGCCGAGGCGATGACGAAGCAATCCGTGATCACCAACTGCTCGGATACGTCGAGTACCACGACGTTGTTCGCCAACTTCTCGTCCGCAGCCCGCGCTGCCACGGATGCCATTTCGATGGCCTCGCTCGATGCGGTCACTTAGTTACCTTCCACATGGTTCGATGCTGCCGAGTGTGCAACTGGCGGCGACATCGGTGACGAACTGTCTGCGGTCGCCTCGCCGGCGGACCCGTACAGGCGCCGTTTGGATATGTACTGAACGACGCCGTCGGGCACGAGGTACCAGACGGGCCGGGAGTCTGCTGCGCGCTGCCGACAATCCGTCGACGAGATTGCCAGCGCCGGTATTTCCATCAGCGTGATGGCACCGTCCGGATACTTGGGCAGATGCTCGGCGAGGTGCTCGATTCCCAGCTCGTAGCCGGGGCGACTCACGCCGACGAACTTCGCGAGGTCGAAAAGCTCCTCCCAGTCCTGCCACGACAGGATGCTGGAGAGGGCGTCGGCCCCGGTGATGAAGTACAGCTCGGCACCGGGATTCTGGGTGCGAATATCGCGCAGCGTGTCGACCGTATACGTCTCTTTCGCCCGATCGACATCGACCCGGCTCACCGAGAATCTGGGGTTCGACGCGGTCGCGATGACCGTCATCAGGTACCGATCTTCGGCCGGGCTGACGTGGTCGCGATCCTTCTGCCAGGGCCGTCCGGTCGGCACGAAGATGACCTCGTCGAGCGCGAACCGGTTCGCGACTTCGCTGGCCGCGACAAGGTGGCCATGGTGGATCGGGTCGAACGTCCCACCCATCACGCCGAGTCTGCGGATACCGGTCTTGTGCACGAGTGACCAGCTTACGGCCCTCAAACGGGAAGCAGACCCGCAACCACCGCGGTGAGCTGTTTGGCGGAGCGGCACTCGTGCATCTCGATTACGTCCTGGTAGACGTCGGCCGCGGAGTCCCCCGACCCCCACTGCGTGCGCTGTTCCGGGTTGAGCCAGTGCGCGTGCTTGCTGACCGACACCAGTTCGCGCAGCGCCTTGATGTTCGGGTCGCGGTAATTGTTACGTGCGTCACCGAGGACGAGCAGGGAGGTCCGGCTGGTGACGCTGGAAACGAACTTGTCGGTGAAGACGCCGAACGCGTTGCCGTAATCGGAGTGGCCGTCGAACTGAATGACGTCCGCTTCGTTGATGATTCGCCACATCGACTTGCCGAGATCTGCGTTCGGCTCGAACAAATGCGTGACCTCGTCGGCGGAATCGATGAACGCAAAAATCCGGACCTTCGAGAACTGCTCGCGCAACGCATGAACCAGCAACAGCGTGAAGTTGCTGAAGCCCGCGACCGACCCCGAGACATCACACAGAATTACCAGCTCAGGACGGGTCCGGCGGGGTTTGCGCTGGACCAGATCGATGGGCACGCCGCCCGTCGACATCGATTTGCGCAGCGTCTTGCGCAAGTCGATCTCACCAGCGCGGGCCCGCCTGCGGCGCGCGGCCAACCGTGTGGCGAGCAGTCGTGCGAGCGCATTGACGCTGCTCCTGAGCTGGGTCAGCTCGCTGTCGGACGCACGCAGGAAGTCCACCTCGTCGGCCTGTTTCGGCACGCCGTAGTTCGCGACGCGTTCCTTGCCCAGGCGTTCGGCCGAGCGGCGCCGGGTCTCCGCCTCGACCATCTTGCGGAAGTCCGCGATCCGCTGCGCAGCAGTCCGCCGCGCGACTTCGGCCGCCAGATTCGCATCGGGATCGTCGTCTTTGGCTTGGCCCTGCTGCCCGAGCAGGCCGTCGAGAATCTTGCGCAACAGCGTCTCGGGCTGCACTTCGCGCAGGGTCTGATAGGCCGAGAACGACGGTCCGTTGGCGGATTGGTACTGGCCGAGCTGGTCGACCAACTGGGCGGCGATCTCCGCGGCCTGCGGGGAATCGTCGATGAGGAGGTTGGCGATCAGCTCCCGAAGTGCGTTTAGGTCGACCTGACCGTCAGGTGTTCGCGGCAGCTCGATGTCGTCCGGGCTGGACTCCCTGACCCCGATCGCGGCGGGAAACCACAGGTCGAACATCCCGTCGAAGGTCGGCCGATGGGTGGGCCGGCGAACCAGCGCGCACGCCAAACCTTCGCGCAGCACTTCGCGGTCGAGGAGGTCGAGCACCGAGACGACATGTCCTGCGTCGACCGTCTCGGACGGCCCTACCGGAATGCCACGCTTGCGCAGGGCTTCGACGAAAGCAACAAGATGCCCTGGAAGCCCATGCGGTGCAAGCGGTTTGGTCAATTCAGTTTCAACTCCGCGGTCGCCTTCTGATGATCGGCGTGATGCTTGAGCACGACGCCCAAGGTCGACCGCACCGCCTCGTCGTCGAGCGTGTCCATCCCGAGCGCCAGCAACGTGCGACCCCAGTCGATCGTCTCCGCGACCGAGGGCAGCTTCTTGAGCTGCATGCCACGAAGCACTCGAATCGTCCGGACCATCTGCTGGGCAACGGCCTGCGGCAACTCGGGAACGCGACTCGCAAGGATCCGTCGTTCGAGGTCCTCGTCCGGGAAATCGAGGTGCAGAAAGAGGCAGCGGCGCTTCAGGGCTTCCGATAGCTCGCGAGTCGCATTCGACGTGAGGACGACGAACGGCTTGCGCGTCGCGACGATAGTGCCGAGTTCTGGAACCGTCACTGCGAAATCGCTCAGTACTTCGAGCAGCAGGCCCTCGATCTCGACGTCGGCCTTGTCGGTCTCATCGATGAGGAGGACGGTCGGCTCGGTGCGTCGAATAGCGGTCAGCAGCGGCCGGGAAAGCAGGAACTCCTCGGAGAAGACATCCTGCTTCGTCTCTTCCCAATGATTTTCCGACGACGCCTGGATGCGCAGGATCTGCTTCGCGTGATTCCACTCGTAGAGCGCGCGAGCCTCGTCGACACCTTCGTAACACTGCAGCCGGACCAGTTCGGCACCGCTGGTCTGCGCGACGGCGCGAGCGAGCTCGGTCTTCCCGACGCCGGCCGGACCTTCGATCAGCAACGGCTTGCCGAGCCGGTCAGCGAGGAAAACAGCGGTCGCCGTGCCCTTGTTCGCGAGGTAGCCGGTCTCGGCCAGCCGCGCGATGACGTCGTCGACCGACGAAAAGAACGGCTGCTGCGCCGGAGCTGCTTTATCCATGTGTCTGTCCCGTCACTTCGGTGGTGATCACGCAGGCCTGGTCTGTCCGTCGCCCCACACGATCCACTTGGTCGAAGTCAGCTCGGGCAGACCCATGGGTCCGCGCGCGTGCAGCTTCTGCGTCGAGATTCCGATTTCGGCACCGAAGCCGAATTGCTCGCCATCAGTGAACGCCGTCGAAGCGTTCACCATGACCGCTGCCGAATCCACGCGCGCGGTGAACTCACGGGCCGCGGCGAGGTCGGCGGTCACGATCGCATCCGTGTGCCCGGTGCCGTAGCGGTCGATGTGCGCCACCGCCGCGTCGAGGTCGTCCACCACTTTGAGTGCAACGTCGAGCGAGAGATATTCGTTCGACCAGTCGTCCTCGTTGGCGGGGATGAGCCCGGGCAGGTCTCCGTGAATCGTCACGCCGTGCTTTTCCAGCGCCTCGATCAGCTTCGGCACGGCGGTCGTGGCGATCGCGTCGTCGATCAGCACCGTTTCCGCCGCATTGCAGACACTGGTCCTGCGCGTCTTGGAGTTGATGAGAATCTTCTCCGCCATGTCGAGATCGGCGGCGGCATGCACGTACACGTGGCAGTTGCCGGTGCCGGTTTCGATCGTCGGAACGGTTGCGTCGCGAACGACGGCGTTGATGAGGCCCGCGCCGCCACGCGGGATGACAACGTCGACCAGCCCGCGGGCCTGGATCAGGTGTGTGACGCTCGAGCGGTCCGCGCTGGGCAGCAACTGGACCGAATCGGCGGGCAGGCCGCTCGCGGTGAGCGAATCGCGCAGAACCGTCACGAGCGCCTGATTCGACAGCGCAGCAGACGAGGACCCCCGCAGCAGCGCGGCATTCCCGGATTTCAAGGCGAGCCCGAAGGCGTCGACGGTGACATTCGGCCGCGCCTCGTACACCATGCCGACGACACCCAGCGGCACGCGGACCTGCCGAATCTCCAAGCCGTTCGGCAGAGTAGACCCGCGGACCACGTCGCCTACCGGATCCGGAAGACCCGCGACCTGGCGCAGACCCGCGGCGATGCCGTCGATTCGCGCGCTCGTCAGCCTGAGTCGGTCCAGCAGCGATTCGCCGGTGCCACCCTCCCTGGCGTTGTCGATGTCCGCGGAGTTGGCCTCGAGAATCGTGTCCGCCGCCGCAAGCACGGCATCGGCCGCCGCATGCAGTGCACGATTCTTCTCCGCGGTCGTCAACAGCGCGAGAACGCGGGACGCGACACGCGCCCGCCGGGCGGCCGCGTGTACCAACTCTCGTACATCGTCCGAATTTGTGTTCACCTGCGCAGAATCGGTCACCGCCGTCATAGCTACAGCGTACTTTCACGCGTTCGACGTCTCGTTCGCGCCTGCGCACGAAATCGGCCTGTACCGGCTAGCGTGAGCAATATGACCACTGCAGAGGTGGCGGGACCGAAAATCACGGTTCTCGGTAGCGCCAATATGGACCTGGTCACGACGACCGAACGGCTCCCGATGCCAGGCGAAACGGTGCTCGGTGCCACGTTCGCGACCATTCCGGGTGGCAAAGGCCTCAATCAGGCGATAGCGGTTGCGCGCGCGGGCGGCGAGGTCGAATTCATCGGGGCGGTCGGCGACGACACCTTCGCTCTGGAACTGCGCGAAACGCTCGTGCTCAACGACGTCGGAACCGAACTGCTGCGCGAGGTCGAAGGGCCCAGCGGGGTAGCGATGATCACCGTCAACAGATCCGGCGAGAACAGCATCATCGTCGTCGCCGATGCGAACGCGAGCCTTCTCGAACTCACCGAGCAGGAACTCGAGGCGATCGCCGACGCCGACACCCTGGTCTGCCAACTCGAGATTCCCCTCGAGACGGTGCTCGTGGGCGTGAAGCACGCTCGGGCCCACGGGACCGCGGTGCTGCTCAACCCCTCGCCGGTCCAGGAATTGCCTCCCGAGCTGCTGACCTGCGTCGACGTCCTCGTCCTGAATCACCTGGAAGCCGAGCAACTCGGCAAGGACGTGCTCGCGAGCGTCCCGCATGTGATCACGACCCTCGGCCCCGCGGGAGTGAGCTACCGCGGACCGGACGGCGAACAACTGGCCGCCGAATCGGTGCCGGTCGAGGCCGTGGACACCACGGGTGCAGGTGACGCCTTCGTCGGCGCGCTCGCAGTCGCCTGGAGCCGCGGACCCGAACACGCCCTGATGTGGGCCTGCGCGGCAGGTGCGCTGGCCACAACCGTCCCCGGCGCAAGCACCTCGATGCCCACGGCAGAGCAGATCGAAGCGGCTCTCACCCTGACCGCGCACTGACGGGCGGTCGGTTCGCACCTCTAGCCCCCGCCTCCGCCGACTCCCCCGCCCCCACCGCCGACTCCCCCGTCCCCACTGTCGACTCCCCCGTCCCTCCAGCCCCCAACCGCACCCCGACTCGGCAGTCGCACCGAGTTTTGGGCCCTATTTTCGGTGCGACTCCCTAGCCGGTGTGCGACCGGCGCGTCAGAACCCGACCGGCGCGTCAGGCAGGACCCGACCGGCGCATCAGAACCCGACCGGCGGTTCGGCAGGACCCGACCGGCGCGTCAGGACCCGACCGGCGCGGCAGGACGCGACCCGGCAAAGCAGGGAACGACGAACCCGGCTCAGGCGTGCTCGTACACCGAATACTGTCCCGGCCCAAGCGCTTTCGCGTTGTACATCGCCTGATCGGCTCGGCGAATCAGATCGTCCGGTGTGCTCGACGTGTCGGACAGCGCGACGCCGATGCTCGCGCTGAAGGCGGCCGAGTTGCCCTTGTGGCCGTCTGTGATCGCGGTGTTTATCCGCCGCACGATCTCGATAGCGGCTTCCGAATTGTCGATGTCGACGCAGACGACTACGAACTCGTCGCAGCCGAGGCGGGCGACCGTGTCACTGGGCCGGACGACCGCTGCGAGGCGTTGCGCCAATCCGGCGAGGGCCGCGTCTCCGGCGGTGTGTCCGAGGCTGTCGTTGATCGTCTTGAAGTCGTCGAGATCGATCAGGAGCAGGGCGAATCGGGTGCCGAATTCGCGCGCCCGGTCCAAGGCCTCCTCGATGCGCTGAAATGCGAGCACCCGATTGGGCAGTCCGGTCAGCGGGTCGTGAAGGCTTTGGTGGCGGAGCCTGGTTTCGAGCTCGATCCGGCGGATCGCTGCCGACACGACGCTCGAAACCGAGCGCAGAAAGGCAAGGTCGCGCGCCGAATACTCGCGCACTTTCGAACTATGGGCCGTGAGCACGCCCCATGCAAGACTCTCCCCGATCGGCATGCTCACCCCACTCTTCAGTCCCCGAGCGGCCATACCCGTTGTCGCAAAACGGGTTTCGGACGCCCGATTCCGCGAGACGACTACCGACCCGGTCGACCACGCATATCCCGCCTGCGATCCCGCGCCGCACGGCAAACTCTGCGGCCGCGGCGGCTGACCGCTGTAGGCGACCACCGCGAGGGTGTCGGCGTTGGCGTCGTAACGCGCTATCGACGAGCACTCCATCCCGACCATCGCCGACGCGGCCGCCGTTGCCGCCGACAGCACCGTGTCCAGATCTGCGCTGACGGCCAGCTGGCTCAACGCTGCGAGCGACTGCTGTTCGCGCGCACGGTAAGCCGCGGCTTCCAGCGCCTGCTGAAGCCGGCGCTCCTGGCGTCGCGAGTCTCTGTAGTCACGTGCCGTTGTGACGATGACGGCTGGTCCCTCCTCGGTGCGGTGCAGCACGAACACCGAAATCGTCACCGGGATCGCCTCGCCCGTACCGAAGTGGTTGATTTCGCTGAAACCGGACCAATCGCCCGAAGTCGCTACTGCGGCTTCCAGTTCGGCGTTGAACGCCGCACCGGCCTCGGTGACGAAGTCGGCGGTGCAGCGGGAGCACGCGTCGGCCAGGTCCGCGAGACCGACGAGGCGGACCCCGGCGGGATTCAGATACAGCACGCGCCCAGTCTTGAATTCCGACAACATGACGAGATCCGGCGACCGCTCCAGCACGGAGCGAAGCACGCTCGGATCCATCGGGTCGGACACTGGGCGTCCCTTCTCAGACGTTCGGTGGCGATACCCGCCTGCGCGCGATGGCAAGCGCCGGCGGGTGTAAAGCTCGAGGATAGTCGGCTCGGCTGGACTGCGAGGTCCCGCCGGACCGTGTCTTGGCACGCCGCTCGGCGGAGCCCGCACCGGATCAGCGGATAATCGGATGCGCCAACGGATCTCGCTACCTACTGTTGTTCCGGTCACAACAACAGGAAGGACGGACCGATGTTTCCCGTCGAGCTGCGTGGAACGCGAGCGAAGACGCTGATGTGGGCACCCGAAGCGGAGATCGATCAGGCGGCCCTGCAACAGCTGCGCAACATCGCGAACCTGCAGTGGGTGCACGGTGTCCGCGTCATGCCCGACGTGCACCTGGGCAAGGTGCGACGGTCGGGTCCGTGATCGCGATGCGCGACGCGGTGGCCCCCGCTGCCGTCGGCGTCGACATCGGTTGCGGTATGGAGAGTGTCAGGACGAGCCTCACCGCTGCCGACCTGCCCGACGACCTGTCTCGGCTGCGGTCGCGCATCGAAGCCGCGGTACCGGTCGGCTTCGCTGCGCACAAGTCTGCGGTCGATGTGCGCAAGCTGCAGTTCGACGCGCCACGCCTGCGGACCGGCTGGGACCGCTTCTGGGGTGCGTTCACGTCGCTGCACAGCGACGTGCAGAAGCTGGAAGGCAAGGCGCACAACCAGATCGGTTCGCTCGGCGGTGGCAACCACTTCATCGAGGTATGCCTCGACGAGCAGGATGCCGTATGGATTCTGCTGCACTCGGGTAGCCGGAACATCGGCAAGGAACTCGCCGAGCGGCACATGGCGATCGCTCGCGGGCTGCCGCACAACGTCGGTCTCCCCGACCGGGACCTCGCCGTATTTGTCTCGGGCACAGCCGAAATGACCGCGTACCGGCGGGATCTGGAATGGGCGCAGGAGTACGCGGCGCGCAACCGCGCCGTCATGCTCGGGCTGATCTGCCGGGCGGTCCGCGCAGAACTGCCGCAGGTGCGTTTCGACGAGCCGATCTCGTGCCATCACAACTACGTGTCGGAGGAGACGATCGACGGTGAGCAGCTGCTCGTCACCCGCAAGGGTGCGGTGCGTGCCGGCTACGGTCAGCTGGCGCTGATCCCGGGTTCGATGGGCACACGCTCCTATGTCGTGCGCGGAAAGGGCAACGCGGAATCCTTCCAGTCCGCGTCGCACGGCGCCGGCCGGCGGATGAGTCGCAACGCGGCGAAGCGACAGTTCACGGTTGCGGACCTCATCGCCCAGACCGAGGGCGTCGAGTCCCGCAAGGACGCGGGGGTCATCGACGAGATCCCGGCTGCGTACAAGGACATCGACAAGGTCATCGCGGCTCAGGCCGATCTTGTCGACGTCGTCGCGACGCTGCGGCAGGTGCTCTGCGTGAAAGGCTGACCCCTTGCGCGGTTGGCGAGTCCCTGGACTCTCCAACCGCGCACAGGCACCATGTCGGTGCTGTAGGGCAGCATGGTTGCCGTGACCACCGCCACGGACCTCAAGGCCGATGCCGAACGCCTCCTGCGCGAACTCGCCGGACCGAATGCCCGGCTCCGCGACGACCAGTGGACGGCGATCGAGGCGCTGGTCGTCCAGCGGCGCCGCGCTCTGGTCGTGCAACGCACCGGTTGGGGAAAGTCGGCTGTCTACTTCATCTCGGCCAAGCTCCTGCGTGCACAGGGCCTCGGTCCGACGATCATCGTGTCGCCACTGCTGGCACTGATGCGAAATCAGGTTGCCGCGGCGGAGCGTGCCGGGGTACGCGCTGCCACGATCAACTCGGGCAACATGACCGAGTGGGATTCTATTCATGCGCAGGTCACCGCCGGTGAGGTCGACGTATTGCTAGTCAGCCCCGAGCGGCTGAACAACCCCGATTTTCGGGACCAGGTGCTCCCCTCGCTGGCAGCTGATGCGGGCCTCGTGGTCGTCGACGAAGCGCACTGCGTCTCCGACTGGGGGCACGATTTCAGGCCTGATTATCAACGCATCCGGACCTTGGTCGCCGAGCTGGGCAACAACATTCCGGTCCTTGCCACGACGGCCACCGCCAACGACCGCGTGGTTTCCGACGTCGCGTCACAGGTCGGTGTGGGCGGCGGTGACACGCTCGTCCTGCGCGGGACGCTCGAACGCGAATCGCTGCACCTGTCGGTGTTGCGTCTCGACGATGCCCTCGAGCGGGCCGCCTGGCTTGCCGAACATCTGCACAACCTGCCCGGCGCGGGCATCATCTACGTC
Source organism: Antrihabitans auranticaus (assembly GCF_016481275.1). GTDB lineage: Bacteria > Actinomycetota > Actinomycetes > Mycobacteriales > Mycobacteriaceae > Antrihabitans. The sequence goes on along the minus strand of NZ_JAEMNW010000004.1, from coordinate 266,400 downwards.
CTCACTGTTTCGGCGGCGCGCGATCTCGCCGACCTGCTGTCCGATCGCGGGCACACGGTCGCTGCCTACACCGGTCAGACCGATCCGGCCGAGCGCGAAGTTCTCGAGGCCGCACTGCTGAACAATGAGGTCAAGGCCTTGGTCGCGACCTCCGCGCTCGGCATGGGTTTCGACAAGCCGGACCTCGGCTTCGTTGTTCACGTCGGAGCGCCGTCCTCCCCCATTGCCTATTACCAGCAGGTTGGGCGCGCGGGTAGGTCGACCGATCGCGCCGAAGTCGTGCTTCTCCCCGGCGCCGAGGACCAGCGCATCTGGAGTTACTTCACGTCCGTCGCGTTCCCACGAGAACAGCTGGTACGCAAGGTGATCGAGGCGCTCGATCCCAGCAAGCCGATCTCGACACCGGCGTTGGAACCACTCGTCGAGCTCAATCGCACGCGCCTGGAAATGGTCTTGAAAGTTCTCGACGTGGACGGTGCCGTCAAACGCGTTCGCGGCGGCTGGATCGCGACCGGCGAGCCATGGAGTTACGACGAGGAGCGCTACCAGCGACTCGATGCTGCCCGCGAGGCCGAACAGCAGGCGATGCTCGACTATCAGCGAACCACCGGGTGCCGCATGGAATTCTTGCGTCGCCAGCTGGACGATCCGGGGTTGTCCGCGGAGCCCGCCCCGTGCGGTCGGTGTGACAACTGCACCGGTCAGCCGCTCAGCCCAGCCATCGACGGTCAGGCGCTTGCTACGACTCGGGCTCGCCTCGACCGGCCCGGCGTCGACCTGCCACCGCGCAAACAGTGGCCGACCGGGTTGGCGAAGCTCGGCGTCAAGCTGTCCGGAAAGATCACCGAAGGGCCCGAAACCGGTCGCGTGCTCGGCAGGCTGTCCGATATCGGCTGGGGTCAGCGCTTGCGCGGACTACTCGACGGACCCGACGGACCGGTCCCCGACGCGGTCATCGGAGCGTGCATTCAGGTCCTCAAGGCGTGGGATTGGGAGCAGCGCCCGGAGTCGGTGATTGCTCTCGACTCACCGACCCATCCGGAACTCGTGCGCACGCTCGCCGCACGGCTTGCGGAGGTCGGCCGGTTGCGCGATCTGGGCACCCTGCGGGAGCGCCCCGACCACCCACCGGTGTCGGCGGCCAACTCTGCCTATCGAGTGGCCGGTCTGGTCGATGCATGGGACGTGCCGGATCTGAGCGGAATTTCCGGGCCGATTTTGCTGGTAGACGCGTTGACCGATACCGGCTGGACCCTCACGATGGCCGCGCGCGACCTGCGCCGCGCGGGCGCTGACGCGGTCCTCCCACTCGCGCTGGCAACGCCGAAATAATCCCGCCTAACCGCCGCGAGAACGACCGAATGGTCAGCGACACGCCGATGACGCTAGCCATTTGTTCGGGGTCGCGCCGAATGGCAGCCGACCTCCCCCAGCACTCCGGCGAACCTCCGAACAGGCACTTCTCGTGACAAGGCTCACATCCGCCGCCTCACCTGCATAAAAATCAGGCCAGCGGGTATCCGTCTGTCCAGGTACGTGAAATCGTGCCGCCACCTTGTTACGTTCGGATGACCGATGACCCAGGCACAACCGAGAGTGAACCCAAGCGCCGCGCCGGACGCGGTGTTTCGTAGTCCGCAGATCGCCGACGGAGTCCGGCTCTGGCAGATCGCAGAGGCGTCGAAAGTACTCGACGTCAACTCCAGCTACTCATACCTGTTGTGGTGCAGGGATTTCGACGCATCGTCCATCGTCGCCGAAGTCGATGGCAACGTGGTCGGATTCGTCACCGGTTTCGTTCGACCGCACGCACCGGACACCTTGTTCGTGTGGCAGGTTGCCGTCGACGACAGCCAGCGAGGAAAGGGTCTGGCAGCGGCAATGCTGCACAGATTGCTGGAAAGCCTTGCTTCGCAATCAGTTACACACTTGGAAACAACGATCAGCCCCGACAACGCGGCCTCGATCGCCTTGTTCACAGCACTCGCGAGAAACCGCGGGACGCAGATAACCAAGCAAAACCTGTTCGACCCCAACGACTTTCCTGATGCACATGAAGCTGAAGAGCTCTACATCATCGGACCGTCGCGACAGCCGGAAGGAAACCCGACATCATGAGCACCAAGGAACCAACGATTTTCGAGTCACTCGAATCGGAAGTCCGTAGCTACTGCCGGGATTGGCCCACCGTATTCAAGAGCGCACAAGGCTCCTGGCTACGTGACGAGGACGGCAACGAGTACCTCGACTTCTTCGCGGGCGCCGGCGCCTTGAACTACGGTCACAACAACCCGATTCTCAAGCACGCACTCGTCGATTACATCGTCAACGATGGCATCACGCACGGCTTGGACATGTCGACGACCGCCAAGCGCGAGTTCCTCGAGTCGTTCAAGCGCAACATTCTTGATCCGCGCGACCTTGATTACAAAGTCCAGTTCCCCGGACCGACGGGCGCAAACTCCGTCGAAGCCGCACTGAAGCTCGCCCGCAAGGTGACGGGCCGCGAAGCGATCATCAACTTCACGAACGCCTTCCACGGCATGACCCTTGGGGCACTCTCCGTCACCGGAAACTCCATGAAACGCGCCGGTGCGGGCATTCCACTCGTACACGCGACACCGATGCCGTTCGACAACTACTTCGACGGCGTGATGGAAGACTTCCACTGGTTCGAGCGCGTGCTCGACGACTCCGGTTCGGGCTTCAACCGCCCGGCAGCGGTAATCGTCGAAACGGTTCAGGGCGAGGGCGGCGTCAACGTCGCACGTCCGGAATGGTTGCGAGCACTGGCCGATCTCTGCTCACGGCGCGACATCCTGCTGATCGTCGACGACGTCCAGATGGGATGTGGCCGCACCGGCCCGTTCTTCTCGTTCGAGATTGCCGGGATCACCCCCGACATCGTGACGCTGTCCAAGTCGATCGGTGGCTACGGCATGCCGATGGCACTGACATTGTTCAAGCCGGAACTCGACATCTGGGGACCGGGCGAGCACAACGGCACGTTCCGCGGCAACAACCCCGCGTTCGTCACGGCAACGGCTGCCATCGACCACTACTGGCGCGACGATGCGCTGCACAAGTCGACCCTCGCGAAGGGTGAGCGCATCCACGCCGCCTTCACCGATCTGTCGGAAGCTTTCGACGGCGTATCCACCCGCGGTCGCGGAATGGTTCAGGGTCTCGTCTTCGAGAACCCCGACCTCGCGGGCAAGGTGTGCCAGCACGCGTTCGAGGCCGGGCTACTTGCCGAAACTTCCGGCCCGTCGGACGAAGTTGTGAAACTTCTTCCCGCACTGACAATTACCGAAGACGAGCTAGACCACGGGCTGCGGATCCTCGCTGACGCTACTGCCGCGGTCTGCCGCTGAACGGAGTTCCGAAAATGATCGTTAGATCGACAGCCGAGATCACCGGTACCGACAGAGACGTCACGAGCGACGACGGCAACTGGCGTAGCAAGCGAATCGTCCTGGGCGGCGACGGCGTTGGCTTCTCGTTCCATGAGACCACGATCGAGCCGAACACCGTCAACAAGTTCCACTACGCGAACCACGTCGAAGCGGTGTGGTTGGTGGAGGGCGAGGGAACGCTGACCGACCTCGACAACGACAAGGTCTACGAACTCGGTCCAGGTTCGATGTACCTCCTCGACGGGCATGAGCGCCACCGCCTCGAACCGCGGACCCGCATGCGGATGCTGTGCGTTTTCAATCCGCCGGTGACCGGGCGCGAAGTACATGACGAAAACGGGGTGTACCCCCTTATCGAGGTGGCGGCAGGATGACTGACATGGTCGAGATCGCAACGGCAGATCAATACCCCACCCGGACCGGCACGGCATGCACCGTCAGCGGGCGTGCCGATCCGGTTGTCTGGGGTACGTGGAACGGTCCGCTGACACCGCCTGAACTTGCCCGGTACGACGACAAGGGCTTTCATGTCGCGCCTCGTGCGCTGTCAGCCGACGACGTGGCCGCGTGCTACTCCGAAATCGGCCGCCTGGCGAGATCGCCTCAGCTGGAACAGGACTCGCGCGTGGTCCGCGAGCAAGGCACGGGCGACGTCAGGTCTATTTTCGACGTCCATCTCCTGAGCGGGTTGGTCGCCGATATTGCGTCGCGCCCGAATATCGCCGGGATGGCACAGCAGATTCTGGGGTCGGACGTCTACATCCACCAGAGCCGGCTCAACTTCAAACCCGGCTTCACCGGCGGACCGTTCTACTGGCACTCGGACTTCGAGACCTGGCACGCCGAAGACGGAATGCCCACGCCGCGTGCCCTGAGCATCTCGATCGCCCTGACCCCAAACTTCGAGGTCAACGGCAGTCTGATGATCATCGCCGGATCTCATCGACGCTGGGTCTCGTGCGCTGGTGAGACCCCGAAGGACTACTTTCTGCAGTCGCTCGTCCAGCACATTCCGCCGACCGGCTCGCCCGACCAGCCGACGCTGACCCGGTTGGCGGACGAGTTCGGGATCGAGCAGATCACCGGGCCCGCCGGTTCGGCGATCGTCTTCGATTCGAACTGTATGCACGGGTCCAACGGCAACATCACCCCGTATCCCAGGTCGAACCTGTTCCTCGTGTTCAACAGTGTGGAGAACGTCTTGACCGAGCCGTTCGCAGCACCTGCGCCGCGCCCCGAGTTCTTGGCGAAGCACGACTTCACGCCGTTGCGCCGAGCCTAGAGACCAACAGCGCCCCGGCTGAACTGTCGATAGAGTGGTCGGCGAGCCCGACCGCTGCTTTCGTCCTCGCTACGTGGAGGTCCGACGTGCCACCCATCCCGATCGCCCTCGGTCCAACGCAGGAACGCCAGCTCGTGGACGCGATCGAGCGTGGGAGCGGCGTGCTTGCGGACATCGACGCTGCGCGGGGGCTCGTCTGGGCAACGGGTCCGGACGGGTTTCCGGACCCACTGCCGCCCGGCGTCGAATGGGTCCAGCTGTACGCCGCCGGTGTCGAGGAGTTCTTCACCACCGGCATCATCGGTCGAAATCCCAAAGTCCAGTTCACTTCCGCTGCAGGCGCATTCGCGAACACCGTCGCGGAACATACACTGGCCCTGCTGCTTGCGGGAGTCCGCTATCTACCCGAGCAGATCCTTGCGACGACCTGGCGCCAGCCGGAGTTCTTCCCGCACATCGGAACTCTGCGAAACTCCACGGTCGCGATCATCGGCGCCGGCGGAATCGGGCGAGCCCTCATTCCGATGCTCGCGGCTGTCGGTGCACATGTGCTGGCCGTATCTCGTTCTGGCAGACCGGTTCCCGGTGCCGTCGAGACGCTACCTGTCATTCGGCTCGACGAGGTGTGGGCACGAACCGACCACGTCGTGATCGCCGCGCCGGCAACCCCCGCGACCAAGCACATCGTCGGCGCCGACGAACTGGCGCAGCTCAAGCCCACGTCGTGGTTGATCAACATCGCGCGCGGGTCGCTGGTCGATACGGACGCGCTGGTGAAAGCGTTGCAGAACAACATAATCGGCGGTGCCGGACTCGATGTCACCGAGCCGGAGCCGCTGCCCGACGATCACCCGCTCTGGTCGCTGCCGAACGCGATTGTCACACCACACCTTTCGAATCCGCCGCAACGACGGGTAGAGGCGTTCGCGGAACGCGTATCCGCGAACGTCGCTCGCTTTGCGGCGGGAAACGAGTTGCTGTCGAAGGTCGACCCCGTTTCCGGCTACTAAAAGTCTCCGGCTACTGAGACGTTCCAGCTACTGGGCCGGCTCGGCCTCCGGGAAGAACAGCTCGCGCGCACGGCGAGCGACCTCGTCGGCTGGAACGTCTTCGATCTTCGTGCACACTGCCCAGCGGTGCCCGAACGGATCCACGACGACGCCGTGGCGATCACCAGAGAACGTATCCGACACCGGCACAACGAGTGTGGCACCTTCGCGGACCGCACGATCGACGAACGTGTCGGTATCTTCGACGTACACGACGATCGAGGAATGTACCCAGCCCGGCTCGGGTGCCTTGATCCCGTAGTCGGGCATGTCGTTCGACATCTGCAGCATCGAGTCGCCGATCCGCAATTCGGCGTGCATAAGGCTGCCGTCGGGCGCATCCATCCGATCGACGACCTCGGCGCCGAGACCGCGAACGTAGAAGTCGAGCGCCGCAGCACCGTCCGACACGGCGAGATACGGGGTGAGCGTGCGGTATCCGGCGGGGATGGGATTCACTGTTGTCATACGACAAGTCTGGCGGCCGACAGTTCCGCCGGAATTGAAGATTTGCGACAAGTTCGCTAATCCGTGAAAACCGGCGGCCGCTTCTGCAGGAAGGAATCGACTCCTTCCCGGAAGTCCGCCGCAGCGAGCAGCGTCAACTGATCACGCGTCTCGACCGCCAGCGCCTGTCCTAGGTCACCGATTGTCAACGCGTTGATAGCGGCCTTCGTACTCGCATAGGCCGCCCGTGGTCCCGCAGCGAGTTCACGGGCCAACTCGCCGGTGACGCGGGAAAGCTCTTCCGGTTCACAGACTTCGGCAATGAGACCCCAATCGAAGGCGTCCTGGGCAGGCACGCGTTCGCCGCGCAGGGCCAGCCGGATTGCGCGTGCGCGCCCGATCGAGGCAGCGACCGTCAGCGTCGCGCCACCGTCGGGCATGATTCCTCGCGCTGTGAACGGCAGCAGGAAGTACGACGCGCGCGATGCGACGACAAGGTCGCAGGCGAAAGCGAACGAGGCGCCAACCCCCGCGGCGGGGCCGTTGACAGCCCCGACCACGGGCTTCGGCATCGAGGTGAGTGCGGTGACGACTCGCGCGACTGCTCCCAACATGCGGTTGGAAGCCACCGGGCCGAGTTTCGCGACGTCGTCGCTCAGATCGGCCCCTGTGCAGAACGCCCGCCCGGCACCGGTCAGCAGCACACAGCGGACGGTTTCGTCGGACGCGAGAGCTTCCAGCCGGTCCGCGAACTCCTCCATGGTGTCGATGTCGATCGCGTTGCGAACGTGCTGACGGTCCAGCGTGACCAGCGCGACCCCACCGTCGAGCTCGACCCGGACCGCACCTGGCTCAGCAGTCACCGCGGTGCCATCCGGATCGCGCCGTCCAGGCGGATCGTCTCGCCGTTGAGCATCGGATTACCGACGATCGCCGCGACCAGATCCGCATACTCGGACGGCTGACCGAGCCGGCTCGGGTGCGGGACCTGCGCGCCCAGGGACGTCCGTGCTTCCTCCGGAAGCGAGCCAAGCAGTGGCGTGTGGAACAGGCCGGGAGCAATGGTGACCACGCGGATGGCGTACGAGGCGAGATCGCGCGCAATCGGTAGCGTCATTCCGACGATTCCGCCCTTCGATGCCGAGTAGGCGGCCTGACCGATCTGTCCGTCGAACGCCGCGACCGACGCGGTATTGATGATGACGCCGCGCTCCTCGCCGTCGATCTCGTTGGCGGCCATGGCATTCGCAGCAAGGCGAATCACGTTGAAGGTTCCGGTCAGGTTGACACCGACGACTTTCGTGAAGCCGTCGAGCGGAAACGGCCCACGCTTGCTGACAGTCTTGATCGCATTGCCGATGCCCGCGCAGTTGACGACGACGGACAGGTTGCCGTGCTCGTTGGCGACGTCGACCGCGGACTGCACAGCCGCCTCGTCGGTGACGTCGGCGCCAACGAAGAACACTTCACCGTCGATCTCCTGCAGACCGGCCTGGTCGGCGTGCGGGAGGTCGAGGGCGACCGCGCGGGCGCCGTCGGCGACGAGCCTGCGCACCGTGGCGAGCCCGAGGCCCGACGCTCCACCGGTCACGAGAACGGACTTACCTTGCAACTTCATGCAGACCTCCGAGGGCACCATCGACCGAAGACATTTCCTTATACGTCGTACACCACGCTACGACCGAGGCGCTGCGCGACCCCTTGCGCCTAAGATGGCGGGGGTGGCAGTCGAAAGTCCACCCGCACCGAAGGTCGAGCACGCGGTCGACGAACTGCACGCCCTTCTGCGTGGTCGTCGAACCGTCGCGCTGACCGGCGCCGGAATGTCCACGGACTCCGGGATCCCGGACTATCGCGGCCCCGATTCGCCACCCCGCAGCCCGATGACCTATCAGCAGTTCGTCGGCGACACCGATTTCCGGCGGCGGTACTGGGCACGCAATCACGTCGGCTGGCGGTACGTCGATTCGGCGGTTCCCAACGCGGGGCATCGAGCGCTCGCGAGCCTGGAGAAGGCGGGCCACGTCAACGCCCTGATCACCCAGAACGTCGACCTCCTCCATACCAAAGCCGGCAGTCGGCGGGTGATCGACCTGCACGGCACGTACGCGCAAATCCGGTGCTTGCGGTGCAACGACCTCACGTCGCGGCATGCACTCTCGGAGCGGCTCGAACGCGCAAACCCAGAGTTCGCGGCAACGCTCGTGAAGGGTGACGAGATCGCACCGGACGCCGACGCCGTCGTTGCACGAACCGATCACTTCCGTCCGGTCGACTGCGTGCGGTGCGGCGGAATGCTGAAGCCCGACATCGTGTACTTCGGCGAGAGCGTGCCGCGTGAACGGGTCGCCGCCGCATTCTCGCTTGTCGAGAACGCGGAACGGCTGCTTGTCGCCGGGTCGTCGCTGACGGTGATGTCCGGACTGCGGTTCGTCAGGCGTGCCGCGAAGTTAGGAATTCCCGTAGCGATCATCAACCGCGGCCACACCCGAGGCGACGAGTTCGCAACTCTCAAAATCGAACTGGGTTGCTCCGAGGTTCTGGCGGGGTTGGTGCAGCGAGTGCATTAGGCGCTCCGACTACACCACTACTAAATCGTCCGCGTGCACCACGGGCCGGCGCAGATCATCGGGCAACTCGTGCGTCGAACGACCCAGCATCCCGGTGAGTTCTGTGCTGTCGTACTCAACGACTCCACGCGCCACGACATCGTCGTCCGGTCCGACCAACGACACCACATCGCCGCCGTAGAACCGGCCGTGAATGCTCGTGATGCCCGCCGCCAGAAGGGAACTGCGCCGCGCCACCGCGCGGACCGCACCGGCGTCCAGCCGCAGTGATCCCCGCGCGTCAGCGGCGTGGCGAACCCAGAACTTTCGCGCCGACAGCCGGACCGGTCGGGCAGCGAACGCTGTTCCGACGCGTCCGGACCCGAGTGCTTCGTCGGCCGCCGACGCGGCTGCGAGCAAAACAGGAACACCGGCGTCGGCGGCGAGTCGAGCAGCCGACAACTTCGATGCCATACCGCCCGTCCCCAGCACACCACCTGTGCCCGCGATGACTCCTTCGAGATCGGCGCGGCTGCGCACCTCGGGGATCAGGTTCGCATCGCCCTTGCGCGGATCGCCGTCGTAGAGGCCGTCGACATCCGACAACAACAGCAGGGCGTCGGCGCCGACGAGGTGCGCGACCAGCGCGGCCAGCCGATCGTTGTCACCGAAGCGAATCTCTTCCGTTGCGACAGTGTCGTTTTCGTTCACAACGGCGACCGCACCGAGCGATCGCAGCCGCTCCAGCGTGCGCTGCGCATTGCGGTGATGCTCACGGCGCGCGAAGTCGTCCGCCGACAGCAACACCTGTCCGACCGTCCGGCCGTACCGTGCGAAGGAGGTGCCCCACGCATGCGCCAGCGCCAGCTGACCGACACTCGCGGCCGCCTGCTTGGTCGCCAAATCCTTTGGCCGCCTTGTCAATCCAAGCGGTGCAAGACCCGCGCCGATCGCGCCCGACGACACGACGACGACGTCGGATCCGGCACGCATGCGTGCCTCGACCGCATCGGCGAGCGAATCGAGCGACGCCGAGTGAATGCCGCGTTCCAAGCTGGTCAAAGCCGACGAACCGATCTTGACGACCACGCGACGAGCCGACGAGATTGCTTGTCGCGCAGGACTTATCGCATCATAGGACGCGGTCATCGATCCTCCGGGTCGCCGCTCTCGAGACCACGGCGAACGCGACTGGCGTGCTTGCGCTCCGCGGCACCGATGCGATCGATCGGATCTACGCGCGGGTCGGTACCACGACCGGTCGGGACCAGGTCGACACCGGCAGGAGTCTGCGGTTCCCAATCGAAGGTCACGTTTCCGATCGTCACTGCAGCACCGGGCTTCGCGCCGAGCTTGACCAACGCGTCCTCGACACCGAGGCGAGCGAGCCGGTCGGCGAGGTAGCCCACTGCCTCGTCGTTGTCGAACTGCGTCTGGTTGATCCAGCGTTCCGGGCGGGTGCCGTGGACGATGAAACCACCGGCGATATCGGGGTCTGGAACGACCTTGAAACCGCTCTCGTTCGTCGCGACCGGGCGGATGATCGGACGCTTGGGCGCAGCCTTCGGGTGGGCGATCCGGTAATCCTGAACCATCTGTGCCAGCGCGAAGGTCAACGGGCGCAACCCTTCCCTCGTCACTGCAGAAATCGTGAACACCGGCCACCCGCGCTCGGTCAGGTCGGGGGTCACGAACTCGGCGAGCTCCGCAGCCTCGGGCACGTCGGCTTTGTTCAGAATGACGACACGCGGCCGGTCCGCCAGATCTCCCAGCTCGGAGTCCGCGGACAGCGCAGGCTTGTATGCCGCGAGCTCAGCTTCCAGCGCGTCGATGTCGCTGATCGGATCGCGGCCGGGATCCAGTGTCGCGCAGTCGACGACGTGTGCGAGAACCGCACACCGCTCGAGGTGGCGCAGGAAGTCGAGGCCGAGGCCACGCCCCTGGCTCGCGCCGGGAATCAGTCCCGGAACGTCCGCGACCGTGAAGGTCGTGTCACCGCTCGAAACAACGCCCAGGTTCGGCACGAGCGTTGTGAACGGGTAGTCCGCAATCTTCGGCTTCGCCGCCGACAGGACCGAGACGAGCGACGACTTGCCCGCCGACGGGAACCCGACGAGGCCGACGTCTGCGACGGACTTCAGTTCGAGTACCAGTTCGCGCTCGATACCGTCTTCGCCGAGCAGCGCGAAGCCTGGTGCTTTGCGTGCCTTCGACGACAGCGCGGCGTTCCCGAGGCCGCCGCGGCCACCCGATGCCGCAGCGAAAGTTGTGCCGATACCCACGAGGTCCGCGAGGATCGTGCCGTCCTTGTCGAGCACCATCGTGCCGTCCGGGACTTTCAGAACGAGGTCGTCGCCGTTCGAACCGTCGCGGTTGCTGCCCATCCCCTGGCTGCCGTTGGTGGCCTTTGCGTGCGGATGAAAGTGGAAGTCCAGCAGTGTATGGACGTTCTGGTCGACCTCGAGGATCACGTCACCGCCGCGACCGCCGTTCCCGCCGTCCGGTCCGCCGAGCGGCTTGAACTTCTCACGGTGAACCGACGCGCAGCCGTTCCCACCCTTGCCGGCGCTGACGTGCAGCACCACGCGATCGATGAATCGGGACATATATCCGATCCTCCTAGGTTCTTGTTGCGGGTGGTCTGCGAATCGCTGAGTGTCGTGGAAAAACCAAACGGGGCGAGCCTGGGTACTCGACCCTGGCTCGCCCCGTCCGGGAGCTTGGAAGCGGCAGCCTAGGCCTGAGCCGCTGCCGGAACGATGTTGACCATCTTGCGTCCACGCTTGGTGCCGAACTCGACCGCACCGGCCGCGAGCGCGAAGAGCGTGTCATCGCCGCCACGGCCAACGTTCTCGCCCGGGTGGAAGTGCGTGCCACGCTGCCGGACGAGAATCTCGCCCGCGCTGACAGCCTGTCCGCCGAAGCGCTTCACACCGAGTCGTTGTGCGTTCGAGTCGCGACCGTTGCGCGAGCTGGATGCACCCTTCTTATGTGCCATGCCGAACCCTCCTGGGTGTTAAGGATTAATTGATTCCCGTGACCTTTAGGACGGTCAGCTTCTGACGGTGTCCCTGGCGCTTGTGGTAGCCGGTCTTGTTCTTGAACTTGTGGATGCGGATCTTCGGACCCTTGGTCTGCTCGACGACCTCGCCGGTGACCGAAATCTTGGCGAGCTTGTCTGCATCGGTGGTCAGATCGGCGCCATCGACGACGAGGACCGGAGAAAGTGAGACAGCCGTGCCGGGCTCACCCTCGATCTTCTCGACCTTGACAAGATCGCCTACTGCGACCTTGTACTGCTTTCCGCCGGTCTTGACGATCGCGTACGTTGCCATCGGAGGGCTACCTCTCTCTTCCCAAAAAGTCACTGCTGGTCGTGCTGCTGTTCGCACGGCCTGAGACCGTGCGACTGGTCTTGTGTGGTTGCTGCCTCGCGCACGCGCGGCTCCCGGATGGGAACACAACACGTCTGCACGATCCCGTAGACGCGGCGAACCGATATCGCCGGGCAGCGACTGATCAAGGTTACGGGACCGCGACCGCGAGGGTCAAACCGGCCGAATCACCTAGTCATCTCCACTTCAGGCGTCGACGTCCACGGGCGGCCCAGCCGGCCGTCCAGCGGCGCGTCGGGGGCGGGGTTGACGCACTGGAACTGGCTGTTCCGGTTCGTTCGCCTGTGTTGCCGTTTCCTTCGATTCCGGTGCCTCCGCTGGCGGTGTCGCCGGAATCACAAACACTTTTCCCGCATTCGCCGCGCCCTCGGGGGCGGCTGCGGCCCTGGAGACCTTGCGACGCAACCAACCGCGTCGCTCAGGCTCTGCCGACTCCGGCGCAGCAGGCGCCGATACCGGCTCTTCGGCAGCCTTCTCTGCGGGCTTGTCTTCGGCGACCGGTTCTGCGGCTGCCGTCGACTCGTCCGGCTTTGCGGTTTCGGGCACTGTGGGAGTGACCTCGACGTCGACCTCGGGGGCCAGCACGTCGGAGGTCACCTCGGTAGCAGCAGCATCCAGGTCCGCGGCAACCTCGGCGGGTTGGTCGGCCACAACCTGCTCGCTCTCGGAAGCGTGCTCGGCGGCCGGGTGATCGTGGTGGTGCGCAGCCATCGCCAGCGCGACCGGGTGCGCCCGGCGGACCGATGCGTCGACCTCGGAGGCCGGATGCCCGTTGGACACGGCCTCGGCCGGCTCGGGTGCCGGTCGCTCACGTCCGCGACGCTTGCGCGCGGGCGATTCGCTGCGTGCCGCCTGTCGCGAACCGCTGTCGTCGCCAGAGGAAACCTCGACGGGGTACGCGTGAACGAGGATTCCCCGGCCGTGGCAGTGCTCGCACGGGGTCGAGAACGCCTCGACAAGTCCCGTCCCGAGCTTCTTACGAGTCATCTGGACCAGGCCGAGCGACGTCACTTCCGACACCTGGTGCCTGGTGCGGTCGCGGCCGAGTGCTTCGGTCAACCTGCGCAGGACGAGATCGCGGTTGGACTCGAGAACCATGTCGATGAAGTCGACGACGATCATGCCGCCGATATCGCGCAACCGCATCTGCCGGACGATCTCTTCGGCGGCCTCGAGGTTGTTTCGCGTGACGGTTTCTTCGAGATTGCCGCCGGCACCGGTGAACTTTCCGGTGTTGACGTCGACAACAGTCATCGCTTCGGTGCGGTCGATCACCAGGGTGCCACCCGACGGCAGCCACACCTTGCGTTCGAGTGCCTTGGCGAGTTGCTCGTCGATCCGGTGTGCCTCGAACACATCCGGACCGCCGTTGCCTTCGTGGCGGTGCACACGCGGAAGTAGATCTGGCGCAACAGTTCTGATGTAGGACTCGACCGTGGTCCAGGCCTTTTCGCCCTCGATCACGATCTTGGAGAAGTCCTCGTTGAAGAGGTCGCGAATCACCTTGACGAGCAGATCCGGCTCTTCGTACAGAGTCTTCGGATTGCCCTTGCCACCGGCGGCGGTCGCTTCTTCGTCGACCTTGCGCCACTGGTTCTGCAAACGCTCCACGTCACGCGCGAGTTCTTCTTCGCTGACGCCCTCGGACGCTGTCCGGATGATGACGCCCGCGTCCGCAGGAACGATGTCGCGCAAGATTTCCTTGAGCCGCTTGCGTTCGGTGTCAGGCAGTTTGCGGCTGATACCCGTCGACGAGCCACCCGGCACGTACACCAGGAATCGGCCTGCCAGGCTGATCTGCGTGGTCAGGCGGGCGCCCTTGTGTCCGACCGGATCCTTGCTGACCTGCACGAGGACCTGATCGCCCGGCTTGAGTGCCTGCTCGATCTTTCGCGAGTTGCCGCCGAGGCCCGCGGCCTCCCAGTTGACCTCGCCTGCATACAGCACACCGTTGCGGCCGCGACCGATGTCGACGAACGCCGCCTCCATGCTGGGCAGCACGTTCTGGACCCGGCCGAGGTAGATATTGCCGACCATCGAACCGGAACTGGTGCTCGTGACGAAATGCTCGACGAGGACGTTGTCCTCGAGCACGGCCACCTGCGTAGTTGCACCCTGATCGGGGAAGTTCTTCTCGCGCACGACCATGACGCGGTCGACGGCTTCGCGCCGCGCGAGGAACTCCGACTCCGTGAGGATCGGCGGCCTACGGCGACCGGCATCGCGGCCGTCGCGGCGCCGCTGCCGCTTCGCTTCGAGACGGGTCGAGCCGGTGATGCCCTGGACCTCGTCCTTGACCCGCGGCTTGTTGCGCGGTTCGCGCTCGTGCACAACGGTGTTCGGCGGATCGTCTTCGGAGGTGGCGGTAGCGTCGCCGGTGGCCTCGCTGCCTACCTTCCGACGCCTGCGCCGACGCCTACGTCGACTCGGCCCGTCTCCGGTCGCCGATTCGTCGTCCTCGTCGGAATCATCGGCGTCACCGGAATCGCTCGAATCGCCGGAGTCGGCCGAGTCGTTGGACTCGTCGGAAGACTCTGCGGACGTCTCGTCCTCGGAATCCTCATCGGTGTCGTCGTCGGAATCGTTCTCCGACTCGCCGCCGGGCTGCTCGCCCCGGCCCCGACCACGGCCACGGCGACCGCGCCGCCGCCGCCGCGGGGTTGCGGAGTCGCCCGAAGTTTCGTCGGTGCCCGTTTCGTCGGCGCTCTTGTCGGCGCTCTCGTCTCCGGTTGTCTTGGCTTCGGCCGGAGCCTCGGTCGGCGCAGGCTTCTCCTGCGGTGCCGATTCTGCAGGGGCGGCTGCCTTGCTCTGGGACTCGGTCCGGCGGCGGCGACGGGTTTCTTCGACGACCCCGGCGTCCGGCTGCAGAAACAGCGGCGCCGGTACGACAGCGTTCGGCTCGAAGGCCGGACGGTTCGCGTCTTCGACTGCCTGCTGCCCCGGGCTCGCAAACAGCTGCTGCTGCGCCCCGAAAGGATCTGCCACTTCGGGCGCTGCCGGTTCTTCCCGCGCAGGAGTCTCGGTGTCCGCAGGCGCCGCGGCGGTGTCCTCGGCAGCCGTCTCGACAACGACGGTTTCGCTGACAACGGCAGTGGCGAGTTCGGGCTCAGGCGCAGCGTGCTCAGGCTCAGCGTGCTCAGGCGCAGCGGGCTCGGGCTCGACAGACCC
This sequence comes from Antrihabitans auranticaus, assembly GCF_016481275.1. GTDB lineage: Bacteria > Actinomycetota > Actinomycetes > Mycobacteriales > Mycobacteriaceae > Antrihabitans. The sequence continues at coordinate 251,094 of NZ_JAEMNW010000004.1, read as the reverse complement.
GGACTCGGCGGCCTTGGCAATCGCGTCGCGGACCGATTCGGCCGCTTCCCTGCTCACGCTCGAATGCGGGCTGCGGGCGGTGACGCCCAGTTCCTCCAACGCACCGAGGAGTTGTTTGCTCTTCACCCCCAGGAGCTTGGCGAGGGCGTGCACCCGAATTCGGTCGGGCAGTGTTGCGACAGCCGGCTCGGGCTCGGGGTCTGCAGGCGGGCCCTGTTGGGGCTCCTCCGGGGCAGACACCGCCTCGGCGGCTGGAGTTGCATCAGGCGTGCCGTCGTTCGGCGCGCTTTCGTCGGACGCCGGGTCACCCGGGACAGCTTCGCTCTGCTCGGTCGAAACCGGCAGGTCCAGCTCTTCTGGTGTCTCGGGCGGCTCTTTGTCGGCCACGTGGTCTCCTCGACCCCCGGGCGCGTCCGCCCAGCTACTGGGCGGTGACGCGGCCACGCAGGGGTTACATGTGTACCCGCGCCTGAATGGGCGCGAGATTGTATGGTCTCGCTCCGCGTACTCGGATCGTCCGTTGGGCTCTAGGACCGTATGGGCTAGCTGGGCACGCGGTGCCGGGCTGGATGGCTGTGCTCCACGGTTCGCGCGCTGATCATCAAGCGTGCCGACGCGGACTCAGGTATCTCCTGGAGTCCGTAGCAGCGATGAAGGCATCGAACCACGGTGTCATCCGATTGCAGCCGCTGTGACATTGCTGGGTCGGACAAAAGCGGGGATCGAAACTTCAGCGGAGCAACCGTGACCAGTATCCCATACGGCCGCGCGGGGTCTTCACCAACGGCGCACTTCGCGGTCGTGTCGTGCCTGTCAGCCTGCGGAGAGCTCCGGGAACCACAAAGCGATCTCACGTGCGGCGGACTCGGCGGAGTCGGATCCGTGCACCATGTTCTCTTGCGTTTCGAGCGCGAGGTCGCCACGAATGGTGCCCGGCGTGGCCTTCTCGACAGGGTCGGTGCCGCCGGCGAGCTGCCGGAAGGCCGCGATTGCCCGGGGACCTTCGACGACCGCGGCGACAACCGGCCCGGAGGTGATGAATTCGAGCAGCGATCCGAAGAAGGGGCGCTCGGAGTGCTCGGCGTAGTGGCTCGACGCGAGTTCGTTGGAGACATTCTTCAGCTCCAACGCTGCGATGGACAGTCCCTTGCGCTCGATGCGGGCAAGGATTTCGCCGACGTATCCACGAGAAACGGCGTCGGGCTTGATAAGTACGAGGGTGCGCTCAGTCACGGGCGAAACTCTAGAGGGCTAGTCCCGCTGTCCTGGCAGCAGCCCCTCTTTTAGGCGTAACTGCACGTCACGGCGTAGGTAGAGGATGTAGCCCCAGACGCCCGCGAACAGAACGCCGAGCCACCCGATCGCAGGATGCGCGAAGAATCCAAGGATGAACGCGACCTGTAGACCGAGGTTGAGCGCGAGTGCCCACGGCCTGCGCTGCAACCCGCTCGCGACAATCATCAGCAGCGCGAGGCCGCAGATATAGGAGATCGACAGCCAGCTGAGCCCGCCGCCGATCTTCGCTACTACCGGCAGACCCAGCAGAACGACGATCACCTCGAGGATCAGGACGCCGGCCATCACGCCGCGCAACGCCTTCCACGGATCCTTGGCGGGAGCGTGGAATTCTTCGGCATCCTCCGCAGTCACGCTGGATCCTTTCCTAGCAGCGAGCGGGCGGCTCCGGCTGTGACCACCGACCCGGTGACGACGACTCCCGCACCCGACACGGCCTCCCCCGGCTCGACGACCTCCTCGGCCAACGCAATTGCCGTCTCTAGCGCATCGGCAAGGCTCGACGCGACGACGACTCGTTCGTCTCCGAAGCGCTGCACCGCGAGGTCGGCGAGTTCTTCGGCCTCGAGACTGCGCGGCGATCCGTTCGTGGTGACGACGAGCTCGTCGAAGATCGGTTCCAGTGCTTCCAGAATTCCGGAGACGTCCTTGTCCCGCATCACGGCCACGACGCCGACGAGCTTGCGGAAATCGAACTCTTCGGTGAGAGCTTTGGCGAGCGCCTTGGCACCGGCAGGGTTATGGGCGGCATCGAGAAAGATCGTCGGCGCGTTGCGAACTCGTTCGAGGCGGCCTGGCGAGGTCACCGACGCGAAGCCTGTGCGAATTGCCTCGATATCGAGCTTGCGCTCCGCTCCCGCACCGAAGAACGCCTCGACAGCAGCCAGAGCGAGCACCGCATTGTGCGCCTGATGCTCGCCGTGCAACGGCAGGAAGATGTCGTCGTAGACGCCACCGAGGCCCTGCAACTGCAAGACCTGCCCACCGATCGCGATCTGGCGGCCCAGCACAGCGAACTCCGAGCCTTCGCGGGCAACCGCCGCATCGACCTCGACGACGCGCCGAAGGAGGACGTCCATCGCTGCGGGGTCCTGCTGCGCGATCACGGCGACCGTGTCGACTGGAATCAGCTGCTCGGGAGCTTTTTTGATGATCCCGGCTTTTTCTTTGGCAATCGTCGCGATGTCGTCGCCGAGGAACTCGGTGTGATCCAGGCCGATCGGCGTGATCACCGCAACCTGCCCGTCGATGACGTTGGTCGCATCCCAGGTGCCACCCAGCCCGACCTCGACGATCGCGACATCGACCGGCGCCTCGGCGAACGCGGCGAAGGCCATGGCGGTCAGCACCTCGAACTTGCTCATCGGCACGTCGGACGATGCGTCGACCATCTCGACGTAGGGCAGCACCTCGCGATAGGTGTCGACGTAGGTCCGCGGAGAGATCGGCAGCCCGTCGATTCCAATTCGCTCGGTGGCCAGTTGCAGGTGCGGACTCGTCGTGCGACCGGTACGGCGGTGCAGGCTACGCAAAAGCGCGTCGATCATCCGCGTGACCGACGTTTTCCCGTTCGTTCCTGCGACGTGAATGGCCGGGTAGCTGTGCTGGGGCGAGCCCAGCAGGTCCATCAGTGCGCTGATGCGCGTCGTCGACGGCTCGATCTTCGTTTCGGGCCAACGCTTGTCGAGTTCGGCCTCGACGAGGGTGAGCTCAGCGAGGTCGACCGGCGACGGCGGTTCGGCAACTGGTTCCAGCGGCGAGGTCACTTGGCTCCCATGTCGGCAAGTCGAGCGCCGATCCTGGCGACTTCTTCTTCTGCGAGAACCTTGCGCGCCTTGATCTTGTCGACGACTTGATCGGGCGCCTTCGCAAGGAATGCATCGTTCGACAGTTTGGCTGCTGTACCCGCAAGTTCCTTTTCGGCTGCGGCCAAATCCTTTTCGAGCCGACGGCGCTCTGCTTCCAGGTCGACGGTTCCCGACGTGTCGAGTTCGACGGTCACCGTTGCCGCGGACAGGCGCACCTCGAGGGACGCTGTCACGGCGAAGTCATCCTCCGGCGGCGTCAGGCGCGCCAGCGCGGCGATGGCATCTTCGTGTGCCGTCAGTGCTGCAGCATCGATCCCGACGAGTCGGGCCGCAACCTTCTGCTTGTCCTTGAGCCCCTGATCACTACGGAACCGGCGGACCTCGGTGATCAACCGCTGCATATCCTCGATCCGTTGTGCCGCAGCAACATCGGTTTCGATCCCGGACGCCTCCGGCCAGCTGGAGATCACCACCGATTCGCCACTCGTCAGCGCTTTCCACAGCGATTCCGTGACGAACGGAATCACCGGATGCAGCAGCCGTAGAAGCGAATCGAGCACGACACCCAGGACGGTCCTGGTGTGCGCCTCGTCCGGCCGCGTGAGCTGCACCTTGGCAAGCTCGAGGTACCAGTCACAGACTTCATCCCACGCGAAGTGGTACAACGCCTCGCACGCCTTACCGAACTCGTACGCCTCGAAGGCTGTATCCACTTCTGCGCGAACCTCATCGAGGCGGTCGAGGATCCAGCGGTCGGCGTCCGTGAGCTCGGCGCGATCCGGAAGTTGTGCCGGCTGCGCGCCGTTCATGAGTGCGAACTTCACCGCGTTGAAGAGCTTCGTGACGAAGTTGCGTGACGCGGCAGCGTGCGACTCACCGATCGACAGGTCGCTACCCGGCTGCGCACCGCGAGCTAGCGTGAACCGCAACGCATCTGCGCCGTACAGCTCTACCCAATCGAGCGGGTCGATGCCGTTGCCCCGCGACTTGGACATCTTCTTGCCGAACTGATCGCGGATGAGTCCGTGCAGGAAGACGTCCTTGAACGGCACGTTAGGAACGTCCTTCGCGCCGAAGGCATCGTCGTTCGCGACGTACAAACCGAACATCATCATTCGGGCGACCCAGAAGAAGATGATGTCGTATCCGGTGAACAAAACGCTTGTTGGATAGAACTTTTCGAGCTGCGGCGTTCTCTCCGGCCAGCCAAGGGTCGAGAACGGCCAGAGCGCTGACGAGAACCACGTATCGAGGACGTCGGGATCCTGCGTCCAGCCTTCGGGAGCGGTTTCGTCCGGGCCGACACAGACGGTTTCGCCGTCCGGTCCGTACCAGATCGGAATCCGGTGCCCCCACCAGAGCTGCCGCGAGATGCACCAATCGTGCATGTTGTCGACCCAGCCGAACCAACGCGGCTCCAGGCTCGTCGGATGAATCACTGTGTCGCCGTTGCGAACCGCGTCACCCGCCGATTTCGCAAGCGTCTCGACCTTGACCCACCACTGCAACGAAAGGCGCGGCTCGATGGCCTCGCCGCTGCGCTCCGAATGGCCCACGCTGTGGAGGTACGGCCGCTTCTCAGCAACCACGCGCCCCTCCTCGGCGAGTCGCTCGCGCACCTTGACGCGCGCTTCGAAGCGGTCCATACCGTCGAATTCGGTTCCAGTACCGACGATTCGAGCGCGCTCGTCCATGATATTGGGCATCGGCAGGTTGTGCCGCACGCCCATTTCGAAGTCGTTCGGATCGTGCGCGGGGGTGATCTTCACTGCGCCCGTACCGAATTCGGGGTCGACATAGTCGTCGGCGATGATCGGAATCTGGCGGCCCGTGATCGGGTGCTCGAGCGTGGTGCCGATGATCGCCCTGTAGCGCTCGTCGTCGGGATGGACCGCAACCGCGGTGTCCCCCAGCATCGTTTCGACGCGAGTCGTCGCCACGACGACATGTGGCTCGTCATCATTCAAGGACCCGTAGCGCAACGACACCAGTTCGCCCTCGACGTCCTCGAACTTGACCTCGATGTCCGAGATGGCGGTGCGCAGCTCGGGCGACCAGTTGACGAGGCGCTCGGCGCGATAGATCAGCCCGTCGTCGTAGAGCCGCTTGAAGATCGTCTGCACAGCGCGCGACAGGCCATCGTCCATGGTGAAGCGGTCGCGGCTCCAATCGACACCGTCGCCGATGCGTCGCATCTGGCCCTGGATGGTGCCGCCGGATGCGCGCTTCCAGTCCCAGACCTTGTCGATGAACAGTTCGCGGCCGAAGTCTTCCTTCGTCTTGCCGTCGACCGCGAGCTGCTTTTCGACGACGGTCTGCGTCGCGATTCCTGCGTGGTCCATACCGGGCTGCCAGAGCACCTCGTAGCCCTGCATGCGCTTGCGGCGCGTGAGCGCGTCCATCAGCGTGTGGTTCAGCGCGTGGCCCATGTGCAGGCTGCCGGTGACGTTCGGCGGCGGCAGCACGATCGAGTAGGTCGGCTTGTCGCTGGTGACATCTGCGGTGAAGTAACCGGCGTCTACCCAGCCCTGATACATCCGCGCCTCTACGTCGCTGGGGTTCCAGCTCTTCGGAAGCGAATCTGCTCGGTTGCCGGTGTTTTCGGAGGCTGCGCTGGTCACCCGGCGATTCTAGTGGTTCGGGCTGCGCCGCCGGTGCGCGCGTCCAGCCCTCGACCGGCTCACGGGCAACGCAGCTGCAACACTCCGGGATCGGCGCTGATGTCGATCGGCAGCGAACCGAGCGGCTCACCATCCGCGTAGGCGGTGGTGTCCGGTGCGCTCAGCCGCACCCGCGCGGACCGGTAGACGTCGACGCCGTCGATATCGACATGGGTGCCCTTGTAGATCGTCGGGAACAGCCGAATCAACCGAAACCTGCTGGTCGCGCCTACCACGGTGATGTCGAGCATGCCGTCGTCGGGGCGGGCGGTCGGGACGACGAGCATTCCGCCGCCATAGGAACGGGTATTGCCGACGGTGACGAGTATGGCGTCGACCTCGACCGTCCGATCGTCCAATTCGATTCGGTAAGGCACCGCCTCCAGTTTGGCCAGCTCGGCGATCATCGCGACGTTGTAACGCATCGGGCCCTTCGGCCAGCGCAGCAGGTTCGCGCGATCCGTCACCCGGGAATCGAAGCCGCTCGAGAGCACGGTGCCGAACCAGCGGTCTCCGACCCTGCCGAGGTCGATCGTCTTCGTCGTGCCGTCGATGACGATGTCGGCGGCGGCGACCGGGTCGTCGACCGGGATGCCGAACTCGCGGGCGAGGTCGTTTCCCGTGCCGCCTGGAATGATCCCGAGCGGGACGTTCGACGTCGCGACTGCCTGCAGAACACACGAGATCAGGCCGTCGCCACCCGCAGCGACCAGCGCGTCGACGCCGTCCGCGACCGCTTGGCGGGCAAGGGCGAGCGACTCTGCCGCCGTCGCACCCTGCAGCTCGACCACGTCGACGCCGCGTTCTCGCAGCCGGCCGAGTGCCTTTGTGCTGCTCACCATCGCCTTGCCGTGCCCTGACATCGGGTTCGTCAGGACGGCGACCGAAGAAATCGCGCTCACGGGATCAGTTTCCCCGGATTCAGGATGCCCGCGGGGTCAACGACGTTTTTGACCGCACGCAGAATTTCGACACCCAGGTCGCCGACCTCCGCCGTCATCCAGGGGCGATGGTCGCTGCCGACCGCGTGATGGTGGGTGATCGTGCCGCCGTTGCCGACCATCGCATCCGACGCCGCCCTCTTGGCAACGGTCCACTGGGCGATCGGGTCGTCCTTCTGTGCGCAGATCACCGTGAAGTAGAGGGACGCGCCTGTCGGGTAGGTGTGCGAGATGTGGCACAGGACCAGCGGCGGCGTGCCCTGACCGGTCAGGGCTTCCGAGAGCGCTGCCGTAACTGCTCCGCGTAATGTGCCGAGGTTGGACCATGTCGTCGCAGTCTCCAGCGTTTCGCACAGCACGCCGGAGTCGAGCAGTGCGTCGCGCATGTACGGCGCGTTGAAGCGACCGTGCTCCCACTGCCGCGCGGGATCTGCGCCGAGGGCAGTCCCACCATTTTCTGTGAGGATCGCCGACGCCTCCGCGGCCCTGGACGCAACGTGGGCCGCGGTGCCCTCGAAGGTGGTGATCGCGAGACACCCGGATGTCACCGCGGCACCGCCCGCCTTGTCGGCCATCGCGAGGTTGACGCCGGACTCGGCTTCGTCGGACAGACGCAGGACGGTCGGCGCTACGCCTGCCTGCACTACCGCACGCAAAGCGGCTGCGCCCGTTGTGAAGTCGGGGAAGGACCACGCCTGGTAGTCGGTCCGCTCCGCGACCGGATGCACGCGGAGCGTTACCTCTGTGATGACGCCGAACGCACCTTCGGACCCGACGAACAGCTCACGAAGGTCCGGTCCGGCAGCCGATGCGGGTGGCTTTCCGAGTTCGATGGTTCCTCGCGGCGTAGCAACTTTCAGATGCGCGACCATGTCGTCGAAGCGGCCGTAGCCTGCCGACGCCTGGCCCGACGAACGCGTTGCCGCAAAGCCGCCGATGCTCGCGAACTGGAAGCTCTGCGGAAAGTGCCCGATCGAAAGGCCATGCGCACCAAGCAGTTCCTCCGCCTGCGGACCGGTCAGGCCGGCGCCCATTCGGGCGGTCCCGCTGATCGGATCGATCGCCGACAGGCTGTTCAGGCGACGCAGATCCAGCGCGATCGCCGCATCGGAGCCACCGCGTTCGGGGTCGACGCCGCCGACGACGCTCGTACCGCCGCCGAACGGAACGACCGCGATCCGGTTTGCCGAGCAGTACTGCAGGACCGCGACGACCTCGTCGTGGTCGGCGGGGAACAGAACTGCATCCGGCGCGTTCTGCGGATCGGTCGACCGCCGGCGCAGGAGGTCGAACGTGCTCTTACCACCCGCGCGGAGCAGCCTGGCGCTCTTGTCGGTGGCGACGTTCGCCGCGCCGACGAGCTCACCGAGTCCTGCGACGTGGTCGGCGGTCAGCGTCGAATCACGCAGGATCACTGCATCTTCCGACGGCCGTCCACCGTCGGATACCTGCACTCCGAAGGCCTGCGACAGCAAGGTGCCGACTGCCGGCGAAAGCGGCTTGTTTCCGGCGGCCACTCCCCACGCGTTCCACTGCATCAGCGGTGCGGGCGTCGGTGGAACGTCGGATGTTGCTAGGTCCGATAGTGCATTTACGTCGCTCATGCATTACAGTATTACACATCATGTCAACTAGTAACGATGAGACGATCAGCGATCAGACAGCGAGCACTGACGCGATGGACGCCATCGATCAGGCGGTCCTCGATGCTGCGCGCAGCTGCATCGAAGACTTCGGCGTCAAACGGACGACGCTCGCCGAAATTGCGCGGCGCGCCGGCGTCAGCCGCCCGACCGTCTATCGCCGCTGGCCGGACACGAACACGCTCATCGGAGAACTGCTGAATCGCGAGATCAGGTCGATGCTCGCCACGAATCCGGTCGGCCACGCGCACGGACGCGAACGAATGGTGCGCGAAATCGTCGAGGGCGCCGCGGCGATGCGCGGCAACTCGTTGTTTCAGAAGATCTTTCGCACCGACACCGACATCGTTCTCACCTACGTCGTCGACCGGTTGGGCCGCAGCCAGCGCGCCTTGATCGCCTTGTTCGCCGAGGCCATCCGCACAGGTCAGGCAGACGGTTCGATCCGCGACGGCGATCCAGCCCAGTTGGCGACCATGGTCTTGCTCATCGCGCAGTCGACCGTCCAATCGGCACGAATCGTCGAGGACACCCTCGCCGGTGCCGCCGTCGACACAGAACTTGCCAAAGCCATAGATGGCTACCTTCGTCCCATTGGAGACACACGATGACCACCGCACCCACCCACGACTCAGCTCTGAACGCGGCTCGTCGCACCCGCGAACTCGACGCACTGGCCGCCGGTGCCGAGATCGACCTCCTTGTGATCGGCGGCGGCGTGACCGGCACCGGCATTGCGCTCGACGCGGCCGCTCGCGGCCTTCGTACAGTCCTCGTCGAGAAGCACGATCTCGCGTTCGGCACCAGTCGCTGGAGTTCCAAACTCGTGCACGGCGGCCTGCGCTACCTGGCCAGCGGCCGGGTGGGTATCGCACACGAAAGTGCCGTCGAGCGTGGCATTTTGATCGATCACACCGCACCCCACCTCGTGCGTCCGCTCCCCCAGCTCGTGCCGATTCTGCCGTCGATCGGACGGCTCAACCGGTTCCTGGTGCGTGCCGGATTCGTCGCCGGAGACATGCTCAGGCGCGGTGCAGGCACCTCCCCTGCAACCTTGCCCCGCTCGCGAAGGGTGGCCCGCGCCGAGGCGCTACGGCTGGCTCCGACCGTCCGGCGCGAGGGCCTGCGGGGCGGGTTCGTCGCCTGGGACGGTCAGTTGGTTGACGACGCCAGACTCGTCGTCGCGCTCGGCCGCACCGCCGCGGCACACGGCGCGATGATCCTGACGAAGGTCGAGGCGACGGACGTTACCGGCAGCTCAGCGCTCCTGCGCGATACGTTGACCGGATCCGAAACGCTTGTCCGTGCCAAGGCAGTTGTGAACGCAACCGGCGTCTGGGCGGGCGACGTGGACAAGTCGATCACATTACGCCCCAGTCGCGGAACACATTTGGTGTTCTCGGCGGAGTCGTTCGGCGGCATGACAGCGTCGCTGACAGTTCCTGTGCCCGGCGAGACCGGCCGCTTCGTGTTCGCGTTCCCCGCCGCACACGGCCGCGTGTATCTCGGGCTCACCGACGAAAGCGCGCCCGGCCCGATCCCCGACGTCCCGACCGCGTCCGATGGCGAGATCGATTTCCTGCTGACGACCATCAACACAGTTCTGCGGGAACCGTTGACGCGCAAGGACATCGTCGGCACATATGCCGGACTGCGGCCACTGCTGGATTCCGGTGACGGCACCACTGCGGACCTCTCGCGCAACCACGCCGTCACCACGTCCGAGTCGGGCATCATCACGATCGTCGGCGGCAAACTGACGACCTACCGCAAGATGGCAGAGGACGCGGTCGACGCAGCTGTCGCGCAGCGCGGCCTGACCGCCGGCCCGTGCCGAACGAAGCGACTTCCCTTGATAGGTGCAGCATCTGGCGCGAAGCGGGACGCGATCGCCGCGCCGTCACGACTGGTCGAGCGGTACGGTACGGACGCCGTCACCGTGCTCGCTGCAGCACAGGACAATCCAGCATTGCTGGAACCTGTCGCCGACGGCATCGATGTCTGCGCAGCCGAATTCGCGTTCGCAGTCAGTCACGAAGGGGCAATGGACGTCGACGACCTTCTGGATCGGCGAACCCGCATCGGACTCGTCGAGGCGGACCGCATCGCTGCACTGCCCGCCGCCTACACCGCGCTCAGCGGGGATTCCGCCACATTGCAAACAGAGTCGGCCCACCGTCCGGAATGACGATCTCGCCCGTCGTCTCGAAACCGAATCTCTCGTAGTACGGGACGTTTTCGGGCTTGCTCGATTCGAGATAGGCGGGCGCGTGCTCGGCGTCGACCCGGTCCAGACGCGACTTCATCAACGCGAAGCCGTGCCCGCCGCCGCGCACGGCGGGGTCCGTGCCGATCGTCGACAGGTACCAGTGCGGTTCCTGCGGATGGTTCTTTTTCATCGTCTCGGCAACTTCTTGGCCGACCTGAACGCGGCGGCCGAACGCCAGAATCATCGCGGGCATCATCCGGAGCTCGGAGAGCTGCGATCCCTTCCAGGTGTCCGGCGGCGCCCAGAGTGCTGCCCCGCCGATCGATCCATCGTCGGCGAGCGCGATCTCACATCCGCCCGTGGCGAAGTATTGATATCTCGTGATGGCACCGAAGAGCCGAGGCAGGCCTTTCGCCCGCGCGGCGTCGCCGGGCAGCATCCAGTTCATTACCGGATCGTCGTAGAACGCCCTGCCCAGGACCTTGCTCAGGCCGCCGATATCGGACTTCGTGATTGCTCGCACGCTCCCCATGCCAACACGATAGGCGCTACGCGCGTGTGCGCGGTTGGAGAGTCCAGAGACTCGCTAACCGCGCACGGGACGATAGACGTCCACGTCCACGACCGTCATCCGCTTGCGGTCGAAGTAGCACATCAGCACGGCCGGTTCGCCGGCCGCCGTGCACGATGCGCAGACCACGTCGCCCGCTGCAATCACCTTTTCCAAGCCGGTGACCGAAACCCCGCCGAGAAGCGTCAAAGCTCGGCCGTCCCCCGCTTCGGCAGCTGAAACAAGCTCGGCAACAGCAGCTTTACCCGCATCGCCGACACTGCGTATCGCACCGCCGAAGGCAACGGCTCCGCCCAGGTGTTGCTGAGCAAGCAGACGCCTGGAAGTCTGCGCCATCGATCGGAGCCGCGCTCGATCGACCCCCAGCGACTGCCCCAGGACCGGTCCGACTTCCCAGTGCGCCGCAAGGCGGGCGATCTTCAGCTCGTCGCCCTCGACCGTCAGCTGATAAAGGAGGTATGCGGGCGTGTGCAGTTCGACGCCTTCGTCATCTCGAATCTCGATCGTCACGTTGCGGACCACGTCGAGCCCACGCACGATGTCCGGACCGTCGAATCGGAAACGAATTGTCCGGGTCGCGATGAAGGTCTCCCAGAATCGCGCCAGCGCACCGGTGCCGCGACCACCGCTGCGCGCGTCGTAGATGCCGCCGACGACCGGTTCACCGCCGACCGGGTCCTCGACGATGTGCCGCCGCGCGAAGAGCGCCAGCCAGGCCTGTTTGTCATGCCGTGCAACAGCTTCCGGCGACCGTTCGACGAACGCGAGGACATCTGCGTGCGGCACGACCGTCATCGTGCGCGGCTCAGCATCCCCGATGTCACGAAGAACGCGACGAGGTCCGAGATGGTCTCCTGCATCGGGCGCGGCTGATAGCCGAGCTCCCGCGCGGCCTTTGTCCTGTCGATACGGGGGCTGGTCTCCAAGGCGCCGATCGCTGCGGCACTCACCAGGTCGGAGCCGAACCGATTGCCGATTCGCTCGGCGATCGGCAGCACCGGTTTGATCATCCCGAGCGGGAACGCGATGCGCGGCCCGCGCCGGCCTGCGGCCGCGGCGGCCATCCGGAACATGTCGAGGACGGGGATGAACTCGCCGGCGAGCAGATAGTTCTCACCGGTGTTGCCCTTCTCCGCGGCGGCGACCAGACCTTCCGCCACGTCACGGACGTCGACGAAATCGAAGCCACCCTGCAGGACTGCGGGGACTCGACCCTTTGCGGCGTCGAGGAGCATTCCGTTCACCCGCGACGGTCCGTGGTCGATCGGCCCGAGGACACCGGTCGGGTTACAGATCACGGCGTCGAGGCCGGCGCGTACGACAGCCTGCACCTCCTGCTCGCCCGCCCATTTCGACCGGTCGTACACGGGCATCGCTGGATTCTCCGACCGCACGCTCGATTCGTCGATCAGTTTCGAGCGGTACTGGTCGAACGCGTGGATCGAACTGCAGTGAACGTAGCGACGGACGCCCGCCGCCAGCGCAGCTTCCGCGGCGTTTCGCGCCCCTTCGGTGTTCAATCGCCAGGCCAACTCGTCGCGCTCGGAGAGCGTGATCTTTGCGACCAGGTGGTAGACGGTGTCTGCACCCGCTAGCCCTGCCGCGATGGATCGTGGGTCGAGAACGTCGGTCCGCACGAACTCGACACCCGGTGGAAGGTGCGGCGACGCAGTCACATCGAGGGCACGCACGGCGTGCCCCTCCGCGACCAATTTGCGAACCAGATTGACTCCGACGAAGCCACTGGCTCCTGTCACCGCAACCGTCATGTGCCCAACCTCCATTGCTCGACCGTTGCGGCGATCATAAACGAGAATTAGAACACGTTCTAGTATCTGTCGATATTTGGACGCCCGATGATCAGCGCGGCAGTATGGAACATATGACGCGCACCGGCCCCGAGAGCGACATCGACGAATCGGCGGTATCGGTGACCGATGCAAAGTCGAAAGCCGCGGGGCTGACTGCAGTTGCAGTGTCGTTGCGCCGGTCCGTCGAGCAGATGGGCGTCGTCCGCACGACGCGCGCCCTGACGCGCGTGAACCAGAACCACGGTTTCGACTGCCCCGGTTGCGCCTGGCCCGAGCCGACCGGACATCGCCGACCAGCGGAATTCTGCGAGAACGGCGCGAAGGCGGTCGCCGAGGAGGCGACGCTGCGGACAGTCGATCCAGCATTCTTCGCGCGCCACTCGGTCGATGACCTGGCCACGAAGACCGGCTACTGGCTCGGCCAGCAGGGCAGGTTGACCCACCCGATGGCGTTGCTGCCCGGAGCCACCCACTACACCCCCATCGAGTGGGAAGACGCCTACCGCCTGATTGCCGACAACCTGCGTGGGCTGGCCAGCCCCAACGAGGCGGTGTTCTACACATCGGGCCGCACCAGCAACGAGGCGGCATTCCTATACCAACTGCTGGTGCGCAGCTACGGCACGAACAACCTTCCCGACTGCTCGAACATGTGCCACGAGTCCTCGGGCACGGCGCTCACGTCGGCGATCGGAATCGGCAAGGGATCGGTGTCGATAGACGATGTCGCCCAGGCCGACCTGATCATCATCGCGGGACAGAATCCCGGGACCAACCATCCACGGATGCTCTCGGTGCTGGAGACGGCAAAGCGAAACGGCGCCAAGATCATCGCAATCAACCCACTGCCCGAGGCAGGGTTGATGGGCTTCAAGGACCCACAGCGCGCGTCCGGGTTGCTGCGCGGCGGCACCGAGATCGCCGACGAGTTCCTCCAGATCCGCATCGGCGGAGACATGGCACTCTTCCAGGGCCTCGGGCGGTTGCTGCTCGAGGCCGATGACGCCGCGCCTGGAACGGTCGTCGACCGAGCCTTCATCGAGAACCACTGCGCGGGCTTCGCCGAGTACGAGGCGCACCTTCGCACGGTCGACCTCGATACCGTCGTCGAAGCGAGCGGGCTGACCCGCGCTCAGCTCTCCGAAACAGCCGCTGCGCTGGCCGCATCCGAGCGCACGATCACATGCTGGGCAATGGGCTTGACGCAGCAGCGGCACGCGGTGGCAACCATCGAAGAAGCGACGAACCTCCTACTCCTGCGCGGAATGATCGGCAAACCGGGCGCCGGGGTCTGCCCGGTGCGGGGTCACTCGAACGTGCAGGGCGATCGCACGATGGGCATCTTCGAAAAGATGCCGGAAGAATTCCACGCAGCATTGGACACCGAGTTCGCGATCACGACACCACGCGAGCACGGCTTCGACACCGTCGATTCGATCAGGGCGATGCGCGACGGCAGGGCGAAGTTCTTCTTCGCCATGGGCGGGAATTTCGTTGCGGCAACACCGGATACGGAAGTCACCGAGGCAGCGCTGAGGCAATGCGATCTGACGGTACAGGTTTCGACGAAACTGAACCGGAGCCACGTCGTTCCCGGTCGCACCGCACTCATTCTGCCGACCCTCGGCCGCACCGATCTCGACGAGCACAACGGTGTCAAACAGCATGTCTCCGTCGAGGATTCGATGTCGATGGTGCACCTGTCGACCGGTCGACTGAAGCCGGTAAGCAAACAGTTGCGCAGCGAGGTCGCCATCGTGTGCCAACTCGGCGCCGAACTGTTCGGACCGGCGCATCAGGTGCCGTGGGCCGAGTTCGAGAACGACTACGACCGCATCCGCGACGCGATCGCGCGCGTCGTCCCCGGTTGCGAGGACTACAACGCCCGTGTTCGCGATCGCAACGGCTTCCTGCTCCCCCACCCGCCCCGCGACACGCGGGAATTTCACACGACGACCGGGAAGGCGAACTTCGCGGTCAACGAATTGCGTTGGGTCCCAACACCGGTCGGGCGGCTGATTCTGCAGACGATGCGGAGCCACGACCAGTACAACACAACGATCTACGGACTCGACGACCGCTACCGAGGCGTCAAAGGCGGGCGGAAGGTCATCTTCGTCAATCCCGACGACATCACCGCGCTCGGATTCACCGAGGGTGATCACGTGAACGTTGTGTCCGAGTGGTCCGATCCCGCAGGCAATATTCAGGAGCGCCGGGTCGAAGGCTTCCGGATCGTCGGGTACAGCACCCCGCGCGGCAACGCAGCGGCGTACTACCCCGAAACAAACCCGCTGATTCCGCTCGATCATGTTGCGGAGAAGTCGAATACGCCGGTGTCGAAGGCGATCGTCGTGCGGTTGGAGCGCACGAGCTGATGGGCAGGGTGACCGCTCGACGACCTGTCCGCCGAATCTCGGCGGCGGGCACGATCGAGCGCCCGGACACGCTCGCTGTCGAAGAACCGATGGAGATCCGGATCGGCGGCGAGTCGGTCACCGTCACCATGCGTACACCCGGCCACGACGTCGACCTCGTGCACGGCTTTCTGTTGAGCGAGGGCATCATCGGGCATCGCGACGATGTCGCGGTCGTGCGCTATTGCAACGGCACTGGCGAAGACGGGCTCAATACCTACAACGTCCTCGACGTCACGCTGACGTCCCCGCTGGCCGTGCACCTCGCGCAGCGGAACTTCCTCACCACGAGCGCATGTGGCGTCTGCGGCAAGCTGTCGCTCGACGACGTCCGGACCCGATCGCGATACGACATCGGCGCCGCGGAACTGTCGATCGATGCAGGCACCCTCTCCACCATGCCGGACACGCTGCGACGCAGCCAGCGGATCTTCGACGCGACAGGCGGGCTGCATGCCGCCGGGCTGTTCACTGCCGACGGCGCACTACTCGCGCTCCGCGAGGATGTCGGCCGGCACAACGCGGTCGACAAGGTTATCGGCTGGGCGCTGTCGGAGAATCGGATCCCCGCGTCGGACACCGTGCTGATCGTCAGCGGCAGGGCATCCTTCGAGCTCGCGCAAAAAGCCGTGATGGCCGGGATTCCTGCGTTGGGCGCTGTTTCGGCGCCGTCGTCGCTTGCCGTCGACCTCGCCGTAGATGCCGGACTCACACTGGTCGGATTTCTCCGCGGCGAGACCATGAACGTGTACGCGCACGACCGCCGGATAAAAACCGCCTGACCGTTGCCGGCCGGCGTCCGTAGGGTCGAGGTATGACGCAACTCGGTGACAACCTGACAACGAGCCCGCTCGGTTTTGGCGGGATGGCCCTCACACCCGTCTACGGCGCCGTCGATCCCGTGGACGCACTGGCGACGCTCCATCACTCGGTCGATTCGGGGGTGACGTTTATCGACACCGCCAACGTCTACGGTGGCGGAACGAACGAAGAACTGGTCGGCAAACTGCTCGCCGATCGCCGCGAAGAAGTCACTGTCGCAACGAAATTCGGTATCGCTGGCAACCCGGCGGCAGGCGACCGCGCAATCCGCGGCGACCGTGCGTACGTCATGCAGTGCATCGACGAAAGCCTTGCCCGACTCGGCACAGACGTGGTCGATCTCTACTACATGCATCGCCTCGACCCGAACACGCCGATCGAGGAAACGGTCGGCGCGATGGCGGAATTAGTCGCGGCAGGCAAGGTCCGACACCTCGGACTGTCCGAGGTCACGGCCGACGAACTTCGCCGCGCGAGCGCGGTTCATCCGATCGCTGCGGTCCAGTCCGAGTGGAGCATCTGGAGCCGGGATGTCGAGCGGAAGGTTGTGCCCGCGGCAGCCGAGCTCGGCGTCGGATTCGTGCCGTACGCGCCGCTGGGGCGCGGCTTTCTCACCGGCACCGTCACCGCGGAATCGATCGGCGACAACGATCTTCGCCGCAACTTTCCCCGCTTCGCCGACGGCCGACTCAACGCCAACGTCGTAGCGGTGGAGACGGTCGAGCGAGTGGCCGCCGAGGTCGACGCCACTCCCGCGCAGGTCTGCCTGGCATGGCTGCTCGCCAAAGGGGCGGCGCAGGGACTCGCGGTCGTTCCGATCCCGGGCACCCGACGGTCCGAGCGAATCGACGAGAACGTTGCCGCCCTGTCCGTCGACCTCGACGCCACCCACATCGAAGTGCTGGATGGCGTCGCCGACGTCGTCACCGGCGCACGATCTGCGGATCCGAATTGGGTGTCGTCGGGTCGGGAGTGACGGGCTTCTTCCCCACGCTCGATCCCGCTGCTAGATTTGCACCGTGTTCTGAATTAGAACGTGTTCTAGTAGAGGAGTACGGCATGGCGTCGGCTGAACAGATGCGTGATGTGGTCGAGAAGTACGTGAAGCTGGTGGGCGCGGGCGCAACCGAGGAGATCGTCGCGCTATATCGAGCCGACGCCTCGGTCGAGGATCCGGTCGGCACCGAGCAGCGCATAGGAACCGAGGCCATTCGCGAGTTCTACAAGATCCTCGAACCGCTGGAGAAGACCACCGAACTGACTACCGCTCGAATCGCGGGAAGCCGCGCGGCATTCCTGTTCACACTGCGCACCAAGGTCGGCGAGCAGACCCTGGAGCTGTCCCCCATCGACGTCATGGAGTTCGACGACGACGGAAAAATCAGCAGCATGAAGGCCTTCTGGGGCCAGGACGACATGCATATGAGCTGACCGCAGCCAGGTTCGAACCGCTGTTCACAAAGCGGTCGTCCGAAGAATGAGGTCCGCGCACTTCTCGCCGATCATGATCGACGGCGCATTGGTGTTGCCGCCGATGATGCTCGGCATGATCGATGCATCGGCGACGCGCAGACCGTCGATGCCCAGCACCCGCAACTCGGGATCGACGACTGCCCGATCGTCGACACCCATCCGCACCGAGCCGACCGGGTGATAGACGGTGTGAATCCGGTTCGGCAACTCTGCGCGTACCGACACCTCGTCGGCGAATTCGGGCCCCGGGTTGATCTCGCCGGAGTTGTCACCGGTGCCGGCCATGATCTCGCGAACCATCTTGATGCCTTCGAGCAGCACTTCCGCGTCCTTCGACGCGGTCAGGTACCCGGGGTCGATGAGCGGTGCGGCGGTCGGATCCGTCGACGCGAGCCTCACCGTGCCGCGACTCTCGGGGTAGATCAGCGTCGGGAAGACGCTCTGACCTGGCTTCTTGGTCGGCGGCAGTACCCGTTTGTCGGAGTCTTGGTTCGGCGCCGGATAGACCCAGTAGAGGCTGAGCAACTGCAGGTCGGGGATTTCCCGGGCGAACGATGTTCGGACGAACGCCACGGATTCGAATGACGATCCAGCCGCCCAGGAGCTGCCCGGCCGGCGCCTTTCGGCGAGTAGTCCGCGCATGAAGTACGACGGAGTAGGTCTGCGGATCGCCGAGTTCATCTTGAACGAGACCGGGACGAAGAGGTGGTCGTGCAGATTGTCGCCGACGGGTAGGTTCGCGTGCACCGCGATTCCGTGCTGCGCAAGGTGTTCAGCGGGACCGATTCCGGACAGTTGGAGGATCTGCGGCGACCCGAAAGCCCCCGCCGAAAGGATCACCTCGCGGGAAGCCCGCACAATCTGCGTGCCGCCTTCAACCAAGATTTCGACGCCTGTCGCACGCGAGCCATCGATGACGATTCTGGTGACGGTCGCCGCGGTGAGCACCCGAAGGTTTTGTAGCGGAGCCTCGTGGATGTACCCCTGCGCCGTGGAGTAGCGCAAGCCTTTCGCGGCGCTCTGCTGAAAGACCGACACGCCTTCCTGACTGTCACCGTTGTAATCGTCGATCTCCGGCACCCCGAGGCGCTCTGTCGCTGCACCCATGAATGCGCGCGCCGCATCGGTGAGGTCGTGCTTGCGGGTGACCTTGATCGGGCCACCGGCGCCGCGCAACTCGCTGGCGCCACCCTCCCAATCCTCCAGCCGCTTGAAATACGGAAGGACCCCGTCGTAGTCCCAGCCTGTGCAACCTTCGTCGGCCCAATCGTCGAAGTTCTTCTTGTTGCCGCGAACGAAGAGCATCCCGTTGACCGAACTCGAACCACCCAGGACACGGCCGCGGGTCATCGGGATCGAGCGATTCAGCGCATTGTGTTGCGGCGTCGACTTGTATCCCCAGTCGAACAGCTTCTTCAACTGCGGCGTCGAGTGCATGACGTTCACCGCGCCCGGAATCTGGAAAAGCATCTTTGCGAGGCCTTTGTCGTCTGGGCCACCAGCTTCTATCAGCACGACAGCTGCGCCACTTTCGGCAAGGCGGCGGGCCACCGCACAGCCGGCGCTACCGGCTCCAACCACGATGTAATCAGCCTCGGCCATCTGCGTTTCTCCGTTCGAGACTGCGGCAGGCACCTCGGAAAAGCGTAACGTGTTCTACCCCCGCCCGCGCGAACCCCAACTAGAAAGACCCACGCGATTTCGCG
Organism: Antrihabitans auranticaus; assembly: GCF_016481275.1. Lineage (GTDB taxonomy): Bacteria > Actinomycetota > Actinomycetes > Mycobacteriales > Mycobacteriaceae > Antrihabitans. Next base: position 231,737 of record NZ_JAEMNW010000004.1, on the reverse strand, counting down.
TGGGTCTTCGTAGTGAGCTGGGGCGAGCTATGCGCTCTTGTCGCGCCTCTCGGGCCGCTCGCGCTTGCGCGGAACGATCGTCGGAAGCACATTGTCGACGACGGTCTCTTCCGTGACGACGACCTTGGCGACATCGTCACGACTCGGAATGTCGTACATGACCGGAAGCAGAACTTCTTCCATGATGGCGCGCAGGCCTCGGGCACCGGTGCCGCGGTGAATCGCCTGCTCGGCGATTGCATCGAGCGCGTCCACCGTGAACTCGAGCTCGACGCCGTCCATCTCGAACAGGCGCGTGTACTGCTTGACGAGCGCGTTCTTCGGCTCGGAGAGAATCTTGACGAGCGATTCCTTGTCCAGGTTCGTCACCGAGGCAACGACCGGAAGTCGGCCGATGAACTCAGGGATGAGCCCGAACTTGATGAGGTCCTCGGGCATGACCTCGGCGAAGTGATCGGTCGTATCGATGTCGGCCTTGGAGTGCACCTCGGCACCGAAGCCGATACCGCGCTTGCCGATTCGATCGGAGACGATCCGCTCGAGTCCCGCGAAAGCACCGGCCACGATGAAGAGCACGTTGGTCGTATCGATCTGGATGAACTCTTGATGCGGGTGCTTGCGACCACCCTGCGGCGGCACGCTCGCTTGCGTTCCTTCGAGGATTTTCAGCAGTGCCTGCTGGACACCCTCGCCGGAGACGTCGCGGGTGATCGACGGGTTCTCGCTCTTGCGGGCGATCTTGTCGACCTCGTCGATGTAGATGATGCCGGTCTCGGCACGCTTCACGTCGTAGTCGGCAGCCTGAATCAGCTTCAGCAGAATGTTCTCGACGTCCTCACCGACATAGCCGGCTTCGGTAAGAGCAGTCGCGTCCGCGATCGCAAACGGAACGTTCAGCATCTTCGCCAGGGTCTGCGCGAGATAGGTCTTTCCACAACCGGTCGGGCCGAGCATCAAGATGTTGGACTTCGCCAACTCGACCTGCTCGCCGCGCGCGTCCCGCTGCTTGTCACCGGCCTGAATGCGCTTGTAATGGTTGTAGACAGCCACCGCCAAAGTGCGCTTCGCCGTGTCCTGACCGATGACGTAATTCTCCAGGAAGTCCCGGATCTCCATCGGCTTCGGGAGTTCGTCGAGCTTCACCTCGCTGGACTCGGCCAGCTCTTCCTCGATGATCTCGTTGCACAGGTCGATGCACTCATCGCAGATGTACACGCCCGGACCTGCAATGAGCTTCTTGACCTGCTTTTGGCTCTTCCCGCAGAAAGAGCATTTCAGCAGGTCGCCGCCGTCACCGATGCGCGCCATCTCGTGGGTTCCTACTTCCTTGTCCGCGTGCGACCGTCTAGCTCTGATTGTGGACGACCAAGCGAACACAGCCGACAATCAGAAACCATGGCCCATGATGAGACCGTACCCGCAGATCGCGAGCGAGGTCGACTCCTTAGCGGTGATTCGCGATCAGAAGCCTGCATTTGTCGCTCACCCCACTCTCTTTCGGCAAAATACCTGGGCGCAACTGCGCAATCACTGCGAGCCCGGCCGTCGGCGGCCGGATCGGTGACTCAGAGTGGCGCGGATTCAGGCAGATTGCCTGCAACCTCGCGTACCCCGGCGTGTCGCGATCCGGCCGGTCCGCCTAACGCTGAGCGCTGAGCTTGCGGTAGTCGAACACCTGGTCCACGATCCCGTACTCCTTGGCATCTTCGGCCGTGAGGATCTTGTCGCGGTCGGTGTCCTTGCGAATGGTGTCCGCATCCTTGTTCGTGTGGCGAGCCAGCGTGGTCTCCATCAGGCGACGCATGCGTTCGATCTCAGCGGCCTGAATTTCCAGGTCGGAAACCTGGCCCTGGATGCCACCCTCGACCGAAGGCTGGTGAATCAGCACGCGGGCGTTGGGGAGGCACGCACGCTTGCCCGGCGTACCGGCGGCGAGCAGGACGGCGGCGGCCGACGCGGCCTGGCCCAGGCAGACCGTCGCGACATCGGCACGGACGTACTGCATCGTGTCGTAGATCGCCATCAGCGCAGTGAAAGAACCACCGGGCGAGTTGATGTACATCGTGATGTCACGGTCCGGGTCCTGCGACTCGAGCACCAGCAGCTGCGCCATCAGGTCGTTGGCGGACACGTCGTCGACCTGCGAACCGAGGAAGATGATGCGCTCCTCGAACAGCTTGACGTACGGGTCCATCGTCTTGACGCCGTAGCTGGTCTGCTCGGTGAAGCTGGGCAGGATGTAGCGCGACTGCGGCATGCCGGCGGGTGCGCCACCGGAAATGGAACGGGGGTCGAACAAGTTAGCCATCTTCTCTCCAAGAGTGTGGGGTGGTGGACTGCAGCGACGACTCGTTACGACGTCCCCGTACCGCCGGCCTGCGTTGCGCGAGAAATGACGTGGTCGACGAAACCGTATTCGAGCGCTTCCTGCGCGGTGAACCAGCGATCGCGGTCCGCGTCGGCCTCGATCTGCTCGACCGACTTCCCGGTGTGTTCCGCGTTCAGCTCGTTCAGTTCACGCTTCGTGCGCTTCAGCAGCTGAGCAGTGATCGCGATGTCGGCCGCGGTGCCACCGAACCCGCCCGAAGGCTGGTGCATCATGATTCGCGCGTGCGGGAGCGCGTAGCGCTTGCCCTTGGCGCCGGCGGTCAGCAGGAACTGGCCCATCGATGCGGCCATGCCCATGCCGTACGTCGCGATGTCGCACTCAGCGAACTGCATCGTGTCGAAGATCGCCATGCCGGCGCTCACCGAACCACCCGGTGAGTTGATGTAGAGCGAGATGTCCCTTGTCGGGTCCTCGGCCGAAAGCAGGAGGATCTGGGCGCAGAGCTTGTTGGCAATATCGTCGTCGACCTGAGTGCCGAGGAAGATGATGCGCTCGTGCAGCAGACGCTCGAAGACCGAGTCGGTGAGATTCATGCCCGACGACGCTGCCCTCATGACAGGCGCAATGTTGCGCGTCGCGTCGGTACTCGTCGCGATCAGACCCTGCGTCGACTCGTTATGCGGTGTCACGGTACCTGCCTTCTCGATTGCATTGACTTCGCTGACACAAACACTAACGAAGTAAGGCGGCGCCGGAGTCCCGGCGCCGCCTTACTTCGCTCAAAGCGGAAATTACGTATCCGCTACTTCTCTTCGGCCGACACAGCTTCTTCGTCGGCTGCGATCACTTCGTCGTCGTCCGAGTCGTCTTCGAAATCATCTTCTTCGAACTCGTCCGCGTCGGTGACCGTCTCGCCGGCCTCGCTGCCGAACAGTGCGGCGGTGTCGATCGAGTTGCCTTCGGTGTCGCTGACGCTCACCCGGTCGACAACGCCGGCCAGCGCCTTGCCACGACGGACATCGGCAAAGATGGCGCCGAGCTGGTTGGCCTGCTGGATCTGCTGGATGAACTGCTCGGGCGAGATGCCGTAGCGCTGCGCCTGGAAGATGATGCGCTCGGTCAGCTCTTCCTGGCCGACCTCGGTGCCTTCGGCTTCCGCGATCGCGTCGAGCAGCAGCTGGATCTTCACCGACCGCTCGGCCGACTTCTGCGCGTCCGCCTCGAACTCTTCGCGGCTGCTGCCCTGCGCCTCGAGCAGTGTGTTGAGCTGCTCGTCGTCGTGATCGAGACCGTGCAGCGCGTCGTGGATCTGCGCGTCGACCTCGGACTTGACGACACTCTCGGGCACCGGAATCTCGACGGTCTCGAGCAGAGTCTCGAGCACCTTGTCGCGGATCGAGCCGGCCTGCTCGACCTTGCGAACGCGTCCAACGCGCTCACGGAGGTCGGCCTTCAGGTCGTCCAGCGTGTCGAACTCGCTCGCGAGCTGAGCGAACTCGTCGTCGGCCGCGGGCAGCTCGCGCTCCTTGACCGAACCGACCGTCACCGTGACGAGTGCTTCCTTACCGGCATGGTCACCGGCAACGAGGGTCGACGTGAATTCCTTGGTCTCGCCCGACGACAGTCCGATGAGCGCCTCGTCGAGACCCTCGATCAGCTGACCCGAACCGACCTCGTGCGACAACCCGGTCGCGCTGGCTTCCTCGACGGTTTCGCCGTCGACCGTGGCCGACAGGTCAATCGACACGAAATCGCCGTCCGCAACCGGGCGGTCGGCACCGGTGAGGGTGCCGAATCGCGCCTGAAGCGACTTCAGCTGCTCTTCGATGTCGTCATCGGTGACCGCGATCGGATCGACGGTGACGCTGATCGTCGAGTAGTCCGGCAACGCGATCTCGGGACGAATGTCGACCTCTGCGGTGAACGACAGTTCCTGGCCGTCTTCGATCTTGGTGATCTCGATATCGGGCTGACCGATGACCTTGACTGCCGACGTCTGCACGGCCTCGCTGTACTTTCCGGGCAGGGCGTCGTTGACGACCTGCTCCAGGATCGCGCCGCGACCGACACGGGCTTCGAGCAACTTGGCGGGTGCCTTGCCTGGGCGGAATCCGGGGATACGGACCTGCTGCGCGAGCGTCTTGTACGCGCGATCGAAATCAGGCTTGAGTTCCTCGAAGGGCACCTCAACGTTGATCCGGACTCGCGTCGGGCTCAATTGCTCGACGGTGCTCTTCACGGAGTTACTCCTTTGTAGATTTGTCACGTTCTCTGCACTCGCCTGGGTGGCGAGTCGATCTGCACGGCTTGGGAAAGCTCGTGTTCCTGCTGGTCGGGGTGACAGGATTTGAACCTGCGACCCTCCGCTCCCAAAGCGGATGCGCTACCAAGCTGCGCTACACCCCGTTCCACTCACACACTTCGACTCCAAGAGCCATCGCGTCCAGCGAACAGGACACTGTGGCGGGAGCCAGCACGCAATCCTACGGTGCCCCGATTACCGATACCAAAGCGAGGTTCGGTACAGTCTCATCGCACACGACATCCGCGGCGATCCCGACTGGTGTCGTTTGCATGCCGATGTAGCTCAATGGTAGAGCCTCAGTCTTCCAAACTGATTACGCGGGTTCGATTCCCGTCATCGGCTCCAGCTCGTAGCAGCATCGATCCACACCCCGCCGACCAGGCCATTGTCGCCGCGGCTATTCGCGAAACTCCCCAGCAACCGCCTGTTCGGCCGACGATCCCAGCGTGACGCCCGGCGACCTATCGGCGCCGCACTCCGTCAACCCCGCGGCGGCCTTGGCAGGAAATAGCTGGTTCGCCGCTGATATTCGGGGTAGCCGGGGCGCTTGGCCATCGACCGCTCCAGGAGTCGCGCGCCCGTCGCGAAGACCAGAAAATACGTCATCACGACCGGCGAGGCCACGGTCAGCACACCGGGCCACGCACTGGCCGCGATCAGCCAGAGCCCCCACCACACGGCCGAGTCGCCGAAGTAGTTTGGGTGCCGCGTCCACGCCCACAGACCCTTGTCCATGATCGTGCCCTTGTTCGCCGGGTCCGCCTTGAACTGCGCGAGTTGCTGATCGCCGACCGCCTCGAAGATCTGACCGAGCGCCCACACGGCGACACCGAGAGCAAGGAGCGGAGTCCAGCCGGTGCCGCTGACCGCCGATACCTGCAACGGCAGGGACACAAACCACTGCGCGACTCCCTGCGTAGCGAAAACTCGCCGGATCGCCTCGCCCGGACTGGCGCCGTCGAGCATTGCCACGTAGCGCGGATCTTCGCCCTTGCCCGCCGACTTCCGGTACACGTGCCAACTCAGGCGAAGTCCCCACACCGCAGTGAGCACCAGCAACAGGACGCGCCGCGTGCCGTCGCCGTCTCCGATTACGGCGCATGCCGCCGCGACGACGACGAAGCCGATCCCCCACGCGACATCGACGACGTTGTACCTGCCGATTCGACGGCCGACGACGAATGCGCCCACTTGCACCACGACGAGGAGGACAGCACTCACTCCGGAGACGAGCGCGAAGCTCGACCACCCACTCATAGCGACTTCGACATCAGGATTTGATCGACGCCCATACGGCCCTCTTCGAAACTCAGTCCGCCGCCGACGAGATACAACCGCCACACACGCGCGACCTCGACGCCGACCAATGCCACCACTTCGTCCCAATGCTCTTCGAACGTTTGCAGCCACGCGGCGACCGTCCACGCGTAGTGCTCGCGAAGCGCGTGCACACCACGGATCTCGAACCCCGCACCTTCGAAATAGGACAGGGTGTCGCCGACCGGTCGCATGGTCATGTCCGGGGCAATGAAGGACTCGATGAACGGCCCACCGCCTGGATAGCGGCCACGACGTGACATCTGCTGCACAAGAACGTGAGCTCCGGGCAGCGCCCGATCGAACAGCGTCCGCGCGTAGATGCCGTAGTTCTTCTCACCGACGTGTTCGCCCATCTCGATCGACGCCACAGCGTCGAATTCCCCGGCGATCTCGCGATAATCGGCCAGCCTGATCTCGACCCGGTCGGCCAAGCCCCTGTCCGCGATCCGCTTGTCGATGAACGCCTTCTGCTCACGGGAAATCGTGATACCGACGACCTGCGCGTCGTAATGCTCTGCGGCGTGCAGGCTGAGCGATCCCCAGCCGCATCCGACATCGAGCAGACGCATACCCGGTCGGCCGAGCCCGATCTTGCGGCACACCAGATCGAGTTTGTCGCGTTGAGCGTCCGCGATGCCGTAGTTCGGATCCGGTTCCGTACCAGGGACATTCCGCGTGAAGTACGCACACGAGTAGGCCATCGACGGATCGAGGATCAGCGAATAGAAGTCGTTCGACAGGTCGTAGTGGAAGCTGATCGCCGCACGGTCGCGAACCCGACTGTGCAGCCGGCCGCGAACCGCGGCTTGGCTCGCGGGCGGTGCCAGGGGTCTGCCGACCGCGCCGAGCCGACGGGCTAGACGCAGCAGTCGCGCGATGTCCCCCAGTGCCGGTGTGGCCCGGAGTCCACGTTCGGCCGCCACCTGCCGGACGTGGGTCAGCGCTTCCGACAGGTCACCCTCGACGTCGAGCGCGCCGGTTACGTATGCCTGCGCCGCGCCCAGTTCCCCTGGGCTCCACAGGATTCGGCGCAGCGCATCCGGGCTGTCGAGAACGACGCTCGGAGCGCCGACCGGTCCCGCGGTACTTCCGTCCCAGGCCGTGAGGTGCACCGGCAGGTCGCCGTCGACCAACGGCCGCAACGCTTTCTCCAATTGCGCTGCGACGGTCACGCTTTCACCTCGTCGCGCACTAGGACCAACTGTTCGACATCCAGGTAACCCGAACGGAATCCTGCCTCGGAGTAGCCGAGGTAGAACTGCCACATCCGGCGGAAGACCTTGTCGAATCCGAGTTCGGCAGCCTTTCCGCGCTCGGCGTCGAATCGCTCCCGCCACAGCCGCAGCGTTTCCGCGTAGTGCGGGCCGAGAGCGAGCCGCTCGCGGACCCGCAGCGTCGTGTGTTTGGCCGCGACAGTTTCGATCGCCTTCGTCGACGGCAGGAACCCACCGGGAAAGATGTACTTCTGGATCCACGTGTAGGTGTTACGAGTGGCCAACATTCGGTCGTGCGGCATCGTGATCGCTTGCAGCGCAACCTTGCCGCCAGGCGCGAGCAGCTTGTCCAGCGCGCCGAAGTAGGTCGCCCAATGTTTGTGACCGACGGCTTCGATCATCTCGACCGACACGATCGCATCGTATTCGCCTGTGACGGAGCGATAGTCGAGCAGATCGACCTGGACGGCAGCGCCGTGCCCCGCCTCGGCGACTCGCTTCAGCGCGAGTTCCTGCTGCTCGCGCGACAACGTGACCGACCTGACGATCGCACCGCGCGACGCCGCACGAATGCAGAGTTCGCCCCACCCGGTGCCCACCTCCAGAACCCTGCTGCCCGGCCCGACGCCGGCGGAATCGAGCAGCCGGTCGATCTTTCGTTCCTGCGCGGCCTCGAGCTCTTCCCAGCTCGGCGGGTCCGCGACAAATGCGACCAAATCGGTTCTGTCGTCGGTGGTTCCGACCACCTGCGGCTCGCCGAACAGGGCGCTGGAGTAGGTCATCGTGGAATCGAGAAAGAGCGCGAAGAGGTCGTTCGACTTGTCGTAGTGCGCCGAGATGTTCGACTGGGCATTCTCTTCCGAGCCGAGTTCACTGGCGGGCGGTCCCGCGACAGCGATGCTGCGCAGGCGTTGCAGCGGAGCCGGAACGAGCTGCGCCATGCGCGACGCAAAGATCGTCAGAACGCCGGCGAGGTCAGGTGCAATCCAATCCCCCGCCATGTACGACTCACCGAACCCGATCAGGCCGCGCGCGCCGACGCGCTCGGCAAATGCATCGGGTCGGCGAATGATCATGCGCGGGAGTATGTCCGAGTCGGCACGCGCACCGATGACCGATCCGTCCGGGTACTCGACCCGAACCGGTAGGCGCGATGCTGCGCGTCGAAACAGCTTATCGGCCGCCCACGCTCGCACCCGGAGCCGCGTGGACTGTGGAACCCGAGCGAGTCCCGGCCAGTCCGTGAAGTCCTCGTCGGGCTGCCGTGGAGTCACATCGTCGATGCTGCTGCTCACGTACTTACCTCCTGTGCACGTTTGGCGTCCGGCCGTGGCACCACCGGCAGACCGCGCGCCCACAACGCGATTCCCTGCTTTCGGATACGAGCTGAAACTGCCAGTGGGGCGACTGGCCTACGAAGCTGTGCACGAACGACATTCGCGATCGTGACCGGTTCACGGGTGCCGTCCATGCCGGCGAAGAACGGTTCGGTTCCGTCGCGTCGAAGGACGATCCGGACGGCAAGTTCGGCATCGGGTTCGGGCACAGACAGTTCGTACTCGCCCGAGACATCGTTGAACGGTGATACGTAGAACCGCTTTTCGGTCGTTGCACGCCCGGATTCGGACGGCTCGACGACGTATGCGTGCCGCTGGCCGTAGGTGTTGTGCACCTCGGCCACGACCGCGCGCAATTCTCCCGAATCCGATCGGCACCAGAACACGCTGAGCGGGTTGAACACGTGCCCGAGGACACGCGCATTGAGCAACGCTGTTATCCGCCCACCGGCGAAGTGAATATCGTTGCGCGCGAGCACCGTTTCCACCCTGGAGCGCAGATCGGTACCCGGCGGTTCGAGATGGTCGGCTGCACGAATCTGCGCGAACGGTCGCAACCACAGCGGCAAACGCGGCAACTCGTCGACGTCGACGAACCAGCTATAGCTGCGATATTCGAATTCGTTGCGAAGCGGCGCGGTGCGGACGTGCCGGATTCGGGTCGAGTACAGCGCGGGCGTCACGACGGGACCCCGTGCAACTCGACGATGTTCCTCGGCGCGTCTGTATCGGCATCCCACGATCCGCCGATTCGTTCTGCCGCTCGAAGACCGGATAGCGCACCGTCCTCGTGGAATCCCCACCCGTGGTACGCACCGGCGAAAGCGATTCGGCTCGTGCCGATTTCGTGCAATCGTCCCTGCGCAGCAACCGAGGACGGCGTGTACACCGGGTGCTCGTAGGTCATCTCGGCGATCACCGAAGCTGGATCGACACGATCGGACCCGCCGAGCGTGACGAGGAAGCGCCGGTCGGTGACCGTGTCGATGCGCATGAGGCGCGTCAAGTCATAGGTCACGACTACCCCGCTGGTCGGGTGTGCCGGAATCAAGTAGTTCCACGACGCTCGCGCCTTGGGCGCGGTCGGCAGGACCGAACTGTCCGTGTGCAATTGGACGTGGTTCTGCACGTACGGGATAGCGCGCAGCACGTCGACCGTCTTCGCGGACGGGTTGGCGAGCATCGACGCAGCCTGATGTGGATGTGTTGCAACGACGACCGCGTCGTACGTCCGCGCCTCGCCCCGCTCGTCGACGAGCTTGACGCCGTCGTGACTGTCGATCACGCGGCGCACAGCAACTCCGGTACGCACCTCGTGAATCCGGGCGGCGATCTTTTCGACGTAGTTGACCGAGCCGCCCGTCACTGTCCGCCAGGTCGGTGAGCCGAAGACCGTCAACATGCCGTGGTGTTCGAGAAAAGTGAAGAGGTATTTCGCCGGGTACTCGTCGGCGACCTCGGGATCACACGACCAGACCGCAGCGATGAGCGGACGCATGAAGTGCTCGACAAAGAAGCCGCTGAACTTGTGCCTGGCCAGAAACTGCGCGATGTTGTCGCTGCGGGCACCGGGTTCGGTCGGTTCGGCCAGGAGCGCCCGCGCGTGACGGTGGAAGCGAACGACCTCGCCGAGCATCACTAGGTAGCGTCCGTTCGTGGCGGTCCGCGGAGTCGGGAACAAGCCCGCGCCGCCTTTCGCACCGGCGTACTCCAGGCCACTGGCTTCCGAACGAACCGACATGGACATGTCCGATTCCTGCGTCTGCACGCCGAGTTCACCGAACAGGCGCAGCAGGGTCGGGTAGGTCCGGTCGTTGTGGACGATGAAGCCAGTGTCGATCGCGACGTGTTGACCGGTGTCGAGGGTCAGTCGGTGCGTATGCGCGTGGCCGCCGAGTCGTTTGTCGGCTTCGTAGAGCGTCACACGGTCGTGTTTGGCCAGCACATACGCGGCAGTGAGGCCTGCAACACCGCTTCCGATGACGGCGACGCTGCGCCGACGCGAAGGCATCACACCGGCGGCCTCGACAGGCCGGAGATGTGTCGCGTGCGAGTTCCTCATATGGACGTTTCGGAGCTTTCTGTCGAATGGATTGGTCATCGGGAAGGGGTCACACATCCCTGACACGTGTTCATGCCCCGATTGTGGCATCAAATCCAGAAAATTGCATCGTTTGTGCATCGATTTTCTGGCTTTGTCCGCCAAAAGATCGGGACCTGCTACTCGAGTAGGCACCGCATGCGCGAAGATGGATCTATCGAGGCACAACGAGCAACCGATTCGGCCACGCCCGCCTACACGGTGCGGGCGGTTGCCGACCGTCTCGGTGTCCCGACGGCGACGCTCCGGAGCTGGAACCGGCGCTACGGCATCGGGCCGCAGACCCACGAGCCCGGCCGCCATCGCAACTACACCGAATACGACATCCGCGTCGTCGAGAAGATGCTCGAGCTCATCAGTGCGGGCGCGAGTCCGGCGAGCGCGGCCCAGGCAGCCACCAACGGCCGCTACCAGCCGGCTCCCGAACTCGGCGATACCGCGCCCCTGCTGGCTGCGGCCTTCCAGCTGGACACGGTCGAACTGCTGCGCCTATTGGCCATCCATTTCGAACATTTCGGCGTCGTTGCCACCTGGGAGCACCTGTGCAGGCCGGCGTTCGCAGCAATCGTTCGCGAGCAGGGCGACACGGGCGGGTGCGTCGACGTCGAACACGTGCTGTCGTGGTCCGTGGTCGCCAGCTTGCATCGCATTCCGAACGCTGCACGCCCGGGTTCGATCCTCCTGGCCTGCGCCGAGGACGAGTTGCACACCATGCCACTCGAAGTTCTGCGCGCTGCCCTGGCCGAGCGGGACGTCGGTGCTCGCGTTCTGGGTTCGGTTCCGCAGGTCGCGTTGGCCGATGCGATAGCGCGCACAGGTTCGCCGGCGACCGTGCTGTTGTGGGCAAGCAGCCGCGCAACGATCGACAGGGCAGCCCTCATGGCGACCCGGGACGCGCATGCGCGTGTCTACGTCGCCGGTCCGGGCTGGGGTGGTTCCCAGCCCAGCGGCACACGCTTGCTCGAGTCACTCGCCGCCGCGGTCGAGGAGCTCGTACCGGTCAGCCTTCAGCTCGCTTGATGTCGTCGTAGCGAGACAACGCAACCTTGCGCTCGACCTGATGGTCGACGATCGGAGCGGGGTAACCCGCCGGGCGGTCGCCGTCCAGCTTGTGGACCTTCGCACCCGCCACATCGCGCAACTCGGGCACCCAGCGCCGCACGTATTCACCCTTGGGGTCGAACTTCTCTCCCTGCGTCGTGGGGTTGAAGACGCGGAAGTACGGCGCCGCGTCGGTACCGCAGCCTGCGGTCCACTGCCAGCCGTGCTGATTGGACGCGATGTCCCCGTCTGCGAGCAGTGTCATGAAATGCCTTGCGCCCCACCACCACGGCAGGTGCAGATCCTTCGTCAGAAACGAGGCCGTGATCATCCGGACGCGGTTGTGCATCCATCCCTCCGCCCGCAGCTGCCGCATCCCGGCGTCGACGATCGGAAAGCCCGTACGACCGTCGCACCACGCCTGGAACGCTTTGTCCGCGTCGGCTCCGGAGTTGTACTCGATGGCGTCGAATCGTTCGTTGTAGTTCTCGCGGGCGGTCTCGGGGCGATGGAACAACACGTCCGCGTAGAAATCGCGCCAGGCCAGTTCACTGCGATACGTCGTCCTGCCCGCTCCGTCGCCGCGCAGGTCACGCAACATTGTCCGTGGGTGGACACAGCCGAACTTCAGATACACCGACATGCGACTCGTGTTGTCGAGGTCGGCGCGATCGCGCTCGTCGTTGTAGCCGGTGAGGGCATTTTCCCGAAAGTCGTCCCACCGTTCGAGCGCAGCGGCTTCTCCCGCCGGCGGCAGTTCGATGCCGTCCAGCGAATCGTCGTCGGGGATCTCGATCCGGCCGTCGATGTCGGCGGGATCGAGCCAGCTCACAGTTCCCGCGTCGGTCTTCGCCGGTAACCGCCAGCCATGGTCGTACCAGGCTCGCCGAAACGGTGTGAACACCTTGTACGGCGTCCCGTCACCTTTGGTCAGCCGGCCGGGGGCGACGGCGTACGGCGATCCGGTCGCAATCAATTCGACGTCGCCGAGGGCTTCTGCGACCCGCTCGTCCCGCTTTGTTCCGTACGGACCGAAGTCGGCACTGACGTGGACCGATCCGGCCCCGATCTGCTCTGCGAGCCGCGGAACGACCTCGACCGGATCACCGTGCAGCACCAGCAGACGGCCGTCGAGTTGGGCATCGAGTTCGCGCAGGCATCTGAAGAGGAAGACCCGGCGCGGCGAACCCGCTGGTCCGAGCAGCCGATCATCGAGAACGAACAACGCCATCGAGTCCGACGCAGCGTCCGCGGCGCTCGACAACGTCGGCAGATCACCCACTCGAAGATCGCGGCGGAACCAGACTATTGCGGTGCGGTCCATAGGTTCGAGCATCCACGCAAGCCGCGTTCTTCGCCAATGAGGGGGAAACTTGTTGTCAGTATCCTGGACGAAACGGAGGGGGGAGCTATGGAATTCGTCTTCATAGTGTTGATCGTGCTCGGGGTGCTCGTCGTCATCGTCAGCCTTGCCGCCCGCGGTGGCCGGGGAGCAAACAGACGACGGCCACGCTCGTTCGGCAGCAGCGACGGCGGCGGCTCTTCGTGGGGCGGTTTCGTCGACGGCGGAAGCGGCGGTCACCACCACGGCGGCGACAGTGGCGGCGGCAGTAGCTGCGGCGGCGGGGGAAGTAGCTGCGGCGGGGGCGGCAGCAGTTAGTCCTGCTGGCAGCCCGGGCACCAGAAGAGGTTGCGGCCCTCCAGAACCGAGTGCGCGACCGGTGTCGAGCACACCCTGCACAGCGAACCGGCCCGGCGATAGACGTAGGTCCGCGGGCGGTCCTTGGCGTAGGAGCCTTCGCCATGATCGTGTTCTTTGGCGACCGTGAACATCTTGCCGCGGCGAAGTGCGACCTTCATCATTGCTACGAGGTCCACCCACATCTCGTCCCACAATTCGCGCGAGATCTCGGTGCCGGGCCGGGCCGGTGAAACCTGGTGCCGGAAAAGCAGTTCCGCGCGATACACGTTGCCGACGCCGGCGATGACGGACTGATCCATCAACAGCGCACCGATCGACTTGCGAGACTTGTGCAACCGAGCAAAGGCACGCTCAGGATCGGCGTTTCGGCGCAACGGATCAGGGCCCAATCGGTCTGCGATTGCGGCCAGTTCTTGCTTGCTGACGACCTCGCAGGCAGTCGGACCGCGCAGGTCGGTCCCGAACGCGTCGCCGACCATGCGCATCCGCACCTGCCCGACCGGTGGTCCCATCGGAACCGATGACTCGCTGAAGGCGCCGTACAGCCCCAAATGGACATGTACGACGAGGCCCGAATCGTAGTAGTGCAGAAGATGTTTGCCCCACGCCTGGGCTTTGGTCAGCACGTGCCCGTCGACGAGTGCTGCGCCTGACGCGAACTTGCCCTGCGGGCTGGACACGCGCACGGGTGCACCCGCGAAATTGCGCTGATGTACGCGAGCCAGCCTGTGCAGTGTCGGGCCCTCAGGCATCGGTCGGGTCCGTGGAGAAGCAGTCGCGCATAGGAGCGATTCTGTCAGGCCGGTCCGACACGTTCGTCGCTCCAGCCCGAACCCCTGGCGTCAGTCGAATTGCGGCTCCTCGTGCCGGGTCCGCTTGAGCTCGAAGAAATGCGGATACGACGCGAGCGCCACCGCACCGTCCCACACGCGGCCGGCATCCTCACCACGCGGAATCCGCGACAGCACGGGACCGAAGAAGGCGACACCGTTGATGTGAATCGTTGGAGTTCCGACATCGTCGCCGACCGCATCCATGCCCTCGTGGTGGCTCTTGCGCAACGCCGCATCGTTCTTGTCGGTATCGGCGGCTGCAGCAAGTTCGGCAGGCAATCCGAGCTCTGCGAGGGACTGCTCGATCACCTCGGCGAAATTCTTGTTGTTCTCGTTGTGGATTCGCGTGCCCATCGCCGTGTAGAGCGGCAGCAGGATGTCGTCGCCGTGCTCCTCGGCAGCCGCAATGGCCACGCGGACGGGTCCCCACGCTTGCTTCAATCCCTCGCGGTAGGCCTCGGGCAGATCGCGACCCTCGTTCAGCACGGCAAGGCTCATCACGTGGAAGTTCGCCTTGATGTCGCGCACCTTCTCGACCTCGAGAATCCAGCGGGACGTGATCCAACACCACGGGCAGAGCGGGTCGAACCAGAAGTCGGCGGTATCGGTTCCGGAATCCTGCAGCACTTCGGTGCTCACGTGTAACTCCCAATTCGATCGGCGATGTCATCTAGTCATGTATTCGTTAGGCGGCGAAACTACCCACCCTCCACTCCAACGCGGGGCGGCTGGAAATGCTTCCCGCGATGTCGGGTCGGCGCAGTAGTGTCGATGGTGGAAGGACACATTCGCCTCGCCCACTCGAGGAGTACCCGAAATGTCAGCCCAGCCAACATTCGTCATAGTCGGCGCCGGTCTTGCGGGCGCCAAGCTCGCAGAAGCGTTGCGAGCGCGAGACTTCCCCGGCACGGTCGTCCTGATCGGTGCCGAAGAGCATCTACCCTACGAGCGCCCGCCGCTCTCGAAAGCGCATCTCGCAGGGCAGAAATCACTCGAAGAATTCACGGTTCTTCCGGCTCAGTGGTATCGAGACCACCATATCGACGTCCGCCTCGGAACAGCCGTAACGGCCATCGACCGGAGCGCGAAGACCGTGGCTCTGCCCGACGGCTCGACGATCGCCTACGACAAACTCGCCCTCGCCACGGGTTCGCGATCACGTCGGCCGCCGATTCCCGGATCCGATGCCACGGGCGTGCACTACTTGCGGACCATCGATGAATCCGACAGTTTGCTCGATGTCCTGACGGGCAACGACCGACTGGTCGTCGTCGGCGCCGGCTGGATCGGACTCGAGGTCACGGCGACCGCGCGGGAGAAGGGCGTCTCCGTCACGGTCGTCGAGACCGCCGAGTTACCGCTGCTCGCCGCCCTAGGCAGAGAAATGGGCGAGGTGTTCGCCGAGTTGCATCGCGCGCACGACGTCGACCTCCGCCTCGGCGCGTCGGTCGAAGAAATCACGACCGCCGACGGAAAGGCGACCGGCGTCCGACTCGGCGATGGAACGCTCGTCGAGGCGAGTGCTGTTCTCGTTGCCGTCGGGGCGCAGCCGAACATCGAAATCGCGCAAGCCGCTGGGCTGGATGTCGACGGTGGCATCGTGGTCGACGAGTCGTTGACCACGAGCGATCCCGACATCGTCGCGGTCGGCGACATCGCAGCGCAAGAGCATCCGGCACTCGGGACGCGAGTTCGAGTGGAGCACTGGGCGAACGCGCTCAACCAACCGGCGACCGCCGCGGCGACCATGCTCGGAAAGTCCGAGCCGTACTCGAAGCTGCCGTACTTCTACACCGACCAGTACGACCTCGGTATGGAGTACGTCGGCTACGCGCCGAAGTATGCGCGCGTTGTCACGCGGGGCGACACGAGCAAGCGCGAATTCGTCGCGTTCTGGCTCGGTGCCGACGATCAGGTGCTGGCCGCGATGAACGTGAACATCTGGGACGTCGGCGACGCGGTTCGCGCATTGATCGAATCCGATCGTGCGGTCGACCCGGATCGCCTCGGTGATCCGACCGTCGATCTCGATGACGTATACGCCTGACAGACTGTTCGTCAGACTCATCCGACAGCCGTTCTACCCGCCCGCCCAGGCGCGGGCATATGCCGACGTAGGAGGCACTCTTGGCACCACCGAACCTGACTCGTGAACAGGCGGCGACACGCTCGAGCCTGTTGACGGTCCACAACTACCGGATCGACCTGGACCTCACCGACGATGTCGGCAGGCCCAGCGAGAAGACCTTCTTTTCGCGCAGCACAATCACTTTCGACGCCACGGCCGGCGAGAGCACCTTCGTCGACCTCATTGCCGGCAATGTCCGTTCCGCAACCCTGAACGGCGCAGCGATCGATCTGAGCGGGTACGACGAAGCCACCGGGATCACTCTCGACAATCTCGCGGCTACGAACGAGTTGGTCGTCGAGGCCGATTGCGACTACTCGCACACCGGCGAAGGCCTGCATCGATTCGTCGACCCGACCGACGATTCCGTCTACCTGTATTCGCAGTTCGAAACGGCGGACGCGAAGCGCATGTTCGCGTGCTTCGACCAGCCCGATCTCAAGGCGACATTCGACATCGCAGTGACCGCTCCGCACGAGTGGAAAGTCATCTCGAACGCCCACACGCTCGGTAACGAAGGCGAGCAGGCCGACGTCCATCAATTCGCCACGACGCCCAAGATGAGCACGTACCTGGTTGCCCTGATCGCTGGGCCGTACGCACACTGGTCCGATCACTATGCCGACGAGCACGGGACAATCCCGCTGCGGATCTTCTGCCGCGCTTCACTGGCCGACCACATGGACGCTGAGCGGCTCTTCAACGAAACCAAGCAAGGTTTCGGCTTCTACCACCGCAACTTCGGGACGCCGTACGCCTTCGGCAAGTACGACCAGCTGTTCGTACCCGAATTCAACGCCGGTGCAATGGAAAACGCGGGCGCGGTGACCTTCCTCGAGGACTACGTGTTCCGCTCCAAGGTCACGCGCTACTCCTATGAGCGGCGAGCCGAGACCGTCCTGCACGAGATGGCGCACATGTGGTTCGGCGACCTCGTGACCATGAAGTGGTGGGACGATCTGTGGCTCAACGAGTCCTTCGCCACCTTCGCGTCCGTGCTGTGCCAGGCCGAGGCCACGGAGTACGTGAGCGCGTGGACGACGTTTGCGAACGTCGAGAAGTCCTGGGCCTACCGGCAGGATCAACTGCCGTCGACGCACCCGATCGCCGCGGACATTCCGGACCTCGCCGCGGTCGAGGTGAACTTCGACGGCATCACGTACGCGAAGGGCGCCAGCGTCCTCAAACAGCTCGTCGCGTATGTCGGTCTCGAGCCGTTCCTCGCCGGTCTGCGCTCGTACTTCACCGATCACGCCTACGGAAACGCGACGTTCGACGACCTCCTGTCCGCGCTCGAAAAGTCCTCGGGCCGTGTGCTTTCGGACTGGGGCTCGCAGTGGCTGAAGACCACCGGCCTCAACATCTTGCGACCTGAGTTCACGCTCGACGATGCAGGAAACTTCACGTCGTTCGCGGTTCTGCAGAGCGGGGCCGAACCCGGTGCCGGGGAACGGCGCGTACACCGGATCGCGGTCGGCGTCTACGACGACGACGAGTCCGGAAAGTTGGTGCGCACCAAGCGAGTCGAACTCGACGTCCAAGCCGAAGAGAGTACCGACGTCGCCGAGTTGGTCGGTACGCATCGGGGCAAGCTCGTGCTGGTCAACGACGACGACCTCACCTACTGCTCGGTTCGGCTGGATGCCGACTCCCTGTCGACTCTCATCGCACGCATCGGCGACATTGCCGATTCGCTCCCCCGCACCCTGGCGTGGTCCGCGGCCTGGGAGATGACACGGCAGGCGGAGTTCAAGGCACGCGACTTCATCGAGTTGGTCCAGCGCGGGATCGGCGCGGAGTCCGAGGTCGGAGTTGTCCAGCGATTGCTCTTACAGGCGCAGACGGCGCTGGGCAGCTACGCGGACCCGGAGTGGGCGCAGGCCGAAGGCTGGCCGAACTTCGCCAACCGCCTTTTGGAGTTGGCGCGCGAGGCAGAGGCCGGTTCCGACCATCAACTGGCGTTCGTCAATTCACTGACGTCGTCCCTGTTGTCGGACTGGCACACAGAGGTACTGCAGGAACTCCTCGACGCCGATCCTGCGACCGTTGGTCTGCCCGGCCTCACGATCGATGCAGACCTGCGCTGGAAGGTGCTCTACGCCTTGGCCGCTGCGGGCGAGATCGACTCCGACGGTGCCGAGGCTCCGGTCATCGACGCCGAGGTCGAGAGGGATCCGACAGCAGCAGGCCGTCGGCAGGGCGCTCAGGCGTCAGCAGCCCGGCCGCAGGCCGCGGTGAAGGCCGCTGTCTGGGAGAAGGTGATCGGAGACGACTCGATTCCGAACATCACGGCGCGTTCGATCATCGGCGGGTTCGCACCGTTCGGCCAGAGCGAGTTGATCGCGCAGTATCGCGACCGCTACTTCACCGACATCCCGGACGTCTGGCAACGCCGGTCGAGCGAGGTCGCGCAGACGGTGGTTGTCGGCCTGTATCCGAGCTGGGACATCAGCAGCGACGCGGTCGAGGCAGCGGACCGATTCCTTGCCGGTGACCATCCCCCGGCATTGCGCCGACTGGTCATCGAAGGCCGAGCCGGGATCGTGCGGTCGTTGCGGGCGCAGGAGTTCGACCGAGGCTGACCCTCGTGTGCGGTTGGAGAGTCCAGGGGCTCTCCAACCGCACCCCACGAAGCCAACTGGTCCAACCAGTTGACAAGTTGACCTCTGTTCGGCGATTCTTACCGCATGTCGATCTCACCGATCCCCAGAGCGGCGATCTCCGACGCCGTCTTTGCGCAGCTCGTCGACGAGATCCTGTCCGGCCGCCTAGCACCGGACGATCCGCTGCCGGCCGAGCGCGATCTCGCCGAGTCTTTCGAGGTCAACCGGCATGCCGTGCGCGAGGCGCTGAAGCGGGTCCAGCAGTCCGGGCTGATCCGGATCGCGCAAGGCGGTAAGACGCGGGTTCTCGACTGGCGGGAAAACGCCGGTCTCGACTTACTCGTCGAACTGACCAGGACCGGGGCCGTGCCCCCACGTCGGCTACTCCGCGATATCGCGGAAATGCGCTGCTCGGTAGGCACCGACGCGGCACGACTGTGCGCGCTGCGCGCGACCGACGAACAGCTGGCACGCGTCTCGGCAATCGCCGCACAGCGGCGCGGCGCAGACGCTCCGTTCGCCGAACTTCTCCTCGCCGACGGCGTCCTGTGGACCGCGATCATCGACGGTTCCGGCAACCTCGCCTACCGCCTCGGCCTCAACACGATCATCGAGTGCATCGCCGCGATCGGCGGGCACCATCTGATCGGCTATCCCGCCGAACTCGCAGACCGCGAAGCGCACCTGGAACTCGCTGCGCGGATCGCCGATCGCGACTCGGTCGCAGCACGCGACCTCGCGCAACAACTACTGGGCCGCGTCGTCGACGCGCTGAACGACTGAAGGACCGCTCATGTTCGACCTGATTCTGCATGCCATACCGGTGTTCATCCTGTGCCTCGTCCTCGAAGCGGCCTCGTTCAAGTTTCTGCCCGACGACGACGAGAAGGGCTACGAGCTCCGCGATTCGGCAACCAGCCTGTCGATGGGTCTCGGCAACGTCTTCATCAACATCGGCTGGAAACTTGCCGTCCTCGCCGCCTATGCAGCGCTGTATTCGATTGCGCCGGTTCACCTCTCATCGACCAACCCCCTGGTATGGGTGGCGTTGTTCTTCGCCGAGGACCTCGCCTATTACTGGTTCCACCGGCTGCACCACGAGGTCCGCGTGCTGTGGGGATCGCACGTCGTCCACCATTCGAGCCAGTTCTACAACCTCACGACGGCTCTGCGGCAAACGTGGACACCCTGGACCGCACTGCCGTTCTGGCTACCGCTCGCACTACTCGGATTCTCGCCGTGGATGATCCTATTGCAGCAATCGATCAGCCTGCTGTACCAGTTCTTCCTGCACACCGAACGGGTCGGCAAGCTGCCGCGGCCAATCGAATTCGTGTTCAACACACCATCGCACCACCGGGTCCACCACGGTTCCAATGCCGAATACCTCGACCGCAACTACGGCGGGATCTTGATCATCTGGGATCGGCTATTCGGATCGTTCGAGCCCGAGGGCGAACGAGTGCGCTACGGCCTCACGAAGAACATTCGAACGCACAATCCGGTGACGGTTGCGTTCGGCGAATATCACGCGATGTGGCACGACGTGCGGACCGCACAGTCCTGGCGCGAACGGTTCGGTTACCTCTTCCGTGGGCCGGGGTGGTCGCCGGCTGGGTGACCACCCCGGGACACGACTACGGAGAAGTGATTGCGGCGCTCATGACGCGGACGGCCGAGACCAGTCCGTCGATCAGATCGCCGTCACGGAACGCCGAGATCGCTGCGGTGACACCGAGTTGCGCAACCCGGGTGTTCGCGCGGTCGGCAACATCCCTCCCGGTCCGGACCTCGACTGCCTTGTCGTTGGGCGACACGGCGATCAATATCGAACGCGCAGCCTCCGGAGTTCCCGGAAACAGTTCGTCCGCCCCGGTACCGGTGTCGCTACCGAGATCGCCGACGTAGATGTTGAAGCGGATCTTGGTGCTGCGAGTGGCCGCGGTGAGCGCGTCGTCCAGCCGAATCAGTTCCCGTTCCGTGAAGGGCGGTTCGGCAAATTCCTTACCCGCCTCGTGCACGGCCGATACGCGACCGCTGGACGTCAGTACCGAACCAAACGGCAACTGCGACTCGATGACTGCCGGGTACCGATTGCTACCACTTGCCATGTGCCGAACCTCCGATCAGATCCTCGGCCATGCCAGCGGAATGCCCGTGGTGGCCATGCGTAGTTACTTCGTCGGTGGCGCTCCACAAGACAGGCTCGCGAGTCCAGCGATCACCGAGGGAGAAGTGAGCCGGGTGTGTCCCCGCGATCGGCCTGCTCAGCAAGAAGCAGGCCGACGCGATGATGGCGGTCACCACGGCCGGGATGCCAACGTAGATCAGCGATGTTTCGAGAATGCTCACATGCCAAAGGTAGTCGAGGCGACCAAGATCGGGACACTCAACGCCCCTATTTCATCTGCTACGCCTACGCCGCGCCCTCACCGAGATACCGCAACCAGGTCGGATCCAGCTCTTTCGTGGTCGCGAGCAACCGCCAATGCGGTCCCTTCGGCGGCACGAGCGCTGCGCGCAGCGTCCAACCCAACTCGGTCAGCAGCTTGTCTGCCTTGCGGTGATTGCACGGCGCGCAGCTTGCGACGCAGTTCTCCCACGTGTGCTCACCACCGCGGCTGCGTGGCACCACGTGGTCGATCGTTTCGGCCTTGCCGCCGCAATAGGCGCAGCGAAATCGGTCCCGATGCATCAGTGCGGCCCGCGTCATCGGAATCCGCGCACGGTACGGAACCCGGACGTAGTTTCGAAGCCGGATCACGGACGGCACCGCGACCGAGCGATCTGCAGAATGAATCACCGGACCACCCGGATCTTCGTGAACAGGAAGAGCCTTGTCGCAGACGAGCAGAACGACTGCGCGACGAACAGGCAATGCGGTCAGCGGCTCGTAGGTGGCATTCAGAAGCAGCACCCGGCGCTTGACCCAGGCAGGGACCGCATCGTCGTTCAGGCCAGGCGGCTCGACTGCATGCGGACTTTCGGAGAGAACGTGGAGAACAGGGGCCCCCGACGCCGCACTGGGCACGTCGGTGGGCACGAGTTGTCGATGCGCTCGGGCATCATGTCGGTGCTTCATACGGCCTCCGAATGCGCAGCAAGGTGGGCTGATGGAGAGTGCCACCAGTGCATCACGGATGGTCGAGATATGCACGCCGATTTGCTACAAAGTCGCAGTACATCGGAGTGAACAAACTGTTACGAAGGACTGCTGTTCGGCCGGTGCCGCAGCGCCAGGCACAATGGATACGAGGCGACGGGAGGTGGAGCACGCAGATGACAAGCGCAGAAACGTTCTACGACGCCGTCGGGGGTGCAGAAACATTTCGCCGCATCGTTGCGCGCTTCTACCGCGAAGTCGCGGCCGACGAGATCCTCCGACCGCTGTATCCCGAGGAAGATCTCGGGCCCGCTGAGCGGCGCTTCCGAATGTTCCTCGAGCAATACTGGGGCGGTCCCAGGACGTACTCCGACGAGCGCGGCCACCCCCGGTTACGGATGCGCCACATGCCGTTCACGATCGGCCCATTCGAGCGCGATGCGTGGCTGCGCTGCATGTATGTGGCTATAGCATCGATCGATTCGCAGACGCTCGACGACGAACATCGCAAGGCTTTCACGGAGTACATCGACATGGCGGCGCACGCGATGTTGAACTCCGCGATCTGAGCCGACTCCCCCGAATGTCGCGGGCATCACATTCGTTTGGCACGATGTGCGCTTGTGGACGAAGTAGAGAACGCACCGGCCGCCGTCAAGGCTTCTGCTCACTGGTGGCAGAAGTCGGTGTTCTACCAGGTCTATCCGCGTTCGTTCGCCGACTCCAACGGCGACGGGATCGGCGACCTCGAGGGCATTCGGGAGAAACTGGGTTACCTCGAGCTGCTCGGCGTCGACGCGATCTGGCTCTGCCCGGTCATGCGGTCACCCATGGCCGACGGCGGGTACGACGTCTCCGATCCGCGTGATATCGACCCGATGTTCGGCGGGGTGGAAGCCTTGGACGGACTGGTCACCGAAGCACACGCGCGCCGGATGCGCGTGATCATGGATGTCGTCCCGAATCATACGAGCGACCAGCACGTATGGTTTCAAGAAGCCCTCACGGCAGCGCCGGGCAGCCCAGCGCGTGGCCGGTACATCTTTCGGGAGGGTCGGGGTGCAGACGGCGCCGAGCCGCCCAACAACTGGCCCAGCATCTTCGGCGGACCGGCGTGGACCCGGATCACCGAACCCGACGGCACCCCCGGCCAGTGGTACCTCCACATCTTCGCGACCGAGCAGCCCGACCTGAACTGGGACAACCCCGAGGTCTTCGACGACCTCGCCGCGACACTGCGGTTCTGGCTCGACCGAGGCGTCGACGGATTCCGGATCGACGTGGCACACGGTATGGCGAAACCTGCGGAGCTACCCGACATGTCACTCGCCAATAACAGGCTTTTGGCGAACAACGACGACGACCTGCGGTTCAACAACGCTGGGGTCCACGAGATCCACCGCAGGATCCGGAAGGTTCTGGAGGAGTATCCGGACGCGGTCGCCGTCGGCGAAGTGTGGGTCGACGACAACGAGCGGTTCGGCGAGTACGTCCGCCCCGACGAACTCCACCTTGCATTCAATTTCCGGCTCGCCGAAGTGGAGTTCGCAGCCGAAGCCGTCCGTGAGGCCGTCGAGAACTCGATGTCCGCGGTAGCGACGGTCGGCGGCACTCCGACGTGGACACTCTCCAACCACGATGTGGCGCGCGAGGTTACGCGTTACGGCGGCGGCACGGTCGGCGTCGACCGTGCCCGCGCCATGGCACTGGTCGAGCTCTCGTTGCCCGGTGTCACGTTCATCTACAACGGCTCCGAACTAGGCTTGCCGAACGTCGACGACCTACCCGACTCGGCATTGCAGGACCCGGTCTGGGAACGCTCCGGTCGCACCGAGCGTGGCCGCGACGGTTGCCGCGTCCCGCTGCCATGGGAAGGCCGCCAGCCACCGTTCGCCTTCACGACAGGGCAGCCCTGGCTGCCCATTCCGCCTGCGTGGAAATCGTTGACTGTGGAAGCGCAAATCGAGGACTACAACTCCACGTTCTCACTGTTCCGGAAGGCGCTCGAACTGCGCGCGATCCGTCCCGAATTCTCGGGCAACGACATCGACTGGTACGGCAGTCCCAAGGGTTGCCTGGTGTTCCGGCGCACCGGTGGCCTGATTTGCGCGCTCAATACAACAAATGCCGCGATCCCGCTGCCGCCTGGCGAGGTGCTCTTGGCGACGCAACCGATCGAGGGCCGCCAGCTGGCCGCGAATGCCGCTGCCTGGCTCGTTTAGACGCTCAACTTCAGCCCGCCTGTCCGGTGCCTGGTCACCGAGCCGTACCGGGCGTCCAGGCGCACCCATGCTTTGGTCGCCCGGACGCGGACCTTCTCCCCCGGGTTGTCCGGCACGAAACCCATTGCGGTGAGCGCAAATACGACGCGCATAGGGACGCCGAACTGTTCGCCGGGCCCATGCACCTCCAGAACCTCCTGGTCGAGCAACGACGACGGCGGACCGTGCGCACTCCCGTGGTCTTTTGCCAGCTCTGCGCCGCGCTGGGCGAGGTCCAGCAACACGCTTGCCGGGACATCCTCCAGGTGCACGAAACCCGAATCGGGCGGCAAGGCCGTTCGCCAGGACGAATCCATCGAGTAACCGAGGTCGATCGGCGGACCGCTCCGCAAGCTTGCCAGCACCACATCTGCAGCGACGGTCGTGTCCGAGGGTCGTAGCGTCGCGTCGATGACACGAACGGCCAGCACATCGAATCCCGTTGCAGCCCAAGCTGCGACGAGACCGTCAGGCCGCGCCTTCAGACGGATTACCGCTGCCTCGTTGAGCCGCAGCGCGCGGTCGACGAACGCGACGAGGTTCGCGCGTTCGATCGGATCGGGTATGTCGAGCGACCTGTCGTTCACGCCTCCTCAGACCCGGCGCCAGCTGTCGAGATACGCCTTCTCCTCAGGCGTGAATCGTCGCAAACGCTGCGCCTCGATATCGAACGCGGCGATCTGCGTCGACGCCGTCACCGCTGGCTTCGTGTCTTGCGGCGCACCGCCCGGCCGAACTTCGTAGCCGACCGTAAAGTCCACTGCCCGAAGCTTTTCCACCCACATGACAATGTCCAGCGGCGTGTCTTCGTGGTGTAGCTGTCCCCGGTAACTCACATGGAGGTCGACGATCACCGCCCCGTCGCGCAGTGTTTTCGTCGGCCGATCGTCGTAGAACAGCCACGGGATCCGCGCTTCCTCCAGCAGCGTCACCATGCGTGCATGGTTGATGTGTTGGAACGCGTCCATATCGGACCACCGCACCTCGACCTTGGTATGGAAACCCTTCAGCGGGTCGGGTGCTTGTGTCAACGATTTGCCTCCGATTGTGAGCCGACGCCGCTGACCATACTGCGCACCTGCCGGGCCGCCACAGACAGAGTCGCAAGATCATGAGTCCCGGCCTCGAATATCTCCGCAAGCGACGCTCGGGCACGACCGAGCCTGGACTGGTTCGTCGACTCCCAATATTCGATCTTTTCCTGCGGCGACTCGTCCGCTTCACCGCCGACCAGCACGTCGAGCGTGAGTGATCGCAGCGAGCTGTACAGGTCGTCACGCAAGGCGAGCCGCGCGAGTGCATGCCAACGATCGCCGCGGGCCAAACCGCTTACCGCGGTGAGCAACCAGTCCACTCCGAGATACGCGTCGAGGGCGTAGTACAACTCGCCGACCTCGTCGCCGTCCCTATCGGTGATATCGGAAATGTCGAAGATATCCATGAGCGGGAAGAGATCGAGTAGCACCAGGACCTCCTGGGCCAGATCCGCCGGCACCCCACGCTCCGCGATCGCGCGGGCGCGCTCCTCGAGGCTGGTGGCCCGGTGACCTTGCAGCCACCCGGGAACCTTGGGACCCAGCTCCCGAATTGCCCTGCTGAACCGGTTGATCTCGGCGCCGACCGCGATCGGCTGCGGGCGGTTCATCAGCAACCACCGCGATGCCCGGTCGAGGGTCCGCTTCGACTCCAGTTCGAGTTCGTCGGCCAACCGAACGGACATGTCCGCGCTCCGGATTCGCTTCCACAGACTGCGCAGATCGAAGATCTCGACCGCTGCGGCGTACGCGCGCACGGAGTCGGTACTCCGCGCTCCTGCCTCCTCGAAAAGCCTGTACGCGTACGTGATTCCGCCGAAGTCGACAGTCTCGTTCGCGATCATCGTGGTGACGATCTCGCGTCGCAGAGGATGGAGCTTGATCGCTTTTCCGAACCGCTCCTGGAGCGGAATCGGGAAGTACGACGGCAGCCTGCGCGAAAAAACTTCCATGTCGGGAACATCCGACTTCAGCAGATCGTCTTTCATCGCAAGCTTCACGTGCGCCATGAGGTTGGACAGCTCGGGTGACGTCAGTCCCCCGCCCTCCTGCTTGCGGCGGATGATCTCGGCCTCGGACGGCAACGCTTCCAGTTCGCGGTCGAGTGCACGGGTGCGTTCCAGATCAGCGATTACGCGACTGTGCACACTGAGCATCGCGACCGATTCGGCACGCGAAATTCCCATGAGGAAGTTCTGGGAGATGTTGTCGTCCAGTACCAATCGAGCCACTTCGTCGGTCATCGAAGCAAGCAGCGGATTGCGATCCGGTTCCTCGAGATCGCCGCTACTGACCAACCGGTCGAGCATGATCTTGATGTTGACCTCGTGGTCGGAACAGTCGACTCCGGCCGAGTTGTCCAACGCGTCGGTGTTCATCTTGCCGCCGTTGTGGCAGAACTCGATGCGACCGAGCGCTGTCGCACCCAGGTTGCCGCCTTCGCCGATCACCTTCACACGAAGGTCGCTGCCGTTCACACGAACTGGGTCGTTCGCTTTGTCGCCCACGTCCGCATTGGCTTCGGTGCTCGCCTTGATGTAGGTGCCGATGCCGCCGTTCCACAGCAGGTCCACGGGTGCAAGCAAAATCGCCTTGACCAACTCGGGCGGCGACATCGACGTCACGTCGTCGCCGAGCCCGAGTGCAATGCGCACCTGCGGACTGATCGGCACCGACTTGACCGTCTTGTCGTAGATCCCGCCACCCTCGCTGATCAGCGTTTCGTCGTAGTCTGCCCACGACGATCGGGGTAACGCGAACATCCGTTCCCGTTCGGTAAACGACGTCGCCGCAACGGGATTCGGGTCCAGGAAGATGTGCCGATGGTCGAACGCCGCCACGAGCCGGATGTGCGGGCTCAGCAACATGCCGTTGCCGAACACGTCTCCGCTCATGTCACCGACACCGACGACCGTGAACTCCTGAGCTTGCGTGTCCACGTCGATCTCACTGAAGTGTCGCTTGACGCTCTCCCACGCGCCCTTCGCCGTGATTCCCATCGCCTTGTGGTCGTAACCGGCCGACCCGCCCGACGCAAATGCGTCGCCGAGCCAGAATCCGTACTCCTTGGCAACGCCGTTCGCGATGTCGGAGAAGGTCGCGGTCCCCTTGTCCGCCGCGACAACGAGGTAGGTGTCGTCGTCATCGCGACGCACCACGCGCGCCGGCGGCAGGACCTTCCCGGTCACCCGATCCACGTTGTCGGTCACGTCCAGCAGACCGGAAATGAACAACTTGTAGCAAGCGATGCCTTCGTCGCGGAACGCCTGCCGATCGGCCGCGTCGTCGTCCGTCGGACGCGGTGGGTTCTTGACCACGAAGCCGCCCTTGGCGCCGACCGGCACGATGACGGCGTTCTTCACCGCCTGCGCTTTCACCAGGCCGAGGATCTCGGTGCGGAAGTCTTCTTGCCGGTCCGACCAGCGCAACCCGCCACGCGCGACACGGCCGAAGCGTAGGTGCACGCCCTCGACCCGCGGTGAGTACACAAAGACTTCGAATCGCGGCTTGGGCTTGGGTAGTTCGACGATCTCGCGCGGTTCGACCTTGAACGACAGGTATGGCCGCTGAGTGCCCGCGCTGTCGACGACGAAATAGTTCGTGCGCAGAGTTGCCCTGATCAATCCGAGAATCGCGCGGAGAATCCGGTCGGCGTCGAGGCTGACCACCGCGTCGATCTTGGCGCGCAGCTCGTCCTCGAGTTCCTGTGCCCGGTCGGGTGTCGCGTTATCCGGATCGAACAGTGCGACGAACAGCTGCACGAACAGGACAGCCGTTCCCGGATTGGTCAGCAGGACTCGTGCGATATTGGCATGACTGTAGGGAAAACCTGCTTGCCGCAAGTACTTTGCATACGCCCTGAGTACCGCGGCCTCGCGCCATTGCAGGCCCGAGCGCAGCACGAGTTCGTTGAAGCTGTCGGCTTCCGCGAGCCCGTACCAGACGGCTTCGAAGGCGTCGCTGAACCGTTCCTGCAGTTCAGTCACCCGTGCGGTCATCGCTCCGTTCGAGGCGTTGAGCGCATCGTCCATTTCCTGGTCCAACGCTCCGCGCAGGAGTTCGGGCGGCGCGACGATGCCGAAGTCATAGATCCACTGCTCGGAGTCGGCAAGACTGATCCGGTACGGGCGCTCGTCGAGCACCTCGACGCCCAGACTCTGCAATACCGGCAGCACCTGGCTGAGTGACACCCCCGTGCCCCCGATGTAGAGCGAGAACTGCCAATGCCCCTTTTCGGCGTCGTCGTCCCGGTAGAGGTGCAGATCGATCGCACCCTCTTGCAGCCCTTCGAGTCTTTCGATATCCGCCAGCGCGCGGCGTGGTCCGAAATCCTGCTTGTATGCCTCGGGGAATGCGTCCGCGTATTGCTGAGCGAGCGCGGGCAGGACACTCGTGGATTGGGACACTTCGTCGCTCAGGTAGTCGTCCCAGGTCCTGCTGGCTTGCGCGAGCATGTCTTGGATTCGAACCCGCTTTTCCTCGGACATGTCGGTGCTCGCGCCCGCCGTCACGTCGGTACGACGAACCGTGAAGTGCACGTTCGCGAGATCGGATTCGGTGACTCGCGCCGAGTACTCGATCGATGTTCCGCCGAGTTCGCGGACGAGAATGTCCTGCATCGCAAGCCGAACCCGAGTCGTGTACCGATCGCGCGGTAGATAGACGAGACAGGACACGAATCGGCCGTACGCATCTTCGCGCAGAAACAGCCGAACCTGTCGGCGCATACCGACATTGAGGACCGAGCTGGTCGTCTTGAACAGGGTGTCCGCGTCGGAGGAGAAGAGTTCGGTCCGCGGGAACGACTGGATCACTTCGAGCATGGCCTGGCCCGAGAACGAATTGATGTCGAAGCCGGCCCTGTCGATGACCGCCCGCACCCGGCTCGCAATAACGGGGATGTCCAGGACGTTCTCGTGGAGCGCTGTCACCGTGAATACACCGACGAACAGGTGCTCACCGACGACTGCGCCGCTGTCGTCGAACGCGGCGACGCCGACGAAGTACGGATACACGGACCGATGCACAGTCGCCGGTGTCGAGCCTTGCGTGAGAACCAGGAGTGGCCGATCTTCCGATGGCGGCGGAATCGGAATGTCGACGTGGGTTCGGTCGAGCACACCCGCCCGCAGAACACCCAGTTGTGTGCCTTCGACCGCGTGCGCGTGGGAGCGGTCGGACTTGTTCCGCTCGTAGCGGCTGTACCCGAGCACCGTGTAATGGCCTTCGGCCAACCACCGCAGGAGGTTCGCACAATCGGTCAGGTCGTCGGCGCTGTAGTGCGACTCACCTGCCGCCGCGGCGCTGTCCAATTTTTCGGCGAGTTGACGGTGCACACCGCGCATCGCGTCCGTGTCATCGACAACCTGGCGGACATCTGCCAGCACATCCGGCACGACTTCCGCGATCCTGTCGAGCAGCGCCGGATCCGTCGAGGGGTGCAGTTGTACGTGCATCCATGATTCACGGAGCCGACCGTCGTCCTCTGTGTTGTCGACGTCATGAGGTAGCACGCGAACAAGGCGGTTCTTATCGTCACGCCAGACATCGAAGATCGGATGAATGACTTCGCTGAGGCTGACGCCGTGGCGACCGAGCATCGATGTGATCGACTCGACGAGCAGCGGCATGTCGTCGTTCACGATTTGCACCGCTGCGCCCAACCCGTATTCGTCGTCGGGTCGGTACACGCGGGAGATCGCTTGTCCCGGAGTGCGTTCCATCGCCATATCGAGGTGACGTGCAAAAACTTTCGCCGACGAACCAACGATCGCGCAGTCCGCGTCACCCGCATCGACGTGTCTGAAATATGCGCCTTCGAGGGATTCGATCTCGGACCGTACTCCGTCAGGTAGCTTGGCCGCCCACTCGGAGTCGATCAAATCTGGCGAAGCTGTCATCGCGGCCCACTTTCGGTCAGTCCCTCACCCAGCGCTCGTTTCGAGCGTAGTCGCGGCGTCCGCGAAACGCGCCGGAAACACTTGGCGCGCATATCGCGATGCGCGGCGCTGCGCCGCCGACCGGTCATCCGGGGTGCCGTCGACTGCAGACCGGGGTTTCGACACGGGCGACAGGCGACGAACAGTTTTCGGCGGTGATCACGTCGAGGTCGCCGGTGATGCGGGCGCGGCCGTTGACCCCGGACACCGAACCCGTCGCCGAGGACGTCGACCGCAACTGGTGGGACCTGAGCCGGTTACGCCCCGGCCGGATTCGGCGAACCAGCGCGACGTCGACGCCTCCCCCAACCCGCGAGCCTCGATCTGGGCGAGCACCGCCAAGGCCGGAAAGCTGCGCGAACCCGCGCTGCGACGGCGTCAGCCCGTGACCTCACAACCCTGCAGCGAGCCCCAACTGTTTCCGGCCCGCTAAGGCTGGTTGGAGAACTTCTCCAACGCCGACCGCTCGGCGTCGGAGAGTGGCCGCGACGTCTGGTCTTCGGTGTCCCAGCCGACCATCACGGCAGATCCGACCGCACACACCTCGCCGGTGGCGTCGCGCATCGTGTGCCGCAGTGAGTACGACGTCGTGCCGATGTGCAGGACCACCGTTTCGATGTCGAGCGGACCGGCATCTACGAGAACGGGGCGTAAGTAGTCCATGTCGGCGCGCCGCAATACGACTGCGCGGCGTCCGCGCTCCCCGGCGAAGACAGCTTCTTGGTAGAACCTGACCCGCGCTTCCATCGCGTACTCGAAGTATTTGGTGTTGTTCACGTGCCCGAGCAGATCGAGGTCCGCCCAGCGGACCTCGACCTGGCAGGTGAACGACTTACCAGCTGACCTGTCTGCCACTGCGACTAGCTTCGCGTCAACTTGCGATGCGTGACGCGATGCGGGCGTGCAGCTTCGAGGCCGAGACGCTGAATCTTGTTCTCCTCGTACCCCTGGAAGTTGCCTTCGAACCAGAACCACTTGGCGTCGTTGTCGTTGTCGCCCTCCCACGCCAGGATGTGCGTGCAGGTGCGGTCGAGGAACCAGCGATCGTGCGAAATGACTACGGCGCACCCTGGAAAGTTCTCGAGCGCGTTCTCCAGCGATCCGAGCGTTTCGACGTCGAGGTCGTTGGTCGGCTCGTCGAGCAGGATCAGGTTTCCACCCTGCTTGAGCGTCATCGCCAGGTTCAGTCGGTTGCGCTCACCACCGGACAGAACGCCTGCCGGCTTTTGCTGGTCCGGTCCCTTGAAACCGAACGCGCTGACGTACGCGCGCGACGGCATCTCCTGCTGCCCGACGTGGATGTAATCGAGGCCATCGGAAACGACTTGCCAGACGTTCTTCTTCGGATCGATTCCCGAACGGTTCTGGTCGACGTAGCTCAGCTTGACCGTCTCACCGACCTTCACCTCGCCGCTGTCCGGCTCTTCGAGACCCACGATGGTTTTGAACAGCGTCGTCTTACCGACACCGTTGGGCCCGATCACGCCGACAATGCCGTTGCGCGGCAAGGTGAACGACAGGTCCTTGATGAGGGTGCGGCCGTTGAAGCCCTTGTCGAGATGCTGCACGTCGACGACCACACTGCCCAACCGCGGCCCAGCGGGGATCTGGATCTCCTCGAAGTCGAGCTTCTTGCTCTTCTCGGCTTCGATGGCCATCTCTTCGTACCTGCCGAGTCTGGCCTTGCTCTTCGCCTGCCGGGCCTTCGCGCCCGAACGAACCCACGCGAGCTCGTCTTTGAGGCGTTTCTGCAGCTTCTGGTCCTTCTTGCCCTGGACTTCGAGGCGCTCGGCCTTCTTCTCGAGGTAGGTCGAGTAGTTGCCTTCGTACGGGAATGCGCGCCCGCGGTCGAGTTCGAGGATCCACTGCGCGACGTTGTCGAGGAAGTACCGGTCGTGAGTGACCGCCAGAACCGCTCCGGCGTACGACGCCAAGTGCTGTTCCAGCCAGTTGACGCTCTCCGCGTCCAGGTGGTTGGTGGGCTCGTCGAGCAGCAGTAGGTCGGGCTTGCTGAGGAGCAGCTTGCACAGCGCGACGCGGCGGCGTTCACCACCGGAAAGATGTGTCACCGGCTCTTCCGGGGGCGGACAACGCAGCGCGTCCATCGCCTGTTCCAGCTGCGAGTCGACGTCCCACGCATCGGCGTGGTCGAGGTCTTCCTGGAGGCGGCCCATCTCGTCCATCAGCTCGTCCGAGTACTCGGTCGCCATAAGCTCGGCGATCTCGTTGAACCTATCGAGCTTGACCTTGATTTCGCCGAGGCCCTCCTCGACGTTGCCGCGAACGGTCTTCTCCTCGTTCAGGTGCGGCTCCTGCATCAGGATTCCGACGGTGGCGCCATTCGCGAGGAATGCCTCGCCGTTGTTCGGCTGATCCAAGCCCGCCATGATCTTCAAGACGCTCGACTTGCCGGCACCATTAGGCCCGACGACGCCGATTTTGGCACCGGGGAGGAAGTTCAACGTGACGTTGTCGAGTACGACCTTGTCGCCGTGCGCCTTACGCACCTTAAGCATCTGGTAAATGAACTCAGCCATGCCGCCCACCCTATCGGTGCGACCGACTCCGGATGAAACTCCGGGCGCCCCCGCGACCTGCTAACCAGCGTCGGTGCACCAACTCCCGGTTTCCGGCACCGCGCCGTCGACCAGATATGCATCGACCGTGTCCACGATGCACTGATTCCGGTCGCTCCCATACGCGCCGTGGCCGTCGCCGTCGTAGGTGACGAGAACCCCTGACTGCAGTTGCTCGGCAAGGCCTTCGGCCCACCGATACGGCGTCGCCGGATCCCGCGTCGTGCCGACAACCACGATCGGCGGAGCGCCTGGCGCCTGGATCTCATGCGGTTCGCCCTTCGCCGCCGGCATTCCCGTGCACGTCGCCGACCACGCGAAAAGCGGTGCGAAGATCGGTGAAAGCTCCCGCAATTCCGGCAGTGCATCGGCGACCTCGTCGACCGCAAATTCGGGTGGACCATCAAGACAATCGACGATCCCGACAACATCCCCGAGACTGCTGTAGTGGCCGTTCTCGTCACGACCGCTTATGGCATCGCTCAAGGCCAAGAACAACTCGCCGTCTCCCGCCTGCGCGTCGGCGATTGCCGTTCGCAGAACAGACCAGAGTTCTGGCGCGAACAGTGCGACGGCGAACCCGTTCAGAAGTGTCGATTCGCTCGTTTTCCGATCGCCGTCGCCGGGGAGCGGCGTACGGTCCGTCTTTGCAACGAGGTCGACGAGCAACTGTTGTGCAACGACGGGATCTGCGCCGACCGGACAATCGGCTTGCGTCACGCAATCTGCGACGAACGAATCGAGCGCCAACTGAAAGCTCGCCGATTTCGTCGCGGTGTAGCCGGGTGCGAATGGCCATTCCCGCGGGTCGGTGGCACCGTCGAGCACGAACCGTCCAACCTTGTCGACGAAATGTTCCGCGTAGATGGCGCCGAGGTAGGTCCCATACGACACACCGAGGTAGCTCAGCTTCTCTTCGCCTAGTGCGGCGCGCAGTATGTCGAGATCGCGCGCGACCTCGACCGTCGACATGTGGTCGAGCAGTCCGTCAGGGCTGTTTGCACGGCACGCGGCCGCCGTCTTTTCGGAATGAGCAACGAGCGCCTCGACCTCAGCAGCGGTTTCGGGAGTGGGGTCGACCGACGCCGCCGCGTCGATTTCCTCGTCGGACAGGCATTCGACGGCGGTGCTCTCACCAACTCCGCGCGGATCGAAGCCGACGAGGTCATAGCGCTGGTTGACCGTCGGCGAAAAGAGGATGTCCGACGTCATCGCCACTGCCTCGACGCCTGATGCGCCCGGTCCACCGGGGTTGTAGACGAGTGTCCCGACGCGGATGTCCGGGTCATCGGCGGGCTTGCGGACGACCGCGATCTCAATCGTCCTCTCTCCCGGATCTGCGTAGTCGAGTGGAACCGCCAGACGACCGCATTCCTTGCCGTCGTGGCACTCCGACCAGGAAATGGTCTGCCCGTAGAACGTCTGCAAATCGGTGGCCTCCGGAATCGCGCGCCCAGACTCGACCGCGTGAGCCGCGCAGCCAGCTATCGCCATGGTCGCCACCAGAACAGAGACACCTGTTCGCGATCTCGCTGCCGCCACGTCGTCTCCATCCGTCCGCTAACCGACTCGCAACCCCTTGTGCGATTCGATCTTCTGCCGTCCGATCCTTCGTCGATAGCAACCCAAGGGGTGGACAGTTCACCCCGAGGTTCCGAACCGCGAGCCGAGCAACACACTTTCGGCCAGGCCTTTCCACGCCCGCAGATGTGGATCGCGCGTCGCATCCCGCTGTTCCAGCGCATAGGTCATGGCAACGCCGCGCATG
Organism: Antrihabitans auranticaus; assembly: GCF_016481275.1. Taxonomy (GTDB): domain Bacteria; phylum Actinomycetota; class Actinomycetes; order Mycobacteriales; family Mycobacteriaceae; genus Antrihabitans. Next base: position 197,142 of record NZ_JAEMNW010000004.1, on the reverse strand, counting down.
CTCGTGTTCAGCAGTTCGCGCATCTCGCTGTAGCCCTCGACTTCCGCTAGATCAGCGCCGAAAAAGGTGTCGGTCGATTCACGGACCATGCGGCCGAGGTCACGCTCGAGCGGAAGCAGAGCGGCGCGGAGGTCGTCGTGTGCCCTCGAAGCAAGCCACAGTTCCATCGAGGCCCAGAAGTACGGCTGCTGATAAGTCGCCCACATCGTGTCGACGGCCGCCGAAATACGATCGGCGGCGCCGATCGGCCAATCTGACCGATCGCTGAGCGTTCGGAACCGCGTAGCAGCGAGGTGATGGACCGCCGCAATCAGCAGTTCATCACGGGACTGGAAGTAGTTGAGCAACTTCCCTCGCGAAACGCCGGCCTCTTGCTGAATCCGGACAGTCGATGCCCCCGAGTAGCCATCCTTGATCAGCACCGTGACTGCGGCATCCAGAATCTGCTTCTTCGCGACGCGACTGCGCTCTTGCTCCCCGCGCCGCCGCACATCGGACTCCCCGGTCACATCAGCCCGTGACGTCGCGACCGATGAGCTGGCGAGCAATGACCCATTGCTGCAATTCGTTTGCCCCCTCGAAGATTTCAAGAATCTTGGCGTCCCGGTAGAGCTCCTCGAGCCGCACAGACTCGCCCGTTTCGGATACTTGCCGAGCAAACCCGTAGCCGCCGTGAATCTGGAGTGCGTCCCTGACCGTATCGACGGCAACCCGAGTACCGAAGGCTTTCGCCATCGCGGCTTCCGGTTCCGCGGCCCGATCGCCTCGATCCAGCCGGACGGCTGCCTTCTGGTAAAGCGAACGGGCACATTCGATTTCGGTCGCGCGCTCAGCCATTTTGAACTGCCAGTACTGCATCTTTCCTAGCGGGCCGCCGAAGAGCTGCCGTGTTCGCAATCGATGGACCGCGAGGTCGACGGCCGCCTGGGCAACACCGACTCCGGCTGCACCGATCCCGATCCGACCCCTGGTCAAACACGAAATGGCCACTGACAGACCCGATCCCACCTGCCCGAGAACATTTTCGCGCGGCACGAATACGTCGTCGAGGACGATGTCCGCGGTGACCTGGCCACGGTGGCCCATCTTCAGGTCGGGCGACCCGATCCGAACACCGGGCGACCTCTTCAGATCGACCAGTAGCATCGTCATCCGGTCATCCGTCCGGCACAGGATTGCCGCCCACGTCGCGACGACGCTGTTGGTGATCCAGCGCTTCCGGCCGCTCACCCGAAATCCGCCGTCCACCTCGACGGCGACAGTCTGCATGACATCGACCGAAAGATCGCTGCTCGCATCGGGTTCCGTCGTCGCAAACGAGAATGCCTCGTCGCCCGACGTCAACGCGGGTAGCAATCGGGCACGCAACGGCGGCGCCGCGAACGACAGCGCCTGGGGAACCAGAATGCACTGACCGTCGTAGACGCCGGCCATACTCGACGACTCGTAGGCAATTTCCTCGGTCACCGTGCAGGTGCCCAGCATCGGGTACTCGAGCCCGCGGCCGAACTCGGCATCGAACGGAACGGTGAACATCCCGGCCTGCGCCAGGCCGCGGAATGCCTCCCACGGAAAGCTGTCGACCGACTCTTCGCGCTGACCGATGACACGGGCGTAGGGGGCCAACTTCTCGCGAACCGCCTGGCGCGCCTCGGCGCGCAAGGCGACCGTCTCGGCCGGTAGCCACACATCATGCGACATGCGGTCTTGGGTTCGGTCGACCTCTGTCGCCGCAACATCATCCAGTACTGACATCTTCGACCATTCCTCTCGCAGCGATTGCGTTGCCGAGCGTATCCGCGATGTCACTATTCAGTCAAGACTGACTGAATAGTGACATTCGTGCTGCTCAGAACGGCGGCGCCTCGTCGACCGCAGCGCCGACGCCAACCAACTCGGCTGCTCGGGGATCTTCCATCGTCGGCACGAGCCGCACGGGACCACGAACGACCTTCATCACCTTCGCCGTCGCATACCGCAGCGACGGACCTATTTCGTCGACCTCGAGTTCCATGACCGTTCGCTTCTCGCCATCGCGGGTCTCGTACGTCCGCTGCTTCAGCCTGCCCTGCACGATCACACGCGTGCCCTTCACCAGCGTCTCGCAGGCATGTTCGGCTGCTTCGCGCCAAATGCTGCATCGAACGAAGAGCACCTCACCGTCGCGCCATTCGTTGTTCTGCCTGTCGTAGAAGCGCGACGACGACGCGATCGTGAAGTTCGCGACGTTGGCCCCGGTCCCCGTGGAACGAAACTCCGGGTCTGTCGTCAGGTTGCCGATCATCGTGATGGTTGTCTCGCTTGCCATTTCTCGTTCTCCTCGCTCGATCCCGGCCTTTCACCGCGCTGATTGCGCCCTTCCAGACTTGCGAACGAAACGACGCAACGGGGATTCGAAAAGAGATCTGGGGATAGCGCCTTCGGCTGTGAACAACTCGCCGCACGGCAGCAAGGGAGGCGAGGAATCAGTCGGTGCCACCTGCTATACGACGAAACCGACCGTGATGTTCGCCGGCAGTTTCGCGAAAGTTGCGCGCACTGGAGGCCTTTCAATGCCTGACATCGGTCTTGCCGGACGCGACGCTGGGGGGCTACCTGGAGACCTCCTCGACGTCTTCGCCTACGCCGTCGATTACGTCTCGCGTATTGCAGAGATGGCGACCGCCACTGGTAGTGGATCCGATCGCCGCACAGGCCCAGCTGGAGTTCTATCGGTCGTCGCCGTAGAGGTCTCTGGGGTCGGTGTTTGCGCCACACAAGACGATGATGGGCCGCTCGCCCGACTGCGGCACGTAGGCACCGGACATGACGGCCGCGAGAGCCGCTGCCCCACCCCATTCGACCGCGATCCGGAACTGCCGCCACAAACACGTACGCGCCGCGATAATTGCGGAGTCCTGCACCAACACCGACGATACAGTTTGCCGCGCAACGATTTCCATCGCGACTCCACCGAGCCGGGTGGCGCCGAGCGAGTCCTCTGCGACACCGTGCACGGAGACGTCGACCGGTTCGCCGTGCTTCATGGCTTCGTGCAGAGTCGGGGATCCCTCGGGCTCGACACCCACGACGCGCCGGTTCATCCCGACTGCTGCTGCTACTCCCCCGATCAAACCACCGCCGCCGACAGCGACGAGGATGGGATTCGGCTCTGGGACTTGCTCTTCGAGCTCGAGGCCGATGGTTCCGGCTCCGGCCACGACGTCGGGCAGGTCGTATGCGTGCAGTTGAAAGGCGTTCCGTTCGGCGGCAAGTTCGGTCGCTCTCGCATACGCGACTTCGTAGGTACTGCCGTGTAGCACCACGGTTGCGCCTAGGTCGCGCAGGGCATCGACCTTTGCCTGGGGCGCGTTCTCTGGAACAACGACGACGCACCCGACCGACTGCGCTCGAGCCGCCGTCACGGCGGCGATCCCTGCATTTCCACCGGACGCGATAACTATTTCCGAACACCCACGCGCACTGTGCAACAGCGTGTTCAGACTCCCGCGAATCTTGAAAGACCCGCCGAACTGCAGGTACTCCAACTTCAAGGTGACGGGAATGTCGCCTGCCGGACCCGGCACGTCGGCGTCCAGCACGGGCGTCGAACGAACGCGGCCGGCAATCCGCTCGCGAGCAGCAACGACGTCCGCGCGCTCGATCATCGTCCCGCTTCCCGTTCCCGCCGGGCGAGCTCTCGGAACATCGCGTTGTGCGCAGCCAACTCCGCATCGTCGTCACGGTCGGCAGCGCGGTCGTATCGTTTCGCGGCTCGCTCATCGGTGCGCGACCACTGGATGAGAAGTGCCATCATGACGAGAACCAACGGGATTTCACCTGTGGCCCAGGCAATTCCGCCACCCAGGCGTTGGTCACCGAGCAGATCGGTATTCCAGGTCAAGCCGAGGCTCCGGTAGAACCACGCACCCATGACGGTGTCCATGCTCATGAGCACGACACCGAAAAATGCGTGAAAGGGCAACGAACCGAACACCATTGCCAGCTTCGTGACCGGCTGCACCTGCCGGGGTGACGGGTCGACGCCAATCACCACCCAGTAGAACAGGTATCCGCTCAGCAGGAAATGCAACGTCATCAGCACGTGGGCGGGGTGCGAATCCACCGTCGAGTCGAAGATCCCGCCCAGATACAGCGCATAGAAGCCACCGACAAAGAGAGTCGCCGCCACGACTGGCTGAGTCAGGAACCGCGACACCGGACTGTGCAGGCCGGCGAGAATCCATTCGCGCATCCCCGGCGGCTCGTTCTTGCCGGCCGGTGAGAGTGCGCGCAGCGCCAAGGTGATCGGACCGCCGAGCGCGAGCAGCACCGGCGCCAACATCGACAGAGCCATATGCGACGCCATGTGCACGCTGAAGACTGCCGGGGAATAGCGACCGATACCCGACGACGTGCCGATCAGAAGGACGACGCAACCGAGAACCCAGGCGACTGTCCTGCCTGCGGGCCACTGGTCGCCGCGCCGCCGCAGTCGTCGAACACCGACGAGATAGAGCACCGCGAGAACGATCGCAGCCGTGCCGAAAAGGAGATCGAATCGCCAGTCGAAGGCCAACCGCCCGAACGTCGGCGGACCCTCCAGGTTGTAGCCGAGTTCGGCCTCCGTCAGCGTCGGAACCTTTACCGCGTCCGGTGGTGGCGGGGTCCGGCCGAGCCCCACTCCGAGTCCGATTGCTACGGCGAACAGCATCGCCTCGATGCTCGCGAACCGGATCAGTGGACCGCGCGCAGTCGGATCGGCGACCAGGGCAGGCAACGCACGTTTGCGCTGCGCAAAGCCGAGCACTCCGAGCAAGATCAACGCGGCGGACTTCGCGACAATCAGGAGTCCGTACGTCGTCGTGAATACGTCGTGCAGCGGCAGCCGGACGAGCGAATTGATGACGCCGCTCGCGGCCATGACCACGAAGGCGATGCCGGCGATGGTCGAGAAGCGGCGGGCGGCGACGCCCATGTACGCGCCGTTACCGCGCGCGTGTGCGAGCAAGGCAAGCAGTCCGCCTGCCCAGAGCGCGGCCGCCACGAGATGCAGAATCAGGCTGTTGGTCGCCAAGTCGTGTGATCCGCCGGCTGACGAGTGCCCGTTCACCGCAAGTGGCATCAACGTCAGCAACGCGAGACCGAGCAACGGCGGCGTCCACCCCCAGCGCAGGACGAGCCGGCACCCCACTGCGAGGACGACAGCGAGACCGGCTGTCCATGCCCACGCACTCGCCATCTCGACCAGGCTGATCGTTCGCCACACGTTGTTCGGGTCCATCGCAGTGGACAGCGGCTGGCCCGTCGTATCCGAACCGGTCAGCGGAACAAGCAGAGCGGCACAGAACGCCCAGACGAGCGCAGCGTTGGACGCGACTCGAACCGCGCGGTAGCCGTCGACGTCGAGCACGCCGTTCTTCTGTGGCGGAACCAGGAACGCCGCGAGCAACAGACACCCCACAGCCACGACCGCGGCAAGCTCACCGATGGCCCGAACCGCCGGCAGGCCGTAGCTCGTGAGCGCCCCGGGATCGGGGATGCCGAGCACAGCCAGAGCCTTCGACGCGGAGAGGCTGACGACGAACGCTGCGACGAGACCAGCAACCAAAGCCGCCAGGACGAACACCGCCGACGAACTCGCGCGTGCCGTCTGGGAAGTTCGCGGCGATTGCGCGAGGTCGGGTGTTGCCATGGAAACCAGATTAGAGCCGTGGCGGGAGTCACCCCTGCGCGGAGGCGGGCGATCGCAAGTTCAGGTTGGTCGATCGGTCCCGAATAGCCTTGTGAAGTGGGATTATATGAATCCACCCGAACACTTCGGAGGCCGGTGATCATGAGCAGCGTTTTCCAGGACATCTCGGAGCGAAACCGGCTCCCGATGTTCTTCCTCTTCCTGAGCATCGTCTTGGCGTTCGCGTTCATCCGCTTCAGCGTGCGAATGATTCGAGCGGAGGTGAAGTGGTGGCCGGGGAACGTGACACCCGGCGGCCTTCACATCCACCACGTCGTTTTCGGGCTCGTGTTCATGCTCGTCGGCGGCTTCGGTCTGGTGGCGTTGGCACATCAATACTCGCCCGTCGCGTCGTGCATCCTGGCCTCGATTTTCGGGGTCGGTGTAGCGCTGGTGCTCGACGAGTTCGCGATGGTCTTGCATCTGCGCGACGTCTACTGGGCAGAGGAGGGCCGCAGTTCGATAGATACGGTGTTCGTCGCTATTGCAGTCACCGGCCTGTTCATCCTGGGAATCCACCCGATGGGCTTTGCCGGTGACTTCGATGCCCTTCGGGACGACGGCAGCATCGTGGCGGTCGTGAGCGTGTTCTTCTTCTTCGCCGTGAACTGCGCTATAGCCGTGGTCGTGCTGCTGAAGGGCAAATTCTGGACCGGTTTCCTCGGTCTGTTCTTCTCGCCGCTGCTTCTCATCGGTGCGATCCGCCTCAGCCGGCCCGAAGCGCCGTGGGCGCGGAAGTTCTACACCGCAAAGCCTGCGAAGCTCGCTCGCGCCGAGAAGCGCGAGCGGCAGATGCGCGAACCGGTCATCCGACGAAAGATCTGGGTCCAGGAAGCGGTGGCAGGAAAGTTCGGGACGTGATGCACGGCCGAACTCCGCTGCCACGGCGTGCCAGCGGAGTCAGCCCGAATCGAAAGTGACGGAAACTATCTATGCGGCAGGCGCTGCGGGATCCACAGAAGAATGGTGAGTTGCAATCAACCAGCCACCGTTCTCGTATTCGTAAACCCAAGTGACACGGGCGTGCACATCTGCGCCATTTGCATTTATTACCCATAGCCCGGTGTCATACGCGAGATTGCACTCGGATTTCTTGACGCTCAACTCCATTCGCGGCTTCGGGTTCGCTTTGATGAGATTGACGAAGTAATCGGTGATTTCCTGCGGCGTATCCGCGATCGGCATCGAGAGGGTCGGCAGCAGCACCGCATCGGGTCGGTACAGTGCAGCAACCTTGGTTGCGTCGCCCGATCGCAAGGCCTCGTCCCACTTCGCAAACAGCGCGTCGAGCTCGCCGTCACCCGCCTTGACACAATTGTCGTCGGCCTTACCGGAATCGTCTTCGCTCGAACACGCCACCATCGAAGCGGCTAGCGCTAGAGCACAAAGTCCCATTCCGAACGGTTTAAGATTCATTGCCTGTCTCCTATTCGATCTGCGCGCGCGGATGCTCCGGCCGAACGCGTGAATAGTAGCTCTGAACTGCGCCTTTCGGGACATTTTTCACGACGCGCAACCGTGCCATTCAGCAGCAATTATGTGGCAATTGAAAGACGCCTTAGAAATGGGCTCCTGACGCAGAGAAGGCGGTTCGCCGCTATTCGCTGACGCGCTACCTACAGCATCAGACCTGAGTGCCCCCGGCAGGATTCGAACCTGCGACCAAGGGATTAGAAGGCCCTTGCTCTATCCCCTGAGCTACGGAGGCGCGCGGCAATAATAACCGGTCGGCAGGTCAGGGCTCACACACCCTTAGCGACCCTGCAGCCAGCGCATCTTCATGGCGAGATGGTTGCCTACCCACTGCTGCAACTGCGCGGGATCAGCGGGTGGCGGCGCTTCACCCGGAAAGAGCAGCGAGCCGTCGGGATTGCCGACCCGTGTAGTCGACGGCGCGGCTTCGACAGGCGCGGGTTCGAGCGACTCGGCCTGCAGCGGCGCGGGTTCCAGTGCGAGCGGTTCGGCGATCACCTGCGGGGCCTCGGTGAGCACCGGGTTCGCGACCACGGTAGGCACGGCAGGAAGTTCGGGCACCGGTACGACGGCAGCGTCGGAGTTGTAACTATCGGTCTGCACATAACCGGGGACTTCGACGACGGGCTGTTCTGCAACCGAAGGAATGGCTTCGGGCAGCACAGGGGCCGCTACGACATTCGGCTGCGCAACAGGATTCGACGCAATGGGTGCCGCGGCGTTCTCCCGAGTCCATGGGCCGGCGATTACCGTTGCGACAGAACCAGTTCCAAGAAGCGTCACGGCGACGGCAGCCAGCGTGTGGCGCCGCCCCCAGGACGCTTCGACCCGAGCGTGATGGGCCGCGTGGTGCCGGACCGCGCCATGCTGGGGCACCACTGCGAGGGCAGTGACAGGCTTGAAGAGTGCGCGCGGCGCGGTGAAGGGAATCGCGGCCGAGCTACCTGTGACCAGCCCTGCGATGAACTCTGCATCGACGCTGTGACGGCCCATGTCTCGACCTTCCTTCGGCCTCGACGTCGAGGCACTCCGGGTGTTGCGAGACTTACGCTACCTGATTCGATATCGTTTCGTAACCATTTCGTGATGATTTCTTGCCTACTCGGAAGCCGCGTCCAGGCCTCAGCAGGGTTCGGCGGAAATCGAAGCGATAGCGCACGAAATCCCACCGAGCAGACCTGCTCCGCCCCGAATGACATCGGGATTTCCCAGAATGAGGTCGCGGATGCCCGCGCCCAGCGGTGCTGCCTGATCACCGATGATGGGCGGCACCTCGATGTAGGGCAGAACCTCGACCGGGACGTTGAACAGCGGTGGCGCATCCGCGGCCGCCAACGCCGGGAGCGCCACGGACAAGGCGAACGGCGCCGCAAGGAGGGCCGTAGTGACTGTTCGCCAGATCATGAGTGCCTCCTTGAACCCCGACGCGCAGCCGAAGTAGCGCCGAGTTTGCCGACTCGGCTCACGTTATCGCAGAGGTCCTGCGCTGCGATGGCGTTCGATCAGACCCACCGCCGGCAGCCACCCGGCAGACTGATGTGAGGTTCCAGGAGACGGCCGAGGGAAGGGTTCTATGAACATCGGAATTCTCGGAAGCGGGCACATTGCCATGGCAATTGCCGGCCACGCGACGGGTGCCGGATATCCCGTCATGATTTCGCGGCGTGGCGATCCCGAGTCGCTCGCGCCGAACGTCGCGACGCTTGGACCGAGTGCGCGAGCCGGATCGTTTCAAAACGCCGCCGAGTTCGGCGACATCGTTTTCATCGCCGTCGTCTGGGATGCGGTTCCCGCGGTGACCGCGCAAATTCCGACGTGGGACGACAAGATCGTCGTCGATCCGACAAACCCGTTGCGCGCTGAGAATGGCGGGATAACCGTGCTGGAATACGCCGCAGCGACCAGTAGCGAGGTCATCGCGGACCTCGTTCCCGGAGCCCGGCTCGTGAAAGGCTTCTGCACGTACACCGCCGCCGATCTCGCCGCCGACCCTCAGGTGGACGGTTGGCGGCGCGTGATGATGCTCGCCGGCGACGACAACGCGGCCAAGCTCGCTGTTGCTGCACTGACGTCCGACATGGGATTTGCCCCGGTAGATGCAGGCACACTCGTCGAAGGTGGCGGTAAGTTCCAGGTCGGAGGACCGTTACGCGCGCAGCTGCGCGGATTCTGAGAGGGCCGAAATGACCGAACCACTTGTGCTGAGCTCGATTTCGAACGGCGTAGCGACGCTCACTCTCAATCGTCCGGACAAGCTCAACGCATTGACCCCCGGAATGTTCGCGGAACTCGAAGGACACCTGACCACGCACGCCGCGGATCCGGACGTGCGCTGTCTCGTCCTGACCGGCGCCGGCCGATCCTTCTGCGCTGGACACGATTTGGGGGCCCTGACCGAAACGGAAGACCCGAATCATCTCCGGCACGCGGCCGCGGTCATCGATCAGCTCGAGAACCTTCCGTATCCGACGATCGCGAAAATTCGCGGCCACTGCATGACGGGCGGTCTCGAACTCGCACTCGGCTGCGATCTGCTCGTCGCCGCGCAGTCTGCGCAGTTCGCGGACACGCACGGCAAATGGGGTCTCGCGCCGGTCTGGGGAATGTCGGTCCGGCTACCCGAACGCGTAGGACGTTCCAAAGCAAAAGAATTGAGCTTTACCAGCAAGCGCATCGATGGCCGTACGGCCGATGAGATCGGTCTCGTCGACCATTGCGCGACGGACGACCGGCTCGACTTGGCCGTCGAAGAGCTCGCCGCGCAGATCCTGGCGAATTCCGCGGGGACCAACCGGATCTACAAAGCCCTGTTCGCCCATCACACCGGAACCGATCGCGCCCAAGCGCTCGAATTCGAGCGCGTGCTGCCGTTCGGAATGCCGGACGACCTTGCGTCGCGACTCGGCCACAACACGGACAAGGCGTAGTGGCAGGTCCCGCCGACCGGATTGCGTGGGCTGTAGAGACCATGCGCGTCGACCCGTCCGACCGCGTCCTGGAGGTCGGTTGCGGGCACGGTGTCGCAGTGACTCTGATTGCTGAACAGCTCGACGGCGGTCGAATAGTGGGTGTCGACCGTTCACCAAAGATGGTGGCGGCCGCGGCAAGACGCAATGCTGCTTTCGTCGAGTCCGGCGTCGCGACGTTTCATTGCGCCGAACTCGCTGACCTGGATCTGACCGGCGAATTCGACAAGGTTCTCGGCATCCACGTACCAGTCTTCGCCAGGGGCGAACCGGCGCGCGAACTTGCGGCCCTCCGTACGCGCCTCACGCGCGGGGGACTGCTGTTCCTCAGCTACCAACCCCTCGAGCCGGGTCACGTGCCATCGATCGCCGACCGGTTGTCGGCAGTCTTGAACGACAACGGTTTCGGCGTTCGGAACGTGGCGATCGCAGATTTGCCCTCGGGAACAACGCTGTGCGTCACCGCTGAGATCGCCTGAACAACGACGAATGGCCGCCCCGATTCACCGGGACGGCCATTCGCGATGGGTTGAGGTTCAGACTTCAGAATCGTCGGAGTCGGACCGATCTTCCTGCGCCTTTTTCGTGGCTTCCCGCATCTCGAGGCCGTCGGTGATCAAATCGCCGATTTCGCGAGTGACATCCTTGACGGCTTCGGTGATGATTCCGGCAATGTTGCCGACACGGGTCGCGGCCGACTCAGTGAGGTCCTGAATCATATCTTTGTTGCTCTCGAACTTTCCGACCATGATCTCTGCGTACCCCTCAGGCTGCGGCGTTGTGACGTTGAAGAATAACACCGGGCGCTGAACTGGGCCTGACCAGCGAAGGCGGTAGAGCCAGCTTGAAGATCTTCGCCCAGACCGATCCGATCTGCTTGAAGAAGCCACCCTTGTTGTACGAAAGGTTGTACTTCTTGCACAGCGCCTCGACCTCCGGAGCAATCTCCGGATAGCGGTGCGCGGGCAGGTCCGGGAACAGGTGGTGCTCGATCTGGTGGCTCAAGTTGCCCGACATGATGTGGAAGAGTTTTCCGCCGGTGATGTTCGCTGAACCGAGCATCTGGCGCACGTACCACTCACCCTGGGTCTCGTCCGCGGTCTCGTCCTGGGTGAACGTCTGTACACCAGTGGGAAAGTGACCACAAAAGATGATCGAGTACGTCCACAGGTTGCGAACCAGGTTCGCCGCGGCGTTTCCGAGCAGAGTGGAAAGGAACAGCGGACCGGTCAGCAACGGGAAGACGACGTAGTCCTTCAACACCTGCTTGCCGGCCTTGCGCCGCCAGCCCTGCAGGATCGGCTTTACGTCGCTCCATTTGCGCTTGCCCTGCACGACGTTCTCGGCCTCGAGATCGTGCATCATCACGCCCCACTCGAAGAAGACCATCAGCAGGAACGCCCAGACCGGGTTGCCCAGGTAGTAGGGATTCCACTTCTGGGATTCATCCATGCGCAGGATGCCGTAGCCGATGTCGCGATCCATGCCGAGGATATTGGTGTAGGTGTGGTGCATGTAGTTGTGCGAGTGCCGCCACTGGTCTGCGGGGCACACGGTATCCCACTCGAACACACGGGAATTCAGGCCATCTTCACGCATCCAGTCGTACTGGCCGTGCATGACGTTGTGGCCGATCTCCATGTTGTCCAGAATCTTGGACACCCCTAGTGCCGCGACTCCGGCCAGCCAGAACGGAGGCAGGAAGCCGAGGTACATGAGGCCACGTCCGGCGACCTCGAAACCTCGCTGGGCCTTGATGATCTTGTAGATGTACTCGCGGTCGCTGTCGCCCAGATCGTCGACGATCCGCTGGCGCAGCGCGTCGAGCTCCTTGCCGATCTCCTCGACCTGAGCGGCAGTAAGGACGACCGGCGCGGCCTGATCCTTCTTGATTCGAATCTTGTTGCCCCGCAACAAAGGTGTGGGCAAGGTCAATACGGACATGATGTTGTCCCTGTCTGTGGTGGTTGGTCAGATTTCGATGGCGACGTCGCCGACGGCGGCCGAAATGCAAAGCTGGATAGGCTGATCCGGATCGCTGTCCGTCTCCCCCGTCTTCAGGTTCTTCGTGCACCCACTGGTCTTGACGGCGGTGCAGGAGAAGCAAATTCCCATCCGGCAGCCGTACTCGGGCGTCAAACCGGCGGCTTCGGCCTGGTCGAGCAGTGTGCCGCCATTGTTCTCCGCTTCGACGCTGCTGGCCGTGAAGGAAATGGTTCCTGTCGCATCGTCGTCGCCGACTGCGATCGCTGGCGCGAATTCCTCGGTGTATAAACGATTTTCGAGACCCAACTCGGTGAACAGTGTGCGGACACCCTTCATCAGCCCGGGCGGACCGCACAGGTAGGTCGCGGCGTCGGCATGCCACGGTGCGGCATGCTCGAGGTGTTCGATTCCGAAGAAGCCCGATAGTCCGCTCGACTCGGGCTGCGCCGTGTAAGCGAAGACGACCTCGACGTTGTGCCGATTCGCTGCAATATGTTGCAGCTCGTCGCGATACGGTACGTCGGCCGCCTTGTCCGCATAGTGCAGGAACGTGATCGGTCCTTGATGACCCTCGTCGACGAGGGTGCGCAGCATGGCGAGCACCGGCGTGATGCCGCTGCCACCACTGATGAGGAGAACCTTTTCCGGTCGCTCCGCAGGCATCGCGAAGACACCCGACGCCTGGGTCAGGCTGACGATCAAGCCGGGCGCAGCGTGTGCGTGAAGGTACTGGGACACAAGGCCTTCGGGGTGCGCCTTGATCGTCAGCTCGATGCGTCCGTCTGCGCGATACTGCGAGCATGCCGGCGAATAACAGCGAGTGTGGCGAACGCCGTTGATGACGACGCCGATCTGAACGAACTGACCCGCCTCGAATCCATCCCACTGCCAGGTCGGCCGCAGGGTGAGCGTGACGGTGTCGTCGGTCTGTCGAAGAACATCGGTGACCTCGGCGCGCAGATCGCGCACCGAAGCCATTGGGTTGACGAGTTCGAGGTAGCGATCGAGCTGGTGCGGCGTGGCCATCGTTTCCACGAGGGAAAGCAGCTTGTTGCCAGCCAGACGACGCGGTCGCGCGAGTCGCTTCGGCAGAATAGAGGTCATGGGCTGACTCCTGAAAGATTTCAGTGCACATCCGTGCACCGAAATAAGTGTGACATCCAGACCCACCCAACTGTCAACTGGCAAAACCAGTGATCCCGTCGACGCGCACAGCGGGATGTGACGCAGTGCACAGCTGTACGCTGTAATCCATGACTGAGGCGCGCACACGGGCTGAGCGCAAGGAGCAAACACGGCAAGCTCTGCTCGATGGCACGCTCGAACTCTCGTCGGATCGCGGGTTCGCGAACGTGAGTCTCCGCGAGATCGCACGGTCCGCCGGGCTCGTGCCGACGGCGTTCTACAGGCATTTCGCATCACTCGACGAACTCGGCCTGGCCTTGGTCAACGACGGCATTCGCGCGTTGCGCCTGATGCTGCGCGACGCCCGTAAGACGTCGGGCACGTCGAGCGCCCGGCAATCGCTCGAGGTTCTTTCCAAGCACATGCTGGCAAACCCGGAACTGTTCCGCTTCCTCTACCGCGAGCGTTTCAGCGGTTCCGCGGTCGTCCGCAACGCGATCGAGTCGGAGCTGACGCTGATCGTCCGCGAACTCACCGTCGATCTCGCACGCGTGCCGGTCACCGACGAATGGGACACCGACGACCTGGAAATGGCGGCGGACCTCATCGTTTCGGCAATGATGAATGCGATGGCGACCTACTTGGCAGCCAGTCCGGTCGACCGCGACGACGTACTTGCACGGTCGGGGAAACAGTTGCGATTGATCCTGGTCGGCGTTACCGGGTGGCGTCCGTCCCGGCGATAGCCTCCGGGTCCGGCGCTCGGACGATCGACAAAGCCGCAAGGCCCAGCCCCAGAACGACCAGAATTCCGACGATTCCCGCACGGTCGTTGCTGAACGCAAACGCGAAGAGCCCGAACAGCGCAGGTGCGATGAACGAGGCGGCGCGACCGGTCGTCGCATAGAGGCCGAACATCTGGCCTTCGCGGCCGGGTGGTGTGAGCCGTGCGAGGAACGTTCGCGACGACGACTGCGCCGGACCGACCCACAGGCAGAGCAGAAGGCCGAAGACCCAGAACATCAGCGGACCGGACACAACCAGCAGAATCACGCCGGCCACGATCATGCTCACGAGCGACACTGTGATAACCAGCTTGGGGCCGACGCGGTCGTCGAAGCGCCCGGCAACTACAGCACCGAGGGCTGCGACCACATTCGCAGCAACTCCGAACAGCAGAACATCGGCGTCCGCGATTTCATACACACTGACGGCGAGCACCGCTCCGAACGTGAACACACCAGCGAGGCCATCGCGGAAGAGAGCACTCGCAATGAGGAAGTGGACGGTCCGCCGGTCGGCAGCCCAAAGGTCGCGCACGTCGTGCCACAGAAGGCGATACGACGCGATGAAACCGACCTGGGCCTTCTCTGTGTCAGCCGCACTCGGCGGCAGTTCAGGGACGGTGAACAGCACGGGGAGGGCGAACACCGCGAACCAGACCGCCGCAAGGATCGCGACGAGGCGAATGTTCATGCCGTCGTCGGTGGTGATGCCGAGCAGACCGCGTGTGTCGCCATCGCCTGCGATGAATCCGAAGTAGCAGATAAGCAGCAGCACGATGCCACCGAAATAGCCCATCGCCCAACCGAATCCGGAGACTCGGCCGATTGTCGCCGGCGTAGAAACTTGGCGCAGCATCGCGTTGTAGGGCACCTCGGCAATCGCGAACACAACGGTTCCGACGCCGAGTAGAACGAGGCCCAGCCACAGGTACTTATAAGTGTCGCCGACGAAGAACATGCCGGCCATCGCAGCGACTGTCACCGCGGTCAGTAGGCCCAGCGAGCGCTTTCGTTTCGCCGACGCATCGAACCGCTGCCCACTTACCGGGGCAAGCACCGCGACGAAGAAGCCCGCGATGCCCAACGACCAGCCGAGCCATGTGCTCGCCGATACCGGTCCGGGCAGATCGTCTCCAACTTTGTCCGTCAGATAGACCGAGAACACAAAAGTGAGGATCACCGCGTTGAAGGCCGACGAGCCCCAGTCCCACAATCCCCATGCGCCGATTTGCCTGCGTGTCGCGGCTTCGCCTATCCCTGCGGGCGCCGTGGTGTCCATGAAACGGGAGCCTAGGTGAGAACACTGCGCCGCAGCGTCGTACTGCGGTATGGCACGCCAAGGTGTCGGCGTGCTTAGTACGCACTTAGTTGCATAGGCACCTAGGTGCATATAAATTCTGATGCATGGCCCTCGAACACGCGATCATGGTTGCGCTCATGGAGCGCTCCGGCTCGGGATACGAGCTTGCGCGTCGCTTCGACAAATCCATCGGCTACTTCTGGAAAGCCACCCACCAGCAGATCTACCGAGTTCTCAAGCGGATGGACGAAGCCGGCTGGGTCCAGGGCGAGGCCGTTGCACAGGACGGCCGACCTGACAAGACGATGTACGAGGTCAGCGCCGCCGGCAAGGCCGAGTTGGCCAGGTGGATCGCCGAACCCACCGACATTTCGCCCTTCCGGAACGAACTTGCACTCAAACTACGCGGCGCCGAATACGGCGATCGCGACGCGATGTGCGCTGAGGTGCAACGGCACCTCGATCAGCACGTCGAGCGCCTCGAGGTGCTCCGCCTGATCGAAAAACGCGACTTCCCGGCCCCGGACCAGCTCTCCGGGACCGCTTTGCACCAGTACCTGGTCCTACGTGCGGGCGTCCGCGCCGACGAGGGGTACGTCGAATGGTGCGGGGAGATTCTCGACGCTCTGCAGCCCAGAACCGAAAGGCCTACCGACCGATGACGTCGTTCCCACACCTCCTCAGCCCTCTCGACCTCGGCTTCACCACGTTGAAGAACCGCGTCGTGATGGGATCCATGCACACCGGGCTCGAGGACCGAGCCTGGGACACCAAGCGCCTCGCGGAATACTTCGCCGAGCGCGCACGCGGCGGCGTCGGCCTCATGATCACCGGCGGTTATGCACCGAATCGTCAGGGCTGGCTCCTGCCCCTTGCGGCACAGATGATTTCGAAGCAGGAGGCGTACCGCCACCGCACGATCACCAAGGCGGTGCACAAGGAAGGCGGCAAGATCGCGCTGCAGATCCTGCATGCGGGTCGCTACGGTTACCACCCCTTCAGCGTGTCCGCGTCGGCAATCAAATCGCCGATCACGCCGTTCAAGCCGAAGGCGTTGTCCACCAAGGGCGTCGAGTCCACGATCGACGACTACGCGCGCTGTGCCGAACTTGCCAAGCTCGCCGGGTACGACGGCGTCGAAATCATGGGCAGCGAAGGCTATTTCATTACCCAGTTCCTCGCACCCCGCACCAACAAGCGCACCGACAAGTACGGCGGCAGCTCCGCGAATCGACGCCGCATGGCGGTGGAAATCGTGCGCCGCACCCGCGCCGCAGTCGGCCCCGAATTCATCATCATCTACCGGATCTCGATCGCCGACCTCGTCGAAGGCGGACAGACCTGGGAAGAAGTCATCGCGCTGGCGCAGGAAGTGGAGGCCGCGGGCGCCACGATCCTCAACACCGGCATCGGCTGGCACGAGGCTCGCGTGCCCACCATCGTGACGTCGGTGCCACGCGCCGCCTTCGTCGACATCACCGCGAAACTCAAGCAGCACGTGAGCATTCCGGTCTGCGCGTCGAACCGCATCAACATGCCGGAGACAGCGGAGGAGGTGCTGACGCGCGGCGATTCGGACCTTATTTCGATGGCACGGCCCCTGCTCGCCGATCCGAACTGGGTGAACAAAGCACAGGCCGGCCGTGACGATGAGATCAATACCTGCATCGCGTGCAACCAGGCCTGCCTGGACCACGCGTTCGTCCACAAGACGGTGTCTTGCCTGCTCAACCCGCGCGCGGGCCACGAGACCGAACTGAAGCTCCTCCCGACTCGGCGCACCAAGAAGATCGCCGTCGTCGGCGCTGGACCGGCCGGGCTGTCGGCGGCGGTAAGCCTCGCCGAGCGCGGGCACAATGTGCACCTGTTCGAGGGCGACGACAAGATCGGCGGCCAGTTCGACCTCGCGCGCCGAATCCCCGGCAAGGAAGAGTTCAGCGAGACACTGCGTTATTTCACCCGCATGCTCGAAACCACCGGCGTCACAGTGCATTTGCAGACACGGGTGTCCGCGCAGCAGCTGATCGAGGGCAAGTACGACGACGTCGTACTTGCGACCGGCGTCAAGCCGCGCATCCCCCGCATCCCCGGCATCGATCACCCGATGGTGCTCTCGTATCCCGAACTCGTTCGCGAGGAGAAGCCTGTCGGCAAGCGTGTCGCCGTCATCGGTGCGGGCGGAATCGGATTCGACATCAGCGAATTCCTCACAGTCGAAGGATCCCCCAGTCTCAAGCTCGACGACTGGAAAGAAGAGTGGGGCGTCACCAATCCCGAAGACGCACCTGGCGCGCTGACAAAGCCGAAGCCTTCGCCGTCGCCGCGCGCTGTGACGCTGCTGCAACGCAAGCAGGGACAGCTCGGTAAGGGACTCGGCAAGACATCGGGCTGGGTGCACCGTGCGGCCATCAAGGCGAAGGGCGTCGAGCAGATCGCCGGCGTCAACTACGAGAAGATCGACGACAAGGGCCTGCACATCAGCTTCGGCGAGAAGCGTGAGCGACCCAGGGTCATCGAGGTCGACAACGTGGTCATCTGCGCCGGGCAGGAATCGGTACGGGACCTCGAAGCGGAGTTGCTCGAAGCCAACGTCAAAACGCATGTGATCGGCGGCGCGGCGCTCGCCGCCGAACTCGACGCAAAACGCGCGATCGACCAGGGCACCCGATTGGCCGCCAAACTCTAGGCTCCCGATCTTGACGAAAGTGCAGTTGCTGTCGCGCGCACTCGGCCGATGCGACAGCAACTGCACACTCGGCGTTGGGGTTAGGGTGGCGTCGTGACCGTCACCGATGACCAGCCGTCGCAACGCGATATCAAGCTCCTGCGCAGCGCGCTTGCGCCGTGGACGAAGCTCTTCAAACCCCGCTGGTTCGGGCTCGACAACGTGCCGCGTGAGGGCGCCGTTTTGCTGGTCGGCAACCACTCGGTTCTCGCGTTCGTCGATATGCCCGTCATGTTCCTCGAGTTGGAACGGAAGACAGGGCGCTTTCCGCGTGGTCTCGCCGATCGGCTGCACTTCGGCATTCCCGGGTGGCGCGATCTGCTGACGCGGATGGGCGCGGTCGAGGGCACCCGTGACGCGTGCCGCGAAATGCTCGCTGCTGGCGAGGCCGTTCTGGTCTATCCGGGCGGGGCACGCGAGGTCGCCAAGCGGAAAAATGAGAAATACCAACTGATTTGGAAGCAACGAACCGGATTCGCACGCATGGCGATCGAGGCCGGTTGCCCCATCGTTCCGTTCGCGGCGGTGGGTGCGGAGGACAGCCTCGACGTGGTCGTCGACGCGGACAGTGCGCTCTATACGCCGGTCAAGAAGATCGTCGAACGGTTCGGCGGACGTTGGGACGCGGCATGGCCGATCGTGCGCGGAATCGGGCCCACTCCCCTGCCGCGGCCACAGACGCTGTACTTCGCCTTCGGCGAGGCAATCGAGACAGCCGGATTCACGGATGACGACCACGACGTTCGCGTTGTGCGCGACCGGACCAAGCATGCCGTCGAAGAGTTGATCCAGACGCTCCTCGAGCAACAGGCCGCGGACCGCACGGGCTAGCCTGTCGACGTGAGTCTGCCTTCCCCCACAGCCGAAAGCCGCGCCGTCGTCACCGGTGCATCGTCAGGAATCGGCGTTGCCCTCGCCACGGAACTTGCCGCGCGCGGGTACTCCCTCATCCTTGTCGCGCGCCGCGGTGACCTGCTCGAAGCATTGGCGACCGAGCTGCGCGCCAGGTACGGCGTCGAGGCCGAGGTTCGGCCGCTCGACCTCGCCGACCGCGAGCGCCGCACCGAGTTCGTTGCCGAGCTCGCCGATCGCGAGATCTCGATCCTCTGCAACAACGCGGGCATCGCGACGTTCGGTCCGATCGCCGGCCTGGATCCCGGTTACGAGCGCGATCAGGTCGAGCTGAATGCTGTTGCGGTACACGACCTCACGCTGGCAGTCCTACCGGGAATGCTGCAGCGTGCCGCCGGCGGAATCCTGATCAGCGGCTCTGCCGCAGGCAATATGCCGATTCCGAACAACGCAACCTACGCGGCAACAAAAGCATTCGCTAACACCTTCGCCGAGTCACTTCGCGGCGAACTCAAGAACACCGGTGTGCACGTGACGCTGCTGGCGCCCGGACCGGTCCGCACCGAAATCCCCGACCCCGCCGACGCGTCGATCGTCGACAAGCTCGTACCGGACTTCCTCTGGATCTCGAGCGAGTACACGGCTCGCGTCTCACTGGATGCGTTGGCGCGCAACAAGATGCGCGTCGTTCCCGGCATACTCAGCAAGGGCATGTCCGTGGCGGGGCAGTACAGTCCTCGCGCCTTCGTTGCACCGATCGTGGGGAACTTCTACAAGAAGCTCGGCGGCTGACCCGCCCCTATCGCCTTCGTCGTGTCCCGAAAATGCTCCGGCTGATCTCACGTCCCGCCGCCGACGCGGCCGACCGGAGAAAGCTCTTGACCGCCGGGTTCTTCATGATCCGCTCGGCAGCCGTTGGTTCGTCGCGCGCAGGTGGCGGGGGTGGCGGCGGCGCGTCCTGCGGCTCGGGGGTCGCCGCGATCTTGGCGCTCAGCTTCTCGTAGGCCGACTCGCGGTCGATGGTCTGTCCGTACTTACCCGCCAGCGGGCTGGACATCGCGGCAGCCTTGATTGCATCTGCGCCGATCGTGTCCATCAGCGAACGCGGCGGCCGGAGGCGCGTCCACGCAACGGGCGTCGGAGCGCCGCGCTCGGAGAGCACGGTCACGACGGCCTCGCCGATTCCCAAAGAGGTCAGCGCCTTTTCGAGGTCGTAGACATCCGTCTTCGGATACGTGCGGACCGTCTTGTTGAGCGCCTTCTGGTCGTCCGGAGTGAACGCTCGCAACGCGTGCTGAATCCGCGCCCCCAGCTGCGAGAGCACCTCGTTGGGGATATCGGTCGGCAACTGCGTGCAGAAGAAGACACCGACTCCTTTCGAGCGGATCAGCTTGACGGTCTGCTCGACCTGATCTTTGAACGCCTTCGACGCATCGGCGAACAGCAGATGAGCCTCGTCGAAGATGAAAACCAACTTCGGCTTGTCGACATCACCGATCTCGGGCAGCGTCTGGAACAGGTCAGCGAGAACCCACATCAGGAACGTCGAGAACATCGCAGGCCGCGCGGCCTGCGCGCCGAGTTCGAAGAGGGTGATGATCCCGTTGCCGCCGACCGTTCGCAACAGGTCTTCGGTATCGAGTTCGGGCTCGCCGAAGAAGGTGTCGCCGCCGTCGGCTTCGAGATTGACCAACGCGCGAAGGATGACGCCTGCCGTCGCCGAGGACACGCCACCGATGCCCTTGAGATCGGCTTTGCCCTCGTCGCTCGTCAGATGCTGGATAACCGAACGCAGGTCCTTCAGGTCGAGCAACGCGAGGCCCTGGGTGTCGGCCCAGTGGAAAATCAGCCCGAGAGTCGACTCCTGAGTCTCATTGAGCCCCAGCACCTTGCTCAGCAAGATCGGGCCGAACGACGTGATGGTGGCACGGATCGGCACGCCGATACCCTCGGTGCCGAGGGACACGAACTGCGTCGGAAAACCCGCGGGTGCCCAGTCCGTCGCGCCGGTCTCGGTCGCCCGTGTGCTGATCTTGTCGTTCGACTCGCCGGGCTTCGACAAACCTGACAGGTCGCCCTTGACGTCGGCCAGGACGACCGGCACGCCTGCCCGCGACAACTGCTCGGCGATTCCCTGCAACGTCTTGGTCTTGCCGGTACCGGTCGCGCCGGCAACGAGGCCGTGCCGGTTGACCGTTGCGAGCGGAATTCGGACGCGCGCCTGCGGATCGACAACGCCGTCCACGACGACGGTCCCCAGCTCGAGCGCGGCACCCTCCGAGGCATACCCCGCCGCGATGGTCTGCGCTTTCTCGGATCCACCCGAGCTCGGTGCGGCGGCCTGTTGCTGTGCGGCAGCTTCCTTTTCGGCGGCCTCCAAAGCGGCCGCGGCCTCTGCTGCAGCCTTGCGGGCGGCGGCAAGCTTCTCGTCGGGAGTCGTCATTCCACGTACCTTAGCGGTGCCGAACTCACGTCGTGGGCTACGCCGAGCCGACGATTGCCGACGATCGGACGGTCGCCAACACGAGGACCGCAGCACGTCCACGTTTAGGCGTGACTACTGTGGGTCCGGTGCAAGACAAATTGGTGTGGATCGACTGCGAAATGACCGGGCTGCGACTCGAGACCGACAAGCTCATCGAGGTCGCCGCGCTCGTCACCGACAGCGAATTGAACATCCTCGGCGACGGCGTGGACATAGTCATCCACGCTGACGATGCCGCGCTCGACGACATGCCCGATGTCGTCACGGAGATGCACCGCAAGTCAGGTCTCACCGACGAGGTTCGGCGGTCGACGGTCAGCCTCGCCGACGCGGAGAAGCGAATTCTGGAGTACATCCGAGAGCACGTTCCGGTCGCCGGAACCGTGCCGCTGGCGGGTAACTCCATCGCGACAGATCGCGGATTCATCGCGCGCGACATGCCCGAACTCGACGCATACCTGCACTACCGGATGATCGACGTCAGCTCGATCAAGGAACTGTGCCGCCGCTGGTACCCACGCATCTACTTCGGTCAGCCCGAAAAGGGTCTGGCACACCGTGCACTCGCGGACATCCAGGAGTCGATCCGCGAGCTCGAGTACTACCGCCGCACCGCGTTCGTTGCCGAGCCCGGTCCGTCGACGTCGGAAATCGCGGCCGTTGCGAGTGATCTTGCCAACAGGAAGGCCTGAGACGGCTAACGATTGGCGGGCGACGCACTTCGCACGCTAGTATCGACGGCGCTGCAAGTTTGGGGCCCAGCCCGGAACGAGCCGTGGTGGGTGTAGTTCAGCTGGTAGAGCGTCAGGTTGTGATCCTGAATGTCGCGGGTTCGAGTCCCGTCACTCACCCAAAAGGCGAGGCCGGTTCTCCGAAATGGAGAACCGGCCTCGCCTGTTTCGACTCTGCGCGGCTACTGCTGGCCCGCGTTGCCCGCCTTCCACTCCGACCACGGAATGTTCCAGTCGCCGAGCCCGTCAGTGCCCGAAAGGGTGCCCCCACTCGTGTTCTTAACGATTGCGACATCGCCGAGCTTGGTGTTGTTGAAGACCCAGATCGCATTGGCTGGACTCAGGTTCAAGCACCCGTGACTCACGTTCGAGTAGCCCTGTTGCCCGACAGACCACGGCGCCGAGTGCAGGAAGATGCCGCTGTAGGACATGCGCGTCGCATAGTCGACGGGCGTCTTGTACCCATCGGGTGAGTCCGAGGGCACGCCGTACGTCGACGAGTCCATGATGATGCGTTCGTGCCGGTCGGCGATGATGTAGGTGCCGTTGGGCGTCTCGTCGCCCGCCTTGCCCATCGACGTCGGCATCGTCTTGATCACCTCGCCGTTGCGCGTGACCACAACTTCCTTCGTGTTGTCGTCGGCGGTCAGAATCACCGCGTCACCGATCGTGAAATGCGTGCTGATGTCCTCCGACCCGAAGACGCCGTTGCCCAGGTCCTTGCCGTAGACGTTGACGTCGACTGTGACCTTTGTCCCAGGATTCCAGAAGTTCTCGGGCCGCCACCGGACCTCACGTCCGTTGACCCAGTAGAACGCGCCCTCGACCGGCGGGTCCGTGACGACGGTGATGGCTTGCTGCGCCGCCAGGCGGTCCGGGATCACCTCGTCGAACTGAATCGCCACCGGCTGCGCAATGCCGACCACGGCGTTGTCTCCGGGGTTCAGGTAGGGCTTGGTCAAGTTGTCCGGCACGCTCGTCGTGAAGACCATCCGGGCCGACGTCGAGCCGCCGAGGCCCAACGCCTCAGCGGTCAGCGTGTACTCCCGGTTGTAGCCGAGCGGTTCGGTGTTCTGCCAGGACTTTCCGTCCGGCGCGATGGCGCCCTGAACAGGCGTTCCGTCGGGAGTCAGTAAGGTGACGGCGGCAAACTTTCCGTCCGCGACCTCGGTCTTTATCGGAACGCTCGGCGAAATGCCGACGTCACCGTCCTTGACGACCGATGTCACCTTCGGCTTCATCAGCTCGGTCAAAGGATTCGAATCGATGGGCGCGGACGCGGGCGCTGCGTCCTCGCTGCCCACGGTGCACCCGGACAACATGGCGATGCCGGCAAACGACACCGTGACCGCGATGAGCGCGGTCTTTATCCGGGTCGTGGTCCGTCGATCACTGCCGCGACATAGTTTCATGCGAACTCCGCTTCATGTTCTCACTCAGCTGCCACGTCTGCGTCGACCCAAATGCGCTTTCCCCATCCCCTGAGGGACTGCGCGTCGAGACCGTGTGCAAGCCCCTATTCTGCCAGCACCAGAGCCCGCGAACCAATCACAAGTACGTTGCAGCCCTGGGACTTCTATCACTGAAATGGGGCGGCGGACCCGGATCGTTACAGCCCGCACCGAACCGAAACACACCCGCAACCCAAACGGATTTCACTTCCGAGCCCCGATCCTGTTATGGTCTCTCCCGCACGGTTTCGCGCCATTAGCTCAATTGGCAGAGCAGCTGACTCTTAATCAGCGGGTTCGGGGTTCAAGTCCCTGATGGCGCACCAAGAAATACCGATCTACCTGCGGATTCCTTCGGAATCCCAGGTCGTACCTCCGAAGTCCCAGGTCGTCGTTGCGAGTCCGGATACTGTGTTTCCGACCGCTCGGCAGCTACGAACCGATGGACGACAACAACAGGACGCGATCCCACGTCGGGTCGATATCGGTCGCCGCGGCGAGCAGCGCCAGCGCTACGCCCGCCTGTCCGTCGAGAACGCCCGGGGTTTCGGGCAACCGTCCGGATTCGGCCTCGTGCAGCAGCCGTAGCGCCCACTCCCGCGCGGCCGGTGTGACGGACTCCTCATGGCACGCCAGCCTGCCCATGGTGTGTGCGACTCCGGCCGTTCCGTGACACAGTCCGAGACCGGCCACGCCCGAGGTCTCGTAGGACCGCGTCGCGGCCGCTGCGGCAGCGCGAGCCGCGGCGGCACCGATATCGGGGTCCGTCAGCGCAGCGCTTGCGGCAGCCAGTGCCAGCGCCGCACCGGCGTCGCCGTAACACCACGCCACCTGGGTCGGCGTGGGCTCAACACCGGGTTCGATCGTCGCCGGAAAGCGACTGTCCAGCGAGGTGTGCCGAAATTCGTGTGCGAGCAAGCATCGTGCGGCCGACGCGACCAGTGCACTGGCCCGGCCGTCGCCCGACCGCGCCGCCGCACTCGTCAGCGCGAGCACGCCGGGCACCCCGTGCGCCAGCCCGAGATCGACGTACCGCGGTGGGCGCCGCGAAGTGGGGCCGAAGAGCGTGAGGGTGTCGGTAACCCAGTCGTCGACGGCGATCTCGGACAGCCGCGCGAGCACGGGAGCCAGGCAGCCGCCGCCGGCTTCCAGCGCGTAGACCCCGAAGCCGACCAACCCGTAGAACAGTTCCCACGGCCCGTCCCACTCCTCGAGCAGCGGGAGCAACAGGTCGTCCATGTCGCCGGATGTCGGTTCCACTCCCGCGAGCCGGTCGAAGTGCGCGCCGACCCACCCGACACCGCACGCTCCGGAGGCAAGGCTGAGGCCCGCAGCGGCAGGGGCCGCGCCGAGCGTGTCATAGGCCGAACAGAGGAAATCGTCGGCAGTCGCCCGATCGCCGCCGGTCGCGAGAGATACATGCGCGAGTGCGAGAGCGATTCCCGCCGAACCGTCGCACAGTGCCGGGTTGAGGTCCTCGGGGTGCAGCGAACCCAGCCGCCGCGCGATGTCGTCGACGACCCGTAATGCACGCTCGCGTTCCTCCGCGCGCAGCAGCCCACGCCACGGCGACACCGAGTCAGGCCGCATCGCGCAAGATGGTGGCCGCGTTGAAGACGCTGCGCCGATAGTCGTCGCAGGGCGCGCACGACTCGATATGGCGCGCAACGCGTTTGCGGAGCAGGACGGTGAACTTCCCGTCCGAACCGGCCAGCGTCGCGGCCAACGTCCGGCAGCCGTTCAGGTCGGCGCGGCGCACGACCAACAGTGCGCCGATGGATCGCTCGACTGTCGCACGTACTCGCTGTAGCAACTTCTTCGCCGAATCATGGCTGATACCAAGGGCAGCTGCGAGCTCCGGGCCGGTGAGGCCCTGCTGGTAGGTGAGCTCCAGCACCCGGCGATCCCGCTCCGGCAAGCCTTCGGTGGCTTGGGTCAGCAAGTGCGCCAGCTCGTTTCGTGATGCGACGGTGAACGGCTCCGGCTCGGCCGAAGGGCTGTCGGCAACTTCGTCGCTGGCGGCTTCACGGTGTCGAAGACGCAAGGCGCGCAATGCGTTCCGCCGAGTGATCGCATACAGCCACGGGGCCAGCTTGTCCGGGTCCCGTAGCCTCGGCAGCTCTGTTGCCGCCGCGCAGAAGGCATCGTGCACGCAGTCCGCGGCGAGATGATGATCGTGCACGACCGTCACGCAATACTTGTGCAGCCGAACGGAGTATCGCTGATAGATCGCGGCGAACGCGGTGCGGTCGCCGGCCGCGGCGGCCTTGGCCAGGTCGGCGTCAGTGGGACACTCGCCGTGGCTGCGTCCGGATGTCGATGTCATGGACGTAATGGTCCGCAAAAGTCACTCGTAGCAGAATCTCCCGAGCACGAGAATCGACCCCCTGACAGGGAAGGATTTCCTGTCCCCGCGGCAAGTATCGTCGCGCACACGACAACCGCCCCATGGCCGGTGGGCCATGGGGCGGCGGGGGGTGTGTCGACTTCACTCAGGCTTAAGACCGTCGAACTACTTGGTCTTGCACTTGTCGGACGTCGCGCACTGGGTGCCGTGCTCCGAGAACTTGGGCTTGCCGCCATGTGCGGTCCGCAGCTCGTCGACCGTCAGCGAACGGATGCTGCTGCGACGAAGGGCAAGCTTGTCACGGTTGGTGTTCATTTCTTCTCCTTGTGGGTGTTGTGTCGGCGTTGCCCCCGTGGGCCTCGCTCATAAGTAAGAGCAGCCGGCCGGTCCGGGGGAGACAATTTTTTTCCGGAATCTTTTGGTAAACAATGATTTTGGCGCCGCGTGCCGTGTCGAACGGCATGCACGTCACGACAGGCCACGCGCGAGCCGGCTCCCGTAGTAGCGCTCCAGGAAGCTCAGCAGGACCAGTTCGTGGGTACGAGCGGCCGAGCGGAGCAGCCGCACCGAGTTCAGGTGGCTGACGCTGCGCACAACATCGAGGTACGGCGCCGTCAACTGGTCACGTCGTGCTGCCAACTCGGCGAACAGCGGCGCCAATCCGACAGATCGTTCCCGGAACACCTCGCGCACAGGTTCCCACGGATGATCGACGGTGTCGTCGAGAAGCCGTGAGAGATCGGCACGCTCGGTGCGCCAGCGCGCTCCGATGCCCGGGTCGAGCCCGGGAGCGTTCGGGTACTCGGTTCGGTATCCGGCGGCAGCGTCCCTGACCCAGGCGCGCCGTGCCGCGATGTCCAGCCCGGCGTCGGCCAGCAGCCGATCGGTCGCATACAGGCACAGCTTCCACCGCGCGTCCTCCTCACCGTCCAGCAAGGGCAGCGCAGCGATGACGGCGACGCTGTCGACCGCATGGATCTGCTCGGCAAGTTCGATACCGGCGTCACCGCCGTAGCGTTCGATCTCGCGTTGGTAGGTATCGACCACGATCTTCCACACGGTGCCGTCCTCGATCCGTGGTGCCAGCGCATCGGACAGGGCGGGCATGGCCGCACCGAGCAGTGCCGACGGTTCGCCGTGCAGACGAACCCGCAGGTGGTGGTCGGGGTCGCCGTAGCGAAGGAAGAACCACCGATCCGCGACGCCCGCGTCGGCGAGTTGGGCGAGCACAGGTCCGAGAGCGCCGGTCAGAACTCGGTCTGCCGTCGCCGTCCCCGTGTAGACCTTGAGGTAGAGCCACTCACCGCCTGGAGTGAACGTCCGACGCACGGCGGTCGCGGCGCCGGTCGGCCGCTGGTCCGGCGCTGCCTCAGGCTCGGCGCGGCGAACGAACGGCACGATCAGTTCGTGCTCGAAGCGGCCTTGGGGGCCGACCGCTGTGCCGGTGGACAGGACCTCGTCGACGAGTGCGGACGTGCGCCCACGCAACACCTTGGCGGCCATCGAAGTCAGTGCGGCACTTGCGGTATCGATGTACAGGCGGTTGTCACCGTCGACGATGAGCAGTTCGGTGGGAAGGCCGCGCCGGCTGGCCAATTCAGCCCAAGCGGCGACCGGGTCACGGCCGGTGACGGCGGCGATTTCCGCCGCCGACAGACGCCAGCGGGCTCGGCTGAGCACGACGGAGCCCGCGGCGCCGGTCACGCGCGGCAGCCACGGCGCGGACGCGCACGCACCCCAGTTCCAGCCGAATGCGTCGGCCACTCCGTCGCCCGGCAGTGCCGCGAGAAACCGGTAGACCCCGAACCCTCGCCAGGCCGCGTTGTGCGCAGTTGTCAGCCGGGGTCGCACTTCGGCGCCCAGTCGCGGGCAGAAGAGGACGATCCGGTCGCCGTCGAGGCGAACGGTCAACTCGTCGACGCCGATCTGGCGGTCCGTCGGCGCGCCCGAGCGGCCGAGCAGGATCAGCTCGTGGCCCCGAAGCACGGGGCGGGTCAGGATGTTGCCGATGCGCCCTTCGGGCAGGTGAACAAGTTCGGCGAACACGACGCCGGGTGCGTGGGCTTCTTCGGCGCGCAAATGTGCGCGCACCGCCTGTTCCAATGCGGCGTCGCCGTGGCAGAACCGCCCGAGCAGTTCCGCGCCGGAGGGGCCGCAGACGCTCTCGATCTCGACGCCACTGCCTAGCAGATTGGCGCTCACCGCGAAGGCGTCGGGCAACGGCAACCGCGTGGGCGGCTCCAGCCGCTTGATCAGGTCGGCATCCAGTTCGATACTGGTGGAATCACTTTCGCGCGCGCGGAGCAGCACGTCGAGCAGCACCGCGTCGCGGGCGCCGAACTCGGACGGCTGTGCTTCGCCACCGAGGTCGAGGCCGGCGAGCAACCGTGATTCGTCGGAAGCCGGGTGGTGCGACCGGTCGAAACCGATACCGAGTTCCTCGTCGAGCGCTTCCATCAGCGGAACCTCGCGGTCTGCGTAGCGCGCCGCGAATTCTGCTTTGAAGCGCGCGAGGGCCGGGTCCTCGGAACTCGGGGAAACCTTGTGCAGCAGCGCCAATCCCTTGGTGATCAGGTCGACGGTGTCGGAGCCGAGCGTCAGGCCCGACCCTTTGCGGTGCAGGTCGACCTGGATCAGGTGGGCGTCGTTGCCGTCGGCGAACTCGCGCAGTGTCGCCGTAGCGGATTCGTAGGACGAGAGCGGATTGCCGAGCCCCGCCGCGTCCAGTGCGGCGAGTTCGCTCGATACACGC
Source organism: Antrihabitans auranticaus (assembly GCF_016481275.1). Lineage (GTDB taxonomy): Bacteria > Actinomycetota > Actinomycetes > Mycobacteriales > Mycobacteriaceae > Antrihabitans. Next base: position 168,451 of record NZ_JAEMNW010000004.1, on the reverse strand, counting down.
GCCAACGCGGTCACCGTCGAATCGTGCCCGCGCAGGGACGAGAGTACGTGCGCCAGCGGCTCGGGACCGGTCACCGTCGGCTCGGCCACGGGCGTGAGCACCTTCGCCGCGACGAGCGCGTCGACGTAGTCGCGCGCCTCGTCGAGATCCACCTCCACCTGTGCGGCGACAGCCTTGACGACGTCATCGACGACAGCACCACCTGTCGCCGCCTCGAGCGCGAACCGCAACGGCGCGTCGTCCTCGACGACGACCAAATGATGTGTGCGACGGTCTTTTTGCCACCGGCTCTCGATCAGCCGCAGCGCACCGGCCGCGTGATAGCGACTGGAGTTGGGCTCAACCGCCATCGAAGGCCGTGTTGCGGGGTCGGCAACGAGCCGCTCGACGAGCGTCGTGAGCACCTCGGTGTCGGGCCGGCTGCGCCGGGTGGTCCCCTCAGGACCGTCGACCAGCAAGGCTGTATCGGCACCGACCGTGCCCAGCGAGCAGCCGGCGAAGAGTCCGAAAGGTGTTGCCCGGGTGCACATCCGCACCAGATATGCGGTCAGTGAGGCAACGACCCGATCGTCGGGATCGTCGTCGTCGAGCCGCCGCGTGAGTGCGGGCGACCCCAGGTACAACGCCTCCCGCACGTCCGGACGGGAAACCAATGTGCGCCAATATGTTTGATCGGCGCGCAGCTTGTCCAGTTCCTCCAGCGGCAGCAGCGGGGCGCGCAGCACGAAGAATTGGGCGTCGAACGATTCAGGCATTGCAAGCTCCTTGTCACACGAGTTGCCCGGCAACGAGCTGGGCGTAATGGCCGTCTGCGGCGACGAGTTCGAAGTGGGTACCGGCTTCCACCACCCGGCCCGCGTCGAGCACAACGATGTGGTCGGCGTCGATCACGGTGGCGAGCCGGTGTGCGATGACGACGACAGTGCAGCCGAGCCGCGCGATATTGGCGTGCACCCTTGCCTCGGTGACGGTGTCGAGGCTGCTCGTTGCCTCGTCGAGTAACAGGATCCGCGGGCGCGGTGCAAGTGCTCGCGCCAGGGCGAGTCGCTGTCGCTGTCCCCCGGACAGCGACGCCCCACCGTCGACGAGAGCGGTTTCCCAGCCCATCGGCATTGCGTTGATGTCGTCGAGAATTCCGGCCGCCTCTGCGGCTTCCTCGAGTTGGTGCATCGGCAGGTTCGGGTCTGCCATGAGCAAGTTGTCGCGGATCGAGAGTCCGAAAATATAGGGGTCCTGCGTGACAACGCCGATCTGAGAGCGCAGGCCTCGCGGGTGCAAGGTCGAGATGTCCAGATCGTCGATCAGCACGCGGCCCGACGACGGCGGATACAGGCCGAGCAGCAGCCGGCCGAGCGTGGACTTGCCGGATCCGGACCGCCCGACAATTGCCACGACCTGGCCGGGCGACACGGCGAGGTCGACGCCTTCGACGATCGCCGGACCGTCCTGCTGATAGCGGAAGCCCAGCCCTTCGGCACGCACGGATCCGGCCAGATCGGGCGCATGTCGCAGCTCACGCCCGGCTGTCTCGGTCGGCGTGTTGAAGACGTCGTCCAGGCGCGCGAGGTAGCTGCCGAGCAACTGCACCTGCAGCGCTGTCGCAACGAGGACGCCCAGGGGCTCGAGAAAGGCGGACGCGAGGGCAGCCAGCGCAAGCATGGAACCGAGCGACAAAGCACCGCTGCCAACCAGGTGAGCCCCGACGAGCAGGACAGCGATCGGCGACAGCAGCGCCAGGCCATGGATCGCGGTCTCCACGAGGGCTTCGAGGCGACCGCGTCGCAGCGAGACGTTGAGTTCTGCGACGAACAAGTTGGTCCAATGCGAGACGGCGCGTCGTTCCGCGCCCGCGGCCTTGAGCGTCTCGACTGCCGAGAACATCTCGTACGCGTAGGACTGCGAGTGCGCCTCCGTCGCCAGCGCCTCCCCCATCAGATGCTGGTTGCGGCGTCGAGCTGCCAGCAACACCGTCACCTGGGCTGCACCGAGAACTGCCACGAGCATCCCGAGCACAGGCGACAGCACGACGAGTACAACCAGATACAGCGTCGCGAGCGCGCCGTCGAGCAGCGCCGCGAGGGTGCCGGTCGTCAAGATCTCACGAACGGTCGCGTTGCTGCGCAGCCGCATCATCAGGTCACCCGACGACCGCTTCAGGAAGAACGCGTACGGCAAATCCACGAGATGTTCGAGGAAATCCAGCGTCATGGTGATATCGAGCCGACTGCGCAGCCGGAGCAGCAGATGGGCCCGAAGGTAGCTCGCGGCAACCGAATACGCGATGAGGGCGGCCATCACGGCGCCCAGCACCTTCAGGAGGTGACCGTCGCCGTTCGGCACCACGCGGTCGACGACCAGGCCGGTGAGTACGGGCACGGCCAGTGCCATTATCCGCACGACGACCGACGTCGCCAGTACCGAGCCGATCCCGCTCGAGCGGGTCAGCAACCGGCGCGCGTGATGCAGTGCACCCGGCGCTCGGCGGCCGCCCGCGACGAAGGAGTCGGTCGGCTCGAGCATGATCGCGACACCGCTGTACAGGTCGCTGGCGGCGCTCCAGGAGACGCTGCAGCGTCCGACGGCGGGATCGACGATCGTTACCCCGCGCTTCGACGCCGAGTCGAGAACGACGAAATGAGCCGAGCTCCAATGCAATACAGTGCCACGTGGCAGCACGCGCAGGTCGTCGAGTTCGGTGGAAACCCCGCGAGCACGTAAACCGTAGGTAGCGGCGGCTTCGGCGAGTCGACGGCCGTCGATTCCATCGCGTCCGGTGCCGGTGGCTTCGTGCATCTCGGCCAACGAGACATGGCGGCCGTGGTAGCCCAGCGCCATGGCCAACGCGGCGGCACCGCAATCGGCGACCTCTGCTTGCGCGACGAACGGAATCGAGCCTCGGCGCGGCATCACCAGAGCCTCGGCACGAGGATGTCGATCAGCCGGTCCTCGGCCGCGGGAACGACGAGTTCGCCGACCACCAGCGAGCGCGGACCGTCCAGTTGCGCGTGCACCTGCGTCGTCGTCACCTCGATGACGATCGCGGGCCACGACATGCCCGACGCGTCGCGAAACTCGGCGACGGTGCCCAGGTCGGGAGCCGGCTCGCCGGACCGCATTGCCACGACAGAGTCGCCTTGCGTCACGGCGGTGAGCGCCTCGGTGCGGGCAACGGTCACCGCGTTCGCTGCGGCCACCCCTGCAAGCGACAGTGCACCGAGGGCGACGAGTCCCGTGGTGATCCACCGCGGCTGCTCGAGCAGTTTGCCCGGCCCCTTCGACGCGGAACGACTGTCGCGCCAGCCCTGACGAAAGATCGAATCCCGCTCCATCGCAACGGCGTCGGTGCCTGGTTCCATCGGCTTGCTCCCCGGAGTCATGGTCATGTGTCAGGGGTTGGAGGAGCATGGGGGCCTCGCGGGGAAGCTGCCAGATGGGGGACTTCTCCCCACAGAGTTTTGCGCCCCTGCCAAATAGAATTGGCGAATGGCTTCCCACCTGGAGATCTGGCGACCGTCTGGACGGGAGCTTTTCTCGTTGACCGAACACACTGCGACGATCGGCAACACTGTGTCGACCGGCAGAACTGTGACGATCGGTAAAGCGGCGACCAATGTGGTCTCGATCGACCACGATGCGACCGTTTCCCGCCTCCACGCTGTGCTCGAGTTTCACGGATCGGCGTGGTCGCTTCGCGACATCGGGAGCCGGAACGGTACCTATGTCAATGGGGAGAAGGTTGCCGGCGAGCGCGTCCTTCGCTCCGGCGACGAGATGCGAATTGGCAAGTCACGCTTGGTGTTCTGGGACCGGAGTCGTCTCGACAGCACACTCGGCGACGAACCGACCCGGTCCGTCGAAACTTTCGTCGCACCGCCCCGGCTGACGCCGCGCGAACTCGACGTCCTGCTCGCGCTCTGTCGGCCGCTGGTTTCCAGCGATGGGTTTCCCGTACCTGCGTCGACGCGGCAATTGGCACTCGAATTGGTCGTCACGGATGCGGCCGTCAAGCAACATCTGCAGAACATGTACGACAAGTTCGGGATCCCGGCGGAGGGGGACCGGCGCGTGCGTCTGGCGAATGAAGCCCTGCGCCGCGGCGCGGTCACACTGGCGATGCTGCGCACCTGATGTTGGAGCCCGGCGGTCGCCGGCGGCAGAGCCGGGGAATCCCTGAACATCAGACCGAAAGCAGGCCCGCCGGCAAGCCTGCTTTCGGTTCGGACACGAGACAGTTCTACCGCGGGTAGACGCCGGCGATCGGGCCGTTGTTCACGGTCACCTGATCGGTGATCGTCATGGTCGCGGTGTCGTAGAAATCCAACGTCGAACCTTCGGGATTCAGGATCGGGTACACGACCTGAGCAAGCTTGGCCGGGAACAGGTAGTCGGGAATCTTGTCCGACGACGGGCCGAGGTTGCTCACGTAGGCCGTTTTTCCGTCAGCCGAGAATCCGGCGTAGATGGGCAGGCCGTTCGACTTCACCTTGTGGATGAGTTCCATCGTGTGTGCGTCGTAAACCAGGATCAGGTTGTCGCCCCAGTTGCATACCCACAGGCGTTCGCCGTCAGGGGTCAGCGTCGCCGACACGGGACCCGACACCAGTCCTGAGAACTGCACGCGCTTGACGTACCAGCCCGCGGTGTCGATTGCGGTCACGCCGGAGAACAGGTTGATCGCGTACAACGTGTCACCGTTCTCGGACAGCCCACCCCAGCCTGGGCCGATGCCGTACCCCCACAGCGGCGGTGCGAGCGGAGCGCCCGTGACGGCGTCGTACTTGGTAATGAAACCTGCCAAATGCATGGCATAGAAGGACTTGTTGTCCTTCGCGACCTCGAGATGGATCGGCCCGCCCGGCGGGAACAGGACCGGTATGACGCGGACCGTCTCCAGTGTGCTGGTATCGATGACCTGGACCGCGCTCAGGGAGGTCGGCACGTAGAGGTACTTGTGGTCGTGCGACATCGCTGTCACCGCCCAGGCGTTGCCGAACGTCGGGATCCGCTTGATGATCTGCCCGGTCCGGACGTCGGTGACGCTGACTTCCCAGATGAGCGGACCGAAGCTGTTCGTGAACAGCAGCGTGCCGTCTGCGTTGGCCTTGATCACCACCGGGTGGTCAGCGGCGCCCTGCACAGTCTTGACGACCTGCTTGGTCACCGGATCGATGCCCTGGATAGAGCCGATGCCGGCACTGGGCACCCAGATCAGGCCGTCGCCGCTGGTGCTGCCGGGAATCGACGGATGGGCGCTCACAGTCGCGGGCACCATTACCGTCGCAAGGACGGCAAGCAGTGCGCTGGCGAGCGCGGCGATATTTCGGTTCATCGTTGTGGTTCTCCTCATCCGGGATCTTCCCGGCAATCGATGCAGTGCGACCTCGAAGTGCGATGCCCTTGTGGGCGCTGAGGCCAGACGTCCAGCGTCGTATTCAGCAGATTGAACGGCTGAGAGTTTACTGTTCCTGACAGTTGCATATACACACCCGTTCTCACGGATTCGCGCCCCGCTCGACCGCAACGCCCGCATTTACGGACTGGTCAGATGAGCGCCGCACGCGGCTTCTTCATTGCTACGCAGGTCATTTGGCGGACGAACCGCCACTCCGAACGGTTGCAAGTTCGGCGTCGATGCGGCGCCCGAGGCGTGACCGAACACACCGAAGTCGGCTCTAGCGCTGCGCCTCACATACACTGTCTGAGACAGTTCGAATTCCGTGAGTTCGGAGGGTAACCCATGACCAGCACTGCCACCACGTCATCACTGACGATCGAGAGACTCCACCGGCCGAGCGTGCCCGCGAGGATCGTCTATCCCTTGGCGTTTGCAACTGCACGCGCGGGGCTCGAATTGGCAGGCCGCCTCGGCGAATTCAGCCCGCGTCCGCACCCACAGATCTTCCGGATCGCCAACTTCGCGGACCTCGCCGCCGCACCACTCCCGCTGATGCGCGGCACTCGTCGTCGACGTCTCGCCCTGAATCGATGTGGAGCCGAATGGATCTGGCACCAAGACCAGCAGGGACCCGATGCGTCAGACGCCGGTGCGGTGCTGTTCTTCCAGGGTGGCGCATTCATTGCAGGCGGACTCAACGCGTACCGCCGACTCCTGGGACGAATGGCGATGGCGAGCGGAGCCCCGGTTCTCAACGTGGCCTATCGGCGATTGCCGAACTACCACATCACCGACACAGTCGCGGATGGCCTGGATGCGTACAAACATCTACTTGCCCAAGGCTTTCCCGCGCGCAAGATAATCTTCTCGGGCGACTCGGCAGGCGGCTTCCTGGCCTTCGCGGTCGCGATCGCAGCGCGCGACGCGGGCCTGCCCGTCCCCGGCGGAATCACCGCGATCAGCCCGGCGGGCGATCTCGACAGCACCGCGCGACTGGCGCACCCGAACGCCAACAGGGACGCGATCCTCTCGCCACGCGCGGTAAAAGTGATCCTGGATTGGGGCTACGCCAAGGACGGAACGCTCGATCCGGCGTGGTCTCCGGTCAACCACGAGTTCGACGGCCTGCCAACGACATTGATCATCTGCAGCGCGAGCGAGGTGCTGCTGTCGGACGCCGAGCGACTCGCGCAACGCTGCGCCGCGGCGAATGTGCCATGCCGCCTGCAGATCTGGGACCACCAGATCCACGGTTTCCCCGTCCTCGCCGACGTACTTCCCGAGGGTCGCGCAGCATTCCGAGTGATCGAGGCTTTCCACCGATCGGTACTAACCCCCTCCTGAGCACCGGTCCGGGTGGTCGCCGGGCAAGGGCTTATCTCGTCGGCGGGTCGAGAACCATTCAGTCGGGGTCGTCGCGGCTGGGCCCTCGCACCCACGATGATCACGAGCAAAAGGCTTGCCCACTCGGCGCGTCGTGAACCATTCCCTCGTGATCACCACGGCTGGGCCCTCGCACCCCCGATGATCACGAACAAAAGGCTCGCCCGCGCGGCGCGTCACGGACCATTCACTCGTGATCACCGCGGCGGGACTCAGCGACCTCTGCCCACCCCGCCGACCCCTACGACGATCACGAACAAAGGGTTCGCCTGCCCGGCGCGTCGTGAACCATTCACTCGTGATCAGCACACCGGCCCTCGCACCCCGATGATCACGAACAAAGGGTTCGCCTGCCCGGCGCGTCGTGAACCATTCACTCGTGATCACCACACCTGGCCCTCGCACCCCCGATGATCACGAGCAAAAGGTCTGCGCTGCAGCCCCATCCACGCCCAGACCGACCAAAAGGCTCGCCCACGCGGCGCGTCGTGAACCATTCACTCGTGATCACCAAGCCTGGCCCCGACGATCACGACCAAAAGACTCGCCCACGCGGCGCGCCGCGGACCATTCCCTCGTGATCACCACGGCTGACCCCCGCCAGTCCAATCACTCCCCCGGCACAGGCACCAGGTCCGCAGGAGCACCCGCCGACGGAACCGTCTGATCCGCCCCCTGATTCATGCCGTAGACCTTCCACACCCCGTTTTCCAGCATCAGGTCGACGTACATCGCGGTCGCTACCTGGGTCGGCTGGGTGAGCTTCACCGACTGGATCGTCTGGTCGACCAGGGCGAGTACCCGGACTGAGTTGTCGGTCTGACTGGAGATCGCAGCCTGGCTCACTGTGCCGGCGATCCTGAGTTGCGACGCCTTGATCACTTCGCCGATGCCACTCTTCACTGGTTCGTACGAGTCGCGGAAGGCGCCGGTCGAGCCGTCTGTCATCTGCTTGAACCACGGATCGAGGTTCTGGTAATCGATGTTGTTGGCCGTGGTCATGAAGTTGGTCGCCGCGGTCAACGCCGCCGCGCGGTTCTGCTCCGTCTGCCGTTGCGCCGCAACGGTTCCCTCGAGGTCACTACTGCGGTCCGATGCGCTCCAGTACAGGTAGCCGAGGACGCTCGTCAGCGCCAGCGCAAGGAGGACCGCCGCAGCCACGACGAGTACCGGGATTCGGACACCGAGTTCACGCCAACTCTTGCCAGTCCTCGGAGCCTCGGGTTCGGAAACGGTGTCGTCGATATTCACGACGTCCTCGTCCCCTGTCAGCCTGGACTTGACGATCGATCCGTTGGTGATGTTCTTCGTCGGCACTGTGCCTCCTTATTTCGGTATTTCCACGAGCAAACGCATCCCGTGTCCGTTCGGAAAAGCCTGCAGGAGAACGTCCATCACTTTGTTCGCGTCGATCGGCAGGCTGCGGATCGGGTCGAACAGGACGGGTTGCAGGATGTCGAGGATCGGCTCGGTGTCCGGGCCGAGCAAAAGCTCGATGTAGCCGATGAGCTTGCTCAACAGCGGCGTGTAGGGAGCGATCTTCGTTCCGCCGCTCGAATCGACGATCGTGATCGCGTCGTCGATCAAGGCAGGCAGTTCTGGAATCAGTGTCGCCCCGAGCCGTCCGATGGCCTCGGCCGCCGCTTCCTGCGACTCCCCGGACGCCGCCGACGCGCCGGCGACGAACTGCAGCAGGCGGGACACGAGATCCCTGTTCTGCCGAAGCGTCGTCGCGAACATGCTGCCTGCGTGAACGAGTCGCGCAATATTGGGCCGAACACCGTCGACCGCGACATCGGCACTACGCAACAGCCTGTTGATATCGTCCGGTCGAACCTGTCCCATGAGGTCGTCGAGCCCGTTGAGCGCTCGCGTTATCGTCAACGGCGGCACGACCTGGCTGCCCGAAATCCGTGCACCGTCGGCGAAATACGGTCCCTGCGCGGTCTTCGGCGCGAAATTCAAGTACTGCTCGCCGATTGCGGACAAGTTGGCAACAGTCACAACCGAATCCATGGGGATCGGGTAGGACGATTCGACCGCGAGGTCTGCGACGACACCGCTCATGCTCTCGTCCAGCGCAGTCACCTTGCCGATCTGCAGACCGTTCATGGTGACCGGCGATGTCTCCATGAGCCCACCGGAACTCGGTAGTTCGACGACGAGATGGACTGTCGACTCCCCCGGGTCGTACTTGAAGACGCCGACCACGAGATAGGACGCACCTGCCAGCGCCAGCGCGACCATCGCGGCCGCAGAGACGGCAATCTTCCCCCTCATCGAACGAACCCAAGCATCCGCAGTACGGGCGTGACCTTGTCGCGGAACGCCTGCTCGTTGGCGGCGATGATTCGCGCGTCCTTGTCCTGGTCACCGGTCAGAGCGCTCGCCGGCGTCTGGGGTACGACGTCGGAGACGATGATGTTGGGCCGGCCGTTCGCGGCAAGGAACGGGCCGATCTTGTTGCTGAGTAGCGCGTCGATTGCTGCCATGTTCTTCGGAATTGTGTTGGGCGACATGATGATCGACTGCAGTACAGGCGTCCACGCGCCGAGGGCATCGGTGACGGACTGAGCACGCACATCGCCGACCTCACCGCCCCATGCGCCGATGTCACGGATGCCCCGGACGAACGTGACGAGGTCGGGAAGTACGCGCAACACCACGTCCAGCAGCACCGGAGTATCGGCGAAGACGAAGCGCCACAAGTCTTCTGCCTGCCCAGCTACATCGATCACCTGGCTCGCGTGGTCGAGCACCTGCGCCAGCTGGTCGTTCGATTCGGCAATCCGATGCAATGTCAGCGTCGACTTCTGGAGAAACTTCTCGAAATCTGCTGGGCGCTGCGGGAACGCACTGTTGACGTCGGTGAGGAAGTTTTGGATGAACGGGATCGATCCGCCGTTCACCCAACCTACGACGGCGATCATGTAGTCCTCGAGCGCGTCCGCTGGCCGCGTCTGCGTGATCGGAATCGTGTCGCCATCGGTAAGCGTTCGCCCCGAGGGCTTTTCGGGGAGGTTCAGTCCGATGAACAAGTCGCCGAACAGCGTGTGCTGACGCACTTCGACGGTCGTTTCCGCAGGTAGTTCGACCTTCGAGTCGATCTGGAGTGTCGCGATCGCGAGGTAGGACGGCTGTTTGTCCGCAGCCAGCGACGGTACGGACGCGTCGGGATCCGAACGGACGTCGACGTTTTCGACCATACCTACGACCGCGCCGTTGAGTTCGACGCGAGTTCGCAGCGGCAGGTTGAGTACGCTGCCGAACTCGACGTCGATCCGGTAAGTAGGCCCACTCATGCGCGTTCCCGGCAGTGGGAGGTCGAGAGGCCGAACAGCGCATCCGGCAAGAAATGCACCGAGGACGGCAATGAGAGCAACTCGTCGCAGCATCGACGTCACCGTTGCCCTGCAGCGGCGAGGATCAACTGCACGATGCCGAGATCCATCGCGCCGCCGGTGGTGAAGTCACGATTGCATGCCGGATAGACCTGGACGGCGATCATGCAGACATCCTGCGCGAGTTGCGGATTCACCCGGAAGCTCGGCGGCCGGTATTGCAGCCTGCCCGCGCCCAGGTCCTCATCGAACATCCTCATCATGTTCTGTGCAGCAGGCGGGATCTGCCGCAGCACGTCGACAGCCGCGGGCACGTTGCTCAAGAAGGTGTGGACGTGCGGGTACGCGTAGTCCGCGCCGGCAACGAGCGGCTCTCCCCACCTGTAGATGAACCGCGCGATCGTCGGAACCCACACCGAGACGTCGTGCGTGATCCGGACTATGTCCGGGATGATCTCGGTCAGGATATTCGCTGCGTCCGCCGCAGCGGACAACGTGAACTCGGCACCCGAGTTGCCTGCGTCGAGCCCCTGCGAGATCTTGCCGACGTTGTCGAGTACTTGACGGAGAATGAAGTTGGCCGCCGACGCGCTGTCACCCAGCAGTCCGGAGACGTTCTTGATCGAACCGTTCAACGGCTCGGCAACCGATTCGACCTGTCCTGCAAGCACATTGATCGCATGGCTGAGCTCGTCCGGCGGCGGCGCCTGCAGTGGCGCGTTTTCGTCCTTGCCGGTGATGTCGTTGGACAGCTGCGTGATCGCACGCATCGACTCGGTGAATCCGACCGGCGTTCGAGTGCGCTCGAGTGGAATGCACGCGCTCGAGTCGAAAGTCGCACCGCCGGTATATCCGGGCGTCAGCTCGACACGTCGGTCGGTGACGATCGAGCTCGCGATGGTCACCGCGCCCAGTTCGGCGGGCAGTGTTGCCTTGCGGTCCACATCCATTCGGACGAGGACATGATCGTCGACCGGCTCGATCTCGGTGATGTTCCCGATCTGGACGCCGAGCATCGTCACCTTGTTTCCCTCGTAGAGGCCTACCGCGTCGCGGAAGTACCCGCAGATCGGTATCGGGCCCCGGTGTGCGTCGTAGTACCCCTTGCCTGTGACGGTCACAACGGCTCCCGTCGCGAGGGCGACGACGAGAAGCATCGCCACCACGTACTTGTTGCCAGTCACGCGCTTCACCGTCAGCATCCCGGTGTCCCCGCGGGGCACAACTGCGTGCCGGTCACCGTCGCGCCCGAATGGTCGACTGTCACGTACGGGTTCTCGGAGTGCTGGGAGAACCATTCGAGTACTGGGGCGATCTCTGTGCTGAACCGATCGAGTTCGTCCTTGTGTGCCAGCAACTCGACGACCGCTTTGTCCAAGCTGTCGTACCCCTGCTCCAACGTCGGCTCGATCAATTCGTGGAACAGGCCGACGGGAATGGTGATGTGGTCGAACAATCTGCGGATCTGGGAGGCGAAGGTGACGATCTGTTCTCTGCGCGCCGAGAGATCGCGATAGAGCTCGACCAGCTGGTCCCCCGCCCTGCCGAGGCGATCGACCTTGCTCAACATGACCTCGAAGAACTCGGTGCTCACTTTCAACGAACGCTCGAGCTGCTGCTTGCGCGCGTAGGCAATTGCCGAGAGCTCGTTGACGTTCTGGAGGATCTTTTCCAGAGCCTCCGGCTGCTCTTCGAATGCACCCGCCAGCTTCGCAATCGACTGCCGCAGTTTGCCTCCGTCGAGCTTCATCAGCGCAGGCGCGGACTCCTCGAATACCGAACCTAGGTCGAACGGCGTCGTATTGCGTTCACGCGGAATGATTTTCCCCGCGGCATCGCCCGCACCGGCCGGCTTCACATCGAGATAGCGACCCCCGATCGGGGTGAGTGCCTTGATATGGACGGCCGTCTCTTCGCCGAGATGCACTGCGCTGTCAAGTCCGAACTCGACCTCGACGTGATCGCCGACGAGCATCACCTTGCGCACCGAGCCGAGCGGAATACCCGCCACCCGGACCTCGTCGCCGATGCGAGCGTCGCCGGAGGTGGCGAAGTCGGCCCGATAAACGGTCTCGCCGAAGGGAATCACCGCGGCGCCGACCCCGACAAGTAGGGCGACAACAGTGACCATGATGGCAGCGATTCCGACCCGGAACTCGAATCGCCGCTGCTCGTCTGTCGTGCGCGCCTTCATTTGCAGAGTTCCATTCGTTCCGTGCCGACCAGGACAGTTGTCGGGATCGGCAGTCCGGCAAGGCAACTCCACCGTTGCCCGGAGCGCTGATCAAGGAAGAGCCCGTTGAGCGTCGTCGCCGCAAGCGGGACAGCAGCAAGGGTCTGCCGAATCAGCGAAATCGCTACCGATGGCACGTACTCGTTGTAGAGCCTGTCGAAGCCGGGAAAGTTGTCGTAGTAGAGCGCCGAGATCTGATCGACCCACGGCAGGACCACCCCGAGGCCTGGTACCCCCGTGTCGAGCAAAGACTTCAGGAGGTCCGTGTGCCCGTGCACCTGGTCGAGCATGGCCATCGTGCGGTCGATCATCTGATCGAGCAACGGCGCCTTGCCCTCGAACCGGTCCACCATCGAAGCGAGGTTGTCGGCTATCGCCGTGACGATCGGATCCTGATCGGCCGCAACGGAAATGATCTTGTCGAGATCGTCGAGAACAGGACCCAGACCGCGGCCGTCGCCCGAGACGAGCAGCAACAGATTCTGCAGGAAGTCGTCGACGCTTCCGCTCGACACCGTTTCGAAGATGGGTCGCACGGCGTCGAACAGCTCGGATATGTCGAACGACGACTGGGTCTGTTCCAGCGGAATCGTCGATCCCGACTCGAGCCGAGCGCCGGGAGCCTCCTGCTGCAGCAGCGCGAGATAGCGCTGTCCAACCAACGATTGGAAGAGCACGGCACTGACCGTGTTGTCGTAGACCACCTGATCGTCTCGGACGTTGAAGGTCACCGCGGCGACCGTGCCGTCAAGCTCGATGTCGGTGACCTTGCCGACCTGGACACCCGCCATCCGAACATCGGCGCCCCTGTGCAAGCCGGAGACGTCCTCGATCAACGCGGTGAACGTCTGTCCCGTAGTACCTTTGACCGGCGTCCGCAGAACGGTCACCAGCATTGCGGCCATCAGTGCGATCACCGCCGTGGCGATGCCGAGCTTGATCGCCGATACCCGAACCGAGTTCATCGGGGCACACCTCCTGGAACGGGCAGGCCCGGCAGCGGTAGCCCAAGCAGCGGAATCGTCGGCAGTGCGACTCCGGGCAGACCCGGAATCGGCCCTACCGCAGGCCTTCCCACACCCACCGACGCCGGGTCACCGGCGAGATAGGGCATGCTCGCCAAAATCACCTGCAGTTGGAACGACACCGTCCCGTCCGTGTTGCGGACAAATGACTGGTCGACGCGGTCGAGCAAGTGCGGCAATCGGTTGTAGAACCCCGCAATTCCGCTGGCACCGGTCGTGAGCGGACTGGTCATCGAAACAATGGCGTCGACCCACTTGTTCACCCCGCTGCGCTGGCGGTAGATCGCCGCGCCGGCGTCTCCGGTGACGATCGAGATGAAGTTGACGATCGCCGCCTCGTCGTCGCCGTGCGCGACAAGATAATCGAGTCGGTCACGCATCGACCGGAACCCGTCCAGTGCGTCGTTGGTCATCCGCACCGCTTCTTTGCTGAGCTTGGTCACCGAATCGATCGTGGGACGCGGGTCCAGGCCGACCAGCATTTCGTCGCCGACCTCGATCTGACCGAGTTCGATTGCGGTCCGGATCATGTTGGCGATGCCGGCCGAACTGCCTTCGAACATCATGGTTTCCGCGACGCGTCCGGCGGCATCGGTGTCGATCCGGTCGAAAGTACGGGTGATCTTGCGGATCATCGACGTGACGGTGATCGTGCGACTGTCCGCAGGTAGCTCGATAGTTCCGCCGGCTTCGAGCGGTTTTCCCGGCGCGCCGAGGTAGAAGAGCTCGACCGAACTCATCCCGAGCGTGTTCGAGGAGACGAACCGTGCGTTGAGATTCTCGGTGATGTGTTCGGCTTCGTTCGGATCGATCGCGATGCGGAGTCGCTGGCTTTGGGCGCCGAGGGTCTGGACTTCGGTGACCTGGCCGATCCGGAGTCCGTTCATCTTGACGTCGGACCCGGCGACTATGCCCTCGCCGAGCTGTGCAGACTCGATATTCACCTCGAACACGTCGGTGAATTTGCCCTGGGTGTACATCGAGAAGACGAGGGCGATCGCGGTGAGGACGACCGCGCCGCCGACCCCGATGCCCAAGAGCTGCGGCCTTTTCAGGCCACGGCCGGAGAGATCTTCGAATCTGTTCACGGCTTCATCCCGTCACCCTGACGTCGCCGGCGACTCCCCACATCGTCAGCGTGAGCAACATGTCGACCACGATGACCAGCACCAGACTGGCGCGGATCGCGCGCCCCGATGCGACACCGACACCCTCCGGGCCACCACTGGCGTAGTAGCCGAAGTAGGAGTGCACCAGGATGATCAGCACCACGAAGATGACGGCCTTGAGCAGGGACAGGATGACATCGCTCGGGACGAGGAACGCTTCGAAGTAGTGGTTGTAGGTACCACCTGCCTGACCGTGCACGACCTTGATGAAGAACGCCGTCGCGAAGTAGCTGCACGCGAGCGTCGCGAGGTAGACCGGAACAATTATCAGCACCCCCGCAATTACGCGCGTCGTGACGACGAACGGAATGGGCCGCACCGCAGTAGCTTCCAGCGCGTCGATCTCCTCGGAGATGCGCATGGCCCCGATCTCGGCCGTCATCCGGCACCCCGCCTGCGAGGCGAAGCCGATCGCGGCGACGAGGGGCGCGAGTTCGCGAGTATTGGCGAACGACGAAATGAATCCGACGAGCGGACCCATGCCGAGCATGTCGAGGACTCGGAACGCCTCGATGCCGATCATCGCGCCCGTCGACACTCCCATCAAAACGACGACGCCGACGGTGCCGCCGCCGACGATGATTCGGCCGTTCCCCCAACCGATGTCGAGGAAGACGACGCCGATCTGGCGGCGGTAATGCTTGACCGTGTGGGGAACCGCGCGCAGGACTTGGAAGGCGAACGCCAATTGATGGCCGAGTCCGATGAGCGGATCGGACGCGAGCGAACCGAGACGAGCTGCATACCGGGCGCCCGACGGGAGATGCTTGGAAGGAACCATCAGAGTGCTTGCTCCGGAATCCAGATCGACAAGAGTTGGGTGATGAGCACATTGGCGGTGAACGTAGTCAGGACGCCGATCACAACCGCCGCATTCACGCCGTCGGCAACACCTTTCGGTCCGCCGCCTGCCTCCATGCCGCGCTGGCTCGCAATGAAGACGACGAGAATCCCGAAGATCACGGTCTTGGCGATTGCGATGAAGAGGTCGGTCGTCGAGGCAAAGGCAGCGAACGAATTGAAGAATGCGCCCGCAACGCCCCCCTGCATGAGCATCGTCGCGTAGATCGTGCACATCGCGATGAAGATGATCAGGATGCAGAGCAGTGGGCCGACAATCAGCATTGCAGCGACGCGAGGTCCGACGAGCCGATGATTCGGGTTGATACCCATGGTCCGGATCGCGTCGATTTCCTCGCGGATGGTCCGTGCGCCGAGGTCGGCAGCGATCGCAGCGCCGACCGCCCCGCCGAGGAGAATTCCGGACACCATCGGTGCCGCCTGCCGGATCACGCCGAGTCCGCCGGCAGCGCCCGCCTGGGATGTCGCACCGACCTGTGCGGCGAGCGAACCCACTTGCGCCTGGATCACGATCGCAAATGGAATGGCGATGAGGATCGCGGGAAAGAACGCGACGCTCATCATGAACCATGCCTGAGTAAGCGTCTCCTTCCACGGGTGGCGGAGCCGCGTCGCTTCGCTCACGAGACCGGTCGTCGTGTCTGCGACGAGCAGCATGAGCCGGCCGAACGTGCCGATCGAGCCGATGACGGTGTTCCACGCCCATGCGAACAATGCGAACGGCATCCGGATGAACCACGGTGTCCCCGGCTGTGGCCGCCGTAACGGCGAATTCACGACCGGAGACTCAGCAATTGTCACGTGGCTCGCCCCTTCCTTCGCGCTGTGGTGCGCGGTGTCGCCTACGATTTTCGAGCAACCGACGCTGGACTTTCGAGCATCCGACCCAGACAGATGCGCACCGATACCTAGCGTGGTGCGACAATTCGGCTGTCACTGCGCGGCTATCTAATCTCATCAAGGCGTTCGATTCACTATTACTGTCTGGGACAGTACACCCAGGGACGTGGAGATCGCCCCACATGGCGTTGTATTGTTACCCAGGAATGGAGAAATCCGGCGAATTTCGCCGAATGGAGAACACCCGTCTGGGTCGGACTGGCTGACACGCAGGAGGAACGATGACGATGCGCCTCGGGACCGTGATCGCCGGACTGGCGGCGGCGTTCGCACTGACCGCATGCACTGGGTCGAACGTGAAGGACGGGCCGGCGACCAGCACCCTGGCCGCTGCCGCCGCGACGCCGATCTCCGGGGGGCCCACGGCAGGCACAGGGCTACCGCCGGTCCCGACCGCTGCCGAGTTGGATACGCGGATCAGAGGAGTGCTCGACCGTGGCCTGCCCGACGAAGACCGGCTTGCGCTCATCGAAGAGGGTGAGTCCTTCCGGGCCGACGCACCCGATTTATGGAAGGCGATGGAAGAGAACCCCGGCGCGAAGTACGGCGTCAAGGATCCGGTCGAGGACAACGGCGACGGCACGCTCAACGCAACGTTCTGGCTGCAGAAGGACGGTTCGGTGGCGTCCGAACGAAACTTCCAGGTCCAGTTCGTCGCCCTCGACGGAACATGGAAGGTGCGCAAGGGCGACGTGTGTGCAATCTTGCAGATTGCGGACTACCCGTCGCAGGCCTGCATCTAGCGCGGGACGCCGACCATGTTCCTCGCATTGGGCCGGATCGCCTTCACCTTCCGGTACCCGTCGATAGTGCTCGCAGTTCTGCTCATGGGCGGACTTGGCCTGTACGGCATGGACTTCGGAAACCAGCTCAGCCAAGAGGGCTGGTTCGACGACACGAGCCAGTCTGTTGCCGGATCGATCCTCGCCGACGACACGTTCGGCCGCGATACCGACGCTGACGTCATCGCGCTCTACACCGCGCCGGACGGCAGGCGCGTCGACGACCCCGACATCGCGGCCGCCGCGAAAGCGCACTTCACGCAGCTGCGCACGGACCATCCGGACGAAATCCTCAGATACGACAGCTTTTGGGACAGCTCCTTCGCAAAAGACCTGGCAGACAACGACCGTCGGCACGCATTCGCGAGCATCGGCCTCGCGGGCGACGGCGGCAACGAGACACTCGCCAACTACGAGGCGATCAAGGACGACCTCGCAATCGACGGGCTCCGGCTTCAAGTCGCCGGGCTGCTCCCCGTCGCGGATGCGATGCAATCCGGGATGGAGTCCGACGTCGGCCGCGCCGAACTGATAGCGCTTCCGCTGGTGGGTCTGCTCCTGTTCTTCGTCTTCGGCAGTGTCGTCGCCGCGGCCCTGCCGGTGTTCATCGGTGGGCTCACCATCCTCGGCGCAGGCGGCATCCTTCGCTTGGTCATGCTGTTCACCGATGTCAACGTCTTCGCCAGCTCGGTGGTCACGCTGATCGGCCTCGGACTCGCCATCGACTACGGACTGTTCACCGTCAGTCGATTCCGGGAGGAGATCGCCGAGGGGCGAACACCCGATGAAGCCGTGCGGATCACCGTCGCGACTGCCGGTCGCACGATCGCATTCTCTGCATCGATCATCGTCACCTGCCTGGGCGGGCTTCTGATTTTCCCGCACGGCATCCTGAAGTCGGTTGCCTACGGCGCGATTTCGACCATCGTGCTCGCCGCCGCCCTGTCGATCGTCGTGCTTCCTGCGATTCTCGGCATCCTCGGTCGCCGGGTCGACATGCTCGGCCTGCCGTTCCTGCGCAGAACGAAGACCGGCGCCGAGATCGACGCGGGCACGTGGTCGCGTCTGGCGAACTGGGCGATGAAGCGACCGTGGCTGCTCGGCGTGCCGATCACCCTGCTGTTGCTCGCACTGGTGATTCCGTTCAAGAACGTCGAATTCGGCGGGCTCAGCGAGAAGTACCTCGCCGCCGACAACCCGACTCGGGTCGCACAGGAAACCTACGACCAACTGTTTCCCGACCGGCGAACCGAACCCATCCGACTCGTTGTAGCCGGTGCCGACAACAAGGCGGCCGGCGAAATCCGAAGGGCCGCAAGTCGAGTGTCCGGACTGACCGACGAATTCCGCGTAGCCGAGGCGACCAAGAACGGAATCAACGTCTACAAGGCGGGCCTGGACGACCGCGACAATCCGCACAGTGTCGACGACGTGATCACCCAGCTGCGAGCGATCACACCGCCGGACGGAGTGCAGGTCATGATCGCGGGAACACCTGCGCTGGAACGTGACAGCATCAACGGACTGATCGATCGCTTGCCCTGGCTGCTGGGCATCCTGCTGGTGGCTTCTTTCGTGCTGATGTTCCTGGCATTCGGCTCGTTCGTCCTGCCGATCAAGGCGACGCTGGTCAGCTTCCTCAGTCTCACAGCGACATTGGGCGTCGTCACGTGGATCTTCTACGAGGGCCACGGGGCGGGATTGCTCGAGTTCACGCCGAGCCCACTGATGTTCGCGGTGCTGATCCTCATCGTCACCATCGTGTTCGGCCTGTCGACCGACTACGAGATATTCCTGATGTCCCGCATGGTCGAACGTCGCGCGGCGGGACACGACACGCCTGAGTGCATCCGGTACGGGATCGCCCACACCGGCGGCATCATCACCGCTGCCGCCCTGATCTTGATCGTCGTCACCGGCGCGTTCGGGCTGTCGGAGATCGTGATGATGAAGTACATCGCGTACGGCATGATCGCGGCACTTGTATTGGACGCCACCGTCATCCGAATGTTCCTGGTGCCGGCGATCATGCGGATCCTCGGTGACGCGTGCTGGTGGGCTCCCGCCTGGGCGAAGCGACTACACGTAAAGTTCGGGTTGAAGGAATACGCATGAGCCTGCCTGGCGGATACCGCGGATACCTGTTACTGGCGGTACCCAATTCTCCTTCGAGTCGATAGACTGTGTCCTCGACCACAAGGGGAGGCGGGCAGATGAGCAGAGATCGGTTCGGCCCAGCAATGCCCGTCACCGCCCGACGCCGGACCGCGAAACTGGCGACAATACCGGTCGCCTACGCGGGCAGACGCGCGGTCGGCGTAGGCAAGCGGGCGCTCGGCCGCCCGCGGGAACAGGTCGAGCAGGAGCTTCAAGAGCGGACCGCCGAACACCTCTTCGCGGTGCTTGGCGAGCTCAAAGGGTGCGTCGCCAAGCTCGGCCAGCTGCTGGCGATCTTCGAACTCGGGTTCGGCGGTCCGCACAGAGAGGCGCTCGCGCGCCTGCAGGAAGCCGCACCGCCGATGTTGCCGTCGGCTGTCCACAACGTCCTGCGCACGCACATGGGCGAGGACTGGCGGGCGGAGTTCCGCGAATTCGAGGACCGGCGCGCCGCCGCCGCATCCCTCGGGCAGGTGCATCGCGCGGTCTGGCACGACGGCCGGACCGTTGCGGTGAAGGTCTTGTATCCGGGCATCCGTACGGCGATGGAATCCGACCTCGCGCAATTGCGCAGGCTCGCCATCCTCGCCCCTGCCCTCTTCCCGGGAGCAGATACCGACCGTGTCGTCGACGAGGTGACCACGCGGCTGCGGAACGAACTCGACTACGCGCACGAGGCGGCAAACCAGGCAGCGTTCGCAGCGGCCTACGCGGATGATCCCGAATTCCTTGTCCCGCAAGTAGTTGGGCAGTTCGGCGACGTTCTGATCAGCGAGTGGGTCCCCGGCATTCCGGTTGCGCGCATCATCACTTCCGGAACCCAGGATCAACGCGACCGGGCCGCCATGCTGATCTGGCGATTGAACCTGTCCAGTCAGTACCGGTGCGGTCTCGTGCACGCCGATCCACACCCGGGAAACTTCCGTCTGCTGCCGGACGGTCGGCTGGGGGTACTCGATTTCGGCGCCTGCGCGGTCGTGACCGGCGATCAGCAGACACTGCTGCGCGAACTGTCCGAAGTCTTCCTCACCGGCACCCCGCCCGAAATCGAGGCTATGCTCCGCAAGCACGGCGTGATACGCGACGACCGTCCGATCGATATGGACGCCGTCGTCGACCGCATCCGGGTGGTCTTCGACCCGATCATGGCCGCCTCGTTCCGGTTCACCCCGGAGTGGGGGCGAACGCAGGTTCAGGCGGTCACGTCACCGCAGCTGTCGAATGTGCACCGGCAGTTGACGATTCCTGCTCAACTGACGGACTCGGTCCACGCTGTAACCACCAGCATGGGCGTCGCGTGCCAACTGCAGGCACGCGGCGCTTACAGCGCCGAGGTCGCGAGGTGGGTGCCGGGCTATGCCGAGGCGCTTGCCAAGCGCGTGTCCCGCGAGGCCTGAAAACTCGTCATTTCGAGTCCCAGTCGTAGGTTACTCCCGTGCTCGACTCGGACTGTTCCCACAGCTGATGCGCCAGCGCGCGACTGTGTGCGAGCGGGCTGCGCAGCCCCGGGTCGGGGTAACCGCGGAATTGGAGCGGCGGCACCGGTCCGTACGGTCCGAGATACGTGTTGCCGCGAACATCCGGCATGGTCGCCGCATACAACTGAGGCAAGGCACCCATCGAATCCGGCTGTGCGATCATGTGCATCCCGGTCTGCACAGCAGCGGTAACGAGGCCCGACAGGCTGCGCTCGCCCTTACCGTCGAAGAGGTGCGTGTCGGCAAGGCCGGGATGAGCGGCGGCCGAAAGTAGCTGTACCCCCGCGCTTTCCGCGCGTCGCTGCAGCTCTGCGGTGAAAAGCAGATTCGCGAGCTTCGACTGCGCGTACGCCGGATACCGCAGGTACACCCCGCCCCGCCCCTTGGCTGTCGGTAGACCGTAACCGCCCCAGTGCGCGTTGGACGACACGGTCACGACACGTGGCGCCCGCGAGCGCAACAACGCCGGCAGCAACAGACCGGTCAACGCGAAGTGGCCGAGATGGTTGACACCGAACTGAGTCTCGAACCCATCGGCAGTTTCGCCGCGCGGGACTGCCATCACGCCGGCGTTGTTGATCAGAACGTCCAGCGACGAAAAGGAGGTGTTCAGTTCCTCGGCCGCCTGCCGCACCGACTCGAGGCTGGCGAGATCCAACGTGACCAGTTGCGGCTTCGGCCCGCTGGCGGCCTTCTGCACGATCCACGCGGCCTCCTCGGCTTTCGCCGGATTCCGGCAAGCAAGAACGACTTTGGCGCCCTTGGCTGCCAGCGCCTCCGCGCTGCGCAGGCCGAGCCCGCTGTTCGCGCCGGTCACGACCACGGTCTTGCCCCCCTGGTCCGGGATGTTGTCTGCAGTCCAACGACGTGCCATCGTCCACCTTTCTAGTGTTGCGAACATGTCCCGCACCGCCTGCCCCCCTACTGCAGACGGTGCGCCACCCGGCCTCAGACAGCCGACAACGACTTCCCGTCGGCGACACCGAGCAGAATCGCGCCGACCGCGTCCGAGTAGAAGAAGGGCTCGAGCCGCGCACGAATCTCGCGCTCCAGCACGCCGTTTCGCTGCAATGCGGCTACGACCGGCGGCAGGAACCGGACGATCTCGTGAGTCACGTGCTCGTCGCTCAACCGCAATTCACGCAGCAATTGCGTCACACTGAAGGAGCCGTACCGCTCGAAAACGATATCGACGCAAGCGTCGATGACGTGCTGGTTGTATTCCTTGTTTCGCGCCGTCACGACGAGCTCGTACGCGATCAGAACCAGGTCGTGCAGATCCTGCTTCGACAGGAACTCGCGCAAGTTGCCGATCGGTTCGTTGGCCTGCAGGTCCCAGATCTCCATCGCCGCGTCGTGCATCGACCCCGAACGAAGCACATCCCGAACGGCATTATTGGTGCGGCGCAACGCGAATTGCGCGCTCTTGCCCGCGAGTTGCCCGAGCCTGCCTTCCGAACTGCGGACCCGCTCAGTCGCCTCTTGCCCCGATTTGATCAACGATTTGACGCCCGGAATTCGTTCTGCGCGTTTGCGCGTATTCTCCGCGAACTCACCGACGATCCTGTTGACGAACGACGATGCCACGTTCGCCACCAGCGGGCTCTCCAGGAGCCGATCGAAGATACGATCCTGCATGGTGTGCATGAGCAGGACCTTCTCGATCGAGGCCGCGACGTGCTCGCGGTCGACGAGGTCGCCCAGCTGGTAGCTCTCGTTTGCCGACAGATCGTAGATCCCGTCGGCGAACCCGCCCGCGACCTCCTTGAAGACCGGACTCTCCCCCACCACGTCGATGGCGATCCGGATGCTCTCCTTGACCTCTGCGGCATCGACGACCTCGGCGATGACGAGCCTGTCTGCCATTTTCAGGACATCGGCGACCTCGCGGGAGACAACTTCGGTCAGCCTCGTTCCGCTGAACTCTCCGACGACGTAGTCGACTGCCGCATCGAGCAACCGCTCTGCCGTTTCGTTCGAAGTCATACGGCGATGCTAGCACTGTCTCAGACAGTTTGATCAGGCGGACGCGACGTGCCCGACGGCGGGCTCCTCCGCAGGACCCACGAGTTCGTCGAACCGCATGACGACGCGATCGTGGTACATCGCGAACATGTCGTCGAACAACGCGAGTTGCGCGTCCGACGGCGCGGTCCCCGAGTCCCACACAGCGGCGAGCGACCGCCAGACGAGTACGTGCAGGTCTGCCGCGACCGCGAAGTGGGACTCGACGGCTTCCGGAACGTCGAGGATCATCTCGCCGATCGAGTTGAGCAACGCGCGCTGCATCGTCTGACCGAGGGCGCCGAGCAGGCTACGGACGATGGCCAATTCGACGGCGAGCATCGCCGGCTGATCGGGTTCCGCCGCACGCGCCAGCGTCTCCAACTCATCGATAGCGGCACGCAACTCGGAATGATCGAACTCGCCGGCCTGCTCGGTGTACGCGAGCAGCGCATCCATCACGATCGACCGCTCGGCGAGGACGATGTCGTGGAACAGGTCCACTGCGAGTTCGCCCGACGCCATGGACAACCGGAAGAGCCGGCGGTACACATCGACGCCGCCCTCGATGCGCACGTCGCGGATCCGAAAGCCCTTGGCGCGCTGGGCTTCGACCAAACCGAACGATTCCAGGCGGCCGAGGACCAACTGGGCCGTCGCGCGGTTGATCGTGAACTCGTCGGCGACCTGGCGCACCGAGGGCATGAGGTCCCCCGGCGGGTACTCACCGGATGCGATCCTGCGGGCAAGCTCGTCGGCGACGTCGGCGACCACCGTTTTGGCTTCCATTGGCGGGGTCACCTTTCGTCGGTTGCCAAATCGTCTCAGACAGTCTAGGTCATGATCTCCGACTTCGGCCTTCGACACCAATCCGTGTGGCGGCTTCGCCCGACTCGCCGCGGTGATCGGGTAACAAATCGTGCCCGACCCGCGCGATGGCATACCGGTAGAGGCGCGGTGCGATTCGGGACGCGGCATAGGCCGCCCAGGCTTCGCGTCGTACCGGCGCAACTCCCCAATCGAAGTTGGTCACGCGCACGATCTGCGCGGCGACATCGTCGCCCGTCGCACTCCTTGCCGGACAGACGACCGAGACTCCGACGCCGTATCCGGCCATCTCGGTACGCAAACATTCCGAGAACATTCGGATGCCCGCCGCTGCCGTGTTGTACGCCGTGCTCATCGGCAGCGGCGTGTAGGCATGCACCGAAGCGACGTTGACGATCTGGCCGCGACCTTCGTCGACCATACAACGAGCAAATATCCTGCAGCCGTTCACAACTCCCTCGAAGTTGATGGCGAGTTGCCGGTCCCAGGACGGCTTGGGCTGGTCGACGAAGCCACCGGAGACTGCTGTCGCGGCGGCGTTCACCAGTACGTCCGGCGTGCCGTGGCGTTCGATGACCGTGGTAGCGAGTCCGGCCCAGGCCGATCGGTCGGTGACATCGAGTCGGAAAGCGACAGCCTTCCCCTGCGCGCCGACGATCTGGGCGACGGTCTGTTCGGCTGCCGCGAGATCGGCGTCGGTCGCGATCACGGTCGCGCCGTCGCGGGCGAAACGCACTGCGGCGGCCTGACCGATTCCGCTGCCTGCACCGGTGACCAATACCAATGTGGGTCGACGAATTCCGAAGAACATGATGGTCTCTCCCGTTCTCAGCGGACAGCGTTGGCGGCGAAGGACTCTGCGGCGACGATGGCCTGCTCGGGCACGAGTCGACCGGTGATGCGCACGAGCGCCTCGACGCGCTTCGGTCCCATCTGGGCACTGCCCACACGGACCAACTCCGGCGCGAAACGCCCCGCCAGCTCGGCGAACCACGCGTCCGGTCGGACCGGCACCAGACCGAGGTTGTAGGTCACCGCGCGGACGATACCTTTCGCAATTCCGTCCGGGCTGGCGATCCAGGACCCGTACCGCTGAATCAGTGTGTCGGCGACAGCCTGCATTCGCTCTATCTTTTCCGCGTTCGCGTCGTCGAACGACAGGTTCGCAGTGCCGAAGATTCCGGTCGCCGAACCGCCGGGACAGACGACCGATACACCGACTCCGTGCGGTGCGAGTTCGCCGCGTAAGCACTCGGAGAACATCCGGACCTGCGCCTTCGACGTCGCGTACGCGGAGAACAGCGGCGTGGGCAGGAAAGCGGCCCCCGATGCGACATTGACGATCTGGCCGTGCTGCTCGGTCATCATCAGCGGTGCCACCGCGCGGCAGCCGTTTGTCACACCTGCCACGTTGACCGCCATGAGGCGATCCCACTGCTGTTCGGTGGTCCTGAAGAAGGGCGCGATGACGCCGATGCCCGCATTGTTGATGAGGACGTCGGGCACTCCGTGGTGTTCGAAGACGTTCTGCGCCAGCAGATTCCACGCATCCTGATCGGTAACGTCGAGCCTGTGAGCTTCCGCGACGCCACCCGCGCCGAGGATCTTCGAGACGGTCTCGTCAGCTCCGGCCTTGTCGATATCGAGTACGACGACCCGCGCGCCCCTGGCGGCGAAGCGAATTGCGGTCGCGCGGCCGATGCCGGCACCCGCACCGGTTATCAGGACGAGCTTGGGATCGCGGATACCGCGGAACAATCGACCACTCATCTGCTGCGGGCCTCCTCCGTTGGATGTCGCCGCGAGCGTAACACTGTCTGAGACAGTTGTGTCTATAATTCCGAACACCCCCATCGATCCGCGCCCGAGGGCAGTCACCACATCGACGTGAAGACAAAGGAGACCGAAAATGAGTGTCACCCCGGACCACGAGGTTGTCGTCATAGGCGCCGGACCCGGAGGAATCGCCACGGGTGTCAAGCTGAAGCAGGCCGGCATCGACGACTTCGTCATCATCGACCGTGCGAGCGGTCCTGGCGGCACGTGGCACGAGTACACCTATCCCGGCATCAGTGTCGATCTGCCGGTTGTCCTGTACCAGTTCACCTTCGACCGCAGCAAGACGTGGACGAACCTGTTCCCGCCGGGTGCGGAGATCCAGCGGTATCACGCCGATGTCGCGACGCGGCACGGTCTCGACCCGCACTTCCGCTTCGGAATCGAGATCGAACGACAGATCTGGGACGACGCCGGCCACCATTGGACGTTGCACACTGCGCGGGGCGACATCATCACGGCACGGTTCATCGTGGTGGCGACAGGCGGCTTCCTCAATCCGAAGGACGCGCCGATCCCCGGACTCGACACGTACAACGGCCTCATCCAGCGACCCGGCCGGTGGAACAA
Organism: Antrihabitans auranticaus; assembly: GCF_016481275.1. GTDB lineage: Bacteria > Actinomycetota > Actinomycetes > Mycobacteriales > Mycobacteriaceae > Antrihabitans. The sequence continues at coordinate 142,489 of NZ_JAEMNW010000004.1, read as the reverse complement.
CGAGATCGGCTACCGTGGCCTGCGGGTCGGCATCGTCGGCACCGGAGCCAGCGCCGTCCAGATCATCGCCGAGATCGCTCCACAAGTGCAGTCGCTCACGGTATTTCAGCGGACACCGCCGTGGGTTTTTCCACGCCCGCGTATCCCCATGCAGCGCTTCCCGTTTTCCCTCACGTGGCTACCCGGCGTCGTACCACTCGTCCACTTCGTGGGTGAGATAGGAATCGACATCTTCTCGCAGAGCGCCGCCAAGCTGTCTCCACCGAAGGCGCTGATCATTGCAGGCGGCCGGACGTTCGACGCCGTCGCCAAAGCGCTCTACCGGCCCTACCTGTACTCGCGAGTGCGAAACCGGGAGGCGCGCAGAGCATTGCGGCCGAACTACGGTCCGGCCGCCAAACGGCCGACGTTCAACTCGGCATTCCTGCCAACCTTCGACCGCGACAACGTGCACCTCGTGACCGAGGCGGCGGACCACTTCACCGAACACGGCCTCGTCACCGCCAGTGGCGCCGAGCACGAACTCGACCTCGTCGTCATGGCGACCGGTCACGAAATGTTCACCGAGCCAATGGATTACCATCTCGGCACGATCGTCGGACGCGACGGGTTCGATCTTGCGCAGTTCTGGCGTGCGAACGGTATGCAAGCCTACGACTCAGTGTCGGTCCCCGGCGTGCCGAACCGGTGGATGACCTCGGGTCCGTACGCCGGCGGTTCGACCGGCTGGCACGATCAGGTCGAACGAGCCGCCGACCACGCGATCACCGCGATCAAGGCGGCACGCGAGCGCGGCGCCACCCTGGTCGAGGTGCACAAGCACGTCCACGACGCGTATCACCGCGCGCAGCACAGGTATGTCCGGCCGGCGACCTACTACTTCACCGAAGTGAACAAGCACGTCAACACCTACTATCGAAACTCGCACGGCGACAGCCCGATTGCGATGGTGGGCGGCGTGTTCCGCGCGAAGCGCAGAGCACGGACGATCGACAACGACGTCTACCGCTTCGAACGGGTCGCCGCGGTCACCGAACGGAGATCGGCTGCAGCGAAGCCCGTGTCGACCTGATCAGGCGATGACGTCCAGCGCGGCACGAACGATGCTGTCGGTATCGATGCCGTGGTATTTGTACACGTCCTCGAGTGCACCCACCTGACCGAAGTGCGTCACGCCCAGCGCCACGCTGGCGACCCGATTGATGCCGGAAAGGAACGCGAGCGTGTGCGGATGGCCGTCCAGAACGGTCACCAACGGAGTCGCCCGCGCTGCCGGGAACACCTGATCGAGGATCCAGGTCTCACCGCTGCCGCGGCCCTGCCTTGCCTGGATCGCTTCGAACAACAATCCCGGACTCGTCACGCACACGACATCGGCGGGCACGCCGACCTGGTCGAGACGGTCTGCGGCAACAAGGGTTTCGGTCATCATCGCCCCCATGCCGACGAGGGTCACAACCGCGTCGTCGGTGCGGCGAACGACGTAGGCACCAGCGACGACTTGGCGCCGGCGGCGCTCGCGTGCCGCCGGATCCGTCGGCACGTCCGCCAGGCCTTGATCGACTGGCCGCGTAGACAGCCGCAGGTAGGCCGACGTCCCATCGGGCCTGCCGAGGCGCGCGATGCTTGCCAGCAGTGTCCATTCCGTGTCGATCGCAAACGCAGGTTCGTAGCTGATGCAGCCCGGCTGCTCCAGCCCGATGGACGGAGTCGTAATCGACTGGTGCGCACCGCCTTCGGCAGCGAGAGTCACCCCGGACGGTGTCCCGACCAGAATCGACTGACCGCCTGCATAGATGCCGTAGGACCACGGCTCCAGTGCACGCTCCACGAACGGGTCGTACATGACACCGATCGGATACAGCGGCTGGCCCCAGCGACTCCAGGTGGCACCGAGCTCACCGATCAGGCCGACGAGGTTGGTCTCCGCGATACCGAGTTCCATATGCTGCCCGGTCGGCTTCTCGCGCCAATGCATGATCGTTTCCGCATCGTCTGCAAACCAGTTGCGACGCTCGGTTGCAGACCACACCCCCACCTTGTTGACCCAGCCGCCGAGGTTCGTCGTCGAGCTGACGTCCGGACTGACGGTCACGACACGACGGGCGGCTTCCGGTGCCTCCCTGGTCAAATCGAGCAACACCCGGCCAAGGGCGGCTTGCGTGGTCGCCGTGCCTTTCGGCGTGCGACCGATGTCTGCCGGAACCGCGGGCGGAGCCACCCCGTCGATAGGCTCACGCTGCAACTTGGCTGCGGTGCTTGCGCACAGCTCGCTCGCGGCCGAACCGTCGGGAAATCGACCCCACGGATTCTGCGAGTCCATGCCCAACGCGGCCGCGAACGTCGCGTACTCCTCCACCGTGAGCAAAGACGAATGATTCTGCGGGTGGCCCTGAGTAGGGAGGCCGTAACCCTTGATCGTGTACGCGATGATCACCGTGGGTCGCGAATCGTCGATCTGCCGATATGCAGCCGACAGAGCCGCGAGATCGTGCCCACCGAGATTTCGGATCGCCGACAGCAGCGTTTCGTCATCGAGCTGCGAAATCAGCTCACCGAGTGCGCCCCTCTCGGCTCCTTCGCCTGGTAGCCGTTCTCGGAGCTGGTCGGCTGTGCAGCGCAGCAGCCTCTGATACTCCGGATTGGGCATGTCCAGGATTCGGGTCCGCAACGCCGAACCACCAGGGCGAGTGAACAATTCCTCGAGCAGGGTACCGAACTTGACCGTGATCACTTGCCAGCCTGCGGCGTCGAACATCTTCTCCAGACGTCCCGCCGCGATGTTGGGAATCACGCGGTCCAGCGATTGCCGGTTCAGGTCGACGATCCACACCACCTCGCCGAGGTCGGAAATACCAGGATCGAGAATTGCTTCCCAGATCGCGCCCTCGTCGAGTTCGGCGTCCCCGACGAGTGAGTACTGCCGGCCCTTACCCGCCGCGCCGCTGATCGTGTGGACATAGCGTCGCGCCATGGCACCCCAAATCGGTGCGGTCGCACCGATTCCGACCGATCCCGTCGAATAGTCCACCGGATCTGGATCTTTGGCGCGGCTCGGGTACGACTGCAAGCCGCCGAATTCGCGAAGAGTCGTCAAATAGGATTCGTCCAACTGCCCGAGTAAATAGTTGATGCTGTGCAGCACGGGCGACGCGTGGGGTTTGACCGAGACACGATCGCCTGGCTGCAACTGCTCGAACCACAGCGACGTCATTATCGAGACCATCGATGCACAGGACGCCTGATGTCCGCCGACTTTCAGACCGGACGGGTTCGGGCGAATTCTGTTGGCATGATGAATCATCGAAGTGGACAACCACAGCACTCGCTCGGCAACGGTCGAGAGTGTGCCGGACGCGCCGTCCGCACGATATTCGATGATTGCAGCGTGATCCACGGGAACTCCTATTCGAAACCAGTTGACACCGTGCAACTGGGAGCGCGCAAGCGACTTCGCGGAGTCGTGCGCCTTATGGCCTGAGGACGGCCCGGGCCACCGGATAGGTGGCGCCGAACCCGTCGACGTGCATGCGCTTGATGAAGCGCAGCGAAGGGACTTCAGGTTGTGCAGTCCGCTTCATAATTCGATCAGTGAGTGGAACTATGCGCAATACACGAAGAACAAACTGAGCAATATGCATCGCTAGTCGTCCGCTGCGGGAGTACTGACCCGGCACATTGCACGGGGCTCGGCTACTGCGTGAGTTTCGCCTTCAGATTCGCCACCGATTCCGGGGTCAGCCCGAGCCCGTCTGTGAGGTAGTTATCGAACCCCCCGTAGGTGCGGTCCACCTCGTCGAAGCCGGCCTGCAGGTACTCGGGTGCGACTCCGAGCAGCACGTGGAACATCGCTGCAGCCTCGGGGCCTTTTGCCTGCGCAACCTGCGCAGTGGTCGCGTCGATCGAGGCGCGGGAATACTCGTTGGTCAACAGGTAGTCGTCGAGAATCGTCTGACGAGGCACACCGGCGACCGCCAGCAACAACGCCGTCGCCCAGCCGGTCCGATCTTTACCGGCAGTGCAATGCACGATCTGCGGACCGGATCCCTCCGCAAGATCTGTCAGCAGGGTCTTCAGCTGCGCGCGCTGTTCGGCGTTGGTGACGAACTCCCGGTTGAACGCTGCCAGCAGGTCGGCTGCCTGCTCCGGCGTGCTCAGTGCCGCTGCCGCTGCAGCAAGGTTCCCGTCCGACGCGTCGCCCATGACGTTCACTCGCACATACGCTGCGCCGGGCAGCGGCGTATCGGGAGTCGCGGTCACTTCGGCCGTCGTTCGCAGGTCATAGATCGCCCGGATGCCGAGTCCGTTCAGTGTCGCGAGGTCCGCTTCGTTCGGTGTGACCGCATTGGAGCGGTAGACGACGCCGTGCCGAACTCGCTTGCCGTCCGCGGTTGTATAGCCATCGCCCGGACCGGCGATATCCCGGAAGTTGTCCATCGAGGCGAGTCGTGGTGTGGTGACTGCCGATTCGACGGCCGAGGTCGTCGGTCGATCCGCTACGGCCACAGAGCCGGAACTGTCGGTCGAACCGCAGCCGGCCAGACCGATCGCCACCACTGCCGCACAGGCGGCGATCCCTCGTGCGTTCATCAGCGCTCCGTTCGGATCCGGATCCAACCGCAACCGCAGCCTTCGACCCGGTCGCTACGTCGATTATGCGGGAAGCGATCGCGACACGAACAGCGCGGGATCCACCGTCGTCAGTTTCGTTGTGCGCTCGAACGGGAAGTACTACGGAAGGTTCGGCCATCAGCCCGCCGACCGTTATCTAGGAGAATCGATGTCGACCGACGCAATCGTCCTGCTCAAAAACGACCACAAAGAGATCAAGAAGACCTTTCGCGAGTTCAAGAATGCGGGACCGAATGCGGAAGGCCAAAAAGGCAAGATCGTCGCGAAAATCGTAGAGCTACTGACGATCCATACGTACCTGGAGAACGAGTGCATGTATCCCCAGGTGCGCAAACTCCTCCCCGACTTGGAAAGCGACATTCTCGAGTCCTACGAGGAGCATCACGTTGCCGACCTGCTGGTTATGGAATTGGCAGCGATGAAGCCGTCTGCGGAGCGCTTCGACGCGAAGACCACCGTCCTGATCGAGAGCGTCGAACACCATATCGACGAAGAGGAAGACCAGTGGTTTCCTGAGGTTCGAAAGCAATTGAGCCGCAAACAGTTACAGGAGATCGGCGCAGAAATGATCGACCGGAGAAAGGACGCGCCGCGCTCACCCACCCAGCCGTCGGCGCTCAAGAAGGCCGTAGACGCGGTCATCTCGTGACAACCGGGAAGCAAGACTCCGACAGCGCAGACGACGGTACCGAGGTCCTCACTGATCCGCCGGGCCCCGTCGACCACGGCGGCGAAGGCGGCATGGCGACCCGTGAACAAGCTGCGAAATCGACAGAAGGGCAGCAGGACACCGCCCCGGACTGACCGAACCGGCGGAGTCGAATCGAGTTCGACACGCGCTCGTCAGTGGTGTGCGATCAGCATTCGACGACGGCGACGGCCAAGCCGCCCAGTGAAGTCTCCTTGTACTTGTCGAGCATGTCCGCACCGGTCGCGCGCATTGTCTGGATCGCTTTGTCGAGCGACACGTAATGCTTCCCGTCGCCGCGGATCGCCATCCGAGCAGCGGTGATCGCCTTCACCGCCGCGACACCGTTGCGCTCTATGCAGGGGATCTGCACCAACCCACCGATCGGATCGCAGGTGAGGCCGAGGTTGTGCTCGATGCCGATCTCGGCCGCGTTCTCGATCTGCTCGGGCGTGCCGCCCAGCACAGCAGCAAGGCCCGCGGCGGCCATCGCGCAAGCCGAACCCACCTCGCCCTGACAGCCGACCTCGGCACCCGAGATCGACGCATTCTTCTTGATCAGCAAGCCGATCGCGCCGGCGGTCAGCAGAAACTCGACGACAACATCGTCGGTACACCCGACGCCGAACCGGTCGATGTAGTGCAGCACGGCGGGAACGATCCCCGCTGCCCCGTTCGTCGGAGCTGTCACGACTCGTCCGCCGGCCGCGTTCTCCTCGTTGACGGCCATCGCGTACAGCGTTACCCATTCCATTGCGCGCAGTGGGTCGCTTTCGTCCGCCTCCGCGTCGAGTCGTGCCAGAAGCGCAGCAGCACGTCGACGAACGTGAAGACTCCCCGGGAGAACACCCCGGCCGACCGTTCCCCGTTGCACGCAGGCACGCATCGCCGACCAGATCTCGAGCAAACCCGCCCGCACCTGTTCCTCTGTTCGCCAGGATATTTCGTTTGCCATGAGCAGCGAGCTGATCGGCAGCCCGGTCGCCGCCGCAGTCGCCAGCAATTCGTCAGCGGTTCCGAACGGATACTGGACGACTGTCTCCGTAATCGGTTCGCCAGCCTCGTCGTCGACGACGAAGCCGCCGCCTACCGAGTAATAGCGATGCTGCGCGAGCTCGGCTCCACCCTCGCCGGCCGCATGGAAGGACATTCCGTTGCTGTGGAAGGGCAGCCGCTCGCGCCGGTGCAGGACGATGTCGTCGTCGACTGCGAAGGCGATCGGGTGCACTCCCCCGAGCAGCAACGCTCCGCTGCGACGCGCCGCAGCCGCGCCTGTCACGACGACCTCCGGATCGACCGTCTCCGGCTGCTCACCGGAGAGGCCGGCAACGATCGCCTCCACGCTGCCGTGGCCGCGTCCCGTTGCGCCGAGGGATCCAAACAATTCGACCCGTACTGCCGTCGTATCATGCAGCACACCAGCCGCTTTCAGCTCTTCGAGGAACCTTCCCGCGGCGCGCATGGGTCCGACCGTGTGCGAGCTGGACGGACCGATGCCGACGCGGAAGAGGTCGAACACGCTGACCGTCATGCCGGGCTGCGCAGGTCGGGGTACAGCGGAAACCGTTGTGCCAGTGCGTCGACCCGATCGGTGAGCTCGACGACCGATGCCGACGAGAGCAGCGCCATGGCGATGATATCCGCGACCTCGGCGAACGCGTCCGCGTCGAATCCTCGAGCGGCCAGCGCGGGCGTGCCGATGCGCAGTCCGGAACTGACCATCGGCGGTCGGGGATCGAAGGGAACTGCGTTCCGGTTCACCGTGATACCGATGTCGTGCAGTCGGTCCTCCGCCTGCTTACCGTCGAGTTCGGAGGCACGAAGGTCGACCAGGACCAGATGCACGTCGGTACCGCCGCTGACGACGCTGATGCCGGCCCGGCGGCAGTCGTCGGCGAGCAGCCGGTCGGCCAGTAGGCGCGCCCCCGCCAGCGTGCGCTCCTGCCGATCCCGGAACGCCGGTTCGCCCGCCATCTTGAACGCGACTGCCTTGGCTGCGATTACGTGCTCGAGCGGTCCGCCCTGCTGCCCGGGAAACACCGCGGAGTCCAGCTTCTTGCGCAGCTCTTCGATTGCAAGAATAAAGCCGCCACGCGGTCCACCGAGAGTCTTGTGCGTCGTCGAGGTGACGATGTGCGCGTGCGGCACTGGCGAAGGGTGCAGCCCCGCCGCGACGAGTCCGGCGAAGTGCGCCATGTCGACCATGAGGTAGGCACCGACATTGTCTGCGATGCGGCGAAATTCGGCGAAATCGAGGTGCCGCGGGTATGCAGACCAACCTGCAACGATCAGCTTCGGGCGATGCTCGTGCGCGAGTCGTTCGACCTCGGCCATATCGACGCGATGGTCGTTCTCCCTGACGTGATAGGCCGCGACATCGTAGAGCCGGCCGGAAAAGTTGATCTTCATTCCGTGCGTGAGGTGACCGCCGTGCGCCAGCGCCAGGCCGAGGATCGCATCGCCCGGACGGAGGACGGCGTGCATTGCCGCGGCGTTGGCCTGCGCACCCGAATGCGGTTGCACATTAACGTATTCCGCGCCGAAGAGTCCGCGCAAGCGCTCGATGGCCAGCGACTCGATCTCGTCGACATGCTCGCAGCCGCCGTAGTACCGGCGACCTGGGTAACCCTCCGCGTACTTGTTGGTCAGGACGGTGCCCTGTGCCTGCATGACCGCAAGGGGTGCGTAGTTTTCGGACGCGATCATTTCCAGCCCACGCTGCTGGCGCTCGACTTCACGATCGACCAATTGCGCTACCAACGGATCGAATTCGCGCAGCGGTGTGTCGAGTTCGGTACGCACGGCGGTCGCTGGGTGAGCCATGAGGAGCCTTTCGTAAACGCACGCGGGTGTGCGATGGGTGGCTCCTCCCGCTCTGTCCGAATGGCCTGAGAGATTCACGCGTCAGCGCTTGCCCCGTCGGCGAGTGCATAGGCACTGCTTTCCAGAGTTGCCTGCGCGCAGCGGTATTGGGCCTGAGAGATTCCCGGGAGGTGTTGCTCCTTCGGCTCCCCACACGTGTGGAGATCTCCCGCCGCGCATGTGCGGCAGTATGAAGTTTGTTTCTGTAGACGCAACAAGCGCGCTATACGCAACTAGTATCGCGGCTGCGGGCAACCCGTGTCAACGCCGAAAGTGCACTTCTTGTCGGGAATATCGAGTAACCGCGCAGACAAGTGCACACTCGGCCGGGGGGCGAAGCCCAGCGACCCCAGCCGAGCCGAACCGTTGATCAGCCGATATAGCCAAGGCGGCGGCTGATGTCGTCCGCGCTCGCGATGGCGATTTTTGCGACCGACTCGAAGCGGTCGACACCGAGGCGGTACGCCGGTCCCGAAACACTCAGCGCCGCAACGACCGCGCCCGTGCTGTCGCGCACCGGCGCCGCAACTGCGTTCAGGCCGATCTCCAACTCCTCACGCACGCTTGCCCAGCCGATCTCACGAACCTGGGCGAGCTCGACATCCAGGTCGACGATGCGGTTGACGGTGTTGTCGGTAAAGGCTTCGAGTTTTGTTCCGAGGCGCTTGCGGACCTCACGCGGGTCCAGGCCGGACAGCAGCACCTTGCCGCTCGACGTCGCATGCGCAGGGCAGCTCTGTCCCACCCACGAGCGCAACGAGATCTCGCCCGCACCGGATGCCTCGACGATGTTGATTGCGCGCGTATCGTCGAGGATCGCAAGGTTGGTCGTCTCCCCCGCTTCCGCTGCCAGGGCGTCGCATGCGCTCTGGCTCTGTTTCGCCAGATCGAGCTGCGCACTCGTGGAGCCGGCAAGCCTGACAATCGAGAAGCCGAGCCGATACTTGCCACGATCGGAAAGCTGCTCGACGTAACCGCGGGACTCGAGGACGGCGATCAGACGCGAGACCGTCGACTTGTGGACGCCGAGCTCGGCGGCGATCTCGGTAACACCGGCCTGCCCGAGCTTCGCGAGGATTTCCATGACGAGTAACGCACGGTCGACCGACTGCACCGCCGCAGTCCGGCCGCTGTCTTCGTTGTCCTGTTTGGCCATATCGAACACCAGTCTAGGCGGTCGGCATCCCCAGGTCCCCGACACGGCGCTGAACAGCCACGATCTCGCGCAACGCGTCGTTGAGCAGACTGCGATTCAGGGCCGAAAGTTCGGACATCAGGATGATGTCGCCAGGGCTGTGGCCGCCCGACAGCTGCTCGACCTGATGCGCCATGCGCAAGCGCTGGAGCATCGTGAAAACCTCACCGAGAATCGTCGCGTCTCGATCACTCAGCGCACCTGTGCCGGCGGCTGCCGCGAGCCGGACCGGGGTAGACGCGGACGCCACTCCTGCGGTCAGTCCGCCCCAGCGGGCGAGGTTGACGATCGGCGTCAGCGCGTGATTCTTCAGGTCGAACGTTCCGCCGCGCCGTGACAGAACATCACGCAGCGAACGCGTCCGCACCCGTCCCGACAGTGCATCGAGCAGCTGCAAACGAAGCGTATTGGGGTGCTCCGAACGAATGCGCCGGTATGCGGTGGGCACCGTTTGCCACGCTGCGTCACCCCACACGACGCGTCCGTCAATCAGCAGGGACGACATGATCAGCCCGCGATCGTGCAGTGGGTCGCCGAGCCAACCCTCGGCCGCCTTCGCCCATTCCGATTGAGAGCGGGCGAACTTCGGCTTTGAGGCGACCGCACCGTTGCTGTCCGCCGGTAACCCGCTCGCGTCGAGAATCGCGTGCACACGCTTCGCGAGTTCGCGCAATCGGCCACCGGCAGAGGAGAGTTCATCTATCCACGAGAGCGCACTGTCCACGTCCGACGAGGGCATCGCCTCGCGGCGAGCGACGCTACCGAGCGTCAGCCACGCGAATCCCTCCGTCGGCGCATTGTCGGTCTCTGCGAGTGCAATCTCTAGCGCCCTGCGGACCACGGTGTCGATGACGACCGACAGAATGGCGCTCGTCGCAGTTGCTTTCGTGCCGTTACGGAACAGATCGACTGCGGTGCCGGTGATTTCCCGCGCGACGCGCTGCAACTCGGTCGCATCCTTCGCTGCGCCGATCGAGCGGCGGAGTACGAAACTTTGCCGCGCCGAGGCGGCGAGCAGGTCTGCGTCTTCGAGGACACCGATCACCTCGCCGCGTTGCGTGAGAACCGGCATGTGCCGGAGCCCGCATTCGAGCATGTCCATCAATACCGTCTCGGCGGTCAGATCGGCGGTGACGGTCCGAGCGGGCGCACTCATCACCTGCGCGACCGGTACGGTCACCGGCAGGCCCGCAGCGACGACGCGTGACCGCAGATCGCGGTCGGTGAAGATACCCAGTTCGCCGCGCGGCAGCGAGATCAGCACGTACGACACACGATGCTCGGTCATCTGCACGACGGCGTCGCGCACGCTCGTGTCGGGGATCGCGAAGACCACCGCACCGTGCACCAGCTCGCCGACCGGCCGGCTGTCCGACACCGGTGCCATCGGAGTTCGATTCCCGGACACCGTGTTCCATGCCGACGAGGCGAGGAACGCAAGACCGGCAGGCTTGGCGAACTGCGCACGGACCTGCGCGCCCGGCAATCGGATCAGCGTGCTCGGTTCGGTCGTCCGGGCTGAAAAGTCCGCACCGCTACCGGTGAGTAGTGGAACGTAACCGAAGATTCCGCCCGATTCGACAGTGTCGATCGCGGACCCGTCGGCGCTCGCCTGCAGGCTGACGTGCCCTGTACAGACCATCCAGATGTCGTCGGGCACCTGCACGGCATAGTCCATGACCATTGCGCCGGCAGGAAACTCTTGCACCGACGACTCCGCCGCGAGCTCCTCGAGCTCGCGGCGGGACATCGTCTGGAACGGGGCGTGGTCGCCCAGAAAGGCCGCTAGTCCGGCCTCGGTCGGCACTTTCGTCTCACGTCGTTCGGATGAGATCCGCGCACTTCTCTGCCATGGTCATAACAGTAATATTCGGGTTCACCGCAGGCAGTTTCGGCATAGCCGACGCGTCGACTACGCGAAGTCGGGACACGCCCTTCACCCGCAACTCGGGGTCGAGCACCGCCATCGGATCGTCGATCGCTCCCATCCGGGCAGTCGCCGCGGGGTGATAGACGGTGTTGTGCGTGGCATGGATGTAGGCCAGCAGTTCGTCGTCGGTAGTTGCGTCGGGCCCCGGAGCCAGCTCGCGGGCGATCCACTCGCGAAGCGGGGCTTGATCGGCGATCTTGCGCGCCAACCGAATTCCGGCCAGCATGATCCGTTCGTCGTGCCCGTCGGGATCCGTGAAGTAGCGCGGATCGACCTTCGGCCGGTCCCGGTAATCCAGGCTGCGGAGCCGGACCGTACCGCGCGACAGCCCCTGAGTGACGTTGGGCGTCAAGCAGAAACCATTGTCGGTCGTCGGGTAGCCCCGGCGCAGCGTGTTCATGTCGAAGGGCACGCTGCCGTAGTGCATCATCAGGTCCGGCTGGTTCTGCGACTCGTCGATCGTGGTGAAAAGCCCGATCTCCCACCACTGCGTCGACGTCGTGACCATCGGCTTCGCGGCTTCCCAGAACACGAGACCTTCGACGTGGTCGTCGAGGTTCGACCCGACACCGGGCGAGTCGACTCGCACAGCCACGCCGATCTCGCGCAAGTGCTCGGCGGGACCGATTCCCGAAAGCATCAACAACTTCGGCGTATCGATTGCACCCGCCGTGACGATCACTTCCCGTTTCGCGGACACAGTGTCGTAGCCCGTGAGGTCGGGCCGCTGATAGCGAACTCCGGTGGCGCCCAATGCATCGTCGAACAAGATCTCGCTGACCCAGCACCCCGTACGCACCTCGAGATTGGGCCGCTTGCCCAGAATCGGATGCAGGTAGGCATGCGACGTCGACATTCGATTGCCGTCTTCGCTCGCATTGATCTGGAACCAGCCGGCGCCGTTGCGAACTGTCTCGCCACGGTTGAACGCAACGGTCGGCAGCCCAACCGCCGCAGCGGCTTCGAGGACCGCCGCGCCACAGGGGTCGTTGGGCGGGATGTCACGCAGCCGCACCGGACCGCTGTGACCGTGCTGGTCACCCGGCGCATCGTTGTTCTCGAGCCGCGTGACGTAGGGCAGCACGTCTGTCGCGTTCCAGCCCTTTGCACCCATGGCGGCCCAGTCGTCCAAGCCCTCCGCGGGCGGCCAGAACGCGATGCACGAGTTGTGCGACGAACAGCCGCCGAGCACTTTCGCCCTGGCGTGGCGCATGAAGCTGTTGCCGCGTTCCTGCGGTTCGATCGGGTAGTCCCAGTCGTAACCGGAGTCGAGCAGGTGCATCCACTGTGCGAGTTCGAGAATGCTGCGGTCTCCGACGTCGGACGGGCCCGCTTCGACGAGGCAGACGGTCACATCCGGGTCCTCGCTGAGGCGCGCGGCGAGCACGCATCCGGCAGTACCGCCGCCGGCGATCACGTAGTCGAAAACGGTGTCAGACATCGGCGACCTCCGCGCCCGCTTTCGGCGCTGCCGCGTGTGACGCGAGCGTGCCGATATGGTGGCGGCCCTTCACGCCGTACCAAAGCAGACCGACACCGAGAATGCCACCGATGTAGACGAACGCGCCCCAGGTGTTGTACCAGGGCGTTCCGTAGATCGCCTCGCGCGGCCACGCGAGGTTCAGAGCCATTCCTGCGCCCCACAGGACGGCGACGATATTGACGAACATCCCCCACCTGCCCATTGTGAAATAGCCGCCTGCCTTCAGATCCTTCGGCGGCCACTGGCCTTTGAACCGCTTCACCAACAGCGGACCGGTGACCATCAGGTAGGCCAGGTAGATCATGATGATCGCGATCGATGTCAGCACCGTGAAGATGTTCGGCTGGCCGACGTTGACGACCAGGATCAGCACGGCCAAAACGCCGATCACGACAGCAGGCACGATCGGTGTCTGCGTCTTGGGGTGGACACGAGCGAGCTTCTCGCCGAACGGAAGTGCGTTGTCACGCGCCATCGCGAAGGTCAACCGGATCGCTGCGGTGTGGACTGCGAGCGAGCAGACGGTCACCGCAACCACGATGCAGATCAGGAAGATATCGCCGAGCGGTCCCCACATCACTGCTTCGACGATGTATTGCAGACTGCCGCTGGCTTCCCCGAGTTGCGGGTCACTGAGGTCGGGCGCGGCCATGATCGCGAAGACGAGAATCGCTCCGCCGATGACGAACGACGCCAAGATCGCCCGCAGGATCGCCTTCGGTGCCGTGCGCCGCGGTTCGACGGTTTCCTCCCCCAACGAGCTTGCTGTATCGAACCCGTACATCACGTAGCCGGAGGCGAGGGACGCGATCAGGAACGCGCCCAGGTAGCCGCCGCTCTCCCCCGCGCCATATCCGTTGGTGCTGAAGAAGACGTCCGGACCGCGATCGATGTTGATCGCCAGAATGATCGCAATCATCACTGCTGCAATCAATTCGATGAACACACCTGCGCTGTTGATCCGCGCCATCAGCCGGACACCGAGCGCGTTGATCGTCGTGGTGAAGACGATCATGAGCGCGCCGAGCAACACGGCGTTGGCAGCAAAGTCTTTCGCACCCGATCCGTCACCGATGATCTGGAACCCACTCCAGAGTCGGGGCAGGTTGAGCTGCAGCGCGAGCACCACGGCGGACAACGTGACTATCGACGCGGTCAGCATGAGCCAGCCGGAGGACCAGCCGACGATCTTGCTACCGAGGATCTTCGACCAGTTGTAGACGGCGCCGGCGACCGGATACTTTGCGGCGAGCTCCATGAAGCAGAGGGCAACCGCCATCTGGCCGACGAAAACCATTGGCCACGACCACAAGTAGGCTGGGCCGGCGTTGCCGAATCCGATGTAGAAGAGCTGGAAGGTGCCGGTGAGGATGGAGATATAGCTGACGCCTGCAGCGAAGCTCGCGAACTTGCCGATGCTGCGGTCGAGGGATTCCTTGTAGCCGAAATCCTCCATCCCATTGTCGCCGGACAGGCCCTGTTCCGTAACTACCATGTTGCCGTGCCTCTTTCGCGGTGAGGGCCGGGACTGGATGTTCCGACCGAACTCGAAACGAAGAATCAATCCCCTTTGAACCAGCCGGCCGGCTTCGGCGCCGTGTTGTGCCAGATGTGTTTGATCTCTTGGTATTCCGCGAGCCCGGTCGGCCCGAGTTCCCTTCCGTTGCCCGACTTCTTGAACCCACCCCACTCGGCTGCCGCGGTGTAGTAGCCGAAGTCGTTGAGCCACACTGTGCCGTGCCGCAGCGCGCGCACAACCCGCTCGCCGCGCGCGGCGTCAGAGGTCCGTACCCCGGCTGCGAGGCCGTACTCGGTGTCGTTGCCCAGTCGGATCGCGTCTGCTTCCGTCTCGAACCGCTCGACCGTCAGAATCGGCCCGAAGGTCTCCTCCGCAACGATCCGCATCGATCGATCGCAGCGATCGAAGATAGTGGGCCGATAGAAACTGCCACTCGCCAGCGCCGGATCGCTCGGCCGGGTGCCACCGGCAACCAACTTTGCACCCTCCGAGATGCCCAGCTCGACAAAGGCTTCCACCTTGGCACGATGCTGCTCGGAAACGAGCGGACCGGTCTCGCTCGCCGGATCGAGCCCATTGCCCACGCGGATCTTCTCTGCGCGATTCGCCAATTCGGCAACGAAGTCGTCCGCGATGGAATCCTCGACGATAAGCCGCGTCCCCGCCGAGCACACCTGACCGGAGTGCAAGAAGACGCCGGTCAGCACCTGATCGACGGAGCTTTCCCAGTCCGCATCCGCGAACACGATGTGGGGATTCTTGCCGCCCAGTTCGACCGCCACCTTCGTCACGTGCTCGGCGGCGACCTTTGCGATCGTCCTGCCGGTCGCGAGCCCTCCGGTGAACGAGATGAAGTCGACGTCCGGATTGTCGGTGAGCGCGGCGCCGAGCACGGCGCCGCTGCCCTGCACCAGGTTCAGCACTCCGTCGGGGACACCCGCCTCTTCGGCGAGACGGACGAAGGCGATGGTGCTCAGCGGCGTGACCTCGCTCGGCTTGGCAACCATGGTGCAACCGGCCGCCAATGCGGGCGCGATCTTCCACGACATCTGCAGCAGCGGGTAGTTCCACGGCGCAATCAGGACGCATACGCCGATCGGCTCGCGCACGACCCGACTGATCACCGTCGGATCCCCTACGTCGATCAGACGGTCGGCCTCGACACCGACCAACTGCGAGTAGAACCGGAATACCGAGATGATGTCGTCGATATCGATCCGGCTCTCCACCAGGGTCTTTCCGGTGTCCAGCGTCTCGACGCGCGCCAGCGCTTCCTTGTCCCGCTCGAGCAGGTCGACGATGCGGGCCAGCAGCGCCGAACGCTCGGCCACCGGCGTGGCCGGC
The DNA here is from genome assembly GCF_016481275.1 of Antrihabitans auranticaus. GTDB lineage: Bacteria > Actinomycetota > Actinomycetes > Mycobacteriales > Mycobacteriaceae > Antrihabitans. The sequence continues at coordinate 126,836 of NZ_JAEMNW010000004.1, read as the reverse complement.
CACGTTCCGGCGTCGAACGTAGTGCGGGCGGCGGAGACTGCCCGGCGCGCATCGTCGGCTGTGGCCTCGTCCACGGTCGCCGCGACACTGCCGTCGGCTGGATTGATGATCTCCCTCGTGCCGCCGTCCGAGGCGTGGCTCCAGGTACCGCCGACCAACAGGTCCGGCTCACCGTTCATGTCAGCTCCTCGCGTTGCCGATTCGGCCGAGCAACCACTCGTGGAACTCTGCGATGTGATGTTCGGCGGGAACGAGTACTCCCCCGTTACGGTATGCCCGCGAGGACATCGCCGGTTGTGTTCGCTCACATGCGTCGAAATCTTGTTGGTTCACGCGGTGGAACAACTCGACCGAGCGGGACACGTCGCGCCCCTGCGCGACCACATCGGAGGTGTAGAGCCAGTCGCATTCGACGACTGTCCGGTCCGGTCCGAGTGGGAACATCCGGTGGAAGATGATGTGGTCGGGGACCAGATTCACGAAGACAGTCGGCCGCACGGTGATCGCGTAGTAGCGGCGATCCTGATCGGCACCGACCCCGGGCAGACGATCGAACCCCGCCCTCCCGTCGACGGTGAATCCGGCAATCTCCGAGCCGAACTCGGCGCCGTGGCCGACGAAGTACTGAGCCGCGAGACCGTCCGCGAACTCGGGTAGGACCTCGGTGAGTTCTGGGTGGATGGTCGCGCAGTGGTAGCACTCCATGAAGTTCTCGACGATGAGTTTCCAGTTCGCCGCGACGTCGTAGACCACGCGGCGGCCCACCTGCAGACCGTCTATTTCGTAGCGATCGATCACCGCAGCGTCGCCCAATCGCTGCGTGACCGCTCCGATGACTTCTTCTTCGAACGAGGGCTGCTGGTCCGCCAAGCACACCCAGGCGTAGCCGAGCCACTCGCGCAACGCGACCGGCACGAGTCCATATCGGACGCGGTCGATGTCCGCGCCTGTCTCGTCCTTGAGCGTCGACATGTTCGGTGCCGCGACGAGCTTGCCGTCCAGGCCGTAGGTCCACGCGTGGTACGGGCACTGCAGGTTTCGGCGTACCTGACCTTCGGACTCGGTACACAACATCGCGCCCCGATGCCTGCAGATGTTCAGAAACGCGCGCAGCCCCTTGTCCCTACCCCGGACGATCAGCACGCTCTCGCGCCCGACCTGCACCTTCTTGAACTGTCCCGGCTCCGCGAGATCACTCGTCCGCACCGCACAGAACCACATCGATTCGAAGACGTGTTCTTGTTCTGCAGCGAAAATCTCTTCGCTGCAGTAATACTCGCCACCAAGGGTCGGGATCAGAGCGGGTGCCGTCAGGGGCGGCAGTTCGGCCGCGGTCACACGGTCACCAGCCTTTGCGGATCGAAGAGCTTGATGGGGTGCTTCGTCCGCCCGTCGGTCGCGAGGTCGGCGAGGATTTCTCCGACAACCGGGACGAACTTGAAGCCATGTCCTGAGAATCCGCACGCGACAGTCACATTCGCGCAGTCCGGGTGGCGGGCGATGACGAAGTGCTGGTCGGGGGTGTTCGAGTACATGCAGGTTGCCGAATGAACGCTCGGACCGTCGAGCGCGGGCAGCAGCTCACCGACCCGGTCGCGCATTTCCTGTATTTCGTGTGGGTGTACGACGCGGTCGATCGTCTCCGGAGTGCATTCGATGCCCTTGCGGAAGAAGGCGACCTTGACGCCGCCGGCAGGTCCGTCGATGGCGGGGAACCCGTAGATCTGCATCCCGGAAGCGTTCTCGTCGATGAAGATCGGCTGGCCTTCGAACGCGGCCGTACCGCCGACCGGCTCGAGCCAATAGAGCACCTGACGTTCGACGGTGATCGGAATTCCGAACTCCGCCAACAACTGTGGCGCCCACGCGCCGGGACAGATCACCACCTGGCCAGCAGAATAGGTAGCGCGTGACGTCGTGACGGTGACGCCGGTACCGGTCTCCTTCCAGCCGAGCACCTCCTCACCGAAGGACAACGTCGCACCGGCGCGAAGGGCGAGGTCGATGTGCGCCTGCACGGTCAGCTCCGGCCGTGCGAAGCCGGCCTTGGCTTCGTAGACAGCGAGATCACCGTCGTTCGGCGTGTAGTTCGGGAAGCGCCGCCGCAGTTCCCCGGCGTCGAGAACCTCGTGCTCCAAAGACCATTCACGGCTTGCGCGCAGGCTGCCCGCGACCGTGAGGCAGTCCGGCGGTCCGATGAAGAGTCCGCCCGTCAGGCGGTACACCTCACGCTCGGCATCGTGCGCCAGTTTCTCCCAGAGTTCGTAGGACCGGAGCAGCAGCGGAACGTATGCCGGGTCCTCGAAATAGGACTGCCGGATGATGCGAGAACCACCGTGGCTCGAGCCCTTGTCGTGCGCAGGCGTGAACTTCTCCAGGCCCAGCACGCGCTGACCGCGCGCGGCGAGGTGATACGCAGCGGCGCTTCCCATTCCGCCGAGCCCGATGACGATGACGTCGTAGCCGGAGGTCGCATGTGCCATGTCGCTACCTCCGAATTCTGGACATGTCGGGGTCCACGACGGGCTCCGCATGGACGGCGGCGGTGTAGCGGGTGCCGCGATAGTCGACCTCGACGGGGTCTCCTGGCGCGGTCGCTGCTGGCAACCACGCGTAGGCGATGCTCCGGCCGATGGTCGCGGAGTAGCCGGCACTGGTGACGTAGCCTGCGCACTCTCCGCCGACGAAGACCGGTTCCTTGCCGAGCACGACTGCCGACGGTTCGTCGAACACGATGCTGCGCAAGATCTTTGCGGGCGGCGCAGCCCTCTCCAGAGCCTCTTTGCCGACGAAGTCGTCCTTGGTCATTCGGACCGCGAAGTCGACACCGGCCGCCGCGGGTAGATGCTCGGTGGTCATGTCGCTCCCCCAGCCGCGGTAGCCCTTCTCGATTCGCAGGCTGTTGAATGCGATTCGGCCTGCGGCGATCACGTCGTGCGCCTGACCCGCTGCCCAGAGGAGGTCCCATAGCGCGGCGCCGTATTCGGCAGTCGTGTAGATCTCCCAACCGAGTTCGCCGACGTAGGACACGCGCATCATGGTGACCGGAATCGCGCCGAGGTAGGTCTGCAGCGCACGGAAGTACTTGAACGCCTGATGGGACAGATCGTCGGCGCACAACGGCTGCACCAACTCTCGCGCCGCGGGCCCCCAGACACCGACACAGCAGGTCGAGCCGGTGCTGTCGCGCAGGGTCACGCTCCCGTCGGCAGGCAGGTGACGGGTGATCCAATCGAAGTCCAGCGGACCGTTCGCACCGACCTGGAACAACGTCGGTGCGAGGCGAGCGACGGTGAGATCACTGCGTATGCCGCCGTTTTCGTCCAGCAGCAGGGTGTAGGTGACCGAGCCGACAGTCTTGTCCAAATTGTTCGTCGTCAGCCGTTGCAGCAACTCGAGCGCACCGGGGCCACTCACCTCGTAGCGGGTCAGCGGCGTCATGTCGAACATCGCGACGCGCTCACGCGTCCACTTTGCTTCGGCGATCGAGATCGGCGACCAGAACCGGCTCGACCAGTCGTCGCGCTCGGGGAAGGGCACACCATCGTCGCGAAGTCGCTGCGCCAGTTCGGCATTGGCCTCGTACCAGGCCGGACGCTCCCAGCCGCCACCCTCGAAGAAGTAGGCGCCGAGTTCCTGCTGACGCTGATAGAACGGGCTTGTTCGTAAGCCTCGCAACGCTGTTCGGTACTGATGCGGGTGAACGATGTCGTAGACCTCGACAAATGCCTGCGAACTCGTCTCGAGGATGAACTTGTCGCTACGCGCGACTTCCTCGAACCGGTACAGATCGCATTCGTGGACATCGGTGTGCGGTGCGCCCTCGATTATCCATTCCGCCATCGCCTTGGCCACACCTGCGGAGTGCGTGACCCAGACCGCCTCGGCAACCCAGAAGCCGGCAAGTTCCCGATGCTCACCCATGATAGAGAAGCCGTCCGGCGTGAACGAGAAGATGCCGTTGAAACCCTCCTCGACCTTCGAATCTCCCAGCACTGGAAGAAGTTCCATGGACTCGCGCCATGCGGGTGCGAAGTCCTCGTCGGTGAAGGGCAGCATCGACGGCATCGCCTCGCCCGCCGTGTCGGCGAGCAGTGTGGACATGTCGACGGGCATCGGTTTGTGGCCGTAGTAACCGATTCCGATCCGGTCACCATGCTCACGGAAGTAGAGGTCCTGATCCTGGTGCCGGAGGATCGGCAGGCTCGCTTCGCCGACCTCTGTGTTCCGACCGACCAGCGGGGCGACCTGCCCGGTCTTCGCATACTGGTGCGCCATCGGCACGAGCGGCACGACGAGGCCCACCTGCTTCGCGAGCTGGGCACCCCAGAAGCCCGCTGCGCACACGACGATGTCCGCGTCGATGATCGCGTCGGCCGTCTGCACGCCCGCCACCCGCCCATTGCGCGACACGATGCCCAAGACTTCTTGATAGGGGCGGAACGTAGCGCCGCGGGCGGTCGCCTGCCGCGCCTGCGCCTCGGCCGCGCGCAGCGCCTTGGCCAGACCGTCCGCCGGAGTGTGGAAGCCACCGAGTATGCGATCGGCGTCGAGCAGAGGATGCAGCGCGGCGCACTCCGCGGCGTCGAGCAACCGGCCCTCGATCCCCCACGACTTGGCCCAGCCGGCCTTGCGGTGCAGGTCGGCCATGCGCAGCGGGGTCGTCGCGACTTCCAGACCGCCGACCGCGTTGAACGCCCACCCGTCGGGGTGCGTCAAGGCACCGAACTTCTCGGTGGTGTATTTCGCGAACTCCGTCATCGTCTTCGACGGATTCGTCTGGAACACCAATCCCGGTGCGTGCGAAGTGGATCCGCCGGTGGCGAAGAGCGGTCCGCGGTCGAGCACGGTGACGTCGGTCCAGCCCCGCGCAGTGATTTCGTCCGCCAGCGACGTCCCGACGATTCCGGCGCCGATTACGACGACTTTCGGCTGAGCCAAGGCTATCCTCCGATGTTGCTTATTGCGCAACGCCTGTGCATTACGCAACAAATGGTGATCCTCCGGCATTCGTCTGTCAACCGCTGCAGCCTGGGGATTTTTACCCACCTTCCCGGGGTTGACGAGATGCGGGAGGTCTAGGAGACTGTTGCGTAATGCGCTTGTAGTTGCGCTATACGCAACTCAATGGAGGGTTGATGGATTCCATCGCACACGTCCCGGACGTGCTGAGCACAGACCTGTTCGTCGCACGCCTGGACGACTTGCCGGTCGGCGAGGTCGTCACGCTGCGACCCGTTGGCCGCGAACCGATTTCAGTTTTCAACACCGACGAAGGTCTGTACGCGATCGACGACACGTGCACCCATCAGGACGCATCCCTCGCCGACGGCTGGGTCGAGAACTGCACCGTCGAGTGCCCGCTGCACGAGTCCTGCTTCGATCTGCGGACCGGTCAGGTGTCGGGACCGCCCGCGAAGGTCGGCGTGCGCACCCATCCCGTCTACGTCGTCGACGGTGCTATTCGGGTGGCGGTGTCATGAGTTCCAGCTCTGTGGTCGTGATCGGCGCATCCCTCGCCGGATTGTCAGCGGTGCGCGCACTGCGCGAGCAGGGGCACCGCGGACCGATCACCGTGGTCGGCGATGAACTGCATCCGCCGTACGACCGGCCGCCGCTGTCGAAGGAATTCCTGCACGACGACATCGACATTTCACTCGGCGGCGAAGACGATGAGGCGGACGCCGACACCACGTGGCTGCTCGGGCGGCGGGCGATCGAAATTTCGACCGATTTCGGTGGGCATGTCGTCATTCTCGAGGACGGGACGCGACTCGCAGCGGAATCGGTCGTCATCGCGACCGGCGCTCGCGCTCGAACCCTGCCGAGCGCGCACGCACTCGACGGCATCCACACGCTCCGAACCGTCGACGATGCTCGCGCGCTCCGCACTTCCCTGCGCTCGGCGCGATCGCTGGTAGTCGTCGGCGCCGGGTTCATCGGCGCCGAGGTTGCATCGAGCGCGGCTGCCCACGGTCTTTCGGTCACGGTCATCGAGATTTCTTCCGCGCCGCTCGAGTCGATCCTCGGCCCGCACATCGGGTCCCTCTGCGCGGGCCTGCACGCAGCCAACGGCGTTCGACTGCTCACCGGCGTGGCGGTCGACCGGTTCGTCGGCGACAAGCGGGTCGGGGCAGTCCAGCTGACGGACGGAACGGTTGTGCCCGCCGACGTGGTCGTCGTCGGGATCGGCGCGGTCCCCAACACCGAATGGGCGAACGGCTCGCAGCTGCACATCGACAACGGCTTCGTCACCGATCCGCTCTGCCGTACATCGGTTCCCGGCATCTATGCGATCGGCGACTGCGCCCGCTCTTACGACGAGTCCGCCGGCTCGCACCATCGCTCCGAGCATTGGACCAACGCCACCGCACAAGCAAGAATCGCGGCCGCCGCCATCGTCGGCGCGACGCACAAGGCCGCCGGAGCGCCGTACTTCTGGTCGCGGCAATACGGCCGAATGCTCCAATTCGCAGGTCGGTGCAGCCCGACCGACGAGGTCCGCTTCGTCGAAGGCGACCCGTCCACAGCTACCTTTACGGCCGTATACGAGCGAGCCGGCGAACCGGTCGCCGTATTCGCCATCGACAGCCCCCGCGTGTTCACGCGGTATCGCAAGCAGATCGAGCGACGCCCAGTCGCCGCACCCCTGACGTAGGAGGATTTTGTGCCCGAGACCGTGCGCGGCGTCATCGCTCGCAGCAAAGGAGCACCGGTCGAGCTCGTCGAGATCGTCATTCCCGATCCCGGCCCGCAAGACGTGGTCGTCCAGGTGCAGGCGTGCGGCGTATGCCACACCGACCTGCACTACCGCGAAGGCGGCATCAACGACGAGTTCCCGTTCCTGCTGGGGCACGAGGCGGCCGGCGTGGTCGAGACGGTCGGCGAGGCTGTCACACACGTTGGGGTCGGCGACTTCGTCATCCTGAACTGGCGCGCGGTATGCGGCGATTGCCGAGCATGTAAGCGCGGTCGCCCCTGGTACTGCTTCGCCACACACAACGCGAGCAAGAAGATGACGCTCGCCGACGGCACCGAACTGAGCCCGGCGCTCGGAATCGGTGCGTTCTCCGACAAGACGCTCGTGCACGAGGGCCAGTGCACGAAGGTCGACGCCGACACCGACCCGGCCGTGGCCGGCCTCCTGGGCTGCGGCGTAATGGCCGGCATCGGTGCGGCCATGAACACCGGCAACGTGTCCCGCGGTGACACGGTCGCCGTAATCGGCTGCGGCGGCGTCGGGGATGCTGCAATCGCCGGCGCTCGGCTGGCAGGCGCCAGGATGATCATCGCGATCGACCGCGACCCACGAAAGCTGGAGTGGGCGAAGCAGTTCGGTGCGACGCACATCCTCGATGCGGGATCCGAAGACGTGGTCGAGACGGTCCAGGAGTTGACCGACGGCTTCGGCGCGGACGTCGTGATCGATGCGGTCGGCAGGCCGGAAACGTGGAAGCAGGCGTTCTACTCTCGCGACCTCGCGGGCACCGTCGTACTGGTCGGCGTGCCGACTCCGGACATGACCCTCGAGATGCCACTCATCGACTTCTTCTCCCGCGGTGGCGCGCTGAAGTCGTCCTGGTACGGCGACTGCCTGCCCGAGCGCGACTTCCCCATGCTCATCGACCTGCACGCCCAGGGCCGGTTGCCGCTCGACCGGTTCGTCAGCGAACGCATCGCACTCGACCAAGTGGAGAAGGCATTCGACGCCATGCACGCGGGTGAGGTCCTGCGTTCGGTAGTTGTGCTGTAGCGCCTAAGCGCGCATTGCCGCCCCATGGCGGACATCGATCACCTGTGTGCCACCGGCAATTTTGTCGTGCAGTCCTTGCTTCGCCGGGCTGGCGAAGATCGAAATGCCGATGACCGTGACGGCAATGCCCCAAGGCCAGTCACCGATGATCGGCACTGCATAAAAGAGGATCAGCAACACGAAACTGTTCCGCAGCACCGATGCGTGAAAATCGGGTTTGTGTGCCCCACCTGGGCCACACACGTATAGGCCCAGCAGTTTCTTGCCGGGACTGGTGCCTTTGGTGACCTCGAAGCCGACGAAGTAGGTCAACATCAGGACGGCGAAGAGTGTGGCTGCCAGGGCTTTCTTCGGCAAACCGTTGTCCATCATGCCGAGCGGTATTGCGACGATCCACAACACAGCCCCGACGATCACGATATCGATCATCCGTGCGGCGAACCGAATTAACGCATCAGCGGGGAACCCGCTGCGCCGAGGTGAAACTGTCGAATTGTTCATTGAGACCTACGTTCGGATTCGCCGGAATAGTGCCGAATTCAGTCTCGAACGTAGTTGCGTCGCACAACAGGACCCAGAGGTGGTGAATTCCGCACCCTGGCGCAGCGGGTTCACACGCCGAGTACCCCTTCAGCCGCACCACACGGGGTTCGCCAGCCGAACGGGATGATCCGGGGCGATCTACCCGGCCGACGCTCCGCTAAGGGCCTGGTCGGCGGGTAACCCGGCGCGTCGCGGGTTCACCCGCCAAGCACCCCCTCAGCCGCACCCCTTCTCGGGATCCGCACCCCGACTTGCCGAACGACACGCCGGGGCTCCCCCAAAAAGGGGTGCGACTCAAAGCACCACACGGGGTTCGCCAGCCGAACAGGATGATCCGGGGCGATCTACCCGGCCGACGCTCCGCTAAGGGCCTGGTCGGCGGGTTCACTCAGCCGCACCCCTTCTCGGGATCCGCACCCCGACTTGCCGAACGACACGCCGGGGCTCCCCCAAAAAGGGTTGCGGCTCAAAGCACCACACGGGGTTCGCCAGCCGAACAGGATGATCCGGGGCGATCTACCCGGCCGACGCTCCGCTAAGGGCCTGGTCGGCGGGTAACCCGGCGCGTCGCGGGTTCACACGCCAAGCACCCCCTCAGCCGCACCCCTTCTCGGGACCCGCACCCCGACTTGCCGAACGACACGCCGGGGCTCCCCCAAAAAGGGGTGCGGCTGAGGTGACGCCAACCGAACCGTCAGGCCTTCGTGGCGTTTCGGGTCTTCAACAGGCTCGCCACGGCGGTGACGACCAATACCCCCAGGATCACCAGCAGTGACAGCCCCGTCGAGATCTCGGGCACGCTCACTGCTTCACCACCATTGACGAACGGCAAGGTGTTCTCGTGCAACGCGTGGAGTACGAGTTTCACGCCGATGAACGCGAGAATCAGCGAGAGTCCGTAGGACAGGTACACCAGACGCTCGAGCAGTCCGCCGATCAGGAAGTACAACTGACGTAGTCCCATGAGCGCGAAGGCATTGGCCGTGAAGACGATGTACGGCTGCTCGGTGAGGCCGTAGATCGCCGGAATCGAGTCGAGTGCGAACAGGATGTCGGTGAACCCGATCGCGATCAGTGCCAGCAGCAGCGGAGTCACGAGGCGCTTGCCGTTGATCTTGGTAACCAGCTTGTCGCCGTCGAATTCTTCGGTCGTCGGCAGGTACCGCTTCGCGAGCCGGATGATTCGGTTGTCGCGTTCCTCCTCGGCTTCCTGTTCGTGACCGGCCTCGCGGATCAGCTTGTACGCGGTGTACACGAGGAACAGACCGAACAGATAGAAGACCCAGCTGTACGCATTGATCGCCGCTGCGCCCACCGCGATGAAGATGCCGCGCATGGCGAGTGCCATCACGATGCCGATCAGCAGCACCTTCTGCTGGTACTGCCGCGGTACTGCAAAGGTCGACATGATGATCACGAAGACGAAGAGGTTGTCGACCGAGAGTGCTTTCTCGGTGACGTAGCCGGCGTAGTACTCCCCGCCGTAGGTACCGCCCCACGCCCAGATCACGATGACGCCGAAGAGGAGCGCGATTGCGATATACACCGCCGACCACGTCGCGGACTCGCGGAAGGTCGGCTCGTGCGGAGTGCGCACATGGGCGAAGAAGTCGAAGACGAACAGGCCGAGAATTACGACGCAGGTGACGCCCCATACAAGGGGTGTGACGTCCATCAGCTAAGGCCTTCCTGTTGGGTCTAGCCGGGCGGGGTCACTGTCCATTATGTCCGTTCCGCTCGCGCGGGGTGGCTGCGGCGAATCCGTCGAGCCTTGTCGCTGCGCTTTCCTTCATACATCGCCGAGTCGGCCCGGTGAATCAAATCGCTCGCCGACTCCCCCGAATCCGCATCGGCTTCGGCTAGACCGATGCTGGCACGCACAGCCAGGACGAAGTCGTCGACCGCGAACGGTTCGGCCAACGCAGCCTCGATGCGAGCCATCACGGTGAGCGCTGTGACCGTCGTGGTGTCGAGCAGGACCACGAACTCGTCACCGCCGAGCCGGGCGACCGTATCCGACCCGCGAACACAACCGACCATTCGCTGCCCGACGATTTTCAGCAGCTCGTCGCCGACGCCGTGACCCAACGTGTCGTTGATCGGTTTGAAGTCGTCCAGGTCGATTACCAACAGCGCCACGCCGGCCCCGTCGCGGCGATGCCGCTCCAGCGCTGCGTCCAACTTTTCGTCGAGAAGCGCGCGATTGGCAAGTCCCGTCAGCGGATCATGATGAGCGCGAAAGGTGAGCTCCGCCTGGGCAGCCGATATCTGCCGTACGAGCGCGTTGTTTTCGACGACGATGAGAACTTGACGCGCGAGCAGACAACACACGATGAACCAGCCCGCGAAGACCGTCAGCGCGTCGACCGTATGGCCCGCGACGAGCCGCCACGTCGCAACCGATGCGAGCACTGCGACCAACATGTACGGGAGCACCAAGTGCGTTCGCTGTAGCGACATCGTCCGGGAATCACCCTCCGCAACCACCTGATCCGCCGGCGTCGCGGCAGCCAAGGCGATCAATACCGGACCGGCGATGAAGCCGGCGTCCGCGAGGGTGGGAATCTCGGTGGCGCCGCTTGCCACGAGATAGGCAAAGGCGCCGTCGGACAAAACCAGCATGACCATGCCCGCCCCGAGCAGGCGAGTCTGCGATCGGAACCGCGCAGGAATGCGACCCATGGCCCACAACCCGACGAAGGCGGTCACCATGACGAAGTCGGTAACCGGGTAGCACATAGCGACGACCAGCCCCAGGGTCGTTTCGGCACCGGCGTGCACAACCGCGCCGAGGGTGGTCGCCCATGCGACGACGAACATCGAGCCGACGATCACCGCACTGTCGAGTAACGACACCGCCCACACATGACGAGAACCGACTTCGGCACGCCACGGCGTCTCGCCGGTCAGCACGAACAGCGCGGGCAAGGCCATCAGCGGCAGGGTGAAGAATCCCAGATCAGCGATCGACGGCGACGGCAAAGGGACATGCAACACCGACCGATACAGCGCCCAGAACACCATCCCGACCGTCCAACCAGCCATTCCGATGGCCATCAACAATCGCCAGCGGCGTTCGGCTCCCAGCCGTCGGCGCGCAGTCCACCAGCAAACTGCAGTTGCTGTCGAACCCCCAGCCAATTGGGCAACGTCATCGAGCAACACACTGTCGCGCTTCGACAGCAGCCCCGAGCCCGCCAGGGCGACGACCAGCACGACAGCACCCAGCGTCCACCCGAGACGCGACATCGACGACGTACGCATAGTTTGCCCCCTGCTCAGGCGCGCGCTCTACGACCAGCGCATCCCGACCCGACAGCCACAATAGCCGTCGATAGCAAACTCGCCGCAAACTCACACCCTCCGTGCACGAGCAAAGCCACTTGTTAACCCAAAGTTCAGCTCGACGTCAGCGAATACGTATGCGCCCACGGCACAGTGGGTCCCGGAGGAACGCAATTGGCCTCGACACGTTGGGATGTGACATGAACAACGTTCTCGCCCTATGGGCCGCAAGTGCCGCAACGATTCTCGCGGAACCGACTATCTGGGCATCGCTGTCACCGGGCGGCAGAACCTTGCTGGTAGCGCCATCGATGTGGCACGTCGGCCTGGCGTTCATCGGATTACCGCTGCTCTACGGGGTCGCGCTGCTTGCACTGGGAATCGCCTCGACACCAGCAACCAACCGCGGCGGATCGCATCGGCGCGCGGCACACCCGCGCGCGAACCCGCAGCGGAACCGGCACATCGGTCCGAGCCGCGTTGCGCAGCTGAGTCACCGGATCGAGTGATCGCGGACCAGCGCGCCCATCGGACTGTCGACAGAACACGGTCAGGCCTGATGCGCCGAACACTGCCCAGGTAGCCGACAATCGAGCGATGGCCCTATCGCCACTCGCGCGCGCGACTCGATTTCTGACGGTCTCCGATCCCGGGAGACTGCGTTTACGCAGTGCGACATCGGTGACTCTGTCGGTGATCCTCGCAACGGTTGCGCTCCTGACGTTCGTTCACGTTGCGGATCAACCCCTGACCGTTGCGATGCTCGGCACGATCGTCGCAATGCAGTCGGCGACGGCCGTGAAAGACCGCCAGCAGAGCAGCAGAGTGATCACGACGCTTCTGTTGTTCCTGCCCGCCATGGGCGCGGTGACGCTTGCAGCAATCCTTTCCGGTTTCGGAAACGTGGGCGACGTCGGATTCGTCGCGGTACTTTTCGCTGCCGTGTGGGTGCGCCGGTACGGGCCGCGTGGCAATGCGCTCGGCATGATTGCGTTCATCTCGTACTTTTTCGCACTGTTCATTCATGCGAAGCCGCACCAGTTGCCGATTCTCGCCCTGGCCGTGGCGATCGGGCTGGCGGCGACGCTGTTCGTGCGCGCTCTCGTTCTTCCCGACCGGCCGCGGGTCGAGGTGCGCCGGCTCGTCCGGGCACTGCGCGCGGCTTCGCTGTCGGTCTTGGAGACGGCCTCCAACAGGAAAGACCGCGACGTGGAATTGCTGCGACGCAGGCTCGGCCGGCTCGGCCAAACCGGCATGATGATCGACGACTGGCTCGACCGGCACAACGCGGCCCAGTTGCTCAACGTCACCAACGAGGACCTCTCGTTCCGCGTGTTCGATGCCCAGATCGCGACCGAACAGCTCGTCAGCGCATTGTGGGCACTCGATCCGCAGAAGCCGTGGCCGCCGGGACTCGGTCGGGCGACGACCGCGCTCGGGTCGTGCCTTCAGGACCACCCGTCGGAGGAGCAACTCCGGGCAGCGCGCAAGGTCGCTGCCGCTGCGGCGGACAAAGCCGACGCGACGACGCCGACGGGCATCGCGACCATCGCCGCACAGCGCGCCGCGCAGGCGCACATAGCGATTCACCACATCACAACCCACGCCATACGTACCGAAGCGCCACCTCCCGCACCGGTGCAGCCGGGTCCCGAGAAGGAACCGCAGCCTGGCCTCGACCCGAGTACGAAGGCCGCCATTCAGGTCGCTGTTGCGACGAGCGCCGCAACGATTCTGGGCGAACTCATTTCACCGGATCGCTGGTACTGGGCGGTGCTCACGGCATTCATCGTCTTCACCGGCGCGTCGTCTCGCGGCGAGATTCTCACCAGAGCCGGGCACCGGATCGTAGGCACCATCGCAGGTGTGGTGGCGGGCGTCGGTCTCGCGGCGTTGGTCGGCGACAACAGGCCGGTGCAGATCGCGCTGCTCCTGATCTGCGTATTCTGCGCCGCCTACCTTGTCACGGTTGCGTATGCGTTGTTGACGTTCTTCGTCACCGTCTTGCTCGCGATGTTGTACGGCCTGCTCGGCGAATTCAGCATCGATGTGCTCCAGCTCCGTATCGCCGAGACCGTCGCGGGTGGCGCTGTCGGTATGGCTGCGGCGTTCTTCATCTTTTCGACCGGCACTCGTTCGACGCTGATCGACAAGGTCGACGACTACCTCGACCGAATGCTCGCTGTCATCGATGAGGGTGTCGGCTCGGTCCTGGCTCCGGGCGGCCACACCGAACTCGTTGCGCACACCCGCGAACTGGACAAGGCTCTCAGCGCCGTCCTCGTCGCAGGAAAGCCGCTCGAGCTGAGACCCACCAGTCGCGGCAGGCGAGGCGCCAAGCGACTACTGCGAGTCCTCCAGATCAGCAACCGATCTGCTCACGCTCTTGCGAGGGCGGGGGTGAACGCTTCGCGTGCAGATGGCGACGATCCTCCGTCCGCTGAGACCGCCAAGGCTCTGCAGCAAGCGGCGGACACTGCACGCCTGACGGTCGGTGCTGTGCGCAGCGTCGTCCACGGGGACCAGGTCGAGCCACCCGAAAAGATAAGTCAGACAATGATTCTGGACGTCATGCGCACCTCGAGCGGCACACGCGGCCCGGTCCGTGGCGCAGTCCGCTCGCTGAACAACCTCCAGCGTGCGCTCGGTGAAGCGACGACCCGACTATGACCGGCGACCTGATCCTGCGTCCCGCAGCCTCGTCGAGGGCAGTGACGATCGCCTACGGCGTGCTGGTCGCCGCGCCGTGCGGCATAGGCATGATTGCCGGTGTCTTCTTCCTCATGTCATTCGACGTGGACGTCGTGTTCGTCGTCGGCGCCGTTGTCTGCGCACTGGTCGGTCCGCTCCTCGTCGTCCTTCTCCCACTGGGTTTGCAGGGTGCACGCAACATCGAAGTTGTTCTCACACAGTACGAATTACGTCTGCTGGACGAAAGCGGCCAGCCTGTACGCAGCATCCCGCTGCAGTCGATCACCGGCGTCTGGCACGGCTACTTACCACCGGGCGCCGCCGCAAGCAGCGTCCCCAAACTACCGCGGACGGTGTTCGTGGTGGCGGGGACCAAGGAGCGCCCGATCGTGCTGCACGGCGAATGGCGGAAGAAGGATCTCCAGGCGCTGTGGCAACGCCTCGGCCGATTTCCGGTCGAGATCGGCAGCGTCACCGAACGCGAACTCGACGAGCGCTTTCCCGGCGTCACCGAATCGCTCGCCGAATTGCTTGGCAACAGCGGTCTTTGGTGGCGGGTCTACCGCGCATCCGCGGCTTTGCTGCTCGGCTTCATTGCGGTCGCAACGATCTTTCACATCGTCCGATAGCTCAGCTGTCGACGCTCGTCCGGACGAGTTCGCGGAACGTGAGCACCAGCGGCTCCCGCGCGCGGCCACGCCGATAGATCAACGAGAACGGCGCCTGATAGCCGAACGACGCGGGCAGTAATGGCCGCAAGCGACCCTGGTCCACCCAGTGTTGCGCATAGTGCTCGGGTAGATACCCGATGTAGCCGCCGGACAGGACGAGCATGAGCTGCGCCTCCATGTTCTCCACCGTTGCCGACCGCTGGGTGAACCCCTGCCGGGCCAATTCGGCTTCGCTCCAGTATCCGCGTGTGACCATGCGCTGCTGCGTGATGACGTCAGGCGGAATGCGGTTGCTCACGAAGAGCGGATGCTTGTCGCTGCAGTAGAGCCAGTGCTGTTCGCGGTGCAACGCATGAGACAGCAGACCGTTCATCGGCGATGCGAATGCACCGATAGCGAGGTCGATGCGGTCGTCGAGCACGCCGACCTGCAGCTCGTGCGGTGTTTGAATGGTGAGGTCGAGATAGACGCCGGGATGCTCTTTGACGAACTGCCCGATTACACCTGCGAGAGGCAACGTGGTGTCCGTGACCGTGGAATCGAGTACACCGATCGTGAGCGTCCCGCGCAACTCCCCCTGCAGCGCGGCGCCGTAGCGCTCGAATCCTTCGAGTTCACCCAGGATTCGCAGGCATTCCTTGTGGTAGAGCTCGCCTTTCGCGGTAAGACTGAAACCACTGCGGCCGCGATGGCATAACACGATCCCGAGATGACGTTCGAGTTGGCTCATGTATGTACTGATTGCCGATGCCGACAAACCCAACTCCTGCTGCGCGGGCGCGAAGCCTTGATGACGCACGACGCAGGCGAATATCTGCAGAAGCTTGAGGTCGGGCAGGGAAGTGCGCATATATGACCCTTCGCCACGATCACGTGGATACTTCACGAATTTCTGATGTGATTATTTGTATCAAGTGATTTAAAACAAGTCAATGGCCCTCTATGGTCGAAGTCACAGCACACTTACTCGAAGGACTTCCCCGATGGACATTTCGATAATCCTCATTTACCTAGGCGCGATGCTGGCCTTCGGTTGGTGGGGCAAACGCCGCGCCAAGAACTCCAGCGAGTACCTCGTCGCGGGCCGTCGCCTCGGCGGAGTTCTCTACACGAGCACGATGGCAGCTGTGGTCATCGGCGGAGCGTCCACCGTCGGCGGCGTGGGCCTCGGATACAAGTACGGCATCTCCGGCATGTGGCTCGTTGTCGCGATCGCGACCGGCGTACTGCTCTTGAGCGCCCTCTTCGCGTCGCGCATTCAGCGCCTCAAGGTGTACACCGTTTCGGGAATGTTGAAGCTGCGCTACGGAATCGACGCAACGGGCGCGTCCGGCATCGTCATGATGGCGTACACGCTCATGCTCACCGTTACCTCCACCATCGCGTACGCGACGATCTTCAACGTGCTCTTCGGCTTCGACCGCACGCTGTCCGTGGTGCTCGGCGGACTGATCGTCGTCGCCTACTCGGCGATGGGCGGCATGTGGTCGATCACGCTCACCGACGTGGTGCAGTTCGTCATCAAGACCATCGGCATCTTCTTCCTCCTCCTGCCGTTCACCTGGGTCAAGGCCGGCGGCTACGACGGCATCAAGGAACGCGTCGGCGACGCCGCATTCAGCTTCGGCACCATCGGCACCGGCACGATCATCACCTTCTTCGTCGTCTACACGCTCGGACTGCTTATCGGCCAAGACATCTGGCAGCGCGTCTTCACCGCGAAGTCACCCGAGGTTGCACGCTGGGGCGGCATCGCTGCCGGCGTCTACTGCCTGCTCTACGGCGTCGCGGGCGCGCTGATCGGGCTCGCCGCGTCCGCTTTGATCCCTGACATCACCGCCAAGGACGACGTCTACGCCGACGTCGCACTCCACGTGCTGCCCATCGGGTTGAGCGGCGTCGTGCTCGCCGCCGCCGTCGCGGCCATGATGTCGACCGCATCCGGTGCCCTCATCGCGACGGCAACCGTTGCGCGCCAGGACGTTCTGCCCCTGCTTGCACAGCTGTTCGGTCGCACGCGGCCCGAGCTGGACACCGGCGACCCGGAGCACGACGTTCGCGGCAACCGCATCTTCGTCATCGCGATCGGACTGGTCAGCATCGTGATCGCCGCGCTGATCAACGACATCGTTTCCGCACTCACGATTGCCTACGACATCCTCGTCGGCGGGTTGCTGGTCCCCATCATCGGCGGGCTCTTCTGGAAGCGCGCAACCGGCGCGGGTGCGATGGTAGCTATGGCGGTCGGAACCGTCGCAACCCTTGCCACGATGTGGGTCCTCGGCGACGTCCTCGCCAACGAACCCGTGTACGTCGGATTGATCACCGCGCTTGCCGCATTCGTCGCGGTCAGCCTGCTGACGAAGCCGACGCCGGCGAACGTGATGGCCATCTGGACGGCACGCTCATCCGGAAAGCCCGAGCCAGTCGCTGCCCCGGAACCTGCACGGATAGCCTGACAACGTGCCCAAGATCGTCGATCACGAGGAGCGCCGACGCGTGCTGGCAGACGCCGCGTTGGCGCTTCTCGCGCGCGACGGCGTCTCCGCCGTCACCACCAGAGCGGTTGCCGACGAGAGCGGTTGGTCGACTGGAGTCCTGAACCACTACTTCGACTCTCGGCACGATCTCCTCCTCGCGGCTCTGCGGCGAGCGGGCGATATCCAGGGCGAGCAGTACCGCTCAATCCTCGACGCCGCCGATGTACCAGCGCTCGACAAACTGCACAACATCACCGCCAGCGTCCTGCCGCTCGACAAGCGGCGCCTGGCGATGACGCGTATCTACCTGTTCTTCTACGCCGAAGGTGCCGCCGAAGAGGCAGCCCGCACCGAGATCGCGGGCTTCCTCGCCCGGTGGCGAAGCGTCGTGCGTGACACCGTCGTCGCGGCGCAAGAGCAAGGCTCGATCCCCGCCGACCTCGACCCAGATTCCGTCACAATGCAATTGGTCGCACTCACCGACGGACTGGCAATGCAGTCGATCCTGGACCAGGCTGCGATGAAGGCGATCCGCGCGAAGGGCGCGATCCCCCGCTTCGTCGACATCGCCGTGCAGCGGGCGGTTGTCCGAACTGGCTGAGCCCTCCTGAACACGCGGCCCCCCTACCGAAACGACAATCGACCCCGGCCTTCGCGGCCAGGGTCGATTGTTGTTGCGCTGTCAGCTACCGGTGATCGTTCGAATCATCTTCTTGTTCACGAACTCTTCGATTCCGTACTTGCCCAGTTCGCGCCCGAACCCGGACCGCTTGATGCCGCCGAATGGCAGCTCAGCGCCCTCGGCGCCGACTCCGTTGACGAACACCATGCCTGCTTCGATGCGGTCCGCCACGCGGGCAGCCTGATCGGCATCGGTGGTGAACACGTAGGACCCCAGCCCGAAGGGCGTGTCGTTTGCAACGGCGACTGCCTCGTCTTCCGAGCCGACGCGGTAGACAGTCGCGACCGGGCCGAAGAACTCCTGCTGATACGCCGGGTTGTCGGACGTGACTCCGGTCAAGACGGCGGGCGGGTAGTAGGCGCCGCGGCGCTCACCGGCGGACTGGATCGTCGCCCCGTTCGATACCGCGGTGGCCACCTGCTCCTCCAGAGTCTCGGCAGCGCGGACCGACGACAACGGGGCGATGCCGTCGCCCTTCGCGAGCAGCTTTGCCGTGAACTTCTCCACGAAAGAGTCGTAGAGGTCGTCTGCGACGATGAAACGCTTGGCGGCATTGCAGGCCTGACCGGTGTTGTCCAGGCGCGCAGCCGTTGCGGCGTCGACGGTCGCGTCGAGGTCGTCGGAGGAAAGCACGATGAACGGATCCGATCCACCCAGTTCGAGCACGCATTTCTTGAGGTTGCGACCGGCAATCTCGGCGACTGCGGCACCCGCCCGCTCCGAGCCGGTCAGTGAGACCGCCGCGACACGTGGATCGGCGATGATCGTCGCCACCTGATCGTTGGTTGCACGAATATCGACGTAGGCACCCTGTGGGAACCCGGCCTCGAGGAACAGCAACGCGAGCAGCTCCGCCGACTCCGGGCACTGCGGTGCGTGCTTGAGAAGAATCGTGTTGCCTACCACCAGATTCGGTCCCGCAAAGCGCGCGACCTGGTAGTAGGGGAAGTTCCACGGCATGATGCCGAGCAAAACGCCGATCGGACCCCGCTTCACCACGGCGCTGCCGTGGCCGTCGAGCAGCGTGATCGTCTCGTCGGCGAGGAAGGTTTCGGCGTTATCGGCGTAGTACTCGTAGATCGCGACGCAGAAGTCGACCTCGCCGAGGGCCTCGTCGCGCGGCTTACCCATCTCCCGGACGATCACGTCCGCAAGCTGCTCGCGTCGTTCGGCGTGGAGTTCACCGACGCGTCGAATCAGCGCGGCGCGGTCGGCCACCGACGTTTCCCGCGGCCAACGACGTCCCGTTTCCGCGACCGCGGCGATCGCGGCGGAAATCTCCGCATCCGTTGCGGTCGGGTACTCGGCGACGACCTCACCGGTCGCAGGATCGGTGACGGCGTATTCGGTCATTTCTCTCTCCTCGGGTCAGGCGATTGCGGCGTTGAGCGAGTTGGGGGTAACTGCAAGTGCATCTATTTCGACGAGAGCGCCGGGCGCGAGCCCTGACGAGACCGTCACTCGCGCGGGGAACGGCGGGGGAACGATCGCTGCGTATGCCGCGTCGAAGTCGTCGAACAGATCATCGGACGCCAGGTGCACGCGCACCGTCAGCACGTCCGACCAGCTCAGCCCCGCGGAAGTGAGGATGGCTTCGACCTTTTCGAGTGCTTCGGCGGTCTGGCCCGCGATGGTGGTGGCGCCCGCGCTGAGGCCGAGCTGACCGGAAACCTGTGTGAACGGGCCGATTCGGCGCGCGTAACTGAAATTGCCGACCGGAGATGTCGCGTTCAAGTAAGGGTGGTTCAGGTCTGTCATGCGGGCAACTCCAGGTGAGTGGGCGCGAACATCGACAAATGTTCTTGCAGGACAACAACATTAGGCCCGTCCGCGCGCCAGCAGTCCGCAAGCACCGCAGCCAGATCCGCGGGTGTGGCTGTCTGCGCCGGCACGCCGAATGAGTTGGCGAGCGCGACGAAGTCCGGTCGCGAGAGTTCGGTCGCGGTTGCCTTGCCGAATGTTGCGTTCATGTACTCCCGGAGGATTCCGTAACCGCCGTCGTCGACGATGAGCCACGTGACGGGCAGGTTGTGCTGACGCGCCACCGCGAGTTCCGCGATCGAATACATGGCACCACCATCACCGCTGACGGCCAGAACGCGGCCGTTGTTCGCCGCAGCGCCGCCCAGCGCGGCGCCGTAACCCCAACCTATCCCTCCCGCACCTTGCGCGGAATGGAATTGACCGGCACGCACGTCCCAGCACGACCATGCCCAGTACCCGGCAATCGTCATGTCCCAGAAAGTTTCTGCATCGTCGGGAACGCCGTCTCTGATTGCGGCGAGAATTCCGAGCTCTTTCGCGAGGTCCTGGCCCTGCAGTCGCGCTGCGACCTTGGAGAGAAGTTCACGGGTCACCTTCTCGGCGACACCGTCGGATGCTCGCGTCCGCACCCGTGCGACGAGGCCCGCGAGCGCCTCCCGCGCATCGGCGTGGATGGCCATGGCGGGCACATGCGATTCCAGGACCCGATGTTCGGCGTCGATGTGGATCAAGGTTCCCTTCGGCCGCATCGTGAAGTAGTTGCTCGTGACCTCACCCAGGGCTGTGCCGATCGCGACGACAACGTCGGCGTTCTCCAGGATCTCGGTCGTATAGCGGTCCTCGATCCACGACTGCATCGACAACGGATGCGTCCAGGGAAAGGCGCCTTTGCCACCCGGGCTGGTAACGACCGGCGCACGCAGAGTTTCAGCGAGCGCCAACAGTTCCGCTTCGGCGCCGGAGCGCCGTACTCCACCGCCGGCGATGATGACGGGTCGCGTCGCTGAGTCGAGTGCGGCCGCCGCCGCATCGAGTAGTTCTGCACGCGCAGTGACGGGGACGATGTGCGTGTGCACGTCCACCACCGGCGGCACAGTCGTTTCCGCGAGCAGGATGTCTTGCGGGATCTCGATCCACACCGGACCCTGCGGATGCGAGACGGCTTCACCGTGGGCGCGAGCGATCGCCGACGGGATCTCCGCGCTCTGCTGGATGAGCGTGGTGGACTTGACGACGTTACGCGCGGCGAGCCTCTGATCGTCGAGTTGGTGCAGGTGGCCGGTTCGCTTCCCGCCCAAACCGGCGCACGGAACCTGGCTGGAGACGACAACCATCGGCACCGACGTGGCGTACGCCTCCTGCAGACCCGATAGCGCAGTGAGCGCGCCCGGACCCGTCGACACGAAGAGTGCCGCAGGTTGGCCGCTGGTCCGCGCATAACCATCTGCCGCGAACGCGGCGTTGTTCTCGATTCGCGAGCTGACGAATTCCAGCTTACTCCGAGTCAGTGCATCGAACAGGCCGAGCGCGTGCTGGCCCGGGATGCCGAAAACCATTTCGTACCCGAGTCTTTCGAGCGTTTCGACGACGAGGTCGCCACCGTTGCGAGTCATGGGTTCTCCTGCTCAGTTCTTGTAGTCGGGCTGGCTGCGGTCGAGCATGCGCAGCAACGCGGCCCAGGCGAGGTCGTATGCGTCGTCGTCGGCGAAGTCGTCCTTCACTTCGCCTGCGAACTGGCGGGCCGTGTATTCGGCGAGTTCTTCGCTCGGCAGCCGAAGCAGACCCGCCTGCGCGGTCACCTGAATCTCACATGCCTTCTCCAGGTAGAACATTCGCAGGAACGCCTGTGCCGGTGTCTCGCCGACGGTCAGCAGCCCGTGATTGCGCAGGATCAGCGCGGGGTTGGCACCGAGGTCGGCGACCAGGCGTGCACGCTCGGAGTTGTTGAGCGCGATGCCCTCGTAATCGTGGTAGCCGACGCGATTGTGAAACTCCATCGAAATCTGGTTCACCGGAAGGAGTCCGTGCTCCTGCGCAGCAACCGCGCAGCCGGCCTTCGTGTGCGTGTGCAGCACGCAATGCGCATCAGCACGGGACGCGTGGATCGCACCGTGAATCACGAATCCCGCTGGGTTGACGCAGTATTCGGAAGGTTCCACCAGTTCGCCGTCGGGCCCGATCTTGATGAGGTTCGACGCGGTGATCTCCTCGAACAGGAGCCCGTACGGGTTGATCAGGAAGTGCTGTTCCGGGCCGGGAATCCGAACGGAAACGTGCGTGAAGATGAGGTCGGTCATTTTGAAGTGCGCAAGGAGACGGTAAACGGCCGCGAGCTCGCGGCGCAGTTGCGCCTCGGCGGCAGTGGTGCCGATCGCAGTGGAGTCGATAAGAGTTGCGGTCACCCGTGCTCCTTGTTCGGAAAGCGTCGGAAAGGTTTTCGCTGTTAAATATACCACTTGATATAAAACAATGCTAGACTCGTCACATGCAGAAAAGCCTCGCAGCCCTCCAGGTTCCACGCATCACCGAAGGCGGTCGGGTAGGCCCGATCGACTCGTCACTGATGCCCCGCTTCGCCGGTCCGGCGACATTCGCGCGCCTTCCAATGCTCGGTGAAGTCCCCGCCGCCGACGTCGCGGTGCTCGGCGTTCCGTTCGACAGCGGCGTCTCCTACCGCCCCGGCGCCCGGTTCGGTCCGGCGGCGATCCGCGAGGCGAGTCGCCTTCTGCGACCGTACAACCCGGCGGTCGATATCTCCCCCTTCGCAGAACTGCAGGTTGCCGACGCCGGTGATGTCGCACTGAATCCGTTCAACATTCACGAGGCTATCGAGACCCTGGAGGGCGCTTCCACGGCGTTCGCGCAGGACAACACGAAGCTCGTCACGATCGGCGGCGACCACACGATCGCGCTACCGCTGCTGCGCTCCGTGGCGTCGGTCCACGGCCCGGTTGCGTTGCTGCACTTCGATGCTCACCTCGACACCTGGGACACCTACTTCGGTGCCGAATACACCCACGGCACCCCGTTCCGGCGTGCAGTCGAAGAGGGCATCGTCGATACCGAGGCGCTCGCGCACGTCGGCACCCGCGGTCCGCTGTACGGCAAGAAGGATCTCGAGGACGACCGCCGCTTCGGCTTCGGCATCTACACATCCGCCGACGTATTCCGTCGTGGCGTCGACGAAATCGTCGACGCACTGCGTGACCGCATCGGCAACCGTCCGCTGTACGTGTCCATCGACATCGACGTCCTCGATCCGGCCCACGCTCCCGGCACCGGCACCCCCGAGGCCGGCGGCATGACCAGCCGCGAACTGCTCGAAATCCTGCGCGGACTGCGGAAATTGAACCTCGTCGGCGCCGACGTCGTCGAGGTCGCCCCCGCCTTCGACCATGCCGAGATCACCAGTGTCGCAGCCTCCCACCTGGCCTACGAATTCGTGTCCTGGTACGCGGGGTTGGCGGCGAACTGATTCACCCCGCGCCGTCGGCGGTTGGGTCGGCGGCGCGGGTTGCACTCCCCCTCAGCTCCGCCTGTCGCCACGGGACGCGCCGAGTGACTCCGCCGACCAGGCGGATACCTGAACATCACCCCACAACCCCGCCCCGCAACAGCCTGTTCGACATACGAACCCGCCACACCCCTCAGCCGCACCCCTTTTCCGGGGAACCCCGGCGTGTCACCCGGCAAGTCGGAGTGCGGATCCCGAAAAGAGGTGCGGCCGACCGGAGCTCCGGCGTGTCGCCACGGGACACGCCGAGTGACTCCGCCGACCAGGCGGATACCTGAACATCACCCGACAACCTCGCGCCGTCGGCGGCTGGGTCGGCGGCGCGGGTTGCACTCCCCCTCAGCCGCACCCCTTTTCCGGGGAACCCCGGCGTGTCACCCGGCAAGTCGGAGTGCGGATCCCGAAAAGGGGTGCGGCTGACCGGAGCTCCGCGTGTCGCCACGGGACGCGCCGAGCGACTCCGCCGACCAGGCAGATACCTGAACATCACCCGACAACCCCGACCCGCAACAGCCTCTTCGACATACGAACCCGCCACTCCCCCTCAGCCGCACCCCATTTCCGGGGAACCCCGGCGTGTCACCCGGCAAGTCGGAGTGCGGATCCCGAAAAGGGGTGCGGCTGACCGAGCTCCGGCGTGTCGCCACACGACGCACCGGGCGACTCCGCCGACCAGGCGGATACCTGAACATCACCCCACAACCCCGACCCGCACCAGCCTCGTCGACATACGAACCCGCCACTCCCCCTCCGCCGCACCCCTTTTCCGGGGAACCCCGGCGTGTCACCCGGCAAGTCGGAGTGCGGATCCCGAAAAGGGGTGCGGCTGACGGGACAAACTCAGCGCGCACCCGACCCGCTCAGCCAGCGACCGCGTCGTCGACGATCCGCTCAGCCGCCGACCGCGGCACTACGACAACCGGCACCGGCGAATGCCGCACGATCTTTGCGGCTCGCGAGCCCAGGAACACCCGCGCCACCGGACCCGACGAACTCGACCCGATCGTGAGAACGTCGCCCGGTAACCACTCCACGTCGTCGAGCGATTCGGCCCAGTTCCGGCCGTAGCCGATGACGGACTCGGTGGTGTCCGGCACCTCGGGTAACGCGGCAACCCGCTTCAACGCCGCCGCCGTTTCCCGCTCGACCGCCTCGGTCCACTCGGCCTCGACGGGCGAATCGCCCTCTGTCCCGAGCCGCGTCGGATACGGCGCAGGCACGCGAACCGCGAACGCTGCCAGTCGAAGCTGCGCGCCGACCCGTGCGGCGACTGCTGCGGCGGCGAGGACGAGTTCGTCCTGATCGGGTGAGCCGTCGTAGGCCGCGGTCACCCGAGCGACGACCTCGCCACTGCGAGCACGAAAACCTCTTGGCGCCAGAGCGATTGGAATCGGCGAACTATACAACAGCCGTGACGTGACACTGCCGAGGGCGATGTGCCCGAAGACTCCCGCAGACGACGAGCCAAGGACGATCAGACCCGCGTCACACGAATCGGCGACTGCCAGTATCCCTGACGACGTCGAACGTGCTTCGTGCACAACATAAGTCGCGTTCACATCAGCCGGCATCAAACTTCGCGCCGTCGCAAGGGCCTGCTCGGCCTCGTCGCGTGTGAACTCACGGAACTCGTCGTCCACGCGCGCCATACTCGGCAGCGGGGCTGCAGGTACTACCGCGCAGACCACCAAGGGCTCACCCGCCGACCTCGCCAGCAACGCCGCGAGATGAATTGTCGCCTTGCTCTTTCCGTCCGCGGCATAGCCGACGACGTACGTCATGATTCGTCTTTCGCGAGCAGGCCGGCCTTCTCGCCCCTGCCGAGGACGGAGTGCCGGATGCCGTAGGCGAGGTACCACACGATCGCTACACCCACCCAGATGAAGAACACGTAGATCGTCGCCGGGCGCAGGTCTTTGATGATCCAGATGCAGCCCGCGACCGACAGGATAGGTGTCAGCGGGTACAGCGGAACCTTGAAGCTACGCGGCAGGTTCGGCTCGGTACGACGCAGAATCACCACTGCGATCGAGACGACAAGGAACGCGACAAGCGTGCCAATGCTCGTCATGGCAGCGAGGAAATTGATCGGAATGAAACCGGCAAGCACACCGATGACGAGGCAGACGATGATCGTGTTCGGAATCGGCGTCAACGTTCGCGAATTCACCTTGTGGAACACGGGCGGAACCATGCCGTCACGCGACATCGCGAACAGGATTCGAGTCTGGCCATAGATGACCACGAGTGTGACGCTGAAGATCGAGATGACAGCTCCCGCAGCAATCACGGTTCCTGGCCAGGTCGAACCGACGATGTTCTCGAGAATTGCTGCAAGACCTGCCTTTTGGTCCTCGAACTCTTCCGCAGGCTGTGCACCGATGGCGACCGCAACGACCGCGACGTACACACCGGTGACGGTGACCAAGGCGATGAGGATCGCGAGCGGCATGTTTCGGTGCGGATCTTTGACCTCCTCGCCTGCGGTCGATACCGCATCGAGGCCGATGTAGGAGAAGAAGACGATGCCCGCCGCCGACGTGATTCCGGTGAGGCCGAAGGGCGCGAAGTTCTCGAAATGATCGCTGTTCCAACCGAAGACACCGATCACAATGAACATTGCAAGGATGCCGAGCTTGATGGCGACCATTATCGCGTTGGTCTTCGCGGACTCACTGGCGCCACGGATCAGCAGGACGCCACACAGCAAGATGAGGATGATGGCCGGCAGATTCACCACGCCGCCCTCCTCGGGTGCAAGTGAAATCGCATCCGGCAGCTGGAATCCGAACACGTTGTTCAGCAACTGGTTCAGGTACTGCGACCAGCCGACCGACACCGCTGCTGCCGACACACCGTACTCGAGTAGCAGACAGGCACCGACGACGACGGCGGCGAGTTCGCCCAGCGTCGAATATGCGTACGAGTAGGACGATCCTGACACCGGGACCGCGCCCGCCAACTCCGCGTAGCAAAGAGCAGTCAGGCCCGCGACCACACCGGCAATGACAAACGAGATGATGGCGGCGGGTCCGGCGATCGGTACGGCTTCTGACAGGACGAAGAAGATGCCCGTACCGATGGTGGCACCGATGCCGAAGCTCGCCAGCTGAGTCAGCCCGATTGTGCGCTTCAACTCGCTCTTGCCCGTGTCGGCACCGGTCTCGTCTTCCATTTGCCGAACGGGTTTGCGGCGCAGTAATTGCTGGGCGAACGTCATGTCGCGCTCCTCGAGAAGTTGCTGTTATGAGAGATCTGAATAGGAGTGCCGTCCACGAGTCGGACAACATCACGCGCCGCGCCCCACGAAGTGGTGACGCCCGCACCGCCGTGCCCGTAGCAGTGCACGACCAGACGACCGCTGTGCTCGGTCGCGTCCAACCGAACCGATTCTCGACCTGGCCGGAATCCGACCACGTCGGCGAGCACCTCGGCGTCGGCCAAACGCGGCTCCAAACGCCGAGCCCGAGCCAGAATGGCTTCGGCCACAGCCGGATCCGGCACGCTGTCGGCGACGCCCGGTTCGTTCGTTCCCCCACAGATCACGTCGTCGACGCGCGGAATGATGTAGGTGCACCCACCCGCGTTGTCTTCGTCGATGTACCACCGCGTCAAGCCCGGGTTGGCCAACCGAACGATCTGCCCCCGGACCGGAACCAACTGCTCACCGGCGACAAGTTCACCTGCCCGCAGACCTGCGGCCACGACTATCGGAGACGATCCGTGCCCGACCTCCTCGAGCGTCGCGAGCGTGCGCCACTCGAACAACACACCGTTCGCTTCACACGAACGCATGAGCCACTCCAGATACACCGGCATCACGATCACCGGCACGGTGCAGACTTCGCCGGAAACGGCGCCGTCCGGCAACTCCTCGGGACGGGCAGGCCGGGCCTCGACCACACCGCCCGCCCACCACGCCTTCTTGCCGGGCTCGCGTTGCACGGAGACACCTTCACGCAGATGCACTCCGGTGGCCGGATCGGCGGCCAGCTCGGTGAAGGTGGCCAGAGCATCGAGCGACCACTGCAGCACAGCATCGCGCGGAAACGCGTCGTAGGGCTCCCAGATTGCTGCCGCGACGGCCGAAACCGTCTCTGCAGGTTTACGATCGGCAATCACAGTGACCCGTTTGCCCGACCGGGCAAGCTCTAGCGCCGACGACAATCCGATGACGCCCGATCCGACGACGACAACATGTGGTGTGGTCATCAGTCGAGCTCGATCGGTGCAATGTCATCGAACACGTCGCCGGGGCCGGGATTGCCCTCGGCTGTGCTGCCGCCGAAGTGGTTCATGACGCCCCAGACCGCGTTCAGCGCAGTCTGCACAGCACCCTCGGCCCAGCCCGCGGTCCAGGAGACGTCGTCGCCGGCCATGAAGAACCCCCGATATTCGGGCGCGAGATTGTCTTGCTTGAAGTGCGTGAAGAGCCGGCGCTGGTAGCGGTAGTGGCCGGGCAGGTTCGCTTTGAACGCACCCATGAAGTCGCGTTCGGTCTCCCACGACAGCGTCACCGGCGAGGCGATGATGTGACTGCGGATGTCGACGTCGGGATAGATCTCGTGCAACGACTTCAGCATCAGGTCCATCCGCTCGGTTGGGCTGAGCGGCAACAACTTCAGCGAATCGTCGGCCCACGTGTACGAGAGGCAGATGAGGCCGGGACGATCGTCACCGAAATCGAGCAGGTAGGTTCCGCGACTCATCCTGTCGGTCAACGTCATGCTCATGACTTCGCGTCCGGTGGCAGGATCGATGTCCTTCCAGAACGGCCGGTCGACGAGAACGAACACTTTCGACGAACCCATGTAGTGGGTCCGCTCGATGGCCGTCCAGTGATCGATCGGGATCAACCGCTCGTCGGAACGAACCGTGTTGAGCAGCATCCAGCCCTGGCCGGTGAATACGGCAGCCGGGAAGGTGTCGATGCGGCCCGACTGATCGGTGATGGTGAAGTTGCCCGGATGTGTTCGACGCAACTCGGTCACGCGCGGCCGCGGCACTCCACCCTCGTGCAGCGATTGCACCGAACTTCCCGCGGGCCAATGCTTTGCATCATCGACAGGCGTGTTCCACAGTCGTTGCGGGAGCTGCTGCGATCCACCGACGATGCCGCGGTGATGGTCGTCCGCGGCTGTACAGACCACGCGGAGGATCTCGAGAATCGAGTTCGGGAAGTCGGTATCCCAGCCACCGGTGCCGAAGCCGACCTGGCCGAAGATCTCCCGTAACGAGAATCGCGCGAATGCCTCGGACTTGCACAGGAAGCCGTAGAAGGTCTCGTCGTCGTAGCGCCGGACGAGGTCGCCCCAGACTTCCCTGATCTGTGCGACGTCACGTTTGCGGATGGCATCGCCGAGTGCCTGGGCCTCGGCATGATCGTCGAGGGTGCGCGCCCAGGCCTGCGCGACCTCCGCGTAGATGTCGGGGAGGTCGGCGAGCGCGCGGGCAAAGTGCTTTTCGCCCTTGAGGTCTACAACGGTGCTCGCCGTGGCGTCTGCCAAGGGGTTCGGGAACGGACTGGTCTGCAAACCCATCTCGTCGAGGTAGTGGAAGAGCGTCGTCGACGAGGGTGGAAACCGCATCGATCCCATCTCGGCCGTGATGCCGGGATAGCCGTCGAAAGACACCGAACGCATCCGGCCGCCGATCTCGTCGGCTTCGTAAAGAACCGGCTCGAGGCCCATCCGCAGCAGTTCGCGCGCGACGAGCGTTCCGGAGAGTCCGCCGCCGATGACGGCGACGCGCTGCCCATAGGCCTGCGCGGGTACCGAACCGATTCCGCGGGAATCACGGACGTAATCGTCGTACGCGAAGGGGAAGTCCGGACCGAACATGGTCAGGGGCGGCGCGCCCGCTGCGTCGTGAATCCCCTCGGGTCCGATGGGGACGGTCATCTGCTGCTCCTCGAATTCTCTTGTGACACAGTGCTGTACAGGTCGTTTCGACGGTCTGGTAGGTGGGTGTTGATTGCTCGCCCGGTTGCGAGAGCGGCGGGATCGAAGTCGACGACGAGCAGTTCCTCGGCGCCACCCGCCCGAGCGACGTCGGCGCCGTCGGGGCTGATCGCGCAGGTGAGGCCGCAGTACTGCAGCTCGGCTTCGACGTCGCAACGGTTCACATACGCGACGTAGAGCTGGTTCTCGTAAGCGCGTGCCGGTACGAGTATTTTGCTGACGACCTCGAACGGCGCCATGAGCCCGGTCGGCACCAGCAGCACATCGGTGCCGGCGAGGGCGTGCGCGCGGGCGACTTCGGGAAACTCGATGTCGTAACAGATCGCGAGACCGACGGTCAGCCCGCACAACTCGAACTGCGACACGAGCGTGTGCCCTTCGATGAAGAGTCCCCGATCGAGGTCACCGTACAGATGCGTCTTTCGGTGGCTACCGAGGTCTTCACCGCGCGGACCGACCACTTGGACGGTGTTGTAGTTGCCGGCGGCGACGGCTTCCGGATATCCGTAAACGACGGCAATGCCATGGCTTACGGCAATACGGGCGACCGCGTCGAACAGGGCGCCGTGGGCAGGCTCTGCCCGCTGCGCGGACAGCTCGCCGATGTTGTAGCCGGTGGCAGACATCTCAGGCGTGATGAGAATGTCCGCTCCGGCTGCGGCTGCCCGGGCTGCTGCGGCCGCGATTGCGGCGACATTCGCGGAGACATCGCCCGGAGTACCGGGCCCTTGATAGAGAGCCGCGCGCATCACGGCTGTGCCCGTCGTCGGCGGGCGTGTGCTGAACGCACTTCATCCTCGGATTTCGACCCCCGCGAGATCGGAGATCAGTCTGGTTTCGGCGTGTGACCCAGACCATACTGGGAGATAAGAGCCGCGTTGTCAACTCTTGTGTCCTCAGAGGCCACAATGCGGGATACAGACGTGGTCTAAATTGGCAAACTTGCCGTAATGCATTGCTTTCTTCAGGACACACGAGTTGACTAGAGGACAACTTCAGGCTGCGCGCGACCGGCGCGGTGCCGCGGAAGAGAGGTCGCGTCGTGTCGGAAGAGCAGCGAGCAATTGTCGGACCGGTGGATGCCACGCGAATCCCGCGCTACTGCGGACCCGACACTTTCGCCCGACTTCCGCGAGCTGACGAAGTCTCGCGACCGGATGTACTCGTTGTCGGTGTGCCCTTCGACTCTGGCGTCAGCTACCGACCTGGTGCGCGGTTCGGTCCGGGCCACATTCGTGGGTCGTCGAAGTTGTTGCGGCCCTACAACCCCGCCCAGGACGTCCACCCGTTCGGCGTGCAGCAGGTCGCCGACGCCGGCGACATCGCGGTGAATCCCTTCGATCTTTCGGACGCGATCGCGACGATTCAGGCCGAGTCCGAGAAGCTGTGCGAAGACGGCGCCTCCCTGGTGACGTTGGGCGGCGACCACACCATCGCGTTGCCCCTGTTGCGCACGCTGAGCCGGTTGCACGGCCCGATCTCCGTGCTGCACTTCGACGCTCACCTCGACACCTGGGATACCTATTTCGGCGCGCCCTACACCCACGGCACTCCGTTCCGCCGCGCAAGCGAGGAGGGTCTCCTGGACTTGGAGCACTGCCAGCACATGGGGATCCGCGGACCGCTCTATGCCGCCGCCGACCTCGAGGACGACAGAACGCTCGGATTTCAGATCGTCCGCGCCGACGACTACGAGGTCGACGGCGTTCGCGGTGCGGTCGATCGGATGCGCGCGCGACTGGGCGACGGACCCGTCTACGTCTCGATCGACATCGACGTGCTCGACCCCGCCCACGCCCCCGGCACCGGCACGCCGGAAGCGGGTGGTCTCACGAGTCGTGAACTGCTCAACACGTTGCGCGGATTGCAGGGCCTGAACGTCGTCGGTGCAGACATCGTCGAGGTTGCGCCCGTGTACGACCACGCAGAGATCACCGGCGTCGCAGCAGCTCACGTTGCGTACGAATTGATTTCGATCCTCGCGGCCAACCGCACTTAGTCGAGGAGCTCGCACAGCGACCATCGAGTCGAGATCCGAGTGACACTGCCACTACGCTGAAAAGCCATGACGGACCCCGAACGAGCGCTGCCCGACTTCCCGGTGATCGATCCCCATATTCACCAATGGGATCCGTTCACGTCACCGCGTACCGCAACACGCCCCGCACAAATTTTGCGTGTCGTTCCGTTCCTGAAGTGGGCTCTTCTGAAGGCGGTTCCGGCGAGCGACCGGGAATTCATCGGTAACCCCGATATCGCCATCAAGCCATACCTACCTGACGACTACACGAATGACGCAAAGCCTCTGCAGGTGTCGGCGATCGTTCATATCGAAGCCGGTTGGCACGGCAAGAATCACGCCGCGAGTGTGGACGAAACACGGTGGGTCGCAGCTCTACCCTTCGGTGGGAATACGCCGAAACTGGGAGCGATTGTCGTGCACGCGGACCCGACGGAGCCGGACATCGGTCCGGTGCTGGACGCGCACCTCGCGGCGAGCAACTTGGTTCGGGGCGTGCGTTGCACCGCGTCCCACCATCCCGATCCGGGCGTGAAGAGCTGGGCAGCAGACGGCCATCTGCTCACGAGCAAGGCATTCCTGACCGGGTTCGCCGCGCTCGCCGAGCGTCGCCTCAGCTTCGAACTCTGGCTGTATTCGCATCAACTACCCGATGCCGTCATCCTCGCCAGGGAGTACCCCGAGACGACGTTCGTTCTCGATCACTACGCCACTCCGGTCGGCCTGTTCGGACCCCGCGGAAAGCAGACGGGCCATACCGCCGCTGACCGTGCGGACATCTTGAAACAGTGGCGTGACGAGATCGGCGCGTTAGCCGAATTGCCGAACGTGGTCGCCAAGCACTCGGGTTTGGGCATGCCGATCCTCGGCGGTGGTCCGGCGCAGTCAAGATCCGAGCTCACCGACGCATTCGGCCCGCTCGTGACCTACACACAGGAACTCTTCGGCCCGGACCGCACGCTGTGGGCGTCGAACTTCCCGATGGACAAGCCGACCTTACGACTGTCCGACAGTGTCGCGGTACTCCAGAACCTTTTGGCGGACCAGCTCGATCCGCGAAAGATGTTCCGCGACAATGCGGCACGCGTATACGCAATTTCCGTCTGAAAAGGTGACCTATCGCTTGGCGGCTGTGTGCGGAAGTGCGGGGCAGATCATCCAGAGGACAGTGGTTTTCGGTGCGGAGTGAGGCACGAGGAACGCGCGCGGCGACGCCGGATCGAATGTAAGTGCGTCACCTGATTCGAGCGACACGATGCCGTCCGCGAAGTGCACCTCCAGCAGACCGTCGACGACGAAAACGAACTCGACTTCGCCAGGCAGCGGATACGGTTCCGAACCGCTGCCGCCGCCCGGTGCAATCTTGGAGAGCAGCACCTGAATCCGCCGCTCGGATTGCGGAGTCAGCAGATACTCCGAAATAGCGTGGCCGCCGAACGAGATTGCCGGGTACTCCCCCGCGCGAATCACGCTGCGCGTCGCCGTCGTCTCGAACAGATTCGACAGCGGAATGCCGAGCGCTTCACTGACCCGCAGCAGTGCGGCCACAGACGCCGTCGAACGTCCGCGTTCCACTTTCGAGAGAAAGCTCTTCGTGAGACCGCTTGCCTCAGCGAGGGATTCGATCGTCATCCGCTGCGCTTTACGCACCGCACGGATCCGGAGACCGACGGCAGCAGCGGGCTCCGACTCGCCCATATGCGCCGACACAGCCACCTGACCTCCAACGAGACAGTCGATCCGAAACACAGCCGAACTCAGCTGCGCGAAACTTCGATCGTACCTACTTTGCGGACCCGACCGGGCCGTTGTGCCCTGATCGGAACATCAGGGCTGGCGCGCAATGATCGCAAGCAACAACTCCGCGCGCACGCGGGCAATATCGAGATTACAGCCAAGTAGCGACTCCGCCAACGTAATTCGCTTCCGAAGCGTGTGCCGGTGCACGCCGGTTGCCGCCGCGGCGGATTCCCAATGCCCGTTCGCCTCGAGAAAAGCGCGCAGCGATTCGACGAGTTCGGTTCCGTGGGCGCGGTCGTAGTCCATCACCGGCGTAAGCATGGTGTCAGCAACGGCATTGAGAATTTCGCGGCTCGCATCGAACGACAGCAGTGCGCGTCCGGTCAGCGCGGCGAACTCGAGCGGCAGCCCACCACGTTCTGCGGCCGACGACGCCAGCTTCGCGTGGTCGACAGCTTGCAAAAGCTGGTCGACCTGCTGGGCGCCACTCAACCCGACCCGAATGAGCTTGCGGATCGGGCTGCTGATGCCGGTGGCGATCCGGCGCGCGAAGTCAGGCCCCTCGGTGCCGGGCAGCACAACGGTGAGTTGCCGGTCCTGCGTCCGCATGAACAGCGACCGGCCCAACTGGCCGACCGCAGCGGCAACCACATTCTGTGCCTCCTTCGCGGCCGTCGCGGATTCGCACGTAATCACGAGCACGCGGATCCGGCCGCTATTGTCGGCGGCCTGCGAAAGTTGGGTCCATGCCGGCCCGAGGTCGACGTCGGCGCTCATCAGCAAGCCGAGAGCATGACTGTTCAACTCGTTCTGCGCAGCCTCGAGGCGGGCGGGCTTCTCGAAATCCAGAGCGAGAAGCGACGTCGCGTGGCCGAGCAGTATCTGGTCGATCGGGCTCAGCGGTGCTTTGCTGATGACGACGAGATCGCCATGGACCGCGCTGCCCACGCTGATGCGCTGAAAGGTCAGCGCCGCACCCGACCGGTCCATCGAGACGCTCGACGACAGCGCCGACGCACCGTCGGCAACCGCCTCTCGCACTGCTTCGAGCAGCGGCGCGTCCAACGCCTCAGGGTGGCACTCGACGACCTTGCCCGCCGGATTCAGCACGAGCACTTTCGACGTCAACGACCTGGCCAGTTCGCGAACGATCGCGCGCGCACCGCCGTATACGACGGCTCGCGTCATTCTCGGTTGCGCTCGCGATGCGCGAAGGACCGCGTCGTACTCGAGTTCTGCCAAGCGGGCGGTAACTCGCTTCACGACCGCGGCGAACGGCGTTCGCAGCGGGACCTCGAAGAGCGGCAGACCGATGTCGTCGGCACCCGAGACGAGGTCGGCCGGGATCTGCGGATGGGTCAGCCCAGTGCCGAAACCCAGTGCGGCAACGTTGCACTCGGCCAGCCCGCGCAAGTAAGCGACACGCTCGGCCGTATCCGTCGGCAATCGGATACCGGTGGTGAGAACGAGTTCGCCGCCCGACAGCCAGCGGAAGGGCTCGGGCAGTTCGGTCGCGAGCGCGAGCGTGATCTCCCTGTTGGTTCCGGATTTTCCACCGCGAAGTTGCAGGCCCAAGTCGGTCTGCGCCAACACCCAGTTAACAGGGACGCTCACCGCTTGGAGTGTACAAGATGTTGAAGACTGGTTGAAGATTTGTCCAACTTGTCAGGGGTCTCGATTCTGTGGTGCAGCGCACACTAACTCTAGAAAGATTCCAGACAACGAAAAGACGGTTGACCGTGCCTGCACCCTCCTTGCTCGAGAACTACATAGACGGGAAGTTCGTAGCCTCGTCCGCGACCGAGACTCTCGAGCTGATCAATCCCGTCGACGAATCGGTTGTCGGTCGAGCACCGATCTCCAACGAAGCAGATGTGAACGCCGCGGTTGCGGCCGCCGAGCGCGCGTTCCGGACCTGGGGAAAGACCACTCCCAGCGCGCGGCAGTCCGCGCTGCTGAAGCTGGCTGACGCGATCGAAGCGAACATCGACGAACTCGTCGAAGCGCAGTGCCGCAATACCGGCCAGCCGAAGGCGATCATCGCGGCCGAAGAGATCTCCGTCAGCGCAGATCAGCTCCGCTTCTTCGCCGGCGCCGCCCGCATTATGGAGGGCAAGTCGGCCGGCGAGTACATGGAGGGCTTCACCTCCTATGTCCGCCGGGAACCGATCGGCGTTGTGGGGCAGGTGACCCCATGGAACTACCCGTTCATGATGGCGATCTGGAAGATCGGCCCCGCTCTCGCTGCCGGCAACACGATCGTGCTCAAGCCCAGCGACACGACTCCCGAGAGCACCCTCGTTCTCGCCCGCCTGACCAAGGGCATCTTGCCCGACGGCGTGTTCAACGTCGTTCTCGGTAACGGCGAAACGGGCGCAGCCCTGGTCGGACACCCCACGTTGGGCCTGGTGTCGATCACGGGTTCAGTGCGTGCGGGTATCGCGGTGGCAGTCTCGGCGGCCCAGCAACTCAAGCGGGCCCACCTCGAACTGGGCGGTAAGGCACCGGCAGTGGTCTTCGAGGGCGTCGATATCGAGAAGACCGCCAGCGGCATCGCCGAAGCTGCGTTCTTCAACGCGGGTCAGGACTGCACCGCCGCGACGCGCGTACTCGTCCACGAGTCGATCCACGACGACCTGGTCGAGGCCCTCGTCAAGAAAGCCGCAACAATCAAGCCAGGACTGCCCGACGATCCCGACACGTTCTACGGCCCGCTGAACAACGTCAACCACTTCACGACGGTCGCGAAGAAAGTCGCCGATCTGCCCGCGCACGCGACGATAGTCACCGGCGGAAACCGTGTGGGCGACAAGGGTTTCTTCTTCGAACCGACGGTGATCACCGGCGTCGAGCAGCACGACGACATCGTCCCGGAAGAGACGTTCGGACCGATCCTCACGGTCCAGCCGTTCACCGACGAAGCCCAAGCCGTCGAATACGCCAACGACGTTCGATTCGCCCTGGCGTCCAGCGTCTGGACCAAGGACCACAGCACTGTCGAGCGACTCAGCCGCGCACTCGATTTCGGCGCAGTGTGGATCAACTGCCACATACCGCTCGTCGCAGAAATGCCGCACGGCGGATTCAAGTATTCCGGATACGGGAAGGACCTATCGGCCTACGGTGTCGAGGACTACACCCGTATCAAACATGTCATGAGCTCGCACGACTGATCCGATCCGCAAACCGTTCGCTATCCGACGATCCACTCCTGGCAGGAAAGAAACCGTGGCCGACACCTTCCACCCACTCGATCCCCTAGTTGCAGACGAATTCACCAAGGCTGCCGCAATCCTCGGCAGTGCCCACGGCGTCGGCCCCGGCTGGCGTTTCGCGTCGATCGAGCTCGCCGAACCGTCGAAGGCCGAGATTGCTGCCTTCGACGCCGACGGCAGCGCTCCGGACCGGCGCGCACACGTCGTGTGCTTCGAGCGTGCCGAGAACAAGACGTACAAGGCGCTGGTATCGCTGACGTCGGAGTCCGTTGTCTCCTGGGACCACATTCCCGGCGAACAGGCGAACTTCACAGTCGACGAGTGGGTCGAATGCGATGAGGCCCTGCGCAATCACCCGGACGTGATTGCGGCACTGGCCGAACGCGGGATCACCGACATGAGCATGGTGTTCATGGACACCTGGACCTACGGCGACGTCGTGATGCCCGAGAAGTACAAGAATCGCCGAATCGGCTGGTCGGACACGTGGGTCAAGGCCGCGGACGGCGCAAACCCGTATGCCGGTCCGGTCAACGGCTTCCACTGCGTCATCGACGTGAACACCATGGAACTCCTCGAGATCGAGGACACGTTCCGCGTCGACAAGCCCGAGATCATGGGCGAGTATGTGCCGCGGCACGTTCCCGAGCGCATCCGGAACGCGAGCACCCGGGAACCTCTGAAGCCGCTGGACATCACCCAATCGGACGGACCCTCGTTCACCATCGAGGGCAACAAGCTCGAGTGGCAGAACTGGTCGCTGCGAGTGGGCTTCAACTACCGCGAGGGCATGACCCTGCACGCGGTGAAGTACAACGACAACGGCAACGTCCGCTCGATCGCGAACCGCCTGTCCTTCGCCGAAATGATGGTTCCGTACCGGGATCATTGCGACGACCACTATCGCCGCACCGCATTCGATATCGGCGAATGGGGCATAGGTTTCATGACGACGTCGCTCGAACTGGGCTGCGACTGTCTCGGCGAGATCCGCTACCTCGATGCCGTGCTGCACAACAGCAAAGGCGAGCCGTACACGATCAAGAATGCGATCTGCATTCACGAGGAAGACGCTGCTGTCCTGTGGAAGCACGTCGACCACCATGCGGGCGCCGAAACTCGCCGCATGCGCCGGCTGACGGTCTCGTTCCACGTCACCGTCGCGAATTACGAATACCTCACCTACTGGCGCTTCTACCAGGATGGAAACATCGAATGTGAGGTTCGCGCAACGGGAATCATGGTTGTGAGCCACTTTCCCGAGGGCGGTTCGCACCCGCACGGCACTTTGGTCGACAACCGCACCTACGCGCCGTATCACCAGCACTTCCTCGTCGCGCGAATGGACCTCGACGTCGACGGCACGGACAACACCGTCTACCAGACGGAAACCGAGATCGAGCCCATGGGCCCGGACAATCCGTACGGACTTTCGTTGCGGCAGAAGAACACTCCGTTGCGGACCGAGGAAGAAGGCAAGCAGGACTTCAACTGGCAAACGCAGCGGGCGTGGAAGGTCGTCAACGACAACACCAAGAACGGGATCGGCACCTCGCCTGCGTACAAGCTCGTTCCCGGCGCGGCTATTCCTGCGATGTTCGATCCGCAGTCCCCAGTCCTCGCGCGGTGCAAAGCAATCGAGCACACCGTCTGGGTGACGCCGAACTCACCCGACGAACGTTGGCCCGCAGGCGAATTCGTCAACCAGAGCAAGGTCGACCACGGCCTGCCCGAATGGACCGCCGCCAACAGGTCGATCGAGAACACCGACGTCGTCGTCTGGTACGTCTTCGGCATTCACCACATCACGCGACCCGAAGACTGGCCGATCATGCCGGTCGACACGGTCAACTTCTGGCTGAAACCGGTCGGCTTCTTCGACCGCAACCCATCCATCGACGTCGCGCCCAGCCCGCCCAAGGCGTGCCATGCCGACGCCGGCGACCACGACCACCATCACTGACCCGATCGGACCCAACATGAGGCTAGTAGTCGGCTATCTCGCCACCGATGGTGGCGCAGACGCACTCGCGCTCGGAGTTCGGCTCGCCCGAACTCTCGGCGCGGCACTCGACGTTTGTATGATCCTCCCGCCCGACCGAGTGCTGCCCGCACTCGTGCCGACCGGTGGATACGAAGATGTGCTCGCCGAGCAGGCGGGCAAGTGGCTGGCCGAGGCCGCCGCGACCGTGCCCGACGACGTCGAGGTTGCAACCCATGTGGTCTTCGACGAGTCCTTCGCGGAGGGCCTGATCGGCGAGGCACTGCGACTCGAGTCCGAGGCAATCGTCGTCGGCGGTGCCGGCGGCGGGTTGATCGGTAGCCACTCACTCGGGTCCGTAGTGAACGAACTGCTGCACTCGGCGCCGGTTCCGGTCGCATTGGCACCACGGGGAATTCGCCACTCGGCTGTCGAGCGAGTCCGCGAAGTCACCTGCGCAATCGGAGTCCGGCCGGGGGCCGAAGTGCTGTTGCGGACGGCCGTGCGCGCCAGCGAGGCCGCCGGTACCCCGTTGCGTCTGGTGTCCCTGATCGCGCTCGATCCACTGCACACGACACGGCGTCCGGACGACACGCCCGATACCATTCGGGAACGTTCGCTGGCACACGCGGCCGAGACTCTCGAAGTCGCCAAATCCATTCTCCCGGAGAATTTTCCGGTGTCTTCGGAGATCACCCACGGTCCGACGGTCGAGGCTGCCGTCAACAAGTTGGACTGGCATGACGGCGACTTGATCATGGTCGGCTCCAGCCGACTCGCCCAACCCCGCCGACTGTTCCTTGGTTCGACCGCCGCGAAGATGCTTCGCGTCCTTCAGGTCCCCATGGTCGTGGTTCCGAAAGAGGAGATGACCGATCATGACTGATAAGTCTGCGATCGAGGCACTGAAGTCGGTCGAAGAAGCGGAGGGCCTGGTTTCGAAAGGGCTCGCCGCCGGCAAGATCGGCACCATAACCGGTGCCGTACTGGGTATTTCGACGGTCGCACCGGGCTACACGCTCACCGCGAGCATCGGGCTTATCGTCGCGGCGGTCGGGCTCAAGATGCCCGCCATCCTGATCGCCGGATTCGTACCCATGTTCCTCACCGCCTACGCCTACCGCGAGCTCAACTCGCGCGCGCCTGACGCCGGGGCGTCGTTCACGTGGTCCACCAAGGCATTCGGTCCGTATGTCGGCTGGATGTGCGGCTGGGGCATGGTGATGGCGACGATCATCGTGCTGTCGAACCTCGCAGCGATCGCCGTCGAGTTCTTCTACCTGTTCATCTCGGAGATTTTCGATAACCCCGATATCGCAGACTGGGCGACCAACGACGTCATCAATATCGTCTCGACGTTGGCGTTCATCGGTATTGCAACATGGATCTCCATGCGCGGCATCACGACCAGCGAAAAGGTTCAGTACGTCCTCGTCGCGTTCCAGATGGTCGTGCTCATCGGCTTTGCGATCGTTGCGCTGACCAAGGTCGCTTCCGGCGATGCGCCGGCCGACATCGGTTTCGACAGCGACTGGTTCAACCCGTTCACAGGACTGGCGATCAGCGCGTTCGCAATCGGCGTCACCGGATCGATCTTTGCGTTCTGGGGCTGGGACACCTGTCTGACCCTCGGTGAGGAATGCAAGGACCCGACGCGGGTTCCGGGCCGCGCAGGTCTGCTCTGCGTCGTCTCGATCCTGGCCACCTACCTCCTCGTTGCCGTTGCGGTGATGATGTATTCGGGCATCGGCGAGGAGGGCCTGGGACTCGGCAACGAGGACAACTCGTCGAACGTCTTCGGTGCACTTGCCGATCCGGTGCTCGGCAGCTGGTGGGGTCCGGTTCTGTTGCTCGCCGTTTTCGCATCGGCAGTGGCGAGTCTGCAGACCACGTTCCTTCCCGCCGCGAGGACGATGCTCGCGATGGGCGCCTACGGTGCATTCCCGAAGAAGCTCGCCTCTGTGAGTCCGCGATTCCTCGCACCGTCCTACGCCACGGTCGTGGCAGGCGTCATCACGGCGATCTTCTACACGGTCGTCAGCCTGCTGTCGGAGCGCACACTGCTCGACACCATTGCTGCCCTCGGCATCATGATCTGCTGGTACTACGGCATCACGGCCTTCGCCTGCATCTGGTACTTCCGCAAAGAGCTGTTCTCGAGTGTCCGCAACTTCGTGTTCAAGGGCCTCTTCCCGCTGCTCGGCGGTCTCATGCTGGCAACCGTCTTCGTGATCTCGGTCCACGAGAGCATGGACCCGGAGAACGCCAGCGGTGCAGCTATCGGTGGTATCGGGCTCGTGTTCTACATGGGCTTCGGAATCCTGCTGCTCGGCGCAGTCCTGATGGTCGTGATGCGTTTCCGCAATCCGGACTTCTTCCTCGGTCGGACGCTCACGCAGCACGCCGCCCCGGCCGACGCACAGGACGTCCGCATCGAGAAGCCGTCGACGCCGGTCTAGCGACGGGCTCGTGGTCGCCGCTGTCCTTGCCCCGGCCGCGGCGATCACGAGCAAAGGGTTCGGCGAGCGAGGCCGGGCGGCGCGAGACCGAACAATGGGTCAGCGACACACCGACCCCGCGAGCCTTTTACTCGTGATCACCGCCGAACGAGGTGAATTCCACTCTGGTCGATCGTTGTCATCGCGCTCGACGTCGTCGTCATCTGGGCAGTGACGACGTGGGAGACCCCGCGCCGGGCGTAATCACTGCGCCTGCGTCAACCACCCTGCGACGAGGGTTTGCAACCCGAATTCGAAGGCGGTGTCGGCGCGGGCCGGGTTGGGGACCGACGTTGCCAGTGCGGCCCGCATCGCGTCGTTCGCCTCGTCGACCTGCGCCCAGACTTCCTCGGGCGCAGCAAGATCCAGGGCCGAGCCGAGCACGAAGCTGTCCAGTGTCGTGATCGCTGCCAGAACGTCCGCCGGCGTGAATCCGCCGTCCGAAAAGGCTTGCGCGAGCGCGTTGTACATCGCGAAAGCGACCCCGGTGCGAACGGTTTGCGACGTGAGCAACGGGATCAAGCGCGGATGTTTCGCATAACTGCGCCGGTACTCCCGAGCGAGCCTCGTCACGGTCTCGCTCCACCGCTCGTCGCGCTCCCCCGGCACCGAGACTTCGGCCATGACGTGACCACGCATCAGCTCGATGATCTCCGCCCGGCCGCTGACGTGGTTGTACAGCGACGACGGCCGAACGCCCAGCTTTTCCGCGATGCCTGGCATCGTGAAATCACCGGCAGCATCGACTGCCCGCAGCGCGGCAGTCGTGATGATCGCCGTCGACAGGATCGGCTGCGAAGGACGCGGCATCGATTTTTCCTTACCTCTTGATTTGTGAGCTCTCGCACACCATACTTAACGAATCAGATTCGTTTTAGCCCATCGGATCCCCACAAGGAAGCACAATGCAGACCATCACCGCACTCACTCCGCCCGTATCTCTCACCCGCGTGACCGATACCGATCGAGTGCCGTTGCGCGTAGGCGTCGTTCAGCATCTCTGGCATGACGACGCCGCACTCCTGCAGAAGGAGTTGACGGACGCGATCGGCCAGGCCGCCGCGCTCGGCGCACAGGTCGTGTTCCTTTCGGAGATCACGCTGATGCGCTATCCCGCCGACGTCCGCGCGGGCGAGAACCCCGGCGCACTCGCCGAAGACCTCCTGACCGGCCCCACCTTCACCTTCGCCGCCGACGCGGCCGAGCAGCACAACGTGCTCGTCCACGCGTCGCTGTACGAGAAGGCCGAGGCGGAGGACGGCCTCGGCTACAACACGGCAATCCTCGTGTCACCGGAGCGAGAACTGTTGGCGCGCACCCGCAAACTGCACATTCCAGTCACGGCCGGCTACCACGAGGACACCTACTTCCGGCCCGGGCCCGCAGAGGACTCCTACCCCGTGCACACACCCGAAGCTCTGGACGGTGCCCGGATCGCGATGCCGACGTGTTGGGACGAGTGGTTTCCCGAGGTCGCCCGGATGTACTCGCTGGGAGGCGCCGAAATCATCGTGTACCCGACAGCGATCGGTTCCGAGCCCGACCATCCGGAGTTCGACAGCCAGCCGCTGTGGCAGAGCGTCATCGTCGGCAACGGAATTGCCAACGGCACGTTCATGATCGCGCCCAACAGGCACGGCAGCGAAGGTCTCATCACGTTCTACGGATCGTCGTTCATCTCGGATCCGTACGGGCGCATCCTGGTTCAGGCTCCGCGTGACGAGTCTGCCGTTCTGGTCGCCGATCTCGACCTCGCGCAGCGCGAAGACTGGCTCACCCTCTTCCCGTTCCTGATGACGCGACGTCCCGATACGTACGGCGATCTGACCGCACCCGTCGCCACCTCGAAGCCGATCGGACGGCAGTCATGACCTGGCGCATGCCCGCCGAGGGCGAACCGCAGGTCCGGACGTGGATGGCATTTCCCTCTGCCGGTTACTCCCTCGGCGACACCGCCGAAGAGCATCACGAAGCTCGCAGCACCTGGGCCGCCGTCGCACACGCGATTGCCGAGTTCGAGCCGGTGACCGTCGTCGTCGATCCGGAGGAAACCGCGGCGGCGAAGAAGTACCTGTCGAGCATCATCGAGACTGTCGAAGCTCCGC
The DNA here is from genome assembly GCF_016481275.1 of Antrihabitans auranticaus. Classification (GTDB taxonomy): domain Bacteria; phylum Actinomycetota; class Actinomycetes; order Mycobacteriales; family Mycobacteriaceae; genus Antrihabitans. The sequence goes on along the minus strand of NZ_JAEMNW010000004.1, from coordinate 83,934 downwards.
TGAACGACGCCTGGATGCGTGACATCGGGCCGACCTTCGTCCTCGATGAGAACGGTAAGCTGGGCGCCGTCGACTGGGTCTTCAACGGCTGGGGAGCGCAGGAGTGGGCACAGTGGGACCGGGATTCGAAGATCGGCGCACTCGTTGCCGAACTTGCCGGGGCCGAACTGATTTCGTCGCCGATGGTCAACGAGGGCGGCGGCATTCAGGTCGACGGTCAGGGCACCGTGCTGGTGACAGAAACGGTGCAGCTGGATGCCGGACGCAATCCCAACCTCACCAAGGCCGACGTCGAAGCTGAGCTTGCGCGCACGATCGGCGCAACGAACGCAATCTGGTTGTCCTACGGCCTGCATCGCGACGAGGACGAGTTCGGCACCCGTGGCCACGTCGATATCGTCGCGGGATTCGCAGCGCCCGGCGTCGTCCTCGTACACGACCAGCAGGATCCGGAACATCCGGACTTCGCTCGCTGCAAAGTCTTCGCCGATCTGCTCGGCGAGCACTTCGACGTCGTGAAAGTGCCCGCGCCCAAGACAATTCGCGACGACGAAGGTTACGTCGACTACAGCTACATCAATCACCTCGTCGTCAACAACGGCGTGATCGCGTGCAGTTACGACGACCCCAACGACTCCGTTGCCGCCGGCATCCTTGCCGACGCCTATGCCGGTCGCACGGTCGTCACAGTGGACGCGCGACCATTGTTTGCCCGCGGCGGTGGGATCCACTGCATCACGCAGCACCAGCCGTGTTAGGCGCCCCCGGTGCCCGTGCGCGGTTAGCGAGTCCCTGGACTCTCCAACCGCGCACAGGCGCAGCCTTTCTGATGATGCTCGGAGCCGGATCACATCTCGTCCTCGCCGTCCTGCACCTCGGAACATCCACCGCCACAGCGGTTCTGCTCGGCGCAATGTCCGCGTGGTGTCTGCACTGCGCGGTTCACCTGTGGAAATTCGGAACCCCACGGACGTGGTCGCTCGCCGCGGCGGGCGGTTTCGGCATGATCGCGCTCCACGCAGGACTGATGGCCCTTCCCCGTCCCACCGAGTCCCGCGGCCACCACCACGCCGCGGGACCGTCGCAACCGGCCATCGACCTCGACGGGTTGATGTCCGTGTCGATGGCGGTAGGAATCGTCGCCGAAATCGTCGTGATCGGCGGTGCGGCGACAACGCTGATCCGTCGGCGGGCGTTCGCCTGACTCACCTCGACCCCGCCGACTGTGCACCTGCTGTCGCCCGATCTCGGGCGATGCAGCAGCAGGTGCACAGTCGGCGGGAACAGCTTGACTGAATTTTCAGTTAGGTCTACATTTCAACCAACGGATGTGACGGCAGTCACCTCCACGGAAAGCAAATGAGGTTCACTGTGATCACCGACCCCCAACCACCGGAAGTGCGGATGCCCGATCCGGCGGCCGACCGCTTCGGCCAGATCGAAGCCATCGGCGTGGAGTACATCCCCGAGTCCGAGCGCGACTCGCGGCCGCTGAACATGCTTGCGGTGTTCTTCGGCGGCAACCTCGCGTTCTCCGTGATCGTGTTCGGCTGGTTGCCGATCACATTCGGGCTCAGCTGGACGAGCGTGGTGGCCGCCAGCGCGGTCGGCATCGGGCTCGGCACGATTCTCATCGCGCCGATGTCGCTTCTCGGACCGCGGACCGGAACCAACAACACCGTCTCCAGCGGCGCACACTTCGGCGTCACGGGCCGAATGGTCGGGTCCGGGCTCACGCTCCTGTTTGCCCTGGCCTACGCGGCAATTGCGGTGTGGACCTCCGGTGACGCGCTCATCGCGGCATCACATCGCCTGCTGGGCACGCCCGTCAACGACGCGATGCTGGCGATCGGTTACGGCATCATCGCAGCCGAAATCGTCGCGGTCGCTCTGTTCGGCCACGGCACTGTCGTCACGCTGCAGAAGTTCGTGCTGCCGGTTGTCGGCGTCCTTCTGCTGCTGGGCGTCGTCGCCTTCGGCGGCAAGTTCGATCCTGGTGCAGCAGGCGGCGATTACCTCCTCGGCGGGTTCTGGCAGACCTGGATACTCGCGGTCGTCCTCGCTGTCGGCGGACCACTCTCCTACGCTCCGACGCTCGGCGACTACAGCCGGCGCATCTCACGCAACAAGTTCAGCGATCGGTCGGTCGTAGCCGCAACAATGGCCGGCATCTTCTTCGGGCTGTTCTTGACGGCGGCATTCGGTTCTTTCACCGCGTCGACCTTCACCAACCTCAGCGATTCCTACGTCGCCGACCTCGTTGCCGAGGCACCATCCTGGTACGTGCTGCCGATCGTGCTGATCGCGCTGGCTGGCGGCTTGGGACAGGGCGTCCTGAACGTCTACGCCAGCGGTCTCGACCTCGAAGCGCTCATCCCCAAGTTGCGCCGGGTCCATACGACGCTCATCACCTCGGCACTCGCAGTCGCCCTCCTGTACATCGGGGTCTTCTTGGTCGACGCCGTCGATTCGATCACCGCAATGACGCTGGTGCTCAACGGACTTGCCGCACCATGGGTCGCGATCAACGTGGCAGGCTTCCTCGTCGCACGACGGGGCAAATACGACCCCGCCGACCTCCAGGTCTTCAACCAGGGGCGCCGCGGCGGCAAGTACTGGTTCACCGGCGGCTGGAACCTGCGCGCCGTCATCCCCTGGATCGCCGGATCGCTGTTCGGCATTCTCTCGGTCGACACGTCGCTCTATTCGGGTCCGTTTGCCGACCTCGCCGGCGGCATCGATGTGAGTCTTGTGGGATCGGCCGCCATCGCGGTGGTCGGCTACCTGATCGCGTTGCGAGTGCGGCCCGAGCATGTAACCGAAACCGACTGACGAAAGAGGAGTGCACTCCGATGAGCGAGAAGCGTGACGCGATTCTACGAGCAAGTGCGAAAGCCATTGCCGAGCGGGGAATTCGCGGACTTCGGGTCAACGACGTCGCCGAGGTCGCAAGCGTCTCGCCCGGACTGTTGTACTACCACTTCAAAGATCGCGAAGGTCTTCTCGACGCGGCACTGAAATACATCAACGACCGCGCGCGTGCCTATCGAACCGAAGGTGACGAGTCGGCCGATTCGGCCCGCGCCAGGCTGGCGCACGCACTGCTCGGCGAGATCCAGGAGCGTCCCGACGTCGTCGAGAACTCATTGGCCTGGAACGAATTACGAGCATCGGCCGTGTACGAAGTCGCCCTCCGCGAACCCCTTGCCCGCACGACCGCCGCATGGGTTGCCGATATCGCCGAGGCGATCTCACAGGCCCAACTCGAAGGATCGATCGCGACGGGGATCGATCCCCACAGCACAGCGGTCATCATGACTGCTCTCGTCGAAGGCCTCTCCGGCCGCTGGCTCTGTCACGAAGTATCCACCGCGGAAGCGCGATCGTTCGTCCTTGCGGCGATCGACGCGCTGTTCCCCGGCACCGAGACCTAACCACCCCAAAGGATCCGACATGAACATCACCACCGCACTCACACCTCCCCCGTCACCTGCCCGAGCCGCAGCAACTACCCGCGAACCCCTCCGCGTCGGACTCGTCCAGCACGCGTGGACATCCGACCCGGATGCGTTGCGCACCAAACTGACCGACGCGATCGGGACGGCCGCTGAACTCGGCGCGAAGGTCGTGTTCCTGCCCGAGCTCACGTTGTCCCGGTACCCCGGAGACACGCGCGCAACTGGCACTCCCGGCGACAACGCGGAGGACCTCACCACCGGACCGACGTTCACCTTCGCCGCTAATGCCGCACGCGCACACGATATCTGCGTGCACGCATCCCTCTACGAGCGCGCCGACGGACCCGACGGCCTTGGCTTCAACACCGCCATTCTGGTGTCACCGGAAGGTGAGCTCATCGCGCGGACCCGGAAACTGCACATCCCCGTCAGCGTGGGCTACTACGAGGACACCTACTTCCGCGGCGGACCCGCCGAGGACGCGTATCCCGTCTACGCTCCCGCCGAATTGAACGGCGCCGCAATCGGATTGCCGACCTGCTGGGACGAGTGGTTCCCCGAGGCCGCGCGTGCGTACTCACTCGGTGGTGCCGAGATCTTGGTCTACCCCACAGCAATCGGCTCGGAGCCGAGCTTCCCCGACTTCGACACGCAGCCCATCTGGCAGCACGTGATCGTCGGCAACGGCATCACCAACGCGACGTTCATGATCGTGCCGAACCGCTGTGGCGACGAGGGCAGCGTGCACTTCTACGGATCCTCGTTCATCTCCGATCCGTATGGTCGCGTGCTGGTCTCGGCGTCTCGTGACGAAGAAGCCGTCTTGGTTGCCGACCTCGATCTCGACCAGCGAAAAGACTGGCTCGCGCTGTTCCCGTTCCTGACGACGCGCCGCCCGGACACCTACGGCCGGCTCACGGAACCCGTCGATCACGAACATCCGTTCGGCCGCCCCGCACCGGTGATGGTGTCGTCGTGAACTGGCGGATGCCCAGCGAGACCGAGCCGCAGGACCGGGTCTGGATGGCCTTCCCTCCGGCCGGTGCGTCGATGACGGCCGACGACGCGAGCGCGCACGAGGCCCGCACTGCGTGGAGTGGGGTCGCGCATGCGGTCGCCGACTTCGAACCGGTCACGATGGTCGTCGATCCTGCCGATCGCGAGGCCGCCCGGAAGTATCTCGGAGTACACATCGACCTCGTCGAGGCGCGCCTCGACGACGCCTGGATGCGCGACATCGGGCCGACCTTCGTGCTCGGCGAGGACGGCCGACTCGGCGCCGTCGACTGGGTTTTCAACGGTTGGGGCCAGCAAGAGTGGGCGCAGTGGGGCAACGACCAAGAGATCGGCAGGGCGGTATCGACGCGGTCCGGCGCGGACCACGTTCCGTCAGCCCTCGTCAACGAGGGCGGCGGCATCCAGGTCGACGGTCGCGGAACCGTATTGGTCACCGAGACTGTGCAACTCGATCCGCTGCGTAACCCCACGTTCGGCAAGGCCGAGGTCGAAGCCGAACTGGAGCGCACGATCGGCGCAACGCACGCCGTCTGGTTACCGCGTGGGCTGACCAGGGACTCGGCGAAGTTCGGGACGAAGGGCCACGTCGATATCGTCGCCGCGATTCCGTCCCCCGGTGTCGTTCTGGTGCACAGCCAACAGGACTCGTCGCATCCGGACTACGAGGTCAGTGCCGAAATCATCGACGTCCTGCGCAACAGTCGCGATGCGGACGGGCGGCTCTTCCAAATCGTGGAAGTGCCGGCACCCAAGGCCCTGGAGGACGAGGAGGGCTGGGTCGACTACAGCTACATCAATCATCTCGTCGTCAACGGCGGCGTGATCGCGTGCAGCTTCGACGATCCGAACGACTCTGTGGCACAGCAGATTCTGGCGGAAGCGTATCCCGGAAGGACGGTCGTCACCGTCCCTGCCCGGGACATCTTCGCCAGAGGTGGTGGCATTCACTGCATTACGCAACACCAACCGACCCTCACACGAACGCGCCCCGACCGGTCAGGGATCGACCGACGATGAGGGTGTTCACTTCCCGCGTGCCCTCGTAGGAGTAGATCGCCTCGGCATCGGCGACGAAGCGGCCGACGTTGTGTTCCAGGAGAATTCCGTTGCCGCCCATCAATTCCCTTGCCCAGCCGACAGTCTCGCGCATGCGAACCGTGCAGAAGGCCTTGGCGAGCGACGAATGCCGATCCTCGGCATGTCCCTCGTCCTGCAGCGCGGACAGGCGGGCGCACAACGCCAACGAGGAGGTGATGTTGCCCAGCATGCGAACGAGCAGGTCTTGCACGAGTTGGAAACTCCCGATCGGCCGCCCGAATTGTTCACGCTCGCAGGCATACCGCAGCGCGTTTTCATAGGCACCCCGCGCACAGCCGATCGCCATCCACGCCACACCGGCGCGCGTCACACGCAGCACCTCCGCAGTGTCCTTGAACGAGTTTGCGTTCTGCAGCCTGTCCTCTTCCGGCACCTCCACGTTCTCGAGCGTGATGAGGGCGTTCTGGACGATCCGCAGTGCGATCTTGTGGGACTGCTTCTCTGCGGTGAACCCTGGCGAACTGTTCTCCACGACAAAGCCTTTGACTTGACCATCCGCGACATCCTTCGCCCAGATGATCGTCAGGTCGCTGAAGGTCGCATTTCCGATCCACTTCTTCTGACCGTTCAGAATCCACGTGTCGCCGCGACGCTCGGCGGTCGTCGTCAGCCCACCTGAAACACCCGATCCGACATCCGGTTCGGTGAGCCCGAAGGCGCCGATCTTCTCGTAGCGCGCCATCTCGGGCAGAAACCGTTCGCGCTGCTCGTCGGACCCGCACAGGTAGATCGAACCCATCGCCAGACCGCCGTGCACGCCGTTGAAGGTTGCGATCGACGAGTCGGTTCGGGCGAGCTCCATCGCGATCATGCCGTCGAGCAGAAAACTGCTACCGCGGCAGCCGTAGCCCTTGTACGGCACCCCACCCAGGCCGAGTTCGGCGAAACCGGGGATCACCTCGAACGGGAACGTCGCGGCTTCCCAGTGCGAGTTGACGATGGGTGCGACGTCGGCCGTCATCCAGTCGCGTACCGAATGCAGGTACGTCCGGTCGTCCTCGGAAAGAAGGTGTTCGAACGAATAGAAGTCCGACGTGTCGATATCGGGTGCGGTACTCATGGACTTACTCCTGGATTTCGAAGAAACGAGACGATTACCGGGGCTAGTTCGGGGGCATTCGTCACAAGATCGATATGCCCGCCCGAGTGCAGGTGCAAACGCGAATGCGGCAACAGCCGGTTCATGATGCGCGCGTTGACAACTGGAATGATCGGATCATCGGTGCCGGCGACGATGAGGGTCTGCTGCCGGATCATTGGCAGCGCGGGGAGACTGGTCCAGACCGAGCCCGCGAGTAATTGGTGGATATAGCCGACCTTAGACCCGGCGTGGAGCTGAGCGAGGAAGATTCGAGCCACGTCGTCGCCGTGCTCACGGACCTTTCCGCCGTACAGTTCGCCGGCGATCGACGCCGCATAATTCGGATCGCGAAAGCGCCGTGGCGTCAGCATCTTTCCCAGCACCCGCGGATGCCCGGGGACCATCACGGCGCCGGTCCCGGTCGCAACGAGAACCAGACGGCGGCAGCGGCGGGGGTTCTGGAACGCGAACTGCTGGGCCAGCGCACCGCCCCACGACAGCCCGAGCACATCGACCACGCCATAACCGAGCTGCGACAGCGCTCGACCGAGCATCCACGCAAGGTAGGGAAACCCGTACGGCAGAACCGAGGTAGGCGAACCGCCGGTACCCGGGACGTCGAAGCGAATGACCGTGGTCTCCGGATCGACCGCTGCGACCAGCGGCTCGAGGACCTCGAGGCTCGCACCGATGCCGTTGCACAGGACGAGCGGGATACCGGTCCCGCGGCGGACGCTGACCCGGATGCGCTGCCCGGCGACCGCGAGGTAGCGCTCGTCGTAGTCGCTCACCGGTACAGCACCACGACATCGGCAATGCATGCCGGACGTGAGCCGCCGTCGACCTCGTACGTCATGCCGAACACGACCTCGATACCTGCGGGTTTCTGCTGCGCCGACGTGACGTTCACCGTGGCACGCAGCTTGGAGCCCACGGGCACCGGTGCCGGGAAGCGGACCCTGTCGAGGCCGTAGTTCAATGCGGCGGTCACGTTGTCCACCGTCAAGACCTCTTCCAGTATCTGCGGCGCGAGGGACAGCGTCAGGTAGCCGTGGGCAATCGTTCCGCCGAACGGTCCGGCGGCCGCGCGCTCGGGGTCGGTGTGGATCCACTGGTGATCGCCGGTTGCATCGGCGAATCGATTCACCTGGTCTTGGGTGACCTCGTGCCACTCGGTGGTGCCAACGGTCTTTCCGGTGAGTTCGAGCAGACCGGTCGGATGAGCGAGGTGGGTTGTCATGTCGTTTCCTCGAATCACTTGTGATGGACGTAGGTGCCGGGTGCCGGTGCCAGCGGGGGAAGACCGGAGCCGCCGAGGGTCTGGGGCGCGTCGACCTCGGGGCCACTGCGCTCACCGAGCCATTCGACGTAGTTGGGCCACCACGAGTCCTTGGCCCTCTCGGCGGATTCGAGCCACTCCTCCGGAGTGTCCTTGTCGACCGGAGCGATCCGGAACGAGGCCCGCGGGTTGCCAGGCGGATTGACCAGGGACGCGATATGTCCGCTGGACGAGAGCACGAAGCGGTTGTCCTTGCGGCCGAGCAAACGTGCACTGCGGTAGGTGGACTGCCACGGGCAGATGTGGTCAGCGATGCCGCCGATGACGTAGGAATCCGCGGTGACCTTCGAAAGGTCGACCGGAGTACCGAGCATGCTCACTGCGCCAGGCGTGGTGAGGGCGTTTTCCATACCCATCAGCACGAGGTCCTTGTGCAAGGCCGCCGCCATACGCGTCGTGTCGGCGTTCCAGTAGAGGACGTCGAAGGCCGCCGGCGACCGGCCCTGGACGTAGTTGTTGACCCAGTACCGCCACACGAGGTCCGTCGGCCGGAGCCAGGCGAACATCTCTGCCATTGCCCGCCCGTCGAGATAACCCTTCGACGCCGACGACTTGATTGCGGCCTCCGCGGCTCGCTCGCTCATAGCGGCAGAGGCGAATCCGGCCTTCGTCTGGTCGAGCACCGTCACCGCTAGGGTGAGGCCGGCAATCCGGTCGCCCTCGCCGATCTCGGAGAGATGGGCCGCAACCATCGACGCGAGGATTCCGCCGGAACAGGTAGCGAGCAGGTGGGTGCTGTCTGCCCCGCTGATCGTGCGCACCGCCGCCATTGCTTCGATGATGGCGGCACCATAGGTATCGAAACCCCAATCGCGATGCCGCTTCTGCGGATTACGCCAGGAGATCGCGAAGACCTGCTGGCCCTGCTGCAGGAAGTACTCGATCATGCTTCGCCCCGGCGCGATATCCATGATGTAGAACTTGTTGATCACCGGCGGCACCATCAGCAGTGGAATGGACCGGACCTTCTCCGTCTGCGGCGCATAGTGAATCAGTTCGAAGACCCGGTTCTGAAACACGACGGCGCCCTTGGTCGTCGCAACGGTCTCCCCCACTGCGAACGCGTCAGGTTCCACCATCGCGGGCACTCGCGGCTTCGACAGCATGTCGCGCGTGAACGCTTTGAGCCCGCGCACCGCGCTCAGACCGCCGGTGTCGATCAGTGCCTTCCACCCGAGTGGGCTGATCAGCGGGTTGTTCGTCGGTGCAAGGCCTTCGATGATGTTGTCGAGCACGAAGCGCATCTTCTCGGCGTCGCGCCAATCGAGATTCGCATCCGCGAACAGCTTGTCGGCCGTCTCGGCAGCGGACAGGTAAGCCTGCATGGTCCGCTTCAGCAACGGGTTGCCCGACCACGCCGGATCGACAAATCGCTTGTCGCCCTTCGCAGGTGCGCGGTCAGAGTTGCCGGCTGCGATCGTCGCAAGTTCGCGCAGGAGGCTTCCGCCGCGGTCGGCGACCGTGCGCGGCTGCTTGGCCAGGCTCAGGCCGAACCTCGTCCACGCCTGGTTGGGAAGCATTCTGCCGACAAATGGGCGAGTCGAATTCGTCAGCAACAGATCGAGCGGTGCCGCGAGTTCGTCAGGACTCTTGATCGTGGTTGTCATGGCTAGCTGCTTTCGATTGTGGGGACTGTTATTTCGCGACGCAGGATCTTGCCGGTGGGCCCCTTGGGCAGACCGTCGACCAGCCAGATGTGGCGCGGGTACTTGTAGGCCGCGACGCGGGCTTTGACGAAATCGCGCAGTTCGTCGATATCGACTGTGGCGCCTTGCTTTCCGACGATGGCTGCGCCGATATCTTCGCCGAGCGAATCGTGCGGGAGTCCGATCACGGCGGCTTCGGCGACGGCGGGATGCTCGTACAGAACCTCTTCGATCTCACGCGGATAGACGTTGAAGCCACCGCGAATGATCAAGTCCTTCTTACGGTCGACGATGTAGAAGTACCCGTCCTCGTCCACTTTTCCGACGTCGCCGCTGGCGAACCAGCCATCGGCGTCGATGGCGGACACTGTCGCATCCGGGAGATTCCAATAGCCCTTCATGACGTTGTGTCCGCGGATCTGAATCTCCCCCGGCTCACCCTGTGGCACTTCGTTTCCCGCCATGTCGACCACTCGCATCTCGACGCCCTCGATGGGGGTGCCGATCGAACCTGCCTTCCGCGCGATGCCGGGGTGGTTGAACGATGCGACCGGCGACGTCTCCGACAGCCCGTACCCTTCGAGAATGATTGCGCCGAAGGTCTTTTCGAAGTCGTTGAGTACCTGCACAGGTAGCGACGCTCCGCCCGAGACGCACACGCGCAGCGACGTCGTTGCCGCGCCGCCGGCTCCGACACCGAGCAAGGCCGAGTACATCGTCGGAACACCCTCGAAGACGGTGACGCCGTCGCGCTCGATGACTTCGAGCGCGGTTCGGGGGTCGAATCGCGGTATCAATGTGAGGGTCGCGCCGACGGCAACAGCGGTATTGAGTCCGCACGTCATGCCGAAGACGTGGAACAGCGGGAGGCAGCCCATGACGACGTCGTCGGGTCCGACCTCGATGAGGGTTCGGGCGCACACCTCCTGATTGCGGTTCAAGCCGCCGTGGGTCAGCTCCGCGCCCTTCGGCTTACCGGTCGTGCCCGACGTGTGCAGGACCACGGCGGTGTCGGTATCTGCGCGGTCGACCGGCTGTCCCTGTTCGGGGAGGTCGGCAATCAAATCGGTGAGGGCAGCGTCGTCGACCGACCAGTGGATCGCGCCGACCGCAGCCGTCGCTGCAGCGGCCTCGGCGGCGAATGCCGGCGTCGCGAAGAGTGCTTTGGCACCCGTATTCGCGAGGTAGAACTCGATCTCCCGCGCCTTCAGCAATGGGTTCATCGGCACTGCCACGGCGCCCCGGCGAAGGATGCCGTAGAACGCCACAGCGAACGCCGTTGTGTTCGGCAACATCAGCCCGACCCGGTCGCCGGGTTCGACACCGGCTCGCTCGAGCAGGGTTGCGACCCGTGCCGCAGCGGAATCGAACCGTGTGAAAGAGACGTCCAGATCGGCACACCGAAGTGCGGTCTTGGTGGGGTAATTTCGTGCTGATGCAACAAGATTCAGACTCAGATTCGACAATTTCGACCTCCGTTGATTTCGGCTTTTCGCTTACTTCAATGGTGATCCGGACCATGCCGAAGGTCGAGGGTGGCGCGAACAACACGAACGGGATCTCGGTGTGAGCGCTCACATCGGAGGCCTCGCGGGCCTAAGGTGTCGGTATGGGTGGACTACCCGATGCCGACATCGCCGAACTCGGTAAAGCGATGCTCGAGAGCGCAGGCGAACTCGGCGCCGAGCTCGCCGACCGCATCTGCCGTGACATCGACTTCTATCGTTCGAACGCGGTCGTGGCCAAGGAACAGGTTCAGGCGAGTTGCACGGCGAACATGACCTACGTCTTCACGTCGCTGACCGGCCATGCCGAAATGGACGTGTCGGTCGCCGAGGCGACCGGATCGGAGCGAGCTGCGGCGGGCATTCCACTGCCCGCGGTGATGGCGGCCTACCGTGTCGGGTTCAGGTTCATGTGGGAGAAGACCCTCGCCGAAGCCAGAAAGCGCGGCATTCGGGCCGAGTCGATCCTCGATGCGACGTCCAACATTCTCGTTGCACAGGACATGTTCACCCAAGCCATGACGGCCGCATACCGCCAACAGGTGACGATCAAGATTCTCGGGCGCGAGGAAGAGCGGTCCGCACTCGTCGAGGCACTGCTCTTTCACCAGATCACCGATACCCAGAGCTTGTGGGAGGCGGCCGATATCTTACGGCTTCCGGCCAAAGGTCCGTATGTCGTTGTTGCGGCGCAAGTTCCGGGCGTAGGCCGATCGGGTCTGCCGGAAATCGCGAGTCGGCTGGACGTGCACGACATCCGGTCGGCGTGGCGATTGCTGCCGGACCTACAGGTCGGGATCGTGTCGCTGCGCCGCCCGGAAACACTGCGCGTTCTGATCGACACGCTCGAATCCGTCGCGACCGCGAACGTCGGTATCAGCTCGCAGTTCGACGATTTGGCGGACACGAGCGAGGCACTGCGGTTCGCCCGTATGGCCGGCAACGGTAATAACGGCTCGTTCGTGTCGGTCTTCGACGAGTCGCCGTTGGCACTTGCGGCGGTCAGTGCACCCGATGCGATGGCCAGAATCGGGAAGAACATTCTCGGCCAACTCGACGAACTACCACCCGAAGAACGCAAGATCCTGGTCGACACCTTCGAGGCATGGGTGGAAGGTGGCGGTTCCGCGAACGAAACCGCCACCAAGATCTTCTGCCACCCGAACACCGTCCGGCATCGCCTGCACCGCATCGAGGAGAAGACAGGCAGATCGCTGACGCGTCCGCGAGACATCGCCGAGCTGTGCCTGGCGTTCGAAATAGCGAAACGCTCTGTGCCCGTGCGCGGTTAGCGAGTCCCCGGACTCCCTAACCGCGCACGACCAGCTCGGCCGAGACTGCGTCGAACGCGCTGATGGTCGAGAACAGCATCTGCGCGTCCTGTGGCACCGGCCAGCTCGACAACTTCGCGGCGACAACGCCCGCCGACCGGTTTACGTAGATCATCTGGCCGTGAATTCCCAAGCACAGCAATACATTGCTACCCGGGTACGGGAACCAGCATTGATTGCGGTACATACCACCAGGCATCCGGTTGTCGCCCGGGCTCGTGGCAAACGCTTCGCGCGAGTCGACGCCGCCGTTCCAGGTGTCCGCGATCCACGCTGCCGGCACGACCTGCTCGCCCGTCAGCGAAACACCCTCGCGCAGATACAGAGAACCGAAACGGATCAGGTCGACGAGGCGCGCATTGATGCCACCATCGAACATCCCTGTGCCCATCGAGTCGATACCGATGGTCGCATCGCCACGCGCGCCGATTCGGCCCCACAGCAACTGCGACATCAACTCAGGCATACGGACGCCACTTGCGGCTTCGCATACCCAGCCGAGTACATCGGTTTCACACGAACGGTATTCGAACGGACCACCGTGAACCGACTTCTGCCGCAACGAGACCAGGAAGTCGTACATCGTTCCCGGCACGTCGGGACTGACCCGCGGTGCCCAGCCGATTGCCTGCTCCAGTACGCGTACCTCGGCAGCAGGGTCGAGATAGTTCTCCGAAAAGGAAATTCCGGAGCGCATGTCGAGCAGATGCCGAACGGTCGCACCCGCGTAGCCGGAACTGGCCAGCGCTGGAACGTATGCCGTCACCGGCGCATCGACATCGAGCAGTCCCGAGCCGTTCAGTGCGCCGATGACACTCGCGACCAGCGACTTGCTCACCGACATGAGCAGATGCGACGTCTCCGGGACCATCCCGCCGAAGTACTCCTCGACGAGGAGGGTGTCGCCCCGGACGACCGCCCAGCCGTCGGTTGCCGTCGTACCCATGACAGCGCCGACCGTCGTCGGAAACCCATCGGGCCGCACCATCGCAACTTCAGCCAGCGAAGCCGGCGCCGATCGCAGTTTGGCGATCGGGCCGACCCCACGTGAGATCACCGCAGTCGGCAGAAATTCGGCGACATGCTGGAACGTCCAATGCAACTGCGATGACGACTGCCAGTTGTCGAGGGTCACGCCGGACGGGACGCGACCCGGATCACCGCCGATCACCGGATCTCCTATTTGTTTGTGCGGAGCTCTCTTCTTCCGAGCCAGTCGCCCCATCATAGGGACTTGAAGCCGACCGCCGGTTTAGCCGTGGCGGGCTCGGCCAGCGGCCGACCCGAGTAGTTCGCGCGCACCGAATCGATGAAGTGGCGGGCCCGGATTGTCAGCGCCGAACGCCCATCCGGCGAGTCGACCTGCAGCCGTCCCTTGGTCACCAGAACGCCGAGGTCAGCACCCTTCCAGCGGTAGTCACGAGGACCGTAGATCCGCAGGAAGAATGCCTCCGACTCGTTCTGCAGCTGGTGCCAGTCCAGCGCTGCGCGACGGAAGACGAGCGCGCCGTCCGCATCCAGCGAGTACGCCCCGGTCTGCGGCGTCCACTCCAGTTGCTCGACGACGTTCGATGTCTCCTTGATGATCATCTGGCTCCACACATCCGCCGACGCCAACTCTTCCCAACGCTGGTTGATCTCGTCGATGTCGAGTTCGAAATCGACGTCCATGTACTCCAGCAGGTGGAACAGGAACAGCGGCACGTCGGCGTATGCACCGGCGGTCACGTTCGTGATCGCAGACGCACCGCTGATGCGCGGGTTGAGCTCACCGAGGTACACCTCGTCGGTGTCGGTGTCCACGAGAACGTCGACCTCGAAGAAGCCGCGGTAGCCCTCGTCGCTCAATCGGTCGCCCAGCCGTCGAACGAGTTCGTTCGCCTTCGTGCGCCGCTCCGCGGTCAGAACGGTCGGATGCATCTCGTTGCCGCACCAACCACCGCGGTAGGGGGTCAGCTTGGAGTAGCCGGTCAGTTCGGTCATGAACGGTCCGACGACGGTTCCGCAACGCGTGAGCACTGCCTCGACGGCAACCGGCTGGTTGTTGATCCGGCGCATCACCTTGATGTCCTGGCCGACGATGTCCGCGCTGTGCTTACGCCAGTCGGCTTCCGACGAGATGAAGAACGTCGTCTTGCCCGAATCGCCGTACGGCGTCTGGACGACGAGTTCGTTTCCGAGTCCGGCCGCCTCCGCAGCGGCGACGAGCCCGTCCCAATCCGCTACGCGGGTCAGCACATTCGGCACACTCGGCACACCGGCTTCGTTTCCGAGCTTGGTCGTGACGATCTTCGAGTCGAGGTGCTCACGCAGGGCCGCCGACGGCAGGATCAGGTCGTAGCCGAGCTCGGCGCAGATGCCCTCTGTCTCCTCGTCGAAGAAGACCATGGCGATCTTCGGGCGGACGCCGGCCGGAATCATGCGAGCCATGTGCGCGCGGACTTCGGGGTTCGTCAGCAACCAGTTGTTGATCTCTTCGCCGCTCTCGAACTCCTGGTAGGGCTTGTGCCGGGGCGTGAACACGTTCGGGTGCGCGCCGTCCCAGCCGTCGTAGTACGTGATGTAGGAGAAGTTGCGCACCCACCGATCGAGACCCAGCAGGTTGAACGGCGTCGCACCGAAGAAGAACACCGGCACGTCGTTGGTGCGGAAGAAGTGGCGCACCTCGGAGATGTTGCGCAGTGCGCGCTTCTTCGGGGCGGTGGACGGGGTCGATGCGAAAGCCGCATCCGTGCCGACGCTGACTTCGCGAGGATCGAGGCCCTCGGCGAGCGGCGCACTGACGATCTTCTCCGCTGCCAGCTTGGCTGCAACAGACGGCACGGACCTGCCCGTACGCTTCCGCGCCGCGGCGACAGAGCGACGAGTGGCTTCACTCATGATGTGCATCTCCCGTTGTTTCGATCACCGCGGGGCGGTGAGCAAGTGGTTCGATCGCTGGTCATGCGCTGCTTTGCGCTGGTGGTGTGCTGCGATCTGTACATAAGTCTGCTGGTCCGAATCGGACGGAACATCTGCCGAAATGGCGCACGCTACCCTGCCCGGTTGGACAAAACGGCGCTGGTGCGAGATCCCCGTTGGACAAAGACTCAGGACAAGAGAAATCCACGAGACGGGAGCTCCACCAATGACCGATTTCGCCTATCGACTCGCGCAGAAGCGCAACATCGTCACCGCTCTGCCGGGCCCGCGGTCGGCAGCCCTCACAGCCCGCCGTGCGAGCGCCGTTGCAGCCGGCGTTGGATCCTCCGTGCCCGTGTACGCACAGGACGCTGACGGTGGCGTGATCGTCGACGTCGACGGCAACTCGCTTATCGACCTCGGCGCCGGCATCGCGGTCACGAGCGTCGGCGCTTCGCATGCAGCGGTAGCGGCAGCCGTCGCCGAGCAAGCTCGCCACTTCACCCACACCTGCTTCATGGTCACCCCCTACGAGGGCTACGTCCAGGTGGCCGAAGAGCTCAACAGGCTGACCCCCGGCGATCACGAAAAGCGCACGGTGCTCTTCAATTCCGGCGCCGAGGCAGTCGAGAATGCGATCAAGGTCGCGCGCCTGGCAACCGGCAAGATGGCGGTCGTCGCATTCGATCACGCCTACCACGGCCGTACGAACCTCACGATGGCGCTGACCGCCAAGTCGATGCCGTACAAGACGAACTTCGGACCGTTCGCGCCCGAGATCTACCGGATGCCGACGTCCTACCCCTATCGCGACGCCGTCGGCCTCACCGGCGAACAGGCTGCGCGCCAGACGATTTCCCAGATCGAGAAGCAGATCGGCGCGGATTCGCTCGCCGCGATCATCATCGAGCCGATCCAGGGCGAGGGCGGCTTCGTCGTTCCCGCTCCCGGTTTCCTTCCCACACTGGTGAATTGGGCCAAGGAAAACAACGTCGTCTTCATCGCCGACGAGGTGCAGACCGGATTCGCCCGCACCGGAGCCTGGTTCGCCAGCGACGACGAGTCGATCGTGCCCGACATCATCACGATGGCCAAGGGCATCGCCGGCGGCATGCCACTCGCGGCGATCACCGGTCGCGCGGACCTCATGGACGCGGTCCACGCGGGTGGCCTCGGCGGCACCTACGGCGGCAACCCCGTCGCGTGTGCAGCCGCGCTCGCAACGATCGAGGCCATGCGCGAGCTGGATCTGCCTGCCCGTGCGCGCGACATCGAGGCAACCGTGAAGCCTGCACTCCAAGCCCTTGCGGCCGAGGTCGGTATGATCGGCGACGTTCGCGGCCGTGGTGCGATGCTCGCCATCGAGATCGTCAAGCCCGGCACCACGGAGCCCGATCCCGTTCTCACCAAAACCATTGCTGCCGGGGCACTTGCACAGGGCGTCGTGCTGCTGACGTGTGGCACGTACGGCAACGTCATCCGACTCCTGCCCCCGCTGGTCATCAGCGACGAGTTGCTCGACGAGGCCATGACCGTCATCTCCGACACCATCCGCTCCGCCGCTCGCGCCTGATTCGATTCCAAGGAGATTCTCCCCATGCACGACGAAATTGCCGGACTGCTCGCATCGGTTCCGACCAACCTGTGGATCGGTGGCAAGCAGATGCCTGCCGCCACCGGACACACGTTCCCGGTGTACAACCCTGCGACCGGCGAGGTATTGGTCGAGGTTGCCGATGCCGGTGCGATCGAGGGCGCGCGCGCACTCGAGGCAGCGACCGAGGCACAGGCATCGTGGGCCGCGATGCCCGCGCGTGACCGTGCCGAAATACTTCGTCGTGCATGGGGATTGGTCGCGGCTCGACGCGACGACTTCGCGCTTCTCATGACGCTGGAGATGGGCAAGCCGCTCGTCGAGGCGTACGGGGAGGTCACCTACGGAGGTGAGTTCCTGCGCTGGTTCTCCGAAGAGGCCGTGCGAATCAACGGGCGCTACACCCAGTCACCGTCTGGAAACGGCCGAATTCTCGTCACCAAGCAACCGGTCGGGCCGACGCTGGCGATCACGCCGTGGAACTTCCCGCTTGCCATGGGAACTCGTAAGATCGCGCCTGCCCTCGCAGCGGGTTGCACGATGATCGTGAAGCCCGCCGCCGAGACGCCGCTGACGATGCTGCTGCTCGGGCAGGTATTCGCCGACGCCGGTCTGCCGTCCGGTGTCCTGTCGATCCTGCCGACCTCCGATGCTCCGGCGCTCACGGACCCGTTGTTCGCCGACCACCGGCTGCGCAAGGTGACCTTTACCGGCTCCACCGGTGTCGGCAAAAAGCTTCTCGCGCAATCGGCTACACGCGTTCTGCGCACGTCGATGGAACTCGGCGGAAACGCACCGTTCGTCGTGTTCGCGGATGCGGACCTCGATGCGGCTGTCGACGGCGCGATGGCCGCCAAGATGCGCAATACCGGCGAGGCGTGCACGGCGGCAAACCGCATGCACGTGGACAATTCGGTGCGTTCGGAGTTCACCGCGAAGCTGACCGCTCGCATGGCCGCGCTGCAGATCGGGGCGGGCCACATCACGGGAACACAAGTGGGACCGCTCATCACGGAGAAACAGCGCAGCAGCGTCGACGAGCTCGTCCGCGATGCAGTGACGAAGGGCGCCGTTGTCACGACGGGCGGTTCGGCGCCCGCCGGCGCCGGCTACTTCTACGAGCCGACCGTGCTCGCCGACGTTCCCGCCGACGCGCGAATCCTTCGCGAGGAAGTCTTCGGACCCGTCGCGGCCATCACCGGCTTCGACGGTGAAGCCGAAGGCATCGCAGCGGCGAACGACACCGAATTCGGCTTGGCCGCATACATTTACACGCAGGACCTCAACCGCGCGCTCCGCGTGGCAGAGGCACTCGAGTCGGGCATGGTCGGCGTGAACCGCGGCATCATCTCCGACGTCGCCGCTCCTTTCGGTGGCGTCAAAGAATCCGGAATCGGTCGCGAAAGCGGGAGCGAGGGCATCGAGGAATACCTCGAAATCAAGTACATCGCTCTGCCGTGACCGCATCGTCTGAGAATTGAGAACACAGAAAATGACTTCGACCAGCTTCGCCACACAGGAAGGTGCCCGCATCGATGCGGCCATCGAAAGCGGTTCGCCGCGTGTGTGGTTCGAGACCGATGCCACCGGCACCCGGGGAATGACAGTGTGGCCGGGAGAGCCGATGCTCCTCGCTGATGTATGCACGATGTTCGAAAGCTTCGGACTCCGCATGGCCGCCCATCGCGAGGTCGAACTGCCTGTCGGTTCGGCGCACACCTTCGAGTTCGGATTCGTCTCCCACGACGAGACCGTGCTGGCCCTCATCGCCGACGCATGTGTCGCGCATGCGACCGGTAGTTGGCACATCGATCGCTACGCCCGTTTGGTCGCGACCGCTGGATTACCGTGGCGCGAAGTCGTTCTCCTCCGCGCGGCCTGCCGGTTTCTGCGGCAGACGAAGCTCGGCTTGTCCGAGGACTACATCGTCGACTCGCTGGTTCGGCACCCGGAATTCGCGTCGGCAATCGTCGTTTTGTTCAAGGCCCGACTCGATCCGCGGGGTGGCTACGACGACGCCGCCGCCGAGCGCGCAGTTGCTTCGCTCGTCGAGAGCGCAAGCACGCTCGATGAGGACCGCATCCGGCGGGCGCTGCAGTCATTCGTCCTCTCGGTCTTGCGTACCAACTGGTTTCAGCTCGACACGGCCGGACAGCACAAGTCGTACGTCTCGTTCAAGATCGACTCGTCCCAGTTGTCGGTGCGCGACGCGGTCGTACCGTTCCGCGAGATCTTCGTCCACTCCGACGATGTCGAGGGCGTTCACCTGCGTAGTGGCGCCGTCGCGCGCGGCGGCCTGCGCTGGTCGGACCGAACCGAAGACTTCCGAACCGAAGTCCTCGGCTTGATGAAGACCCAGTCCGTCAAGAATGCCCCGATCGTGCCCATGGGAGCCAAGGGTGCATTCGTGCTCCGGTCGGCGAGTACCTCTGCTGCACAGGGTTACCGGACGTTCATCAAGGGGATGCTCGACATCACCGACAACATCGTCGGCGGCGTCGTCGTGTCACCTGCGCGCACGGTCCGCCGTGACGGCGACGACCCGTATCTCGTCGTTGCCGCCGACAAGGGCACGGCGAAGTTCTCCGACCTCGCGAATTCCATTGCAGCCGAATACGGTTTCTGGCTCGGTGACGGGTTCGCGTCCGGCGGCTCCGCCGGGTACGACCACAAGGCCATGGGAATCACAGCCCGCGGCGCGTGGCTCTCGGTGCGCCGCCACTTTGCCGAGTCAGGCCTCGACGTCGACGCGGACGAGTTCACTGTCGTCGGCATCGGCGACATGTCGGGCGACGTGTTCGGCAACGGCATGCTGCTCTCGCGCAAGATCAGGCTTGTCGGCGCATTCGACCACCGGCACATCTTCCTCGACCCGACACCGGATGCGGAGGTCTCGTTCGGCGAACGTCAGCGTCTCTCCATGCTGCCGGGATCGTCCTGGAATGACTATGCGCGCGAGAAGATTTCGGCCGGCGGCGGGGTCTGGCCACGGACGGCGAAGTCGATTGCTCTCTCGACCGAGGTCCGTGCGCTGCTCGCGCTCGACGCAACCGAGTGCACGCCCGACGAATTGGTCCAGGCGCTGCTTCGTGCTCGTGTCGACCTGTTGTGGAACGGCGGCATCGGCACCTACGTCCGAGCCGACGCCGAGTCCGACGTCGATGCGCAGGATCCGGCGAACGACCGCGTCCGCGTCGCGGCACGCGAATTGCGTTGCCGCGTCATCGGTGAGGGTGGCAATCTCGGCCTCACCCAGCAGGCGCGCATCGACTTCGCTCTGCACGGTGGCCGCGTCAACGCGGACTTCATCGACAACGCGGCAGGCGTGGCGACCTCCGACCTCGAGGTGAATCTGAAGATCGCCCTCGACGCCGGTGTCCGGTCGGGCGCGGTCACGTTCGGGCAGCGCAACGCGTTGCTCGCCGACGCGGCCGACGACGTGGCAAGTCGCGTACTGCGCGACAGCGCGAATCAGATCCTCGCGATCAGTCTCGCATCGTCGCAGGCCAGGCATCTGCTCGAGCGGCATGCACGGTTGATAGGCAACCTCGAGGCCGAGGGCGGTATCGATCCGGCGCTCGAAGGCCTGCCGTCACCGGCAGAACTGAAGGACCGAACATCGGGATTGACCCGGCCGGAGATCGCGATCCTGCTCGCGCAGTCGAAAAACCTTGTGTGCCAGGAGCTGCTCGACTCGACCGTGCCCGACGAAGACATGTTCGCGGACCGCCTGATCGCGTACTTCCCCCGCGTCGTGGCGGACACTGCTGCCGAATTGATTGCAGCGCATCCACTTCGGCGGGAGATCATCGCGACGGGCGTTGCCGACGAGCTGATCAACCGAGTCGGTCCCGGAACGATCTTCCGCATGCAAGAGCGGTTGGGCGTCACCACCGCCGATGTCGCGCGGGCATACGCGATCGTTCGAGGCATCCTCCACCTCGACGAGGTGTGGGCCGACTGTCTCGAAGGGCGCATGGACGAGACCCAACGGGTGCAGGCACTTCTCGAGGTCCGCGAACTCGTCGAGCATCTGACGTCCTGGTTGCTGCGAAACCGCCGCGACCAAACCCGCCCGAGCACAGAACTCGATCGCTTCGCCGGATCGGTCCGGCAGCTGATGGAGTTGGCGCGGTCCTGAGCGGAGCTTGTGCGCGGTTGGCGAGTCCCTAGACCCTGTTCAGTTCATAGACTCTGTTCAGTCCATAGACTCGCTGACCGCGCACAGGCGCGCAGGCCTACCGCGCGTCGTGCGCAGGTTCGAGGAATCGAGCCACCTCGGCGTCGATGCTGGTACGCAGGCTCATGAGCTTGCGCGCGTACTGCTCGAGTTCCCGATCGCCCTCGGTGATCGGATCCCAGTGCGGCACCGGCGTCGGCCTGCTGTCCTCGCCCATCGCGACGAAGACGATCACGCAGTGCGTCGTCTTCTCCGCGGCACTTCTGCGCGGATCGTCAGCGCTCACGTCGACCGCGATGTGCATGCTGCTGTTACCGGTGAAGATCACTCGCGCGCGCACTTCGACGAGGTCACCGATGCGGATCGGGCGAATGAAGCGGATTCCGCCGACATAGACCGTGACGCAGTAGCAACCGCTCCAGCCGGCCGCGCAGGCGTAACCGGCCTGGTCGATCCATTTCATCACCATGCCGCCGTGCACTTTGCCACCGAAGTTCACATCCGAGGGTTCCGCGAGAAATCGCAGATTGACTTCGCGCCTGGTTCCGCTGGTCATGCGAACCTCCTATAGCCACCGCTTCACGCGAAATACGACGAACAGCCCCACGCAGACCGTGGCGACGAGAGTCAACAACAGCGGATAACCGACCGTCCACGACAACTCCGGCATGTGCTCGAAATTCATGCCATAGACACCGGCGAACATCGTCGGCACAGCAGCCAGTGCAACGATCGCGGAGATCTTCCGAAGGTCCGAATTTTGTTGCGTCGCAACCTTCGCCAGCGAAGCGCCGATCATCGCGCTCATTGCGTCGTCGAAAACCGCGATTTCGTCCGCAACGTGGGTGTGGTGGTCGGCGACGTCGCGCAGATAGCGGCGTATCTCCTTCGGCACATCGCCGGCCGGAGAGACGAGGATTTGCAACGGCGCCGCAAGCGGATTGACCGACCGGCGGAACTCGAGGATCTCGTGCTTCAGCTGGTAGATCGGCTCGATCTCGATCTTCCGATTCGGCGTGAAGACGGTCTGCTCCATGGCGTCGATGTCCTGCTCCACGCGCTGCGCCACGTCTACGTAGGTGTCGACGACGTGGTCGGCAACGGCGTGCAGCACGGCCATCGGTCCGAGCGCGAGCCGCTCCGTCATGTCCTCGAGCATGTGACGAACTCCGGCTAGCCCGGTGTGTTCGCCGTGCCGGACGGTGATGACGAAGTCGGAACCGACGAGCACCATGATTTCGCCGGTATCGACGATCCGGCTGACCCCCGTGAGCCGCCCGTGCTCGAGGTACTGCACGGTGCGCAGGACCAGAAACACCAGGTCGTCGTAGCGTTCGAGCTTCGGCCGCTGATGAGCGTGGACGACGTCCTCGACCGCCAGCTCGTGCAGGCCGAATGTCGTCGCGATGGACTCCATCTGCCGATCGTTCGGTTCGTACAGGCCGACCCAGCAGAAGCCGGTACCCCGGCGCCGCACCTCCTCGAGCGCGGCCTGGTGCGACAGGTGCCCGACCGTTCGCTCGCCGCCGACATATACCGCGCAATCGACGACGCAGTCGTCCATCGCGACGTCGTTTCTCGGCACAACTCCAGCGAGATCGCGCGGACCGGTCGACACCCTCGAAAATCTACTCGCGCGGTCGCTAGTTCGCTGCCGCCAATTCGCGTTCCGCGACAGCGCGACGATCGGCATTTTCGATTGCACCGACGAGCCGTGCCGCTGCCTCGCGACCCTCGGCCGTGTCGGCGGACCGCAGCGACGCGGTCAGCAACTCGCCCTGCCACACATCGAGATTGGCGAGTATCGGCAGCTTGTCTGCCGACATGACGCGAGCCAACGGCAAGAATTCGGTGAATGCTTCTGCGCGATAAGTGGATTCGACCAGCTGTGCGAGCACTTCTGGCCCGAGATCCGTCGCGGCGTCGGCGATACGGGCAAGCGTGCTGTCGGAGACGTGTCCGAGAACGGTCAGCGTTTCGACGAAAAGATCGTTGTCTACCGCCGCCTGAATGATCCCGCGCAGTCGCGTGACCGGCAGATCGGCAAGCACGACGTCGAACCGGTTCATGTCCTCGGCGTTGAACGCCGCCATCAGGATGTCTTTGCCGGACTCGACGAGGGGAACGATTGCGCGCAACTGCGCTTCGGTCAACGCGCCTATGAACCGTGCCATCGTCACGTAATCCTTGCGGCTGAGCAGGACTTTCATGACGGGTTCCATGACCGACGTGTCGAGAGTGCGAATGATCGGTGTCGCCGCATCGGGATCGATGTAGGGACAGACGTCGGCGAGGAAGTCCACGTCGAGGTGCCCGATCATCGCCTTGGCCTTCTCCGGCGGAAGCTCGGCAGCGACCATCCCGCACAGCATCGGGCCGAAATGGCGAGTCGCAATGGTCGCCGAAATCGAATTCGGGATCAGGCTGCTTGCCTTTGCCAGCGCGCCGAGCATCTTCTTGTGCGGCGCGTCGATCTGACGGCGCACTGAGTTCCGAAATTGCCGCAGGGCCTCCGGCGAGGCGCCTTCGAGGAAGGCTATGTCGTCAGGCTCGATCATCAGCTCGCGGGCGAGCTTCACGATCTCCGCACGGGTGGCAAGGGTGGTCATCGCTTCTTGCCCCCGCCGACCTGGGACGAAATGATCTTCCGCACCGCGGGACGGACCAGCCGGGGAACGACGGACAGGCTGTTTTCGGCGGCCTCCCCCAAGTCCTTGGCACGCTTGCGCCGGGCCGCGTCGTAGGCAACCGCCAGCAACTCGTACTGCGCGTCGTCGAGTGCACCGAGGCCCTCGACATCGCTTCGATCCAATCTCGTTGCGGCACAAAACCGGTCCAGCGCCGTCTCGGACAACTCCGTTGTCATCGAACCTCCTGATCGACAATCATTTCACTACGGCCTGGCACCAAGAGCAATTTTGCTCGACGCGAGGTCGCCCACACTGGCAAGCGCGATCAGCATCCGCAGGCCGTCGGTGATGAACCGGGCGGAGATGGTCGGATCGACGGCGCGCTGGATGCCGAGGCCGATTCCAAGGCTCAGCAAACTGCCTGCGGCATCGTCGATCGGAATGGGAAGGGTGACGCCGAGCGACTCCGCGAACGACTCCAAGATCGACGCGACCATTCGGCGTGCGACGCCGAGGCTCGCGACCAGCGAGGCCTGGAGCTCCGGATCCGCACGGGCGACGACCGCGAACTCGAATTCGAGCATCGTCCAGCCGACGTCGCCGAGCGTGCGCTCTGCCCAGGCCTGGAACCGCTCGAGGCTCTGCTCGACCGTCGCGCCGCCCGCAAGCAACTCCGATACCTCACCGAACTTGCTCACGTGAATCAGCTCGAGGACCTCGAGGCACAGCTCTTTCTTGTTCCGGAAATTCGAGTACACAGCGCCCTTCGAGTAACCCGCCGCGTCCGCGACGCTCTCGAGCGATGTTTTGGCAAAGCCGTCCGCGAGAAAGAGGTCGCGAGCCGCCGCGACAAGGTCGGCGCGGGTGCGCGCTTGGCTTTCGGTCCTGGTCAGGCGGGTCATCGACCACTCCTCGCGCACTCGTGGAAGTTAGACATACCAATGGTATCTGAATTCTGATAGTTTCTGGAGATGCCTGAAAGTAGACAACGACGTCGCGGCTTGGTTATCGGATGTGGTGGCACCCTGGGTGCCGCGTGGACGGTCGCCGCGCTCAAAGCCCTGCAAGAACGCCTCGACTGGGATCCGCGTGAAGCCGACCTCCTCGCGGGCACATCAGCGGGTGCCGAACTGGTGACCATGCTGGGCAGCGGAGTGAGCGTCGACGAGATCCACCGGATGCAACTCGGCACAACGACACATCCGGCCCTCATCGACCACCTGTCGGACGCACCCGGCCGATTCCCACCGATTCCGCGACCCGCACTCGGATCGCTGCGACTCGCGACTACGGGTCTCAGCCTCCGAGCAGCGTCAGGTTTGCTTCCGGTCGGTCGCGGCGACGCCGCCTGGCTCGATCGGCTCGCCACTCGGTTGAATCCCGGTCGCGACTGGGTGCCGCATCCCGCAACCTGGCTCATCGCGATGGATTACGGCAACGGCCATCGTGTCGCTTTCGGTTCACCCGGGGCACCGCGCGCGACAATCTCACAGGCGTTGCGCGCGTCGTGGGGCATCCCAGGATGGTTTCCGCCAGTCGAGATCGCCGGCAACCGGTACGTCGACGGCGGCGTTGCATCGACCGCATCGGTCGATCTCGTCGCCGGTGCGGGCCTCGACGAGGTGATCGTCCTCGCACCGATGGCGTCGACGGGACGCATCCCCGGCGCTGGGCTGGATTTCGTCGAGCGACTCGCTCTCCGCGGCTGGATGAGCAGCGGACTCGATGCGGAAGTCGCCACGCTCGAACAAGCCGGAGCGCGCGTGATCCGAATCGACGCCACGGCTGACGACCTCGCGGTGATGGGACCGAACTTTATGGACCCGTCGCGGCGGATCGCGACCCTCGAACACGCCACCGTGAGTACCCGCAAACAGATCGACGACAAGGTCCGTCACGGCGCCTTCGCCTGACGACACTCCGCCTGACGACACCAACCGACCAAAGGACTGAGCAGACTATGGCATTCTTCGGAAACTCCTATCCCGCAATCTCGTTGCGCGACTCCACCGTCCTGATCACGGGCGCAGGCCGCGGCATCGGCCGTGCCACCGCGGAACTGTTCGCCGAGAAGGGCGCGCGCGTTGCGCTCGCCGACGTCGACTTCCCAGCGGCGAAGGCTGCCGCGGCCGCAATCGGCGGTCGCGCGTCGGCCCATACGCTCGACGTCCGGTCGCGCACCTCGTGGGACGACGTGGTCGGCGAGTTGGGGCGGGTCGACATCCTCGTGAACAACGCTGGCATCATGCCCGTTGCAGCCCTCCTCGACGAACGCGATTCGATCATCGAAGCCACGATGGACATCAACGTGCTCGGCCTGAGCCATGGGATGCGGGCTGTCGTACCGGGCATGATCGAGCGCGGTGCGGGACACGTCGTCAACGTCGCTTCGCTCGCCGGGAAGCTGCCGGTCCCCGGCCTCGTCATCTACAACGCGAGCAAGTTCGCCGCCGTCGGACTGTCCGCCGCCGCTCGCGTCGAATTCGCACCCCACGGAATCAGCGTGAGCACCATCCTCCCGTCCGCGGTTCGCACCGGACTCTCGTCCGGAATCCAACTGGGTCACGGCATGCCGACCGTCGATCCGGAGGACATCGCCGCCGCAATCCTCGCAACGGTCCGTAACCGCGCAGCCGAAACACCGGTCCCCGGTTACCTTTCCGCCCTCGACGTCGGCCTGGCGGTTGCGCCCGAGCGGCTCGTCAACATCGTGCGCAAAGTCCTCGGCGATGACCGCGCACTGAACCACGTCGACCACGCCGGGCGGGCCGACTACGAGAGCCGGGTGCTGGCGGTCAGCGAAAAGGACTAGACGCTCGGGCACCGGCCGCCAATCTCGCTCCGGCCGCCAATCTCGCTCCGCCACCAATCTCGCTCCGCCGCACCCCGACTCGGGAGTCGCACCGAATTTAGGGCCCCATTTCAGGTGCGACTCCCGAGTCGGGGTGCGGCTCAGGGAAATTGGGACGACCATCGCCTATATTTCGATCAACCCGCCGACCACGTCGGCCAGCTGAGTCGCATTGCGGCACTCGTGCATGACGATCTCGCGCTGATACTCGGTGGCCGCAGAATCACCGGTCCCCCACTGTGTCTCGCGTTCCGGATTCAGCCAATGCGCCTGCTTCGCGGTGGCCACCAGCCGACCGACCACGTCGGCGCGTGGGTCGAAATTGTTGCTACGGGCATCGCCGATCACCAGCAGCGACGTTTTCGACGTCACCGCATCGGGATACTCGGCCTCGAACCCCGCGAGCGAACGGCCGTAATCGGATCGCTGGCCGATGCCGATGTCGGCCTCGACGTTGAGTCGCGCAACCGCTGCGTTGAGGTCCGCGCCCGCTTTGAACAGATACGTGACTTCGTCGATGGTGTCGACGAACGCGAAGATCCGAACTCTGGAGAAGGCGGCGCGGAGCGCATCCACGAGAATCAGCGTGAAGTAGCTGAACTCGGATACCGAGCTCGACATATCGCACAGTACAACGAGTTCCGGCCTCGACACTCGAGGTCGGCGGCGCAGCAGGGTGATCGGCACCCCGCCGGTCGACATCGACTTGCGCAGCGTTCGTCGCAGGTCGATCTCCCCCGCCCGCGCTCGGCGGCGTTGGGACGCCTGCCGGACCGCGAGAATCCGCCCCAGCTCGACGACTGCCCGCCGGACGGCTGCCAGCTCAGAGCCGTCGACGGCCCTGTCGAGGTCGACCGGGGTCGTACGCGGCACCGCGTATTCGGCGACTCGTTCGCGCGAACGCCGCTGCGCAACAAGTCTATTCGTTTCGCCGACCACCGCCTGACGCAGTTCGGCGACGCGCTGTCGCGCCGTGCGTTCCGCGACTGCCGAGTTGAACGGCGAGTTCGGCATCGTCATGCCGAGCTGTAGCGCGACCCGGTCGGCCATCGCTTCGGGGTTCAGAGCCCGGACCACCTGCAGCGCCGAGTAGGACTCACCGTCGAGACTCCGATATTCGCCGAACTCCGAAACAAGCTCGGCGGCAAGCGCGTTCATGTCTACGCTGCCTGCGTCGGGGTCGGCGAGCGAGTCGGCGACGTGCTCGAGCGTGCCGGCGTCCGGTACCGGGCGATCGGTCGATCCGCGCGCAGGAAACCACAGGTCGAACAACGCACGGAAGGTCGGCAATTCGACCTCCTTGTGAACGAGTGTGCAACACAACGCTTCCCGAAGCTGTTCGCGATCATCGCGATCGATGTAGCCGACCGCGGCAACGGCGTCGACCAGACCCGAGACACCGCACGAAAGACCGTTGTCTCGCAGTGCGTCGACGAAATCTGCAACGTGCTCGACGAAACTGCCTGGCAGCCGACGCGCTTCGGGAACCCGGCGGTCCAGTATCCGCCGCGTCATACCCTTCGAGGGCGCAGGCAGATGCAGAAAGTGGCACCGCCGGCGCAGCGCGTCGGACAACTCGCGCGTGCCACCCGACGTGATGATTACCAGCGGCCTGCGAGTCGCCGCGACCGTGCCGTACTCGGTGATCGTGATCGCAAAGTCGCTGAGCACTTCGAGCAGCAATGCGTCGAACTCCAAGTGCGCCTTGTCGATTTCGTCGATCAGCAGCACGGTCGGCTCGTCACCGCGTAGCGCGGCGAGAAGCGGTCGATCGAGCAGGAATTCGGCGCCGAAGACATCGGGAGCGGACGTGGTCACCGAATTCTGCAGCCGCAGAATTTGTTTGCAGTGGTTCCACGCATAGAGGGCTTCGTCCTGACCGATGCCGTCGTAGCACTGCAAACGGATCAGGCGGGCGTTCGCAGCGGTCGCCAGCGCTGTACCCAACTGCGTCTTGCCGACGCCGGAACCACCCTCGACCAACAGGGCGCGACCGGTCGCGTCAGCCATGTGCACGGCGAGCGCCGTGTGTGCGCTCGCCTCGTAGGCACAGTCGGAAAGCCGCGACCGGATCACTCTCGCGTTCGGGAAGAGCGGTGTGCAGGCTTCGGGGGTGCGGGCGCGATTCGGCCGACCTCGTTCGGTGAACCTGCGCCACACGTGTGCTCCTGAAGCGGTTGGACTGTTCGGCGTTCAATTGCGGAGCGCCGAAGGCGGACGCCACTTCGGAGTACGGTAGTCCCAGGCGTGGGGTGTGACCCAGATCATGGGAGGACCGGTTCGTGAGTGACCAACTGTTGGATGCGGCGTTGACCATCGTCGGTTCCGACGGTCTGTCGACTCTGTCGCTGACGAGCGTCGAACAACAGACGGGAATCGACGCGACGGAAATGTATCCTTCGCGCGCCGAACTGTTGGCCGCACTCCTTGCACGCGAGCACGAACGTGGCCTGGCCGAGCTATTGGCGACCGTTTCGACGGTACTGCTCGCGGCCGGACCGAACACCGATTTCATCGGCGCCGGAAAGTCTTTCGTCGCGTTGGTGGCCGCCAATCCGGCACGGTGGCGACTCATCCTGGACTCCGGAACCGACGCACCTGACGATCTGCGCGAACAGATCGTCGGTGCCCGCAGCCGCCTCCTGGAGCAGACCACCTCCATGGTTGCTCTCGGTCTGATGCTGAAAGGCACACAGAGCGACCTGGACCCGGGGACAGTCGCGAGTTTCCTGCTCGGCACCGCGGAGTTCGGCTGCAGGCTGGTGGCAGCGGTTTCGACTCAATTCGACCCGAAACCGCTGACCCAGCTGATCACGACTTTCGCAGAACAATTCGCGAACTAGGGATTCATCTCGTAGGTGCCCGCGAGGGCGCGAGCCTCGGTCCACACCTTCTCGAACCGGTCGGCATCTGCCGCCGGCCGACGGATACATGCGAGCGCTGCCGCCTGCTGTGTCGCCGTCGCGGAGGCCTTGCTGTTGAGCGTGACCGCGTGAACCGAGAACTCACGAACGAGAACGTCGAAGATCTGGTCGATGATCGCCGTCGAGGTCCCCTCGATCGCAGCCTGCTGCAGGATGAGCTCCGCGTACGGAACCAGTGAGAACATCTCGGCGATCGAGAGCAGGAAGTCCAGGTCCCGGCGCTGCGCCTTCGACGGCGGCGCCGTTCCGAGCAGTGCCTGCAGCGCGTCGATCTGCTCGACGAAGCGTCCGACGTTCGGGACGTGCGCGAAACCGTCGAACGTCGGTCGCCAATCGTGGAAGCGGACTTTGAAGAGGTCCTTGGTCGGCCCCTGGTCGAAGAGGAACGCGTCGTCCGCATCATCGCGCCGGGTCGGTACGGGCACCAATGCAGCGGGCGTGCGGCGCAGTCGGTCTATCAGCGGTGACGCTGCGCGAATCGCGCGCCGTGACGCCGCAAAGACCGGCCGGAATGCCGATTCGGGAATGCGGCTGTCGTCAGCCCTGTCCGGTCGGCGCAGTGCCAGCAGCGCGAGACTGGGATCGGTCGGGTTGAACAGATAGTTCGGCATGAACTTCAGCGCGAGTCCGAGGTTGATATGCACAGTGCCTTCGAGCTTCGGCAGCCCCCACACGCCCAGGGTCGCCATCTGGAAGACGGTGTCCTTCTCGAAACCCCTGGCGGAGATGACATCCGACATCGCCTCCATCGAGCGCAAACCCTGGCGGGTCACCGTCATCTTTTCGATCGAGTTGTATAGCAGGTAGCGGCGATCGTCCCGAGACGCGGAACGCATGTAGTCGATTGCGCGTTCGCTGAAGAGTTTCATGCCCTGCAGTCGCGCGTAGGTGTCGGTGAACAGCTGGCGCACCTGTGCGAACTCGGTGACCTTCGACTGGAACAGGACACGGTTCTCGGCGTGCGTCAGTGCCTCGTGGAACGCATGCTCGACGAGTCCGACCGCACCGAAGCCAAGATTGAATTTTCCGACGTTCACGGTGTTGATCGCGGCGTCGAAGGCGGCCTGGCCGGTGTGCAGGATGTCCTCTTCGCGCACCGGGTAGTTCTCGAGGTCGAAGGCTGCGACGTACATCTGGCTGGCCACGACGTTGCCACGCAGCTTGTAGGCGCGGTGCTGGCTGTCGACCACGAAGAAGACGTAGCCGTCGGGCCCGTCGATATCGGAGCGGCGGCCGAAGACGGAGACCATGCCGGCCTGGTTGCCGTTGCCGATGTAGTACTTGCCACCGTTAGCTTTGAAGCCGCGCGTGGCATTAGGCGTCAGCACCATGTCGGTGGTGTAGATGTCGGCGCCGTGTTCTTTCTCCGACAGTCCGAACGCAAAGATCCCACCCGACTCGAGGAGGTCCACGGCCCGCTGGCGTGCCTTGTCGTTGTCACTCTGCCAGATCGGTCCGAGTCCGAGGATCGTCACCTGCCAGACGTACCAGTACTGGATGCTGTAGAAGCCGAGGATCTTGCTCATCATCGCGATTCGAGCTGTGTCCCAACGCTTGTCAGGATCGGCGCTTGCGTCCCGCGCAGGGGTGAGCAGCGTCGCGAAGACTCGCTCGCGCTTCACGAAGTCGAGAAAATCCGCGTACCAGACGCGCTCGCGATCCTCTTCGACGAGCACCCGCTTGCCGCGCTGTTCGAAGAATTCGATGGTCGCCTCGAAGATGCGACTCGTTTCGGCGTCGAACTCGGAGAAGTCGGGCGCGTGCGGGTTGAACAATGCAGTCACAGCCGTGAAGTTCCTTTCGGGACGGAGCACGACTGGACCGAACGGGCGGCGTCGACTCCAATTTCTACGTTGGCGTAGCATAAAAGCTACGTCAGAGTAGCAAATTGCCGATGCATTCCGAAACCGCGTCCGTCCGACCCGGTTGACAGCAAAAAGCCTCCGACCCGTGCAGGTCGGAGGCTTCAGGTGCGACGGCTAGCTCAGCGGAAGATCTTCACCAGCAGAAGTAGAACGAACAAGAGTGCGGCGCCGATCAGGCTGTACTTCACGGCAGGCTCGTTGACCTTGGCAACTACCGAAGCCTTGGCGTTGTCCGCGATCCGCTTCGGATTTGCGCGGACACTGAGTTCGTCGAGCGTCGCAGCGAGCTGATTCCGGGCGGCTTCGATCTCACGCTCAATACGCTCGGTGTCCTTTGACACGTGTCCTCCAACTTGTTCGCATGTGTCTTGAAGTCGCGACCGACACTACCGGTGCTCCTGCGTCAACCGTAGAGCAGATGGCCAACCGCCGCAGTATCCCCGCCGTACTTCCCCTACGCTGGCTGCCGTGACCGCGAACAGCAGACTCAGCGTTGGCGACGAGGCACCCGCCTTCACGCTTCCCGACGCAGACGGCAACGACGTATCCCTGAGCGATTACCGCGGACGCAAGGTGATCGTGTACTTCTATCCGGCTGCGTCGACGCCCGGCTGCACCAAGCAGGCGTGCGACTTCCGCGACAGTCTCGCCGAACTGGACGGCGCCGGTCTGGACGTCGTGGGAATTTCCCCGGACAAACCGGCGAAGCTCGCGAAGTTCCGCGATGCCGAGGGGCTGACCTTCCCGCTGCTCTCGGACCCGGAACGCACGACCCTCGAGGCCTACGCCGCCTACGGCGAGAAGACGATGTACGGCAAAACGGTTCAGGGCGTGATCCGTTCGACGTTCGTCGTCGACGAGAACGGCAAGATCGCCGTCGCCCAGTACAACGTCCGGGCGACCGGCCACGTCGCGAAGTTGCGCCGGGACCTTTCGGTCTAACGGCGATCGATCAGGACGGCGACGCCGTCGAGTATCCGGGCCAACCCGAACTCGAAGGCCGTCGCCACGTCGGACGCAGCCTGATGCTGCTCCCCCGACGCAGCCCCGACCCGGCCGGCGACCGGGTAGCGCGTGAAGTCGGCGACCTGAGCCAATACGGGACCACTACGCTCCCACCACTCCACATCGCTGAGCCCCGACTGCCGGACCGCCTCTGCGGCGTCTGCGACGCGGCGCGCCGTCGACTCGGTGTGCCAGAGCACGAGGCTCAGTACCGAATCCATTTCGACGTCGGTAAGCCCGATGCCCTCGATCGCGGCCAACTCGAGCTCGTATTTCATCATTACGTTCGGACCCAGCGGGCCGCGCGCAGTCGACACTCCGAGCAGCCACGGATGGCGTTCGTAGAGGGCCCAATTGGTTGCCGCGATCCGCTCCAAACCCGTCCGCCAGCCGGACGCGTCGCCGTAACCGTCGAGCACCTCACCCAAGACCCGGTCGACCATCAAGTCGATGAGTTCCGCCTTCGACGGGACGTAGGTGTAGAGATTCATCGTCGAAACCCCGAGCCGGTCGGCCAACCTACGAATCGAGAGGCCCGAGAGCCCCTCGGCGTCGGCGTGGTCGACTGCTGCTGAAGTGACTTCGGCCACCGTCAATTTCGGCTTCGGCCCCTTCGACGAGCGGGTGGACACGCCCCACAGCAACTCGATAGTTCGCTGCGGATCGCCCGAACCGCTGTACTCGGTGGCCAAGGCATACCCTTCGTCGCGTTTCCGTACGGCGTATACGATACCTGCCGACAGGGTGACGGTCGCTACACCCGTCACTTCTGCATCGAAAATGCGTTAGTCTTGGACCAACAGTGCGGCACGACTGCGGCACTCAGAGCGGCCAGTGGCCGCAATCGCTGTGCCCGCGATGTCGATTTCGAAGTTGTTCTTTTCGGGCACCCAATGCCCGAAAGGCACCCAAACCCGAATGACACAAACGACTTTTGCTTCCCTCGGCGTGCGCTCATCGCTCGTCAAGACCCTCGAATCGGCCGGAATCCTCGCGCCGTTCCCCATTCAGATCGACACCCTGCCCGACACTCTCGCAGGCAAGGACGTTCTCGGACGCGGCAAGACCGGCAGTGGTAAGACGCTAGCCTTCGCCATCCCGCTCGTCAGTCGCCTCGCGGACGGGGCGAAGAGCCAGCCCAAGCGCCCGGCCGGCCTCGTGCTCGCCCCCACCCGCGAACTGGCAACCCAGATCGCCAATGCGCTCGAACCGCTCGCAAAGACCGCCGGACTGCGCGTCACCACGATCTTCGGCGGCGTGCCGCAGGGCCGTCAGGTTCAGGCTCTGCAGAACGGTGTCGACATCGTCGTCGCCTGCCCCGGTCGTCTCGAAGACTTGATGAAGCAGCGTTTCGTATCGCTCGACGCCGTCCAGGTGACGATCCTCGACGAGGCCGATCACATGGCCGACCTCGGCTTCCTGCCCGTCGTCACCCGTCTCCTCGCGGCAACCCCGCGCGGTGGCCAGCGTCTACTCTTCTCGGCGACCCTGGACAACGGCGTCGACAAATTGGTCGCTCGCTTCATGCAGAACCCGGTCACGCATTCCGTCGACGACGCCAACTCCCCCGTCGCGGCGATGACGCACCACGTATTCGACGTCAACGGCGCAGAGGCCAAGCGCGTGCTCGTGCACAAGCTCGCCTCCGGCACCGGCCGCCGAATCCTGTTCATGCGCACGAAGCATCAGGCCCGCAAGCTGGCCAAGCAGCTGACCGACGCGGGTATCCCGTCCGTCGATCTGCACGGCAACCTCTCGCAGGCCGCACGTGATCGCAACCTCGCTTTGTTCGCCGCAGGCACCGCCAAGGTGCTCGTCGCTACCGACGTCGCGGCCCGTGGCGTGCACGTCGACGACGTCGAACTGGTTGTTCACGTCGACCCGCCGGCCGAGCACAAGGCCTACCTGCACCGTTCCGGCCGCACCGCACGCGCGGGCAGTGCCGGCGACGTCGTGACGGTCGTCCTTCCGGATCAGCGTCGCGACCTAGCGCAGCTCATGCGCAAGGCCTCGATCAAGGTCACACCACAGCAGGTCACTGCCGAGTCCGCGCCGGTTACCGCGCTGGTCGGCGAGGTCGCACCGTACGTGAAGCCGAGCATTCGTATCGAAACGCAGGTCGGCGGCCCCCGTCGCACACCGCCGCGCGCAGGCGGGAGCAGCCGCAACAGCGGTGGCGGTCGCACCGGCGGCCACAGTAGCGGCGCGAGCCGCAGTGCGGGCTCCGGTCGCGGTGGCGGCGTCGGACGCAGCGGCGGGGTCGGCATGAGCGGCGAAGCTACTCGAACCCCTCGACGAACCTCTCGAAGCCGTCCAGCAGCCGGTCGAGACCGAATCTGAAATCGGCCTCTTCCCAGTTGACCTCTTCGGTTTCGAACATCTGGGACGAGAGCGCTCTGGTCAGTGCCGGAAATTTTTCCGGATCGAGAATCCGGCCGAGCATTGCGGGATATGAACCGTCTTCCTCGGGAAGGCTGTTCATCATCTCGCGCATAACGCGCGCGCGACCGATCACGTACAGCGACACATTCGCGACGAGTTGAAACTTGAGTGGTTCAGGCAGGGCTGTGGGCGACAACGCCTGCAGCCCTGCTTCGAGCCATGCCATGTTGTTCGGCCCGGCTGGTGGTGTGGCGAGCGGAATCTCGAGCCACCACGGATGCCTGAATATCGCCGCAAACTCGGCAAACGCCCACTCCTCCAACGCTTTTCGCCAGGGTAGTCCGGCCTCGAAAACGGGCGGCCGACCGATAACACGATCGGAAAGCACCTGAATGAGGGTGTCTTTGCTGTCGACGTAGCGGTAGACCGACATCGTCGTAAACCCGAGCTGACGGGCGAGCCTGCTCATCGACAGCGCCGCCAGACCTTCCGCGTCGGCGACCTCGATTGCCGCGTCCAGCACCTGATCGAGCGTCAGCCCCTTGCGCGGACCCCGCGATCCGGGTTGATCCAGGCCCCACATCAGTTGGACCGACTTCGGGATCGCGAACGCTTCGTCGATCGGCGGATCCTGCGTCATTGGCACCAATCCTCGTAGGGGCTTGTGTCGATCCTAAAACTGTGTACCGTATACATCAGGTGTAGATAGTACACAGTTTTCTGACGGCTTCGCGAGAAGAGGCACCATGACCACCACACGCCAACCCGCAATCTCTGCCACCGGACTCCGGAAATCATTCGGCGACCAGCAGGTGCTGGCCGGCATCGACCTGAATGTCGCCGCGGGAAGCATCTTTTCACTCCTCGGCCCGAACGGTGCCGGGAAGACCACAACCGTCCAGATCTTGTCGACGCTCGTCGCCGCAGACGGCGGAGACGTCCGAGTCGCCGGGCACGATCTTGCGCACGAGCCCGCGGCGGTCCGCGCGGCGATCGGCGTCACCGGGCAATACTCGGCGGTCGACGACGTACTGACCGGCGAAGAGAACCTCGTCCTGATGGGCGACCTGCTACACCTCGGTCGTCACACCGCCCGGCACCGCGCCACCGAACTGCTCGAACGCTTCGACCTCGTCGATGCCGCGAAGAAGCGAGCGGGCGCGTACTCGGGCGGCATGCGACGGCGGCTCGACCTGGCGATGAGTTTGGTCGGGAGTCCATCGGTCGTCTTTCTCGACGAGCCGACGACAGGTCTCGATCCACGCAGCCGGCGCAACATGTGGCAGATCATTCGCGAGCTCGCCGCGGGCGGAGTGACCGTCTTTCTCACGACTCAGTACCTCGAAGAGGCCGACCAACTTTCCGACCTCGTCGCGGTACTGGACCACGGACAGCTTGTCGCAGAGGGCTCACCGGCCGAACTGAAACGCCTTGTCCCGGGCGGTCACGTCCTTCTCGAATTCGCCGATTCCGCGCAGCTGGACGCCGCTGCGCGAGCGCTCGGTCCAGCGCTGCGGGACGACGAAGCATTGTCTCTCCAGGTTCCCTCCGACGGCAGCGTCGGAGCGATCAAGGCCCTCTTCGACCGTTTCGATGACGAAGCGATCACCGTCGACAACTTTGCGGTCCACACTCCCGACCTCGACGACGTCTTCTTCGCACTCACCGGCCAGCCCCACACCGACAAGGTGGCACCACCATGAATGCACTCGGATACGCAATGACCGACTCCGCGACGATGCTGCGCCGCAGCATGCGCCACACCCTCCGCAGTCCCGACACGATGATCATGACAGTGGCACTGCCGGTCATGATCCTGCTGATGTTCGTCTATGTCTTCGGCGGCGCAATGCGGGTCAGCGGCGAGTACATCAACTACGTGGTTCCCGGAATCATCTTGCTGTGCGCGGGTTTCGGGGCCGGCACCACAGCGGTCAGCGTGTCGACCGACATGACCGACGGCATCATCGACCGGTTTCGCACGATGTCGATCTCACGATCAGCGGTACTCACCGGACACGTCGGCGGCAGCCTTGTGCGCAACCTCGTTTCGACCGGCGTCGTCATGATTCTCGCGGTCGCGATCGGCTTCCGGCCCACCGCCGATCCACTGCGCTGGCTCGGCGCGATCCTTCTGATCGCCATGTTCGTGGTCGCGATCTCGTGGCTGTCGGTCGCGCTCGGCCTGCTCGCCAAGAACCCCGAAGCCGCAAACGGATTCACGTTCTTCCTGATGTTCCTGCCGTACGTGAGCAGCGCTTTCGTGCCACCGGAAACCATGCCCACATGGTTGCACTGGGTTGCCCGAAACCAGCCCGTCACGCCGATCATCGAAACACTGCGCGGTCTGCTGATGGGAACCGAGATCGGCAACAACGCCGCTCTCGCCGTGGCGTGGTGCGTGGCAATAGGCGTCGCCGGGTACGTGTGGTCGGCTGTCTTGTTCAAGCAGCGGACCGTTCGCTAACCGCCGTGTAGCCAGCGATTCTTCAAGGCTTCGTGGTTGGCCCACCACTGCGCGATCTCCGCACGGGACGCGTACGGCGGTGGTGGTGGCGACTCACCGGGGAAGAGCCAGAACGCATTCGGTGGGCCGACCCGCGCCGGCGCCGGCGGTGCAGCAGGCGCCTGCTGCGTGACAACTGGCGGCGCTGCGACAACTGGTGGCGCGACAACTGGTGATGGGACGACTGGTGGCGGGACGACTGGTGGCGCCGGGACCTGCTCGACTGGCGCGACGACGTCGACAGATCGATCCTCGACGATCGGCGGCTGCTCAGCCGTCGATAGCGGAACCAGCGCCTGAACGGACGGCTCGCCACCGACCGCGACTTCGGGAGGCGCGGGTGCGGGCGCGTTGGCGACAACCGGAGCTTGCTCCACGGCCGAAGACACCGCGAGAAGGCTTGCGACCGCCAACGCGATGGCTCCGATCAGCGCGGCGCCCGCGAGCATCAGGATCGTCTTCGAACGAGGGGCCTTGGCCGACGGCGGTGGGGCGACAACCTCGGCGGACGCGGGAGGTTCGATCGGGACAACTATCGGTTCCGGTTCAGGTGCAGGTATCGGTGCCGCCTCGGACACATGCAGCACCGGTGCCGAGAACCCCAACTCGAGTACCAGTTCGACTTCGCTGCTTTCGCCCAACGGTCCGAGCACGACGACCGCCTCGGGTTCCGTCGACACGGAGTCGAGCAGCGCCCATGCTTGGGTGACCGAGGATCCCAGTGCGGCGGCGTCGACCGCGCCGTCCCTGATAGAACCCGAGGCGAGGACGTGTGAGTGGTCGGCATCGACAACGGAGAAGGACTTGCGACCCGGCACGAGCTCGTACACCAGCAGTGTGCCGAAGTCGCCGAGGTCCGCAGACCCTTGCACCGCATCGAGGTGCCGCTTACGTAGTGCGCCGGTAATGGCCACGGAACCAGCCCTTCTGTGCAGAGGTCGCGATTACGGGCAGGAATTCGGCGCGGACGGTCCAGCGGATAGGTTTTGCCCGCGCCGAATACCCGAATCGGGGCTGATCTTGGTTTACCGAGACGCGCGGTTACGGTCGCATGCGACGGCGACGCCCCAGGACCGCTAGCCTGACACTGTGGAGTCGCAAACTAGTACCAAACCCAAGCGGCGCCCGGATCCCGCGCTCGAGTTGCAAACGGACCCTCAGGAGCTGTTGCCGCGGCGTCGGCCGACCCAGGAGCGCAGCAAGAAGAAGTTCGACGCACTGCTCGCTGCGTCGCGCGAGCTACTCGTGGACGTCGGGTTCGAGTCGTTCACCTGCGAGGAAGTCGCAGCGCGCGCCGAGGTGCCCATCGGCACCCTGTACCAATTCTTCGCCAACAAGTACGTGATCGTCTGCGAGCTCAATCGCCAGGACCTCGTCGCCGTCTCCGCCGAACTCGACGACTTCCAGGGCGAGATTCCGTCGCTCGACTGGTTGCGGTACATGAACAACTTCGTCGACCATATGGCTGACCTGTGGACCTCGGACCCCTCCCGTCGCGAAGTGTGGCTGGCAATGCAGTCCACGCCGTCCACGCGCGCGACCGGTGCGATCCACGAAAAAGAGTTCGCCGAAGTCGTCACGAAAATGTTGCGTCCATTGACGCCCCGAACGCCGCGCGATCGGCGCAAGATGATGGCTGAGGTGCTCGTGCACGTCGTCTACTCGATGCTCAACTACTCCGTACAGGACAACCAGAGCCACGCAGACGCGGTTGCGGAATTGAAGCGTCTGATGGTCGCTTACCTGCTCGTTGCGGAGAAGGAGTCTCGCACACGGTAGTAGAGAGGGTGGCCACCATCGACAGCGAACTGATCAGGAACGTCGCGCTCGTCGGGCATCAGGGCAACGGGAAGACCTCGCTCGCCGAAGCAATGCTCTTTCGCGCCGGTGTCACCACTCGGCCGGGACGCGTCGAAACCGGGAACACTCTGCTTGACACCTCTGCCGAGGAACGAGACCGGACACAGTCGCTGACGCTGCACCTCGCGACGTTCAACTGGAATGCGTACCGGTTCAACCTCATCGATACCCCCGGATACGCCGACTTCGTCGGCGATGCGCTCACGGCGCTGCGGGTTGCCGATGTTGCCGTGTTCGTGATCGACGGAGTGAGCGGACTGCAGGTCAACGACGAGATCCTGTGGCAGGCCGCCGCCGATCTGGGCAAGCCACGGCTGCTTTTCGTCAACAAGCTCGACAAAGACCGTGCATCTTTCGAACGGACGCTGGACGGCATCCGGGAACACTTCGGAACCGGCGTCGAACCGGTCGAACTTCCGGTCGGCGAAGCGTCGGAGTTCACCGGCGTCGCAGATCTGCTGACCGACCATGTATTTCTGTATGACACCGGCTCCCCGGTCGAGAAGGACGAAATTCCACCCGAGATCGCGGACAAGGAGCACGCCGAGCACGAACACCTCGTCGAGGACGTGGTCGAGATCGAGGACGACCTGCTCGGCAGATACCTCGACGGCGAAGAAATCAGCGTCGGCGAACTCGAGCACGCGCTGCACACCGGATTCGTCGGCGGCACCGTGTGGCCGGTGCTCTGCGGGTCGGCGACCGAGACGATCGCGGTCGACAGACTCCTCGACTTCCTGTGCCGAATCGCTCCTGCACCAACAGAATTGGCGGCGATCGAAGCCCAGTCGGGTGAGCGGACCGTAGTGATCCAGGCACACCCGCAGAGTGAACCGCTCGCCTACGTGTTCAAGACACAGACCGACGACTACGTCGGTCAGGTCGCGATGCTCAAGGTGGTCACGGGCACGCTGCACGCCGACGACATCCTGTACAACCCGCGAACAGGCGGAAAAGAGCGGCTGCACAACCTGCTTCAGGTCGTCGGCGGGAAGTACACGCCGATCGAGTCGGCAGTCGCCGGTGACATCGTCGGTGCGATCAAGCTGACCGATGTCGCAACGGGCGATTCCCTGACGGCGGTCGGCACGAACCTGGTTGTGACGCCCTTGCGCCATCCGGCACCCGTGCATGGCATCGCGATATCCGCACAACGAGCGAGCGACGAGGACAAACTCGCGACAGCGCTTGCCGAACTTGTGAACGACGACCCCACCCTGCACCTGCACCGCGACGCCGAGACCGGGCAGACCGTCCTGCGCGGCGCCGGCGAGGTCCACGTGCAGGTTGCTCTCGCGCGGCTCAAGCGCCGCTACGGCGTCACAGTGGACACAGAACCCGTCAAGGTCGCATACCGCGAGACGCTGCGCGGTGTCGCGGAAACCGAAGGCAGGCACAAGAAACAGAGCGGTGGGCACGGGCAGTTCGGCGTTGCAGTCGTCAAGTTCGAACCGCTACCGCGTGAAGGCGGCTTCGAATTCGTCGACGAAACCCGCGGCGGCGTAGTTCCGAAATCGCTCATCCCCGCGGTCGGCAAGGGCATCAACGAGCAGATGACGCGCGGTGGGCGCGAGGGATTCCCGATCGTCGACGTCAAGGCGACGCTGCTCGACGGCAAGCACCACTCGGTCGACTCCGACGAACACAGCTTCCGGATGGCCGGCGCGCTCGCGCTCAAAGCGGCAATCGACAAGGTCGGCACGATAGTGCTCGAACCGATCGACCATGTCGAGGTGACCGTGCCCACCCAGCTCCAGGGCGACGTGATGGCCGACCTGAGCCGGCGGTCCGGGCAAATAGAAGGGACCGAACCTGCCAGCAATGGTGAAATCACCGTCATAGGTTCGGTCCCCGAAAGCGAGCTGACCGATTACGCCATCGCCTTACGGTCGATGACCCACGGCCGGGGTCGCTTCACTCTGGCGTTCAAGTGCTACCAGGAAAAGGCATAGCCCCTGTCAGTCCTCGGCTTCGCCGTTCACGCCTGGGTCTTCCAGGATCACGACGGCAGCCGCCGTGTCCCCGTCGTGTGTGAGGGACAGGTGAATCTTGGCGCGCGGCAAGAAGTCCTGGGCCAGGCCGTGAAGCTTGATGGTCGGCCTGCCCCACGCGTCGTTGACGACCTCGATCAGCAGATACGGGTTGTCGCCGACCTGCGGGCGGCGGGCGAACCGGGAGGACGCCCAAGCCTTGAGGACCGCCTCCTTCGCCGCCCACCGGACCGCATAGCTACGAGCCGGATCGGTGCCTTTGCCTTGGCAGTAGCGCCGCTCCCCCGCGGTGAAACTCTCGCGGATCATCGTCGTACCGGCACGGTCGAGCTGCTCTGCGAACTCGGACACCGTCACCAGGTCCAGTCCAATTCCTACGATCGTCACTTGCAGCCCTGACCTGCCGCGTAGACGCCATCCGTGCCGAGGCGTGCATCCTCGGACAGCAGCATGTCGGCTTCCAACTGCCGAACAGCGTGGTCGTCGGACCCGAGCCGACGGTCGGCCGGACGCTCGTAGAGCGTGTCGCCACCGCACATTGCCTGGGCGAGCCGCTGGCGACCCTTGCCGAGACGCTCGTTCGCACGCGCCCGGTAATCGGCACGCTGTGCCTCCGGAATCGACTGGACGAATGCCTCGGGGTGCACGATCGCGATCAGCCCGGACACGTGACCGAAGCCGAGGCTGGTCACCAGACCGGCCTTCAGCGGAAGCCCCTCGCCGAAGCGAAGCGGCTCACGCGCCCACACGAGGTGCGGGAATTCGGCCATCTTGTCGTCGAGGCAGTCGAGGCTGCGGTTCGGCGGCACGACACCCTGAGCAAGCACCTGGCACAGGCCGATCATCTGGAACGCTGCCGCGCCACCCTTTGCGTGACCCGTCAGGCTCTTCTGCGAGACGACGAACAGCGGTGCACCCTCGGACCGACCGATCGCGGACGCGAGACGCTCGTGCAACTCGGCCTCGTTCGGATCGTTCGCGTTGGTCGACGTGTCGTGCTTCGAGATGACTGCGACGTCGTCGGCCGTGACGCCGAGCTTGCGCAGCGACGACGCGAGCTGCGATTCGCGGCCACCGCGACCTGCACCCAGCGCGCCGAGACCCGGAGCCGGGATCGACGTGTGGACGCCGTCACCGAACGACTGCGCAAAACCGACCACGCCGAGAACCGGCAAGCCCATTTCGAGCGCGACGTCACCGCGAGCCAGCAGCACCGTGCCACCACCGTGCGATTCGACGAAGCCGCCGCGACGACGATCGTTGGCCCGCGAGAAGCGGCGATCGCTGATGCCCTTGGCGTGCATCGCAGCGGAATCGGCAGTTGCCGACATGTCCGCGAAGCCGACGATCGCTTCGGTACTGACGTCGTCGAAGCCACCGGCGACGACGACCTGCGCCTTGCCGAGTCGAATCTTGTCGACGCCCTCTTCGACCGAAATCGCAGCCGTAGCGCACGCCGCGACGGGGTGAACCATCGCGCCGTAGCTGCCGACGTAGGCCTGCACGACGTGCGCTGCAACGACGTTGCCGAGCGCTTCCTGCAGGATGTCGTTGGCGTGCGGTTCGCCGAGGAGCGAATCGACGTACATCGAACGGATGGACGTCATGCCGCCCATGCCGCTGCCCTGAGTGTTGGCAACGAGGCTCGGGTGCACCCAGCGCATCAGTTCGGTCGGCGAGAAGCCAGCGCCGATGAACGCGTCGACTGTCGTGACGATGTTCCACAACGCGACGCGGTCGATCGAGCTGACCATGTCCGCGGTGATGCCCCACTTGGTCGGATCGAAGCCGGTCGGGATCTGGCCGCCAACCGTCCTGCTCAGCTTCGCCTTGCGCGGCACGCGAATCTCGGTGCCTGCCTTGCGAGTCACCTTCCAGTCGCCGCTGTCCGGGACCGGTGCGATGACCGTGTGCGCCGGATCGGCAGCGTAGAAGGACCGTGCGTCCGCCTCGCCTGTGACCACGAAGGTCAAGTCGCTGTCCAGGAAGATCGAGGTCAGCAACGGCGCCTGGTTGTCGACCATGCCGAAGTCGTCCTCGTAGCGACGGATCCCGCAACGCGCGATGACGGTGTCGTGGTAGCGGTCGGCGATCTCCGACTCGGGTACGAAGTCGCCCGATTCAGCGTCGTACCAACCTGCCTGCGGAGTCGATTCCCAGGTGACCAGTCCTGTCGTCCAGGCCAGCTCGAGCACGCCGGCCGCCGACAGTTCCTCGTCGACCTCGACCTCGAAGCGGGTCCGGGCCGAGCCGTACGGTCCGATCTCGCC
Source organism: Antrihabitans auranticaus (assembly GCF_016481275.1). GTDB lineage: Bacteria > Actinomycetota > Actinomycetes > Mycobacteriales > Mycobacteriaceae > Antrihabitans. Next base: position 40,500 of record NZ_JAEMNW010000004.1, on the reverse strand, counting down.
CGCACCGACGATGACGACCAGGTCCTCGGGCGAAACATCGAGCTTCGCCCACGCCGGGGCAGCCAGGTCGCGGGTGAGCGTCGGCGGTGCCGGAAGGGCCGGGATGGTCTCTTCGACAACCGCCGCTTCGGTTGCCGCTGCGGGCTTTTCGGCCGCAGCAGCACGCTTGGCGAGTGCGGGGAGGTCGAGATCGGCTTCCGCGAGTCCACCGGTGAGGTCCACCTGGTTGGGCTTGACGGTTGCGGCGTCGCGAGCTTCCGCGGTGCAGAGTTCGAGCAGTGCGGACGCCATGTCCTGCGTCGACCACGTCTTGACGCCTGCCTCCTCGACCGCGTCGACGAGCGGGTCGTTGTGACCCATCAAGCCGGTTCCGCGGACCCAGCCGATGAGGGCGTGGGCAAGCGTGACGCGATCGGCCCAGCTGCGCTCGGCACTCCAGCGGGCGACGACAGCGTCGAGCGCAGCCTTCGACTCGCCGTACGCACCGTCGCCACCGAACAGACCACGGTTCGGCGAGCCCGGCAGCACTACGTGCAGGCGGCTGTCGACGTCGTGGTCGTAACCGATCTTCGAAAGCCCACCGATCAAACGCTCGACCGACCAGAGGAGAACACGCATCTCCATCTCGGCCCGTGCGCCTGCGTCGGCGAGGTCACCGGCAACGCGGGGAGCCGCGAACGGGAACAGCAGCGTCGGGGTCTGCGCCGGCTTCAGCAGCTTCTTGGCCCCACCGGCATTGTCGATCTGCTCGCTGCCGACCCAGTCGATGAGCGCATCGACATCGGCATAGGACGCCATGTTCGCAGGCACGACCCAGAGGGCTGCACCGTTGATCGCGTTGTCGCGGTAGAGCCTGCGGTAGAAGCCGAGTCGATCATCGTCGAGACGCGAGGTCGTGACGACGACGGTCGCACCGCCACCGAGGAGCTTGCCCGCGATTGCCGCCGCGATGGAGCCCTTGCTCGCTCCGGTCACGACCGCGACGTCGTCGGCGTACTCGCCCGTCGTCTGCTGGACCGCAGCGTCGGCGATCTGACCGTAGGCCGCCGCGAGGATGGTCCGGTCCGCAGCAGCGGCCCGTTCCTTCCACCACAGCGCCTGCGCTGCAACATCTTTGCCTGCACCGACGAAGCCGTCGACCGTGATGGTCGAAATATCGTTCGCGTCGATCCACAGCCGCACGAGGTCTTCACGTGCACTTGCCCAGCGGTCGTCGAACAGGACCGCACGCTTGCCGTCGAACGCGGGAGCGACCAGTCGCGGCCAGTCCGAGCCGAGTTCTGCAGACACGAGGTCGATGAGCTCGGCGTCGGTCGACGCCTCGGGAACCGAGACCTCTTCGACGTGGCCCAACTGCTCGAGCACGAGGCGCGCGGCCGAAGCCAGAACGCCTTCGCGACCGGTGATGTTCTCGGTGAACTCACCCAGCGCGGCTGCGTCGATCGTGCCGCCGCCGCCACCACCGGAGGAGGGCAGCGCGACCGAAATGCCACGGCGCGAAGCAACGGCAGCAACCGCAGCGTCGATCACCTTGTCCACTGCGGCACCGTCGCTGACGGCACCGTCGGCGAGCCCGCCGAGGCTACCGCCACGGATGCTCGACCCTTCGCGGGTGCCGAGGGCAACCTCGGCGGTCACGTGGCTGGCCCAGCCGTCGCCCAGTTCCCAGACCTTCTTGACGCGCTCGGCGATCGCGGCGGGACGCTTGCCCGACGGGCCGAACACCTTGCGCAGGTGGTCACCGATCGAGTCGGTCAGCACCGAACCGAACGGCTTGTAGGTACGGGCTAGCTTCTGGACCGTGCCCGCAAGAGCAGCCATGTCGGCATCGGCGGCACCGTCGATGGCACCGAGCGAGAGCTCGGAACCGAGGTCGACGAGCAACTGGTTGCGGCGGGAGGAAACGCCGTCGCACAGCGCCTCGATCGTGTCCACGGGACCGATCTGGTCGAGGCGCAGCTTCGTCCACTGCGCGATCAGAATCTTGGTTGCGTCCGAAGCCGAGAAGGCGATGTCGTCGGGACGGGGACCACCGCTGGGCGCTGCAGCCGGGGCCGCGGGTGCGGCAGCGGGAGCCGCAGGCGCCGAAGCCTGTGCGGCAGGCGCGGTTTCGACGACGTCGTCCTCGGCAGGCGCGGCGTCCACGTCGGTTGCGTAGACAGCAGCAGCGTCACGCTCGATGTTGAAGACCTCGACCTGGTTGCCGATGCGACCCGGCAACTTCAGCGTCTGCGACGCGAGGTTCGCGACCGTCGGGGCGGACCCGAGGCCGACCTCGATGAAGCGCTCGACGCCGAGGCCACCGTGCGCCTCGTCGGTGAAGAGCAGGTCCTGCGTCTCGATCCAGCGCACCGGGCTCGCGAACTGCCATGCGAGCAGCTCGACAAGCACAACGCGGCAGAGGTCGGCAGGCCGGGCAGCCCAGTCGTCGAAGTCCGCGAGGACCTCGTTGAGCGGCTCGGACGGAACGAGGTCCGCGATCTCCTGAACGAACTCACGCTCGAGCGAGAACGGCTTCGGGACCAGGTTCGGAATGTAGCGTCCGACAAGGATTTCGGGGTGCAGGTCGGCAGGCAGCAGCTTCTGCAGCTTGCTCCGGAACTCCGGGACACCGGCACGCAGGACGGTCGAGTGGAACGGCACGTCGATACCCGGAACCAGGATGAATGCGCGCTTGCCACCGAACGCGGCAACTCGCTCTTCGACCTGCGACTCGAGAGCTTTCAGGCCTCGGACCGTGCCGGCGATCGCGTACTGCGAACCGCGCAGGTTCAGGTTTACGACCTGCAGGAACTCACCGGTCTCGGCGGCGATGCCGGACACGAAGCCTTCGACCTCGCTGTCGGGCAGACCCATCTGCGACGGGCGGATGGCAGCCATGCGGTAGTCGCTGCGGCCCTTCGCATCACGCGGGACGAGCTGATGCATCGCAGATCCGCGCTGGAACACGACCTCGAGCACTGCCTCGAGCGGCAGCACACCGGCGGCCGCGGCGAGCGCGTTGTACTCACCGACCGAGTGACCCGCGAACAGTGCGCCTTCGACGAAGGCACCCGATTCGCGCAGCTCGGCGATCTGCGCAACACCGAGCGTCGCCATTGCGACCTGGGTGAACTGCGTCAGGTGCAGGACGCCCGCGGGGTGCCTGTGCTCGCCGTCGCGTGCCTTGATGAAGGTCGGGTTGTCGCGAACGACCGCGAGAATCGAGAAGCCCAGAGCCTTGCGGGTGTGCTTGTCGGCACGCTCCCAGATCTCCTTGGCAGCCTTCGAGCGGGTCCGGGCTTCGAGGCCCATGCCCTGCCGCTGGATGCCCTGGCCGGGGAACGCGTAGATCGTCTTCGGTACTGCGATGCGGCCGGTTGCGACCATGACGAGGTCACCGGCGACGCGGCACGAGACCTCGACGATCTCGGCACCACCGTCGATGCCGGTCCGGTCGACGCGGACATCGATCGTCGCGCCCGGACGGACCATGCCGAGGAACCGAGCCGTCCACGCCGTCAGACGACGCGCAGGAACGGATGCGGTGGCATCGGCAGCGGCGACGACGTGCTGAGCAGCGGCGGAAAGCCACATGCCGTGCACAATCGGGTCGCCGAGGCCGGCGAGTGCCGCCGCAGCCCCGGAGGTGTGGATCGGGTTGTGGTCACCGGAGACCGCCGCGAATGCCGCCATGTTGCGCGGCGCGACGATCGTGGTGTCACGACGACGCTTTCGTGCGGCATCGCCGGCTGCCGCGCTCAGCGAACCGCCGGCCTTTGCCGGGTCCGTCAGCTCGCGCTTTCCGGTGCGACCGCGAATCGCGAAGCGCTCCACAAGCTTTGCGACGGTGGGTGTCTGCAGGCCGTGGTCGAGCATGACGCCGATCTCGACGTGCACCTCGACGACGCGGCCGAGGTCAGTGTCGAACACGTCCTTGCTCTCGGCGCGAACCGCGAAAATCGCTGTCTCGTCCGGCAATTCACCCGTCAACTGCACCTGGTGATCGAGGTGCACCAGATCGAGCATGCCTTCGATGACGCTCTTCGCGTCAGCCGTCTTGGTTCCGCCGAGCACCGCGAAGACCGCGGGCCAGCAGGCGCCGACAACCACGTCGGGCACGGTGTTTCCGGTCGACTCGAGGGCCTCCGGCATCGAGGAACCGGTGACGCCGCCGTGGTCGGCAACGAGGTCGGGTGTCCATGCCACGTTGAGGTGTGCGACGGACCTGCCACCGACTGTCTTGACCGCGGGAAGTTCCTGGCCGGCCGCGACCGAAAGCAGCGCGGACATGGACGCTTCGGCATCCGACTCCGTGACGACCGGAGCGCCGCCGTCGAGCGTGGACTCGCCAACCGTGATGCGGATCGTGACAGCCTTGTCGCTGCGCAGCGGCACCTTCAATTCGACATGGCTTGCGTCGAGTTCGGTGAGCGTTGCGCCTGTCTTCGGGTGGATTGCCTGCGAACCTTCGACGGCCCACTCCGCCAGTCCGCCGAGGCGGCCGACCGGGTTCTGGGTCATGCGGCCCGACCAGAAGACGTCAGGTGCGGAAAGGACGATGTCGATCGGTCCGGCAATAACGCCTGCATGACGACGGCTTGCGACAGCGGTCGTCGCGACGCCTGCGCCGAGCAGCGAGTCGGTGGTGGCCTTCTCGAAGCGGTCGAGGAGGTCGCCGACGGGCTCGTCCAGCTTGGTGATGCCGGCAACAGCGACAGTGCCCGGAATGATGCAGACCTGGTCTGCCGAGTAGCGCGGATCGTGGGCCTGCCACAGCGAATCCGAACGCCACCAGCGCCGAACGTCGCCGTCGACGACCGGGACGAAGTTGACCGGCTTACCCGGTGTCTTGCACAACGCGATGAAGAACGCCACGTCGGCCGGGTGCAGGATCGCTTCTTCTGCCTCGGGGTAGCGCGCCTTCAGGTCGCACAGCGCCGCGACGGGCCGGTTGAGGTCGTCCGCTTCCGGGAACAGGGTGGGGATCGGTCCACGGTCGACGGGGTGCAGACGAGCCTCGGCGCGCTGCAGCATCTCGTGGAAGCGGTTGCGCCACGTGCTGTCGAGCCACGGGTCCGTGGTCGCCTCGGCGATGGCGTCGCCCAGATCGCTGCCGCAGTCGAAGTCCTTGTGCGGGTCGAGCCCGACGCACATCTCGACATAACGCTGCAGCCACTGCGCGTAGGTCATCGTCTCGATGTCGCCGAAGTACGGCTTCGCGGTGCCGTCGAGCGCGGCAATGATCTCGTCGCGACGAGCCGCCACTGCGTCGGCGTCACCGGCCACCTCGTCGAGCAGACGACCGCACCGGGACGCGGTGTTGTCGATTTCGTGGATATCGGCGCCGAGCTGGCTACGCCCGGAGGCCATGCCACCCTCTGCCGTGCCCGCTCCGACCCAATCCGGGGTTCCGGGAGTATCGACCAGCATCTTCTTGACCTGCGGCGACGTGGTCGCCTCCAGGGTTGCCATCGCGGCGGTACCGACGAGGATGCCGTCGAGCGGCATCGTCGGGTAGCCGTGTGCGTTGGCCCAGCTACCGGTCAGGTACTCGGCTGCCCGCTCCGGGGTACCGATGCCACCGCCGACGCAGACGACGACGTTCGGTCGGGTGCGCAGTTCTGCGTAGGTGTCGAGCAGGAGGTCGTCGAGGTCTTCCCACGAGTGGTGACCACCGGCGCGACCGCCTTCGATATGCATGATGACCGGGAAGTCCGGTACTTCGTTCGCGATCCGGATGACCGACCGAATCTGCGCGACGGTGCCCGGCTTGAACGCGATGTGGGTGATTCCGGCGTCGCTGAGTTCTGCGATGAGCGCGACGGCTTCTTCGAGTTCAGGAATACCGGCCGTCACGACGACGCCGTCGATCGGCGCACCGGCCGCGCGAGCGCGCTGCACGAGTCGCTTGCCACCGAGCTGCAGCTTCCACAGGTACGGGTCGAGGAACAGCGAGTTGAACTGGATCGAACGACCCGGCTCGAGCAGCGTCTTCAGTTCGGCGACGCGATCTTCGAAGATCGGTTCGGTGACCTGACCACCACCGGCAAGCTCTGCCCAGTGGCCGGCATTGGCTGCCGCGGCGACGATCTTCGCGTCGACCGTCGTCGGGGTCATGCCTGCGAGCAGGATCGGCGAACGACCCGTCAGCTTGGTGAACGCGGTCTCGACGACCACGCGGCCGTCGGGCAGAGTGACAGGCTTCGGTGCGAACGTGGACCACGGCGCGCGGACCTCAGGGGTTGCACCGGGCGTCAGCAGGTTGCGCTGTCCGCCGCGAGTTGCGACCGGGATGACGCCGATATCGGTCCCGCGCAGTGCAGCGGCCGTCATGCGGGTCAGCAGATCGCCGGGGCCCATGTCGAGAACCCAGCGTGCGCCGGATTCGACGATGCGGTCGACCTCTTCGACCCAGTCGACGGGCTCGTACAAGCAGCGAGACGCGATCTCTTTCGCGCGATCGACGTCAATTCCACATTGCGCCGCCCATTTGCCGACGATCTCGACATGCTCGGCGAGAGTCGGGTGGTGGAATGCCAGCGCAACGGGGATCGACTCGAAAACAGGCGAGAACACGGCTCCGCCGCGCTTCTTCTCTTCGCGCTCCCGGGTCTGCTGTGCAGTGATCTCCTTGCAGCGGTCACGCAGGCGCTCGAGCTGTGCCGGCGCACCGGAAACGACGACGCGGCGGCGGCCGTTGCGGATCGAGAGGAACGGCGCGATCTTCGGGTCGACACCCTCCGCGACCTCCTCGACGACCTTGCGCAATTCGTCGGGATCGACGTTGGCGACCGACATCATCGGGGAACGCGTCGGCGAGCCGATCAGGCCGCGACGGCGACCGACGAGACCCGCTGCTGCGCCGGAGAGCTGCGCGATGGCGAGGAGCTCGGCGTCACGAGTCATTCCGTCCTCGATCGAGTACACGCCGAGCAGTCCCTGTGAATGCCCGACGGAAATTACCGGCGGGGTGACGTTGGGATCGATGCCCTGCATCGTCAGCGCACGGGTGGACGCAAGCTGGGTAAGGAAGATTCCAGGCAGCGAAACGGCGCCGGAAGTCAATACGGCATCGGAGGGAACGGCGGTCGCATCGCCATCACCTTCCGCGAGATCGCGGTCGAGCATCCAGCCAATCGGGTCGAAGCCGACCGGCCGAACGACGACGAGTTCGTCGGCAACGGGCTCGACGAGAGCCGCAGCCTCGTTCACCAGGGCCGTGATCTCGGGCTCGAGTCCGCTGTCACGCGTGATCTCGGCCAGGACATCGAGCCAGGAAGCTCCCTGACCACCGAAAGCCAAAGCGTAGGGCTCACCCGCAAGCAACCGATCGGCAAGGGCAACGCGACTGGGCGTCTGCTTCTTGGATCCGTTGGGGGTCGTGTGCTGAGACGAATGTGCGCCTCGTCCGTTTCCGGGGGCAGCACTCTCATTAACCGTCACGCGACTGTTCCTCTCCTTGGCATCATCGATGCGAGGTATTCGATTCGGGGGGTCGCCATCGACCACGCCCAGGCGCAGCTTCCCTGCCGCGCATTCCTCTTTTGGGACTCCTCAAGGGTGTCACAAAATCATGAGGAAAGCCTCACGTTTGGCCGCCGAGCGACCATACTGATACACAAAAAGTGGTACGAACGAACCAGTAACTTACCCATACGTAGGCGAATCTTCGCAGGCCCGTACCCGTGGACGATTGATCAAAACCTGAGGCACCCTCAGGTTGATCGTTATCGATTCGTTATCTTCGACTCCGTGCCTACTACTCGGTAGACTCACCGGTCGGTTTCGCGGCCCTCACAGAAGTGTCCGTGGTCACAGCCGTTTTTGCGCACTGCCGCCCCTCTCGGAGACGGTCTCGCACGCTCGGCGACGCCACTTCACCGAGTCGTGCCGAGGGGGCTACCCGGGCGGGACTTCATTGCTGTCGCCGCCGCGGGAGCCCGGTCGAGGCAATTTCTGAACAGTACGGCGCCGGTTACACCGCGAGTAGGCGCTCGAAGAATTCGCGATAGCGCATCAACGCAACGCGAAGGTCCTCGGTGGAAGCCTGCTCACCGCGCGACCACTGCGACTCGAGTCGTGAACGTGCGTCTGCGATGCCAGTCGTGAGCTGTTGCACTACGTCGGAAACCAAGCCGTCGGCCCTCTGGATGCATTCCCGGGGATCATCGACGAAGCCCGCCTGAACATCACCCCAGCGCGAGCGAAGTCCCGAGAGCTCGTTCTCGGCGAAAAGTGTTTTGACACTGCCACTTTCGGCCTCACTGCCAACCGCATGCGTGGGGTCGGCGATGTCGGTCCGGCTACTGGTCTCGATTGGTGAATCCAGCCGCTCCTGGTGGCCGCCATTCTCGGCAGAGGGCGCCACATGATCGCCGAAACCGCCGGATTCCGGCGATATCTGGGGCTCAGCAGCCTGGCCGGGTCCTTCCGTCGGCGGCACGACACGTTCAGCCGACTCGGGGAAAGCAGCGGGCTGTTGTCTGTAACCGCCGCCCTCTGGCTGCCCTGCGAACCCGCCGCCCTCCGGCTGTCCCGTGTACCCGCCGCCTTCTGGCTGTCCTGTGTACCCGCCGCCTTCTGGCTGTCCTGTGTACCCGCCGCCTTCTGCCTGTCCTGTGTACCCGCCGCCCTCCGGCTGTCCCGTGTACCCGCCGCCGGCAGGCGACACCCCCGACCGTTCTTCGTAGCCAGGATTCTCCGGGTTGGGGACGGCTCCGCCGTCGTAGCCGCGCGACTCGGTCGGCGCTTCCGTTCGATCGGTCGGGTCGATTCGTGGGTCGCGATTCGGGGTTGTCATGTGCGCGCCTCCTTTGGCGATTCCGTGCCCTGATCCGTCTCGAGCAATCGCTCGAAAAGCGCGCGGTAATGCACGAATGCCGTGCGCTGGTGTTCGGTGCCGACCTCGCCGGCTTCTTGCAACAGGAAGATGTCGTGCGCAGACCGGTAGTTCTCGACGATCTGCGGGTGATCGACAGAGATGTCGGCCGCCCGCTTGTCGAAGTCGTCGACCGGGTAGCCGCGCTCTCGCATCACGTCGTTGACCAGACGGTCGGCATCGACGACCGCCGCGGCGGGGTTATCGACGAAGGCGGTCTGCACTGCGCGCCATTCGTGTGAGTACCTGTCCCGAGCATCGGGGTCGAGCGCGACGATCTCGAGCTTCTGCCGATTTCGTTCGCGCGTCGCCAACTCGTTCTCGGCGGCCTTCTGTTCACCGACCTCGTCCACGGTCCGTTCGTATTCGGGACCGAAACGCTCTCGGAGCCGTTCGGTTCGCTTCCGGCGGCTCACCGAGCCCCCGGCGACAATCGCCAGTGCTGCGAGCACCACTACAACCGCGATCACGATCCATCCCCAAACAGGCATCCGACCCGACCTCCTCGTCTTGAAAGTCGAATACCCCCAACGGCTTCGCCGGAAACTGGTTCAGCCGCGCCAAACCCTTGGAGTGCCCCGGCGCCCGACCGGCAAAGCTTTAATCTTGGGTTGGGGTTCCTCCGACGATTGTCATTCGGAGGTGTAGTCGCGTTCACACGCGTTTGGGAGGGAATTGTGGTTGTAGCGAGACAGTGGAAACACAGTTTGCGCATGAAGCGGTGAGATACACCGTCGAACGACTCCAGGAAGCTGTCGACAACTCGGTCAGCGTGGCAGGCGTCTTACGTTTTCTAGGCGTTCGTGCAACTGGTGGGTCACACGCACACCTCAGCCGGCGCATTCGGAAAGCCGGAATCGATACTTCGCACTTCTCGGGCCAAACGCACAACAGAGGAACGACCGCGAACAACCGGCTCTCGTGGGAGCAAATTCTGATCCTTCGGCCTGTGGGTAGCCCACGCGCAAAGCCTCAACAGCTGCGGCGCGCTCTGATCGAAGCGGGTGTCCCGTACGCCTGTGCGGAATGTGGTCTTGGACCGAACTGGGCGGGGAGACGCCTCACCCTTCATGTCGATCACAGGAACGGCAACTTCAGCGATTGCCGTCTGACCAACGTCCGCTTCCTTTGCCCCAACTGCCACAGTCAGACGGCAAGTTACGCAGGGCGAAACCGTTGGGGCGATAAGACACCGGAAGCGAATGCCGGGGGCGATCAGAGCGGCATAGCGTAGTCTGTTCCTCGCGCGCGAGTGGCGGAATGGCAGACGCGCCACACTTAGGATGTGGTGTCCAACGGACGTGGGGGTTCAAGTCCCCCCTCGCGCACCGGTACCGTCGTAGGCGTGACATCAGCACGCCGACGACGTAATCCAGCATTGATACTGCTGGTTATTGTCGCTGCCGCCGGCTGCCTTGCGCTCGGCTGGTGGCAGTGGACTCGCTTCGAAGCGGTCGGCGGAACCGGCCAAAATCTCGGGTACGCGCTGCAATGGCCGTTGTTCGCGGCGTTCGTGCTGTACGCGTACCGCCGTTTCGTTCAACTCGAGGCCGAGGCCCACGAGCCCGAGAAGAATTCGCAACCGCGTCTGCAACGCGAAATTCCGAGCGGCCTGCTCCCCGAACGACCCATCGCACACCCGTCCGACGACCTGGACACCGCAACAACCGAGTACAACCGCTACCTCGCCGAGCTCGCAGCTCGGGATACGAAAGGGACGAGCACGTGACGACCAGCCAGGACGAGACCACTCCAGCTGAAGTGTCGCCCGCGAACAAAAAGATCGCGGGAGCCCTACTGCGATACCGCGTGCTCGCGTGGACGACGGGCTTGTGGCTCCTCGTGCTCACAGCTGAGGTGATCGCCAAGTACGGGTTCGATATCGATTCTTTCGGCTGGGTTGGCGTCGTTCACGGCTGGGTGTACTTCGCCTACCTGCTGGTGACGATCGATCTTGCTGTCAAGGTTCGCTGGCGCGCGTTGCCCACGATCGGCACGCTGCTGGCCGGCACTGTCCCGCTGCTGTCGTTCTTCGTCGAACACCGCAATTCGACGCAGGTCAAGCGCGATTTCGCCGTCTGATCCGGCTCACATGATGCACATCATGCCCGGAATGATGGCGCAGATGCGCGACAGCAGCCAGGTGATCGGATCGGTCGGAACTACTTGCACCATCGGATGATCCAGTTCGGTCGGAGGTACTCGCCTGACCGTCTTATCGGGATTGCACGCTCCGGCGTTAGTCGCGTGTGAGGTCGATCAGGGCCGGTAGGAGTAATCGCAACGCCCGACCGCGGTGGGAGGCAGCGTCCTTTTCTTGGGGGCTGAGTTCAGCGGAGGATCTGGTTTCGCCTTCGGGCACGAAAACCGGGTCGTAGCCGAATCCACCGGCACCGCGGGGTTCCCGCGCAATCACGCCCGGCCACTCGCCGCGAACCACCGATGCCGAGCCGTCCGGCAGCGCCAACGCGCAGGCCGACACGAACCGCGCTCCGCGCCGATCGTCTGGCACGTCGCCGAGCTGACCGAGCAGCAGCGTTGTGTTGGCGAGGTCGTCGCCGTGCGCACCCGCCCAGCGCGCAGACAGAACACCCGGCATTCCGTTCAAGGCATCGACTTCCAGGCCGGAATCGTCTGCAACACAGGCCATTCCGGTTGCCAGCGCGCCATCTCGCGCCTTCACCAGCGCGTTTTCCTCGAACGTCGCACCGGTCTCGGGCGTTTCGGGGAAGGGCGCAACTTCGTCCAGACCGACGAGTTCGAGTTCCGCCACTCCGCTTTCGTCGAGTACGCGCCGTAATTCGCGGAGCTTCTTGGCATTTCGGCTCGCGACCAGGAGGGTCTTAGGCACCGAACTTCTTCTTGGGTGCTTCGGCCGGCTCGGGGAGTTCGCCCGGATATGGAAGTGCGAGTGCGGCTTTCTGGACTTCGAACAGCTTCTCGCAGCCGAGCAGGGCCGAATCCAGGAGCTTGTCGAGCGTCGAGCGTGGGAAAGTCGCACCTTCGCCGGTGCCTTGAATTTCGACGAGCGTGCCGGTATCGGTCGCGACGACGTTCATATCGACCTCCGCCCGGGAATCCTCTTCGTACGGGAGGTCGAGACGGACCCGTCCATCGACGACGCCGACGCTCACCGCGGCGATCACGCACGAAATCGGTTGTGGGTCATTGAGTCTGTTCGCCGCCCGCAGGTACGTGACCGCGTCGACGAGTGCGACGTAGGCGCCGGTTATCGCGGAGGTCCGGGTGCCGCCGTCTGCCTGGAGGACGTCGCAGTCGATGGCGATGGTGTTCTCGCCGATCGCGGCGAGGTCGATACACGATCGCAGAGATCTGCCGATCAACCTGCTGATCTCCTGCGTGCGCCCGCCGATGCGGCCCTTCACCGATTCGCGATCGCCTCGAGTGTGCGTCGCGGCAGGCAGCATCGCGTACTCAGCTGTGAGCCAGCCGAGTCCAGATCCCTTGCGCCACCGCGGAACGTCCTGCGTCACGCTCGCAGTGCACATCACGCGGGTGTTGCCGAACTCGACGAGCACAGAGCCCGCCGGGTGCGTGGTAAATCCTCGGGTGATCTTCACTTCGCGGAGTTCGTCGTCCGCCCTGCCATCGGCTCGTCTCGACACTCCACGAGCCTAGCCCGTCAGAATTCGAAGACCTCACCCGGCGACACCGCGTGGACCGGACCAGAGAATTCTGCCTTCGCTTCGGCGATCACGTCTTCACGCGAAGTCCACGGCGGGATGTGCGTCAGCAGCAACTCCCCTACACCCGCGTTTGCGGCCAGCTGCCCCGCTTCGGTCCCGGAGAGATGAATTCCGGGCGGACGATTGGCAGGGTCGTGCGTCCACGACGCCTCGGCAAGCAGAATGTCGGCACCCTTGGCCAGGTCGTCGACCATCGTGCACACGGCAGTATCGCCCGTGTACGCGACGACTTTGCCGCTGTCGGTCACGAACCGCAAACCGTACGACTCCGGCGGATGATTCATCCGGAACGCCGCCACGGTGTTGCCGCCACCGAAATCGACAACCTCGCCCTCGATCCAGCGCTGCATTTCGATCACATCGGACCAGTCGTCGGTCTCTCCGCCGACCTCCGCTGACGCGTTGCCGATCCGCAGCGACGTGTCGGTCGGTCCACGAACGATCGCCCGACCGGTCGGCGGGTTCGGGTGGTAGCGCCGCCACACCAGGAGACCGGGAAGATCCAGGCAATGGTCCGCGTGCAGGTGCGTCAAGAAGACCGATACTTCGCCGGGGTCGGCGTAGCGCTGCAAAGCGCCGAGTACTCCCGGGCCGAACTCCAGCACAACCGGAGTCATGCCGGGCGAGGTGATCAGATATCCCGACGCAGGGGAATCCGGGCCGGACACACTGCCCGAACAACCGAGGACGGTAAGACGCATAGGGTCATGCTGCCACGATCCGCGCGCCGCCAAAAAGCTTCCCGAAGATTCGGGCCACAGACCTCACAAAAGCGGCGTTTCTGTGACCAAACGGTGGCCACATCGCAGGAAAAATCGCCGGCGGCCTATGCAGCGACGGCCCGCTGGCGGCGGGCGTCGCGCTCGTCCGACGAGAGCACCCACGCAGCTATCACGCCGCCAACCGCTCCGAAGAGGTGGCCTTGCCACGAAATTCCCGCCGCGCCGGGGAGCACGCCCCACAGCAATCCGCCATATACGAGTAGCACGACCACGCCCAGGAGGATCTGCAACGTACTCCGGGTGAAGATGCCACGCGTCAGGATGTAGGTCAGCCAACCGAATACAAGCACCGACGCTCCGAGGTGCACGCTCCCCGCCGCTCCGGTGAGCCAGGTCCCCACGCCACCAACGAGCCACACAATTCCTGTCGCTGCAATGCCGCGGGCGATGCCGGCGATGAGCGCGAGGAAGCCGAGCACGAGCAGCGGCAGCGTGTTGGCTATCAAATGGCCCCACCCGTAATGCAGCAGCGGCGCCCAGAGAATGCCCCACAGTCCGTCAGCTGATCGCGGCCTGATTCCTTCATCGTCGAGACTGTTGTTGGTCACCACGTCGATAATCTCGATCGCGTACAACATCGCGGTGAAGAGGATGATCACCAGTCCGGCCTGCTGCCAGACCGGCCGACCCGAAGGCTTCACGGGCGGTGTCGGCGAGCGCGTCGGCTCCGCCAGAGACGCTCGCAGTGCCTCGATTCGGGCCGGGTCGAACGAGGGTCCCATGCTTCCCGTCATGTCGCCCCTTCGTTCAGGTGGTCAGAGTCGTCGCGTCAGGCCCACAGCTGGCCTTCCAGCCGGTCTTCCGCTTCTTCCAGCGTACCTTCGTACGCGCCGGTCGAGAGATACTTCCAGCCCCCGTCGGCCACCACGAACGCAATGTCTGCCCTGGTCCCGGCACGTACTGCTTTGCGCGCGACGCCCAGCGCCGCGTGCAGAATCGCTCCGGTCGAGATACCTGCGAAGATGCCTTCTTCGGCGACGAGTTCGCGCGTCCGGCGAACCGCATCCAGCGGGCCGACGGAAAACCGCGATGTCAGGACGGACTCGTCGTAAAGCTCGGGAATGAATCCCTCGTCTATATTGCGCAGCCCGTACACCAGCTCGCCGTAGCGGGGTTCGGCGGCCACGATCTCGATCCCGGGAACGTTCTCCCGCAGGTACCGACCCGCACCCATCAACGTTCCGGTCGTTCCGAGGCCCGCGACGAAGTGCGTGATCTCGGGCAGATCGGCGAGCAGCTCAGGCCCGGTCCCTTCGTAATGCGCCAACGCGTTCGCTGCGTTTCCGTACTGGTACAGCATGACCCAGTCGGGATTCTCGGCCGCGATTTCCTTGGCCATCGCGACGGCCTGGTTCGAGCCGCCGGCGGCCGGCGAGTTCACGATCTCGGCCCCGAACATGGTCAGCAGCTGACGGCGCTCGACCGACGTGTTCTCCGGCATCACGCAGATCAGCTTGTAGCCCTTGAGCTTCGCGGCCATCGCCAGCGAGATCCCGGTGTTTCCGCTGGTCGGTTCGAGAATCGTGGCACCGCGTTTCAGCAGCCCGTCCGCCTCGGCTTGTTCGATCATGCGCAGCGCCGGCCGGTCTTTGATCGAACCGGTCGGGTTGCGGTCCTCGAGCTTCGCCCACAGTCGCACCGGGTTCTCGGCATCCCATGCCGGCGACAGCCGATGCAAACCGACGAGCGGGGTGTTGCCGAGGGTTGCGATCAGCGAGTCGTAACGCGCCACGCCTCAGCCTCCAGCGACGGCGGGCAGGATCGTTACGGTGTCACCGTCGCCGATCTCCGTCTCGAGCCCACCGGAGAAGCGAACGTCTTCGTCGTTGACATACACGTTGACGAACCGGTGCAGCTTCCCGTCAGCGATCAGGCGGCCCTTGAGCCCGGCGAAATTCGAATCGAGATCGTCGATGACCGCACTCAGCGTGGAACCTGTTGCCTGCACACGCTTTTCACCATTGGTGTGCGGTCGAAGAATCGTCGGGACGGACACGGTGACGGACATTGAACTCCAATCAGAGAATTACTTGGTGACGGAATAGCTCGCGACGATCTCGATCGGCTCCTCGGTGACGACGCCGTCGACAATCCGATAGCTACGCAATTCATGGGCTTGCGGGTCGCGGGTCGAGACGAGCACGTAGTGCGCGTCCGGCTCCGATGCATACGAAATGTCTGTTCGGCTCGGGTACGCCTCGGTCGCGGTGTGTGAGTGATAGACCACTATCGGCGCCTCGTCGGCATCGTCCATTTGCCGCCACAATTTGAGCTGCTCGCCCGAGTCGAATCGATAGAAGGTCGGCGAGCGTTCGGCGTTCATCATGGCGACGAACCGCTCCGGCCGATCCGACCCCTCAGGCCCGGCGATGATGCCGCACGCCTCGTCCGGATGGTCGGCACGGGCATGCGCAACCATCGCATCGACGAGGTCTGCTCTGATCACCAGCAACTGCTCACCCTTTCGGTAGGAACGCCGACGACAACAGCTCACGATAAGCGGGTATTCCCGCGACCGAACCAGCGGCAAGGATTGCGCCGACGATCGCGCGCTCCACACAGACCGCAACCGCCTCACAGACGACATCGGTGATCGGCAACTCCGAGGCGAATGCGGCAGGCAGCGGCACAGCCGGTTCGGGGAGCTCGAATTTGCCCGTGGCCAGGGCAAACATCGTGTCGCCGTCGAGTGGCGAATGTGCGGGCCGAATGGCGCGGGCCAGCCCGTCGTGCGCTGCAATGCCCATTCGTTTACAGGCTGACGCACTGAGCGCGGCGTCGGTGGCAACGAGCCCGATCGTCGTATTGAGCGTTGTCTGTTTCGGTCCCAGCGCGTTCGCCGCCTCCAGTTGCTCCCGCGAGGCCGGCCGCAGACCCCAAAATTCCGGACCGTCGCCGGCGACACCCCACGGCAGACCGGTCCGCGGATCGAATATCGAACCGACCGGATTCGCCACGACGATCGCGCCGACCGTCACACCAGGCGCAACAGTGCCCTCTAGGACGACGCTTGCGGTACCGACTCCGCCCTTGAGTTGACCGGCGCGCGCGCCGACCCCGGCGCCGACCGACCCCACCGCGAACGCAGTGCCTGCCGACTGCGCAGCCCGGTAGCCGAACTCGGCGGTCGGGCGGGTCGCCCAGTCGCCGACCGGCAGGTCGAATATCCCCGCGGCCGGGACGATCGGAACGACGTGCCCGAGTTCATCCATCGGAATGCCTTCGCCATGCTCCTCGAGCCAGCGCATCACACCGTCTGCCGCGGCGAGTCCGTACGCGCTGCCCGCGGTCAGGAGGACCGCGTGAATCTGCTGGACCGAGTTGCTCGGGTCGAGCAGATCGGTTTCCCGCGTCGCCGGTCCCCCACCTCGCACATCGACGGAAGCCGTCGCTCCACCGGGAACTCGAATGACGGTGCACCCCGACGCCGCCCCTGATCCGAGAGTCGCATCGTCGTCGAGTACATGATCATGTCCGACGAGCACTCCCGCTACATCGGTGAGCGAATTTTGCCGACCCGGCTTCATGCGGATCCTCTCGATATGTTGCGGCAGAACACGATTCAATTCTCGACGATGCGGCTGTGGATCTCTGATCATCGCGGTCGATACGGCCGCGGATTCGACGTGGACCGCTAGGGCGACAGTGCCTGAATCAGCGAATCCTGCATCCATGTCAGCCAGTGATAGACATCCAGATGCGGACCACGCGGGTCGTCCGGTTCGAGGTGGTCGGGGGTGTCGGCGTCGATTCCAAGGGTCGTCCCCAATGCCAGCCGGACGTCGTTCAGCCCAGCCAGCCACGCGTCGGCCTGCTCCTGCGTGAGCACGATTCGACCACCGCTCTCGGGCAGGGTTCGAAGAATGACCGAGCCGGCTGCCAACTTGGCGTCGATGATCTCCGGCTCGTGCAAGCTCCGTAGCGCGCCGTTGACGTCGGCGCGATCGGCATTCTCGGTCTCGGGTTCGGTTTTGTGGAAGTCGGGCAGCAGGCGCGCCAATGCAGCGTCGTCCGGGGGCGTGTTGTTTCCGACACGAAGACCGGTCAGCGCCGCCAGATCGTCGTCGGGCGCGGAATCTGCGCGCTCTTTCAGCAGCCCCAGCACCGATCCGACGAGCGAGCGGAGTACAGCAGCCTCCCGCGCATCCATTTCCGACCGCAGCTTGAGACCGCCCAGCGAGTTCTTTCGGCTCCACGTCCGCACGTTGGGTACCTGTTGATCCTTACTCTCGACTAGCTGTCGCGTTGCATCGTGGCCCACAGTCCGGCCGCATGCAGCCGTTGCACGTCGTGCTCCATCTTGTCGCGCGAGCCCGACGAAACGACTGCCTTGCCATCCTGGTGCACCTTCAGCATCAGTTCGGTTGCTTTGGCTTTGCTGTAGCCGAACAGCTTCTGAAAGATATAGGTGACGTAGTGCATCAGGTTGACCGGGTCGTCCCACACAACCGTGACCCAGGGACGGTCCTCGGACTCGATGACCTCTTCGACCTCGGCCGTCTCCGGAGTGGCCTGTGGTGCCGCCGAGAGCGTCGCTATCGGGGTTGGTGTCATGCACAGAACCATGTTTCAAGGGTACGTCGGGGCGGGCGAACGACACCAGCAGTACACGATCTACTCGTAAAGTGGTCCCGTGGTAAAGGATTCCGGAGCTAGCACTGCCCTGCTCACTGACCAGTACGAGCTGACGATGCTCGCCGCTGCACTCGCGGACGGGTCGGCACAGCGCCGGTGCACGTTCGAGGTCTTCGCTCGGCGGCTTCCCGACGGCCGCCGGTTCGGTGTCGTGGCGGGAACGGCACGCCTCCTCGACGCCCTCGCGCGGTTCCGATTCGGGGAACCCGAGCTCGCGGTTGTCGGCCGATTTCTCGACGACCGCACCCTCGACTGGTTGCGCAACTATCGATTCTCGGGCGATATTCGGGGGTATCGGGAAGGCGAGCTGTACTTCCCCAATTCGCCCGTCCTGACCGTTCAGGGCACGTTTGCCGAATGTGTGCTGCTCGAAACAATCGCGTTGTCGATCTTCAACCACGACTGCGCGATCGCGTCTGCTGCCGCGCGCATGGTCAGCGCGGCCGACGGCCGCACGATCATCGAGATGGGCTCTCGTCGGACCCACGAAGCCGCGGCGCCGGCAAGTTCGCGTGCCGCGTACCTCGCCGGATTCTCTGCGACCTCGAATCTCGAGGCTGTGCGCGAATACGGGATCCCCGGGACAGGTACGAGCGCACACGCGTTCGTACTTCTCCACGGCGACCAGGACGGACCGAACGAGGCCGCGGCGTTCCGGAGCCAGATCGATGTGCTCGGCGTCGGGACCACACTGCTCGTGGACACCTTCGACATCACCGAGGGAGTGCGGACCGCGATCGGGGTCGCGGGCACCGAATTGGGCGGCGTACGTATCGATTCCGGCGATCTCGGCGTGCTTGCTCGGCAGGTCAGAAAGCAGCTCGACGAACTCGGCGCAACTCGAACGAAGATCGTGTTCTCGGGCGACCTCGACGAGTACGCCATCGCGGCGTTGCGCGGCGAGCCCGTCGATGCGTACGGCGTCGGTACCTCGCTCGTGACCGGTTCCGGCGCTCCGACCGCCGGCATGGTTTACAAGTTGGTGGAGGTCGACGGGCTGCCGGTTGCAAAGCGCAGCACCCACAAGGAGTCGCGGGGCGGAACCAAGCGTGCGATTCGACTGCTTCGCTCGTCCGGCACGGTCGTCGAGGAGGTCATCTACCGCGACGGCCGGCAACGGCCGGACACGGGCGAATACGACGTTCGCGAGCTGCAAATTCCGCTGGTGAACGAGGGCGAGGTTCTGCCCGACTTGCCGAGCTTGACCGACAGCCGTGAACTGGTACGGCAGGGACTCGTCAGCTTGCCCTGGGAAGGGCTCAAACTTTCGCGCGGCGACGCTGCGATCCCGACCACGTTCGTCGATTAGGAGATAACGATGGCGACTGCGCTGATCATCGTCGATGTCCAGAACGATTTCTGCGAAGGCGGCTCGCTGGCTGTCGCAGGAGGCACCGCCGTCGCGAAAGCGATCACGGAGCGACTTGCCGGCGATGTCGACTACGCGGCGATCGTCGCAACCAGGGACTACCACGTCGATCCCGGAGCCCATTTTTCGGAGGATCCCAATTTCGTCGATACCTGGCCTGTGCACTGCAAGGTCGGCACACCGGGAGCAGACTTCCACCCGAACTTCGATACGTCTCGTATCGAGGAAGTCTTCTCCAAGGGCGCGTACTCGGCGGCCTACTCCGGCTTCGAGGGAACATCTACCAGCGGCGACTCGTTGGTTGCGTGGTTGCGTGCCCGCCAGATCGACTCCGTCGACATCGTCGGAATCGCGACCGACCACTGCGTTCGCGCGACTGCCGTGGACGCCGCGGCCTCGGGCTTCGACACGCGAGTACTGCTGGACCTCACTGCAGGTGTGTCGCCGGCAACCACTGCCGTGGCCCTCGAACAGATGCACTCTGCCGGCGTCGGCCTGTCGGGCGAGGTTCTCGGGGGCTGACGCCGCCGAAGGCCCGAACATCGTCGTCCACCGCGCGTGAATCGAAGCCGTTGAGGCGGTAGCAATGTTCCAGAGCGTCTTGTACCTGCGCTTTGGGCCAGACGTTGAGGACCACGCTGTCGCCGTAGGCAGTGCTGTTGCGCAACTCCCACCGTGCACCGTTCGCGAACCGGACCGTGAAGCCACCCCGCGGAACGAATGCCAGAATCCTTGCAGCCATCGCAACTCAGCGCCTTTCGATTCGGGCCCGCTTTCTGCCTGCCGGGCCGTGCGCAGAACATTTGCACGAGGCACCGACAAGTTCTGTCCGCCGTTGCATTTCGGCGGCTACCCGGTGCGGCCGGATGCCTTTGACAGACGGTGGGGCTAACCTGCAGCGGTGTCCGAACTTCCATCAGTCCCCGAACTGCTCGCCGTTGCGGTGCAGTCGCTCGGTGGTGCGGAACGGGCGAACCAGCTCACGATGGCCTCGGCCGTGGCGAATGCAATCGACACGAGCGAACACCTCGCTGTGCAAGCGGGCACGGGCACTGGAAAGTCCCTCGCGTATCTGGTACCCAGCATCCGGCATGCGGTCCAGTCCGGACGTACGGTCGTCGTCTCGACCGCGACCATCGCACTGCAGAGGCAGCTCGTCGAACGCGATCTGCCCCGCCTGTCCGCGGCGCTCGAGCCTTCGCTCGGCCGCAAAACAGAGTTTGCAATCCTCAAGGGCCGCAACAATTATTTGTGCCTGAACAAGATCAATAGTTCGGTGCAGGAACCGCCGGACGATCAGCTCTTCGATGCCTTCGCCGTGTCCCGAATGGGACGCGAAGTGCAGCGCCTCAACAAGTGGGCCTCCGACACGGAAACCGGCGATCGCGACGAGGTCGTTCCCGGCGTGACGGACCGCTCGTGGCGGCAGGTGAGCGTGACGTCGCGTGAGTGCCTCGGCAAGTCGAGGTGCCCGTCCGGTGAGGACTGCTTCGCCGAGAAGGCTCGCATGAAGTCCGCGCAGGCCGACGTCGTCGTGACGAACCACGCGCTGTTGGCGATCGACGCCATCACCGGCATCCAGGTGCTGCCCGAGCACGACGTCGTGGTTATCGACGAGGCGCACGAGCTCGTCGACCGCGTCACGTCGGTCGCGACCGCCGAGCTCAGCGAGGCGGCGATCAGCATCGCCGCCCGCCGCTGCACGAAGTTGATCGAGGAGCAGGACGTCGACCGGCTCGACGGCGCCGCCGAGGCATGGGGCGGGGTGCTCGAGGAACTGAACGCGAGCCGGTGGGACGTCATGCCGAACGGCGCGGCAGCGGCTCTCGCGCTCGTCCGTGACTCGGCGTGGAATGTCCGCACTGCCCTCGCTCCGTCGCGGCCCGGGATGGCGGCGAGCGATCCCGACGCTGCCGCCGCGCGAAATGCGGCGCTGGCAGCGATCGACGAAGTCCACGACAATGCCGTGCGCGCGCTGACCGCATTCGACGAACCGGATCCGTCCAAGCGCCGGGACGTCGTGTGGCTCGCCGTCGAAGACCAGAAGGGCAGCGCGAAGCGAGTGTTGCGCATGGCCCCGCTGTCGGTCGGCGGCCTGTTGCGGGCGCGGTTGTTCGCCGAGTCCACAGTGGTCCTCACGTCGGCGACGCTGCAGGTGGGCGGCTCGTTCGACGGGCTGGCGATCAACTGGGGCCTGCCGCCGCAATCCGCTGCGCGAAGCGATACGGCGATGGCCTCGGGAGCCGAACCACCCACCGACGAGACCAAGATCAGGTGGAGTTCACTCGACGTCGGTTCGCCCTTCGACCATGCACGGTCGGGAATTCTGTACGTCGCCAAACACCTTCCGGCGCCTGGGCGCGACGGTCTGGTCCCGTCGTATCTCGACGAAATCGAGCAGCTGATCACCGCCGCCGGTGGGCGCACCCTCGGCCTCTTCTCGTCGATGCGCGCCGCAAAGGCAGCTTCGGAAGCGCTCCGCGAGCGCTTGGATACGCCAGTGCTCTGCCAGGGCGACGATTCGACTGGCGCCTTGGTCACCAAGTTCGCCGAGGACGAGGCGACGTCACTGTTCGGCACGCTGTCGTTGTGGCAGGGCGTCGATGTGCCCGGCCGGTCGTTGAGCCTGGTGATCCTGGATCGAATTCCCTTCCCCCGTCCCGACGATCCTCTGCTCGTAGCGAGACAACGAGCTATCGAGTCACGCGGTGGAAACGGCTTCATGGCTGTCGCGGCCAACCACGCCGCATTGCTACTGGCGCAGGGCACCGGCCGACTGCTCCGCAGCGTCGACGATCGCGGCGTCGTCGCCATTCTCGACTCACGCCTCGCGACCGCCCGGTACGGCGGATACCTGCGGGCGTCTTTGCCTCCGTATTGGGAAACATCGGATCCCGCAGTGGTACGCAACGCGCTCAAGAGGCTTGCGTCCGCAGGCTGAGCTCGCTTACCGACTTTGGGGGCAGCCGTGTGGTTCTTCGGCCTCACTTACGCGACGTCGTGGTGCCTCGTACCGATCGGAACCTTCATACCGACAGGCACATTGATCGCTGCGTTGATCGGTGGCAGAGGAACCCTCCTTTCGCGGCTTCGCCCAGCCCGCTGGTCCAGACTTAGACCGTGAGTTACGGACAAGAATCCACGAGTGTCGGCGAATATCTCGTCACCGCACGATCGTTCGCCGAGTACCAGGCAATGTTCGCCCTCGACGACGAACTCACCGGGACCATTCTCGACTGTCCCGGTGGCGCTTCGAGTTTCACTGCGGAGGCCACTCGGCGCGGCGCCCGCGTGACGGCTGTCGATCCGGTCTACACAACCCCCGCCACCGAACTGACACGTCACATCCTCGCAGAGACAGAGCGTGGAACAGCATGGACGACAGCGACATCGAGCCGCTACGTGTGGGACTTCTACGGTAGTCCGGACGGTCACAGCGCCATGCGCCGTGCGGCGGCTCACCAGTTCGCGCACGATTTGGTTGGCCATCCGGAGCGTTACGTGGCGGGACAGTTGCCGTCGCTGCCCTTCGAAGCGGGGGAATTCGATATCGTGCTCAGCTCGCACCTCTTGTTCACCTACGCAGATCGGCTCGATTTCGCGTTCCACACGTCCGCGATCGCGGAATTGCTCCGCGTGACGCGCGGCGAGGTTCGCGTGTTCCCGTTGGCAGATCAAGCCGGCGCTCCGCAGCCCGACCTCGTCGACCACGTTCGCCGGGCACTTGCGGCTGCGGGCGCCACGACACAACTCCGCACCGTCAGTTTCGAGTTCCAGCGCGGAGTCTCCGAGATGCTCGTCGTCCGTCATGGCTGAAAACGTCATATAGTCGTCATTGCAGCCACACGCCCGACGCCGGATGATCGATCCATGGATCGCATTCGAACCGTCGTTTTCGTCGTCTACGACGACATACAACTCCTCGACTTCGCCGGTCCTGTCGACGTCCTGACCAGTGTCGACAACCTCCGCGGCAAAATTACCTACCGGAAAGTCATCGCCTCGGCGACCGGTCGGCGGATCCGCGCACTCGGCGGAATCGACATCGGCGTCGACGGTTCCCTCGCGGCAATTGCCCGGGACAACTCGGAAATCGACACACTTGTCGTCGTCGGTGGATTCGGCGCCTTCGCGGCGGCTGCCGACCAGCGCATGGTCGTCGGTGTTCGAGCGCTTGCCAGTCGGGCGCGCCGAATTGCGTCGGTGTGCAGCGGCGCGGAAGTTCTCGCGGCGGCGGGGTTGCTCGACGGCTATCGCGCGACGACGCACTGGAGCTGGTGCGACCAGCTCGCGGATCGCTATCCGGAGGTCGCCGTCGAGCCCGATCAGATCTATGTGCGCGACCGAAATCGCTGGACCTCCGCCGGCGTGACAGCCGGGATCGACCTTGCGCTCGCGTTCGTCGAGGACGACTTCACGATCGAACTCGCGCACGCGATTGCGCGCTGGCTCGTAGTCTTCGCGCGCAGGCCCGGCGGGCAATCGCAGTTCAGTGCGCAGCTGCGCAGCCATCCTGCACGGACCCCTGCCGTTCGTGCTGTCCAGCAGTGGATTCCGGACAACCTGGATGCCGACCTGAACGTTGTTGCGCTTGCTCAGCGGGCCGGAATGAGCGAACGCAACTTTGCCCGTGTCTTCCGCGCCGAAACAGGCGAAACTCCGGCGTATTACGTCGAGAGCCTTCGAGTCGAGGCGGCGCGTCGACTACTAGAAACGACCGAGCTGACAATTGCCGCCATCGCGAAGTCGGTCGGCTTCAAACACGCCGAGACGCTACATCGAGCCATGTCCCGTCGGCTCGCAACAACCCCGGACCGATACCGCCAGCACTTCGCTACCAAAGCGTCGTGACCTACCGAAAGGAATCCCGATGCAAGCCGCCATCGCTCTCTACCCAGGCTTCACGCCGCTCGACGCAATCGGCCCCTACCAGGTGCTGGTGAACGTGCCTGGCGCGGAAGTCGTGTTCTGCGCTGCTCGCCGAGGGACTGTTCCGGACGAGCACAATCTCATCCACTTCGCGGTCGAGCATACTTTCGACGAGGTCCGGACGCCCGACGTCATCGTCGTGCCCGGTGCGCCGAATGCACGCAAACTGGCCCGCGGCGGCGATCCGATCGTCGATTGGATCCGCGCGGTCCATCCGTCGACTACCTACACGACGTCGGTCTGCACGGGATCGTTGTTGCTGGGCGCCGCCGGTTTGCTCGACGGGCTCGGCGCGACAACACATTGGGCGTCCTACGACGAACTTCGTACCTACGGCGCATGTTCCACCGAGCAGAGAGTGGTCACGCAGGGCAAGATCATCACGGCCGCCGGGGTGTCTTCGGGCATCGACATGGCGTTGTCCCTGGTCGCTGCCATGTACGGAGACCTTGTGGCGCAGGCGATTCAGCTCGGTATCGAATACGATCCGCAGCCGCCCTTCGACTCCGGTGCGCCGTCAAAGGCAACGCCGGACGTCCGATCGCTCGTCCTGACGCGAATGGAGTATCTCTGGGAACACGCGACAGTGTGACTCAAAGATTAGGCGCTGCAACCAATCCCAACTCTGCGTCGCTTGCGAGCAGCTCATGCCGGGGCAACACGCGGACCGTGTAACCAACCGCCCCCGAAAGTGGTACGGGCGTTTCCGTTGCGAACACCTCGCCCGTAGGTTCGGAACCCACGTGCTGCATCGCCACGGTCGATACCTCCGACAGGTCGTCGGAGGCGGACACCCGACCCAGGACTGCTTGGACGGTCACGTCCTTCGGCGACAACCCGCCGAGCTGCACGTACGCCCGCAGTGACAGGCTGGCGCCGATCACCGGAGTGTCGGGCAGGCCGGCGGCGTCGACCTGCGTCACCCGCACCGACGGCCACGCGGACTCGACGCGACTTCTGAAGTCCGCCACCGCTCGAGCACCGGAGAAGCCGTCCGCCAACGCCTTTCGCGATGCTTGGGCCGCAGGCGTGTAGTACTCGACCGCATAGTCGCGGACCATCCGGGAGGCCAGCACCTGGGGCCCCAGACTCTGCAGAGTGTGCCGAACCATCTCGACCCAGCGCGCTGGAATCGCGTCGGCGCCACGATCGTAGAAGCGCGGTAACACCGACTTCTCCAGCAAGTCGTACAACGCACTTGCCTCGAGATCGTCGCGCCGCGTCTCGTCCGTGACGCCGTCGGCAGTCGGTATGGCCCAACCATTTTCGCCGTCGTACATCTCGTCCCACCAGCCGTCGCGGATGGAGAGATTGAGCCCGCCGTTGAGCGCGGACTTCATTCCGGAGGTGCCGCAGGCTTCCAACGGACGCAGCGGATTGTTCAGCCAGACATCGCATCCCCAGTAGAGGAACCGTGCCATCGACATGTCGTAGTCCGGCAGGAAGACGATCCGGTGGCGGACGTCCTCGGCGTCCGCGAACCGAACGACCTGCTGTATCAGTCCCTTTCCGCCATCGTCGGCGGGATGACTCTTGCCCGCGACGACGAGTTGCACGGGTCGATCCGGATTCAGCAGCAGTGCGCGGAGTCGCTCCGGATCGCGAAGCATCAGGGTCAACCGCTTGTAAGTAGGAACGCGTCGCGCGAATCCGACTGTCAGCACGTCGGGATCGAAAACGGTCTTCGTCCAACTCAATTCGGCTTCCGACGCGCCTCGTTCCAGCCAAGACGCGTGCACCCGTCGCCGGACCTCTGCAACCAGCTTGCCGCGCAGCAGGTTTCGCGTGGACCAGAGGTCGGCGGCGTCGATATTCTGCAGGCGCTCCCAGCCGCGGGCTTCCTCGACCAGGTCCGGCCCGACCAGTTCGCGAGCCTTCTGCATCCACTCGCGTGCTGCCCACGTCGGCGCGTGCACACCGTTCGTAATCGAGCCGATCGGCACCTCGGCCGAATCGAACCCGGGCCAGAGGGCGGCGAACATGTCGCGGCTGACCTCGCCGTGCAGCTTCGATACGCCGTTGGCTCGCTCGCCCAGCCGAAGTCCCATGTGCGCCATGTTGAATACCGTCGGATCGGCTTCTCGGCCGAGTGCGACAATCCGCTCCACCGAGATCCCCGGCAGCAGAGTCGAGTCGTGCTCGCCGTTGCCGCCGAAGTAGTGGCGGACGAGGTCGGCCGGGAATCTGTCGATGCCGGCGGGTACCGGCGTGTGCGTCGTGAACACGGTTCCGGCGCGCACAGCGGCGAGGGCCGTATCGAAATCCAGGCCCGCACCGGAGATGAACTCGCGGATCCGCTCGACGCCGAGGAAACCGGCGTGACCCTCGTTTGTGTGAAACACGTCGGGATCGGGCAACCCCTGGGCATGAGTAAACGCCCGCACCGCGCGAACTCCTCCGATACCAGCAAGAATTTCCTGCTTGATCCTGTGGTCCTGGTCGCCGCCGTAAAGGCGATCGGTGACGCCCCTCATCTCGGGGTCGTTCTCCGCGATGTCGGAGTCGAGCAGAAGCAGAGGTACGCGACCGACCTGCGCAATCCATACGCGCGCCCGCAACACCCGATTCCCAGGCATAGCAACGTGAATCAACACAGGCGAAGCTTCGTCACCTTCGGTGAACTGGCGCAGCGGCAAACCTTGCGGATCCAGCGCGGGATAGTGCTCGGCCTGCCAGCCGTCGGCCGTCAGCGACTGACGAAAGTATCCGGAGCGGTACAGGAGGCCGACGCCGATCAACGGGAGCCCAAGATCGGAGGCTGCCTTCAGATGATCGCCGGCGAGAATTCCGAGCCCGCCGGAGTAGTTCGGCAACACCTCGGTGACGCCGAACTCCATGGAGAAGTAGCCGATTCCCGCAGGCAGATCGGCACCGCTCTCCAATTGGCGCTGATACCACTGGGGTCGAGTCAGGTAGTTCTCCAGGTCGGCCGCCGCGGCGTCGAGCCTGCCGAGGAACTCGGCATCGCCGGCGAGTTCGTCCAGTCGGCCGGCGCGCACCTCCCCCAGTATTCGAACGGGGTCGTGGCCGAACTTGAGCCACAGCCCAGGGTCGATTTCTTCGAAGAGATCCTGCGTCGGCGGATGCCACGACCAACGCAAATTCGTCGACAAAGGCCCGAGCGCAGCCAAGCGCTGGGGCAAATGAGCACGGACGGTGAACCGACGCAACGCCTTCACCCCGCGAAGACTACCGGTCATCGGCCTTCGCCACATTCTCTCCGCAGTCTGCTCGCCCGGTTCTCCCGACTCGACTACGGTTGGGGAAGGTCGTCATGCGCAACGTCGAACGGAGCAGCCCGGTGACAGGTCGGATCGCCATCGACGATATCGCTCCCGAGATCGCCGGCGGGCGAGCGGCGAAAGCCGTAGTGGGCGAGGTCTTTCCAGTGCGAGCCGTGGTCTGGCGGGAAGGCCATGACGCCGTATCGGCGACACTGGCCGTTCGCGAGCCCGGTGCGACGAAGTCGACTCGGGTTCGCATGAGCCCGGACTACCAGCCCGATGTCTTCAACGGTGTGTTCACTCCGACTACCGAGGGCTCGTGGACCTACCGGGTCGAGGCGTGGAGCGATCCGATCACGACGTGGCGCTCCGGGCTGGAAGCGAAGCTCGCTGTGGGCCAATCGGCCACGGACCTCGCCAACGAACTCGAAATCGGCGCCACACTTTTCGAGCGGGCCGCAAAGGAGACCCCGCCTTCGGAGCGCACGCGCCTGCGCACCGCCGCGACCGCGTTGCGCAGCGAAGGACAGCTGCCCGCTCGCGTGGCCCCGGCGTTCAGCGTCGAGGTCGCAGAGCTACTCCGGATGTATCCGCTTCGAGAACTCGTCACGCGCGGCGGTTGGCGAACCGTGCGGGTCGAGCGTAAGCGTGCGTTGTTCGGGTCCTGGTACGAACTCTTTCCCAGGTCGACCGGAGGCTGGGACGACGCCGGCAAACCGGTGCACGGCACCTTTGCGACGGCTGCGAAAAACCTACCTCGCATCGCCGCAATGGGTTTCGACGTCGTCTACCTTCCGCCGATCCACCCTGTCGGCAAGATCAACCGCAAAGGTCCCAACAACACGCTCACGCCCGGACCCGAGGATGTCGGTT
Source organism: Antrihabitans auranticaus (assembly GCF_016481275.1). Taxonomy (GTDB): domain Bacteria; phylum Actinomycetota; class Actinomycetes; order Mycobacteriales; family Mycobacteriaceae; genus Antrihabitans. Next base: position 12,121 of record NZ_JAEMNW010000004.1, on the reverse strand, counting down.
CGCCGTGGGCGATCGGCTCGGACGAGGGCGGCCACGACGCGATCCACCCGCTTCTCGGTACCGAGAAGGATTTCGAGGCGTTCGTTGCACGAGCGCAGGAGCTGAAAATGGAGGTTGCCCTCGATTTGGCGCTGCAGTGCGCGCCGGACCATCCTTGGGCAGCAGCGCACCCGGAGTGGTTCACCGTCTTGCCGGACGGCACCATCGCCTTCGCGGAGAATCCGCCGAAGAAGTATCAGGACATCTATCCGGTGAACTTCGACAACGACCCGGCCGGGATCTACGCGGAGGTCCTTCGCGTCGTGCGGCACTGGATTTCGTTGGGGGTGAGGATCTTTCGTGTCGACAATCCGCACACCAAGCCACCGGACTTCTGGGAATGGCTGATCGCCCAGGTGCACACCACCGACCCGGACGTCATCTTCCTTGCCGAAGCATTCACCCGACCGGCGAGGCTGTACGGCCTGGCCCGCCGCGGTTTCGCGCAGTCCTACACATACTTCACGTGGCGAACGGCAAGCTGGGAGCTGACCGAATTCGGCAACGAGATCGCCGCGAAGGCCGACGAGGCGCGGCCGAACCTCTTCGTCAACACTCCGGACATCCTGCACGAGAGCCTGCAGCACGGCGGTCCGGGAATGTTCGCCCTGCGCGCCGCGCTCGCCGCGACGATGGGTCCGTCGTGGGGCGTCTACTCCGGCTACGAGCTGTACGAGCACGAAGCAGTTCGACCAGGCTCCGAGGAATACCTCGATTCGGAGAAGTACCAGTTGCGACCGCGTGCCTTCAGTGAAGCCAAAGCACGGGGCGAGTCGCTCGAACCGTGGATCACCCGCCTGAACGAAATTCGCCGTGCGCACCCGGCGCTGCAGCAGCTACGCAATATTCATTTTCACCACATCGACAACGAGGCGTTGATCGCGTACTCAAAGGTCGACGCCGGTACCGGCGACGCTGTGCTGACCGTGGTCAACCTCAACCCGCACGGTGCGGAAGAAGGCACGATCTGGCTCGACATGCCCGCAATTGGGCGTGACTGGCACGACCATTTCGCGGTCACTGACGAGGTCAGCGGCGAGCAGTACCAGTGGGGGCAGGCGAATTTCGTCCGGCTCGAGCCATGGCGTTCGGTCGCACACATACTCGCGCTGCCGCTCGTCTCATATCCGGCTCGTATCGACCTCTCGTACCGAAAGTCGTTCTCGTGACCAAGTCAAAGATTGCCGCGCCCAGCAAGAAAGATCTCAAGCAGCTTGCCGAGGGGGTACACAGAAATCCGCATTCGGTCCTGGGTGCACACCCCGACGGGAAGGGCACGATCATTCGGGCGCTGCGTCCGCATGCGATAGAGGTCAAGGCCCGAATCGGCGGCGTCGACTACCCGATGGCGCACGTCGAGAACGGCGTGTTCAGCGTTCGGGTACCGATCGGCGATCTCATGGACTATCGCCTTGTTGCCAGCTACGACGGGGGCAACACGGTCGTCACTGCCGACGGATATCGATTCCTGCCGACACTCGGGGAGATCGACCTGCATCTCTTCGGCGAGGGCAGGCATGAGCGTCTGTGGGAAATTCTCGGTGCGCACGAACGGTCGTACACGACGCCCGACGGCGAAGTCACCGGGACGTCCTTCGCGGTCTGGGCCCCCGGCGCGCGCGGCGTGACGCTGATCGGCGGCTTCGATGGTTGGAGCGGCAATTCGGCGCCGATGCGGGCGTTGAACAACGGAGTATGGGAACTCTTCGTGCCCGGAATCGGCGCCGGCGAGCTGTACAAATACCGCATTCACGGGCGTGACGGCTCCGTCCGCGACAAAGCCGACCCGATGGCAACACAGACCGAACTGCCGCCGGCGACAGGCTCCGTGGTCTCGACCAGCAACTTCGAATGGACCGATGCCGAATGGCTCGAGGCCCGCGCAGGTGTCGAACCGAGCCAAGCTCCGATGAGCGTGTACGAGGTTCACCTCGGTTCCTGGCGACCCGGTCTCGACTATCGCGAGCTGGCGGAACAGCTGACCGCCTACGTTGTCGAAGCGGGCTTCACACACATCGAGCTGCTACCGGTCGCCGAGCATCCCTTCGGCGGATCGTGGGGCTACCAAGTCACGTCGTACTACGCGCCTACCGCACGGTTCGGTACGCCCGACGACTTCCGCGCGTTCGTCGACCGCATGCACGAGAACAACATCGGCGTGATCGTCGACTGGGTTCCCGCGCACTTTCCCAAGGACGAGTGGGCTCTCGCCCGCTTCGACGGCGGACCGCTGTACGAACACAGTGACCCGACGCGCGGTGAGCAGTTGGATTGGGGCACCTACGTCTTCGACTTCGGGCGCAGCGAGGTACGCAACTTCCTGGTCGCAAACGCCCTGTACTGGATCGACGAATTTCACATCGACGGCCTGCGGGTCGATGCGGTTGCCTCGATGCTCTATCTCGACTATTCACGGCCCGTCGGTGGCTGGACCCCGAACATTCACGGTGGCCGGGAAAACCTGGAGGCCGTCGGATTCCTCCAGGAAATGAACGCGACCGTCCACAAGCTGCATCGTGGCGTTGTGACTATCGCTGAGGAGTCGACGGCGTGGCCCGGCGTCACACGGTCGACGAATGTCGGCGGTCTCGGGTTCAACATGAAATGGAACATGGGGTGGATGCACGACACGCTGGGCTTCCTCGGTCACGACCCAGTGCATCGCTCCTATCACCATCACGAGATCACGTTCTCCCTCATGTACGCCTGGAGCGAGAACTACCTGCTGCCGATCAGCCATGACGAAGTCGTGCACGGCAAAGGCACCCTGTGGACCCGAATGCCGGGCGACGACTTCGCCAAGGCAGCCGGCGTCCGAGCGCTCGTTGCGTACATGTGGGCGCATCCCGGCAAGCAGCTGCTGTTCATGGGCCAGGAATTCGGCCAGCGCACCGAATGGTCCGAGGAGCGGGGCCTCGACTGGTACCAACTCGACGAGGACTACACCGGCCCACTCCGCCGGGGTATCTTCCGCGCGGTCTGCGACCTCAACGCGGTCTATCGGGCGGAGCCTGCGCTCTGGACCCAGGACACTTCGCCCGGTGGCTACTCCTGGATCGACGCCAACGACAACGAGAACAACGTCCTCAGCTTCCTGCGTTTCGGATCGGACGGTTCGGTTGTCGCATGCCTCTACAACTTCTCAGGCGCGGTCCACGGCGAATACCGAGTCGGGCTACCCGCTGCGGGTCGATGGAAGGAAATTCTCAACACCGATGCGACGGCATACGGCGGTTCGGGGGTCGGCAACCTCGGAGCCGTGCAGGCGACCGAGCCGGGCTGGCACGGCCGCGCGGCATCTGCGCAGGTTGCCCTCCCCGCGAACAGTGCGATCTGGCTGAAATTCAAGGCCGAGTAGTCAGTACAGCGCGAGCGCCAGCTTGCGGCGCGCCGCCACAACTACTGGCTCCGCGGGATCGAACAGCTCGAAGAGTTCGAGCAGCCGAGTCCGCAAACGGGTCCGGTCGTCACCCGCAGTCCGCTTGATCGCGTCGATCAGCCGTCCGAACGCAGCTTCGGGCTGCTGATCGAACATCTCGGCGTCCGCGGCTTCGAGCTGCAGATCGATGTTCGACCTGTCGGCGTTCGCCTGCTCGACCACGTTAGGGGCGAGCGCCTCGGCCCGCCCGAGGAACGCGACGTGCCGCAGCGCGGTTTTTGCCTCGGTGTTACCCGGCTCCGCGGCAAGAATGGCCTCGTACGCCGCAACGGCGCCTTCGAGATCGCCGTCTTCGAGAGCCTGCTCAGCCGCGGTGAAACGCGGGTCCTCCGCAGCGGGTTGCTCGGCAGCGCCCGATAGCTTGCCCTCGACGGCACGCAGGATCGCGCTGATCCACTCGCGCAGCTGCGGCTCGGGCTGCGGACCCTGCAAGTCGGCAAGCGGCTGCCCCGCAGCGACCGCGACGATGGTCGGAATCGACTGCACGCCGAATGCCTGCGCGATCCGCATGTTCGAATCGACGTCGACCTTCGCGAGGACCCAGGTGCCGTTGTCCTCGGCAGCCAATCGCGCGAAGGTTTCGGTGAGCGCGAGGCTCGGTTCACTACGCGCAGACGCCAAGGCGACGACGACCGGAACCTGCATCGACCGCTGCAGAACCTCTGCTTCGAAGTTCGCTTCGGTGACGACTACGACGTTCGCGGTCGCAGCACCGGACGGTGCCCCGGGCTTTGCTTGCGCACGTTCTTTCAACGCCGAAAGATCCACGGCGCCTGCGAGTGAGGCAGCTAGCGCGGGAGCAGGTCGGCGGGCTCCGGCGCGAGAACTTGGTCGAGTCACGGAATTCAGTTTGTCACGACTCGACGAGGACCGGTTCGGCCGCCGACAGTTCGGCCAATCGACCCGTCCGGACTGCCCAGACTTCGAAAACCAGGGTGCCGAACGGCGGAATGCTCGATACGACCGCCAACGCAGTTGTGCGGAGATCCCAGGACAGCACACGTGCCGTGAGAAGCGAGATCGCGACGAAGGCGATGAAGACCACACCGTGGATCGGGCCGAAAATTTTCACGCCGATCTCGTTGCCGGGATCCGGGATGTACTTGAACGCCATGCCGATGAGCAGTCCGAGCCACGTGAAGGCCTCGAGAACCGCCACGAAGCGGAATCTCTTGGCGGTTGTGCTCAGGTCGAAGATCTGTCCCACGAATCAGCCTTTCGGAACGCGAATGATGAGTGCATCGCCCTGACCGCCGCCGCCGCACAGTGCTGCTGCACCGATGCCGCCGCCGCGACGCTTCAATTCCAGAGCGAGATGAAGTGCAATACGTGCACCCGACATGCCGAGCGGGTGGCCGATCGCGATCGCGCCGCCGTTGACGTTCACCTTTTCCGGATCGATGCCCAGTTCACGGGTGGACGCGATACCCACGGCGGCGAAAGCCTCGTTGATCTCGATGACGTCGAGATCGGTCGGCGAGATGCCCTCGCGGTCGCATGCTTTCGCGATTGCTCGCGCAGGCTGCGATTGGAGGGTCGAATCGGGTCCCGCGACCTGGCCGTGTGCGCCGATCTCGGCGAGCCACTCGAGACCGAGTTCTTCCGCCTTCGCCTTGCTCATGACGACGACAGCGGCGGCGCCGTCGGAGATCTGTGACGCCGACCCTGCGGTGACGGTGCCGTCCTTGCTGAACGCCGGCCGGAGCTTGCCCAGCGACTCGACGGTCGTATCGGCGCGGATGCCCTCGTCTGTGGCGAAAATCACCGGGTCACCCTTGCGCTGCGGGATCGAAACCGGGACGACCTCGTCGTCGAAGACCCCGTTCTTCCACGCGACCGCGGCTCGCTGGTGCGACGCCGCAGCGAACGCATCCTGGTCCGCACGGCTGATCGGTGACGCGTCGGTGGCGTTGCGCTGTTCGGTCAGGTTGCCCATCGCCTGGTCGGTGAAGATGTCGTAGAGGCCGTCGTAGGCCATGTGGTCCTTCATGGTCACGTCGCCGTACTTGAAGCCTGTGCGGCTCTTCTCCAGCATGTGGGGAGCCTGCGACATCGATTCCTGGCCGCCGGCCACGACGATGTCGAACTCACCTGCACGAATCAGCTGGTCAGCGAGCCCGATCGCGTTGACTCCGGACAGGCAGACCTTGTTCACCGTCACTGCAGGCACATCCATCGGGATGCCACCCGCGACCGCCGCCTGCCGCGCGGGGATCTGGCCCGCGCCGGCAGTCAGCACCTGACCCATGATCACGTACTCGACCTGTTCGGGCGCGACACCGGCCTTTTCCAGCGCTGCCTTGATGGCGACTCCACCCAGCTCTGCCCCGGTGAAGTCCTTCAGGCCACCGAGAAGCCTGCCGACCGGTGTGCGTGCACCCGCGACAATGACCGAACTGGACACGATTGCCTCCGAAATCGAACGGTGCCGGGTTACCCTGACAAACCCGGCGAGACCACGCTCCACGTTAGCGCTACCGTCTTGGTATGACGAAACCCGCTTTGACAACGCTGTCGTCAGACTTGGTGACAGCTATCGACCACGTCGGAATCGCAGTCCCCGACCTCGACGCCGCCGTCGCGTGGTACGCAGAAAACCTGGGCATGGTCGAGACGCACCGCGAGGTCAACGAGAAGCAGGGCGTCCACGAAGCGATGCTGTCGGTTCCCGGCAACGAGTCCGGCACCGCGGTCCAGCTGCTCGCACCACTCAACGACGAGTCCACAATCGCCAAATTCATCAGCCGCAGCGGACCGGGCCTGCAGCAACTTGCCTACCGCGTCTCCGATCTCGACGCCGTCTCTGCCGAGCTCCGCGCAAAAGGTGTCCGATTGTTATACGCCGAGGCTGGCCGTGGAACGGCAGGTTCCCGTATTAATTTCATTCATCCCAAGGACGCGGGTGGAGTTCTGATCGAGCTTGTCGAGCCGAGCAGCGATTCACACTGAGCGCCACTAACCTTCGTGGTGAGGCACGTTAGATCCCTCACTGCGCACGTGCGACGCAGGCATACCGAGCAGTCCGGAGAGTAGGTTTACAGGATGGCCAACGAGCACGACAGGCATGGCGCCACTCTTCCTTTCACCGTCACACGCAGGGGATTCGACCGCGACGAGGTGCGGAACTACTTCGAGCGATTCGACGCCGAACTGCGCGTGACCGCAACCGATCGTGACGCCGCCGCGGCGCAGGCGCGCAACCTCGCCAGTCAGCTCGAACGCGCTCGCGACGAGATCGACGAGCTACGTCGCGACATCGATCGGCTGTCGGTCCCGCCGACGACCGCAGAGGGCATGAGCGACCGCATTTCGCGCATGTTGCGCCTCGCATCGGACGAGGCGTCCGAACAACGCGCGAAGGCCGAGGCAGACGCGGCGGAGATTCGCTCGATCGCAGAGCAGGAAGCGTCTCGGCTGCGGGCCAAGCACGAGGGAATGCTCGCCGAACTCGAGGAGCGCAGAAGCGCATTGGAGATCGAGTTCGAGCAGACGATGGCGAGCGCGCGGACGGAATCGGCGAAGATCATCGAAGCGGCCCAGGCCGAAGCGAGCAGGTTGGGCGCAGAGTCCGAGGCCAAGCGCCGCTCGGTCCAGGAAGACTTCGAGATCACGATGAGCGAGCGGCGCACCAAGGTCACTCGTGCAGTCGAGGAGCTCGAGCGTTCGAGCAAGCAGGAGGCTGCGCAGCGCCTCAAGGACGCGACCGAAGAGGCCGCGCGACGGCTGCAATCGGCAACCCAGCAAGCCGAACGCAAGATCGCGCACGCGAAGGAACTCGCCGAGGAGCTACGCGTGCTGCGCGGCCGGGTGCTCGCGCAATTGCTTGGAGTCCGTGGGCAATTGGATTCCGTTCCCGCGATGCTCGCGACGGTCAATCGCGAAAGCGAACTGCTCGACGCCGGAACGGACAAGGCAACGCCCGCCGCTCCTGAGGCCGACGCCGAGACTGCAGAGCTGGAGCAAGAGACCAAAAAAGGCAAAGAGAACGCCAAAGTCGGCAGCTGACCTCAGGACCACCGGCGCGTAACGCCGCGGGTTTGCCGGCCCGACCAGCACCCCGTGTGCCAGTGCCGCCGGTCCTGCACACCGCCGATTTCGTTGACTGGCCAGGCAACGACATGTGCGACGCCCGGTGCGATCTCGTGATCGCAACCGGGGCACCGGTAGGCCTTGGTTGCGCGGGACCCCGGAACCTGCCTCACGATATGGTCGTTGTCGCCGAACCCGCTGGGCCCCAACTCGATACGGGCCGTGGAGTCGCTGCGCAACGGTCGCTCGGCGGGCTGCGCGCGCTGTGGTTTGCGGCGGGGCATCAAACAAGTCTAGACGGTCAGAACAGCCGGAACTCGGTGCTCTCGGTGCCGCGCAGGGCATCGTAATCCAGGGTCAGACAACGAATTCCACGGTCGACCGCCAATGTTCGTGCTTGCGGCTTGATCTGCTGAGCTGCGAATACTCCGCTCACCGGCGCGAGCAGGGGGTCTCGGTTGAGGAGTTCGAGGTATCGGGTGAGCTGCTCGACTCCGTCGATGTCACCACGTCGCTTGATCTCCACAGCCACACTCGCACCGTCCGCGTTCCGGCACAGAATGTCCACCGGTCCGATCGCGGTGGGAAACTCACGCCGGACAAGTGTGTATCCGTCTCCGAGGGTGTTGATGTGTTCGGCGAGCAATTCCTGCAGGTGTGCCTCGACACCGTCCTTGATCAAACCGGGATCCACACCTAGTTCATGCGACGAATCGTGCTCGACGTCGTGCAGCGTGATGCGAAGTTCTTCACCGGCTTTGTTGGTGACGACCCATACTCGCTTGCCGTCCTCGTCTCGCTCCTCGAGCCAACACGGCGGACTCATCCAGTTGAGCGGCTTGTAGGACCCGCCGTCGGAATGCACGAGAACCGATCCGTCGGCCTTGATCAAGAGAAGCCGGCGCGCAGGCGCAAGCCTCGCAGTCAGCCTTCCGACATAGTCAACTTCGCACTGGGCGATCACAAGACGCACCGGCCCACCCTACAGAACCGGCCCCACGACGCCCCGCCGTGGCGTGCGTGCCGAGAAAGCCACCGATACCAACAGATTTCGATACTTCGGCGAAGAATCTGCTTATCCTCGAACGACCATGTGGCAAATGTTGCGAGCGCGACAACGAACTCAGGCCCCACTGGGTTCACCGATATTGGGATCGCACACCCAAGATCCACTCCAGCTGCGCTGGCGCATCCAGATCTTGGGCTCTGCCCTGCTACTCGGTGCCAACATCTTCGCGCTGGCCATCGCGATCGCAGTTGCAGTCGCAATTCCAGGACCAATCCTGATCGACCCGAAATTCAACCGAGTCAACTTCGTTCTCTTTCCCACGTATATCGCGGCCATCGCCCTGGTGTGTCTCGTCGGGGCGACTCTGCTCGGATTGCGCTGGCTCGAATGGGCAATCGAGGGTCGCCGACCGACACTCCGCGAACAGCTCAGCGCGCTCGGCCTGCCGTGGCGCATAACGATGGTGACCGCTGCAGCATGGACTGCGGGCACTGCGATCTATGCGTATTCGATTGGGGAGGTCGACCGATCCGCAACCCCGAAGGCAGCTCTGACCGGGGCATTCGTCGGTTCGGCGGCGACAGCGCTGACGTACTTGCTCGCGGAGTTCATCTTCCGGCCGATCGCGGCACGGGCAATGGAGCACGGTGATCCAAGGCAGATCAGGTACGCGGGTGTCACCCGGCGGATGATCCTCGTGTGGCTGCTGGGAAGCGCTCTACCTGCGACAGCCCTGATCATCATCGCGGTCTTCTACTTCACCCGGCCAGTCGACGCCACGCAGCTCGCGTCCACGATGGTGGTGCTCGGGGGGATCATTCTCGTGTTCGGGGTGCTCCTGACCACTCTCGGCGCGCAGGCGACGGTCTCACCGATCAAATCGGTGATCCAGGGCATGCGCGCCATCGAGAGTGACGAGGAGGACGCTCACGTCGTCGTCTACGACGGCACCGAACTGGGCGAACTACAAGCCGGGTTCAATCGGATGGCCGACGGGCTCAGGGAGAGGGAGCGGATCCGCGAACTGTTCGGTCGGCACGTCGGCCGCGAGGTCGCCGAAGCGGCAATGCGGCAGAACCCTGAACTGGGCGGCGAGGAACGCAGCGTCGCTGTCTTTTTCATCGACATCGTCGGATCGACATCGCTGGCATTCACCCGGCCCCCGAAGGAGGTTGTCGCGCTCCTCAACCGATTCTTCGACGTCGTCGTCGACGAGGTCGACCGGAACGGGGGACTCATCAACAAGTTCGAGGGCGATGCCGCGCTCGCGATCTTCGGTGCGCCGGTCGACCTGGTCGATGCCGCAGGCCAAGCGCTCACAGCAGCCCGAACCATCCGTCGCCGCCTTATCGCCGAATTACCCGAGTGCGAGGCAGCAATAGGCGTTGCGTTCGGCATCGCAGTCGCGGGCAATATCGGCGCGCGCAAGCGCTTCGAATACACCGTCATCGGCGATCCGATCAACGAAGCAGCGCGACTGTGCGAACTGGCCAAGACGGTTCCCAGCATGCTCCTGGCATCTGGCCCGACGCTCGAGGATGCCAACCCAGCAGAAGCGACGTTCTGGCGGCACGGTGACTGCGTGACCTTGCGCGGGCGGGATGCTCCAACTCAGTTGGTTGTCCCCGCTGATTGACACGCGCCGCGCAGGCGCGGCCGATACCCTCGAATGACGATGCCTCGTTCTCGACTTGCGCGACGCAGAGCGGCGACCCCGCTCGGTTCGGCGTTGCTCGGATCACCTGACGATTCGCCAGGAATTCAGCGCGTTCGCGTGCAGATGCTCGCCACAATTCTTCTGCTGGTGACCAATGCCGTCGGTGCTTGTATCGTCGCCGCTCTCGTCTCGGTCGTCATACCGGGGCCGAATATCCTGGCGACAAAGTTCGCGCTCGTAAATTTCATCGTTGCACCTGTCTACGTCGCGACAGCATTTCTCGTCGGCGGCACATGGGCAACGAAAACGGCAGTCCGGAAACTGAATTGGGCAATCGAGGACAGGCAGCCGACCAGAGCGGAACAGCTGGATGCGCTGTTGATGCCGTGGCGCTTGACCGCGATAGAAGCACTGCTGTGGACGGTCGGCGCGATCGTCCTGACCACCGCGGTCGGCTTCGTAGAGACCCGGGCGATTCCAAAGGTCGCCTTCACCATCGCATTCGCCGGTGCGATGGTCTGCGCGTTCAGCTACATACTGTGCGAATTCGCGATGCGCCCGATTGCGGCAAAGGCACTCGAACACGGCGAACCGCCGCGAACCGGGGTAGCCGGCATGACCGGGCGCGCGGTGCTCGCATGGATTCTCGGCACGGCTGTTCCAGTCACTGGTTTGATGACGATCGCGATCTTCAGCTTTCTTCATTACGCGTCGCCGAATCAGCTCGCAGTCTCTATCCTCGCCATCGGCGGTTTGACCATCATCTTCGGATTCATGCTGGCCATGCTCGGAACGCGGGCCACCGTAGATCCGATCAGGTCTGTCATCCACGGGATGGCGAAGATCGAGCGCGACGAGCCGGAATCTCACGTTGTCGTATTCGACGGCACCGAGGTCGGCGAACTCCAGATGGGCTTCAACCGCATGCTGGACGGTCTCGAGGAGCGGGAACGTATTCGGGACCTGTTCGGCCGTCATGTGGGTCAAGACGTCGCTGAAGCGGCACTACGCCGTAATCCCGGGCTTGGCGGTGCCGAGTTGACTGTGGCCGTCTTCTTCATCGACATCATTGGCTCGACAGCAATTGCGTCGTCGCGGCCGCCGCAGGAGGTCGTCACCCTGCTCAATCAATTCTTCGACATCGTTGTCGACGAGGTCGACAAGCATGGCGGATTCATCAACAAGTTCGAGGGCGATGGCGCGCTCGCGATCTTCGGTGCGCCGGCCGAACTGTCCGACCCTGCCGGCAATGCACTCGCCTCGGCTCGGGCGATTCGCCGAAGACTGGAATCCGAGATCGACGACTGCGACGCCGCCGTCGGTGTTGCCTATGGCACCGCGGTCGCTGGAAACATCGGCGCGCGTAGACGTTTCGAATACACGGTCATCGGTGATCCGGTCAACGAGGCTGCCAGACTGTGCGATCTCGCGAAGACCGACGGCTCCCTCGCATTGGCGTCCTACGACGCCGTCAGTGCAGCCGGCCCGGATGAGGCGAAGCACTGGGTAGTCGAAGACGAAGTAACCCTGCGTGGCCGGTCTGCGCCGACGCGGCTCGCACGTCCAAAACACTGACGCCATCAACTCTGAGTCAGCAGAACAATCAGTCCAGAAACGCCGAAAGGCCCCCAACATTGTTGGGGGCCTTCGGTTTATCAAATTATGTTCGGCGGTGTCCTACTCTCCCACACCCTGGCGGGTGCAGTACCATCGGCGCTGGAGGGCTTAGCTTCCGGGTTCGGGATGGGTCCGGGCGTTTCCCCTCCGCTATGGCCGCCGTAACTCTGTGAAACCACACGGTGGATCAACGGGTGGGTTGATCCGATTCAACGTGTGTGTTGTTTCAGATACTGCACAGTGGACGCGTAGCTTCTTTGTTGGTAAGTCCTCGGCCGATTAGTACCAGTCACCTGCACCCATTACTGGGCTTCCAGTTCTGGCCTATCAA
>NZ_JAEMNW010000003.1 GCF_016481275.1 Antrihabitans auranticaus | reverse complement strand
CCAAGACCTCTCCGTCTTCCCCGCCGACTACCTCGACTACGTCGCCGCGCAACTCAACAACCGCCCCCGCAAAACTCTCGGCTGGAAAAAGCCGGCCGAAGTCCTCGACGAGCTACTGTCCAATCCACCAAATCCACCCGCTGTTGCAACCACCGCTTGAATCCGCCCGACTCTAGGGCCCTATTTTCGGTGCGACTCCCGAGTCGGGGTGCGGCTGTGTGCGTGCGACGGTGTGGGCGCGGGGGTGGGTGCTACGCCCGCCGCGTCGTCCCGTAGTTCTGCTCTGCGATCGTTGCCACCACCGCAGCCAGTGCCTCGTCGCCCAGCGCCCGGACCGTCCCCATGGACGCCGCCCGCAGGTACACCGTCGACGCCCATTCGAGCAGCCGAGCCGAATCCATTGCCGCGTCCAGCGTTGCGCCGTAGGTGATGGCACCATGGTTCGCCATCAGGGCGGCCGACTTCCCCTCCAGCGCAACGAGAACCGCGTCGGCGAGTTCCTGGGTACCGAAAGTCTTGTACGGCGCAACGCGGACCGCTCCGCCGAACGCGAGCATTTGGTAATGCACGCAAGGCAATTCGTCGACGACGCAGCCCACGGCCACACACGTCGTCGCGTGGGTGTGAACGATCGCGCCGGCGTCGGTGGCTCGATAGATGCCGAGGTGGATCGCAAGTTCGGACGTCGGTGCGAGTTCACCGTCGACTACGTTCCCATCCAGATCGACGACGGTGACCTCGTCTGCCGAAATCGTCGAGAACTTTGCTCCCGTTGCGGTAATGGTGATCAGGTCACCAGCCCGGGTACTCACATTTCCGGCGGTGCCCAGCACCAGACCTTCTTCGGCGAGCGCACGACAGGCACTGGCGACAGCAGCTTTCATAAGCGACGTGTCTACCCGCCGAGCGCGGCGAGCACTACACCGGCCTGATAATCGCCGCCCAGTTGGTTCGGATGAAACGGCACGGCGAGGCCGGGCGGGTTGCCCGATATCGGAGCCAAACCTTCGACCCAACGGATTCCGGCGGGCTGGCACGCGTCGTGACCGATGCTCGAAGAATAGGTATCGACGAACTCGGCAGCTGCCGATTGTGCTGCCCGAGCGAGCATCCCGTTGATCTCGATCATCTTGGCGCGCAACCACTCGGCGTCCGCATCGGTGATCGGAATCGTCGGGAAGCAACCACGGTCCCCGATCGCGGCAAAGTAGTCGACGACGAGAATTCGCGCGCGCGGAGTCCGTTCCCGGATGCCGTCGATGACGGCAATCACGCCGGGCTCGGTTGCGGCGATATTCGCAGACATCCGGTCGACGCCGCCGACCACGTACTTTGCCATGCAGGGTGCGCCGACATTCGTCACTGTAAGACAGTCGAACACGGCATCCGCGAGACCCGCATCGTTGCCACCGATGCCCAGCGTCACGAGATCCGTTGTCGGAGTGAGCCGATCGAACTGCGCGGCATTGGAACCACCCAACGGCGCATCTTGTGCGCCAGTCATGTCACCCGTCTCCGCGGCACCGCAGGTCGCGTCACGAAACACCGGGACCTCGAGCGCGTCCGCAACCTGTTTCGGATAGTTCGCACGACTTTGGACGCAGCCCATAGGCACGAATCGATCGGTCGCCTGAACGACCGTCGCGCCGGCGGACCATGAGTCGCCGAGAGCGACGTATTCGCTGTACCGGGGCGCTGCAACCGCGGTCGGAAGGTGACCGACGAACAACGTCGCACATGCTGCCGCCAGCAGCGCTACACGGCCCGCTCCGGCTATCACGCCGGCACTGCTTCGACGAGGCATGCCGGCGCAACGGTCGGCACGATGCGAGTGAGCCGGAACCCGGCGCGACCGAGCAGATCCCTGTACTCGGCCGCCGTCCGCTCTTTGCCACCCACGAACAGCAGCATGTCGAGGTCCAGCATCTTCCCCGCGTGCGGCCGGTTCCCTTCGGGGATAACGTCTTCGATCACAAGCAGAGTTCCGCCCGGTTCGATCGACGCACGGACGTTCTGCAAGATCTCGAGCGCCTTCTCGTCGTTCCAGTCGTGCACGATGTGCATCAGTAGATACAGGTCGGCGCCTGTCGGAACTGATTCGAAGAACGAGCCGACCTCGATGCTGCACCGATCCGCTACACCGGCTTCGTCGATGACAGGCCGCGCATCGCGAGCGACCGACTCGAGTTCGAACAGGACGCCGCGCGAGTCCGGCGAGTCCCGCAGAATCGATGCAAGCAAACTGCCCTGGCCGCCCCCGACGTCCACGATCGTCGCAAACTTCGTGAAGTCGTACGCGGAAAGAATTGGCGGCGTGTTCATCTCGGCCACACACGTCATGCCGGCATTGAAGACAGCGCCGAATTCGACATCCTTCTGCAGATGCTCGAACAGCGGACGCCCGTGCAATTTGTCGATACTCGGTGCACCTGACTGCATCGAGTACTCGAGCTGTCCCCACGCTGCCCAGTAGGAGGGATGCCCGAGCATCGTCAGTAATGGGCGGACCGATGTCGGCGAATCCGTGCGCAGCGCCTCCGACATCGACGTCAATTCGTAACGCCCGTCCGGCAACGGCCCAAAGACGGAAAACGAAGCGAGATAGCGCAGTAGGCGAGCGGTCGCGTCAGGGTCCGTACCGATCCGCGCAGCGATATCCGACGGGCTGAGCGGGCCGTCGGCCAGCGCGTCCGCAACGCCTAGCCGCGCCGCGGTGAACAGTGCCTGGGCGGACGCAAACCCTGTTGCCATTTCCAGTACCCCGACCGGAGCCGGAACCAGTCTTCTATTGAGGTTCGCAATTCCCGCCCTGACCGCCTCAGCGATTCTGACGATCCGAACAGGCGGGAGTTTCGGCCGATCCGAGCGCGACATGACGCTTCCTCCCTCACGTGAAAGACCCGGCAAGCTCAATATTGCCGCATCAGACCGTCGACACTGTCGCGAACGCAACCCACAGCACCGGCGAATACGCCGCCGTCCGTTCTGCCCGCCATGCGGCCAAACGCGCACGCTGCCATTCACCCAGCGCACGAACGGGATCGTCCTGCTCGTGCGCAGCGTCGATTTCGCATACGGCGTCCTGCAGCGGCCGCGTCTCCGGTGCCGCGCCGGCGAACTGGCTGAACGCAAAGTCGGTCGGCAACGGCCAGCGGCTCGCAGTCACGAGTTCCGCACCGTTCTGGATCATCGCCGTGACCAGTCCGAGGGACTCGCTGAACCGCAGATCGCCGCCGCTCTCACAGGCGATCAAGGCAACTCGGCTGGGCACTGGCCATTGCTGTTGCCCCGCAACCGGATCGTCGACGAGCATGTGCGTGCCGAGGAGCAGGTCCTTGGCAGCGAAGGGCCGGTGGGTGCGCATCGGCGCTGCGAAGCCAACGGTATCCGCCGTGCACGCCAGGTGCAGCTCGGCGGACTCGCTCTCGCCCGATTCCGGTGCCGCAGCGGTCACGTGACCGACGTACAGGAGACGGCTCGCACCTGCGCGTAGTTGTTCGCCGAGCCACGCGCGGTCGACGTCGTCCCGCCGGAAGGCGTCCACTGGATCGACGACCGCCGGCCGCAGCCTGTCGGCATGACGCGCGACCATTCGGGCAGCCGGCATCGCGGCATCCGGCCGTCCCAGCACCGAACCAAGTGCCGAGTCTGCCCGGAAGCCGGGCACACGCGGATCGAGCAATGCCACGACGGGCAAGTGCCGCACAGACTCCCACACCGAAGCATTCCGGCCCGCAGCCTGCACGACGCTGAGCGGCGCAAGCATGCTGAGGTCTGCGATATCGAGCAGCCGAACTTCGGCGTCGGGAGCGATCAGCTCCCACGGCACCTGCGCGGTTCTGGGCGAGGGTTGCAGGCGAATGTGGGGGCGAATGCCGTGCGTCATGAGATCGTGCAGCTGGACGGCAAGTCCGTACGGAAGAAACGTACGGGAAAGTTGTTGCGCCAGTTCGTTCTCGGCGTCGAACGACGCCAAAGCGCCGGTCGACAGTGCGCGACGGACACCATTCGGGTCGGCAAGGTCGGGCAACCCGGCTGCGAGCGCCGCGAGCGCCGCGGCGACCTGATCTTCTGGCGCCACACTCACACCGCCGGAGTGCGTGTCTGCGAGCCAACGCCACGAGGTGAATACGTGTCCCGCGTCGGCCATCCGCACGATGACGGTCGGCGGGTTCACCATACTTTCAGCACTCGGGGGTCACGTACGTTCAGGCCGTAACGCTGCTCCGCGGCAGCGATGTGGTCGGCGAGCACAATCCGGCCGTCAGTCGTCGCCAGCTTCGGCGGGCGCGCGACCGCGAGACCCGCACTCGCCGCAAAGCCCGCCAGCGCAACGCCGAGGTGCAGCGGAGCACTGGGGCCGACGGGCACAGGCGCCACGACTCGGTCGAATGGAATCTGCTTGGAGACAGGCCCGGTGGTGGCGATCTCCCGCAGTCCCGTTCCGGCACATTGCGTCTCGATGAGGTCGGCAAGCAGGACCGCGTCGCCCGTCGCGTAGGCGAGGCGAAATGCCAAAGCCATGGCTGGATCGGCGATCCGACGCTTCCACCGGTCACGTTGGTAACCCGTCGCGAACGAGTGCCGAACGGAATCGATAGCGAGAGCGGCGGGCACCGCGATCGCAACTGCGCGAATCGCCAGTGCTGGATCCGATTGAATCGATGACTCCAGCAGCATCGCATGCCAGTAGTCGGTCGCAGCGCACTGCAGACCGAGACCGCGTTCGGCGTAGGTACTCAGGGCGGCAGCCAAGTGGTCGTCCGCTAGCCGATGATCGCCTGCAGAGTAGGCAAGAGTTGCAAGGCGGGTCCGTACGTCTGCCGCGTCCAGAACCGCACCCGTCGCCTGGAAGTAGTCGAGACTACGCCGATAGAAATCGGCTGCACGCTCGGTCTTTCCTTGACCTTCAGCGAGAAATGCCAAGGCCTTCAACCCTATTCCCACCCGGTGACCGATACCGGCCCGCTCCAGGTGGGCCTGGCTCGTCAGTAGCAGCGGCTCGGCGTCGTCGAGTCGATCGGTCCGCAGAAACATCAGGCCGAGGTTCTGCTGCGTCTCCGCGACCGCGGTCGGATTATCCGCTGCCCGAAACGCGGCCAGGGCCTGCTCCGCGAAGTCGACGGCCTGGTCGGTTCGGCCGGTTTCGAAATTGACGGCAGCAAGGTTGAGGAGCGGATGGCCCGCCAGCTCAGGGGCGAAATGCACTGCGGCATCGAGTGATTCCGTCGCGAGGTCCGTCGCCCGCGCCCAGTCTTGTCGATGGATCGCAACTGCCGTCAACGAGAGCAGGCACGCAACCAGGAGGTCGCCCTGGGCCGTCGAGCCGACGAGAAGGTCGCGCGCATTCTCGAGCGCCGCCTGTGCGCCTTGCAAGTCGCCCACATGCTGCAAAGCCTGCGAGAGGTTGACGAGCGCCGCGGGCCGCAGCCGCGGAGCGTCGGCGGGAATGAGGTCCAGCGCCGTTCGGTACGCGGCAATCGCGCCACGGTGGTCGCCCAACTCGTCGGACATGCTCGCCGCGTTCACCATTGCGTTGATCCGCACCGTGCCCGTTGCTACCCGGCTCGCTTCCTGAAACGCACGAAGGGCGCCTGCGACGTCGCCGGCCGCGTAAGCCGCCGCGCCGGCTTCCAGCATTTCTTGCCCGTCCAACGTCAGAAGTCCGTATCCGAACCGGCGGCGGCAACTTCCGCGAGCAGCAGATCGTCGGCAGCGGCGTTGCTCAAGCGCCGCCGCACCATGTCTCGAACTTGATCACGAATCATCCTGCCGCCGACTTCATCCCGGCCGTGCACGCCGAAGCCTGGAACGACGACCGTTACGCTCGCCTCCGAGCCCGCGTCCGGGGCAAGGGCTTCGCCCCGCCACACGTCGCCTGCCAGGCTCAAGTCGATTCCGACGCCGTCGACGGTCGCCCTCGGTCGTATGTGCTCGGGCAGCGCGATATCGGCATCCGGCGCCGCGACCACCTCTACCCGGGCAATCGTCCGGCCAGGTTCCCGCACTATCTCCCACGAAACCGCACGCTCGGACGCATCCAGCATTCCGGGCGGACACCTGCGCCAGTCGGTTCCGCCGGTGCCACGCGCAAGGGTCACGGCCTCGGGGCGCAATGCAGTGACGGACCCAGCCGCAAGCGCGTAATCGTCGGCCCGAGAACTTGTTTTGCTAGCCAGCAGCGGCTCGTCCCACACGAAGTCGTCGTCGACGAGCAAATCGCAGGCGCTCACGAGGTCGACGATCTCGCCGCTCAACAGGGTTCGATCCAGGGGCGGAATCGCGTCGATGGTGGACGCCGGCCACCACCGTGACGCCCACAATGCGTACGCGAGGCGTCGGGCGTTTCGCGCAACCTCCGGCACGGCCGGTGCGGCGGCGAAGTCGCCTGCCGCACCGTCTGCGAGTGCGACGGAAACCACCTCACCGTAGATCGCCCATATCCACTCTTGTGCGCGCGCAACATCATCGATCACGGCGGCTGGAGTGTGCGTGTCCCCGAGCAGGTTCCAGGAAAGATGCCCGCCCGATACTTCGAGGACCGCTGTATCGATCCCCGCTTCGTCGAATTCGACGATGTCGGGGCCGATGGTCCACATACCCTCCGGCACAGGTTGAATACGCACAGCCTCGGTCATCAGCTAGCCCTCGGTTCGAGCGCGTCGGCATCCGGACTCGCACCGAGCGCTCGCTTCACCCGCATCCGATGATCGAGGATCACCGAGCGCGCGACGCCGTCGAGCAGGTCCCACAGTTCTTCCACGTCGTAAATGTTCGCCTCGCGCACATCCCTGCCATGCAGGCGCACCCACAGGCGCCGAATATAGGCGCGCCACGGGGTCCGCAGTTCGGCCGCGATGACCGCCAGCGGGTTGTCGGCGGGGAGGTCCTCGTCGTCGCACACTACGAGCCGGCGCGCCTGCAGGACGTACGCCTCACGCCGCCACCTGCTGTTGATCACCCTCCTGGCGAGGGATGGGTCGTCATCGGGGGACAGGTGCGGCTGGATCGGCCGCAGTCCCAGCGCCAACTGTGCGCCGATCGTGGCCGTCACGCGCAGCGACTCGTCGAGAAGTGCCCAGGGCGAACAACTTCGAGTGATCTCGGTTCGCACGAGGTCCGGTATCGGTGGTAGCTCCGACCGCTCGCTCGACGCCTGCAGGACAGTGAACACGCGCTCGAAAACCGTCCGGTCGAACGGGAGAGCGAGCGTCGCTTTCGCGGCGGAGGTTCCCAGTCTGGGCGCAGGCGGCAAGCGCACAGTGGTCAGTCCGAGTTGCGCTGCGTCGCTGTCGAACTTGCCCGTCCACAGCTGGATACCGCGATGTGTGCCCACACCTTCCGCGATCAACTCGTCGAACATCTTCTCGGCAGTTCCCGTGTCGGCACCGAGTCGGGCGCCCGCCGACCCGTCGAGCACGGTACTGATGAGCTGCTCATCGTCGATCGGCACGCTCGTTCGCAAATTTCTTCGCCGCCAACCGGTTTCGATCGCGCGTGCAAGATCGGTGATCCGACGCGGATCGGTGAGATGGTCCTTGAGCGCCTGCGTCGTCCGCCCTGCGGCAGTGTCATGGATCTCGCGAATCGCCTGCTCCGCGGGCGCGGTGTGGGCAGGGTCGGGGCGTCCGGCCGTCACCGCCAGCTCGTAGCAGCGCTGGAAGTACAGGTCCTGCGGGTTGCCCTCGACAATCTGCAGTGACCTGCGCACGCGCTTCAGAAGCGTGAACCACTCGGCGGTGGCGCGCAGGACGTCCGTTGCCGCACTCAACCGGGATTCGATCGCCGCCGCGCCGTCCGCCGACACCATCGGACCACCACATTGCGGGTTCTGGACAGGCCTGATCACCAGCGGGTCCAAGATCAGCTTCACGGTGCGGCTCAGCGGCCCACCCTGCGGGTTGCTGAGCGAATCGACGCCATCCAGCGTGCGCCAGACCTCGTCCAGCACCATTGCGCGAGGTCGGCGGGCCAATTGCATTCGACCAGGTTAACCGAGGTTTGTGGCAGATGCGCCACCCCAAACCTGGGATCGGTAGGCGGCCGGCGCTTCATACGTTTCTTCATGTCGGCGCCACTCCCGGAGCCGAAAGGATCGCTTGACGGGCGCCGAGCGCCCCTCACGAAATGTGAAGGACGAATCATGAGGAAGATCAACCGGGTCTCCGCCACCCTCGCCGCCGCCACCGCCGCACTTGCCCTGCTCGTCACCGCGTGCAGCGACGACTCGGACGTCTCGACCCCGACCGCGAACACTCCGGCGACATCGGACAGCGCGTCGGTTGCGTCGGTCGACGGCAAGGCGATCGACGGCAAGTTCGACACGACGTGCGCCAAGCAGGGCGGCACGCTCGCGCTCGCTCTGGCAGACCTCGACAACGGCACCTACGGCAACCTGGGCATCAGCGCGACGCTCACCGGCGACGACACCGTCACAGCAGTCGCGATCGGCGGCACGAAGGGCGGTTCCAACGGCCTGCCGTACGCGATCGGCTACTCGCCGGGCGTCCCCGGTGGTTCCGCAACCGTGACGAAGGACGGAAACACCTACAAGGTGACGGGCGAAGGCGTCGGCACCCCTGACCCCACCAACCTCAGCGGCGACGTTCCGTCGGCGAAGTTCGAGATCACGTTTGCCTGCTCTACGATCGTCGGCGGGTAAGGGCGCAGCC
The DNA here is from genome assembly GCF_016481275.1 of Antrihabitans auranticaus. Lineage (GTDB taxonomy): Bacteria > Actinomycetota > Actinomycetes > Mycobacteriales > Mycobacteriaceae > Antrihabitans. The sequence goes on along the minus strand of NZ_JAEMNW010000003.1, from coordinate 821,764 downwards.
CCTGTGCGCGGTTGGCGAGTCCATAGACTCTCCAACCGCGCACGGGCGCCTAGCGCCTGCAGGTAGGTTTATGTCTGACGGCACCCGTTTGCAGTGCTGCGGCAGGGTAGGAGACGAGCATGGATGCGCCCATCAATACGCTGAAAGGCGCTACGCACACAACGATTCTCGGCCTGGGTGTGTACAGGCCGAAGCGAGTTGTGCCGAACTCCGAGATCGTCGACGCGATCGAATCGAGCGACGAGTGGATTCAGACCCGCTCGGGTATCAAAACCCGCAGATTCGCTGGTGCCGACGAGACGATCATCGGCATGAGCGTCGACGCGTGCCGCAAGGCGCTCGATGCGGCGGGAATCACAGCCGACCAGATCGGTTGCGTAATCCTGTCGACGTCGTCGCGGCTCGTGCTCGGTCCGGCGGCGGGTCCGCAGGTCGCCGCCCAGCTCGGAATGCACAACTGCCCGGGCTTCGACATCTCCGCGGGTTGCTCCGGCTTCTCGCACGCGCTGACCCTCGGTTCGGACATGATCCGGGCCGGCACGGCGAAGTATGTCCTCGTCATCGGAGTCGAGCGGCTCAGCGACCTCCTCGACTCGCACGACCGGACGACCGCATTCATCTTCGCGGACGGTGCCGGCGCTGCCGTGGTCGGTCCGTCGGAGACCGAAGGCATCGGACCGGTCGCGTGGGGATCGGACGGCGGCCAGTGGGACGCCATCTGGCAGGACAAGGACTTCGGGACCTACTTCGACGAGGTCGCCGCTGCCGAGGCGGCCGGCACCACCTCGGTTCGGCCGTATATCCGCATGAACGGCGCCAAGGTGTTCCGCTGGGCGGTCACATTCCTCGAGTCGGCGTGTCGCACCGCGGTCGAACTGGCCGGCGTGAAGATCGAGGATCTCGACGTATTCATCCCGCACCAGGCCAACAACCGGATCACAGACGCGCTCACGCGTGTGTTGAAGTTCCCCGACAACGTGGTCGTCGCTCAGGACATCATCGAGTCCGGCAACACCTCCGCGGCATCGATCCCGCTGGCGATGGACCAGGTCCTCCGCTCCGGTGAAGCCAAGCCGGGCGACAAGGCGCTGGTCATGGCCTTCGGCGCGGGCCTCGCCTACGCGGGGCACGTCCTGACGCTGCCCCCGATTCCGCAGGACTAGACGGGTATGCGGGCCTGCGGCAACGGCAGGCCCGCGACACCGGGCGACCCGGTCAGCAGTGCGCCGACCGTCGTCACGTACAAGGTCGAGTCCGCGAAGGCGAGCGACGAGACGAAGCTGCCTGGGATGTCGAGCACCGAATCGAGTTCGCCGTCCGGTGTGAACCGTGCGATTCCGCCACCGCTCCCGAGGGCCACCCAGACTCCACCTTCCGCATCGACAGTGAGCCCGTCGCATTCGCCCCGCGGAGCGTGCGCAAACACGTAGGACTCACCGTCACGAAGTGCGCGGATCCTGCTGGCGGCGTATTCGGAGATATAGAGAGTTTCGCCGTCAGGTGCGTAGGCCATTCCGTTCGGCCACATGAGATCGTCTGCCAGCGTGGAGGTTTCGCCGTTTGCGTCGATACGGACCACTTCGCTCGGCACTGCGGCCTCACCATTTTGCGGCCTGTGCCGGAGTACACCGACGACCAACGATCCGTCAGGCGCGACCGTCACGTCGTTGAATCCGGTCGCGCCGGCGATGGTCAGCAGAGTCGTGACACCACCGGTCCCGGCGTACGAGACGTCGCGGCCGGTCACAACCAAGCCGCCTTCGGCGTGCGGCGCAATTCCGCCGATACCGCGCCTCGCCAGAAGAACCTCCTCGACGATGCCGTCGCGAAATCTGAAGACGCCGCCTGCCGTCACGTTCGAAAAGAGCACACGACCGACGGAATCGGGCCGGGGAGCTTCGAGCAGGCCGTTCGCCTCGAACAACGTCGTAAACATGCAGCCAACATAGCTCTACCTGGGGTTTCGGCGTCGATGACAGTTAACCTTCACGCCACCTGGAAGTAGATTCTCCCCTTTTATGGTCGTGTAGCTTGACGCCATGTCGGTTCGATTGACGGTGCTCGGCACCGGTTACCTCGGCGCTACCCATGCTGCGTGTATGGCCGAACTCGGCCACGACGTGCTCGGTGTAGACGTCGATGCGGACAAGATTGCCAAGCTGACCGCCGGGCAGGCGCCCTTCTACGAGCCGGGCCTCGACGAGGTGCTCGCCCGCAATATCGCGGCCGGACGGCTCCGCTTCACGACGTCCTATGCCGAGGCCGCCGCGTGGGGCGAAGCGCATTTCCTCTGTGTCGGGACGCCCCAGCGGCGCGGTGAGAATGCCGCCGACCTGAGGTATGTCGACTCCGTGATCGACAACCTCGCACCGCACGTGGCCAATTCGGCAGTAGTGTTCGGCAAATCGACTGTCCCGGTCGGTACCGCGGCGACGTTGAGCGGGCGTGCCCGCGCAGCGGTCCCCGCCGGTGGCACGCTCGAAGTCGCGTGGAATCCCGAATTTCTCCGGGAAGGTTACGCGGTCCAGGACACGTTGCGCCCCGATCGACTCGTGCTCGGCACCGACACCAGCCGGTCAAGCCGGGCAGAGGAGTTGGCCCGCGAGATCTACGCGGACATTCTCGACGCTGGAACACCGTTCATCGTCACTGACCTCGCCACCGCCGAAATGGTCAAGACCGCCGCCAATTCCTTTCTCGCTACGAAGATTTCGTTCATCAACGCGATGGCAGAAATCTGCGAGGCGTCAGGAGCGGACATCACGGTACTCGCTGACGCGATCGGCTACGACGAGCGCATCGGGCGGCGCTTCCTCAATGCCGGTCTCGGCTTCGGTGGTGGTTGCCTGCCGAAGGACATCCGCGCATTCATGGCGCGCGCAGGCGAATTGGGCGCATCGCAGGCGCTCACGTTCCTGCGCGAGGTCGACAACGTCAACATGCGAGCCCGAATTCGCATGGTCGAAATGACACGCGAGATCAGTGGCGGCTCGCTCATCGGGAAGCGAGTTGCTGTGTTGGGCACGGCATTCAAGCCGAACTCCGACGACGTTCGCGACTCCCCGGCGCTGAACGTGGCCGGTCAGGTCCAGCTCCAGGGCGCGTCGGTGACCGCGTACGACCCGAAGGCCATGGAGAATTCGCGGGCCCTGTTCCCGACCCTCGACTACGCGGCTTCACTGATCGAGGCGTGCGAGGGAGCGGACATCATTCTGGTTCTCACCGAGTGGCCCGAATTCACTGCGCTGCGACCCGCAGACCTCGACGAACTGGTCCGCGGCAAGGTGATTCTCGACGGCCGCAACTGCCTCGATCCCGTGCCGTGGCGAGCTGCGGGTTGGGTCTACCGCGGACTCGGCAGACCCTGACCGATCACACCGAGGTCAGCACACGCTTCGCCGCTACACCGAACCGCATCGACTCGTCGATGCTCCCGTGCCGCAGAGAAACCAAGTCTCGGAAGAAGTTCATGCGCAGCCGCCATGGCGCCTTCGAACCTTGCTTCGGGAACGAATCCACCGACCGCAGAACATAACCCGCAGCAAAGTCGAGGAACGGAACCTCGTCGACGGATGGATCACGCTCGGGCACGCACCAGGTGTCACCCTTGCGATCCATTCGGTCCAGCAGTCGACACACGTACTCGCACACAAGGTCTGCCTTGAGTGTCCACGAGGCGTTTGTGTAGCCGACGATGTAGGCGAAGTTCGGCACGCCACTGAGCATCATGCCCTTGTACGCCATGGTCTTGGCTAGTTCGACCTCCTGGCCGTCCACAACCAACTGCACGCCTCCGAAGGCGAGCAGGTTGAGTCCGGTTGCGGTGATGACGATGTCGGCGTCGAGCTCCTCGCCCGACTTCAGCTTCAGTCCGCGCTCGGTGAAGGTATCGATGTGATCGGTGACGATCGACACCTCGCCCTTGCGGATCGACCGGAAGAGGTCGCCGTTGGGCACGAGGCACAGGCGCTGATCCCACGGGTTGTAACTCGGCGTGAAGTGCGTGTCGATGTCGTAGCCCTTGGGCAACCAGCCCTCCTGCATTTGCCGGATACGCTTCTTCATCGCTTCCGGATAACGCTGGCACAGTTGATATATCGCGGTCGCGAACGACACATTCTTCGCTCGCGTGAGCGCATACGCGGTGCGCGTCGGCAGGTGCCGGCGGAACTTGTTGGCGAGCTTGTCCGTCGCCGGCATCGAGACGATGTAGGTCGGCGAACGCTGCAACATGGTCACATGCTCCGCGTCCGCGGCCATCGACGGCGCCAGAGTTACTGCGGTAGCGCCACTTCCGATGATGACCACGCGCTTGCCGGCATAGTCGAGGCCCTCCGGCCAATGCTGCGGGTGAATGATCTGCCCGGCGAATCGTTCCCGGCCGGCAAACTCCGGCGTGTAGCCCTCGTCGTAACGGTAGTAACCGCTGCAGTTCAGCACGAACCCCGCGGTGAGCGTGACAGTTTCGCCGGTGTCGGTCCGCTCCGCAATCACCGTCCACCGGGCATCGGCGGTCGACCACTCGGTGCGAACAACCTTGTGCCCAAACCGAATGTGTTTGTCGATCCCGTTATCGGTAGCGGTGTCCTTGACGTACTGGAGAATCGTGGAGCCGTCGGCAATGGCCTTGTCCGCGAGCCACGGGCGGAACCGATAGCCGAGCGTGTACATGTCCGAGTCCGAGCGAATTCCCGGATAGCGGAACAGATCCCAGGTGCCGCCGATGGACTCCCGCGCTTCGAGGATCGCGTACCGCTTACGGGGAAACTTCTGCTGCAGGTGATACGCGGCGCCGATGCCGGACAGCCCCGCCCCGACGATCAGCACGTCGACATGGTCGGTCATTTCGGCTGCACCGCTACATCCTCGAGCGCGACGTTTCGCGCGCTCGTCGAGCGGCCCAGCTTCGCGATTTCCGCGTCCATCTTGGCGACGAGCGCCGGTGCCTGCTTCAGCGTCGAACGATCGCCGACCGCTGACGTGACGACCGCCTTGAACCAGCCGATCGGGCCGACCCAGCCCGGCACGTTGACCCGCCGCTTACGGTCTGCCAGTCCCTTGACGAACGCGTCGACACAGACCTCGAGCTTCGATGTCTTGCGCAGCGGGCCGGGCAGGCTGGCCATCATCTCGCCGAAGGACGCCAGATCCTTCTTGGCGTCCTGCACCAACGGTGTGTCGATCCAGGACATATGCGCGCTGCCGACGTCGACGCCGAGATGCGCAACTTCCAGGCGCAGCGCATTCGCGAAGTGTTCGACACCCGCCTTGCTCGCGTTGTACGCCGCGAGACCCGGCGCGGGCGCATACGCCGCGAGCGAGGAGACAACGAGTATGTAGCCCTTGCGCTCGATCACCGACGGCAGCGCCGCGCGCACGGTGTAGAAAACGCCGAGGATGTTGATGTCGATGACGCGCTTGAACGTCGCAGGGTCGACGTTGAGGACCGAGCCGTAGCTCGCGATTCCCGCGTTGGCCAGGACGTAGTCGATGCCGCCGAACTTCGCGACACCGGCGTCGACCGCCGTCTGCATCGCTTCCAGGTCGCAGACGTCCGCGACAACAGGCAACGCGATCTTCTCGCCGAGTTCGTTCGCCAGTTCGCGCAGAGGTCCGCCGTCCAGGTCGATGAGGACAAGCTTCGCGCCGTTCTTCGCGAGCTCGCGCGCTGTGCCCGCACCGATACCGCGACCCGCACCGGTGATGAGGACTACTTTGTCCCGGACCTTGCCCATGTGAAATCTCCTCGCGAATCGTTGCCCATCTGAAACGGCTTGGTGTCAGTTTGTATCTGGAACTCAGCGGTGTCAATATCGACATGTGAGTTCGCCGAAGCTCGATGACGAGAAGGGTCGCACCTACCGTGGTGCGGGTCCACAGCAGCGTCAGGACGAGCGGCGCACCAAGCTGATCGAAGCTGCGTACGAACTGTTCGGCACGATCGGCTACCGCAGTTCGACGGTCGAAAAGATCTGTGCCACCGCGGGACTCACGAAGCGGTACTTCTACGAATCTTTCGACAGCAGCGAGAGCCTGCTTGTCGCGACCTACGTGTACACAACCGACCGATTGCGCGAGCGTGCGGTGAGCGGGACGGCGTCCGCAACGACGCTCGACGACGCGCTACACCACATGCTCGGCGGATTCTTCGGAGCGATCGCCGACGACCCCCGACTGGCCCGGATCACGTTCTTCGAGATTCTCGGCGTCAGCCCCGAAGTCGACCGTACGTATCGACGGGTCACCGAAACCTTCGTCGACACGCTGATCGCGATGATCGGTCCGTCGCTCGGCTCGACCACGGTTCCCGACGACCAGCTTCGGGTCATCGCATCAGGTTTGGCGGGGGCGTTGTTGATGATGGCCCAGCACTGGATCCTCACCGACCGGCCGCAACCGATCGAGACCGTCGTGGCCAGCGCTCACCTGATGGTCACCGCCGTCATCGATCGGATCGGGCGGTAGCTCGCTGCGGCCAAGTCCCGAGTCCTCTCTCGCCGCAACCCGGCTCGGGAGTCGCACCGAGTTTAGGGCCTTATAACGAGTGCGAATCCAGAAAAGTGGTGCGGCGGAGAGCATTTGCCCCTATTTGACCCGCTGACCCTCCACCAACCTGTCGGCGTCCAGTTCGCCCATCAATACGCGCATAGCGCGCTTCCACCTGCGCAGTACGACCTCGCGCGGACCAATATTCGCGCTCAGGATCGATGACATGCTGAGACCGGTGAGCAGATCGATCGTGAACTGAACGAGCGTGGGTAGCCGCGGATCCGCGGTCGGCAAACCCTCCACCCCGAAAACCGTTTCGTAGACGACAGCGAAGATCTTGCGCTCAACCGGTTCGAGCGCGGACCGCAGATCCTCGTCGGTTCGTGCCGCGACCCACAGTTCGAGCATCGCGAAGAACGTCGGTCCGTTGAGATCCCGCCACGCAATATCGACAACCGCGTCGAGGCGATCCAATCCGGCCGGCGCAGCCACCGCTTGATTGCGAAACTCGGCCAGGCGGCGCTCTGCAACGTGCTCCACAGCGGCTGTCATCAGCTCGGTGCGGGTCGGAAAATGGTGCAGCAATGTTCCACGTGCAACATCGGCACGCTCCTGAACTGCGGCAATTGTCGTCGCAGCGTAGCCCCGCTCGATCAGCGATGCGACCACCGCATCCAGCACTCGCGCCCGCGTGGTCGCACGCCGATCCTCCTGTGAGCGTCGAATCTTGGTCTCAACCACGTAGATACCGTACAGATGGACTGATTTCAAGGCAACGTGCGACTTGCATATGAGCACGTCTATCGAACACAATGCCAATAGAGAAACAGTCCGTCTGTACCGGAAATCAAAGAGGATCTCCCATGCCGTCCGAACCACGCCGTCGCCGCAGCACGCTGCGCCGAGTCCGATCTCAGCTCGGCGCCGCAGGGCAATTGCTTCGCGCTGCAGCCTCCGACCCGAACTTGCGCAAGGACCTGCTGGGCGGACTGGTCGGGCGCGCACCGGCCCCCGCAGCGAATCGACCGGTCGGCGACCGCACGCTTCCCGAAGGCTTGGCGGACTACTCCCGAAGCGCCCACGCGTCGGTCGACGTCGACTACCCGGTCGCGGAGACGAGCGCCTTCCTCGCTGACCTCTCACGGTTCCCGTCGTGGCTGACCATGCATGCGGGATGGCGCGGTGATCCACCGCAAATCGCCACGGCTGGAGTCGAATTCACCCAGCAGGCCAAGATCATGGGAATTCCAGCCGACATTCGCTGGACCGTCGTAACAGCGAACGACACCGAGGTCGAGCTACGCGGCCAGGGACCGATGGGGCTCGTCATTGCCCAGTGGCTCACCATCGAGCCTCGCGATTCCGGCTGCACAGTCTGGTTCGACGCCGGGATGGACGGCCAACCGATCCAAGGCCCGATGGGGTCGACGGTCATCCGGAGCCTGGAAGAAGCGCTCGATCAGTCACTCGCGAAGATTCCCGCAGCCATGGCGGCCGCGGGCCCGCTCAAAGTGCGACGGCCAACGCGTGAACCAGTGCTGCACACAGCATCCGGCGTACTGCTGGACCCGAGGACGCCCGTCATCGTCGGCGTCGGACAGGTCGTACAGCGTGTGCCCGATCTGACGAATCCGCAAGAACCGGCAGCACTTTCGGCCACCGCACTGAAGTTGGCCGCCAAAGATTCGGGTGCCGGCGAATCGCTCCTGCGGGCAGCCGACGCCGCGTACGCGGTGCCGAGCGCATCGTGGAGCTACCGCAATCAAGCTGCGCTCGTTGCCGACGCGGTCGGCGCGAATCCGGCGGAAACGGTGCAGTCCAGCAAGTTCGGCGGCGACGGTGGTCAACTGATCATCAACGACGCGGCCCAGTCGATCGTCGACGGCATCGCCGAGATCATCCTGCTCTCCGGCGCAGAATCCGGTGCGACACTCGCCGCGGCACAGCGCGCCGGCAAGGTCCCGAGCTGGACCGAGCAAGCCGCAGGTATCGCGCCGACCCGCACGATCGGCGTAGACCGCACTGCCAACAACGACGCCGAAACAGCCGTCGGCCTCGGTGCACCGATCTACGTCTATTCGCTGCTCGAATCCGCGGTCAGGCGCAGCCTGGGCCGCGAACCGAAGGAACACTCGCAAGCAATCGGCGAACTGTGGTCACGCTTCTCGAGTGTGGCCGCCCGGAACCCGTACGCGTGGCAGCCGACCGAACTCCCTGCCGCCGACATCACGACCACGTCCGAAGACAACCGGATGGTGTCCACTCCGTACACCAAGCTGTTGTGCGCGAACCTGCAGGTAGACCTCGCCACCGGGATGATCATGTGCAGCGCGGCCGCAGCCGAGGAAGCCGGGATCGCGCAAGACAAATGGGTCTTCGTGCACGCCGGCGCATCGGCACACGACGAATGGTTCGTCTCCGAACGCGCGGACCTCGCCGCCTCGCCCGCAATCAGAACAATCGGAGCGGCGGTGCTCGAGCACTCGGGCCTGTCGATCGACGACATCGCGCACGTGGATCTGTACGCATGCTTCCCGTCAGCCGTGCAGATTGCCGCACGCGAACTCGGCCTCCCCGCCGACGATCCGAACCGTCCGTTGACCGTCACCGGCGGCCTCACCTTCGGTGGTGGACCGGGCAACAATTACGGCAGTCACGCTGTCGCGACGCTTGTGGGGCGGCTGCGTGAGCAACCCGAAACCTACGCACTGTCAACGTCACTCGGCTGGTATGCGACCAAACACGCGATCGGAATCTACTCGGCAACCCCGCCCAGGCAGAGCTATGCGTACCTGCACCCGGTCGTCGAGAACCCGCCCTCTCGACCAGTGCTCAGCGGTTACACCGGAGACGCCGTCGTCGAGGCGTACACGGTTCCATTCGCGCGCGACGGCAAACCCGAGGCAGCTGTCCTGAGCTTGCTGAACCCGAAGGGTGAGCGAGTGCTGGTCAGGACGAAACAGGAGGACATCGTCGCGGAAGCCGTCGATGGCGATCTACTCGGACTACCGGTCACTGTCGCGAGCGGTGACGCTGTGACGATCACCGGGACCTGCGCCGTCGACCTCCCTGCGCCGCCACCCCCACCGGTACTCGTCGAGCGACGCGGGCCGATCACCGTCATCACGCTCAACCGGCCGGAGGTCCGCAACGCGATCAACCTGGCCGCGGCCCGAGCGCTCGAGCAGGCGATCGACGCTTTCGAAGCCGCCCCCACAGCGCGAATCGCTGTACTGACCGGCGGCACAGCGGTATTCAGCTCCGGCATGGACCTCAAGGCGGCAGCGCGCGGGCAATTCCCGATCACCGAGAAGCGCGGACCACTCGGACTGGTCGGCGCACCGCCCACCAAGCCGTTGATCGCCGCCGTCGAGGGTGCAGCTCTGGCCGGCGGTTGCGAACTAGCACTGGCAGCGGACCTGATCGTCGCGGCCGACAATTCACAGTTCGGGATCCCCGAACCGAAGCGTGGGCTGGTCGCTGCCGGCGGCGGCGTCCTGCGGTTACGGGAACGACTGCCCCGCAACGTCGCAATGGAGCTAGCACTGACCGGCGACCCGATGCCGGCGGCACGACTTGCCGAACTGGGCCTGGTCAACCGCATTGCCCCGGCAGGAAAGGCGCTCGAGGTCGCACTGGAGCTGGCCGCCCAGATAGCGGTCAACGCTCCGCTCAGTGTCGTGGCGAGCAAGCAGATCATCGTCGAATCGAGCGACTGGAACACCGCCGAATCCTTCGAGCGACAGACCCAGGTCGCCTCGGCGGCGCTCTTCTCCGAGGATGCGACGGAAGGTGTCCGGGCCTTCGCGGAGCATCGTGAACCGGTGTGGCGGGGGCGCTGATCCCGCCGGGAGTAACGCGGGTTCGCGCGGCGGCGACAGCTGATTTAGGCTTTGCCAAATTTGTTGGACCAGCGTCCAGCACCGGGGCAGAAGAAGGGTCGCGCCATGCCGCATCGTCGCGGGAAGACGTCGCTGTCATCGAGCGCTGCACGGGATCAGAACGGTCCCACGCTCACACACTTCGAGGGCGAAAGCGTGACGATGCGCGCCGTCGGTCTCGCGGTGAAGACCACGGTGAAGCCGGTCGTCACTGCGTGGGCCGCGACCCCGCAGTTGCCCTGGCCGTACGCCCTGGCCGACTACCTCGGTCGACCGCTTCGGCGCGTCCGCGGCACCACGGTGCGACAGGTCCGCTTGCGTCACTGTTCTGCCGAGGAGGTCACGCCGCCCGGCCCGGCCCCGTCGCGACACGTTCTCTACTTGCACGGTGGCGCGTTCGTCGTCGGCGGTAAACACCTGCACAGGCAATTGATATCGAAGGTCGCGCATGCGATGGCTGCAACAGCTCTCGCCGTGGAATATCGGAAGTTACCGAAGCACCCGATTCGTTCTGCAATAGACGACGGCCTCGATGGCTACAGGCACCTTCTCGCGCAAGGAATTTCACCAGAGCAGATCATCTTCGTCGGTGACTCCGCGGGCGGATTCCTGGTATTCATGACCGCAATTGCGGCGTTGCGTGAAGGCCTGCCTGCACCTGCCGGAATTGTCGCGATATCGCCGTTGACCGATTTCGATCACGCCGGAAAACTCGACGCGCCGAGCGCCGATTCCTGTGTTGTGTTCTCCCGACGCGCTGTCCACACTTTCGGCGAATTCGCGCATATCGACCGCACTTCCGGCAGTTCGACAGCATTGCGGCTCAATTCCCCCGTCGAATGCGATCTACATGGGTTGCCGCCCACTTTGATTCAAGCGTGCACCGGCGAAATGCTTTATCCGGACGCCCAATTGATGGCTCGCAGACTCGCCGAATCCGGCGTGTCTTGCGAGCTGCAGACCTGGGAGAACTCCGTGCACGTATTTCAGGCAGCAGCGGGAATCGCACCCGAAGCAGCGCAGGCGGTAGCGCAGATCGGCGCCTTCGCTGAGCGCGTTGCACCCGCTACGGGCACGGGTTTCGTCGAACGCGCGATCGGCTGACCCAGACCCGAACGTGGCGGCCCGCACCGTTGCGGACCGCCACTGGATTCAGGTTCGACAAATCAGCTTCGGAAGGCGTCCTTGACGTTCTCGCCCGCTTGCTTGAGGTTTCCGGTCACTTGATCCTTCTGACCCTCACGCTCGGTTTCTCGATCGCCAGTCACCTGGCCGAGTTTCTCCTTGGCCTGTCCAGCCAAGTCTTCGGCCGTGTTCTTTGCCTTGTCGAGACCACTCATGCGACTCTCCCTCCGATTGCGTCAGGCCGGTTTCTACGATTCCCCGGCCCGGCTTTTGATTACCCAGGCCGCGGAACCGCAAACACACGATGTGTTAGATCGCCGATTACAAGGTGGCAATTCCGGCGAAACACGTCATAACCGGCACGCAGATTGATTAAGGTCCAGAGTTGATGCGGCCATTTCACCCACGAGGGGCCGCAGTAGGAGTGCAGTACATGAGCGGCGAGGCGAAAATCATCTGGCCCCACCCCAGCCCCTTGCAGGATTGGTGGACCCAGGTCATGTCCGTCGCTCACAATCGCGTGTCGACGTGCGTCGTAAAGCACGAGCGAGCTGTGCCGATTCCAGCCACCGACGGCTCCGAGAAACCGACCTGACAGCTGCCGTAATCCCGCTCGGCGCGTCTGCCTATGCTCTCCGATACGGACATAGCTCTCCGATACGGACATAGCGCTCACGAGGGGACTACGCATGACGGTGTTGACGCGCGGATCGAACGCGCCGCTCGGAGCCGCCGCATTTGCGGTAGAGGTCAGTGCCGCGGCCGCCCTCGATGTATCTGCGCTGCTGGTTACCGAGTCCGGCAAGGTGCGCTCCGACGACGACTTCATCTTCTACAACGCGCCGACCGGTCCCGGCGTGCGCCACGTGCCGGCGGATGCGCAGCGACCCGACGCGATAACGATCGATACGAACGCCATCCCGAGCCAGATCGACAAGATCGTCGTCACGGCGAGCCTCGACGCCGCCGGTGCAACGTTCGCCGGTGCAGCGCCGGTCGCGACGCTTCGCGACATTCCGTCCGGCGCCGTCCTCGCCACGTTCGCGCCCGACCGCCTCGGCCCCGAAACCGCGCTCATTCTCGTGGAGATCTATCGACGCGGTCCGCAGTGGAAGATTCGCGGCGTCGGCCAAGGCTATTCGAACGGGTTAGCCGGTATTGCAACGGATTTCGGGATTGCGGTCGACGAGGAGGAGGCGACCCCACAGCCCGTCGTCGAAGTTCCTGCCGCCGCACCGGTTCGCCTCAACCTCGACAAGGGCCGGGTCTCGCTGCAGAAGCGCCAGTCCGTTTCGCTGACGAAGGCGGGTCAACCGCTGTTGTCGATGGTTCAGATGGCGCTCGGCTGGGATCCCGCGAACGGTCGTCGAGTCGATCTGGACGCGTCATGCATCGCCTTCGACGGCAACCGAAAGAAACTGGCTTCCTGCTGGTTCATGAAGCTCGCCATCCTGGACGGTGCAATCCAGCATTCGGGCGACAACCTGACCGGGCGCGGCGAGGGCGACGACGAAATCATCTCTGTCGATCTCGGACGCCTGCCCGCCGAAGTGATGGGGCTCGTCTTCACGGTGAATTCGTTCTCGGGCCACAAATTCAGCGACGTCGCGAATGCTTTCTGCCGGCTTATCGACGCGGGTAGCGGCGCTGAGCTTGTGCGTTTCGACCTGTCCGAGGCGAAGCCGCACACAGGCGTGGCGATGTGCAAGCTGATCAGGGAACCTTCGGGATGGGTCATGACCGCGCTCGGCGAATTCGTCGATGCGAAGACTGTTCGCGGAATGGTGAAACCGGCAGGCCAGATGCTCTGAACTATTTGGCGAGAACTGTCGCCAGCAGCTCTTCCAGTTCCTGGCCGACGTGGTCGAGTGGGTCGGTGCTCTGCTCGACGCGGCACAACACCACAGCACCTTCGATCGACGCGATCACGACGCTGGCAAGCCTGGCCGCGCGTGCCTCGTCGACGCCGTCGGCGACAAGGTGCACGCTCAATGCGTCGCGCCATTGGCCGAATATCGCCGCGGCGGGTGCGCGCAGCGCGGGGTCCTCGGCCATGCCGTCGACCGCGACGGCGACGATCGGGCAACCCGCGTCGAAATTGCTGGCCCGCAAGATCTTCTTCCAGGTCTCGATGAAGCCACGCAACACGAGCCTTGTATCTGCCGCTGTGGTCGCGCGTTCGATGATCGACGTGATCCAGGTTCCGGCGAAATCAATTGCCTCAGTAATGATCTGGGTGCGACCACCGGGAAAGTGGTAGTAGACGGAACCGCGGGGAGCGTTGCTGTGCGACAGGATCGCATCGATAGTCGCGCCCGCAACGCCACGCTCCCGAATCAACTGGACAGCGCTCGTCAACATGCGGTCGCGCGTCCCGACCTCGTTCTTCACTCGCCTACCTCCTTCCACAGATCGTAACGAGAATCGGCCCTTGTGATGCATTCTGCTCTATGCAATATTACATATACCGGAGACGCCGGACCACAGGTTGCACTCGAAAGGTGTGAACATCAATGCCGATGATCGATGTGACGATCCCCGAAGGCGCAATTGCCGAGGAGAAGTCAGCTCCGCTGCTCGACGAACTGGTCACCATCCTGCTCCGCGCAGAACGTGCACCGGACACGCAGTTCTTCCGCGACATCACCTGGGTGTATCTGCGCGACATCCCGGCGGGGAGGTTCGCGGTCGGCGGACGGCCCGGCGGTTCGCCGCGATTCCGCGTCGACATCACGGTTCCCCAGGGCGCTCTGTCGCAGCGGCGCAAAGACATTCTCATTGCGGAGGTTCACGCCGCCGTCGTTGCAGCCGCGGGCCTTGACCCGAACTCTGCACAGGCCCTGCATGTGTGGACGTTGATTCGCGAAGTGCCGGAGGGCAACTGGGGTGCGGCCGGACAGGCCGTGCAGTTCGAGAACCTCAAAGGTGCCGCAGCCGCCGAGCGTGCCGCGGCGAACTAGAGCGTGCGTGTGACCGGGTGCCGACTCAGAATCGACACCCGGTTGGTATCTCTTTCGCCATCTACCGGAATTGGTAGATAGATGAATAATTGGCGGACGAGTTGGGGGACGTGTACGTCTACGCGGCCGAGGCGCTGGGCAAGACTGAAGGAAAACCCCCGGAATTCGGGGGAAATCCTTCACTCGACCGCGAGTGGAGCCCAACTCGACCCACCACGGCCAACTCACTACAACTTCATAGCGTTCTCTAGGACACGCCCTAGAGAAACCCAGATTTACCTACCAACTCTTGTACCTTCCGTCACATGGACCCCGTGCGTAACCCATACGCTCCTGGAGCCGGCCAGCGTCCACCTGAGTTGGCCGGTCGCGATAAGCAGTTGGACGCGTTCGACGTCGTCCTCGAGCGCATTGCTCGTGGCCGACCCGAACGCAGCGTTGTACTCACCGGACTACGCGGCGTCGGGAAAACGGTGTTGCTCAACCAACTTCGGTCCGCAGCCATTTCCCGCGGCTGGGGGACCGGCAAAATCGAGGCACGCCCCGATCAGGATCTGCGCCGACCGCTGTCTTCTGCCCTGCACATGGCGGTTCGCGCCATAGCGGCCGCCCACCGAAATCCCGAGCGGGTCGACGACTTCCTGGGGATTCTCAAAGCCTTTGCGCTCCGCGCCACTGCTGACAAGGGCATGCGGGAGCGTTGGCAACCGGGGATCGACGTTCCGACGGTGACCGGTCGGGCAGACTCGGGGGACATCGAGATCGACCTCGTCGAACTTCTGATGGAGGCTGCAGGGCTCGCGCGCGACATCGGCATCGGTCTGGCGATCTTCATCGACGAGATGCAGGACATCGGCGCCGCCGACATCTCGGCGATCTGTGGTGCGTGCCACGAGTTGAGCCAGGACGCGGCACCGCTGATCGTCGTCGGAGCTGGCTTGCCGCACCTGCCGGCCGTGCTGTCGGCGTCCAAGAGCTACTCGGAGCGCCTGTTCAGCTACCACCGCATCGACCGACTCGATCGCGATTCCGCCGACCTCGCACTTATCGCCCCCGCCGCACGCGAGGACGTCAGTTACACCGCGGACGCGCTCGATGCGCTGTACGCGGCCGCCGATGGCTACCCGTATTTCGTCCAGGCCTACGGCAAAGCGACGTGGGACCTCGCTGCGGACAGCCCGATCACTGCGGAAGACGTTCTCGTCGCAGCCCCGACCGCCGAGGAAGAACTCGCTGTGGGGTTCTTCGGGTCGCGGTACGAACGTGCGACGCCCGCGGAACGCGAATACATGCGCGCGATGGCCGATCTGTCGGGCGACGACGGTCCGGTAGCAACCGCGAAAATTGCCGCTGAGCTCGGCCGCAAACCCGCATCGCTCTCACCTGCCCGCGATGGGCTGATCAAGAAGGGGCTCATCTACTCGGCCGAGCGGGGAACGATCGGGTTCACGGTGCCGCACTTCGGTAGGTATCTCCGCGCGCAGACCGATCTGTAGCCAAGACCAAGGCCGTCTAGTTCAGCCACTAGAGACGCTTAGAGAGCCCTACGGATTCCCGACGTGCGTCGCAGCGGCATCGACGAGCGCCTGCTGCAACGCCACTGGATCGTGGTGTGTGCCGAATGCCCTTACAGCAGTTGTGATGTCGGCCAACCACCTGACCGGCGCCGCGGCGCCGTGCGCGAGCGACGGCACGATGACGTCGTCGCGATAGGACGTCATCGCGGTTTGCTGATAAGGCTGATAGTCGCCAGGCGAGACATCCGATCGCGCGGGAATGGACCCCTTTGCCAGATTGAACGCCTGCTGGCCTTCGATGCTCGCCACTGTCTCGAGCCAATCGACGGCACCACTCTCGTTCGGGCAGTTCGCCGGCAACGTGAACGAATCCGCCAGGAAATCGAACGCACCCTGGGTTCCGGGGACAGGAAACGCGACGTAGTCGACGTCGAACTGCATTCCCTCTGCACGAAAGAGGTTCTCCGCCCAGTCACCCATGACGGTGTAGGCAGCCTTCCCATCGATCACACGTTTCGTCGACGCCGGCCAGTCGAGGAACTGGTTGTCGGTGTTGGCATAGGAGAGGAGGCGGCCGAAATCGGCCAGCGCCGCGGTGATTCGCGGATCGGCCCAACTCGTCTCGCCATCGAAGAGACCTTTGTAGGACTCCGATCCGAGCCGGGAGATGAGGACAGTTTCGAGCAGGTGCACCTGCGTCCAGTCCTTGCCGATGGCGAGTGGCGTGACCCCTGCTGCTTTCAACGCGTCGAGCTGCGCGAACCACGCATCGAGATCTGCTGGACGCGACTGCGGATCGATTCCTGCGCGGGAGAGTACCGCGGGATTTCCCCAGACGACATTGGCGCGGTGCACGTTCGACGGTACCGAGTAGATCTTGCCGTCGACAGTCAATAGATCCAACAGGCCGCGCGGAAACACTGTGTCCCAGCCATTTTCGGCGTAGAGCCCACCGAGGTCCTGAACCTGCCCGGCCTCGATGTAGTCGGCCAATTCCATGCCCGCGTGCACCTGAAACGTTCCGGGCGGATCGCCGGCCGCCAATCGCGAGGCCAGGACATCACGCGCCGTGCCCCCAGCGCCGCCCGCCACAGCTCCGTTGATGAACGTCAGATCCGGATAGTTCCGGTTGAAGACCTCGACCAACGCGTTCAGTCCAGCCTGCTCCGACGCGTCGGACCACCACGTGAACACCTCGACGTTGTTGTCGGCATCGCTGTTGCAGCCGGTCACGACCGAGATGAGAACGACAAGCATCGCGAGCAAAGTGCGGACTCGCGCCAAGGTGATCCCCCTTCAACAGCGAAGTACTACCAGGAAATCGTGCTGCCTCCGCTCGATCTACGCAGCGATTCGACGCATTCCCCCTGCACAGCCGCTAAAGCTAGCGGATTCGGTGCACAGTTGTACACTCGGATCATGGTTGATGTTGCAGAGCGGAAGCGCGAGGTTCGCGCTCTCTCCCAGCTGGCGTTCGACGAGCTCGGTGGCGCAGTCGGCGGTATTGCGAAGATGCACCGAGCAATCTCGGACCGAATCTTCTCGGTCGTCGGCTTCGGTATCGGATCCGCGCAGGCGCCCATCAAGGCGTTGCACGACGCGATATCCGAAGGCGTCTACACCGCGGTCAGCGGCACGACCTCGCTGGCAAGCGAGGCGTCGAGCATTCTCGACCTGCCGCTGGCCAGTCCGCCGTCCGAAACCGCTTGGGGCGCTGGGATCATTGCAGCCATCCAAGGTTTGCGCGGCGACACACTCGAAGCGGAACAGCCCGCCCTCGCGGAGGCAATGACCCTGCGCGTCGACGGGAAATACATCGCCGCCGAACCCAGCGTGCTCGCCGAAACCTTTCCGGCACCGTCGGCTCGGCTGGTCGTATTTCTGCACGGCCTGATGGAGAGTGAATACGCCTGGCGGCTCGGCGGGCGGCCGAGCTACGGCGAACAATTGGGTTCGACCTACAACTGCACCCCGCTCCACATCAGGTACAACACCGGGCGTCACATTTCCGAGAACGCACGCTCGTTCGCTGCCCTGCTGGCGGAAATCGTCGACACCTGGCCGGTCGAGGTCGAGGAAATAGCGATCGTCGGCCATTCCATGGGCGGCCTCGTGGCGCGCAGCGCCTGCCATATCGCCCAGACGGACCACGCCCCGTGGGCGGGCAAGGTTCGGCAGGTCGTCTGCCTTGGCTCACCACACTTCGGGGCACCACTCGAACGGCTTGTGCACTACGCGAGCGCGGGGCTCACGATGCTGCCCGAAACTGCGCCGATCGGGCGCTTTCTGCGGCGGCGAAGCAACGGCATCCGCGATCTACGGCTGGGGTCGCTCGTCGACGAGGACTGGTCCGGCCGGGACAAGGACGCGTTGCGCGCGGCCGTCTGCGTCGAGGTGCCACTGCTCGTCGGAGCTACGCACTACTTCGTGTCGGCGACGGTGACGCGAAGCCCGCGGCATCCAATGGGCAAGCTGCTCGGCGACGGACTCGTCCTGACATCCAGCGCGACCGGCCGAACCCGATCACGCAGGATCGGGTTCGAAGATTCGAACGGTTTGCACATCTCGCCGGCCAACCACTTCACATTGCTGAACAACGACGTCGTGTACGACAAACTGCGCAGCTGGCTGAACCCGATTGTCATCTCTAACGGTGAATTGGAAATTTGCTAGATAACCATATATCCGCCGATGCGCAATTCTCGACATGAATCTCTAACTGTCTCTAGAGGATTCACTAGTCAGGCCGATAGTCGCCTACACAACGGCCAACAGCGACACTTCGGCGACGTTTGCACACCGGGTCTATAACGGTTGTCGTTCGGGGTGCAGGTCAACCGACATTTTGGGCGACTATCCAACTACCGCTTCAGCAGTTTGTAGGAAATTGCCGTAACGGAGGAGTTGCCCAGCGCGACTACGCATCAGGAACCCAAATCCTACGGAGACAGCCATGCTGAACACTCGACCCGTTGCCGTCGATGTCGACGGTCATCGCATCACAGTGTCGGCTGACGATGGCGTTCCACTCGCGGTCCGCACCTATGGCCGATCGGACGCACCGCTCACCGTCGTTTTCGTGCACGGACACTGTTTGCAGACGGACTCGTGGCGCGAGTTGCGAAGCTACCTGACGCGCGCGTGGGGGACCGATACCCACATGGTTTTCTACGATCACCGCGGGCACGGCGAATCGGGCGAAGCACCGGCGTCGACGTACACGCTCGACCAGTTGGGCTGCGACCTCGACGCCGTGATCCGCGCGGTCGTACCGGTAGGTCCCATCGTTCTGGTCGGTCATTCGATGGGTGCGATGACCGCACTCGTCTACGCCCGACAGCATCCCGAGACGATCGGTTCCCGCATCGTCGGCGTCGGCCTGATCGCCTCTGCCGCAAGCGGTCTCACGAGCTCGGGCATGGGCAGGTACCTACGTAGGCCGTTCGTCTCGGCGCTCTGCGGTGCGGTCCGGTGGGCGCCCGGTGTGATGCATGCGTCGAAACGAATGAGCCGCACAGTGTGCGAGCCGATAGTCCGAAATGCCGCCTTCGGCACACGGAAAGTGAGCGCGAGGACGATTGCGGTTGCTGCGGCGATGCTGAACGATACGTCCATCGTCACCATGTCGAGCTTTCTCGACAGCTTCATCGAATTCGACGAATCCGATGTGCTCCCGATTCTCGGCCGGATTCCCGCACTGATCCTGGGCGGCTCCGCGGATGTGCTGGTCCCTTTCGAGCATTCGATCGCAATCGCGGCTCAGCTGCCGGGTAGCGAACTCGTGTGCCTGGAAGGCGCGGGGCACGGTGTGATCCTGGAGCGCGCTGCCGAGGTCGCACATTCGGTCACTGGGCTTGTCGAGAAGGTGCGCGGTGCCGTAATTCGTAAGCCCTCGGTGGAATTGGCAGCCGGATAGTCGATCGGGCGCCGTTAACAATCTCGGCCCACCGGGTGAAGTTCAGTTCGAGACTCGTCACACTGATGACAGTTGGATCACCATTCTTCACTCGATCATCCGCAGAGGGACGACATGTCGAACCCGAACTACCCCGGTGGCCCTTACCAGCCGCCGAACCCGAACCAGAGACCTGGCGGGTTCGGACCACCTCCCGGGCAATATCCGCCCGGCGGGCAATACCCACCGACCGGCGGCTTTCCACCGCAGGGCCAGTACGGTCCGCCGCAGTACGGTCCTCCGCCCGGCCAATACCAGCAGCCCGGGCACGGGTATTACCCACCGCCCAACCAATTTGCGTCACAACAGAGTTCGCGACCGGGGGGCACGGTCCCGGCGTTCCTTGCCGCAGCTGCGCTCATACTCTGCGCGATCCTCTCGGCGGTGGTCGCGTACGCCGGCCGGGACGACTCACCGGAAACCATCGACGAGGCAGTGAATCGGGCGAAGATGACTCTGGCGGTTTTCGGCGCCGCCTTCATCGGTGACGACGCCGCCCCCGACGCGGGGGAGATGTGGATCAACGTCACCTACGGCGTGGCGGCTGCCGCTCTACTGCTCGCAATCCTGCTGTTGGTCGTCCGTTCGAATCCGTTCCGGCTTCTCGTCGGCTTACTCGGCGCAGGGATGACTGCCTACTACGTGTACGCCGCCATCGACCTGAAAAGTGACATCGACAAGTCCAACGAATCGCCCTACGG
The DNA here is from genome assembly GCF_016481275.1 of Antrihabitans auranticaus. Classification (GTDB taxonomy): domain Bacteria; phylum Actinomycetota; class Actinomycetes; order Mycobacteriales; family Mycobacteriaceae; genus Antrihabitans. The sequence goes on along the minus strand of NZ_JAEMNW010000003.1, from coordinate 801,136 downwards.
CACCACGCTGGATACCGACGGCTATTACACCTGGATCATCGTTTTGCTGGTCGTATGGGCCGCAGTTGCCCTCTTTGCGATCCTTGCCGGACTGTCCCGATCGGCGTCCGGACCGCGCCAAGGTTCCGGCTACGGCGCTGCGCCGAACTATTACGGTCAGTGAGATTGCCAGGGAGACACAGCGACTGAGCGAATCGAGTGTGATCAGGGCGTGCCCGGGAGGGTGCGCCCTGATCGTTGGACAGAGCTCTACAAACCACGACACATTCGTCTAGCGAACTACCTCGCCCGATCCGAAAGGTTGCCGTAGTGTGGCGACTGTCACACAGCCCTCGGAGGTAGATAAATGGCAACCGCCGAATTCAACGAGCTTCGCCAGACAATAGGCCAGCTCAGACAGTGCATCGGATCGCTTCGTTCGCAGTACGGCGACGTACGTCCGGTGACCCGACTTGCAAACGATCTGGACCGTCTCGACATCGACGTGGCAGATCTGGAGGAATCTCCTCCCCCGAAGATCGCAGGGCGGCCCGCCCCCCAACGTGAGGTCATCTACGTTCCCGACAGCAAGTCGGACGAATCAGCGTGGATGGGTGCTCAGGACGAGGGTCTCGGCTTTCATTCCCGCGAGCGGACCAAGTGAGCGCACCCACAACCGACAAGAGCAGCCAGGATCGAACAGGAGTCTTCTCGCAGACGCGCGCGCGAATTTCCGCGCGCACCCTGCGTACGGACCGTTGGTGGCTGCCCCCACTTCTCACGAACCTCGGCCTCGGGGCTTTCCTCGTCTACGGTGCCGTCCGCGCCTACTGGGGTAGCGCGTACTGGGTCGAGGAATACCACTACCTGACGCCCTTCTACTCGCCCTGTCTGAGCACCGAGTGCGTACCGGGCTCAAGCCATTTCGGTACTCCGTTCGGCGACCTGCCCTTCTTCCTGCCCCTGGGCTTCGTCGTTCTCCCGTTCCTGCTCGGGTTCCGCTTGACCTGCTACTACTACCGCAAGGCCTACTACCGGTCGGTGTGGATGTCCCCGCCCGGCTGCGCGGTCGCCGAGCCGCACGGTAAGTACTCCGGCGAAACCAAGCTGCCGCTGATCATCCAGAACGTGCACCGGTACTTCTTCTACTTCGCCGTCGTCGTCTCGCTGATCAACACCTACGACGCGATCACCGCCTTCCACAGCCCCGGAGGGTTCGGTTTCGGACTCGGCAATGTCGTCCTGGTCGCCAACGTTGTGCTGCTCTGGGCGTACACGATCTCGTGCCACTCCTGCAGACACATCACCGGCGGTCGGCTGAAACACTTCTCCAAGCATCCGGTCAGGTACTGGACATGGACGCAGGTGTCGAAGCTGAACACCAAACACATGGCGCTGGCCTGGACCACGCTGGGCACGCTCGTGCTCACCGACTTCTACGTGATGCTCGTTGCGAGCGGCACGATAAGCGACCTTCGCTTCGTCGGTTAGCGACCTTGCAGATCGGTATCCGGTGCAGCCCCCGCCGGACCCGTCTGTCTCGAACTCCTAAGGAATTTCGTCAATGACAGAGGTTGAACGCCAGAAATACGACGTCGTAGTGATCGGCGCTGGAGGTGCCGGCCTCCGGGCGGTCATCGAAGCGCGCGAACGCGGTCATTCCGTTGCGGTCGTCTGCAAGTCGCTCTTCGGGAAAGCGCACACCGTCATGGCCGAAGGCGGCTGTGCGGCATCGATGGGAAACGCCAACTCGAAGGACAATTGGCAAACCCATTTCAAAGACACGATGCGCGGCGGGAAGTTCCTCAACAACTGGCGGATGGCCGAACTGCACGCCAAAGAGGCACCCGATCGCGTGTGGGAACTCGAGTCCTACGGCGCACTGTTCGACCGCACCAAGGACGGCCGAATCAGCCAGCGCAACTTCGGCGGCCACACCTATCCACGACTGGCGCACGTCGGTGACCGCACCGGACTCGAGATCATCCGGACGATGCAGCAGAAGATCGTGTCGTTGCAGCAAGAGGACTTCAAGGAAACCGGCGACTACGAAGCCCGCATCAAGGTCTTCTCCGAGTGCACCATCACCGAGCTCGTCAAGGACGGCGACGCGATCGCCGGTGCATTCGGTTACTGGCGCGAATCGGGCAGGTTCATCCTCTTCGAGACCCCGGCGGTCGTGATCGCGACCGGCGGAATCGGCAAGTCCTACAAGGTGACTTCCAACTCCTGGGAGTACACCGGCGACGGCCACGCCCTCGCACTGCGGGCCGGCGCGACGCTGATCAACATGGAGTTTCTCCAGTTCCACCCGACCGGCATGGTCTGGCCACCGAGCGTGAAGGGCATTCTCGTCACCGAGGGTGTGCGTGGTGACGGTGGCGTCCTCAAGAACACCGAGGGCAAGCGGTTCATGTTCGAGTACATCCCGCCGGTGTTCAAAGGCCAGTACGCCGAGACGGAGGAGGAGGCGGACCAGTGGCTGAAGGACAACGACAGCGCTCGTCGCACCCCCGACCTGCTGCCGCGTGACGAGGTCGCCCGCGCCATCAACGAAGAAGTGAAGGCTGGGCGCGGCACACCCCACGGCGGAGTGTTCCTCGATATCGCGTCCCGAATGCCGGCGGACGAAATCGTGCGCCGCCTGCCCTCGATGCACCACCAGTTCAAAGAGCTCGCGGACGTCGACATCACCAAGGAGCCAATGGAAGTCGGCCCGACGTGCCACTACGTCATGGGCGGTATCGAGGTCGACCCGGACACCGCGGCCGCCAGCGTCCCGGGCATTTTCGCGGCGGGCGAATGTTCGGGCGGTATGCACGGATCGAACCGCCTCGGCGGGAACTCGCTGTCGGACCTCCTCGTGTTCGGGCGGCGCGCAGGTCTGGGAGCGTCCTCCTACGTCGAATCGCTGGATTCGCGCCCCGAGGTGTCCCAAGCGGCCATCGACGACGCAGCGAAGAACGCGCTAGCCCCGTTCGACCCGCCTGCAGACGGCTCGACCGAAAACCCGTACACGCTCCACATGGACCTGCAGCAATCGATGAACGACCTCGTCGGCATCATCCGCAAGCCATCCGAAGTCGAGGAGGCGATCGCGCATCTCGGCGAGCTTCGCGAGCGTTTCTCGCGCGCGACGGTCGAAGGTCACCGCCAGTTCAACCCGGGGTGGCACCTCGCAATCGATCTGCGGAACATGCTGCTGGTCAGCGAATGCGTCGCGAAGGCCGCGCTGCTGCGGACGGAGAGCCGCGGCGGCCATACGCGCGATGACCATCCCGGCCTCGACGCGGACTGGCGCAAGACACTTCTGGTGTGCTCGATCGACGAATCGGCGGGCGACAAGCTCGTACCCGGCGTCACCGTCACACCGAAGGAACAGCTCGAGATGCGTCCAGAGTTGCTGGCGCTCTTCGAGATCGACGAATTGCACAAGTACTACACCGATGGCGAACTCGCCGGTCATCCTGGCGCGGCCAAAGCGGAGGGGAGTGCCTCATGAGCTACGACGCGAAGTTTCGAGTCTGGCGCGGCGATCTCGACGGTGGTGAATTGCAGGACTACACAGTCGAAGTCAACGAGGGTGAGGTCGTTCTCGACATCATCCATCGGCTACAGGCAACTCAGACGCCCGATCTTGCCGTCCGATGGAACTGCAAGGCCGGCAAGTGCGGCTCGTGTTCCGCCGAGGTGAACGGTCGGCCGAAGCTGCTCTGCATGACGCGCATGTCGACGTTCACGGAGGAGGAGGTCATCACGGTCACGCCGATGCGGACGTTCCCCGTGATCCGAGACCTGGTCACCGACGTGTCGTTCAACTACACAAAAGCACGTGAAATTCCGTCCTTCACACCACCTCCCGACCTGAAGCCGGGCGAGTACCGGATGGCGCAGATCGACGTCGAGCGGTCGCAGGAATTCCGCAAGTGCATCGAATGCTTCCTGTGCCAGAACACCTGCCATGTGGTGCGTGACCACGAGGAGAACAAGGAATCTTTCGCGGGTCCGCGGTATCTGATGCGGATCGCGGAACTCGAGATGCACCCGCTCGACGTCGCCGACCGTCGCGATCTGGCGCAGGAAGAGCACGGCCTCGGCCTGTGCAACATCACCAAGTGCTGCACCGAGGTTTGCCCCGAGCACATCAAGATCACCGATAACGCCCTGATCCCGATGAAGGAGCGCGTCGCCGACAAAAAGTACGACCCGCTTGTCTGGTTGGGCAACAAGCTTTTCCGTCGCTAAAAGCCGTTTGACCTGCGCTCGTTCGGGGTATCCACGATTCACTCGAACGAGCGACAGGAGACCGAAATGTACGCGAGAAGCCGCGGTACCAGTATTGCGGCGGTGATTGTGTTGGTGTGGCTGATTATCGGCGCAATTGCCGCAGGACAGCGGGGGTACTACAACAACTCCGCCGAAGACTGCGCTGGCGTCGGAACTATCGCCGTGACGATCATTGCCGGACCGTTGAACTATGTCGGCGCGAACCCGAAGGTTAGCGACTGCGACCTGCCCGAGCCCAGCCAGTAACGGCGACGGCGGCTACAGCAGCGCCACGACCGCGCTCGCTGCTGCGAGCAGAACCAAGCCCACAATCACGGCCGATACGACGGAGCCAGTCAACAGGGCGACGCCGAGTGCCGCGGTCGCGCACAGCATTGCAACGATCAACCACTCGATCCAATCGGATCCGAGCAGCGAGAACTTGTACTTTGTGCGTCGCGGCTTCACTGCGCGGTCCATATGTCCGGCGTACCCCTCAGTGGAGAAACCAAACTACACATACATACTGAACGGTCTGCTGCGTGCTCGCAAATGTCCGAAATTTGCGGGTGGGTAGCGCTGTTCGCCCCGGGCACAAGGGGCTAGCGCACATCGGGCGAACCTGCCACGCTTAAGCGGTGACTCAGTCTCCGCATAGCGCTGCTGTACCGGCCATCGATCCTGACGACGACAAGCTCGACGCGCGGGTCTTCAAAATCGCCGGTGTTGTGGTGCTGAGCGCGATCATGTCGATCCTCGATCTGACCGTGGTCTCGGTGGCGATCCCGACGTTCAAGGACGTCTTCGACACGAGCTACCCGATCGCCGCGTGGACGATGACGGGTTACACGCTGGCCCTCGCGACCGTCATTCCGCTGACAGGTTGGGCGGCCGACCGGTTCGGCACGAAACGGCTGTTCATCCTCGCGCTGATTCTGTTCGTTGCCGGCTCGGTGCTGTGCAGCTTCGCCTGGGACATAACGTCACTCGTCGGATTCCGCGTCTTGCAGGGACTCGGCGGCGGCATGCTGATGCCGCTGGGCATGACGATCATGACCCACGCGGCCGGTCCACAACGGATCGGTCGAGTCATGGCTGTACTCGGCGTGCCGATGCTGCTCGGACCGATCAGTGGTCCGATTCTCGGCGGCTGGCTGCTCGAGGCCGCCAGCTGGCACTGGATCTTCCTCATCAACGTCCCGATCGGTGCCATCGCTCTGATCGCCGCGTTCGTGGTGCTCCCGTCCGACGATCCGTCGCCGTCGGAATCGTTCGACTTCCTCGGCATGCTGCTGCTGTCGCCGGGCTTGGCGCTGTTGCTGTTCGGCGTGTCCTCGATACCGCAGATGGGAACGATCGCGTCTGCGCGCGTCCTGGTGCCCGCAATTATCGGTGCGTTGCTGGTCATTGCGTTCGTACCCCATGCCCTGCGAACCACGCACCCTTTGATCGACCTCCACTTGTTCAAGAACCGCGGGCTGACGGTCGCAGTCGTATCGATGACGCTGTTCGCAATTGCGTTCTTCGGAGCAGGCCTGCTCTTCCCGAGCTACTTCTTGCAGGTCCGTGGGGAGTCGACGCTGCACGCCGGTTTGCTGCTCGCTCCGCAGGGTTTCGGCGCGATGCTCACAATGCCGATCGCCGGCAAACTCGTCGACAAGATAGGTCCCGGCAAGATAGTCATGACGGGCATTACCCTGATTGCCATAGGGATGCTGGCGTTCACACAAGTGGGCACCGAAACCTCGTACCTGCTCCTGTGTGGCTCCCTGTTCGTCATGGGACTCGGTATGGGCGCAACGATGATGCCGATCATGACGGCGGCGTTGCAGACCCTCACCCACCATGAGGTCGCGCGTGGATCGACCCTGATGAACATCGTCAACCAGATCGCAGGTTCCATCGGCACGGCGACGATGTCGGTCCTCCTGACCAACCAGATCAAGGAAAACCCGTACTCCGATCTCGCGACCTTGTCGTGGACGCAGCCGGATATCGCAAAACTGCTGAGCCCGGCTCAGATTGCGGACGGCCTCCACCACGCGGCGGACGCCTTCGGCAACACGTTCATGGTCGCGGTCGTGCTGATCGTGCTCACGTTGATTCCCGCATTCATGTTGCCGCGAAGCAAACATGTCGTGACGGCAGAACAGGGCGCGGAAGCCGCGAAAACGATGGTGCACTGACGCCTCGGGCGGACGTGGGCTCTAGGTCGCGCTAGGGTCGAGGGAGTACGGACCGACTGCCGAGCCGACCGCCGAGGTGCACATGCCCCTTGAAGATTTGTCGAAATCGCAGTACGAACCGCTCGGGCTGCACCGAGTTCCACCCGCGATAGCCCATGCCGATCACACGGCGGACGGCCATCTGGTGGAGGCGCAGGCCGAGGACTTCGCACATGCGAAACCACTACAGGTGGAACCTGATTGGTATAAAACTGCCGTGTTCTACGAGGTGCTGGTCAGGTCGTTTTCCGACCACAGCAACGACGGGACGGGCGACCTCAAAGGTTTGACCGACAAGCTCGACTACCTCGCGTGGCTGGGGGTGGATTGCCTGTGGCTGCCGCCGTTCTGCGACTCGCCGCTCCGGGACGGCGGCTACGACGTGCGCGACTTCCGCACGGTGTTGCCGGCGTACGGCACGGTCGACGATTTCGTCGAACTTGTCGAGCAGGCGCACCGGCGAGGAATTCGCGTCATCACAGACCTCGTCATGAACCACACGTCGGACACCCACGCGTGGTTCCAGGAGTCGCGCAGCGATCCGGACGGTCCGTACGGCGACTACTACGTCTGGGCCGACGACGACACCGGCTATCCCGACGCGCGCATCATCTTCGTCGATACCGAAACGTCGAACTGGACATGGGATCCGGTTCGCGGCCAATACTTCTGGCACCGCTTTTTCTCGCACCAACCCGACCTCAACTACGACAATCCCGAAGTCGCGGAAGCGATGATCGACGTGCTCCGCTTCTGGCTCGACCTGGGAATCGACGGCTTTCGCCTCGACGCTGTGCCATATCTCTATGCACGCGAGGGCACCAATTGCGAGAACCTGCCGGAGACTCACGCCTTCCTCAAACGCTGCCGCAGCGTGATCGACGAGGACTACCCCGGCCGCGTGTTGCTGGCAGAAGCGAATCAGTGGCCCGCCGACGTCGTCGAATACTTCGGCGAGGACACGGGCGACGAGTGCCACATGGCATTTCATTTCCCGTTGATGCCGCGCATATTCATGGCGGTCCGGCGGCAGAACCGGATACCGATCTCGGAGATCCTTGCGCAGACACCTCCCATACCGAGTTCGTCGCAATGGGGCATCTTCTTGCGTAACCACGACGAGTTGACGCTCGAAATGGTGACCGACGAAGAGCGCGACTACATGTACTCCGAGTACGCCAAAGATCCGCGGATGAAGGCCAACATCGGCATTCGGCGCAGGCTGGCACCACTGCTCGAAAACGACCGGAACCAACTGGAACTTTTCACTGCGCTGCTACTCAGCCTGCCGGGATCGCCGATGCTCTACTACGGCGACGAAATCGGCATGGGAGACAACATCTGGCTCGGCGACCGGGACTCGGTCCGTACACCGATGCAATGGACGCCCGACCGCAACGCCGGCTTCTCGCGCGCCGATCCGGCCCGCATGTACCTGCCCGTCGTCATGGATCCGACCTACGGATACCAGGCGGTCAACGTCGAAGCTCAGATGAACTCGACCAACACACTGTTGCACTGGACGCGCCGAATGATCCACGTACGCAAGCAACATCGTGCGTTCGGACTGGGTACGTTCACCGAACTGGGGAACAACAATCCGTCGGTGCTGTCGTTCCTGCGTGAACTTGCGCCGGAACCATCACACCGCCGCAACAGCGACGTCATCCTGTGCGTCAACAATCTCTCTCGGTTTCCCCAGGCTGCGCTGCTCGACCTGTCCGCCTTCGCAGGCCGAATACCCGTCGAGCTCACCGGCTCGGTTCCATTCCCGAAAATCGGCGCGGACGAGTACATGCTCACCCTGCCCGGCCACGGCTTCTTTTGGTTTGCACTGCAACCGGACCCGCATGCCGACGGTAACAGAAGCGGCTATCCCGGCAGCAGCGAACACGACCCGGGGGTGCGGACATGATCGCCGGCCTGCCTTCGGACGCCGACCTGGAAAGCTTGCTGGTTGGTTGGTTGCCGGCGCAACGCTGGTTCTCCGCGAAGAATCGAACGATTAGTGGTGCTCGAATACTGTTGCGACAGAATATGATCGATGACGACGGGTTCGTCGCAGAGCACACAATCGTCGACGTCCAGCTCGTCGACGCCCCCGCGCAGCGCTATCAGATTCCGCTGGCATTCCGCATCCATCCCCCGGAAGCCTTTATGCCCCATGCACTTACGGATGCGGCGGGAGCGGTGACGCCGTACGACGGACTCGCCGACCCCGAGGTGACGGCGCGCTACATTCACGCTCTCGCGCACTCCGAATCGGTCGGCGATTTGCGCTTTCGGACGGCACCCGGAGGTACGGTCGACCCCGCTCTACGTGGCCGAATACTCGGCGCCGAGCAGTCGAATACGAGCGTCGTATACGGAGAGCAGCTGTTGCTCAAGCTGTTTCGCCGGGTGGAGGCCGGACTCAATCCCGACCTCGAACTGCACCGTGCGCTCGGGGAGGTCGGCTGCGAGTTCGTCGCGCCGCTCGTCGGCTGGATGGAAACAGAAGTCGACTCGATCCCGACGACGATGGCCATCGCACAACAATTCATACCCAACGCCGCAGAGGGCTGGAGTATGGCTCTGACCAGCGTGCGGGATCTCTTCACAGAGGCCGACCTGCATGCCGACGAGTTGGGAACCGATTTCGCAGGCGAGGCGCAGCGGTTGGGCGAGGCGGTCGCGGCGGTGCACGCCGACCTGGCGCGCAGTCTTGGCACGGAGGTTCGGCCGGTGCCGACGGCGATGATGCGGCTGCGACTCGACGTCGCGGCCGAACAGATCCCCGAGGTCGCGGCGGCCCGCGACGCAGCGACGAAGATCTTCGACAGAGCCGAGTCCGCAGGTCCGACTCAGGTCCAGCGGATCCACAGCGACCTCCACCTCGGCCAGACGTTGCGCACCCCGCCGCGTTGGGTGCTAATCGATTTCGAGGGCGAACCCGTCAAGACGATCGCGGAGCGCCGCGAATTCGACAGCCCGCTGCGAGACGTCGCGGGGATGCTGCGGTCCTTCGACTACGCGGGCCACCACCCGCTGATCGAGTCGACCGAAAGCAACTCCGCACAGCGCGCGTTCCGGGCAAACGAGTGGACAGCCCGCAACAGCTCCGCGTTCTGCGACGGCTACGCGGCCGTCGCGCAGCGAGACCCCCGCGATGATTCAGCCATACTTCGCGCCTACGAGTTGGACAAGGCGATCTACGAAGCGGTCTACGAGTCGCGACATCGACCGAGTTGGCTGCCGCTGCCGGTCCAGGCGATTGCGCGGCTGGTCTCGCTGTAGCGGGCTGCGCAGGGCTCACCACCGCACGCCCAGCCACGCCAAGAGGAATTCGAGCCAGTCGGGTAGTTCTGGATCGCGGAACATCGGGTACCTCCTCCTGGCAATTCGTGCGTTCGTATGCTGCATCGGAGACGGGTACGAGTTCGTTAATTCACGAGGAGATTCCCATGAGCAGGGTTGCAGTTGTGTCCGGTGCGGCGCGCGGAATCGGTGCGGCAATCGCGCAGCGGCTCGCGTCCGACGGCTTCGCGGTCGCGGTGCTGGACCTCGACGAAAGTGCCTGTGCCGGCACGGTCGACGCGATCACGTCCGCGGGCGGGTCCGCGCTTGCGGTCGGCGCCAACGTATCCGACGAGGATTCTGTCGCTGCGGCGGTAGCCCGGATTGCCGACGAACTCGGCGGACCGACCGTCGTCATCAACAACGCAGGTATCACGCGTGACAACCTGCTGTTCAAAATGCCCGTGTCCGAATGGGATGCGGTGATGAACGTGCACCTGCGTGGATCCTTCCTGCTGACGAAGGCCGCGCAGAAGTACATGGTCGAAGCCAAGTGGGGACGAATCGTCAACATGTCGAGCGTTTCCGCGCTGGGTAACCGTGGGCAAGCGAACTACTCTGCGGCCAAAGCAGGCCTGCAGGGCTTCACGAAAACCCTCGCCATCGAACTCGGCAAGTACGGCGTCACGGCCAACGCGATCGGGCCGGGATTCATCGTCACCGAAATGACCGAAGCAACCGCCGCACGCGTCGGCGTCCCCTTCGAAGACTTCAAAGCTGCCGCCGCGGCCCAGACACCGGTCGGGCGGGTGGGTTACCCCGACGACATCGCCCACACTGTGTCGTTCCTCGTGAGCGAAGGTGCCGGCTTCGTGTCGGGGCAGGTCATTTATGTTGCGGGCGGTCCGCGGGATTAAGACCCCAGCCGCGCTACGCCGCTCGCGGTTTTGTTACCCGCTCTCGTTATAACGGCAGCGAGGAACAAAACGGCGAGCGTGGTCGGCGGGCCAGACTCAGTGCAGGGCCAAAAACTCAGTGCCAGCTATGGTCCGTGACCGCTGTGCGAGGTCCGAATTTCGGCTTGGTTGCGAAGCCCGCCACTTCGAGGAGGCGGATCGCCCGGTACCGATGCGGGCGGAGAGGCTCGAGGTACTCGACCATTCCGTCGTCGTCGAGGGGCCGTCCCAGGAGGGTCCAGCCGACCAGCGCAGCGAGGTGAAAATCGCCGACCGACACTGCGTCCGAATCGCCCAGCGCACGCTGCGCGATCTCTGCGGCGGTCCAGATGCCGATTCCGGGCACCGACCGGAGTCTCGCTTCGGCGTCGACCCGATTCATGCCGACCGCTTCTTCAAGCCGATCGGCGATCCGGGCAGCCGTGACGATCGTTTTGGCGCGACGTGGGTCGACGTTCGCGCGGTGGAATTCCCAGGACGGTACGTAACGCCATGTCTCGGCACTCGGTGACACGAACATGCCGTGCGGGGCCGGTCCCGGTGCTCGCTCGCCGAAACGGCGGACGAGTTGCCGCCACGACGCCCACGCCGCAATGCCGTGCACTTTCTGCTCGAGCACAGCCGGAACGAGCGACTCGAATACGCGTCCTGTGCGCAGCATGCGGAGGTCGGGGAATCTCCTGTGCGCTTCCGCGATCTTCGGATGGGCGGGCACAAAGTCGCTGTGGTCGTCATCGAGGCACAGCATCTTGGGAAAGCCGTCGAGCAACTCCTCGCTGCCCTCGCCCCAGGCTCGGACGTCGACCACGTTTCGGCCAGCCTGGGTCGCCCGGAACGTGACAGTGCCAGAGGGCATTCTCGACGCCCGCCAAACGGCACCGTCCGGGGTGCGCCGCTGACACGGGTCGCTCCCACCACGCTGCAGCGGCGCGAGCGTGAGCGCCACGTTCACCGGCGAATCGAGGCGGAGACTGCGCTCGAGCGCGGCCCCCGAGCCGATGGATTCGGCGGTGATAGTCAGCTCCTGGTCGAAGTCATTTCCTACTCTTGCGAGCGTATCGGCTCCGGCCTACGGCAACGAAAAATGCGGGTTGTGGATGAAGCCGACGATGCCGACACCGGGCACCCGGACCGTCGCGGTGACGATGCCGCCGCCCACCTCGCTTGCAGGCGTGTGCTCGGTCGCACCTGCAGCATTTGCGGCCGCAACTGCCTCGTCGACCGCCTCGACACCCCAGTACGTCAATGCGCCGTCAGCGGGATCTTGACCGGGCAGGAGGCCCAACTCGTATCCCGCCACGTTGAAGCCGACGTAGAACGGCTCGTCGAAATATGGTTGTTCGCCGAGCAGTTCGGCCCACCACGCCTTCGCCGCATCGAGGTCCGCCACCGGGTAGATGACCGTTCGCAGTCCCTGTAGTTCTATAGCCATGGACGCAGTCTCGCACCGGCCACCGACACGTTCAGCTAACCGCGAGGCTTGAGCGGCAGCGCCGGAATCGGCGGGGCTGGGATCCATTTGCCGCGATAGCCCTCGACCACGCCGAATTGCTCGGTCTCAGCGCCTTCGCCGGCACTGTGCGCGTCGAACTCCGCCTGCCATTGCTCGCGGTACGCCCTGATTTCCTCGTCGGATCGACCGACGAAGTTCCACCACATGAGAATCTGCTCGCCCAGCGGCTCGCCGCCCAGCAACAGGAAGCGCGACTGGTGCTTTCCGGGATTGCGCACGGTGATGGTGCTGCGGCCCGGCGCGAGGTACCCGAGTTCGGAACGATCGACCTGCGAACCACACAACTCGATCGGACCGAGGTCGACGAGCGCACCCAACTCGAACGACGGGTCGACATCGAGCGTCAGCACAGCTCCTGGCTCGAGCACGATCTCCGCACCGAGCAACGGAGTGAACGTGCGGACCGGCGACGTGTCGCCCGCGAGTGTGCCGAGGAAGACGCTGATCCGTGCACTGCCGACGGTGAACGGCTCGGGCGCATAGTGCTCGAATGTCGGCTCTGTGTTCCGAGCCGCCTTCGGCAGTGCAACCCACAGCTGCATGCCGTGTAGAACAGTCGTCTTCGCCGTCGATACCTCGGAATGCGCGATTCCGGCGCCCGCGGTCATGAGATTCAGCTCGCCCGGCCGGACCATGCAATGCGAGCCGACGGTATCGCGATGCTCAATCTCGCCCGCGAACAACCAGCTCACCGTCTGCAACCCCGTGTGCGGATGCGGCGCGACCTTCATACCGCCGGTCTCGGCTACATCGTCGGGACCGTAATGGTCGGCGAAGCACCACGCTCCGATGAGCGAACGCTGCCGCTGCGGCAGTGTTCGGCGGACCGGCATAGCCCGCAGACCGCCGAGCGGGACCTCTCGCGGCGTAAGGATTTCGATCGCCGACACGTCAGGGTGATCGGTCTCCCGACAGGTGACGATTGCGGTCGAGGCCTCGAGATTGCTCATAAGACTATTCTCAGCTCCGATTGCTACTTTGTAACGCGACAGTCGGCATCCGCGACGTTACTCCCGGTTCTAATGCCGACGCGCACGATGAAAGGTTCCTGGAGATGATCACCAATTTGCTCAACTGGCTGCTTGGCGCGTGGGGCGGCGTTTCCGCAGGTAGCAGCGGTTACCAGATCCCGCCGGGCACACTTCCGTTCGGCAGCTGACACTAATTTCCTTTCTGCCAGGTTCCCTTTTGCACGGCGTCCCACAAGATCTGGGCCAGGTGTACGCCGTTGCGACCACCGAGTTGCAAACCTTGTGTCCTGCAGGAGAATCCGTCAGCGATAAACACGCTCCCGCGCTGCGCGCCGCGCAGCGCGGGTAGCAGTCCGTTCTCCGCGATCGCCACGGAGACGTCGTAGTGGCCCAGTTCCATCCCGAAGTTGCCTGCAAGTCCGCAACACCCTGAGATCTCCGTCACATGCACACCTGCTGCTTCGAGCAGCTGCCGGTCCGGTCCGAAGCCGGTGACCGCATGTTGATGGCAGTGCGGCTGCACAACCGCCTCCAGCCCAGCCGACCGCGGCGGCGACCATTCCGCGTCGGTGAGAAATTCTGCGAGCGTTCTGGTCGCGTCGGCGACACGTTTCGCGCGCGGGTCGTCGGGCAGCAATTCGACCAGGTCCGATCGCAGCACCGCCGTGCACGACGGTTCGAGCCCGACCACGATGCCCCCCGCCGTCACATGGGCCTCCAGCGCGGCGAGTGTGGCCCGCAAACGCTTGCGCGCGCCGTCGAGCTGGCCCGTCGATATCCACGTCAGACCGCAGCACACCGGCTTCTCCGTGATGCGAACCCGGTAACCGGCGTGCTCGAGGAGTTCGACGGCGGCGATCGCGACCTCCGGACTGAATGCGTCGGTGAAAGTGTCGATCCACAGCAGCACGCCCTGGTCGGCGGGGTTCGTCCGGTTGTCCCGCCACCAACGACGGAAAGGCACGCGAGCCAGTTCCGGCACAGCGCGACGCGGATCCATTCCCGCCGCCCGCATTCCCGCCCGCGTCAGAACGCCGACTCCGGTAAGTGAATTGGCCACGCGCGGCAGTCTTTTCGCCACCCTGAGCCAACGCGGCAACCACCCCAGCGCGTAGTGGTCGAGCGGCCGTCGCCGACCTTTGTAGCGACGGTAGAGGGCTTCGGATTTGTAGGTCGCCATGTCGACGCCCGCCGGGCAATCCGAGGCGCACGCCTTGCAGGACAGGCACAGATCGAGCGATTCTTCGACCGCTTCCGAGGACCAGCCGCCCGCCAGCAGCGAGCCGTTGACGACCTCCTGAAGCACACGCGCACGGCCACGGGTGCTGTCCTTTTCGTCCTTCGTCGCGAGGTACGACGGGCACATGAAGCCACCCGTCGCAGAACTGTCGGCCCGGCACTTGCCGACGCCGACGCAACGGTGAACGGCCATCGAGATGTCACCGCGATCATCGGAAAGCGAAAAGCCGCCTACGCCTTCGACTTTTGCCACGCTCGCAAGACGAAGGTCGACGTCGATCGGGCTCGGTGCGACAAGGACTCCAGGATTCAGGAGGTTGTCGGGATCGAACACCGCCTTGAACCCGGCGAACGCCGACAACGCCTGCGGCGAATACATGAGGGGCAGTAGCTCCGACCGCGCCCGACCGTCGCCGTGCTCGCCGGACAGCGAACCGCCGTACTTCGCGACGAGGGTCGCAGCGTCGATGAGAAACGATCGAAAGCGTTGCGGTGCTTCGGCAATGGGGAGATCGAGGCGGACATGGATGCAACCGTCGCCGAAATGTCCGTAGAGCAGTCCCTCGACGCCGTGCTCGTCCATCAGGTCGTCGAAATCCCGCAGGTAGGCGGCCAGATGCTCCTGCGGAACGGCGGCATCTTCCCAGCCTGGCCAGGCCGGCTCGCCTTTTCGCGTCCGACCTGACAGGCCGGCGCCATCGGCGCGGATTCGCCACAGCGCGGCCGACTCGGCTGCGTCGGAAACCACCCGCCATTCGAGCGCGCTCGCCGTCGCACACATCGACTCTGCAGCTGCGACTGCTTCGGGCACGGTCGAACCCGCCATCTCGACGAACAGCCAGCCAGCGCCGCGGGGAAGCGGCGGCACGCTGCGGCGGTGTGAACGCACGACGTCGACCAGTCGCGCGTCGATTCCCTCGATGGCCAGCGGTTTTGCCAGCAGCAATGCGGCGACGTCCGCCGCGGCGGTCGGCATATCCGCGTAGCCCAAGACCGCGAGCACCGACGCAGGTGCCACAGGCACAAGATCCACGGTTGCCTCCAGCAGTACGCCGCAGGTGCCCTCTGTGCCGACGAATGCCTTCGCGACGTTGTGGCCGCGCTCGGGCAGGAGGTGTTCCAGCGCGTAGCCAGAAGCCTGCCTGTCGAACTGGCCCAGCTCGGTCCTGATCGTGCCCAGGTTGGCTCGTACGAAGCGCTCGAGTCCAGGCATCGCGGCGAGGTCGGCTGCCAGTGAACGCGGGGTTCCCGAACCGTCGAGAATGCGGAGTCCGCGGACGTTGTCCACAGTCCGGCCCCATGCGACCGCACGCGGTCCGCAGGAGTTGTTACCGATCATTCCGCCGATGGTGCAGCGGTTCTGCGTCGACGGATCGGGACCGAACCGCAAGCCGTGCGGAGCGCCCGCCCGTTGCAGTGTGCCGAGCACGACGCCGGGCTGCACCACGGCCGTTCGTGCTTCGGGATCGATCTCGACGATCTGGTTCATGTGCTTGCTGAAGTCGAGGACAAGCCCCGGCCCGATCGCATTGCCCGCCACAGACGTACCTGCTCCGCGCGCGGTCACGGAAAGCCCGGTCGACCGCGCGAACTCCAGGGTGGCAGCAACGTCGTCGCCATCGTGCGGGAAGACGACCGCGGTCGGGACGACTCGATAGTTCGACGCATCCGACGAGTACTCGGCACGGCGCCGCAGCGAATCGTCGACGACACCGGAAATGCTCGCGCGCAACACGTCGAGCGAGTCAGACATGGTTCAACAGTAGTTGCGCCGACCTGAACGACTTGATCTCAACCGCACTCGAGGTCGTAGTGTCGGTGCCGCGTGCTTGGCTTGTCCTCGCACAGCGCGATCGAGGGGAGACAGCGATGAGCATGGAAATGGTCGCCTGGAATCAGATGTACATGGCGATGACGGGGCCGAACGAGAAGCGGCCGTTCTCCCGCGCGACGCTGCGCCGGATTCTGGAATTCGCCCAGCCACACCGGAAGCTGCTGATCGGCTTCCTGATCCTGAGTGTCGCGACCGCGATTCTCGGTGTGGCAACGCCGGTTCTTGCGGGCCGGGTCATCAACGCGATCGTCGACGGTGATGCCCCGCGAGTGGTCGTGATCCTTGCTCTGATCATCGGTGCCCTCGCGATTGCGGACGCCGCCCTCGGCCTGGTCACGAGGTGGCTGAGCGCACGTATCGGCGAAGGCCTGATCCTGCACCTACGGACCGCGGTGTTCGATCACGTCCAGCGGATGCCGATTGCCTTCTTCACCCGAACGCGAACAGGAGCCCTGGTCAGCAGGCTCAACAACGACGTGATCGGTGCGCAGCGCGCGTTCAGCGACACTCTTTCGGGCGTGGTCGCCAACTTCGTGACGCTGCTGCTGACCCTGGTCGTCATGGTTCAGATTTCCTGGCAGGTCACGCTGCTGTCGCTCGTGCTGTTACCCGTCTTCGTCCTGCCCGCGCGTCGGATGGGCAGCCGGCTCGCGTCACTGGAGCGGGAATCCGCCAATCACGATTCGGCCATGAGCACCCAGATGACGGAACGGTTCTCGGCACCCGGTGCCACGCTGGTCAAGTTGTTCGGGCAGCCGAAGCGCGAATCTGCCGAGTTCGCCGCGCGAGCCAGTCGGGTCGCGGACATCGGCGTTCGAATCGCGATGGCCCAGACGATCTTTGCGACGGCTCTGACGCTCGTGTCGGCACTCGCGATCGCGGTCGTCTACGGCCTCGGCGGCTTCTACGCCCTGAAGGGTCAACTCGACCCCGGCGCCGTCGTTTCGCTCTCCCTGTTGCTGACCCGCCTGTACGCACCGCTGACTGCCCTGGCGAATGCGCGCGTGGAGGTCATGAGTGCGATGGTCAGCTTCGAGCGAGTCTTCGAAGTACTTGACCTGAAGCCGTTGATCACAGACAAGCCGGGGGCGCAACGCGTTCCCGAGGGGCCGGCATCACTCGAGGTCGACGCCGTCACGTTTGCCTATCCGTCCGCAGACAAGGTGTCGCTGGCGTCGCTGGAAGAGGTCGCGACGCTGGACACCCGTGGTGGTGACGTTGTCCTGCACAATGTTTCGCTGCGGGCAGATCCTGGACAGGTTGTCGCGCTTGTCGGGTCGTCGGGCGCAGGGAAGTCGACCATCGCTCAGCTGGTCTCCCGGCTGTACGACGTCGACGACGGTGCCGTGCGAATTTCCGGGGTCGACGTTCGCGATCTCACGGCCGAATCGATCAAGCAAACCGTGGGCATGGTGACCCAGGACGGCCACCTGTTCCACGACACCATCCGCGGAAACCTGCTACTCGCCCGCCCCGAGGCGACCGAGGAAGAACTGTGGGATTCGCTCGGCCGCGCGCGGTTGGCGACTTTGGTGCGATCGCTGCCCGACGGGTTGGAAACAGTCGTGGGTGAACGCGGATACCGCCTCTCAGGGGGCGAGCGCCAGCGGCTGACGATCGCCCGACTGCTGCTCGCACGGCCGCGGGTCGTCATTCTCGACGAAGCCACCGCGTCCCTGGACTCCACCTCGGAGAAGGCTGTTCAGGAAGCGCTGGGCGAGGCCCTCGAAGGACGCACCGCTTTGGTGATCGCGCACCGGCTCTCGACGATCCGCGCCGCCAACGTCATCCTGGTGCTCGAAGACGGGCAGATCGTCGAAAGGGGCACACACGCCGAACTGCTCGCCGCAGGTGGACGCTACGACGAGCTGTATCGGACGCAATTCCAGACGGACGTTGCCGACGACGAGAAAGTCGCCGCGCCCTCCTGACCTATGCGGCTGCGGTGGCGGCAACCTTTGCGGGTTCGATCGCCGCCGCAACGATGTCGGCGACGTCCGAAACGAGGTGCACCTCCAGGGCTTCCAGCACCTCGGCCGGAACGTCATCGAGATCGGGTTCGTTGCGCTTGGGCAGGAAGACCGTCTTCAAGCCGGCACGCTGCGCCGCGAGCAACTTCTGCTTGACGCCACCGATCGGCAACACCCGACCGTTCAGCGTGACCTCACCGGTCATGCCGACGTCGGACCGCACCGGCCGACCGAGCGCAAGCGACGTCAGCGCGGTCACCATCGTGACACCGGCCGAAGGACCGTCCTTCGGCACCGCACCGGCCGGAACGTGCACGTGGATGCTGCCGTCCAAGACGTCGGAATCCAACCCCAACTGATCCAGGTGCGATCTGACGTAGGTCAACGCGATCTGCGCCGACTCCTTCATCACGTCACCCAGTTGGCCGGTCAGCGTCAGACCCGGCTTGCCTGTCGCAGCATTCGCCTCGATGAAGAGGACGTCACCGCCCAAGCCGGTCACGGCAAGACCCGTCGAAACACCCGGAACCGCAGTCCTTTCCGCCGACTCCGGTGTGAACCGAGGCCTGCCGAGGAAGTCCTTCAGTTGGGGCACGTCGATGACGATTGCGGACTCCACGTCCTTCGCCAGCTTTGTCGCCGCCTTCCGCAGTGCCTTGGCGACCAGGCGCTCCATCTGCCGCACCCCGGCCTCCCGGGTGTAGTTGGCAGCAACCTCGCGAAGTGCTTCGTCGGTCAACGTGACCTCGTCGGGGGTCAGCGCCGCCCGCTCGAGTTGACGCGGGACCAGGAAGTCCCGGGCGATCGCAACCTTGTCGTCTTCGGTGTAGCCGTCGACGGTGATCAGCTCCATGCGGTCCAGCAACGGTCCAGGGATGGTGTCCATGACGTTGGCGGTCGCGATGAACAGAACATCGGAGAGGTCCAGGTCCAAGTCGAGGTAGTGGTCGCGGAACGTGTGGTTCTGCGCCGGGTCGAGCACCTCGAGCAGCGCCGCCGCAGGATCGCCCCGGTAGTCGGCACCGACCTTGTCGATCTCGTCCAGCAGGACAACCGGATTCATCGCACCCGCTTCCTTGATCGCGCGAACGATGCGGCCCGGCAGTGCGCCGACGTACGTGCGCCGATGCCCACGGATCTCCGCCTCGTCGCGAACACCGCCGAGCGCGACACGAACGAACTTGCGGTCCAGCGCCCGTGCGACGCTCTCACCGAGCGACGTCTTGCCGACACCGGGCGGACCGACGAGGACCATGACCGCACCCGAACCACGTCCGCCGACGACCTCCAGGCCGCGCTGGGCGCGGCGAGCCCGCACTGCGAGGTACTCGACCATGCGGTCTTTCACCTCGTCGAGGCCGTGGTGGTCGGCATCGAGAACAGCCCGAGCCGCGGTGACGTCGGTGTTGTCGGTCGTCTTGGCAGACCATGGCAGTTCGAGGACCGTGTCCAGCCAGGTCCGGATCCAACCGGTCTCCGGGCTCTGATCGCTCGACCGCTCCAGCTTGCCGACCTCGCGCAAGGCCGCCTCGCGAACGGCTTCCGGGAGGTCCGCTGATTCGACGCGGGTCCGGTAATCGTCGGCGCCGTCAGGTTCGCCCTCGCCGAGTTCCTTGCGGATCGCCGCGAGTTGCTGGCGCAAGAGGAACTTCCGCTGCGTGTCTTCGAGGCCTTCGCGGACGTCGTTGCTGATCTTCTCGGTGACCTCTGCCTCGGCGATGTAAGACTTGGTCCACTCGATCAGGCTCGTCAGACGTGCTGCCACATCGGGGGTTTCGAGCAGTTCACGCTTCTGTTCATCGGTCAGGTAGGGCGCATAGCCGGCGGTGTCAGCGATGGCCGACGGGTCCGTGAGCCGGTTGACCGCGTCGATGATCTGCCAGGCTTCGCGCCGCTGCAGGACTGCCACGACGAGCTTCTTGTACTCGGCGGCGAGGTCCGTTGTGCGACCGTCCGCGGTGGTCGCCTCGACGGTTTCGGCCTCCACCCACAGCGCCGCGCCCGGACCTGTCACGCCGTGGCCGATCTTCGCGCGCTGCTCGGCTTTGAGCACCGCAGCAGGTTTGCCACCAGGCATCCGCCCGACCTGCTCGATCGTCGCGATGACGCCGTAGGCCGCGTAGCGATCGTCGAGTCGGGGCGCGATCAGCACCTTGCTGTCGCTGCCCGCACGCGCTGCGTCGATTGCCGCCTGGGCAGGTTCGTCCAGCTCGATCGGCACGACCATGCCGGGGAGCACGACAGGATCGGTGACGAACAGCACCGGCAAGTTCATTGTCGATTTCATCTAGTTTCAGCCCTTCCAAAGTTGAGCGATACCTACTCAACCCCGGCTGCCGATCGATTGTTCCGACCCGGCGTTCGCCCTCAGCGGACAGGCAAGGGCGATAACGAATCCGTTACTTCGGTAGCGAAACTACCCGTCTCGACGACTCACCCGGCAGCGTCGATCACAAGGGGTCGATCACAGGGGGCCGATCACCGCGCGCCCACCACCCAAAGGAGTCGAATCGAATGCGTTTCCCGATTGCTGCCACCGGATTGGCCTGCACCGCTGCCGCGGCGGCACTTGTCGTATCGACCGGAACAGCGGCTGCTGCCGATGGAAACACGAAGACGACGATCTATACCCTGGCCAACCCCGGGATCTGCGGCGGCATCATCGACGCAGGTGTGGGCCATTACCCAGGGTCAGCGGCGTTGGGGCTCACAGGCGTATTGGTCGGTGTAGGCCCCTGCTCGGTCCAACTGACGTTCAATTTCAAGCGCCAGGGCGATGGCGCGGTCGCGTCCTACACCCGCACTCTCAACGGTCCGGGACCGGTCGGGACGTCGAAGGACGTCGTCGGCCCGGGCATCGGAATCTGGGACGTCACGGTCACCAGCAACGCCCCGTCCTTCGGCGCGCAGCCAATGCTGCTGGACATCCAGCCCTACCAGGGCTGAGTGCTCAGAAGTCCTCGTCGATGCAGGCGAGGCGGTCACCGGCCATGCCGGCCTCGCCCGGCGCGGTCATGGTGTGCTTCGCATGGACCACTACCGAGTTGGCCTCGTCGTCGCGGAACTCCCAGGCAACGGTCGTCGACGCCTGGGCCTTCCCGTTCGCATCGGTGGTGATGTCGAGCCAGACCTCGTTCAGGGCGTTCGCGAACGCCGGGTCCGACGATGGGGTCTCCGGCGTCGCCGCGGGGTCGATCGAGTTCTGATAGTGCGGCCCCGAATCCGCCGGCTCCGAGCCGCAGCGTTTCGTATGCACGTGCACCCCGTAATCCCGGCTGGGTGCCAACCCCGTCGCGTTGAGCGAGATGGTTGTCCGGCCGTCTTCCTCCTCGGATTCGATATCCAGTACCGAACCGACCGGAACGGCTGCTTCGTCGTAGGTGAATGCGTTGTCGTCACCACTCGCACCGCCAGGCACCCGGAACGGATTTCCTGCGACACCCGGCGGCGTGGAGCTGCCAGTGGGAGACGCTTCGACCGACGTCGGCGCGGTCTCGACGGTCGCCGGCGCATCAGAGTCGTCGCTACCGCATGCGGCGGTCACGAGGGCGATCAAAGACGCACCGGAAAGCAGAATTGTGCGGCTGTTCTTCATAATCGGGCAGTACCCAGTTACGGGGCCGGTAAATCCGTGTCCAGCTAGAGTCGATCAATGTGACCAGGCCTCTCATCGCGTGGCTGAGCGACTCCGATCCGGCACTGCGTTGGCAGGTCGAGCGCGACCTCGCCGGTGCACCACCGGCGGTGTGGGAAGCGACCCGATCGAGGATCGCCACCGAAGGCTTCGGCGCGCACCTGCTCGAATTGCAGGATCCTGACGGCCAGTGGGCCGGCGGCGCGTTCTTTCCCGCGGGCTTCGACGGTTCCGGGGAAGGCCAGCCGTGGACCGCAACGACGCCGGTGCTGACGTTGCTCCGGGAGTGGGGTCTCGACCCGGCCGTCCTGCGCGAACGCCGGACCGCTGAACTGCTCGCCGAGAACAGTCGCTGGGAGTACGACAGCCTGCCCTACTGGGGAGGCGAGGTCGACTGCTGTATCAACGCAACGACGGTCGAGAACGGGCTGTGGCTCGGCGCCGACATCGGCGGCATCGTCGACTGGTTCGTCGAACATCGGCTACCCGACGGCGGCTGGAACTGCGAATGGGTCGAGGGCTCGACCCGCTCGTCGGTCCACTCGACGCTCAACTCGCTGAAGGCATTGCTCGCTCACGAGATCGCGACGGGCGGGACCGAAGCGACGCGAGCAGCCAGGCAGTCCGGCGAGGAATATCTCTTGCAGCGCAGCCTCTTCCGCCGACTCTCGACGGGCGAACCGATCGCGAACTGGGTCGCCCGATTCTCCTACCCCTTTCGGTGGTTCTACGACGTGCTGAACGCAGCCGAGTACTTCCGCGATGCGGCGTGCTTCGAGGGCACCACACCCGATCCGCGCATGGCGGACGCCATCGAACTCATCCGCGCAGCGCGTCAGCCGGACGGCACATGGTTGCAGTCGCGACGGCACCCTGGGGCCGTGTGGTTCGAGGTCGACGTTCCGGCCGGTGAACCGTCGAAATGGCTGACGCTCAGCGGAACACGAGTGCTTTGCTGGTGGGACGAGCAGAGGAGAACGGTGCCGTGACAGCAGCAGTGGAAAGCTCCGAGTCCGAGAAGGGGCTGGCCAGGATTGCGCAGGCACTGGCCCGATGGACCGAGAAGTGGTTTCCGGACGCATACGTCGTCGCGCTCGCCGGAGTCGTCATCGTTGCCGTCGCCGCGTTCGCCAACGGTTCGTCGCCACAGACGGTCGTGGATTCGTTCGGGAACGGCTTTTGGGATCTGACGGCGTTCACACTGCAGATGGCCATGGTGGTGCTGACGGGTTACGTCGTTGCGACGTCGCCCCCGGTGGCGCGACTGATCGACCGCCTGGCCGACCTCCCGCAAAGCGCCCGTACCGCAGTCAGTTTCGTGGCGTTTCTTTCGATGTCGGTTTCGCTGCTGAATTGGGGACTCAGTCTGATCTTCGGCGGACTCCTTGCCCGCGCGATCGCGGGCCGGACCGATTTACGTGTCGACTACCGGGCCCTCGGAGCAGCAGCCTTCATGGGCCTGGGCGCAGTGTGGGCGCTAGGCATGTCCTCTTCCGCCGCGCAGTTGCAGGCGACCGCCTCCTCGCTGCCGCCGGCGTTGCTGCAGATCACAGGGGTTCTCGACTTCGGGACGACGATCTTCACCTGGCAGTCGATGGTCATGTGCGCCATCATCATTGCGCTGACGGTGGTTATCGCTCACTTCTCCGCGCCGCGGGGTGCAGCAATAAAGACCGCCGACGATCTCAGCGTGGACGTACACGACGCGCCCGAAGAGGTACCACCGCGCTCCCGACCTGGTGAATGGCTCGAGTACAGCCGAATTCTGCCGATCTTGGCCGGACTGCTGACGTTGGGCTGGTTGATTTCCCAACTTCTCTCGAAGCCGGTTCTCACTGTTGTCAGCAGCCTCAACGGTTATCTGCTCGTCTTCCTCATGCTGGGCCTGGTGCTGCACGGAACGCCGCGGAAGTTCCTGCAGGCTGTGTCGCTCGCGGTACCTGCGACAGCCGGCATCCTCGTCCAGTTTCCGCTGTACGCAGCGATGGCGGCGATCCTCACGAAGGCAGAGGGCCGGGGCGGCAACACTATCTCCGAACACCTCGCAGAGTTCTTCACCAGCATCGGCGGCGGCGGAAGCTTCGCCGTCGTCATCGCGGTCTACACGGTCATTCTCGGCGTGTTCGTTCCATCGGGCGGCGGCAAGTGGCTGGTCGAGGCGCCGTACGTCATGCAATCTGCGACGGACGTGCAGATGAACCTGGGCTGGACGGTCCAGATCTACAACGTCGCCGAAGCCCTGCCGAACCTGATCAATCCGTTCTTCATGCTGCCGTTGCTCGCGGTGCTGAAGCTGCGCGCCCGCGACCTCGTCGGTTTCACGTTCCTGCAGTTCATGTTCCACCTGCCCGTTGTCCTGCTGCTGGTGTGGCTGCTCGGAATGACATTCGACTTCGTTCCGCCGGTTGTTCCCGCGTCGCCGTAGCCGAGTGAATCAGCCCGCTTCGACGACCTTCTTGATCCGGTTCAACGTGGTCAGCATGTCGTCGTGATTGCGCTTGCCGCGCGCCCAACCGAGCACGGCCCAATAGAGCCGCAGCGGCAACACGCCCGCCAGCTCGAAGAATTCGGTGACGTCCGTGCCACCGTTGCGTTCCTCCAGCCTGTAGCCCCATTTGTTGACAGTGATGCCGCCCGGGCCGAGCACTACGAACGCGAACTCGCGGCCCGGCTCACAGGCAACGACCTTGCAGGTCGTCCAATAGATCGGTCCGACCTGGTTGCGTTTGACGTGTCCGCGGAACTTCGCCCCCAGAGCCGGCCCGGTTGCCTTGCCGCGCCACTCGGCCTCGAACGTTTCGGGACTGAACTCGCCGATTCGGGTGACATCGCTGACCAGATCCCACACCTGATCGGGCGTGGCGGACATGTTGACGGTTACGGAGTCGCGCATGTCACCCGACGGTACTAGGTCACACTTGTCGGGTAGCCACCGCGCGAAACGGAGGGGCGATGCCTGAGGACGCCGCAGTACCGACCGAGTATCCACAGCGACTCGGCAAGACCGCCCGCCGCGTGCTGGCCGAAGCGGGATACACCCGCTACGACCAGTTGCCGCACGTAACTGCCAAGCAGCTGTTGAAGATTCACGGCGTAGGTCCGAAGGCAATCCGGATTCTCACCGAGGAGCTCGACGAGCGTGGGCTCGCCTTGGCGGCGGATTAGGTGATCGAGACCAGCTCGCCGATGTCGTCGATCGGCAGCTCGCCGTCGACGACTGCTGTGACAACCGAGCTGTTCAGGGTGATTGCACCTTTGTGGTTGGTGAGGAATGCCGTGTCGGCAGCGTCACGACCCGTCGCAATGCGGACGAGGGTGGATCGCGGCGCCAGCAGAGTTGCATCGACGACGCGCCACTGGCCGCCGACGTACGCCTCGGCAACCGCGTGGAAGTCCATCGGATCGCACCCCGGCGCGTAGACGGCCACCAGGCGGGCAGGCACCGTGACCGCTCGGAGCATCGCCACCACGAGATGTGCGTAGTCCCGGCACACGCCCCGACCCGCGAGGAGCGTATCGACGGCACCGTCGATCGGGTCGCTGCTGCCCGGCACGTACTGCAGACGAGATCCGACCCAGGCGGCGATCTTCTCCAGCAGCACCTCCGAATCGGCGTATGCGCCGAATTCGGTTGCGGCGAAACCGTAGAACTTGTCCGCCTCGGCGTACCGGCTCGGGCGCAGGTAGACGGAGCGATCGTGCAGGTCGTACGGCGCGGGACCCGTGTTTCCGAGGACCGTCGCCGAATAGTTGACCTGCAGGTTGCCCACGGCGCCCTCGAAGACGTGGATCCGGTTGCCGTGCGAGCCGCTCACCTCGGTGAACTCCACCGGCTTGCCGTCGAGTTCGATCGTCAGCGACTCGGTGAAGCTCGTTCCCGGGTGGGGCGCGATCGCGATCTGCAACTCGATCGTCGTGGGATCGGTGATGTCTACGTCAAGTACTGCTGATACGTCGCGTTTGAGACCTACTTCGGGCACAAGGGTTTCCTTCTCTTGAAAGAGTTTTAGATGAGCGTCGACCGCCGTCGGTGGAGGAAGAGATCTCCTACAGAGATGCTGTACCCAATCTGGGCAGCACGTCACACGTTCACGCGTGAGACGCTGAACACAGGCGAAGCGCGGGGGCGTCCATACCTCTCATGATCGCACCTACTGCGTCGCGACCTGCAGGAACTTTCGGAGCTGTGCTGCGTGCTGGGCATTTCCGCGCACTGACGCGGCGCCACCACGACCCCACAACCAACTGACCACGTCGACCGGCTCGCCCGACACGGTCGCCCCGGCATCGCGGCCGTCGTCGACGATTACTCCCTCCGGCGTCTGCCGAACAGTGAACGACGAATCGCCGACGACGATCGTCACCGGCTCTGCGAGGTGTCCGACCGCGGCGAAATCTTCGGGCCACCCGTCGTATCCATAAACCAGCATCGTCGTCAGCGCTTCGTCGACGTTGTCCGCAGCGAGGTCGGCAGCGACCGGACTGACAGTCGAACCCGCCGACCGTTCCGCATCGATTCTGTGGACGATCGTCTCGTGGACCATCCGCCTGATCCAGAAGCCCACGCTCTGATCGGGTTCGTACCAGGTCGGGGAAGGTTCTTCGGGCGGTCTGGTCGCCAGCTCCTGCGCGAGTTGCGCGTACGCGCGGTCCAGCGCAGCGAGCGGTTCTTCACCACTGAGGTCGGGCGGCCAGGGCTCCGGCGACTTCCCGCGCCGCATCGACTCCGTCTTGTGCAGGTAGACGTGTGTGACGTGAGTGATAAGGTCCGCGGCGGTCCAGCCAGGGCAGTCCGGCACCGGTGCGGTCGGCGAGGCTTCCCGTGCCGCTGCGGCAAGCAACGCGAATTCTTCTGCAAGGCGCTCCCGAAGATACGTCGGCTCCATGACTCCACTGAACCACTCTTTTGCTGATCTAGCGTTACGGCAGACTGTCCGGCGGGGAAGAAGGGGGGACATGGCAGAGGGCTTCGGCGAGGTCTACCGCGAACATGTGGCGCCCATCTGGCGTTACGTGCGTACGCGGCTGCCTTCCGACACCGACGCGGAGGATGTGACCAGCGAGGTGTTCGCAGAGGCGATCCGTTCCTGGGACCGGTTCGATGCCGGTCGCGGGACGATCGGCGGCTGGCTGGTCGGGATCGCACGTCACGAACTCGCCGACTGGTGGCGAAAGCGCGGCCGCGAGGTCCCCGTCGAGGACGCGGTCGTCGAAGGCATCGACCCGGAGGGCGACCCCGAAAGCTGGGCGCTTCGCCTCGACGGCACCGACGTCCTGCGGCGAAATCTCGGTCTGTTGTCACCGCGCGAGCGCGAGGCTGTCGCCCTTCGATTCGGCGCGGAGCTTTCGTCGGAACAAATCGGTTCGGCGATGGGGATCTCGGCGACGGCAGCCCGGATGCTCGTGTACCGAGCCGTCGGAAAGTTGCGGGAGGTGACGGCACATGACTGACGACCTCGACCGACTCGATCCCGAAGACGCCCGAGCCGCTGAACTGCTGGACGCGGAAATCACCGCCGCACTGCACGGCCACGCTGAGCCGGGGACCGATCCGACCGTGCTGTGGCTCGCGACCGCGATGCGCGTCTCGCCGCCGGAATCGACGTTCCGCAAGGTCGCCGACCAGGTCAGCGCCGCTCGCCGGCGACGTTGGCTGCCGGTCCAGATGGCAGCTGCGGCGCTGGGACTGCTGCTCTTCTGGCACGGGCTCAGCAACGTCTTCATGGGCGAGTGGCTGGCGTCGCAACTGGGCGAGCCCTACAACCCGCACGTGGTCTTCGAAGGCGGAATCGCATTCGTCGCCGCTGGACTTGCCGTCCTGGCAGGTGCGTACCGAGCACGCTGGTTGCCGGTCGCAGTCGCAATCGGCGCACCGTTCGGCATCCTGCTCGCGGCCAACGGCGCACACGAGGTCACCGAGTTCGCGCTCGGCGCGGTGCTGCATCTTGCGGAGGGTGCGTTCGCAATTGCGCTCTTGGTCACATGGTGGCTCGCATGGCGTTACGGGAGGCGCGACCGCCGGGAAGAGTAGGCATGAAGACGTCGTCGGCACCCGAGTGGTCGCGCTGGGTCCTTGCGGGATTGGCCGTCCCCCAACTGGTCACGGGAACCTGGGCAGTCGTGAATCCGGAGCACTGGTACCGCTCCTTCCCTGGATTCGGTCCGATGCTCGTCGCGGCAGAACCACCGTTCAACGAGCACCTGGCCAGCGACGCGGGATCAGGTTTCCTGGCGACAGGCGTGATCGCGCTCCTCGCCGCGTTGTGGGGTGAGCGCCTGATCGTGGCAATCGCCGCCGCGGGACTGCTCGCGTTCGCGATTCCGCACTTCGTCTTCCACGCGGGCCATCCCGCGGAGTCCCTCAGCGACACCGTCAACTGGGTCAATTTCTTTGTACTACTGGCTGCAGTGCTGGTGCCGCTCGCCATCGTATTCGTCAACGCACGCGTCACAACCGAAGGGGAAACCGAATGAGAGCCATCAAGCGCATGTGGAGCTACCTCCGCGTTCTCGGCAGCGCGAACAGGAACCGGACAGATCTGATGGGCTGGCTGGTCCGTCGGCCGTTCGTGCTCCTCGCCACGATGTTCTACGAGACAGCACTGCTCTTCAGCAATCGTCTCGACCCGAAGCTCAAGGAACTAGCTGAGCTCAAGACCGCTGGTCTGGTGAACTGCGAGTTCTGCCTCGATATCGGGTCCGCGCTCGCGAAGTCCAGCGGGGTAACCGAACAACAGATCGTCGACCTGCCCAAGTACATGACGAGTGATGCGTACTCGGATCTAGAGAAACTGGTCATCGGTTTCGCCGAAGCTATGACTGCCACCCCAGCGGTCGACCTCGAGGGTCTGCGAACGGATTTGCTTGCGCACATGACGCGCGGCCAGCTCGCCGAGCTTGCGGCAACAGTCGCCTGGGAGAACCAGCGTGCACGGCTCAATCAAGCGCTCGGCGTTCGGCCCACCGGCATGGCCGATGGGATGGCGTGCGCGATACCGGAAAGGGCGTAACTACCCGGCGCGCGGTTGGCGAGTCTACGGATTCCTCAACCGCGCACAGGGGCGTAGCCCGTGACCGGTCGGCAACGGCAGATCCAGAGTGGTCCGGATACCCGGTTTTGCTGCCCGGACGTCGGGGATAGCGTTCACGATCCGGCCGCACGCTGCGACGATCGACGCGTGGTTGTGGTCGCCGTGCGCACTGCTCGGGACGATATCGACGAGAAAGTTGGGTTCGCCGGTGATCTCCACCCGGTAGGACCCGCCACCCGCGGCCGGCCGTGCCCAGTCCGGACGAAGGTCGTCGCGGGTTCGGGTGACATGTTCGACGACGATCGCGGGGTGGCCGGCAACCATGCCGGATATGGAGAATTTCAACGCCGCGATAGTGCCCTTCTCGATCCGTCCGGCACCGATGTCGTAGGACTCCGGCGCGGGTTCGGCTTCCCAGTGCTCGACAAGTTCGTCGACCTCGACCCCCAGACCCGCTGCGATCATCCGGATCGCAGTGCCCCAGGCGAAGCCCAGAACTCCGGGCAGGAACAGCAGCGGAGTGTCGGTGATCGGCTTACCGAAGCCCATCAGATCGAACATCACTTCGGCGCCGTCATAGGTCGCGTAGTCGGCGATCTCGTAACACTTGATCTGCTCGATCCGCTGGCACGTGCTGGCGAGCGCGAGCGGAATCAGGTCGCTCGCGAAGCCCGGATCGACGCCCGTGATAAAGATCGTGGACCCGCCGGCCTGGGCAGCGGCCTCGACCTTCGCAATGACCTTCTCGGGCATCGTGCCCCAGGGAAACTGCAGGGTGCCCGGCGCGGAGCCGACCACGTCGATGCCGGCCTCGAGGATCTTGCGCACATCCTTGGTCGCCTCGACCGGCCTGGTGTCGCCCATCGCGCAGTAGACGACACATTCCGGCTGTGCGGCGATGAGTTGGTCGAGGTCACCGACCGCCGCGATTCCCGTGTGCACGTCCAACCCCGCCAATTCGCCGGCATCCCTGCCGACCTTTTCCGCGTTCGAGACGCTGACCGCAACCAGCTCGAACCGGTCGTCGTCGATGAGCTGACGCAGGGTCAATCTGCCGGCATTGCCGGTCGCGACCTGGGCGACACGAATCGTCATGAGAAATCCTTCAAGTCTGCGGAATTTGTAACGTGTTCTACTTTCTCGAAATCGATGTTAACTTGTCCGGCATGGGACGCGTTGCTGGAAAGGTCGCCCTGATCAGCGGGGGCGCACGCAATATCGGTGGCGCCAGTGCGCGCATGCTGGTTGCCGAAGGTGCGAAGGTCGTCATCGGCGATCTGCTCGACGACGAGGGGAGCGCGCTCGCCGACGAACTCGGCGATGCGGCGCGATACGTGCACCTCGACGTGACGAGCGACGCGGACTGGCGCAGTGCGGTCGAGTTCACGGTTGCCGAGTTCGGCAAACTCGACGTGCTTTTCAACAACGCCGGCATCTTCAACGGCGGTCAACTGCAGCGCTATAAGACCGAACAGTGGCAACAGATGCTCGACGTCAACCTCACGGGCGCGTTCCTCGGCATGCGCGCGGCCGCAGACGCCATGATCGCCGCCGGCGGTGGCTCGATCATCAACACGTCGTCCATCGAGGGACTGCGCGGAACGCCGTGGGCGCACGGCTACGTGGCCTCGAAGTGGGGGCTTCGTGGATTGACGAAATCCGTCGCGTTGGAGCTCGCGCCACACGGGATTCGGGTCAACTCGTTGCACCCGGGCCGGATCAGCACGCCCGCCACCGACGCGATGCCTGCCGACCTGATTCCCATACCGCTGGGACGACCCGGCCTGCCCGACGAGGTTGCGTCGTTCGTCCTTTTCCTGGCCAGCGACGAGTCGTCGTTTGCGACGGGGTCCGAGTTCGTGATGGACGGCGGGACCGTCACTCAGATACCCACCAAGACCTGACTCGGGCCTTTCGACCCCCCGAGTGTGCACCTTTCGCCGCCTCCACTCGGGCGATGCGACAGCAGATGCACACTCGGCGGGCTCGTATATATTTAACAAGCACGCATGATTGCTTTTTTCTCGAACCGGTGCGAGACTCGTCGCCAACGACGTAGGGAGAAGCACTGTGGCGGAGCTCGGACCGATACTCGACGACCTCGCAGCGGAAGGCGATGACCTCGATCGGCTGGTTGCCGATCTACCTGCGGACCGGTGGGCGACGCTCACTCCCGCGGACGGTTGGACGATCGCGCATCAGATCGCGCACCTGCTCTGGACGGACGCGGTTGCGACCCTGTCGGCCAATGATCCGGTCGCGTTTGCCGAGGTCGTCAAGGAGGCGTGGACCAAGCCGACGACGTTCGTCGACGAGGGCGCAGAAGAGCTCGCCGGCCTTCCGGCCGACGTTCTTCTCGCACGCTGGCGCTCGGGTCGAGCGCAGATTCTCGAAGCCCTCTGCGCCGTCGCACCGGGCCGCAAACTCGACTGGTTCGGTCCGCCGATGGCAGCGGGCTCGATGGCCACCGCCCGAATCATGGAGACGTGGGCACACGGCCAGGACGTTGCCGACACCCTCGGTGTGACCCGCACGCCGACCGCGCGCATCAAGCATGTCGCCCACATCGGCATCCGGGCCCGTAACTTCGCCTACGGCGTCCACCAGCAGCCACCGCCGAGCGAGGAGTTCCGCGTCGAACTCGAAGCCCCGGACGGGTCGGTGTGGACCTGGGGGCCCGACGACGCCACGCAACGGGTGGCCGGTCCGGCGCTCGATTTCGCGCTTCTCGTCACGCAACGACGACATCTCGACGACCTCGCCGTGAAGGCCGTCGGTCCCGACGCCCAGCACTGGCTCACCATCGCTCAATCGTTCGCGGGAGCGCCCGGAACGGGCCGCACCCCGGGACAGTTCGCGGGAGCACTGAACTCATGACGGCACTTGCAACCGATCCGAACGTGATCCGGATCGGCAACTGTTCCGGTTTCTACGGCGACCGCATCAGCGCGGTCCGCGAGATGCTCGAAGGTGGGGAACTCGATGTCCTGACCGGCGACTACCTCGCCGAGCTCACAATGCTCATCCTCGGTCGCGACCTCATGAAGGACCCCAACCTCGGCTACGCCAAAACCTTTGTGCGCCAGATGGAAGATTGCCTGGGACTCGCGCTCGACCGCAACGTTCAAGTCGTCGTCAATGCGGGCGGCCTCAATCCCGCCGGCTTGGCGACCAAGCTGCGCGAGGTTGCCGAGAAGCTCGGAGTCACCGCAAAGATCGCACACGTCGAGGGCGACAACATCTCCGCGCGCGCTGCCGAATTCAACCTGGGTACCCCGCTGGCGGCCAACGCCTACCTCGGCGCGTGGGGAATCGTGGAGTGCCTCAATGCCGGCGCGGACGTCGTCGTGACCGGACGTGTCACCGATGCGTCGGTGATCGTCGGTCCTGCCGCCGCCCATTTCGGTTGGGGACGAACCGATTACAACGAGCTAGCCGGTGCTGTCGTCGCAGGCCACGTCATCGAGTGCAGCACCCAGGCGACCGGCGGCAACTACTCCTTCTTCACAGAGATCGCCGACCTCACCCGACCCGGATTTCCGATCGCGGAGATCCGCCGGGACGGTTCCAGCGTCATCACCAAGCACGAGAACACCGGCGGCGCAGTCACTGTCGACACTGTCGAGGCGCAGCTGATGTACGAGATTCAGAGCGCCCGCTACGCCGGACCCGACGTGACGACCCGCCTGGACACGATCGCGCTCAGCTCGGACGGCACAGACCGCGTACTGATCAGCGGGGTCGTCGGCGAAGCGCCGCCCCCGCAGTTGAAGGTCTCCCTGAACACGCTCGGCGGTTTCCGCAACGAGATGGAGTTCATCCTCACCGGCCTCGACATCGAGGCCAAGGCCGAGCTGGCGCAGAAGCAGCTCGAATCGTGGCTCACCGTGCGTCCGGCCGAAATCGATTGGACGCTGGCGCGTTTGGATCGACCGGACGCCGAGACCGAGGAGCAGGCCAGCGCGCTGCTGCGCTGCGTGGTCCGCGATTCGGACCCGAACAAGGTCGGACGGTCGTTCTCGAGCGTCGCCGTCGAGTTGGCACTCGCGAGCTACCCGGGGTGCAGCTTCACGTCGTTGCCCGGCAACGGTTCGCCGTACGGGATCTTCACCGCCGGTTACGTCGACGCCGACAAGGTGCCGCACATTGCAGCGCTCGCCGACGGCAGTCGACTCGACATCGCACCGGCGTCGGAGACCCTGCCGTTGGCAGCCGTCGACGAGCCGGAACTACCGGAACCTCTGCCGGCTGGTGCAACCCGCCGGGTACCTCTGGGCACGATCGCCCTCGCTCGCAGCGGGGACAAGGGTGGCAACGCGAACATCGGCGTCTGGGTACGAACCGACGACCAATGGCGTTGGCTCGTCAACACATTGACCACCGACGAGCTGCAACGGCTACTGCCGGAGGCTGCGCCGCTCACGGTGCAGCGGCACGTTCTGCCCAACCTTCGGGCGATCAACTTCGTCATCGAAGGACTGCTCGGCAAGGGCGTGGCATACCAAGCCCGATTCGATCCACAGGCAAAGGGACTCGCGGAGTGGCTGCGGTCCCGGTTCATCGAAATTCCAGAGGAGCTACTCCCTTGAGCATTTGGACAGATGACGAGCGGAAAGCGCTGCGCGCCACCGTTCGCGGATTCGTCGAACGCGAGATTCTTCCCGACCTCGATCAGTGGGAGCGCGAAGGCGAACTGCCACGCGAACTGCACAAGAAGGCCGGTCAGCTGGGCCTGCTCGGGCTTGCCTTCCCGGAATCGGTCGGCGGCTCGGGTGGCACACGCGTCGACGAGTGCACGCTCGTCGAAGAGGCTCTCTACGCCGGAGTCTCCGGTGGCCTCTGGGCATCGCTGTTCACCTGTGCGATCGCTGTTCCGCACATCATCGCGTCGGGCAATCAGGATCTCATCGACCGCTATGTAAAGCCGACGCTCGCAGGCGACATGATCGGCTCGCTCGCGATCACCGAGCCCGGCGGCGGTTCGGACGTCAACAACATCACGACGACGGCCAAGCGCGACGGTGACCACTACATCGTCAACGGCTCGAAGACCTTCATCACCTCCGGTGTGCGCGCCGACTTCGTAACCACTGCCGTACGGACCGGCGGCCCTGGCGCAGGCGGCGTCTCACTGCTTGTCGTCGACAAGAACACTCCCGGCTTCACGGTCTCGCGCAAGCTCGACAAGATGGGCTGGCTCGCGTCCGACACCGCCGAGCTGTCCTACGTCGACGTCCGTGTCCCGGTCGAGAACCTCGTCGGAGCCGAGAACAGCGGGTTCGCCCAGATCGCAGCGGCATTCATGTCGGAACGCATCGGGCTGGCGGTGCTCGCGTACGGGCACGCACAGCGCGCACTCGACCTCGCCGTGGCGTGGTGCCGCGACCGGCAGACCTTCGGCCGGCCACTGATCAGCCGCCAGCACGTCCAGATGAAGCTCGCGGAGATGCAGCGCAAGGTGGACGTCGCGCGTGTCTACACCCGTGCGCTGGTCGAGCGAGCCGAAGCGGGCGAGACCAACCTCATCACCGAGGTGTGCTTCGCCAAGAACACTGCCGTCGAGAACGGCGCCTGGGTGGTCAACGAAGCCGTCCAGCTTTTCGGCGGTATGGGCTACATGCGGGAATCCGAGGTCGAGCGCATCTACCGCGACTTCCGGATCATCGGAATCGGCGGCGGCACAGACGAAATCATGACAATGCTGGCCTCGAAACTGTTGGGGTACCAGTGAGCATTCTGCGAACAACCCTCGACCCGAACTCCGCGGACTACGCCGCTGCTGCGGAGGCCATGACAGCCAAGCTCGCGGAGGTCGAGACGGAGCTCGCCAAGGCCATCGCCGGCGGCGGACCGGACAAGGTGGCCCGGCATCGCAAGCGCGGCAAGCTGACTGCCCGCGAGCGGATCGAACTCCTCATCGACGAGGACTCGCCCTTCCTCGAACTGTGCCCGCTTGCCGCCTACGGCAGCCAGTTTCAGGTCGGTGCGTCGAACATCGCAGGTATCGGCATAGTCGAAGGTGTCGAATGCATGATCGTGGCTCCGGACCCGACGGTCAAGGGCGGCACGTCGAACCCGTGGACACTGCGAAAGACGTTGCGTATCAACGATATCGTCCGTGAGAACCACCTGCCGGTGATTTCGCTCGTCGAGTCCGGCGGTGCCGACCTGCCGACGCAGAAGGAAGTCTTCGTCCCAGGCGGGCAGATGTTCCGCGATCTCACGCGGGCATCGGCTGCCGGAATCCCCACGATCGCACTGGTTTTCGGCAACTCGACGGCCGGCGGCGCATACATCCCCGGCATGTCGGATCACGTCGTGATGATCAAGGAACGGTCGAAGGTGTTCCTCGGCGGACCGCCGCTGGTGAAGATGGCGACCGGCGAAGAGTCCGACGACGAATCCCTCGGCGGCGCAGAAATGCACGCACGCAAGTCGGGTCTTGCCGACTACTTCGCACAGGACGAGCAGGATGCGATCCGGATCGGTCGATCGATCGTCCGGCGCCTCAACTGGCGTAAACGCGGACCCGCGCCGCGCGCCGAGGTCATCGATCCGCTCTACAGCCAGGACGATCTGCTCGGCATCGTGCCTTCGGATCTGAAGGTTCCGTTCGATCCCCGCGAGGTCGTCGCCCGCATCGTCGACGGTTCGGATTTCGACGAGTTCAAGCCGCTGTACGGCGGCAGCCTCGTCACCGGATGGGCTGAACTGCACGGCTACCCGGTCGGCATCCTTGCCAACGCACGCGGTGTCCTGTTCTCCGAAGAGGCGCAGAAGGCAACGCAGTTCATTCAGCTGGCAAACCGGTACGACACCCCACTGCTGTTCCTGCACAACACGACCGGCTACATGGTCGGCAAGGAGTACGAGCAGGGCGGCATCATCAAGCACGGCTCGCTGATGATCAACGCCGTCGCCAATTCGACTGTGCCGCATATTTCTCTGGTCATGGGCGCGTCCTACGGCGCGGGTGCGTACGGTATGTCGGGTCGGGCGTACAACCCGCGCTTCATGTTCACCTGGCCTAGCGCGAAGTCCGCAGTCATGGGCGGCGCACAGTTGGCGGGAGTCATCTCGATCGTCGCGAAGGCTGCCGCCGAAGCCCGCGGTCAGGCCTGGGACGAGCAGGCCGACGCCGGCATGCGCGCGATGGTCGAGCAGCAGATCGAGAAGGAATCGCTGCCTATGTTCATGTCGGGAATGCTCTACGACGACGGCGTCATCGATCCCCGTGATACCCGCACCGTTCTCGGAATGTGCTTGTCAGCCATTGCGACCGAACCGATCAAGGGCGCCGAACGCTTCGGCGTCTTCAGGATGTGAGAGGGATGATGAGCTGTATTGCATTGACACGTATGTGTCCGATCTCCGTTCGTCGCGGCGCTCCGGTACTCGCTGCGATGATCGATAGGACCCAATCGTGATCACATCAGTCCTCGTCGCCAACCGCGGCGAAATTGCCCGCCGCGTCTTCGCGACCTGCCGCAAGATGGGCATCAGCACCGTCGCAGTGTTTTCCGACGCCGACGCGGATTCACCGCACGTCGCAGAAGCGGACGCCGCTATTCGCCTCCCGGGCAACACACCCGGCGAGACCTACCTGCGCGGCGACCTCGTCATTGCGGCAGCCAAGGCCGCCGGAGCCGACGCGATTCACCCCGGTTACGGCTTTCTCTCGGAGAACGCCGATTTCGCGAAAGCGGTGCTCGATGCCGGTCTGACCTGGATCGGTCCGCCTGTCAAGGCGATCGAGCAGATGGGTAGCAAGGTCGAGTCCAAGAAGATGATGGACGCGGCCGGTGTGCCCGTTCTCGCCGAACTCGATCCCGCTCAGGTCACCGCCGCGGACCTGCCGGTCCTCATCAAAGCGTCTGCGGGCGGAGGCGGGCGCGGCATGCGGATCGTCCGCGCGCTCGACGAACTGCAGGACCAGATCGCCGGTGCGCGGCGCGAAGCCGAATCTGCGTTCGGCGACCCCACGGTCTTCTGCGAGCGTTACCTGGAGACCGGGCGCCACATCGAGGTTCAGGTGATGGCCGACACGCACGGCACTGTGTGGTCGGTCGGCGAGCGCGAGTGCTCGATCCAGCGTCGGCACCAGAAGGTGGTCGAAGAAGCGCCGTCACCGCTCGTGGAAAAGATCGACGGCATGCGCGACCGCCTGTTCGACGCAGCACGTCTGGCCTCCGAGGCGATCGGCTACGAAGGCGCGGGCACCGTCGAATTTCTCGCCGACGAGAAGGGCGACTTCTTCTTCCTCGAGATGAACACGCGCCTGCAGGTGGAGCATCCGGTCACCGAGTGCACAACGGGTCTCGACCTTGTCCGGTTGCAATTGCAGGTCGCGGCAGGTCTGCCGCTGCCGGTCGAGCAGCCCGCGAAACGTGGTCACTCGATCGAGGTCCGGTTGTACGCCGAAGACCCCGCCCAGGATTGGCAGCCGCAGAGCGGCACTGTCCACCGCATCGAGATCCCCGGAACCGTCACGGAATTCGACTTGCTCGACCGACCCGGCGTGAGGCTGGACACCGGCGTCGTCGACGGTTCGGTCGTCGGGGTCCACTACGACCCGATGCTCGCGAAGGTCATCTCCTACGGCGAATCACGCTCCGATGCGGCGCACCTGCTTGCTACCGCCTTGCAGCGAGGCAAGATCCACGGACTCGTCACCAACCGTGCCCTCCTGGTGCGGGTACTGCGCCATCCCGCCTTCCTCGCGGGCGACACCGATACCGCCTTCTTCGATACCCACGGCCTCGACAAGCTCTCGGCGCCGTTGGTATCCGACGCAGACGAGACGGTGTCGATCGCGGTCGCCGCACTTGCGGACGCCGCGGCAAATCGCCGGAAAGCCAGCGTCGGCGGCGGACTACCCAGTGGTTGGCGCAACCTGCCGGCCCAGGCGCAGACCAAGTCCTACGAGAGCCGGACGTCGGGAACCCACGAGGTCAAGTACCGCAACACTCGGACAGGTATCGAGGTCGACGGGCTACCTGGTCTCCAGGTTGTCGAGGCAACTCCCGATGTCGTGATTGCCGACGTCGACGGAGTCCGCAGGCGGTTCGAGGTCGCGCGCTACGGCGACCTCGTCAGCATCGACTCGCCGCTGGGTCCGGTGGCCGTGCGGCGGTTGCCGCGCTTCATCGACCCGACCGAGCAGGTGGCAGCGGGCTCCCTGCTCGCCCCGATGCCGGGAACGGTCATCCGACTCGGTGCCGCAGCGGGCGACACCGTCGAACTCGGCCAGCCGATCCTGTGGCTCGAGGCCATGAAGATGGAGCACAAAATCGCCGCTCCCGCCGCGGGCGTGCTCACCGAATTGAACGTCGCAGTCGGCCAACAGGTCGATGTCGGAGCCGTACTGGCAGTAGTAGAGGCAGAGGAGAAGGAATGAGCTTCATCGAGACCGAAGAGCAGAAGGAACTGCGCGCAGCGGTTGCCGGCCTCACGGAGAAGTACAACTACCGCGACTACGTGCTGCCGAAGGCTCGCGCCGGCGAAGCGCTGAGCGAACTGTGGGACGAGGCGGGCAAGCTCGGCTTCCTCGGCGTCAACCTGCCCGAGGAGTACGGCGGCGGCGGCGCAGGCATCTACGAGCTCGCTCTGGTCCAGGAAGAGATGGCAGCCAACGGCGCAGGCCTCCTGCTCGTCGTCGTCTCACCGGCAATCTGCGGCACCATCATCACGAAGTACGGCACAGACGCGCAGAAG
Source organism: Antrihabitans auranticaus (assembly GCF_016481275.1). Taxonomy (GTDB): domain Bacteria; phylum Actinomycetota; class Actinomycetes; order Mycobacteriales; family Mycobacteriaceae; genus Antrihabitans. Next base: position 762,528 of record NZ_JAEMNW010000003.1, on the reverse strand, counting down.
GAAAAGTGGCTGCCACGCCTGGCCGACGGGTCCACCAAGATGGTCTTCGCGATCACCGAACCGGATGCCGGCTCGAACTCGCATCAGATCACGACGACTGCGCGCCGTGACGGCGAAGACTGGATCATCCGCGGTCAGAAGCACTACATCTCGGGTGTCGACCAGGCCGAGGCGATTCTGGTCGTATCGCGCACCGAAGACTCGAAGACCGGTAAGCTCAAGCCGGCGCTGTTCATCATGCCGACCGACGCCGAGGGCCTCGTCAAGACGCAGCAAGAGATGGACATCATCGAGCCGGATCATCAGTTCTCGTTGTTCTTCGACGACGTCCGGCTCCCGGCCGATGCGCTGGTCGGTCAGGAAGACGCTGCCATCGCACAGCTGTTCGCGGGACTGAACCCCGAACGCATCCTCGGCGCGGCCATGGCCGTCGGCATGGGCCGATACGCGATCGCCCGCGCCGTCGAGTACGCCAACGAGCGCACAGTATGGAAGACCACGATCGGTGCGCACCAAGGAATTTCGCACCCGCTGGCACAGGTGAAGATCGAGCTCGAGCTGGCGAAACTTATGATGCAGAAGGCAGCGCACCTCTACGACAGCGGCGACGAATTCGGGGCCGCCGAAGCTGCGAACATGGCGAAGTACGCAGCCGCCGAGGCGAGCATCAAGGCGCTGGACCAAGCAATCCAGACGCACGGCGGCGCCGGACTCACGAAGGAGTACGGCCTCGCGTCGATGCTGGCGGCCGCGCGCATCGGCCGGATTGCACCGGTCAGCCGCGAGATGGTGCTGAACTTCGTCGCGCAGCACACTCTCGGCTTGGGCAAGTCGTACTGATGGCAGACCGCTACGTTCGCTACGACGTCGACAGCGGTTTCGCGACGCTCACGCTCGACTCGCCGCACAATCGCAACGCGCTGTCGTCGAAGCTCGTTCGTGAGTTGGTCGAGGGGCTCGAGCAGGCCGCCGGTGATCCTGCTGTTCGCGGGATCGTGCTGACACACGCAGGCAATACGTTCTGCGCGGGCGCAGATCTGAGCGAAGCGAGCAACGCCGATCCGGCAGTCGCAGCCGATGATCGGACCCGCGCGATGCTGACATTGCTGCGGCAGCTCATCGAGGTCCCGAAGCCTGTCGTCGCCGTGATCGATGGGAACGTGCGGGCGGGCGGCATGGGCATCGTTGCGGCGTGTGACATCGTGATCGCCGGCAGCGGTAGCTCGTTCGCGCTCACCGAAGTTCGGCTGGGGCTCGCCCCCTTCATGATCTCGTTGACGCTGCTGCCACGACTGAGCTCACGCGCTGCGAGTCGGTACTACCTCACCGGCGAGAAGTTCGACGCCGCGGAGGCAGCGCACGTCGGGCTCGTCACGATCGCCGTCGACGACCCGCAGGCCGAGCTTGCGAAAGTGCGCGACGACCTCCGCAAGGGTTCGCCGCAGGGTCTCGCCGAGAGCAAGCGGCTGGTCACCGCGGCGATGTTGGCAGAATTCGATCGGTCGGCCGACGAGCTTGCGGCACGGTCGGCGAGCTTCTTCGGTACCGATGAGGTTCGTGAAGGCATGATGGCCTTCTTGCAACGGCGACAGCCGAGCTGGGCCCAGTAGGCGCTAGCTGTAGGAAAGGACGGTGAGTGGCGTGACATCGGTGCGTGAACCGAAGCAGGACCGCAGTCGCGCCACTCGCCAGCGCCTGCTCGAGGCGACGATCGATTGCCTTGCCGAAATGGGCTGGTCCACGGCGACGGTTTCTGTGGTCGCCGAGCGGGCCGGAGTCTCACGCGGCGCCGCCCAGCACCATTTCCCGACCCGCGAAGACCTGATCCTCGCAGCGCTCGAGTTCATGTTCGATCTGCGGATCGTCACGGCGCTCAAGGAATCCGAGACGCTCGACGGCATCGAGCCGGGCACACACCGGACCGAGGCGATCGTTGTCTCGCTGGTCGAGTCCTTCGCCGGTCCGTTCTTCAAGGCCGCACTACAGGTGTGGGTGCAGGCTGCCGCAGATCCGGTCCTGCGCGAGCAGATCGTGCCGTTGGAGGCCCGCTTCGGCCGGGCGGTCCACCGGATCACCGTCGAGGCGCTCGGCGTGAACGATTCCGACCCGGTCGCACACACCCTTGTCCAGGCAACTCTCGATATGGCACGCGGCCTCGGCCTTGCCGATGTCCTCACAGACGACTCGGTCCGGCGCAGGAAGATTGCCCGTCAGTGGGCGGCCACGTTGGATGACGCCCTCGAGTTATCGAGCTGAGCCGTCAGGCACTCGCGGCTCTGGCCTAGTCAATATTCGATTAACCGTGCGAGAATGCGGAAATCGGCATTGATATTGAGGCGGCCATGCGGAAACTCGGGCGAAATCCTATCGCCGCGCCAGGTTTGTGATGGCGGCACTCACGCGACGACGCGCCTCGGCCCAGGGTGCCCTGCTGGTCGTCATCGGCTCCTTCCTTGTGACGACGCTGCCCCCGCTGCGCAATTCGCGTGACTACTCCTGGCTGATCGACGGCGTCTGGCAGAACCTGGCGTTCGCCGCCTGCGCCGTCCTCTGTCTGGTCCGGACACCGCGTGCTGCGTTCGACCGAGCTGCCTGGCGGATCCTTGCACTCGGACTGCTCTGCCAGGCGATCGCGAACACGTACTGGTCATGGTTTGTGAGGCCACTGCACCCGGAGCCATACCCGACGATCGCAGACGGCTTCTGGCTCGGCTTCTACCTCTGCGTCTTCGTGAGCTTGTTGCTGATCGTCCGCGCTCGCCTGCGGCGGTTCACGCTCAGCCTCGCCCTGGACGCGCTCCTCGTCGGCCTCGGCACGGCAACGGTGACGACGGCGCTGATTTTCCCGGCGGTCCTCGCGCAACTCGGCGGATCGTTCGCGGCGATCGTAGTCAACCTCGCATATCCCGTTCTCGACGTCGTCCTGCTCGCCGCGGTCCTCACCGCATGCGCGTTGTTCCGGTGGCGCCCACCCGCAGGCCTCTGGTGGATGGGGCTCGGACTCGCGCTCGCGGCTCTGGCCGACTCGCTGTATCTCATCGAGGCCCCGACCGGCGGGTACCGCTCCGGCGATTACGTCGATGCGGCATTCATTCTCGCGGTCGCAGTCACCGCCCTGGCGCCCTCGCGTACGTGGCACCCGGTCATCGACTACACACAGCGCACGCCACCACTCGCAGCGCCGTTGGTGGCGACCGGTGTCGCGGTATCGATGTCCGTGCTCGACAACTACTTCCAGATCACCCCCGCAGCGTGGTATCTCGCCGCCGCGACGATCATCGCGTCCATGGGTCGGCTCGCACTCGCCTTCCACGAGATCCGCCGCGCGGGCGAGCACGCGCAATTGGCGCGAACGGACGACCTCACGGGCTTGCCGAATCGGCGCGGGTTCTACGAGCACGCCGGCAAACTTGTATATACACCTATTTCGGAGGACGAAGACTTCCCGACCGCCGCACTGCTGCTCCTCGACCTCGACCACTTCAAGGACGTCAACGACTCGCTCGGGCATGCCGCGGGGGACGACCTCCTACGGGTGATAGCGACCCGACTGCGCAGAGCGCTGCGCGAGGACGACGTACTCGTCAGGCTCGGCGGCGACGAGTTCGCGATCCTGATTCCGAATGCCGACGAGCGCGAAGCGCGCGGTGCAGCCGAGCGAGTCCAGGAGGTCCTTTTCGAGCCCGTACAGCTGGAGGGCCTCCACGTCCAGATCGGCGCGAGCGTCGGTATCGCACTGAGCCCGGTTCACGGAGTCGACATCGGAACCCTGCTGCGGCACGCCGATATCGCCATGTACCGCGCGAAACGACACGACGCGGCGATTCACGTCTACATCCCGGGAGTCATCGACCCGTCGGGACGGGACAACACCCGCGACGGCATGCGGCTACTGGAACAACTCCGGTCCGCCATCACCGAGCGGTCGCTGTCGGTCCACTACCAACCCCAGGTCGATATCCGCACCGGAGCGATCGTCGCGGTCGAAGCGCTCGTTCGCTGGGAGCACCCCGAACGCGGACTGCTCTTTCCCAATCAATTCCTGCCGATCGTGCAGCAGAACGGCTTGATGCACCGGATGACCGCGGTCGTACTCGATCAGGCACTCGACGACGCGGCACGGTGGCACGAGCTGGGTTGTGCGATCCCGGTCGCCGTCAACCTGTTTCCGCCGAGCCTCGGTGACCTCGACCTGCCCGCACGCATCGCCGACGAACTTGCGCGACGCGGCTTGTCGCCGAGCGCCATTCACGTCGAGATCACCGAAGACTTCCTGCTCGGCAACATGGACCGGGCAGGCAAGGTGCTCGACGAGTTGCACAGCCTCGGCGTCCAGATCGCTATCGATGACTTCGGCACCGGATACTCGGCGCTCTCGTACCTTCGTGAGCTGCCGATCGACACGGTGAAACTCGACCGTTCCTTCGTCGTCCCGATCACCGGTGATCAGCGCGCCGCGGCAATCGTGCGAGCCGTGATCGACCTCGCGGTGACCCTCAACCTAACGACCGTCGCCGAGGGCGTCGAGAATGCTGACACGTTCGCAGTTCTGCGGGAGTACGGCTGCCCTGTCGCGCAGGGATACCACTGCGGCAGGCCCATGGCGATCGACGAACTGCTGTTCGTCCTCGGCGCGATTCCGGCCTCGGCACCTGAAGCCGCTGCCGCACCAACCCAGCATCAGGTGGCTGCGGTCTAACCGTGGAGTGGGCATGAGTCACCCCTGTGGGGGGTAACGCGCCGCGCGCAGCAGGCAGACCATTTATCCCATGCACGAACTCGCCGCCTGGCTCCGCCGACCAGATCCCGTCACGTTTCCATACGACGCGGTGCTCGACAGAGTTCACAGCGTCGGAAAACATTTCGTGCCGCCGAACCTGCTCGCTTCGTTGGACCGAGCCCGCGCAACCTTGGGAACTCCGGTCGACAGCGCCGGCCAGCGGCTCGCCACATTCCTGAGCACCGCCCTCGACAAGTGGGACAACCGTTTCGACAATCCCAGCTACCTGGCGTTCGAGCAGTTGCCGCTGCCTGGGACTGGCTACCGTGCCGGCTGTCCGAACCAGGCCGCGCTCCAGCACGACCGTCTCTTCGTTCTCCTCGTTGCGGACCTCCTGCGATTCGAAATCGAAGTCGCCGACGGCGCGACCTGGCTTCCCGAGATCGCACCGGACGCACGGATCACCGCGAAGCGCTGCCGCCTCGGGGTGCGCGCCATGCGACCGGCGCTCGCGCGCATGGGTGTGGAAGTCGAGCCAACGAGCGGCGATCCGATCGAAGTCGCCCGTCAGGTGTGCGCCGCGATCGCGTCCGACACGACACCCAGCGAACGCCTCACCCTCGACCTCAGTGCACTGCCGGTGAGTCTCGTCCACGACGAGTACATGTTCATGCGAGTGCTGCAGGCCTACGAGTCGACGTTCGCGATGGTCGCGGTTCAGCTGTCGGCGGCGATATCGGCGATCCAGCGCGGTCGGGCAGGAGCCGCCGCACTGGTGCTCGCGGAAGCAGAACGCGCGATGGGTGAAGCGGGCCTGCTGTTCTCGATCGTCGCCACGATGCGCACGGAAGCCTTCCTGACCTTCCGCGAATTCACCGACGGAGCGAGCGCAATTCAGTCTCGCCACTACAAGCTCATGGAGAGCCTGTGCCGGCGGCCCGACGCACCGCGTCTCGATTCACCGGCCTATCACTCGGTGCCCCCGGTGCGTGCGCGAGTACTTGCGGACCAACCCACCGTCTCGAGCGCGTTGGCTGCGGCTCGTACGGCGGGCGTCCTCGATCCGGAGCTCGACGCCCTGCTCACCGCGAGCATGGAGCGTTTCGAAGCTGTGCTGCTGCGATGGCGAAAGACCCACTACCGCTTGGCAGTCCGCATGCTCGGCGAGCGTCGCGGCACGGGCTACACCGAAGGTGTGCCCTACCTCGACGGAGGCCGGGGGATCAGCGTCTTCGGCGCGGGATGTCCAATGGCGGGGAAGTTGGACTCTGCCGCTTGAGCGAGCCGCCTAACCAAGACCCTGGCCAACCAACACCCCAGCCAGCCGACGCCCCCGCCAGCCAACGCCCCCGCCGCACCGACTTTCGGGACACGCACCGAAATTCCGGCCCAAAATTCGGTGCGTGTCCCGAAAGGGGGTGCGGCGGGGTAGGAAGCGGGGACGAACAGGCGGGGACGAGCAAGCGGGACGAGCAGGCCGAGTGCGGACCGCTGATTCGCGCAATTCGGCCGTAGCCACGCAGACTCCACCGCGTATATCCTGAGTGTGAACTCAATAATTCACGCTCAGGAGCATCGCTATGACTGCACCCACCCGCAAGCGCCTCCCACGCGGCGCGAAAGCGTTCAACAAGATCGCACTTCCGCTGTCCCGGCACCTTCCGATCTGGGCCGAATTGACGCACGTCGGCCGCAAGTCCCGACGCGAGTACAAGACGCCGATCGCGGTCGTCAAGAAGGATGACGTCTACAACATCGGACTCGCGTGGGGCAAGGAAGCAGACTGGGTACGAAACGTCATGGCCGCAGGCGAATTCACCATAATTCAGCGCGGCAAGACCATCGTCCTCACGAATCCGCAGATCCTGCACGATCCTGCTGTCAGTTGGGCACCCGCAATCGGACGTCCGATCTTGCGCCGCCAAGGCGTAACGGATTACATCGCCGCTAGTCCGCGCTGATCCCGTCGAACATCAGCCGCTGAGTGGCTAGGTTCAGAGCGCGAATCGCGGCCGGATCCGAGTTTCGAATGCCGTGGATGATGTTCGCCATCATCATTCCGGTGAGGGCCCGCGCAGAATTCACAACGTCGAGGTCCGTACGTAGGTAGCCTGCTTCGACGCCGTGCCGGAAGTACTCGACCGTCATCGCATCGGCCATGTCGAGCAGGCCGTACAGGCGGTCCGTGAGCTCGACATCGATTCCCGTCGCTTCGAAGAGCAACAACTGCGGGACTCGTGGATCATCGAGCAGGATGGCCGTCAAAGCATCGGAAACCCGCCCGACCTGCGCACGGTACTCCGCGAGCGACGTCGGTGCGTCGGGTGCGTTCTCCGCCGACAGGGCTGTCATGATCCGGCCGATGACGTCGTCGACAACGTGGTCGATGATGTCGCGCTTGTTCTCGAAATAGCGATAGAACGTGCCGTGGCCGATCCCCAGATGCGTTGCGATATCAGCGATTCCGGTTGCGTGGTAACCGCTTTCGGCGAACCGCTCGAAGGCGGCGTCGATGATCTCGCGCCGCAGCTCCTCGCGCTTGCGTTCAGCACGAGTTATTGGCTTGGTCACCCGGCAATGATAGCGTGTTCCAAAACGGAATACCGTGTCAGTTAATGACGTGTCATTCGGGACGCGTTCTACTCAGGAGGTTCCATGGCGGCACCGCAATTCGATGCTGTAGTAGTCGGCGCAGGTTTCGGCGGGATGGGCGCAGCCATCCAGCTCAAAGAACTCGGCCTGAACAACATCGCGATCCTGGAGCGTGAAGACGATCTCGGCGGCACCTGGCACGTGAACCGGTATCCCGGTCTGGCAGTCGACATCGCGTCGGTCACGTACTCGTACTCATTCGAACCCAACCCGTACTGGTCGCGTTTGTTCGCGCCGGGGCGGGAACTCAAGCGCTACGCCGAGCACGTCGCCGACAAGTACGATCTGCGGCGTCACATGCGTTTCGGCAAGGTCGTCGAAGGCGCACGCTGGGACGAGGAGTCCGGCTTCTGGGTCGTCAACGTCGCAGGTGAGGGCTCGATCAGCGCCCGCTACCTGCTCACCGCGACCGGATTTCTTTCCCAGCCGCACAGTCCCGACATTCCCGGAATCGACACGTTCGCAGGCAAGATAATCCACACGACAGCGTGGGACGACTCGTACGACCTCACCGATCGCAAAGCCGCGATCATCGGGACCGGCGCGACTGCGGTTCAGCTCATTCCGGAGGTCGCGAAGAAGGTCTCCGCGCTGACGGTCTACCAGCGCACGCCGATCTGGGTCGTCCCGAAGGTCGATACGCCGATTCCCGGCCCAGTACAGAAGCTGTTCGCACGCGTTCCGACGGCGCAGAAGGCCGCGCGCCTCGTCAATACCGGGCTGCTCGAAACGATGATGGTCAGCGCGGTCCTGCACTACAAGCAGGCCAAGGCCCTCAACTCCGGTGCGGCGGTGCTCGCCGCGGCGCACCTGCGCGCACAGGTTCGCGACCCCGAAACCCGGCGCAAACTGACCCCGCACTACAGCTTCGGCTGCAAGCGCCCGACCTTCTCGAACGAGTACTACCCGACGTTCAACAAGAAGCACGTGCACCTCGAGACCAACTCGATCACACGCATCGAGGCCGACGGGATCGTGACCGCCGACGGCCACAAGACCGAGATCGACACACTGATCCTCGCGACCGGGTTCAACCTCTGGGACGTCAACTTCCCAGCGATCGAGATCATCGGTCGGGAAGGCCGCAACCTCGGAAAGTGGTGGCGCGACAATCGCTTCCAGGCCTATGAGGGCCTCGCGGTTCCGCAGTTCCCGAACTTTCTCACGCTCTCGAGCCCGTACTCCTACAGCGGGTTGTCGTACTTCACGACCATCGAGACGCAGATGAAGCACATGAAGCGGCTGTTCGGCGAGATGCGGTCACGGAAGTCCGAGTTCTTCGAGGTGACCGAGAATGCCAACGCGGACTTCCTCGATCGGATGACGGAGAAGCTGGGCGACTCGGTCTTCTACGCGGGTAGTTGCGAGGGATCGCGAAGCTACTACTTCAACCAGCACGGCGAAGCTGCGATTCTGCGGCCGACGTCGACGATCAACGCCTATCGCGAGGCAGGCAGCTTCCCGCTCGAGGATTACGTGTACGCCTAACGCGCACGGCCCAACTGGTGGCGGAGGGATTCCTCCAGGTTCGGCCGCCGGAACTGGTGTCCCGCAGCGGAAAGCACGTCTGGGACGACCTGCTGATTGGCCAGCGCCAATTCCTCGACGCCTTCCTTGCCGAGCATGAGCCGTGGCCCGAAGCTCGGCACCGGCAGCACCGCAGGACGTTTCAGCACGTGCGCAAGGGTCTTCGTGTAGTCGATGTTTCGAACAGCCTCGGGTGCAACGGCATTGACGGGTCCGGTGATGGCGTCGTCGAACAGCGCACGGTGGTAGATATCCAGGAGATCGTCGAAATCGATCCATGACAGCCACTGCTGACCGTCGCCCAACTTGCCGCCGAGACCGGTGAGGAACAGCGGGCGCAAGAGCTGCAACGTGCCGCCGCCGGGCGACTGCACAATTCCGGTGCGCACGTTCGCAACCCGGATACCGGCCCGTTGCGCCGGAGCGGTTGCGTCTTCCCAGTCCGCGACGAGGTCGGCAAGAAAACCTTCGCCTCGAGCGCTTGTTTCGGTGAGCTGCTTGTCGCCGCGATCGGCACCGTAGAACCCGATTGCCGAGGCCGAGACGAACACCCGTGCCGACGAATCCGCAGCGAGTGCGGCGAGCCTGCGAGTCGGCTCTATGCGGCTGTCCCGAATGACGGCTTTGTGCTTGTCGGTGAAGCGCCCCGCAATGGATGCCCCCGCCAGGTGGACGACCGCGTCCACGCCGTCGAGCAGATCACGGGCCGGGTTCTCCGGATCCCAGGTTCGTTCGCCCGAGTGCCGCGCGGGATGCCGGACCAGTCGGATAACGCTGTGCCCACCCGTGCTCAGGAACGCCGCGAGAGCACTGCCGACAAATCCCGACGCACCCGAGATCGCGACGGTCGTCGGGCCGATGCCCCGATCCGCGGCCCAGCGGTGTGCTGCCAGATCTTCGGCGAGCTGGCGGTGCCGATAAATGAATGTGGAGTTGAGCAGCGCCGCGGGAACCGGCGTCTCGACGTGGTCGATGACCCGCGTCCTGTCGCCGTCGACCTCCTCGAAGTCGTGCACATGCCGCCACGACAGAACAGCCTTCGCGGGCAGCGACGCCAAACCCGAACTGCTCAGCGTGTCCACGAATCGTGCCGGCGGATCGTAATCGCCGGCCTGATGCTGTGCGACCCACCTCAGCCCGGCCGGCATACCGAGCACGGCCTGCCCGTCAGCGACCGAATCCGCCTCGCTGACCAGCCGCAACGGTTGCCAGGGCGGCGACAGGCGAGTGAAGGCGCCTGGCCTCGTGTGCCAGGCGAACACGTCCGCGCGGGGTGAATCGACGACGCTCGAAAACTCGATGCCCATATCCGACAGTAACGGTTTCGCCGATGGGCGACACCAAGAGAGCATGACCAAAGTTCTTCTCGACATGGCAATGTCGCTCGACGGGTTCATTTCGACCAGCGATGGGAGTGACGCCGGCCTGTACGACTGGTATTTCGACGAGTCGAACCCCGTCGACCAGGCGGCCGTGAAAGAGATCGTTGCGATCTCCGGTGCGATCGTCCTCGGCCGCGGAGCATTCGGCCTCGGCGAGGACTCGGGTGGATTCGACGACACCCCGTACGACGTCGACCACTTCGTCATCACTCACCGGCCGCCGGCGACACCGCCGGGGAATCCCCGAATTCGGTTCGTCACAACGGGCATCGAGGACGCCATCGCGGCAGCCAAGAAGTCCGCAGGCGACCGGTACGCGACGGTGGGCGGCGGCGCGGACATCGCACAGCAGTTGCTCGCGGCTGGACTCGTCGACGAGATTGCGCTGCACATCGCGCCGATCGTTCTCGGCACGGGGCTGGCACTCTTCACCGGATTACCCAACCGCCTGGACCTGCGCCAGACGCGCACGATCGCAGGCGAGCGCGCGCTCCACGTCTGGTACGAGGTTACGAAGCGCGCAACGTGATCAGCGTGATCTCGCTCGGTGCGAAGATACGGAACGGCGGACCCCAGAACCCCGAGCCGCGACTGGTGTAGAGCTGGGTCCGCTCGCCGAACTTCGCGAGGCCGTGCACGACCGGCTGATCCAGGCGCACGAGGAAGTTGAACGGCCACATCTGACCGCCGTGGGTGTGCCCTGCGAGCTGCAGGTCGACGCCCGCTGCTTCGGCTTGCTTGACCTGCTTGGGCTGGTGGGCGAGCAGGAGAATCGGCGAGTCGGGGTCGGCGCCGCGCAACGCCTCGGCGAGATTGGCGCCGTGGCCCTCGAGTCCCGAACCGCGCGCTGTCGCATCGTCGACACCGGCGATGACCAACTCCGAACCGCCCTTGCCGACCACGACGTGCCGGTTGTGCAGCGACTCCCACCCGATCTCGGTCATGTAGTCGAGCCAGCCCTGCGCTTCGCTGAAGTACTCGTGATTGCCCGTGACGTAGACCTTCGCCAACCGCGCACGAACAGATGCCAAAGGCTCTGCCTGCAGACGTCGTTGGGTCACCGTGCCATCAGCGATGTCGCCGACGTGGCAGACGATGTCGGCATTCAACTCGTTGACGGCCTCGACCACACCGGCGGACCACTTGGCCCGGTCGATCGCGCCGTAGTGCGTGTCGGTGATCGCAACAACCGTGGTGCCGTCGAGGTCACGACCCAATCGGGGAATTGTCACGTCCAGCCGCACGACTCGCGGAATTCGCATCGCCTCGACGAACCCCCAGGCAAGCAGCACGACAACAGCGACGAGCGTGAAAATCGCGACGATTCGCGAACGTGCCGGGTTGTCGACACCGCCGATGAGCAGCGCGAGCCGCAGCAGATCACCGATGAGCGTCCACACGAAGAGCACCCAGACCACGCCCAGCAGCGCATCGCCGAGGCGTGCGGCCCAGTCGAGATGACGGGGGCCGTGCCCGAGGAACATGAAGGTCGGCAGAGCGATCAACATCGCAACGAAGACGAGGGTGCCGACCGCGACGACCGGCGTCGGCCAGTCGGTGCTCGAATACACCAACGCCCACCACGGCAGCGCAAACAACAGCGCGAGGATCGTCAGGACGACGGTGGTGAACACCAGACGCCGGACGACGACGCGCCGCCGCAGCACCGGTTTCTGTGCCGCTGGGTCTTGGTCTACTCGTTGACTCACAATTCGGAAACGTACCGGCAGGCCGGGCGGTTCCCGAATCTTCGTCAACCGATGGTTGACGATTGCGCTGCGTCAACCTATGGTTGACGCATGACCGAACCAACCCGCATGAAGAACCCCGTCCGCCTCGACGACCTGATCGAAGCAATCAAGAAGGTGCACACCGACGTCCTCGATCAACTCTCCGACGCCGTGATCGCCGCGAACCATCTCGGCGAGGTAGCCGACCACCTGATCGGCCACTTCGTAGACCAAGCCAGGCGCTCCGGGGCCTCGTGGACCGAAATCGGCCAGAGCATGGGCGTCACCAAGCAGGCCGCGCAGAAGCGGTTCGTCACCAAAGACCAGAACGACATCGATCCGAACGAGGGCTTCAGCCGGTTCACACCGCGGGCGGCCAACGTCGTCATGGCCGGACACAACGAGGCACAGAGCGCGCGCAACGCGCAGATGGGGACAGCGCATCTGATCCTCGGATTGCTGTCCGAGCCGGATGCGCTCGCCGCCAAAATGATTGCAAGACAAGGGGTTACCTTCGACGCGATCCGCGCAGCGGTCACGTTGCCGCCCGCCGTCGAGGACGCGCCCGACCTCGTCCCGTACGACGCCGCCGCCAAGAAGGTCCTCCAGCTGACGTTCCGCGAAGCGCTTCGCCTCGGCCACAACTACATTGGAACCGAACACATCCTGCTGGCGCTGCTCGAGGACGAGGACGGGTCCGGGCCCCTGCACACCGTCGGATTGGACAAGGCCAAGACCGAAGCCGACATCGTCGCAGCGCTCGAGGTCTACAAGTAGGTCCTACGAATCGACCTCGTAGGAAAGCAGCGCGACTCCGGACTCGAACGCCTTCGTCTCGAGCAAGGTCACCGTCGGTGCAAGTCCTGTCGGAAACAGGGTTCGACCGTGGCCTTGCACGATCGGATACACGAACAGGCGGACCATGTCGACGAGCCCCGCCCGCAACAGCGAATCGACCAACGTGACGCTGCCGGTCACCGTGATGTCCTTGCCCTGTTCGGCTTTCAGGTCGGCGATGGGATCGAGGCTCGAGACGATCGTCGTGTTCACCCAGTCGGCCTGTTCCAACGACGTCGACACGACGAATTTGGCAACGCCGTCGAGGTACTCCGAGATCGGATCGCCTTCGCGCCCCGGCCAGTAGCCTGCGAACTCCTCGTAGGTGGTCCGGCCGAGTACGAGTGCATCGGCTGCCGCACCGTGCGCATTCGTGGTGGCCAGCAGCTCTTCATCCGATTTCGTCGGGTCGAACCAGTCGCCGATCGGTGAAACTATGCCGTCGAGGGTGACGTTCTCGGTAACGATGAGTTTCCGCACGGTGTAGGCCTACCCCCGATCGGTGCTCACCAAGCAGTCTCTAAGCGCGCACAGCAGCACTGACCGCCGGTGCCATCGGGCTCATCTGCAGGATCGACGAGATGCGCCGCGTGAAAGCGCTCGACCCGACCACCTCGATTTTCCCGGCGCGCAGCGCGTCGTTCACCGACAGCTTGCCCAGCCAGACTTGATACAGCGCCGCGACATCCGCGATGAGTGTGACGTCGGTGTCGTACCCGGGATCGGTCTTGCAGATCGACGGATCACCCGCCTCCACCACCACCCAGTACAGACGCGGGTCGTCGGTGAACCGAATGTGGACGACGTGGCGCCTGCCGGGCAACCCCGACGTGTCGATGCGGCTGTGCATCCACCAGACGAGCAATTCCGCGTCGAGCTCGGCCGGTTCCGGATCGCCGAACGCGAACTGAGCTCCCCACTCGCCGAGACCGAAGACGATGGGCTCGAGCGCCTGGCCGGCTTTCGTCAGGACGTAGTGGGAGCCGGTTCGTTCGACGAGACCCGCCTGCTCGAACTGCCGAAGCCGCTTCGTCAGCAGACTCCGGGAGATTCCAGGAAGGCCGCGCGCCAAATCGTTGAAACGCGTTGTCCCGATGATCAAGTCGCGAACGATCAGCAACGACCACCGCTCGCCGACCACGTCGAGCGCACGGGAAATCGGACAATACTGCCCATAACTGACATCCGCCACAACGCCACCTCACTTCGAACGCCGCCTCGGCGCTAGGCACCCTAGGTCTATTTTTCGTACCGGTTGAGTGCAATTTCTAGACTATCTGCAGGTCGCGACCGTTCATACCGTTGATGCATGACGACTTTTGCACAACCTGAGACCACCTTCCCCGCCACCGACTGGGCCGCTGTCGCCCGTGAGATCGGCCCGGCCCTCTACGCCGAAGCAGCCGAACGCGACCGCACCGGAGAAATCTCCTTCACGGCGTTCGACACGCTGCGCACATCGGGAATCACCAGCGCATTGGTGCCCGTCGCCTTCGGCGGCGGTGGTGCGACTCATGCCGAGATGGGCGCTGTACTCCGGGAACTGGCTTCTCACGACCCCTCCACCGCGGTGTCTCTCGCGATGCACACCCACCTCGTTGCCACCCAGGTCTGGCGGCACAACCATGGCATGGACGCCTCGAAGGTGTTCGGCAAAGTGGTAGGCGACCACGCCGTCCTCGTCAGCACGGGCGCTTCCGACTGGGTCGTCTCGAACGGCAGTGCCGTCCGCGTCGACGGCGGCTACCGGGTGTCGGCGCGGAAGGCTCCGGCGAGCGGTTGCGAGGTCGGCAACGTGGTCGTGACGAGCATCCGCTGGGAAGACGCGCCCGATGGCGCGAAGGTCATCCACTGTGCGATCCCGTTGCGCGCAGACGGTGTCCGAATCGAATCGACTTGGGACACAATGGGTCTGCGCGCTACCGGCTCGCACACCGTGATTTTCGAGGACGTCTTCGTGCCCGACGCGGCGGTATCGCTGATCCGGCCGGCGGACGCGTGGCCGCAATTGCTGAACATCGTCGTCGGCGCCGCGATGCCGTTGATCATGTCTACCTACCTGGGAATCGCGGATGCTGCAGTCGAATTGGCGCGCAAAGCGGTCGTCGGCAAGACAGAGGCGCACACCTATCAGCTCGTCGGCGAGATGATGAACGCGTACACGACGGCCGAGGACCTCGTCGCCGCCATGTTCGCCGATTCCGACAATCTCCAGTTCGCCAACACCGACGCCTACGCGAGCCGGATCCTGAGCCGGAAGACCGTCGCTGCCGACGCACTGATCGACACCGTCCGGCTTGCGATCGAGGCGACCGGAGGTCTCGGCTTCTCGCGGCACAGCGACATCGAGCGGCTCTACCGCGACATCCACGGCAGCCTGTTCCACCCACTGCCGCGCGCGAAGCAAACCCAGTTCACCGGACGTGTGACGCTCGGTGTGAGCCCCGTTTCCTGACGCGCTAGAACACCCGGCAGGTCGTGCTACCGGTGTTGACGCCGGTACCGACCACGACCAGCGTCGTCTGCACGTTGTCGCCCTGCGTTGCCGTCAGCAGGTGGGATCCCGGCGCGTTCGGCGTCCAGTTCACGGTTGCACTACCGCCCGTTGGCACGACCTGCGCGGCCGGCGTGAAACTCGCGCCGGCCGCGTCGGCAAATGTCACCGGCACGTTGGACGTCGTCCACGCTGTAAGGGTGTAGGTGCAACTGGCACCGAAGCCGTTGCTGTTGCCCTGCAGGAGGTCCAATTTGGCGACCGCTGCGCTGGCCTGGCCGGGCAGGCTGAGCACGGCCGTCGCAAGCAAGAGACCGGCAACTGCCGGTGCGGAAATCCTTCGAATCAAGACAACCATCCCGAAACACCCGCTACTACCGACCCGCACTGTGCGCTAACGGTGAAATGCCTGCACAACTGGTATGACTATGCCAGATTTGGCTACCGAACGACCATCGTTCACAGGCGATTGGCAGCAAACCGGTTGGTTGCGGCAACCATGTGCGCGGTGATCCCCGGACCGCCGTGCCCGTCGTCGTCGACAAGGTGCAATTCGGCGTCCGGCCAGGCTTGCGCGAGCTCCCACGCCGTGTCCGGCGGACCGCTCAGATCCAGGCGTCCGGTGATCAGAACACCGGGGATTCCGTTGAGCTTCGTGACGTCCCGAAGCAGCTGACCCTCCGGGAGGAAAGCTGCGTGGCGCCAGTAGTGCGTCGTCAAACGCACGAAGCACAACCGAAAGGCGGGGTCGTCGAACTGCTTGAAGTGTCGACGCTTCGAGCCGATTCCGACGTGGCTGTCCTCCCACTCGCACCACGCTCGGGCAGCCTCATCGCGAACTGCGGGATCCGGGTCGGCGAGCAGGGCGGCGTAAGCGTCGACCATGCTCCGGTCGCGGAGAGCCGCGGGCACCGCAGCACGGAACCGCGCCCATTCCTCGGGGAACAATCGCCCGACAGACCGCGTGATCCAGTCGACCTCGCGGGGCCCGGTCGTCGTGACGGATGCGAGCACCACCTCGGTCACGCGGTCGGGGTGCGCCTCCGCATATGCCAGCCCGAGCGTGGTTCCCCATGACCACCCGACCACCATCCACCGAGCGACCCCGAGGTGCCCGCGCAACAGCTCGATGTCGGCGATCAGGTGCTCGGTGGTGTTGGTGGAGAGGTCGGTCGCGGGGTCACTCGCGTGGGGTGTGCTGCGACCGCAACCGCGCTGATCGAGCATGACGATCCGATAGAGCGCAGGGTCGAAGACCTGCGCCATGCCCGGCTTGCAACCACCACCGGGTCCGCCGTGCAGCAAGACCACCGGCTTGCCGTACGGATTGCCGCGCACGTCCCAGTAGACGAGGTTGCCGTCGCCGACGGCCAGACTTCCCGATTCGTGCGGTTCGGTCACAGGGAACGTCACCACGCCACCGTATCGGTGTGTCGACGCGCGCCCGCGTGGGTACACCCCCCGAATGCAGCCTGCCGACGTCATCGAAGTCCTCGAAGAATCCGCGGCCCGAGCGCTCCTGGCAGCCCCGATTCCCGCGCGGCTGGCGTATACCGCGCTGGACCAGTCACCGCGGGTGCTGCCGGTCGGCTTTCACTGGACGGGCACGGAGTTCGTCGTCTGTGCCGATCCCGATTCTGCGAAGGTCGCGGCGATGCGCGCCAACCCCGACATAGCGCTGAGCCTGGAGTCCCCCAAGGAGCGGGACATGCTGCTGGTCCGCGGCAGAGCGCAGATCAGCCTCGTCGACGGGATCCCCGACGAATATCTTCTCGGCGCCAGGCGGTTGCTCCAGCGCGACCAGTGGCGAACGTTCGAAGCCGACGTCAGGTCTCGTTATCCACGGATGGCCCGGATCGGTGTCGCACCGGACTGGGCGCGCGTTCTCGACTTCGACTCGCAGAATCCGAAGGCTGTCGCCAAACGAGTTCGGCTGCGCCAGCTCGCTCAGGATTGTTCGCGGAATTCGTAGCGTGTCTGGCTGTACGGAACTTTCCCGAAAGCGAAGGCGACCCGCGGCGTGACCGCGAAGACCCAACCGTCGTTCCGGCCGCTCGGGTCGATCAGCACGCCGTCGCCGACCGAGAAACGCCAGGTCTCGCCGTACTTGCCCAGATAGGCCTCGGCAATTCGCCGCAGTGTGTCCTGATCGGTTGTCCGGATCGCATCGCCCTCGACGACGACGTCGAGGCCGTCGCTCAGGGTGTTGTTGCCGGTGGTGACGACGACTTTCGAGTTCTCGCGAAGGTTTCGAGTCTTTCGTTCGCGGGGACCAGCGGTGAAGTGAATCGCACCGTCGAGCCAGACCGTGATCAGCGGCGTCACATGCGGTCGCCCCGTCGGCCGTACGGTTGCCAACCACGAGGTTTCGGCTTCGGTCAGAACTTTGTCCGCCACCGACCAGTCGATCGGTTGCGCCGTCTCCTCGCTGAATTCCGGATCGAGTTCAGTCCTCATGCCGGTTGATTACCCGCATACCGCCGCCGGAAACCGGCTGGTAATCAGGCATTTCGATAGCGGTCGCAAACCAGTCGGTCAGCTTCATCATCAGCCAGAGAGCAGGACGGAACTTGAAGGTCCAGTTGCGCAACCGCATCCGCAGTTTTGTCGATGGCGCGAGGAACCCGCCGGCGTCGCCACTGCACCACCACCTCGCTCGCGACCTTGTTCCACGCTCGCGTTATATCGCGAGCATGGATCGAAACGGCGAGCAGCGCGAAGGAACTGGGATCCGACTCAGTACTTGCGCAACCCACTGGCTCGCAGGACCTGCCGTTCCACCCCAGCCAGAAAAGCCTCTTCGGTCCCGACGACACGCACGTGAGTGCGGGCCCTGGTGATGGCTGTGTAGAGCAGTTCGCGCGTCAGCAGGGAGGAATTGGCGTCGGGGAGCAGCACGGACGCGGTGTCGTACTGGCTGCCCTGACTGCGGTGGATCGTCATCGCATAGACGGTCTGCAACGCGGGCAAGCGACTGGGGTGTAGCAGAATCGGCTCCCCGCCGCGAAGGAATGCGGCCATGAGGTCGCCCGATTCGGTCGCCACGATGACACCGGTGTCGCCGTTGTAGATCCGGATCTCGTGATCGTTTGCGGTGACCAGCAGCGGCTGACCTGCTTGCAACCGGGTCGGGTCGATATGGGCACCGATCCACTCCGCCGCCTGCTTGGTCCAGTGCGCAACCCCGAACGGACCGTCCCGGTGGGCACAGAGCAAGCGATGGGTTTTCAACGCTTCGAGCGCAGCCCTTGCATCCCCGGCCGACGCCGCCGCTGTCACCGCGGAATCTGTCGCAATGACGTTCTTACGCAACGCGTCCACATCGTCGTAGGACACGAACGAAACCTCGTCGGACCCACTCGTCAACAGCTCCAGCGCTTCTTGGCTCCGGCCCTCCCGAACGGCCGCAGCGAGGTCCGCGATCACGCCACCGAAACGACGCCCCTCTGTCAAGCGGACTACGCCCGCGGCCAGGCGGTCTGCAGTATCGGGCGCAGCGGCCAGATCCGCGGCGACAAGCTCGGTGAACGCCGGATTCGCCTGTGTACGGACCGGTCTCGCAACGAGGTCGGCAAGTACCGCACCCGCGTCGACGGACATCAGCTGGTCGGGATCGCCGACCAGCAACAGCCGCGCGTCCGGCCGCACCGCCTCGAGCAGCCGGCACATGAGCGTCAGCGACACCATCGACGTTTCGTCGAGCACGACGACGTCGTAGGGCAACTTGTTTGTGGCATCGTGCCGGAAGCGCGTACCCGACCCGCGCGAGCCAAGAAGCCGATGCAGCGTCATTGCGCGCAAACCGGCTGGCAGCCCGAGCAATTCGGCCTGAGCATTCACCGCTTCCTCGAGCTGCGCGGCAGCTTTTCCGGTCGGCGCGGCGAGTCCGACGCGCAATGCCGGGCCATGTTCGGCGAACAAGAGCGCGAGAACGCGAGCGACGGCGTGTGTCTTACCTGTGCCAGGACCACCCGCCACGATCGACGTCCAATGCGTCGCCGCGAGGGCCGCTGCGATCCGCTGCCGGTCGGGTGCGGGGGAGGAGAAGTATTCCTGCAACCCTGTCGCCAGTTTCTCCGCATCGACGGCCGGGAATCGGGTTGCCCGATCGTCGAGAACCTGTCGGATGCTCTGCTCCTGGCGGAAATAGCGGTCGAGGTACAGCAGCGCGCCGTCGGCCGTATCCAAGAGCCGCAACGGCCGCAGCGGACCTGCCGTCCCACCGACCACGAGCGGACTGCTCCGCAGTCCGGACAGAATGTCCTCCGTTGCAGGCCAGGGCAATTCGTCGAGTTCTTCTTTCGACGTCTCGTCCACGCTGACGTCGCGGATGCGGTCCAGCTCGACGCACACGGAACCGAGGCGAACGGCACGCACGGCGAGGGCGGCGGCAAGCAGCACGCTCTCGTTCTCCTCACCACCGAGCTTCGACAGACGCGACGCCACGTGCACATCGGCAGCGACGAGCACGCCCGCTTCGTTGAAGACCTGAAGCAGTCCCTTGGCGCGTTTCGCTATCAACGGGCCGTTCATCGCACGCCCGCCAGCAAATCCGACAGTGCCACAATGAGATCCGCCGGTGGCTCCCAGTCGAAAACGCCACAACCCGGCGGGGTGTCCGGACCGATCATCCCGCGCACGAACAGATACTGCACTCCGCCGAGATGCCGGTGCGGATCGTAGTCGGTGAGCCGCCAGCGCAGATACCGATGCAGAGCAACCGAATACAGCAACGCCTGCAGCGGATAATGCGACCGCAACATTTCACCCGCCATCGCCGCTCGGTCGAAATGCAGCACCGAAAGTTCGCCGTGGACGATCCTGTTCGTCTTGTAGTCGGCGACGACGAACCGCTGATCTGGGGTCCGGACCACCAAGTCGATACTGCCGGAGAGATATCCGCGCAGGGGAGCCGCGTCCACAGTTGCGAGCATTCCGGCGTAGGGCGCCAACACGTCGTCTGCCGGTAGGTAGCGGCGTAGTAGGTCCGCGATCCGGACGAGCGTCACATGCTCGACGGTCGGATTGTCACCGCCTGCCAGTGGGAGTTCGAAATCCAACTCGGCCAATCGATCTCCTGGCCGGACCTCCGCAAGCGTCCCATAGCCGAGGGGTGTCTGCATGACCAGTTCGAGAGCAGCCGCGAGGTCCGCGGGTTCGATCGCGGCAAGGCTCGCGGCGATCGCCTGCCTGGACTTCGTCAGCAACTCGTTCGATAGATTCGGCACCGAGGTGTCGACCACCTCGAGAACCTCGTGTACGAGCGTGCCGAACGCGGGACCTGGTGGGAACCCGTTCATCGGCGACGGCGGCCCGTCGACGACCGTCTCGTCGAGCGCGACCTCGTCGGGCTCGTCGGTCGTACCCGGCTCTTCGGCTTCACTGCCGACGTGCCCGGTTTCGTGAACCGTCGCGGTGAGAGCCGAGTAGGAGGTCCGGCGCCAGCCCATATCGAGCTCCCGCGTGAACATCGCTGCAGCCAAGGCAGTTTCGCTCGAACCGCCGGGACTCCACCGGGTCGTGTCCGATGCACCCGGCGGAACGGGCTCCACGGATATGACGTCGGCGGCCGCGTCGCCCCAAGCGGCGAGTCGGGCGGCGGCCGTCACGTCGTCGGGCACCGTCGCGCGGAGTTCGACTTCGGGGGAATCCGCGACCCGTCCCATGACGAACCGGTGCAGCGGCGAAATACCTGTCGAGAATCCGGGCACCCACCATAGGACCACCTGCGACATTGCCCGCGTAACGGCTACGTACAGCAGCCTCAGTTCCTCGCCGGCTTCCTCGATATCGCTGCGCTGCTGTCGTTCTCGATACCCCGGACCGGTCTGCCCGCCGACATCGAGGATCCGTTCGCCGGCCGCGCCGTGCAGAAGGAGCGTGCTCGGATTCGGATTCTTGGCACCGTCCCAGCCGTACGGCACATAGACGACGGGAAACTCCAGGCCCTTGCTGGCGTGCACGGTCGCGATCTGCATTGCGGCAGCGTCGCTGTCCAACCGCCGCACCCGGTCCAGGGATCCACCCGACTTCGGGTCCTCGATACGGTCGGTAAGCCAGCGTGTGAGGGCGATCAAACCCAGCGACTGTTCCACCGCAACGCGATTGAGCAGCTGCGCGATGTGGCGAACGTCCGTCAGAACCCGCTCACCCGCAACGACCCCCAGCAGCCGACCGTCGAGATTTGTCTGCGCCGACAACCGCTCGAACAAGGCCGCGAAACCGGACAACGCAAAGAGTGCAGCCCACTCCCGCAGCTGACCGCTGACTTCGGCGACGATGTCGTCGCCACGCGCATCGAGTTCGGCCGCCGTGAAGCCCAGCAGCGGCGTCAGCGCTGCCAAACGAATCCGATCCTGCCGGTGCGGCGCGGCGAGTGCCTGCATCAACCAAAGCCAATGTGTCGCAGTGTCGGTCGCGAAGACGCTCGTACCCCCGGCGAGAACCGACGGCACGCCGACCGCGTCGAGCGCGTCACGAATGAAGGGAATGTGCGCCCAGCGGCGAGCCAGCACGGCGATGTCGCCAGGCTCCACCGAACCGTCGAGCCGGGCGACCACGTCGGCGGCGAGGTCCGCGGCGACCCGCCTGCGCAGATCGGCGGCACTGGCGAACCCACTCTTGCCGGTCGGACCCGAACCCGTCCGCGGTAGGTAACGCACCCGCAGGGGTTTGCCGCTTGCGAGTCTGCTCTTCGCCGGATCGCTCGGATCGACCTGATGCACAACGATTTCCGGGTGCCCCAGTGCGGCTCCACCGTAGAGGTGGTCCAGGGCAGTCAACAGTCCGGCGTCACTGCGGAAGTTCTTGGTCAGCTCTTGCCGGCTGTCTGCGAGGCGCACCGCACTCAGGTAGCTCGAGACTTCGGCACCGCGGAACGCGTAGATCGCCTGCTTCGGATCGCCGACGAGCACCAGCGTCGTCGAACCATGAAACGCACGGCGCAGAATTTCCCATTGGATCGGGTCCGTGTCCTGGAATTCGTCGACCAGAACCACACGATAGCGGTCACGGATCCGGCGGCACGCCGCGTCGCCATGCTCGGGGTCGGCGAGGGTGTCACGAAGCAGGACCAGGAGGTCGTCGAAATCGCGAATGCCACCGATCCGTTTGCGCCGCTCCACTTCCTGCCGAACCGCCGCCGCGAAGGCTGCGCGCTGCGCGGCTTCCGAGTCTTGGCCCGCATCCGGTGCCAGGTTCGCGTGGCGATCGGTGATCGCCGCAAGCGCAACACGGCGGGCATCCTCGAGCCTCATGCGCGGCCGCTCGCTGCTGTACACGCGCAGGTACAGGTCTTCGACCACCTCGGCGACGAGATCGTCGACCGATTCGACCAGCGACACATTGGGTTCCCGCTCACCGGCAATGCCGAGCGCATCCAGCATGCGCTGGCAGAAACTGTGCGTCGTTGCGATCGTCGCGGCGTCGAACTCCGACAGCTCACGCAGGAGGCGCTGGCGCACAATGGCAATCGCCGCGTCGTCACCCTGTGCCAGCAATCGCACGAGGTCGTCGGTGTGGGTTCGCGCCGAGTCGGGATCCGCGAGCGCGGTCGCCGTGAACGTCAGACGTTCGCGCGTACGTTCGCGCAACTCCTGGGTCGCTGCGCGGCTGAACGTCACGAGCAAAAGCTCCGACAGCCGGACAACCCCTTCCGCGACGTATCGCGTGGCGAGGCCCACTATGGCGTACGTCTTACCGGTTCCCGCGCTTGCTTCGAGGACGGTGGTACCCGTCGGGAGCGGGCCGTACAGATCGAAACTCATGGCTGCCTAACCGATTCCGACTCGAGAAGGGGAATCCACAGCCGGCACGCGAGGGCGCCGAACCGACTCGGATCCGGACCCCAGGCCTGCTCGTCGGGCAGTGGCGGCGCTGCGCTGAACGCACCGAAGCTGGGCGCAGGACCGTACAGGTAGGCCAGAATTCGATCCGTGTTGTCGCCGTAGGTTCCACTCCACGTCTCGCGCGCGGCGTCGAAGGCTTCGTCGACGCTGTTGCCCGTGTGCCGGCGCTCGGCGTAGACGGCGGACGCGTTCGTCGAAATCGGAAGTGGCGCTTGCACACCCCTGTCGCGTAGATCGACGAGTCGACGAAGCTGCTCCACCGGATCCGATGGCGCGACCAGCGTCGACCGGCGCAACGCTCGCCGGTAACCCCGTCCGGTCGTGATCGCCTCCCACGGTCCCGGGCGCGCGGCGGCGACGGCAAGCAGGTTGATCCACGCCTCCAGGCGATGCTTCGCGGCCAGTTTCGAATAGTAGGTCGCAGCAACAACATTGCCGTGTACCCCGCCGACCGTGCCGACGACTCTGCGACCGTCGCCGAGTTCGATGGCGACGTCGACCATCTCGGCCGCGCCCGTGTGGACCGGTTCTGAAACACGGACGAGCGCCTCGACCGACTGCGCAACATCGTCGAGCACCGCCGTCCCGAGTTTGAACGGGGGGAGCGTTCCGCGGCGCCATTCGGCTGCGCACAGGTCCTCGAGCGAACCGCCGCCGAGTCTGGCGGTGAGCAAACGGTCGCCGATGCTCCATTTCGCGAGCCCGTCCAG
Organism: Antrihabitans auranticaus; assembly: GCF_016481275.1. GTDB lineage: Bacteria > Actinomycetota > Actinomycetes > Mycobacteriales > Mycobacteriaceae > Antrihabitans. The sequence continues at coordinate 738,629 of NZ_JAEMNW010000003.1, read as the reverse complement.
CTCGGCACTGAGCACATCCACGACGTCCTCGTCCAACTCGGGCACACGAACACGCAGGCGTTGATACAGGAACGCCTGAGTTGGATGCCGAAAGAACGCAACAAGATCCGCGACGCTGACGTCCTCGCTCGGCGCCGGTGCAAGCGCCGCCGACAAGAACGGGGCGACCTGCCGCGGCGGGCCAACGTTCGCGCGCGCACCGACCAGCGCGCGAGCGTCGAAGCTGAAGGGTTTCACGGCATCGAAATTCTTGGGATCGAAACCCTGCAGCGGATGCTCCGTGACGACCGACCCCGCGACCAAGGTTCGCGAGACGCAGTCGAGGAACTCGCCGACGGGCACGGCGGGCGGTCGCGTGACGCCGGTTACCGGATCCCTGCCGGTGTAGAAGACCAGCAACCGCTCACCGGCCGACAGCACCGCGTCGAGTAGGAGCTGCCGATCTTCGCTACGCGGATCCCGTTCGCCGACACAGGGATTGCGGCCCAGAATATCGTCACCGTCGGGACCCGCGGTGCGCGGGTAGACCTCGTCGTCGAGCCCGAGCAGCACGACCACCCTGTGCGGCACCGAGCGCATCGGCACGAGCGTGGCGACCGTAAGGTCGCCGGTCCGGAAGTTGGCGCGCGTCGGCCGACCCGCCAACCGGTTCGCGAGCATCGCCCGCACATCGGAGAGCCGCATTGCCACATCGGTGCCGTGCTCGGTCGCCGCCGCGAGCTCGCGGTGCGCCTGACCGAGTTGCCACGCATCGGAGTGGCTCACGTCGACGAGCAGATCGAGGGCGCGGGTCAGCGCTGCGATCCAATCCGGTGCCGGTCGAGTCCCACTCAAGCTGTGCAAGACCACGGCGACGCGGTCGACGAACTCGGCGAACCGGCCGGCCAAGTCGATGTCGTTGCTTTCGACGTCATCGAGCGGCAGGGTCCGGTCGAGCCAGCCGAGGTCCGATTCGTCGGCCGTGATGCCCAGGAGAATTCGGTCGAGGGCGGCGTTGAACGTGTTCTGCGGAAAGTTCTCCAAACCGAACGCGGCACGCTGTCGCTGCGAAATGCCCCATCTCGCACCGGCTTCCCCTGCCCACTCACGCAGCCGCTCCAACTCTTCGTCGCTGAAGCGGAACTGCTTGCGGACCGGGCCGGTCCCGGCGAGGTCGAGAATCTGGCTGGCGGTGGCACGACCGTCGGCAAGGTGCAGCAACGTCGCCAGCACGTCGAACAGCGGATTGGTCTGGCGGAGCGCACGATCGGCCATTCGGACGCGAAGCTTGTGGCCGGGATGGTCGAGCACACCCTGCCCGAACGCGGCGCGAACCAGTGGCGCGAAAGTCTCGACATCCGGGCACATGATCAGAACATCCCGGGGTTCCAGCGTCGGGTCGTCGGCGAACAGGTGCAACAGGGCTTCGCGCAGCACCTCGACCTGACGGGACGGGCCGTGGCACGAATGCACCGCGACCGTTCCGTCCGCCGGCGCAACTCCCGCCGGCGCGCGGTCGCCCGCGATATCGGCCTGCACCTGCGCCAACAACGAATCGGGCGGCCGGTCGACGGTCTCGTCGGTGACTTTGGCGATGCTACCGAGCCGCTGCTGGACCTCACGGACGTCGCGGGCGAGGCTCGCCAGCAGCGGATGGGAGGCCAGCAGTGCCGAGTCGTCCGCGTCACGTCGAACGACGGCGGGTAGGTCGGACAGTTTCTGCCACAGCGCCGGACTCGGATGCGGAAGCCACAGGTGAACCTCGCGATTCGCGCCGAGGGCAGCCAGGACTCGGAGCTGTTCGGTCGTCAGCCGCGTCGGTCCGAAGAGCGAAAGTCGAGGTGGGAGGTCCACGATGTCGGGTTCGGCACGCAAACGCGCACATCCGTCGTCGAGGCGCTCGGCCGGACTCGGGACGCCTATGCGCTCGCGGAGGCCACGCCACAGTTCCGCCTGCCACAGTTGGTCACCGTCGAGCGGCCGATCGACACCGTCCGTATCCCGCCCCGCCGCCCATTCCACGAGCATCTGCGGTCGGTCGGCGCTATAGCCCCGGAACAGGTCGGCGACATGTGCAGCTGTGCCGTAGCGCCGACCGATTCGATGACCGTCCCGGCCACGACCGAGGTGCTTCGCGATCACCGCGGCCCAGGGCTCGTCGAGCGACTCGTCGATCACCCTGAGCACGGACCACAAAACGCGGCCATGCGACCACGGATCGTCCTGCGCGGTGTATCCGCCCGCGGCAGCAATTGCCTCTTCGACGAGCCGCGCCGGACTCGGGAACAGAATGTTGGCTGCGACTCCATCCGAGTTCGCGGTAGCGGCGCCGAGTTTGCAGGACAACCGCTGGCTCAACCAGCGCTCGACACCCTTGGCCGGAACGGCAACGACCTCGGGCGCGAACGGGTCGGGGAGTGGCGTCGACAGCAGGTCCGCGAGCCCGTCGGCAAGAGTGCTCGACCGCGTCGCACGATGCAGCCTCAGCACAGCGCACCCCCGGTTCCGATCGACGACCTCCTTCAAACTAGACGATGCCGCGCGAGCAACGCCGTGTCGCCGAGAATTTCCGCGATGGGTCCGTCGGCAACCACGCTGCCGCCGTCGAGAATCACAGCTCGCCGGCAGATCCGCGCGGCGTAGGGCAGGTCATGAGTGACCATGAGGAGAGTCGTGCCCAGCCCGAGCAGGACGTCGGCGAGCTCACGGCGCGCGACCGGATCGAGGTTCGCTGCCGGCTCGTCGAGAACGAGGACGTCCGGTCGGCACGCGAGCACCGTCGCCAGGGCCGCGCGGCGCCGCTCGCCGATCGAGAGATGCGCGGGGGAACGCTCGCGGCTGCCCGCCATACCGACCGCGCCGAGCGCGGCCTCGACGCGCTGGTCCAGTTCAGCGCCGCGCACGCCGAAGTTCGCGGGTCCGAACGCGACATCCTGTGCGACGGTCGGCATGAACAGCTGGTCGTCGGGATCTTGGAAGACCAGACCGACCCGTTGCCGAATCTCGCGCACGGACTCTGAGGTGAGAGGCGTCTTCCCGATCCGGACGGTACCCGCGTCCGGCGTCAGCACGCCGTTGAGCTGCAACATCAGCGTCGACTTACCCGCACCGTTGGGTCCGAGAATCGCGACGCGCTCGCCAGGCGCGATATCCAGGGTCACCGCGGTCAGCGCCGCGGTGCCGTCCGGGTAGGTGTAGGTGAGGTTCTCGACGCTCACCGCTGCTGCGAGGTCGGTGTGGATCACAGCGACCACCACCCGCCGAGGCAGACGACCACGGCAAGCAACGCGGGGATCATGCCGATCGCCCACACGCGCGGGGTCGCAATCGCGCACCCGTAGTCCGGCACCGAACCGGTGAAGCCGCGCGACAACATCGCGACGTGGACTCGTTCGCCGCGTTCGTAGGAGCGGAGAAACAGCGCCCCCGCGCCACGCGCGGTGGCCGCCGCCTGCGCAACATTGCGCGGATCGGCACCGCGTGACACACGCGCGAGGCGCATCCGTCGGGCTTCGTCGACCAAGAGGTCGACGTATCGGAGCATCAGCACGACGATCGTGACGATCAGCCCGGGCACCCGCAGTTTCGACAACCCGCCGGGCAGGTCGCGCACGCTCGTGGTTGCCGCGAGAGTCAAGGAAATAGCGACGCCCAGCGTGCCTTTGACGAGGATTCCCCACGCCGCGATCAGCCCGCTCGTCGACAGCGTGAGGCCGAGGACATCGGTACGTGGGCCGTCGGCCGCGAACGGCAACAGCAACGCAAGCACGACGAACGGCAGCTCGATCGCCATCCGCGGGCCGATCCACCGCAACGGGATTCTCGCCCAGCGCCACACTGCCAAGACGAGCACGGCGTATACCGCGAACGGCCAGACCAACTCTCGTGGCGTCGCCACCACGGCAAATACCGCGACGATTGCGGCAACGATCTTCACCTCTGCCGCGGCCGTGTGCAGCGGTGAGTGCCCCGCCAGATACAGCGAGCCGTGGGACCCGCTCATGGGCGGGGTGTTCGAGTCCGAATACCAGCGACAAGCGTGGCTAGCGCGACGAACGCCGCCAGGACGCCGAGCACGCCGGCGAGTCCGGTGAAACGGTTGTCGCCGTCGATCGTGTAGTCGGCCAGCGGCGACTGCGCCAGGTGGTGATCCTGCGCATTCTGCGCAATGCATTCCCCGTTCAACTGCTCCGCGCCGTTCACTTCGGACACGGTGCACCCACGCTGGGTCGTCGCATCGAGACCGTCGGGCTGGGAACTCGCAAAGTAGGAGAGCAGACCCGCGCACAACAGCGTCGCCACGCCGAACGCGGCGAAGAACGCGGTCCGCGACCGCGCGCTGTCGACCTGCTCGGCCCGTAGGAGATACACGAGATCGGGGCGCGCCTTCGCCACAGCTCCGACGGTGATCGCGGTGATGATTCCCTCGCCGATTCCGATCAGCGCATGCGTGCCGAGTATGTACCAGGTGACCTCGCCGAGCGTCGATCCCGACGCCCCGCCGATTGCGTACTCGACGATGAAACCGGCCGACGCGCACACGGTTCCGAGCAGCGCGGCCACGAACGCGACGACCGGTAGTCGACGCACAATCGGAAGCAGCAGTCGCGCGGCCGTGTAACCGACAGCGACGCCGATCAGCGCCATATTGGTGATGTTCGTCCCGAGCGCGGTGAGGCCGCCGTCGGCGAAGAGCAGTGCTTGGACGACGAGAACGATTGCGACGCAGAGCACGCCGACATAGGGACCGACGAGTATCGCGGCAAGCGTGCCGCCGAGGAGATGCCCGCTGACACCCGGCAGGATCGGGAAGTTGATCATCTGGACCGCGAAGATGAACGCGGCAACCAGACCGGCCATCGGAGCGGCGCGTTCGGTCAACTCGGTTCGGGCCTTCAGGGCGGCGAACCCGAGGCCGACGATTGCGATTCCTGCGAACAACAACGACGTCGGAGCATTCACGATGCCGTCGCTCATGTGCATTGCGAGCGAAGTGTCCCTCACCCGAAGGACATTACTCTCTACATCTGATCAGGTGAACAGATGAACAGACCGAATCGAGTCGGGGAGAGTCCCCCAACGACCTCTCCCCGACTCGGGCCGAACTTCGAAACAGTCGCCGAGAACTGGCACACGGTCACCGTTGACCCTGGCGGCCGGCTCGCGCTCATCACCCCTCGAAGATGAACAGCGGACTCGGGACTCCACTTCGTACCGTCCCAGGCTCGCCCACAGTGGCGCGCGCACACAACCGGACCGGACAGAATGGCGCTCGTAGAACCTGGTCAAGCGACTAGAGTCAGTTGTCCGGACCGGACAGACACACCGACCGGAGGAGGTCGTGCGTTGGGGGTGAGCGCCAAAGCCGTGTTCGCCGAGCAGTTTCGCCGGCTCTACATCGCGGCAGGCGATCTACCGCTGCGCCGGATTGCCGACGCCGCGGCGAACCACCCCGCCGCAGTTCGCGGTCGCGGATCGACCCCGTCAGCGCAACGAATCAGCGACTGGAAAGCGGGGACGAATGTCCCCGCATCTTTCGAAACCCTGTCTCCGGTACTCCTCGTGCTGATCGATCGGGCGAAACGAACACACGCCGCAGACCCGGTGCTGCTCGACGCCCGACGGTGGCGACGTATGTGGGAGGCCGCGGGCAAGCCCGATACGACCACCCCGGAATCCGCCGACACGCACCCGCTCTGCCCCTATCTCGGACTCGCGGCGTACACGCGGGCCGACGCCGATTGGTTCTTCGGACGAGCTCGCCCGACCAGGGAACTGGCCGGCATGGTCGCAACCGCGGCAACCCAGGGCGGGCTGACGATGCTCGTCGGCGCATCGGGCGCCGGAAAATCGTCGCTGCTCGAAGCCGGCCTGATACCCGCATTGTCGGCCGCCGATTCCGCCATCCCGCAGGCCGCCGAGTGGCCGATCGCGACGCTGACTCCCGGCGCGAAACCGCTCGCGTCCCTGCACGACGCCATCCCCTGTCTGAAGTCCGTCGACGACGGCGGTGACGGAGAGCGCGTCCGGGCGGCCGTTCGCGCATGGGCCGGCGCGACGCGCGGGCTGATCATCGTCGATCAGAGCGAGGAACTGTTCACAGTGTGCGAGGACGAGACGGAGCGCGAGGCGTTCATCGCCATGCTCACCGCTGCGTGCGCAGCGGAGGAGAACGGTCCACCGGCCGTCGTGATCATGGGAATCCGCGCCGACTTCTACGCCCGCTGCCTCGACTACCCCGAGCTCGAAGACGCATTGCAGCACCGCAGTCTCGTCCTCGGTCCGATGCGGATTGCGGAGGTTCGCGAAGCCATCGCCCGGCCCGCACGCGCTGCCGGTCTGAAACTCGAGCCAGGTCTGGAGGATCTGGTCATCACCGATCTCTGCGGGATCGGCGGCGGCGTCCGGCGGCGCGAAACCTACGACCCGGGCGCGCTACCTCTCCTCTCGCACGTCCTGACCGGGACGTGGCAGCACCGGCGCGGTGGGAAGCTGACCGTTGCCGGCTATCGAGCGGCAGAAGGTGTCGCCGGTTCAGTCGCGGCGACGGCGGATCACGTCTGGGCCGAACTGGACAGTTCAGCGCAGCGCGCCGCGAAACGCATACTGCTGCGGCTCGTCCAGGTTGGGGACGAGAGCCGTGACAGCCGACGCCCGCGTACCCGCACCGAACTGCTCGACTACGTCGGCGACGACCGTCCCGCAGCGCTCGAGGCGTTGGAGGCGCTGACTCGATCGCGCCTGATCACGGTCGACGCCGGAACCGTCACGCTGACCCACGAGATCGTCATCGACGCGTGGCCGACCCTGCGCGGCTGGATCGACGAGGACCGCACCGGCAACCTTGTCCGGCAACGACTCGAGGCCGACGCCCAGGAATGGCACAGCCGCGGACGCGATTCCGGTCTGCTCTACCGCGGCAGCCGCCTCGAGGCGGCGACCCAGCACGGCGATGCGACCGTCCACGACATCAGCCGCACGGTCGGCGAATTCCTTGACGAGTCCACCCAGACAATGCGCCGTGCCGTCCGGCGTAACCAAGCCACCCGCACAGGTCTCATCCTCCTCTCGGTGGTCGCGGTGATCGCAGCAGGAATCGCGGCGTTCAACGCTCGCCAGGCAAACTCACAGCGCGACCAGGCCATATTCGGGCAGGTCACGGCCGAGGCAGACAAAGTCCAGACGAGCGATCCATCCCTCTCGGCGCAGCTCAACCTCGTCGCCGCGCAGCTGCGACCTGACGACGAGTCCGTCTACACACGTTTGATCTCGACGCAGAACGCACCGCTCGCGCGGCAACTGACCGGACACATGGGCGCTGTCTACATCGTCGCGTTCAGCCCGGACAGCAAGACCCTCGCGTCCGCGAGCTACGACAACACGGTCCGCCTCTGGGACATCGCCGACACGGCTCACCCGCGACAACTCGCCACTTTGCAGGGTCACACCAGTTGGGTGTCGTCGGTGGCGTTCAGCCCCGACGGCCGCACGCTGGCGAGCTCGAGCGACGACAACACGGTGCGGCTCTGGGACCTGACCGACCGGGAAAGCGTCACCGAGCTGGCGGTCCTGAACGGTCACACGGCGACGGTCTTTCTGGCCGCCTTCAGCCCCGACGGCAAGACGCTCGCGACGGCGAGCTTCGACGAGACCGTCCGACTCTGGCAGGTGTCGGATCCACGTCGAGCCGTACCGATCGGCCAGCCGCTGACCGGTTCCGACGGCCCTGTCCGCGCAATCGCCTTCAGCCCGGATAGCGCCACGCTCGCCAGCGGCGGCGGCGACCGAACCGTTCGGCTGTGGGACGTGGCGGACCCCGCCAACGCTCGACCACTGGGCCAGCCGCTGACCGGACATACCGACGTCACGCACTCCCTGGCCTTCAGCCCCGATGGCCGCATGCTCGCGTCTGCCAGCGACGACCGCACGGTCCGGCTCTGGAACGTCACCGACCGTGCGGCACCGACGCTCATCGGCCAACCGTTCACCGGTCACACCGGACCGCTGTGGTCGGTGGCGTTCAGCTCGACCGGCGGCACGCTCGTCACCGGCAGTCTCGACGGCACCGCCAAGCTGTGGAACCTCGCCGACCCGGCCGCGCCGATTCAGCTCGGTCAGACGCTCGCGGGGACGAACGGCAGCATCTACTCGGCGGTCTTCGCACCGAACGGTGAATCGATCGCCTCCGGTGGCGCGGACGGCGTGGTCAGGCTGTGGTCCGTCCCGTCATCGGTACTGACCGGGCACGCCGGACGGGTGAGCAAGACCTCGTTCTCGGGCGACGGCGCGCTACTGGCCACCGGCGCATCGGACGGGACCGTTCAACTGTGGGATATGTCGGACCCGGCGCAGTCGATGTTGTTCGGCCGTATGCAGGACGAGTTGCGGCGCAGCGTGTTCGATCTGTCCCTGCGGCCGGACGGAAAGATCCTGGCAACCGGACTGAACGACGGCACGCTGACGCTGTGGTCGGTCGGTGCCGATGGCAGATTGGACCGGTTGGGTGTGCCGTTGACCCTCGGCACGCGGTACGTCTTGCACACGGTGTTCAGCCCCGACGGCCAGATGCTCGCTACCAGCAGCACAGACGAATCGACGCAACTGTGGGATGTCCGCGACCCCGCGAACCCACGGCAGGTCGGCGACCCGATCGCCGGGCAATCGAGCTGGGCCACCGCGGTTGCCTTCAGTCCGAACGGCAAGTCGATCGCAGTCGGCAGCGCCGACCACACCGTGCGGCTCTGGGATATCAGCGAACCTGGGCAGCCCAAGCCGCTCGGTGCGCCGCTGACCGGGCACACGGGTGCGGTCAACGCCGTTGCCTTCAGCCCGGACGGGACGATCCTCGCGTCTGCGGGCGACGACCAGATGATCCGGCTGTGGGACGTCGAGGATGCCGGTGATCCAGTGCCCGGCGCCGAGTTGTCCGGCCACACCAGCACCGTCCGGTCGCTGTCGTTCAGTGCGGACGGCGCGACGTTGGCTTCGGCAGGTGACGGTCAGACGGTCCGGATCTGGGACGTCGAAGATTCGGCGACCGCGACCTCGATCGGCGACTCGCTCATCACGCCGGGTACCGGCCGCTGGTATGCGGCGTTCAGCCCTGCCGGGCCGATCCTTGCCGCCGGCGGAGACAACAGCGCGCTGGCGATCCTCGATCTCGACGAAGACCATGCGAAGGACAGGATCTGCCGCTACACGAACGACCTGGTCAATCGAGAGCAATGGGCAGCACATCTGCCCGCACTGGACTTCGCGCCGCCGTGTACGGCGTGAGTGGCATCAGACTCCAAATATCGCTAGATGCAGGAAGCCCGCGAGTCCGCCCAATATGCCGCCATGGAGGAACAAGAGCCATTCGTCCTGTTTGACCGCACCGCGCAGGATGGACTGGAAGTCCTCGAGGCTGAGTTTGGTCATCTGGTCCTGGACGAAGAGGTCGATCTTCCCGCGCTGCGCGACGACGAATTCGTCGTCTGCCGAAACCTGCGGAATCATTTCCATCGCCGCCGGTGCGATCGCCGCTTTCAAACGCTCGTACTGGTCGGCGCCGACGGCTGTGCGAACCAGAATCCGCGCACGTCCTACCGCCGAGTCGACGGTCTCGCGCATCACCTTGTCGAGCATCAGAAGCGTGCGGTCCGAGCGCGGTCCGTGCAGGAGTTCGTTCATGATGTTGTCGAGCGTCATGACGTGCGTCGAAATGATTCCCGCGTAACCGACGATCACCTCGGGCCGGCGTTTCAACATCAAACCCTGACGCCAGGGCACCCACCGGCTGCGATGAACAGGCTCGAAGATGATCGTGATGCCGAGGTAGTTCACGACCCAGCCGAGAATCGCTCCGCCTACGGGCAAGACCCACCAGTGCGGAAGTACCTGCAGGACAGCGACGAGCGTGAAGCCCATCGGGTAACCGAAGTAGGCACCGAAGTTCACCATGAACTTCAGTTCCTTCTCGCCGAACTCACGAAAGACATCGTTGAGCAGCTTGGGATGGCTGACGAGGAAGCTGATCGCCATCGATTTCGCGTCGACGAGTTCGTCGAGGTGCGCGACGAATTCCTCGTTGATACGAGCGGCGTTCTTCGGAAGGTCCTCGTCGACCTTGCGGTAGACGAACTCCTTCGCGAAGTCCGGCAGGCTGTTCCAGAGCCGCGGATTTTCCTGCGTCATAAGTCTGTCGACGAGTCGGGGAATCTCCGGCCGGGCGACCTCGACGAAGTGCTCGGCAATCGCGTCGGGATCGAGCTGGGCATAGAAATCCCCGATGTTGCCGACCTTCGCGAGACTGCGATCGATCGCAAGACTGGCCATCTTTTCAGCCCGTGAAGGGACCATGCCCTGCCAGCCGAGTTTCTCGCCGTCCTTGAAGATCGGCAGGACTTGGATCCGGCGCGGGAAGAACGGAAACAGTGTCTTCAGCCCCGGCATCCGGAAGCCTCTGAAGTCCAGCGTTTCGAACAGCATGAGCACGCCGGTCCAGTTGGTGATGTAACCGATCGTCCCGGTAAACAGCGGGACTGTAATCAACTCCATCACCAGATGGCTGTCCACGAATGCTCACCTCCCGAGTTCAAACCGAACAGTACATCGACCCTAAGGTTGGTGAGATGTACGACTACTGCGTGATCGGCGGGGGGATCGTCGGCGTAGCCACCGCCCATGAAATTCTGCGGCGGCGGCCCGGCGCGAGTCTCGTGATTCTCGAAAAAGCCGACGGCCTCGCCACCCACCAAACCGGTCACAACAGCGGGGTCATCCACTCCGGCATCTACTACGAGCCGCGCAGTCTCAAGGCGGAGCTGAGTCGCCGCGGCGCCGCACTGACCAAAGAATTCGCTGCCGAGCACGGCATCCCCGTCGACGAGCGCGGCAAACTCCTCGTCGCGACGGACGCAGCCGAAGCCGTGCGGATGACGGCGTTGCTCGAGCGGTCCAAGATCAACCAGCTGACGGTCGAGTTGCTCGACGCAGCCGAGTTGCGCCGCCGGGAACCGAACGTCACCGGGGTGGGCGCGCTGTTCGTGCCGACGACCGGAATCGTCGACTACCGCCGGATTACAGATACGCTCGCGGACCTCGTGCGCGCGGCGGGGGGCGTAATCGAATTCGGCGCGCGCGTGACGGCGATAACGGAGTCGACCGACAAGGTCGAGGTGTCGGGCGACGGTCGGTCCTGGTCGGCGCGCCACCTTGTCGTGTGTGCGGGTCTGCAGGCCGACCGCATGGCACGGCTCGCGGGAATCCACATGGACTTCCGGATCATTCCTTTTCGCGGCGAGTACTACCGGTTGCCGACCGAACGCTCGAAGCTCGTTCACCACTTGATCTATCCGATTCCGGATCCCGAATTGCCGTTCCTCGGCGTGCATTTGAGCCCCACGATCGACGGCGAACTGACAGTCGGCCCGAACGCCGTTCTCGGCATGGCGCGAGAGGGCTACCGCAAGTTCAGTTTCCGTGGCGCCGACGTCTGGGACTATCTGAAATTCCCCGGCTTCTACCGGGTCGCACGCGCAAACGTGCGAACCGGCGCCCGTGAAATGCGCAATTCGCTGTTCAAGCGTGGCTACCTCGCCGAGTGCCGGAAGTACTGTCCGGAATTGACCCTCGCAGATCTGTTGCCGAAGGAAGCGGGCATTCGAGCCCAGGCCGTGCTGCGTAATGGGACGCTCGTCCACGATTTCATGATCGAGCGAACCCCACGGTCGGTACACGTTCTGAACGCGCCCTCGCCAGCCGCAACGGCTGCACTTCCGATCGCCGAGACGATTGCCGACAAGGTGCTGGAAGGTGCTTACTGACGCCGGACGAGCGTGTGCGACAGGATGGCGATTCGATTGGAAGATGCTGCGCGCCAATGCTTTTGGGTGAACCCCGTTCGTCGCTTCACGGTAACAAGCCGGTAACGCAAAACCCTTCCAATTCACCTGCTGGGTGTAGTACGGTCATCCGGCACCCGAACGAGAGGTAGCACACACGCAACATCGGCAACTCCCGTTACAGAGCGGTACGGGTTCGCGGTGCACTCAACCTTTTTCGGGACTAGATCTTTGCGAGAAAGTCCAGCCAAACCGAAGTCAGCTACGCCGACTTGTCGGCGGGTCCAATTAAGGTCGGGGACATGATCATTGTGAGTACCGATGGGTCTTGCCTGCGCAATCCGGGTGGTGCAATCGGATGGGCATGGGTCGATCACACCGGCCCGCACGCCAGCGGGGGCGCGGCGGTCGGGACCAACCAGATCGCCGAGCTGCGCGCTGTCATGGAGGCGATAGTGGCGCACCCCGGCCCGGAGCCGTTGCTCATCGAGAGCGACTCGCAATACGCGATCAAGTGCGCCTCCGAGTGGTTGCCCGGTTGGAAGCGGAAGAACTGGCGCACGTCAGCAGGTGAAGAGGTCAAGAACCTCGAGCTGATCCAGCGAATAGATCGCGCCATCGCGGAACGGTCCGGCCCGGTGCGCTTTCGCTGGGTCCGCGGCCACGTCGGCAATTACTACAACGAACTTGCCGACGCGCTAGCCGGCGAGGCGGCCCGCGAAGCTGCCGCGAGTGCGGCGGTACTCGAGACGAAGGCACCCAAGAAAACGACCAAACGCCCGGCACAGAATGCCGAGCGTGAGGTCATGACGCTGTTCTGACCGCTAGGGCCTTCCACCGCTAGGGCGCGGGCGGTGCCTCCGGTGCCGGCGCCTCGCCGGGTGCGGGCTGGCCCTCGGTAGCGGGCGGTTGTTGCCCTGCGTTGGGGTCCACTCCCGGCTGTGAACCCGGCACACCACCGGGCTGCTGGCCCGAAGCCGACTTCACGGGGCTGAGGTCACCCGCCAGCCAGCGGCCGTCGACCTTCTCCAGATCGACGTACAGTTCCGCCTGCTCGGACTGTTCCTTGCCCTGGGTGTCGATGCTCGACGACATCTGAGTCGCCGTGACCAGCACGCGCGTCGTTTCGTCGCCGGACATGACGACCTCGCACTCGACGTTCTCGGGCCGCGACGTGACCTGCCCCTGCATGAACATGTCCCGTAGCGCGGCACTGTCGGCTGCGAAGCCGCGGCCGAAGGTCCCCGTCGTCACCTGACGCACGTTGTCGAAGAACTCGTCGACGTTGTTGTAGTCGTACGTCAGCAGCTTGGTCGCGATGTCACACCCAGCGTCGCGGGCGGCATCCTTGTCGGCTTGCTGATCGTCGAGCAGACGTCCCGCCTTGCCGCTGAAAACCGGCAGGCCCTTTTCCGGACCGAACCACGGGTTCCAGTTGATGAACATACCGATCAGGAGCACAACGAGGACGCCACCGAGCGCAGCAACGGCCCAGACCGGTGCCTGACGGGCACCCGTTGGCGCGGCCGGCTCGGTCGAGTCTGCTGTTTCGGCGGCTGCAGCGTCGGGCGCATCGGCTGCAGTGGTCTCGGCAGCAGTGGTCTCGGCAGCAGTGGTCTCGGCAGCAGGGGCCGGATCGGGATCTTGCTTCGACGGCTTCGCGAGACTGGTCTTCTGTTCGGTCTCTGTCGTCGCATCCACCTCGACTAGGTCGTCTGCATTTGCGTTGGCCTCGTGCGCGTCGTCCTTGGAACCCATGCGTCTCGAACTTTCCCGGCGCAAAGCGCCGTGTCGTCAAGCTTGCGTGCGCAAGCCGGTACAGCCAGCCAATCGGTACGGCCGGGGGTGTGGTGCACGTTCGGCCATGGCTGGATCCTTCAGCCCCCGTTGAGCGACGTTACTAGCTTGTCGCAAAACCACTTGCCGCCGTCGTTCACCATCATCGCGACCATGTATACCTGGCTATTGCTCGGCGCGCTCGGAGGATCTCCGCTGACAATGCTCTGAGCTGCGACGATGACGACTGTCGCGCTCGACTCGTCACCTTCGACCAAGCCACATTGGACGTCGCCCGCAGATGCGACCGACCGACTGGCAGTTAGCGAATCGCGCGTCTGCGCGATGCTCGACTCGAAGTTCGCCTTCCAATCGCCCGACGCCCCGTCGGCAATCCGGGTGAAGTAGGTGTCCAACGAGCGGTAGTCGAACGACACCAACCTGGCGGCATACAGACACGCTTCCCGGCGCGCACCCTCCGCGGCTACCGCGGCGTCGTTCTTGTCGGATGCGGTTCGGTACTTGGCGTAGAACGCTGCCGCTGCAATCGTCATGACGACGATCAGCACGCTCAATACCGCGACCGCGACGACAAGGGCTCTCGGCTTGGTAGCCGTCGGCTTGACCGGTGTGCGCTTCGCGTTGTCGGGAGCCATCAGTACGGAGCGAGGATCGGTAGATCGACCTTGGTGATGGACCACGAATCGCCGGCGCGTTTCGTCTCGCCGGTGATGGCGAACTGCTCTACGAACGTGCCCTCCGCATTGGTCGATTTCGCGACCAGGAAAGCAATGAAGTCGACGCGGTCGCTGCTTTCCGACTTCACTCCGCAGTCGTTGCTGAGCACTTCACGCCGCAGCTGTGACGCAGTGACCGCATCACGAGTTTCCTGGCTGCCGAAGTTCCGCTCGACGGTCTCTTTCGCCTCGCCAGAGGTCTTGCCCGAGATCGAGGCGAAATACCCGTCCCAGTCGTTGTAATCGAGCGTGATGAGTGACCGCGCGAAGTCACAGAACTGCTTCTGCACCTCCGAAACATCGTCCTCTTTGTCGTTCGGCCAAAAGAGTCGGGTTGCGGCGACCGAGAGCCCGATCAGCAGCAGCGCGGCCAGCAGCAGTGCGCCATACCGTTTCTGCTTCGGACCGAGTCCCCTCGACTTCTTCGAACTCACTTTGGCTTCAGGCATGAATACACATCAAACTTTCTTTCCAATCCGCAATTGCGGTCACATGACACGGCAACACCCCCAGCGAGTATGCCCGCTGGGGGTGTCGCGGTCGATCAGTTGCCCGGTTCGGGAATCGACATCTCGTCACCGGTGATGCCAGGCGGCGGACCCGAGGTGTTGTCGGGAACATTGGGCCGCGGTGCGTTCGCCGAGCCACGGACCTGCGTCGTCGGGTCTGGATTGATGCAGTAGTTCTTGTACAGGTAGACGCGCTGATCCTGCTGCGCATCCGTTGGGTTCCGCATCGGCGCGGCGTACTGGCAGGAGGGTCGAACCCAGATGTCCGCCATGACGTGGAACTCGTTGTTGTAGGACGGCTGCTGCAGTCCGAGTCCAGCGTCGCGGAGCGCGGGGAACAGTGCCGCCAACGCCGGAGCGCGCGAGCTACCGGCGCTGAAGATCCGGTCGAACTGCCCCGCCAAGTTCGTGACCGGGTCGTTGATCCGGTCCACGACCCCACCGAGGGATGACAACTGTCCCGGCGCCGCATCGAGGAACGCATTCAGCTCGGCGTTCGCCGCTGACAGCTGTGCGAACAACGCGTCCGAGTTCTGGGTCAAGATCCCGAGGTCGGGTTGCGCCAACGACGTGGTGCCCATGATGGTTCGCAGGTTGGCGACCAAACCGGTCGTCTGCGGCAGGATGCTGTCGAGACCGGCGGCGGTCTCGCTGATTCCCTTCATCACTGTCTGCAGCTGTACCGAACCACCCGCAAGTGCGATGTCCAGCTGATCGACGATGACCTTGAACTTCTCCGGGTTGACCTGGTTGATCAGCGTGCTCGCGTTGTTGAGCACCTCGGCGAGCGGCGGCGGCGTCTTGACGTTCTCGGGGTTGTACTCGATGACGTCACCGTCCTCGAGGTACGGCGCACCGTCGGATTCCGGCTGGAAGTCGATGTACTGCTCACCGGCGGCCGACAGCGCCTGCACCGATACAACGCCGCCGGCAGGAATCTGCGCGGACTTGTTGATCTCGACCTCTGCCGCAACGCCCGTATCGGTGATCGTCAGCGAGTTCACCTTGCCGACGCGGAACCCGCGATAGGTCACGTCGTTGTTCGGCTGAATACCACCGGAGCGATCGAGGTTCACGGTGACGTTGTAGGTCTCGCGGAACGGATTGATTCGCATGATGCTGACGACGAGGTAGCTAGCCCCCAGCAGCAGGATAAGAACCAGTCCGACGTTGGAAACCAACGTTTTGTGCTCTCGCACCCAGGCGCCCATGTTAGTTGCCCCCAGTCGTAATACGTTGGTACACATGGCCGAGCACCTCGGTGAGGCTCACGACCAGCGCGTTGACATCGGACAGATCCGGCCACCGGCTTCCTGAATCCCACAGCGGCCCGATGCTCAGGCTGTCGATGATCAGGTCACTGTTGATGGCACCCGCCCGAGTCGCAGAGTTGATCTTCGGCGTGAGGGTGTGGACGATGTCGCCGAATTGCTCGAGCTTGTCCTGCCAGCCGGTGATGCCCGTCATGACGTTGTCGACACTGCCGAGAAGATCGTTGAGCTGATCGCCCGACGTATTGGCGAAGTCACCGAGCGCGCTGCTGGCCTCTGCTGTTTTCGCGAGCAGGTCGCCGATCGTCGCATTGTTCTGCGCGAGCACCGAGATCATCGACGGGATGGAGTCGGCAATCCGACCGAGATCGTCGGAACGTTGATTCAACGTCGCCAACAGCGTGTCGGTCTGCTTCAGCGTTCCGTCGAGTGCGTCGGTGCGCTCGTTCAGTGTGCCGACGACGCTCGTCAACTTCTGGATCAGGTGCTGAATCGTCGGTCCGCGGCCACTGACCATGGAGCTGACCTCGGACATGATCCGTGCTGCTTCGGTCAGCGCACCGCCGTTGATCAACGTGGTCGCAGACATCAGCAGCTGCTCGACTGTCGCGCCCGCCGATGTCTTGGTGATGGTGCCGCCGTCCTTCAGCAACTCCTCACCGGGCTTGAGCTTGTCGAAGGAGATGGCGATGAAGACGTCACCGAGGGGAGTCGCCTGCCGCAGCTCGGCCCGTGTTCCCTCGGACGGCAGCTCGACGACGCTCTCGATCTCCATCGTGACGTTGGCTTTGAAATCCTTCGTGGAGATTGCCGTCACCACGCCGATGTCCGAACCGTTGACCTTGACCTTGGCGTCGGCCGGCAGGTTGAGAGCGTTGTCGAACTCCGCCTTCACCTCGTAGGCATCGCCGTCGACTCCCGGCTTGGGGAGCGGCAGGCTGTCGACCGTCAGTCCACAACCTGTCGCACTGATTCCGGCGACCAGTACCAGCGCCGCTACTTTCGAACTTCGCGTAAAGGTCATTTCGTAATCCCCAGCATGGCCTCGGTCAGTCCGAAATCCGGCCCGAAATCGATCATCTTTCCGGTCCGGCAGCCATCGGCCTTCATCTGAATTCGCTCGCAGAACAGCGACACCAGTTCGCCGTCCAGAATCGAACGGTCCAGAAGCGCGTGAACGCGGATCTGATGCGTGTCGTAGCTGATCGCGTTGTTGATGTTCTGGAACAGCAACGGACCGACATCGATCAGCTCGGTCAAATTTCGAGCGTTCTCACGCAGGAGCTCAGCCGTGCTGCCCAACCGGACCAGCGAACCCGTCAACTGATCCTGATTCTCCGCCAGCACCGTCGAGGTGTTGCGCAGGAACGCATCCAGCTGATCGAGAACAGCGTTCAGTCCGGGTGCCTGATCGGCAAGGATGCCGGTCAAATTCGTTACGTTCGAACTGAACTCACGCAAGGACTGGTCGTTCTCCGCAACGATCGTCGTCAGCTCGTTCAGCTTGACGATCGAGTCGGTGACCGCATCCCTGTTGTCGATACCGATCTGCAGTGCCGTCGACAAAGACTGGATGGTGTCCCTGAGCTTGTCGCCGTTTCCGTTGAGCGCGTTGTAGAGAATGCGTCCCGAGAGCGGTCCGGGCGCGCCTTCTGGACCGGTCCCCTGTAGGTCCGCGGTGATCCGGTCCAGGGACTTGAGCACGCGGTCCAGCGAAACGGGTGTTCGTGTGCGCTCGAGCGGGATGTGGTCGCCGTCAGCGAGTGTCGGCCCTTCGCCCGAGTAGGCGGGGACGAGCTCGATGTGCCGGTTGGTGACCACGGAGGGGGAGACCTCCGCCGCCTTCACATCGGCCGGAATCTTCACGTCGCCATCGACAGTCATTTCGACGCGAACGAGGCGACCCATCGGCTCGATCTTGTCGATCGTGCCGACCGGCAAGCCCAGGATGGCGACCTCGTTGCCCTCGTACATACCCGCGACGTTCGCAAAATCCGCGGTGAACGTGATCTTGTCGCCGCCGAGCGAAGCCGGAAGCATCGAGCAGGACGTCGCGAATGTTGCCGACGCGCAGACCACCATTGCTGTTGCTATCGAGCGAACCCTCATCCCTGGCACCCTTCGATTACGTGCGCGAAGCACAGCCAGTTATCCGGGAAGAGCCAACCTGTGCTTGCGTTGACGTAGTTGCCGTCGCCGAATGCGTTGTTCGCTTGGCGCGCGGTGACCGGGAAGATCTGCAGCAAGCGCGCGAGCTGATCTCTGTTCTTGTCCAGGCCCTCGGAAAGCGTGTTCAGCTGCTGGATGAGTCCACCGAGCTGGTTGTCGTTCTCCAGGCCCATCTCTTCGAGCTGACCCGACAGCGTCGCGACGTTGTTCAGCAGCTCACGAATCAACGTCTGCCGCTGCATGACTCGCTCGGCGATCTGCTGGCCCTGCGTGATGACAACCAGAACGCCGTTGCGGTTGTCGCTCAGCACCGTGCTGACCTGGTCGAGGTTCTTCAGAAGCGCGTCGAACTGGTCCTTGCGCTCGGAGATGATTCCGGCGAGCACACCGACGCTGTCGAGCGACTGCGAAATCAACTTCGCGCAGAGTGCCGGCTCGTCGGGCGGGTTGTCGGCGTTGACTTCCTCCGGGCACGCGGCCGGATCACTGAACTGTTGATTCAGCACTTCCAGTGACTGCGCGAGCTGCTTCGTGTCGATCTGTTCGAGCCGGTCGAACTGGTTCTCGTACCGCGGATCGGACTCGTTGACGACCTTTGCGAGGCTGAACGGCACCTTGGTGTTCAGCAGACGGCCTTCGAGCTCCCCGTTGTCCGGGTTGCCGGGATCCAGTGCCACGTACTGCGTGCCGAGGATCGTCGCCATCTTGATCTCGGCCGTTGCGTCGGCGCCGAGCTCCAGACCCTTCTCGATGCTGAACGTCGCGAGAACGCGATTACCGTCGAGCTTCAGGTCCTTCACTTGGCCGACCTCGATACCGGCGACACGGATCTTCTGACCCGCCGTCATGCCGGCCGCCTGCTCGAACTCGGCGTCGATCGTCTTTTCGCCGATTCCCGCTTCCTTGAACAGCGTGGAGCCGATCACCAGCAAGAAGATCAGCAGAGATCCGATGATCCCCAGCCAGAAGTTCTTGTTCCCGTGGAACCGCGATTTCAGTTTGCTGACCATCAGCGGCACACCTCCGAATGGGCGTTACCGCCGACTTGGGTCCACAGATTTCGTGGGAAGAGCACTCCGTAGAGCGAGACATCCAAGAGGCAAAAATACAGCGTGATCCAGCCACCCTCGGACGTTGTCCGAGCGAGGTCGGTCAGGACCGCGGGACCGTCGTAAGCAAGCTGATCCATCTTCGGGCCGGCTGCAAGCAACAGGTTCAGCGCCTGCGTCGTCGAATCCTGGGCTCGGTCCAAGGTCGGACGCACCTTGTCCACCAAGCCGACGAGTGACGTGGTCGCGTCCGCGATGCGGACCGTGGAGCCTTGCAATTCCTGGCCCTGGACGTACAGGCCTGCGACGAGCGTTCTGGTCTGCGCCAGCAGTGTTTCGAATTGACCGCTGCGTGCCGCCAACCCGTTGACCACGCCGCTGAGGTTGTTGATCACGTCGGTCAGCAGCGCGTCACGATCGTTGAACGTCGTGGCAAGCGCCGCGGCCTGCGTGAGGAACCCGCTGAGCGAAACCTGATCGCCTTGCAGCGCCTGAATGAAGGTTTCGGACAGCGAGTTGATCTGGTCCGGTTGCAGCACCTCGAAGAGCGGCTGCAGGCCACCGAGCAGGGCAGATACGTCGAACGAGGGTTCGGTCTGCTCCAACGGGATCTCGCCGCCGCTTTCGAGCGGGGTCCGCTCGCCGATGGGCTGGTCGGTCTTCTTGTCTCGCGGATCATCCAGTGCGACATACCGCTGACCGATCAGGTTCTGGTACCGCACCAGTGCCCGGGTGTTGCGGAATATCTCCTGATCCGACTGGACGGCAAAGTCGACCTTGGCGAGGTTCTCACCGGTCAGTTCGATCTTGTCGACACGACCGACGCGAACACCGGCCATACGGACGTCGTCGCCGGCCTTGAGGCCGAGAACGTCGGTAAAGGTCGCCGAGTACGAATTCGTCTCGCCGTCCACGCCCCGCTGGAGCGTCGCCCAGATAACCCACGTCAACAGCAACGCTATTACTGCAAACAGACTGAAACCGATCAGAGGCTTACGGATACTCATCAGCGTTCACCTCCTCCGGATGTCGAGTTGACCTGCAGCGCAGTTCCGCGCAACGCGGAACCGAGCAAGAGCATCTGCATGAAGTCCGGCTTTTCGCCGACCACCGCGGTCACCGCGGCCGGACCGACGTAGGACGCCGCGGGAATCACGCCTGGAACCTGGGTCGAGGCCGGGGTTGTCACACCGGGGATCTCGATTCCGGGCGGCAACTGCAACCCTGGGATCTGCGGCATGCTCGGCACACCCGGCAGGGGTGGGAACGCAATCACAGGCGCGGGTCCAGCGGAGTCGAGCCGCCGCGGCCACAGCTGCGGGGGCAGGAAGCCAGGATCGGCGACGGCCGGCGCGGTCGCGCAGTTCGGTCCGACCATCGAGCCGTAGCGCGGGCAATCAGCCTGCGTGTAGGGCTTGAAGGGGGTGAACGACGCCTGAATCGTGAGCTCGATGTAGTCGCGAGGCCGGCCCGGACCCGGCTTGATGACGCTGTTGACACCCGTGAGCGCCTTCGCGAGGTTCGGGATCGACCCTGCGATCGCGCCGGAATCCGAACCGAGGGCACCGAAGATCGTTGCGCCGTTTCCGACGAGCGACTTGCCCACATCCGGGTTCCGCGCGAACAGGCTGTTCAGCGAGTCGACTGTCAAACCGCCACCGAAGAGCACGGCCTCGAACTGCGCCTGCTTGTTCGTCAGCGTCTGGGCCGTCGTGACGGCCTCACCGAGAACATTCAGCAGTTCGGGCGCAGATTCGTTCAGCGCGCCGATACCCGCGCTCATGTTGCTCAGCAGATCCTCGCCGGTGGGAGTACCGGTATCGATCGCGGTGATCAGGCGGTCGAGGCGTTCGATGGACGAGCCCGCTACGCGGTAGGACGGGTCCAGCCCCTGGGACAACGTCGTCAGTACCTTGCCGAGCCGCGCCGGATCGATCTCGTCGAGAATCGTCCGCAACGTGGTCAGCGTCGTCTGCAGCGCGATGGACTCCTTGCTCGTGTCCTCTTTGATTTCGTCGCCTGCGGACAGTTTTTCGGACGCCGGATCGCTCGGATCGATGAGTTCGATCGACGTCACCGCGAACACGTTGCTGGGAACGACTCGGGCCGTCACGTTCGCCGGGATATCGCTCGCGTAGTCGGGGTTCAACAGGATCTTGACCCGTTGTTCCTCGCCCTTGGCCGCGATGTTCACGCCGTCGACCGAACCGACAAGGACGCCACGGAACTTGACGTCGGCGTTCGGATCCAGACCGTCACCGGTCGAATGCATGATCGCGTCGATGTCGACGGTGTCCTTGAAATAGCCCGTGTAGCGAAGCAGCAGTAGGCCGAGCAAAAGAGCAACGACTACGAAAAAGACGATGCCCGCAATCACCAGCTGGCGCATTGTCGGACCGCGTCCGCTCGGATCGATGATCATACTTTGTTCCTCATCCCGAGATCCTGATGCCGGGCTCAATACCCCAAATTGCAAGTGTCAGGAACATATTCATGAAAACGACCATGATGAACACCATCTTGATGGCGCGTCCCGCGGCCACACCCACGCCTTCGGGACCACCCGAGGCGAAGAAGCCGTAATAGCACTGAATGAACGTCGCCACACCGACGAAGATGATCGCCTTACCTAGCGAATAGATGAGGTCGGTGCTGATCAAGAACGTGTGGAAGTAGTGCATGTAGGTACCGCCGGCGGTGCCACCGACAAGCGTGACAGTCACCCGGCAGGACAGATACGCGACAGCCAGGCCGATGCAGTACAGCGGCACGATCGCGATCATCGCCGCGATCATGCGCGTGCTGACGAGGTAGGGCAGCGGCCGGATGGCCACCGACTCGAGTGCGTCGATCTCCTCGGCGATGCGCATGGACCCGAGTTGCGCGGTGAATCGGCAACCGGCCTGGGCCGCGAAGGCCGCGGCCGCCAGCAGCGGACCGATCTCGCGGGTCGTTGCAAACGCGGAAACACCGCCGGTCAACGGACCCATACCGAGGAGGTCGAGCGCGGTGAAGGCCTCCAGGCCGACGGTGATGCCACCGAACGCACTCAGAATGATGATGACGCCGATCGTTCCGCCACCGACGACGATCGAGCCGTTACCCCACGTGACGTCGGAAAGCAGTCGCCACACTTCCTTCGGGTACTGCTTCACCGCGATCGGCATGGAGCCGATGGACTTCACCAGGAAGAAAAGCTGATGTCCCGCTTTGGCGATAAGACCCTTCGGCGCGCCCGCGGCGCTCTTGAGCGCATACAGCGGCCGTAGTAGCGGAGGTACATAGGTAGTAGTCACATCACACCAACTCTGTCGGGAAGAGAGTGTTGTAGATCTGGGTGAGGATGATGTTCACCGCGAAGAGCATCAGCGCCGACGTGACGACCGCTGAGTTCACCGAGTTGGCGACACCGCCCGGGCCGCCGCGGGTGTTCAGCCCGCAGTCACAGGCGATGATCGCCGTCAGCAACCCGAATATGAGAGCTTTCAGCAACGCGACTATCAGGTCGTTCGCCACCGCGAATGCCGCGAACGTCGAAACGTACGAGCCCGGAACTCCGCCCTGCACAAAGATGTTGAACAAGTAGCCCATCAGGAAGCCGACGAACACCACGAAACCGCAGAGCAGGACGCTGACCAGCATGGCCGCGGCAAGCCGGGGTGCGACGAGCCGCCGCATCGGATCGACACCCATGACCTTCATGGCGTCGATCTCTTCTCGAATAGTTCGGGAGCCGAGGTCCGCGCAAATGGCGGACCCCACCGCCCCGGCGATCATCAACGACGTCACCAGCGGCGCGCCCTGCCGGATGATTCCCAGACCGTTCGCAGCGCCGAGGAACGACGTGGCACCGACCTGGCCGACGATCGCGCCGAGCTGAATCGACACCGTCACGGCGATCGGGATAGCCACGAGAAGCGTTGGGAGAGCGGCGACGTTCGCCATGAACGCGCACTGCTTCACGAATTCCTGGAACGGGAACTTCCGCTTGAAGATATCCACCGTCAGCTCGGAAAGCGCCTGGCCACCCATGCTGATCTGGCGGCCGAACGTCTCTAGCGAGCGCTTCGGATGATCCTGGTAGTACCCCTTGGCCCATCGCCCCGCGGAGGCGACCGACGACTGCTTCGGCTCCCGCCGGTCCTTCGTCGCGACCACGACAACCTCACTTCCTCAAACGAACACGTAAGCAAGGCACTCGCGCACCCACGCAGCGCACCCTACTATGCCGTGGGCCACGTCGACGCCCCATGGGTGAGCTGAGTCAAATCAAAGCACAGCGATTGTCGGTCCATGGATACTTCCGCATGAACTGTTCCAGTACCGATGCTTGCGCGGGCGCGCCTAACCAAACTCGGCGTGTCAATCCCGGCGCAGAACATGGGCACGCAGTCGGCTGATACCACGCACCCGAACAGGTCGAAGCGAAACCAGCCGCGCTCCGGGCACTTCCGTGAGCTTCGACGCGAGGCCTGAGTCCACGAGGATCGTGCCCGGACGGGCGACACCCGTCAACCGGGCGGCGATATTGACCACCGGACCGTACAGATCGCCGAACCGCTGCAGCACCGGGCCGTAGGAGAGACCGATTCGCAGCGGCGGAACCGCGACGTCGCCGTGCTCGGGATCCATCCGCTGATCGGCGAGCCCGAACGCGATCGCTGCGATATCGGCCGGACGCTCGGCGGCGAACATCACTTCGTCGCCGACGTTCTTGATGACCCAGCCGCCGTTGCCGGTGATGGTTTCGGTGGTGCCGGACTCGAATGTTTCGATCAGCGCTGCCAGTTCGGCGGTGTCGAGATGACGGGTCAACCGCGTATAGCCGACAATGTCGGCGAACCCCACTGCGAGCGTGCGGTTCTCCGAGTCGGTCTCGAGATCGTGGGTCGACCGGTCGGCCGCGGCGGCGAGGTGCCGACGCCACGCATAGTTCTGCAATTCTTGCAGCGACGAGATGGTTTGCCGGGCAACCGCTTCGCCGTCCTTCGGATCGGCCTGCTGCGCGAGATGCGCATTCAGCACGTCGACCTGCCATTCCGCGACCCGGGCCATCGAATGGCCGAGCGTTCGTGCGATCGCGAGTTGGGTTGGGTCGTCGACGATTCCCTTCTCGACCAGGTCCGCCATCACCTGGAACGCGTCGACGTCGGCGGCGGTGAACATTGCTGCCTTCGGGTCCGGATCGACAGTGAAGCCGAGCGCCATCCAGAGGCGACCGCCGCGCGAACGTGAGATCCCGACCCGTGCACAGACATCGTCCAGCGTGTATTCCGCTGGGCCGCCTAACAAAACCGGCTCGACCTCGGCGGCAAAGGCTGCCGACCACTTCCCGGCGCCAGACCCGCCCGGCGGGTCCTGCGGCTCGCTCACGTGTTGCTCCCCTCACTGTCGGCTGCGGGGTCATCGTATGTCGGTCGGTTGTGCCAGGGTGTGGGCAACAAATTGTTCGCCGAAGAATGAGGTTCGTGAAATGCCACCCCGTCGCCGGTCGGGAACCGAAGCAGCGCTGACACCTGACGATGTCGCCACGCTGCAAGCCGCGCTTGCCTCCGGCAAGCGCGCGACTGTTTATCTACGCGATCCGATGCCGAGCCTCGACCTCCCAGCCGGGACTTCGGCTCGCGTCGTCCGAATCGACGGTTCGACGGTGATCGTCAGCCCGCGCGGAGTCGACGACGAATTGCCTTTCGAGCTCGACGAGATCCGACTCACCCGCCTCGCCCCGGCGCCCAAGCAGGAACGTAAGCCGGCGCCACAACCGAAAGCGGTAGCCAAGCCGGTGACTGCACCCAAGCCCGTGCCGACTACAACTCCTGCGCCGGCGCAGAAGCCTGCGCCGACTGCCGAACGAAGCCCTTCCGACCCGACCCCAGATCCGGTCCCACCTGCGGATCCCAAACCGAAACGTGGTGCCGCGCGCGTGCCCAAGAAACTGCAGGACGGCGTGCTCGTCACGATTCACGGTGGGCCGGAAGACAATTGGACGGTCAGCGTCGCCTACGGACCTCGCCCACCGGGCAAGGCAAATCCGGTGAAGCCCGAAGCGGTGGAGCGCGCCGTCGCCGAATTGGACGACAGCACAGCCCGCGATGCGGTCGACGCCGTGTTGTCTGCCGCGCGGACAGCTGTAACGAATCGCATCTCGGATCTGAACCGACAGTTAGAGGAGGCGCGCGCTGCACTTGCTGCGTTAGGCTCTGCCGATTAGATTGGCGCGGCCCCTCCCGCAGCACCGTGTTGGTATGGTTCGGGGCGACGTCTGGAGGGACATTGATCAAGAAACTCGTGTTGCTTGTAGCTGGGCTCGCCGCTGCCGCAACCCTACTCGGTTCCGGTATCGCAGCCGCCGCACCCGTTGCGGTGATGGGCGGCGGCTCGGGCATCATCATCGACGACAAATTCGAATGCACCCTGACGACGATCGGGAACGACGGCGCAGGCCGCCTCGTCGGAATCACCGCTGGCCACTGTGGTGGCCCGGGATCCGTGGTGAAGGCGGAGAGCAACACAAGCCTCGGCGTCATCGGCCGCTTCACCTCGTCGATCGAGGAACTCGACTACGCGGTCATCGAGTTCGACCGGTCGAAGGTCGTACCCGTCAACCGGGTCGGCAACGCCACGATCACCGGCATCGGCCTCCCGGCGGCGTTCCCCAACATCGTGTGCAAGGAAGGCCGCACCACCGGAAACACGTGCGGGCTCGCCTACGGTGACATCTTCGGTTCCAACGTCGAGACCTGGTCGCAGATGTGCGTGATCGAGGGCGACTCCGGTGCCCCGGTCGTCATCGGCTCCACGCTCGTCGGAATGGTCAACGCCTACCTCCTCGCACCGTGTGTCGGTCCCGAGGTCGGCACGAACATCACGACCATCCTCGACGACATCAATGCTCGTGGTGGCGTCGGCGCTGGCTACCGGCCTATCTGACCTTCTTACAGAACTCGGGCTCGATCAGCGGATTCCGCCGATCGAGCCCGAACTGTTTTCTGCCCCGCTTTGCTGCTAGCCGCAGACCGCCCCGTAAGACGCCGAGCCGACCAGTTTCGAGTACTTCGCGAGAACGCCGCGGTTGTAGCGCGGCGGCAGGGGCGCCCATCCTTCCCTCCGCTTCGCGATTTCTGCCTCGTCCACGAGCACGTTCAAGGTGCCGTTTGCGACGTCGAGTTCGATCTGGTCACCATCCCGTACGAAGGCGATCGGTCCGCCGTCGACCGCTTCGGGCGCAACGTGCCCGACGCACAGTCCGGTCGTGCCGCCCGAGAACCGGCCGTCCGTCAGTAACAGCACATCCTTTCCGAGGCCGGCACCCTTGATCGCTGCCGTGATGGCCAGCATTTCGCGCATTCCCGGCCCGCCCTTGGGACCCTCGTAGCGGATGACGACCACGTCGCCGTTCGTGATCGTGCCGTCCTCGAGTGCATCCATTGCCGCCCGTTCGCGGTCGAAAACGCGTGCGGTCCCGGTGAATACGCTCGAGTCGAAACCGGCGGACTTCACGACAGCGCCGCCCGGCGCCAGCGAACCGCGCAGGATCGTGATGCCGCCGGTCGGATGGATCGGCTCCGACAGTGCTCGGAGCACCTTTCCGTCCGGGTCGGGCGGCGCAATATCGGCGAGGTTTTCCGCGACGGTCTTGCCGGTGACCGTCAGACAGTCACCATTCAGCAGTCCTGCATCGAGCAGTGCCTTCATCATCACTGGCACGCCGCCGATGCGGTCGATATCGGTCATGACATGGCGGCCGAACGGTTTCACGTCGGCGAGGTGCGGCACCTTCGCACCGATCCGCGCGAAGTCGTCGAGGGTGAGAGCGACTTCCGCTTCGTGCGCGATCGCGAGCAGGTGGAGTACCGCGTTCGTCGATCCGCCGAAGGCCATGACGACCGCGATCGCGTTCTCCAAGGCCTCTTTCGTCATGATGTCGCGGGCCGTGATTCCGCGGCGAAGCAGTTCGACGACCGCCTGACCGCTACGACGAGCGTATCCGTCGCGGCGACGATCCGTCGCGGGTGGTGCGGCGCTGCCCGGCAACGACATTCCCATCGCTTCGGCCGCGCTCGCCATCGTGTTTGCCGTGTACATCCCGCCGCAGGCGCCTTCGCCCGGACAGATCGCGCGTTCGATCGCGTCGACGTCTGCGCGACTGATCAGTCCGCGAGCACATGCCCCGACGGCCTCGAAGGCGTCGATGATCGTGACTTCCTTCTCGGTGCCGTCGGACATCTTCGCAATGCCCGGCAGAATCGATCCGGCGTAGAGGAAGACGCTCGCGAGGTCGAGACGCGCTGCCGCCATGAGCATTCCGGGCAACGACTTGTCACAGCCGGCCAGCAGCACCGATCCGTCCAGTCGCTCGGCCATCATCACCGTCTCGACGCTGTCGGCGATAACCTCTCGTGAGACGAGCGAGAAGTGCATTCCTTCGTGGCCCATCGATATGCCGTCGGAGACGGATATCGTCCCGAATTCGAGCGGGTAGCCGCCGCCTTCGAAAACTCCGTCCTTGCATGCCTTCGCCAACCGGTCCAGCGAAAGGTTGCACGGGGTGATCTCGTTCCACGACGACGCGACGCCGATCTGCGACTTGGCAAAGTCCGCGTCGCCCATGCCCACTGCACGCAGCATGCCGCGGGCCGCGGCCTTTTCCAGTCCATCTGTGACGTCGCGACTCCGCGGTTTGATATCGGGCTGGCCTGTGGTGGTCATCGAACTCCTTCGGTCAGGGTCGAGCGGGGCTGAATCGCTGGACCGTTGATGCCGCAGTGCGGTTTGCAATCGACGCAATCGGGCACTTCTTCGCGTGTGGGCTTCTTGATCATGGTCGCTGCCAGGGCTCCGCCTAGCAGCAACAGTCCCACGCAGATCATCATCGCGACCCGGAATCCGTGGGCGAACTGGTCAGTGTCACCGAATGCCGACCCGGTCAGGCCCGCGAGACCGGGGAGGGCAGCGACAGCCAGGAGCTGGCTTGTTCGTGCCACAGCGTTGTTGACGCCGGATGCGATACCGGCTTCCGCAGTGGGCACCGAGCCGAGTACCGCGCCGGTCAAAGGCGCCACAAGTATCGAAAGACCGAGACCGAAGACGACGATGCCCGGCAGCACATCGAGCCAGTAGGACGCGTCGGTGTCGATCCGGAGCATGAGCAACAGGCCGACCGCGGCGACCACTGGTCCGATCGTCATCGGCATCCGTGGTCCGACGCGCTGGCCCCAACGCCCGGCACGAGCCGACAACGCGAGCATCAGCAGCGTGATCGGGATCGTGGCGACACCAGAGGCAAGCGGCGTGTAACCCGCGACCAATTGCAACTGCAGCAACAGTAGGAAGAACACCCCGCCGAGCGCCGCGTACACGGCAAAGGTGACGAGGTTCGCTGCGAGAAAGATGCGCGAGGCGAACAGGCGCGGCGGCACCAGTGGGTGGTCGCTGCGCAGCTCGATAACGACGAAACCGATAAGCAGCACAAGGCCGAGTGCCGAGTACGCGATTGCCGCGTCGATCAGCCCGTATGTCAGTGCGCCGAGGCCGAGTGCGACGACGAGCGCACCGAGCATGTCGAGCTTTCCGGGTGGGTTCGGATCTTTGCTCTCCGGCACATGGCGAATCGCCACCAGTACGACCGCGACGCACAACGGCAAATTGAGGAAGAAGACGGATCGCCAACCGGCGACCTCGACCAGTGCGCCGCCTAGCAGCGGACCGATTGCGCCCGCCACACCGCCGAGACCCGACCAGATTCCGATCGCCGCTCCGCGATCTTCCCGATCGATCGAGGCCGAGATCAGTGCCAGGCTGCCGGGCGTCAACAGCGCTCCCGCAATGCCCTGCAGAATCCGGGCTGCGACGAGCACTTCGATGTTCCAGGCAAGACCGCAAAGCATGGATGCGATGGCGAATCCGATAGTGCCCCAGACGAATACTTTGCGCCGCCCGAGCCTGTCGCCGAGCGCGCCGCCCAGGAGAATGAACGAAGCGAGCGTGAGTGTGTAGCCACTGAGGGTCCATTGCAGGCCTGCGACATCGGCATCGAGGGCCTCGCCGATCCTGGGCAGCGCGATGTTGACGACGGTACCGTCGAGCATCGCCACCGAGGAACCGAGCACGGTCGCGGCGACTATCCAGCGCCCCGATGCCGAGCTCAGACGCGGGAGCGTTCCCGTCGGCGGCTGTGCGGTGACCACGGCCTCCAAATCTACGCCCGGAGTCACCACAACTTGTCGGACCGTCCCTTTAGTCTGATCACGACAAGTTGGACACTCGCACAACTGTCGAACACCGCAATTGGGACACCGCAATTTCACACGCAGCTGAGGGGAGCTCTGCAATGGACTGGAAACTCGAACTGATCTCGGTGCCCGTCTCGGACGTCGACCGCGCTAAGGCGTTCTACACGGAGAAGGTCGGTTTCGTCGCCGACCACGACCATCAGGTCAGCGACGACGTTCGCTTCGTACAGCTGACGCCGCCGGGATCGGCCTGTTCCATATCGATCGGCACCGGACTGTCGGATGCCGCGCCGGGCTCGGTGCGGGGCATGCAGATCGTGGTCCCCGATATCGACGCCGCGCGAGCCGAACTCGCCGGACGGGGTGTCGAGGTAAGCGAGGTCGAACGCTATCCGTGGGGAAACTTCGTGTTCTTCAGCGACCCCGATGGCAATACCTGGGCGATTCAGCACATCCCGGGCAGAGAGTGATCTGCTAGCTGTCGACGATCGACGGCGACTCCGCTGAGCCTTCACATATTTTTCTGATCTCGAGTTGCCACCGGTCTGCACAACGCGGTCGGGGTGGTCTTGCGGCGTGAGTAAGCTGGACCCGAGGCGGTGCGAATCGGGGAGTGGCGCTTATGAAGGTTCTTGGTTTAGTCGTGTGCGCAGTGGCCGCTTCCGGCGCCGCTGCAGTCGCGCCTGCGTCAGCGAATGCCGTTGCACTGCAATGCATTTCCGATCGTGGGAATTATTCGATGCAGATCGACCAGGCCGCGGCCTGCGGTTCGGCGTCGAGTCAGTCAGGGCGAGGACTTGCCTACGCTCTCGACGGCATCGGTTACGCGAACGGCGAGGGAACGGCGAATTCGCTGGGTATCGGCGTGAACGGCGGTGTCGGCGCCAGCGAAGGTGACAGTGGCATCCCCACGGCCATCGGCGTCGGTCCTGACAGCGTCGCGATCACCTCCGTCGACGGTGGCACCTTCTCGATCGCTTTTGCGGTGAACGGGTCACGAGCGCTCGTTGCGGGGACGGCCGAGGAGGGGGTGCTGTGCGAAGGCACGGCAGCCCTGGCATTCGACGCTCGCAGCGGTCGCGCATGCTTTGCGACGCCGTTCGGAGCGTTTCCGATCGGCTGAGCGACGCTTCGATCGAACCGTGTCTCGGCACGTCCAAACCGGAGAAACAGGGCGTCGGCCGCAATTGCTCACAATTCGGCAACAGCGCCACGCAGGGCTATTCGCTTCACGGTAATTGACAAGCTTCCCAGTGCTGTCGAACCACGGGTAACACCAGTCACACGTGCACCTACTGTGCTCGCAAATACATCGCTTTGATTGGCCTGTAACGCTGACATATGTGTTAATTGATAGGGGACGTGACACAGTCGTTATTGAATGTTGGCTCGCTTGTGCGTGCAGACAACGAGTAGGGATGGCAGGAAACGGGTATGAGAAGCAACCGTGAGAACACGGTGACGACGTCGAATCGATCCGGTCGAAGCCGTTGGGGCGCTCGCGCCACGCTCGCTGCGCTCGGAGTTGTGGCGACCGGCCTCGCAGTGGTCACACCGGTCAGCGCCGACCCACTCTGGCCCGGCGGGCCAGACATTCCGGGGCTCCCCGCGCTGATCGCTCCGGTACCGCCCGGCTCGACTCCGCCGCCGCCGTTCGCGATCCCCGGTAGCTTCACACCGACGGTCGGACCGGCCGCAGGCTCCGTCGTCGGCGGTCACCAGCCGATCGACATCTTCTACAAGTCGCAGATCGTCGATCGTGTCGCCGCGGAGAACTCGGTCCACATCGCACCTTCGACCGGCGTCCCGGGCGATTTCCAGTGGGTCGACGACCGCCACCTGCAGTGGGTGCCGGCCGACTACTGGCCGCGCGGCACCGCAGTCAGCGTCGAGGTTGCCGGTGCACGCACCGTCTTCCAGGTGAGCGACTCGTTCACCGCGGTTGGCGATGCGGCAGCGCACACGTTCGTCGTCAAGCTCGGAAACGACGTCATCCGCACCTTCCCGGCATCGATGGGCAAGCGCGGACACGAAACTCCGAACGGCACCTTCCCGGTGATCGAGAAGAACCGCGACATCGTCATGGACTCCTCGACCTACGGCGTGCCGGTCAACTCGCCCGAGGGCTACAAGGTCGACGTCGAGTACGCCACGCGCCTCACGTGGAGCGGAATCTTCGTCCACGCGGCACCGTGGTCGGTCGGTTCGCAGGGCAACTCGAACGTCAGCCATGGCTGCATCAACCTGAGCACCGAGAACGCGGCGTGGTACTTCAACAACGTCCGCCCCGGCGACACCGTCGCCTTGGTCAACGGCTGATCTGACATCTGAGCAAAAAGGGACCGCCCGAGGAGAAATCCTCGGGCGGTCCTTTCGTTTCAGGCGGCTGACCCCGCTACCAGATCCGAACCCGCTGCTCGGGCTCGAGGTAGAGCGCATCACCCGGCTCGACATCGAACGCGTCGTGGAAGCTGTCGAGGTTGCGAACGACCCCGTTGCAGCGGAACTCCGGCGGTGAATGCGGGTCGATTGCGAGGCGGCGTATTGCCTCTTCGTTGCGGGCCTTGGTGCGCCAGACCTGCGCCCAGCCGAAGAACACCCGCTGCAGACCGGTCAGCCCGTCGATGGTGGGCGCTTCCTTACCGTCCAGCGCGATTTTGTATGCCTCGAGCGCGATCGACAGACCGCCCAGATCGCCGATGTTCTCGCCGATCGTGAACTCACCGTTCACCTTGTGCCCGGGCAGCGCCTTCGGCTCGAACTCGCCGTATTGCTGGATCAACGCTGCCGTCCGCTTACCGAACTCGGTGCGGTCGTCATCGGTCCACCAATCGACCATATTGCCGTCGCCGTCGTACTTCGCGCCCTGGTCGTCGAAACCGTGCCCGATCTCGTGACCGATCACGGCGCCGATTCCGCCGTAGTTCGCGGCGTCGTCCGCATCGGCATCGAAGAACGGCGGCTGCAGGATTGCCGCTGGAAACACGATCTCGTTCATGCCCGGGTTGTAGTACGCGTTGACGGTCTGCGGGGTCATGAACCACTCGTCGCGATCGACCGGACCACCCAGCTTGCCCAGGTCACGGTCGTACTCGGCGGCGTAACCCCGCCTGTAGTTGCCGACCAGGTCGGCGGCGTCGATCTCGAGGCCCGTGTAGTCGCGCCACCTGTCGGGATAGCCGATCTTGGGTGTGAACTTGTCGAGCTTCTCGAGCGCTGCCGACCGCGTTACCGGACTCATCCATTCGAGGTCGGCGATGTTGCGCCTGTACGCCTCCTGCAGATTCTCGACCAGCTCGAGCATTCGCACCTTCGCCGCGGCAGGGAAGTGCCGCTCGACGTACAGCTTGCCGACCGCTTCACCCAGCAGGTCCTGGACGAGCGAGACGCCGCGCTTCCACCGTTCGCGATTCTCCTCGGCACCTGTGAGCTTGCGGCCGTAGAAGGCGAAGTTCTCGTCGACGACGGCGCCCGTGAGATAGGGGGCACGCGAATGGATGAGCCGCCAGGTCAGCCACGCTCGCCAGTCCTCGATCGATTCCCCTGTCCACAGCGCGGCGAACTCACGAACGAAGCTGGGTTGCCGCACGACGATTTCGGCAAAGTCTTCCGACGACGCGCCGAGTGCACTGACCCAGGCGATCCAGTTGAAGCCGGGGCTTCCGGTCACGAGGGCGTCGAAGGAGACGAGGTTGTAGTTGCGTTCCGCGTCGCGGCGCTTCACCACGTCCCAGTGGTGCGCGGCGAGCTTGCGCTCGAGCTCGAGGACGGTCGCGGGGTCGTAGGAGACCCCTGCGAGCTCGAACATCCGCCCGATGTGCGCGAGGTAGCCGGCGCGAATCTCGTCGTATTCGTCTGAGCGGTAATAGGACTCGTCGGGCAAGCCGAGTCCCGACTGCGCGAAGTGCATCAGGTAGCGCGTCGAATCCTTGGCATCGGTATCGACGTAATGCCCGATCGCACCGCCGACACCGGTCCGTTGGAGCCGGCCGAGGACTGCCGCCAGCGTGTCATGGTCGCCCGCGTCGCGAATGGCTGCGAGCTCTTGCGCGATCGGTTCGAGCCCCGCGCTCTCGACGGCGTCGACGTCCATGAAACTCGCGAACAGATCACCGATCCGCGCTGCATCGGTGCCGGGTTCGGCCTTGGAGTCCGCTGCTTCCTGGATGATCGTCTGTACATCGATCTCGGCCTGGTCGTAGAGCGTCCGGAAGGCACCGTCGACTGCGCGGTCCGCAGGAATCTTGTACTCGTCGAGCCAGCGCCCGTTGACGTGGACGAAGAGGTCGTCTTGGACACGGGTCACCTCGTCGCGATGACTGAGATCGATCCCTGATTGCACGGTCGGTTGCTGGGCTACGTCAGACGTCACGGGTTCCAGTATGCCGAGACCCACCGACTCGTGCCCGCCGGGCGCCGTCGCCTAGGGCGATCCAGCCAGCCGGGCGTGCATTTCCCAGACCAACACTTCCGCGGGAGCCTGCGCGACTATCCGCTGGCCGCCGGTATTGCCCAACCGCACGGCATCGCCCGCGTACAGCGTCCCGACCGCTTCCATAGAAACCTCGCCGCGCGTCACGAAGACATGTAGGAACGGTGCGTCCGGTAGGACGATCGGTTTGCCGGGCTGTAGCCGGGCCGCGTGCAGCGCGGCATGCCGGTTCCTGATCCCGATTGCTGCGAAGTCCCGGTAGCGGTCCATCCCGGACGCTATGGCGATCAGATCGCCGCCTGCAAGGTCCGGCTCGACTTCCTGCTGCTGATAGCCGGGCGTGCTGCCGGGCTCGTCGGGTGCGACCCACATCTGCACGAAATGCACTGGATTGGAATGAATTTCGCCGCTTAGCCGCCACGAGTCGTTCTTCTCCGAGTGCAGGATGCCCGATCCAGCGCTCATCCGCTGCGCAAGCCCGGGGTAGATCACGCCCGAGTGCCCGATCGAGTCCTGATGTACGAGGCTGCCCTCGAGCACCCACGTCACGATTTCCATGTCACGGTGCGGATGAGTGTCGAAACCTTCGCCCGGCGCGACGATGTCGTCGTTGTTGACCAGCAACAGGCCGTGATGGGTGTTGTCCGGATCGTAGTGTTGCCCGAACGAAAACGAATGCTTGGAATCGAGCCACGCGACACGGGTCTTGAGTCGGTCACCGCCGCGATGCACATCGATGTGCGGTGTCGCTGGTGCGGCCATGCCGTTCTCCTTCCGGCGCTACCCTGCCCCGCAAGCCTACGATCACTTTCCAAGATCGTCCGCGAATTGCCTCACGTGCGTCGCGCGTCGCTTTCCGGGTCGGCCCCCACGGCGACCCGGAAATGTGCGAAATGCTAAGCAGAGCAGACGAATTCAGCGCTGGCGGTGCGGCATGATCGCGCCGTCCGGAATCACACCGAACCGTCCCGATTGGTAGTCCTCGACCGCGGCGATCAACTCCGCACGGGTGTTCATTACGAACGGTCCCATCATTGCGACGGGTTCACCGATGCGCTGTCCACCGAGTAGCAGGACCTCGAGCGCCGGCCGGTTGGAATCCTGAGATCGGTCCGCCGCGAGGGTGATTCGGTCACCGGCACCGAGCACCGCCAGTTGGCCCTGGCGAATGGGCCGCTGTTCGGCGCCGACTGTCCCCGCGCCGGACAGCACGTAGACGAGTGCGTTCTGCAGGGGCGACCACGGCGTCGAAAGCTGCGCGCCGGGCTGGATCGTTGCGTGCGCCAACGTGATCGGCGTGTAGGTCGAACCCGGACCCGCATTGCCGCCCAACTCACCGGCGATGATCCGCACCAGGGCACCACCGTCGGCGGAGCTGACGAGAGTCGCCTGGCCACCGCCGATGCTCTGATATTTCGGTGCCGCGAACTTCGCCGACGACGGCAGGTTCACCCACAGTTGGACGCCGTGGAACACACCGCCCGACATGACAAGTTCTTCCGGCGGCGTCTCGATGTGCAGAATGCCGGACCCCGCCGTCATCCACTGGGTGGCACCGTCCTCGATCAACCCGCCGCCGCCGTGGCTGTCCTGGTGCTGGAAGCGTCCGTCGATCATGTAGGTAACTGTTTCGAAGCCACGGTGCGGGTGCCAGTCGGTGCCCTTGGGCTCGCCCGGCGCGTAGTCGACTTCACCCATCTGGTCCATATGAATGAACGGGTCGAGGTCTGCCATCGGGACGCCGGCGAAGGCGCGGGTTACCGGGAAGCCCTCACCCTCGTAGCCCTTGGGGCCCGTCGTGATGGATTTGACGCGCCGTTCCTGGTCACCGAGCGTGGCCTCGGACAGCCGCGGCAACGTGAGCGTATCGGCGGTAACTGCAGCCATGATGGCCTCCCAAACTAGTTCAATGTTCAACTACCTGTCGAAAACGACGCGCTGCGACCGAATATTCCCGACCACTATCGCATCGATCTTATCGACCGGGAGCGCAATCAGACAGCGCGGCGGTAGCTGTTGAAGACGACGCCGTTCGTGTGCGTCTTGGTGTCCACCAGCGCGAACGGCAGCGGGCCGTGCGATCCAGCGAACATCGGGATGCCCGCGCCGAGGACGAACGGATAGCACTTCACGACGAGTTCGTCGATCTCGGGCAGCAACTGTCCCGCAAGGTCGGCGCCGCCGCACAGGTAGATACCCAGGCCTTCTTCCTGCTTGAGCCTGCGGACCTCCTCGATGGGGTCGCCGGCGACAACCGCGACAGTCGGATCGTCTATTTCCAGCGACCGCGAGAAGACGTAGCTGCGAAGATGCGGAAAAACGTTGGTGAAGCCCGCGGCGATCGTCGGCTCGTAGGTCTTGCGACCCATCAAGATCGTGTCGAAACGCCTGTTCGGGGCGTCCTCGGGCACACCCAGAGCCGAGCGCACATGGACTGGGAGCGTCTCCGGGTACTCCGCAGCAATGGTTTCCAAGTGCTGACCCGTCACCGGAAGCGCGTCGGGCGAGCCGTCCGGCGCAGCGATGAAGCCGTCGATCGTCGTCGCGATGTAGTAGGTCAGGGTTCGCAAGGTGCCTCCAGGTCTTTAACTACCACTTCTGTTGTGGTTAAACTACCACGGCTGTTGTGGTTCTGCTAGTGTCGCCACATGGTGGCCAATCCAGAACGGCGCGCGCATTTGTCCGATGCTGGACTGCGGGTACTGGCCAATGCCGGCACCCGTGGTCTCACGCACCGGGCTGTGGACCGCGAAGCGAGCGCTCCCGAGGGCACAGCGGCAAATTACTTCCGCTCCCGCGACGAACTTCTCGGCGCGCTGGGAGAGCGCATCTTCGAGCGCCTCGCGCCCGATCCGCAACGACTCGAGCAACTCGGCGCGCGCCAGCCGAGCATCGACCTCGCCACCGACTACGTCCGCTACATCGTCGAGCGCACCACCGCCGAACCCGATCTGATGCGCGCACTCTTCGAGTTGCGGCTCGAGGGAACACGCCATCCCGGGCTGGCCAAAGTGCTTCGCGAGACCCTGACCAGGGCATATCGGATGGATGTCGACTACAACCGCGACGCCGGACTACCCGGCGGCCCGTTGGAGATCGCCCTGTTGCACTACGCGGTCGACGGTCTGCTGTTCGACCTGCTGACCACGTCGATCGGAGCGGACTACTCCGCGGACGAGGTCCTGCCGATCCTGGTGCGCCGCATCCTCGGCCCGGCGACCCCGGGCGACGCATCGTAGAGTCACCGCTATGGAACCACCCGAGGTCATACTCGAGAACAGCGACGCGGTCTACGACTACTACCTGGCGCACAAGCAGAACTGGCTGCGGGCTCAGGCGTCGTACGCGATTCTGGGGTTCAAGTACCGTCCACGGATCGAGTACCGCGAAGGCGCGAAGGCGAAACTGAAAGAACTCGTGAAGTCGAACTCGCGCATCATCGTCGCGGTCAATCACCTGAGCACGAGCGATCCGTACACCGTCGCTGCGATGGCAGCGCGCAGCCCGCTGCGGCCGACCATCGGCAAGTCCCGCGTGCTAGCCAAAGACGAACTGTTCGAGGAGCCCGAGCAGCGCGGAAAGGTCGACATGATGGGCGGGATTCCCGTCTTCCGCGGCAAGAACCACGGCATCCGCGCGGTCAACGCGGCAGGCCAGCGCATGATGGACATCTGCGCCGAGCGGATGGCGCGCGGCGACGACCTCGCAGTGTTTCCCGAGGGCACGTGCAATCTCGAGGACCCCACCAAGGTGCAACCGGTCGGCAGCGGTATCGGGCACATCGCAGCCCGGGCGATGAAGCTCGGCGTGAAGCCGACATTCGTCTACATCGGGCTGAGTTACGGGCCCAAGCAGGAAACGTTCAAGTCGGCGAGCTTCTTCATCGACACACCGAACTCCGACCTGCCTGCCCGTCCGCTCGACATCACTCGTGAAGTCGCGCGGGGCATGCAGGTCGCGCTCGACGAAGCAGTCGCCAGGTACTAGGCGGCCGGCAATCCCAGGCGCTCCCGCGCCCACTTCGGCACTAGCTCCAGGTACTCCGGATTCTTCGAAACGTACCTGTGGACGAATGGACAGAACGGCAGGACACCGAGTCCATCGGCGCGCGTCTTGTCGAGCGCGTCCTTGATCAGAATCTTCGCCAGGCCCTGGCCCTCGAACTGCGGATAGACCTCGGTGTGCACGAATGCGCGGTTCGCATCGGCGTTCTCGTAGGCAGCAAGCCCCGCCAGCTGGGTGCCGACGTAGATCTCGAAGCGCTTGTGGTCCGTGTTCTGTTCGACCCGTGTGTCCATGCCCCCAGACTTTACCGGTAGGTCCCGACGGGGGCGCCGAGTTGAGACAGCGCGAGCCGCCCCGCAGACTTAGCCATGATCGTCGTCATCGCACCCGACAAATTCAAAGGCTCGCTGACCGCGGCGCAGGCCGCCGACGCGCTCGCCGCGGGCATCGGCGAAAGTCACCCGAACGCGACGATCCGCAAGGTACCTGTTGCGGACGGCGGCGATGGCACTGTCGCAGCGGCGCTCGCCGCAGGCTGGGAGGCCGTCGACGTCGAAACGGCCGGACCGACGGGCGAGCCCGTGACCTCGGTGTATGCGATCCGCGGCGACACGGCGGTCATCGAGTTGGCGAACACGGTCGGGCTGGTGCTACTGCCGAACGGGCGAATGGACCCCCTCGGTGCGAGTACTTACGGTCTCGGAATCGTCATTGCCCACGCGCTGGACCGCGGCGCCCGCACCATCGTGATCGGACTGGGTGGCAGCGCCTCGACCGACGGCGGTGCGGGGATGCTGCAAGCACTCGGCGTCCGGATACTCGACGCCGGCGCTCAGGAGGTCGAGCGCGGAGGCGCGGGCTTGCTGCGCGCGGACCGACTCGACCTGTCCGCGCTACATCCCGCCGTTCGAGACAGTCGATTCGTCATGGCCTGCGACGTCGACAATCCGCTCCTCGGCGATTCGGGTGCAGTCGCCGTCTACGGACCGCAGAAGGGGGCTGGCCGCGATGACCGCACAACGCTGGAGGCAGCGCTGACGCACTGGGCCGGCCTGGTCGCGCGTGTGACGGGAACGGACTCGCGCACCACTGCGGGGGCGGGTGCCGCCGGCGGAACCGGATTCGGCGCGATCGCACTGCTCGGCGCGCAGCAGCGGCCAGGCGCCGACTTCGTGCTCGAGCTGGTCGGTCTCGCGGACGCACTCGCCGGCGCCGACCTCGTCATCACCGGCGAAGGCTCACTGGACGAGCAAAGCCTCTACGGCAAGGCGCCGATCGGTGTGGCCGCACGGGCGCACGCGGCGGGCATACCGGTCGTCGCTGTCGCCGGACG
Organism: Antrihabitans auranticaus; assembly: GCF_016481275.1. GTDB lineage: Bacteria > Actinomycetota > Actinomycetes > Mycobacteriales > Mycobacteriaceae > Antrihabitans. The sequence goes on along the minus strand of NZ_JAEMNW010000003.1, from coordinate 699,312 downwards.
CAGCATCTTGACCGCCGACCAGACCGAGGCTGCGGGATTTACCGCGATCCACACCCTTGCTGAGATCGAGCCGGACCTGGCGAGGTCCATGGCCAACGCCGCCGACCTGCTGCGCGAGATCGGTTCTCGAATCGCTATGTGATCTGCGCGAGCCGCTCGATAGCGGCCACGTAACCGTAGACCCCCAGCCCGCAGACGACTCCGCTGGCGATCGCGGAGACGAACGAGCGATGCCGAAACTCCTCGCGCGCGTGGACGTTGGAGATGTGGACCTCGATGATCGGCACCTCGGGGATCACCAGCGCGTCGCGTAGCGCTACCGACGTATGGGTAAGGCCACCAGGGTTGATGACGATCGCGGATACGGCGCCGCGGGCCTGGTGAATCCGGTCGATGAGCGCGCCCTCGGAGTTCGACTGGAACGACTCGATTTCGCGGCCGTGCCGAGCGGCCGCGTCCTTACAGAGTTCGACGACGTCGCTCAGGGTCTCCCGGCCGTAGACCTCGGGCTGCCGCGTGCCGAGCATGTTGAGGTTAGGTCCGTTGAGGACGAGGATCGGTCCCTTCTCAGGCATGGGGGAACAGTACCAGCGGGAACAATTACCGTACGATGTACGTTAAAGGCGTGACCGCGCTCCTACAGTTGGGAATCCCATGAAAATTTCGTCGTCCGCAATCTCGATCAACGTCGCGAACCCGGAAGCGTCGGCCGCCTTCGCGAAGACACATCTCGGCTTCATCGAGGACATGGCGGCGGACGGGTTCGTGTCGTTGTCGCGCCCGGACGCTGGGTTCAACTTGATCTTCCTGCGAACCGGACTCGGCTCGTTCAAGCCCGCGACCCATGCGGGAAACGGCGGTGACGGGCTGCTCATCGCGTTCGTCGTCGACGCAATCGACGCCGAATACGACCGCTTGCGGGGCGAAGGTGTCGAGATTGCGACGCCGATCGAAACCGAGCCGTGGGGCGAGCGCTATTTCCAAATGCTCGACCCCAACGGCGTGGTCATCCAGTTAGTCCAATGGGTGTCCGATCCGGCGGAGTACCAAGCCCCGACTCAGTGAGCTCGACCCATCTCGTGACGCCGATCTCGCGCAGAAACGCCAGGTCATGGCTTGCGACGACCAACGCGCCGCGGTAGTCGTTCAAGGCCTGGGTGAGGTGCGCGAGGCTCGGCAGATCGAGATTGTTCGTTGGTTCGTCGAGAAGTAGCAACTGCGGCGCGGGCTCGCCGAGCAGCAGCATCGCCAGCGCCGCACGCAGTTGCTCACCACCGGATAGGGCACCTGCAGGCTTGTCCGCATCGCTTCCCCGGAACAGGAACCGCGCAAGCTGTGCGCGTATCTGTTCCGTGGATGCGTGCGGTGCCTGCGCCGCGACGTTCTCGACGACGCTGCCTGCATCGTCGAAGATGTTCAGTCGCTGCGGCAGCATTCGCCACGGCACCTTCGGTCCGGCGTCGGCAATCTCGGTCAGCAACGTCGTCTTGCCGATGCCGTTCCTGCCGATCAGAGCAATTCGCTCGGGTCCCGTGATCGTCAGTGACACGGTCGGTCCGTTGCGCAGCGCGCGTTCGCTCAGTTCGATGACCGCGTTGCCCGGATACAGCTGTGTCCCAGGCATATCCACTCGAATCTCGCGATCGTCGCGGATGGCCTTCTGGGCTTCCGTCAGCTGAGCCTCGGCACCGGCGAGTTTGTCGAGATGGTTGTTGCGCAACTTGCCGGCCGATTCCTGCGCCGCCATCTTGCGCAGCCCACTGATGATCTTGGGCACACGCTTCTCGTCTTCTGCCTTCTTCGCGAAGCGCTTGCGCCGGTCCAGTTTGATCCGCGCTTCGACCAGCTCACGCGATTGCCGCCGCACGTCGCCGCGCGCATCGCGCACCGAAGCGCGCGCTGCCTCCTGCTCTGCCTCGATGATTCGCTGGTATTCGCCGAAGTTGCCGCCGAACATGCGGATCGCGCCGTCTCGCAACTCCGCGATCGACGTTGCCCGATCGAGCAATTCCCGATCATGGCTGACGACGATCACCACGCCACCGAACGCAGCGACGGCGTCGTACAACCGATGCCGCGCGGCGAGGTCGAGATTGTTGGTGGGTTCGTCGAGGAGCAGCACGTCCGGCTCCTCGAGCAGCACCGCGCACAGCGACAACAGAACGGCCTCACCACCGGACAATGTCCCGATCGTGCGAGCCAACTGCTCCGGCCGAGCAGCAATGTGACCGAGCCCGAGCCTGCCGAGTACCGCAAGTGCGCGCTCGTCGATGTCCCACCGCTGTCCGACGACGTCGAAATCGTCGACGTCGGCGGAGCCTGCTTCGATACGCTCGAGCGCCCGCCTGATCCCGTCGATGCCGAGCACCTCGTCGATCTTGCGTTCGGTGTCCAGCGCGACGGTCTGGCGCAGGTACCCGATCGAGCCGGCAACGGTCACCGACCCGCGTTCCGGGACGAGGTCGCCGGCTATGAGTCGCAACAGCGTCGATTTGCCCGCGCCGTTGCTGCCGATCAGGCCGGTGTGGCCGGCGGGGAACACCGCATCGAGCCCTGCGAACGCAGGGTCGCCGTCGGGCCAGGAAAAGGTGAGGTCGGAAATGGACACGGAAGTCATGGGTCCTCCAAAGGGGTACTCAAAGGAACGCGCCGTAGCGCCTGCCTGCGGTATCACTTCTGGAAGAGCACGACTCCGACTCCGATCATTGGCCGTGCGCGGGTGGAGAGTCTGCGGGTGGAGAACCTAAGGACTCGCTAGCCGCGCACAGGGGCGTAGACCTAACTTAGGCCGCACCTTTGCGTCGGGCAAGCGAATTAATTCTCAGAGCTCGGGACCCTCGGTACGCAGATCGTCGACCTTCTTCATCGCATCGCGGAGTTCGGCCAGCCAGGCCTCCGCGTGCTGCCCGGCGAGCTTGACGGTCCAGGCGAGCGCATCCGACCGCGACCGCGCGACACCTGCATCTACCAGCGTGTCGAGCACTTTGCGCTCCGGCTGCCGCAGCCTCGTCATGACCGGCACAGCCATGTGGGTGAAGAGCGTCTTCTTACCGTCGACGGTCACGCCCCATGCGACTTTGCGGCCATACCTGGCCTCGGCCTCGTCCGCTATTTGCATACGAGCCGAGCGCGTCGTTTCACGGAAGCGGGCGACCACGCCGTCCTTCGTCGCATCCGAATCGGAGTCGGGTAGCGGAAGGTCGCCAACCACGACGATCTCCTCACGGTCGACCTCCACCGACGCCGGACCTGTGAACCAGTCGGCCGGGAGTCGGCCCGCAAACCAGTCCGGCGCGTCGTCCGCTGCAGGCGCATCGGCCTGCTGCCAGCCGCCGGGACGGCCGAATCCATGTCCTCGAGGTGAATGTTTCATGGCAACTCCTATTCGTTTGTAATGATGATTACAACGTTACACCGCAAACCTGAGTGGCGCCCGTACCTCGACTAAGGTCGACAGCCGTGGTCGAAACCGAGTCCGGACACAACTTCGGGCGGCTCGGTGCCCTCATCAAAGAAACCCCGGACCTGCGCCGTCTCGCCGTGCTGCGGCTCACTGGTCAATTCGGCGACGGCATGTTCCAGGCCGCCCTCAGCGGGGCGATCCTTTTCAATCCAGAGCGCGAAACCGACCCGTTCGCCGTCGCGGCCGGCTTCATCGTGCTGCTTCTGCCGTACTCGATACTCGGCCCCTTCGCCGGCGCACTACTCGACCGCTGGGATCGCCGGCTCGTCCTGATGTATGCAAATGTCCTGCGGGCAATCCTCATTGCCAGCACGGCGACGGCCCTTCTGTTCGGGATCGGCGAAGGAACCCTGTTGCTTTTGGCACTGGCTGTCGTCGGCGTCAGCAGGTTCGTGCTCGCCGGTGTCTCAGCGGCACTTCCCCTGGTGGTTCGACCGTCGTGGCTCGTTCCGATGAACTCGGTACTCGCAACGGTCGCCTCGGGATTCGCGGGACTCGGTGCGGCAACGGGAGTCGCTGCGATCGCGCTGATCGGTGAAGGCGACGTAGGTTCCGCGGTCGCGGTATTCGGGAGCGCATGCGGATCGATCATCGGTGCGGCCGCCGCGATTCGATTCGCGCCCCGCCGACTCGGACCGGCCACACCCGAAACCGCACCGACCACAGGAGCGGTAGTCCGCGCGGTCGCGTCCGGACTGCGGACCGGTGCGCTCGCCGTATGGCGAGCACCCGGCGTCACCACCGCGATGATCGGAATCGGTGCGCATCGAATCGTCTTCGGTGCCAACACCCTCGTCATGGTGCTGATCCTGCGTGAACCGAATCAAGGCGACGCTATGCCCGGCGGCCTCGTCGGCTTCGGCGTGGCAATCGCAGCTACAGCGACCGGGATGCTCATGGCCGCGATCGTGGCGCCGTTCCTCATTCCACGCCTCGGCCGGTCGCGGACGATCACCGTGGCGGTGACGTCCGCGTTCTTCGTTCAGATCGGGCTGATCGCGACGCTGTCGCACCAGCTACTCCTGGTCGGCGCGTTCCTGCTCGGTCTTGCGGGCCAAACCATCAAGCTCACCGGCGACGCAGCGATGCAGATCGACATCGACGACTCCCGCCGCGGCCAGGTGTTTGCACTACAGGACACCGTTTTCAACATTTCGTTCGTGCTCGCACTCGTCGTTACCGCGGCCAGCGTCCCACCGGACGGGCGATCGCATGTGGTGGTTGTAGCGTTCGCCGGTGTGTACGTGCTCGGATTGGTCGCTATCGCTTTCAACCGGCGCAGAACTCCGAGCTGATCAGGACTGGTCCGCGTCCAAGACGGCATCGAGAATCCCGTCGCCGTCTGTATCGACGAGTGCGATGTCGGGTTGACCGGTCACCACCAGCGAATCGAACCGCTTTCCCGAATCGCCCGTCGACCCCAGCAGAATTCCGTCCGCCCGGAGGTCGTGATCGGTATCGACGACGGCATCCGTCGCCGAACCGTCACCGTCGTAGTCGACCAGAGCAGTCGCAGCTTCCTCCGCTGCGATGAGGTGCCGATGTCCGGAGCTGTCTCGCCATTCGATGCCTGCCGCGGGCTCGGCGACGGACGTCGGCCGAAGTACCGCGTCGTTCCAGATTCCGGTTCCCGTCGGATCGGCGTAGAACACGTCGACCTCGCCGTCGTCGTCAAGATCCAAAGCCGCTGTGTCGGCAACGAGGTCGTGGTCCGAATCCCACATCGCGTCGTCGATCAGACCGTCACCGTCGAAATCCAGCGCGACCGCGTCCGGTGCGCCGAGTTCACCGAGATCCCGATCCGGCGCCGACGACCACGACGTCGGGTCGTCGGGTCCAGTACCGAACGAGTACTCGATTCCGCCCATAGCTTCTTGGACGCACGCGGGCGTCGTTCGGTTCCAAGGTCGAGGATCGGCCGTGCGTTAATCCGGGTACCACGTAAATTCACGCTCCACCGCAGGTCACAGGACTGTCACAGAGATCGCAGCTCCGACACGCGGCGGGGTTAACCTCTGGCACGTATTGTCGTCGAATCATGACCTCGTATTTCGATCCGAAGTCCTGGTCACCTTTTCGTGCCGCCGAGGTCGGCAAGTCATGGTTGGACCAGTGGGTCGCCGTCACGTCTTCATGGGTCGATCCGGTAGCGACGCTCGGCGCGGGAACCGTCACCGCCTTGCTGCCCGACGTGATCATGACGATGCTCACCGACGGCATCCTCAGCCGATTCCTCGGGCAGGAAATCGACATAACCGTGCACGGCAGGCGGGTCGAGGGCATCCTGCGACTTCTCGCCGTCCGCAGACGGGGTGCGCTGTTCGAGGCGGAAATCGAACTGACCGACGTCGATTGGGACAACTATCCGATCGAAGAAATTCGCGTCGTCGCGAACGGCATACGGCTGGTCCCGGGCGTCCCGACGCGCATCGACGCCGAGCAGCTCGACCTCGAGGGCGTCGTCAGTGTGTCCGCGGTCGTCGCATGGCTGAATACGCGCGGTCTCGACTGGGAACTCGAGGCGCAACGCAACGGTTTGATCAAAGCAACCAACCGGGATCGACGCTTCGTCGCCGTGGTCGATGCGTCCGTCCGCGACGATCTCGTCCGGATCGAGGTCCAGAGCGCGCGCTGGTTCGGCCTGCCGATGCCGGGGAACATGATCCCCAAGCGACATATTCAGCTCGCGCATCTTCCCAACGACGCCCGGATCGTTCGCGCGGTCCGGGACGGGTCGAAGATCAAGTTCAAGATCGACGTTCCGGACGTCCGCGGAGCGGTCGATCTCGGTCAGATCCGCGGCGCGATCCTCGCCGGCACAGCCCTTATTTTCTGGTAGCTGAATCCGCCGTCAACCAGCGCGTCTGGCGATCGCCGAACATCGACGCGGCACCCGCGACAAGCAGGACCGCCTGAAGGGCGAGGATCGCTTCGTGGGCTGCGTCGTTGTCGGTGAACGTCACGTAGTACCACGCCGCGAGAACGAGGATTTCGACAACCGCGAGACCTGCGAGCAACCCGCGAGCCGCGCGACTGTGCCGCACGATCAGCACCGCGACCAAGCCGAGCTGAAACACGACCAGCATCAGAACGACCGCAGTCACACCCTTCGGTAACGCATCGGTGATCGCACGCGCATTCTCCAGGTCCTGCGGATCGATGTCCTTCGCCATGTCTTCGAACAACGCGACCGAGTTCTCCTCGAATCGTCCCGCCGCATAGATCGCGGTTGGGATCGCGAGTAGTCCGGACAGCAACCACAACACCGCGGACACCAGCAGCAAGACCGGCCGTGTCTCCGAACCGGCGACGTTCAGCGGCCGCACCGCGATCGGCGGTCGCGGCGGGGGACCGGAACGGGTGCTCGAACCAGGTTCGGGGGACTCCACTGATCCAGTATCGGTGCCGAACGGTCTCCCGTGTCAGCCGCCACGCGGGCGGTCTTGCCACCACTGGACGAGCGCGGCCTCGGCCTCGTCGCGGTCCAACGGTCCGCGATCGAGGCGCAGTTCCTTCAAGAACCGCCACGCTTCGCCGACGAGCGGACCCGCCGGAATGTCGAGCAGTTTCATAATTGCGTTGCCGTCGAGATCCGGGCGGACCCGTGCGAGGTCCTCCGCCTCCTGCAACCGGGAGATCCGGGCCTCGAGGTCGTCGTACGTCGCTTGCAGCGCCGCCGCACGGCGCTTGTTGCGTGTCGTGCAATCGGCACGGACCAGCTTGTGCAGCCTGGGCAGCAAATCGCCGGCATCCGTGACGTATCGGCGCACCGCCGAGTCGGTCCACTGACCCTTGCCATAGCCATGGAAGCGCAAATGCAGAAACACCAGCTGCGCAACGTCTTCCATCAGATGCTTCGGATACTTCAGCGCACGCATACGGCGCCGCACCATCTTCGCTCCGACGACTTCGTGGTGGTGGAAGCTCACGCCGCCGCCGTCCTCGAGCCGGCGCGTATCGGGTTTACCGATGTCGTGCAGTAGCGCGGCCCAGCGCAAGACAAGATCGGGGTCACCATCCTCGAGGTCGACCGCTTGCTGCAGGACCGTCAGCGAATGCTGATAAACGTCTTTGTGCTGGTGGTGCTCATCGATCTCGAGCTTCATGGCCGGTACTTCCGGCAGCACCCGTGCAGCCAGACCCGTTTCGCACATGATGTCGATTCCGTCGGTCGGATGTGCGCCCAGAAGCAACTTGTCCAGCTCGGTCCTGACCCGCTCGACCGTGATGCGATCGATCTGTTCGGCCATCTCGACGATCGCTTCCAATACGCGCGGTGCCAGCGAGAACCCGAGCTGGGACACGAATCGCGCCGCGCGCAACATGCGCAGTGGATCGTCGTTGAACGAATCCTGCGGCAGCGCCGGAGTGTCGAGCACACCCGCGAGCAAAGCGCTCATGCCGTCGAGCGGGTCCACGAACTCTTGCACGCCGTCCGCACCGATCCGCACGGCCATCGCGTTGACGGTGAAGTCGCGACGGATCAAATCGCCCGCGAGTGTGTCGCCGTACGCGACGATCGGGTTGCGGGACACGCGGTCATAGGCGTCCGTCCGGTAGGTCGTGATCTCGACCTGGTGGCTGCCCTTCGACGCGCTGACCGTTCCGAAAGCCAAACCGCCCGTGTCCCACAATGCGTCGGCCCAGCCGCGCAGCAGCTCCTGGACCACTTCTGGGCGGGCATCGGTGGTGAAGTCAAGATCCTCGCCGAGCCTGCCCAGCACTGCGTCGCGCACCGAGCCGCCGACCAGGTACAGCTCGTGACCGTTCGCCGCGAACAGCTCGCCGAGCGGGGTCAGAACGTCGGACATACCTCGCAACGTGATTGCCGCGGCCGCCAAAAGCCGGTTACGCCGTTCGCTATCGGGCTCGGGTACTACTGATCGGGGGTCGGGCACGACTGTGCAGCTTACCGGCGCACTTCAGTGCGTCGTGTGAGGTCGAGGGCGATGACATAGCTAGAATGGATCGGGTGTCTCCCGCCGAACGCGCGAACAATCGCCGCCGCCAGCCGCGGCGGCGGAGTGCGGTCGGGCAGTCGGCAAAACAGCGACTGAAGACGGTCCGCGAAACCTCCGCCGGCGGCTTGGTCATCGATGGACTCGATGGCCCACGAGAATCGTTGTGCGCCGCCTTGATCGGCCGTACGGACCGGCGTGGCAGGCTGCTGTGGTCGCTGCCGAAAGGGCACATCGAACAGGGCGAAACCGCCGAGCAAACCGCCATGCGTGAGGTAGCGGAAGAGACCGGAATCCGGGGCGCGGTCATGGCCTCGCTGGGGAGCATCGATTACTGGTTCGTGGCCGAGGGCCGCCGGATTCACAAGACTGTTCACCACTATCTATTGCGTTCGCTGGGCGGCGAACTGTCCGATGCGGACATCGAAGTGACCGAAGTCGCATGGGTTCCGCTGTCGGAACTCGAAAGCCGGCTTGCCTACGCGGACGAGCGCCGACTGGCCGAACTCGCTGGAAAGCTCATCGAAGACATGGAAACGCCGCCCGGCGGCATTCCGGTGCAGAAGCCCGCGCAATCCACACCCGTTCCCCACGCCGGCAAAGAATGACCCTTCGCTGGACTCGCACCGCATGTGCGGCACTGGCCGTCGTCGCGCTCGGGCTGGGCCCGGCCGGGACGCTGGCCGTCGCGACCCCCTTCATCGAGGCGCCCTCGTCCGACGCCCCCGAATTCCTCGACCTGACCATCGACGCGGTGACGCCGAGTTCTGTCACCACCACCAGCGATCCCACCGTGACTGTGACCGCGACGGTGACCAACGTCGGCGATCGGCCGGTGACGGATGTGAGCGTCCGGATGCAGCGGGCACCCGCGGTCGCGACCGCGGCGGAGTTGCGCACGTCGTTGACTCTCGATCAGCACAACTTCGATGTGGTCGGCGAGTTCGTCACGGTCTCCGAGCGACTCCCCGCAGGTGAGCACCAGAGGTTCTCCCTCGAAATGCCGATGCGGGCGGCCGTTGCTGCGCCGGACAAACCCGACCTCGAGATCACCGCGCCGGGCGTCTACCCGATGCTGCTCAACGTCAACGGCGCGCCCGAATTCGGCGACGACGCCCGCCTCGACGACGCGCGCTTCCTCCTTCCCGTTCTCGGCTTGCCAGCGGACCCGACCGCGCCGGATCCGGCCAGTCCCGAAGCGCGGCCGATTCCGCCGTCGACCGCAAATCCGGTAGCCACGACCCTGCTCTGGCCACTCGCCGACCGGCCACGCCTCGTCGCGGGCCGCCCCGGTTCGCTCGACGAGTCGGTAATCCTCGTCGACGACGACCTCGCGACCTCACTGGCCAAAGGTGGCAGGCTCGATTCCCTGGTGAGCGCTCTCGAGTTCGCCGTCGAACCTGACGTGGACCGGGAAAAAGAACTCGCAGACAGCACGTGCATCGCGATCGACCCCGACCTGCTCGTCACCGTCTCGAACATGACTCGTGGCTACCTCGTCCGCGACGACGCGAACGACGCCAACAGCGACACCCACGAGGGCACCGGAGCGACGGCCGCCGCGGAGTGGCTCGAGCGGGTCCGGGGGCTTGCGTCCGAGATGTGCACGATCGCGCTGCCGTTCGCGCAGGTGGACCTGCCCGCGGTACGCGCCGTCGACAACAAAGACCTCAGCACGAGCGCCGTCGTCGCGCCTTCCGACGTGGTCGACAATCTGCTTTCGACGACCTCGATGCGTGGCGTGACCTGGCCCGACTCCGGTTCGATCGACGACGACACCGGCGCGTTTCTGCATGACCTAGGTACCGACACGCTGCTCCTTGCGCGCAACGCGGTCGACGCTGCCGAACCGGTACCGGATCTCGTACGCATCAACTCCACCGCACCGACCGAACCGAAGCCCGGCGATCAAGGTGACGAGCTTCTGCACGCCGCGACCTTCGACGTCCAAGCCGCGACCGCGCTCGCCGCCGTGGGTCCCGCGCCGCAGACGCCGTCGTTCACGCCGTCCAAGAGCCGCTACGAACTGCTGGACGATTCACCGACGGCGCGCCTGCAGGACGCTCTCGGCGCAATCACGTGGCCCGCGATCTCACCGCCGAACGACCGGCCCCGCTCCATGCTGCTTGCGCCACCTCAGGAATTCGGCGCGAACCGTGACGAAGCCGGCGCGATCCTCTCCGAGGTGTCCACGTTGCTGAGGTCTGGACTGGCTGTGCCGCGCAAGCTCGCCGACCTCATCGCCCGACCTCCCGACCCGCAACCGGTCGACCTCGTCTACACCCAGCAGGCGGTGGACGACGCAATACCCGACGACTTGCGCGACGCCGCACGGACTCAGGCTCCGCGAGTCGGGGCGTTGCTGAGCTCGCTCGTCGAAGATCCGCAGACGCCACTGACGCCGCGCCTGTTCGGTGCGCCCCTTCGCGAGGACCTGCTCCGCGCGATGTCGCTCGCAGGACGCAGGGACGACACCAAATCCGCAGCTGAGGAGGCCGCCCGGGAGCGCATCAGCGAGTCCGTCAGCGCAGTCGACGCCATGTTCGACGCCGTGACGATCATCTCTCCGGGCGGCGGTTACACCCTTGCCAGCGAACAGAGCCCACTAGTGTTGGTCGCGCGAAACGATCTACCGATCGGCATAAACGTCCGGTTGCGCATCGACGCGCCGCCGGTCATGAAGATCACCGACATCGGCGAACAGCAACTACCCGCGCGTGGCAGTCGCGCTTTGCGGGTACCGGCCGAAGTGAGCGACACCCGCAACCTCTTCGTCGATGTTGCATTGACCACACCGAGCGGTCACGAATTGGGCGAACCGACAACAGTTTCGGTTCGATCGAACGCATATGGGCAAGCGTTGGCAATAATTACCGGATGCGCGGGTGGGTTGCTGCTCCTGCTTGCCGGGCGGCGTTTGCTGCATCGGTTCCGGGGCCAACCAGATCCGGCGGACGAAGGGCATGAACGCATATGACGGGTAGCGGCTACGGCGGAGGTAACGCCGCTGACGAGCCGCGCGCGGTCAGGTCCGCGCCCTGGGAGCGCGCGCCGGGTCGACCGGTCCGCCGCTCTGCACCCGTTCTGCCGCCGCCTCTGGTTCCCGCGCCACCGCGCGCACAACCCGTGCGGATACCGCCGGGTCGCCCGGCCCCTGCACCGCAGCGTCGCCAGCCACCCCCGCAACGACCGCAGGGGCCCCCGCCGCAACCTCAGTTCCGACCGCCGCCACCCCCACAGTTCCCACCTCGGCAACCCCCTCCCGAGCAGTTTCGACAACCGCAATCCCAGCAACCACCGCTGCCGAAGGCACCGCCGGTTCGCCACGAACCCGCCGCCGAAAAGAAGCCCCCCGACTCGTCGAACCGCTCGCTGCTCGCATCGACCGGTTCGATCGCGATCGCGACGCTGATCAGTCGCATTACCGGGTTCTTGAAGCAGATGCTCTTGCTGACGGTCCTCGGTGGCGCGGTAGCGAGTTCGTTCACCGTCGCAAGCCAGATACCGAACATGATCTCCGAGCTCGTGCTCGGTGCGGTGCTCACGGCAATCGTGGTTCCGGTCCTGGTCAGGGCGGAGAAGGACGACCTCGACGGTGGCGCAGGGTTCACCCGTCGACTCGTCACTTCCGCCGTCCTGTTACTCGGTGCGGCGGCACTGCTCGCAACCGCCGCGGCACCACTGCTGACGACCCACGTCTTTCTTTCCGACGACGGTCAGGTCGACACCGAGCTGACCACCGCGTTGTCGTTCCTGTTACTGCCCGCGATCCTGTTCTACGGCATGACCGCGCTGCTCACAGCGATTCTCAACACCCGTCAGGACTTCAAACCGGGCGCGTGGGCACCCGTCCTCAACAACATCGTCGTCATTTCGGTCCTCGGCATCTATCTGCTCGTTCCGGGCGACAACGACCTCAACCCGGTCCGGATGAGCGACCCGAAACTGCTGGTGCTCGGTGGCGGTGTGACGCTCGGCGTGATCGTTCAAGCGCTGAGTCTGGTGCCGGCAATCAGGCGTCAGCACATCGATCTGCGACCGCTGTTCGGAATCGACGCCCGCCTGAAGCAGTTCGGCGGCATGGCACTCGCGATCATCGTGTACGTCCTGATCAGCCAATCCGGCTTCATCTTCGCGACCCGCATCTCGTCGCACGCGGACAAAGCGGGACCTGCGATCTACAACAACGCGTGGCTGCTGTTGCAGCTGCCTTACGGTGTCCTCGGCGTTACTGTGCTGACCGCGATCATGCCGCGTCTGAGCCGGAACGCGGCCGCGAACGATACCCCCGCGGTCGTCGACGATCTTGCGATAGCTACGCGGTTGACAATGATCGCGCTGATTCCGGTCATCACCCTGCTGACGTTCGCGGGTCCGGAGGTCGGCCACGCGCTCTACGGCTACGGCAACTTCGGCGAGGGCGATGCCGCTCGGCTCGGTCACGCGGTCAGTTGGTCGGCGTTCACATTGATTCCGTACGCAATGGTCTTGATCCACCTCCGTGTCTTCTACGCCCGCGAACAGGCCTGGACTCCGACCTGGATCATCTTGGGGATCACGGCGGTGAAGATCGCGCTGTCAGCGCTCGCTCCTGTCGTCGCCGACAGCGACGAGCAGGTCGTCAGCTATCTCGGTGTCGCCAACGGGCTCGGCTTCTTCACCGGTGCCGTGATCGGGGGCCTTCTCCTGCGTCGCCAACTGGGTCACCTCGAAATGCGCAGCGTCGCGAAGACGGTCTGGCTGGTGCTCGTCGCTTCGTTGGCGGGCGCCGGTGTCATGAAACTCGCAGATTGGGGATTGCACCTCGACAACCTGTCCGCGCGGTTCGGCGGTCCGGGTTCGGGGATTCGCGTCGCGATCGGCGGGATGCTCATGGCGGTGACGACGTTTACAATTCTCCGGGTCGCGAAGGTCGAGGAGATCGTCGCGATAACTGTGGCATTGCGGCGCCGGCTCGGCGGTGGAAACGACGATGTCGCGCCCGAACCGGCCCATGATCCATTCATGGATGCCCAGACCATGGTTATTCCCGTGATCAGGGCGAACGCAGTAGATATCACTGGCCTAGGTGAGTTCCCGTACCCTGTTCGACAAAGGGCGGGTGCGAAACCCTATGGGGGACAGTCATGGGGACATACTCGTGAAGGAGTGAGGATGAGCGACGACTCGATCGCTGGCGCACCGGCCGGCGGTTACGCCGCGGATGCCTCGGAACCCACCCGAACGGGACAATCGACGGGCGGTGTGTCGACCGACACTGTGAGAACAGACACAAGCGCCGAAAAGCCGGACGCAGGCCCTGGAAATGGGCCGACGGCGCCCGTGAGTACAGGCGCACGCCCACCCGCGCCGCGCCCACCGGCAGCCGCAACGGGTCGTCCGCCCGTTGCTCCGAAGCCCGAGGATCAGGACGCGACGCGGCAGACTCCGGTCACCGCGAAGCCGATTCCGGCACCGCAGAGCGACGGCCAGGCGCGTCAGCCGCGTGGGCCGAAGTTGATTCCGGGCGCGTCCGTCGCCGGCGGTAGGTACCGCTTGCTCCAGCCGCACGGCGGTGCCCGCGGCCTGACGTTCTGGCAGGCCCGCGACACCAAGCTCGACCGTGAAGTTGCCTTGACGTTCGTCGACGCGGAACAGACCGCGCGACCGGACGACACCGGCCCGGACGGTCCGCAGGCAATTCTCTCCCGCACGCTCCGGCTCGGCCGCGTCAATTCGCCGGGCCTGGCCAGAGTTCTCGACGTCGTCCGCGGCAGTTCCGGTGGCATCGTCGTCGCCGAATGGACCGCTGGACGGTCGCTGCAGGAGATGGCGAAAACGACGCCCTCGCCCGTGGGCGCGGCACGTGCGATCCGCGCACTCGCCTCGGCAGCCGAACTGACCCACCGCGGCGGCGGAGCGCTCTCGATCGATCATCCTGATCGAATTCGGATCAGCGTTGCCGGTGACGCGGTTCTTGCGTTCCCGGGCACGCTTGCCGATGCCGACGCGCAATCGGACGTTCGTGGACTGGGCGCGATGTTGTACGCCCTCATTACCGCGAAGTGGCCGCTCGGCAAAGCGCCGGGTGGCGTAACCGGTACTGCGATCAGCGCGCCGACCGTGGGCGGTCTGCCGCTCGCCGAGCATGGACCCGACGGTGCGCCCATCGAACCGCGCGAGCTTCGCCCCGAGGTTCCGTTCGAGATCTCGGCAGTCGCCGTCCGCGCACTGGAAACCAACCGTGGTGTGCGGACCGCCGCTACCGTCCAGCATGTCCTCGATCAGGCGACTGTCGTGGATGTGAAGACGGATCTCATGCCCGCTTTGCGACTCGGCCAGCGTGCGCCGGGTGCCACCGGTCACGCGCTCGCTGATCCCGAGGAGGTCGAGGCGCAAAAGGCTCGGTCGCAGCGGACCATGCTGATGATCGCCGGACTCGGCGGGTTGATGATCGTTCTGCTTGCCACGATGGGCTGGTTCCTCGCCAGTTGTGTCGCCGGACCGACGAGTGACGATTCGCTCGCAGATCAGATTGCCGGCCTCGGCGGCGAACCGTCGACGTCCGCAGCTCCGGCCGCGGGCACTCCTGCGCCCGCTCCGGGGGTACCGGTCGAGATCACGTCTGTCGCCGAGTTCTCGCCCGAGGGGACCCCCGACAACCCGACACAGGCACGCAACGTCAACGACCGCAAGGCCGATACTGTATGGCGCACTTCGGAATACACGCAGAACTTCCCGAATGGCACCAAGGACGGCATCGGACTCATCGCGACACTGCCGGACGCTGTGAAGCTCGAGCAGGTATGGATCAACTCACCGTCTTCGGGCGTCAAGGTCGAGATCAGGTACACCGACGACCCGACGCCCACTTACGCGGACACCGAGGAAATCGCGACTGCAGAGTTACAGCCCGGAGTCACCGAGATTCCCATCAACAGTGACACGAAGACTCGTTACGTCCTCGTCTGGATCTCGGGACTGGGCAAGAATCGGACGAACCAGTACGAGGCGGTCATTGCGGACCTCGGTATCCAGGCAGCGCCCTGATCCCGGGTCGCGACGCTTCGTTACTCCTGCTAAAAGTAGCTGACAGTTTGCCACCTGATTTTGGTTCCGTGTAGGCTCAGCTCGCAACTCTTGCAGCTTGGGACGCTGCCGCCGCGGTCATTGCAGATCGCTCCGGGTGACAACGGGTTGTTGGTATGCCGCTGGGGGGCATACCAACAAAGGCACCTTTCATCGCTCGTCGAAAACAATCTCGGATCAAAGCTGCGGATCAGTTGAGGGGGGTCGGCGGAACCATGCTTTCTGATGCCGATCTACTGGCAGCTCACGTCGAGGGAAGCCCGACGGCGTTTGCCGAATTGCTGCGCCGGCATTACGACCACCTGTGGGCTGTTGCGTTACGGACCTCGTACACGCGCGAGGACGCAGCCGACTCCTTGCAAGAGGCCCTACTGTCGGCTCATCGCAATGCCGGCTCGTTCCGTGCCGACGCAGCGGTCCGTAGCTGGTTGCACTCCATCGTCGTCAACGCTTGCCTCGACCGGATCCGGCGCAACAAGGTCCGCCCGACCGTCTCGCTGGACCTCGACGAAAGCGACGATCCCCGCGATGACCGCGATCGGTACTCCGAGTTCGAGATGTCCCTCGTCGTCGAGGAGGCACTCTCGACGCTGCCCCCGGACCAGCGCGCAGCCCTGGTCGCGGTGGACGTCGAAGGACTGTCCGTTGCGCAAGCCGCAGCTGCACTCGGCGTTGCGGAGGGGACAATCAAGAGTCGCTGTGCGCGGGGCCGCGCCAAAATGGCGGCCAAGCTCGAATTCCTCAGGGATCGAGGGAACCGGCTCTGACCAGCGCGCGTCAAACTCTAGTAACAGGCACGAAGACTTCCGGCGAGAGCGAGGTGTGATGGGTACTAGATACACAGTGCCCGGACCACCCTTCTCGGTCGAGCTGCTGGCGGACCTCCATGCAGACAACCTGCCGCCCGAGGTCGCCGACCAGCTGTGGCCGGTGGTGCTGCAAGACGCCGACGCGGTGCGAATTCTCGATTCGCTCGATCAGGCAACCACTGTCCTCGGCGCCCTCGGCCAGGATTCGTCGATCGGGATCCCCATCCCGCCCGACGTCGCGGCGCGTATCGATCAGGCTCTCTCGGCGCCGTCGAATGTCGTTCCGATCACGTCATCGCGTCGCCGGCGCTGGATCGTCACAACTGCGGCCGCAGCCTCGGTCGCCGCGGCGATTGCGATCGTGTTCACCGCCGTCACGCTGAATCGCCCAGCCGAGTCGCAGCCATCCGCTGCCCCTGAGTCGTCAGCGGTTTTGGAATTGCCGAGCGAACTACCCATCGCGATGTTGTTGTCCGTTCAAGGCCGCGACGAACGGCCCGGCGCACTGGCGGACCCTGCCGTCCTACGCAGCTGTTTCGCGGCCAACGGACTCAGTCCGACCGCGCCGGTTCTGGGTTCTGCGCCAGTCAGATTTCGTGACCAGGACGCTGTCCTACTGCTGACCGCAGCAGAACCCCCCGCGCACGTGCTCGCGCTCGTCGTCGGCACCGGGTGCGACGAATCCGACCCACAGGTGCTCGCCACCCGATCGATCGGCTGAGCAGCATGCTCGGAATCGGCGAAGGTCAGGTGGGTGGACGCGCGGGTCGGGAACAAGGGACCCTACCCTTGTGTTGAACCGAACGATCCAGAACCAGTAGCCCTCCGGAAGGTCAAATGACGCTCGCGCAGTCTCCAGCCGATAACACAGCCGTTCGTGATCTGATCATCGTCGGCTCCGGTCCCGCGGGATATACGGCCGCCGTGTACGCCGCCCGCGCAG
Source organism: Antrihabitans auranticaus (assembly GCF_016481275.1). Taxonomy (GTDB): domain Bacteria; phylum Actinomycetota; class Actinomycetes; order Mycobacteriales; family Mycobacteriaceae; genus Antrihabitans. The sequence goes on along the minus strand of NZ_JAEMNW010000003.1, from coordinate 682,071 downwards.
AACTCGAGCCGCTCTTGTTCGAGGGCACGCAGTTCGGCGGAGCTTTGATGACGACCACAGAGGTCGAGAACTTCCCCGGTTTCCGTAACGGAATCATGGGGCCCGACCTCATGGAAGAGATGCGCGAGCAGGCCAAGCGGTTCGGCGCCGACATCCGCACCGAGGACGTCGAAGAGATCGATCTGTCCGGGGACATCAAGCGCGTGGTCGTCAACGGCGAAACCTTCGAAGCCCACGCGATCATCCTTGCGATGGGTGCAGCCGCACGCTACCTCGACGTACCGGGCGAGCAGGACCTCCTGGGGCGCGGCGTCAGCGCGTGCGCAACCTGTGATGGCTTCTTCTTCAAGGAACAAGACATCGTTGTCGTCGGCGGCGGCGACTCCGCGATGGAAGAAGCGACCTTCCTGACCAAGTTCGCTCGGTCCGTGACGATCGTGCACCGCCGCGAAGAGTTCCGTGCCTCGCGCATCATGCTCGAGCGCGCCAAGGCGAACGAGAAGATTCGGTTCGTCCTCAACTCTCAGGTCGTTCGTGTCGTCGGCGAGAACAGTGTCACCGGTGTCGTGCTGCGTGACACGGTCACCGGCGAGGAGAGCCAGCTCGATGTGACAGGCATGTTCGTCGCGGTCGGCCACGACCCACGCAGCGAACTCGTCAAGGGCCAGGTGGAATTGGATGGCGCCGGCTATGTGGCAGTGAAGTCGCCCACCACAGCGACGGCGGTGGACGGCGTGTTCGCGGCCGGTGATCTCGTCGATCACACCTACCGTCAGGCGATCACTGCCGCCGGAACCGGATGTTCCGCCGCTATCGACGCCGAGCGCTGGCTTTCCGAGCGTGGCGACATTTCGGCGAACACGATTGCCGGCACGCGGCATTCCGTCGCAGTCAACAGCTGACCTTCGCAACACAACCAGGAGATACCGTGTCCAACACCATCACCGTCACCGACGCCTCGTTCGCAGATGACGTCCTCACCAGCGAAAAGCCGGTTCTCGTCGATTTCTGGGCAACCTGGTGCGGGCCGTGCCGAATGGTCGCTCCTGTTCTCGAGGAGATCGCGAAGGAGCACGGCGACAAGCTCACGATCGCGAAGCTGGATATCGACGCCAACCCAGGCACGCAGCGCGATTACCAGGTCATGTCCATCCCGACACTGATCCTTTTCAAGGGCGGCAAGCCGGCCAAACAGATCGTCGGCGCCAAGGGTAAAGCCGCGCTGCTGCGGGAACTTTCCGACCACATCTGATCCCGAGCGCGGGCGGTTGCGATTTGGTATGCAGCTGCCCGCGGACGGTAATGTTCTGCGACAATCGTTCGACGTGTTCGTGCCGTTCTCGATTGTTGAAATGATCAGTGCGCGCATGAGGCTGGTAAAGGAAGGCTCCAACGAATGCACCGACTCCGTTCCGGTGATCATGGACCAGCTGTCGCCGAAGTTCGCGACGCGCTGGCGCGTCTCGGCTACTTGCAGGAAGATGCTCCGACCCCAGATTCAGCGGGGGACGACTCCGGCTTCTGGGTCGCCAGGGACGCCGCGTTCGACAATTCGGTCGACAGCGCAGTACGAGCCTTCCAGCAGCAACGAGGACTCTTGGTCGATGGGATCGTCGGGCCCGCAACCTATCAGGCACTGAAGGAAGCGTCGTATACCCTCGGCGCCCGGACGATGTTCTATCAGTTGTCTGCGTCGCTTTACGGCGACGATGTCGCGACGCTGCAACGTCGACTGCAGGACCTCGGGTTCTACGTCGATCGCGTCGACGGATACTTCGGTCTTCAGACCCATGAAGCGTTGAGTTCTTTTCAGCGTGAAATCGGGCTCGCATCAGACGGAATCTGCGGGCCGGACACTTTGCGTTCGCTCGAGCTGCTCGGTGCCCGCGTCACCGGCGGCAACCCGCACCGCATCAGTGAAGAAGAGTTGGTCCACCGCTCGGGTCCGCAGTTGACGGGCAAGCGGATTGTCATCGACCCAGGCCTGGGTGGAAATGACAAGGGACGTACGGTGCCCACCGAATTCGGTGACATGTTCGAGTCGGAGATTCTGTGGGATCTCGGGAGTCGACTCGAAGGCCGCATGGCCGCAACGGGTATGGAGACGTTCCTCTCCCGGCCGCACAATGCGAACCCTACCGACGTCGAACGTGCCGAGACCGCGAACACTTTCGACGCCGACTTGATGATCTCGCTGCGTTGCGCAACGAGTGACAGCCCCTCCGCCAACGGTGTTGCAAGCTTCCACTTCGGCAACTCGCACGGCTCGACGTCGATGATCGGGCAGGTACTTTCGGGGTTCATTCAGCGGGAGGTCGTCGCTCGAACCTCGTTGCAGGACTGCAGAGTTCATGGACGCACGTGGGATCTGTTGCGCCTCACCAAGATGCCGACCGTGCAAATCGACGTCGGTTATCTCACAAGCGATCTCGATGCGGCCACTCTGACGAATCCCCGTTACCGCGACGTCATCGCCGAAGCAATTCTCATCGCGGTGAAGCGCCTGTATCTGTTGGGGCAAGACGACCAGCCCACGGGTACATACACATTCGCCGAGTTGCTCGCCGAAGAACTGGCGTCCGCCGACCGCGGCTGATTCTCGCCGCGGTCGTTCTAGCGCCCAGACCGTTCTACATCGCCCCGACCTTAGACCGACTTCCGAGGTCGGCGACCGACAGCGATGCCGCTTGCAGCAATTGCTCGAGGGCGTATTCGACGTCTGCCTTCCAGCCGTGGTCGCGGTCGAGTTCCAGCCGCAGGCGCGGGAATCGGTAATGTGGCGCAACCACTTCGAAGCCGACCGCTTCGAGGAAATCCGCCGGGATCATGCAGGAAGCGGGGGAGCACTCAAGCGCTGCTGTAGCGCTGGGGCGGCCGGCTGCAATCGTGACGTCGCCGGGAACGTCGTTGTCATCCTGCCGGATTCCGAACGACTCCAGCGCACGCACACCGCGTCGCACAAGATCGGCGACGACCGCCTGCACGAGGTTGTTCGCTAGCGCGTCGTCGTCGGCTATGTCATCACGCAATGCGGCACGTTCGAGGCGCAACGTGGTGAGGAGAACCGCGTCCGCGCTGACGGGCGACGTTGGAAACAGCCCGGCGCGCGGGACAGCACTCGGCGGGGAGTACAGCGCGCAGCCCGCAGGCGTTCCGCCCACGGTTGCAACTTGACCGCATGATCCCCACTCGAGCATGACCGTCGAAAGCCAGGCTTCCTTCTCGAAGACTGGGTCCGTGAATTCTCGCGAGGTTGCCGCGACCGCGGGGTCGAGTTCCCAGAACACGCATCGCCGAGCGTGCGAGGGCAGTCTGTCCAGACCATCCAGAGTCAGAGCGGTGACGTTGGTCGACACTGCTTGCCTCAGCCTCCGTGTCTTTGCCGACGGTCAGACTCGAAAGAACGCCCTGTCACTGTGACGTTTCGAGCCTGACCCGTGGGATACCCACTCACAATCATAGATTCGCGTCTTGCTTCTCCATAAGTCCGACGATTCGTTGGAGGTCGTCGACCGAGCCGAACTCTACGACGATCTTCCCTTTTCGCTGCCCAAGGCTCACGGTGACCTTGGTATCAAAGGAGTTCGACAGCCGCTCCGCCAAGTCTTGAAGTCCGGGCATTTGAATCGGCTTGCGACGAGCGGGAGGCAGCGCCTTGTCTTCTTCGCGGTTGGCGAGCGTGACAGCCTCTTCGGTAGCTCTGACCGAAAGTCCCTCGGCAACGATTCGTGCGGCGAGGACTTCCTGCGCATCCGCGCCGGCATCCAGCGAGAGGAGTGCGCGTGCGTGACCCGCCGAGAGCACGCCGGCTGCAACCCGGCGCTGTACGGGAATCGGCAACTTCAGCAGTCTGATCATGTTCGTCACCACCGGGCGTGACCGACCGATGCGAGCAGCCAACTCCTCGTGAGTGACTTCGAACTCTTCGAGCAGTTGCTGATACGCCGCAGCTTCTTCCAGCGGATTCAGCTGCACTCGATGGATGTTCTCGAGGAGTGCGTCGCGCAGCATCGAACCATCGGCTGTTTCGCGAACGATCGCCGGGATGGTCTCGAGTCCGGCTTCCTGGCTCGCTCGCCAACGCCGTTCACCCATGACGAGTTGGTAGCTTTGCAATCCGGTGCGGCGAACAACGATCGGCTGCATGAGGCCGAACTCGCGAATCGAGTGAACGAGCTCCGCCAGAGACTCGTCGTCGAAGACCTGCCGAGGCTGCTTGGGGTTGGGGCTGATCTGCGCGTGCGGGATCTCCCGATACACAGCACCGGCGGGGGAGGCCTCGAACTCGTCGATCGAGTCCGGGATCCTGTCTGGCGCACCGGCGAGCTTCAGCGCTGTGTTCGACTTCTCGACGCCGATGATGACGTCGGCAGCTGCACTACCGAGGCCAGGTCCGCCGTTGGCAGGGCCCGTGGGGATGAGAGCAGCAAGGCCGCGACCCAGTCCACCTTTACGCGCTTGACTCATGCTCGTGCACTCCTCGTCGTTCCCGCCGAACGAGATGCAAGCTCTCGTCCCGCATCTAAATAGCTCATGGCTCCACGTGAACCTGGGTCGTAGTCAAGAACTGTCATACCGTACCCAGGCGCTTCGGAGACCTTGACGCTCCGTGGGATTACTGACCGAAGTACAGCGTCGCCAAAATGGTTGCGGACTTCGTCTGCGACTTGGTCCGCCAATTTGGTTCGACCGTCGTACATCGTGAGGATCACTGTCGACACGTGCAGCGCCGGATTCAGGTGGGCCTGCACGAGCTGAATGTTTCGGAGAAGCTGGCCCACACCCTCGAGCGCGTAGTACTCGCATTGGATCGGGATCAAAACTTCCTTGGCTGCGACCATCGCGTTGACCGTCAGCAGGCCCAGTGACGGTGGGCAATCGATCATCACGAAGTCGATATCCAAGCCATCGAGCGCCGAGTCCGACAGCGCGGTCTTCAGCCGACCTTCACGGGCAACCATCGACACGAGCTCGATCTCTGCGCCGGCGAGATCGATCGTCGCAGGAATGCACATGAGGCGCGGACTGTGCGGGCTCTGCTGGATAGCGTCCTTGGCCTTGACCTCGCCTATGAGGACCTCGTAGCTCGACGGTGTGCCCGAGGTATGAGTCACCCCGAGAGCGGTGCTGGCGTTGCCCTGAGGGTCCAGATCGACGACGAGAACCGTCAGACCTTGCAGTGCAAGCGCCGACGCGAGGTTCACCGCGGTCGTAGTCTTTCCGACGCCACCCTTCTGGTTGGCGATCGTGATGACGCGTCTTTCTGACAGCTTCGGGAGAGCTACCGATTGTGGATGTAGAACCTGGCTGGCGCGATGAGCAGCTGCTCCGATCGGGGTTTCGGTGGGGGAGATCCCCGCGTACGTACTCACAAAGTCGTTGTCGTGCTTCACTCCGTGCCTGCCTGTCGATTGTCTCGATTGCGACCGAGTTTCGCGTGAAACGGTTCCACGTGAAACATCGTATTGGTCACCACTCGGCATTGTTGCTCCTAACGCGAGCAGCAGCCCGCTAGCTGACTATCAAATCTCAAAGAGCCCGACCCGGCATCGCCTGCAACACCCATCAATGTCTCTTGCCGAGCCGGACAACAATGGCCGAAATCGGCTGAATGGTTGCGCCACAGTGGGATCGCTCAAGCTTGCCAGGGCGGACACGTCGAAGGGAAGTCAACGTGACCGAAACTTCTACGCCGTCAGGAATTCAAGAAGAATGCCGTACGCACAATCATGCCCGGTGACAAGTCACCCGGCCAAACCGGCCTAGCCACAAGATTTTCGCGACACGCCAGCGGGAGGTCCGTCGCTGCGTGTCGCCCGGGGCCGAGGCGTGGTTCCACGTGAAACATGGGTTTTCGACGCGATCGAGGACACGGCCCGCACCTATTGATCGTCGAACGAACCTGTTCCAGGGGCAAGCTCAACCCAATGGCAAGTCACACGACACGATGCATCCCGAGCTGGTCCAGTTGCCGACGCGCTCAGGAGATGGTGCTTCTCCACCAGCTTCAACGAGTCCGGAGCGACGCCGACGCCGACGCCGACGCGTCGGGTGTCTTCGACGGGTTGCGGACGGCGGAAGCGGGTGTATCTCAAACTCGACAAGTACCGCCCCTTTGAATCGGAACGCGAGCTACCTAGCTGCCGCGTGGTCCGGTAGCTAACTCCGCAAGGACTTGACCGCCGTCCTGCCCAGAACGGCGCAGCACCTGATGCCACGCCGCCTACGCGTGCGGCCAAGCCTCGCTTACTTCGGAGCTCACAAGAAGAACTAACGAGCCTTGTCCGCGGAGCTGATTCGCCGGCTACTCCGCCATCGGGCACTATCGGCCGATCCACCAAGCCGGCTCCGACCATCACGCCCAGCTCCGCATTCCCGGTACGTTCCTGAGGTGTCGACGATCGTCTCGAAGGACGAGTCGGGCAATCCAGATCAGGCTTGCCAGGAGGTTCTCACTCAATGAGCTCTCGCCCGTGTTCTCGTTCGCCCCCGCTGCCCGATGAACAGTCGTCGACCAAGTTGACCGGTTTCCCAGCGAAGTTGCGCGCGGAGTTCCGTTTCGACGTGCTCGATGATCGAACCATCGCCGCCGTCGGTGGACCGTTTTAGTGCTCGCTCAATGCCCGGTGGAGAAATTCGACGTATTGGCAACAAGGGGCCTTACCTCAACCCTGACCTTGCCTGTGTTGGACGGTGACGTTGCGTATGGCCTGACACGGATCTTCAACGGATGGTCCGGTCCACTTCGCAGCCGGGTCCGATCCCATTTCGTCCGTCGCCCACTCTCCTCCGCGAGCCGCGAGCGGAACCGGCGACAGATGGAGGGCCGAGCTGAATCGATCGGGTTGGCAACAGCCGCCCACCGCCGCATCGGCGGCAGCAGCTGTGCCGATCTGAATCTCGCCCTCAACTGGCGAGCTGTTTCACGTGAAACAGAACATCAACCGCCCTCAGCAGCGCGGCGGGAGCACTCACGCGATATCGCATTGGTTACTACTTCTCTCTCCAGACAATTCGCAACCGAGCAGTAGCCGAGTTTCGGCATCACAACTTCGGTAGGCGATTGCCCGTGGCCTCCTAGCAATTGGCCAAATGACATAGCGCGCTTTCGCGAAATCGGTTTGACGAATTGCAGAATTGGGCCAACCACGTGACGACTTCGGCTGCGTCCAAAAGCACGTCGCAACCGAAACAGAAGATGTCACCGCTGCAGGGTTTGCGCTCCACTGACACATCTCCGAACAGATCGGTCGAAAGCGCGGCATCCTTAGCTCCTGGCGAATGCGCACCGATCTCGAACGCTTACCGCGGGATGACGGTGCATCTGGGCACGAAGAACGAATCCAGTTGGTGGGACTCGTCGTTGATGCCCCTAGCTCACGACGTGCCGTCAAGGCGCGGCATTCGGATGCGAGTTCAGTTTCGCCGCCACGCCGGCATCCGATCGCTCCCCACTTCGTCCCAAACCAGATACTGCGACACCACACCGGTCCGGCGCAGCAATCTCGACAATTACTCGAACGCCGGGTCGCCAATGCCAGACCGGGCAAAGCCCTCAGTTCGGATTGTCGGTGGTCGAAAGCCCCGATCGAATCGCGCGATTTCGCCGACCCGATTGGTGGTGAGCGAAGGCGAATCGGGACGGATCGATCGGACCCAATAGATCCATGGTGCGATCATCGACCTCAGCTTCGTCGGACGAGCCCGCGCGATCTCCCTTCTCCACCGCATCGACGATCCAACCGTGAGGCTTCGGTGTGCCATCGCAACCTGCCCGACTTCACGGGCGGGCGCGTGCCCGGCACATCCCGTCCCTCTGCTGGCTCGATAAAACAGGAGTCACCAAAGAAGGCGGTCGATATTCAGACGTCACGCAGTGGTCAGTTCCAACTTGCCGTCGCCAGCACTCGTCCAAACGCATCGGGGGATCCGGTTGGTCTGTGCCAACGGCGGTCCAAAAGTAGACCAGTGACGGCGTTCGTCAGGCAGATCACGGTGGTGTAGTTGTTGTGGCGTGTTTCGGCGTCGGGGACGATGCGGTCGCCGAGGACTTCGCCCCAGCGGGCGAAAGGGAAGGTTGGAGGTGAGGACGAGCGAGCGGCTGGACACCGGTTGGAAGAACAGGTTTGCGGCGTCTTGTTCAAAGGGGATGTAGCCAACTTCGTCGAAGACAGTTCCCGGGGGTGCATCGAGCCGGTCTGACAGCAGCTGCCACATCCCGGCCACCGACACCAGCACCAGGGGGCAACCGACCTGCACCGCCCGACGCGGCTGATGCTCGAGCCGGTCGGCGGGCGCGTCCTCCGGCCGCAAAGCGCCGGCCCGTTCCCGCAGGCATCCTCCGATACGCCGCCAGCAAGGCACGAATCTTCGGCTCAGCCGCATTGATCGCAGAATCGACCTGCGGACGGTGATACTTCGGCCGCGACTCACTCGCCAACGCGGCAGCCACCGTGCCACGCGCGAACCTGAGCTTCTGTCGCAGCTCCTCGAAAACCAGGCCACTGGTGCTCGACGAAACCCGCCACCCATCCAAGGATGGGTGGCGTGGGCCCGGACTCATGGCTGACAGATCGTTGGCGGGACATCAATGGCACTCGCTTGGAGAGTGAGAGTCCTGAGCGTGCACGAACGCTGTTTGGAGATCTTGTTGACCCCGATGCGCGACGGGATCACCGTGTGGCCGAGACGTGCCGTCGGTACGGGGTCTCGCGACAAACGTTCTATGAGTACCGACGCCGGTTCTACACCGACGGAGTCGGCGCACTCGCCGCGGTCGCGCCGACCACTGACCTCACCGAGGCAGACGGACGCGGCCGTGAAGGCGGAAATCGTGCGACTACAGGCCGCCAAACCGCGGTGGGGTGCCCGCACCATCCACACTCACCTCGCTCGTGCCGGTGCACCGCGCGTGCCAACAATCTCGACCACTCACCGAGTGTTGCATCGGCATTCGACGATCACGCCGCAGCGGCGCCGCACCCAGCGCACGTGGCGACGGTACGCCCCCAACGATCTGTGGCAAATCGATTGCGCACGCAGGTCGCGTTGGCCGACGGCTCCACGGCATGGATCGTGGCCATCCTCGACGATCATGCGCGGTTCGCGATGGGCGCAACCGCGACACGTGGGTTCACCGTGCTGTCAGCAGGGCGGGCGATGGAGACCGCCATCGCCGAGCACGGCGCGCCGCGGCAGTTGGTCAGCGACAACGGCCAGCAGTTCCGCTCCCGGGACGGACACAAGCGCGTGCATTTCCAGCAACGATTGACCGCGCTGGGGATCAAGCAACTCAGCTGACGTCCTCGTCATCCGCAGACTTGCGGAAGATCGAGCGGTACCACCGCACCTTCAAGAAGTTCTACACCCGACCACGCTCCGGCGGAAACAATCGAGGAGTTACAGGCCCTATGCGAACGGTTCCGATGGCACGACAACCATGAACGCCCATACCGTGGGCTCGAGCAGCAGACCCGAAGGTCGCCGCCGGCAACATCAACTTCCGCACACGCAAGATCGGTACCGGCAGCCAACGGCGCGGACAACACGTCGTGGTGATCGAGACCGGAGTCGACACGGTGATGTTCGTCGAGCATGACACCGGAACTCTCATCCGCGAGCGAGCTAACGATCCGCCCTATTGGCACTTACCACGGCACCGGCAAGCCTCGCGGCCGTCCTCGCAAAACCCTGAACCTACAACAGAATCGGTACTGTCACCGATGTCCTGACAACACAGTGTCTGGGATGTCCCGGGCCTTACACACACTAAAACGCACGGGGTGGCCGGTTTTCAAAGAGCACTACCGGCTGGTCTTCGTCGACATCGTGCCCGAGCTGAGGTCGGGAGTCAGAAGGCTCATTGGCCGAGTACTACTAGCGGGAGGTTCCGTGCGGCAAGCTTCCGGCACAGAAATCTGCGGACTGAAAACCGACACCATCGCCGCGTCTGAGCCACCGCGGCATTCGGCCGCTAGAGGAAGGGTCACTGCGCTCCGAGCAAAGCGTCTCCAGCCGAGGCTCGGCATGTCGTCAGCAGCATCGAAAATGCAGATACGTCGTTCACCAAGCAACGCGCCGATCGGTTGCCCAGTCCCCGTGTCACGTGACAATTTCGCCCTGGGGTGATCGTTCCTGCGATTTACGAGCCCAAAAAGCACGAAATCACTGCGAATTCAGCGCTTCTGGCGACGCGGAACCCGCTCGGCGCAAACGACTGTCGTCGGCGTGGGAAGCACCCCGACCCCACATTCGACGACCTCGATGTGCGCTGCACCCAACTTTGCGAGAGCCGCCCGGTCGCGAGCGATCTCCTCGCCGGCGGTTGCGCCCTTCATTGCGACCATCCGGCCGTGTTCATGAACGAGGGGGAGTGACCACTTAGCCAGCTTCTCGAGGGGGGCGACCGCGCGGGATGTCGCCACGTCCGCACCGCCGACCTCCTTGATCACCCCCGGCTGTTCAGCGCGCCCCCGAATGATGGTGATGTCCAGCCCGACCGACTCGGTGAACTCCGCAAGAAATCTCGTTCTCCGAAGGAGCGGCTCAACTAGGGCGACCCGTAGATCGGGCCGAGCGATCGCGAGCGGAATGCCGGGCAGGCCGGCGCCACTACCGATATCCACTATCGACTCGCCATCGCCGATCAACTCTCCAACGACCGCGCAGTTGAGAATGTGCCGATCCCACAGTCGCGGAACTTCACGCGGACCGATCAGCCCGTGCTCGACTCCGTCAGTCGCCAACGCATGCCAATAGCGCACCGCAAGCTCGAGGCGACTACCGAAGATCTTTTGTGCCACTTCCGGAACATCGTCCGCGATCGGTTCCACGTGAAACATTCCTCCCAGGCACAGAACTACATCGATGTAATTAACCTACAGAACCAAAAGGGCCCCCGGTCTGTTGACCGAGGGCCCCGCTGGTCATCGTCGTCAATCCTTGACGACTACTACTCGCCTAGAAGGCTCTGCGCCTTCGCTCTCGCTCGAGACACCGTCGACTCCGGCAACCGCGTCGTGGACGATCTTGCGCTCGAACGGCGTCATCGGAGACAGGGCTTCGCGTTCGCCCGACTCCAAAACCCGGTGCGCGGCATCCCGACCCAACGATGTCAGCTCCGCACGCCGGTTTGCCCTCCAGCCAGCAATGTCCAACATGAGCCGGCTGCGCTCGCCGGTGCTCTGCTGCACGGCGAGACGAGTCAGCTCCTGAAGGGCATCGAGAACCTCGCCGCGTCGACCGACGAGCTTCGTAAGGTCTTTCCCACCGTCGATGCTGACGATTGCGCGGTCACCTTCCACGTCCAGGTCGATGTCGCCGTCGAAGTCGAGAACGTCGAGCAGCTGCTCGAGGTAGTCGCCCGCGATCTCGCCCTCTTCGATCAGATCGTCATCGGACTCCACGGCGACTTTCTGCTCGCCGTTCGCACCGTTGACTGCCGTCGACACCTCTGTCTCAGAAGAGGTCTCTTCGGACTGTCCGTTGTCCGAATCGAATGCCATCACAGTTTCTGCTTCCTCACCCTGTCGAATTTCTTCGGTAAGCATCGTCGTCACCGTCGCTTCTTGTTCGATCGACCGCGGCCGCCGGGTCTGCCACCCTGCGAAGGCCTTCGTTGCTGGCCACTGCCTCGGTTCGGTCTCTTCGGCTGAGCCTTTGCCGGCGCAGTCTCCGTAGTCGCGGCGGTGGGTTCCACAGCCGCCTCCTCAGCACCCGCGAGCGTTGCGGCTGTCGACTGACCCTTGGCCATGTCGACACCCGTCTTTCCCTTCGCAGGTCGCGCTCCTGGCTTCGGCGCGTTCTGCGTCCGCCGCTCGATTGCGGCTTCCTTCTTTTCCAGCTCCTCGCGATCGATCTTGCGGAAGACGAGGTGCTGCTGCCCGTAGGTCCAGATGTTGTTCGCAACCCAGTACAGAAGAACGGCGATCGGGAGGAACACACCGAACACCAGCACGCCCAGTGGGAACACCCACAGCGCGAGCTTGTTCATGATCGCGGCCTGCGGGTTGGCAGCTGCCGCTTCACTCTGGCGAGCGACCGACGCACGCGCATTGAAGTGCGTGGCGAGGCTCGCGATGATCATCAGCGGAATCGCGACGACCGCGATTCCAAGCGTCGACGGAGCGGCTCCACCGACCACCTGGAAGGCCTCGAACGCCGACTGCTTCTGCGTGATGAACGACGTCAGCGGCGCACCGAAGAAGTCCGACTTCAGGAAGGACTGGACGTCCTCAGCCGAGAAGAAGTAGTTCGGCGTCTGGGAGTTCTGCAAAGCGTCCATCGGCTCCGGGCGACCGAAGCCGCCGACGGTGCGGTTGAACGACATGAGGACGTGATACAGGCCGATGAAGACCGGCACCTGCGCCAAGACGGGGAGGCAACCCATGATCGGGTTGAAGCCGTGTTCCTTCTGCAGCTTCTGCAGTTCTACGGCCTGCCGCTGCCGATCGCCCGCGTACTTCTTCTGCAGGGCCTTGATTTGCGGCTGTAGCTCCTGCATCTGGCGCGTCGTCCGGACTTGCTTGACGAAGGGCTTGTACAGCAGCAGACGCAGTGTGAAGACGAGGAACACCACAGACAGTGCCCAGGCAATGCCGTTGTCCGGTCCCAGGAACGGAATCGCACCGAAGACCTTGTGCCAGAACCACAAGATCCCGGAGACCGGATAGTAAATGAAGTTGAGCACGGCTCTATGTACTCCTCTGTTTCTGCATATCCACCACGTGGTGGTGCACCGTTTGGTCATGCGCTGCTGCGGAAGATCTGTGTCCGACACACTTGCGCGAACGCTCTGGCACCGGATCCCACCCTCCAGGGTGCCAGGGTGCACATTTAGCGAGTCGAATGATCGTCAACACGAGCCCTCGAACGACGCCGTACTCGCGAAGCGCAGTGACTGCGTACTCGCTACAGGTCGGAGTGAATCTGCATGTTGGAAGCCGCAACGGTGAAACGTAGGTTCGATACAACTCGATCGAGAAGATCAAGATACGGACCGGAAGTCGGTAGACGACGACAGCCGTGCGCCGCATCCAGTCGGTGTTCATCGGAGGCCGGCAGATTCGGGTGAGCCCGCGCGGTCGAGCTGCAGTTTCCCTACGCAGCTGCGCACCTGCCGCTCGAGCTCAGCTGAAGACGCATTAGCAGAGGAGGGGAGCGCACGCAAGACGATGTCGAACTCAGGGCGCACAAAGCTGACGACCGGACCGAAGACATGTCGAAGTCGTCGTGCAACGAGATGACGGGTTACCGCAGATCCCACGGATTTGCTCACGATCAGACCGACACGTGGACCGCCGTACGCCAACGCCGGTCCATCCAAGGACCGGTCGAAGGCATGCACGACGACGTCACGCCTCCCAGTGCGATGGCCGCGGCGCACCGTCCGGGAGAAGTCTGAGTGATGATGCAACCGATTCGGCTCGGGTAGCACCCCTGTGTCCGAACCCTGCAGCCTGAATCAGGCTGTGAGCGACTCGCGGCCCTTGCGGCGACGCGCAGAGACGATCGCGCGACCCGCACGGGTCCGCATCCGGAGACGGAAGCCGTGAACACGCGCGCGGCGTCGGTTGTTCGGCTGGAACGTCCGCTTGCCCTTGGCCACGGTCAACACTCCTCGAAAATCGCGGCGCCCTTGTGGCGCCATCAGCAAATACAACTTACAAATCTGGGGTCGAGCATCGGTGGTGGCCGATTCGGTGACTCGAGCGAGTGTCCCGGCCCGGTCAGCACGAAATCGCCACCCCACCAACGGGTGACTGTTCGAGGGTACTGATGCGGCTTCGCAGGGTCAAACCAGCCCGGTAGGACTGAGTTCCGTTTTACTCACAGGCTCGGAGTCCAACCAGCCGCGTCACAATGGAGTTCACAGCAACCGTTCCCCGACCCCGTCACATAGTCGCAGTTCAAAGCCATATTGTGAAGAACTCCACGCGCGCAACTCACACGCCTGTGTTTCTCCACATCTGTGGATAATTGTGTGGAGACAGGGCTTGGGTGGCATATTCGTTACCCGAGTGGCAGGTGCCGCTTCGCTCGACAAAGCCACCGCCGTACCGCCGATTCGATCGGTGGACCTGTGGGTGGACGAAACTCTGGGGAGGCACCGTCGTGAACGACGACCTGAACATGCTTGCCGGCGTCTGGCCCGACGTTGTCGCGGAGTTGATCGCAGGCACCGATGAGCGACCGGGACACGGTCTGACGAATGCGCAGAAGGCCTGGCTCGCCCTCGTCAAGCCGCTGACCTTGACGCAGGGGTTCGCACTGCTGTCCGTTCCGTCGTTTATCGCACAGGAAGCGATCGAACGCGACCTCAGAGAGCCGATCCTTCAATCCCTCGGACGTCATCTCGGGGAGCAGGTCGAGGGCTTGGGCGTCCGGATCGCTGCCGATACCCCGGCGCCACCCGCGCCCGAACGGCCCATACCCGAACGGAATCAGTCGCTCACGCGTGAATCCGACGACGACATATCGCCGCCCACGGATTTCCGGCGGCGCAGGCTCACAGGTGGCGTCACGAGTTCCGCGTTCGACGAGATCGACGACGACCGTGAAGCCATCGCCAGCATCCAGAGTTCGTGGCCGTCGTACTTCCACAAGCCGGCCGATGCGCCGACGACGTCGCCGGCTCCGAACAGCCTGAACGCCAAGTACACCTTCGACACCTTCGTCATCGGTGCCTCGAACAGGTTCGCCCACGCGGCCGCCGTCGCGATCGCCGAGGCCCCCGCGCGGGCCTACAACCCCCTGTTTGTCTGGGGTGCGTCCGGACTCGGCAAGACGCACCTCCTGCATGCGGCCGGCCAGTACGCACAACGACTCTTCCCCGGCATGCGGGTCAAGTACGTGTCGACCGAAGAATTCACCAACGACTTCATCAACAGCCTGCGCGACGACCGCAAGGTTGCATTCAAACGCCGTTACCGCGAGACCGACGTACTACTGGTCGACGACATCCAGTTCATCGAGGGCAAGGAAGGTATCCAGGAGGAGTTCTTCCACACCTTCAACACGCTGCACAACGCGAACAAGCAGATAGTGGTCTCCTCGGACCGACCGCCCAAGCAGCTGACAACCCTCGAGGAACGCCTTCGAACCCGGTTCGAATGGGGCCTGATCACGGATGTTCAGCCGCCGGAACTCGAGACCCGCATCGCGATCCTGCGCAAGAAAGCACGAATGGATCGACTCGACGTTCCGCACGATGTCCTCGAGTTGATCGCGAGCCGCATCGAACGAAACATTCGCGAGCTCGAGGGCGCACTGATCCGCGTGACAGCGTTCGCCTCACTGAACGGTCAGCCGCTCGACCTCACGCTCGCCGAGGTTGTGCTGCGTGACCTGATGCCGGATACCGCGGCCCTCGAGATCAATGCGGCCACGATCATGGCCGTCACGGCCGAGTACTTCAATACCTCGATCGATGAGCTCTGCGGGCCGGGTAAGGCACGGCCGCTCGCCATGGCTCGCCAGATCGCGATGTATCTGTGCCGCGAACTGACCGATCTGTCCTTGCCGAAGATCGGGCAGACGTTCGGGCGCGACCACACGACCGTGATGTATGCGGAGAAGAAAATCAAGAAGGAAATGACCGAGCGGCGACGTGTGTACGACCAGGTTCAGGAGCTCACAGCACGCATCAAACAGCGCTCGAAGCGGTGACGAGCAGTGGCCTCGGACAGCTGTCCAATTAAGTTCCCCACAAATCTACTCACACCTGTGGATAACGTTGTGAGTAATGCGGATAGTTTGGGGATGAGCGCGGGACAGATGTCAGCAATTTCGAGTTCTCCCCACCCTGGCCGATCGCTCCTCGAGCCTGTCCTGAATCCATCCCCACCACACCACGCTTGCCCACCTGGGATTTTGTCGTTAATCCACAGTTTCCACACGACCTAATACTGTTGCAGTTCTCTTCCTCTAAATATCTTCTTTAAAACAGCCTGTGGGGAAGAACCGTTCGATCGCGCTCAGAAGGCCGACAAGATGCTCCGATCGACCGCTTCCAAGTTCGATCCGAAGCACATAGCGTGGTTGTCTGCACCCGCGCGTAGCGTGTGAAGCCGGGCCGTATGCCAGACTTCGACAACGGAGTCGCCGACAGCGTTGCCGGAGACGAAGCTGCCCGACCAGAACTTGTAAGACCAAACGTTTTTCCAGCTAGCTCGCTTGCGTTGCTAGCAATGCGACGAACCCAACCGACCGAGAGGAACGCCGGGGCGATGGAGCTTGGGAGCATGAAATTTCGAGTTGCTCGCGAAGACTTCGCGGATTCCGTTGCCTGGGTGGCACGGAGCCTGCCTTCTCGTCCTCCGGTGCCCGTCCTCGGCGGTGTCCTGCTGGTGGCCGACGACAACGGCCTGACTGTTTCGGGATTCGACTACGAGGTCTCCGCCCAGATGCGGATCTCTGCCGAGGTCGCGGGTCATGGCGAAGTTCTGGTGTCGGGCCGGCTACTCGCTGACATCACGAAGTCCCTGCCCGGTAAACCGGTCGATGTGACGGTCGACGGCACGCGTGTCTCGATCGTGTGCGGAAGCGCGAAATTCTCGTTGCCGACGATGCCGGTCGAGGACTATCCCCAACTTCCCGAGCTGCCCGGGCACACCGGTTCGGTCTCGGCGCAGATCTTTGCCGAGGCGGTCGGCCAGGTTGCGATCGCGGCAGGCAAGGACGACACACTGCCGATGCTGACCGGGATCCGGGTCGAAATCGAAGGCACCAACGTCGTCTTGGCGGCAACCGACCGGTTCCGCCTTGCCGTGCGGCAGGTCGAGTGGGATCCGGAGAAGTCCGACGTGAAGACGGCGGTGCTCATTCCTGCGAAGACGCTTTCCGAGTCGGCCAAGACACTTGTCGGGCCGCTCGATTCACAGGTCGAACTGTCGCTCGGTTCCGGGTCCTCGGTCGGTGCGGACGGTCTGCTCGGAATCGTCTCGTCCGGCCGTCGGACGACGACACGCCTGCTCGATGCGGAATTCCCGAAGTTTCGGCAGTTGCTGCCGAAGGAGCACACGTCGATGGCGACGCTTGACGTCGCCCCGCTGATCGAAGCAATCAAGCGTGTTGCCCTGGTTGCCGACCGCGGTGCGCAGGTTCGGCTCGAACTGTCCGAGGACGGCCTGCTGCTGTCGGCGGGTGGTGAAGACGCCGGCCGAGCGGAGGAGCGGCTCGAGGCCGACTTCCGCGGCGAACCGCTGACGATTGCCTTCAACCCCGGCTACCTGAACGACGGCCTCGGATCACTGCACAGCGACCGCGTGTCATTCGGTTTCACGACTCCCAGCCGCCCCGCCGTGCTGCGCGCCGCGAGCGACGAGGAGCCGGAGACCTCGGCGTCGGGTGCGTACGTTGCTCCGGCCAGCGATTACACGTATCTGCTGATGCCGGTTCGCTTGCCGGGCTGACCTAGGTGTTCGTCAGATCGCTTGCACTGCAGGACTTTCGGTCGTGGGACCGCGTCGGGATCGATTTGGCGCCGGGCCGGACCGTCTTCCTCGGCGCGAACGGGAACGGCAAGACGAACTTGCTCGAGGCGTTGGGATACCTCTCGACCCTTTCTTCACATCGGGTCGCGTCGGAGGCACCGCTGGTTCGGACGGGTGCGACGCGCGCACAGATCAGTTCCGCGGTCGTCAATGCCGACCGCGAGCTGCGCATCGATGTCGAGCTCAATCAGTCCGTCGCGAATCGGGCTCTCATCAATCGCAGTCCGGTGCGGCGGCCGCGCGAAATTCTCGGAATCTTGCGCACGGTCTTGTTCGCACCCGAGGATCTGGCACTCGTTCGCGGTGACCCGGCAGAGCGTCGACGATTCCTCGACGAATTGCTCACGACCCGATTGCCACGGATGGCAGCGGTGCGTGCCGATTATGAGCGGGTTCTCCGGCAGCGATCCGCGTTGTTGAAGACGGCGGCCCGCGCGCATCGGGCAGATCTGTCGACGCTCGACGTGTGGGACGGCCACCTGGCAGTGCATGGTTCGACGCTGGTGGCCCAGCGGTTGCAGCTCGTCCACGAACTGGCTCCGTACGTGGTCGCCGCATATCGAGCGATCGCGCCGGAGTCGCGTCCCGCCGCGATCCAGTACCGCTCGAGTCTGGGCGATTCCCTCCCCGCCGAGTACCTGGATCCCGCAAGAACACCGGCCGCCGACGATCGCGAATTCCTGGAGGCAGTCTTTCTCAGCGAGCTGGCCAAGGTCCGCTCGAAGGAACTGGAACGCGGAGTGTGCCTGGTCGGACCGCACCGCGACGACCTCGAGTTGTATCTGGGCAGCGAACCCGCGAAGGGTTTCGCAAGTCACGGCGAATCCTGGTCCTTCGCGTTATCGCTTCGCCTCGGCTCCTTCGAACTGTTGCGTTTCGATGGAAGCGACCCGGTTCTGCTGCTCGACGACGTATTCGCCGAACTCGACCGCCGCCGTCGCACCGCACTGGCAACCGTCGCGGTGACCGCCGAGCAGGTGTTGATCACAGCGGCCGTTGCCGAGGATGTCCCGCCTGAGCTCGAGGCGAACGTCGTGGGAGTCGAGGCGATTGCGACCGCTGATGGCCGGGTGTCGCGAATCGTCGAATCCGGCGGCACTGTCGGTGGTGCGGAATACGATCTGGAAGCCCCCCAGGCCGGAAGGAGTGTCGCGACGTGACGACAGGCGCGGAACCGGAGCCGGAGCAGCCGGTGCTCAAAGGTGTGGATATCGCACGGCGCGCCCTCGAGGAGGCGCGTGCCGCCGCTCGAGCGAGCGGGAAGGCGGTAGGGCAGGGCAAGTCGTCGCCGCGCAACGCGAACATGTCGCGGTACCGGACCGGTCGCAAACGTGGCTGGTCGGGCTCGGGTCCCGACGATCGTGACCCGCAGGCATTCGGAGCTCTGGCCGGTTCGATATCGCGGTCGCGTGGCTGGACACCGAAGGTGGCCGAGGGAACGGTGTTCGGCCGGTGGGCGCAGGTCGTCGGCGAGGACATCGCGTCCCACGCAGAACCGTCGGTGCTGAAGGACAAGGTTCTCCACGTCGCAGCCGAATCCACCGCTTGGGCAACACAATTGAGGCTCATGCAGGCGCAGATCCTTGCGAAGATCAATGCCGCTGTCGGGCAAGGTGTCGTGACATCACTGCGCATTACCGGTCCCGCTGCGCCGAGTTGGCGTAAAGGTGAGCGACATGTCAAAGGCCGCGGCCCGCGCGACACCTACGGCTAGACCAGCGGTACATAGGTCCGCGAAAGACAGTTCCTGATTTTCCGCTACGTAGGGTTTCACTCCCGAATCGTCGAGTTAATCGATTCTCGGGCGTCTCAGGGGTGTCATAGGTGCACTGTGGCCTACGCGTACCAGTAAGATGAAGGGGTAATTGGCGGCGACACCGCCGACGTGCGTTCGGAACCTCGATTTCGGTCGTCGCTGCCTAGCGAAAGCGATGCCCGAACGATGCCGGGGGAGTTGCGCGTCGGGAATCTTGGAAGAAGGAGAGCTACCGACCCGTGGCTGCGCAAAGTTCGAGTAAGGGTAAGTCCGACAGCACGGCGAAGAGTGATTACGGCGCCTCCTCGATCACCGTCCTCGAAGGCTTGGAAGCGGTTCGTAAACGCCCCGGTATGTACATCGGCTCCACCGGTGAGCGTGGGTTGCACCACCTCATCTGGGAAGTTGTCGACAACTCGGTAGACGAGGCGATGGCAGGGCACGCGACTCGAGTCGATGTCACGTTGCTCGGCGATGGCGGCGTCCAAGTTGTCGACGACGGCCGTGGTATCCCGGTTGCGATGCACTCGTCGGGTGTTCCGACGATCGAGGTCGTCATGACCCAGTTGCACGCCGGCGGCAAGTTCGACTCGGATTCCTATGCGGTCTCAGGCGGTTTGCACGGCGTCGGTATCTCGGTGGTCAACGCGCTGTCGACAAGTGTCGAAGTCGAGATCGACCGTGACGGCTTCCATTGGACGCAGACATACAAGGACGCGAAGCCGGGCAAGCTCGAGAAGGGCGCGCCGACCCGAAAGACAGGTACCACCACTCGGTTCTGGGCCGATCCCGAGATCTTCGAGACCACGGTTTACAACTTCGAGACCGTGTCACGTCGGTTGCAGGAGATGGCGTTCCTCAACAAGGGCCTGACGATTACCTTCACCGACGAGCGCGTCGCCGATGACGACGTCATCGACGAGGTCGTCAGTGAAACCGCCGCCGCACCGAAGACGCATGCGGAAGAGGAAGCGGCCGCTGCTGCGCCGGTGCACAAGGTCAAGACCCGGACCTACCACTACCCGGGTGGTCTGGAAGATTTCGTTCGGCACATCAACCGCACCAAGCAGGCGATTCACAACTCGACAGTCGGCTTCACTGCCAAGGGCACGGGCCATGAGCTCGAGGTCGCGATGCAGTGGAACTCCGGCTACTCGGAGTCTGTGCACACTTTTGCGAACACGATCAACACGCACGAGGGCGGCACACACGAAGAGGGCTTCCGTACCGCATTGACCTCGACGGTCAACAAGTACGCCCGCGACAAGAAGCTACTCAAGGAGAAAGAGCCCGCACTCACGGGCGACGACATCCGCGAGGGCCTGGCCGCGATCATCAGCGTCAAGGTCGGCGAGCCGCAGTTCGAGGGTCAGACGAAGACGAAGCTCGGCAATACCGAGGTCAAGTCGTTCGTGCTCAAGGCCTGCAACGAGCACTTGGCGCACTGGTTCGAATCGAACCCTGCGGATGCGAAGACGATCGTCAACAAGGCTGTCTCGTCGGCGCAGGCGCGCATGGCCGCCCGTAAGGCTCGCGAGCTGGTCCGCCGCAAGAGCGCGACCGATCTCGGTGGGTTGCCGGGCAAGCTTGCCGACTGCCGCTCCAACGACCCGAGCAAATCCGAGATCTACATCGTGGAGGGCGACTCCGCCGGCGGTTCGGCGAAGTCGGGCCGCGACTCGATGTACCAGGCGATTCTCCCGCTGCGCGGAAAGATCATCAACGTCGAGAAGGCACGCATCGACCGCGTGCTGAAGAACAACGAAGTCCAGTCGATCATCACGGCCTTCGGCACGGGTATCCACGACGAGTTCGATATCAGCAAGCTGCGGTATCACAAGATCGTGCTGATGGCCGACGCCGACGTCGACGGCCAGCACATCGCAACGCTGCTGCTCACGCTGCTGTTCCGCTTCATGCGGCCACTCGTCGAACACGGTCACGTCTATCTGGCGCAGCCGCCGCTGTACAAGCTGAAGTGGCAGCGCGTCGAGCCGGAGTTCGCCTATTCCGATCGTGAGCGCGACGGAATGATCAAGGCGGGTCTCGAAGCCGGCAAGAAGATCAACAAGGACGACGGTGTGCAGCGCTATAAAGGCCTCGGCGAGATGAATGCCAAGGAGCTGTGGGAAACCACGATGGACCCCGCCGTACGTGTGTTGCGTCTGGTGACGCTGGACGATGCGGCATCGGCCGACGAGCTGTTCAGCATCCTGATGGGCGAGGACGTCGAAGCTCGCCGCAGTTTCATCACCCGCAATGCCAAGGACGTTCGTTTCCTCGACGTGTAGGAGCTGGCGCGCCTGTGCGCGGTTAGCGAGTCCAGGGACTCCCAACCGCGCACGTGCAGCGCAGCCGCCTGAAAAGGAGTTTCAATGACTGACACCACGTTGCCGCCGTCGGGTGGAACTGGGGACCGGATCGAGCCGGTCGACATTCAGCAGGAGATGCAGAACAGCTACATCGACTATGCGATGAGCGTGATCGTCGGGCGCGCGTTGCCCGATGTCCGCGACGGCCTGAAGCCGGTGCATCGCCGCGTCCTGTACGCGATGTACGACAACGGCTATCGACCCGACCGTGGTTACGTGAAGTCCGCGCGACCGGTCGCCGAGACGATGGGTAACTACCACCCGCACGGCGACGCGTCGATCTACGACACCCTCGTGCGTATGGCGCAGCCGTGGTCGCTGCGGTATCCGCTCGTCGACGGCCAGGGCAACTTCGGTTCGCGCGGCAACGACGGCGCGGCGGCCATGCGGTACACGGAGTGCCGCCTGACTCCGCTCGCCATGGAGATGCTGCGCGAAATCGACCATGAGACAGTCGATTTCGTTCCCAACTACGACGGCCGCACACAAGAGCCGACCGTTCTTCCCAGCCGGGTGCCGAACCTGCTGATGAACGGCAGCGGTGGTATCGCCGTCGGCATGGCGACGAACATTCCGCCGCACAACCTGAACGAGCTCGCGGACGCCATCTACTGGTCGCTCGAGAACTTCGACGCGGACGAAGAAGCAACGCTCGCGGCCTGCATGGAATACGTGAAGGGCCCCGACTTCCCGACTTACGGGCTGATCGTCGGCGGGCAGGGTATTCACGACGCGTACACGACCGGCCGCGGCTCGGTCCGGATGCGTGGCGTCGTCGAGATCGAAGAGGACGCCAAGGGGCGCACCACGATCGTCATGACCGAGTTGCCGTACCAGGTCAACCCGGACAACCTCATCACCTCGATCGCCGAGCAGGTTCGCGACGGCAAGATCTCGGGTATTTCCGACATCCACGATGAGTCGTCCGACCGTGCGGGCATGCGGATCGTCGTCACCATCAAGCGTGACGCGGTCGCCAAGGTTGTGCTGAACAACCTCTACAAGCACACCCAGCTGCAGACCAGCTTCGGCGTGAACATGTTGTCGATCGTCGACGGTGTGCCGCGCACCCTGCGTCTCGACCAGATGATCCGGCTCTACGTCACTCATCAACTCGACGTGATCGTCCGGCGGACGAAGTACTTGCTGCGCAAGGCCGAGGAACGGGCCCACATTCTGCGTGGTCTCGTGAAGGCACTCGATGCGCTCGACGAGGTCATTGCCCTCATCCGGCGGTCGGCCAACACGGAAACCGCACGTACCGGCTTGATGGAACTCCTCGACATCGACGAGATCCAGGCAACGGCCATCCTCGATATGCAGCTTCGCCGTTTGTCGGCGTTGGAGCGCCAGAAGATCGTCGACGAGCTGGCCAAGATCGAAGCCGAGATCGCAGACCTGAAGGACATCCTCGAGAAGCCCGAACGGCAGCGGGCAATTGTTCGGGACGAGCTCAAGGAGATTGTCGACAAGTACGGCGACGACCGCCGGACCCGAATCATCGCCGCCGACGGCGATGTTGCCGACGAGGATCTGATCGCTCGGGAAGACGTGGTCGTGACGATCACCGAAACCGGTTACGCGAAGCGGACCAAGACGGATCTCTACCGCTCGCAGAAGCGTGGCGGCAAGGGAGTGCAGGGTGCCGGCCTCAAGCAGGACGACATCGTCAAACACTTCTTCGTCAGTTCGACCCACGACTGGATCTTGTTCTTCACGACGAAGGGCCGGGTCTACCGCGCGAAGGCGTACGAACTGCCCGAAGCCAGCCGTACCGCTCGCGGGCAGCACGTCGCGAACCTCCTGGCCTTCCAGCCGGACGAACGAATTGCCCAGGTCATCCAGATCAAGACCTACGAAGACGCGCCCTACCTGGTACTTGCGACGCGAAACGGCCTGGTCAAGAAGTCGAAGCTGACAGATTTCGATTCGAACCGCAGCGGCGGAATCGTCGCCGTCAACCTGCGTGGCGAAGACGAGTTGGTCGGTGCAGTGCTGTGCTCGTCCGAGGAAGATCTGTTGCTCGTATCGGCACAGGGCCAGTCGATTCGGTTCTCCGCGACGGACGAAGCCTTGCGCCCGATGGGCCGCGCCACGTCCGGCGTCCAGGGGATGCGGTTCAACGGTGACGACGAACTGCTGTCACTGAATGTTGTCCGCGAGGGAACCTATTTGTTAGTTGCCACGAACGGCGGCTACGCCAAGCGCACCCCGATGGACGACTACCCTGTGCAGGGACGTGGCGGCAAGGGCGTCCTCACGATCCAGTACGACAGGCGGCGAGGCACGCTCGTCGGAGCGCTGATCGTGAACGACGAGGACGAGCTTTATGCGATAACGTCCGGCGGTGGAGTTATTCGCACCGCTGCGAAGCAAGTCCGCAAGGCCGGCAGACAGACCAAAGGTGTGCGACTGATGAATCTCGGGGAAGGCGACACATTGCTTGCAATTGCTCGCAATGCCGACGAGCCTGACGATATCGACACCACCGGTGCAACGAACGGATCGAAGGAGTCCAAGTGACCACGCCCGACGAACCGACCGGAGCCAACGGTGCAGCCGATGGTCCGACCGAGCGCGTGCAGCAGCCACCGTCGCTGATTCCGCGCGCGATTCCCCGGCCGGTTCCATCGAAGCCCGCTAGTGACGGCGGCTCGCCCGCTGGTAGCGGCGACCAGCCGCCGCAGATTCGGGCACCCAGGGCCGAGCAGCCCCACGCGCCGCAGCATCAGGGGCCGCGTACGCAGGGCGCCCGGCCGGCACCGGTTGCCGAAACAGCGCAATCCCGCACCCCGGTGGATGGGGCTGCGGCTGCAGCCACCGAGACCGCCGCAAAGGTGCAGAACGGTCATACCCGTCCGGCGTGGCAGCGCCCGGGGCAACCACAGCGTGAGCCGCAGTCGAACCTGCACCGTCCCGGTGAGCCGCCGGTAGCGGGCAGGCCGAACAATGCCGCGCCGGTCGGAGCAGTGCGCGATCAGGCAGCGGCCGCGAAGACTCTTCGCAAGGAAGCAGCCAAGTCGAAGTCCGAGGCGATCGACGGACCTACTCGCCATATTGCGCGTCCCGAGTTGGCCAAGGACATGCCGGACCTTTCCGAGGTCCGGCATCCCACGCCGGCCGAACAAACCGCCGCACCGGCGGGTCGAGTAGTCGCCACATCGGTCGCAACGGAGGGCGAGCCCCTGCGAGCGACGGTGCAGATCCGCAAGATCGACCCCTGGTCGACGCTGAAGGTCACGCTTGTCATCTCGGTGGCGCTGTTCTTCGTGTGGATGGTCGCCGTCGGGCTCCTGTACCTCGTTCTCGACGGAATGGGTGTGTGGGACCGGCTGAACAACGCCTTCACCGACATCGTGTCCGAGAACAGCTCTGACGGCCTCGTCAGTGCAAGTCAGGTCTTCGGGTATGCCGCGGGTATCGGCGTGATCAACGTTGTGCTGTTCACCGCTCTAGCCACCATCGGTGCGTTCATCTACAACCAGTGCTCGGATCTGGTCGGCGGCGTCGAGGTGACGCTCGCCGATCCGGACTAGCGAGAAGTCGCTGCACTGGGCCGTTTTGGTTATCGACGGCCCGGTGCGGTAATCTCTCCCCTCGGTTCAGGTTGCAGATTGCAGCCGCGAATCGAACGAATACGGGCCTATAGCTCAGGCGGTTAGAGCGCTTCGCTGATAACGAAGAGGTCGGAGGTTCAAGTCCTCCTAGGCCCACTCCCCGTACAAAGTAGGGTAGGAATATGAAATTCTTCCTCCCTGTTCTCGGTGTGACGGTGGCTGTGCTCGTCGGAATCACGAAGCTGCGCACGCGCAGTAGTGAGGACGTCTGGCACGAGGCCACCAGCCGCTGATCTCAGCGGCTATCGGTCCGGGGCCGTAGCTCAATTGGCAGAGCACTGCCTTTGCAAGGCAGGGGTTAGGGGTTCGATTCCCCTCGGCTCCACAAGTTTCCGCCCGCCCGCAGCGCGCACTCAGCGCCTGCGGGTTTGTTTTTTGCCCTTTGCCGGTTGCGTGGCCGGCTTCTTCCGGCCATCCCGCTGCGGCTTCGGCGCGGTGGAGGACGATCGCGAGCTTCGTTCCGAGCGTCCCCTGACGATCCCGATGAACTCCTCGATGTGGTCCGTAGTGTGGCTCGACAGCCAGGAGACGGCGATCTCCGTTGCGGGCGCATCGACGACAGTTCGGTAGACGAGGTCTTTGCGTGCGTGCAATCGCGCGATCGAGTGCGGGACGATCACCACTCCGACCCCGGCCGCCACCAATTCGATCGTCGACTCGATCGAGTCCAGGTCGTCGGCGTTGTGCAGCTGTTCATCTGCGAGGTCCGACAGTCGCAGCTCGTCGAACGCGGCGATCGCATGTTCCTTCGGCACCAGAACAACGGGCTGCTCGCGATAGAGCGGTATGACGCTGAGCCCCTCACGGTCGACCGGTAGCCGCAAGAACCCCACGTCTATGCGTCGATCATGAAGGGACGCAACTTGATCGGCGACCTCGACGACCGATGCCTGCAACGGGACCTCCGGAAAACGTTCGGCCCACGTGCGGGTCCACTTCGTCACCGTGACGCCGGAGACGAAGCCGATGTGAAGTTCCGGGTTCGACACGACCACAGGTTCGGCGGCCTCGGCATCCGCGCGCGCGACGAGATCGTGTGCCGAACGCAAGTACTCGCGACCGGCGTCGGTGAGCTCGGTCGGTGAGGCGCCGGGGACGAAGAGCTTTGTGTCCAACTCCCGCTCGAGGTCGATCACCGTATTGCTGAGCTTCTGGCGCGAGATGTTGAGAGACTTCGCCGCGCGCGCGAAGTGCAATTCCTGCGCAACAGCGACGAACCAGCGCAGCCGTTGAACGTCGACGGACTCCAGACCGGTCATTGGAGGAAGCGTATTGCACTCGTGGTCCGGGTCGGCGCGAGAGGCAGATATTGTGTGGTGCGTGAGCCCGGACAAGAAATCGCAGACAATGAAGCCCCTGACCGCGGCGAACAAGCTCGGAATCTACTTGCCGGCAACGCCCGAGGAGTTCCGGAACTCGCAGATCTCCAGAGCCGAACTGGCGGAGCTGGAAGCGAATCCGCCCGAGTGGCTCGCCGAACTGCGCCGCAACGGACCGTTCCCGCGTGATGTCGTGTCCCGGAAGTTGGGTATCTCGAATTCCGGATTGGTACGCGCAGATGTATCGGATTCCCTGACTGCCGATCAGATCGGCGCGCTACTTGCCGATCCGCCCGAGTGGCTCGTTCGCGAACGCGCCAACCTTGCCGCGGTGATCGCGGACAAGAAGCGGATCAAAGAAAAAGAAGCCGAACGTCGGGCGGCGACGAATCGGCCCGCTAAAAGGTGAGCTCAGCTTTACAAATCGTTCTGTTTGTCTAGACATAGGACGTAGACGTCCGTAATGTCAACCGCATCGGTGCTCTACCTCACAGCACGTGAGGCGGTTGAGAAGGAGACATAGATGTCTACCCAGACAGAGACCGCGAATGCGGAGTCGGTGACGGCGCCTGCTGTTCCGGTATGGCGAGATTCCAAGCGATACATGTGGCTGTGGGGGCTGTTCGCTCCGAGCGCTCTTGCTATCGCCCTTCCGCTGATCTGGACCCTCAACAGCATCGGATGGAGCCCGGTCGCGCACGTGCTGTGGTGGCTCGGACCCGTGCTCGTGTACATCCTGATCCCGATTGCCGACCTGTTCTTCGGTCCGGACGGTGCGAACCCGCCCGACGAGGTCATGGAGTACCTCGAGAACGACAAGTTCTACCGCTACCTGACCTACGCGTTCGTTCCACTGCAGTACGCGACACTGGTCGCCGCGTGCTACCTGATCACCGCGAACGACCTCAGCTGGCTCGGCCTCGACGGTGGATTGAGCGTCGTCGACAAGATCGGCCTCGCGATCACGGTCGGTTGCATCGGCGGCGTCGGCATCAACACAGCGCACGAGCTCGGCCACAAGAAGGTCGACATGGAGCGCTGGATTTCCCGGATCACGCTTGCCCAGACCTTCTACGGACACTTCTACGTCGAGCACAACCGTGGTCACCATGTCCGCGTGGCCACTCCCGAGGATCCCGCCAGCTCACGATTCGGCGAGACCTTCTGGGCCTTCTGGCCACGCACCGTATCGGGCAGCTTCACGTCCGGCTGGAACGTGGAGAAGACCCGTCTGCAGCGGCTCGGTAAGGGACCGTGGACCATCAAGAACGAGGTCCTCAGCGCCTGGCTCATGTCGGTGGTCCTGTTCGGCGCCCTCGTCGCGATCTTCGGAATCGAGCTGCTGCCGTATCTGCTGCTGCAGGCACTGATCGGTTTCAGCCTGCTCGAGGCGGTGAACTACCTGGAGCACTACGGCCTGTGCCGGCAGAAGCTGGCGAGCGGTCGTTACGAGCGTCCGGCGCCGGAGCACAGCTGGAACAGCGACCACATCGTGACCAACATCTTCCTGTACCACCTGCAGCGCCACAGCGATCATCACGCGTATCCGACGCGTCGCTACCAGACGTTGCGCAGCTGGGACGGTGCGCCGAATCTGCCCAGTGGTTACGCCAGCATGATTCTGATCGCGTACTTCCCGCCGATCTGGCGGAAGGTGATGGACCCGCGAGTGCTTGCGCACTACGACGGCGACATCACCAAAGCGAACATCGATCCGAAGAAACGCGCGAAGGTTCTCGCCCGCTACGGAGTGACAGAGTCCGCCTGATGACGATGGCTGAGCGGTCCGCGGCGCCGGCCGCGGTCCGACCCACGTACCACTCGGCGGCCCGCGACCTCCTCAGGCAGTCGATTCTGGATTCGGTTCGCGACTTGCTGAAAGAGCGTGACTGGTCGAAGGTCAGCCTGTCCGACGTCTCGAAGCAAGCCGGCGTCAGTCGGCAGACCCTGTACAACGAGTACGGGTCGCGTTCGGGCTTGGCCCAGGCCTATGCGATCAGGCTCGCGGACCGCTTCGTCGATCAGATCGACAAAGCGATCTGGGCAAACATCGGCGACATCCGCACGGCGCTCTCCGAGGCGGTGTCTGCTTTCCTGCAGGAGAGCGCAGCGGATCCGCTGGTGCAGTCGTTGCTCACCGGTGAGGTGAAGCCTGACCTCCTGCGCCTCGTCACGATCGACAGCGCGCCGATCATCACGCACGCCGTGGGACGACTGGTCGTGGTCTTCCAACGCAGTTGGGTCGACGCGTCCGACGACGATGTCAGGATCCTCGCGCGATCCGTCGTTCGGCTCGGCCTGAGCTATGTCTCGATTCCGCCCGAAAGCGAATACAACGTCGCCGCAGACCTCGCACAGCTGCTCGGGCCCTTCGTCGAATCGATCACGACAGCGGACCCCAGCCGCTGAGGTTCGCGGCTCGCGCTACCGTCGGCACATGACAGAGCTGCTCGAGTTCCTCCTGACGGAATCTCCGACGCCCCCCGCGATCGAGTCCGTCGCAGCCGCATGGCAGCACCACCGAACAGTGGCCGATCGGTTCGAATCGCCTGTGGATATTGCGGCTGCCGCCGGGTTCGGCGCAGACCGTCTGGGCTATGCGTTTCTCTCCGGATATCGTGCGGCACTGCAGAAGCTGCTCCCGGCTATACCGAGCGACTCGATGGTTGCGTTGTGCGCGACCGAGTCGGGCGGCGGTCATCCGAGTGCGATCAAGACGCTGCTGACGCCGTCCGGTGACGGCTGGGAACTGACCGGGACGAAGTCCTTTGTGACGCTGGGGTCGGCGGCCGACGTCCTCATCGTGTTCGCGACGACCGGAACGTCTGCGCAGGGGCAGAACCAGTTGCGCGCGGTCTCGGTCGATTCGAAGAGTCCGGGAGTCCGGATCGACGACCGAGAACCCCTCGAGTTCGCGCCGGAAATTCCGCATGCTGCACTGACCTTGGATCGAGTCGCGGTGAGCCCGGACGACGTCTTGCCCGGCGACGCATATTCGTTGTACCTCAAGCCGTTCCGGACCATAGAGGATCTGCACGTTCTTGCTGCCGGTATCGGTTGGCTCACTCAGATCGCGCGCAGATCCGACTGGCCACCGAACATCGTCGAGCGGTTGCTGGCCCTGCTGACGACGGTCCGTGCTCTCGCGGCCGCGCAGGCCTCGGCTGCCTCGACGCATATCGCGCTGGGTGGAACGTTCACCCTGTTCATCGAACTGCTCGATGACCTCGAAACACAGTGGACCACTACCGATCCGGAGCTTCGCGAGCTATGGGCGAGGGATCGGCCACTTTTGTCGATCGCCGGATTCGTCCGTGCCAAACGGCTCGAGGCCGCGTGGCGAACTCTCACTCTCGGTGGGTAGCAGCTTCCATCGCTACGAGAGTCGCCAGTTCGTCGTCCGAAAGGCCACGGCCAGTGGCACGTTCGGCCTCGAGCTGTGCGCTGTTCAGGGCAGAGGACAGGACCTCGACAATGCGGGCAACGTCCGTGAGCTCCGACGGCGACGGCGGCATTCCCACGCGGGTCTGAATAGCTTCGGCCGCGCCGAGCAGCTGCGCCGCAGACTCTGCCCGGCCCCGCAGCGCAAGAGCACCGGCCATGCCCTCGAGAGCCCAGGCCGCGTCGCGCGGCGCCTGTATTACCACCGACATCGAGTATGCACGTGAGTGACAGTCCCAAGCGTGCGTTGCGTCGCCGTCGATTTCAGCGATGAAGCCCAGTTCACAGAGCACGGTCGGAAGATATGGCGGAGCCTCTTCGGGAGGCCCTTCGGGCGTGATGTCGATGATCCCGCGCAAGACCTCGAGGGCCCGCTCCACCTGACCGCCACGGCGTGCAGCGAAGCCGAGTCCCATCGACGCAAACACCTGACCGCCCATCGAGCCTTGTTCGGCCGCAAGCTTCAGAGCCGGCTCGCAATACTCGATGGCCTGCTCGAACTTGCTCTGCTCCATGGCAATCCAACCGAGCCAGGACAGGTGCCCGGCAACGTCCTGCCACAGCTCGAGCTCCTCGGCGATACGCAATCCGGCGCGATGCTTTTCGGCAGCACCGTCGAAGTCGCCCCGCAATTCAGCAAGTGCACCAAGCCATTCCGCAGCTTGCAGTTGACCCCAGCGATCCCCGACCCGGGCAAACAGTTCGGCGCTGCGTTCGGCGCAACGGCCGAGTTCGGCGATGTCGGCCTGAACGTGGGCCGCCATCGCCTTCATCAGGTGGACCGCCGCAATGCCCCACTCGTCGCCTACCTGCTCGAATGTGGCGAGCGTGGAATCAAGATCTGCCGGGCCCGGTGCGTCGATCGCTGTGAACACCGCGAACCACTCCGCACGTGCCCGGACGCGCGGGTCTGTGATGTCGTCGAATTTCGGGGCAGGAACGGGCGCACCCTGTTTTGCGGCGAAGCCGGCGTCCCATGCCGAGGCGATCGCGCGTAGTTCCGCCGCGCCGCCGGTTGTTTCGAGTGCGGCACGCAGGCAGCGGCGACCCTCGCCGAGGCGTCCGCGCAAAAACCAGTACCAGGCAAGCGAATTGGCGATGGCCAGCGCATCGTCGGCGTGTCTCGAAGCGATCGCATGGTCGAATGCGAGGCGGATATTGGCAGTTTCGGCGTCCAGGCGGTGCAGCGATCGCTGCTGCTCTGCGTGGTACAGCAGTGGCGCAGCAGACTCGGCGACGTTGCGGTAATAGGCAAGGTGGCGTGCCCGCAGTGCTTCGACCTCTTCGGCCTCGTGCTGACGCCGCAGGCAGTATGCGGCGACAGATTCCAGCAGCCTGTACCGGGTTTCGCCGCGGGTGTGGCTGCTGACCACGAGAGATCGGTCGACAAGTCGCACCAGCAGCTCGGGCACGAGGTACTCGGGTAAATCCGTTCCACTGCAAATAGTTTCGGCGGCGTCGAGCGTGCACCCGTCGGCATGGACAGCGAGCCTGCGCAACACGGTCTGCTCGTCGCTGGACAGCAGATCCCAACTCCAATCGATCATTGCCTGGAGAGTTTGCTGGCGTGGCGGCCGACCGCGGTGCCCGGTCGCGAGCAGCCGAAACCGGTCGTCGAGGCGCGCCACCATCTCGTGCACACCCAGTCCGCGCACGCGGGTTGCGGCTAGCTCGAGCGCCAGCGGTATGCCATCGAGTCGCCGGCACAGCAACGCAATCGCATCGCGCGAGGCGTCGTCGAGGACGAAATCGCGGTCTGACGAGCGGGCACGTGCAACGAAAAGTTCTATGGCGCTGGACTGTTCGAGGGTATCGACGGTCCATACACATTCGCCGGGCAACCCGAGTGGCTCTCGGCTCGTCGCGAGTACGCGTGCGCCCGGAGCACTGCGCAGGAGGTGTTCGGCAAGTTCGGCGACAGCGTCGACGACGTGCTCGCAGTTGTCGAGCACGAGCAGCGTTGCGCGACTGCGGACGGCGGCGAGCAGGCGTTCGATCGGGTTCGGGATCTCGCCCGTGTCCCGAATTTCGAGGGTCTCCGCGATGTGCTCGGCGAGGTCGGCCGGCGTCGGGCGCTCGAGGCCGGCCAACTCGACCAGCCAGACCCCGTCCGCGTGACGCGCCGCTGTGGCACCTGCGGCCGCGACGGCAAGACGGGTTTTTCCGACACCGCCCGGACCGGTCAGCGTGACAAGTCGTTCGTCACCCAGTGCGATGTCGAGGTCGCGCAGCGCGTCGTCGCGGCCCACCAGCGCGGTCAGGTCTGCGGGCAGGTTGGTCGACCTACGTTTCACGTGAATCATTTGCGGCGGCGGCGCAGAGAGCGATTCGTCCTGTGCCAAAATCGCGCGCTGGAGCGCGACCAACTCGGCACTAGGATCCAGACCGAGCTCGTCGGCAAGCAGAGCCCGCAATTCGTCGTAGCTGGCGAGCGCTTCGTGCTGGCGCCCCGCGCCGTACAGCGCGCGCATATGAGCGGCTCGAAGCCGTTCTCGCAGTGGATTTTCCGCCAGGACCTCGGAAATGTCGCCGACGACCTCGGTGTGCTGGCCAAGGTTGAGCCGAGCGTGGGCGAGATCCTCCCACGCCACAAGGCGCTGCTCCTGCAGCTTCGCAATCGTCGCCACGGCGAACTCGTCGTCCGCGAACTCCGCGAGAGCCGGACCCCGCCAGAGCGCCAAAGCCTCGGTGAGAAGCGCGACCGTCCGGTCCGGCTCGGCTCCGCGCGCGTCGACGAGCAGTTGCCGGAAGCGGGCGGCGTCGACCGCGTCTTCCGCAGTGTGAAGCCGATAGCCGGGTGGCGGCGAAACCACGAGCGACTTCGCGCCAGGCTCGGCATCCTCGAGGGCTCGGCGCAGCTGAGAAGCCTTGGCAGACAACGTACCTGCCGCATTTCCCGGCGGACGTTCGCCCCAGATGTCGTCGATCAGGCGGTCGGCGGAGACAGGCCGACCGACATTGACGAGGAGGTCGGCGAGCAACGCACGCACCTTCGTACCAGGTACGGCAACCGGTTCGCCCGTGTCGGTCCAGACGGCGAGGGGTCCCAAGATTCCGAATCGCATCGGCGCAAGCCTATCCGGAGCCCGGCAACCGACCGTAAACAAACCGTAAGGCGGTCCGCGCAGAGTGAGTCACATCGAAAGATCGCAGACCACAGAAAGAGACTCACCATGAAGAAGACAGTCGTCGCCCTCCTCGCCGCAGCGTCGGTCGCCCTTGTCGGATGCTCGTCGACCGATGCACCGGACGCTGCAGCCCCGGCCGCCGATCCCGGCCACTACGCGGCGGTCAACGGCCTGAACATGTACTACGAGGTCCATGGTGAAGACAACGGTCAGCCGCCGTTGGTTCTACTGCACGGTGGCCTTTCGGCGACCGGGACGTCCTTCGGCGAACTGCTGCCGACACTCGCTCAATCTCGCAAGGTCATCTCGGTGGAGCAGCAGGCACACGGCCACACCGCAGACATCGATCGGGTGATGAGCATCGAGTCCATGGCGACCGACACGATGACGCTGCTGGATCAGCTGGGTATCCCGCAAGCCGACATCTTCGGCTACAGCAACGGTGCCGGCGTAGCCCTCAACATCGCCATCAGGAATCCCGAATTGGTTCACAAGTTGGTGCTCGCATCGGGCAGCTACAGCACAGCGGGTCTCTACCCGGGAATGCTCGAGGGCATCGCCCAGATGCAGCCGGAGATGTTCGAGGGAACACCGTTCCTCGACGAATATCGAAGCATCGCACCACGTCCCGAGGACTTCGGGCGACTTCTCGAGCGCACCAAGGAAATCGATTCGACGATCCCGGAGTACTCGCCCGAGCAGGTCCGTGCGGTCACCGCTCCGACGCTGCTGATCGCGGCCGACTCCGACATCATCCGGCCCGAGCACACCGTCGAGTTCTTCCGGCTGCTCGGCGGCGGCCGCAACGGAGACATCGAAGGCATGCCCGAATCGCAACTGCTGGTGGTGCCCGGTGCCTCGCACGTGACCGTTGTGCAGCAACCTGCCGTCGTTCTGCCCGCAATCGATTCGTTCCTCGACGCGGATCCGGCGGCGCAGTGATGAACGGGCGGCTCCGCGTCGCGGTGATCATCGGGAGTACGCGAGTGGGCAGGTTCGGCCCGACAGTCGCCGGCTGGTTCGCAGGCCGGGCGCGCCGGCGACGGGACTTCGATGTGGAGGTCATCGATTTGGCCGACGCAAATCTGCCGGACCGACTGACCGACGACGTACCACCACCGCCGGTTCGTCACCTCGCCGCGAAGCTCGAGTCTGCAGACGCGTTCGTGATCGTCACCCCCGAATACAACCGGAGCTATCCGGCGCCGG
This sequence comes from Antrihabitans auranticaus, assembly GCF_016481275.1. GTDB lineage: Bacteria > Actinomycetota > Actinomycetes > Mycobacteriales > Mycobacteriaceae > Antrihabitans. Next base: position 647,737 of record NZ_JAEMNW010000003.1, on the reverse strand, counting down.
TGAAGGCGGCGATCGACTGGTACTGCAGCGAGTTTTCCGGGAAGCCGGTCACCTTCGTCTCCTACGGTAGAGAGTCGGGTGGGATGCACGCGGTCGCGCATCTGCGCGAGGTGTTCGCAGAGCTGAACGCGGTCGCGATCCGGGACAGCGTGAGCCTGCCGTGTTATTGGAACCAGTACGCCGCCGACGGTAGTTGGCCCAAAGGGTCTGGGGAACTGGAACATTCGGTCGGCGCAACGCTCGATCAGCTGGCGTGGTGGGGGTTCGCACTGCGCGACGCCAGAGCACAACAGCCGTGTCCGCACTAGCGGCCGGTTCGAAACAACAACACACACAGGAGGATTGGAAAATGGGAAAGATCATCGAATCGACGTACGTGACGCTCGACGGAGTTCAGGACGAACCGCAGCAGTGGTCGTTCGACTACTTCGACGACAAGGCAGGCGCATTCGCGCTGGAGAGGCTGCTCGGGGCAGAGGCGTTGCTGATGGGCCGTCGGACATACGACGGTTTCGCCGAAGCATGGACACAGCGCAGTGGTGACGAATTCTCGGACAAGTTCAATTCCATGAAGAAGTACGTTGCGTCGTCGACCCTGATAGACCCGACGTGGAACAACACGACCGTTCTGGGTGCCGATGTGGCCGGCGAGGTCGCGAAGCTGAAAACCGAACTCGACGGGGACATCTTGATGTACGGCCACGGCCCGGTCGCGCGGTTGCTGCTCGAGCACAACCTGCTCGACGAGCTGCACCTGTGGATCCATCCGTTGTTCTGGGGCAAGGGCGCTCCGGCCGATCTGCTGTTCCAGCCGGCTGCAGAGACGCGTCTGGCGCTGTCGGGAACGACGGTCCTGGACTCCGGGGTGGTGATTCTTTCCTACGTTCCCGCATGATCGGTCAGTTTGAGCGCCGTACATCCCGATTGGATGTACGGCGCTTTTTCTGCCTCCGGCATGTCGAAAAATTGATTCCTGATTCGACGTATCAATAGAAGCGCAACTGGCGATGTACATCACAACAAAGCCGGCGCCAGACAAGGAGGATCGAAAATGAACGTGCTCATCGAAATGACATCGTTGGCGATCGGTCGTCCGACCGCTGACGCCGATGCCGAGACCGTTGCAGTGTGGTACGAGGCCAAAGCCCGACTCCACGAGCATCTCGCTCGCCAGGACGGGACCGACAGTGCGCGCGAGAATGCACTCGCGCTGCGCGCACACGAGCGTGCACTGCGTGCTCGCGGCATGTCGGAGCTCGCGGTAGCCTGACGAACTTGTCGGTGGTCGATGCGAACATATGTTCGTGCGAACCGATGCAACGATCCTTCACGCCGACCTGGATTCTTTCTATGCGTCGGTCGAACAACGGGACGACCCGACACTGCGCGGCCGGCCCGTTATCGTCGGCGGGGGCGTTGTTCTCGCGGCAAGCTACGAGGCGAAGGCATACGGCGTCCGCACACCGATGAACGGTCGTGAAGCACTCCGCCTCTGTCCCAACGCGGTCGTCGTCGGTCCACGTATGTCCGCCTATTCAGAAGCCAGTAAGGCGGTCTTCGACGTGTTCCGTGACACCACACCGCTCGTCGAGGGGATTTCGATCGACGAGGCGTTTCTCGACGTCGGCGGACTGCGGCGCGTCTCCGGCTCGCCGATGGAGATCGGCCAGCGGCTACGCGAACGGGTGCAAGCGGAGGTCGGGCTGCCGATCACGGTGGGAATCGCATGCAACAAGTTTCTGGCGAAGGTGGCGAGCGCCGTCGCGAAACCGGATGGTTTGCTGCTCGTTCCGCCGGGCGGCGAACTGGAGTTCCTTCATCCCCTTCCGGTCGAGCGGCTGTGGGGCGTCGGCGCTGTGACTGCACGGAAGCTGCATGATCACGGGATCCGGACGATCGGAGAGATGTCGAGCGTCGGCGAGGCTGCGCTCGCCTCGTTGCTGGGTCGGGCGTCGGGCCGTCATCTCCACGCCCTGTCCCACGCGCGCGATCCACGTCGAATCGAGGTCGGCCGACGGCGAAGATCGATCGGCTCGCAGCGGGCGCTCGGCCGGAGACCGCGGTCGGACGAGGACATCGATGCAATCGTCGTCGGCCTGGTCGATCGTTTGGGTAAGCGGCTTCGCCAAGCCGACCGCGTCACCAGGACGGTCGTGCTGCGACTGCGCTTCGACGACTTCGCGCGCGCGACTCGCTCCCATACGATCTTCGAACCCACGGCTGGCAACGACGTAATACTGGCGGTGGCAAGGAGATTGGTGAACGAAGCGCGTCCCATGATGCGGGCCAGGGGACTGACCTTGATCGGACTGTCGCTGGGTAACCTGGAGAACGCCGACTCGATCCAACTTGCACTGCCGTTCGGCGCGGCGACATCCGAGACGCTCGACGTCACGGTCGACAGGTTGCGTGAGAAGTTCGGTTCGGCGGCCGTCACCAAAGCTGTTCTGATCGGTCGCGATCAAGGTATGACAGTACCGATGCTGCCCGACTGATCCGATCTGAACTAGCGACCGATACAAAAGTCGGATGCGTGTCGGTGCCCTCCGCAATACTGTCGACGTCGGACATACCCAGCACGCAATTACCGAGAACAGGAATGTCATGCCCAATGCAATCGAGGCCGAAGGCCTGATCAAACGCTACGGCAAACTCACAGCTCTCGATGGTCTGGATCTGGAAGTCCCCGAGGGCACAGTCATGGCGTTGCTCGGCCCCAACGGCGCTGGAAAGACCACAACGGTTCGTGTACTGACCACCTTGCTGAAACCGGACGCGGGCAGCGCGCGAGTCGCCGGCCTCGACGTAGTTGCGCAGGCGCGGGAGCTGCGCTCACGCATCGGCGCGTCAGGGCAGTATGCGGCCGTCGACGAGTACCTGACCGGCGCGGAGAACCTCGAGATGGTCGGCAGGCTCTACCACCTCGGGACCAAGCGGAGTAAGCAAAGAGCCCGCGAGCTGCTCGATCGGTTCGAACTGAACGACGCCGCGGACCGCCCGGTCAAGGGCTATTCGGGCGGTATGCGACGGCGCCTGGACCTCGCCGGTGCGCTGGTGGCAAATCCTCCCGTGTTGTTCCTGGACGAGCCGACCACGGGGCTCGATCCGCGGGCAAGGCTCGGAATGTGGGACGTGATCGAAGAACTGGTCGCCGGCGGAACCACGCTGTTGCTCACGAGTCAGTACATGGAGGAAGCCGACCGCCTCGCCGACAAGATCGCGGTGATCGACCACGGCCGCGCCATCGCGCTCGGGACCGCCGATCAGCTGAAGGATCAGGTCGGCGGCGAGCGCATCGAGCTGACTGTCAACGATCCAGCCGATCTCCAGACGGCAAAGGTCACTCTGGCGCCCATCGCAGTCGGCGAAATGCAGGTCGACACGAACATCAGGAAGATAACCGTCCCGATCACCGATGGTTCGGCGTCCCTGGTCGAAGCGCTGAGCCGGCTGTCCGCCGAGGGTGTGAAGGTGCGCGACGTCGGGTTGCGCCGACCGACTCTGGACGACGTGTTCATCGCGTTGACCGGGCACGAGGCAGACATGACGCAGAACAGTGCCGACAGCGATTCCACGAAGGAGCTCACGCGATGAACGCGGTCCAGATGGCAGTGGTCGACGGTGTCACCATTGCCAAACGCAACGTCATCAAGATCAAGCGGGTACCCGACCTGCTCGTCTTCACGATCATGTCGCCGATCATGTTCGTGCTGCTGTTTGCGTACGTGTTCGGCAGCGTCATCGACATGCCGGGGATTTCGTACCGCGAGTTCCTGATTGCCGGAATCTTCACCCAGACAGTCATTTTCGGTGGTACATGGACCGGACTCGGGTTGGCGGAGGACCTGCAGAAGGGCATCATCGACCGCTTTCGGTCGTTGCCGATGTCGCCGGCCGCAGTGCTTGTCGGCCGCACCGCGAGCGACATCATCATCAACGTGATCAGCCTCGTCGCGATGGCCTTGACCGGCCTTCTCGTCGGTTGGCGGATCCGCACGTCCTTCTGGGAGGCGGCTGCCGGGTTCGCGCTGCTCGTGCTCTTCGCGTACGCCTTCTCGTGGGTGATGGCTGTCGTCGGGCTGTGGATCCGAACGCCGGAGATCTACAACAACGCGGTCTTCATGGTCACGTTCCCCCTCACGTTCATTGCCAACACCTTTGCCAACAGCGCCGAGTTCCCGACGGTGTTGCGGCACATCGCCGATTGGAATCCGGTGTCCGCGCTGACCCAGGCGGTCCGGGAATTGTTCGGAAACACGAGTCCCGACGTGCCGATCTCGGACGCGTGGCCGATCCAGAACGCGGAGTTGGCGTCGCTGCTGTGGATGGCCGTGATGTTGATCGTGTTCGTACCACTCGCGATCTGGCGATACCAGAAAGCGGTCAGCCGCTAGTAGCGCTTCGCGTCCGGGACGACAACGGTGCCGCCGACAAGCAGCGGCGAGCAGAGATCCCAGGCCGGGCACAGGATGGGTGAATCGGTGCTCGACAATGCGGTGTTGCCGTTGCGCAGGCCGAACTCGACCATGAGCCAGTCGAGCCGGTCAGCGATTGTGCCGTGGCTGACGGTCGACGCAACGGGGTGACCGGACTGGTCCTTGGTGAAGATCGTGTAGGCGGGGTCGCCGAGCCGAATCGGCTTGGCGCGCTCTGCCGGGCGGATCGGACTGTGGTCGGCCGGTCGCCGGACAGCGTCGATCGCAATCGCGTACTCCGGAGCTGTGCCACGCCGGGAAGCGGTGAGGATGCAGATCGGGTCGACGGCTGCGACCATGGCGGCGACGCGGTCCGCCGGTTGTTCTGGGTCGATCGGCAGCACCGCACCTCCGGCCTTGGCAACCGCGTAGATTGCGACGATCAAGTCGAGGGACAGTCCCATCATCAGCACGACGTGCGTATCGGGTTCCACACCGAGCCGAATAAGGCCACGCGCCAACCGATTCACCCGCTGATCGAGTTCTCCGTAGGTCACCTGCCGGCCGTCGTGGACGACTGCAACCGCATCCGGCGCGGCGGTGACCTGGGCATCGAAAAGTTCTAGGACGGTCACCGGCACGAGGGTCCGGCGCGCGACCCGCGGCGCTTCCCAGCGGGCTTCCTGCATGATGCCGGTTCTACTGATCACTGATGCGTCCTCGGTACGAAATGCCTCTCGAACGAGGCGCAAGGTCTGTTTCCGAGCGAAGAATACCGTGAAATCCGAGAAACTTCATGATCTGCGCATCCCGATGGCTATCGGCTCCGGGTATGAGAAATCAGTCGATAGCTAGGCTAAATAGTGCCGAGAGCTAAACAGCTGACAAGGCAGGCAAATTGTCAGCGAATACCTCGGGCGCCATCCGCGGGTCGGTTGACCAAGATCACTGACTCGGTTGTCAGTCCATCCGGTTAGGCTGACCTCCGAAGCTCGAACAGGACAAAGGGGAGGGCCGCAATGGCGGAAAAGGCGTCTCGAGTACTGAGCCGGTGGCCGGTATTCACGATTGTCGCCATTGCGATTCTGGTGTTGCTGGCCGGCGGGTTCGGCGGATCGTTCCAATCCAAGCTCACCGAAGTGCAGAAGAACGACAACACCGCGTGGTTACCGCACTCTGCGGAATCGACGAAGGTCGACGAAGAGGCGCAGAAGTTCCTCACCGTGCAGACGTTTCCCGGGTTCGTCGTCTTTCATCGGGAATCGCAACTGACGGCGGACGACAAGGCGCGAGTCCAGGCCGCGCAAGAGAAGATTGCGGCCATCCACGGCGTGGATTCGCAATCGGTGCTGCAACTCCCGCCAGCTCGAGATGGCACTGCCGCAGCAATTCTCGCGCCGCTGATCGCCAAACAGGACGGTGTCTCGCTGACCGGTGAGGAGGTCGCCGAGACCGAGCAGACGGTCATGGACACGGCGCGCGAAGCGATCGACGGAGCGCAGGGGCTCGAGGTCTACCCGGCGGGTCCGGGCGGATTGTTCACGGCCTTCATCGATGCCCTCGCAGGGCTGGACGGTCTGCTGCTGCTCGTGGCGCTCGGCGTCGTGATCGTCATCCTGCTACTGGTCTATCGCTCGCCCGTGCTGTGGATCTTCCCGATTCTGTCTGCGATTCTGGCGATCGGTCTCGCGTCGATGCTCGTCTACTTCATGGCCGACGCGGACATCGTAACAGTGAACGGACAGACCCAGGGTGTCCTGTTCGTGCTGATCATCGGTGCCGGCACCGACTACGCCCTGCTGCTCATTTCCCGTTATCGCGAGGAACTGCACGAGTTCGAGAATCGGTTCGAGGCGATGCAGAAGGCGTGGCGCGAGACGGCGGGTGCGATCGTCGCATCGGCAGCGACCGTGATCGTCGGCCTGCTCTGCCTTTCCTTTTCGGAGCTCGGGTCCAATCGAGGGCTCGGACCTGTTGCCGCGATCGGGATCGCGTGCACGTTGCTGATCATGATGACGTTCCTGCCCGTCTCTCTCGCTCTCGCAGGCCGTTGGGTCTTCTGGCCGCGCCGGCCGGAAGCCGATCACGAAGTAGATATCTCGACGCACGGGCTGTGGGGCCGGATCTCGCGGGCGGTCGTGGACCACCGGCGACCGGCCTGGATCGGAGCGACGCTGCTCTTGCTCGTGGGCATTCTCGGCATCGGTGCGTTGGACACCGACGGACTCTCGCTGCAGCAGAACTTCACGAACAACCCGCCTGCGGCGGTCGGGCAGAAGTTGTTCGACGAGAAGTTCGACAAGGGCGCCGGAGCGCCCACTGTCATCGCGACGAATGCGAACGCCGCCGACACCGTGATTCGTACAGTGCAACTGGACCCGGGTGTGTCGAAGGCGCCGGGATCGGTCTGCCGGCAATCCGATCTGGTGAAACTCGCCGAGCTGGCGAAACAGTTCCCGTCGGGCCAATCGCCGTCCGGAGCGACGCCGACCTGCATCGTTCCCGCCGACCCGATCGACGGCCGGATCCTCATCAACGCAACGCTCGTCGACTCGTTCGACTCACCCGAGGCGCTCGAGACGGTCGAGCGACTGCGTTCGACGCTGCACGCCATCCCCGGTGCCGATGCTCTGGTCGGCGGTTCGTCGGCGGCAACGCTCGATGTGCAGCAGGCGGCCGTGCACGACCGCAACCTGATCATCCCGATCGTGCTGATCGTGATCTTCCTCGTGCTGGCGTTGCTGTTGCGCGCAGTCGTCGCCCCGATATTGCTCATCGCCTCGGTCGTGCTGTCGTTCGGTGCGGCTCTCGGCGTGAGCGGGTTCGTGTTCACCCACGTCTTCGGGTTCGCGGGCGCCGACCAATCCTTCACGCTCTTCGTGTTCGTGTTCCTCGTGGCGCTGGGAATCGACTACAACATCTTCCTGATGACACGTGTCCGGGAGGAAACTCCCGAACACGGTGCGCGCGAAGGCATTCGACGAGGGCTTGCCGTCACCGGTGGCGTCATCACCTCGGCCGGAGCAGTCCTCGCCGCGACGTTCGCCATGCTTGGTGTGCTGCCCATCGTTGCATTTGCCGAGATCGGCTTCGCGGTTGCGTTCGGCGTACTGCTGGACACGATCGTCGTTCGTAGCATCCTCGTTCCCGCCCTCGCCCACGACATCGGCAAGAAGATCTGGTGGCCGTCGAAGCTGGCGTTCGCAAAAGACTAGGGCGACAGCGCGTCGAGACCGACCCGGATGTCGTGCGGGTGGATGTCACCCAGCAATATTCGCTGGGTGACGAAGCCCATGATCGTCGACAGCAGGGTCTTGGCGATCGCGGCGGTCGTTGCCGGGTCCGGCGTGGAGCCGTTTCGCACGAGCCAGGCGCCTGCGATCTCGGCGAAGGTCGCGCGGAGCTGCGTGTAGCGCGTAGTCAGAGCCTTGTGGACGGCAGGGTTTCGCGGCGCTTCGGCCCAGGCGTACAGAGCAATTCGGGTGACGTCGTCGGACCCCTGCTGGGCAAGAGTGCCGAGGATTGTCGTCAACAGCTGTTCGATTGTGTCGCCGATCGTCGGATGGGTTGCCGACTCGTCGAACACCGTGCGCGCGCGTTCCAGCAGTATGTCGAGCGTTTCGTCGATCGTGGCCAGGATGAGTGCGTCTTTGCCCGGAAAGTATCCGTAGAGGGCGCCGGCGGAGAGCCCCGTTTCCGCGATCACATCGTCCATCGACGTCATGTGAAACCCGTTCGAAGCGAAACGCCGCCGTGCTGCGTCGATGATCTGACTGCGGCGCGCGACTCGGTGCGCTTCGGTCACCTTGGGCATGTTCCGAGAATAAAAGCGAACCCTCGTTCTTGACAAGGAAAACGCTACGGGCGGACACTGTGGTTAACGGGAACGTACGTTCTTTTTAGGAGGTTCCGATGACCAAGAACGACCTTCGGCACATCATCGGTGCGACTGTTGTTGCCGCTCTGCTTGTTTCGGTATTCGTGGTTGCATTTGCGTGGCCGGCTGCGAACCTGCGACCACGCGATGTCCCGATCGGAGTTGCCGGCCCGGCGCCCTTCGTCGCACAGGTCGAGCAACGCCTATCGGCAGCGCAACCGGGCGGTTTCGAGATCACCGCTTACGAAAACCCGGCGGCCGCACGAGACGCCATTAAAGCTCGCGAGATCTACGGCGCGATCGTGGCAGGTCAGCCGCCGACCGTTCTGACGGCGCCCGCGGGCAGCGCAGCCGTCGCCCAGGCGCTCGAGGGAATCGCAGCAGGAATCAACGGAGTCACACCGGTCCCGACAGAGCAGGTGGTCCCGCTGCCTGCCGAGGATCCCCGAGGAATCGGGTTCTCCGCGGGTGCGCTTCCGATGGTCCTCGGCGCGTTGCTGACGGGAATCATCAGCTTCCTGCTGTTGGCCACAGTCGGTGCTCGGTTGACCGCGTTGACAACTGGATCGATCGCGGCGGCACTCGTAGCGGCGGCGTTGCTCGGACCATGGCTCGGGATTCTGCCCGGTGCGTACGTCGAGACTTCCGCAGCCATTGCGCTCGGGTTCTTTGCAGGCGGTGCGATGGTGGTCGGCTGGGCGTCGCTGATCGGTCCGCCGGGCATCGGTGTTGCCGCCGTGCTGCTGATGGTGCTGGGCAACCCATTGTCCGGTGCGCCGAGCGCACCGGAATTGCTGCCGACCGGTTGGGGAGCCCTCGGTCAATGGCTCCCGCCCGGCGCGTTGACTTCGCTGTTGCGCTCGGTTGCCTACTTCGACGGGGCCGGCGGTGCACGACCTGCTGCGATACTGGCCGCGTGGGCAGTCCTCGGCGTGACGCTGGCAGCGCTCGGTGCCCGCCGCGCTAAGGCGTCGCCCGAGCCTCTTCGTCCACCACAACAGCCGGCGCCGACCCATTAGCTGACGGACCGAGAGTCGGCGGCGCGTCCGCAACCGGCGGCGCGGTTTTGCGGCGGCGGCTCGCGCTGAAGAATGCGGCGCCCGCGGCAACGACAGCAAAGACGCCGGCGCCGATCGCGAGTCGGGTGCGTGTGCTCGACCCGCTGCCGACCGCTGCGACGTCGGTCGCTGCTGCGCGCGCGGCCTCTGACCTCGCGGCGAGCTCGGAACGGGCGACCCGCGCTCTGGCGACTCCCGTCTTGGCCAGCGTGTATCCGGCCTTGCCGAGCAGGAAGCCCAGCCCACCGGTGCCTTTTGCAAGCGCGGCGACTCCGGAGCCTGCTTGGTGGATGGCCCTCGAATAGGTGAGGGACGAGCTGGAATCGGTACTCGAATCGTCGAGTACCGCAATATCGGACTCGGGTGCGGACTTCTTAAGCCTCATCAGTCCACTCTGACATAGCAGAGCGTGTGCGCGGTTGAACTTGCCGCTAGAGGGTCGTGGCACGATGTAGCGGTGACCTCACCGATTCAGACCTCGACAGCGACGCTGCACACCAACCGTGGCGACATCAAAATCGCGTTGTTCGGCAACCACGCGCCGAAGACGGTCGGCAACTTCGTCGGCCTCGCCGACGGGTCCGCGCAGTACACGACCAAGAATGCGGCCGGCAACACGTCCGGACCGTTCTACGACGGCGCGGTGTTCCACCGCGTCATCCGCGGCTTCATGATCCAGGGCGGCGACCCGACCGGTACCGGAGCGGGCGGCCCGGGGTACGAATTCGGCGACGAGTTCCACCCCGAGCTCAAGTTCGACCGCGCGTACCTCCTCGCGATGGCGAATGCCGGACCGGGCACCAACGGTTCGCAGTTCTTCATCACGGTCGGCGCGACCCCGCACCTCAACCGCAAGCACACGATCTTCGGCGAGGTAGTCGATGCCGACTCGCGCGCAGTCGTCGACGCGATCGCGACCACGGCAACCGATCGGCGTGACCGTCCGTCCGAACCTGTCGTGATCAATTCGATCACGATCGCTTGATTGGCGAACACATGAGTACGGGTGGCGGTTACCCGCCGCCGCCGACGTGCGTTCGGCACCCGGACCGGCCGACCGGCTTGTCGTGCAATCGATGCGGTCGTCCCTCGTGCGCGGACTGCCTGCGGGAAGCGGCGGTCGGTTTCCAGTGTGTGGATTGCGTGCGCCAGGGCCGGTCCGAGGTGCGGCAGGTACGTACGGTGGCAGGCGCGCCGGCACGCAGCACGGCGACGCCGGTCGTGACGTATGCGCTCATCGCGCTGAACGTCCTCGTCTTCGCGATAACCGCGGTCCAGTCGAGCAATCTCATGGACAACGAACGCGGTTCGCGCCTGTTCGCCGACTGGGCACTATGGGCACCGGCGGTTGCGAACGGTGAATTCGTTCGTGTCGTGGGAAGCGGCTTCCTGCATTTCGGGCCGGTCCACCTGCTCGTGAACATGCTCGCGCTGTATGTCGTGGGTAAAGACGTCGAACTCGTCCTCGGCTGGGCGCGCTACCTGGCCGTCTATCTGACCTCGCTGCTCGGTGGCGCAGCCGCTGTCCTGGCGCTTCAGGACAATGCGGTGACCGCCGGCGCGTCCGGTGCGATCTTCGGACTCTTCGGCGCGATGGCGGTGATTCTGATCCGTATCCGGCAAAGTCCCGGACCGGTACTGGCGATGATCGTCATCAACGTGATCATCAGCGTGTCGATCCCGGGCATTTCGCTGTGGGGCCATCTCGGCGGCCTGGCAGCGGGGACGGCAGCGACGGTCGGACTCTTGTTTGCACCTGGGTGGCTGCGTCGGGCGGGTACGAATGTGACCGACTCGACGGCCCGTCTGGTCGGTTGGCTGACCGTTGTGGGCGTCGCGGTGTTCGCTGTTGCCGTGGTGTGCGTTCGTGCGCTGCAGATCCGCACCGAACTCGGGCTGTGACGCGCTAGTCCTCGCTCGGCGAGAGACCGTGCACCGAGATCGCGTCGAAGACATCTTCCGGATTCGCGCCCAGGTCCCAGCGCCCGAAAATCAGCAGCCGGCCCTCGGGGTCGGCTGCTGACTGCACGTCGATCTCGAGAACCGGTACGCGACGACCCAGCCGCGGGTAACGGACGATGCGCGCTCTGCGCACCTCCGTGTGGTCGTAGACGACCGCCCCGCGGATGCGCTTCACTCGTAGCCTGCGGCCGCTGAGGATCGCCAGCTTAGGTCGCTGCGCGAAGCCCAACCCTGCGACAGCGAGCAAGCCCACGGCCGCCAGTCCGACGAGGAGTTGGCCCGGACGGTCGTTGGGTACTGCGACCGCGGCCAGCGCGAGTGCGACACCCCCGACTGCGGCGACCACGAGTGCTGCCGTAGGCGTTGACCAGGACACTTCCGATTCATCCACAGGGGTTATCCACATTGGGGATGAATGACATCGATGTAATTGGCTAGCGCCACTTCATCGTCATGACGAGCCCGACGACCATCAGACCGAAGCCGATCAGGAAGTTCCAGGCATTGAGGTTCGCCATCCACTCGATCTGCTCGGCGGCCAGGTAGTAGACGATGAGCCACGCCAATCCGGCGAGCATGAAGCCGAGCATGATCGCCACGTACCAGACGGGCGACGGGCCGGCCTTGATCTTGACCGGCGTGCGGCTTGCGGGGTTGATCGTGTAGTCGGTCTTCTTGCGGACCTTCGACTTGGGCATGACTTCCTCTTCGAACGTAGAATCAGGACCTTCTGTCACAGAATCAGGCCCTGTCTCACAGAATGCCTGGAAACTGTGTCACAGCTTCGGGGGTGCCAGGCGCGTGCGACACCCGATGGTGTGGTGTACACGCTAACCTAGCGCCGATACCGTCGGATTTGCCAAAGCGGGATGGGGCGAGGATCTGCGAAACCGGGCCTGGCAGGCGCTTGCCCTCGTCGTGTGCGCGATAGCCGGTCTGCTGGTGACGACAACCCGGCAGCTGTCGGACGGCGTCGAGCTGCGAAGCAGCGATTCTGCCCGGTTGTCCGACCTTGTGCGCGCGGCGGAGGGCGCTGCTGACGAAGCCGCCGTCGAACGTGATGCGCTCGCGTCGAGGGTTCGGTCACTACAGGAAAGTGCAGCCCAATCGGATGCCGCGGTCGCAGCGGCGCTCGGTGAGGCGGACCGGCTTGCCACCGCGGCAGGTCTGGACGAGCTCTCCGGACCGGGCATCGTCGTAACCCTCACCGACGCTCCGCGGGACGCCGAAGGGCGCTATCCGGAATCGGCGACACCCGACGACCTCGTCGTTCATCAGCAGGATGTGCAGAGCGTTCTCAACGCATTGTGGGCGGGCGGCGCGGAGGGCATCGCCATGCAGGATCAACGGATCGGCGCCGACTCCGCGCCGCGTTGTATCGGTGGGACGCTGCTGCTGGGAGGCAGGTCGTACGGTCCGCCGTATGTGATCACCGCCGTGGGCGACCCGGGGAGATTGTCCGGCGCGCTTGCCGCGGAGCCGGGTGTGCGGCTGTTTCAGCAGTACGCTGCCAGGTATCGATTGGGGTATTCGGAGACCCTCGGCGACCGCCTGACCGTCCCGGCATACGCCGGGTCCGATCAGGTCCGCTTCGCCCGCTCGAGCGGCTGAACCTCGCCGGATTTCACCACGTACCCTGCTGGTATGCGGATCTTGGTGGTCGACAACTACGACAGCTTCGTGTTCAACCTCGTCCAATACCTGGGCCAGCTCGGCACGCGAGCGACCGTGTGGCGCAACGACGACCCCAATCTCGCTGATCTCGACGCCGTCGCAGCCCAGTTCGACGGTGTTCTCCTGAGCCCGGGACCGGGCACCCCGCAGCGCGCCGGTGCAACGATGGGTCTCGTCGAGGCGTGTGCCCGCGCACGGACACCACTGCTCGGCGTATGCCTCGGGCACCAGGCGATCGGCGCAGTCTTCGGTGGCACGGTCGATCGCGCACCAGAGTTGCTGCACGGCAAGACCAGCGTCGTGAACCACACCGGCGTCGGCGTGCTCGAAGGGCTGCCGAACCCGTTCATCGCAACCCGGTACCACTCACTGACGGTTCTCGAGGAGACCATTCCGGCTGAGCTGGAGGTCACCGCGCATTCGGAGAGTGGCGTCGTGATGGCCTTTCGCCACCGCACCCTGCCGATCCACGGTGTCCAGTTCCACCCGGAATCCGTCCTGACACAGGGTGGGCACCGGATGCTCGCCAACTGGCTCAGCCTGTGCGGCGACCGCCCGACCGAAGGGCTCGTCTCCACGCTCGAAGCCGAGGTGGCCGCCGCGATGGCGTGAGTCGCGCCTCAGCGCGGGATGCCGACTATCCCGATCGACACGGCAACAGGCCCGTTTCGCGGTAGTGGGCTTCCCGGAGGGAACTGCTGTGTCACCACTTTGCCGATCTTGGCACGGTCGAGCGTCGGCTCCTGGGTCTGAATCAGCTGTTCGTTCGGGGCCGCCCAACCTGCGGCGCGCAGCAATTCGAGCGCCCTGCCGACGTCCTGGTTCAGGAGGTCCGGCATCGGTACGGTGTCACCCTTCGACACCCGGACGGTGACGGTGCTGCCTCGGTCCTTCTGCGTGCCGCCCGGCGGGTCCGTCGAGACGACTTCGCCGACGGGCTGCTGCGAAACGACCTCTTCGATGACGACAACGAAGCCCCGGGAGTCGAGCGCGGCGGAGGCCTCGTTGATCGGCCGACCGACCACATTGTTGACCTCGAGCTGGGCGGGACCGGTACCGAGGGTGAGCTCGATCGGCGAGCAGCTGTTCGCGATCGTGTTCGCGGCCGGCGTCTGCACGACGACTTTGCCGACGTCTGCCCTGGTCGACTCTTTTTCGCTGGTGTCTCCGGCCAGCGTCATGCCTTGCCGGCCGGCCTCCGCTTCGGCTTCGGTCTTGGTTTTACCGAGAAGGCTCGGGACCTTGACCATCTGCGGGCCCTTGGAGACCTCGAGGGTGACCTCGCTGCCCTCGTCGTTGCGGGAGCCGGACAGCGGCTTCGTGGAGATCACGTCGCCCGGTTTGCCCTGGCAGCTGTAGATGTCGACGCGATTGACGTCGAATCCTGCGTTGGTGAGGAGCGCCTCGGCATCGGACACGGACTTTTCGGCGACGTTCGGAACCTCGACCTGGTCGGGTCGTGAACCTGGTCCCTTGAACCAGAGGAAGACACCGACGAAGGCGACCACCAGCAGCGCCGCGACGATCATCGCGGTGATGCGCAAGCCGCGCCGTTTACCGTCGTCGTCGTCATCCTCGTCGTTGTCGGGGATGTCGGCGCCGTACGAGTCCTTGACCGCTGCGCGATGCCGGCGCGGCGGTGGATCGCCCCCGCCGAGAATCGTCGTGCGGTCCTCTTCGGTCATGATCGTCGGCGCGACGGGCCGTTGACCGCCGAGGACGCGAATCAAGTCGCTCCGCATTTCTGCCGCAGACTGATAGCGGTTCGCCGGGTTCTTGCTCATCGCCTTGAGGATCACGGAGTCGAGCTCGCGCGGCACACCCTCGTGCACCGACGACGGCATCGGCGGATCTTCGCGAACGTGCTGGTAAGCGACCGCGACGGGCGAATCGCCCTTGAACGGCGGCTCGGCCGTCAAGATCTCGAACAGCACGCAGCCGACCGAATACACATCCGAGCGTGCATCGACCTGCTCGCCCCGGGCCTGCTCGGGCGAAAGGTATTGCGCCGTACCGATTACCGCGGCGGTCTGCGTCATCGGGCTGGAACTGTCCGCGATCGCACGGGCGATGCCGAAATCCATCACCTTCACGGCGCCGGCCTTGTTGATCATGATGTTCGCGGGCTTCATGTCGCGATGCACGATGCCGTTGCGGTGGCTGAAATCCAGCGCAGCGCAGACGTCGGCGATGACCTCCATAGCTTTGCGCGGCGTCATCGGGCCCTTGGCCCGGACGATGTCGCGCAGCGTGTCACCGTCGACGTACTCCATCACGATGAACGGCAGCGGCCCGGCCTCGGTTTCCGCCTCGCCGGTGTCGTAGACGGCAACGATTGCGGGGTGGTTCAGCGCCGCCGCATTCTGGGCTTCCCGGCGAAACCGCAGGTAGAACGTTGGGTCGCGCGCGAGGTCGGCGCGCAGAACCTTGATCGCCACGTCCCGGCTGAGCCGTAGATCGCGCGCCAGATGCACCTCGGACATGCCACCGAAGCCGAGGATCTCACCCAGGTCGTACCGGGCCGAGAGTTTGCGCGGCGTCGTCATCGCGGTCCTAGCGTCGGCAGCGTGAAGCCACCGGTGGGAACGGTGAGCGTCGGCAGCCCGAGCGGCCGCGACGGGCTGACCGCAGACGTCGGCTGAGTGACCGGCGGCGTCGTCGTGGTCGGCGGGGTGGTCGTCGTTGTCGTGGTTGTCGTGGTGGTGGTCGTAGTCGTGGACTCCGTGGTCGTGGTGGTCGTAGAAGGTTCGGTCGTCGTCGGCTCGGTGGTTTCTTCTCTGGTGGTCGTCGTCTCGGGCACGGTCGTCCGCTCGACGGTCGTCTGTTCGAGGGTCGAGGTGTTACCGGTCGGCGCCGGGTTGTCGTCGTTGCCCTTGAGAGCGAGCCATGCGGCGAGCAGCAGAGCGATGAGCAGTGCTGTGCCGCCGATGCCCGCAAGCGCCTTCTGCCCCGGCGACATGCCGCCTCTCGGTGGTGGCTGGCGCCGATGTGGCGCAGGCGTGTAAACCGGTGCGGGACGGGAGAATTCGCTGTTCCCAGACATGATCTGGGTCGCCTGCGTGGGTGGCGGCGGTGGCGGGAGGACGCGCGCGGCACCGGTCGGCGTCGGCGCGACAGCGGGCATCGCCGCGGTACCCATCTGCGTGGACAATCCCGGCACTGCCGACTGCGGACCGCCTGGCACGGCACCGGGCGGCGGTGGCCGCCGACCGGCACGGACTGCCGCGACGGCGTCGGCAAATTCGCCGCCGCTCCTGTACCGGCCCGTCGGATCCTTGACCAGTGTGATCTCGATCAGTTCCCGGACGTTGGGCGGTAGGTCCTCGGGCAGGGGCGCGGGGGCCTCACGAACGTGCTTCATCGCGACGGTGATCGCGCCTTCGCCCACGAACGGCCGCTTGCCCGCCAGTGCCTCGTAGCCGACCACGCCGAGCGCGTAAACATCGCTCGCGGACGTCGCGTCCTGGCCGAGAGCCTGCTCGGGCGCGATGTACTGCGCTGTACCCATGACCATGCCGGTCTTGGTGACGGGGGAGGCGTCCACCGCCTTGGCAATGCCGAAGTCGGTGATCTTCACCTGACCGGTCGGGGTGACGAGGATATTGCCCGGCTTCACATCCCGATGCACCAC
This sequence comes from Antrihabitans auranticaus, assembly GCF_016481275.1. Taxonomy (GTDB): domain Bacteria; phylum Actinomycetota; class Actinomycetes; order Mycobacteriales; family Mycobacteriaceae; genus Antrihabitans. The sequence continues at coordinate 631,120 of NZ_JAEMNW010000003.1, read as the reverse complement.
GCCGGCGGCGTGCGCGACCTCGAGCGCGCGGCCGGTCTGTTCGAGCATGTCGAGGGCGTGTTGCATCGACAGTCGACCGACCCGGCCCAGCACCGCGTTGAGTGGCTCGCCCGCGACCAGTTCCATGACGAGGTATGAGGTCTCGCCGCCTGAGGGATCGGTCGTTTCGCCGTAGTCGTAGACGCCCGCGATGCCCTGGTGGTTCAGCATCGCGGTGGTTCGGGCCTCTGTGCGGAAGCGTTCTTTGAACGTCGGATCGGCCGAAAGCTCCGCCTTGAGAACCTTCACCGCCACCCGCCGGTCGAGCCGGTTGTCGGTGGCTTCCCAGACCTGTCCCATGCCACCGGTCGCGATCAGCCGCTGCAAGCGATACCGGTTGGCGATGAGGGCGCCGTTGCTCAGCACTTGTCCGCACCCCCATCATCGCCGCGCGCAACTACGCCCACACGGCGGCCCGTCCCCGAGTAAAGAACTGTCGCGCTCATTATTTATCCAAACCGGCGGCGATGACAGCTCGAGCGATCGGAGCGGCGACAGATGCGCCCGTCGCGGACTGTCCGCGGTCTCCGCCGTCCTCGACGATCACCGCAATCGCGATCTTCGGGTCGTCAGCCGGTGCGAACGCGATATACCAGGCGTTCGGCGGCAGGCCGTCACCGTGCTCGGCAGTTCCGGTCTTCGACGCGATCTGCGCGCTGGGCAACGAGCCGTTCACGATTCCGAGCTCCGCGTGCTTCTCGGCCTCGATCATCATGTTGGTCAGCTGTGCCGCCACATCGCGGCTGATCGCCTGCTCGACGGATGCCGGCCGCGTGGTTGCGAGGTCGGAGTAGTCCGGACCCTGCAGTTCGGCGACCAGATGCGGTTCCATCCGCAGACCACCGTTTGCGACGGTCGCGGCGATCACTGCGTTCTGCATCGGCGTAAGTGCCACGTTCTTCTGCCCGATGCTGGCCTGGCCGAGTTCAGCGTCGTCCTCGATCGCACCGACCGTGCTTGCGGCAACTTCGATCGGGATCGTCGAGGTCGACTCGATGCCGAATGCTTCGGCCTGAGCCCGCAGGTCCGCGTCTGTCAGCTGGATTCCGAGCTCGGCGAAGGCGGTGTTGCACGACTCGGCGAACGCGACCGTCAGGGTCGTCGTCGCGCCGCCGCCGGGTCCGCAGTGCGAATTGCCGTAGTTGGGCAGCTGCGTATTGGTACCCGGCAGAGTGATGCTCGGCGCTGCCGTCACCTGCTGGTCCGGGCTTGCGCCGTTGCTCAGCGCGCCCGCCGCGACCACGACCTTGAACGTCGAACCAGGCGCGTAACGCTGGGACACAGCGCGATTCAGCGTCGGATGATCGGGGTCGCTTTCGAGAAGGTCCTTGTTCTGCGCGACGACGCCCGGGTTGTGACCGGCGAGCAGGTTCGGGTCGAAACTCGGCGTCGACACCATCGCAAGGATGTTTCCGGTGCTCGGTTCGATTGCCACGACCGAGCCGCGGAAGCCCTTCGACGTCAGTTCGTCGTACGCGACCTGCTGCATGCGCGGCTTGATCGTCGTGACGACGTTGCCGCCGCGCGGATCGCGACCGGAGAGCAAGTCGAAGAACCGGCGCCCGAACAGCCGATCATCGGACCCGTTGAGCACCTGATTCTCGGCGAGCTCCAATCCGGTGCTGCCGTAGTGCATCGAATAGAAACCCGTGACGGGTGCGTACGCCAGCGGGCTCGTCGGGTAGGTCCGCAGGTACTTGTAGCGATCGTCGGTGGGCACCGACACCGCCAAGGGCTGACCGTCGGCGCTGATCTGGCCGCGTTGGCGCGAGTACTCGTCGAGTGAGACCCGCTTGTTGAGCGGGTTGAGTCGCAGGTGGTCGGCGTTGATGACCTGAACGTAGGTCGCGTTGGCGAGCAACACCACGACCATCGCCAGGACGGTCATGGACACACGACGCAGGGCGGCGTTCATCGCTTCTTCAGCATTTCAGTCGGGGCATCGGCGATCGGGGCTTGCACGCTCTTCTTGGCCGGGGCGGGGGCACGCGCGGCATCGGAAATCTTGATCAACAGCGCGAGGAGAATGTAGTTCGCCAGCACCGACGACCCGCCGTACGAGACGAAGGGGGTTGTGAGGCCGGTGAGCGGGATCAACTTGGTGACGCCGCCGACGACCACGAACAGCTGGACGGCAATCGTGAACGACAGTCCGGCGGCGAGGAGCTTGCCGAAGCTGTCCCGCACGGCGAGCGCGGTTCGCAGACCGCGCACGATGAACACCAGGTAGAGCACGAGAACGGCGGCAAGACCGACGAGGCCGAGCTCTTCACCGATCGTCGAGATGATGAAGTCGGTGTTCGCCAGCGGAACCTGGTTGGGGCGCCCGTTACCCAGGCCGGTCCCGAAGATTCCGCCCGTGGCAAGGCCGAACAGCGCCTGCGTGATCTGATACCCGGCACCGTCGGGGTCGGCGAAGGGGTCGAGCCAGACGTCGGTCCGCAGGCGTACGTGGCTGAAGGCGTTGTACGCGAAGATGAAACCGACGATCAGCAGACCGCCGCCGATGAGCACCCACCCCACGCGCCCGGTCGCGATGTACAGCATGGTCAGTACCGTCGAGAAGATCAGCATCGAGGTGCCGAGGTCTTTCTCGAAGACGAGCACGCCGATCGAGATGACCCATGCGGCGAGTATCGGTCCGAGGTCACGCCCGCGCGGGAAGTCCATACCGAGGAAGTGTTTGCCGGCGGTCGTGAACAGCTCGCGTTTCGCGACGAGTATCGACGCGAAGAAGATGATCAGCAGGATCTTCGCGAACTCACCGGGCTGAACGTTGAAGCCGGGCAGGCGAATCCAGATCTTCGAACCGTTGGTCGTCGAGTAGGCGCTCGGCAAAAGCGCCGGAATCGCCAGCAACACCAGGCCGCAGAGTCCGAGCGTGTAGCCGTAGCGCGCGAGCGTCCGGTAATCGCGCAGGATGACCAGTACGGCGAGGAAGCCGATCAGGGCGAGCGAGGTCCAGAGCACCTGCTGATTGGCCGCGGGGTCCGGCATGATGACGTCGCAGTCGGGCTTGCCCGCGCACTCGGCAACTTCGAATTTGGCCTCCTCGATCGACGCGAGATCGAGTCGGTGGATGAGGACGAGGCCCAGACCGTTCAGCACGGCGACGATCGGCAGCAGCAACGGGTCCGCATACGGTGCGAACCGCCGAACACCCAGGTGGGCGATCGTGAACAACGCCATGTAGGCCAGGCCGTACTTGACGAGGTCCCAGGTGATCGACTGCTCTTGGCTCGCTTCTACGAGCACCAGCGACAACGTTGTCAGCAGCGCCGCGAAACCGAGCAGCAGCAATTCGATGTTGCGCCGATTCGACTGGATCGGCGCTGGGGCGAAACCACCTGGTGGGCTCGGAAAGGATGGCGCGGGTCTCGCCTTGGCCGGGGGTTCGGGGGACGACGACATTCAGTTCCCCGGCCTGCATTGGGGTGCCGGCAATTGTGAGGTCGTCGTCGGAGCCGGTGTCGTCGTGGTCGGCGGTTGCGGTGTCTCGGTCTGGTCGGCCGGCGCCGGCGGCGCGGGGGTTTCGGTCACCGGCGGGACGAACGGGCCCGGTGTCGCAGATGGCGTGGTCGTCGGCGTGGCCGGCTCCGGCTTGCAGACCTCTTTCAAGTTCTCGGCGATGAGGCGGCGCATCGTGGCCTCGGCCTCGTCGTAGGAACCGTTTGGCAGACCACTGCTGACCTGACTCTGCGCGGCGTCCGTGAGGTCGCTGTTCTCCAGCAGGCGGCAGCCCGGATGGTCCGCGTCGGGCGTGATGATCGTCAGCGCGCCGGAATTGTCGACGCAGCCGTTTCGGAAGACGTCTTCGAACGAATAGCCGGGTACCGACAACGGAATTCCACGCAGGATGACGATCTCGCCGTCGCGCTCGGCGACGTAGTAATTGTTGCGAATCATCTTGGCAGCCACGATGATTCCGATCAACAGGACGACCACGACGCCAGCTGCGATGAGCAGCCAGCGCAATTTGTGACTCTGCTTGGGCGGCGTTTCGCGGACCAGCGGAAGTCGCTTGGGCGCGGCGCGCGGTGGGCGCATCGCAGCCGCTCGGCCCGCGGACGTGTTCGGCGGGGGAGTGTCGTCGTCCACACCCGACGCCGCACCGGCGACGATCGGATGGCTCTGGCCGTAATCGAGGTCGATGACGTCGGCGACCACAACGGTCACGTTGTCGGGTCCACCGCTGCGGAGCGCAAGCTCGATCAACCGGTCCGCGCACTCGTCCTGGTTGCCCTCACGCATCGTGTTGGCGATCGTCTCGTCGCTCACCACATCCGAAAGCCCGTCCGAGCACAGCAGATAGCGGTCACCGGCGCGCGCTTCGCGAACCGTGAGCGTCGGCTCGATCTCGTTTCCGGTCAACGCCCGCATGATCAGCGAACGCTGTGGATGCGAATGTGCCTGCTCGGCGGTGATCCGGCCCTCGTCGACGAGCGACTGGACGAACGTGTCGTCGCGCGTGATCTGCGCGAGTTCGCCGTCGCGCAGCAGGTAGGCCCGCGAGTCGCCGATGTGCACGAGGCCGAGCTTGGTGCCGGCGAAGAGAATCGCGGTGAGCGTCGTGCCCATGCCGTCGAGTTCGGGCTCTTCGTCGACCTGGTCCGCGATCGATGCGTTGCCCTCGCGCGTCGCGGCCTCGAGTTTGCCGAGCAGATCGTTGCCGGGCTCGTCGTCGTCCAGGTGCGCGAGCGCCTCGATCATGAGTTGCGACGCGACTTCACCGGCGGCGTGGCCGCCCATGCCGTCGGCAAGCGCAAGGAGGCGAGCGCCCGCGTATACGGAGTCTTCGTTGTTGGATCTGACGAGGCCGCGGTCGCTTCGCGCGGCATAGCGCAGTACAAGGGTCACGATCGCAGCTCGATCACGGTCTTGCCGACCCGAACTGGCGTCCCCAGCGGCACGCGCACGGCAGTCGTCACTTTCGCTCGGTCGAGATAGGTCCCGTTAGTGGACCCGAGATCCTCGACGTACCAATCCGAGCCACGAGGAGACAATCTAGCGTGACGAGTGGATGCATAGTCGTCTGTGAGCACGAGTGTCGAGTCGTCGGCCCGTCCGATCAGCACAGGTTGAGTGCTCAAAGATATGCGAGTACCCGCGAGCGAGCCCTGCGTCACGATCAGATGCTTCGCGGACTTGTGCCGGTTGAACGACGGCAGGACGTTGCTGCTGCGGGACTGACGCGGCTGAATCCGGATGCCCGAGGCCGCGTAGATGTCACTTCGCAACGTCCGCAGCACCGCCCAGACGAACAGCCACAACACGAGGAGAAAGCCTGCTCGGGTCAATTGCAGAATCAGGCCCTGCACCGCGATCTACCTCCTCGCCTCGCCCGGACTGTTGCACGGCAGCCCGCAGCGAACCGTCGAGGCACACTGCGGGTGTTGGCAGCATCATATGGTGCTGGCAACGCTTCGAGAACACGATAGAGATCAGGTATCACGATACGGAATCGGCCCGGGTTATCTGACATAGCGAAACGCGGTGTCCGAGTCGAGACGCGCGGCGGCTCAGAGGATTCGGATCAGGATCTCGGAGTGTCCGGCGCGGATCAGGTCGCCGTCGGCGAGCTGCCATTCCTGCCCGACCGGTGAACCGTTGACCGTGGTGCCGTTCGTCGAACCAAGATCGAACAGCATTGCGACGTGCCCATCCCACCGGATCTCGAAATGCCGGCGCGAAACGCCGGTGTCCGGGAGCCGGAACTGCGCGTCCTGGCCGCGCCCGATCACGTTGTTGCCGTCGCGCAGCTGATAGGTGCGACCGCTGCCGTCGTCGAGCTGCAACGTCGCCGTGTAGTTGGCTGCCGGTGCGGCATAGCCGCCGCCGTAGCCCTGGTCGCCGTAGGCAGGCTGCTGACCGTACCCCTGTTGGCCATAGCCCTGCTGGCCGTAGGGCTGCTGGCCGTAGGCCTGGTCGGAGTAGCCCTGCTGGCCGTAGTTGGGATCGGCGTAACCCTGCTGGCCGTAGGGCTGCTGGCCGTAGGCCTGGTCGGAATACCCCTGCTGGCCGTAGGGCTGCTGGCCATACGCCTGGTCGGAGTACGGCTGCTGCCCCTGCTGGTCGTATCCGCCCTGGTAGCCGCCGCCGTAGCCCTGGTCGTAGCCGTTTTGCTGGCCCGGCTGCCCGTAGCCCCCCTGCTGGTCGTATCCGTTCTGGTAGCCAGGCTGGGCGTACCCACCCTGCTGCGGATAGCGCGGATCCTGGCCCTGCTGATGACGGTCGTCGCCGGGACGATCGGCGGCCTCACGGCTCGGGTCGTAGCCTGAGTTCTGCGTCATATCGCCGGCTCCTGGTTGCGGTGTAGCGGGTGGTCGTTGACTGGGTGGCCGCTGCGTGCGGTCGACGTCCGGATCTACTCGTCCACTCGCGCGGAACTGACCGGTGTGCAAAGTGGGTGACGCCTCGAACTCGACGAGCACGGAGCCGTAGGTCTGCCAACCCTGCTCGCGGATGTAGTCCTCCAAATGCTTGGAGAACGTGCGAACGGTCAAGTCGTGGTCGGCGGCCAGCTTCTCGTGATCGGACGCGTTGATCGTCACGACATAACAGTTGGGTGCCAGTAGATGGCCGCCCTCGAGCTCTGTGACACTGTCCGTCGCAGCGGTCTGCAGCGCGACTTCGACCTCTTGGGGGACGACGCTGCCACCGAACACCCGGGCGAACGCGTCACCGACGGCGCCTTGCAGCTTCCGCTCGAATCGTTGCACGATCTTCATCAGGAGCCTCCTCTCGGCGAGTTCTTCGGGCGTGCGGGCTCGCCTTCTGTGAGCGTGTCACGAAGTCGAACCGGTCTCGCCATGATATCTATCATCGGCGCTACCGGTGCTATCCGACAGATTCGACGCTCGCGGAAACCCGTTTCGTGACCACGGGTACCGGCGTGATAATCTTCCTCGGTCGCTCGGGCGAGTGGCGGAATGGCAGACGCGCTGGCTTCAGGTGCCAGTGTCCTTCGGGACGTGGGGGTTCAAGTCCCCCTTCGCCCACAATTGAGCAGTTCTATGAACTGCGACACATCAGGTCACGAACTCGGAAGAGGTCGTGACCTTTGTGTTTGAGCTCGTAGGCCGATCCCGGAGGCTTACGGGATGCGCCGAACACACAGGCCTGCAACCACGCATTGAAACGCCTACGACGCTCGAATACGATCCCGATCCTCCGTTCGATGTGCGGAGGAAAGGTAACGAAGCTGTTTTCTCTGTCCCGGGCGCTTGGGATCGATCGTCGGTGGGTAATAAGCCGAAGTGGAATGTAACCTTCGCAACATGACTGCCCGTGTCCTCGTGCCGTTCGTAGGTGCCGCAATTGCGGCATTTGCGATGCCGCTCACACTGTCCGTTCAGACGGCTTCTGCGGCGCCATGCCCCGACGTAGAGGTGGTCTTCGCGCGGGGAACCGCCGAGCCGCCGGGTCTCGGCATCACCGGAACCGCGTTCGTCGAATCGCTGCGCCTGCAAACGCCCGGTCGGTCGGTGGGCGCCTATGCGGTGAACTACGAGGCCAGCGCCGACTTCGGCAACCCGATTCCGCTCGCCCGCACAGTGGTCGACGGTGTCAGGGATTCGCAGGCGCACGTCGAATACATGGCGTCGGCCTGCCCCGGAACCAAAATTGTCCTCGGCGGATACTCCCAAGGTGCCGTTGTAGCCGGCTTCACCACGATGGCCGGGGTTCCGGACGGCGTGCGCCCGGAGTACGCATCGAGCCTGCCCGCCCCGATGCCGCCCGAGGTAGCGAGCCACGTCTCGGCGGTCGTTCTGTTCGGCAAGCCGTCCGATCGCTGGATGCGAGACGTCGAAGCACCGCCCGTAGTGGTCGGACCCCTCTATGGAGGCAAGGTTGCGGACTACTGCGTCGGTGGCGACACGATCTGTGACGGTTCACCGGTCGGCCAGCCGAACGCGCTGCACGTCTTCTACAGCTTCAACGGAATGGCCTTCAACGGGGCAAGTTTCGCGGCGGGGCGGCTCTGAGGCCGTAAGTCAGTAGGCGTCGGATTCGTCGTCGACTGTCGAGACGGTGATGATTCCTTCCAGTTCGCTCAGTTCCGAAACGACCGACTGCACGTCGCCCTTACCGGCAACGTAAATGCGCACTTCCAGGGTGGATCGTGCGTCGGTCTGTTCGGGAGCGGCGCCGACTGCATTGCGCTGGGTGACAGAAATGTCTTCGATCTGGAAGCCCGCCTCGCGAACGATCTCCACGATGCGGTGCAACAACCCGCGGCCGTCGAGGAAATGCACGCGAATCGGCGGCTTCGGGGCGTTGAGGTGGCGTTTGGCGAAATCGCCGATCAGCGGGAGCACCAAGACCGCGATGAAGTACGCGACTGTCGCGACCGCTGCGAGCAGCACAAGGCCTGCACCCGCGCACGCGCCGATCGCTGCGGTCAGGAAGATTCCTGCCGCGGTGGTCAGCCCGCGCACGGAATCACGTTTGACGAAAATGATTCCGCCACCGATGAAGCCGACGCCGGCCACGATCTGTGCGGCCACACGCGATGGGTCGACGATCACGGTGCCGTCGGAAAGCACGTCCTGGAACCCGTACTTGCTCACCAGCATCCACAGCGCCGCCGCGAAGCCGACGACGGTGTAGGTGCGGATGCCCGCTGACTTCTGTTTGAGCTCGCGCTCGAGTCCGATCAACGCGGACAAGCCAAAGGCCACCGCGAGTTCGATTACCTGCGTCAGACCTTCGCCGGTCTGCTCCCTCAACGCCTCGAGCATCACGGCGTTCACGCTAGCGCGGACGCGATCCAGACAGGGTAAACATCGCAATTCGCCTTTTCGGGTCAGCGGTTCGGCCGGCACGCGGTTGCGGCGGTGTCCGGCAGCCGGGTCGATACGCTGGTCGCAATCGACGGAAAGGTGTGGCAGTCGTGAGAGAACAGATCATGAGCCGGGTTGCCCGTGCGAACCGGTGGGTCACCAATCCGATTCAGCGGCAATACGCCTGGGTTCTGAAGCCGTATGCGGTCGTCGTGCACAGCGGCCGCAAATCGGGAAAGACTTACCGCACGCCGGTCGTGGGCTTTGCGAGTGGCGGCACTTTCGTCGTTCCGCTGTTCTACGGCGACAAGACCGACTGGATTCGCAACATCTCCGCTGGCGGCGGCTACGTCGTCCGGGGCGGTCGGACGTTTCCGTTGTCGAACGTCCGGATCGTCGATCCCGACGATGCCGACGTCTCGTTTCCCGCGAGTCGCCTCTGCGCGATTGCCGGACGGGCGTTGCTCGTCGACCTCGCCCCTCCCGAAGAGGGATTCGGCCGAGGACCTCGCTAGCCCGCCTCCCCACCTCGCCGAGAGTGCACCTGCTGTCGCATCGGCCGAGTATCACCGCAAATAAGTGCACACTGGCGGAGGGGCCCGGAGCCGCGCCGGGCTTCGCTAGCCTGGGAATCGTGCGGGTAGCGACTTGGAATGTGAACTCCGTCAAGCAGCGGGTGCCGCGGTTCGTGCCGTGGCTCGACCAGCGCAAGCCTGACGTGGTCTGTCTGCAGGAAATCAAGCTCACCGACGAGGCCTTCACGGCGCTGCTCGGCGAAGAACTCGCGCAGCGCGGGTACGAAATCGCGGTGAGCGGCGAAGTGCAGTGGAACGGTGTGGCGATCCTGTCTCGGGTCGGCGTCGCGGACATAGAGGTCGGCTTGCCGGGCGGTCCCGGATTTCCGCATCCCGAAGCGCGAGCGGTCGCGGCGACCTGCGGTGGGGTCCGGGTGCACTCGGTGTACGTGCCGAACGGTCGAGAACCCGACTCGGACCACTACAGATACAAGCTGGAATGGCTGGCCGCGCTGGGCGAGTCGGTCCGAACCGGACCTGCCGACGCCATGGTGTGCGGTGACGTGAACATTGCGCCTGCCGACGCCGACGTCTTCGACCCGAACGCTTACGTCGGCCAGACCCACGTGACCGCTCCGGAGCGCAAGGCGCTGACCGATCTGCTGGACCTCGGCCTCCACGACGTGGTCCGTGACCGGTGGCCGGACAAGCGGATCTTCACCTATTGGGATTACCGCGCGGGCATGTTCCACAAGGATCTCGGCATGCGCATCGACCTGGTGCTCGCGTCGTCTGCCGTCGCCGACCGCGTCGAAGCGGCCTGGGTCGACCGCCTCGCGCGCAAGGGAACTGGGCCGAGCGACCACGCACCCGTGATCGTCGACCTCGACGAAGCTCCGGACGGCGACATCGGGCCCGTCGTTCCGCCGCCCTCCGCACCTGCAGCAAAACGCGGAGCGGTCAAGTTGCCGCAGTCGAAGTAGCTAGGCCGACGGCAGCGCCCGCGGGCCCTGACGCTCGTCGAGAGCAGCCGGACCTTCGCGCTCGACCAGTTCGCGGTCGCCCTCACGTCCGGTGAGGCCACGAGAGAGGTCCTCGGGTGTGCCGACGCCCAGGGCTTCGGTGTTCCACGGGGTGTAATCGAGGCCGTACTGGTTCTGCGGGCGCGGACCCTCGACGACGCGCGTCGAGTGAATTCGCGAGAGAGCAGGCGCGGACTGTTCCTGCGGTGCCTGCGTCAACTGCTCTGCCTGGCGGTACACCGCGGTCTCGTCGGGCTTCTGCTCGTCCATCGTGACCGTGCGCTTGCGGGAGAACGAGAACTTGATCTCCTCGAACTCCTCGAAGACCGAGCGTGCGGACTTCACCGGGTTCGCGTTGCTCAAATTCTTCACGACGTCCGGCACCAGCGACTTGCCGATGCCGGTGACGGTGCGTGCGAGGTCGGGCAGCGGGTTCAGGCGCGGCAACCCGACCGACGGCGGCTTCGCCGGCTCGGCCTTCGGCTGCTGCTTCTGCTTGGGCGCTGCGACAGCGGGCAGTCGGTCCGGCGTTGCGGGCAGGTTGTGCCCGACACGGGCAATCTCGCGCCCGGGAGCGTAGTCCAAAGGCGCATCGGCAAGTTCTGCCTCTGCGATCTCGGCCTCGACCGCGTCGGCGATCGGAGTGCGCTCCTGGGCGCCGGTGCCGGCCGGTAGTGCGGCCACCGGTGCGAAGTCGAGGCTTCGCGGAAGCTGCTGGGTCTGACCGTAGGCGTTCTCGTCGAAGGCGGCCGCGACGCGACGCCGGTGATGCTCGCGCTCGATAGCCGTTTCCGCTTCGGCTGCGAAACGTGCCGAGGTGAGCTTCTGCTCGGCCCAGAGCTTCTCGGCTTCTGCGCGAACGGCTGCGCGCTTGAGCGCGATCTCGGTGTCTGCCTCGATCTCGGCGCGCTGGCGGACAGCTTCGGCGTCCGAGCTGCGGTCGAGAAGGGTCTCGCCGCGCCACAGCTTGAGCAGCAGGGGCAGCAGCATGAGGACCGCGAAGAACGTGATCGTCAGCAGGCGCAGCATCATCGCGCCCAGGTTGGCGACGGTGTAGTCGTGCATGGCGGTCCAGCGGCCACTCAACCCGCGATCGACATCGGACGGAGCCGCGGCCTTCGCAGCGGCCAGCGCTGTCGCGCCCTGCGCGATCTCGGTGTCGAGCGAGGCAACCTGCTGGTCGCGGTTCGACTCTGCGAGTGCGAGGGCATCCTTGGCGTCGAGGTAGATCTCGTTGGCCGAGCGAGTCTGGGGTCCCGATCCTGGTACGCCCGTGATGCCGGGCGGGCAGGTCGGCTGTGGGTTGAATTCGCAGTTGGCGCGGATGAACGCTTCGTTCATATGGACGCGGGCGTCGTCGACGGCCTTGTCCAGGCCCGATCGTGCAGTGCGGAGGTTGTCGAGGTTGTCGGTCGCGAGGACGACGGCAGGGGCGCCGGCGGTGCGTTCGACGGCTTGCTGGTCCAGTTCGCGGTCGACCGCGCCGCTGAAGATACCGATCGCGGCCAACTCGCCGAGAACAACACCGATGAACAGGGCGATGAGGCCGCGGCCGAGGAGTCCGTACCAGCGGGTCGGGCGCCCGCCTGCGAGAGTGCGGGCGATAGCACCGACGAGCAGGCCGACGACCAGGGTGAACGGAGCAATGAGCGCGACGGAGACCGTCGTCGAACCGGCGACGGCAACGGTCGCAACGAGCCAGGCCAGGAGGCCTGCGAGCAGGACGATCAAACCTGTGACCTGGTATGCCGAACGGTCGTGAGTGTCTCGCGAACTGGCTGCGTAGCCACCGCCGAGCCACGTCAGGCCGTTGCCCAACGCGCTGCCGGGGGCCGATTCGGCCAAGTGTCTGCTCATGGAGGACTCCAAATCAGTTCAGGGGTTGAACTCAGGGTGACAGGTACTTGCGTGAGGTTGAAGTCATCGCACGCCGTTGTGAAAAGCTTCACAATCGCCCGCCCCAGCTTGCGATGCTGGTCGGGGCCTGCGGCGCAGCACCTGTGCTGATTGCCGGCAGTTAGCTGAAGGCGTATCTCGAGAAGTCGGTGACACCACGGTAGCCGATTTGGCGGTAGATCGAGATACACGAGGTCGAAGCGCCCTTAGTAACGGAACACCGTAGTTAGGCTAGGCTTACCGGACCCTGTAGTTGAGCATCGCTCGGTTTCGCCCGCGAAGGAGTTGGAGTACCCGGTGGACAAACTTCTGGTTGTGGGCGCCGGACCGAAAGCTCTCGCTGTTGCCGCCAAGGCCGCCGTCATGCGCGAACTCGGGCTGCCGGCGCCGCGCGTGGTCGTCGTCGAGGCACATGCGGTCGGGGCGAACTGGATGGCCAGCGGCGGCTGGACGGACGGAAACCACAGGCTCGGCACGAGTCCGGAGAAGGACATCGGGTTCCCGTACCGGTCCAACGTGGTACGCGGTCAGAACCACGCTATCAACGACAAGATGATGGCTTTCAGCTGGATTTCGTTCCTCATAGATCACGGCACCTACGCCGAATGGATCGACCGCGGCAGGCCTAGCCCGCAGCACCACATGTGGGCGAAGTATTTGCAGTGGGTCGCGCAGAAGGCCGACCTCGACCTTGTGATCGGGCGAGTCCGCGCCATTTCCGCGCAAGGGGGGAACTGGGACGTCGCCGTCGAGGCGGCGGACGGCACCGAAACTCGGATCTCCGCGGACGGGCTGATGATCACCGGTCCCGGCGTCAGCACGAAGGCGCTCTACAGCCACACGAAGGTGCTGAGCATCGCTGACTTCTGGGATCTCGCCGGGCGGCGCCAACTCCCGGTTTCTTCGAAGGCCGCGGTGATCGGTGGTGGCGAAACGGCAGGATCGGCGCTCGACGAGCTGGCGCGCCACGACGCGATGACCATCTCCGTAATCTCGCCGATGGCCACGCTCTACACCCGTGGTGAGAGCTACTTCGAGAACTCGCTGTTCAGCGATCCGTCGAAGTGGAGTGCGCTGAGCAACGACGAACGGCGTGACGTCATCCGCCGTACGGACCGCGGCGTCTTCTCGGTGCGCGTCCAGGAAACTCTGCTCGGCGACAACAGGATTCATCATCTGCAGGGCCGCGTGATCCGCGCGCAGGAGCAGGGCGAGATGATCGCATTGACGTTGCACAACGACATGCGGCCCGAGCAGACCCACACATTCGACCTCGTCGTCGATGCAACGGGCGGTCAGCCGCTCTGGTTCCTCGAACTCTTCGATTCGGACGCCGTCGACATGATCGAACTCTCCGTCGGCTGGCCGCTGAATCAGATGCGCGTCGAGACGTCGATCGGGTACGACCTCGCTGTCCGCGGGCTGACGCCCAAGCTGTTCTTGCCGAACCTCTCCGGTCTGGCGCAGGGGCCAGGTTTTCCGAACCTCAGTTGCCTTGGCGCTATGTCGGACCGAGTGCTCCGCCCGGCAGGCCGGGGAAACCGTGATGCGCCTCCTGTCGAGGCGCGCGCGGCCGATCGACGGTGACAACTCGCGAACGCCGGGTCCTCGGCATTGCCGTCCTACTGGGGCTTCTCGTCATCGCGTCGATGGCCAGCATCGCCATCGGCGCTTTGCCGATGAGTCTGTCCGAAATTCGGCATGCACTCTTCTCGCCGACCGGTCTGCCGACCGATCAGGTCATCCGCGACCTGCGAATCCCGCGAACTATTCTCGGCCTGACGGTCGGGATCGCGCTCGGTGTGGCCGGCGCCCTGATTCAAGGCCACACGCGCAACCCGCTCGCTGACACCGGACTGCTCGGGCTCAACGCCGGTGCCGCGTTCCTGGTGGTCCTCTCGATGTACGCATTCGGCTTCACGATGCCGAATCAGTACATCTGGTTCGCGCTGGCAGGTTCGCTGGTCGCGGGAGTCGTGGTGTTCGGGATCGCGTCGATCGGGTCGGGCAGCACCAGCCCGCTGAGCCTCGCGTTGGCAGGTGCAGCCGTCAGCTTCTGCTTGCAGGCGTTGACGAACGCGTTCCTTCTGCTCGACGTCACCACCCTGGACGGATACCGTTTCTGGATCGTCGGGTCCATCGCCGGTCGCGACCTCGAAGTCTTCTGGCAGGTGGCGCCGTTCCTGTTGCTGGGCCTGGCCCTCGCACTGGCAAACACTCCTGCGCTCAACGTCCTCAACCTCGGCGACGACGTCGCCCGCGCACTCGGCAGCAATGTGGCGGTCAACCGCGCCGTCGGACTGCTCGCGGTCACCCTGCTTGCAGGAGCCGCGACGGCGGCCTGCGGACCGATCGCGTTCGTCGGCCTGGTTGTCCCGCACATCGCCCGCGCGATCACCGGACCCGACTACCGCTGGCTCGTCCCGTATGCCGGCCTGCTCGGTGCGCTGCTCGTTCTGCTCGCCGACGTGGTCGGCCGCGTGGTCGTCCGACCGGGTGAACTGCATGTGGGCATCGTGCTTGCGCTGGTCGGGGCCCCGTTCTTCATCGCCATCGTGCGGCGGCGGAAGCTGGTCGCCGTATGAGTACCAAGTTGAAGGTCGAGCGCAAGCCGCTGCGGGTAGGTCCGGCGTCGGCGGTCGTACGCCCGTACGCGGTCGTCGTGGTGGTCATGCTGGCGGCCGTGCTGTTCGTCCTGTTCTGCGTCGACGTCGGCCGTGGCGAGTATCCGCTCTCGATCGGCCAGGTCATCGACGTGCTCGGCGGCGGCGGAAAGCGCGCCCAGCGGGTCATCGTCATGGACCTGCGGCTGCCGCGCGCGCTCATCGGGATCCTTGCGGGTGCAGCGCTCGGCGTCGCGGGGGCGCTCACGCAATCGACGTTGCGTAACCCACTGGCGGGTCCGGACCTCCTGGGCATCACCGCGGGCGCAGGCCTGGCCGCGATTGCGGTGATCGTGCTCGGTGGCGCGACCACCGGTGGTGCGCTGCACCAGTTCGGCGTTCCTGCCGCGGCACTCGCCGGTGGCCTCGCGACTGCCGTAGCGATCTACGCATTGGCGTGGTCGAAAGGGTTCGATGGATTCCGGATCGTGCTCATCGGGATCGGCATCAACGCGATGATGACCGCGGGGATCGGATGGCTGCTCGTCTTCGGCAAGCTCGACGACGTCATCCGCGCCCAGATCTGGCTCAACGGCTCGATCAACTCGACCGACTGGTCGCAGGTCGGTCCGCTTGCTGTCGGGTTCGCTGTCGCCGGTGCGTTCGCGCTGATCTCGGTGCCGACGATGGCGACACTTCGGCTCGGTGACGACAAAGCGCGCTCGCTGGGTGTCCGGTTGCAGTTACGGCAGACCACGTTGCTGCTCGCCGCGGTCGTTCTGGCGTCGCTCGCCACAGCGGTGACCGGTCCGATCGGTTTCGTCGCGCTGGCCGCGCCGCAGATCGCGCGCCGCATCCAGCGGTGCCCTGTCGAGCCGATCTTGGCGTCCGCGCTGGTCGGGGCGATCCTGGTGATTTGCAGCGACATCGTTGCGCGGACGATCCTGCCCGTCGACCTCCCTGTCGGCATCGTGACCTCAGCGCTGGGCGGCGTATTCCTGCTGTACTTGCTTGTCGTCTCCAACCGGAAAGTGACCGTATGACGGACCTCGGAAAGCGACTTGTCGCCGAAGGCGTGACGCTCGGCTACGGCAGCCGCGTGGTCGTCGACAAACTCGACCTCGCGCTTGACAGTGGCGTGATAACCACTGTGATCGGCCCGAACGGTTGCGGAAAGTCGACGCTGCTGCGGTCGCTCGGGCGGCTCCTCGCCCCGAAGCAGGGTCGAGTCCTGCTGGACGGCAAGGCGATTTCGAGCATGAAAACTCGTGACGTCGCGAAGATTCTCGGCGTGCTTCCGCAGGCACCGATCGCGCCGGAAGGCTTGACTGTCGCCGATCTTGTTGCACGCGGTCGGCACCCGCACCAATCGTGGGTGCGGCAGTGGTCGGCCGACGACGAGTCGGAAGTGGCCGAAGCGCTCGCGCTGACCGGAATCGCCGACCTCGCCGACCGGCCCCTCGACGAACTGTCTGGCGGGCAGCGTCAGCGGGCGTGGATCTCGATGGCACTGGCCCAGGGCACTGACGTGCTGTTGCTCGACGAGCCGACGACCTACCTCGACCTCGCGCATTCGGTCGAGGTGCTCGACCTCGTGGACCGCTTGCACAGCGAAATGGGCCGGACCGTCGTGATGGTCCTGCACGACCTGAACCTCGCGGTTCGCTACAGCGATCGCCTGGTCGTCATGTCGGACGGAAAGATAGTGGCGTCCGGTCCACCGCAGGACGTGATCTCGGCCGACCTACTACGCGAGGTCTTCAATCTGGAGGCGACCGTGATCGACGACCCGGTATCGGACCGTCCGTTGATCGTTCCGATCGGCACGCGGCATGTCTTCGGCACGGTCGGCGGACCCGCCAAGGCGCTCAGCTAGCTTCTTCCGCCGCTTCGATTGCGGCGAGCGACCGCCGCAGGGCTGCCGCTTCGTCAGCGGAGACCTTGCCGACGAAATGCACCAGCGCGATACGCCTGCCGTCGGCTTCGCTCGCTTCGTGCAAGGCGTCGACCATCATTTCGGCGACCAACTCCGCCCGTCCCCGCACCGGCACGAACCGGTGTGCGCGAGTGTCCCGCTGCTGGACGAGCAGGTTCTTGCGCGCGAGCCGGTTCATCACTGTCATCACGGTCGTGTAGGCCAGCACACGGTCTGCCGAAAGCAGTTCGTGCACTTCACGCACGGTTGTCGGCCGGTTCGCGGACCAGAGGTAGTCCATGACCGCTCGTTCGAGAGCACCGAGGCGCGTTCGCTTCGGCCGTTTCAGCTCGGCAGGCCTGATGCGCTTGGTTGCAAGAGTCGTCACCGGGTTGACGCTAACCACTCAGCGGTGGTTAGGCAAGGCTTACCTCAAGTGCGTTTGTGCCAGTCCGCGTCCGGTCGGACGTGTGGCAGGTCGGCGGGCGTGCGCGGAATTGCGTACAGGGCGATCCGGCGGTCCGGCCGCACGTCGTACTCGCCGAGATTGCAGAAGCGCTTCTTCTCTACTGCTCGGCGCATCCGCACGTTCCGGTAATCGGGGTCGACGATGATGCGCCGGCACTGGGGCTCCATCCGCCAGATCTCTGCAACGAGAGAGGCCATCCATTGCGACATCACCCCCCGGCCGATCAGCTCGAGATCGGCGGTCGCGACGTGAAAGCCCATATCCCAGGGGTCCGCGTCGTAAAGCAGCGCGTTCTCGTCCTGCGCGACTCTGTACAACTCGACGTAGCCGATGTCGCGCCGACCGTCTTCGAACTCGTAGCTCAATATGCACGGGCGGGAATAGGAATCGCCAAGGCGTTCGAGGCTGTCGGCACGCCACTCGTCGACCGACCAGGGTTGCTCCCACGTCTCGACGAGATGCGGTTGCTTCATCCACGTGGCAATCAGGGCGGGATCGTCGCTGTCGGGATCGACGAATCGCAGACCGAAGGGTGCGCCGAATTCGGGCAGCTCGGGTGCCGGAACAGCGCGGACTGCTTCGGACACGTCTGTCAGCTGACGTTTTGTAGCCATTTTGTAAGGCTAGCCTAGCCTCGGCTATGGTCGGACATCGTCCTACAGCACCCGGCGATAGACGGTTAGGCTAGCCTACGCTAAAGTCAGTGCCGTACGTGAACTATTGCCGAGGTTTCGGCAGAACTCGGAGCAGCGCAATGCCCAACCCACTCGGCTGGATCAGGCAGTTTCAAAAACCAGGTTCGCCGGCGGGTCCGCCGCTCTTGATTTTTCCGCACGCGGGTAGCGGGGCTTCCGCGTATCGAGCGTTCTCCAAATTGCAGAGTGAGACGTTCAACACAATAGTCTTTCAATATCCCGGCCGGCAGGACAGAGTCCGCGAACCCGCCGCGGAGACGCTGAACGAACTCGCCGAAGGAGCTTTCGCAGAGTTCCAAACGTGGTATTCCGACGACGGTCGACCGTTGACGGTTTTCGGCCACAGCATGGGCTCGATCGTCGCCTTCGAGTTCGTGCGGCTTGCCGAAGCCGCGGGAATCGATGTCCGGCTGCTCGTCGTTTCGGCAGCGGTCGCGGCCGACCGTGTCGCGGACCTCCCACCGCATCCCACCGATGACCAGCAGCTGCTCGACCACCTGGTTTCCCTGGAGGGAACCGGAGACGACGTGCTGGCGAGCCGCGAGGTCATGAAACTCGCATTGCCGGTGATGAAGCTGGATTACCGCGCCTTCGACGCGTACTCGTGCGCAGAAGGCACCGTCGTAAACGCGGAGATTCATGCCATCGGCGGAATCGAAGACCCCTTCATCAAGCCGAAGGATCTGTACGGCTGGTCGCGGCATTCCACAAAAGACGTGCAGGTCACCGTATTCGACGGAGGACATTTCTACGTGAACGAGCACGCGCAGGGAATTGCGGAATTGCTGGCACCGGCAAATATCGCTAGCCGATGACCACGGCGGAGCAAGATCCCATCGTCATTGCCGGAATGGCAGTCGAGGCGCCAGGCGGGATCGACACGCTTGCTGCGTTCTGGTCGACATTGGCCGACGCGAAAGAATCGATTCAGCCATTTCCGCGGGATCGCGATTGGCCTGTCGAACAATTGCTTTCCCTTTCCCGCATAGACGGTTGGGGAAAGGTTTCCGACGCAGGCGGCTTTCTCGACGGTGCCATCGAATTCGATCCATTGTTCTTCGGAATATCGCCACGCGAAGCGGTGTCGATGGACCCGCAGCAACGCGTCGGACTGCGAGTTGCCTGGAAGGCACTCGAGAACGCCGGCATCAACCCCGGAACGCTCGGCGGCGAAGACGTCGGTTGCTACATGGGCGTATCGATCTCCGAATACGGACCGCGTGCAGGCGAGATCAACGAATACACGGGCCACAGGGTGACGGGTACCGCGCTGGGTGCAGTGGCCGGCCGCATTTCGCACAGCCTCGGTCTCGTCGGACCATCGGTCAGCGTGGATACCGCGTGCGCGTCGTCGCTGACAGCGCTGCACATGGCCGCGAGCGCAATCCGAAACGGCGAGTGCGACTGGGCGCTCGCCGGCGCGGTCTGCGTGATGGGATCGCCGGCCGCGTTCTTCGAGTTCTCCAAGAACAACGGTCTCGCCGCCGACGGCCACTGCCGCTCGTATTCCGACGACACCACGGGAACGCTCTGGGGTGAAGGCGCCGGTGTCGTGATCGTCGAACACGAATCGCGGGCGCGCGAACTGGGTCACCGCATCTACGGCCACGTGCTCGCGACCCGGATCAATCACAACGGCGCCGGAATGCCGATCGTCGTACCGAGCACCGAAGCGCAGGAGCGGCTGATCGAAAAGACGATCGCCGCTGCCGGTATCGATCCGGGCGATGTCGGCATGATCGAGGGACACGGCACGGGGACGCCGCTCGGCGACCCGCTCGAGCTCAACGCGCTGCAAAACACCTACGGTGCCGCCGAATCGGCAGATGCTGTCCTGGGTTCGCTGAAGTCCAATTTCGGGCACGCCCAGGCAGCGTCCGGAATCCTCGGCTTGATCAAGGTTCTGCTGTGCGGTGAGCACGGCTACATCGCACCGAGCCTCTTCTCCGACAACCCGACGACGAAGGTCGACTGGACGCGCGGCAAGCTGCGCCTCGCGCAAAAGCTCGAGTATTGGGAGCCGCGAAACGGCGTCCGCTACGGCGCGGTGTCGTCGTTCGGTGTTGCCGGAACCAACGCGCACGCCATCATCGCGATGCCAGCCGGCCAGGAGGCCAGCCATGCCTAGTTACCAGCTTCCCGATGGAAGCATTCCGGTTCTGCTGTCCTCCGATTCAGCGGACCTCCTGAAGAAGGAAGCGGTCGCGCTCCTCGCGTATGTCGAGGACCACGCAGACGTGACGCCGGACGAGATCGCGTCGATGCTGTTCCGCACCCGCGTCGCGCGCAGGCACCGCGCGCTGGCAATGGTCACCGACCGCGCGGGCTTGCTTCGTGCCTTGCGGGCGGTTGCCGACGGCGCCGAGCACCCCGCTGTCGTCGCAACGACCGCGGCTGCCGGTGCGCGCAGGGTCGGCTATGTCTTTCCAGGTCAGGGCAGCCAGCGCGCAGGAATGGGCAGGCTCTTCTACGACACTTCACCGGCCTTCCGCGCCGAGATCGATGCCTGCGATGCGGCCTTCCACGAGGTCTACGGCACATCGCCGCGGTCCTACATCCTCGACGCCGATGCGTCCGGCGACAACGACATCCGCATAGTTCAGCCCGCGCTGTTCATGCAGATGGTCGGCCTCGCCGCGATGTGGCGCGCGGCAGGCGTCGCGCCGGCCGCGGTCATCGGGCACAGCCAGGGCGAAATCGCGGCCGCTTATGTGTCGGGCGCGATGACGATGAAGGACGCGATCCGCGTCGTGTCGACCCGCGCCAGGGTCGTCCACGAGGTTGCGCCCCGCAACTGCACCATGGCAGTCGTCGCCATCGACCGCGACGAATGTGAAGCGATGATCGCCCGGCATTCCGGTTGGGCTGAGCTCTCGGTGATCAACTCACCCCACATTCTGTGTGTCTCCGGCGAACGGACCGCTCTGCTCGAGATGATCGACAAGCTCACCGAGGAGGGCAAGTTCGCCAGGGAGATCCGTGTCGAATATCCCGCGCACACGTCGGTGGTCAGTCGTTTTCAGGATCAGTTCCGCGGTGTGATCACCGGGCAGCTCGACAACGGCGCGTTTCTCGAGCCATCGATTCCCTGCATCGGTGCGACTCTGGGCGGCGCGATCTTCCCCGACCTCCCCATCGACGAGTACTGGTTCTGGAATTTGCGCAACGCCGTGCGCTTCGACTTCGCGATCGCAAGCGCGGTCGAAGAGAAGATCGACTTGTACGTGGAGATTGCCGAGAACCCGACGCTGATGCTCGCGATCCAGGAGAACCTGAGCGTTTCGGCGCCGGGGCAGCCGATGCGCGTCGTCGGTACGTCCCGCCGATCGGCGACCGACCTGCGTGAATTCACCCGCAACCTCGGGACCATCGCGGTCAACGACACCAGCTATTCGTGGGACGCGCTGCGCGTCGACACGGCAGGTCCGGTGCCACTGCCGCTGCGGGATTTCCCGAATGTGCAGATGCAGACGATGAAGCTGTGGGCCAAATACATTCCCACCGTTGCGGCCGCCGTCGAGGTGCCCGACGAGGCGTACCCGCAGCGAGTTGTCGAGAACTGGGTTCGCCTGGACCGGCGTTCGCTGACGCCACCGCGAACGATTCAGTTCGTCGACCACACCGGCGAGTGCGCGGACCTCGCCACCGCTTTGATCGACGCAGCCGACGGGCACGGCGCAACCGCCGCGCTCTACGACCCCGACCGCGCCGATACCCGCGATTTCGACACCGTCGTGATTCTGCTGCCTAGCCTTCCCGATCTGGATGCCGCGTCCGCTGTCGCACAGTTTGCCGAGTTCTTCGGCCTTCGGCGCTGGTGGCCGCCGCTCGAGGACGAGGTTCGAGACATCTGGCTCGTAACGGTCGGCGGCGAGGTGGTCACACCCGAAGACGGCGCGGCCAATCTTTTCCACGGCGCCGTCACGGCCGGCTACCGATCTATCGCGACCGAACATCCGGCGGTCACCTTCCGGCACCTCGACCTCGCGCGCGACCTCGCCCGACCGGCTAAAGCCGCCTCGATCGTCGCAGCACTGCACACCGCCGGCGAGTCGGATCTCGCGCTCCGGGGCGGGAAGGTCTACGCCAAGCGTCTGGTTCTCGACCAGTCAGCTGCGATCGCCAAGCCGCAAGACCTGAGCAACGTTGTCATCATCGGTGGCACCGGCAAGCTCGGCCTCGAATTCGCGGAGCACTACGCGCGCCTGGGTGCGGACCGCGTCACGCTGCTGAGCCGGTCGGGTGAGTCGGCTGCCCTCGCGCCACGACTGGAATCCCTCCGTGCGCTCGGCAAGACCGAGATCGTCGTTTCCGCATGCGATGTGAGCGACGAGTCTGCGGTGCTGCAGCAAGCGACCGAGTTCGAAGACAGCCCTGCGAGCCTCGTGCTCCACGCTGCGGTCAACTATGTGGACAGCCCGTTCGAGGACGTCACTCCCGAGGCGGTCGAAGAAGCAAGCCGCTCGAAGGTGCTCGGCGTCGGAAACGTGCTTCGTGCGTTCCCGCTGACCCCGGCGTGCAAGGTCGTCATGTGCTCATCGGTGGCCGCGACCCTCGGTGGCCGTGGCCAGCTGCTCTATGCCGTCACCAACCGCATGCTCGATGTCATGGCGCAGCAGCTGCGCGAGCAGGGCGTCGACTGTGTGTCGGTGCAGTGGGGACTGTGGAGCGTCCAGGGACCGCTCGACGACGCGGGAGTCGCGAAAGTCGAAGGCGCCGGTGTTATCCCGATGAATCCTGGCGACGCGATCGCCGTCGGACTGGCCGACCCTCGCGACGGCATTGTGATTTCCGCAGATTGGGCCGAAGTGGCGTCGATTCTCAGCGTCTTCGGCTACGGACCGATGTTGTCGCCCCTGGTGCCCGAAGACGTCGTCGCGCCTGCCGAGCCCGAGCCCGTTGCCGCACTCGTCGCGGAGGCACCGGCACCGACCGGCACGTTGGCCGAGCGCATCCTGCACGAACTCAATCTTGTGATGGGAGTCGACGACGCCGACGCGATCGACGGCTCGGTCCCGCTGGTTGCCCTCGGTCTGGATTCGTTGCAAGCGTTGGATTTCCGTAAGCGCGTGAAAGCGCAGCTGAACCGCGACCTCCCGGTGGCAGCCATTCTGGGTGGCGCCTCGCTGGATGAGGTCGTGGCGTTGATGAGTAATGAGGGGTCAGTACATGTCTGACGATATTGCCGCGCGGCGCAAGCTGCTGCTTGCCCAGAGGCTGCGGGAAAGTGGCTTGGCAGCATCCGAATCGACCGCTCGCGTCGTGCGCAAGCCTGGTGTGCGCTCGGCACTTTCGGCAGGTCAGCGCCGGATGTGGTTCGTCCAGACGCGCGATCCGCAGGACACGACGCTGAACATCTGCGTTGCGTACCGGCTCGTCGGCGCGCTCGACGAGGACCGGCTGAGGGCCGCGTTCGCGACTGTGCTCGAACGGCACGAAGTTCTGCGGACCACCTACGGCGTCGACGACGACGGCGAGCCGTATCAGGTTGCTCACGCGGGCGCCGAGGTCGCGTGGCAGCGGCACGACATCACCGATCTGCCCGAGCAGAGCCGTCCACGCCGCCTCGAGGTCCTGACCCGTCGCGAGTTCGGGCGCGCATTCGACCTCTCGACCGACCTTCCGCTGCGGGTCACGACCGTGCGGACCGGACCCGAAGAGACCGCGCTCGTCCTCACGATTCATCACATCGCGTGGGACGACGACTCGTGGCGCGTCTTCTTCGCCGAGGTCAACTCGGCCTACAACAACGGTGACCTGCCCACGCTGCGCGCGCAGTACGTCGATGTCGAAGTTCTGGACGGTGCCGAGCCCGCAGCGGCAGACCTCGACTATTGGCGAAACACGCTGACGCCGTTGCCCGAGCCGCTGGAGCTGCCCGGTCAGCGGTCCTACACCGCGGTGTCGAAGAATGCCGATCACCTCTCGGTCGAGGTGCCGGCCGACCTGATGCGACGGGTCGGCGACTTCGCCCGTGAGCAGTCTGCGACCGCGTACATGGTGTTGCTCGCTGCCTTCGACGCCGTCGTGTTCCGGTACACCGCGGCGGCAGATTTCGTCGTCGCGGCACCGGTGACCAACAGGCGCGGGCCCGATGCCGACGCGTTGATCGGGTACTTCGGAAACACGGTCCTCATCCGCTCGTCCTTCGATCGCGCGGCGACCTTCACCGATGTCGTCGCCACCGCCCGTGACGCCGCCGCTGGTGCGTTCGCGCATCAGAGCGTCGGCCTCGATCGTGTGATCCGCGAAGTCAATCCGGACCGCGTCGCAGGCCAGGACGTCCTCGCGCAACTTGTGCAACTCAGCTTCAGCGCACGCAGCAGTGCGGACGGCTTCGCCCTTGCGGGGATCGACGCGACCGAACTCCGGATCGGTAGCGCGGTGACCCAGGAGTCGCTGGGGTTGATGGTCGTTTCGCAAGGTGAGTCAGCGCGGATCGAAGCGGAGTACCTCGTCGACGCGCTCGAGCGCCCGGTTGTCGAGCAGCTTCTGACGAACTACGTCAAGCTCCTCGACAGCGTGCTCAGTGATCCGGCGCAGCGGATCTGCGATATCGACATGCTCGGTGACGCAGGCAAGGCCTCGATTCTCGAGGTCTCGCACGGTCCGCTGGTCGACGCTGCGCCGGCAACGCTGATTGGACTGTTCGAGGAACAAGCGCGAGCGTCGGCGGGCGCACTCGCCGTAACGTCGGATCAGATCGACCTGACCTACGCCGAGCTGAACAACCGCGCGAACCGGTTGGCGCACTGGCTGATCGGCCAGGGCGTCGCACCCGAACACGTCGTCGCGCTGGAGTTCACGACGTCTGTCGAGTTCCTGGTCGCGTCACTGGCCGTGTTGAAGTCCGGCGCCGCGTACCTGCCGATCGATCCGGCGTACCCGGCCGACCGGATCGAGTACCTCATCGACGACGCCGCGCCGAAACTGCGGCTGGATCCCGAATCCCTGGCAGCGGCCGAAGCGCAGAGCACGTCTTTGCCAGAGGCGAACCCGACCGATACCGACCGCGTCACCCCGCTTCGTCCGGACAACCTCGCGTACGTGATCTACACGTCCGGTTCGACGGGCACACCGAAGGGCGTGCCCGTTTCGCACGCGGCGATCGCCGAACACGTGTCGTTGTTCGCAAGCGACTTCGGCATGACCTCGCAGGACAGGCTGCTGCAGTCGTCGTCGGTCAGCTTCGACGCGTCGATGATGGACATTTTCGTCACGTTCGCGGTGGGCGCGCGGTTGGTCGTACCCAAGCCGAACGCCTTCCGCGACATCCCGTACGTCGCCGAATTGATCACTCGTAAGGGCGTCACCGTTCTGCACATGGTGCCGTCGATGCTGAGCACCTTCCTGCTGCTCCCCGAGGTCAGCGAATGGCGCAACCTGCGGTTCGTGCCCGTTGGCGGCGAGGCGCTTCCCGGTGAGGTTGCAGACAGGTTCGGCAACGTCTTCGATGCCGAGCTTCGCAATCACTACGGGCCGACCGAGGCCGTCGTCGCCTCGACCCGCATGCCCGTCGACGGACCCCAGGGCACCCGCATCGTGCCTATCGGAACGCCGAACAAGAACGTCTACCTCTACCTCCTCGACGACGCATTGCAACTGGTCCCGATGGGTGTGGTCGGCGAGATCTACATCGGCGGCAATCAGCTGGCCCGTGGCTATCACGATCGGTCGAGCCTCACGGCCGAGCGCTTCGTTGCCGACCCGTTCCAACCCGGTGGCCGGCTGTACCGCACAGGTGACCTTGCGCGCCGCAACGGTGATGGCGACATCGAGTTCGTCGGGCGATCCGACGAGCAGGTGAAGATCCGCGGGTTCCGCATCGAACTCGGCGAGGTCGAGGCCGTGATCAGCAGCCATCCGACCGTTGCGCACTGCGTGGTTGTCGCAACCGAGAACGAAGCTCTCGGCGCGATGCTCGCCGCCTACGTCGTGCCCGAGCGTGATGAGGAAATCGTCATCGAGCAGCTGCGCGCCCACGCGGCCGCGATCCTGCCCGACCACATGGTGCCCGCAGCGTTCGGCGTCATCGAAGAGGTGCCGACCACCGCGCACGGCAAGCTCGATCGTCGCGCGTTGCCCGAACCGATCCTCATGGTTGCGCGCGAATACCGGGAGCCTTCGACGCCGACGGAGAAGCGTGTAGCCGGACTGTTCGGGCGGATCTTCGGTCGCGATCGAATCGGTGCCGACGACTCTTTCTTCGAGCTCGGTGGCCATTCTCTGCTCGCCGCTCGGTTGGTGACCCAGATCCGGTCCGAGTTCGGCATCGAGATCGACGTGCGCGTGCCTTTCGATACGCCGACGGTCGCCGGCCTCGCGGCGCATCTTGTCGCAGCCTTCCGCGACGAGTTCGACATCGATCTGGACGACGAATTCGAGGACCTCGAACCGACCGTCGAAAGCTCGCGGCCCGAACTGACCGAACGCGAACGGCCGGACGACGTCCCGGTGTCGTACTCCCAGCTCGCGATGTGGTTCCAGCATCGGCTCGAAGGCCCGAGCGCGATGAGCAACATCCCGTTCGCGGTCCGGTTGGACGGTCCGCTGGATCTCGCGTCGCTCAGTTCCGCCGTGAACGACGTGGTCAATCGCCACGAGGCGCTGCGGACCAATTTCGTGGAGCGCGACGGGTTGCCGTACCAGGTTGTGCGGCCGGTCGAATCGTTCGAAATTCCAGTGACCGAGATCGCGTCGAGTGAGCTCGACAGCGTGCTTGCCGATGTCGCGACCTACTGCTTCGACATCGAGTCGGAGCTGCTGATCCGGGCGCGAATCTTCGCACTCGACGAGCGGACGCACGTGCTGTCGGTGCTGGCGCACCACATGGTTGCCGATCACGGCTCGTTCAGCGTTTTCCTCGCCGACCTTGCCGCTGCATATGGTGCGCGGTCGACCGGTCAGGCGCCGACGTGGAACGAACTGCCGATCCAGTACGCGGACTATGCGCTGTGGCAGCGTGAGATTCTGCAGAGCAGCTTCGGCGAGAGCGAACTCGAATACTGGCGCGGCGCGCTTGCCGGCCTGCCCGACGAGATCACTGTCGCCCACGATCGGCCGCGGCCGCCCGTGCTCGGTAAGAGCGGCGAACTCGCAGTGTTCACGGTTCCCGCGTCGGTGCGCACACGGGTCAAGGCACTGGCCGAGGAAACGGGCGCAAGCGAGTTCATGACATGCCAGGCCGCAGTGGTGACGATGCTGCACGCGCTCGGCGGTGGCAACGATCTCGCGTTGGGCACGCCGATCGCAGGTCGTGTCGACGAAGCGACGACGGATCTGGTCGGACTTTTCGCCAACATGGTCATCCTGCGCAACGACCTGTCCGGCAATCCCACACTCAGGGACGTCTTGCTTCGCGGTCGCGATTCGGCGCTCGGTGCATACGGCCATCAGGAGCTTCCGATCGAGCGGCTCGTCGAGGCACTCAACCCGAAGCGGACCCGGTCGCGTAACCCGTTGTTCCAGGCAATGATGCATTTCCGCGATCGAGAGCAGAGGCTGGACCTCACCGGTGACACGACGCTGACGATGTTGCCTGTCGACTTCGACATCTCGTTCCTCGACATCAACGTCAACTTCGCGGTCGAGGCGGACGGTGCGATCACGACCCGAATCGTCGTGAGCAAAGACCTCTACGACCCGGCGACGGCCGAGCTCATGGCCGAGACCCTCGCGAAGGTTTTCGACGCATTCGCGCAGACGCCCGACGTGGCACTCGACGAGCTGGATCTTGTCCCCGCGGCCGAGCGAGATCGGGTCCTCGAGTGGGGCAAGGGGACCCAGCAGGCACTTCCACTCGACGCGTGCACCGCTGACGACCCCGACGTGCTTGCGCGCTCGATCGTCGAGCAGCACGCAGAGACTGTGCGCGCAGACGCGCAAGTCCTCGCGAGCCTCGCTCTGTCCGGCGTCTCGATGATGCCGTCGGTGCGGCTGTGGATTGTGAACGCGCCGGCCGGTCCGGCGTCGTTGAACGAGCTGCTCGTTGCCCTGGCACCGGAATCGACAGTCACCTACGAGTACCGCATCGGCGACGCGATTCTGCGCGACGGTCGCCCCGTCGAGGGATCGCGCGTTCAGGTGCTCGACGAGAAGCTGCGGGTGTTGCCGCACGGCGTGGTCGGCGATGTGTTCGTCGACGGCGTCAAGACGGCAGAGCGCGCACGCTGGAGTTCGACAGGTGCGCTCGTGTTCGATTCGGCGGCAACCGAAGTCGAGGTTCCACGGCGAACCGATGCCGTCACAGGTCCGGCGTCGGACACCGAGCGGGTGCTCATCGAGATTCTCGAGGAACTGCTCGAAATCGATGACGTGACACCCGAGGACGGGTTCTTCGCGCTCGGCGGCGACAGCGTCATTTCGATCCAGTGGTCCGGTCGGGCGAACAACCTCGGACTGCCCTTGACGCCCCAGATGGTTTTCGAGTTCTTCACGATCTCAGAGCTGGCTGCCGCGGTGGATGAGGCGAGGGCAGCGCCGGAGACCGTGGCGGAAGAACCGGCTGAGCAGCACACGCACGCGCCGATGACCGCGTCCGGTCTGGGTGCGGATGCCTTGGCGGCGTTGTCGGCGTCGTGGAACGCCCGCTCATGACGGCCGAGTCCCCGCCACAGATCGAAGACGTCCTCGCACTCAGCCCCCTGCAGGAGGGTTTGTTCTCCCTGGCGCAGCTGGCCGACGAGGGCATCGACCTGTACACGATGCAGTTCGTCGTCGATATCGGCGGACCGCTCGATGTGGCGCTGCTGCGCCGCAGCGTCGAGGTAATTCTGCAGCGGCACCCGAACCTTCGAGTGTCGTTCTGGGATCGTGACCTCCCCAAACCCGTACAGATCGTGCCGTCGCGGGTGGCGCTCCCGTGGTTCGAACGGTCGGCGTTGCCCGAGGAGTTCGACTCGATCGCCGAGTCCGAACGGCAGCTGAAGTTCGACCTCGCGAGCGGCCCGCTGCTGCGGGTCGTCCTCGTGAATCTGCCGAACGAACGCCGTCGCATGATCCTGACCGCGCATCACATCCTGATGGACGGGTGGGCGGTCGCGGTGTTCTTCGGTGAGCTCATCGCTGTCTACAACGCGGGCGGAGCCACCGGCTCGCTGCCGGAACCGCGGCCGTACCGCGATTACATCGGCTGGCTCAACGCTCAGGACACCACCGCTGCCGCCGGCAAGTGGGCCGACTATTTGCGCGGGCTGAGCGGTCCGCTGATGTTGGCGGACGGGTCCGCCGACGTCGGCGCGACCGTGCCACAGCGGACTCGGCTGAGCCTCGACGCATCCGATACCGCGAAGCTGTCGCAGTGGGCGCGGTCGAACGGTTTCACGTTGAACACTGCCGTGCAGTACGCGTGGGCGATCGTCCTCGGACGCCTGACGGACCGTCGTGATGTCGTCTTCGGCACAACGATTTCCGGACGGCCCGAGGCGTTGCCCGGCGTCGAGACGATGATCGGGCTGTTCATCAACACGGTCCCGTCGTTCGTCGAATTGGACCGCACGCAGACCGTCGGGCAGCAGTGCGCCCGGCTGCAACGCGAGTCGGCAGCAATGCGCGACAAGGGGTATTTGAGCTTGTCGACGGTCCAGCGTGCGGCGGGGCACGGTTCGCTCTTCGACACGTTGTTCGTCTTCGAGAACGCGCCGATCGGGTCCGCGACCGAACCGGTGACCGCCGCCGACGGCGCCCGGTTCCTCCCCGTGACAATGGAGAGCCTGGCGCACTACCCGCTGACAGTGGTGTCCTACCTGCTCGACGGCTCGCTCGTCGTGATCATGGAAGCGATCCCCGAGGCGATCCCGCACTACTCGGCTGCCGACATCGGCGCCCGGCTGCTCAGCGTCCTACGGCAACTTCCCGACTCTGCCGACTCGACAGTCGACGATCTCGACCTCCTGTCCGCGACCGAACGCGCTGCACTCGTCCACGCACCTTCCATCGTGGAAACGGGGAGTATCACAGACCTGTTCGAACGACAGGCGACGGCGACTCCGGACGCACTCGCTCTCACGACCACCGACGAGCGGTTCACCTACGAGGAACTGCGCGAGGCCGCGCACCGTGTGGCAGGCGAACTGGTCAGCCGTGGCGTCGGCGCGGAATCGGTTGTGGCTCTGTTGCTGCCACGTTCGGCGCGGTCGATCATCGCAATTCTGGCCGTGCTCGAGGCAGGCGGCGCGTACGTACCGGTCGACATCTCGTTGCCGTCGACTCGAATCGACTCGATTCTGCGGCAGTCGAATCCGGTGCTGGCCATCTCGGATACCGACTCCCTCGGACTCGCGGGCGACCTGCCCGTGCTGAACCTCGACGAGCCCTACGGCGTCGACGAGTTCGTACGGCCCGCCGTGCACCCGGCGCAGTGCGCGTACCTGATCTTCACATCGGGATCTACGGGAGAACCCAAGGGCGTCATGGGAACTCACGAAGCAGTGGTCGGCTACTTCGCCGATCACCGCGACCACGTGTATGCGCCCGCGGTCGCGCGACTCGGCCGCAAGCTCACGATCGCGCACGCGTGGTCGCTCAGCTTCGACGCGTCGTGGCAACCGTTGATCGGTCTGCTGGACGGCCACGCGCTGCACCTGTTCGACGCCGAAGCCATGCGGGATGCGCAGCAGTTGGTCGCGGGAATCGGCGCGCACGACGTCGACATGATCGACACGTCGCCATCCATGTTCAACCAACTTGCCGCGGTCGGCCTCGGGGAGACTCAGCTCGCGGTGCTCGCCCTCGGCGGTGAGGCGATCGGGCCGCAGCTGTGGTCGCACCTGCAATCGCTGCCCGAAACGGACGTCTACAACTGCTACGGACCGACCGAGACGACGGTCGAGGCAGTCGTCGCCGTCGTCAAGGATTCGCCGGTGCCGACGGTCGGGGGACCGACCGCCGGAATGTCGGCCTACGTCCTGGACTCCGGACTTCGGTTGGTGCCGAACGGCGTTGCGGGTGAGCTGTATCTGTCCGGCGTGCAGCTGACGCGCGGCTATGTCGGCCGACCGGCAACCACCGCCGACCGCTTCGTCGCGGACCCGTTCCATGCCGGTCAGCGGATGTACCGCACCGGCGACCTGGTCCGCCGACTGCCGAGCGGCGGACTGTCCTTCCTGGGTCGCACCGATACTCAGGTCAAGGTTCGTGGCTATCGCATCGAGATCTCCGAGGTCGAGTCCGCGCTGCTTCGGCTGCCGCAGGTCGATAACGCGGCTGTCATCGTGGTGCGACGGCAGAGCGGCGCGAGCCTCGTCGGTTTCTTGGTCGGCGGCGATGGCGACACGACACGTATGCGGTCTGCACTCGCGGACCGCTTGCCGTCGTACATGATTCCGTCGCGCCTGATCACGCTCGATTCTCTGCCGGTCAACTCGAACGGAAAGCTCGACGCGCACGAATTGACGCGCATCGCCGGCTCGATCGCAGAGGCGAAGGTCGAGCCGGACACCGACACCGAACGTGCACTCTGCGGCGCATTCGCCGAACTGCTCGATGCGGCGCCGAGTGTGGACGAAGACTTCTTCGACCTGGGCATGGATTCGATCGTCGCCATCTCGCTGGTCAACAAGATGCGGCGACACGGGTTGCCGATCACGCCGCGAATGGTGCTCGCAACACCGACGATTCGGGATCTGGCAGCGGCGATCGACGCGTCAGTTTCGAGAACGGCCGACGTAGCCGAATACGGCGAGATCGGCGCGGTGCCGATCATCGACTGGATGTACGAGTTCGGGAACTTCCGCCGGTTCACGCAGACAGCACTCGCTACGCTGCCGTCGGATATCGACAGTGAGCGACTCGAATCTGTGCTGCAGGCGGTACTCGACGCGCACGACATGCTGCGGTCGCAGCTTGGCGACAGGTTGGTCTCACGTGCACCCGGAGCTGTTCGGGCAGCAGACATTCTGACAAGGGTTCCCGCACCTGACTTCGAGAACGCGTTGGTCGAAGGCGCGCGGGCGGCGATCGATCGCATCGACCCGGCGGCGGGCCGGATGGTCCAAGCGGTGTGGTTCGAGCGTCCCGACGCGGACGACGTCCTGCTGCTGACGATCCACCACCTCGCGACCGACGCGGTCTCGTGGCACGTCCTGTTCGCCGACCTCGCCGATGCGGCGGCACAGACCGGAAGTCCGAAGGTGCTGCCGGAGTTCACCAGTTACCGGACGTGGGCGCAGCTGCTGGGAAAGCGCGCCGCATCGGCGGAAGTTGGCGCGCAGCAGGACTATTGGATAGCGCAGGTAAAGGAAGCGGATCCAGTCATCGGCGACCGATTGCCCGACCCGGCAACCGACACCTGGGCGGCACTGCAGGTCACTACGGCGCCGACTTCGATCGCGACGACGCGTCTACTGCTGGACAGGGTGACCAAGGAGGTCGGCGTCCGGGAGTACCTGCTCACCGCGCTGTCGCAAACGATCGCGCAGTGGCGGGTCGAGGGCGGGCACGACCCCGGTGCCGGAACGCTCATCGCGATGGAAGGCCATGGTCGCGAGGACGAACTCCTTGGTGCGGACACGGCGCAGACGGTCGGCTGGTTCACGAGCGTGTATCCGGTCAGGCTCGGGGGAGACCTCGAGTCCGTGACGGCGCAGATTGCGCAGATACCGAACAACGGTCTCGACTACGGACTGCTGCGCTACGGGCTTCGGGTCCCGGAACTGGTTGCCGCACAACCGCCGCAGATCGAATTCAACTATCTGGGCCGCTTCGATCTGGCGGGGGCGAACGAGGCGCCGTGGGCGCCGATCACCGATCTGGCGCTGAACAAGCTGCTGCCGCTCGACCCCGAGCCGGACCTCCCGTTGCGCTACACGCTCGACGTCGCGGCGGCGATCCAGCCGACCGCAGACGGTCCGCAACTGGTGACCACGTGGCGGTGGAGCGACGCGCTGTTCTCGGCGGACAGGGCAAAGCGGCTCGCGGAGATCTGGTCGCGAGCCCTCGAAGGTCTGGTCCAATAGGAAACCCCAACCGCGGGTGCGGTTGGGGTTCGGTGGGGCCTGATCAGACGACGGCGACTGTCATCTCGTAGGTTGCGTTTCCGCGGGTGCCGCTGACCTCGATGAGGTAGTAGCCGGACTCCGGAAGCACGATGGCAGAGGAGGTTTCCTCGATGCAGAGCAGCGTGTTGTCGGGTCCGTAGACGCTGAAGGCGGCGTTGCTCTCGTAGGAGACGATGTCGGTGTACATGACCTGTCCGGCGTAGGCCTCGACGAAGTACGAGTCGTAGTCGCCGCGAACCACCGAACCGTCGACGTACGCGCCGCTCGTGCCAGGTGCGAACTGGATGTCCGCGACTGTCCCGGCGTTGGCGGCCGACGTTCCCGCCGAGGCAAAGGCGAGGGCTGCGGCGAACGCGACGAGGACCAGGATGATCGGGCGAAGTTTGGCGCGGATGGCGGTCATGAGGGGGAGCTCCTTCGGTGAGCGATCGTGTTCGATCGGGGTAAAGGTGACTCTCGTCCGCACCCCTTGCCGATCTCTTACCGTCCGCTGAATCCCCGCCGCCTCACCTCACCTCGACGGGCACCGGAGCTTCCCGCGCGCCGGAGCGGGCTGCACCGATGCCTGCCGCGACGACGAACCCGATGCCGACGACGGCCAACGGACCCGGCACCTGATGGAGGATCAGTAGCCCGATCAGCAGGGCCAGGGCGGGCTCGAGGCTCATCAGTGTCCCGAAGGCAGCGGTGGTGAGCTTGCGTAATGCCAGCAGTTCCAACGTGAACGGGACGACGGGCAGGAGGATCGCCAGTCCGAGTCCGATCAGCAGGAGTTCGGGTGTCATCCGCTCGAAGACCGCCGGACCGACTACGACGGTCGCGACCAAGCCGGCGACCGGCATCGAGACGGCCAGTCCGGTTATGCCGGCGACCTCGTCGCCCACCCGTTGAGTGAGCAGGATGTACAGCGCCCAGCACGCGGCCGCGGCGAGAGCGAATCCGACACCGATCGGGTCGACGGTTCCGGCCCATGGTTCGGTCAGGAGCAGGACACCGACGAAAGCCAGTGTGGGCCAGAGGAACCGCTTGCCGCGGCCGTGTGCGATTGCCACGCCGAGCGGTCCGAGGAATTCGATCGCGCTGGCTGTGCCGAGCGGAATCCGGTCGACGGCGGCCATGAACAGGATGGTGACGGCCGCGGTGACAACACCGAGCATGGCACTTGCGAGGAACGTCGACCGCGTGAACTCGGACCGGCGTGGGCGCACGATGACGAAGAGCAGGATTCCGGCCCAGGCCAGTCGCAGCCACGCGGCACCGTCGGCACCGACGCGGTCGATGAGACCGACTGATACTGCAAGGCCGAGTTGGACGCACACCATCGCCGTGAGCGCCAGACCCGCACCGTTCAAGGCGGGATTCCGTGTCATGTCGTCCATGTAACGACATCGCGACCGTTCGCGTCCACGTGACTTTCATGGACAAACCGTTCAAGAAAGACGAACAATGACCTGTGTGGACACACGGCGCCTGTACCTCTTGCTCGAACTCTCCCGCCTGGGATCCATGCGTGAAGTCGCGGAAGTGCATCGACTGACGACGTCGACCGTCTCGCAACAGATCGCCGCCCTCGCGAAAGAGACCGGTGCGCAACTCATCGAACCCGACGGCCGCCGGGTGCGACTGACCCCGGCGGGTCTGCGCCTTGCCGACCACGCCGTGACGATCCTGGCCGCGGTCGATGCCGCGCGCCTCGATCTGGATCCGGACGCCGAGCCCGCGGGCACACTCCGGGTGGGGGGCTTCGCCACCGGCATCCGCGCGTCCCTGCTGCCGGTCGTCGCGGCGCTGGCAAAGACGCATCCCAAGGTGAATGTCGTCGTCCATGAGTACGAGCCGGTCGAAGCGTTCGCGTTGCTCGCCGACGACGACCTCGACCTCGCGCTGACCTACGACTACGACCTCGCGCCGGCGTCGCCGAGCGCTGTCCTGGAAACTGTCCCGCTGTGGTCGACGCCGTGGGGGCTCGGAATTCCCGCGGGTGGACCGCGCGAGGTGACCGCCTATGCCGATATGCCGTGGATCGTCAACTCCCGCAACACGGCTGACGAAAATGCCGTCCGCACCTTGGCCTCGCTCGCGGGATTCGTGCCCCAGATCGCCCATCAGATCGACAGCCTCGACCTCGTCGAGGACCTCATCGTCGAAGGCTACGGAGTTGGCCTCCTGCCTGCTCACCGTCAGGTTCGCGAGGGTGTGCAGGTCGTTCCGCTGACCGATCCGGGGGTCGTGATGACCGCGTACGCGGTGACTCGGCGGGGCCGCGCGACATGGCCGCCGCTGAAGCTCGTTCTGGACCGGCTGACCCCACGAACCAGGACGGTGCCTCCGCTTCCCGTGCGGTAGTCTCCGACCATGAAGTTATCTAAGGCTGTGCTAACTTCCATTGTCGTTGGCGGATCGCTGACGCTCTGTGCGCCCGCGCCGGCAACAGCCGCCCCCGGCGGCGAGCGCGTCGTCGTCCTGGTGCCGGGTCAGGAGCCCGTGCCTGGGCAGACCATGTCACGCGATCTGTACGCCGCGATGGAACAGCAGCTCACAGAGCAGGGCTACACCGTGCGCACGGTCGGCGTGGCCGGGCACGACCTCCCCGCGGACAGCGCGGTGATCGGACGAGCCGTCGAGCAAGCGACCGCGGGCGTCGACGTCGAATCGATCGCGCTCGTAGCGCACAGCTACGGCGGACTGAGCAGCCGCAACTACCTGAAATCGCTCGGCGGTTCGGATGTCGTCGATACCTACATCGCCATCGGCTCACCGCAGTACGGGACGCCCGGCGGCTGCTTCCAACTGCCCGGATCCGGCTTCGACGGATGCCCGATCACACCGTTCATGACGAACCTGAACGCCGGCGACGACACTCCCGGCGACACGAAGTACGTCTCGATCCGCAGTGCCGAGGAGTGGGCCGACGGCCGACTCGACGGCGGGCAGTGCCGGGTGACGCCGATCCCGAACCTGGCACACGTTCCGGAGCCGGCCGACGACCGGGTCATCGCAGCGGTGACGCGGACGCTGTCCGGCGAATGCGACGCTTACGTCGACGAGCAGATCGATTCGTTCACCTGGACGCAGACGGTCTTTCCGCAGTAGGGCTGCCCACGACGATGCTGCCGACGTTGCACTCTTCGAGTTCGTCGACCTTCGCGGCCTCGTTGAACGCGGCGGTGTCACCGTAGCCTTGCGCCACGGCGCCCAGTCCCATCGCGGTCGACGCCAGGTAGATGGTCTGCAGGACCACGCCCACGTGCTTGAGGATGATCGCGTAGGGCACCTGTTCGTAGGT
This sequence comes from Antrihabitans auranticaus, assembly GCF_016481275.1. Classification (GTDB taxonomy): domain Bacteria; phylum Actinomycetota; class Actinomycetes; order Mycobacteriales; family Mycobacteriaceae; genus Antrihabitans. The sequence goes on along the minus strand of NZ_JAEMNW010000003.1, from coordinate 594,901 downwards.
CCACATCAGGCGGCCCGACCGGGCGGCGATGACGAAAAGCACCTGCGGCAGTTGGCCTTCGGACAGGGTCAGCGACGACGTCTTCAGCATTCGCTCGACGACGCTGTCGTCTGCAACCGGTCGCAGAACGTGGTCGAACGAGTCGTAGTGATACATGCCGGCCGCGAGCCCTGCCACATTGCGCACGACCGGATAGATCTCCAGTTCGTAGACCGCGCCACCGGCCGGGTAGGGCCGCGAGAGGTATTCGACACCCTTCGCGGTCCGCAGCAACTTGGTCCGTGCGGTACGGAAGAGCAGTTCGCCGACCTGCTCGAGCGTGATGGGAGCCGAGTCGTCGAAGTCCCGGCAGGAGACCCGGTCTTCGAGCACGGCGGTAATGCTCGGATCGGACTCGCGCAGTGTCTCGATATCCGGTGCGTACAGCGTGATCGGGTCGCCGGGGTAGCTGGCCTTGCGCGCCGGGAGCGGTGGAAACTCGCCGTCCGCCCACCGTGTCGGTCCGAATTCCTCCCAGGTGAGTACCCGCTCGCTCAGGTTGCTCAGCCGGTGGAACCAGAGTTCGTGTGCACCCCACGAGCGGGTACTGAATTCCTGGTCCTCGGCTGCGCGGTCGGCAACTGTGTGGCCGGTCCATTTCAAGTCGGCAGCCAACCGGTCGGCGACGGCGCCCTCTTCGGTTCCGAGTCCCGAGACCAGCCCGACGATCCGAGAGTCGTAAATGTCTATGTCGCACCATGACATTGGATGCTCGAGCACGAACTGGCCCTTGTGCTGTCGCATGATCGCGAACTTCGACAGGGTCCGGTTCTGCTCTACCGCCGACGGCCGAGCCGGCGGCGCCTTGAACGGCCGGATCGTGTACAGATCGGTGTCGCCGGAGCGCACCGTAATCGTCAACCACCCACCCTCGGCAAGGGATTCGAGGACAGCGCGAACGCCGGGGTCGTGGCCGGGTTCGATCTGTTCGCCGGCGTTGAGATTCTTCAACGCCTGCAACTGCGCGGGCGGCAGTTTGCCCAACCGTTCCTTGTGCGGCGGCGCCAGCAGGATCGCGGCGCCGCCGGCCGTCACGCACGTTGCTCCAGGGCGGAGTGCGTACAGGACTGTGGTCGGTTGACTCACTACTTCGCAGCGTTCGCCAGCGTGGGCTCGATTTTGTCGAGCGCGTAGGGCAGCGCAAGCACTGTCGGCTGATTGAGCGCGGTGATCGTCGTCAAATCGGCGATGTAGACCGCGTCCTTCTGCACCGAGCGCAGCGAGTCGTAGCCCGGCAGAGCCTTGAACTGGTCCGCGTTCGGAGACTGCGACGCGGCAATCAGCATGTCCGAGTTCAGTTCACCGATGCGTTCGGTCGATATTGCCGGCCGACCGGTCGGGCCTGCGATGTCGATGAGGTTCTGCGGAATCGACATGCCGAGCTTCGCGAAGATCTTCGCCGAACCGTCGTTGGGGTCCGCCAGCACCGTGATGTTGGTCCCGACGAGATAAGCCGTTACGAACGTCTTGCCCTGCAGCCCAGGGTACTTCGCTGCGAGCCCGTCGAGCTTGGCGTTCACACCGGCGATGACCTCGTCGGCCTTGTCCTCCTTGCCGAGGATGGTGCCGAGTGTCTCGACCCGCACGTCCCACGGGTCGACACCGGACGTGGTGATCGCCGTAAGCGTGGGGGCCAGTGCCTCGAGCTTCTGGTAGGTCGGCTCGTCGATCAGGAAGTTCGGCACCAGGATCAGATCGGGCTCGAGCGCGCCGATTTTCTCGACGAGGTCGCCACCCAGGTTCAGCTTGTCGATACCGTCGAGCTTGCCTTCTTCCCACGGCGGAGCCGAGCCGGCGACGACGGAGAGATTGTCGATGTAGGCGACCGGCTTCGTGTCGAGCGCCAGGAGGCTGTCGAGCCACTGGTTGTCCATGGACACGATCCGCTGCGGGTTCTTCGTGATCGTCTGCTCGCCCTTGGAGTCCGTCACGACGATGGTGTCCGTCGAGGCGTCGTCGTCGGAACTGGAACCGCATGCTGCGACGCCGAACGCCAATCCGGCGGCCACCAGAACCACCGCGGTACGTTTCCAACGGCCCGTAACAGGTTTCACGTTCAGCTCCTTTTGCTGGCGAGGGCACACATAGGTGCTTCGGCTAGGAAGGATAGCCTAAGTTATCGCTGGACCACGCTGGCGTCCGCGAGGTCGTGCTCGTCCATCGCGGCGACTTCCAAGTAGATCTGTGCGACCTGCTCCAACCGTCCGTGCTGGGCGTCCTTCGATTCGAGTCGACCTGCGAGCCCGGCGACGTTTCGACCGGCGAAGATATCGGCAACGACGGCCTGTGGTGCATCGAGCCACTCGCGAACCCGTGCGATCAGGGTCGTCGCAAGGACGGAATCGCCACCGAGGGAGAAGAAGTCGTCGGTCGCGCCGACCTTCGTCGCACCGATGACCTCGCCCACGATCGCTGCCAGTGCCTTCTCGAGGTTTGTCGAAGGTGCGACGAACTGTCCGGCCTCGTCGTCGGCGTCGAACAGCCGTTGCACCGCAGCGCGGTCGAGCTTTCCGTTCGACGTCAGCGGGAAGTCGGCGAGGATTTCCAACCGGCTGGGGACCATGTAGCGGGGCAGCAGTTCGCCGACCGCGGCGAGGATGTCGTCGGCACTCACCGCGTCGTCGAGTGTCACTGCCGCTGCCAGCTTCGGCGCGACCTTCCCGACGACAACCGCGACGGCGAGGTGAACACCGTCGACCGAGCGCAGCGCACCTTCGATCTCGCCGAGTTCGACGCGATAGCCGCGAATCTTGACCTGATGGTCCGCACGGCCGAGGAACTCCAAAGTGCCGTCCGGCCAGTACCGCGCCAAGTCGCCTGTGCGGTACCAGTTCTGCCCCTCGAAGTGGACGAAGCGTTCGGCGGTGCGGTCCGGGTCGTTGCGATACCCGAGTGCGACGCCTGCGCCGCCGACCCACAGTTCACCCGCAACCCAGTCGGGGCAGTCCAGGCCCGACGGTGCAACCACGCGGCACTGCACGTTTGTGAACGGCTTTCCGAAGGGCACGGCGGTCCAGTGAGCGGGCGCTTCGACGACCTCGCAGATCGAGAAGTGAATCGCGGTCTCGGTGGCGCCGCCGAGACCGGCGAACCGGCACGTCGGAACCTGTTCGGCCAGGCGGCCCGGGAGGTCCGCACCGACCCAGTCGCCCCCGAGCAAGACTGCGCGCAGCGTTCCGCCGACGCCGCCGGCGGTCAGCAGCATGTCGAGCATGCTCGGCACGCAGTTGAGGATCGTGACCTCGTACCGATTGATGAGTTCGACCCACTGGAAGGGGTTTTCGCGTGTCGCGGCATCCATCGCGACGAGCGATCCGCCCACGGAGAGCAGTCCGAAGATGTCGTAGACCGATGCGTCGAACTCGAGTGCCGAGATGACGAGCACACGATCCGCTCCGGTCATGTCGAAGTGTTCGTTGACGGCGTCGACCGTGTTCATCGCGGCGCGGTGCGGGACGTCGACGCCCTTCGGTGTGCCGGTCGAGCCCGACGTGAAGATCACGTACGCGACCGATTCGACGTCGGGAACCACCGGTGCAGCAAGGGGTTCCGCGTACCGGGCGGCGTCGGCGAACGGCACCGCGGGAACTCCGGTGTGCTCGTATTCGGCAGCGTCTACGCACAGGGCCGCGGCCGCCTGCGCGGTTTCGAGAATCTGTGCTCGCCGCGCGACCGGCTGGTCGTAGCCGATCGGTACGTACGCGCCGCCCGCCGCGAGCACGCCGAGGATCGCGACGATCTGCTCGGGGCCCTTCGGAAGCTGAACTGCGACAGCGTCGCCGGCGGTCACACCCGCGGCGCTCAGCGCGCCCGCGATGTTCAGTGCGCGCGCGGCCAACTCGCCATAGGTGAGCCGGCCGTCGGAGCCCCACAGCAGGGCGACGGCGTCCGGTGTTGCCTCGGCGTGTGCGAAGAAGCCTTCGTGCAGCGCGCGGCCGGTGACCGGTCCGGACGTTGCGTTGACGCTCGACCGGACGGTGAGTTGGTCGATGGGAAGGCGCGGTGTCGCCTCTGCTGTCCACGCTGCTTCGCCTTGTGCGAGCCGGTCGATCGCGGCCTTGTACTGGGCGAACATCGCGTCGACAACGCCTGCGGGGAAAGCTGATTCGCGGACGTCCCAGTTGAGCAGCAAGCCGCCGCGAACCTCGGTGACCTGTGCATCCAGCAGAACCTGCGGGCCTTGCGACACGATCCACACCGGCTCGCCGAATGCCTTCGACACCGAATCTGCAAACAGCTCACCGAGATTGAGCGCGCTCGTGTAGACGATCGGTGCGAGGACCTGCTCGCCGCGGTGCCGGCCGAGGTCACGCAGCACATCGAGGCCGGAATATCCGCTGTGGGAGCCGTTGGTGTGCAGCGTTTTCTGCAGGGCGCGGGCGCGATCGGCGACGTTTGCGGGTTCGCTGACGTCGATGTCGAGCATGACCGACGACGTGAAATCCCCAACGATGCGATCGACGTCGGGGTGGAGAGCTTCGCGCTGGAACAGCGGCAGATTCAGCAGGAACCGCTGGTCGGCGGACCAGCGACCGATCGTCTCGGCGAAGACCGACGCCAAAGCCATGGCGGGGGTGATGCCGCGGGTATGGGCACCCGACAGCAGTCGTGCCTTGGCCTCGGGCTCGAGCCAGTGGTGATAGCGGACAGTGCGATTCGGATCGGTGCGTTCCGACTCGGGAACCAGGGGGAGGGTCGGCGCTGCGGGCAGGTCCGCGAGCCGGTTCTGCCACCATTCGCGATCCGCGTCTCGGGTGACGCTCGTGCGAGAGGCGAGGTACTGGCGATAGGTGTACTCGCTCGCCGCGACCGTTCCGCCGCGATACAGCTCGGCGAGGTCGGTCATCAGAAGCCGGTAGCTCATGGCGTCGGCGGCGAGCATGTCGAGGTCCAGGTGCAGCCGGGTGCGTCCCGCGGGGAGCAGCGACAGGGTCACGTCGATGACCTCACCGTCTTCTACCCGTAGGCGCTGATGCGACTTCTCCTCGCGCAGCTCCTCGAGACGCGCTTGCACGTCGGTGCTGTCGCGCAGATCGACCACGGCGAAGGACGGATGCAATGGCGTCTGTAGGACCTGCTGGGTGCCGTCGGGAAGGAACTGCGCGCGCAACTGCGGGTGGATGTGCACCAGCTCGGCGACAGCCTTTTCCAGCGCCTTGGGATCGACGTCTGCACCGTCGAATTCGACGTAGAGGTGCGCAGCCACACCGCCGAGTTCGTGACTCTCCGAGCGTCCGATCCAGAACGCGTGCTGCATCTGGGCGAGCGGGAAGGGCTCGCTGCTGTCCGCAACGAACACCGGCTCGGGTGTGGCGACGGGCGCGGGTTCCGCGCCGGTCAGCCTCTGGAACCAGGCCTCGACGGACGGGTCGGCAGCGAGCTCGGCGAAGTTCACGGCGAAGCCCTGCTTGCGCCAGCCACCTGCGAGTTTCATCATGCGGATGGAATCGAGGCCGAGCGCGATCAGGTCGTCGTCATCGGCAATTGCCTGCGCGGGAATGTCGAGTGCGCGCGCGATGGTGTCGCGAATGTCGTCCGTACTGAGCCCTGAGTTCACGCCGGACAGCCTATCCGACTTAAAGTAGGGTTGCCTAACCTAGCTGTGCCCGAAAGGACTCTCATGACCACGACCCCGCATCTCGACGGCTTCGTTCCCTTCGATCCGGCGCTGGCCGCGGGGTACAAGTCCGAAGGGTTCTGGGAGGGTGTGACGCTGGGCTCGCTACTGCGCACAGCCGCACAGAAGTGGCCATCGAAGATCGCCGTGAAAGACGCGGTTCCGCTGACCTACGAGCAACTCGACGTGGCAGCGGACGGCATGGCGGCGGGTCTCGTCGAGCTGGGAATTTCGCCCGGTGACCGCGTAGTTCTGCAACTGCCGAACACTCCGGAGTTCGTCGTGGTGCTGTTCGGTTTGCTACGCGCGGGCGCGATCCCTGTGCTCTGTCTGCCCGCGCACCGGGCTGCCGAGATCGGTCACCTGGCAGAGCTCTCCGGTGCGGTCGCCTATGTGATCCCCGAGACTGCCGCCGGGTTCGACTACCGCGAACTCGCCCGCACCGTGCAGACGCGCGTTGCAACGCTCGAACACGTGCTGGTCCTCGGGGATCCAGCCGAATTCACATCGTTGCTGGATGTGCCCCGGGATCCGCGGCCGCTACCGGAGCCGGATCCTTCCGACCTCGCGGTACTGCTGATCTCGGGTGGGACGACGGGCCTGCCGAAGCTGATTCCACGCACGCACGACGATTACGCGTACAACGCTCGCGCAAGCGCCGAGGTCTGCGCGCTGACGCCCGATGACACCTACCTGGTGGCTTTGCCTGCGGCGCACAACTTCCCGCTCGCCTGCCCGGGAATTCTGGGAACGATCGTGACCGGTGGAGCGCTCGCGTTCACGGCCGATCCCAGCCCGGAGAATGCGTTCGCGACGATCGAGCGGCACGGTGTCACCGTCACCGGCCTGGTGCCCCCGCTGGCCCAATTGTGGACCGCCGCAACCGAATGGGAAGACGCCGACCTGGCGACGCTGCGTCTGCTGCAGGTCGGTGGAGCACGACTCCCTGAGCAGCCGGCACGCGAAATCACGCCGGCTCTCGGTGCCCAGTTGCAGCAGGTGTTCGGCATGGCCGAGGGACTGCTCAACTACACGAGACTCGACGACGATCTCGAACTCGTCGCGAAAACCCAAGGCAGGCCGCTCTCGCCGGCCGACGAGGTCCGCGTGGTCGACCTTGCGGGCAACGACGTCGCGCCCGGTGCGGAGGGCGAATTGCTCACGCGTGGTCCGTACACGATCCGCGGGTACTACCGTGCGCCCGAACATAATGCGCGTGCGTTCACCCCGGACGGCTTCTACCGCACGGGCGACCTCGTGCGTCAGCTCCAGAGTGGGCACTTGGCCGTCACGGGCCGGATCAAAGACGTCATCAACCGGGGCGGCGAGAACGTCTCATGTGACGAGTTGGAAGAGCACCTGATCGCGCACCCGGCTGTCCGGGCTGCTGCCGCCGTCGGCATCGCCGACGCCATGCTGGGTGAGAAGGTCTGCGCCGCATTGGTTGTCGACAGCGAAATGCCGACCCTGGCGGAGATCAAGACCTTCCTGACCGGTCGGGGCCTTGCGGCCTTCAAGCTTCCCGACTCGGTGGTGCAGGCACACGATCTGCCTGTCACGCCGGTCGGGAAGATCGACAAGCGCGCGCTGGCAGCTCAGCTGGCCGGCACGACGTAGGGGGAGACGCTCGAGAGCTTCTCGCACGTTTCCTCGAACTCACGCTCCGGCGAGGACTGGGCGATCACGCCGGCACCCGCGCGCAACCACGCGTTGCCGTCTTCCTGATAGATCGCACGCAGGACCAGGGCTGCCTCGAGATGCCGTCCCGGCGAAACGACGACGACCGCGCCCGAGTAGAGGCCGCGCGGCACATCGTCGAGACGCAGGATCGCATCGACGCTCTCGCGCTTGGGAATTCCCGATGCGGTGACCGACGGGAAGAGGACGTCGAAGGCCTCCCAGTGCGTGCGCCGCCACGACAGCCGACCACGGACCGTCGACGCGAGATGCTGCACGCTCCCTCGCTCGCGGACCGTCATGAAGTCCGAGACGACGGCTGTGCCGGCCTCGGCGACGGACGCGATCTCGGCGAGCGAGGTCCGCACCGACACGGCGTGCTCGACGATTTCTTTCGGGTCCGACTCGAGGTCGATGCGTGCGGCGAGGTCCTCGGCGTCACCGCGCCCGAACGCCCTCGTGCCGGCCAGCGGTTCCGTCGTCACCTCGCCCTCTTCGTCCACGGAAGCGACCAGTTCGGGGCTGAATCCCGCAGCTTCGAGAGTGCCGAGCTTGAAGAGGAACGACCGTGCTGGTGTGTTGTGCCGACGCGCCAGACGGTAGGTGGCGGGCATGTCGACGTCGAACCCGACGTCGACCCTGCGCGACAGGATGACCTTCTCGTACTGGGTGTCCCGGATTTCCGCGACGGCAGCGGCAACCCGGTCGCAGTAGCCGGAGGGGTCGGTCCGGATGTCGACCGGAGCGGCCGCGGCGTGCGACACGGTGCCCGGTTCCATGAGCAGCTTGCGCAGCTCGTCGTGCTCGGCTGGAGTGCCGCCGGAGATGGTGGCACCGGTCTCGGTCACGCGGACCTCGATGCGCGGGATGATCAGATGCGCCAGCTTGGTCGGCTGGCTGAGCGCCGCTGCGGCGTCGTAGCTGTAGGCGCAGAACTCGAAGCCGACCCACCCGTACGCGTGGCGATTGCCCAGCGGTAACCCGGCCAGTGCGTCGTCGAGAACGGTTGCGGGGCGGCCGGTCCAGGTGATCGTGCGCGGTTCGCCGTTCCAGACCGAACGCAACTCGGCGGTGTCCAGCTCGATCGAGCCGACAGGATCGGCCGCAAAGATCCACTCGTCGGGCCGCTCGTAGATCACGTACTCGGCGAACCGGCCAGATGCGGCGAGACGGGTGACAGCAGCAAGCGGGTCGACTCGCGCGTCGATACGCAGTTGTTGTTCCATCGTCGGCATCGGTCCTCCAGTTTGGAAAGGCAAACCTTACTTAGGACCAGAGATTAGCACCGAAATCGGGCGTCTATGCAATCTGTACGGCTGCTCGCAAAAGTCCATCCCGCAGTCCGGTATACCGCGTACTGAGAGCGAGTCGGTTCATGATTCGCGCGCCGGTCACGAGCCGTTGCGTGTGTTTGCGACGCTTTCTGTCGTATTTGTGCAGGCCGCCCTCGACGCCGTGCTCGACGAGGGCCGCGCCGAGGGTGGCGGCATCGACGAGCGTCTCGCACGCTCCGCGACCCAGGTTCGGGGTCATGGCGTGAGCAGCGTCACCTATCAGTGCGACGTTGCCGCGGATGTAGCTGTCGAGCTTGGGCATCTGCTTGATGCGGTAATGGATGATCGACTCCTCGTCGAACCGCGCGAGAATGTCGCGCACGTCCGCGTGCCAGTGTCCGAAAGTGCTGCGTAGGAACGCCGCCGGGTGTGCCGGAATGTCGGCGTCGACCGGTTCGCGATACGCGGCAAACCAGTTCGTGCGGTTGCCATCCCGTGGGCTGATGCCGAAGATTCGCTGTTCGCCCCAGGTTTCTGCGACGGTGTCCGTTTCGCCCGGTGCCCAGCCGACCAGTGCGCTGACTCCCAGGTACTCCGGATCGACCTGCTGCCCAGCGACAACGGTCCGGACGCGGCTGTTCACCCCGTCTGCTCCGATGATCACGTCGTAGCCGGCGAGGTCGTCGATCGTGGCGATCGGCGACGAGAATTTCACGACCCCGTCAGGTAGGCCTTCGGCCAGCGTGCGCAGGAGCGGCGGACGCGAGATCAGAACAGCCGTGCCGCGATGGCTGTTGATGTTGGCGATCGTCGATCCGTCGACGCGGCGAATTGCGCCACGCCGCTGCTGACTGCCGATCGCGCGAACTGCGTCGCCGGCGCCGATCGAGTCCAGCGCGGCGAGAGCTTCGGGCCACATCCCGAGGGCGGTCCCTGTGTCGGGGAGTGCGGCTGCGCGTTCGAATACGTCGACCGTCCAACCGTGCTGAATGAGGTAGTTCGCGGTGGCGAGCCCGCCGATGCCGCCGCCGATGATTGCTGCTGATGTGGTCATGGACCGACCGTACTACAGATGTAGTGCAGTTTTCACTACGTATGTAGTGAGATTTCTGAGCGCGAGCGACACTACGCATGTAGTGTCTACTGTGTGCCAACAAAGAAAGAGGTCGTGCTGGACGCGGCCATCGAAGTTCTCGGTACGCGCGGCTCGCGGGGCTTGACCCACCGCGCGGTCGACGAGGTCGCGCAGGTGCCTACCGGAACCTCGTCGAACTACTTTCGGACGCGAAACGCACTGCTCGAAGGCATCGTCGACCGTCTCGTCGAGCGAGATCGCTCCGATTGGGAGATGCTGAACGCACTGCCGGTCCCGGACACCGTCGATGGCGTGATCGACGGTGCCACCGCATGGCTGCTCTACTCGCTCGGACCCGACAGGACGCGGACGGCGGCCCGCTACGCCCTGTTCCTCGAATCGGCCACGACCGTCGAGTTGCAGCCGCCATTGTTACGAGCGCGGCGCGAGCTGGTCGCGTGGGCCGAAGGGCTCCTCAGCGGAATCATCGATGACCCCGCGGGTGTCGTGACGATCTTGATGGACTATGTCGAAGGCGCAACGCTCCACCAGCTTTGTCTGCCGGTCCCGGACTTCGACCCGAGACCGGCGATCGCGAAGCTGGTTCGGTCGTTCGTATAGGAGGAAGTAGGCGAGATCACATAGTCCGGCGACCGGATTCGTGCCACTGTGGTCGTGCTCGCGGACCGAGACATGACGTCACGGTCGACGGGGTCCGGCATCGGCGCCGGTCACAAGGTGTGCGAGAACTCGTAACAGCACGATCGGTGCGGGAAGTCGGACCCGTCGATTGATCTACACTTGATGCGGGTCGGCCCGCCAAACGCAAAATGCATAAGCGCAGATAGAACTCATAATAAGGGCTGCCTAAGTTGGTACTGGCCCCCGGTCCTGACTTATCGTTTCCTCTTACGCCGGAACAGGAATGCTCCGGCATCCGAACAGCCGCACCTCGGTATCAGCGTAGTCGGGGAGAGCTGGTCGGAGGTGCCGTACGCGCAAGCGTGTCGGCACTCCCGCACAGTCCTGGGCAACGCGCAGGAATCACTGCACCGGGATGACCATCAGCGCCGCTGGTCGTCGATGCATACGAAGGCTAGGTATGAAGCAACCTCCAGGCCGGCAAGGCCTCTACGACCCGGCGAACGAACACGATTCGTGTGGCGTCGCATTTGTGGTCGACATGCATGGCCGGCGCAGCCGGGACATCGTCGACAAGGCGATCACAGCCCTTGTCAATCTCGAGCACCGCGGCGCCGCCGGTGCCGAACCCAACACGGGCGACGGTGCGGGAATTCTGCTGCAGGTTCCGGACAAGTTCTTTCGAGCCGTCGTCGATTTCGAATTGCCGGCTGAGGGTTCCTACGTCACCGGCATCGCATTCTTGCCGCAGGCGCGTGCAGAGGCCGCCAAGGCCGCGATCGGCGTCGAGCAGATCGTGTCCGAAGAAGGCCTCGCCGTCATCGGCTGGCGCGACGTCCCCACCGACGAGTCTTCGCTCGGTGCGCTCGCTCGCGACGCGATGCCCACGTTCCGCCAGGTCTTCATCGGACCGCGGCCAGGTTCGCGCGCTCCGATCACCGGCATGGACCTCGAGCGCCGTGCCTATGTGATCCGCAAGCGCGCCGAGCACGAGCTCGGTACCGACGGCGCGGGCCGCGGTGCGACCGGTAGCGAGACGGTGTACTTCCCGAGCCTTTCCGGGCGCACCTTCGTCTACAAGGGCATGCTGACGACGCCGCAGTTGAAGGCGTTCTACCTCGATCTGCAGGACGACCGGCTCGAAAGCGCGCTCGGTCTCGTACACTCGCGCTTCTCGACCAACACGTTCCCGTCGTGGCCGCTGGCGCATCCGTTCCGCCACGTCGCGCACAACGGTGAGATCAATACGGTCACCGGCAACGAGAACTGGATGCGGGCACGCGAGTCGCTCATCGAGTCCGACGTGTTCGGTGCCGAGTCGCTGAAGAAGATCTTCCCGGTCTGTACGCCGGGTGCCAGCGACACCGCGCGCTTCGACGAGGTGCTCGAATTGCTGCACCTCGCGGGCCGCAGCCTGCCGCATGCCGTGCTGATGATGATTCCCGAGGCGTGGGAGCGGCACGAAAGCATGGACCCCGCTCGCCGGGCGTTCTACAAGTACCACTCGTCGCTGATGGAACCGTGGGATGGACCGGCATCGGTCACGTTCACCGATGGCACCGTCGTCGGCGCCGTGCTCGACCGCAACGGTCTGCGCCCGAGCCGCGTATGGGTCACCGAAGACGGTCTGGTCGTCATGGCCTCGGAGGTCGGCGTTCTCGACATAGAGCCGTCGAAGGTCATCCGCAAGATCCGCTTGCAGCCGGGCCGCATGTTCCTCGTGGACACCGAGCAGGGCCGGATCGTTGCCGACGACGAGATCAAGGCTCAGCTCGCTTCCGAGCAGCCGTACCAGGAGTGGCTCGACGCGGGGCTCACCGAGCTCGGTGACCTGCCCGACCGTCCGCACGTCCACATGTCGCACGATCGCGTCCTCATCAGGCAGCAGATCTTCGGTTACACGACCGAAGAACTGGGCATCCTGCTTGCGCCGATGGCGAAGACCGGTGCCGAAGCAATCGGTTCCATGGGTACCGATACTCCGGTCGCCGTCTTGTCGGCCCGCCCGCGGATGTTGTTCGACTACTTCCAGCAGCTGTTCGCTCAGGTGACCAACCCGCCCCTTGATGCGATCCGCGAAGAGGTCGTCACGAGCCTCGGTGGCACGATCGGTCCCGAGGCGGACCTCCTCAATCCGGGTCCGCAGTCGTGCAAGCAGATCGTCCTGCCGCAGCCGATCCTGGACAACGACGACCTCGCCAAGCTCGTTCACATCAACGACGAAGGCGCGCAGGAAGGTCTGCGTTCGGTCGTGCTGCGAGGCCTCTACCCGGTTGCCGAGGGTGGCGAAGGACTGCGTAACTCGCTCGACGCGATCAGGGCGCAGGTCTCGGCCGCGATCGACGGCGGCGCTCGCATCATCGTGCTGTCCGACCGCGAGTCGAACGAGAAGCTTGCGCCGATCCCGTCGCTGCTGCTCACTGCCGCGGTGCATCACCACCTTGTCCGCGAGCGGACGCGCACGAAGGTCGGCCTGATTGTCGAGGCCGGTGACGCGCGCGAGGTGCACCACATGGCGACGCTCATCGGGTTCGGCGCTGCGGCGATCAACCCGTACATGGCCTTCGAAACCATCGAGGACATGATCGAGCGCGGCGCGCTGCAGGACATCGACTACAAGACCGCGGTCAAGAACTACGTCAAGGCCGCCGGCAAGGGCGTCCTCAAGGTCATGTCCAAGATGGGCATCTCGACGGTCGCGTCCTACACCGGAGCCCAGCTGTTCCAGGTGATCGGTCTGTCGCAGGAACTGTGCGACGAGTACTTCGTCGGTCTCCGGTCCCATCTCGGTGGCATCGGTCTCGACGAGATCGCCAAGGACGTTGCGGCACGCCACGCAACCGCGTTCCTCGAGAACCGGCAGGAGCGCGCGCACCGCGAGCTCGAGGTCGGCGGCGAGTACCAGTGGCGGCGCGAAGGCGAGTACCACCTGTTCAACCCGGACACGGTGTTCAAGCTCCAGCACTCCACGCGGACCGGTCAGTACAAGGTCTTCAAGGAGTACACGCAGCTGATCGACGACCAGTCCGAGCGGCTCGCGTCGCTGCGCGGTCTGTTCCGCTTCAAGACCGAAGACCGCCCGTCGATCTCGATCGACGAGGTCGAGCCGGCGTCGGAGATCGTCAAGCGGTTCTCGACGGGTGCGATGAGCTACGGCTCGATCTCGGCCGAAGCCCACGAGACCCTCGCGATCGCGATGAACCGCATGGGTGGCCGTTCCAACTCGGGTGAGGGTGGCGAGAACATCGCTCGCTTCGAGCCGGACGAGAACGGCGACTGGCGCCGCAGTGCGGTCAAGCAGGTCGCGTCGGGCCGCTTCGGCGTGACTGCGCACTACCTGACGAACTGCTCCGACATCCAGATCAAGATGGCGCAGGGTGCGAAGCCCGGCGAGGGCGGTCAGCTGCCCGCGCACAAGGTGTACCCGTGGGTTGCCGAGGTTCGGCACTCGACGCCCGGCGTCGGCCTGATCTCGCCGCCGCCGCACCACGACATCTACTCGATCGAGGATCTTGCCCAGCTGATCCACGACCTGAAGAACGCGAACCCGGGTGCCCGGATTCACGTGAAACTGGTGTCGGAGGTCGGAGTCGGTACCGTCGCCGCGGGCGTCTCCAAGGCGCATGCCGACGTCGTGCTGATCTCCGGTCACGACGGTGGCACCGGCGCAACGCCGCTCACGTCGATGAAGCACGCAGGTGCACCCTGGGAGCTCGGCCTTGCCGAGACCCAGCAGACCCTGCTGCTCAACGGCCTGCGCGACCGCATCGTGGTCCAGGTCGACGGCCAGCTCAAGACCGGCCGCGACGTCATGGTCGCCGCGCTGCTCGGTGGCGAAGAGTTCGGTTTCGCAACCGCACCGCTCGTCGTCACGGGCTGCATCATGATGCGCGTGTGTCATCTCGACACGTGTCCGGTCGGTGTCGCGACGCAGAACCCCGTGCTGCGCAAGCGCTTCACCGGCAAGCCGGAATTCGTCGAGAACTTCTTCATGTTCATCGCCGAAGAGGTCCGTGAGCTGCTGGCCGAACTCGGCTTCCGCACGCTGAACGAGGCAATCGGTCAGGTGCACCTGCTCGATACGACGAAGGCCAAGGAGCACTGGAAGGCGAGCAAGCTCGATCTGTCGCCGATCCTGGAGAACGTCGAAACCGCGTTCATGAACCAGGACCTCTACTGCACCGGCGTCCAGGATCACGGCCTCGACAAGGCGCTCGATCAGCAGCTCATCATCCAGAGCCGCAACGCGATCGATCGCGGCGAGAAGGTCAAGTTCAGCTCGAAGATCACGAACGTCAACCGCACGGTCGGCACGATGCTCGGTCACGAGCTCACCAAGGCCTACGGCGGCACGGGTCTGCCCGACGACACGATCGACATCACCTTCACCGGTTCGGCTGGTAACAGCTTCGGCGCGTTCGTGCCGGCCGGTATCACCCTCCGGGTGTTCGGTGACGCGAACGACTATGTCGGCAAGGGACTTTCGGGTGGCCACCTTGTTCTGCGCCCGCCGCTCGATGCGCCGGCGGACTTCGTCGCAGAAGAGAACATCATCGCGGGCAACGTGATCCTGTTCGGTGCGACGAGTGGTCAGGCGTTCCTGCGCGGTGTTGCCGGCGAGCGCTTCTGCGTCCGTAACTCCGGCGCCGTCGCGGTCGTCGAAGGTGTGGGCGACCACGGCTGCGAATACATGACCGGTGGCAAGGTGGTCATCCTCGGCGAGACCGGCCGCAACTTCGGCGCCGGTATGTCGGGCGGTGTCGCTTACGTCTACAACCCGAGCGCGACCTTCGAAGCGAACCTCAACTCGGAACTCGTCGATCTCGAGGATCTGCACGGCGACGACTTCTCCTGGCTTCGCGGAATCATCACGCGCCACCGGGACGAGACGGGTTCGGCTGTCGCAGAGCACATCCTGAGCGACTGGAGCCAACAGGTGAACCACTTCGTGAAGGTCATGCCGCGCGATTACAAGAAGGTCCTGCTCGCGATCTCCGACGCCGAGAAGAACGGCAAGGACGTCGACGAGGCGATTATGGAGGCAGCACGTGGGTGACCCAAGCGGATTTCTGAAGCACACAGCACGTGAGCTTCCGACTCGCCGGCCAGTGCCGCTGCGTCTGATGGACTGGAAAGAGGTTTACGAGGACTTCTCCGACGACACCCTGCGCAAGCAGGCCAGTCGGTGCATGGACTGCGGTATTCCCTTCTGCCACAACGGTTGCCCGCTGGGGAACCTGATTCCCGAGTGGAACGACCTGGTCTTCAAGGACCGCTGGCGCGAGTCGATCGATCGCCTCCATGCGACGAACAACTTCCCCGAGTTCACGGGTCGCCTCTGTCCGGCGCCCTGTGAGGCCTCCTGCGTTCTCGGCATCAACCAGGACCCCGTCACGATCAAGCAGGTCGAGGTCGAGATCATCGACCACGCCTTCGAGAACGGCTGGGTCGTCCCGGTGTATCCGACGCGGCTCACCGGCAAGAAGGTTGCCGTCGTCGGTTCCGGCCCTGCCGGACTCGCTGCAGCACAGCAACTTACGCGTGCCGGTCACACGGTGACCGTCCTCGAGCGTGCGGACCGCATCGGCGGACTGCTGCGCTACGGCATCCCCGAGTTCAAGATGGAGAAGCGCCACATCGACCGCCGTCTGGCGCAGATGGAGGCCGAGGGCACCGTCTTCAAGACGAATGTCAATGTGGGCGTGGACATCACGGCGGCCGAACTGCGCAAGCAATTCGACGCCGTTGTGCTCGCCGGTGGCGCGTGCGCTTCCCGCGACCTGCCCATCCCGGGCCGCGACCTCGATGGCATCCATCAGGCGATGGAGTTCCTGCCGTGGGCCAACCGGGTGCAGCTCGGTGACGAGGTTCTCGGCGACGACGGTCAGCCGCCCATCACGGCGAAGGACAAGAAGGTCGTCATCATCGGCGGCGGCGACACCGGTGCGGACTGCCTCGGCACCTCGCACCGCCAGGGCGCGGCAAGCGTGCATCAGTTCGAGATCATGCCGCGGCCACCGGAAGAGCGCGCGGACCAGACCCCATGGCCGACCTACCCGCTCATGTACCGAGTGTCCTCGGCGCACGAAGAGGGTGGCGAGCGCGTGTTCTCCGTGAACACCGAGCGTTTCGTCGGCGAGAACGGCAAGGTCACAGGCCTCGAGGCGCATGAGGTCAAGATGGTCAACGGCCGCTTCGAGAAGGTCGAAGATTCGGACTTCACGTTGGACGCCGACCTCGTCCTGCTCGCCATGGGCTTCGTCGGACCGGAGAAGCCAGGCCTGCTCGACGGACTGGGTGTCGACTACTCCGACCGCGGCAATGTCGCACGTAACGATGGCTGGGCGACCAGCGTCGACGGCGTCTTCGTCGCAGGTGACATGGGTCGCGGTCAATCGCTCATCGTATGGGCGATTGCCGAGGGTCGTGCCGCTGCCGCGGCTGTGGACAAGTACCTCGTCGGGGAGACGGCACTGCCGTCACCTATCGTGCCGACGGCGGCACCGCAGCGCTGACGGACGCGGGTCGGGTGTGGTACGTCGCGTACGGGTCCAACATGTGCGCGGCACGATTGAGCTGTTACCTGGCGGGCGGACGCCCGCCAGGTGGGCTCATCGACCATGCCGGTGCCCGCGACAAGCGTCCACCCGCAGCAACTTTGGCGTTGACGCTGCCCGGAACCGTGTTTTTCGCGGGCGAATCCCGCACGTGGGGTGGTGGTCGGGCGTACTACGACCCGACCACTGCAGGCCGGACCCCCGCGCGCGGATATCTGCTGAGCAGTGAGCAGTTCGACGACCTCCGGGCGCAGGAACCGCCCGTTTACGACCGGCTGTTGGAGCTCGGCGTGCGCGACGGCGCGCGAATGCTCACCTTCACGAGTAGCTACGGAAAAGCCGCCGTCGAGAACACACATCCCGCCCCCGAATACCTGTCGATCATGGCCGAAGGAATTGCCGAAACTCATGGTTGGACAGCCGCCGAGATCACGAAATACTTAGAGAACCTCATGGATTAGGGTCTGTGGGTTGGCGCACATTGAGGCGCCCGGTAACGTGCGTTTACCGATCGTGCATCGTTTCGACATCAGTCGGTGCAAGAGTCGGGCAGTCGAAGAAGTCGTAGCGGGAAGAAACTGTGGGGAGCTAGTCAGTATGCGTAACACGAGAATTGGCGCTGCGCTGGGCGCACTCGTTGCTGCTTTGTCAATCGTCGCGGTCGGGGGCGGGTCGGCGCAGGCGGATCCCGCCGGGTGCCCGAGCCTCTATGTCCTCGCCGTTCCGGGAACATGGGAGCCGTCCGCCAGTGGCGGACAGCAGGCCGGAATGCTCGGACCTGCGACAAGCGGCTTGCCTGCGAACGTGCGGACCGATTACGTGACGTATGCCGCAACTGCCTTCCCGTGGGAGTCGGAGGTCTACGCCCGTTCCAAGAAGGAAGCCGTGGACCGCGGGCGCGGGATGGTCGCAGCGATGGCGGGCCAGTGCCCGGCCACGCGGGTCGCGATCATCGGCTACAGCCAGGGTGCTGACGCGGCGGGCGATCTCGCTGCCGAGATCGGCACCGGCATCGGTGCCATTGCGCCGAATCGCGTTGTCGCGGTTGCGTTGATCTCCGATCCCCGACGTGCGCCGGCCGATGCACTTGTCGGCACCCCCGTCGGTGGCGGTGGCGCAGGCGGCCCGCGCATCGGTGGCTTCGGCTTTCTGAGCCCCGTCGTCAAGACCTTCTGCGCTCCCGGCGATCTCTACTGCTCGACAGCTTCGGACGACTTCGTGACGCGCTTCGCGGGTTACCTCGCGCAGACGTCGGATCCGAACCCGGCAAACTTCGGTCGTTACCAGCAAGAAGGCTTCTTGATCTTCAACGACCTGATGCGTTCGGGTGGACTTCCCGTGATCCAGGACCAGCTGAACGACGAAGCGAACGAGAAGCGCCGCGAGCAACTCGAAGAGTTCTACGGCGGCGGCGCGCACTTCGATTACGGTTACGCCACGAGCTGGGTCCACAACTGGCTCTCCGATTTGGCGTGATAACGGTTGGGCGGCCTCCGCGCGTTCGAGTGGCGACCGCCCCCGGCAGGTGTTAAGCACAGGTGTGCCCAGCAACTCAGGCGGTAGCAGCCGACGGATTCCCTGGCTGTTACTGCTTGCTGCGCTCGTCGTCGTCCCGCTGATCCTGACCGCGCTGGCCGCGTTCAGCGGTGGCGGCGGAATCGAAAGCGGCTTGTCCGAGCGTAGTCACGAGGCCCTCACCAAAGCCGGTCTCGCGAACGTGGATGTCGAGTTCGACGGTCGCGATGCGACGATCTCGAACGCCGACGCCGACCAGGCAAAACTCGCCGCGGTGATCGTCACGGCGATTCGTGGGGTGCGGACTGTCGAAGTCGACGACGTCAAGCCTGTCCCGAAAGCTCCTGTTCCGCTTGCGGTCGCCATCGCCGAAGACGGTGTGACGCTGACCGGCTCGGTTCCGGACGAGGCCGCGAAGGCGTCCCTCGTAGAATTCGCAAACGCCCGGGGGCGGCCGGTCGTCGACAATCTGACTGTCGACCCGAACGCCAACCTCTCGGGCGCAACGGTGACTCTCAGCGGTCCGGCGGCGACCGCCGACGAGAAAGCTGCGATCGGCGAACAGCTGCGCGGCGCGCTCCTCGAGGTAACGGTGGACAACCAGCTCGTGGTGCCACCCGCGCCCCCACCACCCGCATTCGACAGAGCTGCCCTGCAACAGCAGTTGACCGGTCTGCTGTCCGAAGCGCCGATCACGTTCAACGCGGACACCAGCGTCCTGACCGCGCAGGGGTCGGCAACGATCGCGCGAATCGCGGACGCGTTGCGTGCCGCGCCGCAAGCGCGAATCGAGGTCGACGGCCATGTGGCGGACACACCGGGTCCCGACCCGAATGCCCAACCGCTGAGCGACCAGCGCGCAGGCGCCGTCAAGCAACGGCTTGTCGAGCTCGGCATCGATGCGGGCCGGATCGATGCGTTCGGTTTCGCCGCGACTCGTCCGATCGCTCCCAACAACACGTCCGCCGGCCAAGAAGCGAACCGCCGAGTCGAGATCATCGTTCTTTAGGAGGAACCGCCATGTTGTACCTGTTCGGGCAAATGTGGATCTGGATTCTCATCGCATTCGCACTCGGTCTGCTCATCGGATTCTTCATCGGGCGTGGCAGAAAACCTGAACGTCGTCTCGACGGCGAAATGATCGACCGGCTGCTGGATCGCGAACCTGTCCGCGGCGGCAGCGGAAGGCATCAAGCGCCGGAGTAGGCGTTCTGCTGATGGTGAACCCGCTCGGCAACGATCTCTGCACGGCGCACACTGGATTTGTAACGGTGTAATCATCCGAGGCGGTGGTCGTCATGCCAGATGAATCAGTCGATACGTCTGCAATGGACGCGTATTCACGCATTGTCAGCACCGTCGCAGCGACGGTTACCTCCCATGTCGCGAGCGTCCGCCTACGCAACGGCGGGGGGTCGGCGGTGATCTTCACGCCGCAGGGACACATGCTCACCAACGCCCACGTGGTTTCGTCGTCGCGCGGCGGTAACGCGACCTTCGCGGACGGCTCGACCTCGCGGTTCGACGTGGTCGGCGCCGATCCGCTGTCCGACCTCGCCGTTCTGAGTACGCGCAGTGCCGCACCCGAACCCGCGGAATTCGGGAATGCCGACGCGCTCGTCGTCGGGCAACTGGTCGTTGCGGTCGGTAGTCCGCTGGGTCTGACCGGGTCGGTGACGGCGGGCGTTGTGAGCGCACTCGGCAGATCACTGCCGGTGAGTCAGGGCCGGGTAGGGCGCGTCATCGAGAACGTCATCCAAACCGACGCCGCGCTCAATCCCGGCAATTCCGGTGGAGCGCTTGCCGATTCCGTGGGGCGAGTGGTCGGCATCAACACCGCGGTCGCCGGGTTCGGTCTTGGACTCGCTGTGCCGATAAACCCGACCACCCGGCGAATCATCGACACCCTCCTGGTCGAAGGCAGGGTCCGGCGAGCCTATCTCGGCGTCGTCGGCGTGCCCGCGCCGTTGCCCGACGATGTCGCCGCGCGCACGGGTCAGCGAGCAGGCCTGCGTGTCGTCGAGGTCGTCCGGGGCGGGCCGGCCCACCGTGCGGGCCTTCGGGAACGGGACCTCGTGCTTACCGTTGCAGGGGAACGCATTGTAGACGCACAAGGTATTCAGCGCCAGCTCTTCGCCGAGGTGATCGGCACCAACCTTGCGGTCACTGTGCTGCGCAACGGCGCGATGGTCGACGTATTCGCGACGCCGATCGAGCTGACCGTCTAGCGGTCGGTGTGGGTGAGAATGGCCGGAATTACCGAATCCCACACTCGCGGGGGCGGATTCTCGTGCCCGGTCCGGTCCATGGCGAGGAGCGTTGCGCCGGGAATCGCGTTCGCCAGTGCGAGGCCGTGCTCGTAAGGGAAGAGTGGATCTTCGGTGCCGTGTAAGACCAACGCCGGTGCTGTGATGTCGCCGAGTCGGTCTCGCGGAGAGTCGCCGCCGCCGACCATGAACGGGTTCGTCATCTGCGCCGCGAGGTTGTTCGACCTGTCGTAGACCCGGCCCCAGAATTCGGCCACCGCGTCCGCGTCGAAGGGCACCGAATGTGCCGCGAAGAGGCGCTCGAAGTCGACGAGTTCTCGGACGGTCCGGTCGCGGTCCGTCCAGTCCGACTCGGGTTGTTCGGCACTGAACATCTCTGCCAGTGCCTCGGACATCGGCGGTAGGTCAGACCCGCCGGGGGACGTCGATGCCAGCGTGATGGACCGAACGCGATCGGCGTGGTCCAACGCGAGCAACTGCGTGACGAACCCTCCGCCGGATACGCCGACGAGGTGCGCCTTTTCTATGGACAGCGCGTCGAGCAGTCCCAGCACGTCTGCGACGACGTCGTGGACGTCGTAGGGCGGATTTCCGACCTCGAACGTCGTCGATTTGCCGGTTTCGCGTGCGTCGTACCTGATCACGAATCGCCCGCCGGCGGCGAGTCTCTCGCAGAACTCTTCGGCCCACGACAGCATGCAACTGCCGGCGCCCGCCAGCAGCAGGATCGCGGGATCGTCCGCGGATCCGAACGTCTCGACGCACAAGTGAACGCCGTTGGATTCGATCGTCTTCGTGTTCCCCATGCCGACACGATGCCACAGATTGTGGACACCGTCTACTTATTGATTTCCGGACAAACGCCAGATATCGGAGAAGCTGTGAATGCGTTCGAATTTGGTTGTAGCGTCCTGAGATATGCCTGGTCAACTGGTTGCAGCAGATCGTGAGCCCGAGCGGGCGGAGGCGATCCTGCGGGTGTTCGATTACTCGTTCGGCGAGTTGCTCGCGGCCGATGCTGCCGCGTTTCGCGTCAAGTTCCGCAAGATGGCAGCGTCACCGTTCGCGTTCTATCGCGGTACCGCTGGACTGTTCTACTCCGACCTGACCACCGAGCCGTACAACGCATACGGCTCGGGGTATCTCAACGACAAGACCAGCAGGGTCTGGATCCACGGCGACCTTCACGCCGAGAACTTCGGCACCTACCTCAACGCCGAGGGCCGACTTGTCTTCAACGTCAACGACTTCGATGAGGCGTATGTCGGCGCGTTCACCTGGGACGTGCAACGGCTCGCCGCGAGCCTCGCGCTCATTTGCTATGCGAAGGCGTTGTCCGACGACACGATCACCGAATTGGTCTGCGCGTTCGCAAAGGCGTATCGGGATCAGATCGCCGAACTTGCCGGCGATGGCAGTCCGGCGGAATTCACCCTCGAGACCGCCTCGGGTCCGATCCTCGACACCTTGCACGAAGCGCGCATGCAGACCCGGGTCGCGATGCTCGAAGACCAGACCGTCATCGAAGGCTACGACCGGCGCTTTCGAAGCAGTGGGGGAACGATTCCCCTCGACGACGGTACGAAGGCAGAAGTGCTGGCGGCCTTCGACTCCTACCTCGAAACACTGCCCGCGGACACACGGGCGCGGCCCGGGGCGCTGCGCGTGAAAGACGTGGTCGGGCGTCGGGGAGTCGGGATCGGCAGTGCCGGATTGCCGTCGTACAACATGCTGCTCGAGGGGCATACAGATGCTCTGGAGAACGACGTCATCATTTACATGAAGCAGGGCCAGACGCCGGCAGTATCGAAACACGTTGGAGATCCAGCGATTCGCGACTACTTCGAGCACGAAGGTCAGCGCACGGTCATCTCGCAGCGGGCGCTTCAGTCGCACAGCGATCCGTGGCTGGGCTACGCGATACTGCGTGGTCAGGGCCAGTTGGTTGCCGAGGTGTCGCCCTACGCCAACGACCTCGACTGGACCGACCTCAACGAGCCCGACGATATTCTCGCTGTGATCGATTGCCTCGGAAAGGCAACAGCGACGATGCATGCGGCCGCCGATGAATCATCGAGCGGTCACAGCCTGGTCCCGTTCTCCACCGAGCATGCGATCGATGCGGCGATATCTGCCGACGAGGACGGATTCACCGACATGCTGGTGAAGTTCGCCCACGAATACGGCACCCGTGCACGGCAGGACCACCAGATCTTCATGGATCTGTTCCGGAACGGGCGAATTCCTGGCCTCTAGGAGCTAGCGATGTTGCGGGGCAACAGGTCCCACACGTGCGACGTTTCGTTCACGCTCGCGACCGTACGTTTCCCGTTGCGCGAGAACAGGATCCGGGTGACCGAGCAATAGTCGATCGGGAAGGCCAACCGTTTCTCGATATCCAGAATGTCGCCGACATAGGTGTTGATCACACCACCGTGAGCGAAAGCGGCAACCGTGTCGGCGTGGTCCGTAGTTTCGACGATGCTCTGTACCGCGTCGAGAACACGTTGCTTGAACGCTTGCCCGTCGACGACTTCGGGGAGGTGGCCGTTCTTGATGCGCTCGTACATTTCCGGAAAGTCGTGCTTCGCCTGCTCGATAGGAATGTAGAAGCTGTTCCCGTGGTCGTACTCGGCGAGGCCGTCGAGGATTCCGACGTCGAGGCCCAGCTTCTCGGCAGTCGGCTTCGCGGTTTCCTGAGCCCGCAACTGCGGGCTGCTGACGATCCGAACGATCCGGTGCCGGTCGATCGCAGCCGGTACGCGTGCCGCTTGCTCGACGCCGGTCGGTGCGAGTCCGGGGTCCGCGCCCTCGGCCGCATTCTCGATGCGGGACGGCAGCGCGTGGCGGATCAGCAATAGTTGCACGGGATCAACTTTGCCCTATGACCGACGGTGAGGTGCACCTCGGTGTGGAACCGGCCGGTCGGCTGGTGCGTCGTAGTATCGAGAGCATTTATCGCGCTAATGGGGGGTGGCGATGGTCGGCGACGTGGGTCTTGATCAGATCGACGTGTTCTATCGGGGCGCTGCGGCGGGGAAGTTTCGCATGGAACCGGGCGTTGCGGAGGGGTGTGCCGCTGACGTGCAGACGTTGATCGATGCGTTGGAGGCGCAGCGCTACAGGGCCCAGTTCGATGTCTTCAGTGCTTTCGGAGGGTTCGATTCGGCACAACAGATGCAGAAGGGTTTCGGTTCGAAAATGTCGCAGGTCGTGACGTTTCTCGACGAGTATGTCGGCGCCGCCCACAGACTTAAGCAATCCTTCCTGATCGCGGGGAGGCTCGTCGACGCCCAAGAAGTGGAGAACACCCCGAACGTTGTTGCCACCGAGAACGAGTCACTGATTTCCGACGGAGGTTCGTAACGTGAACCGCAAGTTCATCACCATTGCGTTTGCAGGTGCAGCCCTCTGTGCGTGCGGTACAGGCCAGTCAGAATCAAGCGTGAAGGACGCGTCGTCGCAGGTGAATTCGACCAGCGTTCGAGTGACTTTGACTGCCGAAGAGTTGCAGCCGCCGAAGCAAGACAACGATCCGCGCTACGAAGACGTCGTCTACGACCCGTGCACTTTTGTCGAAGACCAGGCCGTGATCAATGCGGGATTCGACCCGTCGACCAGGCGCCGAATCGACGGAGCAGCCGAATGGACAAACTTGGGATGCCACTTCGACTCCGTCGATGGGGGCATGCTGTTGATATCGGGCAACGTCAAATTCGAGGACCAGCGAGAGCGGTTCGCCGATAAGCGAGTATCGAATGAGCTAGTCAATGGTCGAGACGCGTTCATATACCGCGAGCCAGGTGATCCCAGGACCTGCTCTCTCGACATGCGTACCAAAGTGGGATCGGCCTTGGTCGCAGTGACCGTCGACGTCGGAAGCAATGTGAATCCTTGCGATGGACTTGTGAGGGTGGCGCAGATTATCGAGCCATCGATCGGCGCCGAGAACTAGGTCGGTGGTCCATCGAGTGCACGGTTTTACAGGCCGCCGCTCGGCGTGTCGGGCCGAAGAACTATGCACTCGACGTGGGTTCTGATCGCCGGGATCGTGGAACCGACCGGTCGGCTGCTGCGTCGTAGTATGTCGAGAGCATTTATCGCGCTAGTGGGGGGTGGCGATGGCCGGCGACGTGGGCCTGGATCAGATCGAAGTGTTCTATCGGGGGGCTGCGGCGGGGACCTTCCGCATGGAAGCGGGTGTTGCGGAAGCGTGTGCGGCTGACGTGCAGACGTTGATCGATGCGTTGGAAGCGCAGCGGACGAAGGCGCGCGAGCGTGACCAGCTTGCCTTTGGCGCGTTTGATTCGGCGAAGCAAATGCAGAACGGATTTGAAAGTAAGTTGAATGACCTTGGCAGATTTCTCGACGAGTTCGTTCTTGCGGCGGAGCGCCTCCGGGAGTCCTTCTTGATTGCCGGCGGGGCGGTCGAGAGACAAGAACTGGAGAACGCCGTGCAGCTGAGCAATTCCGCACCAATTCTCGGCGAGAGCGCGGGTCGATGAACGCCGCGCGGATGACAGCTAGTTTCGCGATTGTCGTGGGCTTTGTCTCGGCGGGGTGCAACGACAGGGAAGCAACGCCAGCACCTGCCGAATCGCCTTCGTCGACGGCGCCTTCTACTTTGACAGTCTCGGAGTTGCAGCCGCCTGAGCAGGAGAACGCGTCAAAATACTCGGATGTTGTATTTGATCCTTGTACGTATGTGAGCGACGAAACGATCGTGCGAGCCGGGTTCGACCCGGCTTCACGAGAGCGTCGCGACTTTGTCGCCGAATACACCTTCTTTGGGTGTGCATTCAAATCGCCGACTCGAGAACTGTTTCTGAATTCAGGAAACGTTGCCTTCGATGATCAAAGGCGTAGATACGACGATCGTGGCACGGCGTCCTCGTTGCCTCCCGTCAACGGACGAGATGCCTTTCTCGTCGTGGATCCGAAGGATGAGCGAACGTGCATCACGATCCTGCGAACTACCGTGGGCGCGGTTTTTGTGACCTCCAGCCTGCAGGACTTCCACGATGCGCAGGCGCCGTGTGACGGGATGAGCGAATTGGTACAGATCATCGAACCAACGATCGGTGCGGAGAACTGATGGGCGCGTTCGGGGATATGGGTGAAGAGGCCGTCGCGGTCGGGGAGCACAGTTCTGTCTCCCGCCTGCGGACCTCGCGGGGGTCTTCGCGGTTCGACGGTGCCGTCGACCCGCCATATGTGGATGCGATCGAGTATTTCGCAGCGATGTCTCACGCCGACATCTATGCCAAGGTCCAGGACATGGCGCCGCGTGCGCTGCAGCAGTTTGCAGACAAATGGAAGGAAATCGGGGACGGCGTACAGACCGCTTTCAACGATTTCACGTCGAACCTCACTCGGACAATGGCCGGCTGGGAGGGGAAGTCGGCGGACGCCGCGGCGGCGGCGGCTTCTGCCTTCGCCGGCTCGGGCAGCGATTTCGGCGAGCTGACGGCAGGCATATCGCCCCGCGTATCGGAGATTGCCAGCGTCGCATTCTTGTTGCAACGGGAAGTCCGTCCGCCTTTCACCGGGCTCAGCCGCGAGAATCCGATTGGACTTGTCGCGCCCGCCACCGTGCTCGCGCAAGATGAGCATGCAGAGGCGGAGTGGCGTGAAGCGATAGACACCATGAATTCGATCTACGTCCCGACGTTTCAGCCGGGTTCTGGTGTAGGAGAACGCGTGCCGGCATTCTTCTCACCTGATGACCCCGTTCCGGGCGGTCTGGACGACGATCGGACCGGTAACGGCGGAGGCGGTGCAGCCCGTAATGGTTCCGCGCAAATCGATTCTCGCCCAGTCGAATTCGGCTCAGCTTCCCCCGACGTGATTCGCGGCGGGGGTACGACGGGTGAGCTGGTCAGCCAGCCGACGGACCTCCCCGGCGAAGTCGCTCCCGTCGTAACCGCAGGTATGGGACTTCCGGGAACCGACCAACCGAGTCGCGTAATCCCCACGAGCACAGCACTTCCCAACGTCCCGAACGCTGATGCGACCACGTATGGGGCCCGACCGTCGTACGGGGACGCCGCACAGCCGGGCAAGACCCAGCTTCCCGCCGCATCCGGAGGTTACGCGAGTATGCCCACCCCTGGTGGTCGTCTCGCGTCGGGCGGTGCCCCGACACCAGCTTCGGTCGGCACGACGCCGGCCGCAGGCAGGGGAAGCCCAGTAATGCGCGGAATGCCGGTTGGTGGAATGGTCCCCGGAGCCGGTGCTGGTCAACGTCGTGACGACGACAGCGAGCACAAGACGCCGAGCTATCTCATCAACGAGGAGAACGGCAATGAACTGATCGGGGCTATCCCGAAGACCGCGCCGCCCGTCATCGGAGTGTGGGACGACCGCAGGTGAAGTGGGTCTTCACCGCCGACGAGTTTGCGCACGTTTGGCGTGAGACCGGCCTCGATCGGTATCCGGCGCCGCTCCGAATCGTGGAAACTGCACCCACGGCCGACGCTGCTGCCCTGATCCGCGCCGAGTTCGATCGTCGAATGCCGTTGCGCGCCAATCCCGAACTGTCCGTCGCACTGCGGATAGCCGCGCAACCATCGTCGCGGGTCAAGGTGATCGCCGACCCGATTCGGGCACTCGGCTGCGTGGTCGGTACTGCTGGCGTCATCATTACGCAAGCACAGACGGTGAGCGTCGCGCTGGTCAAACCGAACGCATTGGCACGGACGATTGTCGCAGCGCTGCCGGTTACGAGACCGGGACGGCGTCCGCCGATGTCAGCCTCGGTCGAGGAACTCCGTGGCGACGGACCGACAGAAATCATGCGCGACCCTTCGCATCGTCCCGTCGTAGAACCGGTCCGAAAGTTACTTGCCGCCAGTCGAAGCCGAACGGGCCACGTTGGGATCGAATACGGCCTGACGCGGGATCACGCGGCGGTACCCAAGTTCTTCAGTTGGATCGACGTCATCGACGACGGTCGCTATCTGGTCCGAAATGGCCAGAACGTCGACATCACACCTATCGACGACGCCACGTTGGTCGGTGAACTCGAACGCGGCCTGCGCGTCCAACGCGAGACAGGCTTGCGCGATGGACCTACTTTAGCCAAATAGCTTGTGGCAGTGAATTATTAACCGTTTCGACGAACTTGTTGCCAGGCTGGAAAAGGTGGCGTAGTGTCGAAACTATGTTCGAGTCGGGGGGAACGGCTGAGGTCGCAGAGCGCATCGGTGCAGTCGTAATCGGGTTGGCGGGGATCGCGCGAGACCTGTCTGATGCGGCGCGGATCGACGTGCTGGGTGCCTTGGAGGATCTGAAATCTGCCTGCGCCGCGGCACAAGCGAAGGTGACAGCGGATTTCGATCGGTCGCGCAAAGCAGACCGCGCGAGTCGGGGCGTTCCGGTCGCTCAACAATGCCGCGGGATTGCCGCGGAAGTCGGTTTGGCGCGGCGAGATTCGCCGAAACTGGGTGGACGGCATCTTGGATTCGCGCGAGCGTTGACCGAGGAGATGCCGCACACGCTGGCGTTGCTGGAACGAGGACAGCTGACCGAATGGCGTGCGACGGTGCTGGTGCGGGAGACGGCTTGTCTGACAAGGGAAGACCGGGAGGCGATCGATCGGAACCTATGCGCGGACCCGAAGAGGTTGGCTGGGTTCGGTGACCGCGCGATCGCGGCAGCAGCGCGCAGGGAAGCGGCTTCGCTTGATCCGGAGGCGATGGTCCGTCGGGCGGGCAAGGCGGTCGCTGATCGTCGGGTCACCTCGCGGCCCGCACCGGACACTATGGCGTACGTGAGCGCGTTGCTTCCGATGAAAGACGCCGTCACCGTACATGCGACGTTGCTGCGGGACGCGGCAGCGATTGTGGCGGTCGGGGACGAGCGGACGAAGTCGCAGATCATGGCTGATCTGCTGGTACAACGCGTGACCGGTGTGGCGACCGCGACGGAGGCTCCGGTAACGGTGAATGTGGTGTTGTCCGACGAAGCGCTGCTCGCTGGCGGCGCGGAGCCCGCTGAGGTGGTCGGCTACGGACCTGTGCCGGCGGGTGTGGCGCGGCAGTGGATCCACGACGCCGCCGATCGGGAAGCGGTGGTCGAGCTGCGTCGCATCTACGCCAAACCTGGGACCGGGGCGTTGACTGCCATGGAGTCGAAGTCGCGCTACTTTCCAAAGACTCTGGCGCGATTGATCGATGCGCGGGATAGGACGTGTCGGACGCCGTGGTGCGATGCCCCGATCCGGCACCGCGACCACATCAAGTCACACGAAAGCGGCGGCAAGACAACGATCGAGAACGGCGCCGGCCTCTGCGAAGCGTGCAACTACGCCAAACAAGGCGCCGACTGGACGGCGGAACCGGAATCTCGAGCCCCAGGCCAGCGGCACCGCTATACCTTCACCACGCCGACCGGACACGTGCATCGGTCGACGGCACCGCCTTTGCCGAGACCACTGCCGTGCTTTAGGTCTTCGGCTTGGCAAGCGGGAAAGCGAGCGTCTCTCGAATGCTGCCGCCCGTGATGAGCATGACGACTCGGTCTACGCCCATGCCGAGTCCGCCGGTGGGTGGCATGGCATGTTCGAGTGCCTGGAGGAAGTCCTCGTCCAGTGACATGGCTTCCTCGTCGCCACCGGCCGCGAGCAGCGACTGCTCGGTGAGGCGTTGCCGCTGGTCGACTGGGTCGGTGAGTTCGCTGTACGCCGTCCCGAGCTCTATTCCCCATGCGACGAGGTCCCACTTCGCCGCGACGCCGGGGATCGTCGGATGAGGTCGGGTCAGGGGCGACATCGAGGTGGGGAAGTTGGTGTAGAACGTCGGAAACTCCGTGTAGTCCTCCACGAGGTGCTCGTACATTTCCTGCGCGATAGCGCCCGTGTCCCAAGCTGTCTGATACGGAATCTCGTTCTCGTCGCACAGGCGGCGCAGCTCGTCGAGCGACGTTTCCGGAGTGACATCGACGCCGAGTTTCTCGGCGACAGCGCCGTGCATGGTCTTCACCGGCCACTCGCCGGAGATATCGATCTCGACCATGGTGCCGTCCGGACCAGGCCGGTGGATGATCTCCCGACCGTGCGCCGCTACCGCCGCAGCCTGAATCAATTTGCGGCACAGGACCATCATGCGTTCGTAGTCACTGTGGGCCTCGTACGCCTCGAGGATCGTGAACTCGGGATTGTGTTTGAAGTCGACGCCTTCGTTGCGGAACACGCGACCGATCTCGAACACTTTCTCCATGCCTGCAACGCACAGCCGCTTCAAGTACAACTCCGGCGCGATCCGCAGGTAGAGGTCGAGGTTGTAGGCATTGATGTGAGTCACGAACGGCGCGGCGTTGGCACCGCCGTGGACTTGCTGCAGGATCGGCGTCTCGACCTCCAAGAAACCCTGCGCTCCAAGCGAATCGCGCAACGACTTCACGACGGCGCTGCGTTGAACGAGCAGTCGCCGGGCGTCCTTGTTGATCGCCATGTCGACATAGCGCTGGCGAACGCGAGCTTCCGGGTCGGAGAGGCCCTTCCACTTGTCGGGCAGCGGGTGCAGGCACTTTCCGGTCATGCGCCAATCGGCGGCAAGCAGCGACAGCTCGCCTTTGCGGCTGCGTCCGATGGTTCCACTGACTTCGATGAGGTCGCCGAGATCGAAGAAAGACGCGAACTGGTCGAGCTTCTCCGCTCCGGCGTGTTCGCGATCGATCAGGAGCTGGATGTCGTCCGTCCAGTCACGCAGAACCGCGAACGTCACGCCGCCATAGTCGCGGATTCGCAAGATGCGACCAGCGAGGCGAACTTTGGTCCCTACGGGGCACTCCCGTGCTTCGGCAACGGTGTGGGTCGGGGGATAAGCGACCGGGTAGGCGTCGATCCCCGCCTCCGTGAGCCGATCGAGCTTGGCAAGCCGCACCCGGACCTGATCGGGACGGCGCGGACCCACTGCGACTGGCACTGGCGGGAGGTCCGGGGCGCTGCCGTCGGAGTGGAGGAGTCCGCTGGAGGCGAAGTGGTCGGGTACGGATTCGTGAGTTCCCGTGTGCTTCTTGGTTTCTCGACCGAGTCGCGGCAGGAACCCCTCGGCGAGCGCCGACGCGATACCGGCCTTCGGGAGGGTGCGACTGTCTTCGAAACACATGAAGCGCGGCACCCAGTCGGGTTGGTACTTCACGTTGGAACGGTACAGCGCCTCGAGTTGCCAGAAGCGCGAAAAGAACAGCAGCACAGCGCGCCACGTCCGCAGCACCGGGCCCGCGCCGATGCGCTCGCCTTCCTCGAATACCGAGCGGAAGACCGCGAAGTTCAGCGAGATCTTGGTGATGCCGAACTGGTCGGACTGCAGGGCAAGTTCGGAGACCATGAACTCCATGACACCGTTGGGGCCCTTCGGGTCCCGCCGCATGAGGTCGAGCGACGCACCGGACCGCCCCCATGGCACCAGGGACAACATCGCAAGGACGTTTTCTTCGGAGTCGAGGCATTCGACGAGAAGGCATTCGCCGTCGAGACTGTCACCGAGCCGGTCCAACGCCATCGAGAACCCGCGTTCGGTCTCGGTTCCGCGCCAGTCTTCGGCCCGCCGGATGACCTGCTTCATCTCGTCCGCGGGGATGTCACGGTGGCGCCGGATTCGGGTGGTGTAGTTCAACTTCCGCAACCGGTTGACCGCCTGGCGGACCGGTTTCATATCGCTGCCGTTGAGGTTGAACTTGCGCGGGTAGAGGATCGCCTCGTCGCCGAGTTGCAGGACCGACAGCCCCGCGCGGTTGTAGGCCGTCGCACCCAGTTCGCTCGCGCCCATCACGGCAGGAGACCAGCCGTAATGCTCGGCCAGTTCCAGCCAGGCATCGATGGCGTGGGGCCACGCTTCCTTCATACCAATGGGGTCGCCGCTGGCTAGGCACACACCGACTTCGACGCGGTATGTGACCGCGGCCTTACCGCTCGGCGCGAACACGACGGCCTTGTCGCGGCGCGTCGCGAAGTAGCCGAGTGAGTCTTCGACGTCCGAGCGCTCGAGCAAACCGCGCAGCGCGGACTCGTCGTTACCGGTCAGGGCGTTCGTCGAACGCTGTGAACGGAACAGCGTGATGACCGCTCCGAGCAGGGCCAACGCCCCGAACAGGCCGAGCAGGGTGTTGACGAAACCGTGTGGGCGTCCATCGAACTGCTCGTTGTCGACGACGACGAGGGCAGTGACCCGGTTCAACGCCCACAGGCCACGTTGGGACTGTTCGAGGGTGCCGGGGAACAGCTCGACCAGACCCCAACCGAGCAGGGTCCCAGCGGCAAGCCCGGCGATGAGGACGCCGAGCGCCTTCCAGCCGGCCCCGCTGCGGACCCGTGTGTAGAACTCGGGCCGGGCGGCGATCAAGATGGCGACCACAGCGACGTGCACAGCGAGAGCGATCATTGCGTGGACGCTCTTGGTATCGATGATCTCTGCGACGTTTACGACGCCGTACACGGTCAGATAGGCGGTGAAGAGCCACCACGCGATCCGTTTCCGGCTGGCGAGGGCAGCCGCGAGCAGACCGAGGACGAGTGCCCACGCGAAGCTGGTGTCCGGCGCGTCGAAGTAATAGGTGTCGATATATTCGCGTGGCTTCTGCGTGACGCTCCGGATCACCGGCGAGATGCTCCAGGCCAGGCAGAGCAGGGTGAAGATGCCGACGATCAGTCCCGCAATATGGGGAACCTCGGACAGCTTGGTGCGCTTGCGTTTACGCGGCTGTTCGCGGTGCGGCTCGGCAACTTCGATGGCATCCGCCACGCTGCTGGTCACGATGTCGACCCTCCCTCAGGCAATGATGGTTAGACGGTAGTCCCCATGTGCCTGCAAAATCAGTGCCATGCCGCGCCGAAACGAAAAGGTCGACGAAGTACCCATACGAGACGAGGTAATTCGACTCGGTCAGTTCCTCAAACTTGCGAACTTGATCGAGAGTGGCGCCGAAGCGAAAGGTGTCATCGCGGACGGTCTTGTCGCGGTAAACGGCGAAGTCGAACTGCGCCGCGGTCGGCAACTACGCGCCGGCGACCTCGTTGAGGTCGGCGGTGTAAAGGTCCGTGTGGCCAGTCAGCGCACCACGACGCCGTCGTCGTCGGAGTAGACGGTCTCGCCGGGGTTGAACGTCACGCCACCGAATTCGACGGGCACATTCTTTTCGCCCGACCCGGTTTGCGTGCTCTTGCGCGGGTTGGTGCCGAGTGCTTTGATGCCGATTTCGAGCGTGCGCAGGATCGCCGAATCGCGAACCGCACCATTGACAATTACACCGGCCCAACCGTTGTCGACGCCCCGACCTGCAATGATGTCGCCCACGAGTGCGGTGTGCACGCTGGCGCCGCCGTCGACGACTAGGACGCCGCCGTTTCCGGGCTCGCTGAGGGTCTGCTTGACGAGCAAGTTGTCTTGGTGGCACTTGATCGTCGTGATGGTGCCCGAGAACACTGCACGTCCGCCGTACTGGGTGAACTGGGTGTCGCAGCTACGGATGTCTGGACCGATCTCGTCGGCGAGGTCGGCGGTTGCAATCGGCTCACTCATGCGCCCAGTAAATCAGCCACGCGCTGCAGAATAGAGGCGTGGTCTGGGAATGCCCGGAATGCGGCCGCCGCTTCGCCCGCCGCGCGCAGGGGCACGAGTGTGCGCCGGCGATGACATTGGCGGAGTACTTCTCGGTCGGTCCCGAACGGGAACGACCGATTTTCGACGCCGTCCACGCTCACGTCGAATCCCTCGGACCCGTGCACGTGGAGCCGCTGTCGGTCGGCATCTTTCTCAAGCACGAGGACGGAGCGAAGTTCGCGGAGTTGCGTCCGATGCAGCGTTGGGTCGCGCTGTCGTTCGCTCTGCGCCGCACGGTCGATCACCGACAGATCAGCCGCAAGCCGATCGCATACTCGGGGCTCTACTACCACGTCGTCAATTTGCGTTCTGCGGCCGACTTCGACGAAGAGGTCCGCGGCTGGCTCACCGAGGCATACCTCGGGTGAGTTGTCCATAGTTCTCTTCACGACAATTGGAAGAATTGTTAACGGCGTATTCCGATGCTTTCCTATTCGCGTTTCTTTGGCGGTGGGGAGTCGTACATTCGCCGTTAATTTTCGTTCACGCGGCGTTCACTTAGAAAATGGATGTCCGATTTATTCGTTGCACGTCCGAGATGTGACGGTGCTCACCGGATGGGTGTCAACTCGACCAGCTTGCGCCACGAAAGGCCAGCTCAGGGTGGGTTTAAATCACGATGAAAAAAAGAACTCACAGTTCGTCTGCTGACGATGTTAGTGAATGTAAATCAACCTGATACCTTCTCGTTGCTATCACGACTCGTTTCAATCGTTAGATCATCACGTCGAAGGCGGCAACCCCTTACGGGCTGTCGCATGCCATTCGAATCCGTCTAGCGAACGGGCCTTAGGTCACACAACGTAAAGGAAATCCGCACCATGAAGATCAGGAAACTTGCCGCTGTGTCGGCTCTGACCATCGGCGCACTGGGTGTCGCCGGCGGCACCGCCTACGCCGAGCCCGCAGTTGCCGACCCGTCACCAGTCGTGGCCCCGGCCGGCGATCCGTCCGCGTTCGTCAACTTCGTTGCCGCGCAGATCCTCAGCCCGTCCGAAAACTCTGCGACCGTGAACACGCCCCTCGGCTCGCTGACTGTCGTCGATGGCCAGATCCAGGCAAGCACGCCGACCGGTGAAGTTCTGGGAAGCGCCTCGTTGGCACCGGCCACCGACATCGCACGGACCTTGGGTCAGAGCCAGATACTCGACCAGGCATCCGACGCGCTGGTTACCGATCCGGTCGCGGCGACCCGTCCGGTTCCCGTCACCCCCGTGCTCGACTACGGCTGGAAGACCGAGGGTGAGCGCGAGCAGTGGGCGTTCAAGCGCGCCCAGGACACGATTGCCCTGACCGCAACGGTGTCGTCTTCGCTCGGCGCAGTCGGTGGCGCGGGCATCGGCTGCCTCGTCGGCGGCGCTGTCGGCGCTGGTGGCGGCGCCATCGCGCTTCCCGTCTTCGGCCTGCTCCCGGGTGCCCTCGCCGGCTGCCTCGTCGGTGCTCCGGTCGGTGCGGTCCTCGGTGGCTTCGTCACCGGTGCAGTCGTGACCATCCCGGTCGCAATCGCTTCGGGTGTCGGCTACTTCAACACGATCAACTCCCCGTTCGTCGCGCCGAAGTCCTCGCCGCAGAAGGTTCAGATCGTCGAGTGATCAACCTCCCGTACTGCTAGGGAACCTGAAGGGCCCGCCCTACCTGGGCGGGCCCTTTCGGCGCAATAACGATCGTGATTCGGCGAAGGTGCCGGGAAGTCGGAGAAACACGGATGGCAAAGCACAGCAACGACGTATTGGATCCGCCAGATAGCGAAGCTGTCGACGACTTGGCTTCTGACTCGACGGAGCCTGCCACGAAATCGAAGCTGCGGGCTCGGCTCCTCCCCGCGGTTGGAGTGCTGCTCCTCGCCGCGTCGACCGCGAGCGCTGTGTACTTCTATCTGCAGTACGACGAGAAACGCGACATCGTCGACGCTTCGGCCGCGGCCAGCGCTGCGGCGTGCGACTACGCGCAGGAGCTCGCAAACTTCGACTTCAACACCCTGGATCCGTACTTCGCCGGCGTTCTCGCAGGTGCGACCGGTGAATGGAAGACGCAGTTCGAAACGAGGCAGAACGACCTGCGGAATCTGTACACGCAGGGTCAGGTCACGTCGAAGGTGACAGAAGTCCAGTGCGCGACCGTATCCGGCGATTCGGACACCGCCCAGGCGCTCGTCGTGATCGGCGAGACGATCTCGAGCGTGGCAACGGAAGGTAAGCCGCAGGCCGGCCAACTGACGATGAAGGTAACCCTCGACAACGTCGATGGCCGCTGGCTTGTGAGCAAACTCAGCGCACCGCAGATGCTCTGATTCAGGCTGTACCGGCGAGGGCGGCAGCGAGCCCGAAAGCTGTTGCCATCAGCATTGTTTCGACTATCGCGCGTTGCAGGGAGGCGGCAGCGGTCATGCGATGACCGCTCGCCTCTCGTACCCAGGTCCGCCGCCAATACCAACCGAGGCCGACGAGCCCGGCGAGAACGACCGTCTTGGCAACGACGATTCGTCCGTACCCGGAGTCGAAAAACGGTGTGATGCCTTGGAGTCGGACGAAGGCATTCACGATGCCGCTGCCGGTGAGAATGACGACGCACCACAGCGCCCAGTTCGAGAACCGGGGTAACAGTTCGGCCCAACCGCCACGCGACTGGACGATCAGTCCCATGGCGACCAACAAGCCGAACCACAGTCCCGCCGCCAGCGCGTGCACGGCGCCGAGCAGCGGACCCAAAGTCTGCTGTGACATGTGACCCGTGATCGGCCGCAACACAAGTGCGAGTGCGGCAACGGCGAGCACCGGATCGGTGGACCAGTCGGCTCGTTGCCGGAACGCGACGCTCGCGTAGCCGACGACTGCCAGCGCACAGGCCACGGCCGCGAGGCCGACCTGGCCGTTGCTCGTTTCCAGGACGAAGGTCCGCAGCGCATCTGTTCCGACCTTCGCGACCGTCCGGCCGGACGCGCTCGAAGCCTCGAAAAGAAGCAGCGCGACCTCGGCGATCACCCACACGCCTGCGGCGGCGGCGATGGGTCGCCACAGATCGAGCGCCTTGATCGAACGCCGGCTACCCGGGCCTTGCAGCCGTAGCAGAGCCGCGAGGCCGAGGACCAGCGCAGCCATGCAGTCGGCGATGACGCGGACGAGTGCGGATAGGTCTGGATTCGCGGGATCGGACAGATTCCACGCGAGGCTTACACCAAGCGCTGCGGTGAGTACGGCCAGCAGCAGGGCCCACCTGCTCGCGGTGCCACCGGCCGTACTCGCCAACTCAGCGCTTCTTCGAGTTGGGATTACGCAGCGCGAACGCCAGACCCGCCGCGAACAGAACTGCCGCGCCGACTATGAAGACCCACGGCGGCACTCCGTCGCCGCCGTCGGAGGACGATTCGGCATCTGCCGGTGGTCCCGGCGTTCCGTTCCCCTGCTTTGTGAGCGTGAACGTGCGTGTGCCGGTCACGGTATGGCCGTCAGCCGACGTCACTCGGTAGGCGATCGTGTAATCGCCGGTCGGGCCCAACTCGCCTAGTTCAACGCTGACGGTGTCACCCTTGACTGTCGCGTCGCCCTTGGACCACAGATTCCCATCAGGCCCAACGACTTTCAACGATGGCGAATAGTCCTGCAGAGCCTCGTTGAAGGTGACGCTCGCGCGCGCCGGGCCCGCGTCGAGCGACGACCCGTCGGCGGGCGTGCTCGAGACCGGTTCCGAATGTGCCGCAGCCGAACCCGTGCTGAGCAGTACGAACAGGAGGACCGCCGCAGCGATTCCGAGCAGCCTCCTGATCACGAACGCCGGCTTCGGATGACAGCGCCGAGACCGAGCGCTGCGCCCAATGCACCGAGTGCGAGCCCGATTCCGCCGAGCCAGCGCGCAGTCGTGTCCTTCTCCGACGCGCTGCCCTCGTGGTTGTCTGCCTCGTGGTTGTTTGCAGTTGCGACGCTGTGGCCGTGGCCGCCCTCTTCGCTCGCTTCGGCGAGCATGATCGCCGGTGCGGGGTGTTCGGGCTCTTCGCCGTTCTCGGGAGTGGGCTGATCCCAGTTGACGACCTCGCCGTCGCTGTAGGTCTGAGTCGCGTTGAACGAGAGTTCCGCCTCGTCCGGCAACGGTCCGACCGACAGTGCGAAGCGCTGGAATTGCCCGGGCGGGACGGAAACGCCGGGATCGGCTGTCCACGTCACCGACGTCACTTCCGCGTCCTGATTCTTGACGACTTCGGACTTCCAGCCCGCGATCGGTTCTGTGCGAGCCGATTTGAAGCCGGGCAGGGTGACCGTGAGCTTTGTCGTTCCGGCAGTGTCCGACTCGGTCGGCACTTTGAAGGTGAGCACCGCGTAGCCGCCCTGCTGGGCCCCCGGCGCATCGACGGTGACGTGCGCCGCCGCAACTCCGCTCGCGAGTAGGGCGGCACCGGCAGTTGCGCCAACTGTGACGAAGGCGCGCGTGATGAAGCTGGTCATGATTGGTCCTGTATTCGTGTGTGCGGAAGGTGGTTTCAGAGAACACACAGAACAGGTGGGCCGCGTCGCGAAATGGGTTCGTGCGTGCGGTGGGTTGCCCGCAGCTCCGGCTCGCAGAACGGCGTGGCAAAGTCCTGCCACATCGGCCGATGGCTGATCCATTCCAGTGCCCGTAGCGTCGAGGCCGCGATGGCCATGAGCCGGTCCACCGCGACGATGAGAACCGCACAGAGCACGGTCGCGACCGAGTGCGCGAGGGTCATCAACCAGGGATCGGTTGCCGCATGCGCATGCTCGGCTCCGGCGGCGAGGGCGAAATGGCCCGCGAGCTGGGCTGCCGCAAGTAATCCGAGAACCGCGAGCGGTCCGCGGCCACGCACAGCACCGCAACCGAGCACTGCCGACATCGCGACGAGCAGAGTGAGAGCAGCCGCCGACGGCATTACGCCACCTGCGACACCGTGCGCAGCGATCGCAAGAACCGCCGCCGCCGCCCCGACCAGGCAGCCGCGTATGCGGTCTGTGGTCGGCCTCGTGAACACGAAGGG
This sequence comes from Antrihabitans auranticaus, assembly GCF_016481275.1. GTDB lineage: Bacteria > Actinomycetota > Actinomycetes > Mycobacteriales > Mycobacteriaceae > Antrihabitans. Next base: position 556,652 of record NZ_JAEMNW010000003.1, on the reverse strand, counting down.
TCAGCGTACTCCGAGGCGTGCGAGGAGGTCTGCCTCGATGCCGGTGAGCTCGGTCGATATGGCCTGATGAGCGGTTCGGCGCCGCGGGGGTGGCATCTGTTCGGCAGCGTGGATGGCCGTGCTGAGGTCGTTGAGGCGACTGCGGGTCGCCGCCGCGAACTTCTCGGTTTCGGCGTCGTTCGCGTGCTGTGTGAGTGCTTCTGCGACCGAGTTTTCCGCGTTCGCGACACGAGCGCTCAGCTTTGCGCCATGACCGGTGAACTCGCCGAGCTGCTCGACGCCGACACCCAGCTGGGCCGCGCGCCGGCTGTCGATCTTCTCGCGTGCAAATGTCGCACCGCGATAGGCGAGGGGGGCAAGGACGGGAGTCAGCACACGCGCGACGCCGATGTACTTCTTGACCTCACTGACACTGAACCGATCCTTGGACGCCTTCTCGGCGACCTTCGCAGCAGCTTTCTCCTGCGCCTTGAAGGCGGAGACCTGTGCCTTCTCGACCTTCCGAAGCGACCGCTTCTCGGCTCGGAGACGCTTGTTGTCGGTCTTCGCGCCAAGCTTCGCTTCGAGTTTCGCCTTGTGCTTCAGCGCTTTGGCCTCGGCTTTTCGCGTGGAACGTCGCTTGCGCTTCTTGAACAACCCCATCGAGAAGGCCTCTCCGCATCACTGTTCGGGTTATCGCGTCCTAGCACTGAGGGCTCACCCTACTACGGGTGGTCAGCCCAGCCTGGCGAGATCCGTCGGTGGGCACATTTACTCTCATGGTGTGAACATCGACCAGGGCGAGCGGACTCGATCCGTCCTGATCGATGCCCGGACACTGCTCAGTTGCCGGCATCGCCTGCACCTGGATATCTCGAATCCGGCCTTGATCGAGGGGATTCCCGAGGACCCGGGTGTGCGGCAACGGCGCGACGCTGCGGCCGCACATCGCGAGTACGTCCGCACAACCCTGACCGGGCGGGGGACGGGCTGGGTCGACATCGATCCGCTGGGTTCCACCCGGGAGCGTGCCGAGGCAACGTTGGCTGCGTGCGAGTCGGGAGCGCAACGTATCTGGGGTGCCGTGCTGCCGTCGGAGATCGATACCGGGCGACGCGGCAAGGCGGAGCTGCTGATTCGCGACGAAGATCGTGGTGGCTACATCCCCGTCATCGTCGTCAATCACAAGGTGAGCGATCCACGCAACGGCGACATCGAGGGTGGCGCACTGACCTCCGATCTCGATGTGTGGGCGCCGCGCGACGACCCGACCCGGAAGGTCCGCCCGCAACCCCGGGACCAGATGCGATTGGCGCATCTGTACCGGATGCTGCAGCGGCACGGTTTGGCCAGCCCCGCCGTCGTCGGAGGTGCCATCGGGTTCGCGTTCGATTGCATCGTCGTCCACGACCTCACCGCTGTGCTCGACGAGTACGACCTCCGCTTCGCCGATCGCATCGCGGTGGCCCGCGGCGAATTGCCGACCGTTCCGTCGCAGGTTCCGGAATGCCGATCCTGCCCGTGGTGGACGCAGTGCAAGGAGTGGCTGACGGAAACGCGGGATGTGAGCCTGGTTGCGCCGGGTTCCCGCGCCGAAGTGCTGCGCCTCGCCGGGGTCGACACCATCGACGAGCTGTCACGCTGGACCGGCGACGCACCGGAGGATTGGCAGCACGGCGATTTCGCCGATGCAGTCGTCACCGCGCTTGCGTGGCTCCAGGACGTGCCGCTGGTCCGCCGCCGCGAAGAGGTCACAGTGCAGCGCGCAGACGTCGAGGTCGATGTCGACCTGGAAAGTTTTCAAGAGCACGGCGCATACCTCTGGGGAACACTGCTGGACGGTCGGTACCGGGCGTTCGCCACCTGGGATCCGCTGCCGACGCTGGACGAAGGCCGGTCCTTCGCCGAGTTCTGGACCTGGTTGATGGAGGTGCGCGCGAAAGCGGCGGCTGACGGCAAAACCTTTGCTGCATACTGCTATTCGCGACAGGCAGAAGACAAGTGGCTGCTCGATTCCGCACGCCGGTTCGCGGGGCACCCGAATGTGCCCCGGATCGAAGAGATCCGCGAGTTCATCAACGGACCGCAGTGGGTCGACATCTACCAGGCCGTCAGCGATCAGTTCATCTGCCCGAACGGCAAGGGGCTGAAGAAGATTGCCCCCGTCGCCGGGTTCGGCTGGCGCGATCCCGAGGCAGGCGGTGAAGCCTCGATGGGGTGGTACCGCGAGGCGGTCGGATACGACGGCGAGCCTGACGGAAGTCAGCGGACCCGGATCCTCGAATACAACGAGGACGACGTTCTCGCCACGAAGGCCCTACGGGAATGGATGACCTACCGAGCCGAGTCCGAGGTGCCTGACATTGCTTCCCTTCGCGGCACAAGGACCGCCGTAAACGGTTCGAACGAATATCGTTGACCTGTGAGTGTCGCGATCGTGGTCCTGCTGTCCGTCAACTTGATTGTGCTCGTGGTGCTGCTGTGGCGGGTGAGACGATTGCGGCAGCGCAACGCCGAATTGGCCGCTGTAGTCGCCGATACGACCGCCAAGGCTCTGCAGTCCGTCCCCGCCGAGCCTGCGTTCGTCGTACCGAAGAGCCGAATCATCACGATCGAGATCTTGAACCCCACCGAGCTTGCGGCGACACAGAGCAGGTTTTCCGGGTTCGCCGGAGCCGTGGCGCCCAACATGCTGCGCAAGATCGTGTACGACAAGGCCGTCGAGATCTTGCGCGAACAGTTGCGGCAGCAGGGAGTCGAAGCCGAGGTAGCGATCCGTGTCGGTGCTTGAGCTGTTGGTGGCGCTGCTGCTTCTGGCAGCGTCCGGAGGGCTGGCTTTCGCGCTCTACCTTTCATCGCGGCATATGACAGAGATCGACGACGCGAGCGATCGGCTGCTCGTCATCGCCCGGGAGAATGCGCGAATGGCGAAGGCTGCCCGCGACGTCACCCGGGCCGTCAACACGACAACTGCCGCCGTCGACATCGGCACCAATATCGTGCGCGCGAGCCACCAGGCGATCGCGGCGATTCCGTTCGGTGTCCTCGATTCCATCGCGGCAACGCGTGGCACGAGTCGCGTCGTCAGAGAGATCCACGATGGCACCGCTGCGGGCGTGTACCGCGCGATCTCGCAGGTCAACAAGGCGCTCGGCAATGCGGCGCGCAACTCGGTGAAGCCGCGTCCGCCACGGGTGGAGTCGGCAGTCACGCCACCGCTCGTCGAACCCCAGCCGCAGATCGCATTACCCAATCCGGTGGTCGAGGCCGAAGTGGTCGAGCCGGTGGACCTGGTCAAGCCCAAACCGGTCGATCTTGTGAAGCCGAGCAAGGTCGTGGACGCTGAGCTCGTCGTCGATCTTGTGAAGCCGGAAGCCGAGCAGGCGGGACAGGGCGAATGAACGAGGAGAAGACGACCGCGACCACGTTGCGCTTTGCGCTGGTGCTCACAGTCTCGAGTGGTTTTCTCGATTCCTACACATACATCTGCCGCGGCGGGGTGTTCGCGAACGCGCAGACGGGGAACGTGATCCTGCTCGGTGTCGACGTGTCGGAGCAGAAGTGGCATGCCGCGTTGGCACATTTGTGGCCGATCATCGCTTTCGTTGTCGGCATAGCCCTCGCCAATTACTTGAAGAGTCCGCGTGCGGAGCGATTCGTCTCCAGGCCGATTCGATGGGCGATGGTCCTACAGGTCGTGGTGCTCGTGGTCGTGGGATTCGTGCCGCTGAGCGTCCCCAACTTTTTCGTCACCATTCCCATCTCTTTCGTCGCGGCAATCCAGATGGGCCTCTTCCGGACCGTCAGATCGCTGTCCTACATCGCGATCGCGACCACGGGCAACCTCATGCGATTCACCGAAAGCGGATACGCGGGCTTCGTCGAACGCGATTCCGAAGCCCGCAGGAACATGGCCATCTACGCCGCGATCATCAGTTCGTTCGCGGGCGGTGCGATCATCGGGTCGATCGTGACGCGTCTGCTCGATGGTCCCGCGGCCTGGGTTCCCGCCGGCCTGCTGGCCATCACGTTCGTGCTGTTCTACCTGGACGAACGCTAGGCCGTCGGAGCCTCGGCCTATCATGTGCCGGATCGAAAAGTTTGCTGTGCTGAGAAAGGGATCGTGGTGACATCGCAAGTCGAGCAGTTGGAGTTCCAGGCGGAAACCCGTCAGCTGTTGGAGCTGATGATTCATTCCGTCTATTCGGAAAAGGACATCTTCCTGCGCGAGCTGATCTCCAACGCGTCTGATGCGCTGGACAAGCTGCGGCTGGAGGCCTTCCGCGACAAAGACCTGAACGTCGATACCTCGGATCTCCACATCGATATCGATGTGGACAAGGACGCACGCACGCTCACCGTGCGGGACAACGGCATCGGAATGTCGCGCGCCGAGGTGATCGATTTGATCGGCACGCTTGCGAAGTCGGGCACCGCTGATGTCCGCCGCAGGTTGGCCGAGGCCAAGGAGTCCGCAGCACCAGAAGAGCTGATCGGGCAATTCGGCATCGGTTTCTATTCGACGTTCATGGTTGCCGACCGTGTCACGCTGCTCACCCGGCGTGCAGGCGAAACCGAAGCCACCCGCTGGGAGTCGAGCGGCGAAGCGACGTACACGATCGAGACCGTCGAAGACGCACCACAGGGCACGTCGATCACGCTGCACCTCAAGCCCGCCGACACCGATGACGCCCTCTACGACTACACGCAGCCGTGGAAGATCAAGCAGATCGTGAAGCGGTATTCCGACTTCATCTCGTTCCCGATTCGCATGGAGGTTCCGCCCCCACCCGCGGAAGAGGGCGCGGAAGAAGAAGTGACTCGGCAGATCGAGACCGAGACGATCAACTCGATGAAAGCGCTGTGGACGCGACCACGCAGCGACGTCACCGACGAGGAGTACAAGGAGTTCTACAAGCACGTCAGCCACGCGTGGGACGATCCGCTCGAGATCATCTCGCTCAAGGCGGAAGGCACGTTCGAATACCAGGCGCTGCTGTTCATTCCGTCGCAGGCGCCGTTCGACACCTTCATGCGCGAGCACAAGCGCGGCGTTCAGCTCTACGTCAAACGCGTCTTCATCATGGAGGACTGCGAAGAGCTGATGCCGGAGTACCTGCGTTTCGTCAAGGGCGTGGTCGACGCACAAGACCTCTCGCTCAACGTCTCTCGTGAGATTCTGCAGCAGGATCGCCAGCTGAAGATGATCCAGAAGCGCTTGGTCAAGAAGGTGCTCTCGACGATTCAGAAGATCCAGTCCGACGAGGCCGAGAAGTACAAGACCCTGTGGGGCGAGTTCGGCAAGGTGCTGAAGGAAGGTCTGCTCGGCGATTTCGAGAATCGCGACGCGCTCCTCAAGCTTTCGTCGTTCGCTTCGACAGCGTCCGAGGACGAACTCACGACGTTGGCCGGGTATGTCGAGCGCATGCACGAAGGTCAAGAGCAGATCTACTACATGACCGGCGAAACCCGCCAGATGATCGAAAGCTCGCCGCATATGGAGGCTTTCAAGGCGAAGGGCCTCGAGGTTCTGCTGCTCACCGATCCGGTCGACGAGATGTGGGTCGGTTCGGTGCCCGAGTTCGACGGCAAGAAGTTCCAGTCGATCGCCAAGGGTGAGGTCGACCTCGACTCGCAAGAGGACAAGGACGCGACCGAAGCGCTGCGGACCGAGCAGGAAAAGGAATTCACCGACCTGCTCTCGTGGCTGACGACGTCGCTGGACGAGCACGTGAAGCAGGTCCGTTTGTCGACTCGACTGACGACCTCACCGGCGTGCATCGTCGGCGATACGAACGACTTCACGCCGATGCTCGAACGGATGTATCGCGCATCCGGCCAGGAACTGCCGACGGTCAAACGGATCCTCGAGCTGAACCCGACCCACCCGCTGGTCACCGGCCTCCGCGAAGCGCACGCGGCGCGCCCGGACGACGCCGGGCTGGTGGACACAGCCGAATTGCTCTATGGCACAGCGGTTCTGGCAGAGGGTGGCGAGCTGAGCGATCCGGCGAAGTTCGCGAAACTGCTCGCCGATCGGTTGGCAAAGACGCTCTGATTGCGGAGAAACGGCTGTCACGGGGAAACGGCTGTTACGGAGAAACGGCTGTTACGGAGATACGGCGACGCCCAAGGAATCCGCTGCGAGGAACTTGGGCGCGCCGTCTTCGTAGAAGACGTCGAGGTCGCGAATATCGAAGCCCGCGTTCGAGACCAGTGTGGTTATTTGGCGATTGAGGTTGCAACCACCGAAGAGGACGTTCTGCACCGGATTGAGCCGGTTCTGCCACTTGGCGACTCCGGCGTCCGGGGCCAGACCGTGCTCGACGAAATGAAATGTTCCCCCGGGCTTCAACACTCGCCGCACTTCGTGGAGCGCCGCCTCGACGTCGGGGATCGTGCACAGCGTCCAGGTGGAGATTGCGGAATCGAAGGTGTCGTCGTCGAAAGGCAGCTTCTGCCCGTCGAGGCCGGACCGTTCGACAGGAATGGGCGATGCGCCTACGCGCTTTGCCGCTAGCTTCCACCCGAGGTCGGCAGGCTCGACAGCGCTGACCTTCTCGACGACCGGCGGATAGAACGGGACGTTCAGGCCGGAACCGAAACCGATCTCGACGACCTGGCCGTGCAAGCCAGCACAGGTTCTTTGCCGCAGCGGGTCGGAGATCTTCATCCCGCAGACCACGTTGATGATGCGGGGAAGAACCTGGTCACCGTATAACCCCATGTCAGCAAGCTACCCGTGCGCGGTTGGAGAGTCTATGGACTCGCTGACCGCGCACGGGGCGCGAAGCGCCTTCTTACCTCGGCGCCATACGCAGCGCGCCGTCCATGCGGATGGTCTCGCCGTTGAGGTAGTCGTGCTCGACGATCATCTGGGCGAGCTGCGCGTACTCGGCCGGCTGGGCAAGGCGCGACGGGAACGGCACGCCGGCCTCGAGGCCCTTGCGGTACTCGGGGGTGACACCGGCGAGCATCGGGGTGTCGACGATTCCCGGCGCAATGGTGTTGACGCGGATACCGAACTGCGCGAGGTCACGCGCGGCAGGAATTGTCATACCGTGCACGCCGCCCTTGGACGCGGAGTATGCAATCTGGCCGATCTGGCCTTCGAACGCGGCGACGGATGCGGTGTTGATGATGACGCCGCGCTGGCCGGAGTCGTCGACGGTGTCGGTCTTCGAGATCGCATCGGCGGCGAGGCGCATGACGTTGAACGTGCCGAGCAGGTTGACCGTGATGACGGTCCGGAACAGCTCGAGGTCGTGCGGTCCGTTCTTCGACAGAATGCGCCCGGCCCAGCCCACGCCCGCACAGTTGACGACGATGCGCAGCGGCACACCCGATTCGACGATCTTCGCGATTGCCGCGGTGACTTCTTCGCCGTTTGTGACATCGGTCGGCAGCAGGGTCACACCGTCGGGCACGCTGTCGCCCGCGCGCTCGATCGACTGCGGAAGGTCGAGGCCGAACACCGTCGCACCGGCATCGGCGAGACGCTTCGCAGTTGCAGCGCCGAGGCCCGAGGCGCCTCCGGTGACAAGTGCAGCGCTTCCAGAGATTTCCACGTTTGCAACCTCTCTTCTGGCGACCCGTGTGGTCGCCGTTGGTCGCTAGCACCATAACGTCGTGAAGAGAAGGCCTGGTCGGCCGGTTCTTGTTACTCGGCGGTATGGCAGGCGCCTAGCGCACGACATCCAGTGGTTCGGCATAGACGGTTCTGCGGCTGCGGCCGCGCAATGTGGTCCGGCCACGAGACTTCCAGTGCGCGGCCTCGGCCGGATTTGCGGCCGAAACCACCTGTGCGGCGACAAGAATCCGGCTTCTGCGTGACTTCGCCAGTTCGGTCAGGCGCGCGGCCTCGTTCACGGGATCGCCGATGACCGTGTATTCGTACCGCTGCTCGGCACCGATGTTGCCTGCGAAAACCGGTCCGTACGAGACACCGATCCCGAAGTCGACCAGATCCAGCGAACTGAGGGACGAACGAAGTGTGCGTGCCGTCGCCAGCGCGGCGGCCGCGGGGTCGGTCACCGCCTCGGGTGCGCCGAAGATCGCAAGTGCAGCGTCACCGGTGAACTTGTTGATCAGCCCGCCGTGGTCGTCGACGGCGGTGACGACGATCCGGAAGAAGTCGTTGAGAACGGTTGCCACCTCGGTCGGCGGTCGGGTCGCGGCGAGGTTTGTCGACCCGACGAGGTCGATGAACAGAACCGCGACATAGCGGACGTCGCCGCCCAGTTCACCGTCTTGCTCCATCGCCCGGCTGGCGACGTCATGCCCGACGTGCCGGCCGAAGAGATCTTGCAGGCGCTCGCGTTCCGCGACACCGGCGACCATGCGATTGAAACCCATCTGCAGGCGCCCGATTTCCGATGAATCGTGCACCTCGACTCGCACATCGGTGTTTCCGCGTTCGACCTCTCCCATGGCCCTGCCGACGTCCTGAACCGGGTCGGACACCGACTTCGACACCAGAATCGTGCCGAGCAGACCGGTGCCGAGCGAGGTCATCGCGAGCAATAGAACCGGTGCCTGCACATTCGTGTCCTCCGGGATGACGAGCCTCGTGTACTGGTCGACGACGATGCCGCAGATGGCGGCGGTCGGAATCGCGGTACAGAGCATCCAGGTGAAAACGAGTCGCTGCATGACGCCGGGCGCTGGGCGCTCGACCGGCTCGGCGGCCATCGCCGCCGCAATGATCGGCCGGAGCGTGGCCTCGCTGACGAGATAGCCGATACACGCCATCGCCGCACCGCCGAACCCGACGGCGAGCGCGATCAGCAGGAGGGTCTTCTTGTTCTCGGTGATATTCAGAAGTACGAGAACGCAGCCGCCGACCGTCCACAAGCCGACGTGCACCAGGGTCTGGCGTCTGGTTATGTCGAGTGCCGACTGTTGCTGGTCGGGCGTCGGTACGTCCTGGCGTGCATACCAATCGAACGCGGGCTTGACGAACTTCGTCGTCGATACAGCTGCGATACACAGCGCGACGCCCAGCATGATGAAGCCTGCGGAAATGTTCTCGACGGTGAGCAGGCTCGGCGCATCGCGGTTGTTGCTCCGGCCGAGCAACGCAATGATGACGATGACCTCGACGCCGCCGATCGTGTAGGCGGTGATCAAGCCTGCCGAGTAGCGGACGCGCAGCAGAATTGCTGTGCGTTTCCAGTCGGCGGGCGAGGTCATAGCTCTGTCTAGCACTTGGATAGGCACCGAGAGTCGAGTCGGTCGAGCGAATGTGACTTTCGTAGCCATACTGCCGGATTCCCGTGTCGTGGTGGACACGAACGGCTCCCGCCTAGGCAACTTCGTTGTGACGTGGCACGATCGCGAAAGTGACCAGTAGCCCCGCCGACCAGCGCCTGGCCGACCTCGCACGGTTGCGCCGGGTCCGTGACCGCATCGACAGGGAGTACGCACAGCCGCTCGACGTCGAGGCGCTCGCTCGGGACGTCCACATGTCGGCCGGGCACCTCAGTAGACAGTTCCGTGCTGCCTACGGTGAGCCGCCCTACGCGTATCTGATGACGCGGCGCATCGAACGCGCCATGGCGCTGCTGCGGCGCGGCGATCTCAGCGTGACCGAGGTCTGCTTCGAGGTCGGCTGTTCGTCACTCGGCACCTTCAGTACCCGCTTCACCGAGTTGGTCGGCGTACCGCCGAGCGTCTACCGCCAGGAGTCAGCGGAGTCGACGGCAGGGATGCCCGCATGTGTGGCGAAACAAGTCACCAGACCGGTCAGGAATCGAGAAGCGCAGCCGACCGAGTCGCAATTAGCGTGAGCTCCATGACCATCACAATTCAAGCAAGCTTCCTTCCGCAGAACGACCCTGAAGCCGCACTCGCCTTCTACCGCGACACTCTCGGCTTCGAGGTCCGCAACGATGTCGGCTACAACGGCATGCGCTGGATCACGGTCGGCCCTGCCGACCAGCCCAGCATCTCGATCGTGCTGTACCCGCCGGCTGCTTCCCCCGGACTCACCGACGATGAGCGGAAGACCATCGACGAGATGATGGCCAAGGGGACATTCGGCAGCATCCTCCTGGCCACAAAGAACGTCGACGGGGAGTTCGAGCGATTGCAGGCAAGCGACGCCGAAGTCGTCCAAGAACCGACAGACCAGCCATACGGCGTGCGCGACTGCGCATTCCGAGATCCGGCGGGCAACATGGTCCGCCTTCAGGAAGTGCCCTGAGGGTCCCGCAACCGAACAACTGTGCAAGCCGAGTGAAGGGGAGACACACGATGAGCAGGGCCACGGGGAAGAACGCACGTACCGCGCAGGGACACCGGGCAGACAGCCACGATCTGATCCGGGTGCAGGGTGCGCGCGAGAACAACCTCAAGGACGTCAGCGTCGAGCTGCCCAAGCGGCGCCTGACGGTGTTCACCGGTGTCTCCGGCTCGGGCAAGAGCTCGCTGGTCTTCAGCACGATCGCCGCGGAGTCGCAGCGAATGATCAACGAGACCTACAGCGCGTTCGTCCAGGGCTTCATGCCGAACCTGGCGCGGCCCGAAGTCGACTATATGGACGGGCTGACGACCGCCATCATCGTCGATCAGGAGCGGATGGGCGCCAACCCCCGGTCCACGGTCGGTACCGCAACAGACGCCAATGCGATGCTGCGGATCCTCTACAGCCGACTCGGCAAGCCACACGTCGGTCCGCCGACGGCGTTCTCGTTCAACGTCCCGACGCGCAAGGCGAGCGGGGTGATGAGCACCGAGAAGGCCGCCGGCCGGGTCGAGAAGGCCGTCGTCCAGAACGTGGTCTACCTCGGCGGCATGTGCCCGCGATGCGAGGGCATGGGCTCGGTCAGCGATTTCGACCTGACGGCGCTGTACGACGAGGAGAAGACCCTCAACGAGGGTGCGCTCACGGTCCCCGGCTACAGCATGGAGGGCTGGTACGGCCGCATCTTCGCCGGCTTCGGCTTCGATATGGACAAGCCGATCAAGAAGTTTACCAAGAAGGAACTGGACAATCTCCTGTACAAGGAACCGACCAAGATCAAGGTCGAAGGAATCAACCTCACGTACGAGGGCGTGATCCCGAAGATCCAGAAGTCGATGCTCTCCAAGGACGTCGAGGCGATGCAGCCGCACATTCGTGCGTTCGTCGAGCGGGCTATCACCTTCCAGCGCTGTCCCGAGTGCGAGGGAACCAGACTCGCGAAAGAGGCGCTGGCGTCGAAGATCAAGGGCAAGAACATCGCCGACCTCTGCGCGATGCAGATCACGGACCTCGCGGACTGGATCAGGAATCTCGACGAGCCGTCGGTAGCGCCGCTGCTCGCCGGGCTGCAGCACCTGCTCGACTCCTTCGCCGAGATCGGGTTGGGCTACCTCTCGCTCGACCGGCCCGCGGGCACGCTGTCGGGTGGAGAGGCACAGCGCACCAAGATGATTCGTCACCTCGGGTCGGCGCTCACGGATGTCACCTACGTCTTCGACGAGCCGACCATCGGGCTTCATCCACACGACATCGCGCGGATGAACGAGCTACTGCTGCAACTGCGGGACAAGGGCAACACCGTGCTCGTCGTCGAGCACAAGCCCGAGGCAATCGCGATCGCCGACCACATCGTCGACCTCGGTCCCGGCGCGGGCACTGCCGGCGGCACCGTCTGTTTCGAGGGCACTGTCGAGGGGCTGCGGGCAAGTGACACCATCACCGGTCGGCATCTCGACGACCGGGCAACCGTCAAGGACTCGGTGCGAAAGTCCGCGGGCGCACTCGAAGTTCGCGGTGCATCGACCCACAACCTGCGGAAGGTGAACGTCGACATCCCGCTCGGTGTGCTCTGCGTGATCACCGGTGTCGCCGGGTCCGGCAAGAGTTCGCTGATCCACGGGTCGGTGGCCGGCCGCGACGGCGTGGTCGTGATCGACCAGTCCGGCATTCGTGGCTCACGCCGCAGCAACCCGGCAACCTACACCGGCCTGCTCGAACCGATCCGCAAGGCGTTCGCGAAGGTCAACGGCGTCAAGCCAGCGCTGTTCAGTTCCAACTCCGAGGGCGCCTGCCCGACATGCAACGGCGCGGGAGTCATCTACACGGAGCTCGGCGTGATGGCGACGGTCGAATCGACCTGCGAGGAATGCGAGGGCCGACGGTTTCAGGCCGCGGTCCTCGAATACACCCTCGGCGGTAAGAACATCGCCGAGGTCCTCGCGATGTCAGCGACCGAGGCCGAGGACTTTTTCGAACAGGGCGAAGCGAAAACGCCTGCCGCGCACAAGATCCTCGACCGGCTCGTCGACGTCGGGCTCGGCTACCTCTCGCTCGGTCAGCCGCTGACCACACTGTCCGGCGGCGAGCGGCAGCGCCTGAAGCTGGCGACCCAGATGGGCGACAAGGGCGACATCTACATCCTCGACGAGCCGACGACCGGCTTGCACCTTGCCGACGTCGAACAGTTGCTCGGTCTGCTCGACCGCCTCGTCGACTCCGGCAAGTCCGTCATCGTCATCGAGCACCACCAAGCCGTGATGGCGCACGCCGACTGGATCATCGACCTCGGACCGGGCGCCGGCCATGACGGCGGCAAGGTCGTCTTCGAAGGCACACCCGCGGCCCTCGTCCAGGACCGCAAGACCCTCACCGGCAAGCACTTGGCGGAGTACGTCGGCTAAACGTCGACGCCGAGGTTGATGGCGCCGAGGTAGCCGTTGGGTCCCTTCGCGAGGGTGACCAGTCCTGTCGGGTCGTAGATGTTGTCGTTCGAGTTCTGGACGTTCGATGCCCAACCCGCGTGGTCGCTGTAGGGGGAGTTCGCATAGATCTCGCCGACAGTCGTGGGGTCGAAGAAGAGTTGACTGGTGAGGACGGTCTTCTTGTCGATGTGCACTTTGAGGTGGATGTGCACGGCCCTGCCCATGTACCAGCCGGGGAAAATGGTCGTGAACGCGACGATGCCGGCGGCGTCCGTCGTCTGGGCGCCGCGCAGGTAGGTGCCGTCGTCGGTCGTGGTGGCCTCCTGGTCTCCGACGCTGTAGGTGCCGTCGGAGGTCTCGCCGCTACCGGCCGAACCTGGTCTTCCAGGTGGGCCACCGTTGCCCGACGACCCCGATTCGAAGCCGGAGTAGGACCCGCCCGCGTCGCAATGCCAGATCTCGACCACCGCATTCGCGATGCCGCCGCTCGTGCAATCGCCGACGTCCTGCACACGCAGCGCGAGATCGAACTGCAGGCCCGGCCGGTCCTCGCGGATGTCGCTGCGGATCGAGTCGACGTCGAACCAGTACGGACCCTGAGTTTCCTCCTTACTCAGGACGCACTGCGGAGCGGCGTCGAGGAGGGAAACCGCGTCACTTGCGACGGTCGATCCCGATGTTGTTCCGGCAGAGACCGCCGTCGAGGTGCTACTCGTGGAATTGCCTGAGCACGCTGCCAACACACCGCCCAACCCGACCGTTCCGCCGACGGCCAGCGCCCGGCGGCGACTGATGCGGAGCCTGCTGAATTCGATGTCCTTGTTCACGGTATCCATCGTCTGGGACTCAGCTGGGCGGGTGCCGGGTACGAGCTGTGTGGTTGCTGTGAACCTCGGTCAGGTTCGGCGCCGGCGAAAGAGTTTTCTGCGGGGCGGCGGTGGACCCGTCAGCTGGATCGTCGCGGTGCGGCGCAGGCCCTGTACGCCGTTGTCGACGCATGCGTGGTCGACCTCGACCTGCGCGTCGCGGCCGCGGATCACTACCGTCATCACGCCGTTCTCGAACCACGGTCCGTTGTCGATGTCCCAGTCGATGTCGACATCCTCGACGCGTGCGGACCGGGCAAGCAAGTGCATGAACCCCCGAACGCCCCGGGCCTTGAGCGCGCGATTGGCAAACCGGATCTGCGGCTCGAGCGGGTTGCGGAACGGCGACATCGTGAGCTGGTGCAGGGCCGGAACCGCGGGGTCTATCCCCGGCAACGTAGCTCGCGCTGTGTAGGAACAATGCACGTCGCCCGACAGGACAAGAACGCTTGCAGGCGTGTGTTCGAACTTCGCAATCGTGCGTAGGAGGTCGACGACGATGCCGAAGGATTTGCGGAAGGCCGGCCAGTGTTCGAGATCGACCTCCTGGCGGACCCACTCGCCGAAACGTTTGCCGCGGTTGGGGCCCCAGGCGCCGCCCGCGACAGCTTCGTTCCACCCTTCCATGTGGTGAATTCCCTTGGCGACCAGAAACGGCAGCGGTGAGGCGACGATGAGGTGGTCGAAGTTCTGCCCTTCCGCCGGATGAGTTGCCTTTTCCTGCAACCACTCCCGTTCGACGTGATCGACGATGCCCCGGTCGTCGGGATCCAGACGACGCGAACAGCGAGAGTCGATGGCAAGCATCCGGATACCGAGCTTTTCGCTTCCGAAGTCGCGGTAGTAACTCCAGCGCGCGCTGTCGGGTTCCGCATCAGATCGCCAGGCGAACGCGTCGAGGCGTTCCGACCGTTCGGCGTCAGAGATGTCCATCCGCACCATCGCCCAGGTGGTGTCGAGTTCGAGTTCGGACGGGGACAGATTGCCCAAATGCTGGTAGATCCAATACGACGCGAAAGCGCCCCGCACCCTGTCCGGCCACCACGCCTGCTTCGTGACCCAGTCACGCCACGTCTGCGAGGTGTTCCAGTCGTCGCGTAGGTCGTGGTCGTCGAGGAGCATGCAGGTCGGCACGGTCGAAAGGAGCCAGCGAATCGGCTCGGGCGTCCAGCTCTCGGAGTACAGCCAGGTGTACTCCTCGAAGTTGCCGATCTCGTCGCGGACCTCGTCCCAGTCCTCCGGTTTGCCTTCGTGCGCCGTCCGGATCCGTTCGAGCAACGCCTCCGACGGCGTATCGGCGTATACCTGGTCGCCGCCGAGGAAAATCGCATCCGGCCATTCCTCGATGGGCGCGTCGCGCATCTTGTTCGCCAGCCCTACCAGCGCGTCGGCGCCGAACTGCTTCAACCCGGCCTCGTCGAAAGGTGCTGAGCGTCTGCATGATCCGAATGCCAGCCGGAATTCGTCGTCGTCGCGGAACGTGCGCATCACGCTCGGGGGGAAAGTGGTGGCCGGCTCGGGCCAGACCTGGGTGTCGTCGAGCGCGACCGTGTACGGAATCACGCTGCCCGGCTGCAGTCCCTCGATCACCACGAGCGCGTAATGGTGACCGTGCACCGTCCACGTCGGAGCGTCTTGACCAAGAATTCGGACGGTGCATGGACGGTCGGTTTCGACCCAGACGGTTGCGCGCGTCGTGTCGACATAACGCAGCAACGGGCCGACGACCAACGACGCGGTTGTCATACCTCGCAGGTTAGCGGACTACGTCGATTTGCCCAGTGTGTCTCGGTAGGGTTGCTTATGGCATTCAGAGGACTTATGGGTGGCGGGGCGAAAGTCGACACTGTGCTGAGCAGTCCCCGGGTGTACCCCGGTGGAAACCTGCAGGGGACGGTCAACGTCGCGGGCGGCACCAAAGACGTCGAAGTCAACTTCATCGAACTGGCGCTCACCGCACGCGTCGAAGTGGAAACCGAAGACTCCGAATACAATTCGACGGTCGTGTTCAACAAGCGTCGAGTGAGTGGGCCGTTCCGGTTGCAAGCTGGAGCGAGATTCCCGGTCCCGTTCGCAATCGACATTCCGTGGGAGGCGCCCTTCAACGAGGTCGCTGGGACGAGCCTGCACGGCGTCCGGCTCGGGGTGCGGACCGAACTGGATATCGCGCGTTCGATCGACAAGGGCGACGTCGACCCGATCCAGATCCTCGCTCTGCCCGCGCAGGAGCGGGTAGTCGCGGGCTTCGCGCAAATCGGGTTCAGGCTCAAGGGATCCGACCTCGAGCGCGGCCGCCTGAGTGGCTCGCCGCTGCCGTTCTACCAGGAGGTCGAGTTCTACCCGGCCGACCATTTCCGCAGCAAGATGCAGGAGCTCGAGGTCAAGTTCGTGACTCGGGCAGGCAGCATGGACGTCGTTCTCGAGATAGACCGGCGGTCGGTGTTCGGCGGGAGCAGCGACAAGACGAACCGTTTCACCGTCGACTTCGCGACTGCCGATCACCAGGATTGGCCGACCGTCCTCAACGACCACCTGTCGCGAATCCTCGGCGGTGGTGGTCTTTTCGGTGGTGGAGTGGATCGGCACGCGTCGCCGTTGCTCAGCGCGCCACCTGCGCAGCATTACCCGCCGGCGCCGCCGGCGTACAACCCGCAGCCGACCTATCCGCCGCAGGCACCCGCTTACCAGCCGCCACCTGCAGCTCCTGCCTGGACCCCGCCGCCTGCGCCGCCCGCGTATTCGCCACCCGCGCAGGCGGCTCGGCCGGGTCATGGCGGCGGCATCAACCTCACCAAGGGCGGAAACGTCAACCTGAGTCAGCAGGCCCAAGGCTTGACGGCGGTGTCCGTCGGACTCGGTTGGGACGTGAGCGCTTTCGGCGGGGGCATCGATATCGATGCGTCGGCGCTGGTCATCGCGGCCTCGGGACGAATTCTGTCCGATCAGCACTTCGTGTTCTTCAACAATCTGAGCAGCCCCGACGGTGCTGTTCAGCACGCGGGCGACAACTCGACCGGCGCGGGCGCGGGGGATGACGAGCAGATTTTGGTCGATCTGAATCGGCTTGGGCCGGAAGCGGATCGGATTGCGTTCGCAGTATCGATCCACGATGGGGGACCGAAGGGCCAGAACTTCGGGCAGGTCCGCAACGCGTACATCAGGGTCGCGAACCGAGCGGACGGGCGCGAAATCGCGAGGTACGACCTGTCCCAGCAGGCCTACAGCGAAACAGCGATGATCTTCGGCGAGCTGTACCGGCACGGTGGTGACTGGAAGTTCCGCGCTGTCGGTCAGGGCTTCGCCGACGGACTTGCGGGCATCGCTCGAAGCTTCGGGCTGACGGTATAGCTGCTGTGCGCGGTTAGGGAGTCCAGTGACTCGCTAACCGCGCGCAGGGGCTAGGAACTGAAGAGCATCTTCGCGAAGCTCTTCTGCTTGTAATGCCCGTGGCTGCCGTAATGGCCACCGTGCACCGGTGCGCCCCATGCGGGCTGCGCGGGATACACGGGCTGTGCCGGGTAGACGGGTTGCGCGGGCGGGGCATAACCGGGCGCGGGCGGAGCCGGCGGGGGCGCGGCAGGCGTCGACCACTGGGACTCGGCGCGATTGACCTGCTCGAGCTCGCCGTAGTCCAGGAAGATCCCGCGGCAGTTGTCGCACTGTTCGATCTGAACTCCGGCACGGGTGTAGGTCCGCATGTAACCGGGGCACTTCGGACACTTGAATTGCTGACTCACGTGCGTCTCCCACCATCGTCGCATTTCGGTACTCAGGGGAGCTTACCCACGCGTGCTATGCCCCGGCAGCATTCGATCAACAGCTGCTCGACCTCGTCGAGCTCGCGTTCTTCCCGTGCGGCGGTGGTGATTGCGCGCGCCGCGGCCTGGACGGTGCAGGCGCGAGCTGGTCCGTCGAGTAGTAGCCACGGATCGACTCCCGTCGGAAGGGCGCTACCGCCCGCCACACGGTAGGCGTCAAGGAACTCGCCCCAGGTCTGTGGTGCCAGCATCCCGACCGCGAACCACGCCGCTGGCCGAGCCAGGTCCCACACCTGGGGTCCGGCGCCCAGCTCGTCGATGTCGATCAGCCGCCACCGCTCGCCGATCCGAACCATTTGCCCCAGATGCCAGTCACCGTGTGCGAGGCCATGTTTCAGAGTCGACGGCGCAGCCCCGTCGCCGACCGTCCACGGCGGCAGCTCTGCGCGAGCGCGCAATACGACATCGGCCGCGTCGGAGCGGATTGCCGAGAGCCTGTCGATCGCACCGGCGATGCGGGCGGGTCCACCGATGTAGGGGAGCGGGTCGCTGTGCACAACAGTGTTGTGCAACTGGGCGAGCAGGTGCGCGGCATGCAGCCAGGGCGCGCGGTCGGGATCTGTGGGATCCACGGGATCGCCGACCGGCCACACGGTCGCCAACCGGTCGGCAACCGGAACGGGGAACCCGGCCATGGGGGTCAGCAGAATTTCCGCAACCTCGGGAGCCGAGGCCATTGCGATCCGTGTGGCGAGTTCGCGGGGGTCGGTGCCGGGTGCGTGCAACTTGACCACGAGGTCCCCGACTCGCAGTACCGTCACATCGCGGCGGTCCGCGAGCAGCTCGGTGTCGGCGGTGGCGGCCGCTCCAGCAGTGCGGGCGATCGCGAGCAGGGCAGCTGTGCGATCGCTCATTTGCGACATTCTCGCAGACCAATTTTCGGGCCATCTGCGATGAACTTTCGATGTATCGACAAGACTGTGGCAATGGCTAAACGTGGGACCGGCTCGCTGCTCGTCGACAACGAACTCGCGGAACCGACCGGTCCGCTGCCGGATATCGCGGAGGCGCCGGAAGATTCGAGTCTGCCCCGGCGCAATCCGGTTCTGGCGCTGCAGCATCTCGAGGCCGCCCTTACCCGCGCGGATCTTGCGCATCCGGACGTCCTGACGCGCCAGGAATTCAGGCGCCTGCGCTACCTGATCAGTTTCGCGCGGCTCACCGTTTTCGAGCCGGGTGCCGCGGGTCCGGGTGGTACCCGAGGGCGTGGCGACGTCGACGTCTCCGGGGAGCTCGAAGATTTCCGCGTGCAGGTGGTCGCGGCATTGCACGGTCCGCTGCGGGAAGAGCAGGACCTGAAGCAGCGTCTGGTCGCGGCGAAGGCCGTTCTCGAGCAGTTCGTCGAACCGCTCGAGGAGTTGCGGCAGCAAATAGCGGAGCGCCATGCGAACGATTTCTCGCTCGACGAACTCGACGCCGAAGTTTGCTACAAGTCGCTGGTCTGCGTCCTCGGCGGTGGCGGCGGCGCAGGGTTCGTCTACGTCGGCGGCATCCAACGGCTGGTCGAAGAGGGGATGGTTCCCGACTACTTCATCACCTCGTCGATCGGCTCCGTCGTCGGCAGTGTCATCGCCCGCACCAATCCGATTCCGGTCGAGGACTACATCGACTGGGTCAAAACGGTCACCTACCGGGGGATCCTCGGACCCGAACTGCTGCGCCGCAAACACGGCCTGACGGGCGTGTTTTCACTGCGGTTCAACGTCTTCGCCGAAGAGATGTTCCGGCGGGAAGACGGCGAGCAGATGCGGATGACGGATATGGCGATCCCCTACGAAACCGTCGTGGCCGGCGTCCGCAAGCAGTCGTTCGACCGGCTGCCCGGACGATTCCGGCGTTCCGAGCTGGTCGGCTTGGGTATGCGCGCGTTGCCGAACATTCGGCTCGGGACCGGAACCGCGCTTGCGACGCGGTTATGGCAGGTCAGCGCCTTCATCGACACCCGGGTCGTGAAACCCATGGTCATCGGTGGCGACCCGCTGACCGAGCAGTTCAACGTGGTGGACGCGGCCAGCTTCTCGTCGGCGATACCGGGGGTGCTGCACCACGAGAGCACGGATCCGCGCATGCATCCGCTGCTCGACGAACTGATGGACCAGACCCAGGTAGCCGCCCTCGTCGACGGTGGAGCGGTCAGCAATGTGCCCGCCGAGCTCGCATGGCGGCGGATTCACGACGGCAAACTCGGCACCCGAAATGCCTGTTACTACGCGTGGGATTGCTTCCACCCGCAATGGAATCCGAAGCATCTGTGGTTGCAGCCGATCACGCAGGCAATTTCGGTGCAGATGGTTGCCAACGCACCCTTTGCCGACCGGATCGTCCGCTTCAGCCCGACACTCGCGGCGACGAACCTCGCACCCTCGGCGGCTTCGGTCGACAGCGCCGTCGAATGGGGGAGGGCATCCGTCGAGGAGTCGCTTCCGATCATGAAGCACCTGCTGGAACCGGTGTGGTGGGACGGCGACGGTCCGCCGCAGCGTCCGGTCGTCGTACCGCCGAAGAGTTCGTTCGTGCCCGAGTCGATGAGTGCGATCGTCGAAGCTGCTCGAGCCGCGGCGGAGTACGTGCCTGCGTGGAAGCAAGTGGCGCGACGGTTACCCCGGGTCAAGCGTTAGATCGGCGGACTTCGGCTTCGAACCGAGCCTGCCCAGGCCAACGGCGACAGCGCCGGAGACAAGAACGATCGGCGCGATCACGAGCAGTGCCGGCGCAGTCGGTGCTGCAATGTGCACTAGCATCCAGGCACCGAACGCGAGGAACAGCGCAGCCGCCGAGATGCGGATGAAGTTCTCCGGCAAATGCTTGCCGGCGATCGCTCCCACGACGATCGCGAGTGCGTCGGCCGCGACCATGCCGATCGTCGAGCCGATCCAGACGCCGACCCAATCGTTGTCCGCAGCCAGGGTGACCGTGGCGAGCATCGTCTTGTCGCCCAGTTCCGCCAACAGAAACGCCGACATGACCGCAAAGAATGCCGGCGCTTTGTTCTGCTCGGCGCGTGTGGTCTCGTCCTCGGTCAGCGAGTCGCCGCGCAGTGTCCACAGCCCGAAACCGATGAACGCAATGCCGCCGACGATGGCGATCGCAGTGGCCGGAAGCGCAGCTCCGGCATAGTGACCGACGCCGACGGACACGATGTGCACGAGCGTCGTAGCTGCGGTGATGCCGCCGAGGACGATCCACCACTTGTGGCGCAACGCGAACGTCATCGCCATCAACTGGGATTTGTCGCCCAACTCGGCAACGAAAATGACTCCGAAACTCAGGAGCAGGGCGGATATCACAGAAACCTCCGGTCAAGTCGACTGACCGAAGGTCTCGCCCACCGGCACGATCCGGTCCGGGAGCCGGGCTCGCGCATCTGTGCGCTGGCCAGTATGTCGACTCCGCGATTGTGGGCTACTCCCCTTCGCTACCGGTAACCATACGCCGCGCGGCTCGGCCACGCAAAGTCGGTGTAAGCCAAATCGCAATGCGCGCAATAAGTTTGGCGAAACTAGCGCGATTCTTCGGGTTCCCTCATGCCGCCAGGAGCATCGCCAAAACTGCGGTATCGGGGTCTCTTATCGGGTCGACACCGACCCTGCTGATCATGGACGTGACTGTGCCGTCCGCTTCGGTCTCCACCCATGCGGCCCGGTGCTCCAGTCCCAGGTGTGGCAGGCCTGGGAGCAATAGGCAACCCGACGCAGCGCCCACGCACTCAGGTAGCGAGGGGCGCGTCTCCGATGGCGGGTGCAGCATCAGGAGCGCTGGCGGCAGACAACCAGCAAATCGGCCCGGGCCCACAGCGGACGCGCCGATGACCGGTCCCTCGGCCACGACCAGCCCGACGGTCCCCGGTTCCGGGTCCTCCGGCAGCTCTTCGCGCGCACCGAACACCGTGGAAGTCGACAGCAACCCTGGCACGGTTGCGACGCGAACAGCCAGTACGAGCAGGTGGGCCCATTCCTTGGTCGTGTTCGGCCACCGACCGGAAATCACGAACCCGTGCAGCGTTCCCCCGGAATGGAACGGCGCAATGCCGATGTAGTCGTTTCCGTTCATCGTTGCCTCCTCTGCGGAGGGCCACGTTGCCCATGACTTGCTACTTATGCAGCTGATACAGAGGATGCGTCAAAGATGGGCTGGCACACAAGAGAGGTCGAGTGCCAGAAATGGCTGTGCGCGGTCAGTGAGTCCAGGGACTCGCTGACCGCGCACAGGGCACGAAGCCGGCTATCTCAGAAGATCAGGCCGTTCGCCTGCGTTGTGGCCTTCGCGAAGCGATCCTGCACATCGGCCCAGTTGACGACGTTCCAGAATGCCTTCACGTAGTCCGCCTTGACGTTCTTGTACTGCAGGTAGAAGGCGTGCTCCCACATGTCGACCTGCAGCAGCGGGATGATGCCGAGGGGGACGTTGGCCTGCTGGTCGTACAGCTGGAAGGTCAGCAGCTTCTTGCCGAGGGTGTCGTAACCCAAGACCGCCCAGCCCGAACCCTGCAGGCCGTTCGCGGCCGCGGTGAACTGCGCGCGGAACTTGTCGAACGAACCGAACTGGTCGTCGATTGCGGCCGCGAGGTCGCCTTCGGGCTTGTCGCCACCGTTGGGGGAGAGGTTCTTCCACCAGATCGAGTGGTTGACGTGGCCGCCGAGATGGAAGGCGAGGTTCTTCTCGTTCAGGAAGATGGCGCCGTGGTCTTCGGCTTCGCGCGCGGCGGCGAGCTTCTCGAGCGCCGTGTTCACGCCGGCGACGTACGCGGCGTGGTGCTTGGAGTGATGGATTTCGTTGATCTGGCCCGAGATGTGCGGCTCGAGAGCGGCATAGTCGTAGTCGAGATCCGGCAGGGTGTATTCAGACACGGATGTCCCTTCCTCCTGGGCTTTCCTGCCCATATAGATGTTGCCGTCAATGGGAGCGTTTCGTAGGTATAGCCACCTGTTTACATTCGTACACCCCCACCCCTGACGATGATCATGGAGGCCCGACAACAGGTGTGATAGGTGTAACCTCGTGAACTTTCGATTCGCGGTATCGGTGAACAGCGCCTTAACATAAGACGGCGTGGGGGTACTCCAGCGATTACTCAGAGGCTCCGCCGGGGTCGACGCGCCGCGTGTCGACGTTCCTGGCGTAGATGCGCTGCGCACATTCGCTGTTCTCGCCGTCCTCTACTGTCACATTTCGTATTACCTGGTAGATGCCCTGCAGGCGTCCTGGGTGCCGATCGGCCTGGTCGACGCAGTGCTCGTGGAAGGCGCCCGGCTCAATCGTCACCTCACCTTCATCGGTGTCGCGACCTTCATGATGATCACCGGTTTGCTGATCACCAGATCGGCTATCACCAACAGCCGCAGGCGCTTTTTGATCAACCGGATCGGAAGGTTGCTGCCCTCACTCTGGGTGGCGGTGTTCGTGGCGATCGTCCTGGTCCGCATCGGCGTCAACCACATGTTCACCGGCCAGGACGGCATCAGCAATTTCGAGGCCATTTCGAGCTTCTTCCTCGGCGGCTTCTGGGTGAAGCCGGAAGTCGCGGTCCTGCAGGTGACGTGGACGCTGGTTGTCCAGGTCCTCTTCTACTTCTTCTGTGTCGCCGCTCGTCCGCTGCTGCGCAGCACGCCGGTCGCAGTGCCGATTCTCGGCGCGCTGCTGTGTGAAGGGATGCTGCTCTACAACCAACTGGTTCCCGCGGACGCGACCGTGCCGATGCTGTCGAAGATCGCTGCGACGATGCCGGCCATTCTCCTCGGCCAAGTCTTCTACCTGTACTGGGCGCGGCTCGCGCCGTGGCCGTGGTTGGTCATCGCCGGATTGGCCCAGCTCGAAGTCCTGACGATGGCACAGGACATGCACGCCTACGGTCTCGACAAGCACTACGTGCGGACGATGATCCTCGTTGCGGTCTGCGTCGCCGTGCTAGCGAAGCGGAACGGCCCGGTCGCGCGGTCTGCTGTGGTCCGCTGGATCGGCACCCGCAGCTACGCGATCTACCTCGTCCACACCCTGATCCTGTACCGGACCTACGAGCTCACGGTCGGAAAACTCGGGACAACGGGTGCAATCGTGGCGTTCCTGATCGTCACTGCCGTGGTGTCGGAGATTCTGTATCGCTGGGTCGAACTGCCTGGCGGGCGGTGGATCTCACGGACGTTCCTCACCAAGGAGCGCATGATCGACGGCGTAACATCGAAACATGTCGTGGTACGAGGAACTGCTGGGGCGGGTCAGCCTGAAATCGACGATGGTCACGCCCGAACAGGCCCTGTCGGGCCGAACCGACCCGATTCGGCTACCTGACACCCATTACGTCAACGGACATCCGATCAAGCCACCGTTCCCGGACGGTCTGGCACGGGCGGTCGTCGCGATGGGGTGTTTCTGGGGCGCGGAGAAGGAATTCTGGGAGCTCGACGGCGTGTATACGACCGCGGTCGGATACGTCGGCGGCTTCACGCCGAACCCGAGCTACGAGGAAGTCTGCTCGGGCCGGACCGGTCACACCGAGGCGGTGCTCGTCGTTTTCGATCCCGCGGTGATCAGCTACGCCGAGGTGCTGCGCCACTTCTGGGAGAATCACGACCCGACGCAGGGGATGCGGCAGGGTAACGATCAAGGGACGCAGTACCGGTCTGCGATCTTCACGACCGACGACGAGCAGGCGCTCGTCGCCGCGGACACGGCGGCGTCGTTCGCTGAGAAACTCGGCGCGGCCGGCTACGGCAAGATCACGACCGAAATTGCGCCATTGCACGAATTCTTCTACGCCGAGGGCTACCACCAGCAGTACCTTGCGAAGAACCCGAACGGCTACTGCCCCATCCATGCGACTGGAGTAGTGCTCAACTAACGCGGGCTAGAGCGGCGGCGCGATGTCGTCGGCGAGGTGGTCGGCCTGCGTGCGCGGATCTCCGGCGTCGTGCGCGGTCCACCACCGCAGGCCACCCGCGATGAACTCTTCCAGCGCAATCGGGTCGCCGCTGGGGCTCGTGATCTCGATCGCGGTGAACCAGATCCGCAGGTCGAGTTCTCGTGGCGACGTGCCTTCCTCCTGAGAGAACTCGAGGACGTGCGGCGCTTCGTCGTTGCTCAACCGGGTATCGAGGCTGAGCAGGTGTCCCCACTGGGTCCAGCTGCTCTCCGGCAGGTCGAGGAACTCCCAGCCGTGCAGGTGACAGCCGCCGAAGCTTTCTACCGCGGTGCTCAGATCCTCCAGAGCCAGCTTTTCGACGGTGGGTGCGATCTGGTCCCAGCGCTGACTGCGCAGCGATGCCGCGAGTCTTGCAACGCCGGCAAGCGCGAGTACGACGGTCGGGTTCGGCGTGGGCTGTTCGGCCTCGCCTGGCAGTGCCAGCACGTCGAGGGTCAGCGACACTTTCCCACCGCGATCGTCCACCGTGATGCCCCGGCACGTCGCTTCCGAAAGTGCCGTATTCAGGCCGTGAAGTTGCCCCGCGCTCAAGTCCACGAAGTCAGGCTATCCGATACCCGTGGTTCCGGCCTCGCGTCGATGAATTTGGCTCGGCGACCCGGCCGGCCCGGCGAACGGTGGCCGGCGTTTGCTCGCAGGGCCGACACCTGTGGATTTGTGACCGTTGATAGGGCCGATCTGTGGATCAGCCTGTGGATACTGTGGATAACACACCCCCATGCCGTGATACGCATCACATTATTGTGACGAATATGGCGTATGCCATCGGAAACAAACCGTGGGTCCGAGTTCGCTGAAAGTTATCCGCATCGCGGATTAGGGACGGTTTGCACAACTTTGTGGCCGTGACAGGATCGAAGTGTGTCTGCCACCTCCACGACTGACAGGATCGAATCGTGAGCGTCGACGCTGAATCGGTTTCGGTGGCGGCCGTGCCCGCCGAGTCGAGTGAATCCGCCGTCCTGCTCGATGTGCGGGAGGACGACGAATGGGCGCTCGGGCACGCTCCCGGCGCACTGCACATTCCCATGGGTGATGTGCCCGCGCGCATGGACGAGATCGACTTGGACGCCGATTTGTACGTGATATGCCGCCAAGGTGGGCGGTCGATCCGCGTTGTCCAGTACCTTCGGCGAGTGGGATACGAGGCTGTCAATGTGTCGGGCGGAATGGTCGCCTGGCAGAAGGCAGGTCGGCCACTGGTACGCGATGGCGAGGGCGAGGCGAAAATCTACTGATGGACGGAACGGCGGCCCCGCGGACCACAATCCAGGTCTGCGGTCAGTGTGGGGTGCGGTGGCAGGTGCCGCGGCCCCCCGCGCAGCGGTGCCCGAAATGTCACGGCGCGCTCCTTCCGCCCTACACCGTCGACCCGCCCCGCCGCACGTTCCGCTGGGTTGCTCGCAAACCGAGCCGGGGCGACGGGCATGTGCTCCAGCCGCCGCAGGCAGCGACGCCCACGCCGCGCTACACGGAGACGCCCAGGTGGGGTCTGCACGATCCGGCGCCGGTGCCGACTCCCGTGCGCCAGGAAGGTATTTCCACGCTCGCCAGGCTCGCCGCCCCGACGCTCGCCGCGACAGCGATCATGTTCGGTCTTGCATCGATCGCCGAAATCGCACGGTACTGCGTGCTGTTGCGCAACCGCACCAGACTGATCGATCCCGCGCTGCTGGCCGGATCGGATTCGGCCGTCTGGTCCACGTCGCTGCTCGGCGCGCTGCTCCTCATCTCGTCGGCGATCGCGACAACAGGTTGGCTCATCGCGGCTCGTAGGAGAGCTTTTGCCAAGCAAGGCCGCCGGGATCCGCGCCGTCCTTGGACCATAGCGATCGGTTGCCTGGTCCCGATCGTCAACTGGGTTTATCCAGGTGTGTTTCTCACCGAGGTCGCCGCGGCCGAATTCGACGGCTCGCCGCCGGTACGGATTCGCAGGCTCGTCGTCGCGTGGTGGTGCGCCTGGGTGTTCTCGGTGGGGTTCGCGATCTTCAATGGGCTCTGGTGGCTGCGCGACTCGTTGCAGGACGAAGCGAACGGTGTTCTCTACAGTGCGACCGGCGATCTGATCGCCGCAGGTGTCGCCGTTCTGACAATCCTGGTCATCCGCACGCTCGACGGGGATGATGTGCTCGGACGTCAGCGAGTTCCGCGGCGATGGGTGGTTGCCACAGGACCGGTGACGCCGGTGATCGAGCCGATCAGGCCCATACCGCAGCCCGAGCCGCAGGAGGTAGTGGCCAAGTGAGCCCGGACAACCGCGCGCCCTTCGTGGTCGCGCATCGGGGCGCATCTGCCGCCAGGCAGGAGCACACGCTCGCCGCCTACGAGTTGGCGCTGGAAGAAGGCGCCGACGGACTCGAATGTGACGTCAGGCTGACTCGGGACGGCCACCTCGTCTGTGTCCACGACCGGACAGTCGACCGGACATCGTCGGGAACCGGACTCGTCAGCGAGTTGACGCTCGACGAACTGCGCGCGCTCGATTTCGGGCGCGACGAGGAACCTGCACAGGTCCTCACACTCGCCGAGCTGATCCAGCTGGTCCTGGACTGGAAGAGCCGGCCGATCAAGCTGTTCGTCGAGACAAAGCACCCGGTCCGCTACGGCGGGCTTGTCGAAAACAAAGTGCTCGCCGAGTTCCAGCGGTTCGGAATTGCGGCGCCGCCGTCCCCCGCACATTCGCGGGCAGTCGTCATGTCCTTTGCCGCAACCGCGGTGTGGCGGATCAGGCGGTCCGCGCCGCTGCTGCCGACCGTTCTGCTCGGCGACTCGTCTGTCTACCTCGGCGGCGGAGCTGCGACGACCGTCGGCGCAACAGCGGTCGGACCGTCGATCAAGACTCTTCGAGAGCATCCCGATTTCGTCGATCGCGCCGCGGCGGCAGGCCGCGCAACGTACTGCTGGACGGTCGACGATGCCGACGACGTCAAGCTGTGCCGCGAGCTGGGGGTCAGCTGGTTGGCGACCAACTATCCAGGCCGCACGAAAGAGCTACTCGCCGACTCGTCGGCTTAACAGTCGCAGCAGGCGTCCCCGGCGCAGCAACCGCAGCACGCGACTTCGCAGCAGCAGTCGTTGGAATTGCTGGAGCTGCTTTGACCTCGGCACCAGCCCTGCTTCTTCTTCCGGTCCCACGCGCCTTCGTAGGGGTCCCGGCAGCACAGCTGGCAGGTGCAGCACTGCCACGACCAGATGCCGCAACCGGTGAAGAAGTTGCGGCGTGGCGGGTCCGGCGGCTCGGGCGGCTGGCTGCCGGGTGCGGTCTGCGGATACTGGCCCTGGGCGCCCCCGAACGGTTGTTGCTCGATCGGCGGTGCTTCGTAGGGGCTGTTCTTGTCCCAGGGCTGGTTGGGATCCCACGGTGGCTGATTCGTCGCGCCGATCTCGTGACCGTGCGTACCGAATGCGCGGTCGACGGAGTGCTGCAGCTCGTGAGCGAGGAGCAGGTGGGTCAACCGCGGATCGACGAACTCGACGTCGCGCAGGGCCAGCGTGATGCCGGTCGTCGCGTCGTCGCACAGGCGGCGTGCCTCGGCGAGATCCGCGCCGGTTGCGGTGATCGGATTCCACGCGCCCGATGCGGCGTCGGCGCGGCGATCTTCGACGGCGTCGAGCAGATGTGCCAGCCGACCGAACAAGCGCCCCGCCTCTTGGAGCGGTCCGATGTTTCCAGGCCTGCCCGCGAGAATCGCCGTGTGCCCGAACGCGGCGGCGGTCGCGGTCTCGGTGGGCTCGGTGATCGTCAGAAGCGACGTGCCGACGCGCGCCGAGCTTTCGAGCACCGTTTGCCGGTCGACCGCATCGACCAGGACCGCGGTGTCGAAGCCCAGGTCAGAGCCGATACGTCCACCGGCGCGGTTCCAGTTCGTCGCAACGCGGCGTGCAGCAGCGGCGACCGGCTTGCGGCCGAGGATGCCGTCGTGATCGGCGATGTGGTCGCGCACCTTTGCCGACGCCAGGACGAGCGACACCGCAGCGGCCAAGCGCGCGCCCTCGCCCTGTGCGACCGAAGCAGTCCGCATGCCGCGCAACGGGCACGGTCCGGCCTTACGGCGCCACGCACCGGACTGTTCGGACTGCGCCTCCACGAGGAGCGAGATGATGAGCCCGTCGTAGTTGGTGGCCACTCGCGCGAACTGGCCGTGGTCATCCCGTAGTGCCAGACAGAGCCCGCACAGGTGGGACATCCACTGGGTCCGGAGGCCCTCGGACAGTCTGTGCCGACACGGCCGAACGATTCCGAACATTTGCCACCGCCACTTCGTGGTATCTACAGGTGCTGCACAGGAGGATATGGCCCATACCGGGACGAACGGAGTCGAACCGCGGGAGTTCGGAGAAACGACATGGGAATCCACGATGTGCGGGCCGGATCGGATCCGACGAACTCCGCGCCTAGCAGTCGCAGCCGCACCCGTCGCAGCAGCAGCCGTCGCAACTACAGCAGTCGCATTCACAGCATTCGCAACAATCCGAGCAGTCGCACTGGTGGCACCAACCCTGCTTCGGCTCACCGGTCCACGGGCTGTGATACGGGTCCCCGCAACAGATTTGGCAGGTGCAGCACAGTCCTAGCCAAACCCCGCAGCCGGCGACCACGCCGCGCCTGACGGGGGGAGTGCCGAAGTTGAGGTCCGGCGGCGGCGCCCACTGGGGTGGTTGCCGATTGGCGGTCGCGTGGTCGTGTCCGGTCCCGAAGACGCGGTCGACGGACTGCTGCAGCTCGTGTGCAAGCAGGACGTGCGCAAGTTTGCCGTCGACGAACTGCGCGTCTTTCAGCGCCAAGCGCACACCGCGGACCGCGTCGTCACAGAGTCGCCGAGCCTCGGTGAGGTCGGCGCCGGTCGCGGTGAGCGGGTTCCACGCGCCGGATGCGGTGTCTCTGCGCAGGTCCTCGACCGCGTCGAGCAGGTGTGCAAGGCGCCCGAACAACTGACCTGCTTCGGCCAGCGGCGCGACGTTCTGCGGCTTGCCCGCCAGCACCGCAGTGTGTGCGAATGCCGCGGCGGTGGCCGATTCGGTGGGCTCGGTGATCGTCAGAAGCGAGGTGCCGAAATGCGCCGAGCTTTCGAGCGCAGTCTGCCGGTCGACCGCGTCGACCAGCACCGCGGTATCGAATCCCAGATCGAGACCGGTCAGTGCGCCGCCACGATCCCAGTTGGCGGCGACCCGGCGCGCGGCGGCCGCCACCGGCTTGCGGCCGAGGATGCCGTCGCGGTCCGCGATGTGGTCGCGGACCTTCGCCGAGGCCAGCACCAGCGACACCGCTGCGGCGAGCCGTGCGCCCTCACCATCGGCGACAGACGCAGTTCGCATACCGCGCAACGGACACGGACCAGCCTTGCGCCGCCAGTCCGCCGACCGGGCCGATTGGGCTTCGACCAGGACCGACACGATAAGACCGTCGTAATTGGTTGCCACGCGTGCGAATTGGCCGTGGTCGTTGCGCAACGCGAGGCACAACCCGCAGAGGTGCGCCATCCATTCGGTCCGCATGCCCTCGGACAGCCTGTGCCGGCACGGCCGCACGATTCCGAACATCACATCTCCCTGCAGGTCGGGTCGACCGGAGCATCCTAACCGCGAGCGCGCCCTTCGGCGCGGTAGCTCGGCGCGCGGAGTGTAGGTTCTGGCGTCGTGGGCAAAAGCAAACGGAATACCCCGAAGCCAGGCAGTAATCGCGCGGAGCGGATCGCGGAACGTCGCGCGGCGGTGGCGGCGCCACCCGAGGAACATGTCCGGCCTTTCGCCGGGCTCGCGGCGGAGTGCGACCTGGTCGCGTTGCGTGAATTCGTGCCGTCAGCGACGGCGAAACTTCCCGTCACCGGGGATGCGACCGTCGTTCTCGCTACGGTGCTACCGGGAGCGGTTGCGGCGCTCGTGCGGGACGAGGACGGCGTCAAGACCGGATACGTCGGTGTCCAGGTTCAGGTGCAGTCCGAGGACCCTGCTGCCGACATCGGAGTCGCGGTCCGCTGGGCGATCGGTGCCGAACCGGGCGATTCGCTGCAGTCCGCTGAAATAACCGCGGACTCACCACGATTGGCCGATGTCATCGATCCTGCGGTGAACCTCGAGATCGCGGTGCACCGCGACTTCAATTGGTGGATTCCCGAAGGTGCCGAACCCGCCCCCGAGGTTGCCGCGACGGTCGCGAAAGCGAACGACGCGATCATGCCGTCGGCGAGGTTGGCCGGATTGCACGCGGCATGGTGGGTCGACGCCGGCGACAAAGCGCACCTGCGCTGGGTACGCCCCGAATCCGAAGACGACTTGATGCATGCCCTCTCGCGAGTCCACGCGGCCGGTGGCCTGCATCTGGGCGACGGTTCGCGGTTTGCGGGATCGTTCCGGACCCACGGGCTGCTCGTGCCTGTGTTCGATCTGGATCCGGAACGCCATCCCGACGAATGGGTCGCCGCCGCAACCGAGTTGGGCGAGCGCCTCGATGACGCACTGGCTGTCGATGGTCCCCTGACGTCCGCCGAGCGACGCGCGCGCGACGGCATCCGCGGTCGTCAGGTGACCTTGCGCTGACGTTCCTGCTGAGCGAGCCTTCTTAAACGCTGCCGCCTGCTGAGGGGGGTGCGCCCGTCGTGTCGGCTGGCGCACTCATCTCGCGGGCGACGAACTCCTCGAGGTCGAACAGGTTGCTTCCTGCGCGGTCGGCGATGGTCAGCAGGGTCGTCATGCTCGCGACTTCCTCGACCTGCTCCTTGAGGAACCACTGCATGAACTGCTCGCCGAGGTACTCGCCCTCCTCGCGTGCCGTGCTTGCGAGCTGCACGATCTGCTCGGTCACCGTCTTCTCCTGTGCCAACGCGAGCGCAATCGGCTCGCGGGCGTCCGCGAACTGCGTCTTGGCGCCGTCGACACCGGTGAGCTCGATGGACATATCGCGATCCAGGAAATATTGGACGATCATCATCGCGTGATTGCGCTCTTCGACCGACTGCTTGTAGAAGTGTTTGGCCAGTTGCGGGAGGTCGGCGTTGTCGAACCACACGGCGGTCGCGATGTATTGATGTTCGGCATTGAATTCGTGCCGAATCTGGTCGTGAAGTAATCCGTGAAATTTGCTCCGCTGTGCTTCAGTCGTCGTCATGAAACCAAAGATATCGCTGGTCAGAGGCCTTGTCATCCAAGTCCAACCTAATTAAGGGAATGGTGCCCTAATTAAGTCGACGCTAATTGCGAGTTGCATTTCAGCGGCGTGAAACTATTGCCTCGCAGCACCGGCAATGCGTGGTGCTGGTGCTGCGGCACGGGTCGGAGTGCGAAGTTCACGGGCGACGAATTCCTCGATATCGAACGTGTTTCCTGCCGCACGATCGATGACCGCGAGCAACGTATTCATGCTCGCGACCTCCTGAACCTGGGCCTCGAGGAACC
This sequence comes from Antrihabitans auranticaus, assembly GCF_016481275.1. Taxonomy (GTDB): domain Bacteria; phylum Actinomycetota; class Actinomycetes; order Mycobacteriales; family Mycobacteriaceae; genus Antrihabitans. The sequence goes on along the minus strand of NZ_JAEMNW010000003.1, from coordinate 525,015 downwards.
AGCCCATGAATTGTTCGCCCAGGTAGTCGCCTGTCTCGCGGGCGGTGCGGGTCAGTTCGGTGATCTTGTCCGTTACGTCCTGTTCCTGGCTCCGCGCATGCTCGACCGCACCGCGAATGGACTCGAAGCTCGGCGTCACCTCGTCCAGTCCGCCGACGCTGACCTCGAGATCCCGGTCCAGAAGGTACTGCACCATCATCAGCGCATGCTCGCGCTCCTCGGTCGCCTGCAGGTAAAAGCGCTGCGCGAGTTGAGGGAGCCGACTCGTGTCGAAGTACACCGCGATGGCCACGTATTGCTGCGAAGCGGTGAACTCGTGGCGAATCTGCTCACGCAGAAGCTTGTGGAAAGCGCTGTCGCTCTGAGTAACCCGGTTCGGCATGGTTCGAAGGCTACTAGGCGAGCCAACGGGTGGGGTCAGTAGTAGTGAACTCGCGGACCGACCGGCCGACCCATCCTGCCGAGGGCCATCGTCGCGAGCCCTGCCAGAACGAGCACGATTCCGATCGCCCACAGAATGGCCGACTCGAAAAGCCAAGCACCCAGCATGAGGAGAATTCCAACGGCAATCATGAGCACGTGATTACCCGGCGAACGGGCAGGTCAAACCGCCGGGCGTGCTGGCGTGTTCTCCTCGCTGCGCGCCGAGGAGGCGGTTGGTGAGGTCCCTTCTCGGGCGATGGTCGGGCATCAGCCTGTTCGGCAGGCGAACCGGCGTGTTCTGCGGTGTGTCGCGTCGAGTGGGCCTGTGGGGCGGAATTCTTCGCCGAACCCCGCCCAGTAAGCCCGGCGGGTGGACTTGGGCGGGATTCTGCATGGCCCACCGAGGGGGCGGTTGTTGAGGTCCCTTCTCGGGCGATGGTCGGGCATCAGCCTGTTCGGCAGGCGTACCGGCGTGTTCGGCGGTGTGTCGCGTCGAGTGGGCCTGTGGGGCGGAATTCTTCGCCGAACCCCGCCCAGTAAGCCCGGCGGGTGGACTTGGGCGGGATTCTGCATGGCCCACCGAGGAGGCAGTTGTTGGGGTCCCTTCTCGGGCGATTGTCGGGCAACAGCCTGTTCGGCAGGCGAACCGGCGTGTCCGGCGGGTGTGTCGCGTCGAGTGGGCTTGTGGGGCGGGATTCTTCGCCGAATCCCGCCCAGTAAGCCCACTGGGCGGGCGGAGCCGGGCGGGATCCTGCACTGCCCACCGAGGAGGCAGTTGTTGAGGTCCTGACTCGCCAAATGCTCCGGCATCAGCCTGTTCGGCAGGCGTACCGGCGTGTCCGGCGGGAGTGTCGCGACGAGTGGGCTAACGCGGCATGGCCCACCGAGGAGGCGGTTGTTGAGGTCCTGACTCGCCAAATGCTCCGGCAACAGCCTGTTCGGCAGGCGAACCGGCGTGCCAGGCTCCGGTCGGGAAAGGCGGAATCAAGGTGTGGACGTGATCAGCGACTCGGGGATCTGTTCGTCCGCAGCCAGGGCCCCGAAGAATTCGGCGGACCGCTCGTCGTCCCAGATCACGACGTTTCCGACGTCGAGGTCCTGGGTGCTGCCGATCGGAATGGTCGTGGTGACCAGGTCGCCGCGTAGCGCCCAGCCGAGTAGTGCGATGTCCCAGACGTGGTCGCCGTTGTCGACTCGCATGGATTTGACGGCGTCGCGGGCCAGCGGCCACATCTTGAATGGATTGACGAGAGTCCCGAACGTTGTGGCCTGCTTCAGCAGTGCGCTGAGGAACAGTCGCTGATTCCGGATTCGGCCGAGGTCGTCGATTCCTTCGCGCGTGCGGACGAAGCCGAGTGCCTGTGCGCCGTCGAGCTTCTGGCAGCCCGGCTCGAGTTTGAGGCCCGCCTTCGGGTCGTCGATCGGTTGTTCCACGCAGATGTCGACGCCGCCGATCGAATCGACGAGTCCGGCGAACCCGCCGAACCCGATCTCGCCGTAATGGTCGATGTGCAAACCCGTCGCCTGTTCGATGGTCTCGACGAGCAACTGCGCGCCGCGCGCTTTGGAGACGGTCTCGTCTTGCTGGGACTCCTCGAGGCCGAAGGCGTAGGCCGCATTCACCTTGTCCTCGCCGTAGCCCGGAATCGGCAGGTAGGAATCGCGCGGAATGCTGATCATCGTCGACTTACCCGATTTCGGGATGTGGATCAGGATGATCGTGTCCGTCCGGCCATTACCGGAATCGCCGCCGGTCGCGAGTGTTTCCTGCTCCTCGGGGGTCAGGTCCTCGCGGCTGTCCGACCCGACGAGCAGCCAGTTCGTGCCCGGTGTGTCACCGACACGGCCGACGTAATCGGTGAGGGCGTCGATGCGATTGAGCTTGTTGTCCAGATAGAAGACGGCTCCGACTATCAGCAGGATCAGTATCAGCGGAAGCGACAGCGCTCGCCGGACCCATCGCCACGGGCTCTTGCGGCGCCGAACCCTGGGTGGTTTCGGCGGTCGCGAAGGTGGCGGTGGCGGTTGCTGACGGTAACCGCGCGGCGGGGGTGGCGGCGGCGGCGCGGACACGAAGCGCTGCTGGCGGTGCGGCTGGGGCGGCGGCGTGAATCGTTCCGGCTGCTGCGGGGGTGCGTGCTGAATGCCCTGATATTGCGGGGGTGGGCTCGGCCGCCGACCCTGCGGCGGCGGGCGATAGACAGGCGGTTGCGGCACTCGCGACCACGCCTGTTCGGGTTCGCCGGGTTTGGGTCGGCGCAGGATCTGAGTGCCTTCGGGTCCCTCGGGCGGCGGGGGCAGGGGTCTGTTACGCGGCGGCACGGGCGGTGGCGGAAGCGGCCGGCGCGGTGGCCGCCGACCGGCCTCGTCGTCTCCGAAATCGCCGTTCACGAGACACGACTTTACGCACTAGGGAAGCCAACCGACGTGGTCGTGGATCAGCGCGTATCCGATGTATGCGACGACGTCGATCGTCGCGTGCGCGATGAGGAGCGGCCACAGGCGGTTCGTACGCTGCCAGTAGCGGCCGAACACGAGTCCCATGACGAGGTTGCCGACCCCGCCGCCGAGGCCTTGATACAGGTGATAACTCCCGCGCAGGACCGCGGATGCGGCGAGCGACGCGTTCTCCGACCAGCCGAGTCGGCGCAGCCTCGTGATCAGATAGCCGACGACCAGAACCTCTTCGGCGACGGCGTTCGCGATTGCCGCGAGGACGAGTGTCGGGAATCGCCACCAGTGGTCGGCAAGCGCGCTCGCCGCGATGGTGACGTTCAGCCCGAGAGCATGCGCCCCGAGGTACAACGCGAGCCCCGGCAGACCGATCAACGCGGCCAGGCCGAGTCCGGGTACCACGTCGCCGCGCAGCACCGGCCGCGCAAGCCCGACCAGTCGCGGACCGATCCCACTGCGCCACAACAGATATAGGCCGAGTGCTGCCCAGCCGCACAGGCGCAGGATGCGAAGCAGTTGGTAGCAGAGGTCGATCAGCGAAATCGTCGACGCCGACCGGTTCAGCGCGATGGTCTGATCGGCCAGACTCCCCGGTGAAAGCTGCGCCTCGACCAACGAGATCGCCGCGCTCAACCCGCTCAACCCGAAGGTCACGATCAGGACGATGAGGATTTCGAGCTGAATTCCTCGTCGTTCACGCGCGTCGAGCGGTTCAGTCGTTACGGACACCCCGCGATTGTGCCTGTAACCGACTCAGGACCGGCTGCGCAGCCCGTTCAGAAAGGGGCATCCGACGAGCACGCGGACCGCTTTGGTCAGCGCCGGGAAATCGGAGACCGGCTCGTTGAACGACAGCCGGACGTCACGATCGCCGTCGGCGAGCTCGACTCGCAGGGTGATTCCGTAGCGATCGATGGCGAGGGGCCGCACGCGACCGCGCCGCAGCAGCGGCGGCAGCCGGCGGGCGAGGAGGTCGACCACGTCGGGGTGGTCGTCGGCCAGATGTTGCAACCAGGCGCCCTCGAGCTGCCAGAACGGGTCCGGACCTGCGAGCCGGAGTTCGTCGACATCCACCGGTTCGGCGCCTGAGGAGTCGGCGACAACGGCCGAACTCAGGCGGAGCCGCACGAGAGACAACGAGTGCCCGACATCGAGCAGTGCCTCCTGCGGGGATTCGGCAGCGACTTCCGCGGCGAGTGCGCGTTCGGCACTGGCCGGGACCGGATGCACCGTCCCGCGGAGCCAGACCAGCGATCGCACCCGTTCACGCAGCGGCAGCGGCGCGAGGTCGGTGAGCTCGAGCACCGCGGGCACACCGCCGTGCCCCGCCTGCCAGGCAAGCGCGAGCACCCGCGAGTCGTTGGGAACTCCGATGACGACGTCGCCGCAGGTCCGCACATGGTGCAGCGCGGTCTGGATGGGGTCGCTGGCGGGAATCGCCAGCACCGCATCCCCCGAGCGCGCAGAGGCGCTACGGACGCGTTCCGCCGTCGTCGGGCCCTGCTGTGTGGTCGCTCGCGCCATCCGTCGCCTCCATCGCTGTACTAAGGTAATCATTACTAAGGTAAACCTAAGCTAAATGATGGCGGCCGCGTTCGCAACACAATGGTCGAATACGGTTGGGTTGTGCCGATTCCGTTGACCCTGGGCGTACCGCGGCGCCGCGACGCGAAGCCCTTGCTTGCCGGCCTGCTCAACCCGCGGTGTACCGACATCGGGGCAGCACGCAGCGTTGTCCAGAACGACGCGATCGGTCCGGCAGTGCTGCTGGACGGCGAGAACGGGCTTTTGTCAGCCGTTAGTCCGACCTCGCTGCAGCCCGTGCGATTCCATCTCGACTGTGCGGGCAGTGACCTGCCGGAAGTCCTCTCGACACGCCTTGCGGCACCGCTCGTCGTGTTCGTCGACAGCATGACCCCCGACGTAACTCGTGAACTCGCCACCGCGGGCCACAGCGTGGGGTTGCGCTTGTCGGATCCGATCGACAACCTCGCCGATTGCCTCGCCGTCCTGGCGCACACCGACGTGGGTTTCGTAGCGCGAACAGACGACGGCGCCGGTGTGGTCGCGGCGCTTGCCGCAACGGTCGCTGCACTGTCCGGCGCCGACATTCGCGTGGCCTTGCGCGCACCTGACGTCGCGGCGCTGCTGTCCCTTCACCCCGACGCCGCAGATGCGGTTCGGCAGGTTCTGCTCGGTGTCGAGGTCACCGATCCAGCCGCGGTCATCGAGTACCTCGTTGGCGTAGGACTTCGCTGAGAGTCAACCGTTCGGTGGACGGGAAGTTCAACCGTCAGGGTGTTTCGGTCGACCGCGAAAGGGCGAACCATTCGAGGTATGACCACGACGGCTATTCGTAAGGATCAGGGCGAGCCCGAAATTCACAATCCCTACCTCGAAGGCAACTACGCACCGGTTGACCGTGAGGTGACGGCAACCCAGCTCGACGTCACAGGAACCATCCCCGACTACCTGGACGGCCGCTACCTGCGCAACGGTCCGAACCCGATCACCGTCGACCGGTCCACCTACGAGTGGTTCACGGGTGCCGGCATGGTGCACGGCCTGCGGATCCGGGATGGCAAGGCGGAGTGGTACCGGAACCGATGGGTCCGGTCGGGCGCGGTCGCGCGCGATTTCGGCGAGAAATGGCCCGGCGGACCGTTGCAGGGCGGGCTCGACTTCGCGTCCAACACCAACGTCATCGGCCATGCGGGTCGCACCCTCGCGATCACCGAAGCAGGCGTCACGCCCTACGAGTTGAACGACGAACTCGAGACCGTCGGACCGTTCGATTTCTGTGGCACCTTGCGCGGCGGCTACACCGCGCACCCGAAGCGCGATCCCGTCAGCGGCGAATTGCACGCCGTTTCCTACAGCCCTTTCCATGGGAACCGGGTGCAGTACACGGTGACCGGCACCGACGGACTCATCAAGCGCGCCATCGAGATTCCGCTCGGCCAGAGCCCGATGATGCACGACTTCTCGCTCACGGAGCGGTACGTGGTCCTCTACGATCTGCCGGTCGTCCTCGATCTCGCTGCCGTCTTCAAGGGCAAGACGATGCGCACGATCGCAACGCAATTGACCAAGTTCGCCACGAAATACCCAATGCCCGGGCCGATGGAGAGCGCGGTCCAGCGAGCTTCTCGGCTGCGGGCGCCCGATGTCCCGCTGCCGTACCACTGGGACCCGAAACATCGCGCACGGGTCGGCGTGCTGCCGCGCGACGGCGTTGCGAGCGATATTCGGTGGTTCGACGTCGGGCAGTGCTACGTCTACCACCCGCTTAATGCCTACGACGACGGTGACCGGATCGTGCTCGACGTTGTACGGCACACCAAGGTTTTCGACGGCACGGGTCCCATCGGCGGCCCGACCACGCTCGATCGCTGGACCGTGGACCTGACCGCCGGACAGGTGCGCGAGGAGCGCCTCGACGACCGGGTGCAAGAGTTTCCGCGGGTCGACGAGCGGCTCGTCGGCAAACGCCATCGGTACGGGTACGCAGTAGGCCACGATCGCGATCAAGAGGGCTTCCCGACCCCGGATTCGATCCTCAAGCACGACCTGACCACCCAGTCGACCGAGACGGTTCGTTTCGGCCGGAATTCGCAGCCGGGCGAATTCGTCTTTGCGCCGCGCACTGCTGACGCAGCGGAGGACGACGGTGTGCTCATGGGCTTCGTCTACAACGCCGACGCCGGCAAGAGCGATCTCGTCTTCCTCGACGCGGCAAGCCTCGAGACCGTCGCGACTGTGCACCTGCCGGCTCGCGTGCCCAACGGATTTCACGGTAACTGGATCGAATCCTGACCTATGGTCGTCCGATGAGCGGTCGGGCAGCGGATCGGCGGTGGGACAGTTCGTTCTGGTTGTGGGACCTCTACGTGGTCGGCGGCTGTGCAGCCATCGCAATCGGGTTGTTCTTCGTCGGTGATCCCGCCGCCCCGCACCCGCTCTGGGGAGCTCTCGCGCTGTGCGGCATAGCGGCCTGCCACCTGGTCGTCGGACGGCGGGTCATTCTTTCCCGCGAGCGCGGCTGGCGCGCGCAAGCCTTCGTTGCGGCGATCCTGGTGCTGTTCGTTGCGGCCGTGCTCTTCGCGCCTGCGAGCATGTCGGCGATTGTCGTGCTGTATCCGCTGACGTTCATGTCGCTGCCGTTGGGCAAAGCGCTGGCGGTCACGACTCTGGTCACTGCGATTCCGGTTGTCACGGTGGTCGTGAAGTTCGGGTGGGACGCAGCGCAAACGCGGATGGTGCTCAGCGTCGGGCTGATGGCGTTCGTCGTTGCGCCGTTGATCGGAACCTGGATCACCCGCACGGTGCTGCAGAGCGAGGAGCGCGCCGACCTCCTCGATGAACTCGCGGCGCGCAGAGCGGACGTCGAGCGACTCTCGCGAGACGCCGGCACCGCGGCCGAGCGCGCGCGGTTGGCGCGCGAAATACACGACACCCTCGCGCAGGGTTTCACCAGCATCGTGGCGCTCGCCCAAGCCATCGAATCAGAACTGGATAGTGCTCCTGAGCAGGCAAAACGGCACCTTGCGCTGGTCGCGTCGACTGCGCGGGAGAACCTCGTCGAAGCGCGGGCAATGGTCGCGACGCTGACACCGTCCGCGCTCGGCGCGGGAACGCTGGTCGACGCGGTCCGTAGGCAAGCGCAGCGGTTGGCGCTCGAGTCGGGCATCGCGGTCGAGGTCGAAGCGCCAGCGGACCTGCGCCGCCTGCCGACCGCGGCCGAGGTGGTGCTGCTGCGCTCGGCACAGGAAGCGTTGGCGAACGTCGGACGGCATGCGCATGCCACCAGGGTGACCGTGCACATCGAGGAAACGGCTGATGGGGTTCTGCTGCGAACCGTCGACGACGGGGCAGGTTTCGATGTCACCAGCGTCGAGGGCTACGGGCTCAGCGGTATGCGCGCCCGCGCCGAAGAAGCCGGCGGCAGTTGCAGGGTGTCGAGCACACCGGGTGCGGGGACAGCTGTGGAAGTGGAGGTTCCCGCATGATCACCGTCCTGCTCGTCGACGATCATCCGGTCGTTCGCGAAGGTCTGCGCGGAATGCTGGACGCGGAGCCCGACCTGCAGGTGGTCGGCCAGGCGGGATCGGGTGCCGAGGCGATCGCGCTTGCCGCGGCGCTACAACCCGACGTCACGATGATGGATCTGCGGATGCCCGGCATGGACGGCGTCGAGGCGACAGAGCTAATTCTTGCGCAGCGGCGTGATGCCAAGGTCGTCGTCGTCACGACGTACGAGACCGATGCCGACATCCTGCGCGCGGTCGAGGCCGGCGCGGCGGGCTACCTGCTGAAAGACGCGACCCGCACCGAACTGGCAGACGCGGTTCGTGCGGCCGTTCGGGGCGAAACGGTATTGGCACCGTCGGTCGCAACTCGACTGGTCCGCCGGGTGAGGACACCCCCGTCGGCCACTCTGACCGGTCGCGAAGTCGAAGTGCTCGGTCTCGTCGCGAAAGGTATGACGAACGTCGATATCGGTGCAGCCCTGCACATCGGGGAAGCCACGGTGAAGACGCACCTACTGCGCGCGTTCGCGAAGCTGGACGTATCGGACCGGACTGCCGCTGTCACCACGGCGATGGCACGCGGCCTGCTGGCCTAGTTCTTCAGCTGAATCCGGATCACGTTGCCGCGTGCCTGGTCGACAACCCACAATTCGTCGTCGACGACCGCCATGTCCGAAATGTCCTGCGCACTGCCGAGTCCGCCGATCGGTTTGCCAGTTTCTGCGCCGGTCGCAAGGTCGTACCTGCGAACCTCGCTGGTTATCGCGTCGACGACGAAGGCGTATTCGTCGGTCAGGGTTGCCGCGGTGAACTTCCCGACCTGCAACGGCGGCAACGGATCACCGTCGTCCGAATCGAAGCGCAGGATCTTGTCGAGCGAACTGTTCCAGGTGTAGATGACGCCGTCCCGGACGTCGATGATGCCGGCCGTCCCGCGGACCTCGAAGGGATCGCCGAGTGTTGTGCCCGTTGCGGTGTGGATCTTGACGATCTGCTCGCTGTCCTGCAGCAGCACGTAGACGGCACGGTCGTAGTAGGCGATCGAGGAAGGCTTCTCGCCAACCGTGATCGGGCTTCCGACGATGGTGCCGTCGGTCGCCTGGAAACGGGTAACTGTGCCCTCGGCGAGGTGGCTGGACCACACGATGTCGTCGCCGTAGATGAAGGCGGCAACGTTGCTCGTGAATTCGTGCGGCGGGCCGACGACCTTGGTATCCACATTGACGGGTGTGAGCCAGTTGGCGTAGTTCTGCACCCAGGCCTGCCCGCTGCCGACCGCGATGTTGCTCGGGCTGCCCTCGGGGAGCTTTATCTCCTCCGGCACACGCGTCGTCGGATCGATCCGGTAGACAGCACCGCCATCGAAGTCGGCGATCCAGGCGTACCGGTCGTCGAAGATCAGATCCCGCGGTGATAGGCCGACCTCCAACGGATCGCCCTCGATGGCACCGATGACCGGCTGTTCCGGCGGTGTGGGGTCCACCGGTTTGTCGTCGCGACCGAAGAACATCAGAGCGCCGACGACGACGGCGATCGAGACGACAGCTGCCGCGCCGCCGAGCCACCACTTCTTGCCGCGCCCGGTCGTCGGACTGGGGGTCGACGGTGGTGCGCCACCAGGGTCGGAGAAACCACCGGCGCCGGGTGGGAGCGACGGATGCTGTCCGGGGCCTGTGGGTGGCCAGCTGTGGGGTCCAGCAGGATTCGTGCCGGGTGGTAGCGACGTGACGACAGTGCGGGGCGCTGGTGCCGGCAGCGCGCGCTTGGCCGCGAATGCGAATTCGCCGGTCGAACCGAATCGATTCTCCGGTTGCAACGCCATCGACCGTTTCACGACGCGGTCCAGTTGCTCCGGCAGACCTGGGACGAGTGTCCTGATCGACGGCGAGTTCGTCGACATGTGGCCCCACATCTTGGCGGTGATTGTGTCCGTGGGGTATGGGACTTGACCGGTCAGGGTGTGGAACAGCACGCAACCGAGTTCGTACACATCGCAGCGGGCGTCGACACTGTAGCCCTGGATCTGCTCCGGAGCGATGTAGTCCATGCTGCCCATGACGATCCCGGTCTGGGTCAGGCCCGGTCCGTTGGCGGTGGTCGATTTGGTGAGGCCGAAATCGGTCAGATAGGCACGCGGTGTGCCTTGTACGTCCGCGATCAGAATGTTGGCCGGTTTCACATCTCGGTGGACGAGCCCGTGGGCGTGCGCCGCATCCAATGCGCTGCCGATTTGCGAGATGATCTCTATCGCGAGCTGCGCAGGCAGGCGCCCGCGCGTTTCCAGTAGGCGGCCGAGATCGGTGCCGTTGATGTAGCGCATCGTCACGTAGAGCAGATCGCCCTCTTGGCCGGCGTGATAGATCGGCACGATGTTGGGGTGCTCGAGCGCTGCCGCCAGCTCGGACTCGCGCTTGAAGCGTTCGCGGAAGGTGTACTCCCGCGCGAAATCCGGGGCGATCACCTTCATCGCGACCGGGCGGTTCAGGGCGAGATGCCGGGCGCGGTAGACCACACCCATTCCGCCTTGCCCTGCGATGCCTTCGATCCTGTGACCGGCGACGACAGAGCCGATCTCCAGTCCGCTCATCCTGCGATTGTCGCAGGACAGCGACTGCCCGGGAAACAGAATGTGAATCGCGCACGCCTCTCGGGCGTGACCCGAGTTGTGTTGCGTAACCTCGTTGTCGTGCCGCGTATCGCGTACTTCGGGCCATCCGGAACCTTCACCGAGATGGCACTTGCGAAGTTGGAATCCGAGGGTGCATTCGACGAACCCGTGGAACGGGTGTCGGCCCCGAGCCAGACCGCCGCGCTGGAGCTGGTCCGGGCAGGGGCGGTGCACGGCGCCGTCGTGCCGATCGAAAGTTCGGTCGAGGGCGGAATTCCCTCGACGCTCGACTCGCTGGCGCTGGGTTCGCGGTTGCAGATCATCGCCGAGGCAGAGCTCGACGTGACGTTCACGATCCTCGCGAGCGGGCCCATGGCGCTCGGCGACGTGCGGACGATCCGTGCGTATCCGGTCGCGGCCGCTCAGGTGCGGATGTGGTTGGAGGAGCACCTGCCGCAAGCGGAGGTCGCTGTCGCTGCATCGAATTCGGCTGCGGCGGTTGATGTCTCGAAAGGACTTGCCGACGCGGCCGTATCGACCAAGCTCGCCGGCGAGCGGCTCGGCTTGACCGAGCTTGCCGACGGTGTCGCCGATGTCGAGGGCGCCCGCACCCGCTTCGTCTTGGTGACTGCGCCGGGTCGAGCGCCGGAGCGGACGGGTGCGGACCGCACGTCGGTGGTTTTTGCATTGTCGAACGAGCCCGGTGCGCTGATGCGTGCGTTTGCCGAATTCGCAACGCGTGGAATCGATTTGACGCGCATCGAGTCGCGGCCGATGCGCACGCAGATGGGGACCTACCGCTTCTTCCTCGATTGCGTCGGGCACATCGACGACGTTGCCGTCGCAGAAGCGTTGAAGGCGCTGCACCGGACCACGTCGCTGCGGTTCCTCGGATCGTGGCCTGCGGCAACGCCGACCGGCACCCCGCCGCCCTCCGATGCGGAAGCCACGCAGTGGCTGCGCGACGTACGCGACGGGACCGCACGTTCATGAGCGGCAAGCTGATTCTCGTACGGCATGGCGAGACGGAAGGAAACGTCGCAAAGCGGCTCGACACCCGGCTGCCGGGCGCCCCGCTGACCGAACGCGGGATTTCGCAGGCACAGGCACTGAGCCGACGGCTCGCGGCGTCCGCGCCCGCCGCGTTGGTCTCGTCGCACGCCCTACGCGCGCGGCAGACAGCGAGCTACGTCGAGACGGCCACCGGTGTGGAGTTGCAGGTTCGGGACGGTCTGCACGAGGCGCAGGCAGGCGACCTCGAGGATCGGACCGACCAGGAAGCGCACGAGACCTTCAAGAAGGTCTTCCACTCGTGGCACATCGGTGACCTCGCCGTGCGCGTGCCCGGTGGGGAATCGGGCGAGGACGTGCTTGCGCGGTATCTCCCGGTCGTGGCGCAATTGCGGGCCGAGTACCTGGAGAGCGGTGACGGGGGTGACGTGATCGTGGTCAGCCACGGCGCAGCGATCAGGTTGGTCGGTCGGCACCTTGCGCAGGTGCCCGGCCTGTTCGCATCGAACAACCATCTGGACAACACGCAGACCGTGGAGTTGGCGCCCGTCGCGGACGGCTGGGAGTGCACGCGCTGGGGGAGGTTCGCGCCGCCGTTCACCAACGACGTAAGCCCCGTTCCCGACGACCCGATGGGCTGAAGTCAGTCGCTCACGCGGTGGTCTCGCCCGCGTACGCAGTCGCGACAGACGAAAGCCGCCGACGGCGCTCGTAGTCTAGGGAGCCGGATCGAACGCCGACCGGTCCGGCAGTCCCGCGATCAATCCGTTGAATGCCTGCCGCAGCCGCGGCACGGTTCCTGAGCTGAGCGCGGACCACTTGGTGCCGTCTGCGGCCACGCTCGCGGTTGCGATGACCCGGCCATCGCGAGTGTCGAAGACAGCGATGTGGTTCTCGGCCTGTTGTCTTGTGCCGTCGCCGTAGACGAGCGCAACGATTTCCGTGTGCGCGTAGCAGTGCAGCATCGCCGACACGATGACGTTCGAATCACGTTTGGGGACAGCGATTTCGGCGAGGCGGCGCATGCTCGCCGCCGCGTCACCGACGTTGTCGAAGACTTCGCCCAACTGTTGGGTCGGGGCGCTGAAGCCATCGAACACCAGCGGATCGGCCGCACCGAGGGCCGTGACGAGAATACCCGCCAGGTCGGCGCCGGCGTCATCGACGACATACGACTCAGGACCACGTAGCGCCAGCACAACGGTGTCGTCGCCTTTTGCAAGGCAGAGCCGAGACACTGTGTCGCCCACGAACAACCGCAGCGCGACCACCCAGTGCGGACGCCGCAAGATCTGCAACCGCTCGGCGAGGCCCCGGTGGACCTCGCCGTCCTCGATCAAGCCACGACCGGTCAGCGTTGTTTCGGCACTGTCGAATGCGGCGTTGCGAGCGGTCACGTCGTCGAATCTCGGAAATTGGTCGAGCACAACCGGAAGTTCGTCGATCTCGAGCCGGTCCAGCAGCAGGTCCATTTCGTCGGTCGAGAGCGTGACCCGCTCGATGGCGGCAGGTCCGCGATCGGTGCCGAGATCGATCACCGCACTGGCTCAGGTTCTGCACCGATCACCGATGGGATGACCGTCCGGCCGTCGGCGAAATGCTCGAACTTCTTGAGATAGGCGGGCGTTTCGTGCTGTTCGTCGGAATCCGACGAGCCGGCGCGTGGTTGCCCGACCATCGGGCCGAGCGCGCCGCGGTTCGGATCCACGGTGACGGGTGTCCCGACACCGGCAGACTGAGTGGCTACACCGCCGCCAGGAACGCCTGCCGCCACATTGTTGCCGGACCCGATCTGCGCGTTCTGGCCCCACCCCTCCGGCAGGAGGACACCGCCCGCGTTGCCGCCTGCGCCGCCGCCGTAGCCGACGGACCGGGTCGCGTAACTCGAATCGGGCCGGCCGGCCAGCATGGGCGCACCGATGAACGGCGCGCCCGAGGAGACGGAACCGCCTGTGCCGGCGCCGATCACGGACGTTCCGACGTTCACAGCGGTCGATGCGGCGGTCGAAACGACGGCTCCGGCGACCTGTCCGACCTGCGCGGCAGCAGTTTGTACGGCTGGGTTTTGGACGAAAGCGGCGGCTGCCATTCCAGCGGCGCGCACCGGATCTACGACGGCTTGCTCACCCGAGCGACCGGCCTGCGCCGCATCGCCGGCTTCGGGTGCACCGGCACCGTTGGCGAGCGGCGGTGGCGGTACGAATTCGGTCGGCGTCACGACGACCGTCGTCGTCGCTGCCTCGTAGGCTTCCATCACGATTGCTGCGCGAATGTCCATCGCTCGATCGGCCGCCTCGGCGGCTTCCGCTGTCCCATTGAGGACGCCACCGGTGGAGTACGCGACGACCTTCGCCGTCTGCACGGCTGCGATCTCCGGAAGGCTCGGCATGACGACTCGGGCCGTGGTCGACGCGACCGAATTAGCGGCGGTTTTCGTCGCCAGCGTTGCGGCGGTTGCGGCTGCCTGGTCGGCCCAGACTTTGAACTGCCCGAATCGGGTGAGAGCGGCTGCGGCGGTCACGCCCTGCCAACCCACCGCCAGTTCGGCCATCACGCGAGTGAGCGTGAGCGAGGCGTCGGCGTAGGCGGCGGAGATCTGCGTCCACGCAGGTGCCGCCGCGGACAGCGGAACCGGCCCGGCCCCTGCCCACAGAGTTGTGGAGTTCACGGTTGCGGTACGTGGCAGCCAGACGACGCCAGTGATGCCAAGAGTCATGATCGAAGTCCCCTCGATTTCGATGAATGTGGTGGCGAGAGCCTGGTCAGACGCCGCTCGCGGCGACCGACACCGCGTTCGTCAGGTCCTGTCCGACATAGCCCGCGACGTTCATGCGCAGCGTGTTCGCGGCGAAATGCAACTCGGCAATCGTCTTCGCGATCGCCGTGTCGTGAGTTGCGGCAGCGCGGTTGAAGTAGGACGCGGAGAGCACCGAGACTTCTTCGGTGCCGGCGGGCGCGACATGGGTCAGCGGACCACTGAGTCCGGCGGTTGCCTCGAGGCGAGCTGCCAAGGCATCCAGTTCCGCCGCGGCGGCGAGAACGACTTCTGGAACGACGGCAACGATCATGGCTATCAGGCCCCTTCCCGAACAGCGCTTCTTAGATCGATGCCCTACGGCGGCATCGACCCGCTATGGCGGAACCACCGAGAATTCCCCCTCGATCGGTTGGACGTCACGGTTGCCGAATCGGTTCCGTAGAACGCCAAGAAAATCCCCCGCCAGAAATCCCCCGCGGACAGACTAGCCCCAACCCAATCGGTGTAAGCGATCCTCGTCTATGCCGAAATAGTGAGCTATCTCATGTATGACCGTGACTGCGACCTCGTGTATTACTTCGGCCTCGGTCGAACAGATCGAGAGGATCGTGTCGCGGTAGATCGTGACCGTGTCCGGCAGTGAACCGCCGTAGTTGCTGTCCCGCTCGGTCAGCGCGATGCCGTGATAGAGCCCGAGGAGGTCGGGTTCCTCCTCGTTCTGCGCCTCGACCAGGACGACGACGTTGTCGATCGCCGCAGCCAGCTCGCGCGGAATGAGGTCGAGTGCTTCGCCGACCAATTCTTCGAATCGGTCGGCGTCCATCGAAACCGGCATCTGCGCGACTAGCCCGGGGGCTGCGGGAGCGGTGCGGCGCCCGGTAGCGGTGTCGGCAGTGCGCGACCCTCCGGCTCCGGCGGCGGGGGAACAGGCGCCTGACCGTCGATCAGGATGTCGCCCTTGGCGCTGCCGACGATCGGTGCAAACCCGTCGGCGTTGCTCTTACCGACGTGGCAATTGACCTTGCGGCTGCCGGACAGCCAGCTCATCGCGTTGAGCGGTTCGCCCGCGAACGCGGTCAGCGTCTTGTTGCGCAGTGCATCCGGTGAGCCGAGGTAGTCGTCGACGACCTTGCCGCAGGCTTCGTTGAGGAACTTCTGCTGATCCTCTTCCGACGGCGGGCCGCCGGGGAACTGCGTGCTGAGATCGACAAAGCCGGCGACCTCGAAGGCGTGCGGTTGCTTGCAATCGACCATGTCGGTCGCCTGGCTCTGACTGATTCCGAAGCACGTCCCGGTGTCCCAGATCTTCGATTGGTCCTGCCCGAGAACCGGCCCGCCCATCGGCATGAACACGCCGCTCGGCTTGACCAACTTGATACCGCAGAGCAGTGTGCGTTCGCCGGCATTCCAGCCGTCCTGGCCCGGGTTGATCGACCCGACCTCGTACTTGCCGTTCGGGTCGAACTTCATGCGCATGTAGTCGTTGACCGCACCGTCACAGTGCTCCTGCTGCAGTTCGGTGAACCGCAGCACGTCGGGATACGTCGAGCCGGGAGCGAACTCGGTGCCGGGGTACTGACTGAGGTCGATGACTGCCGCGACCTCGAACTTGTGCGGCTCGGCGCAGTCGATCTCACCGATGTCGGCGCCGTCGTTGGTCCACGTGAAGCACGAGCCGCTGCTCGCGCCGAGGAAGGTCTGGCCCTCCGCGCGGCCCGCACTTTCGCCCGGCGGAGTCACCGCGAGGTCGTTGTCCTTCTTGAAGCCGCCCGCGATGAAGATGGTGGCGATGGCCGCGACGATCGCACCGATGGCGACCGCGGCGAGCACTCGCCGTGTCGTTGCCGCAGACATGTGGCGCTTGGCGGCCGTCGGTCCGGCTGCCGGTTTCGCGTCCTTTTCGAGGCTGACCGGGGGATCCGGGATGACCGCGGGCTCCTCCGCCGGTGTCGGCTCGGGGACGGGAACCGGCTCGTCGGGCGTCTTGTCGTCGACGACCTCGACGGGCTCGTCGGCAGGCTTCGACTGTGGTGACTTGTGGTAGAACCGCGCGCCCAGGAAGCGACCGAGGACGGTGGGGGTCTCTGGTTTGGGCTCGTCGGGTGTGTCGTTGGTGCGCATCGGCTCCCATCATGCCCGGTCTCTGCCGCCATGTGGAGCGGACTTTTACAACACATGGGTGACGGACGTGTGCGGCCCCACGTATAACGGTGGTATCGAGAGTGACGGGGGCAACAGTGACGGATGTGCGCGCGATAGGGACGACCAGCGGTCCGAGCGCACGTGAGCGCATCCGCAGCTGGCGATCTCAGGACCGCGTTCGGGTTCCGTCGTCGACGGCCGGGTTGCCCCCGGGCCCGCGCACACCGCTCCCGCTGCAGACGTTCCGGTACTGGTCAGCCAGGGAAAAGTACCTGCCCGGGCTGCACGAACGCTACGGCGACACGTTCACGCTGCGGGTGGCGCCCGCCGGCTGCGTGATCGTCCTGCGCAACCCAGACCACATTCGGGAGATCTTTCGCGGTGATCCCGATGTCTTCCATGCAGGCGAAGGCAATGCGCTGCCGAAGCCTTTGGTCGGTGCGCGGTCTGTTCTCACCCTGGATGCGCCCGATCACAAAGCCGAGCGCCGCCGCATGATGCCGCCGTTCCACGGCGAGCGCATCGCCGCGGTCGCATCGCTGATGGCCGAGGCAGCCGAACGGGAGGTCGCCGGGTGGCCGTTGGATCGCGAGTTCCCGCTGTTGGAGCGAACCCATCAGCTCACGCTCGACATCATCGTGCGAGTTGTCCTCGGCGTCGACGATGCCGGTCGCGCGGCAGAACTCGGCCAGGCGCTGCGCACCGTGCTCGCGTTTCCGCTGCATCAGCTGGCGATGTGGTTGTGGCCGGACCTCGACCGGTTCGGGCCGTGGCGCCGCGCGGTTCGCGATCTGGACCGCGCCGACGCACTCATCTACGCCGAGATCGAACGTCGGCGGCGGGATCCGAACCGCGGGGAGCGGCCGGACGTGTTGTCGATGTTGCTCGCGGGCGATCCAGATTCGAACCTCGTCCGTGACGAGCTGGTCACCTTGCTGGTCGCGGGACACGAAACGACGGCGGTCGGGCTGGCGTGGACGTTCGAGCGGCTACTTCGCCATCCGGCGGCGCTCGCTCGCACGCGC
The DNA here is from genome assembly GCF_016481275.1 of Antrihabitans auranticaus. Lineage (GTDB taxonomy): Bacteria > Actinomycetota > Actinomycetes > Mycobacteriales > Mycobacteriaceae > Antrihabitans. The sequence goes on along the minus strand of NZ_JAEMNW010000003.1, from coordinate 507,564 downwards.
GACGGACTCGACGATCCGGCAGACCCGTACCTGACCGCTGTCGTGAAGGAATCACTTCGCGTTCGGCCGGTGATCTTCAATATCGCACGGCGGCTCACCCAACCCGTCGACCTCGCCGGCTACCACCTGCCCGCGGGTCTGCTGCTTCTGCCTTCGATCGGTGCGGTCCATTCGGATCCGAGAATCTGGGGTGCCGATGTCGCAGACTTCCGGCCGCAGCGGTGGCTCGAATCGACGCCTCCGCCCAACCACGCTTGGCTGCCGTTCGGCGGTGGCACACGGCGTTGCCTGGGCGCGGCGTTCGCGCAGACCGAGATGGAGACCGTTGTCCGGACCGTGCTGCAGCACGTCGACCTCGTCGCGGACCGCCGCGAGGACGAAGGAACCAAAATGCACGGCGTGACGGTCAATCCTGCTCGCGGTGCTCGAGTCCGGGTACTCCGTCGGCTCCGGTAAGGGCGTCGAAGTAGGGTTTGTCACGTGATCGACCTCAAGTTTCTGCGCGAAAACCCTGATGCGGTCCGGACTTCCCAGCGCATGCGGGGTGAAGACCCGGCGCTGGTAGACGCATTGCTCGAGGCCGATGCCGCGCGGCGCAGTGCAGTCGCGACCGCCGACAACCTGCGCGCGGAGCAGAAAGTGCTCGGCAAATCGGTCGGCAAGGCGAGCCCGGAAGAACGGCCTGTGCTGCTCGCGGGTGCCCAGGAACTCGCGGCCAAAGTCAAGGAAGCCGAGGCGGTGCAGACTGCGGCCGACACCGCGATGGACGGCGCGCACCGCGCGATTTCGAATGTGGTCCAGGACGGTGCCCCCGCGGGTGGCGAAGCCGACTTCGTCGTGCTCGAGACGGTCGGCGACGTTCCGTCGTTCGATTTCGAGCCGAAGGACCACCTGGCGCTGAGCGAGGCCCTGAACCTCATCGATATGGAGCGCGGTGCCAAGGTCTCGGGCGCGCGGTTCTATTTCATGACCGGCTACGGCGCGTTGCTCCAGCTCGGGCTGTTGCAGCTGGCGGCGCAGCGCGCGGTTGCCAACGGCTTCCAGATGATGATCCCGCCGGTCTTGGTGCGGCCGGAGATCATGGCCGGTACAGGCTTCCTCGGCGCCCATTCCGACGAGATCTACCACCTCGAAGACGACGACCTCTATCTTGTCGGCACCTCGGAAGTTCCCCTTGCGGGCTACCATTCGGGCGAGATCATCGACCTCACCGCGGGGCCGAAGCGCTACGCGGGCTGGTCGTCCTGCTTCCGCCGCGAGGCCGGCAGCTATGGCAAGGACACGCGTGGCATCATCCGCGTCCACCAGTTCGACAAGGTCGAGATGTTCAGCTACTGCAAGCCGGAGGATGCCGACGCCGAGCATCAGCGCCTGCTCGGCTGGGAACGCGAGATGCTCGCAGCGATCGAGGTGCCGTACCGCGTGATCGATGTCGCCGCAGGCGATCTCGGCTCCTCCGCCGCGCGCAAGTTCGATTGCGAGGCATGGGTTCCCACGCAGCAGACCTATCGGGAGCTGACCTCGACGTCGAACTGCACGACGTTCCAGGCACGGCGTTTGTCGGTCCGGTACCGCGACGAGAACGGCAAGCCGCAGATCGCCGCCACACTGAACGGCACTTTGGCCACGACCCGCTGGATCGTCGCGATCCTGGAGAACCATCAGCAGGCCGACGGGTCAGTGCGCGTGCCGGCAGCGCTCGTGCCGTTCGTCGGCACCGACGTGCTGCGCGTTTAGGTCTTCGGTTCGTCCGAGAAGTCGAACGCCGTGCCCTCGATCCAGGGCTCCAGCGTCTCGACGCTGAACTCCCGGCCGTCGGCTTCGAGTCGGTCGAGGTGGTCTAGGTAGGCGCGCATCGCCTCGCGGGCCGACTTGGTGGACAGCGTCGACAGGAACGCCGACCGTTCGGCATGTAGGCCCTTCGCCAGCGCGGGGTCGCCGTTGACGGACCGTTTGACGGCCGCGACCGCGGCAGCTGAGCGGCGCGAAAGGCGGTGTGCGGTTTCGGTGACGAAGCCGTCGAACTCGGCAACGGGCACAACATGATTCACATAACCCATGTGCAGCGCGTCGGCCGGTGAGAGCGCGGTGCCGTCGAGCATCAATTCGAGTGCGCGCGCGGCGCCGACGGCGCGCGGGAGTCGCTGGGTGCCGCCGCCGCCCGGGATGATCCCGATCAGGATCTCGGGCTGCCCGATCTGGAACGGTCCGTCGGCCATGATCCGGATGTCACACGCGAGCGCGAGCTCGGAACCGCCGCCGAGCGAGCGGCCGTTGATCGCCGCGATGAGCACCTTGTCCATCCGCTGCATGAGCGCGCAGGTTTCGTGGAAGCGCAGCAGCCCGGACACTCCGCTGATCGGCGTTTTTCCGAGCGCAGCCCGCGCACCGGGTACGGCCTCGAGTGCGCTCTGCACACGCAGCGTGCCGCTGGCGAGCGCTTGCGGGAAGGCGATTCCGGCGAGTCCGTCTGTGCTGCCGACCAATTCGCTGACGTCGAAGTGCGAGATGAAGATGCCGTCGAGTGCGCTGGTGAGCACGATCGCGCCGACAGTTCTGTCGTCTTGCACCGAAACGAGCACGTCGTGCCACTCGTCCATGATGTCGGTGGTGAGGAAGTTGTGGGGCGGGTTGTCGATTGTGACTGTGAGAACGCGGCCATCTTGTTCGGTCCGGAGTTTCGGCACCCGTTTTGCTCCTCGGCTAGCCAGTCGGTCGTGCGGTCGCGCATGCGCGTTCCTACTATTCCACCCAAAGCGGGCGCGCCGGGTAATTCCCTTGACGGATGAACGGGCGAGTTGGAAGAGTTGGTGGCATGCGCTTCTCAGCCGGAGAGACTTGACAGTCCACTAATCGGTCGCTTGCCCTTCGCGCCATCGCCTATTCAGGTGTTGGCGACCTCATGCCGCTATACGCGTTGTACGCCTTGCTGTTCGCCGATCATGGGCTGAACACGGCCGAGATCTCGTCGCTGCTCTTCTTCTGGTCGGTGACCGCGTTCGTCTTCGAGGTCCCGTCGGGCGCGTGGGCCGACACGGTGTCGCGGCGCAAGCTGTTGATTCTCGGCCCGGTGCTGATTGCATTGGGCTTCGCGACGTGGACGGTGTTTCCCTCCTACGAAGGATTCGCGCTCGGCTTCGTGCTGTGGGGCATCGGCGGCTCGTTGCAGTCGGGGACGTTCCAGGCGTTGGTTTACGACGAACTCGCGGCTCGGTCCGCGGCCCGCGAATATCCGCGCATCATCGGTTTCGCCACCTCTGCTTCCGAGTTGGGCGCGCTACTCGGCATTCTGTCTGCGGCGCCGCTGTATGCATGGGGCGGATACGTTCTGGTCGGCTGGGTGAGCGTCGGCGTCGCGATTGTGCAGGCGCTGCTCGCGATCTCCCTGCCCGCGGCACCGAAGGCGGCATCAGTCGCGGCGGTTGCGGATATCGATGACGAGGAAGACCTCGAGGACGTCGAGGATGTGCCGAGCGGCGTCACAACCTATCTTCGGATGCTGCGGACGGGAATCTCGGAAGCCCTGCGGCACAAGACGGTCCGTCGCGGCGTGCTGCTGAGTTCGGTGCTGTTCGGCTTCACTGCGTTCGACGAGTACTTCGGGCTGCTGGCGGAGGAGAACGGCGCGGAAACCGGATTCATCCCGATCCTTATCGGTTTGACGGTTGCAGGTTCGCTCGTGGGTTCGGCGATTGCGGGCCGGACCGCCTCGATGAGTGCTCGCACGATGGCGTGGGCGCTGGTCGTGTCGGGTGCGGCCCTCGCGATCGGTGCGTCGATCGGCGGGTCCGGTTGGGCAGGTATTGCGGGTTTCGCGGCAATCGGCGTCGGCTACGGCATCATCAGCAACGCGATCGTCGTGAGCGACGCACGTCTGCAGGACGCGATCGACGGTCCGGCCCGCGCGACGGTGACGTCGGCATCGGGCCTCATGTCCGAGGTGGTCGGCCTGGCGATCTTCGGCTTCTTCGCGCTCGGTTCGGTGTGGCTGTCGGTCGCACCGTTGGTCGCCCTGTGCGGTGTTCCGGTCGTGCTTGCCGCGTTGGTTGTGCCGAGGTGGCTCCCCGCCGTGCGCACGGAACCTGTCGACGCGCGTCGATAGCGTCCCTTAGGCTGTCGGCGTTGCTGCACCGAGCGGTTCGATCCAACAGAGGTTTGACGGGCTTTGAAGAAAATCGACCACAGGCCATCGGTTGTGCTGACGGGTGCGCTGCTGGCGGTTATCGCGCTCGCGGGTTTGATCACGATTGCGCGGCTCTCCACCGATTCCGTCGGTGACCAGACGCCGACCGGTCAGCAGACACCACTGACGGACACCGTGCCCGCGGTGCAACTGCCCGGAACCGCCGCGCCGGCACAGGCGAATCCCGCGCCGATGGAAGATCCGCTGCTGTCGGCCGGCACGGTGACTCGACAGGATTGCCAACTGCCGGCGTGGTCGGACAATCCGAACTACGTGAAGGTGTTCGTGCTCGTCGCGCTGGGTTGCCTCAACAATGCGTGGCAGCCCGTCCTGACCGGATTGCACGTCCCGTTCGAACCCGCGCAGGTCGAGCTGACCGGCGATGTCACGACGATGGACTGTGGCCGTCCACCCGAGCGCAACAGCTTCTACTGCGACGGCACGATCTTCCTCGTGCCGGAAAGCTATCTCGGTACGAGCGCGGGTCCCGCGAGCATCCCGGCGGCAGCGGTCAGCATGCTCGCCCACGAATACGGTCATCACCTGCAACATTTGGCGGGGACGCTCGCGGAGTCGACGACGCGGATCACTGCCGCCGGCCGCCGCTCCGCGGCGGGGTTGGAGCTGGCGCGTCGAGTCGAGTTGCAGGCGCAATGTTTGTCGGGAATGTTCATGGGCGCGGCGTTCGACCCGCCGAGTATCGAACTCGCTCGGCAGGACAATTTCCTGCGGGGAGATTCGGCCGGTGCCGATCCCGATCATGGCACGCCGCAGAACTTCGGCACCTGGTTCATGACGGGTGTGACGCGAAACGTGTTGCAGGAGTGCGATACCTGGACGGCGTCGCCGGAGGCGGTGCGTTAGACGGGGTCGAATGTCCCGGCGCCGATTTCGCGCAGCACTTCCTTCATGGTGTCGTAGCGCTGCGGCCCGACCTCGGCACGCCACGCGTGCTCGACCGCCGCGATCTGGCGGTCGGCGGCCTCGACGAGGTTGTGGCCCAACGGCGTTCGGACGACGAGCCGAACCCGCCGGTCCGTCGCCAAACGCCGACTCGTCACCATCCCCTCGGTTTCCATCGCATCGACGAACTCGCCGAGGGATTGTTTGGTCATGCCGGAGAGCGCCGCGAAGTCGGTGATCCGAATGCCTTCCTCGGGGATCAATTGCAACAGGCGGACGTGGCTGCCCCGTGGCTGCGGTGCCGCCGAAAGGGCGGAGAGGTCCCGGCGCAGGCGCCGTCGCACTCCTTCGACCAGCGCGAACATGTGATCGGGTAGGAACTCGGAGGCCTTGCGCATATTTATCAGGTTACCTTACTATTCTCGAAAGGGAAGGTAACCTGACCTTTCTGTGGAGAAGGATGGTGCGATGAGTGCCGACTTGTTTTCGATTGCAGCACTCGAGCCGGACGAGTTGACCCGCGTCGTGTCGACCGCCGTGGGACGCACCGTCGCTGTGCGGTCTGTGCGCACGCAGTCCTTTCCGTATCAGTGGGGTTCGATCCCGACGGCTGGACTCTGGCGCGTCGACGTCGCGCACGATTCCGGCGAGTACAGCTTCTTCGTCAAACTGCTGCGCAATCCGCGACTGTGGCCTTTCGCGGACCGGATTCCCGAGCACCTGCGCGAGGAATTTATGGACTATCTGCCGTGGCGGTTCGAGCTCGACATGTACGACGCCGGTATTGCCGACGTACTGCCGGCCGGAATGCGGATGCCCACGCTGCACCACGTTCGGCGCGTCGCAGACGACTACGTAGTCCTGTGGTGGGAATTCGTCGAAACGTCCCAGCAGCCTTGGGTAATCGCAGATTTCGAGCGAACAGCATTTCTCCTCGGCGAGCTCGCTGCCCGGCGCCGCGTCGGCAATCCGGTCAACGATCGGTTGCCGCTGATCTGCCGAAGTTCCGAATATCAAGGGGCGCTTCGCTATTACACGGAGGGCCGGGTGCTGCACGGCGCCGTTTCCGAAATCCGTGACGACCAAATCTGGCGGTCGCCGTTGCTGGCGGAGGCGGTCGAGTACGTCGACGATCGGGACCTCCGCAACGACATGCTCGCAGTTGCCGACCGCATCCCGAAGATTCTGGATCGGCTCGAGGAACTACCGCAGACCTACGCGCACGGTGACGCGAGCCCGCAGAACCTGCTGATTCCTGCGGCCGACTCTTCCGAGCGGATCGTGATCGACTGGGGCTTCGGCACGCCCCTCGCGATCGGGTTCGACCTCGGGCAACTTCTGGTTGGCTTGGCGCACGCCGGTGAACTCGACCCGGAAGCCCTGGCGGGCATCGAAGCGGCGATCCTGCCCGCGTACTGCGCAGGTCTGACAGCGCAGGGATACGACCACGATGTCGCCGATGTGCGATACGGATTCGCCGGATCGCTGGTTGCGCGGTCCGCGCTGTGCGCGATTCCCACCGAAATGCTCGAGCAACCCGTCGACGACGCCGCCCGTGCGGTCATGATCGCGCGTCTGCGGCTAACTCGAAAACTCGTCGACATGGCACAGTCTCTGGAGTGATTGCGCAGCGTCGGCACCGAATCGGAGTGCTCGCCGCTATCGCGGTCGGGATGTCGGTTTCCGGTCAGGCGCGCATCAACGGTGCCCTTGGGCATGCGCTCGACGACGGTGTCGCGGCAGCGGCGCTCAGCTTCGGACTGGGGCTTGTACTGCTCAGCATCGGACTTGCCGCCAGCGCGCGTATGCGAGCCCAACTCTCCGCAGTCCGCGTCGCACTGCGGACACGAACGCTCGCGCCCTGGCAGTGTCTCGGTGGGTTGTGCGGCGCCTTCTACGTTGCCTGTCAGGGAATCACGATCGCTTTGATCGGCGTCGCAGTCTTCACGGTCGCAGTGGTCGGCGGGCAGTTGCTCAGCAGCCTGTGGGTCGACCGCGCCGGAATCGGCCCAGGTGCGCCCAGCCCGGTGACGTCGAACAGAATCTTCGGGGCCGTACTTGCCCTCGTCGCGGTTGCGATCGCGAGCTCGGGCCGGTTCGACGCGGGGTGGTCGGCGATCGGCTGGGCGATTCTGCCTGCGGTCGCAGGCGTCGGGCTGGCGTGGCAGCAGGCCGTGAACGGCCGGGTTGCGGCAGCGAGTGGACCGATGATGGCGACGTGGGTCAATTTCGTCGTCGGCACCGCGGCATTGCTCGCGATTCTTGTCGGCAAGGGCCTCGTCGCCGATTTCCCGGACGACCTCCCGACCGAGCCGTGGCTCTATGTCGGTGGTGCGCTGGGAGTTGCGCACATCGCCGCCGCAGCCGTGGTGGTTCGGTGGATCGGCGTTCTGCTGCTCGGCCTCGGCGCAATCGCAGGGCAATTGCTCGGCGCCGTTGCCCTCGACCTCCTGGCGCCAGCGGGCGCCGGGCTGTCTGCGACCGTCCTTGCCGGTTCGGTGCTGACGTTGGTCGCCGTCGCGATAGCAAGCGTGTCACGGCGTCCGATCGGTACGCCGAAGTAACTCGCGGTTTGCTGCGCGACGCGACGGGGTACAGGGATCCGGAGCGTCTGTGAACTGGCAGCGCACGGAGTACGAAAGAGCAGCTGATGGACGAGTTGAACACACGGGGTGGTCGCCGGCAGCAGGCATTCGGGCGGCGCATGAACGATTGGCTGAGCGCGACGGCTCCCCAGCTCGCGGTGGTCGGCACTATAGCGCTGACGATGTTCGTTTCGGTGGTGCCGATGCGGTGACACGCCGGAAACTCCGGATTTCCCCCAGATCAAGATCGCCGTTTGGTCACGGAACGGCTTCTGGTTCGGATACGATTTTTTTTCGGCATCCGCGGGGCTTTGCCGACCGTGGATGAATGGAGCGAAAAATGAAGCGATCGGCAGCACTGCTGGTCTCTATCTTGATCAGTGGCCTGATGTGGGCAAGCACGCCGACCGTGTCGGCCGCCCTGACGCCCGAGGCAGATCTCATCGCCCGCATCAACGAGTTCAGGGCCGGCGGCGGCGTACCCGACCTCGCACTCGATCCGGGGCTCAGCGCGGTCGCGCAATCTTGGGCAGAAACAATGGCGCGCAACGGCGCCGGCAGTCATAACCCGGCACTGTCGCAGGTCGTTCCGCCCGGCTGGCGGGCCATCGGCGAGAACGTCGGGTGGGGCGGCGATATCGCTGCCATCGACAACTTTCTCCGGAACTCCCCGGTGCATGCCGCCAACATGCTCAATGCCCAGTTCAATCGAATCGGCATCGGCGTCGTGAACGCCGGCGGCAAGCTCTGGGTCGTCGAGGACTTCGGGGCCTATTAGCCGAGCTTGCGCGACCGGAGTTCGTGACCTTTCGACGTCAGGCAGCGTCCCGTAGGCAGGTCCCACTGCCAACCGTGCAGGTTGCACGTCAGCTTCTCGCCTTCGACCACACCGAACTTGGAGAGGTCCGCCTTCAGGTGCGGGCAACGCCGCTGGACCTCCCAACCGGCAAGCTCGGCTGATGCGGAGTCGTCATGCGACTCGGAGAACCAGCCGTCGGCGTACGCGATCCGCTCGTCGGTGAGGCACTTGAAGAACGTGTACAAGAACTCGTTGTAGCCGCCGATGCGCCAGGCCTCGAAACGAGTCGACAGGAAGATGCTGTTGACCCAGTCGGGTTCGTTGTCGCGCAACACGGTTCGGACGAGCTCGGGCGCGATGCGGAATCCGTAGCGGTATTTTCCGTCGCCTTCGGCCTTCGCGCGGACGGTCCGAGCCGGAAAGTCGAGTACGACGGTCTCCTCGCCCATGACCAGCCCGACCGGATAGCCGATGCCGTCACAGATCAGATCGCTCTGCGCCATCAACGGCTCGAAGAACGCCTTCAAGGGTTCGAGTAGCGGTTCGCCTCCGGCGGGTGCCCACGAGGCTTTCTCTGCTGCGAGGACCGGCTCCATCCGCTGCGCCATGTCCTCGATGTAGGCAGCCTTGTTGTCGAAGATCGTCATCGGATCGACCGGATGCGTGAGCGTCAGCTCGGCGCCCTTCAGATCGGCCGTCGAGCCGGGGATCATCATGACGCCGCGATCGTTGCCGTGGATCCGCATCTGCTCGAGGAACACGATCTGATCCGGGAAGATGTTGCCCTCGTCGCCGTGATCGTCGTTGAGGTAGCGCAGCGCGGGATCGAGGAACACCGGCGGACCGGCGGACGGCACCACCCACGTCGCGTCGACCTGCTCGATGTAGCTGCGGCACCTGTCCATCCCGCGCTGGCGCTTCTGCTTGCCGAAGTTGGCCTTGGTGCGCTTGGGGATGTCGTAGACCATCGGGTACCAGATCGCGCCCGAGTACTGCAGGAGATGAATGTCGATCTTGCCGAACTGGTCGTGGAGCACGTCCATGTCGACCGGGCGAGCGTCGTTCATGTTGAAGCACGTCGTCTCGCCGTCGGAGACGACGAGACCCGAGTCACCGATGGGTCCGTCGGCGGGTGCGCGTAGCGCGATGATCATGATGTCCAGACCACCGACCGTGTGCTTCACGGAGTCTTCGGTCTCGAAGAACTTGGTGAAGCCCAGCGCCTCGAGCTCACGCTTCAGGTCTGGCACCGGGTAGTCCGGCAGCAGAACCGTCGCATCCTTGTTGACATGCTTGGCGAGATTGACGGGATCGAAGTGGTCTTTGTGCAGGTGGCTGACGTAGAGGTAATCGCAGTTGCCGAGGGTGTCCCAATCGAGCTGGGAGTTGTCCGGAAACGGGAACCAAGACGCGAAGTAGGCAGGATTCACCCAGGGGTCACAGAGGATCGACCCCGCTTCCGTCTGGATATGAAATCCCGCGTGCCCGACGCTGGTGACCTGCACAGTGCCTAACCTCCTGAGTATTCCGCGGGTACCAGCGTAGGCGGTGGGCGCTGACTACCAGAATCGATCGCCCCCAAAACGGGTCCTGTCGGCGTCGGTGGTCCTGTTAAGATCCCCGGGATTGAACCTAGGCGCGAAGGTGGCCATGCCGAACGTTGCGGGAATTCAGTTCATGCGTGGCATCGCGGCACTCGGGGTGGTCGTCTACCACGCCTGTTTCCTCAGCGTCGACTACGCGGCCGGCAGCGTCTACTACGTCGGTATGAGCGTCGGCATGGCCGGTGTCGACCTGTTCTTCGTCATCAGCGGCTTCGTCATGGTGATCAGTACGTACAGGGAATTCGACAATCCCAGCGAACCGAGCAGGTTCGCGGCCTATCGACTCAGCCGAATACTGCCGCCGTACTGGATTCTGACCACCGTCGTGCTCGCGTATTACCTGTACAACCCGGGTGGCGTGAATGCCGAACACGGCGGAGTCGACGTGGTCGCGTCGTACTTGCTGTTACCGAGCAACCTGTTGCCGCTCGTGCCGGTGGCCTGGACGCTCGTGTACGAGATGATGTTCTACGGAATCTTCTTCCTCCTGATCCTCTTCGTTGCTCGCAAGTACCTCGGTCCGGCGCTTCTAGCGTGGGCGCTTGCAATCGTCGCGAACGGAATCCTGCTCAGCTACACCACTTTCGGGCTGGACACGCTGCCACTGCACCCGTTCAATCTCGAATTCATCGGCGGTGCGCTCGTGGGCCTGCTGTTCATGACGAAGGGCATCCAGTCGGTCCGCTGGTCGGTCGCGGCGTTGACGGCCGGGGTGTGCGGGTACGTGGGCCTGGCGTTGCTGTTCCAGTTCGTCCACGCGGCCGACCTCAGTTCGTACTACGTTCGGATCGGCTTGTTCGGCATTCCGGCACTCTGCTTGGTATACGGCTGTGTCGCACCGGCATTCGCCGACCGTGGACCCGTCGGCTGGATTCTTCTCGTCGGCGAATTCTCGTACTCGCTGTACCTCGTCCACATCATCGTCATTCATGTCGGGTACCGCGTATTCACCAAAGTGCTCGGCGCCGATCTGGGGCTGGCCGCAAACGCCGCCCTTGCAGCTGTTCTCATCGCGAGTTCCGTAGCCGCGGGCTGGATCTTCTACCGACTGGTCGAACGCCCGAGTTGCGTTGCAGCCAAACGCTTACTGCTCAACCTGCGCGCGCGAAAGCACCTGGCCTTCCAGCAGACCTAGCTGCCTACTGCTCCCGCACGCACGCATCGACACCGTTGATGACGCCGTCGCGGTACGCCTCGACTCGCGTGAATCCTGCGCCCTGGCGGTCCGCGTCACCTGCGGCCCGGAAGATCAGCAGCGCCTTGATCGCTTCGTCGAGATCGCCTGGAGAGATGGTGTACGTGCTCGACTCGGCCCTGTTGCGCAGGACGACGCTCGCCGTCCAACTTCCGGCGAAGCAGTCCGCGCGAAGCGAGGCGATCTGTTCCTCCGATGTGTCACCCGCTCGCGACAGAGCTGCGAGTCCGTACTGGGTTGCGAGCAACGTTGCAACGGCGAAATCGCCGCCCTGGCGGTAGAAGCCGGGCATGGCGTCGACGTTGTCGAATCCGATGTAGTCGTCGGGCACGCAGTAGAACAGCACGTAGTCGGCGGTCGACTCGTCGCCGCACTTCGGCGCGCGATCGGGGTCGAACGCCTCGATTCCGCGCAAGGGCGTCCACGGCTTCCCGGTCAGCTCGGGGAACACCTTCGACCAGTAGTCCTCGAGGTCGTACGGCACGCCGTTGATGATTTGGTCGTACGGGGCGTCGCCGCCACGCTCGGCGTCGAGAGAGTCGGTGAACGGCAGCTCGATCACGGCGGGGGACCCGTCGCTGTAGTCCTTGCATGCCTCCACGCCGTTGTCGTAACCGGTCTGGAACGAGGAGACGCGGTCGAAACCGCTGCCGTGTGCAGAGGGGTCGTCAGCAGAGGTACCCGGTACGTCACGCAACTCGAGAATGCCGGCCAGGGCATCGTCGAGATCGGCCTCGCTGACGTCGAAGACCTTGTCCTCGACCGCGTGTGCGGCCCAGGCTCCCGCAAAGCAGTCGGCCTGGATCTCCCGCGTGACGGTGATCCCCTCGAACTGGGCTCGAGCCTGGACGGCGTGGCCCCATTCGTGCGCGAGCACGACCGGGATGACGAAGTCGCCGAACCGTTCTCGAAGACTCGGGAGCAGTCCTTCGACGTCCCATGCGACGACATCCTTGTTCGGGCAGTAGAAAGCGTTGCCGGAGATGTCCTGAGCCGAAGTCGCACACGGCGGAAGGTCGCCCGACGACGGTGTCACGGCATAGAAACCGCCGGTCACCGGTTCGTACGGGCTGCCGTACAGGGCGGGGTATTCGGTATCCCACCAGTCCTGCAGGTCGGAGATCGCGCTCACCACGATGTCGTTGACCGGGTCCGACGCGTCGCCGTTGATCTGAACATCCGACGCCGTCGGTTTGTCTGCGGAGCTGTCGTCCTGCGAATTTCCGCTCACGTCGTCCTTGCCGCTGCTGCACCCTGCGAGCAGTAGGACAGCCGCTACCGCAAGAACTTTCATCGTCCGCATCAGTGGATCGTACGGACTGCGCGCGGTCGATTCAGCGCGACACACGAAACCTCGGAGAGGCAGGGGACCTATGCGCTCATGTCGCCGATGCAGTAACCCTCGGAGCCGATGCGCAGGGTGAAGTCTTTCGTGGCAGTGACGCCTGCGGCGTTCGTGATCGGCACGGTGACAGAGAGGTAGTCGAGCTGTAGCGGAGTCGACTCGATGTCGTCGCCGGCGAACGCCTTCGTGCCGGTCAAGAGGTTGGAGTTCGTCGCGAACGGGGGTGCGATCGGGTTGCCCGTGCCCTCGGGATCCCAGGTCTGAGCTGCGGAACAGACGAGTGGGTACGCGCCCTCGACGTCGTCGGGGCTCAGCGGTGTGCCGACCAACCGCGACAGATAGCGGCGTACGACGTGCCGCGCGTCTGCGGGAGTGAAGTCGCCGTTCGACCCTGTCGCGTAGACCCGGGGGCAGGCGTAGCCAGATGCGATCTCGCTGCGTTTCACAGCGACGGTCACACCCGCACCCGTCCACGTGACCGCGTACTGACCGTCCACGCCCGGCTCGGCGAGCGCCGCCAGAACCGAATCCTTGTCGCCGTACATGGTCGGGATCTCGAGCGGCGGAACGGTCCAGCACTTGCGAGTCAGGACCTCGAGGTCCCCGGTGACGAGGTCGGCGGCCCAAGGTTGGAGGGCGGGCGCTGCGGCCGGGTTGGACGGCACCACGCCGATCGGAACCTGGGGTGCTGGCGTCGCAGCCGGGCTTTGCGACTGGGCGGGAGGCGGTGATGCCGTGGCGGATCGGGTCGTCGGCGCCTGGGTCGGAATCCCCGACTGACCATCGTCGGGAAGGCAGGATGCCAAGGTCAGGACCGATGCGGCGCCGGTCAGGCAGGCAAGGAGCGCTCTCCGGTGTCGGTACACGCTTGCAGCACCTTCCTGTTGACGACCAGTAACACTAAGTGTGCCCGGCAAACACGCACCGACTACGCTAGCCGACTGTGGAACCCGTCTATAAGACCATCATCGGTATCGCGCGAACGGTGTTCGCCGTCCAGGGCCTGAAGTTCACAGTCAAGGGCGACGAGAAAGTTCCCGCCGAGGGTGGCGCGGTAATTGCCGTCAACCACACCGGATACATGGATTTCACGTACGCCGGGCTGCCCGTGCGCACGCCCAAGCGGTACATCCGCTTCATGGCGAAGAAGGAAGTCTTCGACAACAAGATCTCCGGGCCGATCATGCGCACGCTGCGGCATATCCCGGTCGACCGTGTAGCCGGTGCGGAGTCCTACAAGTCGGCGGTGGACTCGCTGCGCCGCGGCGAACTGGTCGGCGTGTATCCGGAAGCGACGATCAGCCGCAGCTTCGAGATCAAGGAGTTCAAATCCGGCGCCGCGCGGATGGCGATCGAAGCCGATGTTCCCATCGTGCCGATCGTGATCTGGGGCGCACAGCGCGTCTGGACCAAGGGATTCCCCAAGCGCATGGGCCGGACCAACACTCCGATCTCGATCATCGTGGGCGATCCAATTCAGCCATTCGAGCCCGCGGTCGAACTGACGAACCTCCTCCGCAAGACCATGCAGGACCTGCTCCTGGAGATTCAGGAGAACTACGAGCACCCCGCGGGCGAGTATTGGGTTCCCAAGCGCCTGGGTGGCGGCGCGCCGACACTGGAGGAAGCAACCGCGCTCGACGACGCCGAGGCGCAAGCTCGGGTCGCGGCGCGCAAGAAGGAACAAGGCGACTCATAGGAGGCAGCTGTGCGGCGGGAGCCTGTCTACGACGTTCTGAATGCGCTGGCGCGCGGCATGCTGGCTGCGCAGGGACTTCGGATCGTGATCGCCGGCCAAGACAACATCCCCCGCTCCGGTGGTGCGGTGCTCGCCGTCAACCACACCGGCTACCTCGACTTCGTCGAAGTCGGCTTGATCGGCCGCAACAGGGGACGCAACGTCCGCTACATGATGAAGGCCGAGTTGCAGCAGAACCGGATCGTCGCGTTTCTCATGAAACATTGCAAGGCAATTCCGGTGGACCGATCAGCAGGCTCGGAGGCGTACAAGCTGGCAGTCGACGCGCTTCGCAACGGGGAAATCGTCGTGGTGTATCCCGAAGCGACGATAAGCCGGAGCTTCGAACTCAAGGAGTTCAAATCGGGCGCTGCGCGCATGGCTCTCGACGGCGACGTGCCGATCATTCCGGTCGCGATCTGGGGTATCCATCGCGTGTGGACGAAGGGATTCCCCCGCCGGCTGGGTCGGCACAGGTTCCCGGTGAATATTCGGATCGGTGAACCGATTCCGCCGACCGGCTCGCGTGATGAACTGACCGCGACGATGCGTTCGGCGATGGAGCTACTGCTGGCTCGTGCGCAGGAGGGTTACGCACACCCGGCCGGCGAACCGTGGGTCCCGGCGCGCCTCGGTGGCAGCGCGCCCGACCTCGCCGAGGCGCACCGGCTCGAGGAAGAAGAGCTGGCCGCGCGCCGCGCCAAGGCTGCGCGCGGCAAGTAGTCAGAAGGGTCGATTGGTCGGCACGTTGACGAAGCTCGGCACGTTGGGATCGAGCTGGATATGTTGCGGACGCAAGCCACTTTCGTTGAGCAGCGGACGCAGGGGGAGACCGCGCGGGATGTTGCTTGCGAACACGTCGACCCGGAGTCGGTGGCCCGGCTGGAGTACGGCGTCTGTTGCGGTGAGTCCGACGTCGAGGACGGTCGGCACGCCGGGGACCAAGGCCTGGCGCGTGGCGAGTGAGAGGTTCGGGTACGGATCGGTGTAGTCGCCGTTCGCGGACGTCGTCGCGCGTGAATCGTCGACGGCGCGCAGCGATGCGGTGAGCTGCCCCGAGGTCAGGACCGTCGACTTGCCGTCGGGTGCAACGTCGTTCAGCGTCGCGGTCCAGTAGCCGTCGGTCGCGTCGAGCACGGTGTTGAGATGCAGGTTCACTGGACCGGAAATTTCGGTCGGCACGCCGACCGGTGCGCTCGTGAATGTCAGACCGTTGAGTTCGTGTGCGCGAGCGTCTTCCGCGCAGAAGTCGAGACCGAGTACCCCGATTCCGGCAGTGATCTGAGAATTGTCGCGCGAGCAGAGGCTCATCACGCCGGGGCCGACGGTCAAGCGGGCAGGACCGCCCGGCTGGGTTGTGAGACTGCCGTCGTGCACGCTGAACATCGACGTTCCGCTGGGCGCTGCGTTGAGGTACAGCCGCTGGTAGTCCATGCCCGGACGCGGGAATGCGCTTGTCGTCGTCCAGGTTCCGCCCTGCTGGAAGAGAGTCACGGGACCGTAGGAATCGATACCGTTGTCGATTCCCTTGAGCCACTTGTCGAACCACGCGCGCTGCAGTACGTCGATGCGCGGCGGCTGTCCGGGCCGGCCGTAATCGCTTGCCGGCGTTGCGTGATAGGTGTCGCCCATGACGAGCTGCTTCTGCCCGGGCGGCAGGGGGATTGCGTTGTAGATGCGGGGCTCGGAGTAGGTGAAGATGTCGTGCCAGCCCCCGACGACGAACGTCGGGATCCGGATCTGGCTCGGGTCACCGCGCCAGGCTTCGCGTAGCGGGCTGCCTTCGTCGAGAACCGCATAGAGGTCCGGGGGTATCTCCGGGACCGATTGCACGGTGAACGCTTCGATGATCGTTTGGACGAAGACCATGGGGTTGGCCGCGCGGTCGGCGAGCCATTGCCAGTCGAAGTTGCCTGTGACGATCGACTGGACATCCGGAACCAACTTGAGCAGGTTGACGCCGAGCAGCCAGGGCGGGATGAAGCCGACGCCTATCGCGCCGCCCGTCGCGAGCACGTCGCGAGTCAGGTCACTGCCGGGTTCGACCGGAAAGATCGCTTTCAATGCCGGTGGGCGGTGCTCGGCCGCGTGTACCTGATTGATCGCCGAGTACGAGATGCCGTTCATCCCGATATCGCCGGTGGACCACGGCTGCCGGCTTGCCCAGTCGATGACTTCGACCGTGTCTGTCTGCTCGCGCTCCTGGAAGACCTGCCATTCACCTTGCGAGAACCCTGTGCCGCGCACATCGACCACGACCTGGGTGTAGCCGCTCTGGATCAGCTTGCGGTCGACCGCGAACGACCGCGCGATACCGCCCGGAAGTGTTCTGGTGAGGTCTGTCAGTCCGCCGAGGCCGATGCCGGACAGGTCGAAATCGCGGAAGAAGTTGATGAGGAAATCGGAGAGGACCGGGATGTTGGTTGCCGAGTCCGCGAAGACGGACGCGAGCTTCGTGTACGGCGTCATGTTGATGACGGTCGGCGTGGGGGTTTCGACCAGGCGGCCCGCGGCATCGACCGGGCGGTAGACATTCGCCTTCAGGACGGTGCCGTCGCTCATCACGATCGGTACGTCCCAGTCGATGTGGACCTGGCCGGGATAGAGCGGCGCGCCGTCCTGGGTTGCTGTCCACTGTCCGCCGAGTCCGCCGCCGTCCGGTGCCGCGGATGCCTGCGGCACGACGAGCGATGCCGTCACGACGAGAGCACAAGTGGCCGCGACCACGATCCGGCGCAGTCTCCTGGCGTAGACCTTCATACGACTCGACCCTCTCGTCCCGCAACGATGCGAACACACCCCGGCAACGAACGTATTACGCCGTACGAGCGAATGTGCCGGAATGTACAGAACGAGGGGTCGTGTCCAATCAGCTAGCTACCGATTGCGTGCAGGTTCTTCGCTGTCGGCGAGCTCGGGACGTCTTCGGGCTTCGGGCAGGTGCCAAGCACGCGGTCCGCGGTGCCGGAGCTGGTGACCGTGAACCAGTAGTGCTCGTTCTTGTAGTGGTGGTTGCGGTGATTGCGCCAAATTGCCTTGTAGATACGGCCTTTCGGCTTGTAGTCGCTGTGGATGAGGTAGTGGGTCCACTCGTAGACGATGCCGAGCGTCGCGACGAACGTGAGGTACGTCAGGCCGAGTCCGATGCGCGGGAACGCGAAGACCGAAATGGCCAGTGCCACCGGAAGAATCCAGAACAGCGCTTTCCACGGGATGAAGATCAGCGGTATGTCGCGCGGATTCACGTGGTGCTCGCGATGCTTTCGGGACAGTAAGGGATCCACGGTGAGCCCGGCGACGTGCCGCGGCTTCCAGTGCAGGATCGTCACGTGCACAACCCATTCGAAGAACGGGAACACCGCGAGCATGACGAGTGGCACGAGTGCATCGCTGATCTGCCAGTCGCCCACGATGATTCGTGCTGTGAGAGCTGCGACGAGTGTTCCGGAGATCATCCACGGCGAGGGATGGCGCCAGAATTCGCGGCGCGCGTCCTGCAGCGAGAAATTCTTTCGGATCGGTGTACGGGTGCTCATCGTTGAACCTCCAGGGCTGAAATTGCGGTGATCAAAGCCGAGGTCGCGGGTTCGAGCAACTGGTGCGCGGCGCGTCCTGCGGCCTGGGGTTTGCCGGCCGAGATGGCATCGGCAAGTTTTTGATAGGCCTCGGGGTGGCCCACTTCTTCGGACATGACGGTTGCCAATGCGGTGATCGCCGGCTCGTAGGCGGCGCGCAGAGTGTTGTACATCAGCCGGAAGGCAATGGAATCGGCGCCGTCGACGATGTCGTCCCAGAAGGTCATCGCGATCATTTGCAGCTCGACGGGATCGTTCTCGGTACGCAGCCGATCGATCGAATTCTGCAGCGGCGTCTTCAGTTTCGGGCCGCTGCGCTGCGCGGCTAGCTCGGCGATCTTGGGACCGTTGTGCAGCCGCGTCTCGAGGATGCTGCGCGCGACGTGCACGTCCAGCTCGCCTGCGCGGAGCAAAAGGCGCGGGAGGAGGTCGAGGCCGGCGGTCTTCTTGTAGTCGCGGACAGTCGTGGCGTCGCCCTGGCGTACCTCGACCAGGCCGGCGGCGGCAACGCGTTTGAGCGCTTCGCGGACGGCAGGTCGCGATACGCCGAGGACTTCCGCCAGCCGGCGTTCGCTCGGTAACGACTCGCCGGGGCTCAGCTCACCGCTGATTACATCCGCGAGAATCTGCTCGAAGACGTCTTCGGGTACCGAGCGCCGCGCGACGGGTGAGAGGGCCATGTATCCCAGGATGCGCCAGCAGATGGCCAGACGTCAAGTGGTCAGACCAGTTTGGTTGCCTCCCCGCCCCCGCCGAGAGTGCACTTGCTGTCGCAAACTTCGAGTGCGGGCGACGATAAGTGCACAGTCGCGGAGGGGGCGGGCTGGGTGGAGTGCCCCGACCTAGCTTTCGCATCCGACCCCGTCGTTGTCCGCATCGAAGCGGTGCGGATCGGGCGACTCGACGCGGAAGCCGCGCTCTGAGATCTCGCCGCAATCCAGGTCCGGACCCGACGGGATGCAGACGGTCGGATAAGCAGGGTCGCAACTGTCGGCCTGTGCCGCCGCTGTCGGCGCGGCGACGCCAAATCCCATGAGCGCGAATGCAATTGCGGGGACGATGGCACAAGCCTGCGTACGACGCAGGACACGGTTGGACATGATTTCGATTCCTCACAGTGGACGTCATTGTCGACTGCTCATGCCCGACTCACTTGCAGCTAGATAGGTTTATCACGGAGCGGTAACGGAAAGGAATCATTCATTCGAATGACCCCGCTAGGGAAACCAGCGGCTCCGGATCGTCCGCGTGAACGTCGCGTAGTGACCGGTCGCTTCGTCCAGGTAGAAGATCGGGCGCTTGCTTGTCGACGCAGGAATCGGTTTGTCGCGCAACGGCCCCGCGATCGGTCGGTGCCATTCCGTCATCGGAATCTCCTTGACGGTTCCCACGAGCTTGGGACGCTGGTCGATGTCGAGCCCCCCGAGCGCGCCGTCGAGGTCGGCGGCGGTCAACGTTGCGTCGGGTACGAGTGCCACAGCGGTCACCGCCATGTCAGCCCCTTCCGGCGCAGGCATCGAGTAGGTGAGCGCGAGGTCGACCGCCGGAATCTTGCCGACCGCTGCCGTGATCGGCAGTGAGAAGACGACGCCGCTGACAGTGCGGATGATCGTGCTGAGCGAATCGATCAGCCAGTAGTCGCCGTCACCGTCGCGTCTTGCGAGGCTCTCGCTCGAGAACCACCGATCGCCCCGCTCGAAGAGATTGCGTAGCGGCGGTGCCGATATCGCGGTTGCCGGGCCGATCTTCGCGAGCAGTAGACCGATCTCGTCGACGTCAGCCTCGATTGCATAACCGTCGTCACCCTCGCGGATCGTGCCCGTCGAACGGTCCCAGCGAACGACGCGAACCTCCGCACTGCCAGGCAACGGCCGGCCGAGGGAGCCAGGTTTCGTGGCGTCGATGTTCGCGAGGATCGCTTCGCCCTCGCTGGTTGCCCAGAAGTCGAGGACGGTTGCGGGTGCGAAGCGCTCGACGACCCGCCGCCACAGGCTGCGCGGCATACCGGATCCGACGAACAGCCGAATCGGATGGCTGATCTCGTTCGGGTGTGGATCGGCATTGACAACGTCACGCAGCTGCGCCCAGCTGTAGGAGACGATCGTGACGCCGTAGCGACGGACCTCCGACCAGAAGGTGTCCGGATCGAGCGTGCTCGCCATTGCGAGTCGAGCGCCACCGGCCACCGCGCCGCCGATGCTGGTCAGCAGGCCGGAGGGGTGGTAGATGGGATTGATGCTATAGACGGTGTCGGTCTTGGTGATCTGCCCCGAGGTCGCCGTGCCGAAGGCAGACAGCGCGTAGCGGCCGTTGGTGATCCGAATGAGCCGGGGGTTGTCGTAGTCGCCGCCGAAGAGGATGAACGCGAGATCGCTCGCCCTTCCCGGGTTCGGTTCGTACCAGTCCGGTAGTCGCTCGGAGCCGTCGGACGGTGGGAGGAAGCCGCCCTCCGGGTCGTTCCATGGCCGGAGCAGCAGCAACTCCTGGACCGGTCGCCCGCCGGCGTCGATGTCCGCATGATCGGGGTCGACGACCACGCGAGTGACCTCGCCGAGTTCGAGCTCGCGGGCGAGCGTCGCGCCGGGGCGCAGCAAAACCGCGACGGCGCCGATCCGGTTGAGCGCGGCCAGCACCGCGAGTGCAGTCGGTCGCGTGTGCATCAGCACGCCGACGTGCTCGCCGATCCGAACCTTCGACGCGAGCAGTTCGCCGACGGCTGCGTCGATGCCCTTCTTGGCGTCGGCATAGGTCACCACGTGATCTTCGAAGAGGAAGAAGGCGTTCTGCGGGGCGTGGCGTGCCTGTTCGTCGATCAGCAATGCCATCGACAGTCGGGTGTCGGCGTCGATCCGGCGGATTCGGCGCAGGCGGGGCGACTGTGTCCCAGTGACTTTCGCGAGTCGGCCGAGGTTGCGGGCCGAGCGTGCGGTCGAGTTCGCGAGTGACCGGATTGCCGCGCTACCTGCGGAAACGACCAGGTCGACCCGTTCTGCGGCGGCCGGTGGCTCCGGGTCGCTCGCTTCGCCCACGAGCGTCATCGCCTCGGGTTTGGGCGCTTCTTCATCGAGCCAGTGCATCCAGTCGGCGACGACGGGCCATGTCTTGGTCATGGCGGTCCGGCCGACGACAAGCCCGAAATGTCCTGCGGGCAAGGGAACTTCGTAGATCTCCGGACGCGGCGCGGCTTGGCGAATCGGGCGCACCGCCGCAGGCGGTGCGATGTCGTCGGATTCGCCGACGAACGTCAGGATCGGCGAGTCGATATCGGCCAGCGAGACCGACCGATCACCAACGGTGAACCCGCCCTTGAGCATCCGGTTGTGAATCAGGAACTGCTTGAGGAACTCGGCCAGTGCCGGGCCGGGCCAGGCTACCCAGCCGTCGCTCATGAGGTAACGCCGCTGACCCTCGCGCGGCAGGAGTGCCTCGCGGTCGTGCAACGCCATGAGGAAGTCCGCGCGTTGCTGCAGTGACTTCACCGGGTCGAGCATCCGGAAACCGGCCTTGGTCGCCCAGCCGGGGACCGATGTCTTCTTGAGGACCCGATCAGCAATCAGGCCAACACCTTTCACGGCAACGTCTTCGGGAATCCCGAGTGGAATCGCGCCGCGTAGGTCGACGGGGCTACCGAAAGTGATGAGGCTGGCGATGCCTGCACTTCGCCGGTACGCGGCGGTCTGGTAGCAGAACATGCCGCCCTGCGAGTACCCGGCGAGGTGGACGTCGTTGCCCGTCGCGTTGCAGACGAAGTCGACAGCTTCGTTCACGGCGAGGACGTGGTCGGTGAGGTTGCGCTCCAAGCCGCCCGGTTCGTGTTCGGGAGACCCGAAATCGACGAGCCAGGCATCGACGCCCAGTTCGTGCAGCGTGCGGACCGCACTGGTCTGGGGCGACACGTCGTAGACGTCCGCGGTCAGCATCAGCGGCGGAACGAGGAGTACCGGTCGCCCGGGTGTGTCGTCGCTGGGGAAATAGTGCCGCAGCCGGAAGATCCGGCCCTGCGTGGCCACGTCGAACGGCGCGGGTTTCTCGCCGGTTTCCAGGCCGCCGAGCCGCGCCACCTCGAGCGAGTTCTGTACGGTTCTGCCGATTCGGCGGGAGATCTTCTTGACTGGTTTCGCTGTCACTGTCCACTCACTCCTGGAACGACGGGGCCGACTCGCAACTGTGTAATCCCTGCGGAACGACTACATGCCATGCCGGCTCTTTCGACGTATGCCGCGACTGTGTCGTTCGGCGGATATACCCGAATCCCGTCATACTTTCCGTCCACGACCGTCAAAGTACGCCACGGTGAACTGCGCAAACCAGGGTTTCGGCGGATCGTCGGCCGCCTAGGTGTGCAGTGCGAAGAATCCGACCATCTCGTACCTATCGCTGGGTAGTCGATAGAGAATCTTGCCCAGATACGCGCCGGGAACGACTTGGACCAACTCGTCCCGGATACTCCTGATGACCAGTCCGGGGTTGTCCTCGACGTCCGCGTAGTCGATGACCATGACCTGCACGTCCGGATCGGCCTTGCCTGCCTCGTTGTAGGTTTTGAAGTCGAAGGCGAGCTTTCCGCCGACGGCATCCTTCATCTTGTACAGCGGCCAGAGCAGCTTCGACGGCAGCGCCGCACTCGAGACCATTCGGTTGTCGCCGGTCCCCGCGTCGGCGTCGAAACGCTTGCCCTGCCATGGCATCCAGAGGTTGGTGATCGCTCGGACCGCCGGATCGAGAACTGCGTTCGTGGTGGTCGTGACGAGAATGCCGTCGGTCGGTCCGTCGAGTTCGGTCGGTATTTCGCCCAGTCGGAACAGGGCGTCGAGTTCGGCTTCTGCGGCTTTACGGTCGGCGCCGGCCCGCTCTTTCAAACTCGAGATCCAATCCCACGCCTCGTTCTTCGCAACCTCGGCATCGGTGCGTGCCCGCAATTGCGCGACTCGTTCTTCGACGGATTTCGGCGCGGCTTCGGTGGACATGAACAGTCCTTTCACGGGGCGAGTCCTCAATGTAACGCAGGTCACACTTGGGCCGTGGGCAGTCCGCGGCTGAGCCTTGCCGACGGTGTGATCGAAAGCTTCGTCATTCCTGCTGTGCAGCAAGCTTGCTGCCTTCGATGTCGAGGTCGGGCATCGCCCGATCCAGCCACTTCGGCAGCCACCACGCGGAATGACCCAACAGCTTGAGACCCGCCGGAACAAGCGTCATCCGGACGATGAACGCGTCGATCGCGACGCCGACAGCCAGTGCGAGTCCGATTGATTTGATGACGGCGTCGTCGGCGAAGATGAACGATCCGAAGACGGAGATCATGATCAACGCCGCAGCCGTGACCACTCGCGCGCTGTGCGACATACCGTCCTCGATCGAGCCCGTCGGATCGTTGGTATGGACGTACTCCTCACGAATGCGCGTAACGAGGAAGACCTCGTAGTCCATCGCCAGTCCGAACAGGATGCCGACCAGCAAGACAGGTAGGAAGCTGACGATCGGCCCAGGCGTCTCCACTTTGAACAGCCAATCCAGATGTCCCCACTGGAAGACTGCGACGGTGAGGCCCATCGAGCCGCCGATCGACAAGAGGAAGCCGGCAATTGCCTTGGCGGGCACCAATATCGAGCGAAAAACCAGCGTCAGCAGCACGAGTGCGAGTCCGACGATCAGCACCAGAAACACGGGCAGTGCCGCACCGAGCTTGTCGGAAACGTCGATGTTCGACGCGGTCGGACCCGTCACGTACACCTGGGCGTCGCTCTGGTCGCGCACTTCCGCCGCAAGTTTGCGGAGGTCGTGGACGAGGTCGCTCGTTGCTTCCGTAGCGGGGCCCGAGCTCGGCACAACAGACACGATCGCGACGTCACCGGCCTGGTTCGGGACCGGGGGCGTGATCGCCGCGATGCCTTTGATTTCCTCCTTTGTCTGATCGATGCCCTGCTGCGTGAGTTGCGCGACGTCCGTTCGTCCCGGCACGTACACGACCAGGGTGAGCGGTCCGTTGAATCCTGGTCCGAAACCTTCGGCAAGGAGGTCGTATGCGCGCCGCTCGGTCGTGTCGGTGGATTTGCTGCTGTCGTCGGGGAGACCGAGTTCGAGGTCGAGCGCCGGGTAGGCGAGCGCGCCGACGGCGGCAACGCAGAGTAGTGCTGTGACAAGCGGTTTCGCTGTGACCCATTCAGCCCAGCGTCGGCCGAACCCCGCGGCCGGGTCCGCCTTGTCCTGCCGGCGCGCGAGCGGTCCTATGCGGCCGCTGTTGATGCGCGGTCCGAGCAGCGCAAGCAGAGCCGGGACCAGCGTGATCGAAATCAGCACCGCCACTGCGACGGTGCCCGCAGCCGCCACACCCATTGCCGTGAGGAACGGAATGCCGACGACCGACAGACCCGCCAACGCGATGACAACAGTGAGGCCGGCGAACACAACCGCGCCGCCGGCTGTCGCGGTCGCCATCTTGATCGACTCGGCGACGGGCATACCGTCGCGCAGCTGCTGGCGATGCCTGGAAACGATGAACAGCGCATAGTCGATACCGACGGCGAGCCCGAGCATGAGGGCGAGAGTGGGTGTAGTCGAGTTCACCTCGACGACGCTGCTCAGCGCTTGGATACCGAGTAGCCCGATGCCGACGCCGACGGCCGCGGTCAGCAGCGGCATCCCTGCCGCCACCAGTGCGCCGAAAGTGATTGCCAGGACGACGAACGCGATCACGATGCCGTAGAGCTCGCTGCTGTGTCCAGCCGCTTCGGTCGTCGAGATGACGCCGCCCGAGAACTCGACCTGAAGGCCCGCCGCCCGCGCCGGCTCGGCAGCGTCCTGCAGGGCGGCTTTGGCTTCGTCGCTGATCTTGTCGACCGTGACGGCATATTTGATGTCGCCGAACAGAATTCGCTTGTCGGGACTCAGCGTGCCCTGATCGAAACCGGTCACGGCAATGACCTGCGGTGCAGTCTTGGCCTGCTCCAACGCTTTCTGGCCGACATCGCGATACGCGGGCTCGTCGAGCGTGTGCCCGGGCGGGGCAGCGACAACGACCCGGGCGCTCGCACCGCCGGTGCCGGGGAACTTTTCCGAAAGGAGGTCGATGGCCTGCTGCGATTCCGTGCCCGGAATGGTGAACGAATTGCTGACGGGCCCCGAGAACGCGGCGGCCGATGCGCCGACCGCGACGAGAATCAGGAGCCAAATCGCCGTCACGGTCAACCGCCGACGAACGATCAGATTGCTCAACCTGTACAGAAAGTTCGCCACGCTGGACTCCTAGGTAGTCCCGGACCGATTCGGCCAATGCTAATCCGAGTGGGTGGTTGTCGGGGCGTTGTGCGAGTGGCCACCGCAAGATCAGCCTGGTCGGCGGGCGGGCAGGATGACACACCGTTGACACGCCGAGCGGCACGGTTTGGCAACCTCAGCTCGGATCCGACCCCCGAATCGCGGCCAACCACATGGCTACTGCTGCTGCGACGCAGGTTGCGCCTACGAACGCGGCAATCCCGCCACCGTCGATGTAGACCCAGAGCAACCCGACGAGGGGAGCTGCGACCGTTTGCTGCGCATCCAGGGTCAAGCGCCGCAACGGCCGCCCGACCTCGACGCCCACGGCAGCCGCATCGACGTCGGGCATGGACGGACTGTCGACCAGCCGCCCGACCGGTTCCGTATGCCGCACGGGCCCAGACGCATACAACCGATGGCCCTCCCACACGACCTGCGGACCCGCCACGACCGCAACGGTCGGCGCCGGCATCGACAGCAGCACAGGATCGAAAAAGACCGGCACCCAATATGTTCCGGAAGGAACCTGGACCTCGATCCACGACCTGCTCGTCAGGCGATGAACCTGGCGCACTCGCCGAACCCCGACGGGGACACCTTCGCCGCGCTTGCGGAACGCGGTGAACAATGTGTAGGCCGTGAACGCGTCGACGCCGATGAAGACGAGCGCAAGCGCGCTGATCTGGTCGAGTGCACGATCGCTGGATCCGGCAGCGGCGGCGATGCCGAACCCGACACACGCCGCCAGCACCACACCCGTCAGCGCGATCGGATACGCGAGCGGCGCGCTACTTCGTGAAGCCAATGGCGGTGTAGTCGTAGGACGCAAGGCCGGGCGCACCGAAGTTCGCAACGCTCGCACGGATTCCGACGTTTCCGGGCGACTGAACGAGCGGAATCGAGAAGCCCTCTTCGAAGACCAAGCGATCGACCTTGTTTGCGAGTTCGTTCGCTTTCACCGGGTCGAGTTCGGCGATTGCCTGCTCGATCAGCGCATTGATCTCGGGCGAACCGATGCGGCCGAAATTGCTCTGCAGGTCGTCCGGGTTGTACGCGTAGATCTGGGGCAGGGACGCCAGTGGGAACGCGTCACCGACCCACCGGAAGTTCGCCAAGTCGAAGCGACCCGGAATGACGACGTCCGGGAAGAAGCCTTCGCCCGGGAACGGGTCGATGATCAGGCGCACGCCGATGTCTGCGAGGTCCTGCTGAACGATCGACGAAACCTGTTGCCAGTAGTCCGATTTGTACATGACATTCCGGATCTCCAGCTGCCGCCCGTCTTTCTCGCGGACGTCACCGACGAGTTTCCAGCCGAGCTCGTCGAGTTCCGTCCGGGCTTGCTCGGGGTCGAATGCGATGGGTTGTGCGTTGTCCTCGTAGCCGACCTGACCTTCGAGGAAGATGTGATTGTTCAGCAGGGTGGGATCTTCGACGATGCCGTGGTGCACCGAGTCGGCGACCTCCTGTCGGTTGATCCCCTTCGAAATCGCCACGCGCAGTTTCGGATCGTTCAGAATCGACCCCGGCGCACCGTTGAACGTGATGTGCGTGAACTCGTTCTCGAGCGCGCATCTGACCTCGAGACCGGAGACGTCTTGCGTACCGCGCAGGTCGTCGACGGTGCGCAGGTCGGCCGCATCGATCTCGTCGTTCTGCAGCGACTGAACCAGCGCCGAGTCTTCGAGGACGATGAAGGTGATCGAGTCGAGCTTCGGCGTCGCGCCCCACCAGAGGGGGTTGCGGCCCAACGTGATCCGATTCTGCGTCTTGTCGATGTTCTTGACCACGAAAGGTCCCGCGGTGAGCGGAATGTCGTTGAGCAGCGACGTGTTGAACGCCTCGGGCGTCGCAGTGACGGCCTTCGGATACAGCATCGCGTTGCCGGAGAACTGGCCCCGCCACTCGGCGTAATGCTGCTTGAACGTGATGATCGCCTGCCGGTCGTCGACGCCGCGTTCGATCTTCTCCACGCGGTCGAAACCGTTGGTCGTCGCGAACCTGTATCCCTCGGTCGCGCCACTCAGCGCGGCACCTTGCGATTGCAGGTCTTCCCACGTGATCGGCGTCCCGTCGGACCACACCGCTTTCGGGTTGATCGTGTACGTGACCTGCTGCGGATTCTCGTTCGTCAGCGCAATGTCGGTGAAGTAGTCGGTATTGATCGTCAGTGCGGCGGTCGCGTCCACGCTGTATGCGCGCGGCATGATCGCCCACAGAATCTTGGCGATCTCGGCGTTGTTTCCGTCGACGTTGAGCGCATTGAAATTCTCTGGAAAGCCCGTCAGCGAGAGCCGCAGGTTTCCTCCGTCACGGATCTCGCTCCTGTCGAGGGGATTGATGTCGTTCTGACCGGCGACGACGTCGCAGCCGATCGTGTCATCGTTCGCGCTGCACGCTGGTAACAGCATGCAGAGCACCACAAGCGGTAGGGCGAGCCGCAGTCTCATTTCTCGAATCCGATCGACGTGTAGTCGAGCGATGCCAAACCCGCCGCGCCGTAGTTCGCCAGATTGCTACGGACGCCGACGATGCCCGTGGACTGCAGCAACGGCAGCGAGAAGCCTTCCGCGAAGACCAACTTGTCGATTTGGTTCGCCATCGCACGCGACTTCTCCTGGTCGAGTTCGGAGATGGTCTGTTCGATCAATGCGTTGATTTCGTCGCTGCCGATCCGGCCGTAGTTGCCCTCGACCTCTGGTTTCAACGCGTAGATCTGCGGCAACCCGGCGAGTGGGAACGCATTGCCGGCCCACGCGAAATTCGCGAGATCGAACCGTCCGGGATTGATCACGTCCTTGAACAAACCTTGTCCCGCTGTGGGTTCGACGATGAGCTTCACGCCGATCTGCTGCAGGTTGTCGAGCATGATCGCCGAGATCTGGTCCCACGATTGCGATTTGTACATGACGTTGCGGAGTTCGAGTCGACGGCCGTCCTTGACCCTAACGTCCCCTTCGAGCTTCCAGCCGAGTTCGTCGAGTTCCTTGTTGGCCTGGTCGGGGTCGTACGCGACGACGCCGGAGTTGTCCTGATACCCGAGCTGACCGTTGAGGTAGATGTGGTTGTTCAGCGGCTGCGGGTCGTCGACGAGCTGATTGAGGATCGCGTCGGCGATCTCCTGCCGATCGATACCTTTCGCGACTGCCACTCGCAGCTTCGGATCGGCCAGCAGCGAACCCTCGGCACCGTTGAACGTCACGTGCGAGAAGGAAAGCCCTGGGGCGCACCGGATCGAGATTCCCTCGTTGTCGTACACCACTTTGACGTCTTCGATCGTGCCGAGGCCGACGGCGTCGATTTCGTTGTTCTGCAGCCCCTGGACGCGTGCGGCATCGTCGAGAACGGAGTAGGTCACCGTGTCCAGCTTCGGAGCATCGCCCCACCACAGTGGATTTCGGCCCAGGGTGATGCGATTCTGCGCCTTGTCGATCGACGTGATCTTGAACGGTCCCGCGGTGACCGGGATGTTGTCGCGAAGCGAATCGTTGAAGGCAGCGGGGTCTGCGGTGACAGACTTCGGATAGAGCGGTCCGGCGAACTGGCCCTGCCATTCCGCGTACGGGCGGCTGAACGTGAACACGACCTGCTTGTCGTCGACACCGCGCTCGATCTTCTCGACGCGATCGAAACCGTCCTTGCCTGCGATCTTGAAATCGGGGTTGACGCCGCTCAGCGACTCGGCCTGGGACTTGACGTCCGCCCAGGTGATCGGCGAACCGTCCGACCACACCGCCGCAGGATTGAGCGTGTACGTGACGATCTGCGGATCGGTGCTGGTCAGCTGGACGTCGGTGAAGAAGTTCTTGTCGATAGTCAGCGCGCCCTTGGCGTCGGTGACGAACGCCCGGGGCATCATCCACCGCAACATGGACGTGGTTTCCCCGAGGTTCCCGTCCGCGTTCAGGTTGTTGAAGTTCTCCGGGAACGCGGACATCATCAGCCGCAGGTTGCCACCGTCGCGGACCTCGTCGCGAGGTTTCGCATTGAGGTCGCTCTCACCGCCGAGACTTGGGCAGCCGAGATCGATGTCTCCGCTGGAACCGCAGGCGGGCAACAACAATCCCACCGCTGCGACCGGCACGACGAGTAGCTTCGAGAACCGCATGGGCCAAGCCTTTCCGGAGAACAACCACACCGCGTTGGGGCAGCCTAGTTCACCGGAGGGCTCGACAGCTCACTTCAGAAACCCGATCTTGGTGTAGTCGTAGGACGCGAGCCCGGTCGCACCGTAGTTCGCAAGACTGTCCCGGACACCGACGTTGCCCGGAGACTGCATCAGTGGCAGCGAGTGCCCGATCGCGAAGACCTTTTTGTCGATCTCGTTCGCAATTTCGATGGCCTTCTGCGGATCCAGCTCCGCAATGTCCTGCTCGATGAGCGCGTTGATTTCGGGTGACCCGACCCGACCGTAGTTGCCCTGCTTGTCATCTGGGTTCAGGTAGTAGATCTGCGGCAGGCCCGAGAGCGGGAATGGATCGCCGACCCACGACCACAGTCCGAGATCGAAGTTTCCGGGGATGATGACGTCGTCGAAGTAGCCCTGCGACGGCTTCGCCTCGATGATGACGTTGACGCCGATTTCGCCGAGGTCGCCCTGGATGATCTTCGCGATGTCTTCGCCGGTGTTTGTCTGCGACGTGATCAGGCGGACGTCGAGCTTGCGCCCGTCCTTCTCACGGACGTTGCCGTTGAGCTTCCAGCCGAGGTCGTCGAGTTCCTGCCGGGCCTTGTCGGGGTCGTATGCGACGACAGCGGAGTTGTCCTGGTAGCCGTCCTGCCCCTTCAGATAGACGTGGTTGTTCAGCGGTTCCGGATTGTCGACGACGCCGTTCTGAATCGCATCGGCGACTTCCTGCCTGTCGATGCCCTTGCCGATCGCAAGGCGCAATGCGGGGTCGCTGAGAATCGCCCCCTCGGCTCCGTTGAACGTCACGTGTGAGAACTGGTAGCCGGGTGCACACCGGATGACGACGCCGGGTGATTCCGAGGCGGTCTGCAGTTCGTCGATGGTGCCCAGGCCGACAGCGTCGATTTCGTTGTTCTGCAGCGCCTGCACGCGCGCCGAATCGTCGAGCACGAGGTAGGTGACGGTATCGAGCTTCGGCTTGTCGCCCCACCACAATGGGTTGCGAGCCAGGGTAATTCGGTTCTGGCCCTTGTCGATCGACTGAATCAAGAACGGGCCGGCGGTAATGGGCAGGCCTTCGAGGAGTGAATTGTTGAACGCCTCGGGATTCTCGGTAGCCGACTTCGGGAACAGAAACGAGTTGCCCGCGAACTGCCCCTTCCATTCCGCATAATTGGACTTGAACGTCAGCACGGCCTGCTTGTCGTCGACACCGCGCTCGACCTTCTCGACGCGGTCGAAACCGTTGCTGATGGCGATCCGGAAATCGGGGTTCTGCGTGTTCAGCGCGTCGGCCTCCGACCGGATGTCTTCCCAGGTGATCGGCGTTCCGTCCGACCACACCGCTTCGGGCCGAATCGTGTATGTGACCTGCTGGGGGTTCTCGCCGGTCAACTCGACGTTCGTGAAGTAGTCCTTGTTGACGGAAGGTTCGCCGGCGGAGTTGGTCGTGAACGCGCGCGGCATCATCCAGCGCAGCATTCCGGCTGCTTCGGCTTCGTTTCCGTCGATGTGCAGAGCGTTGTAGTTCGCCGGGAGGCTGCCGAGCGACAGTCGTAGGTTCCCGCCGTCCTGTACCTCGCTCGGATCCTTCGGGTTGATGTCGTTCGCGCCGCCCAAGACGTCGCAGCCGACGCTCACGTCGCTATTGGAACTGCACGCGGGCAGCAGCAGCCCTAATGCAACGACCGGCACGACAAGCAGCTTCGTGAACCTCAAAGGACTTCGCCTCTCCGGAGAACAACGACCAACCGTTGCCAGCAGACTAGTTCAACTCAGCTCCGCGGTGGCGCAGGCGTGGGAATCGCTTCCAGCAGCGCCTGCGTATAGGAATGCTTCGGAGCGTTGAATACCTCACGCGCAGTGCCGGTTTCGACGATCATCCCGCGGTACATCACGGCGACGTCGTGTGCCAGGTTTCGGACGACGGACAGGTCGTGCGACACGAACAGATACGACAACTTGCTCTGGTCCTGCAGATCGCGCAACAGATTGAGGACGCCTGCCTGGATCGAGACGTCCAGCGACGAGACGGGTTCGTCGAGAACGAGCAACTCGGGCTGCAGCGCGAGCGCGCGGGCGATGCTGATGCGCTGCTTCTGGCCGCCGGAGAAATCGGCGGGGTAGCGGTCGGCATGCTCAGGGCGCAACCCGACGAGTTCGAGCAACTCGGGCACCCGCCGCCGGACCTCGGCGCGGGACCTCCCGTCGATACGCAGCGGCTCTGCGATGACGTCGAAAATCGGCAGCCGCGGATCCAGCGACGCCGTCGGGTCCTGGAAAACGATCTGCATCTTGCGCCGGATCGCGCGCCGCTGATGTTTCGTCAGGCCGGCGGCGTCGTGGCCCAGCACCTCGATCGAACCGGACTCCGGCTTCACGAGGTTCAAGATCTGCGTCAGCGCAGTCGACTTGCCGGAACCGGACTCGCCGACCAGTGCGAGCGTGCGTCCCGCACGCAGTTCGAAGCTGATGCCGTCGACCGCACGGACCTCGCCGTGCTTACGGCGGAAGACGACGCCACTCGTGAGCGGGTACGTCTTCACCAGATCGGTCACCTTCAAGACGACATCCGAGGTCGCCCGAACTTCCTCGGCGATCTCGATAGTGGTCTCCTGCTCCCGAAACGCATCGAGCAACGTGTCGCGCGTGACGTCGAGAGCGCGGATGCAGGCCGCGCTGTGTGCGGGCCCGATCGTCAGCAGCGCGGGCTCGGCTGTGTGGCAGTCGTCGATGGCGACCGGGCACCGCGGCGCGAACGAGCAGCCCGGTGGCAGGGCGTGCATTGCCGGCGGAGAGCCCATGATCGGAACGAGCGGCGCCCGGAACGGTCCGTCCATGCGCGGAATCGAGCCGAGCAGGCCGGCCGTGTAGGGCATCCGAGGCTTTGCGAAAAGCTCTGCCACGGGGGCAGATTCGACGATCCGGCCCGCGTACATGACGACCACGCGATTCGCCAGCGTCGCTGCGATGCCCATGTCGTGGGTGATCATCACGACGCCGGCGCCGGTGATGTCGCGCGCCTTGCGGAGCAAATTCAGGATCTGGGCCTGGACGGTGACGTCGAGTGCGGTCGTCGGCTCGTCGCAGATGATCAGCGCCGGATCGTTGGCGATCGCAATCGCGATGACGACGCGCTGCCGCATGCCGCCGGAGAACTCGTGCGGGAACGCCTTGGAGCGCGTTCGTGCGTCGGGGATGCCGACCAGATCGAGCAGGTCGATCGCGCGCTCGGTGGCTTCCTTGCGGTCCTTCGCAGTGCCGTGGACGAGCAGTGCCTCGGCGATCTGATCGCCGACCCGATAGACGGGCGTCAGCGCGGAGAGCGGGTCCTGGAACACCATGCTGATCGACTTGCCGCGCAGCTTCGACAATTCCTTGTCGCCCTTGCCGATCAGTTCCTGCCCGCGCAGTTTGATCGAACCCGTGACGCGTGCGTGGTCGGGCAGTAGTCCCATGATGGCAAGGGAGGCAACAGATTTGCCGGATCCCGACTCGCCGACCACACCGAGCACCTCCCCGTCGGTGACGCCGTAGGAGATTCCGCGGACCGCATCGATGCGGCCCTCCTCGCTGGCGAAACTTACTGTGAGGTCCGATATTTCGAGGAGCGGGTGCGAAGTGCCCGAGTCCTTGCTCAGGTCGGTCGTTGCCACTTACTTGACCTTCCGCTTCTTGCGGGCACGCTTGGAGCTCGGATCGAATGCGTCGCGCAGGCCGTCGCCGACGAGGTTCGCCGAGAGCACCGTGAGGACGAGCAGACCGCCGGCGAACAGGAACAGCCACGGGTAGGTCAACGCGGATTTGGTGCCGACGTCGATCAGCGAACCGAGGGAGACGTCCGGTGGCTGCACGCCGAAGCCGAGGTAGCTGAGTCCGGTTTCGGCGAGCACCGCGCTACCTACGCTCAGCGTTGCGTCGATGATCAGGATCGATGCGATGTTCGGAATGATGTGGCTGAGGATGATCTTCCAGGTCGGCGCACCCATGTACCGCGCCGCCTGGACGAACTCGCGATCTCGCAAGCTGAGCGTCATGCCGCGCACGATGCGGGCGGTGATCATCCAGCCGAAGACGGCGAGCAGCACGATGAGCAACACGATCGAGTCACTCGACTTCAGTCGCGGCGTGAAGATGGCGATGATGATCAGGCTCGGCACCACGAGCAGTAGGTCGACCACCCACATGATCGTCCGGTCGGTCCAGCCGCCGAGGTAGCCCGCGACCGAACCGACGATCGCGGCGATGGAGGTCGAAATCAAGGCGACCGCGAAGCCGATCAGCAGCGACTTCTGCAGTCCGCGAAGAGTCTGCGCGAGTACGTCCTGCCCGATCAGGGTGGTGCCGAAGGGATGTTCCGCGCTCGGCGGCTGCAGGCGCGCCCGGGGATCGCGCATCTGGTGATCCCACTCGAGGAAGTGCGGCAACACGAACGCGGCCACGAACAGGAGAATCAGAATTGTCAGCCCGACGATCGCCGGCTTGTTTCGGAGGAAGCGGCGCAGAATCAGCGAGCGCCGGCCCATGGGTGCAGTCGTGATGTCGACCTTCGTCGCAAGTTCGAATTCGGTCATCCGACACGCACCCTCGGGTCCAGGGCGGCGTAGACGATGTCGGACAAAAGGCCCGACAGCAGCACGACCATTCCGGTGAAGGTCGTGATCGCAACGACGATGTTGGTGTCCTGGGACTGGATGCCGATGATCGCCCATTCGCCGATGCCGTGCCAGCCGAAGATCTTCTCCGTGAACACGGCGCCGGTGACCAGCGCCCCGAAGCCGTAGGCGAAGAACGTCGCCATCGGAATCAGGGCCGTACGCAAGCCGTGTTTGAACAGGGCTTTGCGCCGGGTGAGACCTTTCGCGCGCGCAGTACGGATGAAGTCGCTCTGCAGGACGTCGAGCATCGCGTTGCGCTGGTACCGGCTGTACGCGGCGATTCCACCGAGAGCGAGCGAAAGGGTCGGCAGGACCAGATGCTGAGCGCGGTCGACCAGTTGTGGCCACAAGCCGTCGATCGCCGTCGCAGACGTCTGCCCGGTGAACAGAAATATCTGTTCACCCGTCGCGGAATTGACCTCGATCGCGCCGAACTTGAGAAGCGTCGCGAGCAGGAAGACAGGTGTACTGAGGATCAGTAGCGACAACGCGGTCGTGAAGTAATCGCTGAATTTGTATTGTCGGATCGCGCCCGCCGCCCCGACGAGTACGCCGACGACAGCGCCGATTATCGAGCCGAGTACGAGTAATTGCAGGCTCACGCCGATTCGGCGGCCGAGCTCCTCGGACACGGGATGGTTGGTGATCGTGTTCCCGAAGTCTCCGTGAATCGCGCCGCTGAACCACTTCACGTACCGCTCGGGAATCGGATCGTTCAGGTTGAGTTCGTCGGCGGTCGCGTCGATGACCGATTGCGGGGGCCGGGGATTCGTCTGCTCGAACCGTTCGAGCGGCCGGAACGTCAGTGAGGTGAGGCTGAACGTCAGAAACGACGCGAGCAGCAGGAGCACCAGATAGTTCAGCGCCCGCCGCAACAGGAAACCCGCCACCTGAGTCCCTTCGTCGTCGGAGTTTGCCGGGGAAGGCAGTTAGCCGGGAATGCTACGACAAACCGATCACGGTCACCGACTAAGTCCGACCTGACGTTTACGGCGCCGGGCTGGTGACGCTGACCAGGAGCGAAATGACCGTCTAGTTGGGGCGCGTCGTGTTGCGTCGGGCAGTATTGACCAGGTGATCAGCAGCCGACCCGACCGCAGTTCGATCAAGCCGCGTCTTGTCGCGAGTGATGTCGACGGCACGCTGATCGACCCCGACGAACACGTCAGCGCGCGCACCAGGGCTGTCGTCCAAGCGCTCGTCGCAGACGGGGTTACGTTCGTCCTGGCCACCGGTCGGCCACCGCGCTGGATTCCACCCATCGTCGACGGGCTCGGTTTCGCACCACTCGCAGTGTGCGGAAACGGCGCGGTGATCTACGACAGCGGTACGGATCGAGTGCTGAGCGCGCACTCACTCGACGTCGACACCCTGACCTGGGTGGCCGAACTGGCGACCGACATCCTGCCCGGCTGCGGACTGGCCGCCGAGCGAGTCGGTGCGACCGCGCACGATGCCGCGACTCCGCAATTCGTCAGCTCGCCGGGTTACGAGCATGCGTGGCTCAATCCGGACAACACCGAAACATCGCTCATCGACGTGCTGGCCGCGCCGGCGATCAAGTTGTTGATCCGGTTGTCCACGGCAACAAGCGAATCCATGCGCGCGGCGTTGGTGCCGATCGTCGGCGACCGCGCCGACATCACCTACTCGACCAACAATGGCCTGATCGAGGTTTCCGCACCGGGCGTCACCAAGGCAGCCGGTCTGGCGATGCTCGCGGAACGGTTGTCGACCCACCCCGACGACATCATGGCGTTCGGCGACATGCCCAACGACATTTCGATGCTGAAGATGGCAGGCCACGGCGTCGCAATGAAGAACGCGCACCCGCAAGCCCTCGCCGCTGCCGACGAAATTACGGCATCGAACAGCGAGGACGGCGTGGCGCGCGTTCTCGAACGCTGGTGGAGCTAGCCGGTATACGCCTCTTCGTAGGAGTTGTTGTACGTCTTCAGCATCGTCGTCACGAAGCCGGTCGCCTTGTTGAAGACCATGTAGCCGAGTTCGAAGTCGGCGCGCATGCCCTCAGGAACAGGGAACTCGTCCGTCAACGGCAGGCCGAGCAACCCGCTGTCGAGACCGGTCGCGACGAACTGCTGCATGATCTTGCCGAGAACGGTGACCACCTTGCCGCCGGGAGCGGTGTAGATGAAGCCGTTGGTGAACTTCACGAACTCGAAGCCGTCCTTGGCCCGGCTGATCGGCGTAAGCGGTGTGCCGACGTTGCTGTTCTCGCCGCCGTCGGCAAGCCACTTGTCGGAGATCGGGTGATTGACGCCGAGCCGGACCATCTCGGTGACCAGTCGGCGCAGGTCCTCGTTGGTTGCCGGTTCCGGGCGCGACTCGACCGGCGGGATGACCGCGGGCGCAGGCTCGGCGGGCACGACGTCGACCTGCAGTTCGGTGGCGGGGGGCTCGTCGGCAGGCGGTTCGGTTGCAGGCAACGCGTCCGCAGGAGCAGACGTTCCCGGATCGATCGGCTGCGATTGTCCTGATTCGCCGGAATCACCTGCGAGAGTGGCCGTCTCACCGTTCGAGGTGGCCTCCGCGATCTCGCGGATCGTGTCCAACTCGGCATACGCGGCATCGCCCGGGCATTCGGTGTTCCCGACGTCTCGATGCGCGAAGATCACCGGCAGGTCGACCTCTTCGCCCTCGGCGTAGGGCGTGAACTCGGTGCCCTCCGAGTACATCGTCGTCTCCGACAGTGGGTCGATTCCCGCGATCTTCAGGCGCCAGCCGATGAATTTGCCGATCGCCTCGAGCGTCGCATTCGTCGGTGCTTCCTCTTCGAAATTGCCCATCATCGCGACGCCGACGGTGTTCTCGTTGAAGCCGCCCGCGTGCGCACCCTGGACAGGTTCGTCCAGGCCGCCGTAACGACCCTCGAAGATCTGCCCGTACTTGTCGACGAGTGCGTTGTAGCCGATGTCGCACCAATCGAGTGTCTCCGCGTGGTACGCGTAGATCGCGCGCACAATCTCCGCAGATTCGGACCGGCTGTAGTCGTTGTTACCCGCGGTGTGGTGAACCGTTGCGCCACTGACGAAGTCGTCGTATTCCGGATCCTGGCAACGGATGTCTTCGTCGGCTCCCCACTTCGCCCTGCTGATCACCTTCGGGCCGCCGTCCGGTAGCGCGGACGCGACATCGGACAGGTTGGCGTCGTTGGGATTCGAGCCTGGGTCGATGAGGACGACCGACATGTCGTCGGACTGCGCCGGCGTCTCGTGCAACGGACGCGACATCGATGCGGGCGTGTAGCCCAGCGGCTGGCCGGCGTCTGCCGCGGGCGCATCGGGCACGGGAACGTGCGCAGGGTCGCTGCCCGGGACAGGTGCGGCGAGCGTCTTTCGCGCTATCAGAACCTGCGCGGCGTTGGTGTTGCCGACGTAGACCGGTTCGGTACCGCTCTTTCCGCCCGCGGGTGTTGCGTCGGTCTTGCGCGTATCGATCTGCTCGGTGGACCACCACGGACCCCACTCGCCGTTCGGCAGCTTGACGCGAACCTTCGCGTCCGCGTTCGCGAGGTCGCTCGCGGTGATCGCGATCATGCTGAACGGGGTGTCTCGGGACACCTCTTTGACTGTGGTGCCGTAGGTGTCGATGACGCCCGGCGGCAGTTGATCCGGCAGTAGTGAGCCCGGTCCGGTGAGCGCGTCGAGGTCTGGAATCGGCAGGCTCGGAAGGCCGTTGGGCAACGGGATCTCAGCCGGAATCGGCAGCTTCTTCAGATCGCCGAGATGCAGGTCGGGCAGGTCGAGGCCGGTCAATTGGCGGAGCGGGATGACGATGTCCGGTAGTGCTGCGAGCACGACGGAGGCGATCTGGGTGGGGATTGCGTCCGTCGTATCGTTCGTCTCGGTGACCCCGGACGGCGAAGATCCCAGCGTATAGGCCGCGAACGGACTCGCCACTGCAAGCGCTGCCACGGCGCCCAGAACGATCGAAGGCTTCGGTCGGCGGTGCGGCAAGAGAATCTCCCTGGTCTAGAGCGTCTGGTGCGGCGAACTGTTGTGTGTCGAACGATCTGCGTTTTCGGCTGACAGCAGTGCGTCGTCGTCGGCTGTTTTTCAGGACAACCGCCGTCAAGAACGACTGTGCGATCGGGGTCGGGCGCTGCTCGTGATGCAGTTGTTACGCGTATGACGATTGCTTTCGAATCGCCACATAAGTAACACTAGCCTCAATAACCCCAAGACTCAACCTCAACTAGAGAGTTATGTCGGGATCGTAGCGGTATCGGGGGCCGGTCGTGCGGCGACATGCCGAGCGGCCAAAATGGGCGCGATTCGTGCCCATGTCAGACCATGCGGGATCAGGGCAACAGCCTTGCCTCGCAACGAAATCCGGGTACCGAACGCCCCGAATGGCAAGGAGCATAGCTGATGCGGAGAGTCCCGCCACGCAACGCAACGCGGCAAAAATCGAATCGATGCACAGCGGTTTCGCTGACGCCCGTCCTGTTCATCGCCGGCGCCGTCGCGGCAGGTGCCTACTGGGCCTCCGGCGCCGATCCCGAGCTTGCGGCGCGGGGTGACGGGCACGGGCGTGGTCTCGGCCAGAACGGCGCATACGACTACGCCAAAGCCGGCTGGACCGTCGAACAAATTCTTGTGCACTACTACCCGGGCACGACGCTTGGCGCGCTGCCGCCGACGAAAATCAGTGTGCGGCTGCAAGATCGCGACGACGACACATTGGACGTCTATTCGAGCACCGGCCTGACTGTCGCGGGCAGGCAGGCGTCCGCGGGCGAAGCGGCCCACCTCACGCCGATCCCTGGCGGTGCAAAGGTCACGATCACGTCCGGCTGCAGCGGCAACGTCCTGTGGGAAGGCGAGACGGACAACGCGTGGGTCGACCCCGTCGACGCCGGCCCGGCGCGGCCTGGCGAAGAGCACTTGACGATGTGCGACGGCGACGACACCTACCGCGGATCGCTCGGTGTCGCACTGGAAGGCGACCGGTACCGAACCGTCAACTACGTCGACATAGAGGACTACCTGCTCGGCGTCGTTCCGCACGAGATGACGCCGAATTGGGCCGACGACGGCGGTGCGGAAGCCCTGCGGGCACAGGCGATCGCTGCGCGGTCCTACGCGGCGACCGAGGATCGCACCGATTACGCGCAGACCTGCGACACGACCGACTGCCAGATGTACGGCGGCTCGGCGGACGAAGACGAGCGAACAAACGAAGCGGTGCGGTCGACAGCGGGTTCGGTGTTGATGATGGACGGCAAGATCGTCCACTCCGAATACTCCGCATCGAGTGACCGCGACGGCGACGGTGAGGACGCACTTGCGACCCGTCCGCCCGAGACAGGCGCTCCGATCCTCGCGGCGCCTGCGCCCGATGCGACCGCCCCCGGCACGGAAGCGGCGCCCGACGGCGGTCTGTCGCTCGAGATCCCCATTGATCTGGATCCGAATGTCGTCGTCGCCGGGGCTTCCCCGATCGACGCGAAGTACCGGCAGCTCGGCGGGATGGCCAGCAGCATCGGGGCACCGATCGGCCCGGAGATGCGACTGCCGACAGGTGAGGGTACGTTCCGCGTCTTCAGCAACGGGGCAATAATCCACACCGAGGATCTCGGGGCGCAGGTCGTCGACTTGAGTTTCCTCGACGAAATTGTTGCGGCAGCCGAGGAGAACTGACCCCGTGCGCGGAGCACCATGAACGCTGAGAACCGAGGCGCCCGAACCGACGTCGACAAGGCGCTGCTCGGGCACGCGACCTACCGAAGTCTCGGCGAGCAGCAGCTCTCGCCGGCCGAAGAGCGGTTCGAGAAGGGCCGCCGCACAATCGGGCTGTTTCTCGCGCCGCTGCTCGCGATAATCTTCCTCGCCCTGCCCCTCGGCATACCGCCGCAACAGCAGACGTTGGCCGGCATCCTGATCGGCGTCATTGTCCTGTGGATTACCGAGGCGCTCCCGATTCCGATCGGCGGACTGCTCGGTGTGGCCGTCGTGGTGTTCATGGGAGTGGCACCGGCCGACGAGGTCCTCGCTGCCTTCGGGTCGTCGACGATCTTCACGTTCATCGGGGCGTTCATCCTCGCGCAGGCGATGCTCAAGCACGGTGTTGCCCGGCGGTTCGCATTCAGGATTCTGACCCTGCCGCGCGTCGGCGAGTCCACCACCGGCGTGATCATCGCGTTCGGCGCAATCACCTGCCTGCTGTCGGCATTCGTGTCGAACACGGCAACCGTCGCCATGCTGCTTCCGACAGCGCTCGGGATCCTCGGCGTCATCGCGAAAGTGATGCAGCACCGCGGGGTCGTCGAGGAGGATTTCGACCCGTTGCGGCTGCGCGTGGGCGCCGCGATCATGCTGATGCTCGCGTATGCAGCGAGCGTGGGCGGTCTGTTGACCCCGGTCGGGAGTCCGCCGAACCTGATCGGACGCGGTCTGATCGAGGAGGCAACGGGGGAGCGGATCAGCTTCGGTCAGTGGATGGTGATGGCCGTCCCGATCTGCCTACTGATGTTCATCTCCCTCTCCTTCATTCTGTTGCGCCTCAACAGGCCCGAGATCAAGCGCATCGAAGGCGTCTCGGAGTACCTCGCGCGTGAGCGGGAAGAGATGGGCTCGCTGTCGCGAGCGGAGAAGAACACGCTCGTCGCGTTCGGTGTCACAGTCACGCTGTGGATCCTTCCCGGCGTAGTCGCGGTGGTTGCCGGCAACGATTCCGATATCTACGCGACGGTCAGCGACCGGCTCGACGAGGGCATGGTCGCGGTCTTCGGTGCAGCGCTGCTATATCTCCTGCCGACCGATTGGGAAAGCCGCGAATTCACGCTGCGCTGGAAGGATGCCGCCGACATCGACTGGGGCACGATCGTGCTTTTCGGCAGCGGCATCATCTTCGGCGCTCTACTCGCTGACACCGGCCTCGCGGAGACGATCGGCCAATCGGTCGCCGACTCACTGGGCATGACCAGCGTCGTTCCGATTACGATCTTCGCTGTCTTGCTGGCGATCGTCGTTTCCGAGACGACGAGCAACACCGCCTCGGCCGCAGTGGTGGTGCCGATCGTGATTCCGGTGGCAGTGGCGGCCGGAATCAATCCGTTCGTGCCCGCGTTGGCAGCCACTTTCGCGGCGTCGTTCGGCTTCATGCTGCCGGTGTCGACACCGCAAAATGCGGTGGTGTACGGCTCCGGTGCGGTCCGGATCACCACCATGATTCGCAGCGGCCTGACCTTCGACGTCATCGGCGCGATCCTGATCATCGTCTTCCTGCCACTGATGATCGCAGTAGTCGGGCTTGGTGGCTGAGCGCGATTTCTTCCGCGATCCTGGTCAGCAGCGCACCGGTCAGTATCGGGTCGGCAGCGGTGTCACGCTCGGTGTAATCGTCGAGCGCATGGACGCTGGTGAATCCGGCCTGCTCCCAACGTGAGCGCGGGAGGGTGCTCCGACCTGCGACTGCAACGACCGGCACCGGGTGCGAACGGTGGGCGAGGACCGCGAGCAGTTTGCCATGTTCGGTCTGTTCGTCGATGCTGCCTTCGCCGGTGATGACCAGGTCCGTGCCCGCGAGAAAGCTGTCGAAGTCGACGAGATCCAGGAAGTACTCGGCGCCGGACACTACGCGGGCGCCGAGCAGCATCGCTGCGAAACCGATGCCGCCGGCACTGCCTGCGCCTGCCGAGTCCGCCAACGCCCTGGCCTGCGGGAACCCGCTGCGGGTGAACGCGTCGACCAGGTTCTCCAAGCCTGCATCGAGGTAGCGCACGGCGGCGGCGTCGGCGCCCTTTTGGGGTCCGTACACCGCCGCCGCGCCGCTCTGGCCGGTCAGCGGGTTTGTGACATCGCCGGCGACCACGATCTCGATTCCGGACAGGTCCACTGCGTGGGAGGATTCGATTCGGACGATCTGCGGGAGGGTGCGCCCACACGGCCTGACTCGACGGCCGCGCGAGTTGTAGAAGGTAAAGCCAAGTGCTGCAAGCATTCCCGTGCCGCCGTCGGTGCTCGCGCTACCGCCGAGGGCGAGCACCAACCGTGTCGGCCGGTGCCGGAGAGCACTACCGATCGCCTGGCCGAAGCCGAGGCTCGACGAATCGAGCGGGTAGAAGCGGCCTTTGGGGAGGGTGGCCAGCCCGCATGTACTGGCGACCTCGACGACGGCTGTGGTGGCGTCGACAGCGATTCGTGCGCGTTGCGGGGTGCCGGTCGCGCCGGCGACGGTCACTGCGTGGGGAGTGAAGCCGGCGGCGACGGCAGCAGCGACACTGCCGTCACCACCGTCGGCCAGCGGGAGTCCTGTGCTTTCGATGC
Source organism: Antrihabitans auranticaus (assembly GCF_016481275.1). Lineage (GTDB taxonomy): Bacteria > Actinomycetota > Actinomycetes > Mycobacteriales > Mycobacteriaceae > Antrihabitans. The sequence goes on along the minus strand of NZ_JAEMNW010000003.1, from coordinate 465,302 downwards.
CGGCGGAGGCCAAGCCGACGGCGAGGTGGTCGACGACGTCCGCCGCGGAGAGCGATCCCTTGAACTTGTCGGGCGCAACCAGAATCTTCATCGGATCAATGCCGTTTCGGGCTGTGCGATCTGCTCGTGCTCGAGGACCTCCATGTCGAAATCGTTCTCGACCGCTCCCTCCGGTGGCGGCAGCACCTCACCGGCGAAGATGCGACGGGCCCGGTCGACGTCGAGTTCGTGATTCCACTTCGCGACGAACAGCGTTGCTACGGCGTTACCGATGAAGTTCACGAGAGCACGGCACTCGGACATGAACTTGTCGATGCCGAAGATGAGCATGATGCCCGCCGCTGGAATGGTGCCGAGGGTGCTCAAAGTTGCTGTCAGAGCGATGAATCCACCGCCCGCCACGCCTGCTGCACCCTTGGAGGTCAGCAACATGACGCCGAGCAGTCCGAGCTGTTGGGGAATCGTCAGGTCGGTGTTCGTGGCCTGTGCGATATAGAGCGCGGCCAGGGAAAGGTAGATGGCAGCGCCGTCGAGATTGAAGCTGTAACCGGTCGGAACGACGAGTCCGACGGTGGTCTTCTTGACGCCGGCATATTCGAGTTTGCGCATCAATCCGGGCAGCGCGGGCTCGGCGGTGGAGGTGCCCAAGATGAGGAGAAGCTCTTCTTTGAAGAAGCCGAGCATGCGGAAGATGTTGAGCCGCAGGTACGCCATCACCGAGCCGAGTACCACGAAGACGAAGAACGCGGACGTCACGTAGAAGAGCAGGATCAAGCTGCCGAGGCTGGTCAGCGTCGAGACGCCGTACTTACCGATGGCGAACGCCATGGCACCGAACGCGCCGAGCGGTGCGAGCTTCATGATGAAGCCGAGGACCTTGAAGATCACCGCTGTCAGGCGCTCCACGCTGCCTTTGATCGGCTCGGCCACCTGCCCGACTGCGTTGATCGCAACGCCGAAGATCACGGCGAGGAAGATGACTTGCAGAATGTCGCCTTCGACGAATGGACCGAACACGCTGTCCGGGACCAGATGGGTGATGAACTCCCACCACTTCTTCTCTTCGCCGGCTTGAATGAGTTTGCTTGCGGATTCGGTTGTTTCGATGGCCGACGCGTCGGCGTTCACGCCGTCCCCGAGTCGGAAGATGTTGATGGCGACGAGGCCGGTGGTCATCGCGAGAATCGTGCCGACTTGGAAGTAGCTCAGCGCTTTGATCCCGGTCAACCCGACCTTCTTGAGGTCGGCGACGCTCGCGATGCCGCCGACGATCGTCAGGAAGACGATCGGCCCGATGAGCATCTTCATCGCGGTAATGAAGGTCGTGCCGATCGGCTCCATCGCCTCGCCGGTATCCGGCCAGAGCCAGCCGACGAGGACGCCGAGCACGATGGCGACGAGAACCCAGAAGTACAGTTGCCTGTACCACGGCTTTTTCACGGTCAACGGTACGAAACCTGCTGCGCTGCTGGGTGTTTGCATGACATCTACCTTTTGGGTTAGGCGGGGAGGAGGGCGGGCTGGAGTGCGTGCACGATTGCTTCTGTGACGGCGGCGGTGTCGGCCGTGCCGCCGATGTCGCGGGTCAGGACTCCGCTCGCGGTTGCCGCCTCGATTGCAGCTTCGACGCGACGGGCCTCGTCGTGCAGGCCGAAGTGGTCGAGCATCAGTGCCGCACTTGCGATTGCACCGATCGGGTTGCTGATGCCCTTGCCCGCGATATCGGGAGCGGAGCCGTGGACCGGTTCGAACATGCTGGGGAAGCGGCGCTCCGGATTGAGGTTCGCGCTTGCCGCGATGCCGAGGCTGCCTGCGAGCGCGGAGCCGAGGTCGGACAGGATGTCGGCGTTGAGGTTCGAGGCGACGACCACGGAGAGGTCTTCGGGACGCAGGATGAACTTCGCGCTCATCGCATCGACCAGAACGCTCTCGGTTGCCACATCCGGGTAGTCGAGTGAGACGCGCTTGAAGACGTCGTCCCACAGCACCATTCCGTACTGCTGGGCGTTGGACTTGGTGACGCTCGAGACCTTCTTCACGGTGCGGGTGCGGGCCAGCTCGAACGCGAATCGCATGATCCGCTCACAACCCTTTTCCGTGAAAAGCGCGGTCTGCAACGCGACCTCGTTGCCCGGGCCGCGCCCGCTCAGATTGCGGCCACCGAGCCCGGCGTACTCGCCTTCACTGTTCTCCCGGACCACGACCCAGTCGAGTTCGGTGTGGTCGGCCTTGCGCAACGGGGACTGCACGCCCGGCAAGAACTTCACAGGGCGCACGTTGGCCCACTGATCGAAGTTCTGCGTGACGTTCAGCCGCAGACCCCACAGGCTGATGTGGTCGGGGACGTTTTCCCAGCCGACCGCACCGAAGTAGATCGCGTCGAACGACTTCAAGGTCTCGAGGCCGTCGTCGGCCATCATCTTCCCGGTCTGCGCGTAGTACTCGCAGCCCCACGGGAATTCTTCCCACTCGAACGCAAACTGACCGCCGGACTGCGCTGCGAGCACGTCGAGCACGCGCCGACCGGCCGCGACGACCTCCTTGCCGACGCCATCGGCCGGGATCGATGCGATTTTGAATGTCTGCGGTGCCATCTGAGGTCCTCCATCGTGTTGTGCGGGTCACACTTCGTGATGGCTCTATTAGGGCGGTCAGGTGCGGTCGGCGTCCAAGACGAAGAGTCGATTCGCCTTATAGGTTCTGCCTAATCGAGGCGTATATTCGCAGGTAAGGCCAGTCTGGAGAGAGCATGGACGCGCGACAGTTGCGGTATTTCCTGGCGGTTGTCGACCAGGGCGGGATCAATCGCGCCGCCGAAACCCTGCTCATCGCCCAACCGTCGCTGTCGCAATCGATCGCTGCGCTGGAGCGGGAGCTGGGGGTGCCGCTCTTTCACCGAATCGGTCGCCGACTGGTCCTCAGCGAAGCCGGTGAAACGCTCGTCGGTCCCGCGCGGGTGGTGCTGCGCGACCTCGAGGATGCGAAAGCATCGGTCAAAGCGCTGAAAGGACTCCGTGCGGGCCGGGTGGATCTGATCACCATGCCCTCGCCGGGGATCGAGCCACTTACGACGATCCTCACCCGCTTCGGCCGGGCCTATCCGGCAGTGACCGTCAACGCCGAAGCGGCCTTCACCCCGGAGGAGGTTCTGCACGCGGTTCGGACGGGCGTGTGCGAGATCGGGATTCTCGGCTCGCCCGCAGTGGTTCGCGCCGCTGAGCTGGAGGTCGTCGCGCTCGAAAGTCAGCCGCTGATCCTCCTTTCCGGTCCGGATTCGGACACCCCCGCCGGCCCCGAGATTCAGCGTTCAGAGCTCAGTGGATTCCGTCTGATCGTTTCGCAGCGCGGGTCGCTGATGCGGACACTTGTCGACGAGGTATTGGCCAGCGGTGTCGACGCGACGATCGTCGCTGAGGTCGCGCACCGCACGTCGATCCTGCCGATGGTGCTCAGTGGTTTCGGCCAGGCGGTGATGCCCTCGTCGTGGGCACCGTCGGCGCGGCAGGCCGGTGCGACAGTGCACAGGATCGTTCCGGAGTCCTACCTCCACGTCGCCGCCGTCTGCAGGCAAGACCACCTCACGCCGCCGGCGCGGACCCTCATGGACGAGGCCCGGCGCTACGCCGAGCGGACCCCCGTCGCGTGGGACTAGATCTGGTGTCGTGCGTTCGGTGGATATTCGGCACTCTCTCCAAATGGCAACATCGAATTCGTTGAATCAGCCCGCCAACGAATTTCGAGGAAATGCGATGACCAAGTCGAATGCGCGGAATTCCTTCATTCGTAATATCGCGGCACTCGTCGCAACGGTGGGCGCGGTGACCGGTATTGCGCCGATTGACTGAGCGCCGAATAGGCGGTTGCGGGGGAGTCTTCTCGCGCGATGCCGCGGCAGCAGCCTGCTCGGCGGGTGTGGTCGCGGTTGCGGGGAGCCCACTCGGCGAGTGCTGGGATCAATCCCCGCCCAGTAGCTGGGTCGCTTCCAGCTGCCGCTTGGCGGCACCACTCAAATAGGTTGCGATGGTTCGGAGTTGATCGTCGTCGTACTCGTCGAGTTGCTCGCGCAGGAGGCGGAGGAGGCCGTCGAATCTGGGCAGGTTGTCGATCGCGAACTGGGGGTCGAACTCGACGAGAACTTTCCGCCCGTCGTCCGGGTGCGGGACGCGCCGGGCGGCGCCGACCGCTTCGAGGCGACCGATGAGCCCGGTGACGGACGCAGGCGCAAGGCCCGAGAGTTCGGACAGTTCGCCCGCCGTCAACGGACCTCGCCGGACGATGAGGTCGAGTGCCTTCGTGTCGGACGGATTGAGACCCTGTAGATTTGCCAGCCGCGTGTGGAAAAGCACTGCCGCCGTGCTCAATTCGCGACCGCCCAGCAGTACCTGCTGGATCAGGCCCTCCCGTGGGTCGTCGGCTTGCACGGCCCAACCCTAGCGTCAGGTTTTCTTTCGCCGCATCGAAAGAAGTGTGAAAATAACAACAAGACCGGTAGGTTTCTGACATGGTTGCGCACATGCGTCGCGCGTTCGCTTTGCTCCCGCTCGCGGCAGTGCTCGTTCTCGGCAGTGTTGCCGCCTCGACTGGCGTCGCTGCCGCCGACCTGTACTACCCGCAACCCAGTGGACCGTATTCGGTGGGCTCGACCCGTGCGGGCTTCGAAGATACCGGCCGGCCGAACCTCCTGTTCGGCGATCCGAACCGCAGCATCGAGACGACTGTGTGGTATCCGACATCGGCAACGAGCGGCCCACGCGCAAAATACCTGTCCGAGAACCCGTTCAACGACGCGATCATGGCAGCACGGATCGCGGAGATGTGGCGGCAACCGGCTCTTGCTGCGGAGATCGCCAATCAGGACACCTCGTCGTTTCGGAACGCGCCGATACGGACGGACCTCGGCAGGCTGCCCGTCGTGATCTGGCAGCCTGGCCTCGGAAACACTCGCGCCATGGGAACGTCGGTCGCGGAAGACCTTGCCTCCCACGGCTACATCGTGATCGCCGTCGATCCGCCGGACTCCACCATTGTCGAGTACCCGAACGGGCTGATCAACGGTATGCCGGTGCATTCGATGAACGACGCGGACTGGATGAACAGGACGCTGAACACGCGGGTGGGCGATACGCAGAAGGTGATCGGAAGCCTGTCCGAGCTCCCGCTGGGCATCGGAGCCGTCGCCGATCCCGAGCGGATCGGCGTGACCGGCCACAGCTACGGCGGGTATTCGGCGATGGCTGCCGCGTTCGAGGACGACCGCGTCGATGCGGCGATGGCCATCGACGGCGTCGCGGCGTGGCCGGGGACGGACACCCCGAAACCGGGCAGCGTCGTCGAGAACGGTCTGTCGATCCCGTCGATGATCTTCGGTGCGCTCGATGGCGGCGTCGGAATTTCGCAGGAGTCGTGGGACCAGTTCCGGCAGGTCACGCAGTCCTGGTTCGGCAACATCCGAATTTCCGGAGCGCTGCACCACGCGTTCACGGACGCGCGCATGCTCCTTCGCGACGTCTGCGGAGCGATTGCCCCCGACCTGGTCTTCACATTGACGACGCAGTACGTGAGGGCATTCTTCGACCAGTTTCTGCAGGGTTCGACGCAGCCGATCCTCGATCCGCCGACTCAGACCCTGCGGGCCGACTAGGCGTTTTCGCATTGCTCGGATACCGCGAACGTAGCGGTCCGTGCATCCTTGTCGAACCGTGACTTTCGTTATGGCGCGACTGTGATGACGACCTTCGCCGTCGCATGCTCGCTTTCCAGGTAGGCCATGGCTGCCGGCGTCTCCGCGAGCGGATAGGTGCGGTCGATGATCGGTGCGATCTGGCCTGCCTCTATAAGGTCGCGCAGCTCGGCCAACGCTTCCCTGCTCGGCTTGGCGAGCGGTGCTCGAATCGACTGCCGGACGAAGAGCCCGCGGATCTGACCGCCGACAATGAGCCGGACCGGACCGAGGACGCTGCCGCCGTCGTATGTCCCACCTCCGGACAGCAGGAGTGTTCCCTTCGGCTCGAGCAGTCGCCGCAGGTCCCGCAGCCGACGGTTGCCGACGAGGTCGAGCACGGTATCGAAGCGGCCGACCACCTCCTCGCGGGTGTAGTCGACGACGTGCTTCGCGCCGAGCGACCGAACCAGCTCCACGTTCCGTGTGCTGCACACCCCGGTCACCTCGGCCCCTGTGGCTGCTGCTATTTGCACGGCGAACGTGCCGACACCGCCTGACGCGCCGTTGATCAGCACCCGCTGACCTGCCGTTGTCCCACGCAGGCACGTCATCGCCGTCACCGCCGCCAGCGGTACGGCCGCTGCCTGCTCGAAGGTCAGGTTCGCGGGCTTCCGATCGAGTGCAGACCGCGGCGCGCACACGTAGTCGGCGAACGCGCCCGCGGACACTTCGCCGTACACGGCGTCACCGGGCGCGAGGTCGCGGACGCCGGAACCGACTGCCTCGACGGTTCCGGCGAAGTCGGCGCCATGGATCGGCTGCTTGGGTCCCCGCCGCCCGAAGATCTTTCGATCCATCCAGCGGGCAATTCGCGGGTCGCCGCGCATCACGTGCCAGTCGCGCGCGTTGAGCGATGCCGCGTGTACTCGCACCAACACTTCGTCCACCCCGGGCACCGGCTTCTCGACTTCCTGCATCGTCAGGGAATCCGGTGCTCCGTAGAGGGTTTGAACGATTGCTCTCATAGACATGGACAGTAGGGCGGTCTTGGGTCGGCCACATCGGGGACAACCCTGATTTCGATTCAGCTAGTCGAACACGTACCCCTGGCTGCCGACCGCATCGCGTATTCACGCTTTCTCGCAGCGTCGCTCTTGACGGGCCGAAGCCGGTCCAATAATGTTTCGTTCGTCCGAACGAAATAAATTGGAGGCTGGCGGGATGACTAAGGCGCTGATCATCGGAGGTGGGGTAGCAGGTCCGACCGCGGCAATGGCATTGCACCGCGCGGGCGTGGAATCGACTGTCTACGAACGGTATCCGCACGCGGCTGCGGATATCGGTGCGTTCCTGACCTTCGCCGTGAACGGGATGGATGCCTTGCGGGCAATCGAGGCGAACGGTGCGGTGATCGGGCTCGGCCACCCGACGCCGACGCTTGTCTTCCGGAGTGGGACGGGCCGGGTGCTCGGCGAAATACCCCTCGGCGGCAGCCTCTCCGACGGCACGGTCACGCACACGATCAAGCGCGCCGAGCTGTACGGCGCCCTCCAGGACGCAGCTGCCGGCCGCGGTATCCCCGTCGAGTACGGCAAGAATCTGATTGGCGTACAACACCTTTCCGGTGGTGGCGTGCGGGCGCTGTTCGACGACGACACCCACGCGGACGGCGACCTGCTCATCGGCGCCGACGGCATCCGGTCCACCGTTAGAACGCTCATCGACCCGAATGCCCCAGAGCCGCGCTACGTGCCGGTGCTCAACGTAGGCGGCTACGCCAAAGCAGCGGACGTCCCGAACGTGCCCGTCGGCCCCGGAACGTTCGAAATGACCTTCGGCAATAAGTGCTTCTTCGGCTACACGGTCCTCGCGAACGGCGAGATCTGGTGGTTCGCCAATCCGCCTCGGCGGAAGGGGCAAACGAGTCCGTCGACCGACACGGAGTGGCGGGCCGAACTGCGCGCGCTCTTCGCGCGCGACAACACGCCTGCGAACGACATCATCGACGCTACCCCGGGCGCGATCAGCGCCTGGTCGACCTTCGACATGCCGAGAGTGCCTGTCTGGCATAGGGATTCGATGATCATCATCGGCGACGCCGCACACGCGACTTCGCCGGCCTCGGGTCAGGGTGCGTCGATGGCGATCGAAGATGCTGTCATTCTCGCGAAGTGCATTCGCGACGGACGTGACATTCCTTCTTCATTCGAAACATTCGAGCGGCTTCGCCGCGACCGAGTCGAGAAGATCGTTGCGGCAGGCGCGCGGTCGAGCAACAGCAAAGCCGCCGGAGTCGTCGGCCGCGTCCTGCGTGACGCCTTTATGCCCATGTTTCTGAAGAAGATGGCAAAGGGCGGCGACAAGTCGGCGGGGTTCATGTTCGACCACCACATCGAGTGGGACGAGCGAGTCGCCGTCTAGCGGTCAGGCAGTCGGCTGGATCAACACGCGCTTGAGGATCTTCCCAGTTGCGTTGCGGGGCAACGCCGTCAGGAATGTCACGTCCCGCGGTACGGAGAAGCGGCTGAGCCGGTGATGGATGTAGGAGCGCACCATGTCCTGGTCGAGCCGCGCGCCTTCGCGGGGCACGACGAACGCCACGAGCCGCTGACCGTATTCGACGTCCGGGACGCCCACAACCGCGACCTCACTGACCTGCGGCAGATGCGCGAGTGCCTCTTCGACCGGCCGCGGGAAGACGTTCTCACCGCCCGAGATGATCATCTCGTCGTCACGACCGGAGACGAAGAGCCGTCCGTCCGCGTCGATATAGCCGAGGTCGCCGGTGTCCATCAGCTGACCGGCGATCGGTGGCGGCGCGGCGTCGGTGTAGCCGTCGAAAAGCATGTCGTTGCCGACGAAAATTCGTCCCACCGCGCCACACGGCAGCGGCGAACCGTGCTCGTCGAGAACGCTGATGCGAGTACCGAGCGGCGGCCGGCCCGCGGTCGTCGGCGCTGCACGGAGGTCGGTGGGGTCGGCGATCGTGCCCCACGAGACTTCGGTCGAACCGTAGAAGTTGTAGAGAATGTCCCCGAAGGTGTCCATGAAACTCGTGACGAGCTGACCGGACATCGGCGACCCGCTGCAGGCGACCACGCGCAGGCTGGAGGTGTCGTATCGGGCGCGGACCGCAGGCGGCAGGTCGAGAATTCGCTGGATCATCACGGGCACCGCGATCAGCGAGGTGCACCTGTGGACAGAGATGGCGCGCAGGCAATCCTCGGCGTCGAACCGGTCGGCGAGCACGACGGTCGACCGAATCGGTGTGCTGATTTGGAGTGCCGCGAGCCCCCAGCTGTGGAACAGCGGTGCGGCGATCAGCATCTTCTCGCCCATTTGCAGCGGCATCCGGCTGAGCATCGCCGCAACCGCCTGAAACCCCTTCGGGGTGGGCCGCTTGGCGCTCTTCGGGCTGCCGTTGGTGCCCGAGGTCAAGACGATGAGCCTGCCCGGCTCGGTCGCCTTCACGACGGTGCTCGGCGCGCCGAGGATGAGTCCTTCCAGCGTCGGCCGGTCGTTCGGCGCCGGTGCGGTGCTGATCCGCATGACGTTCGGGCGCAGGTACTGGATCACCGAGTCGAACTCGTCGTCGAGGAACACGACCTGCGGGTTGTGCCGCACCAGGAGCTCTTCGACCTGCCGGGCGCCCAGGCCGGTGTTGAGCAGCAGAAGGTGCGCGCCCAACTTTCCGCAGGCGACCATGCACTCGACCATCGCCGCGTGGTTGCGGGCCATGATCGCGACCGTCGAGCCGGGCGTGACGCCGACACCCGGCAGTGCCGCCGCGAGCCGGTTCGTACGCTCGTGCAGTTCGGCGAAGGTCAGGGATCCACGCCGGTCGGCGAGCGCGATCGTCTTGGGTTCCCGAGCTGCAGCGGCAGCAAAGCCGCCTGCCAGCGTGAAGCCCCACTTCGCGAGCGAGTTCAACTGCTTGATGCCGCGGTCGGGGCGGGCGGCTCGCACCACACCGGTCTTCACCATCGTCTTCGCGACACTTAGTTGGACCGAGCGATAGTCGCCGGAGTTCGACACAATCGACGTCGGTTTTCCGGTCAGAAAGTCTTCGATTCGCTGCAAGCCCTCGCGTGTCCACGCCGTCAAAGCAGCATTTTCGTTTTTCATCAGCGCGGGATGAATCTGGGCGGCCTTGAAGAATGTCGCGACGATTCGCGTCATGTTCTCGTTGACCTCGAAAAGGCGGACCGAGACAAAGCTGCTGCCATCGACGCTCTCGAGCGTGAAGTCGGAACCGTTGCGGCCGATTACCGCACGTAGACCTAGGTTGACGGCCTCGGCGTGCGGTGGTGCGACGCGGACCGCGTAGACGGCCGGCCGGTCGGGCTCGGCTTCGGTGAGTCGCTCGCAGGTACCCATTCCGCGGAAGAAGCGCGGATACCATTCGGGATCACTCAAGTATTCCCATATTGCGTGGCGTGGAAGTTCGAGAAGAACATCCACGTCTATTACGTCGGATAACACTCTGAGTTGTTCCCGTCAGGCTTGGCCCCCGGTTTGCGTTGGCATGTGTGAGTATTTGTACTGACTACGCTCACCCGGGGTCAAGAACTGTTGGTAACAGTTAGGTTGGCAATCGTGCGGGTACGGATTGTCGGCACGAAGTTGCCGGGGCGGAAGTTCGGCGCCGCCGAGAACGTCCATGTCGGCGTGCAGCGTGGTCGTGAGGTCGTGGATCAGGTGCCGGGGGACGCGGACTCGGCGGTGTTCGAGTTCGACGTGACGGTTGCCGAAACTGCGACCGGTCCCGATTTTCGGGGTCCGTACGTTCACGGCCGCAGGGGAGCCCGGTTCTTGTACCTGAGCTGGGGAAACCTGGAAGCCGACGGCAGTTGGTCGATGTTTCGGCGGGCGAAACTGCACATCTGCGAACTCCCGTCCGACATGGTCGGATGCGACACCGTGGAGGCCCAGCTCACATTGACCGACGAATGCGGCGGGCCGCGATGTGCGTCGGTTCGACCGCCGCTTCTGACGTGGGTCGCCGGAACGTAGCGCGGGCCTAGTCCGCGTACCGCGAGCGCGCGCCCGAGTGTGGCGAGGCTCTCACGATCGTCGGCACGATTCGACGCTCCAGCGCGTACAGTGTCGCGCCCGCGCGAGTGCCGACGCCGATGGTCGGGTAGATGCTCGCGAGCATGCCGTCGACCTGTTTCGCGGCGAGCCCCAGTGTGCGCCCGATCTCCTTGTTGTCGCGTCCGCGACCGACTTCGATCAAGACGCCGACCTCCGCGGCGGTCAGGCCGGGGATTGTCGGAAGGTCGGTCGGCACGGGATTGGCCACCGCTTCGAGCACTGCATCGACCGCGTTGCCGTCGAGGTGTCGAGCGCCGACTTCGGCGTGCAATTGGGTCGCCGCCGCCTGCGGGGTGAGAGCGGGGCGGTGTGGCCGACGTTCGCGCATCGCGTGGTAGACGTCGGCCGCGGCAAGAATGCGGGCCGGCTTCGGCATGCGCTCGATGCCCCGCGAGTAACCGCTGCCGTCGAGCCGCTCGTGGTGTTGCGAGGCGACCGCGGAAAGCTCGCGCAGAAACGGTGTCCGGTCGAGGACGCGGTCTGTGTAGTACGGGTGCAGCCGGACGAGCTCCCACTCGTCCGGTCGCAGTGGGCCCGGCCGTCCCCAAATGCTCGCGCTGATGCCGATTCGGCCGATGTCGTGCACGTACCCCGCACGGCGCAACAGGCACATGTATTCCGGTTCGAGCCCCGCAACTACCGCTGCGTGCGCCGCGAGTTCCGCGACGCCGGACGAATGACCGATCAGGTACGGCGATTTGAGGTCGGTGAAATCCGCGATTGCCCGCAGCGCGTCGTCGACCTCGTCGGGGGCCATCGGAGCGACCTCCGGCGCCGCCGCGACCACCGCGTCCCAGAGCGAACCGACCACCTGAATCGGTGCGAGGACCATGTCGGGGTCGGCGAGGAAGGCGACCGAGACGCTCGGGTCGAGGCCGCGCCCGGACCGTTCCCTGACCAGATCGGCGCCACCTCGAACCCCGCCGTGCCGGTGACCCGCGACGGCAAGCGAAGCCACTTGCACGACCCGCACCGGGAGTGGGATCGCCTCGCCCGCGGCTTTACCCGGGAAGCCGGAACCGTCCCAGTTCTCGTAGCTGCTCGCGAGGTCCGTGAGATGGTCCGGGTCGTACCCGCAGCGGCGGCCGAGAATTTGCGCGGCCTCGCATACGTCTTTGGAGATATCGCCGTATGCGCGGCCGAGCACGAGCAGTCGGGCGAGCGCCGCGGGCCGGGCGAGGGGTGCGTTGGTGCGGGCGACATGGCTCAACATGAACCGTAGTAATTGTCGTTGATCGCTGAAATCGAGCGTCGCAGAATGTTGGCGCATCACCATTTCGTCGCCGAGCACTGTCGCCATTTCTGCCGACGCCGCCGTGCAGCCGATGTGTTGCAGCAACGACAGGTAGTACACACGGCGTCGGACGTCCGGCGAAAGTGCCAATTGCGCACTCAATCGGTCGGCGACCAAACACGTCGCCAAGCCGCTTTCCAGTGGTTGTGCCATACCGGTATCGGCCGCGAGAGAAATTGCGGCCGCAAGCTCTGGCCAGGTCACCGCCGATGGCATGCCCGCATTGTGGCACTGCTTTCGAGCAAACTGGGGGTTTGTTTGTTTTGGCGTGTTGACATTGACGCAACGTCAAGATGCATCCTTGGAACATCGACGAGATCGAGACGAAAAGAGCAGGACGTGCAGAGCCGAACGCATCAGAGCCGGGTCGAGTGGTCGATCCAGGACCTGGCCAAAGCCGCAGGTACGACGAGTAGAACGCTGCGCCACTACGGGCACGTCGGGCTGCTGGCACCGGCCCGCATCGGCAGCAACGGTTATCGGTACTACGACCAGAACTCACTGGTGCGGCTGCAGCGAATTCTGTTGCTGCGCGAATTGGGGCTGGGGTTGCCGGTGATCGCCGATGTTCTGGAAGGCGAGAAGGACACGGCAACTGCTCTCCGGATTCACCTGGCACTGCTCGAACAGGAACAGGATCGAATTCGGCGGCAGATCGAATCGGTGAAAACGACACTACGAAAAACGAAAGGAGGTGAAGAACTGATGGCATCGGAAGTTTTCGACGGCTTCGATCACACGCAATACAAGGACGAGGTGATCGAGCGGTGGGGTAAGGACGCCTACGAAAGCGGCGACCGGTGGTGGCGCGGACTGAGTGCCGCGGAGAAAGCGGATTTCCAGCAGCGCCAGGTCGACATTGCAACCGCGTTCGCCGACGCGCACAAGGCGGGCCTGGATCCCGGCAGCGCCGAGGTTCAGGCGATCACCAGTCGCCACTACGCGTGGATGACGGGTGGCTGGCAGGGGCGCCGGCCGACGGCCGAAGCTTTTGCCGGGATCGGGCAGATGTACGTCGACGATCCGCGGTTCACTGCGAACTATGACGGGCACGGAGTCGGCACGGCTGTGTTCGTTCGTGACGCGATGAAGGTCTTCGCGGACCGGATGTAAGCAGGTGGGTGCGGTGCTGTGCGAGCAGCGCTGCACTCATCTTTCGTCAGGTGTGACGAAGATGATCGAGACGCTCGCGGACAGGTTCGGCACACGCGAGGAACTTCGCGAGAAGCAGCCCGATGAGAGTCGCGGTTACGGCGATGTAGAGCCTGCGGCGGTGCTGGTGGTGGGAAGGCATGCCAAGCCCCTTGACCTGCAACGAGATCGACGAGCGCCGCCAGCCTTCCGGCACGTTGGCGGCGCGGTGCGGATAATCACAGAATCATATCGATTCGATGGCGATTCGGCATCGGAGTTCGGCGCAGAAGTTTTCGTCGCAAACCCGGCACGGCCTTGCGCGGTAATCGCCGGGTCCGCGTCGGATACCCTGAGTTCCCGTGACCGCTGCTACTCCCGAAAGCCCGTCCCCGCGCACGTACGACCTGATCATCGTCGGTTCCGGATTCTTCGGGCTGACCATCGCGGAGCGCGCGGCGACGCAACTCGGCAAGCGGGTCCTCGTACTGGACCGCCGCCACCACATCGGCGGAAACGCCTACTCCGAGGCCGAGCCACAGACCGGCATCGAGGTGCACAAATACGGTGCGCACCTATTTCACACGTCCAACAAGCGGGTCTGGGACTACGTCACCCAGTTCACCGAGTTCACCGGTTACCAGCACCGCGTCTATGCGATGTACCAGGGCCAGTCCTACCAGTTCCCGATGGGCCTCGGTCTTATCTCGCAGTTCTTCGGCAAGTTCTACAGCCCGGACGACGCGCGTGCGCTCATCGCCGAGCAGGCGAGCGAGTTCGAATCCCAGGACGCGGCCAACCTGGAAGAGAAGGCGATCTCGCTGATCGGCCGACCGCTGTACGAGGCTTTCGTGCGCGGCTACACGGCCAAGCAGTGGCAGACCGATCCGTCCGAACTCCCGGCCGACATCATCAAGCGCCTGCCCGTTCGCTACAACTTCGACAACCGGTACTTCAACGACACCTACGAAGGCCTGCCCGTCGACGGTTACACCAAGTGGCTGGAAAACATGGCGGCCAACGAGCTCATCGAGGTCCGGCTCGAGACCGACTACTTCGACGTTCGTGACGAACTGCGCGCGACCTCGCCCGATGCTCCCGTTGTCTACACCGGACCGGTCGACCGCTACTTCGAGTACAGCGAAGGCGAACTCGGCTGGCGCACACTCGATTTCGAGACCGAAGTGCTCGATACCGGCGATTTCCAGGGCACTCCGGTGATGAACTACAACGACGCCGAGGTGCCGTTCACGCGCATTCACGAGTTCCGGCATTTTCATCCCGAGCGGTCGTACCCGACGGACAAGACGGTCATCATGCGGGAGTTCTCGCGGTTCGCCGAGTCCGGTGACGAGCCGTACTACCCCATCAACACGGGGGAGGACCGCGCGAAGCTGACTGCCTACCGCCGGCTCGCCAAGCAGGAAACCGCCGACGCGAAGGTGCTGTTCGGTGGTCGCCTCGGCACGTATCAGTACCTCGACATGCATATGGCAATTGCGAGCGCGCTCTCGATGTACGACAACGTGCTGCGTCCGTACTTCGAAGAGGGCGAGCCGCTGCATGAAGAGGCGCAAGCGTGAGCCCCAAACATCTGCTGGACGGCGTAGAGACGATCGAGGAACTCGCACCGCGCGGAAAGTCGTTGCTGCAGCGCATTCTGCTGCCGCGACCGGGTGAACCACTCGACGTCCGCACCCTGTATCTGGAAGAAGCTGCGACGAATGCCCGTCGGGCACATGCGACTTCGCGCACCTCGCTGCAGGTCGGCGCCGAGTCCGAAGTGTCGTTCTGTACCTATTTCAACGCGTTCCCCGCGAGCTACTGGCGGCGCTGGAGCGTTCTGCAGGCAGTCGTTCTACGTCTCGATCTCACGGGTCACGGCCGCGTCGACGTCTACCGCTCCAAGGCTGACGGCTCGCGAATTCACGTGTCGGGTCAGGAATTTCGAGACGAGGGCCTCGAGTTCGAAGTCGACCTCGGACCGTTCGAGGACGGCGGTTGGATCTGGTTCGACATCACGACCGACACAGATGTCGACCTGAGCGCAGCGGGTTGGTTCGCGCCCGTGGAAGCGCCGGGCGAAGGCAGCATCGCGGTCGGGATCCCGACGTTCAACCGGCCGACCGATTGTGTGAAGGCGCTCGCCGCGCTCGCGTCGGATCCGTTGGTGCTCGACAAGATCAAAGCCGTCATCGTCCCGGATCAGGGTACGAACAAGGCCCGCAACGATCCCGGCTTCGCGCCCGCGGCGGCAGCACTGGGTGACCGCCTCGTGGTCCACGACCAGCCGAACCTCGGTGGGTCCGGTGGCTACAGCCGGATCATGTACGAGGCGCTGAAGACGACCGACTGTCAGTTCATTCTTTTCATGGACGACGACATCGAGATCGAACCCGATTCGATTCTGCGAGCACTCGCCATGGCGCGGTTCGCGAAGAAGCCGACGCTGGTCGGTGGGCAGATGCTCAACCTGCAGGAGCGTTCGCACCTGCACACCATGGGTGAGGTCGTCAACCGCGGCATCTTCATGTGGACCGGCGCGCCGAACACCGAGTACGACCACGACTTCTCGAAATACCCACTCAGCGACCGCGACAATTCCAAACAGCTGCATCGCCGCATCGACGTCGATTTCAACGGCTGGTGGATGTGCATGATCCCGCGTGTGGTCGCCGAAGAACTCGGCCAGCCGCTGCCGCTGTTCATCAAATGGGACGACGCCGAGTACGGGCTGCGTGCCCGCGAAGCCGGCTACCCGACGATCACGATGCCTGGTGCCGCGATCTGGCACATGGCGTGGAGTGACAAGGACGACGCCATCGATTGGCAGGCGTACTTCCACCTCCGCAACCGCCTGGTGGTTGCCGCTCTGCACATGCCGGGCAACGGTCGCGGCCTGGTCGTGAATTCGATCAAGGCGACGCTCAAGCACATCCTCTGCCTCGAGTACTCGACGGTCGCCATTCAGAATCAGGCGATCCGGGACTTCATGGCAGGACCGTCGAAGCTGTTCGAGCTGCTGCCTACCGCGTTGGGCTCGGTGCATGCGATGCGCAAGGAATACCCGGACGCTGTCGTCGTACCGTCCTCGACCGAGCTGCCGCTCGCGTCGTACGCCGCAGTCGGTGCCGTCGGCGAGCCGGCGAATCCCGTCGCGAAGGTCGCTCGGCTCGGCAAGGGCATCCTGCACAACTTCCGTAAAGCAGACAGCAGCCATCACGAGCGGCCGCAGCTGAACGTTCCGACGCTCGACGCGCGCTGGTATCTGCTCTCGCAGGTCGACGGCGTGACCGTGACGACCGCAGACGGACGCGGCGTCGTCTATCGCAAGCGGGACCCACGCAAGGCGAAAGAGTTGCTCGACGAAGCAATGCGCCTGCGGCGTGAACTCGCGCGCCGCTTCCCGGAGCTCAAAGCCGAATACCAGGCAGCGCACGCGGAACTGACCAGCAAAGCGAGGTGGGAGCGTGTCTTCGGCATCGAGTCCTGACGAGCACGATCACACCGTCACCATCCCGGCGGCTCCGCCGGAGGTGGCGATCCTCGAAGCGATCCAGTCCGGCGCCGGTTCGCATCCGTCGGTGATTGCCACTGCGCGCGGCATGTCCCACTTCGGCGAGCACGCGCTCGGCTGGATCGGTTGCGCTGCAGTCGGCTATGCACTGGACAAGCCGCGGCGCCGCCAGTGGGCGGGTGTGGCGGTCGGTGCGGTCGGTGCGCACGCTGCTTCGATCGTGATCAAGCGGGTCGTCCGACGCCCGCGCCCCGACCACCCGAATGTGGCAATCAACGTTTCGACACCCAGTAAATTGAGCTTTCCGTCATCGCACGCGACGTCGACAACGGCAGCGGCGGTATTGATGGGCAGGTTGACCGGACTACCCTTGCCTGCGTTACTTGTGCCGCCGATGCTGCTCTCGCGAATGGTGCTCGGCGTCCACTACCCGACCGACGTGCTTGCCGGTGCTGCGCTGGGCGCTGCGTCGGCCGCTGCAGTCCTTGCGGCGGAGAAACAACTGGGAGAACGATGAGCTGCGCCAATGAGTGAAGAGCCGACGGGCCACGATCTCGAAGAAGCCGTCGTCAAGGGTCCGCCCAAGACGCTCGCAGGCGGCATCGTCAAAGCAATCCGCCCGCGCCAGTGGGTCAAGAACGTGCTCGTTCTCGCTGCACCGCTCGCAGCGGGGTCGGCCAACGAGGTAGAAGTCCTCGGGCCGGTCGGCATCGCTTTCGTCGCATTCTGTCTCGCAGCGTCCGGCATCTACCTGGTCAACGACGCGATGGACGTCGAAGCCGACCGCGCGCATCCGACGAAACGGTTCCGGCCGATCGCCGCGGGTGTACTCCCGGTCAACCTCGCCTTCGCGCTGTCGGTCGTGTTTCTAGTCGGCTCGATCGCACTCTCGTTCACCGCCAACTGGCATCTCGCCGTGGTGATGGCCGTATATATCGGCGTGCAGCTCGCCTACTGCTTCGGACTGAAGCACCAGCCCGTTCTCGACATCTGCATTGTCTCGTCCGGCTTCCTCCTGCGCGCGATCGCAGGCGGCGCGGCCGCAGACATCCCACTGTCGAAGTGGTTCCTCTTGATCATGGCCTTCGGGTCGTTGTTCATGGCCGCGGGCAAGCGGTATGCGGAGTTGCAGCTCGCGCTCGGGACGGGCGCGAAGATCCGAAAGTCGCTCGAGTACTACACCCCGACCTATCTACGCTTCGTGTGGACGCTTTCCGCGACCGCCGTCGTCATCTGCTACGGCCTGTGGGCCTTCGAGCAGGATGCCGAAAAGGGCTCGAACTGGTACGCCATATCGATGGTGCCGTTCACCGTCGCGATCCTCCGCTACGCGGTCGACGTCGACGGCGGCGAGGCAGGTGAGCCGGAGGAGATTGCACTCGGCGATCGGGTGCTGCAATTCCTGGCGGTGGCTTGGATCGGAGTGGTGGGTGTCGCTGTCTACCTCGTTTGATGAGGCGTCCTCGGCGCACAGGGCTCGGCGATCCGACGCGAAAGCGGTCGAACGCTCACGCGCCGCCGCGGACCGGACCCTGTACCGCGCGGTGTTCCCTGCGGGCATCGTCGTCACCGCGCTGTTCTTCCTCTGGGGTGGCTGGGAGCGGCGGTGGATCGCCGACGACGGACTCATCGTGCTGCGCACGGTCCGCAATTTGCTCGCCGGGAACGGTCCGGTGTTCAACATGGGCGAACGGGTCGAGACGAACACGAGTGCAGCCTGGACCTACATCGTTTATGCCTTCAGCTGGCTGAGCCAGGCGCGCCTCGAGTACGTCGTCCTTACGATTTCGCTGACCCTTTCGGTTGCCGCAATCGTGATCGGGATGATCGCGTCCGCAACGCTGTATCGCGCGCGGCTGTCGGGAAGCGGCGGTTTGCTTCTGGTTCCGGCGGGCGCGCTCGTCTACATCGCGCTGCCGCCCGCGCGTGACTATGCCTCGTCGGGCCTCGAAAGCTGTCTGGTCATCTTCTGGCTCGCGCTGATCTTCCTTTTGCTCGTCCGTTGGTCGGTGCGGCCGACTCCCAGCGTCGCATCGACACTGATACTTGCTTTCTTCGCCGGCCTGGGTCCGCTCGTCCGGCCCGAACTGGTGTTGATCTCGGTTCTCGCCCTCGGACTCGTATTCCTCTCGCCGCAGGACCGCTGGACCGTGCGCGCCGCGATGGTGGTCGTCGCCGGTGCGGTGCCGGTCGGGTACCAGATCTGGCGGATGGGCTACTACGCGCTGCCGTATCCGAACACCGCCGTCGCGAAGGATGCGGCGGGATCGAAATGGTCGCAAGGCTTCGCGTATCTGTGGAACCTCGTGTTGCCCTACCACCTGTATTTCGGCGTGCTGGTCGTCGCCATCGGCGGCGCCGCGGTCGTGTGGGGATCCGCGTCGCGCAAATCGGGCCGAAGGGCTGCGGCTCCTGCCGGAATTCGGGAGCGGGCACAGCGGGTGCAGTCCCGTTTGCGGGCACCCGGCACGGTCGTCGGGCTGATCCTGTTCAGCGGAGCGCTATTGCTGGTCTATTCGCTGCGCGTCGGCGGCGACTTCATGCACGGGCGAATGCTGCTGCCCGTCGTCTTCTGCTTTCTGTTGCCGGTGGCCGTCTTGCCGCTTCGGGTGCCGGAACGCCGATCGGCGTGGTCGTCGCGGGAGAAAACCAGCGCCCTCGTCGTCGCTGTCGCGTGGGTGGCGACCCTCGCCTGGGCATTCACCATCGTCACGATGACAGGCAGTGCTGCAGGCACGACGATCGGCAAGACGGGAATTGTCGACGAGCGCGCCTACTACGTGCTCAACACCGGTCACGAGCACCCGATTCTTGCGGAGGACTACCTCGACTATCCGCGGATGCGCCCGATGGTCGAAGCCATCGAGGAGACTCCCAACGGCGGCCTGCTGCTGAACACGCCTTCGTTCATGTACTGGGACGTCGTACCCCCGCCCTTGCCCATCCCGGAGGGTGGCGCCGGGCACACCGTCTATTTTCTGAACTTGGGAATGACGAGCATGAACGTGCCGCTCGATGTGCGCGTTCTCGACCCGATGGGCCTGGCGTATCCACTGGCAGCGCACAGCGACCGCCTGACGGACGGCCGCATCGGACACGACAAGAGTCTGTATCCGGACTGGGTGATCGCGGATCTCGGACTGGTCGGTATGCATCCCTGGTTGCCGTCCTACTTGGACGAAGACTGGATCGAGCAGGCACGGGTCGCGCTCACATGCCAGGAAACGCGAGACCTGCTCACTTCCTACCGATCGGAGCTGACATTCGATCGCTGGAAACAGAATTTGAAACGGGCGCTGCATTTCGCCGATTATCGATTCGACCGGGTGCCGCGGTACGAGATCGAGCGCTGTGAACTGATTCCGCCGCCGAAGGTGGTTGGCGGAAGCTGAGCGTTGCTAGTACGTTGCACAGGTTGGTGTAGACGTTTCAAGCGGGTCGAATTGGCCAGTTGTTTCCGAGTCGCAGCGGATCGGTATCGGTTCGCGTTACTTTGGT
Source organism: Antrihabitans auranticaus (assembly GCF_016481275.1). Classification (GTDB taxonomy): domain Bacteria; phylum Actinomycetota; class Actinomycetes; order Mycobacteriales; family Mycobacteriaceae; genus Antrihabitans. Next base: position 445,106 of record NZ_JAEMNW010000003.1, on the reverse strand, counting down.
CACGGTTCGGTAACTGAAGACGCCAAATGGACGATCTACCTTGAAGATATGCCCCAGCGAGTCACATCAGTCACACAGGTCTCGGGAGCCTCAGTGATCGATGCAGTAACGCTGCGGACAAAGCGGCGACCGGCCGTGTGACAGGAAAGGCCGCCAGATGAGAGAGGCAGGGACGATGCGAGTAATCGCGCCCCGCAGGGAAAGAAAAACGGAAACGAGTCACCGGAGAAGCACGTCGTGGGTAAAGCGGGTCGCTGTAGCGCTCGCATTGTCGCTTCTGCTTCCGCTCGGTGTCGCGGTCACCAGTAACACGGCGCCCGCGTCTGCGGCCTTCAACCCCCGCGGCTTCGACTTCTGGGTAAACGATGCGAACGGCGTTCCGCTCAAGTCGCGCGTGTTCCGCGCCAACGACGGAAACACCAACCGGGTCGTCTACGCCCTGGACGGTTTGCGCGCTCGCAACGACCTCAACGGCTGGGAGATCGACACCAACGTCGTCCAGGCGCTGATGGACTGGAACATCAACGTTGTCATGCCGGTCGGCGGCGAGAACAGCTTCTACTCCGACTGGATCGCACCGAGCACGTTCTTCGGCACGGGATCCGCGGGTTCGTCGACGGGTTCGTCGCAGCGCTTCCCGTACCGCTGGGAATCGTTCATCACGAACCAGCTGCCGAGCGCACTGCAGGATCGCCTCGGCTTCAGCCGTACCCGTAACGGCATCTTCGGACTCTCCATGGGTGGCAGCGCGGCCCTGATGTTCGCTGCCTACTACCCGCAGCAGTTCTCCTACGCCGGTTCGTTCTCGGGCTACCTGAACGTCTCTGCGCCGGGCATGAAAGAGGGCATGCGACTCGCGATGCTGAGCCAGAACGGCTACAACATCGACGCCATGTGGGGACCCCCGTGGGATCCGCGCTGGCTGCGCAACGACCCGTTCGTCTTCGCACCGCGTCTGCGTGACAACGGCACCAGGCTCTACATCGCATCCGGCAGCGGCATTCCGGGCGTCTACGACCAGCCTCGCTCGTTCGTGGATCTCTACAACACCGCCAATGGCATGGGCCTCGAAGCGATCGCCCTCGTCAACACCAGGGCGTTCCAGGTGCGGCTCGCGACGCTCGGCTACAACAACGTCGTCTACGACTTCCCGCCGGTCGGAACGCACAGCTGGCCGTGGTGGGCGGACAACGTCTACCGCATGATTCCGGATATGAGCGCCAATATCGGATGACCTGTCAGGTCTCCCCCAGGTAACGAGAAATCTTTACACCTGGGGGAGACAACACGGGACGGACAAGATAGGGTCACCAACCAATAACGGGCCTAGCTCGATGTGAGCTGGGCCACTTATTTGCCACGATGGACCGGAGTCGAATATGGTCCAGCGAGCGAGTGTGACCTAGTCGTAATTGCACTGCAGCCTCGGGGCTCCGAGGCTGCAGTCTCTGTTTGTATGTGTCCGTTTTCAGGGTTGCGGGGCCCCGTTAAGTGGAAAGTGAGCCGTGTTGATGCGTCTTGGCAACACAACGTCGTCCGTCAGGGCTTCGTCCCGCAGCTGGCGGAAGCGGGTGCTGGCGCTCGGAGCGACGGCCCTTTTGCTCCCCATAGCGGCCGGCCTGACCGGTGGCACCGTCGCCGAGGCGGCACCGCTGAGCGGTCCCCTGCACGCCACTCCTGCCGGGGGCTTCGAGGATCTGATGGTCCCGTCGAGCATGGGCCCCATCAAGGTGCAGGTGCAGTGGGCCAAGCGCGGCGGTAATGCGGCGCTCTACCTGCTCGACGGCCTGCGTGCCCGAAGCGACCGCAACGCCTGGACTTTCGAGACCAACGCCCTCCAGCAGTTCGCTGACGACAACATCACCCTGGTGATGCCCGTCGGCGGGCAGTCCAGCTTCTACAGCGACTGGTACGGCCCGAGCAACTTCAACGGTCAGCGGTCGACGTACAAGTGGGAAACCTTCCTGACGTCCGAGCTGCCCGCGTTCCTCGAGAACTACGGCATCTCGCGCACGAACAATGCGATTGCCGGTCTCTCGATGGGCGGCAGCGCCGCCCTGACGCTGGCCGCCTACCACCGCGACCAGTTCAAGCAGGCCTCGGCGTTCTCCGGTTACCTGAACATCTCGGCACCCGGCATGCGTGAGGCCATCCGCGTCGCGATGCTCGATGCCGGGCGCTTCAACGTCGATTCCATGTGGGGTCCGCCGTGGAGCCCCGCGTGGCTGCGTAACGATCCGTTCGTGTTTGCTCCGCGCTTGCGCGACCTGCCGATGTACATCTCGGCGGCGAACGGCATCCCCGGACCGTACGACCGGCCCAACTCGGCGATCGGCGTCTACAACACCGCGAACGGTATGGCGCTCGAGGCGTTGTCACTCGCCAACACCCGTGCGTTCCAGGCCCGGTTGGCGACTCTCGGCATTGCGGCGAAGTTCGAGTTCCCGGCCGCTGGCACCCACTCGTGGCGCTACTGGGAGACCGAGCTCTGGAAAGCTCGCCCGATGATCTTGGATGCGCTCAACGCGCACTGATTGCACCTGCTTCCAACGCACCGCCCCGCGTGTCCTCGATGGCACGCGGGGCGGTGCTTTTTATTGGCCAGAACGCACCAATTGCAACATCAGTCACAATAGAATCTTGCGCCTCCCGCGCGTCGCCCAGAGGTTGCCCGACCGTCCGTGTAGAAAAGAGCGTGCACAGGGGCGCTTGTTGTCCGCACGCCCTGGAACGAAAGGCAGGCAATCGATGCTTCGCGCACCAGGATCACGGTCCCGAAGGCTCGGGCTGTGCGCAGCCCTGTTGGTGGTGCCGCTCGCTGCCGGACTGACGACGGCAACCGCTTCCGCAGTCCCCGCCCCGCACACCGCGCCCGGCTTCCACGCCGCACCCGCCGGTGGCGCAACGATCACCAGGGTCGATTGGCTCGACGACCGCCGCGTTGCGCTGTGGATCAACTCACCGTCCATGGCGACGCCCGTGCAGGTTCAGCTGCTGCTCGCGCGCGACTGGAACACCCGCCCCGATGCGAAGTTCCCCGCGCTGATCATGCTCGACGGACTGCGTGCCCAGGACGGCGAAAGCGGCTGGACGCTCGATGCCAAGGCGCAGCCCTTCTATGCGGACAAGAACGTCAACGTCGTCCTGCCGATCGGCGGGCAGTCCAGCTTCTACTCGGACTGGTTGCAGCCGGACAACGGCAAGAACTACAAGTGGGAGACCTTCCTGACTCAGGAGCTGCCGCCGCTCCTCGAAGGCCAATGGCGGACGACCGACGTGCGCGGAGTCGCGGGTCTCTCGATGGGCGGCACGTCCGCGATGTTCCTCGCCGCGCGAAACCCGGGTTTCGTGAAGTATGCGGCTTCCTACTCGGGCTTCCTGACGACCACGTCTCTGGGCATGCCGCAAGCGATCCAGTACGCGATGAACGACGCCGGCGGGTTCAACTCGGGCGCGATGTGGGGTCCGCCGACCAGTCCGCAGTGGGCTGCGCACGACCCGTTCCAGCTCGCCGAGAAACTGCGCGGCCTCAGCATCTATGTGTCGAGCGGCAGCGGCAGCACCGGACCGTACGACGCGCCGTCGGCAGTCCCGGGCATCAGCACCAATTTCGCCGGCATGGGGCTCGAAATTCTGTCCCGCCTCACCTCGCAGAACTTCGCGACCAAACTGAACAAGCTGTCGATTCCCGCGCAGATCAACTACCGGCCGTCGGGCACGCACTCGTGGCCGTACTGGGACTTCGAGATGCGGCAGTCCTGGCCGCAAGCGGCAACCGCGCTCGGCACCGAGGTCGAGAAGCCCGCGTGCGGTCAAGCGGGTGCGATCGGCGGTGTCGTCGGAGCCAACGGCTGGATCGGCGACTGCCTGACCGGTGAATACAGCGTCGCAGGCGGTATTGCCCAGGACTTCCGCTTCGGCCGAGTGTTCTTCTCGCAGGCGACCGGTCCGCAGATCGTTTCCGGGCGGATCGGTGGTGCCTATCAGGCCAACGGCGGACCGGCGGGTCCGTTGGGGTTGCCGGTCAGTGCCGAGCAGGGTGCGCCCGATGGCCGTGGCCGCTTCCAGCTCTTCCAGCACGGCTCTATCTATTGGACCCCGCAAACCGGTGCGCATGCGATCCGCGGCGCGATCCTCGACGAGTGGGGTAAGCAGGGCTTCGAAGCGGGACCGCTCGGCTACCCCGTCGCGGAAGAGGTCAAGACGCCGAACAAGGACGGCATCGTCCAGGGGTTCGAGATCGGTGCGATGTACTTCAATCAGGCGACCGGCGCAAAACGCGTGCAGGGCTTGATCTTCCAGAAGTACGGATCGCTCGGCTACGAGGACAGCTGGCTCGGGTTCCCGAAGTCGAACGAGGTCGCGGTCAAGGACTTCGGCAAGTTCAACGAATTCGAGGGCGGCAATATCTATTGGAGCCCGCTGTCGGGTGCGTGGTCGATCAAGAACGGCCCGATCTTCGAGGCCTGGAAGAGCGTCGGATACGAAAACGGCCGACTCGGCTTCCCGACCGGTGACCAGTTCGACATTCCCGGTGGCGTGCAACAGAACTTCCAGCTCGGCTACATCACGTTCAAGGACGGAAAAGCCGAGGTGCACTGAGGCGTGCCGCGGGCAGCTTTCGAATCGCTGAGCACATGACCGTCGTATGTAGCCTGGAGACAGGCCCGACAAGTAGGAAGAAGCCAATGCCGCGTCAGTACCTTGCCCGCGCCGCGTTCGTCTTGACCGCAGCGACTCTCTTCGGAGGGTTTGTCTCGGGCTGCGGGGACGACGATGCGACGGCATCGAGCACGCCTTCGACGGCCGAGGCGACCACCGCCGTGGACGGCACGCCCGTGCCGGGCGCGGGTGACAACCCGGTGAATCCGACGACCGAACCGGGCGCGGCAGCGACTGCGCCACCCGAGGTTCCGCAGACCGTGCCGCCGGGATTCCCCGGTCCGCAGACGCAGGCGCAGACCAACCCGCGCGATCAGGCCCTGGTCGCCGAGTTGGGTCGTGGTGGCATCACGCAGACGCCGGAAAGCGCGTCGGCCATCGGTGGCGCGATCTGCCGCGGGATTCAGGAAGGCACACCGGTCGAGGAGATCAACACGATCGTTCTCGCGGCCGTCGGAACCGACCCCGAGAGCACCAGGCTGTCGCCGGAAGACACTGTCCGCGTGTACGTAGACGCGGCGAAGAAGACATACTGCTGAAGGATATGTATTTGCCAACGGACACAGCATGATTGGACGCACGTCACGGCGACCGGCGCGTAGGAGGGTTCTTCCACTACTGGCGGCGGTCGTCGCGGCTGTCCTGGTTCTGATCGTCGCTGTGCTGGCGTGGATGATCTTCAAGGGCCGACCCGGTCCAGGTCCGGGACCCGGTCCGGGCGGTCCGGAAACCCGGCCCGATACGCAGAGCGCGTCGTGTCCCGATGTCCAGGTGGTCGCCGTCCCCGGAACGTGGGAATCGAGTTCCGGCGACGACCCGTACAACCCGCAGCCGCCGACGGGCGATTCGTTGTTGCTGCACGTGACGGGTCCGTTGGCGGCACAGTTCCCTGCTGAACGCGCCGATATCTACACGGTTCCGTATTTGGCGCAGTTCGCGCGCTTCCCACCCAACGGTGAACGGTCCTACGACGAAAGTCGCGCAGACGGCACAGCGCGGACGACGAAGATCCTGGCCGACCGGCATGCCGAATGCCCGCTGACGACCTACATAATCGCCGGCTTCTCGCAGGGGGCAGTGATCGCGGGAGACGTCGCGGCACAGATCGCGGCCGGCAACGGACCGGTGCCCGAAGACGAGGTGCTCGGCGTCATGCTCATCGCCGACGGGCGTCGAGCTTCCGAACAGTCGGTGCCGATCGGGCCGAACCCGGGCGGTGTCGGTGCCGAGGTAGCGCTGAGTGGGCTACGGGTGCCGGGCATCTCGATGACGGGGGTTCGCGGCGGATTCGGGCCGCTCGCGGACCGCACCTTTTCTATCTGTAGTCCGGGCGACATGATTTGCGATGCGCCCCGCGACGCGATGAAACCCGTCAACATGATCGGTAGCGCGATGACCCTCGTCGCGTCGATCGGTAATCCGGTTCACATGCTGTACAACGACTTCATCGTCGAGCCGGGTGTCACAGCCACACAGTGGACGGCGAACTGGGCTGCAGGACTCGTCAACGGTGCGCCACATCCCGCGCACCCCCCGAGCTGAGCGCCGAGTTGAGTGTAAGCCGCACTACAGGGCGGTAACGCAGATAGGTTCTGTAGGGGTATACCGGCTAGAGTGGCGCACTGGCCGACCGACCGAGACGGTATTCGAACTACGGACGTAGGAGAACGCGATCGATGAATGCTGCAGTCGAACCAGGGCAGCTTCGTAAGTTCCGATTCGCCGCTGGTGCCGAGGGAAACGCCGAAGAGGGCGGTGCACGCAAATTCATCAAGGTCGCACAGCAGGCCGAGGAGTACGGCTTCGACAGCGTCATGATTCCCGACCACCTGGGCAACCAGGTCGGACCGATCGCGGCGCTCGGCGCTCTTGCGGTTGCGACCGATCGGATTCGCCTCGGAACGGCCGTGTTGGCGAACGGCTTCCGGCACCCAGCGGTACTCGCGAAGGATGCGGCAACGATCGACGTGCTGTCGCGCGGTCGCCTCGAACTCGGTATCGGTGCCGGTTGGATGAAAGAAGAATTCGACAAGGGCGGCATCGCGTACGACAAGCCCTCGGTCCGCATCGAGAAACTGGACGAAACCCTCACCATCCTCGACGTGCTGCTGCGCGGCCAGGAATGCAACTTCGAGGGCAAGCACTACCAAATCAAGGGTCTGAAGGGCAGTCCGCGGCCACGCCAGGGTCCGCGTCCGCCGCTCGCCGTCGGCGGTGGCGGTCCGAAGATGCTTGCTCTCGCGGCCAAACATGCCGACATCATTTCGGTGGTTCCTGTCACAACCAAAGAGGGCAAGCTCCTGCTCTCCGGAATCACGATGGAGAAGACCGTCGAACGAATCGATCTGATTCGTAAGGCAGCGGGCGACCGTTTCTCCAGCATCGAGCTCAACTGGGCGATCACGACCATCGTCATCACCGACGATCGCGAGAAGATCGCCGAAATGGCGTTGCAGGCCTTGGACAAAGGCTTCCCGCCGAACATGGAGGTCGACGTCAAGCTCGGCGTCGAGGACATCCTGAACTCGCCGTACATCGCGATCGGGACTTTCGAGGAGATCGCCGACCAGATCCGCAACACGCGGGCGAAAACGACGATGTCCTACGTGGGAATTTTCCCGACACAGATGGATGCGTTCGCTCCTATCATTCCGCTGCTGCGGGATGAGTAGCATCAATGCGTCTGTAACATATTTCTGGTTTCCAAACATGTAGCCGATACCGCGGGCGCTGCGTCGCTTTACCGAACACAGCGTCCGTTAGCCAAATACATTGCATGACGAGAGAACACCCGCGGGCGAAGCAAAACGGGCAGCCGCTCTCAGTGAGAGTGGTTACGCAGGCGCTTCGGAGGAGAAGGAATGGACGACACTTTCGATGACTACCTCGACGACGAGGGGAACATCTTCATTCCCGAAGGGCGAACGCTTGTAGATCACGTCGAGAAGCACACCCGCAACGACGCGAACGACCTTGCGTACAGATATATCGACTATTCACGTGAGCGCGATGGCGAAGCTCACGAGCTGACCTGGAAAGAGTTCGGCAATCGGCTGCGCGCCGTCGCCGCTCGGCTGCAACAGGTCACCAAGCCCGGCGACCGCGTCGCCGTCCTCGCGCCGCAGGGTCTCGACTACGTCATCTCGTTCTTTGCTGCTATCTATGCAGGCACGATCGCGGTTCCGCTGTTCGATCCCGACGAGCCCGGCCATACGGACCGGCTGTATGCGGTTCTCGGCGACTGCGAACCGGCCGCGATCCTGACGGCGACGTCCTCTGCCGCGGGTGTCCGCCAGTTCTTCCGTTCGTTGCCTGCTGCGCAGCGCCCCCGCATCATCGCGGTCGACGCAATTCCCGACAGTGTCGGTGAGACGTGGGTCAGGCCCGATGTGCAGGTCGACGACATCGCCTACCTGCAGTACACGTCGGGATCGACCCGTACCCCTGCCGGCGTCGAGATCACGCACCGCGCGGTAGGCACCAACATCCTGCAGATGATCAATGCGCTCGAACTGACCGAGGATTCGCGCGGCGTCACCTGGCTACCTCTGTTCCACGACATGGGCCTGCTCACGGTGATCGTGCCTGCCGTCGGTGGCAAATACATCACGATCATGTCGCCGAGTGCCTTTGTGCGGCGGCCCTATCGGTGGATCAAAGAGCTTGCCGCAGTCTCCGACGGCGCAGGCACATTCGCCGCGGCCCCGAACTTTGCGTTCGAGCACGCCGCTGCGCGCGGCCTGCCGAAGAACGGCGAGTCGCTCGATCTGAGCAATGTGATCGGCCTGATCAACGGTAGCGAGCCGGTCACGACGTCGTCGATGAAGAAGTTCAACGAGGCGTTCGCGCCGTACGGACTCCCGAAGACTGCCATCAAGCCGTGCTACGGCATGGCCGAGGCAACGCTTTTCGTGTCGGCGACAAAGCACGAGGACGAAGCGAAGGTCATCTACGTCGACCGCAAAGAGCTCAACGCGGGCCGGATGGTCAAGGTCGATCAGAGCGCGGAGAATGCAATCCCGCAGGTCGCGTGCGGTTACGTCGGCCTGAGTCAGTGGGCCGCCATCGTCGATCCCGAGACCCGCGCGGAACAGCCGGACGAGCACGTCGGCGAGATCTGGTTGCACGGTGCCAACATGGGCATCGGCTATTGGGGTCGCGAAGAAGAAACGATCGAGACCTTCCGGAACAAGATCGCGGAAAAGCTTCCGACGGGCAGCCACACTGCCGGCGCGCCGGACGACGGTGTGTGGATGCGGACCGGCGATTACGGCGTGTATGTCGACGGCGAGCTGTACATCACCGGTCGCGTCAAGGACCTCGTGATCGTCGACGGCCGCAATCACTACCCGCAGGATCTGGAGTTCTCGGCGCAGGAAGCGAGCACCGCCTTGCGGCCAGGATTCGTCGCCGCTTTCGCTGTCCCCGCGAACGAATTGCCGCCGGAAGTTTTCGAGCACACAAGCCATTCCGGCCTGAAGTTCGACGCCGACGATTCGTCCGAGCAACTTGTCATCGTCGCCGAGCGTGGTCCGGGAGCGGGCAAGGCCGATCCGCAGCCCATTGCCGACACGGTTCGGGCGGCGATTTCGACTCGCCACGGCGTGACCGTGCGTGACGTCCTGCTGGTTCCGGCGGGTTCCATTCCGCGTACGTCGAGCGGCAAGATCGCGCGTCGTGCCTGCAAGGCGGCCTATCTCGAAGGCACACTCCGTGGTGGCTACACCCAGACCGCATTCCCGGACGCAGCCGTCAACTGAATAGCTGGACCATCCCTGCCCTCCTGGATGCCGCCGTCTGACCAGCTCCTACGGGCGAGTAACTTGGAGAACGATGACTGAACATGCAGAGACGCAGGCCAGCAGCACCGAGACAGCGGCTGCGACGGAATCCGGCGCGACCGAGCTGACCGTTGCGGAGCTTCGTGCCTGGTTGCGCAAATGGGTTGCCGACGCGACCGGGCAACCGGTGGAGAACATCTCCGACGATCGTCCGATGGAAGAGTTCGGGCTTTCGTCGCGCGACGCTATTGCGTTGAGCGGCGATGTCGAAGAGCTGACCGGCGTGATGCTGACGGCGACGGTTGCCTACCAGCATCCGACGATCGCCTCGCTCGCCGAACGCATCATCGAAGGCGAGCCGGAGACGCCGGAGGACACTGCTGACGACTCCTTCTATACCGACGAGCTCCCGGTGGGCGTGTCGCACGACATCGCCATCGTCGGCCTGTCGACTCGGTTCCCCGGGGCAGGCACGACGCCGACGGAGACGTGGGACTTCCTGATCGGCGGCGGCGACGGTATATCCGACCTGCCGCCGGGTCGCTGGGACGAATTCTTGTCCGACCCCGTGGCCGCCGCGGCGGTCGCTGCCGCGAATACCCGCGGCGGTTACCTCGACGACGTCAAGGGCTTCGACGCCGAGTTCTTCGCAATGTCGCCGACCGAGGTCGAGCGCGTGGACCCGCAGCAGCGTCTTGCGATGGAACTGACGTGGGAGGCGTTGGAGCACGCCCGCATCCCAGCGAGTTCACTGAAGGGTGCGCAGGTCGGTGTCTTCATCGGCACGTCGAGCCATGACTTCACGTTGCTTTCGGCTTTGGACCCGAAGAAGGGCGAAACTCCGTACGCCCTGACCGGTGCGGCAACGTCGATCGTTGCCAACCGGGTGTCCTACTTCTACGACTTCCGTGGTCCGTCGGTTGCGGTCGATACGGCGTGCTCGTCGTCGCTCGTCGCGGTGCACCAGGCGGTTCGTGCGCTGCGCGGCCATGAGGCCGATGTCGCTCTTGCCGGTGGCGTGAACATGTTGCTTGCTCCGCTCGTCACGTTGGGCTTCGACGGCGTGGGCGCGGTTGCGAAGGACGGCCACATCAAGGCCTTCTCATCCGATGCCGATGGCATGGTCCGTTCCGAAGGTGGCGGTCTCGTCGTGCTCAAGCGACTCGAGGATGCCGAGCGGGACGGTGACACAGTGCTCGCGGTGATCGCGGGAACCGCTGTCAACTCCGACGGCCGAAGCAACGGCATCTTTGCGCCGAACCCCGATGCGCAGGCAGACGTGCTGCGGCAGGCCTATCGCGATGCCCGACTCGTCCCGTCGACCGTCGACTACATCGAGGCGCACGGCACGGGCACGATCCTTGGTGACCCGATCGAGGCCGACGCGCTCGCGCGTGTGGTCGGTCGCGGTCGCGGTGAGGAAAACCCCGCGCTGCTCGGCTCGGCGAAGACGAACTTCGGTCACCTGGAGTCCGCCGCCGGTGCCGCCAGCCTCGCGAAGGTCGTGCTGGCGATGCAGGAGAACAAGCTGCCGCCGTCGATCAACTACGCAGGTCCGAACCCATACATCCCGTTCGACAAGGCCCACCTGAAGGTCATTCCGGAGGCGACGGATTGGCCGCGCTATTCCGGCCAGGCGACGGCCGGAGTGTCGGGCTTCGGCTTCGGCGGCACCAACGCGCACGTCGTGTTGCGTGAGGCACCGGTCCGTGAAGCCGTGGTCGAGGAGACCGAACCGTCTCACCTGCCGGTGCTGCTCGCCGTATCTGCCTACATGCCGTCGCGGCGCCGGCGCGCGGCAGCGGACCTCGCCGACTGGCTCGAATCCGAAGCCGGCCAGAACACTCCGCTCGCCGACGTCGGCAGGGCGCTCGCGAAACGCAACCACGGTCGTACTCGCTCGGTGATCCTTGCGACGACGCACGACGAGGCGATCACTGGATTGCGTGCGGTCGCCGCGGGCAAGCCCGCGCAGGGCGTCTTCAGCGCGGATTCCCCGTCGCCGCAGGGTGCGGTCTGGGTGCTGTCGGGATTCGGTGCGCAGCATCGCAAAATGGCCAAGCAGCTGTACGAGAACAACAAGGTATTTGCCGACGCGATCGACAACGTCGACGAGCTGATCCTCGACGAGGCCGGCTACTCGATCAAGGAAATGATCCTCGACGACGCGCAGGACTACGACGTCGGCACGTCGCAGGTCGGCATCTTCGCGATCCAGATCGGCCTGAACGCGTTGCTGCGCCACCACGGTGCCGAGCCGTCCGCGGTCGTCGGTCATTCGATGGGTGAGGTTGCGGGAGCCTTTATTTCGGGTGGTCTGCCGCTCGAAGACGCGGTGCGGGTCATCTGCTCGCGTTCGCGCCTGATGGGCGAGGGCGAGTCCATGCTGTCGGGCGACTCGATCCGCCTGATGGCGCTCGTCGAGTACAGCTCCGAGGACATCAAGGGCGTCCTCGTCGACTACCCGAACCTCGAGGAAGCCGTATACGCGGCGCCGAACCTCACGGTCATCGGCGGACCCGAGCCAGAGGTCAACGCGATCGTCGCGCGGGCCGAGGCGGAGGGCAAGATTGCCCGCGTACTTCAGACCAAGGGCGCGGGCCACACGTCGCAGATGGATCCGCTGCTCGGCGAGCTGGCCGCGGAACTGGCCGGTATCGAGCCGAAGAAACTGCAACACGGCCTGTACTCCACGGTCGACAAGGAGGAGTACTACCGGGCCGGTCATGCGCCGATCCACGACGTCGATTACTGGGTGAAGAACATGCGGCACAGCGTGTACTTCACGAACGCGATCAAGAAGGCAGTCGAAACCGGCCACACGACGTTCATCGAGCTCGCGCCCAACCCGGTCGCGTTGATGCAGGTTGCGGCAACGACTTTCGCCGCCGGTCTGCACGATGCTGCCCTCATCCCGACGCTGAAGCGCAAGGAAGACGAAGAACTCGGCGTCCTCACCGCGCTCGCGCAGCTGTACGTGCACGGCCACAAGGTCGACATCGCGTCGCTGTTCGAACCCGGCGGCTACGCGGAGATTCCGCGGACCGCGTTTCTGCGGAAGCCGCACTGGATCGATGCCCGCATCGACTCGGCAGGTAATACCCGTATTCCCGGTGCCCACGTTGCGCTGCCCGACGGCAAGCACGTGTGGGAGGTCCAGGCGAGTGCTGCTCCGGATCTGAACGCGCTCGTCGCCGCGGCCGCAGCGCAGGTTCTCGCAGATTCGTCTGTCGCGGCGTCTGTCGCTCATGGCGGCGCCGCAACGTCGGGGACTTTGACCACGACGCTCAGCCCGCATCTGGGCGGTGCATCCGTGCAGGTCCACGCGAAGGAGGGCGCGCAGTTCCGGCTCCTCTTCGACGCGGTCGTCGTCTCGGGCGCCGCACTGCCGGAGCTCGTTCCGACTCCTGTGCCCGAGGTCGTGGTCGACGAGACGGTCGGTCCGCATCTTCCGGAAATCGTCGAATCCTTCGGCGACAAATGGGACCCGAACGGCACTCAGACGCTCGAAGATCGGCTGTCCTACATCATCGCGGACTCCATGGGTTACGCCCAGGAAGATCTGCCGCTCGAGATTCCGCTGATCGAACTCGGTCTCGACTCGCTGATGGGTATGCGGATCAAGAACCGTGTCGAGTACGAATTCGACATTCCAACAGTGCAACTGCAGGCGGTGAAGGACGCGAGCGTCATCGACGTCGCGAAGTTCCTGCAATACGCCGTCGAGCACCGCGACGAGGTCGAAGCGCTTGCCGAGCAGCAAGAGGCCGAGCGCGCCGCCGGTGAGGGCGACGCAGAGGCACCGACTGCTGTCGAAGACACCACCGTGGTTGCCGAAGCCGAGGCGATCGTCGAGGAAGCCGCTGTCCATGAACCGGTGCTTGCCGATGGGCCGGTCGCTGAGCCTGCCGCGCCTGTGCTCGGCGACCAGCAGGCTTTCGCCGAGGCCGCGGGCTCCGACGTTCCGCCGCGCGACAACCCCGAGCGGTTGACGTACGCGGCCTGGACGACGATCACCGGGCAGTCTCCGAAGGGCATCTTCAACGTGCTGCCTGTGCTCGAAGAGGAGGTCGCCGAGAAATTGGCGGCACGCCTCACCGAGCGCGCCAAGGGCGAGATCACGGTCGACGACGTCCTCGATTGCGAAACGATCGAGGAGTTGGCGAACGTTGTCCGTGAGCACCTCGAGGGCGGATCGCTCGACGGGTTCGTACGCGTTCTGCGACCGCGTCCCGAGGGCTCGACAGCGATCCCGGTCTTCGTGTTCCACCCGTCGGGTGGCTCGACGATGGCCTACGAGCCGCTGATCAGGCGCATCCCAGCCGACACCCCGGTGTTCGGTATCGAACGCGTCGAAGGACAGATCGACGAGCGTGCGGCGCAATACATCCCGGAGCTGCGCAAGATTCAGGGTGACGGTCCGTACGTGCTGTACGGCTGGTCGCTGGGTGCGGTCCTCGCGTTCGCGGTCGCCAAGCAGCTGCGCGCCGAGGGTGCCGACGTGCGACTGGTCGGCATGATCGACCTCGCGCTCCCACTCGAGCGGCCAAAGGAAGGGCCCGAGGAAGCTCAGGCCCGGATCGAGCGGTACGCGGCGTTCGCCAAGAAGACCTACGGCGTCGACGCACCACTACCGGTCGAGCAACTCAAGGACGCCACCGAAGAAGAGCAGATCCAGATCATCATGGATCTGGTCAAGGTCAGCGGCGCCAAGATCCCCGGCGGCATCATCGAGCACCAGCGGACCTCCTGGATCGACGGTCGTGCGCTCGCCAACGCCGAGGCCTCGGAGTACGAGGGTGACGTCGTGCTCTATCTGGCCGATCGCTACCACGACGGCATGATCGAACTCGAGCCGGTGTACAAGCACCGCGCGCCGGAAGGTGGCTGGGGCGAATACGTTCCGAATCTCGAGGTCATCCACGTCGGTGGCGATCACCTGCAGATCATCGATGAACCGTATGTCGCGAAGATCGGGGCCGACTTGACGGCCAAACTGAAGGCAATGGCATGAGCGAGCAAAGTAAGCGGCGAAGCGAGGAGTCTGCATGACGACGACGGCGGAGAAGCTTGCGGAATTGCGCAGGCGGATGGCGCTGTCGCAGGAGCCGGGCGGTGACGCAGCGATCGCCAAGCGCGCGAAGAAGGGCATTCCGAGTGCGCGCGAGCGCATTCACATGCTGCTAGATCCGGGCAGCTTCATCGAGGTAGGCGCACTGGTTCGGCTGTCCAGCGACCCGAAGGCGTTGTACGGCGACGGAGTTGTGACGGGCCACGGCACCGTCGGCGGGCGTCCCGTCGCAGTGTTCTCGCACGATCAGACCGTGCACGGCGGCTCGGTCGGCGAGATGTTCGGCCGCAAGGTCGCAGCCCTGCTCGACTTCGCCGCGAAGGTCGGCATTCCGATCGTCGGCATCAACGACTCGGGCGGCGCCCGTATTCAGGACGCCGTCACCTCGCTGGCGTGGTATGCGGAGATGAGTCGCCGCCACGAGCCGCTGCTCGGAGTGGTCCCGCAGGTGTCGATGATCCTCGGCAAGTGCGCGGGTGGCGCGGTCTATGCACCCGTCACCGGGACCGAAACCCTTGTGGCAACCAAAGATTCGTATATGTTCGTGACGGGTCCGCAGGTGATCGCGGACGTCATGGGCGAAGATGTGACGCTCGAAGAACTCGGCAGCGCAACCAACCAGGCGCAGTACGGCAACCTGCAGCACGTCGCCGACGACGAGGCAGCCGCCTTTGCGTGGGTCCGCAATCACCTGAGCTTCCTGCCGTCGAGCTGCCAGGAAGTGGCGCCTGTCGTGAACCCGGGTCTCGAACCCGAGGTGACCGCGAGCGACCTCGAGCTGGACTCGTTCATTCCGGACGCCGACAACGCCGGCTACGACATGCACGACCTCCTGCTGCGGATCTTCGACGACGGCGACTTCCACGAGATTGCCTCGCAGTACGCGCAGAACATCATCACCGGCTTTGCCCGGGTCGACGGCCGGACGGTCGGCGTGGTCGCCAACCAGCCGCTCGTCCTGAGCGGTGCGATCGATGCGCGTTGCTCCGACAAGGCGTCGCGCTTCATCCGCATCTGCAACGCCTTCGAGATTCCGCTGGTCTTCGTCGTCGACACGCCGGGTGTGTTGCCGGGTGTCGAAGAGGAGAAGATCGGCGTCATTCGACGCGGTGGCCGCTTCTTCTTCGCGGTCGTCGAGGCGACGGTTCCCGTCGTCACCGTGATCGTCCGTAAGGCCTACGGCGGCGCGTACGCGGTCATGGGCTGCAAGCAGCTGGGCGCCGACATCAACCTCGCCTGGCCCACCGCCCGCATTGCCGTGATGGGCGCCGAGAGTGCGGTCAGCATTCTGTTCCGCAAGGCCGTCGAAGACGCGGGCGAGAACGGTCCGGCGGTGCGCAAGTACCTGATCGACCAGTACAACGCCACCGTCCCCTCACCCTGGGTCGCGGCCGAGCGTGGCTATATCGACGCGGTCATCGAGCCGTCCGCAACCCGCCTTGAACTGCGCAAAGCCCTGCACCTTCTGCGGGACAAGAAAGTCCTCCGCGTGACCCGGAAGCATCACCTGATCCCGATCTAGGTGCACTTGCGCCTCGGTTGCAACACGGCGCTCGGGGTTTTGCGCCGCGCTCGCGCAATAACGTGAGCGGGGCGCAAAGAGGCGAGCAAAACAGAGGCGAGCAAATCGGCATCGAGCCCGGTCCCACAAACAAAACACCCGCCCTGCGTGCGCAGGGCGGGTGCCTTGTTTCGGGTCTACTCGGCTTCGCAGTGGGGCGGGCAGTAGACGCGCAACTTTCCGGGCGTCCACCAGCCCCACCTGACGGCTTCACCGGTTTGGAGCTCGGCAGGCACCGCATTTGCGAAGTACTGGTCGTAGCGCTCGAGTGAGCCCCAGTCGCGTGCCCAGTCGTCCTTCAGGTAAGTCGGGACGGTGACCGCTTCGGCGAGCATCTCGGAGAAGCCGAGCGGTCCGCCGTTTTCGGCCGACTGCCAGGTGTCGGTCGAGCTGACGGCAAGTGGACGGTCGGGCAGGATCCGGTAGTTCGGGACGTCTGCAACACCGTAGCGGTGCAGGAACGGCTGCTGGCAGGGGAACTGCAAGCCGACGGCCCAGTCGAGAAGCACCGGCTGCTCGGTTCCGATTGCCTTGTTCAGCGTCTCGACCACCGGAACCCGAGGCGGAGTGAACGCGAGCCACTGCTCACCGGTGAGGTTCGGGTCGTTCGCGACGATCCGAACCGCGTCGGCGTCGCCCGGTAGCGCGCTGAACGGGATTCGCAAGTTGCGCCACGACGGCGCCGGACCGATGTCGCGCGGCAGGAAGGTGCCCTGCGCGACGACCGTGCCGTCGGGCTGACGCTTGCCGTACTCGAGCAGGAGCGACTGGCCGTAGTTGAAGTCACCCACGTCGTCGACCGACCAGATGCGGCCGGCGGCGGTGACCACGATCAGCGGCGAGTCGTCGCTGCGCGGTGGCAAGGCGTACCAGCTCGACTTGACGCTGGCCTGCCCCTGGCTGCCGGGCTGGTAGCTGCCGAGGACCGGGGTGGTCTTCGGATCGAGGCCGAACGGCAGTTTCGCGTTGCTGCCATTGGCGCCGCGCTCACCGATGCCGCCGCCGGTGCCTGCGCTCTCGCCCGTCTCGAAGGCGGGACCGACCGTCTGCGTGTCGGTGTTGCCCTGGCCGGGTTTCACTTCGACCGCGTCGGCGGACAGGTCGGACGGGATGCCGTCCGGCGTAAAGCCGTCCGGATCGGACCCGGCCAGCGGGTCTGCGGGATTCTTCAGCGGCGCCGACGGGTCGACGATCGGCTCGAGCCGTCCGGCGTTGACGTCGTTTTCGACGAGCACGTCGTTTGCAAGTCCGCAGGTCTTCCCTGTGAGCGCTTCGATGTTCGACCGCGCCAGCGAGTACGCGGGGTATTGCGACACCGCACCCTTGACCAATGACAGGACTTCGAACAGCACCATGAAGCCGGCGATGACGGTGAGCGGTATCGCGGCAAACTTGCGGATTCGTCTGCCGCGCTTCGTATTCGGGTCAGCCTGCGGCTGTGCATAGCCTTCGCGCAGATAGTGCCAGCCGACGACGAGCAAGGCCAGACCGAACAGGAGCAGGAAGGCCGTGTTGGACTGCGTTCCGGCAAGCGTGACGCGCTTGTCGAACCACGGCACACCGTAACTCGAGACGTACCAGTAGCCGTTGTAACCCGAGAACGCGAGTGCGAGGACGAACAACAGCGCAGCCGAGAATATCGTCCGGTTTCGCCGGGAACGTAGTGCGCTCGCAGACACCGCGACCGCCGTCAACGCCGCCAGTGAACCGGCGATGCCGGCGTAGGCGCCGAAGTGGTGGGTCCACTTGGTCGGGTTGAACATCATGAAGAAGATGGTTCCGAACACGACACCCATGAGCCGCCATGCCGGACCGTTCGGCACGCCCGGAATATGCCTGCGACGCAACAGGATCAGCATCGTCGTGACTAGGCAGAGCACCATCACGAGGAAGGCGAACCGGCGGGCTACCGAGCCGTCGACCGTTTGGACGAACAGGTAGTAGTAGCGCAGGAAGTCCTTGTACCACTGCAGGTTCGGGCCGATGAGCTGACGGACACGGTTGGCTTCCTGAATGCCCGCGAACGTCTGGTCGGAGTAGACGACGGTCAGGACGAGCGCTCCCGCCGCACCAATCGGCGCCAGCAGCGGCAACGTGCCGACCTCGCGGTGGCGCTTGACGACGATTCGGGTCAGGGGCCGGACGCCCGCGATCAGGGCGGCAACACACATGAGGCCGGTCGGTGCGGCGGCGAGGGTGAAGGCACCGACGAGACAGGCGATCGCGGCCGGGAGCAAGCGTCCCGTAGCGATGGCGCGCTCGATCGAGCACCAGGTCAGCAGGGCGCCGAGCGCAACGATCGGCTCCGAACGCAGACCGTTGTCGAACGGCATCCAGAAGGCGAGGAAGACGAAGCCGCCGGTCCACAGCGCGATCCGGTTGTTGCGGACCGCTCGGCCGAGACGAGGCACGACCTCGCGGCTGATGACGATCCAGCACAGGATTCCGCAGATCAGCGCCGGCAACCTGACCCACGGGCTGGCGGTGGAGACCCGCGCAAACAGTTCGATGACGTCGTAGTACCAGCCGAACGGTGCCTCGGGGACGCCGTACCAGCGGAAGTAGTTCGCCATGTAGCCGGCGTGGTCGGCGACGCGCGCCATGTTGAGTAGGTAGCCGTCGTCGGAGGTGTTCGCTCCGATGAAGTGCCAGACCACGAGCGTCCCGATGATCACCCCGTCGACCGGCGTGGGACGCAACCAGTGCGACGGCAGGAACCGGCGATGCCCGCGACCGTCGCTGCCGTCCAAAAGGGCGAGCGCAACGAGCGCGACGATCGTGCACAGAACGGCCGCGATCATGGAAAAGAGCTTGAGGAGAGTCGGTTTGGACGAGAACCGGGTGTCGACGGTGATCTGTACGGACAGACCTTCGGGGCTGGGTCCGCTCAGGTCGCTGAACACGCCGACCACCTGTGGCCGCAGATCGCCGCCCAGCTCGCCCCGCACGGGGTCGCCGGTCGGGTAGGTCAAGCCGGTGAAATCGACGGCCGTCCGGTTGATGTCCGAGTCGATCGTGATCGCGGAGCATTTCGACATGTCCGCCCGGTCGGCCGCTGCGACGACCACGTTTCTGTCGAGCACCTCGACGCGTGTCTCGGAGACGCGGATGATCATCGCTTCGAGCGGCGCACCTTCGCCCTGCGGCGGTGCCGTTGCAAACAGAATTCCGCCGCGCGGCGGCAACTTGTCGACCGTTGCGCAGGGGATCGTCGCATGCAGGTCGATCGGCGCCTGCGACATCAACGGCGCGTCGATGTTCTGCAGCATTCCGTTCTGTGGCCAGTTGACCACAGCTGTGGTTTGTACCACGGGCAGGAACGGCGTCGCGATGGCGAAAAGGACACCGAGGGTGCCCGCGATGAGCGCTATCCAGCGTGGATTACGCAGGGTAGAGCGCAGATCTTCACCGGCACGCTTGTGCCGCTTATCCGGGGGCGGAGGTGGCGGCAGGACGGCGTCCGGGGCTTCAACGAGGTCGGGCACGGTTGTGAATGCTATACGGCAAAGCTGTGCTGCCAGACCTGATGCGCCCTGCCTGTGTGTTGTGCGTCTCTCGTGTCGCTACCGCTCACGGATCGGTCCGGGGTTCCACATTCCGGATCGAACGCTTTCGGTCACCTCGACTTCGGCAGGCACGGCCGACTCGACATACGGTTCGAGTTTCTCCAATGCTCCCCAGTCGCGATCCCAGTCGTCCTTCAGGTAGGTAGCGACCGTGTCGGCCTGCAGCAGCAGGCCGGTCCACCCGAGCGGGCCACCGCCGTTGTCGTCCTGCCACTTGTTGGTCGAATCGGCACCGATGCGGTCGGGCAGGATGCGGTATTTCGGCACTTCCGCGACGCCGTAGCGGTGGTCGAACGGACGCTGGCAGGGGAACGCCAAGCCGACCGACCAGTCGAGCAGCGCCGGATCCGACGACCCGACGACGGTGTCGAGGGTCTGCAACTGCGGCACCCGCGGCGGTGTGACGGCGAGCCACTGGTTCTGGGTGATGTTGTTGTCCGTTGCCACGATGCGGACCGCGTTTGCGTCGGCCGGGAGGTCCTGCAGCGGCACGCGCATGTTGCGCCACGACGGAGCAGGTCCGATGTCGAGGGGGAGCACCGAACCGAGCGGGGTCACGTTGTCGCCGTCACGCTTGCCGTATTCGATGACGAGATCTTGGCCATAGGTTGCGATGCCGTCGGAATCGATCGACCGGATGCGACCGGCGGCCGTGACGACGAGGATGTCGTTGTTCTCGTCCTGCGGTGCTGTGCTGGCGGTCCTGTCGAGTCCATACCACTGGGAGGTCAGCTTCGACTGCTTCTGCTCGCCGCCGTCTTGATAACTGCCGAGGACCGGCGTGGTCTTCGGATCCAGTCCGAACGGCAGCGAGACGGTGCTGCCGTTGATGCCGGCATTCTCTTCGGATCCGCCCGCGGTACCCGAACTCGTCGTTTCGCTGGTCTTGTTCGTATCGGTGCGGATCGTGTTCGCCGCGCCGACGGTGGATTCCTCTTCGTCGGCGGTGAGGTCCTCGGCGACGCCGTTCGGCGTGAAGCCGGTGTCCTCGGCCGCGAGACCGTCGGCAACCGACCCGACCAGCGGCTTCAGCATCGACGCGTTCGGATCGGATTCGACGAGGACTTCGTCACCGAGCGCACACGGATTTCCGGCGAGGGATTCCATGTTCGACTTCGCCAACGAGTACGACGGCCATTGCGACAGGGCACCCTTCGCGAACGAGGCAACTTCGAAGAGCACGACGAATGCTGCCGCGATGGTCAGCGGAGCCGGCGTGAACCGTCGCAGCCGACCGTTCTCGGCCTTCACATACGGTTCGCGGAAGTGGTACCAGATCGCCAGGATCAGTAGTAGGACGGTCACTCCGAGGAACAGGGTCGCAAAGCCCTTACCTGCGATGGAGGGCGGCTTGTCCCACCACGGGATGCCGTAGCTCGAGACGTACCACCAGCCGTTCGAACTGGTGAATGCGAGGGCTGTGATGAACGTGACGGCCGCCGCGAACAAAGTCCGGTTTCGTGCGCCGCGCATGTTCTCGGCTCCGACGGCCACCGCGGCCAGCGCCGCGAGTGATCCGGCCAGGCCCGCGTACACGCCGAAGTGATGGGTCCACTTGGTCGGCGTGAACATCATCAGTAGCAGGGCGCCGAAGATGATGCCGAGGACGCGAGCCGACGGACCACGCGCGGTGCCCTGGATGCGACCACCCTTCCGGAGGACCTGCATCACGCAGACGATCAGGCAGAGCAACATCACGAACATGCCGAAACGCCTGGCCAGCGACCCGTCCGGCGAGATCGCGAGCAGCGAGTCCCAGCGGTAGTGCTCGTCGAACCACTTGACGTTCGGTCCGATCGAGGTGCGGACGCGCGTCGATTCGCGGACCGATGCCAGCGTCTGGTCGGCGAACATGGCGACGAGCACCAGCGTGCCCGCGGCCATGCCAGGTGCGAGCAGGCTGGTGTACCCGGCCCAGCCCTTGCCGCGCTTGACGATGATCTGCAGTACCGGGCGCGACCCCGCGATGAGCGCCGCGATGCAGATGAGGCCGGACGGACCTGCGGCGAGCGAGAAGGCCGCCACGAGGACGGCGACGGCTGCGGGCAACAGGCGTCCCGTCGCGATCGCACGTTCGATCGAGCACCAGGTGAGCAGTGCGCCGAGCGCGATGATCGGCTCCGGGCGCAGACCGTTGTTGTAGGGGAGCCAGAAGGCGAGGAAGACCAGGCCGGCGGTCCACAGCGCGATCTTGTGTCGCCGGACCAATACGCCCAACCGGGGGAGTACCTCGCGGCTGATCAGGAGCCAGCACAGAATTCCGGCGATAAGAGCAGGTAGGCGCATCCACGGGCTCGCGGTCGAGACCTTCGCGAACGCGGCGAGGACGTCGTAGTACCAGCCGAAGGGTGCTTCCGGTACGCCGAACCAGCGGAAGTAGTTCGCCATGTAGCCGGCATGGTCGGAGACCCTGGCCATGTTGAGCAGATAGCCGTCGTCGGACGTGTTGGCACCGATGATGTGCCAGAGAACGAGCGTGCCGATGACGACGCCGTCGACGATCGACACCTTCCACCACGACGACGGGAAGAAGCGCCGGGCCTTGCGGCCGTCGGTGCCGTCCAGGACGTGCAGCGCGATCAGCGCAACCACCGTCGAGATGATCGCGAGAATCATCACGATCAGCTTCAGCAACGTGGGGCTCGACGAGAAGCGCGAGTCCAGAGCCATATGGACGTGCAGACCCGCCGGTGCGGTCTTCAGGTCGGTGAAGAGCCCGACCACCTGCGGCCGGACATCGCCGCCGACCTCGTTGTGGTGCGTACTCCCGGCGTCGGCGATCGTGCGGGTCGCGGTCGACGACACCGTGATCGCGTCGCATTGCAGATCGCTCAGGGGGATCGAAAGCATCGGGATGTTGCGCAGCCGAACTTCGACAGGGCCGCCCTTGCCGACCTTTATTTCCAGGCCGACGTCGGTGGCCCGGCCGGATTGGCGCGGGATCGTCGAAACGAGGTCGCCGCCCTCGGCGCCCAGTTCGGTCGCCGCGCTGCACGGCACGGTCGCGTCGAGACTCTGCGGGGTGTAGGAAACAAGCGGTGCGGTAACGCTTTCCACGCCGGATTGCGGCCAATCGATGCTCGCCGAATCCTGCTCGACAGGAAGCAGCGGCGTCGCGAGGGCGAGGAGGAATCCGAGGAGTCCCGCGACAATCGCGATCAGTCGTGCTATTCGGAACCGAGAAACGTCAGCTGGCACACCGGCGATCGTATTGGACGGCACCGGGAGGTAGTCGTGCTGCCACGCGGTCGGCGCACAGTGTTAGCACGGTAAGGACCGTTCAGTGCAAGCACTGTGGCGCAGAAGGGGTTGCGCCAGGGATCCTGAATCCGATACCGGTACAGGAGGTCCAAGGTGAGCAGAGCCAGCGTTTTCGCAGTCGTGTCGACGACTGCTGCGCTCACCGCGGCAGTCGCGGGTCTGGTCGATTGGCCGGCGTTCACGTCTGTCAAGAACCCCTTGGAGTTCGTGCTGTTCGCAGCGGTCGGCTGGGCGTTCGCTGCCGCGGGGATCGCGGCGTGGCGGACACGCCCGCACGACAACACAGGCCGGTTGATGGTGCTGGCCGGTCAGCTGTGGCTGGTCCGCGGCCTGAACTTCTCGTCGAATCCGCTCGCGTTCACGATCGGCTGGGCGCTGATCGTGACCTACTTCGCGGTCCTCATCCACATCATTTTCGGTTTCCCGCTCGGCAGGCTGCGCAGCACGTGGGAGAAGTGGTTCGTCGGTGGTCTGTACTTCTACTACATCGGTTCTGCGATGGCGGAGTTGGCGTTCTCCGATCCCGGTCATGTGGGCGGCGAACGTGCGGCACCGATCAACCTGCTGCTGATTCGCGACGATCCCGCCGTCACCGAGACGCTTCAGACCATTTTCGGAGCAGTCGATCTATTGATCGGCATCGTCGTGATCGGCGTGCTGGCGCGGCGTTGGCGAAAGGGCACCGCGGCCTACCGTGCAGCGTTTCTCCCGCTGTGGATCGTGAGTCTGCTCGGGACGGCCGTCGTCGCAATTCTCTACTCGATCGACGTGAAATCCCCAGGTTCGCTGGAGCAATGGGGACCGGCGATCGGTTATGCGGCGACCGCGATGTCCCCGCTGGCGGTCGTCATCGGACTGTGGCGCTATCGCGTGGCTCGCGGTGCGGTCAGCGACGTGATGGTCGAGGTCGGTGCGGCACCGCTCGGCGACAGCTTCACGACCGCGCTGCGGCGGGCGTTGCGCGATCCCAGCCTCGTCCTGTGGTCGTGGGCACCGGAGTTGCAGGGATACGTCGACGGCGACGGGAGAGTGCAGGCGCTACCCGCCGACCACGAGGACCCGCGTGCGGCGACCGTGCTCGAGCGCGACGGACTGCCCGTCGGCGCGCTCGTCTACGACCGTTCGCTTCGCGATCAGCCGCAGTTGATCGCGGCCGTGCGCAGTGCGGCAACGGTCGCGTTGGACAACCACCGGTTGCAAGCCGAGTTGGAGGCCCAGCTCGACGAGGTCCGGCAGTCGCGCGGGCGCATCGTCGCTGCTGGGGATGCGCAGCGGCAGCGGCTCGAACGAGATCTGCACGACGGAGCGCAGCAGCGCCTTGTCGCGGCCGCGATTCTGTTGCGGCGGGCGCAGCGCACACCCAACGAGCAGCTCATGCGCGACCTCCTGGGACAGGGCGCGAAGGAACTCGACGCCGCGCTGGTCGAACTGCGTGAGCTTGCGCGCGGCGTGTATCCGCCTGTCCTGCAGGAGCGTGGACTCGGTTCGGCGTTGACTTCTCTTGCGGAGCGATCGCCGTTGCCGGTCGAGATCGACGACCAGTTGCCGATGCGGCCACCACCGCAGATCGAGCTGGCCGCGTACTTCATTGCAGCGGAAGCGGTCACGAACGCGTCGAAGCACGCAGACGCGACGCTCATCGAGATTGTGCTGCGGCGCAGCGGCGAAAACCTGGAACTTGTCGTGACGGACGACGGCTGCGGCGGGGCGACGATGAGTCCCGGCGGCGGCCTGAGTGGTCTGCGCGACCGTGCGTCGGCGCTCGCAGGCGACATGGCGCTGATCAGTCCGCGCGGTCACGGAACGGTCATCACCGTGACTTTGCCCTGGTGAACCCCCGTGCGCGGTCGGCGAGTCTATAGACTCTCTAAGCGCGCACAGGCGCGAAGCGCAAAGGCGGGTGACCATGGGGGCATACGACCTCGAGCCAGGTGCCGTCTTCGCCGGGTACACGATCGAGCGTGGTGTCGGCGTCGGCGGGATGGGGACGATTTACGTTGCCCGCCACCCGAATCTGCCGCGTCGCGTCGCGTTGAAACTGCTGCACGACAACCTCACGTCTGACGACTACGTCCGCTCGCGCTTCGAATACGAGGCCGACCACGCGGCGCGTCTCGAGCACCCGAACATCGTGGCGGTGTTCGACCGTGGCCGCGACGCGGATCAACTGTGGATCGCAATGCAGTTCGTCCAGGGAACCGATGCGTCGGAGATCGTTCGCGGCGGTCCGCTCGCCGTGGAGCGGGCGCTGCACATCGCGGGCGAGGTTGCGAAGGGCCTCGACTACGCCCACCATGCCGGGGTTTTCCATCGCGACGTCAAACCGGCGAACATCCTGCTTGCCGACCCGGGCGTACCCGGCGAGCGGGAACGGGTGCTGCTGACCGACTTCGGAATCGCCAAGGCGCTCGACGACACGGTTGCCCTCACCCAGGCGGGCATGATGGTCGCGACCCTGCGCTACGGTGCGCCGGAACAGATCGACGGCCGCGAGATCGATCACCGCGCGGACCAGTACTCGTTGGCCTGCACGCTCTTTCACTTCCTGACGGGCGAACCGCCCTATCCGGGACCGCACGCATCGACGATCATGAACGGCCATCTGAACGGCCCGATCCCACGCGTCACGTCGAAACGGCGGGAGCTTCCGAACGCCCTCGACTCGGTTTTCATGCGTGCGCTCGCGAAGCGGCGTGAGGACAGGTACGACTCCTGCGTCGACATGATCGAAGCGGCGCGCAGCGCGTTCATCGCGCCACCCGAAGACTTCGACATAACGATGCCCGGGGCCGTGGCAACATCGACGGGGCTGCGTGTGGTGCTCACCGACGACTCGGTTCTGCTGCGCGAGGGAATCGCGCGCTTGCTGCGCGACGAAGGAATCGACGTGGTCGGGCAAGCCGGCGACGCCGACGGACTGCTGCGGTTGGTCGCGAAGCACCGACCTGACGTCGCGGTCGTCGATATCCGTATGCCACCGACGCACACCATCGAAGGCATCGAAGCCGCGGTCGCAATTCGGCGTGATTACCCGGACACCGGAGTGCTGCTGCTGTCGCAGTACGTCGAGACCGAGAACGTCATGAACTTGCTCGGCGGCGGCGCGAAAAGCCTTGGCTACTTGTTGAAAGATCGCGTTGCCGACGTGGATGAGTTTGTCGACGCGCTGAACCGCGTCGCGGCGGGCGGATCAGCGATCGATCCGGATCTGGTGGGACGCTTGGTTTCCCGGCCGCACCGCGGTCGGCGCCCGCTCGACGAGCTGTCGGCACGTGAGCGAGAAGTGTTGCAGCTCATGGCAGAAGGTCGATCCAACAAGGCGATCGGCGCGGCGCTGTTCCTCGGTGAGCGGACGGTGGAAGCCCACGTCCGCAGCATCTTCGGCAAGCTCGGACTCGCGCCCGAACCCGAAGATCATCGACGTGTGCTGGCGGTTCTGACACACCTGCGCGAGACGTCGACGGCCTAGTCTCCTTCGGGTTCGCCTGCACCTTCCTTTTCGTCGCGGTCCGCCCATTCGAGAAGCTGAGAAATATCGAAGACGGCTTTGTCGATGTCTGCGTGCAGATCGCCGAGTTTCGCGAACCGATCGGGAACTGTCGCCATCGTGAAGTCCTGTGGCTCCACGTCGGCGACCTCATCCCAGGTGATGGGCGTCGAGACCGTCCCGGTCGGGTTGCCGCGCACCGAATACGCACTCGCAATCGTGTGATCGCGCGCGTTCTGGTTGTAGTCGACGAACAGCTTCTCGGGGGCGCGGTCCTTGCGCCACCACGTGGTCGTCACGTCGTCGGGTGCGCGCCGCTCGACCTCGCGCGCGAAAGCCAAAGCGGCCCTGCGCACGTCGGTGAACCCGTGCTCCGGCTTGATCCGAACGTAGATGTGAATGCCCTTGCCGCCGCTCGTCTTCGGCCAGCCGATCGCACCGAGGTCGTCGAGAACCTCGTGGGTAACCTCGGCCACGCGGCGTACACGGTCGAAAGAGCAGTCCGGCATCGGGTCCAGGTCGATGCGCCACTCGTCCGGAAATTCGACGGCTGTCCTGCGGGTATTCCAAGGATGAAACTCGACCGTCGACATCTGCACCGCCCAAATCACATGGGCGACTTCGGTAACGCACAGTTCGTCCGCATCACGGTTGTAGCGCGGGAAGTGCACCTTGACGGTCTCGAGCCACGGCGGCGCACCGTGCGGCACGCGCTTCTGGTGCACCTTGTCGCCGCTCAAACCCTCCGGGAAGCGGTGCATCATGCACGGTCGCTCGCGGAGCGCGTTGACGATGCCGTCTCCGACGGAGAGGTAGTAGTTGACGAGGTCCAACTTGGTCGCGCCCGTTTCGGGGAAGTACACACGGTCGGGGTTGGACACCCGAACTGTCCGGTCGCCGACTTCGAGCTCGATCGCGGGCGACTTCGACTTACCGGAGGTAGCCATGGTGGCCAAACTACCCGCGCGACTACCTAGCCGACCTGATACTCCTCGAGTGTGCGACGCAGCAGTTTGCCTGTGGCGTTACGGGGGAGGTCCTCGAGGAAGACGACGTCGCGCGGGACCTTGTAGCGCGCAAGGTTTCCCTTGATGTGCTGCTTGATTTCTTCGGGATCGAGCGTCACGCCGGGCTCGGGAACGACGAAGGCGCGCAGACGCTTTCCGAACTCGACGTCTGCTACGCCGACGACCGCCGCGTCGAAAATGTCGGTCCGTTCGAGCAGCAGGTTCTCGACCTCCTGCGGAAAGACGTTCTCGCCGCCGGAGACGATCATGTCGTCGTCGCGGCCGTCGACGAACAGCAGCCCCTCGTCGTCGAAGTGACCGGTATCGCCGCTGGACATGTAGCCGTCGATGATCTGTTTGTGCCGACCGTCGGTGTAGCCCTTGAAGGGCGCGCCACTGCGGATGAAGATGCGGCCCTGCTTGTTGTTGCCATAGAGCCGCTTGTCGTTCTCGTCGAAGAGGACGACCTCGCAGGTGATCGGTGACCTGCCCGCGGTACCGGGCGCGCGCAGCAGTTCTTCCGGTTGCGCGACTGTGGCGACGGCGCATTCGGTCGACCCGTAGAGGTTGTAGAGCACCGGCCCGAACGCCTCGTGCGTGCGAATGCACAGCTCGGGAGAAAGCGCGGACCCTGCAACGACGATCGCCTTCAAGGACGACGTGTCGTACTTCGCGCGAGTTTCGGCAGGTAGTTCGACCATGCGATGCAGCATCGTGGGAACGGCCACGAGCATGTCGGCCTTGTTGTCTGCGATCAGCTTCAGAGTGCCTTCTGCGCTGAAGCGACGCGCGACGACAGTCCTGGTGGCAAGCGCCGTACAGACCAACCACGTCCCCAGCCCGGTGCTGTGGAAGATCGGCGACACGATGACCGCAGTTCCCTTCTGCGGGAAGGGAATTCGGTCGACCAGCTGTGCCGTCGCGAGCGGGGACACCTTATCGCGGGGCGCACCCTTCGGAAGGCCCGTCGTGCCGCTGGTGAGGATCACGAAGCCACCGGCCTTCTTCGGCGCCGGCAGCTTTTTCGTCGAGCGACCCTCGATGAGGGACTCGATAGTCTTCGCACCTTCCGGCACCTGGTGGTCGTCGTCGACCCAGCTCAGAAAGCGTGGCAAGTCTGCGGGAAGGGCATCGAGCAGACCGAGGAACTCGCTGTCGTGCAGCACAGCCTTGACTTGCTCGCGCTTGCAGACCTCTGCGAACTGCGGCTTCGCGAATCCCGTGTTCATCAGAACGAGTCGAATGCCGGCTTTACCGGCCGCCGCCATCGACAGGATGAGGCCGCGGTGATCGCGTGCCAGAATGCCGGCTGCAGACCCCTCTGCCAGCCCTATCTCCTGCAGACCCCGCGCCAGAGCATTGGACTGCTCGTCGAGCTGGCGGAAGGTGAGCTCGCCGCGCTCGTCGACCAGTCCGCCGGAATCGGGCGCCCGCCCGACCGCCGACATGATCAGCGTTGCCGCCGGACCGAACTTGCCGACGCGCACCGCGTTTCGGACCGATTCGTCCAGGCGGCGCGGGTTCGACACCCCGCTCTCGCGAAGGGTGCCGAGCGCCTTGGCGACCTCGCCGATGTGTTCGAGACGCTTACGCAAGCTCATGATGCTTCCTCCGGGCGAGCGGCGACGATCGATGTCGATCGCACGGTAACAGCCGATCCGCGTTTTGCGCCACGAACGGGACAAAGCGGACGCAGAAACTCGCTCTACTTTCAGCGGCCGGTTGGAACATCGTCCTCTGGTCTGAGGCACAAGATGCGACCGGAGGAGGATGCGCGACCACGCCGGTGTCACTACCTTCGAAGGTGAACCGAGGTTCCCGACGACTGGGAGTAGTAATGGAGACGCGGAGTTGGCTGCGGTGGGTGGCGTTGCATGCGATTCCGCGTTTCTATCTGAAGGCGCAGGCGCGCAAGGGTGCGCCGCTGTCTCAGGTGTTGATGACCGAGCAGGGGCGAGTCGATCCGCGGCCGTTCGTCGAACAGATTCGGGGGCACGGTCCACTCGTCCACACGTCGCTCGCATGGATCAGCGCCGACCATCGGATCTGCCGGGACATCCTGCGCAACACAAGCTTCGGCGTGGCCAACGTGGATGCCATCACTCCCGACGGACTCGTCAAGCGGTTCGTCCAGGCAACGGACCTGAAACTTGCGGCAAACCCGGTGGAGCCGCCGTCGATGTTGATGGTCGATCCGCCCGACCACGATAGGTACCGCAAACCGGTTGCGCGGACGTTTACCCCCCGCGCAATCGGGAAGTTGCGCGACCGCGTGATCGACGTGACCGATGGCCTGCTCGACGATCTCGATGGCCGCTCGCGGGCCGACCTCGTCGACACGTTCGCCTCGCGGCTGCCCGTCGACATCATCGGCACGATCCTCGGGATGCCGGAGGAGATGCGCGGGGCCGCGCTCCAGTGGGGCGACAGCGGTGCAGCACTGCTGGACCTCGGGATCCCGTGGAAAGCGTTCCGGCGCGCGATCGTCGATATCCGGGCCGCCGACGCATTCTTGACCGGCCATATCGAGGAGTTGCGGCACAATCCGACCGATGACATCTTCAGCCGGCTGGTGTCGTCCGGCGACCTCACCGACTACGAGTTGCGTGCGACCGCCGCGCTGCTCCTGGGAGCGGGGTTCGAGACGACCGTCAACTTGATCGGGAACGGCATCGCGCTGCTGCTCGAGCACGACGATCAGCGGGAGCTGCTGCGCGCCGACCCGACCCTGTGGGCCAGCCCCGTTCAGCAGACCGCGCGGGTGGCATTGGCGGACGTCGAGGTGGGCGGCGAGACGATCAGGGCGGGCAACATCGTGGTCCTGCTGCTCGGCGGCGCCAACTACGACCCCGAGGTCTTCGCCGATCCGTTCACGTTCGACGTGACGAGAGCCAATGCTCGCGAACACCTTTCGTTCAGCAACGGCATACACGCCTGCCTGGGTGCGAGTCTGGCGAGAATGGAAGGCGAGATCGCGCTCAGGTCGCTTTTCGAGCGCTTTCCTGACCTGCGTCTCGATGGGAAACCCGCGCGCCGCGACCAAGTGATTCTCCGCGGTTACGAGACCATGCCCGTCGCGCTCGGCAAGTCTGTTGCCGAGAATCCGAGCCTGAGCGTCAGTTCCGGGTAACGAGGACGAACGGACCGATTTCGGTCACGGTGAAGCGAGGATCGTCGAACAGCGCCTCGGGGAAGGCGACTGTGTAGCGGCGCACATTCGGATCGTTCGGGTAGACGTCCTCCGCGAGGCGCAGCGAGTAGCCCTCGGTTCCGTGGCGGAACAGGAACGCGTCCGGTGCACGCCATGGGCTCGTGTCCATCGCCGCGATCAATTCGTCGGGCGTGGACAGCTCGCTCCAGGACTTGATCGCCGCAGCCCGACCGTTGAAGTCGGCGAGCGGGTTCGCGTAGTGCGAGGTCAGCGCTTGAAATCCGAGGTACGGGTAGTAGCTCAGGAAGCTGGTGTCGGCGGTGAGGACGACTGTGTCACCGGCCGGTCGCGGAACCAGCTCGGAAAGCTTGGAATCGATCTCGCCGTAGAACGCGGGCGCACCCGGCGGGCGTTTGTCGGCGCGTACCCCGTTGCCGTCGGTGTCGGTATACGCGACGTTGATCTCGGGGGCCAGCACGTCCGGGATGTCCTGCGCGAACGCGACTGCGCCGGCCACACCGACGGCGAGCACGCCGTAGCGGAAGGCACGTGGTTCGCCGAAATTCTGGTAGATCGCGCGGGCGCCCTCGACGACCCCGAAGAAGCCGGCCGCCGTCAGCAACAGCAGCAGGATGACTTCCAGCCGGAAGGACAACAGCGTGCTGCCGAGTGCCGTGAACGCCATCGAGGCCAGCGACCAGAGATAGATCGCGACAACGCCCAGCCCGAGCGACTGTGCCCTGCGCGACGAAGCGGCGCGGACGGCCAGCCAGATCGTGCCGACCAGGCATAGCGCGCCGAGCATAGAGAAGTGCAGCATCGGAAACGGCAGTTGTGAACCCGAGTCCGGGAGGTAGTGGAAGGCCGTTCCCGAGCTGGCAGGTCGGCCGTGGCGCAACTGCAGCAGATACGGCAGCCACACGACGAGTGCGATCACTACCGCGATACCACCCGCAACCGCCAGCCGCTGCGCTACGTAAACCGCAGCACGGACCGTGCGGCTCCGACGAAACGCAAGAAAAGCGGCGACCACGGCCATGCCCGTCACGGTGAACGCGCCGAGCGCCAAATAGAGGGTGTAGAACGTCGCCGCGAAACCGAGGAACAAGCCGGTGCCGACGATCGCGCCCCAGCCGCCGTGGTCGTCAGGCCTGTGCAGACCGCCCCATGCCAGCAGCAGCACCGGCGGCAGCAGGATTGCGATGACCGCGCCGTAAGGCTCGGGGGAGCCGTACGCGACGAGCACCGCTGTCGTCGCGAGCGTGACAACGACGGCCCAGTCGTCGCGAATCAGCTTGCTCCACAATACGAATGCGATTACCGCCGCCACTGCGATCGACCCGATCGCGTACGGCTTGAAGACTTCCCAGCCCTCCATGCCCGCAAGATTCGCGACGCGACCGCCGATCCAGAACCAGCCCGCGGGATAGAACGGCGGCAGATCGGCGTAGGTCATGTCGTGCAGCCCAGCCGAGTCGGTCAGCCGCGTGAGGTACTCGGTCCGAAATTCCTGGTCCACAGAAATGCCGAACAGATACAGCTTCGTCGCCGCCAGCGGCATGCCGAGAGTGACGGTCACGAAGGCGCTGAGACCTGCTCCGGAAAGCAACTTCGCCACGAGTGGAAAACGGCCCGAGCGAAACAGATACACCGCGAGTGCGAGCGCCGCCAGCGAGGCGAACTGGCCGACCGTCGTCAGCGCGCGCGTCACATTCGATGCGTTGAACGCGGGCCAATCGACCTGTGCGAAGGCGAACAGTCCAATGGTCGCGACAACCGCAGCAAGCAGTGCGGCCACCAGCATCTCGACGAGCGCCTGCGCCGCCCGCCGCGTCGAGGACGCCACCGCTTAGATCGGCAGTTTGCGGAAGATCGGTCGCGGTACGTGCCGCAGCGCAGACATCACGTACCGGAACTGCCCGGGTACCCAGATCAGATCCTTGCCCTTGCCGGACGCCTTCACGACGACGGTGGCGATGTAGTCCTTGTCGACCGTCATCGGGGCTTCCTTGACGTGCGCGCTGAACTTGGTGCGCACCATGCCCGGGCGGACGACGAGAACCCGGACGCCATATTCGCGAAGGGCTTCGCCGAGGCCGAGGTAGAAGCCGTCGAGTCCCGCTTTGGTCGAGCCGTAGACGAAGTTCGATCGACGGACCCGTTCGCCGGCGACCGACGACATCGCGATGATCCGGCCGAAGCCCTGCTCACGCATCTTCGTGCCGACGAGTACGCCGACCGAGACGGAGGCGGTGTAGTTCACCTCGGCGACTCGCACAGCCTTGCGCTGGTCGGTCCATAGTTCCTCGGGATCGCCGTCGAGCGCGAAGGCGACGATCGCCACGTCGACGTCGCCGTTCGCCCACGCCTGGTCGATGACCGCGGGGTGACTGTCGGTGTCGAGACCGTCGAAGTCGATAACGTCGACCTCGCTCGCGCCGGCGTCCTTCATCGCGGCGACGGACGCGTCGCGCAACGGGTCGTTCGGGAGGGCCGCGAGGATGACGCGAGCCGGGGCTTTGCTCAAGTACTCGGCACAGATCGCGAGGCCGATCTCGGACGTGCCTCCCAGCAGGAGAATCGTCTGGGGATTACCGACCGCATTGATCACTGGAGTTCCAACCTTCGGGCCATATCGGACATGAACACACCGTTCGGATCGACAGATCGTCGTATCTTGATCCACTCGTCGATCCGGGGGTACATCGCGTGGAAGGTCTCGGCGGTGGTCCGCGAGTCCTTGCCGGTGTACAGACGACCGCCGAATTCGAGTACGCGCTTGTCGAGTTCGGTCACGAACTCGTGCAGGCCCGGCTTGATCGGGAAGTCGACGCAGATGTTCCAACCCGGGATCGGGAAGCTCAACGGTGCCTTGTTGCCCTCACCGAACAGCTTGAACACATTGAGGAACGAGTAGTGACCGCTCGACTGAATGTCGACGATGATCTTCTTGAACTCGTCGACCGACTCGGGCGGTACGACGAACTGATACTGCAGGAAGCCCGCGGGACCGTAGCCGCGGTTCCACTCACCGAAGAGATCGAGCGGGTGATAGAACTGCGTCAAGTTCTGGACCTTGCCGCGGTAGTTCCCCGACTTCTTGTACCAAACCTCGCCGAGCAGGCTGAAGTTGAACTTGTTCGCCAGGCCGTTCGGGAAGATGTCCGGCAGGGTGAGCAGTGTCGGCGCATCGAACTTCAGCGGGTTCTTCTGCAGTTTCTTCGGCAGCTGATCGAGCTTGGCGAGCGACCCGCGAGATACCGCGGCCCGGCCGAGCTTCGGCAGCGGCGCGATCGCGTCGAACCACGCGGAGCTGTAGTCGTACTTGTCTTCGCTGCCGTCGCTGTGCAGCGCGATCGTCTCGTCGAGCGTTGCCGTGACATCACCGTCGGCGATGAAGTATGCCGTCTCGGTCGGCGTCATCTCGATGGTTGCCTCGAGGATGATGCCGGTCAGGCCGCAGCCGCCGACAGTCGCCCAGAACAGCTTCGAGTTCTTGCCCGCGGGGGTCAGCGTCTTCACGTCTCCGTCAGCGGTCAGCAACTGCATCGACCGGACGTGGTTACCGAAGCTGCCCGCGCTGTGATGGTTCTTGCCGTGGATGTCCGACCCGATCGCGCCACCGACGGTGACCTGCCGCGTGCCTGGGAGGACAGGCACCCACAGTCCGAAGGGGAGTGCGGCGCGCATCAGCTGGTCGAGGTTGACCCCTGCGTCGACCGTCACCATGCGGGAATCGGCGTCGATCTTGTGGATACGGCTGAGCGCAGTCATATCGACGACGAGACCGCCGGCGTTCTGCGCGTTGTCGCCGTAGGAGCGACCCAACCCACGCGCAATGACACCGCGCCGGAGGTGGGACGGCTTCGACTCGTTCTGCTCGGCAACCTGAGCGACCGCGCTCGCGATCAACTCCTTGTCCGGGGTCGACAGCACCTGTGCCGTCGTCGGAGCGGTGCGCGACCAGCCGGTCAATGAGCGGGGCTCTGTAGGAAGCGGCCCTGTGGGTATCGGTGTTGTCGTGGACATCGGTGTAGAGGCTACCGGAGCGATCCTACGTTCCCACTGATCATGGGCTTTCTCACGCAGCGGACGGCACACCCAAAAAGTTTTCGAAAAACTTCTGTCGAGCTTGTCGAAATCCGTCGAACTCGGGCGACGCGTTGGTGAGGCCGCAGACAGCGGCGATCAGAAACCGAGGAGACCGAGATGACCGCCACCATCGCCCACAACGCACACCGCACCGCTGCCGCTGCCGCGATCTCGACCAAGGCCCGCAACGCGGGACGAATCGTCAGCGGCCTTGTTGTTGCGTTCCTCCTGTTCGACGCGCTGTCGAAGCTCGCCGGCGTGCAAGCCGTGCGTGATGCGAGCGCCGAACTGGGCATTCCTTCCGGCCAGACTTCTGTCATCGGCGCCGTACTGCTCGCCTGCACCGCGCTCTATGTCTGGAAGCGCACTGCCGTCCTCGGCGCTGTGTTCCTGACCGGTTACCTCGGCGGCGCGGTCACGATCAACATGATCAACGAGAAGCCGCTGGTCAGCACCACCCTCTTTGCCGTCTACTTCGGCGTGGTGGTGTGGCTCGGCCTGTGGCTGCGCGACGCCCGCGTTCGTAACTTGGTCGACGACATCCTGGGGCGGTAGGGGCGGTGCCCCCGTGCGCGGTTGGAGAGTCCGTAGACTCTCCAACCGCGCACAGGCGCGTAGCGCTATCGTTTCGATTCGTGGCCGAATCAGCGCACCCGCAACCGCATCTGCCGTTGCCAGTCGAGTTGCCGCTGGTCGACGAGCCGGGTGGCACCGATGTAGACCTCAAAACCCAGATCGTCCGATTCGTTCTGACGGGCGGTCTTTCGGCAGTCGTGGACTTCGGTCTGTACGTGCTCATGCTCGCCATCGGCGTTCAGGTGAACATCGCGAAATCGCTCAGCTTTATCGCCGGTACAACCACGGCCTATCTGATCAATCGCCGGTGGACCTTCAACGCGCCGCCGAGCCGCAAACGATTCGTGGCCGTCATCGCGCTCTACGCCGTCACGTTTGCCGTGCAGGTCGGTATCAACTGGGTGCTCTATCACGCTCTGCCGCAGGAGTGGTGGCGCGTTCCGCTTGCATTCGTCATCGCGCAGGGAACCGCGACGGTGATCAACTTCGTGGTACAGCGCGGCGTTATCTTCCGGATTCAATAGCGATCGGGCGCGCTTGCGCCTTTGCGCCGAAGAAGTCGCCACCCTTGCTGGTGACGTTGTCCGTACCCCAGGACCGCACCCGATCGGCGGGGATCATGCGCGGGATGTGCTTGCGGCAGTGGATGTAGGCCTCTTCGATATCGACGACGACCCAGCGTTCCGGCTTACGACCCCGGACCTGTTCGTCGGGAAGATCTTTCACACTCGCGCGAATGACGTCGTCGTCGATAATTCGTGCGGATCCGTTGATGTGCAGGCCGATCAAATTTTCGACGAAGTCGATCAGCAAGATCCCGATGTGCGGGTTCTCCGACATGTTTCCCAGGCTGGCCAGCACGCCGTTCCCGCGGTATTCGGGATAGGCAACTGTGCGTTCGTCGATCACGTGGATGAATCCCGGACCGCCCGCCCGGAAGCTCGAATCGCATTCGCCGTGGCTGTCGGACGTGGCGATGAACGCCATGTCCTGCTCGCGGACGAACTCGATCATCGCGGCGTTCAGACGGTCGAGAACCTGATCCTCGTAGAACCGATCCGCCCGGTCCTCGGTCCCGAATGCATGTTGAAGCCGGTGCTCTCCGGCACTGCCCGGGCGCTTGTGCTCGGGCCGCTCCTGTTCGGGCCGCTCCTGCTCGGACATGGACCGCCTTAACGTCGTCGGAGCCGGTTTACTCGTGCACCGACTTGATTCATACCTCACAAACGGGACCTGTGGCGCATCCCATTAAAACGGAATTCTATCCGGCCAAAACGGTTCGAGCAGGCGAATCGCAGCGGCGCAGGTGAGGGCGCTTTGTCGTATTCGAGCTAATGTCTGGCAAGTTTTGCCAGCTTGGGCCTGTCGAGGACGGTAATCGTGCCGCGGCCGAGCGTCAGGATCCGCTTGTCTTCCAACTCGCGCAGGATCTTGTTCGCCGTCGCGCGGGTGGTTCCGGCCATCGATGCGAGATCATCCTGGGTCAGTTTGATCTCGGCAACACCGCCAGCGCCGGCGTAAACGTCGGCAAGTCGTGCGAGCCGCCGCACCACTCGCTCATCGACCGGTAGGTACAGCGCTTCGAGCACCATCGCGGAAAGTCGACGGACCTGAGCGGCGAGCGTGTCGGTGAGGATCCGGTCGATGTGCGGGTATCTCTGCCGCAGCCTCGTGAGCTGCTCGCGGCTCAGAGTCAGCGTCTCGGCGTTTTCGACCGCGACCACGGTCGCCGTCCGGCGTGCGTCGGGACCTAGCAAGGCCAGCTCGCCGAAGGTATCGCCCGCGCCCATGATCGACAGCGTCGCTTCGTGTCCGAGGGGCGTCGTCACGCGCACGATCAGCCGACCCGACTTGATGAGGTGCAGGCAGTCGCCGGGATCACCTTCGTGGCACACGATGTCGCGACGTTTGAAGCGCCGCGGCGTGCAGGTGGCCAGCAGTTGCCTGCGTTCGGTCTCGTCCAGGCCTTTCAGTAATTCGAAATCTGTCACAGCAGCCCCTCGAGGACGTAGCAGACCACCGGTTCGCGCCTGCCTTTCACTTGTATCTCACCGCGGCTGCGCACACGGGCGCGGTCGCCGAGTTGTGCGCGGGTCAGCGGCCCGATCACGACGGTTCCAGGTTCGGCGAGGCCCTCCAGCCGCGCGGCGAGGTTCGTCGTGTCGCCGATCGCGGTGAAGTTTCGCATCTGCGCGGAACCGACGTTGCCGACGAGCGCCGGACCGGTGTTGACCCCGACCCGGAAGCGCGGCCATTCGGCGCTCGTTGCCACCTGTTCGATCGCGCGGTGCAGGCCGAGCCCGGCGCGCGCGGCGCGCAGTGCGTGGTCGGGCTGGCGGGTCGGTGCGTTGAAGAGCGCCATTACGGCGTCGCCGACAAACTGCACGACCGTCCCGCCCTCGGCCAGAATCACCGGCACGATGGCGCCGTAGTACGTGTTCAACATGGCAACGACCTGGTCCGGCGTGGACCGCTCCGAAAACGGTGTGAACCCGCGCAAGTCGGCGAAAAGGATGCTGACCTCGGTGATCTCGCCACCGAGGCCGGCTTGCGACGGGTCGGCGAGCAGCGCTGTAGCGACCGCGGGTGACATGTACGAACGGAACAGGCCGTCGAGCTGCTGGTACAGGCGCGCATTCTCCAGCGCGACCGACGTCTGCGACGCGAACGAACGCAGCAGCGCCACTTCGGCATCGGTGAATTGGCCTGTGCGGCGGTGCACTTCGAGCACGCCCGCAGGCTTTCCCTTGACCAGGAGCGGAAGATGCAGTGCTGCGGGGTAGAACTTCATGGCGTCGTCGAATTCCATTCGCCCACTGCGAAGTACGCCGATTCGGACGATGTCGGGTTCGAATGCGGCTGCTGCGAGTCGGCGGATCTCCGCAAGAAGATCGGCTTCCCGCGCGATCACGCTCGACCGCTCGCCGACCGCGACGAGTGCACCCAGCCGGCGGACCTGCTCTCGCTCGTTCCCGAGCGCCCGACCGCTCTGGGCGAGAACAGCAACCTGTCTTTCGGTGAGCCCGAAGCGCTTCGACAATTCGACGCCGACCGCACCGAGCGGCTCCGACGCGGACACTCCGCCATCGGCACGTTGCCGCAACGCGTCGACCACCGCTTCGAGCGCGTGCGCATAATCGCGCTCCAGGGCCGCGACGGTCTGCCGCAACGTAACCGAGTCGAACAGGCCGAGAGCCGAACCCTCGCGCCGAAATTGCGTGTGGGCGCTCACGACGATCAACGTGAATGCCGCGACCATGAGAAGGTGCCATTCCCACCAGGAAGCCCGCCAACTGCGGCCGAAACCGACGGCGAACAAGGCCTCCGACAGCAGCACGAACGCAGTGAGCACGCTGAGCAGGACGATCCCGCGAGTTCGGATGTAGTTGCGCAGATAGCGGACGGCCGCAGTCAAATACAACGCTGACCCGACGAATGCGGCGACGACGAGCGGTCCGTGCGCTTCGGTTGGATCCGGCGCCCGGTCCAACGGTGGCAGTTGCGCCAGCGAAGTGATCGCCCACGCTGTGAGTGCAAGGAACGGAAGCGCCGCAATTGCCCAGTCGAAACGGTGAATTCGGCGTGCGGCGACCGGACCGTAATCGATCGCCGAGGCCAGCGCGGCAACACCGCCGAGGACGAGCCCAACCGGCGTTGCCGCAACGAAACCCGCGTTCGGAGTCTGCAAGATAATTCCGGGGGTCGCGAGCGCATGCAATGCGAGAAATCCCGCGTTGAACTGAAAGACCAGCGACACCAGGATCAATCGCGCGTCCGCACGGAGCCGCGCCGCCCGCAGCAGAATGATGCCCAGCACCATCGCTATCGACGCCGTCGCGAGCACGAGCCAGAAGTGGACGCCGTGGTGCTCGTAATGCGCATCGAGGGTGGGGTGGGAAACCAACAGCCACAATCCGATCGCAGGAAGTGTTACGTGCACGAGCCAAACGACGATACGGATCGCAGCACCCACTCCCATTCGTTCAGTCTGAAGCGTTATGGGTAGTTCGGCGCAATGAATTGGGTAGACGCTCCTGATGCGAGCGGTTGGGAACAGGCGTCCAATGGAGGTAGTTCGAGAAAGGAAGTCCGATGGCAGCAGATTTCGACCGCCGTTGTAACCAGCTTGCGCGCTTGCTGATCGAGCACGGCGTCGGCCCAGGGGTCTCTGTTGTGCTCGCGCTGGGTGGGTCGGGCGAGTCCGTTCTCGCGTACCGAGCGGTGGCACTCGTCGGTGCAGACGTCGTTCCTGTCGATCCGAGACTGCCGCGGGCGGCCATCATCGACCGGATCTCGCGTTCCCGTGCGGATCTCGGGCTGACGCTGGCCGAATTCTCGGCACCCTTGCCGGGCTCGGTGCACTGGATCGAACTCGACAACCCGGACGTCATCGCGGAGTGGTCGCAGGAATGGCCGGGTCCACTCACCGTCCGCGATCGCAGCGGTGCGTTGTGGGCGCGGTCGATGAACGAGTTGCGCCACACCGGCGCCTAGGGGGTCTATCCAACGGCGACCGGCGTAAGCGTGACCGGGACGCCATTGAAGACCGCGTTGCCGGACAAGGCATCAACCAGCGAATCGTCGGTCAGGATATTTGCGTTCACCCCGGCGTGCGCGGCCGCGACGGACTGAGTCGAGTCCTTGTGTCCCCAGCCGTGCGGCAGGCTGACTACCCCCGGCATGATCGTGTCGGTGGGCTCCAGCGGAACCACAAGCTCGCCGGCGGCCGACTTGATGATCGCCGACCCGTCCAGCCCAAGGCGCTCCGCATCAGCGGGGTTGATCAGCAAGGTGCACTTGTTCGATCCACCGACCAGCGCCGACACGTTGTGCATCCAGCTGTTGTTGGATCGCAGTTGCCGTCGACCGATCAGCACGACCTCCGCGGGTGCCTCCGCCAGACCTGCGCGCAGTCTTTCGACATCTTCCAGCAGCGGCTTGGGCGCGAGTTCGACCTTTCCCGACGCCGTGATGAGCCGTTCGTGAAGCCGCGGTTCGAGCGGTCCGAGATCGATTCCGTGCGGGTTGTCGAGGAGCTTCTGCAGCGAGAGTGCCTGCGTGTGACCGGTCCATTCGCCGAACGGTCCGAGTCGGACCATCATGTCCAGCCGCAGTTCCATCCCGTTCGCGCCTTGCAACTCTGCGCGCAGTTCATCAGGATTTCTGCCGGTCACGGGCAAGCCGGGCGTCGCGACTGCTTTTCGCAGGGCGTCGCTGATGATGAGTTCGTCGAGGAAGGCCGGATCCGCGTCTTGCCCCGACGCGATCACCGCAAGCGTGGCAAGGATTTCGGCTTCGGACGGGCGGTCGCCGAGCGGCACCACCGGCGGCGAGTACCGGGCGTAGTTGCGGACCGCGAAGCCGAGCAACGCGAAGTCGTAGTGGCCCGATTGCAACGAGGGTGGCGGCGGCAGGATGACGTCGGCATGCCGGGTCGTCTCGTTCAGATACCGGTCGACGCTCACCATGAAGTCCAGCGACGCGAACGCCGAATCCAGCCGCGAACCGCTCGGCGCCGACAACACCGGATTGCCCGCAACGGTGACCAGCGCCTTGACCTGGCCTTCACCCGGCGTTTCGATTTCGTCGGCGAGAGTGGCCACGGGCAGTTCGCCCATGGCTTCGGGCAATTCGCGGACCCGGCTGGTCCACCGGCCGACCGAGAACGGTCTACTCCGTTTCGGAGCAGGTGCCGCGGGGTTCGCGAACATCGCACCGCCACGACTGTCCAGATTGCCGGTCAGCACGTTGATGACGTCGACCAACCATTGGGCCAAGGTGCCGAATTCGGCGGTGCACGTCCCTATTCGGCCGTACACGGCTGCCGTGGGCGCTGCTGCAAGCTCGCGCGCAATCCGAACGATCACGTCGGCGTCGATCCCTGTGCGTTCCGCGACGGCGGCAGGACCGAAGGGCGCAGACGCGATCCGGATGTCGTCGAGTCCGTTTGCATCGACGTCGACGGTGTACAGGTTCTCGGCGAACAACGTGTGGACGATCGCGAACAGCAGGTACGCGTCTGAGCCGGGCCGGATGAAGATGTGCTCGTCGGCAAGTCCGGCGGTGCGCGTCCGACGGGGGTCGACAACGACGAATTTGCCGCCGCGCTTGCGGATCGCCTTCAATCGGCCGGGGAAATCCGGTGCCGTGCAGAGCGATCCGTTCGATTCCAGCGGGTTCGCGCCGAGCATCAGGAGGTAATCGGTGCGGTCGAGGTCGGGTACCGGAACCGCCAGCGGATCACCGAACAGCAGACCGCTGGACACATGCTTCGGCATCTGGTCGGCCGTACTCGCCGAGAAGACGTTCCGGGTTCCGAGCGCCCGGATCAACGGGACGCTGTACAGCGCACCAGCGACGCTGTGGGCGCTGGGATTGCCGAGGTAGATCGCGAGCGACTTACGTGTGTGTTCGGCGATCACGGCTCCCAAGCCCTCGCGCACCCGGGCGAAGGCCTCGTCCCACGTTGCCTCCCGCCAATTCTCGCCCTCGCGGATCATCGGCACCGTCAACCGGTCCGGGTCCTCGTCGAGCTTGCCGAAACTGGCGCCCTTGGGGCAGATGAAACCCTTGCTGAACGGGTCGTCGCGATCGCCTTTCACGGTTGTCACCAGGTTCTCGGCGTCGAGCGTGAGGGTCAGTCCGCAGACCGCTTCGCAAAGCGGGCAGGTGCGCAGCGCTGTCGTCATGCCTTTCATCATGCGCCTAGTTATATGTCGGCGTACCGACACTTCTGCTGTCGGCGCCGTGACAGACAGATGTCGCAGGGAGCGGGCATGCTTGATGCGGCGGACGAGGAAGGGGAACCGATGAACTCGACGGGCAGGCTGCTCGAGCGCACGCAGGTGCTCGCGGTCCTCGCCTCGGCCTGGGACGACGCGATCAAGGGCAACGGTTCGGTCGTCCTCGTGACCGGCGAAGCAGGTATTGGAAAGACGTCCGTCACAAAGGCTTTTCGTGAGTCGGCCGAACAGGGTTCGGCACGGGTCCTCGCCGGTGCCTGCGACGATCTGCACACCGCCCGCGCCTTCGGACCGCTTCGCGACGCCGCCACCGAAACGCGTGGGCCGCTGGCGGAAGCGCTCGCGGCAGGCGGCGGCGAAGGGGTCTTCGATGCCGCGCTCGCCGAACTCCACACTGCGCCGCCCACCTTGCTGCTGATCGAAGACCTGCACTGGTCCGACGACGCCACGCTGGACGTGCTCGCCTTCCTCGCCCGGCGAATCGAGAACGCAGAGGCGCTGATCGTCGTCACCATCAGAGACGGCGGCGCGCCCGCGTCCCATCCGGTCCATCGCTGGCTGGGCAGCCTCGCGGGCTTGCCCGTCCGGAAGTTGCAACTGCAGCCCCTGACCGCCGCCGCCGTCGCGCAGCTTGCCGAAGGCAGTGGGCGCGATGCCGCCGCGGTGTATCGGCTGACCGGTGGGAACCCCTTCTACGTCTCCGAGGCGCTTGCGTCGGCCGGGGACGACGTTCCCGCGACGGTTGCCGATGCAGTTCTCGCCAGGGTTCGCATGCTCGAACCACAGTGCCTCGACGCGATCGAACGGCTGTCCGTGGTGCCGAAGGTCGTCGAATTCGAGCTGGCCGACGCGCTGCTCGAGGCAGGTATCGGAGTGCTGGCCGGCGCTGAAGAGAGTGGCATCATCGACGTCAGCGACGACGGTCTGGCGTTTCGGCACGAGCTCGCGCGCCGGGCCGTCGAAGCGAGCCTCTCGGGTCTGCGTCGGAGGTCTTTGCACCGCAACGTGATCACAGCGCTGCAAGCCCATCCGCGCCCGGACCTCGCGAGGCTCGTGCACCACGGTTTGGCGGGCAACGACTCGGCGACGGTGTTGCGCTACGCGGCGCAGGCCGGTCGCGAATCCGCGGCAGCGGGATCTCACCGGCAGGCACTCGCGCACTTCGACGCGGCGCTGCGCTACCGCGAGTCGCTCGACGCCGTCGAGTCGGCGCGGCTGCTCGACAACTACGCATGGGAGCTCTATAACGCGCACCGCTTCGACGAAGCGGTCCAGGCGGGCACAGACGCTGTCACACGATTCGTCGCAATCGGGGATCCGGTGCTGCTCGGTGAAGCGCGAGTCAGGCTGTCGCGACATCTCTACATGCGGGGCAACACCGCACAGGCGACCCAGGTTGCGCGACACGCGCTCGCCGGACTGGAGCAAACCGGTTCGCCAACTTCGACTGCATATGCGGTGATGAACTACGGCGCGGTCCTGGCTCTGGCGGGAGACAGCGACGAGGCGGTCGACGTGCTGGCGCGCGCGATGCGGCTGGCGTCGGACTCCGACCGTGTGGACCTGATCGAACTCTGCCTCAATTACCAGGCCCTCGCACAGCCCGACCGCACGGAGGACGAACGAATCGCGACTCTGCGCGAAAGCCTGCGGTTGGCCCTTCACCACGGTCACTTCGAACACGCGGCGCGCGCGTATACAAACCTCACCGAAGTGCTCTATCGCAATTCGCGGCTCGACGAGTTGGATCGATGCCTCGCCGAGGCCCTACCGTTCGCCGCCGAACGTGGATTCGGTTCGCACGCGTACAACCTGGATGTGCATTCGGCGCTGCTACGGATGCGCCGCGGCGACTGGACGACGGCGCTCGGCGCGCTGACCGAGATCGTCGAGCGACCCGAGAACCCAGGCATGCTCCACGTCTACAGCGTCCCCACCCGCGCTCGGCTCCTCGCGCGCTGCGGCGCCGCGCTGCCCGCGGAGACCTTCCTTGCTGCATGGCAGTCGGCGGTCGAACAAGGATCGTTGCCGGCCGTG
The DNA here is from genome assembly GCF_016481275.1 of Antrihabitans auranticaus. Lineage (GTDB taxonomy): Bacteria > Actinomycetota > Actinomycetes > Mycobacteriales > Mycobacteriaceae > Antrihabitans. The sequence goes on along the minus strand of NZ_JAEMNW010000003.1, from coordinate 401,111 downwards.
TCTTTCGCCGGTGCGGCTCTGGCCGAATACGCCTGGCTGACGCGGCGTACGGACCTCGCCGAGCTGGCCCTTGCCGGCTGGCTGAAGCACGCGCGGCGCCCAGGCGCGGGACCAGCATGGGGCGAGGTCCTGCGCTATTGCGCGCGGGCAGGTATCGACATCTCCGCGATCGACCACGACAACGTGCCGCAGCTGTGGGCCGCGGGTTTGCGAGGCGATTGGGAGACTGCCACCGAGACCTGGGAACTGATCGGCGACCCCTACGAACGGGCGCTCGAACTATCCGAGTCCGGCGTTCCCGAGAAAGCCCGGGAGGGTCTCGCGATACTCGACAGCCTCGGTGCGGAAGCAGCGAGCGCGGCGGTTCGCGCACAGTTGAAGGATCGAGGCGTCACCGCAGTGCCGCGCGGTCCGCAATCGTCCACGCGTGCCCATCCCGCAGGTTTGACCGCCCGGCAAGCCGACGTGCTGGACCTCGTTGCCGAAGGCCTGACCAACGCCGAGATTGCCGAGCGGCTGTTCCTGTCAGTGCGAACCGTCGACCACCACGTGTCGTCCATCCTCGGCAAGCTCGGTGTCGCCACTCGCCGTGACGCCGGCCTGGTCGCCCGTTCCTTCGTCGCCGCGCGGTAGCGGGGTCTCGAGGGTGGTGAGGTCGCCGGAAGCTTCCGCCGCCGTGAGGCGAGAGCGCCGCCACGCGACCGTGATCAGGGCGGCCCACAGCGCGAAGATCGTCACGTAAGCCACGGCGGTGACCGCACCGCGGATCTCGAACGACCTGAACAGCGTCCGTGCGTTGGTGAGGATGATGATGCCGCCGACCGCGGTGCCGAGAAGCGTTGCGGCGATTCGGCTCACCAGCCACGCGGCGACCGGTGCGGCGAGGATGCCGCCGATGGCGAGACCCGCAATGACCAGCAAGTTGTTGAAGAAGTCGCTGCCAAGGCCGAACAGGAAGCCGACGCTCGCCGATGCTGCCACCAGGAACTCCGACGCGCCGACCGAGCCGATCACGGTGCGGGGCGCAGTTTTGCCGCGCGAGAGCAGCGTGCTGGTCGAGACGGGTCCCCAACCGCCACCGCCGCTGGCATCGATGAACCCGCCGAAAAGTCCCAGCGGAGCGAGGAACTTCGCCGTGTGCGGCGAGGTCCGCGCCTCTGCGACCGCCGGGGGACGGATCGAGAACCGCAGCAGCACATAGATGCCGATGGCCAGGAGGATGCCGGCCGTGACGGGCGCCGCGGACTCGGTCGACAGGCTCGACAGCACGGTGGCACCGGCGAACGCACCGATCGCACCGGGGACGCCGAGCCGCAGCACGAGCTTCCAGTCGACGTTGCCGAACTTCCAGTGCGAGATACCGGACGCCAGCGTCGTTCCTACTTCGGCAAAGTGCACGGCGGCGCTGGCATGCGCCGGACCGACACCGCTGAAGACGAGCAACGTGGTCGCGGTGACGCCGAATGCCATACCGAGGGCGCCGTCGACAAGCTGCGCGCCGAATCCGACCAGCGAGAAAATGACGAGGTTGAACATCGGAGAACTCCAAGCAGGGGTGGGTTGGGGGTAGTCAGCGCAGAGCTACTGACAACAACACCTGAACGCCACCGACGACTGCATGCGCGGAACTATAGCTCACAACCGCGGATCGACGGGTTCCGACTCCAGTGCCAACACCGCGAACACCGGCTCGTGCACGCGCCACAGCGGGTCGCCGGCGGCCAATCTACTCAGCGCTTCCAGTCCCAACGCATGCTCGCGAAGTGCGAGTGAGCGCTTCCTGCCCAGCGATCGATTGCGCAACGCATCGAGGCTCGACGTGTAGTCGGGTCCGTAGATGATTCGTAAGTACTCCCTTCCGCGGACCTTCACTGCAGGTTGAATCCGACGCTCGGCGCACATGGTCGGCGTAACTCCGAGTGGTTTGACGACCATTCCTTCGCCGCCGTCTGTTGTCAGGTCGAGCCACCACGCCGTCGCCGCATCGCGGGCGGCGTCGGACGTGAGATCGACACGGATGTTGCGAGTCGGAGCGATCATCGGATCGTCGAGCAGTCCGAGTTTTTCGAGGTGCCATGTGTGCGGTTCGGCAACCGCGGGCGCTCGACCTTCGCTGGCCAGAATCTGGAACGGCGCGATCTGAATCCCTTCGAGACCGTCGACCGGCCAGCAATATCGGCGGTACGCGTCGCGGAACTTTCGCGCATTGTGGAGCCTGCCGCGCGTCGCTCGGAGCAGCGAATCGACGGGAAGACCTCGTGCAGTTGCCTTTTCGAGGACCTCGATCACGTCTGGCAGTGCTGCTTCGGCGGCGGCGCCGACGGATGCGTATTGGTGGCGGATCAGCGCGTCCGCCTTTGCCGACCACGGCAGGAGCTCGCAATCCAGCGCGAGCCAGTCGGAACCGAGGTCGTCGAGCAGCGGACCGCACACCTCGCGCAGCTTGCTGACCAGTTCGTTCGTCGTGTCGGCGGCAGCGAAGAAAGGTCGCCCCGTGCGGGTGTAAATCATGCCGGCGCTGCCGTCGGTGACTCCGAAACGCTGTGCGGCACTTCGTTCGTCGCGGGCGATCACAACAATTGCGCGCGAACCCATGTGCTTTTCTTCGCAGACGACCTCGGTGACACCCGCACCTGCGTACTCCGCGAAGGCCTTGTCCGGATACTCGAGAAAGTCTTCGCGAGTAGAGGTCGCACACGGCGACATCGTCGGCGGGAGGTACACGAGCCAGCGCGGATCGACGGCGAAGCGGCTCATGATCTCGAGTGCAGCGGCGCTGTTCTCTTCGCGAATCTTGATCTTGCCGTCGCCGTGGCGGACGTCGATGTGGCGCGTTCCGCTGACATCGTCGATCGAGAGCAATGCAGGGTCGCGTTCCTGAACCGGTGTATCGAGGAATGGGCGCGTCGACTCGTACCAGACTTGCTCCGCCTCGACGGACACGATGTCCTTACTCGGATAGCGGAGCGCAGTCAGTTTCCCGCCGAATACGACGCCCGTGTCGAGGCAGATCGTGTTGTTGACCCACTCGACGTCGGGTATCGGCGTATGGCCGTAGACAACCATCGCCTGGCCGCGGTAGTCGACTGCCCACGGATACCGAACCGGCAGGCCGTACTCGTCCGTCTCGCCGGTCGTGTCACCGAACAGCGCGAAGGAACGCACGCGGCCGGAGGCTCGCCCATGGTAGGCCTCCTTCAAGCCCGCGTGTGCGACAACAAGTTTGCCGTCATCGAACTGGTAATGGCTGATCAGGCCGGCCATGAATTCGAGCGCGGCCTTCCTGAAGTCCTCGGGCTCGGCAGCCAGTTGATCCAGCGACTCGCGAAGGCCGTTGGCTACCTTCACCTTCCGGCCGAGCAGTGCGCGCGACAGTTTCTGCTCGTGATTGCCGCAGACACACAGCGCCGTGCCCGCAGCGACCATCCCCATCACCAGGCGGAGTACGCCAGGAGTATCGGGGCCACGGTCGACGAGGTCGCCGACGAACACCGCTGTCCTGCCCTCCGGATGCTGCGCGCTGTCCTCACCCACCTGCCAGCCGAGCTTCTCCAGGAGTGCGACCAGTTCGGACTTGCAACCGTGCACGTCACCGATGATGTCGAACGGGCCTGTCAGATCCCGCCTATCGGTCCACGCCTTCTCTGTGCCGATAGTCGCGGAGTCGATCGCGTCGACGCCGCGCAGGATGTGGACCCGCCGGAAACCCTCACGCTCGATCGTTCCGACCGTGCGACGCAGATCCCTGTGCTGCCGGCCGATCACGTGGGTACCGAAATCGCGGTCCGGCCGGGTTTTGTTGCGTTCCAGCGCTACTCGCTCGGGAACTTCGAGGACTATCGCATCGACGAGCACGTCGCACGATTTGGCCAAGTCGACGAGCGATTTTCGGGCGTCGCGTTGGACGTTCGTTGCGTCGATCACGGTCAGCAGGCCGCGTTCGAGTCGTGTCTTCGCGATGTAGTGCAGAACGTCGAACGCGTCCGATGTGGCGGACTGATCGTTCTGGTCGTCGGAGACCAAGCCGCGGCAGAAATCCGACGAGAGGACCTGCGTCGGCGCAAAGTGCTTCGCTGCGAAGGACGATTTCCCGCTGCCGGAGATGCCGACCAACACGACCAACGACAGTGCGGGTACCGAAATTTCAGACATCGGCTCCTCGCTTCGTGAAAACCGCCATCTGAGTGGGTGATCCGAGGTCAGGGTCGTTGTCCCCAACGGCGCGGATATCCAGGCAATACCCGTATCTTTCCCCGACTCGGGTCGCCCACTGCTGGAACTCGGCACGATCCCATTCGAAGCGGTGGTCGGTGTGCCGCATTCCGTCGAGTCCTTCGTAGCGAATGTTGTACTCGCAGTTCGGTGTTGTGACGATGACGTGTTGCGGCGTGGCCCTACCGAAGACCACCTGTTCGAGCGCGGCCAGGCGTGGCGGGTCGATGTGTTCGATGACCTCCATGAGGACGGCCGCGTCGTAACCGCGAAATCGATCGTCTGTGTAGGTGAGCGAGCCCTGGAACAGTTCGGCCCGCTCTTTCACGCGGCGACCGGCAAGCGTGAGCGCCCGAGCGGACACGTCGACACCCGCCACCTTCGTGATCGCGGGGCGGTCGAGCAACGCCGAAATCAGCTGCCCCGAACCGCATCCGAGGTCGATCACCGTCGCCGCGCCGATCTCGTCGAGGGCGCCGACCACAGCCTCGCGCCGCAGCGCGTTCAGTGGAACCCTCGTCGGCTCTTCGTCCACGGCGGGGTCGAGCGCGGTTTCGAGGTCGTCGCCGAGCTCCGCGAGTCGTTCGAATGCCGCCCGTGTCAAGACCGACCGGTGCCGCAGGAAGCGGCGCGTGATCAGTTCCTTCTCCGGGTGTTCGGCGAGCCATGACGCACCCGCTCGGATGAGCTTGTCGACCTCGTCGGATGCGACCCAGTAGTGCTTGGCATCGTCGAGAACCGGTAGCAGAACGTATAAGTGGTTCAGCGCGTCGGCGAGCCTGATGTCGCCCCGCAACGTCAGTCGGAGGTATCGCGAGTCGCCCCACTCAGGGAACGTCTCGTCGAGCGTTATCGTGGCGGTGTCGACTGCCCAACCCATCGGTTCGAAGAGGCGACGGGCGAGGTCGGGCCCACCGCGACACGGTAGAGCGGGCAAGGTGATCTCGAGTGGGATCCGTGCTGCCGCGAGTTGGGGTCTGTTGTCGCACTTGCCTGTTCGAGCCGTCCGGAATACCGAGCCAATCGCAACGGCGAGCAGCGACGACGCCGCGTACGGGCGATCGTTGACGTACTGACCTAGGGCGTAATCGGGTGCGGACCGGTCGCGGGTCCGAGCGAGTTGCACGGAGTCGACGTCCAGCAGCAAGGCTGCGGTGCAACGGGTTTCGTCGGCCTCGGGATACACGACGCGGGCGATGCCGAACGACTGTCCGAAGTCCTGCACCCGGTCGGGATGCTTGTGCAGCAGGTAGCCGAGGTCGGTTGCCGGATTCGCTGTCGTCGATATGGTCAGCATCACCGGATTCAGTCTGCCGCAGCCTGACCCACCGGTCGATCGATTTTCGGCGCGTCTCGGGTCTTGGGCGTGTCACGGCCCTTGGCGTGGGCCACGCAACTTCGCACAAGTTCCCGTGACCTCACACAGGCTGCAGCCAGCTGTACCTTGTGCGAAGTCTCGAGAAGTTGTGCGAAGTACCCCACACCGCAGGGACGGGTGCGACCTACCGCCCATGCCGGTTGCGTCGAACGATTTCGATCTCGTGCTCACTGATTTCACGATCGAGGTCGGCGAGAGCGGTGGCATCGTAGGTGCGGACCGTGTCCGGCCGCCGTGCGCGGAGCGCGGGGAGGTCGCCCATCAACTGCAGGTAGTTCTTCTCGCTGGCTTTGGCCATCACTAACCGTACCCGCGATTGGCTATCCCTAGGGATAGAGAGGATGCTGCGTCTATGTCCTCAGAAAATGCAGGAGCAGGCGCGTTGTTCAGCCATAAGGATGCTCCGCTCGAAACCGATTCCACGGCGGCGAGCACCGAACCCGATAAGCACCCCGTATTCAGTCGCGCAGACGATAACTCGCAGACCAACTACGACAACTAGGACCCGCCGCCGGTTTCGTGTCGCTTGGGGGCAATGACCAACGGGGCGAAGATGAATGCCACGAGCCAGACTTGCGGCGTTGTCACATTCAAGACGAACAATGTGGCGAAAGCAGCGGCGATGACGGCTAGCAGCGGCCAACTCAGCCGGTACTGCGCAGGTGCGCGGTCAGTGGTGATTGTCGACATTTCTATACCGCCTCTATGCAGATGACGATCATTCGTTCGGAGTAGACGCCGCCGTCGGAGGCGCAGTGGCTAGTGTCGGTGCCTGTCGAGATGCTTGCGACGCGGACCGTGTCGGCGGGTGGGGCTGCGCAATCGACGCGGGTCGGCCAGTCGCCGCTGGTCTGGAAGCAATCGCCCGCGACCCAGTCGATGTCCAGGCAGAACGCCTCGGTTTCGGAGCCGTTGCGCGTGTTGGCGTACCACGCGTCGGCATCGGACACGCAGTCCAAGTGGTTGCCCGTCTTCTCGACGACCTTGAAATTCGCCGCTGCGGTCCCGCACGGTGCGTGCGCGATGGACGGTGCTCCGGCGTCGCCGCCGAGTTGCACGCAATCGCCGACCTCCGCGTCGAACGACCCCGCCGGCGCTGTCGTCGGACGTGCAACGGTTGTGCGCGGGGTCGTCGTTCGTGGTGCGATCCGCGTCGGTTCGGCTGCTGTCGTCGTCCGATCGGTCGTTCCGTTGTCGCCTGTTGCTGCGACGGCGGCGCCTGTCACGGCTGTTCCGCACGCAGACAGTAGGCCGACTGCGACAAGTGCTCCGAACGTCGATGCGCTCACTCGGCGACGGCGTCGTGCAATCGGGTCGGACATGGGTGCTCCTGCGGTTCGGGTTCGAGTCGGTATCACCAACTTTCGGGCCGAATCGTCGTCGGGCAAAGACACCCTGGGGTGTGAGGTCGACACCCCCGCCGTTACGAACTCAGGGAAAGCCCTGCTGCGTTGCGAGCGCCTGCAGCAGTTCGGCGACGACGTTTCCCGAGACAGAAGGGTCTGCCGCCCGTTGGAGTCCGACGCCGAGGCTGAGTCCGAGAAGCCCGATGGCCAGAACTTCGTGCGACACCGGGAGCGTGATTCCGGCTGCGTCTGCGGTCGATTCGATGAGTCGGCCCCAACGCTGCCTGATCCGCGTGTAGCGATCGGCCGTTGCCGCGCGTAGTTTGCCGTCGTCGGTGCTGAACGCAGCGACCTCGGTTTCCAGTCGCGCCCAACCGACGTCGCCGAGACTGCCGGTCCGCGTCCACTCGAGGATCGCGTCCTGCCAGCCGCGACCGTGCGCGACCGCGTTCGTGAACAGTTCCAGCAAGCGGCGTTCTTCGTCGTCGTACATCTGGTCGATGACGGCGATGCCGATCTCGGACTTGTTCCGGAAGTTCGAGTACACCGCACCCTGGGTATATCCGGCTTCCTGCGCAATCTGTTCCAGGGAAGTAGAGCGGAAACCGTTGCGTAAGAACAATTTATGTGCGGCCGAAAGAATGGCAGCTCGCGTGCGCAGCTGCGACTCCGCCCGGCTCAAACGTTGCACGATCCGATCGTATCAAGATAGTCTGAATTTTCGAATAGTTTGACTATCTCACTCAACGAGGAGTGGTGGCATGAGCACGTCGGTTTCGCCCGACCACGAAGTGATCATCGTCGGCGCCGGATTCTCCGGAATCGGGCTGGCGATCAAGCTTCAGGAGAACGGCTTCACGGACTATCTGATCGTCGACGAGGCAAGTGGCGTCGGCGGTACGTGGCACTGGAACACCTACCCCGGTGTCGCGGTGGATATCCCGTCGTTCAGCTACCAGTTCTCTTTCGAAAAGCTGCCCGACTGGACGCGGACCTACGCGCCCGGCCGAGAGCTCAAGGCCTATGCCGAGCATTGCGTCGACAAGTACGGCCTGCGCCGCCGAATCCGCTTCGGGACCACGATCGATGCCGCTGTCTACGACGAGGACGCGAACGTCTGGCGGTTGACCACGTCCGAAGGCGAAGAACTGACCGCTCGCTACGTCCTCAACGCCTCGGGCGCCCTGACCAGGCCGAAAGCGCCGGAGATTCCTGGTGTCGAGAACTTCCGGGGTGCAACGATGCACACCGCCCGCTGGGATCACACCCAGGATCTGAGTGGCAAGCGCGTCGGCATCATCGGTACGGGCGCGTCCGCCGTCCAGATCATTCCCGCGATCGCAGACAACGTCGACCACCTGACCGTCTTCCAGCGGACACCGATCTGGTGCCTGCCGAAGCTGGATCTGGCGCTGCCCGGTCCGGCCCGTTGGCTGATGGGCAGAATTCCGGGGGCGCAGTCCGTTACGCGGCTGCTCAGTCAGACCTTCGTCGAACTGACCTTCCCGATCTCGGCGCACTATCACGGCGTCGTGCCGACGGTCTCGCTCGCCGAGAAGGCCGTGCTGTCCTACCTCCGCTCGCAGGTCAAAGACCCCGTGGTGCAGGAGAAGCTGACGCCGCGTTATGCACTGGGCTGCAAGCGGCCGAGCTTCCACAACGAGTACCTCGCAACGTTCAATCGCGACAACGTCTACCTCGAAACCGATGCAATCAGCCATGTGACCGAGAATGCCGTCCACACCGCGGACGGCGCGGTCCACGAGATCGACGTGCTGATTCTGGCGACCGGATTCAAGGTGATGGAATCGGGCAGCATGCCGACCTACGCGCTGCGCGGCGTCGGCGGGCTGCTCCTCGAAGAATGGTGGGACGAGAACCGGCTGCAGGCCTTCCAGGGCGTCAGCGTTCCGAAGTTTCCCAATCACTTCAACGTGATGGGTCCGTACGGTTACAACGGGTCGTCGTACTTCGCGCTCATCGAATCACAGGCCGCGCACATCCTGCGTTGCCTCAAGCGCGCGCGGTCGCAAGGTGCGAACTACGTCGAGGTCACCAAGGAAGCGAACGACGCCTTCTTTGCCGAGGTGCTTTCGCGTCGCACGCACCAGGTGTTCTGGCAGGACAGTTGCGCCAACGCGAACAGCTACTACTTCGACAAGCACGGCGACGTGCCACTTCTGCCTACGACGACGATCGAGTCTGCCTTGCGTAGCAGACGATTCGATTTGGGCGCCTACAACTTCGAGAAGCGCGTAGCGAAGGTCCCCGTCGGCTAGGAGGCTGCGACCAGCGGACGCCGGACGGGTGTGTGCGTACGCAGCGCGGCCGACACGGCAACCAGCGGAGGCAGATGCGTGGCGACCGATCCCGGCGCCCAGCGGACCGGTCCGGTGAGCAGGTAGGTCGGCGGGAGCGGGATTCTTGCTCCCGCCGTATGCACGATCGCACCGAGGGACCGCAGCGCGACCACAGCGTTGGATCCCGACTTCGCGGTCGAGGCGAGGAAGACGTGCCTACCTGTGCCGGGCACTTCGAGCACCGGACCGGCCAGCATGTGAACCCGTAGGAACTGCTGAATTCGGGACGCGGTCCCGGCCGGCAGTTCGACGCCGCAGACGGTTGCGCTTGCGACGAGTTCCAGACCGATCGCAGTGGACTCGACGGTCCAGCCGCGGCTCGCGTATTCCTGGGCGAGAATTGCGCCGACGTTCGGCAGGTGGGTGACGGTGCCCATGTCGTGTCTCCTCGGTCGAATCGATTTCGTCAATCGTCGCCGGGATTGCAGTCCCCGTCTGTCGTCGCGCAGACGTTCGGTATGTGTCCACGCCGACACAACCGACGCACGACAAAAAGAACTGCCTCCCGTCACGAAACGTGGCGGGAGGCAGGTTAGAGAAAAGTTGGTGAAGAACCTCAGCAGGCTACAGCCGCCGGGCGCTGGGCCGGACGAGCCGTACGGATTGCGCGAACCGCGGCACCGAGAGCGACGACCGGGGGAACCCAGCGGACCTCGTCGGGGCTGATGGCCCAGCGAGCCGAACCGGCGCTCAGCTGGGTCGGCGGAAGCGGGATGCCTGCGCCGTCCATGTGGACGATCGCGCCGGCAGCCTTCAACGCGGTGATGGCCATCGATGCCTTGCGGACGCCGGTCAGCAGGTGGATCTGGCGACGCTCTGCACCGGGCAGCTCGACGACCGGACCGGTCAGGTTGTTGGCGCGCATGAATGCGTGCACACCTTCTGCAAGTTCGGCAGGAACCTCGACACCGCAAACGACGTCGTCAGTGATCAGCGTGATGCCGTTCGCTGTCGTCGAGACCATCCATCCGCGCTGGCCATAGCCATTTGCCGTGGCAGCCAAAACGCTAGGGGAGAGGGATGAGCCGGCGGTCGTGCGCACGTGTCGTCTCCTTGATCGAGTAGGGCAGTTGTCCAAGTTTGGCGGAGTTCGAAAGCTCTGCTGACTGACTCCACAGGGCGTATCGGCAGAAGATGGGGATTAGTTACAACAATCTTTGTGTGACCGGGGTCATTTTTTGTAGGGGTTGTGATAACCCCAGGTGCCGATGGCCTCGGACCACTCCGCGCCGGCTTCGGCGATGACATCGTTGTGCCCCACACCGTCGATCAGGTGCAGTTGCTTGGGCTCGGGGGCCGCAGCAAACAGCTGGCGTGCCTGTTCGACGGGGACGAGCTCGTCCTGCACCCCGTGGATCACCAACAGCGGCGACCGAAGCTGCGGAATCCGGCGAATCGTTGGGTAGGCGTCGGGGACCGCCAGGCGTGGGACGACCGGAAGCTGGCTTTGCGCGACGGCCCGGACGCTCGTGAACGTGGACGTCAGCACCACGCCAGCCGGGGGATGCTCGAGCGCCAACTCGACGACGACCGCGCCGCCGAGCGATTCGCCGAGATAGAAGATGCGTCCGGGGTCGACGCCGGCCTGGTCCAGCAGTACCGTGCGCGCTGCCCGCGCGTCGAGATAGGTGCCGGCCTCGTTGGGTCGACCTTGGCTGCGGCCGAAGCCGCGATAGTCGAACAGCAGGACGTCGAATCCGGCGGCGGTCAGCAGCCGCGCGTGGGCGACACGATCGCCGATGTTTCCCGCGTTCCCGTGCGCGAGCAGGACGTGGCCGATGCTGGGCTTCGGCGTCGGTATCCACCAGGCGTGCAGCGCGACCCCGTCGGTAGCGACGAAATCCAGGTCGGTGAAATCGAGTCCGGAAGCCGATGGCGTCCAAAGAAATTCGCGAGTCGGGTAGTAGAGCATGGCATTGAGCAGGCGGCGGCGCATGGTGTGAGACACCATACCGGCGACGCGCCGAATGGGTTCGCAAATCTGGCGCCGGAGGGGGAGGATGCCGTGGTGGCCGAGTCATACGACGAGTGGGACGAGTACGCGGAATTCTGGCAAGAGGAGGAACCCTCCCCGAGCCGGTTCGACGTCGTGCAGCGAGTCTTTGCATGGGTGAGCGCGGCCGCGAAGGGGTTGCTCGACGTCCGTTTCAAGCGGATCGCCACGAAGGACCTCCTGCCGATCGTTTACGTCGTCGCGTTGTTCGTTGCGGTCGTGATTCCGATCGCGCTGACCGTTGTCGCGTTCCAGTCGTCGGCCGCCGCGGGCGTCATCGCACTCGTCCTTGCGCCGGTCATCGCGCTGACCCTCGCCGCCACCGTCCGGCTGGTCTTCGAGTTGATTCTCAGCATGGCCAGGCTCGCCGGCAAGGTCGTCTTCCTGACCGAGATCGCGAGCGATATACATAAATCCATGGAGGAATTGTCCGAACCGATGCAACAGGTGTCCGCTGACCTGCGCTCGGTCCAATTCTGGCGGTTCAAAGACCGGCGCCAAGCGGTCGCACAACGGGCCGCGCGCCGCTGATTCGATCGGCTAGGCGCGCGGTAGCAAACCCTCTTCGCGGGCACGCGCGAAACTCGGAGCCATCGAGTCCTTGGCCGAAAGAACGTACTCGAGCGACTCGCCGTTTCGGCCCGTGGTCGGCCAGTCGATGCGGAGGTCGGGGTCCAGCGGGTTCACGTCGTGGTCGAACTCCGGCGTGTACTCGAGCGAGCACAGATACATCACCGTCGAACCGTCCTCCAGGGACAGGATCGCGTGACCGAGGCCTGCCGATAAATACACGGCCCGCCGGTCGACGTCGTCGATGAGTACCGAATCCCACGTACCGAACGTCGGCGATCCGACGCGGAGGTCCACGATCACGTCGAGAAACGCGCCCTTCACACAGGTCACGTACTTGGCCTGCCCGGGCGGGTTCGCGGTGTAGTGGATTCCACGCAATACGCCGGCGGCGGACACCGAACAGTTGGCCTGCGCGAGTTGCAGCGGCGCGCCGACGGCCGCCTCGAACTCCGAGGACTTGAACCACTCGAGGAAAACTCCGCGGTCGTCGCCGAATTGCTTGGGGGTGAACTCCCAGGCACCGGACATCGCCAGCTCGCGAACCTGCATCATCACCAATCCTTGCCGCGCTCGAGCAAGCCGAGCAGGTAAGTGCCGTAGCCGGACTTCACCAGCAACTCCGCGCGCTCGCGCAGTTCGTCGTCGGTGATGAAGCCATGCCGCCAGGAGACTTCTTCGGGAACGCCGATCTTCAGACCTTGACGTTCTTCGATCGTACGGACGTAGTTGGACGCGTCGAGCAGCGAATCGAACGTGCCGGTGTCGAGCCAGGCGGTGCCGCGCGGCAGCACCTCGACCTGCAACCGGCCGGCATCGAGGTAGACGCGGTTGACATCGGTGATCTCGAGCTCGCCACGATCGGACGGCGTCAAGTCGCGCGCGATCGCCACCACGTCGTTGTCGTAGAAGTACAGGCCGGGGATCGCGAAGTTCGACCGCGGCTTCTTCGGCTTCTCTGCCAGCGAGATCGCGCGACCGTCTCGGTCGAACTCGATGACGCCGTACGCGGTCGGGTCCGCAACCCAGTAGGCGAAGACGGCGCCACCCTGGATGTCGCGGAACCGCTTCAACCGCGAACCGAGACCGGGCCCGTAGAAAATGTTGTCGCCGAGAACCAGGGCCACCGATTCGTTGCCGATGTGCTCGGCGCCGAGGACGAACGCCTGCGCCAGTCCGTCCGGCGAAGGCTGCTGGGTATAGGTGATCGACACGCCGAAGCGGGAGCCGTCACCGAGCAGCCGCTCGAACGGTTCCGCATCACCCGGTGTGGTGATGACCAGGATGTCGCGAATACCCGCGAGGATCAGCGTGGACAACGGGTAGTAGATCATCGGCTTGTCGTAGACGGGAACGAGTTGCTTGCTCACACCGAGGGTGATGGGGTGCAGCCGCGACCCGGTTCCGCCCGCCAGAATGATTCCGCGCATGATCAGAAGTTTCCGGGGGGATCACTCCGGAAGCAAATTGACCCAGCTCGTAATAGCGCCGGATCCGAAGCCGACAACTGTAGGGTCGGGCCTGGCAGACGGAGGTAAGGGATGCGGTTGCTCGTGACCGGTGGCGCTGGCTTCATCGGTGCGAATTTCGTCCATCGCACTATCGCCGACCATCCGGAATCGACGATTACCGTGCTCGACTCGCTGACGTACGCGGGCGACCGAACGTCCCTGGATCCGGTCGCCGACAGGATCGACTTCGTGCACGGCGATATCGCCGACCTCGATCTGGTCGACGAGTTGGTCAGCGGCGTCGACGCGGTCGTCCACTTTGCAGCCGAATCCCACAACGACAATTCGCTCAACGACCCGTGGCCGTTCGTGCAGACCAACATCGTCGGGACGTTCTCGCTGCTCCAGGCGGTCCGTCGTTACGACGTGCGGTACCACCACATTTCGACCGACGAGGTCTACGGCGATCTCTCGCTGACCGATCCGGAACGCTTTCACGAGCAGACCCCGTACAACCCGTCGAGTCCGTACTCGGCGACCAAGGCGTCCAGCGACATGCTGGTCCGCGCCTGGACCCGCTCCTTCGGTGTCCGCGCCACCATTTCCAATTGCTCGAACAATTACGGCCCCTACCAGCACGTCGAGAAGTTCATCCCGCGTCAGATCACCAACCTCATCGACGGAATCCGCCCGCGGCTCTACGGCGAAGGCCGCAATGTGCGCGACTGGATCCACGTCGACGATCACAACACCGCCGTGTGGGCGATCCTCGAACGCGGTCGCATCGGTCAGACCTACCTCATCGGTGCAGACGGCGAACTCGACAACCGGACGGTCGTCGGTCTACTCCTCGAGGAATTCGGTCGACCCGCCGACGACTTCGACTTCGTCACCGACCGCGCAGGCCACGACCTGCGATACGCGATCGATTCGACGCTGTTACGAACCGAACTCGGCTGGACGCCGCAGTACGGAGACTTCCGGTCCGGCCTGGCCGCGACCGTGCAGTGGTATCGCGACAACGAGTCGTGGTGGCGCCCACGCAAAGCCGCTACCGAGCAGATGTACGTGTCGCAGGGGGAAAAGCGGTTGTAGTTATCCGTAGACGACGACGTTGTACTTCCACACCGCGCAGAGCAGCGAGATCAGGGTCGCGACGACGATGGCGATGGCAGGTCCGCGCATGTTCAGCTGACCGGTCGGGGCCTGCAGGCGCAGCGGCATCCAGCGCAGCAGAGCCGCGAAGAACAGGATCGCGAGCGGCACGAAGTACCGGCCCTGCACGCCGTCGATGATGTAGAAGTCGACGGGGGAGAAGGACAGATACAGGGTCACGTAGATCATCGCGACGGTGGCTGCGATCACGACGGCAACGATCGCGGTCCGCCGATGGGTGGCAACCATCTGCTCGGCCGTGCCGACAGCGATCGCGAGCGCGAGCAGGCAGGCGACGATCGAGGTAGCGGGCACGTTGATATATGCGAAGCCGAGTTCGCCGAAGAACTCGGTGAACCACTCCTGATCGCGGCGCATCACGCTGTCGCCGAACACATCGATGAAGCCGATCGGATTCGTCAGGATGCCGCGCAACTGGTCGCCGGGGACAACGGAGTGCCACTGCGAGGGCTTACGCATCAGACCCATGCCTGCGGTCGTCGGCGAAGAGATTTTGGTCCAGATCAGGAACAGCACGCCACCGACACCTGCGAAGGCCCATGGCACGAGTCGGAATCGTGCCGGCAACCCGTAGCGCGCGATGGGGACGACCACCACGAGCATCGCAAGTAACACATAGGTCGGTTTGCAGAGCGGCAGCACGATCGCCGACGCGAGCAGAGCCGCGCTTTCCGGCCTGCTGAGGTCCTTACCGAGGAACAGGGCTTTGACCAGCAGCGCAGAGACCATGATTGCCAGAGCGTTGGTCAAGGTGTCGGCCGTGATCGTCCCGGCTTGGAAGACGGCTATCGGTAGCAACGCCACCGTGAAGGCAAGCCATTGCACACGGCTGTCCCGTAAGGCACGGAGTCCGAAGAACACGACTCCGACATATGCGACGAGTCCCGCCAGGCGGGTCAGCAGCAGCAGGTTGCCGACGTCCAAGTTGAGGACCGTCGCGACTCTGATGCCGATCGCCGCTGGGATGTAGGGGACGGGCGAGTACGCAGCGGTGTTGGTGAACCAGACGACGTGATGATTCTCGGTGAGCGGTTTGTCGAGCAGTTGGTCGTAGTGCTTTTCCGACGCGACCATCGGCGCAGGCTCTTGGGGATTGTTGACGTAGTCACGCATCGCGTAACCCATGACGCTGTCGATGGTCTGCGGCACAGTTCCGCCGTACGCAACACCGCGGTCGTCCTTGATCTTCAGCGGCAGTATGCCGCCGTGCGCGACCTGGTACGCCCGCCCGAACTGCGTGATCTCGTCGTGGCCCCAGAAGGGCGGAGTGGCGACCGCGAAGATCCCGCCGAAGACCGTGGCCAGGATCGCGAATGCGACCGCCGCAACGCCGACCCGCGCAACGCCCGACGTGATCCGCTGTGTCTTTTTCGGTCCGGTGGGGACGTCCTCGACGGGTTCGGTGACAGCTGTTGTGGAACTCATGTCGACTTTCCGGCGGCGGAGTAGCGGAGATAGACGAGTCGGGCGGCCTCGTGTCGCGAGCGCCGGATGCCGTCGAGGATGAGGCCCGCGGTCCACGCGAGACAGCCGAGCAGGATGAGTGTGAATGCAAGAAAGAGCGTGGGAAAGCGCGGAACCAGATGCGTCTCGTAGAACTCGACGATGATCGGAACAGTGAGAATCACTGCGATCAGCCAGCTCAGTCCGCCCAGCAGACCGTAGAACGCGACCGGACGTTCGTGGCGCGCGAGGCCGAGAATCAGCCACAGGATCTTGAAGCCGTCGTGGTAGGTCCGCAGCTTGGACTCGCTCCCGGCGGGCCGATCCCGGAAGCCGACCTCCACTGAGGACTGCGGAACCCGCAGGTGCAGCGAGTGCACGGTGAGTTCCGTCTCGATCTCGAACTCACGCGAGACGGCGGGGAAGCTCTTGACGAAGCGGCGCGAGAACACGCGGAAGCCGCTGAGCATGTCTTGGACGTTCTCGCCGAAGACCCTGCCGACCAGGTCGTTGAGCACCCTGTTGCCGGTCTCGTGGCCCGCGCGATAGGCGGAATCGGCCGTGTCGATCTGGTTTCGGACGCCCAGAATGTGGTCGTACGGACCGTCGAGCAGCTTCGCGATCATCTCGGGGGCTGCGGCGGCTTCGTAGGTGTCGTCGCCGTCGATCATCACGTAGACGTCGGCGTCGATATCGGCGAACGCGCGGCGCACGACGTTGCCCTTGCCTTTTGCCAACTCGCGACGCACGATCGCACCGGCTTCCGCCGCGCGCTCTGCCGTGGCATCGGTGCTGAGGTTGTCGTAGACGTACACGTCGATGCCGGGCACCGCTGCTTTGAGGTCCGTCACGACCTTCGCGACCGCGGCTTCCTCGTTATGGCAGGGCACCACCGCTGCAATGCGAAGCTCGGTGAAATCCACCCCGGAAGGTCCTCGGTGTTTAGGTGCGAATAGGTGCACAGGCAGGGTACAGGCTTTCTGTAGCCTCACCGTGTGAGGGATACAGGACAGGATGCCCGTGACTGCTGCTGATTCCTTGGTTACCAAGGCGACCACAGCACTGCGACGGGGAAGCGCATTCCTCGTTGTCGGTGGCATCGGGTTTCTCGTCGATGCTGGTCTGTACAACATTCTGGTCTTCTGGGGCGGCGAGGGCCCGCTGTTCCACGCGCCCCTGCCGGCCAAGATCATTGCCATCGTCGGTGCGACAGCCGTGACGTACTTCGGCAACAAATGGTGGACCTTCGGCCACAAGCCGCGCGGCAACGCGATGCGTGAATTCGCCGTTTACGTAGTAGTCAACGTCATAGCGATCGGTCTGCAGCTGTCGTGCCTGGCTTTCTCGCGGTACGTGCTGGATCTGTCCACTCCCATGTCGGACAACATTTCTGGAACGCTCGTCGGTCAAATCGTCGCGATCGGCTTCCGCTACTGGGCCTACGACAAGTTCGTATTCACCGGCAGGGAGCGTTAGTGGAAGCGTTTTCGTTGGTATCCTCGCCGCAGTCGCGGCCTGACTCTGCGTACGGTCGCTGCACTCGACCGTCGCCTATCGCCTGAGGAATTCATGGACCAGCCTGCAGCCCAGGCCGCCACGACCGACACCGCGACCGAAGACGCTCCGACAAGTCTCTTGTCGGACCATCGGCCGCCGGACCGGTTGGTCGTTGCGCGCGGAGTGTTCACCGGACCGTCGGCGATCATCAACGACAATTTGTACGCCGTCGCCAAGGGTGAAGCCTCGCGCACCCGGGGATCGTTGCAGCTCGCAAAGGGTGGCAAGGCGAATCTGAACACCTACTTCGGGCGCTTCGCTGCGAGCTACTGGCAGCGGTGGACGACTGCGAAAGCGGTCCGGGTGAGCGTCGCACTCGATGTGGAGAAGCGTGCCCGCGTCCGGCTCGTCGCGTCCGATATCGCAGGCCACCACCGGACCGTCCACACCGCCGAAGTGACCGCATCGGGCACGCTTGCGATCGACACCGCGCTCGACCGGTTCGTCGACGGCGGTGCGCTGTGGCTCGAGGTCGACGCGCGCGGCGGTGCCGTGGGCATTTCCAATCTCGAATGGACCGTCGACGCGCCCGACCATGTCCGGCCCGTTGCGATCGCGATCTGCACGTTCAACCGCGCCGACGACTGCGCGAACACAGTCGCCGCGCTCGCCTCCGACCCAACCGTGCTTGCCTCGATCGATGCGGTCTTCGTCGTGGATCAGGGCACCGATCTGGTCCGTGATCGAGAGGTCTACCAGGCCACTGCGGCGACACTCGGCGACAAGTTGCGCTACATCCAGCAGCCGAATCTCGGCGGTGCGGGTGGGTTCACCCGTGGCCTGTACGAGGTGTCGCTCGTGAACGAGCACGCCGACGTGATCCTGATGGACGACGACATTCTGTGCGAGCCCGAGACGGTCCTGCGGCTCAACGCGTTTGCGAACATGACGGTGGAACCGACGCTCGTCGGTGCGCAGATGATGTTCCTGCTCAATCCGGATTACCTGAACGTCGGCGCCGAGTACGTCAACCTCAACGAGTTGACGCACGGCCAGAAAGTCCCGAAGGCCTTACGTAACACCAGCATGCTGACGCGTAAGCAGGAGCGTCGCGTCGACGCCGGCTACAACGCGTGGTGGACGTGTCTGATCCCCGCCGAAGTCACCGCGAAGATCGGGCTGCCCCTGCCGATCTTCTTCCAGTGGGACGACGTCGAGTACGGCGTGCGTGCGCGCGAGGCTGGCTTCGTGACCGTCACGCTGCCGAATGCCGCTGTGTGGCATGCCGACTTCTATTGGAAGGACTTCGACGATTGGGCGCGCTACTTCAGCACGCGCAACTCGTTGATCGTCGGTTCGCTTCACACCGAGCTCGACGGCAAGGCGTTGTCGAAGACGTTCTTCAGGCAGCTGTCCGAGCATTTGGTCGCGATGCAGTACGGCTTGGTGCACACGACATTGCAGGGCATCGAGGACTTCCTGGAAGGCCCGAAGATTCTCGCGGACGGTGGGATCGAGGCGATGGCCGAGATTCGCCGGACCCGTGCCGAGTACCCGGAGACGATCAAACACGAAGCCGCGACCGCTCCTGTGCCGTCGGCGCACATGCACACCCGCCGGGCGTCCGGCGAACCGAGCCACATGAAGCTGATCCTGATCAAACGTGCGATCGGGCAGTGGTTCGGGCGGACTCAGCACGGCCTCATCGGAGTTACTCGCGAGGACGCACATTGGTGGCACGTCTCGCTGTTCGACCACGTTGTCGTCACCGATGCATCGCAGTCCGGAGTGCGAATTCGTCAGCGAGACAAGGCAACTGCCCGTGCTCTGCTGCTTCGTACGGTCAAGGTGCTGCGCCGGCTGCGCACGGAACTGCCCGAGGTTTCACGCGCATACCGGGAAGCTGTGCCTGCCCTGACTAGCCGGGAGAACTGGGATCGGTTGTATGGCGGCAAGCCGCACTCGCGGGATCGGTAGCGCCCTCTCTGTCGGCTTACTAGCAGCCCTCCTGGGCTCGGCTTTCTCGTGGCGGCCCTCGTACTGGTACGACGAGGCAGCAACGGTTTTCGCTTCGCAGCGCCGACTGCCCGATCTGTGGCGTCTGCTCGATCACCAAGACGCGGTACATGGCCTGTACTACCTCGGGATGCATCTCTGGTTCCGGCTCGTCGGCGAGTCGGAGTTCACCGCGCGCCTGCCCAGTGCCATTGCGGTCGGGGCCGCTGCCGCGGGGGTGGTGGTCCTCGGGCGGGAACTCGCGAATCCCCGTGTCGGCCTACTCGCCGGTCTCGCCTTCGCGATTCTGCCTCGCGTCACGTGGGCCGCCGTCGAGGTTCGATCGTTCGCAGCGACGACGACCGCGGCGGTGTGGCTGACCGTCGCCATGCTTGTTGCGGTGCGGCGTGGTCGGTGGTGGTGGCTGCTGTACGCGGTCGGTGTTGCGCTGTCGCTCCTGTTGTTCCTCGACCTCGCCGCGCTGGTCGCCGCGCACGGCGTGACCGTTGCGCTGATTGCGCGCAGGGCTTCGATCATGTGGGCGGTCGCCGCGCTGGGTGGTGCGATCGTGGCGCTGCCGGCCGTGCGTCTGATCACCAGCCAGTCCGGTCAGGTGGCGTGGATTCCACCGCTCGACCGCCACTTCGTCAGGGCGCTCGCCGAATATCAGTGGTTCGTAGGCGCACCGCTGTTCGCACTTTCTGCCGCGATCCTCTTGGTCGGCGCGGTCTATGTCGCACGTAGTGTCCGCAGCGACTTGGTCGCGGTGGCGCTTCCGTGGGCGCTGGTCCCGACAGCCCTGATCGCGTGCTATTCGCTGTTCGTCGAGCCGATCTATCTCGACCGGTATCTGACATTCACGGCACCCGCGGTCGCCCTCCTGCTCGGGTCGGCGATCGCGGTGCTCGCCCGTGCCCGATGGGTCGCGCCAGCGGTGCTCGCCGTCTTGGTCGCCACCGCCGCACCGGCGTACGTCGCGCAGCGCGGCGAATGGTCGAAACCGAGCCAGATGGATTTCAGCGCCGTGCTCAGGTTCTTCGAGGAGCACGGTGAACCCGGTGATTGCGTGCTGTTCGCGAACCGCGTCGATTGGAATCCGACGTCGGCGCGGGTCCCGCTCAACATTCGGCCGGCCGCATTCGCCGGGCTGCGCGATCCCGGTGCCGGTCGCTCGGCAACGGCGAACGGGTGGTTATGGGATGAGAACCTGCCGGTCGCGCTGGTGCGGCTCGACGATTGCGACGTGGTGTGGTTCGTCGGCGACGGGGAACGAGAGTCCGCAAGTACGGTCCGTCATACATCGAACGAGGTCTGGCACCTCGATCCATACCATTTCGAATCCTCGGCGGACGGCCGGCTGCTCGCTGCCGCAGGATTCGTCGTCGACGAGCGCTGGCAGCTGCATGTCTCGCAGGTGGTCCGGCTCACCCGCGCGGTGCCCTGAGCAAAATCCTCGCGTCCTCGGCGACCGCGTCGACCAGCCAATCCGGCACGTACATGCCGTAGCGCCGGACCGCTGAGTACGGCAGGTCGATGATCGCGCGCAGGACAATATCGACGTGCTGGGCTTCGCGGTCGCCGAACAGTCCCTCGGTGACTCGGAACATCTGCGCGAAGACTGGCTCGTTCATGTGCGCGCGCTGCGTGGTGAACGATTCTTCGGGCTCGCCGTCGAGCAGGTGCGCCGGCCGGAAGTTGAGGAGCTGGGCGTCTTCGGGAACTTCGCGCGCGAACAACACGACGGCCTTGGCCATCGTGGCGCCCGCTTCCACCGGGTCTTCGACGTCGACTGCCGCGAGCGCCCTGGAATGAAATCGCTCCAGCGACCGTAGCCAGGCGGCAGCGAGTATGCCGTTGCGGTTGCCGAAGCGGTGGTAGAGAGTCCCGGCGGGTGCGCCACTTGCGGCCGAAATGGCGGCGACGCTGGCAGCGCGGGGTCCTTCACTCAAAACCAATGTGCGGGCAGCGTCGAGGATCACGTCGCTGGCGTGCTTGCGGGGCGGAGCCATGATCTAGTACAGTCCTTCTATATGGAACGTTTACCCTATATCGATGAGCATGCCACAACTGTCAACTCCGACCGGCAACGGGCATGGGCTGCGGTCGTGAAAACGGTGTGTAGAAATCCGGCCGACCCGAGCACTGTTCCGCCCGGATTCGTGCTGGATATCGCAACGCCGCCAGAACGGTTCGCGCTCAAAGGACGGCATCCGTTTTCCCGGTATGCATTGATCTTCGAACTCGACGAGGACGGACCGGGCAGGACGGTCGTCCGCGCCCAGACCTGGGCAGAGTTCCCGGGAATCCACGGTCGCATCTACAAGGCGCTGGTCATCGGCAGCGGCGGACACAAGATCGTCGTCCGGCGAATGCTGCGCCGAATCGCAGCGGTGGCGTGATGTTCGGAGCGAACTGGCGCGCAACCGCAACGGAGTGCGTCACGGAACAACCGTGTGACGCGCTGTTTCCCGACGGCCTGAGCGTCGATCGCGCAATCTCGATCGCCGCACCGCCGGCCACCGTGTTCGGCTGGTTCTGCCAGTTGCGAGTCGCGCCGTACAGCTATGACCTGCTCGACAATTGGGGCAAATCGAGCCCGCGCGAACGCGACCGAGCGCTCGCCGACCTCGCCGTCGGACAGCGGTTCATGAACCTGTTCACCCTGCAGTCCTACGTCGCCGATCGGCACATCACGCTCCGCACGCCGTCCGTATCGGTGACGTATGCGGTGGCGCCGGAAGCGGCGGGATCCCGGGTTCACGTCCGTGTGCGGTTCGGTGGACCGAGACTTGTGGGCCACCTCATCGCAATCGGCGACCTGGTCATGATGCGCAAGCAGTTACTGACGCTCAAAGAGTTGGCCGAGGGGGAGCACTCGGCACAGCGAATCGGTTAGAACGTGCCGACCAGCGCAACAGCATGTTGCTGGGGCATAGGTTTCGCGAAGTGCCAGCCCTGCCCGTAGCGGCAGCCGAGTGCGCGCAACGCTGCCAATTGCTCGGCGTCCTCGATGCCTTCCGCGACGGCGTACACGCCGAGTGAATTGGTCATCGTGACGAACATCGTCAACAGCGTTTTCGCGCGGTCGGTGGGCAGGTCGGCGACGAAGGTCTGGTCGATCTTGACGCCGTCGAGGATGCCGGCGGTCGACAGATCGCCGAGACGTGCCATGTTCGAGTAGCCGACGCCGTAGTCGTCGATGACGACCCCACGCCCGCGTCGCGCAGCACGCTCAGCAGCGTCGTCGTTCGCTCGGAATCTTCCATCAGTGCAGTCTCCGTGAGCTCGAGGACGATGCATGACGGCGGCAGCCCCGCGGATTCTGCAGCGCTGATGATGCGGGTCGGCAGTACCGGATCGCGTAGCTGGCGGGCAGCGACGTTGATGCTGACCGTCAAGAGGTCGCCGCCATGGCTGCGCGGAGTCGACGACGACGAGGTTCGCCGGATGCCGGCGTTGCATGCCACCGCCATATCGATGGCCTGCGAAAGGACGAGTTCGAAGAGGTCGTCGATCAGCGGTGAATTCTCTGCGAACGCAATGAATTCACCGGGACTGACCGAGCCGAGTTCGGCGTCGTTCCAGCGCGCGAGCGCTTCGAAGCCGACGATGGACGAGTCGCGCAAGTCGATCACCGGTTGATACTCGACTTCGATCGCCCGGGCGTTGATCGCACCCCGCAGCCGGGTCGAGACCTTGAGGCGGCGGCTTGCACGGTCGGCGTCCGCTCGATAGAACCGATGCGACGCGCGGCCGGATCGCTTCGCTGCATACATCGCGCTGTCGGCACGGGTCATCAGCACGGACGTCGTGACGCCGTCTTCCGGCGCGACCGCGATACCGATGCTCGCCGTCACACAGATGTCGAGGTCGAGTGCGTCCCGTGCGTCCGAACCGCGGATACGCATCGGTTTGGAGACCGCTTTCAATATGGCATCGGCAATTCGCGACGCGTATTCGACGTTCCCGCTGGACAGCCCGACGACCAACTCGTCGCCACCGAGGCGGCCGACGATCGCACCGGCCGGAACGGCCCGCCGCAGGCGCTTTCCGATGCGCGCGAGGACGAGGTCCCCGATGGCGTGGCCGTGCGAGTCGTTGATGTCCTTGAAGTCGTCGAGATCGATCAGCATCAGGGCCAGCGGATCGTTCGCTGCGAGAATGCGGGCAAGGCAGGCGTCGGTATGTCGGCGGCTTGCCAGACCCGTCACCGTATCGGTCTCGGCCAAGAGTCGCAGGGCCTGTTCGCTGACGATCTGCGCGGTCACGTCGACGCTGACACCCAGAGAGCCGATGACTTCCCTGTCCGGCCCGAGCATCGGCTGGAATTGCGTATCCCACACCGAACCGTCGAGCTCCACGAAGGCGCGAAACTTCTCGCCGGCAACGGCGCGCGCAAAGATTCTTCTGAGGTCGGGCCGGTTCGGTCGGAGTGCGTAGATACTGCGTCCGACCAGTTCGGACTGCTGGACGCCGATCCGGGCGAGCCCGCCACCGAGTGAAACCTCGATGTTTCCTTCATGATCGAGCGCGAAAACGATCAAGGGCGCGGACACGAGCAGTTCGGCAACCTGCTCAGGTGAGCCGGGAACGCCCTGAATACGTGCATCCAGGTGGGGGACAGTTGCTTGGTCCGCGACCGGCGACGGCGATCGCGCACGGATGAACGAGACCGCGAGGTCCGACCCTCGACCGGTATCGGGGGTACACAGCGCGATGTCCAGTGGAATTGCCGACCCGTCCGCATGCAGGCCCAACGTGCCGAAACGCATCGAGCCGGACATCGGCACCGGACGGGCACGTTGCCGGGCTATTCCAGCGAGGTGGGCATCGCGCAGAGGTGGTGGGACGAGGATGTCGACCATTTTCTGGCCGACAACCTCAGCCCGAGACCGTCCGAAGATCTTTTCGGCGACGACATTGAACTCGAGAATCGTGCCGTCGGCATCGGAAACGATGACACCGTCTGTCGCCGCGCGAGAGATCGCTTCGAGAATATTCAGATCGTGACGCCGCGAGTCGTCGTTCACCGCGTCCTCCTCGATCAGACGCCCAAACACTACCGATCTCTAGTCGAGGAAGAGGTCCAACTGGAGTTCTGTATTGGGGTCGCCTGCGCGGTACTGCTCCAGGTCCGTGACGCCCGCGGCGGCGAGCACCTCGTCGTCGAGGTAGAAGTTTCCGGTCGCGGTCGTGCCCGGCGAGGTCAACACGGCGTATGCGGCATCCGCGTAGATGGCCGGCGTACGCGAGGAGTTCATTACCTGATCGCCACCGAGCAGATTCTGTACGGCAGCGGTCGCAATCGTGGTGCGCGGCCACAGCGAGTTGACGCCGATGCCGTCCTTCTTCAGCTCCTCGGCGAGGCCGAGGGTCGTCATGCTCATGCCGTACTTGGCGATGGTGTACGCCAAGCTCGCACCGGCCCAGCGCGGGTTCAGGTTCAGCGGCGGCGACAGAGTGAGGATGTGCGGGTTGCGACCGGCCTTCGCCGATTCGCGCAGCGAGGGGATCGACAACTTGGACAGCAGGAAACTGCCGCGGCAGTTGATGTCCTGCATCAGGTCGTACTTCTTCATCGAGATGGTGTCGGTCGGCGAGAGGTCGATCGCGCTCGCATTGTTGACGACGATGTCGATACCGCCGAACTTTGCGATGGTCTGCGCGACCGCCTCTGCAACGGAGTCGTCGTTGCGAACGTCACCGAGGAACGGCAGCACCTGACCGCCCGCCGCTTCCAATTCAGCTGCGGCAGTGTGGATCGTGCCGGGCAGCTTGGGATGCGGCTGGTCGGTCTTGGCGATCAGGGTGATGTTCGCGCCGTCAGCGGCAGCCTTGAGGGCGATCGCGAGACCGATCCCGCGGCTGCCGCCCGACATGATCATCGTCCTACCGGCAAGCGGCTTTTCTCCAGGTCCCGTCATCGCGGCTCCTTATCGATAGCTGTGTGTACGGGACACGCTAGTCCCGTGCTACCGACGGCTGCGATAGACCTCCCGCATCGCCCTGGTCTGCACCTTGAACTCGCGAGTGCGCTCAGCGCGCATGCGAGCGTCGGTACGAGACGCGACCCATTCGTTTTCGCGGACGAGCTTGCGGTAGCTCTCGAGCCGGCGCGGCGCGAGCAGTCCACGATCGATGGCATCGACGACCGCGCAGCCGGGTTCGGCGTTGTGCGCGCAGTCGTTGAAACGGCAGAGTTCCGCGAAACCCTCGACATCGCTGAAGACCTTCTCGATGCCGGCTGTCGCGTCCCACAGCCCGACGCCCCGCAGTCCCGGAGTGTCGATCAGCGTGCCACCGGAAGGCAATGGGAACAGCTCGCGATGGACCGTCGTATGCCGGCCCTTGCCGTCGACGTCACGAACCGCGTTGGTTGCCAACCGATCCTCGCCGAGCAGTGCGTTGGCCAGTGTCGACTTGCCCGCGCCGGACGGTCCGATCAGCACGACGGTGCCGTCGAGAACAGCGGTCAGTATCTCGAGGCCTTCGCCGGTTGCCGCGCTGACGGCGAGGACGGTCGCACCTGGTGCGACCGAACGGACATCGACGAGCGCGTCGTCGATGTCCTCGGCCGCGTCCGCCTTGGTCAGTACGACGACAGGTTGTGCGCCGCCTTCCCAGGCCAGAGCCAGCATGCGCTCGATGCGACCGAGGTCGACGTCGCCGTCGAGAGCGGTCACGACAAGGACGGTGTCGACGTTTGCGGCCAGCACCTGCGCCTCCGAGCGAGCCGAAGCTGAGGACCGCGTAATTGCCGTGTGCCGCGGGACAAGCTGTACGACGGTCGGGGCGCCGCCGCGGTCACCGATGGTGACCCAGTCGCCGGTGCACAGTTGGAGGTCGAGCACGCGGGCACGGACCTGACCGGTCGGGGTGATTGCGTCGCACTCGCCACGGTCGACGCGGAGCACGCGTGCGGGGACGAGTTCGTCGTGGAGGAGGTGGATGAAGCGAGTAGAAACAGCATCGGTCCAGCCGTAGCGGCCGAGCTGGTTTGTTTCCAGCACTTGGGGGTTCCTTCGTCGAGGATATTGCCGACCTCGACGCGGATACAGGCGTGAGAGTCAGCTGGGAATGGAGGTGGAATGCGGCAGGCGCACAACAAAGACAGCCACGAACTCCACCTCCTTTCAGATCTCTTCGAACGACTGCAATGACGATGACATGCGAGCGCGAAACCGCGCAACTGATTTAAATGCCGTTGCGCCTACGGCCTGACAAAAAGCTCCTTGCGCCCCAACTTGCGCAAGCGAAGCCATTCCCGCAGGCCGGCGGGGTCGCGGCGGGTGATGAGGAAAAACCAGCCGAAGCGGATCCACTCCTGGGGCAGCAGTCGCCGCATCCCGGGCTGCGACATCACGTAGCCGCGGTTGCGGTATGTGAAGTAGCGCTTGGTCTCGTCGTCGGGATATTGCGTGTGCATTCGGCCACCGAGGATCGGCTTGAATTCCGCCGCGCCGTTCGGGTGCAGGTAGGCGGTCTGCAGGCAGGTGCCGAACGGCAATCCCGAGCGGACGAGCCTCCGGTGGATTTCGACTTCGTCGCCGCGGACGAACAGCCGGAGGTCCGGGACACCGATGGCGTCGATGGCCTTCGACGACACAAGCGCGCCGTTGAAGAGGGACGCGATGCCGGGCAGGAAGTCCTCGTCGCCCAGCTCGGACCGATGCCGCCGCCAGACGACCCCGCGGCGGAGCGGGAAGGCCAGGTCGTCCGGAGAGTCGATATCGCACACGACCGGCGACACTTCTGCCAGCCCGTGGCGCTGCGCGCAATCCAGCAGGGTTGCCAGCACTTCCGGACCGTCGGGTCGACCGTCGTCGTCGGCCAACCACACCCAGTCGGCACCCAGCGAAAGCGCGTACAGCATGCCGAGCGCGAATCCGCCTGCGCCGCCGAGGTTATGGCGAGAACCGAGGTACGTCGTCGCCACGGGTTGGCTCGTCACCACCTGGCGAACGTCCGGTTCGTTGCCGTTGTCGACGACGATCAGGTGGTCGACCGGTCGCGACTGCGAGGAGACCGCCCGTAGCGACTCGACGAGCAGCTCGCGGCGCTTGTGTGTCACCACCACCGCAATTACCGAGTCAGCCTTCACGGGCTTTTTCCGCTTCGAGTTCGAGCAGGGTCCGTGCGACGTGCTGGCCGGCTTCCGGACCCTCGTATGCGGTCACGACGTCTTCGATTTCGCCGTGCATCCGAATCGTGCCGTGATCAATCCACATCGCGGTGTCGCAGAGTTGGGCGAGGAACTCGTTGGAGTGGCTGGCGAAGACCAGAATTCCGGATCGCGCCACGAGCGCCTGCAGCCGTTTGCGCGCCTTCTTCATGAACTCGGCGTCGACGGCACCGATGCCTTCGTCGAGCAGCAGGATCTCGGGATCGATACTGGTCACCACGCCCATGGCGAGACGAACCCGCATGCCGGTCGAGTAGGTCCGCAGGGGCATCTCGAGGTAGTCGCCGAGTTCGGTGAAATCGGCGATCTCGTCGATCTTGCTGAGCATCTGCTTGCGCGTCTGACCGAGAAACAGGCCACGGATCAGGATGTTCTCGTACCCGGAGATCTCGGGGTCCATGCCGACGCCGAGGTCGAAGACCGGTGCGACGCGACCGCGGATCTGGGCGCTGCCGCGCGAGGGTTCGTAAATTCCGGAGAGCAGGCGCAGCAGCGTGGACTTGCCCGCACCGTTGTGGCCCACCAACCCGATCCGGTCGCCCTCTTTGAGGTTCAGCGATATGTCGCGCAATGCTTCGACGACGACGACCTTCGAGCTGTTGCGCCCGATCGCGCCGCCGGCCTTGCCGAGGAACGCCTTCTTGAGCGACCGCGATTTCGCGTCGAAGATCGGGAATTCGACCCACGCGCCGTGTGTCTCGATGCTGACAGTCATGTGTGGCAGGCCCCTAAACCCAGTAAGGCACGCGTGAGCGGAACTTGCGCAGCGACAGTATGGCCACGATCCAGCCGACGACGGTGATGCCGATGACGATGTACCAGTGATAGGCCTGTTGGTCCTCGCCGAGCAACGGCGCGCGCACGATGTCGAGGTAGTGGAACGTCGGAATCAGCTCGGCCAGCTTTGCGCGCTCGGCGACGTTGCCGCCCTGGGCTTCCAGCGTTTTGGTCGTCCACATCACCGGTGTGAGCACGAACAGCATCAGCGTCATGCTGCCGAGGATCGGTGCGATGTCGCGATAACGGGTGGAGAAGATGCCGAACACGATCGACACCCACATCGCGTTGAGCATCAGCAGGACCAGCGCCGGAATCGCGAAGACGGCCGTCCAGTGCAGGTCGCGCCACACCCCGAACGCCACGAGCATCACAACGTAGATGAGGCAGTTGTGGGCGAAGAACAGCATCTGCCGCCAGACCAGGCGGTAGACGTGCACGCTCAACGCCGACGGCAACTGCTTGATCAGGCCTTCGTTGGCGATGAAGACCTCGGAGCCCTCGAGGATGCTCGCACTGATCAGGTTCCACACGATCAGCCCGACCGTGACGTACGGCAGGAACTCGGTCAGCGGAATATCGAGCAGCGCCGAGTACAGGACACCCATCGCGGCGGCTTGCAGGCCGGTCGCGATGGTGATCCAGAACGGGCCGAGCACCGAGCGGCGGTAGCGCTGCTTGATGTCCTGCCAGCCCAGCGACAACCACAGTTCGCGTTGGTGAAACCCGTCGCGGAGGTCTTTGAACGCTCGCCGGAACGTTTGCGAGTCGGAGACAGGCACGATCGCATCGTCGGTATCCGGGGAAGCAGTTGACACGGGGGTCGAGCCTACCTGTGTCGCGGGGCCCCGCGGGCCAGGTGCCTGTTCCGGTCGCTATAGGTACTGACCGGTTCCGCCGGTGAGGTTGGTGCCGTGCTGGCGTGCTTCCGCCGCATGTATTCCTGGCGGCAGCGCGCCCTGTCGCATTTGCTCGAGCTGCGCGCGGGCGGCCATCTGCTGCGCGAACAGCGCCGTCTGGATGCCGTGGAACAGTCCTTCGAGCCAGCCGACGAGTTGCGCCTGCGCGATGCGGAGTTCGGCATCCGACGGCACAGAGTCGTTGTTGAAGGGCAAAGTCAGCCGTTCGAGTTCCTCGCGCAGCTCTGGTGCGAGTCCCGCTTCGAGCTCGGTGATCGACGAGCGATGAATCTCCTTGAGCCGCGCGCGACTTGCGTCGTCGAGCGGGGCGGCGCGGACTTCCTCGAGCAATTGTTTGATCATCGTGCCGATACGCATGACCTTTGCGGGCTGCTCGACCATGTCCGCGAGCGATTCGCTGGAATCGCCGTCACCTTGCGTCCCGTCGCTGGGCGGGGCAATGTTCAGTGCAAGCGGCTGCCCGTCGGGGCCGATTACGACAACTTGTTCATTGTCCGATTGCGTCATAACCCCTATCTTGTCGGTTCGCACGGGATTGCGCTAAAGGTGCCCGGAACTATCGTCGTCCGGGCGAGCAGGTACTGCACGGTGACCGAGCGGTCACTCGTTCGAGGAGAGGGATCTGCGTCACTATGGCGTACGAGGACCATTTAGAGTGTCGGGCATGACTTACGACGTCGCCCGGGTTCGGGGTTTGATCCCGTCCCTGGGCGATGGTTGGACGCACCTGGATCCGCAGGCCGGCATGCTCGTTCCGGACTCCGTTTCACGCTCCGTTTCCACTGGATTTCGGACGTCGTCGTTCTCTCATGCCGGGCGCCACGTGTCCGCTCAGCGCAGTGCCGCGATCCTGGAGCGCGCCCGCGAAGCCGTTGCGGATCTCGTCGGCGGCGATCCCGCGGGTGTCGTGCTCGGGCCCGATCGTGCGCTGCTGCTCGCGTGGCTGGCAGAGTCCCTGAGCTCGCGCCTCGGGCTCGGTACCGGCATCGTATTGTCGCGCCTGGACGACGAGGCCAACGTCGCGCCGTGGCTGCGGATCGCGAATCGGTACGGCGCACACGTGCGTTGGGCCGAGGTCGAGATCGATACCTGCGAGCTGCCGTCGTGGCAGTTCGAGGAGTTGATCGGTCCGACGGCTCGCCTGGTGGCGCTCACTGCCGCATCGCCGATCGTCGGTTCGGCGCCGGACGTGCGTGTCGCTGCCGACCGGGTCCACGAGGTCGGCGGCCTGCTGGTCGTCGACGCCATCGGTGCGGCACCGTACGCACATATCGACATCGACGAACTCGGGGCCGATGTCGTCGCGGTCAGTGGTCCGTCGTGGGGCGGTCCACAGGTCGGCGCGCTCGTCTTCCGCGACCCGGCGTTTCTCGACCGGATTCCCGCGATGTCGCTGAACCCGTACGCCAAGGGTGCCGAGCGCCTCGAGGTCGGCGGCCATTCCTACGCGATGCTCGCGGGCTTGACCACGTCGATCGACTATCTAGCCTCGCTCGACGAATCGGCGACGGGCACGCGCCGCGAGCGGCTGGAAGCTTCGATCAGTTCGCTGCAGGCCTACCACGACGAGCTGTTCGACTACCTGATGGAAACGCTTCAGCAAATCCCGAACGTCACCGTCATCGGCAAGGCTTCGACGCGCATTCCGACCGTGAGCTTCACCGTCGGCGGAATGCAGTCCGACAGGGTCGCGGGGAAGCTCGCCGATGACCGAATCGGCACGCTGAGCGGCAGCCACGGTGGTAGCCGTCTACTCGACGCGCTCGGTGTCAACGACGAGGGCGGCGCGGTCACGATCGGGCTCGCGCCGTACACGATCAAATACGACATCGACCAGCTCGGCCGGTCGCTCGTCCGGATTCAGCAGACCGAGCTGGCCGACACCCCGTAACGCTGCCTATCCGTGCTTGGTGAACCGGTCGAGTATCGAATGCGCTGACCGGATGACCGTGCGGTGCTCGTAGGAGACGACGTACTCGAATTCGCGGTTGCGTTCCGGGTTCCCACGGTGGAGGTCGCGAGCGCTGAGGACAGCACCGAACAGCGGCGCGATGACTACGACGCTCCATTCGTGCACGAGCCGGTCGCCGGCATCCAGCGGTGCGAAATGGATGCCGCTCGAGGTATTCGCCCCTGGTACCAGGCCGACGCCGGAAACGCCGGCGTATGCGGCGCGTTCGGCAAGGGCCTCCCACACGACGCGCGTTGCTGCGGTGAACTGGTGCGCCTGTTGAAAAGTACCGAGCACAATTGCTTCCGGACCCGCCGTCATGGCGTGGGCCTCGAGCATCCGGCTCATCATGACGAGCAAATCCTTGCGGGTGATCGTCGGCCGGCGGCGTGCGGCGACGATTTCGAACGGAGTTGCCGATCGCAAGTATTCGGCACGCGGTCCACGGGTGGCGGGCGCGAGAGATTCGGCGGGCCAGTCGTCGTGGTCCTGCTCTAGCGGCGCGTTTGCTGCGAAGAGCTGGCCCTGCCCGAATTGTGCGCCGATGGCCAACGCGCGTCTACGCGCCTGTTCGGAGTCGACGCCGGTGGCGACGACTGCGGCCAGCGTGCGTTCCACGTGCGCGTTCACCGCGTGTACCACACGCGCCGTTTCGGGGTTCGCCGGTCGTGCGAGCAGATGCGGCGCAAGGAAGATGATGTCGGGTTCGATCAGCGGCAGCATCGCCAGGGCTTCCGGGCGCGCGCCGATGTGGTCGATCGCGATGAGGTGTCCGTCCCGCCGAACCTGGCGGATCGTCCGCAGCGTCGCCGCGGGCTCGCCGGCGATCGGGTCGATACCGAGTAGCACCACGTGGCGGCGCTGGTCTGTCGAATGTCCGATGCCGGCGGGCAAGCCTGTGACGGCATCCATTTCGAGCACAACCAACACTGGGCTCGTCCCGTAGCCGGTGACCGAGTGTCCGCTGACCGCGTCATCGACCACGTTCGGTGGTTGGCCGCCGTTCGCGTCGATCGCGGTTCCGGTGACCACGGTCTGAACCTCGCTGACACCGCGCAGCCTGACCTCGAGCGCGACCATTCGGCCGGTGTCGAGCCGGCAGATCGGTACTACGAGCGGATCGATCGCGCGCCACCTCTCTCTGGGTGCAGGTCTCTGGGTGCAGGCCGTCGCTGGAACTCATTATCTACCGAATGCGCAGGACAACCTTTCCGACCGTCTCTGCTGAATCGAGCAGGCCGTGCGCCTGTGCCGCATCGGTGATCGGAAGTTCCGCGTGCACCACCGGGCGGACGGTGCCATCGGCGACGAGCGGCCACAGATGCTCACGGACGTCGGCGACGATCGCCGCTTTGCTCGAGCGTCCGGTCGCGGGGCGTCCACGCAGGCTTGCCGCATGCACGGTTCCGCGCTTCATGAGCAGCTTCCCGAGCTCCAGTTCGCCCTTCATGCCGCCCTGCATGCCTATGACGATCAGCCGGCCGTCGTTGGCGAGCGCATCGACGTTGCGGCTCAGGTACTTCGCGCCCATGTTGTCGAGAATGATGTCTGCGCCTTTGTGATTCGGCGCGTTCCGGACAGCTTCGACGAAGTCGTCGTTGTGGTAGTCGACGAGAATCGACGCGCCGAGTTCGCGGCAGCGATCCAGCTTGAACTCGGAACCCGCGGTCACCGCGACCGTTGCGCCCCGCGCGACCGCGACCTGAATTGCGTGGGTGCCGATGCCGCTGCCGCCGCCGTGCACAAGCAACAGCTGGCCGGAGTGCAGTCCGCCGTTCATCACGACGTTCGACCAGACTGTGCACGCGACCTCGGGCAACGATGCGGCCGCGTACAGGTCGAGAGACTCCGGCACGGGCAGCAGTTGAGTTGCCGGCGCAACGACTTCTTCGGCGTAGCCGCCGCCGGAGAGCAGAGCACACACGCGGTCGCCGACCTGCCAGCCCGTCACGCCGTCACCGATTTCGGAGATCACACCGGAGCACTCGAGCCCGATGACGTCGCTCGCGCCGGGTGGTGGCGGGTAGTGGCCCTGGCGTTGCAGGAGGTCGGCGCGATTGACCCCGGCTGCGACCGTGTCGATGAGTACTTCGCCGTGCCCGGGTCGCAGGCTCGGAACCTCGGTCCACGCCATGACATCGGGTCCGCCGAATTCGGTCAGAGTGATCGCGCGCATGACCTGACGCTACCGCTAGCGGACGCTGCGACCCGGCACCGTGAACGGGAGCTTCGCACCGGCTTCCTGCGCGGCCAGCGAACCGCAGTATGCGAGCACCGCAGCTGCGATCAACGCGATGTAGATCCCGAACGACGGACCCCACGCAATCGGTGCTTCCTTCGGAATTTCCGACAGGTCGACGCCGTCGAACGTGTTCTTCAGCAGTGTATGGACAAGTGCCAGCAACGTGACGACAAAGGTCGCCAGGCTTGCATATGCGACAACGAGCGGGAGCGGAACGTCGACCTTGAACTCGACGACTTCGAAGACGATCAATGCGTACGCGACGGCGGCGACTACCGCCAATACGACTCCGATCCACCAGAACGCGAACCAACCGCTCTCGGACCTGGATTCGCCTGGCGTTTCGATGGTCCACCATGGCAGGAAACTCACGACGAGCAGAAGTCCGGCCGAGCCGAGCAGACCCCACCCTGCGAGGGTGATGTTCTGCACAGGACTCGCCTGTGAATTCGACATGCGAATTACCTTTCTCGAGTTCGACCGAGCGCGGTCCGAGCGATAAGGACCACCGTGCTGATTACGACCGCAATTCCACCAGCTGAAGAAACGCGGATGCGGTTCGCTGCTGCGCAAATGTTGCGCCGGGAACGACATTACGGGCTCACATTCTGTTGCCGCATGGTGAGAGGGGCGTGAAGTGCGAATGGGGTTGCTCGTCGCCGAATACGATGGCGTTGTGCAGCAGAATTTGTCGGATGAGCCGGTAGCGCCCCCGCGCTGGCTCAGCGCTGAGGAACAGCGAGCGTGGCGCGCCTACGTTGCCGGCGATCATCTGCTGCTGGAAGCCCTGAACCGGGACCTCCAAATCCATCACGATCTGTCGCTCGCGGAGTACCGGATTCTCGTGCTGCTGTCCGAGGCTCCCGAAAACTCGATGCGAATGAGCGATCTCGCCGACGGTGTCCTTTCCTCCCGCAGTCGGCTGACCCATCAGATCAGGCGCATGGAATCCCAGGGCATGGTGCGCCGGAGTACGTGCGTCGACGACGGCCGCGGCGTGCTGGCCGTGCTCACCGACGAGGGCCGTCGTAGACATACCGAGGCGGCGCCTACGCATGTCGAAGGCGTGCGGCGAAACTTCATCGATCTGCTGACCCCGGAACAGGTTCGGGCATTCGGCGAAATCTTCGCGAAGGTGGAGAAAGCGATCCTCGAAGGCAACGAGGGTGAGGCCTGCGACGAACCTGCCGTCGATTACGACTAGTATCTGCGACGGAAGCGTGGCAGAGCGGCCGAATGCACTCGCCTTGAAAGCGAGCGTCGTGAGAACGACCGGGGGTTCAAATCCCTCCGCTTCCGCCAAACTTCGGGAAGTCGACTCGGAGGCCGGCTGTGGGAACTGACGTTCTGACCGTCCAGCTCGCGGATGGGTCAACCGTGGGCTATTGCGCCTACGGCGATCCCCGGGGCCGCCCCGTATTCGCTTTGCATGGCGTTCCGGCCTGCGGCGCTGGGTTCGCGTGGGCAGACGAACCAGCGGCGGCTCGCAACATTCGAGTTCTTGCGCCGAATCGACCCGGCATCGGCTTCTCTAGTCCGCGTCCCGGCGGGTGGACCGTCGCCGAATACGCCCGCAGCCTTGCGGCTTTCGCCGACGCCATGGACATCGACAGGTTCGGCGTGTGGGGCTATTCCGGCGGCGGACCGTACGCGCTGGCAAGCGCGGCCGTATCGCCGGACCGCGTCGACGGTGTCGTGGTCGCCGCGGGCATGGGCCAGATCGGGGTCTGGGCCACGCGTGAGCAATTCGAGAAGACCGACCGTCAGATGCTCGACCTCGCCGTCCGGCGTCCGTGGCTCGCGCGCAGGATCATGGGCATCACCGGTTTCGCAGCGCGGGTTGCGCCGAGCCGTGCGGTCGATTCCTTCGCCGGCGAGCTGGCCGAGTCGGATCGCGAAGTGATCGCTGACCTCGGCACCCCTGCCGACGCGATGCTGATGTTCACGGGCGCGTTCGTGACCGGTCCGGGCGGCGTGGTCGACGACTATGCTGCGCTTGCGCGGCCATGGGGTTTCGACGTTGCGGGCATCACGAAGTCCGTCGAGGTCATGCACGGTTCCGACGACACGATGGTTCCGCTCGCGCAGGCTCGATCGCTCATCGAACTATTGCCGAATGCCACTCTCACGGTGTGGCCCGGTGCCGGTCACCTGGGTACGATCCGGCACGTCGGCGAGGTCCTCGACCGGTTCGTCTAGCTCGAACCGAACAGGCACGAGGATCCCGAGCACTGCCCGTTGCCGGAAACTCCGCGAGCAACCAACCCGACCGGGGTGTCCCAGTCCTGGCCGATCGTGGTCTGCGCGCTGCCGTCACCCGGGACTTCCACGATCCGGTGATTGCCGGTATCGGCTATGTACACATTGTTCGCGCTGTCGATCGTCACGCCGCTCGGGTGATTGAGTCCGACGCCGACGACCGTCTGTACGCTGCCGTCGGCCGGCACCTTCACGACGCGGTGGTTGCCGCTGTCGGCTATATAGACGTTGCCTGCGGAATCGACGCCGAGGCCGAGCGGTACGTTCAGGCCTGTCGCTGCGATCGGCGTCCCCGTCGTCGAACCGGTGGTGACTTTGAAGACCTGGTGGTTGTAGGCGTCGGCGAAATACACGTTGCCGCCGGAATCGACCGCGACGCCGGTCGGGTAGATGACGCCGGGTGCGGCGAGGGTGGACTGCGTCCCACCGGCGATTTTGAGGACGCGGTGGTTGCCGCTGTCGGCTATGTAGAGGTTGCCCGACCCGTCGACTGCGACGCCTTTGGGGCTGTTGAGCGCGAACCCGATGTCGACCTGTTCGCTGCCGTCGGCAGGAACCTTGAGGATGCGGTGATTGCCGCTGTCGGCGATGTAGACGTTTCCTTTGCCGTCGACCGCGACACCTTCGGGGTCTTTGACGCCCTTGGTGAATACCGCTTCCTGCTTGCCGGTGCCGGCCTCGGACTTGATCACCTTGTCGAGGGCGAGGTCGGCAACCCAGAGGTTGACCGGGGCGGGTACAGCGACCGATGGTCCGGTGCCCAGGAATGCAAAGCTCACTGCGATCCCGATTGCGAGTGTGACGGTGAGCGCGCGGCCGCGACGTTGGGAACGAACACACGTCGATGCTCTGGGCGGCGCACTGCTGCGCAGGTCTGCCAGCACTGTCGGAGCTCCTTTCGAGCCATGATCACGAAAATCGGTGCGCACAACAGGAGTTCTCGCGGTGCAACCGCGCGGACCGTGCCCGACCGATTTGCAGCATGTCATCATCGCTGTGGCGAAAGTTGCCAATGTTGCAATTGTTACTCGATGGATTAGCTGTCGTTATTTCCGAGTCTCGGCGATCCTTCGCGCTCGACTGGTACGGTCGCGCCATGATTCTGGCGCCGGAAGAGCACGTCGACGTCGATACGCCAACCGGCCCGATGCGGACCTACATCCTCCGGCCCGCGGGCGAAAAACGGTACCCGGGCGTCGTGTTCTATTCCGAGATCTTCCAGGTCACAGGCCCGATCCGGCGCGTCGCCGCGTACCTCGCGGGCCACGGCTACGTGGTCGCCGTTCCGGAGATCTTCCACGAGTTGGAAGGTGAACCCGGCGTGGTCCTCGAGTACGACCAAGCGGGTGCCGACAGGGGGAACGCACACAAGTTCACGAAAACGCTGGCGTCCTACGACGCCGATGTGCGCGCCGCCCTCGACCTCCTCGCTGGGCATTCGGCGTGCAACGGTGCCCTGGGATCGATGGGTATCTGTATCGGCGGGCACCTCGCGTGGCGGACAGCGTTTCAACCGGACGTGCAGGCCACCGCGAGCTTCTACGCGACCGATATTCATTCGCGCACGCTCGGCGAAGGCAAGAACGACGACACCATCACTCGCTTCGGCGACATTCGCGGCGAGCTGCTCGCGATCTGGGGGCGGCAGGACCCGCACGTGCCGCAGGAAGGCCGCGACGAAATTCGCGCGGCGCTGGTAGCGGCGGACACGAACTTCACCTGGCTGGAGGTCAACGGCCAGCACGCGTTCCTGCGTGACGAGGGTGCCCGTTACGACGCCGAACTCGCCGACCAGTGCCTAGGCCTTGCCCTCGATCTGTTCCACAGGGCGCTGCGCTGACCCAGGGTGGCTGACCCAGGGTGCGAGTTACTCGCCCGATGCCATGCCCATGGGAGGCGCAACGGCGGTCTGCGGTGTTGCTGTCGTCATTGCGACGTCGACGACGGCCTCGACTCCCGCTGCCGCGAGCTCCTGGCGCATCATCTTTGCGGCGGTGTCGTAGACCGTCTTCGTGACCAGGGACGGCGCAAGGCTGCTCGCGATTCCAGCGAACCAGCTCTGGCCCGAAGCGACCTCGAGGGGGTTCAGAATTTCGATCGTGATGATGCGACCGCGGCCGATATTTCGCGCGCTCTGCACAATGGCAGGCGAAGGTCTGGGCGTCGCGCGCTGCGCCGATTGCCGCACCGAAACGATCAGGACGCCGAGTGCGCCGAGGATCGCCAACGCAAGGATGAGCAACAGAACCAGTATGGCTAGTTCCACTGTCGAAGTCCTCCTGTTGTCGGGTGCACCCGTCTATTGTGCCTGCGGAAGTGTTGTCCACTCCGAAAGTGTGAGGTCCGGCGCGTTCCCCAGGTTCCCGATTGCGGCGGACCATCATTGGGCATACCACTTGCGCAACGTTGGGATACGCGACAGCTTTGTCGCAGAGGAGTTGAGTGTATGCGCTGGCACGTAACAGTTGCCGCAAGCCTGGCGCTGGCGGTGGCACTGGCCTGCGGTGAAACGGCCGTCGCCGATCCACCACCGGTGCCACGGGAGGCTGCTGCGCGCGTGGTCTCGACAAACGTGATCAGTGCAAGTCAGACCAATATTTTCGTGGAGTCGCCTGCGATGCAGC
This sequence comes from Antrihabitans auranticaus, assembly GCF_016481275.1. Classification (GTDB taxonomy): domain Bacteria; phylum Actinomycetota; class Actinomycetes; order Mycobacteriales; family Mycobacteriaceae; genus Antrihabitans. The sequence continues at coordinate 362,735 of NZ_JAEMNW010000003.1, read as the reverse complement.
GGGTGGTCCAGATCCAGATCCTGCACCCGGCGGGCGGTGGCCCGCGCCCGTCGTATTACCTGCTCGATGGAGTCGACAGCGAGAACGACAACAGCGACTGGCTGCAGAAGACCGATGCGGCGCAGTTCTTCGCGAACAAGAACGTGAACGTCGTGATGCCGGTCGGCGGCAAGGCGAGCTACTACACCGACTGGCAGAAGCCCGATCCGGTGCTCGGCATCAATATGTGGGAGACGTTCCTGACGCGCGAACTTCCGCCGATCATCGACGGTCAGTTCGACGGCAACGGCGTCAACGCGATCGGCGGCCTCTCGATGGGCGGTCAGGCCGCGCTGATTCTCGCCGCGCGCAATCCGGAGTTGTATCGCGCGATATCGGCGTTCAGCGCGTGCCCGGACACCGGTCGCGAGGAAGCCAAGCAGTTGGTCCGCGTCACCGTCGCCTCGCGCGGCGGCGACGCGACGAACATGTGGGGACCGGACAGCGATCCCGATTGGCGCGAGCACGACCCGGGAACTCTCGCCGAGAACCTGCGCGGGAAGGCGATGTACATCTCGGTCGGCAACGGGGTCCTCGGACCGCCCGATTTCGTGCTCGGAAACGATTTCGGCACGTTGTTGTCCACCGGTGCACCTTTGGAAATCGGTGCGAACATGTGCACGAGCGACTTTCAGACCAGGCTCGATTCTTTGAGCATTCCAGCCCAGTTCGTCTATCGGTTCTACGGCACGCACTCGTGGCCCTACTGGCAGGGCGACCTGCACGATTCGTGGCCGACGTTGGCGGCCGCCCTCGGCACTGCCTAATCGAGCACGCGGATCCGGTCGGTAGCAGGCGGGCCGACCGGACCGTTCGCTGCCAAGTAGGCGACCAGGGCGTCGATGTCCGTGCCCGCATCCACCGGGTCCTGACCGTTCCGGAAGGCCGCGAAGCCGTCGCCGCCGTCCGCCAGAGACGAATTGACCGCAACGCGATACGCCGCGGCGTCGTCGACGGGTACGCCGTCGATCGTCAGGTCCACGATGCGCTCCCCGGGCGGAGCGCTGCCTCGCATTGCGTAACGGAGGTTGCCGGACGGCGCGAGGATCTCGCGCCGAACAGTGCCGTCGCCCGGCTGGAACTGCTGCTCGAGGACCTCGCGTACCTGCTGACCGGTCAGCGACACGACGCGGACCTGGTTTCCGAACGGCTGGGTGGCGAAGGCATCGGCGTAGGTCAGGAACCCGTCGGCGGACCCCAGATCACCGCGTAGGCCGCCCGGATTGGTGAAAGCGACCTGCGCTCCGGCGGATCGTGCGAAGGCCAGCTGGGCGTCGGCGACCAGGTTGCCCAGCGGAGATTCACCACTTGGCGCCTTGTCGCGAACGATGTCTGAAACGGCCGTTCCGACGACGGGTTCGCCGATCGCGGACGCCGCCGAACGAGCGCGGTCGACAAGTTGCTCGACCTCACGGTCCGGCGCGATGTCACGGGTGACGACTTGATTGAACGTGCTCGTCTGGTCGCGAACGACGTCCCGCGTGTTGCGATCGATGACGACGTCCGCAACTGCCACCGCACGACCGTCCGACGCGCCCTGCATGAAGACGCGCGGTTTACCCATCGGGTCGGTGACGGTGCAGTCGTACTGGCGGTTGCCTGCGGCGGTGAAGACGACGTCGATCTTCGCGTCGGCACGCTCGGCGATCCGCCGCGCAGAGCCGGTCGTCAGATTGCATGCGTCCGGTCCGCCGGGTCCCGAGTCGTCGCCCTTGTGCAGGAGTACGGCGATGGCTTTGACGCCGAAGAAGTCGAGGAGGTCGGCAGTTCTGTCGATAGCTTCGAGTTCGTCGCCGAAGGACAGGCCGGCGCTGCGATCCGCGGCGATGGTTCGCCCGGCGTCGCTGGGCAGTACGCCGATGACGCCGATCGGGATGCCGTCGACGAAATCGACATCGAACGGGACGGTCGCCGGGACGCCGTCGACCATGAGGTTCGACGCCAGCAGAGGAAATTCGGCGCCGCCGTACGTGGTGTCGAACGTGCAGCCGTCGACCGGATGGCAGCCGCCTCGTTCCAGTCGTTGCAGCTCGGCGAGGCCGCCGGCAAGCTCGAGGTTGCCGATACCGGACGCGGCGACACCCATGTGGTTGAGCAGGTCGACGACGGGTTCGCCGTGGAAGAGAGTCGATTCCAGCGACGACGGTCCCCAGTTGTCGCCGACCGAGTACAGCAGCGAGTGCTGCGCCTGCCCGCGCATTTGCTTGACGTATGCGGCGAGAAAGGCTGCACCGCCCGCGGGCACCGAGTTGCCGTCGACCTGTTCGACGACGCCGGCCCGACCCTCCGGTGGGGTGAGGTTGCCGCGAAAGTCGTTGAGCGCGAGCAGCCGTACGTCGATCGTGTCGTCGTTGTCTGCGGCCGCCATCGGCAGGCCGACCGTTCCGCAGGCCAGGAGGACGCAGGCGAGCGTCAGCGCCCGGACCGGCTGACGACGTCCGGTCGGCCTCCGTGCGAGCACAGCCACCACCTTTCCAACCGATCGAAGTCTGCCAACGAACGAGCCGTCAGTGAACGGCGCGGCAGTTACGTTTGGGTTTCCGACCGAGTTGCCGCGGCGAAACCGGCACTGCCGGGCCCGGTGGTCGCGAACTCGAGGAACGCGTCGTTTTCGTGCGGGTCCGCGACGGTCACGCGCACGCCGTCGACGCCGTACGGGCGGACCAGGACGCCCGCCTCGGCGGACTCGGTGCTGAACCGAGCCGCTTGGGTGCCCAACGGGAGCCAGACGAAGTTTGCCTGAGACTCCGGAACCGCGTACCCCGCTGCCAACAGACCGTCCCGCACGCGGGCACGCTCGCCGATGATCGCGTCTGTTCGGTCCAGCAGTTCGGCCTGCGCGTCGAGCGATGCGATTGCGGCAGCTTGCGCAGCGACGTTGACACTGAAGGGCACGTGAACCTTCCCCAGCACGCTGATGACGGATGGATCCCCGACCGCGTATCCCACGCGCAGGCCCGCCAGTCCGTACGCTTTCGAGAACGTCCGCAGCACGACCACGTTGGGCCGGGTGCGCCCGATGGCGACGCCGTCCGGAAAGTCGTCGGCGGGGAATCGCATGTACTCGAAGTAGGCCTCGTCCAGCACGACGAGGATGTGTGCGGGCACCGCGTCCAGGAACTTTTCGAGCGCGCGGCGACCCACTGCCGTGCCTGTCGGGTTGTTCGGGTTGCAGACGAAGATGAGCCGCGTCCGGTCCGTGACGGCCGCGGCCAGCGCGTCGAGGTCGTGGACGTGCCCGCTCGTGAGCGGAGCAGTAACGGCAACCGCGCCGGAGACCTGCGTGACGATCGGATACATCTCGAACGAACGCCACGCGTACAGGACCTCGTCACCCGCGTTGCACGTGATCTGCGCCAGCTCCTGGCACAGTGCGACGCTGCCGCAGCCGACGGCAACGTGGTCGGCCGCTACGCCGACCGAGGCCGCAAGCGCAGCAACAAGTTCCGTCGAGCGGTTGTCGGGGTAGCGGTGGGCCAGTTCGACGGCCTCGGCGACGGCCTTCGCGACGGACGGCAACGGTCCGAGAGTGGTTTCGTTGCTCGCGAGCTTGATCGCACCCGGAAAGTTCCGACCGGGGACATAGGTCGGGATCGATTCGAGGTCAGGACGGGTGCGTGCGGTCACCGTTCAAGTATGCGGCGGAAACAATGTCGAGCACGCGGCGGGCTTGGCCCCTACGCTTGTTTCTATGTCGGGATTCTTCGAGGACTTTGCACGTCTGCGGGATGCGGACGGCGGTTCCACCACATCGGATGGGGATGTTCCAGTCCGGGCGATCGAGCCCGACGGCCACGCGCGCGGCGGGATCGTGGTTCTGCACGAGGCGCGTGAATTCACCGGCGCGCTCGTCGGTTTGATGCGTGCCCTGTCCGACGAGGGTTGGATTGCCGTTGCGCCCAACCTGTTCCATCGGTCTACGACCGAAACCACCGCGGAGGTGTTCGGCGACAACCTCTTTGCCGACTTCGATGCCTGCTTCGACTGGCTGGTCGGCCGCGGGGTGCTGGCGGATTGCGTGGGGGTTCTCGGATTCGACGATGCCGGCACAGCTGCGATGCTCGTCGCGACCAACCGTCCGATCGGCGCTGCGGTGAGCGTGGCCGCGCGCGGCATCGTCTCGCCGATCACCGACGACGCGCCACGACTTCTCGATGCGGCGCCCAACCTGCAGGCGCCGTGGCTGGGGTTGTACGGCGTCGACGACCCCGAAACGCCGCACGACCATGTCGAGCAGCTCAGCGACGCCGTCGCCAAGGCGGTGGTCGCGACCAACGTCGTCAGTTATGAGGGTCTGGGGCATCGTCCGGACGCCGCATCGGCGTCCGGTGACGACGGTGCAGACGTGCTGATCGATGCCCAGACGAGGATCTTCGACTGGTTCGACAGCAACCTCCGATAGGGCGTTTTGCGTCGCGGGGAGTGGCTGTGTAACCTTTCCCCTCGGCGGTTCGAAAGGACCGGCTCCTCTTCAAGGAAGCTCGGGAGGCGTGCCAGAGCGGCCGAATGGGACTCACTGCTAATGAGTTGTCCCCTTTACGGGGGACCGGAGGTTCAAATCCTCTCGCCTCCGCCAAATTTGAATAGTTTTACTTGCGCCCGTAGCTCAACGGATAGAGCACCTGACTACGGATCAGGAGGTTAGGGGTTCGAATCCCTTCGGGCGCACACCACGAAAGGCCCCGACCGTCAGGTCGGGGCCTTTCGCTATGTGTTCGAACGCCGCACCGGACGGTGCGTTGCGTGGGTCTTGCGCGCCATTGCCGCTAGTGGTACAAAAAATCTATGGCAGACCACACAGGTTTTCTGCCCTCACATAGAAAGATTGGAGTGTTCGGAGGTGGCCACAATGTTGATGCGTACTGATCCGTTCCGCGACCTGGACCGCCTTACGCAGCATGCGTTCGGCACTGCTGCGCGACCGGCGGTGATGCCGATGGATGCCTGGCGTGACGGTGACAGATTTGTTGTCGAGCTCGATCTGCCTGGTATCGATGCGGATTCGCTGGATCTCGACATCGAGCGAAACGTCATCACGGTGCGCGCGCAGCGTCCGGGAGTAGATTCGAGTCGGGAGATGTTGGCGTCGGAGCGTCCCGCCGGAGTGTTCAGCCGACAGCTGTTCCTCGGCGAGAATCTCGACACCGACCGGATCGAAGCCGAGTACACCGACGGCGTGCTGCGGTTGACGATCCCGGTCGCGGAGAAGGCGAAGCCACGCAAGATCGAAATCGGGCGTGGCAACGGCCATCGATCGATCGACGTCTGACGGAGCCCGAACCGGTGGGTGCCGGGCGGCGCCCACCGGAACTCACGAACATGCACCGATCAGATCGCCACAGTCGAGGAGTGCGCCTGATGACCGAAACCTTTCCGAACGCCGACGACGCCGATCGCGCCGAACAGTCGATTCTGATCGACGACGATGTGCCGACCGTTGTGGTCGATCACAAATGGGACGCCGACGACGCCGATCTGCTCGAACAAGCTGTTCCGGTGCCGATTTCGCACGACGAGTACCCTTCGGGCTGACCAGCGCAATGACGGCGGCAATGATGACTCGTGACGGCCGCGACGATGCGGCGCTACTACGGTGCGGGCACTGTGAGCGACGGTTCAGCTCAGCGGCGGTGGGCGGGGACCCGATCGGTGCTGCGCGAGTGAACGGCTGGCACGTCAGCCACGATTCCGTCCTCTGTCCCAGCTGCGCGAATGCGCGTTCGGCGCGCTCGTAGAGCGGTCCGGTTATCGATTCGGGCCTCGCGTCCGATATGAACGTTGGGGGCCTTTCCTTCAGGCCTCGATCTACGACGCGCAAAGGATGGCTCATGACGGCACGGCTTTCGGAACTACCGACCGCTCCCGGTCGATTGCCGTTGCTCGGTCACAGCTTGTCGATTCTCCGAAATCCGCTCGAGTTCATCGGCTCACTGTCCGGGTGCGGGGAGGTCGTACGGATCTATCTGGGGCCCAAGCCTGCCTACCTGGTGACGACCGCTGAGCTGATTCGATACGTCAGCCTCAACGAGGACCTCTGGCGCCGCGACGAGCTCGCCGAGTCCATCAAAGAGATCTGCTTGAACTCGGTGAACATTCTCACCGGCAAGGAGCACGAGCTGCGCCGGCGAATGATCGCGCCGGCATTCAAGCAGGCCAGGCTTGCCGATTACGCGGTCGTTACCGCCGAGATCGCGAACAAGTGGGCCGCTGAACTGCCAGGTGGGCAGGACGTCAACCTGATGGAGTCGATCCACGGACTTGTGCTCGAGACCGTCTCCTCGACGCTTTTTCGCGGCGACTTCACCGAGCACGCCAAGGAGCAGATCCGCATCGACATCCCGTGGTTGCTCACCGAGGTGGTGCGCCGTGGGTCACTGCCGGCGGCGGTGCGCAAGAGCAGGCTGATCGCGAACTCGCGGTTCGCCCGCAGGTCACGACGGCTTCGCGCGGCAATTCGTGAGGTCGTCGTGCAGTACCGGCTCGACGATCAGGACCGCGGCGACGTGCTGTCTGCCCTGATCCGGCATACCGACAAGGAGACCGGGGCCACTCTGTCGGACGAGGAGATCATCGACGAGCTGATCCTCGTGATGGCGGGCGGAGTTGGTTCGCAGGCCTCGTTGCTCGGCTGGATCATCTACGAGACGCTCGCGAACCCGGCTGTTGCGGCCCAGGTGTACGAGGAGATCGATGCTGTCGTCGGCTTCGATGCCGTTCGCGCAGAACATGTTCCGGAGCTGCCATACCTGCGGACGGTGCTGCTGGAGACGCTGCGAATGTGGGCGCCGTGGGTCAGCACGCGTACCGCGAACGGTCCGGTGTCGCTCGGCGGCTTCACGCTTCCGGACGGCGCGACCATCGCCTACAGCCCGTACATGATTCACCGCGACGACACGTACTACGAGAACGCGAACCGCCACGATCCCGAACGGTGGTCGCCCGAGAACATCGCGCGCGTCGAGAAGCGCACGTCGCTGACGTTCGGGATCGGTCCCCGTCGGTGCCCGGGCAATCACTACTCGGTATTGGCGATCACGCTGCAGGCCGCCGCGTTCTTCGCTTACTGGCGGCCAGAACTCGATACCACTGCCACCGTCAGCCCGTCGAACAAGGACTTCGTGCTGTCGCCGTCGCAGGTTCCGCTGCACCTCGTGCGGCGTTGATCGGCGCGCGGTCGAATGATGTGGCTCGACGCTCACACGAGCGCGCGGTCGAACCGGATTCGCAGCCGCAGGTCGGTCAGGTACAGGTTGAACGGAAACCGGCGCAGGGGTCCGGGCAGCCGACGGTTGACCGCACCGATCACGCGTAGGAGTCGATCGAAGCGCCGCTGGTCGCTTTCGGAAAACGTCAGGTGCATTTCGTCGCGGAAGCGCTGCGGCAGGAATCCGGTCACGATGAAGGTCTGCGGTTTTCCGAAGAGTTTGTGAATCGGCCACGGCATGAACTCGAGGGTCATCAGTGCGGTGAGGTACTTGCGCACGGTCGGGTCGATGGACACCTCGTCGAGTGAGCGCTCCCATGCGACGTCGAAGGCTGCGCGGTTGGGCGGCCACATGTACGCGGGCACCTGCAACGTGGTCCCGAGCCGTTCGCAGTGTGCGTACAGGGCATCGGCCGTTGCGTCGTCGAGCGGGCCGTCCATCGCCTCCAGTGTGTCGACGACGCCCCGGTACAGGCACATCGCGACCCACAGTTGGAGCTTCTTGTCGAAGGCGTTGTATTTGACAGGGCTGTCCGGGCCCGAGTGAACGGGCCGATGCGAGACGTTCACCGCCTCGCGGTAGCGAATGCGTTCCTCTTCGGAACCCATCAGCGCCACCGCGAGGTAGGTCAACGTCGTCCGCATCCGTTTGATCGGGTGCTTGGTGACCTTGCCGCTGTCGACCGTGCTCTCGACAACGCCGTAGCCCACCGGCGCCTGGCTGAGCTGCATGATCACGTTCGCCGTGCCGCCGAGGAATGCAGTAATGCCGTAGACGTAATCGGCTATCTGAAAGTCGACGTGCGTAGAAGCGTCGGGAACGACCTGGACGGGAGCGGCCATCGTTGTCCTATTCCTGGACGCGCGCACGCGCAACGCCCGCATCGGCGGTGATGCAATGATACACAAACACTCTCAATGACTGCAGGGTTTGTCAATGCCCGCCGACGCGCTGGACTCAGGCTGTCTTGGACGCCGCGTACTTCGCTTCGATCTTTTTGCGCAGCGTGTTGTCGGAATGGCGAACGGCGATCGCGACGAAGGGTTCGATGATCTTGCCGAGGGCGCGGCCCGCCATGCCGCCCGGCAAGACGTATTCGAGGTTGAGTTCGAGCTCCGAAACTTCGTCGCCGATCGCGCGGAACTCCCACAGCGAGCGGACTTCGAAGCCCGACACGTAATCGAAGTGGAACACGTTCGGCGGTTCGAACCGGTCCATGTTGAACACGGCGCCAAGTGTCTTCGGTCCGAGCTTCATGCCACCCTCGTACACCGTGCCGAGGCCGTATTCGATCTCGCTCTTCAGTTCGAGCTTCGTGATCCCGAACAGCCACTCGGTGGCGTTGCGGAAGTCGGAGACGTAGTCGAACAGATACTGCTGTGGAACGGCTGCCTCGCCCTTGTGGTGGATGTGGACCATCGCACTTCCTCTCGATCGCTATGACGACTGCACAGATTGTGGTCGATCTGCATACGCTGAGCGAATTACGAGTGGGGAGGGACCGTGAAACGCTCGACGCAGAGAGTTCGCGACGAGGACGTTGCGTCGATCCAACAGACAATCGCCGAGTTGGCGCGGATCTTTCATGCGCGAGACGTCGCCGGGATCATGTCGCACTTCCGCGAGGACGCGGTGTACGTCGACATTTTCGGCGTTCCCAACGTCGGATCCGATTCCATCTTGGCCGCAGCGACCCTCTACCTGATCGAGGCACCCGAGGACGCGGCGTTGCGATTCGACGTCGTCAACATCGCCTTTGTTCGCAATGACGTTGCGGCGGTGACGGTTCGCCACGATCCGATCACTACGGACGGCGAAATCCTCGTCGGGGAGCCGGTCGGTCAGTCGATGTTCGTCATGAGCCACGAGAAGGCGGACTGGAAGATCGCGGTATGGCAATTGACCGTCATCGGTCGTCGCTGACGCTCTTCCACACGGCGAATCCCAACGTCACGACCCACAGTGACATCGTGCCGACCTGAATGCGCTGGGCAATCCCGAGGGCGTATTCACCGGGCAGGTTGTCCGCGATCAGCATCCACACTGTGGTTGCGGACGCGACGACGAAGAGCGCCAGACCGATCGCGCGCACGACGGGCAGAATTCGGTAGCGGAACGCCGCCCAGGTGAACGCGATCATTGCCACGAAGATCGCGTTGACCGCAATGGTGCTGGTCAGCGCGTGAATGTGATGCAGTTGCGGGAACAGTCCGCTCGGCGAGCTGGGGCACGGGTGCATCGGCGTCGGCACGCAACTGATGGGCAGTTGCGCGTCGGCGATGGTCGCGGCACCGAAAACGAAGAGCGCGCTCCAGCCGACGGTGGTCAGGCGACGACGCCGTAATCCGAACAGCGCAATGACGGCGGCGACAGCGAGGACGGTCCCGGATGCGGTGTCCGCCGTCGAGAAGACATCGCGATACCGCTGCCCGACCGCGTCGAGCTCGCTGAGAAACGTTTCACTCGGGTCGAGGCCGGTGTGGAGGACGTTTTCCAGTACCCACGAGGAGTACGCGACACCGCCGATCATGATCGCCAGTGCGAGGGCACGGCGTGCAGACGCGGTCATCGCGGTTCAGCGTAGTAGTTGGGCCACCCTGTCAGCCGCAACGGTCGGTAACTCGTGTTCCCACACCCGGACGACCTGCCAGCCGGCTTCGGCGAGCCTGGCGTCGGTATCGCGGTCGCGGCGCACATTCGTGGCCAGTTTCGTGGCCCACCATTCGGCGTTGTTCTTCGGATCGGTCGCGTGGATCGGGCAGCGATGCCAGAAGCAACCGTCCACATAGACGGCCACTCGGCGCCGCGGGAACACCAGATCGGCACGGCGCCGCAAGCCAGGCAGGGGAGCGCGGTCGACGAAGAAACGCAGTCCGCGCCGGTGCAGCTCGCGCCGCAGCGCGATCTCCGGGGCCGTGTCACGCCGGCGCTGCTTACTGAGCCGCGCGCTGGTGACCGGATCGGTAGCGGGCACACTGCAACGTTAGTCGTCCTCTTCGTCGGACCACGTCGGAGCGAACCGGTTGCGGCGTTCGACCTCGCCATGGACGGCGGCGACGAATTCGTCGAAAGACAGGGTTCGAGAATCCGGCGGCCGGCCGTTGCGCGGCGGTGCCTCCTCGACGTCGAAGAAGCGGACCGACCCGTCCTCGTCGTACAGCCCGATGAAGACCTTCTCGAACAGGTCGTACCTGGTGTCTTCGGCGCCGAGATCCACCCACAGTCGTTCCGGACCACCGTGCACCGGTCGTTTACCGCGGCCGGTCCGCTTTGCCAGAGTCGTAACATGGTGTGCGAAAGACGATTTCGCGATGTCGCTCGTCTTGGTCGGGTCGCCGTCGTCGCACGTCGCGATCGGCTCGAACATCACCGCGACCAGCACGCTGTAGGGCTGACGCTGATGCACGACCATCGCTTCGCCGCGCAGTTCGTGGTCGTTGCGGACGATGTTCTTGGTCCACCGGCCAAGCCGTCCAGTGGTCGGGCTGTAGTCCTGAAAGCTGTACGTCTTGATCGACACGCAGAGGATCAGCCCGAGCATCGGGTCGATTGCCTTGACGTCCAACCGCTTTCGACCTTTGGCGACGTCGATCGCAGCTTCCTGCCCGGCGCCGCTGGCCGTTGGTGTGATGTCCGGATACAGCGTGCGGAGGGAATCGGCGACTGTCTGGGCGAGGTGATTCGACAGGCGCTGGGCGTAGTTCTTCTTGTCGCCGCGTTCTGCGTCGGGCGTCGGTTTGGCGCCACTCAGCATGAGGGCGCGCGCCAGCGGTGGAGGCGGTGCGGGCAGGGGAAAGAGCGCGTCCGTCATGCCGCCACGTCGGGGTAGCCACCCATGCGATCGAGATGGTTCTCGATGTCGTCGAGGAAGCCGGGTGGAAAACGCAAGTTGCCCAACCGAGTTCGACGCAAGAATCCGGCTGTTGCCCTGGCCGACAGCAGCCTGCTGTCGTCCAGGAAGCCTGCGAGATCTTCGTACGGTTCCTGCACCGGCCAGGTCGACAGCGGCACGGCATGCGTGACTCGGTTGCGGCCCCACGCCGCGGTCGGCCAGCGCTGGCCGGGTAGCAACAGCGTTTCCTGATCGTTCGAGTACGACTGCGGGTTCGCGAGCTTGTGACCGACCCACGACGCCATCCGCACGCTCACGGCATTGCCGACCAGCTTCCAGCGGTGGCCGGGGCGGACACCGGGGGCGTTGATCGCCGGGGCTGTCCAATCCGGATCGAACCCCTGGAGTCGTTCGGCACCAACGATTCCCGGGGTCACGATCTCGCCCGACGGCAGGCGAACCGCCGGGGGACTCGCGATACCGATCGTCGAACCGCCCTTCAACGTCGGCACGGCATTGACTGCCCAGCCGAGACCGCGGACCCCCTCAGTCCAGTAGAAACCGCACGGGTGCAATGCGGGGTCTCCGGATTCGTCAGGTCCGGCGTCGTCGGTGAACAGCACCTCGCGCGGATCTTCCGTTCGCGAAGCGAGCATGAGGACGCGCTGGCGGCGCTGTGGCAGGCCGAACGCGCGGGCGTCGACAACCCGATATGCCCACGTGTAGCCCATGTCTTCGAGTGCGTCGGTGATGTGGCGCATCGCCGCCCCGCGTCCGAGTTGCAGCATGAAGGGCACGTTCTCGATGAGCAACCAGCGCGGACCGCGTTTGCGCTTCACGAGTCGGAACACTTCGTCGACCAAACCTGAACGTGCACCGGTGATTCCGGCCGTCCGTCCGGCTTGTGACAGGTCCTGGCAGGGGAAGCCGGCGGCGACCAGTTCGGTACCCGCCGGGATACCGCGCAACGCCGTCACGTCCGCTGTGATGGGGACGTCGCCGAACCTCGCTCTGAGCACTGCCTGTGCGCCGGTGTCTATTTCGCAGAGCAGTTCGGTCCGCCAACCGTGTTCGCTCAAGCCGAGTTCCAACCCGCCGATTCCGGCGAACAGCCCGGCCATGCTTCCGCCAGCGGTCACTGTTCCCCTTCTTCTTTCGCGCGTCCTCGATGACGCGGCCCGATCGTGCACTCTCGCAAGGGAACGTTACTCGAGTTCACCGACAGGTTTTGCGATCGACGCAAAGCGAAGTTGTGTGCTACCGCTCGTGCCACCGATCTGCGCGTCGCATAACGTAGACGGGTGACATCCCCAGCCTCCGGATCCGCCGGGTCAGCGGACGTTCCGGCTTCGCCGTGGCCAGCGATGCTTACCTGGCGTGCGCACAATGCGCCACGCATGGAATCGGTACGGGTGCAGCTCAATGGCAACCGGATCAAGGCAACCGGCCGAATCGTCGGCGGTGATTGTCCCGAGCATGCGGCGTTCAGCACGTGGTACTCGTTGCTGACCGACGAGAACGGTGCGACGCGCAGACTTTCGCTGTTGACCCAGGTCGCCGCAGGCGAACGGCAGCTGTCGATCGTCCGCGACGAAGAGGGCTACTGGATGGTCGAGAGCGCGAGCACGCACGTCCGATCGTTGTTCGGTGGCGCGCTGGATGTCGACGTGGTCCTCAGCCCGTTCTTCAACACGCTCCCGATCCGCCGGTTCGGACTGCAGACGGAGTCGGAAGATCTCCAGATTCCGGTCGTCTACGTGAGCTTGCCCGATCTCACGGTCCAAGAGGCCGGCCTGACCTACAGCAGCGGTGCCGATGGAATTCACGTGCTGTCGCCGGTGTCGAGTTCGACGCTGAAGGTCGACGCCGAGGGTTTCGTGCTCGACTACCCGGGCTTGGCCGAGAGAATCTGACCCCTCACAACGCGCGCAGTACACCGCCGCGCCGGCCGGCATCGCGGAGCCGCTCGACCCAGTCGGGACTACCCGGCTCGATACCCGTGATTTCCCACCGCTCGACGTTCTCGTAGCGGAGGCGGGCGTCGTAGCCGGCCTCGACGAGTTCCGCGGTGGACGCGAAGTCGGCCAAAGCGGTCCGGGCCGTGCTCAATACGGTCAACGTCTCGTCCAAAGCGGCGAGCAAGGCGTCCGCGTTCGCCTCACACATCGCGCGGACCAGCGCAGGCGCCGATCCGGCAACCCGGGTGCCGTCGCGGAAGGAGCCGGCGGCGAGCCCGAGGGCGAGGTCGCCACCTGCTGCGCCCGACAACGCGAGAGCTTCGGCCAGCAGATGCGGCAGGTGCGAGATGCGGGCGACCGCACCGTCGTGTTCGACGGACTCGGCGGGCACGACGACCGAACCGCAAGCCAGCGCCAGCCGGGCGACCGCCGACCAGATGGCGGGATCGACACCGTTGTCGGTCGCGACGACCCATACAGCGTCTCGGAAGAGGTTCGCGTCGGACGCGGTCCAGCCGGATTCGGCAGTGCCTGCCATCGGATGCCCACCGACGTACCTGGCGGCGAGTCCATGTGCGGCGACCGCTGCCGACACCGGCGCTTTGACGCTCACCACGTCGGTCAGCGGACAGCCTGGCGCGAACTCGGCGACCGCCGCGAGTACGCCGTCGACAGCGGGCATCGGCACACCGACCACGACGAGGGCGCGTCGTGCCTGGGCTTTTCCGAGGACTTCGGCGAGGTCCGCACTGGCGTCGAAGCCGTCGGCGCGGGCCTGTTCGACGGCCGAAACGGAACGGTTGTAACCCCACGCTTCGCGTCCCGCAGCCACGGCGGCACGCAGAAGCGATCCGCCGATCAAACCGAGACCGAGCACGCACACTGGCGGTTCGACATGTGCTGACACATGCTCAGGGTGGCACACGGCGGGCGAATGCCTACCGCGACTTCAACAAAACGGGAGCGGCGGACTACCGTTGCGCGCATGGCTGCACAGGGTTCGCGCAACAGCAGTTCGAGCACAAACCGCGCTACCTCGGACGACTACGACGATCTGGAGGGATTCGGCGTCGCCGTTGTTCGCGAAGAGGGCAAATGGCGTTGTACGCCGATGACGAGTGCGGCGCTCACGAGTTTGTCGGTCGCGGAGACCGAGCTCCGGGAACTGCGCAGCGCGGGCGCCGTCTTCGGGCTGCTCGACGTCGACGACGAGTTTTTCGTCGTCCTGCGTCCCGCCCCCTCCGGCACGCGGCTGCTGATTTCGGACGCAACCGCAGCGATCGATTACGACATTGCCGCCGAGGTCCTCGACGCGATCAACGTCGAAATTCCCGACATCGACCCTGACGAACTAGACGACGTCGAACCGTGGGAAGAGGGCGACCTCGGCGTGCTCGCCGACCTCGGACTGCCAGAGCCGGTCCTCGCTGTCATCGTCGCGGAGACCGATCTGTACCCGGACGAGCAACTCGGCATGATCGCCGCGCGGCTCGGTTTCGCGAACGAGCTTTCGGCAGTTCTCGACAAGCTGCCGCGGTAATTGAACGACGAGGCCCTCATGCGGGCGGCGATCGCGGCCGCGGGGCTTGCCGGGGCAGACGATGTGCCGGTCGGCGCTGTTGTCGTCGCAGCCGACGGCACAGTGCTTGCACGAGCGGCCAACGCGCGGGAAGCCACCGGTGATCCGACCGCCCACGCCGAGATTCTCGCCCTCCGCGAAGCGGCCCGCGTGCACGGCGACGGTTGGCGCCTCGAAGGCGCAACGCTCGTCGTCACTCTGGAACCCTGCACGATGTGCGCCGGCGCCCTGGTCCTCGCTCGGGTGGGCCGGGTCGTGTTCGGGGCGTGGGAACCGAAGACGGGCGCGGTCGGTTCGCTGTGGGATGTGGTCCGCGACCGGCGGCTCAATCACCGGCCCGACGTTGTCGGCGGGGTGCTCGCCGACGAGTGCGCGGCGCTACTGGATGACTTCTTCGGACCAAGACGCTGACTTCTGTTGTTTCCCGCATCGATAACCCCAGGTGGTGCGAACATTAGGCCGTGCGCCGGACGGTCGGCGTAAACACTTCGAGGGAGGAACCTCATGGGTATTGCTGACGACGCGAAAGCCACCGCAGAAAACGTCGCGGGCCAAGCCAAAGACGCCGCCGAGGCTGCACTCGGGAAGGCCGAGGAACTCGCCAACGCGGCCAAGGACGCGTTGCAACCGGTCATCGACAAGGCCGTCGACGCTGCTACGGACCTCAAGGACAAGGTAACCGGCGGCTCATAGCTTCCTGTGCAGGCGATTTAGCACCGCCGCAGATCTCCGGTAGAGTCTGCGGCGGTGGCGTGTCCGAGCGGCCTAAGGAGCACGCCTCGAAAGCGTGTGACGGGTAACCCCCGTCCGAGGGTTCAAATCCCTCCGCCACCGCCAAAAACTCCCCGCCTGATCAGTCAGGCGGGGAGTTTTTTTGTGCGAGGAGTCGACGACGGCGGGCAGCGAGCACGAGACCGCCACCGATAAGCGCGTAACCCAGCGCCGCGCCGATCAGGGTGAACTTCACGACCGCCGCACCGAAGGCGACCTGCGGGTAAGGGCTGTCGGGTCCGTCGTAGACGATCGCGAGCAGGTTGGCGTTCTCGATGCAGTCGGCGGCGGCGGCGATGACGGCGCCCGAAGCGAAGATTTGCCCGAGTCGTGCGAATTGTGGCCGCGTTGTCGCGAGCGCGTTGCGAACGGTCAGGCAGGCCAGGACCGCGAACGTTGTATAGGCAACGATGAACGCGAAGTCGCCCCACAGCGACCACAGCACCGCTTGCCGACCTTCGTCGCCCCAATCGGCAAGGATTCGTGCGGCGGTCTCGGGCGTTCGCGCAAGTTCGAAGTCGAGAATTCCAGCGCCCAGCCTTTGCATCGTGAGCTCAGGGATCCCGAGAATCACCATGATCGACAAGGCGGCGGCTGCCGAGATTGCGAGCGTGCGTCCTGATATCGCAGGTGTCCTGGTCACGGTGCGGAGCCTAGCCGGGGCGCGGTGCGTCGCCGGCCGAGTGGGCCGTGCCGGGGGGTGTCGGCGCGTCCTGCCGCTCAGATAGCCCACTCACCGGACCCGCCGGGCCGAAACTCGCCTCGAACCCCTTCAGTCGCACCGACTTTAGGGATCCGCACCGAAATTTTGGCCCTATTTTCGGTGCGACGCCCGAGCCGGGGTGCGACGAAAAGTGCGGTGGGAGCAGTGACCGCCGTCACAGCCAAGGAACCACTGTGTCGAACATCGCAAACTTGCATTTGTCTGCAAACTTGCAGACCTCTGCAATTTTCTGCCACTCTTGAACGCATGACCAGTTCGACCGGACTTCGGGAACGTAAGAAGGCCGCCACCAAAGAGGCGCTCAGCAAAGCGGCCATCAAGTTGGCTTCTGCCAACGGCCTCGCTGCTGCTACTGCCGACGCAATTGCCGCGGAGGTAGGGGTCTCGACCCGCACGTTCCACAACTACTTTCCATCCAAGGAAGACGCGATCTTGTACGGCGCGGAGTCCTCGGTGGATGTGTGGGTGGCAGCGCTGCGGGCGCGACCGGCCGACGAGCCGATCTGGGAATCGCTCCAAAACCTTGCCGTCGCTTATGTCTCGGATCCGGCAAACGATCCGCACGAGATGAGCGCAGTGTCTCGACTCATCGAGGAGTCGCCGGCGTTGATGGCGAAGACGCACCGCATGCACGAAAACATCGGGCGCCATCTCGGCGTCGCGATCGCCGAGCGGACCGGGACCGACGTGGATTCCGACCTTTATCCCAACCTGCTCCAGATGGTCGTCGGCTGTGCCATCAAGACCTCTCTGGAGCTCTGGCTGAGCGGTAACGCAGCCGGACGGGCACCGCATGAGCTGGTGTCCGAGGCGTTCGACCTCCTTCGCCGCGGCTTGCCCCAGCCCGGCTGCAACTGACCCACACCGATCCCACAAGGAGTTCTCGTGGCCACCTATCTGTACCGAATCGGAAGATTCGCGTATCGGCGAAAAGGCGTCGTCCTTTCCGCCTGGTTGATCTTGCTCGTCCTGTTCGGCGTCGGCGCCGCAACGCTTTCCGGACCTACGTCGGAATCGTTCTCGATTCCGGGTACGCCTGCTCAGCAGGCGCAGGACCTCATGGCCGAGCGTTTCCCCGGCGCAGCCGATCCGATGAACTCGCTCTCCGCGCGGATCGTCTTTGCTGCGCCGGACGGCCAAACGCTCGACACGCCGCCAAACGAGGCGGCAATGGATGCCGTCATCGACAAGCTGAAGACCATGTCGCAGGTCAAGGAAGAGGCGAAGGCGAACCTCGCCGACCCGGTCGCTGCTAATCAGCAGATGATCGCCGCTGCATCCGAGCGCGGCGGTACCGCCGTCGCCGACACGCAGGCCGTGTCGCCGCTCAGCCCGGACAAGACCGTGGGCTACGTGGAGGTGCCGTTCAGCGGTGGCTTCAGCGACGTGACGGACGAGTTGCGCAGCGAGATCAACGCCGCGGCGGATCTCGGTCGTGACGCCGGCTTGACCGTCGAGGTCAGCGGTAGCGCAGCGTCCGAGCAGGAGCCCCCGGGTGGGGCCACTGAGTTGGTCGGCATCGCCGTTGCGGCGATCGTTCTGATGATCACGTTCGGTTCGCTTGTTGCAGCTGGACTTCCGCTGATCACCGCGATCATCGGCATCGCGATCGGCAGCATGGGCATCACGATCGCGACCGGATTCATCGACCTCAGTTCGATGACGCCGACGCTCGCCATCATGATCGGTTTGGCGGTCGCAATCGACTATTCGTTGTTCATCGTCTCGCGTTATCGCCATGAGCTGACGAAGACGGAAGATCGTTCCGAGGCTGCCGGACGCGCTGTCGGCACCGCGGGATCGGCAGTCGTGTTCGCCGGTCTGACAGTGATCATCGCCCTGGTCGCGCTGCGCGTCGTCGGAATTCCTTTCCTCTCCGACATGGGTGCTGCGGCGGCCTTTACCGTCCTGATCGCGGTACTGATCGCCCTGACGTTGCTGCCGGCCATTCTCGGTCTGTTCGGCGCAAAGGCTTTCGCAGGCAAGGTGCCGTTCCTGAAATCGGGTGACACCGAGGACGGAAAGGCAACGCGGGCAGAGCGTTTCGCCCAGTTCATCACGCGGATGCCTGCGGTCACGCTGGTCGGCGGCGTCCTGCTGCTCGGCCTGCTGGCGATCCCGGCCGCAAACCTGGCGTTGTCGCTGCCCAACGAAGGGACCGGCGATCCGGCGACGAGTGCTCGCAAGGCATACGACCTGGTCAACGACAGCTTCGGCCCGGGTAAGAACGGACCGCTCCTTGTCGTGGTCGACGCCCAAACGGCAACGGTTGCACCGGAAGAGGCATTCGGCGAGGTCGTCAAGACGATCGAAGCCCAGTCCGACGTTGCAAATGCCCAGGTCGTGGGTGTGAATGAAGCGGGCGATACCGCGCAGATTCTGGTCACGCCGAAGAGTTCACCGAGTAGCGACGCGACCAAGGCTCTCGTCGAGAACCTGCGCAATGCAGAGAGTGATCTGACGGCGAGCATCGGCGTCGACTACGGCGTCACCGGTCAGACCGCGCTGGAGAACGACGTGTCAGACCGACTGCAGAGCGCGCTGATTCCGTACCTCGCGGTGGTCGTCGGCCTGGCATTCGTGCTGCTGATGCTCGTGTTCCGGTCGATTCTGGTGCCGCTCACGGCAACATTGGGCTTCCTGCTCAGCGTCGCTGCGACCTTCGGTGCAACGGTCGCCATCTTCCAGGAGGGCTGGGGCGGAATCATCGCAAACCCGCAGCCGATCGTCAGCTTCATGCCGATCTTCCTGATCGGCGTCGTGTTCGGGCTCGCGATGGACTACCAGGTGTTCCTGGTGACCCGGATGCGTGAGGAATACATGCACGGTGCGTCCGCGAAGGAAGCGATCGTGAGCGGCTTCAACCACGGCGCACGGGTCGTGACAGCCGCGGCGATCATCATGATCTCGGTGTTCGCGGCCTTCATGGCAGAGCCCGGAACCTTCATCAAGGCAATGGGATTCGCCCTTGCGGTGGCTGTATTCTTCGACGCCTTCGTGGTGCGAATGGTGATCATCCCATCGGTCATGGCGCTCCTCGGTGACAAGGCCTGGTACCTGCCCAAGTGGCTGGACCGGATCCTGCCGAACGTCGACATCGAGGGTGCGAAGCTCGAGCGCGAATTGCCTCGCTCGGAGGACAAGGAGCTGGTGACAGTTTCCTAACAGGACAGTCACAGCCCGTCATCTGCATTTACGCAGGTGGCGGGCTTGTTCTACGTTGGGCCACGGTCATACTTCCAAACTGATGGGTCGACTATGCGGCTGAAAAGATCGGCAACAGTAGTTGTGACGGCAGGAATAATCGCAATTGTGCACCCCGGAACTGCCTCGGCAGCGGGACTCGATATCAACGCGGTCGACAACGGCGCCTGCAAGGTGACGTTCTCGATGGAAAATCGCACGAACACAACCGCGTACACCATGGACTACTGGATCGACGACGAACCGCTGACCGGGCAGGACTACGGTACCGGTCCGACCGGTCGTCGCCCACCGCTGACGTCCGGCGTGGATCCCAGCGTTCCGCAATGGCCAGGGAATCTGTATCGCAACAACGTAGAACCGCCGTTTCACACGGAGCAGCAGGTCAACCTGGCCGAAGTCGCCAACCTGCCGAACCCGGGTGCTGCCACCCACGAGGTGCACTACCGAGTGATTCTCGGACCGGAGGCGAACGATCGCATACCGGTCGCGAAGACGACGACCGTTACCGGTTGTGGTGGCGGCGGTACGGGTTCGGCGGGATCGTCCAACTTCCCACCGTTGTTCGGTAGCTGAGCGGGGCTGTTGCTCCACGAATCGCGATTCCTGATCGGATCCCCGCGGAAACGTTGATTTGTGGCGGTTGAGCCCCATATGTTCGGGCGATGATCATCGTCACGAGCAACGACATCCCCGGCTACCAGATCGTCCACACCTTCGGCGAGTGCTTCGGCCTCACCGTGCGGTCGCGCAACATCGGGTCGAACATCGGCGCGGGGTTCAAGGCGATGGCGGGTGGTGAGCTCAAGGGCATCACGCAACTGTTGCACGATTGTCGCCAGGAAGCGTTGCAGCGCTTGGCAACCGAGGCGACGAACCGCGGCGCGAATGCCGTTGTTGCATTCCGATTCGAGACGACGGAGTTCGGCGGCACCGGTATCGAGGTGTGCGCCTATGGCACTGCCGTAGGCATCCAGCCGAACCCGAGCTAGAAACGACGAAGGGACACCCGCAGCGGGTGTCCCTTCGCCAGTTCCGGGTCAGCTGACGCTGACGGGTTCCAAATCTTCCTTCACCGGATGGCGGGGGCCCAGTTTCTCGCCCTCGACATCGATGTTGGGCACGATCCGGTCGAGCCACTTCGGGATCCACCACGCCTTCTCGCCCAGCAACGCGAGCAGCGCCGGGATGATCACCATTCGAACGATGAACGCATCCAGGAAGACACCCGCAGCGAGGGCGAAGCCCATCGTCTTCGCTGTCGGGTCGGATTCCAGCATGAATGCGCTGAACACCGAGATCATGATGATCGCCGCCGACGTCACGACGCGAGCACCGTGGTGATAGCCCTTCACCATCGCATCGAGCGGCGTCGCCCCGTGGACGTATTCCTCCCGCATACGGGTCACCAGGAAGACCTGGTAGTCCATCGCGAGTCCGAACACCAAGCCGATCAACATGATCGGCAAGAAGCTCACAATCGGGTGCGGATCACTGATCAGCCCGAACGTCCCTTCCTGGAAGATCAGCACCGTCGCGCCGAAGGTTGCACCCATCGACAGCAGGAAGCCGAGTGCACCGATCAGCGGAACCAGGATCGACCGGAACACCAGGATCAGCAGGATGAACGCGGCACCTGCGACGATCGCCATGTAGGGCACGATCGATCGCAACAGCACGTTGTCGACATCCGCATAGATCGCGGTCGTGCCGGTGATGCCGTATTCGATGCCGTACTCGCTCTTGAGCTTGTCCTCGGCCTGGCGGGCTTCCTTGACCAGCTCCTTGGTCTCCTGATTGTTCGGACCTGACTTCGGCACGGCCTCGAATGTGGCGCCTGCGCCGTCGTCGCTCTTCGTCGGTCCGACCACGTAATCCATGTCGGAGTACGACTGCAGCTCGGTCTTCAATGCATCGAGCGCAGCATCGCGGCGATCCGGTGCAACGCTCGCGAGGTCGACGGCCACCGAGAGTGTGCCGTTGCTGCCTTCGCCGAAGCCGTCGGTGCGCAGCTCGTAGGCCTTGCGAACGGTCGACGTGGTCGGCAGGCTGTCCTCGCCCGGCAGGCCGAGGTTCAGGTTGACCGCCGGGATAGCAAGCAGGCCGAGCACGATGACGCCGGCAGCCAGTGTGATCGCCGGGTACCGACCGATGACCTTCGCAACCCGCATGCCGTTGGTGACGTGTGTGTCGTCCTCGGGGTCGTACTTGGCGATGCCGGGAATCTTCGGCTTGAACAGGAACCTGCCGAACGCTCCGAGCAGGGCCGGCATGAGCGTCAGCGCGACAAGCACGGCGAACGCTGCGGCCAGTGCGCCGCCCAAGCCCATCCAGGTCAGGAACGACACGCCGACGACGCTCAGCCCGGTCAGCGCGATGATCACCGTCAGACCGGCGAACACGACGGCCGATCCGGCGGTACCGAGCGCTCTACCTGCAGCTTCTTCGGGTGAGGACGAGACGGAGAGCTCGTGTTTGTACCGCGAGACGATGAACAGGGCGTAGTCGATCGACAACGCGATACCGATCATCGAGGCGAGGAACGTCGTGAAGGTCGGAATAGACGTGATCGCCGTACCCGCCATGATCAGCATCGTTGCGGCGCTCAGGCCCACGACGGCTGTCACGATCGGGACGAACGCCGCGACGATGGCGCCGAAAGCGACGATCATGACGATGAGCGCGACGCCCATACCGATCAGCTCGGCCGACCCACCGGGGCCTTCGTTCTCTTGCGCAATCGAGCCGCTCAGTTCGACCTCGAGACCTGCGGCGCGGGCCTCGTCAGCGACGTCGTATGCCTGCGTGCGGTCTTCCTCGGTGATGTCCTGCCACTTCTCGATGCTGAACTTGACCGGCAGGATCGCGACTGAATCAGGCGTTTCCTTGTTGAGCACGTTCACGGGCGCACCACTGCAGTCGGACGTGAAGTTGGGTCCGCTCCGATCGGGAATCAGGCAGCCCTGCTCGTCGGCCGTCTTGATCGGGCTCTCGAGTGGCTTCTCGTGATCGACGATGCCGAGGTTGTTCAACTTGGCCACGAGCGCGTCGACCGACGCCTGGTTCTTCGGATCGGTGAGCTTCGTGCCCGCCGGTGCACCGATCACGTAGGTCCCGGTGACGGCGTCGAAGTTGAATGCATCCGAGGCGCCCGGGAAGTGCTTGTCCAGGATCTCGGTCGCCCTCTCCGAGGGCAAGTTGGGCATGGTGAAGTCGTCTTCCATCGGCTTCGAGATCGCCTGGGAGACGGATCCGAGGATGACGAGCAACAGCAGCCAGACGGGTAGAACGAACCACTTTCGACGGAACGCGAACTTCCCCCACCGATAGAGGTATACCGACACAGTTTCTCCTTGATTCGAAGCTGGTTGTAGACCACGAAATTCGCAGGCGTTGCGACACCGGTCCCTCCAAACCGGATGTGCCTGCCTAGTGGTGAGTAGACTACCTACCGCACGGTAGGCGGACAATCGAGATTTATGTGGGTTCGACGACAGTTCACGTGAGGTCTGACCAACTGTGAGAACGAGAGATACGAAATCGGAGATTCGCGATACCGCGATCCGGCTGATCGCCGCAAAAGGCTTCGATCAGACGAGCCTGCGCGAAGTTGCCGACGAAGTCGGCATCACCAAGGCGTCCCTCTACTACCACTACGCGTCGAAGGTAGACCTTCTCGTTGCGATCGTCTCGCCCATTTTCGACGAGATGCGCTCGGTAGCAAGCGATTTGAATACGACTCCGTTCTCCGAAGGTGCTGTGCGGGTATTGCTTCGCGACTACATCGCCGCCCTCGTCGCGCATCGCCACGAAGGCGCGCTGTTCGTCCGTGATGCAGTCGCGATCGTGAACGCGCTCGGCGACCGGTTTCCGGAAATTCTCCGGATCAACGAACAGTTGCGCATCTGGCTCGCCGGTCCGGATCCGACGGTCGAAGCGCAATTGCGTGCTGCGGCCACGATCGAAGTTTTGGGTGTTGCCCTGACTGCGAACGAAATGGTCGAGGCCGCCTCCCCTGCGGAAATCGAACACGTTCTGCTCAAAGTGGCGATGTCTGTTCTGGGTTGCGAGTCTGCCTCGTAAGCAATTAAAAGACGAATTATTCGAATTGTTCGGTGCGATTCGGAAAGCCGAATTCGGCTCGCTCTAGTGTCGGGAATTCTGATACGTCCGTACCGTTCCGGGTGCCCGAAGAGTGCCACATACGTCACATGTGTCGCTTTCACAACATTGGTAACGAACCAGCCAAGGTTGCGTATCGGTTCGGATGGATTGTCGCGCGGGCGTTTTGGGTCGTGCGACTCTCGATCCTCGTCAGGGATTTGTCCGGACGCGCGTGACGCCAAACTCACGCCAATTCGAAATGGAGTTTTCTATGTCTCGGTCTCGATTCACCCGTTCTGTGGCAATAGCAGGCGCGGGAATTACATTGGTGTTATCCACTGCTCTATTGACGCCAGGTACCGCGAGCGCGGGCACCGGCAAATGCATTTCTGTCGACGGAACCACGTCCTGCATGGTGATCGACGAGCCCGAAGTGGGCGAAGGCCTCTGCCTCTTCGGGTCCCTGTGCGGCCTGTTCGGTTCTAGCTAGCGGTCACGACAAATCCCTTGCGGATTCGGGTGGCGCGAGCTGTGTCTGTGGCTCGCGCACCCGACTCCCAACCGACCAAACCTCGAGAGGCAACAGTGATCGACCCGAAACCCGGCCGCTGGGTGTGCATGACTGCGCTGGTCGCCGCCGCGCTTGCGGTCGGACCGATGACTGTTGGATCTATCGCGAACGCTGAACCGAACGACGTCGTCTCTACGCTCGAAATGACCGAGGAGATCGACGCGCGTCACGTGAACTTGTATGTCCACTCGGCTTCGATGGATCGAAACATCAAGATCCAGGTCCTTCGTCCCGCGGACACCTCGGTGCCCCGCCCGGTCCTCTATCTGCTCCACGGCGCCGGTGGCGGCGTCGACGGCGCGAACTGGACCGCACAGACCGATGTCGATTCGTTCTTCGCAGACAAGAACGTCAACGTCGTGATCCCGCTCGGGGGCGCCTTCAGCTACTACACGGACTGGAAACGCGACGATCCCAAGCTCGGTCGCGTCAAATGGGCGACCTTCTTGACGAAGGAACTGCCGCCGATCATCGATCAGGCTCTCGGTGCGAACGGTGTCAATGCGATCGCCGGCGTCTCGATGTCGGGCAGTTCGGCGCTTGCGCTGGCGCAGGAGGCTCCCGATCTGTACCGCGCAGTCGGCGCATACAGCGGATGTGCTGAAACCAGTACGCCCATCGGGCGGCAGCTGGTGAAGCTCGTGGTGGAAACACGCGGTGGCGGCAAAACGGCCAACATGTGGGGACCGACTGGTGATCCCGCGTGGTCGGCGGCCGACCCGTACGTCAACGCGGAGAAGTTGCGCGGAAAGTTCCTCTACATCACGACCGGTACGGGCCTACCGGGTGAGCACGAGTCGCTGGACAACCCCAGGCTCGACGGGAACCCCACCGCACTGCTGAACCAGACGATGACCGGTGGGGTCATCGAGGCTGCGACCAACGCCTGCACCATCCATCTGGCTCAGCGCCTCGGCGAGCTGGATATCCCGGCGACGTTCGATTTCCGGTCCACGGGCACGCACTCGTGGGGCTACTGGCAGGACGATCTGCACAAATCCTGGCCGGGGATCGCGACCGCCATCGGTGCCTAGTGCTCGAGGCCTGTCCGTCGCGCCCGCATAATCAGCAGGGCGGATTCGACGGACTGGGACGGAGCGAGCAGTGCACATCACCGCGAAGGTGGACTACGCAGTGCGCGCCCTGCTGGAGCTGGCACATAGCCCCGACGCGCCGGCCAAGGCTGAGCCGCTCGCGGCATCGCAGGCAATTCCGCCGAAGTTTCTCGAGTCGGTTCTCGCCGATCTGCGTCGTGGCGGACTGGTCAGCAGCCGCCGCGGCCCGGACGGCGGTTACTGGCTGACCCGGCCAGCTGCCGAAATCAGTGTTGCGGACGTGATCCGTGCGGTCGAAGGTCCGCTGGCGTCGGTGCGTGGCGAACGTCCTGAGGACGTCCGATATTCGGGTCATGCGCAGGCGCTACAGCAGGTGTGGATCGCCGTGCGCGCGAATATGCGCGCGGTTCTCGAAGGCGTGAGCATCGAGGACGTCGCGAAGAACCATCTGCCGTCCTTCATCGACGACCTCACCGCCGATCCCGAGGCCTGGCGGCGTCGCTAGATGAAGCGTCGCTAGTCGAGACGGCGGTCCGTCGGTTCGAGCGGACCCGCCATTCTTGGACCGGCCAATTTTCGCTCGAGCCGGCCGAGCCTGGTCCGCAGCGGCTGCGCGAGATACTCGCCGAGAACGACACCGGCGGCCAACGCGAGACCGATACCGATCGCCGTCATGAGTGTCGTCGGACTGCTACTTCGCTCTACGCCGAGCTCGTACAAGCCGCGATAGGTCGACAGACCAGGAAGTAGCGGAGTGATCCCGGAAACGGCGACGACGAGTGGCGTCACCTTCAGGCGTCGTGCCAGAACTCCGCCGCCCAGGCCGACGAGCATCGCCGCGACAGCTGACGAACTGACGGCGCCCAGATGAGTGAGGAGGAGGGCACCGTAGACGCCGCCGCCGAGTCCGCCGGCGACTCCGGCGACAGCCATTGCCCGCACCGTCGAATAGGACGCGAGGGCGAAGCACGCCGCAGCTCCGGCGCTGCCGATAACTACGAACGGCAGCCGCTGCGGCGTCGAGTCGACGATCTCGGGGAGCGGAGTCCGCTCGAACCCGAGGAGCACCGCGATCTTCAACGCCAGCACAACGCCTGCGATGAGCCCGGCCGTCATCAGCGCGGTTTCCATGGTGCGGCCGGCCGCCGTGACGTTGTAGCCGGTGATCGCGTCCTGGACGGCCGAGACGGTGGACAAACCCGAGAGCAGCACAGTCACGGCAGCTGCAACGACCACGGTGGGTTTGTCGGTGTCCAGAAGGTTGCTGCTGACGATTGCCATCGCCGACAACGTCGCAACCAAGCCACCGACCACCTGCTGAAAGAAGAAGGGCAGAGCGAAGCGGTTGAGAAAACGTCCGAGGCGGTCGACGACGGCGCTGATGACGAAGGCGACCGCCGCGATGCCGAAGCCGCCGCCGAGAATGACGGTGATGAACGCTGCAAGGCCACCCCAGGCGATCGTCGCGACCCAGCGCGGGTAGGGGTGGGGTGCGGAGGTGATCGCCTCGAGTTCGGTCTGGGCTGCTTCCGCACTGATCGAACCCGTGACGATCCTGTGCACCAGGATTTCGGTTGCAGTGAGCCGGGTGTAGTCGAGGCTGCGTGATCGCACAACGCGTAGCGCTGTCACCGGGGCCATCGTCGTACCGCGGTGACACGTGACGGTGATGGAGGTGAAAATGACGTCGACCTCGCAATGCGGGAGGCCGAGTGCCGAGGTCATGGCGATGATCGTCGCCGTGACGTCCGACGCACCGGCGCCGCTTGACATCTGGACCTCGCCGATTCGCAGACAGAGGTCGAGGACGTAGTTGACGGTCGAGTCGTCGGGTACCTGCGGGCCCAAGTTCTGCTCGCCCGTGTCGACACTGGCCGAATTGATGTGCTTCCGGCTGCGAAACCTAGCTCGAAGAGCCCCACGTTCGGGCCTCTGCAACTTCACTCGTCCACCTCCCCTCACGACCGTGCCATGGACCGGCAGCCGCCGTCCACCCGCGACGCGCCCTGTGGAGACGGTGTCGAAGTCGGATTAACGCGGCGTAAACCCGCAGGAAGGATAGTCTTTCGCGATGGGACCGGACGCGGTAGCGAAAGTTCGTTCGCGCGTGTGTAACTAAGTCGAGTGTGGTGACGATTACCTCTCGCATAAGAAGTGCTGCGCGACACGCAAGTAACGATTCTATATAGACGCCCATTGTTCGAATCCCGACTGCTAGCGTCATCGCCGGGTCGGGGCTGAAAGGATTTAGGCCTCGATGTCTATCTTTCGCCCGGTGCGGGAAAGATCGCGGTACGCATTGGGCGTATCGCTTGTTGCTGCTGGGCTATTGGTGTGCGGTGCCGCGGTGCGGGTCCCCTCTACGGAGGCTCCCGAGATCGCGTTGACAGTCGCGACTACTGGCATGCCTGCGAACGGAACCATGGGTTTCGCGACGACAGGCTTCGCGGCGATCTCCGACCCCAAGCCGCAGTTCACCACGCTCGGCTCGACCGTGGGAACGGCGACGACCTCGACCGTCGGATTACCGACGACAGGCATCATTCCGACCGGTATCGGCACAACGGGTCTGACGACTACAACAGGTGTCATCACGACCGGCGGCACGATCGATGGCAGCGCGACGACAGGCCTTCCGACAACCGGTCTGACGACCGGCGACGGCGGAACAGACGGCAGTGCCGTGACCGGCATCAGCACGACAGGTCTGACCACAGGTTTCCCCACCGACGGTGGCGGCACGACGACAGGATTTCCGACCGGCACGACTACCACCGGTGTGACCGGTGGTACGACCGGCATTCCAGGTGGCGGCGAGATCACCACCGGGACCGCGACCACCGGTGACATCGGCACCACCACCGGCATCGGGACGACGACCGGCATAGATGCAGGCTCCGGCGGTGGCACCACGACAGGCATAACAACTGGAATAACGACCGGCATCACCACGACCGGCGGTGGGACGACGGGATTCGGCACGACCGGCACGACGACGACCGGAATCGGGTCGGGCGCCTGGGCCGGCATCGAGGCAGGGACTGGTTCGGCGTCGAGCGCCGTAGGCGGCATCGGGACCGGAATCGGCACCACGACAGGCACAGTCGGGGGCATCGGATCAGGCACAACTACATCGGGAACCATCGGAACCGGGGTCCTGACAACGACGGGCCTGACAACGACGGGCGCGACCGTCGGCGGCACCGCAGCGACTAGCGCGACCGCAACCACATCTACGACCGGCACTGCGTCCACATCGGGCTTCCCTGTCTTCGGCTTCACGACCGGCAGCACCTCGACCTCCGGCATCGTCTCGGGCGGAACCTTCACGTCGGGCACGGTCGCTACTGGCGGGACCACGAGCGGGACGGCTACCGGAACGTCAGCGACGACAGTGACGACCGGCGGCATCGTGACTGGAAGTTCGTTCACCTCGGGCCTGGTCGGCTTGACGACCACGAGTGGCAGTGTCACCGGTCTCGTGACCGGATTCCCCACGACAGGACTGGTCACCGGGCTACCGACGGCCGGCACCGCTACGGGTTCGACTTCGGCAACGGGGTTGGCGACGGGCTTCCCAACTGCTGGTACCGCGACTGGAACTGCCACGGGTACGACCTCCGCGACTGGTTTGGTGACGGGCTTCCCGACGACTGGTTTGGTGACCGGGTTCTCGACGGGTGGTTCGGCGACGGGTGCGACGTCGGCAACTGGTTTGGTGACGGGCTTCCCGAGCACTGGATTGGTGACCGGGTTCTCGACGGGTGGTACGGCGACGGGTACGACGTCGGCGACTGGTTTGGTGACCGGGTTCCCGACGGCGGGTACGGCGACTGGTTCGGCTACGGGTGCGACGTCGGCGACTGGTTTGGTGACGGGCTTCCCGACCACTGGTTTGGTGACCGGCTTCCCGACGGCGGGTACGGCGACTGGTTCGGCGACGGGTGCGACGTCGGCGACGGGTTTGGTGACGGGCTTCCCGACTGCAGGTTCGGCGACGGGTGCGACGTCGGCAACGGGTCTGGTGACGGGCTTCCCGACCACTGGTTTGGTGACTGGGTTCCCGACGGCGGGTACGGCGACGGGTACGACGTCGGCAACGGGATTGGTGACCGGTTTCCCGACGACTGGTTTGGTGACCGGGTTCCCGACGGCGGGTACGGCGACGGGTACGACGTCGGCGACTGGTTTGGTGACTGGGTTCCCGACGGCGGGTACGGCGACTGGTTCGGCGACGGGTACGACGTCGGCAACGGGTCTGGTGACGGGCTTCCCGACCACTGGTTTGGTGACTGGGTTCCCGACGGCGGGTACGGCGACTGGTTCGGCGACGGGTACGACGTCGGCAACGGGATTGGTGACGGGCTTCCCGACCACTGGTTTGGTGACTGGGTTCCCGACGGCGGGTACGGCGACTGGTTCGGCGACGGGTACGACGTCGGCAACGGGTCTGGTGACCGGCTTCCCGACGGCTGGCACGGCGACGGGTACGACGTCGGCAACGGGTCTGGTGACCGGCTTCCCGACCACTGGTTTGGTGACCGGGTTCCCGACTGCGGGTACGGCGACGGGTACGACGTCGGCAACGGGTCTGGTGACGGGCTTCCCGACCACAGGTTTGGTGACCGGGTTCCCGACGGCAGGTACCGCTACGGGTACGACCTCTGCAACAGGCCTGGTAACCGGTTTCCCCACAACGGGTTTGGTGACTGGGTTCCCGACGGCGGGTAGTGCGACTGGTGCGACGTCGGTGACCGGTTTGGTCACAGGCTTACCGACAGCCGGCTCCGCGACTGGTGCGACGTCGGTGACCGGTTTGGTCACAGGCTTCCCAACAGCCGGCTCCGCGACTGGTGCGACCTCGGTAACCGGGTTGGTGACTGGTTTCCCGACGACTGGTTTGGTGACTGGTTTCCCGAGCACGGGTGGGCCGACGGTCGGTGGCGCCACGACGAGCGGCAGCGTCACCGGTTTGGTGACTGGTTTCCCGACGACTGGTCTGGTGACTGGTTTCCCGACTACTGGTTTGGTGACTGGTTTCCCGACGACGGGTGGGCCGACGGTCGGTGGCGCCACGACGAGCGGCAGCGTCACCGGTTTGGTGACTGGCTTCCCGACGACTGGTCTCGTCACGGGCTTCCCGACGACTGGCTTGGTGACCGGTCTCCCGACGACGGGTATCCCGACTGGGACCGCGACGGGCACGATCACCGGGTTCCCGGCGACCGGTATTCCGACGACGGGCACTGTCACAGGAACGGTGACGGGCTTGCCCACAACCGGCATTCCGGCGACGGGTATTCCGACGACTGCAACGGCGACCGGCACGATCACCGGGTTCCCGACGACTGGCTTGGTGACGGGCTTCCCGACGACTGGTTTGGTGACGGGCTTCCCGACCACCGGTTTGGTGACCGGGTTCCCGACGACGGGTATCCCGACTGGGACCGCGACGGGCACGATCACCGGGTTCCCGACGACGGGTATCCCGACTGGGACCGCGACCGGCACGATCACCGGCTTCCCGACCACGGGCTTGGTTACGGGCTTCCCGACCACTGGCTTGGTGACGGGCTTCCCGACGACTGGCTTGGTGACTGGTTTCCCGACGACCGGAATTCCGTCCGGAACGGCGACCGGCACGATCACCGGGTTCCCGGCGACCGGTATTCCGACGACGGGCACTGTCACAGGAACGGTGACGGGCTTGCCCACAACCGGCATTCCGGCGACGGGTATTCCGACGACTGGAACGGCGACCGGCACGATCACCGGGTTCCCGACGACTGGCTTGGTGACGGGCTTCCCGACGACTGGTTTGGTGACCGGGTTCCCGACCACCGGTTTGGTGACCGGGTTCCCGACGACGGGTATCCCGACTGGGACCGCGACGGGCACGATCACCGGGTTCCCGACGACGGGTATCCCGACCGGAACGGCGACCGGCACGATCACCGGCTTCCCGACCACGGGCTTGGTCACGGGCTTCCCGACCACTGGCTTGGTGACGGGCTTCCCGACGACGGGTATCCCGACCGGGACCGCGACCGGCACGATCACCGGCTTCCCGACCACCGGCTTGGTGACCGGCTTCCCGACCACTGGCTTGGTAACCGGGTTCCCGACGACTGGATTGGTGACGGGCTTCCCGACGACTGGTTTGGTGACCGGGTTCCCGACGACGGGTGGTCCGACGGTTGGCGGAGCGACCACTAGTGGCAGTGTCACCGGCTTGGTTACGGGCTTCCCGACCACTGGTCTGGTGACTGGTTTCCCGACCACCGGTTTGGTGACGGGCTTCCCGACGACTGGCTTGGTGACCGGGTTCCCGACCACGGGTGGTCCGACGGTTGGCGGAGCGACCACTAGTGGCAGTGTCACCGGTCTGGTTACGGGCTTCCCGACCACTGGTTTGGTGACTGGGTTCCCGACAGGGACTATCACCGCCACTGGCATCCCCACAACAGGTCTGCCGAGTACCGGACAGATCCCGACAACGGGTCTTCCAACGACAGGGTTCCCGGCGACCGGGATTCCGACGACGGGTCTGCCGACCACGGGGTTCCCGGCGACTGGTGTTCCGACGACGGGTTTGCCGACCACGGGGTTCCCGGCGACTGGTGTTCCGACGACGGGTTTGCCGACGACAGGGTTCCCGGCGACCGGCGTTCCGACGACGGGTCTGCCGACCACGGGGTTCCCGGCGACCGGCGTTCCGACGACGGGTCTGCCGACCACGGGGTTCCCGGCGACCGGCGTTCCGACGACGGGTCTGCCGACCACAGGATTCCCGGCGACCGGCATACCGACAACTGGTCTGCCAACGACCGGTCCGACGGGTCAGATCCCGACAACCGGATTCCCGGCGACGGGCATGGCCACCGGCGTTCCCACGACCGGCGTTCCGACGACGGGATTCCCGGCGACAGGTGTCCCGACTACCGGCTTCCCCGCGACGGGGGTTCCGACAACCGGATTCCCGGCCACGGGCTTGGCAACGGGTGTCCCGACGACCGGCGTTCCGTCGACAGGCGTTCCGACGACGGGTGTGGTGCTGACAACCGGCCCAACCACCGGCGTTCCGTCGACTGGGGTTCCGACGACCGGTGGTCCGTCGACCGGCGTTCCGACAACGGGTACCGGCGTGACGACGCTCGCGGCGACCAGTGGCTTGGTTGGCGGACCGGGTTCGACGACCACTCCGGTCGTCAACACCGAGAACGTTCCGCAGAGCTCCGATCATCTTCCGACCACGGGTACGCCTGTGTCGGTGTTGCTCGCGCTCGCTGGAATTGCACTCTTGGTCGGCGGCTTGTTCTTGGTCCTCGGCCGGCGGCGCTCGCAGCGCTAGTCATTGATTCTGGAAAGGTTTCGTATCTTGCTGACTCGTTTTTCGACGGTCCAGGAGCGGTTCGAGCGAACAGGTTTCGGGAAGTTCGTCATCAGCTTCGTTGCTGTCGCGATCATCTTGATCGGGTTGACATGGTCGATCCCGAATTCGCCGATCAAGCAGTGGGCGATCCCGTTCGTCCGCCCGGTGGCGATTGCCGGCGGACTGGACCAGAGTTGGTCGGTGTTCGCGCCTGATCCGCCGCGGTCGCTGAATACTTTCGAGGTTCACGTTCTGATGGCCGATCAGACGATGCGGCCGTGGAATGTCCCGCGCGGCAACCCGATTTGGGGGCACTACGACTGGTACCGCTTCCAGAAATTGAAGGAATGGATTCTGACGCCGAACTCGGGGATCAATATGGGCGACTTCATTCACTGGGTAGTGCGTGAAGTGACCTATCCGGGTGAGAGCCCGGTGTTGGTGGAGTTGGTGTCGAAGGTGGAGTCGTTACCGCCGCCGGGAACGGACGTTGCGCCGACCGAGGAATTCCATGTCCTTTACCAGGAGATTTTGGCGGGCCGACCGTGAGCTTTCGTAGTCGCACTGAGAGTGTTCTGACCCCTGTCGCCGATGGGTGGCAGCGGTTCTGGTTCGACCCGGTTCCCATGACGACACTGGGTCTCGTCCGAATCGCGTACGGCGTGCTCGCGATCGGCTGGACCTTCTCGCTGTTACCGCACCTGTACGACCTTTTCGGTCGCGATGGGCTGCAACCCCAGCGGTCGCCGGTGGAGTTCTCGTGGACGTTGCTGAGTTTCTCCAATAGCGACAGCGCAATTCTGGGCATGTGGTTCGTGCTGCTCGCGGCGTCGATTGCGTTGGCGGTGGGTTGGCACAGCCGTATTGCAGCGCTCATCGTGTTCGTGTGTGTGCTGTCCTTCCAGCGTCAGAACATTTACGTATTCAACTCGGGCGATGTCCTGATCCGTTTGGAAGCGCTCTTCCTCTTCCTCGGACCCTGCGGCGCTGCCCTTTCGCTCGACAGACGACGCACTGCCGGCTCGTTCTGGTCTGCGCAGCTCAGGGCCCCGTACGCGCTTCGCTTGATGCAGATCCAGCTGTCGCTGGTCTACGTGGTGACGGTGCACGACAAGCTGACCGGACTCACCTGGAACGAAGGCTCGGCGGTCTCGTACGCGCTGCGGCAAGCAGATCTGGCGAATATCGCGGCTCCTGAGTGGCTGACGATGAACGCGATGCTGATGAACTTCGCAACCTGGGGCGCGCTCGCGATCGAGCTGGCGTTGGGCATCCTGATCTGGAACAGGCGTCTGCGGCCATGGGTCATCCTTGCGGGAGTTGTACTCCACCTGTCCATCCTTGTGGGCCTCGCGGTTGCCTTCTTCAGCTTTGCGATATTCGTGCTGTACATCGCGTTCATCCCGCCGGAAACAGCCGAGAGCTGGTTCCATGACAAGGAAGCTCGGGAACGTACCTTTGCGCGGCTGCGGCCGTGGCGGCGTAAGTCGGCGGGCGTCGAAATCGCGAAGAAGCCTGCAAAGAAGAAGAAGGCCGTCGCCGAGCCGGAATATGACGACGACGAACTGGTGCCGACGCGGTCGTCGCACAGACTCGACAATCCGGAGCTCGAAGAAGAGTCGCCCGAGGAAGTCCAGTACCCGGATCGTCGCTCGCGCCGCCTCGCGCGGCAGGGCAAGATTCCTGCGTCCGATTTCGTCGGAAGCGCAGCCGATCAGGACTGATCCGCAATGACTGCGCACTCGTGGGGCGACAGGGTTCGTACGGTCGCCAGAGGTATCGGTGAGCTGTTCGTCACGGTCAGCGTCGTACTCCTGCTGTTCGTCGTGTACGAGCTGTGGGTGACGGACTTGATCAACCAGTACAAGCAACGCGAGCTGACGAATGCCCTTACGGCGCAATGGGAACGCGGCGACGATCCCATTGCACCGCATTCGGGAGACCAGTTTCCGAAGGTCGATATCGGGGCGGGTATCGCGTTGATCCGGATGCCGAGGCTCGGCGACGACTATGTGCGGGTGATCGTCGAAGGCACCACCAGGGAGGCGCTCGACGACGGGCCCGGGCACTACGTCAGCAGCGCTTTGCCCGGCGAGGTCGGCAACTTCGCAGTGGCGGGCCATCGAGGCGGTAAGGGCTCACCGTTCGACGACGTCGACCGCCTGAAGGCCGGCGACGCGATCATCATCGAGACGCGGGACAGTTACTTCGTCTATCGAGTGCTGGGCGACGTCGACAGCGGCGATCCGACGGTGCCGGGTGTCGATGGCCTGGTCGGCCGGCAGATCGTCGATGCGTCGCAGACAACGGTCGTCAATCCTGTTCCAGGTGAGCCGGGCGTTGCGCCGCACCGGCGTTTGCTCACGCTGACGACCTGTCAGGAACGCTATTTGTCGTTGGAGCGCATGATCATTCACGCCGAATTGGACGGCCAGGCATGGCCGAAGTCGGACGGCTTGCCACCTGCTATGAGGGACGCCTGATGTACGCATGGTTGTGGCGGGTGATCCCCGGTGGGCCGGCTGTGAAGTCGGCGACCTTCCTCGTGTTGTTCCTCGGTATCGCCGCGTTGTTGTTCCTGTTCGTGTTCCCGTATGTCGACGGGTTGATGCCGTTCGACAACGTGACGGTCGATCGATAAGTTTCGGACGAATCAGGCACGGCGGATATGGTGGCGACACCTGTCGGTGGTTACCGGTAGCCTGCGAGCAGTATGTTGATCAGTCTGCTGCGAACCTATTCTTACCCTTACCGGAATCAACTGGTAGGGGTCGTTGTCCTCCAACTGATTTCGGTTATCGCGGCGTTGTATCTGCCGAGTCTGAATGCCGACATCATCGACTACGGGGTGACGGTCGGCGATATCGGCTACATCTGGACCACGGGTCTGAAGATGCTGGCCGTCACGTGCGTTCAGATCGTGTGCGCCATCGGCTCCGTGTACTACGGCGCTCAAGCTGCGATGGCCGCGGGCCGCGACATGCGCAGTGCGATCCTGCACAAGGTCGGGTCGTTTTCCGGGCGTGAGGTCGGGCACTTCGGTGCACCCTCGTTGATCACGCGAACGACGAACGACGTTCAGCAGGTGCAGTTACTCGTAGTCATGAGCGCGACGATCATGGTGATGGCCCCGATCATGTGCGTCGGCGGAATCGTAATGGCCCTGCGGGAGGATTTCGGGCTGTCGTGGATTCTGCTTGTTGCCGTGCCGGCGCTCGGGTTGTCGATGGGGTTCATCATCGTGCGGATGGTTCCGGGATTTCGTGCGATGCAGACGAAGATCGATGGCGTCAATCGTGTTCTGCGTGAACAGATCACCGGTATTCGCGTCGTGCGTGCATTCGTCCGCGAGCGGAACGAAGCGTGGCGCTTCGGGGTTGCGAACACAGAACTCACGGATCAGGCGATCAGCGTCGGCAAGCTTCTTGCACTGATGTTCCCGGCAGTGTTACTGATCAGCAACGTGACCAGCGTCGCGGTGATCTGGTTCGGCGGTCATGCTGTCGATTCCGGTTCGATGCAAATCGGGTCGCTGACGGCGATGCTGTCCTACATCATGCAGATCCTGATGTCGGTCATGATGGCGTCCTTCATGGCGATGATGGTGCCGCGCGCGTCGGTGTGTGCAGAGCGAATCACCGAAGTTCTCGAGACAGCAACGACGGTGGTTGCTCCCCGCAATCCTGAGCCGTTCGGAGCGCACCCGGGTTTCGTCGAATTCGCCCTCGCCGAGTACGCCTATCCGGGTGCCGACGAGCCGGTGTTGAAGGACATCACCTTCCGTGCGCAACCAGGCGAAACGACCGCGATCATCGGTGCGACCGGCTCCGGCAAGTCGACACTGCTCAATTTGATCCCGCGGCTGATCGACGTGACCGAGGGTGCCGTCTACGTCGGTGACACCGATGTTCGCAATCTGGACCCAGAACTTCTTCGCTCGCAGATCGGTCTGGTGCCGCAGCGGGCGTATCTGTTCTCGGGCACCATCGCGAGCAACCTGCGCTACGGAAATCCGGACGCGACCGACGACGAGTTGTGGCGCTGCCTCGAGATTGCGCAGGCCGCAGACTTCGTACGCAGCATGCCGGAGGGGCTCGATACGCCGGTGGCGCAAGGCGGTACCACGGTCTCGGGCGGGCAGCGTCAACGACTTCAAATCGCTCGGGTCCTGGTAAAGCGACCGGCCATCTACCTTTTCGACGACTCGTTCTCGGCACTGGACCTCGCTACGGATGCCCGGTTGCGCGAAGCCCTGCGGTCCGTGACCGAGCAGTCGACGGTGATCATCGTCGCGCAGAGGGTGTCGACAATCAGGGACGCCGATCGAATCATCGTCATCGAGGACGGAGCCATCGTCGGTAACGGACGGCACGAGAAACTGCTCGTCGATTGTCCGTGCTACGCGGAAATCGTCGACTCCCAACTTGCGGTCGAGGGGATCGCATGACTCGCCCCGGAATGCCGACGCCGGGAGCGCCCGGGACGAAGCCCAAGGCTTTCGGACCGTCCTTGAAGCGTCTGATCGGCCGCCTCGCGCCGGAACGTGTGCTGATCTCGATCATCATTTCCCTGGCCATTGCGAGCGTAGTGCTCTCCGTCCTCGGTCCAAGCATTCTCGGCAAGGCCACCAACCTGATCTTCGACGGTGTGGTCGGCAAGAACCTCGATCCGGCGAATGGCGCGACCAAGGAAGAGGCCATCGCCCATCTGCGCGCAGTGGGTAACGACCGAGTCGCCGACATGCTTTCCGGAATGGCGGTCGTGCCCGGTAAGGGTGTCGATTTCACCGCCGTTTCGCATGTGCTCATGGTGGTGCTGCTCGTCTTCATCGGTTCGGCTGTGTTCCTGTGGGGTGGGTCTTATCTGCTCAACTTCGTCATTCAGCGGACCGTCAAGCGGCTCCGCAACGATGTGGAAGACAAGATTCACCGGTTGCCGCTGAGCTATTTCGATGCGAACGCGCGCGGCGACCTACTCAGCCGCGTCACCAACGACGTCGACAACATCGCGCAAAGCCTGCAGCAGACGATGAGCCAGCTGTTGTCGTCGACGCTTTCCGTCGTCGGCATTCTGATCATGATGCTGTGGATCTCCCCGCTGCTAGCGCTCATCGCGCTGGTCACGGTGCCCGCCGCGATCTATGTCACGGCAACGATCGCGAAGCGGTCCAAACCGCACTTCGTCGATCAGTGGAAATACACGGGCATGGTCAACGCTCAGGTGGAAGAGGCGTACACCGGTCACGAGCTGGTCAAAGCTTTCGGGCGCAACGCTGAAGTCGAAGCGGAGTTCGACAAGCGCAACGAAGACCTCTATCAGTCGAGCTTCAAGGCGCAGTTCATCTCCGGGATGATCATGCCGATGATGATGTTCCTGGGAAACCTGAACTACGTCCTCATCGCGGTTGTCGGCGGGTTGCGGGTTGCGTCGGGAACGTTGAGCCTCGGCGAGGTCCAGGCCTTCATTCAATACTCGCGTCAGTTCACTCAGCCGCTCACCCAGATTGCGGCGATGATCAACCTGCTGCAGTCCGGAGTCGCATCGGCGGAACGCATCTTCGAAGTCCTCGATGCGCCGGAGCAGTCGCCGGACCCAGCCGAGGAACAACGCCCGCCCGCCGATCGCGGACATGTTGAGTTCCAGAACGTCTCGTTCCGGTACGCGAAAGACGAACCGCTCATCGACCACCTGTCGTTCGTCGCCGAACCCGGCCAGGTCGTCGCAATCGTCGGACCGACGGGTGCCGGAAAAACCACACTCGTGAACCTGATCATGCGGTTCTACGAAGTGGATTCGGGCCACATCACGATCGACGGCGTCGACACGTCCGCGATGAGCCGGGACCACCTGCGTGCCCGTATCGGCATGGTCCTGCAGGACACCTGGTTATTCGGCGGCACTATCAAGGAAAACATCGCGTACGGCAATCCGATGGCCACCGACGAAGAGATCCACGAAGCCGCGAGGGCGGCGTATGTCGACCGCTTCGTGCACTCGCTGTCCGACGGCTACGACACGAAGATCGACGAAGAGGGCGGCGGCGTGAGCGCCGGCGAGAAGCAGCTGATCACGATCGCGCGAGCGTTCCTTGCCAAACCGTCGATCCTGATCCTCGACGAGGCAACCAGCTCCGTCGATACGCGTACCGAGTCGCTCGTTCAGCACGCGACCGCGGCACTGCGCAGCGACCGCACGAGTTTCGTTATCGCGCACAGGCTCTCGACGATCCGCGATGCGGACGTCATCCTGGTGATGGAGAACGGGCGCATCGTCGAACAAGGCACGCACGACCGTTTGCTAGCTACACGTGGGGCGTACTACGAGCTCTACAACAGCCAATTCGAAGGCGCATCCCGCCTGTGAGCGAACCCTCCGCGCTTTTCGAGATCGGCTCGGAAATTGCCGGCAAACACGGTCGTACGGGCGTTCTCACGACCCCGCACGGAGAAATTCGTACCCCCGCTTTCGTCCCGGTCGGCACCAAGGCGACGGTCAAGGCCGTGCTGCCGGAAGCAGTGAAAGAGCTTGGTGCGCAAGCGGTTCTGGCCAACGCCTATCACCTGTACCTGCAACCAGGGTCCGACATCATCGATGAGGCGGGCGGCCTCGGCAAGTTCATGAACTGGCCTGGCCCCACCTTCACCGACAGCGGCGGATTTCAGGTGATGTCGCTCGGAGTCGGGTTCAAGAAAGTGCTCGCGATGGAGGCTGTCGGCGTGCAATCCGACGACGTCATCGCCGCAGGCAAGGAAAGGCTCGCGACCGTCGACGACGACGGCGTCACCTTCAAGTCGCATCTCGACGGGTCGCGGCACCGGTTCACCCCCGAAATCTCGATGCAGATCCAGCACCGACTCGGTGCCGACATCATTTTCGCGTTCGACGAACTGACCACGCTGCTGAATACGCGCGGCTACCAGGAACGTTCGGTTGACCGCACGCAGGCGTGGGCCCTGCGCTGTCTGGCCGAGCACGAGCGACTGACTGGAGAGCGCTCGCATCGCCCGTACCAGGCGCTCTTCGGCGTTGTGCAGGGCGCGCAGTACGAGGACCTCAGACGGCAGGCGAGCAAGGGTCTCGCCGAGTCGACCGGTCCGAGCGGTCGAGGCTTCGACGGGTTCGGCATCGGGGGAGCGCTCGAGAAGCACAACCTCGGCACCATCGTCGGCTGGTGTTCCGACGAACTGCCTGCCGACAAGCCGCGCCACATGCTCGGCATCAGCGAACCCGACGACCTGTTCGTCGCAGTCGAAAACGGCGCCGACACCTTCGACTGCGTCAATCCGTCACGTGTCGCCCGAAATGCCGCCATCTACTCACCGACCGGCCGTTTCAACATCGACACCAGTCGGTTCCGTCGTGATTTCACACCGATCGACGACCAGTGCGATTGCTACACCTGCGCCCACTACACCCGGGCATACTTGCACCACCTGTTCAAGGCGAAGGAGATGCTGGCGTCCACGCTCTGCACAATTCACAACGAGCGCTTCACAATTCGCCTCGTCGACCGGATCCGCGAGAGCATCGACGGTGGCTGGTTCGACGACCTCCGCAAGCAGACTATGGCGGAGTTCTACAAGCGCTGAGTATAGGTTGGCTCGTTGCGCTTGATCAGCCCGATCACCACGTAGGTCACGGGCATGACCACGACCTCGATCAACGTCTTCCACACGAAGCCGAAGATTACGTAGTTCACGAAATCACGCCAGGTCGTGATGCCGATGACGCCGGCAGCGATCGAGCAGAAGATCAAGGTGTCCGCCAGCTCGCCGACCACTGTGGACCCGATGAGCCGCGCCCACAGATGCTTCTCCTTGGTTCGCTGCTTGATCAGCACCAGCACGAGTGAGTTCAGCAACTGACCGACGAAGTACGCCAGGACACCCGCCAGCACGAGCCGGGGGACCACTCCGATCACGGTCGTGAGCGCTTCCTGGTTCTCGTAGAACTGCGCGGGCGGCAGCTCGACAGCGATCCAGAAGCACAGGGACGTGAGTAGCAACGAACCGAACCCGAGGTAGATCGCGCGCCGCGTCGCCCGGAAGCCGTAAACCTCGCTGAGAATATCGCCGAGGATGTAAGCCAGCGGGAACAGGAAGAATGCACCGTCGGTCGAGATGGGCAGCAGGTGCACCGGACCGATCGAGAAGTCGAAACCCTGAAGAAACTGCACCCCCTTCGACGCGCACACATTGGAAATGATGAGCGTGGCCGTGAACAGGGCGACGATGGTCGGATAGAAGCCCCGGCTCACGTGCGCAAAGGCTGCGTGTTCGGCGTCGTTGTCGAGCTGTTTCGTGTCGGTCACGGGCTACATCAAAGCAGTACCGTCCGGCCGACGCTCGCCAGCCCGGTGTCTTACTGTCTGCGGTATGCCGAATTCGGACAGCGCCAACCGCCTGGCAATTGCTTCGCTGGTCGCGTCGGCGGTGACGCTGGTGCTGTTCTTCCCGGTGTTCGTTCTCGTGCCGATTACGGCTGTCGTCGCGATCGTTCTCGGCGTGGTCGCGCGGCGGCGAGGTGGCCAGACCCTTGCAGCTGCCGGCATAGCCGTCGGTGCTGTCTTGCTCCTGATCTGGGTCGCGTCAGTCGTGACGTTCCTGGTCAGGTACGGCACCGTCGACTAGAACCCACGGTTCGCGCGGCAGTCGCAGTGGATCGAAAGTCGCGGCCAGGTCCGCTAGCGGAGCAGGTTCGAGCCCGAGCGAAGAAACAAGCATCCGCAAAACAGCAGCAGCACTGCGGCCGAGCACGCGCTGATCTGCGAGCGTCACGGCGCCGTCGCGCTTGGCAAGTCGCTTGCCGTCGCCATTGAGTGCCAGCGCGACATGCGCATACGTCGGCGCCGCATAGCCGAGCAAATGCGCGAGATACGCCTGGCGGGGCGTCGAGGACAGGAGGTCGTCGCCGCGAACAACCTGGTCGACGCCCTGATCGTAGTCATCGACGACGACCGTCAAGTTGTACGCGGGAGTGCCGTCGTTGCGCCGTAGCACGAGGTCGTCGACGATGCCCGTGTAGCTCCCATGCAGGACGTCGGCGATCGTGAAATGCGTGACGTTGGACCGCAACCGAAGCGCCGGTGGCCGTCCGTCGGCGAGCTTGGCTGCACGTTCGGCCTCGGTCAGGTTGCGGCACGTCCCCGGGTATGCACCCTGAGGCGCGTGGGGAGCTGCAGGTGCCTGCTGGATTTCTCTTCTGGTGCAATAGCATTCGTAGAGCAGTCCGGCGCCGGCAAGCCGGCCGACTGCATCCGTGTAGGCTTCCTGGCGCTCCGACTGCCGGACGACGTCGCCATCCCACTCCAACCCCAGCGCGAGCAAGTCCGCGAGTTGACGTTCCGCAGCTCCGGGCCGGACTCGATCCAGATCGTCGATTCGCAGAACGAACCGCCGACCGGTCGACCGCGCAAACAAATACGCGAGCAGCGCGGTTCGTAGATTTCCCAGATGGAGATCGCCCGACGGACTGGGGGCGAATCGGCCTGCAGGGTCCAACCGTCAGCGACTTTGCAGTGCGTCGAGCGCGACAGCCATCGATGCGGCGACCCTGAAGTCGAGTCGTTGGTCGGGCACGCTGATTACGTACCGATCGCGAATTGCCTTCTTGCGTTCGCTGATCAGGACCGGCTGACCGGTCTGGTCGTCGGCGAAATCGAAATGGAAAACGAAAGGCACCCAGACATCCCCTAGGTAGGGAATGAGCGTCCAGACTCGCCGCAGAATCGCGATGACCGGACGTCGTTCCTGGCCTTTGGCCGCCAGATTCGGGGCACCGAGTCGCCATGTCGACCGAAGCAGGCTCGCACCGAATTCCTTCTTG
Organism: Antrihabitans auranticaus; assembly: GCF_016481275.1. Classification (GTDB taxonomy): domain Bacteria; phylum Actinomycetota; class Actinomycetes; order Mycobacteriales; family Mycobacteriaceae; genus Antrihabitans. Next base: position 320,496 of record NZ_JAEMNW010000003.1, on the reverse strand, counting down.
AACCAGCCGAGCGAACGCCCGGATTCGTCGTATACGTCGTGCTCTGCGTGCGCATCGAGCGTCTGCCTGGCTTTGAAGCCGAAAACGAGACGGGACTTGCTTTCGTCGGCGTAGAAGTTGATCTCTTCCCTCAACTTCATGCGCTTCTGCTCGGCGAACGCAAGGAGCGGACCGTCGGTGCCGTCAGGATTGGCGGCGTTGATCTCGTACCGGTTGACCATCAGCGTGACGCGCTGACGAACGAAGAACATCGGAACGTACATCGGTGCGGTCACGCAACCAGTCTGCCACTGCCGAGTCAGGCTTCGCGGCCGAAGAATCGGAGCAGCCGAGTCTGCTTGTCGGCATCGGCCGGCGCTTCGAGTTCGGGACCGCAGACGCCGGGGGAGCGCAGCATGGGGCCCGCCTGTTCGCCGAACTCCGCCATGAGGACAAGGTCTTCGGGGGGAATCGTTTCGTCGATACCCGTGGCGCGTGCGATGTCCCAGCCGTGCACGATGAGGTCGAAGCAGAAGTACGCGCGCACGGAATCCGCGAAAACCGCCTTGCCGAAGCCGCCTTCGTATTCGCGGTTCGCCTTGGCCGGATCGTCGAGGAATCCCTGCAGCGCGTCGCGATTGTGTTGCCATGCGGCACTGGGGTTTTCGTCGACGGACGGACCTGCGGGTATCTCGAGGTCGACGTTCTTCACGAAGCCCGCCTGTGAGTCGACGATATGACGAAGAACGTCGCGTGCGGTCCAGCCTTCACAAGGCGATGAGCTGTCCCAGCGGTCGGCGGGTACTGCGTCGACGCGGGTCGTCAGTGTGGCGGACAGTCTGCGGAATCGGTCTGCTGTGGTTTCGTTCTCTGTCGTTGTTGTCATGCACTCGATCCTGCCGCTGAATCGGAGTCGCTGGCTTGCACTTTTCGGACAAGTTGGGGTTTGAGGTCGGCGTCGCGAAGCTCGGTTTCGAGGTGTGCGATCAGGTCGTTCGCATAGGCGATGAGACCCGGCGAATCGATGTCGTACGGCACCGGCTCGGCGTGGTCGAGCCGCTTCGCTGCCCTCGTAAGCAGCGTGAACGCGCCCTTTGGATTCCCACGCTGAACATGGGTGATTCCAACGGCGAGCTGCGCAAGTCCCTGCCATAGCATGCGCTCGTCGTCGGGGCAGCTCTTCCACGCTGCTTCCAGGACTTCGTGCGCGTTGAAGGCCAGGCCCCGGTCGAGTAGATCCTGCGCATAGCGCAATGTTTCAGCGGGCGGGAGGTCCAGATCGTCGGGAATGCGCTCGACGCCCTCGCTGCCGTACGGCAGTGGCCGGCCGAGTGCGTCGCGCGGACGGGCATTGCGGGCGCGGCCGTCGTCGTCTCGGGGGCGATCCATCCTGTCAGCCTAGGCCGGAGCCCCTATCATTCTCGGATGAGCGACATATCCGAGCTCATCGATGATCTGCGCGCAGAGTGGGCAGTGACCGACGAACTCGTCGCGCATCTGCGCGGCGCACAGTGGAAACTCGCCACGCCGTCGGTGGACTGGCAGATCAGAGACCAGATCGCGCACCTCGCGACAACCGACGCGGCTGTCTTCACCGCTTGCAAGTTCGCCGATACGGGGGCGCCGACGGGACCCGCGGAAATGGCCGGGAAAGCGATCGATCCGACCGTCCTCGGAGACAGTTCTGCGCGGTTGACCGGTCGTTTGCCACGCCCCGCGGTCATGGGCATGTGGCGTGGTGCGCGGAACAAGCTTGCCGACGAATTGATCGCGATGGACCAGCAGCGCAAGATCGCGTGGTTCGGCAATCTCGTGACGCCGGCGACCATGGCGAAAATGCGCCTGATGGAGACGTGGGCGCACACCGTCGACATCTCCGACACGCTCGGACGTGAGCCCGCCGCGTCCGAGCGGCTTCGCCATATTGCAGAGCTCGCCGTCGCGAATCAACGGTATTCGTTCGAGGTCAACGACCTGGCACCGCTCGATGAGCACGTCCGCGTCGAGCTGACGCTGCCCGGTGGCGAGGCCTGGGTCGCAGGTCCGCCCCATATCCACGAACGAATTATCGGTGACGCGCTGGAGTTCTGTCTCGTCGCGGTCAAGCGCCGGCATCCCGACGATACCGAGCTACAGGCGGTCGGACCTGCTGCCGATCGGTGGCTGCAGGTGCTGCAGGCCTTCACCGGCAAGCCCGGTCCGGGCCGTGAACCGCGCCTGCAGCAGTGACAATTCGCCGATAGCTGGAAGGTCGCGCGAAAATCTTCGTTCGCCTGTCGACGTCGCCGTGCGGGCCTACTGTCTGAGCTGCAGCGTCGACGGCGAGACACGCGGAGCAGGAGCGGTAATGAGTGACGGATCCCAGGCCCTGACGAACGAGTTGGGCGGTGCCTTGCCCGCCAAATTCTTGACACTGGGCGAAGACAAGTTGGCGTGGCTCGCGGAGACACTCAAGAACGCCAAGGTCCACCAGCTCGCAGAGCTCGACAAGAGTACCGAGGAGACCATCAACGGTCTGCCGATGATGCTGCGCGGACCGGTTCGGGCGATCATCGGAGGCAAGAAATGACCGATGTCATCGATACCAAGGCCGAGCTGATCAAGCTCGCGCGCGTGCTGGGCGAGGACATCGAGGCGCTGGCATTCCTCGAGCCGATCGGCTGGCAGGAGCTGCGCGAATTCCGCCACATGGTTGCCGACCAGTTCTTCCTCGCGTCCGAATCGAGGCTGAAGAACCTCGCAGCGGCCGCCAAGATGGTGCCGAATGCGGTGATCATCAAGCTCGCGCCGATGTACTTCGAACCTCGGATGGCCGCAGGCGTCGCCAGTCTCGTCGACGAGGAAAAGGCGCTCAAGCTCGTCCCCAAGCTGCCGCCGGACCTCATGGCTGCGACCGTGCCCTATATCGATCCGCGTCGGGTCGGTCCACTCGTTGCGAAGGTGCCGGTCGAGGTCGCCCGGAAACTGGCGCCGATCCTGCTCGGCGCGAAGGAGTACGTGTCCCTCGGCCAGCTCATCGATTACGTGACAGCCGACCAACTGCAGGGTCTGCTGCCCTACATCGACGACGTCTCGCTGCTCAAGATCGCCGAAGTTGCCGAGAACAAGGCGCAGTTCGACGTCATCATGCCGCTGATCGACGACGCCCGGATCGCGCGAATCCTGCAGACCGCCAAGGAAGCCGACCTACTCGACATCGCAATCGAGCTACTCAACGAGGTCAATCTCGACCTTCGTGGGCGGCTGGCCAATATTGCTGCCCAGCAGAGCGATTCAGTTCTCGACGGGCTCGTGCGCGCGGTACACGCGTCGAGTCAGTTCGACATGCTCTTGCCGACGACCGCGTCGATGACACCGCCGAATCTCGTCCGGTTCGCCCAGACGAAGGCGTTCGAAAGCGCCGACGTCATGAACTCTCTTGTGGACACTGCTGTTCGCATGGATCAATGGTCCGCGCTGCTTGCGCTGGTGCCCAACTTGACGACCGCGGGCCTGGACGTCCTCGCTCAGGCGCAGGCGCTGCAGGATCGCGCGGTAGTCGCGAAGGTTGTGGCGAGCGATGCGTTTGCCTCGGCGCTGCCGCTGATTTCCCGAGTGCCCGACGCTGTGCGGGATACGTTCGCCGCAGAGATCGGTTCGCTCGATCCGGCCAGATTCGATTCGGCGGTCAGGAGCGTCCTTGCCGCAGGCCGATTGCCAGACCTCCTGGCACTCGTTCCGCTGCTGCCGAAGGCGCAGCAGGATCGCGTTTCGGCCGTAGCTGCCGATTTCGACCCCGACGAGATGCGCTCCGCGCTGGTGGATGCGAGCGAAAGCGGAGTCCTCCCCGAGATGCTCGGTGTAGCGGCCGGGATGCCGCTCGAAGCTCGCGCGCAGACGTTGGGAATCATCAACGAGAGCGCCGATGACGACGACCTACTCGGTACCGCGCTGGAGCCAGATGAACAGCAGAACCTCTGGAATCAGCTGCTACGGCTCACCGACAACGTCCCGTCGCCGCTGGTCCAGCAACTCTCCGAGCGCGCGGCGTTCCTGCCGCTGGACAACATCTTGCCCTCGGTGCTGAGAGCCGGTGAGCTGACCAACGAGTGGGGCACGAGCTTCGCGATCCTCAGCGGTATTCACGATCGAGCCGAGAAAGAAGGCGTGCCGGTCGAATTCACCATTCCGGCGCGCCTCATGCAGGCAGCCGCCGAGAAGGCGTCGGAGCATCAGAACACCGACAGCCCGCTCTGGTTTGCGAAAGCCCTTCTGGCGCAGTATGCGAAGGACGATGCTGCTGCAAAGGCATTCGACGACACAGCGATTCACGCCTCTGCCGCGGTGAAAGGTGCAGCAGAGGGAGTCGTGCAGATCTCGATGGGAGTACTCGGGGACGGTGTGCAACCGATCAAGTCGCTTACCGGAAAGTCGGTCGCGGAGGCAGTGAGCAATGCTGCCGGTGTGGCAGGCGGTCTTGCGTCGTCCTTGTTCGGAAGGGCGAAAGCGGCAGGCAAGGCGGTCAGCGAGAAGGCGAAGGACCCCAACTGATCGAGATCTCGTGACGGTGGGCAAATCGTTCCAAGTGCCTGCTGACGACGTCCTGGATCTGAGCTAGTCGATCGCCCGTGGCGGCTTCGGCTTCGAGCCGTAGTCCGGCTTCGGTGTCGGTCGCCAGTGCGAAGCCGTCGCCGAAACGGAAGGTAGACGTCGTCGGTCCCGACGTCGTATCGATGCGATGGCCGAGGTGGTCGGTGAGTTGTTTGCGCCAGCGCGACGGTTTCTCGATTGCGGCGTCTGCTGCCTCGGCGTGCGCGAACAGTCCGGCGAGTGCCTCGGGTTGCGCGTCGAGGTATTGCTCGAGGGACGTAGGTGGGTGGCCGGTCACTGTTTCGACGGTGTCCGAGACTGTGCCGAGTTCCCCCGTGGCGATGGCCTCGTACGAGCTGACCCAGCCCTCGACCATCCACTGCGGTGCGCCGTAGTGTGCCCGGCTTGCGAACGCTTCGTCTCGGGTTTGGGGTTCGTAGGTGATGGTGCGGCCGGTTCGGGCGGTTAGGGTCCGCGCGACGTCGTTGAGCGAAAGTGCTTGTGGCCCAGTGATATCCCGCGTCTCGTTGGCCAGCAGTTCGTCATTGGACAGCACGGCTGCCGCAACGTCCGCGATGTCCTCGTGCGAGACGGGAGCGAACCTGCCCTCGCCGGCGGGTCCGCGAATGACCCCGTCCGCACGATCGACCAACGCCGGCACGTAGGCGAGGTAATTGTTGTCGCGCAGGATCGTGTGCGCGATGCCGGTGCTCTTCAGGTGTTGCTCGGTGTGCCAGTGATCGCGCGCGAAAGTGAACGTCGCATCCGGCGCTGCGCCCTGGAAAGAGATGTACACAATGCGCTCGACGCCTGCGGCGATTGCCGCATCGATGGCAGTGATGTGGTCGGCGACGCGAGTGTCGCTTTCCGTCGCCGAAACGAGAAGGAGCGTCGACGCGCCCGACACTGCGGCTTCGAACGCGGCGGCGTCGTCGTAGGTCGCGGCGGCAACAACCGCGTCGCCAATGGGTTGGACCCGCGACGGGTCGCGGGCAACCAGGCGAAGGGTTGCGCCGGAATCCGCGAGTCGCCGAGCCACGAGCGAACCGAGTCGACCGGTCACGCCGGTCACCGCGATGGCAGTCATGGGTCTCCTTTCCCTACCGACCATCTTGCACCCCGTCGACTAGGCGCCGAGCAGGCTTGGGTGTGCATGCGGATCCGTGGTGGTGGCGCCGAGCAGGTGCTTGTCGTGGGGGGTTGTCGGGCGATGTTGAGCCAACGGCCTGTTCGGCCTGCGAACGCACGGTGGTGGCGGTGAGCAGGTGCTTGTCGTGGGGGGTTGTCGGGCGATGTTGAGCCAACGGCCTGTTCGGCCTGCGAACGCGTGGTGGTGGCGGTGAGCAGGTGCTTGTCGTGGGGGGTTGTCGGGCGATGTTGAGCCAACGGCCTGTTCGGTATGCGAATCCGTGGTGGTGGCGGTGGGCAGGTGCTTGTGGTGGGGGTTGTCGGGCGATGTTGAGCCAACGGCCTGTTCGGTATGCGAATCCGTGGTGGTGGCGGTGGGCAGGTGCTTGTGGTGGGGGGTTGTCGGGCGATGTTGAGCCATCCGCCTGTTCGGCCTGCGAACCGCGGTGGTGGCGGTGAGCAGGTGCTTGTGGTGGGGGGTTGTCGGGCGATGTTCGGCCATCCGCCTGTTCGGCCTGCGAACGCGTCACGACGCCGACCCCGGGTTGCGACGCAACCCCGCCCGACCAGTTGTCGCTGATAGCCGGGCGAGCACTAGCCCCGGGACGAGTCGAGCCCCCGACCAAGGCAAGCAGGTCGGGGGCTTGATCGTGTGGCGGAGGATAGGGGATTTGAACCCCTGAGGGCGTTAACCCAACCCGCGTTCCAGGCGAGCGCCATAGGCCACTAGGCGAATCCTCCGTGGGGGAGTCTACTTCACGTTCGGGTGTGGTCCGGATTCGCCTAGTGGCCTATGGCCGCTCTGCTGTTGCGCCGTGGCCGGCGGGGCGAATCTCGGGGGAGTCCATTTCACGTTCGGGTGTGGTCCGGATTCGCCTGGTGGCCTGTGGCCGCTCTGCTGTTGCGCCGTGGCCGGCGGGGCGAATCTCGGGGGAGTCCACTTCACGTTCGGGTGTGGTCCGGATTCGCCTGGTGGCCTGTGGCCGCTCTGCTGTTTGCGTCGTGGCCGGCGGGGCGAATCTCAGCGGGTTCTACTTGACGACCCGCGCTGCCAAAGAATCGCGCCGACCACCACCCATGCGCAACCGTGTCGGCATCCGCCGCTACACTTGCTGACGGATCCCGCGCGGCGCGCATCCTGTGAACTCCCCCAGGGCCGGAAGGCAGCAAGGGTCAACGGGCTCTGCCGGGTGCGCGGGGTCCCCTTAAATTCGCTGCGATCTCCAAGCACGGACCCAGGTAACGTGGCGTGTCGACCCGCCGCAGATTGCCATTGAAAGGTCTCGGAGCATGCCCGCGCAGACACAGTTCGGATTGATGAGTCGTGATGAGCTGGCGGCTGAACACGCTCGCCAGACCGCGAACTACGAGCAGCTCGCTGCGCAGAAACTCGCGCTCGACCTCACCCGTGGGAAGCCGTCGGCGGCGCAACTCGACCTCTCGGCCGGGCTTCTCACATTGCCCGGCGCGGAAGACTTCAAGGCCGCCGACGGAACCGACTGCCGCAACTACGGCGGCCTCAACGGACTGCCGGAATTGCGTGCGATCTTCGGTGAGATTCTCGGCATCCCCGTTGCGAACCTTCTGGCCGCGAACAATGCGAGCTTGGAGCTGATGCACGACACCGTCGTCTTCTCGCTGATGCACGGCACCGTGGATTCGCCGCAGCCGTGGGTGGCCGAGCCTGGTCGCAAGTTCCTCTGTCCGAGCCCCGGCTACGACCGGCACTTCGCAATCACCGAAGCGTTCGGCTTCGAAATGATCGCGATTCCGATGAACGACGACGGTCCGGACGTTCATGCAATCGCCGAACTTGTCGCCAACGATCCGCTCATCAAGGGGATCTGGGCAGTTCCGACGTACTCGAACCCGACCGGCGCGATCTACTCCGCAGAAGTCACCGAAGCGCTGGTGTCGATGCCGACCGCGGCGCCTGATTTCCGGATCTACTGGGACAACGCGTACGCGGTCCACCCGCTCGTCGAAGACGTCGCACCGGCCCATGATGTTCTCGGCATGGCGGCTGCTGCCGGAAATCCGAACCGGCCGCTGGTCTTCGCATCGACGTCGAAGATCACTTTCGCCGGCTCGGGCGTGAGCTTCATCGGCGGCTCCGATGCGAACCTGAAGTGGTACCTGAAGCACGCCGGCAAGAAGAGCATCGGTCCGGACAAGCTCAACCAACTTCGCCACGTGCGTTTCTTCAAGGACGCAGCAGGCGTCCGCGAACACATGGCCAAGCATCGCGAGATCATCGCGCCGAAGTTCGCACTCGTCCGCCGGATTCTCGAGGATCGACTCGGCTCGTCCAAGGTGGCTTCCTGGACCGAGCCGAAGGGCGGTTACTTCATCAGCCTCGATGTCCTCGATGGCACCGCCACGCGCGTCGTGAAGCTCGCGAAGGATGCCGGCGTAGCTCTCACACCCGCGGGCGCAGCATTTCCGTACGGAAAAGACCCGGACGACAAGAACATTCGTCTTGCCCCGACGCTGCCGCCACCCGCTGAGCTCGAGAAGGCGATGGACGCCGTCGCGACGTGTGTCCTGCTCGCCGCGACGGAGAAGCTGCTAGCCGACTAGAGGGCCGACTGAGGCTTGTGGGCAAGCACCGCGAACATCGTCACCGAGCTGTGAAACGTCCCGCGTTCGCCGGCTTCGGAGAGATCGGCGACTAGTCGGTCGCGTTGCTCCGCCGTGATTGCTCCCCGCGTGATGGCCTCTCCCGCAATCATCTGGATCAGAGGTCCAGCGGCGAACTCCGGTGGTTGCAGGAGAGCCTGCGAGCCGATGTCGTCGACGACCATCCCAGCGACACGCAACTGCCCGGCCAACTTGCGTCCGGAGAACGGATTCGCGGTGCGCGAAAGCATCACGTCTGCGATCGCTGCGATGACCTCGGGGTCGCCCGGGTGCACGATCGACGTCGCCCAGTCCGAGTCGATCAGCATCACGCGGCCGCCGGGCTTCACCACCCGGACGATCTCGGCGATCGCCCGCTCCGGATCGACCAGGTGCTGGAGCACCCGTTCGCTGCGAACCACGTCGAACGTGCCGTCGTCGAACGGTAAGGCATAGGCGTCACCTTCGACATAACGCGCCGCCGCCCCCGATTCCGCTGCGCGCCGCTCGGCGACCAGCCGCATGCCAGGGTTGGGATCCACGCCGACCGCATCTCCGGATGGCCCGACGGCGGCTGCGAAAGCTGCCACCTCGCTGCCCGTTCCCGACCCCACATCGAGCGCGTGCTCGCCCGGCGCAGCCGCCAGGGCTGCCTGCGCCCACGCACGCAGGCGCTGGATACCGGGCAGTGCTGCCTGCAGGTCCAGGACCATGACGAGTTGATCGAGGGCGGCCTCGTCGATCTCATCAGAGCGGAACGAGAGCGGAGAAGATGGCTCGGTCATGTCGTCAAGATACGTCTCATGGGAGGATCGAGTTCACTGTCCGAGTGACCATTTTCGATGCGGAGGGACGATGACCGGCACACTGTGTCTCGCGCAAGACGCCGAGGCCGACAAGCTTCTTGCCGAGAACCCGGCTGCCCTGCTCACAGGCATGCTGCTGGATCAGCAGTACCCGATGGAAGCGGCATTCGGCGGGCCGAAGAAGATCGCCGACCGGATGGGTGGCTTCGACGTCTACCGCATCGCAGAGGCAGATCCGGACGAGTTCAAGGCGCTCTGCTCGACACCGCCCGCGATCCACCGCTATCCGGGTTCGATGGCTGGCCGGATCCAGGCTGTGTGCGCGTACCTGATCGAGAAGTACGACGGCAACGCCGCCGGGTTGTGGACCGACGGCGACCCGACCGGGGCAGAGGTACTGAAGCGCCTGAAGTCGTTGCCGGGCTTCGGCGACCAGAAGGCGCGCATCTTCCTGGCACTGCTCGGCAAGCAACTCGGTGTGCCGCTCGCGGGTTGGCGCGACGCGGCGGGCAGCTATGGCGACGAAGGCTCGCGGCGATCGGTTGCCGACGTCGTCGATGCCGAATCCCTCATGCAGGTAAGGGAATTCAAGAAGCAAGCGAAGGCTGCGGCAAAAGCGAGCAGCGCCTAACGTCGTCCTACGAGCAAGGTTTGCGTCGACCTGCCGAGCGGTCCCTGCTCGTCGAAGAGCGCTGACTCGGCCAAGCCGAGGCCGTGTGGCTGCGGATAGGTGGCGGCATCGAGGCACACCCACTCGCCGATTGGTTGGCGGTGCAGGGTGACCGTCAGATCAGTGTTGATGAACAGGTAGCGCGACCAGTCGAGCGTCGCGCTGACGCCGTTGCCCGAATCCGCGGCAGCGAGAGTTCGTTCCAACGGGCTCGGGTCGGTACCTGCCACGATCGGGTACTTCAGCCGAATCCAGCAGACCGCCGGCCCCGGATCGACGAAAGAGCCAGTGATGAAACGGTATTCGATCGCCGTGTGAAACCCGACCGGCTGGACCGACGGGAACGAACTGACCGCCACGGAGTGCTCCGGCCCCGGCCGATTGCCGCGGGGGAGAACCGATTCGTCCAATTCCAGCGTTGGTTCGGCGCGTTTGATTCGCCAGGCATTCGCCTTCAGCACCGGCACACCCGCTGCGGTGATCTTTGCTTCGATCAGTTCGACGCTGCGCCCAGGCCGTGTGACCTGTGCTGTGACGGTCAGCGGCGCAATCGGTACGGGTCCGAGGATTTCGACTGCGACGCGGCCGATCTGGAAGCCTTCACGCGGTTCGCAACGCTCGATGACGTGCCCGAGCAGCGCGGAAGGGGGACCGCCGTGCTGTGCATCGGGCGACCATGGGCCGCGCGTGATGTCGGTCGATTCGAACCGAGACGGGTCGGTCGGATCGGGTAGGTAGAAGGCGGTCGGAGTCACGTGGTCAATCTATGCCGAGCGTCGACGAAACCCACCGGGTGCGCCGGTGATTCCTCGCTCTCCTCCAAACCGATTCGCTTGTGCAAGGCGACGAGGGGCTTGGGGGCCCACCAGTTGAAGCGGCCGAGCAACTGCATGAGCGCAGGCACAAGGATGCCGCGGATGAGCGTCGCGTCGGCGAGGACGGTAAGGGTCATGCCGAGGCCGCACAGCTGTACGAACGAGATTTTGGACGTCACCATCGCTGAGAAGACGATGGCCATCAAGGCCGCCGCCGCGGTGATTATTCGGCCGGTGCGCCCGAGTCCGAGTGCGACGGCGCGAGTGTTGTCAGCGGTCGTCTTGCCGGAGCGCAGCCATTCCTCCCGAATTCGGGAAAGCAGAAATACCTCGTAGTCCATGGACATTCCGAATGCCAGACAGAACATCAGGATCGGCATCGTCGGGATCAGGAACCCGGTTGCCGTGAAGTCGAGCGTCTCCGAGAAGTGGCCTTCCTGGAAGATCCACACCATCGCGCCGAACGCAGCCGAGAGCGAGAGCATGTTCAAGATGAGGGCCTTGACCGGAAGCACGACGCTGCCCGTGAAGAGGAAGAGCAAAATCAGGGTGGCAATTCCCAGCAGCGCAAACGCCAGTGGGAGTTTGGCGCCGAGCGCATCGAGCGCGTCTTCGTTGATCGCCGCGGCCCCGGTGAACAGTGCAGGCGCTGGACTTTCGACGGCGCGCAACGTGTCGATCTGGGTGGCGCCCCGTGCGGAGAACGGGTCGATTGACGTGCCGATGCTGAGAAAGGTCCCCTGCGGGCCGATGAGGCCCGGGGGCGCCGGGAAAATTCGTCCGTCGGGGAAGTACACCCCTGCGGCCGAGGCAACCTGCGTCACGCCGGGCACCTGCACCAACCGCTCGGCATAGTCCGCAAGACCTGCCGCGTCACCGTCGTAACCAGGCAGGATCGCAACTGCTGTCGCAGACACGTCCTGGTCGAATTCGGACCGCAGAATGTCGCCGACCTGCCGGCTCGCTGCGTTGGACGCGTTGACGCGATCGTCGGGTGAGCCGAAATTCGCATTGAGGAACGGCGCGCCGAGGAACAGCAGAAATATGACGACTGCGACCAGAACGAGCGGTGCACGCCGCATGACAACAACGGCGAAGCGATACCAGAGAGTGTCCTCGGGCGCCTGCGGCAGCGGCGCCTCACGCTTGAACAGCCGACGCAGCCAGACTCGAATGTCCCACGCATTGACCTTGTTGCCGAGCAAGATCAGGGCTGCGGGCAGTACGAGAATCGAGGCGATGGCCGCGGCGCAAACCACAGCGAGACCGGCGTAAGCGAACGACTTGAGGAAGTACTGCGGGAAGACGGCCATCGCCGCGAGCGACAGAGCGACCGTCAGCGCCGAGAACAACACGGTGCGGCCCGCCGTCTGGACCGCGCGGATCACGGCAGCTTCCGGCGTGAGACCACGATCGAGTTCCTCGCGGTAGCGGCTCACGATGAAGAGGCTGTAATCGATCGCCAACGCCAGGCCGAGTGCCGAGGTCATGTTCAGCGAGAAGATCGATACGTCCGTGACCAGCGTCAGCGCGCGCAGTATCGCGAGGGTCGAGACAATTGCGAACAGGCCGACGAGCACGGGAAGTACCGCGGCCACGACACTGCCGAACACCCAGATCAACAAGAGCAACGTCAGCGGGATCGCGATGGCTTCCGCGATCGCGAGATCCTTTGTGATCTGCTGATTCATCTCGTTGAAGCTGATGGTGAATCCGCCGGCTCGCACCGTCACGTCGTCGAACGTGCCGGTGATCTTCTCGGCGACCCGCTCCGCGCGGACAGGCGCATCGGTGTCGTCGCCCGCGACCCGCGCGGTGATGATCGCGTTCTTACCGTCCGTGCTCAGCAGCGTCGCCGCGACGTCGCGAGGAGAGCCCGGCGGAAGATCCCAGTACGACTCGATCGCGCTGACATCGGGTTCCTTGCGCAATTCTTCGACGACGTGAGCGCCGACTGCCCGTGCAGCGGTGCTGTCGGCGCTGACGGGATCGGTGATCAACAGAACGAGGTTCGGTTCGCCGGTGTGGAAGTCGGCCGCGAGGAGGTCCGAGGCGATCGTCGATTCCGAATCCGGTGCGACGAACCCACCGGACTTCAGATGTGACGCCGCCGACCAGCCGAACAGGATGGCCAGAATTGTCGCCAGCAACGCTCCCGCCAACACCGTGCGAGGACGGTTGATCGCCAACCGCGCTGCACGATCGAGCATTGACGATCCCCCAGCTTCCGGCTTGGTGACGCGAACCCAGCCGCGATAGCGTAGCGTGCGCCGACCGATCGGCGTAGCGAACTATTTGGTGCCGGGTCGCTTGTGCTGCTGGCCGTGCACACCCTCCGAGTACGCGGTTTCTGCGTGCTGCGCGAAGTCGATTCCGCCGGTCTCGTCTTCCGCCGTGATCCGGAATCCGATCGTCGTGTCGATGATCTTTCCGATCGCGAACGAGACGGCGAAAGCGAACAGTGCGACGACCGGAATGGCCAGAGTCTGCTTGCCCAACTGAGTGAGTCCGCCGCCGAAGAAGAGGCCCTCGGGACCGCCAGAGACAACTTCCGCGGCGAGCAGGCCGATCAGGAACGTGCCGACGACGCCGCCGACGAAGTGGACACCGACGACATCGAGCGAGTCGTCGTAGCCTGCTTTGAATTTCCAGCCGACGGCGAACGAGCAGACGACGCCTGCAGTCGCGCCGACGATCAGGGCGCCGACCGGGGAAACGTAACCGCACGAGGGCGTAATGGCGACCAGACCTGCGACGACGCCGGACGCGGCACCGAACGTGGTCGGCCGGCCGTCGCGAATTTGCTCGACCGCGAGCCAGCCGAGCATGCCGAGGCAACCGGCGACGAGGGTGTTGAGGAAGACGACCGCAGCCTTACCGTCAGCAGTCAGCGCCGAGCCTGCGTTGAAGCCGAACCAGCCGAACCAGAGCAGGCCGACACCGAGCAGAACGAATGGCAGGTTGTGGGGTCGCATCGCCTCGGACTTGAAGCCGATGCGGGGGCCGAGCACAAGGGCAAGCGCCAGCGCAGACGATCCGGAAACGATTTCGACGACCAGACCACCCGCGTAGTCGATGGTGCCGAACTTCGCGAGCCAGCCGTCCGGACCCCAAACCCAGTGGGCCACAGGTGCGTACACAAGGAGGGTCCAGACGGGTACGAAGACCATCCACGACGAGAACTTCGCCCGGTCGGCGATGGCGCCACTGATGAGTGCGGCGGTGATGATCGCGAAGGTGAGCTGGAAGGTTGCGAACAGGAGCTCGGGGACGTTGGACCGGACCGTTGTCGGGTCGATTCCCGACAGTCCGAAGTGATCGAGGTTGCCGATCAGACCGCCGCCGGCGTCGTCGCTGAACGCAAGGGTGTAACCGGCGAGCAACCACGCAACCGTGACCAGCGGGATCGAGATAAAGCTCATCATGATCATGTTGAGCACGCCCGTCGAGCGCACCATGCCGCCGTAGAAAATTGCGAGACCGGGCGTCATCAACAACACGAGTGCGGTGCTTGCGAGCAGCCAAGCTGTCGCGGCTGGATCGATCTGCACGTCGGTCTCCTTCTTCGGCGAAAGCTCGGACGAGAATATGGCCCGTGTGCGGACGGGTTGCACGCGGGTTACCGAAGCCTCAGCCCGCGAGCGTGACGGCCGAAAACCGCTGGGGATCCGTCGGTGCGTGACCGTAGGCTGGCTTGGTCGTCGAAATCGGTCGATTCACAGACCGCGGCCGAGGGGGAGTCTCATGTCCGATCCGCCGAGTGAGCGTGGATGGCGGGATCGGTTGGCTGTCTTCCGCACCCCATGGGTGAAGGATTTGCCCCGGAATCCGGGGGTTTTGCTTCAGTTTCGCCCGAATGCCCGGCAGCGGCGATGACTGCCGTCGTTTCTCCTGCAGTCCGACAGGATTGGCGCGCGCTGGCAGCGATTTCTACGACGGTCGTCGCGTGGGCTTCGGCGTTCGTGGCGATTCGGTGGCTGGCAGGTGCTTTCGACGCGGTTGCCCTGTCGCTCGGCCGTCTACTGGTCGGCAGCGCACTGCTGGGCGCCGCCTTGCTGTGGCGAGGTCGGTGGGTGGCACCGACCGCCCGCGAATGGCGGTTGCTGGTCCTGTGCGGGCTGGCGTGGTTCGGCGTGTACAACATCGCGCTCAATGCCGGTGAGCAGCGGATCGACGCCGGAACAGCAGCCATGCTGGTCAACATCGGACCGATACTCATCGCGGTGTTCGCGGGCCTGTTTCTCGGCGAAGGCTTTCCGAAATGGCTGGTCATCGGAGTGGGCGTTGCCTTCGCGGGTGCCGCGACGATCGGCCTGTCGACCTCCCAGAGCCCGCAGGCCGACGTCTGGGGCGTGCTGCTCTGCCTTGTCGCGGCGCTGACCTACGCAATCGGAGTGCTTGCCCAGAAGCCTGTGCTGGGTCGGTTGCCCGCATTGCAAGTGACGTGGATCGCCTGCACGATCGGCGCTGTCGCCTGCCTGCCGGCGACACCCGACCTCGTCGACCAGCTGGGCAACGCGACCGGCGGTGAGGTCGGGGCGCTGGTCTATCTCGGCGCGGTGCCGACGGCCTTGGCGTTCGGTACCTGGGCCTATGCCCTCGCGCGAACGAACGCGGGGCGGCTCGGCGTGACGACATATTTGTCGCCGCCCATCGTCGGACTACTGGCGTGGGTGCTGCTCGGCGACGTCCCGCCATTACTGGCGATAGTCGGCGGTGTGATCTGTCTGTGCGGTGTGGCGTTGTCGCGGCGTCGCTGAGGAGAGGAACCAATGCTGCCGTTCGAACTGCGTGGTCCGGGCTTCATCCTGGCTGTGCCGACGATCGACGACGTCGACCGCATCACCGAACTCTGCCAGGACCCCGAAATACTGCGATGGATCACAGCCATCGATCCGCCGTACACGCGGACTCATGCAGTCGAGTTCGTCACGCAAATCGCGCCGGAACTATGGGCATCTGGGCGCGAGTTGATCTGGGCGATAAGGGATCCGGTCGATCGCCGGATGGCTGGAGTCATCGGGCTGCGACCGGGCAACGGGAAGGCCGAGGTCGGATTCTGGCTGGGCCGGGAGGCACGCGGAGCCGGGCTGATGTCTCGGGCGGTGCGGCTGGTCGCCGAGTATGCGTTCGATCCGGCGGGCCTCGGCGTGACTCACCTCGGGTGGAAAGCAATGGTTGGCAACTGGGCTTCGCGCCGGGTCGCCTGGGCCACGGGGTTCACGTTCGAGGGCACTTCGCGGGGCGACCTTGTGAAGAGCGGCGAACGTCGTGACGCCTGGACCGCAACGTTGTGTGCCGGTGAACCGATGGCGCCGAATTCTGTGTGGTTCGACGTGCCGGTGCTCGAGGGTCAGCGAATCATGTTGCGACCGTTCGAAGATTCGGACGTGGACGCAGTGGCGGAGGCGTGCGGCGATCCGTTGTCGCAGCACTGGCTCAACGGTCTGCCGAGGCCGTACACGCGCGAGCACGCTGCGAACTTTCTCCATCGCCGACGCGAACACGCTGCGTCGGGAACGGCCGTCCATTGGGCCGCCGCAGTGCCCGCAGGCGGTCCGGCGCTCGGCTCGTTCTCGCTCATGAACTTCGGTGCGCGGGATGGAGGTGCCGAGGTCGGCTACTGGGTACATCCTGCGGCCCGTGGGAAGAGCGTTGCGTCCGAAGCGGTTTCGTTGCTCGTCGGACATGCCTTCGCGCCGATCACGCATGGCGGCCTCGGGTTGCGGCGGCTCGTCGTCGCGCATGCCGATGGCAACCACGCGTCCCGGAAGGTCATCGAGCGCACCGGCTTTGCATCGATGGGCCGCGAGCGCAGGGGAGACACGATCGGTGACGGCTCGATCGTCGACCTGCTCTGGTACGACCGGCTTCCGGCCCGCTGATCACCAGGCCGCGACGATGCTCGCCGCGCCGAGGCTGGTCCCTCCCGCCAGGCCGGTCCAGGCGTCGACGACTGCCGCCGGAGAGGTGACGCGGACCAGTTGGGCGGATTCCGCAAACACTTCGATGAACGCCGTTTGCGCCGAACCCATGGCCTCGAAGAGGGCTTGTTTACCGAGTTCGCGGGTCCGGAGTTCGAGTTGGGACGGTGCGAAGAACATCTCGGGCGTTGGCCCGGGGAGGTCGGCCTGGCCTGTGAAACCTGCCGGATCTTGCCAGTGCGTCGCGCCGACGATCATCGACCACACCAGTTCCGGGCCGAATCGTTCGTGGACCGATCGGCGGATCGCCGCACTTCCCGCGATGTCCACAAATGTCACGGGCGTCGCGACCGGTGCTGTCGCAAAGTCGTCGTATGTGAGCACCTCGTCGTAGCCATCCAGTCCAGCAACATATTCCGCGTTTCGGCTCGACGTCAGGCCGATGATCCGAGGTCGGTCGGGGAGTGTGCTGAGACACCATGCGGTGGCTGCCGCGGTCTTCGCCGAGGCGCTAGAGATGAGCACGCTCGACGCTCCGCGATACCCCTCGTGCGCGAGTGCGTCGGCGATCAGCCAGGCGGTGCCGAACAGCGGCCGCAGCAGGCACTCGACTTCCTCGCGCTGCGCGTTCTCGGTGCCCGCGGGGAGGTAGGCGTTGTAGAGGGCGGGAAGGTCGCGCCGGTGTTCGGTCGTATCGATGAGCCGTGAGCCACGCCGACCGGTTGGCGCGATCGTCGCGAAGGTCGACATCGGCCAGTAGCCGTAGAGCCGATCACCGACCGCTGCGGAATCGCTCGCCGACGCCACGACCTCGGCAAATCCCCACACCGGTACACGTCCCCAGCCTTCCGGACCCGGGAAGAACTTCCAGTACCCGAGCTCGTATCCAGCCGCGGCGTAAGTGACGTTGTTCGCGGTGAGTGCGAAGCGCTGCACGCGGAGCAGAGCTTCGCCGTCGCGGGGCTCCGGCACCTCCACTTCACGAAACTCGGCAGCTTGCGGATCGTCAAGGCGGACAAGTACATCGATTCCCGAGTAGGTCACGTCGACGACGCTACCGCCGAGGACCGACAAGGTTGTGGCGAGTTCGCAGGTCGCGTACCGACAAGGCTGTTGCCCGAACATCGCGCGAGAAGGGACCGCAACAACGGCCTGCTCGGCGCGCAACCTGCGCCCACGCCGGTCGGCAACCGGGACAGCCTCCCCACATGTCACAGGTCGCCGGTACCCTCTGCGGCGTGGCCCTGTACCGGAAATATCGCCCGGCGTCCTTCGCTGAAGTGGTGGGGCAGGAGCATGTCACCGGCCCACTCGGGACGGCCCTCGATGCCGGCCGCATCAACCACGCGTATCTGTTCTCCGGCCCGCGTGGCTGTGGCAAGACGTCTTCGGCACGCATCCTTGCGCGGTCGCTGAACTGTGTCGAGGGCCCGACGTCGACGCCGTGCGGGGTCTGTCCATCGTGTGTGGCCCTCGCGCCCGGCGGTCCGGGAAATCTCGACGTGATCGAGCTCGACGCGGCGAGCCACGGCGGCGTCGACGACACCCGCGAGTTGCGTGATCGTGCGTTCTATTCGCCCGCCGAGTCGCGCTACCGAGTGTTCATCGTCGACGAGGCGCACATGGTCTCGCCGCAGGGCTTCAATGCTCTGCTGAAGATCGTCGAGGAACCGCCTGAGCACCTGATCTTCATCTTTGCGACGACCGAACCCGAGAAGGTCCTGCCGACCATTCGCTCGCGGACCCACCACTACCCCTTCCGGTTGTTGCCACCGAACGTCATGCGCGGCTTGTTGCAGCGCATCTGTGTCCAAGAAGATGTGACCGTCGACGACGCCGTGTTCTCGCTGGTGATCCGGGCCGGTGGCGGGTCGCCGCGCGACTCGCTGAGCGTGTTGGACCAGCTCATGGCCGGTGCCGACACTGGCGGCGTCACCTACGGGCGTGCCCTCGCCTTGCTCGGAGTGACGGACGTCGCGCTGATCGAGGAAGCCGTCGACGCCCTCGCCGACAGCGACGGAGCCGGACTTTTCGGTGTTATCGACAAGGTCATGGAGTCAGGGCACGATCCGCGCCGCTTCGCTACGGACCTCCTGGAACGCCTGCGCGACCTGATCCTGCTGCGCGCGGTACCTGACGCGGGCGAGCGCGGCCTAGTGGACGCCCCACAGGACGTGCTCGAGCGCATGGCCGCCGAAGCGCAACGTTTCGGTCCGGCAACGCTGACCCGGTACGGCGAGCTGCTGCACGCCGGGCTGGGCGAGATGCGTGGTGCGACCGCGCCTCGACTGCTGCTCGAAGTTATCTGTGCACGAATGTTGCTGCCAGCGGCGTTCGATGCCGAAGCAGCAGCTCTCCAGCGCCTGGAGCGGCTGGAACATCGACTCGACAGCGGTCAGGTAGGTGGCGGGATTGCCGCCGAACAGCAGCCCGCGGCGCCGCCGGTCGTGCGCCGCAAAAGCGCCGAAGTTGCCGAACAGGCGCAGCCCGCACGCCCAGAACTGCCACGCTCGGAACCGCCGCGTCCCGAACCGCAGCGTCCCGAACCGCAACGTCCCGAACCGCAACATCTCGAACCGCAACGTCCCGAACCTGCGCCCCCTGAACAGACACGTCCGGAGTTCCAGCGTCCCGAACCCGCGCAACCGGCTCCGCCCGTCGAGGCACCGCCGATCCCGGCCGCAGCCCAGGTCTCGAGCCCCGAGGGTGGGGTCGACAAGATCAAGGCCGTGTGGCCGAAGGTCGGGGAGCGTGTTCGCGAGCGGAGCAAGACGGTCGAGGTGATGCTCTCAGGCGCTGTCATCGCTGATGTGCAAGGCAATGTCGTGATCTTGTCGCACGAGTCTGCGCCGCTGGCGAATCGCTTGATGGAACCCCGCAACGCCGACGTGGTCCGCAGTGCGCTTCGTGATGTGCTGGGCCCGGACATCGACTTCCGCTGTGTCACGGGCGCAGCGGCTGCGGCCGGCAAGACTGCGAAAAGGACCGCGCAACAACCACAACGAGCGAAACCTGCCGATGGTGCACCGCGGTTCTCCCGTCCGAGTCGTGGCGGCGCTGCCGGATCCGGACCTGCGACCGCGCCACCGGGCCAGACTCAGCAACCTGCCGACACTGGCGTGAATCGGCCGACCGGACGGGCCACGGCACCGCCCGCTGACGACATTCCGCCGCCCCCGGCGCCCGACTTTCCCGATGATTCGGAGCCTCCGCCGGACCCGTATGTGATGACCCCCGAGGACGAAGCGGAGATGATCGCGGAGTCCTCGCAACCCGTCGAGAAGGGTGATCGGCGGGATCCGGACGAGATCGCTATGCAGTTGCTGAAAAGCGAGCTCGGCGCCAAACCATTCGACGGCTGATCCACCGGATTAGCTCGAGGCCGGAGTGTCGACGGCGCATACTTTGTCTGCAATAGCCACAAAACGAGGGATAGACACATGATCTTCGGCATCGACGTCATCGGCGCGATCATCGGGACGGTTCCGCTTTTGCCGCAGACCCTGATCGGTTTCATCCCGGACCTCGCAGGTTCGCTCGGCGAGTGGGGCGGATGTGTCGCACAGCACGGTGCTGAGTCGCCGCTGTGCCAGGGACTGTGAACCGGGGCGCTAAGTTAACCCGGGTTCGCATTTCATCAAGGGGTGTGACCAGGCAATCTTGGGGTATTTCCCGTCTTCGTTCTATGGTGGAGGCCATCTAGGTGTTCGCCAGCCAGGGCGAGTATGTTTATACGGCGTCTGAAGAAGGATGTCAGAGTTAGATGGTTCCGAAGGACTAGGCAACCGCATAGCCTCCGGCGATCGGTTCGCAGCGTGCTTGGCGGCGCGCATGAAAGCAGAGCGGTCGAAAGTACGAATGAGCGGCGCAGGCCTCGAGAGCATGCGCGCACACTGAAAGGACAGCGTCAAAGTGACGACAGAGGCGTTCATCTATGAGGCGATCCGCACCCCGCGTGGGCGTGGAAAGAAGACCGGGTCGCTGCACTCGGTAAAGCCGATCGATCTCGTGGTCGGGCTCATCAACGAGCTCCGCTCGCGTTTCCCGGATCTGGACGAGGACCGCATCTCCGATGTCATCCTCGGCTGCGTCGCGCCCGTCGGTGACCAGGGCGCGGACATTGCCCGCACCGCGGTTCTCGCAGCGGGTCTGCCGGACACCGTCGGCGGCTTCCAGCTCAACCGCTTCTGCGCCTCGGGCCTGGAAGCTGTCAACCTGGCTGCACAGAAGGTTCGCTCCGGCTTCGACGACCTGGTCATCGCGGGTGGCATCGAGTCGATGTCGCGTGTGCCGATGGGCAGTGACGGCGGCGCGTGGGCAATGGACCCCGCGACCAGCTACGACACCTACTTCGTGCCGCAGGGTGTGAGCGCCGACTTGATCGCGACGATGGAAGGCTTCTCCCGCGACGACGTCGATGCCTACGCCGTGCGTTCGCAGGACCTCGCTGCCAAGGCGACCACCGGCGGCTACTTCGCCAAGTCGATCGTTCCCGTCCGTGACATCAACGGCCTGGTCGTTCTCGACAACGACGAGCACATGCGTCCCGGCACCACGTCCGAGGACCTCGCGAAGCTCAACCCCTCGTTCGCCATCATCGGTGAAATGGGCGGCTTCGACGCCGTCGCACTGCAGAAGTTCCACGCAGTCGAGAAGATCAACCACGTTCACCACGGTGGCAACAGCTCGGGCATCGTCGACGGCTCCGCACTCGTGCTCGTCGGTAGCGAGGACGCAGGTAAGGCCTCCGGTCTGACCGCACGTGCGCGCATCGTTGCGACGGCTACCAGCGGCGCAGATCCCACGATTATGCTCACCGGCCCGACCCCGGCCGCCAAGAAGGCGCTCAAGCAGGCCGGCCTGACCCTCGACGACATCGACCTCGTCGAGATCAACGAGGCCTTCGCGTCCGTCGTTCTGAAGTTCCAGAAGGACCTGAACATCCCGGACGAGAAGCTGAACGTCAACGGCGGCGCAATCGCGATGGGCCACCCGCTCGGTGCCACCGGCGCGATGATCACCGGCACCATGGTCGACGAGCTCGAGCGCCGCAACGGCCGCTACGCACTCATCACCCTCTGCATCGGCGGCGGTATGGGCGTCGCAACCATCATCGAGCGCGTCTAAACCCGAGACCGGATTAACAGGAGACTTACTGCAGTGTCTGAAACAAACATGATCGGTTGGGAAAAGGATTCGGACGGCATCGTCACGTTGACGATGGACGACCCGAACCAGGGCGCCAACACGATGAACGAGCTCTACAAGAAGTCCATGACGGCGACCGTCGAAAAGCTCGAAGCAGAGAAGGACGACATCACCGGTGTGGTCCTGACCTCGGCGAAGAAGACCTTCTTCGCGGGTGGCGACCTGAAGAACATGATGTCGGTCGGGCCGGAAGACGGCCAGGCGCTGATGGACGAGCTCGCCGAGATCAAGGGTGCGCTGCGTCGCCTCGAGACTCTGGGCAAGCCGGTTGTCGCTGCGATCAACGGTGCCGCACTCGGAGGCGGCCTCGAGATCGCGCTGGCCACCCATTACCGCATCGCCGCTGACGTGCGCGGTGTCCAGATCGGTCTCCCGGAGGTCAGCCTCGGCTTGCTGCCCGCCGGCGGTGGCGTGATCCGTACCGTTCGCATGCTCGGTCTGCAGGGTGCGCTCATGGGCGTGCTGCTTCAGGGCCAGCGCAACAACCCGACCAAGGCCAAGGAGATCGGCCTCGTCAACGAGCTGGTCGGCTCGGTCGAGGAATTGGTTCCCGCCGCCAAGGCATGGATCAAGGCCAACCCCGAGGGTGGCGTTCAGCCGTGGGACAAGAAGGGCTTCAAGATCCCCGGCGGCACACCGTCGTCGCCCGCGTTCGCCGCGAACCTCCCGGCCTTCCCGGCCAACCTGCGTAAGCAGCTCAAGGGCACGAACATGCCCGCGCCGCGCGCGATCCTCTCGGCAGCTGTCGAGGGCTCGCAGGTCGACATCGACAACGCGTCGCTGATCGAGAGCCGCTACTTCGTGTCGTTGCTGACCGGTCCGGTTGCGAAGAACATGATCCAGGCGTTCTTCTTCGACCTGCAGTCGATCAACAACGGTGGTTCGCGCCCCGACGGCGTCGCGAAGAAGGACATCAAGAAGATCGGCGTCCTCGGCGCCGGCATGATGGGCGCGGGTATTGCCTACGTCTCGGCGAAGGCGGGCTACGAGGTCGTCCTCAAGGACGTCACCATCGAGGCTGCCGAGCGCGGCAAGAACTACTCGGAGAAGATCGAGGCCAAGGCTCTCTCGCGTGGCAAGACCACCGAAGAAAAGTCGAAGGCGCTGCTCGACCGGATCACCCCGTCCGCGGACCCCGCGGACTTCAAGGGAGTCGACTTCGTCATCGAGGCCGTCTTCGAGAACACCGAGCTCAAGCACAAGGTTTTCCAGGAGATCGAGGACATCGTCGATCCCGACGCATTGCTCGGCTCGAACACGTCGACCCTGCCGATCACCGGTCTCGCAAACGGTGTGAAGCGTCAGGACGACTTCATCGGCATCCACTTCTTCTCACCGGTCGACAAGATGCCGCTGGTCGAGATCATCCGTGGCGAGAAGACCTCTGACGAGGCTCTGGCCCGCGTGTTCGATTACACGCTAGCGATCAAGAAGACCCCGATCGTCGTCAACGACAGCCGTGGCTTCTTCACCTCGCGCGTCATCGGCACCTTCATCAACGAGGCCATCGCGTTCCTCGGTGAGGGCATCGAGCCGGCGACCATCGAGCAGGCCGGTCTGCAGGCCGGTTACCCGGCTGCACCGCTGCAGCTTGCGGACGAGCTGAACATGAAGCTCATGCAGAAGATCGCCAAGGAAACGATCGAGGCAGCGGAGAAGGGTGACACCACGCTCGGTGCCACTCGCCACGCCGCGCAGGACGTCGTCGACTACATGGTTGCCGAGGGTCGTCCGGGTCGCCTCGAGAAGGCCGGCTTCTACGAGTACGACGATGCCGGCAAGCGCACGGGCATCTGGCCGGGTCTGCGGTCGCACTTCAAGACCTCGCCCGACCTGGCTGTCCCGTTCCAGGATCTGATCGACCGGATGCTGTTCGCCGAGGCGATCGAGACGCAGAAGTGCTTCGACGAAGGTGTTCTGACCACCACCGCCGACGCCAACATCGGCTCGATCTTCGGTATCGGTTTCCCGGCCTGGACCGGTGGTGTCCACCAGTTCATCGTCGGTTACCCGAACGGTGGCCAGGCGGCATTCGTCGCCCGCGCCGAGGAACTCGCCGCCAAGTACGGCGAGCGCTTCACGCCTCCGGCTTCGCTCAAGGACTGACGCCCCGTGCGCGGTTAGGGAGTCTATAGACTCTCCAACCGCGCACAGGGTTTATCCCAAGCTTCGACTTATCCCCAGGAATTCTTTCCTGGGGATTTTTCGTGTCTTCTTGTCGGCGGCTTCGACGAGGTTAGTGGTGATCCATGTTGGGTAGCCCGAGAGGTCGATACAGTGCTGGAACGCGAAGGCTGGAACAGCCTGACACGGTTGCGAAGCGCTCCGAGGAGGACGTCATGAGTGTCGAGGGCCGCAAGGTGTCGTACCAGGTCGATCGGGGCGGTCTTCGCCGGGTTGTCGGAGCATCGATGGCGGGCACAGTCGTCGAGTGGTACGAGTTCTTCCTCTACGGCACAGCGGCGACACTGGTCTTCAACAAGATCATGTTCCCCAGCACCGGCGACGACCTCGATGCGATCATTTCGGCGTTCATCACCTACGCCGTGGGCTTCGCGGCCAGGCCGCTGGGTGGCATCGTATTCGGCCACTTCGGCGACAAGCTCGGCCGAAAGAAGTTGCTGCAGTTCAGCATTTTGCTCGTCGGCGCGGTGACCGTTCTGATGGGCTGCCTACCGACATTCGACCAGGTCGGGTACTGGGCGCCGACCCTGCTGGTCGTCCTGCGCTTCCTACAAGGCTTCGCGGTCGGTGGCGAGTGGGGTGGCGCGATTCTGCTTGTCGCCGAGCACAGCCCCAACGAAAGTCGTGGCTTCTGGGCGAGCTGGCCACAGGCGGCGGTGCCGGTCGGCAACTCCCTCGCGACGGTTATTCTGCTGACGTTGACGACCACGCTTTCCGACGCGGCCTTCCTCAGCTGGGGTTGGCGCATCGCGTTCTGGGCGTCGGCTGTCATCGTCTTCGTCGGCTACTACATCCGGACCAAGGTGACCGACGCACCGATCTTCGAGCAGGCCAAGAAGGAAGCCGAAACGATCAAGGCTGCGTCCTACGGCGTCGTCGAAGTATTGAAGCGGTATCCGCGCGGCGTTGTGACAGCGATGGGCCTGCGCTTCGCCGAGAACATCCTCTACTACCTCGTCGTCACCTTCTCGATCACGTATCTCAAGGTCGTCGTCAAAGCTGATACCAGCGCAATTCTCTGGTATCTCCTTGCGGCGCATGCTGTGCATTTCGCGGCGATCCCGCTGGTCGGCCGCTTGACGGACCGCGTCGGCCGCCGACCCGTCTACATCGCCGGAGCGGTCCTCGCCGGCACATGGGGCTTCTTCGCGTTCCCGCTGATGGACACCGGGAACTACGCCGCGATCCTCACCGCCGTCATCGTCGGCCTCTTGTTCCACGCCCTCATGTACGCGGGCCAGCCCGCACTGATGGCTGAGATGTTCCCGACCAGAATGCGGTATTCCGGTGTGTCCCTCGGATATCAGGTGACGTCGATCGTCGCGGGTTCGTTGGCGCCGATCATCGGCACGAAGCTGTTGCAGCGGTTCGACTCCTGGGTGCCGATCGCGCTGTACCTACTCGCGGCCGCGTGCGTGACGCTCGTTGCGGCGCTGTACTCGAAAGAAACCAAGGGCATCGCACTGGAATCGATCGACGAGGCAGACGTCGCAGCGCTGGCGGCCGGTCGCTAGGTCAGGGGTTCGTGAGCGGACGGTTACGCCACCCACCACGGGCGCAGCGGAAGGTCGGCTGCCCCGTTCGGCCCGAGCTTCACGCCCAAAATCTGGTGCAGCTGAATCACGTTGCGCTCGAAGCCGAGTCGTGAACCGGCCATGTACAGGCCCCAGACCTTGGCCGTACCCTCGCCGACCTCCTCGACGCACGCGTCCCAGTTGGTGACCAAGTTCGCGCACCATTCCTTCAGTGTCAGCGCGTAGTGCTCGCGAAGGTTCTCTTCGTGGCGCACTTCGAGTCCGACGTTCTGGATGTCGCTGATGATCCTGCCGGACCCGATCAACTCGCCGTCAGGGAAGACGTAGCGGTCGATGAAGTCGCCGGCCTTGGTGCTGCGCAGGTTGTCGGGTCGAGTGATGCTGTGGTTGAGGAAGAGGCCCCCGTCGCGCAGTTTCTCCTGAATGAAGCCGAAGTACGCCGGGTAGTTCTGCACGCCGATGTGTTCGGTCAGGCCGATCGACGAGACCGCGTCGAATCCGGACTCGGAAATATCGCGGTAGTCGGAATGCCGAACCTCCGCGAAGTCGCTCAAACCTTCTTCCGCAATTGCCTTCTGGGCCCATTCGGCTTGCGCGCGAGACAGTGTCGCACCGATGACGTGCACGCCGCGTCGTGCCGCGTACCGGACCATCGACCCCCAGCCGCAACCGATGTCGAGCAGTCGATCGCCTTCTTTGAGTCGCAGCTTGTCGAAAACGAGGCGGTACTTGTTCTCCTGCGCTTCTTCGAGCGTCTGTCCGTCGTGGACGTATGCGGCGCACGTGTACGTCATCGACGGACCTAGGACGTACTCGTAGAACGTATTCGAGACGTCGTAGTGATGGCTGATCGCCTCGGCGTCGCGAGTCTTGGAGTGGCGCATGCCTTCTGCGATCCGCCGCCAGCGCGGCAACGTCTCCTGCGGTGGAGGTGCAATGGGCAGCAACACATCCCAGCCGAGAGACCGCGCGATGTTCGCGATGGTGCGGGCCGACGGTCGCTGAAAGTTGAGCTCGTCCTGCAGGAGCTTCAACAATTCGTACGGGTCGCCCGGGTGCACACCGATCGGCTCCAGATCGCCGGTGACGTAGGCCCTCGCCATTCCGAGATCGCCGGGAGCTGTTGCGAGGTAAGTAGTTCCGCGAACAGACTTCAGGTGCAGACCGATCGGGAGATCGACGCTACCCGCCGAACTGCCGTCGTACGCCGTGAACCGCAGCGGCACATGACCGCTCGTCAGCAGCTCGAGAATTTCGGCGATCGAAAGCTTCGGTTCGTCGAGGGGCGGGATGATGTCTTTGAGAGTTGTCACTTGCGTTGCACCGCCTTTGCATACAGATCCAACAAACGGGAGTCAGGGTCGTACTTGCGCTTCAGCTCTGTGTAGACGTCGCCGCCGTACAGCTGCGCGAATTCGTCGGGGCCGTAATAGGCGTCGGAGTACAGGGACTTGTGACCGTCGAATGCGCTGACCTGCTTCTCGATCAGACGATTCGTCGCTCCTGGTTCGGCTGCCGCCGGTACGGAAGACCAGAACCCCACGTTGACGTAGGTGCGCGCGGGGGCGATCGGATACAAGGGCCACGGCCGAGACGAACCGGAGGCGCGGAGCCGCAACGGGCACAACCAGATCGGTTCGATCGGAACCTCGCGCAGGAACCACTCCACGAAGTCTGCGGTTCGCTCGATCGGCACTTCGATATCTTGTACGACGCGCTCGCGTGGCGGTTGGCCTTTGCGCTTCTCGAGCCGATCGGCGATGCCGTACTTGTGGTCCAGCGCGATCAACTTCCAGTAGAAGCTGCTGCGGCGGTATGCCTTCGGCCAGAATCGGCGGATCCGGGGATTCTGGGCGCCGAATGCACGCGAGCACCAGAACCAGTCGGTGTCCCAGCGCCATAGATAATCGTGAATGGTCAGCCGATCGGTTTTCACAGACTCGTTTCGAATCGACCGGTAGTAGATGTCGGCACCGGTGTAGTCGCTGGCAGGACCGGGCTCGTCGGTCTGCCGGCCGAGCGTCAGATAGCTTTCGTCCGCGGAAAACACCACGCCGTCGAGGTATTCGACGACCTCGCCTGCGTAACTTCCGTTCGCGATGATCGTGTTCATGGTCGATTCGAGGTCGCGAACGGTGCGGAAACGCACGTGCCGCAGGGCGACAAAGGGTTTCACGACTTCGAGGTCGATCTTCAGGCGGGTCGAATACCCTAGCGTGCCGTACGAATTGGGGAAGCCGGCGAAGAGGTCGGCGTGGTCGCCATCCGGTGTCGCCGTGACGATCTCGCCGGAACCGGTAAGAATGTCGATCTCGCGAACCGACTCGTGGGGGAGCCCGTTGCGGAAGGACGTCGATTCGATCCCGAGACCTGTGACCGCGCCGCCGAGCGTGATCGTCTTGAGTTGCGGAACCACGAAGGGTGCGAGGCCGTGCGCGAGCGTCGCGTCGACGAGGTCCTCGTACGTGCACATTCCGCCGACGTCCGCAGTGCGCGCCTCCGGATCGACCGTGATGACCGAGCTGAGACCCGAGACGTCGAGGCCCGGCATCGTGGTCTTCGCTCGTGCCCGGAACAGGTTCGACGTCTTCTTGGCCAACCGGACCGTCGACCCTGCCGGGATCGCGCGGTAACTGGCCTGGAGTCGATCGACCCCGGCCCGATGAGCGAGGAATCCGGTCTCGCGATTCGGCGGCGACCGGTGCGTAAGACCGAGTACAGACAGTGCCACAACACGAACTTATATCGAGATTGTTCGTCCGGCTACCGATATTGCGGGGGTGATGCGAATCTTCACGTAGATGTTGCGTTGCCGACCAATTCGCGAAGCGGACGGACCGCCCAAAAGCCGCCTCGAAGGCATGACCTGCGGCGCTATGCTGACTTTCATCGAGAGGTGACTGCCCCGCATGACCGATGAGGTTCCGCCCGACACACAACGAAACATGAAGCCAGGCATCGTTGCCGAGTTGGATGCCGCGGGCCTCGAGGATGCCGAGGAGATCGGCCGAGGCGGGTTCGGCGTCGTATATCGATGCGCGCAGCGTGCGCTGGACCGGACGGTCGCGGTGAAGGTGTTGTCGGCAGACCTCGACGCCGAAAATGTCGAACGGTTCCTGCGTGAAGAGCACGCGATGGGTCGCCTGTCCGGTCATCCGAACATTGTCGACATTCTGCAGGTAGACGTCACTTTCACGGGTCGGCCGTTCATCGTGATGCCGTTTCACGAACGGGGTTCGCTCGACACAGTGCTCCGTGCCAGCGGACCGCTCGGCTGGGCGGAGGCGGTCCGGATCGGCGTAAAGCTGGCCGGGGCAATCGAATCGGCGCACCGCGTCGGAATCCTGCATCGCGACATCAAGCCGGCGAACATCTTGCTGACCGCCTACGGTGAACCGCAACTGACCGACTTCGGCATCGCGCGTGTCCAGGGCAGCTTCGAAACGTCGACGGGTGAGATTGCCGGATCGCCCGCGTTCACAGCGCCCGAAGTGCTGCGGGGCGAAACACCGACTGTCGCCTCGGATCTCTACAGCCTCGGCGCCACGCTGTTCTGCCTGATCACAGGCCATGCGGCGTTCGAACGGCAGACCGGCGAGAAGGTGGTTGCCCAGTTCCTGCGGATAACGTCGCAGCCGATTCCGGACCTCCGCGCAGAAGACATTCCGGGCGACGTCGCTGCCGCGCTCGAAAAGGCCATGGCGCGCGACCCCGCCGACCGGCCCGCATCGGCGGAGGAGTACGGCCGACTGCTGCAGGGCATCGAGAATCGGCGCGGCCTCACCGTCGACGAGATGGCTCTGGCAGCGGAGCCAGGCACGGGACCGGCGGTCGTCGCGCCCTCTGCGAGGGAGACGAAAACGTCGACCACGCCGCCGCGCGCCGCGACGACGAAATTTCGGCCGCCGACGCACTCTCGCATGCTGCTCGATCGACGGCGCGTGATCGATGCGTTGCGTGCCGGTGGCCGGCGCAGGCTGGCGCTGATCCACGCGCCCGCCGGGTTCGGTAAAAGCATGCTTGCGGCTCAGTGGGGCGATGCGCTGACGGACGACGGCGTATCCGTCGCATGGCTGAGCGTCGACAGCGACGACAACAACGTTGTGTGGTTTCTGACGCACGTGCTCGAGGCGATTCGGCGCGCGCGACCCGAACTGGGTTCGGGCCTTGCCGAAGCACTCGAAGAGCAAGCAGAGGATGCGCAGCAGTATGTGTTGACGTCGTTGATCGACGAAGTGCACGCGAGCGGCCGAACAGTGGCATTGATCGTCGACGATTGGCACCGAATCACCGACGACGCGGCCATCGCCGCGATGGATTTCCTGCTCGAGCACGGCTGTCACCATCTGCGGCTCGTCGTGACCAGCCGGACGAGATCTGGATTGCCGTTGTCGCGGTTGCGAGTTCGCGACGAATTGGTCGAGATCGACTCGGACACATTGCGTTTGGATGTCGAGGAAGCCAGAACCTTTCTGATCGACCACAACGGGCTCACTCTGGATCAGGACCAGGTGACCGCGATCTGGGAATCGACCGAAGGTTGGATTGCCGCGCTCGCGCTCGTCTCGCTGTCCTTGCGCGGTCGAAAAGATCCCAGTGAGTTGATCGGCAGTCTCTCGGGCCGGCACCACGCGATCGGGGAGTACCTCGTCGAGAACGTGCTCACCTCGCTCGAACCCAAGATGCTCGACTTCCTGCTGTCGATCTGCATCACCGAGCGGGTGAGCGGCAGCCTTGCGAACGCGCTCGCCGATGTCGAGAACGGGCAGTTGCTGCTGGAGGAAGCCGAAGAGCGGGACCTCTTCATTCGCCGAATCGACGACGGCGGCCAATGGTTCCGAATTCAGCTGCTCTTCGCGGAGTTCCTGCGTCGTCGGCTGGAACGTGAACAGGCAAGTCGCGCAAGGGCGTTGCATCTGAAGGCATCGTTGTGGTTCGCCGAACATCAGGAGTTGCGAGAATCTGTGGACCACGCCCTCGCGGCGGCCGATCTCAAGCGTGCAATGGACCTCGTCGAGTCCAGTGGTATGGACCTCATCGACGGTTCCAGGTTGGCGACCCTGTTCGGTCTGGTCGCGAAACTACCTGCGCAACAGGTTGTTTCGCGGTCAAAATTGATGAACGCGGTGGCGCGCGCAAACGTGGCGCTGCATCGGCCGACCGCCGCGTTCGGGGCGCTCGACAAACTGACCGGCATGCTGGACCGGGCGGGATCGGAGACCCCGGAAGGCGTCGAAGATCGAATCGGAGCCGCCGTGCTCGAAGCGGCGGCCGCAATCAATGCGGACCGGATCGACGGCGTCGAGAAGTTGGTCGCCGAATGTCTGGAACATCCCGACGACGTGCCCGCGTGGACAGTGTCGGAAGCCGCGAACGCGATGTCGTTCGTGCGAATCCATAGCTTCGATTTCCACGCCGCGCGCAGTCTGCAAATGTGGGCAAAGCCGTACCACAACCAGGCGACCGCGGTGCTCGCCAGAGTGGTCGGGCTCTGCTATATCGGGTTGGCTGCGCGTGAGCAGCTCGATATCGCAGGTGCCGCACAGTGTTTCGAAGACGCGCTCGCCATTGCACAAGAGGCACCCGGTTCGCGGCGGCATCCCACCCGTGTCGCAGGAGCGATGCTCGGTGACCTGCTGTACGAGCGTGGCGATCTCGTGCGCGCCGAGCGTCTGCTCGACGAAGCGCGATTGCTCGGTCGTGAGCTCGGCGCGGTCGATTTTCTGGTCGCCGCATACGTGACCGGCGCTCGTCTCAAAGCGATTCGGGGCGACACGACCGGCGCGTCCGCAGTATTGAGCGCGGGCGCCGCACTCGCGACCGAACTCGACCTGCCGCGGTTCGGCGCACGGATCTACAACGAGAGAATTCGCTGGAACCTGCCCATCGATCGCGTTCAGGATGTGGCACAGCCGAAGCCCACCGACGGTGTCGCCATCGCCACGATCGAGGCGAGCGAGGCTGCAGCGATCAGGTCGCTGCTCGCCGAGCACAGCCTTGCCGGTGACGACCGCGCGTGCACGAGGGCCCGGGCGCTGCATCGTGCAATCGCGGCGCGTGATCGGCCGCGCGCGCAGCTCGAGGCAGGTCTGCTGCTCACGGCGACCCTGCACGCGGCGTCCTGGATCGACGAGGCGAAAGACACTCTCGCGCCGATAGTTGCAACCTGCGCCGAACTCGGCATCGGCCGATTGCTTGTCGATGCCGACGCGGGAGTCGTTGCGGTGCTGCGTAGTTTGCGCGACGACGAGAAGAACGGTCGCTGGCAGACGCGCTGGCCCACGTTGCCGAAGCACTACCTCGAAGAGTTATAGACCCTGTGCCCTGTAGAGCACCATCGGCGTATCGATGCCCTTCAAGGGCCGGGTCATCGGACCCGTGAAACCGACATTGGCTATACCTTCGACCGCGACGAAGACAGACGCGGTGACCAGCGCTTCGCCACCGTTCGCTTCGTCGGTGACACGCGCAGCGACATTGACGACGTGGCCGAGTACGTCGTCACGGGTGATCACAGCGAGCCCGGAGTTGACGCCCGCCCGGACTGCGAGTGGTCCAGCGTTCGAGTCCGCCAGCTCGACCGCCGCATGCACCGCATCGCTGGGATTCCCGAAAACCAGCATCCTGCCGTCGCCGATCTTCTTCACGAGGCGACCGTTCCAGCCGCGCACGATCGGCATGACCACTTTCTGATGCTCGTCCAGCAGCGCGAGCGCGGCGGTGTCGCCCTCGTCGGAGGTGAACCTCGTGAACCCTTCGAGGTCGGTGAACACCACCGTCGCTTCGGCTGTGGTGTCGTCCGCAGTGTCGGGGCTGCGATTCCACGACATGTCCCAGGAGAGCATGTCGATCGCCTTCAAACCGAGCGTTGCGAACGCCGAAGGTTTGCGCTCGACCTTCTTTTCCAGCAGCCGCCGTGTGACCTCCAACGGCGGTGCCGTGGAAAGCTTGTGTTCGCCCGGTTGATCGAGCCAGTTGCGGTCGATGATGCCGAGTTCCACCGCTGCGTCGCGCAAGTCGGGGTCGACGTCGAGCAGCCGCGCGAGGCGGGTGGCCAGCAGAGATTGCAACGCCGCAATCGAGGGTGGTGGGGGCTTCGATGGCGGCAGCGGCACAGAGTCACGTTAGCGTGCCGTGTGCCGGGCAGGGCAGGATGTGGTTCGAGAAACGAAATCTAGACGAGGAGTATTTGTGGGACAGGTCAGCGCGAGCAGTTCGGTCACAGTGACGGCAGCACCCGAGAAGGTCATCGAGGCGTTGTCGGACTACGAAACTCTGCGCCCGCGCATTCTGCCGGAGCAGTACCGCGATTACCGGGTGGTCTCCGGCGGTCAGGGCGACGGCACCGTTGCCGAGTGGACGTTGCAGGCGACGTCGAAGCGCTCGCGCAATGTGTCGGCGACTGTCTCGGTCGCGGGCAACACGATCACCGAGCGTGACGGCAACTCGTCGATGGTCACCAAGTGGACCGTCGTACCGAGCGGAGCGGGCGCCGAGGTGACGACGAAGACCGAGTGGACGGGCGCAGGCGGCATCGGCGGCTTCTTCGAGAAGACTTTCGCACCGCTCGGACTGAAAAAGATCCAGGCGGCAACTCTGGCGAGCCTGGCCAAAGAACTGGTCTAGCCGAAACCTGCCGCCCGGACGGGGTCCGGGCGGCATTTCGGTTGTGATGCAACCGATTCAGCGGTAGTGATTCGGCGGTTGGCCCTGCTGCGGCCACTGCTGCTGTTGCTGCGGCCACTGCTGCTGCGGCCACTGCTGTTGGGGCCACGACTGCTGCGGCGGGTAGTACGGCTGGGGTGCAAGCGGCTGGGCCGCGAACTGTTGCTGGGGCACCGGCTGCCACGACTGCGGCATCGGGTTCCTTCGGTTGCGACGTTTGCGAATTTCGCTGACGAACCAGATGGTCCCGCCGATTGCCATGACCGGACCGCCGAGCAGCAGGAAAATATTGCTGTTCTTGTCCGACTTCTTCTGCTCCTCGTAGGAGCGGGTCGCGACGGTTGCGCCGTTCTTGGTCTCGCGGCAGGTTTCGCCGGGGTGAATTTCGGACGAGCCACATTTCACCGCGTCGTCGGTGGATTCCGCGATGCCGCCGATGAACAGACCTACCCCGAGCACTGCGCACAGCAGTGAATAGACGATGTTTCGCATGATTGTTCCCTCCCTGGCCGGAGAGTGTAGCCAGTGTGACGCCCAGCGGTGAGGCGAGTGTGCTGGACCGGATACCGCTACGGTTGGGTCGAACGCGGACCATGGTTTCGACAGTCGGAGTGGGGATGTCGCTGGTTATCGATCGAATAAGTAAGCGGTACGGCGATCTGCAAGCGCTGAAAGAGACGTCGTTCGAGGTCGCGGACGGTGAGATATTCGGTTTCGTCGGATCCAACGGCGCGGGCAAGACGACGACGATGCGGATCGCGCTCGGCGTGCTCGCCGCCGACTCGGGCCGGGTCCTGATCGACGGTCACGAGGTCGATCTCGAGACGCGGCGCCAGATCGGTTACATGCCGGAGGAACGTGGTCTCTATCCGAAGATGAAGGTCGGGGAGCAGTTGACCTATCTGGCGAGACTGCACGGCCTCGGGAAGTCCGCCGCTGCTGCGGCTGTCGCCCATTGGACCGAGCGGCTCAGTGTTGCCGACCGAGTCGGCAACATGGTCAACGAACTTTCGCTGGGCAATCAGCAGCGAGTTCAACTTGCGGCCGCGCTGGTCCACGATCCGAAGGTGCTGGTCCTCGACGAGCCCTTCTCCGGCTTGGACCCCGTCGCCGTCGACGTGATGACGGCAGTCCTGAAAGAGAAAGCGGCCGAAGGCGTTCCGGTCGTGTTCTCCAGCCACCAACTCGACCTCGTCGAGCGGCAGTGCGATCGTGTGGGAATCATCGTGACGGGTGAGATGCGAGCGCTCGGATCCATTGCCGAATTGCAAGCGCGCGGGAACCCGCAGCTGATTGTGGAAGCCCCACTTGCGCACATTGGTTGGGCAGACGGGGTGCCGAATATCGTTGTCGTGGAACAGGATGGCGGCCGCACCGTCATCGAGATGCTGCCCGGCGCGGGTGATCAGCAGGTGTTGCGAGCGGCGCTGAAAACTGGCCCCGTCCATCAATTCACCACGCGCAGGCCGTCTTTGGTCGAGTTGTTCCGAGAGTTGGTGGCGTGATGAATTCCATTGTGCTGGTGGCGAAGCGCGAGATTCTCGTGAAAGTGCAAACGAGATCGTTCTTGATCATCAACGCTCTGCTCATCGTGGTGATCGTGGTCGGGCTGATTCTGCTGGCAGCGTTTACCGGCAACGACGACGACGAAGCGACCAAGGTGGGCCTCGTCGGCGATTCGGTGTCGCTGCAACAGACGCTCGAGGCCACCGGAGCCGCAGCCGGAACACCGATCGACGTTGTGCCCATAGACAGTCGGGAGGCCGCGAGGTTGCAGGTCGACGACGGCGACGTGGAAGCGGCGCTGGTCGGCAGGGAGGTGGTCGTCAAGGAGGAACTGCCGGCCGAACTGGCGGCGGTCTTGCAAGCGACGGTCCAGCAGCAGGTGATCAACGAGGTATTGGCCGGCAACGGGGTCGATCCGGCGGAGCTTGCGGCAGCGGTGGAGAGTGCGAAGCTGACGACTACCGAGACCGAACCGCGCGCCGACGACTATGCGCAGCGTTTGGCCCTCTCACTGGTTGCCGCCGTGCTGCTCCTCATCGGCGTGGCCAACTTTGCCCCAGCGGTGGGAGTCGGTGTCACCGAAGAGAAGTCGAGTCGCGTCGTCGAACTGCTGTTGTCCACGATCAAGCCGCTGCACCTGCTGTGGGGGAAGATTCTGGGCCTCGGCGTGATCGGTTTCGTGCAGGTCGCGGTCCTTGCCGCGACGGGATTGATTACGGCCAGAGCTACGGGCCTGCTCGAAATTCCGGACACCGCAATCAGTGTCCTCGTGGCCGCCCTGGTGTGGTTCGTGCTCGGGTTCATCTTCTTCGCGACGCTGTATGCGGCCGGCGGTTCGATGGTTTCGCGGGTCGAGGAGATCAACTCGACCACGTTGCCTGTCATGTTGCTGCTGATGAGCTCTGCATATCTGGGGTTCTTCGGTGTCAACGACCTCGACAACGGCTTCTATCGGACGATCAGCCTCATCCCGCCGTTCTCGTCGACGCTGATGCCGATGCAGATCGCCGCAGGCAACGCGAATGCCGCGGAGATCGTCGGCAGCCTCGCGTTGATGATCGCCGCCTGCGCCCTTGTCGCCTGGATTGCGGCGGGCGTCTATCAGCGCTCGGTGCTGCGGACGGGCGCCCGGGTTTCGTGGCGGGCAGCGATCGGTCGCTGACCGCTGTCGGACCCCTCACGTACGCTCGGGTTTCGGGTGGACAGGGGAGGTTTCCGGTGAGCGGGCGGGTGGTAGCGCAAGTACTCGTGCGAGCGGTGCTCGTGCTGCTTGGCGTGTGGTCGTTGACGGTCGTCGCTCCCGTCGCTGCTGCTCCCAGTGATGCGCCCTTCGTATGGACCGAGGAGTACATCCCCTCCACCGACGGGGTCAGCCTGCATGCCGACGTGCTCCGGCCTGCAGGGCTCCCAGCCGACCAGCGGACGCCGGTGATCATGACCGTGAGTCCGTACCGCAGCCACACCGCGTACATCACCACGCCGCGGCTCGAGGGCGGTCCGTCTACGGAGAATCTGCCGGTCGACCTGTTTCTGCAGCGCGGCTACACCTACGTCATCGTCGATTTGCGCGGATACGGCGGCTCGACCGGGTGCCCGGATTTCACCGGACCCGGCGAGCAGGCGGACGTGACGCACGCGGTCGAGTGGGCGGCCGAACAACCCTGGTCGACGGGTCGGGTGGGGTTGTACGGAGTGTCCTACGAGGGTGCCGCGGGCGCGATGGGTCTCGCGACCAGACCCAAAGGGCTTGCAGCCGTTGCGATATTCGCGCCGGTGGTCGACGCTTACTCCTACATCTACATGAGTGGGATCTCGTGGCGGTTCTTTCTGCAGCCGCTCACCAACGATGGCGTGATCCCGGCCGATCCGGGCGCCGCGCTCGAGCACGTCACGTTCTCGATGACGCCCGGCCGCCCCGAAGACTCCGAGCGCTACCGTGCCGCCGCGACGAGCACACCGCTCGGTTGCTATCAGGATCTGGTGGCGCACATGCAAAATCCCGATCCGGGCGATCCGTTCTGGCGTGCGCGTGACCTCATCGGGGCCGCAAGGGGTGTCGAGATTCCCACATTCGTCGGCCAGGGCTTCTTCGACGCGAATACCCGCCCGTACCGGGTCTTCGACCTCTGGGACGCGCTCGGCCCGGGCGAGCATCTCGCGCTGTTCACACAGGTCGGTCATCGCGATTGCTTCAGTAACTGCCGGGCGACATACGCCGACGACATTTCGGCGTTCTTCGACAAGCACGTGGCGGGGCTGCCGGTCGAGGTGACTGCGCCGAGGGTGACGGTCGGCACCCCTGACGGCAAATATCGCAGCGAGACGCAGTGGCCCGCAGCCGACGTTCACGACGTGACGGTCGACCTGAGAACCGGCTCGTTCCTCGACCCGCCGGCGCTCGATTCGCTGGAACCTTACGTTTGGACGCTGTCGCAGCCGCTCGCCGAAGAACAGCACCTGTCAGGAGTCGCGACCGTGCGGGCGAAGGCCCGCGGACCTGCGAACTCGACTGTCGCGGTGGCGCTGTACGACGTCACACCGGAGGCAAAGACGACCGCGATCACGTGGGGTATCGCACCGGTCGGTCCGACCGGTGAGGCCGAGATTCGCCTCCTCGCCCAAGACTGGCGGATCCCGGCGGGCCACCGTCTCGGCGTTCGGCTCAGCAGCACCATCCCGTCGGTGTGGGCGCACCCGCCGACGTGGGCGACGGTCTCGGTCGAGCAAGCGACGCTCGAACTGCCGGTTCTCACGCAGCGGCGGCAGCCAGACCTCGGCGGTGTGCAATCGCCACTCCTCGTCGCAGCGTTGCGCAACAGGACTCTTGGACTCGACCCGAGCCTGCTCGACACCGCGGCGGTCACGATCGACTTTCCCGCGCGAACGGGCTGAGGAACGGGCTACTCGTCGGGTTCCACCGTGACGGTCGCGGTCCCGGAGGCATCTATTTCGACCCGCCGGTTCGTCGACTTGTCGCGAACGAGGACCGTAGCGACGACGGGTCTTCCCACGGGTCGAATCCGCACGAACGCCGTCCCCGTCTGCACGGCGTTCAACTCGTCCACGATGACTTCACGCACCGTCGATCGCACCGAGGAAGACACGTCAGCCAACGCGCCGCCGGCGAGCAGCGAGACGTCCACACCGCGTCCCCGTGCCTGCCGCGCCGCACGCGCGATCGTTTCGGTAGCGAGCTCGGGAGCCCGCAACTGATCGCGCAGTTGCGCTTCGAGCAGGCGACATTCCTCGCGGGTGCTGTCGTCGAGTTCCTCGCCGCGCGCGATCGTTTCGAGGACAGGTCGCGTCACCGAGTCGAGACGCCGCAGTTGGCGTTGGCGTTCCTCGTTCTCTGCGACAAGCATCGCGGCCGCCGCGGCGCGCAACGTCGACTCGTGGCGCAAAGCCCGCAGGCTCTGCAGGGTGGGCTGCATCTTGTAAGCGAAAAGCGACACGGCCGCGACCGTGCCTGCGGGTGCGATCGAGCTCGCGAACGCGTCCGCACCGAATCCTTCGCGGACGCCGATCGCCGCAGCAACACAGCTCATCAGGGCGACGCCGCACCACGCCCACAGCATTCGACCCCGAACGACGAGCAGACACAGGACGTACGAGTACGCGAACGATGTCCAGATAGTCCTGTCCGATGTCATGTCTCGCGCCGTCAGTGCGATCAGTGCGGGACCGAGGGCGACGATCAGGACGGTCAACGGAAGTGCGAGCGGATCTCGCTCGGCGCGCACAACCACGACCGCGGTCGGCGCCATCAGCAGGAACGCAACGGCAACGCTTCCCCGGTTGTTCGTCGATTCGAAGTTGCGGGTCATGATCAGCGCGATCGTCGCGAGCAGAAGTCCGAGGAGAACGAACCCGGAGCGCCCCTTCAGGCCGAGCAGACTGCGCAGGCTCCACTCGTTGTCGGTCATGCCTGTGCGCTCCACGTCAGCGTGACGCGTGTGCCGTGTCCGGGACGCGAATCCAACTCCGCGCCACCACCGGCGGTCCTGTTCATGCGGCCGATGATGCTTCCCTTCACGCCGAGACGATCGACCGGAACGTCGGCTGGGTCGAATCCTGCTCCGTCGTCGACGAGTTCGACGTGCAGCGCGGTCGCGCTCACGGTGACCGAGATGTTTCGTCGAACGGCTCTGCCCTCGACAGCACTGTGGCGCAGGCTGTTTCGTACTGCCTCCGCGAGGGCCGACTCGACGGCGGCGGCCGCAGATGCCGGCATGCGAAATTCGCCTGCGTCCGGCGACCGTTCTCCTGCGACGCTGATGTCCGCGATGATCTGTGTTGCGACCGCGTGGATGCGCTCGATCGTCGTTGTGGCATCGAGAAATTCGGCTGCGATGTCTGCCGGGCGGAGTTCGTCCAGTTGCCGCAGAGTGGTCGCCGCCTGGCGCGCCAGAGTCCCCGAGTTCCGGAACCTCGAAGCGTCGAGCAGCGTCGACAGGACCGCGTCGTGGATCAGCCCGGCGAATCGTTCTCGTTCCAGTTCGGTCGCGTTCGCCGCGGCAACCTTGGCCGCTTCGTGCTCCGCGTCGGCTGTCGCGCGGTCGAGGATTGCCGCACCACGAACCGCACACACGACGACCCAGGTGAAGAGGCCCGCCGTAGCGAAACAGCGGCCGAAGTCCTGGCCCAGGGCGACGATTCCTGTTTCACCCAGCGCGTAGTAGTTCGCGAACGTCGCCGTCGCGGCAGCGGCCACCACATACCCGGCCGCCTGCAGTGGCCGAAATGCGAGGCTCGCTGCGATGGCACCGACTGCGGCGACCCTGAACTGCCAGGTCGACTGGGCGCCGTCGACCGTAGCCGTCAGCGCCACGGGCGCTAGGGCGCCGACGAGCAGGAACCCGACGGCGACCGCCCCCGCGAAGCGCCGCACGACGACGAGGCTTGTCCGGAACGAGATGGCCGCGAGGGCAAGTCCCGAGCCGAAGATCGCGACCATCGCGAACGGCGTCCACCAGCTTCGGTAGTAGTGCGACTCGTGCAGAATCTGCGGCAACACCGCGACCCCGTAGATGCTGGCGCCGACGCCCAGCGTCGCGGCAAGGGATCGAATGATCCTGTCCGAGGCATCGTGGGTCGACTGCGGATCCCCATCGTCGACGCGTTGGGTCGGTGACTGCACCTGCACGTCGGTCATTCGCGCCGGTATCCCTCCTGTCGGAGAAGACTGGTTCCCAAATGGATACCACGCTTTCGGGTCACGCTCGACCTATCGGTCCGATCCCGCGTTCTCCCTCGACGCTCAGCATTTACATACCCGCTCCGATGTCGAACAGATTGCCTTCAGGGTCGCGCAGGGTGGCCCACTTGGTGCCGTACTCGTCGTAGTCGGCGACGTGCTCGGCACCAAGGCTGACGGCGCGTTCGATCTGCTCGGTCCAGTCTGTGGCGACAAAGTCGATGTGGATGGTGTTCTTACCGGGATTCTTGTCCGGAACGGCGATGAACATCAGCACCGGTGCGCTTGCACTGCTGTGGCCGACGGTTGCGAAGTACTGGCTCGCGTCCGGGTCGACCGGTCGGTCGAGCAGCGCGGACCAGAACTTCGCGAGCGCTCCGGCGTCATTGCAGTCGAAGGTGATGTGCTCGAGTGACAGCGGCATTGTGTTTCTCCTTTTCAGTGTGCGGCCAGCGGCCAGCAGAGGTCCGTCCGCCAGGCGTGCGGATCGGTTGTGTGGTTAGGTCCGACGACGTAGATCTCGCGGATGGGATCGGTTGCGGCAGTGTCGTTCTCGGCGACGTAACTGCCGAGCGCGCCATAGGTGCGGTCGAACTCTTCGAACGGCCCCGCGTGGACGGTCACGGCAAAGCGGCCGCCGGCGAGCGCGACCGCGCCGACTGTCCCTGCCGGTACGGGTACGAAGGCGACTGTCTCGCCCTCGTCGAGTTCGAAGAAATCGTTGGAGTAGGTGGCGCCACCGGGTCCGACGGGCTCGACGCCCGCGGCCTCGACGGCCCCGTAGAGCTGAGGGAACACTTCGCCGCACCACTGCCCGACATCGGCATGCCCGGTCCAGCCACGCTCAGCGAAGACCCAGAGCGGATCGATCGTCCGGTACTCGACCGCGAGCGATCGTGCGGGTCCGAGCAGCGACCGCAGTGATGCGACGACCTGCTGTGTGCGAACGAGTTCGGACTCCATGCGTTCGAGGTGGGCGCGCAGTGCCGCGTTGCGGGTTTCGTCGTCGGCCGCAGTGACCACCGCTCGCACCTCTGCGACCGGCATGTCGAGATCCCGAAGGCGCCGGATGAGATGGGCGCTCTCGACCTGTGCCGTCGAGTAGCGGCGGTAACCGGATCGGTCGTCGATCGTTGCCGGGTCCAGGAGCCCGACCTCGTGGTAGTAGCGCAGCGTCTTGACGCTCAGATGGCTCAGCCGCGCGAACTCTCCGATTGGAACCAGTGCCGTCATGTCCTAGAGCAAACACTCTCCAGTGGCCGGAGAGTCAAGGCCCCGATTCCGGCGCGGGGGCGAATCCCCGAATCGTTGCAGCGTCTAGGCTGGCTGATGACCGTTTTGTGTTCGAGGAAGGACGCACGTGCAACCGGGTGGACAACCAGATATGTCGCAGATCCTCGCGCAAGCTCAGGCGATGCAGCAGCAGTTGATGGCGGCGCAGGCGCAGATCGCCGAGGCAGAGGTTACGGGCCAGGCCGGCGGCGGTTTGGTGACCGCGACGGTCAGGGGAACCGGCGAACTCACCGGATTGACGATCGACCCGAAGGTCGTTGATCCCGAGGATGTCGAGACACTGCAGGATTTGGTAATCGGCGCGATCGCCGACGCGAACGCCAAGGCGCAGGAAGTCGCTACCCGCACGCTCGGACCGCTCGCCGGCGCATTCGGTGGCGGTGCACTCCCGGGTCTGCCGGACTTCTAGTGTACGAAGGTCCAGTCCAGGATCTGATCGACGAACTTGGCAAGCTTCCCGGCATCGGGCCGAAGAGCGCCCAGCGCATAGCCTTTCATTTCCTGTCCGTCGAGCCGCCCGAGATAGAGCGGCTGCAGAACGCATTGCAGAAGATCCGCGACGGTGTTCAATTCTGCATCGTATGCGGCACGGTCGCCGACAAGGAGACGTGTCGAATCTGCTCGGACCCGCGACGTGATCGGACGATGATCTGCGTCGTCGAGGAGCCCAAGGACGTCCAAGCTGTCGAGCGGACGCGTGAATTTCGCGGGCGCTACCACGTGTTGGGCGGTGCACTGGACCCGTTGAGTGGCATCGGTCCGGACCAGTTGCGAATCCGCGAGTTGATGACCCGTGTCGGAAATCAGGAGGACGGTATCGATGTCACGGAGGTCATCATTGCGACCGACCCGAACACCGAAGGCGAAGCGACCGCGACCTACCTGGTCCGCATGCTGCGCGTCTTTCCGGGGTTGTCGGTGACCAGGCTCGCGTCGGGTTTGCCGATGGGTGGCGACCTGGAGTTCGCCGACGAGTTGACCCTCGGCCGCGCATTGTCCGGTCGGCGGGCGATGTGACGATGGAATCGACCTTCGACCCCGCGCAGGCACTCGCGCTTGTGGGTCATCACTATCGGGCAGACGACTATTACGAGGTCGGACGCGAG
This sequence comes from Antrihabitans auranticaus, assembly GCF_016481275.1. Classification (GTDB taxonomy): domain Bacteria; phylum Actinomycetota; class Actinomycetes; order Mycobacteriales; family Mycobacteriaceae; genus Antrihabitans. The sequence goes on along the minus strand of NZ_JAEMNW010000003.1, from coordinate 278,295 downwards.
AAGATCCGCGAGTTCGCGCGAGCCGTGCAGGACTACCACGCTGCGCACTGGAGCGAGGATGCTGCCTACGAACTCGGCTACGACGGTCTGCTGGCCCCGCTGACCTTCGTGTCCGTGGCGGGCATGTTGTCGCAGCGGCGACTGTTCGAGACGGTTGCGGCAGGCTACGACCTGAGCCAGGTACTGCAGGCCGACCAGATTCTCGAGTTCCACAAACCGGTCGTCGCAGGCGACCAGCTCACGAGCGATGTCTACCTGGAGTCGTACCGCCAGGTCGCGGGCAACGACATGATGGTCACCAAGAACATCATCACCGATCAGAAGAACGAGCTCGTGATGGTCACGCGCACCACACTCGTCGGTCGTGGCGGCGATGGACTCGATGCGGAAATTACGCGCGCGGTCGAAGAGGTGATCATGCACGGCCAGTCGTTCGCGAACTTGAGCAACTCGGCGCAGCCTGCCTCGACCACCGCCCCGCCGACCGTGCCACCCACGCCCGCGACCGAGCCCGGCACCGGCGAGATCTTTACGCGCACGCCACGGACCGCACGATTCGAAGAGGTCTCCGTCGGCGACGAACTACCGACCAGGACGATCACGCTGACTCGTGGTGACCTCGTCAACTATGCGGGCGTTGCGGGTGACGCCAATCCGATCCACTGGAGTGACCACGTTGCCCAGCTTGCTGGATTGCCCAACGTGGTTGCGCACGGAATGCTGACGATGGGGCTCGGCGCGGGTTACGTCACCCAGTGGCTCGGCGACCCGGCGGCCGTGACCAGCTACCGCGTACGTTTCTCGAGCTTCACGCTCGTCGATCCGCACCGCGCGGGGCACGTCGAATTCAGCGGCCGCGTGAAATCGCTGGATCCCGACACGCGCTCGGCGGTCGTCTCGATCATCGCCAAATCCGACGGCAACAAGATCTTCGGCCGGGCCACCGCCGACGTCCGATTCAGCTGAGATCGGTTCCGCCGTTCGGGCTAGGACGCGCGTGGCACCCTGCCGCGCGCCAGTGCCTGGCAGATGCAGCCGCTGGCGAGATCGAAGCAATCGACGATGAATCCGTGTCGCGCGGTGTCGAAATCGATGCAGCCCTCGTGCGTGCACTCGACGATGTGCCCCGTGTGCACGATCAATGTTCCGTGGCAGTGGTCGGTGTCGGTTGCGCAGGAATTGCAAACCATGTGTCCGTGATACCACCGAATAGGTGGCGACCTGGGGATATACGAGGCGTTTCGGTCCGTGATCATGGTGTCCAGCGTCACTTGCGTACTCTGACGTGATGGACGACTCGACCTTTCATGATCGGTTTCGCACCGACCTGTTGGCACTGCAGGAAATTGCGGTGTCCGAGGGTTCGAAACCCGACGCACCCGTTCCGAGTTGTCCGGGCTGGACGGTCGCGGACCTGTTCGGACACATGTGGTCGAATCATCGCTGGGTGCGTGCTGTCCTGCGAACGCGAGATCGTGCGGAGGTCCCCGAACCGGGAACGCACCCGATCGCCGACTTCGTCGACAGCGTGCCGGATCACCTGATCGCGATTCGCTCGATCCATCCGGACGAGCCGTGCTGGAACTTCGGCCCGCCGCCACGGACGGCGGGGTTCTGGATCCGGCGGCAGGCACACGAGCACGCAATTCATCACTGGGACGTGGCGAATGCGCTGAACCTGTACGACGTGAAGTTCGATGCGGACTTCGCTGCTGACGGTGTTTCCGAAGTCGTCGACATGTTCTATCCGCGCCAGATTCGGCTCGGACGCTCGGGCGCTGTCGCGGCAGCCGTGCGGCTGATCGCAACCGACGTTCCGGGGGAGTGGACACTCGGTGACGGCGAGCCCGCGGTGACCGTCCGCGCCCCGGCAGCGACGCTGTACCTGGGAATCTGGAAGCGAATCGCGTTGCTCGACGCGCCCGAGGCGCAGTTCGACGGCGACCGCGCGGCACTGAAAGACGCGCTCGCCCTGGCGATTACGCCCTAGCAGGTGGTGCGAGGCCCGGTTTTACAGCGGCCACAGTCCGGCCGAGCCGGACTGAAGTTCCCGTAGCACGCCGAACATGGCGTTCCACAGAATGACCGCGATGTTTTCTGCACTGCCCATCTACCCGACCGTACTCCCGCGCTCGGCCCCTCACCATGGGTTACCGTGCCCGCAAACGTTCCCGGCGCAACTGTGTGACTTCGGGTAGATCCAACGGCGCCAGTTCGGTGACGCCGAGCGCGCGCGCAAGGATCAGGTCGGCAAGTTCGGGGTTCCGAGCCAGTGCTGGACCATGCATGTAGGTGCCGATCACAGACCCCTGTACGACCCCTTCGAGCCCGTCGCCGACGCCGTTGCCGACGCCGTGTGTGACGCGGGCGAGGCCCTTCGCGTCGCTGCCCAAAGTTGTTCCGCCACGATGGTTTTCGAAACCTGTCAGCGGTTCGGTGAGGCCGTCGATCGTGGGCGAGGTGATGACCTCGCCGATGGACCGGGTCGCCTGCGGGGCGGTCGTGCAGTCGAGCATCGACACGCCGTCGACGCGTTCCCCGCTCGAGGTTTCGTACCAGTGGCCGAGCACTTGAATTGCCGCGCAGATCGCCAGTACCGGTGTGCCGCGTTCGGCGGCCTTTTGCAGACCCGGGTAGCGCTGCAGATGCCGGGTCGCGAGGCGCTGGGCAGAGTCTTCGGCGCCACCGAGCGTGTAGGCGTCGAGCGATTCGGGCACGGGGTCGTTGAGCGTGATTTCGACGATCTCGGCGTCGTAGCCGCGAAGCCGCAGGCGCTGCCGCAGGATGAGAGCGTTGCCGCCATCGCCGTACGTGCCCATCACGTCGGGCAGGACGAGGCCGATCCGGACTGTCGATTCACCCATTGCGAGCCTCCAGAGCCCGGTTGAGATCGCGGAACGAGGTGTAGTTGGCCAGTACCTCGACCCGTCCCGGCGGACACGACGCGATCGCGCGCACGGGATCCGCGACGGTCGTGTGCTCGACACCGGCGTACGTCAGTCGAACGGCGAGGTCAGTGGCGCGCTCGCCCGCGGCGACGACCTGAACACCCTCGAAGTGCTCGAACTTCACATCCCACAGCCAGGAGAGGTCCTCGCCGTCGGGCACCTGGCCGTTGACCGAAATCACGAGTCCGTCGACGGAGTGGTCGATCATCGACAGTGCTTCCTGCCAGCCAGCTGGGTTCTTGGCGAGCAGCATCCGCACGTTGTGCGCGCCGACCTGAACAGTGCTGTACCGACCAGCGACCTCCTGGACGGACGCGGCTGCGGCGACCGCCGCTGCGGGGTCGGCGCCGAGTGCGACCGCTGCTGCGACCGCCTGCGCCGCGTTGCCGCGGTTCGCCTTGCCCGGCAGGGCGAGCGCCATTTTCAGTTTCAGGCCATCGGGGCCGTAGAGATGTTCGTCGTCGAGCCACCAGTCGGGGGCGGGGCGCTCGAAATCGGCACCCGTACTACGCCAGTGGACGCCGTCCCACACGATCGGTTCACCGGATCGCGGACAACTCGCGGAATCGCTTGCCCAGCCGCCACCCGCGGCGACCCACACGACGTTCGGCGAGTCGTAGGCTGCAGAAGTCATCAGGACGTCGTCGCAGTTCGCGACCACCGTGGTCGTCGGATGTCTGCCCAAACCGGCACGTAGCCGGCGCTCGATCATGTTGATCTCGCCGACCCGGTCGAGCTGGTCGCGGCTGAGATTGAGCAGGACCACCGCGGCAGGTTCGACGGCGTCGCACACGTGCGGTACATGCAGTTCGTCGACCTCGAGAGCAGCGAGGCGAGCGGCCTTGTCGACGTTCAGTGCGGCGACGATGCCGGCGTCCATATTGGCGCCGTCGGCTTGCGTCGCGACATCGCCGACGGTCGCGAGTGCCGCGGCCGTCATCCGTGTCGTGGTCGACTTGCCGTTCGTCCCGGTAACCACGACGGTCCGCCGGCCCTGTGCGAGTTGCGTCATGATCGTCTTGTCGATCTTCAGCGCGATGAGGCCGCCGATCATCGAACCCTTGCCGCGTCCGGCTTTCTGTGACGCCCAGGACGCCGTCGATGCGGCGCGGAGAGCAACGCGCCCGCGGAAAGTGACGCCGCCCGAACGCTCCGTCCGTCGGCGCCAGCGCGCACGCGTCTTGTCGGTTCTCGCCATGCGCCGAGTTTGGCACAGCCGCATTCACAACACCGACTTTGCGGGCCACACCACAGCCGATCCTCGACCCGTCAACCCCGGAATAGCTAGGCATTCGCGGCCGGCTGCGGTTACGCTTTGCCGGACTTTTGCACCCGGCTTACCAACGCGAAGCTCGCGGGGCCCGGTACCCATCTCCGAGAGGACGTCCATGCGTTCGAAAATCATTGCGGTTCCGTTGTTCGCGCTATGTGTCGTAGCGGCCACGGCCTGTGGTTCGGATTCCAAAGACAGCGAGCCGACGAAGACCGACAAGCCCAGTTCTTCGCAGACGACGAGCCGCGCCGCAGCGACCACCAGCGCCGCCGCAGCCGATGCGCCGACCAAAGAGGAATACATCGTCGAGGCCGACGCCATCTGCACCAGCCTGCAGGCGGAGTTCCAGGAAGCAGCGTCCGGAATCGAAGACACTTCGCCCGAGGGCGACATTGTCCAGTTCCAGGAGACCGTTACCGAGTCGATTCGCGACCACGCCGACCAGTTGCGTGACCTGACCCCGCCCGAAGGCGACGAAGACACTCTCGATGACGTCTACACCGAGCTCGAAGGCGTCGCCGACACCATCGAGTCGACACCGCCGAGCCAGCTTCTTTCGATCGACGACCCGTTCGAAGCGGCTGACCAGAAGGCCCAGGAGTACGGCTTCACCGTCTGCGGTTCCTGACCGAAACGTCCTGCCGGTTACGATTTGCCCGACTTCGCACCCACCGGGTGAGTCGGGCATTTCGCCGTTTCACTGAATTCCTCGAGAGGAAACCAATGCGGTCAAGAATCATTGCGGTCCCGCTGTTCGCACTCTGTGTGGCGGTCGCGACAGGTTGTAGCTCGGATTCGAGCTCGGACGCGAAGGCCGAAGCGCCGACGAAGGCCGAATACATCACGTCGGCCGACAACATCTGCAAGGAACTGGAAACCCAGTTCGACGAGGACACCAAGGATTTGGATCCCTCGAACGAAGCCGATCTCGCCGACTTCAAGGACGCGATCGTCTCGGGTCTGCGTGAGCAGCTCGTGAAGCTGCGTGCACTCACCCCGCCCGAGGGCGATGCGCAGACCGTCGATGCCATCTACGACGAGGTCGAGGCCGGCGCCGACAAGATCGACAACCTGAGCCCGGACGAGATCGGCCAGGGCGACAACCCGCTCGAAAAGGCCGATGAGCTCGCCACCGATTACGGCATGAAGGAATGCGGTTCGGCCTAGCCGACCGTGGGCCGGTCAGTGCTCAGTCGAGGCTGACCGGCCGTAGGTATTCGTCGATGTAGGTGCGGTTCCACCACTTGCCGGTACTGCGCCGTTCCTGCCGGTCGGTAAATCGGTACTCGTACATGGTCGCCCTGATGTAGGCGGGTGGCGCATCGGGAAATGGGTTGATACGGAACAGCTTCAGAGTCGTCCGGTCACCCTGCAGAAGTTTGTTCGCCAGCGGTAGGAGCCACGGCCCAGCGTAGGTCGGCGATATCGCCGCGAACCACATCAGCCAATCGAGCCGCAGGTGGTAGGGCGCGATCTGGCGTGGCCGGCGCGCGAGATCGCCCGGTTTTCCTTTGAACTCGTATTCCTTCCACTCGGCTTCGGCGAGGTTCTCGCGAGCCGCGGTGCCGGAGATGACGACCTCGAAACGGGTGTGGGTCACGCTGCCGAAAGCGCCATAGGTATTGACCAGGTGCAGCGGGTCGAAGCTGTGATTCATCAGCTGCTTGCTCGACAGCATGTTGCGCACGGGCCAGAAACTGAGCACCGCGACGATAACCGCCACGGCGATCCCTATTCCGACGTGCCAGTGCGGCAGCGGGTCCGGGTCGGCAGGTGCGTCGATCGACAGAATGCGATTCCACCACGAACCCTCGATGACCGAGAGCGCGAGCACGATCGTCAAACCGTTGAGCCACGAGAAGTTTCCGCTCAGCATGAGCCACAGCTGGGTCACGACGATGATGGCGGCCGCGACGCTCGCGATGGGCTGTGGCGCGAACAGCCCGAACGGCACCACGAGCTGCGTGAAGTGATTGGCGGCTACCTCCATGCGGTGCAACGGTTTCGGCAGGTGATGGAAGTGCCAGCTGAACGGTCCGGGCAGTGGCTGTGTTTCGTGGTGGTAGTAGAGGCAGGTGAGGTTTCGCCAGCAGGGGTCGCCGCGCAACTTGATCAGGCCGGCACCGAATTCGAGTCGGAACAGCACCCAGCGCAGCAGGAACAGCACGAGTACCGGTGCTTCGGTCGAGGCGTTTCCCAGAAAGATCGCGAGGAAGCCGACTTCGAGAAGCAAGGACTCCCAACCGAATCCGTACCAGATCTGCCCCACGTTGACGATCGACATGTAGAGGATCCAGAGCACTGCCCACACCAGCATCGACGCCCACAGCGGTATTGCTTCGGTAATGCCGAACAGCGCGATTCCGGCTATCGCTACCCCGACCCAGGCCGTCGCGGCGAAGATTCGGTCGGAGTAGCGATAGTGGAAAAGGCTTGGTGCATCCCGGAATTCGGTGTACTCGAGATAGCGGGGGACAGGGGTCAGGCCGCGTTGCCCGATCAGGGCGCGGAACTGCAGGGCTGCGGCGAGAAACGCGACGAGGTAGACGAAGGCGAGAGTGCGCTGGAAGACCCAACGGCTGGTGGCGTACCCAGGATCCGTGAGCCACTCCACGGCGCCTCCAATACGGTTTGCTCCCCAACAAGTGTTCTACTCCGTTGAGCAGCACCTTTATGGCCAGTTGACGAAGCCGTTACCGCGCCGATGATCACGACGACGCCACCGGCAAGGGCGGCGAGACTGGGTTGCTCGCCGTATACGAGCCAGGCCGCGGAGATTCCGACCACAGGCACCAGCAACGAGAAAGGCGCGACGGTTCCGGCGGGGTACCGGCTCAGCAATGCGGTCCACAGTCCGGACCCGGCGATCGTGCCGAGCAACACGATGTAGGCCAGCCCGGCGAGTGCCATCCAGCCGGAAGGCTGCAGTGATTCCGCGAGCGCATGCCACCCGGTCGTCGGACCCTCGACGGCCGCCGAGATGGCGAGCAGCGGAAGCGGTGGCACAACGGCCATCCACAACGTGAAGTGCAGTGGGTTGGCCGGCTTGGCGAGCCGGGAGCCGATGTTGCCGAATGCCCAGCCGAGGCCCGCGAGCAGAGTCAGCAGCAAAGGCAGCAATGTTGCGTTCTCCGCACGGTCCCAGCCGATCGCGAGCATGCCGCCCGCGGCCAGCAGGAGGCCGACGATCTGCCGTGTGCGCACCTTCTCCCGCAGCAGGGCCGCGCCCAGTACGACCGTGAAGGGCGCCGACGACTGCAGCACCAGTGACGCAAGCCCCGTCGGCATGCCGACATTCATGGCTGTGAACAGAAACGCGAACTGTGCGATTCCGAAACCTGCCCCGTACAGCAGCAGCCATCTGAATGGGACGTCCGGACGCGGGATGAACAGGATTACTGGAATTGCGATCACCAAGAACCGCAGGCCACCGAAGAAGAAGGGCGGGAAGTGGTCGAGCCCGGCACGGATGGCGATGAAGTTCAGTCCCCAGATGACGACGACGGTCAGGCCGAGCAAGCGGTCGCGGGTGGTCATGTGGTCAATCGTGGCCATGTCAACAATTCAGGACAATCGAATATTGGTGAGGTATCCATGTAGTTTTACTTCATGAATGTGCGCCTCGACGCCAACCGGTTGGCGATCCTGCGCGAGCTCGCGGATCGCGAAACGATCGCGGCGACCGCCTCGGCGTTGTCCATGACGCCGTCCGCGGTCTCGCAGCAACTCAAGGTGCTCACCCGCGAGGCCGGGGTTGCGTTGCTGGAGCCGGACGGTCGCCGGCTACGGCTCACGGATGCAGGCCATGCGCTCGTCGTTCGGGCCGAGGACGTTCTGGCCGCGCTTGACCGCGCCGCTGCGGAAATGGAGCTCTACCGTGGCTCACTGCGCGGTCGGGTGCGGGTCGCGATGTTTCCGTCCGGTGCGGCGCTGCTCGCGCCCGCTGTGCTCACGGCAATGGCGAGTTCCGGTGTCGTCGTAGAGGTCGGCGACGAAGATCTGCCGTCCTCGGCCGTCCCACGCCTGCTGGCCGATTACGACGTCGTGCTGACGCACCGTGACGACAGAGCGCCGGCAATCGGTTCTGACCGAGTGGCGTCCCGTGTGCTGCTCCGGGAGCCGATCGACCTGGTCCTGGCTGCGACGCACCGTTTGGCGGGGCAGTCGTCTGTCTCGCTCAGCGAGTTGGCGGACGAGAACTGGCTCAGCGTTCGTGGTGGTTTTCCGGTCGACGACGTCTTGCAGTCGGTCGCGACAGTCACCGGCGTCCAACCACGGGTTGTCCAGCGCCTCAACGACTTCAAGGTGATCGAGGCGCTGGTCGCCAGTGGTCTGGGTGTCGCGCTGATACCGAGACTCGCTGTCGGCAATCCGCACCTGGTCGTGCTTCCCCTCACCGGCGTGCGCGCCGGCCGCGTCTACGAACTTGCGACGCGGCCATACGCGGACCAGCGCCCGGCGGTGGCTGCCGTGCTTGCCGCCTTCGAGTCCGCCGCGGCGCCGTTTCGTACCTGACTTACGGACCGAACTCGTCGGCGACGATTGCGGCCAATTCGAGGAAGGCTCGACGCGTCGGCTTGCTGACCAGCTCGAGATCGATCTCTGCCCCCTCGGCGAGGTGATCGTCGTAGGGCACCACCTGAACCGCGCGTGTGCGGTCGAGGAACAGCTTGCGCAACTGGTCGATGTCGATCGAGCTCGCGCCCTTGCGAGAGGCATTCACGACGACGACGGTGCGCTCGACGAGCTTGCCGTAACCGTGGTGTTCGAGCCAGTCGAGGGTCGCCGACGCGCTACGCGCGCCGTCGATCGCGGGCGACGTCACGAGCACCAGCGAACTCGCCATGTCCAGCACACCGGTCATCGCAGAGTGCATCAAACCGGTGCCGCAGTCGGTGAGAATGATGTTGTAGTAGGCCTGCAGAATCTCGATGGCAGAGCGGTAGTCGGCTTCGCTGAAGGCTTCCGATACCGCTGGATCTTGTTCGCTGGCAAGGACTTCCAGGCGGCTCGGTGCCTGCGAGGTATGCGCGCGGACATCCGAATACCGGTGAATGCTGGGGTCGTCCAGCAGATCGCGCACGGTCGACCGGGTCTGTTTCGGCACGCGATGGCCGAGTGTGCCGAGGTCCGGATTCGCGTCGATGGCGATCACACGATCGCCGCGCAGCGAGGAGAAGGTCGAACCGAGACCGATCGTGGTCGTGGTCTTGCCGACACCGCCCTTGAGCGAGAGAATCGCGATTCGGTAGTCGCCGCGGACCGGCTTGTTGACGCGGTCCGCCAGTTCGCGGTGTGCGACATCCGCGTTCGATTCGCCCGGGTTGATCGAGCCGCCCGACGCCTTGTGCACCGCGAGGCGCCAGCCACTGCGCGGGGCCCGCTTGGCGCGGCGCAGCAAACTCAGGTCGTTGACGGACTGTACGGGCTGCGCAACCTGCGCGGGCGGCGCCTGTTGCCACTGATTCTGAACCTGCTGCTGTGCGGGCGGTGGCGCCCAGGTGTAGACGGGTCCGCTCGACGGGAGGTCCGGCGGTGCCTGGTACATCTGCGCGACGCGGTCCTCCTGGAACGGCACTCGGCGAACCGTGCCGTCCGTGCCGATCTCCGACTTCTCCCGCGGCAAATGCTGCGGATCGACGGTCGGGGGGTGGTTCGCGAGCGGCGGGGCGCCGTTCGCCGGTGCCTGCGGCGGTCGTGACGGCGGTTGGTAGTGCTGATTCGGCGCTTGCTGGTAGCCCTGCGGGGTTGCGGGCGCTTGACCGTTCATGCTCCACGGATTGGGCTGCTGTTCGGGTCGCCGCTGCTCGGGCCGCTGTTGCTCGGGTCGCTGTTGCTCAGGTCGCTGTTGCGGTTCGCGGATCGCCTGCGTGTTCTCGGCTTCCGTCGAGCTACCATTCGGCGTCTCGGGCAACTGTGTTTGCAGCCACGGTGGCGTGGCAGGGCTGTACTCATTGTTCACGGCTGATCCCCCAGGCTCGAACCGGCCCTCCCAATGTATGCAGCCGGTTTCTGTGCGCAATATGCGCGGATCAGGCTAGCACCCCATGCGGTATCGCTGCTGGTCGGACGATTGCCGGGTAATCGGGTACGCGCCCTGGACCGTCGGGCGTTGCTGTTACAGCGTCACAGTGGCCGAGGGCCGTACTTATGCTGGTCGGCAACGGCTTTCAGGGTCGGTCGGGTATTCCGTCGCTTATTCTTCTGTGCGGCCGCAGAGGATTTCGCTCAGCTTCGTTCGTTGTGGTGTTGGTCACTGTCGCCGAACTGCCCTCTCGGCACTAGCAAATATCTGGCTACGTAGGATTTCTAACCGCCGACGGCGACGACGGCCACGGTGATGTTGTCTCGGCCGCCCGCTTCCAGCGCGTGCGCCACCAGTGCGCGCGCCGCTGACAGGGGGTCGCCGGCCGTGACGAACGGTGCCAGCTCCGCAGCCGTGGGGAGGTAGTTCCAGAGTCCGTCCGAGCACACGACGAGCACACCCGGAACCGCGGTAGTCAACGTCGACACGGCAGACGTGCCCCACGGACCGGAGTTCGCATCCGCGCCGAGCCAGCGCGTCAGCATGTGTGCCCGCGGATCCGACATCGCTGCTTCCTCGTCGGCGACGCCCGCCGAAACCAACGCCTGCGCCCACGAATCATCGAGGGTCAGCCGCTGACCTAGAGAGTCGGCACCCGAAGGGAACCAGTACGCGCGGCTGTCGCCGACATTGCCGACCGTGATCTCGAAAGTGTTGTCCGCGCGTGCGACGACGAGCGCAGATGTGTAGGTACACGACGGTGATCGCAGGTGGTGATCCTCGGCGACGGCGACGACAGCCGCCGCAGCTGCGGTCAGCGCGTCGGAGGTTGCGGCAGCACCCTCGAGCCCGGCGGCGTGCCCGGCCAGCAATGCTTCGACACCCGACCGTGCCGCGGCGGCGGAGGCGAGCTGAGGATCGTCGCAACTGGAGACGCCGTCGCACACTGCGAGTGCCACTACATCCAGGCCTGCGTCGACCGCAGTACCTGCCGCAGCCGCATCGTCGTTGTGTTCGTGCACGAGGCCGACGTCAGTCACGAGCGCGACCGGGCCGAGCACGGTTTCTTCCCGGTCGGCTTCCCCGAGTCTTTGCGGTAGTGCCGCACGTTCGGTCGCCGGTTGCGCCACAGTCATCACTGTCCCCCTACCTGTCCTTCGCCGCGATAGTAGTGCGGCGTTGTAAGAGGGCGCTGTGTGCGAGGAAGCTGTGGCGCAACCGGGATGCCGATTTACGACGCGCGGTTGACCGCGGATACGACTGCGCGCAGCGAAGCGGTCGTGATGGACGTGGCGATACCGACGCCCCACACAACTTTGTCGCCGATGGCGCATTCGACGTAGGCCGCGGCCTGAGCGTCCACTCCGGACGTCATCGCGTGTTCGGAGTAGTCGAGAACGCGGACGTCGACGCCGATCGTCGACAGCGCATCGACGAACGCCGAGAGCGGGCCCTCTCCTGTGCCGGAGATCTCGTGCTCTTTGCCGTTGAGCTTCACGATCGCGGTGATGGAGTCGATGCCGTCCGACGCCGTCACCTTCTGCGAGATGCGTTCCAGCGGCAGGAGCGGCTGCAGGTACTCGGTCGCGAAGACGTCCCACATCTCCTTGGAGCTGACCTCGCCACCTTCGCCGTCGGTGATCTGCTGAATTGCCCGGGAGAACTCGATCTGCAGGCGTCGCGGGAGTGCCAGGCCGTGGTCGGCCTTCATGATGTAGGCGACGCCGCCCTTACCGGACTGCGAGTTGACCCGAATGACGGCCTCGTAGGTGCGGCCGACGTCCTTCGGGTCGATCGGCAGGTAGGGGACCTGCCACAGGATGTCGTCGACATCGGAGTCCTGCTCGTCTGCCGAGACCTTCATCGCGTCCAGGCCCTTGTTGATCGCGTCCTGGTGGCTGCCGGAGAACGCGGTGTAGACGAGGTCGCCGCCGTACGGGTGCCGCTCGGGCACGGGCAGCTGGTTGCAGTACTCGACAGTTCGCCGGATTTCGTCGATGTTGGAAAAATCGATCTGCGGGTCGACGCCACGGGAGAACAGGTTCAGCGCGAGGGTGACCAGGCAGACGTTGCCGGTGCGCTCGCCGTTGCCGAACAGGCAGCCTTCGATGCGGTCCGCGCCGGCCTGATAGCCCAGTTCGGCTGCCGCAACGGCAGTTCCGCGGTCGTTGTGCGGATGCAGCGACAGCACGACCGACTCGCGCCGGGCCAGGTTCCGGCTCATCCACTCGATCGAGTCGGCGTAGACGTTGGGCGTAGCCATTTCGACGGTTGCCGGCAGGTTGATGATCATCGGGTTCGCGGGAGTGGGTGCGATGACCTCCGTGACCGCGTCGCAGACCTCGCGGGCGTACTCGAGTTCGGTGCCGGTGTAGGACTCGGGGGAGTACTCGTAGCGCCAGTGCGTGTCGGGGTACTTCGCCGCTTCGACGAGGCACTTCGCGGCGGCGTCGGTGGCGATCTTCTTGATCGCTTCGCGGTCTGCCCGGAACACGACGCGGCGCTGCAGGATCGACGTCGAGTTGTAGAAGTGGACGATCGCTTTGGGCGCACCGGCGCAGGCGACGAACGTGCGCTCGATCAGCTCACTGCGACACTGCGTCAGCACCTGGATCGTGACGTCGTCCGGAATGGCGTTGTCTTCGATGATCTCGCGGACGAAATCGAAATCCGTCTGGCTCGCGGACGGGAACCCGACCTCGATCTCCTTGTAGCCCATGCGAACGAGCAGGTCGAACATGCGTCGCTTGCGGGCAGGACTCATCGGATCGATGAGCGCCTGGTTGCCGTCGCGCAGGTCGACTGCGCACCACATCGGTGCACGGTCGAGAACCTTGTCCGGCCAGGATCGGTCGGGTACCGCTACGGGCTCTACCTCTTCGGCAAAGGGGCGGTAGCGGAAGGTCGGCATCGACGAGTTCTTCTGGGGGTTCCAGATGGGCTGGTCGACGGGAGCGGGTCGGGTCGGCGCGGTGATGGTGCGCGATCCGGAAGTGAAAGCGTCTGCGGGTGACATGTCAATTCTCCGACGAATTGGGGGACGGGCCGTCCTGGTGATTGGATCGACCGGCGCGACTGGACCCCGCGACGGGAAGCCGGTCTGGATCAGACCCCGCCGCGGCGGCTGAGGAGGAGCGCCCGCTGCATAGTTCGTGAGTCTACATGCGCCGGCGGATGCCGACATAAAGTATTCGGAGCCGCAACCGTCGCGGATAGAACGCGCTGGTCGAAGGCGGTGTCCGAGGGCTATGCGCTTTCGGTGCACGACTGTACACTGAACAATGTGGCTGTACAGAGAACCCGACCCCTCAAGCGCGACCGTAGCGCTGCCGTCGAGGCTGTGCGCGCCAGGCTCGGTGCGCGTGACCCGGCGACCGTGCGGATGCGTGACGTCGCCAGAGTGCTCGGCGTACCGGTCACCGGGGTCTACAAATACTTCGACTCGATCGACGACGTTCGGACGGCACTCGGGGCACCGGTTCGGGTCGCACCGTTGGCATCGAAAGTCGATGCAGCACAGGCTTTCTCCGAAACCTTCATTGCCAGGGCGGCGGGCCCCGAGCACATCAAGCAGGTCGTCGCGGAATTGCTCGGCGACACCCTCGAGATCGGCCCCATGCCGGTCGGTCCGAAGAGTGCGCGAGCCGTCGCGTCGGCGATCGGGAAGATCGGTGATATCGATGTGCGGCGAACCGGCGGACCGTCGTCGATGATGGTCACAGTTCCGGTCGCCGTCGACGTCGATGTCCGGGTCGGTCGCAACTACCGACGCAAGTTCTCGGCCACCGTGTCCATGCCGGTGAAGGTCGATATCGCGCCGACCGCCAACCTCCAATTGAAGGTCGAGACGAAAAAGCCGCGGCGGACCGACATCGCGGTTTCCGTCGATGTGTACGGTCTGTCGCTCAAGTTGATGCGCCGCATCGGCAGGGTCGACGAGCTGTTGCGTACGCATTCGCTCGACTATCTCGACAAGGTCTTGAACAGTCCCGAGGGTCGAGCGGCCACGACCATCGACCTCGGTCGCGTGATCGACGAGGCGTGGAAACGCGGTCTGGTTTTGCCGTAACCCCAGTTCGGGAACTCCGCACTCACCCAAGATCGATTCGCTTACGATGCGGGAGAGCTGAGGAGCAGTGATGCGCAGTCGGAACGAAACGAGCGCTGCAGGCGAGATCGATTCGAAAGACCGTCCATATCCACGAAAACCGCCGACCAAAATCATCGACTTTGTCATGTTGGGGCTTGCCGTCGTCTCGGTGCTGCTACTCGCCTGGATCACGTTCTTCGACGTGCCGGACGACCTCGTGCACAAGGTGATCATCGCCGACTACATCGTGTGCGCGATCTTTGCGGTCGAGTTCGCCTATCGCTGGCGCAAGTCGGGCGAAACCTGGAAGTTCCCCGTGCGCTACTGGTACGAAGTGCTCGGCATGATCCCGGTGTCCGATCCAGCCTTCCGCAGCTTCCGGCTGCTGCGGATCATCGTCGTTCTCGCCCGACTCGGCCGGACCGCCGACCGCGCATTCGGTGCTCGGATCACCGGAGCGTTGGTCGACAGGTTCGTCGTCACCATCGTCGACGTCATCAAGCGACCGATCACCGTCGCAATGTTGGACGAGGTCGCCGGCGTTCTACAGGCCGGGCACTACACCGCGAACATTGCTCGTGCGCTGGAAGAGAACCGGTCCGAACTGGACGCGATGATCCTCGAGCAGATCAAGCGTGACCCACAAGCGGGACGTTTCAAGTTCCTGCCGTTCCACGACGACATCATCAACATCGCTGCCGACACGACGTTCCGGATTCTGTTGGCAACCCTGGCGGATCCGCGTACCGACGAATTGGTTTCGGACATGATTCGCGAGAACCTCGACCAGATCAGGGACGCGGTGAAGCAAGGGCACGACAAGGAGGAGTCGGTGGCGGAGTCGACCACGTTGACGAAGCCGACGGGAAACCTCGATTTCGCGAGATAGTATCCCAGCCGTGACGACCCAGACCGATGTTGCGCGTGCCTACCTCGACGCCCTGATTTCGCACGATGCGCAGGCTGTACGGTTCGCCGACAACGCGGTCCGCTACGAGAACGGCATCAAGACCGGTCGGTCGGGCAAGCATCTGACGCGCAGTCTTTCCCGGGGTCCGCAGTATCGCGTTGTCCAGTCGATCCGCGAACTGGAAACTTCGGTCGACAGCGACGTGGTCCATACGGAGTACCTACTGGATGCGGGCCTTTTCGGCCGCAAGCTGGCGACGGTTCGCGTCGTGGAGGACTTCGTCATCCCCGCCGACGACCTCCTGATCCACCGCATCGACGCGAAGATCAAGCCACGGCGTTAGTACTCGACAGAACTACCGAGCGCAGCACCGAAGAACCGACACCGACCGCAACACGTGGACCGTTGTCGTGTCTTCGGCGAGAAGGTCGGTAACTTGAGTAAGCGCGTAGGCGAATACAGGGTCGAAGAAGAGTTCGAGCTAGGAAACCGACGCGCGCTCGGACAATGACTGGACGCAAACGCGTTCGGGAGTGCTCACGGCGACAATCGTGCCACTCACGGGAGGATGAGGTGCGAATTGGACAGGCGTGACTTCCTCACGGCGGCGGGCGTGGTTTCCGCGTCGTGCCTCCTGCCGTTGGGCCTGCCGAGAGCTGCGCGCGCCGAGGGGCCGTGGGTACCGCTGTTCCGCGCGTGGGTGCCGGAGATCTTCGCGCCCCTGCCCGATCCGCCGCAGCATTCCACCGCGATCGTCATCGGGTCCGGCTTCGGCGGCGCTGTCGCTGCTCTGCGTCTCGCCGAAGCAGGTGTGCAGACGACGGTTCTCGAGCGCGGCTCGCGGTGGCCGAACGATCCGTGGCGCGAGATCTTCACCGGTGACGATCTACCGGACGGTCGCGGTTTCTGGCACCGGACGAGTTTCACCGGCGTCACCAAGGTGCCGGTCTTCTTCGAAAGCTTCGGCGGCGTACTGGACTGCACCGAGTACGGGACGATCGACGTCTGGCGGGCCGCTGCGGTCGGCGGCGGATCGGTGATCTTCACCGGTGCGATGGTGGAACCCGAGCGCAGGCACTTCGACGCCGTCTTCGGTGGCTCGTTGAGCTTCGACGAACTGCACGACAAGTATTACCCGCGTGTTCGGTCGATGCTCGGACTGAGTCGAATGCCGATCGACATCTACGACTCGGAGCCGTTCACGCATTCGCGCGCCTGGGACGCACAGGTACGCGCAGCCGGCTACACGCCCGAACCGCTGGAATCGATCTTCAAGTGGGACGTGCTGCGCGACGAGCTCGCCGGCCGTTCGCGGCCATCGGCCACCGAGGCCCGCAGCAATCTGGGGAACTCGAACGGCGCGAAGTTCGATCTCGGCCAGAATTACCTGCGGTATGCCGAGAACACGGGTCGGGCAGCGATATTCGCCGGTCATCAGGTCGACGCGATCGCGGCTGAGCCCGGCGGTGGCTACAGCGTCGCCCTGCGAAAACTCGATCCCACGGGTGCGGTCCTGAGCACGCGGACGATCACCTGCGATCAACTGTTCCTTGCCGCAGGCTCGATCGGTACGTCCGAACTGCTCGTTCGCGCACGTGAAACCGGTGCGCTGCCGAACCTCAACGAGCATGTCGGTCAGAACTGGGGAACCAACGGCGACGTTGCACTGGCGCGTGGCGTGACGTCACTCGCGGGCGGTACCGGTGGTGTGCCGTGCGCGAGCAAGATCGTCGACGACTCCGGTCTGCCGACGACGTTGGAGAACTGGTACATCCCCGGAATCCCGGTCGACGTAGGTGCTCTCGCGTCGCTCGGAATGGTCATCGAGCCGACGCGCGGTCATTTCCAGCACGATGCGCGGACCGGACGGGTCGGCGTGGTCTGGCCGCAGAACGGAAGCGACAACGCTGTGGCGGCTGCGCGCGCGGTCAACGACCGGGTGCAGGAACGTTCCGGATCGTTGTTCGACTACCAACCGATCGGCTACGACGCGAACGCGTCTTTCACCGCGCATCCGCTGGGCGGTGCAGTGCTGGGCGCGGCGACCGACAGCCACGGTCGCGTTGTCGGTTACCGCGGGCTCTACGTCATGGATGGTGCGTTGCTGCCAGGAAGTTCTGCGGCGGTGAATCCGTCTCTGACGATCGCGGCGATTGCCGAGCGCAACATCGAGGCTATCGTCGGCAACGGCGGGTGACGGTCAGGCAGCGTCGATGAATCCCTTGTCGGAGGCGAGAATTCGTTTGCGTAGCCGTGGCGCGAGGTTCGCCTTGCTGATGTCTCCGTCGTAGTGTGCGACGACGCGGTGGTCCATGACTGCTCGCCACAGCGGTGGGCACATCGCGAGCATGATCATCGTCGGATAGCCGGCGGGAAGTTGCGGTGCCTCCTCGGCTGACCGCAGGGTTTGATACCGCCGGGCCGGGTTGGCGTGGTGGTCGCTGTGCCGCTGCAGATGGAATAGGAAAACGTTGGTGACCAGGCGGTCGCTGTTCCAGCTGTGCCGCGGCAGGGTTCGTTCGTAGCGCCCGCTTGCAAGCCGTGCCCGCAGCAGACCGTAGTGCTCGACGTAGTTCACCGTCTCGAGCATCGTGAATGCGATGGCGGCCTGCAAAGCGAGATACGGTGCAATCGACAGACCGAAGACCGCTAGCAACGTGCCGAACAGTGCTGCGCTCAGAGCCCAAGCCTGCAGGATGTTGTTGTGAAAGGTTATTGGGCCCTGCCCTTTTCGGCGCAGCCGGTCGATTTCGAGCCGCCACGCTGAGATGAACCCGCCCGCGATGCTGCGGGGTAGGAATGCCCAGAGGTTCTCGCCGAATCGGGCGCTCGAACAGTCCTCGGGTGTCGCGACTCGGACGTGGTGGCCGCGGTTGTGCTCCACGTACCAGTGCCCGTAAAACGACTGCGCCAGAGCGACTTTCGCGAGCCAGCGCTCATGCTTCTCTGTGCGGTGGCCGAGTTCGTGCGCGGCGTTGATGCCGATGCCCGATACCAATCCGACCGTTATCGCCAAACCGATCTTTGCGGTCACGTCGAGCGCACTGCTTGCCCATAGATGTGCGGCGACGACGAGCCCGGACAGCAAGACCGGCAGAAACAGGTAGGTGCACCACCGATAGAACTTGTCGTTCGACAGCCGCTCGTATTCGGAGTCTGGGGGGTTGACCCCGTCGTCGCCGACGAGGGCGTCCAGAATCGGCACGCAGACGAACACGATGACCGGGCCGATCCACCAAAACGCTTCGATACCGGTTTGGCGGACAAATGTCGACGGGAGTAGAGCGCACGCAGGGGCAAGCAAGCCCAGCACCCAGCAGTAGCGCTTGCGGTCACGCCATGCGCGGCCGTCGTTCGTCCCGTCCATCACCATCCCCGCGATCTATTCCCACCTGCTAATTCATAGATCTGGCGCAGGAGATCGTTAACGCTGCCTCGATCACAGTTCAGTCTAGATTGTCCGTGCGTCGATATTGCATCGAAACGCACCGTGGCCGTGCTGCCGCGCGCGCAACGCCGCAGCACGGCACGGAAGACTACGCGCTGGCCGCCTCGTCCTGAATCCAGATCGGCCGCCAATCGCGCAGCTCGTGGTAGCGGCGGAGCTCGGCGAGGCCACTGACCGATCCCATCCAGCCGGCGTGCGGCGGGTTTTCGCTGCCCCACCCGCTTTGGACGAACGTGAGCCTGGTCTTGCCGCCCGAATCGGCCAGTTCCCAGGTTTGCACTCCGGGCTTGCCCCAATCGACGGTCACCGACTGGCCGGGCGTGAGGTCGATGATCTTCGCCGCGTAGCCGGACTCGAAACCACCCATCGCGTAGCGGCCGCCCTTGTACGGCTCGATTTCGATCGGATAGCCGAACCACGCGCTCACCTGCTTGGAATCGATCAGCGACTCGTAGACCTCGTCGAGCGGTGCGTCGATCACCGAATCCACGCGAAGCTCGGTTGCGGTGAAATCGTGCCGATGGGTGAGTTCGCGGCCCTCGAGGTGGTCGACCAGGTTGGCGATCGCAAGGCACCAGAACGTTTGCAGTGCACCGCGAATCGACGTGTCTTCCATCGCCTCCTGAATGTCGAAGTGCGACTGCGACAGCACGACGATCGTCGAGTCGTCGCTTTCGGGTTCGACCCCGAGTTCGACCGTCGTATCGACGCCGTCGAGCAGCCAGTTGAATTTCACCGACGTGTCGTCGGCGTGCACCAAGCGCTGATGCGGGGCATCGCCCTCAGGGGTGTACTTGCCCCAGAATTCGAACTTGTTCGGTACGTCGACCTCGACCTCCTCTGCAAGCCAGATTCGAAGCAGTTCCGGGTCGGTCAGCGCATGCCGAACGGTCGCGGCCGGCGCGGCCACCCGGGCACGAAGGATCATCGGTTCAGTCATTGTTCTCTTCTCCCTTGGGATAGCAGGCCAAAGCGAGCTTGAAGGCATCGCCCTCGTCGCCGCCGTAGCGTGTGAAAAGGTCCTGCAGCGTCGTCTGCAGGTCGTTCAGAAATTCCTGGCGCCTGTGCGCAGGAACGTGAATCTCGCCGGAGACGCCGATCGACGGCAACTCCGGACGCGTCCGATCGAGCGCGGCGACATCCGACTGCACTTCCTCCATCAGGTCCAGGAGGTACCCGAGGCTCAGTTCGTCGCGCGATTTCTGCAACCCGATCCGGCCGACCAGTTGGGGCGACAGCCAGTACGAGCGAGCCGTTGCCTGGTAGATGCCCTCGGTGATGCCCCGAACCTTGCGCTCCGAAACGAGATCGACCAGCCCGGCCTCCACCAGCTTCTTGACGTGGTAGTAGACGCGCTGCGGTGTCTGGTCGAGCAGCTTCGCGACCTCGGTGCAGGTAGCGGGCTCGGCCAGCTTCCGCAGAACGTCGATGCGCTGCGGCTTGAGCAAGGCCTCGGCCTGCTCGATCTCTTCTAGGAACGCAACTTCTCTCATAACAAAAACGAGTTTGTACGTAAAAATCTGTTTTGTCAATAGGGTGAGGGGGCGCGACGCCCGCTCGACGAAATTGCTCGCCGAGAAGGCGGAAATGGGGCTGGCTTGTCGGGCGATGGTCAGGCAACCGCCTGGTCGAGGCGGGTGTCCGGCGCGGCTAGGGCGCCAACATCGCCATGAAGTTCTCGACGACTTGCTTGCGCGTCGGCAACCCGCGGTCGTTGCCGATGAGCGTCATCTGACTCATTCGCATCTGACAGGTGCCGAGGATCATGAAGGCTGCGGCGCGGGTGTCGATCCCGGCGCGGACCTCGCCGCGCTGCTGGGCGGCCGCGAGGTAACCGCCGAGCAGTTCGACGCCTTTGTGCGGGCCCATCTGATTGTCGCTGAGGTACTTGTGGACCGGTTCGCGCAGGTCGATGTCGGCGTGAGCGGCGTAGAACACGATCAGTGAGTCGCCGAGGAACGTCTCGAGCGCTGCGATGAACCGATCGAGTGCGGCGGCGAGGTCGAGATCGCCGAGTCCCGCTTCGCGTAGGGCGGTGAGGGGTTGGTGCACCTGCTGGAAGACGGCCAGCAACACGCCGGACCGGTCGCCGAAGTGATAGAAGATGCTGCCCTCGGAGACGCCGGCACGTGCGGCGATGTCTTTGGTCGTGGTGCGCGCGACCCCGCGTTCGCGCAGCAGTTCCAGAGTGGCGGTGAGGATTTGCTCACGGCCACCCGAGGGTGGGCGACCACGTCGCGGCGCTTTCTCGATGTCCATCTTGCCTGGAAACATACTGCACCAGATTTCTTGAGTCTGCACTCAGATAAGTATATTCTGAGTGCTGACTCAGGAAAGGAAGCGCTATGACGACCAAATGGTGGACGTTGGGTGCGGTCTGCACCGGTGTGTTCATGCTGCTGCTCGACATCACGATCGTGAACGTCGCGCTTCCGGACATTCAGGCGGAGTTCGGTGCGACCCTCGAAGGCCTGCAGGGGGTCATCGACGCGTATGCGCTGACGCTCGCGGCTTTGCTTCTGACGGCCGGAACCATCGCAGACCGCTCTGGTCGGCGGAAGGTCTTCGCTGTCGGTCTCGTCGTCTTCACGTCGGCGTCGTTGCTCTGCGGCATCTCCAACGACGTTGTGGTGCTGTCACTTTCACGCGCGTTGCAAGGAGTCGGTGGCGCGATAATGTTCGCGACCTCCTTGGCACTGCTCGCCCAGGCCTTTGCCCCACGTGAGCGCGGCGTCGCTTTCGGTGTCTTCGGCGCCGTGACCGGCGTCGCCGTTGCCGTCGGACCGGTCCTCGGCGGTGTTCTGACGTCGGGGCTCTCGTGGCGTTGGATCTTCTTCGTCAACCTGCCGATCGGCCTTGCGGCGTTGGCGGTGACGCTGTGGCGGGTCGAGGAGTCGCGCGATCCAGCTCGCCGTCCGATCGACTTTGCAGGTTGCGTCACTTTCAGCGCCGGGCTCGCGGCACTCGTGTTCGGTTTGATCCGCAGTCACACCGACGGGTGGAGTTCGGCGACCGTCGCGGGCTCCCTGATCGTCGCCGTGGCCCTGCTTGTTGCTTTCGTCGTGATCGAGCAGCGCTCGGCGGCGCCGATGCTCGATCTCGACTTGCTTCGCGTACCGACCTTCAACGGCGGGCTTCTCGCCGCGTGGGGAATCTCGGCATCGATCTTCTCGCTGCTGACGTTCCTGGTGATCTATCTGCAGGGCGTCATGCAGTTCTCGGCACTCGAGGCGGGTCTGCGATTCCTGCCTTTCACCTTGACGATCTTCGTCGTGGCAGCGATCGCCGGCAGGCTCAGCGACGTCGTCCCGGTACGATTGCTCATTGCCCCGGGGTTCGTCTTCGTCGGGGTTGGACTGCTCCTCATGCGGGGCAGTGATCCGACCGGAAGCTGGACGCATTTCCTGCCAGGTTTCATCGTCGCGGGAGTCGGCGCGGGGCTGATCAACGTCCCGCTGGCATCGACCGCCGTCGGCGTCGTTGCACCGGAGCGCGCCGGCATGGCGTCCGGGATCAACTCGACGTTCCGGCAGATCGGCATCGCGACCGGTATAGCAGCGCTCGGCAGCCTCCTCGCGGCGCGCATTCGCGACAGTGTTGCTGACGCACTGGCGACCGGTCCGCTTGCGGCGCAGGCCGCCGATGTCGCATCGAAGGCGAGCCTCGGCCGAACCGCTGACGCGCTGGCGGTTCTGCCACCCGAACAACGCGTTTACGCAGAACAAACCGTTGCGGTGGGATATGCCGACGCACTCGACTCGGTCCTCCTGGTGGGAGGCGTTGTCGCACTGTGCGTCGCGGTCGGCACGTTCTTCCTCATCAGGTCACGTGACTTCGTGCAAAACGATGCCGCCGAGGACGGTGTGGTGGGCGTCGCGGTGGGCTGAGTCCCTGTTCGCGGGCAGTCGTCGGTAGGCTTGCAAGCTGGAATGACTGCACACCGCATACATCGGAGGTAGGTCCGCGTGGCTCTCGTGGTCCAGAAGTACGGGGGATCGTCGGTCGAATCGGCCGAGCGCATCCGACGCGTCGCTGAGCGGATCGTCGAGACGAAGAAGGCAGGTAACGACGTCGTCGTCGTCGTCTCCGCGATGGGCGATACGACCGACGAGTTGATGGACCTCGCGACGCAGGTATGTCCGGCTCCACCGGCTCGTGAACTCGACATGCTGCTCACTTCCGGCGAGCGGATCTCCAACGCGCTGGTCGCAATGGCGATCCATTCGCTGGGCGCCGAGGCGCGGTCGTTCACCGGTTCGCAGGCAGGTGTGATCACGACGAGTGCGCACGGCAACGCGAAGATCATCGACGTGACGCCCGGCCGGGTCCGGACGGCGCTCGATCAGGGTTTGATCGTGCTTGTCGCGGGCTTCCAGGGTGTAAGCCAGGACAGCAAGGACGTCACAACTCTTGGTCGCGGCGGCTCGGACACGACAGCCGTTGCGCTCGCCGCAGCGTTGAATGCCGATGTCTGCGAGATCTACAGCGACGTCGACGGCGTCTACACCGCGGACCCGCGCATCGTGCCCAATGCGCAAAAGCTCGACAAGGTCTCGTTCGAAGAGATGCTCGAGATGGCCGCGTGCGGCGCGAAGGTGCTCGGCCTGCGGTGCGTCGAGTACGCCCGGCGCTATCACACAAAGGTGCACGTGCGTTCGTCGTACACCGAACGAGAAGGCACTTACGTATTCGGATCGATGGAGGACATCCCCGTGGAAGAAGCCATCCTCACCGGCGTCGCGCACGATCGAAGCGAAGCCAAGGTGACAGTCGTCGGCCTGTCCGACGAGCCAGGTTATGCCGCACGGGTCTTTCGCGCCGTTGCGGATGCAGATATCAACATCGACATGGTGTTGCAGAACATCTCCAAGGTCGAGACGGGCAAGACCGACATCACGTTCACATTGCCCAAGACCGACGGCCCGCGCGCTGTAGAGAAGTTGACCAAGCTGCAGGGTGAGATCGGCTTCACGAACATCGTCTACGACGACCACATCGGCAAGGTCTCGCTCGTCGGCGCGGGTATGAAGAGCCACCCCGGTGTGACCGCAACGTTCTGCGAGGCACTCGCGGAGGCCGGTGTGAACATCGATCTCATCTCGACGTCCGAGATCCGGATATCTGTGTTGTGCCGGGACACAGAGTTGGACCACGCTGTACGGGCAATACACGAAGCGTTCGAACTCGGTGGCGACGAAGAAGCAGTCGTGCACGCGGGGACTGGAAGGTAGGAGAGAACAGTGGGCTTGCGGATCGGCGTTGTCGGCGCCACCGGGCAGGTGGGCGCAGTCATGCGCGCGCTGCTCGAAGAACGGAATTTCCCGGCTGACGAGGTGCGGTTCTTCGCATCTTCGCGTTCGGCGGGCAAGAAGTTGCCTTTCCGCGGCTCAGAGATCGTCGTCGAGGACACCGAGACGGCCGATCCGTCGGGGCTCGATATCGCGCTCTTCTCCGCCGGTGCGACCATGTCGCGCGTTCAGGCACCGCGATTTGCCGCGGCCGGTGTGACCGTCATCGACAATTCGTCGGCATGGCGTAAGGACCCCGATGTTCCGCTGGTCGTCAGCGAAGTGAACCCCGAGCAGACGCGCGACCTCCGCAAGGGCATCATCGCGAACCCCAACTGCACCACGATGGCTGCGATGCCCGTACTCAAGCCGCTTCACGACGAGGCCGGACTGGTCCGGCTTATCGTGTCGAGCTATCAGGCAGTATCGGGCAGCGGGCTCGCGGGCGTAGAGGAGCTTGTTTCGCAGGCACGGGCAGTCATCGACGATGCCGAGAAGCTGGTCCACGGCGGCGACAAGGTGCAGTTCCCCGAGCCCGTCAAGTACGTCGCGCCGATCGCCTTCAATGTGCTCCCGCTCGCGGGTTCACTGGTCGACGACGGCAGTGGCGAAACGGACGAGGACCAGAAGCTACGCAACGAGAGCCGCAAGATTCTCGGTCTGCCGGATCTGCTCGTCAGCGGGACCTGCGTGCGCGTGCCGGTGTTCACCGGCCACTCGCTGTCGATCAACGCCGAGTTCGAACGGCCGTTGTCGGCCGAGCGGGCGCGCGAAATTCTCGCTGCGGCAGCGGGCGTCAAGCTCGTCGATGTGCCGACGCCGTTGGCGGCTGCGGGAATCGACGATTCTCTGGTCGGGCGTATTCGGCAGGATCCGGGTGTGCCGGACGGTCGAGGTCTCGCGTTGTTCGTGTCTGGTGACAACCTTCGAAAAGGTGCCGCGCTGAACACAATTCAAATCGCAGAGGTGCTACTCAGCAACTCCTGACGCGGCGCGCACCGGCACGTCATCATGCGATCGAACGACTGTGCGGGCCCGCGTTTCGTGGTGAGATTTCTCGTGGGGCGAGGTCCGTCTCGGCGCAACACTCGGTGTCGCGCTGGGCGGACCTCGTTGCAGGGGTGGGCATCGAACCCGACCTCCCGCGAATGTCGGAGGCGAGCGTTAGGGTGTGCTGGTGATTCGGCCAGGGCGGGCCGGGATGGCTCTCCCGGTGATGTTGCTTTTCTTTGCGTGTGTCGTCGGCGTGCGCGCCGCGGCTGCAGAACCCGTGTCGGAGAAAGAATGCACGGTCAGCAGCGGCCGTGTGCAGGAGACGGCGCTCCCCGAAGAGGTCGGTCTCGATTCCGTCGCACTTGCCAGGGCAGTGGACTTCGCCGCACAGCGGAATCGTGCGACGGTCCAGATCTTTCGGCACAACTGCCTGGTCGCCACAGCCCCGGATAACGAGCAACGCGCGGACACGGCGTGGAATCTGTTCAGTGTTGCGAAGAGCGTCGTCTCGATGGCGACGGGTGTCGCGTACGACGAAGGCAAGCTCGGTTTGGACGATGCAATCGGCCGCTATCTTCCTGTCGGAGTGGGGGACGAGGCGCATCGTGGCTTGACGATTCGGCAACTGCTGACAGAGACCTCGGGGTTGCGCAGCGCGACGGTGTCCGAGGGCGTCACCGGTCTGACGCAGCTCGACCCAGACGTCGTACGGCAGGCTCTCGCAACACCTTTCGCGTATCGGCCCGGCACGGTGTACGAGTACAACCAGCGGGCCGTCGACCTCCTGAGCTACGTCGTCGAACGCGCTGTGGGGCAACCTTTTCAGTCGTATGTGCAGGAAAAACTGTTCGATCCGCTCGGTATTCTGAAGACCGACTTCTATTGGGCGCGTGACCGTTCGGGCAACACGTACGGGTACTCGTACCTGTACATGCCGCCGAACGATCTCTCGAAGCTCGGGCTGTTGCTCTCGATGAAGGGCAGCTGGAACGGCACGCGTCTGCTGTCGGAGAACTACCTGCGACAGGCGCTGACGCCGTCGGAGAAGAATCCCTGTTACGGATTTCTGTTCTGGCTGAACCCGCCGAGCTGTGACGATCCGGTGCCGAGCGGCGCACCCGAGGACACCTTCGCGATGTCGGGCTTCGGATTGCAGAACGCGTTCGTGGTGCCGAGTCTGGACATGGTGATCACGTGGACCGGCGTGCTCGGGAACTACTCCAATTACGGTGTGCTGGGTGTCATTCA
The DNA here is from genome assembly GCF_016481275.1 of Antrihabitans auranticaus. GTDB lineage: Bacteria > Actinomycetota > Actinomycetes > Mycobacteriales > Mycobacteriaceae > Antrihabitans. Next base: position 252,072 of record NZ_JAEMNW010000003.1, on the reverse strand, counting down.
GAACAGTTCGGAACTGACCCACAACTTCTTTCGCGATCTGCTGGCCGCGGTCCGCGATGTCGAGGTTGCGGACCCGGGTCCGTACGTCGAGTTGCCGATCCGTTCGCTCGATCCCGGTCAGTACACGGACCTGGACATCACGCTCGGAATCCTCGGTATCGGCCCGTCCGCGTATCCCGGTTGTACGGTGCTCGATTGCAACGGTCAGTTCCTGGTGCCACCACTGAGCGACCTGCCACCGGGTTGTGTGCTGATCGGCTGCTTCGGCACGGCGCCGGGCACTCCGCGAATCAGTTGAGCGCCGACCGGACGAGCCACAGTCCTGCCCCGAGCGACAAGACGACCATGCCGCCGACCACTGATTCCCACGGCAGGCACACCGCGAGAACAACGCAGCCGAGTGCGCCGAGCACCGGAATCCAGCGCGGTGGCCGATTCTGCTCTGTCGTCAGTGTCCACGCCGAAACGTTCGCGACCAGGTAGTACACCAGAACCGCAAACGAGGAAAAGCCGATTGCCGACCGGAGGTCGACGGTCGCGGCCAGCAGCGCCACGACCACGCCGACCGCAATTTCCGCGCGATGCGGTACGCCGAACTTCGGATGTACCGCGTCCAGGCGGCGGGGCAGGTGACCGTCTCGTGCCATGGCGAGCGTGGTGCGGGATACGCCGAGGATCAATGCGAGCAGCGATCCGAGCGCGGCAAGTACAGCGCCGATCCGAACGACGGGTGCGAGCCAACCGGCGCCCGCGGCAGTCACAGCCTGCGCCAGCGGGTCTGTGGTGGATGCCAAGGTGTGCGCGCCCAGTGTGCTCAGCACTGCCACCGCAACGGCCGCATACACCGCGAGAGTCAGACCGAGAGCGATTGCAATCGCACGCGGAATCGTGCTGGCCGGGTCGCGTACTTCCTCGCCGAGCGTCGCGATGCGGGCGTAGCCGGCGAAGGCGAAGAAGAGCAGCCCCGCTGCCTGCAGAATCCCGCCGGGAGTTGTGTCGGCTACGAGGTCGAGATTGGTGCGGGGGCCATTTGCGCAGGCAGCAAGCACCGCCGCCAGGACGGCAAGCACAGCCGCGACGATGACCCGCGCTAGCACTGCCGACTTCTGGACGCCGACGTAATTGATTGCAGTCAGCAGGATTACGGCACCCGCGGCGATCGCGTGCTGCTGGGCGGGCCACGCATACGCGCCGACCGTCAAAGCCATCGCCGCGCAGGACGCCGTCTTCCCGACAACGAAAGACCACCCGGCGAGGTAGCCCCAGAATTCGCCGAGCTGCTCGCGGCCGTACACGTACGTGCCGCCGGATTTGGGATGAACTGCTGCGAGTCGCGCCGACGACGTCGCATTGCAATAGGCCACAAAGCCTGCGAGGACCAGCGCAATGAGTAGGCCGGATTCAGCCGCCGCCGCGGCTGGGGCAAGGGCGGCGAAGATGCCCGCGCCGATCATCGAGCCGAGACCGATGACGACTGAGTCGGCGAGCCCGAGGCGTCGTTGCAGTTCAGGTGAGGACTGTGCGGGCACGTGCGCAATCATGTCCCATCGGGGACACGTGCGCAGCGTGGAAGTAGAGGTCGACGCCCCGCAAGCGCCTCTCGGCGAGTGGTCGCTCGTGGCGACAAATGGGGTGAGGCCCGGGGCTGCTCGGGCGCCGACGGGATATTCAACCAGCCGACTCCGGGATCTATTCCGTACTCGTCCGAAGGTGTTCGAGAGTGCCTAGGATCAAGGGCACAAGGTCACTTCTTGAGGAAGATCATTATCTTGACTCGTTCCAGAATCCGAGCATACTGAGGCCATGCAAGCCGATGGCGAAGACCGTCGCGCGCAGTTGCGTGCTGCTGGTTTGCGTGTCACGACGCCTCGGGTAGCGGTGCTGAATGCCGTTGCAGCACAGCCGCATTCGGATGCGGACCGCGTAGCTGCGACGGTCCGCGAGGAACTGGGTTCGGTGTCCACGCAGGCCGTCTACGACGTCCTCAGGGCGGGCGTCGGTGCCGGACTGCTCCGTCGTATCGAACCGGCCGGCTCGCCCGCGCTGTACGAAACACGGACCGGTGACAACCATCACCACCTGGTCTGCCGGAAGTGTGGCGCGGTAGCCGACGTCGACTGCGTGGTCGGCCAGAGTCCGTGCTTGCAACCGTGCGACGATCAGGGCTTCGCTGTCGACGAGGCAGAGGTCGTGTTCTGGGGTCTCTGCCCGCCATGTCAAAGCTGAACCCGTGGTGAAGTTCAGTGCAGGGGTGCTGCTGTACCGGTTCGACGAAAACGGCGCCCTGCAGGTGCTGATAGCGCACATGGGTGGACCGTTCTGGGCCCGTAAAGACGAGCGTGCGTGGTCGATCCCGAAGGGCGAATACGGCGAGACCGAAGATCCGGAAAGCGCTGCGCGGCGGGAGTTTCACGAAGAGATGGGTCGCCCGCTGCCGGCCGGCGATCTAACCGATTTGGGCGTGTTCAAGCAATCCAGCGCGAAGTCGGTCACCGCCTATGCGCTGGAAGCCGATTTCGACGCGGAGTCGATCGTCAGCAACGAGTTCGAAATGGAATGGCCGCCGCGATCTGGGCGCACGCAACTGTTTCCCGAAGTGGATCGGGCTGCGTGGTTCGATTGCGCGACGGCCAAACTCAAGTTGGTCAAGGGTCAGGTACCGATCGTGGACCGCCTGCAAGCGTTTGTCGGCGGACGAACTCAGAGCAATCCGAACCAGTAGACCAGCGCTGCCAGGATGAAGACGATCACGGTTTCCACGGCTTCTCACCACCTCCGTTCGCGAGCCGTACTTCCATAATCGTCGGAAGTGCCGGTTTCGCAACGTTTGTGGTCGAACCGATATCCGTTGTCTCGCAATCGTGCTCGGCGTAGGCGTCAGGCTGGTATTACGCGCAGCAGAACGGTCTTGACCTTCAGCGCGAGCGTGTTCGCCGCGTCCTCGTCACCCGACAGGTAGGCGAGCAGACTCTGCTGGAACAGCCCGTCGAACAGCGCATACATGACGCTCGACGAAACCGTCGGCTCCGATCCCTGTAGCTCCGCGTACCTCGTGACGATGCGCCAGATCATGTTCTCGAGGCTTTTGTCGATCTCGGCGACGTCGGCGCGGAACGACTCTTCGAACATCGACTGCACCCGGAGGTCGTACCACAGTCGGTGCATCGTGCCCTCTTCGCGCAAGGTTGCGGTCATAGCTGCGCCGAAGCCGGCCTCGAGTTCCTCGGGGGTCTGAGCCGTAGCCACGACGTCGTCGTACCGCGTCACGCAACGTGCCTTGTAGAACTTCACGCAATGCGTGATCAGGTCTACCTTGTCGCGAAAGTAATAGTGCAGAACGCCGTGCGAGAACTCCGAGTTCTGCGCGATCTCGCGGAGACTGGTCCTGGCGTAGCCGAGTTCGGACAGGGTGTGCAGCGCAGCCTCGGCAAGCTGATCTCGCCGCTCGGTGAACTTGTCGATCTGGCGGCGCGAAATTCTGTCGACACTCTTGTCGGCGACGGCTGACACTGCAATTTCTCCTGCGGTATGGGTGACGTGCGAGTAAGTGTACAGCCAAAGGTTTGACATCTGTCCAACAAATTCTTGACGATCGTCCAGAAAAATCTTGACAGTCGTCCAAAGTTGAATACGCTGTGAGCTACATCACCTCCGACGCCGCTGTCGACCCGGCAGCGAATCCGCGATCGGACCCACGAACTGGAGGCAGGTCGGATGAGCGTCTTTGATCTCAGCGGGCGGAAGGCATTGATTACCGGCGGAGCGCGCGGGCTCGGTGCGGGCATGGCGGAAGCTCTCGCGAATGCCGGGGCGGCCGTGATGATCGGCGATCTGCTCGAGGCCGAAGGCAAAGCGACCGCGGACAGGATTGGAAGCGCGGGAGCAACAACAGGTTTCGTGAAGCTCGACGTGACGAACGAAGGCGACTGGGAGTCGGCCGTCGCGGCAACGGTGCAGGAGCTCGGCGGTCTGGACATCGTGGTCAACAACGCGGGCATCGAGATTTCGTCGCTGTTGGTCGATATCGATCCGAACGATGTACGACGAATGTGCGAGGTCAACATCCTCGGCACGATCCTGGGCGTAAAGCACGGCATGCGCGCCATGCGACCAGAGGGGGCCGCGGGTAAGGGTGGCGCGATCATCAACGTGTCGTCGGTCGCCGCCACGATCGCGTTCCCGGCGATCGCCGGCTACTCGGCGACCAAGTCCGCGGTCGACCGCCTGACCCGCGTCGCCGCGCAAGAATCGGGCAAGCTCGGCTACGGCATCCGCGTGAACTGTATTTATCCCGGCCTCGTCGCGACCGATATGGGCCTCGGGCTCGCATCCGACATGGCCAGACTCGGCCTGTGGCCGTCACCCGAAGCAGCGGTCGGCGACGTGATCGGCCTGACCCCCCTCGGCCGGCTCGGCGAGATCGGCGATATGGCCGACGCCGTCGTCTTCCTCTCCTCGGACGCTGCCCGCTTCATCACCGGCATCGGATTGCCGGTCGACGGCGGCATGGGCATGTGAGAACTACCTCCAACTGTTCTGAATTCGAAACCTGCTGAAAGGCTGCATCGTCATGAGTTCGACCAAGCCCGTCGTCGTCTACGGAATGTCCGGCTACACCGGCCGGTTGGTGTGCGAGTACCTGCGAGAATTCAACGTTCCCTTCATCGCTGCCGGCCGTGACAAGGCGCGAATTCAAGAAGTCATCGATCGTGTTCCGGGAATCGACACCGTCGACCATGAGGTCGTCGAGGTGGATCATTCGGTGGAGGCTCTCACCGAGTTGTTCACGGGTGCAAAGGTTGTCAGCAATATGGTCGGCCCGTTCATCAAGCACGGACCGATCGTCGCCGAAGCAGCGCTCGCGGCTGGCTGTCATTATCTCGATACCACCGGCGAGCAGGACTGGCTGCTCGAAGTGAAGGCGTCCTTCGACGATCGCTTTGCCGAAAAGGGGCTGGTAATCGCACCCAGCATCGCGCAGATGTACACGACCGGCGAGATCGCCGCGAACATCTGCCTCGAGAAGCCGGGCCTCGATACGCTCGACATTCTGGTGCTGTGGAAGGGCTTCCCGACGTACGCCTCGACTCAGACGATCTTCACGATCCTCAAAGCCGATTGGTTCTACCTCGAACAGAACCAGTACATGAAGTGGGAGCCGAGTGCGTCGGCCGAGGTGGTAGTGCCCGGCCAGCACGAGACTGCGCTCGCGTTGCCGTGGGGCGGTACCTGCCACCCTGTGTGGTTCAAAGACGATCCGCGCGTGGCCAATTGCAAGGCTATGGGCGGCGTGTTCAACCGGGCCGTGATGGAAGGCGTCGTCCAGACCGCGAAGATGGTCGAAGAGCAGATCAAGACGCTCCCGACGGTCGAAGAGCAGGAAGCGGCCCTCGCTGAAATCGCCGGCTCCGTACAGGCAGGCATGCCGCCGCGCGAAAACCCGCGGGTGAACATCTCGCTCGACTCGGTCTACGCGTCGGGTCCGCTGGGGCGTGCGCACTGCGTCATCTACGGCAACCAGAACTACAAGCAGACCGGCCTGCTGCAGGCGTACGCGGCGTACTCCCTGTTGCAGCAGGCGCCGAAGCGCGTCGGATTCGCCTCGGGCTGCCAGGCATTCGGGCATCGTGAGTTACTCGGTGTGCTCCGCAGCTTCGGGTTGGTGCTCGAGCCGGTGCTGACAGTCCACAGCTGACGAACAGTCGCGTGTGTGTTCCGGACCGCCGTCGGGGGCCGGAACACACACGCGCTGAAGGGAACTGATCATGCGGTTGGTCGACTATCTGGACAAGGGTGCATCGCTGGGCCCCGAAAACCCCTGCCTGACAATGGGTGCGGAGACCGTCACGTACGGGGATGTGCAACGGTCCAGCCACCGAATTGCCTGGGCGCTCCAACGCTCCGGAATTCAGCCGGGGGACAAGGTAGCTATTCTGTCGGCGAACGATCCGGTGGCATTCTCCTGTGTCTTCGGAATCAGTCGGGCGGGCGCAGTCTGGTGCCCGGTCAACCCGCGCAACGAAGCAGCCGAAAACCGTGATCTCCTAGATCTTTTCGACTGCCGCGCACTCATCTACCAGAAGGCGTTCGAGGGTTTGGTCGAGCGGATCAGGCCGGACCTGCCGAACCTGATTTCGCTGGTCTGCCTCGACGGCGAGACGGACGAGGTGCCGTCCTTCGGCATCTGGCTGGGTGGTGAGTCGGACCCGGTTGATATTGCGCCGGTGGACGACGTGGCGTTGCTGGTCGGCACCGGGGGCACGACCGGGCGGCCGAAGGGTGTGATGCTGACCGGTCGAAACATCGAGACCATGACCGCTCTGACGCTGATGGGTTACCCATTCGAAGGTAGGCCGGTCTATCTCGCCCTGGCGCCGCTCACGCATGCCGCGGGAGTCTTGTGCTTCCCGATTCTCGCGTTGGGCGGTCAGGTGGTCATCATGCCGAAACCCGATCTCACTCAGTTTCTTTCGCTGATCGAGTCGAAACGCGTCACACATACGTTCTTGCCGCCGACGCTTATCTACATGCTGCTCGAGCATGCCGACCTCGCCACCACGGACCTCGGTTCGTTGCAATGTTTCTGGTACGGCGCCGCGCCGATTTCGCCCGCGCGACTCGAAGACGCTCTGACGCGAATCGGGCCCGTCATGGCGCAACTATTCGGGCAGAGCGAGGCGCCGATGATGGTGTCGATGCTCCCGCCCAAGGAGCATTTCAACGCCGACGGGACCGTTGCCCGAGCACGACTGGCATCGGCCGGTAGGCCGGGACCGCTCGTGATCGTCGGGATCATGGACGCGCAGGGAAACCTGCAGCCGAGCGGCGAACGCGGGGAAGTGGTCGTCCGCAGTTCGCTCGTGATGACCGGCTACTACAAGAACGAAGCCGCGACAGCAGAGGCGTCGAAGTTCGGTTGGCATCACACCGGCGACATCGGCTATCTCGACGCTGACAACTACCTCTTCATCGTCGACCGGGCAAAGGACATGATCATCACGGGCGGGTTCAACGTCTACTCCGTCGAGGTCGAGCAGGCGTTGCTCGAGCACCCCGACATCCAGGACTGCGGTGTGATCGGGATGCCCGACGACAAATGGGGCGAACGGGTCGTGGCCGTTGTTCAGCCACACGCAGGCCGCACTGTCGACGCCGACGAGATCATCCGATTCGTGAAGTCACGCATCGGCAGCGTGAAGGCGCCGAAAGAGATCGTCGTCTGGCCGGACCTGCCGCGCTCCAAGGTCGGCAAGGTGCTGAAGAACGAAATCAAAGGTCAGCTGACGAGCTAGCCCTTCGCGTAGTTGGCCGCCGTCGAGGTGTCGAACTCGTAGGCAACGAACGCCTCGTCGCCGACGACCCACGCGTCGTGTCCCGGTTCGATCGCGTACGCCTCACCGACGCCGACCTCGCCCTCGGTGCCGTCGTCGTGGACTACGTGGATGCGTCCTGAAACAACTACGCCCAGGTGTCGTGCCTCGCAGCTGTCGGTGCCGGCGACAGGCTTGATGCATTCCGACCATTTCCAGCCGGGTTGAATCGTCAGGCGAGCGGCCTTCGCGCCGTTCAGATCGACGACGTCGACCTTGGTTTTGTCGGGTGTCCGGCTCTCGTCGGGCGAATCGAAGCTACGTGAAGTCAATGTGGTCATGGCAATGCTCCTACGACGGGCAGAACTGAATTCGACTGTGCAGTCTGATAATTCGGATGGGGCGTGGGCTACGCGCACTCATACGGGATGCCTGCGATTCGGCTGGCAGCGGGTCCCGACCACTCTGAATTGTCCGCCATCGGACGACGACTTGCAATGCAGGCCGCCGCAACGAAAACAGCTCCCGATCTGCGAACAGATCAGGAGCCGTTTTGTGTCTCAACCAACACGTCGGGGTGGCGGGATTTGAACCCACGACCTCTTCGTCCCGAACGAAGCGCGCTACCAAGCTGCGCCACACCCCGTGTTTGCGACCTGACGTAGCTTACAACAGCTCTCGTGCGAGTCCTAAACGGGCGGGGCGCTCGCGGGGATCGTGGACGCGCCATGATCGGACGCGGCATCGATCTTTCGTGGTGGGGCTGCGATCAGGGTAAGCAGGGTGGCCTCGGGGCGGCAGCAGAACCGCGCCGGTGCCCACGGTGACGTGCCGATTCCGGCGGATACGTGCAGACGCATGTGGGCGCCCCACTTGGACGGGCCCTTGACTCGGGAGCGATCGATTTCACAGTTCGTGACGAGCGCGCCGTAGAACGGTAGGCATAGCTGACCACCGTGTGTGTGCCCGGCGAGAACGAGGTCGTACCCATCGTCGGCGAACTGGTCGAGCACGCGTGGCTCGGGAGAATGCGTCAGTCCGAGCCGCAGATCTGCGAGTGGATTCGGCACGCCCGCGATCGTGTCGTACCGGTCGCGCTTCAGGTGCGGATCGTCGACGCCCGCGCTCGCGATCCGCACGCCGGCGACCTCGAGCTCCTTGCGCACGTGGGTGAGATCGTGCCAGCCACGTTCGGTGAACGCCGCGCGCAGGTCCCGCCATGGCAGCGGATCGCCGAGCTGGCGCTTGTGACCCTTGTCGAAGTACTTGAGCGGGTTCTTCGGGATCGGCGCGAAGTAGTCGTTGCTGCCGAAGACGAAAAGGCCTGGGCGAGCGAGCAATCCATCGAGTGCCTGCACGACGGCGGGGACGGCTCTTGGGTGCGAGAGGTTGTCGCCGGTGTTGACGACGAGGTCCGGGTCGAGTCGGTCCAGTTCGCGCAGCCAGTTCTGTTTCATGCGCTGCGGCGGAGTCATGTGGAGGTCGCTGATGTGCAACACGCGAAGCGTGGATGCACCCGGCTCGAGGACAGGCAGCGTCGCTTCGCGGAGCGTGAATGCGTTGCGCTCGATAATCGACGCATAACCGATGCCGAGCGCGGCAGCACCGGCTGCACCCCCGACCACGCGCTTGAGGACACTACGGGTTGCAGCCATTGGCCCAGAATAGTTGACCAGGGAAATCCTGGAGCAATTGTCGTCAGCCTGCGCGTACCGTGACCGTCATGGCGGAACTGAAAGCACAACTGCGAAGCGACCTCACAGAGGCAATGAAGGCAAAGGATGCGCTCCGGCGCGAGACGCTGCGAATGCTGCTCGCCGCTGTACAGAGTGCCGAAGTTTCCGGCAAAGAGGCGCGCGAACTCAGTGACGACGAGATCTTGAAGATCCTCGGCAAGGAGTCCAAGAAGCGCGGTGAGTCCGCCGAGATCTACACCGAGAACGGGCGGGGCGAGCTGGCTGCGAAGGAGCGCGCCGAAGCTCAGATCATCGACGAGTACCTCCCCTCGCAGTACACGGATGCCGAGCTCGCCGACGTGGTCGACACTGCGATTGCCCAGGTTGCCGAAGAAATCGGCGAGCGGCCGTCGATGCGGCAGATGGGTCAGGTCATGAAGGCAGCCAGCGCGCTTGCTGCTGGAAAGGCCGACGGCACCCGAATTTCCAAGGCGGTCAAGAACAGGCTGTGAACCAAAACATGCCCTGAAAGAAAGGGACCGTCGCATCGCGCGACGGTCCCTTTTGGGTCGGCCTGCTGCTATCTGGGCAGCGGGATCGGTATCGGTATCGGTATGCCCGGCGGGATGTTGGGAATCGGGATAGGCGGCGGCACGGGTCCGGGGGTCGGCCGTGCCGGCGTGTTCCGCTGGCTGCCGTCGCTGACGTACATCGTGACCGACGAACCGGGGATCGCCGATCCTGACGGCGACGTGCCCGTGACTGTGCCCCGGCTCGGCGTACCCGGCACGGTGACTGCGGTGACCTGGAAACCCGCCGTCACGAGTGTCGACGTTGCCGAACCCTGGCTCATGCCGGTTACGTCGGGAACCTGCGCGTTCTGCGAGCCGCGGACGTACTTCTGATCGACCGGCGGCAGCGCGGGCGGCGGGAAGTTGCCGATGACAGGCTTGATCGCGTTGTACCAGGTCCGAGCTGGTTCGTTACCACCGAACAGCGTTCCGTCACCACAGTTGCGCAACGGGAACGAGCAGATCTCGCCGGGTGTTGGTGTGTCGCCGTACACGTAGGCGGCACCCGCCAGCGAGTTCGTGAAGCCGAGGAACCCGGAGGAGCGGTGCGATTCCGTCGTGCCGGTCTTGCCGGACACGGGGTAGGACCAGCCCGCGGACTGAGCGGCTCCGGCCGAGGTACCCGCACCGATGTCGTCCTTGCTGAGCGCGTTGGCCAGCGTGTCTGCCAGACCGGGCTCGACGACCTGCTCGCACGGCTGCTGCGTAAGCGCGACTTGCTTGCCGTCCCGGTCGAAGATCGAGTCGATCGGCGAGGGCGGGCACCACTTGCCCGACGATGCGAGCGTCGCCGCAACGTTCGCGAGCTCGAGGGGGTTGACCGCCGTGGGGCCGAGCGTGAACGAACCGAGGTTCTGCTCCTTGACCATGTCCGCGAGGCTCTGCTCGGTGAAGCCGGACGTGTTCGGCAACGTGTAGGAGCGCAACCCGAGGCGGACTGCCATATCGACCGTCGGTGTGACACCGACAGCCTGAATCAGCTTCACGAACGCGGTGTTGGGGGAGGTTGCCAGCGCCTCCGTCACCGACATCGGCGACTTGTAGTTGCCCGCGTTCTCGACGCAGTAGGTGGCGGCCGGGCAACCCCTTGCTCCGCCGTTGCCGAGTCCGCGAGCGTCATAGCGCCGGGGAACGTCGAGCGAGGCGTTGATACCGAGGCCACGCTCCATCGCAGCTGCTGTGGTGAAGATCTTGAAGATCGATCCTGCACCGTCGCCGACCATCGAGAAAGGCTGCGGCTGGACGGTCTCGTTCGCCTCGCCGTTCAGGCCGTAGGTGCGGCTACTGACCATCGCGAGAACGCGGTGACTGTCCTGCCCCGGCTGGATGACGTTCATCACCTCGGCGATGTCGTCGAGGTCGGGCCGTGCCGCAGCGGTGACGGCGCTCTTGGTCGAATCCTGGACCGCAGGGTCGAGGGTCGTGTTGATTCGGTACCCGCCCTTGTCGATCTGTTCGCGGCTGATGCCGTTGTTCACCAGGTACTGCATCGCGTAGTCGCAGAAGAACCCGCGGTCGCCAGCGGCAATACACCCGCGTGGCAAGCTCTTCGGCTCGGGCAGGACGCCCAGCGGCAGCGTCTTTGCAGAGCGGAATTCGGCGGCGCGCTCGGGGTAGTTGTCGATCATTGTGTCCAGCACCGTGTTACGGCGCTCCAGGACACCTTCGGGGTTGGTGTACGGGTTGAGTCGCGAGCTCGACTGCACCATGCCCGCGAGCATCGCGGACTGCGGGACTGTCAGATTTATCGCGTCCACGCCGAAGTAGGTCTGCGCTGCGTCCTGAATTCCGTACGACGAGTTGCCGAACGGGACGAGGTTCAGATAGCGAGTGAGGATCTCGTCCTTCTGCAGCTTCTTGTCGAGCGTCAGTGCCATCCGGATCTCACGGATCTTGCGTGCCGGGGTCGTCTCGATCGCCGCGCGCCGCTCCGCGTCCGTCTTCGCGAGAACGAGCAGCTGGTAGTTCTTCACATATTGCTGGTCGATCGTCGAGGCGCCCTGCTGGACTTCACCGCTCGTCGTGTTCGTCAGGAACGCGCGCAGGGTGCCCTGCCAGTCGACGCCCTGGTGCTCCAGGAAGCGCTTGTCTTCGATCGACACGATCGCCAACTTCATGTTGGCCGCGATCTGGTCGCTGCGAACCTCGAAGCGACGCTGATCGTAGAGCCAGGCGAACGGCTGGCCGGTGACGTCGTACATCGTCGTCACGGCCGGGACGGTTCCGTCGACCAGCTCCGCCGCGACGTTGTCGACCGTATCCGCAGCGCGGTTGGACAGGAATCCGAAGCCGCCCGCGATGGGGAACAGCAGACCCGCTACCAATACGGCAGCGAGCAGGCAGCTACCGATCAGCTTGGCGATGGTGTTTGTAACCGGCACGCTAGACAGACTACGTGGCCGGGCCGACGAGAACGATTTCGAAGCCGGGCGGTTGCGCAACCGTGGTGTCGGCGTAGCCGAGTGCCCTCCCGAGCGGTCCGCCGCGCTTCGTTGCAGGCTTGTTGCTGCGCAAATTATTCGAACGAAAAATAGAACGTAGAACGAACGATTCCCGACCTGGACGATCGTCCGACATTCTTCCGGTTCCGGTGTTTGCCACAAATCTGCTGCGACTTTCGCCGTGTGTGGACGCCCGTACCAAAAATTTGGTTGCTAACACTTGCGCAGAAGGGTTCTCTTTACCTAGATTATCTCCCAGTGTGATACAGCTAACACCGATAACTGAATGTGGTGTAGTTAACGCGGGGATACGTGGCTACGCACTTTCTTGAGCGCCGTTAACTCGGTGTTCGGACTGCAAAGGGGCATACCGAATGCACATGACCACCCCGATCGCCCGACTAGATGTAGAGCAGGCAGAGGCTCGGATCGCCTGGGTTTCTCGAGCCAGATGTCGCGAGGTGGACCCCGATCAATTGTTCGTACGTGGTGCAGCACAACGCAAGGCAGCAACGATCTGCAGGCACTGCCCGGTATTGATGCAGTGTGGCGCAGATGCGCTGGACAATCGCGTGGAATTTGGAGTGTGGGGCGGCATGACCGAGCGGCAGCGTCGTGCGCTGCTCAAGCAGCACCCCGAGGTCGAGTCGTGGGGCGACTTCTTCGAGGCGCAGCGGCACCATCAGCCTGCGATGTAAAAAAACTCAAAAACAAGCGGCGCGGGTGCACACCCGCGCCGCTTTGTTATTCAGCCGTGAAACATTTGCATTTCACAACGACCCATTTATAAATTACATGGTTAGGATTCGTTGCTGAAAAGTTATCCGTGCCGCGTGAGTTGATCGGCGACGGAGCGAAGTGCTTCGAGGTCTACAACTTCGAACGGAAATGCCGGAACGGTAACAATTTCGACACGGGGATGCGCGCCTGTAAACCGCTGCAGCAGACGATCTTCACGCTTCGACAATGCCGCGCGCTGGGCGTGAACCCGCAAAACTCCGGCGGCGAGCGCATTTTCCGGCGTCGCCCCGCTTGCTTCGAGGCGGTCCGCTGCACTGAGGGCGTGGTCGACCGGCAGTCCCGACAGTGTCGGATGCGTCCGGTTCAGGACGAGTCCGGCCAGCGGCATGCTCTCACTGCTCAACCTGTCGACGAAGAACGATGCTTCGCGCAACGCGTCCGGCTCTGCGGCAGCCACGACGAGGAAGTACGTGCCCGGGCGGGAAAGCAGTTCGAAAGTGCGTTGCGACCTCGCCCGGAACCCGCCGAACATGGAGTCCAGTGACTGCACGAAAATCGAGATGTTGGAGAGCATTTGGCCGCCGACGATGGTCGAAACGCCCTTGAGCGCGAGACCCATTGCGCCCGAAACCAATCGACCGAAACCACGGCCCGGAGCCGTGAAGATGCGGATCATTCGGCCGTCGAGAAATGCGCCGAGCCGCTTGGGGGCGTCGAGGAAGTCCAGTGCATTCCTGGACGGCGGTGTGTCGACGACGATCAGGTCCCAGATCCCCTTGTCCGACAACTGCCCCAGCTTCTCCATCGCCATGTACTCCTGCGTGCCGCCGAACGACGATGCCGCAGTTTGGTACACGGGGTTAGCGAAGATGGCTTCTGCTTTGTCAGGGGCATGTTCGATGACCATGTCGTCGAACGTCCGCTTCATGTTGAGCATCATGGCCTGCAGCTCACCCTTGACCTCCGGACCGAGGTTGACCGGCTGCGGATCGTTGTCGAGGTTCTCGACGCCGAGGGCCTGCGCCAAACGGCGTGCGGGGTCGATGGTGAGCACAACCGTCTTGCGACCGTGCTCGGCGGCGCGCAATGCGAGCGCCGCGGCAGTGGTCGTCTTTCCGACACCGCCTGCGCCGCAGCAGACTATGAGCCTGGTCTTCGGGTCCTGGATGATGCGATCGAGCTCGAGCGTGTTGGCCGTCGTTGTCATCGCACACCCTGTTCGCTCAAGATCGCCGCAATTTCGTACAGCCCGCCGAGGTCTACCCCGTCGGGGAGAGCAGGAACGTGCAGACGCGCAACGTCGACCCCGTCGAGTTGCGCCGCACTTTCGTCCTGGCCCTGCAAAGTCGCCGAGTGCTCGACGGTTTCCAGAAGCAGTCCGTCGAAGTCCTTGTCGGGCAGATTGATTCCGGCGGACTCGAGCCCGCTTCGGACCGCATCGGCATCGATGTCACCCTTGGCCGCCTTCGCGCGAATCTCCTTGGCCAGAATGCCTTTGTGCGCACGGTTGACGATTACAGTGCCGACCGTCAACTCGGCTTCCTTCAGATCGGCGACCGCGTCGGCCGTTTCCTGGACGGGCAGCGCCTCGAGCAGCGTCACGAGGTGAATGACCGTGTCAGGCGAGTGCAGCAATTTGACGACGCCCTCGCTCTGCGATGCAACGGGACCGCCCTTGGCGAGTTCTGCCATTGCCTTCGTGACATCGAGGAAGGTGGCAATGCGGCCCGTAGGCGGCGCGTCCACGACGATCTCGTCGTACACCCGCTGGCCCGTGTCATCGACGCGGATGACGCATTCTTTGATCTTGCCGGTGAGGATGACGTCCTTGAGGCCCGGCGCGAGAGTCGTGACGAACTCGATCGCACCGAAGCGCTTCATGGCGCGACCGGCAAAGCCCAGGTTGTAGAACATGTCGAGGTATTCGAGAAACGCGTGCTCGGTTTCGATCGGCAGCGCGTAGACCTCGCCGCCGCGATCAGCGGTCGCGATCTTGGTCTCGGTCGGCGGAAGCGGTGGCACGTCGAATAGCTGGGCTATTCCTTGCCGGCCCTCGACCTCGACGAGCAGAACGCGTCGACCGCCGGCAGCCAGCGCCAGCGCCAGCGCTGCAGCGATGGTGGATTTGCCCGTGCCGCCCTTGCCGGAAACAAAATGCAGTCGGGCCTTTTCGGCTTTCGACGGCCACTTGTCTTCCAGTGGGTTGTCGGCCTCCAGGGGTTCCTCTGTTGATGCCACGCTGGGAGCTTAACCGCCACGTCATCCAGTGCGGACACATGTGTCAGAAATCGCCGACCGGACCACTAAAGGATTACCAGGGCGTCTACCCTCAGCGACATGAGCGAATTGACCAAGTGGGAGTACGCAACCGTTCCGCTGCTGACGCACGTCACAAAGCAGATTCTCGATCAATGGGGAACTGACGGATGGGAATTGGTTACCGTCCTCCCCGGACCGACGGGCGAACAGCACGTCGCGTACCTCAAGCGGCCCAAGGGCTGACATGGCGGACTGGCTGGCTCGCCTTGCCGAGCTCGGAATCGAACTTCCGCCGGTCGCGAAACCGGTCGCGGCGTACGTGCCTGCGGTGCAGACCGGCTCGCTCGTCTACACGTCGGGTCAACTGCCCTTCGTGGACGGGACGCTGACAGTTAGCGGCAAGGTCGGCGCGGCTGTTTCTGCGGACGACGCCAAGGCCGCTGCTCGCATTTGTGCACTGAACGCTCTCGCCGCCGTCGACGGTCTTGTCGGGCTGGACGCGGTTGCTCGGATCGTGAAGGTCGTCGGATTCGTTGCGTCTGCGGAGGGGTTCACCGGACAGCCCGGTGTCATCAACGGCGCGTCGGAGTTCTTCGGTGAGGTCTTCGGCGACGCGGGTGTCCATGCCCGGTCCGCGGTCGGTGTGTCGGAGCTTCCACTCGGCGCGCCCGTCGAGGTGGAACTGATCGTCGAGGTCGAGTAACAAGCGCCTATGGTGGGTGTCGTGGCTGATCATCCCGCGTATGGCCAGGTCCGGCAGGTCACGTCGACGGCAGCAGTGCTGCTCGCGGACAACCCCGGCAAGATGACGCTCGAAGGCACAAACACGTGGATTCTGCGTGGCCCGGAGTCGGAGTCGTGTGTGGTGATCGACCCGGGTCCGCGCGACCGCAAGCATGCAGAGCGGATCGCAGCGGTGGGACCGGTCGAGCTCACGTTGGTCACCCACCGCCATTTCGACCACACGGCCGGGCTCAAGCGGCATGTGAAGCTGACGAAGAGCCCTGTGCGATCGGTCGATCCGAAATTTCTCGATGACTCGTCGGAACCGCTGCGTGACGGCGAGATCATCGAGGCGGCCGGGTTGCGGATACGGGTCCGGGCGACGCCCGGGCACACCGCAGATTCGGTGAGTTTCGTGCTCGACGACGCGGTCCTGACCGGCGACACGATCCTGGGCCGGGGAACGACGGTCATCGACACACGGGACGGCACCCTGTCCGACTATCTCAGCTCGCTGGAGTTGCTTGCCGCGGAAGGCGCGGGCAAGGCCCTGCTGCCTGCCCACGGACCGGACAGACCCGACACGGCCGACATTGCGCGGGAATACCTTGCCCACCGCCAGCAACGCCTCGATCAAGTGCGCGCTGCGCTCGCGGTTCTGGGGCCGGAGGCGAAGCCCATGCAGGTCGTCCGGCATGTCTACGCCGATGTCGACAAGAAACTGTGGCCCGCTGCGCGGAGTTCGGTAAAGGCGCAACTCGAGTACCTGCGAGGTCCGCATGCCTGATTACGGCCGCTCGGTTCAGTTCGGGCTGTTCCCGACTCCCGATGCCGATCGCGTTCCCGAGATCCTGCAGCTGTGCGAGATGGCGGACGCCGAAGGGCTGGATTTCATTGGCATCCAAGACCATCCGTACCAGAAGCGCTTTCTCGACGCCTGGTCGCTGATGGCTGTGGTGCTTGCTCGAACGCAGCGGGTACGAGTGTTTCCCGACGTCGCGAGCCTGCCGCTGCGTCCGCCCGCGATGCTCGCGAAAGCGGCTGCAAGCCTGGACATTCTGTCGGGTGGACGACTCGAACTGGGTCTCGGTGCCGGTGCATTCTGGCCCGCAATCGGCGGTATGGGCGGTCCGGAGCGAGCGCCTGGCGAAGCTGCCGGTGCGCTCATCGAGGCGATCGATGTCATCCGGCTGGTGTGGTCAGGTGAGCGGTCGGTGTCGTACGACGGTTCGGCGTATCGGCTGTCCGGAATGCATCCCGGGCCGCCGCCCGCACACGACATCGGAGTTTGGCTCGGTGTAGGCGGTCCACGGATGCTGGCCGTGCTCGGCCGCTCTGCGAACGGCTGGATTCCGTCGAGCAGCTTCTTCCCGCCTGCGAAACTGCCTGACATGCACGCGCGTATCGACGAGTCTGCGCGCGAGGCCGGCCGCGAGCCCGCAGACATTCAGCGCGTCTACAACGTATTCGGCGAGATAACCGACGGAGCCTCGAATGGGTTCCTCAACGGACCGACAGACCAGTGGGTCGACGACCTCACCCGGCTCGTTGTCGAGACCGGAATGGACACATTCGTGTTCGGTGCAGAGAACGACGACCCGGCGCAGCACCGGCGCTGGGCTGCTGAAGTTGCGCCGGCTGTCGCCGAGGCCGTCGCTCGCGAACGCGGTTGATGATGCCGGGCTAGCGTGCCCGGCGTGCCAACCGCTCGGAGTCGAGAATCAAGACGCTCTTGCCTTCGAGCCGCAGCCAGCCGCGGTGTGCGAAGTCGGCGAGCGCTTTGTTGACGGTTTCGCGGGAAGCGCCGACCAGCTGGGCGATCTCTTCCTGTGTGAGGTCGTGCGTCACTCGCAGCGATCCGGCCTCTTGCGTACCGAAGCGCTGAGCGAGTTGCAGCAGCGCCTTCGCGACACGTCCGGGGACGTCGGTGAAGATCAGATCTGCCAGGTTGTTGTTGGTCCGGCGCAACCGGCGAGCGAGGACGCGGAGCAGCTGCTCAGCGATCTCGGGCCGCTGGTCGATCCATTCCTTGAGGGCGATCCGGTCCATGCTGACCGCGCGAACCTCGGTGACGGTCGTCGCCGTCGAGGTGCGGGGGCCGGGATCGAAGATCGACAGCTCGCCGAACATGTCCGACGGACCCATGATGTACAGCAAGTTTTCGCGTCCGTCCGGCGAGCGCCGGCCGAGCTTCACCTTGCCGGTGACAATGATGTACAGGCGGTCGCCTGGCTCGCCTTCGTTGAAGATGACGTGCCCGCGCGGGAAATCGACCGGATGCAGCTGCTGGCTCAGCGCCGCTACGGCTGATGGCTCGACGCCTTGGAAGATGCCGGCTCTGGCCAGGGCCTCGTCCACGTGTGCTCCTTTTCAGGAAGAAGTTGATCAAGCGCGCGATGCTAACGAATGTGCAGTCTACTTCGCACCTGTCCAACCGTAGTGACAGAGGCCACTCGACGCTATGAGATTCGTTCAGGAGATAATGAGCAATTGCCGCAGATAGAGGGCGGTGGGCGAGATTCGGGTCAGCTTGCCTTGCGTGCGCTGAGGGGTCCGCGTGAGCTGCGACGCTGCCCGACACCACGAGTGCGACGCCGTTGGAAGCGGGCAAGAGCTTCGGGCATCGTCTGTTTTGCGAGTGCTGCAACTTCTGCGTTGTTGGCTTCTTCGAGGAACTCTTGTACCTCCTGCTCACGCACCGTGAGCCGACTCAACCGGAACTCCACACGTTCCATAGCGAGCGCAAACAGCATGAGCAGCACCGGGAAGAGCACCACAGCGAGTCCTTGCATACGGTGAGTAAACACGGCGAAGGTCTCAGAAGGAACACGGTAAGGAATTTGTTGTCAGTCATATCCGTACAGTTGTGAGGTGCCTTACCCACTGACAATCCGAGGTTGCCGCGGTGTCTGCGCCTGTTCGTGACGAGACGAAGCTGGGCCTGGTCCGGCGTGCCCGACGGATGAATCGCGCCCTCGCAGTGGCGTTTCCCCACGTCTACTGCGAGCTGGATTTCACCAATCCGCTCGAATTGGCTGTTGCCACAATCCTTTCCGCGCAGTGCACGGACAAGCGGGTCAACGAGACGACGCCCGCGGTCTTCGCGAGGTACCGCACCGCACAGGATTACGCGGCAGCCGACCGGCTAGAGCTCGAGGAGCTCATTCGCCCGACCGGCTTCTACCGGAACAAGACAACGTCGCTGATCAACCTAGGCCAGGCGCTGCTCGAGAAGCACGACGGTGAGGTTCCGCACACGCTGGTCGAACTCGTCAAGCTTCCGGGCATCGGGCGCAAGACCGCCAACGTGATCCTGGGCAACGCGTTCGACATTCCGGGCATCACCGTCGACACCCATTTCGGCAGGCTAGTGCGCCGCTGGGGTTGGACGACCGATGAGGACCCCGTCAAAGTCGAGCATCAAATCGGCGAGCTGATCGAGCGCAAGGAGTGGACGCTGTTGTCACACCGCGTCATCTTCCACGGGCGCCGGGTCTGCCATGCCCGGAAGCCGGCGTGCGGCGTCTGCGTGCTCGCCAAGGACTGCCCGTCCTACGGGCTCGGTCCAACCGACAAAGAGACCGCAGCCAAACTCGTCAAGGGTCCCGAGACCGAGCACCTGCTCCACTTGGCCGGCCTCTGACATGAAACTGTCCAACAGTGCCCGGTGGAGCCTTGCTGCCCTCGTTGCTGTCATCGCGCTGATCGTCGCGTTGTGGCCGCGGGCGGGTGGCTCCGGCGACGCAGACGGCAGCGACATTGCGTCTTCCCGCGCGAGCAGCACGAATCCGTCGGCGCAGGCCTTGCCGGGTGAGCCGGTGGCGGGCCTGTCGGATTGTCCGCGCAGCGAAAATGCGGACGCCGCGCTGACGGCCGCGGGTCCGCTCGTCGGGATCACGCTGGAATGTCTGGGTAGCGGTGCCGTCATCGATCTGGCGCAGTCGCTCGCCGGGACGCCCGCGCTGCTCAATCTGTGGGCCTATTGGTGCGGTCCGTGCGCGACCGAGTTGCCGATCCTGCAGGAGTTCGCTGCCGAGGCCGACAAGTCGATCAACGTGGTCACCGTGCATTCCGACCCGGGCCGTGAGCAGGCCGTCTCGCGGTTGCGGGACCTGAACGTGACCCTGCCCGCGGTGCTGGATGGTTCCGCACGGGTGCGGGCGGCGGTCGGCGCGCCCGCGGTGCTACCGGTCACCGTTCTGGTGCGGGCAGACGGCACAATCGCCAAGGTGGTTGCCAAACCGTTCGACAGCGTCGAGGAGATCCGAGCGACCGTCGCAGAGAACCTCGGCGTGGCGCTATGAGTGGTCAGCCAAATCTCGTCGAGCCCGACCGCATTCCGGAATGGCTGCGCCGCGTCGCGGCATCCGAGCCCACCGATTCGACGGGCACCAACCCGATTCTCGCGCGCTATGCGAGCGCGGACCCGAACGCGCGCAAGGCCGCTGTTCTGGTACTCGTGGGCGGCGATTTGCAGTCGGCACCCGATGGGCCGGGTGGGCTGCCTCTCGACGCCGACGTGCTCCTGACCCAGCGGGCGTCCACAATGCGCCAGCATCGGGGCCAGGTCGCCTTCCCAGGCGGTGGCGCAGACCCCGAGGACGGCAGCCCGGTCGCGACCGCGTTGCGCGAGGCCGAAGAGGAAACCGGGCTCGATCCGGCCGGTGTCGAACCGATCGCGATCTGGCCGGGGATCTACGTGCCGCCGTCGCGTTTCGACGTCACGCCGGTCGTCGCCTACTGGCGCTCGCCGAGCCCTGTCAGCGTCGTCGATCCGGCCGAGGCCGAACGCGTTGTCCGCGTGCCGGTTCGGACACTGATCGACCCCGGCAACCGCTTCGTCGTGCGCCATCCCCTCGGGTACCGGGGTCCGGCATTCATGGTCGACGGAATGCTGGTCTGGGGCTTCACAGGCGGTATCTTGGCAGGTCTACTGGCGATTTGCGGCTGGGAGACGGAGTGGGATCACCACGACGTTCGTGACCTCGAAACTGCGCTCGAAGCCGCGGGTATGGCCGATTCGCTGGTCGTACCTCCCGAACTGGATTCGCCGTCGTTGCGCGGGGACCGCTCGGGCACAGCGAAGGATCGGGGAACGCGTCGATGACATCCTCCACATGGCTCGACATCGCTGTCCTGCTCGTTGCGCTGCTCGCCGCGACGTCGGGTTGGCGGCAGGGCGCGGTCGCGTCGGCGCTCGCATTCCTGGGCGTCGTGCTGGGCGCTGTCGCGGGGATCCTTATCGCTCCGCACGTCCTGGTGCACGTGAACGAGGGGCGCGGCCGAGTTCTGGTCGGCGTCCTGCTGATCGTGACGCTGGTGATCATCGGCGAGGTCGCGGGGATGGTCCTGGGCCGCGCAGCCCGTAGCGGAATGCACAGTCCCACGGCGCGGGGCGTGGACAGTTCGGTCGGAGCAGTCCTGCAGATGGTCGCCGTGCTGGCCGCGGCTTGGCTGCTCGCAGTTCCTCTGACGGCGTCCTCGCAACCGGAAATCGCTGCGGCAGTTCGTGGCTCGAAGGTCCTGGCCAAGGTCAACGCAGTCGCACCCGAATGGATGCGCGAGCTGCCGAGCGAATTCTCGGCGCTGCTCGACACATCCGGGTTGCCCGACGTGATCGGGCCCTTCGGGCGCACACCGATCACACGCGTCGATCCGCCGGACGCAAGCGTGCTCGAAAGTCCGATCGCGCGGAACCTCGAGCAGAGCGTGCTGCGCATTCGCGGAGTCGCGCCGAGTTGCCAGCGTGCGCTGGAGGGGTCCGGCTTCATCGTCGCGCCTGAGCGCGTGATGACCAACGCGCACGTCGTCGCCGGAACCACGGGCGTCACCGTCGACACCGAGGGTAAGGAACCGCTGGAAGCGAAGGTCGTCCTCTTCGATCCATCGGTCGACATCGCAATTCTCGAAGTGCCCGGCCTGACAGGTCGGGTGCTGGAGTTCGCAGACCAACCCGCGCAGACCGGCGACAACTCCATCGTGCTCGGCTATCCGGGCGGCGGCCCGTACACCGCCAGCGCGGCGCGCGTACGCGAGACCCTCGACCTCAAGGGCCCCAACATCTATCGGTCGGGAACGGTCGAGCGCGAGGTCTACACGGTGCGTGGATCGATTCGCCAAGGCAACTCGGGCGGTCCGCTGGTGGCCGAAGACGAGAAGGTGCTCGGCGTCGTATTCGGCGCTGCGGTCGACAACAGCGACACCGGGTTCGTGCTGACCAAAACCGAAGTTGCGGACCAGTTGGCCAGCGCAACCCAGCTCTCGGCGCCGGTGGAAACCGGCAGCTGCATCCTCTAGCCGGTCGGTCGGCCGGCCGGGACTTCGGCGAATCGGACGAGTTCGGCTGTCACCACGTCAGGCCGTTCCTGGTGTGCGAAATGGCCGGCCGACGGCACGGTGAGGAGCTCACGGTGCGGTGCCCACTGCCGGCAGCGGCCGAGTGTTCCGACGAGAATGTAGGGATCCAGGTCGCCATGGATCTGCAAGACGGGCACTTGGATGGGCCGATTCATGATCGCCATGAATCTGCGGCCGTCAGGTCGCCATTGGCTACGGAACGACCAGCGCTGATACTCCAGCGCGCTGTGCGCAACGCCTGCGATCCTGATCGCCGAGCGCATTCGCTGTGCCGCCGCCGTGAACTCGGTGGTGCGCGCAAATGCCGGGCCCGCTCGTAGACGTAACAGCCGCTCGACTTCGAAGCCGCCGTCGCGGGTCAGGCGGCGCTCCGGCCATCGCGGGATCTGATGGTGCAGGAAGCTCGGCAACCACGCCGATCGCTGCGGCTTGTCGCGCAGCACACCGCGTTTCAGGGCGATCGGATGCGGCGAGCTGACGAGTGCGATCGACCGCACCAAACGCGGATGCAGCACGGCTGTAGCCCAGCAGACGAGGCCGCCGTCGGCGTGCCCGACGATCATCGCGTCGGTGTGCCCGAGCGCCCTGATCAGACCCGCTATGTCGCCCGCGAGCGTCCAGCCGTCGTAGCCGCGGGGCGGTTTGTCGGAATCCCCGTAGCCGCGAAGGTCTACGGCGACCGCGCGAAATCCGGCGTCGGTCAGGCCCGTCAGCTGATGCCGCCAGGACCACCAGAAGTCGGCAAAACCGTGCAGGAGCAGCACGAGGGGAACATCGCTGCTGTTACGGGACGCTTCCGCGTCGGAGCGCGTGCCTTCGACGATGTGGAAACGGATGCCGTTTGCGTGAATGTCACGATGCACCCACGGACCGTCGATGCGGACTGTGGACGGATCGGGTTGGCTCAGCCTGGCCATTCAGTATCCACTGCCCATCACGAAACCACTGCCCATCACTAGCCACTGCCTCGAAGCGCGGGCACTGCCGATGTGCCTAACCGGCGTGTCGACCGTCGATCGCGGTCTGCTCGCCGACCGAAGACGGGAGCACCGTCTTGGCCTCTTTCAACGAGTTGATCGTCTTCTCCGGCGCCCGGATCTTGCGGACCCGCAGGTAGCCGAGGAAGGCGAGGAAGAACGCGAACACCACCATCGCGAGGAAGACGATCAGGAACGCGAGCCAACGCGACATCCAGACATCGAGCAGTTCCGCGAGGAAGAAGAAGAAGAAAAACGAGCTGAAGAGAAGAACAGTGAGGGCGAGGATGAACAGGACGCTGCCCTGCAGACCCTTCTTGATTTCACCGGTGACCTCGGCTTTGGCCAGCTCGACCTCGGCGCGGACAAGCGTCGAGACCTGGGCCGTGGCGTCTTTGACCAGGCTGCCCACCGTTGCCGAACTCATCACATCGACGTCCGTAAGCGGTATGGCCGTAATCGTCGAAGGCGCACCCGCCTCCGGCGCAGCGTGCCGGCCGCCGGTCTTGTCTCGGCCGTTGATGCGGTTGGTGAAGCTCACTTGTCGACCCCTCCGGTGCTCTCGTCCGTCGCGTCACGGGTGGGCGCACTCGGTGTCGCCGTCCCGCGGTGTTCTCTCACTCCAGCAGTGAATCACGCCGCGCCTGGTGGACGCGCCCGCGTCGCAACAGTAGCGCTGATCCTGCCAGTGATGCGGCCAATGACGTGATCAGAACAGCGGCTTTCGCAATATCCGTACTCGCCTGGTCGTCTACACCGGCCATCGCGAGTTCTGCCACTAGAAGGCTAACCGTGAACCCGATCGCGCCGAGAACCGACAGCGCAAAAACGTCGCGCCAGCCCACATTCTCAGGTCGCGAGGCGATCCGGAATCGCACCGCGAGCCAACTGACCCCGAAGATCCCGATCGTCTTCCCAAGTAGCAGACCAGCGATTATCGCCAGCGAGATCTGGTTGGTGAACAGCTCGCCGAGCAAGCCGCGGTCGATCACGACACCCGACGCGAACAGGGCGAACAACGGAACGCAGAGACCGGCGGAGATCGGTTGAATGCGGTGCTCCAACCGTGCGGCGGGGGCCTCGTCCTCGTTGGGATCGCGTCGGACACGCGTGAGTAGGCCGAGCGCCACGCCCGCAAGCGTCGCGTGGACGCCGGATGCGTGCACGGCGTACCAGGTGAAGAGCGCAAGTGGAACGTAGAGGAACGGCGTCGTGATTCGCTTGTGCTGGGCGAACGCGTATACGGCGAGACACGCCAGGGACGCGGCGATCCACAGCATTGCGATCGACGCCGTGAACAGGATTGCGATCAAGGCGATGGCCAGCAGGTCGTCGACGACGGCCAGGCTGAGCAGGAACACGCGCGCACCGGCCGGAACACGCGACCCCGTCATCGCCAGCACAGCAAGCGCGAACGCAATGTCGGTTGCCACCGGAATGGCCCAGCCGCGATCCATGCCGGGAGCGCCGAACCCGACCACCGCGGCGATTATCGCGGGCGCCAGCACGCCGCCGCAGGCCGCGATCACCGGCAGCAGTGCCTTCTTGCGATCCGAAAGCTCTCCGACGACGAGTTCGCGTTTGAGCTCCAGTCCCGCGACGAAGAAGAACACCGCAAGAAGTCCGTCCTGTACCCAGGTGCCGACGGTCAGTTCCAGGTGCACCGCAGACCAGCCGATCACGGCATCACGCAAGTCGATGTAGGAATCCGACACCGGGGAGTTCACCCAGATCAGGGCGATCGCTGCGGCGGCGAGCAAGATCGCGCCACCGACGGTCTCGGTGCGTAGGTAACGGGATAGTTCCGAGCGAAACGGTGCGGTCACGGCGGCCTCTCGAAGGGGTCTCCAAATCGATGCCGACCAGACTTCCCGGCGCTCCGCAAGCGATCTTACGTGGCGAGGGTGGTGTTCTCGAGTCCTTGGGGGCGTAGTTCCGGGTGCCGAAAAAGCGCACTGTGTGAGATAAGCAGCGGCTGACCCGGCCGTCGGACCTCCGGAAGGGAGGGGTTCACATGACTGTCGAACAGTTCACCCAGTACTTCATCGACTTAGCCCTCGAGGAAGAGGGCGAAGCCGAGTCGAGTCCGCTCGCCGCCTGAACCCTGTCCGCGGTGTTATAGGCGCTCGTTCACGCGTCACTTGCTTGCGCGGATCGCCTCGAACACACTCGGGTCGACCAGGGTCGAGGTGTCGCCGAGTTCGCGGCCTTCGGCGACGTCGCGCAGGAGGCGTCGCATGATCTTGCCGCTGCGGGTCTTGGGAAGCTCCGGGACGACGTGGATCTCGCGTGGCCGGGCTATCGGACTGATTTCCCGTGCGACCTCGGCCTTCAACTCCTTGACCAGGGCATCCGAATCGACTTCTCCCGCACTACCTTTCAGGATCACGAAGGCGACGATGCCCTGACCGGTGGTGTCGTCGGTTGCACCGACCACGGCAGCTTCCGCGACTTTGCGATGCCCGACGAGTGCAGATTCGACCTCGGCGGTCGAGATCCGGTGACCGGACACGTTCATGACGTCGTCGACTCGGCCGAGGACCCAGTAAGCGCCGTCGGTGTCGATCTTGGCGCCGTCACCCGCGAAGTACCAGCCCTGCTCGGCGTACTTCTCCCAGTAGGTGGCCTTGTAGCGCTCCGAGTCGCCCCAGATGCCGCGCAACATCGACGGCCACGGCTGATCGAGGACCAGGTAGCCGTTGGCCTCGGTATCGCCGCGCGTCACGTCTTTGCCGTTTTCGTCGACGACTTTGGCGCTGATCCCGGGTAGGGGTCCCATGGCTGCGCCGGGTTTGGTCGCGGTCACTCCGGGCAGCGGGGACATCATGATGGCGCCGGTTTCGGTTTGCCACCAGGTGTCGACGATCGGTGCCTTGTCGGCGCCGATGTATTTGCGGTACCAGCGCCAGGCTTCGGGGTTGATCGGTTCGCCGACCGAGCCGAGGAGGCGGATCGAGGACAGGTCGTGGGCGCCGGGGATGGTGTGTCCCCATTTCATGAAGGTGCGCACGAGGGTGGGGGCGGTGTAGTAGATGGAGACTTTGTATTTTTCGACGATGTTCCAGTGGCGGTGTTCGTCGGGGGAGTTGGGGGTGCCCTCGTAGACGACTTGGGTGGCGCGGTTGGCGAGGGGTCCGTAGACGATGTAGGAGTGGCCGGTGACCCAGCCGATGTCGGCGGTGCACCAGTAGACGTCTTTGCCGGGTTTGTGGTCGAAGACGTAGTGGTGGGTGTAGGCGGTTTGGGTGAGGTAGCCGCCGGTGGTGTGGATGATGCCTTTGGGTTTTCCGGTGGTGCCGGAGGTGTAGAGGATGAACAGGGGGTGCTCGGCATCAAAGGCAGTGCAGGCGTGTTCCGGCGAGGCCTTGGCGACGGTGTCGTGCCACCACAGGTCGCGACCTTCCGTCCAGGGGATCTCGATCTCGGTGCGGCGCACAACCAGCACGTGTTCCACGCTGTGCGGGACGTCGCCGTTCGCGTACAGGGCTTCGTCGACAGCTTCTTTCAGGGGCGCGGATTTGCCGCGACGCCACTGGCCGTCGGTCGTGATGACCAAGCGCGCTTCGGCATCGTCGACGCGCGACCGCAGGGCGGTCGGGGAGAAGCCGGCGAATACGACTGAGTGGGTGAGACCGAGGCGAGCACACGCGAGCATCGCGATGATGGCTTCGGGGACCATCGGCATGTAGATGGCGACGCGGTCACCGGCTTCGAGACCGAGGTCGGTGAAGGTGTTCGCGGCGCGGGAGACCTCGGCGAGCAGGTCGTTGTAGGTGAGGTCGCGGGAGTCGCCCGGGTCGCCTTCCCAGTGGATCGCGACCTGGTCGCCGTGGCCGTCGAGGACGTGGCGGTCGACGCAGTTGTAGGCGACGTTGAGTTTGCCGCCGACGAACCATTTCGCGACCGGAGCGTCGGACCAGTCGAGCACCTGGGTGAACGGTTCGTGCCAGTGCAGGCGGTTGGCCTGTTCGGCCCAGAATGCGTCGCGGTCGGCGTCGGCAGCGTCGAACAATTCCTTGCCAGCATTCGCCTGCGCCACGAACTCTTCGCTCGGTTCGTACGAATCCTGTTGCGCGTGGCCGGTTTCGGTCGTTGACATGGTCCCTGCCTCTTCCTGTTCGCATCCGTTGGACTGCGCTTGTGCGAGGACTTGCCGAGTACCCGCCGTGGCAAGTTCTACCCACGCGCGAGGCTAGTCCATCGAGACAGGCGTCACATGTGCGAGGTCGGTGCAGATGCCGTGTGACGTGCGCTCGGACGACTCCGGTGGTTGTCTGGACGGCATGGAACAGTCACTCAGCTTGATCACGCTCGGTGTTGCTGACCTCACCGTTACCCATTCCTTCTACGTGGACGGCCTCGGTTGGACCCCGACCCTCGTCGTCCCCGACGACGTCATCTTCATTCAGATAGGGCACGGCGTCCTGCTCTCACTGTGGAACTCGGAGGCCATGATCGCGGAGGCCGGACCGATCGTCGATGCGCGTGGCGGCGACGGCGCACCTCCCATCACGCTCGGTCATCTGACAGCGGACGAGAAGGGTGTCGACGACGTGCTCGACCTCGCCGCAAAGGCAGGAAGCCCACGAGTGATACCCGGTGAGCGGCGGCCGTGGGGCGGCTACAGCGGCTATTTTTCGGACCCCGATGGCTATCGCTGGGAAATAGCTCACAACCCGGGATTCGTCGTCGACGAGAGCGGCCGAGTGCGCATCGGTTGATGCCGGTAGCGTTTGACGACGTGTCCGATCCATTACAGCCGTTGGTCGAACTGCCAGGTGTGCGGGCGGCAGCCGACGCCGCGCGCGACGCGTTGGCAGAGGTCCACCGCCACAAAGCGAACCGTCGCGGCTGGCCCACGACCGCCGCAGAGGCCGCAATCCGTGCTGCGCGCGCATCGGCCTCGGCGGACGGCGGCTCCGTCGACCTCCCTGCCGAAGGGCCCGTCGAAGATCCGGTGCTCGCCGGAGCGTTGCGTGTCGGGCAGGCGTTGGACGGCGATTCGCTCAAGATCATGGTCGGTGTATGGAACAAGGCTCCGCTTCAGGCCATCGCGCGCTTGCATCTTTTGGCTGCGGCCGACCTCGTCGACGACGACAACGAACGGCTCGGTAGGCCACAGCAGGGGCGCGGGATCGGCGAACGGCTGTCGCTGTTGGCAGATGTCGTCGTGACCAGTTCGGCACCGGCGCCCGTAGTCGCTGCCGTCGTACACGGCGAAATACTTGCGTTGCGGCCGTTCGGTTCGGCCGACGGCGTCGTCGCCAGGGGCGCATCGCGTTTGGTGGCTGTGGCCAGTGGCCTCGACCCGCACAACCTCGGGGTACCGGAGGTGACGTGGATGCGATTCGGCGAGAAGTACCGAGCCGACGCCGCGGGATTCGCCTCGGGATCGGCCGAAGCCGTTGGTGCCTGGGTGATTTCGTGCTGCAACGCGTTCGAGGCCGGCGCGCGCGAAGCGAAGTCGATCGCCGATGCGGTTGGCGGATAAAGACTTTCGGACAAAATAAAAGCGGGCGGCGCTGCCGATAAATCGACTTCGCCGCCCGCTAGCACGGACTGCCCGGTTACCAAGCGTGCTAGGTGGGTTGTGTGACTGGCCTCGGCGTCGATCCGAATCCCGCTGGTTCATCCCCGCAACTTGTGCGAGGTCCTCGCCAACGAATCTTCGAATTACGCAGGCCCACAACACTTCTGCCCTTGTCGCGGCGCGCTCCGCGTGGGTGCCTGGTGCCCGTGCTCGGAATGACGGTCGGGGGATCGTTCCTTCTCTTCCGGATCGACCTTGGCCTTCCGTTCTTCCTTAAGTCATTTGTACCCCGTGACCACCGTCACATCAA
Source organism: Antrihabitans auranticaus (assembly GCF_016481275.1). Classification (GTDB taxonomy): domain Bacteria; phylum Actinomycetota; class Actinomycetes; order Mycobacteriales; family Mycobacteriaceae; genus Antrihabitans. The sequence goes on along the minus strand of NZ_JAEMNW010000003.1, from coordinate 223,176 downwards.
GGGGAACCGCCAGATCAGAACAGTTCAACGTTTTCGACGTAGGAGACCGTATGTCAATGCGCCGGCCGCCAGGGCGCTCAACCCGACCGCTGCGGTGGCTGCCACGGTGGTCGACGAGGGTGCCTGGATTCGGGCACGAAGCGAGACCGGATTGGAGAACGTCAGGATGGGCCAGCCGCGCGCGGCGGCTTCCTTGCGGAGCCCCCGATCGGGGTTCACGGCCGTGGGATGGCCGACGACCTGCAGCATCGGCAGGTCCGTGATCGAGTCCGAGTAGGCAAAGCACCGGGCGAGGTCGTAGCCCTCTCGCTCGGCGAGCAAGTTGATTGCCTCGACTTTGCCGGGCCCGTAGCAATAGAACTCGAGTTCGCCCGTGTACTTGCCGTCTTCGACAGCGAGTTGGGTGGCCGCCGTGTGCGTCGCACCCAGGGCTTCTGCGATCGGCGCGACGACTTCTTCGCCCGACGCAGAGACGACGACGATGTCGTGGCCGCGGATGCGGTGATCGGCGATGAGGTCCGCAGCTTCGGCGAAGATGAGCGGATCTACGATGTCGTGCAAAGTTTCTGCCACGATTGCTTTGACCTGTGCCACATCCCAACCCGTGCACATGTCTGCCAAGTGGGCGCGCATGCGCTCGACCTGATCGTGGTCGGCCCCCGAGAGCAGAAAAAGGAATTGGGCGTAACTGCTCTTCAGTACCGCTCGGCGGTTGAGCAGTCCTTGATCGAAGAACGGCTTGCTGAAGGCGAGCGTGCTCGACTTCGCAATGATCGTTTTATCGAGGTCGAAGAACGCCGCGATGCGGGTTGCTGCGATGCCTGGGTTGCTCTGTGCCGTCACGGTTACAGGATAGGCACGCGGTGCCGGAATCGGTTTGGCCACGTCGGAACGACGGTGGATGACATGGGCATATGGACTTGCAAACGGGGGCGGGTCCGGGTGTAGTATTGCCAACACCTGGACTAGTTCCAGGCGCGTTCAGCCCGACCCCCCGGGGCTGAACCCGACGGCCCTCGCCTCCTCCCCCCCTGGCGAGGGCCGTCCTCTATTTTGGGCCAGGATCCCGTTCATTCCTGTACGACCGTCCAAGAAGTTATCCACAGGGGTCGAGTTATCCACAGTTGGGCTGCAGCCCCTTTCGCAGTGCTCGGTCGTCCCGCACGCTGTGTCCATGGATGACGGGACACCACGAAGGCATGCACTGGTGATCATGGGGGACGCCGCCGCGCGGCAGGAATCGGCGCGGATCGCGGCGGCAGCGGAATGCTTCCTGATCGAATCCGCGTGGCCGGTCGGGCGTCCGGCCTGGACGCGCGCGACGGTGGTTCTATTGGACGCCGAAACTGCGCGAATGGCTGCGCAGGAATTGTTGCCGCGCCGACCCGGAGTTGTCGTGATCGCGGATGGCGTTCCGGCACTGGAGGACTGGCAGAGTGCGGCGGCGATCGGCGCCGACAATGTGCTCGGTTTGCCCGGTGACGAATCGGTACTGGTGGCGCTGCTGGGCGAGCGACCAGAAGCGGGCTCCGGGCGCGGCGCGGTGATTGCGGTACTCGGTGGGCGTGGGGGCGCGGGCGCATCGACGTTTGCGGGCGCACTTGCGTTGACCGCGAATGCGACGCAGTTCCGCGAGCACTGCCTACTTGTCGACGGTGACGGTCACGGCGGCGGAATCGACTTGCTCCTCGGTGCGGAACACACGCCGGGCCTGCGTTGGCCGGCTCTCGTTCTCGAGGGCGGCCGGGTATCGGCGGCCGCATTGCACGCCGCGCTTCCGGCCGTGCAGCAAGGCGTTTCGGTGTTGGCCTGCGGTCGGGGTGATTCGGCGGGAGAGCCGAGCGCAGCTGCGGTCCGAGCTGTCGTGGAGGCGGGCCGAAATGTTGGGGACCTCGTGATCGGCGACATCCCGCGCAGGGGGTGCGATGTCGCCGAGGCGCTCGTGGAATCCGCGGACCTTGTCGTATTGGTGGTACCTGCCGAGCTTCGTGCGAGTGCTGCGGCAGAGGTGGTCGCGCGGTATGCGCAGTCACGCAATTCGCAATGCGGGCTCGTAGTCAGAGGGCCTGCGCCGGGTGGTCTGCAGGCTGCCGACATCGCGAAAGCGCTCGGGCTTCCGCTGCTGGCCGCGATGAGACCCGAGCCGCGCCTATCCGATCGACTCGAGCGTGGTGGTCTTCGATTGCGTAAGCGTGGTCCCTTGCGGACCGCGGCAGAGTCTGTGCTCGATGCGGTCGCTGAGCGGTCCGGCGTCCGGAGGTGGGTTGCGTGACCGCGCTCGAGTCCACCGATCTCCTCGATCGGGTTCGGGATCGGCTGTCGCAGACCGCTGCCGAACCCACTCCCGCGACGGTCGCGGCAGCAATACGCGCGGAGTCGGGCGGAGTGCTGGGCGATACGGATCTACTGCGAGCGTTGCGCCTGCTGCAGACCGAACTGACCGGCGTGGGTCCGCTGGATCCACTGCTCGCAGATCCGGCAGTGGCCGATGTACTTGTGACCGCACCGGACGAGGTGTGGGTCGATCGCGGCCGCGGACTGCAACGCGTGCCGATCACCTTTGCCGACGATGCAGCGGTGCGACGCCTTGCGCAACGGCTGGCGCTCGCCGCGGGGCGCAGGCTCGACGATGCGCAGCCTTGGGTTGACGGACGATTACCCGGCGTGGGGAACTCGGCATTCGGTGTTCGATTGCATGCTGTGCTGGCACCGATCGCGCAGGGCGGCACGTGTCTGTCGTTGCGGGTACTGCGACCCGCAACCCAGGGCTTGGATGCGCTGACGGAGTCGGGTGCAGTATCGGCCGACGCTCGTGCTCTGTTGTTGCGAATCACCGCTGCCCGCTTGGCTTTTCTCGTCATCGGCGGGACCGGTGCCGGCAAAACGACACTACTCGCCGCGCTGCTTGCGCAGGTCGACCCGGCCGAGCGCATCGTGTGTGTCGAGGACGCCGCCGAACTCGCACCGCAGCATCCGCACGTCGTCCGGCTGGTTGCACGGGCACCGAACGTCGAGGGGGTCGGCGAGGTGACGGTTCGGGATCTGGTCCGGCAGGCGCTGCGCATGCGACCGGACCGGATCGTGGTCGGCGAGGTCCGCGGCGCCGAGGTTATAGACCTCCTCACCGCGTTGAACACCGGCCACGACGGGGGAGCCGGAACGGTTCACGCGAACGCGCCCGAGGAGGTGCCTGCGCGTTTGGAAGCGCTCGCCGCATTGGGCGGCATGGACCGTGCCGCATTGCACAGTCAGCTGGCGGCAGCGGTCCAGGTCGTGTTTCACGTGGAGCGGCGTGCCGATGGCGCGCGCCGACTGGTCACGATCGGAATCCTGGAGCGCGACAACGACGGGTGGGTTTCGATCCTTCCGGCGTGGTCGGCCGACTGTGCCGACATGCCCGGTCGAGCTGCGTTGAACTCACTGTTGCACAGGCGGTCTGCGCGATGACCCTGGCGATTCTGTGCGTGGCACTCGCTCTGCTGGTTGCGCCGGTACACGATTCGCGGCGGCGTTTGGGGCGGCTGTTCGTGGTCGCAAGGGTGCAACGTGGCCTGCCAGATCCGCTGCTTCTCGCCGGGTTGCTATGTATCCCAGCCTTTCTCGTCGGTGGACCGAGCGCGCTGATCGCCACGGTATTGCTGGTGAGCCTCGTGCAGCATCGGCGACGGCGTTCCGGCGCGGACGGAGCAACGCAGGACGAGCGGCGAAAACTGCTGGACGGCATCGAGATTGTCATCGGTGAACTGCGGGTGGGTGCGCATCCGTCGGCGGCCTGTGACACAGCAGCGGTCGAGTGTTCAGGCGTGGGTTCGCGGGCATTCGCAGTTGCTGCGGCGCGCAGCCGCCTGGGCGGGTCGGCGGCGGATGGCCTCCGCAAGGCCGGCACTCCGGTCAGCGCCGAACTGGAGCGCATCGCGCACGCATGGCGAGTTGCCGAAGAGCACGGGTTGGCACTTGCCGAATTGCTGGTGGCCGTGCGGTCGGATCTGCAGGGGCGCATGCGCTTTCGAGGCAGGACCGAATCCGGTTTGGCCGGCGCACGGGCAACGGGTGCGGTCCTTGCGGGCTTGCCGCTGCTCGGGATCGGCTTGGGGCAGCTGATGGGTGCCGGGCCGCTGCGGGTGCTGCTCGGCGGCGGCGCAGGCGGGGTGTTGCTGGTGCTCGGCACAGCGTTCGTGGCTGCCGGTCTGTTGTGGACCGATGCCATCACCGCACGGGTACTCCGATGACGAGCCTCGAACTTGTCCTTGCGGCGGCCGCTATTCTGACGCTGCCGCGGTCGGCGACGGCAGGTGTTCGGTTGCGCGGGCTGAGGGTGAATGAACCCGTCGCGGTGGTACCTGAAGCGATTGCCTCGGATCCCCTCGCGCTCGCGGCCGCCTACGACCTCCTGGCGGCATGTTTGCGGGCCGGACTTCCGATGTCCACAGCCGCAGCGGCAGTATCAGTTTCGGCGCCACCCCCTCTTGCGGGGTCGTTGCGGCGGGCGTCGGACCTCCTTGCACTGGGTGCCGATCCGTCGACAGCTTGGGACGACGCGGCGGCGAACACCGAAACGGAGTCACTCGCGAGGACGGCCCGGCGGTCAGCGCGGTCCGGCGCGCCTGTCGCAGCAGCAATGGCTGAACTTGCAGCTGCGCAACGAGTTTCGGCCGAGGACACGGCGGCTGCCAGGGCGGAGCGAGCAGGCGTCCTGATGAGCGGACCGCTCGGGCTGTGCTTTCTCCCCGCATTCATCTGCCTCGGGATCGTTCCCGTGGTCATCGGACTTGCGAGCCGGACGCTCGGCGGTGGGTTGCTATGAGCGCTGGGACTCGAGAACTTCGGCACGGATCGGCCGTGTCGAGAGACGAAGGAGGGGACACCGATGCTTACATCGGCTTATCGGGAATTGCAGGCTCGACTCGTGCTGGCGGCGACAGCCGACGACGGAATGAGTACCGCCGAATATGCGATCGGCACGATTGCCGCGGCAGCGTTCGGCGCGGTGCTCTATACGGTTGTCACCGGCGACAGCATTGTGAATGCGCTGACCCGGATAATCGACAAGGCGTTGAACACAACCGTGTAACCGGGTTGGTGCGCGGCGATCGTGGAGCAGTGACCGTCGAGGCTGCGATCGCCCTCGCGTCGATAGTGTTCGTGGTCGTTCTGTGCCTCGGTGCCGCTCTCGCCGCGTCGATTCAGATTCGCTGTATCGACGCGGCGAGGGAAGCGGCTCGTCTTGCGGCTCGCGGCGACTCGGCGAACGCGGTGACCGTCGCGGAGCGGATAGCGCCCGACGGCGCTCAGGTCAGCATTCGGGTCGACGGCGAGCACATCGTGGCGACGGTGACCGCAGCGGCGGGATTGCTGCCGATCGACATCGAGACACAGGCGGTCGCAGCGGTCGAGCCGGAGCCGGAATGACCGAGAAACGAATCGGCGACGATCGTGGTGGCGCAACCATCCTCGCCAGCTTCGCAATTCTGGCTCTTGTCGTTGTCGCGGCGATGATCCTCCAAGTCGGTGCGGTCGTCAGCGCCCGGCACCGGGCGCAGTCAGCGGCAGACCTCGCGGCCCTGGCGGCGGCTGGTGCGCTGGATCGCGGTAGCGAGTCAGCTTGCGCCGCAGCGCAAGACGTTGCCGGGCGGATGTCCGTATCGGTCGGGTCCTGTGCCATCGAGGATTGGGACGCGACCGTCACGGTGCGTGCACGCGTCGAACTGTCGAACTTCGGGGTCAAGGAAGTGGAAGCGATTGCTCGCGCGGGACCGGTCGAATCCGATTAGCCTCGTTACGTGCCCGGAAATTCGGTTCTGAACAAGGTCATGGCGTTCGGCAACAGGACGATGTCGCGTCTCTACGCGAAGTCGAACGGCCGCATCGGTGGGAAGGTCAAAGGTTTGCCGGTGCTGGTGCTGACGGTCCGCGGGCGCAAGTCCGGGGCCGAGCGGAAGGCGCCCGTTGCGTACTTCGACAAAGACGGGGCGTACGTGGTTGTGGGGTCCGGGGGTGGTTCGAAGGAAACCCCGCAATGGTTCCAGAACCTCGCGGCCACCGACCGCGCGCGTGTCCTGATCGGCGAGGTGACGAGGGACGTGTCTGTTCGAATCGCCGAAGGTGCAGAGCTGAAGCAGCTTTGGGACGGTCTCGTGCTTCCGCGTGCCGCGTTCTTCGCCGACTACGAGAAAAAGTCGGGCCGGACGATCCCGATCGCGGTGCTGACGCCGACCATTTAGGCGGGATCGCACCGCCCGGACCGCACGCCACCCACGTGCTTGCGGCAGGCGTGGCAGGATGCGATCCAAGTTTGGCTCATGCTCGTGTGCGCAGGAGGCGACGTGACAACCGCACCGCGATCGCCGTCTCGGCTTCGTGCCTGGTTCCTTGCGGACATCACCGAACAGCCCGCCGGTCACCAGGGTCCGTACCGGAAGCCCGTGAAGGGCGAGAAGAAGCACGGCTGGTGGAAGGTCATGTGCCTGACCGGCGTCGATTACTTCTCGACGCTGGGCTACCAGCCGGGGATCGCGGCGCTCGCCGCAGGCGTGTTGTCGCCGCTGGCGACACTGGTCCTGGTCGCGCTGACGTTGTTCGGCGCCCTGCCCGTCTATCGCCGGGTGGCGCGCGAGAGTCCGCGCGGCGAAGGTTCGATTTCGATGCTTGCAAACCTCATTCCGAGCTGGGGCGGAAAGGTTTTCATCCTCGTTCTGCTCGGGTTCGCAGCGACCGACTTCATCATCACGATGACGTTGTCCGCGGCGGACGGCGCTGCGCACGTCGTCGAAAACCCTTTTGCGCCTGAGTTTCTGCACGACGAGAACATGCTCATCACCCTCGGTCTGCTGGCCTTGCTGGCGGCGATATTCCTGAAGGGATTCACCGAAGCCATCGGGATCGCGGTGACGCTGGTTGCGATATTTCTCGCGCTAAACCTGGTCGTCGTCGGGGTAGGTCTGTGGGAGATCGCCTCGGCCGATCACCTGGTCACCGACTGGACCCATGCGATGACCGCTGAACACGGCAGCATCTGGATGATGATCGGTATCTCGCTGCTCGTCTTTCCCAAGCTGGCACTGGGACTTTCGGGTTTCGAGACCGGGGTCGCGGTGATGCCGCAGATCAAGGGCGATCCGACGGACGACATCGACCACCTCGACGGCCGGATCAGGGGCGCGAAGCGGTTGCTGACCACGTCGGCGCTCATCATGAGTGGGTTCCTCATCACCACGAGCTTCATCACGACCGTCCTCATCCCGGAGGACGATTTCGAAGCCGGCGGACCCGCCAACGGTCGCGCCCTCGCGTACTTGGCCCACGAACACCTCGGCGAGATCTTCGGAACCGTCTACGACGTCAGCACGATCGCGATTCTGTGGTTCGCGGGTGCGTCGGCGATGGCGGGTCTGTTGAACCTGGTGCCGCGCTACTTGCCGCGCTTCGGCATGGCGCCTGAATGGGCGCGTGCGGTCCGTCCCCTGGTCGTTGTGTTTGCGCTCGCCGCGTTCGCAATCACCTGGTACTTCGATGCCAGCGTCGACAAGCAGGGTTCGGCATACGCCACCGGCGTCCTGGTGCTGATCACGTCCGCGGCTGTGGCGGTGACGTTGTCGGCAGTGCGCAGTGGCCAGAGGGGACGGGCAGTCGGCTTCGGCGTCGTCGCAGCGATCTTCCTGTACACGACGATCGCGAACGTCTTCGAACGTCCCGAAGGTGTCCAGGTCGCGTCGCTGTTCATCCTCGCGATCGTGACCGTCTCCTTCGCGTCACGCGTTGGCCGGGCATTCGAGTTGCGCGCAATCGAAGTGACCTTCGACGACGAGGCCGCGGCGATGATCGCGGACGCTGCCGCGAGCGGCGCGATCCGGATCGTGAGCCACGACGCCGACAGCGTCGACGCCGAGGAGTATCGGGCGAAGGAAGCCGAGCAGCGCACCAAGTGTCATATCCCGTCCGGTGATCGGATCCTCTTCCTCGAAGTGCAGATCAAGGACCCCTCGGAGTTCAAAACCGACCTCCATGTCACAGGCACCGATCGGTTCGGCTACCGCGTGCTGTCCGTGTCGAGTGCGGCAATCCCGAACTCGATCGCCGCGATCCTTCTCCAGATCAGAGCGGAGACAGGCCTCAATCCACACATCTACTTCGATTGGACCGAAGGGAACCCGGTCGAGAACCTGCTCCGCTTCCTGTTCATCGGGCAGGGCGAGGTGGCGCCGGTGACGCGAGAAGTGCTCCGCCGCGCCGAGCCCGACCCCGCGCTACGACCGCACGTTCACGTCGACAGCTGACGCTTTCGGCCGGCGCGTGCTCCATACCAGCGCTGCCGCCAGCAGTGCTGTCGTGATCCCGAACAGGATGGCCAGATTGCGGGCTGTGAAGAGCTCGAATCCGGCCGGCCTGTTCTGATCGACGACGGAGATCGGCGCACTGAGCACTGCCGACGCCTGCTGCGGATTTCCCGCGGGGATCGTCGATACACCGGTGTTGAGCTGGTCGGCAAGCGATTTGGACACGTTCTTGAGCTGTGTGATCGCACCGAGAATCTGGTCCTTGCTGCCGCCGAGCAGTTCGGGCGCCTGGTCGGCGATCGGCCCGATGCCTTCCTGCAGAAGCGCTCCGGCATCGCTCAACTGGGCCGATACCGACTGCAGTTGGCCGAAACCGCTGCGCAAGACTTCGCCCAGCTCGGTGTCGGGTCCGACGTCCGAGCCGACGAGCCCGGTCACCGAATTGAGTTGGTTCGACGCGAGTTCGAGGTCGGACCGCGTCTGACGCAGATCACGGACCACGTCACCGGTCGGGAGTCCACTTGCTTCCAGCAGGTTCGCAGCCTGATCGAGGCCGGTCCGGGCGCGTTCGTTGCCCCGGTTCAGGTCACCGATCGTGACGCCGAGCGCCGAAAGTCGATCGGCCAGTTCGGTGACTGAGCCGTCGGCACCGTTCACGGCTCCCGACACCTGACCTGCGACGTCGACCAACTGGTTCGCACCGGCGCGAGCTGTCTCCAGGTAGGGGAGGATCTGGTCCGCACCCGACAGCATCGTCTGGGCCTGTTCGTCGGCCGCGGCCACACCTGAGGAGAGCAGATTGGCGATGGTCTGGGTCTGTTGCAGTTTCTGGCGAGCCTGGGAAATCGTGAGCAGGTAGTCGCGAACACCTGCTGCACCCGTCTGGTCCGATACCGCGGTGATCAGGCTGTCCACCTGACGCTTGTCCCGGACGGAACCGCTGCCGTTGTAGCTGACGGTGAGTACGGCTTGGCGCGGCGTCGGTGTGCCGAGCGACGAGACCGCGTCGGAGAAGTCTGTCGGGATCTTCACGGCTGCCAGGTACTTACTGTTGTCGGCGACATCGGGGGCTACGACCTCCCAGTCGAATTTCGACTCCTGCTTCAGCAGGTCGACGACCTGATCACCGATCTTGACTGGTGAACCGGGTGATCCTTCATCTTCGTTGACGATCGCGACGGTACGTGCGGAATCCCGGTCCGACCGCACGGTCCAGTAGTAGAACCCCGCGCCCGCGGCCAGAAGTAGGACGAGGGCGCCAACCGCGACGCGCACTGCGAGACTGCTTGAGTTCAATGAGCGCATAACGCTCGAGAGTAGATCGAAACTATGACCGGGCCGTGGGGCGGTTGTGAGAACTCTCTGAGAATGAGCGGACTACATTCGTGCCCGCGTGCCGAGTCCGTCGAGCAAACCGTCGAGTGCATCCAGGTCCGCCCAGCCGTTCACGGCAATTCGCCCGGCGGGGTCGATTGTGACCTCGACACGATCGGGAGGCAGGTCGTGCGCAAGCTCGTTCCGGTAGCGCTCGGTCAGTGGGCGCAGCGACTGATTCGTCGAGCCGATCCACGGCCGCGTCGAATCCAATCGATCGGCAAGGAAAGGCCCGTCCGCGAGGAGGTCGGTCGCGTCGAGCAACGCCGCGATGTCGGCGCGCTCGGCGGACCACGTCAGGAGGTCGGCGTACTCGTAGCCGGTGAACGTCATCACCGACAAACCTTCGGCGCGAAATCGCTCTCCGAGTAGCGCAAGCGGTGCGGCTTGCTCGAAAGGTTCGCCGCCCAACAGCGTCACGCCTTCGACGCCGGCAGCAAGCGCCTCGCGCAGCGTGGTCTCGGAGAATTCGACGGTGTCGACGACGACGCCACCGCGGCTGGTCCAGAGCTGCGGATTGAAACAACCTGGGCAGCGAATCGTGCAGCCCTGCACCCACACCGCCGACCGCCGACCCGGCCCTTCCGATACCGTCGAGGTCAAGGTGCGGGCTATCCGGAGCGTGCCGGGTTCGCCAAGGGCGGGCGCGGTCACAGGTCCAGCCGCCGACCGCGCGCTTGAAAGCCGTGCTGCTGAACGGGTGGTGGTGGTGTGAGGGTGATACGCGCCGAGACCGCGCTCAGCTCATGGGGTTTCAGCCCGGCAGCAGCCGCGAACTCCTGCATGGACGTGAACCCGCCACGACGCTCGCGGGCAGCAAGCAGTTCTGTGACGACAGTTTCGTCGAGGCCCAGTCCCGCGAGTTCGGCGTGCCCCGCGCGGTTGACGTCGACGCGGACAGCGGGCTTGCCGAGGTTCACCGCGGGGGCCGGCTGCGGCGGCCCCCAATAGTGCCGGTTGTCGAACAGTGGCGCGGCGTGCGTCGAATTATGTTGGACGGGTTGGTAATACAGCGGTGGCGGATAAACGGGGTTGGTCGCCGGCGAACCTTCCCACCATGGCGCGGCGTTCTGCGCACGCCACTGCAGGTACTGCCGTCGCACGATTCCGGCGTGGACGATCCCGCCGATCCAGGTTGCGACCAGCAAACCGGACGCCCATGAGTTGATGGTTTCTTCGGTAGGCGTCCGGGTGGCGCCTGCGACGATCTCGTCGGAAGACGGTCCGGCGAGCTCGATGCAGACGATGAAGCCGATGAACAACACCGCGTAGACGGCAGCCGCGCCGAGCCAGATCTTGTTTCGCGCGCGCATCCCGATGTAGAGGAACGCTGCCCACGTCAGCATTCCGCAACCGAGGATGACGGCGAGCATCCACAGGCTGTTCCGCAGACGCCACGAGGAGTCTGCGAGCAGCATCTGTGGTGTCGGTCGCGCCTGGTAGTACATTCCCGCTAGCCGAGCCCGTCGCGAGCCGTGATGTGCGCCGACTCGTCGGTTCGAACCTGTACCGGCGCCGACTTCCACCAATCGTCGGTGTACGAGCTGTCGACCGTTGTTGCGTCGAGCAGGTCCTCCAGGACCTGGATGTACGGCAGGCACTCTTCGCCGACTGCCCGGTGGGTTTCGGCAGTCACGGACCCATCGGGTCCGATCACGACTTCGATGCGGACGCGTTCGGTAGCCATCACCGATCACCCCGCACTTCGAGCACCATCGTCACCGATGCGTCGGAATTCGCGGTCTCCGAAAGCAGTGTCATCCCCGCCGCGGGCGCACGATCTTTCAACTTCGCGATCACTTCTTCCTGCACCCGGAGGCCGTACGCCCTATCGATGGCTTGCACGACCTCGGTGCAGCGTGCAGCGTCTTTCGTACCGGTGAAGTGGGCCGACCACACGCCGTCGGGATCGCGGCGCAACTGGGCTGCGAGGCCTTCCCATTCGGCATCGATCGAATCCGGAGACTGGAGCGTAGTCCTGGCGCCGGTGTCCGGCAGAGCGGTTCGCAGCAGGTTCGGATCGCGCATTCGCGTCGACACCGTGCACGCGTTCCCGGCACCGCTGCGCATCGACGCCGCCTTCGTGGCCGCGGCAACCGCTAATGGCACGAGAATGATCGAAATGCTCACGCCGCGATTATTCACCCGAATCGGACCGGTCGTCAGGGCTGTAAGGGAAACGTCACACCCGTTGCGGATACGGCTCGCACGCTGGCCCATTCGCGCAGGTCGGCAATTTGGTCGTGTTGTGTCGTCGACAGCGGAACTGTGTTCTCCAGCGCATGGAACAGGTCGGCTGCGTCCAATGGCCGCCGGTCGGAATATGCATCGAACAGGCCCGCGATGACGGCTTGCTCGATCTCCGCGCCGGAGAACTCGCTGGATGCGGTGGCGAGGTCTTCGAGGAGGACCTCGGTCACCTTCAGCCCGGCGGCGGGTCCGCTGCGGACGCGTCTGTCCAGGTGTAGTCGCCAGATCTCCTCGCGCTCGGCAGGAGTCGGCAGGTCGACGAAGAAGATCTCGTCGAAGCGTCCCTTGCGCAAGAATTCCGGCGGCAACCGGTCGATATTGTTCGCCGTCGCGATGACGAACACCGGCGCGGTCTTCTCCTGCATCCAGGTGAGGAAGGTGCCGAAGACGCGTGCGCTGGTCCCGGTGTCACCCGCGGATCCCGCACCGGCGAAGCCCTTTTCGATCTCGTCGATCCACATGATGCAGGGTGCCGACGCCTCGGCCGTGGCGATGCTTGCGCGCATGTTGTGCTCGCTCGCACCCACCAAACCGGCGAACACCTTTCCGATATCCATCCGGATCAGCGGTAGGCCCCAGGCGGAGGCAACCGCCTTGGCCGTCATGGACTTTCCGCACCCGGGTACGCCGGTGATCAGGACGCCCTTGGGTGCAGGCAGGCCGTAGCGCGCGGCTTCTTCGAGCCATGAGTCCTGCCGCTTCACCAGCCAGGCTTTCAACGTGTCCAGGCCGCCGACGTCGGCGAGAGCGACCGGCGTGCGGACGATCTCGAGCAGTCCGGACTTTCTGATCGTCTGGGCTTTCTCGGCGAGCACGAGCTCGACGTCGTCCGCGGTCAGGCGGCCGTCGGCGACCATGGCTCGGGCGAACGCATTCTCGGCCTCGGCGAGCGTGAGTCCCTGCGCGGCCTTGGTCAGGCGGTCGCGGCCCTGGTCGTCGATCATGATCGCCACGGACCCGGTGTTCTCGACGATCATTCCGTCGAGCAGCTCCCGGATTTCGTCCTCGCGCGGCAGCGGGAAGTCGACAACCGTTGTGTCCTTCTCCAACTCGGCAGGAATTCGCAGTACGGGCCCGACGAGGACAAGCGTGCGAGCCGCCTCGCCCGCGCGGAAGTCGCGGACCGCGTCGCGCAACCACCGCACGACGACCGGGTCCGGTGGTCGCGTGCCGTCGCCGAAGAACGCATGCAGGTCGCAGAAGACGAACACTGCCCGCTCGTGAATCCGGCCGGCCGCGCTCAGTGCCGCAGCGGGTTCGAGGGTGCCGCGTTCGGTCGCCTCGCCCGGACGCCGCAAGCCCTGCGTCGCGGACCACAGCCACATCGACCGCGGGGTCTTCAGCGCGGACCGCACGGCGTCGATCTCCGCGAGCACGCGTTGTTCCTCGTGCGATTCGACATAGATCAGCGGAAACCGGGCTTGAAGCAGCTGAGTCAGCGTGTGGCGAAACGACGATGCTGTGCGCACGGCGACCACGTTAAGCCGTTCGTGTGAAATTTTGCGTAGTGGGTATCCGGCGCTCGTGGAGGTTCGCAAGGGGCGACGTCCCGTGGTGCACACAAGCGATCGAGTGGGAGACACGGTCGCGGATTTCGTCGTGGCAGTCGCCGCGGGAGATGCCCAGACGATAGGCGCCATCCGTCGGTCGCTCGCGAAGTGGCTGGCGGACGCTCCGATTTCGGAGGACCGCGCGTGCGACGTGCTGCTGGCCTGTTACGAGGCGATGGCGAACGTCGTCGAGCACGCATACGCGGGGGACGAGCCCGCATCGTTCGAACTTCGCGCGAGCAGGCACCGTGCGAACTGCGTTCTTGTCGTGACGATTACCGATCACGGGTCGTGGCGCATTCCGCCGACTGATTCCGCGGGCCGTGGTCGCGGTCTCCTGTTGCTGTCGGCCCTGTGCGACAAGGCCGATATTCATGCCGAACGCGAGGGTACGACAATCGAATTGGCGTGGGATTTGCCGAATCCGGTGCGGTAGTAATGTCCGGCTGCTCGATGGGTGACTAGGCTCTGTCATGGTCGGTCCGTTGAGCAGGAGGTTCCATGTCAGAGACGTCCATCGAGTCGGCAGTCTCGGTGATGCAGGGGGTTTCCAGCGAGGGGTTGCTGCCACAACTCGTGGCGCACCTCCGGCAGAACCGGACCGTGCTGCGCGAAGAGTGGGCGCGCCGAATCACGGACGCTCAGTTGCTGACAGCGATGACCTCGGAGGAGATCTTCTCCGAAGCAACCTCGGTCTACGACAACTACGTCGAGGTGCTCGAGACCGGTAGCGTCGAGGCGTTGCAGGCGTACGCGCGCGACCTGTCCGAGCGCATCATTCCGCGAGGCGTCGAGACCGACGAGGTCCTCGGCATCGTCCTGCTGCTGCGCGACGTGCTCGCGCGGTCGCTTTTCGAGAAGTACCAATCCGACTTCACCCTGTTGAACAGGGTTCTCGACGCGTACGAGCCCGCTGCGAACCGCATCGCCAACACCGTGGGCGTCAGCTTCGTCCAAGAGCGTGAGCGCATCATCCGCCAGCAGCAGGAAGCCATCCGCGAACTCTCGACGCCGGTGCTCCAAGTGCGCGAGCAGCTGCTGATTCTGCCGATCATCGGTGTGCTCGACGGCCAGCGTGCGCGTCAGCTCACCGAGCAGTTGCTCCGCGCGATTCGCGCGAACCGCGCGAAGGTCGTCGTCATCGACATCACCGGTGTACCGACGATCGACTCCACTGTGGCAAACCACCTGGTCCAGACCGTCGACGCTTCCGGTCTGATGGGCGCGAACGTCATCATCACCGGCCTGTCGTCGGAGATCGCCCTGACGCTCGTGACAATCGGTCTCGACCTCTCGAAGATGAACGCGGTCGGCGACCTGCAGGGCGGTATCGAAGAGGCGGAGCGCTTGCTCGGCTACGAGGTCACCCGCCAGGGCGATTCCCTCCGCGACGCGCGTTAAAGGATCAAGCGACCGATGCCGGTTCCGATTCTGAAGCAGGGTACGTACCTGATCGCGACAGTGCAGGCGGCTCTCACCGACGCCGACGCGCAGCGGCTGCAGGACGACCTGATGGAGCGCGTGAGCAGATTTCGCTCGCAGGGAATCATCGTCGACGTCACCGCGATCGACGTCATGGATTCGTTCGCGGCGCGCGCACTGCGCACGATCGCGCACATGACCCGCCTGCGTGGTGCCGAGACCGTGATCGTGGGATTCCAGCCCGAAGTTGCCTTCGCCATGGTGCAGTTGGGCTTGACCTTCGACGACATGTACACCTCGCTCGATCTCGAAGAGGGCATGGCGTTGCTCAACGGCCGAATTGCGCAGCGACGAAGCACGAATGGACGCGATGGTGGGAGGTGATCTCGTGGTTGCAGTCAACATCTCGGACGACATCGTTGCCGCCCGACAGGCCGGGCGTGAACTGGCGACGGATCTGGGTTTCTCGCTCACCGACGTCACGATGATCGCGACCGCGATCTCGGAGATCGCGCGCAACATCACGAGCTACGCGGGTACAGGCGAAATCCGGCTCGCCGTCGCCGACCGCGAGGGGCGGAAGGCGCTCATCGTGGAGGCGATCGACGACGGACCGGGTATCGCCGACATACCGCGGGCACTCGAGGACGGCTACTCGAGTGGCATGGGTCTCGGGCTCGGACTGCCCGGTGCGCGTCGGCTGATGGATCACCTCGAGGTCCGCTCCGAAGTCGGCCACGGGACGGTGGTCGAGATGTGGAAATTGGTGCCTCAGGTTGCGTGAACACGGGCGGTCCGGACCGATCGAATGGGCTCTCGCCGGGCGTCCGCTACCCGGCGAGGAAGTCTCCGGTGACCATGGGATCGTGCTCGATCTCGGCGACAGCGGCGCGCTCTTCGGGCTTATCGACGGGCTCGGGCACGGCCTGGCAGCCGCTGCCGCCGCAGAGCGGGCGGTCGCGGTGCTCGCGGAGAATCGGGCAGAGCCGCTCGACGTCTTGATGGTCCTGTCCGACCACGCGCTCGCGGACACTCGTGGTGCGGCGATGACGCTCGCGATGCTGTACTTCGGCACGAGTGAACTGTCGTGGCTGGGCGTCGGAAATGTGAGCACCTGCCTGATCGAGGCGACGCCGACCGGTCCGGCTGCGCGTGACACCGCTTTGCTGCTCGGTGGAATCGTCGGGTATCGGTTGCCGGCGACACTGCCGTCGCAAACCACGAAAATGCGGCCGGGCGATCTGCTGTTGATGGTCAGCGACGGCATTCTCGCCGACCACGGCGACGCGATCGACCTGTCGAAGCCGGCACACGTCATCGCCGACGACATCCTCAGCGGATACGCCAAGGAGATCGATGACGCGTTCGTGCTCGCCGCCCGGCATCGTGGCACGAAGCAGTGACGGACTCGGCAGACTCGTTTCGCGGTGCGTACGCGGCCGCCCTTCGCCGTCATCTCGCCGCACGCAGCGATTCGACTCTCGAGGCGGGACACGAACTGGGCCGTTGGGCGCTGTCGAATCGGGTCAGCCTGCTCGACATCACCGAGAATCATTTTCGAACGGCCACCGAACTCGGCGCGACCGAAGACGGTGCGGCACTGCAGTTCCTGTTGCAGACGTTCACCGCGCTCGACATCGCGACGCGCGGTTTCCTGGATGGAACACGACGGTACGAACAGCAGCGGACGCGTGCGGAGGACCTGGCCGAACGGGACGCCTTCCGTCGCGCGCTCGTCGACTCGCTGCAGGACGGTTTCTTCGTCGCAGACGGAGACGGCACGATCGTCGAGGTCAACGGTGCGTTCGGGGAGATGACCGGCTACGGACCCGAGGGAGTCCCGTACGAGTGGCCACACCCGTGGTTGCCGCCCGACGATCCCGGGCACCGAGATCGCTTCGCCGCTTATCTGCACGGGCGGGGTGGCCGGTTCGAAGTCGCCATTCGGCACAGGGACGGCCGGCGGATCTGGCTCGGGCTGAGTTCGAGTTCGGTGACTGGTCCAGAGGCGGCCGTTCCCATGTATGTCGGCACGATTCGCAACGTCACCGCGGAACGCGAAGTCGCGACACGGGAGCGAGCGGCTGCTGCCCTCGCGACCGCTCTCGTGTCGGCGACGAGCGTGGCAGAAGTGCTCGGAGTCGGCTTGCGAGAGTGCTGCGCCGCCGTCGATTCCGAACAGGCCTACGCGGCGGTCTGGCCGGAGGGTTCAGGCGACCCGGTCGTGTTCTCGGTTGCGCAACGGCCGCCGATCGCCTGGACCGACCTCGCCGAACGCACGCGGACGATCCTCGATCACGCCCGGCACCTACCGGCGCTGACTGTCACCAGCTCGCTGGAATCCATGTCGGAGACGCCGCGCGGATTCGCCGCGACCCTCGGCGAAGGCCATGACGCGACCATGATGATCGAGTTGCCTCCGACGCGGACGCTCACGACGAGCGACCGCGGCCTGCTGTTTCCGCTCGTCGGCCAACTCAGCCTCGCCTTGCAGCGCGCACGCAATTTCGACCAGGCTCGCACCACGTCGTTGACGCTGCAGCGCGCGATGCTCGGACCGCTCGAACTGCCGCCGCGCTTCGCGGTCCGCTACGAGCCTGCGGTACCGCCGCTGGAGATCGGCGGCGACTGGTACGACGTTGTGCCGTTGCCGGAGAACAGGATTGGAATCATCGTCGGCGACTGTGTCGGCCGCGGTCTGTCGGCCGCCGCCGTCATGGGTCAACTCCGGACGTCGGGCCGTGCGTTGCTCCTGCGTGGCGCTGGTCCGGGCCAGCTTCTCGACGAGCTCGACGCCGTGGCGCATCGAATTCCCGGCGCGGTCTGCACAACCGTCTGCGCCGCGATCCTGGATCCTGACACCGGCGTACTGCGGTACAGCAGCGCGGGCCATATGCCCGCGATGCTTGCGGCGCCGGGCGCTGTCGCGACTCCGCTGAACGAGGCTCGCGCGGTGCCACTGGCAACCTTCGATTGCGCCCCACGTCCCGAAGCGACCGCGGACCTGCCGCCAGGGTCGACAATCGTTGTCTTCACCGATGGACTCGTCGAGCGGCGGACCATGCCGATCGATGCCGGCTTCGACGCGGTTGCCGGGCTCCTGTCCGAAGCGGCCGAGCGGACGGCGGACGAGGTTGCGGACATGGTCCTCGCGGGGCTGCAGCCGGCAGAGGGGTACGACGACGACGTCGCGATGGTCGTGTACCGGCAGCCGCCGGCGCTGCTGGTCCTGGACGTCGATGCCCAGCCGACTCAGCTCGCGGTGATCCGCCGTGCCCTGCAGCGCTGGCTGTCGGCCGCCTCGATCCCGCCCCTGCTCGCTGACGACGTAATCTCGGCCGCCAACGAAATCTGCACGAACAGTGTCGAGCATGCGTACCGAAATCAAACTCCCGAACGAGTGATCCTGTCGGCGCGAGCGGACCCGGGTGAACTCATCGTCACCGTCGCGGACACGGGGACGTGGATCCCGCCCGCTGCCGATCCTGGTCTGCGAGGGCGGGGCCTTCCCATGGCGCGTGCTTTGACCGATGATGTGCAGATAGAGCACATGGAACGCGGCACCGCCGTCACGATGCGCACTGTTCTCACGCCACACCGACTTGCGGTGCCGGAAAGACCGACAGCGTGAAAATCGACACAGGCCAAGACCTGCGACTATTGGACCGATTTATGCGCTCCCGCGCCTTTCGTGAAAGATTATGGACATGAGCACCGACCCCGCCGATCAGTTGCGATCACCCGACACGCTGACGACCGCGCTCTCCGAGCAGAGTGATCTGACGGTCCTGACGGTGTCCGGAACGATCGACCTGGCGACGGCGGCAACACTACGAGACGCGGTGGACGTCGCGATCGGCAAAGCCCGCACGGGATTGATCATCGACCTGTCCGGTGTCGACTTCCTTGCCTCGGCAGGAATGACGATCCTGGTCGATGCTCGCCAGCGTGTGGCCGACAAGGCGTTCGCGGTGGTTGCCGACGGACCTGCCACAGCCCGGCCGCTCAAGCTGACCGGTCTGGACGAGGCGCTGTCGCTCTACGCGACCCTCGTCGAGGCGGTCGAGCGGATCGGCTGACCCGGCTACCCGGTCCGGAGTTCGCCGAGCACCGCGTCGAGCAGCGCGACAGCCCCCGCTTTGTCGAGGGGGTGGTTACCGTTTCCGCACTTCGGCGACTGGATGCACGACGGGCACCCCGCGAAGCATGCGCAGTCGGCGATAGCGTCGCGAGTCGCACCGAGCCACGTCACGATCTCGGCATGGCCGCGGTCGGCGAAGCCGGCGCCGCCGGGCTGCCCGTCGTAGACGAAAATCGTCGGCAGACCCGTGTCGCGATGCAGCGCGGTCGACACACCACCGACGTCCCAGCGGTCGCACGTCGCGACCAGCGGAAGTAGACCGATCGCAGCATGTTCTGCGGCGTGCAACGAGCCGGGCCACCGATCTTCGCTGATGCCAGCATGTTCGAGGAGTTCCGGGGTCACCGTGTACAGCACCGCACGGGTATTGAGTTGCTGCACCGGCATATCGAGTTCGACGGCGTCGAGGACCTCGCCGGACAACAACTTTCGCAGGTAGCCGACCACTTGATGGGTGACTTCGACGTGGGCAAGCGCAACTCGGACCTTGCCGTACGAGCGGTCCGCGAGGACGTCTTCGATCGTGATGTCCGTGATCTCGCGGGCCATGGTCGTCCATTCGGGTTCAGCCGCGCGCACCAGCGCGACGCCGTCCTCGAGATCGAGTTCGTCGACGACGAAAGTCTCACCCTGGTGCAGATATACGGCACCGGCGTGCAGCGTTGCGTGCGCGCGGCCGGCATCCGACGTGCCGAGCATGCGGCCCGATTCGCTTTCCACGATTGCGACCTGCATTCCGGCGCCGCCGCGAATGTTGATCTCGG
Source organism: Antrihabitans auranticaus (assembly GCF_016481275.1). Lineage (GTDB taxonomy): Bacteria > Actinomycetota > Actinomycetes > Mycobacteriales > Mycobacteriaceae > Antrihabitans. The sequence goes on along the minus strand of NZ_JAEMNW010000003.1, from coordinate 203,402 downwards.
CGTGCGGTTTCGTCTCGGCCGCAACGAACCAGCCGTGGCCGCGACGCCTGATCAGCCCCTGTTCCGCGAGTTCGCTCAGCACGTCCCACCCGCCGTACTCGCGGACCTCGTCATCGGTGAGCGGCAATTCCAGAGCAGCGCAGAGTAGTTGCGGCCCTAGGACGTACGGGTTCGTCGGGTCGGTGACGGTCGCTTCCACCGGCTTGTCCAGCAGTGCTGCCGGATGGTGCACCAGGTAGGTGTCGAGTGGATCGTCGCGCGCGATCAGGATGACGAGCGATCCCTCGCCCCGCCTGCCGGATCGGCCGGCCTGCTGCCAGAACGACGCGACCGTGCCGGGGAAGCCCGCCACCACAACGGCGTCGAGGCCTGCAATGTCGACGCCGAGTTCGAGCGCATTCGTGGTTGCCGCGCCGAGCAGGGTGCCGTCGGCCAGATTCGCTTCGAGCCTGCGACGGTCCTCGGGGAGGTAACCGGCGCGATACGCGGCGACGCGGGACACCAGGTCGGGGTCGACTTCCGCCAGCAATCTGGCAGTACCCAGCGCCGTGAGTTCTGCTCCCCGACGGGATCTCACGAAGGTGAGCGTCCGCGCGCCTTCGACGAGAAGGTCGGCCATGATTCGCGCGGCTTCGCTGGACGGCGCCCGCCGGACGGGTGCACCGTTCTCGCCGGTGACCTCGGTCAGCAGCGGCGGTTCCCACAGCGCGATCGTGCGCGGACCGTGCGGCGACCCGTCGTGGGTCACTTCCGCGCACTCGGCCCCGATCAGAAGAGATGCGGCAGCACCCGGGTCCGCGGTCGTCGCGCTGGCCAGGACGAAAACCGGGTCGGCACCGTAGCGCGCCGCAAGACGGCGCAACCGACGCAGTACCAACGCCACGTTGGAGCCGAAAACACCACGGTAGTAGTGGCATTCGTCGACGACCACGTAACGCAGATTCCGGAAGAAGCGTGACCACCTGGCATGGCCGCACAAAATGCCGATGTGCAACATGTCGGGGTTCGTGAAGACCCAGCGAGCGTTGTCGCGCGCCCACTTGCGGACCTCGCCGGGGGTATCGCCGTCGTAGGCGATCGCCGCGATGTCCGCGAGGCGGTCATCGGCGTCGATGAGGTCGTGGGTTGCGCGGAGTTGATCTGCGCCAAGGGCTTTCGTGGGTGCCAGATAGAGGGCGGTCGCCAACGGGTTCTGGCTGAGCTCGGTGAGGATCGGCAACTGGTAGGCCACCGATTTCCCGGACGCAGTACCGGTGGACACGACGACATGCCTGCCCTTTGCGGCGAGCGTGGCTGCCTCGACCTGATGAGACCAGGGCATGGCGATTCCGACCTCGCGCAACGCGTCGATCGCGGCCGGCGCGGCCCAGACCGGCCAGCCGGAGAACTGGGCGATGCGTGCGGGAAGGTCGACGACGTGCGTCAGCGGATCGTCGCGAGCGGGTGTGCCCACGAGGACACGATTCAACAACGATCGCCCGTAACTGAGTTCTGCGATGTCGTCGATGGTTGCGGCTTTGGACAGGTCGGTCAATCGAAACTCCGCCATTTCCGGCGATACAGTCTCGCGATGTCCGCGAGACCAGCGGTTTCGATGCTATACGGACGTCGGTCGAGTGCCGATCTAACCGACCGCGAACCGGTTATCGTATAGCAAACCGACTCCTTGTCCAGATTTGTCGGCACTACCACTCACCTGCGCTTTCGCATGATCAACACTTTCACGAATTGTCGTCAACTCGACTGTCGCACTGCACCAAACCGTGGTTGACTGATTCCTGGTCGCAGCTTCTGTGTTCGTACGCTCTTCGATGTGCAAGCGCTCGCAGGATCTTTTGTTGCGAGCGGTGTGCTTTGTGCTTCCTGAGGGGGTCAGAAGTACAGCGGTCGGAACGGGCCCGGCGAACTGGACGTGCTGTTCGTCGATTCCGGTATGAAAGAGAAGGAAAAGCATGGCACAGGGAACTGTGAAGTGGTTCAACGCGGAGAAGGGCTTCGGCTTCATTGCTCCGGAAGACGGTTCGGCTGACGTCTTCGTTCACTACTCCGAGATCCAGGGCAGCGGCTTCCGCACCCTCGAGGAGAACCAGCGCGTGGAGTTCGAGGTGGGCCAGGGCACGAAGGGCCCGCAGGCCACCGGAGTTCGCGCAGTCTAAGAGAAATATTTCGTTCGTTTCGAACGAGAAAATCCGCATGGGCGCGGTCGGCCAGACGTGCTCAGCTCGTCCCTCGTCACCTACGGGTGGCGGGGGACGGGTCGGTTTTCAGGTAAGCCCAGCCCGGATGTGAACTGTGGCAATGACAGTCCGGTTTCTCGGCTCGACTTGTGCAGCAGTGCAGCTTGATTCGGCAGGTCTCAATTCGTCGAAACCTGCACTGTCAAAGATTCGCCCAGCCGGCCGGCAATGTTGCGATGCCGGAAATCTTTCGTGTCCGCACTCGTGACCGAGCCTAAGTGTCTTACTGTCCCTTCTGTGGGTCAGCTGTCCTTCTTCTCTGCCGAATCGGTGCCGCCTGCGGTCACCGATCTCAGCGGGCTGCTTGCGGGGACAGGTCAGGTCGTGACGGCGAACTCGGCAGCGCGGGTTTCGGTCGTCGTCGCGCAATCGTGGCGAGCCCGTGCGATTGCGGGGTTCGTCGAAGAGTGCGGCCTGGCTGCGGAAATTGTGCAATCGCAGGAAGGGCACCCGCTGGTACGGACCGAGACGGTCCTCGACCTTGCGCCGCTGGCGTCGCAGTGGACAAAGGGTGCAGTGAAGTCGGTGCCGCACGGCTGGGTTCCCGGCCCGCGCGAGTTGCGTATCTGGGCGCTGGCCGACGGATATGGGGAGAACGACGGTGAGCGGTTCGTGCTCGGCCTCGATCCGCATGCACCCGAGACTCACACGCCACTGTCTCTGGCACTGATTCGAGCAGGTATCGCGCCGACGCTGATCGGCACGAGAGGCTCCAGTCCCGGACTCAGAATTACCGGACGAAGGCGTCTGACTAGGCTCGCGGAAAACATCGGTTCGCCGCCCGCTGCCGCAGATCCCGACCTCGGCTGGCCCCGCTTCTGACAGCCTTGTGAGGACTGAACTGCAGCTACGCGCGTACTGTGTGTAATTCTGGAGGGCCTGGGACCCGTTATTTACGGGGAACGGTGTAGCGCATCGGGGCGGTCCGCACACGATGCAAGCGATGTGAAAGGTACGGCACAGGTGGCAACACGAGACAAACCGGCGACGAGCGCGCCGGTTGCGGGACGAACTATACGTCGCCTCGTCATCGTCGAGTCACCCACAAAGGCGCGCAAAATCGCGCCGTACCTGGGCCGCGGATACACGGTGGAAGCCTCGGTCGGTCACATTAGAGACCTCCCGCGCGGTGCCGCCGATGTGCCGGCGAAATACAAGGGCGAGTCGTGGGCGCGACTCGGCGTGAACGTCGACCACGATTTCGAGGCCCTGTACGTCGTCAGCCCGGACAAGCGCGCGAAGGTCACCGAACTCAAGGGCCTGCTGAAGGACGCCGACGAGCTCTATCTCGCCACCGACCCTGACCGCGAGGGCGAGGCAATCGCCTGGCACCTGCTCGAGACGCTGAAACCGAAGATTCCGGTCCGTCGAATGGTGTTCCACGAGATCACCGAGTCCGCGATCCGCGCTGCCGCCCAAGACACTCGTGAGCTGGACAACGACCTGGTCGACGCGCAGGAAACCAGGCGCATCCTCGACCGGCTCTACGGCTACGAAGTAAGCCCGGTGCTGTGGAAGAAGGTCATGCCGCGGCTGTCGGCCGGCCGCGTGCAGTCGGTTGCGACGCGTGTGATCGTGCAGCGCGAGCGCGAACGGATGGCGTTCCGCTCCGCTGAGTACTGGGACATTCTGGCCAAACTGGACGCCGGCGCGGAAGCAAGCCCGCGGACGTTCGGTGCCAGGCTGGTCAGTGTCGACGGCTCGCGTGTCGCGTCCGGTCGCGATTTCGGGCCGGACGGCAAGCTGAAAGCCAGCACCGTCACGGTGATCGACGAGCCGTACGCGCGCCGGTTGGCCGAAGCGCTGAACGGCGTCGATCTCACGGTGTCCTCGGCCGAGTCGAAGCCGTACACCCGTAAGCCCTACCCGCCGTTCATGACGTCGACGCTGCAGCAGGAAGCGGGCCGCAAGTTGCGGTTCACCTCCGAGCGCACGATGCGCATAGCGCAGCGACTGTACGAAAACGGCTACATCACCTACATGCGTACCGACTCGACCACGCTGTCCGAGTCCGCGATCAACGCGGCGCGTGCTCAGGCGACCCAGCTGTACGGTCCCGAGTACGTGCACCCGACTCCGCGGCAGTTCACGCGGAAGGTCAAGAACGCGCAAGAGGCACACGAGGCGATCCGTCCTGCCGGTGACGTCTTCGCAACCCCGGGCCAGTTGCATTCGTCGCTCGATCAGGACGAGTTCCGGCTCTACGAGCTGATCTGGCAGCGCACGGTCGCGTCCCAGATGGCCGACGCTCGCGGCACCACGCTGACGCTGCGCATCACCGGCGTCGCAGGTACCGGCGAGGAATGTACGTTCTCCGCGTCCGGCCGCACGATCACCTTCGCGGGCTTCTTGAAGGCATACGTCGAGAGCGTCGACGAAGAAGCCGGCGGTCAAACCGACGACGCCGAGTCACGGCTGCCGGTCCTCGAAGAGGGCCAAGCGGTCACGGCGACCGAGCTGAATCCGGACGGCCACACGACCAACCCGCCCGCGCGCTACACCGAAGCCTCCCTCATCAAGGTACTCGAAGAGATGGGGATCGGTCGGCCGTCGACGTATGCCTCGATCATCAAGACCATCCTCGACCGCGGCTACGTCTACAAACGTGGCAGCGCGCTGGTGCCGGCCTGGGTCGCGTTCGCTGTAATCGGCTTGCTCGAAGCACATTTCGGCCGGCTGGTCGACTACGACTTCACTGCCGCGATGGAAGACGACCTCGACCAGATCGCCGGTGGCCTCGAACAACGCGGAAACTGGCTGACCAACTTCTATTTCGGTGGCGACAAGGGCGTCGATGGATCGGTTGCTCGCTCCGGTGGCCTGAAGCGGATGGTCGGCGAGCGGCTCGAAGAGATCGATGCCCGAGAAGTCAACTCCATCAAGATGTTCGAAGATTCCGAGGGTCGAGACGTCTTCGTCCGGGTCGGCCGTTTCGGTCCGTATCTCGAACGGTCCGTGCGCAATCCGGATGACCCCGACGGCGATGCCATCTCGCAGCGCGCGAATCTGCCAGATGATCTGCCGCCCGACGAGTTGACCGTCGAGCTCGCCGAAAAGCTGTTCGCTACACCGCAGGAGGGCCGCAAACTCGGCTCCGATCCGGCCACCGGACACGAAATCGTTGCCAAGGAAGGCAGATTCGGTCCGTACGTCACCGAGATCATCCCCGAACCGGCTGCGCCGGTGGAAGATACGACCAAGCCGCCCGCAAAGAAGGCTGCGAAAAAGGCTGCTGCTCCCAAGCCGCGGACCGGCTCGCTGCTGAAGTCGATGGACCTCGAGACGATCACACTCGAAGATGCGCTGCGGCTGCTGTCGCTGCCGCGAGTTGTCGGCACCGATCCGGGTACGGGCGAGGAGATCACCGCGCAGAACGGCCGCTACGGTCCGTACCTCAAGCGTGGCACCGACTCTCGTTCGCTCGCGAACGAAGAGCAGATGTTCACGGTCACGCTGGACGAAGCGGTTGCGATCTACGCGCAGCCGAAGCAGCGCGGTCGGCAGGCATCTGCGGCGGCACCGCTGCGGGAGCTCGGCAACGACTCCGCGACGGACAAGCCGATGGTGATCAAGGACGGCCGGTTCGGCCCGTACGTCACCGACGGTGAGACCAATGCCAGCCTGCGCAAGGGCGACGAGGTCGAGTCGATCACCGATGCGAGGGCGTCCGAGCTGCTCGCCGATCGTCGTGCACGCGGCCCGGTGACTCGCAAGAAGGCACCCGCCAAAAAGGCGCCGGCGAAGAAGTCCGCAACGACAGCCGCGAAGAAGGCGGCTGCGAAAAAGACGACCACCGCTGCGAAGAAGGCACCCGCGAAGCGAACGGCAGCCGCAAAAAAGAGCTGAGCAATTAAGGACAGACGCTGTCCGCAATTGCCTCTAACGTGTGGTTCATGACAAACACCGAACGCGAAGACCTCATCACGATGCTTGCCGACCAGCGCGAGCAGTTCCGCATCGCCGTCAGTGGACTCGACGAGACCCAGGCTCGGCTGCGGTCGACCGTGAGCGAGTTCACGCTCGGCGGCCTGCTCCATCACGTGTCGAACTGCGAAAAGCACTGGCTGGAGGTCGTCGTCGAGCGCGACGAAAACGCCGAGATGGATATGTCCAAGGCCGCCGAAGAGTATGTGATCGGCGATCACCAGACAGTCGACGGACTGCTCGCTGAGTGGGACAAGATCGTTGCGCGGACCGAAGAGGTCGTCCGGGGCGTCGCGAGTCTGGACGATGTGGTTCCGCTTCCGACCGCGCCGTGGGCGCCGGAGCGCGAATGGTGGACGGTGCGGCGGATCCTGCTCCACGTGTTCCGCGAGATCGCGCACCACAGCGGGCACGCGGACATCATCCGCGAAAGCATCGACGGCTCGAACACGACGTTCAAACGCGCGGGCATCGACCCCGAGACCGCCGCGAGCTGGGCTGCGGAGTGGAACTGACGCTGTCGGTGGGCGCCGCTACTGTGTAGCGGTGGCCGGGGTATTCGATCGTCTGGTGGGGCAGCAAGCCGTCGAGGCAGAGTTGACGGCTGCTGCCGTCGCCGCGCGGCGTGGCGCGGCAGCGGCGGGATCGTCCATGAGCCACTCGTGGCTGTTCACCGGTCCGCCGGGGTCGGGGCGGTCCGTCGCCGCACTCGCCTTTGCCGCCGCGCTGCAGTGCACCGATCCGGGAACTCCCGGGTGTGGTCATTGCCGGGCCTGCACGACCACTATGGCCGGTACACATGGCGATGTGCGGCGTGTCATTCCCGAAGGCTTGAGCATCAGCGTCGACGAGATGCGGGCGATCGTCCAGACTGCGGCCAGGCGGCCGAGCACGGGCGAGTGGCAGGTCGTGCTGATCGAGGACGCCGACCGTCTCGGCGAGCGTGCGTCCAACGCGCTGCTGAAGGCGGTCGAGGAACCGCCAGCGAAGACGGTGTTCCTGCTGTGTGCGCCGTCGACCGATCCAGAAGACGTCTCGGTGACCATCCGCTCTCGCTGCCGGCATATCCACCTCGTCACACCGGGCGTGGAGGCGATCGCGCAGGTCCTTCGCGAGCGGGACGGGCTGGCGCCCGATGTCGCCGAGTGGGCCGCATCGATCTGTGGTGGTCACGTGGGCCGGGCGCGGCGCCTTGCGACCGACGTCGGTGCGCGCGATCGCCGTCTCCAGGCACTCGGCTTGGCCGATGCGGCCGCCCGTGCGGGCCGTGGCTACGAGGCGGCGGAAGAGCTCGTGAAGGCCGCGGAAGCCGATGCGGTTTCGATGAGCGCCGAGCGTGACGAACGTGAGACCGAAGAGCTGCGTACCGCGTTGGGTGGCGGCGGGACGGGCAAGGGCGCTGCCGGCGCGCTGCGCGGGTCGGTCGGCGCCCTGAAAGACCTGGAACGCAAGCAGAAGTCGCGGCGGACGAGGTCGAGCCGCGATTCGCTGGACCGTGCCCTGATCGACCTGGCCGGGCTGTATCGCGATGCACTGGCGGTTCGGATGGGAGCAAGCGTGGCGCCGACGCATCCCGACATGGCGAACGACGTTGCCAAGCTGGCGAACCGGGCCTCGCCAGAGGGTTTGCTCCGTTCGGTCGAGGCGATTCTGGAATGTCGCGAGGCCATCGACCTGAATGTGAAACCGAAGTTCGCCGTCGCGGCCATGGTGGCCACTTTGAGCGCCGCAAAGTAGCGTTTGAGCAGCCAATTTTCGTCTAGCCCAGGAGACACGATAGACTCGCCTGCGCCGCAAGGCACGCCGCCTTAGCTCAGTCGGTAGAGCATTTCACTCGTAATGAAAAGGTCAAGAGTTCGATTCTCTTAGGCGGCTCCAGCAGAAAGGCCCCAACCCAGCGCAAGCGGGTCGGGGCCTTTCTCGTCTGTCAGGCTCGTAGTCGGTCAAAAGCAGACCACGACCCAGTTGCCGTAGACGTCGTACTCGTAATAGCAGTACGACGAGCTGACCGGTTCGGTGGTGGACGCTGCGGCGGCGACTGCGGGTCCGGCGCCGATGGCGACGGCCGCGGCGATGCCGACAACGGCGGCAGATGCGCGAATTCTGTTCTTGAACATGATGTTTCGATCTCCTGAATGGGTCTTCCCGTGGTCCTGCTTGCGAATAAAATATTCCCGTTCTGCCCCACGGATTGTCGATGGGCAGAACTCCCCCGTAGGTGACTCGGGTACGCTGCGGCACTGAGCTGATGGTTCGTCGGGGGACTTGAGAGATAAGAGGGAACATGCGCCGATCGTCCTTGTTTGCCGTTGTCGCTATTGCGGGGTTGCTGGTCTCGGGCTGCGGCTCCGACGACAGCTCTTCGGGCGGAGGCGACAAGCCGAGTACGTCGCTCGCGGAACTGCTGCTGACCGAGCCGGAGCTGCCAGCGGGGGCGAAGATTCAGCCGGTGCCGCAAGAGCAGCTCGCAGCTCAGGCCGAGCAACTCATTGAAATCATGGGCTCGGCGGAGGTGAACCCGCCGGAGTGTGCGACGAGCCAGAAGGACCTGTCCGAGTTCTCGCACGAGTTGCTGCAGAACGGTTCCCTCGTGGCCGCGTCCGGCGCCAACGGTGAGCTTTTCCTCGAGAGCGTCATGAACAGCGAGATGGACCTCGGCCGGATCGACTCGGCCATGGGTGGCACGTGCACCAACATCACCATGAAGTTCAGCGTCGAGGGGCAAAGTTCCGAAGGCGCGGTCGAGAACGTGAAGCTGACGGTGCCGGCGGAGCTCGGGGACATCGACGCCATTGCCTACAGCACCAAATCGACCTCGACGACCGGCGGAATCGGACCCGTCGAATCGACGACGATGCAGGGCATCGCCGTAATTCGCGGGTTGACCGTCAACGTCGGAGTTCGCGGCGAGAAGCCGGATCAGGCAGCCTTCGACCAGCTCTTCGTCGCGGCTGTCAAGAAGGTCCAAGCTGCCGAGTAGCGAAATGTGACTCGTCTGACCCTCCGGTGAAATCCCTGCTCAGCGTGGATGTTTCGACAGAATCGCTGGTCAGCGGCGGTGGGACGGCTGCGTTGACTTCCGTAGGCTTTCGGGATGTCACAACTAGCAATCGAACTGACCGAGGCAGGCCGAGTCTGGCTTATCCAGCGTCCGATCGAGATCGTTGCGTACATAGCTCTCGCCCTGCTGATCCGTTTTCTCGCGCATCGCGGGATCGACCGGTTGACGAAGCCACGGTCGGGTGGCGGTCCGTCGCTGCTGCGCCCATTGCGGGAGCGAGCGTCCGCCGAGGCTCGTGGGTCGAGGCTGAGCGAACGCCGGGCCCACAGGGCAACCACTATCGGCTCGGTGCTCAAGTCGACTGCGTCGATCGCGGTGCTCGTCTGGTGTGTGCTGCAGATTCTCTCGGCGGTCGGGCTGGACGTCAGACCGTTCCTCGCGTCGGCCGGCATCCTCGGACTCGCGATCGGGTTCGGTGCGCAGAACTTGGTTCGCGACTTCCTGTCGGGGATCTTCATGTTGCTCGAGGACCAGTACGGCGTCGGTGACGTCGTCGATCTCGGCGAAGCTGTCGGCACGATCGAATCCGTGGGTCTGCGCGTGACGACGCTCCGAGACGTCAACGGCACCCTCTGGTACTGCCGCAACGGCGAAATCATCCGGGTCGGCAACATGTCCCAGGGTTACGCGGTCGCCGTCGTCGACCTGCCCGTCGCGCACGCGTCCGACATCGACCGGGCTTGCGACGTCGCACAGCAGACCGCGGAAGAAACAGTGACTGCTTCGAACATCGAGTCCGACGTGCTGGAGCCGCCCGAGTTCCTCGGCGTGCAGAAGGTGACTGCCGACGGCGTCACCTTGCGCCTGACGGTGAAGGTCAAGGCATCGCGCCAGTGGGCGGTCCAGCGGTCGATTCACCGCGCTGTTCTCGACGCCTTCGCGGCGGAAAAGATCCGCGCACCGTACCCGAACGGGCTTCCGTACACGTCCAGTACGGCCTAGTTCGCAAGTTGCCTTCGGCGACCGGGCCGCGCTACGGTCCTGGCCATGATGGCGCGTTCCGGTCTTCGTCGAAAGCTCCTGGCTGCATTGCCGCTTGCGGTCGTAGCCATGCTGATCGCGGCGTCGCCGGGTTCCGCCGATCCCCGCCCGAGCGGCCCGGATGTGTCGGGTTGGCAGCATCCGAGCGGCGCACCGATCGACTGGTTCGCAGTCAAGAGTGCGGGCCACGACTTCGCTCTCGTGAAGGCAACCGAAGGCACCAATTACGTCAACCCGCATTTCCAGCAGGACACCGCGAGCATGCGTGCCGCAGGCGTACTGCGCGGTGCGTACCACTTCCCGCGGTTCGACCAGAACAATCCCGAGGAGCAGGCACTCTTCTACGTACAGAACGTGTTCCAGCAGAACGTTCTCGGTTCGCTGCCGCCGATCCTCGACGTCGAGCGTAGTAACGGTATGCCTGCCGACGTCATCATCAACTGGATGCACCGCTGGCTGACGACCGTGAAGGTGCTGACCGGACGTAACCCGATCGTCTACACCTGCCCCGGCTTCTGGAAGTACGAAGTTGCCAACTCGAACCAGTTCACGAGCTACCCGCTGTGGATCGCGGACTGGACTGGCAGCCCGCAGCCCGAGTTGGTCGGCGGCTGGCCGAACTGGGTCTTTTGGCAGCAGACCGATCGTGCAAACATCCCCGGGATCGACGCGCCGAGCGACAGCAACGTCTACAACGGCGACATGGGTCCGCTGATGGTGTGGGCCAATACCCCGTACTACATTTCGATGGGCAGCAGCTAGCTACGGAAGTTCGATCGACAGCCCGTGGCGGAAGACGTTCCCCGGGTCCCAACGTGCTTTGACCTGCTGTAGGCGTTGGTAATTCGCGCCGTAGTACAGCGTGTGCCACGGTACGCCCGAGCCGTTGTACCGCGGATCGCGAAGGTCCGGATCGGGATAGTTGATGTAGCTGCCGCCGGTCGCTCCGCCCGGCACCGGAACGCCGCCCGTCGTGGCGAAGAGATTGCTGTACAAGCTTCGAATCGCTTGCACCCGTTCACCTTCGGCTGCGGGGTTGCTCCACGAGCCCAGCAGTACCATCGTCATGAACGAGTCGCGCGCAGGCATCGCGGTGGCATCGGACGGCCGTGAATTGATCGCGCCACCCATCGGCACGAACTCCATTCCCGACTCCATACCGCCGCTTTGCGGACTCATCAGATATCGATAGATCAGTCGAATCTGGTCGGGTGACAACGCCTTTCGCAAGAATGCGGCCTTGTATGCGCCGGGGCGCGGTGCTGGTCCGCGGGGCGTCGACACCTGATTCATGTGATCGAGGAACGAACGGCGAACGGGCGGCGTGACAATCGGAGGCGGCCAGATTCCCTCGACGAGTGCGGAGACGAACTCCGCGTGCAGCGCATCCGCGTCGGGACGGTCCGCCGCCAACTGCGTGGTCACCTGGCTGAAGCTACCGACCAGCGAGCCGACATTCAGCGCCGCGAAGAGGTCTGCGAAGCGCGTACCGCTCGCGGTGTTCTGCTCGAAGATGTTCAGGTAGTTGCCGACAAATCTGGTGAACGAATTCTCATCGGCCACAGGCAGATAGATCGATGCGCTGAGCATCTGTCGGGGCGGTTTCGGCAGTAGCGCATCGAGAGAGCTGCCGTCGGTATCGTGTGAACGCAGCAGGAATCGGGTGATCACGCCGAAATTTCCGCCGCCACCGCCGGTGTGGGCCCACCACAATTCGGGGTTGTTCTCCCGTGTGGCGAGTTCGAGGGACGCGTTGCCGTCTTTGTCGACGACGACGATCTCGACGCCGTAGAGGTGATCGACGACCGCACCGTGCGTGCGCGACAGCGCACCGAAGCCGCCGCCGGTCGCGTGTCCGCCGACTCCGACGCCGAGGCAGGTGCCACCGGGAATCGTGACACCCCAGCCGCGAAAGAGCTTCTCGTACACCGTGCCGAGGTCCGCTCCGGCACCGACCGCGTAGGCGCGAAGGCCCTCGTCGTATCGCACATCGGTCAGCTGCGACAGATCGATGATCGCTCTGTTTTCCGGGCTGTCGACGAAATTTGCGAAGCAATGCCCGCCGGACCGTGGTGCACACCGCAGGCCCTCGTCCAGCGACTGCTGGACCGCTGCGGTTGTCTCCGCGGGTGTTCCTGGCAAGAAGATCTTCTCCGGACTGCCACGAAAGCGAGGGTTGTAGCCGCGGCCCGCCAAGCGGCGAAAGTCTGCGTCCGCGGGCCCGAGCGCGAGTGCGGTTCGGCGCTCCGGCACAGCGCCCGCGAACGGCGGGAACCCGAGGGTGATCGCGGTGCCGCCGAGGGCAGCGGCGCCGAGCAGCAGTCGTCGCCGCGACAGTTGCCTCATGCTTGGACAACCTAGTTGCCCGGCCCGAATCCGTGGCCTCAACCCTGTGGCAGCGCACACCTCACCGCACCTTGAGCCCGTTTTAATGGTACGAATCCGGGGGACGGTATGTTTTCGGGAGGTAGCGGGATGGCAGAAGGCGAATGGGTCGAACTCACCGACGCGCTCGACAAGCTCGAGAAGCAGTTGGCTGCGCGCGCTGAACAGAACGGTTTCGAGCTTGGCAAAGTCGAAGTCGAACTCGAAGTGCAGCTGCGCAGCGACGGCGATTCGGCGCCGATCTTCGGTGTGGTGACCTCGAACGGTGCGGATGAGCCGATCGGGCCGGTCCACCGGATCAAGACCTCGCTCCATCCGGCGCGACCTGGACTTCCACTCAAGGGCGCACGGCACCGGCGGACCTGATTAGTCTTGATGGCGAACGTCGTCGACCAGGGAGTTCGCCTTGTCATTTCCTGAACAGCCGTCCGATCCCCAGCAGCCGAACCTGAACAAGACGCCACCGCAGTACGGCCCTCCGCCACAGTACGAGGCGCCTCAGTACGAGGCGCCTCAGTACGCGGCACCCCAGTACGGCGCACCGCCGCAGTACGGGCAGCAGCACGGCGCCCCACCGCCGCAATACGGCGCGTACGGGTACGCGCAGCAGCAGTACGGTGCGCCACCCACCTACGACTACGCGTCCTGGGGCGCGCGAGTCGGTGCGTCGCTGCTGGACGGTCTGCTGACGCTACCCATCACGATCCTGATGGTCGCGGGTTTCTTCGTCCTCTTTGCGGGCGCCGAAGTTACCGAGTACTCGGACGGGTCGATCAAAGAAGTAGATCTGAACAGTGGCGGCGTGACGGCGGGGGTCGTCTTGATCGTCCTCAGCGTCGTCGGCGGTCTGGCGTTCACTATCTGGAACGTGATCGTGCGCCAGGGTCGGACCGGTCAGACGATCGGCAAGAAATGGGTCGGCATCACGACGATTGGCGAGCGGACCGGTCAACCGCTCGGTGTCAGCACGTCCTTTCTCCGATACCTACTCGCTTCGATCCTGACGAGCGCGTGCTTTCTCAACGTGCTGTGGCCGTTGTGGAGTGACAAGAAGCAGTGCTGGCACGACATGATCATCAATTCCGTGGTGATCAGGCAGCAATGACGCCGCAGGCTGTCGACTCTCGCGTCGGTTGGCGGGCTCTCGGTCCGCCGACCCTCGTCGCGGGCGTCGGCATCGGCGCGACAGTGCTCCTGCATTTCCGCGACCCGCACCAGCAGTACTCGTACGGGGTGTGCCCGTTTCATTTCGTGACGGGTCTGTGGTGTCCCGGTTGCGGCGGGATGCGCGCGGTCAACGATCTGACGTACGGCGATGTCGGCGCTGCGCTGTCGAGCAATGTCCTGATTGCGCCGCTGATCGTGCTGCTCGGTGTCTCGTGGGTGCTCTGGGTGCGAAAGCGGTGGCGCGGTGAAAAGGGCAGGATGATCGTAGTGAACCGCAAAGTTGGAACCGGCGTGCTCGTCTTCCTCGCCGTGTTCACGATTCTGCGAAATACGCCCTGGGGTTCGTGGTTGGCCCCGGCCTGACGGAGGCAGAAGTAGATGTTGCTTCAGATATTTTCGATCGTGCTCGTGGCGGGCGCGATCGTTGCCATGATCCCGGTTGCGCGCCAAGTCTTTCGGCGATCCGACGAAGACCGTGACACGGGTGGCGAATGACGGGCTCAGGTGACAGCGCCAGCGTCGACGGGCATGCTCTACAGATGACCGAATCGCTCAAGGCGCGGGTACGGGAGAAGTTGCTCCGGCAGATCACCGAGGACGGCTGCGACCCCGGTTTCGAAGCGGATACCGACGACCCGAGGCTGATCTCGCTTGCCGCGGATCTCGCTGCCCTGGATGAGGCCGCAGAAGACGACCCTGTTGTCGAAGACCTGGCGACGAGGTATTGGGTGCCCTGAAGATGACTCGAACAGCTCTCGTCACTGGTGCGTCGTCGGGCATCGGTGCGGCGACCGCCGCCGCGCTGTTGGCCAAGGGTTACCGCGTGATCGGCACCAGCCGCAACCCGGACACCATTGCCGCAGACGTACGCCTCGCCGGCGTCGAATACCGTGCGCTCGACCTGACGGACACAGCGGCCATCGAGAACTTCGCTGCGGTGCTGGGGGACGTCGACATCCTCGTCAACAATGCGGGGGAGAGCCAGTCGGGCCCCATCGAGGAACTGCCGATCGACGCGGTCGAGCGACTTTTCCAGCTCAACGTGTTCGGTCCCGTACGGCTGACGCAATTGGTTCTGCCCGGCATGCGTGCGCGGGGGTACGGGCGGATCGTCATGGTCGGCTCGATGCTCGCAAGCTTCCCGCTGGCCTACCGGTCGTCGTATGTCGCGACCAAGGCAGCGATCAAGGGGTTCTCCGACGCGGCGCGTTTCGAAGTTTCGCCGTTCGGTGTCTGGGTGACGACCGTCGAGCCCGGCTCCATCAACACCGGTATCAGTGAGCGGCGGACCAAGTACGTCGGGCAGGATTCGCCCTACGCGGCCGAGTTCGCCGCAATGATCGCGAAGTTGGACGGCCGCGAAAAGGAAGGCGTGTCCGCTGCGGAAGTAGCGGAGACGATAGTCGAAGCGATCGAATCGGAGCGTCCGAAACCCTTGTACGCGAGGGGGAGTCGAGCGCCCATCGTGTTCCTGCTGAAGCGGCTCGCGCCTGCGACGCTCGTAGAGAAGGTCATAGCCAAGCAGTTCGGGCTGAGTCGCTGACCATGAAGCTGGGATTGACGATTTTCCTGACCGATCAGGTCATCGATCCGGTGACGTTGGCCAAGGAAGCCGAAGCGCGCGGCTTCGGGTCGCTCTACTTTCCCGAACACACCCACATTCCGGTCGCGCGCAAGACACCGCACCCGGCGGAGGGCCGGGATTTCAGCGCGAGCTACAGGCGCACGCTCGACCCCTATATTGCATGCGCCGCTGCGGCTTCGGTGACGGACCGCTTGCTACTGGGCACGGGTGTCAGCCTCGTCATGCAGCACGATCCTGTGGTGCTCGCAAAGGAGATCGCCACGCTGGACCTCATCTCGGGTGGCCGCTTCGTCCTCGGCATCGGATACGGCTGGAACAAGGACGAGATGGAGACCCACGGCATCGATCCGGCGACCCGCCGCGCGCTGACCCGTGAATACATGCTCGCGATGACAGCGCTGTGGAGCCAGGACGAGGCGAGTTTCGCGGGCAGGTTCGTCGACCTCCCGCTTAGTTGGGCATGGCCGAAACCGGCCGGCCGAACCCGGCCGCGCACTCTGATCGGTGGGGCGGCCGGTCCCAAGCTGTTCGACCACATCGCCGAGTTCGCCGACGGCTGGGCGCCGTTCGGCGGTTCGGGGATTCGGGAGGCGCTGCCGAACCTGCACCGCGCGTTCGACGACGCGGGACGTGATCGCGCGGGACTGCACATCGTGCCGTTCAACACCGTCCCGACTCCGGGCAAACTCGAGTACTACGAGTCGCTCGGCATCAGCGAAGTGGTGGCGGGTCTGCCCGAGGGTGGGCGCGACGAGATCCTCGCCGAGCTCGATCGATTGGTCAAGGAATTCCCGGACTACTTGGGCTGACGCTTCAGCGCGGCGAAAGCTCCGGCAGGTTCTTCTCGTTCAGCCACGCATTCCACAGCGGATGCAGCGGTATGTGCGTGAAATGCGAAGCGAGATCGGTGAATTCGTCGGTCGTGACGGACGAGTGGGCGTGCCGAGCGGTCCAGGTCCGGAGAAGTTCGAAGAACTGCTCACGCCCGAGTACCGCGCGTAACGCATGCAGGGTGAGCGCGCCGCGCTTGTAGACGCGGTCGTCGAACATCAACTCCGGGCCGGGATCGCCGATGACGATGTCCTGTGGCATTCGGGAAAGGTTGTGCCGCGCTGCTTTTGCGAGCTGCTCGGCCGTCGGGCCGCCCGACTCCTCGGACCACACCCACTCGGCATACGTCGCGAAACCCTCGTGCAGCCAGATGTCCTTCCACGCCTTGATAGTCAGGCTGTTGCCGAACCACTGATGCGCAAGTTCGTGCGCAACGAGTCGCTCGGCGCCGCGCCTGCCGTCGCAGTGATTTGCACCGAAGATCGAGATGCCTTGCGCTTCAACAGGGATCTCGAGTTCGTCGTCGGTCACGACCACGGTGTAGTCGGTGAACGGGTACGGACCGAACAGCTCGACGAAGGCGCTCATGATCTGCGGTTGCCGACCGAAGTCGTGATCGAAGCGGTCACGCAGCCGGGGCGGAATGATCGCGTTCATCACGACCGGCTTCTGCCCGACCCGACGCTTCTCGTACTGGCCGATCTGCACGGTCGCCAAGTAGGACGCCATCGGCTCGGGCTGCTCGTAGACCCAGGTCGTCTGGCTCGACTTGACCTGCTTGCGAACCAGTGTGCCGTTGGCGACGGCATAGAACGGCGAGTCGGTCGTGATCGAAATGCGGTAGCTCGCTTTGGAACTGGGATGGTCGTCGCACGGGAACCAGGACGATGCCCCGTTGGGCTGGCTCGCGACGATGGACCCGGACGTCAGCTCTTCCCAGCCGACCTCGCCCCACAGGCCGCGGACCGGCTTGGGTGTACCCGCGTATTGCACGCTGATCGAGAGCACACCGCCTGCCGGAATCTTGTCCTGCGGGGTGATGCTCAACTTCCCGTGTTGATGGGAGTGCTTGGCGGCGCGACTGCCGTTCACGAAGACCTTCGACACCGACATGCTCTGGGCGAGGTCGAGGGAAAACTTCTGCCGGACAGCGGTTGTCACCGCCGTGATCGTCGCTGCGCCGGCCAGGCGGTTGCTCGCAACCTTGTACTGCAGCTCGAGCTCGTACCGCGAGACGCGATAACCCCGGTTGCCGGCTTGCGGCAGGTACGGATCGATGGGGTCTTCGTAGAATTTGCCTGACATCGCCTATCCACCCGTCCACGGAGCGATCGGGTTGCCCTGCCAGCGCGTAGACGGCGGCACGGTATCGCCGCGCATGACCAGTGATGCCGGACCGACCGTCGCGCCGGCGCCGATCCCTGCAGCAGGCAGCGCGACGCAGTGCGGACCGAGCGTTGCCCCTTCACCAATCGTCACGGTGTCCATGGCCATGATCCGATCATGGAACAGGTGAGTCTGCACGACGCACCCCCGCTCGACCGTTGCCCCGTCGCCAAGAGTCACGAGATCTGCCTCTGGGAGCCAATAACTTTCACACCACACGCCACGACCTATCTTCGCACCGAGTGCGCGAAGCCACACATTCAGAACGGGTGTACCGGTCGCCGCGCGGGCGAACCAGGGTGCTGCGACGGTCTCTACGAACGCGTCGGAGACCTCGTTGCGCCACACGAACGAACTCCACAGCGGGTGTTCGACCTTCTCGATCCGACCCACGACGAGCCACTTTGCCGCGACCGCCGACGCGCCCGCGACCGCTCCCGCAATCAGCAGGACGATTCCGCTGAGGAGTGCCGCAGCCGCGTAGCCGACGTCGGTGGCAATTCCCGCCAGCGCGAACAACACTCCCAGCCCGATCGCGAACGTGACCATCACCGGAATCAGCCGGCAGGTTTCGACGAGCGCACGAGCGATCTTCAGCTTCAGCGGCGGGTCGAAGGTCCGTTCGGAATCACCGTCGTTCTGCGCGCGGCGCAGCCGTACCGGCGGGCTGCCCAGCCAGGACGAACCGGCTTTCGCTTTCGAGGGCGCCGCGGAAAGAACCGCCACCAGCCCGTTTTTCGGCACACGGCGCCCAGGTGCGGTCATGCCCGAGTTGCCGAGGAATGCGCGCTTGCCGACCTTCGCTTCGGCGATGTGCATCCAGCCGCCGCCGAGTTCGTAGCTTGCGATCATCGTGTCGTCGGCGAGAAATGCGCCGTCGGCGACCGTGGTGAATTTCGGCAGGAGCAACACCGTCGACGCCTCGACATTGCTGCCGATCTTCGCGCCGAGCAAGCGCAACCAGATCGGCGTCAGCAAGCTCGCGTACAGCGGGAACAGGAATGTGCGCGCGGAGTCCATCAGCCGTTCGGTCGCCCAGATCTGCCAGCCGATGCGGCTGCGAACCGGGTGGTGGCCTTCGGTGAGGCCGATCCCGAGCAGTCGAACGGCGACCACTGTGGCGATCGCGAAGACCGCGAGGCTGACGATCGTTGCCAGGGGGAGGATCGTCAGTGCTCGCACGAATGCGGATACCACGGATGTGTCGTTTCGAATCCACCAGCCGATCAACGCAATTCCAGCGCTCAGGCCGAAGATCGGCATGCCGGCGATCAGTATCGAGGAGATGCCGAACGCGCCGATCCAGTGGACCGCCCGGCGCGGTGTCTTGTCGGGCCACGGGTGCTCGGCCTTGCCGACCTTCACAGCGGGTGAACCGGCCCACTCCTGCTCGGCTTTGACCTTGCCGATGACGCCCGATCCCGCTGCGACCACAGCGTTTCGTCCGACGGTCGAGCCCGGCAGCAAAGTGGATCGAGCACCGATGACGGCGCCGGGACCGATCACGACCGCACCGATATGGATCACGTCGCCGTCGATCCAGTGACCCGACAGATCGACCTCGGGTTCGACGGAACAACCGTCGCCGAGTTCGAGCATTCCGGTGACCGGCGGCAGTGTGTGCAGATCGACGCCCTTGCCGACCTTGGCGCCGAGCGCCCGCGCAAATGGGACCATCCAGGGCGCGCCCGACAGATTTTCGGCGCCGCTGGCTTCGGACAGCCGTAACGCCACCCAGAGGCGCAGGTGAACGCTGCCGCCGCGCGGGTATGTGCCGGGTTCGACGCCGCGCAACAGCAGGCGCGCGCCGACAACGCAGATCGCAATCCGCCCGATCGGCGTGATGAACAGGAAGAACCCCAGTGCGGTCCACCACCACGACAGTGTGGGGAAGACCGGGTTGACATGCGAGAACAGGTTTGCGGCGATGGCGAGCCAGGTGACCCACTGCAGGCCGGTCAATGTCATCAGCGACACTGTCAGTGCGACTTGGATCAGCTGCGAGCGCAACGGAGTCGGCTTCACCGTGCGCGGTTCGACGGCCACCGACGGCGCGAACTCGTCGAGCATCTCGGCGAGCGAACCGAGCCGGGGGTGGTCGTACAACTCCGCGACGGTGACTTTCGGAAAGCGCTCACGAAGGGCCGTCACCAATTGGGCGGCCGCAAGCGAGCCGCCGCCGACCTCGAAGAAATCGGTATCCGGACCGGAGACCTGTGCGCCCAGAATCGAGGTCCAGAGTCCCGCCACCCACGCCGCGGTGCCGGTGAGTCCGTGATCTGGTTGGTCGTCGTCACCAGCACCGGGCAACGGCCATGGCAGGGCCGCGCGGTCGACTTTGCCGGAGGTCCGCGTCGGTAGTTCGTCGACAAGGGCGAGCCTCGGCACCAGGGCGGCCGGAAGTTGCTCGCTCAAATAGTTGCGCGCCGCGGCGAGGTCGAAGTCCGCGTCCGCACTTGCGATGTAGCCGACGAGGATCTGATGGCCCGCACCCGTCGTGCGGACAGCCGCGGCACCTCCTGCGACACCGGGAAGGTTCTGCAGTGCCGTATCGACTTCGCCCAACTCGATTCGGCGGCCACCGAGCTTCACCTGGTCGTCCGCGCGACCCTGGAAGAGCAGGCCGGTTCGGACGAGACGGACGAGGTCGCCGCTGCGATACGCGCGGTCCCAGCCGAGGGTCGGCATCGGTGCGTACTTCTCGGCGTCCTTCGCGGCGTCGAGATACCGGGCAAGACCGACGCCGCCGATGACCAGTTCACCGACCTCGCCCTCCGCAACAGGTTGGCCATGCCCGTCGACGACGGCGAGATCCCAGCCGTCCAGCGGCAGCCCGATGCTGACCGGTTCGCCGGGGCGCAGCATGGCCGCGCACGCGACGACGGTCGCCTCGGTAGGTCCGTAGGTGTTCCAGACCTCGCGTTCGGTGGTGTCCGCGAGTCGGTCTACCAGGTCGGGCGGGCAGGCCTCGCCACCGAAGATCAAAAGCCGCACTGCCTCCAGGGCTTCCGCCGGCCACAGGGCAGCCAGGGTCGGGACGGTCGACACGATGCTGACGTCGTGGCTCACCAGCCATGGCCCGAGGTCCATACCGGACCTGACCAGCGCGCGTGGCGCCGGTACGAGGCAGGCGCCGTATCGCCAGGCGAGCCACATTTCCTCGCACGACGCGTCGAAAGCGACCGACAACCCGGCGAGAACGCGGTCGCCGGGCCCGATCGGTGCGTCCTGGAGGAACAGGCGTGCCTCCGCGTCGACGAATGCGGCGGCGTTGCGATGGCTCACCGCGACACCCTTCGGTGTACCGGTCGAGCCGGACGTGAAAATGACCCAGGCGTCGTCGTCCGGGGTGGGACGGCGTACGGATCCGGTGCGACCCGGAGTCGTCTTGGTGATGCCCTTCGCAGTGATGATCGCGCTGACGCGGGCCTCGCCGAACACGAGCTCGGCGCGTTCCTCGGGGTCGTCGGCGTCCACGGGAACGTACGCGGCGCCCGCCGCGAGAATCGACAGAATCGCCACGTACAGCGAGTACGAACCGGACGGCATCCGCACCCCGACCCGATCTCCGGCCCGGACCCCCGATTTCGCCAACCACTCGGTGCCCTCGTCGATTGCTTCGAGCAGTTCGTTGTAGGTGAGGCTGGCGTCGCCGTCGTCGATCGCAGGCGCATCGGGATGTGCCTGCGCGGCTGCGTCGAGGATGTCGAGCAGGGTGCGCGGATCGGGCGCGTCGGACGCGCGCAGCATTTCGCGCGGGATCTCGGTTCGATCCACACCCTGTGACTGAAGAGACAACCGGCTGCCCACCTTCTATCGAGCGGAGGCGGTCCGCCCCCATTCGCTCGTTATCCCACGGTTAGCTTGCCAAAAGGTGAACGCGAATGCGGTGAGTCGTGCAGGAAGCAGAGACGGTCGCCACGTGTTGCAGTGGATATGACCATCGAAACAATCCCAGACAAGGTAGCCGAGCGCCTAGCCGCAGAAGCGGTCATCTGGTTGACGACCGTCCGCAAGGCGGGTGCGCCCGCCCCGACGCCGGTGTGGTTCCTGTGGTCGGGCGGTGAGTTCTTGATCCTCACCCAGCCTGACTCGGCCAAGATGGCTCATCTCGCCCGAAATTCGCATGTGTCGCTGAACTTCAACGGCTCGGCCGAGGGCGGTGAGGTGTCGGTGTTCACCGGACTCGCTGTCGTCGACCCGGCCGGTCCCACACCGGAGGAGTGGGAGAGTTATCTCGCGAAGTACGGCACCGATATGACCGGCATCGATTACACCCCGGAGCGGTTTCTCGCCGACTACTCGGTGCTGTTGCGAATCCGTCCGGAGTCGCTGCGGGGCTGGTAGTTCGTGACGTGCGCCACACGCATGTAGCGTGGTTGGGGTGACGAACACAGAACTCGTCGCGCGGGTCCTCAGTGCATTGCCCGATGACGATGACCATCCGTATCGCACCGGTGCGTGGACGCCTCAGCGCAACGAGTGGAACGCGCCGGAGCTCGAGTTGCTGGCGGGCGAGATACCGGCCGACCTCGACGGCATCTACCTGCGCAACACCGAGAACCCAGCGCTACCGTCGATCGGCCGATACCACCCGTTCGACGGTGATGCAATGGTGCATCTGGTCGGCTTCCGGGACGGAAAAGCTTTCTACCGCAACAGGTTCGTCCGAACGGACGGTCTGCTCGCCGAGCAGGAAGCCGGCCGGCCGCTGTGGGCGGGGCTGTCGGAGCGGCCGACCAAGGCGATCCGCGAAGACGGCTGGGGTGCGCGCGGACGGATGAAGGATTCCTCGAGCACCGACGTCGTGGTTCACGCCGGTGTTGCGATCACGAGCTTCTATCAGTGCGGCGATCTGTATCGACTCGATCCGCTGACCCTGGACGACCTCGGCAAATCGACATGGCACGGCCAATTTCCCAGCGCCCTCGGTGTTTCCGCGCATCCGAAGGTCGACGACCGCACCGGTGAAATGCTGTTCTTCAACTACAGCACCGAATGGCCGTACATGCATTACGGCGTGGTCGACGCGGAGAATCGGCTCGTCCACTACGTCGATATCGAACTTCCGGGACCACGCCTTCCGCACGATATGGCCTACACGGACAACTACGCGATCCTGAACGATCTGCCTCTGTTCTGGGACCCCGAGCTTCTGCAGAAGAACGCCTTCGTGCCCCGTTTGCACCGTGACATCCCGACCCGGCTCGGCGTGATTCCGCGCCGCGGCCAGTCCAACGAGATCCGGTGGTTCGAATTCGAGCCGACCTACGTCCTGCACTGGTCGAATGCCTATGAGGTCGGCGACGAGGTGGTCGTCGAAGGATACTTCCAGGACTGTCCGGAGCCGCAGGTTGCACCGGATGCTACGTACTACCAACGCCTTTCGCGGTTTCTCTCGCTCGACGGCATGCAGACGAAACTGCACCGGTGGCGAATGAACATGCGAACGGGTGCTACTTCCGAGGAGCGACTCAGCGACACGCTGAGCGAGTTCCCGATGATCAACGGCCAGTTCGCCGGTAGGCAGCATCGCTACACGTATTCGACGACGGGAGTACCTGGGTTCTTCCTCTTCGACGGTCTGCTGCGCCACGACGGCGATACCGGTAAGGAAGAGCACTACTCGTTCGGCGAGGGTGTGTTCGGCAGCGAGACCGCCGTCGCTCCGCGGGTCGGAGCTACGGCAGAGGACGACGGCTACCTGATCACGCTGACGACCGATGTCGACAACGACCGGTCCGAATGCTTGGTCTTCGACGCGGCAAACGTGACGCTCGGCCCGATCGCGAGATTGCTTTTACCCGAACGTATTTCGAGTGGAACGCACTCGACGTGGGCCGCGGGGGACAGCCTGCCGAACTGGCGTTAGACCGGCAGGTGACGTTCCAGGAAGGCGACCTGATCGGCGATCGCCTTCTCGAATGCGTCCCCGACGTAGATGTCGAAATGACCGACCGGGTAGCGGACGATCTCGCTGCGCGGAGCCTGAATCGCATATTCCAAGGTCTGTTTTGCAGGCGCTACCGTATCGGTGTCGCAGACGCAGAACAGGATTGGGCTCTGCACCTTCTTCGCTGACCGGCCGGGATGATGCAGCGCAATTCTGGTTCCCACGCGCGCTGCAACTTCGTTCCGGAAGTAGTGGCCCTCCGGTACGAGACCCAGAAAGCCGTCGACCGCGTCGGCTGAGTTCATCAGCGCAGCTTCGCCCGGACTGCCCGCGAGGGGCACCATCACCGGCGCCCGACCGAGGATTCGCGCGAGATCGTCCTGCACAGCGAGTGCGGTCACTTTCGCGATCGCGGGTCCGAGCGTCAACGCCGACGCGGTGCCACTTGTGAAGGGGCACTGAGAGATGACTGCGGCGACGCGTGGGTCGCGTGCAGCGGAAATGATCACGTGGCCGCCGCCGAACGACGAGCCGAAGATCGCCACCTTGTCGGGATCGACGTAGAACAGTGAGCGGGCGTAACCGATCGCCGCCGCCCAGTCGGCCAATTGCCGATCGATATCGAGCAACTGACGCGGTTCGCCGCCGCTTTCCCCGAAATGCCGGTAGTCGAACACGAGGCACGTGTAGCCGGCGGCGACGAACCGCTCAGCGTAGCGGTCGAGGCCCATCTCCTTGACCGCACCGAGGCCGTGGCCGAGGACAACGGCAGGCCCGGGGCCCGTCCGGTCGGCCTGGTATAGCCATGCGCTGATGAGGTCGTCGCCTGATTCGAACGTCACGTCGATGCGGTCTGGCATGGACCGGAGAGTAGCCGAGTGTGTGCTCTAGCGCGTGCGGACGGGGGTCTTCTGCCAGATCTCCGCGAGATTCTCGAGCGGAAGGTCGAGCGCAGCGCTGAGGCAGACCACGGTCCCGAATGCCGGCGTCGGTAGCCGTCCGGTCTCGATCTTGCGGAGAGTCTCCGGCGACATGTCGGCGGCCTGGGCGACATCTTCGAGCGAGCGATCGCCGCGTGCTTCGCGGAGCATGGCGCCCAGGCGTCTGCCTGCCTCCAGTTGGGCCTGACTGAGCGGTTTGCGAACCATGGTATTAAAATACCAGGGTGATCGAACTGAAGTCACCCCGCGAGATCGAGCGGATGCGAGTCACCGGAGCGTTCGTCGGCGAAGTGCTGACCGAGTTGAGCAGAATCGCCGCAGTCGGCGTCAATCTGCTCGACCTCGAGCGGCACGCGCGTCGAATGGTCGACGACCGTGGAGCGGTGTCCTGCTATTGGGACTATTCGCCGTCATTCGGCAAGGGGCCGTTCCGCAACGTGATCTGCCTGTCCGTGAACGACGCTGTGCTGCACGGCCTACCGTTCGACTACGTCCTGCGCGACGGCGATGTTCTGAGTATGGATTTCGCGGTCTCGATCGACGGTTGGGTCGCCGATTCGGCGGTCACGGTGATCGTCGGAACTCCTGACGACGAAGATCTGCGGTTGATTCGGGCAACAGAGGAAGCGCTCGTGGCGGGTATTGCCGCAGCCCAACCCGGGAACAAGTTGGGCGACATCTCGGCGGCGATCTTCGAGGTCGCCGACGGCCACGGCTATCCGGTCAACACCGAATTCGGTGGGCACGGCCTGGGTCGGACGATGCACGAGGATCCACACGTCGCGAACAACGGTCGGGCGGGGCGCGGATTGGTACTTCGACCCGGGCTGACGATTGCGCTGGAGCCGTGGTTGGCGCGCACAACCGACAAGATCGTTTTCGACCCGGATGGTTGGACGATCCGGTCCGCCGACGGGTCCCGCACTGCGCACAGCGAACACACCATCGCGATCACGGCCGACGGGCCACTGGTGCTCACGGAGCGTGCATGAGTACCTTGCAGCCGAAAGACAAAGTGTTGTGCGCGGTCTACGGGGTGTTGGCGCTGGTCGCACTCGTCGCGACCTGGTGGAACAACATCGCGTTCGTGCTGTCCGACGACAACGGGGGACTTGCCGGCTTCGTTCGTGGCGGGTACGCCAACCATGCGGCGGCATCGTTGACCAACGACGTGATTCTGGTTGCTGTTGTGGCGCTTGTATTTATCTTCGTCGAGGGTATGCGGCTCGGGATCCGGCGCCTGTGGATCTACCCGATCCTGTCGGTGTTCGTAGCGATCAGTGTGGCGGTGCCGGTGTTTCTCATAGTCCGGCAGGTTCGGCTCGCTCGGTTTGACAAACTCGCGTAACGGCTGCCATTCTCGGTTCAGGTCATGAGTACCAGCGCAAAGCCCCGGCTTGCTGGTCGGCAACCCTCCTCCGCGGTGGGGTGCTCCGGGTGACGACCTGGCTGTTGTCCAAAACCGGACACGGCAAGCGCGGACTCTGAGGCTTATCACCCGACGGGTCCCTTTATCGATGGGACATGACGATGACTGCTGTACTCACCGCCGAATGTGCACTCACTCCGATCGCCAACGTGTCGGGCTGTGACCTGCAAGTTCCGCTCGTTCAGGGCGGCACGTGCACCTACGCGAACTTCGACTATGCCGCCAGCGCACCAGCTTTGGCGCAGGTGACCGATCGCGTCAACACTGTCTTGCCGTTCTACGCGAGCGTCCACCGCGGCGCCGGTTACGCGTCCAGACTGTCGACCGATTGCTACGAGGGCGCACGTGAGTCGGTAGCGCGGTTCGTAAAGGCAACCGACGACCAGGTTGTCGTTTTCACACGGAACACCACTGATTCGTTGAATCTGCTGGCGTCGTGCGTTCCCGGCGACACCGTCGTGCTCGACCTCGAACA
The DNA here is from genome assembly GCF_016481275.1 of Antrihabitans auranticaus. GTDB lineage: Bacteria > Actinomycetota > Actinomycetes > Mycobacteriales > Mycobacteriaceae > Antrihabitans. The sequence continues at coordinate 177,107 of NZ_JAEMNW010000003.1, read as the reverse complement.
CCACGCAAATCTGTTGCCGTGGAACAAGAACGGCCGCCGCGTCGTACCGACTGCCGACACGATCGAGGAAACGATCCGGAACCTCGTCGCGGAATTGTGCAGCAAGCCTGCCGCGCTGCTGTCGGTGACCGGCGCGTCGAACGTCACCGGTGAGGTCCTCCCGATCGCGCGCCTTGCCCGGATCGCGCACCAGTGCGGTGCCCGAATCTGCGTCGACGCAGCACAATTGGCCCCGCATCGGCGAATCGACCTGGCGGCGTGGGACGTCGACTACATCGCGTTCTCCGGGCACAAGCTGTACGCACCGTTCGGCGCGGGAGTTCTTGTGGGACGGCGGGATTGGTTAGACAACGCGGACCCGCACCTGATCGGTGGCGGCGCGGTGAAAGCCGTGACTACGACGTCTGCGGAGTGGGCACCCGCTCCGCAACGGCACGAGGCCGGTAGCCCGAATGTCCTCGGCGCTGCAGCGTTGGCCGCGGCGTGTGATGCGTTGTGTGCCTTGGACAACGAGGTCGTTCGGCAGCGTGAGGAAGACCTGTGCGCGCGGCTGCGGACCGGACTCGACTGCATCGACGGCGTCGAACAGGTCAAGATCTGGAACGACAGCGACGATTGCGTCGGCATCGTGACGTTCACCGTCGACGGTTTCGAGGCAGGCGAAGTCGCGGCGTATCTCTCGGCCGAGCACGGAATCGGCGTGCGAGACGGTCGGTTCTGCGCGCATCCGCTGATCGCGAAGCTAGGTCGTACGGCTGCGGTGCGGGCGAGTGTCGGGTTGGGCACGTCCAGTGCAGACGTCGATCGCTTGATTGCTGCATTGGCCCAGCTCGTTGCGGGTCGGCGGACGTGGCGATACGAGAAGACCGGCGGCCATTGGAACCCGTCGCCCGAGACGCGGGACTTCGAATCTGCCAGAGGAAATGGCTCGTCCGCCTGCGTGTAGCGCGGGTACGCTGGATTTCATGTCATGGGATTCGAGTGTCGCGACGCTGGTTTCCCGTCGCCACGTCGACCTGTGCCGGTGCGCCGCAGGGCACTGTCCCGACTGAGCGATCTTCCTCGCCGTTCACGATTCGAACCGTTCGGGCTTCGAATCCGTTTGCCCAGTCTTCACACCTCACGCGTACCAAGGATTCCCATGCCATCTTTAGCGACCAAGTCGTTTCACGTCGCGTTGGAGTTGACCGCGACCAGCCCCCTGGCTCCGTCCGACTACTGGATCGAGCTGACCAACCCGCCCGCGCTCGATCTCGTTGCCGAACCGCGGAAGGTCGTCCGCGTCCGGGCGGCCGACCTGCGTGAAGCGCAGCGGTTGCGCGCCGGAATTCGAGCCGACGCCGTCGCGGCAGGTCGCGATCCCGATTCGGTTGCGGTACTGCTCGACATCGACACGATCGTCGCAGAGTCGGCGGACTCAGCGAGAAGTGAACTAGCACAGGCGGGTTCGCCGCAGGGTCGGGCAATCTCCTACATCGGCACAGCCAAAGGACTCGCGGGATTGATCGCCGACATCCGCGCCGCGGAAGTTGCCGACGGCGTAACCCTGCGCCCACTCGCCGGTCCGGGAACCCTCGAGTTCATCGTGTGCGACGTATCCGCCAACCTGCGTGAGCGTGGCCTGCCAATCGGCAGCCCGAACCTGTCGCAGGTAGTCCCCGCGTTTCGTCGGGCGTCGTAGGTGGGGCTTTTCGGTTGTCGGGGTAGCCTGCTGAGCATCTGAAAGGGCGATTTGCGTTTCGTCGCACACTTTTTCGGGGCGGACCCGTTGTGGCGTGCTGCTGCGCGCCGCGCTGGGTGCCCTCGCCGAGAGGGCTGTTGGCTGAGCGTCGCCCGAGTAGGCGCCCCGGGAACCGCCTTTTCGGGGGCTTCGGCGTGCAAACTGTCGATTTTGGCTGAGCCGCACCCCTTTTCGGGGCGACCCCGGCGTGTCGCTCGGCAAGTCGGGGTGCGACTCCCGAGTCGGGGTGCGGCTGGGGCTGGGCTGGGCGGGGCTGGGCGTGTCGGTACGCGCCGCGCCGACAGCCCTCGCCGAGAGGGCTGTTGGCCGAGCATCGCCCGAGTAGGCGCCCCGGGAACAGCCTTTTCGGGGGCCATTCAACCACTGCTCGGTGTGTCGCTACGCGACGCGCCGGGTGTTCGGCGTGCAAACTGTCGATTTTGGCTGAGCCGCACCCCTTTTCGGGGCGACCCCGGCGTGTCGCTCGGCAAGTCGGGGTGCGACTCCCGAGTCGGGGTGCGGCTGGGGGCGGGGCAGGGCAGGGCCGGGGCGGGGCGAACGGCCGCGAAAAGCTCAATCCCCCAACGGAGTCGGGCGATAGTACCGCCCGTTGTGGTAGAGCAGGGGGGCGCCGGTGGGGTCGTCGCCGGTCTCGTCGTGGACCCGCGTAACCAGCCCCACGACCAGGGTGTGGTCTCCGATCGGAATGAGTTGCTGGACCACCACGCGCAACCAGATCGGGGTGCCGTGGAGTACCGGCTCGCCCGTCTCGAGGCGGGTCCACAGCGACCGGTCACTGAAGCGTTCGGACGCCTCGCGGGCGAATCGCTGCGCCAGGTGGCGCTGGTGTTCGCCGAGGAAATGAATCACGAGCGAGTCGGTAGCGTGCAAACCGCCGAGGCTCGACGACGTGTGCGCGATGTTGAACGACACCAGCGGGGGATCGAGGGAGATCGACGCGAACGACGTCGCCGTGAATCCAACGGGGCCCTGCTCGCAGTGCAGCGTGACTATCGTGACGCCGGCGGGGTAGTGGCGCATCGCTGACCGGTATTGGTCCGCGGCTATTCCACTCGGGTCGTCAGGAACCGAGAAGCCGGTCAGGTGTTTTGTTGAGTACGTCGGGTCTGACAATGCATTGCTCCGGACGCCCTTGGGTGGGCACGAGAAGTGGTGGTGTCGTCGGAAAGAACTACGACGACAAACACGTACTCGTTGAAGTACGGCACAAGTCTACGTACCGCCGTTGCCACCCACCCGTTGTCATGATGGGCTCAACTGTACCGATCCGGTCAGTACTCGGGATAACCACCTTCGGGGCCGAGCATCCGCGAAATACGCCGACGCGTCACGCGTCCCAAATTGTCGACACTGTTTTCGGATACTTCGCAATGGACACACGATTCGAAGACCCGGTCCAGGTCACTCTGCGAAAACGCCAACAATTCGACGTCGGCTTTCGCGAGTAAGTCGTCGTGCGTTTCGAATGGTCTTCCGTCGGCGACCTTCTTCGCCCACGTTACGCAGCAACAACACTCGAACAAGGCGTGGACTGCCTTGCTCCGTGGCATTGCGTTGAATTGGTCCAGTCCAATTCCCTGGTGCATCAACATCTTTGCCTCCGCTGCCCTTTTTGTTCCGCCTCTCATCATGAGCGCGGAACCGCCGGGCTTCCTATAGTTGATACCCGAATTAGCAGAGGTTTAACGTGGCGTAACACACATTGCCGCTGCTCGCTACGCTTGCTCGATGACTGATTGGAAAGCGTTCACCGTCGAAACAAAGGACCGTGTGGCAACGGTCACTCTCATCGGGCCTGCCAAGGGCAATGCGATGGGACCGGACTTCTGGGCCGAACTCCCGCAGATCTTCGGGCAGCTCGACGCTGACCCCGATGTCGCCGCTGTCGTCCTCGCGGGCTCCGGCAAGCATTTCTCGTTCGGCTTGGATCTTGTTGCGATGGGCCCGCTGTTCGGTCCGTTGCTCGCCGACAAGGCGCTCGCAGCACCGCGGACCGACTTTCTGAACGAAGTGAGGCGTCTCCAAGCGTCGGTTACCGCGGTCGCCGAATGCCGCAAGCCGGTTATCGCCGCAGTTCAGGGCTGGTGTATCGGCGGCGGTGTCGACCTGATCGCTGCGGTCGACGTCCGTTATGCGAGCGCCGACGCGAAGTTCAGTATTCGTGAGGCGAAGGTCGCGATCGTCGCCGATATCGGATCTCTGCAGCGCCTGCCGGCCATTATCGGTGACGGTCATCTGCGTGAGCTGGCCTTCACCGGCAAGGACATCGACGCGAAGCGGGCGCAGCAGATCGGTCTTGTCAACGATGTGTTCGACGACGCGGAGGCGGCTCTGGCGGCTGCTCATGAGACAGCCCGTGAGATTGCCGCAAACCCGCCGCTGGTCGTGCAGGGCATCAAGGACGTACTGGGCCGCGAACGCGCGAATGTGGTGGCTGACGGGCTGCGATACGTCTCGACGTGGAACGCGGCGTTCCTGCCGTCCGAAGACCTCACCGAGGCGATACAGGCGATCTTCCAGAAGCGGGAACCGCAGTTCAAGGGACAGTAAAGCCAGATTTATCGGTTGCCATGCCGAACTGCGCCGTCACATACTTGCGTCATACAACTAGTTGAGGACTGCAAGTAAATGCGGAGGGCGCATGGACGAGTACGCGGACGAGATAGGCCGTGAACTCATCCGTCTCCAACGCGTCAGGGATCGGACGACTTCCCAAATTGCGCTGGCAAAGGGAGGCGTCGATCCTGCGATCTTCACGTGTTTGTTTCGGCTGATGACCGACGGGCCCATGCGGTCCGGGGCGTTGGCCGAGGCGGTGTATTCGGATCCGTCGACCGTCAGTAGGCAGGTTGCGCAGCTTGTCGAGCGCGGCCTTGTCTCGCGGCAGGCGGATCCGGTCGACGGACGAGCAATCGTCCTCGTCGTCACGGACGCTGGGCGTGCTCTGGCCGAGCAGATGCGACGTCGGCGAAACGAGAACCTGAGCCGGGTCATTGCCGACTGGCCGGTCGAGGACCGGAGTGAGTTCGTGCGCCTGCTCGGCCGCTTCGTCGACGACTACGAACGCCGCCGCCCCGAGATGATCGCTGCGCTGGTTCCACAGGACTGCGCCACGAAGAAGGAAGATGGCATATGACAAGCACTGCAGAGCCACCGGACGCCAAGAACGCCTCCGGTTTCACACACCGCGAGATCCTCGTGATCATGAGCGGTCTCATGCTCGGCATGCTGCTCGCCGCGCTCGACCAGACGATTGTCGCGACTGCGATCCGGACCATCGCCGACGACCTCAACGGGTACTCGTTGCAGGCCTGGGTGACGACCGCTTACCTGATCACCGCGACCCTTGCGACGCCGCTTTACGGCAAGTTGTCCGACATGTACGGCCGCAAGCCGTTCTTCATGGCGGCGATCACGATCTTCATCATTGGATCGCTGCTCTGCACGCTCGCACAGTCGATGTACATGCTCGCCGCGTTCCGTGCGATCCAGGGCCTCGGCGCCGGCGGCTTGATGTCGCTCGCGTTGACCATCCTCGGTGACATCGTCGGACCGCGTGAACGCGCGAAGTACCAGGGTTACTTTCTCGCCGTCTTCGGTACGTCGAGCGTCATCGGACCGGTTATCGGCGGGCTTTTCGCCGGTCAGGCCACGATTCTCGGTGTCAGCGGCTGGCGTTGGGTTTTCCTGGTCAACGTCCCGATCGGCCTTTTCGCGCTAGCCGTCGTGTTTCGCGTTCTGCATCTGCCGCGCACCAAGAAGCCCGGTGTGCGGGTCGACTGGTGGGGCGCGCTTGCGCTGGCGATCGGTATCACGCCGCTTCTCATCGTCGCTGAGCAAGGTCGTGAGTGGGGTTGGAGCAGCGGCAAAGCCATCCTTTGCTACGTCATCGTCGTGGTCGGGATCGCGGGGTTCATCGCGATCGAGGCTGCGCTGAAAGACGCAGCGCTGATCCCGCTGCGCATGTTCAAGAACACGACCTTCGCGCTTGGCGTGGTCATCTCCGTCGTCGTCGGTGCCGCGATGTTCGGTGGCATCACGCTTGTTCCGCAGTATCTGCAGGTGGTTCGCGGTGCCAGCCCGACAGCCGCGGGTCTGCAGATGCTGCCGCTCGTGCTGGGTCTGATGCTCGGCTCGGTGGTCTCCGGTCAGATCATCTCCAAGACCGGTCGATATCGGGTTTTCCCGGTGATCGGTGCCGCGATGCTCACGATCGGCCTCTTCCTACTGCACTTCATCACGGCGGATTCGCCACTGTGGGTCGCAATGTTCTACATGCTCGTCACCGGTTTCGGGCTCGGTAACCTGATGCAGCCGCTCACCCTCGCACTGCAGAACGCGTTGCCGCCCAAGGATATGGGCGTGTCGACGGCCGCCGCGACCTTCTTCCGGCAGATCGGTGGAACGCTCGGTGTCGCTGTATTCCTGTCGATCCTCTTCCAGAAGGTGACGCCGAACATCAGCAACGAGCTCAAAGCTGCGGCAAGCGATCCGGCCTTCGTCGACGCACTCAGCCATCCTGCCAACCCGGCAGACGCGAAACTTGCTCAGGCCGCGCATGATTCGGCGGTGGCGGGCAGCGTCCTCAACGACAGCTCGATCATTCAGCAGCTGAGCCCGGTGCTGGCGTACCCGTTCAAGGTCGGCTTCGCCGAATCGATGTCGGTGGTGTTCCTTTCAGCCACGGCTGTCGCGTTGGTTGCTCTCGTTCTGGTGATGTTCTGGAAGGAAGTTCCGCTGCGGACTGCCGGCGGTATTCAGGCAGCGGCCGAAGCCGAGCTCCACGACACGCACTTTCCTGAGCCGGAGCCACAGAACGAGCCGGAGGCGACCGCCGACGTGTCGGTTGAGAAGAAGTCGTCGAACAGTCCGTGATCGACTACTTCGAGCGGCCGCCCTGCGATGCGTTGGCACCGTTCGTCCGGAAGCTGTGGCACCTGAAAGGGCCGCGCCCGGCACGGTACGAGAAGATCCTGCCGCTGCCGTTCGTGCACTTCATCGTCAACCTGTCCGATCCGTACTGGGTGGTCGGCGATGACGGTGCACGACGGCAGGAGTTCGCAGGCGGATTCGTCTCGGGCATCCAGCCGCGGTATCTCGTCATCGAGGACCCAGCGCAGCTGGTGCACGTCGGAGTCGAGTTCGAGCCGTACGGCATCCGTGGGTTCAGTGCGCTGCCCACCGCAGCGCTGACGACTGCGGTGCACGGCAGCGCGGAAGTATTTCCCGGCAGTGCGACGCTGCGGCCCGAGCTGATCGGGCTGCCTGGTCCGGCTGCGTGCGACAGGCTCGAAGCGTTTCTGCTGGACCGCGGGGTCAGTGCACCGGATCCGGTGGTGGTCGAGGTCTGCCGTCGAATTGATGCCGAGGCGGATATCGATATCTCGGCCCTCGCCGCCGACGTCAACACGGGCCACCGGCGGTTGATCCAGCTGTTTCGGGAGCACTGCGGAATCACGCCGAAGGCGTACGCGGACGTGGTTCGCTTCCATCGCTTTCTGCGTGAGCTTCCGCTCGACGGCTCACGGCAGACGTGGACCGACTTGATTGCGCCGTCGTCGTACTACGACCAATCGCATTTCATTCACACGTTCAAACGCTTCACCGGGTTCACACCGCGGCGCTACCTCGAGCGCGTGGAAACGCTGGGACCCGAGTTTGCGCTATTTGTTCCACTCGTCGATGCGACGTAATTTTCTACAATTTTCGCCGGCTGCGTGACCGCTAGTTTCGCGGCATGGACGACGTGAATCCGCTGGCAATAGTGCTCGGCGCACTTTCGGTATTCGTTATCGGTGGCATCTGGTATTCGGCGTTGTTCGCCAAGCCCTGGCAACGGGCGGCAGGAGTGACCGATGCTGAGCTTCAGACCGGCGCCGCGCGGATTTTCCTTGGCGCAGCGGCATTTTCGCTCGTGATAGCTGCGACGATGGCGCCGTTCATCGGCACCGAGGGGCCAGCGTTCGGCGCCGCGGCCGGTGCCGCCGCGGGAGTCGGCTGGGTGGGCTGCGCGCTCGGGATCGTATATCTCTTCGAGCGGCGCAGCCTTGCCCTGCTTCTCATCGATGCCGGCTACTTCGCCGTGGCGTTCACGGCGATGGGCGCAATCATCGGAGCCCTGCAATGAATCCGCGGCGATAGGCGGTCAGTGCCCGCCGGTGTCCTTCAAACGCTGAATCGACGCCTCGACCTCGGCTTCTGCCTCGGCGCGCCCGACCCATTCCGAACCCTTGACGAACTTGCCCGGCTCGAGGTCCTTGTAGCGCTCGAAGAAGTGCTTGATCGCGGCCAACTCGTGCGCCGGGACATCCTCGAGTTCCTGGATGTGATCCCAGCGGTAGTCGCCGGCGGGGACTGCGAGGACTTTGTCGTCGCCACCCTTTTCGTCGACCATTTTGTACATGGCAACCGGGCGCACGAGGATCAGCACACCGGGGAAGACCGGTTCCGGCAGCAGGACCAGGACGTCGAGCGGGTCGCCGTCCTCGCCGAGCGTGTTCTCGATGTATCCGTAGTCGGCGGGGTAGACCATCGACGTGTAGAGGAAGCGGTCGAGGCGAACCCGGCCGGTCTCGTGGTCGATCTCGTACTTGTTGCGCTGCCCCTTCGGGATTTCGATAGTGACGTCGAACTCCACGCCGTACCTCTCTCTGTTCTCGTCTGTCTGCCACTCTCGGCAATTCGCTGAGGGAAGGTTAACTGGTCGAGGATATTGTGGGCGCAAAGGAGCGGTCGGGCGTTACTCGAGCGGAGGGTCGTTGACGGGCCAGGGCAAGAAGAATATCGGCGGATTGGCCGCCCGGCGTCAGCGAAAAGTACGAATCACGCTCATCGTCCTGGTGGTCGTCGCGTTGGCGGCCGCGTCCGTTCTCTGGCTTGCCCAGCGTCCGTGGGAAGCCGATGCCTCCGGCGCCAAGGTGACGACGGTCGCCGAACCACCGCCGGTCACTCCCGCACCGAACGTGGTCGCTGTCCCGGACAACGGACCGATTCCGTCGGGTGCCGCCATCGGCGCGGCGCTCGGTCCGGGTCTGGCCAATCCCGATCTCGGTCAGTTCACCGGTTCAGTGTCGGATGCGCTGACCGGAACGGTCCTCTGGAGTGCGGCAGAAGAGCGGCCGATGACGCCGGCGTCGACGACCAAGCTGCTGACCGCCGCCGCCGCGATGCTCGCACTGCCCATGGGGCACCGGGTGCCGACGACGGTCGTCGCAGGTCAGTCGCCGAACGAGTTGGTACTGGTCGGTGGCGGGGATGTGACGCTCACCGCGCAACCGGTCGGCGAGCCGAGCTTCTATCCAGGATCGCCACGCATCGACGACCTCGTCGAACAGATCCAGCGCAGTGGTGTCAAAGCCGACACGATCATCGTCGATACCGGTGCATTCACCGGACCGGGTCTCGCGCAGGGCTGGTCGCCGGGCGACATCGCCGGTGGCTACATCGCGCCGATCGAACCTGTGATGCTCGACGGCGGCAGGTTGAATCCCCTGCAGGACGAGTCCCCGCGGACCGCGACGCCCGCACTGGACGTCGGCCGCGTGCTCGCGTCGCGGCTCGGCATCGATCCGGCGAACGTCCGCATCGGAAATGCACAGTCGGGCGCGGCACCGATTGCGGGCGTACAGTCGGCGCCGTTGCGTGATCGGCTCGGTCAGATGATCGGTCGGTCCGACAACGTGCTCGCAGAAGCAATCGGCCGGGAGGTGGCTATCAAAGCGAACGCGGATCCGTCGTTCGCCGGCGCTGTGTCGGCTGTGAGTGACGCCCTGCGCGCGAACGACTTCGACCTCGCCGGTGTACTCCTCCACGATCTCAGCGGACTTTCGGTCGACAACAGAGTGCCGGCCCGCGTGCTCGACTCGATCCTGCTCGCCGCTGCAGGCGAAACGCAGCCGGCATTGCGACCCATGCTCGACTACCTGCCTGTCGCCGGTGGGACGGGCACACTCGAGGACCGTTACGCCGACGGCGACCGCGCGGGCGCCGGCTGGGTGCGCGCGAAGACCGGCACGCTCGCCGATACGAGCGCACTGGCCGGTTACGTGGTCGACGTGAGCGGACGCGTTCTGACGTTCGCCTTCATGTCACACGGCAGACCTCCTGAAGCGAGTCGTCCAGCATTGGACGCCCTCGCCGCAACCCTTCGATCGTGTGGATGTGTATGACAAGCAACGACAAAGCAGATACCGACAGCGCTGACAGCTTGGACGCGGAGGAGCAGGAGCAGGAGCACCGCAACAGCTTCGCGGGCGCGGTCGACTGGGGACTGGCCGCAAAGACCGGCGTGAAGCTGTCACCGCGTGGCCCGACGGCCTCCCGGTACACCGCCGAACAGGTGGTCAAGGAACTGTCCGAGGCTTCGATCCGCGCCGAGGGACCCGTTCGCGATGTGACGAAACTTGCTGATGGACTGCCGATTCCAGCCGCGCAGGTGGTGGACCGTGCAGGCTGGATCAGGGCGGCCGCGCAGTCGATGGCACACGTCACCGGCAGCGACGGCGAGAATGCCCCCAGTGGGCTGCTCGCGGGAAAGCCCGCCGGTGTTCAGGCAGGCGCGATGCTCGCCTATCTATCGTCGGCGATTCTCGGTCAGTACGACCCGTTCACGGGCGAGCACGGCACGTTGCTCCTCGTTGCACCGAACGTGGTCATGGTCGAGCGGGCATTGAAGGTGTCGCCCAGCGATTTTCGGCTCTGGGTGTGCTTGCACGAGGTGACGCACCGAGTGCAGTTCTCGTCGTCGCCGTGGCTCGCGCAGTACATGCAGGACGCGGTCGCCGTGCTCGGTGAGGTCGGCGAAGAGTCTGTCGCCGAATTGATCTCGCGCCTCGGCCAGGCAGTGAAGGCACGACGGCAGACGCCCGAGTCGGAGCAGTCGATGGAACAGCGCGGCATCGTCGGCCTGTTGCGCGCGACCCAAGCTCCGGCTCAGCGTGAGGCACTCGACCGCCTGCTGGTGCTCGGCACGCTGCTGGAAGGCCACGCCGACCACGTCATGGACGCGGTAGGTCCGGCTGTCGTTCCGACGGTCGATCAGATCCGGCAGGCATTCGACAACCGCCGCAAGCGTTCCGCCAACCCGCTGCAGCGAGTGTTGCGGGCACTGCTCGGCATCGACGCGAAGATCGACCAGTACGTCCGTGGCAAGAAGTTCGTCGACGCGGTCGTCGGCGAGGTCGGCATGCAGCAGTTCAACACCATCTGGACGAACGCCGAGACGCTACCGCTCCTGACCGAGATCGAGGCGCCCGACAAGTGGATCGCACGGGTGCTCGGGTAGGTGCTGTTTCCTGAAACGCCTGCGGTGCTGCGGCTTCGGCACGCGGTTCGGGCGTGGCTCGGGAGCTATCCCAATGCCGAAGTGGCCGTTGCCCTTTCCGGCGGTGCCGATTCGCTTGCGCTGACCGCGGCGGCGGTCGCCGAGGTGGGTGCGGTCCGGGCGTTCGTCGTCGATCATCGGTTGCAGGACGGGTCGGCCGGTGTCGCGCTCGAGGCAGTGCAGCGTGCGACGGCGCTCGGCTGTGTATCCGCGGAAACCCTGACTGTCCATGTCGACGGGGTCGGCGGTGTCGAGGCATCCGCGCGGCGCGCGCGATACGAGGCGCTCGACAATGCTCGCGGCAACGTCCCAGTGTTGCTCGGCCACACCCTGGACGACCAGGCCGAGACGGTTCTGCTCGGGCTGGCGCGTGGCTCCGGAGCTCGGTCGATCTGGGGTATGCGGGCGTACGACGCGCCGTGGGGCCGGCCGCTGCTGACCGTGGACCGCTCGACCACCCGGCAAGCCTGTGCCGACCTCGGGCTGACTCCACACGACGACCCGCACAACCAGAACGCGGACTTCACGAGGGTCCGCCTGCGGCTGGAAGTGCTGCCGCTCCTCGAGGATGTCCTCGGCGGAGGTGTGGCACAGGCGCTGGCCAGGACGGCCGAGCAGTTGCGTGACGACGGTGCCGTGCTCGACGACCTCGCCGACTCGCTGGTCGCGCGAGCGACGGTGCACGAAGCTCTGAATATCGAGATCTTGGCAGGTGAGGCGCCTGCGCTTCGGCGCAGGGCGATCCGTGCGTGGCTACTCCGAAGTGGCGCGAAAGCGGTCACCGAGAAGCATCTACGGGCGATCGACGAGCTTGTTGTAGCCTGGCACGGCCAAGGCGGGGTCGCCGTCGGTGGCGGTCGGCCGGGCACCAGATTGGTCGCAGCACGTCAGCATGGCAAGCTGACCCTGTCCTTCGCGAAAGCTGGGTCGGGAGAACTCGAGAACCAATGAAGGGACCGCAAGGCGTGTACGGAGACGACATCGCATCGGTTCTGTTGACCGAGGCCGAGATCCAGGTCCGCGTCAAAGAACTCGCCGCCGAGATCACCGAGCGATACCCAGCGGGTTCACCGCAGGGCGACCTACTTCTCGTCGGTGTGCTCAAGGGCGCGATCTACTTCATGACGGATCTGTCGCGCGCGATCGCGATTCCCACCCAGATGGAATTCATGGCGGTCAGTTCGTACGGCTCGTCGACCTCGTCGTCGGGCGTCGTGCGCATTCTGAAGGACCTCGACAAGGACATCGCCGGTCGCAACGTTCTCATCGTCGAAGACATCATCGACTCGGGTCTCACGCTGTCCTGGTTGATGCGCAACCTCTCGAGCCGCAACCCTGCGTCGCTCGCGGTCGTTACCTTGCTGCGCAAGCCCGACGCCGTCAAGACTGACGTCGAAGTCGCGCTGGTCGGTTTCGACATCCCGAACGAGTTCGTTGTCGGCTACGGCCTCGACTATGCGGAGCGCTACCGTGACCTCGCCTACATCGGGACGCTGGACCCGAAGGTCTACGAGGCCTGAGTCGCTAGGACGCGCGGACCGGCACCCAGCGCGCGCATGTCGGCTTCGGCGAGCCGGAACAGCGCGTAAGACAGCAGGAACGCGGCGATGCTACCCACGCACAGGATCCGCAGCGGCACGATGACGAGCTCGATGTCCCCTGCGTTGAGGAACGTCACGCCCGCGACACCGAACAACGGCACACCCGCCGCGACCGCGAGGTAGAAGTTTCCGCGGCGACGCCAACTTTCGAGGCGCCGTGCGTCGTCGTCGGTCACCTGCCCGTACGGCAGGAACGTCGGATACAGGCAGCGAATCGAATAGAACGTCAGAAGGAAGAACGGGTACGCGACAGCCATCGACGCAGACACGAATTGTGCGATCAGCGTGTGGACGAGCGCCGTCGGCGGAATCGATCCGACCCCGATCCGCTGGACGATTGCCGAGACGATCCACAGTGACAGGCAGACCGCGACAATCCGGTCGGCGAGCAGGACCGCGTCCGCCCGAGCCCGAGCCAGGACCTCGGGGCTGTACGTTCTCCCTCTGCGCAGCCCGATCGACACCCTGATCAGATATCGCGACAGATAGGCGATCAGCAGGCTGCCCAGCGAGAAGCCGACCACGTTGGTGATCATGTTCAGCATGTCTGTGCGCTGCTGAACTTTCTCCGACAACCTGCTCCAGATAAGTAGCTGGGTCTGCCCGATGATGTACAGGCTCGCGAGGCTGTTCGGAATCGCCACGCACGCTGCGACGATCGGAACGATCCACGGCCGCAGTCGGTAGCGCCAACTCTGGGGCGAAGGGTCGACGAGGTTGCGCGTCGGTGGGTTGAGACAGATTTCGAATTGCTTCGCCAGTTCGGCGCCGCTACTCCAGCGGTCGTCGCGGTCGGGCGCGAGGCAGGTCAGCAGGATGCGCCGCAGAGTCGGCGGCGTGTCCGGTGGCAGGTCGGCGAGCGCATCGTCGGTGATCCCGGCCAGCCGCAACGCGAGCATCTCGTCGAGTGTTGTGTGCTCCAGTGTCGGGAACGGCTTGCGACCGGTCAGCAGCTCCCACAGCAGCACGCCGAGAGAGTAGATGTCGCTGCGGGTGTCGAGTTTGGCAGCGGATTCTCTGTCGACCGCAGCGAGTTGCTCAGGCGACATGTAGGCCAGCGATCCGCCGAAATATGCGACAGGGTTCGTACCGGCAAGGTTGCGGGCGAAACTGATGTTGAAGTCGGCGAGTTTGGGGACACCTTCGGCGGTGAGCAGCACGTTGGCGGGTTTGATGTCGCGGTGCAGCACCCCGGCCTTGTCGGCGTAGTCGAGGGCTTCGGCGAGGCGTCGGCCGAGCCAGGCGACGGTTTCGGGCCAGGTCAGGCCGGCGAGTTCGGCGCGGACGCTGGAGTCGGTGGGGCGGATTTCGCCTTTGGCTTCCATCGCTTCGTCGATGGCGTCGAGGAGGAGTTGGCCGCTGCGCTGTGGGGTCCAGGTGGTCTTGCGGGCTTTGCGAAGGACGTCGAGAAGGGTGCCGCCGGGGAGGTACTGCATGTAGAGCAGGCGCAGATCGCGTTCAGGGAGGAGGCGTTGGTCGAAGACTCGGACGATGTAGTCGTGGTCGAGTTGGGCGAGGGTTTGTGGTTCGGTGCCGTGGTTCTCGCTGATCTTGACGGCGACGAGTCGTTGCATGGAGGTTTGGCGGGCGAGGAAGACGCGGGCGAAGGCGCCGCTGCCGAGGTTGGTCAGCAGTTCGAAATCGTCGAGTCGCTGCCCGACGTCGATCACGTCCAGCGGATCGAATGATGCTGCCGCCGTGACTGTTTGCTGATGCGTCGAGTCGAGGTCGTGGACGGTCGGGTCGTCGTTCCACACGAGGGCTGCCAGCTCCGCGACGGCCGGCAGCTCAGGGAATTCGGCGCGGTATGCCGAAAGCGGTTTGGTCAGTTCCGGCCGCTTGGCGCGCTGCTGCACATCCAGGCGAATGAGTTCGATCAAGATCTCCCGCCGCTGCGCGACCGCATCGGGTAGATAGGCAATCAGATCGGGTACTGATGCGTCTGTCGCGTCGGCGTTCTGCCATGCGGCCGCGAAGTCTGCGACTGCTCGAGCGGTCATCCGGTGGCAGTCACCGCGTGATCGGAACCGTGCGCGACAACCCGCTGCAGGGCGCGCAGATCATCCTCGAGCAGGCGGAAGAGCCAGTACGCGAGAACGAACGCGATGATTGCACCGACGCACAGAACGCGGACCGCAACGATCACCTTCGGGATGTCGTCCGGCGGGATGAACGTGACGCCTGCGACGCCAAGTAGCGGTACCGACGCGGCAACGGCGAGGTAGAGGTTGCTGCGCCGGTCCAGTTCGCGCAGCTGGCGGCCGTCGTCCGGGCTGGTTTCGCCATAGGGCAGGAATGCCGGATACACGCACCGCACGATGTAGAAGTTAACCAGGAAGAACGGGTACGCAACTGCGATCGCACCGCAGACGACCAGTGAGCCGACGAAGTGAACATAGGCGTCCGACGGCAGCGATCCGGAGACGATCCGCAGCGTGATCGGAAATGCGATACCCGAGATCACCCACGCGCTGAAGGCGACGAACACCGCACGATCGCATATTCGGAGCGCGTCGGCACGTGCGCGTGCCATCGTCGCAGCATCGAACGTCTTGCCCTCGCGCAACCCGCGCAGCACCCGGAAGACGTAGCGGGACAGGTAGATGATGAGCCCGGCGCCGAGCGGGAAGAACGTGAAGTTGATGACCTGCGTGATGATCCCGAACTGCAGCTGCGCGTCCGAGGACAACCTGCTGATGATCAACGTCTGGTTGTGGTGGATGTTGTAGATGCTGGCCAAGATGTTCGGTATGCCGATCGCCAGCGCTGCGATCGGCAGAATCCAGCGCCGTAGGCGCAGTCGCCAGCTGTTCGGCGGCGGGTCGACCAAGTTGCGTGCGCGTGCATCGAGGCACAGATCGAGCTGCTGAGCCAGCTCGGTGCCGGTCGACCACCGGTCTTCGCGATCGGGTGCCATGCAGGTCGCCAGGACCCTCCGCAAGGTTGCGGGGCAGTCGGCAGGCAGATCGGCGAACGCTTCCGGCGCGATGCCTTCGTGCCTGCGCTCGATCATCGAATCGAGCGTTGTCGTGTCACCCGACATCGGTGCGCCCGCGCCGCGGCTGACGCCCTCGCTGCCGAACGGTTTCACCCCGGTGAGCAGCTCCCACAGCACGACGCCGAGCGAGTAGATGTCGCTGCGGGTGTCCAGATCCGCGGCATGGGCCGCGCGATCCGGATGGCAAGCCTCGAGCTGCTCGGGTGACATGTAGGACAGTGATCCGCCGAAGTAGGCGACCGGACTCGTGCCTGCGATGTTGCGCGCGAAGCTGATGTTGAAGTCGGCCAATTTCGGCACGCCCTCAGCCGTCAGCAGGATGTTCGCGGGTTTGACGTCGCGATGCAGCACTCCGTGGTCGTCAGCGTAATTGAGCGCATCGGCGAGGCGAAGCCCAAGCCACGCAACGGTTTCGGGCCACGTCAGGCTCGCGAGCTCGGCTCGGACGCTCGAGTCGGTCGGCCGGATCTCGCCTTTTTCCTCCATTGCGGCGTCGATCGCCTCCAGCAGAATCTTTCCGCTGCGTTGCTCGACCGGCGTCGCACGGACCCACTTGAGAACCGAAAGCAACGTTCCGCCGGGCAGGAACTGCATGTACAGCAACTTCAGGCCACGCCGCGACAGGCGGCGCTGATCGAAGATCCGGACGATGTAGTCGTGATCGAGTTGGGCCAGGGTCTGCGGCTCGGTGCCGTGATCCGCGGAAACCTTGACCGCCACCAGACGCTGCATCGACCGCTGTCGAGCTAGGAACACACGCGCGAACGCACCGCTGCCGAGTGTCGTCAGCAGGTCGAAATCGTCGATCCGTTGGCCGACTTCGATGTTGTCGAGCGAAACCTCTGCTGTCGGCGATAGTGGGTCCGTGGCCGATGCTGTCTGCATGGTCGACGACGCTTGCGTCATGGTGGCGGATTCGTCCGCGTAGCCGGTGTCGTCGAGGGAGAGTGCAGTCTCCTCATCGGCGTAAGCGGTGTCGTCGATGCTGTACGCGGTCCGGTCGCCGCCCGCCTGGGTTTCATCACCGCTGTATTCGGTCTCGTCGTCGATGTCATGGATCGCCAGGGCGGTGGCCTCGTCGTCATCGTTCGCAGCGAGTGCGGTGGCCTCGTCGATATCGCCGACGTGGAAGGCGGCCAGCTGAGTGCTCGGATCGTCGTCGGTGTTCAGCAACGTCTGCAACTGGCTGGCTTGTTCGGGAAATTCGACCAGGTAGTCCCGCGCGTCGACCGATTCGCCGCTGTGGCGTCGAATGACGAATTCTTCGTAGATCAGCCCCGCAGGTAGGTCCGCCGGTGCGAGTTCGGGAAACTCGGCGCAATACTGTGCCAGCCGTTTGCCTAGACCTGCTCGCAGCCAACGATGCTGCATGTCGACCCTGATCAGGTGTAGCAGGGCCGCCCGGCGGATTGTCGTGGCGTCGGGAACGAAGGTCGCAAGCTCGGGTGGTGTATCCGAGTCTTGCCAAGCCGCGATGAAATCGTCGACGACCGAGGTGTCGACAGCTCGGTCGCCGAGTTGATCCGCGCTCATGGTTCCCTTATCGGCTGAGACCTGTTGGACGTCACGCCCTCGAGCGTCGTGAGGTCG
Organism: Antrihabitans auranticaus; assembly: GCF_016481275.1. Classification (GTDB taxonomy): domain Bacteria; phylum Actinomycetota; class Actinomycetes; order Mycobacteriales; family Mycobacteriaceae; genus Antrihabitans. The sequence goes on along the minus strand of NZ_JAEMNW010000003.1, from coordinate 159,855 downwards.
CTCTCCACTTTACGGAAGAGCCAATACGCGCCCATGAATGCGACAACACCGCCGATACACAAGATGCGTATTGCGACGATAACCGAACCGATCTCGTCGAGCGGGATGAACGTCGCGCCGGCAACACCGATCAGCGGCACCGCGGCCGCCACGGCGAGGTAGCGAACGCTGCGATCGTGCAGCCGGCGCATCTGCTCGGAGTCGGCGCCGGTGACCTCGCCGTGCGGCAGAAACGTCGGATACAGACAGCGAATCGCATAGAAGGTGACCAGGAAGAACGGGTACGCGACGGCGACGGCGGCACAGACCACCACGGATGCGAAGAAGTACAGATACCCGCGCGCAGGTATCCCGCCGATGTCGATTGCCATGGCCACCGCCCACGCTGCGCCGCAGACGAGCCAGATCCCGGACAGAACCACGAACACTCGGTCGCCGAGGAGGATGGCATCCGTTCGGGCCCGGGCGAGGATAGCGGCGTCGTAGGTCTTGCCTTTGCGCAGGCCATATGGAACGAGGACGAGGTAGCGGCGGATGTAGAGGATCAGCAGCGCGCCGACCGGGAACGAAACCAACGTGACTATCAACCACATCAAGTCGAAGCGCTGCTGCGCCTGGCGGCTCAAATCGTCGATCACGAGCGACCGCACGTTGTAGTAATTCAGATATGCGGCAAGCAGATTCGGCACGACGACGCCCAGTTCCATGATCAGTATCGACCACGGCCGCAATCGGTACCGCCAACTCCCCGGTGGCGGATCGACCAGATTGCGGGCTGGTGGATTGAGGCAGATGTCGAATTGCTGTGCGAGCTCGGCGCCCGTGCTCCAGCGGTCGTCGGGGTTCGGCGCGAGACAGGTCAGCAGAATGCGGCGCAGCGTCGGCGGAGTGTCCGGTGGCAGGTCGGCGATCGCGCTTGCAGTGATCCCTGCGGTGCGATGCGCGAGCATCGTGTCGAGCGTCGAGTGCTCGCCCTGCGTGGTCTGCTGGGAGGTCGGCGTCGCGCCCGCGGAATCGATCGAGCTCGCGCTCGGGAACGGCTTGCGGCCGGTCAGCAATTCCCAGAGCATGACGCCGAGGGAGTAGATGTCGCTGCGGGTGTCGAGATCGCCAGGAGTTGTCGCGTCCGCCGGATGGCAGGCGGCCAATTGTTCCGGGGACATGTAGGACAGGGAACCGCCGAAGTAGGCAGTGGCCGCACGGTCGGCATCCGGGCTCCGCGACGCGAAGCTGATGTTGAAGTCGGCGAGTTTGGGGACACCTTCGGCGGTGAGCAGCACGTTCGCGGGTTGGATGTCGCGGTGCAGGACGTGGTGTCTGCCCGCGTAGTCGAGAGCTTCGGCGAGGCGTCGACCGAGCCAGGCGACGGTTTCGGGCCAAGAAAGGCCGGCGAGTTCGGCGCGGACGCTGGAGTCGGTGGGGCGGATTTCGCCTTTGGCCTCCATCGCTTCGTCGATGGCGTCGAGGAGGAGTTGGCCGCTGCGCTGTGGGGTCCAGGTGGTCTTGCGGGCTTTGTGAAGGACGTCGAGAAGGGTGCCGCCGGGGAGGTACTGCATGTAGAGCAGGCGCAGATCGCGTTCAGGGAGAAGGCGTTGGTCGAAGACTCTGACGATGTAGTCGTGGTCGAGTTGGGCGAGGGTTTGTGGTTCGGTGCCGTGGTTCTCGCTGATCTTGACGGCGACGAGTCGTTGCATGGAGGTTTGGCGGGCGAGGAAGACGCGGGCGAATGCGCCGCTGCCGAGGTTGGTGAGGAGGTCGAATTCGTCGAGTCGCTGCCCGACATCGACGGCATCGAGCGCGTCGACCTTCCGCGGGAGTGCGGGTACGGTCTCGCTCTCGTCGCCGTGTCTTTGGGTGACGAATTCGTCGGCTGCAATTGCCCGACCAGCTTGGTGTCCGGGAGGCATGCGAAAACGATAACTCGCGAGGGCGGACTGGACGTCGCCCCTGATATCTGATAGCCATTAGCTATGGAGCCGCACCTGAGAGACCTGAGGTACTTCGTCGCGGTCGCCGAGGAATTGCATTTCACGAACGCAGCAGAGCGCTTGCATATTGCGCAGCCCACCTTGTCGCGCCAGATCCGCCAGCTCGAGCAGCAACTCGGCGCGACGCTCTTCGACCGCGACCAACGGACCGTCGCACTCACGGTCGCCGGCAAGGAGCTGCTCGAGGGAGCGCGCCTGATTCTGGCCCAGTGGGCCGAGATCCGGGCCGGACTGCTCGTCGCCAGCGAGACGCTGCGCGTGGGTCTGCAGACGGCGATCAGTGCCGGCGTCCTGACCGACCTCGAGGCTGCGAGCGGGCAACGGCTCGAATTCCACTCGACGGCCTGGAGCGACCCGACGTGCGGTCTCGCAAGCCGCGAATCGGATCTCGCCCTTCTGTGGCTGCCGCTGCCCGACGCCGACCGGTACCGCTGGCACGTCCTGCGCACCGAGCCGCGGTGGCTGTTGCTGCCCGAAGCGCATCCACTCGCCGAGAAAGACACGATTCTCTTCGCGGACCTCCTCGACGAGCCCTTCATCGCGCTCCCCGGCGAGGGTGGACCGGCGCGGGACTTCTGGCTCGGAAACGATGCGCGTGCGGGTCGGCGGCCTGTCATCGGCGCCGAGGTCGCGACCGTCGAGGAGAAGGTCGAGGAGATCGGTCTCGGTCGCGGCGTGTGCCTGGTCGCGGAGGACAACGTTCCGCTCTACCGCTGGCCGGGAATCACTGCTCGCAAGGTGAACGGTCTGAGCCCGTGCCAGCTCGCGCTTGCCTGGCGTGCAGACGACGACCGGGCGACCGTGCGAGATTTTGTCGCACACGCCGCCCGGCCGTAGTCGGAACATTCAGTTCTGGGTGATGCCCCGAGCTCGCTCTTCGTACGCGCGGCGGGCTTCGGTATCCACGTCTTCGAGGAAGACGTGTTCGAGGCCCAATGTCTTGCCCATGTACTCCGACGCCGCACGCGGCATGAACTTCTGCGACGCCACCAGGAAGCCCGCAAGCTTGGTCACGGATACTCTGCGGCGCGGCTTTTCGAGAAGGCTGACGATGGCATTCGCAATGTCTTCGGGCTCGGCGTTCTTGAGGCCCTTTGCGCCCTGAGTGCCGGAGACCAGTTCGGTATTTGTGAAGGTCGGCAGCACCGTCGAGAAGTGAACCCCGGTGTCCCGGTACTCGATTCGCGCGGAGTCGGTGAATCCGACGACGGCGAACTTGCTGGCGCAGTACGTGGCCAGCCCCGGCGTTGGGGTCTCGCCGGCCAGCGATGCGATGTTGATGACGTGCCCGCTACCGCGCTTCACCATCCGCTGCGCCGCAATCTTGCTGCCGAGGATCACGCCGTAGACATTGATGTCGAGGATGCGCTTCGTCACCGCATCGGATTCTTCGATCACCTTGCCGGCGGGCATGATTCCGGCGTTGTTGACCAGCACGTCGACCGGGCCGAGCTGGCGCTCGACGTCGTCGAGAAACGCGGTGAACGAATCGGAGTCCGTGACGTCGAGCTTGCCGTAGACCTGCAAGCCGAGCTCGGTAGCCGATTCCTTCAGCTTCGCTTCGTCGACATCGCCGATCGCAACCTTTGCACCCAGCTTGTGCAGGGTTGTGGCAGTTGCCAAGCCGATACCGCGCGCGCCGCCGGTGATGACGACGACTTTGCCTGTGACTGTCATATTCGTGCCCCTACTTACCGAGACCGAGACGACGGAGAACGCCGCGAGCGGCGGCCGCGCGCATGACGCCGATCGCGAATTTGAACTTCGGCGGTGAGTACGGGAACCAGATCAGTTCCTTCTTCTGCGTCGGCATGCGCGGAGTGGTGATGGCCTGCGTCCGGCAGTACTTGCGCACGCCGTAAGCGCCGCCCCAGCGTGACCCGACGCCGGATTCTTTCCAGCCGCCGTGGGGGAGGGCGTAGGAGAAGAGGTTGACCAACGCGTCGTTGATGTTCACTGCGCCGGCGTCGAGTTGGCGCGCGATGCGGTCACCGCGCTCCTTGTCGCCGGTCCAGACCGAGGCAGACAGGCCGAAGGTCGAGTCGTTCGCGAGCCGGATCGCCTCGGCCTCGTCGGCAACCTTGATCACGGGAATCGTCGGTCCGAACGTCTCCTCCCGGATGCACGACATCGAGTGGTCGACGTCGACCAGCACTGTCGGCTCGAAGAACGTTCCGACACCGGTCGGCTTGCCGCCGGTCAGTGCCCGCGCACCGGCCGCGATGGCCTCGTCGACATGGCGTTTGACCAGGTCGCGCTGTGCTTCGGTCGCGAGCCCGCCCTGATCGAATTTGAACCCGCGGTCGTCAGCGCCCTGCCGCAGTTCGTGCACGTTCGAGGCAAGCTTCGCGACGAATTCGTCGTATACCGGCGCTTCGACGTAGACCCGCTCGATGGACACGCACACCTGGCCGGAGTTGAACAGGCCACCGAAGGTGATGCCGTTCGCGGCGCGGTCCAGATCGGCGTCGGCGAGCACGATGGCCGGATCCTTGCCGCCGAGTTCCAAGCTGTACGGCACGAGGCGCGAAGCGCACGCCATCGCAACGAGCTTGCCGGTCTTGGTCGAGCCCGTGAACTGTACGTAGTCGACGTGGTTCACGAGGGCGGCCCCCGTTTCGGCCCGACCCGTCGCGACGGCGAAGATCGGCGGTGCGCCGATTTCTTCCCAGCCCCTGGCGAGTTCGACTGCGGAGAGCGGCGTGACCTCGGAGGGCTTGAGGAGCACCGCGGCGCCTGCCGCCAGTGCCGGGATCACGTCGAGGCCGGGCATCGCGAGTGGGAAGTTCCACGGCGTGATAACGCCGACCACCGGGTAGGGCCGGAACAGAGTCGTGAGGCGCTTCACCTTGCCGAGCGGGCTGTGCGGCGTCGGGTGTTCGTCGGCGAGGAACTTCTCGGCATTGCCGGACCAGTATTTGAGGAGGTCGGCAACCATGGGCGCTTCGATCGACGCGTCCGCGCGCGGCTTCGAGGTCTCGGACTGCAGGACATCGGTGAGTCGATCGGTGTTGTCGAAGATCCAGTCCTGGAACTTGAGCAGCCATTCCCTCCGGCCCTTGGGGCCGAGTGCTTCCCATTCCGGTTGTGCGGCACGCAGAGCGGCGATCTTTGCCACTACCGCTTCGGTCGATTCGTCCGGCACAGTGCCGACGATGCGGCCATCCGCCGGATTGTGTACCTGAACGTCCTCGCGCTGAACTGCTGGGGCCTCATCTAATGCGGTCAACGTCGACCTTCCTGCTACTGCCTTAGGGCATGTGTGAGCGATTGCACTAACTATGATGTTGGCACAAGGTTATTGTGCGCGCTTGGCCTGTTTGTTCAAGGATTCGGACGCGACTTGTATCTCGAGTACAAATCGAACGGGGTGGACGTGACGCAACCCGACGAAGGGGACCTCCGGGGCTGGCTGCGCGACTTCGTGATCGCAAATCTCGATCCCGAACAGGCCGGTGCGCTGGTCGAAACCCTGAACTCGATGATCATCGAGTCGGTACCGGAGCTGGCAGACGAAGAATTGGTGCGCGACCTCCGGGCGAGTACGACCGCGCAGCTACGGGTGTTCCTCGCCGGGTTGGTCGAGAACGATATTCCGGTGCCGCCACCCGCAGAAGCGCGCGCGCTGGCGCGAACCATCGCGCGCCGCGGGCTCGACCTTCGGGTTCTCATGCAGGTGTACCGGGCCGGGCAGCACGCGGCGATCCGCTATCTCAGCCAGACGGTCGCCGAGCAGGAACTGGATCAGGATTTCGAGCGCGCGCTCACCAGCCGGATGTACACGCAGGCGACGATGTGGATGGGCATTTCGCTCGAAGAACTGACCGACACCTACACCGAGGAACGTGAGATCGGGCTGCGCGACGTCTTCACGCGCCGCAGTGAGACGGTGCGCGCAATCCTCGGCGGTGACCCGATCGAGCCCGATGCCGCGTCGGTTCAGGTGAGCTACCGGTTGTCCGGTCGGCATCTCGGGTTCGTCCTATGGACCGACGGACCAGGCGAGGAGGACGTCATCGGTGTTCTCGACCGCTTCGCTCACCGAATCGCGGCCGCATTGGGGAGTGCAAAGGCACTGACCGTGCCGTCCGGCGCGCGCGGTATGTGGGCGTGGCTGCAGGCCGGTTCCGTCGCGGATCTCGGCAAGTTGGATGCCCTGCGCGCCGATGCCGCCAAGGACGCCCTGCGGGTGGCGTTCGGTGCTCGGGGTGACGGCATCGACGGTTTCCGGCGGAGCCATCGCGAGGCGCTCGCTGCCAGGCAGGTCGCTCAGAACAGCGGCACGGCCGAGTGGCTCACCGACTACCTCGACGTGGAACTCGTGCACCTCGTCTCTGCGGACGCAGAAGGGATGCGAGCACTCGTCGGGCGCGAACTGTCGGGTCTGCACGGGAACGATGCGAACGCCGCGCGACTACGCGAGACGTTGCGGACCTACCTTCGGTGTCAGCGCAGTCCCGAGGCCGCAGCGCGTGAATTGGGTGTGCACAAGAACACGGTCCGTTACCGGATTCAGCGGATCGAAGAGTTGCTCGGGCACGACATCGACAGTCGTCGGCTGCACCTCGAACTAGCACTCGAATGCGCGGACGCCTTTCCTGCTCAGGCCTTTCCGCGTAACCGCTGATCAGACGTGCGTGTGGGGGTGTGCGTGATCGTGGGTGTGCGGGTGCTCGTGACCGTGGATGCGACGCAGCGGCGGCAAGTTCTTCGGCGGCACCCGGCGCTCGGGGAGTTCGTCGAGCAACCGCGCCGTGATGGCCGCGATTTCGGCGACTGCTGCTTCCACCGCAGGCCGCGTGCTTGCGGAGATGCTCGACAGGCCGCCGACCTTGCGCACGTACTGCAGCGCGGCGGCGTCGATCTCTTCCTGGGTTGCGGCCGGCTCGAGGCCGCGGAGGGCGGTGATGTTTCGGCACATGAGATTCAGCGTACGACGGTCTTTGCTTCGGCGACGGCGTCCAAGTCGTACCCGGCCACCCGAAGCAGGGCCCGTACATCCTCTTCGAGGCGCCGGAACAGCCAATATGCGCCGAAGAACGCGAAGACGCTGCCGACACACAACACGCGAATCGGAATGATCACGTCCGCGATGTCGGCCGGCGAAATGAACGTTGCGCCTGCGACTCCGATCAGCGGCACCGCAGCCGCGCCGGCGAGGTAGAGCGTGGCCCGCCGGTCCAGCCGGGCAAGCGCAACCACGTCGTCTCGGCTGATCTCGCCGTGCGGCAAGAAGATCGGATACAGGCAGCGAACCGCGAAGAAATTGACCAGGAAGAACGGGTAGGCGAGTGCGATCGCGCCACAAACCAACTGCGCCGCGATGAAATGAACGTAGGTTCCGAAGGAGATCTCGGACCCGGAAAGTTGCAGCGTAAGCGGAACGCCTATGCCTGCCACCACCCACAACCCGAAACACATTGTGGCGCAGCGTTGCCCGAGCAACAGCGAATCGCGCCTGGCACGGGCGAGCGCGGTGGCGTCGTAACTCTTGCCGTGCCGAAGTCCGCGCGAAACCCAGAACAGATAGTTGACCGCGTAGGTCGTCATGGCGAACCCGAGCGGGAAGGCCACCGCATAGGTGATCACGGTGAGTAGCTCGAAGCTGTGCTGGGCCGAAGCGTCGAGCTTGTCGATGATCAGCGTCTTGTTGTGGTGATAGCTGTAGAGAATTGCGAGGGCATTCGGCACGGCGATCGCAAGGAACATGATCGGATGCACGAAGGGCCGCACCCGAAGTCGCCAGCTCTCTGGGGGTGGATCGACGAGATCGCGGGCATGCGCATCGAGGCACACGTCGAGTTGCTGGGCCATCTCCCCACCGCTCGCCCACCGATCGGCAGGGTCTGGGGAGAGTGCTTTGAGCAGCACTCGTCGCAGTGCGGTCGGGCAGTCGGCGGGCAGTTCGTCTTCGACGGGCTGGTCGCCGGCACGGCGGCGTTGCAACATCGCATCCAGCGTTGTGCGGTCACCCGCGTCTGTGGCACCGGCGTCGTCGAACGGCTTTCTTCCGGTGAGCAATTCCCACAGCACGACGGCAAGTGAATACAGGTCACTGCGGGTGTCGAGATCCTCGGCGTTCACCGCGCTGTCGGGGTGCAGGACCGAAAGTTGTTCGGGTGACATATAAGCGAGCGACCCACCGAAGTAAGCGACCGGACTCGACCCGGAGATGTTGCCGCTGAAGCTGATGTTGAAATCGGCAAGCTTCGGAATGCCCTCGGCGGTGAGCAAGACGTTCGCCGGTTTGACGTCGCGATGCAGAACCCCTTGGCGCCCGGCGTAGTCGAGTGCGTCCGCGAGTCGACGGCCCAGCCACGCAACGGTTTCCGGCCACGAGAGACGGGCGAGTTCGGCACGCACACCGGACTCGCTGGGGCGAATCTCGCCCTTGTCCGCGAGACCGGCGTCGATGACGTCGAGAACCAGTTGGCCGGAGCGGTCCGTTGCCGGCGTGTCCACTGCGCGCTTGAGCAGATTGAGCAGAGTGCCGCCGGGGACATACTGCATATAGAGCAGCCGGAGCTTGCGGCCCTCGAGAACGCGCTGATCGAAGACCCGGACGATGTAATCGTGATCGAGTTGCGCGAGCGTCTGCGGCTCCGTTCCATGATCCTGCGAGATCTTCACGGCAACCAGACGCTGCATCGAACGTTGCCGGGCCAGAAAGACTTTCGCGAACGCGCCGCGGCCGAGGTTCATCATCAGGTCGAAGTCGTTGACGCGCTGACCCACATCCACATCATCGAGCGCAATCGGTTTGCCCGAGTGCGCGACGAGTGTTCCCTCGTGCTCGTCGGTGGTGAGAATCGACGAAAGTTCTTCCGCCTGCTCGGGGTATTGGGCTGTGTATTCGGCCGCGTCGACATCGTGACCGGTCCGGCGGCGGACCTGAAACTCCTCGTAGATCAGGTCGGGCGGCAGTGGCCAGAGGCGTAGCTCGGGCAGTTCGTCGCAGTACTGCGTCAGGCGCTTGGTCTCGTGGCCGCCTGTCCAGCGGTGCTCCAGATCGATCTTGATCAGCTCGACCATCGCCGCGCGCCGCACGACCGGCGATTCCGGCAGGTAAGCAACAAGGTCCGGCGGGTCGTCCGCCGCGCTCCAGGCAGCAGCAAATTTCTCGACGACGTCAGCGAGCACGGTCCGCGCCGGTGCGCCGTCGCCCGGTGTCGCTGCCGTGGCGCCGATAGTTGCGACCTGTTGCGTCCCCCCAACTGGGACCATGTCGGAATCCTAGCCCGGCCGCGCCCGGCGGCCGGGGAGCTGGAGGGCCTCAGGATTTCGTGTGGTCGCGCAGCGCCTGACCGATCCGCGCTGCCTGCAGCGTGAGGTGATGCCGCTCGGCGAGGTTCTGGGCGGCCTCGGCGGCCTCGGCATACAACCGCGCAGCGACGGCTGTGTCGCCTGCCCTCTCGTGCAGGTACGCGGCGGCGGCGGTGTGGCGCGGCACGCCGGGATCCACGGTCGCCAACGCCGCGAGACCGGCCGCTGGGCCGTCTGCCTCGCCGATCGCAATGGCCCGATTGAGCTGCACGACAGGGCTGTCGTTGCGCCGGTGCAGCTCGTCGTACCAGCCGACGATCTGCACCCAGTCGGTCTCCTCGGCGCGCTGCGCGTCGGCATGCAAAGCGGCGATTGCGGCCTGTGCCTGGAACTCGCCGAGCCGGTCGCGAGCGAGCGCTGCCTGCAGTATCGCGACGCCCTCCGCGATGAGCGAGGTGTCCCAGAGAGTGCGGTCCTGCTCGGCGAGGGGAATCAGAGTGCCGTCGTGGTTGGTCCGCGCGGATCGGCGCGCGTGGTGCAGCAACATCAGCGCGAGCAGCCCCGCTGTCTCTTCGTCAGCGGTCATCGACGCCAGTTGCCGGGTGAGCCGGATCGCCTCGGCCGCGAGGTCGACGTCACCGGTGTAGCCCTCGTTGAACACCAGGTAGAGCACGCGCAGCACGGTCGCGAGGTCGCCGCGCTCCTCGAACCGCACGTCACGAACCGTGCGTTTGGCGCGGCTGATCCGCTGCGCCATCGTTGCCTCCGGCACGAGATAGGCCTCCGCAATCTGGCGTGTGGTCAAGCCGCCGACGGCGCGCAATGTGAGAGCAACCGCGGACGCCGGGGTCAGCGATGGATGCGCGCACAGGAAGAAGAGCTGCAACGTGTCGTCGGCTGCCTCCGTCGGCCCCTGCGGCGGTTCGGCCTCGGCCCGCTGTTCGCGGTCGCGCCGGGCAGCCTCCGAGCGGTGGGTGTCGACGAACTTGCGCCAGGCGACCGTGACCAGCCAGCCCTTCGGGTTGGCGGGCTGCTCGTCCGGCCAGGTCAGCGCGGCTTGGATGAGCGCTTCCTGCACGGCGTCCTCGGCAGTCGCGAAGTCGACACCGCGATGCACGAGGACACCGATCACGGCGGGAGTCAGCTCCCGTAGCAGCAATTCGTCCATTCCAGATCCGGCCCGGCCGCTCCTCTGACTATGTGTTGGATACGCAATGACCTGACCACTCGGTGTCGGTCGGCGCTGCCCCCATGAACGGGCGGATCTCGAGCCACTCGTGGATCGGCTTGCCGCCGGCGCCCGGCGCGGCCGACAGCTCGCCGGCGAGCTCGAGCGCGCGCTCGTAGGTGTCGACGTCGATCACCATCCAGCCCGCGATCAGGTCCTTGGTCTCCGCGAACGGCCCGTCGGTGACCGGCGGCCTGCCTGCGCCGTCGAAGCGGACGAACGTGCCTTCCGCCGAGAGCGCCTTGCTTTCTACGAACTCGCCCGTGTTTTCGAGCTTGGCCGCGAAGTCCGACATGTACTGGACATGGGCTTCGACCTCCTGCGGGGTCCACTGGTCCATCGGAGCTGCATTCACCGGCTCGGGTGCGCCGCGGTAGTGCTTGAGAAGCAGGTACTTCGCCATGGTGGATCTCCTCTCGATTGCACGGCCGCTGTGGCCGTATCTGCCCCTGGGACGGAGGCGCCGGACCGTTCTCGACATCACCGCCACAATATTCTTCGAAATTCTCCCGAAGCAGCACTCATCGCGGGCCCGCGCGTCCGGGAACCTCACCGCCGATGTCGGCGTTGTCCCATTAAGTCGTCAGTTCCGTCGCACGGCTGCCAGCTATCTGCGATAAACGCCCGCGCGGTAACCTGGTTTGTCCGGCGGGAAGACGAAGCACTCGAAGGACCTCAGTCTCGAAGGACCGAGTCACCGAAAGGACTGGCCATCGCGGCCGACGCTGTATGAACCGCAAGTCTGTTTTTCGCAACCTGGCCATCGTTGCCGGCATCCTGCTGGTGATCTTTGCGTTCAATTACTTCAGCAACGACACACGCGACTGGAAGAACGTCGATACGTCGGTTGCCCTGACTCAGCTGCAGGACAAGAACGTCGAAAAGGTTCAGATCGACGACCGCGAACAGCAGTTGCGCCTCACGCTGAAGAACGGCACCGACGCAACCGACGGCGACAAGCAGATCATCGCGAAGTACCCGACGGGAACCTCCGACGAGATCTTCCAGAAGGTCGAGAACTCCGGGGCCGAGAAGTACGACACGAACGTCACCAAGGACAGCTGGGTCACCTCGGTTCTCGTATTCGCCCTCCCGATGATCATCTTGCTCGGCCTGTTCATCTGGGTCATGGGCCGCATGCAGGGCGGCGGCCGCGGCGGGGTCATGGGCTTCGGCAAGTCGAAGGCCAAGCAGCTGTCCAAGGACATGCCGAAGACGACGTTCTCCGACGTCGCCGGTGCGGACGAGGCAGTCGAAGAGCTGTACGAGATCAAAGACTTCCTGCAGAACCCGACGCGCTACCAGGCGCTCGGCGCGAAGATCCCCAAGGGCGTGCTGCTCTTCGGCCCGCCTGGAACCGGTAAGACGTTGCTCGCCCGTGCCGTCGCCGGTGAGGCAGGCGTGCCGTTCTTCACGATCTCGGGCTCCGATTTCGTCGAAATGTTCGTCGGCGTCGGCGCGTCGCGCGTCCGCGACCTGTTCGAGCAGGCCAAACAGAACAGTCCGTGCATCATCTTCGTCGACGAGATCGACGCGGTCGGCCGCCAGCGCGGCGCCGGCCTCGGTGGTGGCCACGACGAACGCGAGCAGACGCTCAACCAGCTCCTCGTCGAGATGGACGGTTTCGGCGAACGGACCGGCGTCATCCTGATTGCCGCAACCAACCGACCGGACATCCTGGACCCGGCATTGCTGCGTCCGGGCCGTTTCGACCGGCAGATACCGGTCGGCAATCCGGACCTCGCAGGCCGACGCGCGATCCTGAAGGTGCACTCCAAGGGCAAGCCGATTGCTGCCGGCGCGGACCTCGAAGGTCTGGCGAAGCGCACGGTCGGCATGTCCGGCGCCGATCTCGCGAACGTCATCAACGAGGCCGCGCTTCTCACCGCTCGCGAAAACGGGTCACTGATCACCGGAGAGGCGCTCGAAGAAGCGGTCGACCGTGTCATCGGCGGTCCGCGTCGGAAGAGCAGGATCATCTCCGAACACGAAAAGAAGATCACCGCTTACCACGAAGGCGGGCACACGCTTGCTGCGTGGGCGATGCCGGACATCGAGCCCGTCTACAAGGTCACGATCCTTGCGCGCGGTCGCACCGGCGGTCACGCGATGACCGTGCCGGAAGACGACAAAGGCCTGATGACGCGATCGGAAATGATTGCCCGTCTCGTCATGGCCATGGGTGGCAGGGCTGCCGAAGAACTGGTCTTCCACGAGCCGACGACGGGTGCGTCGTCGGACATCGATCAGGCGACCAAGATTGCGCGCGCGATGGTGACCGAATACGGCATGAGCGCAAAACTCGGCGCGGTGCGCTACGGCTCGGATCATGGCGACCCCTTTCTCGGTCGCACGATGGGTACGGCACCCGATTACTCGCACGAGATCGCGCGCGAGATCGACGAGGAAGTGCGCAATCTGATCGAGGCGGCGCACACCGAGGCGTGGGCGATTCTCAACGACTACCGCGACGTGCTCGACTCCCTCGCCACCGAGTTGCTCGACCGTGAAACGCTGCACCGCAAGGACCTCGAAGCCATCTTCACCGACGTCGAAAAGCGTCCTCGCATAACGGCTTTCAACGACTTCGGTGGACGCACGCCGTCCGACAAACCGCCGGTGAAGACGCCGCGCGAGCTCGCCGTCGAGCGTGGCGATCCGTGGCCTCCCGAGGACGAGGACGTCGAGGACGTGCCGCCGCAGCAGCACCAGCCGGCCAACGGCTACCACGTGCCTGCACAGATTCCAGCGGGCCCGCCGCGCTCGACGGTGCCGCCGGGATCCCGGCCGGACTACGGTGCTCCGGCAGGCTGGTCGGCACCGGGTTGGCCGCCGCAGGAATCGGCCGGCCAGCACGCCCGCCCGGCCGATCCGGATTCGAGTCGCCGCGCTTGGAGCCCACCCCCGCGTTCCGGCGGCGGACCTCGCCACGGTGGTTCCGACCACTACGGCGATCCAGACCAGGAATGGGAAGGCCCCAACGGGCGTCGTTGATGGTGTCGTGAGCAAGTCGTAGTTGCCGTCAGGCCGACGGCCCCTGTGAAACTTCGGAGGTATGTCGTTGGCGATCGACTTTAGCGACAGTGATGGGTTGTTTCCCGGACCCTTGAGCCGGACGGCTCTCGCGACCGACGCACCGTTCGATCAAGAGCGTGCTGAAGCAGCTGTGCGCGAGTTGCTCATCGCGGTCGGCGAGGATCCGGACCGGCCAGGTCTGATAGATACTCCCGCGCGCGTTGCGCGGTCGTATCGGGAGATGTTCGCCGGTCTGTACATCGAGCCCGATTCGGTGCTCGATACGACCTTCGACGAGGGGCACCAGGAGTTGGTGCTCGTCCGCGACATCCCGCTCTACTCGACCTGCGAGCACCATCTGGTCGCGTTCCACGGTGTCGCCCACGTCGGCTACATCCCTGGGACCACCGGCCGCGTCACCGGGCTGTCGAAGATCGCACGGGTGGTCGACCTCTACGCGAAGCGCCCACAGGTGCAGGAACGCCTGACCAGCCAGATTGCCGATGCGTTGATGCGTAAGCTGTCGCCGCGCGGTGCGATCGTGGTGGTCGAGGCAGAACATCTGTGCATGGCGATGCGCGGAATCCGGAAACCGGGCGCGAGCACGACGACGTCGGCTGTGCGGGGCATCTTCCAGACGAGCCCAGCCTCGCGTTCCGAGGCTCTGGACCTGATTCTGCGCAAGTGAGCACGTTGCCGCGCGCGGACCCGCGCCGTCGGCTGGTGGTCATGGGTGTTCTGAATGTCACCGCGGATTCCTTCTCCGACGGTGGTCGCTATCTGAACCACGATGCCGCAATTGCGCACGGAATCGAGATGCATCGCCAGGGTGCCGACATCATCGACGTCGGTGGCGAGTCGACCCGGCCCGGTGCGGTCCGCATCGATCCCGCAATCGAGGCCGCACGGGTGGCCCCCGTGATCGCGGACCTCGTTGCGGAAGGCATCGCTGTGAGCGTCGACACGATGCGTGCGCCTGTCGCGGCTGCTGCGATCGAGGCCGGTGCGGCTGTCGTCAACGATGTTTCCGGCGGGCGTGCTGACGCCGACATGGCGGCAGTTGTTGCGGCAGCCGGTGTTCCGTGGATTTTGATGCATTGGCGCGGCGAGCCCGCAGATGGCCGTTACCTGCATTCGGGTGCGGCCGATTCCTACGATGACGTGGTCGACAACGTGTGCGCGGAATTGATGACGCAGGTCGAGCTGGCCGTCGGAGCGGGTGTCGACTCGGAGAACATCGTGCTCGATCCCGGCCTCGGCTTTGCCAAGAACGCGAAACACAACTGGACTTTGCTCGCCGCGCTGCCGGAACTGGTCGCACTGGGGTTCCCGATCCTCATCGGAGCCTCGCGTAAGCGGTTCCTCGGCACGTTGCTCGCCGACGGCGACACCGCGCGACCACCCGACGGTCGTGAGTTCGCGACTGCCGCCGTATCGGCGCTGGCTGCGGCGAACGGCGCCTGGGGAGTTCGCGTTCACGACGTCCAGGGGTCGGTCGATGCGCTGACCGTCACCGAGGCGTGGCGGCGCGGATCCAGTGCGGCGGTGCCGCATGGCTGATCGAATCGAGTTGATCGGGCTCGAGGTTTTCGGGCGGCACGGCGTCTTCGAGCACGAGCGCCGCGACGGGCAGACCTTCGTCATCGACATCGTTCTGTGGGTCGATTTCGCCGCGGCGGCGGCGTCGGACGACCTTGCCGACACTCTCGATTACGGCCGCCTCGCCGACCGTGCGGTTGCGATCGTTGCAGGTCCAGCGCGCAATCTGATCGAGACTGTCGCCGCGGAAATCGCTGCGGACGTGATATCCGACGCGCGCGTCCAGGATGTGGAGGTCACGGTGCACAAGCCGGGCGCGCCCATTCCGCACACATTTGCCGATGTGCGGGTCATTGCCCGGCGCACCCGAAGCGCCGACGACGCGAATATGGACCAGTGACGCGCGCCGTCTTGTCGATCGGTTCGAACCTGGGGGATCGGCTGGGACATCTGCAGTCGGTGCTCGACTCGCTCGGTGCGAATGTAAGTGCCGTCTCGGCCGTGTACGAAACGGCACCGTGGGGCGGCGTCGATCAACAGGACTTTCTCAATGCCGTTGTCGTAGCCGAAGATCCGGATAGGGACTGCGGGGGTTGGCTGCGCTTCGGGCAGGAGTTGGAGGCGGCTGCCGATCGCGTCCGCGAAGTTCATTGGGGTCCTCGAACGCTCGACGTCGACGTCGTCGACTGCGATGGGATTCGCAGCTCTGATCCGGTGCTCACGCTGCCGCACCCCCGCGCGCACGAACGGGCATTCGTGTTGGTTCCATGGCTGGACGCCGATCCTGCTGCCGAATTATTCGTCGGGGAGGGCTCTGTGCCGGTAGGGACGCTGGTCCAGAAGCTCGCCGACGTGGATCGGGCCGGCGTACGGAAGACAACGTTCACTTTGACCAGGAAGCCGATCGAATGAAGCCGACGCGGGTGTGGGATCTCATCGCGTTGTTTCTGTTCGCCGCGCTGGCGGCATGGTTGTTGGTCCGCGGCTTCTACGGTCAATTGCCACCGGTGCATATCTACGCCGGCGCGTCGCTCTACCCCGTCGCAGTGATCGAGTTCATCGCCGCATTCATGATCCGTTCGCGTATCAATAATCACGAAATTGGTCTCGGACCGCGGCAGTTACACCCGCTGACGGCGGCCAAAGCGGTGGCTCTTGCGAAGGCATCGGCGTTGGTCGGTTCGGCGAGCGCGGGAGTGTGGCTCGGCTTTCTGCTGTTCGTTTTCCCGCAGCGATCTACGCTCCAAGCTGCGGTTTCCGACAGCCCGGGTGCGATCGTGGGCCTCATCGCGGGCGTGGTCCTCGTGGCCGCGGCGCTCTGGCTCGAGCACTGTTGCAGAACTCCGGACGAGCCACCCGACGAACCCGCACACTGAGGTTCCATACGGGGAATCGCCGCCCGGGATGCCGCAGTCGCACTGGGTGGCCGGGTTAGGCTGGGTTTCATGACGTCTGCTGTCCGCACCAAAAAGCCGCGCCGAGGGCGCCGCAGTGCGGAGGAGATAGTCGTCGGAGGGCTCGTCGTTCTCGGCGTGATCTCGAGCGTTTTCCTGATCTTCAGTGAGAGTGTTCAGCTGCTTCGCCTCGGTCTCGTCGCCGCGCTGTGGGCCGCAATCGTCGGCGCGATCGCGATGACGAAGTACCGGCGGGAGTCGGCCGTCGACAAGGTCAAGGCCCGCGACCTCCAGAAGGTCTACGAACTGCAGCTCGAGCGTGAGATCTCCGCGAGACGCGAATACGAACTGAGCGTAGAAGCGCGCGTCCGGCACGAGGTCCGCGCGGATGCCGAAGAACTCGCCGGCCTTCGTGCAGAGCTGGTCGCGCTGCGTGCGAACCTGCAGGTGTTGTTCGACGGACAGCTACCCGTCGATCGAATTGCGCTACGCGCGGATTCGACCAGGATCGGCGAGATCGGCGCATCGCAGGGCCCGACCCCGTTGCCCGCGTACGCGACCGACAATCTTCATCGGCCGCGCTTCGCGACACCCTACGACGAACCGGTCACCGCTGAGACGTCGATCATTCTCGAACCGATCGTCCCGCCGTCGGCCGCGCAGCCGGAACCTGAGCCGAAGCCCGAACCCAAGCCGGAACCACGGCCCGAACCGGTGACCGAGATTCTGCCGGTCATTTCGGACGCGGCACCCGAAGAAGCGGCACCGGACGAGGACGAACCCAGTGACATCGAGCCTGAGCTGCCCGAACCGCGTCGCCGCCGACGCGCGGGTACAACGATCGAGGGCGCTGACGGGTCCCATTCTCAGGGCATGTCGGTCGCCCAGATTCTCGCGAACTTGAAGTCCGAATCCGAGGCGGACGCCGGCGCACACGGCCGGTGAGTGAGCGCTATCACCCCGCTCCGCCATAGATCGCACTGAACCCAACCGATATTCTTGTCCCAGGACGTCTGGTACCCGCACAGCGGGACTGGAACGAACGAGAGGACAGTGTTGACCTCCACAGGGTTGCCCTCACAGGGGTTTTCTGGTGGACCAGCGCCCGCGCGACTGACGGTAGGAATCGTCTCGGCGGGACGCGTCGGTACCGCCATCGGTGCCGCTTTGGAGCGGGTCGGTCACGTCGTATTCGGTGTTTCGGCAGTATCCGAGGCTTCTGTACGTCGTGCACACACGCGTCTTCCCGAGTCCGAGATTCTTCCGGTCGACGCCGTCGCCGCACGCAGCGAACTGCTCGTTCTCGCTGTTCCCGACGCTGAGCTGGCGTCGATCGTCAACGGCCTCGCATCGACGGGTGCGGTGCGCCCCGGCACACTCGTTGCTCATACCTCCGGCGCCAACGGCATAGGGATCCTCGCGCCGCTGACCGCGATAGGCGCGACGCCGCTCGCTATTCATCCCGCAATGACTTTCACCGGGCACGACGAAGACACGAAGCGCCTCGCGAATGCCTGCTTCGGAGTGACCGCCGCCGACGAGATCGGCTATGCGATTGCACAGGCCCTCGTCATAGAGATCGGCGGCGAGCCGATTCGCGTCGAAGAACAGAACCGGACGCTCTATCACGCCGCGCTCGCGCACGGCAGCAATCACCTCGTCACCCTCGTTGTCGATGCCGTTGCAGCATTGCGCGAGGCGTTGGCCGGCCAAGAGCTGATCGGCCAGCCGCACGTCGACGACCAGCCGGGTGGCATCGCGGAACGCATGCTCGAGCCGCTGCTGTCAGCAGCACTGGACAACGCGCTTCGTCGCGGGCCGTCTGCACTGACCGGTCCGGTCGCGCGGGGTGACGTCGATGCCGTGGCAGCTCACCTGGCTGTGCTGAACGAGGTCGACCCCCGGATAGCGGCCGGGTATCGCGCGCTTTCGCTGCGTTCCGCGCAGCGCGCGGGAGCCAGGCCTGCACTCATCGAATTGTTGGAGGGCCCATGGACATAGGTCGTATGAAAGACATGCGCGGGGCGTTCAAGCCCGGCGAACTGACGGTGCACCACGACCCGGCGGTCTTGAACTCGGTGTCGAAAGCGCTGCGCGGCGTCGGCCGGTCGGTTGCGCTTGTACCAACGATGGGCGCGTTGCACGACGGCCACCTCGAGATCGTGCGTCGCGCGCGCCGCAACCATCAAGCCGTCATCGTGTCGATCTTCGTGAACCCGCTGCAGTTCGGCGCAAACGAGGATCTCGACGCCTACCCGCGGACACTGGATGCCGACGTCGAGTTGTTGCGTGCCGAGGGTGTGGAGTTGGTGTTCGCGCCGACGGTCGCCGACATGTACCCGGACGGTCAGCGAACGACCGTCCACGCGGGCCCGCTGGGCGCCGAACTCGAAGGCGCAAGCAGGCCGACGCATTTCGCCGGGATGCTGACCGTCGTCGCGAAGCTCCTGCAGATTGCGGTTCCGACAACGGCGTTCTTCGGCGAGAAGGATTACCAGCAGCTTGCGCTGATCCGCCAGATGGTGCGCGACCTCAATTTCGACGTGAAGATCATGGGGGTCCAGACAGTTCGGGAACCCGACGGCCTCGCGAAGTCGTCGCGCAATCGGTACCTCGACGAGCAGGAACGCGAAACTGCGGCAACGCTGTTCGCGGCTCTGCTTGCCGGCGCACACTACGGGCCGCTCGGTGCCGACGAAGTACTGAAGGCCGCACGCAGCGTGCTGGCCGACGTATCCGGACTCGACCTGGACTACCTCGAACTACGCGGTGCCGACCTCGGTCCCGTGCCTGAAAATGGCGGCAACGCACGGTTGCTCATCGCCGCCCGCGTCGGCAGCACCCGGCTGATCGACAACGTCGGAGTCGCATTGGGTGCGACCTCCGACGAAACTACAACGTTGCGTCCACAAGACGCGGCGACCCGTTAGGAAAGGGCCAAAGATGTTCCGGACCATGATGAAATCGAAGATCCATCGCGCGACTGTCACGCACGCCGACCTGCACTACGTCGGTTCGGTGACGGTCGACCGTGAGCTGATGGAGGCCGCCGACCTCATCGAGGGCGAGCAGGTCTGCATCGTCGACATCACCAACGGCGCGCGCCTCGAGACCTACGTCATCACCGGCGAGCCGGGCTCGGGTGTCATCGGAATCAACGGCGCCGCAGCACATCTCGTGAATCCTGGCGACCTCGTCATCCTCATCGCCTATGGCGTCATGAACGAGCAGGAGTGTCGCGACTACAAGCCGCGCGTCGTGTTCGTCGACGAGGCGAACAAGCCCGTCGAGTTGGGCTCGGACCCGGCGTACGCGCCCGAAGGTTCCGGACTCATCACGCCCCGCAAGCTTTCCGTCGTCTAGCAGGCACCCAGTGTTGCTCACGATCGATGTTCG
Source organism: Antrihabitans auranticaus (assembly GCF_016481275.1). Taxonomy (GTDB): domain Bacteria; phylum Actinomycetota; class Actinomycetes; order Mycobacteriales; family Mycobacteriaceae; genus Antrihabitans. Next base: position 140,032 of record NZ_JAEMNW010000003.1, on the reverse strand, counting down.
GAACACGAACATCGTCCTCGGACTGTTCACCGGCAGCGGCTCTCACTCGAAGCTGGTGCGCGACTGGCGAATGCACACCGATCCGCGCATGACTGCCGACGAATTGGCGTTGACCCTGCGTGGCCTGGTCGGCTCGAATGCGGACCAAATCACCGGTGTATCAGCGCTTTCCACCGTGCCCTCGGTGCTGCGCGAATTACGGGTGATGCTGGGCAGGTACTGGGCCGAGGTTCCGCACGTCGTCGTGGAACCCGGTGTGCGCACAGGAGTTCCGCTGCTCGTCGACAACCCGAAAGAGGTCGGCGCGGACCGGATCGTGAACAGTCTTGCGGCGCACCATTTCTACAAGGCTCCCGCGATCGTCGTCGACTTCGGCACGTCCACCTGCGTAGACGTCGTATCCGAGCGCGGCGAGTTCCTCGGCGGAGTCATCGGACCCGGCGTCGAGATTTCCATGGACGCGATGGCCTCGCAGGCTGCCGCGTTACGCAAGGTCGAACTGACGCGCCCGCGTTCGGTCGTCGGTAAGAACACTGTCGAATGCATGCAGTCCGGTGCTGTGTTCGGGTTTGCCGGAATGGTGGACGGCCTGGTCAACCGGGTGCGCGACGAACTCGAAGCGTTTTCCGGTGACGACGTCGTCGTCATCGCAACCGGCGACAGCGCAGGGCTGATCATGCCGGAATCGGAAACGATCTCCCACCACGAACCCGACCTCACCCTCGAAGGTCTGCGGCTCGTGTATGAGCGAAATCTCGCGAAGGGCCGTTTGCGTCTCGGCTGATACAAGCTATGCTTGCAAGCGTGTCTATCCGCATGAGTGCTCAGGAGTGTTGTCGAGGCTGAGGTCTGCCTTGACCATCCAACTCTGCTGCGGAGATCTCTCTCATGCTTGCTGTGCATTCTGCTTCTTCTGCCGTACTCCCATATCGCCCGGTGTCGTCGGTTCTGCCGACCAGACTGCGGCCCGCTGACCTCCTCCGCATAACCGATCAAGGTGCGGTCGACGTCCTCAACGGCCTCTACGACCATCTCCTCCCATCCGACGGAACGTGGCCGGTAGACAACCGGTGGGCCGTCCGGCTCAGCTCCGACGACGACGTCGACGTGTGGCTGATCAGCTGGGTGCCCGACAAATCGACAGAGTTGCACGACCACGCCGGCTCACTCGGTGCGCTGACCGTCCTCAGCGGCGCGCTCGCCGAATACCGTTGGACCGGTGCCGAATTGCGGCTGCGCACACTCTCCGCCGGAGACCAGGCGTCCTTCCCGATCGGCTGGGTGCACGACGTTATGCGAGCACCTGACCGGCCTTCCGAACCGGCAGAACCCACCCTCAGCGTCCACGCCTACTCGCCGCCGCTGACAGCGATGTCCTACTACGAAGTCACCAAAGAATCGTCCCTGCGCCGTACCCGCACCGAGCTCACCGACCAGCCCGAAGGGGACCCGCGATGACCACCATCGACCAGATGCTCGCCGACGCCCGCGCAACCCTCGATCGGCTGTACGCGTTCCAACTGCCCGACGCCGTTGCGCGAGGCGCAATCCTCGTCGACATTCGGCCGCAGGCCCAGCGCCAGCGCGAAGGTGTCCTGCCCGGTGCGCTGGCCATCGAGCGAAACCACCTCGAATGGCGTTGCGATCCAACAAGTTCGGCACGCATCGCCCTCGCCGTCGACCACGAAGTCGAGTGGATCATCGTCTGCTCCGAGGGCTACACCTCCAGCCTCGCAGCCGCAGCGCTCAAACAACTGGGCCTGCACCGCTCCACCGACCTCGTCGGCGGCTACAAAGCCCTGCAGGCCGCAGGGCTCCTCAACGTCGCCATCGGGAAGAAGCACTTCTCCCAACTCTCCGAAGTTGCAGCCGCGCACTGAGTGAATGGATCGCTGGGTGGGCCCTGTAGCGCGTGGCGACACGCCGAAGGCCCGCGCAGCCGCACCCCGACTCGGCAGTCGCACCCCGACTTGCCGAGCGACACGCCGAGGCCGCCCCGAAAAGGGGTGCGACGGATTGCAATTGGCTCAGTCGAGCGGCCGTCGAGTGCATAGTTTTCCTGGCCGAATCTAGAAAATCCGCCAGTAAAACCGTGCACTCGACGAGTTCCGCTCAGTGACGCGAGAATCGCGATTTCGATCTCGCGTCCAATTCATCCCCGCCCAGCCGTGATTCAGCTCAGGCCGGCGAAGAACTTGCGCACGTCGGCGACCAGTAGGTCCGGGGTTTCCAGGGCCGCGAAGTGCCCGCCCTCGTCGATGTCGGACCAGTGCACCACGTTGTACAACTGCTCGGCGTAGCGGCGGATCGCCACATCCTCCGCGAACACCGCCACACCTGTCGGCACCTGTGAAGGGGTGGGCCAGGCCCCGCCGTGCGTGCTCTCGTAGTACATGTTGGCCGACGAAACCGCTGTGCCCGTGAACCAGTAGATCGAGACGTCGGCCAGCAACTCTTCGCGCGGAACCGCGTCCTCGGGAAGGTCTTTGGCCGAGTTGGTCCACTCCTTGAATTTCTCGACGATCCACGCCAGCTGCCCGACCGGGGAGTCGTGCAGGCCGTACCCGACCGTCTGGGGCCGGGTGCTCTGGACCTTGAAGTAGCCGGTCATCTCCTCGTTCCAGCCGCCCAACCGACCCAGCCGGGTCAGCTCGACCTCGGACATAGTCGCCTGCTCCTCGTCCGACACCGGACCGAGCGGGATGAACCCGAAGCTGGCCGCATTGACGTGTACACCGATCACGTTTTCCGGCGCAACGCGACCCATGTCCGGGCCGACGAACGCGCCGTAGTCGCCACCCTGGACGCCGTACCGCTCGTAGCCCAGGGCCGCCATCAGGGTCGCGAATGCCTGTGCGTTGCGCATGCTGCCCCAACCCGCGTCCGACAGCGGCGCGGAGAACCCGAAGCCTGCCATCGACGGAATGACCAGGTGGTAGGCCTGGGCCGGATCCAGCCCGTGCGCTCGGGGATCGCTGAGCGGCCCGATGACGTTCAGGAACTCGACCACCGAGCCCGGCCAGCCGTGCAGCAGGATCAGGGGAGTGGCGTCGGGCTCAGGTGACTCGACATGCAGGAAATGGATCGTCTGCCCGTCGATCTCGGTCAAGAATTGCGGGTAGGCGTTGAGTCGCTGTTCCGTTGCGCGCCAATCGAACTCGGTCTCCCAGTACTTCGCCAGTCCGCGCAGGTAGTCGACCGGCACGCCGCGCTCCCATTCGGCACCCGGTAGCTGCTCGGGCCAGCGGGTGTTCGCCAGGCGCGACCGGAGGTCCTCGATCGCGCTGTCGGAGACCTCGACGCGGAACGGGCGGAACTCGAGCTTGGGTGTGCTGCTCATGTCTGCGAGCCTCTCGTTTGATCGGAACGTTCTGTTCTGTTCAAGAATAACTGAACGGATTGTTCTGTTCAAGGTCTACAATCCAAATATGTCGGAAACTTCTGCACCGCTGCGGCGGGGACGGTTCGCGGAGGCGCAGCGCAACGACGCCGTGATTCTGGACGCCGCGCGCGAGGTCTTCGTTGCCGATCCCACCGCGCCCATCTCTGCCGTGGCCAAGCGTGCCGGCGTCGGGATCGGCGCTCTGTACAACCGCTACAAGAATAAGGAAGACCTCCTCGGCACGCTGTGCGCGCACGGGCAGGACGTGTACCTCGAGGAGGTCGAGCGCGCGTTGGCGAGTGAACTCGAGCCGTGGCCGGCCTATGTGGAATTCCTGGAACGGATCGTCGAAGCCGATACGCACTCGCTGACGGTCCGACTTGCCGGCACGTTCGTCCCGACGGCCGAGCATGCCGCCAAGGCCGAGCGAATGCGGGAGCTTGGCGTCGCGCTCTTCGAAAAGGTCTCTGCCACAGGCAAATTACGTGCCGGTGTCACTTTCCTGGATGTGAGCTACCTACTGGAGTTGATCGCGAAGAGCACTCTGGGCGGACCCGCGCGCACTGCCGAACTACGCATGCGGCAGCTTGCGATAATTGTCGACGGGTTGCGAGCCGACGGGCACGATCCGCTGCCTGGAAGCGCGCCTACCTGGGCCGAGCAAACCGCCCGATGGAGCCGTGGGTAGCTAACGATAGGCTTGACGGTCGTGAGTGAAGCGACGGCTGATGTAACTGGTGCGACCGGGCTGACGCCGGAAGATGCCGCGGCAGACAACGAGCAGATTCGAATCCGGCGGGGCAAGCGGGACCGCCTACTGGAGCAGGGCCGTGAGGCCTATCCGGTGTCGGTGGGCCGAACGCACACGCTGGCGCAGGTGAGGGCGAAGTATCCCGAACTGGTTGCCGATACCCAGACCGGTGAAAAAGTCGGCGTGGCGGGGCGCGTGATTTTCTTCCGGAACACTGGGAAGCTGTGTTTTGCGACCCTCCAGGAAGGCGACGGGACGCAACTTCAGGCGATGCTGAGCCTTGCGAACGTGGGCGCAGAATCGTTGGCCGCGTGGAAATCCGATGTCGATCTCGGTGACTTTGTCTATGTATACGGCGAAGTGATCAGTTCGCGCCGCGGGGAATTGAGCGTTCTCGCGGACTCTTGGGAGATGGCTGCGAAATCGTTGCGGCCACTTCCTGTTGCGCACAAGGAGATGAACGAGGAATCGCGCGTGCGGCAGCGCTATGTCGATCTCATCGTGCGGCCCGATGCCCGGGAAATGGCACGCAAGCGCATTGCCGTTGTCCGTGCATTGCGAAATGCGCTCGAGTCTCGAGGTTTTCTCGAGGTTGAGACTCCGATGCTGCAAACCTTGCACGGCGGTGCGGCCGCGCGACCGTTCGTAACTCATTCGAACGCGCTCGACATCGACTTGTTCCTTCGTATCGCACCGGAGCTGTTTCTCAAGCGGTGTGTTGTCGGCGGCATCGAGAAGGTCTTCGAGATCAATAGGAACTTCCGAAACGAAGGTTCCGACGCGACGCATTCGCCGGAATTTGCAATGCTCGAAACGTACGAGGCCTACGGCACCTACGACGATTCGGCCAAGATGACCCGCGAATTGGTACAAGAGGTCGCGCAAGAGGCGTTGGGCACTCAGGTGGTCACGCTCGCGGACGGCACCGAATACGATCTCTCCGGCGAGTGGACGACCGTCGAGATGTATCCATCTCTGTCGGAATGTCTCGGGGTGCAGGTCACGCCGGAGACATCAGTCGCAGAATTGCTCGAGCTGGCGGACAAGGTCGGTCTCGAGATTCCGCCTGGCAAGGGCTACGGTCACGGCAAGCTGGTCGAAGAACTGTGGGAGCACCAGTACGGCGAGAAGCTCGTAGCGCCGACTTTTGTGCGTGATTTCCCAGTGGAGACTTCACCGTTGACACGCCAGCATCGTTCGAAGCCGGGCGTGACGGAGAAGTGGGACTTATACGTGCGTGGATTCGAATTGGCAACTGGCTATTCGGAATTGGTCGATCCCGTTGTTCAGCGTGAGCGTTTCGTCGATCAGGCTCGGCTCGCATCGGCCGGTGACGACGAAGCGATGGTGCTGGATGAAGACTTTTTGGCGGCAATGGAGTACGGTATGCCACCGACAACTGGCACTGGGATGGGAATCGATAGATTGTTGATGGCCCTAACCGGACTTGGAATCAGGGAAACCATCTTGTTCCCAATTGTGCGCCCGTTCACACGCTGATCGGGGCGCCATTCTTCCGGTATTTCCTTTATATTGAAAAATCACTTATTGGGGTACGCTTGGCGGCGAGTAGTGGGTCGATGTTAAAGAGGCCACTCCATTCGAGAGGAAAGCAAACACATGGCTAAGAAGGTCACTGTCACTCTCATCGACGATGTGGATGGGGAGGCGCCTGCCGACGAGACCGTAGAGTTTGGTATCGACGGTGTTTCGTACGAGATCGACCTCTCGGCGAAGAACGCCGAAAAACTGCGCTCGCAGCTCGAGATCTGGGTTTCGAGTGCTCGCAAGGTGAGCGGTCGCCGGCGTGCGGCCAAGCCTGCAATTGTGGTTGCCGGCACAAAGGCGCGCGTCTCTGTCGATCGTGAACAAAGCGCCGCAATTCGCGAGTGGGCCCGCCGAAACGGACATAAGGTATCCGCGCGTGGTCGGATCTCTGCGGAAATCACCGAGGCTTACAACAAGGCAAAGAAGTAACAGCCCCGCCTACGAGAAATCGAGCGCTTCGCTCACTGCTGTCGATTGTGCGTGGGTCGGTTTAGTCGCACCACCGATCGCGTAAACGGTATTTCCCACCGCCGCCACTGCCAGGCCATGCCTGGCAGTGCGCAACGACGGGAACGCTGCCCACGTTCCCGTACCGACGTCGAAGGCCTCCACAGTGTCGAGGACTCGCGTAGGTTCCTCGCCACCTACCGCAACTATGCGGCCATCCAGATACACCGCTCCCAGGCCGCCGCGCGCAGTTGGCATGTCGGCCAACGTCGTCCAGGTCGATGTCGCCGCGTCGAACCGCTCCACAGCTGCAGAGTTCTTGTCGGCAGACAGATCGCGGCCACCCAGCGCGTATACGAACGTACCGTCGGCCGTGGCCGCAAGATGTTCCCGTGGACTGGCAAGGCCGGCGGACGTGCGCCACGCGGTTCCGTCGAAAATGACGGTCGTCGTCGAGAGTTCGCCGTTGTTCTGTCCGCCCATCACGACGATCTTCTCGTCGACGACAGCCGCAGCACCTGCGGCGCGAGGCTCCGGCAGCCTCGGTAAATCCACCCACGCCCCGTTGCGGAGCGCGAGCACGCGGTCGGATGTCTTGGCTGTGAGATTCGGGCCCTCCGGCTCCCAGCCACCGATCACGATCAACTCGCCCCTGTACTCGACGGCCATCGGATGATTAAGGGCGGAAGGCAGATCAGGACCCGATTTCCAGGTGTCGATCGCCGGGTCGTAGCCCTGGACCTTCGATGTCGAACCGGCGTTGTCGAGGCCGCCGAAGACCCAGATTGTGCCGTCGGCCATCGTGGTCGCCGATTGCTGCCGGGCAATCCGGGCGTCCTTGAGCGGCCGCCAATCCGCCGCAGGCTGCGGTAAACGCGCCGGTAAAGCGAGTGCCTCCGCGGTGGCGGTCGATTCGGCGTGCGTCGGCCGGGTCGCGCCGCCGAAGGCGTAGATCCAGTTGCCGACCGCCGCGACGGAAAGTCCGTGCCTCGGGGTGTGCAACGGCGGCAATTCGCTCCAGGTGCGGCTGGCGATGTCGTAGGCCTCGGCAGTGCCGAGCACGCGCGTGGGCTCCTCGCCGCCGACAGTCACGATCCGGCCGTCCGCATACGCCGCACCGAGGCCGCCGCGCGCGGTCGGCATGGGTGGCAGGACGGTCCAGGCGTTCGTCGTCAGGTCGAATGCTTCCAGCGCAGCGGTGTTCTTGTCGGCGGACAAATCGCGGCCGCCGACCGCGTAGACGAACTTGCCGTCGGTGGCGGCGGCGACGTGCTCACGCGGGGTCGGCATCCCGGGCACGGTTGTCCATGTGGTGCCGTCGAAAACGTCGGCCGAGACCGACAGCTGCTTGTCCTGGTTCTGGCCGCCGAGTACGACGATCTTGTCATCGATGACGACCGCTGCTCCCGCCGCACGCGGCTCGGGCAGCTTCGCGAGGTCGACCCAGACGCCGTTGCGCAGCGCCAGCACACGGTCGGATGTCTTGCCGGTGAGGTTTGCGCCCTCGGGTTCCCAACCGCCGAGGACGACGAGTTCACCGCGGTATTCGACGGCCATCGGGTGGTTGAGCGCGAGCGGCAGGTCCGGGCCGGATTTCCAGGTGTCCAGCGCAGGATCGTAGCCCTCGACGATGGGCGTCGAGCCCTCGTTGTCGAGCCCGCCGAAGACCCAGACGACCCCCGAAGAGACGGTTGTCGCCGACTGCTGGCGGGCGATCGGTGCGTCGTCGAGCTGCCGCCAGTCCGCTACTTCGGGCAGGGTCGGCGTCGACGGATCTGCTGCGGGAAGAGCGCGCGGGTGGGTTCCGTTGTCGCGAAGCAGAACCAGACCGCCGACGCCCGCAAGCACCAGCAGAGCCGCGATAGCGAGCGCTCCGATGACGAGTCCTTTGCGATTGCGCGTATCTCGCTGGACCGGGCGCGGACTGGAATCGGACGGTGAGTACTGCACATGCTGCGGCCATTGGCCCGGACCCGAGGTTGCCGCCGCATGCCGACCGTACGGACCCGACGCCACCGCGATCGGATTGGACGACGAGCGGTCCGGTCGGAGGGCATAGTGCTCTGTCGGGGGCTCGGGTTCCGGGGGCAACGCCATGTCCTCGACCTTGAGCCCGTGCTGGCGTTCGGCTTCCCGCAGCACGTTGCCGAACTCGGCGGCGGATTCGTAGCGATCTTCGGGCTCGCTCGCCATCGCTTTTTCGATGGCAGCGCAAATGTCGTCGGGTATTCCGCTCGGTCGCAGGTCAGGGATCGCGGTTGTGCTGATGCGGATGAACTGGGCGATCAGTTCCTCGTCGGTGCGGCGCTCGTAGGCAGCGCGCCCGGCGATCAGGGCGAAGATCGTAGCGCCGAGGCCGTAGATGTCGGCGGCGACCGTCGGGGGCTTTCCTTTCAGCACTTCGGGTGCCGTGTAGGCCAGAGATCCGGTGAAGGCCCCGGTCGTCGTTTCGAAACCGCCTGCAATGCGGGCGATACCGAAGTCGCTCAATTGTGGTTCGCCGTAGTCGCCGACAAGGACGTTGCCCGGCTTGACGTCTCTGTGCAGCGTCCCCGAACTGTGTGCGGCCTGCAGCGCGCCGGCGAGCTTGACACCGATGCGGATCGCTTCGGGCCATTCGAGGTTGCCGTCCCGCCGAATCCGGCTTGCGAGTGAGTCTTTCGCGAGGTACGGCATCACGATGAACGGCCGACCGGACGACGTGACGCCGACCTGCAGGATGTTGACGATGTTGGGGTGGCCGGACAGCCGGCCCATCGCATAGCCCTCACGCAGGAACCGTTCCCGGTTCTCCCGATCCAGGTCCGAGGAAAGCACTTTGATCGCTACCGTGCGCCCGAGTGCTGGCTGCCAGCACTTGTAGACGACGCCGAAACCACCCCGTCCGACCTCGGTGGCGCCCTCGAAACCCGCCGCGGCCATCTCGACCGACAGACCCAGTGTCGAAGGGTGTGAATCACTCATCCCAGACACCTCTCGAGCGGCGGACAGTCAGCGTATCGCCTTTCGAAGATGGCCTTACGACATGAAGCGACGTTTCTATTGTGGCTGGTAAAGGGGTTGCGTGGGGGTGAGTATTTACTCCCCCTGGGGTGCCTAGTTCATTACGCCGGGGCCAACAAGGATCAGTTGTGTCAGGAAAGGCAATCCACCGAGGAGAAATCGAAATGCCAGTCGCACTGCAAGCCCCGCTCACCGCAAACGCCGCCGCTGGCGACGACGTCAACGATGACGACCTTGCCCGGCTGCGCGCAGAGATCGATCGCCTCGACGCAGAGATCCTCGACAACGTCCGCCGCCGCGTGGAAATCACCCGCCGTGCAGGTAAGGCACGCGTCGGCGTCGGCCTCCCGCAGGCAACCCGGCACGCCGAAATGGACGTTCTGCGCACCTTCGAAAAGCATCTCGGACGGGACGGTGTGAGCCTCGGAATGGTGCTCCTTCGCCTCGGCCGGACCGGCGTTCCCGGCCGTCAGAAGTAGTGCCTGCGCGACACGAAGTCTGACTATTTGCTGTTATAGCTGGTACACGGCACGATTGACCCCGACAAGAGAGGTCGATGTGTCTGTACTTGATGGGCCGTGCCTGCGATTTGCAGACGAGCAGGGGCGGCAGCAGGAGATTGTTCTTTCACCCGACGCGCCGCGTGTGACGGTCGGGCGATCGCCGCAGGCGGATGTTTCGTTGACATGGGACGACGAGGTGTCGCGTCTGCACGCTGCGATCGAATGGATCGGGACGAACTGGACGATCGTCGACGACGGGCTTTCACGCAACGGCACGTTCGTCAACGGTGAACGACTCGCGGGCCGTCGTAGATTGCGGGCAGGCGATCGAATCCGCATTGGGGGCGCGCTGCTCACATTCCACGAATTCGGAGCCGGATTCGACGATGTGACACGAGTTTCGTCCAATGCCGTGCCGACGCTTCGTTCGCTCACAGAAACGCAGCGTTCGGTGTTGATTGCATTGTGCCGCCCGTACAAGCACAGCGCCGCATTCGCGAGTCCGGCATCGAATCAGCAAATTGCCGGCGAGTTGTTCCTCAGTGTCGACGCGATCAAGACGCATTTGCGGGCGCTGTTCGCGAAATTCGGTGTGGAGGATCTGCCGCAGAATCAGAAGCGCGTGCGGCTCGCCGAATTGGCGCTGCAGAGCGGAGTCATCAACGAACGGGACCTCTAGGGTTCACGCACCGAGTCGGTGTTCGCGTGGGCTCACGCCGTGCTCCCGTTTGAATGCTGTGCTCAATGCGAAGGCGCTGCCGTAGCCGACCTGTCGTGCAATGGATTCGATCGGTGCATCGGATTCCCGCAGTAGGTCGGCTGCGAGTGCCAGCCGCCATTCGGTGAGGAAAGCCATGGGTGGTTCGCCGACGAGCTCGGTGAAGCGCTTCGCCAGCGCGGCGCGCGAGACGCCGACCTGTGCTGCGAGGCCCGCGACCGTCCATTGCTGCGTCGGGTTGTTCTCCATGAGTCGAATGGCTTTGCCTACCAACGGGTCCGCGTATGCGTGGTACCAGCCGGGCGCGTCGTCGCGGGAGAACCACGCGCGAAGCGCGGCAATCAGCAGGAGGTCCAACAGGCGGTCGAGTACGACGCCCTGTGCGGGATCGTCCTTGACCACTTCGCTTTCGAGCAGCGCCGGCAGCGGACCGCTCACCTGTCCTTCGTGCAGCACGATCAGCGGCGGAAGGGCGCGCAGCAGACGTGAACTCACCGCACCGGCCACCTCGTAGGTGCCGGTGATGAACATGGCAGCGCCGTCGGGATTGGTTCCCCAGCTGCGGACGCCGAGGTTGAGTGTCTCGCAGAGCACTTCGCCGTCGGGGGTCGTCGTGACCTGGCCCGGATGCAGGATCACATCGGGAGCGGTGTCCGGGTCGTCTGCAACCGTGTAAGCGTCTGGCCCGCGGAAGATTGCGATGTCACCGGCAACCAACTTCGTGGGTTCGCCGATATCGGGCACTACCCAGGCGTGGCCGCGAAGCGCTACCAGCACGGTGAGGGGCGCCTCGTCCTGAATCCGGATCGACCACGGCGGATCGAGAATCGAACGCATCAAGAACGCGCCGCGGGCCCGGGGGCCCTCGAGCAGGCTGGCGAGAACGTCCATGTGAAGAGGCTAGACGATCGAACATGAAATGAAGCGTTTCAGCGATGGATCGTCCAGCAAATTCCGACTGTACTGGTGTCACCGGAAAACAAAGACACTCGAAAGGCAGAAGGAAATGACTGTTCTGGTCGTTGGAAGCACAGGCAAGACGGGCCGGCGTGTGGCGGAGCGGCTTCAGGCAAAGGGCGTGGCGGTTCGCGAAGGATCGCGCAACTCTTCGATCCCCTTCGACTGGGAGAACCGCGAGACCTGGGGGCGGGCTCTCGACGGCGTCGACTCCGCGTACGTCACCTACTTTCCCGACCTCGCGGCGCCGGGTTCCATCGACGCGATGACGGCGTTCACGGCTCTCGCTGCCGCTAGCGGTTTGCGGCGACTCGTCCTGCTCGCGGGTCGCGGCGAGGAAGACGCCGAGGCATGCGAGCGGATCGTGCAAGGTTCGGGACTCGAATGCACGATCATCCGTGCGACCTGGTTCGCGCAGAACTTCAACGAGTCCTACTTCCTCGAGCCGATCCTTGCCGGCGAGATTGCCCTTCCGGTCGACGGAGTCCTGGAACCGTTCGTCGATGCCGACGACATCGCCGACGTCGCCGTTGCTGCCTTGACCGAGGACGGTCATGTCGGCAAGGTGTACGAACTCACCGGACCGCGGCTGCTGACGTTCGCCGACGCGATCGCCGAGATCGCACAGGCTGCCGGTCGGCACATCGAGTTCGTCTCGATCACGCCGGACGATTTCGCCGCGGGCATGCGTGAGCAAGGTGCCCCCGACGACGTCGTGGAGTTACTCGTCTACCTCTTCACGACCGTGCTGGACGGCCGCAATTCGGTGCTCGCCGACGGTGTCGCGCAAGCCCTCGGACGGCCACCGCGCGATTTCTCGGAGTTCGTCCGCGGCGCCGCCGCCGCGGGTGCTTGGACACCGGCAACGAGTCGGGTTGGGTGAGGGCATGAACACGCTCCGGACGATCGCGTTGCTCTTGGCAACGCTGACCAGCGGATTGCTTGCGGGTCTGTACTACGGCTACGCGAACTCGGTGATGCCCGCGCTCGGACAAGCCGACAACAAAACGATGATCGACGTGATGCAGAAGATCAACGTGGCGATCATCAACCCGGTGTTCATGCTGTCGTTCCTGGGTGCACCGGTCATCACGATCGGTGCGGCGGCGATGTTTCTCGGTAAGGACATGCGCAGCGTGCTCGGCTGGGTTGTGGCCGCAGCAGTACTCAACATTGCCGGCACCGTCGTCACGTTCGCGCTCAACATTCCGTTGAACGACCAACTCGACGCGGCCGGTGATCCGAATCAGATCACCGACCTCGCCGGTGTACGTGGCGACTTCTTCGACGCGTGGGTGCGGTGGAACATCGTCAGGTTGCTCCTCCACACTGCTGCGTTCGGCGCACTCGCGTGGTCGCTGATCCTGCTCGGACGGCGCACGGTCTAGGCGACGAGTGCGAGACGAGCGGCTCCGGCACAGTCGGGGCCGCTCGCTCGTGTGAGCATCCGGACGAGTGCGTCTGCGACCTGTGCAGGCTGCTCGAGGATGACCGAGTGCCCGGCACCGTCGACCATGACCAGGTCCGAGTACTCGACCTGCGCGGCCATGGCGACCGAATGCGAAGGCGGGGTCATGAGGTCCGCGGTGCCGCAGAGGACCAGCGTCGGGATCGCAGACAGCGACGGCATGGTCGCCGTCTCGTCGTAGGTCATGAACGAGCTCAGGAACGTCGCCATCGTCACGATCGAGGTTGCGTTGTGCATCGCGTTCGCCAGGGCCAGGACGCGGGGGCTGACCTTGCGATTGCCGAATTCCGCGGACCGGACGACGGGTGCGAACACCTTGCATGCGGCCAACTTGGCGCGACGCATCGCAGCAGGCGACTTGCGAACTGCGGCCTGGAACCAGGAGACGATCGGGTTCTGCAGCAGGCGGCCGTAGCCGGCTTCGGCAAGGCCGTTCGCGGCGGTCGCGATCAGTGCGATGCCGACGATCCGGGTGCCGATCTCGTGCGCGTACAGGCCTGCGTAGGTGATCGCGGTCATGCCGCCCATCGAGTGTCCGACGAGGACGACCGGACCGGTCGGCGCGACTGCCGCGAGGACGTCGTGCAGATCATGCCCGAGCTGGGTGATCGTGTAGGTCGCCGCTGCGGCTTCCTGCGATTCACCGTGGCCGCGGTGGTCGTAGCTGACGATCTTGGCTGCGGGGTACTGGGCTGCGAGCGCCTCTGTGACGAATGTCCACGACTCGGTGCTCAGGCAGTGTCCGTGCAGGAAGACGACGGTGACCGCGGCGTGCTGCGGGCCGGATTCACGGATCGCGAGGGCGACGCCGTCCCGAGTCGATACCCTCGCACGACGTTCCCCCAGCTTGGCGGTGGTGCTCGAGATCGACATTGCGGGCTCCGGTCGGAAGTGGGGTTGGTATGCACCACTCTTCGCTCAATGGCCGCGGCTGATAAGGGACCCGAGTGTTGGGCCGTCGACACCGCAGGGTGCACAGTTCGCACACCTTGGTGGGCCTGGTGGACGGCTGTTCGCTGCGGGCGTACAAGTAGGGGAAACGAATCCCTACGCTGCGACGTTATTCACGTAAGCCGGCAAAGACCGCCCAGGTAAATGGGTGGACGCGCGGCGGGTCGTACCCTGGCCAACTAGAGTAGTGGCGGGGGACTGGAACCTTGGCTGGGTTCCACCGGATCCGGAGCTGTGTGACGAACACCGAGGCCGGGCTAGGAGTGAGGGAGAGCGATGTTCGAGAGGTTTACAGACCGCGCACGGCGCGTCGTCGTCCTGGCCCAAGAAGAGGCCCGGATGCTCAACCACAACTACATCGGCACCGAGCACATCCTGCTCGGCCTCATCCACGAGGGCGAGGGTGTAGCGGCGAAGTCGCTGGAATCCCTTGGTATTTCTCTCGAGGGCGTGCGAAGCCAGGTCGAGGAGATCATCGGTCAGGGCCAGCAGGCGCCGTCCGGGCACATCCCGTTCACACCGCGTGCGAAGAAGGTCCTCGAGCTGAGCTTGCGCGAAGCGCTGCAGCTCGGCCACAACTACATCGGTACCGAGCACATCCTGCTCGGCCTGATTCGCGAGGGCGAGGGCGTCGCTGCCCAGGTTCTGGTGAAGCTGGGCGCCGACCTCAACCGGGTCCGGCAGCAGGTCATCCAGCTGCTCTCGGGCTACCAGGGCAAGGAGCCCGCCGAGTCCGGCAGCAGCCGTGGCGAAGCAGGCACTCCGTCGACCTCGCTGGTCCTCGACCAGTTCGGCCGCAACCTGACGCAGGCCGCGCTCGAAGGCAAGCTCGATCCGGTCATCGGCCGCTCGAAGGAAATCGAGCGCGTGATGCAGGTGCTGAGCCGCCGCACCAAGAACAACCCTGTGCTGATCGGCGAGCCCGGCGTCGGTAAGACGGCAGTCGTCGAGGGTCTCGCGCAGGCGATCGTCAACGGCGAGGTTCCCGAGACGCTCAAGGACAAGCAGCTCTACACCCTCGACCTCGGTTCGCTGGTCGCCGGTAGCCGGTACCGCGGTGACTTCGAAGAGCGCCTGAAGAAGGTGCTCAAGGAGATCAACACCCGCGGCGACATCATCCTGTTCATCGACGAGCTGCACACGCTCGTCGGCGCGGGTGCCGCCGAGGGTGCCATCGATGCGGCGTCGATCCTCAAGCCGAAGCTGGCTCGTGGCGAACTGCAGACGATCGGCGCGACCACGCTCGACGAGTACCGCAAGTACATCGAGAAGGACGCCGCCCTCGAGCGCCGGTTCCAGCCGGTGCAGGTCGGCGAGCCGACCGTCGAGCACACGATCAACATTCTGAAGGGCCTGCGGGACCGCTACGAGGCACACCACCGCGTATCGATCACCGACAGTGCTCTGGTGGCTGCGGCGACGTTGGCCGACCGGTACATCAACGACC
Source organism: Antrihabitans auranticaus (assembly GCF_016481275.1). Lineage (GTDB taxonomy): Bacteria > Actinomycetota > Actinomycetes > Mycobacteriales > Mycobacteriaceae > Antrihabitans. The sequence goes on along the minus strand of NZ_JAEMNW010000003.1, from coordinate 124,857 downwards.
GGTTCTTGCCCGACAAGGCGATCGACCTGATCGACGAGGCAGGCGCCCGGATGCGCATCCGCCGGATGACCGCACCGCCGGACCTGCGCGAATTCGACGACAAGATCGCCGACGCGCGCCGGGAGAAGGAATCCGCGATCGACGCGCAGGACTTCGAGAAGGCTGCATCGCTGCGAGACAAGGAGAAGACGCTGGTCGCCCAGCGCGCCGAGCGTGAGAAGCAGTGGCGTTCGGGTGACCTCGACGTCATCGCTGAGGTCGACGACGAGCAGATCGCCGAGGTGCTCGCCAACTGGACCGGAATTCCGGTGTTCAAGCTCACCGAGGAGGAGACCACCCGTCTGCTCCGCATGGAAGACGAGCTGCACAAGCGGATCATCGGCCAGGAAGACGCCGTCAAGGCCGTCTCGAAGGCGATTCGCCGTACGCGCGCCGGTCTGAAGGATCCGAAGCGGCCGTCGGGCTCGTTCATCTTCGCCGGGCCGTCGGGTGTCGGTAAGACCGAGCTGTCGAAGGCGTTGGCGAGCTTCCTGTTCGGCGACGACGATGCGCTCATCCAGATCGACATGGGCGAGTTCCACGACCGGTTCACCGCGTCGCGCCTGTTCGGTGCCCCGCCCGGATACGTCGGCTACGAAGAAGGCGGCCAGCTCACCGAGAAGGTGCGCCGGAAGCCGTTCAGCGTGGTGTTGTTCGACGAGATCGAGAAGGCGCACCAGGAGATCTACAACACCCTCCTGCAGGTGCTCGAAGACGGCCGCCTCACCGACGGTCAGGGCCGGACGGTCGACTTCAAGAACACCGTCCTGATCTTCACCTCGAACCTCGGTACGTCCGACATCTCGAAGGCCGTCGGCTTGGGCTTCTCGCAGAGCGCGGAAGGCTCGAACTACGAGCGGATGAAGCAGAAGGTCAACGACGAGCTCAAGAAGCACTTCCGTCCTGAGTTCCTCAACCGTATCGACGACGTCATCGTCTTCCACCAGCTGACGACTCAGCAGATCGTCCAGATGGTCGACCTGATGATTGCCCGTGTCGGCCGCCAGCTGGCGAGCAAGGACATGGCGATGGAGCTGACCGAGCAGGCCAAGGCATTGCTGGCCAAGCGCGGCTTCGATCCGGTCCTGGGTGCGCGGCCGCTGCGTCGCACCATCCAGCGCGAGATCGAGGACCAGCTGTCGGAGAAGATCCTGTTCGGCGAGATCGGTGCCGGCCAGGTCATCGAGGTCGACGTCGAAGGCTGGGACGGCGAAGGTGCCGGCGAGGATGCCAAGTTCACCTTCAAGGGCAAGCCGAAGGCTTCGCTCGTCAAGGTTGCCGCCGACGACGTTGCGACACCGGTGCTAGCCAAGGAATAAGAGTCACAACAAAACGGGCGGCCAGGGAAACCTGGCCGCCCGTTTTGGGTTCACCCGATTCGAGCCAGCACTTGCGCAAAATCGTCCGCCAATTCACCTGGGACGACCAGCTCGTCGATGCCCAGCCGGTCGCGCAGGTTGTACAACTCGGCGATCGCGGTATCCGGATCGGCGCTGAGCACGCCGGCCGCACCGGCTTCGCGCAAACCCGCCGCAGTGTGACCGAACTTTGTCGCCGTGAAGTACGGCAGTCTGTCGCCGATGCCGACGAGCTGGTAGGTGATCGGCAGCTCCCGCACCGACCGGACGGCGTCGGCCATCGGTAGGAGGTCGGCTTCGGTCGCCGCGGGCGGGGCTGCGAGCGAGACACGGTCGGCGTACCCGGCGGCGTCGGCAAGCAATCGTGGACCCGAGGCTGCGACGATGACCGGCGGCACCGGGTCGACGCTCTCGCGAACAGCCGCAACGGTTTCCGCAACCTTCGCGCGCCGCTCGCCGGGCGTTCCCCATGTCATGCCCAGCTTCGCGGCCTCACCGTCGCCGCCCGGGCGACCGGCACCGATGCCGAGTTCGAACCTGCCGTCGGAAAGCAACTGAAGGGCCGAAACTTCGCGAGCGGTCGCTGCGCGATGCCGCAACGGCGCGGACAGCACCCACGGCCGCAGTTTGATCGTCGACGTAACGGCCGCCGCGGCTGCCAGCGCCGGGAACGGCGACGGCGTGAACATGGTGTCCGGCAACAAGATTGCTGAGAATCCCTGGTCCTCCGCGCGTCGGACCTGCGCGATCCAATCCTTACCGCCGCGCGGCGTAATGATGACCGCGAAGGCGAAGTCGCTCATCGCCGCGTCTCCTGCAAGACCTTCAGCCGCGCACGATAGTCGGCCTCGCTGATCTCCCCGCGGGCGAACACGTCGCGCAACGTCCCCTCACCGGACCGCGCGTGGAATCGGCGGCGCGCGAAAATGACGACCGCGACGATCGTGATCCAGAACAGCAGCGGGATCAGGAAGAAGGCCGGCCACGGCGGGCCGACGCGGTCGTAGTGGTCGGCGAGGAAGTTCAGGGTTTCTGGTTGTGCGTGAATGTTCATGGCTCCAACCCTGCCGGGACGCGGATCGCCGCACATCGGTCGCGCGGCGCGATCCCGCATACGTCGCGACGCGTACTACTCCTGCCAGCCCGGGCGGACCAGGCCGAATTCGTACGCCATTACGACGAGTTGAGTGCGGTCACGAGCGTTGAGCTTCAACAAGATTCGACTGACGTGCGTGCGTGCCGTCGCGGGGCTCATGAAGAGCCGCTCACCTATTTCGGCGTTCGTCAGGCCCTCGGCGACAAGGCACATCACTTCCCGTTCACGATCGGTGAGGTCGTCGAGCACGGGGGAACGAGGGGCCTGTTTGGCATGCGCGGCAAACTCGGCAACGAGGCGCCGAGTCGCGCCGGGCGACAACAGCGCTTCGCCGGCTGCGACGACGCGGACCGCTCGAACGAGGTCCGCCGGCTCGGTGTGTTTGACCAGAAAGCCGGTGGCACCGGCACGCATTGCCTCGAAGACGTACTCGTCGAGTTCGAACGTCGTCAGGACGACGACCCGCACGTCGGCAAGCTTGGGATCATCGGCGATCAGCCGAGTGGCACCGAGCCCGTCGAGGACCGGCATCCGGATGTCCATCAGTACGACGTCCGGCGAGAGCTGCCGGGTCAGCCGCACTGCCTGCTCGCCGTTGTCTGCTTCCCCGACGACCTCGATTCCGTCCTGCGCGTCGAGCAGTGCGACGAATCCTGCTCGCACGAGCGCTTGATCGTCCGCAACGACCACGCGAATTGTCATCGATCGTCCTCTCCACCGTCGATGGGCAATCTGGCGTCCACCCGAAAACCGCCACCGCTGCGCGGCGCTGCGGACAGTTCACCGCCGAGCGCGTGCGCTCGCTCGATCATGCCCCGGATACCGGACCCGCCGGAAGTCGCAGGCGCGGGGTTTCCGCGACCGTCGTCGTCGATCCGCAACGTCAGATGGTGTGCCGAATACCGCACGTGGACAGCAGCACTCGAGCCCGGCGAATGGCGGGCGACGTTCGTCAGTGATTCCTGCACGATCCGCGCCGCCGCGACGTCGACGACGCTCGGCAGCCGCCGGACCTCTCCCTCGACGTCGGTACGCACCTCGATCCCCGCGCTTCGGGCGCGCGCCACAACGGCATCGAGGTCGGCGATGCTCGGGGCGGGAGCGGTCGGTGCACGGTCGGTGCCGCTGCGGATCGACGTGAGCAAGGAATGCACTTCACCGAGCGCATCACGGCTCGCGGCCTTGATGGCAGCGAGGGCGGTTGCTGCCTGTTCGGGCTTGGTGTCGATCAGTTCGAGAGCGACCGAAGACTGCACGTTGATCATCGAAAGGCTATGTGCAAGAACGTCGTGTAGTTCCCGGGCGATGGCGAGACGTTCGTCGCTGGCACGCCTGAGTCGATCCTGTTCCGCGGATTCGCGGGCAGCCTCGGCACGTTGCTTGCGAGCTTCGACGACGGCACGGCGTTGGCGAATTCCTTCGGCCGCGGACACGAGAACAGTCAGCCACGCGGCCATGCCCAACGCCGCCCACCACGTCGGCGCTCCATGGCCCAGTAGCGCGGGTACCGGCCAGATGAAGCCGAGATAGCCCAGCGGAATGAGTGCGTAAGTCGGCCACCGTGAACCGAGCGTCGCGGCTGTGAGGAACGCGATGACGAGCGAGATGAAGACAGGTCCGTAGCCGTAGCGCACGACGTAGGCGGCGGTCACGGCCAGGACGACCAGCAGAACGGTCATCGGGTAGCGGCGCCGGAAGAGCAGTGCGATGGGACCGACGAGGAGAAGGAGGTAGCCGTACGCATCGAGCGGCGCTGCGAACGACTGATTGGGGTTGGCGCCCCGGCTGCCGCCGAGTTGAACGACGGCAACGAACAGGGCCATTCCCCACTCCCACGGCCTGATAGTTCGCATATTCGCAACGTAGTCCGCGCGTACGGGAAGTGTCGTCGGCCTGCGTACGTAGTCGAGGTGTCGCCGCGCGACGGATGTGGCTTGGACGACCGCGCGGGAGGGTCGACGCATGAGAAATCAGATTGTGGTCACCGACGGGCTGACCAAACGTTACGGCGAGCAGTTGGCGGTCGACTCGGTGAGCTTGAGTGTTCGTGCGGGGGAGATCTACGGCTTCCTCGGGCCGAACGGTGCAGGCAAGACGACGACGTTGCGCATGTTGGTGGGGCTGATCCGCCCGACCAGCGGGTCGGCGTCCGTGCTCGGACGCGACCCAGGCGATCCGGAATCCGCGCACAAGACAGGGGTCCTGATCGAGGGTCCGGGCTTCTATCCGTATCTCTCGGGACGTGACAACCTGCGCGTGATGGCGCGCTATCGCGGACTTGCCGACAGCCACGTCGAAGCTGCGCTCGAGCGAGTTGGACTCCGCGGACGCGGTGACGACAAATTCAAGACGTACTCGCTCGGTATGAAGCAACGCCTCGGGGTGGGGTCCGCGTTGCTCGGCGAGCCGGACCTGCTGATCCTCGACGAACCGACCAACGGGCTCGACCCGGCAGGCATGGCGGAGATGCGTGAACTGATCGTCGACCTCGCCGCAAGCGGCCACTCGGTCCTGCTCTCCAGCCACATGCTGAGCGAGGTCCAGCAGATCTGCGATCGGGTCGGCGTTATCTCGAACGGGGTGCTCCTCGTCGAGTCCACGGTGGCGGAGCTGCGTGGCGCGTCGACGTTGTTCGTCCGGGCGGAACCGCTCGAGATCGCACTCCAGGTCGTTCGGCACGTCGTGGGGGATCGTCGAGCGATAGTGGCAGCCAACGGGATTCGGGTCGATATGAGCGCCGACCACGCACCCGCGCTTGCCCGCGCCATCGTCGAGTCCGGCGCGGATCTCCTGGAACTGCGATCCGACGAGCGGTCGCTGGAAGAAGTCTTCTTCGAAATGACGACCACCGAAAAGGAGCTGTCGAAATGAACGCAATTCTTGTGAGCGCACGCGCGGAGGCTCTCCGACTGCGCAAGTGGCCGGCCTTCTGGGTTCTTCTGGGAACGTGGATCGCAATGAATCTCGCGTTCGTCTACGTCTTCAACTACATCGCGTACAAGACCGGTGATTCCGGCGAAATGTCGAACGGTCTGCCGCCGGAACTCCTTCTTCGCCAGATGCTTCCGACCGCCGTGCCGGAAGTGTTCACCCAGGGTATGGCAATGTTCGGCGGCGCACTGATGCTGATTCTGGGTGCGCTCGCGGTGGGCAGCGGCTACGGCTGGGGGACGTGGAAGACGGTTTTCACCCAGGGTCCGCGTCGGGTTTCGGTCATCGGTGGAACAGCGTTGGCCCTCGGCGTCGTGGTTGTCGCCCAGGTTCTCGCGGCGTTCGTCATCGATTTCTCGATCGCATGCCTCGTCGCCGTCAGTGAATCGCAGCCGATCGTTCTGCCGTCGCTTTCGCACACCGCGACGGGAATCGGCACCGGTATTCTCATCCTCGGCATGTGGACGCTGTTCGGCGTCCTGATCGGCACACTCGCCCGCGGCCCTGCACTCGCGGTCGGTCTCGGTCTCGTGTGGGTGCTGGTCATCGAGAATCTGCTCCGCGGCGTCGCGGCCATTTTGGGCCCGATGCGCGTCGTCACCGACTATCTACCGGGTACGGCGGCGGGTTCGCTTGCCGGTGCGATGCGCACGGTGCCGGGCGAGCCGACGCCCGGTGTGCTCGACATTCTGCCGCGGTCGGAATCTGTTGTCGCACTGGTTGCATACCTCGCGGTGTTCGCAGTGGGTACGGTTTGGTTGGTGCAGCGACGCGACCTCGTCTGACTGCGCAGACCGATTCGACGACCTGAAAGGACAGCACAATGCCGACTCGTACCGCGGTCACCCGTTGGACCGGAGGACTGCAGGATGGTGCAGGCCGCACGGAGTTCGTGAGCTCGGGCCTCGGAACATTCGACGTCTCCTTCCCGAAACGGATCGCGGATGCCGCAGACGGCACGACGAGCCCGGAGGAACTGATCGCCGCTGCTCACGCGTCGTGCTTCGCGATGGCGCTGTCCGGCGGTATCGCTGCCGCAGGTGGTACGCCCAAGTCGTTGGACGTCACCGCCGACGTGTCGATCGGCCCGGACCCCGCAGGCGGTCTGCGGCTCACCGGCATCAAGCTGACGGTCCGCGGTGAGGTCGACGGCCTTGACGAGGCGGGCTTCGTCCAGGCAGCCGAGGATACGAAGGTCGGTTGCCCGGTCAGCAAGGCGCTGACCGGTGTCGAGATCACTGTCGATGCAGCGTTAGGGGCGTAGCCCGAGCACGAAGTACCTCCTCGCGTCCACCCGATACATCGAGATCAGCGCGGCGACCACCGCGAAGATGTGCAGCACGCGGACCAGCGCCAGCAGCACGGAATCGAGCGTGATCCCGTCGAACAGGCCGGGATTCGACGAAAGGACGGCCGCCATCGGCTCGATGGTCAGTGATGCCAACCCGACCGTGCCGAGCCCGACGGTGAGCGTTGTTCGCGCCCAGCGTCGCCCGCGATGCATCAAAACGGCGATCCCGACCACGGCGGCATAGATGGCCGCGCGGACCGCGAGGCCGAGCGCGAGGGCGCCGACATCGGCATCGGGCCGCTCGAGTGCGATCGCCGTCCGGAGAATTGCTTCGACGGCGCCCGCCGCAACAGCAATCGCGATGAGGATGAGGGCTCGGTCGACCGATGGCGGCGCAACATCTGCGGTTGTCGTCATGGATCGATCCTGCGAGACCGAAACCGACCGCCGCATCACCCCGCGGTCGTGTTGCGCCCCCTACCGGGGTACTACGAACGCAATACAGGGGGCCGCCTAAGCGACCCCCTGTATTGCGATGTCTACGTCAGCGCGATGCGAGCGTCTGTGTCGCGGACTTCTGCCGGTCGGCCAACTCGGTAAGGAACGCGAAAGCGATGCCGAGGCTGATCCACAGTGTCGCCTGCGTCGCGAGCGATGACAGCCTGAACTCCCACAACAGGGTCGCAGGGAAGTCATCGCCGACCTCGTTCACGCCGGGTAGCAGGACATAACCCAGGCCGACAACGACAAGGAACGCGCCGAGCGGAGCTGCCAGGCGAACGGTAAATTGCTGCGCCTGAACAACTTTGGACACATAAGCTGCGATGGCTACCGCTGCCAAACCAAGGAGCACCGCCGAGAGCCAGAGCAGTGTTCGTTTGTTGATCGTGTCCGGATCACCGACAGCGGGCGGATTGGCGGGGTACTTGAAGAAGGGCACCGCCTCTATCGCGAGCCATCCCGCCGTTGCCAGGCTGATAGCCAGGATCGGCCCGGACAGACCCATGAACCGGCGTGCGTAATGCGCGACCGCCGCGAAGATCGCGCCGAGTGCCAGTCCCGCGAGAGCGGTCGCAAGGAACAGGCCGCCCTTCTGGCCGTCCCGGCTGACGAGGGCGTCCTCTTCGTCGTGCGAGTGGCCACCAGTGGCTTCGGCGGCGTGGTCGTGCGCCTCGGCGGCAGCGTTCTGCTCTTCGATCGCGATCGCTGCGTCGACGTGCGGTTCACCGAGCAGGAATGCGACGCCTCCGGCCAGCAATCCGGCGATGAGACCTGCAAGCAAGCCGCGAATCAACAGGGTTTTGAGGCTCCCCGAAAGTGGTGTCAGTGGCACGGTAGCCCCAGCAGATGACGACCGTCGTGCATCAACTCATGCATGTACATTCCGCTACGCGAAATGGCGCCCTGGTCGAAGCCGACCAGGTACAGCGTGAGCATCGCAAGCAGTACGACGCCTACCGTGACGAGCAGTGCGCCCAGTCGACTGTCGACCTGACTGGGTGAATGAGCGAGTGCCATCGAACCTCCTGGGATTACGCGTCCCGTTTAGCGGTGTGATGGCAAGAAGGGTCTGGCTACCGGCGAATGGTCGCCGGATCACAGTGGCGCGACCGCTCCGGAATCACACCGGTATTCCCGCATCACCATCACGTTGTCTCCGGCACTTTCGCACCCGCCGGCGGGCGCTGTCAATCCGCTGGTCAGGCGGTTGCGGTCGACTTCACGTCGAGCACGACCTCGAATTCGAGCAGTGCCGCGCCGGTAGCAACCGGTTTCGCGCGCTCACCCGAATGCGCTTCTCGTGCAGGACCGTTCGCCCACGCCTGGAACGACTCCTCGGAATCCCAATGCGTGACCACGAAATACCGGTCGTCACCCTTCACCGGGCGCAGCAACTGGAAGCCCAGAAAGCCGGGCGAATTTTCCACCGCGTGCGCGCGGTGCGCGAACCGCTTCTCCAACTCGGGACCGGCGCCCTCGGGCACCGAGATTGCGTTGATCTTCACGACTGCCATAGAGGCAACATTAGCTCGCTCCGCTCGCGAGTTCGCGGGCCCGTGAGGTGGCGCCCCGCTCTATCCACCTCGGCTGACGCAGCCGAACCACGCCGCTGCCGGTTTCGAGTTTCGCTCGCGTTATAACGCGAGCAAAGCGCAAAGCGGCGAGCCGGGGAGATCGGCCTGTACCGTCGGTCCCGTGCTCCATGACGAAGGCGGCACCGGCCGACCGATTCTGCTGCTGCACGGGCTGATGGGGAGTGCGCGCACGTGGCAGCGCCAGGTCCCCTGGCTTCGGGACTTCGGGCATGTGTACACGTTCGACGCCGCAGGCCACGGCCGACCGATCCTGCCGAGCTTGGCGACCGAGGCATTCGTCGCCGACCTCGCCGCTGGGCTGGAAGAGGTTCGCGAGCCCGTCGTCGTGATCGGCCATTCGATGGGTGCCCTGCACGGGTGGTGTTTCACCGCGGCGCACCCGGAGCGGGTCCGGGGGCTCGTCGTCGAAGACATGGCGCCGGATTTTCAGGGCCGCACCGCGGCGAATTGGGCCGCGATGATGAAGGCGTGGCCGCAGCCGTTCAAGACCACCGAGGCAATGTTCGAGTTCTTCGGACCCGTTGCGGGCCAGTACTTCCTGGACTCTTTCGAGCAGCGGTCCGACGGGTTTCATCTGCATGGCGACGTCGACACGTTTCGCGCGATATCCGAGGAATGGGGGACGCGGGATTTCTGGGACCAGTGGCGATCGATCACTGTTCCCGCGCTTGTGATCGAGGGCGAGCACACGATCACACCTCCGGGCCAGATGCAGAAAATGGCGCAGCTGCATCCCGCTTCGGAGTATGTCGTGATTCCCGAGGCGGGGCACCTGGTGCACGACGATCAACCCGAGCGCTATCGCGAGGTCGTCAGCAAGTTCCTGCGGGCGCTCAACTCGTAGGTGCGCCGCCTTCGCCTGCGAGAGCGAAGAGTCCGTCGTCGGTCTGTTCGACGAGGCCGTCGAGTAGAAGTGAGTCGAGCGCGCGGTCGCGTTGGGCCGGATCGCTCTCCCAGACGATGTCGAGGCGTGCTCGTTCGACCGGCACCGAGCTGTCGCGCAGTACGTCGAGCAGCCGACCGCGCACCTGCCGATCGGTTCCGGTGAACTTCTGCACTCGACGCGGTGGCGCGGTGGACGCGGGTCGTCCGGCCTGCACCCATGCGCAACCGCTCAGGGGGCAGCGCGAGCAGTCCGGATTGCGCGCAGTGCAGATCGTCGCTCCGAGTTCCATCAGTGCCGCCGAAAAGACCGCAGCCTCGGCGACGTCGGCCGGAAGCTCGGCCGACACATCGGCCATGTCGCGCGTCATCGACGGATTGCCCGCCTCCGCCCGGCCGTGCACCGCGCGCGCAACCACCCGCCGGACATTCGTATCGACTACGGGAACCCGCGCACCGTAGGCGAAGCACGCGACCGCGCGTGCTGTGTAATCACCGATGCCGGGCAGGTCCAACAGGACGGAGACGTCAGCCGGAACGACGTCGTCGAAGCGTTCGGCGAGCACCCGGGCGCACTCGTGCAGCCGTAGTGCCCTGCGCGGATAGCCGAGCTTGCCCCAGGCGCGCAGGACCTCTGCCTGCGACGATGCGGCCATCGCCGACGGCACGGGCCACCGTTGCACCCACTGTTCCCAGATCGGTGCCACCCGGACGACGGGTGTCTGCTGGAGCATGATTTCGCTCATCAGAATGTGCCAGCCGGTCACACCGGGGCGTCGCCACGGCAGGTCGCGCGCGGCGCTGCGATACCAGTCGCAGAGCGGGTCGAAATTGCTCCTCACAGTGTGTTCCCCAAGACGGTCGGATGTAGTTTCCGCATGATTAACGCGGTGAACTCGCTGGTAACCTTTGTTTTGTGCACAATGGCACAATGCCGAATTCGAGTCCGATCGCCGCGTGGAAATCCCTCCGTGAGGGCAACGAACGCTTCGTTGCCGGCAAGCAGCTTCATCCTAGCCAGGGAGTCGAGTACCGGGCGCAGCTCGTCAACGCCCAGCATCCGACGGCGGTGCTTTTCGGTTGCGGTGATTCCCGTGTTGCCGCCGAGATCATTTTCGACCAGGGTCTCGGCGACATGTTCGTCGTTCGCACCGCCGGTCATGTGATCGACAGTTCTGTGCTCGGTTCGATCGAATACGGCGTGCACATTCTGGATGTGCCGTTGATCGTGATTCTCGGTCACGACGGTTGTGGTGCGGTCAAAGCCGCACTCGACGCAATCGATCATGGAAACATTCCGGACGGATTCATCCGCAGCGTTGTCGAGCGCGTCACGCCATCGATTCTCAAAGGCCGCAACGAAGGCTTGTCCACCGTCGACGAGTTGGAAACCCGCCACGTCATCGAAACGGGTTCGCTGCTCATGCAGCGGTCGCGAATCATCAACGACCGGATCAAAGACGGCAAATTGGCGATCGCGGGCGTCACGTACAAGTTGGCGGACGGACAGGTGCAATTGCACGGGTCGGTCGGCGATATCGGCGAAGTGGTCTGACGAATAGGCCTGTGTGACGGGTTCGACGCCGACACGCCGAGTCGGCTCAGCCGCTGGTGAGGCATCGGCCCCTACCGTGGAAATGTGCACCATCCAACCGGGCCGCTCCCACCTGAAATCTATTGGCGCCGCCGAGCGCTTGCCATCGGCGTGGTTTTGGTTGTGCTGATCCTCCTCGTCTGGTTCGTCAGCTCACTGGGTGGTGGCGACGATTCGCCGGCGGCGGAATCGGCTGCCTCGACGGGAACCCTGACCGCGCCGACCACGTCTGCCGGCGCGACCACGTCGGCGATCGATACCGGTGATCCGGGCAGCGCCGGCGGCGGCGGTGGGGGTCCCGCGACGCCTGCGGGTGAGCCGTTGACGTCAGCGGTCCCGGCCCCGCCCGGTCAGTGCCCCGACCAGGCTCTTGCCATCACGGTTTCGGCCGACAAACCGACCTACGTTGCCGGTGAAGAACCCGGCTTCGCAATCGTGATCACCAACATTTCGACGACGCCGTGCGAGCGCGACCTGGCGCCGGGCCTCCAACAGGCGATTGTGTACACACTCGACGGTCAGACCCGGGTGTGGTCCAGCGCGGACTGCTACCCGAACGATCAGACGGACGTGAAGCGTCTCGAGGGTGGCAAGCAAGAGGTCTACACGGTCAAGTGGTCGGCCAAGACGTCCGAACCCGACTGCGCAGGCGAACGCTTACCCGTTCCGCCGGGCGCTTACCACGTGGTCGGTCGGCTGGGGACCCTCAACAGCGCCCCGGTGCCGTTCAACATCGGCTAGTCGTGCGGTCCCGTCAGGCTGCTTTCGGCAAGGCGGGACAGGCCTTCCCTGATATGGCGTGCCCATGATTGGCCGACGCCGTCGACATGCTGGAGGTCGGCAGCGGACGCGGTGAGTAGGCCCTGCAGTGTCCCGAACGAGCCGACCAAGCGGTGAATCTGGTGGAACGACAGCCGGGGCACGCGCGTGAGGACTCGATAACCGCGCGGCTGCATCGGCAGTTCCAGCGCTTCGATTGTCGGCGGAAAGCCGTAGACCCCGGCGAGCACAGTCAGATCCAGCAGATCGACGTCGGTGAGGGTGTCGAGGGTCTCGAGGGTCTTTTCGATCGCGACGCCGCTCGCGGGTTCCTCGCCGACGAGGTAGTCGCGGACGAGAAGCTGCCGGGCAAAGTCGTTGTCGCCCACCAGTTCTTCCAGCTGCAAAGCGAGCTGGCGACCGTCGGTACCGAGTTCCAGCACGTCCTGCTCGATTTCGAGCGAGATCCGGCGGACCATCTCGAGCCGCTGCACAGCCGTCAGAGCGTCGCGCAGAGTGACGAAGTCTTCGATCTCCTCGACCGACAGCTGCCGGATCACTTCGTCGAGGCGAGCCTTGTAGCGTTCCAACGTTGCGACCGCCTGATTGGCTCTGGAGAGGATCGTCGCGGACCCGGCCATCACGTGGCGGACGCCGTCGACGTAGACGCTCACGATGCTCATCGACTGGCTTACCGATACGACCGGCACTCCGGTCTGGATCGCGGTCCGTTCGGCAGCGCGATGGCGAGTGCCTGATTCGACCGTCGGAATCTTCGGGTCCGGCACCAATTGCACGTTGGCGCGGACGATCTTCTTGCCGTCGCTCGACAGCACCACGGCACCGTCCATCTTCGACAGTTCGCGCAGGCGCGTGGGAGCGAACTCGACGTCCAATTCGAATCCGCCGTCGCAGATCGCTTCGATTTTTTCGTCGTAGCCGAGCACGATCAATCCGCCTGTGCGGCCACGCAATATTCGTTCGAGGCCTTCGCGGAGCACAGTTCCAGGAGCCAGCCGGGCGATCGCGTCCCGGAGAGCTTCCGAAGAACGGGGGTCCTCCATCCGCCCTACTCCTTTTGATACAAATTCGCTGATTTCGAAACGATCGATATCGCCCTACCTGCATATACTCACAGATAGGCTACCGATCCGGTGAGTCTCGCATCACAATCATATGGATGCGGGGCGCTTTCCCATTCATGTGGAGGGTCTAGTGACGTCGCAAGAGGTGCTTTCCGAGTACGGGACATTCGTTTGGCGCGTTGTTTTGGTCCGCGGAATTCTGGGGATCTTGTTCGGAATAGTCGCTCTCGCCTGGCCGGATATCACCGTCTGGTCTTTGGTGATCGTGTTCGGCGTGTACGCGATTGCGGACGGCATTGCGGGCGTATCGCGGGCCATCGCCAACCGCGAGACGATGTCCACCTGGAAGTGGATGCTGGCGATGGGCATCGTCTCGATCGCGGCAGGCATCGGCGCATTCGTGTGGCCCGCCATCACCGCCCTGGCGCTGCTCTACCTGATTGCATTCCACGCCATCGTGTTCGGCGTGTTCTGCATCCTCGGCGCCCGGCAGGCGCGAGCGGTGCCCGGCTCGGGTTGGGGCTGGATGCTCGGCGCAGGTATTGCCGCGGTCGTGTTCGGCTGGTTGCTCATCGTCTTCCCGGGAACGGGAATCATCAGTCTGATTTGGCTCCTCGGCTGGTACGCGATCGCATTCGGTGTCGTCATGGTCGTTGCCGCGCTGCACTTCCGGCGCTTCACCCGCGACGTCAGCGCAGGTGACCCATCGCTTCTCCCACCGTCGACACCTGCGTGATCTTCATTCCCGCGGGAACCGGTCCCGGGTCCCGCGGGACGAGCGCGTGGTCGAACCCGAGCCGCTGGGCCTCGGCGAGACGCCGCCCGATCCCTGACACTCGCCGCACTTCGCCTGCGAGGCCGACCTCGCCGAGTGCGACGACGCGTCCAGGCAGGACCTTCTTCTTGTCGGCGGAAATCAGCGCGAGCGCTATCGCGAGATCGGCGCACGGTTCGGTCACACGCATCCCGCCGACCGTTGCGGCATAAACCTCCCGAGTGCCGACGGCGATGTTGCAGCGGCTCCCCAGGACGGCAAGAACCATCGCCACACGGTTGTAGTCGAGTCCACTGACAGCGCGTCGCGGGATCGTCGCCTGGGTCGGCGCCAACAGCGCTTGAATCTCGCCGAGCAGTGGCCGTTTGCCGTCCATCGCGACGGTGACCGCGGTGCCCTCGACGTTCGCGCCCTTGTGGTGGAGGAACAGCCCGGACGGGTCGGAAATCCCGTCGATGCCGTCGCCGCGCAGTTCGAAGCAACCGACCTCGTCCGACGGGCCGAACCGATTCTTGACGCCCCTGACCATGCGCAGCGTGGAATGTCGATCGCCTTCGAAGTGCAGGACCACGTCGACCAGATGCTCGAGGGTCCGCGGGCCGGCGACCGCGCCGTCCTTGGTGACGTGCCCGACCAGCAGGACCGCGACACCGGACGCCTTGGCCAGCGAGGTCAGCGCGGTTGTCACCGCCTTGACCTGGGTGACGCCGCCGATCACGCCGTCCACGTCGGACGCGAACATCGTCTGGACCGAGTCGACGATGAGCAAAGTCGGCTGGACCTGTTCGACGTGCCCGAGCACTGTCGCGAGGTCGGCTTCCGCCGCGAGGAAGACGCGATCGTGAACCGCACCCGTGCGATCCGCGCGCAGCCGGACCTGGCCTGCCGATTCTTCGCCGGTGACGTACAGCGAACGATCGGTCGCGGAGCGCCGCGCCCACTGGTGGACGACCTCCAGCAGCAATGTCGACTTTCCGACGCCCGGCTCGCCGGCCAGCAGAACGACCGACCCTGGTACGAGCCCGCCGCCCAGCACTCGGTCGAGTTCCTCGATGCCGGTCGGGTTCGCCTTGGTCGCGACCCCGTCGACCTGCGAAATCGGCACGGCGGCAGTTGTCGGCAACATCGGTACGCGCCGCCCACCGCTCCCGCTCGGTAGCGCGGCGAGGGCGGGTGCCTCGGCGACCGAGCCCCACGCTCCGCAGTCCGGGCACTTGCCGACCCATTTCGGCATGGTGTGCTGGCACGACTCGCAGCGGAAGCTCGATTTGGGTTTGGCCACGCGGCGAGCCTAGTGACCCGTACCGACAGCATCGACGAAAAACTCCGCCGCACCTGGAAACGGTGCGGCGGAGTCGGTTCGACGCGTGCTTGCGGCTAGTGGCCGCCGTCCTCGTGTTCGCCGCCCTGGTGCTCGGCGTCGGAGCCGGAGCCGCCATGGCTGCCGCTCAGCTCGCGGTCGGCGATGATCGTGGACGCCTCGCTGCGCGGTGTTTCACCCGCGTCGATCGGGGCGTGCATCTTGATCTCGCCCGCGCGCTCGAACTTGAAGGTGACGTCTACGGTGAGGCCCGGGGAGAGGTCGCGGGTCAGGTTCGTGATCTTGACCGACGCCAGCTGGAGGGCGGGTGTGATCTCGCGGAGTGCCGCAGCATCTTTGTCGTCGGTGATGTTCTGCTTCTGCACGGCGTAGATGCTGTGCTGCGGCTTCAGCTCCGCTGCCGTGGCCGGCGTCAGTTCGGCCTCACCGATGACCTCGCCCTCGTACATGATGGGCGCGATCTCCAACAGTGTGTCGTCGTACTCTTCGCTCTGATTGATCGCCAGGAATGCGAGGACCGCTTCGCCGTTCTTCTTGTTCAGCTTCGGATCGGCGGGGTCGGCGTAGGCAATGTGCACGTTGCGCAGTGCGATCGCGCCCTTGTTCGCGGGTGCGCCGTTCACCGCGGCAACCTGCGTGGACATCTGCGACACCTGGCCGGAGCTGCATCCGGTCAGCGCGAGCGTCACACCAGCAACGATGCCGACCGCGGCTACGATTCGACGTTTCGGCGCAACGGTTATCACGGGTGTCCTCCATCGAGTCCAATGCGAACTTGAATACGAGCGTGGCTGTACGAGCGTGCGCTCCACGAGGGAGCGTAGTAGTTATCTGAAAAGGGTATGCGCCCGGGCGCGCCCAATAGGTAAGAACGCCACCATTTGTCGTCCGAACGGGTGATGTTCGACACGTCGCAATGCACGAATTGCCGATCCTGTCAACCCCTAGAATCGATCAACGATGCCCCTGACCTGCAGCGTTGATCCCACTGCCCTGCTGGAGCATGTTAAACTGGGTTTATCGAAAGGGGCACGGGACACATGATTTTCAAGGTCGGAGACACCGTCGTTTACCCCCATCACGGAGCGGCGTTGATCGAGGCAATCGAAACTCGCACCATCAGAGGTGAACAGAAGGAGTATCTCGTTCTCAAGGTCGCGCAAGGCGACCTCACTGTTCGCGTTCCCGCGGATAATGCCGAATATGTCGGCGTTCGCGATGTAGTAGGGCAAGAGGGTCTCGACAAGGTCTTCCAGGTATTGCGCGCACCGCACACCGAGGAGCCGACCAACTGGTCTCGTCGTTACAAGGCAAACCTCGAGAAGCTCGCTTCGGGTGATGTCAACAAGGTCGCTGAAGTTGTTCGCGACCTGTGGCGTCGCGAACAGGATCGCGGACTTTCCGCGGGTGAGAAGCGCATGCTGGCCAAAGCGCGTCAGATTCTCGTCGGAGAGCTTGCGCTCGCCGAGGGCACTGACGATGCAAAGGCTGAAGTAATTCTCGACGAGGTTCTTGCCGCCGCCTCCTGATCTCGATCGGGAGACGAGTGAATCCGGAGTCCGCCGCTGACGGCGGACGTGTTGTTGCGCTGGTTCCGGCGGCTGGCCGAGGCGTCCGCTTAGGTCAGTCGACGCCGAAAGCTTTCGTGCAAGTTGGTGGAACGTCAATGTTGCGGCGTGCCGTCGATGGGCTCGTCGAATCGGGCGTCGTCGACGACGTCGTGGTTATGGTGCCTGACGAGTTCGTCGGCGCCACCGCGGAACTTTTGCCGCCGGGTGTTCGGATTGTGGTGGGTGGTGCCGAACGGATCGATTCGGTCCGTGCTGGCATCACCGCATCTCCGGACGCCGATATCTATCTCGTTCACGACGCTGCTCGCGCGCTCACGCCCCCGGCGTTGATCGCCCGGATAGTCGCCGAACTGCGCTGTGGCCGTGCCGCAGTCGTTCCCGCGCTCGAAGTTGCCGACACGATCAAGAGTGTCGACATCATGGGCGGCGTTACCGGGACTCCCAAGCGCGCCGAGTTGCGCGCAATTCAAACTCCGCAGGGCTTCGATGCGGCACTGCTGCGTCGCGCGTACGAGTCCGCCGGTCCCGGCGATGCTGCGACCGACGATGCCGGACTGGTCGAGCGACTCGGCGAACGCGTGCGCACGATTCCGGGCGAGCCACTGGCATTCAAAATCACGACCCCGCTCGACCTTCTGCTTGCCGATGCGGTCGTTGGTGCACGTGAGTCTTGATATCCGCGTCGGTGTCGGCACCGATGTACATCCGATCGAACCAGGTAGGCCGTGCTGGATGGCCGGTCTGCTGTTCGCGGACGCAGACGGGTGTGCCGGTCACTCCGACGGCGATGTCGCCGTCCACGCGCTGTGCGACGCGCTGCTGTCGGCTGCGGGGCTGGGCGACCTCGGTTCCGTGTTCGGCACCGGTCGGCCCGAGTGGGCCGGCGTCAGTGGCGCCGCGATGCTCACCGAGGTGCGCCGGTTGCTGGAGACCAACGGCTGGGCCGCGGGGAATGCGGCTGTGCAGGTAATCGGGAACCGTCCTAAGATCGGTCCGCGCCGCGGCGAAGCCCAGGAATTGCTGTCGTCCCTCCTCGGTGCGCCGGTTTCGGTAACGGCGACGACGACCGACGGCCTCGGCCTCACAGGGCGTGGCGAGGGTATTGCAGCTGTCGCATCTGCCCTGGTCAGGGCGATTTAATCACCGCTTCTCAGGCGCATCGGTCCGGCATCGTTCCGGCACCGTTATGAAATAGATGCAAAGTCGTGATGTTGGGTCTACGATCTGTGGTGCCTGTCGTGCGCTCGCGCCATGACGGGATGCTTGCGGAACAGGCCGCCAAGTACCAGTGCAGGTCTTACACCTGCTTTTCGATCGGGTGGTTTCCCAATGGTTGCTCTCGGCCCAAGCGTCGTGGAGGGTGCGCCAGCCGGTACGTCCAAATGGACGCCGGCCGCGTGGCCGCTGCGATGGAAAGTCGCCGCCATCATGGTTTTGCCCGTCGCGCTCGCGATGACCTTCGGTGCGCTACGCATTCAGAACGAACTGTCCGCCGCTTCCAACCTCACAATCGCGTCCAACAATGTTGCCCTCGTCGGTCCTGCGGTCGCGCTGGTCGATCGCACTGACAATCTCGCTTACGCAGCGGCGTCGAACAGGGGGATCGACGACGCGCTCGCGCAGTTCGACGTAAGTGCGGCCGATTTCGAGACGCTGATCAAGTCGGGCGAGTTCGACGCCTCGGTCGCTGCCGACCTCGCCTCCGCGAGTGCGACCGCTGCAGCGCTTCGTACCGAGGTTGTGGGTGGCCGCATATCGGAGGCCGGGCTGGCCGAGAAGTCGGCAGAGGTCACGAACAAGGTGTCGTCGGCCATCGCAGCAACGATGGGCGGAGTCGACGACGACCGAGTGCAGGACCTCGCGGACGGCCTCGTCCTCGCGCTGGCTGCCCAGGGTTCCTTGACGACCGAGCGGGTCATGGTCCAGTCGACCGATTTTGCCGATGACATCGCCCTCCGGCTCGAAGTTGCTGCGGCCCTCGGCGCCGAGTCGGCTTCCCTCGATGAAGTTGCGCGCCAACTGGATTCGTCTGTCGTCGACGTTGCGTCGTTGCGCGCCGGCATCGATTCGCGGACTGCCGGCTACCGCGCCTCGGGTCCCGGCGTCGTCACGTCGGGAACGTTCGTCGATTCGTTCAACGCCAACGCTGCCCAGTACAGCGAAGTCGCGCAGCAGCTTGTGACGGACCTGAACGACACCGTCAACGCGCAGGCCATTTCGCTTCGGTCTGCGGCACTGCGCGATACGGCAATCATTCTCGGTTCGGTTCTCGTCGCGCTGGCACTTGCGCTCGCGGTCGGCCGGTCGCTGGTGCGGTCCATCAGTCGCCTGCGACATGGCGCGCTGCAGGTTGCGCGCCTGAAGTTGCCCGAAGAGATCGAACGGTTGCGGACCAGCGAGGGCGTCCCGGAGATCGAGGCAATTCCGGTGCACACGACCGAAGAAATCGGTCAGCTCGCGCGCGCTGTCGACGACATCCACCTCCAGGCACTCAGGTTGGCCGGCGAACACGGCGAGCGACTTCGTATCGGCGACATGTTCGAGACGCTGTCCCGGCGCAGCCGCTCGCTCGTCGAAGAGCAGCTCGCACTGATCGACACGCTCGAGCGCGACGAGGACGATCCCGTCCGTCTCGAGCACCTCTTTCGCCTCGATCACTTGACGACGCGTATGCGCCGAAACGGCGACAACCTGCTCGTTCTGGCCGATACGACCGAGCGTCGCGGCCGCTTGGACCCTATTCCGCTCGCCGACGTGCTGCGGGCCGGGATGTCGGAGGTCGAGGACTACCGGCGTGTGAAGATCGGGTCGACGGTGGAAGGGTCGCTCACCGGCGCGGCGGCGGCCGATATCGGCCACCTGATCGCCGAGCTGATCGACAATGCGCTGCGGTTCTCGCCGCCGGACTCGACGGTGTCCGTCGCGGTTGCGCGAGCCGTGGATGCGGGCTTCCTGATCGAGGTCATCGACCGCGGACTCGGCATGTCGGAAGAAGAACTGCGCGCCGCGAACGAGCGGCTTGCATCCGGTGGTGAGGTCACGGCCGAAACTGCCCGCCGCATGGGTCTTTTCGTCGTCGGACGACTCGCGCGCCGGCACGAGGCGACCGTCCGGCTGCGCAGTACCGACGCGCGGACCGGCAAGTCCGGTGTCACCGCGAGCGTCCACGTTCCCGGTGCCCTCATCGCCGCACCGCGTGAGTTCGACAGTGAGACAACCGAAACCGAGGCCGCTCCGCTGCGCCGATCGGCTGCGGCCGATTTCGCGCCACGCCAGGAATCTCGCCGGATCCCTGTCACACCGCTGAACAGCGCGTTGCCGGCACACGGCGACCTGGTCGGCACGGGACCTGTGCAAAACGGCACCGCGCAGAACGGCACCGCGCAGAACGGGACCGCGCAGAACGGGACCGCGCAGAACGGGACCGTGCAGAACGGGACGCATCAGAACGGCACGCACAGTGCGGACCTCGGTGGTCTGCGTGGATTGCCGCGCCGTTCTCCCGGCGCGAGCGGTGTCAGCACCGAGGGACGCATTCAGGCACCGAACGGTCGTCCGCCGGCCGTTGCTCCCGAACGTGCCGAAGCAGTCCGACCGGCACCGTCGAATACGTCGGCGTTCTTCAGCGCTCGCACCAACCCGGACGTGACGGCTGCGCGCGAGTCGTGGCCGCCGCCGCAGTTCCCCGTCCCACGGGAGGTGCCGAGACAACCGGCGCCGGAGCCCGCAGATTCGCAGAGCACCGAACCGCTGCCGATCTTCGCGCGGCTGACCTCGGAGTGGTTGATGGATCCCGCTTCGGCCAGTCCTGACAAGCCGTGGACATCGGCTGCCGACGCGGGCTGGACGGCCGCAGAGCAGGCCGGCGAAGCAAAGGTCGAGCGCCACACGGACAAGGGGCTGCCGGTGCGAACGCGCGGTGCCCGCCTCGTTCCCGGTGGCGCAGAACCGAATTCGCCGAGCAACGGTACCCGTCGCGATCCCGAAGCGGTTCGCGCAAATCTCAGTAGACAGCTTGCCGGTGTCCGCAATGGCCGGGCACGTACCGAAGAAGGCCGACACAGCCGCGAGGGAGATCGATGAACACGAGTATCCAGTCGACAACGGACCGCACGCTGGACTGGTTGGTGTCGAACTTCGTTCGAGACGCGGCAGGTGTGTCCCACGCGGTCCTGGTGTCTGCCGACGGCCTGCTGATGGCCGCGAGCACGCATCTGCCTGCCGACCGAGCCGAGCAGTTGGCGGCGGTCACGTCCGGTTTGGCGAGTCTCTCCAGCGGGGCGGCGCGGCTCTTCGACGGCGGCACAGTTCTGCAGTCCGTCGTGGAAATGGAGAACGGTTACCTGCTCCTGATGAGCGTCGGGAACGGTTCGCATCTCGCGACGCTCGCGTCCACTTCCTGCGATATCGGTCAGGTCGGCTACGAGATGGCAGTCCTCGTGGACCGCGTCGGGAAGACCGTGCAGGCCACGGCGCGCACCGCGCAGGATGTGCGGTGACGGCCACCATGAGTCGCTCGGCAGGCGGAGGCAGCTCGAACATGGCGCGGCCCTACACGCTGACCGAGGGGCGTACCCGACCGATCGTCGACCTCCCGCTGGAAGCAGCGATCGAAACTTTGGACGACACAGTCCGGCCCGAGTGGACGCCCGGCGATGTCCGCGTCGACATCGTTGCGATGTGCCACGAGCGTCCCTCGGTCGCCGAGATCGCCGCGCAACTGGGCCTACCGCTCGGTGTCGCGCGCGTACTCGTCGGTGACCTCGTTGCAGGAACCCAATTGCGCGTGCACGCCACCCTCGGCGGTTCGTCCGCAGCAGAGCGTCGCGGGCTGATCGAAAGGACGCTCAGTGGCTTACGTGCACTCTGACAGCTCCCGGGCCGTGTCATCGACGAAGATCGTGATCGCGGGCGGCTTCGGCGTCGGCAAGACGACCTTCGTCGGCGCAGTATCGGAGATTGTGCCGCTTCGCACCGAAGCGCTCGTCACCGACGAGTCCGACGGTCACGACGACCTCGCGGCAACGCCGCACAAGGCGACCACCACCGTCGCAATGGATTTCGGGCGTATCACGATCGCCGACGATTTGGTGCTGTACCTGTTCGGAACGCCCGGGCAGCGCCGCTTCTGGTTCATGTGGGACGACCTGGTCCTCGGCGCGATCGGTGCGATCGTCCTCGTCGACACCCGCCGACTCGACGACAGCTTCGCGGCTGTCGACTTCTTCGAGGCGCGCAAGCTGCCCTTCGTCGTCGCGGTCAACGAGTTCGACGGCGCGCCGCGGTATCACACCGAAGACCTGCGCGAGGCACTGGCCATTTCGCCGACCGTGCCGATCATCAACGTCGATGCCCGGGAACGGGAATCGGCAAAACAAGCACTGATCGCGGTGACCGAGTACGCACTCGACCACCTCGCATCGATGGCTCGCTGACCAGCCCACCCAAGGATTTCGCAATGAACGCTCTGCCAGCCCAACTCGCGGCCGCCAACCACGTGCACCATTTCGAAATGGGCATCTGGCTGCTCTTCCTCGCCTACATCGTCTCGGTGATCGGGTCGGTCGTCGGTCTTGCCTGCACGCGTCGCTCGAGCGACGCGGTGGTCGAGAAGGATCGGCTCAGATGGCTCGCGATGGCCGCCGTCGCTATCGGCGGTGTCGCAATCTGGCTGATGCACTTCATCGCGATGCTCGGCTTCGCGGTGCCCGGCAGCGTGATCCGGTACGACCTCGGCTGGACCTTCGCGTCGGCGGTGATCTCGATCGTCGCGACCTTCGCGGGGCTTGTCACCATCGGCCGGACGGTCGACTTCAAGCGGCTGCTCGCCGGCGGCATCATCATGGGGCTTGCGGTCAACCTGATGCACTACACAGGCATGTGGGCCGTGCAGTTGCAGGGTGAGATCACCTACAACAAGACGCTGGTCGGTCTGTCGATTCTTATCGCCGTCGTCGCGGCTACGGTTGCGCTGTGGTTCACGCTCGTTCTGGAATCGCTGGCGCTGCGGATCGTGGCCGGCTTCGTCATGGGCGTTGCCGTCGTCGGTATGCATTTCACCGGCATGGCTGCCGTGAGCGTGGACCTTGAATCGGGCAAGGCGGTGCCGGGCGGTCTCGAGGTGTTCTCCTTCCTGTTCCCGGTCTTCGTCATCGGCCTTCTCGCGCTGGCGATTCCGATCACGGCAGTCATGATGTCGCCCGACCGCGGCGCCGTCGCACTGGAGGCCGAAGCGGACCAACTCGCCGCTGACGCAGCGGCTGCACGCGACGAGGATTTGGTAGCCGTCGTCCCCGCGCACTCCCAGGCGGCGCGTAACCGGGCGGCGTTCACACTGCCGACGTCGGTCTGACCGCGCCCGACAGGCTCCCGACCGGCCAGGTGGTCCGAAACGTCCAGGTAGGATGGCCGGTCGTGACACCCCCCGTCCGTACGCCCGCCCCGCTGTCCTTGCGGCTGTTCGATACAGAGTCGCGCACCCTGCGTGATTTCGAACCGCTGATACCCGGCCATGTGTCGGTGTATCTGTGTGGGGCGACCGTGCAGGGCGACCCGCATATCGGTCATGTACGCAGCGGTGTCGCGTTCGACGTGCTGCGCCGCTGGCTGCTCGCGCACGACTACGACGTCGCCTTCATACGCAACGTCACCGACATCGAAGACAAGATCCTGGTGAAGGCGGCCGAGGCCGGCCGTCCCTGGTGGGAATGGGCCGCGACTTACGAGCGTGCGTTCGACTGGGCCTACGACAAGCTGGGCGTCCTCCCACCGTCGATCGAACCGCGCGCGACCGGACATGTGCCGCAGATGATCGAAATGATGCAGCGGCTGATCGACAACGGTCACGCGTACGCGTCGGAGGGCAACGTCTATTTCGACGTTCGCAGCTACGCCGACTACGGCAGCCTCTCGGGTCACAAGCTCGACGATGTGCACCAGGGCGAAAGCGCGGGGGAGGGCAAGCGCGACCCGCTCGACTTCACGCTGTGGAAGGCCGCCAAGCCCGGTGAGCCCACATGGGCGACGCCCTGGGGGCGCGGCCGCCCCGGTTGGCACCTCGAATGCTCCGCGATGGCCGAGTTCTACCTCGGCTCTGCATTCGACATTCATTGCGGCGGTATGGATCTGGTGTTTCCGCATCATGAGAACGAAATCGCTCAGGCCAAGTGCTCGGGCGACGACTTCGCGAACATCTGGCTCCATAACGGCTGGGTGACGATGGGCGGCGAGAAGATGTCGAAGTCGCTCGGCAACGTGCTCTCGGTCCCGAACATGCTCGAACGTGTTCGGCCCCAAGAACTTCGGTACTACCTCGGCAGCGCCCAATACAGGTCGATGCTCGAATATTCCGACGAGGCACTGCAAGTCGCGGCAAAGACCTATCAGGGCATCGAAGCGTTCGTGCTCAAGACGCGCGATCGTGCGGGGGACGTCCCGGTCGGCACGTGGACCGCTGCATTCGCAGCCGCACTCAACGACGATCTGGGTGTCCCGAAAGCGCTTGCGCAAGTGCATGGTTGCGTGCGTGAAGGTAACTCCGCGCTGGACGCGGGCGATCTGAGCGCGGCGGTCCAGATCGCCGGAACCGTGCGCGCGATGCTGCAAGTGCTCGGAATCGATCCGCTCGATCCGCACTGGGCAGGCCAGGTTGCAGATACATCGGCGATTTCGGCGGCGCTGGACGTGCTGGTCAAGGCTGAGCTGGACCGCCGGCAGCAGGCGCGCAAAGACAAGAACTGGGCAGTGGCCGACGAGGTCCGCGACCGAATGGCCGCGGCAGGCATCGAGGTCACCGATACACCGAATGGCCCCGAGTGGTCACTGAAGGGACACTGATGGCTGGCAACTCCAGCAGGCGCGGCGCAATCCGCAAGGGCGGAACGAAGAAGGGTCAGGTCGTCGGATCCGGCGGTCAGCGTCGTCGCGGCCTCGAAGGTCGCGGCGCGACCCCGCCCGCCGAGGCTCGTCCGGCGCATCCGGCGCACAAGCGCGCTCGCGCAGCGGCAAAGCATGCGGGTCAGGGCCGGACAACGCGGCCTGCGGGGCGCAAAGCCGAAGACGGTCCGGAGACAGTGCTGGGCCGCAACCCGGTTCTCGAATGTCTGCGTGCGGGTGTTCCCGCGACCGCACTGTGGGTGGCGACCGGCACGGAAAGCGACGATCGCCTGAAGGAGAGCGTCCAGCGCGCGGCCGACGCCGGTATCTCCATTCTGGAGGTCCCGCGCACGGATCTGGACCGGCTCAGCGCCAACGGGCTGCATCAGGGGATTGCGCTGCAGGTACCGCCGTATCGGTATGCCCACCCCGACGACCTGCTGACGACCGCGCGGTCGGCAGCGCAGCCGGCGCTGCTGGTTGCGCTCGACAACATCTCCGACCCGCGCAACCTCGGCGCGGTCGTGCGCTCGGTGGCTGCGTTCGGCGGACACGGCGTCGTGATTCCGCAGCGCCGCAGTGCAAGCATCACGGCGGTTGCATGGCGAACCAGTGCCGGCGCCGCGGCTCGGCTGCCAGTCGCGCGGGCGACCAATCTGACTCGGACGCTGAAGGATTGGCAGAGCAAGGGCGTTCAGATCGTCGGACTCGACGCGGAGGGCACGGTCACGCTCGACGAATACGACGGCAGTGGTCCCGTGTGTGTCGTCGTGGGATCGGAGGGCAAGGGCTTGTCGCGCCTTGTCCGCGAGACGTGCGATGCCGTCCTCAGTATTCCGATGGCGGGTCCGGTCGAGTCGCTCAACGCGTCGGTCGCCGCGGGCGTAGTCTTGGCCGACATCGCTCGGCAACGCCGGAGTTCTTGAGCCGCTGTAGGAGTGGAGGGTGCAATGAGTAATCCCTACGGTGACCCGTATCAACAGCCCGACCAGCCGGGCCAGCAGCCATACGGCCAGCCGCAGTACGGCCAACCACAGTACGGCCAACCACAGTACGGCCAACCGCCGTACGGGCAACCGGCGTACGGCGGCGGCTATTTCCCGCCGCCGGACCATCCGAACGCTCTGCTGATCCTGCTCCTCGGAATCGTCGGCCTGGTGTTCTGCCAGCTCGCCGGCCCATTCGCTTGGATGATGGGCAAGAAGGCGCTCGACGAGATCGACCGGTCGGGCGGCACGATCGGTGGTCGCAGCCAGGTGCTGGTCGGTTACATCACAGGCATCATCGCGACGGCAATTCTCGTGCTCGCCCTTCTGATACTCGTCGGCGTGCTCGTCGTCATCTTGCTGGCGGCCGCTTCCTGAGGTCCGGCGTCAGCGCAGCAGCTGGCGCCCGATCGCGAACTTGTGGACCTCGGTCGGACCGTCGTACAGCCGGAACGCACGCATGTCCCGGAAAATCATTTCGACGACGGTTTCGTCGCTGATCCCCTGACCGCCGAGAACCTGAACGCAACGGTCCGCGACCTTGAACAATTCCTCGGAGACGAACGACTTCGCCATCGAGCTTTCGTGCCTGCCCTTGGCGCCCTGATCGAGGATCCAACAGGCGTGCCAGATCGTGAGGCGGCACTGGTGCAGGGCAATCTCGTTGTCGGCCAGCATGAACGAAACGCCCTGGTGGTCGCCGAGTGTCTTGCCGAATGCGGTCCGCGTCTTCGCGTAATCGATCGCGATGCTCTGCGCGCGTGCCGCGGCGCCCAGCCAGCGCATGCAGTGCGTCAGCCGAGCGGGTGCCAATCGCAACTGCGCGTAGCGGAGTGCCTGTCCGGGTTCGCCGAGCAGCGCGCTCTTCGGTAGCGCAAGGTTGTCGAATCGAACGACGCCATGACCCTCGACGTAGTTGCGGTCCATCGTGTTCATAATGCGTTCGATCACGATGCCGGGCTGATCGCCGTCGGTCAGAAAGAGCGTCGGACCGGCGGGCATGTGCGGATTGTCTTGGAGGTTGGCCATGATGATCCACGTCTTCGCGCCGCGGGCGCCGGTGATCAGCCACTTCAGCCCGTTGATGACGAACTGGTCGCCGTCGAACGTCGCACTGGTTGCCAGCTGAGCGGGGTCGGATCCTGCGCCACCCGGTTCTGTCATAGCGAACACCGACCGCTGGTGACCTTCGATGACAGGCCGCAGGTAAGTGTCCGCCTGTTCCGGTGTTGTGATTTCGTTCAGCAGGAACATATTGCCCTCGTCGGGGGCGGCGCAGTTCATAGCGATCGGGCCGAGCGTGGACCAGCCGGAAGCCTCGAAGATGATGGCCTGCTCTGCGTGGGTCGGTTCCCAGCCGCCGTACGAGGCCGGTGCCTGAACGGTGAGCAGGCCTGCCGAACGGGCGTGTTCGACCAGCTCTTGGCGTAGTTCGTCGGTCGGGCCGTGCTGCGTCAGGCGGGGGTCGCGCTCGTAGGGGATCACCGTTTCTTCGACGAAACTCCGGATGCGGACGCGCTTGGCTGCAAGATCCTCGGGAACGGCGAAATCGATCATGTTTCTCTGTACCTCTCACCCACGTCGGCGCACCATAAGTTAACGGTGATTCGCATCGCACCTTACGCTATTGCGCCGGAGCGCCGTAACCGCCGCCACCGGGCGTCTCGATGACGAGCACGTCACCTGCCTCGAGCTCGACCGAATCCGATCCCGCCATATCCGTGATGGTGCCGTCCTTCCGTTCGACGCTGTTGCGTCCCAGCGCGCCCGGCTCACCGTCCGCCATGCCGTAGGGCGCAACCTTTCGATGATTGGACAGAGTGCTCACCGTCGCGGCCTCGGTGAACCGGATGCGCCGAATGGCGCCGTCCCCGCCCCGCCACTTTCCGGCGCCGCCGCTGCCCTTGCGGATCCGGAACTCCTCCAGCACCACCGGAAGCCGCCATTCGAGGACTTCCGGATCGGTCAATCGTGAGTTGGTCATATGGGTCTGCACCACGGGTGTTCCGTCGAAACCGTCACCCGCGCCCGATCCGGAACTCACTGTCTCGTAGTACTGGTGATTCGCATTCCCGAACGTGATGTTGTTCATCGTTCCGGAACCTTCGGCCTGGATCCGAAGGGCGCCGTACAGCGCACCCGTAATCGCTTGCGACGTTTCGACATTGCCCGCGACGACCGCAGCCGGATACACGGGAGCGAGCATCGAGCCCTCGGGGATTACCAGCTTCAGCGGAACCAGGCAGCCGTCGTTGAGCGGAATGTCATCCGCGACGAGGGTCCGGAACACATACAGCACAGCGGCATTCGTCACCGACGACGGCGCGTTGTAGTTCGTGTCGCGCTGTTCGGAAGTGCCGGTGAAGTCGATCGTTGCACTGCGCTCGTCCCGGTCCACCGTGACGCGCACGCAAATCTTTGCTCCGGAGTCCATCTCGTACTCGAACTCGCCGTCGGGCAGGTCGTCGATCACGCGCCGGACCGATTCCTCCGCGTTGCGCTGAACGTGAGCCATATACGCGTGCACGACGTCGAGTCCATAGTGCTCGATCATGGCGGCGATCTCGTCGACGCCTTTCTGATTCGCCGAAATCTGTGCGCGCAGGTCGGCGATATTGGTCGTCGGATTTCGTGACGGGTACTCCGCGTCACCCAGGAGGTCCAGCGTCTCGTCGATCCGGAAATTGCCTTCGCTGACCAGCAACCAGTTGTCGAAGAGCACACCTTCCTCGTGGACGTTCTTGCTGTGCGCCGGCATGGAACCTGGTGTCAGTCCGCCGATCTCAGCGTGGTGACCGCGTGACGCGACGTAGAAGATGATCTCCTCGTCCGCGCTGTCGAAGACCGGCGTGATGACCGTGACGTCGGGCAGATGGGTGCCGCCGTGAAACGGATCGTTCACCGCGTACACATCGCCAGGCGACATCGCTCCCTTGCGTCGTTCGATCACCTCTTTCACGCTGGGGCCCATCGACCCGAGATGGACCGGAATATGCGGAGCATTCGCGATGAGGTTGCCCGCGGGATCGAAGAGCGCGCACGAAAAGTCCAGCCGCTCTTTGATGTTGACAGATTGTGCGGTCGACTCCAGTCGGGTACCCATCTGTTCGGCGATCGACATGAACAGGTTGTTGAAGATTTCGAGGAGTACCGGATCCGCTTCGGTCCCCACATCGGCACTCGCGCGCGGCTTCGCCCGCTCCACGATGAGGTGTCCGGCATCGGATGTGCGCGCACGCCATCCGACGTCGATCACCGTGGTCGAATTCGCTTCGGTGACCAGCGCCGGACCCATAAGCTCTTCGCCGGATTGCAGGCGCTCCCTGACGTAGAGCGGGGTCTCGTGCCACTCTCCGGCGGAATACATTCGCACAGTGTCGATCTGCCCGTCGTCACTACTGCGCGATTCGACCAGGTTGTCGAGGTCGGGTTGCTCGGTCAGCCCGGTCGCCTCCACCGCCAGCGCTTCGACCACCAGCGGGCGATCCATGAGGAACGAGTACGTGTGCCTATGTGCTTCCTCGAAATCAGTGACCATCTCGTCGTGGTCGGCGAGGTCGATCGGGATGGCAGTGTCCGTGCCGTCGTAGCGGACATGCGCGCGCTCGGTGATCCGAATGCGGTCCTCTGCAACTCCTTCCGAACGCAGCTCGTCCCGTACCGCGTCGACGAGTTCATCGCAGCGCTCGCGTAATTGGTCCATCGAATCCGGTTCGAGGGTCAGTTCCACCGACTGCTCACGCATTGCCGTCGTATCCGCGAGGCCGATTCCGAGTGCGGACAGCACGCCGGCGAACGGTGGCACCAGCACGGTGTCGATGCCGAGCGAATCGGCAACGGCGCAGGCATGCTGGCCGCCTGCGCCACCGAAAGTCGTGAGGGCATAGCGGGTTACGTCATGACCTTTCTGCACCGATATCTTCTTGACCGCACTGGCCATGTTCGCAACGGCAATCTGCAGGAACCCATTGGCGACCTCCTCGGGGGAGCGACCGTCGCCTATCTCGTGTGCCAGCGCGGCGAATTGTTCCCGCACGGAGTCGACGTCGAGCGGCTCATCGCCGTCGGAACCGAACACATGCGGAAAACACTGTGGCGCAATGCGGCCGAGCATCACGTTCGCGTCGGTGACGGTCAGTGGACCGCCGTTGCGGTAGCTGGCGGGTCCGGGATCTGCGCCCGCGGAATCAGGACCGACGCGGTATCGGCTGCCGTCGAAATGCAAGATCGAACCACCGCCCGCCGCAACCGTATTGATCTCCAGCATCGGTGCCCGCAACCGCACGCCGGCGACCTGAGTATTGAAAACGCGGTCGTACGAACGTGATTCCTTCGACCGCCGCGCATAGTGGGACACATCGGTCGATGTTCCGCCCATGTCGAATCCGATCACACGGTCGAAGCCCGCGAGTTCGGACATGCGCACCATGCCGACGATGCCACCGGCCGGGCCGGAGAGGATCGCATCTTTGCCCCGAAAGTGGTCCGCCTCCGCCAACCCGCCGTTCGACTGCATGAACATCAAACGCACGCCGGGCATTTCGTCGGAAACCTGGGAAACGTACTTGCGCAACACAGGAGAAAGGTAGGCGTCGACGACGGCAGTATCGCCGCGCGGCACGACCTTCATCAGCGGACTCGCTTCAGCCGAGCGCGAGACCTGGTCGAAGCCGACATCCTCGGCGACACCCGCGATCTGCGCCTCATGATCCGGGTACAGGTGGCTGTGTAGGCACACGACCGCAACTGCCCGCGCGCCGTCGTCGTAAGCCTTCTGCAAATCGTCGCGAACCCGATCGAGATCAGGCTCACGAAGCACCGTACCGTCCGCCGCGACGCGTTCGTCGACCTCGATCACCCTGTCGTACAGCGGCTCCGGCAACACGATGTGCCGGTCGAAAATTCGCGGCCGGTTCTGATACCCGATCCGCAACGCATCACCGAACCCCTTGGTGATGACGAGCGTCGTCGACACACCTTTGCGCTCGAGAAGCGCGTTGGTTGCGACAGTCGTACCCATCCGGACAACTTCGACACGATCCGCCGGAATCGGCTCGTCCTCGCCGAGCCCCAACAATTCCCGGATCCCCGCCACGGCAGCGTCGCGGTATCGACTCGGATTCTCCGACAGCAACTTGTGCGTCACCAACCCGCCATCGGGCGGGCGCGCAACCACATCCGTGAACGTACCCCCGCGGTCGATCCAGAATTGCCAGCGCACTGTGTCATTCTGCCCGCCGCGAGGAGAATGTAGGAAAAGCCCCGGAAAACGGGGCTTTTCCTACATTGATCGGCAATCGGAGGCCGGCACCCCGCGTCGCAGGTCGTAGGCTTTCCACATGTTGGCATCGAGTGCGTTGGTGGGGTTCGTGGGGGTGTCGGATCTGGCGCGGGCCGCGGAGTTCTACGGCGACATTCTGGGCTTTTCGCTGCGTGACGAGTCGCCGTTTGCACTGGTTGCCGACGTGAACGGCACCGACCTCCGCATTACGGCTGTCGAGACGCCGGCCGCGGCGCCGTACACGGTCCTGGGCTGGAGAGTCGACGACATCGAGACGATGGTGGACGCACTCGTGGATCGGGGAGTGGTGTTCACCCGCTACGAGGGCATGGACCAGGACGATCGCGGAATCTGGACGGTTGCCGAAGGCACCCGGATTGCGTGGTTCCTCGATCCGGACGGCAACGTCCTGTCCCTGGGCGAGTCCGCTACGCCGTAACGCCGACTCTGCGGCCCGCTTGGTTCCGGCGCCGCGACCCGATCACGCGGCAGACCAGGTAGATCGTGAACGAGATCGTCGTGACGAACGTCGAGACCGGCGCACCGGGCGCGAGCGACAGCAGGATGCCCCCGACCGCCGCGACCTCCGCAAACAGAATCGTCAGAATCGTCGCGTGCAGCGGACTCGCCGTGACCCGCGCCGCGGCAGCGGCGGGGGTGATCAGCAGCGACAAAACCAAAAGTGCACCGACGATCTGCACGCCCAGCGCCGCCGTAATTCCGACGAGCACCGCGAAGACGATCGACAACGCACGCACCGGAACGCCACGGGCGAGAGCAACTTCGGGATCCGTACTGGCGAACAGCAGCGGTCGATAGACGAATACGAGGACGGCCAGAACTATCACGGCGCACACCAAAAGCAGTGTCAGACCACTGTTTCCGACGCTGACGATCTGCCCGATCAGAAGTGAGAACGCCGTACCGGTGCGACCCGGATACAACCAGATGAGTAGCACCGAGAGCCCGAGACCGAACGACATCACGACGCCGATCACCGAATCACGTTCTCTCGCTTTGGTACCGAGCAGTCCGAACAGTATTGCGGCGACGACAGATCCGGCAATTGCGCCCACGCCGACGCTGATGCCGGCGAGCAGCGCCGCGGCCGCGCCGGTCAGGGAGAGCTCGCTCGTGCCGTGTACCGCGAACGACATCTGCCTGCTGATGATCAACGGACCGACCGCACCGGCGAGCAAGCCCAGAATCGCCGCGGCGATCAGTGCCTGCTGGACGAAGTCGTAGCCGAGGAGGTGTTGGGTCTTGTCGAAGTCGAACAGGTTCGACCAGAGGTCGGACAGTTTGTCGTTCATGCCCAGTCCTCGTGCACGTGGTGCCCACCGGCGGACCCGAGCGCATCGACCGCGTCACCGGTTCCGATCACGACAAGCCTGCCGCGAACCTTCAGCACGTCGACGTCTGTTTGGTAGAGCTCGGACAGCACGGCGGACGTCATCACTTCGCTCGGTGGCCCGATCCGGAACTGGCCGTCGACCAGGTACAACACCCGGTCGACGATCGGCAGAACCGGGTTGATCTCGTGGGTCACGAACAAGACAGCGGTGTTGTGCGTGCGCCGCCGCCGGTCGATGAGGCCGGAGACGAGGCGTTGATTGGCGAGGTCCAGGCTGAGGAGCGGTTCGTCGCAGAGCAGGACCTTGGGATCGCCGACCAGCGCCTGCGCAACCCGCAACCGCTGCTGCTCGCCGCCGGAGAGCGAACCGAGGGGAGCGTCGGCGAACGCGTACGCGCCGACCTGACCGATGGCCTGGTCGACGAGTTTGTGCCGCTTGGCACGGTTGCGGAATCCGATGCCCCACTTGTGCCCGTCGACGCCCAGGCCGACGAGATCGCGGCCGCGCAGAGGAAGTCCGTCGTCGACGGCTTTCTGCTGCGGTATGTAGCCGACGTCGGCGTTGCCCGCCCGCGCGTCGGCGCCCGCGATCTGTGCGGTACCGGACGTCAGTGCGAGTTGGCCGAGCAGAACTTTGAGCAGCGACGTTTTACCCGAACCGTTCGGTCCGAGGACTGCTACGAATTCGCCTGGTGCGACGTCGAGGTCGAGGCCGTCCCATAGGGTTCGATCGCCGAACGAAAGCCGCGCACCGGCGAGGTTGACCGCCGGTGCGCCTGCGTTGCCTGTATCGCGCTCTACCACAGGATGTTTGGCTTCACTGTTCGGGTACGGCGCGACCTTGGTCAGGCCGTACGTCAATTGAGTGCCTCGGCAAGCGCTTCGGCGTTCTGCGTCTGCCACTGAATGTAGTCGAGCCCGTCAGGAAGCGTCTCGCTGACTTCGACGATCGGCACGCCGGCTGTTTCCGCGGTCGCCCGGACGTCGTCGGCGACCTTGCCTTCGGTCTGGACGTTGAAGACCAGTGCACGGACCTGTTTCTGCGAGATCAGGTCACGGGTGGCGGCGAGTGCGGACGGCGACGGGTCGTTGCCCTGCTCGATTGCTTCTTCGAACTCGCCCGGGGTTACGTCGTCGGCGCCGGCTGCAAGCAGGAGGTAGTGCGCGATCGGTTCCGTCTGTGCGACAGGGCTGTTGGGGTGGTCGGTTTTAATCTTGGCAGTTACGTCTGCAATGCCGTGCAACTTTTCGTGGAAGGCCTCTGCACGTTCGGTGTAGGCGGCGGCATTGTCGGGGTCGATCTTCGACAGCTCGTCCGCGATCTTGTGAGCGACCGCGTCGACGGTCGGGATGTCGTACCACACGTGCTCGTTGACGCCGCCGTGTTCGTGGTCGTGCCCGTCGGCAGGCTCGGTGACCGAATGGTCGTGGCCGTCTTCGGTGCCGAGATCGCCCTCGGCGCCGAGGAGCGCAAACGCTTCGACGGTCGGCTTGCTACCGGTATCGGCGAGGATCTTTTCGACGAACTCGTCGTAGCCGCCGCCGTTGAAGACGACCAGGTCGGCGTCGGTGACCTCGGCTGCGTCGCTCGGCGTCGACTCGTAGGAGTGCGGGTCCGCGCTCGGGTCCTGGATCAGCGAAGTGACGGTCGCAGAGTCGCCCGCGACCGCCTCCGCAACGCTGCCCCAGACGTTCGTCGATGCGACGACGGTGATGCCCGAGGCCTTGGCGTCATCGGCGGAACCGCACGCGGTCAGCGTGAGCGCGGTAGCGATCGACAGGCTCAGCGCAGCGGCGGCCACACGCGGGGTGCGGGTTGCAGACACAAGGACTCCCCAGGGACTGTTGTTAATGGAAACCATTTCCGTTGTACTGTAGCGGCGATTTCGGCGGACCACATATCGCAAATTCCGCATGGGTCGCAAAACGAAATCAGCAGCACCCGAGACGGATGCTGCTGATACGTACTGTGCGGAAGGGTCAGGTTGCGCTGAGCAGTTGGGCGCAGCGCAGAAGTCCGAGATGGCTGTAGGCCTGCGGATGATTGCCGAGCGACCGCTCGGCGACGGGGTCGTACTCCTCGCTGAGCAGTCCGGTCGGGCCCGCGGCGCTCACCAACTGGGCGAACAGCGCTTCGGCATCGGACCGCTTGCCGGTCAGCAAGTACGCCTCGACCAGCCACGCTGCGCACAGGTGGAAGCCACCTTCGCCGCCGGGCAGGCCGTCGTCGTGGTGATAGCGATAGACGGTCGAGCCGCTGCGCAGTTCGGCCTCGGTCGCAACGACCGTGGCGGCGAAGCGTGGGTCGGACGGATCGATGAGGCCGCTGAGCCCGATGTGCAGCGATGCCGCATCGAGGTCGGTTCCGTCGTATGCGGCTGTGAACGATTGGACGTCGTCGTTCCAACCCTTGAGCAGTACTTCTTCGGAAATGGTCTGGCGCAGTGCCTGCCACGAATCCGGCACTTCGCGGCCGAACGTTTTCGCGAGCGCGAGCGCGCGGTCGATCGTGACCCAGCCCATCACCTTCGAGTACACGTGGTGCCGCGGTGCGCCGCGGATCTCCCAGATGCCGTGGTCGGGTTCGCGCCAGCGGCGCTGAACCGCGGAAACCATGGCCTGCACCAGTTCCCAGTCGACATCGGGAAGCGCTGCGCCTGGCTCGCTGATTCCGGCGGCGAAACGCGCGTGTGCCAGCGACGAGATCAGGTCGACGATCGGACCGAACACGTCGAGCTGGACCTGCATGTTCGCGGCGTTGCCGACGCGGACCGGTCGGGAACCGGCGTACCCCGGGAGGTTGTCGATGACGGCTTCCGGCGGGAGTCCGGTGCCATAGATCGTGTACAGCGGGTGCAGACGCTCCGGGCCCGGGATCGTTTCGAGGACCTCGTGCACCCAGGCGAGGTACTCCTCCGCCTCCTGCAGCGAACCGACCGAAACGAGCGCGGCTGCGGTGAGCGCGGCATCGCGAAGCCAGCAGTAGCGGTAGTCCCAGTTGCGGACCCCACCGATCTCTTCCGGCAGCGACGTCGTTGCCGCAGCGAGAATCGATCCGGACGGTGCGTGGACAAGTCCGCGCAGCGTCAACGCCGAGCGCCGCATCAGGTCGGGCTTGAGCGGCGGCAGGGTCAGTGTGTCGGCCCAGCTGCTCCAGTAGTGTTCGGCGGCCTGCCGACGTTCGGCCTCGAGATTCGTCGAGGGGGCCAGATCCCAAGTGCCGCAGCGTAGTTCCAACGTGACCGGACCGGTCGACGGGTCGACGACAGCATAGGCACTTTGGTGCACGCCGTCGGAAGTGATGTCCCATTCCACGCCGGGCGAGCGCAGGACCAGCGGGTCGTTGGGGCCGAAGACCCTGAGCCCGAACGTCTCTCGTTCGATCTGCACGGGAACCTGGCCGAATTCCGGACGCGGTGCAAAGCTGACGACCGCCTTCGCGTCGCCGGTGATCACGCGCGTGAGGTCGGTGCGGTCGAGGCCGACATCGTGGGGCAGATAGTCCGTGACTTGCAAACTGGCCCATCGAGTTTCGACGGTCATCGTGCGATCGACGTAACGCTGAGACAGCGGCAGAGCCTCCCGCTGCGGACCGATGGAGAAATGGCCGGCATCGGGTCCGCCGAGCAGGTGGGCAAAGACCGCACCGGAGTCGGGCTCGGGGTGGCACATCCACGTGATCGTGCCGTCGGGTGTCACGAGCGCAACCGACCGGGGGCTGGCGAGCATCGTCAGGCGCTCGATCGGCGGCGCGCTGGCGCCGGACAACCATCTGCGCCGCTCGTCGAGCAAGAAGGCGAGTGCGGTGGACACGTCCTCGGTCGAGTCGACGCAATACTGCGCGAGGCTTTCGCCGCCGCCGACCTTGATGCCGATGTCAGGGCCGTGAAGGCGCTTGAAGGCCTTCTCGTCGGTCACGTCGTCGCCGATGAACACTGCGGCGGACGCCGACTCCTGATGGCGGAGGATGTCGAGCGCCTCGCCCTTGTCGGTGACGATCACGGCCAGCTCGATAACAGCTTTGCCCTCGGTGACCTGGACGCCGACCCAGCTTGCGGCACCCTGTCGCACCTTCTTCAGCGCCTGGCGCGCGATGGCGGGCTCCGCGTTCCGCACGTGCAGTGCGACGCTGGCAGGTTTGTGCTCCACGGTCGCGCCCGCATGGGACGCAGCGATGTGCTCGAGTTCGACCACGAGCTCGTCCAGCAACTGTTTGGCGTCGTTGTCGATGGCGTGCACGAAGCCGACGTCGAACTCCGAACCGTGGCTGCCGACCAGCTGGACCTCGACGGGAAGGCGAGAGAGCGCCGCCAGATCGCGCAGCGCGCGGCCGGAGATCACTGCCGCCGTCGTACCGGAAAGTCCGGACAGCGCGCGTAGCGCCCGCACAGACTCCGGGTGCGGAAATGCCTTCGTCGGGTCCGACACGATCGGCGCAACTGTGCCGTCGTAGTCGGATGCGACCAGCAATCGCGGCGTACGCGCAATGGTGGCCAATGCGCGGCGCAACTCGAGCGGAAGATCCTGAGCACTCACCAGACAAACCTAAGTGATCAGCCCGCCTGACGACGCATTAGGGAGGCGATATCTGCTCAGATCACAGTGTTTCGCGACTCACAGCGGAATCGTCGCCGAGCAGGAGGTCGACGGTCAGTTCGAGGCGCGCGGTGACGTCGGTCGCGGACGATCGGCGGGTAAGCCAAGCAACCAGATTCGACAGCCAGACGTCGCTGATAACGCGGGAAATGGCGAGCTGGCGGTCGGTGGGTTCGCCGTCGCTCATGGCCCGCGCAAACAGTCGGTCCATCACGACGCCGACCCGGTCGACCTCTGCCGCAGCCGACGCGTCGGCGAACATGAACGCGCGCGTCATGGCCTCGGTGAGTAGCGGATCCCGCTGCATGGCCTTGGTGATCTGGCCGAGCATCAGGTGCATGCGCTCCTGTGCGGTGTCGCCCGGCGGCGTCTTCCGGCGGCTTTCGATCCGCTCGAATTCCCGCGCGAGCGCGGACACCAAGAGGTGCACCTTCGACGGGAAATAGCGGTAGAGGGTTCCGACGGCGACGTCTGCCTTCTCGGCGACGGCGCGCATCTGCACTGCGTCGTAGCCGCCCTTCGAAGCCAACGCCAGAGTTGCATCGAGGATGCGTTTGCGCCGCTCGCGCTGGGCGACGGAACTCAGGTCGTCTTCGGACAGCGTCGCGACGGCACCGTTGCTCGCGTTACGCGGTCTGGAGGGGGATGCCATTGGACAATCCTCTTTCTCGGTATCGGCGCTGACTGCACTGTCTTGACCAGGTATTTGTCGTCTCACTTGACGTGGGACCGGAACACACATTAGAACACGTTCTATAGGAAACTGTCATACTTTGAGAGGCGGCTTCGGCTGTGACTATCGCCACCACCGATGAGCAGAGGGCCGCCGCGCAGTCGCTACACGCGTGGGCGCGCAGTGTCGGGCCGGTCCAATCCCTGCGCTCGGACGAACCCGATTTTTGGCGCTCCCAACTGCGCGGAGTCGCCGACGTCGGACTCACGTCCGTCGCTCTACCCGAGGATGCCGGCGGCGTCGGCGGCACTGTCGTCGACCTCGCGGCGATGCTCGAGCAGGCAGCTTACGACCTCGTGGGCGGTCCCGTCCTGTCGACCGCGCTGGCCGGCCTGGTCCTGGGGCGCGGCGGAGATGTCGCGGCGAAGCTGTGGGGACCGGGCCTTGCCGACGGCACGACGCCGTGTGCGGTCGTACTCGACGTAGGTGATGTTCGGGCGGTCCGGCAACCTGACGGCGACCTCGTACTGGACGGCATCGCAGGTACCGCGATCGGTGCGGCGAGCGGCGTCAGCGTGCTGCTCGGCGCCGACGTCGACGGCGAGACCGTGTGGTGCTTCGTCGCTTCCGACACGCCCGGATTGGCGGTCGACGCACTCGAACCGGTCGATCGAAGCGTCGGCCTCGCCACTATCCGGTGCGAAAACCTGACCGTCGCGGCCGACAGGGTCGTGTCGGGTGTCCGGCCAGGCTTGGTTACGGACCTCGCCGCGACGCTCGTAGCAGCCGAGGCGGCCGGGGTGGCGGGTTGGTGCCTCGATACCGCCGTCGAGTACGCCAAGATTCGTGAGCAGTTCGGGCGCAAGATCGGTTCGTTCCAAGCGATCAAGCATCTGTGCGCCGAAATGCTCTGCCGGGTCGAGGGCGCGCGTGCGGTGGCCTGGGACGCGGCCGTTGCGGCCGAGGACGATCACGAGCTGCCGATCGCTGCCGCAGTTGCCGCAGCTGTAGTGCTCGATGCCGCAGTCGAAAATGCAAAGGACTGCATGCAGGTTCTCGGGGGTATCGGCTTCACCTGGGAGCACGACGCGCACTTCTACCTACGCCGCGCCATCGCTTTGCGGCAACTTCTCGGCGGCAGCGCGCACTGGCGGGCCCGCGTCACCGAACTGACTCGCTCCGGCGCACGGCGGCGGCCGGGCGTGGATCTTTCGGGGGTCGAGTCGTCGCGTGCCGAGATCCGCGCGTCCGCTGAATCGATCGCACAACTGCCGGCAGCCGAGCGACGCGTGGCGTTGGCCGACAGCGGACTCCTCGCGCCACATTGGCCGCAGCCCTACGGTCGGTCGGCGGATGCGGCCGAGCAACTGCTGATCGCGGAGGAGTTGGGTCGTGCCGATGTCACACGCCCGGACCTCGTGATCGGCGGTTGGGCCGTTCCGACGATCCTCGAGCACGGCACACCCGAGCAGATCGAACGGTTCGTAATGCCCACGCTGCGCGGCGAAGTGGTCTGGTGCCAACTCTTCAGCGAGCCGGGAGCGGGCTCCGACCTCGCCTCCCTGCGGACGACGGCGACCCGAGTCGACGGTGGCTGGTCGCTGCAGGGCCAGAAGGTCTGGACATCGGTTGCACAGAAGGCGCACTGGGGAATCTGCCTGGCTCGCACGAATCGCGAAGCGGCCAAACATCGCGGTATCACGTACTTCCTGGTCGATATGCGCAGTGCGGGGATCCGGATTTCGCCGCTGGTCGAGATCACCGGTGAGGAGCGGTTCAACGAGGTGTTCCTCGACGACGTCTTCGTCCCCGACGAGTGCGTTGTCGGACCGGTCGACGGCGGTTGGCGGTTGGCGAACACGACGCTGTCGAACGAACGAGTAGCGATCGGTAAGGGTTCGCCACTCGGCGACGAAATGGAGGCCCTGCTCGCGTCTGCGCCCGCTGCCGATCCGGTCGCCGTCGACAGGCTCGGCGCGTTGATCAGTGACGCAATGGTCGGCTCGTTGCTCGAGGTGCGGACTGCGGTGCGGCAGTTGGCCGGTCGTGGGCCGGGGCCCGAATCGAGTGTGCGAAAGCTGCTCGGCGTGCGGTACCGGCAGGACGTCGCGGAGTTCGAGATGGAAACCGCCGGCCTTGCGGGTGCGCTCGAGAGCCCCGCTACCTTCGGCTTCCTCTTGACGCGCTGTCTTTCCGTCGCGGGCGGTACGACACAAGTCCTGCTCAACGTCGTCGCGGAACGACTGCTGGGGCTGCCCCGGGAGTGACTTTCGCAGCGGGCGGATTGGTGATAGAACTAGAACACGTTCTAAAAACGTAGACGGGACGAGGCGTGGACTTCAGCAGGGACCAGACCCAGGACGCGGTAGCCGAAGTGGCTGCCGGGCTACTCGAACGCGGTGCGGGGAAACCTACCGGCGAGATCTGGACGAGCTTCGTCGCAGCCGATCTCACGACGCTCGCGTTGCCTGGCCGATTGGGCGGCGCCGAACTGGGCCTGCCCGCGATCGCGACCCTGCTGACCGAAATCGGCCGCGCTGCGGCGCAATTGCCTGCCCTCGCGACCTTCGGGCTGGGCGTCCTGCCGCTGCTCGAACTCGCAGACGGCACCGAGCACGACGCATTGCTGGAGCGGGTCGGCAAGGGTGCGGTGCTTACCGCCGCCTTGAGCGAGCCCGGCTCGCCATTTACGCTGCGGCCCGCGACAACTGCTGTCGCCGAGGGTGACCTGCTGATCGTCGACGGCCTCAAGGTAGGGGTTCCGTACGCGGACCGCGCGGAAGCGATCCTCGTCCCGACCGACGCAGGTGTCGTACTCGTCGACCCGTCAGCCGATGGCGTCACGCTCACGCCGACGCCGACCTCGACAGGCGAGCCGGAATTCGCGGTCCGCTTCGACGAGGTCCGAGTGCCCAATACGGCGCTGCTGCACGGTGACCTCGTAGCACTTCACCGCATCGCGCTCGCCTGCGTCGGGGCGTTGTGTGACGGATTGCTCAGTGGTGCAACACAACTCACCGCGAGTCACGTCGGCACCAGGCACCAGTTCGGGAAGCCGCTCGCAACGTTCCAAGCGGTCGCGCAGGAGATCGCCGACGTATACGTCATCTCGCGGACCCTGCACGTCGCTGCGCTGTCGGCCGTCTGGCGGCTGGGCGAGGGGCTCGACGCCGCAAGCGATCTCGACGTCGTCGCGTATTGGATCGCCGCCGAGGTGCCCAAAGCAATGCAGGTCTGTCATCACTTGCACGGCGGAATCGGAGTCGACGTGAGCTATCCGATGCACCGCTATTCCTCGCAAGTCAAGGATCTCGCTCGCATGGTCGGTGGGACGTCGCATCGACTCGATCTTCTGGGGGCCCGGTGTACATCGATCTGACAGACGAGCAGCGTGCGCTGCAGAAAGAACTGCGTGAGTACTTTTCGGGGCTGATCAGTCCCGCGGAGGCGCAGATCATGATGACCGAACGGCATGGGCCGACGTACCGGCAGGTCATCAAGCGCATGGGTGCGGATGGCTGGCTGGGCGTCGGGTGGCCAAAAGAATACGGCGGCAGGGGCTTCGGCGAGATCGAGCAGCAGATCTTCGCGAACGAGGCTGTGCGCGCCGATGTTCCGTTACCCGCGGTCACGTTGCAGACCGTGGGGCCGACGTTGCAGACTTACGGCACCGACGAACAGAAGCGGCGCTTCCTACCCGCGATCCTTGCCGGTGAAGTGCATTTCGCGATCGGCTACACCGAACCGGACGCCGGCACTGACCTCGCCGCCCTGCGCACCACCGCGGTCCGCGACGGTGACCACTACATCGTGAACGGTCAGAAGACCTTCACCACAGGCGGTCATGACGCCGACTTCATCTGGCTTGCCTGCCGCACCGGAAGGCCGGACTCGCGGCACCGTGGCATCTCCATCCTGATCGTCGACACCACCGATCCGGGCTATTCGTGGACGCCGATCATCACGTGCGATGGTGCGCATCACGTCAACGCCACGTATTACTCCGACGTCCGAGTACCAGCAGAAATGCTTGTCGGCGAAGAGAACTCGGGCTGGCGGTTGATCACCACCCAGCTCAACCACGAACGCGTGATGCTCGGTCCGGCCGGTCGCATCGGTGGCCTGTACGACAAGGTCAAGGACTGGGCGGGCCGCCACGATCTGCTCGGACGCAGCGATGTCGCCCGCATCCTCGGCGAGATGTTCGCGGTGTACCGGATGAACGAACTGCTCAATTGGCAGGTTGCGTCGAGCGAGCAGGACGCCGTCGACATCGCCGACGCGTCCGCAACGAAAGTGTTTGCCACAGAGCGTATCCAGCGGATGAGTCAGCTGGCCGAGGAGGTCGTCGGCACGCACGGCGATCCGTCCGATCCTGACACGGCGCATCTGTTGGACTGGCTCGACAAGCAGGCGAAGCGAAACCTCGTGATCACCTTCGGTGGCGGCGTCAACGAGGTGATGCGGGAACTGATCGCCACCGCCGGTTTGAAACTGCCACGCGTACCGCGATAGGAGTGGTGTGACCGAATCAATTCTCGCTGCAGCGCAACAGATCCGGGCTGCGGGGGCGAGCAAGCCGCGTACGGGTCGCGACCCGGTGAATCAGCCGATGATCAACAACTGGGTCGAGGCGCTCGGTGACGAGAACCCGATCTATGTCGATGCCGATGCCGCGCGTGCCGCAGGCCACCCAGGCGTCGTCGCACCGCCGGCGATGGCGCAGGTGTGGACCATGGGCGGGCTGCACTACTCGCGCACCAGCGACGACCCGCTCGGCAAGATAATCGAAGTACTCGACGAAGCCGGGTTCACCTCGATCGTCGCGACGAACTGTGAGCAGACCTACCACCGCTACGTCCAGCTCGGCGAAGAAATCTCGCTGTCGGCCACGCTGGAAGAGGTTGTCGGGCCCAAGAAGACAGGCCTTGGCGAAGGATGGTTCGTCACAGTCAAGAATATCTGGACGGTCGATGACGAGCCGGTCGCGGAAATGCTGTTCCGCGTCCTCAAGTTCGCGCCGAAGGGTCAGGCCACAGGACCGGAAGGTATCGATCCGGCCCTCGCCATTCGACCCGCTGTTTCGCTCGACACCGAGTTCTTCTGGGAAGGTGCGAAAGTCGGCGAACTTCGTATTCAACGCGTCGAGGACGGCTCGCTTCGGCACCCGCCGATTCCAGCGATCTGGCAGGACAAGAGTGTGCCGACCGACTACGTCGTCGCGTCCGGGCTCGGCACCGTTTTCAGTTTCGTCGTCCACCACGCGCCGAAGGTCCCGGGCCGCTCGCTGCCCTTCGTCGTCGCACTGATCGAACTCGAGGAAGGTGTGCGGATGCTCGGTGAGTTGCGCGGAATCGATCCCGCCGCAGTACATGTGGGGCTACCCGTCGAAGTCGAGTTCGTTCGAATCGACGACGATCTGACGTTGCCCGCCTGGCGGCCGGCGGACGCTAAATGACCGCCGTAGCAGTCGGGGACACACTGCCCGAGTTCACCGTCACGGCCACACCGACCTACATCGTCAGTACGGCGTTGGCCACCAGGGATTTTCAGGACGTGCACCATGATCGCGACAAGGCGATCGCGCGCGGGTCCAAGGACATCTTCGTGAACATCCTTACCGACACGGGACTTGTCGAGCGGTTCGTGACCGATTGGGCGGGTCCGACCGCGTTCGTCAGGTCGATCAAGCTGCGGCTCGGGGTTCCCTGGTATGCCTACGACACGCTTACGCTCACCGGCAAGGTCGGCGATGTGGCTGACGGCGAGGTTCGGGTCGACGTTGTCGGCAAGGACTCACTCGGCGACCACGTCACTGCCACAGTAACTTTGACAATGGCAGGAACTTCAACAACGGCAGGAACTTCAACAACGGCAGGAACTTCAACAACGGCAGGCACCCAGTGACCGGCCTGTCGCGCAAAGCGGCGATCGTCGGAATCGGCGCCACCGACTACTCGAAGGATTCGGGCCGCACCGAACTGCGCCTTGCTGCCGAAGCAGTGTCTGCCGCGTTGCAGGATGCCGGCCTGGAACCCTCCGACGTCGACGGCTTGACGTCCTTCACGATGGACACCAATTCCGAGTCTGCCGTTGCGCGTTCGGTCGGTATCCCGAGCCTGAAGTTCTTCAGCCGCATCCATTTCGGTGGCGGAGCGGCCTGCGCAACGGTGCAGCAGGCTGC
Source organism: Antrihabitans auranticaus (assembly GCF_016481275.1). Classification (GTDB taxonomy): domain Bacteria; phylum Actinomycetota; class Actinomycetes; order Mycobacteriales; family Mycobacteriaceae; genus Antrihabitans. The sequence continues at coordinate 81,110 of NZ_JAEMNW010000003.1, read as the reverse complement.
GATGGCTGTGGCTACCGGTGTCGCAGACGTCGTCGTCGCGTATCGGGCGTTCAACGAACGGTCTGCAACGCGGTTCGGACAATTCTCCACGGCACTCGCGGGTGCGCCGACCTCGTCAGGTGTCGACGCGAGTTGGTCCTACCCGCACGGCCTGGGCACGCCTGCGGCTCAGGTTGCGATGGTCGCGCGCCGCTATATGCACGTATACGGCGCTACGAGTGCGGATTTCGGACGAGTAGCCGTTGCCGACCGTAAGCACGCCGCCGTCAACCCGGCTGCGTTCTTCTACGGTAAACCGATCACCCTCGAGGACCATCAGAACTCGCGCTGGATCGCCGAGCCACTACATCTGCTCGACTGCTGCCAGGAGTCCGACGGTGGCATCGCGATTGTTGTGACGTCGGCAGAACGAGCCAAGGACCTCCCGCAGAAGCCTGCGGTGATCGCAGCTGCCGCATCGGGTGCCGGCGCGGACCAATACATCATGACCAGCTACTACCGCGACGGTCTGACCGGTCTGCCCGAGATGGGCCTTGTCGGCGACCAGTTGTGGGCGCAGTCCGGGCTTGGACCGACAGACATGCAGACCGCTGTTCTCTACGACCACTTCACGCCGTTCGTGCTGATGCAACTCGAGGAACTCGGCTTCTGCGGCCGCGGCGAAGCGCGCGACTTCATCGCCGACGGTGCAATCGAAATCGGCGGCAGATTGCCGATCAATACGCATGGCGGCCAGCTGGGGGAGGCATACATCCACGGTATGAACGGCATTGCCGAGGGCGTTCGCCAGATCAGGGGAACATCGGTCAACCAGGTCGACGACGTGGAGAACGTGCTGGTGACCGCCGGGACCGGCGTTCCGACGTCAGGGCTGGTCCTGACTGCCTGACGCGACCTTTCAGGGCAACTCGATCTCGTGTAAGCATGGAGTAAAGCCCCGCAATGAGGTTGGGTCGATCCGATGGGTGGTCTCCGCACTTCCGGTCTGAGCAGTCCCCTTGTTCGCACGGCAGCGCTGGTTGCTCTCGTGGTGCTCGTCGCTGTCGCGCTGCGCGGCTATCTGCCCGACGCTGAGCCGACGCCTCGGCGCGAGCCTGAGTCCGGGCTCGGTTCGATCATCGCCGTGCACGTCCTGCTGCTGATCTCGGTCGGAATCCTCATCGTCGGGATCGTGACGACGTGGCGTGAGAAGAAGGACTCCCCACGGCCGGTGTCGGACGAAAGCTCGGATCGGTTGCGGTTCCGGCTGGGGCGCAAGTTCGTGCTTTACCTCGCCGCGATCGCAGCGGTTTTTGCGCTGTTCGCCGTTGTCGCGTCGTTCGTGACGGTCGGAATCGACAGACCCGGCGAGAGCCGCGAATCCGCCGAATCGGAGGGCGGCTCGACCGGCAATCAGCGCGCGCCGCAGCCGGTGCAACCCGAAGAACCCGAGCCCCCACAGGCCATGCTGACGCTCGTCGTTCTCGGTGCCGTGTTGCTGCTGGTCGCCGGAGCGGGCGTTGCCCTGGCCGTCGCACGAAGTAGGCCGTCGGCCGCGACGATGGCCGTCGAAGACAGTGCGGCACCCGATCCAGACTCCGTCTCGGACTCGCTGGCCCGGGCCGCCGAACTGGGGCTTGCGGAGATGAGCGAGCCCGGTCGGGATCCGCGCGAAGCGATCATCGCGTGCTACATCGCCATGGAGAAAGAATTCGCAACGGCACCCGACGCCGCGCCGCATGCGTCCGATACGCCGTCCGAGGTGCTGGCCAGGGCGGTCGACCACGGTGTGCTGCATTCCGATGCGGCCGCGGAGTTGGTCGGACTGTTCGCGGAGGCCCGGTTCAGCAGTCACGAAATGTTCGAGTCGCAACGTGACACCGCTGTCAGGCTGCTGCGCATGGTTTCCGACGATGTGCGGAGTTCGTCATGATTCGCGTCGTCCTCTTCGGAACAGCCGTCGTCCTCGCGGTGGAGTTGTTCTCGCTGACGGTCGACCGGCGCTCGTTCCTGCTGCTTGCGTCCGGAGTCGCGGTTGCGCTTGTCCTGATCGGGTTCCTGGTCTGGCTCGCTCCCGCACCGGAGAGCGGGGACAAGGAGCAGGTCGACCTGTCGCCCGTCGAGAGTCTGCAACGATGGCGCGTGCGCACAGAGACCATGCTCAGTTGGTCCGACGGAACCCGCGGGGAATGGGACCGGCACCTGCGGCCGATCCTGGCTCGCGAATTTCAGATGGCAACCGGTCACAAGCAATCCAAGGACAGGGCCGCGTTCCACGAATCCGGCAAGGTGCTTTTCGGTCCCGAGTTGTGGCCCTGGGTCGATCCGATGAACGTGTCCTACGCGGATCGCTCGGCGGCCGGCCCTGGCCGCGAGGCGTTGGAAGTCATCCTCGAGCGCTTGGAAAAGCTATGAAGGAGAACCGATCATGATGGCATCCGCGGAACTCACGACGTCCAACGCGAACGCCGTGCTGACCGAAATCGAACGTGTCGTGGTCGGCAAGCGAGACGCGCTCACGATGGTGTTGCTGGCCGTGCTGGCAGGCGGCCATGTCCTGATCGAGGATCTCCCGGGCCTCGGCAAAACGCTCATCGCCCGGTCGTTCGCGGGTGCTCTCGGGCTCGACTTCAACCGGGTCCAGTTCACGCCCGACCTCCTACCTGCCGACCTACTCGGCTCGACGATCTACGAAATGCACACCGGGCGTTTCGAATTCCGGCCAGGGCCGATCTTCACGAACCTGTTGATGGCGGACGAGATCAACCGCACGCCGCCGAAGACGCAGGCCGCGCTGCTCGAGGCGATGGGTGAGGGCCAGGTCAGCATCGACGGTGAAACGCGGCGGCTGCCGGAGCCGTTCGTCGTACTGGCGACCGACAATCCGATCGAATACGAAGGCACCTACCCGCTTCCGGAAGCCCAGCTCGACAGGTTCGCGATTCGGCTCCGGCTCGGTTACCTGAAGGAAGCGGACGAGGAGAAGATGTTGCAGCGGCGGCTCGACCGCGGCAGCGAGGCACCGGTCGTCCGGCAGATCGTCGATGCTGCCGACCTCGTCGCGATGCGGCAATCGATCGAGCAGGTGTCTGTCCATCGTGATGTGCTGAAGTACGTTGTGGCACTGGCTAATGCGACCCGAAATCACCCGCAGGTAGAGGTCGGAGCGAGCCCGCGAGCCGAGCTCGATCTCGTCCAGCTGTCGCGGGCGCGAGCAGTCATGCTCGGCCGGGACTACGTGATTCCGGAAGACGTCAAAGCACTTGCCGTCGCCGCAATGGCGCACCGCATCAGTCTGCGACCGGAGATGTGGGTCAGGCGGATCAGAGGCGAGGACATCGTCGACGAATTGTTGCGGCGCATACCCGTGCCGAGGACTCCGGTGTGAGTACCGACCCGGTCGAAAGCGGCCTCGACTGGCGACCATCGCCGATGGCATTGGTCATCGCAACGTGCGCTGCGGCGGCGCTCGCGATTGCCGTCGTCGGATCACGGTGGCAGCTGGTCGCTTTCGCTGCACCGCTGCTCGGCGTGCTCACCTCGGTCATGTGGCAGATACCGTCACAGCGCGTTCGTGGATTCGCGGAGCCACGAACCGTGCGGTGCTTCGAGAACGAAGAGGTCGAGCTGGCCGTTGTCGTCGAACCGGTCGGGGCACCGACAGCTCTGACGGTGACGCCCCTGCCGATCGGCGGAATGACGGCGGACTCGACGCAGAAGACGTTGCGGCTCTCCGCAGAACGCTGGGGCCGCTACCTCGTGCCCGTCCGGGTGGAGGCGATGGCACCGAACGGACTGCTGGTGGGATCGGCGACGTTGACGGTGGGGGAGGTGCACGTCTATCCGCTCGCAGCGCCACAGGCGACACCGATCCCGCGGACCGAGTTGCCCGACCGGATCGGCACACACCTGACGCGCCGGATCGGTCCCGGCGTCGAATACGCCGACATCCGCGAATACGTACCGGGCGATCAATTGCGCACGGTGAACTGGCCGGTCAGTGCGCGTCGTGGCCGCTTGCACGTGACCGAGCGGATGACCGACCGGGCCGCCGATGTCGTGGTGCTGATCGACACGTACCCACAGGCTCCCGGCCCTGCGACCGATGCGGTCGAGCGATCGGTCCGCGGTGCAACGCAGATCGTGCAGAGCGCGTTGCAACGCGGTGACCGCGCGGGGATAGTCGGTCTCGGCCGATCGCCACGTTGGCTCGGCCCTGATATCGGCCGTCGGCAGTTCTATCGGGTGCTCGACACCGTCCTGTGTGTCGGAGACGAATTCGCCACGACCACTGGAACATTGGCGCCACGAGCGGCACTGCCCGCGGGCGCGATCGTCATCGCGTTCACGACGCTGCTCGATACCGAGTTCGCACTCTCGCTCATCGATCTGCGCCGGCGCGGACACACGGTCGTGGCGGTCGACATTCTGCGTGGGGCGCCGTTCCAAGACGAATTGGCACCTGCCATCAGGCGCATGTGGCGCCTCGAACGCAAGGCGATGTACAGGGACATGGGCACGATCGGTGTCGACGTGGTCGCCTGGCACGAAGACATCACGCTCGAGATGGCAATGCGGCTGATCCCCGATCATTCCGGACGACGACGGAGCCGACGATGAATCCAGCACTGCCGCTCAAGGCTTTTGCCGCGTCCGCGGGTATGTGTATGGTCGCCGCCACGCTCCCCGGGGCGCCGACGATCGCGTTGGCCGCGGCGGCACCCGCCACGCTGCTCGTGATTGTCAGCCTCTGGCTACGGGCCGCATCGACGGCGGCAGTACTCGCAGCCGTCGCTGCCCTTGCCCTCGGCTATCCGACGGCAGTCCTCGCTGGACTGTCCGGCATTGCCGCTACGGCCTATCTACTGTTGATCTTCGGTGCAGGCGCCCCGGCCGGTGTGGTGACGACCTCACGTCAAACGATTGCGGCGGCAGCAGGTTTCGCATTCGTCGGTCTGGCCGCCGTCACCTTCCCAGTCGAGTTCGCGTGGTTACCGGTCGTCGCACCGATCGCGGTCGTTCTGCTGTTCGCGCTCGCAATTCACCCGTACACGCAGTCGCAATTGCAATCAGACGATGGTGAGCACAACGTCGGCCAGCGCGGGTGAATCGCGCTCACTGACGGACGCATTGATCAGCAATCCGTCGTCGGTACGCCACATGCGGGTCCGCAACGTCTCGCCAGGAAAGACGACGCCGGCGAACCGGCCACGGAAGCCGGCCACCGCAGTCGCATCGCCGTCGAGGACCTCGTCGACTACCGTCCTGCAGACGAGCCCGTATGTGCACAGCCCGTGCAGGATGGGTGCGGGAAACCCTGCGGCCTTGGCGAATTCGGGGTCCGAATGCAGTGGGTTGCGGTCGCCGCACATGCGGTACAGCAGTGCCTGCTGCGGCAACGTCGCCGTCGTCACGTCGTAGTCCGGTTCGCGGTCCGGCAGCGGCAACGATTCCGACGGGCCGCGCTCGCCGCCGAACCCGCCCTCGCCGCGAGCGAAGATCGACGACCGAGCAGTCCACAACGGCGTTCCGTCAGAATCGACCGTGCTCGACTCCTGCACGATCACCGCCGCTTTGCCCTTGTCCCAGACCTCGGCGATCCGAGTGGTGGTCGTGGCGGTTCCGGCTGCGGGCAAGGGTCGGTGGACCCGGACTTCCTGGCTGCCGTGCACCACTTTCGCAAGGTCGATCTCGACGCCCGGAAACGAGACGCGAGGTGCTTCGGTCGCATGGAACGTGGCTGCGACCGTCGCGAAAGTCGGCAGGACCTGCGGCGACTTGTCGTCGAGGTAGCGGAGGTCGCGCGGATCGGTCGGGCGGCCACCCGCACCGACGGCGAGGTGATAGAGCTGGACGTCGGAAGGTTCCCAGCCGAAGGTGCTCGAACCGAGTTCGGCGCCGATGGCGAGGGCGGGATCGATCGGCATCGTCGGGTGTCCTATCCGTTCGTAACGCGTTCGGTGGCAGGCGCTTTGGATCGTTGCTCGATGTCGAGCACAGCCAGGTAGCCGAAGGTCATCGCGGGACCGATCGTCGCTCCGGGTCCGGCATAGGTGTGGCCCATCACCGGCGCGCTCGAGTTGCCGACCGCGTACAGGCCATCGATCACACTGCCGTCCTCGCGCAGCACTCGAGCTGCTGTGTCGGTCTTGAGTCCGCCCTTCGTGCCTAGGTCGCCGGGCACCATCTTGATCGCGTAGAACGGACCCTTTTCCAGGGCACCCAGGTTCGGGTTGGGCTTATTGCGGGGGTCGCCGTAGTAGTGGTCGTAGCCGCTTTCGCCGCGGCCGAAGTCCTCGTCTTTGCCGGTTCGCGCGAAGCCGTTGAAGCGCTCCACGGTTGCGACGAGGTTGTCGACCGGGAGGCCCACCTTTTCGGCGAGCTCGGCGATCGAGTCGCCCTTGGTGACGATTCCGGCTTCGATCCACCGCTTCGGAAAGCGTTGTTCGGGAAGGAGGCCCGCGAAGATGTACCGATCGCGGTAGCGCTGGTCGATGACCATCCACGTCGGAATGTTCTCGCCGGGGCCGTCACCGATTCCGTACTCGCCGCCGTACATCTTGTGCACGGCCTCGACATAGGGTGCGGATTCGTTGAGGAAGCGTTGACCGCGGTCGTTGACCATGATGCTGCCGGGCAGATTGCGCTCGGCGAGGCAGAACCACGGACCTCCGGTCAGCGGAATCGACGGTCCCCACCAGGCGTCGTCCATCAAATCGGTTGCACCACCGAGCTTTTGGCCAGCAACGATGCCGTCGCCGGTGTTCGCCTTGGCGCCGACGGTCCATTCGGTGCCGATCGGTGCCCGCTGGTACTTCTTACGCATCTCCTCGTTGTGCTCGAAGCCGCCCGATGCCAGCACGACGCCGTGCGTTGCGCGGATCAGTTCGGGCCTACCGTCGATCTCGACGAGCACACCGGTGACCCGGCCGTCCTCCACGAAGAGGTCCTGCATCGGGGTGTCGAGCATGATCGGGACGCCGGCGTCGAGCAGACCCTTCCGCAGGGCCGCTGCGAAAGCCTGGCCGCGGGCGAGCAGATGCTTGCCGGTGAGCTTCGCGAATGCCCAGCGCGCGCCGACGCGCATGACACGAAGCTTGCCCTTCGGATGCCGCTTCCTGAGGTTGAGCCACTTGTAGTCTGCCTGCGTCACAACGAAATTGAGGGGGGCCTTGCCGTAATCGGGTTCGAGGTTGGCCAGTTCCGCGCCGAGTTTGTGCCCGTTGAACGGTTTGGGTTCCATGGTCCGGCCACCGACTCGGCCGCCGGGTGCCTCAGGGTAATAGTCGGCGTAACCGGGCACCCAGCTGAACTTCAGCGGTGAATGCCGGAGGACGAACGAGATCATCTCGGGTCCACGGTCGATGTAGGTGTCGATCCGTTCGGTGGGAACGACGTCGCCGATGATGTGGTGCAGGTACTTGCGCGCCGACTCGAGGTCGTCGGTCACGCCGTCCGCAACGAGCGCTTCGTTCGTCGGAATCCACACCCCGCCCCCTGATCGGGCCGTCGATCCGCCGTAGTGGGGCGCCTTCTCGACGACGACAACGGTCAGTCCGCGATGCGCTGCCGTCAGCGCGGCCGTCATGCCGCCGGCGCCACTGCCGACGACGACGATGTCATATTCCTGCTCGCTCATGTAGAACACGTTATAGAATGAGGGGCCTGTCGGTCCATTCATTGTGTGAAGAAACCCTAAAACTCGCGGTAAGGTTCTACCTAGAACGTGTTCCAGTTTGATCGAGATTGATGCAGGTAGCGGGAAGGACCTGGGATGTTGTCGACGCAACTCCGTAACGAGATAGCCGAGCGGCTCTGGGTCGCCGAGCAAGACCGGTCGCCGATCGAGCCGCTTACGGGGACCTACGACGGCATCGACGTCGTCGACGCATACGAAATTCAACTGATCAACATCAGGCGCCGACTCGACGCAGGTGCGCGGGTCGTCGGCCACAAGGTCGGGCTGTCGTCGAAGGCGATGCAGCAGATGATGGGCGTCGACGAACCCGATTACGGGCATCTGCTCGAAGACATGGGGGTCTCGCAGCGCGAGCCTGTGCCCGCGGCGAAGTATTGCTTTCCGCGGGTGGAGGTCGAAGTCGGGTTCGTGCTCGGCGCGGACCTGCCGGGCGAGGACTGCACCGAAGCCGACGTACTCGCAGCGACGACCGCATTTGCACCGTCCATCGAATTGATCGACAGCCGGATCAGCGACTGGAAGATCAAGTTGCCCGACACAATTTCCGATAACGCGTCGTCTGCCGGTTACGTGCTCGGCGACGAGCGGGTCGCGCCCGGCGACATCGATATCAAGAACATCGACGCCGTACTGACTCGTAACGGCGAGGTGGTCGCGAAGGGTCGCAGCGACGCGGTCCTCGGCGATCCGGTGATAGCTGTTGCGTGGCTCGCCCGCAAAGTCGCAAGCTTTGGTGTGCGACTCAAAGCCGGCGACATCGTCCTGCCCGGATCGTGCACCCGCGCGATCGACGCCCGTCCGGGCGACAACTTTCATGCCGACTTCACCGGCCTCGGCACAGTCTCGCTGCAGTTCGTATAGGAGATTCCAGATGGCAAAAGCAAGCGTCGCAATCGTCGGCTCCGGCAACATCAGCACCGACCTGCTCTACAAGCTGCAGCGGTCCGACGTGCTGGAACCCCGCTGGATGATCGGCATCGATCCGGACAGCGACGGCCTCGCGCGCGCCCGCAAGCTGGGCCTCGAGACATCCGCCGAGGGCGTCGACTGGCTGCTCGCGCAGGCGGAGAAGCCGGACCTCGTCTTCGAGGCCACGTCGGCATACGTCCATAGGGCGGCGGCGCAGAAGTACGCCGACGCGGGAATCCGGGCGATCGACCTGACGCCGGCCGCGGTCGGTCCGGCGGTGGTGCCGCCTGTGAACCTCGGTGCCCACCTCGACGCGCCCAACGTCAACATGATCACGTGCGGCGGTCAGGCGACGATCCCGATGGTCGCTGCTGTCTCGCGAGTGGTCGAGGTGTCGTACGCCGAGATCGTTGCGTCCGTCGCCTCGGTTTCCGCTGGTCCCGGTACGCGCGCCAATATCGACGAGTTCACGAAGACGACCTCCCGCGGCGTCGAGACGATCGGCGGTGCGGCACGCGGTAAGGCGATCATTGTGCTGAACCCGGCGGATCCGCCGATGATCATGCGCGACACCATTTTCTGCGCCGTTCCCGAGGATGCGGATCAGGACGCAATTACGGCGTCGGTCCGCGCAATGGTTGCTGATATTCAGGAATACGTGCCCGGCTATCGCCTGCTCAACGACCCGCAATTCGATCCGCCGTCGATGGTCTCCGGCGGGCTCGCGAAGGTGTCGATCTTCGTCGAAGTCGAAGGGGCAGGTGACTATTTGCCGCCGTACGCGGGCAATCTCGACATCATGACCGCGGCCGCCGCAAAGGTCGGCGCAGAGGTCGCAAAGCAAATTCTTTCGGCGCGGGTGTAAGGGGTAATCATGGCTTTCTCGGATCAACTCGACATTCGCATCACCGATACGTCCCTGCGAGACGGCAGTCACCACAAGCGGCACCAGTTCACCGCCGACGACGTCGCGAACATCGTCGCCGCGCTCGACGAGTCCGGTGTGCCGGTCATCGAGGTCACGCACGGTGACGGGCTTGGCGGGTCGTCGTTCAACTACGGCTTCTCGAAGACGCCTGAGCAGGATCTGATTTCCATCGCCGCGAAGACGGCCAAGAACGCCAAGATCGCGTTTCTCATGCTGCCCGGTGTCGGAGTCAAAGAAGACATCATGATCGCGCAGGACAACGGTGCGTCGATCTGCCGAATCGCCACGCACTGCACAGAGGCAGACGTGTCGATCCAGCACTTCGGGCTCGCGCGTGAACGCGGACTGGAGACGGTCGGGTTCCTGATGATGGCCCACACCCAGCCGCCGGAGAATCTCGCCAAGCAGGCCCGGATCATGGCCGATGCGGGCTGCCAGTGTGTGTACGTAGTCGACTCGGCCGGCGCACTGGTTCTCGAGCAGGTCACCGATCGCGTGGCAGCAATCGTCGCGGAACTCGGTGACGACGCGCAGGTCGGCTTCCACGGCCACGAGAACCTGGACCTCGCCGTTGCGAATTCCATCTGCGCCGTGCGTGGCGGTGCCAAGCAGATCGACGGAAGTACCCGCCGATTCGGAGCAGGCGCAGGCAATACGCCAGTCGAAGCGTTCGTCGGAGTCTGCGACAAACTCGGTATCAAGACCGGAATCGACTTCTTCAAGATCGCTGATGCCGCCGAGGACGTGGTCCGCCCGGTCATGCCGCAGGAGTGTCTGCTCGACCGGCAGGCCCTGATGATGGGCTACGCGGGCGTGTACTCGAGCTTCCTCAAGCATGCCGAGCGCCAGGCCGAGCGGTATGGGGTGTCGTCGGCCGAAATGCTGGTCCGGGCAGGTGCCCGCAAGCTGGTCGGCGGGCAAGAGGACCAGCTCATCGATATCGCACTCGAATTGCAGCGCGAGGCCGCTGTCTCATAAGAGACGCTTTCCCGCCCCGCGCCGCACCCCCTTTCTGGATCCGCACCGGAAATAGGGCCCAAATCTCGGTGCAAATCCCGAGAAAGGGTGCGACTCACGGGTCGGTTCACCGTGATACGCCCGTTATCTGCGCGCTGTGCATAGTGACCGCCATCTCATTCCACCGGTGATCCGAGTTACATCGAGCTGTCCATGTGCCGCGGTGTATTCGCAGGTAAACACGCTTTGACGTGCTCATATATTGCGAAACCAATTGGTATTTAGCCACTCTAAACAAAGTCCGCTAAACCTGGTTCGCGATGACATTCCGGCAACGACTATGTAGGGTAGTTTTCAGTTCGAAAGCCGGAAACGACCAGAGAATTCAAATACTTGCCCGCAGGGTCGATGACAACATTCCCCGGGCACCGCGAGGAGCGAATTACCAAACGCTTTGTGTGCGCAATTTTGGCGCGCCTTGACTCGCGAAACTATGTGGAAAGGTTCTACTTACATGAGCGCCATCTTCTCCAACGTCAAACGCACCGCTACCCTCGTCGCCGCTGCAGGTGCCGTAGTCGTAGCCCCGATCGCCTTTGGCAATGGAACTGCGTCGGCCGCGACGGTCGAGCAGTGGGACGCCGTCGCACAGTGTGAGTCGGGCGGCAACTGGGCAATCAACACCGGAAACGGCTACCACGGCGGCCTGCAGTTCTCGCAGAGCACCTGGGAAGCCAACGGTGGCTCCGGCTCGGCGAGCAATGCCTCGAAGGCCGAGCAGATCCGCGTCGGCGAGAACGTCCTGCACAGCCAGGGCAAGGGCGCATGGCCGACGTGTGGTGGCCCGCTGAGCACCGAGTCGAGCCCGAACCTCGCACCGGCGCCTGAAGAACTGCCCGCCGCACCGGCCCAGCCGGTCGACCCGGCCATCACGGCCGCGGTGCAGTACAGCGAGCAGCTCGACCAGGCAGCCACCGGCGCCGGCATCCCGTCGGACCTGTCGGCACTCGTCGAGAGCGCGGTCTGATCCAGTCGTAAGAGAAACGACCCGCGGCACACGCCGTGGGTCGTTTTTTTATGCCTCCGTCCACCCCGGCGCAGGGGAGACCTCGCCCTCCCAGACGTACCACTTGTAACCCCACGGGTCGGTGACGTTGAACGACTGCGGACCGTACGGCTGTCTCTCGATATTGCTGACCGGTACGCCGGCTTCCTCGACCGCCCGCCTATGCCTGGCATCTATGTCGTCGACGTGCACGATCAGCAGTGCCCCGCGACCGTCATCGGGACCCGGCGCACGTGCACTGATGCTGATGTGTGCGTTGCCGACGTCGATGTCGGCCTCCTGTAGGACCCCGTCGGGGTCGAGCCAGCGCTTCGCCGGACCGAAACCGAGGACCCGTTCGAGCCAGCGCAACGCCGCGTCGGCTTCTTCGTAGTAGAGGTAGGGGGACAGGCCGGTGATGCTCATGATCACCAGTTTCCCGCTACACGTCGGTCGTTGACTTGTACTTTCGGGAACCAGGAACTCTGCCGTCGACGTCGGTGAACCCGTAATCGTCGGCCAACTCGCCGACGGGCCATGCCCGCCCGGACCGTGCGCCAACCTCAGAATCCTGGGCCAAAGCCACAACCGCCCGACCGACGAATCGCGGCGACTCTGCCTTGTCGAGGTCGAACTCGCCTTCACCGGGAAGTGTTACGACGCGGCGGCCGTCTTGACCGCGCGGCACCATCTGCAGTAGTTCGGTGTTGACGATTCCTGGCCAGAGCGACACGACCGAAACTCCTGTGCCGACGAGGTCGTGTGCCATGTCGGCGGTCATGCGGTCGACCGCGGTTTTGCCGACGCCGTAGACGACATTGTGCATCCGGCGGACTGCGCCTGGTGAGGAGATGTTGACGATCAGGCCGCTACCGCGCTCGATCATCAGGGGCGCCGCCAGCACGGACGCGGCGTAGTGGGACCGCACTCCGATGTCGAAGGTCTCGTCCCACGCTTTGACGGGGACTTTCCAGAACGGTTTCCCGAGCCAGCGCGCCGCCGCCGGACTGTTGTAGACGTTGTTGACCAGCACGTCGAGCCGACCCGACTCGGTACGAATCCGCTCGAAGACGGCAGCCACCGCGTCGTCGTCGCTGTGATCGCAGGGCAGTGGTATGCCGGTTCCGCCCAAGGCATCGATCTCGGCGGCCGTGCCACCGACCGTCCCCGGCAACCGTCCTGCCTCGACGCTGCGTGCCGTGACGTACACGGTCGCACCCGCTGCACCCAGTTCGAGCGCGATGCCCTTTCCGATGCCACGACTGGCGCCGGTGACGAGTGCAATCTTCCCCTTCACAGCGCACTCAAGAATTCGAGGAGATGCTTGCTGACCTCGTCGCTACGTTCCATTTGCACAAGATGCCCTGCACCGGGAATCATCACGACCTCGCGCAGATCCGGAACCTTCGTGCGCATCGCGCCGATCGGATCGGGACCACTGAAACCCTCCATGTCGCAGTCCCGTTCGCCCCAGAGGAAGAATGCCGGCACCTCGACTTTCGTGTCGGTCAAGTGCTCGGTCAACTCCCAGTTGACGTCTAGTGCGCGGTACCAACTGAGTCCGCCGGTGAACCCAGTTCGCTCGAATTCTGTTGCAAGGATGTCGAACTCATCTACTGATAGCCACTTCCAGGGCAGCGGTGGCGCTTTCGGGAGAGCGTCGAGATAGCCGGTGCCTTCCGACGGGTGTTTCCAGACATCGAGATAGTGATAGTCGCCGCTCAGTGCGTAGTACACCCGGGCAAGAAAGTCGCGAGGATCTTCCGCGAGTTCCTTGTCTGCCACGCCCGGCTCTTGGAAGTAGTGCAAATGCAGGAAGTGCTTCTCCGCGATTCGACGCCACATGTCGCTCGGCCGTCGTGGCGCGCGACCGAGATAGGGGTTGTTGCAGACGATCACAGCCTCGACCCGCTCGTGCGCGCGTAGGGCGAGCTCCCACACGAGCACCGCGCCGAAGTCGAGGCCGACGAACACGGCCTTCTCCGCACCGATGTCGTCGAGCAATCCGAGCAGGTCGGCAACGCTTTCGGCGTTCGAATATGCGCTGACGTCGTCGGGGGCGCTGCTGCGTCCGTAACCGCGCAGGTCGGGTGCGATCGCGTGGTACCCGGCCGCCGCTACTGCTTCCAGCTGGCGATGCCACACGAACGACGTGTGCGGGAAGCCGTGGCAGAACACCACGGGCTTTCCGGATCCGAGTTCGGTGACGTGCAGGGTAATGCCGTTCGTCTGGACAAATCGCTCGCTCACGGTGCCTGTTGTTCGCTCGCTCACGGTGCCTCTCTGTCGAGTATGTGGACCATGCCCTCGAGGACCGCGTGGTCGATGCTGCGCCGCAGTTGCGGACACGACATCCCGACCGGGCGACCGCCGTTCGTGTTCGCAAACTCCGGGCACGAACTGGCCGGATCGGTTGTCCATTGAATGCTGGTGTGCTTGACGCTGTTCTTGCGGACGAGCACTTCTGTCCCGCACTGACCACACGAGACGGGGGTCATCCCGTCTTCGAGATAGGTGTGTTTGTCGACCAGGGTCTGGGAGCGGACGGCCTCGGCCCGGGCGGCGTTGCCGCTGAAGTCCGGCGCTTTCGCCCAGCCCGACGCGTCCACGTCTACACCCCGGCCCGGTTGTCGGACTCCGCTTCGGTTTCCTCGTGCTGACGGGCAAGGTTCTCGTCGACTTCGCGCTGCCATGCCTCGATGGCTCGCGTTGTGTCGATCTCGAACTCGAACCGCCCGGTCATCTTCTCCGTGACGTCGGCGGCGTCGACGTAGAACTGGTCGTACCAACGACGCAGCTGATACACCGGACCGTCCTCGTCGCACAGCAGCGGATTGTCGATCTTGGTCTTGTGCTTCCAGATCGCAACGTCCTGTTCGAACCCCATGGTGACACCCTGGGTGAATTTGCGGGCCAGCTTCTCGCTCGTCGCGTCGTCCAAGCCCTTCGGTTTCTCGACGGAGACACCCCACTGCAACATGAACGAGTTGTGCGTAATCGGGTAGTGGCAGTTGATGAGAACGCTCTCGGCCTTGTACCCGCTGTAGTCGTTGTGCAGCCAGTTGATCATGTACGACGGACCGAAGTACGACGCCTCCGAGTCGAGGACCGAGTTTCCGTACTGCGTGCCCATGCTCTTCACGTCCGGGCGGCCGTGGTTCTGCAGGTACTGCGTCGCAACGTGGCCTTCGAAGACGTTCTTGAAGTACTTCGGAAACCCGTAGTGCACGTAGAAGAAGTGCGCCATGTCGACCACGTTGTCGATGATCTCGCGGCAGTTGGAGCCCTCGACGAGGAGCGTGTTCCACGTCCAGTCGGTCCAGTCGTCGGAGAACACCTCGGGCAGTCTCGGGATGATCACGTCGTCGGGCGGGGGATTGCCCTCGACGTCGTGCCACACGAAGAGCTGCTTGTTCTCCTGCAGGGTGATCCACGACCGAGTCCGCGCGAGTGGCGGAACCCGGCGGGCATACGGAATCGCGCTGCACTTGCCGTTGCCGCCCCAGCGCCAGTCGTGAAACGGGCACGCGACCGAGTCGCCCTTGACCGAGCCCTCGCTCAAGTCGCCACCCATGTGCCGGCAGTACGAGTCGAGAACGTGCAGCTTGTTCTGGCTGTCTGCAAAGACGACGAGCTTGGTTCCGAACGCTTCGACACCGTGCGGTTTACCGTCGAGGAAGTCGCGCTCCAAGCCGAGGCAGTGCCACCCGCGGGCGAATCTGCTCGGGGTACTGCCGACGTCAATCTCGCGAACTCGCGTCATGCGACCTCCCTGCTCCGTTTGCGCTACTAGAACACGTTACAAAAAACCCACCGTTTGCGCTAGTCGAATCGGTTGCTCGGTTCCGTAACGCTCGACGTGGCCAGGACTTTTGCAGTGTGCTCGACACAAATGGGAACGTGTTCTAGTCTCTGAAAGGAGAATGAACAGACGCAGACAGACAGGAGTGTCCAGTGGGTGGCCACGACAGTCATGAGGTGACGCAGCGGGTCGAGGCCCTTCTGCCCAGTTTGCGCGAACGCGCACAGGAAGCCGAGGATCTTCGCCGTATTCCGGACGAATCGATCAAGGCTATTCAGGAGACGGGCTTCTTCCGGCTCCTGCAGCCGTCGCAGTGGGGCGGCTACGAAGCCGATCCCACTTTGTTCTACGAGGTGGTCCGCCGGATCGCGAGCGCGTGCGGGTCGACCGGTTGGGTGTCGTCGATCATAGGCGTTCACAACTGGCATCTCGCGCTGTTTCCGCAGGAGGCGCAAGAGGACGTGTGGGGCGCCGACACCGACGTCCGAATCTCGTCGTCCTACGCCCCGATGGGCGCCGGCGAAGTTGTCGACGGTGGCTACAAGGTCAACGGTGCGTGGGCCTGGTCGTCGGGATGTGACCATGCGTCGTGGGCCGTGCTCGGCGGTCCGGTGATCAAGGACGGTCGCCCGGTCGACTTCGTGAGCTTCTTGATTCCCCGCGAGGATTACCGCATCGACGACGTCTGGAACGTGGTCGGGCTGCGCGGCACCGGCAGCAACACGGTCGTCGTGAAGGACGTGTTCGTACCGCGACATCACACCTTGAGCTTCCGTGCGATGAGCACGCTCACCGCTCCCGGACTGGAGCGCAATACCGCTCCTGTCTACAAAATGCCCTGGGGCACAATTCATCCGACGACGATTTCGGCTCCGATCGTCGGCATGGCATACGGTGCGTACGAAGCGCATGTCGAGCATCAGGGCAAGCGGATCCGTGCCGCGTTCGCCGGGGAGAAGGCGAAGGACGATCCGTTCGCCAAGGTCCGTATCGCCGAGGCCGCCAGTGACATCGACGCCGCGTGGCGTCAGCTGTCGGGCAACGTCGCCGACGAATATGCGCTTCTCCTTGCGGGGCAAGAAGTTCCGTTCGAGATGCGGTTGCGGGCACGGCGTGACCAGGTCCGTGCGACGGGTCGCTCCATCTCGTCGATCGACAAGCTCTTCGAGAGCTCGGGAGCAACTGCGCTCGCGAACGGTACTCCGCTGCAGCGGTTCTGGCGTGATGCACATGCCGGTCGCGTGCACGCAGCGAACGATCCCGAGCGCGCATACCAAATGTTCGGCTCAGGAGAATTCGGCCTGCCGATCTCGGACACGATGGTCTGACAGTGACAGCCGTCGACGAACTGACATACGAATCGACCTCTCGCTTCGCGCAGGTCCGTCCCGACTTGAAGTTGCACTACCACGAGGCCGGTGTAGGCAACGGTCCGACGATCGTGCTGTTGCACGGCGGCGGACCCGGCGCGTCGTCGTGGTCGAACTTCGCGCGAAACATTCCCGTTCTCGCGCAACGGTTTCACGTGCTTGCGGTCGATCAGCCCGGTTTCGGCGCGTCCGACAAGCCGACCGATCACCCGCAGTACTTTGTCCACAGCGCGTCTGCGCTGAACGATCTGCTCGACTCGCTGGAGATCTCGGGCCGCGTGCACCTGCTGGGCAACTCGCTCGGCGGGGGAGCAGCGGTTCGTTTTGCGCTCGATTATCCCGACCGCGCAGGCAAGCTCGTGCTCATGGGCCCAGGTGGGTTGAGCGTCAACCTCTTTGCGCCCGACCCGACCGAAGGCGTCAAGAATCTGGCGAAGTTCAACTACGAACCGACGCGCGAGCGGCTAGAAGCATTTCTGCGGATCATGGTGTTCGACCAGTCACTGATCACACCGGAACTGATCGACGAGCGTTTCGAGAATGCGAGTACCCCAGAAGCACTGGGTGCGGCGCGGGCGATGGGAAAGTCGTTCTCGGGTAAGGACTTCGAGAAGGGCATGCTCTGGCGTGACGCCTACAAGCTGCGCCAGCGGGTGCTGTTGATCTGGGGTCGCGAGGACCGTGTGAATCCGCTCGACGGCGCATTGGTTGCGCTGAAGATGATTCCGCGCGCGCAGCTGCACGTCTTCGGCGGCTGCGGACATTGGGCTCAGCTGGAGAAGTTCGACGAATTCAACAGGCTCGCAGCAGAATTTCTACTCGAAGGAGGCAAGTAATGGGACTTCGATCACTCGGCTATATGCGTATCGAGGCAACCGACATGGCTGCCTGGCGCGAGTACGGCCTCAAGATTCTCGGCATGGTCGAGGGCAAAGGCTCCGACCCGAATTCGCTCTACCTGCGGATGGACGATTTTCCCGCCCGCCTGGTAATTTCGCCCGGCGAGCAGGATCGGCTCACAGTATCCGGCTGGGAGACGGCCAATGCCGCTGAGCTGCAGGATATTCGGGACCGTCTCGACAGCGCAGGCGTCCCGCACAAGGAGGGCACCGCGGAGCAATTGCGCGACCGCCGGGTCGACGAACTGATCACGTTCGAGGACCCGTCCGGAAATGTGCTGGAGGCCTTTCACGGTGCGGCGCTCGAGCATCGGCGCGTGGTGAGTCCGTACGGCCACAAGTTCGTGACCGGTGAGCAGGGCCTCGGCCACGTCGTGTTGTCGACGAAGGACGACGCGGCGGCGCTGACGTTCTATCGAGATGTACTGGGCTTCAAGCTCCGCGACTCGATGCGATTGCCACCGCAGATGGTCGGACGGCCCGCCGACGGCGCACCCGCGTGGTTGCGCTTCTTCGGCTGCAATCCGCGGCACCATTCCCTGGCGTTCCTGCCTATGCCGACCCCCAGCGGGATAGTCCACCTGATGATCGAGGTCGAGAACTCCGACGACGTCGGGCTGGCTCTCGACCGTGCACTACGCAAGAAGGTCAAGATGTCGGCAACGCTGGGCCGGCACGTCAACGACCTCATGCTGTCGTTCTACATGAAGACACCCGGCGGTTTCGACATCGAATTCGGCTGCGAAGGAAGGCAAGTCAAGGACGAGTCGTGGATTGCGCGTGAGAGTACGGCCGTCAGCCTGTGGGGTCACGACTTCAGCGTGGGGATGCGCGGTGACTGAAACTGGGGGAATCGACCCACGCACCTTCAGAGCGGTGCTGGGTCAGTTCTGCACAGGCGTCACCATCATCACGACCATGGACGGGGACGAGCCGATCGGGTTCGCCTGCCAGTCGTTCGCGGCGCTCTCCCTCGACCCGCCGCTGGTGCTGTTCTGCCCGACCAAAGTGTCGCGGTCGTGGGCGGCGATCGAGCGGTCGGGGCGGTTCTGCGTCAATGTGCTCGGCGAGGATCAGCAGAGTACGTGCGCGCGCTTCGGCTCCCGCGAGCCCGACAAGTTCGCGGGGATCGATTGGACGCCATCGCAATTGGGTTCCCCGATTATCGATGGATCCCTCGCGCACATCGACTGCACAGTCTCGACGGTGCACGACGGCGGCGACCACTTCGTCGTGTTCGGGAGCGTGTCGTCACTGTCGGAGATCGTCGGGGAGTCCGGTCGGCCACTGCTGTTCTACCGCGGTCAATACACCGCCATCGAGCCGAAGAAGACCGTTCCCGCACCGTGGCGCGACGACCTCGAGTCGTTCCTCACCACGACGTCATTGGACACCTGGCTGTAGCACTCGGGGCGTCCGCATCCCGCCGAGTGTGCACCTGTCGTCGCATCGGTCGAGTAAACGCGACGACAAGTGCACTTTCGTGACGGTTGCCACGTTAATAGTTAATGCACTAACTATTCGTGCTAACCTCAATCCGTGGTTACGACGACAGACGACCCCCTCCAGCTCGAGCGTCAGGTCTGCTTTGCCCTCGCTGTGGCGAATCGATCGGTGCTCGGCATCTACCGGCCCCTCCTCGAACCTCTCGGCCTCACGCACCCGCAATACTTGGTGATGCTCGCGCTCTGGGGCGAAGCGCCGATGTCGGTGAAGGCGATCGGCGAGGCGGTCCAGCTCGATTCCCCCACGCTGTCTCCGCTGCTCAAGCGCTTGGAATCGGCCGGCTACATCACCCGCCGCCGCAGCGACAGCGACGAGCGAAATCTCCAGATCGACCTGACCGATTCAGGCACCGCCCTCCGCGAGAAGGCTCTCGAAATCCCGCCGGCAGTAGTCGACCGACTCGGCGTCAGTCTCGCGGACCTGGAAGAGCTGCACGCGGTCCTCACCCGCGTCAACAACGCCGCATTAGGAAGGACCCCGAAATGAGCAAGCGCCCGAACCCGATCCAATGGCTCGGCTACGCCTGGGGGAGAAAGTTGCCCGACGAGATGCGCGACTGGGTCCGCAACGACCTGACCGGCCGGTTCGCGATCACCAAACACCTCGTTCGCGGCATGGTGCCGTTCGCGCCGATCTTCGTGGTGTTCATGCTCTTCCCGGGGCCGCTCGCGCTCCGTGGTGCGATGACCCTACTGGCCCTGCTGCTCGCCCTGTTCTATTGCGGTGCGTATCGAAACCAGAACCGGGCGCATCGACTTGCGCTGCATGGACTTCCGGTCGATCTCGAAGACGCGACCACCACCGCTCGGCGAGCGTCCGAGCGCGCCGTCTACGAGGCGCAGCACCCGCGTCAGCAGGCTGCCTGACCGACCGCGGGTACGGTGCAACCATGGACGCCACAGCGGTCGGACGCTATGCCAAGCCACTCGATGCACTGCACGCCGTGTCCTATTTCGCCCCTGAGGTGACGGACAGCCTCGTCGACGCCGGGCTCGAAAAGAGCGGGATGTGCTACTTCGCGTCCCGCTCGGCCGCGATGGGCAGGGTTGCGCCGAGCGTCGTGGCGGCTACGTTCTACAACTTCAACCCGGAGCTGATCAGGGGTTTCATCCCGCGCGCGTGGGACCTTGCCACGCCGGAACGCATCATCGAAGCGAGGTATCGCGGCGTCGATGCCGTGCTCCGACGAGTGCTCGGTGACAAGATCGAATCTCCCGACCTCGCCGAGGCTGCCGACCTCGCCGCTATCGCAGCGCGCGCCGCCCAACCCGAAGGCCGGCCACTTTTTGCCGCGCACGCGGACCTCCCGTGGCCGGACGAGCCCCACCTGCAGCTGTGGCACGCCATGACGCTCCTGCGCGAGCATCGCGGCGACGGCCACATCATCGCTCTGAATGTGGTTGGGCTGTCGGGCATCGAAGCGCTCATGACGCACATTTCGACCGGCAAGGGCTTCACGGCGAAGTTCGGCCGCACGCGTCGCGGTTGGTCGCAGGAGCAGTGGGACGACGCCGCGGCCGGGCTCCGCGATCGCGAGATTCTCGACGAGTCCGGCGATCTCACCGAACTCGGCACCGAGATTCGCGCCGCGGCTGAGGACCTCACCGACGACCTCGGCCTCGCACCCTGGGAAGCATTGGGCGAGTCCGGCTTCGACCGACTGCTCGAGATCGCCGAGCAGCTTCACACTGCCGTCATCGATTCGGGAGTGTTCCCGCGTGATGCGTTCGGTCAGACCTGGGCGGCCGGCACCTGGCCGAGCTGATGTGCGCGGACGAACTGCTCGGGCTGCCCGAAAAGTTGCGAATCGCCGTGTGCCCGTTTGAAATACAGGTGTGCGTCGTGTTCCCAGGTGATCGCGATTCCGCCGTGTAGTTGGATCGAGTCCGCGGCAACCTGCGTGAATGCCTCCGAGCAGTAGACCTTGGCGACGGTAGCGTCCTCGTGTGCGGTCGGCGAACCGTTCGCGAGCGACACCGTCGCCGCATAAGACGCAGAGCGTGCCGTCTCCACGAGCGTGTAGAGGTCGGCCATCCGATGCTTGAGGGCTTGAAAACTTCCGATGGGTCGTCCGAACTGGACGCGAGACTTCGTGTACGCGACTGTCTCGTCGAGGCACCGTGCCGCCGCGCCGACCTGTTCGGCGGCCAAGGCGGTGACGGCAACGTCGCGTATCCGGTCGAGCACCGCCCCCGGATCTGCGGTGCTCAGTCGACGACCTTCGGCCGAGTCGAACGAAACGACACCGAACCGCCGGGTCGGGTCCATCCCGCGCGCGGTTCTGCGGGTCACGCCCGAAGCTGCCGGGTCGACTTCGAAGAACACAATCTCAGCGCCGTCTCGCGCAACAGTGACAAGGACATCCGCATTCTCTGCATCGAGCACGAAATGAGCAGCACCCGAAAGCTTTCCGCCCACAATCTCGACCCCCGGACGCGACCAGCCATCCGGCCCCGCCCAGCACAGGGCAGCGATCGTCGTGCCGTCCGCAATGCCGGGTAGCAGCCGTTCGCAACATTCGTGGTCGCCGATGGCCAGAATGGATTGCGCGCCGAGGATTACCGAGCCGAGCATCGGTGTCGGCGCGAGGGCAGCGCCGAGTTCTGCCATGACGAGGTCGGATTCGATCTGCCCCGCGCCGATACCGCCGAACTCCTCCGGAATCGCCAGCGCGGCGACTCCGACCTGGCGGCACAGCAGGTTCCACAGCTTCTCGTCGTAGCCGAGATCGGAATCGATCGTGGCCCGTACTGCCGCGTGCCCGCAGTGCTTCGCCAGCAAGCCGCGGACGGTAGTGGCGAGTTCCAACTGCTCTTCCGAGAAGATGCTCATGACACACTCCGCAGCGATTCCGCCACGCGTGCCCGGTGCACGGACGCCGTGCCCCACGCAGCCTGAAGTGCGCGGACCTTCGTCAGCCAGAGTGAGAGGTCGTACTCGGCTGTGTAGCCGATGGCGCCGTGCACTTGCAAGGCCTTGCGCGCTGCCAGGTATGCGGCGTCGCTGCAAGCAATTTTCGCCGAGGACACATCTCGGCTGGCATGGGGATCGTTGTTGCCCAATGCAATTGCCGCGCCGTAGAGAAGCGGAGTGGCCATCTCGATGCCGACCAGGGCATCCGCGAGATGATGCTTTACCGCCTGGAACTGCCCGATCGGCCGACCGAACTGCACGCGGTTCTTCGCGTAGTCGGTCGTCATGTCCAGCATGGCGTGCCCGGCGCCGAGGAGTTGGGCAGCGCAGGCGAGGACACCCATGTCGAATGCGGGTGCGCTGTCGACTCCTTCGGCGACGGTGCGGGCTCCGGTTACCGTAAAGACCCGCCGCGCCGCATCGACCGACCGCTCCAACAGGTCGGGTTCGACCTCCTCCAGCTGCTCGCCCTCGACACGGAAGACGACGTCGGCGACGTCGGCATCCAACGCCCGCGGGACGTGGGGCGGTAGCGCAACAGAAGCGACCGCGCGCCCCTCCGCGATCTCAGGAAGCCAGCGCTGGGCCAGCGTGTCGTCTGGAAGCTGTTGCAACAGAGTAGGTATGACGGCAGCTGTCTCGATCAGCGGTCCCGGAGCACCGCTTCGGCCGACCTCGATGAACGCGACCGCGAGATCGACAGCAGTTGCGCCGAGGCCACCGAGTTCCTCGTTGACGGCAAGCCCCGTCACGCCGGCATCGGCGAGTTGGCGAAGCAAAGTTCGCCCCGGTCCGGAGTCGCCGCCGCCCCACGCACGAATCACCTGCGGCGTCTTTGCGCCCTCCAGGAGGTCGCGCAGGCTTGCGGCGAAATCACGTTGTTCGACGCTGAGCGCAAATCTCATCGGTCCGCCTTCGGTAGTCCGAGTAGCCGCTCGGCGATGATGTTTCGTTGAATTTCGTTGGTACCCGCGTAGATCGGTCCCGAGAGCGAGAAGAAGTAGCTGCTCGACCACGCCGTCGCGAGTTCTGCATCCGGACCCATGAGGTCGAGCGCGGTTTCGTGCAGGGCGACGTCGAGTTCAGACCAGAAGATCTTGTTCACCGACGATTCGGCACCGAGTTGGCCGCCTTCGCTGAGCCTCGTCACCGTTCCCAGGGTGTGAAGTCGATATGCCTGCGCGCCGATCCACGCGTCGACGACTCGATCGCGCATCCCGGTGTCGCTGGGATCGGCTGTCTCTCGCCATAATTCGACGAGGCGGTCTGCCGCGGCGTTGAAGCGTCCCGGACTGCGGAGGGACAGGCCGCGCTCATTGCTGGAAGTGCTCATGGCGACGCGCCAACCGTTGTCGACGGCGCCGATCACGTCCGAATCCGGAACGAAGACGTTCTCGAAGAAGAGTTCAGCGAAACCGGGCTCGCCGTCGAGCTGCGGAATCGGCCGTACGGTAACGCCTTCCGCCGTCAACGGGAACATGAAGTATGTGAGGCCGCGATGGCGCTCGGCCGCGGGGTCGCTGCGAAACAGGCCGAATCCCCAGTCCGCGTAGCTCGCTCGTGAGCTCCACGTCTTCTGGCCGTGCAGCAACCACCCGCCGTCGGTTCGAGTCGCGGTCGACCGGATACCGGCGAGGTCGCTGCCGGCTTCGGGTTCGGACCACGCTTGTGCCCAGATGTCGTCGGCGCGTGCCATGCGGGGCAGGAATCGCTCGAGCTGCTCAGGTGTGCCGTGCTCGAAAAGCGTTGGTGCGAGCAGAAAGATGCCATTCTGGCTCACTCTGCCCGGTGCCTGCGCGGCGTAGTACTCCTCCTCGAACAGCACCCATTCGAGCAGTGAAGCGTCTCTGCCGCCGAGTTCGCTCGGCCACGAGACGACCGACAGCCGAGCTTCTGCGAGAGTGTGTTCCCATTCGCGGTGCGCCTCGAACCCCGCCCGGGTGTCCATCGACGGGAGCGGCGTGGCTGGCTTGTGCTCGGCAAGGAACGCGCGAACCTCGCTCCGAAACGCGGCGGTTGACTCGTCTAGATCGAGATTCATTATTTTGCAGTATCTTTCATCGACTTGGCGTTCATGCCGCCGAGGGAATCGGCGCCTGTTTCCGCGTTGTGCGCATGCGCGAGATGGTGCAATCCGAATACCGAATCCATTCCGTTTCGCATGCCCATCTGGTCTTCGCACTGGTTGACGGCGCGTTTGGTCAGGGCGAGCCCGAATTGCGGCATGGCGGAGACTCGCTCCGCGATCGCGAAGGTCTCGGTTTCTAGATCATCCCGTGGCACAACACGATTGACCATGCCCCATTCGTACGCCCGTTGGGCCGAGAATCGATCGCCGGTGAAGAGAATTTCCTTGGCTGCGCGCGGACCCAGCACCCAGGGGTGCGCAAAATATTCGACACCCGGAATACCCATCCGTACAACAGGATCGGAGAAGAAAGCATCGTCGGATGCGACGATCATGTCGCACACCCACGCGAGCATCAGCCCCCCGGCTATACATGCGCCCTGAACCATCGCGATCGTAGGCTTCGGCAATTCCCGCCAGCGGCGGCACATTCCGAGGTAGACCTCCATCTCGCGGGCGTACCGCTGATCGCCGCCGGGGCGGTCGACGTGGTCCCACCACATGACCGCCTTGTTGTCGTAGTGGACGTGATGATCGCGTCCCGGCGTGCCGATGTCGTGGCCAGCGCTGAAATGCTTTCCGTTGCCCGCCAGCACGATTACCGCGACATCGGAATCGTCGACGGCGCGTTGAAATGCAGCGTCCAGCGCGTACGTCATCACCGAGTTCTGCGCATTTCGGTAGTCCGGCCGGTTCAGCGAAACGAGAGCGATCTTTCCCCGCTTCTCGTAGGTGACCACTTCGCCCTCGTCGGGGACAGTCATGATGCTTCCTCTCGCAGTTGACGTTTGAGGACCTTGCCGCCGGCGTTTCGCGGCAGTGCGTCGATGAACTCGACGGCCCGGGGAATCTTGTAGTTGGCGAGCGTTTGTTTGGCGAAGGCGACCACCTGTTCGGAGGTGACAGTGCTCCCAGACTTCCGGACGACGAACGCCTTGCCAACCTCACCTAGCCGCTCATCGGGAACTCCGATGACAGCAGACTCTGCAACGCCGTCGAGTCGAGCGAGTGCCTGTTCGATCTCTGCCGGATAGACGTTGAAGCCGCCGCAGATGTACATATCTTTGAGTCGATCGGTGATGGTGAGATTGCCGCGATCATCGAGTTTCCCGATGTCTCCGGTGTGCAGCCACCCGTCGGAATCGATTGCTCTCGAGGTGTTTTCGGGGTCGTCCAAATAGCCGATCATGACATTGGGTCCGCGCATCAGGACCTCGCCGCTCTCGTCGATCCGCACCTCGAAATCGGCGATCGGGCGCCCGCTGGTGGTTGCGACCGTCACCGCGTCGTCGTCGGCTCTGCACATGGTGCCGAAACCGGAGCCCTCCGACAGCCCATACGCCGTCAGTACGACGTCGATATCCAATTCCTGCTGCATTCGCTCGATGAGAACGACGGGAATGACCGCCGCGCCGGTTACCGCGAAACGCATTGAACTGAGATCGAACTCGCCACGGCGCGGGTGGTCGAGGATCGTTTGATAGATCGTCGGGGGACCGGGCAGCACAGTAATCTGCGCCTCTTGCACGGTTCGCATCGCTTGCTCGACGTCGTAGACGAGCTGTGGGTACAGCGCGGCTCCGGTCTGGAGACACGCGAGAATGCCTGCCTTGTAGCCGAAACTGTGGAAGAACGGGTTGATGACGAGGTAGCGGTCGTTGCCGTCGAGAAGGCCGCATTCGGCCCATGCCTTCGATGCCCCGAGCGACTGCCGGTGTGCGCACATCGCGCCCTTGCTCTTCCCAGTGGTGCCGGATGTGAACAAGATGTCGGCGATGTCGTCAGGCGACACCTGAGCGGCGCGGGCATCCGCGTCGGTCGGCGAGACAGCGCGGGCGAACTGTTCGAGGTCGGTCCAGGCGAGGTCGCTGCTCTGGCCGAGCTCGTCGTCGAGCGGTATCCGGATGACGGTGTCGACGTCCAGCTCGGCAGCGACGCTGCGGAGGTCGGCGAGCCGATCCTTGCCAAGAAAGTTGCCGGCCACGAAGAGGGCTTTGGCATCGGTCCGGTCGATGAGATCGAAGGCTTCGGCGCCGGTGTATCGCGTGTTGATCGGTACGAGAGTCGCGCCGACGTAGTGCGTCGCGAGCGCGGCGATCACCCAGTGGTGGGTGTTGGGCGCCCAGATGGCGATCCGGTCGCCGTGCCGTATACCGCGTGCCAGCAGGGCGCGAGCTGTCACCCGCACTTCGTCGAGCAATTCGGCGTACGTCAGCCGCACTGGACCGTCGACGATCGCTGTCGCGTCGCCGAAGTCGGTCGCAGCGCGGTGCAGAGCCGCCGGGGTTGTTTGCGGCGCGGTTGTTTGCAGCGCGGTGCTGTCGGTCACGGTCTTCCTTCGCCGGTGTTACAAAGCAAGTGCTTGGTAGGTTATCGTACAGGGGTGGATATGAGCCAGGACAGCCCGAGTGCGGACGAAGAATTCGCCAGGGCAATACGCGAGTGGCTCGCCGACAACCTCACCGGCGAGTTCGCGAAACTACGTGGGCTGGGTGGGCCGGGTCGCGAGCACGAGGCGCACGACGACCGGTTGGCCTGGGATAGGCACCTCGCAGCTGCGGGGTGGACGTGTCTCGGTTGGCCAAAGGAATACGGCGGACGCGAAGCGACCTTGAGTCAGCAGGTGCTGTTCCACGAGGAGTACGCGAAGGCGAACGCCCCGGCCCGTGTGTCGCACGTGGGCGAGGAACTGCTCGGAGCAACACTCATTGCCTTCGGTACCGAGGCGCAGAAGCAGAGGTTCCTACCCGGCATCAAGTCTGTGTCGGAGCTGTGGTGCCAAGGCTATTCCGAACCGGGCGCCGGCTCCGATCTCGCGGCGGTATCGACGTCCGCCCGGTTGGACGGCGACCAGTGGACGATCCATGGCCAAAAGGTGTGGACCTCGCTGGCGCACGTCGCCGACTGGTGCTTCGTGGTCGCCCGCACCGAACCGGGATCCGTCCGGCACAAGGGTCTGTCCTACTTGCTCGTACCGATGCGGCAGCCGGGCGTGGACATCCGGCCGATCGTGCAACTCACCGGAACGTCGGAGTTCAACGAAGTCTTCTTCGATGGCGCGCACACCGACGCCGACCTGGTTGTCGGCGATCCCGGCGATGGCTGGCGAATTGCGATGGGCACATTGACTTTCGAGCGTGGTGTGTCGACGCTCGGTCAGCAGATCGGGTTCGCGCGAGAGCTGTCGGAAATCGTCGAGCTCGCGGAAAGAAACGGGGCGGCCGACGATCCCGTGATCAGATCGAAATTGACGCGTGCGTGGATCGGGCTGCGAGTCATGCGTGCACACGCGATGCGGACACTCGCCGACGTGGATGCTGGCACCAGCGGAGGTCCGGCTTCGGTGTCGAAGTTGTTGTGGGCCAACTGGCATCGCGGTCTCGGCGAACTTGCGATGGAGGTGATGGGCGCGTCGTCGCTCATCGCCGACGGCGCTGCCGACAACGGCGGTCTGCAAGAATTGCAACGGTTGTACCTGTTCACCCGCGCCGACACGATCTACGGCGGATCGAACGAGGTGCAGCGCAACATCATTGCCGAGCGGGTGCTCGGACTTCCCAGAGAGGTGAGAGTGTGAGCGGTCCGCTGTCGATTCCGCCCAACGAACCGTCCGGGCACGGCCTGCTTACCGGCCGGGTCGCCGTGGTTACGGCCGCTGCGGGCACCGGCATCGGTTCGGCGACGGCGCGACGCATGCTTGCAGAGGGTGCCGACGTAGTCGTATCCGACTGGCATGAAAGGCGATTGGAGGCGACGCGTGCCGAACTGGTGGAGCGCTTTCCCGATCGACGTGTTGCCGCTGTGCCATGCGATGTGTCGGACTCCGCACAGGTTGCCGGCCTCATCGACGGTGCGGTCGACGCGCTCGGCCGGGTCGACATCGTCGTCAACAACGCTGGACTGGGCGGGGAAACACCCATTGTCGACATGACCGACGAGCAATGGGACCGCGTCATCGACATCACGCTCAACGGCACGTTCCGTTGCACGCGTGCGGCATTGAAGTACTTCCGCGGCGTCGAACATGGCGGCGTGATCGTCAACAATGCGAGCGTTCTCGGGTGGCGCGCGCAGCACAGTCAGGCCCACTACGCGGCGGCCAAAGCGGGCGTGATGGCGCTGACACGTTGTAGCGCAATAGAAGCCGCCGAATACGGTGTCCGCATCAACGCGGTTGCGCCCAGTATCGCGAAGCACGCGTTCTTGGCGAAGGTGACGTCCGAAGAGCTGCTGGACCGGTTGTCGGCAGACGAGGCATTCGGGCGGGCGGCGCAACCGTGGGAGGTCGCGGCGACTATTGCGATGCTCGCCAGTGATTACACAAGTTATCTGACGGGCGAAGTGGTCTCGATCAGCAGTCAAAGGGCATGACAGTGAGCGAAACTCCCAGTAGGCGCGACGAATTGCTCGACCTCGCCGCGCGCCTGTTCGCCGAGCGTGGCATGCGCGCAACTACGGTGCGTGACATCGCGGACGCCGCCGGCATCCTGTCCGGCAGTCTCTATCACCACTTCGATTCGAAGGAGTCGATGGTCGACGAGATCCTGCGCGGATTCCTTGACGATCTGTTCGCGAACTACCGAGAAATCGTCGCATCGGGGCGAAGTGCCCGCGACACGTTGGAGGCACTCGTCGTCGCGTCGTTCGAGGCGATCGACGCGTCGCATTCCGCGGTGGCGATCTACCAGGAGGAAGCGAAGCGACTGCGCAACTCCGAACGATTCGCCTACATCGACGAGCGAAACGTCGAGTTCCGTTTGATGTGGCTCGGTGTACTGGAAACCGGCGCGGGCGACGGCAGCTTCCGCCCGGACATCGACGTCGAACTCGTGTACCGCTTCCTCCGCGACACCGTGTGGGTGGCGGTCCGGTGGTACCGGCCCGGTGGCTCGTTCAACGCACAGACCGTGGCGAAGCAATACCTGGAAATCGTGTTGGACGGGCTGTCCAATCCCGCTGTAGCTAAAACTGATCTGCGACAAACAAGTTCGAAGTAGGAGATGAACTCATGGCCGAAGCATTCATAGTCGACGCGGCACGTACGGCGGTAGGTAAACGGGGCGGCGCCTTGTCGACGGTCCATCCGGCGGACCTCGGCGCGACCATTCTGCGCGGCGTGATCGACCGAAATCAGCTGGACCCCAATGCGGTCGATGACGTCGTGTTCGGCTGCGTCGACAACATCGGACCCCAGGCAGGGAACATTGCCCGAACGGCGTGGTTGGCGGCGGGTCTGCCCGAAGAGATCCCCGGTGTCACCGTCGACCGGCAGTGCGGGTCCAGCCAGCAGGCAATTCACTTCGGTGCGCAAGCGATCATGAGCGGCACCGCCGACCTGATCCTCGCCGGTGGTGTGCAGAACATGAGCCAGATTCCGATCGCGTCCGCGATGGTGGTCGGCAAGCAGTACGGGTTCGAGACGCCGACCAAAGGTTCTGTTGGCTGGCTCGAACGCTATGGAGATCAAGAGGTTTCGCAGTTCCGCGGCGCCGAGATGATCGCAGAGAAGTGGGACATCAGCCGCGAGGACATGGAGCGATGGGCGTTTCGGAGTCACGATCGCGCGCGAAATGCCATAGGGGAAGGTCGCTTCGAGCGGGAAATCGTGTCGGTGGGGGAGTTCCGCACCGATGAGGGTCCACGTGAAACAACGTTGGAGAAGATGGCGGGCCTGAAGGTTCTCGTCGAAGGTGGGCGGTTGACTGCTGCTGTGGCGAGCCAGATTTCGGACGGTGCGAGTACGACTCTGCTGGCGTCCGAGCAGGCCGTCAAGGATCATGGACTGACGCCTCGGGGGCGGATTCATCATCTGAGCGCGCGTGGAGCCGACCCGATCTTCATGCTGAGCGCGCCGATTCCCGCCACCCAGTACGCGCTAGCCAAGACCGGTCTGTCGATCGACGACATGGACGTCATCGAAATCAACGAAGCCTTCGCGCCCGTTGTGTTGGCGTGGCTGAAAGAGACTGGCGCAGATCCGGATCGGGTCAACGTCAACGGCGGTGCCATTGCGCTCGGTCACCCTCTCGGTGCCACGGGCGCGAAGCTGTTCGCCAGCTTGCTCAGCGAACTCGAGCGGGTTGGCGGCAGGTACGGACTGCTCACCATCTGTGAGGGCGGCGGCACCGCCAACGCGACGATCATTGAGCGCCTCTAGAACGGTGGGGGTTCGTCGGGGTCGGGTGGGTCCTCTGCCGGTGTAGGTGGTTGGGGCTGTACGCGTGTGCGGCGCACCTGCACCCCCGCCACCTCGAGCATGAACCGCAGCTGCTCCTCCACGGTGATACCGGTCCGGTTCATTTCCTGCAGCAAGGTCGGGTCGGAGCATACGACCCAGCCACCCACGGCTGCCGGCACCTCGACTGGTTTCGGACAGACCTCACCGATCTCTGTTGTCGGCCAGAGAAACCCGGCCCCGGTCGGTTCGGTCGCAATCAGTTCACCGGTCGGGGTCGTCCACTCCAACCGTCCGTCACCGAGTTGACGGACCCGCCACCCGTTACCCCCGTTCTCACCCGCGGTCTTCAACCGATGATGACGACGACACAAACACGCCCCGTTGCTGCGGATCGTGCGACCACCCGCGCGAGGCCGACGGTGGTTGTACCGCTCGCAATGATCGATATCGCACCGCGCCGCGGCCACCACGCATCCCGGGAACCGGCACGTCCCATCGCGGGCCCGGATCCAGCGAGCCAACCCGGCACTCCACTCGTACCGCAACGCCCCCGGTGACTCCGGGTCGTCCCACACCCCCGAACCCGCACACGAACCGACCGCCGCCACCGCCCGGCCCGCAGCGGTCCGCGGACGCGCTGGTTGCGGAACCGGATCAGCCGGTGCGGCGGGAGTCGCGTCCTCGCACGCCGTGGCTGGTCTCACCGAATCCGCGCGGTCGCCGGCGGTGCGTTCCTGCTCCACCGCCGCGTCGATGGCCGCCATCACCCATTCCCACCGACCGTCCACAGCCAACATCCGCGCCAGATCCGCATCCACCACACCCAACCCCGCGACATACCCCGGCCACTCCCGCAACCCGAGCAACGTCTCCACCGACACCCCCACCTGAATCAACGGCTTCCGCGCCGGACCCGGCTCAACCCCCGCCACCGGACACGACACCCCCTGCCCACACCCACACACCAACCGGCCCGACCCGTCCGCCAACACCACCAACGCATCAGCGCGCCGCTGCGCAAACGACCGCGGATCCTTCCCACACACCTCCTGTGCCAACTCCACCAACCGCGCCGCCACCGTCTGCGCACCCCCGACCGGTAACAACCCGTCCGGAAACGCCATCCCATCCGTGGTGGCCCGCACCCGCACATCCCGATCCTCGACCCGCCGCTCCCGGCGGCCCTTCTCCCCCGACGGATCCGCCGCCGCGATCCAACGTCGCCCGTTGACCCGCAACCGGCCCGGATTCGACGACCGCGCCGCATCCACCAACCGTCCCTCCAACCGGGCGATCAACTCCGCCGACAGGTTCATCGTCAACTCCACCAGCACCCGCACCCGCGCCAGATCGATATCCCCGACCGCGAACGCTGCCCGCGTCAGCGGCAACCCCTGCAACGCCAACCCGACATCGATGAACGAATTCGCCACTCCCTCCGTCACCCGCAACGCCGCCGCCGCTTCCACCCCCGCGGTTTCCCCGGCATCGCGGGCGTTCACCCCGCGGTTGCGGTCCCACACCACGCGACGCCGATACAGCTCGGTGACCGCGTCCACCTCACCGCACTGAGCGATCGCCGCCGACCGGTGCCGATCACGCAGGACATCCAGCAACTCCACATCCCGCACCGCCCCCCACACCCCGCCCTCGCTCATGTGTTCGACTATAGGTGCGGGTACCGACAGAAATGCTTAGCTCCTAGCCCTCCCCGCTGTTCCACCGCCGCTCTTGGTCACGCTGGCGCTGCTCCTCTTGCCGCTGGGCTTCGCGGCGCTGTGATTCGGCGCGTTCGCGTAGGCGCCGCAGGAACGCCTCGTCGTCCTCGGGGTTCTGCGCAACCTGCCGACCTGGCCGGTCGTATTCGCCGAAGCGGGTGTTGGACATGCGCTGACCGCCGACCGGTCGCCCAGCGACGAGCCACAGGATCGATCCGATCGTCGGGATGATCAAGACGACGATCAGCCACGCGATCTTCGGCAGATTCCTGGTCGCGTGTTCGGGACACGTGATGACGTCGACAACGCAATACACCCACAGCGCAAGCGTTATGAGCCCGACAAGAACGTACGGCACGGCTACCCCCAGCTTCCCCAATTCCGCGCGCAGGCGGATTCCGTTTAACGGTTCGCAAAGAACGGAGCCGGCGTTACATCGGGTCATTAAGCATTTGTTAAGGGTCGAATCAGGGCCTCACACGAAGCTTCTCTCAACAGCAAGAACAAAGCCCCAGAGAGGCATCCCCAATGATCACCACCCGCAATCTCGTCCGCTCCGCAGTCGCCGCCGCCATCATCGGCGCCACCGCAGTCACGACCGTCGGCGTCGCGAACGCCGCGCCGCGCGCTCCCTGGGGTGAGGCTCAGGAGATCGTCGACGCCTTCCCGGAGCTGCTCCCGACCTCGCCGTCCAGCCTCGGCTACCACGGCGCATCGTGCTCGGCCGACACCAACCCGTCGCAGGACAGCGGTGCAAATGTTGCGATCAACTGCGTCGACTCGGACGACGTCTACGTCGACGTCTTCGCCTACATCAACCCGCGCGGCATCGAGAATGCTCTTGCCACACTGGATCTCACGGCGCCGACCGAGGCAACGCTCGACGACGGCAGCTACTACACCTACTACGAGCTCGCCAATGCCGATGGCGGCACGGTCGTGTTCATCACCTTCGAGTCGAGCACGCTCGAGGACTATCTGATGGTCGTCTCGAAGGAAGGCGCCACCTTCGACGAGATCGCGGCGACCTGGGGCCAGGACGCACCGATCGGTGGCACCTCGATCGGTATGTGATGCAGCGCCATATGTGACGCGCGCTATATGAGACGCAGAATCAGTCGACGGCGCGCACGAGTGTGAGGATCGCAATCTCCGGTGGCGCGCCGACTCGGACCGGCGGTCCCCACGCGCCGGCCCCGATGGTCGTGTAGATGACCGTATTGCCGATGCGGTCGAGCCCGGACACCGTCGGCTGAACCAGCGCCACAACTGTTCGCAACGGCCACATTTGACCGCCGTGCGTGTGTCCGGACAGTTGCAGGTCGACGTTGTGCTCCGACGCTTCCTCGACGTGCAACGGTTGGTGCGCCAGCAGGATCACGAAGCGATTGTCATCGCGCCCGGCTAGCGCCGCATCCATGTCCGGCTCGTACGGTGCCGGGGCGGTGATGTCGTAGACGCCGGCGATATCGATGACGGCTCCGTTTCGGACCACTTCGGCTCGCGAATTTCGAAGCGGCTCAACGCCGAGGGTCTCCCAGAAATTCATCCACGCCCCACCGTCGTCGGCGTAGAACTCATGATTGCCCGCGACCCCGTAGACACCCAGCGGTGCAACCAAGTCGGCCAGCGGCTCCAGGTCGCGCCCGACCTTCGCGACAGTGCCGTCGACCAGGTCACCTGCGATCGCGATCAAGTCCGGGTGTTCCGAGTTGACCAACCGCACAACCTTTTCGGTGAATCCGCGTCCCCGAGCCGGGCCTACGTGCAAATCCGAAATGAGCGCAATCCGTAAGCCGCTGAACTCCTCTGGGAGCCGAGCGAGAGGGATTCGAGCGCGAACGACCCGTGGCGTGGCGGCTTCCCAGACGCCGTATCCCATTGCTGCCAAGGCTGATACGACGACACCTGCTCCGGCTGCGCGCAGAATCGTCCGTCGTCGCGGATCGGTCGGGCTCACTGCCTGCACGCGAGCTAACCTCGCGCCCAACACAATCAGGCCGACAACCGCGCTACCGAGTACGAGATAGAACACCGCGGCCAGCCATACCCAACCGACAAACCCCGGCGGTCGTGCCCACGCCGTGGAAAACACCTCGCCACTGCCGACACCTACGACGGCGAGCAGCCATAGCACGATGAGTGCGCCATCGGCTAGCAGCTTCGGGCGGCCTTGCAACTCGGTGGCGCGCACCAACCGCCGATGCAGCCAATAGTGGACAGCGGCAAGAACGATCGCAAAGCCGAGAAATCGGATCATCGCGCGATGACGGCGCGGAGGTCCTTCATCTCCAGTACTCGTTCAGGCGCGCCGTAGGCGGCGATCGCGATCATCGCCCGACCGAGTTCTTCGTTGGTGATGACGGTGTTGGGCGAGACACGCTTCAGTACACCCAGTAGGGGCTTGGCTGCCGTGTAGGCCGCGCTGTACAGACGGGTCTTGGACTTGATGCCGTTCTGCGGCTGGATAATTCCGGGCCGGAGCATGTACGCGTCCAACGACAGTGCGAGCAGATCGTTCTCGGTTTTGCCTTTGACCCTTGCCCACATCTGGCGGCCCGACTCGGAACTATCGGTGCCGGCGCCGGAGACGTACTCGAAGACGCTGCCCGGGTTCAACTTTGTCAACGTACGCGCGACGGACAGTGCGTACTCGTACGTGACGCGACGATAGTCGTCTTCGGACATTCTGAACGACGAAATGCCCAGGCAGAACAGGCACGCGTCGTAGCCTGCGAGGTCGCTCTCGATAGCCGTGAGGTCCAGCAGGTCCTTGTGGAGCAGCTGATGCAGCTTGGCATGGTTCTGGTCGACCGGTGACCGGCCGACCGCGAGCACATCCGTCACTCGGTCATCGACCAAGCATTCCCGAAGCGCGCCCTGACCGACCATTCCCGTGCCACCGAAGAGCAGTACCTTCATGGCGCAATTGTGCGCGACTCCGCGATCGTCTGCTGCATTTGCTCGATTCGCTCGACGGCGTCGGCGACGATTCCTTCGATCAGGTCGTGGCACGACGGCAGGTCGTCCAGCATGCCGACGACCTGTCCGGACGCCAGTACACCGGCGTGGGTATTGCCCTCGACGAGTCCAGCCCGCAGCAACATCGGCGTGTTGGCAGCCATCACGACCTGGGACCAGGTGAGCTCCTTGCCTTTTCGCATGGCCAATCCGTCGCGGACGATGTTCGTCCACTTCATCTTGGTCATCTTCTTGAACTTGGCCGCATTCCCCACCGCGGCGACGAGTCCGCGCGTGCTGCCCGAGTGCTCCAGCTTTTCGACCAGTTCGGTGTTGAGCACGCGGTGCGGAATACCGTCGACCTTGCGGGTGACGGTCGTGTCCTGCAGGCCCCGCGCGAGGTACTCCTGCTTCACCGAATCCGGGACGGTGCTCTCCTGCGTCAGTAAGAACCGGGTGCCCATCGCCACGCCTGCCGCCCCGTAAGCGAGTGCGGCGGCCAGCCCGCGACCGTCGAAGAATCCGCCGGCCGCGACGACCGGAATGTCGACGGCATCGAGAACCGAAGGAAGCAGAAGTGTCGTCGCCACCGGTCCGGTGTGCCCGCCGCCTTCGCCGCCCTGCACGATCACCGCATCTGCGCCCCAGGACGCAACCTTGACCGCGTGCTTTGCTGCACCGATCGACGGGACCACCACTACACCAGCGTCTTTGAGTCGCGAAATCAGATCGGCCTTGGGCGCCAGTGCGAACGAGGCGACGCGAACCTGTTCACGTATCAATAAATCGATCCGCGCACGGGCATCTGTTGCGTCGGCTCGGATGTTGACGCCGAACGGCTTGTCGGTGAGCGTCTTCGTCTTGGCGACGGCAGCTTCGAGTTCGTCGAAAGTCATTGTCGCCGATGCAAGAATTCCCAGACCACCGGCATTAGCCGTGGCTGCGACAAGTCGTGGCCCCGCGACCCAACCCATGCCGGTCTGGACGACCGGATGCTTGATTCCCACCAACTCTGTTAGGGCAGTGCGTAACTCAGTCATGCCGGTACCTCTCGATCACGGACGCTGCGAGGGTCGATGACCTCGCGGATAAGTCGCAGTTCTTCGTCGGTAGGTTGCCGTGTCTTGCCCGCCTCGGCCAATCCGGTGATTTCGAATCCGGTGTTCTGCGCGACCTCGTCCGCTTCGACGCCCGGGTGCAAAGACAGCGCGCGCATGGTTTTGTCGGGTCCGCCGAAGTCGAAAACGCCGAGGTTGCTGACGACGCGATGCACGTTCAGGTACTTGAATGCGGGGTTCGCCGGATCGACCTTGTCGTAGCCGACACCGGAGACAATGTCGACTTGGTTGCAGAAGATTCGTGCGGAATGCTTTGGCACCCAATAACTGGTCGCGTGGTTGATCGTGTTTCCGGGCGCCCCGCGGACGCCGAACATCTGGCGGGTCGGATGCTGCAACGGACCGAAAGCGGAGAGGTTCTGGTTACCGTGCCGGTCGATCTGGTTCGCGCCCATGACGACGTGGCGGCGCCCGGAAGCGACCACGTCGAACACCTTCCGGAAAGGGATCCATCCTTCGATCGGTGCCTTCGCGCCCAGTGCGGGAGTGTCTGCCAGAAGCAGCGCTTCGCCGTCGGAGAGGAGCAGGTCGGGTTCAGTTGTGAGGCGCGCGAGGCGGGCGCCGATCGACGCCATCGGGGCCATTGGACTTGCCATTATTTCGCCGGCGCCGCTGAATATTTCGGCGCAGGCGATGGCGCAGATCTCCGCGCGAGTAGCCGTGCTCATGAGTTCGCCTCCGTAAACCGTGCGACTGCTGCCTGGTAGTCCTCTTCACTACCCGACAGATAGGTGTCGACGAACTGTTGCCACGACTCGGGGTCCTTCGCGGATTCCGCGTAGTGACGCTGGAACTTCTCGTCGCGACCGTAGCTGTCTCCGGCGAGGGTGAAATGCGCTCCGCCGGGCGCTTCGACTACGCCGTCGACCAGCATTCGGTTTAGCAGAAGAGCTTGCAGCGGAACGGCTTTCACCAGTTCGTCCGTCTCGACGATCCGCTCGACGCTGACGAACCGCTGAGTTGCGGCCATGCAGAACAGGTCGTCGAAGTAGGGGTCGACGCCCGTGTAAGCGGCGTTGCCGTGCTTGTCGCCGATGTTCAGATGAACCAGTGCGGCATCGAGTTTCAACGCCGGCATCGCGACCAGCGTCTCGGGGGTGCCGGACTCGTCCGGATACGGGGACACAACGGTTTTGAGCTCGTCGCCCCAGAAATTGAGGACGTCGGAACCGAGCCCGGCGCGGATCGGGAGGAAAGGCAATCGAGCCGCAGCGGCTTCGAGGCCGCACTTGACCATGCCTTCGTCCATCTCGCGGGACTCGATAGCTCCGGTCGTCCGGGCCTTGGCGAACCACGGGTCGTAGAACGGTGCCGAGTCCAGCGAGACGAAGCCGTAGTAGACCTTCTTCACCTTTCCGGCAGAGCACAGCAGGCCCAGGTCGGGTCCGCCGTAGGTGACAACGGTGAGGTCCGTGAGGTCGGAGCGCAGAATTGCGCGGATGAGAGCCATCGGCTTTCGGCGCGAACCCCAGCCGCCGATGCCGATCGTCATTCCGCTGCGTAGCTGCGCCACGACGTCGTCGAGGGTCATTCTCTTGTCGCGCACTCCTAGCCTGCCTTTCCTGCGCGCTGCTTCGCGAGGTCGTCTTCGAATCGTTCGCGAATCTCGTCCGACGCGCCGGACAGATTCAGCTCGAAGGTGAAGCCCTGTTCGTACCGGTAGCTGCGGTGGACGTTCTGTAGATCGATCCCGTTCAAGGCTTCTTTCGCGGCCCGGATGACGCGTCCATCCTTGGCGGCGATGTCGCGAGCGACATCCAGAGCCGCCGCGTCGAGTTCGGAACGCGGGACGACCTTGTAGACGGATCCGTGGTGGTGCAGTTCCTGCGCGGTGATCGTGCGTGCCGTGAAGAACAGGGTCCGCATCAAGTGTTGCGGCACGAGTCGGGCGAGGTGGGTCGCGGCACCGAGGGCACCGCGGTCGACCTCCGGCAATCCGAACGTGGCGTCGTCGGACGCGACGACGACGTCGGAATTGCCGACTATGCCGATCCCGCCGCCGAGGCAGAACCCGTTGACCGCGCTGATAACGGGAACCTGGCAGTCATAGACCGCCGAGAAGACTTCGGCACAGCCACGATTGGCATCGATCAGGCTCTGGTGGCCCGGGTTGCGCTGGATCTCCTTGATGTCGACGCCCGCGCAAAAACCGCGGCCTTCGGCTCTGATGACGACGACCCGGTTGTCCTGATCGCGGCCCGCGGTTCTGACCGCATCGGCGAGGTCGAACCAGCCCTTGGTCGGAAAAGCATTGACCGGTGGGTAGTCGATCGTCACGACCGCGACTCCCGCGCCGTCGGACTGGGAACTGATCCCCATCGTGATTCCTAACGTGAGTGTTTTCGGGGCGACGGCCGGAACCAGTCGCCAAACCAAGCGATTGCTTGGTAGGTTAGCACGGTGAGTATCAACCTTGCTTTGGACAATTCCGTGGTCCTCGTGACCGGCGGTGTACGTGGCGTCGGTGCGGGAATCAGCAGGGTGTTCCTCGAAGCGGGTGCGACCGTCGTCGCATGTGCCCGGCGGAACTCGCCGGAGCCGATCGAGTTCGGGGATCGCAGACTCGAATTCGAGAGCTGCGATGTCCGCGATCCCAATGCGGTCGCGGCTCTCGTCGATCGCATCGTTGCGCGGCACGGCCAACTCGACACCGTCGTGAACAACGCCGGCGGAGCCCCGTTCGCGCTGGCCGCCGACGCGAGCGCGAATTTTCACTCGAAGATCATCGAGCTGAATCTGCTCGCGCCACTGCTGGTTTCGCAGGCTGCGAACGCCGTCATGCAAAGTCAGCAAACGGGCGGCTCGATTGTGATGATCTCGAGTGTCAGTGGCCGAAGGCCATCACCCGGGACAGCCGCATACGGCGCCGCAAAGGCAGGAATCGACAGCCTCGTCTCCAGCTTGGCCGTCGAGTGGGCGCCGAAAGTCCGGATCAACTCGATAGTCGTCGGCCTGGTCGAGACGGAGGCCAGTCACTTGCACTACGGGGACAGCGCGGGCGTCGCGGCCGTCGCAGAAACCGTGCCGCTCGGCCGCATGGCACAGCCGGCCGATATCGGCCGTTGCGCAGCATTTTTGGCGTCCCCCCTTGCTTCCTACATAAGCGGAAGCACGCTCACAGTCCACGGCGGCGGCGAACGTCCGGCATTTCTCGCCGCTGCCGAACAACACCTCGCAAGTTCGAACAAGGAGTAGCAGTGTCAGGTTTGTGTGATGGGCGCGTCGTGATCGTGACGGGCGCGGGGCGAGGAATCGGGCGAGCGCACGCGCTGGCATTCGCGGCCGAGGGAGCCAAGGTCGTCGTCAACGATCTCGGTGCGGGCCTGGATGGTTCGGCGTCGTCGAGCGATCCTGCCCAGGAGGTTGTCGACGAGATCGTCGCAGCCGGTGGTCAAGCCGTCGTCAACGGTGCCGACGTCGCAGACTGGTCCGGCGCAAAGGATCTCATCGCCACAGCGCTCGAGAACTTCGGAACGCTGGATGTGCTGGTAAACAACGCCGGCTTCCTGCGCGACCGAATGTTGGCAAACCTGAGTGAAGACGAGTGGGATGCTGTAATTCGGGTGCATCTGAAGGGCCACTTCGCGCCGATGCGGCACGCAATCGAGTATTGGCGAGGGCAATCCAAAGCAGGAAAGCCCGTCGCCGGAAGAATTATCAATACGAGTTCGGGCGCCGGGCTCGCCGGCAGTATCGGGCAAGGGAATTACGCCGCTGCAAAGGCTGGAATCGCCGGTCTGACATTGAATGCGGCAGCGGAATTCGGCCGGTACGGCGTGACGGTCAACGCGATCGCGCCGGCGGCCCGAACACGGATGACGGAAGCCGCATTTGCGGAAACGATGGCGAAGCCGGATGCGGGATTCGACGCGATGGCGCCGGAAAACGTCTCGCCACTGGTGGTCTGGCTCGGTAGCACCGAGTCCGCAGACGTCACCGGTCGCGTCTTCGAGGTCGAAGGCGGCAAAGTCTCGGTTGCCGACGGCTGGCGGCACGGTGAGGTCGTCGATAAAGGTGCACGGTGGAATCCCACAGAACTGGGCGAAGTCGTACACAAATTGATTGCGACGGCAGTTCCGCCGGTGCCCGTTTATGGCACCGCGTGACGCTCGCAATACAACAAAGAATCCGCAGGTAGGTCACTAAGACAAAGGAATTGTCGGCCAGGGTCCCCGAACTGGTCGGCAATTCCGGCGGATCGTTCTACTAGGTGTCCAAGCAATCGGACGGCTATCATCGGTGTGGCCGGTGCGTCCGCCTGTCTTTCGAGGCGCAACCGGCGAGGCGTACTCGAGCAGGGGGGAGGACACATGGCGAATGTTCGCGTCACTCGCGCGGCAGCAACTGTCGGCGCGGCTGTCTTCTTTGCCCTGCTCGTACCTCCGACTGCAGGTGCCGGTTCGCAGTTCGACGGTGCCGCCACGCAATCCAGTCACTTCGCGCAACACCCCGGCGGCGGGAACGGCGGCGGTGGCGGTGGTAACGGTGGCGGCGGCGGCCACGGCAATAACGGCGGCGGTAATAACGGCGGCGGCCACAGCAATGGCGGTGGTGGTGGCGGCGGTCAGGGACATTCGAACGGCGGTTCGTCGGGTTCGAACAACAATGGCCAGAACAACAACGGCCAACAGAACAACAGCCCGTCGAACAACGGCCCTTCCAACAACAGTCCGTCGAACAACGGCCCTTCCAACAACGGCCACGGGTCGTCGGGCAGCGGTCCGGGCAACGGTCCGGGTTACGGCCAACCGAGCAACGGGTTGCACGGTGGTTCGACGAACAACGGACTCTCCGGGAACGGCTCGCACGGCGGCTCGACCAACAACGGGCTGTCGGGTCATGGGCCGGGCGGCGGCAACGGAAACCCTTCGGTTCAGCACCCCATCCCGAACAACCCGGGTCCGAACAACCCCCTGTCGAACAACTCTCTGCACAACCCCTTCACGAACAACCACACGCTGCCTAACCACGTGCAGCCCAATCACACCCAGCTCAACAATCTGAGCGACCCCGACGACGACTGCGACGAAGTCGAGGTCCCGCCGATCCCGGCTGTTCCTTCCGTCGGCGCTCATGGCGGCGGCACCCTGCCCCATCAGCGTCAGACTCCGATTCGTCCGTTCATCAGCGTGCCGCTCGACGTGGCGCCGGTGTCGCCCGGGCTGCCGCCGGTGGTTTCGTCCATCGTGCTTCCGCCCTCGGACCTCGTCCCGCTTGTGCTGCCGCAAGTCGAAACGCTGGTTGCGGCAGAGTCGGTGCCGGAGGTAGTCGCCGAGCAGGCGCCCGAAGCGATTCCTGCGGTCACGGCACCGCCCGCGGTTGAGGCAGAAAACACGCCCCCGCCGGATTTCGTGAACACGAATGCTTCGAAGCCGCTCCCGAATGCGTTGGGTGTGCTCGGCGGTCTCATCGCACTTGCCCTCGCGGGCGGTGCTGCCGGTGCGATCAGTTACAACAACGCCAACTTGAGCCAAGCTCGAGTGGCATCAGCTCGCGCTGAATTCTTTGGCACGGGTGCGTGAGGACACAGATGGTCTCCGAAACTGACAAGAAAGCCGCGCGGCCCTACCGGCGCGTGGCCGCTGCGGTAGATGCGGTGTGTGCGCTTGCTGCTGATTCGGATTCGGTGACGCTCGACGAGGTCGTCGCCGCGGTGGCAGCAGAGCGAAAGCGTCCGATCGAAATCGCCGCGGCCGAACTGGGACCGGGAGTCTGTGGTCAGAGACGGGCGTACCCGGATCGCGATGTCATCGTTCTGGCATCGCGCCTGCCGAGTCGCGAGCGGACCCTGGCTCACGAACTCGGCCACATCGTCTTCAAGCACGATGGCCAACCGGCTCGCGAGGTCATGCTCGAGGCGAGCGACGATCTGATCGCGTACATGCTGAGTCAGCGGTCCTACCAGCAGATCGTCGACGATGGTGCCGACGAACTCGCCGAGTGGGAGGCCGAGACGTTTTCGAGCATGCTGCTCACCAGGCTGCGGGTTTTCGGTAACCGCGGCACCGGGGTATCCGTCCTTCGGCTGGACGAGGCTCTCGGGTGAGTTTCTGGTTGACCGCGCTGGCAGTGTGGATCGCAGCCGGCGCGAGAGTCGGACGTGTGCTGGTGCGGCCTGCGACGACTGTGCGGTTGGCGATCGTCGTGGCGGTCGCAGCTGTCGCGGCGGCCGTCACCATCGCTATCCCAGAGGTCGCTGTGACAGTCGACCGCGTGGAGTTCGCCCGCGACGGTCACGAATTGTCGGCACGCCTGCAGCTCGCGATGTGGGTGGTGTTCGCTGCCGGGGGATCGGTTGTCGCAGCCGCGGCGTGGCCGATCACCTCGCGAAATCGCTTGCGGCGCAAGGCTGCTGCAATTTACTCGGGCGGGCTCGTCGTCGGTCTCGCAACGCTGTTTGCCACCACGATCGTTGGGTGGATCGCACTTCTCCTCGCGACCGCCTTCATCATGATCACCGGATTGCGCTCGGTCGACTGGACGCCTCTGGGTCGCGGAGTCGCTCTCTTCACGGCGGGCACGACGATAATCGCGGTCCTTGCGGCGGGCCGTGCAGCGTCGCTGATTCGCGGCCGGGAGGAGGCGCAACACCCGGGTCCTACCTGGGCGTGGTCGCTGGCTGCACTGCTCGTGTCTGTCGGAGCGGTGTGGATTCTCGTCGAGGTCTGGTTTCGTGCACGATTGCTCATGCGCCGCGTAAGGCAATTACACGCGGACCTCACGAAGCGATTCCCTGAGGTCGCCAACGATGATCCGGAACACTCGACGACTGTGCTGAAAGCATCCGACCAGGTCGCGCAGATCATGGACGCTCTGTACTTGCAGGCCGGCGGCGGCGGAATCGCACCGCTGCCTACTGCACCGCCGCCGGATGGCCCGCGACGAGCGAGTGCTGTTGCGGCGTGGGTTCACGACCCGCTGAACGCCGACCCTGTAGACACACAGTGGATTGCGCCA
The DNA here is from genome assembly GCF_016481275.1 of Antrihabitans auranticaus. Lineage (GTDB taxonomy): Bacteria > Actinomycetota > Actinomycetes > Mycobacteriales > Mycobacteriaceae > Antrihabitans. The sequence goes on along the minus strand of NZ_JAEMNW010000003.1, from coordinate 38,043 downwards.
CCTGCGGGCATGTCGACACGCCGGTGGGTAGGCGACATCGCGGCCGCCTACGACAAAGTCGGCGAAAAGTAACTCAGGCTATTCGGTGCCGTCGGGCGGAATCTCGGGCAGGCCCTCGCTGGCGCGAAGCTTCTCGGCCATGGAGGTCAGCAGATTCTGCGACTCTTCCGACAGATCGAACGCCCGACTCGACAGCCTGCGTAGGCCATAGCCCTGGAGCTGAGACAACAGCTCGAGGTCATGGTCGATCTTGGCTGCGTAGATGTCGTTGAAGAAGTAGTCGGACTTGACCTTGAAGAACTTTGCCAGTGCGGCGACGGTCTCATCGGACGGGTTTGTCCGCTGCCCGGAGCGCAACTGCGACAGGTAGGGCTTCGAAATCGGATGGCCCGATTCGGTCAGTGCAGCTGCGACCTCGGCGTTGGTGTGCGGTTTGCGCCCAGGCGGATGCACGGTCTCGAACAGCTTGTTCAGCCGTGCAGCAAAATCAGCCATAGTAAGCCGCCCCACATCCCTTCGCCGAAAATCGATACATACATCTGGACAATCGTTTGCCTTTGATATTAGCGGCTCAGTAACTGAATTCCTACATTCGGGGTGCGATTCGTGCGAGAAGACCGCTCGGTCCGGAATGGATAGCTACTGCACGGCGCCAGGATGCCGGATTCGGATGGCCGTGACTGGTCGCCTGTCCATGCGTGCTAATCGGGCATTGAAAGGATTTACATGATCGATTTGCCCGGTTGCCGAAAAGTTGCTGATGCGTTCTACTGGGTTGCGAGGGTCGTCGTGATTTGTGTCGAGGAACACGAGGGGGTCGCGTGTCGCGCGCGGATGCAGATGTTGCCGGACGTGCCGAGTGCGGCGGGACCAGCGGCTCATGTCGCACGCCGGATGCCCGGCTCGGGGCGACCGACCGGGGCATCATTGCGCGCACTGTCCACCCCTTCGCTGACTTTCGTTCTTTGTAGCGCGGAGCGCCGTTGTGGTCGAGCAGTTTTCGTTGCATTGGCGTGTGGACCCGACCGCGCAGCCGCCGGATCCTTCGCTGACAACCGTGGCACGCGTGACGTCTGCCTTCTGGGATCGAGTGCTCGCCAGAGTCCGGGCCGCCGTCGACGACGCCCTGCACGCTCGCCTCGGGCACGCACATTCGCTGGTCGGCGGATGCTCGGCGAGTGTCTCGTTTCTGCCGGGTTGGGTGTGCTTGAGGGTCACTCACCCCTGGCTCGACGCGGAATCACAGGTAGTCGTCATGCGGGTCGTCGCCCTGGTCGTCGGCGAACATATGCGGCAGTGACCCAGCTGCAGGCTGCGATCGCGTAACGGCGACGTTAAATTCGTTCGATGATCGTGCCGGTCGACAGCGCACCGCCAGCACACATGGCGATGAGCGCGGTGGAGCCTCCGGTTCGCTCCAATTCGTGCAAAGCGGTCGTGATCAGCCGGGAGCCGGTGCTGCCGACCGGGTGGCCGAGCGCCAGTGCACCACCGTTGACGTTCACCTTGTCCATGTCCGGCTTGTGGACCGATGCCCATGACAGCAGGACCGACGCAAACGCCTCGTTGACTTCGAACAGGTCCAGATCGCCGATCTTCATCCCCGTGCGTTCGAGGAGTCTTGCCGTCGCTTGAACAGGTCCATCGAGATGGAATTCGGTCTCCGCGCCGACCAGGCACTGCGAGACGATCCGGGCGCGCGGCACGAGTCCGAGCGACCGTGCCTTCGCCTCGTCCATCAGCAGCACTGCCGCGGCGCCGTCGGAAATCTGCGACGACGTCCCCGCCGTATGTACGCCACCTTCGAGCACAGGCTTCAGCTTCGCGAGGGATTCGAGTGAAGTGTCGCGCAGGCCCTGATCGCGGCGTACTTCGGCCTTCTCGCCGGTATCCCTGCCGTCGGAATCGAGCACCGGCGCGGTCACGGTGAGGACCTCGCGGTCGAAGCGGCCTTCGTCCCACGCCCGGCGGGCGCGAGCCTGCGACGCGACGCCCAGCGCTTCCACGTCGGCTCGCGTCAGTCCGCGCCGCTTTGCGATGCGTTCGGCTGCCTCGAACTGGTTTGGCAGATCGATGGACCAGGAATCCGGCCTGCGCGGTCCGGCGTTCTCGCCGACGTTGGCGCCGAGTGGAACGCGGCTCATTGCCTCGACGCCGCACGCGATTCCGACGTCGATGGTGTCGGTAGCGATCAGCCCGGCGATGAGATGGTTCGCCTGCTGCGCCGATCCGCACTGGCAGTCGATGGTCGTACAGCCCGCCTGCCAGGGCAATCCCGCGTGCAACCAAGCGGTGCGCGTGATGTTGTTGGACTGTTCGCCGGCCTGCGTCACGCAGCCGCCGATCACCTGCTCGACGAGTTCGGGATCGATTCCGGCACGCTCGACGAGGCCGCGTTGGGCGAGTCCGAGAATTTCTGCCGCATGGAGGCCGGAAAGCCACCCCCGGCGTTTGCCGATCGGCGTCCGAACAGCCTCCACGATCACGGGATTGCCCACGTTTGTTCCTTTCGCTATGCATCGAAACTAGAACACGTTCCCGCTATCTGCAACCTTCTACCAGCGGTTTCTTTCCAAGCCTGGACGGCTGTGCTTGAATGCATGTAGAACGTGTTCCACATTGCTTCACGTAATTTCTACGACGAGTGGACACGCCCCAAAGACGTGGTCGCGAATGCAGGAGATGCCGGTGTCAGAGCCCAACCTTCCCGAGGGATTCGATTTCACAGACCCAGATATCTACGCCGAACGGATTCCTTTCAAGGAGTACGCAGAACTGCGCAAAACTGCGCCGATCTGGTGGAATCCGCAATCGACCGACGTGGGCGGTTTCGGCGACGGCGGGTTCTGGGTGATCAGTCGCCATCACGACGTCATGGAAGTGTCGCGACACAGCGACGTTTTCTCGTCGCACGAGAACACCGCGATCCCGCGGTTCAACGACGACATGCCGCGCGAGAACATAGACATGCAGCGGGTGATTCTCCTGAACAAGGACGCGCCCGAGCACACGAAACTGCGCAAGCTCGTTTCCCGCGGCTTCACGCCCAGGGCGGTCAACGGTCTCCGGCAGCGGCTGAGTGACCGTGCCGAGAAGATAGTGCGGGAGGCAGCGGAGTCCGGGCGCGGCGATTTCGTCACGCAGGTGGCCTGCGAGCTCCCACTGCAGGCGATTGCGGAACTGATCGGTGTGCCGCAGGAAGACCGCAGAAAGATGTTCGAGTGGTCGAACCAGATGACCTCCTACGACGATCCGGAGAGCACCGCGGATCCGCAGCTGGCGTCGATGGAAATTCTCGGTTACGCGTATCAAATGGCGGCGGAGCGCAAGAAGTGCCCGGCCGACGACATCATCACCGCGCTTATCGAAGCCGACGTCGATGGCAACGAGCTTTCACCGGAAGAGTTCGGGTTCTTCGTCATTCTTCTTGCCGTTGCAGGCAACGAGACGACACGCAACGCCATCACGCACGGCATGGCAGCATTCATCGAGAATCCCGAACAGTGGGAGCTTTTCAAGCGCGATCGCCCCGCCACGGCGGCCGACGAAATCATCCGGTGGGCCTCGCCCATCACGAGCTTCCAGCGGACTGCGCTGCGAGACGTCGAGCTGAGTGGTGTGCAGATCAAGAAGGGGCAGCGCGTCGTCATGATGTACAGCTCCGCGAACTTCGACGAAGACGTCTTCGACAACCCGTCGAAGTTCGACATCTTGCGTAACCCGAACCCGCACCTCTCGTTCGGTGGCACAGGAGCGCACTTCTGCCTCGGCGCCAACCTCGCCCGCCTGGAAATCGACCTCATCTTCAACGCCATTGCCGACCACCTCCCCGACATCACGAAGGTCGGTCCCGAGCGCCGGCTGCGGTCGGGATGGCTCAACGGCATCAAGGAGTTCCAGGTCGACTACGGGACTTGTCCGGTAGCCCACTAGCGCGAGACACGAAAGAGCCCGGCGTCGACCACGCCGGGCTCTTTTGTTCGGGCTCTCAGATCTTCTGTGCGGTCCGCATGGCGCGATCGGTTTCCCAGAATGCCCGTAGGGCAAGAATTTTGCCTTCGTCGTTTACCCGGTAGGTAAAGACACCCTCCGCGTCGATCTGCATGCCGCCGACGATCGACCGAATCATGCCGACGAAAACGACCTCGTTGCCGCAGGCGAACGAGTCGTGGAACCGAAACTCGATCGAGTCTGTCTGCGCGATCGCTTTGTCCCAGAAGGCGGCAATTGCCTCGCGGCCGTGATGCCCTTTGCCTTCGGGGTCGAAGCCGGACTTCCCGACCGGGTCCTCGACCCAGCCATCTGCCGCGAACAGGTCGAGCCATTGCTCTTTGTCACGCGCTCGTACGGCCGTCTGCGAGGCGCGGCCGGCAACACGGGCGGGGTGGTCGGTATCTGCGGGCACAGCGTGGCTCCTGGTGGGTCAGTTGATGTTCTCTGCAGCGAACTTTCGTAGCGAATCCTGCTTTGCTGCAAGTTCGCCGTCGAAGCCGATGCCGTCGAAGATCCAAGGGACGACGATGGCGTCGGTGATGCCGGCAGCTGCCATCTCCTCGTATCCGTGCTTACCGAACCGGTCGATGCACACCGCTTGGATTTCGAAAGGCTCGTCCGCGCGGCCGTATTCGGCGCGAAGCTTGTCGAGCTCCGCCATCGTCGACACGAGGTCGTCGAATTTCATCATCGCCGAGCACCAGCCGTCACCGACCCGGGCCGCGCGGCGCAGGGCGGGCTTCGTGTGCCCGCCAACGTAGAACGGGACCGGTTGCGACGGCGCGGGACTCATCTGCAACTTGTCGAAATCGAAGAACTCACCATGGAATTCGGCCATTCCGCCTGCCAGGACGAGCTTGATGATCTCGATCATCTCGTCGACACGCGCCCCGCGCCGTTCGTAGGGTGCGCCGCACCAGAGGAATTCCTCAGGTGCCCAGCCGATCCCGACTCCGAAACCGAAGCGGTTGCCCGTGAGGTTTGCGACCGTCCCGACTTGCCGCGCGAGCAGTAGCGGGTTTCGTGACCCCAGCTTGAGGACGTTCGTGTAGAAATGGATCCGGCTCGTGACCGCCGCCATCGACGCCGCAGCGATAAGCGGATCGGCCCACGGAGTTTCCTCGTTCCACATTCGGGAGCCGTCGGGTGTGTACGGGTACTTCTCGGCGGCGGTCTCCATATAGAACAACGAGTCCGGCAGCGCGATCGACGAAAAGCCGCACTCCTCGGCAGTTTTCGCGAGTTCGGACAGCTGGTCGAGCGGGCTCATCGCGACCCCGAGGGTGAATTTCACTACTTCTCCTGGCGTTCGGGGCGGTCGGTGCCGACGACCCACATCGAAAAGTATTGGGAACCACCGCCGTACGCGTGGCCGAGCGCTTTGCGGGCGTTCTTTACCTGGTGGTCGCCGGCGCGGCCCATCACCTGCATCGCGGCCTCGGCGAAGCGGATCAGGCCTGATGCGCCGATCGGATTCGACGACAGGACCCCGCCCGATGCGTTCACGGGAAGCCGTCCGCCGATCTCGGTTTCACCGGATTCGGTCAACTTCCAGCCTTCGCCTTCGGCAACGAAGCCGAGGTTTTCGAGCCACATCGGCTCGAACCATGAGAACGGCACGTAGATTTCGGCTGCGTCGATCTCCTCGAGTGGATCGACGATTCCCGCTGCCTTCCACAGCGCAGCGGCAGCATCGCGACCTGCCTGGGGATTGACCTGGTCGCGTTCGGCGAACGTGGTCGGCTCGGTTCGCATGGCGGTCGCGTGGACCCAGGCGACCTGCTTGCCGCTTGCTTCGACGCGACTGGCAGTCTCCTCGTCACCGATCACGATGGCGCACGCGCCGTCTGAGGACGGGCAGGTTTCGTCGTAGCGGATCGGGTCCCAGAGCATCTGCGATGCCTGCACGGACTCGACTGTTATGTCTGGCTGCTTGAGGTGGGCCAACGGATTGATGCTGCCGTTGCGCCGATCTTTCGCAGCGACCATCGCGCCGATGTGCGTCGGCGCACCGGAGCGGCGAATGTAAGAGCGTACGTGCGGCGCGAAGTAACCGCCCGCACCGGCGCCGACGGGCATGTGGAACGGAATCGGAATCGACAACGCCCACATGGCATTCGACTCGGACTGCTTCTCCCACGCCACTGCCAGCACGCGCTTGTGGACACCCGACTGCACGAGGCTCGCGGCGACCACGCCGGTCGAACCGCCGACCGAACCGGCGGTGTGCACGCGGATCAGTGGTTTACCGGTCGCGCCGAGTGCGTCCGCCATGAAGAGTTCCGGCATCATGACACCCTCGAACAGGTCGGGTGCTTTGCCGACCACGACTGCGTCGATGTCGTCCCACGTGACCTCGGCGTCGGCCATTGCGCGGTCGATCGCCTCCCGGCAAAGTCCGGACATAGTCACGTCGTGCCGTTTGGCGACGTAGTGCGTTTGGCCGGTGCCGATCACTGCCGCCAGTTGCTTGCTCATCGGCCAGCCTCCATAACCGCGACCAGATTCTGTTGCAGCACAGGGCCGCTGGTGGCATGCGCCAGCACGCGGCCCGCCTTGCCCGAGATGATGTGCTCTGCCGCGAAGCCGATCCGCTCGAGACCCGCGGAGAACATGGGGTTAGCGGTCAGTGGCCCGCCCGACGGGCTGATCGCCGTTTCGGGGCGCAATCCGATCGCCTCCCTGAGTATCAACTCCTGATGTGTGAACGGGGCATAAAGTTCAGCGACGTCGAAGCTGTTGTCGCCCTTGGTTGCAGCTGCTGCGGCAGCGGCGGTCGACGGCGAGATCGTGAGGTCGCGGGCGCCGAGGTTGGGGGAGTCGATGCGGTGCTCGATGCCTGTGATCCACGCCGGGTTCTTGCACAGTTCGCGCGCGCGATCGCCGGAGGCAAGGATGATCGCCGACGCGCCGTCGGTGATGGGTGCGCAGTCGTGCTTGCGCAGCGGATTCGCGACGAATGGCGTCGCAAGCAGTGCGTCGATGTCCACCGGGCCGGTCGAGCGCGCCGCGGCGACCTCGGCCATCGTGCGTTCGGTCCATTTGCCTGCATCGATTCCGGCGCGGGCCTGTAAACCGGCCAGTGCCAACGAATCCGGCCACAGCGGCGCGACCACGTAGGGGTCGAGTTGCATGGTCAGCACCTGCCGAAGGCTGCCGGCGGACGACTTGCCGAAGCCGTAGACGAGAGCGGTCTCGACCTCCCCGGTCAGGAGCTTGATGTATGCCTCGTACAACGCCCAGGCTGCATCCATTTCCACATGCGACTCGTTGATCGGCGGCACTGCCCCGACGGCGTCGATTGCCGAGATGAACGAGAACGCGCGTCCGGCAAGGTAATCGGAAGATCCGGAGCACCAGAACCCGATGTCGGCCTTGGTAATGCCGAGTTCGGAGTACAGCTGCTGAAAACATGGCACTAGCATTTCGACACCGTTGGTGGTGCCGTCGGTCGCGCGCACATGTGGTGCGTGCGCAAATCCGACTACTGCTACGTCGGTCATCGTCGGTTGCTCCTCACAGATGATTCTTGTAGCTGTCGAAGTCGGCGTCAGGTTCGCCGGAAGGTCTGAAGTGATCGATGTTCTCGAGCGTGAATCCCCACTCCTCCTGGGGTTTCCACACAGCTTCGACGCGCATGCCCATGCGCACATCGGCTGCGTCGCACTCGAGTACCAGATGTAGAAACGCGATGTCCGCGCCGTCGAGCAGGATGTAGGCCGCAATGTAGGGCGGCTTGATCCGCTGCCCCATGAACGGGACGTTGACGACACAGAAGGTGGTGACGGTGCCCTTGTCCGGTAGTTCCACAGGCTCTGCCGTGGGTAGCCCATCGGTGGGGCTTGCGCTGCGGGGCGGGATGTAAACCTGTCTGCCATCCTGCGTTCGTCCGCCGAGCAGCTTTCCTTCGGCGATACCGCGCAGGTAGAAGCTCTCCTCGTGCGACGCGGAGTGGTTGTAGCTCAGCCGAACCGGCGTCGTGATCATCGAGATCTCGGCGGGAGTCTCAGGGGCAGCGGGTGTTTCGGCAGGTCCATCGCCCGGCAGGAAGTATGCGATGTCGAGAATGCTTCCGACCGTTTGTTCTGCCCAGTGAACGTGGACCCGCATGCCGGTCTGCATCGTGTCGGCGGAACCCGCGTCCACCACGTGCAGCAACGCGGTGTCTGCGCCATCGAGCTTGATGAACGCCCACGCGAACGGGTGCGTCAGCGGTTGGCCGGGTAGCGGATTGTCCTCCCAGGTCCACGACGTGACGGTGCCGTTCGGCGCGACGTCGACGAAGTCGGTCAACGGCTCGAAGGTTCGCGAGTCGTATTCCGGCGGCGGCACCAGCACTCGCCCATCCGAACCGCGCACGCCGACCACACGGCGGTCACAAAGCGCCGACAGGAAGCCGCCGATCGTAGGACCGACGGACCTCGTGTAGTCGAACTTCAGGTTCAGCGGAGCGCTCAGTGGTGCAGTCCTGGGTGCAGTCTTGGGTGCAGTCTTGGTTGTCGTACTGTTCACAATGCCCACGAAGTCGAGTAGAACAGGTTCTTATTCTGGTGGCAAGTACGACTTGTGACCACTAGCGATGCGGAGGTAACCGATGAAGCTTGGGTTGCAACTCGGGTATTGGGGTGCGGGTCCGCCCGCCAACCACGGGGAACTGGTGAGCGCTGCCGAGGCGGCGGGCTTCGATGCCGTGTTCGCTGCCGAATCGTGGGGGTCTGATGCGTTCGGTCCGCTGGCGTGGTGGGGATCGTCGACGTCGCGCGTCCGGCTCGGTACCTCGGTCGTCCAACTGTCTGCTCGGACGCCGACCAGTTGCGCGATGCACGCGCTGACGCTCGATCACTTGAGTAACGGCCGCATGGTCCTCGGGTTGGGCGTTTCGGGACCGCAGGTGGTCGAGGGCTGGTACGGCCAGCCGTTCGAGAAGCCGCTCGCGCGCACCCGCGAATACGTCTCGATCGTGCGGCAGGTGCTCGCCCGTGAGGCGCCGGTGCGCAACGACGGTCCGCATTACCCGCTGCCATATCAGGGTCCCGGGGCGACCGGATTGGGCAAGCCGCTCAAGCCGATCACGCACCCGTTACGCTCGGACATTCCGATCTGGCTGGGTGCCGAAGGCCCGAAAAACGTTGCGCTGACTGCGGAAATCGCCGACGGCTGGCTCGCGATCTACTACTCGCCGCGGTTGGCGCCGATGTACAACGAGTGGCTCGACGAGGGATTCGCCCGCGCCGGCGCGCGTCGGAGCAGGGCGGACTTCGAGATTGCCGCCAGTTGCCAGGTGATGATCACCGACGACAGGGCGGGCCAGATCGAGCGGATCAAGCCGGTCCTGGCGTTGTACGTCGGCGGCATGGGTGCGCCCGAATTGAACTTCCATGCTCAGGTCTACCGCCGCATGGGTTACGGCGAGGCCGTCGACGAGATCGGTCGTCTCTTCCGCGACGGGCGCAAGGAGGAGGCTGCTGCGGCCGTGCCCGACGAGATGGTCACCGAGACGATGATCATCGGCGACGAAGACCGTGTGCGCTCCGAAATCGACGTGTGGGAGCGGTCCGGAGTGTCCATGCTGCTGGTGACTTGTGGCGACGGGGAGCAATTGCGTCGACTCGCTTCGGTGGTCGGCCTTGCCGAGCGGTAGAACACGTTCTAGATTCAGGGGGTGGGCGATACCGAAGTAATGACACCTGGGTTGTGGAACATCGCGAAAAGCGATCCCGAGCGGACCGCCGTCGTCGACGCGGATGGCAGGTCGGTGACCTACGGGGAACTGACCGCCGCGGCCGACCGCTACGGTCGCGGCTTACAGGCGATGGGCCTGAAGCCGGGCGACGCGATCGTGATGATGTTGCACAACTCGATCGATACGGTCGCGTTCTACTTCGCGGCGTACCAGACGGGTCTGTACATCGTCGCGGTCAATTGGCACCTCACCGGACCCGAGGTTGCCTACATCCTGAAGGATAGCGAGGCGAAGGCGTTCGTCGCCAGCGGTCGATTCGGCGAGGCGGCGACCACTGCCGCGAACGAGGCGGGAATTCCACCCCTGTCGCGCTTTTCGGTTGGTGACATCCCTGGATTCACACCGCTGGCCGATCTCGGTGCCGGCGAATCCGGTCGCCCAGATGTCCGAACTGCCGGCGCGCCGATGCTGTACACGTCCGGAACGACGGGGCGCCCCAAGGGCGTTCGTCGTCCGCTGACCGGCAACGATCCCGACGAGGTGCCGGTCGCGTCGGCCGGATTCTTCGGCATCTTCGGTATCGGACCGTTCGACGATCACGTACACATCTGTGGTTCGCCGCTCTACCACACCGCCGTCTTGAACTTCGTTGTCATCTCGCTTCAGTTGGGGCACAAGGTCGTCCTCATGGATCGGTGGGATCCGGAGGAGATGTTGCGGCTCATCCAAGAGCAGCGGGTGACGCACAGTCACATGGTGCCAACGCAGTTCCACCGTCTGCTGGCCCTGCCGGAAGAGGTACGAAACCGCTACGACGTGTCGTCTCTGCGCGTGATGATTCACGGCGCCGCGCCGTGCCCACTCGAGATCAAGCGGCAAATGCTCGAATGGTGGGGGCCGGTCGTCACCGAGTACTACGCCGCCACCGAGGGTGGGGGAACGGTGATTTCGGGCGAGGAATGGATTCGGAAGCCCGGTTCGGTCGGTAAGCCCTGGCCGTGGTCGGTCGTCAAGGTGCTCGGCGACGACGGCGCAGAGCTGCCGGTTCGGGAGCCTGGCCAGGTCTACATGCGGATGGGTGGCTCGTCGTTCGAGTATCACCATGACAAAGCAAAGACCGAATCATCGCGCGTCGGAGACCTTTTCACGCTCGGCGATGTCGGATATCTCGACGAGGACGGCTACCTGTATCTGTGCGATCGCAAGTCGGACATGATTATTTCCGGCGGCGTGAACATCTACCCCGCCGAGATCGAGGGCGAACTGGCGGTGCATCCCAAGGTCGCGGATGTCGCTGTGTTCGGTGTGCCCCACACCGACTGGGGCGAGGAAGTAAAGGCCGTGGTGCAGCCGGTCGACGGCGTGGTCGGCGACGAGGCGCTCACTGCGGAGTTGCTCGAGTATGCCCGGGAGCGGCTGGCCAAGTTCAAGTTGCCCAGATCGATCGACTACATCGAGGAATTGCCGCGCGACCCCAACGGCAAGCTGTACAAGCGCAAGCTGCGGCAGCCCTACTGGGCTGATAAGGAGCGGGCGATCTGACACCCCGTGCGCGGTTAGGGAGTCCATGGACTCGCTAACCGCGCACAGGGGCGCAGCCCCTTATTGCCCTTCGAAGACCGGCGCCCGCTTGGCGGCGAACGCGCGCGGACCTTCTTTGGCGTCTTTCGATTTGAAGACCTCGACGCCGAGGCGGGCGTCGATCTTGAACGCCTCTTCCTCGTGCAACCCTTCGGTTTCGCGAATGGTCCGCAGAATCGCCTGGACCGCGAGGGGGCCGTTGGCGGCGATCAGGTCGGCAAGTTCGAGGGCCTTCGTCAGTGCCTGGCCGTCCGGGACCACATGCCCGATGAGGCCGATGTCCTTCGCCTCGGCGGCGCGGATGTGCCGACCGGTCAGGAGAATGTCGGCTGCGATCGTGTACGGAATCTGGCGTACGAGCCGAACCGCGGACCCGCCCAACGGGAACAATCCCCACTTTGCCTCGGAGACGCCGAATTTCGCGCTCTCGCCCGCGACACGGATGTCGGTGCCCTGCAGAATCTCGGTCCCGCCCGCAATGGCCGGCCCTTCGACGGCGGCGATCAACGGCTTCGTCAGCCTGCGACCTTTCAGAAGTGCGTCGATTCGCGAAAGATCCCAGCCGCCGCCGGAGAACGAATCGCCCGGATGGCTCGATGTCATGGCTTTCAGGTCCGCACCAGCACAGAACGCACCGCCCGCGCCCGTCAAAATTGCGACTCGAATTTCGGGATCCGCATCCACCTGGTCCCAGGCGTCCCGCATGATCGCCATCATTTCGCCCGACAGGGCGTTGCGCGCTTCGGGCCGATTCATCGTGACGATGAGTACGTGCCCGCGCTTTTCGACGAGGCAATGAGCGGTTTCGGTCGACGTTGTCACGGTTCGTACTCCACGTGGTGTGAGCTGGGTCTCGATCAGGTCTTGTCAGAAACGATAACACGTTCTACTTTTGGGTCATGGCTTACAACATCGCCGACCTCGTCGAGCATGCCGTCGATCTGATGCCCGAGCGCGTTGCGCTACTGGACGACCGCCGCGAGGTCACCTATGCGCAATTGGAAGATCGCGCGAATCGCCTCGCGCACTACCTCGCCGACAACGGGGTGAAGGCCGGCGACAAAGTCGGCGTCTACTCGCGGAACACGATCGAGGCCGTGGAGGCGATGATCGCCGTCTTCAAGCTCCGCGCCGTGATGGTGAACGTCAACTACCGCTACGTGCCCAGCGAGCTCCAGTACATCTTCGAGAACTCCGACATGGTCGCGCTCATCCACGAGCGCCGGTACTCCGACAAGGTGGCGGCGACCGCACCGAGGACGCCGAACCTGAAGTCGTTCGTCGTCGTCGAAGACGGAACGGATCTCGAGTACAGCGGCACCGAGTACGAGGCTGCGCTGGCGGCTGGATCACCCGAGCGCAACTTCGGCGAGCGCAGTCCCGACGACCTGTACATGCTCTACACCGGCGGCACCACGGGTAAGCCGAAGGGCGTCATGTGGCGGCAGGAGGACGTCTGGCGAGTGCTCGGCGGTGGCATCAATTTCATGACCGGTGAGTACGTCAAGGACGAATGGGAACTCGCCAACGGCGGCGCCGCAAACCCCGCGATGACCCGATACCCGATCCCGCCGATGATTCACGGCGGCGCCCAGTGGGCAACGTTCCAAAGCCTCTTCGCCGGTGGCAAGACCGTGATGTACCCGGAGTTCAGCGGTCACACGGTGTGGCGGGTCATCGATCAGCTCGGGGTCAACCTGATCTTTATCACCGGTGACGCAATGGCGCGGCCGATGCTCGACGCCCTGATCGAAGGCAACCCGGAAACTGGTAAGCCCTATGACCTTTCGACGATGTGGGTGATCGCCAGCAGCGCGGCATTGTTCTCGCCGAGCATCAAGGACAAGTTCTGTGAGCTGCTGCCGAACCGCATGATCACCGACTCGATCGGCAGTTCCGAGACCGGCTTCGGTGGCCTCAGCGCGGTCACCAAGGGCGCGGCGCACGAGGGTGGCCCGCGCGTGAAGATCGACGCCTCGACGACGGTGATCGACGACGAGGGCAACCCGATCGAGCCCGGCTCGGATCAGATCGGTCTCATCGCGCGAAAGGGCCACATTCCGCTCGGCTACTACAAGGACGAGGCGAAGACCAAGGCGACGTTCGTGGAGTACCACGGTGTGCGCTACTCGATCCCCGGCGACTATGCCCGCGTGGAAGCGGACGGCACGGTGACGATGCTGGGCCGCGGGTCGATGTCGATCAACACCGGTGGTGAAAAGGTGTTCCCCGAAGAGGTCGAGGGCGAACTCAAGTCGCATCCGGACGTCTTCGACGCGCTCGTCGTCGGTGTCCCGGACGAGCGCTTCGGCGAACGGGTCGCGGCCGTCGTGCAGTCGCGGACGGGTCACCGGCCGAGCCTGCAGGAGCTTTCCGACGCCTGCCGTGTGCAATTGGCGGCGTACAAGGTTCCGCGCAGTGTGTGGTTCGTCGACGAGATCAAACGGTCACCGGCAGGCAAGCCGGACTACCGTTGGGCGAAGGAACAAACCACGCTCAGGGAAGCCGACGAACATCTCGCTCCTGCCGTAGCCGGGAGTGCAAGCTGATGCGGACAGATCTCTGCGACAAGTTCGGCATCGAATATCCGATCTTCGGTTTCACACCGTCCGAGCACGTAGCCGCGGCGATAACCAGGGCCGGCGGGCTGGGCGTGCTCGGGTGCGTCCGATTCAACGATCCGGAAGAGCTCGACGCCGTCCTAGACTGGATGGACGCGAACACCGACGGAAAGCCCTACGGCGTCGACATCGTGATGCCGGCGAAGATTCCGACCGAAGGTACGTCGATCGACCTCGAGGCAATGATTCCGCCCGAGCACCGCGCGTTCGTCGACCGGACGTTGAACGACCTCGGTGTGCCGCCGCTCGCGACCGGCCACGAACACGCGGTCGGCGTCCTCGGCTGGCTGCATTCGGTGGCGCGCTCGCACGTCGATGTGTCGCTGAAGCATCCGATCAAACTGATCGCCAACGCGCTGGGCTCACCGCCCAAGGACGTGATCGACCAGGCGCACGCCGCAGGGGTACCCGTTGCGGCGCTGGCCGGCGCGGTGTCGCATGCACGGAGTCATATCGACAACGGTGTGGACATCGTCATCGCGCAGGGCTACGAGGCAGGTGGGCACACCGGTGAAATCGGCTCGATGGTGCTCTGGCCCGAGATCGTCGACGCGGTCGGCGACGATGCAGTCGTGCTGGCGGCCGGCGGAATCGGCAGCGGACGGCAGGTCGCCGCGGCCCTCGCACTCGGTGCGCAGGGCGTCTGGATGGGCTCGTACTGGCTCACCTGCGCGGAGTACCGACTGGGTACGGCGAAGGACAGCGCGGGGCCGTCCGTCGTCCAGCGTGCGCTGCTTGCCGCGAGTTCGGCAGATACGGTCCGGACGCGGATCTTCTCCGGCAAACCGGCTCGGCTGCTGAAGACCAAGTGGACGGAGGCATGGGCCAGACCCGATGCGCCGCAACCACTTCCGATGCCGTTGCAGAACATCCTCGTCAGCGAAGCGCATCAGCGAATCGCACTGTCGTCGGATCCGGAGGTCGTGGCTATGCCGGTCGGCCAAATCGTCGGTCGCATGAACGACATTCGTCCGGTCGCCGACGTGATGGCAGATCTGCTGGCCGAATTCGACGCTGCCGCAGCGCGAATAGCGGGCGCGGGCGGGCGCGGCTAACCGGTCAGTTTCGCTTCGCGCCGTGTCGCGTGCTCGATGAAGCGCGCGATCTCCTTGAGCGCGGAGCGACTTTCGGGCAGAAAGCTCAAAAACAGCTGGAAAACGTGGACCTGGTCTTTCCACAGCTGCAATTCGACGGGCACGCCGGCGCGCGCAAGGCCGCCGGCGAGTTCCCGGTTGCCGGGCACCAGCGGCTCCGTCGAGCCGATCTGGATGAGTGTGGGCGGCAGACCGGCGAGGTCGAAGTCGAGCGGCCGGACCTCCGGTAGTGGGCCGTTCCCGTCGCTGCACAGTGCGGCGGCACGTCGGGCGTACCGCAGCGCGAAGAAGGCGTCGCGTTGCGCGCCCTTCGAATGCCGGTAGGTGAGGTCGAGCCACGCCGACAGGATCGCGAGGCCAGCGGGTTGCGGCAGACCCTCCGCTCGCGCCCGGATCAGCATGCCGACAGCGAGATTGCCGCCGGCGGAGTCGCCCATGAGGATCAAGCGGTCCGTCGGATACTGCGACACGGCCCAGCGATACACCGTGTCGCAATCGGCTGTCATCGAGGCCACGGGAGCGAACGGCGGGTGGCGGTAATCGAAGAGCAGCACATCGGAGTTCGTAGCCGCAGAGAGCCGTACCGCCGCCGCGCGGTACATGTCCGGCGTACCGAACGTGAACCCGCCGCCGTGGACGTACAGGATGGTTTGCCGGGGCTGCGTGACTGACTTCGCGCGTACCCGCACCGCCGTGACACCGTTCGCGTCCAGCTTTTCGACCGGTGTCCGGGCGAGCAGACGCCCGACCCCGGAGCCGCACAGATCGAGAATCGTGAGCGTCCAGGGTGACATCGGCCAGACTTCGCCGACTGCACGGGCAACCCGCATCGGCGCCACGGCGATGCGCGAACGCACGCTGCCGCCGCTGCGATACACGATCCTGGGATTGCGCATGCCCGAGTTGCCGACGTCAGACGCAATCATCCGGTCCTCCTTCTGCGACGCTGCAGAAACAAGCCGAAGCTTATGCCAGGTGTCAGGCGCTCACTGCGAGGATGGCTCCCAAATGCCGAAGTTGATCGGTCGCAGAACCGAGTGCGAACTCGTTGTGCTTCGCCGCGAGGAAGTATCGGTGCGCGATGTGGTCCGTGTCGAGGCCGACGCCGCCGTGAACGTGCACGAGCGTGTGTGCGACGCGGTGGCCCGCGTCGGCTGCCCAGAACTTTGCGGCCCGCACTTCGGCAGCTGCAGGCAGGCCTTCGCTGAGCTGCCACGCCGCCTGCAGGACGGTCAGGCGCACGCCCTTGACGTCGATGTACGCGTCGGCGAGCCGTTGCGCAACAGCTTGGAAACTGCCGATCGGTCGTTCGAATTGCACGCGCTCTCGGGCGTAGTCGGACACGAGTTCCAATGCGCGCTCCAGCGTGCCGAGCTGGCTTGCCGCGAGCCCGAGCGCAGCCCGGGTGAGCAGCCACGAAACGACGTCGGCGCCCGTCTCCAGCGAACCCAGTAGGTCGTCCGCCGACAGCTGGACCTCGTCGAATCCCACGAGGCACTCGACGCTGTTGTCGACGACCTGTTGCGCGACGACCGTCACGCCCGCAGCCTTCGGGTCGACGAGGAAGACGGCAACACCGTCGGGCGTCGCCGCAGGCACGAGCATCCGCACAGCGCGATTCGCCACCGGGACGGCTATCTTGGCGCCGGTCAGCGCCCAGCCCGAATCATGTTGCGCGACAGCCGTAACCGGTCGAGCGGGTTCGTCGTTGTTCTCTTCGGCCAGTGCCACGGTGAGGATCTCGCCGGAGGCGGCACGTTGGGCAAATTCCTGCTGGGCGGGTGTACCGAACTCGGCGAGCGCGCCGGCCGCGAGAACGACCGATGGCAAGTACGGGACGGCGCCGAGGGTTCGGCCGAGTTCGCGCAGGATCGTGCACTGCTCGAGCACGCCGAAGCCGCCGCCACCGACGGCGTCCGGCAATGCCGCCGCGAGGACGCCTGCGTCCGATAGCGCGTGCCACAGCGGTTCGTCGAGGCGTTCCGCGGCGGCGTCGAGTTCGCGCTGCCGCTCCGGCGTGACGAGTTTGGTGGCGATATCGCGGGTCAACTGTTCGAGGTCCTGCTGCGCCTCGGTCGGTGTGAAGTCCATCTGTGGGCCCTTTCGAAGGGGTCAGCGCTTGGCGGGTGGTTGGCGGAGGGCGGTCATCGCGATGATGTCGCGCTGGACCTCGTTGGTGCCGCCACCGAAGGTCAGAATCAGTGCTGCCCGGTGCATCCGCTCGATGCGTCCGCGCAGAGCCGCACCGGGGGAGTCCTGGCGCAGATACGCGACCGGTCCGAGAACTTCCATCAGGAGCCGGTATGCCTCCGTCGCAAGCTCGGTGCCGTAGACCTTGCACGCCGATGCGTCCCACTTGCTCGGCGAGTGGCCGCCGCCGGCGCTCGCGCCCCAGGCAACTTCCCAGTTCATGAGTTTGAGGTACTCCACCTTCGCGTGGACCCGGGCGAGGTTGATCTGCACCCACTCGCGATCGATCACGCGCGATCCGTCGGCAGCCTTCGTGTTCTGCGCCCACTCGACGACCTGCCGCAGCGAGTGCTGCAACGGCGCCGCTGACGTCAGTGCGACGCGCTCGTGATTGAGCTGGTTCGTGACCAGCGGCCAACCGCCGTTGACCTCGCCGACTACTGCCGTCGACGGCACCCGCACGTCTTGGTAGTAGGTCGCACTCGTGTCGGGTCCGGCCATCGTGTGCACCGGCGTCCAGGAGAATCCCTCCGCGGTCGCCGGGACGATGAACATGCTGATGCCTTTGTGCTTCTTCACGTTCGGGTCGGTTCGGCATGCGAGCCAGATGTAATCGGCGTATGCGATCAGGCTCGTCCACATTTTCTGTCCGTTGATGACCCAGTCGTCGCCGTCGCGGACCGCGGTCGTGCGCAGGCTCGCGAGGTCCGTGCCCGCACCGGGTTCGGAATAGCCGATCGAGAAGTGCAGTTCGCCGGCCGAGATCTTCGGCAGGAAGAAGCGCTTCTGCTCCTCGGTTCCGAAATGCATGATCGTCGGGGCCACCGAGTTGATAGTGAGGAACGGAACGGGCGCGCCTGCGATCGCGGCCTCGTCGGTGAAGATGAGCTGGTCGATCATCGACCGTTCCTGCCCGCCGTACTCCTTAGGCCAGCCGAGCGTGAGCCAACCGTCGTGGCCCATCTCGCGGACGACGTCCCGGTAGACGTTCCCCGTACCGAATTCACCGGTCTGCGCGCTGAGGGCCTCTCGGCGCTCCGGCGTGATCAACCGCGCGAAGTATGCCCGTAGCTCTTCCTGTAGCGCGCGCTGCTCCGCCGTGTATGCAATCCGCATCTTGCACCTCTCTTCTGCACCCGGTTCGATGATGACATATTAGGTGGAACATGTTCTAGTAATACACTCGTTGAAGGGACGATGCGGGAGCGCCGTCCCCCTGCCATCGCGACAGAACAGCGTGGAGAGGAAGTAGCCATGGAGGTCGGCGTCGACTTCGATCAATGTGAGGCAAACGGCATCTGTGTGGGGATTGCGCCCGACATTTTCGACCTCAACGACGATGACGAGCTCATCGTCGCCGGTGGCGAGGTGCCGGCGGACCGCGTCGAGGATGTTCGCGACGCGATCGCGCAGTGTCCGAAGGCGGCCTTGTTCGAGAAACGGTGACCCGTCGTTGCCGATAACAAGAACACGTTCTAAAGTTGCGCCCGTGAGCGAACAGAATGTGCGGCTCGACGGCAAGGTAGCAATCGTCACCGGAGCGGGTTCGGGACTCGGCCGATCGGAGGCGATCGCGCTGGCCCGGGCCGGCGCGGCGGTCGTCGTCAACGATCTATCCGAGAACGACAACGTCACGGCGACGATGGACGAAATCCGCGGTATCGGTGTCGCGTGCGAATTCGTCGCCGGCGACGTCGGCGAACGATCCACCGCGGACGGTTTGCTCGAAGCGGCGACCACGCGCCTGGGCGGCCTCGATATCGTGGTCAACAACGCCGGGGTCGTGCGGGATCGGATGCTGTTCAACATGTCCGACGACGACTGGGATCTGGTGTTGCGGGTCCACCTCCGCGGGCACTTCCTGCTCAGCCGCAATGCCGCGGCGTATTGGCGCGGCACGTCGAAGGCCGCAGGCGCACCCGTGTACGGCCGCTTGATCAACACCTCGTCGGAAGCCGGATTGCTCGGACCCGAGGGGCAGGCGAACTACGGCGCCGCGAAGGCGGGCATCACGTCACTCACGCTGTCGGCCGCTCGCGGTCTCTCGCGGTACGGAGTCCGCGCAAACGCTATCTGCCCGCGGGCCCGAACGTCCATGACGGAGAACGTCTTCGGGGCCGCACCCGAAGACGGGATCGATCCACTGTCACCCGAACACGTCGGCACATTGGTCGCCTACCTTGCGTCGCCGGCAGCCGACCACGTCAACGGACAGGTGTTCGTCGTCTACGGTCCGATGGTCGCGCTGATGGCCGCACCCGTCGTCGAGCAACGATTCGACGCTGCCGGCGACCAGTGGGACGCCGCAGCGCTGGCAAGCGAGATCGGCGGCTACTTCGCTGATCGCGAGCCCGGGCGGACGTTCTCCGCCTCGGACCTTCTGACGCTCGACTCGAAACTCAAAGTCTGACGTCGTCGTCTTCGAGCAGCGCGGAACCCGCGACGCCGCCGTGGCTCAGCGCGTTGAGGAACGACTTTGCCCAGCGATCAACGTCGTGTGTAAGTACTTGCCGCCGTAGGGCTCGCATCTTCTTGCGTCCGGTTTCGCGGTCCTGCTCGAGCGCGGCGATGATCGAGCCCTTGAGGTCCTCGAGATCGTGCGGGTTGCACAGGTACGCTTGGCGCAATTCGGCTGCGGCACCGGTGAATTCGCTCAGCACCAACGCGCCGCCGAGATCGCTCCGGCACGCAACGTATTCCTTGGCGACGAGGTTCATGCCGTCGCGAAAGGGCGTGA
The DNA here is from genome assembly GCF_016481275.1 of Antrihabitans auranticaus. Lineage (GTDB taxonomy): Bacteria > Actinomycetota > Actinomycetes > Mycobacteriales > Mycobacteriaceae > Antrihabitans. The sequence goes on along the minus strand of NZ_JAEMNW010000003.1, from coordinate 18,144 downwards.
CCAGCATGACGTCGGCTGCAACGAAGAAGGCGATCAGCTCTTCGCGCGGGATCGGCCGATGCAGGTAATGCAGCACACCGTGCCCGACACGAGCGTATTCGCCATTGATCCGGCCGACGACCTGCTCGATGTCGCTGCGTAGGCGCACATAACTCTCGACGCGCTCCCGACTGGGCGTTGCGAGCTGGACCATCACCGTTTCTTCGGGATCGATCCGGCTTTCTTCGAACAATTCCATCAAGGCATTGAGGCGAACGTCGATGCCTTTCGTGTAATCGAGGCGGTCGACGCCGAGCATTATCCGCTTCGGATTACCGAGTTCTTTCCGGATCTGTTTGGCGCGGTCGCGAATATCCTTGCGCTTCGACATCTCGTCGAGTTGCCCGGAATCGATCGAAATAGGGAACGCGCCGACGCGGACTGTGCGGAATCCCACTTGTACGACACCGAGTTTCGAACGCACACCGACGCTTCCGCGCGACGTCGACTGACCGGCCAGGCGTCGTGCGAGATACAGGAAGTTCTGTGCGCCACCGGGCAGATGGAAGCCGATCAGGTCCGCGCCGAGCAGACCTTCGACTATCTCTGTGCGCCAGGGCAATTGCATGAACAGCTCGACCGGGGGGAAAGGGATGTGCTGGAAGAAGCCGATCGTGAGGTCCGGGCGCAACATCCGCAGCATCTTCGGAACAAGCTGGAGCTGGTAGTCCTGGATCCAGACCGTCGCACCCTGCGCGGCGACATCCGCCGTCGCCTCGGTGAACTTGCGGTTGACCGCGACGTACGCGGTCCACCACTCGCGGTCGTACACGGGTTTGACGATGACGTCGTGGTAGAGCGGCCACAGCGTCGCGTTCGAGAAACCCTCGTAGTAGTCCTCGATCTCCCGCGCACTCAGCGGAACCGAGTGCAGTTCGACGCCGTCCTGGATGATCGGGTCCGGATTCGCGTCGGGAACACCGGGCCACCCGACCCACGCCCCCTTGTTGCTACGCAGGATCGGCTCCAGCGCGGTGACCAGGCCGCCGGGGCTGCGCTTCCAGCGAGTGGACCCGTCGGGCAGGGTTTCGAGGTCCACAGGCAGCCGGTTGGCAACCACCACGAAGTCCGAGCCTAGGTCAGCCACAATTGTCCTTGGTTTGCCTCGGAGGTCGCGATGTCAGTCGATCCGATTGATCGGGCCGATGCCCAGCATCGACAGCAGCATCCGGCATTCGTCAGCATCGGTCGCGTATGCGGCGACGACGCGTTGCGCCTGGCGGGCAGTCTCGTCGGCCAACGGTTCCAACTCGTCGTCGGTGATGTCGTTTGCGCTGGTCGTCTTCGTGGCCATGATGCTCCTCCCGGCTTGTCTGCTCGACGTGAGCAGCTGTCCCTGTCGTCGACTCTATGAGAACCCGTCGCCCGGGCGCCAGTTGCCGTTGCGGTGCACTAGCGTTGGCCAGCGAGACGTTCGAGCAGAACGCGGTCGTGCGAATGGGGTAGGAGGTGGCCGGTGCCGCTGGCTACGGTTAACGGGATTTCACTGAACTATCAGGTCAAGGGAACCGGACAGCTTGTTGTTCTTATCATGGGAACAGGCAGTCCGGGCAGGGTTTGGGCCCTTCACCAAGTCCCCGCGCTATTGGATGCGGGATATCGCGTAGTGACATTCGACAACCGCGGAATTGCGCCGTCTTTCGAAAGTGCGCAGGGAATGCGTATCGAGGATCTTGTCGCCGATACCGCGGGCCTCATCGAATTTCTCGGTGGTGGTCCGGCCGTTGTCGTCGGTACGTCGATGGGCGCGCGCGTCGCCCAGGAACTCGCGTTGCGGCGGCCCCAGTTGGTGTCGAAGGCCGTCTTCATGGCAGGGCACGGCAGGCTAGACCAATTCCAGAAGACGCTGTCGCTCGGTGAGCACGAACTCGACGCGAGCGGTGTGACGCTCCCGCCGAAGTACGAAGCGGCAGTCACTGCCGTCATGAACCTGTCGCCCGCGACTCTTGCGGACACACATGCCGCGCGCGACTGGCTCGATCTGTTCGAATTCACCGGCGGCGCGGTCACACCCGGAATCCGGGCGCAGCGAAAAATGGACCACGACTTCGATCGAGTCGAGGCCTACCGCGACATCAAGGTCCCGTGCCTGTCGATGGGGTTCGCCGACGACCGGATGATTCCGCCGTATCTTTCCCGCGAGATCGCCGACGTGATCCCCGGCGCCAAGTACATCGAGATCCCCGATGCCGGTCACTACGGCTACCTCGAGCGTCCCGAAGCTGTGAACAAGGTCCTAATCGACTTCATCGGCGCCTGAGCCGGGGGCGTCGAGAAATTCGAGGATGTCGGTCGCGAAGCGTTTCGAACTGAACGTCGACATGTGACCGGTCCCCGGATAGCTGATGAGCCGCCCACCCGGAATTCCGTCGGCGGTGGCCTGGAACAACTCGGGCGTGTAGGCGAGGTCGTCGGCACCACCGATGACCAGGGTCGGTGCGGTGATCGTCGCCAGGCGGTCGGCGACGTCGAACGTGTCCTCGGCCTGCGCAAAATGCAGCATGTCCAGCGGGTTTTCGGGCCGTAGCAACGGATCGCTCAGCCACAAGATCGGCGTCAGCAGCGTCTGCAGAAGCGGATTGCGGACGGTGATCGGCACCTGATGATGTGCACCGCGTTTGCCGGCAGCGATCGCCGCGGTGTAGTCGCGTTGAGCGTCGCGCGTCTGTTCGGTCAACGTGTACGCGGCCCCGGCAATGACGAGCCTTCGAACGACCCTCGGATGCTCGGCCGCGAGCTGCAACGCCAGTGACCCGCCCGAAGACATTCCGAGCACGTCGACCGGCTTGCCGAAGAATGCGTCCAATGCCTCGGCATGCTCGCGAGCGATATCCGACATCGTCGTTCCAGCAGGCATATCGGGCGCGCGGTTGATCGCGAATACCTCGCGGTGCGCGGCCAGCGGCGAAAGCACACGCAATTCCGCATGCCGTTCGAGACCATGCGGATTGGCGTGATCGACGGTGAACCAGCGCAGCACAACCAACGGCTCACCTGCTCCGAATGAATAGAAGGGCAGAGCGTGCTCCATCGTCCCTTCGATCATGTCCATCGGGTGCTCCTCGCCGGTCGGTCAGTTGGGGTTGCACGTCACCGTTGTAACGCTTGCCTTGCTAGGGTCGACATCGCAGCACGTGACGATCGTGGGGCGAAGAACTTCCACATATACGTTTGTAACCAGTGAGGTGAGATGAGCACCAATCCGTTCGATGACGAAGATGGCCGCTTCTACGTGCTCGTGAACGACGAGGACCAGCATTCACTGTGGCCGACGTTCGCCGAGGTTCCGGCCGGCTGGCGCGTCGTTTTCGGTGAGGAAAGCCGCGCGGCGTGCGTCGAGTACGTCGAGACGAACTGGACCGACATGCGGCCGAAGAGCCTGCGTGAGGCCATGGCGGCAGACGAAGAGGCACGCGCGAAGGCAGCAGGGAACTAGCTCAGTCGACGAGGTCATCCTCGCTGAGGTCGGTCGCTTCGAGCGCCGACTCCAGGTCTGGATGCCGAAAGACGGCGGTCACCTGGTCGTGAACCACGCGGAAAGCCGACGCAACCGTAGAGGTTTCGTCGGCTTTTCCTGACCATGTGGCCTCCTGCTCGACGACGACGACACCCTCGAACGCGAACATCCGGCCCGGGACCAGCGTCACACCGGCGGTCGTCGCCCACTCGCGAAGTGCGCGCAGACCCTGTGCGGCGCCCTCTTGCCCGCCGACTTCGATGTCGTCGCTGGACAGTTCGAGCAGGGTATCCACGTCGTTGTCGTTGAGCGCGTCATGCCATGCCAGGACCGTTGCGACCTCCGATGTGCTCACCCCTGCAACCTACTTCGTCGGGCGCAAATCGGTAGCCGGTATGATTGCAGCGATTTCCAACGCCTCCTTAGCTCAGTGGTAGAGCACTCGCCTTGTAAGCGAAAGGTCGTCAGTTCAATCCTGACAGGAGGCTCGAGTTTCCGCCCCCGCCCCGGCCTGTCGCCGCCGACTTTCAGGAACCTCCCAGTAGCCTCGAAGGTTCGCCCAAAATTCATGCGTAACGCTGAAGGTGCCTGCGAACGACTAAATGCACGTCCGCACTTATTCGAGTAGCGGACTACGCGGGTGAGAGGGTCGTTCGGTCAATAGCGTGTTTCGACATCGACAGCGACGTCGTCGTCAGTGACCGAGCCTGGTGCCAGGAGGTATCGATGACTTACACCGTCGACGTGGATCGCACACGAGACCGGTCGCGCCAGGGTGAGCTGGATGCCCTCGAGTTGATGAACAGCATCGACGGCATCGACGCGGCTATTCTTTCCGCGGTCGAGCGACGGACCGAGCTGGCGCGGGTTCTCAACGCTGCCGAAGCCGGTGCCGGCCCGAGTGATTCGCAACGTCGTGAAGAGGACGTCATTGCCCATTTCGCGTCTCTTGGCCAGGCCGGGCAGTCGTTGGGCAAATTGCTAATCCGGTTGGCGCGAGCAGACCGCTGAGCTAACCCTAGGGTGCCTCGACTTCACCCTCGGGGTGACTACTTTCGCGTGCTCGCAACGCCCACACTTGTTCCGGATATCGAGTTCGATTCGAGGAGCAAGGACCAAGAGTGGGCGTTCTCGTCGTGGTCGCGCTTGCCTGCATCGGGGTGGCGGCGGTGGCCGTCGCGATCGGTATTGGGCACAGGTTGGTCCGCAAACGCGACTCGATCGAGAGTTCGTGGCAGACCGTCGGGGCACATCTGAGCCGTAGGCACGAGCTGATTTCCGCGCTCGTGCATGTCGCGGGCAGGCGTCCCGTGTTCGATCCGGTCGTGCGTGCGCAGGTTGCCGCCGAATTCGCTGTCGGCCCCTCCGCCCGGGCCGAAGCCGAGGAACAACTCACTGTCGAGTTGGATCGCGCGCTCGGCGTCATCGAGCGCGATCCACGCCTGAACAGCAATCGGCGTTACCGGCACCTGCGTGGGCAGCTGACCGACACCGAGAACCGAATCGCTTACGCCCGGCAGTACTTCAACGACGCTGTGCGCTCGTACAACAGGCTCGTGACGACGATGCCTGCCAGCGTCGCAGCGCGGGCATTCGGGCACAACGCCCGCGAGCCGTTTGCTGCCGCTACGTCGTCGAGCATTTCTGGACGGGCGCAGCTACATTCGTGAGCTATGACAACGATGTCGGTCGACACACCCGCCGGACAGATAGAAGCCGTTCTCGAAGTTCCGGAAGGCGAAGGCCCGTGGCCCGGGGTGGTGGTCGTCCACGACATGGTTTCGTTGTCCGACGACATCAGGAAGATAACCCGGATGATCGCCGACCAGGGCTACCTGGCGATCGCACCGAATCTGTACTCGCGCGGCGGGACGATCCGTTGCGTGCGCCGGGTGATCAAGGAACTGTGGGCGCACGAGGGCCGGTCGATCGACGACCTCCTCGCCGCACGTGAAGTTCTCGCTACTCGAGCCGACTGCACCGGTGCGATCGGAATTGCGGGATTCTGCATGGGCGGCGGCTTTGCGCTCGTGCTGGCGCCGCGAGGTTTCGACGCCGCGGCACCGTTCTACCCATCGCTGCCGCCCAAATACGACGACCTCGTCGAAGGGGCCTGCCCGATCGTCGCGAGTTTCGGTAAGCGCGATCCGGTCCTTCGCGGTGCCGGGCCGAAGCTGGAAGCGACGCTGGAACGCAAAGGTATTCCGCACGACGTCAAGACCTACGACGGTGTCGGACACAGCTTCGCGAACAAATACCCTGGCGGTCCGCTACTGAAGATCGCGGGCTTCAACTACGACCCCGAGGTTTCGGCCGACGCGTGGCAACGTGTGTTCGCTTTCTTCGGCACGCACCTCGGTGGCGATCAGGCCTGAGTTTCGGCTGGTGCGCGGCGCAGCCACCGGCCCGGCCGACCGGCGATCTCGGTGAGCGCACCGACCGCGGAACCGAGCCGTGCCGTCGTTTCCTGAAGCACGTCGACCGTCCGGCCGAACTGGTCGAGATTCGAGACGAGCGCTGAGAGTGTCGACGAGAGCGAAACCACCTGGTCCAGCGGGCCCCCCGGGGTGACGATCCGCTCGATCGCGCTCTGCTCGGCGACGAGGGAATCGAGGATGCCGCCTTCCTCGAGCAAGCGGTCTGCGATTCCGCCGCGCGCCATGAATCGCTCGAGCGGTCCGTTCGGTGCGACGATGCGGTCGACCAGTCCGCCCGGCTCCAACGCGACCTCGACGATGCCGCCAGGTGCGAACAGCCGCTCGACCGGTCCGTCGACGGCGAGCAAGCGGTCCAGCGGTCCGCCTCGGACGGTCAGGCGGTCGGCGATGCCGCCGCGTTGCAGGGCTCGGTCGAGTGGTCCGCCGGGCCGCAACGCCTGGCCGAGCGCGCGTTCGTCTTCGAGCAGCGTCGCCATCCGGCCGGCAAGCATCAGCTGTGCCGATACGGCGGGCGGTCCCGAAGTGAAGGCAGATGCCTGCACTGCCACTGCCGACCGCGCGACATGAATCGATCCCTCGGCAATGACGAGTGCCGAATCGACAACTGCGAACGCAGCTTTCACGGGAAAGAGCGCGATAGTCGTTATGGGCACCGCGTCACTCTAATTTGTCCGGCCCGGGATGTGCGCCTCGTGCGCGGTCGCCGCGGTGGTGTACTGAGTGCGTCGGCCGTTAGGTTTCACAGGAAACTCGCAGGTACTGCCCAGGTGCGCTCGAGGTGAGCGAAAGAATATGTCAGACGTGACACATGCGAATCCCGAGGCGAAAGTGCTCGTCATCGATGACGAGCCGATGATCGTCGAGCTGTTGTCGGTGAGCCTTCGATTTCAGGGCTTCGAGGTGGCAACCGCGGCGAACGGTGCCGAAGGCTTGGACAAGGCGCGCAGCTTCCGGCCCGACGCGCTGATCATCGACGTGATGATGCCCGGCATGGACGGTTTCGGCCTGCTCCGGCGGCTGCGGGCAGACGGCGTCGACGCGCCGGTGCTGTTTCTGACCGCGCGCGACGAGGTCGAGGACAAGATCACCGGGCTCACCCTCGGCGCGGACGACTATGTGACGAAGCCGTTCAGCCTGGAGGAGGTCGTCGCCCGGCTGCGCGTCATTCTCCGGCGCGCGGGGCGCAACTCCGAAGAGGTCAAGTCGCCGCGGATGGTGTTCGCCGATATCGAACTCGACGATGACACGCATGAGGTCTGGAAGGCAGGCGAGCCCGTGGCGTTGTCGCCCACCGAGTTCACCCTGTTGCGCTATTTCATCGTCAATGCCGGAACGGTGCTCAGCAAGCCGCGGATTCTCGACCATGTGTGGCGCTACGACTTCGGCGGTGAAGTGGGAGTCGTGGAGTCCTACGTCTCGTACCTGCGCAGGAAGGTCGACACGGGGGACACCAGACTCATTCACACGCTGCGTGGTGTCGGGTACGTGATGCGCGAGCCGCGGTGAGAAAGCTGGCGGGTGTTCCGCTGCGGTTCACACTGGTGGCCGCGCTCGTCATCATGGCGGCACTGGGGCTCGTTGCGTCCGGCATCGCGGTGACGTCGGCGATCGAGAAGTCACTGCTCGACCGCACCGACCAGCAGCTGCGCGAAGCGGCGAACGGCTGGGCGAAACCGCGCCCGCTTCGCTTCGAGCCGCCGGACCGGCCGAGTCCAGGACGCCCACCGAGTCAGTTCTACGTCAGGGTGCAAGCGGTGACCGGGCAGATGCTGCTGGTGATCAACGATGGGTCTGCTGAACCCGCGCTGCCGTCCGATCCGAGTTCACGTCCGACAACGGTGGGATCGGTCGGCGATTCGGACGTCGAATGGCGTTCGCTGACAACGACGACACCCGAGGGCACCACGACCGTCGCAATCAAGTTGACCGAGAACCAGGAGACGGTCGACCGGCTGATCGTGCTGCAGACGGGCATCGGTATCGCCGTGCTGATCGCGCTGGGCTTTGCCGCGTACTTCGTCATTCGGCGGAGCTTGCGTCCGCTCGTCGAAGTCGAGGGAACGGCGGCGGCGATCGCGAACGGGGACCTGCATAGGCGGGTGCCGGTCCGGGGAAACAACACCGAAGTGGACCGGCTGTCGATTGCGCTCAACGGCATGCTCGCCCAGATTCAGAATGCGTTCGCCTCGACCGAAGCGTCCGAGGAAGCTGCCCGCCGGTCGGAGCGCAAGATGCGCCGGTTCGTCGCCGACGCGAGCCATGAGCTGCGCACGCCGCTGACGACCATCCGGGGATTCGCGGAACTGTTCCGGCAGGGTGCGGCGACGGACACGACGATGGTGATGGACAGGATCGAAAGCGAAGCGGCCCGGATGGGCGGGCTGGTCGAAGATCTCCTCACGCTCGCACGGATGGATGCGCAGCGTCCGCTCGACAAGAAGCCGGTCGATTTGCTGGGCCTGGCCAGCGACGCCGTGCACGACGCCCGCGCGGTCGCCCCCAAGCGCACGATCGATCTTGAAGTGATCGACGGGCCGGGAACTCCCGAAGTGCTCGGGGACGAAGCGCGCCTGCGGCAGGTGCTGTCCAACCTCGTCGGCAATGCGCTGACCCATACGCCACCGGACGCGCTCATCGGGGTCCGCGTCACGACGTCCGACAAGGACGCGATTCTGCAAGTCACCGACACCGGACCGGGTTTGCCGCCCGACGACGTCGACAAGGTTTTCGAGCGGTTCTTCCGGACAGACGCGTCCCGCACTCGCGAAAGCGGCGGGGCTGGGTTGGGGCTGTCGATCGTGTCCGCTCTGGTGACAGCGCACGGTGGTGTCGTGACTGTCGAGAGCGAACCTGGCCGAGGCGCAACGTTCACCGTGGCGTTACCGCGCCTCGTCCAGATCGATCAGTCGGGAACGGTTGCGCCGTAACCCAACTCGCGCAGCGCTTCCTTCAGTGAGCTCGCCGCCTCGTCCATGGACTCACTCGAAGGGTTGGTATCTGCGCCCGAGATGTCGAAGTTCCCCATGTCGTACGCGGGAAAGACGTGCAGGTGCAGATGCGGCACCTCGAGCCCCGCGATCAGCAATCCCGCTCGCGGGGCGTCGAATGCTTTACGGACGCCTTGCCCGATCACCTGTGCAACTGTCGTGAGCTTCGCGAATACTTCCGGCGGCACGTCCTGCCACTGGTCGATCTCCTTGCGCGGCACAACGAGTGTGTGCCCGGGAGTGACCGGTGCGATGGTGAGGAACGCGACCACGTCGTCGTCCTCCCAAACGAATCGACCAGGAATGTCGCCGGCAATGATCGCGCTGAAAACGGAGGCCATGCGTCGACAATATGCCGTTGCTCAAAAGCCCATGTGGTCGTCCCTGCCGAGCAGTTCCAGCGAGCGGAAGCTGCCCGTGTAGAAGACGAGCGGATTCCCGTCGTCGTACCAGAGCTGGTCGACGCGTCCCACGTGCAGCGTGTGATCGCCTGCGGGATGACTGTCGACGACGGTGCACGCGAGATGCACCAGCGCGCCCTCCAGCAGCGGCACGCCTTTGCGCCAGACGAACCTCACAAGGTCGGGCTGGTTCGCCGCGCCTGCGAAGTGCAGTGACAACGGCTCCTGGTCACACGCCAGAATGGAGACGCCGTAGCGCCCGCACTCCTTGATGCGGCTGTCCATCTTGGCGCGTGTCGACGTCGACACGAGCACGAGCGGTGGATCGAGCGACACCGACGTGAACGCGTTCGCGGTCATTCCGTGCACCGAGTCGTTGTCCTCACACTCCGCAGTCGTCACGATTGTGACCCCACTGACGAACCGGCCCAGTGCTTTTCGCATGTGCAGTGCGGTGACCATGACGGCGGCCTAGCGCCGGACGATCGTGAGATCGTCGTTCGAGATCAGGTCCGGTCGGGTCCAGCCGTCGACGTTGTACTCCGACATGCACTGCTCGGCGAAGCCCTTGAGCGCCGTGTCCTGGCCGCTGGCCTGGTATGCGAGCAACGTCTGGAAGCGGACCGCCTCGTGGTCGCCACCGTAGTTGCGCTCGTACAACTCGTGCCTGCCGCCGAACTCTGTGCCGACCGCATCCCAAAGCAGCTTGAGCAGTTGGACGCGATCGATCGCGGGGATGCCGTTGGAGCCGCGGACGTACTGATCCAGGTAGGGCCGGATGTCGGGGTTGTGCCAGTCGCTCGCATGCGAATTCAGATAGATCAGCCCGCTGCCGAGCGTTTGCTGGATGATTTCCTTGATTCGCGGGTAGCCGACGCCCATGAAGGTGCGATAGGCAAGGCCGTAGTTGGTGTTCGGCTGGACCGCACCGCCCACCCACGGTTCGGGCGACTTTGCCATTGCGTCGGAGAGGCCCCAGAAGACGTCACGCCAGTTGAGGATCTCGCCGACCTGCATCTGGACCCCGCGGAAACCGGCGGTCCCGGTTGCCTCGACAGCCTTCATCACGCAGCCTGCGATGAAGTCGAGTTTGACGGCGAGACGGGCGCACCCGTGGAACATGAAGCGCGGCAGGAAGCCTGACCTCATCACGAATCCGTTCGTGGTGTCGGCGTCGTAGGCGAAGACGTTCTCCCACGGCACGAGCACTCGGTCGAAGATCATGATTGCGTCGTTCTCGTCGAACCGACTGGAGAGGGGGTAGTCGAAAGGCGTGCCCATCACGGCGGCGTTCATCTCGTAGGACGTGCGGCACAACAACTTCAGGCCCTTGGAGTCCATCGGTACGGTGAAGATCAGGCCGTATTCCTTCTTACGCAACGGTAATCCGTAGTGCGCGATGAAATTCGCGTTGGTGATTGCCGAACCGGTCGCCACCACTTTCGCACCCGAAACGATAAGTCCAGCATCCGTTTCGTCGACGACGTGCACGCAGATATCCGCGGTTTCGTCGGCAGGCTTGTCCCTGTCGATCGGCGGGTTGACGATGGCGTGGTTCAGGTACAGGACGCGCTCCTGTGCTTCCTTGTACCAGCGGAGGGCGTTGTCCTTGTATGGGCCGTAGAAGTCGGCACTGGCACCGAGTGTGCCGAGGAACGACGCCTTGTAGTCGGGTGAGCGACCCAGCCAGCCGTAGACCTCGCGCTGCCAGGTCACGATCGCATCGCGTGCCAGAACGAGATCTTCGGCGCTGTGGGCCGTCTTGAAGAACGGGTGGGTGAATCCGCCGTTGCCGGTATCCGTCGGCACGGCGAGAACACCGCGTGCCTCCGGCTTGTGCATGGCGTCGTACATCCGCGCGACAGATCGCGCGGAGTTCCGGAATGCCGGGTGCGTCGTGACGTCGTCTACTCGTTCGCCGCGGATATAGATCTCGCGGCCGTCGCGAAGGGATTCGAGGTATTCGTCGCCGGTCATGGGGCGGACAGCATTTCGGGTGTCGGCGATTGTCGCGGTCATGTTATGCACTCCTGGAATCGAAGGACGGAACAGTGATTGCCTGTGAACTGCAACACTATTCGTGAGCGTGCTGGGTAGACATGACTGCGGGCGAACGAAACGATGACTGGCGACGAACGAAAATTATTGTGATACAGGGCGTTTGCCTCAAACGAAGAAAGCTCCCACGGCGGACCTTCCGATCCGCCGTGGGAGCTGACGAGCTGCGTGCTTCAGGCAGGAGCCCCGGCAAGTTCCTCCGCGGCAACTACTTCCGGCGCGGGCGCGCCCGGTCCGAAATGGGCGAACTGCTCGATGTGCTGGTCGAGCTGCAGCGGGCTCGGTGTGCCGTATGTGAAGTACGTTTCCCACGGCAGTTTTGCGCCGCCGATCGCGAGGCCCGTGTCGATATCCGACATCTGCCACGTCTTGGTTTCGCTGTCGGGATCGAGGTGCAAATACCCTGCCTCACCGAACAATTCGATGCGATTGCCCCCGGGCTCGAAGACGTACAGGAACTGACCCTGGGTGATGCCGTGCTTGTCCGGACCGGCCTCGATACGAATGTCGTACTCGCGGAACATCTCTACCGCGTCGGCGAGGTGCTGGCCGGTGCCGTAGTAGAACGCGACGTGGTGCATCTTGCCGCGGCCGCCTGTCATGTCGCGCATGCACGCGACCTCGTGGCCGAGGATGTTGGAGCTCATCCAGGCCCCGATCTCGACCTCGCCATCGACGACGCGTTCGGTGGTGTGGAAGCCGAGGTGCCGCTCGAAGGAGGTCTTGACGGCGGTTACGTCGGACGCCATGAGGTTCAGGTGATCGATGCGCTTGACCGGAATGCCTTGCAGCGGCTTGCGTGACGGTCGGCTCAAGATTTTGCTCTGAAGATCGGCAGGTGCAACGTATTTCTCTGCTTCCCAGAGCAATTGAAGGTTGTGGCCGTCCGGCGACTGGAAGCCGAACGTCTTGCCGAAGCCGAATTCGTCCTCACTCCACCGGCCCGCGACGTTGCCCTGGGTGAGCGACTTTGCCCGGCGCTCCAGCGCGTCGGCCGAACTTGCGCGCAGCGCCGCATGGCCCATGCCTGACTGGCGGGACTCGGTGATCTTCAGGCTCCACTGGTAGGGGTCCTCGTACCCGCGCAGGTACACCGATTGACCTTCGCGCCGGGTCACGTACATACCGAGAAACTTCGTGAAGAAGTCTTCGGTTTCTTGTGGCTTCGGGCTGAACAGTTCCACGCGCGCCAGGTGCGCGATCTCGTGGCGGGGGCTGAACTCGGTCATTCGATTCTCCGATCTCCGGCTGTGGTCGATGTCACGAGCGTGGACCAGTTCTGCCGACGTCAGAGTGGGTGTTCGTAATAGCCGAACACCGCGCCAGGTATGGGCCGCTCTGTCCGGCACCGCTGGACGCCGGCCACCTACCAGCTGATCTTCCTTAGCGTCGACGACATCACCAGCGAGTCAGGGAAGGCCCTCGAGATGAGTCGATTGACAGCCGCGATCGTCGGATCCGGAAACATCGGAACGGATCTGATGTACAAACTCCTCCGGTCCCAGCACGTCGAACCGGTGTACATGGTCGGTATCGACCCAGCGAGCGAAGGTCTCGAGCGTGCGCGACAGGCGGGTATCGAAGCGTCGTCGGGCGGCGTCGAATGGCTCCTCGCACAGGCTGACAAGCCGGACTTCGTGTTCGAGGCGACGTCGGCGAAGGTGCATGCGGCCGCAGCTCCGCTGTATGCGGAGGCGGGGATCACGGCAATAGATCTGACGCCTGCTTCCGTTGGCCCGTACGTGGTGCCCGCGGTGAACCTGACCGAGCACCTGGACGCGCCGAACGTGAACATGGTGAGTTGCGCGGGGCAGGCGACGATTCCGATTCTGTACGCCATCAACACGGTTGCTGACGTCTCGTATGGCGAGATCGTCGCTGCGATCGCGTCCAAGAGTGCCGGCCCGGGCACCCGTCAGAACCTCAGCGAGTTCAGCGAAAAGACCGGCCGGGCGCTGGCTGCTGTCGCGGGCGCCGACCGGGCGAAGGCGATCTCGGTGATCAATCCTGCCGAGCCGCCGATGAACATGCGCGACACCGTGTATGCGAAGGTCCGCAATCCTGACCGCAACACGATCGAGCGCGCGGTCGTCGACATGGTGGCGAAGGTCCAGCAGTACGTGCCGGGCTACGCGCTGCGACTCGTCGACGTCGAAGGCGATCTCGTCACTGTGATGCTGGAAGTCGTCGGTGCAGGCGACTTCCTACCAACGTACGCAGGCAATCTCGACATCATCACTGCGGCCGCAGTGCAAGTTGCGGATGTCATGGCACAGCAGAACCTTGTTCAGGGAGTAGCCAAATGAGTAAGCAGGTCACACTCGTCGACACCACGCTGCGCGACGGAATGTCCAGCGTTTCACATCAGTTCACGCCACAGAACGTCGCGGACATCGCTCGCGGTCTCGATCGGGCAGGCATTTCGACAATCGAGGTGGCGCACGGTATCGGCCTGGGTGCGTCTTCGCTTCAATACGGTTTCGCGGCTGCCACCGACCCCGAATATGTCCGTGCCGCAGTCGATGCCGTGGCGAACGCAGATATCGCCGTCCTGTACGTCCCGGGCATTGCAACATTGGCCGAGTTGCAGGGCGCAATCGATGCGGGTATCAAAACGGTCCGGGTAGCAGTGCACTGCACCGAAGCCGACTGCGGCCAGCAGCCGATAGAGTGGGCAAAGTCCAAGGGCCTCAACGTCATGACGTTCCTGATGATGAGCCACAAGCTGGAGCCGGCGCCGCTGGCAGAGCAGGCGCGCAAGCTCGATTCGTACGGCGCCGACGTCGTATACGTCGTCGATTCGGCGGGGGCGATGGTGCCCGACCACGCGGGTGCGCGGGTTGCCGCACTACGCGATGCGATCTCTGCGGACATCGGCTTTCACGCGCACAACAACCTGGGCGTCGGAATCGCCAACGCCTTGACCGCGGCCGAGAACGGTGCGACGTTCATCGATGGGTCCTTGCGCGGGCTCGGCGCGAGTGCAGGCAACGCCCAGACCGAGGTGCTGGCCGCAGCGTTCGAACGTGCGGGCTGGGACACGGGCGTCGACCTCTTCCCGCTCATCGATACGGCCGAACATATTGTGGCGCCGCTGATGAAAGAACCGCAGATCGTCGACGAGACCGCACTGGTTCTCGGCTACGCGGGTGTGTACTCGACATTCTTCCATCCCACTAAACGTGCCTCGAAGAAGTTCGGCGTGCCGACGCGCGACATCCTGCTCGAACTCGGGCGGCGCGGCGTTATCGGCGGCCAGGAAGACATGATCATCGACGTCGCTTCCGAATTGGCGGGTCGGTCGTACGAAGTTCCCGTCGGCGTCTGAAGGAGACAGCTGTGACCGAGGTACTGCATCTGATCGGTGGAGAATGGCGTCCTGCGTTCGATGGCGCAACGTTCGAAACCCGCGATCCACATGATAATTCGCTGCTGGCTACCGTGGCGCGGGGCACAGCCGAGGATGGCGTAGCGGCAATCAGTGCTGCTCGCCACGCTTTTGACGAAGGTCCGTGGCCGCGGCTGTCTCCCAAGGAGCGCGCGAAGATTCTCCACGCAGTAGCGGACAAGGTGGACGAGCATCGCGAGGAGCTTGCGTTGCTCGAAACACGTGACGGCGGAAAGGGAATCAACCAATCTCTGCACGCGGAGATTCCACGGGTCGCGCACAACCTGCGCTTCTTCGCCGACTACGTCTCCATGGCCGCGAACGAGGCTTACCCAGACGGCGACCTGCTGTCCTACGTGCTGTACCCACCGGCGGGCGTTGTCTCGGCGATCAGTCCGTGGAACGCGCCGTTGATGCTCGCAACGTGGAAGATCGCGCCCGCGTTGGCATTCGGCAACACTGCGATCTTGAAACCGGCGCCGCAGACGCCGCTGACCGCACACCGGTTCGCGGAACTGGCTCTGGAGGCCGGACTGCCCGAGGGCGTGTTGAACGTTGTGCACGGGTTCGGCGGCGAGGCTGTTGCCGGCCCGCTGACCTCCGATCCGCGGGTGGACCGGATCACCTTCACGGGGTCGAGTGCGACCGGTGTTCGCATTCTTCAGTCGGCCGCCGTCAACCACACGCCTGTTTCCGCGGAGATGGGTGGCAAGTCTGCCAACATCGTCTTCGCCGACGCCGATCTCGATGTGGCGGTACCGATGTCGATCCGCGCGATCTTTGCAGGCAACGGTCAAGTGTGCCTCGCGGGATCGCGTCTGCTGGTGCAGAACTCGATCATGGACGAGTTCCTGGAGCGATTCGTTGCCGAAGCCGAGAAACTCGCTGTCGGCGATCCGAAGGATGCGTCGAACTTCCTCGGACCACTGATCGAACAGCGGCACCTGGAGAAGGTGCACAGCTATGTCGAGCTCGCGCAGGAGGAGGGTGGCAAGGTCGTCACCGGCGGCGAGCGATTGACGGATGCTGCTCGCGCACAGGGCTTCTACTATCCGCCGACGATCATCACGGGATTGACGAACTCGGCACGGGCAGCGCGCGAGGAAATCTTCGGACCTGTGGAGACCGTGCTCGGCTTCGACACCGAGGAGGAAGCGCTCCGGATCGCGAACGACTCTCCGTACGGTCTGGCGGGAATGTTGTTCACCGAGAACCTGAATCGAGCACATCGGATGGCGGCGCGGTGGCGTGCGGGCACAGTGTGGATCAACACGTTCTTCGAGCGTGATCTGCGTCTGCCGTTCGGTGGCGAAGGGTCCAGCGGGCTCGGTCGCGAGGGCGGTCAGTACTCGCGGGACTTCTTCACCGAACCGCGGGCTGTCACGATCAGGTTGCGGGGATGAGTACACCTGAGCTGTGCGTCGTCGTAGGTGCCACCGGAGCGATGGGCAGCGAGATCACGTTGCGCCTGGCTCGACGTGGGTTACGGGTGCTGGCGGTAGCGCGTAGCGCTGACGAGTTGGAGAAGCTGGCGGTATGTGACTCGCGGGTGGTGCCCTGTGTGGCCGACATCGCGGACGACGCAGCTATCGATGCGATTGCTGCACAACTGGATTCGCCGGTTCGCATGGTGGTCTTCGCAGCAGGTCTGCCGGTGCGCGGGTCCGCAGACTCCATCGCGCCGGGCGACTTTGCGATTGGGGTGAACATCAAGGTCGGGGGACTGGTTCGGCTGCTGCACGCGGTACGGGACCGTCTCGTGCCCGGCTCGAGGTTCGTCACGATTGCCGGGTCGTTGGGCCTCGAACCCGGACCTCTGGACGCCGCACCGGGCACAGTCAACGCGGCGGTGTTCAACCTGATGCGGCAGTTGAGCGCACTGTACGGACCGAGCGGCGTGACAACCCATACCATCGCACCAGGACCCGTGGACACGCCGCGGCTGCGTGCTTTCGTCGAGGCAGAGGCGGCGGAGACCGGTCGGGAGCCATCGGAGATCTGGGAACGGTACCGGGCGAAGACGACGCTCGGACGGCTGCCGACCTTAGCCGAAATTGGTTGGGTAGTAGAGCTTTTGCTGGCTCCAGAGGCGGACGTGCTGCACGGCTCTGTGTTGAATGTCGACGCTGGAACTCGGCACGGAATCCAGTAGGGGAGTCTCTGATGCCCATAGCGCATTTTCATCTAGTCGACGGTGCCTACTCTGCGGACCAGACGCGCCGCCTGCTGGTCGAGGCGAGTACGTGTTACTCGGAAGTGCTCGATTCGCCGATCGAGCGGGTCCGGGCGTTCGTGGTCAGGTACTCAGCCTCGGATGTTGCGGTATCTGGTTTGTTTGCACCGTATTTCACGGCCATTGTGTTGGCAGGCAGACCTGTTGCACAGCGCCAAGAATTGGCGGCGCGGTTCACGGATCTGGTGGTGGACATCCTGGGTGCGCCTCGCTCAGCGGTCCGGGGGCAGATTATCGAAGTCGACCCGGTCAATTGGTTCATTGCCGGTGAGGCGGCAGCGGGTGTGCGTGCAGGGGAGATTGCTTCGCGGGTGAGTGGTTAGCGAGCCTTCTTCAGCCCGTCCTTGTGCATCCAAATCTGTTTACTTCACATATCTTTCAGCAGAATCGTCCCTGTCCATGGTTGCGGGATTCGTGTCTTGAGTAAAGGTTCTGGCAGGTTTTGCTGGGTGGTTCGGTCGTGGAGGGCTAGGTGGGGCCTGACGGTGTTGTAGATCTGCCGGCACCAGGCGACCTCGACCGTGAGTGCGTCACCGTCGGGGACGCCGGCCCGATAAAGTTGTTCGTATTTGAGGGTGCCGAAGAATCGCTCGACCAGTCCGTTGGTTTGCGGGTCGGCGCTCGCGAACGCGGTGGCGTAGACGGTGCCGCGGAAGCTGGGGCCGTGTCGGATACGACCGCGATCGGGACAGGGACGCCGCCGCGCGGGCAGTCGGCGTCGAGGAACTTGGCGTTCCAGTGACCTCGGTGACCTGGGTAACGTCGCGCGATTTCCGTGCCAGTGAGGATTGCCGGCACCGCCCGGACTCGACATTCGGCGGGGGACCCGTTTTTGACGAGACCGCATGATCACCATCCAAATCCGTTTACTTCGCACACCTTTCAGCCAGTTGTAACCCTATCTATGGCAACAACATTCGGGTAGACTCGATAACATGTTCGAGCAACTGTTGCAGGCACTCACCAGTGCCGGACTCCCCGACCCCGGCGTGGCACCCACTGCCGACTCGGTCACCGCCTCGGGGGTGTTGCACCGGTTCGAGGCTGCGGTCTGTGCCCGCAAGCATGCGTATGCGGCGGTGGTGTTGCAACGCTGCCTCGACGAGACACCTGAGTATCGGGGTGATTTGGGTGAGGTGTCGG
>NZ_JAEMNW010000024.1 GCF_016481275.1 Antrihabitans auranticaus | reverse complement strand
CCTCGACAGCCCGCTGAAGCGCGCGTTCGTCGCGGCGCTCGAGCAGGTGACGGCAACATCGGGCAACAATGGCGCGCAATAAAAATCTATGGTCAGCCCGATTTTTGCAAGCGAGGCAGTGTTGACCTAAAGTGGACTTGCTCGAATCTATCCGGGGTCGCGGATGGGAAAGATCCCGCCCCATGATGGGAGCCGCGCCGGGCAAACCTCAAAAAGCCCACAGCATTGAGGTGCTGTTTTTTGTGTCAGGTTACTTGCCCGGCCGTTGAGTCGTTTATGCCTTCACGTATCTCGCGTCGCAAAACCAGAGGTGACTACTGAAACTGAAGCCGTAAGCGATAGGAAGCGTCAGACTGAGGGAACAGCCTCGATGCTCCGGTAGTGTGTCCCTTTGGCGAGGATGGCCCAGGCGATCCTCGCCAGTTTGTTGGCCAGGGCACAGGCCACCACGTTCGAGTGTCGCCGCGCCAACAGGCTGCGAATCCAGACGCCCAATGCATCCGTGCGGTGCTCGATGCGCTGCATGATGGCCCGCGCACATTGCACCAGCAATCGTCGCAGTTCCTTGTCGCCACGCTTGCTGATGCCCAGTAGCGTTGGTTTGCCGCCGGTGCTGTACTGCCGCGGCACCAGACCAACCGAAGCTGCAAACTGCCTTGCTGAGCCATATTGCTGGGCATCGCCCAACTCAGACATCAACACGCTGGCGGTCATCGGGCCAATGCCAGGAATCTCGAGCAGTCGTTCACTGCGTTCATCCTCGTGTAGCTGGGTAAGCAACTCACGTTCGAGCTGGTGGATCTGCTCGTCCAGATACTTGAAGTGCGCCTGCAAACGTTCGAGCACGACCACCAGCCTCGGCGGCAACGATTCTGCCTCGAGCACGGCAGGCAGTCGCCGGATCACTGCCATGCCGCGCGGCAAGCTGATACCGAACTCCAACAGAAACGCATGAATCTGATTGATCGTGCCGGTGCGGTCACGCACCAGCCGCTCGCGCACACGGTGCAAGGCTGAAACGATTTGCTGGGCTTCGTTGTGCGGGCTCACGAAACGCATGCTCGAACGAGCGGCTGCTTCGCAGATCGCCTGGGCGTCCGCGAAATCGTTCTTGTTGCCTTGCCGGAACGGTTTGACGAATTGCGGAGAAATCAGCTTGGCCTCATGGCCCAGCGCTTGAAGTCGACGTGCGATCCAGTGAGCACCGGCGCAGGCCTCCATGACCACAATGCAACGCGGAAAATTGCCCAGCAGCGTGAACATCTGGCTACGCGTGAGCTTTTTACGGAACACCATCCTGCCTGACGCATCCTGTCCATGCAGGTGGAAGCAGTGCTTGCCGAGATCGATTCCGATCAGCGATACCGTGTCCATGATGGCCCTCCAGAAGGACAAAATCCTCACTCAGCGTAGTCCACTGAGTGAGGATCGGGCTGACCATCCTATTAAGCCCCGGCGCGCGAGCGGCCGGGGCCAACGGAACAACCACCACCTGAAACGACGGAGCGCGCGGCTGCTTAGGCGAC
>NZ_JAEMNW010000023.1 GCF_016481275.1 Antrihabitans auranticaus | reverse complement strand
CTTGTGTGGACGCTCAATGAGAACGGCGTCGTGATCGAGTGCAAGCCGTTTCAGGCGTGGCTGTGGAAAGGTCGACAGGTAGTCGACTACGCAAGCCTGAAGCGCGGTGACGTTGTGCACTTGGACCTATCCGTCATTTTGTGGGCGGGGCATATCATGAGGTGTAAAAGCCATGGATATGCCGATGAAGAAGAAAAGACAAACCGTAGCGCGTCAGGCAGCGGCCCGCGGGCCGCTGCCTGAGTTGCCCAAGGAACTGCTGGACCAACTGGTCAAGGGGCCGATGACGCCGACCGAGGTCCAGGATCTGATGCTGGCGTTCAACAAAGCGATCATCGAACGCGCAATGGGCGCCGAGATGAATCTGCATTTGGGCTACCCGTCCGGCCAGTCCAAGCCTACCGGGCAAGCCAACGAGCGCAACGGCGCCAGCGGCAAGACGGTCATCACCGATCGTGGCCCGGTTCGGGTCGAAGTCCCCCGCGATCGCGACGGCAGCTTCGAGCCGATTCTGATTCCCAAGCACGAGCGCCGCTTCACCGGCTTCGACGAACGCATCATCGCGATGTACGCCCGCGGCATGAGTGTGCGCGAGATTCAAGGGTTTCTGGCCGAGCACTACGGCACCGAAGTGTCGCCCGACTTCATCAGCTCGGTCACCGACGAGGTGATGGCCGAGGCGCTGAGCTGGCAGAACCGCCCGCTCGAGCCAATGTACCCGGTGGTGTTCTTCGATGCGCTGCGGGTCAAGATCCGCGACGACGGCGTGGTCAGCAACAAGGCCGTCTATCTGGCCTTGGGCATCCAGGCCGACGGCCAGCGCGACGTGCTGGGCCTCTGGATCGAGCAGACCGAGGGCGCCAAGTTCTGGCTCAAGGTGTTCAACGAACTCAAGACGCGCGGCTGCCAGGACATCCTGATCGCCGTGGTCGATGGCCTGAAGGGGCTGACCGAGGCCATCAGTGCAGCCTATCCGCGGACAACCGTTCAGACCTGCATCGTGCATCTGATCCGCAACAGCCTCGAGTACGCCAGCTACAAGGACCGTAAGGCGCTCGCCACAGCCCTGCGCCCGATCTACGCAGCCGCTAGCGAAGAGGCGGCAAGGCAGGCGTTACAGGACTTCGCCGACGGCCCGTGGGGCGAGAAATATCCGACCATCGTGCAATCGTGGCAGCGCGCCTGGGAGCACGTCATACCGTTCTTCGTGTTTCCGCCGGAGATTCGACGGGTCGTGTACACAACGAATGCCATTGAAAGTCTGAACATGCAACTGCGCAAGATCATCAAGACCCGTGGTCACTTCCCCAATGACGAGGCGGCGATCAAGCTGCTCTGGCTGGCGCTGCGCAACGTGCTGGCCAAGACCGTGCGGGCCGCCTTCGACTGGAAATCAGCGATGAACCAGTTTGCTATCCTGTTCGGCGAGCGATTCACGCAGGCGCGTGGATAACCTGTTGTTCAACCGCCTCGCCCACAAAAATGCGGACAGGTTCCAGTACGCGGCGAACCCCTCCAACGGCAGCTTTACGACCTTCATTCAGAGCCTTGCTAACCAATCCGCGGCGGGCAAGCAGAACGCGACATCGCTGATC
>NZ_JAEMNW010000022.1 GCF_016481275.1 Antrihabitans auranticaus | reverse complement strand
CTTCGGTCGACGTAGTCACTGCAGCGCTTACCGAACGCCTGGTCAATCCGGTCTCCAGTCGGCCGGCACCGCTCGACTTGGAGTTGGTCCGCGAGAAAGAGGAATACGAATCGGAAGAGATTCCGTGCTCGATCCTCGACATCGACGCGCTCTCCGCACCATGGTTCTTTCTGAAGGTAATGTTCGGCGTCAGCATCATCGCGATCATGTTGATCTGCATCATGCCGGCAGACTGGTCGAATCTGCGCATCGCGGCCGGAGTCGTCGCCGGCTTGGGTTTCGGCGGCTTGCTAACACCAGGCGTCAAGCTGCTTCGTGCGCCGCGACGGCTCGTCGATCCCTACGCGTCGCTACGCAAATTCTCGCCGCTCGAGCGTAAGGCAGCGGGGATCCGGTGACGTACAACCAAGCCGGCATGGCCGGCCACTTTTCTAAGGAAACGCTGATCAATGAGCCTGTCGTCCGCATAACGGACGAGGCAGGTTGCAATTTTCAGATTGACGTAGGAATTTGACGACATGCGAGGTGAGTTTCGCTCGTATTCGGGCCTCACTTCCCGCGTTTTTCACACACATGACGGATTGCTCCCATGAGTCGACAACAGCTGATTTTTCGCGATCACCAGGTTCGCCAGCGCGAACAGACTGAACAGCTGTGCCGTGTTCCTGGCTAGACCCTTGTAGCGCACCTTGCGATGACGAAACAGGTTCTTCACGACATGAAACGGATGCTCGACCCGGGCGCGGATCTGCGCCTTGGTTCGCTCGACCGCGATCACGAGGTCCTTCAGCGGACCTTCCTGCATCGCCCTGATCTTTCCGCGCTTGAGCGCCACGTGCCACTTCACCGTCTTGCCCTTCATCTCCTCGCGCTTGTCCACGCCGGTGTAGCCCGCATCGCCAAACGCTTCCTGCTCATGACCGTGCAGCAGGGCGTGGGCCTGCGATACGTCCGGCTCGTTGGCCGCCGTGGTGACCACGCTATGCACCAGACCCGAGTCGGCGTCGACGCCGACATGGGCCTTCATGCCGAAATACCAGTCGTTGCCCTTCTTCGTCTGATGCATCTCCGGGTCACGGCTCTTCCCGGCGTTCTTCGTGGACGGCGCAGCCTCGAAGATCGTCGCATCCACCAGCGTGCCTTCCTTCATCATCAGCCCGCGCTCGCACAACTCGATGCCGATCTCGTCGAACAGCTTTCGCGTCAGTGCGTGCTCGACCAGCAGGCGCCGGAATTTCAACAGCGTGGTGGCGTCCGGCACGTTCTCGCGCGCCAGGTCGATGCCCGCGAAGGCGCGCATCGCGATGCTGTCGTAGAGCGCATCTTCAAGCCCTTCGTCCGACAACCCGTACCACTGCTGCAGCAAGTAGATCCGCAGCATCCGTTCCAGGCCAATCGGCGGCCGGCCACGCTCGCCCTTCGGGTAATACGGCCCGATCACCGACAGCAGCCGCGACCAAGGGACGACCTTCTCCATCTCGGCCAGAAAGCGTTGACGCTTGGTCACCCGCTTCTTGCCCGCACTTTCCGCTTCCGCAAAACCGATCTGCCGCTGCATCGTCGTGGGTCCGTTCCGTGAGCTTCTTTCTACAACGCCCTTGGCCTCGTCAGCGATGACCGCCAAGCCGAATTGATCAGTGTTTCCCTAACACAGTGTCGAGCTATGCCGATCAAATTGACGCACGAAACAGCGCCGTACATTGCGCGCGCCATCGTCGAATCCGGGTCGTTTATCGGCGGACCGATCCTCGGTGACGCAGGCATGAACGCCTACATTGATGGTGGCCTCTACAACCGCGACTAGGCCGAGC
>NZ_JAEMNW010000021.1 GCF_016481275.1 Antrihabitans auranticaus | reverse complement strand
GTACCGGACGGGTGACTTGGTGCGGTGGGGTGTCGATGGTGAGTTGGAGTACATCGGTCGTACCGATTTCCAGGTGAAGTTGCGTGGTTTGCGTATCGAGCTCGGCGAGATCGAAGCCGCACTGATGGCGCTGCCCCCTGTCGCGCAGGCTGTCGTCGTCGTGCGTGGCGACGCCCGGATGGGCGACCAACTCGTCGGCTACCTCGTGCCGGCGTCGGTGGCGGGTGTCGACGTCGAGTCGGTCCGCACCGAACTGGTGGCCGAATTGCCTGGCTACATGGTGCCGTCGGCCTTCGTCGTGCTCGACGAGCTGCCGCTGAATGCGTCGGGCAAGCTGGATCGAAAGGCGTTGCCCGCGCCCGTGTTCGAGGCGAAGGTCTTCCGCGCCCCGACCACGCCGATCGAGGAAATCGTCGCCAACACCTTCGCCGAGGTGCTGGCCGTGGACCGTGTCGGACTCGACGACGACTTCTTCGAACTGGGCGGAAACAGCTTGGTTGCCACGCAGGTCGTGGCGCGTCTGTCCGCTGCGCTCGATGCCCGCATCGGCGTTCGTGATCTGTTCGAGGCGAGCACGGTCGGGACTTTGGCGGCGCGCGCCGAGTCGCATGCCGGAGCGGGTGCGCGGGCAGCGCTGGTGCCGCAGGAGCGACCCGACCGAGTTCCGCTTTCGCTTGCCCAGCAACGGATGTGGTTCCTCAACCGGTTCGATACCGCATCGGCCGTCAACAACATCCCGGTCGCACTCAAGCTTGCCGGACGGCTGGATGTGCCCGCACTGCAGGCCGCCGTCGGCGACGTCATCGCACGCCACGAAACGCTGCACACCGTCTACCCGGACTCGCCGGACGGTCCGCACCAGGTTCTGCTGCCCGTGGCGCGCGCGGTGCCGGACCTCACGCCCGTCGCGATCGACGAAGCGAACCTGCACTCGACGATCGTCGAGTTCGTTCTCCGCGGCTTCGACGTCACTGTCGACGCGCCGGTTCGGGCCCGACTCGTGCAGGTCGGAGAAACCGACTACGTCCTGGTGATCGTCGTCCATCACATCAGCGCGGACGGCTTCTCGATCGGGCCGTTCACGCGCGACCTGATGGTTGCCTACGCGGCTCGCGCGCAAGGTGACCTGCCCGCCTGGGAACCCCATCGCGTGCAGTACGCCGATTTCTCGCTGTGGCAGCGAGCGATGCTGGGTTCCGAGGACAACCCCGGTTCGCTCATCTCCACGCAGCTGGACTACTGGAGCCGTGCACTGGCCGGCATTCCCGACCAGCTGGATCTACCGACGGACCGGCCACGTCCGGCAGTCGCGACCGAGAGCGGTTCGAGCTACGAGTTCACGATCTCGGCCGAACTGCATCAGCGAATGACTCGCCTTGCCCGCGAACAGCATTCGACAGTCTTCATGGCGACCCATGCCGCCTTTGCCGTACTGCTTGCGCGACTGTCGGGAACAGACGACATCGTCATCGGCACACCGGTGGCAGGCCGCGGCGAGCGTGCGTTGGACGACCTGATCGGTATGTTCGTCAACACGCTGGTGCTTCGCACGGCCTTCGATCCCGCGGCGACCTTCGCCGATCTCCTCGAATCCGTTCGTGAGGTCGACCTCGAAGCCTTCGGTCACGCCGACGTGCCGTTCGAGCGGTTGGTCGAGGTGCTGAACCCGGCCCGATCCCGTGCCCGCCATCCGCTGTTCCAAGTCATGCTCGCGTTCCAGAATCAGCAACGCCCGCACCTCGAATTGGACGGCCTCACCGTCAGTGGTCTGCCGACCGGCGACGAACTGGCGAAGTTCGACCTGCAGTTGACGCTCGTCGACCAGTACGACGAGAACGGTCTGCCTGACGAGATGCAGGCGATCTTCGCCTATGCCACTGATCTTTTCGATCAGTCGACGGTGGCGTCGTTTGCGGAGCGGTTTGTTCGGATTCTCGAGGTTGTGCTCGCGGATGCGAATGTGGCTGTGGGTGATATCGAGTTGCTCGAGGTTGCCGAGCGGCGTCGGGTGCTGGTGGAGTGGAACGACACCGGTTTTGCGGTGGATTCTGCGGCGACGTTGGTGTCGTTGTGGGAGTCGCAGGTCGTGGCGGCGCCGGATGCGGTGGCATTGGTCTTCGAGGGCTCCGAGCTGACGTATGGCGAATTCGCCGGCCGTGTACAGCAATTGGCGCGCTGGCTGATCGAAGCCGGTGTGGGTCCGGACTCGATGGTCGCATTGGGGATGCGCCGGTCGCTGGATCTGGTGATCGGTATGTACGCGGTGATCGTCGCCGGTGGTGCGTACGTGCCCGTGGACCCCGATCACCCGGCCGAACGTATCGATTACATTCTCGACACCGCCCAGCCGGTGTGCGTACTCACCACTCGCGGTGACGACTTCGGTACTCCTGATGCGGTGCTGATCGACGAGCTGGATCTGGCTGGATTCTCGGCCGAACCAGTCGCGGATGCGGAGCGAGTCGCTCCGTTGCGTGCAGGAAACACGGCGTATGTGATTTTCACGTCGGGGTCGACGGGTCGGCCGAAGGGTGTTGCGGTTTCCCATGGGGCGATCGTGAACCGGTTGGTGTGGATGCAGTCGGCTTATGGTTTGGGTGCCGATGATGTGGTGTTGCAGAAGACGCCGGCGACGTTCGATGTGAGTGTGTGGGAGTTCTTCTGGCCGTTGCAGGTTGGTGCGCGGTTGGTGGTGGCGCGGCCGGATGGGCATCGG
>NZ_JAEMNW010000020.1 GCF_016481275.1 Antrihabitans auranticaus | reverse complement strand
GAAATTGCGATTTGCATATGCGCTCGGATGCGCGATTCCACATCCGGGGGACATAGCTGCCCACTGAGGACACCTACCGTAAGCTCGCCGCCGACCTGTGTGATGTCGGTGCAAAGGGGAAGCGCGGGATAGGTGGCCCGACCGCCCAGGAGCGCTCCATCCATCTTGGCGATTCGCTCCGGAAACTGGAGTTGCTCCCGCCACAAGGCGCGAAGCTCCGCCTCAATGTCGCGCGCCAGCGCTTCAATGATTGGGTACCAGCCAACGCCGCACTGAATACCAAAGTGCGAGATGTTCGCCAGGTGTCGCGGGGCGGCGTAAAGGAGCCGGGGATGGGCGGCGTAATGGCGCCAGCAGAACCGGGGGTAAAACGCGGATTCGAACGGTTTCAAGGTTGCGGTTTTTTGCCGTTTTTGGCAACTGCATTTTGAGGGGGATCTGGCATCGGTTTCGGGGTGCGGTAACTGTCGCCCTCGAGGACGAGCCGGTAGGCGCCGTGGCGTAGTCGGTCGAGTGTGGCGGTGCCGAGGATGCGGTTGTCGGGGAACGCGGCGCCCCATTCACCGAAGTCGAGATTCGACGTCAGGATGGTCGCCGCGTGCTCGTAGCGGGCCGCGACGAGATCGTGGAAGTCCTCGTCCTGCGGGGTACGTAGCGGTTTGAGCGCGAAGTCATCGACGATCAGCAGCGGCACCCGGGCGTACTGCTGGAACTTGCGGTCATAGGCGCCGGTGGCGCGCGCGGCGTTCAATCGCTTGAGCAGCTCGGTCTGCGAGATGAACAGCACATCGCGGCCTTGGCGGGCGGCGCAGTGGCCCAGCGCCTGGGCCAAGTGGCTTTTGCCGGTGCCGGTTGGACCGGCGATCAGGATCGCGACCTTCTCGTCGAGATACCGGCCTGTCGCGAGATCATGAACGTGTGAGCGGTTCAACGTAGGCAGCCGGTCGAAGTCGAACGTCTCGAGCGTCTTGCCCATCGCGAAGCCGGCGCGCAGCAGACGGGTGCCGAGCTTCTTGTGTTCGCGACGGGCAACCTCGTCGTGCAGCAGCATGGCAAGGAACTCGGTATAGGCGAGCTGCCCGTCGATCGCCTGACGGTTGCGCTGCTCAAGCGAGTCGAGGATGCCGGACAGGCGCAGCTGTTTGAGGATGGAATTCAATTCGGGACTCGGGTTCATGGTGTCAGTGGATCAGCAGGGATTGGAGATCACGGCCGAAGCGGCCGCCGTTCTGGTAAGCGCCAGTCGGGGCCGACGCGGGACGCGGCACCGGTTCGCTGTCCAGGCCTTTGTCGAGGATGCCCTTGATGGTGCTGTACTTCGCGCTGCTGAACGCGAGCGCACGCTCGCAGGCTGCTTCCAGCCTCTGATCGCCGACTTTCTGTCGCAGCCGGATGATCCCCTGCGCGCCGCGCAGGTTGACGAGCACCTTGTCGTTGAACAGCGCGAGGATCACGCCGTGGCACGACGGCCCGATCTCCTTCGCGCGCGCCAGACACCACTGCGGATCGTGCTCGAGCCAGGCCTGCGCTTCGGGCGGCTGGTGATCTCGCACCGTGTGGCGACCGCCGGCCCGCTGCCGCGGATGGGTTGCGACGAGTTCATGCCGATGGAACAGCTGGATGACCGTATCGGTCGCCTTCAGCCAGAGCGACTTGCCGACGAGCGTGAACGGTGCAGAGTACAGCGCGTGCTTGTAGACGACGTGGCCGTCGCGATGGACCGCCACCTCCTTCCAGACCGACAGTACCGGCGGCACGTCCGGCAATGCAGCGAGCAACGGGCGCTCGACGCCGAAGCGCGTCAGCGGCCGTTCGTGGACGGTGCCGTGGATACGAGTGCCGGCCTGCTGCATCACCCATTCGCGCAGTTGCCGGTTGGCGTCGGCCAGATCCCGGAACTCGCGCAGCGGCACGAAGGACTTCTTGACGTATTTGACGCCCGATTCGACGACGCCCTTCTTCTGGGGATCGTGCGGCGGACAGGCGTCGATCCGGAATCCATATCCCTCGGCAAGCGCGGCGTACGAGCGTTGCACCGCCGGCTCGTATCGACACGCCCGGATGATCGCGCACTTCGCGTTATCGATGATGACCCGGTCGGGACAGCCGCCGAACCATTCGAAGGCGCGCCGGTGGCTGGCGAGCCACGTCTCGACGGTCTGGTCCAGCACGATCTCGGCATACTGGTGGCGCGACCAGCACAACGTCATCACGAAGATCCACGTCCGGACCGCAATGCCCTCGACCGTCAGCACGGGTCCCGCGCCGAAGTCGACCTGCGCGGCGTCGGCCGGTGCGAAGTCGAGGATCGTTGTGGTGGCCACGCTGCGCTCGGCAGCCAGATGGCGCAGCATGCGCTTCACGGCACAATAGCTGCCGGCGTAGCCATGATTGCGTTGAAGGGCGGCATGGATCGTGGTGCCCTGAACGCCGGCGGCAAGCCATTCGCGGACCTGTTCGCGATATGGCTCAACCGTCGACACACAGGTGTGCGGCAGGTGCGGCGTGCGCCCGAAGACACCCGCGATCGTAGCGTCGTCCGGCAGCGGCTGCACCGGATCCAGCCAACTACGCGCTTCAGCCTCGCGGCGCACGGTCGTCAGCTTCTTGCGCCCCATCAAACCGCCGCGCGCGATGTCGCGGTCAGAATCGCCTTGCCGCATGCGGACAAGGACTTGGCGGTATTCAAACAATTCGAACCTCCTGTTGGCCATGGACGCTCCGTTCAAAAAGAACGGAGCGTACCGACTCGGAAAGTTCGAACCGCGTTCTCGCCCTGATGCTGCTGGCGCCTATGCGCCGCCCCTAACGTGGCGCCATTACGCCGCCCTTGGACTGGCGCCTATGTGCCGCCCCTCAAGTGGCGCCCTTATGCCGACCCCGCATTGGCTCCATAGCGCCGCCCCGTGACAGCGTGTCGTCCTCGCCCAGAATGATCTCGTCTTCATGTCGTTCGAACACGCGGAAAATACTGAGCCGGTCGCCCTTCGCGACTTTCAGATCGATCGCTCTTTTAAGGCCGAATGGCCATACGGCAATGTCGCGAACGCCCAGCAGCATCGCGATCCACTTGGGTTGCCCCGCAAAGATGTATCGAGCGAGAGACTCTGCGTCGTTGCAGGCAGTCGTTGGCAAGTCCACCGAAAACGCGTCGGCAAAATCAGCCTTGTCGTACGACCGGCTCAGCCGTGAGGTTGCCGGCAGGCCGATCGGTTCAGCCTTCGTCGAATTCGTCTGCATGCCCATTCTCCATGCGTTCAAGTTGCCCGGCTGCCTCGGCGCGGTCCAAGCGAACGCAGGCGAGAGAATCAGCGTGACATATTCGCGCTCG
>NZ_JAEMNW010000002.1 GCF_016481275.1 Antrihabitans auranticaus | reverse complement strand
GCGGTCGGGTCGTCTACACGAGGTGAGTGAGGCGCCGCGGTTCGCGGGCGGGGGTGGACACGCGGGGCGGGACCGGCCGACCCGCGGCGTCGAGCAGGCGGTTGTTGGGGCGTCGGGCGAGTGGTGTCCCCGGTAGGAGCCTTCTCGGCGGGAGGGGGTGGACACGCCGGGCGGGGCACGCCGACCCGCAAGCGTCGACCAGGCGGTTGTTGGGGCGTCGGGCGAGTGGCGTCCCCGGTAGGAGCCTTCTCGGCGGGAGGGGGTGGACATGCGGAGCGGGACGCGCCGACCCGCAAGCGTCGACCAGGCGGTTGTTGGGGCGTCGGGCGAGTGGTGTCCCCCGTAGGAGCCTTCTCGGCGGGCGGGGGTGGACATGCGGAGCGGGGCACGCCGACCCGCGACGCCGACCAGGCGGTTGTTGGGGCGTCGGGCGAGTGGCGTCCCCGGTAGGAGCCTTCTCGGCGGGGCGGGGGTGGACACGCGGGGCGGGACACGCCGAGCCGCGACGCCGAGGGGTGGCAGGATCACGCGCCGGGAAGCCCCTTCGGCAGTCCAGTCCAGTCCAATCCGGGATCGAGACCTACTCCGAAATCGCGCTCGGATGCCCCGCCAACGGGAGAATGTCGATCGTCATGTAGGCGAAAAGCGGCAGGTTCCAGAGGATCTCGTGGAGTTCGTCGGGGGACTCGACGTCGAAGACGCTGATGTTGCTGTATCGACCCACCACCCGCCAGATGTGCACCCACTTACCCTGCCGCTGCAGGTTCTGTGAATACTCCTTCTCTCGTGCAAGGGTTTCGGCGCGTATGCCGGGGTCTAGGTCGTGCGGAATTGCGACGTCCATCCGGACGTGAAAGAGGGCCATCAGTTTCGGCTCCAGGTCTTGACCGCGTCCATGTTCAGCTCCACACCGAGTCCCGGACCTTCCGGCAGATGGACCTGACCCTCGGAGTACTGCAGCGGCCGGATCAGCAACTCTTCTTCGAACAACAACGGGCCGAACAACTCCGTGCCGAAATCGATTCCAGGTTCCGCGCACGCGAAGTGGATGGACGCGGCCGTACCGATGGGTCCTTCGATCGACGTCGCACCGTGGCAGGCGATGCCCGCGGCACGCGCCACGGCGACGGTTTCCCTACTCCGTCGTAACCCACCCAGTTTGGTCGTCTTGATCGCTATGACGTCGGCCGCTCGTTGCCGAACCACTTCGAGGGCGTCATGCGGAGACTGCACGCTCTCGTCGGCCATCACGGGAATCGGCAAAATTCGATTGAGCTCGGCCAATACCTCGATCTGCTCGCCCGGCGTCGGCTGCTCGATGAGCTCCACACCTCCGTCGGCCAAGCGCGGCAGGTGCTTCAGGGCCGTGAGCCGGTCCCAGCGCGCGTTGATATCGACCCGGACCCCGGCTTTGCCGCGTAGTGCCTCGGCGATCTCGACGATCCGACGCGTGTCCGTCTCGGGATCGAGCGCACCCATCTTCAATTTGAAACTGAAATGCCGTCGCGCATCCAGCAGTGCAGTAGCTTCCTCCACTATTTCGGCAGCCGGCGCCGCACCCAGTGCCCACGTCACGT
Organism: Antrihabitans auranticaus; assembly: GCF_016481275.1. GTDB lineage: Bacteria > Actinomycetota > Actinomycetes > Mycobacteriales > Mycobacteriaceae > Antrihabitans. The sequence continues at coordinate 1,302,483 of NZ_JAEMNW010000002.1, read as the reverse complement.
CGACGCTGCGCCGAAACGCGCCACCCAACAACGTGTGCACCGGCACGTTCAGAGACCGCGCCCATGCGTCGTGCAGGGCAATCTCGACGCCGGCCTTGGCGAATTGTGCTGCTGCAACTATTCTTTCGATGTCGCGCATGATCGCTGTGATGTCGTCGGCGCGTCGGCCCATGAGCACGGGCGCCATGTACTTCTCGACCAGCGCCTGCATCGTCTCGACGGACTCGCCGCCCCACCACGGCCCGCCGGGAACGACGCTCTCCCCGTATCCGATTGCTCCGGATGCGGTCCGGACGGCAATGAGCAAGAGGGGCTGCGCCGACATCGTGGTTGTTGCAAACTTGTGTGGTCGGATCAGCGGAACGTCGAGAATCGTTGTCTCGACGCCGACGATCGTCAGGTCGTTCGTCACGCCGGATCCAAGGTGAAGTTGTAGGTGACGTAGTTCTTGCCGTCGTCGGCGCGCTTGGGGTCGAGGATGAGCTCGGGCTTCGTCGCCGATGCTACGTCGCTGTCGAGCCACTCGCCGCCACTGAAGTACAGCTGCGTGGTGACGGACTCCTTGCCGGGTGCCGACACGATCAGGTGCAGGTGTGCCGGCCGCCACGGATGGCCGTTCTGCGCTTCGACGAACTGACCGGTCGGGCCGTCGGTCGGAATTTGGTACGGCGCAGGCTGAATCGTGGTGATCTCGTAGCGACCCTCGTCGTCGGTGACGATCGTGCCGCGCAGGTTCCAGTCGGGCAGGTGCGGCGCGAATCCGGAGTAGTAGCCATCCTCGTCGGCGTGCCACAACTCGAGCGTGGCACCGCCCAGGCCGTTGCCGTCGAGATCGGTGACCTGGCCGGAGAAGATCAGCGGTGTCGACTTCTTGTCCTCGTCGCGCATCGGCAGCGTGCACACCGACGGGAGCTTCGGCGAATCGGCGATGTAGTACGGGCCTTCGATGCTGCCCTTCGTGCCCTTGCGGCTGCGCGCGAGAACCTCTTCGACGGCGTGCTCGATGAATACGTCGAGGAACAACGGCCACTCGCCGCCCTCGCCGAGATCTATGAGCCACTGCTTGAACACGCGATATTCGGGGTAGGTGACGCCGTGGTCGAGGATCACCTTGTGCAAGGCGCCCAGTGCGTCCTTGGCGATCGCGGCCAACCGCTCCGGCGAGGTGTCTGCCGAGACGCGCTCGTTCTTGAACTTGTCGGTGGCGGCGGTTCCGGAGCCGACCGCGGTCGGCGATTCGAGAGTGGTCATCAGAATTCTCCTGGGCTGGGCTGTAGCTTTCGTGTGTACGCTATGCGTACAATCAATACGCATTGCGTACACGTTTACTGTGCGCGCACTCACAAGTGTTGTCAACCATCGAGGCGGGCCAAAATGAGCGAGCAGATCGACAACGATCGTGATTTCGTGCAGAGCATCGAGCGCGGCTTCGCTGTATTGCTTGCGTTCGACGCCGAGCATCCGAACCCGTCGCTAGCCGAAGTGGCAAGTCGGACAGGGCTTTCCAGACCGGCTGTGCGGCGCATTCTCCTGACACTGCAACGACTCGGCTACGTGTCCGGGTCGAACGGCCGTTGGACGTTGACGCCGAGGGTGCTGAGCATCGGGCAGCACTACTCGGCGACCCACACCCTGCTCGAGGCGGCAATGCCGCGTCTGCTCAAGGTTGCGGAGGCGACGGGGGAGTCCGCGTCTCTCGGCGTCCTCGATGGAACGGACGTCGTATACGCGGCGCGTGTGCCGGTGCGGCGAATCATGAGCATCAACGTTTCGGTCGGCACGCGCGTGCCCGCGTACGCAACGTCGATGGGCCGCGCGCTCCTGGCCTGGGGCACGCCCGAACAGCTCGCACCGGTCCTGGATCAGGCACCGTTCGGCAAGCTCGCGACCGGCACCATCACCACCGCCGAGCAGCTCGAAAGGGAGCTTGCGAAGGTGCGCGAGCAGGGTTACGCACTGACTTCCGAAGAGCTCGAGCAGGGGCTGATCTCGCTTGCGGCACCGGTTCGCGACGTCAGCGGTGCGGTTGTGGGCGTCGTCGCGTGCTCGACCTCCACAGCTCGTAATACCCCGGAAGATTTTCGTGCGCAGGCAGTTCCGTGCGTGCTCGAAGCTGCGGCGCTGTTGAGCGCCGACATGGGGCATCCGAAAATGTCCTAGTCAGCACTGGGTAAATGCCTAGTGTGACTGCGGACACACGCTGCGAAGGTTGGCTCCAGCCCAAGCTGGAGGAATCCAATGACCATCGCTTTGAACCAGACAGCCCTACATCGCAAACTTTCCGACGCCCTCATCGAGGACCCCGAAACCGGCCGCTACCAGGTCAGGCGCAGCGTCTTCACCGACGAGGAGCTGTTCGACCTCGAGATGGAGCACATCTTCGAAGGCAACTGGATCTACCTCGCCCACGAGAGTCAGATTCCGAACGTCGGCGACTACTTCACGACCTACATGGGACGCCAGCCGATCATGATCTCGCGCAACAAGGCCGGCGAGCTCAATGCCCTGATCAACGCGTGCAGTCACCGCGGCGCCATGCTCTGCCGTCGCAAAACCGACAACCGGACCACCTTCACCTGCCCCTTCCACGGCTGGACGTTCAACAACTCCGGCAAGTTGCTGAAGGTCAAGGATCCTCGCGACGCCGGCTATCCCGAGCAGTTCAACAAAGACGGGTCGCACGACCTGACCAAGGTCGCCCGGTTCGAGAACTACCGCGGCTTCCTGTTCGGCAGCCTGAACGCCGACGTCGTGCCACTCGCCGAGCATCTCGGTGACACGACCAAGATCATCGACATGATCGTCGATCAGTCGGCCGACGGTCTCGAGGTGCTGCGCGGGTCGTCGACCTACACCTACGACGGCAACTGGAAGCTACAGGCGGAGAACGGCGCTGACGGCTACCACGTGTCCGCGACGCACTGGAACTACGCGGCAACGACCTCGCGGCGTACCACCGGTGAATCCACCAACGAAACCAAGGCGATGGACGCGGGGAAGTGGTCCAAGCAGCAGGGTGGCTACTACTCGTTCGACAACGGCCACCTCCTGCTCTGGACGAAGTGGGCCGATCCGGCCAACCGTCCGTTGAGTGAGAAGCGAGACGAGCTCGTCGCGCAGTACGGCCAGGACCGCGCGGACTGGATGATCGGCGTCTCGCGCAATCTGTGCCTCTATCCGAACGTCTATCTGATGGACCAATTCGGTTCGCAGATCAGGCATTTCCGCCCGATCTCCGTGGACAAGACAGAGGTCACCATCTACTGCATCGCGCCGAAGGGTGAGAGCGCGACTGCCCGTGCCCACCGAATTCGCCAGTACGAGGACTTCTTCAACGCCACCGGCATGGCGACTCCCGACGATCTCGAGGAGTTCCGCTCGTGCCAGAAGACGTACCTGGCGGGTAGCGCGCCGTTCAACGACCTGAGCCGCGGCGTCACCCACCAACTCGCGGGCCCGGACGAAGACGCGAAAAAGATTGGCATCAATCCAATTTCGAGTGGCATCAAGACCGAGGACGAGGGGCTGTACCCAATTCAGCACGGCTACTGGGTAAGTGCCCTCACTCGCGCATTGGAGGCGTGAAGATGACTGCAGTAGCCGAACCGACCATCGCGCTCACCGACGTACAGGAGTTTCTCTACCGCGAAGCCCGCTATCTCGACGACCGCGAATTCGACAAGTGGATCGAGTGCTACCACCCCGACTCCGAATTTTGGATGCCGGCGTGGGCCGACGACGGCGACCTCACCACCGACCCGATGACCGAGATCTCTCTCATCTACTACGCCAACCGGGGCGGGATCGAAGACCGGGTGTTCCGCATCAAGACGGACCGGTCGAGCGCAACCAGCCTGCCCGAACCGCGCACGGGGCACAACATCACCAACGTCGAAATCGTCTCGCAGCAGGCAGATCTCGTCGATGTGCGGTTCAACTGGTTCACGTTGTACTTCCGCTACAACACCGTCGACACCTACTTCGGGACTTCGTACTACACGATCGACTTCTCCGGTCCGCAGCCGCTGATCCGGCGCAAGAAGGTCGTGCTCAAGAACGACTACATCCACCACGTCGTGGACATCTACCACATCTGAATCGAGCTGACTGACATGACTTTCCACGTTGCACTGAGCTTCGAAGACGGCGTGACCCGGTTCGTCGACTGCGACGCCGACGAGACGGTCGCCGACGCGTCCTACCGTGCGCGGATCAATATCCCGCTCGACTGCCGCGACGGCGCCTGCGGCACGTGTAAAGCGTTCTGCGAATCCGGCCGTTACGACGGCGGCGACTACATCGAGGATGCGCTCACCGACGACGAGGCCGAGGAGGGTTACTGCCTACCGTGCCAGATGGTCCCGGAGTCCGATCTCGTCCTGCAGATCGCATCGACATCGCTGGTAGCGAAAACCGCTGCCGCATCGCACTCTTCGACAATCACAGAGGTTCGCCGCTACTCGGACACGACGATCGGCTTCACCGTCGAGGTCGACGACCGTGGTTCGCTCGCCTACCTGCCCGGCCAGTACGTCAACATTGCTGTGCCCGGTACCGACGTCACGCGCTCGTATTCGTTCAGCACCGGCCCGAACGCAGGCACGCTGTCGTTCCTGGTGAAGATCGTCGATGGCGGCGCGATGTCCACGTACCTCCGCGAACGTGCAGAGGTCGGCGACCGCCTCGAATTCACGGGTCCGATGGGTAGCTTCTTCCTACGCGAACCGGCCCGGCCCATGCTGCTGCTCGCAGGTGGTACCGGCCTCGCGCCGCTGATGGCCATCCTCGACACATTGCGCGAGAACGCCGTCGACCGGCCGGTTCATCTGATCTACGGCGTCTCGTCGGACGCCGACCTCGTCGAACTGGACCGCTTGCGCGTCTTCGCGCAGGACCTGCCGGCCTTCACGTTCGAGTACTGCGTCTCCGATCCGGACAGCGCGGCACCGCGCACGGGCTACGTCACCGGGCTGATCGAGGACGGCCATGTGAACGACGGTGATGTCGACGTCTATCTCTGTGGTCCACCGCCGATGGTCGAGGCTGTGCGTGAGCATCTGCATTCGACCGGGGTGACTCCCGCCAACTTCTACTTCGAGAAGTTCAACCCGGCGGCGCGCGAAATGAGCCAGGTCGCATGATCTCTCCAGGCAGATTCGACGAGACGGTCGCCGTTGTCACCGGCGCTGCACAGGGAATCGGAGGTGCCGTTGCGACGCGTATCGCAGCCGAAGGCGGTGCAGTCGTGTTGATCGACCGTGCCGAGCTTGTCCATGACACTGCGAAGCAATTGCGTGAGAACGGATTCGACGCCTACAGCATCACGGCAGACCTCGAGCAGCACGACTCGGCGCAGGCGGCGATCGACGAGGCCCGCCAGCAGCACGGACGAATCGACGTGCTGATCAACAACGTCGGCGGAACCATCTGGGCGAAGCCGTACGAGTACTACGAGCCCGATCAGATTCGCGCTGAGATCGAGCGGTCACTGTTCCCGACCCTGTGGACCTGCCGCGCAGTCCTTCCCTACCTGATCGCGCAGGGCAGCGGCACGATCGTGAATGTGTCGTCGGTCGCGACGCGCGGCGTCAATCGAGTGCCCTATGCAGCGGCCAAAGGTGGGGTCAACGCCTTGACGGCGTCGCTCGCGATGGAAGCCGCTCAGCACGGAATCCGGGTCGTCGCAACCGCGCCGGGCGGAACCGATGCCCCTCCGCGCCGGGTTGTCCGCGGCCCTGCGGCACAGAGTGCACAGGAGAAGGCCTGGTACCAGGAGATCGTCGATCAGACGGTGCAGTCGTCGCTGCTGCATCGGTACGGCAGTCTGGACGAGCAAGCCGCCGCGATCGTCTTCCTGGCTTCGCGGGAAGCCTCCTACATCACCGGATCGGTATTGCCCGTTGCGGGCGGCGATCTTGGCTGAGCGGATTACGGTAGGGGAGTGCTGATCGGCCGCGAAAGAGCACGCGCCGAGCTCGAACGCCTGCTCGGCGCGTCGAGTGCTGTGTTCGTCATCATCGAGGGCGAGTCGGGGTCGGGCAAAACAGCTGTGCTCGAGGAGTTTCTGACTGCGCACCCCGGCACTGCAGGAGCGGTGGCCGCACAGTGGGAAAGCGAGCGGCCATATGGTGTGCTCGAGCAGCTGACGAAACGGACTCCGCACGGTCCCGCTCATGCGGTCGCACGGGAATTCGAGGCCCCGCGGTCGATCGTCGTAGACGACGCGCAGTGGACGGACCTGGAGTCGTTGCAAGTGCTGTTCTCCGTCGTGCGGATAGGCGAGAGCCCGACGTTGGTCGTTGCCGCGTACAGTGCGGAAACACCTATGCCGACTGCTGTCCGAGACCTGCTCGACGGCGCAACGACGCGAATCAGGCTGGCTCCGTACGGTGTTGCCGAAGTTCAGAAGCTTGCGCGATCTGTGAGTGGCGTCGAATTGTCTGCGCCGACCGCCCGCGCGCTCGTGGACCACACGGATGGCAATCCACGCGATCTTGCGTGTATTTTCGCAGAAACCCCTCGAAGTGCCTGGGACCATTGGCAATCGACCCTGCCGGTGCCGAAGGCCGTCGCGGCGGGTGTCGCAGCGCAGCTGCTCGAATGTTCCGCGGCCGCGCGAGCCGTGCTGGAAGCGGCTGCGGTTCTGGGCGACGATGCGCCGGTCGCGCAGGTTGCCGACCTCGCCGACCTCGCCGACCTCGCCGATCCGATCGATGTGCTCGACGAGCTGCGGGACGTGGTTGCGCTCGGCGAAACCCGGGGTCTGGGTGTGGTGCGTTTTCGAAAGCCACTCGTGCGAGCCGCAATTCAGAATTCACTAGGACCTCGCCGAGCACGCGAGCTCCACTTGCGCGCGGCTGAGATCGCCGCGGACGAGGGCGCTGAATTGCGCCATCTTGCCGCCGCCGAACCGGTGTCCGATGAAGTGCTCGCTGACCGCTTCGAGCGCCACGCCGCCGAACTTGCCGGCGTCGGCGCATGGGCGGCGGTCGCCGATTCCCTGATCCGGGCCAGTCGGGTCAGCGTCGACGCTGCCCGCCGCGAGCGTCGGCTGATCCGTGCGGTCGATGCCCTCGTCGGCGCTGGAAGACTGCCCGAGGCAAAGGAATACGCCGCAGAACTGGAAAGTTTGCCGCGTAGTGCGATGCGTGACGCAGTGCTGGGGTATCTCGCAATCCAACTTGGTCGGACTGCCGAAGCCACCGCATTGCTCGACGAGGCATGGCGCCACTGCGACCCTACTGCCGACCCCGAGACTGCCGCGTTGATCTGCCAGCGGAAGGTGCTGGACGCGTTGGGTCGTTGGCATGGGCCAGATCTGGTGGACTGGACGAATCGTGCCGTCGAGTTGGCTGAGCCGGGGAGTCCCGCTGCCGTCGAGTCGGCCGCGATCCTGGGGCTGGGGCTGGGGGCTTCGGGTCGCACCGTCGAAGCGCGCGCCGCCTACACCGAGCTCGGCGCCGCGCGGGGTGCGCAAACACGGGGTGCACAAACACAGCGGTTTCAGATGGGCAAGGGTTGGCTGGATCTTGCCCTGGACGATCCCGACGCGGCTCGCCACGAGTTGGAAAGTGCAGTTCCGACCGTATTTCGGAAGGGGTCGGCGCGAATCTCGCTGTGGGCTGGTGCGTGGCTCGCGCGTACGCAGTTCGCGTTGGGTGCGTGGGACGAGGCCTACGCTTCGGTCGAGCGGTCGGCGCGGACGCTCGACGACGTCGAGCTGGATCTTCTGCGCCCACTGGTGCATTGGACCGGCGCGCAGATCGCCGCGCTGCGCGGGGACTGGCCGACTGCAGACCGGCATCTGTCGCGCTGCTCCGCAGGCAGCCGCGACTACCAGATGATGTTCATCCCGGCTGCCCTCGCCACGGCCCAGTGTGCCGAAGTGAAGGCGGACTATGCCGCTGTAGTCCGCGCGCTGGAGCCGTTGACGCGCGTCGAGCCGCGTGCCGGGATCGACGAGCCCGGATTTTGGCCATGGCCGGACGTGTACGCGAACGCGCTCGTGATGAGCGGTCGGGTCGATGCTGCGGACGGCTTCCTTGCTGCGCACGAGGCGAGAGCCGAGCAGCGGGGGCACCGGTCGGCGAGTGCTCGACTGGGCTACGTGCGTGGCCGAATTCTAGGCGCTCGCAACGATATTGCCGGAGCCCGGGCGGTGTTCGAGCGATCGTTGGAAAGCATTGCCGCGCTGCCGCTGCCGTACGACCGTGCGCGGATCAACTTCGCCTATGGCCAGACCCTGCGGCGAGCGGGCAAACGCCGTGAGGCGGATACGGTCTTGAACGCGGCTCGAGACGGCTATGTGACGCTTGGAGCGTCGTCGTATGTCGAGCGCTGTGATCGTGAACTTCGTGCGGGCGGAATCGATCGCAAACGCAACGAGGATCCGTTCGGCGATCTCACGCCACAGGAGCAGGCCGTCGCCGGTCTGGTCGCCCGCGGGGCGAGCAACAAAGAGGCAGCGGAAGAGTTGTTCCTCTCGGTGAAGACGGTCCAGTACCACCTCACGCGTGTGTACGCGAAGCTCGGCGTGCGCTCGCGTAGCGAGCTGGCGCTCTCACTGTCCGACACCGATTAGGTGACACCGAAGAAGTTCCGTAGCGGTTCCGACGGCGCCATTGCTGTGCTCACGTTTGCCGCAATCACGACGAGCAGACCCAAGGCGAGGAGGGCGCCCGAAATACCGAATGCCGCGGATGCGCGTCTGATACGGCTGTCCGCGGCGTTGGCAAACAGCCTCCAGAACAACACATTTGCCGCAATCAGCGCGACTGTCGCTACGGCGGCAATCCCAGCCAGGATCGCGTGATAGCGGACGAAATCGCTTTCGATCGCCGCCAGAACCGGGTCGTGGCTGCTGGCGCCGGCGTCTGCGAAGGCGCGTCCAACCTCGTCGAGTTGTACCGCGGGCACCAGAGGCAACAGCGACGCGAACGGTGCGAGCGCACCCTGAATGTTCGCGATCACCAAGATCAATGCGACCACCGCGAGGATGGTGACAGCCACCCCGCCGGCAACGAGCGACGTCGTTGTGCGGGCATCGCGAAACTTTCCCCACAGCTGGATTCCCAGCGCAATGAGGACACCGAGCAACAGGGTCGCCAGCAGGGCTTTGACGACGTGATAGCGCGACCAGTAGTCGATGATGTCCTGTAGGCCCGGGCTCGGGATGCCCGTACCTGCGCGCCGATAGTCAGCGAAGTTCACACCGAGGGAATCCACCAGGGGGCTGTTGTCGTAGAAGGTGCCGTAGCCACCCCCTGCGAATGGTGCTGGCGCAACGACGAATCCGATGCTCAGAAGCACTGCTGCCGCAACGAGAAATGCAATCGCGCGACGTGGTCCGACACCGACCCTGCCCGATACCTGCACCGAATCCCCCTCCGAGTGTGTGAACCGACCCAGTTCACCGCACCGTCGACGGTATGTCAGTCGAGCGGGCAACCGAAACGGTGGTCGTGCTACCACCACCGTGAGTCCGCTACCCGCGCAACGTTTCCGAGGGTGCTTCGCCGTACTTCTGGCGATAGGCGGCTGCGAATCGGCCGGTGTGCGTGAAGCCCCAGCGCATCGCGATGTCGGCGACGGTGAAGATCCCGTCGCCGCGAACGAGGTCCTCGTGTACGCGCCTGAGCCGGATGTCGACAAGGCAGTCGCGTGGGCTCACGCCCATGTACTCGCGGAACCCCTCTTGCAGACGCCGAACGCTGACGCCGGCAACTTCCGCCATGTCGGCAGCGGTCCACGGTCGCGCCGGGTCGTCGTGCATTTCGTCGAGCACACGTTTGACGATTCTGGGGCGTGGCCGCGCTGCGCCGGGCTCGTCAGGAACGGCGGCGAGCACGAATGCCGTCGTCAGCGCTCCGGACAGCTGCTCGGTCACAAGCGGGTGCTGCGGACCCGTCGACCGGTCGGCCAGCGACTGCACCAACCGTAACCAGCCGGCACCCGCCGGACCTCTGAGGTCGACTTGGTCGGGTACCGGGACCGAGTTGCCGGCGAGGATCTTGTTCATCTCGCGGTGCAGGTAGTCGCGCTCGAACCGGACTCCGATGATCCGGCACGACTCGGACCAGCGCCGGATGGACGTCGGTGTGTCCGGGGGATAGATGGTCGCGGAATCGGGCGTCGCAACGAACTCCCTGTGCCCGATGACGGACTCGAGGTGTCCCGAAAGGGGAACGTTCACGGCATACCCGCCCGGATGGGCAGTATCGACAGTGACCGGGGCACCCCACCCTATGTGCGCGATGCGAACCGGCCCGATCGCCATGCTGTCGACTTCGACATTCGACGCAGTCGAATGGGTGAGGGGATGCAGTTCGTGGGGGAAATAAGCATCGGAAACGGCATGCGAAGCTTCGTCCCAATCCCGTGGATCGGTGACGGTCGGCTTCGCACGCGGTTCGTTGTTCACTGTTCCTCCATTCAAGTGTGAACTACCGCAGCTGCCAAGTGCCAATGTGACCGGCGTCGCAACCCGCCGCGCAATGTGGATCGACTCCGCGTTCAGCGGATCGACGCACGTGTACGCCGGTTCTACCTTCGTCAACACCAGTTATCGAAGGGAGGCCCGCAATGGCCGGTCAGCGCGACTCGAGAAGCAGCGAACTCAGGAACGTCTTCGGTCAGTTCGCCAGCGGCGTCACCGTCATCACGTGCCGCAACGGCGACGGAAACTCGCACGGTGCCACAGTCACGGCGTTCACCGCGATTTCCATGGAACCGCGACTCTGCCAGATCACGATGACGAAGAAGTCGAAGGCGTGCAAGTACCTCAGCGGCGCGCCGTTCGCGGTCAACGTGCTCGCGGCCGACCAGGTCGATACGGCAATGCATTTCGCCGGGCGGCCGTCGGTCCCCGAACCGCTGTGGGCAGACGGACCGACCTCGCCCGTCATCTGCGGTTCTGCCGCAACGTTCTCGTGTGTTCCGTGGGCCGAGTACGACGGCGGCGACCACATCATCTTCATCGGCGAAATCGTCGATGCCGTCTCGAGCGGCAAACCGCCGTTGATCTTCTACCGCAGCACATTCCACGAACTGGGTGTGCCATCTGCGCACGTCCCATGGAACGGGTCGTGCGACGACCCGGAGGTCGGCTGGTTCGGCGCCACGACCTCGTTCACCCCGATGCATCTCCATCAGACCGTTTGATTCACTCGAAAGGAACGACATGACAATCATCGAAGACGCTCCCACCGCGGCTCCCGGTCCGAAGAACTACGCAACGCGGCCGATGACCGGCAACGAGTACATCGAGTCCCTCAAAGACGACCGCGAGATCTGGTTGCACGGCGAGCGCGTCAAGGACGTCACGACACATCCGGCGTTCCGGAACCCGATTCGTATGACCGCGCGGTTGTACGACTCGATGCACACCGGTGAGCACGTAGACAAGGTCACCAGCCCGACCGACACCGGCAACGGCGGCGTCACGATGCCGTTCTTCAAGGCACCGCACTCTGCCGACGACCTGCTGAAGGAGCGCGACGCCATCGCCACGTGGGCGCGGATGACGTACGGCTGGATGGGCCGCAGCCCCGACTACAAGGCGTCGTTCCTCGGAACGCTGCATGCGAACAAGGAGCTCTACTCGCCGTTCCAAGACAACGCTGAGCGCTGGTATCGCGAGTCGCAGGAGAAGGTTCTGTACTGGAACCACGCGATCATCAACCCGCCGGTCGACCGGAATCTGCCGCCCGACGAGGTCGGCGACGTGTTCATGAAGGTGGAGAAGGAGACCGACGCCGGCCTGATCGTGTCGGGCGCCAAAGTGGTTGCGACGGGGTCGGCGATCACGAACTACAACTTCATCGCGCACTACGGTCTGCCGATCAAGAAGAAGGAATTCGCGCTCATTTGCACGGTGCCGATGGATGCACCAGGCGTGAAGCTCATCTGCCGTTCGTCGTTCACGCAGAACGCTGCAGTGATGGGTAGCCCGTTCGACTACCCGCTGTCGTCGCGGATGGACGAGAACGACACGATCTTCGTCTTCGACAAAGTGCTGGTGCCGTGGGAAAACGTCTTCATGTACGGCGACGTCGAGAAGATCAACGCATTCTTCCCGCAGTCAGGCTTCCTGCCGCGCTTCACCTTCCAGGGCTGCACGCGGTTGGCGGTCAAGCTCGACTTCATCGCGGGCCTGCTTATGAAGGCGTTGGACGCAACCGGGTCCGGCGGGTTCCGGGGTGTGCAGACACGGGTCGGCGAGGTCATCGGCTGGCGCAACCTGTTCTGGTCGCTGTCGGAATCCATGGCGCGCGACCCCGAGCCGTGGATCGGCGACACCGTCATCCCGAAGCTCGAATACGGCCTGACCTACCGCATGTTCATGATTCAGGGCTACCCGCGCGTCAAGGAGATCATCGAGCAGGACGTGGCGTCCGGACTGATCTATCTGCCTTCCAGCTCTTTGGATTTCAAGAGCGCCGAGGTCCGGCCGTACCTCGACAAGTACGTTCGTGGGTCCGACGGCATGCCGGCAGTCGAACGCGTGAAAATCATGAAGGCACTGTGGGATTCGGTCGGCTCCGAGTTCGGTGGCCGGCACGAGCTGTACGAGCGCAATTACTCGGGCAACCACGAGAACGTCAAGGCGGAACTGCTGTTCGCCGCGCAGGCTCGGGGCGGAGTGTCGCAGATGAAGGGGCTGGCCGAACAGTGCCTGTCCGAGTACGACCTCGACGGCTGGACGGTCCCCGACCTCATCGGCAACGACGACGTCTCGTACTTCAAGAACCGCTGATCCGCTGATCGGGCAACTGGGCCGGGGCCGCGCGAATGTGCGGTTCCGGTCCAGCGATGTGTGGCTGGGCGGGTATCGGCGACGCGCCGACCGGACACGCCGAATCCGCTCAGTCGCACCGACTTTAGGGATCCGCACCGGGTTTTGGGCCCTAAATCAGGTGCGGGTCCCGAAAAGGGGTGCGGCTGGGCGGGTTTCGGCGACGCGCCGACGCCGACACGCCGAACCTGCTCAGTTGCAGCGACTTTAGGGATCCGCACCGAGTTTTGGGCCCTAAATCAGGTGCGAGTCCCGAAAAGGGGTGCGGCTGGGCGGGTTTCGGCGACGCGCCAACCCGACACGCCGACCCTTACACCCGCTCGAAAACCGCGGCCAGGCCCTGGCCCCCACCGATGCACATGGTTTCGAGCCCGTACCGACCTTCGCGACGGTCCAGTTCGCGCAGCAACGTGGCGAGCATCCGGGCACCGGTGGCGCCGACCGGATGGCCCAGGGAAATTCCGGAGCCGTGCGGGTTCAAGCGCGGGTCGTCCGGTTCGATGCCCCAGGTGCGAAGCACCGCAAGCGTTTGCGCTGCGAAAGCTTCGTTCAGTTCGATGACGTCCATGTCGTCGAGTTTCAGGTCTAGGCGGGCGAGGGCACGCTCGCAGGCCGGCACCGGACCGATCCCCATGGTCCGGGGCGGCACCCCCGCGACGGCCCAGGACGCCAGTCGAGCCAGCGGACGCAGGCCCAACGCGCGGGCCTTCTCGGGTGTTGTCACGATGCACACCGCCGCACCGTCGTTCTGGCCACTCGCATTGCCCGCGGTGACAGTGGATTCCGGATCGATCGACGACCGCACAGCCCGCAGCTTGGCCAAAGACTCCAAAGTCGTATCGGCCCGCGGATGTTCGTCTGTATCGACGACGACGGGAGCCGATTTGCGCTGGGGAACGGGGACTCCCACGATCTCCTCGGCAAACACTCCCGACCGCTGCGCTGCAACCGCGCGCTTATGGGATTGGACAGCCAATGCATCCTGGTCCGCGCGACTTATCGAGAACTCGGCTCGCAGATTCTCGGCGGTCTCGATCATCCCGCCGGGCACCGGGAAGTCACGACCGCCGGCGGTGGCGCGTGCTCGCGCGAGGCGGTCCATCAAGGACACCCCTTCGCCCTTTACGCCCCACCGCATTCCGGTCGCATAGAACTCGACCTGACTCATGGACTCGACCCCGCCGGCCAGCACGAGATCGCTGGCTCCGGTCGCGACCTGCATGCACGCCTGCACCACTGCTTGCAGGCCGGCACCACATCGTCGATCGACCTGCATCCCCGGAACCGAGACGCCCAGGCCGGCATTCAGCGCCGCGACCCGGCCGATCGCAGGAGCCTCCCCGTTCGGTGAGCCCTGGCCGAGGATGACGTCGTCGATCAGCGAACCGTCGATTCCGGTGCGGGACACCAGCTCCGTGATAACAGTTGCGACAAGAACGTCGGCGGGAACGTCCTTGAACACACCTCCGAACCGCCCGACGGGCGTTCGTAGCGGTTCGCAGATGACGGCGTCGGGCATGGATTTTCCTCAGGGTTGGGTGTTGACACGTGCGAGGTCGAGGCGGATCGCCTCGGCGGTCGCCAGGAGCGCGGGGAGCAGCTCCTTCCGAATTGCCGCGGCGGTGTAGCGCGCGGACTGGGTGGAGATATTCGCTGCGGCGACGACTGCGCCGGTCTGATCACGAACCGGCGCGGCGAGCGATCGAAGGCCCTCTTCGAGCTCCGAATCGACGACGCAGAACCCGCTGTTCCGGACGCGGGCAAGTTCCTCGCGGAGAGCATCGACGCTCGCAATAGTCCTGCCGGTCAAGGGTTTGAGCTCGACCTTCGCCAGGTAGTCGTCGAGGTCGGCAGGGGAGAGGCCGGCGAGCAGTACTCGTCCCATCGATGTCGCGAATGCCGGGAACCGGGTGCCGATCGTTATGGAAACGGTCATGATCCGGCTGACCGGGACGCGTGCGACGTAAACGATGTCGGTGCCGTCCAGGATCGACACCGAAGCCGACTCGTGGACCTGCTTGGCCAACGCTTCCAGATGCGGACCAGCCACCTCGGGCAAGCTCAGGCTGGAGAGGTAGCTGTAGCCGAGTTCGAGGACGCGCGGCGTCAACGAGAACATGGTGCCATCCGCACGGACGTAGCCGAGTTCGGTCAGCGTCAACAGAAATCGCCGAGCTGTCGCGCGCGTGAGGTCTGTCGCTTTGGCGACATCGCTCAACGTTTGGCGGGGATGTTCGGCGTCGAACGCCCTTATCACTGCGAGCCCGCGAGCAAGTGACTGGACGTAATCGGGTGTCGGTTCTGTCATGGCCCCTCGATGTTTTCGGCACTGATGTGCTCGGCAATCAGCTTCGACACCACATCCTGCTGTTCGACGTTCACAAGGTGGGCCCCGGGATCGAGAACGTGCAGCGTGGCACCGGCCACGCCGTCGGCAATCGCGGCGAGAGTGGCAGGCGGGGTCGCGGGATCCTGGGCGCCGGCTATCACCAGAGTGGGTGCGGCGATGCGCCCGAGGGCCTCCCGTCCGTCCCAGCTCGCGAGCGCTTCGCAGCAACGTGCGTAGCCCTCGTCCGGTGTTCCGGCGACCATGGCAAGCGACCGTGCGACGACGTCCTCATCGGCAAACGCCGGGCTGAACCACCGTGCGACGACCGCTCCGGCGAGGGCGGCCGTGCCCTGCTCGCGCACGAAGGCGGCCCGTTCGAGCCAGCCCGCGGGTTCGCCGAACTTCGCCGCGGTGCACAGGAGGGTAAGTGTCCGGACGCGATGCGGAGCCGATGCGGCCAGGTGCTGTGCGATCGCTCCACCGAGTGACAGTCCTACAACGTGCACCGCTTCCAGGCCTAGCCGGTCCAGCAGTTCGAGCACATCGCCGGCGAGCGCTGAAACTGTGTAACTGCCTGTAGGGACCGGTGATTCGCCGTGTCCGCGGACGTCGACGGCCAGCACGTTGTACGCGGCGGCAAGTGTGCTGACCTGTGGATCCCACATCGACCGGTCCGAACCCAGCGAGCCGAGCAGGACGACCGTGGGCGCATCCGGCCGCGGACCCGTCAATTGGTAAGCGAGCTCAACCACTATCTCGACCCCATGTTCGTCATATGGACATGCTTCCGCAATGCGAACATCATAGCCACAGCTCGCTCACCCAATCAAGAAGAATGTTCGCGATACGAACGTGGGTTCACAATACGCACGCCCCGCGCTATGCTGGTCGACATGATGGACAAGGTCATTTCTTCCGCAGCCGAGGCGGTCGCCGACATCCCCGACGGCGCGTCGCTCGCTGTCGGCGGCTTCGGCCTGGTCGGCGTTCCCGAGGTTCTGATCGGCGCGCTCCTCGAGCAGGGCGCGACCGATCTCGAAGTTGTCAGTAATAACTGCGGGACAGCAGGTTTCGGCCTGGGCGTCCTGCTGGCGGCACGCCGGATCCGGCGCACGGTCAGCTCGTACGTCGGGGAGAACAAAGAGTTCGCGAGGCAGTATCTTTCCGGCGAACTCGAGGTCGAACTCACCCCGCAGGGCACCCTCGCAGAGCGCATGCGGGCCGGCGGTGCCGGCATCCCGGCCTTCTTCACACCGGCGGGCGTCGGCACCCAGGTTGCCGACGGCGGGCTGCCGCTGCGCTACGACGGTCAGGGCGGCATCGCCGTGGCGACCGCGCCCAAGGAAACGCGACAGTTCGACGGCGTCACGTATGTCATGGAGCGCGGCATCGTCACCGACTACGCGCTCGTCCATGCGTGGAAGGGTGACCGGCACGGCAACCTCGTCTTCCGCCGCAGTGCCAAGAATTTCAATCCGCCTGCCGCCACCGCGGGACGTATCACGATCGCGCAGGTCGAGCACCTCGTCGAGCCCGGCGAGATCGACCCGGACGAGGTGCACATCCCGGGCATCCATGTGCAGCGCGTGGTCCACGTCGGCAAGGTGGCAGTCGGCATCGAGAAGAGGACGGTCAGGGCATGAAACTCACCCGCGAACTGATGGCGGCGCGCGTCGCACAGGAACTCGAAGACGGCCAGTACGTCAACCTCGGCATCGGGATGCCCACGCTCGTACCGAACTATCTCTCGCCGGACATCACCGTTGTGTTGCACTCGGAGAACGGGGTGCTCGGGGTCGGGCCCTATCCCACCGAAGACGAATTGGATCCCGAGTTGATCAACGCCGGCAAGGAGACCATCACAGTCCTGCCGGGTGCGTCGTACTTCGATTCCGCACAGTCTTTCGGGATGATTCGTGGCGGCCACGTCGACGTCGCGGTGCTCGGCGCAATGCAGGTGAGCGCCCGTGGCGATCTCGCGAACTGGATGATTCCCGGCCATATGGTCAAGGGCATGGGCGGCGCGATGGACCTCGTCCACGGCGCCCGTCGCGTCATCGTGATGATGGAACACGTGTCGAAGAAGGGTGAGCCGAAGATTCTCGCCGAGTGCACCCTGCCGCTGACCGGATTGGGCTGCGTGCAAAGGATCATCACCGACATGGCGGTCCTCGACGTAACCCCCGATGGGCTGCGACTCGTCGAAACGGCGCCCGGAATTTCCGTCGATGAGGTTCGTGCCGCAACTGGTGCGCCGATCATCGAGGTCGCTGTCCGTGCCGCGTAGGTAGCGCTGATACAAAGGGAGGGATCATGGACTTCACCGAGGAAAGTGCCACCGCCGCGGTAGTTGCCAGCTTCGACGCGACGCCCGATCCGCGCCTGCGCGAAATACTTACGAGCCTGACCACGCATCTGCACGCATTCGTCAAAGAGACGAAGCCGAGCCGCCAAGAGTGGGAGCACGCCATCGAGTTCCTCACCGAGGTCGGCCACACCTGCGACGACACGCGGCAGGAATTCGTCCTGCTGTCCGACGTGCTCGGTGTATCGATGCTCGTGGAGACCATCAACGGCACCGAAGTGGGCGGAACCGAAGCGACCGTGCTCGGCCCATTTCACATGACCGAATCGCCGAGTCGCGCGCTCGGCGAAACCATCGACGAGATCGGCACCGGCACGCCCTGTACCGTCTCCGGAACGGTCACGGGCCTCGACGGTGTCCCGTTGCGAGACGCGGAAGTCGATGTCTGGCAATGCAACGAAGACGGTTTCTACGACGTGCAGCAGCCCGATACGCAACCTGCGGGCAACGGTCGCGGAGTCTTCCGCACCGACGAGAATGGACGATTCCACTTCCGCACGGTGGTGCCCAGCCACTACCCGATACCGACCGACGGACCGGTCGGCCGACTGTTGAATGCGACGAACCGGCACCCGTACCGGCCCGCCCACATTCACTTCATCGCGCAGGCGGAGGGCTACGAGCCGGTGACCACTCACGTGTTCGTCGCGGACAGCCCGTACATCGACAGCGACGCCGTCTTCGCGGTGAAGAAAAGCCTGATCACCGAGTTCGTGGCGGACGGCGACCGCAGGCACGCGGAGTTCGACATCGTCCTGGCCAAGGTCGATCAGTGACCGAAAAGTTCACCTACGAGGCACTGCCCATGCGGGTCGTGTTCGAGGTGGGCGCAATCGGACGACTCGCCGACGAACTCGAGCACCTCGGTCTCGGCAAAGTGCTCGTACTGAGCACACCGGGACATCGTGGGCTCGGTGACCGTGCTGCTGACCTCCTGGGTTCACGATCGGTGGGAGTGTTCAGCGGCGCGAAAATGCATGTGCCCGCTGCCACTGCGCGCGCGGCAACGCAGGCAGCCACCGATGCCGGCGCCGACAGTTGTGTCGCGATCGGTGGCGGATCGACGATCGGGCTCGGCAAAGCCATCGCCCTGGAAACTGGTCTGCCGATCGTCGCAGTGCCTACGACTTACGCCGGTTCGGAAATGACACCGGTCTGGGGAATGACAGCAGACGGTCGCAAGACGACGGGTCGTGACCGGAAAGTGCTGCCGCACAGCGTTGTCTACGACCCAGAGCTGACGATCGGCCTGTCGCAGGAGGTTTCCGCGACGAGCGGCCTCAACGCAATGGCACATGCGATGGAAGCGCTCTACGCGCCGGACCGCTCGCCGATCACTTCGCTCATGGCGGAAGAAGGTGTGCGCTCTCTCGCGCAAGCTCTGCCCCGGGTCGTCTCGAACCCAGGCGATATTGCCGCCCGCGCAGCCGCACTCCGTGGCGCATGGCTCTGCGGTGCCTGTCTCGGCGCCACCACGATGGGACTGCACCACAAGCTGTGTCACGTCTTGGGGGGCACCTTCGATCTTCCGCACGCAGCGACGCACGCCGTCGTGTTACCGCATGTCGCGGCCTTCATGCTCGAGACGGAGCCCGAGGCGGCCGCGGCGTTGGAACGCGCACTCGGAGCACCTCCCGCACATGGTTTCGCCGCGCTCGCACGGCGACTCGGTGTGCCCCGATCGCTGGCGCAACTCGGACTCCGAGAAGGCGACCTGAACGACGTCATCGGCCAGGTATCGGCCGGTGCATATCCGGGTCAGCGGACAGTTACCGACGACCGACTTCGCAAGATCCTTCTCGGTGCCCTGCACGGCGCTGACGTGGGAGAGTGAACCGAAAAGACCGAACGCACCACGTCGAGAGGCCACATGGCCGAAAGCGATCCGGACCGCCCGAGGCGGCATGCGGTGATCACGAGCTTCGTGGGCCGCCGCCGCGAACTCGCTGACGCCAAGAGTGCGATGGGGGAGTCTCGCCTGGTCACGCTGACCGGTCCGGGCGGAGTAGGCAAGACGCGGCTTGCCTACGAACTTGCCGAACGGGCGCGGCGGGCATTTCGCGACGGCACGTGGATCGTCGAATTGGCAAGTGTCGAGGACGAATCCAGCCTGACCTCGGCTGTGGTGTCGACGCTTGCCGTGCCCGATCAGTCCAACCGTGCACCGATCCGAAAGCTCACGGACTACTTGCGCGAACGCCAGCTGCTCATAGTTCTCGACAATTGTGAACACATGCTCGCGCCGGTCGCGGCACTCGTAGACGAGTTGCTCGCGCACGCACCTGGGCTGCGAATCCTTGCGACCAGCCGTGAACCGCTCGGGATCGCAGGTGAGCACTCGTGCACAGTCCCGCCGTTGACGACTCCTCCGCCCGATATCGTGCACAGCCCCGAAAGCATCGACAGATTCGAAGCAGTTCGGCTTTTTATCGATCGTGCCCGCGACATCACGCCGGACTTTGCTGTGACGCAAGAGAATTCGGTTGCCGTTGTACAGCTGTGCAATCGGCTCGACGGCATCCCGCTCGCCATCGAACTGGCGACGACTCGGCTGCGCGCACTGTCGGTCACCCAGATCGTTGCCCGCCTCGACCGCCGGTTCCAGCTTTTGACCGGCGGCAACCGGGTCGCGTTACCCCGGCAGCAGACGTTGCGAGCGCTGATCGACTGGAGTTACGAGCTCTGCACAGATGCCGAGAAACTGTTGTGGGCAAGGCTTTCGGTGTTCACCGGCAGCCTCGATCTCGATGCGGCCGAGCAGGTCTGTGGATTCGGGGAGCTGAACCGGGACGACGTGATCGATGTGCTGGACAGGCTCGTCGCGAAGTCGATTCTCGTGATCGATCGCGACGGCGAAACCGTGCGTTTTCGCCAACTGATGACGGTCCGTGAGTACGGGGCCGAATTGCTGGCGGAATCGGGAGAGCGGTCGACAGTGCGGACGCGTCATCGCGACCACTATCGCAACAACGCGAAGCAGATGGTCGCACAGTGGTGTGGACGCGGGCAGGCGACTGCTCTTGCCGCGATGAAGCGCGATCATCCGAATCTCATGTCGGCCCTGGAGTGGTCTGTTACCACCCCCGGGGAGTTGGGCGCGGGTGCTGAACTTGCGGTTGACCTGCGCTACCACTGGATCGCCGGCGGCTTCCTGAGCGACGGGCGGCGCGTGCTCGAACAGGTTCTCGATGCGTTACGCGAACCTGGACCGCACCGTGGTGAGGCGTTGTGGGTCGCGGCATGGGTAGCGCTCATTCAGGGCGACCGCGATCCGGCCCAGCACTGGCTGGTCGAGTGTAGCGATTTCGCGCGCGCTCGCGGCGACGGCCGATTGGCGTCGCACTCCGCCCAATGGATCGCCATCCATCACCTGTTTTCGGGTGACACCGCGGCCGCGATCGTCTCGTTCGAGCAGGCGATCGCGGGCTTCGTCAGCGTGGGCGACAGGGCTTCCGAACTCACGACCGCGTTTCAGCTTGCGATGGCCCAGACCTACAACGGACGCCATGACGACGCCCTGGGCACGTGTCGAAGCGCGCTTGCGCTGAGCCAGAAGGACGGTGAACTCTGGGCGTACGCGTACACGCTGTGGATCAGCGGCGTCGCCCGGTGGCACCTCGCGGATGCCGCGGGCGCAGAAAAAGATGCCCGAGCCGCCCTTGCTGTGCAACGGTCCTTCAAGGACAGCATCTGCGTTGCGCTGACCATCGAGCTCCTCTCGTGGATCGAGGCGAGCCGGAATTTCGATCGTGCAGCCGACCTGTACGGCGCCGCGCAGGCAGTCTGGACCGGTCTGGGTACCACTGTCGAAGCGTTCGGTCCCGACATCCACCGTGACTCGTCGGCATCCGCAGCACTTGTCGTAAAAGCTTTGGGCCGCAAGCGGGTCGACGACACTATCGCGAAGCACGCCGACCTGACGAAGGACGCGGCCCTAGACCTCGCCCTGGACGTCCACGCAGCTGCCGCACGCCCGGATGCCAGGCCGGTTCTGACGAAGCGCGAACAGGAGATTGCGGAACTGATCGCCAAGGGCATGAGCAACAGGGCAGTCGCCGAGGCGCTCGTGATCTCACCGCGGACCGTCGACGGCCACGTGGAGCGCGTGCTGGCAAAGCTCGACTTCACTTCGCGTACGCAAATCGCCTCGTGGATCGCTGGGAATCCTTCCCGCTCCTGAAAATGGGGTACCCGATGGGGTGATCTGCCCCACTTTTTTCGGAGCGGAAACACAGAGTCTTGATGGCAGCACCAGATGCCCCCGCCTCGGAAGGACCGCACATGACTGCCACCATCGAACAGCCAAGCACCTCGACAGCCGTCACCGACTACGACGCCGTTGTGATCGGCGCCGGATTCGCCGGCCTGTATGCGTTGCACAAGTTCCGCGACCGGATGGGAATGTCGGTCCGCGTCTTCGAGGCCGCTGACGGCGTCGGCGGTACCTGGTATTGGAATCGCTACCCGGGCGCGCGCTGCGATATCGAGAGCGTGCACTACTCGTACTCTTTCGACGACCAGCTGCAGCAAGAATGGGTCTGGAGTGAGCGTTTCGCCGCCCAACCGGAAATCCTGCGCTACCTCGAACACGTGGCCGACCGCTTCGACCTGCGCCGCGACATCCAGTTCGACACCAGGGTCGACTCGATGGTCTGGGACGACGCCGACAGCATGTGGCGGGTTGGCACCGAAGCGGGGGAGACGGTCACCGCCAAGTACGTCATCTCCGGCGCCGGCAACCTTTCGGTCCCGAAGACACCGGAGTTCGACGGCGTCGATTCGTTCAGGGGCAAGGTCTTCCTGACCGGGAATTGGCGCGAGGAGAACGTCGACTTCTCGGGCAAACGGGTCGCCGTCATCGGCACCGGTTCCAGCGGCATCCAAGCGATCTCCGAAGTCGCCAAGACCGCAGGTCAGCTGACGGTCTTCCAACGGACTCCGAACTACGCGACGCCGATCGGCAACGGCCCTGCCGATGCCGACGAGGTCGCGGCCGTGAAGGCCGACTACAGCGCGGTCCGCGATGCCTCCCGCAATCACTTTCTCGGCGTCCCGTACTCACAGGTGCAGCCCTCCGCTCTCGCCGTTTCTGCCGAGGAGCGCAGGGCAACGTTCGACGCGCGCTGGAACGCGGGTGGATTCCGGCTGTTCATCGACAGCTTCCAGGACATCCTGTTCGACAAGCAGGCGAACGACACGATCGCCTGCTACATCCGCGAGCGGATTCACGAGCGCGTCAGCGATCCGGCCGTCGCGGAACTGCTTGCGCCCAAGGACTATCCGTACGGCACCAAGCGGCCACCGCTCGAGACGGACTACTACGAGGCGTTCAATCGGGACAACGTCAGTCTGGTCGACATCAAGAAGGCACCGATCGAAGCGATCACCGAGACCGGCGTGCGTACCGCCGACGCGGAGTACGAGTTCGACGTCATCATCCTTGCCACCGGCTTCGACGCCATGACCGGTCCGCTGCTCAAGCTCGGCATCGTCGGTCGTGGCGGACTGAAGCTGTCGGACAAGTGGGCGTACGGACCTCGCACCTATCTGGGCCTCACCGTGAACGGGTTCCCGAACCTGTTCATCGTGACCGGTCCGCAGAGCCCGTCGGTGCTCTACAACATGCCGCTTGCGATCGAGGACCACGTCGACTTCATCGGCGACGCAATCGCATACCTACGCGACGGTGACCTCGATATCATCGAGCCAACCCTTGAAGCGGAAGACGCTTGGGTCGAGGGAGCACTCGAAATCTCCTCGCAGACACTGCTTCCCGGCACCGATTCCTGGTACATGGGAGCCAATGTTCCGGGCAAGCCACGCATATGCATGTTGTATCTCGGTGGTGCACCGGCGTATCGGGCGATCTGTGACGACGTCGTCGCCAATGGATACGACGGCTTCGTCCTGACGCCGGCAACCGTTCCAGCGATCTGAGGAAACCGAAATGTCTTTGGATACAGATGTCCAGTCCCTCTTGGCCGGCTTGGGCGCGCAGGGCATGCAGTCCTTCGAACTCGTGGGGGTTGATGCAACGCGAGCGATCGTCGAGACCTTCACCGGACTGCAGATGCCGCCGCGCGAGGTAGCGAAGGTGATCGAAAGCGCATACCCGGGACCCGCTGGGCCGCAACAATTGCGGATCTACGTCCCTGATGCAGATGCACCTCTTCCCGTGGTCGTGTATTTCCACGGTGGCGGGTTTGTCGGTGGTGGTCTCGCTGTGGCCGACGAACCGGTACGGGCGCTGGCCAACGATGTGGGAGCGATCGTTGTCGCTGTGAGTTACCGGCTCGCACCGGAGCACAAGTTTCCCGCCGCAACCGATGACACCTTTGCGGCATTGAAATGGGTTGCGGCACATGCTGCCGACTTCGGGGGCGACCCCGCCCGGATTGCCGTCATGGGTGACAGTGCAGGCGGCGGTCTCGCCGCCGTCACGGCCCAGCGTGCTCGCGATGAGGGCGGTCCTGACCTTGTTGCCCAAGTCCTGGTGTATCCGGTTGTGGACCCGACCGCGAAGCTACCGTCGCGCATCGAGTGCGGCTCGGGCTACATCATCACTGCAGCTGCGCTGGACTGGTTCTGGGACCAGTACCTGACCGGCCCCGCCGATCTCGATAATTCATTGGCCGTGCCGGCCAGGGCCAAAACGCTCTCCGGTCTTCCCCCTGCACTGGTGCTCTCCACCCAGTACGAAGTGAGCCGCGACGAAGCCGAAGCGTATGCGACGAAGCTGGCGGCAGGGGGCGTCGAGACCGAAGCGATCCGGTTCGACGGCCTGGTCCACGGCGTCTACTGGATGTCGGGTGCGGTGCCGCGAAGCGTCGAACTGCGAGACGCGATCACGCGATTTCTGACGAAGCAATTTGCCCGATGAGCGTCAGACGGCCGATGGGCGTCAAATGCAGACCGAGATAGTCGTGACGGGCCACGGCCAGATCGGTATGTAGGCACACAACCCGATGTTCGAGGACCCGACATTGATGACAGGGGTCGGCTCCGGAAGCCATTCCGGGTCGGCCCCTGCGGTCGCTGTACCTAGCCCGCACAGGGACGCGGTGAAGACAAGGGCGGTGATCGTTTTCGTGTACCTGGACATAATCGGTCCTCGGTTCGGGAAATGCGGTCGCTCAGATGCGCTGAGAGGATCTCTCGATGGTAGATCGATGATCAACTATTGGGAACCCTCGGCCGCGTCGACGGCAGGTGTAATTCCGGGCATGCTGGGGTAATACCGAACGGCCCCAGAGCAACTGGCCGGGCAAACGATATCAAGGAGAGTGCTTTCCGTGGACGAGCGATTCACTCCGGAGATCGACACCGCCCTCGATGCTGCGGCGGCACGATTCGCCCTGTCACGCGGCGCGGTCGACGAGCTTTTCGCGGCGGTCGCGCGCGGCGGCGGCCGGATGGCCCAGTTCTCGATCGCCGAACTCGGGGGCAGCGGGCAGTGGATGCTCGGCGGAATGACGATGGTCGGCAACATGTTCGATCATGCACTGAAGGCGCGGGTCGACGCGCTGTGCCGTGAACTGTCGCAGCTTTGGGAAACGGTCCCGCAGGCTTCGAGGACTGGAGCACAGGGATCCGGGCGCGCCTGGTGGCCGCCGGAGCTCGGCGCGCCCAGCTCGAGTGGCGGCCAGAACGACACTCGATACGCATACTTCCCACATGTCCGGCGTCTCGCCGTGATGGCCGACGGTGAGGTGCATGTGTACGACACGCTCGACCACGCTATCGGCGGGGTGTCGCAACAGCAGGGCAGCGGAGCCGCAAGTCTTCGGTTCTCCAGCCAGGCGGGCACGTTCGGCGTCGCCGACCTACGTGAGCTCACGCAGGCGAATCAACCGTCCCCGCCCCCCGCACCAGCCCCTGCCCCGGCGCAAACAACGAGGGAGGGCGGTGGATCGCATTCGGATTCGTCCGAGTCGATCGTCACCGCGATCGAGGCGCTCGCAGGTCTGCACGCCCGCGGCATACTGACCGACGAGGAGTACTCGACAAAGAAAGCCGAACTGCTCTCGAGGCTTTAGCGGTTGCGCAGCTGGTCGTCGCGGGAAGCTCCGTCGGCGCTGACATCGGCACCGTCCAGTCCTTCCTCTGCTGCGACAGACGCCCAGCTACCGATCGTGGTGTGCACGTCGATACGCATGTCGGGGTCGATGTAACCGCCGACCCTGGTGAGGCCCGGGGTGGCGCAGAGGATTGCGTGGACTGCGTCCCCGGACAGCGGATATTCCGCGACAGGGTGGCGCCAGTGGACGCTGAGCAGGGTGCCGCCGTCCGCGAGATTGGCAGTGACGGCCTGCATAGCCCGCACCAGGGATTCGGCATCGAGGTAGTAGCAGACCTCACTGAGCACGATCAGATCGAACGTGCCCAGCGTCCATTCGGATCCGAGCGCCCAATTTCGGCATTCGACTCCGGTGCCGGCAACTCGTTCGCGAGCCCGGGCCAGCGCGGACTCGACGACGTCTGTTGCAACGAGGCGATCGCACCTGCCGGCGAGTTGCTGGGACAGTACGCCGTTGGAGCAGCCCGGTTCCAACGCTCGGCGGTACTGTCGTCGCGGTAACGCAGCCAACGTCAGTGCGTACTTGCGTTGTTCGTACCAGCGCGTTTCGAACTGCCACGGATCGGAATTGTCGGCGTAGAGCTTCTCGAAGTAACCGGGTGGCAAGGATTCTGGGCTCATACGAATACGGTCTCGGTCGCGCGCAGCAGTCGGGCCAGGACGTGCTGAGGCAGAATGGGCGCGAAATCCGGCTCAGTGTCGGGAGCCGCGAGTTGACTTGCAAACCGGGCGACGGCATCGCGCTTCGCCCGCGCGATCCCGTTCGGCAGCCGGACCGATCGTGCGGCCGACCACGGCACGCTCGCGTCACCGGGTGCGGCCCAGTGCCACATCCAGACCGGATACTCCACGAGGCGCACACGTGTATCCCGTAAGGCGAGGGCGCACGCTCTGCCGGTGGCGTCGTGATCGGGATGGCCGTCGTTTCGCCACGGGGCGGCGCACCACGTCCCTGCGGGATCGTCAGCAATGATCTCGGCGAGCTGCGAGGCAAGTTCGGGCTCGTGGTCGGCGACCGCTCCGTCGTGGATGCCAAGCCGCGTGATACGGGGTGGCACGCCCAATTCCGCTAGCGCTGCAAGAGATTCGGCCGGCCGTCGCGTCGCGAGGTCCGCCGGTGTGACAGTCGTCGAACCGCCGTGTGACGCTTCTCCGTCCGTCACGGCAACTACATCGACCCGTATTCCCGACGCCGCCGCGATCGCCATCGTGCCGCCCAGGCCGAGGATCTCGTCGTCGGGATGGGGCGCGACGACGACGAGCCGCCGGCAGCCGAGCAGTGAAAACGTCGGGAATGTGACGCCCCAGCGTTGCCACGCTGCTTCCGGTGTTCCGGGAGCCGCCACAGGTGTTTCTGCGAGAGGCTGGATTACCACGGGTGCTCCGATCCTTCGAGGTCGTGGCCGAGTTCGGCAAGATCGCGCTCGGCATGGCTCTGGCGCAGGTAGACGGTCAGATCGGCGACGCGCTGCGCGTGGGCGGGATCGCTGCACAGCGGTGCCGCACCCAGTGCTCGACCCACTCGATCGAGAACGCCGGTGGCCGACATCTCGACGACCGCACGAACCGAGCGAGCCCGGATTCGGCTCGTGCCGAGCCGGTCGGCCGGATCTGCATCGATCGCGTCCGCGGCGGTGTCGAGGCTTGCGCGCGCCGTATGGAGCAGGGCTGCTACGGCCCCAAGATGCGCGGCAGTGTGTTCGTCGCCACGGCCCGCCCGAACGTGCCGGTGGAGGATGTCAGCCACCCCGCAGGCGCCGCCGAACCAGCATGCGGCAACGCCGATCGCGCCGTGCCAGAATCCAGGGCGATCGATATAGGCGCCGGGCGAGCCGACGAGCGTCGCATCCGCGTCGGTGAATTCGACAGCGCCGGAGTCGCTTTCGGCCATGCCGACGGCGTGCCAGGTGTTGGCGAGCGGTTTCGCCCACGGCTTCCCGAGGTCGACTGCAAACAAGGCCCTGCCAACCGGAGTTCGCGCGGTGATCAGCGCGTCGGTGCAGCTGGACGCCCCCGAGCACCACGGCTTGACACCGTTCAATACCCAGCCCTCCGACGTCTCGGTGGCATCCACAACGGGCACCGGCGGCTCCGCTGCCCAAACACCCCAGATGCGACCGGGTTGGCTTGCGGGACCACCCAGTTCGTCCAGGATGGCCAGTGCATCGCAATGCGCCTCGGCGAGCCGGCCCAAGACCGCGTTGCTCCTGCTGATCTCGCTGAGCGCGTGCCAACGTGCCCGCGTATCACCAGCGCCGGGTAGGGGTAGGTTCAAGCCCCCGGACTGCACAAGTGCGCGCAGCCGATCTGCCATCGATTTCACGACGCGAGCTCCCGCAGGTGGTCGGCAAAACCGCCGCGTGCGCGGCCGATCAGTCGACTCGACGTCGTGACCGGATTGTTCCCGGCCCACGTCACTGGGATGTCGTGTGCGACGAATCTGCGCACCAGATCGACGTCTTCGCCCGTTTCCAACGCAGCGAATCCGCCTACCGCCCAATAGTCCTCGGACCGAAAACCGATATTCGCACCGTGAATGTGGCCGTGGTCGGCGCGGTGCGAGTATCCCGATTCGTGCCGTTCGCGTGCGGCGGCGCCGAGGTGCGCCCAGTCGTCGACAGCCACGGTGCCGCACAGCACGCGAGCGCCGCGCGCTGCGTGCTGCCATTGTTGCAATAGCCAGGAATCGGTGACGATACTGTCCGCGTC
The DNA here is from genome assembly GCF_016481275.1 of Antrihabitans auranticaus. Taxonomy (GTDB): domain Bacteria; phylum Actinomycetota; class Actinomycetes; order Mycobacteriales; family Mycobacteriaceae; genus Antrihabitans. The sequence continues at coordinate 1,274,210 of NZ_JAEMNW010000002.1, read as the reverse complement.
CGTGCACACGAACCAGGACTCGGAATCCGTTCGTGCACGGGCGAACCCGGCCGCTCGCGCGGCGCCGACATTCGCGGAATGGATGACCACGACGTTGTCTGCGAGCCCGGTGTATGCGGCGGAATCGTCCGTGCAGGCATCGAGTACGACGGTCACGGTCACCGGTACCGGTACGGCGCGACGCGCTCGGTCGATCGATGCGAGGCACCCGGGCAGTAGTCGCTCTTCGTTATGGGCGGGTACCACCACAAGCATCTCGCGCGGCGCCGTGTTCATCATGGCCAGCGAATACCCATGTGCGAGGACGATCATGCCTGCGAACCGTGCCCTGTCGAAACGGTGTTTGCCGACTCGGCCCATCGGGTAACCACTGGACAAGCCCCCATGGGGACCGATCGACGACGAGGAGGACCACCGGTGAGTGGTACCGACAAGGCGAAGAACAAAGCAGACGATCTTCTCGGCCAGGCGAAGGAAAAGCTGGGGCAGGTAACCGGCGACCGCCAGCAGGAGAACGAAGGCAAGACCGATCAGACCAAGGCGAACCTGAAAGATGCCGGCGAAAAGGTGAAGGACGCGTTTCGCAGCTGATCGCAAGTAATCGAGATCTAAATACAACTGCATAGTCCTCCAGCAACGGGCGGAGTCGATGTCGACTCCGCCTGTTGCGATGCGTGCTTGAAATGCAGACCTGCTGGGTATCCGGTGTGCACCCTGCACGATTTGCACGATTCAGGATCGGTCGATATGTCAGCAAAAACTCACACGCGCGAAGACGGATCCTCTGCGGACTCGGATGGCGACTCGCCAGGCCCAATGCACAAAGTCACGTCGAACGCGGTGCATGCCGTGACGAACTGGGCGGGATCGATATACGCGAGCGCAGCGGTGGCACTCGTAGTCTTCTTGATTCTGCTAGTGGGTGCCGTGTTCCGGTTTCCCCACAGCTGGCAGGTGCTGGTTCATTCGCTGGGCGCAATCGTCAGCCTGCTCATGCTCTTTCTGATTCAGCACACGACGAATCAGCAGACGAATGCCGTTCTGCTGAAGCTGGACGAGCTCATTCACGCTACGAGCGACGCGCGTGACGAAGTCATCGATGCGGAGGACCGGACGGTCGAAGAGCAGGACGATCTGGAAGAGGACCTGCACGAGAATTATTAGGCTGTTCAGCGCACCGAGTGCAGGCTGCCCGTACATCGAGCGCCTGCGTTGTGCGGCGACCGCAACTCCCAGCTCAGGTGGACGACCGTACCGTTCTTGTCGGTCAGGACGTCCGCGTGATCACTCAGTGCCGCGAGGAGCGTCATACCGTGACCGCGAAACCCTGGATCGGAATCGGGTGTGCGCCAGGTGCCATGATCGGTGATCGTGACAGCGATTCGGCCGGCAAGTCGATGATGCGCGGCGGACAGCTCGAACGACCGCGCCATGCCTGAGGCGTACGCGTGCTCGACGACGTTCGCCATCGCCTCGTAGCAGGCTAGTGCGACGTCGCTCGCGCGCTCGTCCGAGAGCGGTGTGCCTGCAAGCCACTCGACCAATTCGCGTCGCACAGTAGCGATCTCGCGTGCGTCGGCCGAGTGCACCGTCATGGTCAAGGGTCGCGCGGCTATCCGCTCCCTGCTGTCGATATTCGTCACAATCTTCGGATACCCCCGGCTGCTCGAGTTACACGTGCTCGTGTATCGATGTGATGAAGATGACTCCTGTCAGGTCACGGGTCGGCGTCGGCGCCTGATGCCCGAGACTCCGAGTCGTCCTCGGTGTCTTCCGGGTCGGGTGAAATGAAGTCCGTCCCGCCGTCGGTGTCGCCCTTTTCATCGCTTGACGGTTTCAGGTCTGCGTCGGACCGAGGTTGCTGCACGCACTCGCTGTACCCGCCCGAATGCAGCGCCAAACGAGAGCGGCACCAGTAACTTCGCGACATGTCAGTCGCATGGTCCGACGACCCGGTCCGTTGCCTATATGGTGCCCCGCGGCGAGGGTTCTTCTGGGACAGGTGGCTGAGCGCCGACTACGCAGACCGTGTCGTCGCGTGGCCCGCGGTCAGCGTGCGGCGTGGGTCGCCTCCAGCCACGTCGCAACCAGGCGGCCGAGGGTACCGTCGGCCGTGAGGCTCTGCTGTGCGGTGTCGATCTGCCCACGCAGTTCGGCGTTTCCCTTCCGAACGGCGATCGCGATCTCCTCGCGGGAGATACCGCGTTGCACGACGTCGAGCGTCGGTCGATCGCGAACCAACCAGGTGAGCACTGGGGCAAGCTTCATGACGGCGTCGCAGCCGCCGTTCGAGAGGTCGTCGAGTGCTTTGCCGATGTCGTGATAGTCGTACACGCGCACTGCACCTGCGCGACCCCGCGCTACCAGCTCGTTTGCGATCGGTTGGCTGGTGTTGCCTTGCTGAACACCGATTGTGAGGCCGGCTAGATCATCGATGCCGTGCACGTTCGGCAGGCGTTTCGTGTCGGTCGCGAGGGACTGCCCGGACACGTAATACGCAGCACAGAAGTCAGCTCGCGCCGCTCGCTCCGGCGTGACGGTCGTCCCGGACGCAATGCAATCGACTGCGTCGTCCTCGAGCATGTCGAAGATTCCGTTGAAATCGCTGCCGCGGTAGGGAACGAGCTCCCACGAGCGACCGAGCGCGTGCGCAATAGCCTTGGTCAACTCGATGTCGAAACCGGTTGCGCTGTCTGTCGAGCGCGAATCGTTTTCGTACAACTCGAACGGTGGATCCGGCAGTGCCGACCCAACGCGAAACGGGAGTGCGTCGGCCACACTCGTCTCCTGTCAGTCGAGGGAAAGTTCACCCATTTTCGACCATCCCGTCGCGCCCTCGATCGTGGTGCTCACGATGTCCGGCGTTCTGCGGATGAGGGGGCGCATGTCGATCAACGCCTTCTTGAAGTGGTCCGAACCGACGTGTGCTGCCGCGGCGTCGTCTTGAAAAGCCTCGACTAGCACGAATGTGGTCGGGTCGTCGATACTGCGTGACCACTCGAACCACAGGTTGCCCGGCTCGTTGCGGGTTGCCTGCGTGAAACTGTCGACTCGGCTGAGCCACTCGTCGACGTAGTCGGTCTTGACCGGGAACTTCACGACGATGAATATCACGCGGTTCACTATAGGCCGGTTCGCTGTCGCCGCCCCCGGGTTGCGAGCACTGCCGCGCCCGCGGCGAAAAGACCGGCTGCGAGTACGAGAAATACCCGGTCGAGAGCTCCCGCGATAGACGCGCCGTGTGCCTGCATCATCTCGAGGGCCGAAGCGCTGACGGCGACGCCCACGCCTGCCAGGGTGACGAGCGAGGTCAGCGTGACGCCCGCAGCTTCGCCGGCTCTTTCGGGCCGTACGACCGATTGGGTTGCGACAGTGGTGAACGCGTAGACGAGGCCCATCGTGAATCCGCAGGCGGTGAGCACCGGGACATACAGCGGCCAACTCGTAACCGTTGTCAGCGCTCCGAGTGCCACAGCGGCCGAGATGCAAGCAATCCCCATGACCTGTACCGGATTGTGCCGCGCGGCAAGGCGTCCCGACAGCGGACCGCCCAGGGCAGCGCCGGCCGAAGGGCCCAGGAACACGATGCCCGCTGCGAGCGGGCTGAGGCCGCGCCCCTGCTGCAAATAGAGCGTGGAGCCGAAAATTGTTACAGCGTATGCGATGTTGGCGATCGTTCCCGCGATCATGAGCACTGTGAACCGCGATTGTCGCAACAGGGTGAGGTCCACCAGGGGCGTAGGAACCCGCGTCTCTACGAGAACGAATCCCACCAGGACGGCGATCGCCAGCGCGAAGGCGCCAATTGTCGCCGCGGACAGCCAACCCCACGTCGGCGCGCGGTCGAACGCGAGGGTGAAGACGCCGATTCCGACCGTGATGAGCGCCAAGCCCGCGATGTCGAGTCGCCGTGGCGCCGACTCGTCGGACGATTCGGTGATGGTCAGTACACCGAGCACAAGGGCGGCGATAGTGAGCGGGACGTTCAGCCAGAAGATCGCGCGCCAGCTGAGCTCCTCGGTCAGTAAACCGCCGACCAGCGGTCCCGCTGCGTTGCCGAGACCGGCTATGCCATAACACAATCCGATGGCCCGGCCGGCGCGAACCGCGGGAAATGCGTTCGTGAGCACACTCACCGAAACCGGGAAGATCAGCGCGGCGCCGATGCCTTGGACCACGCGCGCGCCGATCAGCATCTCGGCTGACGGCGCAAGCGCGCAGCCGACGGACGACAGCCCGAACAGTGCAATCCCCCCGAGCAGGGCGCGCCGCCGCCCGTACATGTCGCCGATTCGGCCGCCCGGCACCATGAATGCGCCGAGGGCAAGCATGTAGGCACTGATGACCCACTGCAGGTCGGGCGCGGAGGCGTCGAGGTCTTCGGCGATCCTCGGCACGGCGAGATTCATTGCGAAGTAGTCGAGCTGGACACAGAACAGAGCGGTCGAGATCGCCGCGACGATCAGTTTGGGATGAGCCGGCTCGCCCTGCGTCGCCGCCACCTATCGCGCCCGTCCGCGTACCGTCCGGCGGTTGGCGAGGGCGCGCGCGATCGGATACCCGACGAGTATGCCGATCGAGCCCCACGCGATGCCGCCGAGTTCCACGCTTCCGATTGTGAGCGTGAGGTTTCCGATACCCGCGACGAGTGCGGCCGCTGCGACCGTCAGGTTGACCGGGTCGTTGAAATCTACGCGCGCCTCCATCCAGATGCGCACGCCGAGAAGGCCGATCAGGCCGTACAGCACCAGCGTCGCGCCGCCGATGACTCCGTCCGGGATCGTGAACACCAGCGCGCCGAACTTGGGCGAGAAGGACAGCACGATCGCGGTTGCCGCGGCGACCCAGTAGGCCGCGGTCGAATAGACCTTCGTTGCCGCCATGACACCGATGTTTTCGGCATAGGTGGTGGTGCCCGAGCCGCCGCCTGCACCCGCGAACGTGGTCGCGATCCCGTCGGCGATCAGGGCGGTTCCGGCGAGGTCGTCGAGCGACTTGCCGGTCATCGTCGCAACTGCCTTGACGTGGCCGACGTTTTCGGCGACAAGGACCACGACCACTGGCAACGCAAGCAGAATCACCGAAAGGTCGAACGTCGGACCGCGGAACTCCGGCAGACCCAACCACGCGGCGTCGCGCAGGGCGTCGACCCGTTCGGCGGCGAGGTCGCCGATCGCCCATGCAAAGAGCCAGCCGGCGACAGAGCCGACAAGAATGCTCAGCCTGCCGAGCAGGCCTGGTCCGACGACGGTGACGAGGAGGATTACGGCCAGCGTCACGACGGCGATGAGCGGCTGCATCTCGAACGATCCGGTAGCGGCCGGTGCGAGGTTGAGGCCGATCAGGGCGACGATCGCGCCGGTGACCACAGGCGGCATCACCACGTCGAGTGCCTTGGCGCCGACGGTGTGCACGACCGCACCGACTGCGGTCAGGACGACGCCCACCGCCAGGACCGCGCCGAGTTGGGCGGCAGGTCCATCGGAAGCCGAAGCGGTCAACGGTGCGATGAACGCGAACGAGGAGCCGAGGTAGCTCGGAATCCGGCCTTTGGTGAGGACGAGGAAGAGGATCGTCCCGATGCCGGAGAACAGCAGTGTGGTGGTCACCGGAAAGCCGGTGATGGTCGGCACCAGCAGTGTCGCGCCGAACATCGCGATCACGTGTTGCATGCCGATGCCGACGGTGCGTGGCCAGCTGAGCCGCTCGTGCGGAGCGACCACTGCTCCGGGGGCGATCGACCGGCCGTCGCCGGCAAGGGTCCAGCGTGGAATGCGGCCACGCAGTGCGGAATCCGCTCGTTTCGTCACCGTCAGAACATACTGCTGTAGTGGGGTAGTGCGAAGGCATTGGCGACAGCCCCGAGTCGGGAGTCGGCGTTGCCTTCGCGCCCCATGAGTTGGGTATCGAGAACCCACTCGCGCATTCGACGCTCGTACGCGGCGAGTCCCGCGCTGTAATCGCCTCCGGCAGATGCGAGTTCACCCGCGAGAACGTACGCGGCGACGAACGCCAGGCTTGTGCCCTGCCCGGTAAGCGGGGAGGGGCAGAACGCAGCGTCACCGACCAGCCCGATCCGCCCGCGACTCCACGAATCCAGCAACACCTGACTGCAGGTATCGAAGTAGAAGTCCGGCGCCTCGTCGATTTGCGCCACCAATAGCGGCACTTCCCAGCCCATTCCGGCTGTTCGCTGCCGTACGAGTTGCTTCTGTGCGGCAACGTCGCGATAGTCGAAACGAATTTCATCGGACGGGAAACTCACGTAGACGATGGCTTCGCGATTCTGGTGGACAGGCCGGATGCCTGCCGAGCAACCCGATTCGTTGTAGGCCAATGCCCAGTTTTCGAGGCCGAGATGGTTGGGCACCGACCACAATCCGATGCAGGTGCCCATGTCGTGCAAGAACTTCGACTCGTCGCCGAAGATCGCCGCGCGGACCGCGGAGTGCAGGCCGTCGGCACCGATGACGACGTCGAACTGCCGGTTGGACCCGTTCGCAAACTCGACGGTCACGCCGTCGGCCTGCTCGTCGACCACGGTGATTCGTTCGCCGAAGATGTACTCGATGCTGTCGCTCGTCGCCTCGTAGAGCAGTCGCGACAGATCGCCGCGCAGGATCTCGATCTCGGCGATCTGACCGTCGCCGGCGAAGTCTTCCGGTCGCATCGACGACAGCACGATGCCGTCCCGGTCGACGACAGAGAACCCGGCCGTCGCCGTCCGCGCTGCGCGGATCTCGTCGTCCAGACCCATCAGCACAGCCACTTGCCTTGCGACCCCGCGCAAGTCGACCGCTTGCCCACCCGGGCGCAGGGCAGGTGCCCGTTCGACCACCGTTGTGTCGAACCCTGCCCGCTGCAGCCAGAAGGCCAGCGCAGGCCCCGCGATGCTCGCTCCGACAACAAGAACACTCGCCATAGCGGAGAACGCTAGGTGACCAGCGCAGAGCGCTCCACCGATTTTCGCCCGGCGGCGTCACTACGCTGCCCAACAGTCACTCTGTCAGCGCTTCCAGCTCCTCGACCAGCGCTTTTACGCTGTACCTGATCTGATCCTCGGTGTGGCAGGACGTCACGAAGAAGCGCAGTCTGGCCAGATCCTCCGGTACCGCCGGATAGAGAATCGGGTTCACGTTGATTCCACGCTGCAACAGGCGATTCGAGAGGCGCAACGTTTTCAGCGAGTCGCCGACAATGCACGGGATGACCGGCGTGTCCAACGTGTCGCCGGTGTTCAAGCCGGCGTCCTTGGCCAGTCGCAAGAACAGTGTGGAATTGCGCCGCAGCACAGTCAGCACGTCGGGATCGGCGCGGAGTTGCTCGATGGCCGCGAGTGATGCTGCGGCGTTCATCGGCGTCATTCCGACGCTGTACACGAAGCCCGGTGTCGTGTACTTCAGGAATCGAACCATCTCGGTGCTGCCACCGACGTAGCCTCCGCAGCCCGCCAGTGCTTTCGACATCGTTCCGGACCACAGTTCGACGTCGGAGCGGTCGACGTCGAAGTGCTCGCCGATTCCGCCGCCCGTGGGCCCGAGCACCCCGATGCTGTGCGCTTCGTCGATCATCAGCAGCGCGCCGTGCTTCTTCTTCACCGCGATGAACGCAGGCAGGTCCGGGATGTCGCCGTCTTGGCTGTAGATCCCCTCGATGAGGATCAGCACACGTCGATAGTGCGGTCGAATCGCTGTCAGCATTGCATCGAGTGCGTCGATGTCGTTGTGCGGGAAAGGTCGCCGCGTCGCGCCCGACAGTTTGCAGCCTTGCAGGATGCTGTCGTGGGCTAGTGCGTCGTGGATGACGAGGTCGTCCGGTCCGACAATGTGCCCGATCACCGTGACGTTCGTGGCGTGTCCGCTCACGAGCGCGATCGCATCCTCCGTGCCTAGGAGGCCGGCGAGCGCCTTCTCGAGTTCACGGTGGACGGGCTTCTCGCCGGACAGGAGCCGGCTCGCCGAAACGGAGCTGCCGTAGCGCGCGACGGCGTCTTGGACCGCCTCCACCACGGCTGGGTGACCGGACATGCCGATGTAGTTGTAGCTGGAGAAGTTGACGACCTCCGAACCGTCGACGATCGACGTGTCGCGGGTGACGCCGTCGTTGATCAGGAAGTACGGATTCGTGACACCCAGCGCCTCGCCGAGTTGCAGTCTTTCGGCCAGCGCCTTGACCTCGCCGAACTCGGCGATCGACGTTTCTGGGGCGACCTTTCGTTCCGGCGCGGGCGGCACTTCGGTGGACACGGAAATCGGCTGTCCGGGCTGAAGTTGTTGCGATACATAGGCGGTCACATCGTCGAGCGTGCGTGTGGGCGTGAACCAACTCGGGTCGATGACCAGTGCCGGGTAGGTCCGGCGTAGCCCACCGAGGAGGTCGGCGACCATGATCGAATCGAAGCCGAGTTCGTCCATGACCGGTTTGCCGGTGTTCAGCGCCGCGGCCGGAAACCCGCTGACCCGCGCGGCGGCCGCCCGCACCGACGCCGCGATCGCGTCGTCGGGCACGGTGGCTCGCGGTGGTAGGGAAAGCGTTGCCGGACTGCCGCTTTGCGCGACGGCGGCGAGGACGGCGGCCTGTTCGCGGAAGAGCGCAATGAGCTGGTCCATCGTGGTTTCTTCCTGTTCGGATGCCTTGCCATCGGATGGTGTGCGGTCGGGTGAGCTCGGGCTCGGTTGTGCGACGGCGCTCGGCGCTGGTGGGCTCGGCTTCATCCAGAAGCGATTCGTGGTGGCGAATTCGTATCCGCTCAGGCGTAGGCACACTCGGGATTCGGGCTCGTACAGGCCATCCCACGTGGGATTCAGGCCGTCTCGGTAGAGCACCGAAACCGTGGCGGCGAGTTCGTCGCCGGTGGCGCCGGGCCCCGGGCAGGGCGCGAGGCGGGCGGCGGCAAGGTCGGGCTGCAGCCGGGCCACGAGGGGCGTCAGGATTCGTCTGGGTCCGACCTCCAAGAGATGGGTCGGCTCGGTGACCAGAGCGGCCGTCGCGGCGTCGGCGAAACGAACAGGTTCCCGGATGTGCTCGGTCCAGTAAGTGGCGTCCATCGTCTCGTCAGGACCGAGTAGGCGGCCGCGCAGTGTCGAATAGATCGGAACGCGGGGGAGTTGATAAGTGCAGCTCGCCGCGACGTCCGCAAACTCGGGCAGCATCGGATCCATGAGAGGGGAGTGGAACGCATGCGAGACGGTCAGTGGCCGTGTCGTGAATCCCGCCGCCGCGAGCGCTGTGCCGAACCGTGCGAGCGCGCCTGCGGCGCCTGACAGGACGACATCGCGCGGACCGTTCACGGCTGCAAGGGCGACCTGCGGTTCGGACGCGATCATGCCCTCGATCTCTGCGGAGCCGGCGCGGACCGCGAGCATGGCCCCTGCCTCTGGGAGGCTCTGCATGAGGCGGCCACGAGCCGCGATCAGTCGGCACGCGTCGTCGAGGCTCAGGACTCCCGCATGCGTCGCCGCGGCGTATTCGCCGACGCTGTGCCCGAGAAGCCAGGACGGCGCGATCCCCAGCGTGGAAAGTGTCTGCGCAAGTGCATATTCGACGGCAAAAATGCCGGGTTGCGCCCACTCCGTGCGATCGACCTCAGAGCCGGAATCGAAACTCACGGCGGCGATCGACCCGCCGATGTAGGCCGCCAAACAGTCGTCGACCGCTGCAAGGGCGTGCCGGAAGATGCTGTGCCGGTTGTGCAGTTTCTGGGCCATGCCGGGGTACTGAGAGCCTTGGCCAGTGCAGAGCCAGCCGATACTCAGACCCTGTGAGACCCCTGTCGATGTGTCGAGCAGTACGGGGTCGCGCAGCGCGGTGAGAGCCTGATTCCGGTCGGCGACCGGGAAAGCAAGCCGTTGGCGCCCCGCCGCTTTCACTGAGTTCGTCGACCAGCACAGCTGTCCGATGTCGATGGCGGGGTTTCGTTCGATGTCCTGTGCGAGGCGTATCGCGTTGCGGTGCAGCCCTTCCCGATTGTTGGACGACAACGTCAGCACGCCGCGACCGAGACTCGCGGGCGCTGGAACGGTCGGCGGCGGGCTGCCGAGCAGCATGTGTGCGTTCGTTCCACCGAGACCGAAGCTGCTGACGGCTCCGAACACTTCGCCGTCGGGTAGTGGCAGGGGCTCGTCGAGCAGCCTGAGTCCGTTGCCTGCAAGTTTGAGTCGCGGATTTTCGTCGCTCGCGAATCGGCTCGGCGGAACCACGCGATTGTAAAGTGCGAGTGCGGCTTTGATCACGCCGGCAACGCCTGCTGCACCTTCGGTATGACCGAGATTTCCTTTGATGGAACCGATCGCGCAGGGCTGCGACCGGGTGACCGCGTGATGATGGCCGAGCGCCTTCACCTCGATCATGTCGCCGAGCACGGTCCCCGTACCGTGCGCTTCGACGAACGACACCCGATCGGCGGTCACACCGGCGCGCCGGTAGGTATCGCCGACGACCTGTTGCTGGGCCCAGCGGCTGGGTGCGGTGATCCCGTTGCTGCGGCCGTCGTTGTTGACGGCGCTTGCCTTGATCACCGCATAGATCGGGAGACCCGCTGCCAGCGCGTCGTCGAGCCTGCGCAGCACCAGCATGGCGACGCCCTCGCCGCGTCCGATCCCGTTCGCCTTGCTGCTGAACGGTTTACAACGTCCGTCGGGAGCAGACAGCCCGGCCTGGGTGTAGAAGACGTTGAGGGTCGGTGTGATGGCGATGTTGACCCCGCCGGCCAGCGCTTGATCGCACTCGGCGGTCCGCAGAGCCGAGCACGCCATGTGTAAGGCCACCAGGGACGACGAGCATGCCGTGTCGATCGCGAGACTCGGTCCCTTCAGGTCCAGCGTGTAGGAGACGCGGTTCGCGGTCATGAAGTAGCCGTTGCCGCTTCCGAGTTGCGGCGTGATGGCGGTGAGGTCGCTCATTTGCGAGCTCCACTCGTTGGCCATCACGCCGACGAATACACCGGTGTTCGACCCTGCTTGCGCTTTCGGATCAAGTGTTGCGTCCTCGAATGCGCGCCACGCTGCCTGCAGCAGTAAGCGCTGCTGCGGGTCCAGCGCCTCGGCCTCCCGTGGGGCAATGCCGAAGAACTCGTAGTCGAAGGCGTCGGCGTCGGCGATGAAGCCTCCGGTTCTGTTGTTGACCGTTCCCGGGCCGCCGTCGGCGTCGTAGAAGCGATCAGCGTGCCAGCGCTCGCTTGGCACATCGGCGATTCCGTCACCGCTCGCCATCAGGAGTTCCCACAGTGTGCGCGCATCCGGTGCCTGTGGGAATCGGCAATCGAGGCCGACGATGGCGATGTCGCTCATCACACCTTCTGGTACGAGAGTACTGTTTCTTCCGCGATAAAGGACGCCATGGCCGCGATCGTCGGATAGTCGAAAACAACAGTGGGGTCGAGTTCGAGTTCCCACTTGTCTTCGATCTCACCGCATAGGCTCACCGCAGACACCGATTCGATTCCGAGCTCGGCCAGTGCGATATCCGGGCTGACATTTCGCACTGGCTGCTCGATATAGAATGCCACTCTTCCGATCAGCCAGTCGATAATCGGGGCAATTTCGCGCACGTTGGAATTCATCGATTTCTCCCTGCAGAAAGTAAGTGGTCGATCAGGCGGCGGTCGTGAGGTTGTCGCCGCGGACGGTGCCGCGCATTCGAGCGACCACGGGATCGATTTCTTCGTGCAATACGGCGTCGACGCGGTCCGCGAGGAACGACGCGTGCATGGACCGGCGCTGGACTTTGCCACTGGTGGTGCGGTGCACGCCGTGCTTGTCGACGAGGACGACGCTCGGTGCCTGCACGTCGAAGGCGCGCGCTACCGCATGCTTGATCTGCCGGGCGAGGTCGGGGTAGGCCATATCGACGAGCGCCGTTTTCACCTCGTGGATCACGAGCAATCGTTCGTGCTGACCGGTGTCGACCGTGAGCACGACACCGGCGGCACCGTTGAGCGCCGGATGCAGTTCGCGCACGGATTCTTCGATGTCTTGCGGATAAAGGTTGCGGCCGTTGACGATGAGCAAATCCTTCAATCGGCCGGTTATGTAGATTTCGCCGTCGTGGCGAACGCCGAGGTCGCCGGTGCGAAGAAAGGTGCCTTCGCCATCGAGCGTCGCTTGGAACTTCTCCACAGTTTCTTCGGGGCGGTTCCAATAACCGGCGGTGACGCTGCCACCGCGAATCCAGATTTCGCCGACCCGGCCGTCCTGCACCGCCCGTCCGGTGTTCGGGTCGACCATCGCTATTTCGCAGCCGGCTGCTTTGCCGCTGCTCACGAGTCGTAGTCCGCCATTCGACGGCACGAGCTCGTTGCGCTCCAGTGCAGCTGGGTCGACCTCGAGGTAAACGGGCGCTGTGCCGGGCGTGCTCGCCGTCGCGAGCAGGGTCATTTCGGCCATTCCGTACGCGGTGAAGAAGGCGTCGGCGCGGAAGCCGTGCGGTCCGAGTTTGTCGATCGTCGCCTCGAGTGTGCGCGGGCGGATCGGCTCGGCGCCGGTGAGCGCGACGTGCAGCGACGAGAGGTCCAGGCCGTCGAGTTGTTCGTCAGGGATGCGCCGCGCGACGAGGTCGTAGGCGAAGTTCGGCGCAATGGTCATGTTCGCGCGGTGGCGGGAGATGAGCTGCAACCAGCGAACCGGACGTTTGAGAAAGGCCATCGGCGACATGAAGTGCAAGTTGCCGCCCGTGTAGAGCGGGACCAGGAGCATCCCGATGAGGCCCATGTCATGGAAGTGCGGCAACCAGCCGACGCCGATGAGAGATTCGTCGGCGCCACTGACGGCGCGCATCGTCTCGCAGTTGTGGAGCAGATTTCCGTGCGTCACCATGACGCCCTTGGGCTCGCTGGTCGAACCCGAGGTGTATTGCAGAAAGGCAAGTGAGGTCTGGTCGATAGCCGGCATGGTCCAGGTGTCCGGGTAGCCCAATTCGATCGTGTCGGTGGCGATGATGTCGACCTCGAGGCCGGACGCGGTCGCCCAGGCGCTGAGTGGACCTGCCACCTCGGCAGTGGTGAGCACCAGGCGGACGTCGGCGTCGGCGAACATGGTGCCCACGCGCTGCATACTGCGTGCGTCATGGGGGACCGGAGCGGGAATCGCTACGACGCCGGCGTACAGGCAGCCGAAGAATGCTTGGAGGAAATCGATTCCATCGACGTGCAGGAGCATCACGGGGTGCCCCGCTCCCGGCTGGGTCGTGAGCCACGCTGCCATCGCTCGGGCGCCACGGTCCAGGTCGCGGTAGGTGTAGGTCTCTTCGACGAGCTCGCGGCCGACCTGCCGGTTGTAGGTGTAGGAGCGGTTGTCACCGTGCGCTGCGACCTGAGCGCGGATATGGGAAACGAAATCGGTAGACACTGTCAGCTCTCCTTTTTCGCCGCTCGTGCGGCCAGTGAGGTAAATGCTCGCCGAATCGGCGCTGGGGATATAGGCACCCCATGGGGAGAAGTCCCCACCCTGGGGCGAGCGGAAGCACCCCACTGCGGGGTGAGCGGAGAGTTCGGTCCGCACGAGCCGAACTTGTGTCTGGACTAGTGTCCACCTACAATCGAGGTCGACCACAAAGTAGAACGTGTTCTAGTATGGGCCACAATCCAGAACAGGAGGTTCGCGATGTCCGTGCAGATTGCCGACCTCGACGTTCGCAGCGAGGCCTATGTCGCCCGCTTGCTGCCGATATTGCGTGTGGCGGTCAAAGGCTGGTTCAGGTCCGAGGTTTCGGGGATGGCGAATGTGCCGGACGGTGGCGCGCTTCTGGTGTCCAACCACTCGGGCGGACTGTTCGCCATGGACGTACCGGTGATCGCGCTCGCGTTCTTCGATCAGTTCGGGACCGCCCGCCCCCTCTACGTCTTGTCGCACGATCTCCTCTTCACCGGCATCGCGAAACAACTGATGTCGCGTGCCGGATTCGTGCCCGCCAATCGAGACAATGCCGAGCACATTTTGCGGTCGGGAGCGGCGACGATCGTCTTCCCCGGTGGTGACTACGACGCATTCCGCCCGACGGCGGATGCGAACCGCATCGATTTCGCCGGCCGGACCGGTTACGTTCGCACCGCGATCGAGTCCGGGGTGCCGATTGTGCCGGTCGTCAGCAGCGGCGGTCAGGAAGCCCAATTGTTCCTGAGCCGAGGCGAGGCGCTCGCAAAGTTCTTGAACTTGAACGAACGGATGCGCTCGAAGCTGGCGCCGCTATCGTTCGGCTTTCCTTTCGGCTTTTCGCTGGGAATCCCACCGAACCTGCCTCTCCCGGCGAAGATTCGAACAAAGGTATTGGCGCCCATCGACATTCGGGCGGAGTTCGGTGCGGACCCCGACATTGCAGAGGTCGACCGTGTTGTGCGGTCGCGAATGCAGCAGAGCCTCGACCAGATGGCGCGGGAACGACGGTTTCCCGTGCTCGGCTGACCCGATGCCCATCCTCCCGACCTTCCGAGGAAGCCCTGTGAAAGAGATGTTCAGTCGGCTCGGCCGGCTCGTCTGGACGGTTCGCGTCCTCGCTCGCAGCGGGATGCTCGCACCCCTGCGGCCCGACAAATACGTACGCATGATCGCGGCGATCCGCCGGGACGGCGTCACTCCGTTGGCCGGGATCAGCCTGTCGGCCGCGCGCAATCCCGGCGGCACGGCCTTGATCGACGAACGCGGCAGCCTCACTTGGCTTGCCCTGGCGCAACGTAGTGACGCGTTGGCAGTCGGTCTGTCGCGCCTGGGTATCGGTGTCCCGCGCACCGTCGGCATCCTGTGTCGCAACCACCGCGGCCTTGTCGAGGCACTGGGGGCGTCGACTCGGCTCGGCGCGGACGCACTGCTTCTGAATACGGGATTCGGAGCTGCCCAGCTCACCGACGTCCTTTCCCGCGAGCGCGCAGAGATATTGATTTTCGACGACGAGTTCGCGGACCTCGTCGAGCATGCACGGGCGCGAATCGACGACCTGGTTCTCGTGACAGGTTGGACCGACAACGCCCGCACCCCGCGCACCGTCGACCGCTTGATCGACCTGAACATCGGCGCGCGACCGCACAAACCTCGTAGAACCGGCCGGGTCACCCTCCTCACGTCGGGTACGACCGGTAGCCCCAAGGGTGCCCGGCGATCCGGTAGCGGTGGTGCGGGTGCGCTGGCCGCCATGTTCGAGCGCATTCCGTGGCGAGCCGAAGAACCGACCGTAGTGGCAGCTCCTTTGTTTCATGCGTGGGGATTCGGCCAGCTGGCGATCTCGGCCACACTGGGCTGCACTGTCGTGCTGCGGCGCAGATTCGACCCCGAAGCGACGCTGGCCATGGTCGATGACTATCGAGCCCGCGGACTGGCGCTGGTACCGGTGATGCTCGAGCGGATCATGAGTCTGCCGACCGAAACTCTCGACAGGTACACCCTGCGGACGCTTCGCTTCGTCACTGCGAGCGGATCGCGAATGCGCTCGGACGCAGTAACGGCCTTCATGAATCGCTACGGCGATATCGTCTACAACAACTACAACGCGACCGAGGCGGGCCTGATCGCTACCGCCACTCCCGCCGACCTGCGCCTTGCTCCCGATACGGCGGGGCGTCCGCTCACAGGTACCGACGTACGGATTCTCGACGACGAATACCGTCCGGTGGCGCGCGGCAAGGTCGGAAAGATCGCTGTTGCGAGCAAGTCTCAGTTCGAGGGATACACGTCGGGGGAGTCGCGGGCGTTTCACGGCGAATACATGATCTCGGGCGATATCGGCCGGTTCGACGACGCCGGTCGCCTGTACGTCGTCGGCCGGGACGACGAGATGATCGTGTCGGGCGGCGAGAACATCTATCCGCTCGAGGTCGAAGAGGCTCTGCACGCCCACCCGGCTGTGCAGGAGGCCGCGGTGGTCGGTGTGAGCGACAGCCGGTTCGGTCAGCGACTTGCCGCGTATGTCGTCTTGGCGCCCGGTGCCGAAGCGACGGCCGACGCCCTTGCGGTGCACGTCAAAACCGAGCTCGCAGGCTACAAGGTTCCGCGTGAATTTGCGTTCTTGGACGAGCTCCCGCGCAATGCGTCGGGCAAGATCGTCAAACGGCAGTTGGGGGACCGATGCCGCTGACTGTTGCGCAGCTGCTACTTTCGCGCAGCGAGCAGGACTCGACCGCCTTGGCGTTCGAGGACCGGACGTGGTCGTGGCGCGAGTACGTCGCGGCGAGCACGGCTCGCGCACACGCACTACGGAACATGCTGGACCCGCAGGCACCGCGGCACGTGGGACTGCTGCTCGAGAACACACCGGAAATGGTGCTGGGCCTTGCCGCGGGCGCGCTCGGCGGCTACGTCACCGTCGGTATCAATACGACCCGACGCGGCACGGCGCTGTCCGCCGATATTCGCAAGGCAGACTGCCAAGTAGTCCTCACCGACGCGAAATGCAGTGGGCTGCTGAAGAATCTGGAGCTCGACGGCATTCGTGTCATCAACACGGACAGTGACTCATGGCAGGCGGAGGTGGAGCGCCGGCGCGAGGCTGCGCCGTTGGTCGCACCGGAAGCGACGGACGTCTTCATGCTCATCTTCACTTCCGGCACCAGCGGCAGCCCCAAAGCCGTCATGGTCACGGACGCGACCGTTGTCGCGGCGGGGGAGTCACTGGCACAACGATTTTCGCTTACGTCGGACGACGTGTGCTACGTCTCGATGCCCTTGTTCCACTCCAATGCGGTGATGAGCGGTTTTGCTGTCGCACTGTCCAGCGGCGCGACGATGGCGCTGGCCCGGCGGTTCAGCGCGAGTTCCTTCCTGCGAGACATTCGCCGGTACGGCGCGACCTATATGAACTATGTGGGCAAACCCCTTGCCTACATTCTTGCGACCCCGCGGATGCCCGACGACGCCGACAACCCCTTGCGGTATGCGTTCGGCAACGAGGCGTCCGAACGGGATGTCGTCGAGTTCCGTGAGCGGTTCGGCTGCGAAGTTCGCGACGGTTTCGGTTCGACCGAAATGGCGATCGTGATTCGGCGGGTGCCAGGCACTCCGCCCGGATCGATCGGTCAGCCGCCCCCGGAAGTGGCCGTGTTCGATCGCGATACGAACACCGAGTGCCCGACAGCCCGCTTCGACGCGGCGGGCCGGGTCGTCAACCTTGCAGAGGCGGTCGGTGAGTTGGTGAACCTGCACGGTGCGGGGGACTTCCGTGGCTACTACAACGACCCCGAAGCGACCGAACAGCGGCTCAGCGGTGGAATCTACTGGTCCGGCGATCTCGGTTACCGCGACGAGAACGGCTTCGTATATCTTGCCGGTCGGTCGGGGGTCTGGTTGCGAGTCGACGGCGAGAACCTGGCAGCGGTGCCGATCGAACGCATCGTGTTACGCCATCCGGCGGTCAATCAGGTTGCCGTGTACGGGATTCCCGATCCGAACGTGGGTGACCAGCTGATGGCTGCCGTCGTGCTCGGGCAGGAGAGCGGACTCTCACCTGCGGAGTTCGAACGCTTTCTCCGGGTGCAGCAGGACCTTTCGCCGAAGGCCTGGCCGCGTTTCGTTCGTATCGTCGACACGCTTCCCGCGACCGCGACGAACAAGATCTTGAAGCGTGTCCTGATCGACGAAGGCACAAATACTTCCGACACGATCTGGATGCGCGCAGGTCGCGGGACATCGTACGACGTCAGGCCGGTATGACAGTGGAACGATTCTCGGGCCAGGAGTCCCTGCTGTGGCACATGGAGCGCCCCGATACTCCGATGCACACGCTCAAGGTTGCGGTCCTCGATACGGCGGCCCGTGGTCGGCCCCTCACGCTCGACGATCTGCGGCGCGTCGTCCCGGAGTATCTCGGGTTGGTGCCGCGTGCAACCCAGCGCGTCGTTTCGGTGCCGGGGTTCGGCGGCCGGCCGTTCTGGGTGGACGACGAAGAGTTCGATATCGACTGCCATCTCGATGAATCGAGGATTCCGGACACGAGCCGGACATCCCTCGACGCAGCGTTCGCCCGCCTTGCAGAAGCTCAGCTCGACCGGTCGCGGCCCCTGTGGGCGATGACTCTCGTGCACGGTTTGGCCGGTGGGCAACAAGCGATCGTGGTCCGCGTGCACCACGCCGTCTGTGACGGGCTCGCGGCGCTGAATACCTTCCTTGCGACGACGTCCGGAACGCCGGGTTCTGTCGCGCACGGGTGCAGGCGTGCCGACCCGATTGCAACCGATCCTCGCGAACTGCGACGGGAAGCTCTTCGTGACAGCGGACGAATGCTGCGGGGCACCGCCGCGCTGTGTCGCGAACTTGTCCGGAGCCGGGGGCGTGCTCGCGCGTTCGAGCAGCGGTCGGCGCTACCGCCGCGGCTGAACGCCGCGCGCACCAGCTTCAACACGCCCAGTGGCGCCGAGCGGGTCTGCGCGAGCTACGCCATCGACCTGGCCGATCTTCGGCACATCGCACGCGCCGGCGGGACGACGCTGAACGGTGTGTTGCACGCAGTCGTCGCCGGGGCGATGCGTGAGGAGCTGCTCACCAGGGGTGAACCGGTGACTGCGCCAGTGGTCGCAACCTTCGGTGTTTCCGCGGACCCGAAGTCGAAGCGGCGCTGGGGCAACGCCGTGGCAGCGTGCAGCGTGTACCTGCACACCCAGACTGCGGACCCGCGCCAACGCCTGCTCGCAACCGCGCTCAGCTGCTCGTCTGCCGTCGAGTTTCGTCGCCGCCTCGGCTTCGACTGCACCGAAAGGCTGTCGACCTACACTGCCCGCGCTGCGGCGAACCTGCGGCCGATTCTCGCTGACCGAATGCCGCGCATCGTCAACAACATCACCACCGCCAACGTCGCGGGACCCGACCATCGACGCTGGCTCGGCGATGTGGCTGTCGTGGAATGGATTTCGTTCGCAGTGGCGATTGCGCCCGCGGACGTGAATCTGACTGCCTACAGTTACGACGGCAGGCTGTCGATCGGCCTCGTCGCCACACCCGAGTCGATGCCCGACCCAGCCCGTTTCGTTGCTCGCCTCGGGTCGGCCGTCGGCGAACTCATGAGCGCGGTTCGGGGGCACACGTATGCGTGAACGGTTGTCGTTGCTCGCGAACGTAATTCCGCGCTCTGTCGCGAGTTCGGTTCGTGCGAGCAAGCGATCCGGCAGTGCCGCGAATCCGCCGTTCCGGCTCGGTCCCCGGCAGGTCTGCGAGACCACGCTCGACGAGTTCTTCGTCGCCGCCAGTGCTCTCGTCCGCGCGGTACCGGACCCCGCGGCCGTCGAGGCAGCGGTGGCGAAGTGCGGCAGGGCCACGGAAGAGCTTGTCGCGCTCGGTGTCGCCGGATGTAATCCCGCACCCGGCAACCTCCAGACGGTGAAGGTGACGCCACGCAGGCTTGGCACCACCCAGTTCGAGCGTCTGGACTACGTGAGTGCTCCGGACCTCCCGCCCTCCTTGCGCGCGGCGGGTCTGGCCGGGTGGGAGGTCGCGAGCGTGCGGACCATGCGCCACCTCGACGGTCCGCGGCCATGGGTCGTCTGGATCCACGGTGCAGGGCAGGGGCGCTCGGACGACCTGATCTCGCTGCGCGCCCGCCACATTCACGAAGACCTCGGCCTCAACGTGGCGCTCCCGGTGTTACCCCTGCACGGGTTGCGGCGCCGCAAAGGCCAGCTTTTTCCTAGCTTCGATCCGTTGGTGAACATTGCGACGACGCTGCGGGCGGTCTACGAAGTGCGGTCCGTCATCGAGTGGGTCACGCATCAACAGCCCGAATCGATTGCGATGGTGGGACTTTCGCTGGGGGCGCCGATAGCTGCGCTCGCCTCGCAACTCGAACCCGCAATCGATGCAGTCGGAGTTGTCGTCCCGATGCTCGACCTCCACGGCACGCTTGCCCACCACCTCGAACGTGGCGGCGCAAGCGGGCGCAGACTCGCCGCGCTCCTGCGTTCCGACGTCGTCCGCCGAGCGAGTTCGGTCGTCGATCCGATGGTCCTCCAGCCGCGCGCGACACCCCGTCGGCGCGTCGTGCTTGCCGCATCCAACGACAGGGTGACATCGGTACGCGCGGCACAACAATTGCAGGAGCGCTGGCGGTGCGATGTCCACTGGCACGAAGGTGGCCACATCG
Organism: Antrihabitans auranticaus; assembly: GCF_016481275.1. GTDB lineage: Bacteria > Actinomycetota > Actinomycetes > Mycobacteriales > Mycobacteriaceae > Antrihabitans. The sequence goes on along the minus strand of NZ_JAEMNW010000002.1, from coordinate 1,254,161 downwards.
GGCATCTGATGTCGTCGGACGCGCGATCCTTCATCGACGGATTTCTTTCCAATGAGTTAGGGGTTCGGTCATGACAAACGGTGCGCCAGCGTTTCGCGAGATTGCAACGGTGCCGGAGGATGCGAGACTTCTGGCGGATCGAATCCGGGAACTGATCGACGCGTGCCTGCACAGTCAGGCGAGCAGTGCCGAACTCGGGGCCGCGACGTTGCTGATCGATCAGGCAGCCGCGCTGTTGCGCACCCGCACCCGGGACTCCACGCTCGTGGTGGCGCGTGGTGATGGCGGAGTCAGTATCAACAATGCCGTGGAGGGTCCGTGCAACCCCGTGGCGCCACCGCTGACCGACTTGAGGTACATCGACGGCGTCACCCACGCGCGGGTGGTGTTTCCCACGGCTCACGAGGGGCCGCCGGGCCGCGTCCACGGCGGGCTGGTGGCGGCGGTGCTCGACCACGCGCTCGGTCGCAACGTGGCGTGGACCATCGCGGCTGCGGTCACGGCGTCGCTGACCGTCGACTATCGCAAGGGCACCCCGTTGCACGTACCGCTCGACGTGACGGCGCGAGTCGATTCGGTCGACGGTCGAAAAGTGTTCGCGTCGGCGGAGATCCGGCACGGCGCCCTGGTCACCGCTGAGGCGAAGGCGACGATGGTGCTCGTTGCGGGACTGCCGTCGATCGCGCCGGTCGTTGCTTCGTTCGATTGACGGGGCGTGCTTGGACCGGCACGAAGTCAGTCGATCAACAGATGCGCGGACTTCTCGAGTCGATCGGCGATTTCGGAGTACGACGCATATCCCATCCCGGCCCGCACCAGCGCGCCTGCGTAGAGCGCCTCGAGCAGTTCGATCAAGTCCGGATCGGTGTCGGGACCCAACGCGGCGACCAGTCGACTGCGAATTTCCACGCCGATGCGCAGTCGCAGATGCTCGACATCCGGGTCGCGTCCGAGTAGTGCGCTGGTCACAGCGCCTGCAAGTTCGGGTTCGTCGGCAACGAGCAGTGCGATGTGACGCAGCACCGCGACGATTCGGTTCTTGCGCACGGGATCGTCGTTCGACGGCGGTGGTGTCGCAGACAAGCGCCGCCAGAATATCTCCGCGAAGAGGTGTTCTTTCGACGAAAAGTACGTGTAAGCAGTCGCCGCTCCGACCCCGGCTTCGGCGGCGACCATCCGAACGGTCAGTCCCGCAAAGCCTTCACGGCGGAGTACGTCGACCGCTGCCTTGGTCAGGCGGTCGACGGTATCGGCTTGCTTTTCGGTGAGCCGTCGCCGAGTTGCTTCGAGAATCACGGGTTCAGACACGTGTCCAGACATTACTGCAACACCACCTAGTGAACAACTCCGGTGCGAACTCCGTCTTTCGCTGCTGCGGCTCCCGCGCGCCGTCCGTAGAAGCTGCCGTCACCGAGCGATGCACCGCTCACGTAACCGCCCGCGCACAGACCGGAGGTGCACCGACCGGCAGCGAACAGGCCGGCGATCGGCTCGCCCGACACGTGGACGACTCTGCCGTCGAGGTCGGTCCGCAAGCCGCCCAACGTGAATCCCGCTGTGTGCCCGCGGTGGTCGAACGCGGCGATCGGTGTACCGATCGGCTTGACCCACTCCGGCTTCTTGCCGAGCAGGGGGTCCTTCCCCTGCGCAGCGTGCAAGTTGTACGTGGCGATCGTCGACTGCAGAGCGGACTCCGGGAGGCCCATTTCCGCCTCCAGCTCCGCCACCGATTCGGCGACCCACTTCGGCGTCGTCCGGAAGAAGCTGGTCGAGGTCTCTGTCTCCAGCGCCGCTTCGTAGGATTCCTCGTCGATCACCAGGAAGGCCTGATTGTCCTGTTGCAGCAGGGTCATCTGGCCGATCCGGCCGGGGTAGGTGTCTTCGGGTACGTATCGCTGACCTCTGCCGTTGACCAGAATTCCTCTGGCCAGCAACTGCGGATCGCCGAAGAACGCGACCTCGGTGGCGTCCATGTGGACGAGGTCGGCGCCGAGGGCCTGCGCGACGCGGATGGCGCGCCCGTCGTGTTCCTCGATCGCGGCACCCGGGCGGCCGATGAGGCGCGGCGCATACGCCTCGATCATCTGCTGGTTGTACGCGAAGCTGCCGGTGGCGAGAACGACTCCGCGCTTGGCTTTGATCGCGATCTCTTTGCCGTACCGCTTCGCAAGCACTCCGACGACGCGGTGCTCGTGGTCGACGATCAGCCTTTCGATTCGGATGTCGTATTCGGTTCGGACACCGAGCTTTTCGGCAGTGTCGATGAGCGGCTTCATCAACATGTAGCCGCCCCCCTTCTGCCCAGTGCGCTTGTTCGCCATTTGTGGAACGTGCCCGCGTGGCGCGGGCTGTGCGATCTCGTTGAACGGCGCCGCGTTTTCGCCGCCCGAGTACATGAGTCCCTCGTCGTGCGGCGGCTCCCAGCCCGGTTCGCCCCAGAAGGCTTCACGGAACGGGACGCCACAGGAGACGAGCCAGTCGTAATGGGCGACCGAACCGTCGCAGTAGTCCTTGATCTTGGCTTTGTCGGCTCCGGGTCCGACAGCGGCTTCGAGAAAGCGCGCCATGTTGTCGGCGGAGTCGTCGAACCCGAGGGCCTTCTGCAGCGCCGTACCGCCGCCGAGATAGATGAACCCGCCCGCCAGCGACGCCGCACCGCCCCAGCCGCTCGTGCGCTCGAGTACGAGAACACGTGCGCCTCCGTTCGCCGCCTCGATGGCCGCGGACACGCCCGCGATGCCGTACCCCGCGACGACCACGTCCGCGGTCATGTCCCATTCGGAGATATCCTCCGCGTCGACCGGAGTCACGTTCGATAGGTCAGTCATCGGCTGCTCGCTTCTTCTTGGCTTCGGCAAGGACTGCATTGACGGTCTGGTCGAGCTTGGTGCCAGTGGGCCAGCCGACGTAATGGGTAAGGAACAACGCTATTTCGCGGAGTTGGTCGGCATCGAACTCGTCGTTGCGCAGCGCCGCACCGAGTTGGATCTTGGCGATGTCCATATTCCCCTGCGCCGTGACCGCGCCCAACAGCAGGAGGCGTCGTTCACGTATCGTCAACGCGGGGCGAGCCCAGATTTCGGCGAACAGATGGTCGATGGTGACGGCGAAGAAGTCACCGGGTACGTCGGCGGGCAGATCCCACCCGTAGACCTTCTTCATCATGTCCAAGCCGCGTTGCCGAACCTCGTCCGTCATGTGTGCTCCCCTTCGGTTTTCGTTGACCCGACCCCCAAGCCGGCGCCCAGTCCATCGAGTGCGATTCGAGCGAGCGGCAGATCGACTCCCAGTCTGTCCCCGAGGCCGAGGGCAAGGGCGAGATCCTTCTCGCCGAGGTTGCGGACGTGAGTCATGATCGGATGCCAGAAGTCGTCGGCTGCGATGTCGGAGGTATTGTCGCGCAGCATGATCGAACCTGGTCCGCCGGTGATGCGATCGGAATGCCGGACGACCTTGCCGAGCGCAGTGATGTCCAGCCCGGCGGCTTCCGCGAGGCGTTGCGCTTCCGCTGCCGCGGTGAAGGAGACGAAATGAAGCAGGTTGCGGGCCAGCTTCATTCGTGTGCCCGCGCCGACTTCGCCGGCGTGGATCACCAGATCGGCCCAGTAGCCGAACGGTTCGCGGACCGCCTCGTACGCACCGGTGCTACCGCCCACCATCACCGCGAGCGCGCCTTTGGCGGCACCGGGAGCGCCACCACTGACGGGCGCATCGACGAATTCGATTCCGCTCTTTGCGCATTCGGCACCGAGTTCGACCGCTGTCTGATCGCTGATCGTGGAATGTACGGCAATGACCGTGCCCGGTGCGGCCGCCTGCAGGATTCCGTCGGGTCCGGTGATGACATCTCGCACCTGGGCGTCATCGAGGACCGTTATCGAGATGACCTTTGCGGTGGCCGCGACATCCTTGCTCGAATGTGCAACGGTCGCACCGGCTTCGCGGAACGGCTCGGTCGCATCCGGCCGCATGTCGCACACGACGAGACCGCCGGGCCAGTCGACGAGCCGTGTGGCCATCGGCGCACCCATGTTGCCCAACCCGATGAACCCGACTGGTTCGCGCACAGTGCTTTCGGTCATGACCGGAAGATCTGTCCGCCGTCGACGTTGAGAATGTGACCGGTTACCCAGGCGGCATCATCGGACAGCAGATACAGGCAGGCGCCGACAAGGTCCTCCGGCGTGCCGATTCGGTGCAGCGGCAGCTTCTTCACCATGTCCTCGACGATGGTTCCCGGTGTGACTGTTCGAGTGGCCTCGGTGTCGATGGGGCCCGGCGCGATCGCGTTGATCCGGATGTTCGAACCACCGAGCTCCAGTGCGAGTTGCTGTGTGAGTCCATTGATCCCGACCTTCGCAAGGCCGTAGAAGCCCGAATAGACCCATGCTGCAGTCGAGGACTGATTGACGATCGATCCGCCGCCGCTCTTGCGCATCGGCTTGTAGACGGCCCGCGTCACGTTCAGGGCACCGTCCATGTTCACGCTCATGAACTTCTTGTAGTAGTCCCAGGGCACGGTCAGCAGGAGGTCCAGCTTCATGCCGCCATAGATCGCGGCGTTGTTGACCAGGTGGTTGATCCCGCCGAACTCGGCGACCGTGAATTCCGCGAGCGCGGCGGCAGAGTCGACGTCGGCTACGTCGACCTCCTGGAAGACCGCGGTGCCGCCGTCCGCATTGATCTGTTTCGCGGTTTCCTTGCCGCCCTCGACATTCAAGTCGGCGACGACGACGTTGGCGCCTTCCTTTGCCAGGGCTGCGGCGTAGACCGCGCCGATACCCTGTGCCGCACCGGTGACGATGGCAGTCTTACCTGTGAATCGCGACATTCGATGTGCTCCTTGCGAGTGCTGTTCGGTGGATGCCTGTTAGCCGGCCGAAGCGATGAGCTTCGTCTCGAGGTACTCCTCGAATCCGGCGACTCCCATTTCCCGGCCGATGCCGGATTGCTTGTATCCGCCGAAGGGGACGTCGGCCGAGTACCAGACACCGCCGTTGACGCTCAGCGTTCCGGTCCGGACTCCGTCGACGACCTTCTTCACGCGTTGTGGATCGGAACCCCATACGGAACCGGAGAGTCCGTACGGTGAGTCGTTGGCAATTGCAATCGCGTCGGCGTCGTCTTCGTAGGGGAGTAGAACGAGGACCGGGCCGAAGATTTCTTCCTGTGCCACAGTCGAACTGTTGGAGACGTCGGTGATGAGCGTCGGCTCGAAGAAGTGGCCCTGCTCGAGGCCGGCCGGTCGACCGCCACCGCACACGATGGTCCCGCCCTCAGCCCGCGCCAGCCCGACATATCGCTCGACGCGGTCGCGCTGCTTCTTCGAGATGACCGGTCCACACACGGTTCCCGGTTTGCTCGGATCACCCGCGCGGATGCTTCGCAAAGTGCGTGCGGTCGCTTCGAGGGCTTCGTCGTATCGGGATCGCGGTACCAGCAGACGCGTCGAGAGTGCACAACCTTGGCCCGCGTGCACGCAGACGGAGAAGGCGGCGACGCTGCACGCACTCGCGACGTCTGCGTCGTCGAGGACGATGAACGCGGATTTGCCGCCGAGTTCCAGGAAGACCTTCTTGAGGCTTGCTGCGGCGGCGACCATGACAGCTTTTCCGGTTGGGGTGGACCCCGTGAACGACACCAGATCGACTCGTGGATCTTCGGCGAGCTGGGCACCGAGCCGATGATCGTCTGAGGTGACGATGTTGACGACACCGGGTGGAATGTCGGTCTCTTCGGCAATGACCTTGCCGACGAGCGCCGCGCACCAGGGCGTATCGGGGGCAGGTTTCAGGACGACCGTGTTTCCCGCGGCCAGAGCGGGACCGAGCTTGGCGAGATTGATCTGGTGCGGGAAGTTCCACGGTGTGATCGCGCCGACCACGCCGACGGCTTCTCGTCGCAACGTGCGCCGTGTGCGGATCCCCATGGGTTCGGCGACGCCGAGATCGGTTTCCCACGAGTATGTTTCGGCGAGGTCGGCCGCAAATCCCAGGTCCGCGATCGGGCCCTCGAGTTGCGGGCCGCCCGTCAGCATTGCCGGCGCGCCGACCTCGGCAATCGTGATTTCCCGAAGCTCGTCGGTGTGGGCGACGAGGGCGTCGCGCAGTTGCCGAATGCAGCGCGCGCGGAAGCCGTGGTCACGGGACCAGTCGGATTCGTCGAACGCTCGGCGTGCGGCTGTAATCGCGCCGTCCATGTCTGCTGCTGTGGCATTGGCGGCGTAGCCGAGGACAGCTTCGGTTGCCGGATTGTGCGTAGCGAAGACACCACCCGAACCAGGCACCAATTTGCCGTCGATCAGCAGGAGTGACGCTTCCGACTCCGCCGGTCGCAGGTTGTTCATGCACTACTCCCTGATTTGCTGGACATGTGTCTGGACTATAGTTCGGTCTATGCTCCGGCGCAATGATCTGTACTGGACAACGGTGAGTGCTGCTGCGTCAATCTGTAACACGTTCTACCTCACGACGCGTGCAAACGCTACGTCTGTACAGCGGATCCGCCGGGTCCGGGTCCGACCGTGCGCAGGCGGCCGACCTTGAAGTCAGTTGTGCGAATCAGCCACATTTCGTGGGGATTGGTTCATGATGATGGAAGGTGAAGCAGTGCGCAGATCATCGACCCGGCCCTGGGGCGGCGCTGCGAAGGAGTGCTTTAGGATTCCGATGGAGAGTACGTGTTCTAGTTTTTCCGGGGCTCTGCTCGCGGAAACGCACGTCGGGGTGAAGCTGGGAAGGGTCCGGCTGCGCACTTTCCTGGGTCCGAACCGTATGTACGACAGCGGATCCGGCGCACATGCGGGCGCCGAGGTCGTTCTGACCGCTAGGCCTTCGGTCGAGGTCAAAGATGATTTTGACTAGTGAACGTGTTCTAGTTACGATGACGCCGGTCGAAGTTCGTGCGCCACAGGAGGTGGAATGAACGATCTCGTGGCGGTCCCGTTGCGGGCCGTTGGCGGGTACTTCGACCTCGTCGCCGACACCGCCCGCGCATCGCTGCGGCGGCCGTTTCAGCGCAGAGAATTCATCGACCAGGCCTGGTTCATCGCGCGGGTTTCGATCGTCCCGACGATCCTCGTCGCAATTCCGTTCACGGTGCTCGTCAGTTTCACGATCAATATCCTGCTCCGGGAAATCGGTGCTGCCGATTTGAGCGGTGCCGGTGCGGCACTCGGTTCGATCACTCAGGTCGGGCCGATCGTCACTGTGCTCATCGTTGCGGGCGCAGGTGCGACCGCGATTTGTGCCGATCTCGCTGCACGCACAATTCGGGAAGAAATCGACGCCATGCGTGTTCTCGGCATCGATCCGATTCAGCGACTCGTTGTGCCCCGCGTTCTTGCCTCGACAGTTGTCGCCCTTCTGCTCAACGGTCTCGTCTGCACGATCGGCATACTCGGCGGATTCTTGTTCTCGGTGTTCCTGCAGGATGTCAATCCCGGCGCCTTCGTCAACGGAATCACCCTTCTGACCGGTTTCGGCGAATTGATGATTTCGCAAGTGAAAGCCGGGTTGTTCGGGATGATCGCCGGCTTGATGGCGTGCTATCTCGGGCTCAACGTCAAGGGCGGCCCCAAGAGCGTGGGCGACGCGGTGAATCAGACGGTCGTCTTTGCGTTCATGGCGTTGTTCGTCGTCAACGTCGTGGTCACCGCCGTCGGAATCAAGCTGACGGCGCGGTGAAGCGATGAACAAAGTCGTCCTCACGCAACGGTTTCCGCGTACCAAGCTGCGCTACAAGCGCACTCTCGGGGCAATCGACTCGGTCGGCGACCACGCCATCTTCTACGCGCGGGCCATCGGCTACATCCCGAAAGCGCTGTTTCACTATCGGCGGGAAACCATTCGACTGGTCGCCGAAATCAGCATGGGTACCGGTGCACTCGCAGTTATCGGCGGCACGGTTGTCATCGTCGGATTCCTGACTCTCTTCACTGGCGGCACGATCGCGGTGCAGGGTTACAGCTCGCTCGGCAATATCGGCGTCGAATCTCTGACCGGATTCTTCGCGGCGTTCATCAACGTCCGCATCGCCGCTCCGGTAATCGCGGGTATCGGACTCGCGGCGACCATCGGCGCGGGTTCCACGGCCCAGCTCGGCGCAATGCGGGTCTCCGAAGAAATCGACGCCCTCGAGGTCATGGCGATTTCCTCGGTGCCCTATCTGGTCAGCACCCGAGTTGTCGCAGGAATGATCTCGATCATTCCGCTCTACGCAATTGCCGTGATTGCGTCCTTCATCGCAAGCCGATTCGCGACCGTGCTGATCTACGGCCAGTCACCCGGGCTGTACGACCATTACTTCTCGACGTTCCTCATACCGACCGACATCCTGTGGTCTTTCGTGCAAGCAATTGTCATGGCAATTGCTGTGATGATGATTCACACCTATTACGGCTATACCGCGACGGGCGGCCCCGTCGGCGTCGGCGTCGCGGTCGGCAACGCAGTGCGGACCTCCCTCATCGCCGTCGTCACTGTCACACTCCTCATCTCACTCGCGATCTACGGATCGTCCGGCAACTTCAATCTGTCGGGTTAGGTGAGTCGGTTGACTGAACCAGGATGGGTAAAGAAGCTGGCGGCACTCGGCCTTGTCGGCGGCCTCGTCGCGATCGTCGTCGTCGCGTTGACGATGTTCGCGGGCGGATTCGTCGAGAAGGTGCCGGTGACAGTGACTGCGCCGCGCTCGGGTCTCGTAATGGATCCCGATGCGAAGGTGAAGATGCGCGGTGTCGAAGTCGGTCGGGTCAAGTCGATCGAGGAGACGCCGGAAGGTGCCACGCTCACGCTGGACATGCAGCCGAACATGCTGAAGTACATTCCGGCGAACGCGAAGGTCGACATCAAGTCGACGACCGTTTTCGGCGCGAAGTACGTCAACTTCGTCTACCCGTCCGACCCATCACCCGAGCATCTCACCGCAGGCTCCACGGTTGCCGCCGATGCCGTCACCGTCGAGTTCAACACGCTGTTCCAGCACCTGTCCGACGTGCTGCAGAAACTCGAGCCGGAAAAGATCAACGCGACCCTGGGCGCGCTGTCGACCGCTCTGCGCGGGCGCGGAGAGCAGGTTGGCGAGTTGCTGACGGCTGCCGACGACTACCTCGCCGACATCAATCCCAGCTTGCCCACACTGCAACGCGACTTTCAGGCTGCCGCGGGCGTCACGAACCTGTACGCCGACGTTTCACCCGACCTACTCCAACTCGTCGACGACGCGACCGCTGTGAGCGGGACGATTGTCGACGAGCAGGTCAACCTCGACGCGCTGCTGCTGAGCGTGATCGGGCTGTCGAACACCGGTGAAACCGTGCTTGCCGAGAACGAGCAGAACCTCGACACCGCGCTGGACCTCCTGCGTCCGACCACCGGACTGCTCGACCGGTACTCCCCAGTGCTGAGCTGCCTGATCCTCGGCCTCGACAAGGCGCGTCCGATCGCCGAAGCGGTCGAAGGCGGGTTGCAGGAGGGCATTGCGCTGAACGCAGGCTTCACCTACAGCCAGGATCCGTATACCTATCCGAACAGCTTGCCGAAGGTCAACGCCACCGGTGGACCGAACTGCGTCGGTCTGCCGGACCGTGTGCCGAACGACCCGCATGCGCCGTTCATCGTGACTGACACTGCGACTGTGCCGTACGTGCCGAATACCCAGCTGAAGTTCAACGCGCCCAAGGTATTCCAGATCCTGCTCGGGGATCTGTACGCCGGATTGGCGCAGCCGTGAAAAATACTGCGACCACCGTCAAGCTCACCATCTTCGCGCTGATAATGGCCGTGATCTTCGCTGGTCTCGTCATCGTCTTCAGCCAAGCGCGATTCGCGAGCACCAGTGACTACCATGCGACCTTCGTGAGTTCGTCCGGCTTGCGGGAGGGCAACAAGGTTCGTATCGCGGGTGTTCCGGTCGGTTCGGTCACCGGTGTGGAGGTGGGCCGAGACAACCTCGCGCACATAGATTTCGACGTGGAATCCAAGTACGAACTGCTGAAAAGCACGAGAGCGACCATTCGCTACGAGAACCTCGTCGGCGACCGCTACGTGGAACTGCTCGACAGTCCCGGCTCGATCCAAGAACCGTTAGGGGAGGGCGGCACCATTCCGGTGGAACAGACCCAGCCCGCACTCGACCTCGATCAGTTGCTCGGCGGTTTCAAACCGCTTCTGCAGGGGCTCGATCCGACGCAGATCAACGACCTCACCGAAGCGCTCGTGCAGGTGTTCCAGGGCCAGGGCGAAACGTTGGTGTCGTTGCTGAACAGCACTGGGTCGTTCTCGAAAACGCTTGCCGATCGCGACGAGATGATCGGCAGCGTCATCGACAATCTCAACACGGTACTGAAGACGATCGATGACCGCGGCGACCAGTTCTCTACAACCGTCGACCAGTTGCAGCAATTGATCAGCGCGCTCGCGGTGAATCGCGATCCGATCGCAGATTCGATTCCACGGATCGCTCGTGCGACGTCGCAGCTGGAAGAGTTGCTGTCTGCGACACGCCCCGACATCGCGGGCACGATCGAGCAGACCGGCCGCCTCGCAACGAATCTCGATGCGGGGAGTGCATCCCTCGAGGACGTGCTCGCAAAGTTGCCGGAGACGTTCCGGCGACTGATCCGCCTCGGTGGGTACGGTTCGTTCTTCCAGTTCTATGTCTGCAACACCAAGGCCAAGTTCAGCGGACCCGACGGCAGGGAAATCGTGCTGCAACTCCCGGCGCCGCAGCTGACCGGGAGGTGTGCGCCGTCATGACAGAGACGAACGATCGACGCATCAAAACCGGCATCGTGGGGCTCGTGGTCGCCGGTGCGCTCGTTGTCGCAACACTCAACTACGACAAATTGCCGTTCCTCCGGGACGGCATCGAATACACGGCGAACTTCGCCGATGCAGGCGGTTTGGTCTCCGGTGACCGAGTGCAGGTCGCCGGAATCGACGTCGGCAACGTCGAGGACGTCCAGCTCGACGGTCAGCAGGTTCTGGTGACGTTCACCGTCAAGGAAGGCATCCAACTTGGCGACGACACCTCTGCCGCGATCAAGACGAACACCGTGCTCGGGCGCCGGTCGCTCGCGATCACCCCGGCCGGACCCGGCACCCTGGACAAGGGCGACACAATTCCGGTCGACCGTACGACCTCGCCGTATTCGCTGAACGACGCGCTCGGCGATCTCAGCAATACGGTCCACGACCTCGACACAGTTCAGGTGAACGAAACACTCGACGTGCTGAGCCAGGCGTTGAAGGACACACCCGCCCCGCTGCGCGAGACGCTGGACGGTGTCAGCCGGCTGTCTCGCGCCCTGAACGAGCGGGACAACAACCTGCGCGACCTGCTGGTGAAAGCCCAGGGCGTGACCAAGGTGCTTGCCGATCGCGGCGAACAGATCAACGCGCTGCTGCTCGATGGCAACGACCTCCTGGGTGCCCTCGAACTTCGCCGCGACTCTATCTCCGAGCTGATCGCCAACATTTCTGCTGTCTCCCAGCAACTGTCCGGGTTGGTGCACGACAACGAAGAACAGATCGGACCCGCGTTCGAGAAGCTCAACAGCGTTACGGCGCTGCTCATCCGGAACCGGGACAACCTCGCCCGCGCGCTCGACGGATTGGGTCCGTACGCGACGGCGCTCGGCGAGGCTGTTGCGAGCGGTCCCTACTTCCAGGCCTTCGTGCAGAACTACGGTTCGAGCAAGATGATCCAGACGTTGGTCGACGCATTCGTCGATCCCCAACACCTGCCCGCCGACCTGTACAACTATCTGCTGAATCCGCCGCCGTCGATCGAGCTGAGGGAGCCGCGATGACGACCGGAACGCTGGGGCGCAACCGCAAATGGATTTTCGTAGCTCTCGCCTGCGTGATCGCGCTGGTCGTGGGAATTGTTGCCTACCTTGCCTATACGCGGATCACGACGCATAGGTTCACCGCGTACTTCACGTCGGCGACCGGTCTCTATCCCGGTGACGACGTGCGGGTCCTCGGCGTGAAAGTCGGCAAGGTGGACAGTGTCGAACCGCAGCCCGAAGCCGTGAAGGTCGAGTTGTCGGTCAACTCGGACGTCGCCATCCCCGAGGATGCGAGAGCAGTCATCATCGCGCAATCGCTGGTGTCCGGACGGTTCGTCCAACTGACGCCGGTGTACGACGGTGGGCCGTCGCTCGAGGAGAATGCCGAGATCCCGGTCCAGCGAACCGCTGTCCCCGTCGAATGGGACGACATCAAGCGGGAACTGACTAAGTTGTCGACTGCGCTCGGTCCGCTCGAGGACGATTCGCAAGGCAGCTTCGGGCGCTTCGTCAATACCGCAGCCGAGAACCTCGACGGGAACGGCGACGCCCTGAAGTCGACGCTGCACGAGTTGTCGCACACGCTCGAGATCTTGTCCGACGGCCGCACCGATCTCTTCGCGACGATCCGGAACCTGCAGGCGTTCGTGTCGGCGCTGAGCAACAGCAACACACAGATCGTGCAGTTCGGGAACAGGCTCGCGTCGGTATCCGAGGTCCTGGGGGACAGCTCCGACGAGCTCGGCCAGGGGCTTATCGATCTGGACGTCGCGCTGAGCGACGTCGGGCGCTTCGTCACCGACAATCGACCTGTCCTCGTCGAAGGCGTCTCCGGACTTGCCGAAGCGACGCAGGTCCTCGTCGACAAGCGTGCTGAGCTCGAGCAGGTGCTGCACATCGCTCCGAACGCGCTCGCGAACTTCTATCAGATCTACAAGCCCGCACAAGGTTCGCTGACAGGCGTGGTCGGCCTGAACGAAGTAGCAAGTCCGTTGACCTTCCTCTGCGGATCCATCGAGGGCATGGAGGCGAACGACTCGCAGCGGTCGGCCGACCTGTGCCGGCAGTTCCTGGCGCCTGTCTTCAACTCGTTGGTCGTCAACTATCCGCCGATCATGACCAACCCGGCGAGCGGTGTCGCCGCGTTCCCCGACCAGATTCAGTACAGCCCTGATGAATTGCGAGCGGAGATGCCGCAGGCGGTGCCGGTTGCGCAGCCGCCGCAGGATCTGCTCTCGTTGTTGCTGCCGGGAGGTGGACGATGAGCGCAAAGCGACGGTGGCGGTTTGCCGCTGTGCCTGTGGCCATCGTCGTATCGACGAGCGGCTGCGCTTGGAGCGGCCTGAACTCTGTGCGCCTGCCCGGCGCGGAAGGCACCGGACCGGACTCGTACACGGTCTACATCCAGATGCCGAACGTGACTACGCTGACCCAGAATTCGCCGGTCCGCGTGAACGACGTGACGGTCGGGTCGGTCCAGGGCATCGAGGTACAGGACTGGCACGCGTTGGTGACGGTGTCGATCGAGGACGCGGTCGTCCTGCCCGCCAATGCAACCGCGAAGATCGGTCAGACGAGCCTGCTGGGGTCCAACCACGTCGAGCTTGCTGCGCCGATCGATCAGCCCGCCGAGGGGCGACTGCAGGGCGGCGACACGATTCCGCTCGACCGTGCGGGCGCATACCCGACCACCGAGCAGACGCTGTCATCGCTGTCGGTGGTTCTCAACGGCGGCGGGTTCGCCCAATTGCAGGACGTCACACGCGAACTCAACGCGGCCCTCGACGGCCGGGAAACCGACGCGCACGACCTCCTGCCCCGGCTGAACGAGTTGACGACGAGTCTTGACGAACAGCGGGGAGACATCGTTTCGGCGCTGGACGGACTGGACCGCGTGAGCGTCACCTTCGCCCGCGAGAAGGACACGTTGGCGCGAGCGCTCGAGGGCGTGCCGCCGGCACTGGAGGTGCTCAATGCGCAGAGCGGCAACCTGACCGACGCCCTCGTGTCGCTGGGCCGGCTCAGTGACGTCGCAAACCGCATCATCGATGAAAGCGGCGATGACCTGAAGGCCAACCTGCGCAGCCTGGTTCCGGTCCTCGAGTCTCTTGCGAACACGGGCAACCACCTGACGGACGTGCTGACGTTGCTGCTGACCTTCCCGTTCTCCATGAAGAACATGGATCACTGGCTGAAGGGCGACTACGCCAACCTGATGATGATGCTCGACCTCACGGGTGCGCGGCTGGACTCGAACTTCCTCACCGGAACACCGCTCGGCGGCACCTTCGGGGGAGTCGAGGGTCTGCTCGGCCGAGTAGCCGGTGTTGCCGGACACGCGGGCAATCCGCTGGCCTCGCCGCCCGTGCCGCCACCGCCCGGGTTGCCGCAGATTCCAGGATTGCCTGCATTGCCTGCATTGCCCGGACTGCCTGAGCTACCGCAGATACCGGGCATCAACGCGCCGCTGCCGGGGGTGCCGGGCCCATGATGCTATCCAAGTTCGTCAGAGCGCAGTTGATCATCTTCTCGATCCTCACCGTGATCGGTGTGGTCGTCATGTCCGTGGTCTACATCGACGTGCCGGCAATGTTCGGAGTCGGCCGATACAAGGTGACTGTCGAGCTTTCTGCCACCGGCGGCCTGTACCCCCATGCCAACGTCACCTATCGCGGTACGAACGTCGGCGAAGTCGAAGAAGTCGAGCTCACCGAGACAGGCGTCGACGCGACCTTGTCTATTGGCTCGGACTACAAGATTCCGTTCGACAGCGTGGTGTGGGTGAAGAGCGTGTCGGCGGTGGGCGAACAATATGTCGACCTCGTGCCGAACACTGCGGACGGCCCCGATCTGGCAAACGGGGACATCATTCCCGTCGACCGCACCCGGCTGCCGCAGGATGTGGGTCCGATGCTCGATCAGGCCGACCGACTGCTCGCGAGCGTCGCCGACACGCGGTTGCGATCGCTGGTCGACGAGTCGTTCAAGGCTTTCAACGGCACTGGTCCCGACCTGCAGAAGCTGCTCGATTCCGCGCGCCTGCTCGTGCAGGAGGCCGCCGACAACACCGAGCAGACGAAGATTCTGATCGATGAGATCGGTCCGTTGCTGGATACCCAGAACGACTCCAGCGACGCGATCCGGGACTGGACGCGAGATCTCACGCGCTTCGCCGACCAGTTGCGTGCGAGCGATCCGCAGCTGCGATCGATTCTCGAGAACGGGCCCGGCACCGCGAACGAGGCGACAGCGCTCTTCCAAGATCTGCGGCCGACTTTGCCGCTGTTGCTCGCGAACCTTGTGAGCGTCGGCGAGGTCGCCGCTACGTACAACCCGTCGATCGAGCAGGTGCTCGTCGTGTTCCCGCCGTTGGTAGCAGCACTGCTCACCGCCGTGCGCGGCCCGCTCGAAGACGGTGCGATCGTCGACTTCCTGATCTCTGTCAACGATCCGCCATCGTGCACACAGGGATTCATCCCCGCTGCCGAGTGGCGTTCACCAGCCGATCAGTCCGTGCCCGATACACCGTCGAACCTCTTCTGCAAAGTCCCGCAGGACAGCAAGATCGCCGTGCGCGGCGCGCGAAACTCGCCCTGCATGGGGTACCCGGGACGACGCGCGCCGACCGTCGAGCAATGCGCGACCGGCGAACCGTACGTTGCTGAGGGCATCAACCCGCCGGTGACGATCCCGGGTGCGAACGCGCCGGCGGCGTTCGAGGAGGGTAGGCCGGCTGAGCTGCCCAAAACTGCTGCCCGGCAATATGATCCAGAAACGGGCACGTTCGTCGGGCCGGACGGCAAGATTTACAGTCAGCCGAACCTCAACCAGGTTGGCGCGTCGGAAGTTTCATGGCAATCGATGATGGTGGAACAACAGGGATGACCGAAGACAACAAAGCTCCCCGTCGCAAAGCGGTGCGGCGCGCAGGCCCGCCGGTCGGCGACCCGCCCGCCGAGCCGATCACGCTGCAAAAGCCTGTGGCCTCGCCGCCCAAGGTTGCCCCTGCACCAGAGCCGGTCGTGAACACACAACGCACGCCCGAACCTGCTGTGCCCGCTGCCAAGCCGTCACGGACGTGGCTGAAGCCGGCGGTCGCAGCGGCTGCGGCGGTCGTCCTGCTCACGGTCGCGGCAGGGGTTGCGTTCCTGTCGTACTCGAATCATCAGACCGACGAGCGCGAAGCGACGCGCCAGGAGTACATCCAGGTCGCACGCCAAGCGGTACTGAACCTGACCACGATCGACCCCGAGACGGTCAAGGAAGACGTCGATCGCATCCTCGCGGATGCGACGGGAGAGTTCCAAGCGGAGTTCGACGGTCGTATCGAGCCGTTCGTGAGCATCGTCCGCGAAGCGAAGGTCGCGACCCACGGCGAGATCATCGCAGCAGGTTTGGAGAGTGAAAGCGACGACGGCGGGGTTGTGCTCGTGGCCGCGAAGTCGATGGTGACGAATGCGGGATCCGACGAACCGCAGCCGCGCAACTTCCGGCTCCGCGTCAGCGTCACAGACGTCGACGGGCGTCTGGCAACATCGAAGGTGGAGTTCGTTCCGTGACAGCCGCAACAGTTCAGAAATCTCGTGACGACCACGAGTTACCGGATCCACCAAAGGTTTCCGGGAAGCGCGGGTTCGGTCGGCCGCCGTCGTTCGGTAGATCGGTGAAGGGTCTTCTGTTTGCCCTGTCGGGGATCGTGCTGGTCGCGCTGCTCATCGTCGGCGGCATTGCGCTGTCTACGTACATCGACAACCGGCAGATTGCCGACGCGCGCACGAGCGCCGTCGATTCGGCGTCCGAGAAGGTCGTCGCGATGCTCGGCTACGACTACGAAACCGCCGAAAGTTCCTTGCCGACCGCGGCGGAAGGCCTCACCGGCGACTTCCGGGAGGAGTACCTGAAGCTCATCCAGGACTCGATAATCCCGGGGGCAAAGGAGAAGCAACTCACCGTCAAGGTCAGTGTGCAAGGGGCGGCGGTCATTTCGGCCACGCCGGACACAGTGGACGTCCTGATCTTCCTAAACCAGGTGACCACGAACATCGACAACCCCCAAGCCGTCACCACCGGTAGCCGCCTCCGAGTGAGCATGCAACACGTCGACGGCGAGTGGTTGATTTCGCAGTTGGCGCCGATCTAGTCGGGTGGCGGTTCGGGCCGACTCGTGTTCAGCCGCACCCCTTTTCGGGTGGGCCTCGGTGTGTCGGTCGGCGAGTCGGGGTGCGACTCCCGAGTCGGGGTGCGGCGGGTGTGGGTGGTTGGGCGTGTCGGTCCGCGACGCGCCGGGTGGTCTCGCCGAGTGGGTGGTTACCGCGGCATCGCGCGGGAGGGGTCGTCGGCGGGAGCCTGTTCGGTATGCGTACGGCCGACTTGACCTCAGCCGCACCCCTTTTCGGGTGGGCCTCGGCGTGTCGGTCGGCGAGTCGGGGTGCGACTCCCGAGCCGGGGTGCGGCGGTGTGGGTGGTGCGGCGTGTCGGTCCGCGACGCGCCGGGTGGTCTTGCCGAGTAGGTGGTTACCGCGGCATCGCGCGGGAGGGGTCGTCGGCGGGAGCCTGTTCGGCATGCGTCCGGCCGACTCGACCTCAGCCGCACCCCTTTTCGGGTGGGCCTCGGCGTGTCGGTCGGCGAGTCGGGGTGCGACTCCCGAGTCGGGGTGCGGCGGTGTGGGTGGTCCGGCGTGTCGGTCCGCGACGCGCCGGGTGGTCTTGCCGAGTAGGTGGTTACCGAAGCATCGCCCCAGAGTCCTCGTCGGCAAGTGCCTTGTGGGGCACAAGCGACCGGCAAACACTAGTCTGGACAGATGTCTAGACGCATCTATACTTGACGCAACAACGGACGAAGGAGAACGTGATGCGCGTTGCCGTGACGGGTGCGGCCGGCTTTCTGGGAATGAATCTCGTCGAAGCGCTCGCGTCGCAGGGACACGAAGTGCTGGCGATCGACCGCGTACCTGCACCTGCCCGCACCGACGGTGATGTCAGCTGGCTCCGGGCCGACATCCTCGACCCCGCTGACATGGTTCGCGTACTCACCGATGTCGAGGTGGTCTATCACCTCGTCGCGATGGTGACGCTCGCGCAACAGGATCCGGTTGCATGGCGGGTGAATACGGAAGGCGCGCGTATTGTCGCCGAGGCCGCGCTCACGGTCGGCGCGCGCAAGTTCGTCCACTGCAGTTCGCTGCATGCGTACGACCAATACAACCTCGTCGGTCCGCTGAGTGAAGAGTCGGCACGCTCCACCCGCGCAGACTTGCCCGTCTACGACAGGTCGAAATGGTTCGGGGAGGTTGCGGTTCGGGCCGTGGTCGAGCGCGGACTCGACGCCGTGATCTGCAACCCCACAGGCATTTTCGGGCCGGTCGACTACGGGCCGTCGCGGCTGAACTCGATGGTCCGATTGGCTGCCAACGGACGAATGCCCCTGGGGATCGCGGGACATTTCGATCTGATCGACGTCCGCGACGTCGCCACCGGCATGATCCGAGCGTCGGAGAAGGGCAGAGCCGGCGAAAACTACATTCTCGCCGGCCACGAAGCAGAACTCATCGAGGTGTTCCGCACGGCCGCCCGAGTGCTCGGCAGACGCGGACCCGCCTTCGCGCTTCCGCTGCGACTCGTCGAACGCGTTGTGCCGATCGTCGAGCCTATCGGTGCGCGTTTCGGCTCGGACCTCATCTCGAAAGGCGCAATCGACACGCTGCTGACCTCGCCGATCGTCGACGGTACGAAGGCCCTGCGTGAACTCGGGCACGACCCGCGCCCGACCGACGAGACTGTGCGCGACCTCATCGCATTCTTCGTCACACAGGGTCGGTTGACCGGGTAAGCAGCTCTGGCTCCGCTGCCGCAAGCAATTCGGCCCGATCCTCGGCGAGTACGAAACCCGCCTCGATCGCGGCATCGGCAGCGGCAGTGTACTTCGCGAGGTAGTCCGCCTCGTCCACATACAACTCATCCAGGCCGGGCAGCGGCGTCGTTGTGCCGAACAGCTCGCAGATCGGCGACGCCCCCGGGGCGGGCGCACCAGAAAGCACGGCCACCGGCGCATCCACCGCCGGCGTTCGCACGCCACCCAGCACGTTGCCGTTGGCGTCGACAGCAAATTCGGTGCCGCGCACGACCTCGAGCCGCGGCGCCGAGGGTGGACGCTGACCCACTCGTACCCACGTGTCGAGTGCGCGCAACGCAGCCCGCAATACGAAGACCTGCTGCCCGCGATTTACTGGCAACCGGCACTGGAGGAACTTCTCGAACTGGCCGATCTGAAACCTGTCGGCATGAGCGGTCCCTGCGATTTCCCATAGTCGGAACCAGTTCGAATCCTCCTGCCTGGCAGGGTAATACGCGAGGTGCCCGAAGAGGTCCGTCTCGGTCTGCACGACGATCACCGGCACGGGGATATCGTCACGAATCTGGGTCGGCGTGCCGCGCAGAGCCGGACGCAAATCGACGCCACGTCCTGGATCGCCCAACGGAGCGATCGCCCCGCCACGACTGTGCACCAGAAATCCGTCGAACAATTCTGTCAAGGGCTGGACGCCATTGATGTAGGTGCTCAACGCAATCGCGGACTGCGACTCGCCGATCGCGAGCCTTCGATCGACGTGCAGGCCCGCCAACGGCTCCGCCTCGGTGATGCTCCGCGCGATCTTGGTGTAGATGTCGTAGCAGTATGCGTCGCCGGGATGGTGCAGGCCGCCGTAGCGGTCTGGGTCGATCTCGGCGAGGCCGGATTGCCGACCTTCTGCCACTGCGATCGTGGGCGTTCCGCCTTCGATCCCGGCCCACTGCGCCGAAACCCCCACCCACGCGTAACCGCCCCTGACCAACTCCGTCGCCATGTAGGAATAGTCCGGGCCGGCGTCTTGGCCACTGCTTACATTGAGCCACTCGACGACGAGGGTGCCGTTGAAGTTCGCGGCATCGGCGGGTCTACGCACAACCACACGCGTTGCGAAGTGGGCTGTCCCGCCGTCTGGTTCGAGGTCGAACCGGCCGTCGGAAGCCATCGGACTGCACGTGCGATAGCCACTGGCGGTGCCCGTCGCGAGGTATTCGGCTTCGCTATATCCGGCGGCGGTCAGATCGGGACCGATCGCCGCCGCCATCAACAAAATGCCACGTCCGCCACGCAGCGGAGAGAAATCTACTTGGGTCGACACGGCACTCCTCGCGCAATTCGCAGGATTTACTGGAACACGTTCTAATTTTGATCGTAGACTGCTGACGCGGAACGCGATCACACGACTGCGTGAGGAGCGGCATGGACGACAGCCGGTTGTTCGAGGGAAAGGGCGCTGTCGTTGTCGGCGGCTCCCGCGGAATCGGCGCAGCTGTTGCTGCGCTGCTTGCGCAATTGGGTGCCGGAGTCGTGGTCAACGGTCGAGCGGCCGACGTCGCCGCATCGACTGCGGAAGCCATCCGGGGCTCGGGTGGAAGTGCCATCGCTTTCGCGGGCTCGCCCGCCGATGCCGACCTCGCTGAAGCGCTGATGGACGTGTGCGCGGACGAGTTTGGGCACGTCGATGTGTTGGTCAACTGTGCGGGGACCGCTGAGCCGGCCAACTCGTCGATTTTGGACATTTCTACCGAGGATTGGCAGGACCTGATCGACGCCCATCTCACGACGGTGTTCAATACCTGTCGTTTCGCTGCGCGCAGGATGGTGGCGCACGGCGGCGGCGCGATCGTGAACACCAGCTCGTTCGCGTTCCTGGGCGATTACGGCGGTACCGGCTATCCGGCCGGAAAGGGGGCTGTGAACAGCCTGACGATGGCGATCGCCGCCGAGCTGAGAGACCGGAATGTGCGTGCGAACGTCGTGTGCCCCGGCGCGCGAACACGGCTGTCGACCGGTCCGGAGTACGAGCGTCACATCAGGGATCTCCACGAACGAGGGCTGCTCGACGAGGCGACCATGCGCGGTTCTCTCGATGCCGCGCCACCCGAGTACGTCGCTCCGGCTTACGCGTATCTCGCGAGTGAGCGTGCAGCTGAGGTCACGGGCCGAATCTTCGTCGCAGCAGGGAATTTCCTCGGCAGTTTCGATCGGCCGACGCCGTCATTTCTCGGCTATCGCGGCCACTCCGACGCGCCGCCGTGGACGATCGCGGAGGTGGCCAGCCTTGTCTCGCGCTAGTGCCTGTAGTAATGTCCAGACATGTGTCCAGTTGCATGTGATCAGGACAGAGATGGAGGGCGCTCGGTGACCACCGCGTCGATACAGCCGGTTGTATTCAATCCGTACGACTACGACTTTCACGAGGATCCGTACCCCACCTACAGGCGCCTGCGTGAGGAAGCGCCGATCTACCGCAACGACGAATTGGGGTTCTGGGCGTTGTCGCGGCACGTCGACGTCAGTGCGGCATTCCGTGACGCGAAGCGCCTGTCCAGTGCGAACGGCGTATCGCTCGACCCCGCCGCCTATGGACCGCACGCGCACAAGGTCATGTCGTTCCTTGCAATGGACGATCCCCGGCACCTACGCATGCGGCAACTCGTATCGAAAGGGTTCACCCCTCGTCGAGTCAACGAAATGCGCCCGCGGATAACGGAATTGACCAGGCAACATTTGGAACCTGCTCTCGAGTCGCGAAACTTCGACTGGATCACCGAAGTCGCCGGGAAGCTCCCGATGGACGTGATCTCCGAGTTGATGGGCGTTCCACAAGTCGATCGCGCGGAGTTGCGGCGCCTCGCCGATCTGGTCGTGCATCGCGAGGAAGGCGTGCTCGACGTCCCGATGCCGGCGATGGAAGCGTCGATCAGCCTGTTCACGTACTACGCCGACATGCTCGCGCAGCGCCGCAAGAATCCTGGCACGGATCTCATTTCGGCTTTGCTCGAAGCCGAGATCGACGGCGATCGCCTCAGCGACAACGAGATCATCGGCTTCATGTTCCTGATGGTGGTCGCGGGCAACGAGACAACGACGAAACTGCTTGGCAATGCCCTGTTCTGGGCGGCGCGCAACCCCGGCGAGTATGCGAAGGTCGCAGCGAATCCGGAGCTGGTGCCGGAGTGGGTCGAGGAGACTTTGCGGTACGACACGTCGAGTCAGATCGTGGCTCGCACCGCCGCAGAAGATATCGAGTATCACGGAGAGACCATGCGGGCCGGTGACAAAGTTCTGATCCTGCTCGGTTCCGCCAATCGCGACGATGCGGTTTTCGACGACGGGGACGCGTACACGATCGGTCGTAGCGGCAAAAATGCGCTGATCAGCTTCGGAGCCGGACCGCATTTCTGCCTCGGTGCGCACCTGGCGCGGCTGGAAGCAGTTATCGCGTTGCACGAGTTCGCCTCCCAGGTCCCGGCGTACGGCCTCGAGGACAGCGGAATCGTGCGAGTGCACTCGACCAATGTGCGTGGGTTCGCAAATCTACCGATCGAACTGGAGAGCAACTGATGCCACGTTTCGAGCCGAATCCTGTTCGCAGACACGCCGTTATCAGCGGTGCGTCGTCGGGCATCGGGACAGCCACGGCGATCGCGCTGGCAGAACTCGGGCATCCCGTGACGCTGGGCGCACGGCGCGTCCAGGAATGCGAGACGATCGCCGAGAAGATCCGCGCAAACGGCGGTAGTGCCTTTGCCCACTATCTCGATGTGGCACAGACGGATTCGGTCGACGAGTTCGTCGCTGCCGCGGAGAACGAGTTCGGGCCGATCGAGATCGCCGTGTCCGGAGCCGGTGATCTCGAGTTCGGGCAAGCGCACGCGATGGATCCGGAGCGGTTCCTGGCCCAGGTGCAGGTGCACCTCGTGGGAGCGCATCGCCTCGTGCACAGAATCCTGCCCGGAATGCTGGAACGGCAGCGCGGCGATTTCGTCTTGATCGGTTCTGATTGTGCGGACTCGCCGCGGCCGCGAATGGGTGCGTACAACGCTGCGAAGATGGGCCTCGAAGCAATGGGCCGCCAGATGCGAATGGAGTTGGAGGGCACGGGGGTTCGGTCGTCCATCGTTCGTCCTGGCCCGACACAGACCGCGATGGGCTGGAACGCTCCCCAGGACGATGTGGCAGCCCTGCTCGAGGATTGGGCCAAGTGGGGATTCGCCAGGCACGCGTACTTCCTCCGTGCCTCCGACATCGCCGCAGCAGTTGTCGCTGTGGTTTCGGCACCACGCGGTGCGCATCTCGTACTCGTCGAGGTGCAGCCCGAAGCGCCGCTCCGAAAGGACGCACAATGACGATCGTCAAGCCATCGATGGTGTCGCGCGGTGAGCACGAGCACGGTCACCTCGAAGAACTTCGTACAGATCCGATTGCGCTCATGAAGCGCGTTCGCGCCGAATGTGGTGACGTCGGGACCTTCCGGTTGGCCGACAAGCACGTCGTGTTTCTGTCCGGCGCCGAAGCGAACGAATTCTTCTTCAGGTCCTCGGACGACGAACTCGACCAGGCCGCGGCATATCCGTTCATGACGCCGATCTTCGGTGAGGGGGTGGTGTTCGACACCGACCCGGAACGCCGTAAAGAGATGCTGCACAATGCTGCGTTGCGCGGCGAGCAGATGAAGGGTCATGCCGCCACCATCGAGCACGAAGTGCGCCGGATGGTCGAATCATGGAGCGACGAAGGTGAAATCGATCTACTCGACTTCTTCGCCGAGTTGACCATCTACACGTCGTCGGCGTGCCTGATCGGCAAGAAGTTTCGCGAGCAACTCGACGGCCGGTTCGCGCACCTGTACCACGAACTCGAGCGCGGGACCGATCCGCTGTGCTACGTCGACCCCTATATGGACATCGAGAGCTTCCGGCTGCGCGACGAGGCACGTGTCGGCCTGGTGGCGCTGGTGCAGGAGATCATGGACGGCCGCATCGCCGCCGGACGCCCGGACAAGGCCGACCGCGACATGCTCGACGTCCTGATCACCATCAAGGACGAACACGGCAATCTTCGCTTCTCCGCCAACGAGATCACCGGCATGTTCATCTCGATGATGTTTGCCGGGCACCACACGAGTTCGGGCACGTCCTCGTGGACGCTCATCGAATTGCTGCGGCACCCAGAGATCATGGCTGCGGTCACACAGGAACTCGACGAGCTCTACGCGGACGGCGAAGCCGTGAGTTTCCATGCACTGCGCCAGATTCCGCGGTTGGAGAACGTCATCAAGGAGACGCTGCGGTTACATCCGCCGTTGATCATCCTGATGCGGGTGGCCAAGGACGAGTTCGAGGTTGCCGGCCATCGGATCGATGCGGGGGAGATGGTTGCCGCGTCGCCGGCAATTTCCAACCGCATCGCAGAGGACTTCCCCGACCCGGACAGCTTCGTGCCCGACCGCTACAACAAGCCACGTCAGGAAGACCTGGTCAACCGCTGGACGTGGATCCCGTTCGGTGCGGGCAAGCACCGATGCGTAGGCGCGGCCTTCGCAACTATGCAGATCAAGGCCATCTTCTCGGTTCTGTTGCGGGACTGGGAATTCGAACTCGCCCAATCGCCCGATAGCTACCGCAACGACCACAGCAAGATGGTCGTGCAGCTGCAGCAGCCGTGCAAGGTGAGGTATCGGCGCAGGAGCGGGCGATGAAGGTCGTCGTGGATCTCGATCTGTGTCAGGGGCACGCCATGTGTGAGTTGGAGGCACCCCACGTGTTCGTCGTACCGAAGCGCGGGAAGGTCGAAATCCTCGACGCGACACCGCCGGATGCACTTCTTGCGGACGTCGAAAATGCCGTCCGTTTCTGTCCCACCCAAGCACTGATGATCGTCGACGACGGCGACTCCACGATTTCGAAGGATGAACGAGAATGACCGGATACGACCGCGCGGAGCTCGACGAGATGGTCCAGCGCTGGATCGACGAGAACAAGCGCTGCGAGAAGCTGGGGGATTGGAAGCCGCTCGCGGACATGTACACCGAAGACGCGACATACGGCTGGAATTACGGTCCCACACAAGAATTCATGGCTGTCGGACGCGAAGAGATCCGCGAGCTCGCACTCGGCCAGGAGATGATGGGGCTCGAGGGCTGGGAGTATCCGTACCAGCAGTTCGTGATCGACGAACGCAGCGGCGACGTCATCGGTTTCTGGAAGCAGATGAACGAGCGCACGCGCGAGGACGGCAGTCGCTTCACGGTCGAAGGGATCGGTGGTAGCTGGTTCCGCTACGGCAGCAATTTCCAATGGTCCTGGCAGCGAGACTTTTTCGACTTCGGAAACGTGTCCGCACTGTTTTTCGAGATGATTCAGAAGAACGCGTTGTCCGGCGGAATGCAGAAGCGGATCGAGCGATCGATGTCGGGTAAGCGGTTGCCGGGTTGGTACAAGGTGGGCGAATCTCCGGCGAGTTTGTGGTGAATACCGTTTCGTTCGACCGGCTTTCGCGAGAGGAACTTGCGGTCCTGCTCCCGGAGCTACTGCTGTGCGGCCACCTGATCGACCGGTCGGGCATGGCGCATTCGCTCGGTGCGTTCGGCCGCGAGGGTATGACGCAGGTCGCGATCGAGGAATGGCAGGTAGCGAGCCCCGTCTACACGAGGCGAATGCAGAAAGCGCTGCGGTTCGAGGGTGACAGCGTCGAGACGATCTTCAAGGGCCTGCAGCTCGACATCGGTGCGCCACCGCAATTCATGGATTTCCGTTACCGCATCGACGACCACGACAACGGTGAATTCTGGCTCGACCACTGTGGCGCTCTCATGGATGTCGAGCCGATGGGCCACGACTTCGTCGTGTCCATGTGTCACGACATCGAGGATCCGACATTCGACGCGACTGCACTGGCGACCAACAAATACGCGCAGGTCCGGCCGATTCACCGGCCACCCCGCAGCCCGGCGGGCCGGAAGCCGCACTGCGCCTGGACGGTCAAGATCGATGTAGATCATGTGCCGCCTCCGATCCCGCATAACGCCGACCGTGTCAGCGCCTCGGCCGCCGCGAATGTGGTGCTGCGGTCGATCGATCCGGACGACGATGGAAATCCGGACTACTCGGGTCCGTTGCTCAGTGACATCAGATTCGCGGACTTCTCGAAGTCGGCACTGGTCCGCATGGCCGAGGAAGTTTGTCTGCAGCAGCACCTTCTCACGATCGGCTTCATGCTTGCAGTCCGCGCCCGCGCCGACGAAAAGCAAGCAATGGACATCGGCCGCAAGCAGTTCGCGGGGATCGCCGGACTGACATCCGAACGAATCCGCAAGGCTCTGGGCGTGGGTGACGATCTCGAAGGGTTGGCCGCCGTGCTCGGACTGCACCCCGCCTTCAATCCTGGTGAGTACGTCGCCGTCAGCATCACGACGTCGGACGTGCTCGAGATCCGGATCGATCCGCACTGCGGTGCGTTCATCGACGGTACCTGGCCATCGATGCTTTCCGGTGAGGACCTGGCGCCGCTGAATGCGCTGGTGCGCGGAGTAAACCCGCGGTTCGTGGCGCGCGCGTCCGAGAGCTCCGCGTCGACCTTCGAAATTGCGCTCACCGACAAGGCCTTCCGTGAGGCCGGCGAGGTTGCCATCACCCGGTTCAGCACCGGCGCAGATTTCGTATTCGCCGACCGCGGAATTCCACTGCCCCTCATTGTGATCTGAGTGCCACGAAGCAGAGAGTGAGCCCCCATGGCCAATAACTTCGCCGACCTTTTCGAACACTCGGTGGATGCGATGCCCGACCGTGTGGCACTCATCGCAGGCGGCCGCCAGATCACCTACGACGAACTCGAACGCCGGGCGAATCGGCTTGCGCATCATCTGCTTTCGGCTGGCTTCGGCAAGAACTCGCATATCGGGTTCCATATGCACAACTCGATCGAGACGATGGAAACCCTCATCGCCTGCTACAAGATTCGCGCTGTGCCGGTGAACATCAACTACCGCTACACCCGAGACGAGTTGCGCTATGTGTACGAGAACGCAGATCTCGAAGGGCTCGTCCACCATCGCTGCTATTCCGAACGCATAGCCGAGGTGCTGCCTTCGGTACCGGCGTTGCGCCATTGCATCGTCGTCGAGGACGATCAGGGCGGCGCAGGACAGGCGAGCGAATCCGTGCCGTACGAGGATGCGCTCGCGGCCGGCAGCGATGGGCGAGACTTCGGGCCGCGCACAGCCGACGACCTCTTCATGATGTACACCGGCGGCACGACCGGCCGGCCGAAGGGCGTCATGTGGCGGCAGGAAGACATGTGGCGGGTTCTCGGTGGCGGCATAGATTTCTATACGAACGAGCCTGTGGCCGACGAATATCAGCAGTCACGCGTCGGCGCGGCAGGGGAGCCGACGCGCTGGTTCGCACTGCCGCCGCTGATGCACGCATCGGCGATGATGCCCACGTTCACCGCGTTGTGGTCGGGCAACACCGTCATCTTCGAATCGAAATTCGATCCGGATCGCATCTGGCAGACGGTGCAGCGCCACAGTGCGCAGATCATGATCATCACGGGTGATGCCATGGCGCGCCCGCTGGTCGATTCCTTCCGCAACCAGCCTGTGGACCGCACGAGCTTGTTCGTTATCGCCTCCGGTGCTGCCCTGTTCTCGCAACCGCTCAAGGACAGTCTGCTGGATACCTTCCCGGGGATCATGGTGTCGGATTCGATCGGTTCATCGGAAACAGGTTTCGGTGGTATCGGTTTCGCGCAGAAGGGGAGTGCGCCCAATGCCGGCGCGCAGGTACAGACGGGTCGTGGGGCCGTAGTGGTGGACGACGACGGCCACTCTGTCGGCGTGGGCGAGGAAGGCTGGCTGGCAAAAACCGGTGCCGTTCCCATCGGCTACTACAAGGATCCGGTCAAGTCGGAGAAGCTGTTTCGCACCGTCGACGGCGTACGGATGGTTATCACCGAAGATCGGGCGCGCGTCCACGCGGTCGGTGCGATCACCCTGCTGGGTCGCGGCAATATGGTCGTCAACACGGGCGGTGAAAAGGTGTTCGCGGAAGAGGTGGAGAGCGTCGTCAAGGCGCACGGCGACATCTACGACGTCATCGTCATCGGAGTCTCCGACGAGCGGTGGGGACAGCAGGTGGCGGCGGTCGTCGAACTGGCGGGGCCGGATGCCGACTTCGCGGACCTCGAGCGGCACACCCGCGAACTTCTCGCCGGGTACAAGATCCCGCGCCGGATCTGGGTCGCCGACCACGTGGTCCGCACACCGAGCGGTAAACCGGACTACCGGTGGGCGAGAAAGTTTGCCGGTGCGCAAGCCCCGGCGTGGGAAGTCCAGAAACCCCTGGTGAAGGCGGAAGAATCATGAACCGAGTGAACGGAAAAGTCGCGTTGGTGACCGGTGCGGCGCGCGGCCAGGGACGCAGTCATGCCGTCGCTCTCGCCGACGAGGGCGCAGACATCATCGCGTTCGACATCTGCGAAGACATCGAGACCAACGAGTACCCGTTGGCGACCGAGGCTGATCTCGAGGAAACCAAGACATTGGTGGAGAAGTCGGGGCGGCGGATCATCACCGACAAGGTCGACGTGCGGGATCGGGTCGGGTTGCAGCGTGCGCTCGCGTCCGCGGTGGCCGGGCTCGGCGGACTCGACATCGTCGTCGCCAATGCTGGAATTTGCCCGTTGGGCAACCACATTCCGGTCGCCGGCTTCGTCGACGCGTTCGATGTCGACTTTATCGGCGTCGTGAACACAGTGCATGCCGGCCTGCAATATCTGCGCGCGGGTGCGTCCGTGATCGTGACTGGATCGGTTGCGGGTTTGGTACCGCAGACCGGGTTCAACGGCCAACAAGCACTGCAAGGTCCGGGCGGTGACGGCTACGGACTCGCGAAGAAGATGATCCGTACCTATACGCAGTCGCTGGCTCTCACGATGGGGCCGAGTTCGATTCGGGTCAATGCGATTCACCCGACCAACGTCGATACTGACATGCTCCACAACCGGGGGATGTACAAGACGTTTCGGCCCGACCTGAGCGAGCCGACACGCGAGGACGCCGAGGTCACCTTTCCGTTCATGCAGTCGATGCCCGTCCCGTATGTTGCGCCGGCGGACATCTCCCATGCGGTGGTCTATCTCGCGTCCGACGAGTCGAGGTATGTGACCGGTCAGCAACTCTTCATCGACGCGGGCGCGGGGATGAAACTCGGTCTCGGGTCGGTGTAGCCGGCCATCGATTCGATCGTCGGCAGGATCCATTTGTAGAGGAACGCCCGGAGTTCGTCGGCGGTTCGCTCCGGATCGCCGGGATCGAGGATCAGCGACTGGATAGTCCGGAGCACGATCTCGACGATGTCGTCGATATCGGTATCGGTGAAACCTGCTCCCGCCCAGTCGACGCCGAGCAGCATGATCATCGAGCGTCCGAAGTGGCGGGCCGTGGGCGAGGTGATGCGGACGGCGAACGAACTCGTGTGATGCGTCCGCAGCAGGAGGCCGAGGTAGCGCTCGTGTGGTAGCCGATCGATGACGGTCACGATGCCTTCGATGATTGCCTCGGCTGGATCGGTGATCGATCGCAGCTCGCGGGCCAACGTGGCGAGGAAGGGTTCGGTCGCTTGCAGCGCGGTGGCCGACAGGAGGTCCTCGGTGTTGCGGAAGTAGCGGTAGACGGTCTGCCGGGTGACGCCGAGGTGCCTTGCGACGTCCGCGATCCCGGTCTGCTCACCCTTGCTGTCGATGGTGGCACGGGTGGCCTCGATGATTCGGGAGATGGCCTCGTCATCGTCAGCGGGGACCTGGCCGCCCCACCCATGTGTGCGCATCGTTCGAACATTACTCAGGATTGCCGGCAGATGATGGCCATACGGTAAGTCAAAGATGTATGGTCGAGTTGATGGAACGTGTTCAGCCGTGCGATCGAAAGGTTGTCTCGATGACTGCCAGCTCCCTGTGTCCCTTCGGGGACGGATTCGACTTCACCAGCCCCGATCTGCTCGCGCACGGCATGCCGATCGCCGAGTTCGCCGAGCTGCGGCGAACGGCGCCGGTGTGGTGGAATGCCCAGCCCATAGGCGCGTCCGGATTCACCGATGGTGGGTATTGGGTGATCACCAAACACGAGGACATCAAAGCGATCTCGAAAGACGGCGACCTCTGGTCGACGAACGAGAACGGCGTCGTGATGCGATTCTTCGACGGTATGACCCCGGACCTCATCGAAGTGACGAAGGCCCTGCTCATCAACCACGATGCGCCCGAGCACACAAGGCTGCGCAAGCTGGTTTCGAAGTTGTTCACACCGCGCGGGGTGGCGAGCATGCGGGAAAAGCTGGCGTCCTCGGCTCGCGACATTGTCGCTGCTGCTGCCGACAAGAAGTCGGGCGACTTCGTAGCGGATGTAGCTATGGAGCTACCGCTGCTCGCAATCGCCGACTTGATCGGCGTGCCGGAAGCCGATCGCGACAAGCTGTTTCACTGGACCAACCAGATCATGAACACCGATGATCCCGAGTATGACGACGATCCTGCAGTCGCGAATGCGGAGATTCTCGGGTATGCGTACAAAATGGCCGAGGAGCGCAGAAGATGCCCGGCCGACGATATTGTCACCACCCTGGTCAACGCGGACGTCGACGGTCATTCGCTCGACGAGACCGAGTTCGGGTTCTTCGTCATCCTGCTCGCGGTCGCGGGCAACGAGACAACGCGGAATGCGATTACGCACGGAATCAACGCCTTCATGGATCATCCCGACCAGTGGGAGCTGTACAAGCGTGAACGACCGCTGACCGCGGTCGACGAGATCGTCCGGTGGGCTACGCCCGTCCATTGCTTCCAGCGCACTGCCCGGCGGGATACCGACATCGGCGGCGTTCCGATCCGGAAAGGCCAGCGGGTCGGCCTCTTCTACAGTTCGGCGAACTACGACGAGGAGGCGTTCGACAAGCCTTTCGAGTTCGACATCATGCGTAACCCGAACCCGCACTTGAGCTTCGGCGGAAGTGGAGCGCACTATTGCATCGGCGCGAATCTCGCTCGCATGGAGATCGACCTGATGTTCAACGCGATTGCCGACATCATGCCGGACCTATCGAAGCTGGCCGAGCCAGAGCGGCTGCGGTCAGGGTGGATCAACGGCGTCAAGCGGCTACCGATGAACTACGTTCCCTGAGTCCAGTAGGGATCGGTGATTTCGCGGAGCATTGTGAGCGCTTCGCGCAAGTGTTTCATTCGGCGAACGCCGATGTGGGCGGTCCAGTCTGCTTCGATTCGAGCTTCTTCGGCGCGCGCGACCTCGAGGAGGTCGTTTGCCCGTTCGGTCATCCGAACGAGCCGCGCGCGGCCGTCGGTGGGGTCGGGCGTTCGTTCGGCATAGCCGGCCTTCTCTAGCTGATCGACGAGAAACGTCGCCGTCTGCTTGGCGATCTGGGCCTGCTCGGCGAGCTCGTTGAGTCGCGTTCCGTTCTGGCCTATGCGTGCGCCGAGACGGGCCTGCGCCAAGGTGATATCGGAGAAACCGGCGCGGTGCACGGCCTCCAGAATCCTGTTCTCCGCCGCGCGTTGTGCAATGAACATAAGCAATGCAACGTTGAGTTCTGCGGTCATTTGCACCCTTGTATTAGTCCTGCACTCGAACTAAAATAGTACCAATACCGTACTACTATTCCGGCCAGGGTGGTGCAGAATGACCGACGCGCTAAACGAGCACGATGTTTGGATGGCGATCGACGTACAGCGCACTCGCACTGCCGATATGTTGGCGGATTTGTCCGACGACGAATGGCGCCAACCGTCGTTGTGCGAGGGCTGGACAGTGCGTGACGTTGCGGCGCACCTCACGCTGCAAGAGCTGACGCTGGGGGCTGCGATCGCGATGATCGCGACGACTTTTCGGTATCCCGGCGGTGTCAATCGCATAATCCGCGAATCGTCGCGGCGTCGAGCCGCTTTGCCGACGGACGTGTTGACCGATCAGATACGAGCTACGGTCGGTCATCGGCGGCACAACGTCGGAGTGACTTACCGAGAGACCCTGATCGACAACCTCGTCCACGGGCAGGACATCGCGATTCCGCTCGGGCGGAAGCTCGAGATGCCGACTGCTGCGGCGGCTGTCGCCGCTTCGCGTGTGTGGGCGTACCGCGGTAAGGGTAAGGCGAAGGTGTTCGACAACCTACCGCTCAGCGGGTACCGCTTCACCGCCACCGATACGGAGTGGACTGTCGGCGACGGGCCGGAGCTCACGGGCCCTGTAAGCGCGATCTTGCTCGTGCTCACCGGTCGGCTTGCCGGTCTTCGGCAACTGACAGGAGCGGGGGCGGAGGCGCTTACGTCGACCGTTCCAGCACGCCACGAACGAACGCCGCTTGGCCGGCGTGCTGCAGGTCGTCGGAGATGACGCTGATCAGCCGGACCGCAAGAGTTACCGGGGGATCCCACCGGCGGTCGACGATGCGCTCGAGGTCGGCGTCGGTGAGCGTCTCGACGTACCGGATCGTTTGCTCGTGCACGGCTTCGAGATAGCCCAGCAACAATTCACCCGATGCGACCACTGCTGCAACATCTTCCGAGTCGTGTGCATAACCGGTCGCGCTTGACTCGAACGGCAGGGCAAAGCGGTCGGACCACCCCGCCGACGTCCACACCTGGTCTGTGCCCGCGGCGTCGGCAACGTGGTCGTCCTGCACCCTCGTCAGATGCCAGACCAGCCAAGCGATCGAATTTGCCGAACCGTCGATGCGAAATCCGAGTTGGTCCGGCGAAAGTCCATCGACGGTGCGAACCACGACATCTCGAATACGTTCGAAGCCATCGGTCAGTAGTTGTGCGGAGGTCACTGTTTCGAGGCTACCCCCGAAAAATTGGGTTTCAATTGAGCCATGACAACGTCAGCGCGCGGGATAGTCGACGATCTGATCGGCAGGGGAGTCCACGGCATCGTGCTGTCGTGGGTCGACACCGTCGGCATCAACAGGATCAAAACGGTTCCGGTCGCGAAACTCGAGGCAGCGGCAGCGGAGGGCGTCGGCATGTCGCCCTGCTTCGACACGTTCCTGGCTGACGACTCGTCGACTGTCAGCGAGCATTTGGGCGGTCCCGACGGCGAGGTGCGGCTCGTGCCGGATCTCGACAGCGTCGTTGTGCTTGCGGCGCAGCCTGGTTGGGCGTGGGCCGCGGTCGACCGCAGAACTCTCGATGGCGATCCTTACCCGACGTGCTCGCGCAGCGTCTTGCGCCGAGTCGTCGAGGAAAGTCCGAACCTCGAGGCCCTGGCGGCGATCGAGATCGAGTTCGCGCTCGGTCGTGCTATCGAATCCGACGATTTCGTCCCCGCCTGTCGCGGGCCCGCCTACAGCATGACCCGGCTGATCGAACAGTCCGACTTCTGCGCGGATCTGTTGAATGTACTTGCAGCGCAGAATATCCCCGTCGATCAGCTGCACCCGGAGTATTCCGTCGGCCAGTACGAGGTGTCGGTCGGCGCGCTCGATCCCGTTGCCGCAGCAGATCGCAGTGTTCTCGTGCGGCAGACGATCCGGGCAGTTGCCCAGCGGCACGGTCTGCGCGTGTCCTTCTCGCCGGCAGTGTTCGCCGGCGGCGTCGGAAACGGTGGGCATGTTCACTTGTCGCCGTGGCGCGGCGAATCGAACCTGCTGGCCGGTGGCGATCGGCGTTACGGAATGACTGCCGAGGGCGAAGCCTTCGTGGCGGGCATCCTCGACGCACTACCGGCACTGCTTGCGGTTGCGGCACCGAGTCCGGCCAGTTACCTGCGTCTCCAGCCCTCGCGCTGGGCGGGCGTCTTTGCGTGTTGGGGCTACGAAACACGCGAAGCCGCAGTCCGTTTGGTGAACGGCATGATCGGCACTCGCGATCGGTCGGCGAACGTCGAGATCAAATGCGTCGACCTCGCGGCGAATCCTTATGCGTTGCTCGCCGCAATCCTCGCTGCCGGCGCGCAGGGCGTCGCCATCAATGCGCATTTGCCACCGGAGATCACCGGCGATCCCGCCCGTCTCGTGGACACCGACCAGGCTGTGCCGCGCTTGCCCACCACCCTTGGTGCGGCCATCGACCGATTCGAGGCGTCCGGTCCTCTCCGGGCGGCCCTCGGCGCCGCCGTGTCGGAAGCTCTCGTCGCCGTCGGACGCGCCGAAGCGGCACGGATTGCCGGGTGGACAGACGACGAGATTGCCGACGCGTACAGATGGGTCTTCTGAGAGCGAAATCGTCCCGCACCCTTGCGTTGACGTAGAAATGACATACCGTTCGACATATGACGTCGACGTCGAGCACGCCAGATTTCGAGATCGTCATCATCGGTGCCGGGTTCGGGGGACTGGGCATCGCGATGGCGTTGCGCCGAGCGGGCATGTCGGGTTTCGTGATCTTCGAACGTGCCGACGACATCGGCGGGACCTGGCGGGCGAACCACTATCCGGATGTGGCAACCGACGTGCCCGGGATCAGCTATCAGTTCTCGTACGAGAAGAATCCGAACTGGTCGCGGGTCTTTCCCAAGGGTGCGGAGGTCAAACAGTACGTTGAGTACTGCGCCGAGAAATACGACCTCCGCCGGCAGATCCGCCTGAACACCGAAGTAATGGCACGAACGTGGGACGAAGAGAATCGCTACTGGAAACTCGATCTCGCGGACGGCACGACGACTACAGCGCGCTTCGTCATCGCTGCGCTCGGCGCGTTCGTCGAACCGAAGCTTCCCGCCATCCGTGGATTGAACACGTTTTCTCGCAAAGTAATTCAGACGCAGGCCTGGGATCACGACTACGACCTCACCGGCAAACGCGTCGGTGTTATCGGAACCGGTGCGACATCGGTGCAGATGATTCCCCAGGTCGCCAAGGCAGCCGGGCACCTGTCGGTATTCCAACGGCGTGCGATCTGGGTCTTTCCAAAACCTGACCTCACAATCGCTCCCGCCGTCCAATCCGCGCTGCGCCGGGTCCCGGGGTTGCTCAGCCTCACGTACCGTGCGGTCTCGGCAGTGTTCGGGATCGGGATCTACGGCGTGACGGTGAAGGGGGCGCAGTTGCCGTTTCTTTCGACCGTTCCGATGACGGTCGGTCGCGCCTATCTGCGGTCGCAAGTTCCGGACGCACAGTTGCGTGAGAAGCTCACGCCGGATTACGGGTTCGGTTGCAAGCGCCCGAGCGTCTCGAATATCTACTACAAGACTTTCACCGAACCGCACGTGGAACTTGTCACCGAGCGGATCGAGGAGATCACGCAGACTGGCATCGTGACTGCTGACGGTCGTGAGCACGAGCTCGATGTGCTGGTGCTGGCAACCGGCTTCGAGACGTCGACAACGCCGGACGTCTACCGGAAGCGGCCGGTTACCGGACGGGACGGGTTCGACCTCGCGGAGTTCTATCAGGACAGCCCGCTGCAGGCGTACGAGGGTGTGAGCCTGCCACAGCTTCCGAATGCATTCTCGATCTTCGGTCCGTACTCGTGGAGCGGGGGATCCTGGCACGAGATGGTCGAGACGCAATCGGTCCACATCGTCAGGGTGCTGAAGGAAGCGGCCCGTCGCGGGGCGAATCTTGTTGCGGTGCGGCCGGAGGCAAACGAGCGCTTCTTTCAGTTCATTCGCGGGCGGTCACGCAACACCCTGATCGGGTCCCCGACCTGTGCAACGTCGAACACGTACTACCTCGACCATCACGGCGACTTCTCGCTACTGCGGCCGACTACGCCCGCGCAGGCACGCCGGGCTGCCGAGACCTTTTCGCTCGACGATTACGAGTACTGCTGATTGTCAGGTGACGTCGATCAATGCGGCGATTGCATCGGCGAACATCGTCTGCTTGATCGCGCCGAGCGTGCCCTGGTCCTTACCACCGAGAGGCAGCAGGAGGTCGACGGCGGCCGAGGTCACCGCGCCTTCGCCGGCGGTCGCGTCGACAATCCCTGCCACCTGAGCGTCGGTACCGCCGTAACGACGTCCGGTCGTCATGGACGCGACTGCGGCCTGGGGAGTCAGCTTCGCCTGAATCAGCGCCGCCATTCCCTTGGTGAACGGAATCCGGATGTCGACCTCGGGAAAGCAGAAGAAGCCGCGGTCGGCACGCATCACGCGAAAGTCGTGCGCCATCGCAAGCATCGAGCCGGCGCCGAACGCATGGCCGGGAAGCGCGGCCGCAGTGGGTAGCGGCAACGCGAGCATGCGGGCGAGTAGTGCTTGGACGCGTCCGACGTACCACTGCGCCTGATCGCCGTTCGCGCCGAGCCAATCCAGGTCGAGACCGTTGGAATAGAACTTTCCGCTAGCTGTGGTGACAAGACCCTGCGCGCCTTCGGCGAGGGCAGCATCCAAGTGTGCATTCACCTCGTCGAGAAATGTTGGCGAGAAACGGTTTTCATCGGTACCGAGATCGAGGACAGCGATCTTCTCGTGGTAGCTCAGGGTGGGGGACATGTCATGCTCCTTACTTCGATTTCTGACGTGGTGGTGGGCCGACTGCGAGAACGGCGCGCACAGCCGCCCGGAGATGTTCGCGGGCGACCGGATTGTGTAGTCGATCCCGTTGCAGCAGAACGCTGGTGGGCAGATCGACTATGCAGGTCGTGATGACATCGACAGCGTGGCCGTCTCTGCGGTCCCACAGATTCGACGAGAGTCGGATCATCAGGTCGACGAGTTGTTTGTCTGTGCCGGCTATTGCGGTCGCGATGTCGGTCGGTACGTCGTCGCCGAGGAAATCACTCCTGCGAACCTTCAGAAGCAGCGCCGCCGACGTCGGGAACTGCTCGCTGAGAACGGCAGGCGCATCCGCCGCCGCGACGACGGCGTCGACCGGTCCGGCGGTCGCAAGCGCTTCCTCGACAAGGATCTTCTGACCGTCGAGGAACCGGGTCGCCGCGCGTAACCAGGTGCGGCCGAGCAACTCTGCGCGCGACCCGAAGTTGTGGTAAATCGCGCCGTTCGACATGCCCGTCGTCGCCGCGACCCCTCGGATAGTCACCGAAGCCGGGCCGGATTGCACCGCCAGCAACTCGGCGGCGTCCAAGACGGCGTCGAGATCGTGGATGCGGGGGCGTGGCATGGACCGACTATAGCAGAGCGGATGCTCTGTTACTCGCGAGTGTGGTGCGGGGCACGTCGCCGCGCGCCTGTGTCGACTCCTGGACCCGTCGACGTCGGGGTTGTCGACGTCTGGACCCGTCAACGTCGGGTCGTCGACCTCTGCGTCGCACCCCGACTAGGGGGTCGCACCGAAATTCGGGCCCAATTTTCGGTGCGACTCCCTAGTCGGGGTGCGGCCGAGGAGGTGACCGGCGGAGGGGAGGTGACCGGCGAGAGGGGACGGCGGCGAGAGGGAACGGCGGCGGGGAGGTGACCGGCGGGCTTCGCGTCGTGTGCTCCACGCCACATTGTTTAGATACATGCAGGCGCGTATGTTAGTTCGCAAGGCCAGGAACGGTCGATCGACCGCCTGGATACGCAGAGGGAAGGCGTTCAATGGCGAACAAGGTCTATGTCGTCGGTGTGGGTATGACGAAGTTCGAGAAGCCTGGTTCGAAGGACTGGGACTACCCGGACATGGCGCGCGAGTCCGGCACCAAGGCGCTCGCTGATGCGGGCATCGACTACCGCGAGGTCCAAGAGGCCTACGTCGGTTACGTCTACGGCGAGTCGACGTCCGGTCAGCGGGCGGTCTACGAACTCGGCATGACGGGTATCCCGGTAGCGAACGTCAACAACAACTGTTCGACGGGATCGACCGCGCTCTATCTTGCTGCCCGCGCGATCAAGGGTGGTCTCGCGGAATGCACCCTCGCGCTCGGCTTCGAGAAGATGCAGCCCGGATCGCTCGGCACCACGTTCGAGGATCGTGAGCAGC
Source organism: Antrihabitans auranticaus (assembly GCF_016481275.1). GTDB lineage: Bacteria > Actinomycetota > Actinomycetes > Mycobacteriales > Mycobacteriaceae > Antrihabitans. Next base: position 1,216,642 of record NZ_JAEMNW010000002.1, on the reverse strand, counting down.
CGATGGCCAACCACTTCGAGAAGTTGGCGCAGATCTCGGAGGTGCTTTTCCCGCCCGCCCCTTGGATGTTCGGTGCTGCCGGTCGTGAGCACATGGAGCAGTACGGGACCACGTTGGAACACTTCGCGAAGATCGGGCACAAGAACCACAAGCACTCGGTCAACAACCCGTATGCCCAGTTCCAGGACGAATACTCGCTGGACGACATCCAGAACTCGCGGATGATCTACAGCCCGTTGACCAAGTTGCAGTGCTCGCCGACCTCTGACGGCTCCGGTGCCGCGATTCTCGCTTCGGAGGCCTTTGTCGACAAGCACGGTCTCGCCGACCATGCCGTCGAGATCGTCGGGCAAGCGATGACGACCGATTTCGAGTCCAGCTTCGACGGCACGTGCAAGAACATCATCGGCTACGACATGAATGTCAAAGCGGCCCAGTCGGTGTACGAGCAGTCGGGCCTCGGGGCCGACGACTTCCAGGTCATCGAGCTGCACGACTGCTTCTCTGCCAATGAGTTGCTGTTGTACGAGGCCCTCGGCCTGTGCGCTGAGGGAGAAGCCGGGAAGTTGATCGATAACAGCGACACCACCTACGGCGGTCGCTGGGTTGTCAATCCGTCCGGCGGGCTCATTTCGAAGGGCCACCCGCTGGGTGCGACTGGTCTGGCGCAGTGCGCCGAACTGACCTGGCAGCTTCGCGGCACCGCGGACAAGCGACAGGTCGAGAACGTGACCGCCGCACTGCAGCACAACATCGGACTCGGTGGTGCCGCCGTCGTTACCGCCTACCAGCGCGCAAACCGCTGAATCTACTGCACTACCAACAACACTCAACGAGGAGAACACATCATGGGACACATCGAAGCTACCAAGACCCTTGCTGCAGGCCCGGAGGCGGTGTGGGCCACCGTTTCCGACGTCAGCACCTGGGACAAGTGGTTCACGATCCACGAGCGCTGGATCGACGAGCCGCCCGCAGTCCTGACCGAGGGTGCAAAGCTCACCGCCAAGATCATGATGCTGGGCATGGCGAACAAGATCGAGTGGACGGTCGGAGCTATCGATGCGCCGAAGCGACTCGAACTGCAGGGCACGGGAATGGCGGGCGTGAAAACGACTTTCGCGTTCACGATCGAGCCCGAAGGTACCGGATCGAAGTTCTCTGTCTCCGGTGATTTCGAAGGCGCGCTGATCAAGGGTGCGCTCGGCAAGGCCGTCGAGAAGGACGGCATCAAGCAACTCGACAAGACGCTCGAGCAGCTCGACGCACTCGCGACCGCGTCATGACCGAAGTGCTCGAGTTCGACGACGCCGGACTGGACACGTGGAGTGACGAGGAGACATTCGAGGTCCTCCGCGAACGTCTGGTCGAGTATGCACAGGCGACCAACGATCCGATCGCCGCACATCTCGACGGTGACGTCGCTAGTCCGGTGTTCGCGATTGTCCCGGTCTTCGAGTCGTTGCTCGTGCCGGCGGTCGACGTCATGCCGGTCGAACTAATTCCACGAGTTGTCCACGGTGAGCAGGATTTCCACTTTCACCGTCCGATTCGGCCCGGCGACAAACTGGTTTCGCGGGGGAAGATGACCGGCTACGAAGGTCTCGAAAACGGCACGCGAGCAACGATTCTGCTGGAATGTCGCACCGAGGACGGCGAATTGGTCAACGAGCAGTACGTGACGACCTTCGTCCGCGGCTTCAACGCGGGCAAGAAGATCGGTGTACTCAGCCCGAGCCACAAGTTCGATCCAGCGCTGCGCGAGGGTGCTCCGATCGCGAAGATCGTGCAGCATTTCGATGAGGATCAGACGTTCCGGTACGCGCCTGCCGCGGGTGATCCTATGCCGATCCACCTGGACGAGGAGGTTGCTCGCGACGCCGGTCTGCCGGGAATCATCGGACACGGTCTGTGCACCATGGCGTTCGCGTCCTGGGGTGTGCTGACCGAGGTCGGCGGCTCGGATGTGAACCGGCTCCGGAGGTTTGCGGTCCGGTTCTCGAAAATGGTCATTCCCGGTGACGATCTCGAGACCCGAATCTGGAGAGTCGGCACCGAAAACGGTGTCACCACTTACGCATTCGAGACCGCGCGCGGTGACGACTTCGTCATCACCGACGGTCTCGCCGAAATAGCAGACTAGGAGCATCTCATGGGTGCATTGGACGGACGGGTTGCCGTCATCACGGGCGCGGGCCGAGGCATCGGCCGCGAGCATGCGCTGCTCTTCGCCAAGGAAGGTGCGTCCGTCGTCGTCAACGACCTCGGCGGCACCAACAGTGGTGAAGGTACCGACGTCGGGCCCGCGCAGGAGGTTGTCGACGAGATCGTCGCAGCCGGCGGTAAGGCGGTCGCGAACACGGACAATGTAGCAACCTGGGCAGGTGCGAAAGCGCTTGTGGACCAAGCGATCAGCGAGTTCGGTCAGCTCGACGTCGTCGTGAACAACGCCGGCATTCTGCGCGACAACTTCATCGCGTCGATGGAGGAGTCGCAGTGGGACGCTGTGGTGGCGGTGCATTTGAAGGGGCATGCGGCTGTTCTGCATCACGCCGCGGTGTACTGGAAGGCACAGTCGAAGGCGGGGGACCAGCCCAACGCGGCCGTGATCAATACTGCGTCCGCATCGGGGGTCACCGTGCCGCAGGCTGGGCAGACCAACTACGGCGCAGCGAAGGCCGGTATCGCCGCCCTGACTCTCGTTGCCGCTGACGAACTCGAGCGGTACGGCGTGCGTGTGAACGCGATCGCGCCGATCGCCAGGACCCGACTCACCTTGGCGACGCCAGGGATGGGTGCAATCTTCGGTGCCGATGTCGAAGAGGGCGAATTCGACTACTTCAGCCCCGCCAATATCTCGCCGGTGGTTGCCTACCTGGCAACCGAGAAGTGCCCGTTGACCGGTCAGGTCTTCGCGGTGCAGGGCGGCGCGATCTCGACCCTCCAAGGTTGGACCGACGTTCGGACGATCGAGGCCGAGGGGCCATGGTCGATCGACGACATCGCCGACCGCCTGCCGAACTGAGCAATCCTCTTCCCGTACAAAGGAGTACGCCATGATCGAGTGGTCCGAAACAGACCTGTTGATGCGTGACAGTGTGCGCACGTTCATCGACAGAGAGATCCGTCCGCACCTCGACGAACTCGAGACCGGCGCAATGACTCCGTACCCGATCCTGCGAAAGTTGTTTGCGGAGTTCGGCGTCGACGTGATGGCCGCCGAAGCAGTGAAGAACATGCTGGACAAGGAGCGTGCCAAGGCAGCCTCCATCGCTGCGGGTGAACCGAGGCCGGAGAAGACGAGATCAGGCGGAATGGGCGAGATCGGCGCGCAGGCCTCGATGGGCGCGATCATCCTCGCCGAACTGGCGGGCGTGAGCTTGGGTCTGGTTGCAGCGGTGGGCGTGAGCCTCGGTCTCGGCGCCGCGACGATCATGAGCCGTGGCACACTGGCGCAGAAGGAACGCTGGTTGCCCGAGTTGATGACACTGGAAAAGATTGCAGCGTGGGCTATTACGGAGCCCGATGCCGGATCGGACGCGTTCGGCGGCATGAAGACCTACGTCAAGCGTGACGGCGAGGATTACCTGCTCAACGGGCAGAAGACGTTTATCACCAACGGACCCGATGCCGACACCATCGTCGTCTACGCCAAGCTGGACGAGGGCGATGGCGCCGACAAGCGCGACCGGAAAGTACTGACATTCGTGCTCGATGCGGGGATGCCGGGTCTGACACAAGGCAAAGCGTTCAAGAAGATGGGCATGATGTCTTCGCCCACCGGCGAATTGTTCTTCGACAACGTGCGCCTCGGGAAAGATCGTCTCCTCGGTGAGACCGAGGAGCACAAGGGCGGCGACGGACGCGAAAGTGCCCGAGCGAGTTTCGCCGGTGAGCGTGTCGGCGTCGCGATCCTGTCACTGGGCATCATCAACGAATGTCACCGCCTGTCGGTCGATTACGCGAAGGGCCGCAAGTTGTGGGGCCAGCGTATCGGTGACTTCCAGCTGATCCAGCTCAAGCTGGCGAAGATGGAAGTCGCGCGGATCAACGTACAGAACATGGTGTTCCAGGCGTTGGAAGGTTTGCAGGCCGGCAAGCTCCCGTCGCTGTCGGAGGCATCGGCTGTGAAGCTCTACAGCTCCGAAGCCGCCACCGAAGTTGCTATGGAAGCCGTGCAACTGTTCGGCGGCAACGGGTACATGGCCGAGTATCGCGTGGAACAGCTTGCACGCGATGCGAAGTCGTTGATGATCTACGCCGGTAGCAACGAGATCCAGGTGACCCACATCGCGAAGGGCCTGCTAGGAAAATGATCGCGGAGACCCGAGTGTGCTACAACGGCGTGCACACTCGGGAACTGTCCGTCGCGGGTGACGGACCGCCGATCGTGCTGTTCCATGGGTTTGCCGATTCGGCCGACACCTGGCGCCCGATGCTCGAACGGCTGGAACAGGCGGGGCGCGCCGCCGTCGCCGTCGATCTCCCAGGCTTCGGTGCCGCGGATGCCCGAACTGCTGGGCCGTTGCTGCCGCAGTTCGACGGCTTCGCGGATGCTGTTGTTGCGGTGCACCGTCCGGCAGTGCTGGTAGGAAATTCGCTCGGTTCGGCGACGGCAGTGCGCACCGCGACCCGCCATGGTCGCGACACCGTCTGCGCACTCTTCACGATCGACGACCCGATCGGCGCGCGCCACCGACTTGCCCGCAGCGCGCGAAGAAGTGACTATCGGCGTTTGTTCGACGTGGTCGGCGTACTGCCGATTCCGCGGGCCGTACTTGCTGTCGTGGTGCGCGAGGCACTACGTCGCGTGCTCTATGGGCCGGGACTGGCTGCCGACCCCGACGTGCTGGCGAAATGGGTCGCCGCCGCACCGAGTATGGCCACGATCTCCGCGCTGGGGCGCGACGCAATCAGGTACGCCCGAGAGACCGAAGGCGGGCATCGTCGACCGTCGATCGAGTGTCCGGTCTTCATCCTGCACGGCGCCAAAGACCGGATCATTCCGGTCGATTCGAGTCGAGTCCTGCACGAGGCCGTGCCCGGTAGCGAGCTGGTCGTATTGCCGAGGTCGGGGCACTGCCCACAGCTCGACGATCCGGCGCAGGTCACGGGATTGCTCCTGGACTTCTTGCAACGCACCGGAGTCCTCGCCCAGCAGGCCGGCTGATGAGTCCATTCGCACACACTGATCGAGGAGTGACTATGAAGCGATCGTCCGGTCCGAAGGTTGTGGCAATCACGGGCGCCGCCCGCGGAATCGGGCTTGCCACGGCGAAAGCGTTCGTCGAACGCGGCGCGAAGGTGTCGCTCGGCGATCTCGACGTCGACCTGGCAAAGAAGTCGGCAGCCGCGTTGGGCGGCAACGCGATAGCGCTGCCGCTGGACGTCACAGATCCCGAATCGTTCGCGGCATTCCTCGCCGATACCGAGGGCGCGCTCGGGCCCGTTGATGTGCTGGTCAACAACGCCGGAGTCATGTTGACCGGGGACTTTCTCGCCGAGAAGGCATCGACCGCGGACAAAATGATTGCCATCAATCTCGGCGGGGTTATCACGGGCGCGCAAATCGCAGCGAGACGATTCGTCGAGCGCGGCGAGGGCCATATCGTCAATATCGCCTCGATGGCGGGTGCGGCCGGATTCCCGGGCGTGGCGACATACTGCGGCACCAAGTTCGGCGTCGTCGGCTTCACACTCGCGCTACGAGAAGAGCTGGCGCCCAGTGGCGTCCACGTATCGGCTGTCCTACCGGGAATAGTCCATACAGAACTGTCTGCGGGGTTGAAGATCTCACCGCTGGTCGAGAAGTTCGGCTCGGTCGAACCGGATGACATTGCGGCAGCGGTCGTGCGCACCGTCGACCGCAATTCTGCGCTCACGTACGCCCCTGAGCGGCTGGGCCTTGCCCTGCGAGCAGCGTTGGCCATTCCGGAGGGACCACGGAGGGCTCTGCAGCGGTGGCTCGGCACCGAACGGCTCTACCTGAACGTCGATCAAGCGACACGCGACGCCTATCACTCGCGCGCCGAGTAGGTTTAGCTTCCAGCAGGAGCCAGCGCCGACTGATAGGACTACGCGGTGTCCGAGAATTTGGAAGTCAGTGTCGACATTGCGGCGAGCCCCGAACAGGTGTGGGCTGTCGTCTCCGACCTCAGGCGCATGCCGGAGTTCAGCCCGCAGTGCCGAAAGATGTTCGTGCTCGGTTCATTACGTGTGGGTGCTCGGACGATCAATATCAATCGCAACGGCAGGATCTTCTATCTGACGGCGTCGAAGATCATCCGAGTGGAGCCGAACACGGCGATCGCGTGGCAGGCCGACAAAGCGGTGTGGTCCTACGTTCTCGAGCCGACGGTCGGGGGAACGAGGTTGATCGAGCGCCGCGATCTGGCGAAGCCGGTCACCGGTATCAGCAAAGCCGGTCTGCCTCTCGTGTTCGGTAGCGCTGTGGATCGCGACGCGGTTCTGACCGACGGGATGCGAACGACCCTCGGCAGGATCAAGGCGGCGGTCGAAGGAGCTTGAATCTGTCGTCGACGGTAGAGACTGCCCCACTCGGATGGGCGTGGGGCAGTATCTAGGCCAGCGGGTCAGTGGTCGTGACTGCGTCTCGCAACGAGCGCGATTCCGGTACCGGATGCCGCGCTGTGTCGTTGGCGATCCCTACCGATCGGGAACAGCGGCGGCAAATGCCAGTGCTGTGCAATCGCATTGCGCGAGCGAACGAATCCGAGACCCATGACGAGGCCGAAGATGAAGTGTCCGATGAGGGACAGCGTCATCGTCCTGGCAGTCAGCGGAAAGAGGTGTTCTGCACCGTGCGGCGACAACGCAATCGTTGCGACGAGCCCGGTCCAGACGGGGAAGACCGCGAAACCGACCGCGGCGAGAACAGCGTTGCGCTTCGACCATCGATCGATCCCGATGGCAAGGGCAAAGATGAAGAATGTGATACCGATTCCGCCACCGTCGCCGATGTATCGCCAGAGGTAGCCGACAATCGCGCCACCCCAGGTGTTCGAATCGTTGGTGATCCAGGTGCCCATCGTCGGGATGAAATCGGACCACAACCCGAGCAGGTAGACCGTGTCGAGGCGGAAAATGTCGTACACGATGCACGCCACGATTCCCCAGAGCAGTCCGTGGCCGACGATTCGATCAGTCGGATGGGGGGCGAAGTACGCGAGCACCGTGAGCGCCGCCGCGAACGGGATGATCACAAACGCTGCAGACGTATTCAGCGAAACGAGGCCGAAGACTTGCACCGAGATTGCCAGCAACGGCATTCCGGCGAGCATCAGATACAGACCGATGCGCGTGGTCGACCAGCGATGACGTGGAGCGGGCGGGTTAGGCAGCGCGTGCAGGGGCGGGCTGTTCTCGTGCAGCTCTGGCGCAAAATTCACATGCTTGGACATGCTGGATTCCTTCCGTTGGATGTACCGGTGACAGAAGGGTAGGGGTCCGCACTCGATATGCGGAATGGGTAGATCTCCCCACTACAACTGTGAACCGAGCATCCAACCCCGGCCGACGCCATGGGGGCTGCCGCCCAAGCGACCAGGCTCGACGTCGATTTCCGCGCGCCTGTGGAAATGCTCGGTGAGGATGGCATCTGCGTCGCGGTCCTCGTGCAACGCCAGGCAAGGAGCAACGAAATCGCACGTAGCGCAGTGCGACGGTGCGGGATTCGGATAGATGCGGAGGTCGCCGCGTACCATGTCGAGAATTTCTGTTGCCAGTTGCGCACCGGCAGAACGGACTTCGGTGCGATCGCGTCGGACGGTCGTGCGGCGCACGCCGTCGCCTGCGGTCTGGACAACGCGCTCGGCGTTCTCGGCGGGCCGGCCTTTCACGTAGATCCGTCGTGGTGACGAGACCCCGCGCCCACCACCACTCGGCTCGTGTTGCGGAATACCGCCACGGCGATGCTGCGCAAGGGTAGTGCGCTCGCCGGGCGCCGCAGCCGTCGACGAAATGTCGTTGTAGATCGTGCCGGTGATCGCCATACCGTCGTAGTAGCGCTCCCATGCCCAGCACGCCGTCAGAGACTCCTCGTCGAGCAGCAATTGCTCGGTCGCGGGAAAGGGCTTGCCGGACAGGCAGTGTCGAACGATCCAGTAGTTGTCGTGTTCATCGATGGCCAGCAGGTCGATGCGGCCGGTATAGGTGACCCCGCTTCCGTCCGGCCCCGGCAGGCCTCGCTCGGGATCGGCGGGGTCGGGCACCAACGCCTCGAAGTCGGTCGCGACGCGGACCGGCGAGAATCGGTCCACCCGCGGCGCCCACGTGAAGTACCGCTCCAGGATGTCATGGCCCGTGGTCATGAGCGCCTGCCAATCGGTGCTGCAATGGCGTTCGTCGAGTCCCGCCCGCTGCCGCTGCAGAGAATCGTCGAACGCTTTGAGCACGAGCGGGAGGACGATGGCCGAGTTCCAGTCCCACATACCCGGGAAGTAATAGACGGCGAGCGCGTCGTGGATCGCCCGGTCCAGGTCGTGGCAGCGGCGGTTCGGCGCGCGACGCCGGCGCATGGTGGCGCTGAAGTCCCATTGGCGACGGCATCGCTTGAATGCCGCTCGGTCTGCGGCGCTGACGACGTAAGTCATGACGCGCGTTCGGTCGGTCCGGTGCCAGGCACACCAACAGGCAATCGGCAGCGGTCGCCGCTGCAGCCGGTTATGGCCTTCAGTTCGGCGAGCAGGGCGTCGAGCAATCGCTCCCGGTCCACGGCTACCTCGCACAGCTTGTCCCGGCAGCCGATTTTACGCCCCTCGACCAGGGTTTGCCCAACGCGTCAGCTTTGGAGTGGCGAGCCATCCGTGAGATCCCTTACCGCGCTGTACCGTTCGCGGATCTCGGGCGTCGGGTCGGCGGTGTAGACGGCGGGCTCCGACTGCGACCATTGCGGTGGTGCGGCCGCGCCGGACAGTGTCCACGCTGCCTGCCGAGCCGCGCCGTCGGCAACGTACTCGCCAGGCTCCGGAACGGCTACCGGCATTCCCAGTATCGCGGGCGCGAGTTCGCGAACGGCGCGCGAACGTGCGCCACCCCCGACAAGCAGAACCCGCTCGGTCCGGACACCCTGATCCCGCAGTCGGTCGATGCCGTCGGCGAGACCGCACAGCAGTCCCTCGACCGCCGCGCGTGCCACGTGGCCCGGCGTTGCGGTCGACAGGGTCAGACCGTGCATGGCGCCGGTCGCGTCAGGGCGGTTCGGTGTTCGCTCACCGTTGAGGTACGGGACGAGAACCAGACCGTCACTGTGTTGGGCAAGCGCAAGTTCGGACAATCGGTTGTGATCGACCCCCAGCAGTCGTGCCGTCGCGTCGAGCACGGGGGCGCCGTTGAGTGTGCACACGAGCGGAAGTTGGCGACCCGTAGCGTCGGCGAAAGCAGCGACCTCACCCGACGCGTCGTGCGTGACCGTGTTGCTCACCGCGGACACGACACCCGAGGTGCCGATCGACACGATGACGTCGCCCTCTCTGGCATCGAGCGCGAGTGCGGCGGCGGCGTTGTCTCCGGTGCCAGGTCCAAGGATGGCATCGTCTGCGAAAATGCTTGCGCGCCCAGTTACTTCGTTAGGGGCGACTACTCGCGGGAGCTGCGGATGGCGGTGTCCGAAGGCCAATTCGAGGATCTCGGGAAGGTACTCGTCCGTGCCGCTCGCGAAATAGCCTGTGCCGCTTGCATCGCCGCGATCGGTGACCAGAGCGTCGAGTGTGCCCGAACCGGCAAGTTTCCACGTCAGCCAATCGTGCGGCAGACAGACGGCAGCGGTGCGGTCGGCGTTGGCGGCCTCGTTGTCCGCAAGCCAGCGCAGCTTCGAGACGGTGATGGCCGCGAGGGGAACCACGCCGACCGCATCGGCCCACGCTTGCGGACCGCCCAACTCGGCGACGAGTTGCGCTGCCGCCCCGGCAGATCGGGTGTCGTTCCACAGCAACGCCGGACGAACGACCGACCGGTCCCCGGCCAGACAGATCATCCCGTGTTGCTGCGCGCCCACCGAAATTGCGGCCACATCGGCAATTCCGCCGGCATCGTCCACTGCCCGTTCCAGCGCGAACCACCACAGCATCGGATCGACCTCGGTGCCGGGTGGATGCGACGCCCGACCCTGCCGAATCAGGTTTCCGGTCGCCGCGTCACGAACGACGACCTTGCACGACTGTGTCGACGAGTCCACTCCTGCAACGAGAGGCATGCCATCGAGCGTAGTGGTCGAACTCGGAGTAAAGGTCGCTACCGCGCGGGCATGCACGGACCGTTCGGCGCCGGTTGATGGCTGTAGCCCGGGTAGCAGGGGAGAACCTGAGGCTGCGGAGCAGGCTGCTGTGGAATCTGCTGTTGCGGGAACTGTTGCTGTTGCGGGAACTGCTGCTGGCCGACCGGCATGCACGGGCCGTCCGGCGCAGGCTGGTGTGTGTAGCCGGGGTAGCAGGGCAGGACACCGGGCGGGCTGGGGGCCGGAACCTGCGGCGGTAGCTGCGGTTGTGGGCTCGGGAGCTGCGGTGCCTGCTGCTGCGGTTGCTGCACGGGTGTTTGTTGCTGCGGGGCCGGTTCGGCGGTCTGCTGGGCCGGCGCCTGCTGGGCTCGAGTCTGGGCTGCGGCGCTGCTCCGCGGCGCGGGTACGACTCCGCTGGGATTCGCCACCGAAGTCACGGGAGCGGTCGTCGCGGGTTCGTCCTTGAGGCTGCTCTCCGGGATGTCGATGATCGACGCCACGGCCACCCACACGAACACCACGACTGCCAGGAAGGCGGCGCCGATCAGCACCAATTTGCGGACCGAGCGGCGGTCGGGAGTCGTCCTGCCGGGTGCAGATACCGGACCCGGCGGCAGTAGTGGACGGTTCGGCGCCTCGAGCGTGCGCGAAAGAATACGCACGACCGTGTCTGCCGTGGTGACGCTGCCGTCGAGCGATCGCAGCGCGATGGTGGAGATCTCCTGCGGCACCTCCGGGCGCAGCGTGTGCGGCGGGGTCGGATCCTGCGTCGGCCATTGCCCCGTCAGCAGCAGGTAGAGCGCAGCACCGAGGCCGGCCACATCCGAGCCATGGTCGTCGTTGCTGGTGACAGCTGGAAACGCCAGAACGGCGTCGCCACTGTCGCTGATTCGGATTCTGTCGGTTTGATCAAGGGACAGCGTGACGCCGCTGCGGTGGGCGATCTCGGCCGCAATCGCCAATGCCTTCATCGCGCGAGCGGCATCCGGCGGCGCGAGGCCGTCGTTCGAGACATCGCCCAACGCGGTTCCGGGCGTCCACTCGGCGATGATCGCGGTCGCCTTGTTGTCGTCGATGATGTCGAGGATTCGCGCAAGGCCGGGCGTCTTGATGCGCGCGAGCCGGGAGGTCCGTGCCCTCACCGTCGCAGCGCTCTCCGCTGCCGTCGAGACGAGAGTGATCGCGACGTTGCGGTCCCAGCGGGAATCATGGGCCTGCCAGAACTGAAGTTCGTCGGTCGTCCCCTGAACGGCCAGCAATCGGTAGCGGCCAGCGCCGATGGTGGTGCCCGCGGCGGGCCAGTCGGACACCGAGGGACGAGACTGTGTGGTTGCGTGTGCGTCGTCCATTCGCCCATTCTCCGTAGCGTCGCCGCGAATCTCCAATCGAGTGGCGGGGATAACCCTCGATTCGGCCAGTCTGAGGTATACCCGCCCGGAGTGGCCCGTACGCAGGGACTGGGTGGGTTGGCTGTGCGGGCGTTCGCGGGGAGACGACAAGGTTCCGCAACCAAACTGTAAATTGTTGACAATCTGCAAAACGGCTTGAATTATTGGCGCATGACGTCGCTCAGCCCGATTTTGAAGCAGGCCACGCCAGTGGTCGTCGACCACGCCCTCGGTAGTTGGATCTACGGTGTCGATGGCCGCCGGTATCTCGACTTCACCACTGGTATCGGTGTAACGAGCACCGGCCACTGTCATCCGACGGTGGTCGAAGCCGCTCGCGCTCAGGTGGGCTCGATCATCCACGCGCAGTACACGACTGTGATGCACCGACCGCTGCTCGAGTTGACGGAGAAACTCGGCGAAGTGCTCCCGACCGGGCTCGACAGCGTCTTCTATGCGAACTCCGGCTCGGAAGCCGTCGAAGCCTCGATACGGCTTGCTCGCATGGCGACCGGTCGGCCGAACATCATCGCCTTTCACGGGGGCTTCCACGGCCGTACCGTTGCAGCCGCATCGTTGACGAGCGCAGGCACGAAGTTCCGGTCGGGGTACGCCCCGCTGATGGCCGGCGTCCACCTCGCGCCGTTCCCTTACGCCTACCGCTACGGCTGGGACATCGACACCGCTGTCGACTTCGCGCTGCGCGAACTCGATCACCTGCTGGCAACCGTATCCAGCGTCCCGGACACCGCCGCATTCATCATCGAACCGGTGCTCGGCGACGGCGGCTATCTGCCTACACCGCCGCGCTTCCTCGACGGACTGCGCGAGCGCGCGGATCGACACGGCATTCTGTTGATCCTCGACGAAGTGCAGGCCGGCGTCGGCCGGACCGGCAAGTTCTGGGGGCACCAGTATTCGTCGGCAACGCCGGACATCATCGTCACTGCCAAAGGCCTCGCGAGCGGTTTTCCGATCTCGGCAATCGCCGCCGCTACGGACCTCATGTCCAAGGCCTGGCCGGGATCGCAGGGGGGCACCTACGGCGGGAACGCGGTTGCAGCCGCGGCGGCCGTCGCAACGCTCGACGTCGTCCGGGGCGAGGGCCTGGTCGACAACGCCCGGATTCGCGGGGATCAGTTGCGCGCCGGGCTCGACGAGCTTGCGGGCGAGTTCGACCGGATCGGGAATGTGCGGGGCCTCGGTCTCATGCAGGGAGTCGAATTCACGACGGCTGCCGGCACACCCGACGCGGAGGCCGCGCTTGCCGTACAGCAGGCGGCGATCGACGAGGACCTGCTTCTGCTCACGTGCGGTGGCTACGGCAACGTGGTCCGCGTTGTTCCTGCGTTGGTGGTGACCGCCGAAGAAGTCGACGAGGGGTTGCGGCGGTTTGCGGCTGCGCTGAAAGTGGGGCTGAGTGGCTGATCTCGGCGCTGCGCTTCGGGCGGCGGGCGTGTCGTTCGAGTCCGACGCGCGCCGTCGTGCCGAATACTCCTTCGACGCATCGAACTACCGTGTGCCGCCGCTCGGCGTTGCGTTCCCGCGCGATGCCGACGAGACCGCGGTGGTGGTGCGGGAGTGCGCGCGGGCGAACGTGCCGATCACCTCCCGCGGTGGCGGTACATCGATGGCCGGAAATGCGATCGGGCCCGGCGTAGTCATCGACTTCACCAGGCACATGAACCGCGTCGTTCACATCGACGTCGACGCCGCGACAGCGACCGTCGAGCCTGGCGTGGTCCTGACCGAGCTGGCCGACGCCGTCGGTCGATGCAGCGGTGGCGCCCTGACATTCGCCCCGGACCCGTCGAGTAAGTCGCGTGCGACGGTCGGCGGTTCGATCGGCAACGACGCCTGCGGCAACCACTCGGTGCGCTACGGCCGAACATCGGACCACGTGGTCGCGGTCGATCTTGTCACCATCGACGGTTACCGGCTCACCGCGACGCGGACGGGTCTGCTGCCCACGGACCCGACGGACCTCGCCGCCATGGCCAAGGCCGCCGACCTCAGCGCGCACCTCCGCAGTCTTGCCGCGCGGCACCTCACAGAGTTTCGTCTCGAGCTGGGGCGAATTCCGCGCCAGGTCTCTGGGTATCACCTCGTGAACCTGTTGCCGGACAAGGGCTTCGACGTAGCCAGAGCGCTGGTCGGCAGTGAGGGAACCTGCGCGGTGATCGTCGCCGCGACGGTCTCCCTGGTCCCAGTTTCGCCTGCGGCGTTATTGCTGTGCATCGGGTATCGCGACGTCGTCGACGCCGCGCGGGACGTACCGACGATTCTCGAGTACTCACCTGCTGCCGTGGAGGGCATCGACGCACTCATAGTGGCAACCATGAGGCACCGGCGCGGCCCGGACTCGGTCGGCGGTCTGCCCGCGGGCGACGCGTGGCTGTACGTGGACCTCGATGGCGACGACACTGATGAGATCCGTTGCCGAGCAGACGAATTACTACACAGATTACGAGCGGCGGGCCGACTCGTCGATGCCGGAATAATCACCGACGCGCGCGAACGGGCATTGCTCTGGCGTGTGCGCGAGGACGGGGCCGGGCTGTCGGCGCGCCTCGCGGACGGTACGGAGACCTGGCCGGGCTGGGAGGACTCGGCGGTCGCACCGCACAGGCTTGCAGACTACCTGGTCGAGTTCCGTTCGCTGCTGGACGAATTCGGACTGACGGGCGTTATGTACGGGCACTTCGGTGCGGGTTGCATGCATATCCGGATCACGTTCGATCAACGCACCGAACGCGGCCGGGCGGTGATGACCAAGTTTGTCCGACGTGCCGCGCAAGTGTGTGCCGCACACGGCGGATCGGTGTCGGGCGAACACGGTGACGGGCGTGCGCGGTCGCAGCTGTTGCCTGTAATGTACTCGCCTGCAGTACTTTCGGCGTTCGATGAGTTCAAGCGGCTGTGGGATCCGGTCGGCCTGCTCAACCCGGGCTGCATCGTCGCGCCGGTCGCCACCGACGTCGACCTCGCTCTCGAAATCATCGGTGCCGACAACAGGGGCTGCATCGGTGTCGGCCGCTGTCGCTCGACGGCCGGCGGCGTGATGTGCCCCAGTTTCCGGGCGACAGGCGATGAGAAGGACTCGACCCGGGGCCGAGCGCGGGTCCTGCAGGAAATGATCGGAACCGGTGCGAACCACAGGGGGGCGGACGAGGTCCGGGAATCGCTCGACCTGTGCCTGTCGTGCAAAGCCTGCTCGACCGATTGCCCGACCGGTGTGGACATGGCCTCCTACAAGGCAGACTTCCTGAACCTGCACTACAAGAGGCGAATTCGGCCGCGCTCGCACTACAGTCTGGGCTGGTTGCCCCTATGGCTGCAAATAGCGTCGCGAGTCGCACCGCTCGCGAATGCGGCGCTTCGCGTCAAGGGCGCCCAGCGAGCAGCGGGCATAACCAACCGTCGAACATTGCCCGCGATCACATCTGCGCGCCGACTCGACAGAGAGCTGGGCGCACGGCACGCAGACGCCGACACCGTGCTGCTGCTCGACACGTTCACCCGCGCTTTTCGTCCTGAAGTCGCGGGTGCCGCGCTGCGGGTATTGGGCGACGCGGGTCGCACGACGGAGGCCCGAACCGACGTGTGTTGCGGCTTGACGTGGATCTCCACCGGACAGCTGCGGCGCGCACGGAAGGTGCTCGAGCGATCCGCCGCCGCGCTCGATGACGGTACGGATCGTCCGATCGTGGTTCCCGAGCCCAGTTGCGCATCGGCTTTCCGACACGACTTACCCCGCCTCGTTCCGACCGATGCGGCCAGAAGAGTCGCCGACCGCATCCGGAGTTTCGCCGGCTTCGTTCCCGAGTTGATCGAAAGCGGTTGGCAGCCAACGGCTTCGCTGCCCGCCAGCGTGACGGTCCAGACGCATTGTCACGAGTACGCGAGTTTCGGTCCGACCGTGCAGGCGAAGGGTCTCGCAGCGGTCGGCGTGACCGACGTGCGTGAAGCAACCGGATGTTGTGGCGTTGCAGGCAACTTCGGCTTCGAGACCCAGCACTACGACCTCAGCATGCGTGTTGCGGAACAGGCGCTCGGACCAGCTCTGCGTGCGACCTCGCCGGAAACCCCAGTGCTCACAGACGGATTCAGCTGCCGCATGCAAGTAGATCACCTCGCACCCGATCGACGTCCGCTTCATCTTGCCCAGTTGCTCGACCCCCAGAAGGATTCGGAATGAACACCCCGACAGAGCTGTACATCGACGGAAAGTGGACGCCCGCAAAGTCGGGTGGCACGTTCGAGGTGGAAGATCCCGCGACAGGGCAAGTCCTCGTCAGCGTTGCCGACGGAGGTGTAGCCGATGCCGAGGACGCCATCCGTGCCGCGGCGAGTGCGCAACCCGAGTGGGGACGCACGGCCCCGCGCGCACGGAGCGAGATCCTGCGCAGGGCCTACGAAATGATCCTGGAACGTACCGAAGAGCTTGCGTCCTTGATGACCGCCGAGATGGGTAAACCACTTGTGGAGGCACGGGGCGAAGTTGCCTATGGCGCGGAGTTCTTTCGGTGGTTCGCGGAGGAAGCGGTGCGTATCGGCGGCGACCACACCACGACCGGAGACGGCAGCAATCGGATCGTAGTGACGAAGGAACCTGTGGGTCCGTGCGTGCTCGTCACGCCGTGGAACTTCCCGCTTGCCATGGGAACTCGCAAGATCGGACCTGCAGTCGCGGCGGGCTGCACGATGGTTTTCAAACCGGCCGAGCAGACACCACTGACGGCGTTGGCGCTCGGCCAGATTCTCGACGAGGCGGGCCTGCCGCCCGGCGTACTGAATATCGTCACGACGACGGATCCCGGTGCGGTCGTCGGGCACTGGCTTGCCGGGGGCATCGCGCGCAAGCTCAGTTTCACCGGATCGACCGAGGTCGGTAAGTTGCTGCTGGCGCAAGCGGCGACAAACGTCATGCGGACGTCGATGGAATTGGGCGGGAACGCACCGTTCATCGTGTGCGCGGACGCGGACGTCGACCGCGCGGTTGCCGGTGCGATGGTGGCGAAGCTGCGCAACATGGGGGAGGCGTGCACCGCCGCAAACCGGTTCTACGTTCATCACACGATTGCGGCGGAGTTCGCCCGCAAGCTCGCGGACGCCATGGCGGCCGCCACATTGGGTCCGCTCATCGACGACGCGGGCCGATCGAAGGTCCAGCGGCTCGTGACCGACGCCGTTTCACGTGGAGCACAGGCGATCACGGGCGGCGTGACGCCGGCGGGTCCGGGCTACTTCTACCCGCCTACCGTGTTGGTGGAGGTCGACCGAGGGTCCGAGTTGTTGCGCACCGAGATCTTCGGTCCGGTGGCGGCGATCCTGACCTTCGACGACGACGATGCCGCGCTCGCCGCTGCCAACGACACCGAGTGGGGGCTGGTCGGCTACCTCTTCACTCAGGACATCGATCGCGCGATGCGGTTCAGTGAGCTACTCGAGGTCGGTATGGTCGGGCTCAACACCGGCTTGGTTTCGAATCCCGCGGCGCCTTTCGGCGGGGTGAAACAGTCCGGTCTCGGTCGAGAGGGCGGCCGGGTGGGCATCGACGAGTTCCTGGAATACAAATATCTCGCGATCCCGCGGCAGATCTAGATCGAAGGAGGAGTCGTGGCAAGACCACTGACACCGTTGAATGCGCCGCAGACGGCGGTTGTCATCGCCGATCAGTTGCGCGAGTACATTCTGGACGGCTCCTACGGACCGGGAGCACAGCTCAGCGAGGCGCACCTCGCGGGTGAACTCGGGGTGTCGCGCGGGCCCGTGCGCGAGGCCCTGCAGCGGTTGGTGCAAGAGGGCCTGCTGGTCAGCCATCGCAACCGTGGCGTGTTCGTCGTGGAACTCACGCCGGGGGATGTGGCAGAGATCTATGCGGCCCGGGAGGCGATCGAAATCGCCGCAGTCCGAATGATCTTCGGGCGAAACGACGAGCTGCGGGCGCATGCGGCGACTCGCCTCGGACAGATCGTGGCGAGCATGCCGGCCCTCGTCGCCGCCAACGACTGGGTGAACGTCGCGAAGCAGGACCTGCTCTTTCACACGAGCCTCGTCGAGGCGACCGGCAACTCGCGCCTGGTTCGCATCTATTCGACCCTGGCTGCGGAGTCTCGAATCTGCATGGTGCACCTGGAAAACGCCTACAACCGGCCCGAGGCGATCACCGAGGAGCACGCGCACCTCGTCGACCTCCTGTCGGGCGGTCCGCTCGAGCGGCTGGTCGAAGCTATCGGCGAGCACATGGCGACTGCGGTCGTCGACCTGACGACGCTGATGGCGCGCGCCGATCTGCCCGGTGACGAGGCGCCAGTTGGCTGAGCAACCGACCGTCGCCGTTCTGCACGCCGACCACGTCCCTGACCTGGCCGCTCTGAAAGACGTTGTTCAGCTTCGGTTCGCGACGGCACCCGACCTCGCCGAAGCGGTCGCCGGCGCCGACATTCTGCTCGTCTGGGACTTCTTCTCGACTGCTCTGCGCGATGTGTGGCCCCGCGCGTCGGCGTTGCGCTGGGTGCACGTTGCGAGCGCGGGTGTCGACAGCCTGCTCTTCGACGAGTTGGTCCGGTCGGATGTCGTGGTCACCAACTCGCGCGGGGTATTCGACCGGCTGCAGCGTGACTCCACCTGGAAGCATCGAGAAACCGAGCAGATCGCAGGCAAGCACGCGGTGGTGGTCGGAACGGGTTCGATCGGGCGCGCGACAGCCGGTTTGCTGCGCGCGGTAGGGCTGCGCGTCAGCGGCGTCGGCCGGGTCGAAAGAGAAAACGATCCGGACTTCGGAACGGTGCACGCAAGCGAGCGGCTTGCCGAAGTTGTCTGCGACGCCGACTATCTCGTTCTCCTGGCACCGCTGACCGAGCGGACGCGGGGACTCGTCGATCGGAAGGTACTGGCCGCATTGCCTGCGTCCGCGCGCCTGATCAACGTCGGACGTGGCGAACTCGTCGTGACCACCGATGTGGTTGCCGCACTGCAGGAGAACGTTATTGCCGGTGCTGCGCTGGACGTATTCGAGTCCGAGCCGCTCCCTGCCGACCATCCGTTGTGGGCACTCGATTCGGTGCTGGTCACGCCGCACATGAGCGGCGATGCCATCGGCTGGCGGGACCGGCTCGCGCAGTTGTTCGTCGAGAATTGCGAGCGCTATGTCGAGGGCCGCGAATTGAACAACATTGTGGACAAGGTGCGCGGCTATGTCACCGGTTGAAGGAACAAGCGCCCCAGGCCTTCTCGATCGGTCGGCGCGCCGACCAGTCGCAATCCCTCCCACACTGTCACCTGGTTGGCGGTGAGCACCGGCTTGCCGATCTCTTTTTCGAGTGCGCTGATGTGGTCGGCGGTATGAAAGGCGGTGTCCGGCAGCAGAACAGCTTCGGCTTCGGGATCGTCGCCGAGGCGCGCGATCTCGAGCAGACGTTCGACGCTCAACGTCCCGACCTCTGCGGCGGTGAAGATGTCATGACTGCTGACGCGCGTCACGACGATATCGGCGGCGTGGAGGAAGTCGGCGAAAAGTTGCGCAACATCCGCCGGATAAGTCGCGGCTACCGCAACTTTCCGGAGTCCGAGACTCTTGATCGCGTGGACGAAGGCCAGCGACGTACTCGAGGCGGGCACCCGCGCTGCTTGGGAGAGCGTCCGGGCCTGTTCGTGCGCGCCCGCCCAGCCATAGGCAAAGCTGCCGCTGGTGCACGCCCACATAATCGCGTCGATTCCGTTCGGGCGCAACGCCTCCGCGCCGGCGGCGAGCGTTTCGGGCCGGCCCCAGTCGAGGAGGGCGTCGATTCGATGCGCGTCCTCGTTCATGAGCGTGTGCTGGACCGGCAGCGCGACGTCCCCGCCCAGCAGCCGTTCGAAGCGTGGGTAATCGTCCTCGGCGGAGAATCCTGGATACAACATTCCGACTGTCGCTCGCCGCACGTGCCAATCCTCCCTACGATGATTGTCAACAATATACAACCTACCCACGAATGGAGCAGGCGTGCCACGGTATATCGACATCACACTCGAAAAGCGCGACATCCGGTGTGTTGCGGAGTTGCTCGACGACCTCGCACCACGCACCTGTGAGGCTGTCTGGAATGCGCTCCCGCTCGGCGAGGACGTCTACCACGCCAAGTACGCGCGGAACGAGATCTACACGCTGGTAGAGGCTTTCGCGCCGGAAGAGCCCGGGCTCGAGAATCCGACGATCACGCCGATTCCGGGCGACGTCATGTACTTCACGTTCGCGCCATGGCAGCTGACCGCCAAGTCGCACGGCTATACGAGCCACGGCGCGAAGATCGATCTCGCGTTGTTCTACGAACGAAACAACCTGTTGCTCAACCCCGATTTCGGGTTCGTGCCAGGCAGCGTCTTCGCGACGATCGTCTCAGGGCTGGACGAGATTGCGGCCGCCTCCAACGACCTTTGGCGCCACGGCGCGGCGGGCGAGCGGTTGCGATTCGAGCGCCGCGAGGGTGGTCTCTGACGGCGGACGCCGCCGGCTTCCGCGCCAGGTGTCGATGAACAGGCGCTGTTTGATATCTGGCTGCTGGATGCCGGCGGCGCGTAGCGCTGCCCAGATCGACACCTGGTTCGCCGTGAGCACCGGCTTGCCGAGGTCGATCTCCAGTTGCCGGATCAAACCGTAGGTGCGTAAGTTCGTACAGCTTACGAAGACGGCGTCGGCGCGCGGATCGTCGGCAGCGTGGACCAGATCGACTATGTTCTCCTCGGGGACCTGCCAGATGCGATCTTCGCGGCCGAGTCCGATGCTCGACACGACATCGACAGCGGATTCGTCCAAGAACGTATGCAGCCGTTGTGTGACGCTGTCGATGTAGGGCGTGGCGACTGCAATTTTCGAGATATCGAGAGCGCGGCAGGCCTGCACCAGCGCGCCCGCAGTCGTCACCGCTGCCGGCGCACCGGCCTTGCGCATGACTGCCCGCATCTGTTCCTCGCCTGCGGCACCGCGAATAAAGCTCCCTGAGGTGCAGAGATACACAATCGCCGCCGGATCGGTGGTCAGCAGGCGGCGGGTCGCGTTGCGGACAGCGCGATCGGTGCTGATCGATTCGGCCATGGCGACAGTCGAGGGCAGGCCGAGCTGTGCGGTCCGCGTGATGAGCAGTGATACGCGTTTCGGGGTCCACCGCCAGATCTCGCGATCGAGCGCGAAGTCATACGGAACGATGATTCCGAGAAATTCTGCCTCGGCGCGTAATGTGCCCATCTTCACCTCCATATTGTCAACAATCTACTATCGGAGGTGCCACTGCGAACCTGGCCGAAAGCTTTCAGTTGGGTTGTGGGGTACTGCCGACTTCGCCCGGGAAGGGGATCCGTGACTACACGACCGACCGACCTAGCCGATTGGACTGCAACCGACCTAGTCGCCGCATATCGCAAGCGAGAGGTTTCGCCTGTCGATGTAGCCACGGCCGCCCTGGACCGAGTGCAATCCCTAGACGACGCCGTCAACGCCTATTGTGTGCTGGATTCGGCTTCCGCGCTAGCCGAATCTCGGAGATCTGAAACTCGCTGGCGAAACGGGCAACCGCTGGGCCCCATCGACGGCGTTCCGGTCTCGATCAAGGACCTCCTGTTGACCGACGGCTGGCCGACCTTGCGCGGCTCGCGCACCGTCGATCCCGAACAGGAATGGGCGGTCGACGCGCCGTCTGTTGCTCGGGTCCGTGAGTCCGGCGCCGTGCTGATCGGCAAAACGACCACTCCGGAACTCGGCTGGAAAGGCGTCACCGACAGCCCGCTGTGCGGTGTCACACGCAACCCGTGGGCGACGGATCGGACCAGCGGTGGGTCGTCGGGCGGCGCCGCGGCCGCGGTAGCCGCCGGGATGGGTCCCCTCGCACTCGGTACCGACGGCGGCGGGTCCGTCCGGATTCCCGGAAGCTTTTGCGGTGTGGTCGGGTTCAAGGCCACCTACGGCACCGTCCCGCTGTATCCGTCCAGCCCGTTCGGAACGTTGGCGCACGTCGGGCCGATCACTCGCACGGTCGAAGACAATGCCCTGCTGCTCGACGTGATCAGCGGCGCCGACCACCGCGACTGGTCGGCGCTCGCGGTCGCGTCAGCGCGAGCCAGCGCATCGATCGACGCCCCGATCGCAGGACTGCGGGTCGGGTACAGCCGCGATCTCGGCCACGTGGACGTCGATCCCGAAGTTGCCCGCGTCGTCGACACCGCCGTCACCGTGCTGGCGGACATCGGTGCGATCGTCGAGGAAGTCGATCCCGGATTCGACGATCCGGTATGGGCTTTCGAGTGCCTCTGGTTCGCGGGCGCGGCGAAGGCGACGGACCACCTGACCGCGGAGCAACGGGAGCTGCTCGATCCAGGCCTCGCCGAGGTGTGCGAACAGGGTCGCAACTACAGCGCTCTGGACTACCTGGAGGCAACGGCTCAACGGATGAACCTCGGCGTGCGGATGGGCGCGTTCCACGACCGATACGACCTACTGGTCACACCGACGATGCCGATCGTTGCCTTCGAAGCCGGTGTGGAGGCCCCTGCCGACGGACCTGGCAAGCGGTGGACAAGTTGGACCCCGTTCACCTACCCGTTCAACCTGACCCAGCAACCGGCCGTGACTGTTCCGTGCGGGTTCACGGCCGCGGGCTTACCGGTCGGCCTGCAGATCGTGGGGCCGCGGCATGCTGACTTCCGGGTCCTCAATGCCGCCAAGGCATTTCAGGACGCGACGCAATGGTGGCAGAAGCGCCCTGTTGTTTAGGAACCCACGGGGGTCTGCTGGAGAACGACAAGCGTGCGTGGACCCACTTTCGCCTGTTCGCCCGCCGCATAGCCGGCCTCGGGGTCGGGGGAGTCGGTATCGGTGGTCAGCACCACGGTCCAGGCCTCGGCGAACTCGGCAGGCGGCATCGCGAAGTCGAGCGTCTCGTCGGAAGCGTTGAAGCACAACACGAACGAGTCGTCGACCACCCGTTCACCGCGCGCGTCGCTGTCCGGGATGCCCAGACCGTTGAGATACACCAACACCGACCGACCGAACCCGGACTCCCAGTCCGCGTCGGTCATCTCCTCACCGGCGGGGGTGAACCATGCGATGTCGGGACGGTTCTCGGCGTCGCGGTGCCGGACCGGTAGACCGTCGAAGAAGCGCCTGCGCCGAAAGACGGGGTGCTGCGCCCGCAATTCCGATGTGGCACGAGTGAACTCGATGAGTGCGGTGTCCGCATTCGCCCAGTCGATCCAGGCGATCTCGTTGTCCTGACAGAACGCGTTGTTGTTGCCACCTTGCGTACGACCGAGCTCGTCGCCGTGACACAGCATCGGCACGCCTTCGGAAAGCAGCGTCGTGGCAATGAAATTGCGTTGCTGCCGGGCGCGCAACGCATTGATTTCCGCGTCGTCGGTAGGTCCTTCGATTCCGCAGTTCCACGAGCGGTTGTGGTTCTCGCCGTCGTTGTTGTCCTCGCCGTTCGCCTCGTTCTGCTTCTCGTTGTAGGACACCAAGTCCCGCAACGTGAATCCATCGTGCGCGGTGACGAAGTTGATCGACGCGAACGGCCGGCGCCCGGTGCGTTCGTACAGATCGGCAGATCCGGTGAGCCGCGACGCGAACTCGCCGAGGCTCGACGGTTCACCGCGCCAGAAGTCACGGACCGTGTCACGGTACTTGCCGTTCCATTCCGTCCACTGCGGTGGAAAGTTGCCGACCTGGTACCCGCCGGGACCGACGTCCCAGGGTTCGGCGATGAGCTTGACCTGGCTGACGATGGGATCCTGCTGGACGAGCTCGAAGAACGTCGACAACCGGTCGACGTCGTAGAACTCGCGGGCAAGCGTGGATGCGAGGTCGAAACGGAAGCCGTCGACGTGCATCTCGGTGACCCAGTACCGCAGCGAGTCCATGATGAGCTGCAGCGTGTGTGGATGGCCGACGTTGAGGCTGTTTCCGGTGCCCGTGTAGTCCATGTAGTAGCGCCGGTCGTCGTCGACGGTCCGGTAATACGCCGCGTTGTCGATGCCGCGCATCGACAGCGTCGGACCGAGGTGATTGCCCTCCGCGGTGTGGTTGTAGACCACGTCGAGGATGACTTCGATGCCTGCCTCGTGCAGAGCCCGGACCATCGTCTTGAACTCTTGCACCTGGCCGCCCGGGCTCGTGCTCGCCGTGTACTTCGGATCCGGAGCGAAGAAGCCGATCGTGTTGTATCCCCAGTAGTTCGAGAGCCCCTTCTCGATGAGGGTGGAGTCGTTCGCAAAATGGTGCACCGGCATCAGTTCGATGGCGGTGATGCCGAGATACTGGAGATGCTCGATGACGACGGGGTGTGCGATTCCTGCATACGTGCCCCGGATTCGCTCGGGAATATCGGGATGGGTCTGCGTCAGACCCTTCACGTGGGCCTCGTAGATGACGGTATCGGCGTAAGTGCGGCGCGGCGGCCGATCGACGCCCCAATCGAAGTATGGATTGATGACAACCGATTTCGGCATGCTCGCCGCGGAGTCGTCGTCGTTGCGGCTGTCTGGATCGCCGAAGTTGTAGCTGAAAAGGGACTGATCCCAGTCGAAGTGGCCGTCGATCGCCTTTGCGTACGGGTCGGCGAGCAACTTGTTCGGATTACAGCGCTGCCCGTTCGCTGGGTCGTAGGGCCCGTGCACCCGGTAGCCGTACCGCTGACCGGGCTGGATATCGGGCAGAAAGCCGTGCCACACGAAACCGTCCATTTCGGGCAGCACGAGTCTCGTCTCGGCACCGGACTCGTCGAACAGGCACAGCTCCACTCGTTCGGCGACCTCGCTGAACAATGCGAAGTTGGTGCCTGACCCGTCGTAGGTGGCGCCGAGCGGATAGGCATAACCGGGCCACACAACTTCGCTCACGTCCCGAACCTTACCCAACCCGGCCCGTGGGGAAACCCTGCGAATCAGAACGCCGACGCAGCAGCGGCGAGCATGGCGATTCGCGTCCAGTCCCGGGCGACGACGGCGGCCGGTGGCGTAATCCACGAACCGCCGACGCATCCCACGTTCGGCAGCGCCAAATACTCGGCCGCGTTCGCGGGTGAGATGCCACCGGTCGGGCAGAAGCGGGCCGCCTGCACCGGACTGTGGATGGAGCCGAGGAACTGTGCGCCGCCCGCCGCCTCGGCCGGGAAGAACTTCATCTCCGTGTAGCCGGCCTCCAGCAGACCGAGGACCTCGGAAACCGTTGCAACGCCGGGCAGATGCGGCAACCCGGTGTCGGTCATCGCCCGCAGCAGGCTCGGCGTGCTACCCGGCGACACCAAGAACTGTGCGCCTGCCGCTGCCGCTTCCTTGGCCTGCTGCGGAGAAACGATCGTGCCCGCACCGACGAAGATCTCGGGGACTTCGGTCGCGATCCGCTCGATGGCGTCTAGCGCGACCGGCGTACGCAAGGTGAGTTCGATGACCGGTATGCCCCCGTCCACCAGCGCGCGGGCTATGGGTACCGCGTCTTCGACGCGGTCGACGACGACAACGGGGACGACAGGGACGCGATCGATAAGCGATTCGGGCATCGTCATCACGCGACCCATGCGGAGATGGCACTCGCACCCTGATCGGCCGGTCCGACAACGGCGCGCATGCCGGCGAACAGCTCGCGGCCGGTGCCCACCCACTCGTCCGGGTCCGGGGCTCTCCCGGTCGGTGTGCGGGCGGCGAACTCGGCGTCCGGAACGTGGACAGTCAGGGTCCCCGCGATTGCGTCGACGGTGATGCTGTCACCGTTGCGCACCCGGGCGAGTGGTCCACCGGAGGCGGCCTCGGGCGTGAGATGGATTGCCGCCGGGACCTTTCCGGATGCACCGGACATTCTGCCGTCCGTGACCAGCGCAACGCGGTGACCACGATCTTGCAGGACACCGAGTGCGGGAGAGAGCTTGTGGAGCTCGGGCATGCCGATTGCCCTGGGGCCCTGGTAACGCAGCACGGCCACCAGATCGCCGTCGAGTTCGCCGTCGGCGAAGGCAGAGAGGAAGTCTGCCTGATCGTCGAACACGACGGCAGGAGCGGTAACAGTGCGATGTTCTTGCTTCACCGCGGACGTCTTGATCACGCACGAACCGAGATTGCCCGCAAGGGTTTTCAGGCCGCCGTCGACGTCGAACGGATCGTCGAACCCGCGCAGCACGGTCGTGTCGTGGCTGATGTTCGTCCCGTCGTGCCAGAGGACGCCGTCGCCGTCCAGCTTGGGCTCCTGGATATAGCGGCGCAGACCGCGACCGGCCACTGTGTGTACGTCCTCGTGCAATAGGCCCGCATCCAGGAGCGACCCGATGACGACACCGAGACCGCCGGCGGCATGGAAGTGATTCACGTCGGCACTGCCGTTCGGGTAGATCCGGGCGAGCAACGGCACAACCGAGCTGAGTTGCGAGATGTCGTTCCAGGTCAACGTGATTCCCGCAGCACGCGCGATGGCGACCAGATGCATCGTGTGGTTCG
Source organism: Antrihabitans auranticaus (assembly GCF_016481275.1). Taxonomy (GTDB): domain Bacteria; phylum Actinomycetota; class Actinomycetes; order Mycobacteriales; family Mycobacteriaceae; genus Antrihabitans. The sequence continues at coordinate 1,190,566 of NZ_JAEMNW010000002.1, read as the reverse complement.
TCGAACCGCCTACAGCGAGCAGAGCAACGCAGCCGTTGACGATCGCGCGCTCGTCGACCAGCTCGCCGACCGGTGTGTAGTTCTCGCCCAGTGCGGTCAGGCCGGTGACGCGGCGCCCGGCCTCGGAGGTGAGTGCATCGCGAAGCGGCGTGCCGGGATTGACGAAACTCGATCCCGGTAGATGCAGGCCCATCACCTCCATCAGCAACTGATTGGAGTTGGCTGTGCCGAAGAACGTGCACGTGCCGCTGCTGTGGTAGGACGCGGCTTCGGCCTCGAGCAACGCATCGCGGCCGACCTTGCCTTCCGCGTACAACTGGCGCGCCTTTGCCTTCTCGCCGTTGGACAGCCCCGAGGTCATCGGACCGGCCGGCACGAAGACGGTCGGCAAATGGCCGAACCCGAGTGCCCCGATCAGCAGGCCCGGAACGATCTTGTCGCACACACCGAGCATGAGCGCGCCGTCGAACATGTCGTGAGACAACGCGATTGCCGTCGACATGGCAATGACATCGCGGCTGAACAACGACAACTCCATACCTTCGCGGCCCTGCGTGATGCCGTCGCACATGGCCGGGACGCCACCGGCGAACTGGGCGATCCCGCCCGCTTCGATGACGGCCTGCTTCAATCGCGCGGGAAACGTTTCGAACGGTTTGTGCGCCGAAAGCATGTCGTTGTACGCCGACACGATCGCGATGTTCGGCTTGACCATGCCGCGCAGTGCCTGCTTGTCGGCCTTGCCGGATGCGGCAAAGCCGTGGGCGAGGTTTGCGCAGGCCAGGCGCCCGCGGGCGGGACCGCGGTCGCCCGCCAGTCGAATGCGCTTCAGGTACTTCGTACGCTGTGGTTCGCTCGCCGCGATGATGCGGTCGGTGACTTCCGCCAGGACCGGATGTGTGTAGGTCATGCTGGTGCTCCTTCGTGCCAGGTACGGCCGTCGCGCTCGATGAGTGTGGTCGCATCGGTGGGACCGTTCGTGCCTGCCGGGTAGCGCCGCGGGCCTTGTTCGGACTGCTTCCAGCCCAACAGAATCGGCTCCACCCACGCCCATGCCGCTTCGACCTCGTCGCGGCGCATGAAAAGTGTCGGATTGCCGCGAACGACGTCCATGAGCAGGCGTTCGTAGGCATCCGGCGATGGCCGCGAGAAGGCCTCGGTGTAACTGAGATCCAGCGAGACCGGGCGCAACCGCACGCCGCCGGGTCCGGGCTGCTTGGCCGTCATGTGCAGTCGCATGCCCTCGTTGGGCTGCAACTGAATAACGAGCTTGTTCGGCTCCGCGGCGCCTTCGCTGTCCGGAAACATCGGGTGCGGAACGGGTTTGAACTGGACGACTATCTCGGAAAGGCGCCGTTCCATCCGCTTGCCGGTTCGGAGGTAGAACGGCACGCCGGCCCAACGCCAATTTCGCACCTCGGCCTTGACTGCGGCAAAAGTCTCCGTCCGGCTGTCGGGGTTGTCTGCCTCGTCCTTGTAGCCGGGGACTGCGACGCCGTCCGCGAGGCCGGGAACATATTGGCCCGCAACAGTATTGCGCTTCACGTCTTTGGGCGTCATCGGCTTCAGGGCCAGGAGCACCTTGAGCTTCTCGTCGCGAACCGTTTCCTTGTCGACGTAGGTCGGCGGTTCCATCGCGACGAGGCAGAGCACTTGGAGCAGGTGGTTCTGCAGCATGTCGCGCAGTGCCCCGGACGTGTCGTAGTAGTCGCCACGGGCGCCGACGCCGAGCGACTCGGAAACGGTGATCTGGATGTGATCGATCCAGCTCGAGTTCCAGAGCGGCTCGAGGAACGTGTTTGCAAACCGCGTCACGAGCAGGTTCTGAACGCTTTCCTTGCCCAGGTAGTGATCGATTCGGAAGATCTGCGCCTCTTCGAAGACCGCACCGACGGCGTCGTTGATGGCCCGCGCCGATTCGAGGTCGTGACCGATCGGCTTTTCGAGGACCACGCGGGAGTCGTCGTCGACGAGGTCGTTCGCGGCGAGTTCCGCACAGATCGGACCGAAAAGCTTTGGTGCGCAAGCGAGGTAGAAGACGCGGGTCTTGTTCGTCCGGTCGGCCAGCAGTGTCGTCAGTGCGGCCCAATCGTTTCCGTTGGCGAAATCGATGCTCGCATACTCGAGTCGGGCCAAGAAGCGGTCGAGGGTGGCCTCGTCGAGAGTGTTTTCTGGAACGAATCGGCCGAGCTCGCCGCGCACTTTGTCGCGGTATCCCGAAACGTCGAGGCCTGCTCGCGACGCGGCGATGATGCGCGATTCGGCAGGGAGTTCGCCGTCGTGCTCGCGGAGATAGAGGGCTGGTAGGAGTTTGCGAACGGCCAGATCGCCTGTTCCGCCGAAAACGACGAAATCGAAAGGTTCCACGGGTTTCGCGGTCGACATGGTGCCTCCTCACGTGATGTGAAGTCTGTCGAGTAGCAGCCTAGGCGAGACTTAGGCGCGTGTGCAACCCAACTTAGGTATTTAGAAGGACAAAGATGCTGCGCTTACGTTGTTGCCCGACTTATAGCTTGTTGGTTGAATGACGTGTATGCGTCTGTCCTTCTCTGCGCCGACCGCGACCGCCGGCGAGGTGTTTGTGCTGATCCGCGACGGTGCAGCCACGACTCGAAGCGAGGTCGGCCGGATTACCGGTCTCTCCCGTACGGCAGTTGCCGCCCGGGTTGCTGCGCTGCACGCACGCGGACTTGTACTCGAGCGCGAAGAAGGGTCGTCCACCGGCGGACGGCCGCCCGCGCGGCTGACCTTCAACGCCGACGCCGGTGTCGTCCTGTCCGCGGCCCTCGGCCGAAGCCGGACACGGCTCGGTGTGTGCAACCTTGCGGGTGACGTACTCGCGATGGCCGACGTCGACCAAGAGATCGGCATCGGACCCGACGACCTGATGCCCGACGTCGTCAAGCGGCTCGAGGTTCTGCTCGACGATTTGGGCCGTGGTCGCAACGAGGTCATGGGTGTCGGGCTGAGCATTCCGGGAACTGCCGACCGGGCGCGTGGCTGCAGCCTCAGTTCGCCGATCATGAGCGGCTGGGACGCAATCCCGTTGGCGCCGTACTTCGCAGCGCTCACAGGCGCGCCAGTACTGCTCGACAACGATGCCAACGTCATCGTGCTCTCGGAGCGCCGCGAACACCGCGAGCATTTCGAGAACGTTCTTCTGATCAAGGCTTCGACCGGCCTCGGTGCGGGGATAGTGGCCGGTGGCGTGCTGCAACGCGGTGCGCTCGGCGCTGCGGGGGAGTTCGGCCACACGAAGACACCTGCGGCAGTGGGGGTTTCGTGCCGGTGCGGCGACACCGGTTGCTTGGAGGCGATTGCCGGCGGCTGGGCGCTGGTGCGGAACCTGCAGCAGCAGGGCCGAGCCGTCGGCCACATCAGGGCCGTTGTCGACCTTGCCGCAACCGGCGATCCCGAGGCACTTCGTCTGGTCAGGGAGAGCGGCCGCCAGATCGGTGAAGTACTTGCCGGAGCGGTCAATCTGCTCAACCCCGAGGTCCTGGTTGTCGGTGGAGACATGTCGAAGGCCTACGACACATTCGTCGCAGGCCTTCGGGAAACCGTCTACGGTAATGCCACCGCACTGGTCACCAGGGAACTCGAGATCCGGCCGTCGACCTACGGTGAGGAGTCCGGCGTAATCGGCAGCGCGGCAATGATTCTCGACCACGTTTTGAGTGCCCGTGCGGTGGACGCCACACTCGGTTAGTGTTCGGTCGGGGTCAGCCCCAGCCGCTGGATGATTTCGGCGACCTCCTCGCCCGGGGGACGGCCGATTCCGACTGTCAGCTTCTGCTCGTCGTCGCCAGGTGGTTCGAGAGTGGCGATCTGATCGTTGAGCAGCGTGGGTGGCATGAAGTGGTCGAGCCGCATCGTCAGCCGATCGCCGATCTCCTGGCGTGAACCGTCCAGATGAACGAAAACGACGTCGTCGGTTCGCATCACGTCGCGGTAGCTGCGCTTGAGAGCGGAGCAGGTGACGATTCCCGACTTGCCCGCTGCCGTGTGCTCGCGCATCCACTCGGCGATCCGCTCGAGCCATGGCCAACGGTCCTCGTCGGTCAGTGGCCGGCCGGACGCCATCTTGGCAACATTCGAGGCGGGGTGGAGGTCATCACCTTCGAGCAGGTCCCACCCGAGTTGGCCGGCCAATATTCCTGCCACCGTTGACTTTCCGCAGCCAGAGACACCCATCACTACGAGTATCACGTCAGATCACCACGCTCAGCGCGAGTACACCCGCAAGTCCTGTGACGGAGATGACGCATTCCATGACGGTCCACGTCTTGAGGTTCTGCCCGACGGTGGTGCCAAGGTACTCCTTGACCAGCCAGAACCCGGCGTCGTTGACGTGTGAGAGGAACAGGGATCCGGCGCCGATCGCCAGGACCATCAGGGACACATGCGAACTCGTCAGGTCTGCGGCGACGGGTGCGAGGATGCCGGATGCGGTCACGGTTGCAACAGTGGCGGAGCCGGTTGCGACGCGGATCAGTGCCGCGACGATCCACGCGAGCAGCAGGACCGAAAGCTTGCTTCCTTCGATCGCGTCGGCAATGACGGTGCCGATTCCGGTATCGACAAGGACCTGCTTGAAGCCGCCACCGGCGCCGACGATCAGCAGAATGCCGGCGATGGGCGGCAGCGACGTCTCGAGCGATTTGGCGATGGCCGAGCGATCCATCTGTCCGCCCCTGCCCAGCAGGAAGACGCCGACGATGACTGCCAACCCGAGTGCGATAACCGGTGTTCCGAGGAAGTCGATGACAAGCTTGACCCAGTTTTCGGAATCCGGCGCGACGACCTCGGCAATTGCCTTGCCCAGCATGAGAATGACCGGTACGAGGACGCTGACAAGGGCAGCTGCGAACGACGGACGAGGGCGCTCGGGCTTCTCCTCGAAACCGTCGACGTCCTCGTCGGTCATGAAGAGCGCAGGCACCGGAACATTGACCCAGCGAACTGCCAACTTGCTGAACAGTGGGCCCGAGATGATGACGGTCGGGATCGCGACGAGTACGCCGAGTCCGAGTGTGAGACCGAGGTTGGCGTCGAGTGCGGCGACCGCGACGAGCGGACCCGGATGTGGTGGAACAAGGCCATGCATAACCGATAGGCCGGCCAGGGTCGGAATGGCAATGCTGATCAGCGGCAGCCCGGAGCGCCGGGCGACGAGAATGATCACCGGCATCAGCAGCACGAGGCCGATCTCGAAGAACATCGGTAGACCGATCACCGCGCCGACCAGGGCCATCGTCCACGGCAGCATCGCTGCGCTGGACCGCCCGACGAGGGTGTCGACGATTCGATCGGCGCCACCGGAATCGGCGAGCAACTTGCCGAACATCGCACCGAATCCGATGAGGATGCCGACGCCCCCCATGGTCGATCCGAAGCCCTTGCTGAAGCTTTCGACAGACGACGAGGCGCCTAGGCCCGCGCCGATTCCGACTCCGATCGCGCCGATCGCCAGCGCGAGGAAGGGGTGCACCTTCAGCCAGGTGATCAGCAGGATGATGACCGCGACGCCACCCAGTGCAGCGAGGATCAACCGGGCGTCGTGTGTGCCGCTACTCGCGGCGAGAACGTCTAAGTGGTTCATTGGATGGCCTTTGGGATTGGCTCGGGCCCGACGTCGTCGGTGCGCTATGACGAACATCACTGTGCCGGATAAGTATGGTAATTTCAAGAGGTAATCGTGATTAATACTACGTATTCTGGAAATTGTGACACGTGCCATACGTTTGATCCGGTAGGTGGGAGGATTGCAGAATGAAAGCCGACGACGCCGAGGGGTTTCAGCAGCTGCACACCACGCTGGTGGACCGGTTGGGGTCAGACATCGTGTCCGGCCGCATTCCGGCCGGAACGCGGATTCTCGCCGACGAGATGGTGGTCCAGTACGGCATGTCCCGGACTGTTGTACGCGAAGTCGTGCGTGTGCTCGAGTCGATGGGACTCGTGGCGGTCCGGCGGCGGGTCGGTATCACAGTCCAATCCCACGAATCGTGGAATCCGTTGGACCCGAGCATTATTCGTTGGCAACTCGCTGGGCCTGGTCGCTACGAGCAGCTGCGCGCACTGAGCGAGTTGCGGTCGGGGATCGAGCCGCTCGCCGCGCGACTCGCGGCGAATCGTGCGACGCCGACGCAATGCGGTGCACTGACCGCCGCTGTCATGGGTATGTCGGCAACCGCTCGAGCGGCCGACGGCGACGCATATCTCGCGCACGATGCCGACTTTCATCGGACGTTGCTCGAGGCGTCAGGCAACCCGTTGCTGCGCGGCATGGCCGACATCGTGGTGGAGGTTCTTGCCGGCCGGACCCGGCACGCTTTGATGCCGCACGTTGCCGAACCGGAGGCGATTCGACTCCACGGCGTCGTTGCGTCGTCGATTCAGGCTCGGGACAGCATCGCCGCCGAGGAGGCGATGCTCGCAATCGTGAGCGAATCGGCTGCCGCAATCGCCGATGTTTCACATCAGGAAAGTGTGGGTAGCACCCCGACGTGACCACTAACTTGGGCGAAACCACTGACTTGGGCCTGGTCCCGCTGGATAAGGTCGCCGAGTTGAACTCGCTCGGTGAGCCGAAGGGCATCCGTGTGCGACCCGATGAGTCCGTCGCAGCCGTGCTGGACCCGGGCGAACAAGAAGTGCTTCTTGTTGTCACCGAGCACAACTTCACGGTGGTCAAGCCCGACGGAGAATCGATCGACCACCTGTCCGAGCCACAAGTTCTGACTTTGCTGCAGGACGTCTAGGCCCGCTGCCGGGCGTCCGACACGCCGCCGAGCGGTCACGACACTGTTTCGGTTGAGCGTCATTCGCATCGTTGGTGGTCGAGAACATCAGTATCACCGGCACCATTGACCCCATTGGTCGCAGTTGTGACGGGTTCTCCCGCGCGACCCACAGGCGAGAGGGTGTGGTTGCATGCGGGCAACGGGGGTTGCTGCGGCGCTGACCGTATTGGGCATGGCAGTGGCGAGTCCGACTGCCGATGCCGAGCCGGTGGTCGAACCGGTCGCGGCCGACCCGAGCGTGGTCCGGGCAGACGACGGCAAGTACTACATGTACACAACCGCGGACGACTGGGGTGACGGCAACGGGGTTCGCGAGATGGCAATCTTCGAATCGACCGACCTCGTCGAATGGTCCGAAGCGGGCACGGTCTTCGACGACCGTCCGAGTTGGGTGCCCGACGGCGCGGGACTCTGGGCGCCCGATGTGCACAGCGCGAACGGCAAGTACAACCTCTACTACTCCGTCGGCGGTGTGTCGGACCCCTGCATCGGATACGCAACCGCGCCGACTCCCACCGGGCCCTGGACCGATCTCGGCCGGGAAGTGTTCTGCGCCAGCGATGTCGGGGTCGGCGGCACGATCGATCCGTACGTCTGGAGCAATGGCAATTCGAAGACGATCTTCGTCGGCAATTTCAAGGGTATCTTCGCGATTCCGCTCAACTCGGCCGGCACAGAACCGGCCGGTGACCCGGTCCAAGTCGCGGACAAACGCTTCGAAGCCGCATACGTGAAGCAACACGGCGGGTTCTACTACCTGTTCGTGTCGGCCGGCAACTGCTGCCGCGCCGAAAACACGGCATACCGCGTACTCGTCGGCCGTTCTGCCAAGCTGACCGGTCCGTACCTCGACCGCAAAGGTCAAGATCTCAACGAGGGTGGAGGCGCACTCATCCTCGCGGGCGACGACAAGTACGCCGGACCCGGGCACAACGCGATCGCCACCGACGATGCTGGAGACGACTGGATCGTCTACCACGCCACACCACGCAATGATCTGTATCTGGACAGTGGAGTGCAGCGCCGCGAGGGCTTCATCGACAAGATCGAATGGGCGAACGGCTGGCCCGAGGTCGGGGACGGCTCACCGAGTTCGACCAGCGACGAGGTCCCCGACGTCGACCAACCCGACGAAGACGCGCTTTCGGAAGAGAACCTGGTCGTCTCGGTGCAGTGACAATCCCTTCCCGCTATGAGTCCCGAGAAGTGGCGCGTCCCAGTCGCCCGATCGGTCCCTCGTCGAGATGCTCCAGCATGTCTGCCGGGTCGTCGTAGATCGCGAGGACGCCTGCTTGCTGCAGTTCGCACGAGGCGATTCCGCCCGTCAACACACCTACGAACGGAACCCCGGCGTGCACGCACGCCTTCGCATCCCACTCGGTATCGCCGACGAATACCGCATTGTGGGCGGATACGCCCGACTTCTCCAGTGCGACTTGGACAATGTCCGGTCTCGGCTTCGCGGTTTCGACGTCGTCGTCCGATGTCACTGCCGAGATGATCTCGTCGACGCCCAGCACGTCGCGCAAAATCGCGAGTTCGTCTTCGGGAGCGGATGTGGCGAGTACGACCTGGAGGTGGCGAGACGCAATCTCCTGCAACAGTTCACGCGTGCCGGACAGCGCCCGCAGTGCGGGTGCTGATTCTTTGTAATAGCGGCTGTGCAGATCCTTTGCGCGTTGTCTCGCTTCCTCTTTCGCGCCCGGCAGCAATTGCTCGACGAGCATCGAGCCGTCCATGCCGATCGCGCGATGGATGCGCCAGGAATCGACGGCATGGCCGACTTCGGCAAAGGCCCGCGACCAGGTGACCGTGTGCAGGTAGTTCGAGTCGACGAGGGTGCCGTCGATGTCGAACAGAACTGCGTCGTTTTGATTGCTCACGCTTCGGTGAATACCCCCACGCCACGTCGGCAAACGGGTCCGAATATTGCTGCTGGACAACGGGTGCGGGGAAGCTTAGATTACGAAAGCATAACGACCGGTGATGCGGCGCGTCTGCGCTGCACGCGGACCTGTGTCAAGGCGGTGGTGCGGGATGGGCGTATCCGGTGCGATGCAGAGGTCCGTGTACGTCGCGGTCACGTGCTGCCTCGCGCTGTTCGGCGTGGCCTGCTCGTCCGACCGGGAATCCAGTGCCGGCTCAGCTGCGCTGAATTCGATCGATCCGGCGGCTTTCCAGACCGCGATCGAGGATGCTGCCAAGAAGCTGGGGGTCCCCGGTGCTGTGGTTCTGCTCCGCACTCCGCAGGGCGAGTTCGAAGCAATCGTCGGAACAACGCAGTTGGGGGAGCAGGTACCGCCGACGACGGATACCCATTTCCGGATCGCATCCAACACCAAGACCATGACTGCTGCCCTGATCGTGCTCCTCGCACAGGACGGCAAACTGAAGTTCGACGATCCCGTATCTGCCTATGTCCCAGACGTTCCGAACGGCACGAACATCACGATTGCCGACTTGCTGAAGATGCGCAGCGGACTCTACGGCTACACCAACGCCCCCGAGTTGGCCGAAGTGATGGACGCCGACCCGGCGAAGGCCTGGACGCCGCAAGAGGTGCTCGCGTTCGCGTTCGAGCGGCCGCCGAACTTCGCGCCCGATGCCGACTACGAGTACAGCAACACCAACTACGCGTTGCTCGGTCTCGTCGCGGAGAAGGTCGGCGAGCGCCCGCTGCGCGACCAGATCCAGGACCGGCTGTACACGCCGCTCGGACTGCAGCAAACATCGATTCCGGCGGTCGGCGACACCTCGATGCCGCAGCCGTACTCGCACGGCTACATGTACGGCGGCTCCACATATGCGTTGCTCGACGTGCCGTACCCGCCCGAGATCGAAGCGGCCGCAAAGGCGGGAACCTTGCAGCCGATCGACTACACGAACCAGAACGCGTCGTACGCAACGGCAGCCGGTGGTGCCATCTCGACAGCGGGCAACCTCGCCATGTGGATCAAGGCCCTGGCTTCGGGCGACGTATTCGACGCCGATTACCGCCAACAGTGGCTCGACAGCGTGCAATTGGAAGACCCGGAGAAACCGGAGGGGCAGAGTTACGGCTACGGCATCACATACCAGCGTTTCGCGCCGAATGCCTCGATGTACTACCACGGCGGCGAACTGCCCGGGTTCAACTCGTTCATGGGTTATGACCGCGACAACGACGTCACCCTCGTGATTTGGACCAATCTGACCTTGTCGCCCGAGGGCAAAACCACCGCGCAGGGATTGCTGCCCGTGGCGCTCAACGAGATCTACGCTGGACTGGCGCTCGAAGGCCCGTGACGGCGGTCAGCAGCAGCGTTCAGCTGGGCGCGTCGTCCCGCGCGTCCGCTGGATCGGTGCGCATCCTCACGTTGTCGGTGTCGAGGCGCTTATTGTCGTCGACGAGTTGTGTGATGTCGGAAGCCAACTTGGAGTTGTCATCCTCCAGTTCCAGAATCTTTGCGACGCCTGCGAGGTTCACTCCATCGCTCAGAAGCTCGGTTATGCGGCGCAGCCGATGCAAGTCTGCCGCGCTGTATCTACGCGTCCCGCCCTCGGTCCTGCTCGGCATGAGTAGGCCGCGCTGCTCATAGAGTCGCAGGCTCTGCACAGCGACGCCACTCAGTTCCGCGGCAACCGTTATTCCGTACACACCACGATCGTTCGGCACGGCAGAGCCGGTGGGGTCGATCGACGAATCGTCTGTCACAGGCTGCCTCCGGGCGCGTTGCGATTTCCCACTTGCAAACAAGCTACCACGGTGATACAAAATCTACACCAAATGACTGAGGTTATCTGCAAGGCATGGATTCCTTCGACCTATGCGAGGTGACTGAGATGTTGGATGACCCGTCGTTCGACGGCACGGTTTCAGGCCAGAATGAACTCCCGATCATGATCGAGAATCTGGACGATCGGCTGGTGAAGCTCACTGCCAGTGGCGAACTGGACATGCTCACCGCTCCGCGATTCACCGAAGCTGTGCTCTCGGCCGTCGGGGCCGGGCCCCGCGGAGTCATCGTCGATTTGCGGCGCGTGACTTTCTTGGCCTCGGCAGGGCTTACGGCCCTGATCGTCGCGCATCGCGAGGCCGCGGCCTCCGCGGTCCGGTTCACGATAATCGCAGACAGCCCAACAACTTTGCGCCCATTGACGCTGACGGACGTTGCCGGCGTCATCGGCGTGCACCCGGATCTCGCTCAGGCCGTGAAGGCGCTTGCTCGCTGAGTAGGGCAGTTCAGCCGAGTATCAGTCGTGCTGCTTCGGAACCGGTGGCCGGAACAGCGGCTCGCGCTCGCGTTCCTGGTCCATGCGCTCTTCGAAGGCCTGCTCGGCAGCGCTCAACTCCGCTTCGTCTCGCTCTGGCGGGATTATCGTGCCGGGTGCGCCCAAACCTGGGTCTGCGGCGTCGATCGCGTCGGCATGGGCATTCTTGATCGGCAGGAACGGCTCGCTGGTGGACACACCTCCATCGTGCACACCCCGCAGGGCGTAGAGCCAATGCTCGGCGCGATGTTCGCGCAGAGTTCACCCGCGCCTGGCTGCGACCGCGCCGCCGACAGCGGCAACCGCAATGGTGACGAGCGCGCCGAGAATCAACGCCGACGGCTCGCCGGGCTCGAGGATCTGGAGACCGGTGCCTATTGTGACCGCGGCGATCGGCACGCCGAGTTGCGAGGCGGCGAGCGCGCCGAGTCGCATCGGCTGCCCGAGCGCCCTGGCGGCGAGATGGACCAGCACGGCACCGGCGCCGAGGGCGAAGCCCAGCGCGATGAACGCGGGATGATCGCCCAACTCGCGCAGGTCGATACGTGCCCCAAGCCACACGAAGAAGAGTGGGCCGAGGAACCCGTCATTGAGTGCGAACAGCTGCTTCGCGACGCGTCTCGGTTCGCCGACGGCGGCCACCGCCAGCCCAAAGGAGAAGCCCGCCAACATGACCGACACGTGAGTGCTCGTCGCAAGTGCGGCCAGGGCGAAGAGCACGGCCAGGCTGACGCGTAGCTCGATGGCGAACTTCCTGTCCTCGGACAGGTCGTGCACTCTGCGCCGCAAGCCCGAATTCTCCAGCTGCCGCAGACCGAAGAACAGCGCTATCGCGCATGCCGACACAACTACGGCGCCGATCGCGGCTCTACCGGCGTTGGCTGAATCGATCACGACGGGGAGGGCGACGATGCAGGCCGTATCGGCGATGGCGACTTGAGCGGTCATATCGAGCACGGACGTGCCCCGCAGACCGAGCGAATCGACGATCGGCAAGACCAATGCTGCCGAAGACGATGCCATCAGCACCGCATAGAGCGCCGCGTGTCCCGTATCGAAGGCCTGCGCGAGTGCTACACCGAGGATGCTCGCGAGGGCGCCGACCACGATCGCCCGCAGGGCGCCTTTGCCCAGGGCAGACCGGACGGCGGGATCTCGCACGGGTACGTGGGTACCGGCGACAAACATCGTCAACGCGAAGCCGACGTCGGCGAGGAACTCGAAGGTGGGCTGCGACGCGTCGAGCAGACCGAAACCGGTTGCACCAAAGACGATCCCGGCCAGCAACTCGCCGAGAACTACAGGCACGTGCCACTGTCTGCGCGCTGCGAGTACGGGACCGGCGATACCGATGACCGCGATCAGCGCAAGGGTGGAGAAGGTCACCTCCGTGCCACGATCTTCGTCGGTACGGCGGTGTTTTCGTCGACGTGGACCTCGGGCACCGCGGACTCCTCTTCATGTCGTCGAATCGACTTGGATCTTCGTCGCTGCCGAGCGCCGGCGAGGCTAGATGAATCATGACTATCGCACTCGCGCTGTTCGTCGCGATCGGGCGCTTCACGGACCTCTGAAACTGACAGCCGCCTCACAGCCCCGTGTCAGGCGGTCGCAACCTGTAACGGCCATCGTCGACGGAATGAGCCACGGGATATCGCTGCTACGCGGTTGGTTCCCTATGTCGCTGCGGATTCTGACTCTGCTCGTGCTGATGTGGGCCATCGGCTGGCGAACCCGCCGATGGCGATTCGTGTGGTTGCCGGCCTGCGTCGTGGTGGGCACTGCGGGATCCCTGGCGGCGAGGGCCTACATGAACGACGAAGGTCTCGCGTCGGATCCCGCGCCCCCGGCCGTGTGGATCTGGCTGGCCGTCTTCGTCGGCGCGCTAGCGGTAGCGTTGGCGGGCTGGACGAGTGCCCGCTGGTGGCGGCGCGTTGTGTCGGTGATTGCGCTGCCGATGGCTTTCCTCTGTGCGTTGGTCGCATTGAATCAGTGGGTCGGTTACTTCCCGACGGTGCAGACGGCGTGGAACGCGGTGACCGCTGGACCACTGCCCGATCAGGTCGATGCCGACGAACTCCCCGGGCTCCGCGACACCGTGCAGACCACCGGCAAGCTCGTCGAGGTCGATATCCCCGACGACGCAAGCGGATTCAAGCATCGAAGCGAGTACGTCTACTTGCCGCCTGCCTGGTTCGCCGGTTCCAGCCCGCCCCGGCTGCCGGTGCTGATGATGATCGCCGGCGAGTTCAACACGGCGGCGGACTGGATGCGCAGCGGAAATGCTGTACCGGTCATCGACGAATATGCCCAGGCGCACAACGGCGAAGCGCCGATCTTCGTCTTCGTCGATGCGAGCGGCAGTTTCAATACCGACACCGAATGTGTCGACGGACCGCGCGGCAATGCGGCCGACCATCTGACCGAAGATGTACGCCCGTATGTGGTTTCGAACTACAACGCAGCGCCCGATCCTGCGAACTGGGGGATTGTCGGGTGGTCGATGGGCGGAACGTGCGCTGTGGACCTCGTCGTCATGCACCCGGATCTCTTCAGCACGTTCGAAGATATCGCGGGGGACCGCAGACCGATCGCGGGTACCGAACAGCAGACCGTCGACCGGCTCTACGGCGGCGACATCGCACAGTGGCACGCGTACGACCCGGTGACGGTCATGGCCGAGCATGGCCCGTACTCAGGTGTTTCCGGCTGGTTCGAGGACACCAGCGCCGGGCCAGGCCGCGGCGGCCGCTACGGCAACGATCCAGACGAGAACGGTGCGGCCCGCGATCTCTGCGCCGCGGCCGTCGCCGTGGACATCGGCTGCACGGTGCACACCGTCGCCAGTGGCCACACCTGGCAATTTGCCGCCCGGGCATTCTCCGACGCGCTGCCGTGGCTGGTCTCGCAAGTGCATCCGCCGTCGCCGTCGTGACGACGTCGGCGCAATCCGCTCGAAACCTCGCGAAAGTACGATCGATCCCAACCGATCCACCCCGACATGGAGCTGCCCGCGTGCGACAGAGCCCCCGCTTCGTAGCGTCGACTACGGTGCTGCTTGCGCTTGCGGGTGCAGCCGCGGGTTGCACGAGCACAGCGCCGGTGAAGGACGCGGCTCCGGTGCCACCGCCGATCACACAGAGCCTGACACTGACCGCGCTGGGCGACTCGATCCCTGCCGCTGCCAATTGTCCGGGCTGCGAGTCTTTCGTCGAACTTTTCGGGCAACAGATCGCGGAAAGGCAGGGGGCCCACGTGCAGGTCCTCGACCTGGGAGTCAGCGGTTGGACGAGCCAAGATGTTCTGGACTCCCTGGCACCGGCGAGCGCAGACGCCGAAGCCGTGCGCAGTTCCGACGTGCTCACGATCACGATCGGAGCGAACGACTTCTATCCCGATCTCGTGTCCTACCTCGCCGATGACTGCGGACCCGAGCCGTTGGCGTGCTTCGACGACGAACTCGCGGGGCTGCGGGAGCGGCTGGGAACGGTACTGTCGCTGGTCGGTGACCTGCGGGACGAGCGGCTTTCGGATGTTCTGGTAACGGGATATTGGAACGTCTTCACCGACGGCGCTGTTGCCGACGAGTTGTACGGCGCACAGTTCTTGCAAGACAGCGCGGCAGTAACGCGGCGGGTGAACTCAGTCATCGAGTCCGTCAGCACAGCGCTCGGCGCTACTTACGTCGACCTGTTCGAGCCGTTCAAAGGCGCGGAAGGTGCGAACGACCCGACGGCGTTGCTGGCCGACGACGGGGACCACCCGAATCAGGCCGGGCACCAGAAGATATCGGAGGCACTGGTCGCGGCCGCCGGCTACGGAACGACTTCCTGAACGCCCCCGATCGGCCGCGCGTACCGCTGCACGAAGCGTTGCAAGATGGTGGGCGGGTGCGTCACATCGCGTTCGCGCGCAGCCGATTTCAGATCCTCCGCGGTCTCGGGCGCGAAGTAGCCGTGGTTGCTGTAAACGTCGATGCGAGTCGACAGACCGTCGACGTCGAGCTCGGGGTGAAACTGCATCGCATACGCGATTGCGCCGACTCGGAAGGCCTGGACCGGACAGTCCGGCGACGACGCGAGACCTACCGCATGCGCGGGCAACGCCGTCACCGCCTCTTTGTGCCCGCCGTACGCGTCGAATACCTCGGGGAGGTCCGCGAAGAGCGGGTCACCGCGACCGTCCGGCGTGAGTGTGACAGTTACCGCGCCGACCGGTTCGCTGTAGGTCCGGTCGATCGTCGCCCCGACGACTGTGCCGAGAGTGCCTACGCCGTAACAACATCCGAGAAACGGGAAGTCTTCGTCGACGATGGTCGCGATCAGCTCGAGCAGCTCTCGTTCGACCCGCAGCTGCGTCGAATCCTTCTCACCGTGCGGGTCGCTGACGTTGTAGGGGCCACCGCCAAGAATGATGCCCGACCAGTCTGCGAGATCGATCCGGCCCAGATCCTCATGAGTGAGCCGACGGCGATGAAGGCTCTTCTCCTCGAGTCCCCCGAAGCGAAGAACGGCGTAGTACTCGTCGTCTGCCGCCTCGTCTTCGGCACGGATCGACAGCAACAGGAAGGGCGCGTGTTCGAGGTTCGTCTGCAACGGTTCAGCCTGTTCGTCAGGGTGGCTAGTGGGCACACTACCGAGCGCTCGGTCCCGTCGGGCCCGATGCTTTCAAACCCGATTCAGGCGGATGCTTCAAGTAAACGATCGATGCAGGCCGATGGTGTGCACCCCGACACGCTCGTCATGTTGAGCGAGAGGCAGCCGCCGTCGGCTGGTCGATCTTTGCAAAGGTCGCTGGGTCCGCCCGATGCGACCACGGAGCTACGAGCCACACGTAGGCGAACAACACAACCGCGATGACGGCACCGATCACTGCCGACACGGGTCCGAGCACGGCATCGAAAATCAAGACCACGCTGCCGACCAGCGCCAGGCCCAGGAAGAACAGTCCGATGATCGCAAAGCGGTGTGCGGACTCGACGAGGTGCCGCAGTTTGCGTTGCCGAAACAGCACGCGATGGTTGGAGACGGGCGCGAGTATGAAAACGGTTGCCACCATCGAGGCGCTGACCGTCGCGAGGTAAAGATACTGAATACCGCTCGTCAGCTGGTCGAACCGAGGCTGGAACGGGAGAATCAGAAGGAACCCGGTGAGCAGCTGGACGCCTGTCTGAAGGACGCGCAACTCTTGCAGCAGGCCGTTCCACTGGCGGTCGAGGCGTTGGGTGTCCGTTTCGCCACGTGCCTTCCAATTCCAGTCGTCTTCTGTGGCGGGTCTGTTCGATCTCATCGATCCGGTCCTTCCGAGCGGTCGCCGATCCCGTACGAATGCCCCGGCAGGACGACTCCTAATCCCAAACCGATCCGCAAACGCACGCGGGGTTTCGGACAGCGCGGCGGCGCCGGCGGGAGTAACGTCTCGATCGGTCGAGCCTGATTCGCCTGCGGGAGGGGAACTTCGATGAAAGGTGTTGTCGACCGCTACTTTGCGATCAGCGAGCGAGACTCGTCGGTCGGCCGTGAGATTCGGGGTGGAATCGTCACATTCGTGACGATGGCCTACATCGTCGTGCTGAATCCGATCATCATCGGCGGCGTGGTCGGCGATCCGCGCAACGCGGACGTCGATGGGAATGTGCTTCCGATCGACCAGGTCGCTGCTGTCACCGCACTGGTCGCGGGCGTGATGTGCATCGTGTTCGGGTTCGTCGCGAAGTATCCGTTCGCGTTCGCCACCGGACTCGGAATCAACTCGCTACTCGCCGTCAGTCTCGTTCCGGAGGTGACCTGGCCCGAAGCGATGGGCCTCGTCGTCATCGACGGCATCATCATCGTCGTTCTCGCGGCGACCGGATTCAGGACCGCGGTCTTCAACGCGATACCTGCCGACCTCAAAGCGGCCACCGCGGCGGGCATCGGCTGTTTCATCGCGTTCATCGGGTTCGTCGACGCGGGGTTCGTCGAACGGATTCCCGATGCGGCGGGGACGACGGTCCCCGTCACGCTGGGGATCGACAACTCGATCGCATCGTGGCCGGTCGCGGTGTTTGCGTTCGGAGTCTTGCTGATGGCGATCCTCGTAGTCCGTCAGGTCAAGGGCGGGCTGCTGATCGGGATAGTAGTCACGACGCTGCTCGCCATTCTGGTCCAGCGAGTCGCCGAACTCGGTCCAGCCAGCGTGGACCCGGACGGCTGGAGTCTGAACATTCCGTCCTGGCCGGATTCCCCGGGCGGCCTTCCGGACTTCTCTCTGGTCGGCGACGTCAGCCTGTTCGGTGCATTCACCCGGATCGGCGTCTTGAGCGCCTCGATCTTCGTGTTCGTGCTCGTTCTGAGCAACTTCTTCGACGCGATGGGCACGATGACCGGTCTCGGCAAAGAGGCAGGTCTGTCCGACAAGGATGGGAACCTGCCCGGGATCGGCAAAGCCCTCATCGTCGAGGGCGCTGGAGCGGTTGCCGGTGGCGCGGGCTCGGCATCGTCGAATACGGTCTTCGTCGAATCAGCCGCGGGCATCGCCGAGGGCGCGCGAACCGGTCTGGCGAACATCGTGACAGGCGCGCTGTTTCTCGTCGCGATGTTCTTCACACCGCTGTATCGAATCGTGCCGCTCGAAGCGGCGGCGCCCGCGCTCGTCGTCGTTGGCGGACTCATGATCAGCCAGGTGCGGCACATCGACTTCACGGACTTCCGGATCGCGATGCCGGCATTCCTCACCATCGTCGGAATGCCGTTCACGTATTCGATCGCCAACGGCATCGGCCTCGGCTTCATCAGCTATGTGACGCTCGCGGTCGCCAGCGGGCGGTTCCGGACCGTCCACCCGCTGCTGTACGCGGTGTCAGCGCTGTTCGTGCTCTATTTCATGAAGGAGCCGATCGAACGGCTCTTTGCTTGAGCGCGTGAATCAGTACGCGGAGTTGACGTTGTCCATCGAGCCGTAGCGGTGGGCGGCGTAGTTGCACGCTGCGACGATGTTGGCGACCGGGTCGTAGATATCGGTGGATGTGCCCTCGACGTGGTAGGCGGCGAACGTCGGGTCGATGACCTGCAGCAGACCCTTCGAGGGGATGCCGGCGGCGGCGTTCGAGTCGTACAGGTTGATGGCACGTGGGTTTCCGGTCGACTCACGCATGATGTTGCGCATGATCGCGTCGTAGCTGGCCGGGATGTTGTGGGCGCGCAAGATGTCCATTGCCTGCCGGATCCAGCCGTCGAGGTTGTCCGCGTACACAGGTGCCGGTGGCACGATCGCAACGGGCAATGCGACAGGCGCCGGAGTCGACTCGACGATCGACACCTGTGCGACAGGGGAGACGTCCATCGTGCGCGCGCCACCGGTCGTTGTGCTGGTGGCAACCGCGGCCAGGGCGAGCGCTACGGCGCCGGCGGCTTGACCGATCGTGACGACGGATTTGGAGCGACGGGGCATGGTGATAGCAGGCATGAGCTGTGGATTCCTAACCAATTCGGCCGGTGATCGGCCAGCACAAGACAGCGCGCAATCACAGTGAGGGCGGTCGGAAGCCGCTCAACCGGTGCGCTGTGTGCTGTTGTTTGTATGAACAATCAAGAAGCGCGTTCGCTTCTGCGTCGGCATGGCGCAAACTCGGGAAACCTGTCGATACAAGATCGACGGCTAATTCCTCTCGCCCGAGAATTGTCCATGCGGGTAGATCCGCATCTGGGCAACAACTCCTCGCGCTTTGCTGACGTTTTGGTCTGTTCTGCTCAGATAACAGAATGATCGCAGAAGATGAACAGCAGGTGAACAAAACCTGGCCGACATGGGGTTCTGGACAGGTGTTCAGGTGTTGGCCGTGCGGCGAATGGTATGCCTACCAGGAGTTATTCGAGCCATGCAGATTGTGTCCCGGCTCACAGAAATAAATGGTTGCTTCGTAACGATATTGATCGTTTCGCAACGTTTTCGAGGTTTAGATCCCAAATGGTCGTTATTTGCACGTGATCAACGAGTGCGGTTCACGCAAGGATTGTATGGACTGCGGGAGAGTTGAAGAAGTCGGCGTGGGTGCGCCGAATCCAGTCCTCGAACATCCCGTTGTCCAGCACCAGCTGCAGGATCGAGGGCGCGAAACGCCTAGCTTCCTCGAGTATGTCCGCGCGCCCGACACCGATGTCTTCGAGCAACTCGGCCAACGTCGCTTCGCCGTACTTTTCGAAGAAGTAGCCGACCCCCTCGGCCAGGAGCTCTCGGAAGTAGTCCGTCGTGCGGAAGGTGAAGAAGAACTCGAACGCCAGGACCATGAGGTCCTCGATGTCGTCGGTCGAGAGCAGATCGCCGAACGAACTGATCGGATCGTTCTCGTGCTCGCGCCAGAGGTCGGCAGCCGCGTCGACGAAAACGCCCGTGTCGTCCAGGGGCTGGGCGGTGCGCGTCTTTGCCTGGACATAGCGAACGATGCGCTCGGAGAGCTCCTGAAGGCGCAGATCCGCCTCACGTCCGGCGTTCGGCGCGATCTTGCCGAGGATCTGGGCACCGACGTTGATGACCTCGGTGACGCCGGGGACCTTCTCTGCCACCCGCCGATTGTCCGCGACCACATCGGTCGCGATGCGATGGACGAACCACGACGCCCAACTGGTGGTGAGGGGACTCGCATACAGCCGGTCGATCAATCGCCCGAACGCGGGTAGACCGGCGAGAGAGGCCGTGAACTCTTCGAACTGACGCTGGTCGAGCAGTAGGCGCAGCGGTTCACGATCGTGCGCGCTGTGCGCGTACAAGCGCCTCGCAATCTCACCGGCAAGCTCCGGAATGGAACCTTCGATGCGCCATTGGGTGGCGTACTTCTGCGCCGTCGTCGTGATCTGCTCCGGCGTGACGACCTGATTCAACGTCAGGCGATCCGCAGTATCGAGCGCGTCATCCACCTCGCGCTCGAGTAGTACGTCCAACGCGGGACCGGTCAACTGCTGCCGCCAATACTCGACGAGAGCTGTCAGCAGTAGGTCGGCTTTCTCCCCGGTTGTAGCTGCTTCGGGTGCGGAAACGTTGTCGGTCACGTCGTCAGGATAGGGACGTACCGCTATCCCCGCTCCTTCACAATGGCATCGATCACCTGTTGAGCGACCCACCTCACACGATCGGCACCCGAGGCCTCATCGCGGCTCTCGACTGCCACCGCGAAGGAAACGGGACCGGCTTGCGTGTCGAGAAAGCCGACGAGCCACGTGATCTGGCGAGTGAATTGCCCGGGCGGGCTGGGGAGGTCACCGTCGACAACGTCGTAAGTTCCCGTCTTCACCCACAGCTGCCGGTCGCCGCCGGCGTCGAGCGCTGCTGCGGTGCCGTTCTCGCCCGTCGTCGCCGACAGTGCCTGGCGGAGCTCGCCGGCCTGATCGCGCGTCAGAACAGAGCGTGACTGACCCCAGATCGTCTTCGTGGGCCCGCCGCCGGCCGCTGTCGTCGAGGTGATCAAGGTCGGCTGAATAACGGTGCCGCCGTTGGCAATTGCCGCCATGACGGTCGCCATTTGCAACGGCGTACCGACGACCTCGCCACCGGCGAAGACGTTGCTCACCAAACCTGCGTTCTCGGGGCCTTCCGGAACTCGCGACCCGCTGCCGATCGTGACGCCGGCGAGCCAGGCAGGCGTGCCTTCCGGTGCCGAACTCGGCTCGAAGCCGAGGCTTCGTGCGGTGTCGCGAATCTTGGGCCAACCGATCTGCTGGCTCAGTGCGACGAAGGCTGTATTGCACGAAACCGCGAGGGCATCGGTCAACGACAGCTCACCGTCGACCGTGCCTGCGCACTCGGCACCGTCTTCGTTGTAGATGACCTGGTCGTAGCCGAGGTCCACCGATTCGGGCGCCGGGATGAGATCGGACGCCGACGTGTTCGGTTCGGTGAGGTACGCGGCGGCGACGACAACCTCGAAGGCCGAACCGAGTCCGTACGTGGTGTCGAAGGCGCGGTTGACCTTCGGCTGGGGCTGGTCCACGACTGGATCGTTCTCGACGAAGCGGCGTGTGTCAGCGGCCGCCTCGCGCGCCGGAACCGGCTGCAGGATCCACCGCCCGCATTGCTCACGGTCGATCCCGGTCAAGGAGCAGTCGGGCCCGGACTCGTCGATTCCGCCTGCGGTCATCTGACCCCAGGAATGGTCTTCGGCGAACTCGGCTTTGACATCGTCATCGATCGGGGCGACCGACTGAACAGGCGCGTCGACACCCGGCGCGCTCGAAGCCGAAAGGATGTGACCGTTCGCCGCATCGATGACCACGACGCCGCCGGCAAGGGGACCGGCGCCGTTCGCATCTGCGTTCAGTGCGGTTGCGGCGGTCCGCTGGATCTCCGGGTTGACGGAGAGGTCGATGACGCCGGGCTCCGCCTCGCTCATCGACGGCGGCAGGACGCGCGCACGAAGCGACGTACCCAGCGTTTCTCCGAGAGTCGGCTCGAGCGCACCGGCGATGTTGCCGACCTGAATGAGCCCACCCATCTGCGCCGGCGTGAGCATCGGCCGGCCGATCGGTTCCCAGCGCATCGCCGAGCGATCGTGCAGATACTGCGGGACGCCGTCGATCTTCAACTCGACGGTTGTCCGGGCGTAGGCGATGCGGTCGGTCGAGCACAGTTCAGGATCGACGATCGGATCGGTGGAGGAGCAGAACGGCCTGCTCTCGTCGTAACCGGAATACGGGTTCAACGTGATGTTGGCGGTCAGCATGAAGCAGGCAAGCGCAAAGGCGCCCGCGGGAATCCACTGCCGAAGCAACCACGGTGGAGTGCCGGACGTCTTGTCGGTGGCCGCCGCTGTTGGTCTGTCGGTTCGAACTCGCGGCGCACTCGCGGCGTATTGCCACACCATTGCCAGGAATACGCCCAAAGAAAGCGCCATCGTCGACTGCGCACCACGGGAAAGAAATGGTGCAGTAATGCCCGAGTGCGGCACGACATTCAATGTCGCGGCCAGCACGAACAGGAACTGGCCGACAATCGCTCCGACGACTCCGAGAACGAAAAGTCGGTCGGCGCGAAGCCTGCTCGAGGATTCGGCGTCTTCGTCCGTGCTGAGATATCGCCCGAGCCTCGCCAGTCCCGCGGCGAGAATTGCAAGAACCGCCCCGAGCATCGCGACGACAATTCCGCCGAGCTTGCTCCAGATCACCGCGAAAATGAAGTCGGTCGATCCCGCCGGGAGCCGACCCGACGTCGTGTCGGTCAAACCGCGGCCCCACAGCCCGCCGTCGGCGACGTCGGAAAGCGAATGCGCGATCTGCGAACGATTACTTGCCGAGTAACCGATCAGCGTTTCGATGCAGGCTTCGGTTCCGGGCGGAGTCGGCGGCACGACTGCGGTCGCGGGCGGCGCCGAGCACGGCGGCGACCAATTGAACTTCCACGGGTCTTTCCAGACCTCTGCGCGCACGGAGATGTACGGCGTGAGGAACATGATCGCGATGCCGATCAGGACGACGATTGCGATCGGGAGCAGCGGGCGTGCCGACCGTGTGGCGTCCCGCAACCACGCGAACGCTCGTCTGATCCCGTGCTGGTCGGCGACATTCTGTGCCCGTCCGGACTGGATCGCAATGACGTAGAGCATCACGACGGCTGTGCCGGCGAAAACCGGGATCGTCGGGCCCATATCCAGTTTCAGGACGCTCGCGACGCCGACGGCGCAGAAGAGCGCGATGGGGTATGCGATGTGCCGGCGCGCACGAAGGAATTCGCGCCAGCCGGGCTGGCGGCTGGAGCGCGCCCGGAAGAGGTGCGCATACTCCGCCATGACGAGCGCCAGGACGGCGAAGTAGACGATCTTGCCGTACTCGGGCGTCGCTACACCGCCTATGACCATTCCGTCGTCCAGGAGCGGCGCGGCATAAAGCAGGAACACGAATCCGATTGCGGCGATGTATCGCGCGTCGGGGGAGAATTGCCGCGCCCATGTGCGCGGCCGATCGAAGAGAATGGCCTTTATCCGTGCAAACCGCAGGCGGACACCCGGTGCAAATTCCGTGCCCCGCCGCTGCGCGAGAATCGTCACGGCAACCGCAATGAGCAGCGTCGCAGCGGGAAGTACGACGGTCCGTAATCCATCCGCGGCATGTTCGGCAGAGAGTCCCGCTTCCAAGCCGTCGTCCGGCTGACTCACGACGACCAATCGGACGACCAGCAAAAGCCCGAATTGCACGAGCGTGAGCATTGCCAAAAGAACGGCGACCGCGGGACCGGCAATGAATTCGTCGCCGCGCTTCGCGTGCGCCGTACGCAGCACTCGGATTCCGAGAACGGCCAGCACGGCAATTGGTAAACCGGCGATCAGTTCCCAGGGTGTGGTCCGGAGGTGCGTGCCGACCCAGAAGCCGAGCCATACAAGCAGCAGCGGCCAGCCCAGTGACGCGTACCCGCCGTGGAAATATCTGGCTGCACTCGCGCGGGCAGCGGCGGACGGCGCTGCGATGACGGGAAATGCTGCGCTGGGGCGATCAGCGAGGAACCGTAAACCGTTCACAATCGCGAGCCCGAGGCCGGACAAAATGAACAGTCGGCTAATGCCGATCCAGCCATCTAAAAAGAGTGCATCGAGGCCGCGAAGCACTATAACGACCTCCATCCGTTGCACGCGCGTGATCAAAGTTGCGCTCAATCTACCGTGAACATAGATGGATCCGGCGCTCGGAAGATCGTACCCGACATCGGCAGGGCAAAGCCCCGACCCGATTCCGCAGGTGAAATACGACACAAGGGACTTGCCGGGCGTGAACGGGGTCCTCCGAATTATGCCCCACAGACTGATTCCGGTGTTGCACAACTGCTACGGCGGGTCGTGGCCGTTGTCCGTTTCTTCGTGTTTGGCTTGCTCGGCGCACGCTGTCGCGATAGCGTCCTCAGCCATGGTCTCGGTGCTCCCCGTTTTTCGTCGAACGCTGTTCTCTGCTGTCCCGCTCGCGTTGGTGGTCGCGCTCGTCGCGACGCCGACCGCGCAGGCCGAAGATCGGCCGACCGGTCCGGATATCTCCTCGCACCAGCACGTCGGCGGGGCGCCGATCGACTGGCAGGCGGTCAAGGATGCCGGCCACGACTTCGGCATGATCAAGGCGACCGAAGGCACGGACTACGTCAACCCGTACTTCAACGACGACACGGCGCGGATGCGTGCGGCCGGTGTGCTCCGCGGCGCCTACCACTTCCCAGTCTTCGGTGAGTCGCCGGAAATGCAGGCGATCCACTACGTGACGACGGTCTTCCCGCAGAACGTCATGGGTTCGCTGCCACCGCTCATCGCCGTCGAACGGTCCAACGGAGCTTCCGCGGCAACCATCATCAACTGGTTGCACCGCTGGCTCAATGTGGTCGAGGTGATGACCGGTAAGAAGGCCATCATCTACACCACGGAGTTCTGGGAGGACGGTGTCAACGACACCCACGAGTTCTCGCAGTACCCGCTCTGGATCTCCGACTGGGGCAAGGACGTGAAGGACCCCTACCTCGTCGGTGGCTGGACGAACTGGGTGTTCTGGCAGACGACCGACGCAGCAACGATCCCGGGCATCAGCGTTCCGTGCGACAGCAACGTCTACAACGGCACGTTGGGTCCGCTGACCGAGTGGGCCACACAGGGCTTCTACGGCATGTAACGGGCTAGCCCCTGTGCGCGGTTGGCGAGTCCATGGACTCGCCAACCGCGCACAAGGTTTCAGGCCCTGTCGACCCGGTTCCTAGACTGGGGCAGTGACCGAACCTGTCGAACGTCGTTTGAAACAGGCGATCGGCATCTGGATCGTCGGGTTGCTCGTCTACCTGCTGGCGGTCTTCCACCGATCGTCGCTCGCAGTCGCAGGTTTGGCCGCGACCGATCGATTCGACATCAACGCCGCGCAACTCGCGACGTTCACGATGCTTCAGCTGCTCGTCTACGCGTTGATGCAAATTCCGGTCGGCCTGCTGGTCGACCGCTTCGGTCCGCGCAACGTACTGCTGGTCGGCGCAGTCCTTTTGACCCTCGCCCAAACCGGATTCGCCTTTGCCGACAGCTATCTGCCGGCGCTGACGGCGAGGGTGTTCGTCGGCATGGGCGACGCGATGACCTTCATCTGTGTTCTCCGGCTGGTCAACAGCTGGTTCGGCCCACGGCGCATTCCGCTGGTCACCCAGCTGACGGGCGTCATCGGTCAAGCGGGCGCGATCATCGCGGCCGTTCCGATGACGTTCGCGCTCGGCCAACTCGGCTGGACCAGGGCGTACCTCTTCGCCGCATCCTTCGGCGTGGTGCTGATCATTGCCTTGATTCTGGTGGTCCACGATGCGCCCGGGTCGCGTTCGCTACGCGGTCCGTCGCTGACGCCGGCAGAGATTCGCCATAGCCTCGCGCAATCGTGGGAGCATCCTGGAACCCGATTGGGGTTCTGGATGCACTTCTCGACGCAGTTCAGCGCAACCACGCTGGGCTTGCTGTGGGGCTACCCCTTCTTCGTCCGCGGCGAAGGGACGAGCAACGAGGTCGCCGGATTGCTGCTCACCATCATGGTGCTGGCGGTGATCAGCGCCGGACCGGTTCTGGGCTGGCGGATCACCGTGCGACCGTGGCATCGGTCCACGATCGTGCTCGGCATCGTGTCCTCGATAGTCGCCGTGTGGACCGTGGTACTCGCGTGGCCCGGCAATGCGCCACTGTGGCTGCTCATTCTGCTCGTGATCGTGACCGGTATCGGTGGGCCGGCGTCGATGATCGGCTTCGACCTGGGCCGAACGTCGAACCCGCCCCACCGACTGGCCAGCGCTACGGGAATCATCAACCAAGGTGGTTTCTACGCGAGCCTTGTGCTCGTGATCGCGATCGGCCTGATTCTCGATTGGCGGACCCCCGGTGCCAGTACCGACTACGCGCCGAACGCATTTCGCTGGGCAATGAGCTTTCAGTACGTCCTCTGGACGCTCGGGCTCGTCCAGATCTGGCGCTATCGAGTCAAGGCACGAGCACGCATGAAGACAGACGATCCCGAGCTCTGGGCAGAGCTGTCACGCAGCAACCTGGCCTGATGCCCTACTGCGCCCTGACGATCTGGACGTTTTGCGCAATCTCGTCGAGGTGGGTCTCCCACGTGCCACAGCAACCGCCCCACATGTCGATATGCGGGTACTGCGCGGCCAAGTCACCCATCAGCTGACCGAGCTGCGCTGGGTCGCCCGCCTCGAGGTGCCCGATCGTGCAGAGGGAAATCTTGTCCATCATCGCGGCATTGGGTCGCAGGCAGCGCACGCGCTCGAACCAGTCGCCCGGCTCGATCGCGGGCATGAACTCCAACGGGTGCGAGCAATTGATGCCGTAGAACGTGGGTCGGTCTGCGCCGGCCTCTGCGTCGATCGCCTCGATTGCCTCCTTCAACGTGGGCCCGGTCGCCAGCCGTCGCGTCGTGCTGTCGAGCGTGAACAGGACACCCAGCGGCAGACCGACTCGCGCGGCTGCGCGAGAAAGTCCGATGACCTCGGGCACGCTGCTGAACGTCATCGCCTCGACCAGGTCGACGCCGGCGTTGGCGAGGGTCGCGAGTTGTGCGCCGTGATACTCCTCGGCCTCGTCCGCGGTGATCGTCCGGTTCGCTTGGTAGGCATCGCCGCGCGGGCCGACAACACCCGCGTACATGATCGCGGGGACCTGGTCCCGGTACGGTTCCGCCACATCGCGCAGAAAATCTATCGCTCGTAATTGAAAGTCGGCCAACGCTTCTCGTGAATACCCGAGGAGCGACGCCCAATCAGGGCTGGCTCGGTAGTCGAGTCCGCCGACAACAACGCCGAATCCGTACCGTGCTGCGGTTTCGAGGTAGCGGCCGTACATGCCGCGGAGCTCGGTGACAGCGCGTGGATTGTCCAAGAGCGGAAACATCGCGAAGGAAGGGAGATCGAATCCGTACTTGTACATGATCTCGGTTTCCTGGCCGCCCTCGGTGAGGTAGTGCACCCCGGGCTGCTGCGTTGGAAACTGTTTGGGCATGTTCGCTCCTCATCTGCCCGACGCTTCGCTTTGATCTTCGCACGCACGCGATCCCGGCGGTAGCCGCCGGTTTCTCCGGCGGTCCTCTGGGGAACACGGGTGTTTACGGACCTAGCGAATGCGAGAACTGGTGACCTTTCCACACAGCAACGAACCCGGTGTCGAATCCGAAAGACTGGACGAACAGGAACACATCTACCGGGCCGCCGAGCATAAGAAAACGCTCGGCACGCCCGACGACGAGTCGCCGGGTGCGGCGCTCGGCGGCACCGACGGCACCGTGGACGGTCAGTAGGACCTTCGACTATCCGAGGACCGCTGCGACGTGGTCGGTCAACCCCGCGATTGCGTCGGTGTCGATCGCGAAGGTTTCGCCCAGGACCCGAACGACTTCGGCAGCGCTCGACAGTTCGGTTCGGAGCACAGCCTTCCCGGGACGGTATTCGACGAGGCTGGCGCCACCGAGCGCCCATTTGGCCTCCGGGGTCACTCGTCCGGCAACGATTGCGCCGACGAACGGAAACCCGGGAAAGGTGGAGGCATACCAGCTGCCCACCTGGAGGTCGATCGCTTCGGTCGGTTCGGTGTCGAAGTAGTACATCGGCTTGTCGCCGCGACTGCTCTGCATGTTCAGCGTGAATCGGCCATCGGACCCGACGAGGTTGTAGTCGGCGTGCGGCGTCCGCTGGATTGCGTTGTTCTCCAACAAGATCGGCGCTGGCAGTGTATGCGTACCGAACCCGACGTCGACCAGGAATGTGCGGCCGGTCTCGGGGACAGTCACTTGCAGAACGTGGTGCGTACGAGGCGGCACGGCACCACTGGTGTCGCCCCATACGACGCGACCGGACAGCCCGACGACCTCGTACCCCAGTTCGCCCAGAACGTATCGGAGTAGGCCGTTGAGCTCGTAGCAGAAGCCGCCGCGCTTGCCGTCGACCATCTTCTTCGCCAATGCTTCCGGAGTCAGGTCGGCCACGGGGACGCCGCACAGCGGGTCGAGGTTCTCGAACGGGATCGCGGTCAGCTGTGCGGTCACGAGGTCGGCGAGTTCTTGTTCGGTTGCGTTGGCCGGTCGGTGGTGCTCGATCCGCTTGAGGTATCGGGTGAGGATATCGGTCATCGACGGTCTCCGTTCGTATTGCGTTCTGTGAGAGTCGCTCTCGCTGCAGGGACCACTCCGAGCGCAGCCACCGCCGCGAAAGCGAACAACAGCAGGTGCGCGGAATCTACAACGGAGTCGCCAAGATTGACCAGCACTCCGGCGAGCGCAGCGCTGAATGCACTGGCAATGATGAAGACCGTGTTGATGCCGGACGCGGCCTTCGCGCCCTCCTCTTCGCTGCTGCTGCTGGCGAACGCGCTGACGGTGAGATGTGGGAACGCGATGCCGATGCCGGTGCCTGCAGCGAACAGCGCGAAGAACCAACCCAGGACGAGCCACCCGCTGGGCGCCTCTACCGTGAGGCCGCCATAGAGCGCGAGGCCGACGCCGAGGACGAGGGGTCCGGCCGTGGTCAACCGGCGCACGGTTTGCCGTCTGGTCGCGGTCGCGCTGGCGATCTGCGACAGCGACCAGCCGAGGGAGATTGCGGCTCCCAAAAAGCCTGCGACGAGCGGCGCAAGCCCGCCGACTTCCTGACCGAAGTACGGGATGAACGCCTCGGTGCCGATTCCGAAGGCCAAGACGCCGACCGTCACATAGACCCACGGCAACGTCGAGCCGCGGTGGAACGTCACGGCAGGCAGGACCGCACCGTGGGCGCGCCGGTCGTGGTCGATGAACCATGCGCCGAAGCCGAGTCCGAGTGCGATCGTCGCGATCGTCGCGATCCCGTGCGGGACGATGCCGGCAATGCTCACCGCCGCAACGGACAGTGTGAGCAGGAGCAGCGAAGCCAACGGCACGGCGTCCGACGGCGTCCCCTTGGCCGTACGCGGGATGACCCGCACGGTCATCACGATGAGGACGGCCGAGGACGCGACGAGTAGACCGAACGCGCCGCGCCACGAATCGAATTGGGCGAACAAGCCACCGGCAAGTGGGCCGAGGATGTTGCCGACCCCCCACATCGCCGAGACGAGCGCGGCCCCTCGTGCCCAGAGTCGCTGTGGCAGTGCGCGTTGGAGCAGGGCGTAGCCAAGGCCGGCGAGCAGTCCACCACCGAGACCCTGCACAGCGCGGCCGACCAAGAGTGCCAACATGTTCGGGCTCAATGCCGCCAGCAGCGAACCGACAGCGAAGAGGCCGAACGCGGCAACGTATGCGTTCACCGAGCCGTACCTGGTAAGTATGCGGCTGACCAGCATGGCCGTGATGATGGAGGCGGTCAGGAACGAGGTCATCGTCCACGCGTAGTACTGCTCGCCCCCGATGTCCGCAACGATCGTGGGCAGGAGGCTCGTCGTGATGTAGACATTGCTGGCCTCGAGCAGCACGCCACCGGCGAGTACGGCGGCAACCGGTGCGTACCTTCCGACAAGGAGTTCTCGCCAGGTGCCGAGCTGCTCGGCACCCGGGGTTTCGAACGTCGTTTGCGTCATGCGACGAACGCTAAAGCCTCGAGTTCGGTTGAGGTCAAGACCCGGTTTCCTGGCCGGCACGAATCGACGGTAGCGAAAGCTGCCGACAGATTCCGGGTTCCGGATCGTATTCGGTCGTGCCTGTTCACCGATTCTTGGCGGACTCTCGCCGATTCGCCTTCTCGATGGCGGAAACCAGGTCGGCCTTTCTCATCGTCGATCGGCCGCGTACGTCGAGCCTGCGCGCGATATCGAGCAAGTGCTTCTTTGTCGAGTTGGCGTCGACGCCCTCTGCGGTCTTTCCCTTGGCATTCGGTCCACCGCTCTTGGCTCGCGCGTCGGATGGCCCCTTCTTGTCCTTCTCCTCCCAGTGGTCGCCGACCTTCTCGTAGCTGTGTTTCAACGCGTCGTACGCGACGCGATGAGCACGTTCGCCTTCGCCGTACTGATCGGCCGCGGAATCGTAGGTCTTGGCGAAAGTGCGTTGCGCCTTGGCATCCGACTTCTGCAAGGTGCTGGACAATTCGTCCTGCTTGGGTTTGCCGGTCTTGGTGGTCTTCGGCACGGTCATCCCTTCCGATCGGAGCTGGTTCGAAATTCGGATACCCGCAGCGACCCCAGTGAAACGGCGGGTGGCGGCACGCTTTCGTCGGGCGCGCGCAAACCCTAGTATCGAAATCGTTCCGACAGCCGGTTACGTCGATCACTCGTGCGCAGGAGGATTACCGCTGATGAGTGCCGACGATGCGGAATCCACGAAAGCTGTTGGGCGGTCCTGGCTTCGGGTACCGCAATCGGGGGCTGCGGACACTCTCGTGCCGCTGGCCGAGAACACGCCGCGCCTGACGATCGGCCGCGATTCGACTGCTGACATTCCGCTGAGCGGCCATCCCGAAGTGTCTCGACTGCACGCCGTCCTCGAACTGATCGCCGACGAGTGGACCATCGCAGACCACGGGGTGTCGACGAACGGAACATTCGTCAACGGCGAACGCGTCTTCGGGCGGCGCCGGCTCTGCGCCGGCGACACCGTGGGCGTCGGCGATGCGCAGCTGGTGTTCGAAGGTCCGGTGGAAGGCGTGCGAACCGCGGCGGGGTCGGGCGAACCGATGGTGCTGACGAAGGCCCAGACCGCGGTGTTGCGCGCGTTGTGCCGACCGTTTCTGGACAATCGGAAGTTCGCCAATCCGGCTACGAATCAAGACATCGCCGCCGAACTCGGCGTCACCGTCGAGACGGTTGCACGGCACCTGCAGGCACTCTACGAACGGTTCGACATCTCGGAACTGCCGCAGAACCGGAAGCGCTCGGCGCTCGTCAATCGGGCCATGACGACCGAAGTAGCCGACCTCCTCGGGAGCTGAGGCGGGGGAGTCGGCGTGCTCGAAGCCGAATGAGCAGTGGCAGTGAACTATTCGGACCCGGTAGTGCGCGATTCGACCCCGGCTCGCGCTGCGGGTGGCATCCTGGCCACATGGTGATCGAAACGCGGCCCGCGACCGCTTTCGACGATGTCGCCGCGATGGTCGGTCCGAAACGTCCGGACGCCAACGTGTGCTGGTGTCTGAGCTACCGCATTCCGTCGAAGGAGAACCTTTCGTTGCGCGGCTCGGCGCGTGGCGAGCGAGTGAAAAGCCTTGTGCGGTCGGATCCACCGCCTGGAGTACTCGCATACGACGGCGATACCGTCGTCGGTTGGGCGGCCGTCGCACCTCGTGCCGATACAACGTTTGCCCGCAACCGGAAGATCCCGCACGTCGACGATCGACCCGTGTGGTCGGTCTGGTGCATCCGGGTTCGGCCCGGCCATCGCGGCGAGGGGATCTCGCATCGACTGCTCGCGGGTGCCGTGGCATTCGCGCGCGATCAGGGTGCTCCGGTAGTCGAGGGGTACCCGGTCGACAACGCCGGCGCGAAAGTCGATCTCACGATGGCTTACGTCGGCACTCGGCGCCTGTTCGAGAAGGCGGGCTTCGTGAAAGCGGCCGACACGACGTCTGTGCTCGCCACATTTCCGCGCGTCCTCATGCGACTCGAGCTGCGTTGACAACCCGAAGAGGAGAAATTCGATGACCGATCTGTGCGATCTGTCCGCCACCGAACAAGCGGCCCTGCTCCGAGACGGGAAGGTCTCGGCCCGCGAGTTGCTGGCGGAATCCCTCGCGCGGATCGAGGCGACGAACTCCGAGGTGAATGCCGTCGTGACGCTCGACGCCGAGGCAGCGGAGAAGGCGGCGGCCGCCGCAGACGAATCGCAAGCGTCCGGTCGGCTGCTCGGCCCACTGCACGGCCTCACCCTCGGTATAAAGGATCTTCACGCGACCGCGGGCATGCGTACGACCTACGGGTCTCCCGTCCTCGCGAACAATGTTCCGGACGCCGACGAACTGCTGGTCGCGAGGGAACGCGCCGCAGGCGCCGTCATCCTGGGCAAGACCAACACTCCGGAGTTCGGCGCAGGCTCGCATACCTTCAACCGCGTGTTCGGCGTCACGCGCAATCCCTACGCGCTCGACCGGTCGGCCGGCGGCTCGAGCGGCGGCTCTGCGGCCGCGCTGACCTGCGGAATGGTCTCGCTGGCCGACGGTAGCGACATGGGCGGATCGCTGCGCAATCCGGCGTCGTTCTGCAACGTCGTCGGCCACCGCCCGTCGCCCGGGCGAGTGCCGACGTGGCCGGTACAGGACCCGTGGTTCACCCTCGCCTCGCAGGGGCCGATGGGCCGAACCGTGGCTGACGCGGCGTTGTTGCTGTCGGTGCAGGCAGGCCCGGACCCGCGGGCCACGGTCTCACTGCCCGAACCCGGATCGATCTTCACCGCCGCCCTGCCGACTCGGCTGGACGGCATGCGAATCGCGTTGTCACCCGATCTCGGTGGCGCGGTCGTCGTCGATCCGGAGGTCGCAGCACTGGTCGAAGCGCAGGTTGCAACGCTGACGGAGCTGGGCGCGACGGTCGTCTCGGACTGCGTCGACTTCACGGGCGGTAGCGAAGTCTTCACTACCCTGCGGACGCTCAATTACGTACTGATGTTCGGTGACCTCGTCGATCGCGCGCCGGACATGGTCAAGCAGACGATTCGCTCGAATGTCGAACAGGGCCGCGCTTTGACAGGGCCGGACGTTGCTCGCGCGAGTGCCTTGCGCGGTGCGCTGTACAACCGGGTCCTCGCATTTTTCCAGGGATACGATGCGCTCGTCCTGCCCTCGTGTCAGGCACTCCCGTTCGACGCGGACCTGGAGTATCCGACCAGCGTTGCCGGCGTCGAGATGGCGGACTATCTCGGCTGGATGCAGGCGGCAATCCTGGTGTCGGTCACGGAATGCCCCGCGACGGCAGTGCCGGTCGGATTCTCGAAGGAGGGCCCCCCCATCGGGGTGCAGGTCGTGGCTCCGCATCACCAAGACTTCCAGGCACTCGGCATCGCGCATGCCATCGAGCAGGTCACGAAAGCCGGTGAACGGCGCCCGGGCGTCATCCCCGGCTGACCCACCGGCCGACTAAATATCACCGTGGGTAGAACCGCTGACACGGTGACCGCCTCGGTCGAAGGTTGAGTCGGATCCGCTGCGAAAGGCGGTCGCCCCCGGTGTGGGGGCCGAAACATTCGACAGACCAAGGACTTTCCCGTGACACGTGAGCTACACCTGGCCGGCTTCCTGATCGCCTCGCACGTCACGCATTCGCACGCGGCATGGCGGCATCCCGGATCGGAGACGGATTACCTCGGCCCCGACTACTACCGCCGCGTCGCGCAGACGCTCGAGCGCGGAAAGTTCGACTTCCTGTTCTTCGCGGACCTCCTCGCAACGCCGGTGCGCTACGGCAACGACATTCGGGTGCCGCTGAGCAGTGGCACACAGGCGTCCGCGACGATCGACCCAGCGCTGGTCGCGGCGAGTCTGGTGAACGTGACCGAGAAGATCGGCGTCGCAATCACCAAGTCCACCACGTACTTCCACCCGTACGAGGTGGCCCGGATCTTCTCGACGCTCGATCACCTCTCGCGCGGGCGGTCGGCGTGGAACGTTGTCACATCGTTGAACCAGGCCGAAGCCCAGAACTTCGGTCTCGACAACCATCTCGGCCACGACGAGCGTTACGAACGCGCACACGAGTTCCTCGAGGTCGCGCTGAAACTGTGGGGGAGCTGGGACCGCGACGCTCTCGTGCAGGACAAGGCCTCCGGCGTCTTCGCGGATCCGGACAAGGTGCGGACCATCGATCACGAGGGCACCTGGTTCCGGTCCCGCGGACCGCTGACCGTCCCGCATTCACCGCAGAGTCGGCCTGTGCTCATACAGGCTGGATCATCCAACGTCGGTAAGGATTTCGCGGCGCGCTGGGCAGAGGCGATTTTCGAGATCGACCCGACTCCCGAAGGGCGCCGCGCGTACTACGACGACGTGAAGTCACGGGCGTCGAACTTCGGCCGGAATCCAGACGAGATCAAAATCTTCCCGTCGTTCGTCCCGTTCATCGGCGAAACCGAGGCAATCGCGCGCGAGAAGCAGGCATTCCACAATGAGTTGGCCGACCCGATCTCGGGTCTGATCACGCTGTCGGTGCACACCGATCACGATTTCTCGCAGTACGACCTGGACTCGCCCGTGGAAGACATTCTCGTCCCCGGCACACAGGGTCTGTTCGACGTCGCTCGGCGGCTCAGCGTGAACGACAACCTGACACTGCGCGACATCGGAAAGCTGTACGCACAAGGCGTGCTGCTCCCGCAGTTCGTCGGAACTCCGACCCAGATCGCCGACCAGATCGAAGAGGGCTTTCACGGCGGCGAGGCCGATGGCTATATTCTGTCGGCGGCGCAGGCGCCGGGAACGTTCGACGACTTCGTCGACCTCGTTGTCCCGGAACTACAGCGGCGCGGCCTGTTCCGCACCGATTACACCGGGACGACTTTGCGTGACCACCTCGGACTCGGCGAAGCGAGCCTCACACCGGCACCCCGTCGAGTCGCCGTTGCCTGACGATCAGCCTGCGCTTATGGGAGCTGGCAACTGAACGACGGAAGGGCGGCCACCGGAACTACTTCCGGTGGCCGCCCTTTCGCGTACTTCAGAGTCAGTCTTGCGCGCCGGACAATGCAGCGTTCAACGTCTTGCTCGGCCGCATCACCGCGGCAAGTTTGTCGGCATCGGTGTAGTAGTAACCACCGATGTCGACTGCTTCGCCCTGGACCGCGGCGAGTTCGGCCACGATGGCCTCCTCGTTGTCGGCCAGTGTCTGTGCCAGCTGTGTGAACTGCTTCGCCAGTTCCTCGTCGTCGGTTTGCGCGGCAAGGTCCTGCGCCCAGTACAGCGCAAGGTAGAACTGGCTGCCGCGGTTGTCCAGTTCGCCGGTCTTGCGCGATGGATTCTTGTTGTGCTCGAGCAGCTTTCCGGTCGCGGTGTCGAGGGTCGTCGCGAGGATTTTTGCTTTGTGGTTGTCTTCCTTGCGGCCCAGATCTTCCAGGCTGACCGCGAGCGCGAGGAACTCGCCGAGCGAATCCCAGCGCAGGTGATTTTCCTCGGTCAGCTGCTTGACATGCTTGGGCGCGGATCCGCCGGCTCCCGTTTCGTACAGGCCGCCGCCCGCCATCAGAGGCACGATGGACAACATCTTGGCGCTGGTGCCCAGCTCCAAGATCGGAAACAGGTCGGTCAGGTAGTCGCGCAGGATGTTGCCGGTGGCAGCGATGGTGTCGAGTCCGCGCATCGCGCGTTCAAGTGTGTATCGCATTGATCGCACCTGCGACATGATCTGAATGTCGAGG
Source organism: Antrihabitans auranticaus (assembly GCF_016481275.1). Classification (GTDB taxonomy): domain Bacteria; phylum Actinomycetota; class Actinomycetes; order Mycobacteriales; family Mycobacteriaceae; genus Antrihabitans. The sequence continues at coordinate 1,155,252 of NZ_JAEMNW010000002.1, read as the reverse complement.
CCGGTCGTGTCGTGATCCTTCAGGTACAGGTGGACCTTCTTGATCAGCTCGTTCTCGTGCGGGCGGTACGGGTCGAGCCAGAAGAGGACCGGCATGCCGGAGTCGCGTGCGCGGGTCACGGCGAGTTTCACCCAGTCGCGGATCGGCGCGTCCTTTACCGTGCACATCCGCCAGATATCGCCCGCCTCCACGTGCTGGGTCAGCAGCACTTCGCCGGTGGCGATGTCGACGATGTTGGCGTCGCCGTCCTCGGGAATTTCGAACGTCTTGTCGTGACTGCCGTACTCTTCGGCCTTCTGCGCCATGAGGCCGACGTTGGGAACCGTGCCCATCGTCACCGGATCGAAGGCGCCGTTGGTCTTACAGAAGTTGATGATCTCCTGGTAGATCCGCGCGAACGTCGACTCGGGCATCACGGCCTTGGCGTCTTTGGTCCGTCCGTCGGCGCCGTACATTTTGCCGCCGGCGCGAATCATCGCGGGCATCGAGGCATCGACGATCACGTCGCTCGGTGAATGGAAATTCGAAATTCCCCGGGCCGAGTCGACCATCGCCAGCTCCGGTCGGTGTTCGTGACATTCGTGCAGATCTTTGATGATCTCGTCACGCTGCGACTGGGGGAGTGTCTCGATCTTGTCGTAGAGATCGCCGAGACCGTTGTTGACGTTCACGCCGAGCTCGTCGAACAGCTCCTGGTGCTTGGCGAACGCATCCTTGTAGAAGATTCGGACAGCATGACCGAAGACGATGGGGTGCGAGACCTTCATCATCGTCGCCTTCACATGCAGCGAGAACATGACGCCGGTCTTGCGCGCGTCCTCCATCTGCTCCTCGTAGAATTCGAGCAACGCCTTCCGGCTCATGAACATGCTGTCGATGACATCGCCCTCACCCATCGAGACCTCGGGCTTGAGCACGATCGTCTCGCCGCTCTTTGTCAGCAGCTCCATCTTCAGATCCCGGGCACGGTCCAATGTCATCGACTTTTCGCCGTGGTAGAAATCGCCGTGCTTCATGTGCGCAACGTGACTGCGCGACGCCATCGACCATTCGCCCATGCTGTGCGGGTGCTTCCGCACGTACTCCTTGACCGCCTTGGGCGCGCGACGATCTGAGTTACCTTCGCGCAGCACAGGGTTCACCGCGCTCCCCAGGCACTTGGCGTACCGGTCGCGGGTCTCCTTCTCTTCGTCGGTCTTCGGATCCTGCGGGAAGTCGGGGAGGTCGTAGCCCTTGCCCTGCAACTCCCTGATGGCGGCCGCAAGCTGCGGCACCGACGCGCTGATGTTCGGCAGCTTGATGATGTTGGTCTCGGGCAGTTGCGTCAGCCGACCGAGTTCCTCGAGATTGTTCGGCACGCGTTGCTCGTCGGTGAGGCGATCGGGAAATTCCGCGAGGATACGCGCTGCCAGCGAGATGTCGCTGGTCTCGATCTTGATGCCCGCCGGTTCGGTGAATGCGCGAACGATCGGAAGGAAGGCGGCTGTCGCGAGGAAGGGTGCCTCGTCGGTCAGCGTGTAGATGATGGTCGGCTGCTGGGCATTCATTGTGTTCTCCCGGCGTTGCTGTCTTGGTCAGATGCTTTGGGGGTTGCCGCGGGTAGCGGCGGCTCGATCACCGCGTCGGTCGCAGCTTTGGCTGCGGTCGGCGCGGTGGTTGAGCTTCGGCCACGACGATACCCACCAGACCTGCAACTGTGGTCGGTCCGGGTCTTGCTCACGCAAGATTCGAACCCCCGGCAGCATTCTGCCCAGTTGGACAGTCGCAACGTCTTATCCTGTTCGGCATGGACTTCCACGGCAAGGGTGGCATTTCGCGGAGGTCCGCCATAGCGGGCTCCATGTCCGCAGTCATCGGTGGCGCGTTGCTCACAGCAGCGGCCTGCAGTTCCGATTCGTCATCGGACTCTCCATCGGAGAGTTCTGCACCATCGCCCGAGCCCGCACCGACGCTGCCCGACAACGCCCTCATCACTTTGGGTGTCGCGGCGGGTCCACCGCCCATTCGCGGCAGAATCGGCATCTCATCGGCGCTGAAGATCGGCGACGATGTCTACCAAATCGATTGTGGCCTAGGCTCGTTCAACGCGTTCACGAACGCCGGGCTCACCTTCGAGAATCTCAAGAGCATGTTCATCACCCACCTGCACACCGACCACATGGTCGACTACTTCAGTTTCTTCCTATCGGGCGGCTACACCGCAAAACCGGGCAAAGCCGCGGTGCAGGTGTACGGGCCCGGCCCGGCCGGTGGGTTGCCGCCGAGCCAGATCGGCAACGCGAATCCGCCCATCGTGGATCCGGCCGAACCCGCCCGCGGGCTGGCGACGACTACTGCGGCGTTGGTGCAGGCGTATGCGTACACCAGCAACCTCTTCATCCGTGACATGGGGATCGTCGACATTCAAGACACTTTGAAGGTCAACGAGATTGTGGTGCCACCAGGCTCGGACTACCAGAACAGGGCGCCGAAAACCGATCCGTTCTCAGTTATGTCCGACGACAATATCGACGTCACCGCGACACTGGTTTCCCACTACGACACCTACCCGGCGTTCGCGTTCCGCTTCGATTTGAAGAAGTCCGGAAAGTCAGTGACGTTCTCGGGTGACACGACGAAGTCCGACAATCTGATCCTGCTCGCCAAGGACACCGACATTCTCGTCCACGAGGCCCAGTTCAGTCTCGACGATGCCTACTACGGCAATAGGTTCCCACCGAATTACCTGAAGAACTCGCACACCTCGGCTGAGCAGGTCGGAGAGGTTGCCGCGGCGGCCAACGCGAAGCATGTGATCCTGAGCCACTACCAGCCGAGCGACCTACCGGATTCGGAATGGCTCGGCAAAGTCGGGATGCACTACTCGGGGAAAGTCACAGTCGGCAAGGACGGCGGCGTCTTCGAGCTCTGATCAGGAGGTCACGCGAGGGCGGCCGGGATACGGTCGCCGAAGAGCCGTACAGCGTTCTCCGAGCTCACTTTTCGACGCGTCGACTCCTCCATGGGGAAGTCGGCCAAGAACCGCGCGCCGTCGACGTTGTTGTCCATCGGATAGTCGACCGAGAACATCACGCGGTCGGCGCCCATCACTTCGAGCGTGCATGCGAACGCCGGGGGATTGAAGTTGCCGCTCGTCGTCACGTGAAAGTTGTCGCGCAAGTACTCCGAGGGGAGCCGCTTGAGGCGCTTGACCCCGTCGCCGCCGAGTCCGTAATAGCGGTCGGCGCGATACGCATTGAACGGCAGCATTTCCCCGAGGTGGCCGATGATCATCTGCAAACCGGGGAACTTGTCGAACAAGCCCGAGTAGATCAGTCGCAGCACATGTGTGCCGGTTTCGACCGAGAAGCCCCATGACGCAAGGTGCATTCCGTCGTTGACGTAGGGCGCAAACCACGCTTCCATGACCGCCTTGTGCGGCGTCGTCGGATGCAGGTAGATGGGTGCACCCAACGCTTCAGCGCGTTCGAACAATCCCTCGTACGCCGGATCGTCGAGATAGCGTCCCTGGCAATGCCCGTTGATCAACGCACCGACAAGGCCGAGATCCGTTACTGCGCGCTCGAATTCGGCCGCGGCGGCGTCGGGATCCTGAGTCGCCAGGGTTGCGAACCCGCCGAAGCGACTTGGGTTGTCGCGCACCGTCTCGGCCAGGTTGTCGTTGGCGAGGCGCGCGTGCTCGATCGCCTGAGCGACATCGGTGCGGTCCTGCACGCCGGGGTCGAACAGCGACAGGATCTGGAAATCGATTCCGGCTGCGTCCATCTGCTCGAGCCGTAGGGGTCCGCGGTCGTACAGCCGGTCGTACCCGAGGGGATTGTTCGAACGCAGCCATGTCGCAACGACATTGCCATCGCTCGCCGGATCCCAGGCGTAATGCTCTTCGAGCGCAATCAAGGACACTTGGGTATCAAAACACTTCCGATCTGGAGTCGCACAGGAATCTCCCATAGTGGCCGAATAATCTGCGCCAGATCGTTGCGGCGAAACCGCTACGATGCCGGTGAAGTGGGTGATGCGATCGTGTTGCCCGGCGCCCCGCCGGCCGCTGTGTACACGCTTGCTGAGCCGAGACGAGAGGCATTGTGATGGGCCGAGATTGGCTGTTCGTGGTCAATCTGGGGTCCTTTGCAATGATCGGCATCGCGCTGGTTTTCGTGGTGCTCTGGAGCATCGATCGAAGCCGTCGACACGCTCTGTCCTTCGCGGGCATGATCGCGTTCTACTTTGCCGGGACAGCGGCTCTGTCCATCAACGCCGATATCGCGCTCCTGGCAACGATCCACGGCGTCTTGTTTCCCATCGGTTTCGTATTGCTCGTCGACGGTCTGCTCCGGCGCTCCGGCCAGCGGTTGGGTCGGCGGACCGCGGTCACGTTCGTCGTCGTTCTGGCGGTTGCGGTGTGCTACTTCGCGTACGTGACGCCACTCATGGTCGGCCGCATCACTACGCAGAATCTCGGCGTCGGGTTGTTGCTGCTGTTCGTCGCGAGCAAGCTGTGGACCACCACGTGGCGGCAGGTCTCGGACCGCGTGACAGTGATTGCGACATCGGCACTGGCGCTCGGTCTGCTCGTGAATGTGTTGTTGGTACCGTTTTCCGACGTTCCGCGCGAGATCACCACCGACGCGGAGTTGGACGCCTACCTCGCGTCGCCCCTCGAAATCGGTCTGATCATCGCCAGTGCGTTGCTTCTCCCGGGTCTGATGGTGACGTTGCTCGCCGTAACCCTCGTGGACATCGTTTCCGACCTCCGGTTTCAGCGCGATCGAGACGAGCTGACCGGGCTGCTGAACCGCCGTGGTTTCACCGAACAAGCCGCAGTCACGTTGAGTCGAACCCCCACCAGCACACTGATATTGGCTGATCTCGACTTCTTCAAAGAGGTCAACGACGCACTCGGACATGCCGGTGGAGACTTCGCCCTGGCGACGTTTGCGCGAGTCCTCCGAACCGCACCGGACATCGGGCAGGTCGCAGGCCGAATCGGCGGTGAGGAGTTCGCGGTGTTGCTACCGGACACCGATTCGCGAGTGGCCCTCGAATTCGCCGAGTCGGTGCGCACGCGCCTCGCGAGGCAGTCGATCTCCTACGGCGGTGCGAGCGCCGCGGTCACGGCGAGCTTCGGGGTCGCGACCGCTGGGCCACGAATGTCTTTGCCCGCCTTGCTGGATGCGGCAGACCGCGCGTTGTACGACGCGAAGTCACGGGGGCGAAACTGCACGGCCGTGGCGGAGTAGCGACTATCGACGACTAGCGGGGTCGACCGACTGACGTCGCGCGCCACCCGCGGGGGCTGGCCTCGAACCGATCGCGGAACCAGCGCGAGAAGTTGCTCGGCGACGCGAACCCCAGCAAGGCGGCGACTTCTGTGAACGAGTGCCGTCGACCCCCGACGAGATGCCGCGCCAATTCGGTCCGTGCAGCGTCGAGTACCGCGCTGAACGTAGTCCCTTCCGCGGTCAGACGGCGATGCACTGTCCGTCTGTCGACACCCATGCTGCGAGCGACCTGTTCGACCGAACAACGGCCGGTGGGGAGCAGCATTTCGATCAGCTCCCGCACCCGTGCTGCGGTGCGCGGATCTCGCCCAGCGGCGTCGGTCGGCGGTAGAACTCGCTGAATGTAGGTTCGAAGCTGCGGGTCCGACAGTGCATTCGGTCGGTCGAGGTCGCTTTCGTACAGCACGACCCCGTCGAAATCGTGGTCGTAGCGCACGGTGCACGGGAACATCCGGCGCGCGGTCGTAGGGTCGGCCGGCTCGGGGTGCGTGAAGCACACCGCCAGCGGTCGCCAGTCCGGGCCGAGCAGTCCGCGCAGGAAGCCGAACAGGACGCCGACGGCCAGGTCGGTGGATTGGTGGTGCGGCTGCCGCGTGCCCAGATCGAGTTCGATACGGGCTGACGCAATCCCATCGGCGCTGCTCACCCGCGTATGTAGCGCCTCGTTGTACATGTTCTCCGACCGGACCAGCAGTTGCAGTGCACTGCGAACATCCGGTTCTTCGCGCAGCACGAGACTGACCGGTCCGAGATGTGAGAGTCGCCGTAACTCCGCCAGCCGCAGGCCGAGGTCGGACTTGCCGGTTTCCACCGCGGTCCGTTCGAGGAGTTCGGCGACCGATGCTGCGGGCACCCAGCGATCCTGCAAACGGACGCCGGCCGGATCTAGGCCGGCGCGGCGGAGGAGCGTCGCTGGGTCGGCACCGAGCGTCTGCGTCAGCTCGACGAAGTTGGCCAGCGAGGCGTACCGCGCGAGGGGCTTCGCCGCACTTCGCAAGGGTGATAGCACCTCCCAAGAGTGTGAGCCGGGTCTCCGCGGTGTCCCGATATGAATAGAACAACGTCCCGTCAAGAACAGTTTAGCCGGTTTCAGCTTCGTAGTGTCATCTGCATCACAACCGACCGCCGCGGTCGGATCAGCAGAAAGGAACACCGGGTGACCAGGCAGACAGACGCCAAGGCAATTCGCTTCTACGAGACCGGCGGGCCGGAAGTTCTCCGCTGGGAGACGGTAGCGGTCGGCGATCCGGGCCCTGGCGAGGTCCGTGTGCGGCACGGCGCAGTCGGACTGAACTTTGCCGACACCTACTTCCGCACCGGTCTCTATCCGTCGCCACTGCCGGCAGGCATGGGGGTCGAGGCCGCCGGAGTCGTCGAGGCGATCGGCGCCGACGTAGTCGGCTTCGCGCCGGGCGACCGGGTCACGTACACGGGCAGCCCGCTCGGCGCGTACAGCACAGTGCGCGTCATGCCGGCCGAGCACTTGATCTCGTTGCCTGACGCGATCGAGTTTGACACTGCCGCCGCGATGACGATGCGTGGGCTCACATCCGCGTACCTGATGCTTAGAATCTACAACTACCGCGAGGGCGACACGATCCTGCTGCACGCCGCTGCCGGGGGCGTCGGCCTCATCGTCACGCAGTGGGCAAAGCTGCTCGGCCTCAACGTGATCGGCACGGTCTCGACCGCTGCAAAGGCGGAGATCGCGCGAGCCCACGGCTGCGACCACGTGATTCTGTACCGCGACGAAGACGTCGTCGCCCGGGTGCGTGAGCTCACCGGCGGGGCGGGTGTGCCGGTCGTTCTGGACAGCATCGGCGCGACGACGTTCCACACCTCGCTCGACTGCGTGGCGCGACGCGGACTGCTTGTGTGCTTCGGCACCGCGTCCGGGCCCATCCCGCCGATCAACGCGATGCAACTCGCGATCAAGGGCTCGATCTTCGTCACAAGACCCGCACTCGCCGACTACATCGCCGACCACACCGAGCGAGCGGAACTCGCGGGCGAGCTGTTCGACCACGTCGCCAGCGGACGAATCGCGATCGACATCAACCAGCGCTACCAACTGTCCGATGCCGCGCGTGCACACGACGACCTCGAAGCCGGCATCAGTGTCGGCTCGTCCGTCCTGACCGTCTAGATCGAGAACTGGAAACGACCATGACCACAGCCACTGTCCCACCGTCCATTCGTATTCGCGCCGAGCGCCTGACCGCCGGCCTTGGTGCCGAACTGTTCGACGTCGACCTCGCCGAGGTGGCACACGACGCCGAGCTTTTTACCGAGTTTCGCTCACTTCTCCTGCGGCACAAGGTGCTTTTCGTTCGTGATCAGCCGATCAACCGTGCGGACCACGTCGCGCTCGCTGAGCGTTTCGGCACTCTCGAAGACCACCCCGTGCTGGGCAGCGACCCCACGCATCCCGGTCTCGTGCGGATCTACAAGGATCTCGACAGCCCGCCCGAGCACTACGAGAACGCCTTTCATTGCGACGCAACGTGGCGGGACAACCCGCCGATGGGCTCGGTGCTGCGCTGCATCGAAGGTCCCGCGGTCGGCGGCGACACGATCTGGGTGGACATGGTCGCGGCCTACGAACGTCTGCCCCGCAACATCAAGGAGCGCATCGCCGGACTGCGGGCGCGCCACAGCATCGAGTCGAGCTTCGGGGCCGTCATGCCGACGGAGAAGCGTGCGGAGCTGCACCGGCGTTTTCCCGACGCCGAGCACCCGGTTGTCCGCACCCACCCCGAGACAGGCGACAAGGTGCTGTTCGTCAACTCGTTCACCACGCATTTCACCAACTTCCACACGCCGGAGAACGTGCGGTTCGGCCTCGACTACGCACCCGGCGCCGCCGACCTCCTGCGCTATTTGCTGAGCCAAGCGACTGTTCCCGAATTCCAGGTTCGTTGGCGCTGGACGCCGGACAGCTTCGCCATCTGGGACAACCGCTGCACCCAGCACTACGCGGTCCAGGACTACTGGCCCGGCGTCCGACGCATGGAACGCGCCGGCATCGCGGGTGACCGCCCCTTCTGACCACACCGCACAACCGAACACAAGGAGAGACCATGCATTTCCACGACGACGCCCTGTTCCCCGAGGTCCAGGACAAACTGGTGATCACCTGCGCGCCGTACGGCCCCGAATGGGAGCTCGACGACTTCCGTGAAGACCTGCCCCTCACCATCGAGGAGCACGTGCAGCAGGCCGTCGACTGTTACGACGCCGGCGCGACTGTTCTGCACATTCACGTCCGCGAAATGGACGGCAAGGGCAGCAAGCGACTTTCGAAGTTCAACGAGTTGCTGGCCGGTCTGCGCGAGGCTGTGCCGGACATGATTCTGCAGGTGGGCGGCTCGATTTCGTTCGCGCCCGAGGGGGATGGAGCCGATGCCAAGTGGCTTTCGGACGACACGCGGCACATGCTGGCCGAGCTGGATCCGAAGCCGGATCAAGTCACCATTGCTATCAATACGAGCCAGATGAACATCATGGAATTGATGACCGACGACGACATCGCCGGCACGTCCATGACACGCCCTGAGTTGTCCGACACCTACCGTGAGATGACGGTGCCCGCCGGCCCGGCCTGGGTCGAGGAGCACCTGCGCCGTCTCGCTGCGGCGGGCATCCAGCCGCACTTCCAGCTATCGTCCATCCCGCAGCTCGAGACCGTGGAGCGGCTGATCCGGCGCGGCACGTACATGGGTCCGTTCAACGTGACCTGGGTCGGCATCGGCGGCGGCTTCGACGGCCCGAACCCGTACAACATCATGGAGTTCGTCAAGCGGGTGCCCGACGGCGCGATCCTGACTCTCGAGACACTCATGCGCTCGGTACTGCCGGTCAACGCCATGGCGATAGCGATGGGCCTACATCCGCGTTGCGGCAACGAAGACACGCTGTGGGGCCGCAAGGGCCAGAAGATCAAGTCGGTCGATCAGGTCCGGCAGCTGGTCCGCATCGCCGAGGAACTCGGCCGTGAGGTCGCGGACGGCAAGGAAGCCCGCGATATCTACCGGATCGGCGAGCAGTACTCGACCGTCGACGAAACCCTCGCCAAGCTTGGCTACGCGCCGAACCGCGCACCGGGCCAGGTCGGCTTCACCGGCCACGCCTGACGGGACACGAGATAATGACCGCCATCATCTCCTCGGTGGGCGAGCCAGCAGGACCGCCGGTAGCCCGGACGCCGTCGTCCGGGCGCCGGTTCTTCCCGTGGGCCGTATTCGCTCTCGCATTCGCGCTGTTGCTGTCGGACTACATGTCCCGGCAGGTGCTCAGCGCCGTGTTCCCGTTCCTCAAGACCGACTGGTCGCTGACCGATTCGCAGCTCGCTTCGCTGACCTCGGTCGTCGCGCTGATGGTCGGGTTGCTTACCCTGCCCATTTCGATTCTGGCCGACCGGTGGGGTCGCGTCCGCAGTCTCGTCCTGATGGCCGTGCTGTGGAGCTTCGCGACCCTCGGGTGTGCTGTCGCGTCCGGCTACGAGCACATGCTGTTCGCTCGCTTCCTGGTGGGTGTCGGTGAGGCCGCGTATGGCAGCGTGGGAATTGCATTGGTACTGAGCGTGTTTGCGCCCCGTGTGCACGCTGCGCTGTCGGGCGCCTTCATGGCAGGCGGTTCGTTCGGCTCGGTTGTCGGCGTGAGTATGGGCGGCGTGATCGCGACCCAGTTCGGGTGGCGGTGGTCGTTCGCCGCGATGGCAGTCCTCGGGCTCCTACTCGCCGCGGTCTTCAAACTGCTCATCACCGAACGTCGCGTCGCACAGCACCTGGTGCACCGTCCAGCACCCGGAGTCGTCGTTCAACGGGCGCCGTTTACAAGCCTCTTCACGAACCCGGCTGTGCTCTGCGCCTACGTGGGCGGCGGGTTGCAGATGTTCACGGCCGCGGTGATGCTCGCCTGGCTGCCGAGCTTTTTCAACCGCACTTACGGCTATCCCGCCGACCGTGCGGCGGTGATCGCCTCGATCTACGTATTGCTCATCGCCACGGGGATGATCTGCTGCGGCTATTTCGCCGACCGGCTCAGCCGCACCGACGTCACCCGCAAATGGACTGTGGGAGTTGGGTACTGCGCAATCGGCCTCGTATCTCTCCTCGTTGCTTTTCGTCTCGATACCGGTGCGGGACAACTGGCGTTGCTCGCGGTGGGCGCGTTCTTCTCGGCCGGCTCGTCGGGAACGACTGCGGCTATGGTCGCAGGGCTGTCTCATCAGTCGGTGCAGGCCTCCGCGATGGGCACGTTGACCCTTGCGAACAACTTGCTGGGTCTGGCCCTCGGGCCGATGGTCGTAGGAATTCTTGCCGACGACCTGGGTCTGCTCGGTGCACTACAACTCGCACCGCTGGCCTACATTCCCGCGGCCCTGGCGATGGCACTCGGCAAGCGCATGCACCCTCGCGGACTGGCCAAGCTCGCTGCACTGGACGCCGCGACCACGCGCACGGTATCTGCGCACCACTGATCGTCCGTGTCGGCCGGACAGCCCCGGCCGACCCGTTTCAGCTCATTCACTCACGAAGGTACTCCAATGATCACTTCCAAATTCGTTTGTGCGGCAGCAATTGTCGCGGCCGCAGTGGTTGGCACCGCAGGCACCGCCCATACCGAACCGCTGAATATCGAACTGGCGCCGACTGTCCACTACACGACCTACAAGGACGGCGCGGCGGCGGTGATCAGCATCGATCAAGGTTCGCTCGTCGTGGACGGCGGCCGGTTCCAGATCCGGTCGGCCAACGGCGACGTCCTGGCCGGCGTTCCGCTCGAATACAACGTCGACGAGATCGCTTTCCCGATCGATGCGACGATCGACGGCCACACCGCGCGGTTGACGCCGTCGGTGGATCCCGCCAGGGCGTACTACAAGCCGGTCGCTATGCCATTTCAGGATCAAGCGCCTTGGCGAACCGCGTACGAACGTGAGCAGGCGGCATGGGCGCGAATGACCCAAACGATCACCACGGGCGCCGCGGCCGGAGCTATCGCCGGTGCGATCGGTACCGGGCTGATCGGCTGCCTCGTCGGCGGCACCACGGCCGGAATCGCAACAGGCCCGCTGGCAATGCTTTTCGGAGCCGGACCCTTGGCGGGCTGCCTCATCGGCGCGGCTGCACTCGCACCGCTCGGCGTCGTCGGTGGCGCGATGTTCGTCGGCGCGCCGGTGGCAATCGCGGCGTTCATCCAATACCAGGACACGATCAACGCCCCCTTCGCTCCTGCTGCGCCCAGGTAGCCACCACTTCGACGACGATCAGGGGAAATTCATGGATAACACCATTTCACGGACGGTGGTGATCGTGCCCGGCCTACGCGATCACGTCGCCGACCATTGGCAGACGCATCTGGCCACACGCCTCGGCAACGCGCGCACTGTTCCACCGCTCGAACAGAATCGCCTCAGCCGCGCTGCCCAGGTCGCCGCGCTCGACGAGGTCCTGACGTCCGTCGTCGGGCCTGTCGTCCTCGTCGCACACAGTGCTGGAGTGATGACGACGGTGCACTGGGCGCAGCACGCCGCGCGTCCCATTGTGGGCGCGCTCCTTGCAACGCCCGCCGACCTGGAACAGCCACTGCCCGAGGGCTATCCGACAATCGAGCAACTGGACCGCGCCGGCTGGAATCCCATTCCACGGCGGCGGCTGCCCTTCCCGAGCGTGGTTGCGGCCAGTAGCAACGACCCACTGGCGAGCGGCAGACGAGTAGCAGGCTTGGCAGAAGCCTGGGGCAGTCGGCTCGTGCAACTGGGTGCGGTCGGCCACTTGAACCCGGCCGCCGGCTTCGGGTATTGGGAAGGGGCAGAACAACTTCTGCAGGATATGGGCCACACGCATTCGGAGGTCTCGGCGTGACGCGCGTGTACCGGACGGCGGCAGAGGCAGTTGCCGACATACCGAGCGGCGCTTCGCTGGCGGTCGGAGGATTCGGTCTGTGTGGAATCCCCGACGCACTCATTGCCGCGATCGCCGCGACAGATCTGATGGTGGTATCGAACAATTGCGGCACCGATGGGCACGGGCTGGGACTCCTGCTGGCGCAGAGGCAGATTCGACGCGTGATCGCGTCCTACGTGGGCGACAACGCGGAGTTCGCGCGACAGTACTTGTCGGGGGAACTCGAAGTAGAACTGACGCCGCAAGGCACGCTCGCCGAAAAGCTTCGAGCCGGCGGGTCCGGGATCCCCGCCTTCTTCACACCGGCCGGTGTCGGAACCCCCGTTGCCGAGGGCGGTATGCCGTGGCGGTACCACCCCGACGGGTCGGTGGCTGTGTCATCCCCGCCGAAGGAAACTCGCGAATACCGCGGGCACCGTCATGTGCTCGAAGAATCGATAACCACCGACTACGCGTTGGTGCACGCGCTCATCGGGGACACCGCAGGAAACCTCGTATTCGACAAGGCTGCTAGAAATTTCAACCCATTGGCCGCGATGGCTGGTCGAATCTGCATCGCGCAGGTCGAGAACCTTGTGCCGGCAGGCGAATTGGATCCCGGACAAGTACATCTACCCGGAGTCTTTGTCGACCGGGTTGTGCACACCGGCAAACAGGACAAGCAGATCGAGAAACGCACAGTCACGGAGGTAGCGGCATGACAACGGGCTGGACGCGCAACGAGATGGCAGCTCGCGCCGCTGCCGAACTTCGCCCGGGGGAGTACGTCAACCTCGGAATAGGTCTGCCCACATCGATTCCCAACCACCTGCCGGCCGGCGTCGACATCGTCTTGCACAGTGAGAACGGGATTCTCGGAACCGGTGCTTATCCCGAAGAGAGTGCCGTCGACGCCGATTTGATCAACGCAGGCAAGGAAACAGTGACCGTGAACCCCGGCGCGGCATTTTTCGACTCCGCGTTCTCGTTCGGAATGATTCGTGGTGGGCATATCGACACCGCGGTGCTCGGCGGGATGCAGGTCTCCGAATCCGGCGACCTGGCGAACTGGATGGTCCCCGGCGCCATGGTCAAGGGGATGGGCGGCGCGATGGACCTCGTCCACGGTGCCCGCAGGGTGATCGTTCTGATGGAGCACACCGACAAGTTCGGCGCCGCCAAGATCGTGCGTCGTTGCACGTTGCCACTGACCGGGCAGGCCGTCGTGCAGCGGATCATCACGAACCTCGCCGTCATCGACGTCGGTGCGAACGGGCTTGTCCTGCGGGAATGCGCGCCTGGTGTATCCGAAGAGTCGGTGCGCGTGGCAACGGACGCGCCCCTGGCGAATCCAGCTCGATGACGTCATCCCGCGAGCAACACTCCGCCGAGGGCGATTCCGGCTACCCACACTGTCGAGATCAGCGCCAGGACGAACGGGCGCGGACCCACACGTCTGATCGTCGCGACATTCACTCCCGCTCCCAGTGCAAACATTGCCGCAGTCAGAAGGGCCGTCTGGACCGACAATGCAAGGGCCACAACGTTGCCCGGCACCACGCCGGCCGAGCGCAGCCCGGCACATGCGAGGAAGCCGACGACAAACAGGGGGACCAGCGCGGGGTGTCGACGGTCGTCGGCCGCCTCGCGGTTTCGGCGCATGCGCGCGCTGACCACGGCGATGACGGGGGCAAGAAGGACGACGCGGGCAAGTTTGACCACGACCGCCGCCGCGAGTGCGCTGCCACCGATTGCACCGCCCGCAGCAACGACCTGAGCGACCTCGTGGATCGACCCACCGGCCCACATTCCGGCGGCGTGTTCGTCGAGCCCGAGGAGGCGAGCAAGGAGCGGCACGGCGGGAATCATGCAGGTGCCGAACATGACGACGAGTGCGACCGCAGTAAGGACCTCCTCCTCCTTGGCGTCCGCCACACCGTCTACGGCGGCAACCGCAGCCGCGCCGCAGATGGAGAAGCCGCATGCGATCAGCAACCGTTGCTTCCACCCGATACCGAGCAGGCGGCCAACGAACATCGTGCCGGCGATGCCGAGCACAACGATCGCGACGACAACGGCAATCATCGGAATTCCGAGCGCAAGGATGTCGCCGAACATCAACTGCAGGCCCAGCAGCGCGATTCCCAATCGCAAGAGCCGCTTCGCGCAGAACGTGAGTCCGGGCTTGCACCGAGAAGGCAACCCGCCGAGATTGGCGAACGCAGCGCCGACCAGGATCGCGATCAGCAACGGACTCACTGTCGGCAGAAATCTGCTCACGGTCAGCACTGCGGCGGCAACCGCCGCGCACACGGCAATTCCCGGCGCGAGCGCATCGACCGACTCGCGAACCCGTCGGAGTGTCGGCGCCGGCCGGATTTCGAGATCGTTCGGGTCATGTTCCAGCGCTTGACTGCTCATGCTCCGAGACTGCGCGACAACCGAACCCGGCAGTAGACGGCATCTCAGCATGAATGGATATCACAGCAATATGTGTCAGCTCCAGCTCATATACTTCCGACATGGGTAGCGAATGGCCCGAGATGGCGACGCTGGAACTGCTGGTCGGCATCGACGACCGCGGCAGTCTCGGCGCTGCCAGCAGACAGATCGGTATGGCACAGCCGAACGCGAGTAGGGCTATCCGGCAGCTCGAGAGTCGGTTTGGAACGGCACTCGTGCAGCGCAGTCCGCGCGGATCGACGTTGACCGCGCAGGGCACGGTGATCGTGCACTGGGCTCGTCAGGTTCTCGCGGACATGCGCCAACTCGTCGATGCGGCAGACGCGCTGCGCGTTGAACAGGAAGCAGAGTTGACGATCGCGTCCAGTCTCACTGTCGCCGAATACTTGTTGCCCGAGTGGCTGGGCGAATTCCGGCGAGCCAATTCCGACGTACACATCCACCTGCAGATGCTCAACTCGATGCAGGTGTTCGACCGAATCGACGACAGGTCCTGCGACGTCGGATTCGTCGAAGGTCCGGCGGTGCCGGATCACCTGAACAAGATCACCGTTGCGAAGGACCGCTTGATCGTCGTCGTTCACCCCAGCCACAAATGGGCGCGTCGCCGGCGGCCGCTCACCGTCGCCGAACTCGCGGCGACTCCGCTGCTAGCGCGCGAACCCGGATCGGGAACGCGGCGGACCCTGGATCTGGCACTGCAGGAGTACGACCGGCCGGCGCCGCTGCTCGAGCTCGCCAGCAGTGCCGCGATTCGCGCCAGCGTGCTCGGTGGTGTGGGCCCCGCCGTGATGAGCACCCTCGCGGTCGCCGATCAGGTTGCGTCCGGGGAGCTTTCGGTGGTCGACATCGAGGGGGTCGACCTTTCCCGGACGCTGCGGGCAGTCTGGCGCCAACCTCGTCGGCTGAGCGGTCCGGCGGGTGATCTGCTCAAATCGATTCTGCGGGAGAATCGAAACCGGCAGTGAGACTCGTGCAGCGGCCAACAATCACGCCGACGAGGCGGCTTGGTCGAGATCGATGACGCGCGCGGTGGCGGTGGCCGTCGCAACCAGGGTGCCGTGCTCGTCTTTGAGGTTCCCGTCAAGATGCGCGACGTCCCCGGCGCGGTGAACTACTCGGCCGGTCCCGACGATTCGGCCGGGTCGGACCGGACGCAGGAAGCTCGTATTCAGCTCGAGCGTCGACTGAAACTGGTTCGGTTCGAGAGTCGCGAGTAAAGCGGGTCCGACTGTGTCGTAGAGCATTGCGGCCAGAAAGGCACCTAGAACGTTGCCGACCGGATTGGTGAATTCGCGGCCTGCGGTAAATGCGACCTCGATGGTGGCTTTCGTGGCGTCGTAATCGACGAACTCGAATCCAAGTGTTGCGGCGGCCGGGGGGATCGGGGCCCGGCCATCGACGCCGTCCCAGAAGGGGCCCGACCGGGCCTGATTGCTGTCGTTCATGACTCCTTACCTTTCCTCTCCGTAATGGGTGGTCGGGTACAGGACCATTGTGCCTCTGCCGCAACCTTGGTGAGAGCCAACAGAATCGCTCGGACTGTTTCACCTCCGCCGAAATGCGAATGTGACAAAATCCGGTGAGTACAGGTCCGCCTGGTCATTCCAGGCCTGCATGTAGGGAGCGCCGGATGAGCAGGGTGATGACCTCGCGAGGTCGCAATTCGATAATTCGAACAGCCGTGGTTGCGGTGTTTGTCGGCGTCACTTGGACCGCCACAACCGGTGCTGCGCAAGCGATTCCTGCGAGCGATGGGGTCTCCACCGCGGTCGGATTTCGCCAAATTACGCCGTCGGGTCCGTACGATCCTCGTTGCATACTCGCGCAGGGAAACCCGATTTGCGCGAACGGCCCTTGGGTCGCTGTGCCCAACGCCCCGCAAAACCCGCTTCCCAGTGGGCCGAGCGACGACCCTCTGACTGACCCGTCGAATCCCGCGGACCCCAATAGTCCGCTGAACCCGTCGAATCCGGCGAACCCCAACAGCCCATTGAATCCGGCGAACCCGGCCAACCAGTCGAATCCGATGAACCCTTCGAATCCGATGAGCCCGCTCAATCCGATGAGTCCGTCGAACCCGATGAATACCGCCTGACTAATCGAGCTGACTGAAATGGCCCGAGCCAACGTATTACGGCTCGGGCCACAACCGTTCGGGAATCGGCCGCTACTTGGCGCCGATTCCCGTGCACTCCGCTAGTTCAGGCGCCTACCCAAATCCAGTCGCCGATCGGCAGTTGCGGCAACGCTCGCACCGTCGTCATCAGCGTGTCGCAGTATGCGGCGTCGCTCTGGACGTAGCCGGTCTGGCACACGAAGTTTCCGAGTTTGTCGTAGTGCGCCGTGCGGCCGTACAGACTCCACGTCAAGCCGTCTTCTGAAGGGCTCCAAAGGCATTCGTCCGGCGTCTGCCCTACGCACGGCCCCTCCACGCCCCAGGGCCCGGCCGGATGCGCGGATGCTCCCGGCGCAAAGCCGAGAGACAACGCTGCGGCCGCCGCAGTACCAAGAAGTATGTGCGTCAACGACTTCGTTGTCATGGAGAGTCCTCTCTATTGTCCCCATCACCTAAGCACAAATCCGCTTCTCTGCCTGGTGAATCATGCAGTCCGAGCGGAGAAGTCCAAAAAAATACTCTCGCCGACTTAGGAGACGGCTGGGAACTGATTGCCGCGGACATGCCCACGCTGATCGCCGCGAATAATCACTTGATGCCAGACGCCGCCGGCACCTGGCCGGCACCTCGCGGTGGACCCTACGTTTCAGTAACGTGTCACACTTTTTGCTGGGCTAGGGCTGCCTTGAGTAGATCATTCAGCGAGCTTTCCGGATCCGCCAATTGGGTCGGATCTACCGGAATCCGTTCACCGATGACCCGGCGACTGAACATGAACTCCTGCGGCCGGTTGACGCAATCGGCGGCGATCAGCTCACTTTCCTTGAAGTAGAAGCAAGCGAAGCTGCGGCCATTTTCCGGCTCTCCACGAAGTACGACGCTGTCGTAGCCCTCGTTGAGCCCGGCGATCTGCAGCTTGAGTTCGTACTGATCGGACCAGAACCACGGCAATGCCTTGATGTTCTTGTCCTTGCCGCACATCGTCGCGGCGGCGACCTTCGCTTGTTCGCCGGCACTCGGCACCGACTCGAGACGCAGGCGGCGGTCGTAGCGAGGCATGAAATTGTTCGTGCAGTCGCCGGCGGCCACAATGTCGGGGTCGCTGGTAGTTGCCTTGCCGTCGATGATGATGCCGTTGTCCGCCGACAGCCCGGCGGCCTCCGCGAGTTCGGTGTTCGGGACAACGCCGATTCCGATGATGACCAGATCGGCGTCGATGAGCTCGCCATCAGCGAGACGCACACCGCGGACGTGATCATCGCCCTCGATCGCCGAAATCGATACGCCGGTACGCAATTCGACGCCCTCTTCGCGATGCACACGGGCGTAGAAAGCCGACACCTCCGGCGCAGTTACGCGTTGCAGCACGCGTTCAGCGCTTTCCAAGACGGTCACCTCAGCACCCAGTTTGCGCAGCGAAGCCGCGGTCTCCAAACCGATGTAGCCGGCGCCGATAATGACAACGCGGCCGGCGGGGGTGATCCCACGACGGATCGCCTCGATGTCGGCGGCATCCCGCAGGTAGTGCACGCCGGGCAACTCCGAGCCCGCGAGTTGTAAGAGACGCGGTCTCGCACCCAGACACAGCGCGAGCTTGTCGTAGCGGATTTCCTCGCCGTCGCTCAGCGTGATCGAATGTGCTTGACGATCGATGCTCACGACCGTCGCCTGCCGAAAGGTGATGTCGTTCTTCGCGTAGAACGCGGACGGCCGAATCAGCAGTTCCTCGAGAGTCGTCTTACCCGCGAGGTAGGTCTTGGACAGCGGCGGGCGGTGATAAGGCAGCGCCGGCTCGTCGCCGATGACGAGGATCTCCCCATCCCAGCCTTCCTGGCGCAAGCTCGCACAAAGCTGCGCGCCGGCATGGCTCGCCCCGACAATGATCGCCCGCACTGGTCAGACCTGCTGCTTCTTGGTGAGCTTGACCATCAGCTTCGAGTAGCCGCGCACGAAGGTCGACTGCACGATCTCCGGCTCTTCGACGACCTCGATGTCCTCGAAGCGTTGGAGCAATTCCTCCCAGAGGATGCGCAACTGCATCTCGGCGAGTCGGTTGCCCATGCACCGGTGAATGCCGAAGCCGAACGCCAGGTGGTTGCGCACGTTCTTTCGATCGATGATGAGCTTGTCAGGCTCCTCGAAGTGCCTGTCGTCACGGTTGGCAGATGCGTACCACATGACGAGCTTGTCGCCCTTGCGGATCTTCTTGCCACCGACGACGGTATCTTCCTTGGCGCGGCGGGCCATGTAGGCCAGAGGCGTCTGCCAGCGGATGATCTCCGAAACCGCGCTCGGGATCAGCTTCGGATTCGCCTTGAGCTTGGCGAATTCCTCCGGGTACTTGTTCAGGGCGTACACGCCACCCGACATCGAGTTCCGAGTTGTGTCGTTCCCGCCGATGATCAGGAGAAATAGATTGCCGAGGAGCTCCATCGGCTTGTCCATCATGTCTTTGGTGCTCGGGTCGGTCAGCATCAGGCTCAGCAGGTCGAAGCCGGGAGCCTCGCCCGCTTCGATTCGCGCCTTTTTGTCGTTCCACAGCTCGAGCAGCTTCCCGGCGTAGATCACACCATCTTCGAAGGTCTCGTCGATGTCCGAGTCGCCACCGGCGACCGCCGGCACTCCGACGCCCATGTCGCCGATCTTGGTCAGCTCGCTACGAGCCTCCTGCGGCCAGTCGAGCAGAGTCGCGAGCATGCGCGCGGTGAGGTCTTTGGAGACCGCGTCTACCCAGTTGAACGGCTCGCCGACCGGCAGGCCGTCGAGGACTTCCTGCACACGCGTTCGGATCAGAGCCTCGAACTCCTTGAGGTTCTTAGGCGCGACGACGCTCTGCACGGCATTGCGCTGCTGGTCGTGCTTGGGCGGATCCATCGCGATGAACATCCGAACGTCCAGACCCGCGGGCGGTTTGCCGATGATGATGTACGGCTCGGCCGAGAACAGGTGGTGGTTCTTGTCCATGGCGAGGATGTCGTCGTAACGAGTAACCGACCAGAACGGGCCGAACGGACCCTTCTTCTGGTAGTGCACCGGCGACTCGTCCCGCAGGCGCTTGAAGTGCGAGAGCCACTGCCCCTGGCGATACAAGAACGGGTTGCTCATGTCGATGTCGGCGAGGGGCACCGTCGCACCATCTGGAATCGGCTTCTCGACGAACTTCGGTTGCCGCGCACCCTTGTAGACGGTGCGTAGCGCGCGGTTGTACGCATGCGCTCCGCGGACCAGCAAGGGAAGCGGGAGGTTCGCCTCGACCTTGCTTCTTACGAGGGGCAGCGGATTGGCCGACTCGACCCGACTTTTGACGCGATCGATTGCGTTCATGATTTCAGTTACCTCGCCGTGGCTTGAAAGTATCCGGGCTACATCTGGAATTCGGGGAGCTTGACGGTCATGCCGTCCATCGCCTCGGTCACCCTGACCTGGCATGCGAGTCGCGACGTCACTTCGCGCTCGGGTGTCAAATCGAGCATCTGCAGCTCTTCGGGATTCTGCTCGCCGGTCCGGCTGAGCCACTCTTGATCGAGTATGACGTGACAGGTGCCGCAGGCACATTCCCCGCCGCAGTCGCCGTCGATGCCCGCGACGCCGTTGCTGGTCGCGATTTGCATCAACGAATCTCCCTCGACGATCTCAGCCTCGTGCGCTTCGCCGTCGTGTGAAACGAAAGTAATGGTTCCCATGTCCCTACCTTTGATAGCCGGGGGCAAGGGGAGGCTCGATGGGCCACGTTGCCACCTTGAAACTGCATGCGATCTGAAGCGGAATGAACTTTACAATAGCAGTGATTTGTCTAACTACGCGACAAAATCACCAAGATAGTTCGCGATCGGATGACCCTCGAGGTGCCGCCGGGGTTGCGAGTTGTGTCAACAGCTCAACTTCGCCTGTCCGAAGTCGGTTGTGCTTCGGAAACAAGCAGGGCGACGTGTAGCGAGGTCATCGATTCGCCTTCGCTGAGGTCGACCCCGAGGATGTCTTCGATTCGAGCGAGTTTGCGTACAACGCGGGCCTGCTCATATGTAGCCGATTGGCGAGGGCGGATTTGTTCCCCGCAAGATCGAGATATCCGCGCAAGATTTCGATGTTTCGATCGCCGGAGACGATGTCGTTCAGGATCAGTGCTCGCAGCTCGGCTTCGGCGAAGGCCTGTACGCGCGGATCGCCGCGCAGAAGTGATACGAGCCCCCGTAGGCGTATGTCAGCAACGCGGAAACAGGTTCGTCCGCTCGACGGCATCGACACTGCCGCTTCGGCGACGTGTCCTGCTTCGCTGATGCGGCGAATTGCTTCGACGAGATCGCGCTGGGGCGTGCCGATTCCAAAAACGATTTCCTCCGAGCCGATTTGGCGTCGGGGGCCGCGGTGCAGTGCGTCGCCGAGTGCGTCGAGCACCTCTTGCTGCGACCGTCCCCGGGCGACCTGAAGAGCTAGGACCATGCCTATTTCGCCGGGGCTGCGGATGCAGAACAAGCCGGTATGGCCAGCCGCTTTCACCGCGTGGACGACGGCATCGAGCAGCTGGGTACTGCGTCGCCGGGCTGCGACCGGGTCGGAATCGTGCGGCCAGTCGCGGGAACGTACAGCTGCGGGCACATACGAAGCGACCGGTCGTAGGCCAAGTGCGAATGCTCGAGCGCTGATGTCGTCCGCGCTGCGAATTCGTTCCTGCAGAACCTCTTCCAACAGTCCTGCTTGTGCTTGATGTTCGATGTCGAAACGACCTCGCTCTGCCATTCTGTGCAGCACCAACGCCTGCGCTGCGCGCTCGAGGACCATCGTGGTGCGCGGTGCCGCGATTGCCCGAAGGGCGATGAGACGACCCCATTCCTCACTGCGTCGACCGACGGGAACCGATACCCACTCCTGCGTTTCCGCCGGGTCGGTGCCCGGGCTGGCGCGCAACCGCGATCGACGTTCCCAATCCTGCAGAAGCTCCGCGGTGACGTGGCCTGCGGCAGCCACCGCGACCGCTTGATGCGCGAGGTCCTCCAGCACGATCGGCACGTCCAGCAGTTGTGCCGTCGCCTCGACGATGTCGGCCGGTGAACCACGCCTCATGCCTAGCTCGGTGAAGATCTCGTGGGTGCTGCGCGCGAACGCAACCTCCGCGAACTGCTCGGCGACGATCGCGCGGTGGACGTGCTCGGTGACGTCGACGAACCGGATCACGCGATGCAGCGCGATCAATGCGAGACCGAGCTCGGCGGCGATGTCGCCGGTGCCCGGAGGTAGCGGGACGTCCGGGTTGCCGAGTTCGACGACGACGCCCAACGCCTTCGCCTGCGCAAGTCCGTTGAGATAGCGCCGCGGCGAGTGCCGTAGCGCGGCGCCGGTAGTGAGGACCAGCTCCCCGCCCTGGAGGAGCTGGGACAGATCCGAGATATCGCTGACGTGGACCCATCGGACCGGTGTGTCGAAACCCTGCGAACTCAATACGTCAGGTTTCCCGGCCTGGATGACAGGCAGCTCGATAATGTCCGCGACGGTCGTCGTCATGTTACGAAGTGTATGCATGAATGGCAGATGACATACATATTGTCGTCAAACGGTTTCCCCGTCCGGAAGGCCCGTTGCTCGGGACGATGCGATCGAGCCATGCCGGCGGATTCCGCTGGAAGAACGCGGCATCGGGGCGTCGAGTCGACGCGGTCGGTGCTCAGCCAAGGCTGTTGTCGGCGACGTCCAGTGCCGCGTCGAGGATCGCGAGACCATCTCGGGCCTGGGCGTCGGTGACGGTGCACGGCGGCACAACGTGGATGCGGTTGAAGTTCGTAAACGGCAACATTCCTCGTGACTTGCATTCCGCGACAACCGCATTGATTGCGGGGCTCGATCCGCCGTAGGGCGCCAGCGGCTCACGCGAGATCCGGTCCTTGACCAATTCGACCGCCCAGAACACTCCGGTTCCACGGATTTCGCCGATGCTCGGGTGCCGAGCAGCGAGATCGTTCAGCCCGGGTCCGATGACCTCCGCCCCGACGCGTGCCGCGTTGTCGACGATGCCTTCCTCGGTCATCACGGTGATCGTTGCCGCTGCAGCTGCAGTCGCCAACGGGTGGCCGGAGTAGGTGAGCCCACCGGGATAGGGGCGGTCAGCGAACGTGGCGGCGATGGCCGGGCTGATCGCCACTCCTCCGAGCGGGACGTATCCGGAGTTGACGCCTTTCGCAAACGTCAACAAGTCCGGGACGACCTCGAAATGGTCGATGGCGAACCATTTTCCACAACGTCCGAAACCGGCCATCACTTCGTCGGCGATCAAGACGATGCCGTAGCGGTCACACAGCTCCCGCACGCCGGCCATATAACCGGGCGGCGGGATCATGATTCCGGCGGTCCCCGGAATGGACTCGAGCATGATGGCGGCGATCGTCGACGGACCTTCCAGCGCAATGACGGACGCGAGGTGCGCGAGCGCCCGTTCGCATTCTTCGGCTTCGGTGGTCGCGTCGAAATGTGAGCGATAGAGAAAGGGGCCGAAGAAGTGGACGACGCCGCTGTTGCCGTAGTCGTTCGGCCATCGGCGCGGGTCACCGGTGAGATTGATCGCGGTGTCGGTACCACCGTGATAGGAGCGGTAGCGAGCCAGCACCTTGTAGCGGCCGGTGTGCAGCCGTGCCATCCGTACAGCGTGTTCGTTCGCGTCCGCACCGCCGTTGGTGAAGAAGATCTTGTTCAGGTCCCCGGGCGTGCGCTCGGCGATCAGACGCGCCGCCTCCGAGCGAGCGGCATTGGCGTGTTGCGGGGCAATCGTGCACAGCGTCGCCGCCTGCGCTTGGATCGCGGCGACGACTTTCGGATGCTGGTGTCCGATGTTGACGTTGACCAGTTGGGACGAAAAGTCGAGCAGTCGGTTGCCGTCGCCGTCCCACACGTAGGCACCGTCCGCTGCCGTGATCGTCATCGGGTTGATCTGCGCCTGCGCCGACCAGGAATGGAACACATGGGCGCGGTCGAGTTCGTACGTACGCGCAGCCGCACTGCGTAGATCCGCCAGTGTCGCCCCGTTCGGCAGGGACCGGGTGTCGGTGGTGAGTGTCATGTCGAAAGTCCTTACCGGTCAGGCGTTCTGCGGAAAGCCGAGTTCGATACCGCCATGGCTGGGATCGAGCCACCGGCTCGTCACGGTCTTTCCTCGCGTGAAGAAGTGCACGCCCTCGGTGCCGTGGGCGTGCGTGTCACCGAACAATGAGTTCTTCCAGCCCCCGAAGCTGTAGTAGGCCATGGGAACTGGGATGGGCACGTTGATGCCGACCATGCCGACCTCGATTTCGTTCTGGAACCTCCTGGCCGCACCGCCGTCGTTGGTGAAGATGGCGGTCCCGTTGCCGTAGGCGTTCGCATTGACCAGATCCATTGCCTCGTCGTAGGACTCGACGCGGACGACCGCGAGCACCGGTCCGAAGATTTCATCGGTGTACACCGACATGTCGGGATCGACGTGGTCGATCAGGGTAGGACCCAACCAGAAGCCGTCTGCGCCGCCGTCGGCCTCGACCGTCCGGCCGTCGATCACGATCGTGGCGCCGTCGGCTTCGCCGGCGTCGACGTAGGACGCGACCTTGTCGCGATGTGCCTTCGTCACCAGGGGGCCCATATCGGCACCCCCGGTGCCGTCACCGGTTTTGATCGTTCGGGTTCGCGCGGCGATCTTTGCCACGAGATCGTCGGCGATCGGGCCGACAGCGACACATACCGAGATCGCCATGCACCGTTCGCCTGCGGAGCCGAAGCCCGCGTTGACCATTGCGTCGGCGGTGAGGTCGAGGTCGGCGTCGGGGAGCACGATCGCGTGGTTCTTCGCCCCGCCGAGCGCCTGGACGCGTTTACCTGCTGCGGTTCCGGTCGCGTACACATACCGCGCGATCGGAGTGGAGCCCACGAAGCTGACCGATTTGATCATCGGATTCCTCAGCAGCTCGTCGACGGCGACCTTGTCTCCCTGCAAGACGTTGAAGACGCCAGCGGGCAGTCCCGCGTCTGCCCACAGTTGTGCCATCCACATCGCCGCTGACGGGTCCTTCTCGCTGGGCTTGAGGACCACAGTGTTGCCCGCGGCAATAGCGATGGGAAAGAACCACATCGGCACCATTGCGGGGAAGTTGAACGGGCTGATGATGGCGACCGGACCGAGGGGTTGACGGATCGAGTAGATGTCGACGTTGGTCGAGGCGTTTTCGGTGAAGCCGCCTTTCAGCAGATGCGGTATGCCGCAAGCGAACTCGACGACCTCTTGACCTCGGGTCACCTCACCGAGCGCGTCGGACAGCACCTTTCCGTGTTCGCGGGTGATGATTTCCGCCAGCTCGGACTTGCGGGCGTTGAGCAGTTCACGGAACGCGAACAGGATTTGGGTGCGCTTTGCGACCGAGGTATCGCGCCACTCCGAAAACGCTCCCGCGGCTGCATCGATGACGTACTTCGCGTCCTCGACGCTCGCGAGCGCCACCAGCGTGCTGACCGCACCGGTCGCCGGATTGGTCACGGGCGCTGTCGCTGTCGTGGCGCCGGCGAATGCTTTGCCGTCGCACCAGTGCTGCACTGTCTCGGTCATGAAGGAGCCCTTTCGTGAAGTGATTCGACGCAACCGCCAGATCGATGACTCCACTTTCACCCGCGCGCAGCCCGATTCGAGCGAGCAGACTGTAAGAGACCCCGCCGACTTCAATACACTTCGTCAGGCGCTCCGAAGGTCAGGTCGCGGGGTCGTATCCGGTCGCCGATCGAGCGTAGGAGTGCAGCGCGTCGATCACTTCGTTCCGGGTGCGACGCCCGGCGAGTACTTCCATCTGATAGCCGTCTTCCATCGCTACGAAATTCGCGGCGAGCATTCGCGGCTTTTCGGTGAGCTCGAAGTGACCTTGGGACTGTCCGAGGACGAGTATCCCGTGGTAGACGGCGATCTGACGTTCCGTGAGTGCGCTGTCGAGCGCCGCTGCTCGTGCATCGCGCAAGCAACGTGGCCAGCACTCGAACAGCATCCGCGTGAGCGTGTCGTCCGGTCCGGTGGCGACACCCTGGTCGATGCAGACGCGGAGCTTCTCGCGTGGGTCGGGAAACTTTTCCGCTGTGTCCTCGCGCAGCTGGCTGTAGCGCTCGATGGCCTTCTGGTAGGTCTCGTAGATCAAGGCGTCGAGATCGCCGTAATACAGAACGGCCGCCGGTGTTATCCCGGCCTGTTCGGCTACGTCGCGCAGCCGGACGCCTTCGAGTCCTCGTGCGAACACTGCGCGCTCGACCGCGTCACTGAGCTCAGCTCGACGAACGTCTCGACTCGCCTTCCGTGCCATCCTGATCTCCGCTCAGTCGCTGGATAAATACAAATTTAACAGATGTACCCGCAGCTATTGACCTACTGGCTCACGTTCTCTTAAATTCATATTTAACAACTTTCCCGAATCTAGGAGCTTACCGTGGCAACCAACCCAATCGAAGCTGCGGCCGGCCTCGACGCTCCGCCCACTCATACCGAAAAAGGATTGCGCGGCAACACCGTCGGGTTGCTCGCGGCCGTCACGCTCGGCTTGTCCAGTGTTGCGCCGGCTTACAGCCTCGCGGTCAGTCTCGGATTCGTCGTGATGGTGGTCGGCAACCTCGCTCCGGCAGCGCTGCTGCTGGGATTCGTGCCGATTCTGCTGACAGCGTTCGCATTTCGAGAACTCAACCGCGAGATGCCGGACTGCGGGACGACGTTCGTCTGGACCACGAGGGCGTTCGGGCCGCTGCCTGGATGGCTATCCGGTGGCTGGGTTCCGCAGATCGCGACGCTCATCGCAATGACCGCGCTTTCCCGGGTGGGTGCTACCTATCTACTCGACCTCTTCGGTCTGGATTCATTGGCTACCAACGATATTGCCGTCCTCATTACAGCTGTGTTGATCCTCGCCACTGTCACGACGGTCGCGTATCGCGGTCTCCAACTCGCAGCATCGGTGCAGTATGTGCTCGTCGGAATTCAGTTCGTTGCCTTGCTCGGATTCGGTATCGCGGCGTTTGCTCGTCACGGCGCGTCCGCTCCAAGCCTGTCGTGGCTCAACCCTTTTACGATGGGCGGCTTGGGCCCGTTCGCCGAAGCTGTGCTGCTCTGCCTGTTCATCTACTGGGGTTGGGATGCGCTGATCACAGTCAACGAAGAGACGCAGGACGGCGACCGGATTCCCGGCAAAGCGGCCGTGATCTCCACCCTCGTGCTGCTCGGCTCGTACCTGTTCACCGCTTTCGCCGCGATCAGCTTTGCAGGCACCGGGACGGAAGGCCTGGGCCTCGGTAACGCCGACAACGCCGCGGATGTGTTGGCGGCGCTCGGCACTCCGGTGCTGGGGTCGGCACTGGCGACGGTGGTCAAGATCGCGATCTGCGTCTCGGCCGTTTCCGCGCTCCTCACCTGCATGATCGCTAGTCCACGCACCACTCTTTCGATGAGTAGTCACGGCGCACTTCCCAAGGCGTTCACAAAGATTCATCCCGTCTACGGCACACCCGCCTTCGGCACGCTCTTCTACGGCATCTTTGCCACCGCTCTCCTCGCGCTGCTCACGTTGGTGTCTCGCAACTTCCTGGGCGACGCGATTCTGTCTATCGGCCTGCTCATCGCTCTGTACTACGGTGTCACCGGCTTCGCCTGTGTCTGGTTCTTCCGCAATCAACTTCGCGGCTCGATTCGAGATCTGCTGTTGAAAGGTGTGCTGCCGGCGACCGGGGGAGTCCTGATGCTGGCCGCGTTCGCTCGCAGCGCGCACGACATGCTCGACCCCGCATACGGCGTCACCTCGTTCCACGGCGTCGGTGGCGTATTCCTGCTCGGCATCGGCTCGATCGTCGTCGGCGCCGTCGTGATGCTGATCGTCAGAGCCCGCTTCCGCCCATTCTTCCGCGACGGTCGCACCGCCGTCGTCGCACCGACCAGCATCGAGGCCTGAGTTATGCGCACACTCGCTATCGCCGCAATCCAAACCGCACCGATCGCTTTCGATCCCGACGCCACCTGGGCGCTGTACGCAGACCAGGTCCGCGCTGTCCGCGACACCTTCCCGCATGTCCAACTTGTCGTCGTTCCCGAGCTGATGCTGGCGGCGGAGGGGTCGCTCCTGCAGGGTCGCGACGGCTGGATGGAGCAGACCGCGATCTCGATACCGAGTCCCGCCACCGATCGAATCTGTTCGCTGGCAAGGGAAACCGGTCTGTGGCTCGTGCCGGGGAGCGTCTACGAGCGAGGTCTTGATCAGCAGGTCTACAACACTGCGCTCGCAATTTCACCGCAGGGCGAGATCATTGCGACCTACCGCAAGATCTTCCCGTGGCAACCCTACGAACGAACGACCCCTGGCAATGAATTCGTTGTCTTCGACATCTCCGAGATCGGCCGGGTCGGTCTCGCAATCTGCTACGACGGTTCTTTCCCTGAAACAGCTCGGCAACTGGCCTGGCTCGGAGCCGAGGTGATTGTTCAGCCCACCCTGACGCCAACTCGCGACCGTGACATGGAGATCGTCTGCGCGCGCGCCAACGCCTGGACCAACCAGGTGTACGTCGTCAACGTCAACGCCGCCAACCCCGCCGGCGTCGGCGCCAGCGTAATCGTCGATCCGGAAGGAACAATCCGCCAGCACGCGGGAGTTGGCGAGGAAGTGCTGATCGACATCCTCGATCTGGACGCCGTAACCAAGGCACGCGCCTTCGGCACCATGGGCCTCAACCGACCATGGGATCAGCTGGCTCGCCATGGTCGCGACATTCGCCTACCCATGTACGACGCGACGATCAAAACACCACCCTGGCACGAAAAGCTTCCTGATTGCGCGACGACGTCGTCGGTTGATCGACCATCTCGGCATCGAGTCCAGCACACGTCGTAGGCGGCCCGGCGGGTGGAATGCTCTCGCAGATACTCACCGCCCTCAACCCAGAGCGGGTCCGTTCGTTGAGCACTTCTCGACACCAACGAACGCGCCGATGTCCGCACCGCTCAAACCTAACTCGGTTAGCGCGCTGATTGCAATCCTGGTGTGCAGGTCAAGGCGTGGCTCGATGGCCATAGATTCGACTTAGAGGATCTCACGGTACTCCTCCCGAGTGGTGTCACGCGGGTTGTGAAGGACGGCGAGAACGGGCTACTACCTCAGCGCGGCTGACTTGGATCAACGGCCCGACGGGTTAGAGGTATATGAGGTCGCTCCGGGGGTGCTTGGCGCGGGTGAATGGGTCTCGGCCGGGCAAACGACGCCAGTCTTCGCCCTGTCCGACTGAATGGGCAATACGACGATGAGCAGGGCCACCGCGTTGTCGTGGTCGCCGGCGTCGCTGACGGGCGGGGGCGGGCGAAGGCTGCAGCCGTTGTGGTCGAAACCAGTGAAATTGAGAAGCCGGATGTGCTCACAGGGCCGTTGTAGTCTGCGGTTGCGCGGGGTCATCCGGCGGTGTCGGAGGCGCAGCCATCGGATGCGTCATTCCTGGTCTCGCGGGAGCTGCGATCGCGCTCGTGGGTGCAATTCCCGCATGCATCATCGGTGCGGCAACCGTCGGTGGTTTGGGCGCCGTCATCGGTGGTGCGGCGCTGGACCGAGCTGGCATGAAATTGCCCGGACCCTTATCGACAGCGAACTCACCACGCGGCTCGGTTTCGACGACGTCGTCGAGATCGTGCGGTGCAGCTTCGAACACGACATGTCCAACCGCACCATCCCCAAACGGATCGGCAGCAATTACGCCACCGTCGGTCGAGTATTCGAAGCCGCTCGCCTCGTCGCGGAACGCCAAGAGTGATGTGTGGGGTAACCAAACCTTCGGGCGATCGGCACGTCGCGGACTAAGGGTTTCATCGCGGTTCACCACATACCTTCGCCCGATACCGCAGACCCCAGACGTTAATTGCCTTTTCGAAGCTGCGTTGCAGAGCTGCTACCACCAATTGCGGAATTGATCCGTTGTCCGGCAAATGCTCACCGCTGATCGGTCCCGCGGATTCGCCGGACGCCAGGGATGGTCCGGCAGGCGTCGCCCAGACGGCTTGACCCGCAAAGCAGGCCGATTCCGTTACGAGCTTGTGGAGTGGTGGGCGGTCGTCGGCTTACCGCCGCATCGTTGCGTAGCCGGTCAGGAACAACTTGACAGCTCGCTTGACGGCCGAGGCCAACTCGTCGTTGGTCACCGGTTCGCCGAGCAGCCCCTTCTCGCGGATCTCGCCGTAAACGAGCATCCCGAACTGGCGTGATGCCACGTCCGTATCGGCGATTTCCAGGGTCCCGGCGGCACACTGCTCTTTTAGGTACTCGGCCAGCGTCACGCGGAAGAGGTCCATCGTGTCGCGGTAGATCGACGCAAGTTGCGGGAAGCGCGGCGCCTCGGACACGATCAACCGATACACGCCGACCTCCTCGGGAGATGCCCAGGCCTCTGCCACCTGGGTGCCGAAGCTGGTCAGTACGTGCTCTGGGTCGCCGTCGGAGGCGGACATTGCTGCGATGACTCGCTGATACGAACGCGTCGCGAGATCACTCGTCACGGCGACCAGCAGTTCGTCCTTGCTGGGATACCGCGCGTAGATCGTCTTCTTCGAAACTCCTGCGTCACTAGCAATTCGGGACATGTTGGCCTCGGCGTACCCCCGACTCAGGAACTCGGCTCCGGCGACACGAAGGATCTGCCGCTGTAGCGCGGCGACCGCCGATTTCGGTGGTCGACCGGGGCTCACTGCACGCGGCTGCGGCCGCTCCGAGTCGGCTCGTTTCTCCGATGTCACGGACCAAACCTCCCACAGCGCTTCGGATCGACGAAAGTGGGCCTTGACAAAGGAACCAATGGGTTCCTTTAATGTAAAGGACCGACGCGAACGCCGCCGGTACGGAGGAGGAGTTCCCCATGGCTTTCGAAGTATCAACAGAGGCAGGCGTTGCGACGTTCACTCTGAACAACCCGCCGCAGAACCGGCTCAACACCGAGCTGATGATGGGCTTCGCCGGCTCTGTCGAGCAGCTCAAAGACGATGACAGCGTGCGGGTGCTCGTGATCCGCGCCGAGGGCGACAACTTTTCGTTCGGCGGCGAGATCGCGGGCTGGGACATGACCGATCCCGAGCAGACGGTCGCGTTGTTCGGCGTGGGCTTGCAGATCACGAATGCGTTTGAGCAGCTGCCGTTCCCGGTCATCGCTGCAGTGCACGGCAACTGCTTTGGCGGCGGCTTCGAGATCGCACTGCGGGCAGACGTCATCGTCGCGGCCGAGTCAGCCAAGTTCTGTCATACGGAAGCGGCGCTGGGCATGTTCACGCTCCTGGGCGGTGTCCAGCGTGTCGCGGAGCGCGCGGGTCGAAGCCGCGCGGCCCGGTGGGCGCTGACGTCGGAGAGGGTGTCGGCCGCCGACGCATTCGCCGCAGGAGTCGTTGCCGAGGTTGTTCCTGATGCCGAGCTCGCCGCGGTCACTGCGCAATGGGCCGCCAGGCTCGCTTGCGGCGCTACGCGCGCCCACGCGACACACAAAACGCTGCTCAACGCCTGGGCCAACGGTGGGGTGAAAGCCGCCGACGCCCTCATTCCCGAGCTGGCCGCGAAGCTGATCCGCACCGCTGACGCGAAGAACGGCGTCGCGTCAGCGGTCGACGCTGACGCAGCAGGTATCGCTCGTCCCGATCTCGAGTTCACCGGCCACTGAGGCCATCAGAAAGGATTTGTTGCAATGACTGATGATCGAATCGCAACCACCCGCGCTGAGGTGACGGGGTGGTTTTTCGAAGACTACCTGCCGCGCTGGGTCGCAGCCGCAGGCGGAGCGGAGGGTCCCGAGTTCATTCACCAGTACTGGGGCACGCCGATGCACGTCACTGGATTGGAGCAGTCGTTCTGGTGTCTCGATGACGCCAGCGTGCTCGGCTTCCTGGAGTTGAACTACGCGCCCCTGCGCGAGTCCGGATACAGCCACACCGTCGTGCCGGATCGTCGCGTCTTCGTCTACAGCACGGTGGGCGCCGCGATCGAGGTCATTTGGTCCCGGCGTCGTGCCGACGACGTCGAGATCCAGCGCTGGGGCACGCATTTCGAGGTGGCCAGGTCCGACCAAGGTTGGCGCGTTGTCGGCATTCATGCGACGGCCACCGATAAGGACAGCCTCGACGAAGTCTGGCCCCGCGGCCTGTCCGGGGAGGTCGTCAGCCATGGCTGAACCGGTCTACCCACCGCTGGTCATGCCCGACGGCGTCGAGCGCAAGCAGGTCACGGTCTGGAGTAACACTGGGATCGCGCTCGACGCGGACGTGTACCGCCCGTCGACGATCGCCCCTGATGCGGCCCTGCCCGCGGTCGTGCTGTGTCACGGCTGGGGCGGCAGCAAGCTCACCGCCGAGCGGTACGCGGCGTTGTTCGCCGCCGCTGGCATGATCACTCTGACATTCACGCAGGGAAGCTGGTTCGCGTCGGCCTCGCCGCTGCAGCTGGTCGGTGACGCGCCTGGGATGGACGACGCAAAAGAGGCGCTCACGCGCGTTCGATTCATCCGCGATCTCGTCGACCCGTTCGCCTGGGCGACAAATGTGCGCGCGGCGGTGGACTACATCGAGGGGGAGCCCAACGTCGACCCGGCACGGATTGGCCTGTGGGCCACCAGCTTCGGCGGCGGTGTCGCCGTTTATCAGGCGGCTCACGACGACCGGGTCAAGGCCCTGGCTTTACAAGTCCCGGCTATCGCTCCACTGAGTGGACCCGTCGCCGACTACGCCCGGCAGCGTGCGATCGACGCGGCGCGTGGCGACGCTGCGCCGATTCCGCAGGGCGTCGACCCGTGGCCGAACCTGGCGGGAACTCCCCACCTTGCGGCGTTAGCGCACTTCAATCCGATGGCGCAGGTCGAGCGGCTTCGGGTGCCCACGCTGATTCGCGACGCGGGCGAGGAGGAGATGTTTCCCGTCGCCGACAATGGGGGCCGAGCGGCGGAGATTTTGCGGACCATTCCCGGCGGGGTGGTCGATCACGAAGTGATCGCCGGCATAACGCATTACGGCATCTACTTCGACGGCTACGAGCAGGGCAGCAAAGCTGCGCTGGCGTGGTGGGAGCGTTACCTGTGACCGCAGCCGCTCGCAGTGTTTTCGTGCTGACAAACCTCGGCTCGCTACACGTACAGGACGCGGGCCCGTCCGGCGGTCTGGTAGCGCTGCTGTGGCCCAGCTTGTTCAGCGACGGCGAGACCAGCTGGGGTGCTCAGCTGGCGGGTTTGCACAGTCGGGGCTGGCGGACGGTGTTGGTCGATCCTCCTGGTACCGGCAGCAGCCGTCCGTCGCCGAGGCGGTTCACGATGGAGGAGTGCGCCGAGGCGGCCCTCGACATTCTTGATGCCTTGGAAGTGGAGCGGGCGGCCATTCTCGGGTTGTCGTGGGGCGGGTTCGTCGCGCTGCGGGTCGCTCTCGCCGCGCCACAGCGCGTGACCGCTCTGGTTCTGTCCAACACCAGCGCGCGCGGGATGTCTTTCGCCGAACGTCAGCGAGACCGGCTCAACTCAGCCCTTGTCCGAGTCGGAGTTCCGGGCGGGCCGGGTCGATTGGTCGTGGCTGGCATGCTCAGCGCCCACACACGCCGCATTCATCCTGGGTTCGTGGCTGACATGGCGACCAAGGTCAACGACCTCGATGCCGCTGGACTCTCGAGAGCCATGCGGTCGGTGCTGGTCGAGCGCGGCACAGTCGTCGATGACCTCGACCAGATCACCGCACCGACCCTCGTGATCGCCGGCGCGGATGACAAGGCGTTGCCGGCGCGTCCCCACTCCGAAGAATTGGCCAATGGCATAGCCGGCGCGAAATTGGCGGTGCTGGAGCGCGTAGCGCACCTGGCTCCCCGCGAGGCGCCCACCCGGGTGGCTGCGCTTCTCACAGAGTTTCTATCTCGCGACGGCGGTATCGAGCGGCCGCAGGAAGGTTCCACCCTATGTTGATCGACTCTCAGGATCTCGATGCGACGTCCGCGTACAAGCTGTTGATCGGCAGCATCATCCCCCGACCTATCGCGTGGGTGAGCACGCTATCGGCCGCAGGGATCGGGAACCTCGCTCCGATCTCGTTCTTCACGTGTGTGGGGCGCAAGCCGCCGCGGGTGTCGCTGTCGATTCAGCCGCGGTCTGACGGCGCAACGCTCAAGGACAGCCTGGTCAACATCCGCGACACCGGCGAGTTCGTCACCAACTTGGCGACCCTGCCGCAGGTCTCCGCGTTGCACCGCAGTGCCATCGAGTTCGAGCCCGACGTCGACGAGTTCGATGCCGTGGGCGTGGAGAAGGAGCCGTCCGCGTTCGTGAAACCTCCTCGCATCAAAGGTGCTCCGTTAGCGCTGGAATGCAAGGTGTTCACAATCGTCCCGTCGCCGGACGGCCTGAGCAACCTCGTGATCGGCGACGTCGTTGCCTTCTACATCCGCGACGACCTGTACATCAACGGCCGTGTCGATTTCGGCGCCATTGCCCCGGTCGGCCGCCTCGCTGCCGAGTACACCCTGGTCAACAACGCCTTCGTGCCGCCGCTGGACGCAGCGATGGTGCTCGAGTGGTCGAACCAGCGGATGGTGCGTCTCGACGGCCAGGGAGCCGAGTACTCCGCGGTCGACAGCCCGGCCTGGTCGCCCTCGGGATCGGTCCTGGAATGAGCACGACGTCCCACGTGCGTTCGAGCAAAAGAATTGGAGCAAGTCCATGACCCAGCAGACAACACAGCCGTCGGCGGACGCTGACGGGACGGCTACGCCCGACCCGACCGTGCCTGGCGCGTTCCTGACGGCGGTCGGCCTGATCCTCACTGAGATCACGCCGACTCGAGTGCGCGGGGAACTGCAGCTCGGCCCGGCACACCACACCCCTTGGAGTGTGGTGCACGGCGGCGTCTACACCACGGTGGTCGAAACCGCGGCGACAGTAGGCGCGGTGGCCGCGGTTGCCGATCGGGGTCAAGTCGCGGTCGGGGTGGCCAACAGCACCGACTTCCTGCGTCCGATCACCGGCGGCACCGTTTTGATTTCGGCCGAACCGATCCAACAAGGACGTAGTCAGCAACTGTGGCAGGTATCCATCACAAGCGTCGAGACCGGCAAGCTGGTCGCCCGCGGCCAGGTGCGGTTGGCCAACGTTCCCGCCGCCAGACTCCCGAACACGGCCGCATGACGCCCTGACCGCTAGTGCACGAACCCGGAAGTTGAGACTTTCTCCGGGGTAGAGGATATCCGAGTCGTCATCGGCGCGGCTCTCGCCGATACCGTTGTGTTCCGCCGCCCTGCTGCTGCAAATCTAGATCTCCGTCGTCGGATTCGTATACACACGACGACCTTTCGGAGGTGGGGCGTGCGGAACGCAGCGACTCTCTGGGCGCATTTCCCTCGGGACAGCTGTGGCGTCGCCGCACGTCGCCCCGGCCACGTGGAGACCGGTGATCGGGTGAAACAGCGCGCCCCCGACGGTGGCGTCTGTCAGCGAAGTGACATTCCTCGATCCTGCTGTGCGACAGTTTGTTTGAGTCTGATCACCGCCCCAGCATTCAGTTCGCGGCCTCGTCGAATTGGGGGCGTTCGATATTGACGCGCGAACCGGCGAGACGGACTTGTCCCCGAGTTGGTGAGTTGGCAGTTGGCGAAGAACGCTTTGCCCAACCATTCGCCTGCGGTGTCCACGCAGTAGAAAGGCTGCTGCTGCCGCCAGAGGTAGAAGTCAATGACTCAGTTGGGTCAACGGCCGAAATGGAGCCGTCGTAGCCATTCGCAACAAAGTGCGTGAACTTCGACGACCAGGCCGTTGCCCCGGTGGTCCTCCGGACCAGAACAAGGTTCGGCAGTGAAAACGTATGCGGGGAACGACGGTTAGATCGCCGACGCGCCTGGTGTCGGCGGCGCGCCGTCTGACCACGTGTGATCGTCCAACAGTGGACGGCGCGGCCATCGGTTCGAATCAGTTAACGCCCTGTGGGGTTCACAGGCGTCGACTTCCGTTCCTGGGCATGACGAGATGGACTTGTCCATACATCGAAATGCTTAGGGGGCAGGGCAGTGCAACAAGATCGAGCGAGCAGTGTCGAGACCTTGACTTCGAGCGTGTCTCGCGAGGTCGTCGTGCGCTGTCCGGAGAGCCGCCGTCGTTGAATCCAACTGCAGCTCAACTGCTTCTGCGAATTCTGCGGCGGGCCGAACAACAGCGCACGGCTGCGGCATAGTGCGAGGATGACGGGTGTGGACGAGGGAAATGATTGGGCGACACTTGACGAGCTGCTGGGCGTCGAAGCGGTCGACGTTCCGGACGAGGGTATCGGCCCGATTGCGTTCTACGGATGATGCTCGACCGAAGATAACCAGGACCCGGAGACGTCCCTCGGCTGGCAGCTCGGAAACGCGCGCAAGTTTGTGGAGCCGCTCGGCGGGAAGGTCGTCACGGAGTTCTTCGATGTGGGGCAATCTCGCCCAGTGCCGTGGGAGCGTCGAGACGAAGGCAGGCGGGTCCTCGCGGACCTGAAGAATCCAGACCGCGGCTGGGATGCGCTCGTCGTCGGAGAAGGCACGAGATGCTGGTTCGGAAACCAGTTCTCGCTGATCGCCCCAAAGTTCGCTGCAGATGGCGTGGACTTGTGGGTTCCGGAACTCGGGGGAAGGTTCGAGGCCCGCAATCCGTCGCACAAGATGTTGATGAGCGTGCTGGGTGGTATGAGCGAGTCAGAGCGCCAGCACGTTCAAGCGAGGGTCGGTGCGGCAATGGACGCGCAGGTCGTCAACGAAGGGCGACATCAGGGTGGTAGAGCGCCATACGGCTACATCGTCATAGACAGCGGAACTCATCCAAATCCCCGCAAGGCTGCTGAGGGCTACAGGCTAAGGGTCTTGGCGATCGATGATGCGTCCGCCGACGTCGTTCGGCGCATCTTTGCCGACTATCTCGATGGCGCCGGCGATCGCGCAATTGCTGCCCGCTTGAATCGCGACGGAATTTTGTGTCCGTCCGCACGGCGGCCCGACCAAAACCGGCATCGTCTCGCCGATGGAT
The DNA here is from genome assembly GCF_016481275.1 of Antrihabitans auranticaus. Lineage (GTDB taxonomy): Bacteria > Actinomycetota > Actinomycetes > Mycobacteriales > Mycobacteriaceae > Antrihabitans. The sequence goes on along the minus strand of NZ_JAEMNW010000002.1, from coordinate 1,118,503 downwards.
CGCAGCCATCAACAATCCGATCAATCCTCGAGAATCCTCGCTACACGGGATACGCGTTCTTCGGTCGCTGGTTCAAGCAGGAGATGCTCCTTGACCCCGACGATGTCGCCTCCGGACATGTTGTGCGCTTTCGCAAGTCCCCGCGGGAACGGGTTGTGCGATCCCGGAATCCAGCTCATCCAGCAATCGTCTCGGTTCAGGAATTCACCGAGACCCAGCTGATCCGCCGCGCGCGGGCCAATGGCGGCCTTGAGGGACAAGCGAGGCTCGAGCGGACGGTAGAACGCGCCACGCCGAATCGGCCGTATCTGCTTCGTAGCCTTATTCGGTGCGACCTTTGTGGTCGGAAGATGTTCGCCGCACCCATCCGGGCGGGTGTCTATTACCGCTGCCTCGCTCGAACGATCGCTCCCGGGTCACCTGCGCTCGCGAACCATCCCAAAACGATGAATCTCCGTGAGGACCATGTGATTGGCCCGCTCAATGCGTGGATTGCCGTCTGTTTCGACGATCAAAATCGTGAGAGCACTGTTGCAGCGCTGCTCGGAGCTCAACACGCGTCGGCCGATGAACTCAGGGGAGAACTTGTGCGTCAACGGCTTTCGGATGCCGAGTCTCGACTGCGTCGGCATAGCAAGGCGATCGAAGCTGGAGTTGACCCCGTGGCGCTCGCGGAGGCAATGAATGCTGCACAAGCGGACCGTGCCGCTGCCCTTGCGGAGTTGAAAGGCATTGCCAAGGGTCCAAGACTGACAGCATCGGACGTCGACAGGTTGATCGACTCGCTTGGGGATATCGCCGAAGTGCTTCGAGATGGAGATCCGGAGGACCAGGCCGCGCTCTACAAGGCGTTACGCCTCCAGATGCGATATTTCCACTTCGATCACGCAGTGCGTGTCAAAGCCGAACCGCGTGTAACTAGCGTGCGTGTCCGAGGGGGGACTTGAACCCCCACGCCCGTTAATAGGGCACTAGCACCTCAAGCTAGCGCGTCTGCCATTCCGCCACTCGGACTTCCGTTGCTCTGCACCGTGCGCTTCGCAACTTCTTGCGCTCACTTCGTGCGCGCTGAGCAAGGTTATCCGATTTGGTCGCGCAGCCAAAATCCGCCCCGTGATCAGCACATCTGTCGCTGGGTGGTGGTAGGAAAGACCGGTGGCGACCAACTCGGACGAGCAAGCGCAGGGATCCAGCGGACGCGCGGTGAACGAGGTCGTAGATCTCGTCAGTCGCCTGATTCGATTCGATACGTCGAACACGGGCGAACTCGAAACGACCAAGGGCGAACGCGAATGCGCCGAGTGGGTTGCAGGCCTGCTCGAGGAGGTTGGATACGAAACCGAGTACATCGAATCCGGTGCTCCCGGTAGGGGAAACGTGTTTGCACGCCTCCCTGGTAGTTCGACCGATCGTGGCGCTCTGCTCGTGCACGGGCACCTCGATGTCGTGCCGGCCGAGCCGGCGGACTGGAGCGTCCATCCGTTCTCGGGCGCGATCGAGGACGGTTATGTATGGGGACGCGGTGCCATCGACATGAAAGACATGGTCGGGATGGCGCTCGCGCTCGCCCGGCAGTTCAAGGTGGACGGGACCGTTCCGCCTCGGGAACTCGTGTTCGCGTTTCTCGCCGACGAAGAGGCGGGCGGCAAGTACGGATCGCACTGGCTCGTCGACAACCGGCCCGACCTGTTCGAGGGTGTCACCGAAGCAGTCGGGGAGGTCGGCGGGTTCTCGTTGACGGTGCCAACCCGAGAGGGCGGGGAACGGCGCCTGTATTTGGTCGAGACGGCCGAAAAGAGCTTGGCGTGGATGCGCCTGACCGCCAAAGCGAAAGCGGGCCACGGATCGTTCCTCCACGAGGACAACGCCGTTACGAATGTCGCTGAGGCAGTCGCGCGCCTTGGCCGTCATACCTTTCCGCTTGTGATCTCGGACTCCGTCGCCGAGTTCTTGACGGCCGTGGGGGAGGAGACCGGACTGGACTTCGACCCGAAATCGCCCGACCTGGACGGCACCTTGGCGAAATTGGGCAGCATCTCGCGCATCCTCGGCGCGACCCTGCGCGACACTGCGAACCCGACGATGCTCAAAGCGGGCTACAAAGCGAACGTCATCCCACAGACTGCCGAGGCCGTCGTCGACTGCCGGGTCGTCCCTGGTCGACAGGAGGCTTTCGAGCGCGAAGTCGACGAATTGATCGGTCCGAACGTCGAGCGCGAATGGATCACCAAACTCGAACCTTACGAGACGACGTTCGACGGTCATCTCGTCGACGCGATGAACGAAGCGATCCTCGCGTACGACCCGGACGGGCGACCCGTCCCGTATATGTTGTCTGGCGGTACCGACGCAAAAGCATTCGCCCGCTTGGGTATTCGCTGTTTCGGGTTCGCGCCGCTGCAGTTGCCGCCAGAACTCGACTTTGCATCCTTGTTCCATGGCGTCGACGAGCGGGTACCCGTTTCTGCGTTGGAGTTCGGCACCAAAGTTCTCGAACACTTTCTTCTGCACAGCTGATCCACTCTGAAAGGACGCTCATGGCGTACAACCCGTACGACGCACTCCCGAAGCTCCCGACCTTCGACCTCACGTCAGAGGACATCACCGACGGCGAGCCGCTCAAGCTCGAGCAGGTCAGCGGCATCATGGGTGCGGGTGGTCACGACATCTCGCCGCAGCTGTCGTGGTCCGGATTCCCGGAGGAGACAAAGAGTTTCGCCGTCACGGTCTACGATCCCGACGCGCCGACCGCCTCGGGATTCTGGCACTGGATCGTCGTCAACATTCCCGCTTCGACAACGACGCTCGTGTCGGGCGCGGGCGATGCCGGCGGCACGGGCCTGCCCAGTACGGCGCTCACGGTGGAAGGCGACCACTCGCACACCCAGTACGTCGGCGCCTACCCGCCTGCCGGACACGGCCCTCACCGCTACTTCGTCGCCGTACACGCACTCGACGTCGACACTCTCGACCTCGAGGCCGACGCGAAGGGTGCCGTCGTCGGCTTCAACCTCTTCATGCATGCAATTGCGCGCGCCTACATCGTTGGAACGCACGAACAGAAGTAGCGGTCAGCGGTTCACGGACTCCGCGCCGACGGCTTCGGCAATGTTGTTGTAGCCGCCGTCGCGGAGTTTGCGAGCCAGCCCGCGGTGGATCTTTCTGGTCCAGAACGGTCCGCCGTAGATGAACCCCGTGTACCCCTGCAGCAGCGCCGCACCCGCGAGGACGCGCTCCCACGCCTGGTCCACCGTCTCGATTCCGCCGACGGAGATCAGCGTCAGCTGACCGCCGACGCGAGCGTGCAGACGTCGCAGGACCTCTAGGGACCGGTCGGCGACGGGCGCTCCCGACAGGCCGCCCGCACCCATTTCGTCGATCAGATCCTTGCCGGTTCGCAGGCCGGCTCGACTGATCGTGGTGTTGGTTGCAACGATTCCGGCCAGCCCGAGTTCGACGGCGAGGTCGGCGACCGCATCGACGTCCTCGTTGGACAGGTCCGGTGCGATCTTCACCAGCACCGGCACCGCAACGGCGTTCTGAACGGCCTGCAGCAGCGGTCGCAGTGATTCGACCGCCTGTAGATCGCGCAGGCCGGGCGTGTTCGGCGAGCTGACGTTGACGACGACGAAGTCAGCGAGCGGGCCGAGCAGACGTGCGCTCTCGGTGTAGTCGCGGGGAGCGTCTTCTGCTGCGACAACCTTCGTCTTGCCGATATTGGCTCCGACCGGAATGCCGGCACGACGGCGACGCAAATTGTTGGCCGCGTTGCCTGCGCCATGGTTGTTGAACCCCATGCGGTTGATCAGGGCGCGGTCGTCGGGTAGCCGAAACAGCCGCGGTGAGGGGTTACCCGGCTGCGCGCGTGCGGTGACGGTCCCGACCTCGGCATATCCGAAGCCGAGCGGGCCCCAGGCGTCGACGCCCGCGGCGTCTTTGTCGAATCCGGCGGCCAGTCCGAGTGGGGCAGGGAAGTCCACGCCGAATGCGTGGGTGTGGAGCACCGGATCGTCGACAACGAGCAGCTTTGTCAGGAGGGCGCGCAGTGGTGGGATACGAGCGCTGAGTCGCATGAGCGCAAAGACGAGGTGGTGGATGCGTTCGGGTGGAACGAGGAACATCAACCGCAGAAGGAGTCCGTACATGCGCGGCTCAGATCCCCGGTTCGGGGATCGGACGTTCGGTCTTGCGGCGTTTCAGCAGCACCCTGCGACTGCCGTCGTTGTACAAACGCACCCGGGACAACTCCCAACCGCCGAACTCGGCTTGAATCGCAATTCGCATCGAAGCGCTCACTCGGCTGACGTCCGGTGGCAAGCGCAGCGGCACGTACTCGTAGTCATCTCTCTCCTCCGGCGTCAGATCCCAGTTCGGAGACAGCCTGCTGCTGCGCTTCTGCACCTACCGACCTCCGAATCCCTGCAATCCGATCGTCTGAACTCCGTCACCCGTGGCCGAGCCGACGAACAACCGACCACCTGCGCTGTCGACGGCTAGCGAGTTGGGCTGTCTCACCGTCGGAAATCGCTTCACTTCGACTGGGATACCCGATGAGAGGTCGTATCCAACGACTTCGTTGGTCGACGTCAACGTCACCCACACCAGCTCGGCCTTGTCGTCGTACGCAATAGCGTAGGGCGATGAGCCTACTGGGTAGCGCTGGCGGAGCAGTAGCGGATCCGATGTGTAGACCAGCAGCTCGCCGCCAGTCGTGTCGGTGACCAGAATACGACCGAAATGGTCGGCAACCAGGTTGGTAGCGCCCTCGCCGGCTCGCAACGCGAGATCGATATCGCCGGCATCGACGTCGTAGAGGGTCAGAGACGTCTGCCGGCGATCGACGGCGGCGAGCGAATCGTGGACGGTCGCCAGACCGTCGACCGACGCGAGGCCATCGATCGTCTCGGTCGAACCGTTCCCGTCGAAGACTTCGGTGCGGCCATCGGCACGTCCGGCGGCAACCCGGCCGTCGGCGAGTTGCGCGGCGCTGAGGGCATCGCCGTCCACCGCAAGATCGGTGCGCGCTGCAGTCTTCAGATCGATACGTGAAACCGTGCGGTCGCCCGCGACGAGAACTTCGCCGGGCTTGCCGGGGCCGATCTCGTTGGCGCGTGCCGCCAGCGCGACCGTTTTCGGGGTCGCCTGGGCGTCGCGCGGATTGATCAGGAGCACGATGTTGTCCGTCAACAGCGTGGCTAGTAGGCCGCTTTCCGCGTCGAAAGTGACCCCGGTTACAGGGCTTGGCAGGGGTGCAACGTCTCCCGCGGGCGCGACTCGAGGTGCCGGCGACTGCGCCGCGACAGCCGGCTCGATGGTCGCCAGATCGTTGCTGTCCGAGTCGGAGGAACACCCTGTGAGCAGCAACAACGCAGCGCCCGCAGTGGCGGCGAATCCACGCGAAACGGGGAAAGGCACCCGTACCTCCTAGTGATTCGCGGATTGTGTGTACCGATATCTGACCATGTCGGGGGTTGGACTGCGTGCATGGGTGTTCGTGGGAACCAGTAACAATCGCCCCGTTTTGGGGTTAACGTGGTCGACGATCGATGACTCAGGTTGGGTAAAACGGTCGAGGAGTCCGCTTGGATACCAATGACACGCACGCGTTCACGGTCGAGGACATCACTGTCGGTCCTTTTGCCCATGGATTCGGCCGAGATGCGGACGGTCGGCCGTACGCTTTCCGCGTTGTGCGGCGGACGTTGCGAGTAGAGGTGTACCGCCAAGATTTGGACCACACCGTCCCTGATCAGGAAGACATCGTTGCTCTCGCAGACGGGTCTGTGACCGATATCGATCTGGGCGACGAGCGCAGCATCGTCGGGATGGTCCGCGATCTCGTTACCTCCGCCGAGCCTGTCGAGCGGTCGGTCGTCAGCGAGTCCGCAACGGTCAGGGCGTTCCTGAGCCGCATCAGTTCGGTTATCGACGCGATCTAGGTCACTATGGTGTTGTGCCGGATTTGACGAAAAAGGTTGCGATCGCCGCAATGTTGCTGTTTGCGGTCGTTGGCTGCTCCTCCAATATCAGTGACAACCCCACCTACATCCGTTCGACGACTGCCGTGACCTATCCGCCCGTGCCGTCGGCCGGGCAACTCGACACGATGCTGATCGGGCTTGCACTCGGCGATGTTCCCGACGACGAACGCCTCGCCGTGATCGAAGACGGTGAAGCCTTCCGGCCCTACCTCGGCGATTTCCAGAACGCGGTGCAGGAGAACCCGGGAGCGAAGTTCGAGGTCGTCGATCCGGTTCTCGACAACCGTGACGGCACGATCAGTGCAACATTCAGGCTCGACAAGACTGGCGACGGCACCGACATCAAGACGGCTGTCGTGCATTTCAAAGCGATCGACGGACGCTGGAAAATCACGCGTGAGGACGTCTGCGCCCTCCTCCTGGGACAGGCGAACTATCACACCGAAGTCTGCGGATAGTCCCGGACGTCGTGACAAGAATCTTCGCGGGATGGGGGAGCTTCGTCTACCGGGCGCGATACCGGATCATCGTCGTGTCGCTGGTCCTGGTTGCGATATCCGGGCTGTACGGGCTCGATCTGGCCAAGAAGCTGAGTCAAGAGGGCTGGTTCGACGAAACGAGCGAGTCGGTCGCCGGGTCGAAGCTAGCCGACTCGACGTTCGGTAGGGAGACCGACGGAGACGTCATTGCGCTGTACACAGCACCCGCCGGAACGACCGTCGACGACCCCGTTATCCGCGACCGCGCTCGCGCACTGTTCGCGAACTTGCTCGTCGAGGAGAAGGACCGCATTCTCAAGATCGACAGCTACTGGGATTCGACGCTGACGTCGTTCATGGGTAATGGTCCCAACCAGGCGTTCGCGAGCATCGGATTGCGCAGCGAGGGGTCGCAGACGCTGGAGGACTACAACGGCATCGAAGGCAAGCTGGCGATCGAAGGACTCGACTTGCAGCTCGCGGGCGTCCAGCCTGTCGTCGATGCCTTGAACGACGGAATGCAGCGAGACATTCGCCGGGCCGAAGTGATCGCGATGCCGTTGGTCGCGATCCTGTTGTACTTCGTGTTCGGCGGGGTGATTGCTGCCTTCCTGCCTGTGCTGATCGGCGGGATGACGATCGTCGCGTCGCAAGGCCTGATGCGGCTAGAAACGTTCTTCGTCGACGTCAACGCCTTCGCGAGTGCCGTTGTGACGCTGGTCAGTCTCGGGTTGGCGATCGACTACGGACTGTTCATCGTCACGCGTTTCCGAGAAGAGATGGCACGGGGCCGGTCCGTCGAGGAAGCAGTGACGATTTCTGTCGCGAGTGCCGGCCGGACGGTTGTTTTCTCCGCGTCGATCATCATCGTTTGCCTGGGCGGTCTGCTGATCTATCCGCACGGCGTGCTCAAGTCTGTGCCCTATGGTGCGATCGTGTCGGTCATCCTCGCGGCGGGGTTGTCCATTTCCGTCTTGCCCGCATTGCTGGCGATAGTGGGGAAGAACATCGATAAGTGGGGTTGGAAGCGGTTCTCGCGCAGCAAAACTCCCGAGCAGATCGACGCCGGATTCTGGTCTCGACTTGCCGTGTGGGCAATGCGTCGGCCAGTGCTGGTGGCGGTGCCGATCATTCTGATCCTGCTGGCCCTCATCGTGCCGTTCAGCGACATGAAGTTCGCGGGACTCAGCGAAAGATATTTGTCGCCAACGGATCCGGCCCGTGTTGCGCAGGAAGAGTTCGACGATCTGTTCCCCAAGATTCGAACCGAACCGTTGCGGTTGGTCATCGTGGGCGCCGACAACCAGCAACTCAGCGATATCGCCTATCAGGCGAATGGAGTGCCGGGACTGACCGGTGCATTCGAGCAGGACGAAGAGGCTACCAACGGAATCAACGTTCTGCGTGCAGGATTGGTCGACAAGACGAACGCCGATTCGGTGGTCACGCAGCTGCGGCAGATCGACATACCCGACGGCGTGACCATGTACGTAGCCGGAATTCCTGCGCTCGAATACGACAGTATCCAGGGGCTGATCAAACGCTTGCCCCTGCTCGTCACCATTCTCGTAGTTGCGTCGATTCTGTTGATGTACGCGGCATTCGGTTCGCTGGTGCTGGCAGTGAAGGCGATCGTGGTCAGTGCGCTGAGCCTCGGCGCGACGCTTGGCATGTTGACGTGGATATTCGTCGACGGCCACGGGGCCGATCTGCTCGGATTCACCCCTGGCCCAATAATGTTCGCGGTGCTGGTCGTCATCGTCACGGTGATCTTCGGGCTTTCGACCGACTACGAGGTCTTTCTCATGTCGCGAATGGTGGAGGCGCACGACAAGGGTGCTGACACCCCCGAATCGATCAGGTTCGGCATCGCGCGCACGGGCGGTGTCATTACTGCGGCAGCGTCGATTCTCATCGTCGTGACGGGAGCATTCGCGCTGTCGGATCTCGTCCTCATGAAATGCCTTGCCGTAGGCATGATTGCCGCGCTGGTCCTAGACGCGACCCTGATCAGGATGCTGCTCGTCCCGTCCGTCATGAAGCTCCTCGGCGAATGGTGTTGGTGGTCGCCGATCCGCTCGCACCGCAGGCAACCCGCACAGCGAAGCTGACCTCCGATATTCTTTCGCGGGGGCAGGTGGGAACCGATTGGGTATCGGTGGCGTCCTAGTACATGAGCGTCGGTCTGTTGGGGGAGCTGAGTGCGAATTCTGGGTGTAGCGGCATGTGCCGCGCTGCTGGTCGCGGTGGCCGCGTGCGGTTCGGGCGTGACCGGTTCGCCGGCGTCCGTCACGTCGGTCGCTAGTTCGTCGGCCCAGACCACCGACGTCCCCGCGGGGACGTTCAACCCGTGCACCGACATCTCCGACCAGGCCCTGATCGACACGGGGCTCGACCCGGACACGAAGACTGAGGACTTTGGCGGTGTGCCTTTCGTTGGCTGGAAGTTCTGCGCCTGGGAAGGACCGTGGTACTTCCTCACTGTCGCCGTCGCCGAGCACACGATAGAAGAGGTTCGAGCCAACCCGAGTCTTACCGACTTCCATGATGTCGAAATACCCGGACGGAATGCAGTCGAATTTTTCGGTACACCAGACGTAAAAAGGGACGCGTGTCTGATTGCCTTCGAAGTCAAAGAGAAGCTCATCATGCTCCGTCTGGGCTCTATGTACACGGCGAACAAGGTGGATGATCCATGCAAAGTTTTGCGTCGCCACGCCAATGACTTGAACCCCGAGTTGCCAAATTGACGAGCGCGGGAAGGCGGAAATGACCGACGAGGGGACCCTCGAATACTGGCGGCGGCTGTCGCGGGAGGCGGCTTCGGGCGAGCTCAACCTCGATCCCGCCATAGCGGCCGAAATTCAAGACGCTTGCGAGTCGTTTGTCTCGGAACTTCAGATCGCGCGCGAGAAAGCTGCCTTCCTCGGCAACATAGTTGGCATCGGGGGCCTTGATTCTGCAAATGAATTGGCTGCCAAGTTCGTCGACAAGGCAGTCGGACCAGGCGGATTGATCGAACGTCTCGAGCAGAACATCGACATCGTCAGATTGATCAGCGAGACCGTGTCGCATTCTGTGAAGACGACAATTGAGGTGGATGAAGCCATCGGTGATGCGCTCTCCAGCGTGACGGGAGTGTTCGATAGATGAGCACTTTCGACGAGTTGAATGCCGTTCCCGGGACGCGGGCATCATTGTCTACTGATGACGTCGCCGGAATCATGGGCCGCGAATTTTCGCATCTGGCTCGCGAGAATAAGCGGCTGCGAAGCCAATATGCAGGGACAACGGACCCGCCCGCAATTGTCACTCCCGAAGACTTCGTCTCGATGCCCTATGTCGATATGTATGCCCGTGTCTCGGGGATCTCGTCGAACGGGCTGAACGCAGTCGCGAACGTTTGGCGCGACCTCGCAACTACAGCTTCGACCGCCGCAGCCGACTTCCAAGCCGCGACAACCTCTGCGATGGAAGACAAGTGGACCGGGCGGGCCGCGGAGGCGGTCGCCAGTGGAATTGCCGACTTTCTGACCGGATTCGCCGACCTCCCGACCGCCATGACCACGACTGCGAACGGCATCGACGTCTTCGAGGCCAAGTTGGCATTCGCGCGACTGAATGTTCCACCGCCGCCCGTGACCGATGTCGACCCCAGCGCTGGGTGGCCTGAGTGGGGCGGGGATGCGAAGGAAGTTCAGCACGAAGCCGCCGAGATCATGGACCGAGCCCGCACAGCCATGGCGACGGTGTATCGCCCGGGCGTCGAGACCGTCGACAACACCACAATCCTGCTTCCGCCACCCTTCAATCCAGTCGCCGGATCGAGCAATGACCTGGTCGTGAGCGGCGGCGGCGACCTGGCCGGCCAAGGCGGACAGACTGGCGGCAGCATCGGATCTCAGATCGCCGAACACGGCGGTGGCGCCACTTCGGTGACCACCGACCAGACCGGCGTCGGCTCGGACGGCCAGTCGGGCGAATCCGGAGTGGCGGGCCTGTTGCCAGCGGACGCAACAGTCCAAGCAACTGTAAACCCGCGGACGAACAGCGGGTTTGTCGACGATGCCGTGACACCGAAGAGTTGGCTGGAAGACCCGCTCGGCCGAAATGCAAACGGAGACAACAATCAAAAGACCTCCGGTCAGTACGGCGGGATTCTGCCGGGCGGCGGCGCGGGAGACCGGGCGGGAAGCGGTCGATCCGGCACGAACGGCGGACCAGTCGTCGGCCGCGGAACGCCTGCGGCGCCGGCAGTCCCAGTCCCCAAGTCTGCCCCCGGCGTTGCAGCAGGTCGATCAGGTATGCATGGCATGCCAGGTGGCGTGGCACCCGGTGCGGGGCGCAATAAAGCCGACGACGACAGCGAACACAAAACTCCCTCTTACCTCGTAAACGTCGATAACGGCAACGAGTTGATCGGTCCGATTCGTAAAGTTGCTCCGCCGGTGATCGGCGCGTGAATCTTCGCGAATGGCGATTCAGTCCGCTCGAATTCTCCGTGATGTGTGAGCGCGGCGGTCGGGACCGGCTGCCATATCCGCTGACATTCCAACCCCCGGGCGATTCGCCCGAACAACGCGCAATGTTGCGGGCGAAAGCCACTGCGAGTCTCGAGGCACGCGTCGATGAACGAATGGTCGACGCATTCGACGTTCTTCTCGACCCGGACGTGCGGATCGAGGTATATGGATTCAACGAGCCAAACCTCACGACACGAATCAGGATGCACGCTGGTAGCCGTCGCGGAACTGCCGTCCTGGCAACACAATTCGAAGACGAACCGGGCGAAGGCGGGGATGTGATCGTACGCAGGCGGTCGGCGAACATCGTCGCGAGTGACATCGTTAATGAGCTTCCTGCAACAGCTGCCGGCAAGCTGAATGGTGTCCGCGTTCATCGAAATGACCTGGCGGAAAATTCCGGAAACTATCTGGTGCCTGCAAACGAGATTTCTGTCGCCGACCAAGCCCGCCAATTCTTCGGCCGGCAGCGGGACTGTGCCGGCGAAGTCCGGGTGTACGCCGGGCCCGCCGTCGACTGGCGGACCGAGAAAGGCCGCATCACGTATTGGATTGATTTCGCCGGGGACGGGCGATATCTGCTGAAGCGCGGGTCCGTTATCAGTGCAAAGCCAGCGACCGCTGCAGATCTAAGTGCGGAGATCGAACGGGCGATGGCGGCTGTAGTTCGGGATCGCTCAGCCGACGTCGACTGACGAGTGCGCGGCGAGTGGGCTCTGCTGGTGGGCGCGGGCGTGTAATCGCGCTGTGGTGGCCCGCTCGGCAAGGGCAATGTGAGTCGGCTTCGGCGAGTGGGCCCGTGCCCCCCCCCGCCGTCCTGGCCCGCTCAGCGCCGCGGTAACACCAACTGCGCGCCGGTTTCGGGGTGAGCCAGTACTTCGACGGGATGGCCGTAGACCTTGGTCAACAGGTCGGCGGACAAGACTTCGCGCGGGGGACCGTCCGCCACCTTGCGACCGTTCTCGAGGACTGCGACGCGGTCGGCGTAGGCCGCCGCGAGTCCGAGGTCGTGCAATACGACGACGATCGCCCCACCGGCATCGGCTTGATTGCGTACCAGTCGCATCACTGCTTCTTGGTGGGCGAGGTCGAGTGCGGCGGTGGGTTCGTCGAGTAACAGGGTTCCCGTTCCCTGCGCCAGCACGCGCGCCAACGCGACTCGCGCTCGCTCTCCACCCGACAACGCCAGGAACGGTCGATCTGCGTATTCCAGCGCGTCGCACGCCGCGAGCGCTGCCGAGACGGCGTGGTCGTCCTCGTCACGCAGGAGGGTGCGGCGCCACGGCGCCCGACCCATCCCGACGATCTGGCGGGCGGTGAATGCGAAACCTACGGTGTGGCTCTGGGGGAGGACTGCTCGTCGTTGCGCCATTTCGATCGGCGCCCAGGACCGTAACTCCGCGCCATCCAACGCAATCGAGCCGGAAGAAATCCGTTGATCACCCGATAGTGCGGCCAGAAGTGTCGATTTCCCGGCGCCGTTCGGGCCGACCAGCGCTGCGATCTCGCCTGCGACGACGTCGAAATCGATCTCCTCGAGCACTCGCCGACCACGCCGGTCGACCGACACTCCCGTGGCGGACATCGTCACGGTTCCCGGTGCTGCCGCCGTCGGAACGTCGAGGCGCCGCACGAACATGCCCTTGAGCCTCGAGAGCGCCGCCGGAATCACGCCCAGCCTCCCTGCTCGGACCTCGTGCGTCGCAACAACCAGAAGAAGAACGGTCCACCGACCAATGACGTCAACATGCCGAGAGGCAGATCGGCGTTGGCGACGAGCGTGCGGGCCCCGATGTCGGCGGCCAGCAACACGATTGCGCCCGCGAGCGTACTGGTGGGAATGAGGATTCGATGCGCGGGACCGACCAGCATTCGCATGAGATGCGGTACGACCAGTCCGACGAACAGGATGATTCCAGTAAATGCGACGCTCGCCGCTGCGAGCAGAGCCACGATGACGATCGCGACCTGACGCAGCCGCTCGACATCGACACCGAGGTTTCGCGCCACACTCTCGCCGAGGGCGAGAAGGTCGATTCGGGACGAAATCGCAAGTGCCGCTGCGATTCCGACTGCGGCCATCGGGGTAACGATCGCGACGGACTCCCACGTCGCGCTCGCCAGACTGCCTAACTGCCAGAACACGATGCGGTCGCGGGCGGTCGGGGTTGCAACGAACGTGAGATAGGCAATCAGTCCGCCTGCGAACGCATTCACAGCTATTCCGGTCAGGACCAGTGTCACGACTTCGGTCCTGCCGCCGGACCTCGCCAGGGCATACACCAACAACGTCGTCAGGAGCCCGGCGCAGAACGCCGCCGCTGCCACCGACCATCCGGCGACGAATGTGCCGCCGATGACGATCACTGTGCTCGCGCCGACCGCTGCCCCCGCCGATACGCCGATGACCCCGGGCTCGGCGAGCGGGTTCGCGAAGATGCCCTGCAACAGCGCTCCCGCGCAGCCCAATGCGCCGCCGACCACGATCGCCAACACGATCCGAGGGAAGCGCACGTACCAAAGCACGTCTTCGCCGGCCGGGTGCGCGGGCATCGGCCCGATATCGAGGTGCAGGCGGTGCGCGATGCTCCCGAGAACTTCAGCCGGTGATGTCGGGACCTGGCCGACACACGCAGACACGATCGTGAGTGCGAGCAGCAGTACGACAAGTATTCCGATGACGACAATGGCTCTGTTGGTGTCGACCAGCGTGCGCCTCGACGTCGTCTGGGTCATTCGGCCGGGTGGTAGATCGCGTCAGCCAGGGCAGCGAGCACATGGCCGGTGCTTGGACCGAAGCTCAGGATCGCGCCGTCGTCCATGTCGACGACTCGCTGGTTGCGACCGGCCGGGGTCTGTCCGACGCCGGGTAACTTCTCGAGTCCCTCGGGTCCGCCAACCGTCTCGAGGCCTTTTGACATCGTGAGGAACACGTCGGGCGCCGCCGCGATCATCGCTTCGCTGTTGACCGGTACGAATTGGCTGGTGAGTCCGGACGCGGTGCCGGCGTCCTCGGCACCCAGCGCCGCGATCAAGGAATCTGCGCCTGAGCCGGGACCGGCGAGAAAAGCAACACTCGTCCCGCGCAGATAGACGAATGCAACCCGAATCGGCTTGTCCGGCTTGTCGATTCCTTCGATTGCAGCGTCGATCTCCTGCGTGGTCCGTTCGGCGAGCTTTCGACCCTCCGTCGGTACGCCGAGCGCGATCGCAACCGATTCGATGTAGGGACCCACACCATCGACCGTACGGTTCGAGTCGAACAGGACCACTGCACCGCTGACAGCTTTCAGTTGATCGCGGAGCGTGGCGTCGCCGATCGAGGCATCGGTGAGGATCACTGTCGGCCGCAATGCTGCGACCGCCTCGATGTTGACGCTCTGACCGCCGGCAGTGACGTTCGGAACGTCTTGCACCGCGGGGAAGCTCGCGGCAGTGCTGCGGCCGACGAGGTTGTCACCCAGGCCAAGCCCGTACACCGTCTGCGCGAGCGTGCCATAGAGATCGATGGCGACAATTCGACTGACGTCGGTAACCGTGACCTCCGTGCCGTCGAATCCGCGCACCGTTACCGGAAGCTGCGGCGTCGGGTTAGGGGCAATCGGTTCGGGGTCGAGGTTGGCGACGATGGCCGTCGAATGGCCCTTTTGCTCCGCCGATCCGCCAGGACCGTCGGCCGAACACCCGGCGACTGTCAAAGCTGCGAGAGTGCACAGAACTACGGCGAGTCGGCGGCGGGTCACGAGTACAACCTACTCAAGCGCTCACGTCGTCGAGCGCTGAGGAGATGGCGCGGGGGAGTTCGAGTTCTTCGCCCGCGAGCACCCCGGTGAGCTGGGCGCTGTCGCGCGCACCGACGATCGCGCTGCACACACCCGCGCGATCCCGGGCCCACGCGAGTGCGACGGCCAGCGGCGATGTGCCGAGTCCATCGGCGGCAGTGACGACAGCCTCGACGACACGATTTGTGCGGTCGGTGAGATGTCCGCGGACCTCCTCCCCGCGGCTCTCGTCGGCACCGCGCGAGTCGGCCGGAATCCCGGACCGGTACTTACCTGTCAAGATGCCGCCGGCGAGTGGCATGTCGGCGAAGAGGCCGACACCGTGGTGCTGCGCGGCGGGTACCAATTCGTATTCTGCCGAGCGGTCCAGCAACGAGTACGCCGACTCGGCGACGACGAAGCCTGTGCCTACCGTCTGCGCAATGGTCGCGAGCTGCCAGCCTGCGAAGCCGCGGGCCCCGACGTATCGGGCACGACCGGTCGCCACCGCGTACTCGAGTGTTGCGGCGACTTCGTCGACCGGTGTCTCGTCGTCCCACGCAGCTACCTGCCAGACATCGAGGTGATCGGTGCCGAGTTCGCGCAACGTGCGATCCAGATGGTGCAGCAGTGCGCGTCGTGAGCAATCGATCTGTTCTAGGCCCGCGACTGTGGCGTCGATCCCCGACGTGCCGCTCAGCACGAGTGCATCGCGTGGCACGACATCGCCGAGCAACTCGGCCAGAATGCGCTGTGCGGTCCCGCTGCTGTAGGCGGGGGAGGTGTCGACGAGCGTGCCGCCGGCCTCGGCGAATGCGGAAAGTTGGGCAGCAGCTTCGTCACCGTCGGTCTCGCGCCCCCACGTCAGCGTCCCGAAGCCAATTCGCGACACGCGCAAACCGCTGTTCCCGACTGTTACCTGCTTCATCACCGCGCTAGCGTAGTCGGCTTGCCGCCGAGCGGCAGGACGGGCACGCCGGGTAGGGTCGCGAGCGTGAAACACGTAGTTAGCTGGGGTAATTGGGATCGCGCTCATATTTCGGGCGCGCGGGCGGTTCGCTGATGGTCGAGTCGATGACATGGATCCAGGCGATAGTCCTCGGGATCGTGCAGGGTTTGACGGAGTTCCTGCCGATCTCGTCGTCCGGTCATCTCCGCATTGTTTCGGAGGTCTTCTTCGGTGACGACGCCGGCGCATCCTTCACGGCGGTAACCCAACTGGGCACCGAAGCCGCCGTGCTCGTCTACTTCGCACGAGACATCGCCCGCATCGTGATGGCCTGGTTCCGTGGCTTGCTCGACGCTGGGAAACGCGATCTCGACTACCGGATGGGCTGGTACGTGATCATCGCGACGATCCCGATCGGAGTGCTCGGATTCCTGTTCAAGGACCAGATCCGGACCGGTGCGCGCAATCTCTGGCTGATTGCCACGATGCTCATCGTGTTCGCGCTCGTGATCGCCGCCGCCGAGCGTTTCGGCCGCAAACAGCGCCCGATCGGGAAGTTGACGAGTCGTGACGGCATCTCGATGGGCTTGGCGCAATGTCTCGCGCTCGTACCCGGGGTGTCTCGATCCGGTGCGACGACGAGTGCGGGGCTGTTCCTCGGCCTCGAACGCGAGGCAGCGGTCCGGTTCTCGTTCCTGCTGGCGATTCCTGCGGTGACCGCATCAGGGCTGTTCAGCCTGCCCGATGCATTCGAGCCCGCGGGTGACGGCTTGAACGCCAGCGGACCGCAACTGCTGGTCGCAACGATCGTCGCTTTCGTCCTGGGATATGCATCGATCGCGTGGTTGTTGAAGTTCGTTGTCGACCACTCGCTGTACTGGTTCGTCGGCTATCGCATCATCCTCGGTGCGGGTGTCCTTGCCCTGCTCGCAACCGGCGTCGTATCGGCGACATAACCTAGTCCCATGACCGTGATCCTGCTTCGGCACGGCGTGTCGACGTCGAACCTGTCGCACACGCTGGCGGGTCGCGCGCCCGGAGTCGAACTGGCCGAGCGCGGACGCGAGCAAGCTCTCGTTATCGCAGACCGGCTGAGCCAGCTGCCCATCGACGCAGTCGTGCGGTCGCCGTTGCTGCGTTGTGAGCAGACTGTCGCACCGCTCGCCGAGAAGCTCGGCCTCACGCCGGTGGTCGAAGATCGATTGGCGGAGGTCGATTACGGCGAGTGGACGGGTCAGGCGATCAAGGACCTGTTGAAGGAACCGCTCTGGAAAGTGGTGCAGCGGCACGCGTCGGGGGCGTTCTTTCCCGGTGGCGAAGGACTTGCAGAGGTGCAAATCCGTGCCGTCGCAGCGATCAGGCAGCACGAAGCGCGTCTGGTGGCCCAACACGACCGCGACGTGCTGTGGATCGCGTGCACCCACGGTGATGTGATCAAGTCGATTCTCGCGGATGCGCTGGGGATTCACCTGGATGGCTTCCAGCGGATAGTCGCGGAGCCGGCGTCGATCAGCGTGGTCCGGTATTCGGCGACGTCACCGTACGTGTGGCGGTTCAACGACACCGGCGCGGACCTCAGTGCCCTCGCGAACTTCGCGAAACCGCGCGCCGCCGACACGACGGGTACGGCTTCGGAACCGATACCCGGCGGCGAGGTCAGTAACGTCGAGGTCGGGGATAATAAAAATCAAGCTTTCGACGGTGGATCGGGTACTCAGTAGCTACGGACCAGTTCAGGAGGTGCAATGCCACGCGCAATACACGTATTTCGCACCCCGGATCGATTCGTCGCAGGGACTGTGGGCGAACCGGGCGATAGATCCTTCTACCTGCAGGCCGTCCACGAAGCACGCATTGTGAGTGTCTCGCTGGAGAAACAGCAGGTCCGGGTACTTGCCGACCGAATGGGAATGCTGCTCGACGAAGTGCACCGCAGATTCGGCACAGATGTTCCGCCGGAAGAAGCCGATGTCGACGATACGAATCCGCTGGTGATGCCGGTGGATGCGGAATTTCGAGTGGGCACGATGGGTCTCGGCTGGGATGCGGAGGCCGGTGCCGTGGTCGTCGAACTGCTGGCTGTCACCGAAGGTGAATTCGACGAGTCCGTTGTGCTCGACGATGCCGAAGAAGGCCCGGACGCAGTGCGGGTCTTCTTGACCCCTGTCCAGGCGCGTCAGTTTGCGGCGCGGTCGGAACGAGTCATCGCCGCCGGGCGACCGCCCTGCCCGCTCTGCGGTGAGCCCCTCTCACCCGACGGCCACATGTGCGTCCGGACGAACGGCTACCGCCGCGGACAGGTCTTCGGCGGCGGCGAGACGTTCGGCGAAGAGCTCTGACCACATTGACGGACAGCGAAGTTCTCTGCGCGGGCGAGCTGTCCGTCATCGGTCGCGTCGTGGAGGCCAGCAACGTCACCGTTGTGTGTGAGGCCAAGTCCGGTTCCGAGGTCGTGCGCTGCGTCTACAAGCCCGTCCGCGGGGAACGCCCGCTCTGGGACTTTCCCGACGGCACACTGGCCGGTCGTGAGGTCGCGTCGTATCTGATTTCGGACGCTCTGGGTTGGGACGTGATTCCGGAAACGATTCTGCGCGACGGACCGTTCGGGCCAGGAATGGTCCAGCGCTGGGTCGACACCGTCGACAATCACACCGACGACGGCGACCGCATGGACCTCGTCGACCTCTGCCCGCCCGCCGCGATCCCTGAAGGTTTCCGCGAAATATTGCGCGCGCACGACCAGCTCGGCGACGAGGTCGCCCTCGTCCACGCCGACGACCCGCGACTGCAGCGAATGGCGGTGCTCGACGTCATCCTGAACAACGCCGACCGCAAAGGCGGGCACGCGCTCGAGGGCCTCGACGGTCAGGTCTACGGCGTGGACCACGGCATTTGCCTGCACAAAGACCTCAAACTGCGCACTGTTCTCTGGGGGTGGGCTGGCGAGCCGATCCCCGACGGGTTGATGGCGGACATCGCCAACTTCACGCAGCGGCTCGACGGTCGCGTCGCCGACGAGCTTTCCGCGCATATCACCGACTGGGAGATCACGGCGATCGGCAAGCGGGCCGGGGAACTTCTCGAGCATCCCGTCATGCCGCAACCACGCACGTCGCGTCCGATTCCGTGGCCGGCTTTCTGAGGCGAGACACTGCCTCGATCTGGTCTGGTCAGCCGGTTCGCTAGGCTCGTGTCATGCAGTCTTGGTCCGACGTCGCCGTCCCGTCTGTTCCCGGCGTCGGTCCGCCGTTGCGGTTGTACGACACCGCAGATCGGCAGGTTCGACCCGTCACGCCAGGCAAGACAGCCACCATGTACGTCTGCGGGATCACGCCCTACGACGCGACGCATCTCGGCCATGCCGCGACTTATCTGACCTTCGATCTGGTGAACCGGATCTGGCGCGACGCCGGTCATGACGTGCACTACGTACAGAACGTGACCGACGTCGACGACCCACTCTTCGAGCGTGCCGACCGTGACGGCGAGGACTGGATGGTTCTCGGCATGCGCGAGACGGCGCTGTTCCGTGAGGACATGGAGGCGTTGCGGGTTCTGCCGCCGCGCGACTACATCGGTGCGGTCGAATCGATCAACGAAGTCGTCGAGTTCATCGAAAAACTTCAGGCCAGCGGCAGTGTCTACGTGGTCGACGATGCCGAGTTCCCCGATGTCTACTTCCGCGCCGACGCGACCGAGCAGTTCGGCTACGAGTCCGGCTACGACCGCGAGACCATGGACCGTCTGTTCGCCGAACGCGGTGGCGATCCGACGCGCGCGGGCAAGCGTGATCCACTCGACGCATTGGTCTGGAAAGCGCAACGACCCGGCGAACCCTCGTGGCCATCGCCATTCGGTGCGGGCCGTCCGGGTTGGCATATCGAGTGTGCGGCAATTGCTTTGAACCGGATCGGGTCCGGTTTCGACGTCCAGGGCGGCGGCAGCGATCTCATCTTCCCGCATCACGAGTACTCGGCCGCACACGCCGAATGCATCTCTCCTGGTCGTCGTTTCGCGCGGCACTACGTGCACACCGGCATGATCGGCCTCAACGGCGAGAAGATGTCCAAGAGCAAGGGCAACCTCGTGTTCGTTTCGAAGTTGCGGTGCCAGCAGGTAGACCCACGCGGCATTCGCCTCGGCCTGCTGGCCGAGCACTATCGGCAGGACCGCGCCTGGACCGCCGAGGTGCTGCAAACCGCCCAGGAACGGTTGGCGTTGTGGCGCGACGCCGCTGCACTGCCTTCCGGACCGGTCGCCGACGACGTGATCGCTCGCCTTCGCCAGCATCTCGCCGACGATCTGGACACACCCAAAGCTCTTGATGCGGTGGATGGCTGGGCCACGCAGGCATTGAACTACGGTGGTTCGGACACGGCCGCGCCCGGCCAGATTGCCGACGCAGTCGACGCGTTGCTGGGCGTACCTGTTCGCTGAATCGA
Source organism: Antrihabitans auranticaus (assembly GCF_016481275.1). Classification (GTDB taxonomy): domain Bacteria; phylum Actinomycetota; class Actinomycetes; order Mycobacteriales; family Mycobacteriaceae; genus Antrihabitans. The sequence continues at coordinate 1,098,368 of NZ_JAEMNW010000002.1, read as the reverse complement.
CCGAGCGACCGGAGGTCAGGTCAGTCGAACTCCAACCCGCCTTCGACCGGAGTCGGCACGCGGCGGCGCAGAGGCGAACCCAGCGCGGCGGCAAGGTCGGAACCGTCGTGCTCGGCCAGGAGTTCTCCGCTGTCCCAGACCAATAGCGCTGCGCTGACCGTGTTTTCGGCCGTCGAGTGCGCCAGGTCGTAGTGCGCGCAGCCCGGTACGTGCGCGTAGGTGATCCACAGGTCGTAGCCGGTCATGAACAGGTCGAGATCGAATTGCACACTGAGCCCGAGCAATTCGCTCCGACCGTTGTCATCGACGCCGGCAAACGCCTCGTCCAGGGCAAGCAACCGTGGTGAATGCGGATCCGCGGAGGACAGCATGACGTGGGCAGCGGCGAAAAGTGGCAGATGCAGCGAGACCGACTGCTCGCCGCCGGACAGCGCGCTGTGCCGCGCGACCGTGAGGCGGTCTTCGGTGCCACTGCCGGAGATGAGCGTGAACGAGAATACCCGCCATTGCCGATAATCGAGTGTTGCCGAAAGGATTTCGGGATATGAGCGCTCCGGATGCGCCGCGCGGGCGGAGCGGATCTCGGACGCGAAATGCGCACGGATCCGCGAGAGTTCGTCGGCGTTGAGGACCGACGCGTCCCGGTCGAGCAACTTGCACACGGCGCGCGCATCCTCGTCGAGGGAGTCGGCGAGAACCCAGTGCACGCCGATCGTGTTGCCCGACGACATCCGGCGCTGCTTCATCTCCGACCCCATGCGTGCGATGAGATCCCGTGCGTCGACGGTTCGTTCGTGGATCTGCTGCGCCAGTCCGGTCAACAGCGCGTCCTCGAGAATGCGCCGTTCGGCATCGGTGAGCAGCAACTCCTGTTCCCGCCGCGCGCGATCGATGCGTGCTGCGAAATCGGCCATCGACGACATGCCTTGTTCGTCCTGGACGCGAACGACCGTAAGACCGTCGGCGGCATCCCAGTTCAGCCGGAAATGTTGGCCCGATGCCGCAAGTTGTGCGTCGAACTCCTGCAAAGCGGAGGTGACCGCGGTGCGTGTCGGTTTCCGGGCTGCGTCGGTGACGCGCACAGCGTCGGTCGCGGTTGCGAGGCCGGTGAACAGTTCGTGCACCTCTGGCGGCAGAACACTCACGAAATCGTCTGGGCCGGTTGCCGCTTCGATTCGGTACAGCAGTTGATCCACCGTCGACCACGCCGCGTCGCTCGACGGCCACGCGCATTCGGCCGAAACAGCGAGCAGGGCAAGGATGTCGCGCTGTGCGTACGGCTCGAGGCGGCGCGCGTCGGCGAGCGCCTCGGTCAACGCATTCCGAATACCTTCGACGGCAGTGTGATACGCACCTTCGGCCTGCCCGACCGCTTCGCCCGCCTCGCGATCGGCCTTTCGCGCCGCCCGCTGTTCCGCCTTGCACGCCTCGATCCGGTTTCGGGCGCGATCGAGTTCGGCGTCGATCTGATCGCTACTCGCACCCAGCGATTCGCTCAGAGTGTCCAGTTTGTGGCGCTGCTGCTCGAAACTTTCCTGCGCGATGGCCTGTTCTTCGGCAAGTTCTTCGGCGAGGCCGCGTGCCTCATCCAGGCGATGCTGCGCTTCGAGCTCGCGCTCGGCTTCCCGGTCGTACTCGCCGCGCCGCCGCAACAGCGCGGAGCCCGTGTTCTCGAAGTGCCGGATGGCGGCTGCTAGTGCGTCCAGCTCGCGTGCCGTGGTCGGTGCACGATGCTCCACCGCAGCAGCGCGCAGCCGCTTCTGCGCAGCTGACAATTCGGCGACGGCGTGGTCCAGTTCGCGATCGGCGACGGTCGCCGCCTCGGTGCGCGAACGAAGTGCGCCGGCAGCTTCGGTTACTTTCCGTAGCGCGACCTGAATGCCGTTTGTCCGAGGCAAGGCCTTCGCAGCCGAAGATATTTGCGTGAGAGTCGCTGCTGACGTTGATTCGTCCACCCGGGCGGCGTCGATCGCCGCAGACAGTGTCGCGCTGGCCGCATCGAGCTCGCCGATCCGGTGGACGCGACGACGGGCGCGCGCTGCTGCGCCGATGAACTCTGCCTCGGGCTTCGTATGCCGACCGATCTGGACGCCCTGGCGGAAACTGCCGTCCGCAAGCACGCTGACCCCGTTGCCGTCGAGAGCAATCGACTTCAGCACCCCGACTATGAGATCCGCCGGAACGGAAGCGCCGTCGTCCACGACGAGAACGTCGGCCAATGTCGGTCCGATCGGCCTGTCCGGCTCGGGCAGGGCAACGAGGAACTGTTCGGATTCGAACGAGATCGGCGGGTCGGCCGACACCCAGCCATCCAAGATGTTCGCCGCGTGCAGGGCTGCCTCGATGCCTGCTGCGCCAGCAGAGTCGACGTGGTCGGCGAACCGAACCAGCTGCCAAAGCGGTGCACCGGGCAGGTCGTCGCGCGAACCGACGCGCGCTGCGAAAGCTGCAGGCGCGTCGTCTGTTTCAGCGGCCACGCGGTCGCGTTGCGTAGTCACGGCGGACAGTTCGGCGGCGCCCAACTCGGCATTCCGGCGTGCTTCGCTCCGTGCGATCTGCGTTGCTTGCGCGATCGGCTCGGCCAGTTCGGCAAGCACTTCCGCAAGCGACGGTGCATCGTCATCACCGACCCGAGACAGAGCGGAGTCGAGCGCAGCGAAGACTTCCTCGGCTGCGTCGCCGTAGTGTTCGGAATGCGTGAGCCACCAATCCCGCAGCGCGGCGGCGCATTCGCCGCGGGCGACCGCCACCGCGGACTCCGCCGCGGCGACATCGGCAATGGCCTGGTCGGCGTGCTCGTGCGCGCGCACGGCTGAACGCTCCGTCCGGACGCGCTCAGCTGTTACCGAATCCACGACGGCGAGAGCCTTTCGGACGGCGCGAATGTCACCGTCGCGTTGTTCGGCATGGGCGCGAACGGCGGCCATGATCTGGTCGGCGCGTGCGTGCGACGGCGGTGCGGTCCAGCTGATTCCCGCTTCGGCTGCCGCCTTCTCGAGTTCTTGGTCGCTTCTCGCGAGGGCCGCCGCGGCCTCGCGGATACCGGTCCGCGTTCGGTCCACGTCGATGGTCCGCTGTGCCAGCGATTCTTGTGCCTTACGCGCCTTGTCTGCCTGCTGGGTGACCGAAAGTTCCAGTTTGCGAACGGCTTCGGCGAGGTCGTCGAGCTGCTGCTTGCCTTCGTACGCGCTGGATCGAAGCAGCGTGTCGCGGTCGCCGGTGGCGTGGTCGAGAGCCCGATCAGCCGCGTCCAGGCGCTCGTCGGCAGCAACCCGCTCGCCTTCTCTGCGCTGCCGCAGCGCTTTGGCCGCGAACACCGCAGTGGTTGCGTGCTCGACGGACGTCAGTCGCCGGGCCACCTGGTCGATGTCCGTCTTTGCTTGCACACCAAGATATTTCGCATAGATCTCGACGAACCGCTTCGCGGCGTTGTCGGCTGCGACGAGCCCTTCGAGCGTGCGGGCGACCTCTTCCATGTCGCTGAACGACCGCGCTGCATCCAGAACCAGCTGCTCGTCGAGCGGGCGCAACCCGTCGGTGAGCGCCTGCGACAACCCTTTCGGGTCCAAGTTCTTGGCGAGCTGCGGGCGACGCAAGGTGAGAATCAGGTTGATCAGCTGGTCGTAGCGCTGGGTGCCGAGTCCGAACAATCGGGCGTCGATCGCTGCTCGGTAATCCACGGGACGATCGACGATCGCGTCGGAGCCCAACTCGTCGGAAAGCTGCCTGCGGGTCAGTGGCCGGTCGTCGGGCCCGAGCAGCGAAAAGTCCACGCCGACACGACCGTCCGCGACGAAGTACCACCGGGTGACCTTGTCGCTCGACCGGATCGCCCGCATGCCGATTCCGACAGTGACGGCCTCCGGGTCGTCGCGGTCGCCCCGAGAGAACTCCATCCATACATACGAGTGCGCCGATTCCTGCTTTCGGTACAGGAGGTTCGACTTCATCGTGCGCTCTTCGCCCGCAAAGGGATTCAGCCGTCGCGGCTCGATGCGGCCGTCGAGCACGAACGGAAACAAGACTTCGAGCGCCTTCGTCTTGCCCGAGCCGTTGGGGCCGCGCAGCACGAGTCGTCCGTCGGCGAAGGAGAACTCCTGATCGCGGTAGTCCCAGAGATTGACGATCCCGGCGCGGGTCGGCCGGAACCTGGCGCTTCGAGTCATATCGCCTCGCTTTCGGCAAAGAGTACGGATTCCGGCGGTCGCGAGCGGACATCGACGACGACACCGCGGTACCGCGCAATCGCGGGCAGCGCGAGGATGCCGCCGTCGACCTGCGCGGCAAGTCGCAGTCGGACGAGTAGCGCAACGGCCCCGGCACGCAGCCCGTCCGGATCGGCCTGCCATTGCGCGGCAAAGGTTTTGCCGTACAGCGCGACGAGTTCGTGCACCGTCTCGGCCAGCCAGGAGTCCTCGACGAAGGGAAACGCGCCCGGCGTGATCGCCGTGGCCTCGGGTTCGGCCACTTCCGCGAGCGCCTCGAACACCGTCGAATCGGGGATGGCCGAATCGAGTTGGTCGCGGATGCCGTCGTCGGCGGCATGCTCGAGCAGCGCCGATTCGACGTCCGGATCGAGCACGCGCTCGGCGATTTCCCCGGCGAGCAGCAACGCGACCTGGGCAAGAGTGCCGGTGCTCGGAAACCGGGTGTCGGAGAACCGGCCCGACGTATCGATCAGGGCGACACCCTCGGCGCGGCGCTCGGCGTGTAGCCCGGTGAGGCGCTCGACGTCACGGAGCACGCGCCCCGTCGTCAACAGTGCGCGCTCTTCCGGTTGGAGGTCGTCGACGTAGACGACAGGCCTTTCCACCAACGCCCGGCGTACGCGACGAGCAGGTTCGTGTCCGTCGTGCGTCGCACCGTCCTCGTTGCCGAGAAGGCCTGCGACACTGTGCAGATGCTGCAGTGCGCGCGGCGGACGGAACAGGGCCAACACGACCGTTCGGTCGATGTCGTATAAAGCCTCGCCGGATTCGGGGTCGGATGCCCAACCGCCGGCGTCGCCGTCTGCCAATGCGATCGCCCCGCGAGTCGCGAGCCAGCCAACCGCGTCGACGAAAGCGTCACGGTCGGCGGACCGCTCGGTGGCAAGTTCGAGTCCCCGAACCCGTGCCGTTTCGGCGGCGACATGGGCGGCCAACTCGGACAACGTAATTTGATCGCCGGCACGACCGAGTGCTGCCAATGCCAGAGTGAGATAGGCATATCGACGCCGGTCGAAGATGCGGTCCGTCGCTGTGCGGGCCGGTTGGGTCGGATCGAGGCGGTCCGCGACTGGGAACAGTCGTGCCGTGGACTCGGTGACTTCGAGCCGATAGCCGAAGAGGTCGAGCATGTCGGCGCGCAACTCGGTCGCCCAGCGGCGCAACAGCGGCAAGGCAATGCGGTCCGGATACTGCGGCGTCACAAGGTGATTAGCCAGAATGATCCGCGCCGCACGTTGATAATCGCCGAGCGCAAGAGGCGGTATGACCGTCACGAGACGCTGACCTCGAGGCCATCCAGATGCAGGACTCCGCGAGCGGTCTGCACGATCGTCGATCGGGGATGCGGTGTGACAGTGAGCTTTACGCCGCTTCCGGAACCGGTCGAGCCTTGCGTGCGACCACTCACCGGAACACGCGCACCGAGGGCTGCGTTGAGCAGGCCGAGCAACACTTCCGTCTCCTCCTCGTCGAGAATTCGGTCGTAGACACCGCCCGCCCGCAGTGACGCCGCCGCTTCCGCCCGCGACCGTTGCGCTTGCAGTTGGGCGTCGCGAAGGCGCCGAATACTGGCGTCATTGCGCTGGATGCGGCCAGGTGCGCCCGGGCTTGGGGCGCGACCGGTCTCTGCGAGTGTGCGCGAGATCTCGACAGGTGGCGCCTCCCACCACGATCGCGTGCAAGGAACCAACTCTGCATCGGGGTGTTCGAGGGCAAGGTGGCGCGGCTTCGTCAGCCCGAATACGGCGCCGAACAGTGCATGGGCGGCGTCGTCCGTCGGTGCGGCAGCAAACCAGCCCGCGAGGTGCCGCAGTGCCGATTCGCGGCTGACACCACCCTTGCGACTCTCGGTCACGCGGCGCAGCAACGACAAGACGGCCGCGATCGCACTCATCGTGCCCTCGCGAAGCCGATCCGATTCGCTCAGTTCGCTTTCCGCGGTGACGAACCATTTCGTGAGGCCGAGCCAACGGGCGGCCCAGTCTTCGCGACGTTCGTCCAACGACAGCAGTACCCGCTCGTCACTGGCCGCCGCTCGATCCAGCATGCGTGCCAGGCCCGTTGCCTCGACGGCACCGATCGCCGCGGCGAGCTTGGGTGCATACCGGGCGAGGTCGAGGCTGAACTCGCGCATGTGCGACAACAAGGCGTCCTTGTGGGCCAAGAACGATTTTGGCGTCACCTCGGTAGTGCGGACGAGGTCACCGAGCGACAGATAGAAATGGGCCGCGCGGGTCGCCATGTCCGACAGTGCCGAGTCGAGCCGACTGAGTTTGCGGTAGACGGCGTCGGCGTCGGCTGCCCGGTTGGCCGCAGCGAGTTGCTCGAGGTCGGCGAGCAGCTCGGGCAGCACGAGTCGCGACAGGGCGGCATCTTCGACGCGCGTATCGAGGACTGCCTCCACCGCGCGGTAGGCCTCGAACCCGGCCTGGGCGAACTGGTAGACGTAATGCCGGTTGCGATATTCGGCGAGGTTCGCGGCGCGGCTGCCGTCGTAACTCCGCTCGAGAACGCCCCAGGTGTGCAGCTGTTCGAGCAGGGGAGTCGCTTCGCTGGCGCTCAGTTCGCCACCGTCTCGCGCAACCAACTCTTCGACATCACCGGCATGGAGGAGGACAACGTACCTGGTCCGAGCGTTGTCGAAGGCCCTGAGGACCACGAGATAGTCGGCCCGCTTCTCCGCCGTCGCAAACGAGAACAGCCGGAGCCGCTCGTCGCGAAGGAGTCGGTCGGCGGGTTCGGGCACTCGACGAGACTAGTTGGCGCGCGGCGGGGCGCAGCAAGCTACCCGTGCGCGGTAGGAGAGGCCAGGGACTCGTCAACCGCGCGCGGGGCCGCAGGCCCCACGGAGATCACGCCGTCCACTGCGCGCGCCTCGTACACCCTGACCGAATCGATCCCGTCGCCGCAGGTGCCGTCCGTGAGCGAGAACGCGTACAGGTGCAGAGGACACACGACGACCTTGCCGTCGGTCTGGCCATCGGCCAACGGACCGCCCTTGTGCGGGCACGTCGCGTCGGTGGCCCGCACCGTTCCATCGCCCAGGAGGAACACCGCGACCTGACGCCCGTCGACCACGTACGTGCGACCCTCACCGGGCGTCAGTTCGGCGACCGAGCCCACCGGAACCCACGTATCGACGCTCATCGGACCGGTACCTGCGGCAACGGGAGCAAGGGCAGCGAGGGTGTGAACTGTGCGGGTGACAGCGGCGCGTTTCGTTGCTGCCACGGGTCTCGGTAGCCGTCGACGGCGGTCTGCATCCGCTCTTCCAACCCCGCGGCGATGCCGGCATCGTCGGCGACCAGGAGGCGTTGCAGCTCTTCGATTCCCACCCGCGGGACGAAGTCGTAGGTGCGTTCGAGCCACTTGGCGTTCTCGCGGTAGTACTGGATGAATCGGCTGGCCAGTGTGAGAACTTCTTCGGGCGAGTCGACGGTTGCGAGCACATCCCCCCTGCGGATGTGCGCGCCGGCCGCGCCGCCGATGTAGATCTCCCATCGGCCGTCACCGACGGCGACCACCCCGAAGTCCTTGCACAGTGCCTCGGAGCAGTTTCTCGGACAACCGGCGACGGCGAGCTTCAGCTTCGCCGGCGTCTCCAAGCCTTGGAACCGTTCCTCGATGGCGATACCCAACGCCGTCGAATCGCCCAGCCCGAAGCGGCAGAAGTCAGTGCCGACACAGGTTTTCACTGTTCGGAAGCTCTTGCCGTACGCGTAGCCCGACGGCATGTCGAGATCGCCCCACACCTTCGGCAGGTCTTCCTTCTTGATGCCGAGCAAATCGATGCGCTGCCCACCGGTGACCTTGACGAGTGGCACGTTGTACTTGTCCGCGACGTCAGCGATCCTGCGCAGTTGGTCGGGTGTTGTCACGCCACCCTTCATCTGCGGCACGACGGAGAACGTGCCGTCGCGCTGAATATTCGCGTGGACGCGATCGTTGATGAACAACGCGCCGGGCTCGTCCACCCAGTCCGGACCCCACACGACGCGCAGCAGGGAGGCCAGCGGCATCTTCGCGGTCGCGTCCTCACCCTCGGGCGCCAGCTCGGCAAACACTTCCGATACCGAACGCAGGCCCTGATCGCGCACGGCGGCAATGAGTTCCGACTTCGTCAACGGAATCGCCTTCACGTACCAGTCGGCGGACGGGTCGGCGACCAAGGCACCGCCCGCCGCACACGCGACGATGTCCCCGACGAGACCCTTGCAGGAACCGCAGCCCTTGCCGGCGCGGGTCTTTGCGACGACGTCGGCGACAGAGCTTGCGCCGTTGTGTACGCACGCCACGATCTGGCCCTTGGTGACACCGTTGCAGTTGCAGACCTGCAGTTCGTCGGGGAGATCGGCGATGTTCGGTGCGGCATCGGCAGTTCCGAGGTCGAACAGCATGCTGATCCGGTCGGCGGGGAGCGGAACCTTGTCGTCGAACGCCTGCGACAGGAAACCCATCTTGCTGACGTCACCGAGAAGTGTTGCACCGATGAGCTTGCCATCGCGTACGACGACGCTCTTGTACGTGCCGGTACTGGGCTCGAAGTACTGCACGAACTCGTCGTCGTCGAGTTCGGGTCCCTGCACACCCATCGCCGCGACGTCGATACCTGCGACCTTCAGTTTGGTCGACGACCGCGAACCTTGGTACGCAGCATCGGGATTCGCGCCGGTCAATACCTCCGCCAAGACTTTCGCCTGCTCCCAGAGAGGTGCAACCAGGCCGTAGAGCTCGCCGCGGTGCTGGCAGCATTCGCCGACCGCATACACGGAACCTTCGTCTTCACAGCGCATTTGATCGTCGACGACGATTCCGCGCTCGACCACCAATCCGCCCGCGCGGGCGAACTCGACATTGGGCCGAATGCCCGCGGTGACCACAACCATGTCCGCCGGCAGCGATGAGTCGTCTGCGAAGCCGACACCGGTCACGTCGCCGTGCTCGTCGCGGACGACAGAAGTTGTGCGCTTCGAGGTGTGCACTCCGACGCCGAGCTGCTCGATCTTGTTGCGCAGCAAGCGGCCACCGCGCGCGTCGAGCTGCTGGTTCATCAAGTGGCCGGGGGAGTGCACGACGCTGACGTTGAGACCTTGGATCCGCAGCCCGTACGCCGCTTCGAGGCCGAGCAGACCGCCGCCGATAACGACCGCGGTGACGTCGTCCTGCGCCTGCGCCATCTGCAGCATGCCGTTCGTGTCCGCGATCGTGCGGAAGCCGAAGACCCCGCGCGCCAGTCGGCCGTCCGGCTCGCGCAGTCCGTCCATGTTCGGGAAGAAGGTGTTGCTGCCCGTCGCCACGACCAGCACGTCGTAATCGACGACACGGCCGCTCTCGCACGTGACCTGTTTGGCGAAACGGTCAAGCTGCAGTGCGCGGTCGCCCACGTGCAGCTTCACGCCGTTTTCCCGATACCAGCTCATCGGGTTGAGCATCATTTCCGAGTCGTCGAGGCCCTGCTCGGTCAAGTCGGTCTCGCCCGACAGGACGTGGGACAGCATGATCCTGTTGTAGTTGCCGTAGGGCTCGTCGCCGATCATCGTGACCTCGAACAGCTCACGCCCCCCGCGTGAAAGTATCTCCTCGACAGTTCGAGCACCGGCCATACCGTTTCCGACGACCAGTAGTTTGCGCATACCTGAAGGGTCGGCGCTCCTGGTAACGCAACGACTGCCTCCGTGTTACCGGGGGATCAGGAAGACCTCTCGATGCGTTTCGAATGTGTGTCAGGGGTCGACCGGCTGCTTTTCGATGGCCGTGCTCGCCGTTTTGCGCCCATTCGGCTACGCCCGGGCCCGAATTCGCTTGCCTGCGCCGATCAGAAGGTCGACGACGAGGAAGGCGAGCAGACTCAGTCCCAGCAGTGGGAAGAACCAGCCCACGGCGAGAGCCGCGGCGCCGAGGCCGACCGCGAACGCGGGGTGCATACGTCGGACTCCGCCGCGCGCCGGAGGTCGGCCGACCGCCCATGCCGACCCACGCGTCGGCCGGCGACGCCACCACATCAGGTAGCCGCGGACGATCACCGTCGTCAGGAGGCCGACGACAACCAGCAGCAGCAGCTGATTCAGGAATCCGAACAGGAAGCCCATGTGCATGCGAATGCCGAGGTCCGCGAGCATCGCAACGACCGTGTAGTCACGCCAGTAGTCGAGCTTGGACGTCACGTCGTTCGTGGCGGGATCGATGGCAACCGAGTCCTGAGCGACGCGGTACGCCTTCTCGATCTCCGCAACCGAGACGGCGCCCCCGGGCTCGGTCGGCAGCGTGATCTCCATCGGGACGGTCACACCGCTGCGTGCTGCTGTGTCGCGAATCTTGTCGTAGTCGATCTGCTGCGCCTGCGCACCGTGCTCGTGCGAACCACCATGACCCTCGTGGCCCGAAGCCGCCGGTTCGGTGTCGAGACTCGGCCGCTCCCAACTCATCTCGGTACGCAGCTCGGTGACGTTCTCGCCCGCATACTTCGACCAGGTGAGGCCGGTCGCGGAGAGAAACAGCAGACCGAGGACGATCCAAATTCCAGCAACGCCATGCCAATTGAGCGTTCGGGCGCGCCCGGTCGCGGACCGGTCGATCGTGAAGAAGCGTGGCTTCTTTTCCCGTGCCCGATCCTTGCGCGCCTTCACGAACCACAGGTACAGACCACCGAGTGCGACGACCCACATCCAGGACGCCGCCATTTCGCTGTACACACGGCCCGGTTCGCCGAGCTGAAGGTTGCGGTGGAAGTCGTCGAGCCAGGTGCTGAGCGGTAGGTAGCCGAACCACACGGGTTCGGTGCCCAAAACTTCGCCGGAATACGGGTCGACGAACACCGCTCGCTGCTTGTCGCCGGTCAGCTCCGGATCCGCGAAGTAGACGCGTGTCGATTCCTCTGACGTCTCGGGCGGTCGCACGCCGCTGAGTGTGAGGTCTGGATATGCCGCCGCAGCATTCTCGACCTGGGTCGTGAGCGGAAGCTCCGGACCGTCGGCTCTGACGTGTGTGAGGTCGGCGTAGACGAACCTGTCGATGGTCGGTGCCATCGCGTAGAGGCCACCGGTGACGGCCGCGATCAGGATGAAAGGCGCGATGAGCACGCCGGCGTAGAAGTGCAGGCGCAGCATCAACGGCTGGAGGCTGCGTGCAGCTTTTCGTGGGGGTTTGGCGAGATCGGTTGGTTGTTCGGGCACGGCGGGGCCGCGCTCCAGTTCGAACGTGGACATGTTGCTCGTTTCGGAATCGGTCGCGCCGAAGACGCGTCAGCGAAAGGGCGTGCCGCAGGTGGCACGAGAGAATTGCGCGGGCCAGAGCGGCGCCGCGCCGGGTACGAGTTCGCTAGACGAGCGCGGGCGGACCGCGAGTCCCAGTCCCCGCGCTGACAAGCAGCCACCGGGAAAAGACGCAGCGGTAGACCGGAGTATCGGAGACGGTTGCGGGGAGCGGTGCCACCGGTAGCCGCAGCAGCATCGGGAGGACGCGCAGAACCTTTTGCACGACAACGTGATACGCGTGCTCGACACCGCGCACGAGGGTCAGCGCGACGAGAATCCCAAGTGTGTGGAAGGCCAGCATCTGGGTGCTGAGCAACGGTTGATGCATGTGGTCGGACGACACGGTGAGTGCGGTGTGGCCGATGAGCTGGCCGGCCGCGAGCAACGCCAGTAGCAGGGTGGCTGAGATCTGCTCACGTCTGATCCCCGAGACCGCGGCACCTACCGCCGAACACGCGGCCACCGTGAGAACGAGCGTCGAATCGCCGGGAACCATGCCGCCACCGAAAAGGTGCGCACCGACGCTGACCACGCCCGACGCCGACCCGACGAGGGCGCCGCGAAGTCGCAGCACCCCACTCGTGTCCGACGTCATGGGGAGGATCGTACTTGCAGGTCGTGCGCGGTCCGCACTTACAACCCGAAGCTGCCCGGGCCGCGTCTGCGCAGATACTTCTCGAATTCCGCGGCGAGCGCGTCGCCGTCGATCTTCGAGATGGCGTCGGAAATGTCTGTCTCGGCGTCGCCACGCTCTTCGAGCGTCCGCACGTATTCGGCGATCTCTTCGTCTTCCTTCGTCATTTCGGTGACCGCCTCCTCCCAGTCCTCCGCCTGACCGGGCAGTTCGCCGAGCGGAACCTCTATGTCCAAGACGTCTTCGACTCGCTGCAACAGAGCGATCGTCGCCTTCGGATTGGGCGGCGACGAGACGTAGTGCGGCACGGCGGCCCAGAACGACACGGCTGGAACGCCCGCTTTCACACAGTGGTCTTGCAGGACGCCCGTGATCCCGGTGGGTCCCTCGTACCGGGTCTGTTCGAGTTTGAACTGCTCGGCGGCCTCTTTGCTGTAGGCGGAGCCGGTCACGGGCACAGGCCGCGTGTGGGGGGTATCGGCCAGCAGTGCGCCGAGAATGACCACGGTGCTGACACCGAGTTGCTCGACGAACTCGAGCAGGTCGTCGCAGAAGCTGCGCCAGCGCATATTCGGCTCGATGCCGCGCAGCAGTACGACGTCGCGCTGGCTACCGGGCGGCGAACACACAGACAGAAACGTCGACGGCCACTGGATTTCGCGCGTGACCCCATCGACCTGCTTCACGGTCGGGCGGTTGACCTGGTAGTCGTAATAGTCCTCGGAGTCCAGCTCAGCCAATGGTTCCGCGTCCCAGATGAGTTCCAGATGCTCGACCGCCCCGCTCGCCGCGTCGCCCGCGTCGTTCCAGCCCTCGAACGCGGCAACCAGCACGGGGTTGCGCAGCGCAGGCAGAATCGGGTCGGGCTCGTCTGGACTCACCTGGACAGACTACGACGCAGGTCGCCAACTTCGAGCCGATGCGGGCTGCGCCCTCGTGTCATCCGCCACATTCAGCCCTCGGCATAACCGTCACGAAACATTGGGCACGTACCCTGGACAGCTCTGCCGGAACCGAAGAAGGACACGAATTGGGCCACGCCGAACACGTCTCGATCGTCGCTGCTCCGCTCGAGTTCGCGTTCGACTACGCGACCGATTACCGGAACGCGCCCGATTGGATGTTCGGGTTGACCCGACTGGTGCCGATGAGCGACAAAGTTCGTGAAAAAGGCGCCGTTTTCGACACCGACGTTCGGATCGGATCGACACCGCTGCTCGTCGAAGCCATTGAGTGGGTTGCCAACTCAGCGGTTACGATGAAGTCGATCCGGGGGATCGAGGGCCAGGTCAGGTGGACGTTCCGCGCACTGCCGGGCAATCGCACGGAGATCAAGACGACGGTCGACTACCGCGTCGGTTTCGGCATCGCGGGCCGCGCCCTCGGTGCGCTGATCAAGGCTATGACGGCGACCGCGATCAGGCACAGCGACAAGCACGTTCGCACCAACGTCGAGACGCTCTATCGGCAGGCGCAGGTCGCCTAAAGGTAGCCATGGCCGGATGTGTCGTATCGGCCCACTACTCTTGACATATGCCTGCTCCATTCCACAGTGCCCTGCTCGATGCGCTCAGCCAGCGCGTTGTGATCGGCGACGGTGCCATGGGAACAATGCTGCAGGCTGCGGACCTTTCGCTCGACGACTTCCTCGGGCTCGAGGGCTGCAACGAGATTCTCAACGCCACGCGCCCCGACGTGCTCGCGGATATCCATCGCGCGTACTTCGAGGCCGGCGCGGACGCCGTCGAGACCAATACTTTCGGCTGCAATCTGCCGAACCTCGCCGATTACGACATTTCGGACCGTATTCGCGAACTGTCGGAAAAAGGCACCCGAATCGCGCGTGACGTCGCGGACGAGATGGGCCCCGGCCGGGACGGAATGGCTCGCTTCGTCCTGGGTTCGATGGGACCGGGCACCAAGTTGCCCACGCTCGGTCATGCACCGTTCGCAATCCTTCGCGACGCCTACACCGAGTCCGCCCTCGGCATGATCGACGGCGGTGCGGACGCGATCCTGGTCGAGACCTGCCAGGACCTCCTGCAGGTCAAGGCCGCAATCATCGGCAGCCAGCGCGCCATGGAGAAACTCGGCCGTCGCCTGCCGATCATCACGCACGTGACAGTCGAAACGACCGGCACGATGCTCGTGGGTAGCGAGATCGGCGCGGCACTCACAGCGATCGAACCGCTCGGCGTGGATCTCATCGGCCTCAACTGCGCAACCGGTCCCGACGAGATGAGCGAACACCTCCGCCACCTCTCCAAGTACTCGAAGCTTCCCGTTTCGGTAATGCCGAATGCCGGTCTGCCGCAACTCGGTCCGACCGGCGCCGAGTACCCGCTGACACCCGAAGAACTTGCAGTCGCGCTCAGTGGGTTCGTGCGCGAGTTCGGTCTAGCACTCGTCGGGGGCTGCTGCGGCACGACGCCCGAACACATCCGCCAGGTCGCCGAAGCGGTGCGCGAGGTCGAAAAGGGCAAGCGCACACATATTCACGAGCCCGGTGTGTCGTCGATCTACACGGCTGTCCCGTTCCAGCAGGATGCCAGCATCCTGATGATCGGTGAACGCACGAACTCGAACGGCTCCAAGGCATTTCGTGACGCGATGCTCGCGGCCGACTATCAGAAGTGCCTCGATATCGCGAAGGACCAGACTCGCGACGGCGCACACATGCTCGACCTGAACATCGACTACGTGGGACGCGACGGCGCGGCCGATATGTCCGCTCTCGCAAGCAGATTGGCGACGGCATCGACGTTGCCGATCATGCTCGACTCCACCGAACCCGCCGTGCTCGAGGCGGGGCTGGAACACCTCGGCGGTCGCTGCGCCGTGAACTCCGTGAACTACGAGGACGGCGCGGGGCCGGATTCGCGTTTCCAGAAGATCATGAAGCTGGTCCAGGAGCACGGTGCGGCTGTCGTCGCCCTGACCATCGACGAGGAGGGGCAGGCGCGGACCGCGGAGTGGAAGGTCCGGATCGCCGACCGGCTCATCGAAGACATCACGACCAACTGGGGTCTCGACAAGAGCGACATCATCATCGACGCCCTGACCTTCCCGATCTCGACCGGTCAAGAAGAGGTCCGCCGCGACGGCATCGAGACGATCGAGGCAATTCGCCAGATCAAGGCGAAGCACCCCGAGGTGCACACGACACTCGGCCTGTCGAACATCTCCTTCGGTCTGAATCCTGCTGCGCGCCAGGTGCTCAACTCCGTGTTCCTGCACGAGTGCGTCGAAGCCGGGCTGACCACGGCGATCGTGCACGCGTCGAAGATTCTGCCCATGGCGCGGATTCCGGACGAGCAGCGCGAGACAGCGCTCGACCTGGTCTACGACCGCAGATCCGAGGGTTACGACCCGCTGCAGAAGTTGATGCAGTTGTTCGAGGGGGTTTCCGCCGCGGGAGCGCGGGAGTCGCGAGCTCAAGAGTTGGGCAGGTTGCCGCTGTTCGACCGACTCGAGCGACGCATCGTCGATGGCGAACGCAACGGGCTCGAAGCAGACCTTGATTCCGCGATGGACGAGAAGCCGCCTCTGGAAATCATCAACGAGACCCTGTTGTCCGGGATGAAGACGGTCGGCGAGCTGTTCGGATCCGGCCAGATGCAGCTGCCGTTCGTGCTGCAGTCCGCTGAGGTCATGAAGGCCGCTGTCGCCTACCTCGAACCGCACATGGAGAGCACGGGTGACGACGGCAAGGGCCGGATCGTGCTTGCCACCGTGAAGGGCGATGTGCACGACATCGGCAAGAACCTCGTCGACATCATTCTGTCCAACAACGGCTACGAGGTCGTCAACCTCGGCATCAAGCAGCCCATCGCGACGATTCTCGATGCAGCGATCGACAAGAAGGCCGACGTCATCGGCATGTCAGGTCTGCTGGTCAAGTCGACTGTCGTGATGAAGGAAAACCTGCAGGAGCTCAATGCCAAGGGCGTCGCCGAGCAGTTCCCGGTGCTTCTCGGTGGTGCGGCGCTGACGCGGTCCTATGTCGAGAACGACCTGACCGAGGTGTACGACGGCGACGTCAGTTATGCGCGGGATGCCTTCGAGGGTCTGCGCTTGATGGACACGATCATGACCCGCAAGCGCGGCGGTGGTCCCGATCCCGACAGCGAAGAGGCGATCGCCGAGCGGAAGAAGGCGGAAGAGCGCAAGGCCCGGCACGAGCGGTCTCGCAAAATTGCCGAGAAGCGCAAAGCAGCCGAGGTTCCGGTCGTCATTCCAGAACGCTCCAACGTCGCGGCAGACCTGCCGGTCCCCACGCCGCCCTTCTGGGGCAATCGCATCGTCAAAGGCGTTGCACTGTCGGAGTATTCAGGCCTGCTGGACGAGCGCGCCCTGTTCCTCGGACAGTGGGGGCTCCGTGGGCAGAAGGGTGGCGAAGGCCCCAGCTACGAAGAGTTGGTCGAGACCGAAGGCAAGCCGCGGCTGCGGTACTGGCTGGACAGGCTGAGCACCGACGGAATTCTCGCGCACGCGGCCGTCGTCTACGGGTACTTCCCGGCGGTCTCCGAAGGCGACGACGTCGTCGTGCTTGCGGAACCGACGCCGGACGCCGAAGAGCGCTACCGGTTCACGTTCCCGCGGCAGCAACGGGACCGGTTCCTGTGCGTCGCGGACTTCATCCGCTCGCGAACCGCGGCGAAAGAATCCGGGCAGGTCGACGTACTGCCGTTCCAGTTGGTCACCATGGGCCAGCCGATCGCGGACTTCGCAAACGAACTTTTCGCGGCCAACTCCTATCGGGACTACCTCGAGGTGCACGGCATCGGTGTGCAGCTGACGGAGGCCTTGGCCGAATATTGGCATCGGCGGGTGCGCGAAGAACTCGTCCTCAGCGGCCACAGCCTCGCCGAAGACGATCCGTCCGACGTGCTCGACTACTTCAAACTCGGTTATCGCGGCGCGCGCTACTCCTTCGGTTACGGCGCCTGCCCCGAACTCGAGGATCGGGCAAAGCTCGTCGCATTGCTCGACGCCGAACGAATCGGCGTGAAGCTGTCCGAAGAGTTGCAACTTCACCCGGAACAGTCGACGGACGCGTTCGTCCTGCATCACCCGGAAGCGAAGTACTTCAACGCGTGAGTTGAATGTGTCGCTTCTCGCTCTGGCTCGGTGTAGTTACATGCCTCGTTGACTGCGCGTGGACGTTTGAAGCTGGCTCGCCTCCTAGTGGAGCAAGGTTGGTCGATCAGCCGCCTAGTGGATCGCTTCCAGTGCTCGCCGCCCACTGCCAGGACCTGGGCCGACCGGTTCCGAATCGGCGGAGAAGCCGCGAGGCATGACAGATCGAGTAGAGCGAACACCTCGCCGATCCAGACACCGACAGGAATCGAAGGCGAATCATCAAGGTGCGCTTAACTCGTCGGTGGGACCTCACCGCCTCGCCTACTACTGCCGATCGCACCCATCGACCGAGTCAACGTTCACAACGTCACTGAGAAGAACAGTTAGGCACGCCCGTTTGGCCCGTCACCGGGTGGTGACGGGTTGAGCGGGCTTGGGTTTGCTAGAAGGGTGGCGGTTCGTAGTCGCCTTCGTTTTGGGCGCGCTCGCTGCGGGCGCGGGCTTCGTGTTGCTGGATTCTGGTGCGTTGCTTGGGGTCCGGTGCCGTGTCGGGCATCGGGCGGTCGGGTTCGGTCCCGCCCAGCAGTGGGATCGGACCGGTTTCGGGGACCGGGTACGTCTTGCCGTGCGGGGAGGTGATCGACAGTGACCCGTCCGCGCCTTTGGTGAGGTCCCACCCGCCGAAGGTCTTGCCCCGGTGGTGTTTGCGGCAGAACGGACCCAAATTCTCGGCTGTTGTTCGACCACCCGCGGTGGGATTCTCGTGGTTGTAGGGGTCGCGATGATCCAGATCGCACTCCCACGCCGGCACATCGCAGTTGGGGAACATGCACGACCCCCACAACGCGCGGACATAGTCCTGCACCTGCTCGGACGGTGTGTAGGAGTCGGTGGCCTCCTTTTCGTCGGGGTCCACGAGTGGCCGCACGATCGCATCCTTGGCGATGTCACGCACCTGGTCGGCGTCGACGATGCCGAACCCGTCCAACCACCCCGGCTGATCACTGCTACCGGTCACGGTGGCGTGGGTGGCGATCACATGCACCAACGCTTTGCGTCCGACTTTCGACACACCGCCGATCGGGCACACCTCACGCCCGCATTCGCACGCCAGTTGGGACTGTCCACGGGTCAACGCGATCAACGCATCCGCCTTCCGCGCCGCGAAGGTCCGTGGGTCCTGGGCGCAGACCGCTTTCGCCATTTCCCCGATCCGACCCGACACGAACATGGCGTCCGCCGCGGGTAGGGACCCGGCCAGTTCGGCCATCCCGTCTTGCCCGGGTCCGATCCACACATGACGCCCCTTGGTGGCGGCTTCGCGGCGGGAGCGGAGCCCGGCGAGATCGATCTGTGCGATGACTTTGTCGACCACACCGCGTAACCGGCGCCCGGTCAACGCGGCCCGACCGTCCACCGCGGCAGCGAGGATGCGGCGTTCGACCTCTTTGAGGTGCTCCTCGGCGACGTTGCGGGTGGCGTTGACGATGATCTTCACCCGGTACAGATCCAGATCACCGCGGGCGAACGCGGCCCACACGTTGGGTAGCCGGGTGATCAGGTTGTGCCCGATGTCGATCAACGCGGACGCTCCGAACCCGGTGATGGTCAACGCGGCGGACAGTTCGGCTTCGGCGGTGTCCCACGGATCGATCGCGGAGACCGGATCGGGATCGGCGGGCGCCTGATCCACGCATCGCTGATACACCGCGGCGGCGAGTGCGTGTTTGCGGGCGCACACGGCGGCTTCGAACCGGTGCAGGTCCGACACCGCGTCGACCATGTCCGGGGTCGGCGCCACTTCAGGGTCGGGTATCCCGGCTCCGCTGAGTGACTGCAGCAACTTCTCGAACATGTATTCGAGTCTACCCGAATACTGTTGGTATAGCTACGAATACACCTGCTGATCCGGTCGCGAAGTAGACGGGAACCCAGTGTTCATGTGCTGCCGCGCTCACTGAGCACTGTCGTTCGCACATCCCCGCTCGCACGGCGGAAAGACTGGAAACAGGGTCAATGTCACCCGCCGTACTAGCGGACGGGCAGGTACGGCACAGGCCAGATATGTCGGCAGGTGTGTCAGGCGAATGCTCCGACGGGTGACGTCGTCCTGTTCGGCAGCGTTGGGCGCCCCAATGCAGTTACGCAATCCGGCCCGCGCATCGCGGCCCACGTACGCCTGACTAGGCGCCGTCAACCTCTGGTTGCTGAGGTGCGGTTTCCGCAGGCGCGACTTCGGCAGCGGCGTTTCGGCGTTGAATGTCGAGCGTGTGCTCGCCGATTTCCGGATCCGACGCCGTCACGGTCATCTCGCCACGACGCAAATCGTTCTCGGAGTGAATGACCGTCGGGCCGTCGATATCGGGGTCGAGGTCGTACCACTGTTTGATGAAGTCGGGGATCAGGTCGAAGATGTTCGTCGCCAGATCGACGCCCACAACCTTCGTGCGCACCTTGGCGACAGACGCGTCGACGTAGTAGTCGTCCACTTTCACCGTTGCGGCGAGCGCCCCCGGACCGTCGGACTGGGTGATAGTGACAGTCACGCCGTTCTCCAGCGCGTACTCGGATACAACGGCGTTCTCGTTTCGAGTGACGTGCGCCGTCAACACCGGCGCGGCTAGGGACGGCTCGACCGTCGCCGGCTCGGCCGCGCGAGTCACGGGCGGCGCCGCGAAATCGAAGATGTTGTCGGTGGGCAGGCCGGCACCGAGCGCCGACAGAATGACCGATGCTGCGGCACCCGTCAGCGTCACACTCGTGACACCGGCGAGCACGACCGAGGTATGTCGTATCCACGACATGTCAGGTCCTCCCGTCCGCGTTTGCATCGTTCACTGTCCCTAGCCTCAGCAAATGCTGAGCAATTTGTATTCCAGGTGCCATCTCGGCAGAAACCGTCTTGCGGTCTTTTTCTCCCTGTTTATGGAGTGTAAGCACGGAATTCGGCCTGATCCGCAGCCGAATCGGTGACGGACCTCACGTTCGAACGAACATGGGTGTGAGCAGGGGTGACGCCAGTTGTGACGTACGTGACTGCAGACTGCCCCCGTGTCCCACCCAGCGTTCATTGCCCGGATGTTGCGGATGTGGGGTCCTTCACTTATGCGGGCAAGAACGATGAGGACAGTGTCGCTACAGGGCTACTCTGGACCGGTTCACGTTGCAATTCTTGGGAGGACGATGGTCGCCGGCAGGCTGGTCGCGGGTCGTTATCGGCTCACCGACCGTATTGGTAGCGGTGGGATGGGCGTGGTCTGGCTCGCCCACGACAACCGTCTCGACCGGATGGTGGCCGTCAAACAGCTGTTGCTGACCCCGGGGCTCTCGGCTGCGGCAGCGGAAGAAGCGAACCATCGCGCCCTGCGCGAGGGGCGAATCGCCGCTCGTCTGCATCATCCGCACGCGATCGCGGTCTACGACGTCGCCGAAGAAGACGGCATGCCGTGGCTGATCATGGAGTATCTGCAGTCGCGCAGCCTGGCCGACATGCTCGAAGAAACGGGTCCGATCGGGCACATCGAGACGGCAGCGATCGGAGCCCAGGTCGCATCTGCGCTAGCGGCCTCTCACGAGGCCGGGATCGTCCACCGCGACGTCAAACCGGCAAACATTCTCATCGGCGACAACGGCAGTGTGAAGATCACCGACTTCGGAATCTCCCGCGCGACCGGCGACGTCACGGTGACCGCGACGGGGATGGTCGCAGGTACACCGGCCTACCTCGCGCCCGAAGTTGCCCGCGGCGACTATCCGGAGTCCCCGGCCGACGTATTCGCACTCGGTGCCGTCCTGTACATGATGATCGAGGGCAATCCGCCTTTCGGGAATCGGGACAACACGCTCGCCCTGCTGCACGCCGTTGCGGCGGGGGAGATCGAGCAGCCCCGGTCGACCGGTCCGCTGACGCGTTTGCTGTTGGACATGCTCGCCAAGGACCCGGAGCGACGCCCGACCATGCGGCAAGCCCAGGATGTGCTCGAGCGGGTCGCTGCAACTCAGGACAACACCGGACAAGCGCGCACCGCATTGATCGCCGCTCCCGCTCAAGAACGTGCGAAGCCCGAACCAACGCGGCGCGAAGCTCCGCCGCAGCGGGTCCAGCAGGCGTCCCCTTCGCGGCAACAGCCCCGCACCACTGTCGAACCGGCGCTCGCGCCGCAGCAGCGGCACGCACCGGTGCCGCCGCAGCGGCTCGCCCCACGGCAGGCACCGCAGCAGCTCGAGAAGCCGCGCCGGGGCATCGGACTCGCGGTCGCAGTGTTGTTGTTGGCCGGATTGGTCGCGGTCGGCGTCGTTGTGGCGATGATTGTCAACAATCGCGACAACACGTCCGGTGGTTCGAACACGACCAGCCAGATCGATCCGAGCAACGGCGGCTCGTCCAGCGACGTCAATTTCGACACGATGAGCGAATTCGTGCGTGACTACTACTCGCTGCTGCCTGACGACACCGACGCCGCCTACGCGAAACTCGCCGCCAACTACCAGGGCAAGAACCCGCGGTCCAGCTACGACAGTTTCTGGGGTGGCATCAAATCGGTCACCGTGGATTCGGTGACGGAGGGTACGTCGGGCACGTCGAGCGTCAACGTCGCGCTGACGTACGTCGACAAGAACGGCAAAAGTACGAGCGAGAATCGCTGGGTCGCCGTCATCGACGAGGGCAGCGGTCTGGTGCTCTACGACTCGGAGACGTTCTGAGTATGTCGCAACTCGCCGGTGTCCTTTGGGACATGGACGGTACGCTCCTGGACTCCGAGAAGCTCTGGGACATAGCGGTATACGAACTGGCCGAGTATCTCGGTGGGACGATGACGCCACAGATTCGGCATGCGCTGATCGGCGCGTCGGGTCCCAACGCCTTGGCGATCATCTTCGACTCGTTGGAACTCGAGCCGCACCCCGAGGCAGTCGGTGCTGCCGGTGCGTGGCTCGAAAAGCGCATCACCGGCCTGTTCGAAGGCGGCATCCCGTGGCGCCCGGGCGCGCGAGATGCGCTCGCGATGACCCGCGACGCGGGTTTGCCGATGGCGCTGGTGACCAACACGAAGCGCGATCTCGCAGAGTACGGACTGGACACAATGGGCCGGGAGTACTTCGACGCGAGCGTGTGTGGTGACGAGGTGGTCGACGGAAAGCCGGCGCCGCACGTCTATCTGCGGGCTGCGGAGTTGCTGGACCTGGAACCGTCGCAGTGCCTGGCGATCGAGGACTCGGCGACCGGCGCGCTCGCTGCCGAAGCTGCAGGGTGTCGCCTGCTCGTCGTCCCCTGCGAAGTCCCTGTTCCGCCGGGACCCGGCAGGGTCATGCGCGACACGCTGATCGGAATGACGTTGGCAGAGATGCACGCCTGCTTCGGCTGACGACCTCACGGCTCGGTGATCGCAGGGCTATCGTCAGTAGGTCAGCCGAGCGCAGTGGAGGAAAGTGTGAATCGACGTATCGCGTGTGTGGTTGCGGCCGCGGCACTTACGTGCGCGCTTGCCGGTTGTAGCAGCGACAGCGGCGATAGCAGTTCTGCCGCGAGCACCAGCGCGGCGACGTCGAAGTCGCAAAGCGGTGGCGCGCGACTGACCGGCAATCGCCCGACTGCGGCAGAGTCGACGACATCGAGCGAGGACCCGTCGGCAACAACTACGACAGCGGCGGGTGCCATTCCGGCACTCTTTCCCGACGACTGGCCGTTCCCACCGGATATGCAAGTCACCGAAACTCGCGACGAAGCCGTGACAGCACTTGTCGCCGGCACGTTGCCCGGCGCGGACGACGCGATCCAGACGTTCTACGACAGCCGACTGCCCGGATTGGGCTGGACGCTCAACGAATCCACGTCGAGCGGTTGCGCGCATGTCTACGAACGCGACGGGTTCAGCGCCAGCATCGTTTGCGCGGGCGATCAGGGTGAGGGCGCTCCCTCATTCCAGATCACTTTGCAGGGCGGCGAGTAGGAGCTGCAAGAATAGCTACTCGTGAAGAACTTCGAATCCCTGTTCACCGAGCTACAGGACCGTGCCGCCACTCGCCCCGAGGGTTCCGGCACCGTTGCAGCGTTGGACGCCGGGGTTCATTTCCAGGGCAAGAAGATCCTCGAAGAAGCTGGCGAAGTATGGCTGGCCGCCGAGCACGAGAGCGACGAGGCGCTCGCTGGTGAGGTCTCGCAGCTGCTCTATTGGGTGCAGGTGCTGCTGGTCGGTCGGGGGCTGAAGCTCGAGGACGTCTACCGACATCTGTAGGACGACGTCCCCGCACAGCACACGACCGCCGCTACCGAAAGAGACATCACGATGCTGCGAGTAGCAGTACCCAACAAAGGCGCACTGTCCGAGTCCGCTGCCGAAATACTGTCCGAGGCCGGCTACCGCCGCCGGACCGACTCGCGCGACCTGACCGTGCTCGACCCGTCGAATCAGGTCGAGTTCTTCTTCCTCCGGCCCAAGGACATCGCGATCTACGTCGGTTCCGGTGAGTTGGATCTCGGCATCACCGGACGCGATCTGGCGCTCGACTCGGGCGCACCGGTCGCGGAGCGCCTAGCGCTGGGCTTCGGGCGATCCTCGTTCCGCTATGCAGCGCCCGCCGGTCGGGAGTGGACCGCGAACGACCTCGGTGGTCTGCGAATCGCCACGTCCTACCCCAACCTCGTGCGCGTGGACCTCGCGGCCCGTGGCCTCGAAGCCGAAGTCATCCGGCTCGACGGTGCCGTCGAGATCTCCATCCAGCTCGGTGTCGCGGATGCGATTGCCGACGTCGTCGGTTCCGGCAGGACCCTGCGGCAGCACAACCTCGTCGCCTTCGGGGAATCCCTGTGCGACTCGGAAGGCGTGCTGATCGAACGCGCCGGTTCGACCAACGACGATCGCGCCCGGAACCAGCTGATCGCACGCGTCCAGGGCGTGGTCTTCGCGCAGCAGTATTTGATGCTCGACTACGACTGCCCCCGAACGCTTCTCGACGAAGCCGTCCGGATCACGCCGGGCCTCGAGTCGCCGACCGTGTCGCCACTTGCCGACGAAGACTGGATCGCCGTGCGCGCGATGGTGCCGCGCAAGGAGCACAACGACGTCATGGATCAGCTGGCCGAGCTCGGCGCCAAAGCGATCCTCGCGTCGGATATCCGGTCCTGCCGCGCTTTCTGAGCTATTCGGCAACTTCGATCTCCGAGGGCCACCCCGGATAGGGCGGGGGAGTACCGCCGAAAGATGGGCACAGCGCTTTGTAATCGCACCAGGCGCACTGCTTCCCGGGATTCGGGCGGAAGTCGCCCGTCGCGCCCGCATCGAGGATCGCCTTCCAGATGGCCGAAAGTGTGCGCTCGAACCGCAGTAGCTCCTCCTCGTCGGGTTTGTAGGTCAGCATGTCGTTGTCCGCGAGATAGAGGAGCCGGAGCTGTGTCGGCACGACGCCTCGCGTACGCAGAATGACCAAGGCGTAGAACTTCATCTGAAACAACGCGCGCGATTCGCGCTTTTCGCTCGGAATCCGGCCGGTCTTGTAGTCGACGACACGGACTTGCCCGTCCGGTGCCACGTCGACCCTGTCGACGAAGCCGCGCAGCACCGCGCCGTCCGCGAGTTCGGTCTCGACTCGGAGTTCGCACGCTTCGGGCTCGAACCGCGTCGGGTCTTCGAGGTTGTAGTAGGTCGCGATCAGGGTGCGTGCCTCGGAGAAGAACGTCTCGCGATCGTCGTCGGAGATCAGTTCTGTGAGCTCGGGGTTGCCTTCGAGGATTCGTTCCCAGGCAGGCAGCACGAGGCTTGCTGCCCGGTCCGCGACGCGGTCTGCTGCCGGCAGACCGTAGAGGTCTTCGAGGGCGGCATGGACGAGAGTTCCCCGCACCGCCGCGCGCGAGGGCACCTCCGGGACCCGATCGACCGCGCGGAACCGGTACTTCAGCGGGCATTGCCTGAAGTCGTCCGCCCGCGACGGTGACAGCGCCGGCCGACGAGCCGGCCTGACTTCGCCTGGATCGGTGTTCTCGGGGTGGACGCTGGCAACGACTGTCACACCTGGCAGGGTATGCCTGCGGTCCGACACGTTGTCGCGACCGCGCCCCGAGGGGCGGACGGCGAGGAGTGGCTTACCGATGACCGCACGACGCACAGGACCTTTCCAGGTCGGCGATCGAGTGCAGTTGACCGATGCGAAGGGCCGGCACTACACGGTCGTTCTCGAGGAAGGCCGCGAATTCCATACGCACAGAGGGGGACTCCAGCACGACGACCTCATCGGCACAGACGAGGGCACCGTCGTCAAATCGACGAACGGCACCCCGTATCTCGCGTTGCGGCCCCTACTCGTCGACTACATTCTGTCGATGCCGCGTGGCGCCCAGGTCATCTACCCCAAGGATGCCGCGCAGATCGTCCACGAGGGCGATGTGTTCCCCGGCGCGCGCGTGCTCGAGGCAGGCGCCGGGTCCGGCGCTCTGACGTGCTCTCTGCTGCGTGCCGTCGGCCCCGAGGGACGCGTCGTCTCCTACGAGGTGCGCGACGACCACGCTATCCACGCCGTGCGCAACGTCGAGACCTTTTTCGGCGGCCGCCCGGAGAACTGGGATCTGACGATCGGCGACGTCGCCCACTTCGACGGCCAGGTCGATCGCGCTGTGCTCGACATGCTGTCGCCCTGGGACGCGTTGCCTGCCGTGTCGAAGGCGTTGATCCCCGGCGGTGTGCTGATCGTCTACGTCGCGACTGTGACGCAGCTGTCCAAGGTCGTGGAAGCGCTGCGCGAACAGGAGTGCTGGACCGAACCGCGTTCCTGGGAGTCGATCGTCCGCGGGTGGCATATCGTCGGGCTGGCCGTCCGCCCCGAGCACCGTATGCAGGGGCACACCGCCTTTCTCGTCAGCGCGCGAAAGCTTGCGGAGGGAACCGTGACGCCGAAGCCGCAACGCAGGGCAGGAAAGGGATAGCTAGCGGCGCAAGGTCGGGTACTGCGTTTGCAGGTACCACAGAGCCTGATTGGCGTGAATGCTGCCGCGAAGTTCGCTCGAGACGACCTTGAGAACGGTCCCGTCCACGTCGATGACAAATGTCTTCCGCTTGGTCGGGACCAAACGGGCGAACAACCCGGGCCGCTTGTTTCGGCGCCGGTGGCGTTGGGTTTGCTTGGCTCGCGCGCGCCGGATTCCGCGCTTGACACCGAATTGCTCGGCTACGGCACCGTGCTCGTCGGACAGCAACGGATAGTCGAAGGCGCGCTGCTGCGCGAAATGCGCCTGGCGGTCGACCGTGTCGGTACTGATGCCGACCCGTTGCGCGTGCACTGCGGCGAATTCGCTTGCGAGATCCCGAAAGTGGCAGGCCTCCGCGCTGCAGATCGGCGAGTTCGCAATCGGATAGAAGAACAGGACCACAGGGCCGTCGGAGAGAAACGCGTAGAGCGAACGTCGGGTGCCCGTGTGATCGAACAGGTAGAAATTCGGCGCCTGATCACCTTCGTTCATGGAGGGGACACTACTTCAGTACAGCGGGTGATCGGGAAATATCGTCACTGCAGGTCGGCGGGCAATTTTCGACGTGTGGGCACGGGCGCCGTCAGCGCGGCGCGGGCACAGCTCCCGGCAGCATGTTCTGGCAACTGGTCCGGCCGAATGCGAGCAGGTTGCAGGTCGTCGAAGGCGTCAAACGCCATGTGCCGTCACTGTTTTCCCACGTCACATTGCGCAGCGGAATGGGTGGGGTCAACGGCGTCGTCACCTCGACGGCCGCGATCGCCTGGTTGCCTTGGACCTCGACTGCGTTGACAGCGAACGTAATTCGCCCGTAGTCGGCGAGCGCGGTGTTCATCGAGTCGATGAGTGGAACGAACTGCAAGCCGTCGACCACGAGCCCGACCTTCTGATCGGCGGGTATAGCGGGGTCGACGAATCTTGCGAGGGAATCCTGAAGAAATTCGGTGGTGGGTGCAGGCAGGTCCGGAACGACGGCCGTGGTCGTGGGCTGCGGCGCGGGCTGCGCGTTGTTCGGCGTGGCGGCTTCGGACCCCGAGTCGCGCAGCGCCGAGGGTGCCGAATCGTCGGCGGAGAACGAGAACACGAACGCAAGGACAGCGCCGATGACGAAGGGCAGGCCGAGTACGGCACCGAGCAACACGAGCTTCGGCGACGGCCGCAACCACACGCGACGGTTTTCGATTTTGCCTGGCGCAGGCTGTGGATTCACATGCCACCAATCTTCACGGGGACAGTGTACGAACACTGTCGCGACAGGGGACCAAGTTACGGGCGTGAAAAGAATGCACTAGCCAGGGGGCCTCGCCGCAACGACAATGGCTAGTCCGGCGATACCACGATTGCGGAGTGCCGCCGGGCGCTGCTCGTGCCGACCTGGGCGAGCACAACTGAACAACCCGATTGCACAGGTTCCGCACAACGAGGTTCCCCACCACGTTTGTGACCAGATCGCTAGCAGTGTCGGAAAGCGCAAACGGGGTAACCCCGGTAGCGTGGATAGACCGGTACTGGGAGGAGTCGAGCATGAGCCCCATCGATAGTTCGGATTCGGCGGCTTGGAGAGAACTCGAGGCTTTGCGCGCCGAGGCTGCTGGACTTCGCCGTCAGCTCGCGGAATCACCGGATCGGTCACGTGAACTCGAAACACGCGTCGATTCCCTGACCATCCGCAATACGAAGCTGATGGACACCCTCAAGGAAGCGCGCCAGCAACTCGTCGCGTTGCGCGAGGAGGTCGACCGGCTCGGTCAGCCGCCGAGCGGATACGGCGTGCTGTTGTCCGTCCACGAGGACGAGACGGTCGACGTGTTCACCTCGGGCCGCAAGATGCGGTTGACGTGCTCGCCGAACATCGACACCGAGACGCTGAATCTCGGCCAGACGGTCCGCCTGAACGAGGCGCTGACGGTTGTCGAGGCCGGTAAGTATGAGCGCGTCGGCGAGATCACCACGCTGCGGGAGATTCTCGACAACGGCACGCGTGCCCTGGTCGTCGGGCATGCCGACGAAGAGCGCGTCGTGCTCCTGGCCGAGCCCTTGGCGCGCGTGGCGGAGATCGACGACATCGACGATCCCGACTCGCCGATCCGAAAGCTGCGTCCGGGCGACTCGCTGCTGGTCGATACGAAGGCCGGTTACGCGTACGAGCGGATACCGAAGGCCGAGGTCGAGGACCTCGTGCTCGAAGAGGTGCCCGACGTCGACTACAGCGACATCGGCGGTCTCGGTCGCCAGATCGAGCAGATCCGCGACGCCGTCGAGCTGCCGTTCCTCCACAAGGAACTGTTCCGCGAGTACTCGCTGCGACCGCCGAAGGGTGTCCTGCTCTACGGCCCGCCCGGCTGCGGAAAGACGCTCATCGCGAAGGCCGTCGCAAACTCGCTGGCGAAGAAGATCGCCGAGTCGCGAGGCGAGGATGCCAAGGAAGCCAAGTCCTTCTTCTTGAACATCAAGGGCCCCGAGCTACTGAACAAGTTCGTCGGCGAAACCGAACGCCATATCCGGATCATCTTCCAGCGTGCCCGGGAGAAGGCGTCCGAAGGCACTCCGGTGATCGTGTTCTTCGACGAGATGGACTCGATCTTCCGTACTCGTGGGTCGGGCGTCTCGTCCGACGTCGAGACGACGGTCGTGCCACAGCTGCTGAGCGAGATCGACGGCGTCGAAGGCCTCGAGAACGTCATCGTGATCGGTGCGTCGAACCGCGAGGACATGATCGACCCCGCAATCCTGCGCCCCGGTCGGCTCGACGTGAAGATCAAGATCGAGCGTCCGGACGCCGAGTCGGCACAGGACATCTTCTCGAAGTACCTCACCGAGAGCCTGCCGGTGCACGCCGACGACCTGAACGAATTCGGCGGAGACCGGACAGCGTGCATCCAGGCGATGATCGAGAAGGTCGTCGAGCGGATGTACGCCGAGAGCGAAGACAACCGGTTCCTCGAAGTCACCTATGCCAACGGTGACAAAGAAGTTCTGTATTTCAAGGACTTCAACTCGGGCGCCATGATCCAGAACATCGTGGACCGGTCGAAGAAGTACGCGATCAAGGCGGTTCTGGAGACCAACTCACCCGGTCTGCGGATCCAGCACCTGTTCGATTCGATCGTTGACGAGTTCTCCGAGAACGAGGACCTGCCGAACACGACGAACCCGGACGACTGGGCGCGCATCTCCGGCAAGAAGGGCGAACGGATCGTCTACATCCGCACGCTCGTCACCGGAAAGAATGCGAGTGCAAGCCGGGCGATCGACACGGAGTCGAACACCGGCCAGTACCTGTAGCACGCTCTGAAACAAGAAGGTCCCCGACGCATTCGCGCCGGGGACCTTCTTGTCGGTACTACGCGCAGGGCGCCTGGCCCAGAGCGAGCAGCTGACACGTGCTCGCGTCGGACAGCTTCCAGGTGCCGTCGACGTTCTCCCACGTGAACGGCATCGGCGCGGTGCCGTGCACGGTGGTGACGTCTGTGGTCGCGTTTGCGGTCGTTCCCGCAGTGGTGATGTCGCGGACGGCAAACGTAATCTGCCCATAGGACTGCAGCGCCGCGGTCATCGTGTCGATGTTCGGAATCCGCGCTTCGCCGTTCACCAGGAGGACGGCCCGATCAGCGGCCGGCTTGGTGAGGTCCGCCAGTGCCACCAGCGGCGCCTGCAGTTCTTCGGCCGACGGTCCCGCGGCGGCTGCCGCCGATGTGGTGGTGGTCGTGGCCGCAGCAGCGGCGCTGGTCGTCGTTGCGTCGCTCGAGGAGTCGTCGTCGGACCCGCACGCGCTGATGCCCAGCGCGACGACCGCGGCCGCGGACGCGACCATGGTCTTGAACAGGATTGATTTCGGGCCGGTCGGAATCACATTCCGCCTTTCGATCGGCGCTCGAAACTGGTATTCGAGCGAGGTAAGGCGACCCTAACACAGGACTTTCACGAACCCGAGCGTGCTTCGGCGCTGCCGGACTCGTGTTCACCGGCCCAGCGCGAATGTTCCTGCCGTGCCCAACGGCGGGTCACCACACCGGATCTCATTCCCCGCATCGCCTCCCGATCGTTGAATGCGTACACCAGATGTCCGACGACGAGAAGACCGAAGGCCAACGCGAACCAGTCGTGCACGAAGGTCGCGCCGGTCCGGAACACCAAGCGCGTCCAATCGGGGAAGTACATGACGATTCCCGTCCCGAGCAGAACGAAGATCGAACCGGCGCTGAAGGCAGCGTTGAGCTTCTGACCGGCGTTGAACTTGCCGACGCCGATACCGCTTCGGCGGTGCCTCTTGGAGCGCAACCAGTGCCAATCGGCACGGGTGAACCTGTTCAGCCGCCGCAGATCTCGTCGGTAGGCGAGCGAGACGTATCCGGCAACGAGTGGTACGGGCAGCGCGAAACCGCAATAGACGTGGATTGTTTCGATGATGTGCCGGTTGCCGACCAGGACAGCGAGCGGCGAGTTGTAGAGAATTGCCGCAGTCGCGATACAGACCAGAACCAGGGCGCCGGTGAGCCAGTGCACCCATCGTTCGACGCGGTCGAAGCGGCGCAGTTCGTCGTCATGCTGTGGGGTCATCACCACGGCCGTTCGATCCGCCTACCCACGCGTCGACGTCGTAGCCGCGTTCTTCCCAGTAACCCCGTTCGACATCGGCAGTGAGCTCGATGCCCGACAACCACTTGAGGCTCTTGTATCCGTACATGGGCGCGACGTACAGCCGGACCGGTCCGCCGTGGTCGTGGGTAACCGGTCCGTCGATCATCTCCAATGCGACCAGAACATCGGAACGCCTAGCTTGTTCGAGCGTGAGACTCTCGGTGTAGGTGCCGTCGAACGATGTGAACCGCACCGCAGTCGCCACTCTCGCCGGCCGCACCAGCTCGAGAATGTGATCGAGTCGCACTCCGCGCCAGGGCACTTCGGGAACCCGCCAACCGGTGACGCACTGGAAGTCGCGAACGAGGTCGGTCTGTGGCATTGCGTCGAGATCGGCGAGGGTGAAAGTCCGCGGCGTCTCCACGAGGCCGGTCACCTCGAGGCGGTAGGTGTCGGCGGTCTTTCGCGGCGCCCCGCGCGTGACCGAGTAGAACCGGAACGAGTTGCCGACCGGAATGAGGCCGACCAAGCCGGTGGGGTCGTGGTTGCCGAGCGGCCCCAACACCTTCGCGAGCTGCTTCTGGATCTGCGCGCCGCCGAAGACACCTGCCACGCCGAGACCTAGCAGGCCGAGCACCACCCGTCGGCCGACGGGCGCACCGGCGATCGGCTCGGGCGTGTCCACCACTCCACTGTGCGCGTCCCGGGGCCGCGCGGGGATGACGAATTCGTGACGCTAGCCCCGCAGCATGTCGGGCACGAGGATTCGGGTGTCCGGCACGAAGGCCCATTCGGGATCGGCGAGATGGTCGGCGAGTTCTCGATCGGTCCACCACCAGCCGTCGGCGATTTCGCTGGCCTGGTGGCGGATGGGTCCGTCGTAGCGGGCTTCGAACGCGAACAGGTGGCAACGCATCGGTCTGTCGTTCCATTCGCCGTCCCACGATGCGTCGGCCAGGGGTCGCAACGCCACGCCCGTGATCCCGAGCTCTTCCGCCAGTTCCCGGACTGCAGCTTCTTCGATCGTCTCGCCGGGGTCGACGACGCCACCTGCCAGGCAATCGTGCATTCCCGGGTAGACCGATTTGATGTCCGTTCGGCGGTGCACGTAGATGCGCTCGCCGTCGGTCGACCGCACGAGCACGCCGGATGTGGCGTGCCACAAGCCTTCTGCGTACACGGTCGAGCGGGTGGCAGTGCCTGTCACTGCGCCGGAACGGTCGTAGACGGCAATCACTTCGTCGAGTGCATTCGGTCTCATGTCAGCCATCGTCGCACTGCGATCGGGGCGGGTTTATGGTTCACGGCGGAACGAAAGGAGTAGGCATGCCATTGCCACGACGACTTGCCCGGATCAACCGACGGGCTACCAACCGCATATCGGGTCTGATCGCGGGCCGCATGCCTGGCTTCGCGATCGTCGTGCACAAGGGTCGCAATTCCGGTCGTGAGTACCGGACCCCCGTCAACGCGTTCCAGAACGACGCGGGCTACAGAATCGCGCTGACATACGGTTCGGACGCCGATTGGATCAAGAACGTGCTCGCGGACAACGGTTGCGAGCTGGATCACCGGGGGAGCCGGGTGGCACTCACCGCGCCGCAGGTGATTCACGATCCTGACGTGAGTTGGGCGCCGTTGGGTGTTCGCCAGATTCTGCTTGCGCTCGATGCGCCGTACTACGTCCAACTCCAACTCGCGCAGTGATCGCGCGGTAGCTCTCGTTCCACAGCCACTCGACCGGTCCGCGTTGGAAGCGCCGTAGCCACAGGTGCGCGAAAGCGACAACGATTGCGCAGACCGCCAGATAGACGCCGACGGTGACAGGGACCCGCGCATTGCCGGTGAGGCGAGCCGCCACGCCGAGGCCCCAGCCGTAACACACGGCCGACGCGACGATGTTCTGCAGGACATAGCTGCTCAGCGCCATTCGGCCGACGTCGGACAATCGCCGCCCGACCACGCCGATGCGTTCGCGCCGGACGTAGAACTCGGCCACCAGGGCGAGGAGTCCGAGAGCAACGATTGCCGCGGTGCCGTACCGGCTGAGGATGAGTCCGGCGTCGCCACCGAACAGGCCGAGCGCCATGTCGATCGGCCACGCGATGGCGCCGGCGATCAGCAAACGGCGCCGGATTGCGCCACCCTCCGGGCCGAGCGCGCCGGCGCGATAGAGCCGGGCGCCCGCAACGAACAGCGCGATCGACATCGCAAAGATGAACACCGCTTCGATGCGGAAGAGGACAGCATTCTCCAGCCGGAATCCGACGAGGCTGACCCAGGAACCGTCCGCGTAGAGGTTGGGGTCGAGCGGTTTCGGTGGTTCCGGCTCGGGCGCGGTGAGTATCGCGACGGTCACGAGCGACAGGAACGCCACGTGTACCACTGCCGTCATCCACATCCAACGGCGTTGTGCGCGTTCGGAAGTCGCGAGCAGAAACGCGACCACCAGACCGGTCACTGCGTAGCCCATGAGCACGTCGAACTCGACGACGAGCACGAAGTGGACGAGGCCGTCGAGGAACAGCAGGCCGGCTCGCCACGGGTAGTTCCCTGGCCAGCGCCGACCGCGCCGGACCGCCGAATTCTGTTGAATCGCAAGGCCGATCCCGAACATAATGGTCAGCAAACCGAGGAACTTGCCTTGCGAGAGTTGCTGGAGCACCTTCTCGATCCACTGCCAGGCGCCGTCGAGCGTTGCTGTGCCGTTGATGTATCCGACCAGGCCCTCGGGGTCGGTGAAGATCCAGATGTTCGTGGCCAGGGTGCCGAGGATGGCGATGCCGCGAAGGACGTCGAGTGCCTGAATTCGAACCGCTGCCATACCCTCCAACGTGCCAACCGGCACCGCGTCCACACATCAGCCGAAAGGATGATCGCGGGTATGACATTCGGTCGGCGCGAGGCGCCGCGCGCGAGTCGAATAGGCTCAGGTCTATGCAGCGAATCATCGGCATCGAGGTCGAGTACGGCATCTCGTCGCCGACCGAGGCCTCAGCGAACCCGATCCTGACTTCCACGCAAGCCGTGCTCGCGTATGCGGCCGCGGAGGGAGTGCCACGCGCCAAGCGCACACGATGGGACTATGAGGTCGAATCGCCGTTGCGTGACGCCCGTGGATTCGATCTCGGCCGGCTCAGCGGGCCCGCGCCGGTGATCGACGCGGACGAGGTCGGCGCCGCAAACATGATCCTCACCAACGGCGCTCGGCTCTATGTCGACCACGCCCATCCGGAGTACTCCGCGCCCGAGGTCACAGACGCGCTCGACGCCGTGATCTGGGACAAGGCCGGTGAGCGCGTGATGGAAGCGGCCGCACGGTACGCGTCGAGCGTGCCGGGGACGGCGCGACTCAACCTCTACAAGAACAACGTCGACGGCAAGGGTGCCTCCTACGGCACGCACGAGAACTACCTGATGAGCCGCGACACGCCGTTCAACTCGATCATTCTCGGTTTGTCGCCGTTCTTCGCGTCCCGCCAGGTGATCTGCGGTTCCGGCCGGGTCGGCATCGGCCAGTCCGGTGACGAAGCGGGCTTCCAGTTGTCGCAGCGGTCCGATTACATCGAGGTCGAGGTCGGGCTCGAGACGACGCTGAAACGCGGGATCATCAACACCCGCGACGAACCCCACGCCGACGCGGACAAGTACCGGCGCTTGCACGTGATCATCGGCGACGCGAACCTCGCGGAGATGTCCACCTACCTGAAGGTGGGTACGACCGCCTTGGTGCTGGACCTGATCGAAGCAGGCGTCGACCTCTCCGACCTGCAACTGGCCCGACCGGTGACAGCGGTTCATGCGATAAGCCACGACCCCACACTGCGGCGCGCGGTTGCTCTTGCCGACGGCAGGGAGCTGACCGGCCTTGCGCTGCAGCGGATCTACCTGGAGCGCGCCGCGAAGTTCGTGGCGAAGAACAGTTCCGATGATGCGCGCGCGAACGACATCCTCGAGAACTGGGCGATGGTTCTCGATCTGCTCGAACGCGATCCGATGGAGTGCGCGACCCTGCTGGACTGGCCCGCCAAATTGCGACTGCTGGAGGGGATTCGCAACCGCGAGGGGCTCGGTTGGGCCGCGCCCAAGTTGCAGCTCGTCGACTTGCAGTACTCCGACGTGCGGCTCGAAAAGGGTTTGTACAACCGACTTGTCGCGCGTGGCTCGATGAAGCGACTCGTCAGCGAGCAGCAGGTGCTCGACGCGATGACGAACCCGCCTTCCGATACGCGCGCGTACTTCCGTGGCGAGTGTCTGCGCCGATTCGGTGCCGACATCGCGGCCGCAAGCTGGGACTCGGTAATCTTCGATCTGGGTGGCGATTCACTGGTCCGAATCCCTACGCTGGAACCGCATCGAGGCAGTAAAGCCCACGTGGGAAAGCTTTTGGACTCGGTCAGCACTGCTGCGGAGCTGGTCGATCAGCTGACGACGTGACCGCGCCGAACCGATCTTTCCACCACTATGGCGGTCCAGATCGGTAGGGTTGAGGTCCAGAGTCGTTTCGCAGCTCGACCAGACGAGTTTCGATACGTCAGACAAGAGTTGCATTTGCGAATGCACGGTAATTAGGAGGTCGGCTGCTATGGCGCAGGAACAAACCAAGCGCAGCGGTGGCGGCGACGAGGACGAGGGTCCGGTCGGCGACGGCAGTGCGGGCCAGGAACGTCGCGAGAAGCTCGCCGAGGAAACCGACGACCTGCTCGACGAGATCGACGACGTGCTCGAGGAGAATGCCGAGGACTTCGTTCGCGCCTACGTGCAGAAGGGCGGCCAGTGACACAGGACGGCTCCGGCTTTCCGTCGATCGGTTTCAGTTCCGGGTTGCACCTCGGGTCCAACCTCTCGTCGCTATCGGAACACCTGCGGCTGCATGCTCCGGAACTGTTGCCCGTCAACCGCTTCAGTCGATCCGACGCGCCGTCAGCCGTCGATATCGCGCCGCACGGGACGACGATCGTCGCGCTGACCTTCGCCGGCGGCGTACTGCTCGCCGGTGACCGGCGCGCGACGATGGGTAACCTGATCGCCAATCGCGACGTCCAGAAGGTCTACGTCACCGACGAGTACTCGGCGGCGGGCATCGCGGGGACTGCCGGAATCGCGATCGAGTTGGTTCGGCTGTTCGCCGTGGAACTCGAGCATTACGAGAAGATCGAAGGCATTCCACTGACCTTCGACGGCAAGGCAAGCAAGCTCTCCTCGATGGTGCGTGGCAATCTGCCTGCGGCGATGCAGGGGCTCGCGGCAATTCCGCTGCTCGTCGGCTACGACACGTCCGATCCCGACCCCAGCAACGGTGGCCGCATCGTTTCCTACGACGTGGTCGGCGGCCGGAACGAGGAAAAGGGTTACCACGCGGTCGGATCGGGCTCGATGTTCGCGAAGTCTGCGATCAAGAAGCTCTATCGGCCGGGCCTGACGGTCGACGAGGCCCTGCGCGTCGCGGTCGAATCCCTCTACGACGCGGCCGACGACGACTCGGCAACGGGCGGACCCGACCTGGCCCGCCGGATCTACCCGGCGGCGGTGTACATCACGGCCGACGGTGCAGTCGAAATTTCGGGGGATCGCGCCGAAGAAGTTGCGCGTGCCGTTATTGCCGACCGGACGGAACAGGAAGGTACAGCACGATGACCTTGCCGTATTACGCGTCTGCCGAGCAGATCATGCGCGATCGCTCGGAACTGGCGCGCAAGGGCATCGGCCGCGGTCGAAGCGTCGTGGTGCTGACCTACGACCGTGGCGTGCTGTTCGTCGCCGAGAATCCGTCCACCGCGTTGCACAAGGTGAGCGAGTTGTACGACCGCATCGGCTTCGCCGCGGTCGGCAAGTACAACGAGTTCGAGAACCTGCGGCGAGCGGGGATCGTGCATGCCGACACCCGCGGATACGCATACGACCGGCGGGACGTCACAGGCCGGACGTTGGCGAACGCGTATGCGCAGACCCTCGGCGCGATCTTCACCGATCAGCTCAAGCCGTACGAGGTCGAGATCTGTGTTGCTGAGGTCGGCTATCCGGAGAATCCGAAGCAGCCGCAGCTCTATCGCATCACCTACGACGGCTCGATCGTCGACGAGCGCGAGTACGTCGTCATGGGCGGTACGACCGAGCCGATCCTGACCGCGCTGAAGGGCTCCTACAAGCAGGGTCTCAGCTTGGACGCCGGCATCGGGATCGCCGTCGCGGCGCTGCAAGCCGGAGTCGCCGAGAGCACCGACAAGGAAAAGCGAACGATCGGCGTTTCGGCGCTGGAAGTGGCTGTCCTCGAACAGACCCGCCCGCGGCGCGCTTTCCGCCGGATCAACGGCGCTGCACTCGAATCCGTACTGACGCCGGCGGCGGCCGTAGAGACGACAACCGACGACAGCACGGACAGCGAGGGTCCTTCCGCGACCTAGGGTTCGTGGAACAGGGTCAGCGCTCCCCGTCGGCTGGCGAACTGGAACTGGCGACCGCTGTGGGGAGCTTCTCCGTCGGTCGCCAGTCCGACAGCGGAGCCGTCGACGAGGACTTCGAGCTTCTCGACGGTCCGATGTAGGTAGGTCTTCGACTCGGCCAGCGTTCCGGCGAGCGTTGCACCGATGAGCCTCGTTCGCGAGAAGGGGATGTCCGCGAGCAGATAGCGAACGTCCAAGGTCCCGTTGTGCAGATCCGGGCGCGACATCGGCACCTTGTCCGAGGGGCTGTAGCGCCCGTTGCCCACGAACAACATCCAGATCGCAGTCGGTACACCGTCGATGTGCACAGCCAACGGCTCGGCCTGGCCGAGGACGCGAATCATCGCCAACGCCGCAGCCGGCCACTTGCCGAATCGCGGCTCCCATTTCTCGCGTAGCCGGACCACGTCCGGGTAGCCACCGAGGCTTGCGGTGTTGACGAACGGTTCACCTTCGGCACCGTCGATCTCCACGCTCGCGACGTCGACAGTCACCGCGTAGCCGCCGGCAACTCCGCGCGCGGTCGTGTCTGCTTCCTCGACGCCGGCGTCCCGGGCGAAGTGGTTGAGCGTGCCGCCGGAGAACACCGCCAACGGAAGTCCCAGCCGGACCGCATGTTTCGCAACTGTGAGGACGGTCCCATCGCCGCCGACGACGCCGATGGCGGCAGGCGAGTGTTCCTTGGTCGCCCGGTCGAGTTGATCGACGATGTCTGCGTCGACGTCGAGTTCGACAAGGGTCGCTTCGGGCAGCAACTCGCGCACGTCGTCGGCGATGACCCCGTCGCCGTTTCCTGCGGCAGGGTTGACGAATACGAGCAGACCCGCCCCGCCAGGCTGGGCGGCCACCTCGACCTGCGGTCCGAGGGTGGCTGGTTCGTCGTCGCGCACGGCCCACCAGCGTCTGGTCGCTAGTGCGAGGGTAGCGCCGAGTGCCGCGCCGACGACGACGTCGGACGGCCAGTGCACACCGACATGGACGCGGGAGTACGCCACAGCTGCGGCGAGCGGAGCGACAACGGCTCCAGCCACGGGGGATTCGATTGCGACCGCGGTGGCGAACGCCGCAGCGGACGCGGCATGGCCGGACGGGAACGAGGAGGACACCGGCGGCTTCAGCAGTCGTCTGACGAACGGGACCGATTCGTCCGGCGGTCGTCGCCGTGGAAACAGTGGCTTGGCAATGCCGTTCGCAACGAGGCTGGCACTACCGATAGCGAGTAAGCCGCGAACGGCAGCGCGCCGGTTACGTCGGCCGGAGACAGCGAGCGCGCCCGCAACAGCGGCCCACAGGGCGCTGTGATTCGCTGCGGTCGTCAGCAGAACCAGCGATCGGTCCACGTTGGTGGGCGGAATGCGCGCGCTGCGATCGATGAGCAGGTCGTCGAGCAGCGCCAACCGGTCGCCGAGCGCGCGGAAGCGGCGGGATTTCCTGGTTTTCGTGACTGCTCCGATCGTCGCGGCAAACGCGGGCACCCCCCGCACATCCAATACTTACCCAACGCCGCGTTCGACTATGCACCCTGCCCAGCGACGCCGGGTCCTATATCGGGTGAGCAAAATGCAACCAGGTTTGTTGCGTGCCGACTTCCAAGCGTGCGCGCTGGTTGTACTGTCGAAGTGTGCAGCGACGAATCATGGGGATCGAGACCGAGTTCGGTGTCACCTGCACCTTTCATGGGCACAGGCGCTTGAGCCCGGACGAGGTCGCCCGCTATCTGTTCCGCCGAGTTGTGTCGTGGGGGCGTAGTTCCAACGTGTTCCTGCGCAACGGCGCTCGGCTGTATCTCGACGTCGGTTCGCATCCGGAGTATGCGACCGCAGAATGCGACGGGCTCGTACAGCTCGTCACGCATGACCGCGCTGGCGAACGCGTCCTCGAAGAGCTGCTGATCGACGCCGAGCAGCGGCTCGCGGAAGAGGGTATCGGCGGCGATATCTACCTGTTCAAGAACAACACCGACTCTGCTGGCAACTCTTACGGTTGTCACGAGAACTTCCTCGTCGTCCGCGCCGGTGAGTTCTCCCGTATTTCCGACGTCCTGCTGCCGTTCCTTGTCACGCGCCAACTGATTTGCGGTGCAGGCAAAGTGCTGCAGACGCCGAAGGCCGCGACCTTCTGTCTGTCGCAACGCGCCGAACATATCTGGGAAGGCGTGTCGTCGGCGACGACACGTTCCCGGCCCATCATCAACACTCGCGACGAGCCCCATGCCGACGCCGAGAAGTACCGTCGCTTGCACGTCATCGTGGGCGACTCGAACATGTCCGAGACGACGACGATGCTGAAGGTGGGGACCGCCGCGCTGGTGCTCGAAATGATCGAGGCGGGGGTGTCCTTCCGGGACTTCGCGCTCGACAACCCGATCCGCGCGATTCGCGAAGTCAGCCATGACCTGACGGGCCGCCGCCCGGTTCGCCTCGCCGGTGGTCGGCAGGCGAGTGCGCTGGATATTCAGCGTGAGTACTTCGCACGCGCTGTCGACCACGTCCGGACGCGTGACGCGGATCCGCAGATCGACATGGTGCTCGACCTCTGGGGTCGCACTCTGGACGCCGTCGAGGCACAGGACTTCGCCAAGGTCGATACCGAGATCGACTGGGTGATCAAGCGCAAGCTGTTCCAGCGCTACCAGGATCGCTACAGCATGGAGTTGTCCGATCCGAAGATTGCGCAGGTCGACTTGGCGTATCACGACATCAAGCGCGGTCGTGGTGTGTTCGATCTCCTGCAGCGGAAGGGCTTGGCCAAGCGGGTCACCGAGGACGACGCCGTCGACGACGCGGTCAATACGCCGCCGCAGACGACCCGTGCCAAGCTGCGCGGTGACTTCATCACCGCTGCTCAGGCTGCCGGCCGCGACTTTACGGTGGACTGGGTGCACCTCAAGTTGAACGACCAGGCCCAGCGCACGGTGCTGTGCAAGGACCCGTTCCGCTCGGTCGACGAACGCGTGGAGCGTCTGATCGCGTCGATGTGACGCCGTAGACGTGGCGTTCCAACCGTAGTTCGACCGGCCAACTACTCTGTCAGGGTGGCGATTTCCAAGGTCGAGCGGCTGGTGAACCTTGTCATCGCGCTGCTTTCGACCAGGCAGTACCTGACGGCGGAGCGAATCCGTGAAAGTGTCGCCGGATACGACGATTCGGTGAGCTACGAGGCGTTCAGCCGAATGTTCGAACGCGACAAGAACGAATTGCGCGATCTCGGAGTACCGCTCGAGACGGGACAGTCGTCGCGGTTCTCGACTGTCGAGGGCTACCGGATCAATCGCGACGCCTACGAACTGCCCGACATCGATCTGACGAGCGCGGAAGCCACGGCCGTGGCGATCGCGGTCAGGTTGTGGGAATCACCCGAGCTTGCATCTGCCGCGCAGAGCGCGCTGCTCAAGCTCCGCGCAGCGGGAGTTCAGGTGGATCAGGAATCGGCGGCCGCCGCTGTGCCGGCAGTACCCGCGCGGACCCGCGGTTCGGAACCGGCGATGGGCAAGCTCCTTGCCGCGATCGACAACGGACAATCGGTCGCGTTCGACCATCGGGTCGCAGCGAACGAACCGTATCGGCAACGGCGGGTCGAGCCCTGGGGTGTCGTCACACACCGCGGCCGCTGGTACCTCGTCGGACACGACCTCGATCGCGATGCAGTTCGGACCTTCCGGCTCTCCCGCATCGGCGACGACGTTGCCGCATTCGGTCCCGCGGGTGCCGTTCGAAAGCCTGATGGTGTGGATCTCCGCAAGATCGTCGACACCGTCACGGGTTCGGCGGGTGTCAGCGGCACCGCAACTGTCTGGGTTGCTGCGGGGCGCGCGTACGAACTGCGCCGCATCGGTACCGACAAAGGGGAGCGCGAGTTAGGGGGCCGTCCCGGAAACGTCTTCGAGATCCCCGTGCGTTCGTGGGACTGGATCGCGCGATCGATCACCGGACACGGCGCGGACGCGGTGGTTCTGGAGCCGGTACAGCTACGTGACGACGTGGTCGCCCGGCTACGCGGAGTGGTCGGCACTCCGAGCGAGGTCCGCCGATGACCTCACGGCTGTCCAGCCGCCTCGCGCGGCTGCTCAATCTTGTCCCGTACTTTCTCGCCAATCCGGGCATTCCCGCGGAACAGGCGGCGGGCGAACTCGGCGTCACGACCAAGCAGTTGATGGACGACCTGCGTCAGCTGTGGTTGTGCGGTCTGCCGGGGTATGGCCCGGGCGATCTGATCGACCTGTCTTTTTCCGAGGAGAGCATCGAGGTCACGTTCACGGCAGGTATCGAGCGACCGTTGCGGCTTACGTCGACGGAAGCGACCGCCCTGCTCGTCGCGCTGCGGTCGATCGTCGAGATGCCCGGAATGGTCGATCCGTCGGCCGCGCACGGTGCAATGGCGAAGATCGAGTACGCGGCAGGCGCTGCACTGGTTGCGCACAGCCAGCGCCCTCGAACCGCTCCGCTCGATCCCGACGAATCGCCGCTGGAAGACCCGCTTGCGACGACGGTCCGGTCCGCACTCGACCACTCGCATGCCTTGCAGCTCGTCTATTACTCTGCGAGCCGCGATGCTGTGTCGGAGCGCATCGTCGACCCCATCCGAATCGTCCTCGTCGACAACCACAGCTATCTGCAGGCCTGGTGCCGCCAGGCCGAGGGCATGCGGTTGTTCCGCTTCGACCGAATCGACAGCGCAACCGAATTGGCCGAACGATCCCGCCCGCCCGCCGACGCCCTCCGGGATCGCAGCTCGCTCGAGTTGTTCAGCGACGATCCCGCACTTCCCCTCGCAAAACTTAGAATCGCGAAAGAATATGCGTGGGTGTTCGACCACTACCCGATGAATCAGCTCGCAGTGAACGAGGACGGGAGCATCGAGGCGACCATGCGGTTTGCGACGCTGGAGTGGATGGCGCGATTGGTGCTGGGGTTCGGTTCCGGAATCCAAGTTCTCAGCCCGCCGGACCTGGTGCGGGTCGTGCGGGACCGCGCGAGCGCGGCGATTGCTGCCTATGGTGATGTCGGGGTGGCGTGATGCTCAACGACGTCGAGATCTGTGTGTTCGGCGCGGGCAGTATCGGTTGTTACGTCGGGGGCAGGCTTGCCGCATCACGCGCACGGGTCACGCTGGTCGCCAGGCCCAGAATCGCAGAGGAAATCGCGACGAACGGATTGCACCTGACCGACCTGCACGGCAGCGATCTGAGAGCCTTGCCCGCGCAGATCCGCGTCGAGACCGCGCCTGTGCACGCCGACCGTGCGGACCTCGTCCTGGTCACCGTCAAGTCCGCCGACACCGCGGAGGCGGCGCGAATACTGCAACCGCTGCTCCGCCGCGGGACCGTTGTGATCAGCATCCAGAACGGCATTTCCAACGCCGACGTGCTTCGCGGGGGGCTGCCGGACTGTGTGGTCGTGCCCGGTATTGCGACCTTCAATGTCCTGCCGCGCGGCAACGGCCATTTCCATCAGGGCACCGAAGGGGAGTTGATCGCCCAGGACGACCCGGAGCTGGAACGGTTCGCGGTCCCGTTCCGGAACGCTGGTCTGCCGCTGCTGCGCCGTGCAGACCTTGTTCCCACGCAGTGGGGCAAGCTTCTGCTCAACCTCAACAACCCGATTAACGCGCTGTCGAACGTGCCGCTGCTCGAGGAGCTTTCCCAGCGCAGCTACCGCCGTTGCCTCGCCCTCGCGCAAGGTGAGGCCCTCGAGGTCATGAAGCGTGCCGACATTCGGCCGACCCAGCTCATCGGTGTCCCGCCGGGCGTCATGGTCAAAATGCTCGGCGCACCGAGCGTCGTGTTCAAGCGCGTTGCCGGCAAGGTCCTTGCCGTCGACCCGGTAGCTCGGTCCTCGATGTGGGAGGACCTCGAGCGTGGCCGGATCACGGAGATCGACTACCTGAGCGGCGAGATCGTCCGGCTTGCGGAAAAAGTCGGTACGACTGCGCCGGTGAATGCCCGACTTACCGCCTTGATCAAGGTTGCCGAAAGCGGCGGTCGCCGGGAGTGGACGGGGAAAGAGTTGTTGCGCACTCTGCTCGCCGCGCGTGACGCGGACAACGCGAATACAGCTGTTTGAGAGCGAATTCCCAGCATCGGCGGGTTTTGTGTCCGTAACGGTCCGGTAGCATCGGGAATACCGAACCTGGAGGTAGATGATGACCGGCGCGATGTCATGGTGGCACTGGCTGATAGTGCTGCTCGTGGTCGTGATTTTGTTCGGCTCCAAGCGGTTGCCGGACGCTGCACGCGGCTTGGGGCGGTCTTTGCGGATCCTGAAGAGCGAGGTCAAGGAGATGCAGTCCGACAGTAAGGACGCCACTCCGGACCCGGCTCCGCAGCAACTCCCGCCGTCGGCGCCGCCTACTGCGCAAACGTCGACAGAGAACGCAGATCCGCGGTCGGCTTAGCCCGTAGACTGCATCGATTCCTGGGCACGCCGATGCCTGGGCGGTGAGAGCTGATCTGGAGATCACTTGCGTATCCCGTTCGATCCGCGACGAAGCAAGCGCAGAACAAATCCCGACGGCACCATGTCGCTCGTCGATCATTTGCATGAACTGCGTACTCGCCTGTTGCTGTCTTTGCTGGCGATCACGATCACCAGCATTCTGGGCTTCTTCTGGTACTCCCATCAGATCTTCGGCCTGGAGAGTCTCGGCGAACTGCTCCGCGGACCGTACTGTTCTCTCCCTGATTCCAGCCGCGCCGATCTCAGCAACGACGGCGCGTGCCGCCTGCTCGCGACCGGCCCGTTCGAGCAATTCATGCTGCGGTTCAAGGTCGGATTCACCGCCGGGATCGTCATGGCCTGCCCGTTCTGGCTCTACCAGCTGTGGGCGTTCATTACGCCCGGCCTGTACGCGAAGGAACGGCGATACGCGCTCGCGTTCGTGACGTCGGGGGCCGTGCTGTTCGTTGCGGGCGCCGTACTCGCCTACGTCGTCGTCTCGAAGGCACTGCACTTCCTGTTGACGATCGGCGACAATGTTCAGGTCACCGCGCTGAGCGGTGCTGAATATTTCGGCTTCATCATCAATCTGCTGATTATTTTCGGTGTGAGCTTCGAGATTCCGCTTCTCATCGTCGGACTCAATGTTGTCGGCGTGCTGCCGTACCGGAAGCTCAAGTCGTGGCGTCGCGGGCTGATCATGGCGATGTTCGTGTTCGCCGCAGTCGCGACCCCGGGTCAGGATCCGTTCTCGATGCTCGCGCTCGCGCTCGC
The DNA here is from genome assembly GCF_016481275.1 of Antrihabitans auranticaus. GTDB lineage: Bacteria > Actinomycetota > Actinomycetes > Mycobacteriales > Mycobacteriaceae > Antrihabitans. Next base: position 1,054,000 of record NZ_JAEMNW010000002.1, on the reverse strand, counting down.
CCTTACATTGCTGCTCGAGGTGGCAATTCAGGTGTCGCGGATCCACGACAAGCGTAAGGCCCGCCGGGCGGCCTCCTCGGAATGGAGCGATGTGGACGACGATCGCGCTTCACCGATCGAGACACCGGAACCGGTCGTCGCATCCAACGACTTCTCGGACACTCTCTGACGTGGCCGAATCGGTGCGTGGCCCCCAGTTAGAGGCGTTCGCGACCCAGTTGCGGTTTCCGCTGGACCCTTTCCAGGAGCAGTCGTGTGCTGCTCTCGAGGCTGGACACGGGGTCCTCGTCTGCGCGCCTACCGGTGCAGGCAAGACGGTTGTCGGCGAGTTCGCTGTGCACCTTGCGTTGGCGCAGGGCGGCAAGTGCTTCTATACGACGCCGATCAAGGCGCTGAGCAACCAGAAGTTCACCGACCTCACCGCGCGTTACGGACCCGGTTACGTCGGCTTGCTGACCGGCGACCAGAGCATCAACTCGGACGCGCCGATCGTCGTCATGACGACCGAAGTGCTGCGAAACATGTTGTACGCGTCGTCGTCTGCGTTGCGAGGTCTGGCGTACGTGGTCATGGACGAGGTCCATTTTCTCGCCGACCGGTTCCGCGGTGCGGTGTGGGAAGAGGTCATCCTGCACCTGCCGGAGGATGTTCGGCTGGTCAGCTTGTCGGCGACCGTGAGCAACGCCGAGGAGTTCGGTGCCTGGATGGAGACCGTGCGCGGCAACACCACGATCGTTGTCGACGAGCACCGGCCGGTGCCACTGTGGCAGCACATTCTGGTCGGCAAGCGCATGTTCGACCTCTTCGACACCAAGGCGCAGGCGAGCAGACCCGACGCGAAGCTCGTGATCGATCAGGAGCTTGTCCGCCACCTCAAACAGCGGCGCGCTCTCGACCATTTCGACGATCCGCGCAGCCGTGCCCGCGGTGGTGGTTCCCGGGTGGCATATCGGCCGGTATCTCGCGCGGAAGTCATCGCACGGCTCGACGAGGAAGCGCTACTGCCGGCCATCACCTTCATCTTCAGTCGCGCCGGCTGCGACGCGGCGCTTGCCCAATGCTTGCGGTCGCGGCTGCACCTGACCAATCCCGAACAGCTGGAAGAGATTTCGGCGATCATAGACCGCCACACGGGCGAACTGCCGCGCGCTGATCTCGAGGTACTCGGCTATTGGGAATGGCGGGACGGCCTCGAACGCGGTCTGGCCGCACATCATGCAGGCATGCTCCCCGCGTTCCGGCATACGGTCGAAGAGCTGTTCGTCAAGGGTTTGGTACGAGCGGTTTTCGCGACGGAGACGTTGGCGCTGGGCATCAACATGCCGGCCCGGACAGTTGTGCTCGAACGGCTCGTCAAGTTCAACGGCGAGACACACGCGGACCTCACACCCGGCGAGTACACGCAGCTCACCGGGCGGGCGGGACGACGCGGCATCGACATCGAGGGGCACGCGGTCGTGCTCTGGCATCCGGACCTCGACGCGAATGCCGTTGCCGGACTTGCCTCGACGCGCACGTACCCGCTGCGCAGCTCGTTTCGTCCCGGCTACAACATGTCGATCAATCTCACGGACCGGATGGGTGCGGCCGAGTCGCGCGCGTTGCTCGAGCGGTCCTTCGCGCAGTTCCAGGCAGACCGGTCGGTGGTCGGGCTCGTGCGCGGTATCGAACGCAACGAGGTGACGCTGCGGAAGCTGCGCGAGCAACTCGGCGGCGACGGCAGCGAGTACCTCGAATATGCGGGCCTGCGGGAGCGAATCCGGGGCCGCGAGCGCGAACTGGAACAGAAGGGCCGGGTCGACCGTCGTGGCGCCGCCGCGCAGTCCCTGGGAGCGTTGCGGCGCGGTGACGTGATCTCGATCCCGGTCGGGCGGCGCGCGGGGCTTGCTGTAGTGCTCGAACCGGACGGGGATACCGGGGACCCACGTCCGCTCGTTCTGACCGAAGACAAGTGGGCAGGCAGGGTATCGGTCGCCGACTTCTCGGCTCCCGCCGAATCGCTCGGTCGCCTGCGCTTGCCCAGACACGTCGATCACCGGACCGCACGCACGCGGCGCGATCTCGCCTCGGCGTTGCGGAGCACGGGCATCGTTGCGCCACGAGGACCTCGCAAACGGCGGACGGAGGCTGCCGACGATCGCGAGCTTGCGACGCTGCGTCGCGCGCTGCGTGGCCATCCGTGCCACACCTGGCCCAACCGCGACGAGTTGAGCCGCATCGGCGAGCGGTACAGCCGGTTGGCGCGGGAAACCGACGCGATGCGACAGCAGGTCGCGACAACGACCAACTCACTGGCCAGAACGTTCGACCGCATCACCGCCCTGCTCAGCGAGCGAGGTTATATCGCGGATGGCGAGGTCACCGACGACGGTCGCAGGCTTGGCCGAATCTATTCGGAGAGTGACCTTTTGGTGTCGGAATGCCTGCGGCAGGGTGCGTGGGCGGGTTTGGCCCCTGCCGAACTCGCCGCAGTTGCGTCCGGTGTTGTCTTCGAATCCCGGCAGGATGCCGGCTATCCGATGGCAACGGGCCCGACCGGAGCGATTCGCCACGCCCTGACGCAGACATTGCGGATCTGGACCGATATTCGCGCCGACGAAGTCCGCCACAAACTGCCGCAGACACGGGACCCCGATTTCGGTTTTGTTGCGGCCGTCTACAATTGGGCGCGAGGCGAGCCACTTGTGGATGCGCTCATCGCAGCGGGGGATCGTGGAAAAGCATTGTCTGCCGGTGATTTCGTGCGATGGTGCCGGCAAGTGATCGACCTGCTCGACCAGTTGCACAACACAACGGAAGACCCGCAGGTTCGTGGCGCGGCAGCGAAAGCCGTCAAAGCGATTCGGCGTGGTGTTGTGGCAGTAGACGCAGCGTAGGGGTGATGATTGTGATTGGATTCCATCCGATCGGGTTTCGCTGCGGGGGACCGACGTGTTGTGGCTGTGTGCCGTTGAACGAACGAGTGTGATGCGAGTGGAGGCGACGAGATGAGCGGACCGAGCGGACCCGGCGGACCGGACGAGCGTTGGGGGAATCCCAACGCGCCGCAACCGGGGAACGATGCGCCGAGCGACGATTCGGCCAGCGAGGCCACCCGAGTCTTCAATACTGCGCCGCCACAGCAGCCGCAGAACCCCAACCAGGGCTGGGGCCCGCCGCCCGGACAGCAGCCTCCTGCAGGGCAACAGCCTCCCGCAGGGCAGCAGCCGCCGGCCGGTCAGCAGCCGTGGGGAGCACCTCCGACGCAGCAGTGGGGTGGGCAGAACGCTCCGACGCAGCAGGCGCCGGCGTGGCAGGGTGGTCAGCAGCCCGGTGGCGGACAGTGGCCCCAGCCGAATCAGCCACAGCCGAATCAGGGTTGGCCAGGGCAGCAAGGTCCCCAGGGCGGGCAGTGGCAGCCCGAGGGTCAGCCGCAGGGTGGACAGTGGCAACCCGAGGGTCAGCCGCAAGCGCAGCCGTGGGCCCCGCAGCAGCCCGGCGGCCAGTGGCCCCAGGCCGGCGGGGGTACTCCCGCAGGCGCCAAGAAGAAGAAAACCGGACTGTTCATCGGGATCGGTGTAGCGGTCCTGATCATCGCCGCGTTGGTAGCGGCGTACTTCCTGTTCCTGCGCGCCAAGGTGCTCGACTCGGCGGCGGCGCAGGACGGTGTCGTCAAGATCCTGACCGAGAACTACGGCGCACAGGCTGAGGACATCACGGATGTCTCCTGCCCGTCGGACCAGAAGGTCAAGAAGGACGACTCCTTCGAGTGCACGCTGAAGGTGAACGACACGGAGAAGGTCGTCAAGATCACGTTCACCAACGACGACGGTGAGTACACGGTCGGCCGGCCCGAAGACAAGAAGTAGCTCGACGGCAATTCACTGCTCCGCCCGGCACTGCCGGGCGGAGCAGTGTGCGTTCAGCGGTTCAGCGTTTTCGCATCGCCGAAAGTAGCCGCGCCACAGAACTTTCCGCGCCGTGTTTTGCAGCGAGCCGCTCCAGCTCGGCAGCGTCGGCAGGTTCGCGACCGAGTTCGTCCGATCCGGAGATCTTGATCTCGGCGTCGCGTGCGACGCGGACCACCGGGACCGCCGCTTCGATATACGCACGCGCGCTTTCCAGTTTGCTGCGCACACCGCGGGCGATATCGCTGTCCGGATCGTCGACGGCCGCAAGCAACTGTTGGATCGAACCGAACCGCAGCATCAGGGCCGACGCGGTCTTTTCACCGACTCCGGCGACCCCCGGCAAGCCGTCGGAGCTGTCGCCGCGGAGGGTGGCTAGATCGGCGTAGGCGTCACCGGCGTTCTCGAGGGGCACGCCGTACTTCGCGGCAACCTCGGTCGGGCCGTAGAGCTCGGCCTTCGCCAGTCCACGACCGACATAGAACACGCGGACCGGTACCGGATCGTCGCCGACCAGCTGCAACAGGTCGCGGTCGCCGCTGACGACGACGACGTCGTCCGTCTTTTCTCGCGACGCGAGTGTGCCGAGCACGTCGTCCGCCTCGAAGCCATCCGCACCCGCGGTGGCGATACCCGCGGCTCGCAGCACATCGAGAATCATCGGAACCTGTCGCGTGAGCATGCGCGGCACTTCTTCGGTATTGGTGGCAGCGCCGTTCGGTGCGAGGCGGTGAGTCTTGTAGGTCGGAATGGCATCGACCCGGAACTGCGGGCGCCAATCCAGATCCAGGCAGACGACCAGCCGCGTCGGCGAGTGCCGCGTGACCAGTTGCGCCACCATGTCGGTGAAACCGCGCAGCGCGTTCACGGGTTTTCCGTCGGGTCCGACTATCGAATCGGGGACGCCGTGGAACGCCCGAAACCAGAGACTTGCACCATCCAGCAACAGCAGCGGTCCGCTCATGGGATTCATCCTGCCAAAGCGCGCAGCGCGAAACTCAGGCGGTGCGAGCGAGCGATGGGTAGTTGTCCCCATCGACGCGACCGGAAACACAGTCCACCCTTCGAGTTGAAGTTTTCGAGGCTGGAGGGCGATTCGATGAAGTTGCATGCGCGACGGCGTGCCGGCGCACGGCACCGCGCACGTCGGATGACGTTGTTTGCTCTCGTCGCGGTCACCGCGCTGGTCTCGTCCGGTGCCGTCGGCCAGTACGGCATGCCGAGCGCGAACGCGACCACGGCGGAACTGGCGGCGACCGTCGACGCAATCGTGCAAGCACGCATGAGCGCCGAATTGATCCCGGGCGTGGTCGTCAGCGTGGTCGATCCTGAGCTCGGCGAGTACACGCACGCATACGGAATCGCCGACGCGGCAACCAACCGTCCGATGACCGTCGACGATCGTTTTCGGATCGGCAGCGTGACGAAATCGTTCACCGCGACTGCCGTTCTGCAGCTTGCCGACGCCGGAAAACTGAACCTCGACGACACCTTGGCCATGTATGTCGACGGAATTCCCAACGGGACCGAAATACGAATCAGAGATCTGCTCGGTATGCGGGGCGGCGTGTACGACTACTCGACCGATCCCGAATTCGCGGAGCAGTACTTCGTGCCGTCGGCGCAACCCGACTGGACCGCCGCTGACACCCTCCGCGTCATAGCTGCCAACCCGGAGAAGGCCGTTGCGCCGAATACGGTGACGGCGTACTCCAATTCCGAGTACTACCTGCTCGGTCTGGTGCTGGAGACGGTCACCGGCAAGCCGGTGGGCGAAGTCCTCGAAAGCGGCGTCATCGACGACCTCGGACTGACGGAGACAGCGTTTCCCGCCGACGCCGACCTTCCCGACCCTGCCAGCCGCGGCTACCAGTACGAGTCCGGTAAGCGCACGGATGTCACCGAGCGCACGCCCGCGGATACGTTCTCCACGGCCGGAGCGATAGTCTCCACCGTTTCCGACATGGCGAAGTTCGCGGAGCAGTTGGCCGACGGCGAGCTGCTGAAGCCCGAAACGCAGCTGGCCAGAACGCAATTCACCGACGAGACAACCAGGGGACTGGAATACGGGCTCGGCCTCATACGAATCGGCGACTGGGTCGGCCACGCCGGCGATGTCGCGGGCTACAGCGACTTCGTCTTCTACCTGCCCGAACGTCGTGCGACCGTGGTCGTCGCGGTCAACTTGACGGATGCCGGGCTGTCGGCTGATGCGTCATCGATCTGGCTGCCGATCGTGAGCGCCCTCTACCCGGAGTCTGTGCCCGGTAACGGCACACCGGCACCTTCCACACGTCGAGGGCCGATTCCGACGGCAACCGAACTCGACGGTCAACTGCGCGAGGCTCTGGACCCCGATCTCGACCCGTCCGAAAAGGTCCTGAAAGTCGACGGTGACGAGCACGATCCCGAACTGATCAGCACGCTCGCCGATTTGTTCGTCGCAGCAGACCAGGCACTGCGAGTTACGCGGGTGACCGACTTCGACCACGGCGACATCGCGGCAACGATCGCGGTGCAGATCGCCGACGGAACGACGTTGCCCGAGCTGCTGCCGTTGGTGTACGTCGACGGTGTTCTGAAGATCGGTCGTGGTTGGGCCTGTCGGATCGTGGTCGGCAGCGGGCTCACGTCTCCGGCGTGCTGAGGCGCGGCCTTTGCCGAGCGGACGATCGCCGTCGCAACGGCCTAGGCTGGGCTGCATGACTTCACCGGACCGATTCTCGAGCAGCGTCTACGGTCAGCGACTCGCTCGTGCAGCACAATTGGCGGCGGCACACCAACTCGACGGCTTGCTGATCACACCAGGGCCCGATTTGCGGTACTTGATCGGTTCTCGCGCAGAGTCGTTCGAACGGCTGACCTGCCTGGTCATCCCGGCCGACGGCCGGACGCCTTCGGTTGTGGTGCCGAAGCTCGAGCTCGCGGGTTTGCGTGGATCGGCAGCTGACGACCTCGGCTTGCACATCCTCGATTGGGTGGACGGCGTCAACCCGCACGATATTGCGGCTTCGGTGCTGCCGAAGGCAGCGCGGACCGCGGTTACCGACGCGATGCCCGCGCTCCATCTCGTTCCGCTTGCGCGAACGTTCGGCTCGTTGCCGTCGTTGGCGACCGACGTTCTGCGTGAGATGCGCATGATCAAGGACATCGAAGAGGTCGCAGCCCTGCGCCGTGCGGGTCAAGCGATCGATCGCGTCCACGCACGAGTCGGGGAGTGGCTGGTTGCGGGGCGAACCGAGGCCGAGGTTGCCGCGGACATCGACGCCGCAATCATCGCGGAAGGGCATACCGAAGCTGCCTTCATCATCGTCGGCTCCGGCCCGAACGGTGCCGATCCGCACCACGAGGTGTCGGACCGGCGGATCGAATACGGCGACGTCGTCGTCGTCGATATCGGCGGGCCCGTCGAACCCGGTTACAACTCCGATTCGACGCGGACCTATTGCGTCGGTGAGCCCAGTCCTGAAGTTGCCAAGCAATTTTCGGTACTCGAAGACGCGCAGGCTGCGGCTGTGGCCGCGGTCCGGCCGGGTGTCAGCGCCGAATCCGTCGATGCTGCGGCTCGCGACATCCTCGCCGAGGCAGGTCTTGCCGACGCGTTCGTGCATCGCACCGGGCACGGGATCGGACTGTCCGTACACGAGGAGCCCTACATCGTCGCGGGCAACTCGCTCGAGCTACGTCCGGGGATGGCGTTCAGTGTGGAGCCCGGGATCTATTTCCGGGGTGAGTGGGGCGCCCGCATCGAAGACATCGTCGTCGTCACCGACGATGGCTGTGAAGCCGTGAACGTGCGTCCGCACGGCTTGACCATCGTCTAGCGCGGCGTCCGCAGGGTGCTCGACCCCATGAGCCGCGCGACCTCGATCTCGATCACGACACGCGCGGGGTTCACCCGCGGTTGCCGGTACCGGACCGCGTAGCGGGCAACGGCATCCGCGACTCGCTCCGACTCGCGGTGTACCTTCGCCGGACCCTCCAGCGTAAGCCAGCGCGCTCCGTCGACCTGACTCACCGCGGCGTACCCACCGCGAATCGTGTTGAGCGCCTTCTGTGAACCACCGCTGGTGATCACGCGCGCAAGCCCGGCCTCCGGGTCCCACGTGAAGCCGACGGCGACAACGTGGGGAGTTCCGTCGCGCCGCAACGTCGTCAGCGTTGCCAGGTGGCGCTCGGTCACGAACTCGAGCGCGGCCGGTTCGAGTACGACAGCAGGGGTGGTGAGCATTCCTCGACGGTAATCCAGGACACTGGTCACGTGGTTTTCGGATCGAAGGACCTCGCCCACGGCTCGGTGCTGCTGCTCGGCGGGCGCAGCGAAATCGGGTTGGCGGTCGCAGACCGGCTCGCCGCGGGGCGGACTGTCATTCTCGCTGCCCGGCGCTCGGCGGACCTCGCGGCCGAACGCTCACGCATACTCGAGCGCGGTGCGAAGAATGTGGAAGTCGTCGAGTTCGACGCGGACGATGTTGCCGGCCACGAGGCTGTACTCACGCGCTGTGCAACGGAGTTCGGTCGGATCGGTGTCGCGATCCTTGCGTTCGGGATTCTCGGTGACCAGGAACGTGCGGAGCAGGACGCGGCGCACGCCGTCGCTGTCGTCCACACCGACTACGTCGCGCAACTGAGCGTGCTCACGCACCTCGCGCAGGTGCTGCGCGCGCAAGATTCGGGTCATCTGGTCGTGTTCAGTTCTGTTGCGGGCGCTCGGGTTCGGCGCGCGAACTACGTCTACGGCTCGGCAAAGGCAGGCCTCGACGGGTTCGCGAGCGGTCTCGCAGATGCGTTGCACGGCACGGGCGTACACCTGCTGCTCATTCGCCCGGGCTTCGTCATCGGCCACATGACCGACGGTATGTCGCCCGCACCCTTTTCGAGCACTCCGGCGCAGGTCGCCGACGCGGTCGTAGCGGGACTGCACAAGCGTTCCGCAGTGGTGTGGGTCCCGCGGATCCTGCAACCCCTCTTCTTCGGCTTGCGGTTGTTGCCACGCGCCGTGTGGCGGCGGATGCCCCGATGACGGACCGGGTGACGGTTGTCGGAATCGGTGCGGACGGCTGGGAAGGCCTCTCGCCCAAAGCAGCCCGCGTGCTGCTCGAGTGCGATGTGATCCTCGGTTCCGGCCGCCAATTGGCGCTGCTGGACGCAGGGGTGACCGCGCAACGCGTACCGTGGCCGACGCCGCTGCTGCCTGCCCTCCAAGGCCTGCTCGAAAGCTTTGCCGACGTGCGCCTGTGCGTATTGGCCAGCGGCGACCCGATGTTCCACGGCATCGGAGTGACGTTGGCACGGCTCTTGGGCGCGGACCGCTTACGCGTGCTGCCACAGGCATCGTCGACCTCACTGGCCTGTGCGCGACTCGGCTGGCCGGTCGCACAGACGCCGACCGTCAGCGTCGTGAACCGGCCCGTCGAAACTGTGCTGGCGGCGGTCCACGTGGGCGCCAAGCTCATCGTCCTCAGTCAGGATGGGCAGACGCCGGGAGTGCTCGCACAGGTGCTGCGCGACAACGGTTTCGGCGATTCCCGGCTGACTGTGCTCGAACAGCTCGACGGTCCCGGCGAGCGCAGCTACTCGGCCTCGGCGCGGGAATGGCCGACGCAGCCGAGCGATCCGCTGAACGTGGTTGCGGTCGAATGCGTTGCAGACACGGGCATGCACCGCCTGTCGCGCGGTCCGGGCCTGCCCGACGAGGCGTTCGGCGGCGACGGCCAGCTCACGAAGCGGGAAGTCAGGGCGTTGACGTTGAGTGCGCTGGCGCCGGTGCCCGGCGAGCTGCTCTGGGACGTCGGTGGCGGTTCGGGAAGCATCGGAATCGAATGGATGCGATCGCACCCGAGTTGCCGCGCAATTGCATTCGAGCAGTCGCCCACGCGCCGCGCGCAAATTGCGGTGAACGCTTCGACTCTCGGCGTACCGGGCCTCGTCGTGTTGCCCACGGCGCCGGCGGCATTCGACGATGCGGTTCCGCCCGACGCTGTCTTCGTCGGCGGCGGACTGACGGAACCGGGCTTGTTGCAGGCATGCTGGGAACACCTGCGCGCCGGCGGGCGGTTGGTAGCCAATGCGGTGACTGTCGAATCCGAAGCACTCCTCGTGAATTGGTCGGCAGCACACGGTGGAACACTGCGCAGGTTCCAGGTCTACCGCGCCGAGCCGCTCGGCAGGATGACTTCCTGGCGACCGCAGCTACCGATCACGCAACTCGTCGCACAACGATGACACGGGTCCTGATCCTGGGGGGTTCAGGGGAGGCACGCGAGCTTGCGGAAATCTTGGCGCCGGAGTTCGAGGTGATTTCCTCGCTAGCTGGGCGAGTCGAGAATCCGGTGCTGCCGTTGGGCGACGTTCGGGTCGGCGGGTTCGGGGGCGTCGACGGCCTGCGAGAGTGGCTGCGGCTCAATGCCGTCGACGCCGTCGTCGTCGCGACGCATCCTTTCGCGGTCCGGATGGCGGCAAACGCGGTCGCCGCCGCGCAGCAGGAGGCGTTGCCCGCTTTGGTCGTTCGGCGACCGCCCTGGCACGCCGTTCCCGGTGATCGGTGGATGGCGGTGCCGTCACTCGCCGATGCTGCGGTGCTGCTGCCCGGACTCGGGGACCGCGTCTTCCTTACCGTCGGACGGCAGGGGGTTGCCGCGTTCGCGGACGTCGACTCGGCGTGGTTCCTGATTCGTGCGATCGACCCGCCGACCGGTGCGGTGCCGGCCGAATACGAATTGCTGCTCGAGCGTGGACCTTTCACTGTCGACCACGAACACGACCTGATTCGCTCTCGCAGGATCGACGTGCTCGTCACGAAGAACAGCGGCGGTGCGCAGACGGCCGCAAAGTTGCAGGCAGCGCGCGAAGCCGGTCTGCCTGTGGTGATGGTCGATCGCCCGCCGCTGCCGATGGTGGCCGCGCATGTCGAAAGTGTTGGCGGCGTGGCAGATTGGTTACGCAGCCGCGTTACCCGATGAGGTCGACGACTGCCCGTGGCCGGGCGAGGAACCATTCGCGTCCGGCGTTCTTGACGTAACCGAGTGCGCTGCAATCGCACTCGCTCTCGATCCCGATCGCGTCCAGTCCGACCTTGCGCGCGAGGGCGACGGTGCGCGGCACGTGAAATGCCTGCGTCACGACGAGTGCGCGGGTGTAGCCGAACACCTGCACTGCCCGTTCGCACGTGTCGAAGGTGCGCAAGCCCAGGGGGTCGCCGAGAATTTTGGACCGAGGAACGCCCTGCTCCACAAGATATTCCGTCATCGCGGTGATCTCGTCACCGGACTTGCCGTTGCCGTTCCCGGAGGCCAGTACGCGATCGGCCTTCCCGGCGTGGAACAGCGCGGCCGTCGTATCGAGGCGGCCGCGCAGAAACGCCATCGGGCGACCGTCGTGCACCTGTGCACCCAGCACGATGGCGACTGGCATGTGCGGCGCGTCTTCGACACTCCGGATTCCGCCCCGCGCGGCGAATGCGACGGCGGCGTTCGCGGTGACGACCGCGCCGACCGCGCCGACCGCGCCGACCGCGCCGGCGCGGACAACGTGCTGCGGCCTCATCCCGGATACCGCCGCGAAGTGAACACCCTTGTCTCACTGCCTGCTTGGTGAACCTGCGTGGTCGACGAACCGATGATGAGCAACGTTCGCATGTCGACCTCGGCAGGATCGAGTTCGACAAGCTTGACCACCCGGACGCTCTCGGTCGGACCGGCGACGTCGCGGCCGATTATCACCGGTGTCTCGGGGGAGCGGTATTCGAGCAGGAGGTCGCGCATCGCGCCGACCTGCCAGGTCCGCGACCGCGATGCCGGGTTGTAGATCGCGATCGCCATGTCCGACGCTGCCGCAGCGGAGATTCGTGCGGCGACGGTGTCCCATGGCTTGAGGCGGTCCGACAACGAGATCACCGCGTAGTCGTGGCCGAGCGGAGCGCCGACGCGACTCGCGACAGCATTGGCTGCCGTCAGCCCAGGAAGCACCCGCACGGGTACGCCGCGCCACTGGTCCTCGGTCGCCACCTCCAGCACGGCCGCCGCCATTGCGAACACGCCAGGGTCACCGGAGGAGACGACGCACACGCGTGCACCCCGTTTGGCGAGGTCGAGGGCCATCGCGGCACGCTCGGACTCGACCCGGTTGTCACTGGCGTGGCGGCGCTGGCCGAGCCGGTGCGCGACCCGGTCGAGGTACGGACCGTAGCCGACGAGGTCCGTCGCCTGCTCGAGCTCGCGCCGGACTTCGGGCGTCGTCCACTCCTTCGCGCCCGGTCCCAGCCCCACGACGACGACCTCGCCGGGAGCAGTCGGCTCGGTATCGGCGCAATGATCGCGACCAGGGACGAGAACGATCGAGAAATAGGGAACCTCGTCGTCGGCGACCGCGTCGGCATCGGCGATGCGCTGGCGCTGGGAGCTCGCACGCTCGACGTAACGTGCATCGCCCAGCCGGCCCGCCTCCGTCAACGCCTGCCGGACTGCGGGGTAGGTCCGCCCGAGCTTGAGGATCGCGGCCGCGTCGGTGTCGCGCAACCGGCGCGCAAGCTCACTCTCCGGGAGCGTGCCGGGCAGGATCGTCAAGACCTGATCGCCCTCGACGAGAGGCGTGCCCAGCGCAGCACACGCGGCGCTCACCGACGTCACACCGGGAATGATCTCCGACTCGAACCGGTCTGCGAGACGTTTGTGCATGTGCATGTAGGAGCTGTAGAAGAGTGGGTCACCCGCAGCCAGCAGCGCGACGCTTCGGCCGGCGGTCAAGTGGGCGGCCAACCGTTGTGCGGACTCGGCGTAGAACTCGTCGATCGCCCCCTGGTAACCGCCCGGATGGTCGGTCGTCTCCGTGGTCACCGGATACGTCAGGTGTTCTTCGATCTGGCCCGGGCGCATGTACGGCGACGCGATCGCCCGCGAAATACTGCGACCGTGCCGAGCGCTGTGGAAGGCGACGACGTCGGCCTCCGCGATCACACGTGCGGCTTTCACGGTCACCAACTCCGGGTCGCCAGGCCCGAGGCCGACGCCCCACAGTTTTCCGAACTCGGTGGTGGTCACTCTATTTCGCTCGCAATGCCGTTCAGTGCTGCCGCAGCTATCGCGCTTCCGCCGCGCCGGCCACGAACGACGAGATACTCGATACCGTCGGCGTGCTCCAGCAGCGCTTCCTTGGACTCTACTGCGCCGATGAATCCGACCGGTCCGCCGACGACAACGGCGGGACGCGGACCACCCATGGCGATCATCTCCAGGAGATGAAAGAGCGCGGTCGGTGCATTTCCGATCGCGACGACGGCGCCGTCGAGGCGGTCCCGCCACAACTCGAGCGCAGCGGCCGAGCGGGTCGTCTGCAGTGTCTCCGCGAGGACCGGAACGCGCCGGTCTGCAATCGTGCACAGCACGTCGTTGCCCATCGGCAGGCGCTTGCGCGTGACACCGGCCGCAACCATGTTCGTATCGCAGAGGATCGCCGCACCGCCGCGCAATGCGGCGCGTCCGGCAGCGACAGCATTGGGCGTGAACGCCACATCCGCCGTCAGATCGGTCTGGCCGCACGCATGGATCATGCGGACGACGACCTGGGAAATATCCGCGGGCATTCCAGTCAGATCGGCTTCGGCGCGGATGGTGGCAAACGACCGGCGATAGATCTCGGCGCCGTCGCGGATGTAGTCGAGCATGGGGCAAACGATAGAGGGGACAGAATTCGCCGACTTCGGCGAAGGGTGTTCGCGCGTGTGCGTTTGCTCTGCACCCGACGAGCGGGGCAGAATCGGTGACTGCTGCGTGACACCGTCGGCTCGATGCCCGTGTCGGCGCTCGGGAGAATCGAACTACATTCTGATGCTGCGGGAGGCGATGGCGGAGTGGGCTACCAGGCGGAGCCGTCGCTGCCGGATGCGCACTCTCGGCCGGCGGCACCACCTTTGTTTCGCCACCCTCGGATCGCGTTGTTCGTCCTCGCCATCGCAGCTGTCACCGCTCTCGTTCTCGTCTTCACCACTGTCGATCCGTGGCTGAAGAGCATCGGAATTTTCGCCGGAAGTGCGGACCTGCACGTGTACGAGGTCGGTGGAATCCGGGTGCGCGAAGGCTTGCCGCTCTACTCGACCCCGATCCTGCTCGGCCATCTCTACACCTACACGCCGTTCTCGGCGATCTTGTTCATCCCGGTCGCGGCACTACCTGCCGCGCACATGGACAAGCTGTGGATGCTGTTCAACCTCACCTTGCTGGTCTGCTGCATCCTGCTGTGCTGGAAGATCCTCGGCCGGCGCCTGACACCGCAATTGGCGCTGGTCAGCGTGCTGCTTGCGCTCGTCTCGACGTTCCTCGAACCGATTCGGACAACGCTCTTCTACGGTCAGATCAACATCGCGCTGATGCTGCTGGTGTTGTGGGACATGACCCGGCCCGAACGCAGTTGGACGCGCGGAATCGGCGTCGGACTCGCTGCTGCGATCAAGCTCACACCGGCTTATTTCATCGGCTTCTTCCTGGTGATGCGCCAGTGGCGGGCGGCCGCAATCGCCACCGGCGTCATCGCCGCGACGATCGGGTTCGGCTTTCTGGTTCTTCCTGACGACAGCCGCGAATACTGGACGAACAGCATTTTCCAGACGCACCGGATCGCAGATCCGATGCACGCGGCGAATCAGTCGCTGCGCGGCATGTTGAACCACTTCGCGGGACATCCGGTATCGGACGGGCCGTGGTTGTTGCTCGCTGTGCCCGTCGCGATCGTGAGCCTCGCGGCGTCGATGCTGCTGTACCGGCGCGGTGACCAACTGTTCGCGGTTTCGCTCTGCGGCCTTACCTCCGCTGCCGTTTCGCCGTTTTCGTGGAGTCACCACTGGGTGTGGTTCGTGCCGTTGCTCGTGTACTTCTTCGACCGCACGCGGTCGGCCACATGGTGGTGGCTGGCAGCGATCGTCGTGTACGGCGCGGCAGGTGCCTGGCCCTGGCGCTGGACCGCCGACTTCACAGTCATCGGGCTGTTCCACTACCCGCCGGACTGGGAAATCAACTGGTTCATGAAGAACATCTTCCTGTTCGTCTACGCCGCCATCCTGGCGATAGCGGTCACGATGGTGGTTCGAGATCTGCTCCGGAAACGAGATAGCCCGCCTCCGTCGCCACGACATCCGTCACCCGACCTCGCGGCCGACCGCATCGACGTTCACACCCTGCCCAGTGCTGATGTTCCACAAGCGAAAGCGCCTGCTGTTCCACAGCGACCGTAAGGTCGGCACGTACGTCTGCGAGCGCTTTGGTGCACCCCGGTCGTCCGGTACACGCGCTGACGCGCAGCCATGGGGATTCCGCGTCGAAGATCACATCCATGGGTGCGAGCACGCGGACCGCCTGCTCCGCCGTCCACTCGTCGAGATCCGTGACGAGCAGGGAGCGCCACGGCGTAATGACGATCGGCCGGCCTATCGCCGCCAGGAATTCTGCGGTCCGAGCAGGCAGAATGCCGAGCCTGACGCCCGCGCCGAGGCTCACGTTGCCGTCTTGCTGAGGGAGCCAGCCGATCGGTGGCTCGGCGACGGGCGCAACCGTGATCCGCTCAGCGGTCGGCGTCAGACCCAGGTTCGCGAGGACGTGTTCGGGTCCGCTTTCGAGTTCGGCGAGGCGCCACTCGTCGGACCGCGCCTCGACGAACGTCAGCGCGGCTTCGGTGACGTGCCGTACACCGTCTTCGGTCTTCACACGGGCGCCGCTGTCCGTGCCGGCCAAAATGAGCGCGAAGAGATCGGACGACACTGCGTGCAGGCCGAAGTCTGCACTGAGCCCGGACACGTCCCCAGTGCCGTCGTCCACGCTGAAGAGGACTCTGCCGGGCAAGCGGGCGAGCGCCGGTTCCGCTCTCAGCGCGGCATCGAGCGACCGAACATGGTCACGGACGTCGACGACACCGCCGATCCGACCGGACAACGGCGACGCGACGATGTTGCGGACTCGTTCGTGCGTCGCCGAAGGCAGCAAACCTGCCCCAGCCAGCTGCTCCGCGAGGAGGTCCGTATCCGACACCGCACGCAGCTGAATGTTGCCCCGGACGGTCAATTCGAGCTCACCGTTGCCGAGGTCCTGTGCCGCATTGGCCAGTGCCTGCAGCTGTGCCGGGTCGAGTTGGCCACCCGGGAGGCGCACTCGTGCGAGGGCGCCGTCTGCGGCCTGATGCACCTGCAGAGCGCCGGGGCAGGCGTCGGGGCGGTCTCTGATCATCACCTCCAGGGTAGGTCCCTACTCCGCGGTGACGCCCAGCGCTGCCAGCCTTGCCTGGTCGGCGATGATATCCAGCGCCGCGATCTTTCCGCCGACGATCGTGAACGCTACGAGAGAGAACACCGCACCGTCGACGATCGAAACGATTCCAGCAGCACCGTTGACGACGACCGGCCGTTCGATCGGCCCGAGCGTGCCGAAGAGCACCGCTTGCGACGCGACGGCCGCTGCCCCGCGAATCACGGTCAGGCCTTCTGCGCGGTCCACGCGCAAAACCACGTCCGGGTCGAGAACGGCTACCAGTGCCGCCAACCCGCCGCCACGCGAAGCGGCATGAAAGGCAGCGACGACCTCGCGCTGCCGGGCGAGGTCGACATCCGGTGCCGTCGCGACGCCCTGCACACGGCGCCGGGCCCGGCTGGTCAGCATCTTCGTCGCGTCGGTGGACCGGTCCACAATCGGCGCGATCAGCTCGAACGGGACCGCGAACAGGTCGTGCAACACGAATGCGACGCGCTCTGCCGGATTGAGCGTGTCGAGCACGACGAGCAGCGCAATCCCCACCGCGTCGGCGATGACGGCCGCTCGTTCGGGATCCGTCGCGGCGGCCGTGACGACGGGATCCGGCAAGCGTGCGTCCAAGGAGTCCTCGCGGCGTGACTGGCGAGTTCGCAACATGTCCAGGCAGATCCGCGAGATGACGGTAGTGAGCCAGCCCCGGAGGTTGTCGACGCCGCTCGCATCGGTACGACTGAGCCGAATCCACGACTCCTGGACCGCATCGTCGGCGTCGGACAACGACCCGAGCATCCGGTACGCGACGGCGCGCAAGTGGCTGCGGTTGTCTTCGAACTGCTCGGCCAAAAGATCTTCGAGGTCCACTGTTACCTTTCCCCGCCGTGCTCCGTCAGTACTTCGAAAGCTAGTCGAACCCACTGACACAGAGGGAGCAGCATCATGAAGATCGCAGTCGCGGGCGCCACAGGCCGGGTAGGGCGCCACGTCGTCGATATCCTCAGCGCGGCGGGGCACGAGGTCGTGCCGATGTCACGCGGCACCGGCGTCGACGTGACCACAGGAGCCGGCCTCGACGCGGCCCTCGAAGGCGTCGAGTGCATCATCGACGCAGCGACCGGTCCGTCTCCGGATCAAGAGCAGGCGACGGCGTTCTTCACCGCCTCGGCGCGCAACTTGCAGGCCGCGGGCGCACGGGCCGGCGTCCAGCGAATTGTCGTGGTCTCGATCATCGGCATCGAGCGGTACAGCGGCGGTTACAACGCGGCGAAGGTGGCTCACGAACAGGCCCTACTCGCCGGGCCGCTGCCGGTGCGCATTCTGCGAGCGTCTCAGTTCCACGAGTTCGTCGCCGAGTTGCTGGCCTGGGGAACCCAGGGCGACATCGCCTACCTGCCGAATATGCGAACGCAACTAGTCGCAGCCCGCAGCGTTGCGCAGGCCCTGGCCGACCTCGCGATCTCGGGCGAAAGTACGGGAACGTCCGAGATCGCCGGTCCACGCGAGGAGTCACTCTTGGCGGCGGCGACCCTGGTGGCCGCCAAACGCGGTGCGCCGCAGAAGGTTGCGCGGGCGACGGGTCTGGATCCCGATTCCGAGTTGATGGAGCAGGGTGCAGCCCTGCCGAACGGCAATGCATTGCTGACCGGGCCGACCTTCGAGGAGTGGTTGGACGCCACCAACTGACCGGGTGGGCTACCGCGGAACGCACGTCGAATGTACGTTCGAACATGTGGGAATGAAGTCGATCGGGTACAACGGGCAACCGACTCGTGATCCGTTCCGGCGCGTCGATCCGCCCATCGACGTGCTGGTCGACCTCACCACATTGTTTCCGCGGCAGCCCCACCGCAACGGTCGCTACACGCCGCTCGGTTTGCAGATGCACAAGGTCGTAAAAGGCCGGCTGAGTTGCTGGGCGCTCTGCGAACAGGGCGATTGGTGGGGCCTCGTCACCTACGTGATCGTCTACGGGGCGGAGAAGAAGCCGGTGACGCACTGGGTGCCGGCGTGGGTCTTGCGGCGGGGGTGATGCCGACAAAGGATGGCATCGCCGCCCTGTACCGTCGTCCACGTGCCGCACCTGGACCAAGATGGCGATGTGTCGATCCTCTACCTGAACGACCCGGGCATACAGGATTCGGAAAATCAATTCCACCCCGACTGGATCACGGCCGTCAACGCGCTTCTCGACGAACTCGAGGCGACGGCCGGGCCGCGTGCACTCGTCACGACCGCGCACGGAAAGTACTACTCGACCGGCGCCGACCTGACCTGGTGTGGCCAGAATCCCGGCGAGATCGATTGGTACCTCGGGGAGGTCCAGGTCCTGCTCGCGCGCTTGCTGCTGCTGCCGATGCCGACGGTCGCTGCCCTGCAGGGGCATACCTTCGGAGCGGGCGCCTTCTTGGCCACCACGCACGACCACAAGGTGATGCGCGCAGACCGCGGCTTCTTCTGCTTTCCGGGCATCACGATAGGTGCGTCCTACACGCCTGGCACGCTCTCCCTCGTGTCGGCGCGACTCGCGCCTCGCGCGGCTCACGAGTCGCTCGTCACCGGCCGGCGGTACGGCGGTTCGGACGCACTGGCGCTGGGCCTCGTCGACGACGTTGCCGGCGACGGCGCGGTCCTCGAGAGGGCTGTCGACCACGCTCGTGGGCTGATCCATACCCGCGGTCCGGTTCTGGGCGAGATCAAGCGCAAGCTGTACGAGCAGGCCGTGGCCGGTTTGCTGACCCCGGTCACTGGTTACAGCAGGTGACCTGCCGACCCTTACGATGAGGGTCGAATGCTCGGCGGCATGCGAGGAAACCGGTGGGAATCCGGTGCGGTCGCGCCGCTGTGAGTCGAGAGCGCTGCCCGCGCTCTCGGCAAGCCAGACCTTCACCGGCGAGCGAACACCACTGGGGCGCGCATCCCCGAGGAAGGCTGAGCCGTGATTCTGCTGCTGTCCACGTCGGATACCGACCTGCTGTGTGCCCGCGCGAGCGGCGCCGACTACCGCTGGGCGAATCCCGCCCGCGTTCTCGTCGACGACCTGCCGGACCTCATCGCCGGGACCGACCTCATCGTGGTCCGCGTGCTGGGCGGCAAGCGGGCGTGGGAAGAGGGCCTGGACTTCGTTCGGGCCAGCGGAATTCCCGTCGTCGCGGTCGGTGGGGAACTCGCACCCGATGCGGAGCTGATGGAATGTTCGACGACGCCCGTCGGGGTCGCAGCCGATGCGCACAACTACTTGGCAGCCGGTGGTCCGGCGAACCTCGCCGAGCTGCACAACTTTCTCTCCGACACCGTGCTGCTGACCGGCCACGGTTTCGAACCGCCGGTCCACACGCCGAGTTGGGGAGTGCTGGAGCGGGAAGCCGCCGACGTCGACGGTCCCACGGTTGCCGTTCTCTACTATCGCGCCCAGCATCTTGCCGGCAACACCGCCTACATCGAATCATTGTGCACGGCAATCGAAGCCGCAGGCGGTCGGCCGCTCCCGATCTACTGCGCCTCGCTGCGGACTGCGGAACCAGAACTGTTCACGCAGCTGCGTGCGGCGGACGCGCTCGTCGTGACCGTCCTGGCCGCAGGCGGGACGAAGCCCGCGACCGCGAGCGCCGGTGGCGACGACGAAGCGTGGGACATAGGTGAGCTGGCGGACCTCGATGTGCCGATACTGCAAGGTTTGTGCTTGACGAGTAGGCGCGAAACCTGGGCTGCCAACGACGATGGGTTGTCCCCACTCGATGTCGCGACGCAGGTCGCCGTGCCGGAGTTCGACGGCAGGATCATCACGGTTCCGTTCTCGTTCAAGGAGTTCGACGCCGACGGTCTGTCGACCTATGTGCCCGACGAGGAGCGCGCAGCTCGTGTGGCCGGAATCGCCGTTCGGCACGCCAAACTGCGTCATATTCCGGTCGCCGACCGTCGCGTGGCGCTGATGTTCTCGGCGTACCCGACCAAGCACGCCCGGATCGGCAATGCCGTCGGACTCGATACGCCCGCCAGCGCGATCCGACTGTTGCAGGCGATGCAGACCGCCGGCTACGACCTCGGCGACGAACCGATCCCGGGTCTTGCGGAGGGCAATGGCGACACGTTGGTCCATGCGCTCATCGCCGCGGGCGGGCAGGACCGCGATTGGCTGACCGCCGAACAGTTCGAAGGCAACCCGATTCGGATCTCTGCCGGAAAGTACCGGAAGTGGTTCGGTGTGCTTCCCGACGATCTCCGCGACGGTGTGACCGAGCACTGGGGCGCAGCGCCAGGCGACCTCTTCGTCGATCGGTCGGCCGATGCGGACGGCGAAATAGTCATCGCGGCAATGCAGTTCGGAAACATCGTTCTGATGGTGCAGCCGCCACGTGGTTTCGGCGAGAACCCGGTTGCGATCTATCACGATCCAGACCTCCCGCCGAGTCACCACTACCTTGCGGCGTATCGGTGGGTGGCTGACGAATTCGGTGCCGACGCGATGGTGCACATCGGCAAGCACGGCAACCTCGAGTGGCTACCAGGCAAGACGATGGGAATGTCGGCCTCGTGCGGAACCGACGCGGCGCTTGGTGACCTTCCGCTGATCTATCCGTTCCTCGTCAACGATCCGGGGGAGGGTACGCAGGCGAAGCGCCGTGCGCACGCGACATTGGTGGACCACCTGATTCCGCCGATGGCGCGCGCCGAGAGCTATGGCGACATCGCGCGCCTCGAGCAGTTGCTCGACGAGCACCAGAACGTGTCGGCTCTCGATCCGGCGAAGCTTCCCGCTGTGCGCCAACAGATCTGGACCCTGATGCGGGCCGCCAAAATGGACCATGACCTCGGCTTGGCCGAGCGCCCGGACGAGGACTCGTTCGACGACATGCTGATGCACGTCGACGGCTGGTTGTGCGAGATCAAAGATGTGCAGATCCGGGACGGTCTGCACATTCTCGGGCAAGCACCCGCGGGGGAGGCGGAGATCGATCTCGTCCTCGCGATGCTTCGTGCCCGGCAATTGTGGGGCGGCGAACAGAACGTGCCCGGGCTCCGGGAAGCGTTGGGCCTGAGCGAGAACGGCGACGAAGTCCGCGAACGGGTCGATGCGGTCGAGGAGCAAGCTCGTGCGCTGGTGGCGGCGATGCACGCGACCGGCTGGAATCCCGACGCGGCGACGACCTTGACCGACAGCGAGACGGTGGCGCAGATCCTGCACTTCGCCGCCACGGAGGTCGTGCCGCGCCTGCGGCAGACGGCGGGCGAGATCGACCGCATCCTGCATGCGCTGAACGGCGGCTTCATCCCGGCCGGTCCGAGCGGATCGCCGTTGCGCGGGCTCATCAACGTGTTGCCGACCGGCCGCAACTTCTACTCGGTCGACCCGAAAGCCGTGCCGTCGCGCCTTGCCTGGGAAACCGGCCAGGCGATGGCGGAGTCGCTGGTGCAGCGCTACCTCACCGATCACGGCAGCTACCCGACGTCGGTCGGGCTCTCGGTGTGGGGCACGAGCGCGATGCGAACCAGCGGTGACGACATCGCCGAAGTGCTTGCGCTGCTCGGTGTCCGGCCCGTCTGGGACGAGGCATCTCGTCGTGTGGTGTCGCTCGAAACGATGTCACTCACGGAGTTGGGTCGTCCACGCATCGATGTGACTGTCCGCATCAGCGGGTTCTTCCGTGATGCGTTCCCGCACGTCCTCGCGCTACTCGACGACGCCGTGCAGCTCGTCGCGGACCTCGACGAACCCGCCGACCAGAACTTCGTCCGTGCGCACACCCAAGAATCGCTGGCCGACCATGGCGACGAAAGACGCGCCACCACAAGAATTTTCGGTTCCAAGCCTGGCACGTACGGTGCCGGCTTGTTGCAGCTCATCGACTCGAAGAGCTGGCGTACCGACGCCGACCTCGCCGAGGTGTACACGACCTGGGGCGGCTACGCGTACGGCCGCGGGCTCGACGGCGCGCCCGCTGCGGACGACATGCGCACGGCGTATCGCCGAATTGCGGTGGCGGCCAAGAACACCGACACGCGCGAACACGACATCGCTGATTCCGACGACTACTTCCAGTACCACGGCGGCATGGTTGCGACGGTCCGTGCGCTGACGGGCAAGGACCCTGAGGCCTACATCGGCGACAGCACCCGACCGGACGCGGTGCGCACGCGCACGTTGCACGAAGAGACGACGCGCGTGTTCCGCGCGCGGGTCGTCAATCCGCGCTGGCTCGACGCGATGCGGCGGCACGGGTACAAGGGTGCGTTCGAGATGGCGGCGACCGTCGACTACCTCTTCGGATACGACGCCACCACGAACGTCGTCGCGGACTGGATGTACGAAAAGCTTGCGGAGAGCTACGTCTTCGACGAGCAGAACCGAAAGTTCATGGAGCAGTCGAATCCGTGGGCGTTGCATGGAATCGCCGAACGCTTGCTCGAAGCGGCCGAGCGCGACATGTGGGAGCATCCCGAACAGGCCACGCTCGACGGGCTACGTCAGGTGTACCTCGAGACCGAAGGTGAGTTGGAAGGCGACTGACCCTCGGTTCGTCGATCGGGTCAGCGGCCGTGCCTGCGTCGGCTGTCGGGCCGATACCCGGCGCGCTTCTCGACGATCGCGCACTCGGTCGTGAGAATCATTCTCGCCACCGACGCGGCGTTGATCACCGCAGTTCGGGTTACCTTCAGTGGATCGATGACGCCTTCGGCAACGAGGTCGCCGTAGGACAGCGTTGCGGCGTTGAACCCGAAACTGCCATCTGCGGCGGCGACCTTGTCGACGACGACAGAGCCCTCGACACCCGCGTTCGTCGCGATCCAGAACAACGGTGCCGAGAGCGCGGCACGCAGGACATCCACGCCGAGCGCTTCGTCGCCTTCCAGCGAGTCGGACAGTGCAAGCAGTTCCTTGGCGGCGTGCGCCAACGCCGAACCGCCACCGGGTACCACGCCTTCGGCGACGGCAGCCTTCGCCGCGCTGACGGCGTCTTCGACCCGGAACTTGCGCTCCTTCACCGCGGTTTCTGTCGCAGCGCCGACTTTGATCACAGCAACACCGCCCGACAACTTGGCGAGCCGCTCCTCCAACCGTTCTCTGTCCCAGGCCGATTCGGCATCCTCGATCTCACGGCGAATCTGTGCGACTCGGCTCGTGCGGTCGGCCTCGTCTCCGCCACCCTCGACGATGGTCGTCGAGTCCTTGGTCACCACCACTCGGTGGGCACTGCCGAGCAACCCGAGGTCGGCGTCGTGCAGTCGTACGCCGATGTCAGCGCTGACCACTGTCCCGCCGGTCACTACGGCGAGATCGTCGAGGAATGCCTTGCGGCGATCACCGAAGAACGGTGCCTTCACAGCGACAGATGTGATCGTTTTACGAATTGCATTGACCACCAATGTCGACAGCGCTTCGCCGTCGACGTCCTCTGCGATGATCAGAAGCGGCTTGCCCGCGTCGGCAACCTTCTCGAGCAGCGGCAGCAGGTCCGACAACGAACTGATCTTGCCGCGCGACAGCAGCACGAGAGGGTCCTCGAGCACCGTCTGCTGCGCGTCGAGATCCGTGACGAAATAGGGCGACAGGAAGCCCTTGTCGAACTGGAGGCCCTCGGTGAGAACGAGTTCGGTTGTCATCGTGGTCGATTCCTCGACCGTGACTACGCCGTCCTTGCCCACGGCGGTCAACGCCTTGGCGACAAGCGCGCCGATCTCGGCGTCGCGCGATGATACGGTGGCGACCTGTGCGATCGCTTGCTCACCGACCACCGGTGTTGCGGCCTTCACCAACAGTTCGGCGACCTTGTCCGCGGCCTGTGCGATTCCGGAGCCGAGCGCCATTGGATTTGCGCCGGCCGCAACATTTTTCAGTCCGCCGCGGATGAGCGCCTGAGCCAGCACCGTGGCGGTGGTCGTACCGTCGCCCGCTACGTCGTTGGTCGCTGTCGCAACGCTCTTGACGAGTTGCGCGCCCAAGTTCTCGAAGGGGTCGTCGAGTTCGATGTCACGCGCAACCGTGACACCGTCGATCGTGACGGTCGGGCCACCGTATGCCCCGGCGAGCACGACATGGCGGCCGCGCGGTCCGAGTGTCACGCGGACGGTATCGGCGAGCCTGTCGACACCGCGCTCGAGTGCACGTCTGGCATCCTCGTCGAACAAGATCATTTTAGCCATTTGCTTCTACTCTCATCGGTACAGATCGTGGGTCGAACTCGAGGGTGAACGTGAACTGGCGCGGCCTCCGGCACGCGACAATTCCGCCGGATAAGAACTGGCGGCAATCAGCTACGGAACGGGCCGCCTCAGGCAGTCAGCGGAAGCTCGAGGTGTGCGGGGTGCGCAGCTGTCACCTCGACGGGCAGTGGCCACCACAGGCCGTGGACCGATCCGCACGGATTGACCAACCTGCGCAACAACATTGGCTGCGAATCGAACAACGGCGTCACCGTCGCTGGCCGGCACAGACCGTAATCTGGGAATGTGGATGGACGATGCAGCGTCATATAGACGCTCCTGTCTCCGCCGTGAGATCGGCCGGAAATCTCGAAACCGATGACGACGCCAGCATTAGCGGCCGACGCACGAAGTGCCCCCGGTGATTCCATGGTACACCCGTCCCATTCCGGAACCGGCTCGCCGGCACGCGCGGTTCTGCGTGTCGGGCGAGCCGCTTCGCGACACAGATTCGGTCGTCACAGGTCTGGTCGGAGCACCGGACGGCCGGAGACGCACCGCCAGATCGCGTACTCCAGCGGGCGGGGTGTCAGGTCCAGCTGCGTGGCAGTTTGCCCGATGAGGGCGGCGACAGCGTCAGGGTCGAGCTCGCGCTCCGGCACGTCGAGAACGACCGCGACGTATCGGGTGACCAGCGGATCGGCGCCGGGCGGGGTGTGGCCCAGATGCATGGAGAGGTAGGTCCAGGTGAGCCCCGACGCCTGCCCGGGCAGGCTCAGCCACGCGCTCCGCATATCCGTCAGTCCGGCATCGTCGATTGCGCGCAGGTCGGCGCCGTGCTCGATGCGTCTTCCGTGCAACAGTTGCGCAGCTTCGAAGATTGCTGCCGCTTTCAGCGGCGATCCCGCTTGCGTGGACGTCGGCTTTCGGTTCCCGATCCGATCCGCCCAATTCTCGGGGCCACCGAGTTCGTTGAACGACGCGCGCAACTCCCCGGCGCCATCGGCCGCCGACGCGCCGCGACGGTATTCGTCGTAGCGGGTCAACACGTTGCGGACGGATGTGTAATGCGACCGGGTTGCTTGGATCGACTCGATGACGGCCAACGCCAACGAATTTCGAAGCTCGTCGGGCGCGACCCAGAACGCGGGATCCCCCAAATCGGCAATGCAGGACGCTGCCAGTACATCCGCTCGATCGACAACATTGATCATGAAATTCCCCCAGGCTCTCGTGGTTTCGACTACGAAAGCGAACATACATTCGAACACCGACAAGTTGCCGGGGCGGACAGGCGCGGGCGGTCCCCGCCGCCTATCGTGGTCGGCATGAGCAATGAATTCGCGCAGGTCGGCAAGGCTCAGTACCTGATGCTGACGACCTTCCGGAAAGATGGAACACCGGTGGGCACGCCGCTGTGGGCAGCGCCGGACGGCGAAAAGATCCTCATCTGGACGGTGACGGATTCGTGGAAAGTCAAGCGCATCAAGCGGAATCCCGACGTGACGCTGCAAGTGTGCGACATGCGCGGCAAGCTCAAGGGCGATGTGGTCGTCAAGGGGCGCGCCGAGATTCTGGACGCGAAGGGCACCGACCGCGCCCGGTCGGTCATCTCGAAGAAGTACGGAATAACGGGCTTGATCGCGATCAAGGCGAGCCTGTTGCGCCGCGGAAAGTCCGGAACTATCGGGATTTCCGTCGTCCCTGCGTAGCGTCGCGGGCCTTGGCTACGGCCTCGCGGATCGAGCCCGTGTACGGGTGCCCGTGGCCCGGTAGCAGGAGGTCCGCGTCGAGCCCCTCGAGCTGGTCCAGCGCGGCGACCGTATCGGTTTCCGAGTGATTGAACATGGGGGGCAACAGCTGCGGACCTGCGTGGCGCAACAGGGGATGGCCGTTCACCAGAGTATCGCCGGTGACGACCGCCCCCGCCGCGGGCAAAAAATACGCCGTGTGACCGGTCGTGTGGCCGGTAGTCGGTACCGGAGTCGGCGCGCCCGGTAGGTCGAGGGCGCCCACCGTGGGGAACGCCTCCGCATGCGGAATGGCGATCTTCTGTGTTGCGCCGGCGCGCATGACCCGCAGTGACCACGCCAGGACACCCGGTCGCCACGCGTTCTTCGCCACGTCGAGTTCGCTCGCCTGCTGCAGGTACTCGCGGCGGGCGTGTGCTGTCTCGGTCTCCGACATGAGAATCGGTGTGCCGTAACGGTCGTGGAAGTGGTTGGCCGCACCCATGTGGTCCACGTGTGCATGCGTCAGCAGTATCGCCCGGACATCTTCCGGCGCAGCGCCGATCGAGCGAATCGACGCTTCGACTCTCGCGACGTCCCCCGGGTAGCCCGCGTCGATGAGTGTCAGGTCCGAGCCGTCTCGCACGACGAACCAGTTGACGTCGGTGCCGATCTCGCTGAATACGTTCTCGCGTACTTCGATCACGGTCGAACGATAGCCGGTCGAGTTCGGGGCCTAGTTCGCCTGGCTGACCGAGGACATGTGGAAGTCCGGAATTCGCATGGGCGGCATAGCCGTACGCGTGAACCAGTCCTTCCACTCACGGGGGAGCGTCCGCTCGGTCGCGCCGGCCTCGGCGACGCGGCGCAACAGGTCGATGGGGCTCTCGTTGAAGCGGAAGTTGTTGACAGCGCCGGTGACCGCCCCGTCTTCGACGAGGTAGACGCCGTCTCTGGTGAGGCCGGTCAGCAGCAGGGTGGCCGGGTCGACTTCGCGGATGTACCACAATGTCGTCAGCAACAGACCGCGTTCGGTCTTGGCCACCATGTCCGAAATCGTTGCGTCGCTGCCACCTGCGAGCAACAAATTGTCGGCGAGCACGGCTGGAGTCTCACTGAATTCCTGTGCAGCGGCTCGCGGATAGGCCAGCGCATTGATCGTGCCCTCGTGTATCCAGTCGGTGCGCTCGATGGGCATGCCGTTGTCGAAGATCGAAATCGAATCACTCGACGCCCCGGTGGCGACGAAGGGTGCGCAGGCGAGGTCCGGCGCGTCGGGCGCGGAGTACAGCGTCAGCGGCAAGTCGGTCAGCTTTTCGCCGATGCGTGTTCCGCCTGCCCGGGAAAAGGCCGTGTGGCCTTCCTGTGCACCACGTCCCTCCATGGTCCAGGCAAGGTAGATCATCAGATCTGCGACAGTCGAGGGCGGCAGCAGCGTCTCGTAGCGGCCCGCGGGCAGGTCGACTCGCGTGGCCGCCCAATCAAGGCGCGTCGACAGTTCCGCCAGCATCTCGGGAACGTCGACGTCCGCGAAATGTCGAGTTCCTGCGCCGACCCAGGCGCTTGCGTCGGCGCCGCGCTTCCCGTTGATCTCGACGGAGCCGGTCGGCTGGACGAACCGCCGGCGGATTCCGGCCGACGTTGCGAGCCAAGTGGAGTCGACCTGATGGTGAGCGAACCCGTACAGCCTGTCGGCACCGTCGAAGCCGCCTGCGAGGTCACGGGCGAGGCCCGCGAAGACGCCGATATCGGTGCCCTCCGAAGCGTCACCCCAGTCGTCGGGATCGCCGCCGCCGCCGAGCAGCGGCATTGCATCGTTCGCGGGTGGCGCAGACCGGGCCGCGGCCGCACTGGCTGCGACGACGTCCGTTATCTCATCGGGATCGACGCTGCTCGAGCTGACGCTGCCGACGTGCGACGCGGACCCGTCACGGACGATCGACACGACGGTCCAGCTACGTGAGGACGACACCCCGTTCGTCGTCATCGAGTTTCCGGCCCAGCGCAGCGAAGCCTCCGATTCGTCGGACACGATCACGATCGTTTCGTCCGCCTTCGATTCCGCGAGAACGCGCTCGACGACCTCCTGAGCGGGGATCACTGGCCTGCCTCCGTCCGCGTGTTGAGAATGTTGACGCCGCGCAGCAACACCGATGGACAGCCGTGACTGACTGCCGCGACCTGGCCGGGTTGGGCCTTGCCGCAGTTGAACGCACCACCGAGCCGCCAGGTCGACGGTCCGCCGAGCGCCTCCATCGATCCCCAGAAGTCGGTCGTCGTGGCCTGGTAGGCGACGTCGCGCAATTGGCCGGCCAACTGCCCGTTGCGGATCCGGAAGAACCGCTGGCCCGTGAACTGAAAGTTGTAGCGCTGCATGTCGATAGACCACGATTTGTCGCCGACGATGTAGATCCCGTTCGCCACCCGCGAGATCAGCTCGTCGGTGCCGATGTCGTCGGCACC
This sequence comes from Antrihabitans auranticaus, assembly GCF_016481275.1. Classification (GTDB taxonomy): domain Bacteria; phylum Actinomycetota; class Actinomycetes; order Mycobacteriales; family Mycobacteriaceae; genus Antrihabitans. The sequence goes on along the minus strand of NZ_JAEMNW010000002.1, from coordinate 1,025,554 downwards.
GGGCTGCAGGGACACGTTTGCCATCCGCTGGATCGGCACGTGGTGCGGCGAATCCGCGTACGAACACCCGTTGGATCGCGGTAGGCCGAGCCGGGGCGCAAACACCCGATCCAGCTGATAACCGACGAGAATTCCGTCCTTGACGAGGTCCCAGCGTTGACCGGCCACACCGTCGTCGTCGTAGCCCACCGACGCAAGCCCGTGGGTTTCGGTGCGGTCCGCCGTCACGTTCATGATCGGCGTGCCGTACCGCAAGGTGCCGAGCTTGTCCGGTGTCGCGAACGACGTTCCGGCATAGGCAGATTCGTATCCGATGGCACGGTCGTATTCCGTGGCATGCCCGATCGATTCGTGAATTGTGAGCCAGAGGTTGGACGGATCGATCACGAGGTCGGTGGGTCCCGGCTCGACCGTCGGCGCTTTGACTTTCTCGGCGAGCCACTCCGGGATGCGTGCCAGCTCTGTGGACCAGTCCCAGACGCCGTCGGTGAGGTACTCCCACCCGCGTCCGACAGGCGGCGCAAGAGTGCGCATCGTCTCGAACACTCCCGAGGATTGGTCGACAGTGATCGCCTCGAGGTCCGGGTGCAGACGCACACGTTGCTGCGTGACCGACGACCCCGCCGAATCCGCATAGAACGTCTGCTCTTTCACGATGAGAACGCTCGCGCTGGTGTGGTCGACGCCGTCGGATGCCGAGAGCCGTCCGGAATACTCGGTCAGCAGCGCCACCTTGTCAGGTGTCGGTACAGCGAAGGGATCGATCTCGTAGGGCGAGACCCAGCTGACGTCGTCGTACACCGGCTCGGGTGCGAGTTCGACGCGTTCCCGGTTCAGTGGTCGCAACGTTTTGGCGACCTGTACCGCGGTGCGGGCGGTGGTGGCGGCGATCTCAGCCGAGAGTTCTGCGTTCGATGCGAACCCCCACGTGCCGTCGACGATCACCCGCACGGCCAAGCCGAGCAGCGACGAATCCGACACGGCCTGAACACGGCCGTCGCGCAATCGAATCGACTGCGTCAGCAAGCGATGCACGCGCAAATCCGCGTGGCTCGCACCCGCGGCGCGAGCCGCGGACAGAGCCGCATCCGCGAGCGACCGCAGGGGTAGGGCGAGGAATTCGTCATCGACGCGCTGCACCCGATCAAACCTAGCCGAACTGCTGCCACCCCAGCCGGATTACCATCGCGACGACGACAACGAGCAGCACAATTCGCACGAATCCGGATCCGCGACTCAGCGCTATTCGCGATCCGAGCACAGCGCCGAGGATGTTGCACCCCGCCATCGCCGCGCCGACCGCCCAGAGCACATTTCCGGTCGCGGCAAAGAAGATCAGGGCACCGAAGTTGGAGCCGACGTTGACGACCTTCGCCATCGCGGCGCTGCGGACGAACTCCGTGCCGAGCATCGTCGCGAAGACGATGATGAGAAACGTCCCGGTACCCGGACCCAGCAGTCCGTCGTAGAAGCCGATCAACCCCGCAGCGATGAGGACGACGAGCACCACCTTCGACCGTGTCGGCGGGTGCGTCGCGATCGTGATTCCGAGCTGCGGGCGCAGAGTCACGAACACTGCGACGCCGACGAGAACCACCAAGATGATCGGGATGAAGAGGTCCTTGTCGATCAGTGCCACAGTCGCTGCGCCGAGACCGGAGGCCGCTGCTGCGAGTACGCCGGCAGGGATCATCAACCGCCACTGCAGCGGCACCTTGCGCGCGAAAGTTGCGACAGCAGCGCCGGTTCCGAAGATCGCGGTCAGCTTGTTCGTACCGAGGGCCTGCTGCGGGGTCAACGTCGGAAGGACGAGAAAAAGCACGGGTAACACGATGAGTCCGCCGCCGCCCACGACCGCGTCGACCCAACCCGCTGCGGTAGCGGCAGCGAGCAACGCGACCCAATCGGTTGCTCCCATGGCACTCACCCAATCACATGGTGCCTACGACGTGGCCCTGTGACCACACGACATACGCTTGGCAGATGCGCCGGTTCAGTCTGTGGCTTCGCGGGAAGCCGATGGTTGCCGACTCGATGCTGGCCTTCGCGTTGTTCGTGCTCGACGCGCTCACAGCGCCGCAGGCGAAGTACTCGTTGCTCTTCGTTGCGATGGGCGCCTGCATCGCCGCGCCGGTCGTCTTTCGGCGGAGTCACCCACGGCTGGTCGCGTGGAGTCTCGTGATGTTGTCGATCACGACGACCGTCATCACACACTTTCTCGACGACTACGAGATCGGCCATCCGAGCCTGCTCGGCTTGGGTATCGCGCTGTACACGCTGGTCGCGTACGTCGGGCGACGCGACGCTGCCATCTTTGTGCTGGCGTTGATCATCGATGCGGCACTGGCACTCTGGTTGTTGGAACAGAGTCTCACGGAGGTCGGCGGTTTCATCGCAGTCTTCTATGCCCTGTGCTGGATCACTGCTGAGTTCATGGGTGCGCGCACGGCATACGACCAGGAGGTCGCCGCCCGGCTCGCCGTTGCCGATTACGACCGCGAACGCAGCGCACACGAAGCAGTCATCGCCGAACGGACCCGAATTGCCCGCGAGTTGCACGACGTTGTTGCGCACGCCGTCAGCGTGATGGTCGTACAGGCGGACGGCGCGTCCTACGCGTTGCGCCAGAATCCGGCAGCCGCCGAGACGGCACTTGCAAATATCTCGTCGACGGGCCGAGAAGCGTTGGGGGAGTTGCGGAGAACGGTCGCGCTGCTGCGGACGGACGAAACCCCGGAGCAGATGCCGCAACACGGCTCGGCGGGAATCGCGCGAGTCGCGGAGATGATGCAGCGTGCCGGGCTGACGGTCGAGGTGCAGCAGACCGGTCAGCTCGACGACATTCCACCGCGCGTGAGTCTCGGAGTGCACCGCATCGTTCAGGAATCGCTCACCAACGTGTTGCGCCATGCCGGGCCGAACGCGCGCGCACGAGTAGAAGTCGAACGACGGGCAACCGATGTGCTCGTCGAAATCGTCGACACCGGGCGGTCGGCGCCGCCGCCGAACGCGTTCACCGGCGGTGGCGGGAACGGGCTCGTGGGGATGCGTGAACGCGTCGCGGTGCTCCACGGCACGCTCATCGCAGGCAGGCTTGCGGGCGGTGGCTGGCGGGTCCGCGCGGTATTGCCGCTCGACCTGCCGGACTGAGCGCAAACAGCAGACCGGCAACCCGAACCGATAGATTTGGCACGTGCCTATCACTGTGCTTGTCGTCGACGATCAGCAATTGATGCGCATGGGCCTGCGGATGGTGCTCGAGGCGCACGACGATATCACCGTCGTCGGCGAAGCGGCCAATGGCGCAACGGCTGTCTCCGAGGCTCGCAAACTTCGGCCGGATGTCGTCCTGATGGACGTGCGGATGCCCGTCGTCGACGGTGTTGCCGCCACCGAGCAGGTGCTCGAATTGGGCGGCCCGAGCCGGGTCCTAGTGATGACGACCTTCGATCTCGACGAACACGCACTCGGTGCGCTGCGCGCCGGAGCGAGCGGCTTTCTCCTCAAGGACACTCCGCCCGAGGATCTGGTATCGGCGATTCGAAGCGTCGCCGCCGGTGATGCCGTCGTTTCGCCGAAAGTCACCAAACGGCTGCTGGACCGATTCATCAGCAACGACCGCGGGCCGACGCGCAATCCAGCTGTGCTGGACGTGCTGACAGTCCGGGAACGCGAGGTCCTCGAGCAGTTGGCCGGTGGGCGATCGAACGCTGAGATCGCTGACCAGCTGTTCCTGTCCGAAGCGACGGTCAAGACACATGTCGGACGAGTGCTGACGAAACTCGGTCTGCGCGATCGAGTACAGGCGGTGGTACTCGCATACGAGACCGGTTTGGTACGGCCGGGGGCGTAGTCGCACGCACACCGGCTGTAACACAGTCGGTCTCGTTGCCGACTTGATTGCTGACAAGGCGCGCGGCACGGGGGCCGGTTTGCGTGAGGGGTTCGGGACCCGAGATCAGGATTCGGGTTCGTATTCGGGAGAGTGCACATGGGTTTTCGCGAAGTTTTCGTACGGCATAAAATTGCTTCGGGCATGGTTGCGCCCGTGATTGTCGGCATCGCCGCGATCATCACGATTCCGTTGGCAATGACGACGGAGCCGAGCACGGTCGATACGGAAATGACGTCGTCGGTGACCGAATGCCACGACATGGTCACCATTTCGGTTGCGGGCCGCGGTGATACGCCGGTCGAGGGCACCACGAAGATGCTGCTCGATCCGAACGGCAACCCGTTGCCCGCCGCACTCTCCGACGACTACAGCAGCAAGTGGGTCGACCCAGTCGTCAACGCACCCAACGGTGCGGTGGACCCGGACTCCTACGCCGCCGTATATGTCGCCTACCCAGCGAACATGGCGTCCTACGAGGACGCCGTCGTTGCAGGCGTGGCGAACACAGAGACAGTGATGCAGGAGATTTCGGCAGCGTGCCCGGATACCCGGTTCTCGATCGTCGGATACAGCGAAGGCGCCGATGTCGCCCGCCGGGTCGCGATGAACATCGGGCACCAGGAAGCCGGTCAGAACGGTGAATACGCGATCGTCGATCCCGACAACGTCGTCGGTGTCGTCATCTTCGCCGACGCGGGACGCAGCGCGGGTGACGGGCCGTTCGTCGGCTCGCAGGATCCGTACGCCAACCCCGATGGCTTCGGTCAGAAGTACCAGAACGGTCAGACCCCGATCCCCGGTCAGGGCGCACTGCCCGGCACGAGCGGCGATTTCGGTGCGCTGAACGGCAAGATTGCGTCCTTCTGCTCGGACGGCGACCTCACGTGCGCTGCGCCGGAGAACATCTCACTGCTGCAGCTGGCGGTCAACGTCGGCAGGCAGTTGAACGTGGACGCGCTCGAGCGTGACGGCCTGACGCCCGCAACCGGACAGGACGTCGCAGTCGTTCTCGGGGATATCGCGTTCAAGGCGTTCGCCGACATTGCCGCGAATCCCAACTGGATGCAGAGCGACGAGACGTTCCTGCAGGTGCTGCTGAAGGTGTCGGACCCGGCTTACGTTCCCGGCCAGTCGACGACTCCCACTGCTGCCGATTCGGTTTCGCTGAATCAGATCTCACCACTGGCCTACTTGCCGCAGAAGATCTTCAAGGAGATCGTCGGGCTGATCGCGACGAACGAGAACACGATTCCAGTCGTCCTGAGCGATCCGTACAACCTCACGCTCGGCCCCGAGCACACCGGTCATCACTTCGACTACTGGCGCAATGCGGACGTGTCCGGTGGCAAGCCGATGACCGATGCGGAGTACGCAGCCGCATGGCTGACTCACCTTGCACAGCAGGCGCAGGCCGGTGAGCCGGTGGACACCAAAGCGAAGCCGGACGAAGCAACGCTGGTCGCGGCACTCGAGACGGTGACGACGACGCCGACCCCGACGACGACGCCGACCCCGACGACGACGGCGGCTCCGACGACGACAAGCGCCACGACCACGACGTCTGCGGCCCCCACCACTCAGGCGGCGGCCGAGGTCGCGACCGAAACGACGACGCCGGAGGCAACGACGCCTGCGACAACCGAGCCGACGACAACCGAGCCGGCGACTTCGGCACCGGAGACAACCGTGCCGGAAACGACAACTCCGGAGACAACAACTCCGGAGACAACAACTCAGCAGACAACGGCAGAGTCGACGACAACGACGTCCGCGCCGGCAACCCAGTAGGTTCGCCGACCGGCCGACAGGACCCGCCGAACTTCAGAAAGCCAACAGCCGCAGTCCCTTCCCCTAGGACTGCGGCTGTTGGCTGCTTTCGGTGGCGTTGCCTACGAGACGGGCCTGAACGGTTCGGCTCGTAAGCTCGCCACCAGGTCTACGTCACGAAATGCCCGCGCACCGGTCGGACATCGAGGAGGGAACCGAGAGGCCGACGAAAACAATCGCTGCAGAACCTGTGCTGCGAACCTGTCGGCTCCGACTCATCGACCACTCCTCGCTGATGTTGCTCATGGTGCGGATGGTTCTCGTGTGCTCATCATTCAGATCGCGTTCCCTCGATGTCAACTTGAGGGTTTAGATCGTTATGCGACCGACGCAACTCGTGGATCGGGAGAATAATCCGCTCGCCGTGCGTTGTACACAGTGAGATAGAAAGAGGTTTCCGATGCCTGCACTGCTGTTCGTTCTGTACGTCGTCGCCGAGGTGTCCGTGCTGTTGCTCGTCGGGCAGGCGGTCGGCGCCGTCTGGACCGTGCTGTTGCTGATTGCGGGGTCCGCGATCGGCCTGATGCTCGTCGGTTCGCAATGGCGCAGAGTGGTCGAGGGGCTGCAGCGAGCGGCGGCGGGCCAGCGTTCACCGGATGGCGCAATCGCCGACGGCGTGCTGGTTGCCATCGGATCGGTCCTGATGTTCGTTCCCGGTCTCGTCACCTCGGTGCTCGGCCTGCTCCTCCTCGTGCCGCCGACGCGATTCCTCCTGCGGCCCGCGGTCGTGTTCATCGCGTCGCGCCGGTTCGACAAGGCGGTGGCCGCGGCCCGCGAGAAGAGCGGCGTGATCGACGGCGAGGTAGTCGGACAGTGGTACAGAGACCGACCCGGGTCGGCGCAGGTCGCGATCCAGCAGGGGCCGCATGTGATCGTCGATACCGATCCCGGGTGGGGGACTGCCACGCGTTAGCAGGCAGACTGATCGTCCGTGGGCACCCAACTGCTGGTCGGCGGACGCATCTACAGTTCCAGTTCGCCCGATGCCACCGCGATGGCCGTGACCGACGGAACGGTCGTGTGGGTGGGTGCAGACCAACCCGGCCGTGCCTTGCATCCCGGTGCGGAAGTGCTGGATCTCGAAGGTGCTTTCGTTGCACCGGGATTCGTCGATGCGCACGTACATACGACGGCCACCGGGCTTGCGCTGATCGGACTCGATCTGACCGGGTCGCGGACGCTGGACGAATGCCTGGAACGGGTCCGCGCATTCGCCGCCGCACATTCGGAAGGCCTGATCTGGGGTCATGGCTGGGACGAAACCGCGTGGCCGGTCGCGATCAAGCCGCAGATCGCGGATATCGACTCGGCGGCTCCGGGCCGACTGGTCTACCTGTCGCGAATCGACGTTCACTCCGCCGTCTGCTCGACCGCCCTGCTGGACGCAACGCCGGCGGTGACGTCCGCAGTCGGGTTCGATCGCTCGGGTCCGCAGCGGTCCGACGCACATCACCTGGTCAGGACGACCGCGTTGAACCTGTTGACGGCGCCGCAGCGGGAGCTGGCGCGACGCAGCGCGCTCGACACCGCAGCAGCGCAGGGCATCGTCGCTGTCCACGAGTGCGGTGGTCCCTACATCGGCGGACGTGCGGATCTTCGCGAACTGCTCACGACCGATCACGGGGTCGAGATCCGGGCGTACTGGGGCGAAGCAGTGGAAAGTGCCGACCAAGCGCGAGCGCTGCTCGACGAAACCGGTGCGCACGGCCTCGCGGGTGACCTATTCGTCGACGGTGCGCTCGGATCCCGTACCGCATGGTTGCAGGAGCCCTACCTCGACGACCCCGCTGCCGGATGCGGGAAGTCCTACCTCGACGTCGACCAGATCACTGCGCACGTGCGCGCCTGCACGCAGGCCCGGATCCAAGCCGGTTTCCACGTCATCGGCGACGGCGCGGTGTCGGCTGCCATCACAGCGATCGAGCGGGTTGTCGCCGAAGTCGGCGTGCCCGCGGTGGCGGCGTGCGGGCACAGGCTCGAACACGTGGAGATGATCACAGCCGAGGATGCCGCCAAGCTGGGGACATGGGGGATCATCGCGAGCGTTCAGCCCGGCTTCGACGCTTTGTGGGGCGGCTCCGACGGAATGTATGCGACCCGGTTGGGCCGAGAGCGTGCGCGCGCGATGAACCCGTTCGCGGCGATGAGTTCGAGCGGGGTTTCCCTTGCCATCGGATCGGATGCTCCAGTCACGGCCATCGCGCCGTGGGCGGCGATCAGGTCCGCGATCAACCATCGCTCGGCCGGAAACGGCATCAGCCCGCGGGCGGCTTTTGCCGCGGCGACCAGAGGCGCATGGCGAGCGGGCGGTGTTCGCGACGGCCTTGCCGGGACGCTGGACCCGGGCGCGCCGGCGTCGTACGCGATATGGGCGGCCGACGAACTGGTTGTGGCCGCGGGCTCCGACGCCGTCGCCCGTTGGTCTACGGATCCCCGTTCCCGGGTGCCTGCTCTGCCGCGCCTCGATGCGGATTCGACGGACCCGGACTGCCTGCGCACGGTCCATCGGGGGGTCACGCTCTATGAGCGATAACCGACTTCTGGCCGCGGCCCGGCGGCATCCGGTGCTCCGCAACCAGATCGGCTCGATCTGTGCGGGCCTGTTGACTTTCGGTAGCTTTCCGCCGCGTCCGCTGTGGTTTCTCGCACCCATCGGAATTGCACTTCTCACGCTGGTTCTGCGCTCCGGACCGTCGCTGCGCGGCGGCTTCGGCTACGGGCTGCTCGCCGGGCTGGGCTTCTTCGTGCCCCTGTTGCCGTGGATCGGGATCTACGTCGGACCGATGCCGTGGTTGGCCCTCGCCGGGGTGTGTTCGCTCTACGTCGGGGCCTTCGGCGTCGCCGCGCGCACAGTCCAGACGCTGCCGGGTGCAATCTTCTGGATTGCGACGGCCTGGACCCTGACGGAGTGGGCGAGGTCCAGCTTTCCGTTCGGCGGGTTCCCTTGGGGCCGTTTGGCATTCGGCCAAGCGGGCGGGTTCCTGCTCCCGCTCGCCAGCCTGGGCGGCGCACCGCTCCTGAGCTTCTTCGTCGCGCTCGGCGGCACCGCCCTCGCTGCTGTAGTTGCGGCCGTGGCCCACCGCGACCGGCAGGCACTGCTTCGGGCGGGTGCCGTTTTCGCGATCGGCCCGGTGGTCGCCGCGGTGCTCTGGCCAGTGCTACCCGACATGGCCGCCGGAGATCGGCACATCACGGTGGCGGCGATCCAGGGGAGCGTGCCGCGCCTAGGGCTCGATTTCAACAGTCAGCGCAAGGCGGTCCTCGACAACCACCTGAAACGCACCCACCAGTTGGCGCTCGATGTGAAGGCCGGTCGTGCCGAGCAGCCCGACATCGTGATCTGGCCCGAGAACGCATCGGACATCGATCCGTTGCGCGACAGCGACGCGTACGCGGAGATCACCGCGGCCTCGGCGGAGGTCGACGCGCCGATCCTCGTCGGGGCGGTGCTGGCGAACAAGGACCGGACGTCCACGAACTCCGTCATCGTGTGGAATCGTGGCGACGGCCCTGGCAGTCGCCACGACAAGCGGATCATTCAACCGTTCGGTGAGTACCTGCCCTACCGGAGCTTCTTTCGCATTTTCTCCGAGTATGCGGACCGGGCCGGGTACTTCGTCCCCGGGACCGGCGACGGGACCGTCACCGCTGCCGGCGTGACGATCGGCGTAGCGACGTGTTACGAGGTCGCGTTCGATCGCGCCCTCGAGGACTCCGCACGCGCCGGCTCGGAACTGATCGCGGTGCCGACGAACAACGCGACCTTCGGCGACAGCGAGATGACCTATCAGCAGTTGGCGATGTCGCGGGTACGTGCGGTCGAGCACGGTCAGGCGGTCGTCGTCGCTGCGACGAGCGGTGTGAGTGCTGTCATAGCGCCTGACGGTGAAGTTGTCGCCCAATCGGAATTGTTCGTCCCGGCTGCGCTCGTTGTGCAGGTCCCGTTGCGAACCAGTACTACGCTTGCAACTCGACTCGGTCCTATTCCAGAGGTTCTCCTCGGTGTGGGAGCGTTAATGGCCCTCGTCGTCGCGCTTGTGCGGCGCCGAACGGTCCGGACACTCACGCCGGCGGCTGCCGGAGTGCCAACGATGTCGGCAACAGCCGGCGGGGAGGAAGTCGATGACAGCGGGGAGCATGGGCCAGATCAGCGCTAAAACCTTGGTGATCATTCCGACGTACAACGAGAAAGAGAACCTGCCGAAGATCGTGGGCCGCCTGCACGCGGCGCTGCCGGCAACGCACGTTCTCGTCGTCGACGACGGAAGCCCCGACGGCACAGGCCAGATCGCCGACGACCTCGCCGGCGCGGATGCGGAGAAGCGCATCCAGGTGATGCACCGCACCGAGAAGAACGGCCTGGGCGCCGCCTACATCGCAGGCTTCCGCTGGGGCCTCGAGCGCGACTACACCGTCCTCGTCGAGATGGATGCCGACGGCAGCCATTCGCCCGAGCAACTGCATCGGTTGTTGCACCAGGTCGATCAAGGTGCAGACCTCGTCATCGGATCCCGCTACGTGCCCGGCGGAAGCGTCGTCAATTGGCCCAAGCGTCGCGAAATTCTTTCCCGCGGTGGGAACGTCTATTCCCGGCTCGCACTCGGCGTGAAGGTCAAGGACATCACCGGCGGGTACCGCGCGTATCGCCGCGAAGTGCTCGAGGCACTCGATCTCGATTCGATCGAGTCGCACGGCTACTGCTTCCAGGTGGACCTCGCCTGGCGCCTCATCCAAGGTGGCGCAACTGTCGTCGAAGTGCCGATCACGTTCACCGAACGTGAGATAGGCGAGTCCAAGATGAGCGGCAACATCGTGCGCGAGGCGCTGCTCAAGGTGACTGCCTGGGGATTCAAGAACCGCATCCAGAAGCTGAAGAACCTGACGAAGCGCCGCAAGGCGGCCGCCTAGCTGGTCAGTGCCACGGCCGTGAGCGTTACAGCGGTCACGCCGTCTCGAGCAGTGCGATCGTCGTCGCTGTGAGCAGCGGCGCGAGCCGGGGTAGGTGGTCGGCGTCCGCGGTCTGCAGGCAATCGCGGATGCGATCATCGATCCCACCGATGATGAAGTCGAAGACGCCGTCGGCGGGACGGTTGGTGAGCGCGCCCTGCTCGACGGCGACTCGGTGTACGCCCCGCATTCTGTTCGCGAATACCCGTTTCATCCGCGCGTGGTGGGGAACCAGCGCGGGACCGGCGGCCAGTACTTCGACATGCATCGCACGTGCGAGTGCCGGCTCGCCGCGGAGCATCTCTAGATACGCCTCGAGCGACTTGCGGACCAATTTCTTCCAGTCGGACTGTCGTGCGGTGACCAGCGCGTCGTCGAGCATGTTGTCGACGATCCCCACGGTGGTTTCGAATGCCTCGATGAAGCAGGCTTCTTTGCTCGCGAACAGTTCGTAGAAGGTTCGTCGCGATACCTGTGCCCGCTTGGTGATGTCGCCGACTGTCGTTGGGGGATAACCCAACTCGGCGACCACGCGCAGAGCTGCCCAGCCGAGCCTGCCGCGCTGCGACGCCAGGACCTCTGCGCGGGTCAGGCCGCTCGGTCCCGGCCGCAACCTTTGCTCCGGAACGCGCGAACCTAGACTCATCGATCGATTTTACCGTTGCAACTCTGAGCAGGCCCGGATTTCTGGGACCAGCGTGGCCTTGCCGGGGTTAGTGAGAAACGTTACAGTTCCTATCGCTCAGTTGGGTACACAACAGTTTCTATCGGTCGTGCCCACGTAGAAGAGGACGGGGACTCCATGCGAACAATCGGCGCAACGGCGCTGCGCACTATCGCGCTCGCAGCAGCGGCCGCGACGATCGTCGGTTCGGCTGCGCCGACCGCGGCCGCGGAACCACCGCCACCGGACGGGGGAGTGCTCGGCGCGTCGTGGACTGCCACAGCCGATGCGCCAGGAATGTATCCCGGGGTGCATATCGACTGGGATGTGCCGGTGGCCATGAGCGACGGCACCATCTTGAAGGTCAACGTGTACCGCCCGATGGATTCCGCCGGACGCATCGTGGATACGCCGCTGCCGACGATCCTCAACATGACGCCGTATACGAAACTTGTTTCGATGCTTGCAGATTCGGCAATCTCGATACCGGTCCTCTATGACACGTTCGTCAGCCTGACGAACCGCTTCGATCTGTTCGATCTCGAAGGGACACCCTTCACTGGAATCGGAAATCAGATCAGGACGCTGTCGTCGGGCATCGGTCGCAACTTCAGCGTCGACCGAGACCTGATCCGCAGCGGCTATACGCAAGTGGTCGCCGATGTCCGCGGAACCGGGTTCTCGCAAGGCATCTGGCAGGTTTTCGCCGAGCGCGAGCAGCAGGACACCGTCGAGATGATCGATTGGACCGCCGCCCAACCGTGGTCGAACGGCAACATCGGAATGAGCGGCGTTTCGTACTCGGGCATCAACCAACTCAAAGCGGCCGAGCGGAATCCGCCTGCGCTGAAGGCGATCTTCCCGGTCGAGCCGGGTAGCGATCTTGTTCGTGATGTCGTCGCGCCCGGCGGCGGAGTCGGCGTCGGGTTCTTGCCGGCATGGCTTGCGGCCGTCAACGGCGCGAAGTGGCTACCGGATCTCGCGGCGATACTGCAGGGCCAGTTCGACTGGAAGTGGCTCGCCGACCGCGCTGCCAGCCCGATCACGTTCATCGATCTGCTCGTCAGGGCGCTGTTCGTCACTTCGGTGGAGTCGATTCCCGAAGACCTGCGTACCTACCTCGATCCGAACGGACCATTTCGCACAGGTGCCACCGGCCATCCCGACCGAATCGAGGTGCCGACCTTCCTCGTCGGCGGCTGGCACGACATCTTCACCAACTCCGAACCGCGCGTCTTCCAGGCGATTTCGCTGCCGACCGAGCAGAAGAAGCTCCTGATGGGCGACTTCTATCACGGCACGGTTGGATCGGGCCTCGGGACGCCGGGTGCGCCGCCACGGCTGGACGTGCTGCAACGAGCCTGGTTCGACAAGTGGCTCAAGGGAATCGACAACGGCATCGAGAACTATGCACCGGCCACGCTGTTTCAACAGGGCGGTGCTTGGACTACCACGGACAGCTACCCGCGTGCGGGGATGACGTACAGCCGGCAGTACCTGTCGGCCCGCCCGAGCGGCACGACCGGAGTCGTGGCCCACGACGGTTCCTTGACGCCGACCCCGCCGACCGAGCCTGCAACACTCACGGTTTCGCCAGGTCTGTCGACGATGTGCTCGCAGGACGCCGCCCAGATCCTCGCCGGCGTGCTGGGGATCATCGACGGCTGCGCGGAAGATTCACGGGTCTCCGAAGTTGCGGCACTGACCTTCACCGGCGACCCGGTCGAACAGCCCACCGAGATCTCGGGCCCGGTCAACGTGCACCTCAACACTGTGCTCGACGCGACGGACGGATACTGGTCGGCGACGCTGAACGACGTTGCGCCGGACGGCACATCGACGGTGCTGACGTCGGGACAGTTGACCGCGTCACTGCGCGCCGTCGACGACGGCAAGAGCCTGAGGTCGCCCAACGGCGACTACACGGATCCGTTCCAGTTCCTCGCGCTCGAACAACGACTTCCGGTCGTGCCGGGTCAGCCGACCGCACTCGACGTCGGCCTGGCGCCCACCGATGCCGTCCTCCAACCTGGACACCGGCTGCGCGTCGATATCTACGCGGCGAATTTTCCGAAGGGAATGATGATCCCGGCACTGCTGCTGGAATCCCAGCTCCGGCCGCAGCGCTTGGTCCTCGACCCCGGCGCGCCGAGTTTTGTGAACCTGCCGTCGAGCACGACGCTCTAGGCGCGAACTGAAAACGGGTGGTCGGCACGATGCCGACCACCCGTACTTTCGTTGCGATCTACGAGCCGACTCCGCGGCGCTTGACCTTGAGCAGGTCGAGGCGTTCCTTGAGAAGTTCCTCGAGTTCGTCGCGCGAACGACGCTCGAGCAGCATGTCCCAGTGGGTGCGGGGCGGCTTGACCTTCTTGGTCTCCGGTGCGGTGCCCTCGATCAATGTTCCTTCGAGGCCGTTGCGGCACAACCACGTGCCGGGAAGTTCGGCATCGTCTGCAAAGGGAACATCGAACTCTTCGCCGTTGTCGGTCCGGTAACGGGCGACGCGGCGCGGCGCCAGGTCGTGGTCACGATCGGTCTCGTAGCTCACCGCTCCGAGACGGCTACCTCTGAGTACGCGATCTGCCATGTGCGGTCCCTTCGTTTCGATATCTTCGGCGGATCCAGCCCGCGCGAACACGAATTACAACGCACCTGCGAGTCGAATAGTTCCCGCAGATGTCCAACCCACCCATCCTACCGGCTGTGACTCCGCTGTTTGCAGCACGACCGGGATCTCGATGTGTCCCCGGTGTGCCGAAACGAACTCGCACCGGTGTCCCGCTACTCTCGAGCAATGCCACGACGTCCACAATCCTGCCTCTGGTGCGGGCGGGAGGTATCCGAATCCGAGGCAGGACGCAGGCGGCGCTATTGCCGCCAGTCGTGCCGACAGCGCGCCTACGAGCACCGCAGTGCGATCAAGGGATCGCCCTTCCCTGAAGATGCGGTTGTCCTGTCCGCGCAGGAGGCTGCCGACCTCGCCGACCGCGCGTTCGCCGCCCGGTGTGCGGCAGAAGACGTCGCGACCGCGATCCGCGAGGGCGCCGACCTGGTGCAGTTGGCCGAACTCACGGCCGATCTGGTCGGTCTGGCGAGAGATGCCGAGCGGTTGCGCTGATCTGGACGTGGCGAGCGCCCAGTGCGCCGCCGGTCAGGATTGCGCCGAACAGTCCGAGCGTGAGTCCATCGGGATGGGCAACCGACTGGCCACGCAAAGCCTGCCAGGTGAGAACGCCGAGCGTCGCGGCGTACGCCAGTGCCAGCACGCCAACCAGCGCAGCCCGTGTGCGTTGATCGCGCAGCCACGGCCGCCGTCGGGCGAGCACGGCGAGCGCGACCGCCGAAAGCAACAGCACCTGGATGCCGTGCAGTCCGACGAAATGCGGTACCCGTAGGTCGCCGCCGGTGGTGCTCCAATGTGTGAGCGGCAAGCCGGGTCCGCCGTCTGCTACGCCGACGCTGTGCCCGGCTGCCAGCTCGACGGGCCGTCCGGACGCGTCTGCGACGGCCTGCGGACCCGTTCCACCCATGGCGTATGCGAGCGCCATACCTGCGACGGCAAGTGCAAGTCCCGCATGAATGGCGCGGGTGAGCGGCAGGTCGGCGACCTTCTGCCAGCTGAGGATGCAGGCAATGACCAGGTTTGCGAGGAAGAGGCCGGGTACGCCGGACGTGAAGATCACCTGTCCGACCGAGTTGAACGTATCGGTCGACGTGTTGAAATGGCTGAACGTGCCTCGCGCGGCCTGCGCTGCAATGAATCCGACGTCGACGAAGCCGGTGACCGCGAACACCGTGCCGAGCCACCACGTCCAGCGGCTTCCACGGTGCGGTAACGACACCAACCACGCCAGCGTGGTGCCGTACACGGCGAACGCGAATGCGAACTTCAGAGGCTTGAGCCACACCGATTCGCCGAGAACGGTCCGGTCGTCGACCACGATCCCGGTCGCGCAGACCAGTGCCAGGCAGGCCATTGCAGCAACCATGAGCAGCAGCGGCCGGTGCCAGGTGGTGATAACCCGGACTTGTTGCGGTAGAGCCAGAGTCGCCATGGCTCGACGCTAAGAAGGGGCAGTAGTTGCGCACATCACCCAGCGGTGGGAGAACCCGACCGATACCGGGGTTCCGTCTGGTAATACCTGGGTATCAGAGACCCTTCTCGACCATGTCGAGCAGGTGCTGCGTTGCAGTGTCACGCTCCTCGGCGGGGAGACCGCGCAGGGGTCCGTCGATCAGCAACATTGCCAACCCGTGTACTGCCGACCACGCCAAATACTCGGCGCCGGGCCGCCGATCCGGGGCCAGGGCACCTGCGTCGACGAGGCCATCGAGTGCCGCGCCCAGCAATTCGAACGGTGGTGCTCCTGCGGATGCGTGGACCTCGGCGCCGTCGTCGGGAGCCGCGAAGGCGGTCTGGAACAGTCCGGGTTCGGCCTGGGCGAACGCGATGTACCCCGCGCCGACAGCGCGCAGGCGGGCGCGAGCCGCGCCAGCAGTGTCGAGAGCAGGAGAAATAGCGGCGAGGTGCTGGTGCATCGTTTCTGCCAGAGCGGCGGTCGACCACTCCGCAACAGCCGATAGCAAGGCTGCCCGATCGGCGAAGTGCCTGTAGGCAGCGTTGGGGGAGACGCCGGCCCGCCGGGTCGCTTCTCGGAGGACCACCGCTTGCGGACCTCCGCCGCGCGCCAGATCGACACCCGCTTCGATGAGTGCGCGCCGGAGATCGCCATGGCGATAGGTGGTCCGCGCCGCTGCAACCGGAGGCCCCGCTGTCATGTGGACATCGTAGACATAGGGTCCGCGATCGGCCCGTTTACGGCGATTTCGATCGAACGGGTCAGAAAACCCAGCCGCGCAACGCGAGGAACCGAACGCCGCCGACCGCTGCGCTGACGGCGATCACGAGACCGGCCAGGGTGGCTGCACCGGCGCCGGGGAAGCTCAACTGAACGGCGGCGAGCGCGGCCGAGCTGGCAATCAAGCCCGCGAGGGCGAGGCCGCCGCCTTCCACCTGCACGACGTACCACTTGACGCGGTCGGCCGCACGGAAGGTGACCCGACGGTGCAACTCGTTGGCCAGCGCAGTGCTGGCGATCACGCCTACGACGTTGGCCGCTTGTGCGCCACCATCGCGAAGTGTGACGAACGCGAGGAAGTACACGATGTTGCTGAGGCCACCGACCGCGGCGAATCTGATGAGTTGAGCGAATGCGGAATCGCCCCGCAGATCGAGAAAGGGCAGCCGGACGCGACGATCTGCGACGGGCCACTGAGGCCGAATGTCGGTGATGATCATCGTGGTCGCTCCGCTGTGAGTCGCTAATTGGAGAAGGTCTCTCCGCTTATAATATAACAGAAGCGGAGTGACTTGCTCCAGTTAATTCTAGGGGCTTGCCCGGCCGCCGATCTATGGCCGAAAGGTCACAGTTCAGGCGAGGAAAATGCTCCCGTCACATACATCGCTCGGGAACCCGTTCGTATTCCACTCGGCGCCCTGATTCTTCCCGTCAGGTCGCGCGGAGCTTTCGCAGTATTCGCTCGAGATGCTTGCGGTCGGTCTCGCTGAGCACGTCGAAGAATGCGGCAGTCGTCTCGTCCCGCGCATGTGCAATTGCCTTGCCGACGCGGGCACCCTCATTCGTCAGCGCTACAAGTGTTGCTCGACGATCGCTGGGGTCGTCGCGGCGCTCTACGAGGCCACGTGCGGCGAGGGCGTCGACCACCTCGGTCGTCGACCGTGCAGCTATGCGCAGATGCTCCGTCAGTTCGCTGAGTCGCATGGTGCCGTGCTGCATGAGCACGCCGAGCGCGCGCGAATGCGAAGGCGATACATCCCACGGTGCGAGCGACTCCCGCCAGCGAGCGCGCAGTCGTCGGGTGACCCCCCAGAACGACTCCGACAGGGACACCTCGTCAGCCATGCGGAATAGCGTAGCAGCGAGTCGTGTTGTTACCTCATGTTGAGGTAGCCTCACTAATATCTGATCGAAGGGAGAGTGTTCCTTGGCGCTGCAAAACGAAATCCCGCAGGGCCGCGGTGGCCGGCACACGTCGGTGAGCGCGCTCGAGAAAGCCCAGGCACACGACGTATCACTGCGTCGCATCTGGCAACTGTTCACGCCCTATCGCTGGTCTCTCGGCGCCGTCGTCGCGATCATCGTCGTATCCTCCATCGTGTCGATGGCATCGCCGTTTCTGTTGCGAGCGGTCATCGACGTGGCTCTGCCCACGCAGAACGTTCGACTCCTCGTCTGGCTCGTCGCAGGCATGATTGCGGTTGCAGCGGCGACGGCGATCCTTGGCGTCGTGCAGACATGGATCAGCACGTCGGTCGGGCAACGCGTCATGCACGTACTGCGGACCGATGTCTTCACGCATCTGCAACGGCAGTCCATCGCATTCTTCACCCGGACGCGGACGGGAGAAGTGCAGTCGCGTATCACCAATGACATCGGCGGCATGCAGTCGGTGGTCACCTCGACCGCGAGTTCGCTCGCCGCAAACCTCACGACTGCTGTTGCGACCGCGGTTGCCATGGCTGCGTTGTCCTGGCGTTTGGCCCTGATCTCGCTCGTCGTGATGCCGCCCGCGATCTACCTCACCAGACGGGTCGCATCGATGCGCCGGGCAATCACCGCGCAACGCCAGCGTGAGTTGTCCGACTTGAACGTGACCATCGAAGAAGCGTTGTCTATCAGCGGAATTCGGCTCAGCAAGACGATGGGAGCCGGCGCAGCTCTGGTCGACAGATTCACCGGCTCGTCGACGCGATTGATCGACCTCGAGCTGCGCTCCGAGCTTGCCGGCCGCTGGCGAATGGCCTCGATGAGCGTCATCTTCGCAGCAACACCCGCAGCGATATACCTCAGCGCAGGTCTACCGATGACCGCGGGCACGATGACCATCGGCACCCTCGTCGCATTCACGGCGCTGCAGGGTGGGTTGTTCCGGCCGCTGATGGGGCTGTTGAACACCGGCGTCGCGCTGACGAGCTCGCTGGCGTTGTTCGCCCGCATCTTCGAATACCTGGATCTGCCTGTCGACGTCGTCGACCCGCCGAATCCCGTCGAGTTGACACCGCGAGCAGTCGCCGGTCATGTGCGTTTCGACGGCGTCACCTTCGCGTACCCGGGTAGCAGTCTCCCCGCCATCGCGGGCGTCGACCTCGACGTGCCGGCCGGCAGCACGCTGGCGATCGTGGGGGAGACCGGCTCGGGCAAAAGCACCCTGGCTGCGCTGGCCGCCCGCCTGTACGACCCCGACAGTGGCGCGATCACCATCGACGGCGTCGACCTGCGCGACCTGCGCCAGACGGACCTCGCGGCGATCGTCGGGGTGGTGAGCCAGGAAACCTACCTCCTGCACACGACCGTTCGCGAGAACCTGCGCTACGCCAAACCCGACGCATCCGATGCCGAGATCGAAACCGCCGCTCGCGCAGCGCAACTGCACAATCTCATCGCCTCGCTACCGGATGGCTACGATACCGTCGTCGGGTCACGCGGGCATCGCTTCTCGGGCGGCGAGCAACAACGAATCGCGATTGCCCGCACCCTGCTTCGCAATCCGCGTGTACTGATCCTGGACGAGGCGACGAGCGCTCTCGATACCGAAACCGAGCGTGCGGTCCAGCAGGCGTTCGACGAACTGGCGCGCGGTCGCACGACGATCACGATCGCACACAGGCTGTCGACGGTTCGCCACGCCGACGCGATCGCCGTCCTGGACCGTGGCCGGATAGTCGAGAGCGGCACGCACGACGTTCTCGTCGATGCGGGCGGTCGCTACGCGGCGCTCGCCGCGTGAGTCTCAGGCCTCTGCGGGCTTGATGTTCGCGTTGCGGTGAAAGACGTTGTCAGGGTCGTAGATCGCCTTGATCTGGGCAAGACGTTCGTATTTCGCTTCGCCGTAACTGGCGCGGACGCGATCTTCGTCGAAGTCGGTCATGAAGTTGACGTAGCTGCCACCACTGCTGGCATACGGCTGCAGCGCCTCCCAGAGCGACCGCACCCACACGCGGTCAGCCGCATGCAGCTCGGGGGTCGGAGCCAGCCCAGCGATGTTGAAGGCCCAACGCGCAGCGCGGCTTCCGCCGAATGCGGTTGCGTCGTCCGGGATCAGACCGAAGGCCCCGGCGAGCGGGAAGATCGGGATGAAAGACAACGGCGACTGCTTCTTAGGTAGATGCTCGACCACGGCCGCAATGACGTCGTCGCTGAGATCGTCCAGATAGTGGGCCTTTTCGTAACCCCAGATTCCCCACGGTGCACTGTCGTCCAGCATCGACTGCAGCGCGGTGTACGGCATCTGCGTAACGAATTCGAAGGCGGGCGTCCGCTTCTCACGAATTCGCGGAAGGAGATTCGCGTGCTCTTCGGGCGTGTCGAAGCCGGCGACCATCAGGGCGACGCCGGGCGCGAAGTGGTACTCCTCGGGCACGAACGGCGCCGGCGGCGCATTCAAGCACCCGATCAGAACGCCTGTCGTAGCTGCGATCTCGTATGCGGTGTCCCGACACGTCCGGAGCGCCTCGGTCGCATCTGCCAAGGGCCAGAAGAACATTGCGAAGTTGACGAGCGGACCGATCGGCTGCAGTCGGAACTCGAACTCGGTGACGACACCGAAGTTCCCGCCGCCGCCGCGAATGGCCCAGAACAGATCCGGGTTGTCGGTCTCGGAGGCATGCAGGATCCGTGCGTCTGCCGTGACGACCTGGGCGCCGATGACGTTGTCACAGCTCAGACCCATTCGCGAAGTGAGCCAACCGAACCCGCCGCCGAGAGTCAGGCCGCCGACCCCGGTGTTGCTGATCGTGCCTCCCGTCACCGCGAGACCGAATTCCTGCGTCGCGGCGTCGAACTGCGCCAGTGTCGCGCCCCCGCCGCACCTCGCGGTCTTCGCCACAGGATCGACGACGACCGCGCTGAGCAGGCTGAGGTCGATCATGAGGGCGCCGTCGGCCACCGCCGCGCCGCCGAAGTTGTGCCCGCCGCCGCGCACGGTCAACTCGATGCGATGCTCGCGTGCGAAACCAACCGCGGCGGCAACGTCCCCAGCCGACTGCACGCGTGCCACAGCTGCTGGGCGGCGGTCTATTTCGCCGTTCCACACAGTCCGCGCCTTGTCGTAGTCGGCGTCGGCGGGAAGGAGTACCGGACCCGTCATGAGGTTTCGCAGCGCTTCGAGGCCACCGCTGATAGTGCTTGTCATAACTTGCCTCCAGCCATTTCCGCCGTTCTGCCTTCGGCGACCTATCAAGGCTAGATCTGCGTCCGGCGAGACGGAATAGCCAGGCAGACGCGTAAGAATTTCGACAGACATTGCCTCGCGGTTAGGTCAGCGCCAAGGTCAGGCAGCTGTGGCGGCGTACGAACAGGCTCGGTACCCACACGGCGTCGGTGAGGTCCACACGCGTTGTCTCCGACAGCAGCACGTCCAGCGCGATACGCGCTTCGAGGCGCGCGAGCGAGGCGCCCACACAGAAATGAATGCCCTTACCGAATCCCAGATGGCTCCGGATATTGGTTCGGCCCAGCCGAAACTCCGCAGGCTCGGCAAATACCGCCGGATCACGGTTAGCGGCACCCCAGAGCAGCACGACGTGACCGCCCGCCGGCAGCGGCACGCCACCGAGGGTCGTGTCCGCGACGACGTGCCGAAGGTGCCCGCGAAACGGCGATTCGAGGCGCATGACTTCCTCGAGCACAGGACCGAGTAGATCGCGATCCGCGCGAACGCGCGCCTGCAGGGCCTGGTCGCAGGCTATGACACTCGCTGCGTTACCCATCAGGCCGGCAGTCGACTCGCCGCCTGCCCCGACGAGCTGGACAAGAATCAGCACGGCAGCCTCGGCGCTGACCTCGTCTGCCCGGTGGGCGCGCGCGAGGTCGCCGAGCAGGTCGTCGCCGGGATGTTTCAGCGCGGCCGAGAAGGCGCTATTCAAATAGCCTGCAAGTTCGACGACGGCGGTCAGCGTCGCAGGCAGGAGGCGGGTCGTCACGACGCCGCTGACGAGTTCGGTACTCGCGTACGCCCAGCGGACCAATCGAGGCACATCGGCGTCCGGCAGGCCGATCAGCCGGGCGACCACGGCGAGGGGCAACCGGGATGCCATCGCGTCGATCCATTCGATGCTTTCCGCAGATCGTCTCTCGGTCCACAGCGCACGCACACACTCGACGACAACCGGTTCGAGCGCCTGTATTCGTTTCGCTACGAGGGCGGGCAGCACCAATTTGCGGTGTTCGCGATGAAGGGGGTCGTCGGCTGTGGCCAGCACGTGGAGTGCCTCCCGATCCCGGTCCATGTCGAAAGCGCCAATCCCTGTGACCGGATCGTGAATCAAGACGGCCGTGAGGTTCGACGAGAAATCGCTGGTACGAGTCAGGCCTTCGGCAACGAGGTCCCAGCGCGAGACGACGAAGAAGTTCGTGCCGGGAAGGCGGTAGACCGGTGCATCGCGACGCAGGCGGTCCAGCGTCGGATAAGGATCGTCCAGTACGGCGGGGTCGAACAGGTTCACGTCCAGCACGTTCACGTCGTGGAGAGCCTGGGTCATGGAGTGCCTTTCCGAGCGCGTCCGACCAACTATGCGCACCGTGGCGAACGTCCGTCAACACCTCGGAAATATTGAGAAACCGCAGGTAGAGCAGTCTTTCAGAGATGTCTCGCGGTCGCCCCATGACCTGGGCATCGTTGTGTGACTGCGGCACTAAATGTCTTATGCTGAGACAAAATGCCAATCCCGTATCTGAGGATCACACCGTGAAAAATGGCCAACTCGACTGGCTCGCCGGCGGCAACCGACGCGATCTCGCGATTGAGCGCATATTTACGGTTGCCCGGGAGTTGGTGATCGCGAACGGACTCGACGCGATTTCCGTCGACGAGATTGCCGAGCGCGCGGGGTGCTCCCGCGCAACGCTGTATCGCTACGTCGGCGGTAAGCCGGCGATCCGGGACGGGGTCGTGGCGCGTGCGGCAGCGGGAATCGTCGCGCAGGTCCAGTCCGAGACCGCGGCCGTCGACGGTCCGGATCGTGTCGTCGGGGCCATAATGGCGTCGGTTGCCGCCGTTCGAGCGGACCCGGTCGCCTCGACGTTGCTCGGACGGGCCCGCTCGAACCGGGTCGATCGGTACTTCTCTACGTCGACCTATCTCGAGCAGACCGCGGCCGCTCTCACCGGACTTACCGACGATCGTTTCGCCGCACAGTGGATCGTGCGAATCGTGCTATCCCTGCTGGTGTGGCCGGGGGAGAGCACCGCCGCAGAGCGCTCGATGGTCGAACGCTACGTCGCGCCGGGATTCGTCCGGCCATGACCGATCAGGCGGCGTCGTACGCGTCCTGCAGGTCCTGCACACAGATCTTGCTCATCTGCCGCATGGCAGCCATGACCGCACCGGCCTTCGCCGGATTCGGATCACTCATCAACTGCGGCAACGCCGTCGGGATGATCTGCCAGGACAACCCGTAGCGATCCTTCAACCAACCGCACGGGCCATCCTCGCCACCGTCGGCGGTCAACGCGGTCCACAGGTCGTCGACTTCGCTCTGCGTCTCGACGCTGACGAAGATCGAGGCGGCTTCACTGAAGGTGTGCGCCGGTCCGCCGTTGAGGGCGTGGAACTGCTGGCCGTCCAGTTGGAACGTCACCATGAACGCCGCACCGTCGGGTCCGCGGGCGACGTCGAGAACCGCAGAGTTCTTGATCAGCGACGTGTAGCGGATGGCGGCCTCTTCGGCCTGGTTGTCGAACCACAGGAAGGTGGAAACAGTGGACATGTCGAGCTCCGATCGCTGGGGTGTCAGGTTCTTTCGCCAGTGGGTCGGAGCTGCGTGACCTGTTTCGACACAGGGGCCGAGAATTCTTTCCCCGACCCCTGAAGTCGGCTTTCTCAGCGACCGGGCAGCCGCTGCACCGTCTGCACGAGCGGCGTGATGAGCTGCTGCCAGACCTCGTTCGACAACCCGAACGGCGGATCGAGGTTCAGCACTCTCGTCGTTGCGACGGTCTGTGGTTCCGTGTACTTCAAGATGCCTTCGGGTCCGTGCCGACGGCCGATACCGGAGATACCCATCCCACCCATCGGCGCCGCTGTGCTGCCGTATGCGGGTCCGTAGCCTTCGTTGATGTTGACCGTGCCGCTGTGCAACTGGGTGGCGATCGCTTCGCCTTCGCTGTCGCTGGCTGCCCACACGCTCGCGTTCAGCCCGTACTCGGAGTCGTTCGCGCGCTCGATCGCCTCGTCGACGCCGGACACACGGTAGATCGACACCAACGGACCGAAGGTCTCGTTGCGCGCGCAGATCATGTCCTCGGTGACATCGGTCAGGACGGTCGGTTCGAAGAAGCTCGGCCCGAGGTCGGGGCGCGCCTTGCCGCCCGCGATGACGGTGGCGCCCTTGATCTTCGCGTCTTCGACGTGGTCGGCCACGGTCTTGAGCTGATCTTCCGAGATGAGCGAGCCCATGTCGGTCTTGTAGTCGTACGTCGAACCGAGCTTCATGTCTTTGACTTTGTCGCCGAACTTCTTGATGAATTCGTCGGCGATCGAGTCCTGAACGTAGATTCGCTCGATCGAGATGCAGAGCTGGCCCGCATTGGCGAAGCACGCCCGAGTAGCTGCCTTGGCCACCTTGTCGATGTTCGTACCCTCGAGGACGATCATCGGATTCTTGCCGCCCAACTCGGCGGAGATGCCGATCAGTCGACGACCGGCGTGTTCGGCAAGTTTGCGGCCGGTGTTGCTCGAGCCGGTGAACATCAGGAAATCCACGGAGTCGGCGATCTCGTTGCCGACCACCGAACCGGGCCCGGTCACGACAGCGAAGATGTCGCGCGGGATGCCTGCCTCATAGAGCAACTCCGCATTGACCAGGGTGCAGAAGGGCGTATTGCTGTCGGGTTTCACCACGACCGCGTTGCCTGCCACCAGCGCGGGCAGGGCGTCCGAGATCGACATCGCCATCGGGTAGTTCCACGGTGCGATGACGCCGACCACGCCCTTGGGCTGCCGATGAACAACGGTTTTGACCAGGCCGGGCAGCAAGCCCGCGACCTGCTGCGGTCCGAGCAGATTATCGGCCTCTTTCGCGTAGTACCGCGAGTTGAGCAGCAGGTCGAGTACTTCCTCCTGGGCCGCGGAGCGGGACTTTCCGCACTCGGCTTGCAGCACATCCATGAGGAAGTCGCGATCGCGCGCGACGAGTGCGCGATAGCGCTCGACGATAGCGGCACGCTCTTTGATCGGGCGAGCGGCCCACGCTGCCTGCGCCTTGCGCCCGCGGGCGACCGCTGCCTGGACGTCTTCGGCTGTTCCGACCGGAACTGTCGCGAGTTGCTCGCCGGTGAATACCTCGATCACCGACAGGGAGGGCCGTTCGTCCGGTTCGTCGATCGCGACAAGCGCACGAAGACGAGCAAAAGTTTCGGCGGAGGGAGCAGGCATGAGGATCCTCACTACATCTCGGAACGTCGTTGTTGCGTCCGACGATAGTCCGTTAGGTGTGACTGCGGTTACACACCTTCCAATCACAGTCTTCCCGAACGAATTTCTGCGGGCTGTGCTGACATTTCGTGGGTGGACAGTGCTCCGCGTTCCGATTCGAGGTGACTCGAGTTCCTTCGTCCCTCGTTTGGGGGAGCGCTGGCCGCGCGAGTCGGCGGCTACTCGCGGCGGGGAATCGTCGGCATCGGTGCGAATCTGGTGATCGGGTGACCCTGTGGATAACTTTTCGGCCTGTGGATGACGAGTTTGGCGTTACGCCCGATCGCCGCGAGAGTTGCTCACATGAACGAATTGCCTTCGCACACAGCGCTCGACACCCACTCGCCCATCCGGAACGCGCAAGACATGCATCGACGGTGGTCGGTGCTCGTCGGGGCGCCCGGCTTCTCGGGCCGTGAACTCTGGTACGGCTTCATCTCTGCCGACGGCGACATGGCACCGGTGTTGCCGACGATCGCGGACCTGCCGCGCACGCCGGACCCGGTTCTGTTGGACAAGCTGATGTATGTCTGCCGTCAGGTCCTCGACGAATGCGGATTCGACGACGGCTCCGTTGCGATCCTGCTCGCGCGCCCGGGTTCGGGCCGGGTCGAGGCCAACGACGCCGACTGGGCACGCGGACTGCTCGATGCGGCCCGCAGTGCCGAGATACGAATGCAGCCAATACATCTGGCATCCGATCACGACGTTCGGGTGATTGCGCCCGACGATCTCGTGGGCCCGACCGGGGGAGTGCGCTAGCTGTCGGGTCAATTGCCGGCGAACAGCCCGCTGACCATATGGCTGACGATCGAGTCCGCGTGTTCGAGTGCCGTTTCCGGGTTGCCGGCTAGCGCAACCGTGGTGATCGCCGCGCGGACGAGGTCGAGCAGCAGTTCTGCGGCCATCGGTACGTCGACGTCGCGGAGTTCGTCGGTATCGGCGAGGTTCTGCAGAATCGCGGTGATGACAGGGAGAGATTCTTTGCCGTCGATGTCCCGCAGTCGCTCAGCTCCCAAGACGGCGTGCGCCTGTCGGTGCAGCGTTCGGATCTCCTCGTCGCCGCCGAACGCTGCCAGCGTCGCGCTCATGCTGGACAGGACGATCGAGCGCGGGTTCTGACCGGATGCCTGCGCAAGCTGAGCCATACGTTCCACTATGACGTCGCGTGCGCTGCGTATGTCGTCGAGCAACGTCTCCTCGAAGATCGCCTTCTTGTCCGAGAAGTGATGGTAGACAGCGCCTTTGCTGACGCGGGCATGGGCCGCAATCGCTTCGATCGAGGCCTTGTCGTATCCGTCTGCAATGAACAGCGTGCGCGCGGAAACCACGATCGCCGCGCGCGTCTGTGCCGCGTACTCCTCGCGGCGACTGTTGACGCTCATAGTGGACGCCATTATATTCCAAACCATAGGTCAGTTACCGACCGCCAGTCGGTGAAATTTCAACAATGATTCGCACAGCAGTGACTTCGGCAGAGGTGGTGTCGACCGTGAGCCTCGACAGAATGGCGCAGCCAGCGTTCAGGTTTCCGCGCGTGACTCTGTCGATCGCATTCGTCTTCCTGATCCTTGCCGCGATCTACGGACTACCTGCTGCGACATCGCTTCCAGCCGGCGGCTACGACGACCCGGCATCCGAATCGGCGCAGGCTCGTGAGGTGCTCGATCGGGAATTCGATTCCGGCGCAATGCCGATCGTGTTCAGCGTGACCACCGCCGACGGCGTCGATTCCGATGCGGCGCGGACGCGTGGGCAAGCCATTGTCGATGCGCTGCGGACCTACGACTACGCCGCGGGGATCACTTCCTACTGGACTGCACAGGAGGCCGCATCCGCTCTGCGCAGCGAAGACGGCAGGACGGGTTTGGTCGCTGCGGAGATTCGCGGAGACGACAGCGATGCACCGGCGCGGGCACACGAGCTCGAACAGCGCCTCGCTGGAAGCTCCGACGGAGTAGACGTTGCCGCGGGTGGAGTCGCTTTGGCCTACTTCGAGGCGAACACGCAGAGCCGGGAGGATCTCCTCCTCGCCGAAGCGGTCGCAATCCCGCTGACCTTGCTGGTGCTGGTCTGGGTGTTCGGCAGCGCGGTTGCGGCTGTCCTTCCTCTGGTCGTCGCGTTGTTCGCCACCGCGGCGACGATGGCAGCCCTGCGCGCGTTGTCGACGGTCACCGACGTCTCCGTGTTCGCACTCAACCTCGCGACAGCGTTGTGCCTGGCACTAGCTATCGACTACACGCTCTTCGTCGTCAACCGCTACCGCGAAGAACTCGGCAGTGGGCTGCCGCCCGATGCGGCTCTGCGCAGGACGATGCAGACAGCTGGACGCACTGTCGTGTATTCGGCCACCACTGTCGCCCTGTCGATCGCCGCGATGGCGGTGTTTCCGATGTACTTCCTTCGATCACTTGCCTATGCGGGCCTGGCCGGAGTGCTGTTCTGCACGATCGGATCGCTCGTTGTGGCACCGGCGATGATCGTTCTGCTCGGCAACCGGCTCGACCGATGGGACCTGCGCAAGCCCATTCTGCGGGCGTTGGGTCGCCGGCCGGGCGAGCATCGCAGCATCGAATCGGGCTTCTGGTATCGCAACACCATCGCTGTGATGCGGCGGGCGCTCCCGATTGCCCTTGCCGTCGTCGCACTGCTGTTGTTTCTCGGCTCACCGTTTCTCGGCGTCGCCTTCGGATATCCGGACGACCGCGTGCTGCCGACTTCGGCGTCCGCACGTGCGGTCGGTGACGTTGTGCGCAGCGACTTTTCGCAGAATCTCGAAGGTGCGGTGACGATCGTTCTGCCCGACCGCTCGGGTGTCGGTGCCGAGGCCCTCGACGCCTACTACGCTCGGCTGTCCACGGTGGGCGGCGTTACGGCCGTTGCGACGCCGGACGGTACCTATGCGGGCGGCAGACTGGTCGCGCCGCCGCCCGAGGCCGGAGCCGACCGCGCGGGCGTGAGCGAGTTCGTCACCGCCTCGACGACGGTCGATCCCTTCTCGACCGCCGCGAAGAACCAACTCGACGAACTGCGGGCGGTCGAGGCTCCCGCGCCTGTGCTGTTCGACGGGCTCGCCCAGCGAAACATCGACAACGTCGACGCGATCGTGTCCCGAGTTCCACTGGTACTGAGCCTGATTGCACTGACGACCTTCGTCCTGGTCTTCTTGTTGACCGGGTCGGTCGTGCTACCGATCAAGGCGCTCGTTGCCAATCTCCTGTCGATGACAGCGGCATTCGGCGCAGTCGTCTGGATCTTTCAGGACGGTCATCTCGGCGCTCTCGGCATCACGCCGACCGGATACCTGACCGCGAACATCCCGCCGCTCATGTTCTGCGTGGTGTTCGGGCTGTCCATGGATTACGAGATCTTCGTGCTCTCCCGGATCCGCGAAGAGTGGGTGAAGTCCGGACGCACCGCCGCCGACAACGAGCGCGCAGTGGCGCTGGGCCTTGCCAGATCGGCCAGGATCGTCACCGCGGCCGCGTCGATCATGGCTATCGTCTTCGCCGCGATCATGGTCTCCGAGGTGTCGTTCATGCGCATGCTCGGCGCGGGCCTCACGATCACCGTGCTACTGGACGCCTTCCTGGTCCGCACGATCCTGGTTCCCGCATTCATGCGGCTCGCAGGTCGCGCGAACTGGTGGGCGCCCGAGCCGCTGGCGCGCTGGCACGAAAAGCGCGGCTGGCACGAAGGCGGAGACGTCGAACGCGACGACCTCGACGGCAACGGCGCACCGCAGCCCGACTCAAATGTCGAGCGTGAGCCGCCCGCCGTTCGAGCGTGAGACGCACACGAGCATCTCGCCACGTTCCCGGTCCTCGTCGAGCAGGATGTTGTCGCGGTGCTCGGGCTGCCCTTCGAGCACGTGCACGATGCAGGTCCGGCAGAAGCCTTGCTGGCACGAGTACGCGATGTTCGGCCTGCGCTCGCGGATGACATCGAGCGCTGTGCGGTCCGCGGGAACGGTGACCACCTCGCCGGTCCGGGCGAGGCTCACTTCGAACTCCACGCCGTCGACGACCGGCGGTGCCGAGAATCGCTCGAAATGGAACTCGATGTCGACCGCGCCGCGCAGTTCTTCGAGTAGGCCACTGACCAGGGGAGTGGGCCCGCAGCAGTACACCGCGGTGTGCTCGGCGACGTCCGCCAGCAAATCCTTGGCGACGGGCAGACCGTGGGCGTCGTCGGTCCGCACGGTGACGCGATCGCCGAAGGACTCGACCTCGTCGAGGAACGGCAGCGAGTCGCGGCTGCGGCCGGTGTAGGTCATCGACCAGTCCAGGTTCAACTGCTGCGCGAGTCGTGCCATCGGCAAGATCGGGGTGATGCCGATACCGCCGGCAACGAAGTGCAGCCGTTTGGACGGCGAACCGTAACCCGGCACTGCGAAGCCGAAGCCGTTCCGCGGTCCCTTCACCTCGAGTGTCGAACCGATCGGCAGGGTGTCGTGAATTTCGACGGACCCACCGTTGCCGTCGGGGATTCGGCGCACACCGATCCGGTAGGTCGACCGATTCTCAGGGTCGCCACACAACGAATACTGCCGCCGTCTACCGGACGGCAGCTGGAGGTCGAGATGCGCGCCGGGGCGCCAAGGCGGTAAGTCCGAACCGTCCGGGGACGCCAGGACGAGGCTTACGACGTTGTCGTCATGGGCCTCGACGCGGCGTTCGCGCACCACGAGCACAAGCGAATGCTCCGGGCCCTCTTTCGACACGACATCGTGCCGGTTGATCAGTGTCGATGCCCGGATATAACCGTCGACGAACTTGTTGTACAGCCGGATCGTCTGGTCCCGGCGGCTCTTTCCGTAAAGATGCTGCGGGGACCGGTCGGGTATCGGCCGGCGCCCGGTCAAGACGCTGCAGCCCGCGCCGCGGGAGATTTCGCGAGGTAGGCCAGGGCCTGGGCGGTGTTACCGACGTCGTCGGGCGTGTAACCCGGCTTGAGGCAGAGCGCGAGCGACTTGACCAGCATCGGAACGCTCGGCAGGCCGCCGCGGTACATCGAACCCAGGACGCGACCGATCAGGACCGGGTAGCCGGGGTTGTCCATGGTCTCGTCCTGGTGGACCAAGAACTTGGTGCCACGGACGAGGAACGCCAGCAGGCTGCCGACGGCGATGACCATCGCCAGGTTGCGGCGGGTGTAGCCCATGTCGAAGTACATCGCGACGTCGTGGGCGACATTGCGATGTTCGACCTCTTCCGCGCCGTGCCAGCGGTACAGATCGAGCATGTCCGGATCGGCGCCGAACTTCTCCAGATCGGCATTGACGATCCAGTCGCCGAGGAACGCGAACATGTGCTCGAGGCCGGAGATCACTGCGAGCCGTTCGAGCAGGTACTGCCGCTGTGCGACCTCATTGAGCTCGGGACGGGGTCCGAGGATCTTGCGGAACAAGTACTCGACATGCTTGACGTACGGCTGCGGATCGATGCCGTTGCCCTCGAGGAATTCGTAGATCGCCTTGTCGTGCGTCTCGGCGTGCATGGACTCTTGGCCGATGAAGCCGAGGATGTCCTGTCGCAGCTTTTCGTCCTTGATCAGGGGCAGTGCTTCGGCAAACGTCGCGCAGAACATGCGCTCACCCTCGGGGAGCAGCATTGTCAGCGAGCTGATCAGGTGTGATGCGATCGGCTCGAGCGGCATCCAGTGCAGCGGCGTGTTCGCCCAGGAAAAGTGAACGTTGCGCGCATGGAGATCGACCTGTCCCGGATCGGTCTCCGGGAGGCGTTTCTTGCCCTCCGTGCGCGACGGCGTGCGGATCAACATCATTGTCAACCTGTCCCTTGCTCGCATGCTCGGCGATGAGTTCTGCGGGTCGTGCGTACCGGAAGGAACGATAGGTGTTACTCCGAGTACGGCGTTAACCTGAGAATGGCTGACGGCAGACACTGTGTCAAGCGCATCGGAGTCAGGCGTCGCCGGCACGAATCTTCGCGAGACTGACGAACATCGGCTCGTCACCTGCGATCGCAATCCCCTTCTCCCTCAGATACGCGTCGACAAGCCCCCATACAAGCGGGGAAACCTCAGCAACGAACTGACTTCTCTGCACGTCAGTCGGCGAAGCCGTCGATTCGAGCCATAGAACGGATGCCGCGAGCACGGCGCCGACCCCGGCGACGACGGTTGTTTCCAGTCCCGCGGTGTCGATATCGACCGAACCGAGCACGTCACGAGCGATCTCCGTCACACGAATCGACAGATCGCGTCCGATCGCGATCGGGTAACCGGTTCGCAGCGACCCCTGTTGGCCGGTCCCGCGCGAGAGGAACCGAAACACTTCGGGACTTTCGGTGATGACGCGTGTGTAACTCGCAATTGCTTCCGCGAGCGCGTCGCGTGGCGGGAGCAGCACGAAATTGAAGTCCGGCCGAATGTTCTGGTAGACGTCGTCGTTCATCCGCTGTGCGATTGCGACGTAGAGATCGTCCTTATCGGCGAAATGCCGGTAGAGCCGCGGTTTGCTGCTCCCGGCTTCGCGAGCGACGTCTTCCATGCTCAGGTCCGGTCCGCGGGTTGCTATGGCCCGGTACGCAGCATCGACGAACTCGTCACGAACCTCTTCAGACGCTGCCATAAAGCGGGCAGTTTAGTCGGACTCCGCCCAACCCGATCAACGCACCGGTGCACTCCAGGTCAGCCTGGTGCCGCCACGTGGGCGCCGCTCGACCGACAAGGTGCCGCCTGCCTGAGCGGCTCGGCGCTTCAGATTTGCGAGTCCGCGGCTCGACGACACGTCGGGTATGCCCGTTCCGTCGTCGGACACTTCGATCGTGAGGTTGTCGTCGACGCGCACGTCGACCGTCAGCGCGCGCGGGGAGGCATGGCGGACCGCATTGCTGACCGCTTCGCGCACAACCGCTTCGGCGTGGTCGGCGAGTTGGCCCGTGATCCGGAACAACGGACCCGACATGTGGACGTCGGTACTGATGTCCGGAGCCGAGAACTGGGCGATCGCTTCGTCGAGCCGTTGCCACAGGCCGACCGCGCCGGCGCCGTGCAGGTCGAAGATCGTGGTCCTGATTTCGCGTACGACCTTGTGGAGGTTGTCGACGCTGTCGGACAACCGGCGCTGCACATCGTTCGACGAAGACGCCAGGGGAATGGCGCTCTGCAACGCCAGGCCGACACCGAACAAGCGCTGGATCACGTGATCGTGCATGTCACGCGCAATCCGATCACGGTCCGTCATCACGCTGAGTGCGCGCATTCGGCGTTGTGCGGTCGCGAGCTGCAGCGCAACGGCGGCGTGTTCTGCGAACGACGCCATCGTGTCGAATTCTGCGTCTGTGAAGCGTGGTGCGCCGGCGGGTCGAGTCGCGACGAGCACACCGCCGACCGCGTCGCTGGTGCGCAGCGGCAGTACCAGCGCCGGACCGTCGCCCTGCAGATCGACACCGGCCTCGCGATCGCCGATCGTGTCGAAACGCAATGCCTGGCGTTGCGCATACGCCACGCCGATCGCGGAATCCGTGATCGGGATTGTCCGACCGATCGCTCCTGGCCGGCACGGACCGCTGCCTTCGGCCACGACGAGTTCACCGATATCGGTGTGCGCGGCCTCGGCATCCGTAGGCACGGCAAGCAACACGCACTCTGCGCCGGCAAGCGCCATCGCTTTCGCTGCGATGAGCCGGAACACCGGCGCCGGTTCCGATCCGGCGAGCAATTCGGTCGCAATGTCTCGGGTGGCCTCGATCCACGATTGCCGCGCCCGAGCGGTTTCGTAGAGGCGCGCGTTGTCGATAGCTATCCCCGCGGCCGCGGCGAGAGCTTGGACGAGGAGTTCGTCGTCGTCGGTGAAGGCCACGCCGCCGGCCTTGTCGGTGAGGTACAGGTTGCCGAAGACATCGTCCCGAATCCGCACAGGCACGCCCAGGAAGGTCCGCATCGGCGGGTGATTGGCCGGGAAGCCAACGGAGGCTGCGTGTTTCGTGATGTCGTCGAGCCGGATCGGCACCGGTTCGTCGATGAGGATGCCGAGTACGCCCCGACCGGCAGGTAGCGGTCCGATTCGCCGGCGATCGTCCTCGCCGATGCCCTCGTAGATGAACTGTGTGAGGTCGTGGCCTTCGCCCCGGACCCCGAGCGCTCCGTATTTCGCGTCGACCAATTCGATGGCGGTGTGCACGATGGTGCGCAATGTGACATCCAGATCCAGCCCCGACGTCACGAGCAGCATCGCATCGACGAGGCCGTCGAGCCGATCGCGGCCTTCCACGATCTGCTCCACGCGGTCGTGGACTTCGTCGATGAGTTCGCGCAGCCGCAATTGCGACAGGGTGTCGCTACGCGGACTCGCCGGCAACTGTCGGCCGACGCCCTCATCACTCACAGATCCATCCTCGTCCCGAGCTACCCGGTGGATGGTGAGCTTAGGCCTACGGCGCGGATTGGCCGAGCTTCGAGACGTAAACGGCGGCCTGTGTCCGCCGCTCCATCCCGAGCTTCGCGAGCAAGCGGGAGACGTAGTTCTTCACGGTCTTCTCCGCGAGGAACATGCGGCCCGCGATCTGCCGGTTGGTGAGTCCCTCGCCGAGCAGCGACAAGAGCATTCGCTCCTGCTCGGTGAGCGTCGACAACGGGTCGGACACCTCGGTGCGAGTCCGCAGTTTGGACATCAAAGCAGCGGCGGCACGATTGTCGAGCAGGGACTTTCCCGCTCCGACATCCTTGATCGCCGTGGCAAGTTCCATCCCTTTGATGTCTTTGACGACGTATCCGCTCGCACCTGCGAGGATCGCGTCCAGCATCGCTTCTTCATCTGTGAACGACGTCAGCATGAGGCACCGCAATTCGGGCAGATGTGTCAGCAATTCACGGCACAGTTCGATGCCGTTTCCGTCCGGGAGTCGCACGTCGAGGACCGCGACATCCGGTCGCAGCGCGGGAATGCGCGCGAGTGCTTGCGCGGCATTCGCTGCCTCGCCGATAACTTCGAGTTCCGGGTCGCTACTCAGGAGATCGACTAGTCCCCGACGGACCACCTCGTGATCGTCCACGAGAAAGACCTTGACCATGACGCACGCTCCGAGCCTGCTGCTGGACATTTGACTTGCTCAGAGTACGGCAGGGCGCAAGCCCGGAAACCGCTCGAATACTGGACAACCGCTCGCGGACCAGTACCGTGCTTGGCAACGCTTCAGCGATTGGCACGTGAGAGGGTGAGGTATGACCGCCTCGAAGACAGCCGGGCTGCCCGGGGGAATCCGCGTACGACGCGTCTTGGCGTCGGTGCCGCTGCTGGTCGGAGCATTCCTCCTGCACGGGCTGGCCGGTGCACCACAGGCAGCAGCGCTGCCGCCGACGCAATCGGCCGCAGGCACCGAGGGACTGGATCCCCTCCTCGCCGTGGCCTATTCGATGGCCGAGGAGGAAGCGCACAGCGTGGGCGTACCGCTGTCGATCACTTCCGGCTACCGCACGTGGGACGAGCAGCTGTGGCTCTGGAACGACGGCATCGCCACATACGGCAGCCCCGACGCCGCCCGCAGGTGGGTGTTGCCGCCGGAAGAATCCACACACGTATCCGGGCACGCGGTCGACGTCGGACCGGCTGCGGGTGCTGCGTGGCTCGAGGCGAACGGCAACCGCTGGGGCCTGTGCCGGATGTTCGTCAACGAGTGGTGGCATTTCGAACTGGCTACTGTGCCGGGCGGTCAGTGCCCGCCGATGCGCCCGGACGCCGCGACGCGCTGAGGTCTGCAACCTCGACCGACTAGGACGAAATCCCCGCGCGCAGTACGACGAGCCTGCACAATTCGTGGATCAGGTAGTACGGCTGCGAAAGGGGCGACGGCCGATGGCCAAGCGCGACGACGACGGTGCCGATTCCGGCGGCCCGCTAGATCTCCTGGCCGGCTTCCGGCTCCCGTTCAGCACACCGAAATTCATCGACAAGATCGTCGCTGGAACGGCGAACGAGGTCGGCAGGCGCACGCTGTATGTCCTGATCACGACCTGGGATGCAGCGGGCGGCGGACCCTTCGCCGCGGGAACGCTCGGAAGTGTCGGGATCAACAAGGCTGTCGACACGCTGATGGACATTTTCCTGGGTGACGTTTTCGAGCGCCTGCTACGCGCGCTGGGCGCCGACGATATCCGGATGCGGGCAACCCTGTGCGCCTCGCAACTCGTCGGTTTCGGATTGATGCGATACGTCGCAAAGACCGAACCCCTCGCGTCGGCGGACGTAGACACGCTGGTGGACGCCATGGCCCCGACCCTGCAGCGGTACCTCACCGGCGACATCACATCTGGCAAGGGTTGAGTAGCAGCCGCCGATCGTGGACCGCATTCGAGGCGCTACAACGAAAGCGCCGATCCCGCTGCGGTGAAGTGACGTTCGCCATCTGACTGCTGTGGTTACGCCCCAGTGTCTGTGGGTAATCCGTATGGGGACGCTGAGGTGCGCCGCATCGTCGGTGCCCCGATCACAGCACAGAAGGAGCGATCTGCATGACAACAGAGTTCACCATTCCAGGGCTGACCAACGAGCAGGGCAGCGAAGTGGCCGGCTTGCTGCAACAGCGGCTGAGCGCCTACAACGACCTGCACCTGACGCTGAAGCACGTGCACTGGAACGTAGTCGGACCGAATTTCATCGGTGTGCACGAAATGATCGATCCCCAGGTCGACCTCGTCCGCGGCTACGCAGACGAAGTGGCGGAACGCATTGCCGCACTGGGGCAGTCGCCGAAGGGCACGCCTGGGGCAATCATCGATGATCGGTCGTGGGACGACTACTCGGTCGGCCGCGACAACGCGATCTCGCATCTGGCCGCCCTCGACCTGGTGTACACGGGCGTGATCGAGACCGGCCGAAAGATCATGGACCGGATCGGCGAAATCGACCGTGTCAGTGAGGATATCGTCATCGGGCACAACGCGGAACTGGAGAAGTTCCAGTGGTTCGTCCGAGCTCATCTGGAGAACGCCGGTGGGAGCCTTGCCAATTCCGGTGCCGACAGTGAATCCGAGGCCGCCGATCAGGCCCGTCCCTGATCGGTTTTACTCCGCGCCCGTCTACTCCGCGCCCACGCACGCACGCAAGCGCGCGAGGCCGTCCCGAATTCGGGACTTGACGGTGGGCAGTGGAACCGAAAGGTATTCGGACACTTCCCGATAGGTGCAGCCCTTGTAGTACGCGAGAGCTAGCGATTCACGTTGGGGTGCCGAGAGTCCGGCGAGACATTCGCTGACTGCTCGGTGCTCCCAACGGATTTCGACTTCCTCGGCCACTTCGTCGAAGACGCCCGAGCTGTTCTTCGCCTGATAGTTCAACTCCCGGTTGGTATTCGACGATTCAGACCGGACGCGGTCCACAGCACGACGTTGGGCAAGTGTGACGAGCCAGGTAACAGGACTGCCTTTCGCGGCGTCGTAATGATCGGCGTCTCGCCACGCCTGCAGAAAGACCTCCTGCGTGACCTCTTCTGCAAAGCCGCGATCGCGCAGAATCCGGAAAGCGACCCCGAATACGCGCGCGGACGTCTGGTCGTACAACTGCGCAAAAGCGGCAGGGTCCCGACGCGCGATTTTCACGAACAACTCTGCCTGAGCGGCATTCTCGGCATCTCGCGCCGAGCGTAGCCGCCCGACATCAGGGGGGCACTCCTGTGGATATCCCGTCACGCCATACCCGTCTACTCGTCCATCATCACCGGGGACGAACTGCCATGGTCTGGGGCAGCCCAGTAACGCTGCAGTAAGGAAGCAGGCGCTGCGAATGGATGAATGATCATCCGCCCGACAGCGCCACAATCCCCTCCTGTATGTCATTGTTACAGGAAGTCATACGTCCAGAACGAGCATTTGACGCACAAAGTTCGCGCATTTATCCCCGGCGCGACGCGCGGGCCGGCAGAAGCGCGAATTGCGCCGTCATGGGCACACAGACGGGTCTTCCAGCGACGCTTCGGCGAAGTCTTTCAACGCGTCGGCGAGCGTCGGGTACACGCGTACGGCGGCATCCACGCCCATGAGGCGTAGGGGCCTGCTCGTACCCGGCCCATCGGCGACGACCGCAAATCGCATGCCGGGACCGAGCTTCGAGTTCGTGGACAGCAGTACCGTCATTCCGGCGGATGCCAGAAACTCGACACCGGCGAGATCCACGATCAGTCCGGCGGGCGCTTGCGCGAGCGCGTTTCCGATCGCATCGGTGAGGTGGGTTGCGGACTGCATATCGATGTCGCCTGTGACAGACACGATTGCGGTCGTGTCGCACCAGCGGGTTTCCGTACCGATCGTCGTGCCGCGAAGGTCCACGGCGTCTCGATGATCCTCGTACGAATTTCGACCCATAGTCAGCGTTCCTCGAATCTGCGGAGCCGACCGCACAGCCCCTCGCAAGCATGGGGGTACGCGACCGAAGCGGTTTGCCGAGGACTAGGGCAAATGTGTCAGGTCCAGGATACCTGGACCGCTATGCGGACTGCCTACCTGCCGAAGAAAGTTGCGGTGTCGATCGTCCCAGCGACGATCTTGCGCGCGACTTCGACGAGCCGTTGATTTGTGTTGCGTGAATGTGCGCGCAACTTGGTGAAGGCGTCGTCCACCCCGACACCACCGCGCTCCGCGATGATGCCCTTCGCCTGCTCGATGATCACCCGGCTGTTCAAGGCCGACTGCAACTGCACGTTCACAGTTTCGGTGCGTTGGTGCAGGATGCCCAGGGTCGCGACGTCCGCGAGCCCCTGACCGATCGCCAGATCGGTCTCCGAGATGGTTCCGGCGTTGGTGCGGAACAGATTCAACGCGCCGACGCGCTCTTTCCGCAGCCGCAGCGGGAGCGCGAAGACGGAATGGAAGCCTTCCCCGACAGCCTTCTCGGCGAACGCCGGCCATTCGTCGTCGTGCACCCTGAGGTCCGCGACGTGTACCTGTTCGCCCGTTCGGTACGCCTCGAGACAGGGTCCTTCGTTGCAGTGCACCTGGAACAGTTCGACCAACCTGATCTCCTCGCTCGACGCCGCGAGTACCTGCAGGTGGCCGCGCTGGTCGCCGAGCAGCAAACCGACAGCGGCCGCGTCGAGCAGCCGAACACTGGTTTCCACAAGGTGCTGGCCCAGTTCTACGACGTCGTAGTCGTTCACCAGCATCTGTGCCAGTTCGATGAACGCGGCTGACACCCGGGCGTCAGGGCGGGTCCCGTCAGGTACTTCCATAGTTCCTCCAGGAGCGGTCAGCAGCCACGGCGAAAGTCGTGTCGGTGTTCCACGGTACTAATGAGGTCATGCATTTCACCACGGCCGACCGACGGACCCGGCTGGTCGCCCGCCACCACCTGGCCGGGACGGCGGCAGACCCGGTCCGCGCGACCACCGATCTTGTCGTACTGCACGCGACCGATCCCGCGACGGTATACCTGTCCGTGCTGGCGCGCTGTCCGTCGGCTTCCATCGCGGATATCGCGCGGGCGATGTACGACGATCGTGCCCTCGTCCGAATGCTCGCCATGCGGCGCACCCTGTTCGTCGTGCCGGCGCCGCTCGTACCCGTCGTGCACTGGGCGGCGTCGGTCGATATCGCCGCCCAGCAGCGCAAAAGGCTTGTCCAGCAACTGAGTACGCTCCCGACCGAGCCGCCCGTGCCGGCTGATATCGAGGGTTGGTTGCGGTCGGTCGAGACGGCTGTGGAGTTGGCGCTCGCCAGGCGCGGTACTGCCACCGCCGCGCAATTGTCCACGGACGAACCGAGATTGCGGACGGCCTTCCTCCCGACTACCGACAAGAAATGGGATATCAAGCGCAACATCACATCTCAGGTGCTGACCCACATGGCGGCCGAGGGCCGGATGGTGCGGTGCGAGCCGCGGGGCGCGTGGACATCGCGTGCGCACACCTGGAAGCCGGGCGCGCACTGGTGGCCTGCCGGGATCGCAGCCGAACCCGACGCGCGAGCACGGTTGGTCGAGCAATACCTTCGTCGATTCGGTCCGGCAACGGTCGTCGATGTTCAGTGGTGGACCGGTTGGACGCTCGGTGCTACGCGGAAGGCGCTCGCAGCGTTGGACACGGTGGACGTAGGCTGCGGCCTGGTTCTGGCGGACGACGTCGAGCACGAAACGGCGCTTGCGCCGACCGCCGCGCTTCTGCCCGCCTTGGACCCGACTCCGATGGGGTGGAAGGAGCGGGCGTGGTATCTGCCTGACGAGTGGGAACCGCTCTACGACCGCAACGGCAATGTCGGCCCGACGATCTGGTGGGGTGGAGAGGTTATCGGTGCGTGGGCGGTCCGTCCCGACGCCACGATCGCGACACGGATCATCGTGGATCGCGGCAAAGCCGCGGTACGGGCCGTCGACAAGGCGGTCGCGTCCCTGCAGCCTCGACTCGAAGGCGCAACGGTGGTTCCGTCCTTCCCGACTCCGATCGAGAAGGAGTTGCGGACAGCCTCGATCGGCTAGTGACCGCAATCGGCAACGTCCCACACCCACGCATCGTCGACTTGACGACCTGGGAAGCCGATCAAGCGATCGACTGTGGTCTTGAGGACGTCACGCTTGTTGGTCTGCGGCAGGACGACGACATCTGCCTGCCAGAAGCGCAGATCGTCGAAAACCGCTGCGCGCGTGGCGGCATCGAGTTGCGGTACTTGACCGGACGATTGCGCCTTGGCGAGAACGAGCGCGGTGCTGCGGTCCTCGGGGCCGTACTTTCCTTCGCGCTCACTACCCACGGGACCGACGAAGTAGCCACCTGCGATCGGGAACTGAAAATCGGCCGCTTGCTGCCAGCGCAGCGCTCTGGCATCGACCGGGCCGGGCAGCGGCACAACGACTACCGAACCACCGCAGGTGAATTCGCGCCATGAACCCGCAGAGAAGAATTCCGGGGTAGGCGATCGATCGATGACAGGCAGAGGCGTCGGCGTCAGCGGTATCAGCGCCAAGGCGAGCCCGGCGAACCATGGAGTGGACACCGTGTTCGAGCGCAGGGCGCGTTCGGTCGCGAGTATCAGCACAATTGCGATCGCGGGAATCGCGGCAATCGCGAATCGTGTCTCGAGCACAGATTCCAGCAAGGGCACTCGCCCGAGCCATTCCCACGGCAGTTCGATTCCCGTCGCATCCTTACCGATCTTCAGTTCTGCGCCGAGCGATACGACGATCATGACCGCTGCGGTAATCGTCGCGGCGCGAGCGATCTTGTTCCGCCACAGCCACACTCCGGCAATCGCGACGACCGCGAGCAGCGGCCAGCCGAAGTAGGCGTTCTGCTCGGTGATGTTGATCGCGACATTCTGCCCGGGTGCGAGGTCGCCGCCGAAGGATTGTGTCGGGAACTGGGTGATGGCCAACAGATCGTTGCCCATCTGGCCGTGGTCGATGTGCCGATAGCTTTGCGGTCCGAAGAACTGCCACCACAGCGCAAACCCGGTGATCGAGAGGGCGATCGCTCCGCCGAGACACAGCGGTCGCCAAACGGCCCGCCACGCATCGAGTCCCGCCTTCGGATCGCGTGCGTAGTAGACGAGTGCGAACAGGCCGAACGCGATCGCGAAGATGAGCAGTGGTTCCTCGCCGAACCCGATCTGCAGGGCAAGAAGCAGTCCGAGTACGACGCCGTCACGGATCCAGCGAGCCGACCGGGTCAGTCGCAGAATCTGTGCCGCGATCAGCGGCAGCAGGAAGAGCACGACGAAATTCGGGTGGCCGTTCGCGTGCGACACCATCGCGGGCGCGAACCCGCAGAACAAGCCGCCGATTGCTGCGGCGAAGCGCGACTCGACCAGTTCGCGGCGGAACAGCCAGTACCAGGCGTATGCCGTGCCGCAAAGCCCCGCCGTGAGTGCGGCAACAAACGTGACGGTTGCGCCGAAAAGCAGCGTGACCGGTGCGAACGGGACACTCACCCCGAACATCGCGGTGTTCGCCATCAAGTTCACACCTAGCGGGTGATTCTGCAGATCAGTGCCGAGCGGGCTCTGAAAAAGCGAAACCGCGTGGGCTGTGAAAGCGAAGAACCACTCCCACATCGTCTGATCCTGGCCACCGTTGACGAGGTATGCCTTGTCGAGGTTTCGCCACTGCGGGCCCATGACGAACGCGGCGAGCGCGATGTATGCGATGGCGACGGTGGCGTCACCCCAGTGGGGAAGCCGCCGTCGGCGAACCGAACTGGGTGCCTCTTGGACGGTCAACTGTGGTGTTGGCTCGACCACCTTGGCCGCCGTGTCGGTCATTCTGTGGAATCCCTTTCGCAAAACAACTGTGCACGCGGTACTGAGTCGACGCGCGCCTGAGGAGAGGGCTACCCAGCACGCGGCGATTTCAACCCGATGCTACGTAGGGCGCTCGTCACATAGCCAACACCCAGCCACGCATTACGAGTCGACGGAGTAGAACCGTAAGAATTCGATAAGCATTCAGAAAGCGGTACGCGCGAACCTTGTCATCGAAGCCGGACGATTCCCGAGCTCACCGACGAGAGGACGTTCCCATGATCGCGCGAAAGCTGTTCGATCTTCGCGGCACCGGAACCTTCGCGCAGCTCGTCCGTTTCGCAATGGTCGGCGGGGTCAGCAACGTCGCCTACTTCGTCCTCTTCGTCACGTTCAGCCACGAAGGCCTCATGACGGCGAACCTCGTCGGTGCCGCCGGCTCGACTGCCCTTGCCAACGAACTGCACCGTCGCGTCACCTTCGGTGCGGGTGGGCGAATCGGCTGGTTGACCGCACAATCGCAGGGCGGGGGATTGGCGTTGGTGGGACTTGCAGTGAGCAGCGCGGCGGTCGCAGGCTTCGGCCACCTGTTCCCCGCAACGACCGCACTCGCGAGCGGCGCGTTCGTCGTGGCCGTCAGCGCCGCGATCGGCGGCGTCCGCTTCCTCGTTCTCCGCGGCTGGTTCGGCGGTGCCCAGCAGGCACAACCCGCCAACGGGTGGGCGGTGCCGAATCTGGCACCGGCGGCCGGCTAGATCACTCGTTGTGCCAGTTCACGACCTGATCGACAGTCGCCCGGCGGGTGCGGAACGAATTGATCGGATGAGCGAGGTCGGCATATCCGAACGAGATCCCGGCGACGACCTGTCGGTTGTCCGGCAGGTCGAAGTAGGTATGCAGAAACTTCGAATGTGACGCCAGCGCAGCCTGCGGGGCAGCCGCGAGGCCGAGGCTCTGCGCTCCGAGTAGGAAGGTGTTGATGTAGAGGCCGCAGTCGACCGCGCCATAGGTGCCGAGATCCGCCTCGGTCGTGATGATCGCGACGTGCGGTGCGTCGAACAGTTCGAAGTT
Source organism: Antrihabitans auranticaus (assembly GCF_016481275.1). Taxonomy (GTDB): domain Bacteria; phylum Actinomycetota; class Actinomycetes; order Mycobacteriales; family Mycobacteriaceae; genus Antrihabitans. The sequence goes on along the minus strand of NZ_JAEMNW010000002.1, from coordinate 983,471 downwards.
GCGGATCGATTGGCGCATCGTTGCCGCGTGATCGCCCTTCACAATTCCGACGCTGTCGTAGAGCTGGAATCCGCATTCCCGCCGGCGCTGTTGGTAGGCGCCCGTGTACGCGGCTGGAAACGGCAGGTCCGGTGTGAGCGGTGCCGACCGAATGTGATCTAGCAGCTCGCTACGGAAACGATCGGTCGCGGCACCGGCCGTGAGTTCGACCTGCCACGGCTGTGTGTTGCACCAGGACGGCGTCCGCTGAGCGAGGTTGAGCAGGGTCTCGATCGTCTCCTGCGGTACCTGATCGGGCAGGAACTGCCTGCACGTCCACCGTTCGTCGAGTAGGCGTGCGAGCGCGGGGAACTGGTCGGTGCGGTCGGCAGTCTGGGTCATCACAACGCCTCTCTCGAGATGGTCTCGTTTCGAGACCAGACGCTATCACTAGTCTCGTTTTGGAACCAGTCGTAGGATTGTCGGTATGCGCTACGAAGAACTCGCCGATCTCCCGTGTTCGATCACCCGACCGCTCGTGATCTTGGGCGATCGGTGGACGCTGCTGATCCTGAAGTTCTCCTTCTCGGGCATTCGGCGCTTCAACGCGTTCCAAAGTGCGCTCGGGATCTCGCGCAGCCGTCTCCAGGACCGGCTGGACCGCCTGATCGAGCACGGCATCCTCGTGAAGCAGAAGCCCGCCGACGGTGGCTTCGACGAATATCGCCTCACGCCCAAAGGGCACGACATCTATCCGATCCTGATAGCTATCCGCGACTGGGGCGATACGTACATGGCGCCGGACGGTCCGCCGGTTCACTACCGGCACCGCGACTGCGACGGCGAGGCGCATGTGACACTCGAGTGCGATTCTTGCGGGAACGGGCTCACGGCACGCGATGTAGCGCCCGAATTCGGTCCCGGCATGGTCGCCTTCGCCGAGAAGTGACCGCGACTGTCTGTATTGGATGCAGACAGAGGTGATCTGCCTCGATGCTCGCATCGGCCGTTTCGGCACACGCGGTCGACAACGCGTGCATCGAGGCGCCCGACCTCCTAACGTTGCCTTGTGAGTATCGGCCGGAGGAACCTGCCGCCCCTCCAATGGCTGCAATCGCCATCGGCGCTGGCGACCCCCGAGTTGATGGCGCGTGCCACCGGCGGCCTGTACTCGACGGCTGGATTGTTCGGTATCGGGATCACCGCCCTCATGCCGTTCGAGGCGCCGAACATCCCGATTCTGTACGCAATCGCCTCGACCACGGCCTGCATCGGGCTCGTGTTGATGAAGTGGGGTGGCCGGTTCGACTTGGTCCACTTCGAGGTCGCGGCCTTCGTCGGCTCGCTGCTCCTCGGTGGAGCGGTCTACTGGACGCCCAACGACGCCGTCGCACAATCGATGTCGGTGTTCGCGGTCATAATCGCCGTCAACGACGGCTTCTTCTTCGCCTGGCACCGCGTCGCCGTTCAGCTCGTCTTCGTCGCGCTTCTGATCGGCGCGATTCTGGCCGCACGCCCCGATCTGCCGTGGTGGATCTCGTATTCGGTCGCGACGACGACGATCGCGATCGGATTGACGGTCGGCGTCCTCGGTCGGCTCGCGTCGGAGGCGGATATCGATGCGTTGACGGGGTTGGCAAACCGGCGCGGGTTCCACCGCAGCCTGAACCTCGCGATCGGAAACGCGACCCGCGCAGGACTCACGCCCGTCGTCGTCCTTCTGGATCTGGACCGCTTCAAAGCGATCAACGACGAGCACGGCCACCGTGCGGGCGACATCGTGTTGCGTGACGTCGCCAAGTCCTGGCGGGCGCAGTTGCGATCACGCGAAGTCCTGGCCAGATACGGCGGCGACGAGTTCGCGCTGCTGCTGCCCGTCGCGAGCGAGAGTGCCGCTGTGGACGCGACCGAGGCCTTGCGCCGGTCGATCTCGCTGGGTTGCTCGGCAGGAGTCGCGTCCTGGCGTCCTGGCGATACGGCGGCCTCGGTTCTGGCACGCGCGGACGTCGCGCTGTATCGCGCGAAGCATGCCGGCCGGAACCGCACGATCGTCGAGTCCTCGCAGCCGTCCATTCTCGCGGCAGAGCTGTGCGACGCGATCGCCAACAGCGCGATTCAGGTCGTCTACCAGCCGATCGTTCGTCTCAGCGCACCCGTGGCGGTTGTCGGATTCGAAGCATTGGTGCGCTTCACATCAGCCACGCAACCCGATCTGTCGACGCCAGATGTCATCAGGATCGCCGAAGACAACGACGTCATCCAGGAATTGGACCGCTACGTACTGCGGACAGCGTGCACCGAGCTGATCGGATTCGCGGGTGCGGGTATCGCACTGCACGTGAACGTTTCGGGGCTCTCGCTCGGTGCGCGCGACTATCCCGCGACGGTGTCGGAGGCGGTCGAGTCGACCGGATGGCCCGCGAGCCAGCTTGTGCTCGAGATAACCGAGACCGTGCTCGACGCCGAATCGGAATCAGCCATCGACAATCTGTCCAGGCTTCGGCGAGCGGGAATTCGTATCGCGATCGACGACTTCGGCACCGGGTATTCGTCGCTCAGCAGGCTGGCGAAATTGCCGCGCGATCTCGTGAAACTCGACGGCTCGTTCGTTGCACATCTCGGACCCGGAGCGCACTCGGATCCGTTGCTGGCGGGAGTCGCGTCGATGTGCTCGGCGCTGGGATTGCCGATCGTTGCCGAGGGCGTTGAGACCGACCATCAGGCCGAGGTGCTGACCGCTCTGCGGTATCCGTTGGCGCAGGGCTATCTGTTCGGCAGGCCGGCACCGGCCGACGCGCTTCTCCGGCTGATCGAGACCGTCGCCGCCGGGTCGGCAGGCAACACGATCGTGGGCTGACTACAGGTCGCGCTCGTTCAATCGAATGTCAGGTCCGCATTGTCCGCACCGGCCTGATCGGCGATGACGTCGGCATCGGATTGGGCCGCACGTCGTTGGCGGGCCGACATCTTGCCGAACGCCTCGACTCGCAATGTCAGCCGGTCTCGAGTTCGCTTCTGCCGCCATACGCCTGCGATGTCGCCGTCGACGAGAACCACGCCGGGGTTCGCGGCCGCCTGCCACACCTTTCGCCGCTGCGCAGGGTCCGGTACCAGGAGTTTTCGATCTGCGAGTTCGGTGATCGGATCGTAGGGCGGTAGCAGCCGAACGCCGGTCGGTGCGGGTGCGGATTCGACAGTCTCGAGCGTGTCGGCACGAGCCCAGTGCTCTTTGCCGTCGATCTCGACCGGTTGGAGATTCTCGGCAACGAGTTCCCACCAGTGTTTCGCTGCCGAGGGCGTGCGACCGAGCCACGACGCCAAGTCTGCCGGGCGGGCAGGTCCGAAGGTGGTGAGGAAATTGTCGACCAGTTCCGCACGGCTCGCAGTCGGGTCGGCGGGCTCGAACTCTGTTGCCCTGTAACGGAACTGGCTGGGGGAGTGGTTGTCGACGTCTACGACAAGCCCCGCCTGGAGCGTCGCGAGCCGAAACAGCTGATCCTGGACGTGGTCGGCTCCGCAGCCCTCGCACCAGGGCGCGAGGCGGCGGTCGATTTTCGGGCTCACCGCACCGCTGAGTTCACCCTTCGTCGGGAAAGCGAGGTCGCCCATCGCCGATCGCATCGCATCTGCGACCTCGTCGAGCGCAGCTCCGAACGACACGCCCGATGCTTCGAGTTCGCCGCCGAACGGCCCCATCGACTGTTGCGGGATCGCTCCTGCGTCGTCGACCCGCAGCGCGGCAATCAGTCGCGGCAGCTCGGCAGCATCGTGCAGATGCATCGCGGCCCGAACCGAGTGGACGAGCACCGTGGGGGAGCCATCGGTCGAACCCGTTCGAAGTCGCAGAGCGAGCAACGCAGTTCGCCCCGGCGGGTAGTCCTGCAGACCGGTGGCCAGCGTGGTCGACGCGTCGGATTCAGGTGCAGCGAGGCCGTGGACGGCAAAGCGATACGCGAGAACCTGTGCACGTTGGAGGGCGCTCATGACACCAGCGTAGGAGCGCTCGACGGACACCGGTCAGATTGTGGTCGTGGCCTGCTGTGCTGCGTGCGCTGCGGCCATCTCTTCCATCGCCGCGGCGAACTGAACCGCCATCTTCTCGGCGAACGCGTTGACCGCCTTCAGCGGGCGGAGCATGACCGTGAACTCGTCGATCAATCCGTCTTCCCGCACGTGCAGGAAGTCGCAGCCGCTGATGGCCAGATCGCCGACTCTTGCGTTGAACACCAGCGCGTGGTCGCCGGGTCCCTCGTTTCCGATAACGCGCTCGTAAGTCAAGTCTTCGAAGACTTTCGACACGGCCATGAGTATCGCACCCAGAGTTTCGCGACCGTGATACGGCTTGTGCGCGATGGGGCTGCGGAACACCACGTCGTCAGTGAAAAGAGCTGGGAGAGAGGCGAAATCGCCTCTCTCGATTGCTTCGCGGAATGCGCGCATGGTGACTCCCGCTTCCTATCCGGCCGTGCCAGGAGCAACCGACACGGCGTCGATCACAAAGACCAGGGTCTCGTTGGGCTTGATTCCGTTGCCGCCGCGACCGTAGCCGAGTGTCGGCGGCACGATCAGGAGCCTGCGGCCGCCTTCCTTGAGGCCGATCAGGCCCTGGTTCCAGCCATCGATGACCTGTGCCTGACCGACGTTCTCGACGGTGAAGGGTTCGCCCCGGTTCCAGGACGCGTCCTTCTCGACCTTGTCCGACCACGTCACGAGGTCGTACTGCACGGTTGCGTCGTTGCCTGCCGCAACCTCGGTGCCCGTTCCCGGAGTGATGTCCTTGATCAAGAGCTGGGTCGGGGGAGCGCAATCGTCGGGGATCGTGATCTGTGGCCGCGCACCGGCGTCGCCGGTCACAGTCACGGCGTCGACGGAGCATTCAGGCCGCGTATCGACGGTAGGCGCCGCAGCACTGGAACGTGCGGAATTAGTTGTCTTCGCAGTAGACGAATCGTCGTCCGAACTGCAGCCGGCGAGGCTCACACCGGTTACGAGTGCCGTCGCGACGGTCAAGATCTTGATCGAGTTGCGCATGGTTCGCCAGCCTAGCGCGTCAGCGCCGGCCGCCGGCTACTCCCGGTGCCGCGGGTCGAAATTGGATGGCCGGGTCTCCTTCACATCGACCGCGAAGTCGGTGTCGGAGAACGTATACCGATACCACGGCGCGTCGTCGCAGCGGCCGAGTTGGTGGCGCAGGTTGCTGAACGCCCCGTATACGGCGCGGTACGGCTGCCCGTTGAAGTGCTGGAGTATTTCCTTCCAGGTCCGGGGTGCCTCGCGGATGAGTGCGGCCATGTCGGTCGTCAACTCGTCTTCCGTCTTGACGACCACATTCGGTGGTGGATCGCCGAGGACGAACACCGTGCTCCGGTCGAAGTGCGACGGCACGAACTTGGGACTGATCGGGATCGTGCAATCCAGGCCGATCTTCGACGCGGTACCGGGCGCCGCATCTTCGGCGATCATCGGATCGACCGTCATCGTGTTGCCGTTCGGAAGCGTCACCGTGTCCAGGTGCGGCATATACCGATACGCCATGGCGAAGTGCACGGCGTTGTCATCCCAGATGTCGACGTCCTCGTCGAAGACCATCGCGATCTTTGGGAGCCCCTGCTTCGAACAGGTCAACATCACGCCGAGCGCCTGCTTCGAGTCCCCGGCACCACGAGGCTTGATTTTCGCGTACGCGATGTTGGACAGCCCGCCCAGCGGCGCGCGGACCTCCTTGACGTCGATGCCTGCCATCGCAAGTCCGCCGTAGAGGTCGGACTCGATCATCGGCAGCTGAAGCATGTTGTCGGTGTACCAGGGGTGCAGGCCCCCGATTGTGGCGTGCTGGAAGATCGCGCCCTTGCGGAAGGTCATCGCTTTGACGATCGCGCGGAAATTCGCCTTGATGCCACCGCCATACATGCCGGTGAATTCGCCGTACGGGCCCTCGTCATGGGTGAGGCCCTCTGTCGCCATCAGCTCACATTCGAGCACGATCTCAGCGTTTGCCGGCACGAGGAGGTCGATGGTTTCGCATTTCACGAGCTTCGCGGGATGGCCGTAGAAGCTGCCGAGTACCTCGAAATCGTCGGTGCCCGGCGGTACACCCGTCAGCGCGGCAACCTTGTCGACCAACGGTCCGCCGATCACGATAGCGAGCTCGAGATTCTCGCCCTTGGCCTGCGCCGCCTGCGCATTCAACCGGGCACGGTGCGACGTGCAGGTCATGTCGAAGTTCTTCTCGTTCTTCGTCCGGAACATGCTGCGGTAGATGCCCCAGTCGTAGACACCGGTGTTCGGGTCCTTTGTGACGACGAGATTGTCGTTGGTGTACGCGTGGCCGTCGCGGTCGTGGTGCAAGAACAGCGGCAGGCGCGTCAAATCGACGTCGTCACCGGTGAGGATGACTTCCTTACACGGCGCCGTTTCGACAATCTCGGGCTCGACCCTGCCCTTTCCGAGTTCGACCATCCGTCGGCCGGTCTCGCTCTTGTCGCAACCCAGTGCCCAGGCCGTCTGATCTTGGTTCGAGTACGCGTTCGCGAGGAACGAGAATTCGCAGTCCGTCACGTTCTCTACAAGTACCGCTGTCAGCGGATGCTCTTCCATGACAGCGGGCAATTCGTCTACGCGCTTCTCTTCCTTGACGCGGACCAAGAGGCCGGCCGCCTCCATCGCATCGACGAACTCGCTCAAGCTTTGCTGCGGCATCGGCTGGGTCCTCAGTTGAAGGCGGGTGCGGGTTTTCCGGATTGGACTGCCTGTGCGAGGTGGTGCAAGAGCACGCCCCAGATCGTGTTGCATTTGCGGTAGTTGCCGTGTGTCCCCGGCCAACCGCTGTGTGTGAGAACAAGGTGCGTTCGACCGTCGTCGATCGGCGAAATGTCGAAGGTCGCTGTGGTTCCGACCGAGTCACCCGGACCGGCCGTGCAGCGCCACTCGATGCGGTCCGCTTCGGAAGCGACGATCTCCCAGTCGAACTCTGGGCGTCCGCTGAACTTGAATTGCCACTTGCTACCGACTTCGCCCGTGCCGGACGTGTGCGGTGTCTGCCAGGATTTGATGCCGTCGATGGTGGTGAGTGCGGCGTAGACCTGCTCGGGTGGAGCGCCGATCTTGATTTCGTGACTGATGTCGTGCATTCGGATCCTCTCCTCTGCTGACGTGCCCTGGAAGACGGTGGAACTCAGGGTGCGCGGTTGCGCAGCTCCGGGAAGTCGTAGTCACGCCAGCCGGGAACATCGGCGACCATGACGTACTCGTGCCCGTGCTCGGCGACGGACGCTCCGCACGCGTCGTCGGATCCGACTGTCTCTCCCGCGATCCGGACATCTGTGCCGTAGGGGTAGGTCGCGTCGATCCCCAATGCGGAGCCCATTCGCTGATCGAGCGGAATGTCGTCGGAAACGGACGGATCGAGCGGGCCTGCAGGCAGTTGGTCGACGACGATCACGTCGCGGGCCGGCTGCGTGCGGAAGGCCGTCGCCCATTCGACCTGGTCCGAGTCGTTGACGTCGATATCCGGATCGACGATGATCACTGTTTTCGGTCGAAGGTTCGTTCCCATCGCTGCGAGGATCGCCGCGCGCGCTTCGCCCGAATAGCGCGGTCGCATCGCGATGACGATGTAGAAGGAAACGCCGCCGGACGACGGGACCGCGACCTTCTCGATGGTCGGGAACTGGCTGCGCATCATCTGGAAGAACGACGCTTCGAACGGTAGCTGCTTGAGTGTGTGGTTCTCGGTGGGCGGTACACCGGTGAGCAGCCCCTGGAAGTAAGCGTCGTTTCGGTGGGTGATTGCCGTGACTCGCGCGATCGGTTTCATAGAACCGGGCGTGTAGTAACCGGTGTACTCACCGAGCGGACCTTCGAAGACTTCGGTATCGAACTCGACCTCGAACTCGATCACCATTTCGGCCCGCGCGGGTACTGCCAGATCGCTCGTCCGGCATGTGACGAGTTCGACTGCAGCGCCGCGCAATCCGCCCGCTATCTCGAAATCGTTGGTGTCGTCGGGTACCTGGATAGGACACGTGTACGCGATCATCGGGTCGACGCCGATCACCAATGCGGCGCGAAACGTCTTCTGGCCCAGGTTGACTGCCTTGGCGAGGTTCTTGCCGAACCGATGGTTCGGTTGGGCGAGGAACGACATGGTGTTCTTGTCGATGATCTGAAACCGGTAGTGGCCCATGTCCGGAATGCCAGTCTCCGGATCCTGGCTCACCACGATGCCTGCCGTGATGTACGGGCCTCCGTCGTTGGGGCTGTAGGTCGGCACGGGGATCGTCGTCAGGTCGATCGCCTCGCCTTCGAGGATGTTCTCGTGCACCGGCGCGTCCTCGACCATCACCGGCGGAATGCGATTCGACAGTCTCTGCAGTATCTGTTCGAAGACGTCTTCTTCGGTCGCCTGAAATGCGATGAGCGCCTTGGCACGAGAGTTGTACACACCGCCGACGAGCGGGTAGCCGGTGCCGTTGTTCTTGAAGACGAACGCTGGGCCGCCGATCGATGCGCTCTTGCGCAATGCCTTTGCCACTTCGAGGTTCAGCTCGACCGGCCGCTCGACGTCAACCAGCTCGCCTGCTTCGCGCAGTGCGGTGAGAAAATCTCGAAAATCCTGAAATGGCATCGCGCGGCCTTCATTCTCCCTGCGGGACGGCGGTCTGCGAGTATCGTCGCATTCCGCACGAACACTGGTAGCGCAATCAGCAGAGATTTATTCTTCAACGAGCGCGGTAACTGAAATGGCGGTGGTCGCACCTGTGCGTAACGCAACGGAGGCGCGCGTATCCGGCTCCGACCTCGAGCGGTTTGCGCTCGGAGTCTATGGCGCCGAAGGAGTCTCGTCGGCGTGCTTGCTGTTGCAGGAAAGTGTCGGGCTCGACGTGAACCTCCTCTTGTTCGCGGCGCATTTCGGTGCGGAGAAGGGCCGAATCCTGACACCGTCGCACATCGATGTGCTGCGCGGGCGCATCGATCCATGGCACGCCGAAGTAGTGCGCCCATTGCGCGTGGTTCGAAAGCGTTTGAAATCTGGACCCGCGCCGGCGCCGGACGCGCGCACGGCAGAGCTGCGAAGCGCGCTACAGCGGTTGGAAATTCAAGCAGAGTTGATCGAACTGGCCGAACTGAAAGTGGTGGGGGATACGCTCGAGGCTGAGCCTGCTATCGGCACCACTGCTGCCCGCGCCGCGGCCGCAATCGACGTCGTGGTTCGCGCAGAAATCGACCGGGAGCAGGATAGCGACGAGCGTGCGGCAGCGGCGCGAATCGCCACAGCAGCAGCGGCATTTGTCGACAACACGACTCGGGTGAGCACATGAAACGGCTGATCGTCGCGATTACCGGCGCATCCGGAGCCATCTACGGGATTCGTGCGCTGGAGTTACTTCGAGACGTCGCCGACGTCGAAACCCACGCGATCCTCACCGCGTCATGTATGCGGACGATCGTCGAGGAGACGGACTACAAGCCCGACGAAGTGCGTGAGTTGGCCGACCGGGTCTACAGCCCGAAGGACATCGGTGCGGCGGTGTCGTCGGGTTCGTTCATCACCGCGGGGATGTTGGTCGCGCCGTGCTCGATCAAAACCCTGAGCGGTATCGCGAACTGCTACAACGATGAACTTGTCGTGCGCGCTGCCGACGTGTGTCTGAAGGAACGTCGTCGTGTTGTGCTGCTGCTGCGGGAAACGCCGCTGCATGCGGGGCATATCGAATTGATGGCGCAGGCGACGCGAAACGGCGCGATCGTGATGCCGCCGGTCCCGGCGTTCTACCACCGACCGGTCACTATCGACGACATCGTGAATCAGACTCTTGCACGGGCCGTGGACCTGCTCGACATTTCGCTCCCGGGCATCAAGCGGTGGGAAGGCACCGGACGTGCGGCGCTGCGGCCGCGTGTGATCGATCGAACCCAGAACGGCACGTCCGTCAAAGATTCAGCGCAGGATTGAGTACGTCGCAGTCGCCGTCATACAGAGCAGGTAGAGGGCGACGACCACCGTTATGCCCAGCCACGTTCGCCGGGCCGACGTAGCGTCGTCGGCCGGATTCAACCACCAGGTGAATCGACGACTGACCAGTGGAACGACAAAGCCCAGGATGGTTACGGTCACCGCGTTGATCCCGAACAGCGCCATCCAGAACGGCACTCCGTGTTTAGCCAGTGGCGGTGCGACGAATGTGTCGAGGATGAAAACGGCTGGGTAGAGGACCAGCAAGACCATCATGGTCATCTTCCAGGGCGCCGGCGGCTCGCCGCCGGGCGGCGTATCGAACCATTGATCGAAGCCGGTGCGCACCGATTGCGCGCTCAAGGTGTCGACGATCGGTGCCACTTCGCGCAGCAGATCCGCACGCTCGGTCGATGACATCCACGCCTGCAGGCTGTCGTCGCTGTCGAACCACAGTACGGCGAGCCACTTGTCCTGCACTCCGGCGATCGGCGGCTCGAAGCGATAGCCCTGAAAACCTGGTGCGGCTGCGCCCGCCGAGGCAATGCGCTGTTCCCACGCTCGATACTCGGTTTCGCAGCCTCGCTTGATCCGCGTAGCGATGACCGCGGTGGCCATGGTTTGGGCGGTCGCGGCGCGGTCTGCGAGGAGACGAGTGTTGGACTGACCCGTCGCAAGTGGGCTCGTTCGGGATGAGAAGCTTCGCCTGATCGGCGATCGCAACCACGCAACTGCATCGTCGTTGCTTGCGAACCATTGCAAGGTCACCCAATCCGACTGGGCAGGCTCGCTCGGCGGAATCACATTCTGTTCGACGAACCCCGGAAAGGTCCGGGCCGCTTCGGCCATCGCAGTCTGGACGCGACCGAACTCGTCAGCCTTGTCCGGGCGCACCCGCGTTTGTGTGACGATCGTGACGCCGGATTCGTCCGACGGCGAAGCACCGGTGCTCATGAGTAGCTGATTGTCCACGAAAATGCTTGGCGCGGGAGCCGATTCGGAACAAACTCCCCCCGCGCCATATCGTCACTGTGACGTTTTAACGAAGTGTGCGGGGGTGAATCCAGGGGGAGGTCTGCATGCTTTCGTGGGTTCGAATATCGCGTCGGCCGGCCCGGGTCTCGGCAGTCCGGCAGGTCTTCGTGGAAAGATCCGTACGGACTGCGCAACCTGTACATACTTTTTCGCGCGAGATACAAGGATTGCTTTCGCAGCTTTCGTCACAGTGACGTATTGATGGTGAGTAAACGGGGCCTGGAGGGCTGGTTTGCGGAGGTTTCAGGATCTCGAAATTCGCAGGCTTGCAGCGACGTTCACGATGGCGCCAGGAAATCGGGAGGCCGAGCCAGTGTGAACACGACCGCGGCGTGACGCACCCATCGTTGCCGTTCAGCCGCGCGGCATCTGTCTTACGTAACCCGTCCGCATAACGGCTGGTCAGAAATTGCCGATAATCGACATTATGTCAACTAGTCGCGACGCTCGATAACGCTCCTCGCTCGCGCTACCCAGGTGGCCTCAACCTGGTGCTCAACGGCCTCGACTCTGCTCACGCTGAGGCACTTATCGAAGGCAAACAGCAAGATGGAGCGGTTGCGCAGCCGGGCAGCGTCACCGAACCCGCTGACGATTAGGCGACCTTAAGGCCCGTGCTTACACCGGCGCTCAGGCCCCGGGCATCGTCGGTGGGGTCGGTCCAGACAAAATCCAGGCTCAAATCGTAGAAGCCGCCGGATTCGAGCGGTCCGATCTCGGTGGAGATTTGCTTGCAGCCGTTTACCGTTTCGGTGGTGGTGTGTTCATCCAGTGTCCCCGCGTTCGGCAGGTCGTCGCGCGCCCATCTGTAGGTTACCGTGCCGGTCAGGGTGGCGTTGGGGTCGTTCGGTTGCAGGACGAGCCGACCATAGACCACTTGATCCGGGGTGAACTCGAAGGCACCAGCATTGGCATTCGGATCGGGAGCGACGATCACCGCCACGGTCACCCCGTTGGTGGTGTACACGCTGACACCCTCGCCGGTGTCGCTCGGTATCGCACAGGGTTGGGTCTGAGTCGATCCGGAGTTGGATGCGCTTGCGGCGGTATCGTCATTGTCCTGAGCGCATGCGGCAACAACGCTGGCAATCAGCACTGGCAGAAAAATCCAGCCGTACCGCCGGCGCAAGTTGGTTGTCAAAGGGTGTCCTTTCGTTGGGCGGCGCCTAACAGAGGTCGAGTCGGCGCAGCTGCTTCCAACACATGATCGCCTTGGCCCGCAGGTCACCACCAGCACCTAGAGGGATGGAGATCACTACCCTGGCCAACTTCACGTCTGCTTATTGGCAGCGCTGTTCGGACGGCGCACCGCAGGTCAGAGCGCTGCGCTGTGTCAGATCAAATGAGGGTCCAGCCACAGTTCAACCATGCAAGGGGCGGAAGGGGCAACAAGAGGGTCGACGTTCAGCGTGGTCGTGACCGTATTGCTTGGTGAATTCGCCGACCAATGCGAGCGCGAGCACCGCCATATCAACCTTGCTGGTATCAGGTGAAGTCACCCCGCCAGCGTATTTCGAGGACGAACCGGACAACGCCCCTAATAGCGAATAGGACGGATCCGAATACGCAGGGTTACCAGTAAACTCCTGCGTACCCCCCCTGTGCTGATGACTCAGGAGTCGCCGCTCACCGACCGATGCTGACGTGGCCGATGGGCCTGCGTTCCGAAGCGACCCACGGTCGCGACCTGATCAGTCGACGGGCTACTGGTTGAAGAATGTCTTCAGTACACGGGCCATGAGTTCGGGGGCGACGACGTGTCCCTGCCCGTCGAGCGTGTGTCGTTCGGTCTGGGGGGTGGCAGCGGCTATCGCTTTCGCGGCGCGGTCGAAGAAGTCGGTCGGGAGGCCCGCCATCTGGGGCTCGGTGATCGGACCCTCGGTGGTCACCAGGACCGACTGAGTGATGCGGGCAAGTCGGTTCGTGGGGATCTTGTAGTCATTGAGGACCACGGCGTCCTTGACGAGCGTGTGGGCGAGCGCGACGGACGAGGCCCAGTACGGGTGTTGTTTGCCAGCTGCAATGTCCGCGTCGGGTCCGCCGGTAAGCCTCACGAACAGTTCCAGGAGCTCCTCGTCCCGGCCGGCTTTGTATGCCTCGTGGGTGTCCGCGAGGTACTGGTTGAACCTCGGCCGCAGGTCGTCCCCGATCGCGTACGGCACATCCCACACCGCGATCTTGTCGATCGTCGAACCTGCCGCTGCTGCCTCCAGCGCGAGGGCGCCGCCAGATGAGGCGCCGTACACGTGAACTGAGCCGCCGGCTGTCGCAATCAGCGCGTCGAGGTCTTCCACCTCCCGCGCCACGGCGTACGGCGGTGTATTGCCGCTGGCGCCCCGGCCGCGTCGTGCGTAGTTGTAGACCGTGAAATGGTTGGCAAGGAGCCGGGCCAGCGGCGCGTTCTCAGCGCCGTCGTCTAGGGTGCCGCCGACGAGGATCACCGCCGGGCCAGCACCTTTCCGGTCGTAGGCGATCCTCGTACCGTCGGCCGACGTCACACGAAGTGTCATCTCGTTCACTGCTTCTCTCCATTTCTCGATGCGTGGTCGTCACCGTCGGAGCATGTCGACCAGGATTGAGTTACGTGGGCTGCCCCCTCCGTCACTCGCACTTCTTTCCTGCCCCCGTTCGGGCCTAGCACGCCGTCCACCCCACCGGCGCTTACGGCCAGGTCCACGCCCGCGACCGCGTGGGTCTTGCCGAAGCTCTCCTTCAACCCTCTCGTCTCGATCGCGAGCCTTCCCATGGGTTCGATTCCTTCTCTCGGTGTTGCGAACGGATTAGCCGTGTGTAGCCGATGACGGTGCCGTCGGCCGAGGTCACGCGTTTACACTCCTAATTTAGTAGTGTTCACACCTGTTTCGCAAGTACAATCGGATGCATGAGCAAGAAGCGGCTGTTCGACGACCCCTGCGGCATCGCGCGAGCGCTGAACGCGGTCGGCGAGCGGTGGGCGTTGCTCGTCGTGCGGGAGCTGGTGTTCGGCCCGAAGCGATACTCCGACCTGCACCGCGGGCTGCCGCAGATGAGCCAGAACGTCCTCGCGCAGCGGTTGCGCGAGCTCGAAGCCGACGGCCTGGTGCGGCGAAGGCGCCTGGGACTGCCTGCGCCCGCCGCCGTGTATGAACTCACCGAGCGCGGGCAGGAACTGGAGCCCGTGCTCCGCGCGCTCGCCCACTGGGGCAGCCGCGCACCGCTACGCGAGGACGGCGCAGGGGAACTGAGCGTCGACGCGCTGCTGTTCGCCCTGCGCGCGACCTTCGATCCGGCACTGGCGGGTGAGCTGTCGCTGCGCTGCCAGCTGGACGTCGCGGGCGATCGGTTCCGCATCACCGTTGCGGGCGGGCGCCTCGAGTTGGACCGCGGTGAGCACGCCGAACCCGATGCGTGGCTGACCGTGCCGGAGGCGGCGACATTGCGCGATCTGGTGTTCGCCGGTGTGGCGCTGCACGACGCCGTCGAGCGGGCAGACACCGAGGTGGCGGGCGACACCGCGCGGCTCGCCGCACTGCTGCGCTGCTTTCCCGCAGCCGTGCGGTATCCGGCGCCACAGGACCCCGGGCCGCCGGATCCCGTGTCGCCGGGCCTCGGGTCACCGAACGCCGAACTCCCGGATCCCGCCGTCAGCGCAGGAAGTCGTCGGGGCACACGACTCAATCCCTGAGATTGCCGCCAAGATTGCCGCCGCGGTTCGGCCGGACGGCACCGCTGAGACTGCGGTCCGTCAGCGCGAATACGACGGAATCGAATACGCAGGGTTACCAGTAGTCGCGACCCTCGATAACGCTCCCCGCTCGCGCTACCCAGATGGCCTCAACCTGGCACTCAAGGTCTAGAAACAGCCACCCTGTAGGGACTGACGATCCAGCGGCCACTCGTCGACGATGGTATCCACAGCGGAACTTACTAGCGCCGGGAGGACCCGCCATGATCTCGAAGACCTCACGTATTTTTCTCACCCTCGCGGCGCTTGTGCCGCTCGCTGTCGGCTGCGCCGCGGACCATGAGTCGAGATCTGACGACCGAGCGGAAAGCAAACCGCCAGTTCCGGTGGTGATACCACTCAGCGACCGCGTCATCCAGCTAACCAGCAACCCAGACGACGTGGTGGTCGATGCCGCGTCGAAACGCGCATACACGACCGTCGGATTCGATGGCATCGTGGAAATCGACACCACGACGTTCTCTGTTGTCGACCAGTTCGCGGACGAGGAAAATCCGCTTGTCGGCGACCCGCACCACCTGGCCATCGATGCACACTCGGGCATCCTTTATGCGACCGCGCGCGAATCTGTTGTTGTCATCGATCTGGCCACAAACCAAGTCGCTGCGCGGATCGAGATCGACGGCGTACCCAGGGACATTGCGGTGGATCCGGTCACACACCTCGTCTATACCGCGAACCGTGCGATCGGGTCTGACATCGACGCGCCCGATCCCCCAGATGGCTCTATCTCGGTCATCGATCCGGCCACCCGAACGGTGACGGCGAACATCCCAGTCGAGGGTGAGCCTGTCAGTCTCGGTATTGATGGCGAGACTCAAACGGTCTACGCCGCCCACAATCGGGGGCGTTCGCTGACGATTATCGACGGTCGGTCAAACACCGTGACCGGTGCAATCGATCTGGGCGACCAAGGGAGTGCGGATGACGGCGAGATCGCTTTCGATTCGAAGTCCCGGACCCTCTACGTCATCAACGGCGGTGCCGGACCTCTCTATGCAATTGACGCCGCATCGAACACCGTGACCGCGAGGATCGACGTCGGTGACCACCCGAAAGGAGTCGCGGTCGATCCGGACATCCACACGGTCTACGTCACGCACTATCTCGAAGACGGATACGTCTCCGTCATCGACACCGAATCGAATGCAGTAGTCGGCAGGATCGAAGCTGGGACGTACCCGGGGGCAATCGCGGTCGACGTGACCACCCACAGTGGGTACGTCGGCATCTGGAACGACCACACGGTGTACGCATTTCAGCGATAAGGGCTTTAGCCAACACCCTCTTGCATGGGTCAAAATGTTCGTTTCCGACCAGCATCGCGCTGTGTCAGATCAAATGAGACGAGATAAGGGCGTGGTCGCTGCGCAACGGATGGCGTCGCCACTGCGACTACGATGACCGTACGGGGCCAGCCCGCCCCGACATGCGGACCGAACAGAGACCACAATGTCCGAAAGCGACGTTCCCGAGCCGCGACTGCACGACCCGAGCCGCCAATCTCGCGCCCAGGCCGGAGACCACCGAGACGACGCTGCGACGCGCCGCGACACCACTGCTACCCGACGCGACTCCGCCGCCGAGGAACGCGACCAACGCGCCGATGCGCGCGACGATCGCATGCATGCCCGCGACGTCGACAACGATGCGCTCGACCCGGACGTGAATTTCGAACGATGGGAAAGCCTGCGGGACCGGCGCAGCGCCGCGGGCGATCGGGTGGCCGCTGCCAACGACCGACTGTCCGCACAGAACGACCGCATCGCCGCCTCTCGCGACCGCGATACCTCCTCGATCGACGCACTCACCGGGGCCTACCGCCGCGACGCGGGTATCGTCGAGCTGGCTCGTGATCTCGAGGCTGCCAAACGCACCGGGCAGTCGATGGTGCTCGGCTTTCTCGACGTGGATGGCCTGAAGGCAGTCAACGACACCCACGGGCACTCCGCTGGCGACGACCTGCTGCGACAGGTCACCAAAGTCGTTCGTGCCCGACTTCGTCAGTTCGATCTGATCGTGCGCTACGGCGGCGATGAATTTCTTTTCTCCGCAGTCGGTTTGAGCCTGCAGGAAGCTGTCGAAAGAATGCGCGAAGTCGACACCGCGCTCCTACGGTCAGACAACGCAACAATCACCGTCGGCATGACCAAAGCGCAGACCGGTGACACATTGACCGCGGTCATCGACCGGGCCGACGCCGAACTTTACCGCCAACGCGAACTCAAACGGATCGCCGCCATCACCGCCCAAGCGTGATCGGAAGGCATCGGAGCGGTCCGACAGTCACACGGCCGTCCCCCGTGGGGTCAGCGGTCGAGGAGTTGACAGAGTTCGTCGCGCGACCGACACACGTTGATTTCGGCAGGTGAATCGCGCGCGCCACAACGCAACTGGGCGTTGAATAGAGGCCGGTACAGGCGGCGGAACGAAGGGGGGCTCATGCCGGAGCGTGGGCCGTTCGTCCGGAGATATCGCGTCCCGCTGATCGTGGTGTCGCTGGTTGTTCTGTATTGCGCCGTCTTGTTCGCCAGCGCGTTCGACGTCGGATTCGGCACGCAACGGCAATCGCCGCCGGATGCTTCGCGGGAATCGACCGAGATTGCCGTCGCGGTCCAGCAGATTCAGCCCGAAGTTCAAACGGTCGCGGTAACGGTCACACTGGTTCCGGGGAAAGCCCTGCTCGACGAACGTGGCCGGCTTCGCGACGCCGTGGTCATCGCACTGAATCCCGACACAACACCCGGCGACATCGTCTTCCCCGCCGGTCACCATCCTTCGACGCTTTCGACCAACGTGGCGACGGATGGCGATCTGGCGCGGTGGCCGTTCGACCAGTACGTCAGTCAGCCGTTGACCGTCGACGTGTGGCGCGAAACGGCGACCGGTCGCGAACCGATCGCCGCAACGGCACAAATCTCGAACGCCATTTACGGCTGGGACGTATCCCAAACTGCAACACCGGATTCGGCGGCGACAACGGGCTTCCGCTACACGATCACCCTGACCCGCGCACCGAGCACGTTGGCCTACGACCTCATGCTCGTGGCCATCCTCGTGGCGCTGCCGGCCCTCGGACTGTTCGTCGCGATCACAACCGTGCGCGGACGCCGCCCGTTCCTCGCACCACTCACCGGCTGGTTCGCGATCATGCTCTTCGCCGAAGTCCAGCTGAGAAACGCGCTACCCAGTGCTCCGCCACCCGGCAGCTGGGTCGACCGGTCGGTGATGATCTGGGCGCTCATCGGCCTCGTTGCAGCAATGACCATGTACATCGTGGCGTGGTGGCGTCACTACGAAACGCAGGCAACGTGACAGAGGGGTAAGCGATGGCTGGCAATGTTACGTCTACGATTCGGCGATTTCTCGTGCGGCCTGAAGACGTGGTTCGCACTCGTGATGATCACGGTATGACCGATCATGCGACGATGCTCATCGACGCACCGGTGCAACAGCTTTGGGGTTTGGTCACCGACATCACCGGCATGGGTCGGTGGAGCCCCGAGAATCGGAGCGGGCGCTGGCTGGGCGGTGCTGCGGGGCCGCAGGTAGGTGCATTGTTCGTCGGGGTCAATCGCATCGGACCGGTCGTGTGGACCACCCGCTGTGAGGTCACTGTCGCCACTCCCCTCGAACACTTCGAATTTCGAGTCCACATGGTCGGGCCCCGTTGGGGTTACCGGCTCGAGCCGCATCGCGGCGGCACGCTGGTCACCGAGTATCGCGAATGGCCGTACACCTCCGCCTTCAATCGCGCGATGCGCTGGTCCGGGCCGGTCGGGCGGCTACGGGACAACCATGCGCTACACGGGCTACCCGAGACGCTTCGGGCACTGAAAGCCCACGCCGAATCAAGACCGGCGGCGTAGCGCACAGACGCCAGTGACGGCAGCCGAACCTTGTTTGTCGGACTGCCGGGCTACGCTGCCCGTCATGACACGCTTCCGCGGCCTTGCGATGGCCGTTCTGACTTTCGCGATGTTCATGGATCTCATGGACGTCACCATCGTCAATGTCGCACTGCCCGCGATCCAGGAAGACCTCGGCAGCACACCGTCTCAGCTCGAATGGATCGTCAGCGGTTATGTGCTCGCGTTCGCCGGTGTGCTCATCACGTCGGGCCGACTAGGTGATCGTTATGGTCGGCAGCGCGTATTCATCGCAGGCATCACGGGTTTCACGATCGCTTCGCTGACTGCCTCGCTAGCGCAGAACGGCGAAACGCTGGTCGCCTCCCGGGTTGCCCAGGGGCTGTTTGCCGGGTTGATGGTGCCGCAGGTGCTGGCCAGCGTCCAGGCGCTGTACAAGCCACGCGAGCGCGCGGCCATCTTCGCGGTGATCGGGGTCATCACGGCGATGGCGGCGGTTATCGGGCCCGTCCTCGGTGGATGGCTGGTCACGAACAATCCCCTCGGCGGTGGGTGGCGGGCCATCTTCTTCATCAACATTCCGATCGGGATCGTCATCGTGATCGCAGCAGTTTTTCTTGTGCCGAACACGAAATCCGATCGCCCGTCGCCGCTCGATCCGCTCGGTGTTCTACTGGCCGTTGGCGGCATCTTGCTGATCGTCTACCCGCTGGTCGAGGGTCGCCAACTCGGGTGGCCGATCTGGTCGTTCGTTCTCATGGTTCTGTCCCCGGTGGTGCTGGCGGCGTTCGTTCTCAACGAACGACGCCACAGCGAAGAAAGCGCGATGATGCCGTTGCGGCTGTTCACCAATCGCGGCTTCACCGGTGGCCTCGCCATCCAATTCCTGTTTCAGGGGTCGATCAATTCGTTTTTCCTCATCCTCGCCCTTTACGTGCAAACCGGACTGGGCTTCACCGCCATCGTCTCCGGTGCTCTGACGCTGCCGTTCAGCATCGGCGCAGTCGCTGCGGCCGGCATCGCGGCAGCGCTGGTTGCCCGACTCGGCCGGATCCTGCCCGCCATCGGGGGCACATTGATGGCGATCGGTACCGGGTGGGTCATCTACGTCTTCAACTCCACCGGGCCCGACTACTCGGCGTGGGACTCCGTGATCCCGATGGCCGTCGCGGGCATCGGTCTCACAGTCATGGTCGTCCCCTTGCTCGACATCGCGCTGGCCACCGTCGACGCCAAGGATTCCGGCGCGGCATCGGGTGTTCTGGGAACGTTTCAGCAGGTTGGCGGCGCACTCGGGATCGCGGTGACCGGGGTGTTGTTCTTCGATGCCGCCGGACGCTATACGCAGTCGGAGCTGTTGCACGCGCTGACAATCGCGGCGTGGGTGCCGATCGTCGGTTATGCCCTGGCCGCGCTGTGCAGCGGGCTGCTTCCGGGTATCTCTGCGGTGAAGGCGCACCTGCAATCGATCGCGGACGAACCAGAGGACTTAGCTGTCGACGGTGCCAAAGCACCGTCCATCGCCTGACAAGCGATCAGATGCAGGCGGATCCGAAGATGCACGTCTGATTGTTCGGCACGGTTACCGAAGCTGGTTCAGCGGTCTTCGTGATGTTTGTGGAGTTGAATGTTGCCCACTCCTCTGTGAAGTCCGAGTTCACGCACCTCCAGTGGATGTCATAGGTACCATTCGGCACGTTTTCGAACACCACGGGAGCCGTTCCGCCAGCCACAACCTCTGTGTACGTGATGCCGAACGTCGGAGCGGACATGTTCGGATCGACAGTCCCAGCGGGAAAGCCGGCAACTCCGCACGTGATCGGCCCGCCCGAGTTGTTCGATACCACTGAAGTAACTTTGTTTCCCGCCACGCTGGCTGTCCCGGAAACATCGTTGGGTGCTGCGCCTGCTGCTGCGGGGGCGAACAGCAAGAAAAGCAGTATTCCCGCGATAGCGGCGAGCGTCCGAAGCGAGAGCTTCATCATCGACCTTTCGACGTGTGTCGGCCCAGTGGGATACCGGCTAATCAACCACACTCGCTGGTGGTCGTTCCCCGATTGGTGCAGATCGAAACACGGGAGCCTTATTCCGAATGGCCCGACTAAGCGTTCTCGGCATCGATGACGAGTGGGTGCGGCCGGGCATTGAAAGTCTCGACAGACGCGCCCTTGCCGTAGATGCCCGCGATACAGCTCCACACGATCATGACGAGATGGTCGACAAGTTGCTCGCTGCTCATCGTCTTGTGCGAAATCCATCGTTTAGTCGCAAGCTGAATGCCGCCGACCAGGAAGTACGACCAGGGCTCTGCTCCAGTAATCGGCATGCCCACGTCTGCGATTCGCCCGGTCAGTATCACGGCAACCGCGTCGGCGATCATCCGCTCAGCTCGGGCGTACGCAAATTGGCCGGACTCGGCTGACGTCAGGTACAGGTAGATGTCTGTGTCTGTGTTGACGACATCGACATAGGCGGAGATCACAGACCTAACCCGCTCTAGATCGTCGAGTTCGGCGGCCATTATTTCGAAGATACGAGGTGCGAGGACGACCTCGACGAATCGCACCATTGCGGCGTTGGTCAGGTCGTCTTTGTCGGTGAAATAGCGGTACAGGACGATTTTCGAGATACCGATCTCGGCGGCGATCTGGTCCATGCCGATGCCGGGACCCAATTTGCGAATCGCCGAGATTGTGCCGTCAACGAGATTGTCGCGGCGCGCTTCTTTGTGGTCCTGCCATCGCTGCTTGCGACCATCCGCCTTCGACGGGTCGTTCAAGTTTTCCGGCATGGTCACTGTCTTCGCCCTGCGTCGTCCGTAGTCTGGCTCGTCTACTTTAGGCGAGTTGTTGCGAAAGCCTGCCATCGTAGGGTCCGATGCGCGGATCTTGACACCGCGTTGATCATGGCGTTTCACTGAACGCAAGCTTGTGCTAGCTCGCCCGGTCATGCTCTGGGAGGTTGACGTATGCGCTGCAAAGGGACATTTCGTTCGCACAGCGACTATGCGTCCTATTTCCAGTGAGCGACGCCGCTGATTCCATGTTCGATCTGATCCTGGCGTTGGGGATTCGTTCCGGCGAGATCCTCCGTGTTCGTGTTCACGACGGCTCGGTAGACGCGTTGTACGCCGATGCGGCGGGCCAATTTCCCGACGGGATCGTCGTGGACGGACGCCAGGTCTACTGGACGACGATGGGTCGACCGACCAGACGGCCTGGCATACCCGGTGAAGGCGGCCTTGACTATTCAGCACACGATGGTGGCGTGCATGTAATCGATTACGACGGCACCGAGCGTCGCGACGTCACAACACCCGGTGCGATCACGACCGGCAAGCAACTCGCGCACGATGGGGCGGGACGGTTGTACTGGTCCGACCGTGAAGGGTATCGAGTCAGCCGCATCAACACCGATGGGTCCGAACTGACCGATCTGGTGGTGAACCCCCGTGACGAGAACGGACTCGGCGAGTGTGTCGGCGTTGCCGTCGACACCGCACGACGGCAGCTGTACTGGACTCAGAAAGGCCCGACGAAAGGTGGCCGCGGTCGGATCTTTCGCGCTGGCCTGGACATCCCATCCGGGCAGACCGCGCAGACGCGCACCGACATCGAATTGCTCTGGGACGAACTACCCGAGCCGATCGACCTGGAAATCGTCGACGACCACCTGTACTGGACCGACCGCGGAGCGCCGCCCAACGGCAACACACTCAATCGCGCCCCGATTCCGGGTCCCGGCAAATACGGCACCGATCCGCAGATTCTCGCTGGCGGCTTCGCCGAAGCCATCGGTCTGGCCGTCGACCCCGCAGCCGGCGTGGCCTACGTATCCGACCTCGGCGGTCGCATCTGGCGGGTTCCGGCGTCGGGCGGCGAGCCTGAAGTTCTCGCCGACCTCCGAACGCCGATTTCCGGCATTGCCGGCCTCTCCTCCCCCGCGTCGAGTTGAATCGGTTGTCAAACGTGTTGGTCAGTGCAGGGTCGGTCGGTAGATGAGTTGCTGGATATTGCCGTCGAGCGTCTGGCTGTCGATCAGTTCGAGGTCGAAGTCGGCGGCGCCCGCGAAGATCGGCGCCTGCCCGGTCTGACCGGTGATGACCGGAAAGAGTGTCACCTGGACGCGGTCGACGAGGCCGGCGGCCATCAGCGCCCGGTTCATCGACAGGCTGCCGTGTGAGCGCAACGGTACGTCGGACTTCTCCTTCAGGCGGGCGACCACGTCGACGGCGTCACCGCTCGCCACCGTCGCGTCCGGCCAGTCGAGAGGCCCGACCAACGTGGATGACACCACAGTTGCCGGCATCTCCACCATCCGGGTGACCCATGGGTCATGAACTTCCGAATTCTCTGTGCTCGTTGCCAGCATCTGCACGAACTCTCGATATGTGTTCGCGCCGAATACCATTCGCTGCTCCTCGGCAAACAGGGCGTGTCGATGATGCAGCAACTCAGGACCTTGCTTGCCCCAGTAGCCGGTCCAGTCACCAGTGGCGGAGCCGAACCCATCGAGGCTGGAGAAGACGTCGAACGTGTATGTGGCAGTCATGTTGTTCCTCCCGTGAGTGAGGCGGCCGGGTTGGTTGCCTCTCGACTACTCCACGAACGGGCGGCGACCGATACGACACGACTCAGCGACAATTTCCGTCGGACACTTGTTTTTACAAGTGTGGGTGCGACGCTGACAGCCCTCGACACACGTGAGGCGGTCGCAGCCGGCATCGCCACGTGCGGCCGAGAGCCGCACCCCGCCGCGGACTACGGCTTCATGAACCAGCGGCAGCTCAACGATCCTGACGGCAATATTCTCGAGCTCGGCTTCATGGATCCGGTTGCGGCCGCACAGGGCGCCGAAGCGTTGACGAACCAGCAGGTCTGAGGTCAATGGCCGCACGTGCTCGAGCGCTTTGCGAGCACGTTCCACGTGGCCGCCTGAGCTCGGAAATCGACTGTCTCGCCGTCGATTAGTCGCCGTATACGCGGACCACTTAGCTATCGTGACACCTGACGAATCCGCGTGTCTCGAGGAGAATCGATGACGGACCTGGCGAACGCTCGACTCGAACTGCTCGCCCGATTTCGGGACATGTATCAACGCTGCCGGTTCGACCTCGACCTCTTCGACGTCGACGCGGGATACCTGCAGACAACGTTGTCCGATGACGCTCGAATGCCGTTGCGGTTCTTCGTCGAGTACAACAACGTCTGGTGGTTCGCGATCATCAGCGGCGTCGATGTTCCGTCGATCGGATACGACGCCGAAAGCGACTCAGGATCGATCGTCCTCGACATTCGCTACGGCGACGACGTACTTCGTGCAATGCAACATGTGCACTTCGGGGATGGCGTGATCAATCGAATCCGAACCTACGCGTCGTCGAGCTTCTTCGCCGGACCCAGCCCGCTCGTGAGGCTCGACGCCCGCGGCAACGCAGTGTGGCTCGAGACCGGCTACGACCTGGAAACCTCCCGACAGGCC
This sequence comes from Antrihabitans auranticaus, assembly GCF_016481275.1. Lineage (GTDB taxonomy): Bacteria > Actinomycetota > Actinomycetes > Mycobacteriales > Mycobacteriaceae > Antrihabitans. The sequence goes on along the minus strand of NZ_JAEMNW010000002.1, from coordinate 959,428 downwards.
GCGGAAGTTTTCCTCGCAACACCGCTCGGCACGTACTTCGCCGAACTTCCGGCCACGGCGGCAGCGGTCGAACGGATCCAGGTCAACCTCGCCGACCTGCGCGACCGTTCCTGATCTAGCCCTGGTCTACTAGGGGCTCTCGATGACGCCCGCCACGGAGGCCATCACGAGCGCCCTGTCCGCCGAGGTCACCTGCCGACTGCACCGTCGATTTGTTCGCGCAGAATGTCGGCGTGCCCCGCGTGGCGTCCGGTCTCCTCGATCAGGTGGACGAGCACCCAGCGCATCGTCGGCGCTGACTGTCGTGCCCGCGATCGCGGAGCCGGATTGCCCAAATCTGTGCAGGCTTCGATGATGTCGTTTGCTCGTCGCACTGCCTCCCGGTACTCCCCCACAATGCCGTCGACCGTTTCGTGCGGCTCGGGCCGCAGCGTCGCTTCCCAGTCGTCGACGTTCTCGCCAAGGAAGTAGAACCGCTCGACTTTGGTCAGGTGCTTGACCAGGCCGAGAAGATTAGTGCCGGACGGCACCCCGGCGGTCCGGACTCGTGGCTCGGGGACGCCCTCGACCTTGGCCGCGATTGCTCGGCGCAGATAATCGAGAAAGCCGACCAGAACCGCTTTCTCGTCTGCGCCGGTCCGGGGCGGTCGTGTATCGGTCATCTTCGGCATCGGCGCTGGCTCCAGACCTCGTCCCTTTAGGCAGGCATCGCTTCCACCATGACGTTTTCATCGATTCTGCCTGCGCTGAAACCCAGGTGGAACGCTGCGACGAATTGGTGCAGGACGTCGATGCCGTTGCCAGGCAGCACTGTGAGGGTAGGTGGATCCCCTTCCCTTTCAACATATATCGCACCCCGGGTCTTGCGGCAAGACCCGGGTCGTGCTGCAGAATCGTCCACCGTAGTCATTGACCTGCGCAAAGCTGTCCGAAGTGTTCTACGAATTGGGGGTTTCATGATTGACGTGATTGTGGCCGGCGGCGGACCGACCGGCGTCATGCTCGCCACCGAACTGCGCCTGCACGGCGTGCGCGTGCTCGTCGTGGAGAAAGAGGAGGAGCCGACCAAGGTGGTTCGGTCGCTCGGACTGCACGCGCGCAGTATCGAACTGATGGACCAGCGTGGGCTGCTCGACCGGTTCCTCGAGCTCGGGAAGAAGTACCCGGTCGGCGGTTTCTTCGCCGGTATCCGGAAGCCGGCCCCTGAGCGGCTCGATACCGGACACCCGTATGTGCTCAGCATTCCGCAGACGGTTACCGAACGGCTGCTCACCGAACATGCCGTCGAGGTCGGCGTCGAGATCGTGCGCGGCCGCGAGCTGGTCGCGCTGAGCCAGGACGACGACGGGGTTACCGCTGAGCTGACCGACGGCACGCAACTGCGCTCGCGGTACCTCGTCGGTTGCGACGGCGGCCGCAGCACGGTTCGAAAGCTGCTGGGGATTCCTTTCCCCGGCGAGCCATCCAGGGTCGACACATTGCTGGGTGAGGTCGAGCTGACTGCCTCGCTGGAAACGATCAACGCAGTCAACGAGGAGGTTCGAAAGACCCAAGTACGTTGCGGTGCAATGCCGCTCGGGGGCAACGTCTTCAGGGTTGTTGCGCCTGCCGACGGTGTCGCCGAGGACCGATCTGTTCCGCCGACCTTCGACGAGCTGCGGCAGCAGATGGTGGCGACTGCCGGTACCGACTTCGGGATGCACTCGCCCCGTTGGATTTCGCGGTTCGGCGACGCCACCCGGCAGGCCGAGCGATACAGGTCCGGCCGCGTTCTGCTCGCTGGCGACGCTGCCCACATTCACCCGCCGATCGGCGGGCAGGGCCTCAACCTCGGGATCCAGGACGCGGTCAACCTCGGCTGGAAACTGGCCGCCGACATCAACGGCTGGGCACCGGACGATCTTCTGGATACGTACGAAGCCGAACGGCACCCGGTGGCCGCAGATGTATTGGACAACACCCGCGCACAGATGCTCCTCGTGTCACTCGATCCGGGCGCGCAGGCAGTGCGTCGGCTGCTGTCGCAACTTATGGATTTCGACGAGGTCAACAAGTTCCTGACCGAGAAGATCATTGCGATCGGAATCCGCTACGACTTCGGCGATGGGCACGAGCTACTCGGAAAGAGGCTGCGTGACATTGCGCTGAAGCGGGGACGTCTCTACGAGCTGATGCACCGGGGCCGCGGTCTGCTGCTCGACCAAACCGGACTGCTGTCGGTCGACGGTTGGGCAGACCGGGTCGACCACGTCGTCGACGTCAGCGAGGAACTCGACGCTCCTGCTGTGCTGCTGCGACCGGACGGCCATGTCGCGTGGGTCGGCGAAGACCAGAAAGGACTCATCGACCAGCTACCCAGATGGTTCGGCTCTCCCTCTCCTGGAATTTGAATCTCAGAAGCGGTCGGCTCCGCACGCCTTTCGGTCAGAATGACTTATGGTCACGCTTCCAGCGTTCGTCTGGCGAGGCGGTTTCGTCCGCCGTGCAGCGACGATCGGAATCGGCTTCGGTGGCGCGCTCGGAGCTCTGGCGTGGCTCGACTCCGGGATGTTGCTTTCCGGTGCAATCGTTTTCGTAGTGAGCGGTAGCTGCTACGGCATCTGGATGGCGCGGCGGATGGCGCGGTACTGGCCCGAGTCCACCCAGCTGCCGGATGCAGAGCGGGTCGCGCTCGTCAAATCCGCGCGACGCGGCGAGTCACTCACCGACCCCAGATTGGCGTCGGCAGTCATCGCCTACTGCGGCGGAATTCGAGCAGCCGTCGAGACGTCTCGAATGTTTCGTTGGGTGTTGTGGTTCGTTCTGGTCGTGGCCATGGGTGTAGCGGTTTACGACGCTGTTCTGGGGTCGGTCGGCAACGGCATTGCATCGGCCGTCTACCTCGCGGCGCTGGTGGTGGAAATCTTCTGGTGGCCGAAGCGTGAAGCCGAACTTGTGGCGAATTGCGACCGTGCCGCCGAGTCGGCCAAACAGATTCAGGCCTGATCCTCGACCTCCGACGTCAATCGGATTGTGTTGCCCGCGATGTGCATTCGCAGTTCGGTGAGGTCGGCGACATGCAGGTCCGGCGCCAATTCGGCAGCCCGCCGGCCGACTCCGACGACCCGCATCCCTGCAGCCCGGGCCGCCTGAATACCCGCTTCTGAATCCTCGAACACGATGCACTCTTCTGGCGGCACCCCGAGTTGGGTCGCGGCCGAGAGGAATCCTTCTGGATGGGGTTTGCTCGCCCGGACGTCATCGGCCAGTACGCGGACCGCGGGCATTGCAATGCCCGCGGCGTGCATTCTCGCGGTTGCGAGAGCATGATCTGCCGAGGTGACCAACGCGTGCGGGAAACTGCCGATCGCCTTCATGAGCGCTAGAGCGCCCGGGATCTCCGCAACGCCGTCGACGTCCGCCGTCTCCGCGGCTAGCAACTCCTGGTTGTCTGCGATGTTCTCGGCCATCGGCCGATCGGGTAGCAACTCAGCCATGACGACTTGGCCTTGCTTCCCGTGAATATCCTTCAAGACAACTTCCGGATCCAACTCGTGCTGAGTTGCCCAATGCCGCCAGCATCGCTCCACCGCGGCGTGCGAATCCACGAGCGTGCCGTCCATGTCGAGCAGCAATGCGCGGCCGATGAGCATGCCCTCAGTATGCCCGGCCGAGATCGACATCGAAGCTTGCTCGTTCGGCATCCCATTCGTCCAAGACTGTCGTGGTCGAAGCGACGATCCTGGACCCATGACTCAACAGACACTCGACGCCCTCACCCAGCTCGTTCGTGACTGGGATGCTGCCCTCGTGGCCAACGATGCCGAAAGGATCGCGGAATTCGCCACTCCCGATTGGACGTTCGTTTCGCAGGACGGCGTGTATGCCGGTCGGGATTTTCTCCAGTCGGTTGCCAAGGGCGAGGTATCGCACGACACGATGAGCAGCGAACTGGTATCCGTTCTCGACCTCGGCGACGTCGCCGTCGTCATCGCGCGGGTGGTCAACACGGGGCACTACCAGGGTCAGCGGTTCGAGAACGACGAGTGGACGTCCGACGTCTTCGTCCGCCGGGACGGTCGCTGGCGTTGCGAACTCACTCATCTCACTCCCGCACGGTCGCTTTGACGACAATCAGGCCGTAGACGACGGCCCTCGGGAAACGAAAAAGGAAGGGAGTTCGCTCCCTTCCACTTTCAACATATATCGCACTGGGGGTCTTGCCGCAAGACCCGGGTTGTCCCGCATACTCGCTGACCTAAGCCATTTGCCGGCGAATTGGGGGTGGCGAAAGTGCATGCGCTGTCGGCGATGCCGCCCGACCAATCAGCCACGAAGGGAGTTGCGTTGACCCAGGTGACCACGAGTGCGTTCAACCTTCCCGACAACCTCGCGCACAAAGACGACCCGGCACTCATCGCCGGCGACGAGGAGCACTTCGCCGCGATTACGCAGACCCTGGAAAAGTCCATCGCCGACCTGTCCGACCAGCTTGCCGACCTCTGGAAGGCGCCGGGCGGTGTGGATCAGGCCGCGATGGAGCGTGACGAAAAGATCCACCGCGTGTCTGCCGATCTTCGCACCTTGCGCCGCTACGGCCTCGACCTCTGTCTCGGCCACATCCTCAGCGCAGACGGCTCCGAGCCGGTGTACATCGGCCGGCTCGGCCTCATGGACCGCGCAGGTCGGCAGCTGCTCGTCGACTGGCGCTCCCCTGCTGCCGAGCCGTTCTTCGGAGCGACCCACGCGAATCCGCTGGGTCTGACTCGTCGGCGTAGGTATCGATGGACGCGCGGCCGGATCAGCGATTACTGGGACGAGGTGTTCACCGCGGACGGCCTGGAGACCGACGCTGCCCTCGACGATCAATCCGCATTCATCGCCAGCCTCGGAGCCAATCGGTCGCCGCGGATGCGCGATGTACTCGGCACCATTCAGGCAGATCAGGACGCAATTATTCGCGCCGGGTCGCGCGGCGCTCTCGTCGTGGACGGTGGCCCCGGCACGGGCAAGACTGTCGTTGCCCTCCACCGCACGGCTTACCTCCTCTATTCCGACCCGCGGCTCGCGCACAATCGCGGCGGTGTCCTGTTCGTCGGGCCGCACCAGCCCTATCTCGCCTATGTGGCCGATGTCCTCCCGAGTCTCGGCGAAGAAGGTGTGCAGATCTGCACATTGCGGGACCTCGTCTTCGAGGGTGCGGCCGCAAAGGCCGAGGCAGACCCGGAGGTTGCCCGCCTGAAGGCAACGGCAGGTCTGGTGCACGCGATCGAGTCCGCGGTCCGCTTCTACGAGCAGCCGCCCACGAATGGAATGACGGTCGAGACGGACTGGGCCGACATCTGGCTGAGTCCCGACGATTGGGCCGAGGCGTTCGAAGCACCGGAACCCGGCACTGCGCACAACGAGGCACGAGAGCAGGTCTGGGAGGTGTTGCTCGCGATCCTCGTCGACAAGAACACCAGCGCGGTTTCGGCCGCCGAGCTCCGGAAGTCGTTGTCGCAGAACGTAGAACTGCGCGCGGCTCTGAACCGGTCGTGGACGTTGATCGAAGCCGCCGACCTCGTAGGCGATCTGTGGTCGGTTCCGGCATATCTGCGAAAATGCGCGCCGTGGCTGCGGCCCGAGGAGATTCGGCAGTTGCAGCGCGCGAACGCCCAGGACTGGACACTGTCCGACCTGCCACTCCTCGACGCGGCGCGACAAAGGCTCGGCGACCCCGAATGGTCGGAGCGCAAGCGGCGGTACGAGGCAATGATCGCCGCCGAACGCAGGCAGATGGACAGGGTCGTCGACGAACTTCTGCAGGCCGACGACGACGAGAAGATGATGTCTCAGCTGCGCCAGGACGGTATGCGGAACGCCCTCGTCGACGAGGCCGTCCTCCCCCACTCCGATCCGGACCGGCTCGCCGGTCCGTTCGCACACATCGTCGTGGACGAGGCACAGGAGCTGACGGACGCAGAGTGGCAGATGTTGCTCCTTCGCTGCCCGTCCCGAAGTCTCACCATTGTCGGAGACCGGGCCCAGGCTCGGCACGGGTTCACCGAGTCGTGGCAGGAACGGCTCGAGCGAGTCGGCATCGACAAGGTAGAGCTTGCTCCGCTGAGCATCAACTACCGAACGCCCGAAGAGGTGATGAGGGAGGCCGAGCCCGTGATCCGGACCGCGATTCCGGACGCCAACGTGCCGACCTCGATCCGCAGCAGCGGAATCCCCGTTCGGCGCGGGTCCACTTCGGAGCTGGGTCGGATTCTCGAGAACTGGCTCGGCGCACACGCGGACGGAATCGCGTGCGTGATCGGCGATCGTTCCTTCCGCGGGACATCGCGCGTGCGGTCCTTGGCGCCGGAGATGGCAAAGGGCCTCGAGTTCGACCTCGTGGTTGTGGTCGACCCCGAGAGGTTCGGCACAGGCATCGAGGGAGCAGTCGACAGGTATGTGGCCATGACCCGGGCGACCCAGCAACTCGTCATCCTCACAAGCGACTGAGTGTGTCGGACCCGATGGCTACCTTGGTGTAATGAGTCAATATTCGATGAACCCGAGTGAGCGCGAGGAGTTTCTCGCGGGAGTCCATATCGGTGTGCTCGCGGTCGGGCGGGAAGGAAAAGCGCCGCTGGCGGTACCGGTCTGGTACCGGTACGCCGACGGCGTCGTGGAGATCGCAACTGCCGCCAGTACCCGAAAGGTCGCATTGCTGCGCGATAATCCAGAAGCGAGCTTCTGCGTGCAGCGGGAGGACAACCCACCCGCGTACGTCACGGTCGAGGGCGAGGTCACCCTCGAACCTCTTCCGGACGGTGCGGTCGCCGACATCGCCGGTCGCTACATCGGTCCGGAGAACGCCGCGGCTTTTGCGGAAACCTCGCCGGACGACACGTTGTTGCGACTGCACGTGCGTCGTTGGCGCTCAACTGATTACGCCAAGATGAGCATGTAGGTCATCGTGTGAGCGTCGTTTCGCGGCCCACTCGCGATATCTTCTCGGGATTGCGAACGATGTAGAGCCCGGTGATCAGACCGTCGTCGATCCGTAGGGCGACAACGTTGTCGATTGAGCCGTCGATCCGGACAACGAGGGCCGGGCAGCCGTTGATCTGTGCCGGCTCGGCCGACGCCGCGCCGTCCAGTCTGGACAGCCCTGCCCCGAGCAATCTGGCGACCTTGTCCGCACCGACAATGGGCCGCTGCACCGCACGTACGACACCACCGCCGTCGCCGAGCAGCACAACATCCGGAGCCAGGATATTCAGCAGGCCCTGTAGGTCGCCGGTGTTGATCGCGCGCTGAAACGCCTCGAGCGCATCGTGCGATGCCGCCGCGGAAACAGTTCCGCGAGGTCGGCGTGCGGCGACGTGCGCACGTGCCCGGTGCGCGATCTGGCGGACCGCGGCGGGGTTCTTGTCGACGGCGTCCGCAATCTCGTCGTACTCCAGATCGAACACTTCGCGCAGGACGAACACCGCGCGCTCAGTAGGTGCGAGGGTCTCCAGAACGAGCAGCATCGCCATGGACACGCTGTCGGCCAGCTCTACGTCTTCGGCAACGTCGGGCGCAGTCAACAGCGGCTCGGGTAGCCATGGACCGACATACGATTCCTTGCGCCGCCCAAGCGTCCGCAACTGCGTAAGTGCTTGCCGCGTGACGATCCGCACCAGGTATGCCCGCTGATCGCGAATCTCGGCGAGATCGACGTCGACCCAACGCAACCAGGTCTCCTGCAGAACGTCCTCCGCGTCTGCGGCCGAACCGAGCATCTCGTACGCGACGGTGAAGAGCAGGTTGCGGTGCGCGATGAACGCCTTGGTTGCAGCGTCCGTCCGCTTACTCATGGCTTGCTCCTTCGCTTCGTGCTCGGTCCTGTCACCCATAGGACGCCGGTCCCCACGGTTGTGTGACACCCCCGCACTATGACGCACGTCACAGTGCGGTCCTGTCACGTGCGTCGGGTCCTCGGCATCTTGTGTACGTCGAGTTACACCACCACGAGTAAGGACGAAGTCATGGAATCCCGATTCAACTTGTTCGACAACGCGATCGCCGTCAAGTTCGCCAAGCGGTTCATCAACGTTGCCCAGGTCATCGACCAGTCTCCGCTGCCCAAGTCGACGCAAGAATTGGTGCAGATCCGGGCGAGCCAGATCAACGGCTGCGGATACTGCGTCGACATGCATACCAAGGACGCGGCAGCCGCCGACGAATCCCCGGTCCGGCTCAATCTGGTCGCCACTTGGCGCGAAGCCACGGTGTTCACGGAGGCCGAGCGCGCCGCACTCGCGCTTGCCGAAGAGGGCACGCGCCTCGCGGACGCGCATCACGGAGTGTCCGACGAGACGTGGGCGCATGTGCGCAAGAATTTCGACGACGACCAGATCGCCGCACTGGTCGCCGTGGTCGCATTGATCAACGCGGCAAACCGGATCAACGTGATCGTGCGGATGCCGGCGGGTTCGTACGTGCCCGGCATGCTCGCCGCCGCGCTCAACTGAGCGGCGATCTCGGCCGCCGGACCCCGCGGTAGATGCCGAGCCGGACGATCAAGGGCTGTAGCACGGTGTCGATCGTCCACGACGGAAAGCGAAACGCGCGGCCATTGGGCGCGAAGACCTGCAATCCGTTCGGCTGCGCGCCGAGAACCGAACCCCACCTCGTCCGCGGTGGCCGGTAAATGCGGAGCGGCCGACCTGCCAGCTCGGCGCGGATGTTATGCGCCAGAAGGTGATCCGCTCGATTGCGGGCTGACGTTCGCAGCGGGTCGGTTGCGGCTACGTCCCCGATGGCGAAGACGCCGGGATGGCCGGGAACGCGTAGGTCGGGGTCGACGCGGACAAAGCCGGTCTCGTCCAGCAATTCGGTCGGCAGCCAGTCGGTATTCGGCCGCACCCTACCGATCGCCCAGAGCACGGCATCGGCGGTCGCGGGCGGCTGGCCCGTAGTCCACCGGACTGGTTCGCCGGTGATCTCGTCGCCGTCGAATCCGTCAGGAACGACTGCGCGGTGCTGGGGGTGCAGCCCGACACCGAGAGCGCGCAGGCGCCGGCTGACGGTTCGCCATACACGCGGATGGTGTCGCGGAAGTGCCTGTGCGCCAGGGTAATAGAGGTCGACGCGAGTGGTCGGCCAGGTCGAGGCAATGTTCGCCGCGCTGCTGACCGCGGCGGCGCCGCCACCGATCACCAGCACTGACGACGCTGCGGCAATGCGCTCGTGGGCGGTGCGCACGTCGTCGTCGACGTCTCCGATCGATTTGAAATCGGCTGTTCGCCAGAACCCATTGGTGACACCTGTCGAGATGACGAGGACGTCGTAGGCCTCTTCGACGGTCGAATCGTCAGCGAGCCGAACGGACACAGCGTGATTGGGAAGATCGAGACCCGTCAAGGTTCCGTGCACTGTGCGGACCGTGTCGAGGCGACGGAACCTGTCGAAGCCGATCCTGTAGTCGCGGGCCCAGGCGTCGGGGCGCGTCAGCCGAATGCCGAGTTCCTGACCGCTCACGAGGCCGGGTTTGGCCGAGATGCCGACCACGTCGGCATGACGAGCCAGGTGAATTGCTGTGAGAAGACCGCTGTCGCCGAGTCCGGCGACGACCACGCGCGGTCGGCTCACACTCGGACTCGCCGGGGCGGACGGGGTACGAATCGCGGCACGCGGTCGATCACGGTCTGATAATCGGGCCGCCTCTCCAAGCTGCGCTTCTCCATCATCGGAATACTTGCGCCGAGGAACATCGCGAGCATTGCGACCGCGCCGATGAACAGCCACCACGCCTCGGCGGGCGCGGCTGCGACACCGAACAGTGCAAGGGCGAACCAGAAACCGACCTCGCCGAAGTAATTCGGGTGCCGCGACCAGCTCCACAGACCGCTCGACATGACCTGCCCTGGTTGCCGCTCGCTGGTGAAGCGGTGCATCTGCAGATCGGCAACAAACTCGAGCGCCACCGCCGCGAAGCCAACTACGAAGGCGACGATGTCGAGCCAATTGAATCCGCGTGCAGGCGCCGTGACCGCGACATAGACCGGGAGCAAGCCCAGAAAAACCTGTCCGGTCGGAACGAGGTGGATCGCGATCAGGTCTACGACGAACTCTCCCCGTCCGGCGCGGTCGCGAAGCAGCGGGTACCGCCAATCTTCATGGCGCAGACCAGGCCACGCGTAGACCCAATTTCCAGTCAGGCGAATCGCCCACGCGAACACGAGCATCGCGATCAGTGCACACCGGACCTGGTCCGTACCCGGGCTGCTGTCCACCCACCAGTACAACGTCAACAGCGGCGGAAGGACACTCCAATACGCGTCATAACAACTGGAATTGCGGTAATAGCGGCTCGCACCGAACACGACGAGAGTTGCGAGCACATCGGCGATCAAGGAATCGAGCCATAGCCGACCCGTGTCCGGACCCCATGTCAGCCACGAGAAACCCACGACGAACGCGACCGAATACACGGCCGAGATACGTGTCAGCGACGCTGCTTTGCCCACGCGCTCCACAGTAGAACCACCGGGCAGATTTCGAAGTCGTCTGGGCGGGTCTGGTTTCCTGGCACGTCGTCGACATGCCCGTACTGCGGAAAGCACGGCCCCACTCGACAATCCTCACCTCGCAGGAGCGAGTGCCTGCACCCCCGGACCCGCCAGCTCGGCCAAAGCGATCGACCGCCCGCTCACGGCCAGGAGGAGCGAGAGTGCGGTGCCCCTCACCTCCGGCCCGTCGCCGATCGACACGTCGGCATCCGTGGCGGTCAGTCGAATTCCTGCAACGAGTTCTTTGGCGCCGCCGAACGACGCCGAGGTGCGAACCTGCAGGCGTAACGCCCTCGTCACCGCGTCGAGCGGGTACGAGCGCGAGAGACCGAGGGGCCGACGAACATCCTCACCGTGGATGATCTCCTCGACGAGTCGGGTGTCGAGCGGGGCGGGCGGCGTCGACGTGCGCGACGCGACCTGGCGAAGCCGCATCAGCGTCTCCTGGGGCGAGGCACCACGCTCGCGAGCGACGCCGTCGGCGTTCTGCCGATCGAAGTCGAACCGTGCCCGCGCCAACCCCATCACGAAACCGAGACGCGTCGTGCGGGCCGTGTTTATCAAGTGCGCCACCACGTCGTGCACGGTCCAGTCCCCGCAGAGCGAAGGGGTGTCCCACTGTGCGTCGTCCAGGGTTTCGAGGTCGGCGATCAGTGCTGCACGTTCGGTGTGCACCATCGGCCACACGTCTGCCACGGCTTCTCCTTCGGTCTGTGCTCAGCATTCGCCATGTAAGACCGTGTTTGCGGTGCAAACTCATCGCTCGTGCCCAGATTGCTTACCGCGGACGGTTGGTCTGAGGTATTTCGATGCTGATCGGGCGCAACTCCGACATATACAGAAGGACGAATTGCCGCAGAATTTCGTCGAAGGTCCAGTACGCCTCCGGGGCCAGCGGCATCGGCAGGATCCCCTCGCGCACAGCGATATACGGGTCCCACGCTACGTCCAGCAACGGACTCCACACTGGTTCTCGCGGGATTTGCAGCCAGTCGGCGACCTGATCCCCGAGGGCAAATCGCGTGAGTGCGCCCAGGACAGGCCTGCTGAGCAGCGTGAGGTCGAGTCCCGCACCGAGGTCGAGCAGAATGTCGGCGAGTTTGATGCCTTCGGGCGTCGGCGCCAGGATGGGGTCGAGCACCTGAGCTGCCTGGGAATCGGCCTGCTGCCATGACGCCGGGATGTACTGATCCTCGATGCCGAGCATGTGGGCGCTCAGTTGCCAGGAGTGCAGAAACGCGTTCGACTCGTCAGCCGGGACCGGCACCTTCCACTGCTGCAACGTTCGCATGACCGTCGTCGGCAGGCTGTGCCAGGTGACCATCATGTCGTTCTGACTGATCGGAATGTCTTCTGGTGCAGCATCTACCCAGTGCGGCGACTGCGGCAGGAGGTGGCGCACCGCCGCATGGACCAGCCGGGTCTTGAGGCACGTCACGATCATTTCACCGTCGGGTTGGTACGCATTGCGAGTCCCGATGTCGTAACCGAGCTTCGCGGTCTTCGAAATGCGGGCCTTCATGTTCGCACCGCCCTTCGAGTAGTAGACCGCGCGCGCCTCCTTGGGGATGACTGTGCTCATCATTCCGCTGGCGAAGCCGTACAGCACACCCAGATAGGTCCCCCGCTTCTCGTTGAACCTGAAGGCAGTCGCGAGCTTTTGCTGATCGGTCCACGGCGGCAGCTGCCTCGCATGCTCCATGAAGTCGCGGAGGTCCGCCGGCAAACCATCCGGCAACGGCTGACCGTTCTTGGTCCACGTCCGCAATAGCTCGTTCACCCGCGGGACGTCGCCGCGGTCGAGCAGCGAGGCAACAAGCGGGTCCGCTTCGGCGTCCCACACAGTTCGGGGGTCGGCGCCGTCCCCCGAACCGAGCACCGAGCCCGCGGGCGACCAGGTCCACGGTGACCGAGCCGCTGCCGGTGTGGCCACTGCAAACGCTCCCAGCACCCCCAAGGCGCCCCCGGCCTTCAACACGTTTCGCCTATTGACGCTGTCCACGCCGCTGCTCCTGTCGTCGTTCGAACGGAATGATGCAATGAAACAGTTTGAGTTTCCCCGTATCATCAGTAGCATGGTGTGTCGGCCATCACAAGAGTTGTTCGGGAGTGTTTCGTGGAAAGTGCGCCAACCGTTCGCGCGGCTTCTTCGGGTGCAAAATCGCTGCTCGAACGTGCTTTCACCGACGCCGTCGAGGGGGCAGACGTCAGCGACCAGACCCGCACTCGCCTACTCGATGCCGCCTATGACCAGTTCTGCCGGATGGGAATTCAGCGCTCGTCGATGGAGGATGTGGCTCGTCGCGCCGACCTCTCCAGAATCACGGTCTACCGGCGGTTCGCAACCAAAGACCTGCTGGTCGAGCAAGTCGTCTTGCGGGAGTTCCGGCGGTACTTCGACGAGTTCCTCGTCGACATCTCGCACGCTCGGACTACCGCTGATCGCGTGGTTCTGGGCTTCGTGAGTTCGTTGCGGGCCATTCGCGGCAATCCGCTGATCGGCGGACTCTTGGCCGCCGAACCGAACCTCCTCGCAGGATCCATGATCGGCGACGACGGACGGATGCTTGCGACAGTGCGGCAATTTCTTGCAGTCCAACTCCGTCGTGAACAGAGCGCAGGCAACGTCTCGGTCGACCTCGACGTCGACCTCGTTGCAGAGATGATGGTGCGAATCTCCGCCTCGTTCTTGGCAATCCCCTGCCACATCGTCGATCTCGATGACGACGCGCAACTCGAGGCAATTGCGCGGCAGTTCCTCGTACCGATGCTGAAGCCGCCCGACTCCGCGGTGTGAGCCCGCGGAATGCGGATCAGGTCAACCCACCCGGCGTCTCAAGCAGCGCAAAACTCATTGCCCTCGGGATCTTGCATGACCCACCAGTGCCCGGCTGGGCCCTTGTCGAATTCGCGAACTTTCGTGGCACCGAGTCCCTCGAGGCGCGCGACCAGCTCTTCGAGTCCGCCCGCGGCCGCGTGGATGTCGATGTGCAGTCGGTTCTTCACCGTCTTCGGCTCGGGGACGTCTTGGAACAGCACACGCCGTCCCTGGCCCACGCCGCTGACCTCGTCGAATGGGTCGTCCGGGTGCCGTATGGCGGCATATCCGCGAAAAGTCTTGCGACCGCGATGTTCGAGCACCGCGGCAGCGGGGAGGTGCCCCGCAGCAACCAACTGGCCGACGAGCGTGCTCGGGTCCTCCACTGTGTAACCGAGCGCTGCCGCCCAGAAATCCGCGAGAACCGCTGCATCTTGCGTGTCGACGACCAGCTTCCAGCTCAAAGGAGTCATACACAAGTCATAGTCGACAGGTACGACAATCTTGCGGCGCTAGACGCGTTTGATCCTTGCCAGCCACCCTGGCGCGCCGTTCTCGTGGAATCTCGTATGGATTCGGTCCGGCGCGAGTGCTTCGACGTTCCAACCGGCACCTGCCGAGAACGAGGCACGCAACTCGTCCGCACTCACCGGATGTGGACCGGTATCGGGACCGGAGTCGCTGAAGCACAGCACGTACAGGATCCCGCCGCGAACTGTCACCGAGGCGAGGCCGGCCACGTACTCGAGGCGTTCATCGCCGTCGAAGGTGTGGAACAGCCCGGAGTCCAGCACCGTTTCGAACTCTCGCCGCAACTGTCCGAGAGCCAACGCATCGGCGACGGCGAACTCGGCGTCGAGTCCGCGGTCGATAGCGCTCTGCCGAGCTATCGCAATCGCCGTTTCGGCTACATCGACTCCGAGCACGGGTAGTCCGAGTGAGGCCACGTGCAACGCGTTTTCGCCGGTTCCGCAACCTGCGTCCAGAACAGCACCGGTAATTCCACCTTCAGCGGCAACGCGCACAATCGCGGGCTGCGGACCGACGTCCCAAGGTGCCGGACCGTCCTGGTAGGACGCATCCCAGGGCAGTCCCGTCATCTGTTCATGGCTCGTCGGGTGGCGCCCGCCGAACAGCTCTGGTTGGTCCGACACGCCGCGCTCCTTGTCAGCCGTAGTGGCAGACGTAGTCCAGTGTTTCGGTCACTTCGATGTCGAAGCTGGAATTGCCTGGCACATCGAAGGACTGACCCGCCGAGTACTCGAGCCATTCCTCGGATCCGGTGTGGCGCACTTTGCAGCGGCCCGCGTTGATTTCCATGATCTCTGGCGCGGCCGTATTGAACAGCAGCGTCGACGGAAAGATTACCCCTACCGATTTCCGTGTACCGTCGGGAAACTCGATCGAATGGCTGACGCATTTGCCGTCGAAATAGATATTGGCTTGCTTGGTCACGGAAACGTTGTTGAACTGAGTCACGGCACGACCCTATCCTCGGCCGATCGCCCTTCGGTTATGTACTGGTCGACCGAACAGCTGGCCGGTAGCATCCCCACCGTGATACTCACCGAGCGTGAGCACGAACTCGGCGAGCTCGAGACGCGGGCAGCCAAGGCCCGCACCGGCCATGGCGGCGCGGTGCTGGTGTGTGGCGAATCCGGTAGTGGCAAAACATCGTTCGTCGAAACGTTCATCGAGCGATCACTCGATGGCGAGCGCGTGCTCTGGGGGGCTGCAGATCCTCTGTCGACACCGAGACCGCTCGGCCCGCTCCACGACCTCGCAGACAATTTCAGTGGATCGACTCAGGCTCTCTTACGCAATGGCGACCAGCCCTTCGAGATTTTCGCAGCGGTCTTCGACGAACTGCGGACGGAGCCGACGCTGCTCGTTCTGGATGATCTGCACTGGGCCGATCAAGGCACAATCGACCTTTTCCGCTTCCTGCTGCGCCGCGCGCCGCAGACCCATTTGCTGATGATCGGTATCGCCCGCGACGACGAGGTGGGCGTGACGCACCCCTTGCGAGGCCTGCTCGGTGACGTTGCCAGGTCGTCCCACGCGCAGTCCCTCGCTGTCCCTCCGCTGAGTCTGGACGCCGTGACCTCGATGGTTGGCAACCGCGCTGTCGACCCGGCGTGGCTTCACCGGGTAACGGGCGGCAACGCATTCTTCGTATGCGAGATGCTCGACCACCGCACGAGCGACCTCCCGACCACCGTGCGCGATGCAATTCTTGCCCGTACGGCCGGTCTGGACGGGCGTGCGTGGGACCTACTGAACTTGCTCACCTGTGCACCGGGCTCGATCGCGGATCACCTACTCACCGACCTCGGCGTTTCGCTGCCCGCCCTGCGAGCGCTCGACGACGCGAAGCTCATCAAGCGTGACGCTCGTGGGGTGGCATTTCGCCACGACCTCTGTCGCCTGGCGGTCACGAGCGTCATCCCGCCGGGCGCCGAGCCGGCTCTGCACCGGCGGTTCATCGACGCGCATCACGCGGCGTCGCATCCCGATCCGGCGATCATCACCCATCACGCGCTCGGCGCGGGAGACCGCCGATTGATCACCACCGCCGCGGCAGCCGCCGGTCGGGCGGCGACGCGTTCGGGAGCGCACACCCAGGCAGCCGAGTTCTTTCGAATCGCGTTGGCGCAGGGTGGCTTACCCGCGACAACGGAAGCAGAACTCCTGGAACTCCTCGCCGCCGAGTACTACCTCACCGACCGCCTCGACGACGCAATCGACGCGTGCCGACGCGCCAAACTCCTCCGGGAGGCGATGAGTGCAGACGTTGCCCTGAGCGCCGACTACCACGCGTTGGCTGTGTACGAGTGGTACAACGCCAACCGCGCCCTGGCTGACGATCTTGTCACTGCTGCGATATCCGTCCTCGATCACCGCAGCGAATCAGCGGAACCTCCGACGTTGACACAGTTGGGTCACGCCTTTGCGTTTCAGGCGTTCCTCGCCGTCCAGTCCACGCAACTGGATACGGCGCGCCAGTTGCTCCTGCGCGCCCGCGAAATTGGCCGCAAGGCAAACGATCCGATGCTTCTGGTGCGAGTCGACCTCATCGAAGGGTTTTGCGACGTGCTCGCCGGGCGGCAGATCGCTCGTGCCGACCTGCTCGAGATCCTCAGTGCCGGGCCGCGTCACATCGATGAGATCTACTCGAGCGGCTACACCAACCTGAGCTATTTCGACGTCGAGCAGCGCCGCCTCGGGCTTGCGACCGAACTGCTCGACTTCTGCATCCCGCTGATGGTCGAGCACGATTTGCCGGTGTGCCATGTCGTTCAACTGGGTTCGCGTAGCCGCCTCAAGATGCTCACCGGCGACTGGGAGGGTGCGCTTGCCGACTCCGACTCGGTGTTGGGCAAACCCAGCGCCCCCCTCGCGCGCACGTGGCCGCTGCTGATCCGGGCGGTGGTCTCACTGCGTCGCAACGGGGACGACCTCGGCGCACTCGACGAAGCGTGGCGGCTCGCGAACCGCTTCGGCGAGCCGGTGCGGACCCTTCCGGTGGCGTCGGCGATCGTCGAGAAGTCGTGGCTGACCGGTGTGCCGGACGATCGTCTCGAGCGATGTCGCTCGCTGCTGCGCGAGGCGCCGATCGTTGGGCTCGAATGGGCACGCGGCGAGCTGGCTATGTGGCTGCACCGACTCGGTGGCGCAGTCGACACGGAATCGTTGGCGGCGCCGTATCGACTGCTTGTCGACGGACACCACATGGCCGCAGCGCAGGCCTTCGACGAGTTGTCGACGCCGTACGACGCCGCGCTGGCGATGGTCGACTCGGGCGACTCGACACAGACCCGGCGCGCACTCGACATCCTCGATCGGCTCGGCGCGGACGCCGTCGCGGCAAAGGTGCGATACGACTTGCGCTCGCAAGGTACGAGGGTCGTACCCGCGCCTCGACGGGCGACGACACTTGCCAATCCGGCGGGGCTTACGACGCGCCAGATCGAAGTCCTTCGGCTTCTCGAAGACGGTCTCACGAACGCCGAATTGGCTGAGCGTCTTTACCTTTCGGTAAAGACGGTCGATCATCACGTGTCTGCAATCCTGACGAAGCTACAAGTCACAGGACGCCGCGACGCAGTGCGCCGGGCCAGAGAGGCCGGCATCCTGAGCTGAGTCGAACCACCTGCTCGGCGGCCGTACACCGCAAAATAGGGATGTTTTCCCGATGCCCGACCTGCGCGGCGTGACCGATCGTTGTCTGGTCAGGATGCGTTCGAGAACGCAATGAACAGGGAGCCTTTCGATGAGCATTGTCAACGATCACAGGTCGCCGGCGGACCGCGAGGCCGACCGTCAACTCAAGGCCAAGCACCGGGCGCTATGGGCTTCGGGCGATTATCCCGCTGTTGCTGCGGAACTGATTCCGGCGCTCGGACCCGAATTGGTGCAGGCATGCGGAGTCCGCCGGGGAGATCGGGTACTGGACGTCGGTGCCGGATCCGGCAACGCGGCCATTCCCGCGGCTGCGGCCGGCGCCATCGTCACTGCGAGCGACCTCACACCGGAACTGCTGACTGCGGGACAGAAAATCGCCGCTCGGCGCGGGGTCGCACTCGAGTGGCTGGAAGCCGACGCTGAGGCTTTGCCGTTCGCGGACAACTGTTTTGACGTGGTTATGTCGTGCGTCGGTGCAATGTTCGCACCACATCATCAGGCAACGGCCGATGAACTCGTTCGAGTAGTTCGTCCCGGCGGGACGATCGGCATGATCAACTGGACCCCCGAAGGTTTTATCGGGAACCTGCTGTCGACGCTGAAGCCGTACGCACCGCCGCCGCCGGTCGGTGCCAGTCCCCCACCTCTCTGGGGCAATGAGGCACACGTCCGGGAGCTGTTCGGCGACAACGTAACCGGACTGCGGATGGAGCGCCAGAAGGTGTTGATCGATCATTGCGTGAGCCCGGAGGAGTTCCGCGAGTACTGGAAGCGCAACTACGGTCCGACGATCTCGGTGTACGGGTTCAACAAGGACCAACCCGAGCGCGTTGCCCAGCTCGATCGCGACTTTCTGGCCATGCTCACCCGCTGGAACGCGTCCACCGAATCCGGCCGGACAGCGTACGAGGCGGAGTACTTGCTCGTCACCGCAATCAAGAGGTAGCCGCTGCTACGCCGAGGGAAACTGCGCCGCGAGTTCGGCCCGGACCTCGATGTGCCGGATCAGGAAAGCACGCTCGTCGAGTCGCTTTCGGCGTAGCCAACCGGTGACCTCGTCGTTGCACTTACTGGCGTTGCACGGTCCGCAGGCAGGCGCGATGTTGCCGAGCGTGTAGCGACCGCCGCGGGAGATCGCCAGGACGCAATCGCGTTGCAGCGGGCGGTCGGTCGCACCGCAGTACGCGCAACCGCCCCACAGACCCTTCAGCGCGGCCCATTGCGCATCGCTCAGATCGTGTTCGACGCGATCCATCCGGCGTTTGCGTCTGCGGGCGGCGGTGGCCCTGCGGCTCCGATTGACCGGCACGCCTGCAGCTTAAGCGACAACGTCTCCGTTTCCGCTCAGCTGTGAACGCGTCCGCCGAGTTTCAACAGTTCGACGCGGCGCCGTAACCGGAGTGCGTACCAGTAATTCCAGAAGAAGAGTGCCGACATACCGCCGAACAACACGGTTTGCGCCGTGTGATCCGGTGCTTGCACGGCATACGACAATGCCAACGCGAGTTCGAGAACGGCCAGTGCGAGTATCACCGTCGGCCGCGTACGGCTTGCCCGCCACGTTGCCATCGCCAACGCCGGCACGCGGATGGCGTCGTCCGTCGGTATCGGTCCCCGCCACGCAGCGCGGCTGACAGTCCGAAAGTCGTTGTCCGACAATGGGCCGACGACTGCGGCGAGCGAGGCCCATTGCCGCGCGGACAGGGGCCCCATGATTGCACCGAAGATCAGCCCACTCACGATGGCGACAACAAAGACGGCCATCGGTTCCGACGAGTCGCCCGGGCCGATGATCGGCCAGAGCACGGCCATCACGGCGGCGAAGTAGAACCCGTGCAATACCGACAGGGTCCACCACGGCGCCCTACGTAAGTAAGCATTCATAGAAGAAGTCTCTTGGCAGGCGGGCGCCGCAACTACTCCCCCTTGGGCTGATTCTGGCTCACCTGCGCGTGAACCTCGCGACTTGACGCATACCGATAACGGAATGCGAACGCCTCTACTCCATGGGCATCATGCCGCTCTCGGGCTCGCAAAGCTTCCACTTGCCGTCCTCGCGAATGAACTTCGTAGAATCCGATGGGTCATCGCTCGACGCGTCCGGGCTGGAGACCGTCACCAGTAGGTCACCCTGAGCGGTTTCGCCGTCGACTTGGATGTTCGTGATCTCGAACGTGACCTTTCCAGCGAATGCCTTTGCGAAGAGTAGTTGTTGCTCGACCGTCTCCACCGTCTCCTGCTTTGCCTGTTCGGCACACACCTGCGCTAGGTAGTCCTCCGCGTCCGCGGAGTTGAACGCAGTTTCGAAAGCCTCGACGGTCGCCTTGATCTGGTCTTCCGCAGAAGCGCCCGAACTCGCATCTGCGGAATTCGAACAGGCGGCTAGGAACATCGTTGCGACGGCGGCCGCCGCAATTCCGCAGGCACTGGCAGAGCTGATTTTCATGGGATGTCCTGAATGGGCTCGAAGTGAGTTGAACGAGATGTCGAAAACCTCGCCCAATCAGATTCGCAACCGCGCGACCGTCAAACCACCCCCCACAGGGGTGGGGACTTCTCCCCTTGACGTCATCGGCAAAGTCGGGGATAAGCGAGCCGCCTGGGCCTGAGGGATCGGATCACTGGTACTCGTCGTGCCTGCGCAGCCAGTGCATGGCGGGCCCGTCGCTGCGCCGAGGCTGTAGTTCCCAGTCTTCCTGGCGCCCGCGGGCTGTGAGGTCGAGCCAGTGATAGGTGCCCATCAGGACCTCGGTAGCACGCCCGTAGGCCGAGTAGGTGTGGAAGATTCGCTCGTCGTGACGGAGGAACGCACTCACGCCGTGCTCCTCGCCCGACCAGCCTTTCCACGCCGCATCGAGCCGTTCGAGCTCGTCGGCGTCCTTGTAGTTGTATTCGACTGGTGTGACCGCTGCGTCGAGGGTGACGTGGAAGTCGTAGTTGAAGTCGCTGCCCCGCGACGAGTACCACGGGAACGTCCACCCCAGCCGCTCCCGGTAGCGCTCGAGCTTCTCGAGCGGCGCCCGCGACACCGCTGCCAGGGAAGTGTCTCTTGCGTGCAGGTGACTCAGATGTCCCACGTTCTCCATCGTGAACGTGCAAGCCTCGCAACCTTGCTCGGCGTCGGGCTCGAACATGAAGTGGTACACCAAAAGCTGGCCCCGGTCCTCGAACAGGTCCAAGAGCGTTGCGCGGCCTGCGGGACCCTCGAACGTGTAGTCCTTGTCTATCTCGACCATCGGCAGCGCCCGTCGCGCGGCGTTGACCTTGTCGCGCTGGCGTGTGAGTTCCTTCTCCGCTGTCAGGAGGTCACGCCGAGCGGCGAGCCATTGCTCGCGAGTGGCGATCTCCGGATCGGTGAACATCGTCTTCTCCTTGCCTCTACTGTTGCCGAAACAGCAACAGAACTTGTCGTTTTGCTGCGCGTACCCGCATTGTCGAGCTGTGAACCACAGCCACAGCCACAGCCACACGCATGACCACGTCGACTTCGACTGGGCGGCGATGGCCGACCTCCTCGAACTGGAGGGCGAAGCGCATCTCCCCTACGTTCGAGGAGCGCTGGCCAGATTCGAGGGCCAGACCCCGGGCCGCATCCTCGATGTCGGGAGCGGACCCGGGGTTGCGGCGTGCGAAATGGCACAACGCTTTCCCGCATCAGAGGTGGTCGCGGTCGACGGATCACCCGAATTGCTCGCACGCGCCGAAAAGCGTGCGGCGCGGCTCGGCGTGCAGTTGACGACGAGGGTGGCGGAGTTCCCCGCCGACCTCCCCGATTTGCCTGACGCAGACCTTGTGTGGTCGGCGCAGGTCATCCATCACGTCGGTGATCAACTCGGCGCTCTCACCCAGCTGGCCGGACGGCTGCGGCCCGGCGGCGTTCTGGCAATTGCCGAGGGCGGGTTGGCACCGCGATTCCTGCCGCGGGATGTCGGATTCGGACGCCCGGGGCTCCTCTTTCGATTGGACGCCGCCGTCACCGATCGTTTCAACCACATGCGCGACGAGCTGCCGGAATCGGTTGCCGTTGCCGAAGATTGGCCGGCTATGTTGCGCGATGCGGGTCTCGCCGACGCGCACAGTCAGAGCTTCCTGGTGGACCGTCCGGCTCCGCTCGGCGCCGAACCGCGTCGCTGGCTGCGGGATTCGCTCGAGCGGCAGCGTCAAGTCCTGGCGGACTACCTGGCCGCCGACGACCTCGCGACGTTGGACCGACTGCTGGACCCGGCGGACCCAGCAGGAATCGACAACCGTGCAGACGTGTTTCTGTTGGTTGCCAAAACGGTCCATTTCGCTCGCCGTCCCTAGTCGCCCGGCGACGTCAGTTGAAGTTGTCGATCTTGACGTCGCGCGGGGCGGGCTGGCCTTTGCCGTCCTCTACCAAGGACTTCAGGCTCAACAGAAAGACTGCCCACTTCGTGCTGCAGTGGTGCATGAACTCGACCGGTTCCCTCCAGCCTTCGTGCTTGAAGTTCACCATCGCGTAGTCGCCCTCCTGCCGCAGGTCGAAGCTCACCTTGGTCCCGATCCATTCCTCGGGGCCGTCGACGACCTGCCACAGCACGCGTTCGGCCGGCTCGAGAGTCTGGATCTCCATGTCGAAACCGCCCAATTCGAAGCGGAATTCGAGTACGCCGCCGACATTCGTGTCGCCGCTCGTGTCGTCGGTCCACCAGCCCGACAGACCGTCGATCGTGGTCAGCGCTGTGTAGACCTCGTCGACGGACGCTTCGATGCCAACTCGGTGCAGGATATCTACCATTGTCTTGCCTCTTCCTGTATTGGGTGCAAATCGGAAACTTCTGTGCCAGCGTGAAATTCAAGGTTGCGGGCAGCGTTGTGCGCGGCGGGACGCATAGGGCGTCCCGCCTTCTGTAGTAATGCTGGGTCAGGCTTCTACGTCGGTTTGTTGTCTTTGGCTCGCGCAATCGCTTCGGCAAGCCGCTTGATGCGTTGCAACCTGGCATCCCAGGTGGCACCGACTGCGGCAAGTTGCGCTACCGCGCGCGCTAGTTGCGCGTCGTCCACTTGGTATCGCATCTCCCTTCCCGAGGGAGTGACGTGTACCAATCCGACCCGGTCGAGGACGCCCAGATGCTTTGCGACGGCTTGCCTCGTCACGGGCAGTTGCTCGCTCAGAGTGGTCGCCGTTCCGCCACCGTCTGTCAGCAGCAAGTCGAGCATTCGCCGTCTGGTCGGGTCCCCGATCGCCGACCAGAGGTCGTCGTCGATGGCAGCAGTCACTTCGTCGACACCAAACGCTCGACGTATTCGCCGAGGCGCGGAATGTAGGTGTTCCAGCCCTGGACATGTTCGTTGTACTGCTCTTCGAGAACGGCTATTTCCCAGCCCTTTTCGCGGAAGCCCGTCTCGGTCATCCGGATCGTGGTGCCCCCGCCCGAGGCGACGAGTTCGAAGGTCACGAGCAACGAGTTGCCTGCCTTCGCGGCGTCGTCTTCCGGATAGATCCAGCGAAAGGAGAACAGCGTGTGCGGTTTCGCTTCTACCACGGTGATCGGCACGATCTGCGCTTCGGCTGTCGCCCTGTTGCCCCAGGAGATTTCGCCGACCGAACCGGGAATCGGCTCGAAATCCGCCTCGTCCGGCCACCACTCCCGCATGTGCTCGGGGCTGCTCACGACGTCGAAAACGATCTCGGGTGACGCGTCGACATAGATCTCGCGGTAGATGCTTCCGTACTCCATGGTGTCCCCTTCATCTGCAACGTTTGGTTGCATATGACGGTAACCGATGAGATAGCGATGCGCAACCATTTGTTGCGCATCGCTGTGAAGGATCGTTCAGGCGCGGTCGGCGGGATCGGGGCGCGGTGTGTGCGCGAGCAGATTCTTCCGAATGTCCTCGACGGTTGCGTTGGCAGCGCCGCGATCCCGGTTGGTAGGCACCAGCGCATCGTCGCGCCGCCTCTGGTGCTCGCGGAGGTACTGCTCGACTTCGGCAAGCCGGGTCGCGAGATCGACGTCGCGGACTCGTAGCGCCGCTCGCTGCGCGTCCTGCACCGCTGCGACTTTCGCATCGACGTCTTCGCGGTGGGCGTCCTGCTCGGGGTCGAGCAGGTCCAAGGTGCGCCCGGCGAATTGCTCGACGCCATGAGCGGCCGTTCTGGCGATTCGCGAGAGGAACGAGCGATTCGGTGGCAAAGCATCCCCATTTCCCAGCGCGTCGATCGACGCGGTGCGCCAAACTTCGGGTTCAAGATATCGAACGACGAGACTTGCGGCGCAGTGAGTGTTCCGGGATGCCGCTGAGCTATCAGCCGAAGAGCGGCAGGGCGCGTTTGCGTGCGAGCGCGTCCATCCCCTCCTGAATCCGCGATTCCACTTCCCGGTACTTCTGATCGACGTATGTCTCGTCGTCGGCAAGGTCCGGGTTGGATTCGATCTCCACCGGCGGCATGAACCGCGTGCGGATCTTCGCGGGCAACGGAAGCTGTGGCAAAGCGGCAGGCGCGATCCCCCACGGCAGCGATATGGCCAGTGGGAATACCTTCAGTCGGAAGATCTTGTCCAAGCGCAACATTCGGGACAATCGGTCGCCACGAATGAGGACCGGCATTGCATCGGCACCGCCGACGGTGGCGATCGGAACGATCGGAACACCGCAGCGAATTGCCATCTTCACGAAGCCCTTTCGACCCGCCAGGGTCGCGCGATCGCGCTCGCTCCATGGCCGCAGGGAATCGACCTCGCCACCCGGCCACACCGCGACGTCGCGGCCCTCGGCGAGGGCGGTAGCGATGGAGTCGGGCGCGGCAGGAAGGACACCCATGGAGCGGAAGTATTTACCGATGCCGGGAATTGCCATCAACGCGTCGTGCGCAGTGCCGTGCAGTGGGCGGTCCTGACCGTAGCGGCGCCACCACTGCACGCCGACGGTCCATGCATCCCAAACGAAAGGCGCACCCGAATGGATCCCGACGAGCAGCACCGGCTGCTTCGGAATGTTCTCCCACCCGTCCATCTCCATCCGGAACCAGTAATCGATGAGGGCGTTCCAGAAGAACTTCTGACGTTGCATCGCCTTCTCGTCCGGTCCGTCGAGCGACCATTCGCCGGCGCGCTGAGTGACCCACCCGCCAAGACCCGACGACTGGTGCTCCCGCCGCTCGGTCATCTTTTCGCGCGCCGACTCAGCGTGCTCGAGCGCTTGATTGCGAACTGCGTTCGGTCTGGTGTCGTTGGAACTCATATGTGAAGCGGTACCCATTCACTCCCGGAACTAGTCGCGGCATACCTGTGCCGTTCACGTGCGCGTAGTGTCGACAGAGTCGAGGGTTCTTCGAATATGCGCTGCCAAGCCATGTCATCCTCGGCGCCCGATCGGCCTGAATTGCAGGTCGAGAACTGGAGCGCCGACATGCCGGACCAACCGAGTGTTGCCGATTCCCCTGCTGTCGCGGACTCGTCCGCGTCGTGTCCAGCCTGCGCACATGAGCTCGATGCCCACGATGCGCTGGGTATTCGCTTCTGTACGGCCACAGCCGCCAAGCATCTGGAACGGACCTGCATCTGCCCTGTGCATCACGAAACGCACCAGTACTACACGCGCACGGGCATGGCTCCGCGGCCGACGACCTGACACTCAGGGCCGCTTCGGCGCGTAGTGCAGGACGGTGATTCCGCATTCGGTGGCCGTCGCGTTCACGCGCTGCAGCGGTGCGTAGGCGCCGGCTGGAAACACGGGCATGCCTGCGCCGATCGCGGTGGGGTTGACGAATAGGTGGAGCTCGTCGAGTAGGCCGTTCGCAATGAGGTCCGCGACGAAGGTGCCGCCGCCGTATGCAATCAGGTCGCCGCCCGGTCGCGACTTCAGCTCGGTGATCGTCTCGACTAGATCGCCACCTGCGACGACGGCGTTCTGCCACGGCGACTCGGTAAGGGTGTTCGACACCACCACCTTGGGCGTGTTGTTCATCCAGTCGATCGAAGCTTGGTCCTCGCCTTCAGGCTGGGACTCCCATGCGGGAATGAATCCCTCGGCCAACTTGCGGCCCAGCACGATGCAGTCGACGGATTTGCTGATGCCTTCGGCGTACGCGCTGAGATCGTCGGACCATGGAAACGTCATCCAGTCCATCTCGCCGTTCGGGCCTGCCATATAGCCGTCGACGGTGGTCTGGACCTGGAGTTTGAATGTGCGCACGGGGTTCCTTTCGACTGTCCTGAAGGACTTGCTCTCTTGTGTCTTCAGCTTGCCGACACCTGCTTACGTTTTCTTTACGGTCTTCCGACCGTGACTCGTAATCCTGTCCACAACGGCGTCGAGCGCGTACTGGGCCGCCACTCCGCTCCGGCCCCGAGGCCGACCCTTCTTCGTGAAACGAAACGTACAGACTGCGCAATCCGTTCGTAAGCGTGCCCCCGGTCAAAAAAATAAGCTCTTGCTTATTTCCTAAGCAATTGCTTATTATTGTGCTGTGACCGCGACCGCACCCATCGTCAGCAGCTCCAAGGCCGCTGCGCGAATCAGGGCTGCGGCGATCGAGGCATTCGCCGAAAACGGTTACGGCGGAACGACGACCCGTGACATCGCCGCCCGGCTCGGGCTGAGCGCGGCCGCGATGTATCCGCACTACAGATCGAAGGAAGAGCTGCTCTTCGTCATCGCATACGAGGGTCATCAGTTGACCCTCGAGTGGCTGCGGGACGTCGACGACCCATCCGAATCACCCGCCGATCGGCTGCGTGCCGTCGTCGGCGAACTCGCCCGCATTCACGCAACTCATCACGCGCGTTCACGCGTCGTCGAGTATGAGTTGACGGGACTTTCACCCGAACATCTGCGCAAGGTTGCACGTCTGCGCAGGGACGTCATCCGCGTGGTGCGGACGATCGTCGACGCCGGTATCGCGGACGGATCGTTCACGGTTCCGGACGCAGAAGGCGTCACCCTCGCGATCCTCTCGCTCTGTGTCGATATCTGCCGATGGTTTCCCGGCGGCAGCTACAAGAAGCCCGAATCGGTCGCAAAGCTATACCCCGAGTTGGCAATTCGTCTCGTCGGCGCGACGAACCAGCACATCGATCCACACCCATCCAGAGGACTGTCATGAAACAACTTTCCGGGCTCGACGCCGCCTTCCTGACGCTCGAGACCCACAACTCGACCGGTCACGTGGGTGGTGTCTGCATCCTCGATCCGAGCACAGCAGCACAACCGCTCGATCTCGCGACGCTCACCAACCTGATGAACGACCGTGCGCCGCTCATTCCGCTGCTACGCCAGCGGCTGCGCTATGTTCCACTCGGTCTTGATCAGCCGTATTGGGTGGACGACGAGAACTTCGACATCGAGTTTCACGTTCGCGAAATCTCGCTGCCCGCACCAGGTTCCGATGCCCAGCTCACAGAACAGGTCAGCAGGCTGCACGCGCGGCCGCTCGACCGCAGCCGCCCACTCTGGGAGGCGTACCTGATCTCCGGACTGGCCGGCGGCAGACTCGCGGTCTACACGAAGATGCACCACGCGGCGATCGACGGCGTATCGGGTGCCGAACTCATGACGGTGCTGCTCGACCTCACCCCCGAGGGCAAAAAGCTGCCGCCCGCACCGGATTTCACTCCGGACGCACCGCCGAGCGCAGCCGCGATGCTCACCCGCGCTGCGACGTCGATCGCTTCGCGGCCTGCCAGTGCCGTCCGAATCGCGTCGTCGCTCGGCCGCTCGCTCCCCCTCATCGGCAGCTACGTCAAGCCCTACGTCGGCGCTGTGCTCGGTCGCAAGCACCGTGACGGCGACGTCATCGCGACGGCACCGGGCCTCGCTCCCCGCACGCCTTTCAACGCCGAGGTGACCTTGCATCGCCGCTTCGCGATCGGCAGCGTGTCCCTGGCCGACGTCAAGACGGTCAAGAACGCCTTCGGAATGTCGGTCAACGACGTCGTGATGGCGATGTCCGCCGGTGCCGTTCGCCACTGGCTCATCGATCACGACGCCCTGCCCGAAACCCCCTTGGTCGCTATGATTCCCGTGTCGGTCCGCGACGAAGCCAGCAAATCCAAACTCGGCAACAAGGTTTCGGCAATGCTCGCCGCACTGCCGACCGACCTCGATGACCCCGTCGACCGTCTCACCCGTGTGCACCAGGCAACCAAGGTTGCCAAGGCGCAGCAAGCGGCCATCCCGGAGGGGCTGGTCGAGAACGTCACCGACTTCGCACCGCCTGCACTCGTCGCGCGTGCGGCACGGGTGGCTTTCGCCATGGGCCTGCCGCATCGGATTCCGCCCTACAACCTCGTCATCTCCAACGTCCCCGGACCGAACGTCGACGTGTACCTCGCCGGCGCGAGAATGGTTGCCAACTATCCGGTTTCGGTCGTCGTAGACGGTCAGGGCTTCAACATCACGGTCAACAGCTACGGCGGCGAACTGCACTTCGGCCTGATCGCCTGCCGTGAGTTGATGCCGGATATCGACGTAGTCGCGCGCTACCTCGTCGAGGAGCTCGAGACCCTGCTCAAATTGGCGCAGGAAGTCGACTAGACACGGGTCCGCTCGGCCAGCCACTCGTCGAACGTCTGGACGCCCTGCACGAACTCGTGCTTCGGTAGCAGGGCTCCCCCGACCATTGCTTTCCCAGCCTCGCCGGGCATCCGCACCGGCAACACCAGACGGCGCGATCCACGCGCGCGAAGGAGTCGCCGCGCGAGGTCCGGTTGGAATTCAGGCTTGGGACCGGCTATTTCGGTCGCCATTGCGGAGCCGGAGTCGTCCAGGCGCGCGACGAGCGCCGCTGCCACCTCGCGCACGGCGATCGGTTGGCTCAGCATCTTCGGTACCACCGCGACCGGTCCGGGAACGAAACCCAGGACCTGGTCGGTGAATTCGTGGAACTGCGCGGCGCGCAGGATCGTCCAGGGAACCGACCCGTTGCGGAGAACGTCTTCCTGGACCCGCTTTCCTTCGTAATAGCCGCTGTCGACGTCATCGATCCCGATGATCGACAGTGACACGATGCGCCGTACCTTCGCACGTTCGGCTCCGCTCAGCAGGGTTCGTCCGACCGTGCCGAAGAAATCGACTGCCGTGGAACGCTTCTGGGTGGCGATGTTGGTGACGTCGACGATCGCATCCGCAGCCGCGAGCGCAGCGTCGAGCCCGGAACCGTCGGTCAGGTCCACGCCCGCGGCTCGGGACAGGACGACGGGTTCGTGCCCCGCCCGCTCGAGTTCTGCCACAACGTGGCGGCCCGTCAATCCGGTTCCGCCGGCAACCGCAACTCTCATAGTCATGCCAATTGGACGAGGCGGCCGGGCAGAACGTGACGGTCGGCGTGATCGACCTGGGTCACATCCGGGTCCACCTGATCATGGAAAACTGATCACGCTGCTGATGAGTGGCAGTTCGTCGGTGCGCGGTCCGGCGTCCGGCGCAGGAATGAAACCGGCGGGGTCACCCGTGCCCAGGAGGTCGAACTTCTCGATCTCGAACGGCAGATTCATTGCGGTAAGGGGTTGCGGACCTGCCATCACCTGAAAGTGCAGATGCGCCTCCGTCGTACTGCCGGTGTTACCCAGGCGCGCGATCTCCTGACCCTTGGTGACCTTGTCCCCGGGCTTCACCGTCACCGAGCCCTGCTCGATGTGAGCGTAGAACGCGTATTGCCCGTCACCGATGTCTATCACCACTCGATTTCCGCCGAGGTCGGCAACTTTCAGATTGTCGGGTATCACCAGCGGCACGCCATCGGCGACGTCGCCGACCGCCGTGACAACCGTTCCGTCGGCCACGGCAAGAATCGGTTGCCCGAACGCCAGAAAACTCTCGTTGCGAGTGCGGTCGCCACGGAAGGATCCCAATCCGCCCTGCTCGTCGTAGAGGGGTTTGACGGTCAAGTCCGATTTGAACCAGTCGATCGCGTACCGCTCGCCGGCATTGATGCGGCCGCCCAGGGGAACGAGCGCCCCACGGTGAGCCGACAGCGAGCAGCAGGCGTTGAACGCGATCCAGTCGGATCCGGTCAGCGGTGGACCGAGAACGACCGGCTCTTTCGAACTGGTCGTAATGACGGGTCCGTCCTGCGTCGACAAGTCTTCGAAGGCGGTCGTGAACGGTGCCTGATTCGGCGGGAGCGGCGCGAACGTCGCGGAGAGCCGGTTGACCACCGTGGCAGGAACGGCCGAACGCTCGCTGTACGCGTCGTCGATGACGAAGAGCATCGTGCGCCCTGCCGGGATCGTCGTTGCAGGAACCGGCGGCAGCTTGTAGTCACCTACGATCACCGATCTCGCGACGACCTCGTCGCCCTCGATCGTCGCGACGACCTTACCCTCCGGCCCGTCTGCCAACGTGTCGATGCGGGTGATCGTGGCCTCGCGCGGTGCCGTATTGAGAACGGCGAGTTCGTAACTGACATGAACTTTGCCGTCGCTGCCTTTGACCGGAATCGGTTCCGGATTGAGTGTCGTCACGACCAGTGGCGTGAAGGAGCCGTCCTGTGTCGGGCCGGACTCGCCGGCGGACTCGTCGTCGGAGTCGTCACTCGAGCACGCCGTGAGGATCAGCAGGATGACAAAAAGGGGGGCTACGAGCCGATTTCGCCGCATCACGTGTCCTTTGTGTGGCGTTCCGCAATCTCGTCGAATTCTTGCACTTCCGTATCGGCCCGTCACGGATATGCGGCGAACAAGTTGAACGGTCGCCCAAGTTCGCTGTCCGGACCCCTTTAAAAACTGGAACGTGTTCTATATCGTGCGAAGTATGGGCACGCAGAATCCGGTCCGAACAGTCGTGTGGGGAACGGGAAATGTCGGTCGGGCGGCGATCCGCGCGGTCGATGCACATCCCGACATGGACCTTGTCGCGGTGATCGTGCACAACCTTGCCAAAGTCGGTCGAGATGCCGGGGACCTCGCGGATCTCGACCGTACGCTCGGCGTCACAGGCAGCGCCGACATAGACGCCGCGCTGTCCGGCGCGGAAGCCGTTGTGTATGCCGCTTCCGGGGACATCCGTCCCGACGAGGCGCTGACCGACATTTGCAGGGCAATTCGCGCGGGCGCCACCGTGGTCACGCCGTCGATTTACGCGTTGTACGACCCTCGGTCGGCTCCCCCGGAACTTCGGGAGCCGATTCTGGCCGCCATCGCCGAGGGTGGCGGATCACTCTTCGTGTCGGGCGTCGACCCCGGCTGGGGCAACGACGTTTTGCCGATTCTCGCGACCGGTCTGGCGTCGACGGTCGATCAGGTTCGGTGCCAGGAGATTTTCGATTACGCGACTTACGACCAGCCCGATTCGGTGCGATATCTCGTCGGCATGGGGCAACCGCTCGACTACCTGCCGCCGATGGTCGCACCGTCCATTCCAACGATGGTGTGGGGCGGCCAGATTCGACTCATTGCCAGAGCGCTCGGCGTCGAAGTCGACGAGATTCGCGAAACGCTGCTCCGGCGGCCACTCGAGACGACGATCGAGACCGCGCAGATGGGCACGTTCGAAGCGGGCACCCAGGGCGCGCTGTGGTTCGAAGTTCAAGGCATTGTCGGGGGTGAGCCGCTGATCGTCATCGAGCACATCACCCGGATCCACCCCGCGTGCGCGCCGGATTGGCCATTGCCGCCCGACGGCGGCGACGGCGTGCACAAGGTGATCATCGAAGGGCGTCCGCGCATCGAGATCGCCGTCACCGCGACCGACGAGGGCGGCAACAAGGCGGCGGGCGGAAATGCCACCGCGGTAGGCAGATTGGTCAACGCCATCGGCTGGCTGCGGGCCGCCGGACCCGGCCTCTACGACGCATTGGATGTCCCGCTGACCCCCGCGGTCGGCAAACTCGCGAGGATGGCACCAGCATGATCATCGATGTCCCCCAAGGCAAAGACCCGATCTCCTACGTTTGGGGCGACATGGTCCCGGGCATCGGCGGCGCGGCAGCAAAGCTGTCGCTGAAGGTCTACTCCGATTCGACTCTCGGGCTACGGGAATTCGAAGCGGCGCGTCTGCGGATCGCGCAGATCAACGGCTGCATCTTCTGCCAGGACTGGCGAACCGAACGGGACGGCGTCAAGGTGGAGGTCACATTCGACCAGGCCGTGCGCGAGTGGCGCACCACCGATGCCTTCGACGACCGCACCAGGCTGGCGGCCGAGTACGCCGAGTTGTACGCACTCGACCACCACAACATCGACGACGACTTCTGGGCCCGCATGCTCGCCGTCTACGACCAGCGTGAAGTGGTCGAACTGAGCATGTGTCTGGGATCCTGGCTGGCTTTCGGCCGACTCAACCGAGTGCTGGGCCTCGACACTGCCTGCGTGTTACCCACGCACTGAGTCAGCTGTTGTCGGTAAAGGTGATTCGCACCGAAATCGGCGTGCTCTGCAGAGCGCGGAACGTCGCGGCACTCAATCTTCCGAGGATCGGATTCGACGAAAACGTCTGCGCCCGCGCGACAACGTCGTCGTCGTGCTGGAAGACA
Source organism: Antrihabitans auranticaus (assembly GCF_016481275.1). Taxonomy (GTDB): domain Bacteria; phylum Actinomycetota; class Actinomycetes; order Mycobacteriales; family Mycobacteriaceae; genus Antrihabitans. Next base: position 927,477 of record NZ_JAEMNW010000002.1, on the reverse strand, counting down.
GCGGTGCCGGTACGCCACCGATCGCCCTGCCGGATACGCACCTGCGGGTTGGCGCCGATGTTGATACCCCAGCCTGAACGCGTGCCGTGCTGGGAGATCACCCAGGCGCCGGCTGCGTCGAACGACGCCGCGACCGGCACGCGCCGGGCCTGCCCGGTCTTGCGGCCGATCGTTTCGAGTTCGGTTGCCAGCGAGGTTTGGATTCCGATGCGATCGAGTGCGCGAACGGCCGGGTTCGCGACGTAGCGCCCGACGGCGCGCTCGAACTTGAACTTGCGCAGCGTGCTGTCTTTCTTGTGCGACTTACCGTTCTGGGTCACCGTAGAACTCCTTTTGCTCCGGAATGCGTCGACGCCATTTCGTTTGAACATGGTTGCCGCGGTGAGCCACGGCGTGCGGTCGGGATCGGGCTCCGCACCCGCGCCCATTCGATGCAGCTGATCGGTGTGCCACTGCAGATCCAACGCGCCGTTGACGCTCTTCACGCTGGCCATGGCCGAAACCCGTTCGGGGAGGCTGAGACTGATGTGCGGCGTGTGCAGAGCCGTTCGCCGTTCGGTCAGGATGTCGGACGCAGCGGTGGGAGCGAGGGTTGTCGGCCGACCGAGCCCGACGACGTCGCATGCGCCGGTCACCACTGCTTCGACCATCGCCGAGTGCGAACGGAAGCCGCCGGTGACGGCCAGCGGGACGTTGCGCGCGACGTCGCGTACGGATTGGGCGTATTCGAGGAAGTACGCCTCACGGGCACGAGTGCTCGTCGACTTCGACACGGGACGGCCCATCATCGCCGGCGATTCATAACTACCGCCACTGATTTCGATGAGATCGATGCGTTCACACGCGAGTTGTTCGACCACCGAACGCGATTCCGCTTCGGTGAACCCGCCGCGCTGAAAGTCCGCCGAGTTCAGCTTGATGCCGACGGCAAACCCCGGCGTCACTTCGGCGCGGATCCGGCGCACGACCTCGAGCACGAATCGCATGCGCCGTTCCGGGTCGCCGCCCCACCGGTCGGTCCGCTTGTTCACTCGCGGCGAGAGGAACTGCGACACCAGATACCCGTGCGCGCCATGGACCTGAACGCCGTTGAACCCGGCAGTTTCTGCCACTCGGGCAGCAATTGCGAAGCGATCGATGACGTCCTCGATCTCGGCGTCCGTCAGTTCGCGCGGCGCGGGTGCGCCGGGAACGTTCAGTCCGACGGCAGACGGTGCCACCGGCTTGTCGCGCGTCGCAAGCGGATTTGCCTGCCGCCCCGGATGGTTCAACTGCATCCAGATGGGTACGCCGCCGTCCTGCGTCGTCTTCGCCCAGCGCGTGAGCCCATCGAGGTCACGTTCGTCTTCGATCACGACGTTCCCGGGCTCCCCGAGATGGCGGCGATCCACCATGACATTTCCCGTCACGACGAGTCCGTAACCACCTGCGCCCCAACGCGTGTAGAGGCGCTCCAGACGCTGGTCCGGGCCATGACCGGTCGTGCCAAGGCCTTCGCTCAAAGCCGACTTCATCAACCTGTTCGGCAACACCTGACCGCAGGGTAGCGGGAGCGCATCGTGTAGGACGGTCATGGGCGAAAGCTCCTTCGTTCAGCACGCTATACCGATCGGTCTACTCGATGCTAAGGTAGTAGAACGATCGGTATAGGTCAAGCGGGAAGGATCTCGGATGGCAGCGCGAGACGGACTCATCCAGAGCGCCATCGACCTGATGCGTCGCAACGGTATTGCGGGCACGGGCGTCACCCAACTGGTGGAACACAGCGGACGCTCGCGGCGCGCGATCTACCTGAACTTTCCGGGAGGCAAGTCCGAATTGGTTGCCGAAGCGACCCGCGTCGCAGGCCGCGCGATGGAAGGGCTTATCGCAACCTTCACGGGCAATCCACGCGACGCGCTGCTGGCCTTCGGTGAGTCGTGGCGGCACGTCCTGCAGTCGAGCGACTTCGCGGCCGGCTGTCCGATCGTGGCCGCCGCGCTCGGCAGATCCGAGTCGGCGGCGGCGGCTGACGCGGCCAGCGAAGCGTTCGACCGGTGGGCCACGCTCCTCGCAGAGCGACTCGATGCCGAACACGTCCCCAGCGGCACCGCGAAATCCCTTGCTACGACGATCGTCGCCGCGATCGAGGGTGCGGTGGTGCTGTCGGTCGCGGCTCAGTCGACCGCACCTCTCGACAGCACGATCAAGCACATGACCGAACTCGTCGAGCTGCACACAGCACAGCGCTGAGCCGGGCCTCGCGGATCAGTGCACGAACTCCGGTAGCCCGAATGCGGCATGGTGTTCCGGGCCGATGAAGGTCGTGATCTCACAGATCCTGTCCGCGCGCAGAGTGAGAACGTCGATCGCGAACGGGAGATGCGTCTCGGAATCGGGGTCCCACAGATACGAGCCGAGTGCGGGCTGACCGTTGGCAGTCGTCGGGAGTCGCCGCCAAGCGCCGCAGGAAGACAACGGAACGCTGGTCGCAAAATCAGTGACCGCCGCCAATCCGTGGTACCAGTGCGGCAACGGTGGCATGGACCATGTGACGTCCGCGGTAAGCAGGGCAACAAGTGCGTCGGCGTCGCCGCGTTCGAGGGCACCGGTGAAGTCGTCGACGATCTGGCGCAACCGCAGGTCGCCGAGTTCGCGGACAGTCTGCGCTTGACTTACCGACGGCACCTTCTCTGCCACGATTCGTCGAGCTCGCTGCAGTGCGCTGTTGACCGACGCGACAGACGTGTCCATAACGCCCGCAATTTCGGCCGCCGAGAAGCCGAGGACCTCGAACAGCAACAGTGCCGCGCGCTGATTTCCGGGCAGGTGCTGCAGTGCAGCAACGAAAGCCAGCTCCACCGCTTCGCGCTGCTCGTACTGGGCGTCGGGGTACGGGCCGAGCCATGCCGTGTCGGTCAGCGGTCGGTCACCCACGACTGCGTGGTCGCTCGCCGGTCCGAGATCGACCGGCAGCGCTCGCTTACCCCGGAGTTCGACCAGGTCGAGGCACGTCCGCGTTGCCACCGTGTACAACCACGATCTGAACGAGCTTCGCCCCTCGAATTGGCCGACCGCGCGCCATGCCCGAACGAGTGCGTCCTGCAGGGCATCCTCGGCATCGTGTGTCGAGCCCAGCATCCGGTAGCAGTGCGCGTGCAACTCGCGTCGTAGCGGCTCGACGATTCGCGTGAACGCTGCATCGTCCCCGCTGCGCGCGCGAGCGAGATCGTCGTCGACAGAAATTCTGCTTCGGCTCACACCGATGAGTCTGCCGCATCTGCGGAGTCTTCATCTCGACAGCTCGAACGGCTCGGGAAACCAGGAGACACAAATGACCATGACGACCGCACCCGTAACCCACATGCTCAACGTTCCCGGTGCTCACCTGTACTACGAGGTGCGCGGCACCGGTCCACTCGTCGTGCTGGTCGGCGCCCCGATGGACGCGGATTCGTTTGCGCCACTCGCGGATCTGCTCGCCGACGAGTACACCGTGCTGACGACCGATCCGCGCGGGATCAAGCGCAGCCGTGTCGACGACAGGGACCGGGACTCGACGCCCGAACTTCGTGCCGACGACTTGGCGCGCCTGATCACACACCTGGACGCGGGTCCCGCCATCGCCCTCGGTTCCAGTGGCGGTGCCCTCACCGTCCTTGCCTTGGTGCAGGCGCATCCCGAACTGGTCAGCACAGCGATTGCCCATGAGCCGCCGCTCAACGAATTGCTCGACGATCGCGCTGAACTGCACGCGAAGACCGAGGAGATCATCGCCACGCACCTTGCCGGTGACACCGTCGGCGCGTGGCGAAAGTTTCTCGCGTTGGCGAACATTCACATGCCCGACGAAGTATTTCAGGCGATGTTCGCCGGCGAACGAGACGCACAGGCTGAGGCAGACGACCATTTCCAGCACGCGCACATGCTGCGGCCAAGTACGCGCTGGGTTCCCGACCTCGGTCTCTTGCGCTCGGCGTCGTCACGCGTGATCGTCGGAATCGGCGAGGAGTCCGGCGCGCAGCTGTGCGAACGCACGTCGGAGGCCCTGGCAGCAGCGCTCGACATAGTGCCAACCAGGTTCCCCGGCGACCACATCGGCTTCGCGCACGCGCCCGAGTCGTTCGCAACACGCCTTCGTGAGGTCCTGGCAGACAGCTGAAGCCGCTAGGTTGGGTTCGTGATCTTCCGAAAGTCGTGCGTTCTCGCCATTGCCGCCTCGACGTTCCTTCTGTTCGCAGGCACCGAGGCCAATGCAGAACCGGTGTGGAATCCATTGGATCCGCAACCCGACCTAGCTTTCTATCTACCGACGCCGTTGGGTGACCCATGGTTCGACCCGGCGCCGGGTTATGAGGCAACGCCACCGGGGACGGTTCTGGCAACGCGTGGCGTCTCCATTCCTGGACTGCCGGTGCCGACGACGTCGACGCAGTTCCTGTTCCGTTCGACCGACTCGAAGGGTCGTCCGATCGCGGCCGCGACCACCGTCATCGTCCCGGATGCGCCGTGGAGCGGGGACGGCCCGCGGCCGATCGTTTCCTACAACATCGCCATCGACTCACTGGGCAACCAGTGCGCGCCGTCGTACACGCTCCCGCGCGGCACGGCGGGCGAAGTCGAATTCATCAGCGACTTGCTGACGCAGAACGTCGCGGTCGTCGTCACCGACTACCAGGGGCCGCGGCAGTCCTATTCAGCAGGTCTGGTGTCCGGCCGCACAGTGCTCGATTCGTTGCGAGCAGCTCGGAGCGCAGGGCTTTCCCCTGCCGCGCCGATCGGAATCACCGGATATTCGGGCGGCGCGATCGCGTCCGGCTGGGCTGCGCAGCTCGCACCGGCGTACGCGCCGGAACTCAACATCGCAGGTGTCGCGCTCGGCGGCGCGCCGACCGATTACAACCTGCTGCACGAGTCGATGAACGGCACGCTCAGTTCGGGTATCTATCTCGCGGCCATCTTCGGTGTGCTCCGCGAATATCCAGAGCTGATCCAATTCACCAACGCCAACGGCTTGCGCCTGATGCAACTTCGCAAGGATCAGTGCGGTGCCCTGCTGTCTGCGCTGGGAATCCTGTTTCTCACCGCCGAATCCCTGACGACGACCCCTGACGCGTACTCCCGCGAGTTGATGCAGCAAATACTCGCGGAGAACAAGATGGGTGCTGTCCCTCCGACGGCGCCGATCTTCCTTTACCAGGGGCTGCAGGACGAGTGGATTCCCAAGGAGGGCGCCGAGAATCTGCAGAACGAGTGGTGCGCGCAAGGTGCCTCGGTGCGGCTCGAAGAGCTCGAGGGCGACCATGCAACGGTCTTTCGAACCGGTACGCCCAACGCCATCGAATGGTTGGGGGCGCGACTCGCGGGCGAGCCCGCAACGCCGGGTTGCTCGACTTCAGGCAACTGAATCCTGTCGGTGGGCGCGGCTAGCGTCGTGAACATACCGAGAGGAGCACTCCATGACACAAGAGCCGACGACCGAACCACGGACCTACCCGGAGGGCGTCACCTCCTGGATCGACATCGAGCCGAAGGACATCGAAGCCGCAAAATCGTTCTACGGTGGGCTTTTCGGCTGGAGTTTTTCCGACGCTACCCCACCTGAGACGCCATTTCGCTACGTGATCGCACAGATCGACGGCAAGGATGTCGCCGGCATCGGCGGCCCACGCGAGCCGTCCCCGTCCGAACCACCACAAACCGACTTGACGTGGAATACGTACGTCGCCGTGGACGACGCCCAACAGGCTGCAGACCGCGTGCGCGCCGCAGGTGGCCGTATCGTCCAACCGCCGACTCCGGCGGGCGAAGGCGGAGTCTCAGTCGTGTGCGCCGATTCGTCGGGGGTCGAGTTCGGCATGTTCCAGGCCAACAAGCGACTCGGTGCGCAGATCACCAATACGCCGGGGACGTGGAATTTCAGCGATCTGCACACCGCTGACGCCGCCAAATCGACCGAGTTCTACACACAGGTCTTCGGCTGGGCCGTCGATGATCTGGGCTTCGCGACGATGATCCGCCGTCCCGGGTACGGGGACCATCTTGCGGCGACCGTGGATCCCGGGATCCACGAACGGCAGTCGGGTGAATTCGTTCCGCCCGGCTTCGCCGACGCCATCGGCTGGATGGCACCCGTCGCATCCGGCGAATCACCGCACTGGCACGTCGCTTTCACGGTCGCCGACCGTGACGAGACGGCAGCGGCAGCCGAACGGCTGGGCGGGACCGTGGTTGCGCGCAACGACACCGAATGGACGAAGGACGCGGTCATTCGCGATCCACACGGTGCGTTGTTCACCGCGAGTCAGTTCACGCCGCCGACGTGAATCACGGCTCCGAGGTATCCGCGAACGAATGATGTTCGTGCGCCACAGTCCACGCGCCGTCCTGCTTTCGCAGGCCGAGCGTGAGTCGCAACCGGGCATCCGGTCGTAGCGCGAAATCCTCGGCCGTCCCACACCGCAGGAGGGCAAAAGCAAAAGCAACGTCCGCGCCGGCAGTGACCTCGAGCGACTCGATCTCGAACGATGACCCCTGCGCCTGCCATTCGAAGAAGTCCGGCCACACAGCGCGGTAGGCGTCGATCCCCCGCACCCCGGCGTGCGGCGGTGGGACGTCGAACATCACGATGTCGTCGGTGTGGTGGGCAACTACAAGATCGAGGTCGCCGCGATGGACGGCAGCTGCCCAGTTCTCGACAAGGTCACTGATTTGTTGTTCGTCGGGATTCCGCAAGTTCCTCATCCTCCTGCCGGCGGCAACGTCACGCTCCAGTGAACTCACAGAAGCGGGCACAGGAGTCGGCGATGCACCGGTAACCACCTGGTCGGCAGACCATTACGGCGTGTCGCTCGGCGTGTCGCAAAAGACTTTGCGCGCGAACTGTCGACTTCCCACAGTAGGTTCTAGACAAGAACGACAGCGGGAGGCGGCATGTACCTGTCCGAATTCGAGGCGCCAGGTCCCCTCACGGCTGACGTGGCGGACGAGCTGGCGCACCGCGCGAGCCGGTACACCTCGCGAATTGTGCTCTCCTGCAACGGCCGAAGCGTCCACGCCCCAGTCCTCGGCGTGAGTTGGGATGCCCTGGGCGTGCGCAAGGGCAGTACCGTGCTCGTCACTGTCGAAGGCGGTCACCACCCGCCGGACACCGAGGACGCCATAGCACTCGGGGACTTCGTTGGGTTCTTGGAGAAACTTACAAAAAACGGCGGCAAATCCTGAGCCAACGCGGCGTAACACCTGTCCGGTTTGCAACGACTGGACGTTTAGGAACCCACATTCCGTCGAGAGCTCAGGGACATGACCACGATGACACGCACGGACGAGCGATACTTCAGCTGGACAGCACGCCAGCTCATGCTCGGCAGCGACGCGACCCTCGTGACAGACCCGGTACACCCGTCCGACACGACGACCATTCACCTCGACGTCCACATGACGGTGGGCGCTCGAGAGGCGCGTCTGGTGACGTTCGCGTGCCTCGACGACGAGGACGACGAGTGGACAGCACTGCTGGTCGGTGACGTTTCCGGCGCCAGTGAAGTTCCCGTCCGCACGGTCGAGGAGGAGCGACTGCTGCTCGCTGGAGCGCGCAGCACGATCCCCGCCGAGATCCTCGTCGCCGTGCCACCCGAAGAGGCCGATATGCCGTCGGACACGTCGTGCCGGCGCATCATCCATACTCAGCTGTGCATGGGCGGCCCGATTCGCGATGTCATCGGCGCAGCCGGCGCCGTTTCGGTTGTCGTCAACTGGAGCGATCTGTCCCGTCCGGCCGCGTAAACCGGACCCACCGGGGGCCATCACCACAGCCTGGCTGAATATTGATGGCAATTGACATAGAGCCATATTGTGGCTGCAATTAGATGCGCGAACAATTACTGCCATGTTGTCGATTCTGCTTTCAGTCCTTCTCGTCATTGCCATGACGGCGGCAGTACGGTCGCACTCTCGTGGCCGTCGGGTCTTCTCGCTCGACCAGTTCCGGCCGGCAGCACCGTTCGTCGGCGTGCTGACCGACGGTCCTTCGGACTACCCGATCACCCGGTAGTGGAGATAGACCACGCCATTTCCGAAACGCCGCTGGTCCAGCAGTTCGAGCTGGCGTCGCTGACCGTCAGGGAGGTAGCGCGTGCCGCCGCCCACCATGACAGGTGAGATGAACTGGTGATACTCGTCGATCAGTCCGGCGCGCGCCGCTTGAGCGGCCAAGTTCGGTCCGTCGATCGAGATGTCTTGCACAGCTGCTTCTTTCAATGCCCGAATCGCCTCGGGATCGAAAGAGCGCTCGAGTCGCGTGCGTGCCGTTGTCACCTCGGGCAGCGTCGTCGAGTAGACGATCTTGTCCGCCGCGTGCCAGATCTTCGCGAAGTCCCGATGGACCGCCGGTTCGCCAGGGTCGTCGGCGGTTTCCCAGTAGGTCAGGGTTTCGTAGGTCCGCCGACCGAGCAGGTAGGTGCCGGTGGATCTGACAGTGTCGTTGACGAACCCATGCACCTCCTCGTCGGGCGCGCTCCAGTCGAAGTTTCCCGAGGAATCGGCGATATAGCCGTCCAGCGACGTGATTCCCATCGCGGTGAGCTTTCCCATCGAATCAGTAGAGCAGATCTCTGATGCGTGATTGCATGGAAGCCGTGAAGCTGTTCGTGACGGGTGGGACGGGCGCTATCGGAACGCACGCCATACCGGAACTGGTGCGAGCTGGCCACACAGTTACCGCGTTGGCCCGCACGCAGGAAAAGGCGACCGTGTTGCGGGCGCAGGGTGCAGCGCCGGTGATCGTCTCGCTGTTCGATCGGGCCGCGTTGGCGAAGGCCTTTGCCGGCCAAGACGCGGTCGTCAATCTGGCCAGTTCTTTGCCGTCTGTCACGCGTTTCATGAGCAGGCGAGCGTGGCGGCCCACAGAGAAGGTTCGCGCCGAAGGTTCGGCTGCCGTTGTCGATGCGGCACTGGATGCCGGTGTCGAGCGTGTCCTCCAGGAATCGGTGGTGATGCTGTACTGCGACAACGGTTCCGAGTGGGTCGACGAAGATTCACCCGTCGACCACTATCCGATCACGCGCGGAAACTTCGCCGCCGAAGCGAGCGCCAACAGGTTTACAGCCGCGGGCGGGACGGGCGTCGTTCTGCGCTTCGGCGTCTTTCTCGGTCCCGGCGCGGCACACAGCGAACTGCTGTATGCCCAGGCTCGGCGACACCTGGCAGCCGTGCTCGGACCGCCTGACAGCTACCTGCCGTCGATACACCTCGCTGACGCCGCAACCGCGCTCGACGCAGCGCTCACCGTCCCCGCGGGGACCTACAACATCGTCGACGACGAGCCTCTGACCAAGCGGCAGTATGCAGACGCCCTCGCTGCCGCGGCCGGCAAGAAGTCCTGGGTGCATGCGCCCGGTCGCGCGGCTCTGCTCGCCGGCGACCGGCTGACGTCCCTCACGCGATCACTCCGTGTGCGCAACGAGCGATTTCGGACGGCGTCAGGGTGGGCACCGCAGTTTCCGAGTGCCCGCGAGGGCTGGCGAGCAACGGCGGCCGTCCTCGACGCGGCGTGACGGCTACTCGCCAGGGAAGTCGATGATCGCGAGATTTGCCGGCAGCTCATCCTTGCGGGGCTCGGGGTCCGACATCCTCCCCTGCAGAAAGCTGCCGGTCAGGTAGTTGTCGGCAGCGAGGATTTCCTTGGGGTCGACTTGGCCTGCGTAGTCGAAATCGTCGATGACATAGGGCAACCCGTTGGCGCCGAGCAGACTCGGGCCGTCCATCAACTGGAAATGCAGATGCGAAGCGTTGGCATTCCCGGTGTTACCCAACTCGGCGATCTTGTCGCCCTTCTTGACCTTGTCCCCCGGCTCGACGAGTACCGTGCCCTCGATGAAGTGCGCGTACATAGCGTAGTCGCCGTCGCCGATGTCCAGGATGACGTGGTTGCCGTCGACGTTCTCGACCGTCAGCTTTGCGGCGAGGACCGGATCGGCTGCCGGCAGTACGCCGGGAGCGTTCGCGGCGACGTTGTCCAGCGTCGAGACGACAGTTCCGTCCGCCACTGCGTACACGGCCGAGCCGTAGTCGACGTAGCTTTCGTTCTTGGTTTTGTCGCCGGTATAGAACTGGCCCTGTTCGTTGGTTCGTTTCCAATCGATCGCGAATCGCTGGCTGTTGTTGATTTTGCCGTCGAGCGGCAGCGTCGAGCTACGGTGCGGAAAGCCCGGCAGGCAGCAGCCGTTCAGCGCAATCCAATTGTCGCCGCGCAGCGGCGATCCGATGACTCGCGGCTTCTCCAGGGAGATGTCGACCGGAGTCGTCACGTAGTCGATCGGGGTCGCTTCGCGAGCCGCGGGTGACGCCGCGCCGAAGGCATACAGATGATGCAGGACATTCTCGGGCGCGTCTTCGAGGTTGTCGAACGCGTAGTCCACGAAGAAGATTCGTGTCTCCTGCGGCGGAATGATCGTCGATCCCGCTGGCGCAGACGGCAACGCGCGCAGGCGGTTGCAGTCGCCGTACGAGCAGGTTGGATCGAAAATCGCGTTGCCGGAGAACGACGCGATCACCTTCGACGGATCCGACGCGTCTACGACGTCCAGCTTGCCCACGGTCGCCGGTACCGCCGACGCGTTCGTCAGCTCGAGGTCGTACGCGACGTGATACTTACCGTCGGTGGCCGGAAAGGGAAACGTGGGCGCACCGATCGACCCCACCGTGACCGAGGTGTAGGCATCGGGAACGGCTATCGAGCTGGTCTCGTTTTTCGCGGAGTCGGGTCCGTCCGACGAGCAACTTGCCAGTGCGAAAATCACCGAAACGGCAACGGCTGCAATCTTGGCGACAGACATGGTGCTCGCTTTCTCTGGGAAACATGCGCCGATGCGGTGCAGCTTAGCCATCGATCCGAGCGAGCCGGCTCCGGCTGACCGTCAATGTTTTCGGACCACGTACTCCGGCGCACCAGGCTTCCACACAATCACGTCCATGTGACTGTCGTTCATCTCGACGGCTGAGGCGCCCGTCAGTTCTGCCGCGTAGAACGGATCGAACTTCTCACCGCGCAAGTCGAATCCCGTGTCCTCGAACAGCTTGTTCGCGAACCGCTGGTGCAAGGCCTCGTCCTGCACGTTCCGCACGGTGCCCCATAATTTCGCGTCGCCGTCGGAGACGTGCGTATCGACGGTTGCGGTGTGCAGACAGAATCGCGGATCGCGGGCAAGATCCTTGAACTTGGTGGTGTCCGGCATTCCACCTATCCACATCTCACCTTCGAACGCCCGCGGTTCCATCGGGCTGATCCGCGGGTAACCGTCTGCTCGCAGGGTTGCGAGCATGCAGAGGTTCCCTGTCGCAGCGTGCCGCCGGTTGAAAATGGCGAAGATACGAGGCGCAGCGTCGGCAAATTCCTTCCAATTCGTCATACGCCGACGCTACGACACGGCACCGACAGAAACGCTCAGCTCGGCGACTTCCCCAGCGCCAGTCCGGCCGCCCGTCCGGAGAAGATGCACCCGCCGAGGAAGGTTCCCTCGAGCGCGTTGTAGCCGTGGACCCCGCCGCCGCCGAACCCGGCGACCTCGCCGGCGGCGTACAGGCCGGGGAACGGCTCGCCGTCTTCACGAATGACCTGTGAATCGAGGTTCGTCTGCAAGCCGCCCAGGGTCTTCCGGCTCAGGATGTTCAGGCGCACTGCGATCAGCGGTCCGTGTGAGGGGTCGAGTATCCTGTGCGGCTTCGCCACTCGCGCAAGCTTGTCGCCGAGGAATTGGCGTGCGTTCGTGATCGCCATGAGCTGCAGGTCTTTCGAGAACTTGTTCGCGACCTCGCGGTCACGCGCGACGATCTGGCGCTCCAAATCGGCGAAGTCCAACTGGGGCCCGCGGGCGATCTTGTTCATGCCGGCGACGAGTTCGCGCAGGTTGTCGGCGACCACGAAGTCGGCGCCGTGCTTTTTGAACGCCTCGACGGGTCCGGGCGCCCCCTTGGAGAGCCTGCTCTGCAACGTGAACTTGAGGTCTTTGCTCGTGATGTCCGGATTCTGCTCCGATCCCGACAAGGCGAACTCTTTCTCGATGATCGCCTGTGTCAACACGAACCACGAATAGTCGTAGCCGGTGGCAAGGATCGCTTTCATCGTCCCGTTGGTGTCGAAACCGGGAAAGTTCGGCGCCGGAAGTCGTTTGCCGGTGGCGTCGAACCACAGCGACGACGGACCCGGAATGATCCGGATCGCATGCTTCGGCCAGATCGGATCCCAGTTGTTGATGCCTTCCGTGTAGTGCCACATGCGGTCGCGGTTCGATATATGCCCGCCTGCGCGTTCGGTGATCTCCAGCATCCTGCCGTCGACATGCGCGGGGACACCGGCGATCATCGTCTCCGGGCATTTGCCCAGGCGATCGGTCGGCCAGTTCTTACGGATGAGATCGAAATTATGACCGATGCCACCGGACGTCACCACGACAGCTTGCGCGCGGAATTCGAACTGGCCCACAGCTTCCCGTGACGACGCCTTGCCTCGCTCGAGGTCCGTCGGCTCGAGCACCGTGCCCCGCACGCCGACGACCGCGCCGTCTTCGATGATCAAGTCGTCGACCTGATGGCGAAACTGGAAGGTGACCAAGCCCTTCTTCTCGCCCTCGAGAACGGGCTCGGCGAAAATGCGGACCACCTCTGGTCCGGTCCCCCACGTCAGGTGGAACCTCGGTACCGAGTTGCCGTGACCGTCTGCGTTTCCGCCGCCACGCTCGGCCCAACCGAGAACCGGGGTTATCCGCAGTCCGAGGTCGTGCACGTACTGGCGCTTCTCGGTGGCTGCGAACTCGACATACGCCTGCGCCCACTGCCGGCCCCAGTGGTCGTCGCCCTCGCGGTCGAAGCCCGCCGATCCCATCCAGTCCTGTAACGCTAGATCGTAGGAATCCTTGATACCGAGCCTGCGCTGCTCGGGGGTATCGACGAGGAAGAGTCCACCAAGCGACCAGAATGCCTGCGCGCCTAGGTTGTTGCGATTTTCTTGGTCGACGACGAGGACCTTGCGACCTGCCTTGACCAACTCGTGCGTTGCGACCAGCCCGGAGAGGCCCGCACCCACGACAATTACATCGGCTTGCTCGGTCATGGCATTCCTTCTGTCGGAGCGGCTTTTGCGTTCGAGGTGGAGCTGTAGGCCAGGACTACTTCGGTGAACAGATCGATGCGCCGAACGTGCACAGCCGGATTGTCCGGTTCGATCAGGCATTGGACCGTGGTGCCGTCGTGCACGGCTACGAGGGCTTGGCCCAGCGCAGCCGGGTCGGGCACTGTGCGCCCGGCGCGCAGCAGCAGGGCCTCGACCATCGGAGTCAAAGTCGAGACGATCGCCGATTCACGCGCGGCCACCATGTGCCGCAGCGGAGGGTTTCGCAGTGCGTGCGCGGTGAATTCTGCACTGATCCGGTACCAGTTGTCGTCGATCGGAACTGCCTGCAGAACGCGGGCGACGACGTCGCGAACGGTCCGCACGTCAGCATCCGAGCCTGCATCCAGTGCACTGTCGACGCCGGCCAGCATCTCCGCTGACCGGTCCTCCCACATCGCGAGGAACAGGTCGTCGAGCGTGTCGAAGTTCGAATAGAACGCGCCGCGGGTGTAGCCCGCGCGCTCGCAGATCTGCTCCACCGTCGACCGCCCGAAACCGTCCGCCGCGAACACGTCGAACGCGGCACCGAGCAATCTCTGCCGAGTTTCCGCGCGCCGCTTGGTGACGCGCTTACGATCGATCGGTGGCTCGTCGAGCTCGCCGGCATTGCGCATCCGAGCCATTCGCACCTCCCGTTCAGTCGATACACAAATGTATCGGATACAAGAACGTATGGGAATAGCTGTCTTCGCCGACGCGACCGCGGATGATGGCATGATGCCCGTGTGGCCAGACTCTGCACCTGCATCGTTGCCCTGACCGTCGTCTTGACCGCCGGCTGCTCGGCGGGCGAATCCACCGAATCGAGTACGACCGCCGCGAAACCGACGAGCGCTGCGGCCGCTTCGACCGACCAGGCGTCCGTAACCACCGCTGCGGAAACGACGCCCCTGCCGCCGGGTGGCGGCACCCCCGAGGAACAGTTCATCGCCGCTGTCCGGGCGGGCGGCATTCCGATTCGCAACGATGAGGGGCTGATCGGCACGGCACAGCGCATGTGCGACGCGTTGACCGCAGGTGAGTCGGTGGACGCAACCGCACAGCTCGGCATCGAGGAGCATCCGTGGAATCCCGACCAGGCAAAGACGGCGGTCCAGTTGGCCGGAACATTGCTGTGCCCGGAAAATGCGGGCAAGGTCGCGAACTAGTCCCCCGCAAGGAAGTTCCCAGAAACAAGTAACCTCCGCTCGATTCCCGAGCGGAGGTTGCCCACGGCGGCCTCGCACAATTGGGTGCCATCCACGATGTTCGCGGCTTCCCTGGGGGCAGAGTCAGCCTGCTCGCGCGATGCCACACACATTGACATCTGCTCGCCTGACACGCATACCGTCTGCGACCGTTCCCAGTCACGTCGAGCTGTTCGTATCAGCTTCCACCGTGATGAGCGTTTAGACCCATCGCGATTCCTTACCGTTGAAAGCAACCTTCGTTATTCAGATCTTGGGAACCGAGTTACTGCTGACTCACAACACGACGACCCTCGTCGTCGCCCGGTTCGGAAAGGTCCTAGGTGGGTCCCCTGCAGGAGGACCCACCACGCTCAGGCTACTTCCGAGATCTATGGTAACCCCGGATGACCTGCAGCGAAAGGGTTCGTTCTGGCCAAACAGCGCAACCGGAATTGTGCTGAATGATCATTCGTTCAAGGCGACGATCGGAGCTCTCATGGCCCGACACATGGGTAAACCGCTGCGCGCAGGCGAGGACGTCAACGCCGCCACCTACCATCCGTGGACGATGTGCGTTCCCGCTTCCCCCTGACGCTCAGTCGGCTACGAGCCCTGGGTCGGCAGACTGCGCGGGTCCTCGTCGGGGATTCCGTCCCCGTCCTCGTCGAACGTGACATCGACGCGCTCGAAGCCTTTGGCCCGTTGTGCTTTTGCCTGATCGGTGTAGGCGGCGCGGTCGCCCGCGGTCAAGCTGACATCGTCGGTGAACGGACCGAGCAGTGCCCGCGGATACAGGTGACCGACGATCACGGCGTTGATTTCCGCGCACATCACGGTGGCAGCGGCCGCTACGTACACGAATGCGAAAAGGCCGAGCACAACGGCGAACACGCTGTTCGTCGTGCTCGCGCTCTTCACGACCTCGGCGATGTAGTAGACACCGAACTGCTGAAGGAGTTGCCAGAACACCGCGGCCACGATGGCGCCCGGCAAGACGTGTTTGATAGCGAGCGTCTGTGCTGTGCCGTGCCGGAACGCAACGACGAAGACTGCGGTGTCGATCACCGTGGTGCCGAAAAGCAGCCCGGCGTGGGCGAGTCCGCCGAAGGAACTGAACGAACCGCTCACGATCGAGAGGGCGGCGGTGGCGCCCAATGCGATTCCGAGAACCAGCAGCAGCACGAGACTGCGCAAGCGGGAGAGGAATGGATTGCGGCGTTCGTTTCGTGGGACCGACCACACCGTGTCCATCGCGTTCTGCCACGCTTGGCCGACACCGAGCGCGCCGTAGATGGCGCCGACAACGCCGATCGTCAATCCCCAGCCGCCACCACTGAGTTCGCCCGGGTTCGCCAACTGATCGCCGATCACGGGGAACTGACTGAGCGCCGACTCCACGACGCGTTCCTGCAGACCGGGATTGCCGGCGAGTACGAGACCCAGCACGGTGGTCAGCAGCAGGAGAATCGGAAACAGCGAGACGAACGCGTAGTAGGTGATGAGTGCAGCCAGAAAGCTGCCCCTGTCGTCGACGAACTTGTAGACGACGGCGATGACGAATCCGACGGGTGGAAACCGTCTCTGCACTCTGTCCAACCGATCCAACATTCGCGGCTCCTGTGGGGCTAGGCCTCCACTATCGCTGTCGGCGAGCAGTTTTCCGCCTTTTTCGCCGGATTGTGGAGCATGTGCCCCACTACAGCGTGCGTATCCACCTTCGAGTGTCGGCCGGATCGATGACCTCGTCCAGCTCGAACGTGGTGGCCGAGGTCAGCGCCTTGCCGTGCTGGTAGGCAAGTTCGACGAACTGCTGGAACAGTTTCTCCCGTTCGTCCGGATCGGCAACCGCCGCAAGCTCTTTGCTGAACCCGAGCCGGACCGCCCCCTCGAGTCCCATACCGCCGATCTCGCCTGTCGGCCAGGCGACGGTGAACGCGGAGGCGTGAAACGATCCGGCCGCCATCGCCATCGCGCCGAGTCCGTATCCCTTGCGCAGAATGATGGTTCCGAACGGAACGGTCAGGCGCGCGCCGACTACGAACAGCCGCCCGAACCGTCGTACGGTCGCCTCCTTTTCTGCCTCGGGCCCCACCATGAATCCTGGTGTATCGCAGAGCGAAACGACGGGTAGCCGGAACGCCTCGCACAGCGCCAGGAAGTCCCCCAGCTTGTCGGACGCCTCGGCATCGATCGCGCCGCCCAGGTGGTGACCGCTGTTGGCGATCAGGGCGTACGGCACGCCTTCGACGCGGACCAGGGCCGTCACGACGCCGACGCCGTAGTCGGCGCGCAACTCTAGCGCAGAGTCCACGTCGACGACCGCCTCGATTGCCCGGCGGACGTCGTAGGACCGCAAGCGATTTTCGGGTACGACGTGCCGGGCGAGCCGTGGGTCGGGAGCCTCCCAATCGGGTTCGGGCCCTTGAAAATACGAGAGGAACCGCTTGGTGAGCGCAACAGCGTGCTGTTCGTCGCGAGCTACGAGGTCGACAACGCCGTTGCGGCGCTGCACCTCGATCGGACCGATGTCCTCCGGGCGGCAGGTGCCGAGCCCACCGCCCTCGATCATCGCCGGACCGCCCATGCCGATGTTGGCGTCAGGCGTGGCGATGATGACATTGCACACTCCGGCAAGAGCGGCGTTGCCCGCGAAGCACCGTCCCGAAACCACTGCTACGAGCGGAACTTGCCCGTTGAGTGCGGCAAGAGACCTGAACGTCGCAAGCTCGAGCCCCGCCGCGAGACCACCGTCGGTGTCTCCGGGCCGACCGCCGCCGCCCTCTGCGAACAGCACAATCGGCACCCGCTTGCGGGCAGCCAGGTCGAAGAGTCGATCCGTCTTGGCATGGTTGTACTTGCCCTGAGTCCCTGCCAGGACGGTGTAGTCGTAGGACAGCACCACGCACTCGGCGGCGCGTGTCCCGAAAGTCGCTGCGCCGATCGTGGCGATGCCACCGACCAGCCCGTCCGCGGGAGTGTTCGCGATGAGGTCCGCTTCGGAGCGGCGGGTCTTCTGGGCGGCGAGAACCAGCGACCCGTATTCGACGAAGGAATCCTGGTCGACGAGGTCGGCGATGTTCTCGCGCGCTGTGCGGCGAGCCAGCTTGCGGCGCTTGGCAACCGCCTCCGGCCGCGCCGGGTCGAGGGCTGCTTCGTGCCGGGCGTGGATCTCGGCGAGGTCGGGCCGAACCAGGTCGAGGTCGGTCGAGTCTGCCGCAACGTGCCCGGTATCGGTACCGGTCGGCCGGAATACGACGAGTGGATCGCCCGGTCCGACAACGTGACCGGGTGACACGAGACTGCGCACAGTGACCGCACCGCGAGGCGCCGTCAGCACATGCTGCATCTTCATCGCCTCGAGCATGACAAGCTGCGCGCCAGCGGTGACGATGATGCCTTCCGGCGCGATCTCGACGACGGTGCCGGCCATGGGCGCGCGAACGACGTCCTCGTCTGCGCGCAGTTCCACCGTCGACTGCGAGGTGCGCGGCGACCGAGACTGTGCCTCGGCCGCCAGCTCAGGTAGCCGCCCGGCGAGGAATGTGGTTGCGACAACGCCGGATTGCACATCCGGGTCTGCGAGGAGAAGCCGCAGGAACCCTGCGTTGGTGGCAATCCCCTCGATGATGAATTCGTCCAGGGCGACCTGAGCCTTGCGCAACGCCGCGGGGAAGGAAGACGACCGCACGTGCGTGATGACCTTCGCCAGCAACGAGTCGTAGCGCATGCTCGGAGTCAGTCCCGGACGGCCGAACGTATCGACGCGCACGCCTGGACCGGTCGGCGGAGCGAAGTTCACCAGCGTGCCACCCGACGGAGTCGGCGTTCCGTCGGGGGCCATCGACTCCATGTTCACGCGTGTCTGAATCGCGATGCCGCGCATCGCAATCGGATCACCGGAGACGGCACCGCAGGCGGCGGTGACGCCCGGCGGTAGGCCGAGTTCACCGAATGCCGCCCCGGTGGCCAGGGCCAACTGGACGCCGACGAGATCGATGCCCGTCACCTCTTCGGTGATGGTGTGCTCGACCTGAATTCGTGGATTGACCTCGAGGAAAACGAACCGGTCGCCGGCAACGAGGAATTCGACGGTGCCGACACCGTCAAGCCTTGCGCTTGCGGCTACCCGCACAGCAGCTTCGTGGAGCTCTCGCCGCAGCGTCGGTGAAATACCCTGTGCAGGTGCGATTTCCACGAGCTTCTGCTGTCGGCGCTGCAAACTGCAGTCGCGATCGCCGAGCGCAACGCACGAATCGGTCGAGCCGACCACTTGAACCTCGATGTGGCGGGCAGCGTCGAACAACTCCTCGGCGAACACCGCGGAATCCCCGAACGAGCGCTCCGCCTCCGACGCGCACACCTGGTACGCGGGTTCGAGGTCGGTTTCGTTGCGCACGATCCGCATACCGCGACCCCCGCCACCGGCGAGCGCCTTGATCATGATGCCGCCGGACCTACTGGCAAAGAAGGCACGAACATCCGCCAGCGAACTCGGTCCAACCGTCGCGGGCAACACCGGGACACCCGCACCGACTGCTGCCGCGCGTGCAGCCGACTTGTTTCCGAAGACGTCCAGGACCTCCGGTGCGGGCCCGACGAAGGTCACGCCGGCACGCCCGCATGCGCGGGCGAATTCTGCGTTCTCGCTGAGAAAGCCGTAACCGGGGTGGACGAGGTCGGCTCCCGAGTCCGCGGCAGCGCGCAGAATCGCCGAGTGGTCGAGATAGGCCTGCGCGCCGCTACCGTTGAGCGCGACCGCCTTGTCCGCCGCGTGCACATGTGGACTGTCCGCGTCGTCCGCGGCGTAGACGGCCACCGTCGCCATTCCGAGTTCGTGTGCGGTGCGGATGATGCGCAGCGCGATCTCGCCGCGGTTGGCTACGAGGAGAACCATTCCCCCAGACTATGCACAGCTCGAATCACGCCGTCGCTGCCACCGGATGCAGCGTGCGATACCCCTTGCGCACCCGGTAATCGTGCAGGTCCACCTTCGCGAGTTGACGCGTGAACTGGGTCGCGAATCCCGGATACATCGTCGCGTTGAACCCGTCCGCGGTGAGGTACCAGCTCTTGCAGCCCGAGTTCCAGGTAGTACTGGCTAGCCGCTCCTGAATATCGGCGTTGAACTCGTCCTGGCGCGCCTTCCGCACGTCGAATACCCGGATCTCGTCGCTGACGATCTTGCGAACCGCCTTCACGATGTAGGAGATCTGCGCCTCCATGTAGACCAGCGCAGAGTTATGGCCCGGACCGGAATTCGGCCCGAACGTGAGGAACAGGTTGGGATAGCCCGAGACGCTGACGCTCTTGTACGCGTACGCTCCCCGCGCCCATTCGTCCGCCAGCAGCCGACCGTGCAGGCCCGTCACAGGGAAAGGCGTTCCCGCCTTGCAGACGTCGAATCCTGTTGCAAAGACAATACAATCGAGTTCGTGCTCGATCCCGTCCGCCGTCCGAATGCCAGCGGGCGACAACGTCGCGATCGGCCAGGTGACGAGCTTGCAGTTGTCGCGCTGCAACGCCGGGTAGAAGTCGCTGCTGACCAGCATGCGTTTGCAACCCGCACGGAAATCCGGTGTCAACTGACGTCGCAACCACGAATCCCGCACTTGCCTGCGTAGATTCGCTTTGGCGGCGAGCTGGATGGCCGTGGTGACCGGCGAATTCCAGACCATCCCGACCGCCATCGCTTCATGACCCCAGTAACATGCCTGCCGAGCGGCATTCTCCGCCATCGGTATTCGTCCGAATGCGAACTTCGCCCAGCCCGGATGCCCGAAATCGAGCCGTGGCAACACCCAACCCGGCGTGCGCTGAAACACCTTGACGCTGCGCGCCGCCGCCACGAGTTCCGGGACGATCTGGACCGCGCTGGCGCCTGTTCCGACTACTGCTACTCGTTTTCCCGCCATGTCGTAGCCGTGATCCCAACGCGCGCTGTGAATTTTGTGGCCCGCATAGGTGTCGAGTCCACGAATATCGGGCCAGCTGGGATTTGCCAGCGGACCTGCCGCCATGACAACGGTCCGGCCGTAGTAGGTCCGCCCGCCGGCTGTGCGCACAGTCCAACGACCGGCAGGCTCGTCGAACTCGAGACCGGTCACCGTGGCCCGGAACTGGATGTGGCGCCGCAGGTCGAACTTGTCGACGATGTGCTCGATGTAGCGAAGAATCTCCGCGCCGCTCGAGTATGCGCGTGACCACGTCGGGTTCTGCGCAAACGAGTACGAGTACAGCAGCGACGGAATGTCGCATGCCGCACCGGGATAGGTGTTGTCGCGCCAGGTACCGCCGACTTCGTCGCCGCGCTCCAGGATCACGAAGTCGTCGATGCCGGACTGCTGCAACCGGATTGCGGTGCCCAATCCCGCGAAACCGGCGCCGACTATGAGGACGGTCGCGACCTGGTTCATCGCGAGATCGGTTCGTATGTAAGCTCTTCCGTCCAGGACGGTACCTTGCCGAGCAACCTGACCGGGAAATGATCGATCGCGACGTTCAACGATTCGGCAAGGAACTGGAACGGCTGGGTGTGGTTCACCGCGAGCGAGGCGTGGTGCTTGATGATGTGGTAGACGGGCAGGCGGCGAGTGTTGCGGCTGCGCTGTCCAACAGCCTCGTAACGCCGCACCGCGTTGTACAGCTTCTCCTCCGAAAGGCCCATCGCCGCCACGTTGGTGATCATTCGGGTGAGCAGCGGGGTGTAGAGCAGCAGGCCGAGAATGACGGTCGGCTGCAATGCGGTGCCGGCAAGCTCGACAGCGTGCTTGCGAAGCGGGCTCGCCCCGAGGTGGTCCAATACCTGGAAGCCCACGGCAAGATGCCGTGATTCGTCGTTGTTGATATTGCGGAACACCTCCGCACAGATCGGGTCGTCGACCTCGTCGAGCAAGAACTTCACCAGAGCGCCGTCGAGCGCGGTTTCCAACGCAGGGATCACGGATCCGAGAACTGCCAGGGAGAGGTCGTCGCCATAGCGGTCGAGCCATTCGATGACGAGTCGAATGTTCTTGTTGGGCACTGGCATTTCGCCTTTTTTGACCATCCCCCACCGGCGCATGAGGGCCAGCTCCGCGTTCGCGTGCCGCTGCTCCTCGGCGTGGAAGTAGGTGTAGATCTGTTTCAGATCATCGAACGGAGCCTTCGGCACCATCGCCGCGAACCCCCGCGCACCGACGTGTTCGATCCAGACCAGGTCGGACATGAAGGCTTTCAATTTCGGGTGCTGCTCGGCTGTGATCAGCTCGGCTCCCGGTGCCTCCCAGTCGATGTCGGCCAGTGCCCATTGCTTGTCTTCGATAGTGCGAAGCATGTCGCTGTATTCGAACGCCATTGTTCTCCTACTTCCAGCCGTGCTGGTGGCGCTCGCCACCATTGGCCGCGCCTGCCACCAGTTTGTGGTCGCTCGTCGAGGTTGTCAAGATGTAGGGGTGCGGGCAGCAGCAGGAACCTGGGGCGGTCGAACCGCAGACGAGCGCCGGACCGAGCGACGGCAGCGGCTCATCGCTGCCGCGACCGAGATCTGGAGCGAAAACGGCTGGGCAGCAGTGACGATGCGCGGCGTCTGCGCCCGCACATCACTGAACGACAGATACTTCTATGAGGTTTTCGAAGACCGCGACGCCATGCTCGTCGCGGTGTGGGACAGCGTCCGTACAGAGGTCCTCGAGCTCGTCGCCGACGTGCTGGCGGAAAACGCGGAGCAGCCGCCCCTGGAAACTTTGCGCATCGTCATCACAGCGGTCGTCGATCGGATCACCCAGGATCCCGGCCGCGCGCAGATCATGCTCGGCCACCACGCCGGCAGCACCGTGCTCGAGGATCGGCGCGCGTCCGCACTCCAGGACGCGACGGACCTGATCGTCGCGGCTGCCACACCGCACCTCAAGTCCGGTGTCGACGAAACGGCACTGCGGATGGACGTCCTCATCGGCATCGGCGGCTTCTACGAATTACTCGTCGCGTGGCTCTCGGGCGTACTCGAGCTCGAGCCCGATCAAATCGTCACGCACACAACTCGTTTCGGCGCGGCAATGGCCACCCAGTACTTGAAGCTGACGCCCGTGCGCGGTTAGGGAGGCTATGGAGTCGCCAACCGCGCACGAGTCACCGACCGCCGAAGTGTTTGCTGGTATCGCGGACGAGGCTGTCGTAGACAACCTTGTTGATCGGCCGGTTGAGCGGTCCGGCGGGCTTGGTCAGCGTTCCGGGCTCGAAGGCGAACGTCCAGGTGAAACGGCAACCGACCGGCGTCGGCTCCACGAGGTAGTCCTCCGCGAAACGCCGGAACATCGGGGCGTTCATCTGCTCGACCTGAAATCCGTGCCGTCGCCCCTCTTCCCACACGTCGAATCGTTCGCGGAGGGTCAACAGGCGTGCGAGCTTGACGGTTCGCGTCGTCCCGACGCCGAACGGGCGGTCCGAGGTATATCCGCCACTGAGCAGCTTGCACCATTTCAGGGGTTGGTCCGCGGTCAATCCTGCCCACACCTCCTCCGGCGCAACGGGTAGCTCGATCGGGTACACGTATCGGTACGGGGCGGTCGCGACGAAGTCCTCGTCGCACGGCTCCAGGTCGAACCAGCGGGCCATTGCGCTCACCTTTCTGCGGCGCGGACCGACCGCGTTCGGACATGCATTCGTTCGCCCTGCGGACCGTACAGGCTGAGGATCTCAGCGGGCCCGGGACCGGGGTTGCCGAACCAATGGGGAATATGTGTGTCGAATTCGGCCGCCTCCCCCGCAGTCAACACGATGTCGCGGTCCCCCAGCAAGAGACGCACTCGACCCGACATGACATACATCCACTCGTAGCCGTCGTGGACCTTCAGTTCCGGGTCGCGCTCGGGCGTGCGTGCCGGGAGGACCTGCTTGAACGCTTGCACACCGCCAGGTCGGCGGGTCAGCGGAATGATCGTGCTCCCATGCCTTTCGAAGGGTCGCATGTGCACGCGGGGATCACCGGTGGGTGGCGCGTCGACGAGCTGATCGAGCGGAACCTGATGCGCCGCAGCGAGCAAGAGCAACAGCTCCAGGGTCGGCCGCCGCTGCCCCGATTCCAGGCGCGACAGGGTGCTGACCGAAATGCCGGTCGACTCCGAAAGCTGCGCCAGTGTCGCGCGACGTTCCTTCCGCAAGGCGCGCAGTCGCGGACCGACGGTGTCGAGAACCTGCTCTAGATCCGGAGTGCTGTCGTCGCCCATCGCTCCAGTTTGCCACTTCGGCAAACATACTTGCCATATTTTCCCATCAGGTCGACAGTCGAGCCATGAACGAAAACTATGACGTCGTAATCGTCGGTGGCGGTGCCGCAGGGTTGGGCGGGGCGATGGCTCTGGCACGCGCACGTCGATCGGTGTTGGTGATCGACGACGGCACGCCCAGAAACGCCCCCGCGGGGCATGTCCACAATTACCTCGGCCGCGAGGGCACGCCGCCGCTCGAACTGGTCCAGATCGGCCGTGCCGAGGTTGCCGCATACGGCGGCGAGTTCAAGAACGCCCGCGTCACCGCCGTAGAACCGGTCGGTGGCCCGTCCTTTCGCGTAACTACGAGCGACGGCGTCGGCATCACCGCACGTCGCTTGCTCATTGCCACCGGTCTCGTCGACGAACTACCCGACATCCCGGGAGTCGCACAGCGGTGGGGCCGCGACGTCTTGCACTGTCCCTACTGCCACGGCTGGGAGGTCCGCGATCAGGCCATCGGAGTCATCGCCACGTCGTTCATGGCGGTGCACCAAGCTCTCTTGTTCCGGCAGCTCAGTCCTCACGTCACGTTCTTCCAGCACACCGCCCCCGCGCTGTCAGCAGAGGAAATCGAACAATTGGCCGCGCGCGACGTTCCAGTGGTCACCGGAGAAATCGCGACGCTGGATATCACCGACGACAAACTTTCCGGGGTTGTGCTCCGTTCTGGCGAGCTTCATCCACTTCAGGCTGTCGTTGTCGCACCCCGTTTCACCGCCCGGGTCGACATGCTCGCGGGACTCGGCCTCGAGCCGGTCGAACTGGAGCACAACGGTCATGTCATCGGAAGTTTCATCCCGGCCGATGCGCAGGGCGCCACGTCGGTTCCTGGCGTGTCAGTGGCCGGGAATGTCGCCGACCCGAAGGCGCAGGTGATCGTCTCGGCGGCATCTGGACTCACGGCCGGCGCGTTCATCAACGCCGACCTGGTGAACGAGGACGTCCGAGACGCCATCGCGGCGCGGGTGTCAGCCCGCTGACGAGATAGCCCGGGCGTCGAGTCCCGCGACGAAGCGCGCCACATCCGCGAGTGCAGCGCTCGCCGCACCGCCCAGGCGGTAGAACATCTGGAACACGTGAATCTGGTTGGGCCAGTTCTGCAGTTCGCACTCGCCGCCCGCGCGTTGCTGTGCCTGTCCGAACAGTTCCGCTGCAGGCCGCAGAATTTCACGCTCGCCGACCTGAATCAGAAGCGGCGCCAAATGCGGTCCAACTACCTGTTGTACGTCGGCGCGCGGATCCGTCGGGTCCGTGCCGTCGAAGTACAGGGCGATCAGTCGATCGGCGCCGCGCACCGGGATCAGCGGATCGCGACAACCGGCCTCGGTGGTGGCGTCCATCGCGAGCGCTGGGTCGATCAGCGGCGAGAAGGCGAATGCGCCGGCAGGTTGGGGCAGACCCAGCCTCTGCAACTCGCCGAGCAGACCGATCACCAGGTGCCCGCCGGCCGAATCTCCGCCCAGCACAATATCTTCCGGCCGATAGCCTTTGTGCAGCAGCCAGCGGTAGCCCGCGAGCGCGTCGTCTTGCGCCGCGGGAAAGCGATTCTCCGGCGCGCGCCGGTACCGGAGCACGAATGCCGGGCGGTCGCAATCGGCTGCAAGCCGAGCGGCCAGGCCGCGGTGTGTGCGCGGTGAGCACACGACGTACCCGCTGCCGTGTAGGTAATACAGCACCCGGCCAGCGGAAACTCCTGGCGGACTGACCCATTCGCCGCGCACGGCGTCAGCTCCGATTCGGGTGTCGACCGGAGTCACCACGCCACGTGGTGCGGGAGAAGTGGCACGCAGTACGACATCGATAAACACGCGGGCGATGTGGACGGTGACGCGATTGGCGGGCGCGACACGCACGACCGATTTGACGACGCCCATCCCGGCATACGCGAGAGGGCTCGCCGCCAGCCGATCCAGCACGTCTGCCATCGGCGGGACTTTCGGAACCGACACTCTCGGCCGATGAATCGAGATCACCACGTGCGCTCCTTCGCCTGCGACATTGCAAACTGGAGGAATACTAGCCGATATTCACTTGCCCGACGGTCGCGGCTGCCGTTCGGAAGTCGCTCCGCGCGAGCGCAGCGCATCCTAGGCTGTGACCGCCGACCGGTTACGACAAAGGAGATCTCCCGATGGCCTCTCGTCTCAACCCCTACATCAGCTTCGACGGCACAGCGCGTGAAGCGCTCGAGTTCTACAAAGACATTTTCGGTGGCACCCTCGACGTGAATACCTTCGCCGACTTCGGCGCACCCGACGCCGGCTACGGCGACAAGATCATGCACGGAATGCTCGAGACCGACAAGGGCTTCACGCTGATGGCGGCAGACACCCCACCCGGAATGGATTACAAGCCGGGCGAGAACATCACGGTCAGCCTGAGCGGTGACGACGAGGAACTACGCGGCTACTGGGACCGACTGATCGACGGCGGCACAGTCACCGTCCCGCTCGAAAAGCAGATGTGGGGCGACGAGTTCGGGTCCTGCATCGACAGGTTCGGCATTCCGTGGTTGATCAACATCACCGCGGCCCAGGGCTGACCCGCCGACTCAAGCGAAGGCTTGTGCGAGTCGCCCGCGCAATGTGCGGCCCGAATCTCGCGAGCGTTCGTCGATGAGGAAACGGATCTCCTCCTCGACCCCCTTGCGCACCAGGTCACGGACCTCGCACGCAGCGGCGTTCAGATCGGGTGAGCCGACCCAGGGCGTGGTGTCGATCGGAGTACCGACCGAGAAGTAGAAGCGTTCGGGCCGCATGATCGGCGTCGGTCCGATTCCCCGGGAAAGGGGCGGTGCGAGTTCCCAACGGAAGCCGAAGCGCTCGGCGACAGCGCGGACCGGTTTCAGTGCCGGGTGATCCGCATCCACGAGGATGTCGAAAGCGTCGTCGACGCCAATTGCGCCGACCGGGTAGATCGGCACACCTGCCTCGATCGCCATGCGCGCGAAGCCCGTTCGCTCGTCCCAGAGCAAGGCGTACTTCTCGTTCTTGCGGCGAACTGCTTCGCGGCCGCCACCCGGAAACACGAGGACCGCCTCGCCGTTGGCGAAGAGTGCCCGGCAGTTGTCGCGATTCGCCCGTACCGCTCCCCACCGATGCAGAACCTGACGAACGCCGGGCACAACCATGAGGATGTCCTCGGCGAGCCCACGCAGCACTCGACCGGTTCGGCGTTGCACCTCGTCCGCGAAGAGCGGAGCGTCCAACCCGCCGTACAGGTTGTGGTTTCCGGCGAGCATGATGGCACCCGACTGCGGGATGTTCTCGATTCCGTAGAACTTCGGACTGGTCCAGAGCCGCAGCGGCGCCAGCAGGGCGCTGATCAACCGTTCGTCGATGGAGTTGAACCGCACATCGAGAGGTGCGCCGTCGGTGAGCGGGGCATTCATATTGTGGTGACAATCCTTGTTCGGCCGGGCGATCGGTCGCCCTCATCGTACCGAGCGCCCCTCGGCTGACCCGAATCCGGCGCATCGGTGCTGGTCGGGAGCTTGTGCGGTACGACATATCGCTGCCCGAACTTTATCAGTGGCAGTTCGATGCAGCGATAGAGAACGTCCGCCGCAGTCAGTCCGATCACGATGACCGCGAGCGCTTTCCACGTGCCGTCGACCGAGGGGTACACCGACACCACCGCAAATCCCGCCAACGCCTGGACGAGATAGAGCGAGTACGACCGTTCTCCCACGAAGACGAGCGGACGGGCCGACAGTACCCGCTGAACTGGTCCGGGTGTGATCACCGCGGGCAGGAACAGAGCTACCGCAATCGCGTACAGCGGGCAGACCAGCACGAAACCGGGGAGGTCACCGGGCGCGTGCTGGCCGAGCAGTCTCGCACCCGGTCGCACCGCCAAGTGCACGCCGACGAACGCGATCGCTACCGCAATGGCCACATACGGGCGCGTGAGCGGCGCGACGACCGCGAAGCCGCGGCGACTGTGCATGCCGAGGGCGAGCAGGCAGCCGCACAGAATGGAGAAATAGTGGTACGACCACGCAGTTTGCTGCGATCCGAGGGTCGGTGGGATCAGAGCGAGCGCAAGGACCATGGTGCCCGCGGTGGCAGCGATCCGACGTCCACCAGCGCGACCACCGGCCGCCAACAGCCCGAACGCAAGCAGTGGCCAGACGAAATAGAACTTCTGCTCGATTCCGAGTGACCAGGAGTGCCCGAACGGGTTGTTGGCGACGAACTCGTTCCAGAAGAGCAGATAGTCCGGGAAAGCTGCCTGCAGCGGAGTGCCGAAGAACTTGCCCCGCACCACCCACACAAAAACGGTGAGTCCGAGCAGAACGAAGTAAACGGGCATGATGCGGAAGACACGGCGCACGTAGAAATTACGCAGTGAAATTCGGCCGAAACGGGATTCTTCCCGCAGGGCAAGCGTAGTGATCAGAAACCCAGAAAGGACGAAGAAGAGCTGGACGCCGATCCACCCCGACAGGAACTCCCATTCTTTTCCACCGAAATGAAAGATGACAACGCTGACAGCCGCAAATGCGCGGAGCCCGTCCAGCGCGGGAAATCGACGAATAGCCAGGTAGTCGGCGTGTGAAATGGCAGCCACTACCGGCTGCCGACCTTTTCCAAGGACACATCGACCCGGGGATACTCGACAATGGGCTCGGATTTCGCCATCACAACACGGGCCGCCAGGAAGCGCCGACCGAGGGCGATCATCGGCACTTCGACATGGCGGTACAGCACGTCAGCGGCGATGATCGACACGACGAGCACACCGATTGCCTTGCCGGTCCCGTGCAGAGACGGCATCGCCGAAACCACCATCAAGCCGGCGAGCACCTGCACCAGATAGATCGAGTAGGACCGCTCGCCCAGGTAGTTCATGATCCGCGTGGACAGCACCGTGCGGACCGGTCCGGGTCCTACGACAGCGACGAGCAGCATCGCGACGAAGAACGCGTAGATCGGGCACACAGCAACGAATCCGGGAATGTCCCACGGGTTGTGGTGCCCGAGGAACTCCGAGAGCGGACGGATCTGCCATTGCACGACGCAGAAGGCAATCGCCACAAGTCCCGCAATCTTGGGCTTGGTCAACGGCGCGACCAGGGCAAAGCCACGCGGACTGTGCATGATGAGGGCGACGACACACCCTGTAAGCACGGAAACGTAGTGGACCGGCCAGCCTTTCGGGTCCGCATCGAGAGTCGCGGGAATCGCGACGAGCGAAAGCACAATGCCGCCGCACGCGAGCGCGAGCCGACCGCGGCCGGCCCGCCCTGCCGCGGCGAGGAACCCGAACGCCAGCAACGGCCACACGATGTAGAACTTCTGCTCGATACCGAGCGACCACGACTGTCCGTACGGGGTGCCGTCGGCGAACTCGTTCCAGAACAGGAGGTACTCGGGGAACGCGGCCTGCAGTGGATGCCCGAAGAACTCGTCGCGATTCGCGAAGACGAGAACCGTCACCGCAAGCAAGAGGAAATAGACCGGCAGGATCCGGAAGAATCGCCGCACATAGAAGTTACGCAGCGATATCTTCCCGAAACGCGATTCTTCACGCAAAGCGAGTGTCGTGATCAGAAATCCGGACAGAACGAAGAAGAGTTGAACGCCGATCCAGCCCGACAACCAGCGCCATTGCACCTCGCCGTAGTGATAGAAAACAACGGCGATCGCGGCAAACGCGCGCAGTCCGTCCAATGCGGGAAATCGTTTCATCGCCAGATACTCGGCATGCGTCATCGCGCTCAATTGGGCCAGACCTTCCCGCACGCCCTGTCGCGCACTGATTGTTCAGACACATCCCCCGTTGGACAAAGCTCGGGCAAGCGTAGATGAACTGCGGGCCACCACTCAGTAAAGAGTGTTGAAACACACGTTGCTCCGGACCGGCGGGCGCCGCGTAGAGGCGCACCCGGATCTCCTGCAAGATGTACCCGTGCACATCGCGCTTCTGCTCGTGGTCCTTGTCGGCGTTGCGGTCGCGCTGGCAGCCGCCGCGCGGCGGGTCGGCGCGTCGGAACCGCTGGTCCTTGTCGTTGCCGGCGTCATCGGCTCGTACTCCACCCTCGTGCCGGACATCGAGATCGAACCGGACCTCATCCTGCTCGGCCTACTGCCGCCACTGTTGTACACGGCGGCGATCAAGACGTCCCTTGTCGACTTCAAGGCCAACAAACGAGCGATCGCGTTCCTCTCCGTCGGCCTGGTGCTGTTCACCACGTTCACGGTGGCGCTCGTTGTGTGGTGGATTCTGCAGGTGCCGTTCGCGGTCGCGGTAGCGCTCGGCGCTGTCGTTGCACCACCGGACGCCGTCGCCGCGACGGCTGTCGCACGCAAGGTCGGGATGCCGAGGCGCATCGTCACGATCCTCGAGGGAGAATCCCTGTTCAACGATGCGACGGCACTGGTCGCGTTGCGGACGGCCATCGCCGCGATCGGCGGCACGGTGGCAGTCTGGGAAGCGGGCTGGGACTTTCTCGTCGCCGCGGGCGGTGGCGCAGCGGTCGGTATCGCTGTCGCTTTCCTGCTGTCGATCTTGCGGCGCCGCATCACCGACCCCGTACTCGATACGTCGCTGTCGTTTCTCGCACCGTTCGTCGCGTATCTACCGGCCGAAGAGATCCACGCATCCGGCGTGATCTCGGTGGTCATCTGCGGCTTGATCCTCGGCCACAACGCACCGGTCTGGCAGAGTGCGGCGTCCAGGATTGCCGAGCGCACGAACTGGCAGACGATCCAGTTCATCCTCGAGAGCGTTGTGTTCCTCGTCATCGGCTTGCAGGTGCGCGCGATCGTCGACGACGCCTGGCACGGCGGAGTGGATCACAGTCGGGTGATCCTGGCGTGCGCCGCGGTGTTCCTGACCGTCGTTGTGTCCCGACCGCTCTGGGTCTTTCCGAGCACCTACCTGCCGAGGCTGATCCCGAGCGTCAAGGCCGCAGATCCCGCGCCGGGCTGGCGGAACGTCGCAGTCGTCTCCTGGGCGGGTATGCGCGGCGTCGTCACGCTTGCGGCTGTTCTGCTGCTGCCCGAGGACACACCGCACCGCGAGGTGCTGACGCTGTGCGCGCTCGTGGTCGTCGGCGGCACATTGTTGCTGCAGGGTTTGAGCCTGCCGTTCCTTGTTCGCCTGCTGAGCCTGCGTGGCCCCAGCCGTGCCGAGGACGCGCTGCAACAAGCGGGCCTGCTGCAGCAGGCCACCGATGCCGGGCTCGCCGAACTCGAAGCGAACATCACCCCGCAGACGTCGCCCGACGTCGTGGCCAGCCTGCGCTTCCGGCTCACGCAGCGGACGAATGCGGCATGGGAACGGCTCGGCGCTCCGGAGTCGGAACAGATGACGCCGAGCGAGGAATACCGGCGTCTGCGTTTGCAGATGCTGGGCGCGGAGCGTGCAGTGGTCCTCGAGGTTCGCGACTCGGGTGTGCTCGATCACGAAGTCCTGCAATCGGTGATGAGCCTGCTCGATCTCGAGGAGTCGTTGATAGACCGCTTCGACGAGGCCGGTGACGACCTACGCGAGGAAGCGCTGTCGTCGACGGTGACAGGCGAATGCGCACACCTTCTCGACGCACCGGTCACGTGTGTGCCGGACCATCCCGGAATCTGCCAGGAATGCCTCGACGAAGGCTTCGTGTGGGTTCACCTGCGGATGTGCCTCACCTGCGGACATGTCGCGTGCTGCGACTCCTCGGTCGGCAACCATGCGTCCGCCCACTTCCGCAGCACCGAGCATCCGGTGATGCGAAGCGTCGAACCCGGCGAGGCGTGGCGCTGGTGCTACGTCGACAACGTGCTCGGCTGACGCGTCCCCACCAAGACGTTGGCACCGCCGTCGTCGTCTGCGACGACCTGTGCGGTCAAACCGGCGGCGTCGAGAATGTGCACGGCCGCGGCCGCCTGCGCCTCGCCCGTCTCGAAGAACAGTCTGCCGCCTGGTGCTAGCCAGTCCGGTGCATCGGCAATCACGCGCCGCAGCACGTCGAGGCCATCGGCGCCCCCGTCGAGTGCCACCGAGTTTTCGTGCAGACGCGCTTCGGGCGGCATCATGGCGATCTCGCAGCTCGGCACATACGGTGCATTCACCAGCAGGACGTCGACCGTCCCGAGCAACGAATCGGGCAGCGGCTCATACAGATCCCCCTCGTAGACCGCTGCGCCGAGCGGAACCAGATTTCGGCGCGCGCACTGCACGGCGGCTGCGTCGATATCGGCTGCGTACACGCGGCAACTCGGGACACGCGAAGCAAATGCGAGACCCAAAGCGCCTGCGCCGCAACAGAGGTCGACCACGACCGGATTGTGCGGCGACGACGCGACGGCCTGCTCGATCAAAAACTCCGTGCGCCGGCGGGGTACGAACACTCGCGGATCCACCGATACTCGGAGACCACAGAACTCGGCCCAGCCGAGAATGTGCTCGAGAGGCAAACCGGCCGCGCGCCGCTCGACCATCGCATCGAGTTGCACGCGTGACTGCGCGGCTGCCAGCAGCAACCGCGCCTCGTCTTCGGCGAACACGCAGCCTGCAGCACGCAGCGTCGCAACGACGCCGGACACGGGCGCTACCGAATCAGTGGACATCCCCAACAAACCTTACCCAGTTGTGACGCCTGCACGATTTGCGTGCTCGACGCGCGATCCGCGACGAGACTCGAAGCCGAACCGAGGAGAACAAAGTGCGCGATTACCCGCAGATCCACACGCCCGTCGATCGCGTCGAGCCTGTACCCCGCCGAATTCGCGCGCGGTTGAACGGGAAGACGGTGCTCGACACGACCGCTGCGCTGTATGTCTGGGAGTGGCCCAACTATCCGCACTATTACATTCCCGTTGCCGACATCGACACCGAATTCGTCGTCGACGAAGAACACACCCACCGGTTGCGCCGCGGCAGCGTGCGCCGCCATGGCTTACGGGTCGGCTCTGCGGATCGGCCCGGCTCGGTCCGTGTGTTCACCGACGATTCGCTGCCTGGCCTCGCAGGCATGGCGCGAATCGACTGGACCGCGGTCGACTCGTGGTTCGAGGAGGACGAAGAGGTCTTCGTGCACCCACGCGACCCGTACACCCGCGTGGATGCGTTGCGGTCCACGCGGTCGGTACGAATCGAACTGGACGGGTTCGTCCTCGCCGAATCTGCCTCTCCAGTCATGGTTTTCGAGACCGGACTACCCACCCGGTACTACCTGAACCGCGCGGAAGTCGACTTCGGCCGCCTGACACCGACCGCCACCGTCACGTCCTGCCCGTACAAGGGCACGACCACGGGCTACTGGTCGATCACCACCGGGTCCGCGACCTACGCAGACCTGGCATGGTCCTACGACTTTCCGACGCGGGAGCTCTTGCCGATCGCGGGTCTCGTCGCGTTCTACAACGAGAAGGTGGATGTGTTCGTCGAGGGCCGGCTACAGGACCGGCCCATCACGCACTTCTTTCGCTGACGCACCCGTCACCAGTAGTTGCCTGATGTCGCATCGACGAATGCCTTCTTGGCGCCGGAGATTTCGGTGTCTTCGCCCTTCGCGGATGCCGAATCGCCGAACATTTTGAAACCCCGATTTCGGACGACGTCCATGATCTCCGGCGTCAAAGAATCCGCGAACGACGCAACGCGGCCGAACGCCGGACTGACCCTGCGCGGCCGCTCGATGATCGCCTCGCACACCACGTGTCCGGCCTCTTCGGGCGTCAGCGTCGGGAAGTTGTCGTACAGCGTGGTCGGGGCAATCATGGGGGTCCGCACCAGCGACATGTGGATGGTCGTGAAATGCACGTTCTCATCGCGTGTTTCGGCCTGGAACGCATCCGACGCGGTGTCCAGCGCAGCCTTCGACGCGATGTAGGCCGCGAAACGTGGCACGCGGGTCTGCACGCCGACCGTCGAGATGTTGATGACATGCCCGAACTTCCGCTCCCGCATACCGGGCAGCAGACCGAGCATCAGGCGAAGCGGCGCAAAGTAGTTCAGCTGCATCGTGCGTTCGAAGTCGTGGAAACGATCGTAGGACAGCGCAAGCGAGCGGCGGATCGAACGACCCGCGTTGTTGACGAGGATGTCGACGCGCCCGTGCTTTTCGAGGATCTGCGCGACGAGCTCGTCGATCGCCTCGAGATTGCTCAGGTCGCACGGGTACACGTGCGCGGTCCCACCGGCGACGCGGACCTCGTTGGCCACTTCCTGCAGCTTCTCCTCGCCGCGCGCGACGAGCAGGACGGTTGCGCCTGCCGCCGCGGCCTCGATCGCGGCCGCGCGGCCGATGCCCGACGATCCGCCCGTGATCAGCAGTATCTTGCCCCGCACGACCTCTGCCAGTTTCGGCCCGGGGCGAACGAGCCGTGCGAAGCCGGACGGCGTCGTGTATCCAGTCGGTGTCGCAAGGGCCTTGCTGATCGCATCGACGGGTTTGGTGACGAGGGCCCCGACCTGCTTCAACGGATTCATAGAATCGCTCCAATCACAATCGGATTCAACTGGCTCCCGTGATCGGCGCGCGTCCCACGTCGACGGGGTGCTGACCCAATCCTTCCAAAGATCGCCCAGGTGTCGAGGTGCTATTACGAGATAGCTGCGGGAGGCGACGTGGCACTGCTCTTGTGCACGGTCATAGCATGGACTCAGGGAGGTGGTTCCCGAGATGCTGTATCGATTACTCGCCGACGCGACCGTCGTCGTACATCTCGTCTTCGTCGGCTTTGTCGTGGTGGGCGGGTTCCTCGCATGGCGTTGGCGCGCATTGATTTTCCTGCACGTTCCCGCGGTCGGCTGGGGGTTCAGCGCCGTGCTGATCGGCATCGAGTGCCCCCTCACCGACTTGGAGAACTGGGCCCGCCACCATGCGGGTCAGGCCGGACTGCCGTCCAGCGGATTCATCGACCACTACCTCACCGGCGTCATCTACCCGGAGAGTGCGCTCGGACTGATTCGGATAGCGGTTGCAACGGCGGTCGTGACCTCGTGGGTCGGCTTCGCTGCGCTGACGCTCCGGCGGACACGGGTGGCGTAGGAGTGGCCTACCTGTCGGCGCATCTCCCTGTGCTTGCCCTTGCAGTGGAGTCGGTCGCGGTGTTCGAGGCTGCCGTGGATCGCTACCGGGTGGCCCTCGGCCTGGCGCCGGTGCAATCGGACCTGCAGCCGGGCAGGGTGGCCGCGTCTTTCCTCGGCGACCGGCTGATGCGGATCGACGGCGAGCCGATCTCCGGTTTCGCCGAACTGTCCGGATTCTTCGAAACTGCCGACGGCTGGATCCGCACGCACGCCAACTATCCGCATCACCGCGCCCGCCTACTGGGCGTACTCGGACTGCCCGGCGACGCCGACCGCGCAGCAACCACCCGTCGCTTACGGGGCCTTTCTGCCGACGCGGTCGAGAGCGACGCCGCGGGTGCCGGTGCCATCGCTGTGCGAGTTCGGACGGAAGCGGAGTGGGCAGCGAGCGCCCAGGGCCAGGCCGCAGCAACGGGTCCTCTCGTCGGGTCGACACCCCGAGCCGATAGCGGTAGCGCTGCGAATGCCGGAAGCGCGACCCTCGACCGCCCGCTCGACGGAGTCAAGGTACTCGACCTCACGCGTGTGATCGCCGGACCCACCGCGACGCGAGCGCTGGCGCTTGTGGGCGCCGATGTGCTCCGCATCGATGCGCCGCAATTGCCGGAAATTCCGTGGCAGCACCTCGAGACTGGACAGGGCAAGCGGTCGGCACTGCTCGATCTGCGGTCTGCACAGGACCACAAGAGGTTTCGGGATTTGCTCGCCGCCGCCGACGTGCTCGTGACCGGCTACCGGCCGGGCGCATTCGACAAGTTCGGGATCGATCCGGCCGTCGTGCGTCCCGGAATCATCGACGCCCGCGTCAGCGCATGGGGTGAGTCCGGTCCGTGGGCCGACCGCCGCGGCTTCGACAGCATCGTGCAGGCCGCTTCGGGTATCGCACTGATCGAGCGCGCCGACCCACCCGGCGCCCTTCCGGCTCAGGCGCTCGACCACGCGACGGGTTACCTGCTCGCCGCGGGCGTAGTCGATGGTTTGACCGACCGTGTGCGCGTCGGTCGGGGCACTGACGTGCGAGCCGCGCTCGCGCGCACGGCTGCCGACCTCCTGGCAGCACCCGGCAGAAGCGAGCAACCCGGTGAACCCACAAACCCGGGAGCGGACACTCTTGTCGAGCACGGCGGAATCCGCACTGCGCGACCGGCACTCGCGGCCTACGCAGACTTCCCGGCACCGGCACGGCAGTGGGGCGCCGATCCCGCCGACTGGGTGATGTGAGAATGCAACGGTGACAACCGCGCGAGTGATGGTCGACGTCGACACCGGGATCGACGATTCCCTTGCCCTGCTCTTCCTGCTCGCGAGTCCGGACGCCGAGATCGTCGGCATCGCGTCGACGGCGGGCAATGTCGCGGCACCCGTGGTCGCCGCCAACAATCTCGCCTGGCTCGATGTCTGTAGGGCCGGTCCGATCGAAGTTGCGCTCGGGTCGCTCACTCCCCTGGTCGTTCCGCTGGTCACGACCGAGGACACCCATGGACCACGAGGCATCGGGTACGCCGAACTGCCGCCGTCGGATCGTGCCTTGTCTGCGCGTTCGGCGAGCGACCTGTGGGTCGACGTTGCGCGCCGCCATCCCGGCGAGGTGACCGGCCTCGTGACCGGTCCGCTGACGAATCTTGCACTCGCGCTGAAAGCGGAACCGCAACTGCCGCAGCTACTCCGTCGCCTGGTCGTGATGGGAGGTGCGTTCCATTACGCGGGAAACACCACGCCGACCGCCGAATGGAACATTTCTGTCGATCCCGAGGCAGCGAAGGTGGTGTTCGACGCGTTCTCCGCCGCCGCGCTGCCGCCGATCATCTGCTCGCTGGACCTCACGGAGACGATCGAGATGAAGCCCGACCATGTTGCACGCCTCGCGCAGACGGCGGGAAGTGTTCCGGTCGAAGAAATTTCGGCCGACCATTCGGAAGCCACGCGTTCGACGGCTACCAACCCGATCGTGCGGCACTTCAGCGACGCGGTCCGGTTCTACATGAACTTTCACCGAGACCACGGGCAGGGTTTCCTCGCGCACATGCATGATCCGTTCGCTGCCGCAGTCGCGCTGGACCCGTCGATCGTGACGACCCGCCCGGTGACGGTGGATGTCGAGTTGACCGGAACGTTGACACGCGGGATGACTGTCGCCGACCTGACCGGCATGTGGGGCAGACCGCCGAACGCCGAGATAGCCACCCAGACCGATCCCGAGGCATTCTTCGATCTGTTGATCGAGCGCATCGGTTCCTGGGCGCGCACGCTCTATCCGCCGGTGGCGTCGTGAACTCCGACGCGACCGCGGTAGTCGAGTTCTGGCGCGAACTCGATTTGCCCGGACTGATCGACATCCATACGCATTTCATGCCTGACCGGGTGTTGCAAAAGGTGTGGGACTACTTCGATTCGGCCGGCCCCCTCACCGGCCGACCGTGGCCGATTCGCTATCGGACCGACGAGGACGCGCGCGTGGAACAGCTGCGCGAGTTCGGGGTTCGAGCGTTCACATCGATGATCTATCCACACAAGCCGGACATGGCCGCCTGGCTCAATGAATGGGCGGCCGAATTCGCCGCCCGCACACCGGATTGCCTGCAGACGGCGACCTTCTTTCCCGAACTCGGAGTCGAGAGCTACGTCGAACACGCCCTGACCGCGGGTGCGCGAATCTTCAAGTCGCACATACAGGTCGGTAATTATCACCCCGACGACCCGCTGCTGCATCCGGTCTGGGGCATGCTCGAAGACGCACAGGTTCCGATCGTCATCCACTGCGGTTCCGGCCCGGCACCGGGAACGTTCACCGGCCCCGATCCGATCCGCGCCGTCCTCGCCCGCACCCCGCGCCTGCGGTTGATCATTGCGCACATGGGAATGCCCGAGTATTCGGAGTTTCTCGACATCGCCGATCAGTATCACGGCGTATTGCTGGACACCACAATGGCTTTCACCGACTTCACCGAGGAAGGCATTCCATTCGGTCGCCACGAGCTGCCGCGGCTGCAGGCGCTGTCCGACCGGATCCTGTTCGGCAGTGACTTCCCCAATATCCCGTATCCCTACGTCGAGGCTCTGACTGCTCTGACGCGGCTCGAATTGGGCGACGAGTGGGTCCGTTCTGTCTGTTTCGCCAACGCAGCACGCATCTTCGGCATCTAGCGAGCCGAATGCATGCGCCGATCTCTCCGAGCGTGGCTAATGTGGTGGGCGTGGGCGAACCCCAGGCGATCATCGACCCGTTGACGCGAGCGGCTGTATTCCTCGTCGCCACCATCGACGAGGGTGGCGAACCGATCGTTCGCGATCTGCTCGCCGACGTGGCAGGCCTCGAACGGTCTGTCGGCTTTCGCCTTCCCGGAACCGGGTTGACCTGTGTCACCGCGATCGGATCCGCTGCCTGGGACCGCCTGTTCAGCGGGCCGAAACCACAGGAGCTACACGTATTTCCCGAGTTTGCCGGCGAGCGGCACCAGGCCCCGTCGACACCGGGCGATCTGCTCTTCCACATCAAGGCCGAATCGCTGGACGCGTGTTTCGAACTCGGGACCACCATCGCCGACCGTCTCGGCGCGGCAGCGACAATCGTCGACGAGACGATGGGCTTCCGGTATTTCGAACAGCGTGATCTGCTCGGCTTCGTCGACGGGACCGAGAACCCGACCGGCCGGGGCGCCTACTCTGCCGCGCTCGTCGGCGCCGAAGACCCCGAATTCGACGGTGGCAGTTACGTGATCGTTCAGAAGTATCTGCACGACATGGCGACCTGGAAGTTGCTGACCGTCGAAGAACAAGAAATGGTGATCGGCCGAACCAAACTGGACGACTACGAACTGCCGGACACGGTCAAACCCGTCGATTCACACGTCGCGAGGACGACGGTCATCGACGACAACGGTGACGAGCGGCAGATTCTGCGCGCCAATATGCCGTTCGGCAGCATCAAGTCCGGCGAATTCGGTACGTACTTCATCGGTTACGCCGCAACTCCTGCAGTGACGGAAACAATGCTGGAGAACATGTTCGTCGGTTCCGGCGACGTTACTCACGACCGGATCCTCGACTTTTCGACGGCAGTGACCGGCACTCTGTTCTTCGCGCCGGCCGTGGATTTTTTCGATGCTCTTCCGCCACCCCCGATTTCGGCAACCTCGGCAGTCCCCCACATACCGATGACGAACGGATCGCTCGACATCGGCAGCCTGAAAAGGAGCGTCACGTCGTCATGAACAATTTGTATCGGGATCTGGCACCGATCACCGCACCGGCGTGGACCGCGATCGAGGAAGAAGCGACGCGAACGTTCAAGCGCCACATCGCCGGTCGCCGCGTGGTCGATGTCTCCGGACCGCACGGCACCGACTTCTCTGCCGTGGGCCTCGGCCGGACGACGGCAATCGCGGCACCGGACACCGGTGTGGAAGCCCGCCAACGCGTCGTCGCGCCGCTCGTCGAACTCCGGGTTCCCTTCACGCTGTCCCGGGACGAAATCGACAACGTCGAACGGGGCGCGCAGGATACGGATCTCGACCCCGTGCGCGACGCAGCGAAGAAGATCGCGTTCGCCGAAGACAGGGCGATTTTCGAAGGTTATCCCGCTGCGGGGATTACGGGCATTCGCGCGACGTCCTCGTGCGAGTCGGTCCAGTTGCCCAGCGATCCGCGGCTGGTTCCCGAGGCGATTGCGCATGCGTTGAGCCAACTTCGGCTCGCCGGCGTGGGCGGGCCGTATTGCGTGCTTCTCAGCGCCGACCTCTACACGGTGGTCAGCGAAACTTCCGACCACGGATACCCGATCCGCGAGCACATCGGCCGCCAAATCGAAGGCGACATCATCTGGGCGCCGGCGATCGACGGTGCGTTCGTCCTCACCACACGCGGTGGCGACTTCGATCTTCAACTGGGCCAAGATCTCTCGATCGGCTACCTGAGCCACACCGCCGAAGACGTGCAGCTGTACTTCCAGGAAACCCTGACCTTCCTGGTCAATACCGCCGAGGCCGCCGTCGCGCTCGGGGCGAGCTAGGGGTCGATCGGCAGCGCACGATGGATTGTCAGTGCCGCCGCGAGCAGTCGTGACCCGTACGGGTCGCTGGGGTCGATACCCGTCAGGTCGGCCACCCGCCGCAGTCGATAGCTGAACGTGTTCGGATGTACGTGCAGTTCGCCGGCGGCCGACTTGCGGTCCAGGCCGTGCCTGATGTGTGCATCCAAAGCCTCCATCAGGTGTGGCTGCTCGATGACCGGTGCCAACTGTTCGATGATCAGGGCGCGCGCGGGTCCGGGTCGAGTGATCTGATACTCGAGCAGCATGTCCGAAAGCGTGTGCAGTCCGGTGCGCCGGCCGAGCCGCCGTGCGAGGTCGGCGACGTCGGTACTCTCCCGAACGGCGGCTGGGATGTCGGCATGCCCAACGGAATTGCATTGGGCGACATAGACGTCGACACCGAACCGGACCGCGAGCGTATCTGCGAGTGACTCGACGCGGGCTGCGCTCACCGCACCGGCGGGCAGCAACGCTGTCCCACTGACACCGTCGAAAGTGGTGAGAACAGGCCCGCCGGCGAGGTCGTCCAGCAGCTCCTGTGCCCAGCGCACCCACCGTCGCGTGACGAGCGTCGCGGCGGCATCGATCGGCGGATGTGTCACGCCCGCAATGATGGTGACGACGTCGTACTTTCCGGCCAACGTGACGCCGGCATGTGCTGCGAGTTCTGTTGCCGATTCGCCGCGCAGCAGCGCGGAGCACAACGACCGGCGTGCCTCACGCTCGGCACCGAACATCGATTGCTGAACCGAGCCGTATGTCTCCGCCGTTACCAAGCTGATCAGTTGTACATACGCGAGCATGTGCGAGCCGAATGCCGCGAGGTCGGCCGAATCTTCGGGTGCTGCCGATTCGCTGATCGCCGTCCAAAAGGTCTGAATTCCCCCGAAAAAGGCACCGATCACGGCTGTGAGCGGGATGCCGTCTTCAGCGAGGCGCGCGATGTGCACCTCGGCATTGCCCAGTTCCGCCCTGGTCACCGGCTTCTGTTCATAGAGGCCGCGGAGGAACAGTCCCGCTCCTTCGAGGGTGAGCGGAACCATTTCCTGGGCCGACTCGTGATTGGACAGCCGGACGGCTTCGGGCACAGCTGCCAGCGCCGCTGCAAACGCTTCCTCGGCGAGTTCGCGGAGCCGCGGGAGGACCCTGATGAATATCGGTGCGTCGGGCGCCAAGGGCGGTAGGTCATAAGCCATGGTTCGCATTGTCACGAGTAACAAACGACTGCGCAACATTCGTGCAATCCGCCTACAGACACGGATGGATTCGGGAGCAATACTTGTTTCTGACAATAGGCCGGTGCAGACGATGGCGTCTGCGCACCTGCGGGTTCCGCACGGCCGACACTCAGGAGGGCTACAACAACGTGGTTGCCAGTCGAAGCAAGCGTCCCAGCCAGGTCAGGCAGGCCCTCCGCGGGCATGGCCTCGCACAGAACAGCCTCGTCCGGAACGAATTCGCGGGTACAAGTCTGCAAGCGCGCGCATTGGATATCGGCCTGCGTGCCACGGTGAAACCCGCGATCAACATATGGGCGCTTGCGCCGAGTCTGCCCTGGCCCTACAAGGTCGTCGACCACGTCGGCCGCGCTCTGCGCTCTGTGCCGGGCACCAAACGGCGCCAGATCACGCTGCCGAACTGCCGCGCCGAGATCACTACCCCCGCGAACGTCCGCGGTGACCGGTACATGATCTACATGCACGGCGGCGCGTTCATCGTCGGTGGTCGCCACCTGCACTCCCAGCTCATCTCGCGCCTGGCGCGCGATCTGTCGACCGAAGTCATCGGCGTCGACTACCGGATGTTGCCGAAATTCAGCATCGACGACGGTGTCGCCGACTGCCTGGATGCCTACCGCCACGCGCTCGCCGAGGGCGTTCCCGCGGAGCAGATCGTGTTTGCCGGTGACTCCGCGGGTGCATACCTGGTCTTCATGACGGCGATCGTTGCCGGCGAGCAGGGCTTGCCGATGCCGGGTGCTATCGTCTCGATTTCACCGCCGACCGAGTTCGAACTCGGGACCAAGCTGGGTGCAGCCGCGAGCGACGCACTTTTCTCGAAGTACTTCGCACGCAAGTTCATGGGCTTCGTCGCCGCGCAACCGGTTGTGCCGCGTTCCCTCGTCGGTGCGAACTGCGCCGGATTGCCGCCGTCCCTGATCCAGGTGAGCAGCAACGAAATTCTGTATGCCGATGCAGAGCGGTTCGCCGGCGAACTCGGCCGCGCGGGAGTCTCGTGCGAACTGCAGGTGTGGCACGGCCAGGTGCACGTCTTCCAGGCCGCGGCGAGCATCGTTCCCGAAGCGGCACATGCGTTGTCGGAGGTCGTCGGGTTCGTCGACCGTACACTCGCAGCCAATTCAGCGGCGCGAACCGCGTAAGGACTGGGCTTCGCCCCTGTGCGCGGTCGGCGAGTCCATGGACTCGCCGACCGCGCACAGGGTCTACCCGTCGAAGGACTCGAGAATCCGCTCCGCAGCCAGTGCGGCGGTCAGCGATCCGTCGCGCACCTGATCCTCGACAGACTTGCGGATCGCCTTCACCTTCGGGTTGTCCGAAAGCCGGCGCAGCAGTTGATCGTTGACCATAGACCACGTCCAGTCGACAAGTTGCCGGCGCCGCTTCTCCTCGAATTCGCCTGCAGCGGAAAGCACTTTCTGGTGGGTCAGGACGGTCTCCCAGAACTCCGCGAGACCTGATTCCTCGAGTCCGCTCATCGTGAGTACCGTCGGCTTCCAGATGGCGTCGTGCGGATAGATCAGGCGCAGCGCACCCTGCAATTCCCTTGCCGCACTTTTCGCCTCGGTCAGATGCTTACCGTCTGCCTTGTTGACGGCGACGACGTCTGCGAGCTCGAGAACGCCTTTCTTGATGCCCTGCAACTGATCTCCCGTGCGGGCGAGCGTCAGGAAACAGAAGCAGTCGACCATATTGGCGACGGTCACTTCCGACTGACCGACACCTACGGTCTCGACGAGGATCACGTCGTATCCGGCGGCCTCGAGCAGCACGATCGTTTCCCGTGTCGCTTTCGCCACTCCCCCAAGGGTTCCCGAGGTGGGGGACGGACGAATATAAGCATCGCGCTCGACGGCGAGCCTGTTCATTCGCGTCTTGTCGCCGAGTATCGAGCCGCCGGTACGGGTCGATGACGGGTCGACAGCGAGGACCGCGACCCGGTGCCCCTGCCCGATCAAGCGCATTCCGAGCGAGTCGATGAACGTCGACTTGCCGACTCCCGGAACACCTGTGATGCCCACCCGGTGCGATCCCCCGGAATCGGGGAGGACCTTCAGCAACAGTTGCTGCGCCAGTTCGCGATGATCGGCGCGAGTCGATTCGACGAGTGTGATCGCACGGGCAAGTGCAGCCCGCTCGTTGTTGCGAACCGACTGCGCAAGCTGCTCGACATCGATTGCGGGTTTACTCACTGCGCAGCGAGTGCCCGAGCTGTGCCGCAAGCTTTTCGAGCAATCCGATTGCCGCATCGGCGATCACGGTGCCAGGCGGGAAGATCGCCGCCGCACCTGCCTCGTACAGCGCGTCGAAATCACCCGGCGGAATGACTCCACCCACGATCACCATGATGTCCGGACGGCCGACGTCGGCCAGCGCCTGGCGCAATGCCGGCACCAGCGTGAGATGGCCTGCGGCGAGCGACGACACACCGACCACGTGCACGTCGTTGTCGGCCGCTTGATGGGCCACCTCTTCGGGCGTCTGGAACAGTGGGCCGACGTCGACGTCGAAGCCGATGTCGGCGAACGCCGTTGCGATCACCTTCTGCCCGCGGTCATGGCCGTCCTGGCCCATTTTGGCAACCAGGATGCGGGGGCGACGCCCGTCTTCGTCGGCGAATTTCTGGACGAGTTCGGTTGCGGACGCCACGTTTCCTGCCTTTCCGACCTCGTCCCGGTAAACCCCACTGATCGTACGGATCTCCGCCTGGTGCCGTCCGTAAACCTTTTCCAGGGCGTCGGAAATCTCACCGACGGTCGCTTTCGCGCGCGCCGCGTTGATCGCAAGCGCGAGGAGGTTGTTGTCCATCCCGCCCTCGTCGGACGCCGCAGCGCGCGTCAACTCCGCGAGCGCCGCTTCGCACGCAGCCGAATCCCGCTCGGCACGAAGCCGTTCCAGCTTCTCGAGCTGCTCGCGTCGCACCTTCGAGTTCTCGACCTTGAGCACCTCGATGCTGTCGAGCTCGTCCGGAACGTACTTGTTGACGCCGACCAGCGGCTGCCGGCCGGAGTCGATTCGGGCCTGGGTGCGCGCAGCGGCTTCCTCGATGCGCAGCTTCGGAATGCCCTCGTTGATCGCCTGTGCCATGCCGCCCGCAGCCTCGACCTCGGCGATGTGTGCACGCGCTCGGTTGGCAAGCTGATGGGTCAGCCATTCGACGTAATAGGAACCGCCCCAGGGGTCGATCGGTCGCGTGGTACCGGACTCCTGCTGCAGCAGCAGCTGAGTGTTGCGGGCGATGCGGGCCGAGAAGTCGGTCGGCAGCGCGAGCGCCTCGTCGAGCGCGTTCGTGTGCAATGACTGCGTGTGGCCCTGGGTCGCTGCCATCGCTTCGACACAGGTGCGGGCGACGTTGTTGAAGACGTCCTGAGCGGTCAGGGACCAACCCGACGTCTGCGAATGTGTCCGCAGGGAGAGCGATTTCGCGCTCTTCGGCTCGAACTTGGCAACCAGTTCGCTCCACAGCAGACGACCGGCCCGGAGCTTGGCGACCTCCATGAAGAAGTTCATGCCGATGCCCCAGAAGAACGACAGTCGCGGCGCGAACGAGTCGATG
The DNA here is from genome assembly GCF_016481275.1 of Antrihabitans auranticaus. Classification (GTDB taxonomy): domain Bacteria; phylum Actinomycetota; class Actinomycetes; order Mycobacteriales; family Mycobacteriaceae; genus Antrihabitans. The sequence continues at coordinate 883,062 of NZ_JAEMNW010000002.1, read as the reverse complement.
TCCATGCCGGCATCGAGGCCCGCCCGGATGTACTCGACACCGTCGGCAAGCGTGTACGCCAACTCGAGGTCGGCTGTCGCTCCGGCTTCCTGAATGTGGTAACCCGAGATCGAGATCGAGTTGAACTTCGGCATCTTCGCGCTGGTGTACGCGAAAATGTCGGAGATGATCCGCATCGACGGCTTCGGCGGATAGATGTAGGTGTTGCGCACCATGAACTCTTTGAGAATGTCGTTCTGAATAGTCCCCGCGAGTTGCTCGGGAGACACGCCCTGCTCTTCGGCCGCAATGACGTAGAGCGCGAGAATGGGCAGCACCGCACCGTTCATCGTCATCGACACGCTGACCTGGCCGAGCGGGATGTGGTCGAACAACTGGCGCATGTCGAGGATGGAATCGATTGCCACACCGGCCATTCCGACGTCACCCTGCACGCGCGGGTGGTCGGAGTCGTAGCCACGGTGGGTCGCGAGATCGAACGCGACGCTGAGCCCCTTCTGACCGCCCGCGAGGTTGCGGCGGTAGAAAGCGTTCGAGTCGGCGGCCGTCGAGAAGCCCGCATACTGCCGGATGGTCCACGGCTGGTTGACATACATCGTCGGGTACGGACCGCGCAGGAACGGCACCGAACCCGGGTAGCTGCCGACCGGATACCCCTCCGCCGCAACGGCATCGCGATCTTCGCGGGTGTAGACCGGGCGGACGTCGATGCCCTCCGGCGTCGACCAGACGACCTCGTCAGCGGTGTAGTTGTTCGCTGCCGCGCCTGCGGCGATGTGCTCGGTCACCTGCTCCGCGGTGGGTGGCTTCGGATCCGAGTACCGGGTGTCGACGAGCGGAACCTCGGCGAAGTTGCCGATGGTGTGCTTGATTTCGCGCGTGGTCATGCCGCTCCCAAGGTGTCCAGCAGGCCGGAGAGAGCCGAGACTGCGTCGATTCGGGCTGTGAGAAAGACGTCCGGCCGGTCGGCACCCTCGGCGTGCGCGAAGGGCTTTTCCGGACCGGCGAGCAAGACCGTCGTGATACCCGCGGCACGGAGTGCGTCGACTGCTGGAACGCCATCGTCGACATAGCGCTTGTCGGACCCGCACAGAATCGCGACGGGCGTGCCCGCATCCGCGACGACGTGCCTGATCTTCGCCAGATCGAGCATGCCGGAGTTTTCCGTCTCGATTCCACCGGCAGCGAGCAGGTTGGCCGCAAAAGTGGTCCTGGCATTGTGCTCGGCGACCGGTCCCAGCGCGACGATCAGCACCTTGGGCCGAGAACCGTTGTCCGCCAGGTACTTGTCCGACCTGTCCCGCAAAGTCTCGAAGGCCGCGCTGTACCGCGCAACTCCGGGGAGTGTCGCGCCGGCCTCGGGCGGCAGTGGGTTCTCAGCGAGGTTCGGAAATTCGTTGATACCCGTGAGCGCTGTCTGGCGGTGCGCGATGTCGGACTCACGATCGGCTCGGGTCGCGGCGATGCGGTCCGCGATCGTTCCAGCGTCCAGTGCGGCGCGATAGCCACCCGCCGCTTCGATCTCCTGGAAGAAGGACCACGCCTTGCCTGCGATATCCGACGTCAGCGTGTCGATGTACCAGGAGCCTGCGCCCGGATCGAGCACGCGACCGAGGTGCGACTCTTCGAGCAGCAACAGTTGGGTGTTGCGGGCAACGCGCGCGGCGAACGTCTCTGTGACGTCGAGTGCGCCCGCCGGAACAGCGACGTCGAACGGCAGGACCGTCACCGCGTCCGCACCACCGACACCCGCGCCGAAGGCCGCGAGGGTCGTGCGCAGCATGTTCACCCAGGGATCGCGCTGTGTCATCATCGCCGCGGACGTGACGGCATGCTGCGGTGCGCCACCGGACTTCGGGGCACCACACACTTGCGCGATACGTGCCCAAACCTGGCGGGCCGCACGGAATTTCGCGATGGTCTGGAACTGGTCGTCGGTCGCCGCGTAGCGGAACTCGAGCTGGCCGAGTGCATCGGCGACGGGAATACCCGCTTCTGTGGTCAGTGCCCGGAGATATTCGAGACCGGCGGCGATCGCCGCACCGAGTTCTTGTGCGTCACTTGCGCCCGCGTTGTGAAAGACGGTTCCGTCGACGGTGAACGCCCGGACCGTCTCGGGTCGGCCGATGGCTTCGACTGCCAGTGTGACCGCGCTCGCCACATCGGTGTCGGGCGTGCCCGCGAACGCGCTTGTCAGCGGTGCGGCGCCGAGACCGACGGCGATGTCCGTGCGATCGGCAACTCCGTCTCCGGCGTCGGCCCGCTCGTCGAGCAGGCGAAAGAGCCGAGCGGCGACGGTCGCGACATCCTGGCCGGCATCGAGCGTGAGTGGCACGAGGTCGAGCAGCACGCCTGAAAGCGCGCTGTCGAGGTCGTCTGCCGCAACACCCGCGAGCCAGACAGCACTGACACCGTTCTCCAATGCGGAGAGAATGGCGCGATTCAGTGCGGCTGGGTCCGAATGGTTGTCGAAACGTGCGCTGACCTGCCAGCCCCGGTTTACGTCACGGGTGCGGTCGCGACCGCGCACGAACGGGAACTCGCCCGGCAGCGGGGTCTCTGCCTGTTCGTTGCGGGCCGTATAGAGGGGAGAAACGGTCACGCCGTCATAGGTCACGACATCGAGCAGCGTTTCGGGGTTCTCCGGTAGCTCACTGATATCTACCCTGCGTGCCTTCGCCAGCACGGCGGCCACTCCACGTTGCCAGGCGGCAAAATCGGACGGCGGATCTGCAGTTGCCTTGGTCTCGGGCTCTCGCACTGTCGACACTTGTGATGTCCCCTTGTCTGCTCCAGCGACGCCGCCGAGCACGGTCAGTTGGAATGATGTTAACCGTCGCTCCGCAGCCACTTTTCCAGGCCAGTGGCTACTCGCGAGTAGATTTTACCGATCTGAGCTGGCAAGTTCCGGATGGTGGACACGTGCGCGGCATACTCCCATGTGGGGCGTCGTGCGGAAATCCGGTGCGCTGGACGGTGGCCGACCACGGCCGCCGAACGGTCGAGTGTGATTCGTTGCACACTGCCAGTAGTCAAGTCGAAAAACTTGTTTTCGGTAAGTCAAGCCTGAGGGCTTGATACATACAGATCAAGTCGATAACCTTGACAAATGTTCGTACTGACCGTGGACCAACGAGGCAGCCGGCGTGACGTCGACCGCGTGGACGACCAACTCCGCGCCCTTGCACGCTATCGCCTCGTCCGGCCCTTCGAGCGCACTGCCGGCGACGAGATTCAGGGTGTCGCCGACACCGCCGACGTCGTCGTCGATATTGCCCTCGCTCTCGTCCGAGACGGGCACTGGAGCATCGGGATCGGGACCGGAAGCGTCGACGAGCCACTACCGACCACAACGCGCGCAGGGCGGGGACCGGCCTTCGAAGCGGCTCGCGCCGCCGTCACGCGGGCAAAGAACACCCCCGCGAGCATCGCAGTCGAAGGGCCCGATCCGACTGCGGCCGCCGACGCCGAAGCCGTATTGACGCTTCTCGCAATGCTGATCGGTCGCCGCTCGGCAAACGGGCACCAGGCAGTCGAGCAGATGCGCGCCGGACGGACTCAGTCGGAGGCTGCCGATAGGCTTGGCATCAGCAAACAAGCCGTGTCCCAACGGCTCTCCGCGGCGGGATGGCATGCGGAGGAGCCGGCGCGGTCTCTCGCCGAACGACTTCTGACGAAGGCAGACAACCTATGAACGTCCTCGCACTCGTGTTTCTCGGGATCGCGGCACTCTCGTCGGCCGCGCTCGGCTCGCGGCGAATTCCACTCTGGATCGCGCCGATCACCGCCGCGGTCTCGCTGTCGGCAGCCGCGATGTGCGCCGCATACGGCGATCCGATAACTGGTTTCGGAATTGCCGCCACGGCGGTCGTCGCCGTGACAGCGGCCGCGTTCGGCGGCGCCTCGATGGCGCCGGCAGCCTTCCGGCTCGCTCGCCGCCAACCGGCGGGATCGACTCCACCCACCGGCACTCCCGTCGCCAGCGGACCGCTGCGGGGCGGGCTGCTCATAGGCGTGCTCGAACGTGCCGCGGTCGCCGCGTCGATCATCGCCGCGAAGGGCCCCGAGGGCATCGCGATCGTCATGGCCGTCAAAGGCCTGGCCCGCTACCCGGAATTACGCGAGCCGACGGCGTCCGAGCAATTCATCATCGGCACCTTCACCAGCGTGCTCTGGGCGGTGGCGGCCGGCGCCGTCGGACGCGGGATGCTGAGCTGACCCGACCTATTCCTGCAACTCCCCCGGCGGCGTCCACGCGACCTGGGGCTTGTGCGCGGGCGGCAGTCCGTCCACCGGTTGCCGTGCGATGGCCTCGGCATCGCGGACAGCTTGAGCGATGTCGGGGTCCGTCCTCGTGTCGAACCAGCCGGCGACCTCGTCGGAATCGTCTTCGGGTCGCGGCAGATTCTCGTCGGTCGTCGCAGATGGTTCGTACCGGAAGACGCCGTCGTCACCGGGCGCACCGAGCGTCCGCGCGAAGCCCTTGAGCGCATCGCCGAAATCGCTCGGCACCAACCACACCTTGTTTGCGTCGCCCTGCGCCATCTGCGGCAGGGTCTGTAGATACTGGTACGCGAGCAGTTCCGGGGTCGGCTTGCCGGCTTTGATTGCGGCGAAGACCTTTTCGATTGCCTTCGCTTGGCCCTGCGCCTGCAGGTACTTCGCGGCCCGCTCGCCCTGCGCACGCAGGATCCGCGACTGCCGCTCACCTTCGGCTGCGAGGATCGACGCCTGCTTCGCGCCTTCCGCGGACAAGATCTGGCTCTGCTTCTGACCTTCGGCAGTCTTGATCGAGGACTCGCGAATACCTTCGGAATTCAGGATCATCGCGCGCTTCTCGCGATCGGCCTTCATCTGCTTCTCCATCGATTCCTGGATCGACGGCGGCGGATCGATACTCTTCAATTCGACCCGCGCGACCCGAAGGCCCCAGCGACCGGTCGCTTCGTCGAGCACACCGCGTAGTTGCTTGTTGATCGAATCGCGTGAGGTCAGCGTCTCCTCGAGAGTCATGCCACCGACCACGTTGCGCAGCGTCGTCACCGTCAACTGCTCGACCGCGGCGATGTAATTGCTGATCTCGTAGACCGCCGCCTGCGGGTTGGTCACCTGAAAGTAGACGACCGTGTCGATGTGCAGGGTCAGGTTGTCCTGGGTGATCACGGGCTGCGGTGGGAAGGAGACGACGCGTTCGCGCAGATCGACTTTCGCGCGAATTCGATCGACGAACGGCACGAGGAACGTCAGCTGTCCCGACGCTGTCCGCGCATAGCGGCCGAGTCGTTCGATGACGGCGGCTTCGGCCTGCGGTACCAGCGCGATCGACTTGAACACCACGACAGCGACGAACGCGACGATTACGCCCAGCACAATCAACGCAACCATTTACGGCCCCTTCCAGACGACGGCGGTAGCGCCGTCGATTCTCATGACTGTGACGGTCGTCCCGGGTGGGTAGACCTCGGTCAGGTCGAGCGGCCGTGCAGTCCACACGTCGCCGTCGAGCTTGACCTGACCCGCATGTTCCCCGACCTCTTCCAGAACCAGCGCGCGCTTACCGCTCAGAGCGTCGACATTCGTCGCGAGCGCCGGACGGGAACCCAAGCGCCGCAGCAGCATCGGTCGCACGACCGCAAGCAGTGACAGCGACAGCACACCGAAGATCACCGCATCGAGCCAGACCGGAAACGGCGTGACCGCACTCACGCCCGCGGTCGCAAGCGCACCGCCGGCCAACATAAGCAGAAAGAAGTCGCCGGTCAGCGCCTCGGCGGCGGCCAGCAGAACACCGGCGATCAACCAGATCAGTGGTCCCACAAGACCACTGTAGCCACATCGGGCCTAGTCGGTGGCGGTCACGAAATCGACGAGACGTTCTACGGCACCGATCAACGGCGATTCCAGGTCACGGTAGGAATTGACGGCCGCGTAGACCCGCCGCCAACCCTCCTGCGGGGTCCCCCAGCCGAGCCGTTTGCACACTCCCGTCTTCCAGTCCTCGCCGCGCGGAACCTTCGGCCACGCCTGGATACCGACAGCCTTCGGCGTCACCGCTTCCCAGACGTCGATGAACGGGTGCCCGGTCACGAGGACGTACGGCCCCAACCCGGTGGTGAGCTGAGTTTCCTTCGAACCGGTCACCAGGTGGTCGACGAGCACGCCGACCTTCCGGCCCTTGCCCGGCCCGAACGACGCGAGGCGCTCGCCGAGGTTGTCCAGACCTTCCAAATGCTCGACGACGACACCCTCGACGCGCAGGTCATGACCCCAGACCCGCTCTACCAGCGCCGCATCGTGCACGCCCTCGACCCAAATTCGGCTCGGCAGCGCCACCCGCGCTCGCAAGCCCTCCACCTTGGTCGATCCCGACGCCGAACGAGTAGCCGCTGTCTTCTGTGGTTTCGCCGTCGGCCGCACCAACGTGACCGGTTTGCCGTCGATCAGGAAGGCCGCCTCGCGCATTGCGAACAACCGGGTCCGCCGAGCGCCGTCCTCGAGTCGAACGAAATCACCGTCGTAGGTTTTGTCGAAGCCGACGACCGCGCCACAGAAACCGGTCGCGGCGTCCTCGACGACAAGATCGCGCTCGGCTTCTACTTTGGGTGTCACCGGCTTCCGGGCACGTGCGTGCCCGGCGTAGATGTCGCCGTATCCGTTTCGTGGGCTCACGGCCGACCACGGTAGCCAGCTTCGGAGTTGCACGCTGCGTGCCACGCCGACATATGCTCGTTGATTATGGTTTCACCGAGTGCATCCCTGACGATGTGGGCCAGTGCCTGGCTCGCGGGCAACTGTGCGCCCGACGACGTCCTGGACGCCATGCAGGAGTGGGCGCCCATGCACCTCGTCGGTGCCGCCGATCCGGTCATCGCCCATCGAACCGGGTTGCCGTGGCCGGACGCGCGCGACGCCGAAACCATGTCGGCCCTCAAGACTGTTCGGGAGGCCGCGGGGCACGACGGCTCCGCATTGCGGTTGGTGCTCCCGGTCCCCGGCGACGTCCGCGGCCTGCCCCCCGCCGGCCCGTTCACCGCCGCCGCAATCACCACGGGCGAAGGCCTCCTGGTCGGCAATCCGGGCACCGAGGGCGTCGGGCTCGTACCGGTTCGGTCGGGTCCGGACGTGTTGTGCTGGACCATCTTCGGTGTCGACATACCCCCGCGCGCCGAAGAACTCGGTCTCGGCGAAGCCGAGTTCGCCATGCGGACCGCGATGCGAGACGCAGCGGACGCGATGGCAGCCGTCCAACGTGTCGGCACGACCGAGTTCGATCCGCGGGCAGCACTCGAAGAACAGTTCGCCGAGAATGCGCGACACAAACTGCCCGACGCGGTGCCGACGCGTGCACTCCGAATCCTCGAGAGTGCAGACCGAGTAGACGCGATACTTGCTGTGGCGCAACGCGGATCGACCGCAACCGCGTTGACCGCCGCGGGCGCCGACAACATCGACGGACTGCTCAGACCGCTCTATGCAGCAGTGCGCTCGGCCCGCCTCGCCGCCATCGAGTCGTGCGTCCGAACGGCCACACGCGAGCTCGGCTAGACCGGCGCCGCGCTCAGACCGGCAGCGGACTCCGCGCCTGGCAGCAGCCGATGACGCACGGGACCCCGTCGGCCGTGCAACCGAACGCGGGTTCGCGCCCGAGCCGGCGCGGTTGTTCACCCGCGAGGTGCTCGGCCACGAGGTCGACGATCATGGCAGCGAAACGCGGGTCCGAACCGGGAGTCGCCGCCCGCGCGAACGCCATTCCGAGTTCGGCGGCCTTCTCGGTTGCTTCGTTGTCCAAGTCCCACACGACCTCGAGGTGGTCGGACACGAAACCGACCGGACTCACGATGACGGCATCGAAACCCTTCGCGGACAGGGCTTCCAGATGATCGCAGATATCGGGCTCCAGCCACGGCACCTGCGGCGGCCCCGAACGGGACTGCCAGACGAGGTCGAAATCGTCGAAACCTGCTGCCGCAGCGCATAATCGGGCCGCGTCGTAGACCTGGCGGCTGTAGAGTTTGCCGCCTGCCTCAGGCGGTCCGGCTTCGTTGTCCGCGCGCACCGGAATCGAATGCGCGGTGAAGACCAACCGAGCGCCGCCTCTCCGCTCCGGCGGCAAGGTACCGGCTGCAGCTGAGATCGCTTGTCCCACAGCCTCGATCAACAGCGGATGATCGTAATACTGGCGGAGTTTCACCAACGTCGGCGCGTCGGGACCCACCGCGGAGCGGGCCTGCCGAATGTCTTCGTGGTACTGGAGACAACCCGAGTAGCCCGCCCACGCCGACGTCGGAAAGACCAGCGCGTTCCGGATGCCGTCGTCCCGCATCCGCCCAACCGTATCGGCGACCAGCGGATGCCAGTTGCGATTACCGAAGTAGACGGGAAGCCCGATCCCTGCTCGCGCCAGCACCGCCTCCACGTCCGCGATGATCCCCCGATTGAGAGCGTTGATCGGGGACACACCGTCGAAGTGGTAGTAGTGCTCCGCGACGGCAAGCAGGCGTTCGCGTGGTACTCCCCTGCCGCGAGTGACGTTCTCCAGGAACGGCATTACATCGGCGCGCTGCTCCGGTCCACCGAACGAGAGCAGCAGCAGCGCATCGATTGCCATCAGCCGGCGAAATTCTCCGGGAACCACATGTTGTGGCTCGCGCCGCCGTCGACGTAGATGATCGAGCCCGTTGTGCCCGGCAACCAGTCCGACAACAGAGCCACAACCGACTTCGCGACGACCGACGGGTCGTCGACGTTCCAGCCGATCGGCGAGGCACCGTCCCAGTAGGTGTTCAGCATGTTGAGCTGCTTGGCGTCGTCGGTCGCTGTGCCCGCGATCGCCTTGGCTGCAAGGGTCTTGATCGGTCCTGCGGCAACGAGATTGGACCGAATCCGCTTCGCGGCACCGACCTCGCGAGCGACGTAGCGGTTCACCGACTCGAGCGCGGCCTTCGCCACGCCCATCCAGTTGTAGTACGGCATCGCGGTGCGCGGATCGAAGTCCATGCCGACGATCGAACCGCCCTCGTTCATGACGGGCAGCACGGCGCGAGCGAGCGAGGCGTAGCTCCACGCCGAGATCTCGAAGGACTTCGCGGCATCTGGTCCGGGAGCATCGAGGAACGGCAGCGCCTCGGGCCCCATGAGGGTCCGCGGGGCGAACGCAATCGAGTGCAGCACTCCATCGATGCCCTCGGGTGCGAGGTCACCGATCTTGCCCGCGAGCTCGCCGAGGTTTTCCTCGTTGGTCACGTCCAGCGGAATCGCCGGCGGTACCTCTTTCGGCAGTCGCCGCGCGATCCTGTCGATCAATCGCAAGCGCTCCGGAATACCGGTTATGATCACCTTGGCGCCTTGCTCCTGCGCTACCGCCGCCGCATGGAATGCGATGGAAGCATCGGTGATGATGCCGGTGATCAGGATGGTCTTGCCCTCGAGCAATCCCGCCATGTCGTTCTCCTAATGCCGAGTAAGTGGTGCCGACGAGTACGTGGTGTCGATCAGGTCAGTGGCCCATGCCCATGCCGCCGTCGACGGGAATGACGGCGCCCGACACGTAGCGTGAGTCCTCCGATGCCAGGAAGCTCACGACAGCTGCGACTTCTTCGGGCTGGCCGAGCCGCTGCAACGGAATGAACTTCTTGGCCATGTCGCGCAAATCTTCGGGCAGCTCGGCCGTCATGTCTGTCTCGATGAACCCCGGCGCGACGACGTTGGCAGTGATCGACCGCGAACCGAGTTCGCGCGTGATCGATCGCGCGAGACCGACCACACCGGCCTTGGACGCGGCGTAGTTGATCTGACCGGCCTGCCCACTGAATCCCACGACCGAGCCGAGGAAGATCATCCGGCCCCACTTGGCCCGCAGCATCGCGCGGTTGGCCCGCTTCGCGACGCGGAACGCACCGGTGAGGTTGGCGTCGAGCACGCGGGTGAACTGGTCCTCGCTCATCCGCATCAACAATGTGTCATCGGTGATACCGGCGTTGGCCACGAGCACCTCGACGGGCCCCTGGTGCTCTTCGATTTCCTTGAACGCCTTGTCGATCGAATCCGTGTCGGTGACATCGCACTGAACACCGAACAAGCCCTCCGGTGCACCTGAACTGCGATGTGTGACAGCGACTTTGTGGCCGTCTGCCGCGAGTCGCTGTGCAACAGCAAGACCGATGCCACGGTTGCCGCCCGTGACGAGTACCGAACGCGAAGTGGGAGTCGACATGGGAACAACCTATCTGTTCGAGATCGGGGTAAATGAGGCGACTCTGGGAAAGCGCCTGTCAGGGCAGGCGCTGGCGGCGAATCAGCGATACCGCTATCCCGGCGACGATGACGATCAGCCCGAGCGCGAGCCACGGTTTACTCGCGTCACCGCGCGTGTACTCGTAGCCGATCTGTTCCTCGAGGGTGTCGAACACTTCGTTCAACTCTTCGAGGCTCTCAGCGGTGAAGAAGTTTCCGCCCGACAGACGCGCGATCTCCTCCAGCGACTGATCGTCGACGGGGACCGGTACGCGTTCGGATCCGCCGCCCTCCTGGTTCGGAATGTCGACCGTGCCGTCCTCGGTGCCGAACGAGATCGTCGAGACCGGGATGCCCTTCGATTTCGACTCGCGGGCGGCGGTGAAGGCACCACGCGGATCGTCGGGATTTTCCGGGACCGTCTGTTTACCGTCCGACATCAGCACGATTCGCGCGGGCGGCGCTTCGTTCCCGCCGCCCAGCACCGCGGCGAGGGTTTCGATCGATTTGAGGGCCGTGAAGATGCCTTCGCCGGTGGCTGTTCGCTCACTCAGCCGCAACGACCCGATCGCCGCCTTCGTCTGCTCCCGGTCTGTCGTAGGTGACACGAGGACCGACGCCGTACCGGCGAACGCGACAAGGCCGAGGTTGATACCCGGCGTGAGGCCGTCAGCAAAGTCCGTCGCAGCCTCCTGGGCGGCCTTCAGCCTGCTCGGCCGGACGTCGGTCGCCTCCATGGACAGCGATACGTCGATGACCAGAATCACCGTGGCGCGGTTGCGCGGGATCTTCTTCGTCTCGGTCGGTCCTGCCATCGCGACGGTCAGCAGCATGACGCCGACGAGCAGCAACGCGATCGGCAGGTGCCGCAAGAAGCCCGGCCGTTTGGGTGCGACCTTCTCCAGCAACTCCATGTTGGTGAAGCGCAGGACGTGCTTCTGCTTGCGCCGCTGCACGAAGACGTAGGCGATCGCGAGGAGGGCGACGACGATGAGGAGGAGAAACCATTTGGGGTCTGCGGGTTCCGCGATGCTCAAACTCACTGGCGCGGCACCCGATTCACTGGCGCACCGAAACTGTGCCGACGAGTCGCGACGAACCTGACTACGTCGGTGATCCAGTCCCGATCCGTGCGCAGCGTCATCACCGGTGCGCCACAGCTACGCAACGATTGCTCCACCTGCTCGCGGTGAGCCTGCGCGGCATCCGCGAAGTCGGCGCGCAGATCGTTCGTGATGTTGAACTCGCGGGTCCGCCCGGTCTCAGGGTCGTGCAAGACGACGTTGCCGACGTCCGGCAGTTCCAGATCGCGCGGATCGAGCACCTCGATCGCCAGCAATTCGTGCCGCGCCGAAATTGCGCGCAGCGACCGCTGCCAGTCGATCGGGCCGAGGAAGTCGCTGATGACCACTGCGAGACCCCGTTTGCGCTGCGGCCGGCGCAGCGACTCGATGCCGCCGCGCAAGTCACCGCGGACGCCGCTCGGCGCCCGTGGCGTCGTCGCAATCTTGCGCAGCATCGAGCGGGCATGCATCCGGCCGCTGCGGGCGGGGATCCGAACCATCCGGTCGCCGGTCGCGACGACCGCACCGATCCGGTTGCCGCCGCCGCTGGTCAGGTGCGCGACCGCTGCCGCGGCCGCGACGACGAGGTCACGCTTCTCGCAACGCGCGGTACCGAAATCCAGGCTCGCCGACAGGTCCGCGACCACCCACGTCTCGAGCTCGCGGTCGGCAACCATCTGCCGCACGTGCGGGTGCGTCGTCCGGGCGGTCACCGACCAGTCCATCTGACGGACGTCGTCACCCGGTTGGTACATGCGGGAATCGCCGGGTTCCGAGCCGGGTCCGGGGATCAGTCCGAGGTGGTCGCCGTGCAGCACACCGTCCAACCGCCGACGGACGGTGAGCTCGAGGGTGTTCAGCGCTGCGGACAGCTTCGGGTCCAACAACTCACCCGACTGGAACGACGGCGGTGCGTGAGCCGTCACTGCGGCTTGGTCAGCGAGATCTGGTCAGCGCCGTTGCTTACGCCCGGCGGCGGCTGCTGCGGCTGTCCCCCCTGCTGCTGTCCCCCCTGCTGCGGCGGCGCGCCGTACTGCTGCTGCGGCGCAGGCGCATGTTGCATTCCGGTCGGGACCTGCTGGCCCTGCGGGCCGAGTGGCTGCGCGGCAACCTGCGGCAGACCGACTGTCTGCAGAACTTTGGTGATGATGTCCTCGGGCGAAACCTCGTCGGCAAGTGCGTCGTACGACAGCACCAACCGGTGCCTGAGCACGTCGGGAATGATTTCGAGAACGTCCTGCGGCACGACGTAGTCACGGCCGCGGATCAGGGCGAGTGCACGAGCGGCGGCAATGATGCCCAGGCTCGCGCGCGGCGACGCGCCGTAGGAGATCCAGCTCGCGACATCTGTGAGGCCGACCTTTTCCGGCGCACGAGTCGCCGCGATCACGCGCACGACGTAGTCGACCAATGCGTGGTGAACGAAGACACCACTTGCGACCTTCTGCAGGCGGACCACCTCGGCGGCGGAGAGAACCGCTTTGGCCTCGGGCGGAACCACGCCCATGCGATAGACGATCTCGCGCTCTTCCTCGATCGAGGGGTAGTCGACGAGGACCTTGAACAGGAAGCGGTCGCGCTGCGCCTCGGGCAGCGGGTACACACCCTCGCTCTCGATCGGGTTCTGGGTGGCCATCACCAAGAACGGATCGGGCATCGGGTACGTCTTGCCACCGATCGAGACATGGCGCTCGGCCATGACTTCGAGCAGCGCCGACTGCACCTTCGCGGGCGCGCGGTTGATTTCGTCGGCGAGGACGAAGTTGGCGACGACCGGTCCGAGTTCGGTATCGAACTGCTCGCGGCCCTGCCGGTAGATACGCGTACCGATCAGGTCGGTCGGTACCAGGTCGGGGGTGAACTGCACACGCGAGAACGAACCGCCGATCACCTTCGCGAACGTCTCGACGGCGAGCGTCTTGGCGATACCCGGCACACCTTCGAGGAGGATGTGCCCGCGTGCCAGTACGCCGACGAGCAACCGCTCGACGAGCCGGTCCTGCCCGACGATGACCCGCTTGACCTCGTACATGGCCTTTTCGAGCGTGGCGACGTCCGCAGCGAGTGTGGATTTCGGTGGGACCGAACTCGCGTCCGCGGTCGCCACGCTCCCAGCGGGCACCGCGTTCCCCGCCTTGCCGCTCGCCCGGTCTGATGAGGTCACCAAGAATCCACCGCTTTCAACCTAGGAGTCGTGCTCGATTCAGCTACCGACACAACTATTCCAGGTGTGAGCGAATTGTGCCGCTACGGCCCTCGAGATCGTCGTGTCGATCCTTCTGTATTGCCCGATCGGACTCTATGAAACCATCCGGACGGCGTACGGCATCAAGCCGTCTTCACGAACGTCGCTGACCTTCACGACATCGCCGGATTGCGGCGCCTCGAGCATCTTTCCGTCACCGAGATAGAGCGCGACGTGCTGACTGCCGTTTGCTCCCCAGAACAGCATGTCGCCGCGTTCCATGTCGTCGATCGGCACCTGTTCGCCCGCTGTGTACTGGTAACCGCTGTAGTGCGGAAGCGAGAAACCGATGCCGGCAAAGGCGTAGATCATGAGCCCCGAGCAGTCGAACCCGACCTTGCGGTAGTCGCCGTAACTGTCGGCCACGCCGCCGTCCTTGATGCCCTTTGTCGGCCCGTTCTCATCGCCGCCACCCCAGGCGTAGGGCACACCGAGTTGCGACATACCGCGATCGATCACCGTCTCGACGGCGTCCGAGCCTGTCGCCGACGGGGCCGGTCGGGTGCGCGTGCGCGGCCGGGTGCGCGGAGTCTCCGACGCCGATTGCTCGGGTTCGTCGAGCTGAGTGTGCGGACGCTGGCCGGCCGCCAATTCGGCGGCTCTGTCCCGCGCGGCCTGGTTCGCGGCGACCCGGGCTGCAGCCTCGTAGGCAATTTGCTGCGCCGTCTCGGCCGCCGCTTCGATGGCCTGTTGCTCGGCGATCTGCTGCGCGTTCCAGCTCTCGTAGGCGGTGCGTTGGCCTTCGAGGCCCGCAACGTTCGAGCGCGCCGCGTCCAGTTGCGCTTGCGCGACGTTTCGCTGGTTCTCGATTTCGGTCTTGCGGGACTGTTGCTGGCTCAGCGCTGTCTCGGCCACCGAGATCGCGTTCTCCGCCTCGCTCTTCTTGCTTGCAGCCTCCATGGCAGCCTCGTCGGCGTCTTGCTTGGCCTTGCGCGCCGACGAGTCTTTGTTGGCCTCTTCGGTTCTCGCACGTTGCAGGCCGTCGAGGACTTTGTCGCGGCTCTGTGAGATCAGTTCGACGACCTGTGCTCGGTCGATGACCTCGTCGGGCGTGGCTGAGCCCAGGTACGACGCGACCGAAGTTGCTCCGACATTGCCCTGCGTATAAGACATCGCGACGTACCCGTCGAATTTCTGCTGGGCCGCAGCAATCTCGTCGGTCGCGGCAGAGAGCGCCTGTCTGCTCAGAGCGACCGCTGCGTTCGCGACGTCGGCGAGGTCACGCGCGTTCTGCAGGTCGACGAGCGCTTTGTTCACTTCTTCACGCTTCAGAGCCACTTCGTCGTCGAGCGCACGCAGCTGCTCGTTGGCCGAAGCGACCTGGTTGATGAGGTCGCCGACCGTGCCCAACTGCGATTGGACGTGCGAGTCCGCCTGGGCGAGGTCGCTATCGCTCGGATTGGGCGGTGGCGGGGGCACGGCAATCGCCTGCCCGCTGAGTGTGACGGCGAGGGCTGCGGCGACGAATGCACCCAAAAGTGCTCGCACCGCGGTCGTCGCGGTCCGCGGCATGCCGCAGCTGCTCGACCTTCGATTCACAGATCTCTCCTCGGTCCGCAAAACCCGGGGCGATCCGACGCAGGCAAGCAATGCGCGCACAGCGCACGGCCGACACTCTGTCACCCTCCGCACCAGCGGGCACGAATGGCACCAGCGGACGCGAACAGCAACACAGTGATCCTTGCGACACACCTTCCCCAGTTGTGTCAAAGGCACCGTACGACACTTTCCGCACTAAAGGAACTCCAGTCACAAATAACATCAGAGTAATTCGACCGCCTCTCACCTGCGGAGATGCCGATCAGGCGCCCAAAAGTGGCGTTATTGTCGAATTATGCGAATTGGAGCGGCGATTTCCTGCCTCGGGACTCCGAGACGAAATTGTCATGCACAATCGCTATGAACAGACGACCAGTTCAGTCGATCGTCGCGTGCTCGGTCGGAGCCGGCTCCTCGGGCGTCGTGCCGCGCCGCGTCTTGACGACATACAGCCCACCGACGATCGCAAGGGTGGTCGCGAGGATGACGCACGTGATCGCCGTCCACGGCTGGCTGTAGGTCGACAATTCGTTCACAAAGTTGTTGGCAGCCTTTTCGGAGTTGCCGCCCGACCACTTGGCCGGATCTTCGGCCGTCTCGAGCTGGACTCTGCTGATCGAGTCGCTGTAGGTGCCGACGTAATCCGGACTCAGCACGAGGACGGTGCCGCCCTCGTGTTTGCCGACCTCCGTGGCGAGGTCCCGCAGCATCGAATCGTGGCCCGGATTCTTGTCGACGACGATGATCGTCAAGTCGATACCTTCGGCCTCCGCATGTGCGACGACCTTCGTCATCGCCGCGACTTCCGCCGGTGGCGCGCAGACGTGGTCCGTTGCGACGTCCGCGAGCACGTCGTCGAGATCGACGTCCGGCGGCAACGCTGCCGGCGCGGGCGCGAATGCGGCCTCGAACGCTCCAGCGCTGACGGCTCCAGCATTGGCGGCTTCGGCACTGAAAGGCGTGACGCTCAGGGACACAGAAATTCTCATCCGGTTGGTCGTATGCACACGCGATCGGGCCGATCGCGGGCTCGAGTGCACATTACGCGACGAGGCTCACAAACTTTGCGCAAGACTGCGCGCGATTCCGCCCCGAAATTTCACAGGACAAGCGTACTGTTAGACTCGGAACAGAGGCGGAGAGCCGGACAGTCGGCCGATCAGCCTCGCCTTGGCCGTCGACACAGCCCAGTCGGCGGCGACCCCATAACGAGTGGAGCTGACGTGACGAAAAGCATTGATACGTTCGGCGCCAAGGGCACGCTCGAGGTCGGCGAGAACTCTTACGAGATCTTCCGGCTCTCCGCGGTGCCTGGTACCGAGAAACTTCCTTACGCCCTCAAAGTACTTGCCGAGAACCTGTTGCGCACCGAAGACGGTGCCAACATAACCGAGGACCACATTCGCGCGATTTCCGAATGGGACCCGTCGGCCGACCCGAGCATCGAAATCCAGTTCACGCCGGCCCGCGTGATCATGCAGGACTTCACCGGTGTCCCCTGCATCGTCGACCTTGCCACCATGCGCGAGGCCGTCACCACCCTCGGCGGCGACCCGAGCAAGGTCAACCCGCTCTCGCCTGCCGACATGGTCATCGACCACTCGGTCATCCTCGACGTATTCGGACGCGCTGACGCTCTCGAGCGCAACGTCGACCTGGAGTACGAGCGAAACGGCGAGCGTTACCAGTTCCTGCGGTGGGGCCAGGGCGCGTTCGACGACTTCAAGGTCGTCCCCCCGGGCATGGGCATCGTCCACCAGGTCAACATCGAATACCTCGCACCGACGGTCATGGTCCGCAACGGCCAGGCCTATCCCGACACCTGCGTCGGAACCGACTCGCACACGACCATGGTCAACGGCCTGGGCGTGCTGGGCTGGGGCGTGGGCGGCATCGAGGCCGAGGCAGCCATGCTGGGCCAGCCCGTCTCGATGCTCATCCCCCGCGTCGTCGGCTTCAAGCTGTCGGGCGAGATCCACCCCGGCGTCACCGCCACCGACGTCGTCCTCACCGTCACCGACATGCTGCGCAAGCACGGCGTGGTCGGCAAGTTCGTCGAGTTCTACGGCGCCGGTGTCGCCGAAGTGCCGCTGGCGAACCGCGCAACGCTGGGCAACATGAGCCCCGAGTTCGGCTCCACCGCTGCCATTTTCCCGATCGACGAAGAAACGATCAACTACCTGCGCCTGACCGGCCGCACCGACGAGCAGCTCGCTCTCGTCGAGGCATACGCGAAGGAACAGGGCATGTGGCACGATGCCGACAAGGAGCCCGTCTACTCCGAGTACCTCGAGCTGGACCTGTCCACCGTGGTTCCGTCGATCGCAGGCCCGAAGCGCCCGCAGGACCGAATCATGTTGAGCGAGTCCAAGGTTGCGTTCCGTAAGGACATCCACAACTACACGAGCGACGACGAGTCCCGTCCCGCTGCGGCCACCCCGCACACGCACCTGGACGAAGCTGTCGAAGAGTCGTTCCCGGCCAGCGATCCGGCCGTCCTGTCGTTCGCGGACGACGACGCGATCGATGTCGCCTCCGCAGCCAACGGCGCCGAGGGTCGTCCGAGCAAGCCGATCAAGGTCACCACGGACGAGAAGGGCGAGTTCATCCTCGACCACGGCGCCGTCGTCGTCGCGGGTATCACGTCCTGTACGAACACCTCGAACCCCTCGGTCATGCTCGGCGCTGCACTGCTCGCCCGCAACGCCGTCGACAAGGGCCTCTCGACCAAGCCGTGGGTGAAGACCAACATGGCTCCCGGCTCGCAGGTCGTCAACGACTATTACGAGAAGGCCGGCCTGTGGCCGTACCTCGAGAAGTTGGGCTACTACCTCGGCGGTTACGGTTGCACCACCTGCATCGGTAACACGGGTCCGTTGCTCGAGCCGATCTCGAAGGCGATCAACGACAACGACCTCACCGTGACCGCGGTGCTCTCGGGTAACCGCAACTTCGAGGGCCGCATCTCCCCCGACGTGAAGATGAACTACCTGGCGTCGCCGCCGCTGGTCATTGCGTACGGCCTTGCGGGAACCATGGACTTCGACTTCGAGCACGACGCACTTGGCCAGGACACGGACGGCAACGACGTGTTCCTCAAGGACATCTGGCCGTCGCCGGCGGAGATCGAGGAGACAATCGCGTCTTCGATCAACCGGGACATGTTCTCGTCGTCCTACGCCACGATCTTCGAGGGCGACCACCGTTGGAAGGGACTCAACACCCCCGAGGGCGACACCTTCGAATGGGACGAGAATTCGACCTACGTTCGCAAGGCGCCGTATTTCGACGGCATGACGATGGAAACCACACCGGTCACCGATATCGAGGGCGCCCGCGTGCTCGCGCTGCTCGGTGACTCGGTCACCACCGACCACATCAGCCCGGCCGGTCCGATCAAGCCGGGGACGCCTGCCGCGCAGTACCTCGATTCGCACGGTGTGGAGCGCAAGGACTACAACTCCCTGGGCTCGCGTCGCGGCAACCACGAGGTCATGATTCGCGGCACGTTCGCGAACATCCGCCTGAAGAACCAACTCCTCGACGACGTCTCGGGTGGCTACACCCGCGACTTCACCCAGGACGGCGGACCGCAGTCGTTCATCTACGACGCCTCGCAGAACTACCAGGAGGCCGGCATCCCGCTGGTCGTGCTGGGCGGCAAGGAGTACGGCTCCGGTTCCTCGCGCGACTGGGCGGCCAAGGGCACCAGCCTGCTGGGTGTGCGGGCGGTCATCGTCGAATCGTTCGAACGTATCCACCGCTCGAATCTGATCGGCATGGGCGTGATCCCGCTGCAGTTCCCCGCGGGTGAATCGGCGAAGTCGCTGGGCATCACCGGCACCGAGACGTTCGACATCTCGGGTATCGAGGAGCTCAACAACGGCAAGACTCCGAAGGCGGTCCACGTGACCGCCACCAAGGAGGACGGGGAAAAGATCGAGTTCGACGCGGTCGTCCGTATCGACACACCCGGTGAAGCCGACTACTACCGCAACGGCGGCATTCTGCAGTACGTGCTGCGGAACATGGTCCGGTCCTAAGGCGCTAGCGCCTGTGCGCGGTTGGCGAGTCTCTGGACTCGTCGACTGCGCACAGGCCAACCGAAGGGAGGCCCGTTGCCGAAAGTCAGCGATGATCACCTCGCCGCGCGTCGCAGTCAGATCCTCGACGGCGCCCGGCGCTGCTTTGCCGAGTTCGGATACGACGGTGCGACGGTCCGGCTGCTCGAAGAAGCGACCGGACTGTCCCGCGGTGCGATCTTTCACCACTACCGAGACAAGGACGCGCTGTTCCTGGCGCTCGCCCATGAGGATGCCGCCCGGATGGCCGAGGTTGCGGCCACCCAGGGTCTGGTCCAGGTTATGCGGGACATGCTCGCCCACCCGGAGGAATTCGATTGGCTCGGAACACGTTTGGAGATCGCACGCCGGCTCCGAACCGACACCGAGTTCAGGCAGAATTGGGAACAGCGTTCAGAAGAGCTGACGGCCGCGACCGTCGCACGACTGGAACGACGAAAAGCAGAGGGGCGCCTGCGTGAGGACGTCCCCACCGAGGTACTCCTCGGCTACCTCGACCTGGTGCTGGACGGCTTGATCGCGCGAATAGCGTCGGGCCACACCAGTGACAACCTGTCCGCGGTGCTCGACCTCGTCGAAGAGTCGGTGCGGCGGAAGTATCCGCCGAGCGCATAGTTGTTCGGGCCGCGCGCATCGCGACGGCCTGAACAACCGCACACTCGATGCGGCCGCGCACCACCGTCAGGTGACGGCTTTGCGGCGGTTTGCGCCGCCTCGACCGCGCAGCTGCGCCTTCGATTCAACGAGGACATTGTGAATGAAGCCGTACGAGCGGCCGGTCGCTTGAGCGAGCGATCGGATGCTTGCACCAGCCTCATACTGCCTCTTGAGCTGAGTTTGCAGCTTGTCGCGGGACTTGCCCGTGACACGGGCTCCCTTGGGAAGACCAGCACTGTCGGCCATGGTGTCCTCCAGTCGTCCGACCAGCTGATTCAAGGCTAGACACTCGCCCCTAGCTGATCAACACTTCAGACCCTAAGCGAGCTGAATCAATTCGAGATAGTCGCCCGACCAGTGGTCTTCGGTGCCGTCCGGCAGCAGAATCACACGTTCGGGGGACAGTGCCTCGGCGGCGCCGGGGTCGTGGGTCACCAGGACAACTGCGCCGGCGTAGCTGCGAAGCGCGTCGAGCACCTGCTCGCGCGAAATCGGATCGAGGTTGTTGGTCGGTTCGTCGAGCAGCAACACGTTGGCCGCCGACGACACCAGACCTGCCAGCGCGAGCCGGGTCTTCTCGCCACCCGACAGCGTTCCAGCGGGTTGCTCGAGCTGCGGACCGGTGAACATGAACGCACCCAGTAGTGAACGCAGGTCCTGCTCCCCAGCGTCCGGCGCGGCATGCCGGATGTTTTCCCAGACGCTGGCGTGGTCGTCGAGCGTGTCGTGCTCCTGGGCGAAGTACCCGATCTTCAGGCCGTGCCCGGGCACCAGATTGCCCGCGTCAGGAGTCTCGACACCCGCGAGGATGCGCAGCAGTGTCGTCTTTCCGGCGCCGTTCAGCCCGAGGACGACGACGCGGCTGCCACGGTCGATGGCGAGGTCGACGCCGGTGAAAATCTCGAGTGAACCGTAGACTTTCGTCAGGTTCTCCGCCATCAGTGGAGTTTTTCCGCACGATGCCGGCTCCGGGAAACGAATATGCGCAACCTTGTCCGACACGCGGACCTCGTCGAGGGCAGCGATCAGTTTGTCGGCACGCTTGGCCATGTTCTGCGCGGCAACAGCTTTCGTCGCCTTGGCGCCGAGCTTGGCCGCCTGCATGCGCAGCGCGGACGCCTTCTTCTCGGCGTTTGCGCGTTCCCGGCGGCGGCGCTGTTCGTCTGTCGCACGGGCGTCGAGGTACTTCTTCCACGTCATGTTGTAGACGTCGGCCTCGCCGCGGACCGCGTCGAGGAACCACACGCGGTTGACGACGTCGGCGAGCAGCTCGACGTCGTGGCTGATCACGATCAGGCCGCCATCGTGGCTCTGCAGGAAGCTCCGCAGCCAGGTGATGGAGTCGGCGTCGAGGTGGTTGGTGGGCTCGTCGAGAAGCAGCACCGTGTCGGAACGGCCGCCGCTGCCGTCGGAGGCCGCAAAGAGGATTCTGGCGAGTTCGATGCGCCGCCGCTGACCACCGGACAGCGTCCGCAGCGATTGCGCGAGCACTCGATCGGGCAAACCGAGGCTGTTGCAGATCCGTGCCGCCTCGCTTTCGGCGACGTATCCGCCCAGCGACGAGAACCGGTCCTCGAGCTGCCCGTACTTGCGAACTGCCTTGTCACGCTCGGCTTCGTCGACGACCTCGGCCATCAGGAGCTGCTGTTTCTCGAGGTCACGGATCAACGAGTCGAGGCCGCGGGCCGACAACACGCGGTCCTTTGCGAGGACGTCGAGGTCGCCCTCCTTGGGATCCTGCGGCAGGTAGCCGACGTCGCCGGACCTGATCACCTCACCGGCGTACGGCTCACCTTCACCGGCAAGAATGCGCAGCGTCGTCGTCTTACCGGCACCGTTGCGCCCGACGAGGCCGATGCGGTCACCTGCCTGCACGCGCAACGCTGGGCCCGGGGCTTGCAGGAGGGTGCGTACACCGGCCCGAACTTCGAGGTCGGTCGCGGTAATCACACTGGTCTCCCGGAAGCATCATCGGTCTCATCGAATAGTGCCCCGCTCGAGGCACAAGAACTACCCATTTTACCGTGCCGTGGAAGCCTCCCCCGCCAGCTGCGCAGTGACTCCGCTAACGTTCGACGGCATGACCGAAAAGGACCTTCAGGGAAAGAGCGCGCTGGTCACGGGCGCAAGCCGCGGTATCGGCAAGGCGATCGCCGCCGAGTTTCTCGCGCGCGGTGCAAATGTGCTGATCACGGCACGTAAGCCGGAGCCACTCGCGGACGCGGCAGCGGACCTGAAAGCGCTCGGTCACGTCGGCAAAGTACTGACGCTCGCGGGCAACTCCGGCGATGCGGCGGCTCGGTCCGAGGCGGCCGAACTCGCCGTGAGCGAACTCGGCTCGCTCGACATCTTGATCAACAACACCGGTATCAACCCTGTCTACGGCTTCCTCATGGACGCCGACCTCGACGGCGTGCGCAAGATTTTCGATGTCAACGTCGTCGCTGCACTGGGTTACCTGCAGGAGGCCTACCGCGTCTGGATGAAGGAGCACGGCGGTGCCGTCGTCAACCTCGCGAGCGTTGCCGGCTTGCGTTCGTCGGGCGTCATCGGCGCCTACGGTGCGTCCAAGGCGGCGCTGATCAGGCTGACCGAAGAACTCGCCTGGCAGCTCGGGCCGAACATCCGCGTGAACGCTGTCGCGCCGGCGGTCGTCAAGACCAAGTTCGCCACCGCGTTGTACGCCGAAGGTGAAGAGAAAGCGGCGGCGCCGTATCCGATGAAGCGGCTCGGCACACCGGAGGACGTTGCTTCGCTCGTCGGTTTTCTCGTCTCCGACGCGGCCGCGTGGATCACCGGCGAGACCGTGCGCGTCGACGGTGGCTTGCTCGCGACCGGCGGCTTGTGACGGACGTTCTCGTCCTCGGTCTGGGACCTGCGGGACGCGCACTGGCGCACCGGTGCGCAATCGCGGGACTCGAGGTGCGCGCGATCGACCCGCACCCGAACAGGCGCTGGACGCCGACCTACGCGGCGTGGGCCGACGAGCTGCCCGAGTGGTTGCCGGACGCCGCGATTGCGACGACGGTACGGCCGCACGCCTTCACGACGCGACGCCACTCGATTGCCCGGGACTACTGCGTCCTGAGCACACCGAAACTCCAGGCGGCCCTGAGCCTGAACGCGGTGGCGACAGTCGAAGGCACCGTTGCCGAGGCGGCCCGCACTCAGGTGACCCTGGCCGACGGAACCGTCTTCAGCGCCGACTGCGTCATCGATGCGCGCGGCATCGGCCGGTCACCGGGCGCCGCCGAGCAGACCGCGTTCGGCGTAGTCGTCCCAGCCGAAACGGCCGCGCCCGCCCTGCAAGGCGCACCGGCGTGGTTCATGGACTGGCGCGGTGATCACGGTGCGAGTCCGGCCGCAACGCCGTCGTTTCTGTACGCAGTTCCACTGAACGAGAACGAGGTTCTGCTCGAAGAGACCTGCCTCGTCGGCAATCCCGCGCTCACCCTGCGCGAACTGGAAACCCGACTCGACGCGCGCCTCGCCGCCCGCGGCATCACACGGCCGTCGGCGGCACGTATCGAGCGCGTCCACTTCCCGGTCGCCGGCCCGCCGCAAAAGCGCACCGCTCCAACAGCATTCGGATCGCGTGGTCGCCTCATGCATCCTGGCACCGGTTACAGCGTTGCCGCGTCGCTTGCGGCGGCCGACGACGTTGCCGAGGCTTTGCAGAGCGGACGCAATCCGCGAAGGGTGTTGTGGCCCACGAAGGCTCATGCCGTGCAGGGTCTGCGCGCCGCCGGCCTGCGGACCTTGCTCGGCTTGCGACCCGATCAGGTGGCGCCGTTCTTCGCAACGTATTTCGATCTGCCGATCGACCTGCAGCGCGCCTACCTCTCGCGGCGAACAGACCTCCTCGGCTCGACGAAGACGATGCTGAGGTTGTTCGCGTCGTTTCCGCCCGACCTGCGCCGGGTCGCGGTGACACGCTCCGTGTTGCCCGCCAATCACTCGCCAATCCGGAGTTATTCCACCAAGATGGAGTGATGAGGTCGATCTGGAAGGGCTCCATCGCGTTCGGGCTGGTCAATGTCCCGGTGAAGGTCTACACCGCGACCGAGGACCACGACATCCGGTTTCACCAGGTGCACGCGAAGGATGGCGGGCGGATCAAATACGACCGTGTGTGCCAGGTGTGCGGCAAGTCGGTGCAATACGCCGATATCGACAAGGCGTACGAATCACCCGATGGCGATCGCGTCATCGTGACCGATACGGATTTCTCGAAACTCCCCGCCGCCGAGAAACACGAAATTCCGGTTCTCCAGTTCATTCCGTCCGAGCAGCTCGACCCGATTCTGCTGGACAAGAGCTACTACCTCGAGCCCGATTCCGCGACACCGAAGGCGTATGTGCTGCTTGCGACGACGCTCGAGAAGATCGAGCAGACAGCGCTCGTGCACTTCACGCTCCGCCAGAAGACTCGTCTTGCGGCGCTGCGTGTTCGCGACGGCGTGCTCGTGTTGCAGACGCTCCTGTGGCCCGACGAGGTGCGGGCAGCGGAGTTCTCGTCGCTCGAGGGCGTTGCCGAACCGCGCCCCCAGGAATTGAAGATGGCGGAAACCCTGGTCGACAGCATGTCCGGCGACTTCGATCCGTCGGAGTACACGGACGACTATCAATTCGAACTCAGGAAGCTGCTCGAAGAGACCATCGCGAACGGCGGCAAGAAGGTCATTCCTGCCGAGGAAAAGCCTGACGAAGAAGAAGACGCAGAGGTCGTCGACCTCGTTGCCGCATTGCAGCGCAGCGTCGACGCCGCAGCGGGCAAGAAACCGGCGGCAAAGTCCGCTCCCGCAAAGAAGGCGCCGGCGAAGAAGGCGCCCGCCAAGAAAGCGGCTTCGAGCGCACGGAAGGGCGCGTAAGGCTCGCGAGAAGTTTCAGGAACGATAACTCTGGCGCAACCGCGCGCTGACACGGTGGAAACACCGAGCGTGAAGTCTGGGTGAATGGAATGGGACGAGCTTTCTGAAACTGGCCGAATGTGGCGGGTACGGGTTCAGCTGCTCGATCGGCCTGGATCCCTGGCCGCGCTGACCGACCGGCTGTCGACTCACGGTTGCAACCTTCTCGGGGTCTCGGTGCTGCCGATCGGCCGTGATCCAGGTGCGGCTGCACCGCGGGTCATCGACGAGTTCGTGTTGCGCGCGCCCACCGACGTGACCGCCGACGAACTCGCCGCCCTCATCGAGGTCGACGGACTGCGCTGCCTCGGCATCTCTCCCGCGTCTGCGGGTGACCTCGTCGACGCCGAAACCGCTGTCCTGCGTGCGGCATCCGCTGCCGTTTCGGGCCGGGTGTCGATGTCGGAGGCGTTGCGCCGTGTCCTCGGCGCTGATTCCGTGACACCGAGCAGGCGCGCAGCCAACCTTGGGCGCCCGGGTGCGCCGCACCTCGAAAGCGCAGGCCATAGGGCGTATTTCGGCCTGCCGACGATGGAAACCCTGGTGGCCGAACGAGTCTGGGCGCCGTTCACGGAAGGCGAATTGGCCCGTGCGACAGCGTTGCTCGATCTGCTCGATGCGCGACCGTCCGCGCCGATACCCGAACTACCCACCGCGCCGCCGCCTGCCGTCGAATACCGATCGGCCCGTCAGCTGACCGCACTCGACGCGGTGTTCCTCAACGTCGAGACGCCGACGTCGCTGCTGCACGTCGGCAATCTCCTCGTGCTGGACCCGTCGAGCCTGCCCGGGCGCCGTTTGGCCGGCGCAGACCTGCGGGCGCTTTTCGCAACTCGGATGCACCTGATCGCGCCGTTGCGCTGGCGACTGCGGGAAGTGCCGCTGGGTCTGGACCTCCCGTACTGGGAGGACACGAACTACGTGGACCTGAACTATCACGTCCGCGAGATCGCCGTTGCCGCACCGGGAACCGACGTTCAGCTCAGTGCTCTCGTAGCAAAACTCGCGGCACAACCGCTCGACCGCCGTTTCCCGCTGTGGGAGGTCTACCTCATCAGCGGGCTCAGCGACGGTCGCCAGGCGCTGTACGCGAAGATCCATCACTCTGTGGTCGACGGCGTGTCCGGTGCCGAGGTTCTGTCGATGATTCTCGACCTCACCGCAGAACCGATGAGTGTGCCCGCGCCGCCCGTGCAGACGGTCCACAGGACCCCTCCGCCCGCGCTGTCCATGCTCGCGAAGGGCGTGTTCCGATCCTTGATCCGGCCGATGGACGCATTCAAGATCGCGCCTGCACTCGTGCGCGGAGTCGGCGGGCTGATCGGCGCGGCTCCGCGCACGCCGTTCAACGGACCGGTCAGCGCCGGCCGCACCTACGCCTTCACTTCGCTCCCCCTGAGCGACGTCAAGGAGGTGAAGAACGCGCTCGGCGGGACCGTCAACGACGTCGTAATGGCAATGTGCACAACCGCTTTGCGACGCTGGCTGCTTGCGCACCGGGCGCTACCGGACGGCCCGCTTGCTGCGGTTGTCCCGGTGTCGATCCGGCCTCCCGAGGAGATGGGCAAGGCCGGAAACCAGATCTCGTTCATGCAGGTCGGCATGCCGACCAACGAGCCCGATCCGCTGCGCCGCTTCGGGCAGCTCCGCTATCAGGTGATGCAGGCCAAGGCGCAGTACGCGCAGACGCCGCAGGATCTGTTCCAGAGTGCGGCCACGATCGCGCCGCAGGTTTTCAACGGCGTCGTGACGCGGATGGCGGCGCGGGTAGCGATCCGCGCGACGGTTCCGACGAACCTGGTCATCTCGAACGTGCCGGGTCCGCAGATCCCGCTGTATGCCGCCGGTGCGCGTGTCACCGGCTGCTTCCCGGTCTCCCTGGTTTCCGACGTGTCGGGCGGCATCAACGTCACCGTGATGTCGTACGCCGGGAGCCTGGACTTCGGGATCATCGCGTGTCCGTCGATGGTGCCCGACGTCGGTTCGTTCTCCCGCTACCTGTGGGAGGCACTCGAAGAACTCACCGATCTGTGCCGGACCGACGCGCCTACTTCCAATCGCGAAATGCGGCCATGAGCCGATCCCGGAAGTCCGGATCGAGCTGATCGTCGATGACCGACCCGGACAGGCGCACAGTCGTTTTGATCTGTGCGACGTATTCCGCACAGCCAGGACAGATTTCGAGGTGCGCTGCGATTCGGTCTCGTAGGTTCTCGTCTACCGCATCGTCGAGATATGCGGTGACGAGCTCGACGAGCTCCTGGCAGTCGATGGGGTCTGGTGTCACGTTTGTACCGCCAAATAGTCTGCGAGGCATTCGCGAATGCGCGCCCGGCCACGGTGCAGAAGCACCCGCTGGTTTGCGGGCGTCAGCGAAAGCAGCGTACATACTTCGGCTGCGTCCAAACCCAGGACGTCGCGCAGAGCAACGACGGCGCGCTGCCGCTCGGGTAGCTGATCGAGTTCACGCTTGGTGACCGAGAGCATCTCGGATTCGAGGACCGAACCTTCGGGCGTCTCCGGCCACGCCTCGGGCGGAGTGGCCCAGTGCCCCGGCCACTCCGGATCTGTTGCGGGCCGGAAGCGAGCGGGGTCGACCGTCGCTCCGCCCGGATAGGCGCTACGGTCGGCGATCGCCTGATTGTGGTCGCGGACGCCCCGCGTCTTGGCGATGTTCACCAGAACCGTGAACAGCCAGGTGCGCAACGCCGACCGCCCCTCGAATCGTGCAATCCCCTTGATCAGCGCAATCCAGGTTTCCTGCACGACCTCTTCGGCCGCCTCATGGCTCGCGACGTAATTACGTGCAACGCGCAGCATCATCGGCGTGTGTGCTTCGACCAGTTCGACGTAGGCCCGTTCGTCACCCCGTTGCAGTTGCTCGACCAACCGTCTCTCACGGTCGTCAGTCGCTACATTCACAACCCGCTCCGATCGCTGAACCCCTTCCGCGGGTAACGCTACCGCCATCGCGACCGACCACCAGGAAATGTCACTGGCACGTCATTGTTGGCGATCGTCATGGCCGGCTCGCCGCAGAAGCGCAATCGTGGCGCTGATCTCGCCGAGGTATTCCGTGCAGTGCACGCACTCGAGTAGGTGCTGCTCGAATGCCCTTCGCACGGCAGGCGGCAACTCGTCGTCGAGATAGTCGGTGACCATCTCGACGACCTGCCTGCACCTGATCTCATCGTCGCGCACCGCACTCGCCGCTACCTGTACTCCGGGTTCTGGAAGTCGTAGCGGCAGCCGGCATCCCAACCTGCGCGCTGGTTGCCGTAGGCGGGAACACCGCCTGCGTTCTTCAGCAGCCGCGCAAGGTGGATGAGGTTCCAGGTCATGAAGGTGGTGTTGCGGTTGGTGAAATCGTTCTCCGGACCACCCGAACCGGGATCGAGATAGGACGGGCCGGGGCCGGCCTCACCGATCCAGCCGGCATCGGCCTGCGGCGGAATCGTGTACCCGATGTGCTGCAACGTGTACAGAACGTTCTGCGCGCAATGCTTCACGCCGTCTTCGTTGCCGGTGATCAGACACCCGCCGACCCGCCCGTAGTACAGATACTGGCCGGCATCGTTGAGCAGGTGCGAACCGCCGTAGAGGCGCTCGTGCACCTGCTTCATGATCGAACTGTTGTCCCCGAGCCAGATCGGGCCCGCGAGAACCAGAATGTTGGACGCCAGCACCTTGTCGAAGATTTCCGGCCAGTCGTCCGTCGAGGCGCCGTGCTCGCGCATGTCCGGCCATACTCCGGTCGCGATGTCGTGATCGACGGCGCGCACCGTTTCGACGGCGATTCCGTGGGCCTCCATGATCCGCGTGCTGATGTCGACCAGCCCTTGGGTGTGGCTCGGTTCGGGCGAACGTTTCAGAGTGCAGTTGATGAATAACGCTCGAAGGTCGCTGTAGTCGGCGGGGGGCGGGTTGTCGGTTGATTCGGTCATGCACGAACAGTGTGCGGAGCTCACCCAGTCGTTACACCCGATTCACCGCGGCTTTGCCCTCCTCGAAGAATTCCGCGATCGACTCGACGGTCGGCAGGTCGTCGACACTGCGTGCCGCACCGAAGGAGGCGTTCCAGAACGGGCCGGTCTGCGTCGTCCACGGCCCGACGTAGGCGTACGGCGCCGGATGACCGGTGTCGCCCGGCGAGATGCCGTAGTTGACGTCGTCGAACGCAATGCCGAGATCGAAGTGTTCGGGCCACAGGATGGGCTCCTGTTCCGGCGCGAAGGCGCGTAACGCCTTGTCCCCCATCGCAAACCAGCCGAGCACAAGAGCCGCAGCGGCAGGGTCCACCGAGAGCGGGTCATCGAGCGAAACGCCCGACGTGTCCTTGTAGAGGTTCTCCGCCACGCCCGGTTCGACACCGGCGAGCGCAGCGAGTTCGCGACAGGTCCCGGTCAGCGGCGTGCGGCCGTCGGCCCAGACGAGGTCGGCGCCCTCGACTCGGATCGGCAGCACTGTGCCGCCGATCCCCGCCGGCGTGACGGCGAGCCGAATTGTCTTGTGCTGCCGATACTGCGGACCCGCGATCAGCAGTTCAGCGATCGCGTGCAGTGAACGCCGAGTGGCTGCCAAAGTGTCGTCGGTCATGAGAATCCTCGTTCCAATCTCGGTGTGACGCTCCGGAGTGCGCCCTGCACTACGCCGCATGTAACGCGCGCTACGTACAGCGTGTCGTATCAAGGATTGAGCGTTACATGAGCACATGGCGCCGCGGGGCGGAATTGCCCGCGCAGGGACGGGCTCAGACGCAATCGTGCCGGGCGCCCTTATCGGGATCAGCCATCGCACGGGCGCGACACGCGTCTCGGGTCCTGTCGAAGCGGAGGTCCGTCAGTAGACTCGGAGCCCTTGCACGAAGTCGGGTCGGGCCGCTTCATGTTGCCCGGAGTGTTGCGAATTCTGCGCCTGGATCGATAAGACAGGTTAGAGAACGAATTCGGGGACGCGTACGTTCAGCGCGTCGAGCTGCAACGGGGAGGGCATGATTTGCAGGTCTTGGGAGTCGAGACGGCACTGACCGACGTCACCGAACTCGGCGGTGGGAAGGCTCGCGGCCTGCACATCTTGAGCTCCGGTGGATTCGACGTGCCACGCTGGGGCGCGATCGGAGTAGACGCGTTCGCCGAGTTCGCGCACCATAATCAGTTGGCCGCGACGCTCGCCCGGCTGGCCGGGACGCGGCAACTCACCGATGCGC
The DNA here is from genome assembly GCF_016481275.1 of Antrihabitans auranticaus. Classification (GTDB taxonomy): domain Bacteria; phylum Actinomycetota; class Actinomycetes; order Mycobacteriales; family Mycobacteriaceae; genus Antrihabitans. The sequence goes on along the minus strand of NZ_JAEMNW010000002.1, from coordinate 853,126 downwards.
TGCCACTGGCAGCGCAGGTCCGCACGAGCATCGAGTCCGGCGAGATTCCGCCTGCGGTCACACGCGTGATCACCGACGCCTACCGCGTCGCAGGGAACGCAACCGTCGCCGTTCGTTCGTCAGGGCTCGCCGAGGATGGCGAAACCCTCTCGTATGCAGGACAATTCGACAGCTTCCTGAACGTCAACGCGCTGCAGGCCGTCGGTACAGCCGTGCGCCGGTGCTGGGCGTCTGCATACTCCGACCGATCGGTGCGGTACCTCCTCGAGCACGGCGCAGCTATTTCGGGTGCCGGCATCGCGGTCGTGATTCAGCAGTTGGCGGAAGCGAAGTTCAGTGGGGTCATGTTCACTGCCAACCCCATCACCGGTGCACGCAACGAGATCGCGATCAGTTCGGTGTACGGGATCGGCGAAGGCCTGGTCTCCGGCGCCGTCGACGCCGACTTCGTGTTACTGGACAAAGCGTCCGGCCGAATCCTCGAGCACAACGTGGGTGACAAGTCGGAGCAATACGTGCCGACGGGTGCCGCCGGGACAGCGCCGACCCCGGTCGCCGACCACCTGCGCAACGCGCCGACACTGACCGATGCGCAGTTGACCGATCTCGCGGCATCGGGCAGGGCGATCGAAGCACACTACGGTGGGCCGCAGGACATCGAATGGGTCGGTGACGATACGAAGATCTGGTTCGTGCAGTCACGTCCGATCACCGCACTTGCGCAACCCCCCGCGCCCGGTGCCGTCGTTGCCGGAGCCACAGAGACGGTTTCCGACGACGAGATACGAATCTGGGACAACTCCAACATCATCGAGAGCTTCAGCGGCATAAGCTCACCGCTGACCGCAACGACGGCAGCCGACGTATACGGCCGTGTCTACGAGAGCTACGCCCGCTCGTTGCGCGTGCCGGAGGCGCAACGACGGCAGGTCGGCGAGTGGACACCGGCGCTGCTCGGATACTTCCACGGGCGCGTCTACTACAACCTTTTGCACTGGTATCGCATGGTCGGCATCGCGCCGGGTTATCCACTCAACCGCCGTGTGCTCGAGGTCGCCCTCGGCGTCGACGAGAACCTGCCCAACGACGTCGCAAAGACTCTGCGGCCGTTCCGGTTTCGCTCACCGTTGCACAGGGCTCTCTCCCGCACCGTCACTACCGCGACCTACGTCAAAAGGTTCGCCGAGATCGACCGGATGACCGACGCGTTCATGGCCGATTTCTACCGCGCCTACGACACGTACGAGGCGGTCGACTACACCGGCATGGCGGGTTCGGAGGTCTACGACCGGTATCGCCGAATGGAGCGCGAACTCGTCGACCGATGGGGACCGATGATGGTGCTCGATGCCATCCTGCTGACGTCGTCCGGCCTGCTTTTCGCGCTCACCAAGCTGCTGCTGCCCGATGCACCCGAGTGGTTCACCTACGCGGTCGTGAGTCCCGGCGCCGACGTCGAATCCGCAGAACCCGCACGCGCCATGCAGGACATGGCCAAATACGTCCGCACCGACGCGACGCTTGCGGAGTTCGTCAACACGACCCCGCCGGATCAGGCCTACGCTGCGCTGCAGCAGTCGCCGTGGCCCGAATTCGCCCGCATGGTCGACGCCTACATCTCGAAGTACGGCTACCGCAGCCTCGACGAACTCAAGCTCGAGACGCCGGACCTCCGGGAAGACCCCGCCAGCCTGTTCATCATGTTGCGCAGCGCACTGCCCGACGCACCGCTGAGCAAGCGTCCCGAAGCCGACGACTACCTCGACGCGCACCTTCACGGTGTCCGGCGCCGCGTGTACGAGAAGCTCCGCGGGAAGGTCAGCCGGTCCCTGGGGCACCGGGAACGGTTGCGGTTCTGCCGGACTCGGGCCTTCGGAATGGTCAAGCGAACGATCCGCGCCATGGGACGCGACCTGGCGCGCCGTGGCCTGCTCGACGACTTCACCGACGTCTTCTACCTGCGCCTCGATGAACTGCACGACTGCTACGAGGGCACGCCGGACCCGGTCGAGCTCAAAGAGCTTGTCGCAGCACGCAAAGCGGCCCGCACCCGCGATGCCGAACTGGTCGCACCCGCACGGTTCACCACCAGGGGCGCAGACTTCGGGGCCGCAGCTCTCGCCGAGCAGGGCTGGGTCCCTGTCAGTTCGACCCCGTCCGCCGATGCGGGAACCGTACTGCGCGGCACCCCCTCCGCCTCGGGGGTGGTTCGTGGGCGGGCGGTTGTCGTCACCGAACCCGCGGATGTCGCAGGTGGAATTCTGATCGCGTACCGCACCGATCCGGGTTGGGTCGCGGCGCTGCCGTCGGCCTCCGCGCTGGTCATCGAGCGTGGCAGTCCACTGACGCACGTCGCGATCGTCGCGCGTGAACTCGGCGTGCCCACAGTTGTCCAGGTCAAGGACGTCACCAAGCTCGTCCGCACGGGAATGACCATCGAAATCGACGGTGCCGCTGGGACCGTCACCATTCTGTCCGGGGAGGACGACGCCACATGACGATCGATGCGCACGTTGCGCGCCTGCGCAACTGGTTGATCGACCCGACGCCGGGTCACGGGATCCACCTCGCCGACGAAGCAGACGGCTGGCAGTTCTATTCGTACGCCGACCTCGCCGACCGGGCCCGCAGGATCGCGACGTTGCTGCGCGACCACGGATTCGAGTCCGGTGACAACACCTGCGTTGTCATGCCCACGACCGCGAACTGTATCGCGACATTCTTCGGCGCCTTTGCCGCGGGCGGAGAGTTCACACCCATTCCGCCGCCGATGTTCGAGGACCTCACCAAGTACTGCGAGCACCTCAGCGCCATCCTGACCGTTGCCGAACCGCGGATCGTCGTCACGTCTCCCGAGTTCGTCGAGCTCGTCACTCGTTCGATGACCGCGTGCGGCCGTACCGACGCTCCCCTGGTGATCGACCATCCGACTCTGGCCGCGGTAGAACCTATCCCGGATCTTGTCGAGCCCGGAGCAGTCTGCCTGCTGCAGTTCACGTCGGGATCGACCGGTTCACCGCGCGGCGTCCAGATCAGCTGGGGGAACCTGGCCGACAATGCGCTGCGCATCGCGGACATCGTCGGCTGGCGCGACGGCGACGCGACCGCCTCGTGGCTGCCGCTCTATCACGACATGGGCCTGATCGGTGCACTGTTCATGACGGTTACGATGCAGGGCGACCTGTACCTCATGCGGCCCGACCAGTTCGTGCGTGACCCTTTGCGGTGGCTGCGCGCGATGGAGCACGCACAGCATTCGCCCTCCCCCGCCTTCACACTGAAATATGTTGCGCGACGGGTGGATCCCGACCAGCTGAAGGATCTCGACTTCTCCGGTTGGCGATCGCTCGCGCTCGGTTCGGAGCCTGTGCCACCCGGCGACGCGCTGGAGTTCGCAAACCTGCTCGCCCCCAGTGGATTCGATATTTCCGCGCTCACGATCGCGTACGGCCTGGCCGAGAACACGCTGCATGTGACGTCGTCGGCCCGCAACGCACCCATCACTGCCTTGCGTATCGACTTCGATGCTCTGCGCTTCGGGGAACCCGTCGAGGTGCGCGACAGCTGCGAACTCACAGCGGGCCAGACGATCTCGGGATCTGGCTGGACCATCGGCCTCGGTCGCTCGACTGCGACTTCGGCCGTGGCGATCGTCGACGAGAACGGCGGTCCGCTGCCCGATGGAACGCTCGGCGAAGTGGTCGTGACCGGAGAGTCGGTCGCGCTCGGGTACCAGGGCGAATCCGCGACTGCGGGAACGAGGATCGTCGACGGCACGCTACTGTCCGGCGACGCGGGCTTCCTCCATGACGGCGAGCTGTACGTCATCGGCCGGATGGGTACGAGTCTCAAGGTCCGCGGGCGGTCGGTCTTCATGGAAGACATCGAGACCCGAGTTGCCACAGAGATCTCGATCGCGCCGGGAAAGGTTGCCGCAGTGGCCGTTCCGGACGGTCCCGAGCCGGGCGTCGCGCTGTTCGTCGAACGGGACGCCGGCCCATGGGTCGACGCCGCACGCCGCAGCGTCGCCGCTGCCGTCGGATCGATCAACGCGGTTCGCGTGATCACGGGTCCGCGGGGACTCATTCAGCGCACGTCGAGCGGCAAGCCGCGGCGGCGCCACATGTGGCAGTTGCTGCGCGCCGGCAACCTGCAAGGAGCGGTCGATCACGCACCGAGGCCGTCGCTCATTCTGTCCGAGGATTACATCCAGACAATCTTCGGCGAAGCGGCACGCCAGATCAGCATCGCCGCGAACAGCGCTGTGCTACTCGAGGGTTCGATCGCGGAGGGGTTCGGCAACGACGGTTCCGACATCGACTTCCTGATCGTCTCCGCGGGCGCCGATCGATTGCCGACGATGCCGACCGTGCTGTTCGTCGACGGTCGGCGGGTGGAAGTGCGCACCCGTTCGGAGGCTCAGCTGCGAGAACAGATCGCCCGGGTGGGCGCCGGGTCGGCCGACGAGGACACCCTCAACCGGGTGCAGCGTTTCCTGCGCGCACACGTCGTCCGCACGCCGGACGGTTGCCCCGATATCGAGGCTCTGCGCGCATTGCTGCCGTACGACGCTTTCGCAGCGCACATGCAGGAATGGTGGTCGGCACGTGCGGTGCAGGCATTGCGGTACGCCGTTGCACTATCTGCGCTGGGGGCCGGCGACGAAGCCGACGGCTGGGCGAACGATGCCTCGAATCAGGCCATGAAGTCGTGGGTCGCCGGGCGCGGCGAGGCCTACCTCGAATCCAAGTGGCTGCCACAGCAATTGGCTCGTATCGGTGCCGACCCGCTGGTCGAGCGCTTTCGCGCGTCGACGGCACCGACCCTGGACGACGCAATCGAGCTGGCTGCGCTCGCCGGTGTGCCGCGGGTCGACAACGACGCCGACTCGGTTCGCTTGCAACGTGTCCCGGATGTGACGACGTGGCCCATCGGTGACCGGATTCATGTGGTGCGCGACCGCAGGGACGTCTTCGCGCTGTCCGAAAATGCCGGAAAGGCATGGCGGTGCGTCGTGTTCGGCCAGTCGCTCGCCGATGTGATCGACCGCGCCGAGGACGACATCCGGGCCGAACTGGCCGAATTCGTTCGGCTCGGTCTCGTGGGGTTGCGCTGGGAGCGTGGCGAATCGATCGAGCCTGCGCTGGCGATGTGCGATGTCGTGCGCCCGTTCACGCCGCCGCCCGGGCACATCGTTCCGCCGCTGGGCGTCGGTGGTGCCACTCGCACTCCTGGCGTCATCGCCACGCTTTCGCCACTGCCTGCCCACCGGTTCACAGAATGCGCGTTGACGCTGATCTGGTCGAACATCGTCCTCGAGAATGCGCGCGAAGACCTCATCGGCGCCGTCAAGAACTCGCAGTGGCAGGTGGCGGCGATCGCTGCGCACAGGCTGGTTGCGATGTGTACGCGAGTACTGCTCTCGACGTACGGCGTACATCCGCTGCCGGCAGATGTGGCAGCGAAAACAACACTGCAACAGGTTGTTCCAGCGATCGCCGAGCAGCACGCTGACATCGTGACGCTCCTGGACACTGCGCAGGATGCAGCGTTCGACGATGCGCACAGCGCGCAGCAAGCGCTCGCCGCCCTTACCGAGTTCGTCGACGCGGTGCGAAAGGTAGCGAACGGTTCCGACTTCCCGACCTCGTTCACCTCGCGCGAGCAGTGGCGTCGGACGCTCGACATCAGCTACGACTGGTTGCGGGTCGGCGGCTATCTCGACAGCAAACTGCCGCTCGACGAGGCCCGAGACCTGTTGACATCCGGTGGACTTCAGCCGCACGCGCGCCCGGACATCGGGGATCGCGAATGAGCGCTCCCGAGAAAGTGCGCTCCATCGTCTGTGCGATGGCGCCGCTGCAACCGGCCTCCGTCGCAGACGACGAGCGCCTGATCGACGACCTCGGCTTCGACTCGCTGCGCCTGATGGAGCTGACCGTCGTTCTGGAGCGGGCCTTCGACCGGCCGCCGTATCGGCCCGAGGATCTCGCAGGGGTGTTGACGGTCGGCGCCGTCGTCGACCTCGTCGAACGGACTGTCGGATGAGGGCACCCCACGTACTGCTTACCGGCGCAACCGGTTCGGTCGGCGCAGAAGTGCTCGCACGGCTTGTCGCGGCGGGCACGCGAGTGTCCGCGCTAATACACCGCAACGGGCGGTTCCTCGCCAGCGATGGCAGCGTCGTCGAGAGCCCCGAAGCCGATTCGCTGTCCGGCAACGTCCGCCTCGACGGGTTCGGGCTCTCGACGAACGAAAGACTCGAACTCGGCAGGTCTGTGACCTGCATCGTCCATTGCGCTGCGACAACCGATTTCGGTGCTTCCCAGGACGAATACGACGAGCTGAACGTCGGTGGCACCAGACACGCGATCGGGCTGGCCCGCGAGTGGGACGTTCCGCTCGTTCACATCAGCACGGCTTACGTCTGCGGGCTGCGAAACGACGTGATCGGCGAGGACGAACTCGATGCCGGCCAGGAATTCGGAAACGGCTACGAGCAGAGCAAGTTCCGCTGCGAGCAGCTGATTCGCGATGCGAGTTCCCACGGTCTGCGAGCGGCGGTCGTGCGGCCCGCCATCGTCGTCGGTCGCTCCACGGACGGCGCAATCCGTGAATACAAGAACATGTATCCCGTAGTGAAGCTGATCGTCGAAGGCAAGCTGCGCTCGCTGCCCGGCCGGTACGACGCGACGTTGTCCCTCGTACCTGTCGACTACGTGGCAGACGTCATCGCGGCGGTAGTCTTCGATATCAAGAGTGCGGTGGGCGGCACCTACCATGCGGTCGGTGCCGCCGACCTCTCACTCCGGGACGTGTCCGACGTGTTCGCCGAGTACCCGTCGTTCGCCGTCGCCAAATTCGTTCCGGCAGCGTCGTTCTCGATCGACGATCTGGAGCGCAACGAGCGCGAGTACTACCTGCGGATCGGCGCCCGCTACACCAGCTACTTCGGTCGCCGAGTCGGATTCGATGCCACGAACACCGAAAAGCTCCTCGGCAGGCGCGCTCCCGCCACCGGCAAGGATTACCTGCGATTGCTGCTCGACTTCTGCTTGGATTCAGGCTATCTGGGCACGCCGCTGCCCTCGATCGACGACGTGCTGCGCCGTCTGGGGACGGAGTGATAATGCCACCGGCGACATTCGAGACCACCCCCCTCACCACGATGCCCGAGAAGCTTGCGGCGTACTGCCGCGACACCTACTTCCTCGAAACCTCGGAGCAGCTGGAATCCCTCGGCGTCTGCAGCGAATCGTTCGCACGGCGCACCGGACTGTTGTTTCTCAAGCCGGATGCCATCGTCGCGCGAGCTGTTGCCCCTACCCTGACATGGTTGTCCGAGAACGGCTTTCGTGTCGTCAGCGCACGGCGAATCGATGCCGATCGGCATTTTGTGCGCGCCCTCTGGTACTACCAGTGGAACATCGCATCGCCGCAGCGGCGCCAGCTTGCCGACCTCCTCCTGGCAGTCTCCGGGTCTCTGCTGCTCGTTGTCACCGACGCCGCGGAACGGTTGCCGACGACCGTTCGCCTCACCGACCGCAAGGGTCCGACTGCGCCACGGAAACGGCAACCCGGCGAGCTACGGCATGTGCTCGGCGGTGACACATACCTGCTCAACATGGTTCACACGGCTGACGATCCGGCCGACGTGCTCCGCGAACTCGGCATCTATCTGCCCACTCGCGAACGGCGAGCTGTGATCGAGGAGGCGAGCGCCGGCGCCGACCGCAGCCTAGACGCGGCGGCGATCGGCGAGGCGCTCTACACGCAGGTAGAGGCCCGAAGTTTCGACCGCGCCGTGGCGGAGCGCTCGATCCTCGCGTCGGTACCACGAGAAGTACGCGCGGATCCCACAACCGACCGGGACTGGGCCGAGCTGATTCAGGCTGCCTGGCAACATGATTGGCCGCTGGACCCGTGGGACGTACTCGTCGTCGGAGCTGCGGTGCTTCCGATGCGCACACCCGAAGGCACGCAAACGCTCGAAGCAGCGCCTGCCGCGGCCTGGCTCGCTAGAGACGTGGAGGACCCTGATGAGTGAACGAGCAGCGACCGAGCCCACACCGACCGAGCCCACAGTGGCCGAATTACTGCACGGCCGAACCATCTCGCGCGACATCGTCCACCGTGCCTCCATCGCCGAAGTATTCGTGACGTCGCTACACAAACTGCGCGACGACGAGTACGTCACCACTGCGCAACTGCCCCGCTCCCACGCGTACTACTGCGACCACATCGGCGAACTCGGCCGCTCCTACGATCCGATGATGGTGATGGAGGCTGCACGGCAGAGCGGAATGGCCGTCGTGCACAGGTTCTTCGACGTGCCGACCGGGCGAGCGTTCCTGTTGCGAACATTCAACGGGCGCTCGCTCTCACCCGACGCGTGGAAGATCTGCTCCACCCCGGCGGATCTCTCGATCACGGTGGCGGTCAAGCGCATTTTTCACACCGAGGATCTGCCGACCGGGATGGCCGTCCAACTCGACGTCCGCCGGGGTGGCGAGCCGATGATGTCGGTCGACAGCAAATTCTCCTGGATTCCGCGGCCGGTCTGGGATGCATTGCGCCATCAGGCGCGCAGCGCCGTCGGACTTTCCGACATCGTCATGCCATTGCCACCGGGGCAGCGCGCCCGAGCCGCGCTCGTAGGTAGGGAATCGCAGCGCAACGTCGTCATTGCCGAACCGAAGATCGACGGCAACACCGCCACCGCAACTTTGGTCTGCGACGTGGACCACCCCACCATCTTCGATCACCCGGTGGACCACGTTCCGGGTTCGCTGCAGATCGAGGCGTGCAGGCAATTGGGCTGGGCGCTGCTGGCAGCGCGGACTTCGGGCGCAGCGCCGCGGACCGAATGCGTGAAGAGCACGTTCACCGGCTTCCTCGAACTCGACAGGCCGAGCGACGTCACAGCCGAGATCATCGACAGCGGCGTTGGAGATACCCTGGTGGCCTGCACGATTCGGCAGTCTGGTCGGCCCGCCGCTGAGTTCGTCGTCGGCTACACGCTGCCTAACAGCGAGTTGTGAGCGTGCCCGATTCGGCTCTCACAACAACGCGGGCCTATCGCCGTCGCCTGGACCTGACCCGATCGGTGCCGCGGGAGGTCGTCACGGCATGCCTCGACATTGCAGTCCATGCGCCGAGCGGCTCGAACCGGCGGGCCTGGCAGTTCGTCGTCGTCGACGATCCAGAGGTCCGGTCCGAGATCGCCTCCTTCTACCGGCGCGGATTCACCGAGAACCTCGTCGGTAAGACACCTGGACCCGCACAGCGCGCAGACTTCGAATCAGCGCAGTACCTGGCGGATCGGCTGCACCAAGTGCCTGTGCTGGTCATCGCCTGCCAGACCGGTCGGCCGCCGGACTCCGCGCCGAAACTCGCGAGCTTCTACGGCTCGATCTACCCGGCGGTGTGGAGCTTCATGGTCGCGCTCCGCGCCCGCGGCCTCGGCTCGAGCCTCACTACGGCACACCTTGCCTACGAGCGCGAGGTTGCGGCCTTGCTCGGAATTCCGTACGGGGAGGTCACTCAGGTCGCGCTGATTCCCCTCGCGTACCTGAAGGACGATCCGCCGTCGTCGAAGCCGAGATCTGCTGCTCCACTGACACACTGGAACCGCTGGCCTGCCGATGACAAGCACTGAACAGCAATCCTCGATCCGGCGTGTGCTGGGTTTCATCGCGGTTATGTACAAGCCGCATTACGCGGTCTACGGCGTGCTATGGGTACTTGCGCTCGAAGGTACGGCGGCGCTCGTCTCCGGCGAGAACTGGAAGCCGAACTCGCACACAGCTGTTCGCACCATCGTGGTCCTCATGGTGTTGCTGTATCTGCGAATGGTCGACGAGCAGAAGGATCTCGAATACGACCGCGTGAACAACCCCGACCGCCCCCTCGTCACCGGTGCCGTGAGCGCCGCGGAATTGCGGGTGTCGATGGTGCTACTGGCCGCGGCCTGCGTCGGCGCGAGTCTCTGGCTGTCGATCGGGTCCGCGGCGATGATCGCCGCCACGCTCGCGTACGGACTCTTGCTCTGGGCGGCGGAAGCGTCGTCGCGCGTCGTCCGGACACACATCATGGTGAATCTCGTCATCACCTATCCCGTACAGCTCGTTCTGACTGCCTATGTGCTGGTCTCTGCGATCGACACCGGCGAAGTCCGCTCGGGTTGGCGCACGTTCGCGACCGCGCTGATTTTCGCGGGCGCATTTCTTCAGTTCGAGTTCGCCCGCAAGACCTCGAAGAGGCACGAACCCCGCGAGTTGCTGTACTCGAATGCCCTCGGCGCGGCCGGGAGTGGCTTCGCCATAGCACTTTTCGCGACACTCGCGGTTGCCGCCGACCTTGCGCTCGTGCAACCGTGGCGCTTCGACTGGGTGCCGCAGGTTGTCGCCTGGCTGCCGATTCTGCTGGTCCCGGTTCCCTGGGCAGGCTTGTGGCAGTTCCTGCGGACGCCACGCGAGCGCTTTTCGCTGCTACCGGCTGTCGTGTTCGTATTGGTGCTCTACGCCGTGCTGATCCTTGCGGCCCTCGTCCTGACCTGAGAGGCGCGGCAGCCAGAACGGCAACGCTGCCAGCGCAAGTACGGTCACGACCGTGTATCCAGTTGCGGCGACCACCAGTTGCTGTGTCAGGTCGAGCGGTTCGTCCCGCCACGCTTCAGGCACCGCGAGCACGAACGTCGGTACCAGGAACCACGCCACGGCGGCGATCCGAATGAGTCGGGGCAGGAGCACGCCTCGCCAGCGTGCACCGAACAGCCAGACCAGGGCGGGCACGATCCACACCGCGTGATGCGGCCACGAGACCGGCGATGCAAGAAGCGCCGTGAAGGCGACAACAGTGACGCTCAGCAGCACTTCCCGACGACGATAGGCCCAGGTCGCGGCAGCCAACCCGAGAACCGCCACGACGATGCTGAGCGGCAGCCAGGCCGCAAACCCGATGTCGCCGGCGGAGGCTCGCGCGATCAGACCTGGCAAGGATTGATTCTGGACGTCGGACAGGTCGGCGACGCGATTCGTGTCGAGGAAGGCGCCCTCGAGCCAGTACTCGCGTGAATCCGCCGGCAGGAACGCAAAACCTAGCCCGATGGTGACGATGCCCGCAGCGAGCGCTCTGCCCCCGACCGCCGAGCGACCGATGCAGAACAGGAAAACGACGAAAATCGCTGGCCAGAGCTTGATTCCGAGCGCGATGCCGGTCGCGATGCCCTGCAACCGCTGCGGTAGCAGTCGCGAGAAGTCCAGCAGTATCAGCAACATCAGCACGACGTTGAGCTGACCGAGCGTGGTGCTCGCCAACACCGGAGTGAGCAGGCAAGCGACCGCAAGCATCCACAGCCGAAGCGTCGTCCGTCCGCCGTCCACATTCCGCGACAACCACAGCACCCCGGCAAGCGCAGCGCAGTTCACCAGTACCGAAAGCGCATGTGCCACAGACGTTCCGAGCAGAGCGAGTGGCACGAAGACCAGGGCGGCGAAGGGCGGATATGTGAACTGCATGTTGTCGAACGCGGCAGTGTCGATGCTCAGGTCGTAGAGCGAGCGACCCTCGCGCGCAGCAACTCCCGCCGCGTCGTACACCGCGAAGTCGGCCATCCAGATCGGAGTGCCCTGCAGGATCGCGATCAGCCCGGCTGCAAGGACGACAACCGCCCCCGCCGTCGACCACCACGTTCGTCGTTGCGCCTGGGTGCCGGAGTCCACCTCTGCTAGGTTAGCGGCGATGAGAGTCGTACTCCCGATGGCCGGAACGCGTGGCGACGTACAGCCTGCCGTTGCGCTCGGCCTGGAATTGCAATCACGTGGTCACGAGGTTGTTCTCGGCGTGCCGCCCAACCTGGTCGACTTTGCGACGCGAGCCGGTGTCGACGCCCGGCAGTTCGGCCCGGACGTCCAGCAGCTGTACTCGTCCGAACGTGGCCAGAAAGCGCTCGCGGCGGGCAGCACGTTCAAACTGATGCCGATGGTCGCCAAGCAGATGGCCGAGTACGCCGACCGCATGGACAGCGAACTCATCGCGGTGACCGAAGGCGCGGACGTGCTGGTGTCGACGCAGATGACCGAGGACCGCTGCCAGTCCATCGCCGAAGCGAACGACATCCCGATGGTCACTCTGCACACGTTCCCCAGTCGGCGCAACGCGACATATCCGTTCCCTGGATCGGTCGATCACAGCAAAAAGACGCCTGCGTTCGTCAACAAGACCACGTGGCTGGTCGCCGAGAACATTCGTCGAGTCGTCTTCGGCCGGTACGTGAATCGCCTGCGTAAACGACTCGGACTGCCGACAACCTACAAGTCCGTCGAAGGTGTGCTCGCGGGACTCGGTGTCCCGGAAATCCAGATCTACGACAAGCATCTCGTACCTGGGCTCGCCGACGAATGGGGAACCGCGAGGCCTTTTGCCGGGTTCCTGCCGTTATCCAGGGAAGCCCGCGAGGCGGTCGGCGAGTTGGCAGATGCGCACGACGACGTGGTTGCGTGGGCCGATTCCGGTCCGCCACCAATCTATTTCGGCTTCGGCAGCATGCCGATCCGGGACGCGCAAGCCATCTCGGCGATTGTCGCCGACGTCTGTGCCAAAGTCGGGCAGCGCGCACTGATCAGCGCAGGGTGGAGCGACCTCGCCCAGACCGATGCGCAGACGCCGAGCCACGTCAAAGTGGTCGGCGCAGTAGCGCACGACATCGTGCTCCCCCATTGTGCGGCGGCCGTGCACCACGGTGGGATCGGGACGACGTTCGAGAGCCTGCGTGCCGGATTGCCGACCTTGATCTGCTCGGTCTCGTTCGATCAGCCGTTCTGGGGTGCGCAAGTCGCGCGGCTCGGACTGGGGGCACACCTACCGTTCCCGAAACTGGCAGCGGCTTCGCTCGAGGAAAAGCTTGGCGTCCTTCTGGACGAGGAAACGGGTGCACGCGCCCGACTCTTCGCAGATAAATTGAAGCCGTCGGACGACGCGGTCGCGCGGGTCGCGGATGCGATCGAGGCCAGAAGTACTCGATGACACCGTTTCCACCAGCACAGCGGCCGATTCCACGACGATGAAGTGCATCTGAGGACCGTCGGCGCCGGTGGACCGGTCACCTCCGTCCGGACTACATCCACCAAGCATGTCGCCACCAACGCGGGCGAAGACACGACGGTCTCTTGACACAACGACGCCCCGCCAAATGATCGGCGGGGCGTCGGTCGGTCTGCTGGGTGTCAGAGCACGGTGCCGCAGCTGGGCCACGCGCCTGCGCCCTGCGTCGCCAGGACATTTTCGGCAACGCGGATCTGCTCGGCCTTCGAGGCGTAGTGCGGCGAACCGCTGCCACCGTTGGCGGCCCAGGTGCTTTCCGTGAACTGCAGGCCACCGTAGTAACCGTTACCGGTGTTGGTCGACCAGTCGCCGCCCGATTCACACGCGGCGACTGCGTCCCACTGCGACTCCGAGGCTGCGGAAGCGGTTCCGCTTCCGAGGGCCAGCGGTGCGACAACGAGGGCGCCGGCAGCAGCGGCGAAAGTGGCGGTGCGCTTGATCTTGTTCATTCTGATAAAACCTTCCACGTAGTTGGCGGGTGCAGCGCAAAACGACGCACTGCAAAGCGTCTTCCGGTGGTGATTTACTTTCACTCCAGTACGGGCATGAGAATGGAAATAGGCCCGTCGGGGATAATCTTGAATTCTCTGGTCGTTTTACCGGCTGTCGAACTACTAACCAGTATAGTTGCCGCGTTACATATATTCGAGGCGCGGATCAGGGCTTGACGAATTCACGATGAATTGTGTACGTGCTGGTCAGGAGTATTTCTGGACGATTCATGGTGAGGGCGGTTGGGCCATTATGTAACTCGGATCACCGGAAAATTGCGGTGCCGGTCACCCAGGTGAAAATCGTGGGACACAGATCACACCAGATCCAGTCAGGTCATGAAAATGGAGCTTGTGCAGTACAAACAATGGTGCCGATGGACGAAAGCCATTTGGTCGTGATCAAGGTTGGCTTTGGTGAGAGCGAGCAAAAGGCGCGTGCCTACGGTGTGTCCCTGACCCGATGCTCGTGATCACCACACGGGGCTGACCCGATGCTCGTGATCACCGCGCCCGGCCGTGAGACCGAGCAAATGGCGCATGCGCCCGGCGTGTCCCTGACCCGATGCTCGTGATCACCGCGCCCGGCCGTGAGACCGAGCAAATGGCGCACCCCCACGAGGTGTCCCTAACCCGATGCTCGTGATCACCGCACCCGGCCGTGAGACCGAGCAAAAGGCGCGTGCCCACGGCGTGTCCCTAACCCGATGCTCGTGATCACCACGCCCGGCCGTGAGACCGAGCAAATGGCGCACGCCCACGGCGTGTCCCTGACCCGATGCTCGTGATCACCACACAGGGCTGACCCGATGCTCGTGATCACCACGCCCCCCGCGCTAGAGGCGGCACAAACAACCCCGCGCACCCTCCGGTGATGCGCACACCCCGCAGGGTGCGCATCGACTGGAGAATGCGCGGAGTCGTCTTTGCGCGGCGTGGCGCGCGGAAGTTGTCAGACCGTGAAACCCAAGGCGCGAAGCTGCTCGCGGCCGTCGTCGGTGATCTTGTCCGGACCCCACGGCGGCATCCAGACCCAGTTGATCTTCAGGTCGGAGCACAGTCCGCTGCGGACCAGCGCGTTCCTCGTCTGATCTTCGATGACATCGGTCAACGGGCAGGCCGCCGAGGTCAGGGTCATGTCGATCAGCGCTACCTGCTCGTCATCCACCTGGATGCCGTAGACAAGCCCAAGGTCGACGACGTTGATCCCGAGTTCGGGGTCGACGACGTCGCGCATCGCTTCCTCGATGTCATCGAGGAACGCGGCGTTCTCTGCGCTGGTGGTTTCAGTGTTCGCTGTTTCAGTCATGATGCTGCCTGTCTCCCGTTGATACGAACAACGGCGTCTTTGAAAGCCATCCATCCCAGCAGCGCGCATTTCACCCGCGCTGGGTACTTCGATACACCGGCGAAAGCGATTCCGTCACCGATCACGTCTTCATCGCCTTCGACGGTACCCCGGCTGCTGATCATCTCGTTGAACGCATCGACGACGCGCAGAGCCTCCTCGAGCTGCAGCCCGATGACCTGGTCGGTGAGTACCGACGTCGACGCCTGGCTGATCGAGCAGCCCTGACCGTCGTAGGAAACGTCGGTCACCTTGTCGTCGACGATCTGCACACGCAGCGTCACCTCGTCACCACACGTCGGGTTGACGTGATGGACCTCGGCGCCGAACGGCTCACGCAGGCCTCGCGCATGCGGGTGCTTGTAGTGATCGAGGATCACTTCCTGGTACATCTGCTCCATGCGCATGGTCTATACAACCCCGAAGAACGCTTGAGCCTTCCGAACCGCCGCCACCAGCGCGTCGACCTCGTCCAACGTGTTGTAGACCGCAAACGATGCTCGTGCGGTCGCAGCGACACCGAACTTGCGGTGCAACGGCCACGCGCAGTGGTGCCCGACGCGAATCGCGACACCTTCGTCGTCGAGAATCTGGCCGAGGTCGTGTGCGTGAATGCCGTCGACGACGAACGCGACTGCTCCCCCACGGTCCACATTCTCGGTCGGTCCGACGATGCGAACGCCGTCGATGGCGCTCAAACCTTCGAGCGCAGCAGACACCAGGACATGTTCGTGTGCCGCAACCGCGTCCATGCCGATTGCCTCGAGGTACCGGACAGCGGCACCGAGGCCGACGACCTGCGACGTCATCGGCACGCCGGCCTCGAACCGCTGCGGCGGCGGGGCGTACGTGCTGACCTCCATGGTCACTGTCTCGATCATCGAGCCACCGGTGAGGAAAGGTGGCGCGCTCGCGAGCAGCTCACGTTTGGCATACAGGACGCCGACACCCGAGGGACCGAGCATCTTGTGCCCGGAGAACGCGGCGAAGTCCACGTCGAGTTCGTGAAAGTTCACGGGCATGTGCGGCACGGACTGGCACGCATCGAGCACCACCAATGCGCCGACCGCTCGTGCCCGACGAACCAACTCGGCTACGGGAGCAACCGCGCCCGTCACGTTCGACTGGTGCGTGAACGCGACGACCTTCACGGCTTCGGTGAGCTCGAGCGAATCGAGGTCGATGCGACCTTCGTCGGTCACGCTGTACCACTTGAGCGTCGCTCCGGTACGCCGCGCAAGTTCTTGCCACGGAACTAGATTCGCGTGGTGTTCGAGTTCGGTGATGACGATCTCATCGCCCGGTCCCAGCGCGTACGGGAAACGGTCGTCCGACAACGCATACGTGACGACGTTCAGCGACTCGGTCGCGTTCTTCGTGAACACGACCTCGTCGACGTCGACCCCAACGAACCGCGCGATGTCGGCACGAGCGTCTTCGTACGCGTCCGTCGCCTCTTCGGCAAGCTGGTGGGCACCGCGGTGTACGGCGGCATTTCTCGTAGTCAGGAACTCACGCTCCGCGTCGAGAACCTGCAGTGGACGCTGCGACGTCGCGCCGGAATCCAGGTACACCAACGGTTTCCCGTCGCGCACGGTCCGGCTCAGGATCGGGAAATCCGCCCTGATTCGTGTGACGTCGAGCGTTCCGACTGTGCTGGTCACAGCTAGGCTCCTGCTGTCGCGGCCTGGGTGAATCGTACGTAGCCGTTGGCATCGAGTTCGTCGGCCAGCTCGGGGCCACCTTCGGCGACGATCTTGCCGCCGATGAAGACGTGGACGTACTCCGGCGCGATGTACTTGAGAATCCGGGTGTAGTGCGTGATCAGGAGCACGCCGCCGTTCTCGCGCTCCTTGTAGCGGTTGACGCCCTCGGAGACGACGCGCAGTGCGTCGACGTCGAGACCGGAGTCGGTCTCGTCGAGGATTGCGATCTTCGGCTTGAGCAGCCCGAGCTGAAGAATCTCGTGACGCTTCTTCTCGCCGCCCGAGAAACCCTCGTTCACCGAACGCTCGCCGAACGACGGGTCGATCTCGAGCTCGGCCATCGCTGTCTTGGCCTCTTTGACCCAGTGGCGCAGCTTCGGAGCCTCGCCGCGGACCGCTGTGGCGGCGGTGCGAAGGAAGTTCGACATAGACACGCCGGGGACCTCGACCGGGTACTGCATCGCGAGGAACAGACCCGCCCGCGCACGTTCGTCAACGCTCATGGCCAGCACGTCTTCACCGTCGAGCGTGATCGAACCCGAGGTCACCGTGTACTTGGGGTGGCCAGCGATCGCGTACGACAGGGTCGACTTGCCGGAACCGTTCGGTCCCATGATCGCGTGCGTCTCGCCGGAGCGAACCGTGAGGTTCACGCCCTTGAGGATGCTGATCGGCTCCGCGTTCTCGTCAGGGTTTGCGACCTCGACGTGTAGGTCTTTGATTTCCAGCGTGGTCATTCGAATGTCCTTATGGGGTAATAGGTTTCAGGCGCCGACCGCGGCGAGCTCGACTTCGATGGCTGCTTCGAGTCGATCGCGGATCTCCGGCACGGCGATTTTGTTGATGATCTCGTGGAAGAACCCGCGGACGACGAGACGTCGCGCCTGATCCTCCGGAATTCCGCGCGCGCGCAGATAGAACAGCTGCTCGTCGTCGAATCGTCCTGTCGCACTAGCGTGCCCGGCTCCGAGGATCTCACCGGTCTCGATCTCGAGGTTCGGCACCGAGTCCGCGCGCGCACCGTCGGTGAGCACGAGGTTCCGGTTGAGCTCGAACGTGTCCGTGCCTTCTGCGGCTACGCGAATCAGCACGTCGCCAACCCAGACGGTGTGAGCATCGGGCTTGCCCGAATTGGGATCACCCTGCAGGGCGCCCTTGTAGGTCACACGCGACTTGCAGTGCGGCTGCGCATGATCGACGAGCAGGCGCTGCTCGAAGTGCTGGCCGGCGTCGGCGAAGTAGAGGCCGAGCAGTTCGGCGTCGCCGCCGGGACCGTCGTAGCGCACTGTCGCAGTCAGGCGCACCAGGTCGCCACCGAGCGTGACGGACGTGTGCCGAAGCACCGCGTCCCGGCCGAGCTTGGCGTGATGTGCGGTCGTGTGCACTGCGTCGTCGGCCCAATCCTGAACCACGACAACAGTAAGCGAAGCGCTGTCGCCCACGACGAACTCGATGTTCTCCGCGTAGGTACCGCTGCCCTGTTGGTCGATGACGACCGTCGCCTTGGCGAACTGCTCGAGCCGAATCTGCGTGTGGCCGTAGGCCGTTTTGCCTTCGCCGGGGCCGGTAACGGAAACGACGACCGCCTCGGCGACCTCGTGCTCCTTGGCGACGGAAACGACCGTCGCGCTGTCGAATCCCGAATAGGCCTGCGCCGCAACTCGATCCGACGGCACACCCGCTTGACCGAGCCGCGCATCGTCGCGACCGACCGTCTCGACGGTCACGCCTTCGCCGCGAACCTCGACGGTCGCAGTACCGTCGGCAACTGCAGTCCCGTCATGCAATCCGCGGAGCCGGCGCATCGGCGTGAACCGCCACACTTCGTCACGGCCGGACGGCACCTCGAACTGGTTCACATCGAACGACGTGAAAACCTCGCCCTTGTTGGTTGCCGCACCGGCACCTGGGTTCTGGACGGGTTTGGGGTTTTCGCCCTCGACTGCCTCTACCACTCCCGTTGGAGTTCCCACTAACCCACAGACCCTTCCATTTGCAGCTCGATGAGCCGGTTCAGCTCGAGCGCGTACTCCATCGGGAGTTCCTTGGCGATCGGCTCGACGAACCCGCGAACGACCATGGCCATTGCCTCGTCCTCGGAAAGGCCTCGACTCATGAGGTAGAACAACTGATCGTCGCTGACCTTCGAGACCGTGGCCTCGTGGCCCATCGTCACGTCGTCCTCGCGGATGTCGACGTAGGGATACGTGTCGGAGCGGCTGATTGTGTCGACGAGCAGCGCATCGCACTTCACGGTCGACTTCGAGCCGTAGGCACCCTTGTTCACCTGAACGAGTCCGCGGTAGGACGCGCGGCCACCGCCACGGGCGACGGACTTGCTGATGATCGTCGACGACGTGTGCGGCGCCAGGTGCAGCATCTTCGCGCCGGTGTCCTGGTGCTGACCCTCGCCGGCGAATGCAACCGAGAGAACCTCGCCATGGGCGTGCTCACCGGTCATCCAGACTGCCGGGTACTTCATGGTGACCTTGGAACCGATGTTGCCGTCGATCCACTCCATGGTCGCGCCCGCCTCTGCCTTGGCACGCTTGGTGACCAGGTTGTAGACGTTGTTCGACCAGTTCTGGATCGTGGTGTACCGGCAGCGGCCACCCTTCTTGACGATGATCTCGACAACCGCGGAGTGCAGCGAGTCCGACTTGTAGATCGGCGCAGTACAGCCCTCGACGTAGTGCACGTAGGCACCCTCGTCGACGATGATCAGCGTGCGCTCGAACTGGCCCATGTTCTCGGTGTTGATCCGGAAGTAGGCCTGCAGCGGGATGTCGACGTGGACGCCCGGCGGGACGTAGATGAACGAGCCACCCGACCACACGGCCGTGTTCAGCGCGGAGAACTTGTTGTCGCCGGCCGGAATCACGGTGCCGAAGTACTGCCGGAACAGTTCCGGCTGCTCTTTCAGCGCCGTATCGGTGTCGAGGAAGAGCACGCCCTGCTTCTCGAGATCCTCGCGGATCGAGTGGTAGACGACCTCGGACTCGTACTGAGCGGCAACGCCGGAGACGAGGCGCTGCTTCTCGGCCTCGGGGATGCCCAGCTTGTCGTAGGTGTTCTTGATGTCAGCAGGCAGATCGTCCCACGTCGCGGCCTGCTTTTCGCTCGACCGGACGAAGTACTTGATGTTGTCGAAGTCGATGCCGCTCAGATCGGAACCCCAGTTGGGCATCGGCTTGCGGTCGAAGATGCGCAGCGCCTTGAGGCGTGCCTCGAGCATCCACTCGGGTTCGCTCTTCTTATCGGAGATATCGCGCACGACGGCGTCGGAGAGACCGCGCTTGGCGCTGGCTCCCGCGACATCGGAATCCGCCCAGCCGTAGCCGTATTTGCCCAGCGAGGCGATCGCCTCGTCCTGGGTCAGCGGTGCCGTCTGGTCTGTGGTGACGGTCATTCGACTTCCTTCCGAAGTCTCGTGGTTGCCGACGCGGGCTGTGCGCCGACCGATACTGCAACTTTTCGAACCGGAATCAGGGGAACGTGGGTCGTACAGGCGCAATCGCCGTTCGCGATCGTCGCAAGTCGCTGCACGTGCGTGCCGAGCAGATCGCGGAATGCGTCCAGCTCTGCTGCGCACAGTTCCGGAAACTCTTCTGCCACATGCGAAACCGGGCAATGATGCTGGCAGATCTGTACTCCGGTGCCGACTTTTCGCGTCGTCGCGGCGAATCCGGCATTGGTGAAGGCCTCAGCGATTTCGTCCGCCTTGGCCACCGTGGAATCTTTGGAATCGTGGCCGAGCGGGGCGACATCGCCGACGATCGCGGCGACGCGCTTGCGGGCGAAAACCTCGATTGCGGAATCGCCGCCGATCTCACGAAGCTGCCGCATGGCAGCGCCCGCGAGGTCGTCGTATGCGTGGCCGAGCTTGCCTCGACCCCGGGGAGTCAGCTGGAACTGCTTTGCCGGCCTGCCGCGCCCGCGCTGCTGCCAGCTCGCCGACGTCGTCGCGCGGGCTTCGCCGCCCTCGATCAGGGCATCCAGGTGTCTGCGCACGCCGGCGGCGCTCAAACCCAGTTTGGATCCGATTGCGCCGGCTGTGATCGGGCCTTCCTCGAGCAGCAATTTGACGACTGCCGAGCGGGTGTGGCCATCGTGTGACACGGCAACGGGAGCAGCGTCGGCCGCGGCGACGGTGTTCTGGACCGTCCCGTAGTCGCCCGCATCCGGGTTGCCGAATGTTTTCACAACACTAGTGTGACGGAATTCAGCGAGCGGGTCTAGCAAGGGTGCCCTGATTAACATCCGCTGCTCAGAGCTCGCCGCTTCCCCACTAGGCTGCCGGTGTGGCAGCGGGGCATGACGACGACGAACCGACGGGCGCTGTGCCGGTATTCGACCGCCTGCGGCATCTCGGGCGTCGGGCACTGGGCTTGGACGTTCCCACACCCGACCACACCGTCGCGGTCCTGCACAAGGACGAGCACGAAGTACCGGGACTGAACCAACGCGAGACCCTTCGACTTCGCTATATAAGGCTGTTCGGCTCGACAGGAACCGTTCTGATGGCAATCGGCGCACTCGGCGTCGGGGCTCAGCCGGTCCTGCAGAACCCGACCTACGGCGTCCGGATTCTGGGCCTGTTCGCCCGCACCTACATCGCTGCGATGACGATCACGATGACCGGCACCGTCATGGTTGTGATGGCGTGGCTGCTCCTCGGCCGGTACGCGATCGGCCGGACCCGCAATGGCGAACCACCGCGGCGGATGACCCGTTCCCAGCTCGACCGGACACTCTTGCTCTGGATCGTTCCGCTTTCCATCGCGCCGCCGATGTTCAGCCGCGACGTGTACTCCTACCTGGCGCAGAGCGAGATCACAGCGCGTGGACTCGACCCCTACGAGGTCGGGCCGAAGACCGCATTGGGTGACGGGCACGTCCTCACGCGCACAGTCCCGAACATCTGGCGTGAGACACCTGCGCCCTACGGCCCGCTGTCGCTGTGGCTCGGCCGCGGGATATCGAACTTCACCGGCGAAAACATCATTGCCGGCATCTTCTTTCACCGATTGCTCGCGCTCGGTGGCGTCGCACTGATCGTGTGGGCGCTACCGCGCCTGGCCAAACGCTGCGGAGTGTCGGCGGTCAGTGCACTGTGGCTCGGCGCCGCCAATCCTCTTCTGCTGTTTCACCTGGTCAGCGGCGTCCACAACGAGGCGTTGATGCTCGGACTCATGCTGGCCGGCATGGAACTCGCGATGCGCGCCATCCAGAGTGCCGACCCCTTGCGAGGGGCAAACTTCGCCTTGCTCGTCGGCGGCTGCGCCGTGATAGCGCTCGGTTCGACCATCAAGATTCCGGCGTTGATCGCCCTGGGTTTCGTAGGAATGGCACTTGCGCATCGCTGGGGCATGAATTGGCGAAGTGTGCTCGCATCGGCAGCACTGCTCGGGGTGATCGCCGCGTCGGTGACGCTTGCCATCAGTACGGCCAGCGGTCTCGGATTCGGCTGGATCCACACCCTTGGTACGGCTAATGCGGTCCGCAGTTGGATGTCGCTGCCCACCTCGATCGGGATCGTGACCGGGTTCGGCGGCGTACTGCTCGGGCTCGGCGACCACACGACCGCGCTCCTGAGCCTGACACGACCGATCGCCGCCCTGTGTGCGGTCTACATCGCAATTCGCATGCTCGTGGCGACCTATACCAACCGACTGCACGCGGTCGGCGCCCTCGGTGTCGCGCTCGGCGCCCTTGTGCTCCTGTTCCCGGTGGTGCAGCCCTGGTACCTGCTCTGGGCAGTGGTTCCGCTCGCCGCCTGGGCGACCAGACCGGCCTTCCGCCTCCCGACGATCTGCTTCTCCTCGATCGTCAGCGTGATCTTGATGCCGAGCGGCAAGGACGAGGAACCTTTCGTCATCGTGCAGGCCGCAATCGCGACTGTGATCATCTGCGGCGCGCTCATCCTCGCGACCCGCAACCTGCTGCCGTGGCGCAGTGAGACCGGGGCGCTGGCCGAGGAGCCCGCGCCGACCGAATACGCTAAGTCTCCGTGACGACAGGAACATCGAAGGCGGGGGCGGTCCGCGCGACCCAGCCTGTGGTGCGCCTGCAGGGCGTCGTGAAGCGATTCGGAGCGGTGACAGCGGTCGATGGATTGGACCTCGAAGTCCAGCAATCGCAGGTCCTGGCACTGCTCGGACCCAACGGCGCAGGAAAAACGACCACCGTCGAGATGTGCGAGGGATTCGGCGCGCCGGACGCAGGCGAGGTCCGCGTGCTCGGGCTCGATCCCACGAAAGACTCTGCGGCTCTGCGCGCCCGCATCGGTGTGATGTTGCAGGGCGGCGGCGCGTATCCCGGCTCCCGGGCCGGCGAGATGCTCGCGCTCGTCGCGTCGTACTCGGCGAATCCGCTCAGTCCCGACTGGCTGCTGCGCACCCTCGGCCTCCTGGACGCCGCGAAGACCCCTTACAGGCGACTCTCAGGTGGTCAGCAGCAGCGACTCGCGCTCGCCTGCGCGCTCGTAGGTAGGCCGGAACTGGTGTTTCTCGACGAGCCCACCGCAGGCATGGACACCCAGGGCCGTCTGCTCGTCTGGGAATTGATCGACTCGCTACGCCGCGACGGCGTGACCGTCCTGCTGACCACGCACATGATGGACGAAGCCGAACAGCTCGCGGACGAACTCGTCATCATCGACCACGGCAAAGTCGTTGCTTCCGGCACTCCGGCCGAGGTCACGACCCGTGGCGCGGACGGTCAGTTACGGTTCTCGGCGCCACCGAACCTCGACCTCACCCTGCTCGTGACCGCGCTGCCCGAGGGTTTCGAACCGCGCGAGAGCTCGCCCGGGTCCTACCTGATCCAGGGCGACATCAACCCGCAGGTGCTTGCGACCGTCACCGCATGGTGCGCACGGATCGGCGTACTCGCTACCGACCTGCGCGTCGACCAACGCCGACTCGAAGACGTCTTCCTCGATCTGACCGGGCGGGAATTGCGATGATGACCAGCCGTTTTCAGCCGGGCACCTTCACGCCCGACCCACGGCCGAACGTGCCGACCCGCATGCTGGCCGCGCAGACCAAACTCGAGCTGATCCTGTTGCTGCGCAATGGTGAGCAGCTGCTCCTGACCATGTTCATCCCGGTCACGCTGCTGATCGGACTATGTGTGCTCCCGTTCGGCGACCTCGGAGACAACCGGGTCGACAGCGTGGTTCCGGGTGTGATGATGGTCGCCGTCATGTCGACCGCTTTCACCGGTCAGGCCATTGCGGTCGGGTTCGACCGACGCTACGGAGCGTTGAAACGACTCGGCGCAACTCCCCTGCCGACGTGGGGAATCATCGCGGGCAAGAGCGCCGCGGTGGTGATTGTCGTCACGATTCAGGCGATAATCCTCGGTCTCATCGGAGTTGCCCTCGGTTGGCGTCCGGACCTGACGGGGCTTGCCCTCGGTGCGGTCGTGATCGGGCTCGGCACTGTGACGTTCGCTGCGCTCGGCCTCCTGCTGGGCGGCACGTTGAAGGCCGAGATCGTGCTGGCACTTGCGAACGTCCTCTGGTTCGTCATGCTCGGTATCGGGAGCGTCGTGTTCGCCTCCGACCAGCTGCCCGAGGCAGTCCGCATGATCGCTCGGGTAATTCCGTCGGGCGCACTGGCCCACGGCCTGAAAGAGGCTGTCGCCTCCTCGGTTGACTGGTTCGCATTCGCCGTTCTCGCAGCTTGGGCCATCGTTGGCGGCTGGGCGGCGACGAAGTTGTTCCGCTTCACCTGATAGCCAACGACACGCTGTAGTTGACAGCCAGTACCATCGAGACGTGCTTTATCGCGGCTACCTCAGCCTGGTCGATCGTCTCCCGCTTCCGTCACTACGCGTGCAGCGGTGGATCGCGATCGGCGTGATCCTCACGCAGGCCGGTATCGCGGTGACCGGGGCGATCGTCCGCGTGACCGCGTCAGGCCTCGGTTGCCCGACCTGGCCGCAATGCTTCCCCGGCAGCTTCACCCCGGTGGGCGTTTCCGAAGTCGCCGTCGTCCACCAGGCTGTCGAGTTCGGCAACCGGATGCTGACCTCTGTGGTCGTGCTCTTCGCCGCCGCGATCGTCCTCGCCGTCACTCGTGCGCACCGCCGCCGCGAGGTCGTCGCGTTCGCGTGGCTGATGCCCGGCGGAACGGTCGTCCAGGCGGTCATCGGCGGCATCACGGTGCGGACCGGTCTGCTGTGGTGGACCGTCGCCATCCACTTGATCGCGTCGATGGCAATGGTCTGGCTCGCAGTCCTGCTCTACAACAAGATCACCGAACCGGACGACGGAGTCATTGTCACGGCCGTCCCTGCGCCGCTGCGGTGGCTCACCGCCCTTTCGGGCGCAGCTCTGGCGGGGACGCTGGTTGCGGGCACTCTCGTCACGGCAGCGGGCCCGCACGCCGGCGACAAGAGCCTGGACCGCACGGTCCCCCGCCTCGAGGTCGAGATCGTGACGCTCGTGCATCTGCACTCGCAGTTCGTCGTCGGCTACCTTGCACTGCTGATCGGTCTTGCCTTCGGCCTGTACGCGGTTCGCGCGCCCAGGACCGTGCACGTCCGACTGCGGGTTCTGCTCGCCCTCGTTCTCGCTCAGGGGCTCGTCGGGCTCGTGCAGTACTTCACCGACGTCCCAGCCGCGCTGGTGGCCATTCACGTCGGTGGTGCTGCCGCATGCACCGCGGCGACAGCCGCACTCTGGGCGGCAGGGCGCACCCGCGAGGCGGTCGGTCGGGTGCCCGACACAACGCCGGCAACGGCTGTGCGCCAACCTGTCTAACAACGCCGTGCGGTAGAACGGACTCATGCGCGCCATTCGAGTTTCGCAGCACGGTGGTCCGGACGTTCTCGAACTTGTCGAAACCCCGGACCCCACGATCACCCCGAACCAGGTTCTGGTCCACACCGACGCGATCGGTGTGAACTTCATCGACACGTATTTCCGCACGGGCGCCTACCCGCGCGACGTGCCCTACATCCCTGGTGCCGAGGGGACCGGCGTCGTCGAGGCGGTCGGCGACGAGGTCACCGAGTTCACTGTCGGCGACCGAGTCGCATGGGCCTCCGCTGACGACAGCTACGCCGAGAAGGTCGCGGTCGATGCCGACAAGGCAGTGCCCGTGCCCGACGGTGTCGCAGCATCGGAAGCCGCGTCCGTGCTGCTGCAGGGCATGACGGCGCACTACCTGCTCAATTCGATCTACACGCCCGCGCCGGGCGAGACCGTCCTCGTGCATGCGGGCGCGGGCGGCGTCGGTTTGGTACTGACCCAACTCGCCGTGGAAAAGGGCGCCCGCGTCATCACAACCGTCTCCACCGACGAGAAGGAGACGTTGTCACGCGAGGCGGGCGCGGCTGAGGTGCTTCGGTACGGCCCAGATCTCGCCAATGAGGTCCGCGACCTCACCGACGGCACCGGCGTGGCCGCGGTCTACGACGGCGTCGGCAAGGACACGTTCGAAGCCAGCCTGGCGGCACTGCGCATTCGTGGCACGCTTGCGCTCTTCGGGGCGGCAAGCGGAAAGGTCCCGCCGTTCGACCCGCAGCGATTGTCCGGCATGGGCTCCTTGTTTCTCACCCGCCCGACGCTGGTGCACTACACCCGCGACCGCGCCGAACTGCTGTGGCGCAGCTCCGAAATCTTCGCGGCAATTGCCAAGGGCGCACTGCAGATTCGGATCGGCGCCCAGTACCCGCTCGAGCACGCTGCCGCCGCACACCGAGATCTGGAGGGTCGCAAGACGACCGGTTCGATCGTGCTCGTACCCTGACCTCACCGGCGTCGCTCGCACGCCAGTCGGGAGCTGCGCAATGCATGTCATCACCAGGTCGGCGGCGGTCGGAGTCGTCATCGCGGCGTTTCTCCTCGCCGGCTGTTCCGATATCGAGAAAGCGCTCAACGAAGGCGGGGACACACCCTGCAAGGAGTTCGTGAAGCAGGACCAGAACAAGCAGCGCCAGACGATCACCAAGGCCATCAAAGAGCAGTCGGGCAACGACAACGAACCCATGGGAGTGGTCGTGGACGCCGGCATCGTCTCGGTCAACCTGCTGTGCCAGGTGCAGACCAACCAGGACGTACCGATCAAGCAGGCCAACCTCGTCGGGGCACTCGTACCGCGCTAGCGGCTCATCACCTGCTTCGCGGTCTCGATCACGCGGTCGGGCGTGAAGCCGAACTTTGTCAGCAACTCCTTGAGCGGCGCCGATGCGCCAAAGGTCTCCATACCGATGACGGCGCCGTCGAGACCGACGTAGCGGTGCCACCCGAGAGTCGATGCCTGCTCGACGGCCACTCTCGCACGCACGGACGGCGGCAGCACGCTGTCGCGGTACTCCTGTGACTGCTGCTCGAACAGTTCCAGACACGGCATGCTGACCACCCGCGCCGCAATGCCTTCCGCGGTGAGCTGCTCGTACGCGCCGACGACCAGCCCGACCTCGCTGCCCGTGGCCATGAGAATCACCTCGGGGTTGTCGGCTGACGCGAGGACGTACGCGCCCTTTGCGAGGTTTGCCGCCGACGCGTACACGGTCCGGTCCAGCGTGGGCAGATCTTGCCGCGACAGAATCAAGGCCGCAGGCTCATGTTTCAAGGCGGCGATGAGCCGCCACGCCTCGACGACCTCGTTCGCGTCCGCCGGCCTGATGACGAGAAGACCGGGAATCGCGCGCAACGAAAGCAATTGCTCGACCGGCTGATGTGTCGGGCCGTCCTCGCCGACACCGATCGAGTCGTGCGTGAAGATGTGAATCGTCGGAATCTCCATGATCGCGGAGAGCCGTATCGCCCCGCGCGCGAAGTCGGAGAAGATCATAAAGCCCGACCAGTACGGCCGAATCTTGCTGACTGCCAAGCCATTCGCGATCGTGGCGGCAGCGAACTCGCGCACGCCGAAGTGCATGTTCCGGCCGCCGGGTGTCTCCGCCTGCAGCGCGCCGGCACCGTCGAAGGTGAGGAGAGTCTTGGTCGACGGTGCGAGGTCCGCTGCTCCCCCGATCAGCCAGGGATAGTGCTGCGCAAGCGCGTTGAGGACCTTGCCCGACGATGCGCGCGACGCGAGACCCTTCGGATCTGCCGGAAAATCGGTCAAGCCTGCGTCCCAATCATCCGGAAGTTCGCGGCGTTGCATTCGCTCGAGTTGGTCGGCGAGGTCCGGGAATTCTGCGCGGTACTTCTGGAACTTTGTTTCCCACTCTTCGCGCAGTTGGCGCCCGCGCGTCCCGATGCCGTTCGCGAAGTTGTCGTACACGCCGTCGGGCACGTAGAACTGCTCGTCGGGCGGGAATCCGTAGAACGCCTTCGTGGCGGCGACTTCGTCGACACCGAGCGGCTCGCCGTGCGCCGACGCGGTCCCCTGTTTGGTGGGCGCGCCGTAGGCGATATGGCTGTCGACGATGATCAGAGTCGGACGATCGGTCGACTTTGCGAACGTCTCGAATGCCCTGCCGAGCATCCGCAGGTCGTTCGCGTCACCGACCCGTGTGACGTTCCAGCCGTAGCCGATGAAACGCGTCGCGACGTCTTCGGTGAACGCGATGTCGGTCGAACCTTCGATCGTGATCTTGTTGTTGTCGTAGATCCAGCAGAGGTTCGACAGCTTCAAATGCGCCGCGAGCGACGCGGCCTCGGACGCGACGCCCTCCATCATGCAGCCGTCACCGCCGAGGGCGTAGACGTTGAATCCGAACAGGTCGTGACCAGGCCTGTTGTAGTTCGCAGCGAGCCAATTGCTGGCGATCGCAATACCGACGCTCGTGGCGAAGCCGGTGCCGAGCGGGCCTGTGGTGCACTCGATTCCCGAGGTCCAACGGTATTCGGGGTGACCGGGACACTTCGAGTCGAGCTGGCGGAACTTCTTCAGATCGGCGAGCTCCACCGACGGTTTGCCGACCGTCTCGTAGGCAGAATCGACGGCCTGCACGCCTGTCAGGTGGAGGATCGAATACAGCAGGGTCGACGCATGGCCGGCGGAGAGTACGAACCGGTCGCGGTTCGGCCACACCGGGTCGGCAGGATCGAACCTGAGCACGTTCTGCCAGAGCTGGTACACAACCGGAGCCATGGCCATGGGCGTGCCGGGGTGACCTGAGTTCGCGGCCTGAACGGCGTCGATGCAGAGCGTGCGAATCGTGTTGACGCTGATTGCGTCGATGTCTGGTCCTGCGACTGCTGCCGTCATCGTGCCAATCCTGGCAGCACTGATCGATCAGGAAAGCGAAATCGAGAACAACCGAAAAGTCAGCTGAGAATATCGCCGAAAGTTCGCCAGCCGAGCAGCGAGTCGACGGCCAGACCGAAGAAAACCACCGCAAGGTAGTTGTTGGACTGCAAGAAAAGCTTCAGTGGCTTGACCGATTCGCCACGCCGTACGCCGGCGTACAACTGATGCGCCATGAGCAGGAACCAGGCTCCCGCGACGAGCGCGATTGCGGCGTAGACGGCGCCTGTTGCCGGAACGAGCGCCATCGTCGCCGCGACGGTCAGCCAGGTGTAAACGACGATCTGCTTCGTGACCTTCTCCTCCGTCGCCACGACGGGAAGCATGGGCACACCGGCCGCTCGATAGTCTTCCTTGTAGCGCATGGCGAGTGCCCAGGTGTGCGGCGGCGTCCAGAAGAAAATAACCGCGAACAGCACGAATGCCGGCCAGCCGACGGTCCCCGTGACTGCGGCCCAGCCGACGAGGACGGGCATACAGCCGGCCGCGCCACCCCAGACGACGTTCTGCGAGGTCCGGCGCTTGAGGCCGAGCGTATAGACGAAAACGTAGAACAGGATCGTGCCGACGACCAGCAACCCGCTGAGCAGGTTGGCCTGCCACCACAGCCAGGCGAAGGACGCGAGACCGAGAACGACGCCGAAGACGAAGGCATGCGACGTCGGAACGGCTTCCCGCGCCAGTGGCCGACGCGCGGTCCGCTTCATCTTCTTGTCGATATCGGCATCGGCGACACAGTTGAGCGTGTTCGCGCTGGCCGCACCGAGCCAGCCGCCGAACAGCGTTGCGACGATGAGCACGATGTCGACGCGACCACGATCGGCCAGCAACATTGTCGGAATCGTCGCGACGAGCAGCAGCTCGATGACGCGGGGCTTGGTCAGCGCCAGGTACATCAGCGGCCGCGCGAGAATGCGCTGGTACAGCGGCGGAATCACCGGCTGGACCGCGACTGCGGACGAGTCCGGTTCGGACGGTGAGACGCCGAGGCCATGGCCACCGCGCTGTTGCCCTATCCGCACTCTCACTCCTTGCACCGCGCGTTCGCGCCTCTTCGACACCGCTCGCATGCGCGACCGACCCGGCCCATTTCGAAGTAGCGCACAGGGTCTTGATCCCGCCGCTACTACGCACGATGGTAGACGCCCGACCTGACGCGACATCGCCGAACCCCCGGTTCTGGGGCGCGGCGGTTACAAAAGTGGGACGCTCGGCGAATTCTCGCAACTCCGATGCCACGATGGGCGGACGGCGGGCGCACACGACTACTAGTGTTGAGCAGTACCTGCAATCTGATGAGGAGACCTCTGCTCGTGTCGATATCGGACGACATCCGCGCCCTAACCCAGCCGAACCACCCGTCGAACTGGACCGCTCTGGACACAAGGGCCGTCGACACCGTGCGCGTGCTCGCAGCAGACGCCGTGCAGAAGGTCGGAAACGGCCACCCCGGCACCGCAATGAGCCTGGCGCCGTTGGCCTACACGCTCTTCCAGCGGACGATGCGCCATGACCCCACCGATCCCGATTGGCCAGGACGCGACCGCTTCGTGCTGTCGTGCGGTCACTCGAGTCTCACGCTCTACATCCAGCTCTACCTCGCGGGCTTCGGCCTCGAGCTCGCCGACCTCGAGGCGCTGCGCACCTGGGGTTCACTCACTCCGGGCCACCCTGAGCACGGCCACACCAAGGGCGTGGAGATCACGACCGGCCCGCTCGGCCAGGGTCTTGCGTCCGCGGTCGGCATGGCCATGGCCGCACGCCGCGAGCGCGGGCTGTTCGATCCGGACGCCGCGCCCGGCGAGAGCCCGTTCGATCATCACATCTACGTCATCGCCTCCGACGGCGACATCGAAGAGGGTGTGACGTCCGAGGCCTCCTCCCTTGCCGGTGTGCAGCAGCTTGGCAACCTCGTCGTGATCTACGACGACAACAAGATTTCGATCGAAGACGACACGGCGATCGCACTGTCCGAGGACACCGCCGCCCGGTACGAGGCCTACGGCTGGCACGTTCAGGTCGTCAACGGCGGCGAGGATGTTGTCGCGATCGAGGAAGCGCTGGCGGCTGCGAAGGCCGAGACGAGCCGGCCGTCGTTCATCCTGCTCCGCACGATCATCGGCTACCCGGCGCCGAACAAGATGAACACGGGCGCCGCGCACGGTGCCGCGCTCGGCAAGGACGAGGTTGCGGCAGTCAAGTCCGCGCTCGGTTTCGATCCCGAGAAGTCGTTCGAGGTCACCGACGAGGTCATCGCGCACACGCGGGAGGCTGCCGATCGCGGCGCTGCCGCGCACAAGGAATGGCAAACCGCCTTCGACGCCTGGGCCGAGCGGTCACCCGAAGCCAAGGCGCTCTTCGATCGTCTGCACGGCCGGCAATTGCCCGACGGCTGGTACGACGGGCTGCCGTCGTGGGATGTCGATCCGAAGGGTGTCGCCACCCGCAAGGCTTCGGCAGCTGTGCTGGATGCGCTGGGACCGGTCCTGCCGGAACTCTGGGGCGGGTCCGCGGACCTCGCCGAGAGCAACAACACGACGATCAAGGGCTCGCTGTCCTTCGGCCCCGAGTCGATCACCACGGGGGCCTGGAAAGCCCACCCGTACGGCCGCACGCTGCATTTCGGCGTCCGTGAGCACGCAATGGGCTCGATCCTCAACGGCATTGCGCTGCACGGTCCGACCCGTCCGTACGGCGGTACGTTCCTGATCTTCAGCGACTACATGCGGCCTGCCGTCCGGCTCGCCGCACTGATGAAGCTGCCGACGATCTATGTCTGGACCCACGACTCGATCGGGCTCGGCGAGGACGGACCGACCCACCAGCCGATCGAAACCCTGGCCGCCCTGCGTGCGATTCCCGGCCTCGACGTCGTCCGCCCGGGCGACGCCAACGAGACCGCGCACGCCTGGCGCGCCGTGATCGACCAGGGCCGGGACGTCGGAAATCATCGCCCGGCCGGCCTGGCGCTGACCCGCCAGAACCTGCCGGTGCTGGAAGGCACCAGCTACGAGGGTGTCTCCAAAGGCGGGTACATCCTGGCCGAGGCCTCGGGCGGTACCCCGGAGGCAATCATCATCGCAACCGGCTCGGAGCTGCAGTTGGCCGTCTCGGCGCGCGCAAGCCTCGAGGCTGACGGCGTCCCGACACGGGTCGTCTCGATGCCCTGTGTCGAGTGGTTCGACGCCCAGGACAAGAGCTACCGCGACGAGGTTCTGCCGCCGTCGGTGAAGGCTCGTGTGGCCGTCGAAGCCGGTATCGCCATGCCGTGGTACCGATTCGTCGGCGACGCCGGCGAGATCATCTCGATCGAGCACTTCGGCGCCTCCGCCGATTTCGAAACACTGTTCCGCGAGTTCGGCATCACGTCCGAAGCGGTCACCGCGGCTGCGAAGCGTGCACTCACCACAGCGAAGGGATAGACGATGACCCAGAACCCCAACCTCGCCGAGCTATCGAGCGTCGGCGTATCCGTGTGGCTCGACGATCTGTCGCGCGAGCGCATTCAGAGCGGCAATCTGACCGAGCTGATCGAGACGCGCAGCGTTGTCGGCGTCACGACCAACCCGACGATCTTCCAGGGTGCGCTCAGCAACGGCGACTCCTACGACGGCGAAGTGCAGGAACTCGCCTCGCGCGGTGCGTCTGTCGAAGAGTTGATCCGCACGATCACCACGGACGACGTGCGCTCGGCGTGTGATGTTTTCGCGCCGATCTACGAGGCAACCAACGGCCGCGACGGTCGTGTGTCGATCGAGGTCGATCCGTTCCTGGCCTTCGACACCGACAAGACGGTGGCGCAGGCCATCGAGCTGTGGAAGATCGTCGACCGGCCGAACGTGCTGATCAAGATCCCGGCAACCCTCCCGGGTCTGCCTGCGATCACGCAGGCGATCGGTGAAGGCATCAGTGTCAACGTCACCTTGATCTTCTCGGTGGAGCGGCACCGCGCGGTCATGGAGGCCTATCTCGAAGGTCTGAAGATCGCGAAGGAAGCCGGCCGCGACCTCAGCAAGATCCACTCGGTCGCATCGTTCTTCGTCTCGCGTGTCGACTCCGAGATCGACAAGCGACTCGAAGCAATCGGCACCGACGAGGCGCTCGGATTGCGCGGCAAGGCCGGCATTGCGAACGCGGTTCTCGCATATGCCGCCTACCAGGAGAACTTCGAGCCCGGCACGGCATTTGCGGACCTCGAAGCTGCAGGTGCGAACCGCCAGCGTCCGCTGTGGGCATCGACCGGTGTGAAGAACCCCGAGTACTCCGACGTCATGTACGTCACCGAACTCGCGGCGCCGAACACCGTCAACACGATGCCCGAGAAGACCCTGCAGGCTGTCGCCGACCACGGCGAGATCCACGGTGACGCCGTCACAGGACAGTCAGGTGCTGCACAGCAGATCTTCGATCAGGTCAGCGGCGCGGGTGTCGACCTGAACGACGTGTTCGGCGTGCTCGAGTCGGAGGGCGTCGACAAGTTCATGAAGTCCTGGCAGGAGCTGCTGGACGCGACTGCGGAGACTATGAAGGCCGCCGCGGACGCGAACTGAGACGTGGCAGCCGAGTCCGTCGCGCAGTGGGTCAACCCACTGCGCGACGAGCAGGACAAACGAGTTCCCCATATTGCCGGTCCTTGCAGCTTGGTGATCTTCGGTGTCACCGGCGATCTCGCCCGCAAGAAGCTGATGCCGGCCGTGTACGACCTGGCCAGCCGAGGTCTGTTACCGCCAGGCTTCGCGCTGGTCGGTTTCGCCCGGCGTGACTGGGCGCACGAAGACTTCGCGGAGATTGTCAAGGAAGCGGTAAAAGAGCACTCGCGCACCAAGTTTCGTGACGAGGTGTGGGAGCGGATCGCGGAAGGCACGCGTTTTGTCAAGGGGACTTTCGACGATGCCGAGGCCTTCACACGGCTCGCGCAGACTCTGAAGGACCTTGACGAAGAACGTGGCACAGGAGGTAACCACGCCTTCTACCTGTCGATCCCGCCAGGCGCGTTTCCCGTTGTGCTCGAGCAGCTTTCCAAGTCCGGTCTCGCCGATCCCGAACCGGACGAATGGCGCCGCGTCGTCATCGAGAAGCCGTTCGGTCATGATCTCGCGAGCGCCAAGGAGCTGAATGCCTTGGTGAACAAGGTCTTTCCCGAGCACACGGTGTTCCGGATCGATCACTACCTCGGCAAGGAAACCGTACAGAACATCTTGGCGCTGCGCTTTGCCAACCAGCTCTTCGATCCCATCTGGAACGCGCACTACGTGGACCATGTCCAGATCACCATGGCCGAGGACATCGGACTTGGCGGGCGCGCAGGCTATTACGACGGAATCGGCGCCGCACGTGATGTCATCCAGAACCATCTCCTCCAACTGCTCGCGTTCACCGCGATGGAAGAGCCGATCAACTTCGAACCTTCCGAACTGCAGGCCGAGAAGATCAAGGTTTTGTCCTCGACGCGGCTGATCGAACCGCTGGACGATACGACTGCGCGCGGCCAATACGGACCTGGCTGGCAGGGCAGCGTGCCTGTTGTCGGTCTGCTGGAAGAAGAAGGGTTCGCGAAGGACTCGAAAACTGAGACCTACGCCGCCATCACACTCGAGGTCGACACGCGACGCTGGGCGGGCGTCCCGTTCTACCTGCGGACCGGTAAACGACTCGGGCGCAGGGTCACCGAGATCGCCGTCGTCTTCAAGCGCGCGCCGCACCTGCCGTTCGAGAAGACGATGACCGAAGAACTCGGCCAGAACGCGATCGTCATCCGCGTCCAGCCGGACGAGGGCGTCACCATGCGATTCGGTTCCAAGGTTCCCGGTTCGAGCATGGAGGTCCGCGACGTCAACATGGACTTCAGCTACGGCCAAGCCTTCACCGAGTCCTCGCCCGAGGCATACGAACGTTTGATCCTGGACGTGCTCCTGGGTGTGCCGTCGCTGTTCCCGGTCAATGCGGAGGTCGAATTGTCCTGGCGCATATTGGATCCGGCGCTCGACCACTGGGCGGAGCACGGAAAGCCGGAAGAGTACGAGTCAGGTACCTGGGGTCCAGCGTCCGCTGATCGCATGCTCGAACGAACCGGGCGCGAATGGAGACGACCGTGATTGTCGAGGTACCGGATGCCACGACGTCCGCGATCAACAAGAAGATCGTCGAACTCCGCGAGATGCACGGGATCGTCACCAGCGGACGGGTGCTGACCCTCGTCGTCTGTGTTCTCGACGACAACGACGCCGAGGAAGCGATCGAAGCCGCCAACGAGGCGAGTAAAGAGCACCCCTGTCGCGTGATCGTGCTTGCTCGTGGCGACCGGGAGGCCGAGAACCGACTCGACGCACAGATTCGGCTCGGTGGCGAGTCGGGTGCCTCGGAGGTCATCGTCCTGCGCCTGCAGGGCGAACTATCCGAGCACGAGAGCAGTGTGGTCACTCCGTTCCTGCTGCCCGACACGCCTGTCGTCGCCTGGTGGCCACGCGGCGCACCCGCAGCGCCGTCGCAGGATCCGGTCGGCAAGTTGGCAATACGGCGTATCACCGACGCAACCAACGAGCCGGACCCGCTGGCTGCGATACGGGCTCGGCGCGAAACCTATGCCGCGGGCGACACCGATCTGGCTTGGAGCCGGATCACGTACTGGCGTGCGCTCTTGACCGCAGCGTTGGACGAGCCACCTTTCGAGCCAGTCGAGTCCGTGACCATCTCGGGGTTGGCGGAAGAACCCGCGCTGGACGTCCTGGCCGGTTGGCTCGCCATCCGGCTCGACTGCCCGGTGACCAGGCTCGAAGGCCTGCTGAGCGTCGAGCTGCACCGTAGGACGTCGTCGATCACGATCAGCCGGCCGCAGACAGGGCGAACCGCCACCATCATCCGGACCGGACAGCCCGACAAGCGCCTTGCCCTGGCGCGCAGGAAAACTCAAGACTGTCTCGCTGAAGATCTGCGGCGATTCGACGCCGACGAGATCTACGAATCAGCGCTGCGCGGTCTGGAAAGGGTCACGTATGAGTGAAGTGATCGTCGAGCGGTATGCCGATACCGATGCGCTCGTCGACGCCGCCGCACGTCGCTTCGTAGCCGCCGTGGTCTCGGCGCAACGCGAGCGCGGCAGCGCGTCCGTCGTGCTGACCGGCGGCGGCACGGGAATCGGTCTGCTCAAAGCCGTCCGCAAGGATCCGGGCGACATCGACTGGTCCGCGATCGACATCTACTGGGGTGACGATCGCTTCGTCCCGTACGAGGACTCCGAACGAAACGAACTGCAGGCGCGTGACGCGCTCCTCGACCACGTCCCGGTCGACGAGTCGCGTGTCTTCCCGATGGCGCCGTCGGATGGTGCGTTCGACGACAACCCTGCTGTGGCTGCCGCTGCCTACGCGCAGCTCGTGCCCGACGAGTTCGATATTCACCTGCTCGGCATGGGCGGCGAAGGTCACGTGAACTCGCTGTTTCCGCACACCGACGCAGTTCGGGAGACGTCCGCAACGGTTGTCGCCGTGACGGATTCGCCGAAGCCGCCGCCGGTTCGGGTCACGCTGACCCTGCCTGCCGTCCAGCGTGCCAAAGAGGTCTGGCTCGTCGTGTCCGGTGCGAACAAAGCCGAGGCCGTGGCCGCGGCCATCGGCGGCGCGTCCTCGGACGACATTCCGTCAGCAGGTGCTCGTGGCAAGAACGCAACGGTGTGGCTCCTCGACGAAGCGGCCGCAAGCGAGCTCCCTCAGGCATAGTCGTCGGTCTCGGGCGGCACGATTCGCGGCGTATTGCGCTGCCGCTCGGCACCGTCGATTGCGTTGCAGCGCAGCCGGATCACGGGCCTACTGCGCGATTGCTCGCTTGTCGCCCGTCGCCACGCTGCGTGGCGCTCGCCGCATCGACCCATCGCTCCCCCTAGTCCCACGCTGTTCTTGTCGCTTGAAATCTAGGACGCGCAGTCGCCGAGTTCGGTTCCACTGCGCCGAGAAGTTGTCACAATGAAGGCATGACGCTGGGCGAAGTTCGACCCGAACACGATCGGCAAGCCGGTAGCGACCTCGTACTCATCCACTACGTGCGTGGGTTTGCAGTGCCTGTGCTCGACGTGTGGGAGTTCATGACCGAGGCGGCGAAGCTGCCGTCCTGGTTCGGCTCGATCATCGGTGACCCGGAGAGCGGGCGAGTCACCATCACCACCCTTGACGAGTCGCTCGATGTACAGATCGACAGATGCACTGCGCCGCACCGACTCGCCGTCACGATCGACGGTGGCGTCGTCGAGGTTGCGCTCGACCAGATCGGTGTCGTCACGTCACTGGAACTCGTCCGCAGACACCTGCACCCCGACCAAGCGGCAACCGTCGGACCGCGGTGGCAGTACTACCTCGATTGCCTCGAGGCAGCGGTGGCGGGGCAGCCTCTGCCGGTGTGGTCCGGGTACGCGGATCTGGCGACGGAGTACTAGCCGCTGTTGCGAAGTGCAGTGGCCAGACCGTTCATCGTCAGCAGGATTCCGCGCTTGACCAGCTCTCGATCGTCGCCGGCACGGAACTGCTTGAGCAGCTCGACCTGGAGATGGTTGAGCGGCTCCAGGTAGGGAAATCTGTTGAATATCGAGTACGCAAGCGACGGATTATCGGCGAACAGGTCTTTCGAACCGGTGATCTTCCGGTACAGATCGAGAGTCAGCTCGTGTTCGGCGCTGATCATGCCGAAGACCTTCGCGCGCAGTTCGGCGTCAGGAACGAGCTCCGCGTACCGCGCGGCCAGTCCCATGTCGGATTTCGCCATGACCATCGCCATGTTCGACAGCACGGTTCGGAAGAAGGGCCACTTTTCGTACAGGTCGGTCAGTTGCGCGAGCTTGCCGGAATCGCCGTCGATCCATTCTTCGAATGCCGTTCCGACGCCGTACCAGCCGGGGAGCATCACACGTGACTGGCTCCACGACATCACCCATGGGATCGCCCGCAGGTCATAGACCGAGTTCGTCGGCTTGCGCGATGCCGGACGACTGCCGATGTTGAGTTCACCGATTTCGGCAACCGGGGTCGACATGCGGAAGTAGTCGACGAATCCCGGCGTCTCGTGCACGAGTGCGCCGTAGGCCTGGCGCGCGCGGGCTGCGAGGTCGTCCAGAATCGCATACGCGGGCTCCGCGTCCTCGCCCAGACCTTCGACATCCAGCAGCGTGGATTCCAGAGTCGCGGCGAGCAACGACTCCAAGTTTCGGCGGGCGAGCCGCGGCTCCGCGAACTTCGCCGCGATCACCTCGCCCTGCTCGGTGATCCGCAAGGATCCAGTGACCGCACCCGCGGGCTGCGCGAGAATCGCATCGTAACTCGGGCCACCGCCGCGACCGACCGTACCGCCGCGACCGTGGAACAGCCGCAACCGGATGCCTGTCTTTCGTGCCGCCTCGACGAGGTCGAGTTCGGCGCGGTAGAGCGCCCAATTGGCGGCGAGGTAGCCGCCGTCCTTGTTCGAGTCGGAGTACCCGAGCATGACCTCTTGGTTGTCGCCACGGTTGCGAACCAGCGCCCGGTAGACGGGCACATCCAGGGTGGCCTGCAACGTGGCAGCGCCTTGCTGCAGATCCTCGATGGTCTCGAAGAGCGGAACGACGCCGATCGGCGAGGTCGGGCCGTCCGGCGAACCGGGATCCAGGATGCCCGCCTCTTTCAACAGCAAGGCTGCTTCGAGCATGTCGCTGACCGAGGTACACATGCTGATGATGTAGTTCGGCACGGCACCCGGGCCGAGGTTGCGGACCGCCCGACCAGCCGCCCGGGTGATCGCCAGTTCCTTCGTCGTCAGCTCGCTGAATTCCGCGTCCGGACTGGTCAACGGCCTGCGGGCACCGAGTTCGCGCGCGAGGATCTCGACGCGGGTGTCCTCGTCCAGGGAGGCGTAGTCATCGTGCACGCCGGCCCATGCCAGCAACTCGGCCACGACCTCCTCGTGTACCTCCGAGTTCTGCCGCAGATCGAGGCCGGACAGGTGGAACCCGAAGGTCTCGATCGAATTGCGCAGGTCGGCGAGGCGATCGTCTGCCAATATCGCGTCGCCGTGTCCGCGCAACGACGCGTCGATCGCGTCGAGGTCGTCGAGTGCGTCGCGCGGCGATTCGTAGGGTTCGAGACTCGACGCCAATGCGCTCGTGGGGAGGACGTCCAGAATTCGCTCCGCCGTGGCCGACAACCTCCCACGGACACTGCGCAAGGCCTGCCGATACGGCTCGTCGTCGCGGTTGGAGCCGCTGTCTCCCGAGGCCTCGGCCAGCTCCTGGACCCGGTAGGTCACCGTCACCAGCCGCGCCGACATCGACAGTTCCTGTTCCAGCGTCGACAACGCGGACAGATAGCTCTCGAAGGCGACGAACGCGGCTCGGTCGGTTGCGCGATGGACGACGTCGGCGTCGACGAACGGATTGCCGTCCCGATCGCCACCGATCCAGGACCCCGGGCGCAGCATCGGCGCGCTGAGGAGATCCGCCTTCGGCCAGCGCTGCCGCAGCTCGGTCCGCAATTCGGCGTTGATGCGCGGTATGACTTCGAGCAGGGACATGTGGTAGTACCGCAGGCCGACCTCGATCTCGTCCTGAATTCGCAGCCGCGACAACCGAATCAGCGCGGTTTGCCACAGTGTGATGATCTGGCGCCGCAACTGGCGTTCGACCTGTGCGGCTTCGCGGTCGTCGAGTTCGGTCCGTTCGCGGAACCGCATCAGATCGGTGATGCGGGTCTGCACTTCGAACACCGTGCGGCGCCGCGTCTCCGTGGGGTGCGCGGTAATGACCGGTGCGACAAGAGCATCGGTGAGTAAGTTCGCGACCGTCTCCGAATCTAGCTCGGCCGCATCGAGTTTCGCGTAGGTGGCGGCCAGCGTACTGTCCTGCGGCGGCTCCCCTGCCCGAATGTGGATGGCGCGACGACGGTCGCGGTGAATATCTTCGGCGAGATTTGCCAGCAACGAAAAGTGGCTGAAGGCACGAATAACCGGGATCGCTTTGGCGATCGGGATGCCGTCGAAGAGTTGTGCCAGTTCAGCTCGGTCGATCTCGGAGCGACGCACGCGGAACGACTCGACGCGCGCTTTCTCGACCAGATCGAATATCTCCTCGCCGTCCTGCTCGCGAACGATCTGACCGAGAATCCCACCGAGAAGCCGGATGTCTTCACGCAGCGGCTCGGTGGCCGCTCGCTCCGAATCTGTCACGACGCCAGCTGAATCGGATGTCATAGCTCCAGTATCGGGCCTGTGCCCGTACCGCGCGCGCTCAGCTGTACTTGATCTCCAGGCCGATGCCGAGGATGGCGATGAGCCAGATGATGCCGGTGAAGATGGTCAGGCGGTCGAGGTTCTTCTCGACGACCGTGGACCCGGACAGGCTCGACTGCACGCCACCACCGAAAAGGCTCGACAGACCTCCGCCCTTGGCCCGGTGCAACAGCACCAGAACCATCAGCAGGAGGCTGGTGGTGACGAGCAAGATATCCAGAAACAGGTCCACGGTGTCGAAATTCCTTCGTCTTCGCTCGTCCTAGTCAGTGTCGAGGCGTTCGCTCAAACACAATACAGGCGATTACGGGAGGGGTCCGCCCGCGGCGATTGCTGCGAGGGTCGCGAACTCGTCGCCCTTGAGCGACGCGCCGCCGACGAGTGCGCCGTCGATGTCGGTCTGCGAGGTCAGCTCGCCGACGTTCTTCGCATTGACGGAACCGCCGTAGAGAACACGAACCTGTGCCGCGACCTCGGGAGTAGCGATGTTCGCGAGCTCGGCGCGGATAGCCCCGCACACTTCCTGCGCGTCCTGCGGAGTCGCCACCTTGCCGGTCCCGATTGCCCAGACCGGCTCGTAGGCGATGACGACCTTCGCCACCTCGTCGGCGGTGAGTCCCGCCAGCGAACCCCGCAGGCTGTCCACGTTGTACTGCACATGTGTACCGGCCTCGCGAATGTCGATACTTTCACCGATGCACACGATGGGCGTGAGGTTGTGCCGTAGTGCCGCCTTGGCCTTGGCGAGAACGACCTCGTCGGTCTCACCGTGCATGGAGCGGCGCTCCGAGTGCCCTACCGTCACGAACGTGCAGCCGAGCTTCGCGAGCATCGTGCCGCTGATCTCGCCGGTGTAGGCACCGACGTCGTGGCGCGAAATGTCCTGTGCACCGAAGGTGAGCAGGAGGTTGTCACCCTCGACCAAGGTCTGGACACTGCGGATATCCGTGAACGGCGGCAGGACGGTGACGTCGACCTTCGCGAAGTACTTCTCGGGCAACGAGAACGCGATCTTCTGCACCAGCGAGATGGCCTCGAGGTGATTGAGGTTCATCTTCCAGTTGCCCGCGATGAGCGGAGTTCGTGACACTTATGCCTCTTCCAGTGCCGATATACCGGGGAGCTCTTTGCCCTCCAGGTACTCGAGCGACGCGCCGCCGCCCGTGGAGATGTGTGAGAAGCCGTCGTCGGGCAGCCCGAGCGTGCGCACCGCTGCCGCGGAGTCGCCGCCGCCGACCACCGTGAACGCACCTTTGCGAGTGGCGGCCACGATCGACTCGGCCACGCCCTTCGTGCCCGCGGCGAAGTTCTCGAACTCGAACACACCCATCGGACCGTTCCAGAACACCGTCTTGGCGGCACCGAGCACAGCAGCAAATCGCTTCGTCGAATCCGGGCCGATGTCGAGGCCCATCCAGCCGTCGGGGATCTCGCGAACCGGAACCGTCTTGAATTCGGCGCCCGCAGCGAAGCTGTCCGCGACGACCACGTCGCGCGGTAGGTGGATCACGTCGGCGAACCGGTCGAGCAGATCCTTGCAGGTGTCGATCATCTCGGTCTGGCACAGCGAGCTGCCGACCGAGTAGCCTTGCGCGGCAAAGAATGTGAAGCACATTCCGCCGCCGATGACCAGCGTGTCGACCTTCGGTGCAAGTGCCTCGATGACCGCCAGCTTGTCCGAAACCTTCGACCCACCGAGCACGACGGCGTACGGTTCCGCCGGGTCGGTCGTCAGCTTCGCCAGTACCTCGACTTCCGCTGCGACCAAGTTGCCGGCGTAGGACGGCAGCAGCTTGGCAACGTCGTATACCGAGGCCTGCTTGCGGTGTACCACGCCGAATCCGTCGGAGACGAACGCGGCGCCGGGATCGAGCAGGTCCACGAGTGCCTGCGCGAGCTTGCCGCGCTCGGCATCGTCCTTGCTGGTTTCGCGGGGGTCGAACCGGATGTTCTCGAGGAGCAGCACGTCACCGTCGGTCAGCCCCTCGGCGCGCGCGAGCGCATCCTGGCCGACCACATCGCCGGCGAGTTGCACGTTGCGGCCGAGCAGCTCACCGAGCTTCGCGGCCACGGGTGCGAGCGAGAGTGCCGGGTTCGGTTCACCCTTGGGGCGGCCGAGGTGGGCGGTCACGATGACCTTCGCACCGGCGTCGACCAGCGCTTTCAATGTCGGTACGGATGCTGCGATGCGCCCGGGATCGGTGATGACACCGTTTTCCAACGGCACGTTGAGGTCGGAGCGAACCAGCACTCCGCGCCCCTCGACACCGTCCGCAAGCAGATCAGCCAGGGTTTTGACAGCCACAGTCAGGAAGCCCTTCTCAGAGCGACTTGGCGACGAGGCCGATGAGGTCGACGAGGCGGTTGCTGTAGCCCCACTCGTTGTCGTACCACGAGACGACCTTCGCCTGATCGTCGATGACCTTCGTCAGACCTGCATCGAAGATCGACGAGTGCGGGTCGGTGACGATGTCGGACGACACGATGGGCGCTTCGGTGTACTTCAGGATGCCCTTGAGCGTGCCCTCGGCGGCGGCCTTCATCGCGGCGTTGATCTCCGCGATGGACGCGGCGGTCTTCAGGTTGACGGTGAGGTCGGTGCACGAACCCGTCGGGATCGGTACACGCAGGGCGTACCCGTCGAGCTTGCCGAGCAACTGCGGGAGCACCAGGCCGATGGCCTTGGCCGCACCCGTTCCGGTCGGGACGACGTTGAGTGCGGCGGCGCGCGCACGACGCAGGTCGCTGTGCGGGCCGTCCTGGAGGTTCTGGTCCTGGGTGTAGGCGTGGACCGTGGTCATGAGGCCCTTGACGATGCCGAACTCGTCGTCGAGGACCTTCGCGATCGGTCCGAGACAGTTCGTGGTGCAGGAGGCGTTCGAAATGATGTTCTGGCTGCCGTCGTACTTGTCGTCGTTGACGCCCATCACGATGGTGATGTCTTCGCC
The DNA here is from genome assembly GCF_016481275.1 of Antrihabitans auranticaus. Lineage (GTDB taxonomy): Bacteria > Actinomycetota > Actinomycetes > Mycobacteriales > Mycobacteriaceae > Antrihabitans. The sequence continues at coordinate 810,076 of NZ_JAEMNW010000002.1, read as the reverse complement.
CTTGGCGGGAGCCGAGATGATGACCTTCTTCGCACCGGCATCCAAGTGGCCCTTGGCCTTTGCTGCGTCGGTGAAGATGCCGGTCGACTCAACGACGATGTCGACACCCAAATCGCCCCACGGCAGCTCGGCGAGCGGACCCTTGTGCTCGAGCGCGGTGATGCGCTGATCGCCGACGACGATGGTGTCGTCACCGTCGAGGCTCACATCGTGCGGCAGCCGGCCGAGGATCGAGTCGTACTTCAGCAGGTGTGCCAGAGAAGCATTGTCGGTGAGGTCGTTGACTGCAACGATCTCGATATCAGTGCTGCCGAGCGCGCGTTGCGCATCGACTGCCCTGAAGAAGTTCCGCCCGATGCGGCCGAAGCCGTTCACGCCAACCCGAACCGTCACAGTCCGCTCCTTTAGTCATCTTTTGGATTTCGCTACTACCCTAATGCGCGGCGTGTCCGCGCGTGGCGGGCCCCACATCGCGACCCTTACGCCTCGTCGAGCAGTTCCGCGGTGACCGCCGATTCCGTGTCAGGAATACCGATCTCTTTCGCGCGGCGGTCCGCCATCGACAGTAGTCGCCTGATCCGGCCGGCGACGGCGTCTTTGGTCATCGGCGGATCGGCCAGTTGCCCGAGTTCTTCCAAGGACGCCTGCCGATGTGCGACACGCAGTGTCCCCGCAGCGGCGAGGTGATCCGGGACGTCGTCGCCGAGGATCTGCAACGCGCGTTCGACGCGCGCCGCTGCCGCAACCGCCGCTCTAGCAGAACGACGCAGGTTCGCATCGTCGAAGTTCGCAAGCCGGTTGGCGGTCGCCCGGACCTCGCGCCGCATCCGGCGCTCTTCCCAGGTCAGCCGGGTGTCCTGCGCACCCATCCTGGTCAGGAGTGCGCCGATTGCCTCGCCGTCGCGCACGACCACACGGTCGGTACCGCGAACCTCCCGTGCCTTCGCGACGACACCGAGCCGCCGCGCCGCACCCACCAGCGCCAGCGCCGCTTCGGGTCCGGGACAGCTCACTTCGAGTGCCGACGAGCGGCCGGGCTCGGTCAACGAGCCATGTGCGAGGAAGGCGCCACGCCAAGCGGCTTCCGCGTCACCGACGCTGCCTCCGACAACCTGCGCAGGCAACCCGCGGACCGGTCGGCCACGGACATCCAGCAACCCGGTTTGGCGAGCAAGGGACTCGCCCTCCTTGGCGACGCGGACCACGTAGCGCGAGCTCTTCCGAAGACCGCCGGCGCTGATCACATGCACGTCGGAGCCGTAACCGTAGAGCTCGAAGATTTCCCGGCGCAGCCTGCGCGCAATCGAGCCCAGATCGACCTCGGCCTCGACGACGACCCGCCCTCCGACGATGTGCAAACCTCCGGCAAACCGCAGCAGCGCCGAAAGCTCGGCCCGCCGGGCACTCTGCTGGCTGACGACGAGCCTGCTCAACTCGTCCTTGACCTCCGCCGTCATCGCCACGACGCGGTCTCCTTTCCGCCGAGTCCAACACTTGCGGCCACGTCGCTGCTCCCCCGTTGTCGTGCGGCCAGCTGTTCCAGCACGGCCGCGAGCTTTCCCGGATGATGCTTGTGCGTTCCCGGTTCTGCGACATCCGCAAACCGGACGAGCGCGCCGAGCTTGCGTGCCGCGCGTCGCAGGTGCGTACGTTCTCGTCCTTCGGGAACCGCCCCCGAATCGACGACCACGTGGTCGACCTTCAATCCTGGTGCGTGCTGCGACAATACGTGCAAGTGGCGCTCGGCGGAGAATCCCGCGGTTTCCCCCGGTTGCGCGGCGAGGTTGAGCACCAGAATCTTCGGTGCAGTCGTCGCGATCAGCGCTTCTTTCAGCTCTGGTACGAGGACGTGGGGGATCACGCTGGAGAACCAGGACCCCGGTCCGAGCACGATGATGTCGGCTCGGTCGATCGCATCGAGGGCCTGCGGACAGGCCGGCGGATCCGAAGGGATCAGCCGCACCCGGCGAACCTGCCCCGGCGTAGTCGCGACCGCGACCTGACCGCGGATCGACCGGTTCACGCGCGGGTCGGCCTCCAGGCCCGCGACGTCCGCCTCGATAGTCAGCGCGATCTGCGCCATCGGCAGAACACGCCCTTTGATCCGCAAGATCTTCGCGAGTTCGTCGAGCGCCGCGACCGGATCGCCGAGCACCTCCGTCAAACCGGCAATTATGAGGTTGCCGACCGAATGTCCCGCAAGAGCGCCGGTTCCCCGGAACCGGTGTTGCACGGTTCGCGTCCAGACGGTTGCCTGCTCGTCCTCGCCCGCTAGCGCTGCGAGCGCCATCCGGAGGTCACCCGGCGGGATCACGCCGAGTTCGGAACGCAGCCTGCCCGACGAACCGCCGTCGTCGGCAACCGTCACGATCGCCGTCACCGAGCCGCTGAATCGGCGTACAGCGTTGAGGGTCGCGAAAAGTCCGTGTCCCCCGCCGAGCGCGACGACCGCGAGCTCGTCACGCGCTTGCGCACCACTCATTCGCGCCCCAGATCGCGGTGCACGATGCGCACGTTGTGCGAGCCGTCGTCGATCGATTCGGCCAGTGCTTCGGTTATCGCGACGCTGCGGTGTTTGCCGCCGGTGCAGCCCACCGCAATCGTCATGTAGCGCTTGCCTTCCTGCCGGTAACCGACAGCCGTCAACTCGACCAGGCGCCGCGCGGTCTGCAGATAGTCGGCAGCACCTTGGCGCGACAACACGTAATCCCGCACTGCCGCCTCCTGTCCAGTCTGTTCCCTGAGCTCCGGAATCCAATGTGGATTGGGGAGAAAACGCAAATCCAACACCATGTCGGCGTCGATCGGCACCCCGTACTTGAATCCGAACGACTGGACCGTAATTTGGAGCGTCGTGGAACTGTCTCCGCCGTAATATTCTTCGATCCTGCGGTGCAATTGGTGGACGCTCAACTCGGTTGTGTCGATCACAACGTCAGCGAACGTCTTCACCTTCGACAGCCGACGGCGCTCGAGCGCGATGCCTTCGGAGAGGGTGCCGTCGCTCGTCTCGATCTGCAGGGGATGCCGCCTACGCGCGTATCCGAATCTGCGGACGAGCACATCGTCGGACGCTTCGAGGAACAACACCCGGATATGGACCGACCGTGATTCGAGCTTCTTCACTACCTGACTGAGATCGGCGGTGAAGAACCTACTGCGGACGTCCATCACCAGCGCGAGCCGCTGAATCGGTGGATCGACCTCGAGGCCCAGGTCGATCATCTGCGAAATCAGTTCTGGCGGAAGGTTGTCGGCGACGTACCAGCCCAGGTCCTCGAGCACCTTTGCGGCCGTGCCGCGCCCGGCGCCGGACAGACCCGTGACGACCACGACGTCGACGCCGGGGTTCGTTGCAGCCGCATCGTCCACAACTTCTTCGCTCACCGGGCCGCCCTGTTCGTCTCGATGCCTGCCATTCCGACATTGGTCACTTCGAGGCAACCAGATTGCCATCATTCCTTACAGAGACAGCCGCGTCGACCGACTGTGTCTCGCCTGCTGGGATCAACCAGATTTCGCGAACGGCTCGAAAGTGGCGGGACGCCGGCGAGCGCGGCGAGAGGCAGGACGCTGCGAACCTCTTAGGGCTGGCGCCCGCAAACGCGGCGCGACGTCGAACGAAATCCGGCCGCGTTCGCCTCGCGCGCATGCCTGAATTACGACCGCAGGCGGAGGGTTCAGGCAGTGCGGACAGACTTCAGCCCTGCTCCGAGATCTACTCCCGGCATGCTCGCACGGCCGTGCCGGACATTCTCCCGCTCGGTCTTCGACACCATTTTGTACGCCGAATCGCTGTCGCCGACGAGGACGTTGCGCAGGTCGAACGGAAGCGGTACCCCCGGGCGCCGATGGACCGCGCGAACCGCGGCAACCACGGCTTGGAATGCGGCCTCGTCCCGGCGCCGCCATCGCATCCCGTACAACTCCCTGATCCGCGGCGGCAGGCTGCCCTGGACGACGAGCGCATTGACGTTGGACACGACTTCGGGCTTCATCCGGAACCCTTCGGACCGCAGTCCCGCCAGGTAGGAACCCACCAACTCCGCCTCAGCAGTGAGAAACAGTTCGTCGGACTCCAGGTATGCGTCGAAGTACGCGCGGAACTCCGGATACGTTGCCGGCGCGGCGGACCGGGGCATGCCGAACAGTTCCGCCCACCGGACGTAGTCCTGCCACAGCTGCTCGCGCTCACGATCGGTCAGCCGACGTACCAGCAGGTCGTGCATGCGTTCCGCCGAATCGAACGTGAATGCCATCGTCATGAACATCAAATGCGGATCGAACGCGCTGTACGGCGTGCCTGCCGGGTGGTGCGCGCCGGCGTCCTCGGGTAGCGAGCCAACCACTTTCGTGTGCTTGCGGGCCGTGAAAGCAAGTGCCCGGTCGGCCTCCTCCTTCGTGCCGAGAAACACTGCCTCGAACATGTGACCGGTGATCGCGAGCCGCGTATACGGAGTGTCGCGATGTTCGGTGTGCGCCGCTGTGCCCACATACAACCGCGGATTCGCAGCGCCGATCACCAGTGCGCGCAAGCCGTAGGTGTACCCGACCGCGCGCTTGCTCATGACCCGCACAACCGCGGAGTCACGCTCGAAATAGCCCGACATGAGTTTGTCCTCTCGGTTCTGGCAAGAGTCTCCCCCAGAATTGGAATTGTGGCAAGACGCTATGCCAGAATGACGGTCATGGCTGCACAACGCGCATATGCGGGCGTCCCCGCGACCGAACGCCGGGCGTTGCGCCGCGCTGCCCTGCTCGAAGCGGCGCTGGAAATAATCGGTACGCAGGGTTTCGCGAAGTTGACCGTCGCCGGCTTGTGCGCGCAGGCGGGTCTGAACGAGCGGTACTACTACGAGAGCTTCGCGACGCGTGACAGCGTGCTGCACGAGGTGTTCGATTCGGTCGTCGCCGAGCTTGCGCAAGCCATCATGGCAGCCGTAGAACTCGCGCCCGATGACGCGGAAGCCAAGGCCCGCGCGGCAATTCGCGCAGCGGTCGAATTACTGACCGACGACCCCCGTAAGAGTCGCGTCGCGTTCGTCGAAGGGCTGAGCAACGAAGGTCTCGCAGCGCGCAGAACTGAGGTCATGACTACGTTCGCACATCTGGTCGCCCACGCCGGCCAGGAGTTCTACGGCCCGGAGGCAACGCTCAAGGCGGGTAAACGCGCCGAGTTCGCCGCGGTCCACCTCGTCGGCGGTCTCTTCGAAACTGTCACGGCGTGGCTCGGCGGCGGCCTCGACATCACAAAGGACGAGCTGATCGAGCAGTCGGCAGATCTCTTCGTGGCGATCGGCGACCACCTCAGGTCCGCTACGAACTGATGTCCTCGTCCGGCAGGTAGTACTTGCCGAGAATCGCACCGAAGTGCGAAACCTGCTCGACGATGTCGTCGGCAGACCCCTCGATGACGCCTGCACGCCACGCCGCGACGAGTTCCAAGAAACCGCCGACACCCATCAGCACCGACTGCCGGAATTCCCTCCGGTCGACGTCGGACTTCAAATACTGCATACCGATTTCGACCATCACATCGGCGACGTCGATCAGCAGACGGTGTCGCCGGTGCTCCAGATTCGCGCTCCCCGAATGGTCACCGAAGAGGATCTGCGCACGACTGGGCTCTTGGACGAAGCCGTCCAACACGCCGCGGACGGCCGACCGCAGCGCATCCAGCGGTGGCGCGCCGGCCTGTGCCGCCACCGATTGCAACATCGAACTCGTGACCCGATCTCGTGCGCGATCCCATACCGCGACCAGCAATTCGTCACGGTCGGCGAAGCTTTCGTAGAAGTAGCGGTCGATCAGGCCGGCTTTGGCACAGACGCCGCGCATCGTCACCGAGGCCCAGCCACCGTCCGCCCAGATCTCGGTCGCCGCAGCCATCAGGCGTTCGCGGCGGTCCGTTCGGCGCTCGTCGGCCGTCCGGCCACCCCAGGTCTGCGCGCGTGTCACTCCGCCATCTTGACAAACGATCGTCCATGGTGGGTAATTGAAGGCAGGCGCCATCAGTTGAGAGTGGCGTCACAGTGCTTCGCAACGACGCGAAAGGACATCTGCCGATGCTGTCGACGATTGCCCGCAAGGCCAAGACTTCCGCCTTCGAACTGACCACGCACTACCCGTCACCTGTCGAACCGCTGGCACAGCCGCCGGTCGGCAGTGATCTGGTTCCTGTCATGGGTCAACAGGGCGCCCCGATCATCGGCTACAGCCTTGTCGCGCTGATGGATGTCCTGAAATTCGCCCGCAAGAACTACGAGACGTACGGACCCGTCGGATGGGCAGGACTGATGGGTCGCAAGGTCGTGGTCGCGATCGGACCGGATGCAGCGCAAGCGATCCTGCTCGACAAGGAGAAGACGTTCTCCGCCGAAAAGGGCTGGATGTTCATGATCGGGCCGTTCTTCCACGGCGGCGTCATGCTCATGGACTACGACGAGCACATCTACCACCGGCGAATTCTGCAGCAGGCGTTCACCCGGACCCGTCTCGTCGGCTATCTCGACCTGATGACACCAGGCATCACACGTGGGCTCGACAGTTGGCAGCCAGGGCACGATTTCCCGCTTTACTCCAACACCAAGCAACTACTCCTCGAGTTGGCAACCGAGGTCTTCGTCGGCACCGAACTCGGGCCCCAAGCCAAGCGGCTCGAGCGCGCATTCGAAGATGCCGTGCGGGGCGGGCAGGCAGTGATCCGGACGAATGTTCCCGGCGGAATGTGGTCGAAAGGTTTGCGCGGCCGGAAGGTTCTCGCCGACTATTTCCGCCGCGAACTGCCGGCCAAACGCAACGGCGGAGGGAACGACCTTTTCAGCGTCCTGTGCCACGCGGCAAGCGAGGAGGGGCATACGTTCACCGACGAGGAAATCGTCGACCACATGATCTTCGTGCTGATGGCGGCCCACGACACGAGCACGCTCGCGCTGTCGATGATGGGTTACCTGTTGGGCAAGCATCCCGAGTGGCAGGTGCGACTACGCGCGGAATCGTTGGCCCTGGGGAAACCCACTCTCGACTACGACGACCTCGATCGGCTGCCGTCACTCGATCTGGTGTTCAAAGAAACGCTGCGCATGTTTGCTCCTGTGGGACAACAGCTTCGGGAAACTCTGCGCGACACCGAACTGCTCGGTCACTTCATCCCCGCCGGCACTCCGGTGATGTATGCCCCGTACCCGTCGATGCGGATGGAGCAGTGGTGGAGCAATCCGGACGTGTTCGATCCGGAGCGTTTCGCCCGCCATGAGGAGAAGAGCCACCGCTATGCGTGGTCGCCCTTCGGCGGCGGAGCCCACAAATGCATCGGTCAGCAATTCGCGAACATGACAGTGAAGGGCGTCATGCACCAGATGCTGCTGCGCTATCGATGGAGTGTTCCGTCCGGATATGAGCTGCCACTCGGCTGGGGAACCGGACCGACTCCGGTTGACGGTCTGCCGATCCATTTGAAGGCGTTGACCGCCGTCGAGCGTCGCCAGGCCGACACCGACAAGCAGACAGCGTAACCGCCGTTCAGTCGCGTGCAGCCAGGCTTGCCAGCAACGGCGCGACCTGTTCGGTCAGTCCGAGAGCGGCCGCGTGTTCATGGATGCACGCGCGGTCCGCGTCGGTGACCGTCGCCTGAAAGCGCGACGCCATCTGCGCCTGGAGGTCGGGTTCCTGCCCGGCAGCCAAGCGCAGAACCGACGGCCACAAACCGTGTTCGGTAGCCAGTGCGGCGACGCCGTCGAACTCGCTGACATCGATGTCGGTCAACATGCGGACAGCGCGGCTCTGCACGCCGGGCGCTGTCCGCTCGGCGACGTCGAGCATGCCGCGCCAGACGTCGGGATTCCGCTCGGCGACCGCCGTTCTGATGACTGCGAATAGCACGTCGTCGTCCTCGATCACCGGGTTGGTTGCTAGCGAGTCCAGTGCCGATGGGCTGAGATGGCCTGCGAAGGTGAGCAACTCGGGTGCTGCGCCTTCGTCGAGGTAGGACTTGAACAAGTCGGCGAGCACGAGCGGATCGGTCTCGGCGAACATGACGTCGCCGACAGTCGAGATGAGGTCGGCGTCGATGCGGAACAGGACCGACAACGCATCCAGGCGAAGGTCGGTCGGGCCCTCGGCTGCGGCCTGGATGATGTCGGAAACACGAGCCGGATTCGACTCGACGATTACGCGGAGGATGTCACTGATGATCGCGCCGTTGTGGACGAAAGCACCCGCACGCATCAACCCCTCGTTGTCGTCGATGCCCTGCTCCACAGCCCGGATCAATTCCGGCGTCGCAGCCTCGACGAACTGTGCTGCGGTGATGTAGTCCTTGCGGCGCAACACCTCCCGCGCGATGGCTACGACGGGAGCATGATCGTCGATCACCGGCGCGAGCTTCACGACTGCACGCGGATCGATGTACGGCGCAGCATCGGCTGCGTAGTCGACCTGCAGAAGAGCCAGCGCGGAGCTGGCCTTCTTCGGATGTGCGAGCCCGACCGCACCGGCGGCACGGCCGGCCATCGTCGCCGGCACGGTCTTCTGGACGATCGGGAGCGCGATCTTCAACGGCACGATCGGGACAAGCGCACTGATTCTTTTGAACACCTCGGCGTGCTCGTCGTAAAGCGTGTTCGCCATCCGATGCCGGATCGCGTCGACGTTCTCGGCGCCGAGCGACTCGAGATGCTTCACCTTCTCGACAGGGACATGGAGGGTGCGAGCGAGCATGACGACCGCAGCGCGTGTGATGAGGTCGGCCATCATTTGCCCCCGAACATGATCTTGCGCGCGGCGCCGCGAAACAGCCGCGGTAACGCGCCGAGTGTGGCGTCGATCGACTCGTCCAGCGTCTGCTTTTCCAGCTCGCGCGCCGCGCGGAACATGGTCAGCAGCTCCTCGCAATCCTGCTCGGACACCAACTCCAGAACCGGAAGATCGCCACCGAGTTCTTCCTCGAGGTCTGCCTTCGCGCTCATGAACCGCTCCCCTCCCCTTGTTGCCGTGCGGTCACACGTACTCGTACGCGGTTTCGTCGAAAGACGCCGTCCGCTTGCGGTATTCGGTCTGCAGGCCCGGCCAGTTCGTGCTGACCCGACCGCTCGAATTGCGATACCAACTGCTGCACTGCGACCACACACCGTCGACGAGGCGCTCCTGCAGTCCGGCGTCGAACTCCTCGGCCACGGACTCGCGCACCATGATCGGACGCTGCTTCTGCTGCGCGTGCGTGATCGCCTGACGAATATAGCGAGCCTGGCATTCGAGCATGAACACGATGGATCCCGAGCCGAGGTTGGTGTTGGGACCGTACATGAGAAACAGGTTCGGGAAGTCCGGCACCGAGACTCCGAGATACGCACGCGCACTGTCGGACCACTGCTCGCGCAAATCCCGGCCACCAAGTCCGGTGATTCCCATCGGTGCGAGAAAATCGCTCGCCGTGAATCCGGTCCCGAGAATGATCACATCGACTTCCCGTGTTGCTCCGTCGGCTGTCTTGATTCCGGTCGGCGTGATCTCGGCGATGCCGTCGGTGACCACCTCGACGTTCGGCTCGGTCAGCGACGGTAGATAGTTGCTGGAGAACAGTATTCGCTTGCAGCCGACCGGATAGTCCGGCCACAGCTTGGCCCGTAGCGTTTTGTCCTTCACCTGGTGCCGAAGGTGTGCGCGGCACAGTCGCTTGACTGTGGCGGAGAGTGCCTTCGAGTACAGGAACGCCGAACCGAGGGCTTCGGTCACGCCCCACCAGCCGCCGCGCTCGATGAGCTGAGTCGCGGGGACGCGCGTGAAGATCTTGTGATGCACCTTCGAGAACTCGGTGTCCATGCGCGGCAACACATATGGTGGCGTGCGCTGGAAGAGCGTCAATTCGGCCACCTGCGGCTGAATCTCGGGCACGAATTGAATCGCGCTCGCACCGGTCCCGATTACCGCCACCCGCTTGCCCGCGAGGTCGACGTCGTGGTCCCACTCCGCGGAATGGAACATCGGACCGGTAAAGCTGTTGCACCCCTTGATATTCGGAAAAGCAGGTCGCGAAAGCTGGCCGACCGCCGAGATCAGGACATCGACCTCCGTGATGTCGCCGTTGGTGGTGTGAACCGACCAGCGTCCCGTCGTTTCGTCGAAATCGGCTGCCTTGACCTCCGTTTCGAATCGCACGTGCGGCCTGACGCCGTACGTGTCGGCGGCTCGCCGCAGGTAGTCGAGAATGTCGGGCTGCGCCGAGTAGCGCCGCGGCCACTTCGGATTTCGTCCGAAGGAGAACGAATAGAACGGGGACGGGACGTCGCACGCCGCGCCCGGATAGGTGTTCTCCCGCCACACGCCGCCGACCTCGTCGCCGCGTTCGAAGATCACCAGGTCTTCGTAGCCCGCGTTCTTCAACTCGATCGCGGCCGCCAGACCGCCGAACCCTGTACCGATGATCGCGATCTTCGGCTCGTCAACGCCACCACTTGCCGGCACAACTACCTCCATCGCAGTGAAGCCCCGGCGCTAACCGTACGCGGCGGACCGACGGGAATACTGCAATACGAGTGCAGGTTCAAGTAGTTGAACTTTGAACTAGATGGAGGAAGTCATGCAGTTCGGAATCTTCACCGTCGGCGACGTGACGACCGATCCCACCACGGGCAGAACGCCATCCGAAGCTGAGCGCATCAAGGCGATGGTCGCCATGGCCCAGAAGGCCGAAGAAGTGGGGCTGGACGTCTTCGCGAGCGGCGAGCACCACAATCCTCCCTTCGTGCCGTCCTCACCGACAACGATGCTCGGGTTTATCGCTGCCCGCACCGAGCGCATCATCCTCTCGACTGCCACAACACTGATCACCACTAACGACCCGGTGAAAATCGCCGAGGACTTCGCGATGCTGCAGCATCTCGCCGACGGCCGCGTGGACCTCATGCTCGGCCGCGGTAACACCGGACCGGTCTACCCCTGGTTCGGCAAGGACATTCGCGACGGCATCGACCTTGCCATCGAGAACTACCACCTACTGCACCGCCTGTGGCGCGAAGACGTCGTCGACTGGTCGGGCAAACACCGAACACCGTTGCAGGCCTTCACTTCGACACCACGGCCGCTGGACGGCATCCCGCCGTTCGTCTGGCATGGATCGATCCGCAGCCCCGAGATCGCGGAGCAGGCCGCCTACTACGGCGACGGCTTCTTCGCCAACCACATCTTCTGGCCGAAGGAACACTTCCAGCGGCTGATCGAGCTGTACCGCACGCGGTACGCGCACTACGGTCACGGCGCTGCGGAGCAGGCGATCGTCGGGCTTGGCGGCCAGGTGTTCATGCGGAAGAACTCCCAGGATGCGATCGACGAGTTCCGGCCGTACTTCGACAACGCACCGGTTTACGGGCATGGCCCGTCGCTCGAAGAGTTCACCGCCGAAACTCCCCTGACCGTCGGCACCCCCGATCAGGTCATCGAAAAGACCCTCACCTTCCGGGAGAGCTTCGGCGATTATCAGCGCCAGTTGTTCCTGGTCGATCACGCCGGACTGCCGTTGCATACCGTTCTGGAGCAGATCGAGTTGCTCGGCAGCGAGGTCGTTCCGGTACTGCGTCGAGAACTGGACGCGAAGAAGCCCGCCCACGTTCCCGAGGCGCCGACGTACGCGAGCCAACTGGCCGCGCGCACCGCAACGAGGGTGGCGCGCGGCCGGAGCTGATCGGTCAGCCCACCCACACCGTCTTGATGTTGCAGAACTCGCGGATTCCGTGGGCTGACAGTTCGCGGCCGGTGCCGGACCGCTTGACGCCGCCGAAGGGCAACTCGTTGTAGGAAATCGTCATCCCGTTGATGAAGACGCCTCCCGCTTCGATGTCGTCGATGAACCGTTGCTGCTCGCCATCGTCGGTGGTCCAAGCGTTCGCACCGAGGCCGAAGGTCGTGGCGTTGGCGATATCGATGGCCTCGTCGATGTCGGCTGCTCGGTACAGCGACGCGACCGGTCCGAACACCTCAGCCGTGTACATCTCCATCTCCGGCGTGATGTCGCCGATCACGGTCGCCGGGTAGAACCAGCCCGGGCCGTCGAGGCGCTTGCCACCGCACATAACCGTGGCGCCGTCGGCCACGGCCTGGTCGACCAGTTCTTCGACATCCTTGCGGCCCTGCTCGGTCGCGAGCGGTCCGATGTCGGTGTCGGGGTCCTTCGGGTCCCCAACCCGCAACGCGTTCATCCGATCGACGAACAACTTCGCGAACTCGTCGTAGACGTCTGCGTGCACGATGAAACGCTTTGCCGCGATACATGATTGGCCGTTGTTCTGCACCCGTGCCGTCACCGCCACTTCGGCGGCCTTCGCGAGGTCCGCCGATGGCATGACGACGAACGGGTCGCTGCCGCCCAACTCGAGCACGGTGTGCTTGACCTCGTCGCCGGCGATGGCTGCGACGGAACGTCCGGCCGGCTCGCTGCCCGTAAGCGTCGCGGCGACGACACGTGGATCCCGCAGGATTCCCTCCACGGCACCCGACCCGATCAGCAGGGTCTGGAAGCAGCCCTCCGGAAAGCCGCCGCGCGCAATGACATCGGCGAGATAGAGCGCCGATTGCGGCACGTTCGACGCGTGCTTGAGAATGCCGACGTTACCGGCCATCAACGCGGGTGCCGCAAACCGGACGACCTGCCAGAGCGGGAAGTTCCACGGCATCACAGCGAGGACGACGCCCAGCGGCTGATACTGCGCGTACGCCTGCGACGCGCCGACCTTCGTCGCGTCGGTGACTTCGTCGGCCAGCATGGCCTCGGCGTTGTCAGCGTAGTGGCGAAAGCCCTTGGCGCACTTGAGCGCCTCGGCTTTCGCGGACTTCAGGGTCTTGCCCATTTCGAGCGTCATCAACGCCGCAACGTCGTCGGCTTCCGCCTCGAGAAGGTCGGCTGTCGCGTGCATCCACGCGGCGCGCTCCGCAAACGTGGTTTTGCGATAACTTCGCCACCGCTCGCTGGCGCGCGCAAGCGCAGCCTCGATTTCGTCGGAGGTGGCGGCGGCGAAAGTCTTCACCGTCTCGCCTGTGGTCGGGTCGATCGTGGCGATGGACACGCGTCAATCCCTTCATCTCGAAGATCGAACTACTTCCAGCCTGCCACTATCGTGGCACTATGACGACAGCCGCCGAACTAATGGTCCAGTGTCTGGAAGCCGAAGGCGTCTCGCTTGTCTTCGGAATTCCGGGCGAAGAGAACATCCGCTTCGTTCAGGCCCTGAGCAAGTCCGAGATTCGCTACATATTGACCCGCCACGAGCAGGCGGCGTCCTTCATGGCGGAGATGTACGGCCGAGTCACCGGACGCGCCGGTGTCGTCTCCGCGACGCTCGGACCGGGCGCGATCAACATGCAGTTGGGCGTCGCCGACGCCACCACCAACAGCACTCCGCTCGTAGCCATCTCGGCCCAGGTCGGGCAGGACCGCGAGTACAAGGAATCGCATCAGTACGTCGATCTCGTCACGATGTTCGCGCCGATCACCCGCTGGTCGGACGGAGTCCCGACGCCCCGCGCGATCCCCGAGATGTTCCGCAAGGCGTTCAAAACAGCCGAGTCCGAACGGCCCGCCGCGGTGTATCTGGCAATCCCGGAACACATCGATGTCGACCAGGAGGAGTACGACCTCGCTCCCCTGCCCCGCAACGTCGTCCGGGCCGAATCCCCGTCACCGAGCCAGGTCGACCGGGCCGTCGAGATACTTCGCTCCGCGCGCTGCCCTGTCGTATTGGCCGGGCACGGTGCTGCCCGCAACGATGCGGCCGCTGCGCTCGTGCGATTCTCCGACGACCATGACGTGCTGGTCGCCAACACTTTTCACGGCAAGGGCGTCATGCCCGACGATCACCCGAACAGCATGGGGACGATCGGTTTCATGCGGCGGGACTACGTCAACTTCGGATTCGACGAAGCAGACGTGATCATCGCCGTTGGCTACGAGCTACAGGAGTTCGATCCGGTTCGGATCAATCCGAACGGTGACAAGAAGATCATTCACGTCCACCGGTTTCCCGCCGAAGTCGATATGCACTACTCGGTCGACGTCGGAATCGTCGGCGACATCAGCGCATCGCTCGACGCCCTGAACAAGGGTCTCGGCGACAAGCGGTTCCAAGCCGGCACGGCCGCCCCCGGCGCCGGAATGCTGGCAGCCGAACTCGAACGCGGAGGGAAGGACTCGCGATTTCCGCTGGCACCGCAACGCGTTGTCGCCGACACCCGCGCAGCACTCGACCGAAGCGACATCGTGCTCGTCGATACGGGTGCGGCGAAGATGTGGATGGCCCGCCTGTACCCGACCTACGAGCGCAACACGTGCCTGATTTCCAACGGCTTGTCGACGATGGCCTTCACGTTGCCCGGCGCCCTGGGCGTCTCGCTGGCCCTACCGGATCGTAAGGTTCTGGCCGTGATGGGCGATGGCGCCTTTCTGATGAACTCCCAGGAAATCGAGACAGCGGTCCGCGAGCGGATTCCCTTGGTCGTGCTGATCTGGGAAGACAACGGCTACGGGCTCATCGAATGGAAAATGGACCTGGAACTGGGCGCCCATTACGACGTCGCCTTCACGAATCCGGACGTCGTCATGTACGCGCAGAGTTTCGGCGCGAAGGGATACCGCATCGAGTCCGCCGACGAACTGCTCCCGACGCTTCGGACCGCCCTCGCCTCCGACGGCGTGTCGATCATCGCGTGTCCCGTCGACTACTCAGAGAATCTTCGCCTGACCGAATCGCTCGGGCAGCTCGACGAGACGATCTGACGGGGAATTTCGCGGAAGTAATTGAACTTGCAACTACTATGGGCACACAGACAGACGTGCGGGTGATCAGGTCGGCGGATCGCGGCCACTGGTGGAATGAGTGGCTCGATTCCCGGCAATCGTTTCCCGCCACGGGCAACTTCGACTTGGCAGCCAACGCCCACGGTCTGCTCATGGTGCACAACGAGGACACGATCCAAGCCGGTGAGGGTTTCGACACACACCAGCATCGCGACATGGAGATCATCACCTGGGTGCTGGAAGGGACTGTGGTCCATCAGGATTCGGCCGGAAACTCCGGGCTCATCTATCCAGGTCTTGCGCAACGGATGAGTGCCGGAACAGGCATTCGGCACTCGGAGAAGAACGCCTCGAACCACTTGCAGGGCGAACGGGTTCGAGTCGTCCAGATGTGGATCTCGCCGGACACCACGGGCACAGCGCCAAGCTACGAAGAACGCGAAGTCGATGCCGGTCCGTTCGTCACGATCGCCTCCGGCATGGCTGCTCACAGGAACTCGTCGGCAATCCGGATCGGCAACAAGCACGCGGCATTGCATGTCGCCCGGCTCGACCCCGGCCAGTCGATCACCATTCCCGACGCGCCTTTCGGGCACGTCTTCGTCGCGAACGGCAGTGCTCTGTTCGAGGGCTATGGCCAGGTGAGTCAGGGCGACACAGTGCGCCTCACCAGCACAGGTGGGCACCGGATAACCGCGGCGGAACGTTCGGAGATCCTGCTCTGGGAAATGCACGCGAGCACCTAGGTCAGGCGTCCTCCGACAGAGCCGCGAGCACCGCCTTCGCCGTCGCCGGCCCGATTCCGGGCACCTCCGAGATTTCTTCGACCGTTGCCTTCTTCAAACGAGCGACCGAGCCGAAGTGCAAGACCAGTGCGGTCCTGCGTGTCTCCCCCAGCCCACGAACCGAATCGAGCGCGGATGCGGTCATCCGCCTGGACCGCTTGCTGCGATGGAAGGTGATCGCGAAGCGGTGCGCTTCGTCGCGCACCCGCTGCAACAGGTAGAGCGATTCACTTGTCCTGGGCAGAATCACCGGATCGCTCTCCCCCGGCACCCAGACTTCTTCGAGTCGTTTCGCGAGTCCGATGACCGCCACGTCGGTGATCCCGAGTTCGTCGAGCACCTCTGCCGCGGCAGCGACCTGCGGCGCACCGCCATCGACGACGAACAGATTCGGCGGATACGCGAACCTGCGCGGCCGGCCGGTCTGCGGATCGATGCCCGCCCCGATCGCAACTTCCGGGCCGACCTCGCCGCCCGCATCGTCACCGGTCAGCTCACCGGTCGTGAAGTCGCGACGCATTCTGAGGAAGCGTCGCCGGGTGACTTCGGCGATGCTGGCGACGTCGTCCGACCGCCCCTCGCCCGCAGCCTCCTTGATCGCGTAATGGCGATAGTCCGACTTGCGCGGTAGGCCGTCTTCGAAGACGACGAGAGAAGCGACCACGTCGGTACCCTGCACATGGCTGACGTCGACGCACTCGATGCGCAGAGGCGCGGAGTCGAGGTCCAGCGCCTCCTGAATGCCTTGCAGTGCAGCCGATCTCGACGTCAAATCGCTCGCCCGCTTGAGCTTGTGCTGCGCCAGCGCTTCCTGCGCATTTCGCTGGACCGTTTCGGCGAGTGCCTTCTTGTCGCCGCGCTGTGGAACTCGCAGTTGCACAATCGAACCGCGCAGTTCCGACAACCACTGCTGCACCTCGTCGGAGTTCGGCGGCAGCGCAGGAACCAGGACCTCACGGGGCACGACCGCGGCCGGCTCGGCCAGCTCGTCTTCCTGCCCTTCGACCAATGCGACCTGCTCGCCGTAGAACTGCGTCAGAAACTGTTCGACCAGCACCGGCAGATCACGCTCGGTGTCTGTGCCCGGATCGATCGCCTCACCGGCCTTTTCGACCACCCAGCCCCGCTGGCCACGCACTCGGCCACCGCGGACGTGGAACACCTGGACGGCTGCCTCCAGTTCGTCGGTAGCGAATGCCACGACGTCGGCATCGGTGCCGCTACCGAGAACGACCGCCTGCTTCTCGAGCGCTCGCCGCAACGCCCCGACATCGTCGCGCAGTCGCGCGGCCGTCTCGAAATCGAGTTGCTCGGAGGCATCCTGCATCCGATGCTCCAGATCGCGGACGAGCTTGTCGGTCTTACCCGCAAGGAAGTCGCAGAAGTCCTCGACGATTCTGCGATGCTGGTCGGCATCGACCCGGCCGATGCACGGCGCCGAGCATTTGTCGATGTAACCGAGCAGGCACGGCCGTCCGATCTGGTTGTGCCGCTTGAAAACACCAGCCGAACAGGTCCGCGCGGGAAATACCCGCAGAAGCAGGTCCAGCGTCTCCCGAATCGCCCACGCATGCGAATACGGACCGAAGTAGCGCACTCCCTTGCGGCGCGCGCCGCGATACACGAACAGCCGCGGGTACTCCTCGTTCAGCGTTACCGCAAGGACGGGATACGACTTGTCGTCCCGATAACGCACGTTGAACCGCGGATCGAACTCTTTGATCCAGTTGTATTCGAGCTGCAGTGCCTCGACTTCTGTCGACACAACAGTCCACTCGACGCTCGACGCAGCCGTGACCATCTGCCTGGTCCGCGGATGCAACGACGCAATGTCCGCAAAGTACGAATTGAGCCGACTACGCAGACTCTTCGCCTTACCGACGTAGATGACCCTGCGATGCTGATCGCGAAATCGGTACACCCCCGGTTCGATCGGAATCGATCCTGGCGCGGGTCGATAAGTAGAGGGGTCGGCCACGAATCCAGGTTAGTCGCGCCGTCCGACAGCGTTTTCGGTGGTCACTCTCGATCTTGAGAGGTACGCTCGAAAAGTTCGCGCCCCTGTGATGTCGATCACCACGGAGAAGCCATGGCACTCGTACATACCGCACCCTCCGCCGCCGAGGCGACCCGCGCAGCCCTGGTTGCCGTCGGCGTCGTGCTGTTCGCACTGCTTGCGCTGTACCTGGTCGGGTTCGACCAGGGCGCGATCTCACGAAGCGGCATGTACCTGCACGAGCTGATGCACGACGGGCGGCACCTTCTAGGACTGCCCTGCCACTAACGGCGCGCTGACCGAGACCCGGGTCCCGTCGGCGCCGGAGCTGAGTGCAACAGCCCCGCCCAGCGATTCGACGCGGACGAACACCGAAGCAAGTCCGATGTGCCCCTCAGTAATTCGCTGTTCCAATACCGCCGGGTCGAAACCGGCGCCGTTGTCGGAGACCGTCAGCGTGAGATCTTCTTCCGACATTGCCAGCTCGATGTGCACCGTCGTTGCATGCGCATGTTTGTAGACGTTCGACAGCAGCTCTCGCGCGACTCGATAGAGCAGCGACTGCACTTCCGGGCGGCCGACTTCTGCTAGCTCGGCACGTATCTCGAAGGCTCCACGCCGCTCGAAGTCGCGCACCAACTCCCGCAAGGCCTCCGTCAGACCCAGCTGCGCCAGCACCTGCGGGTGCAACGCCGTCACAATCGATCGCAGCTGCGCGGCCGTGCTCTGAATCGCCGCATCGACGGCATCCAGTGCCGAGTCGGGGTTGCGCTCCGCGGCCTCCTCCACACCGAGCCGGGCCGCGAACAGGTTCTGCAGCGGTCCGTCGTGGAGTTGCTCCGCCAACTCTTGGCGCTGCCGCTCGTCGGCCTCCATCGATTCACTCACCAGCCGCTTCCGAATGTCGAGCAGCGCAATCACGTTCGACGACCGACGGACGAGCACGAAGCACAGGGCCGTGGTCGCCATCGCGAGCCACAACAGGAAGCCGAAATACAGGTAGATCTCGTTGGGCAAACCCATCGTGTCGTCGCGCTTGGAGTAGACGATCCAGACCGAGAGATAACCGAAAGCTGTGCTCGTGCCGAGCAGGGCGGTCAGCTCGGGCCGCAGTTGGAACGCGACCGAAATCGGCAACAGGAAGAACACCGGCAGCAGCAGCGAGGTCGCACCACCGGACGTCAGGCACAGGGCCAGGATTGCCAGGACGTCGACCACCGTCGACACCCACGCGGCCCACGGGCGCACAGGCTGTCGCAACACGATCAGTAGCCAGAGCAGGGCCGCCACTGCGTAGGTGCCGAGAATGCTGCCGTAGACGACAGGCAGCCAATGCGATATTTCGGCGATCGGGCCGAGCAGGATGATGAGTCCGATGAGGGGCAGGCGCAGCACCGCGGTCAGCCGCACTGACTCGGTCGTGTAGTGCTCGACCACCCGCTCTCGTTGCGGGCGGGTCACTCCAGCAACCCGCGGCGCATGGCTTCGGCGACGGCGGCGGCACGGTCGCTGACGCCCAGCTTCTCGTACAGCCGCTGCACATGCGTCTTGACCGTCGACGGCGCGAGAAACAGCTCGCCGGCAATCGACGGAATGCTGTTGCCGCGGGCGATGAGGTTCAGCACCTCCAGCTCCCGCTTGCTCAGTGAGGGACCTGCCGTCTCACTGCGACGCCGGATCTCACCGGCCAAGCCGACAGCCATGCTGGGCGCCAGCACATCTCGCCCCTTGGCGCATTCGAGTACACCGGCAACGATCTCGGCCCTGGTCGATTCCTTCGGCAGGAACCCGGCCGCACCCTCCTGCAGAGCGTGGAACACGATTGCCGACTCGTCGTGCGCCGACAAGAGCAGCACCCGCGTCGCCAGTCCGTCCCGCCGGACCGCCGCCGCAACCTGTGCGCCGTCCAATCCCGGCATCCGGTAGTCGACCAAGGCCACCTGCGGCGCGTGCTCCTTGATCAGCGCCAGCGCCGCGAGCCCGTCGTCCGCCTCCGCAACCACGTCGATCACACCACTCGAAACCAGTGCTCGCACAACGCCGTCGCGCAACAACGGGTGATCGTCGGCGACCACCACCCGCACTTTTTCAGTCACGTTCTCGAGCTTGCCACGAAGCGCGCGTTCGCGAACTAGGTTGGACATATGAACCAGCGCGGACTGCGGGCCACCCTAGTTGCCGGCCTGGCCTTGGGAATGCTGACCGGGTGCTCGTCGAGTGACGACGAAGCAACGCGGGAACCATGTACGAGCGAACCGAACGGCACAGCCATATCCAAGGTCGCCGAGGCACCTGCGGGCAGCACGACGCAGAACCTGTCGACCAATCCGGAGATCGCCTCGGGCTATCGATCGGACATGGCCGCAGTTGAAACAGCGTCGTTCGCGGTGTCGACGGCGAACCCGTTGTCGACCGCAGCTGCATGCGAGGTCTTGCGCGACGGCGGTACCGCCGCCGACGCGCTGATCGTCGCCCAGACGGTGCTGGGGCTCGCCGAACCGCAGTCGTCCGGCATCGGCGGCGGTGCGTTCCTGCTCTACTACGACGCAGAGAAGAACACCGTCGACGCTTACGACGGTCGCGAAACTGCACCGGCGGCCGCGACCGAAAACTACCTGCAATGGATCAGCGACACCGACCGCACCCTGCCGAAACCCGATGCGCGCGCGAGCGGCCGGTCCATCGGTGTTCCCGGTGCCGTTCGGATGCTCGAGCTGGCCCATCAGGAACACGGCCGGAAGCAGTGGCGCGAATTGTTCGACCCGGCAATCTCACTCGCCGATCAGGGCCTGGAGATCAGCCCGCGGCTCGCCCAGCAGATCGCCGAGTCCGCACCGAATCTCGCGGTCGACCCCGCCGCACGTGACTACTTCCTGCTGCCCGACGGAAAGCCCAAGCCCGCCGGTGAAAAGCTGACCAATCCCGCGATGGCCAAGACACTCGGAGCGATCGCCTCCGACGGCGCCAACGCGTTCTACACGGGCTCGATCGCGCAGGCGATCGTCGATGCGACCGACACGTCGACCGGCGACCGCACGCCAGGCGAAATGACGCTCGAGGACCTCGCCGGGTATCAGGCCAAGAAACGGACCGCGTTGTGTACCGGCTACCGCGACCACGAGATCTGCGGCATGCCGAATCCGTCGTCAGGCGGCACAGCGGTCGCGTCGACGCTGGGAATTCTGTCGAACTTCGACCTGGGTGCGCTCATGCCCACCGATCTCGACCGCAACGGCGGCGTCCCCGATCCGAAGGCAGTCCACCTCATCGCCGAGGCCGAGCGGTTGGCGTACGCGGATCGAGACAAGTATGTCGCCGACTCCGATTTCGTTCCGCTACCGGGCAACTCGACCGAAACGCTGCTGAACGAGGCCTACTTGAAGCAGCGCGCGGCACTCATCGATCCGGGCAAGAGCATGGGGCAGGCGCAGCCAGGAGACTTCGGACCGGTCCCGCTCGGCATTCCCGGCCAGGTGCCGGAACACGGGACGAGCCACATTTCCGTCGTCGACAAGTACGGAAACGCCGCGTCGATGACGACGACCATCGAGTCTGCGTTCGGCTCGTTCCACATGGTCGACGGGTTCTTGTTGAACAACCAGCTCACAGACTTCTCCGCGGCGCCGACCAGCTCGGACGGCACGCCACTCGCCAACCGGGTCGAACCGGGCAAGCGCCCCCGCAGTTCGATGTCGCCGACCCTCGTATTCGATCGCAGCCCTGACGGCGTCCGTGGCCCGCTCGAGCTGGTCGTCGGCTCGCCCGGCGGTTCGGTGATCATCCAGTTCGTGGTGAAGACGCTCGTCAACATGCTCGATTGGGGACTCGACCCCCAGCAGGCGGTTTCGGCGGTGGCCTTCGGTGCCGCGAATACGCCGGTCACGGGCGTCGGCGGTGAGCATCCGAACATCGATGCCACCAACGACGGTGCGGCCGACCCACTTGTCTCGGCGCTGCGGGCGATGGGTGATCAAGTGTCTGTAGCGCCGCAGACCAGCGGTCTGAGTGCACTGCAGCGCACCGACTCGGGATGGATCGGTGGCGCAGATCCGCGGCGCGAAGGTGCTGTGACGGGAGATGTCACAGGCTGAGTCTCCAGATTCGCGACTAGCTCTCGGCGCTCGCGTACTTGTCGCCCAAGACGCGGAAACTTCGAACCGCGTCTACCGCGAGGCCGCGGTCGTTCGCCTGGATCGCCATAACCGGGATGTATTCGTCGTCGGGTAATTCGATCCGTGCCCATGCGGCACCGTCGGGAAACGACAGCCCCTGAATCAGATCCCAATCGATCCGCTTCTCCCCCGCCACGTTGCGTACCCACACACCAGAGTCGTTAGCGCGCAATCGCGGACGGGTGAAAAGCAGGGCGATTCCGGCGAGTCCGAAGCCCAGCAGCACCATCGCGACCTGATCGGCGACAGTGAAGTAGACACCGGTATCGGAGTTTCGCAGCAGCAAAGCGATGATCGCAAAGGCGAGCACAAGGAAAACGGCGGTACCGATCGCGTATCGCGTCGACCGTTTGGGCCGGATCTCGAGTTCGTAGGTCACGCCGACACTTTCTGCAGCGAACGCAGCGTCAGCGCGGCATCGATTGCCGCGCTGGCAGCCTGCTCGCCCTTGTCTTCCGCCGAACCAGGCAGACCAGCGCGATCCAGCGCCTGCTGCTCGGTGTCGGTCGTCAGGACACCGTTGCCGATCGGCGTGCTCTCGTCGAGCGAAACGCGCGTGAGTCCAGCGGTGACCGCATCGCATACGTACTCGAAATGTGGTGTGCCACCACGGATCACCACGCCCAATGCGACAACCGCATCGTGACTTCGCGCCAAAGCTTGTGCGACGACCGGTAATTCACCGGCGCCTGCGACGCGAACGACTGTCGCGTCGAGAATGCCGACCCCTTCCGCCGTCCGCAGCGCGCCCGCTACCAGCGCGTCGCAGATCTCGGTGTGCCAGCGGGCAGCAACGATTGCGAGCTTGACGTCCGCTGCACCGGAGAGGGCAAGGTCAGGTACACCCGTACCACTCATCGGACGTTTCCTCCATGGTCGAAATCGTCGAGCCCGATCAAGTCGTGGCCCATGCGGTCGCGCTTGGTGCGCAAATACGTGAGGTTTTCGGTGTTTGCGCGCACCGGCATCGGTACGCGGTCGGTGATGTGCAGGCCGTAACCGTCGAGACCGACACGCTTCGCCGGGTTGTTGGTCAGCAATCGCATCGAAGAGATCCCGAGGTCGACGAGGATCTGCGCGCCGATGCCGTAGTCGCGAGCGTCTGCCGGTAGGCCGAGCTGCAAATTTGCGTCGACGGTGTCGTGCCCGGAATCCTGCAGCTGATAGGCCTGCAGCTTGTGCAGCAGCCCGATCCCACGGCCTTCGTGGCCACGCATGTACAGGACAACGCCGCGGCCTTCCTGCGCAACCATGTCCAACGCCGCGTCCAGCTGCGGACCGCAGTCACAACGTAGCGAGCCGAAAACGTCACCGGTCAGACATTCCGAGTGCACCCGGACCAGAACGTCGTTCCCCTCGCCGTCGTCGCCGGGAATGTTGCCGCGAACCAGTGCCACATGCTCGACGTCGTCGTAGATGCTCTGGTAGCCGACGGCCCGAAACTCGCCGTGCTTGGTGGGAATCCGCGCCTCCGCGACGCGCACGACGTGCTTCTCGTGTTTGCGACGCCACGAGATCATGTCGGCGATCGAGATGAGCGCGAGGTTGTGCTCGTCGGCGAAGATCCGAAGCTCTTCGGTCTGGGCCATGTGGCCCTCGTCCTTCTGGCTGACTATCTCGCAGATCACGCCGGCCGGACGCAGGTCTGCCATCCGGGCGAGGTCGACCGCAGCTTCGGTGTGACCGGGGCGACGGAGTACGCCGCCCTCCTTCGCGCGAAGTGGAACCACGTGACCAGGACGGGTGAAGTCGTGCGCATTCGAATTGGGGTCTGCCAAGAGGCGCATCGTCGCGGCGCGGTCGGACGCCGAAATTCCGGTGCCGATGCCTTCGCGCGCATCGACGGTGACCGTGTAAGCCGTGCCGTGCTTGTCCTGGTTCGTCGCGTACATCGGCGGGAGCCCGAGGCGGTCGCAGTCGTCACCGGCGAGCGGGACACAGAGATACCCGGACGTGTAGCGAACCATGAAGGCGACGAGTTCGGGAGTTGCCTTTTCCGCAGCGAAGATGAGGTCGCCTTCGTTCTCGCGATCCTCGTCGTCGACCACGACAACCGCCTTACCTGCGGCAATGTCGGCGACAGCCCGCTCGATGCTATCGAACCTGGTCACGTCTGGGTTCTCCGCTCATTCTTGTATCGGCACTCGATTGTTACTTAACACTACGACTGCTCAACCGCGTTGCTGCAGGCGCTCGACGTACTTTGCGATCACATCGACCTCGAGATTCACCGGTGTACCTACCGGCGCGCGTCCCAGCGTCGTCAGTTCCAGCGTCGTCGGGATCAGCGAGACCTCGAACCAGTCGCCGTCCGTACCCGCTCCCAGCGCGGAGACCGTCAGCGAGATTCCATCGATTGTGATGGAACCTTTCTCGACGACGTACTTGGCGATCTGGTCGGGCAGCGCGACCCGGACGACCTCCCAATGCTCCGACGGCGACCGCGAGATAATCGACCCGGTGCCGTCGACATGCCCTTGGACGAGGTGCCCGCCGAGTCGGCTGTTCAGCGCCGCCGCACGCTCCAGATTCACGGAGCTTCCGATGTGCAACGCGCCCAGGCTCGAACGGTTCAGCGTCTCGGCCATGACGTCCGCGGTGAAGCTCGTGCCGTCGAGGACGTCGACGACCGTCAGGCACACACCGTTCACGGCGATCGAATCACCGTGACCCGCATCGGACGTGACGAGCGGTCCGCGGACGGTGAATCGCTGGGAGTCCCCGAGGTCTTCCTTCCCCGTGATTTCGCCGAGCTCTTCGACTATTCCTGTGAACAATGCGTCACTCCTCCGGTACCAAACTCAGCATCACGTCAGTTCCAATGGGCTCGATGTACTCACGTCGAAACCGCAGGGCTTCACCGATATTCCCGACTCCCACATCCCCCAGCGCCGACTGCCCGGCTCCGAGTACGACCGGTGCGATGTAGGCGACGATTCGGTCTATCAGCCTGGCCTGCAGAAATGCGCCGGCGAGAGTGGGCCCGCCCTCGAGCAGGACGTCGGTGTGGTCGGCGAGGGCGGCCACAACTTCTCGCGGATCGTGTGTCCGGACGAGCAGCGTCGGAGCGGCGTCGTCGA
Source organism: Antrihabitans auranticaus (assembly GCF_016481275.1). Taxonomy (GTDB): domain Bacteria; phylum Actinomycetota; class Actinomycetes; order Mycobacteriales; family Mycobacteriaceae; genus Antrihabitans. The sequence goes on along the minus strand of NZ_JAEMNW010000002.1, from coordinate 785,261 downwards.
GGACTCTGGCAGACGCCGGGATCTCGGTTCGACCGACAACGACCCTGGTCGGCTGGTTCGGAGCGAGATTGCCGTCGGAAAGTCGCGCGGTGAGCCACGGGTTGTCTGCCTCGACAGTTCCGGTGCCGACGATGATCGCGTCGAGCTTTGCTCGTTCGGCGTGGACGTGGGCCCGCGCCTCGGGTCCGGTGATCCACTGGCTCGAGCCGTCGCGCGCCGCGCTGCGACCGTCGAGGCTGGCGGCGTATTTCCAGGTGATGTGGGGTCGGGCGTGCTTCTGCTTGAACAACCAGGCGCGGAGCGGCCCCTGTGCGACTTGGTCGGCCATGAGTCCCTGCTCGGTGCGGATCCCCGCCCGCTCGAGCGCCTCGGACCCGCCCGCGGCTGCAGGGTTCGGGTCGGCAATCGCGAAATGGACGGCGCTGATCTCCGCGTCGATGAGCGCCTTCGTGCACGGCGGCGTGCGGCCGTAGTGATTGCACGGCTCGAGGGTGACGAATGCCGTTGCGCCGCGGGCTTTGTCGCCGGCTTGTTGCAGCGCGATGACTTCGGCGTGCGGTCCGCCGGTTGGCTGCGTGGCACCGATACCTACAACTGAGCCGTCCGGGTCGACAATGACCGCGCCTACCGGCGGGTTCGGGTACGTGCGGCCGCGCACTGACTCGGCAGCATCGATGGCCAGCCGCATCGCCGCGGCGGGCGCGGTCGGAGAAGACGGCACGAGCAGAGTTTATGTCGACGTGGTCGAGCGGCGGTCGCCGCACCATCAGAACGGTGGGGGTTCGTCGGGGTCGGGTGGGTCCTCTGCCGGTGTAGGTGGTTGGGGCTTTACGCGTGTGCGGCGCACCTGCACCCCCGCCACCTCCAGGATGAACCGCAGCTGCTCCTCCACGGTGATCCCGGTCCGGTTCATTTCCTGCAGCAAGGTCGGGTCGGAGCACACGACCCAGCCACCCTTGTCGGTCGACTCCGGCACCTCGACTGGTTTCGGGCAGACCTCACCAATCTCTGTTGTCGGCCAGAGAAACCCGGCCCCGGTCGGTTCGGTCGCAATCAGTTCACCGGTCGGGGTCCTCCACTCCAACCGACCGTCACCGAGTTGACGGACCCGCCACCCGTTACCCCCGTTCTCACCCGCGGTCTTCAACCGATGATGACGACGACACAAACACGCCCCGTTGCTGCGGATCGTGCGACCACCCGCGCGAGGCCGACGGTGGTTGTACCGCTCGCAATGATCGATATCGCACCGCGCCGCCGCCACCACGCATCCCGGGAACCGGCACGTCCCATCGCGGGCCCGGATCCAGCGAGCCAACCCGGCACTCCACTCGTACCGCAACGCCCCCGGCGACTCCGGGTCGTCCCACACCCCCGACCCCGCACACGAACCGACCGCCGCCACCGCCCGGCCCGCAGCGGTCCGGCCCGCAGTGGTCCGCGGACGTGCTGGTTGCGGAACCCGATCAGTCGGTGCGGCGGGAGTCGCGTCCTGCACAACCCGCTCGGCGGGAACCTCCGTGGCACCGTCCTGACTCGCGTGGCGTTCCTGCTCCACCGCCGCGTCGATGGCCGCCATCACCCATTCCCACCGCCCGTCCACAGCCAACATCCGGGCCAGATCCGCATCCACCACACCCAACCCCGCGACATACCCCGGCCACTCCCGCAACCCGAGCAACGTCTCCACCGACACCCCCACCTGAATCAACGGCTTCCGCACCGGACACGGCTCGACCCCCGCCACCGGACACGACACCCCCTGCCCACACCCACACACCAACCGGCCCGACCCGTCCGCCAACACCACCAACGCATCAGCGCGCCGCTGCGCAAACGACCGCGGATCCTTCCCACACACCTCCTGTGCCAGCTCCACCAACCGCGCCGCCACCGTCTGCGCACCCCCGACCGGTAACAACCCGTCCAGAAACGCCATCCCATCCGCCGTGGCCCGCACCCGCACATCCCGATCCTCGACCCGCCGCTCCCGGCGACCCTTCTCCCCCGACGGATCCGCCGCCGCGATCCAACGCCGCCCGTTGACCCGCAACCGACCCGGATTCGACGACCGCGCCGCATCCACCAACCGGCCCTCCAACCGGGCAATCAACTCCACCGACAGGTTCATCGTCAACTCCACCAGCACCCGCACCCGCGCCAGATCGATATCCCCCACCGCGAACGCTGCCCGCGTCAACGGCAACCCCTGCAACGCCAACCCGACATCGATGAACGAATTCGCCACTCCCTCCGTCACCCGCAACGCCGCCGCCGCTTCCACCCCCGCCGTCTCCCCGGCATCGCGGGCGTTCACCCCACGGTTGCGGTCCCACACCACACGACGCCGATACAGCTCGGTGACCGCGTCCACCTCACCGCACTGAGCCACCGCCGCCGACCGGTGCCGATCGCGCAGGACATCCAGCAACTCCACATCCCGCACCGCCCCCCACACCCCACCCTCGCTCATGTGTTCGATACTAAACCGACCCACCGACACAAATGCCGACCCGATCAATCCCCCTCACGAACCTGCCGCTCGCGGTAGGACTGCGCCCGATCCACACCCTCGACGACTGCCACCAATCCCTGCCGAACGCCAGCAATATCGATTCCCAGCCCCCCGAACTCAGCCTCGAGCTCGGCACGAATCTCGCGGGTCCGCGAGACCATTCCGACACCCCGCGACGTGAGACGCGTCAGCGTCTGCCGCCGATCGACAGGGTCGGGCACTCGTTCCACATAGCCGCGCTCCTCGATCTCCCGCACCCGCTTCGACGCGGCCTGCTGCGAAATGCCAAGGCGTGCAGCCAGAACCGAGGGCGTCTGCGGACCTCCGATAAGGTGCTGCACCAAGTAGCCGTCGCTCTCCCGAACGCCGTCGTACCCCGCGGTGCGCAATCGCGCCAGTACTTGTTCGTTGACCAGTCGGGCCGCAATCGAGATGAGCACCGGCAGGTCGAGCGTCGAGAGATCGACCAGAGCATTGTCATCCGCCATAATCCACAACTATAGTTGTGCACTATGAAATCCGCATACGAACACGTAGTTCCGCGAGCGCAACGAATCATCGACGAGGTCGTCTACGCGACCGTCACGACCGTCAACGGGAACGGCGAACCCCGTTCGCGGATCGTGCACCCGGTCTGGCGCCTGCCGTCGAACCCCGGACAGGCGCTGGGCCTCGTCACGAGCCGGCCGACCGCACTCACGCACAAGCACCTGACTTCGAATGCAAACGTCAGCTGCTCGTACTGGTCCCCGGCGCACGACGCGGTCTACCTGGACTGCCGCGCGCGCAGCGCGACGCAGGAGGAACTGCAGTCCGCGTGGGACCTCGTACTGGCGACTACGGGCCCGACCGCATTCGACCCCGAGCCGATCTATCGAGAGCCTTCGCCTGCGAGCTTCTCGGCAATCCTGTTGCAGCCATTCCGGATTCGCGTCGTCGAAGCTGTCAACCTCGCAACCGCCGGACCGTATCCCTACTGGAGCTCAGCCACGATCGAGCACGGCGTCGCACATAGCCTCACCGATCCAGTCGACGGCCTCCGTGTGGGACCAGCCGCGTAGGCCGGTCAGCAGGTTCCACACCTCGAGGCTGTTGAGGGTCCAAATCCGGTCACGCGCACGGTCGACGTCGAGACCTCGCCGCAATGCGCCGAGGTCGCTGATTCGTTGCGCGACCATGCCGGTCCCGACCAATCGCTCACCATTGACCGTGACGATGTGCGCGGCCAAGTCAGGATCGCTCCCTGCTCCGTTCGCGATGACGACGAGCAGTGGCCCGAGCCGTTCCATCACCGCCCCGCCCAGCGTCGCGTATCCACGAAGGAATCGCGCCGCGTCTTCTTCCGTATAGAGCGCCCGCACGTCGGGCCGGTCCTGCATCGGAATCGGTTCGTCGTCGCCCACCAGACGGACGTCGTAAACATGCTTGAGCAGAGCGGGTTTGGTGCCGAAGACGTTGTACACGGTCTGCGCCGACACACCCGCAGACGCCGCTACCGCGGCAATCGTCGTGGCCGTGTACCCACGTTCGAGAAACAGCGCGTGGGCTGCATCAGTGATGCGGCGGCGCGTCAGTCGGACCTGCTCTGCGCGAATCGGGCTGACGTAGGGACGATCCAAATTAATTTTATCCTCACTAAATTGAACCGACCTTGACTACAACCAGTACACCTCAGTACAACACCCGTCCGGTAGTAGTTCAAGGAGTTCCCGCATGGCCACATTCCTGTTCGCCTCGGTCGCCATCGAGGCACACACCACCAATCCACTGCCGATCGCGGCGCGTCTCGTGGAGCGCGGCCACACCGTGCTCTGGTACTCCGGCAAAGCCTTTCACGATCGGATCGCCGCAGTCGGCGCAGTCCCGATGCCGTACGTGGACGCACTCGACTTCAGCGGCGGAGACCTGTTCGATTTCTTCCCTGAGTTCGTCGGCCAAGCGGGACCGAAAATGATCGGGAAGGCTTTCGCCGACATCTTCGTCGGACATGCACCGCAGCGCGTCGCGGACCTACGCCGAATCACCGCTGCGCATAAGGTCGACGCGATGCTCACCGAAGGATTGAGCTTCGGCGTCGGCATGCTGTCCGAGCTGGACGGCATTCCATGGGCAACCTTCGCGGACGGCCCGCTCACCTACGGCGACGCCGACACGCCACCGTTCGGCCCCGGCTTGCTTCCCATGGGCGGACCCGTTGGGCGTCTTCGGAATCGGCTGATCAAGACGGTCGCAGCAAAGACGATCTTCGCGGACGCCGAACGCGCGTACCGTCGCATCCGAACCGACCTCGGACTCCCCCGCGACCGTCGCACGGCGCTGGAATCGCTCAGTTCACCGATGCTGCATCTGCAGGCGTGCACGCCGTCCTTCGAGTATCCACGGAAAGCTCTTCCGGCACATGTGCATTGGATCGGCGGTCTGCGCCCTGACCCCAAGGAATGGCAACGTCCCGCGTGGTGGTCGAGGCTCGAGCGGTCCGACCGCCCTGTCGTTCACGTCACTCAGGGCAGCCTGCGCCCCGACCTGACCGAACTGATCGTGCCCACGCTCCGCGCGCTAGCGAACGAGCCGGTCCTGCAGGTCGTCACCACCGGCGGTGCATCCGTTGCGGACGTGGAAGCGGCGCTCGGCGGTCCGCTTCCAGCGAATGCCATTGTGGTGCCATGGATTCCGTACGACGAACTGTTGTCGAAAGCGCAGGTCTTCGTCACCAACGGCGGCTACACGGGTGTCACGCTCGCCCTGGCCCATGGCGTTCCGATCGTGCAGGCAGGTACCACCGAGGAGAAGGCCGAGAACGCGGCACGAATCCAGTGGTCCGGCGTCGGGCTGCGCCTTGGCAAGACGCATCCGTCGCCGGACAAGGTTCGTGGTGCGGTTCGCAGAGTGTTGTCCGAGCCGTCGTTCCGCGACGCGGCAGGCCGGATTCAGGCCGAGATGGCGCAGCATGACGCCGCGAACGAAGCCGCGGACCTCCTCGAAGGACTCGCTAGGCGAGCGTGAGGTGCGGCGAGGCCGCAGCAGCCTTCTGCCGCAATGCGCGGACGGCTGCTGCGGGATCGCTCGCCCCGTAGACGGCGGAGCCTGCGACGAAGCAGTCGACGCCTGCCTCGGCCGCCGCTTCGACGGTGTCTTCGTTGATCCCGCCATCGATCTCGACGATCAGGCGCAGCTCCCCGGAATCGACGAGCCGACGTACTGTCCGCGCCTTGTCCAGGACCGAGGCGATGAACGACTGACCACCGAAGCCGGGCTCGACGCTCATCACCAGGAGCGTGTCGAAGTTCTGGAGAATCTCGAGATAAGGCTCGATCGGGGTGTTCGGCTTGATGCTCAAACCAGCTTTCGCGCCCGCGGCCCGAATGTCTCGTGCGACGGCAACTGGATCGTCGGTTGCCTCCGCGTGGAACGTGACGTTGTATGCGCCCGCTTCGGCATACGGTGGCGCCCAGCGACCTGGGTTATCGATCATGAGGTGGCAATCGAGCGGAATATCGGTTGCCTTGAGCAGGCTCTGCACGATCGGAAGGCCCAGCGTCAGGTTCGGTACGAAATGCGCGTCCATCACATCGACGTGAAGCCACTCGGCCCCCTCGACGGCCCTCGCTTCGTCGGCAAGACGAGCGAAGTCGGCGGACAGAATGGACGGCGCGATCATCGGTGCAGGCACGCGGGAAAGTTTAACGTCAGTGTTCGATAGCCTGTCGGGCATGGGTCACGTCAGCCACAGCGCCGAAACGAAGGCACCGATCGAGGTCGCATTCGAGTACTGCTCCGACTACAAGAACGTTCCGAAATGGATGTTCGGCGTCAAAGAGTTCGTTCCGGTCACCGAGTTGACCCGCGGCGTCGGCGCGGCCTTCGACACAGGTATCAACCTCGGGCCGACGACGTTGCACGTACGAATCGAGACGACGAGGTTCGAAGAGAACTCGTTCATCTCCTTGCACACGGTCAAAGGCATCGAGGCGACGACGACCTGGAACTTCGAGGCCGTCGACGACGAGACGACGAAGATCAACGCAGTCGTCGACTACAAAGTCGGCGGCGGCTTCGCCGGAAAGGCGCTCGATCGTGTCATTCAGGCGGTCGTCGGGCCGGCAATTCGCCACGTGGACAAGCACCTTCGCGAGCAGATCGTGAAGCACTACGCGACAAAGAAGTAGGCCTAACTCCCGTCGAGTTCTTTGACCAACTTCTTCGGCGCTTTGATCCGCCACGCCTCTTCGACGAGCTCGGCGACCTGGTCAGGTTGCGCATGCTCGAGGTCGACGAGGATCGAGCCGTATCCGTCGTAGTGCGGAGTTGTGTAGTAGGCCTTGTCGCCAGAGGCCAGCAAAGCCTCTTTCTCCTCGAGGCTGCACATGAGCACAACTCCGCCCTCGGCTTCGGATCGCAAGCGCGCGAAACCTTTTCCACTCACCTTGAGTGATGGCGTGTTGTACCAGGCCGCTTCTTCGACACCGGGCAGTTCGCTTGCGATCCGCACGACGTCGTCCCATGTCATTCCCATGCGCCAAGTCTTACGCACACAGTGCGTGCACGCTTGCACGAATGGGAACTCAGACCGACGGCTTACGCAACGCAGCCATGAACATCGCATCGGTGCCGTGCCGGTGCGGCCACAGCTGCACACTCGGTCCGTCGCCCAGGTCGGGGACATCGCCCACCAGCGGCCGCGTATCGAGTTCGACGACGCCATGCCGGCGGACCGCGTCGGCGACCACACCTACCGTCTCCGAGAGATGCGGCGAACAGGTCGAATACAGGACGACCCCGCCCGGACGCACCAGTTCGATAGCGGCGCCGAGCAGTTCACGCTGCAACCGGACCAGTTCTGCGACATCGGAAGAAGTTCTGCGCCAGCGGGATTCGGGGCGACGCCGCAGCGCGCCGAGTCCGGTGCATGGTGCGTCGACCAAGATCCTGTCGTAGCCGGGCGTGAGCCCCGAGGACCGACCGTCGACGACATGCACATCGACCGGCAGTTCCCGAGTGGTCTTCCGGATCAGTTCGGCGCGATGCGCGGCAGGTTCGACCGCGTCGAGCCGGAAGCCGTCGATCCCAGCGAGTGCTCCGATCAGGGCGGCCTTGCCACCCGGCCCCGCGCACAGGTCGAGCCACCGACCCGCGTCTGTGCCTTCAACGGGCGCAACCGTCAGTGCCCGCGCGACGAGCTGACTGCCCTCGTCCTGCACGCCCGCGAGGCCATCGCGGACCGGCTCCAATGCGCCAGGGTCACCACCGTCCAGGTACACCGCGTACGGCGAGAATTTGCCTTGCTCACCACCTGTGATGAGCGCAAGCTCTTCCGCCGAGATCTCCCCCGGTCGTGCGACGAGGTGCACCACGGGTCGCGCGTCGTCCGCAGCGAGAACGTCGCGCAACTCCCCCGCGCGAGTGCCGAGAGCATCGGCGAAGGCCTGCGCGATCCACTTCGGATGCGCGAATTCGAACGCCGCGTTGCCGATCGGGTCCTTCGTAGCATCGGGTGCAAGCGCGAGTGTCCACTCGTCGGCGGATTTCTCGCTCGCACGACGCAGGACAGCGTTGACGAAACCTGCTTTCCCACTTCCGGATTCGACACGGACGAGGTCGACCGATGTCGCGACCGCTGCGTGCGCGCCGATGCGCGTCCGCAGCAGTTGGTACACCCCGAGTCGCAGAACGTCGAGCAACGGACCGTCGATCTCGGCGACCGGTCTGCCCGCACACTTCTCGATCACCGCGTCGAGGAACCCCTGGGCCCGACACGTGCCGTATGCGAGTTCGGTGGCGAGCGCCGCGTCGCGGCCAGAGATCCGCCGCTCACGCAGTAGCGCCGGCAGAACAAGATTCGCGTAGGCGTCACGCTCACGGACTGCGCGCAGAACGTCCCGAGCAGCGAGGCGAGGTTCGTCGCGCGCAACGGCGGCATTGGGACTGACCGGCTTCTTCGGTCTCCGGGTGCGGTCACCGGGCCGCGAGCCCGATCCTCGCGACGGCCGTCGCGACTCGTTCACTCCGCCACCGCGTCCGTGCCGAGCCGTGCTCCACGTATCCAGTCCAATGCCTTCATCATCTTCTTCCCTTGGGGCTGAACAGCATCCAGTCGGACGGCAGTGGTGCCGGTGCCGATGAACACGCCCGCCTTTGTCACTTCGATCGTCTGCGCCGGCAACGAATGTTCGGCGACGGTCACGGGTCCCACCTTGACACGCAGGTCAGCAATCGTCGTCCAGGCACCCGGTGCGGGCGTGACGGACCGAACATGCCGGTCGATCGCGGATGCCGGCTGATCCCATCGGATTCGCGCAGCCTCCACGGTCACCTTCGGTGCGTAGGAAACCCCATCGCTTGGTTGCGGAACAGGTTGCAGTGCACCGACTTCGACACCGTCGAGGGTTGACTCGAGTAGGTGCGCGCCGCTGTCGGCAAGCCTCGCCAAGAGGTCGCCAGCGGTGTCGTGTGCCTTGATTCGCTCGGTGACGACGCCGAAGACGGGACCTGTATCCAGTCCTTCCTCGATCAGAAATGTTGCGGCACCTGTGAACTCGTCGCCGGCTTGGACGGCGGCCTGCACAGGTGCCGCCCCGCGCCAGGCTGGTAGCAGCGAGAAGTGCAGGTTGATCCAGCCGTGCTGGGGTAGGTCGAGAACCGACTTCGGGAGCAACGCCCCGTAGGCCACCACCGGGCAGCAGTCGGGCGCGAGCTGCCGTAGCTGGTCGACGAAGTCCGGCTCCGACGGCTTCCGCGGGGTAAGCACCGGGATGCCGTGCTCGTCGGCGAGCAGTCCGACGGGTGACCGCGTCACCTTCCTGCCCCGGCCTGCAACTGCGTCAGGTCGAGTTACGACTGCGACGACCTCGTGACGCGACGATTCGATCAGCCGTCGCAACGACGGCACAGCGGGTTCCGGCGTTCCGGCAAAGACGATTCGCACGTCACCGCCTGCCGTGCAGGCCGAGCGGATTCGCCTTGATCGTCGGCGGCTCTGCCACCCCGAACCACGTCGATTCCCGGATGAAGCGCATCGCTTCCTTGCGTGCTGCTGGATCGAGCCTGTCGACGAACAACACGCCGTCGAGGTGGTCGATCTCGTGTTGGATGCATCGGGCCAGCAGATCGCTCCCCTTCACCGTGATCGGCTCCCCGTGCATGTCGAACCCGCGGGCGACGATTTCGAGCGCACGCAGGCAATCTGCCCGCAACTCGGGGATGGACAGGCAGCCTTCCGGACCGAATTGCTCTTCGGCACCGACCACGTCGAATGTCGGATTGACCATGTGCCCACTGAAGTCTCCGACGTCGTAGGCGAAGACGCGCAGACCCACGCCGAGTTGTGGCGCGGCGAGGCCGGCGCCACCCGCCTCATGCATCGTGTCCTCGAGATCGGCAACCAGTTTGTGCAGCTCCCGATCGAAGTCGACGACGGCAACCGCCTTCGACCGCAAGATCGGATCGCCGAACAGGCGCACAGGTTGAACGGTCAAAACGGCTCCAGGGTCTGGCGGCAGGCACTGATGGACACGACCAGTCTAGGGACGCTGCTCGCGCCGGCAGCAGGCAACTCGCTGACCGAAACCGTGTACACGGCCAGCTGCGGCGTATTAACTGTCCAGTGGTCGCGCTAGACGAGCAACGGCCGAGTTCAGGTACGAGAACACATGGAGGTTCAGATGGCTGGAATTGCGGACAAGTTCGACAAGGCATACGAAGACAAGTCGGTCGAGGAATTGGCGAAAGCACCGGTTGCGGCCCTGCAGGGGATCAGCGATGCCAAGGCGGCATTACTCACCGAGGCGCTGGGCGTCAAGACCGTAGGTGATCTTGGTACGAACAAGTACTTCCTGTGGGCACAGGCTGTTGCAAAGCTCGCCGAATAACACCCCAGGTCGGAGTTGACCGGGTAAAACGTAAAAGGTGGTCGGGCGGGGTGTTGAAAACCCCCGCCCGACCACCTTTTTTAGCTCGATCCGAGCTACGAGTGTGCTGACGCAATAACTTCCGGAATTCCGGTACCCAAGGCCACCGGAACGCACACCGGCTCGACGACCCGGTCCGGGTCCATGGCATTCATGATCAACTGCAGTGTGAACGGGTCGTACACCAGCTGGAAATGCCCGGTCATATTCGGCGGACACAGGTCCTGGACAACGAGATTGGTGGCGCCCGGCCCGTGCAGGGCGATGTTTTCGAACGGCTGGATCACCTCGTCGACGCGCGATCCGATCGTTGTGTAGCGCACTCCGGGCGCGGTATCTCCTCCTGCGTTCAGCGCGACGAGGAAGTCCGAGCCCTGCATCTGCTGCACGACGGCTTTCGTGATGACCGGTGTCAGCGCGTCGACCAGACCCGGCATGGTCTGCGCAACGGGTCCGGCGCCGTACATCACCCCGCCGTAGCTCGGGGATGCGATGCCGATCCACTGTCCGACGTGTGCCGCGCCGCCGAGCCGGTTGATGTAGTAGCGAGCGATCGTCGCGCCCTGGGAGTAGCCGATCATGTCGACCGCCTGGGCGCCCGTCCTGCTCAGTACCAAGCCGACGAACTCTTTGACCTGGTACCCGCTGACTACCATGTCCTCGGTTCCGTAGGTGTCCTTCTCCGGATTCCGCCCGTAGTTCACGGCGAACACGCAGTAGCCGGCATCGACGAGCCGCGGCGACAGTGCCGCGTAATCGTTGTACGCGCTGGAATCGGTTCCGTGCAGGAGGATCACCGGACGAGGATGCGCTGCGGACGGTTGACAGGCGAAGTCGTTCGCGCCCGGCGGTGCCGCGTCGAAATGATGGTTCTCGTAGGTGGCCGCATCCCCGTGGACAGTCTGCACCGGGCCGGGCTCTGCCGGAATGGTCCAGATGCTCGCCGGATCGGCCGCAGCGATGCCCGACCACGTGACGGCGAGTGCCGTCACGAGAGGCGCGAGAACTGCTAGGCGGGAACGGAACCGCTTCCCCCGGAGCGCATGGACCATGATTGGGAATCGCTTCGCTTGTGAAAACGTTTCACTTTCGAGGTTACAGCTTCGTTACCGGATTCGGACTATTCGCCAGCGGTTTCTTCTGTGTCCTGACCTGCGTCGACGTCGTCCTCGGCGAGGATGCGGTACAACGCCCGCCGAGCCTCGATCAGCACCTCGCCCGCGCGCTTTGCTTGCGCCGGCGTGGCGACAGCGGCGACCTGAGCAGCCGCACCCATCAACTGGCCCGACAGCCCACGCAAGTCCAGCGCTTGATCGCCGACCTCCGCGTTGACGTCCGCCCACGGGTCGCCCAATTCGGTCCGATTTGCCTCGACGAACGCGGTGCCCGCATCGGTCAGCTTCGCCGTCTTGCGACCGGCAACCTTCTCGATGATGACGAGACCCTCGTCCTCGAGTTGCGCGAGTGCGGGATAGATCGAGCCGGGGCTCGGCTTCCAGACGCCATCGCTCTTGTCGCGGATCTGCTGAATCAGCTCGTATCCGTGCATGGGCTCGGACTCGAGCAGGAGCAGGATCGCAGCGCGGACATCTCCGCGTCGACCTCGACCCCCGCGACCACGGCCGCGACCGAAGTTTGCGTCCGGGCCGAATCGCGGACCGAAACCATGCGGCCCCCGCCGGTGATGTTCGTGCCGGCGCTGTTCGAATCGGTCGTGCATTTCGGCGCGGCGCTCTTCGAAGCGCTGGCGACGTCGATTCATATTTTCGTGCTCTGTGTGGTTCTGCTGCATTGTCAGCCTCCTTCAGGCTTGTTTGATTGACACTATCGACGATATATCGTCAATGCATCGTCGTCAATAAGAATTTTGCGCGTTTGCGAGAATGCTCATGTGATCGAGCCTGCGAGAGTTCACGACATCGCCCGCCTCCAGTCGATCGAAGACGCCGCGGGCGAAGCCTTTCGTGCGCTGGGCATGGACACAGTCGCGGACGACGACCCGCCAAGCGAAGCCACGCTGACGGAGTTCATCCGCACTGGGCGAGCGTGGGTCTACACCCAGTCGGGCGTGGTCTGCGGATACCTCATCGCGTTCGACGTCGACGACTGCACCCACATCGAGCAGGTATCCGTAGATCCGGACTACTCAGGTCGGGGCATAGGCGCCGCGCTCATCGAGCACCTCGAATCCGTGGCGCGCGAACGGCATCGCGTCGCACTGACGCTCACCACGTATCGCGACGTGCCGTGGAACGGTCCGTACTACTCGCGCCTCGGATTCGTCGAGGATCCCGACCCGAGTCCAGCATTGCTCGCAATCAGGGCACACGAAGCCGAGCTTGGCCTCGACGCGTGGCCACGGATAGTCATGCGCCGCGCTATAGCCCGATCGGATCCATCTGCACCCGCACCGGTGCGCTGATCTTCTTCGCGCTGCGGACGGCCTGAGCTGCCGTCAATGCGCGGGCAAGACCCGCACCCGCAGATCGCGGAACTCGCACCAGCATGCGGACCACATCGACGGGCTCACCATCCCCCGCGGCAGGCGGACGAGCGCCGTCGGGCAGCGGCACCGGACCCAATTGTTCTGCTTCCGTGGGCAATTCGGCACCGGTAAGGAGCGATTCGATCGCGTCGATGCCACCATCGAGTGCGGCGATGCGGACTGCGGGCGGAAATCCGACTTCTGCGCGCTCGGCGAGTTGACCGCTCGCGTGACCGATCGGATCCCAGCGCACCAATGCCTGCACAGTGGCGATGCCGGGCTCCGCGACGACAACCACCTGGCCGCCCGCGCGCGCCGAGCGCACCATCGCGGCCGCGTTCATCCAGCGCCGAAGCGCCTCTTCCTCGGCTCGCAGGTCCGCGCGACCGAGCAATGCCCAACCGTCCAGCAACAGGGCTGCGCCGTAGCCGCCCGCGACTGTCGGCTCCGCACCGACTGTTGCAACGACAAGGCCGGCTCCGTCGGGAACTGTTGCCAGCACGTCGGAACCGCCCGACTTGTGCACGGGGACACCGGGAAACGCCCGGCCGAGCTCCTCGGCCGTGCGCCCTGCACCGACCACCAACGCCCGCAAACTGCGCGAACCGCATGCGCCGCAGCGATAGTTGGGGTCGGCAGTGCCGCACCAGCGACACTCCGGTGCCGCAGCTTCGGCACCACCGGAACTGAGTGCAAGCGGGCCATGGCATTTTCGGCAACTGGCACGGGTCCGGCACTTCGCACAGGCCAACGACGGCACGTAGCCGCGGCGCGGAACCTGGACCAGCACCGGAGCGCCACCGTCGAGTGATCGACGGGCGGCGGCAAAGGCAATCGCCGGTAGTCGCGCTTTCTGCGCACTCGGGTCGCGCTCCAAAGCGATATCGGTGTCACCCGGAACGACGATGTGCGCGCAGCGATCCCGAACGGTCGGGCGCGGCGCTACGAGGTCGTGCGCCCAACCGGTGTCGGCGAGCGACTGCACCTCCGCCGTCCGAGCAAAACCGCCCGCGACGAATCCACACCCCGTCTCGTGCGCGCGCAGCAGTGCGACCTCGCGCGCGTGCGGGTACGGCGAGCGCGGATCCGCGAAGCTGTCGTCACCGTCGTCCCAGATTCCGATCAAGCCGAGACTGCGAACCGGCGCGAACACCGCGGCACGTGTCCCGACGACAACCTGGGCGCTCCCCCGTAGCCCCTTCAGCCAGCGCCGATATCGCTGCGCCGGGCCTAGACCTGCCGCGAGGGCGACCACGTGCCCGTCGCCGAGCAGGGCTGTGCAGGCAGCGTTCAGACGGTCGAGATCACGCTGATCCGGGACGACGAGGACGACGCTCTCGCCTCTGGCCGCAACTGTCGCGGCAAGCTCGGCAAGGCGGGTAGGCCAGTCTTCGCCGGGCACCGCTTGCCACGCGGCCCGCGGATTGCGGCCCGCGTGCAGTGCTTCGACGAAAGCCTCGCCGTGCACGTAGGTCGCCCATCCTGCCGGGTCCAATTCGAACTCGGGCACCGGCTCGTCTTCAGGCGCATTCTCGGCCTCGACCCGCGCGTGTCGCGGCGGTATTGCGAGCCGGAGGACGTCAGCGCGCGTGCCGGCATACCGCGCCGCGACCGCATCGACGAGTGCCGAGACCTCCGGGGTCAGCACCTGTTCGGCGGACACCACCCGTTCGAGTTTGCCCAGCTTTCCCGGGTGATCCGACGCCGCAATCCGTTCGACGACGAATCCGTCCACCAGCCGTCCGGAGAAGCGCACACGAACGCGAACACCCGGTTGGGCAGCGTCGTCCAGCTCGTCCGGAACGATGTAATCGAACTCGCGATCCAGGTGCGGAACTTGCAGCAGAGGCAGAACCCGCGCGATCGGTAGCGGGATTGTCACCCGTGCGCGCGGCTAGAGACCGGCGGCGCCACGCAACTTCTCGGCGCGATCGGTGTGCTCCCACGGCAGATCGATGTCGGTCCGGCCGAAGTGCCCGTAGGCAGCGGTCGGCGCATAGATCGGACGCAACAGATCGAGATCGCGGATGATCGCGCCGGGACGCAGGTCGAACACCTCGCTGATCGCCGTTTGAATTCTCGCCGGATCGGTGTGCTCGGTGCCAAAGGTCTCGACGAAGAGGCCGACGGGCGCAGCTTTGCCGATCGCGTACGCGACCTGGACCTCGATGCGGTCGGCGAGCCCTGCGGCAACTGCGTTCTTGGCAACCCAGCGCATCGCATACGCGGCGGACCGGTCGACCTTCGACGGATCCTTGCCGGAGAACGCACCACCACCGTGGCGGGCCATGCCGCCGTAGGTGTCGACGATGATCTTGCGACCAGTCAACCCCGCGTCGCCCATCGGTCCACCCAGGACGAATCGCCCCGTCGGGTTCACCAGCAGGCGCACATTCGACGTATCGAGGGTCGGCAGGTCGAGGTCGGCAAGAACCGAGCCGAGCACCTTGTCGCGGATATCCGGCGTCAGAAGGTTGTCGAGATCGATGTCGGCCGCATGCTGCGTCGAGATGACGACCGTGTCGAGACGAACCGCGCTGTCACCGTCGTATTCGATGGTGACCTGGGTCTTGCCGTCCGGTCGCAGGTACGGCAGCACACCGCTCTTGCGGACCTCGGTGAGGCGGCGAGCGAGCCGGTGCGCCAAAGCGATCGGCAGCGGCATCAGCTCAGGCGTCTCTTTGGTGGCGTAACCGAACATCAAGCCTTGGTCGCCGGCCCCCTGGCGATCGATCTCGTCGTCCTCGACGCCGTCGACGCGCGCCTCGTGCGACCGGTCGACGCCCTGAGCGATCTCGGGTGACTGTGCACCGATCGCGACGTTGACACCGCAGGAATTGCCGTCGAAGCCCTTTGCGGAGCTGTCGTAGCCGATCTCGAGCACTTTGTCTCGCACGATCTTGGGGATGTCTGCGTATGCGGTCGTGGTGACCTCGCCCGCGACATGAACCTGGCCGGTTGTCACCAGCGTTTCCACGGCGACCCGGCTGCGCGGGTCGGCGGCAAGCAGAGCGTCGAGAATCGAGTCGCTGATGGCGTCACAGATCTTGTCCGGATGACCCTCCGTCACGGACTCACTGGTGAATAGCCGGCTCCCGGACTTGCTCACAGATCTTCCTCTCGAACACTCGGCGGAGGGCCTAGAACCCCTGGCCCGTCATTATCAGGTACGGACGTACGTATTGGTGACCGTTGAAATCAGTATGGCCGCAAACGTCTCAGGCCGTCGGGCCGCGGTCCAGTAACGCGGTCAAAGCATCTAACACCCGGCTCGCCATCAACGCCTTGGAACCATGGTCGAGGGCAACTTCGCCGCCGTCGGCCGACAACAGCCAGCCATCGTTGTTGTCTACCTCGAAAGCCTTGCCGTCGCCAACGGGATTGACAACGAGCAGGTCACAGCCCTTCCGGGCGAGTTTTGCGCGAGCGTGGGTGAGGACATCCCCGTTTTCGTCCCCGGTCTCCGCCGCAAATCCGACGATGGCCGTCGACTTGCTCAGACGGCCGTCGCGGCGGGCGTCGACCAGGCCCGCAAGGATGTCCGCGTTCTTGGTCAGCGGGATGATGTCCGGTTCGCCGGCGCCCTTTTTGATCTTCGCCGTAGCTACCGTCGTGGGCCGGAAGTCTGCCACGGCAGCGGACATGATGACCGCATCGGCAGTCGTCGCGTGCTTGTCCACGGCCTCGCGCATCTGCTCGGCGGTCTGCACATTGACCACATCGACGGCGGCCGGCGGTTCGAGACCGGCGGTGATCCCCGAAATAAGCGTCACTGTCGCGCCGCGCTGCACAGCAAGGCGAGCGATCGCGTAACCCTGCTTGCCCGAACTGCGGTTCCCGAGGAACCGGACGGGGTCGAGTGGCTCGCGCGTGCCGCCTGCGGAAACCACGACTGACCGGCCCTCGAGGTCGCGCGGCAATGCGTCGGACCGCTCCAGCAACAGCGATGCGAGTCCGAAAATTTCATCCGGTTCGGGGAGGCGGCCGGCACCGGTATCCCGGCCGGTCAGCCGGCCGGAAGCCGGTTCGATGACCGTGGCGCCGCGCTCGCGAAGCAGCGCAACATTTGCGACAGTCGCGGGGTGCTCCCACATTTCGGTATGCATTGCGGGCGCGAACACGACCGGACAGCGCGCCGTCAGCAGCGTCGCGGTGAGGAGGTCGTCAGCGCGCCCCTGTGCGGCCCGGGCCAACAGGTCTGCCGTGGCCGGGGCGATGACGACGAGGTCCGCCTCCTGGCCGATCCGGACGTGCGGGACCGCGGGGACATCTTCGAACACGCCGGTGTGGACCGTGTTACCCGAGAGAGCCTCGAGGGTGGCGCGCCCGATGAACTCGAGCGCGGACTCCGTCGGAATCACCCGGACGTGATGCCCGTCCTCGGTGAACTTTCGGATGAGCGAACAGCATTTGTAGGCGGCAATGCCGCCGCCTACGCCAACGACAATCCGCTTTCCGGACATGTTCGCCTCGGTTCCCTACCCCTACTCGCCTTCGATGTGTTCGAGCAGGTCGGCGTGGATTTCGCGCAGTGCGATCGACAGCGGTTTCTCCTGGAGACCCGGCTCGACCAGGGGGCCGACGTACTCGAGGATGCCGTCACCGAGCTGGTTGTAGTAATCGTTGATCTGGCGCGCACGCTTTGCCGCGTAGATCACGAGCGCGTACTTGGACGACGTGCGGGCGAGCAACTCGTCGATCGGCGGATTCGTGATGCCGAGCGGGGTGTCGTACGCAGGCAGCGCTGCCTTGGCGTCGTCGGGCGCTGCTTGAATGCTGCTCACTCGGTTACTCCTGAGGGTCGTTCGGCTGCGGCGGAGCGCAAGAAATTGGAACGTGAACTATGGAACGACCGAGTCGTGCGGTCGTCCAACCAACAAGGATACCAACTCCGCGCAGGTCCTTTGCACATCGTCGTTGACGATCACCGCGTCGAACTCGTCTTTCGCCGCCAATTCGACTCTTGCGGTCTCGAGTCTGCGCCGCACAGCCTCGGGCCCCTCTGTACCGCGCGCCGTCAAACGCGCGACCAGTTCGTCCCAGCTCGGCGGTGCCATGAAGACCTGAAACGCCTCCGGCATCGTTGCACGCACCGAACGCGAGCCGTTCAGATCGACCTCTAGCAAGACCGGCCTACCTGCGGCGAGTGCGGCTTCGACCGGCAGAGCCGGGGTCCCCGACCGCTGCAGGCCGCCGTGAATATCGGCCCACTCGAGCAGCTCCCCCGCTTCGATCATGCGATCGAACTCGCCTGCCGAGACGAAGTAGTAGTCCCGGCCGTCCACCTCGCCCGGTCTGGGCGCACGCGTCGTGGCCGAAACGCTGAACAACAAGTCGCTCAGCCGTTCCCGCACACAGCGCACAACAGTGGACTTACCGACGGCCGACGGGCCGACCAACACGACCAGCCGGCCCCGTCTCACGTCGTCTTCGTCCTGCCGGGCCGCTGGATCCGTTGCGACCACTCTGAGATCAGGATTCGAAGTTGAACTTGGTAAGCAACGCCTTGCGCTGACGGTCGCCGAGACCACGCAGACGGCGCGTCGGAGCGATCTCCAGCTCGGTCATGATTTCTTGTGCCTTGACTTTGCCGACCTTGGGCAGAGCCTCGAGCAATGCCGACACCTTCATCTTGCCAAGGACCTCGTCGGAGTCGCTATCGGCGAGGACCTGCTTCAGGTCGGTGCCGCCACGCTTCAGGCGCTCCTTGAGCTCCGCCCGTGCGCGACGGGCGGCAGCCGCCTTCTCCAAAGCAGCGGCGCGCTGCTCTGCAGTCAACTGGGGAAGGGCCACGGTTCCTCCGTCTCATCGATTCTGTCAACCAACACAGTCTGGTTCGTCTACCGCCGCCAGTTTCCCGGCAGCGCTTGCGACCGTACCCACGCTACGGGGCGGTTGCGAACCCACCCCCCTGGTCAGGCCACATTTCCGGTGTGGTGGGCCAATGAAACGCCAGGGTTGCGGGCCGAATTATCGTACCTAAAGTTGGTTTTTCTGCGTCGCTCGAAACGCCGGGAGATCGCCGCAAAATTACGCTGCGACCTGCATATATGCCGTTGAACAGAGGGCGTTCCCGGTACGGTGTGTCGAGTCACCGCACGCGCCGCGCCGAAGGGTCGAATGATGCAGCTCGGAATGTTCGCGCAAGAAAATACGGTCGACGCGCTGGTCGGCCGGATTCGCGACGCGCACGAACGCGGCTTTGCCAGAGCATGGGTGCCGCAGATCTTCGCCGTCGACGCTCTGACCGTCCTGGCGATCGCGGGCCGCGAGGTCCCCGGGATCGGCCTCGGCACGGCAGTCGTTCCGACCTACCCGCGCCACCCCATGGCGCTCGCCACGCAGGCCCGGACCATTTCGCAGGTGTCCGACGGGCGGTTCACACTCGGCATCGGGCTGTCGCATCGCGTGGTGATCGAGAACATGCTCGGCATGAAATGGGGTGAAGTGCGGCATTTGCGTGAATACCTGAGCATCCTGCTGCCGTTGCTCGCCGACGAACCCGCAGATTTCGCAGGTGAGACGCTGACCGGCCGTCTGGCGCTCACTATCCCCGCGAAGCCTGTTCCGGTCGTGGTGGCTGCGCTGGGGCCCAAGATGCTGGACCTGGCGGGTCGGCTCACCGCAGGCACGACGACCTGGGTCACCGGGCTCGACACGTTGCGCGACTACGTCGTCCCCACGATCCGGGCTGCTGCCGAAGCGGCGGGGCGGCCCGAGCCCCAGGTGGTCGCAGCCCTGCCTGTTGCCGTCACCGACGACGCGGATACTGCGCGCAAGATCGCAGCCAAGGCGTTTGCCGTCTACGGCCAGTTGCCGTCGTACCGGTCGATGCTCGACCGTGAAGGTGCCGGTGGACCGGCCGACGTGGCGATCATCGGCGACGAATCAACCGTTCGGGCACGGATCGCAGCGTTCGCCGACGCCGGCGTTACCGAGTTCGTCGTCGTGCCGTTCTTCGAACGGGAACGCACACTCGACGCGGTCGCGACGCTCTAGCTCTGAAGGAAGGCGAAGCTGTCCGCGGCCGCTGCTGCGGCCGCCTGCATGGCCGAGACCGAGGGACCTGCACGCAAAATCTCGCGCGATACCGACGGCACGACGGCTTTGAGCTGGTCACCGACAAGTCGGCGCACATCGTCCGGTCCGCCGCCCTGAGCACCGATTCCGGGCATCAGAATCGGTCCGTTCAGCCGCGCCAGATTGGGCGCTGCGGTGAGGGTTGCGCCGACGACCACGCCGACCGAACCCAGGTGCTCGGCGTCCAGGTTGCGGGCGGCAACCTCGTCGACGATCGTCTGGCTGATCGTGCGACCGTCTGGACCCGTCGCGTGCTGAACCTGCCGGCCCTCGGGATTGGACGTGGCCGCGAGCACGAACACGCCGTGGTGGTTCTCGTGAGCAAGATCGAGCACGGGATCGAGCGAACCGAAGCCCAGGAACGGCGATACGGTCACCGCGTCGGAGCATAGCGGCGATTCCGGTGCGACCCAGGTCCGCGCGTAGGCGGCCATCGTCGAGCCGATGTCTCCCCGCTTGGCGTCGGCCAGCACGAGGGTCCCAGACGCCCGCAGAACGCTGATCGTGCGCTCGAGGACAGCGATACCCGCCGACCCGAAGGCTTCGAAGAACGCGACCTGCGGCTTGATCATCGCGATCCGGCCGTCGAACGCTTCGACACAGATCTCGGCGAAGTCCTCGAGGCCGTCCGCGGACACCGGTAGGTCCCAGGCACGCAGGAGCTCCGGGTGCGGGTCGATGCCCACGCACAGCGGTCCGCGGTGCGCCATTGCCGCGGCCAGCCGGGCACCGAACGACTTACTCACTGCACCTGCGGCTTTCGCAGCGCCGCATGCTGTTCCTGCAGTGACCGCACGCCGATGTCACCCCGAATGCTCGCTTCTATACCCTGCACGGCGGCAGCAGCGCCTTGCACCGTCGTGATGCAGGGAATGTTGACCATCACTGCCGCACTGCGGATTTCGTAGCCGTCGATCCGCGGGCCGGAGTTGCCGAACGGTGTGTTGAAGACCATGTCGACCTCGCCGCCCTTGATCTGGTCGACGATGTCGGGCATTCCCTCGGGCAGGTTGTCCGAGACTTTGCGGACGTTCTCACACGGAATCCCGTTGCGGCGCAACATCTGCGCTGTGCCCTCGGTTGCGAGAATGCGGAAACCCAAGTCCGCCAAGCGCTTCACCGGGAACACCATCGACCGCTTGTCACGGTTCGCGATGGAGACGAACACCGAACCCGAGGTCGGGAGCGAGCCGTACGCGGCCGTTTGCGACTTGGCGAACGCCCGGCCGAAGTCGGAGTCGATACCCATCACCTCGCCGGTCGACTTCATCTCGGGGCTGAGCAGCGAATCGACGTTGCTGCCGTCCGAGCGCCGGAACCTGTTGAACGGCAGCACCGCTTCCTTCACCGCGACCGGTGCGGACGCAGCGACCTCGCCACCGTCGCCGGTCGCCGGCAGCATGCCGCTTGCACGCAGGTCGGCGATCGTGGCACCCATCATGATTCGAGCCGCTGCCTTGGCCAACGGCACCGCGGTCGCCTTCGACACGAACGGAACCGTCCGGCTCGCGCGCGGATTGGCTTCGAGCACGTAGAGCACGTCGTCCTTGAGGGCATACTGCACGTTCATCAAACCCTTGACGCCGATCCCCTTCGCCAGCGCCTCGGTGGAACGTCGCACCGCATCGATATCGCTGCGGCCCAAGGTGATCGGCGGCAGCGCGCATGCGGAGTCACCGGAATGGATGCCCGCTTCCTCGATGTGCTCCATCACGCCGCCGAGGTATACCTCGGTGCCGTCGCAGAGCGCGTCGACGTCGATCTCGATCGCGTCTTCCAGGAAACGGTCGACCAGCACCGGGTGCTCGGGGGTGATCTCCGTTGCGCGGGAGATGTAGTCCTCCAGCGAGGCCTCGTCGTAGACGATCTCCATGCCACGGCCGCCGAGAACGTAGGACGGGCGCACCAGCACCGGGTAACCGATTCTGGACGCGATCTTCTTGGCCTGGTCGAACGTTGTCGCGGTACCGAACTTGGGCGCGGGCAGGCCGGCCGCAGTCAGGACCTCGCCGAACTCGCCGCGGTCCTCGGCCAGGTCGATCGCAGCCGGGCTGGTGCCGACAATCGGAACGCCAGCGTCTTCGAGCCGCTGTGCAAGCCCGAGCGGAGTCTGGCCGCCTAATTGCACGATCACGCCGACCACACCGGGTCCGCCCTGACCGGACTGGCTCTCCGCGTGGTAGACCTCGAGCACGTCCTCGAACGTCAGCGGTTCGAAGTACAGGCGATCCGCGGTGTCGTAGTCGGTCGAGACGGTTTCGGGGTTGCAGTTGACCATCACGGTCTCGTAGCCGACCTCCGAAAGCGTCTGCGCAGCATGCACACACGAGTAGTCGAACTCGATGCCCTGCCCGATTCGGTTCGGACCCGAACCGAGGATGATCACCTTGCCGCGCTCGGTCTGGGGCGCGATTTCGGACTCGGCCGCCGGATCCAGCTCGTAGGTCGAGTAGTGGTACGGCGTCTTGGCCTCGAACTCGGCGGCACACGTGTCCACGGTCTTGTAGACCGGCCGGACGCCGAGCCGATGGCGCAGGATCCGAACGCCGTCTTCGCCCGCGAGTTCGGAGCGCAGCGCGGCGATCTGCCGGTCCGACAGTCCGGCGTGCTTGGCGCGCCGCAACAATGCCTCGGTGAGCACCGGCGCGTCCATCAGCTCCTGGCGCAGGGCGACGAGACCGTTGACCTCTTCGACGAACCAGGGATCGATACCCGAAGCCTTTGCGACCACCTCGACCGACGCGCCAAGCCGCAGCGCTCGTTCGACCTGGTAGATGCGGCCCTCGGTGGGTGTCCGCAGATCCTCCAGAACGGCTTCGACGTCGGTCCACTCGCCGTCGTCGCGGGTCCAGAAGCCCGTGGCCTTGGTCTCCAGCGAGCGCAGGACTTTGCCGAGCGCCTCGGAAAAGTTGCGGCCCAGCGACATCGCCTCGCCGACGGACTTCATCGTGGTTGTCAGGGTCGGGTCTGCGCCTGGGAACTTCTCGAACGCGAAGCGGGGTGCCTTGACCACGATGTAGTCGAGCGTGGGCTCGAAACAGGCCGGCGTTTCCTTGGTGATGTCGTTGACGATCTCGTCGAGGGTGTATCCGACTGCCAGCTTCGCGGCGATCTTGGCAATCGGGAAACCGGTCGCCTTCGAGGCCAACGCACTGGACCGCGAGACGCGCGGGTTCATCTCGATGACGATGAGCCGACCGTCTGCCGGATCGATTGCGAACTGAATGTTGCAGCCGCCCGTGTCGACGCCGACCTCGCGCAGGATCGCGATACCGAGGTCGCGCATCTTCTGGTATTCGCGGTCGGTCAATGTCAGTGCCGGCGCGACCGTCACGGAGTCGCCGGTGTGAACGCCCATCGGGTCCACGTTCTCGATCGAACACACGACGACCACGTTGTCGCGGCTGTCGCGCATCAGCTCGAGTTCGAACTCTTTCCAGCCGAGGATCGATTCCTCGATCAACACGTTCGCGGTCGGCGACGCGGCGAGCCCGCCACCGGCGATCCGGTCGAGATCGGCCTCGTTGTACGCCATGCCCGAACCGAGTCCACCCATGGTGAAGCTCGGGCGCACGACGACGGGGTAGCCGAGTTCGGCAACCGTCGCGTGGACTTCGTCCATCGTGTAACAGACGGCCGACTTGGCGGACTCACCACCGACTTTCGCGACGATGTCCTTGAACTTCTGCCGGTCCTCACCGCGCTGGATGGCGTCGAAGTCTGCGCCGATCAGCTCGACGTTGTACTTCTCCAGAATGCCGCGTTCATGCAGCGCGACAGCGCAGTTCAGCGCAGTCTGGCCGCCGAGGGTTGCGAGGATCGCGTCGGGGCGTTCTTTTTCGATGACCTTCTCGACGAACTCGGCGGTGATCGGCTCGACGTACGTGGCGTCGGCGAATTCGGGATCGGTCATGATCGTCGCCGGGTTGGAGTTGACCAGTGAGACCCGCAGGCCCTCGTCCCGGAGGACCCGGCACGCCTGAGTGCCCGAATAGTCGAATTCGCAGGCCTGACCGATGACGATCGGACCTGAGCCGATCACCAGAATGTGTTCGAGATCTGTGCGCCTTGGCACAACTACACCTTCCCCTTCGCTTCGTTCGCCCCGGACCGCTCCATCAACGTGGTGAACCGATCGAAAAGGTATGCGGCGTCGTGGGGTCCCGCCGCAGCTTCCGGGTGGTACTGGACAGAGAAGGCACGCCCGTCGAGTAGCCGCACCCCCTCGACGACACCGTCGTTAGCGCAGGTGTGGCTGACAATCGCCCGGCCGAACGGGGTGTCGAACTCCTCCCCCGCCTCGCCCTCGAGCGCGAAACCGTGGTTCTGCGCTGTGATCGCAATGCGCCCGGTCTCGTGCTCGACGACCGGAATGTTGATGCCGCGGTGCCCGAATTTCATCTTGTAGGTCTCACGCCCTAGAGCGCGACCGAGAATCTGATTGCCGAAACAAATTCCGAACAGCGGAATACCGTCGCCCAGAACGGCTTTCGTCAGCGCTACCGCACCGCCGGCGGTTGCCGGGTCGCCCGGACCGTTCGACAGGAAGACACCGTTGGGCTTCAGCTCGCGAATGTCGTCGATGCTGGTGTTCGCCGACAGCACGTGCACGCGAACACCGCGTTCGGCGAACATCCGCGGCGTGTTGGTCTTGATACCGAGGTCGATCGCCGCGACCGTGTATCGCACGTCCCCGATCGGCTCGATCGTGTAGCTCTCGACCGTCGACACTTCACTCGCGAGGTCGGCGCCCAGCATCGAAGGTTGCTGGCGAACGCGATCCAGCAGCTTGTCGTTCGCAGCGATCGCATCGCCGGAGAAGATCCCGGCCCGCATCGAGCCGCGGGTCCTGAGGTGCCGCACGAGTGCGCGAGTATCGATGCCCGCGATTCCGACGACGCCCTGCCGGACCAACTCGTCCTGCAACGAACCGGTTGCCCGCCAATTGGATATCCGTCGCGTCACGTCGCGGACGGCGTAGCCCGCCACCCAGATTCGCGAACCCTCGTCGTCCTCGTCGTTCCAGCCGGTGTTGCCGATGTGGGGCGCGGTGGCGACCACGATCTGGCGGTGATAGCTCGGATCGGTGAGTGTTTCCTGATAGCCCGTCATCCCGGTCGAGAACACGGCCTCGCCGAGAGTCTCGCCGAGTGCACCGAAGCTTGAACCGGAGAACACCCGGCCGTCTTCGAGGACCAGTAAAGCCGCTGTCATTCGAGTTCTCCGTTCAGCACGATCGGATTGCGATCGGAAGGCTCGACCTTCAGCTCGGTCCAAATCGGGTAGATCGTCTTGTCGTCGGCACGGAAGCCGGTGTCTATTTCGAGGCCGGTCGGCAGGGTCCACCTGATGACCAGCAGACCGTCGGCAGTCATCACCTTGCCCGCAAGGCCACGCTCGGTCCGGACCACCACGATCGACTCCGTGGGAATCCAGACATTCGACGAGCCCGTGCGCTCCAGCAGGATGCCGTGCTCGAACCTCGTGATCTCGCCGGTGGCGCGAAACCCGAGCCCGTGCAATGCGATTCGGTTCTGCCAGCTCGGTGCAATCGTGCTGCCGACGTAGAGCCCGGTTGCCGGTTCGGTCAGCTGATCGCCCAGATCCGCAGGCGCGGCGGGCAATTCGCCGACCAGCGACTCCTGGCGTACGGCGCGCTTCTTCCAGCCGCGGTACATCAACCCGATGAGCGCCGCCCACAGCGCGATGCAGACGAGAACGAAAATCACGTTGACCATGTCACACCCTCTTTCGAACTTTGCCGCTGCGCGCGGTCACTCGGCCGCGCAGGAAGGTCGCGGTGACCGTCCCGGGGAGAGTCATCGCTTCGTACGGCGTGTTGTTGGAAATGCTTGCAAGCTCGGGTCCGCGGACCGTCCAGGTCGTGTCCGGATCCACAAGGACGAGGTTGGCCGGTTCGCCGACTGCGACCGGCCTGCCATGATCGTCGAGTCCGACGATTTCAGCGGGTCTTTCGCTGAGTACGCGCGCAACGCCGCGCCAATCCAGGAGTCCGGGTTTCACCATCGTTTCGACGACGATCGACAGCGCCGTTTCGAGACCGAGCATGCCGGGCCGGGCCGACGCGAACTCGCAGCACTTCTCTTGCTCCGCGTGGGGCGCGTGGTCGGTTGCAACGCAGTCGATCGTCCCGTCCGCCAATGCCTTTCGCAGCGCGGCGGCGTCGGAGGCCTCACGCAACGGTGGATTCACCTTGTTCACCGCGTCGTAGGTCGCCAGCCGCGAATCGTCGAGCAGCAGGTGGTGGGGCGTCACCTCGGCGGTGATCGAGATACCTTGCGATTTAGCCCATATCAGAAGTTCTACGGTGCCCGCGGTGGAGGCATGGCAGATATGGACACGGGATCCGGCGTCGCGCGCCAGGATCGCGTCGCGCGCGACGATGGACTCCTCAGCGGCGCGCGGCCAGCCGGACAGCCCGAGTCGGGCCGCGTTCGGACCCTCGTGTGCGACAGCACCGACGGTGAGTCGAGGTTCCTCGGCATGCTGCGCGATGAGCACACCGAGCGAACTCGCGTATTCGAGCGCGCGGCGCATCAGCAGCGGGTCGTCGACGCAGTGTCCGTCGTCGGAGAACATACGGACGCCGGCAATGCCTGCTGCCATCGTTCCCATTTCGGCGAGTTGCTTGCCGGCCAGTCCGACCGTCACCGCACCGACGGGGTGGACGTCGACGAGTCCGACTTCCTGCCCGCGCCGCCAGACGTAGTCGGTGACGACGACCGAATCCGCGACCGGATTGGTGTTCGCCATGGCAAAGACCGCCGTGTACCCGCCGAGTGCGGCTGCGGCCGAACCGGAATCGATCGTCTCGGTGTCTTCCCGGCCGGGCTCACGCAGATGGGTGTGAAGGTCCACGAAGCCGGGCAACAGCACCTGCCCGTCGGCCTCGATGACCTCTTCGCTGTCGTTCGCGGCGAGATCGGGACCGATCTCGAGAATCTGACCATCGCCGAGCCGAACGTCGACCGGCGAATCCTCGCCGTACGGTCGGGCGTTTCGAATGAGGACGCCGGTCATGCGACCGCCTCGTCCGTGCCGACCAGCAGGCGGAACAGCACCGCCATGCGCATGTGAACTCCATTCGTAACCTGTTGCAGTACGGCAGTCTTCGATGAATCAGCGACCGAGGACGCAATTTCCATGCCCCGCAGCATCGGACCGGGGTGCAGGACCGTGGCGTGGTCGGCGAGCAGGCCGAGGCGACGTTCCGACAGGCCGTACGCAACCGAATATTCGCGCGGCGACGGGAAGAACCCGCCGGTCATCCGCTCGGCCTGGACCCTGAGCAGGAGCACCGCGTCGGCACCGGGCAGTTCGGCGTCGATCGAATGCGACACCGTCACGGGCCAGGTTTCGACGCCGTTCGGAAGCAGGGTTCGTGGTGCAACCAGCACAACCTCGGCACCGAGCGTGGCCAACAGAAAGGCGTTGGACCGTGCAACGCGGCTGTGCAGGATGTCACCGACGATGACGATCCGCTTCCCTTCGATCTCGCCGAGACGCTGGCGGATTGTCAGGGCATCGAGCAACGCCTGGGTCGGATGCTCGTGCGTTCCGTCGCCGGCGTTGATGACCGCAGGTCCGTCACCGTTCGCGCCGGTCCATGCGGCAATTTGGTGTGCTGCGCCCGACGCCGGATGGCGCACGATCAGCGCGTCCGCACCCGCGGCGTGCAGCGTCATCGCGGTGTCACGCAGCGATTCGCCCTTCGACACCGAGGAACTGCTGGCGCTGACGTTGATGACATCGGCCGACATCCATTTGCCGGCGACCTCGAACGACACCCTCGTTCGCGTGGAGTTTTCGTAGAAGACCGTCATCACCGTGCGGCCACGCAGCGTCGGAAGCTTACGAACCTCGCGACCGAGCAATGCCTGTTCGAACCGTTCGGCATCATCCAGCAACGACGTCGCGCTCTCCCTCGTGAGATCGGAGACCGAGAGGAGATGCTTCACGCGCCGTCTCCCTTGGCGGCATGGATCAGCACTGCATCCCGGCCGTCGTGCTCATTGAGCAGCACAGATACATCTTCGGTGCGGGCAGTCGGCACATTCTTACCGACATAATCCGCGCGCAGCGGCAACTCGCGATGCCCGCGATCGACCAGGACCGCGAGCTGAACTGCCCGAGCCCGACCGAGGTCGCGCAGAGCGTCGAGTGCAGACCGGACCGTGCGACCGGAAAAGAGAACGTCGTCGACCAGCACGACAAGCGCATCCTCGATTCCGCCTTCGGGGACCGAGGTCCGCTCGAGCGGGCGGTGCGGTTTCTTCCGCAGGTCGTCGCGGTACAGAGTGATGTCGAGAGAGCCCAGGCCGGGTCGGACGCCGGAGAACTCCTGAATCTTGTCCGCAAGGCGAGACGCGAGAGATGTTCCCCGAGTCGGGATTCCGATAAGAACAACACGCGGCGCACCAGCTTCGTCCGCATCCAGCGCAGTCTTCTCGATGATCTGGTGCGCGATTCGAGCGATCGTTCGCGAGACGTCGGCTGCAGAAAGCAGCTCGCGCGACGATGCCGCCCATTCGGGGCTGTGCCGCTTGTTGGAATCAACGGCCCCGGCGTGCTCGGATAGGCCCTTCTCGGGCATACGCATACCTCCGACCTCCTTCTCCGCCTCTCTGGACGGATCGTTAAAGGATGTCTTATCTGACCTAAGCCTAACAGCGCGGGACCCCCGACTATGCATCCGGACACACGTCGCCACCTCCGCCGCCTAGGCTCACCGACAAAGACGAGACGAGGAGCCTGTGTGGAGGAAGTCCCGTTCGGCCGGTACCGCCTTCGGGAAATGATCGGTGAAGGCGGCATGGGCCAGGTGTACGAGGCCTACGACACCGTTACCGAGCGAATCGTCGCTCTGAAGGTGCTGCCCGCGAAGTCTGCCGATGACATCGAGTTTCGGGAGCGATTTCGTCGGGAAGCTCACGCCGCTGCCGGCCTTCGGGACCCGCATGTCGTGCCGATCCACGATTTCGGGGAGATCGACGGCCGGCTGTTTCTCGACATGCGCCTAATCGAAGGCGCAGACGTAGGTTCGCTGCTGCGCCGACGTGGTCCGATGCCGCCACGATTCGCGGTATCGATCATCGACCAGATTGCCTCCGCGCTGGACGCCGCCCACGGTGAACGCCTGGTACATCGCGACGTCAAGCCGTCGAACATCCTCGTCACCAAGAAGAACTTCGCGTACCTCATCGATTTCGGTATCGCCCGTGCCGCAACAGACACCAGCTTGACCAGCACCGGAATCGCCATCGGCACGGTGACGTACATGGCGCCCGAGCGCTTTACCAGCGGTCACGCTGATGCCCGCTCCGACGTCTACGCGCTTGCTTGCGTCCTGCACGAGTGCCTGACCGCTTCGCGGCCGTACGCAGGTCACAGCCTCGAGCAGCAGGTTGCAGGCCATTTGAACACGCCACCGCCACGGCCCAGCCGACTCAGGCAGGGCGTCCCGGCGGCGTTCGACGACGTCGTCGCCCGCGGAATGGCGAAGAATCCCGACGACAGATTCCAGTCGGCCGGCGCACTCGCTGCCGCTGCGTTCCGCGCGCTGACCTCCCTACCGGGCCCGAGGCTCCCACGGCCGACTCCCCCACCGGCGGAAGAGCCGACCGTAGATCTTCGGGAAACTCGGACTCGACGACCGAACCCGACGCTGGGTGTCGCTGCCACCGAGATGGCGCCGAGTTCGGCGCCCATTCGCAGCTACTCCCCGCCCCCGCAGTACGCCCCGCCCCTGCACAGCACAGCGTTACCGAACAGCACAGCGCTGCCGGCGCGACGTCGAAAAGGCCTCATCGCAGGTGCATTCGCGACGGTGCTCCTGCTCGCCATCGCGGTCGCATGGTGGGCCGTCTCGGGCGGGGACTCAAACGAATCAGGCGAGGACGCAGGCTCGCCCGGCCAACCCAGTGCCGGCGGCCCCGCCGTCGATGTTGTTGCCACCATTCAAGTCCCGAGAACACCCGTTGCCATCGCGATCGAACCCGGCACCAACAGCGTGTTCTCCGCCAACTCCGATCAGGACACCGTCTCCGTCATCGACACTGTGATTCGGTCGGTGACAGCGACCATCCCGGTCGGCAAAACGCCGGTCGGCCTGGCGCTCGACATGGACAACAATCGCCTCTACACAGCCAACATCGGTGACGGAACCATTTCGGTCGTCGACACCGCTAGCCGCGAAGTCGTCGACACGCTGAATGTCGGGAAAACGACGGCCCGCGTGGCCCTCGATCCAGCCACCGATTCGCTCTACGCCACCAATCCTGACAACAACTCGGTGACGGTGTACGGAACGGATACCGGCACCGTTCGGGCGAGCATCCCGGTCGGCTATTTTCCGTGGAGCGTCGTTGTCGACCCGGACCGGGGAGATGTGTTCGTTGCCAATTCACACGACGGCACAATCTCGGTCATCGACACCGAGAGCACGACGGTGACCACGACGATTCAGCTCGGTGACGACCCGTCACGCCTGATCGTCGACCCCACGACGCAACTCCTGTACGCGACCCACGAAACGACGAACTCGGTCTCCGTGATCGATCCGACCTCAGATTCTGTCGTCGCGACGATCCCGGCCGGAAACTCTCCGCTCGGATTGGCGATCGACCCACAAATTCACACGTTGTACGTAACCAACCTGAAAGACGGCACAATCACCGTCATCGACACCGCTACCAACGCCGTGACTACAACGGTGCCGTCAGGTGGCGAGGGCCCCGCCGAAATGGCTGTCGACGTCGCCGGGCATCGCCTCTACGTCGACAACGAGTACAGCGGGACGATCGCCGTGCTGGCACCGGCGCCTTGATCAGGAGGTTGCGCTCGGGGGTTCGGTACTCAGCGTGGCTGCGGCCGCCGCCCGGACCTGCGGAGCCACGAGCACGACCTGGCCGAGTACGCCGTTGATGAACGACGGCGAATCGTCGGTCGACAGCTCTTTGGCCAGCTCTACCGCCTCGTCGACTGCCACGACCGGCGGCACGTCGTCGGCGTGGAACAACTCCCAGACAGCGATGCGCAGGATCGCACGATCCACGGCCGGGAGCCGCTCGAGGGTCCAGTCCTGCAAATACGACTCGATCGTTCCGTCGAGCCGGTCGAGGTCGGCCGCGACTCCACGCAGCACGAGCATCGTGTACGGGTTCACCGGCGCGACCGTCTGGTCGGCGACCGCCAACTCGACCCGTTCGAGGGCCATGTCGACCGGATCGATATCGCGCGCTTCGGCCTCGAACAGCAGATCGACGGCGCGGCGGCGGGCCTTGTGGCGAGCGCCGAGCCTCTTCGGAGCGGGAGAACCAGCCACCTAGCTGTTCACGCGACCCAGGTAGCTGCCGTCACGCGAGTCGATCTTCAGCTTGTCGCCGGTGTTGATGAACAGCGGAACCTGGACCTCTGCGTCGGTTTCCAGCGTCGCCGGCTTGGTGCCACCGGTCGAGCGGTCGCCCTGCAGGCCCGGGTCGGTGTGCTTGACAACGAGCTCGACCGTGACCGGCAACTCCACGTACAGGGGCGCACCTTCATGGGTGGCGACCTGAACGGTCATGTTCTCCAACAGGAACCGCGCACCGTCACCGATGGTGGCCTCCTCGATGGAGATCTGATCGTAGGTATCGCCGTCCATGAAGATGTAGTCGGAGCCGTCGTGGTACAGGTAGGTCATGTCACGCCGGTCGACCGTGGCGGTCTCGACCTTGACGCCCGCGTTGAAGGTCTTGTCGACGACCTTGCCCGACAGCACGTTCTTGAGCTTGGTGCGCACGAAGGCAGGACCCTTGCCCGGCTTCACGTGCTGGAACTCGGTGATCTGCTGCAGGTGCCCGTCGATCTTCAGCACGAGCCCGTTCTTGAAATCGCTGGTATCCGCCACTCGACTCGTTCTCCTCTTTCGTAATGAGACCGCGTTTCAGAGCACGGTCAGGTCTTTGCTGGTGAGCGTGAGCAGTTCCGGACCCGCGTCGCGGACCACGAGAGTGTCCTCGATCCGAACGCCTCCGCGACCGGAGAAGTACACACCTGGTTCGACGGTCACTGCTTCGCCGCAGGCAAGTGTACCGGTGCCGGCTTTGCCGATTCCCGGCGCTTCGTGGATTTGCAGTCCAACGCCGTGCCCGAGACCGTGCAGGAACAGCGCACCATGGCCCGCTTCCTCGATGACGGTCCGGGCCGCGGCATCCACGTCGGCAACCGGCGTTCCGGGTAGCAGGGCTGCTCGACCTGCCGCCTGCGCACGCGCGACAAGGTCGTAGACCTCCTTGTGCCAGGCCGTCGCGGCACCCAGGACGAAGGTCCGAGTCATGTCCGAGTGGTAGCCGCCGACGAGCGCGCCGAAATCGAGCTTGACGAAGTCGCCGGTCGCCAGTTCGGCCGAAGTCGGCCGATGATGCGGGATCGCCGAATTTGCTCCCGTCGCAACGATTGTTTCGAAGGACACGCCCTCGGCGCCGTGGTCGAACATCAGCGACTCGAGCTCTCGTCCGACTTCGCGCTCGGTTCGTCCACGCCGCAGACCGCCCGTTTCGATCAATGCCGCCAGTGCCGAATCCGCTGCGGCGCATGCGGCGCGCAACAGTTCGATTTCGTGGTCGTCCTTGATCTGGCGTAGTTGCTCGACCAGTCCCGGCATTCGATGCAGCTTCAATGCCGGCGTGAGGTCCAGCCAGGCCCGATGATCGTCCACGGTGACGACGTGGCTTTCGAACCCGATCCGGCCGAGCCCGGTTTCATGCGCGAGTTCGAGTAGTCGGCGGCCGCTGGCCCGCGCTATCTCGGACCGGAGATCGGGCACTTGCTTGGCCACCTGGGCTAGATATCGCCCATCCGTGCAGATGACGGTTCGGTCCTCGTGCGCCGAAGAATCTCCGACGTGGACGAGTAATGCCGCGTTCGATCCGGTGAAGCCGGTCAGATACCGGATATTGATCAGATCGGTGACGATCATCGCCTCGCTGCTGTGCTCGATCAAAAGTCGGCGCAGCGCCTGGCGCCGGGCCCGATGATCTGCAGACATGGATCAAACCTACCGCCCAGACTTCGAACACAGCAGCGTCCTGGATGGCTAGTCTGGATCGATGAACAGTTGGCTGGTTCGTGGTCTGGCTTTGGCACTTGCACATGTGGTTATCAGGACGGTTCTCGGCTTCCTGATTGCGCAGTGGCCGTTGCACGGCACGATGCTGCGGTGGAGCTTGCTCACGGTTGTCGTGCTCATCGCGGTGGCATGGGGATTCGTCGATGGGCGCACCGACCGTCAGCAGAACCCCGACCCAGACGACGGCGAGGACCTGACGATGGTGTGGCTCAAGGCCGCACTCGTCGGTGGCCTGGTTGCCGGCGTGTTCAGCTGGGCGATCGGCAAACTGCCCAACTTCGATCTCGGTGGTCAGGACCTCATTTTCGAGCTCACGTCCGGCGCGGCGTGGACGGTTCTGCTGATATTCGTGTCCGCCATGATCGGTATCGGCATCGCCAGGTTCCTGACGTCGAGGCAGCAAGCAAAGCAGGAGTCGAATCGGACCCCTGTTGCTGCCGGATCCGTTCGCGACGACGAACCCGTCGAATACGGCAGCCACGCCCGTCAGGGCAACGTGCGCCTCGATAAATAGGCCGCACGAAACGAACTAGAGCAGAACCGCCCCACCGCGCGGAGTCTCGTCGCGCGCGACGGCCGAGTACGCGGCCGCCAGCAAGGACGGGTCCGGACCCTCCAGCCTGCCGGGCTTGGCCAAGCCGTCGAGCACGACGAAGCGCAGAATCCCCGCGCGGCTCTTCTTGTCCGTCTGCATGCCCTCGATGAGGTGGCTGAGCGCGTCGGCGTCGTAGGTGGTCGGCAAACCGACGCTTTCGAGAACGGCCTTGTGCCGATCGGCGGTCGCATCGTCGAGACGGCCTGCCAGGCGGCCGAGTTCAGCGGCAAAGACCAATCCGACGGATACCGCCGCGCCGTGCCGCCACCGGTATTTTTCCCGGCGCTCGATAGCGTGGCCGAGCGTATGCCCGTAGTTCAAGATCTCGCGCAAGTTCGACTCACGTAGGTCGGCGGCAACGACTTTCGCCTTCACCTCGATCGAGCGACGGATCAGTTCCGGCAGGACATCGCCAGTTGGGTCCAGAGCGGCCTGCGGATCACGTTCGATCAACTCCAGAATCACGGGATCGGCGATGAAACCGGCTTTGATGATCTCGGCCATTCCCGCGATGATCTCGTTGCGCGGCACCGTCTCGAGGGTCGCCAGGTCGACCATGACCGCCGCCGGCTCGTGAAAGGAGCCGACGAGGTTCTTGCCAGCATCGGTGTTGATCCCGGTCTTGCCGCCGACAGCGGCGTCGACCATGGCCAGCAGCGTCGTCGGGACGTGCACGATCTTCACGCCGCGCATCCAGGTTGCCGCCACGAAACCCGCGACGTCTGTCGCCGCTCCCCCGCCCAGGCTGACGATCGCGTCGCTTCGCGTCAGTCCGATCCGTCCGAGTACATCCCAGCAGAAGCCGACGACGGGCAGGTCCTTGCCTGCTTCAGCGTCCGGTATCTCGATTCGATGAGCATCGATTCCCTTGTCCGCCAACGCACTTCGCACCGTCTCAGCCGTCACGGCAAGCGGCGGCTGATGGAAGATCGCCACTGTGCGAGTGCCGTCGAGCGTGTCGACGAGGTCGCCGAGCAGGCCGCGCCCGATGATGACCGGGTAGGGATTCGCGGTGCGGACTTCCACGCGTACGGGTTCCGATGTCACTGTTGCTCCGATTCTGTGCTCGCGTTCGTCTGCTCGGGATTCGCACCGAGCTTGGCCAAGATCTGCTTGACGACCCGGCCGGGGCTGCGGCCATCGGTGCGAATCCGGATCGTGCTGACCTGCCTGTACAACGGTCGACGGCGACGCATCAACTCGCGATATTTCGCACCTGGGTCCGGTCCGGCGAGCAGTGGCCGGGCCTTGTTGCCGCCGGTACGCCGAAGCCCCTCCGCCACACTGATTTCCAGGTAGATCACCGTCCGGTCGCGCAACAGTTGCCGAGTGGGGCGCGAGAGTATCGCGCCGCCGCCCAGCGACACGATGCCCTGCTGCTCCAGGATCGCGCGGCGCACAATCTGCTCTTCGATCCTGCGGAACTCCACCTCACCGTCGTTGGCGAAGATGTCCGCGATAGTGCGGCCGGTTTCGCGCTCGATCGCAGCATCCGTGTCGAACAGGTCGACGCCGAGCGCGTTCGCGACGCGGCGGCCGATTGTCGACTTTCCGGCACCCGGCGGACCGACCAGCACTGCCCGTGGTGTCGGCGACAGACGGCGTAGGCGCCGGGGTTGGGGAATCAACGCGGTGGGAGGCGTGCCGAGGTCGTGCTGATGTACGACTTGATGTTCGAGACGGTTTCCGCGATCGAGTCGCCACCGAATTTATCCAGCGCAGCTTGCGCGACAACGAGCGCGACCATCGTCTCGGCCACGACTCCGGCGGCCGGCACGGCGCACACGTCCGACCGCTGATGGATTGCGACCGCTTCTTCGCCGGTGGCCATGTCGACGGTCGAAAGAGCCCGCGGCACAGTCGAAATCGGCTTCATCGCCGCACGCACACGCAGCGGCGCACCGTTCGTCATACCGCCTTCGAGGCCACCGGCGCGGTTGGTGGACCGCACGACGCCGTCCGGACCCGGGCGCATCTCGTCATGTGCCTCGCTACCGCGCCGGCGTGCGGTCTCGAAGCCGTCGCCGACCTCGACGCCCTTGATCGCCTGAATACCCATCAGTGCGGCGGCGAGCTTCGAATCGAGCCGATTCTCACCGCTGGTGAACGATCCGAGCCCAACCGGCAACCCAGCGACGACAACTTCGACGACCCCGCCGAGCGTGTCGCCGTCCTTCTTCGCTGCTTCGATCTCCGCGATCATGGCTGCCTCGGCACCCTTGTCGAACGCACGAACCGGACTCGCATCGATCGCAGCGAGGTCGCCGGGCTGGGGCGCGAGACCGTCCGGCGATCCTGCCCTACCGATCGACACGACGTGCGAGAGCACTTCGACGCCGAACGCCTGCCGCAGAAAGGCGCGGGCAACGGTGCCACAGGCGACGCGCGCGGCTGTCTCGCGGGCACTGGCCCGTTCGAGGACGGGTCGCGCGTCGTCGAAGCCGTACTTCAACATCCCCGAGTAATCTGCGTGTCCCGGGCGCGGCCGAGTGAGCGGTGCGTTTCGCGCAAGGTCAGCGAGTTCCGCCTCGTCGACGGGATCGGCTGCCATCACCGTCTTCCACTTCGGCCATTCGGTATTGCCGACCTGGATAGCGATCGGACCACCCATCGTCTTGCCATGGCGCACGCCACCGAGGATCGTGACCTGGTCGGCCTCGAACTTCATTCGAGCGCCGCGGCCATAGCCCAGCCGCCGACGGGCGAGCTGTTCGGCTATATCGGTCGACGTCACTTCGACCCCGGCGACCATCCCGTCGATCAACGCGACGAGGGCGGGGCCGTGCGATTCTCCAGCGGTTATCCAGCGCAGCACGACGTATATCCTCGCATGTAGGCGTTACCGTACGGACATACGGGCTTTCGACCGTGTCTGTTCACCCATGCCACCACCTCACTCATGACACCACCAACGCGAGCAACGTCGCCCCGCACATGAACGGCCCGTGCGGCACAACCGTACGACCGACCCTGCGGTTTCGCGCGAGAAGCACGACACCGGCGGTCGCGGTTCCGAGCGGTGCCAGGATTGCCGCCCACAGCCACACGTCCGGACCGCCCAACGCAGCTACGCCGCCCAAGCTCAGCGCGAGTTTGACGTCGCCCGCACCCATCGCGGTCGGCGCAGCAAGGTGGACGAGAAGGTATATCGCAGCGAGCAGTACTCCGCCGATCACGACAACGGTTCCGCGGCCGTCCGCGAATCCGAAGCCGCAGACCAGCGCCGCACCGCTGAGGGTGAGCACGTTCGGCAGCTTCAGCCGCGTCACGTCGAAGTAGACCAACAGACCGCACCAGAGAGTGAACAACGCCATCGCGAGCCAGGACATACGTCGAGCCTGACCGATCCGCGTCTCGAAAACTCCTACCGCCGGCCATCCTGTGGATAACCCTGTGGGCGAATCCGGCTAGCGCAGTTCGAAACCCAGGACCGCAGCCATTTCCGCTCGCGGCGCAGCCAGTCCCGTGAACTGCTCGACCTGGCCGAACGCCTGGTTCAGCAGCATCTGCAGCCCGCTCACGACCGTTCCTCCGGCACCTTCGACCGCCGCCGCGAGGGGCGTCGGCCAGGGGTTGTAGATCGCGTCGAGTACGAACGGGGCGCGAGCGACCGAATCTGCAACCGGCGCAATCGCATCGGCGGGTGCCGTGCTGACGACGACCGCCGCGCCGCCACAAGCCGCCGCAAGCTCCTCGCCGCCGAAATCGACGAATCGCACCGACATCCGCAGCTCGCCCGCAAGATCGATTGCACTCTGGGCGCGCGCCGCACTGCGGGCTACGACCGCGACGCTTGTGACGCCGAGTTCCGCCAACGCCAGCATCGCCGGCCTGGCGGTGCCCCCCGCGCCGATGACGACCGCCGATCCGCCGCTCAGGTCTCCGACCCCGCCGCCGACCAAGGCTCCACGGACGCCGTCGACGTCGGTGCAATCGGCGCGCCACCCCGATTCGATCCGGACAAGCGTGTTCGCGGACCCGACAAGTACCGCACGTTCGGTCCGCTCGGACGCAAAGGCGAGCGCCTCTGCCTTACCGGGCATCGTCACCGACAGCCCGACGTAGTCGTCGCCGAGTCCCCTGACTATGGATCTCAAACAGCCTGCAGGGCATTCGATCCGCTCGTAAGTCCAATCCGGCAGACCGAGCGCGCGGTAGGCGGCGAGATGCAGGTCGGGTGAGCGAGAGTGCTGGATCGGGCTGCCGAGGACAGCGGCTTTGCGCGCAGTGTCAGCGGCCACTGTCGAGTACACCGTTTTGAGTTGCCAGTTCGACGTTGCGGAGGTGCTCGTCGTAGCTCTGCGTGAAGTTGGTTGTGCCGTCGTTGTTCACGGTGACGAAGTACAACCAGTCACCCGCCGCCGGGTTCTCCATCGCTTCGAGCGCCGCGAGGCTGGGTGACGAAATCGGGGTGGCAGGCAGTCCGGCCATCGCGTAGGTGTTCCACGGCGTCTGGCGTCCGCGGTCCGCGTCGGTCGTCGCGACCTCGGTTTCGTCGAGTGCGTAGTTGACTGTCGAATCGAATTCCAGCCGCTGGCCGACGGCGAGGCGGTTGAGGATCACCCGCGCGACCTTCGGAAAGTCGGTGGGATGCGACTCGCGCTCGACCAACGATGCGGCGATGAGCAACTGGTACGGGGAAAGGCCCTGCACCGAAGTCTCGGCAATGCCGGTTTCCGCGTACGACTCCGCACTCGATTCGACAAGCTGCTTCAAGATGTCCGTCGGCGTGGCGGTCGGGTCGAAGTCCAGGCTTCCCGCTGCAATCAGGCCTTCGAGTTGGCGATCCTTGTCCGGCACGTTGCCGACCGCGTCCTGTGCCCACTCCGGAACACCGAGAGCATCGAGGTCGGAGCCGGCGCCGGCAGCGTTGAGGTCGTCGTACGTGACGCAATTGCCCTTGAAGCAGCTTGCCGCGGCGATCTTGGTGTAGATGCCCTCGTACACAGCATCCGTCGTGACGTCACGAGTATCGTGCAGCAACCTGCCCTCGGAGATCACGACGTGCCCGACCTGCGACGCCGGATCGACAAGCAGCGCCACGGCTTCCTCGGCGGACATCTGCGACTTCATCGCGTAGTAGCCGGGCATCACGTTGTTCATCGCGGGAACGTCGAGCGCGGCCTCGTAGAACGCAGCCGAGCTTGCGACGACGTCCTTCTCGGCCATGACGTCGGCGATCGGCTCGGAGGTCATGCCGGGCTCGATTTCGACTATCACGGTGTCCCCGCCCGGACCTGCGTAGTCGGCGGCCGGCTGCTGCTGCTCGGTGAACCAACTGAACGGCGGACCGTCGTAACCGCCGACCTTCGCACCGACGAACAGGCCACCGCCGAGGATCAGAATCAGGATGCCGGCGAGAACGACGATGCCGTTGCCACGCCTCTTACGTGCGGCCACTCTTCGCGACGATGCGGAACGTCTGTGTGACCGGTCTGGCATCGACGCCGCCTCGGATCGGGAAGCCCGCCGACGGTGTGTCTGCCCCTCGCGGCGCAGGTCGTCGAAGGAAACCTCGTCGTTGTGTGTGGTGCCGTAATCGTGCCACCCGCCACCCTGCCGACTGGACTGCGGGTACACATCTTCCGCGTTGTGTTCGGTCGGGTATCGGCGGTTGCTCACAGATCGTCTCCGGGTCGGTTGGGGTCTTGCGTCATTGCGTTGTCTCGTTTCCGCTCGTCGAGCCAGCCTTGCAGAATCGACACGGCAGCGGCCTGGTCGATGATGTTTCGCTGGCCCTTTGCACGAACTCCACTGTCCCGGAGCGAGCGCGCTGCAGACACCGTAGTCAACCGCTCGTCGGACAACCGCACGGGCACCGGTGCCAACTTCTCGCGTAGCCGTCCGGCGTACTCGGTAGCGGCGGCCGCGGCCGCTCCGTGTGTACCCCGCAGGGTCCGCGGCAAACCGACGATCACCTCGACCGCCTCGTACTCATCGACGATGGCGGCAATGCGGCGCAGATCGGGTGCGTTCTTCGAGGATTCGTTCGAACGCGCAACAGTTTCCACCGGCGTGGCAAGAATTCCGTCAGGATCGCAGGATGCGACCCCGATTCGCACACTTCCCACGTCGATGCCGATCCGCCGACCACGACCCGGATCGTCTGCGCCGGGCCGGTCCGGCAGTTCGTCACGAGCCAAGGAACTCAGCTTCCGACCACTTCGGCGACCCGCGACCGCAACGCCGCGAGTCCGGGTGCGATTCCTGCCGGATCAGTTCCCGAGCCTTGGGCCATGTCCGCCTTGCCACCACCTCGACCTGCAATCGACGGACCGAAACTGCTCACCAGGTCACCGGCCTTGATGCCCGCATCCTGCGCGCCCTTGTTTGTGGCAACGACGAACGGGACCTTTCCATCGGCGTTCCCGAGGAGGACGACAACCGCGGGATCGGAGCCGAACCGGCCGCGAATGTCGAGCGCGAGGGTCCGCAGATCGTTTCCGGAGACGCCCTCGGGAGCCTGAGCGGCCACGAGTCGCACCGCGCCGACCCGCTCCGACTTGTCGACGAATGTCCCAGCCGACGACAGAACAGCGGCGGCCTTCGTCTTCTCGAGTTCCTTCTCGGCAACGCGCAGACGCTCGACGAGCTGCTCGATTCGCGCCGGGACTTCGTCGGAGGGCACCTTCAACGACGATGCGACGCCGGCGAGCAGCGCCCGTTCCTTCGCGAGGTACTTGTAGGAATCCAGACCGACGAACGCTTCGACGCGGCGAACACCCGAGCCGACGGACGACTCACCGAGGATCGTGACCGGACCGATCTGCGACGAGTGCGCGACATGCGTACCGCCGCAGAGCTCCATCGAGAACGGCCCGCCGATTTCGACGACGCGCACCTCGTCGCCGTAGTTCTCACCGAACAGCGCGAGCGCGCCCATTTGCTTGGCCTTCGTCACATCCGTGACGAAGGTATTGACCGGGAAGTCGGCGCCGACTGCATCGTTCGTCACGGACTCGATGTCGTTTCGCGCAGCCTCGGAGAGTCCGCCCTGCCAGTTGAAGTCGAAACGCAGGTAGCCGGGCTTGTTGAGGGAACCTGCCTGGACCGCATTCGGGCCGAGAACCTGACGCAACGCGGCATGCACCATGTGGGTACCGGAGTGGCCCTGGGTCGAACCGTGTCGCCAGTTCGCATCGACCTGGGCCAGCACGACGTCACCCTCGGTGACCTGGCCCTCTTCCACGGTCACCTTGTGCACCCACAGCTTTTTGGCGATCTTCTGCACGTCGTCGACATGCAGGCGCAGACCGGCCGCGGTGATGACGCCACGATCGCCGATCTGGCCGCCGGACTCGGCGTAGAGCGGGCTGCGATCGAGAATGACATCGACCTTCTCGCCCTTTCCGGCGGTCGGCACTCGGACCCCACCCGAGATGAGAGCAAGGACATGGGCCTCGGTCGCGAGTTCGGCAAAGCCCGTGAACTCGGTCGGTCCGCGGTCGACCAGTTCCTTGTAGACGGAAAGGTCGGCATGCGCGTGCTTACGTGCCTGCGCGTCGTCCTTTGCGCGCTTGCGCTGCTCCGCCATCAGCGAACGGAAGCCGTCTTCGTCGACGCTCAGCCCGGCCTCGGCTGCCATTTCGAGCGTCAAGTCGATCGGGAAGCCGTAGGTGTCGTGCAGCGTGAACGCTTCGGATCCGCCGATCACCTTGCCGCCCTTGGCTTTCACAGTGTCGGCAGCGCCTTCGAACAGTTTCGAGCCAGAAGTCAGCGTCTTGCGGAACGCCGTCTCCTCGCCGACCGCGACGTTTTCGATTCGCTGGAAGTCGGTCGCAAGCTCCGGGTACGACGGGGACATCTCGTCGCGAACCACGCGCATGAGCTCGCCGATGGTCGGCTGATCGGCACCGAGCAACTTCACCGAGCGAACGATCCTGCGCAACAAGCGGCGCAGCACGTAACCCCGACCGTCGTTACCCGGGTTGACGCCGTCGGCGATCAGCATCGCCGCCGTTCTGGCGTGATCGGCGATCACGCGGAACCGGACGTTGTCTTCCTGATTCACGCCGTACGCGCGGCCGGTCAGTTCCTCGGCCTTCGTGATGACGGGCCGTACGAGGTCCGTCTCGTAGACGTTGTCGACGCCTTGGAGGAGGAACGCGACGCGCTCGACGCCCATCCCGGTGTCGATGTTCTGCTTCGGCAGCGGCCCGAGGATCTCGTAGTTGTCCTTCGACGTTCCAAGGCCCCGCTCGTTCTGCATGAAGACGAGGTTCCAGATTTCGATGTACCGGTCTTCGTCGGCCTCGGGCCCGCCCTCTTTGCCGTACTCGGGACCGCGGTCGTAGTAGATCTCCGAACACGGGCCGCACGGCCCCGGAATGCCCATCGACCAGTAGTTGTCGGCCATGCCGCGCTTCTGGATGCGCTCGTCGGGCAGACCGGCGACCTCCTTCCAGATGTCGATCGCTTCGTCGTCGTCCAGATACGCGGTCGCCCACAGGCGTTCGGGATCGAAACCGTAACCACCGTCTTCGACGCTGCTCGTCAGCAACGACCACGCGTGCTTGATCGCATCGCGCTTGAAGTAGTCACCGAAGCTGAAGTTGCCGGCCATCTGGAAGAAAGTGTTGTGCCGAGTCGTTATTCCGACGTTCTCGATGTCGAGCGTCCGGACGCACTTCTGCACGCTCGTCGCACGCGCAAAGGGCGGCGTCTGCTGACCGAGGAAGTACGGCACGAACTGCACCATGCCGGCATTCACGAACAGCAGGTTCGGGTCGTTGAGAATCAGCGACGCGCTCGGGACCTCGGTGTGCCCGGCCCGGACGAAATGGTCCAGAAACCGGCGTCGAATCTCATGTGTCTGCACAATTATTCAGATTACCGGGCAGCCGCACCTCCATTGCGCCCGATCGCGTTGTTCAGGTTGCCGAGTCGCAAGATCGACCGTGACGGCCTCGCGGAGAATAATTCTCTCGGCCTGTCGAAATTGCGGTTCGCCGGACGACGCGTAGTCGAGCGAACGACCACGCTGCCACCGAACAGAGGAGACGGACATGCCGACAGTGCCATCGACGGACGGAACGACGACGTCCAGGGACGGAACGACCATCGCCTACACGAAGGCAGGCACCGGTCCGGCGCTGGTCCTCGTCGACGGCGCCCTGTGCTGGCGGGAGTCCGGCGTTACACCGACGTTGCTGCCGGAGCTGTCCCAGCACTTCACGGTGTACGCCTACGACCGGCGTGGTCGCGGCGAGAGCACGGACACGACGCCGTATGCGATGGAACGCGAGATAGAAGATCTGGACGCGGTCATGGCGGTCGCAGGCGGTTCGCCATTCGTCTGCGGCATCTCCTCGGGTGCGGTCCTGAGCATGTACGCGGTGCAGCAAGGTTCGACGCCGGCGAAGCTCGCGCTGTTCGAGGCGCCGCTGGTGGTCGTCGACGAGACGGATCGCAAACATCCCGCCGATATGCTTCCACAGCTGCAGAAATTGGTCGCCGAGGATCGGCGTGCGGATGCAGTCCGGTACTTCATGGTTGACATCATCGGCGTGCCGAATGCCTTCATGCTCTTCATGAAGGTGTTCTGGCGCAAGGCGTATCGTGCGAATCTGGCTGCAGCGCATACCCTCCCGTACGACATCAGCTTCCTGTCGCGCACGGGCTCCCGCGTACCGGCCGACGCCGCTGCGTCGATCACGATGCCGTGCGCTGCGATCACGGGCTCGAAAAGCCCTGCGGCACTGCACAAAGCGGTCGACGCCACAGCCGCGGCAATTCCCGGCGCCCAGGTGATCGTCGTGCCCGAGCAGAGCCACATGATCAAACCGAAGCCGTTCACCCAGGCGCTTGTCGGCTTCTTCGGGAGCTAGTCAGCCGCGGACGATCCGCCGCAGCTTCTCGACCCGCCGCCCGATTTCACGCTCGACGCCGTGATCGGTCGGCTGGTAATAGTCGACGCCGACCAGTTCGTCCGGTGCATATTGTTGCGGCAGAACACCATCGGGGTTGTCGTGCGGGTACTTGTAGCCGACGGCGTTACCTAGCTTCTGCGCACCGGCGTAGTGACCGTCCCGCAGGTGCGGCGGAACGAGCCCTGCTTTGCCTGCGGAGATGTCGGCCATCGCCTTGCCGAGCGCAGCGATGACAGCGCCCGATTTCGGCGCCGTCGCGAGGTGAATCGTTGCCTGCGCCAAAGCAAGCTGCGCTTCGGGCATGCCGATCAGCTGGACCGCGGTCGCAGCAGCGGTCGCGGTCTGCAGGGCGGTCGGGTCCGCCATCCCAATGTCTTCGCTGGCAAGAATCACGAGCCGCCGCGCGATGAACCGGGGGTCTTCACCAGCTGTGATCATGCGCGCCAGGTAATGCAGTGCCGCATCGACATCCGAGCCGCGCATCGACTTGATGAACGCACTGATCACGTCGTAGTGCTGGTCCCCCGCGCGGTCGTACCGGACCGCGGCCTTGTCGACGCTTGCCTCGACCAACTCCAGCGTGATGGTGCCGTCGGCGGCCGCCTCGGATGCCGCCTCCAACGCCGTCAGCGCACGTCGAGCATCACCGGCCGCAATTCGCACAATATGGTCGACGGCGTCGTCGGCGATGTCGAACTCAGCGCGCAGCCCACGCTCGTCCCGCATCGCCCGGTCGAGCAACGTTCGAATGTTCGCCT
Organism: Antrihabitans auranticaus; assembly: GCF_016481275.1. Lineage (GTDB taxonomy): Bacteria > Actinomycetota > Actinomycetes > Mycobacteriales > Mycobacteriaceae > Antrihabitans. The sequence continues at coordinate 740,926 of NZ_JAEMNW010000002.1, read as the reverse complement.
CGGTGAGCGACTGCAGTTGCAGCACCAACGACCTCGAAAGCAAAGGCGACACAACCGAGAACGAGGGGTTCTCTGTCGTTGCGCCGACGAGCAGCACGATCCGGTTCTCGACCGCGGCGAGCAGCGCATCCTGCTGCGTCTTGGAAAATCGATGAACCTCGTCGATGAACAGCACGGTCTGCTCGCCCGCGGTCATGCGTCGGCGGGCCAGGTCGATGACGGCGCGCACCTCTTTGACTCCGGCCGACAATGCCGACAATGCCTCGAAGCGACGGCCCGTCGCATGGGAGATGAGGGAGGCCAGAGTGGTTTTACCCGTTCCCGGCGGACCGTAGAGCAGGACAGACGCTGCACCGGACCCTTCGACGAGCCTGCGTAGGGGCGCGCCCGCACCGAGCAAATGGTCTTGCCCGACCACTTCGTCGAGACTCGCGGGCCGCATCCGGACAGCGAGCGGCGAGTCGGGGCGAGACCTCGGCATGCCTTCCGTCGAGGTCGGAGCGGTACCCGGCACCTCGAACAACCCGTCTCCGTCACTTGCAGCCACGTATCGACGTTACCGTTTGGGAGACTGTCGAAATCAGGCACGCCCGTTCGACGGGTAGGTGAGGGCACCCGCCCGACCGAACCGAAGGAGCCGAAATGCGATACATGATCGTCCACAACACAGAGGTCTACTTCGACGCCGCCAACCCGCCGCCCGCCGAGTTCATGCAGCGAATGGACGATTTCATCGGGGAAGCATCCAAAGCTGGAGTGCTGCTCGCGGCGGAAGGGCTGCGGCATCCCAAGTTCGGGACCAAAATCACCTATGCCAACGGCACCCGGACCGTCACCGACGGGCCATACGCGGAGGCGAAGGAAGTGATCGCCGGGTTCATCATCATCGACGTCCACTCGCGCGACGAGGCAATCGAGTGGGCATACCGGTTCACCGACGCGTTCGGCGAGATGTCGGTCGATGTAGAGGTCCGGCCGGTCGGCGAGAGATCCGACTTCGCCTGATGTGAGTGGGTAGCCTCCTATTTGTGACGGCTACCCACGAACGGACCGCTGACGCACACGCGAGTATCGAGGCGGTTTGGCGCATCGAGTCGGCGCGGCTCATCGCGGGCCTCACGCGGATGGTTCACGACGTCGGACTCGCCGAGGAACTCGCTCAGGACGCGCTCGTGGCAGCGCTCGAACAGTGGCCGGAATCGGGTGTCCCCCGCAATCCAGGTGCGTGGCTCATGGCGATCTCGAAACGCCGCGCCATCGATCGGTTCCGCAGGCAGGAACGGCTCGAGCGCAAGCAGGTCGAAATCGCGCACGACCTCGAAATAGAGCAGAATGCACAGGAATTCGACCTCACGCTCGACGACCACATCGAAGACGACCTGCTGCGGCTGATGTTCGTGTCGTGTCACCCGCTGCTGTCGACCGAGGCGCGGGTCGCGCTGACCCTGAAGTTGCTCGGCGGGCTCAAGACCGGCGAGATCGCACGAGCTTTCCTCGTTTCGGAAGCGACTGTGGCGCAACGGATCGTCCGCGCCAAGAAGACGCTCGCGGAGGCGAAGGTGCCGTTCGAGGTTCCGGAGCGGGCCGAACTTCCACAGCGGCTGGGATCGGTTCTCGAGGCGATCTATCTCGTCTTCAACGAGGGCTATTCGGCCACAGCTGGTGATGACTGGATGCGACCGGAACTCTGCGCGGAGGCATTGCGAATCGGCCGGATCCTGGCGGGCCTGATGCCCGGTGAACCTGAAGTCCACGGCATGGTCGCGCTGATGGAGATTCAGGCATCGCGGACCGCGGCTCGGACGAGCTCGACCGGCGAGCCCGTCTTGCTGCTCGAACAGAACCGCGGCAAATGGGACAGGATGCAGATCGGTCGTGGGCTTGCCGCGCTCGAGCGTGCCGAAGCTGCCGGGCCGCGCGGCAAATACACCCTGCAGGCCGCCCTCGCGGCCTGCCATGCGCGCGCCCGGACGCCAGAAGAGACGGATTGGCACCGCATCGCCTCCTTGTACGAAGAGCTTGCCGAGCTCGAACCATCGCCGATCATCGAGCTGAATCGGGCGGTTGCGCTGTCGATGGCGTACGGTCCCGCTGCCGGGTTGGCGGTCGTCGACCAGTTGGTCGACATCTCGTCTCTGAAGGGCTATCACCTGCTGCCGAGTGTCCGCGGTGACCTGCTCGCGAAGCTTGGGCGGGCGCCCGAAGCTCGCGCCGAATTCGAGCGAGCAGCGGACTTGACCCGCAACGAAAGAGAGCGAACGCTGCTTCTCGACCGGGCACGTGCGCTGGGCGACGCGGGCGAATGAAAATTTTTCCGAAGGCTGTCGATTCAGGCGTTCGCCGTTCGTCGGGATTGATACGGCGGCCCGATCGGCGGACCCCGAAGACAAGGAGACGGTCATGGCGCAGTACCTGGTGTTGATCTACGAAAGCGAAGCAGCCTACGCAGAGGGCGGGCAGGAAGCCTGGTCGGAAATTACGCAGGCGCACGTGGAATTCGGTGAGAAGTTCGCCGACGCGGTCGTCGGCGGCAATGCGCTGCAGCCGACCATGACGGCGACCTCGATCCGCGCGAACGGGACCGAGGTCACGGACGCTCCGTTCGCGGAAGCGAAGGAAGCGCTCGGCGGCTACTACCTTATCGAAGCGGTCGATCTCGACGCCGCGATCGAGGTCGCGAAGCAGGTTCCCGCACGCTTCGGTGGGGTCGAAGTCCGGCCCGTCATGGTGTTCGAACCGTAGCCCCACTTCTCCGTGCCCAACACTGCTGAAGTCACGGAGGCCGTTGCCGAGGCGCATCGTCGAGAGTGGGCATTCGTGCTCGCGTCGACGGTGCGCCTGACGCGCAATATCGACCTTGCCGAGGAATGCGTTCAAGACGCATATGCGAAGGCCCTGACCGATTGGGCTCGCAACGGTGTCCCATCGAATCCCGCGGCGTGGCTGACGACCGTCGCACATCGCGCAGGACTGGACCTGTTGCGCCGCGAAATGACTCTGCGTCGCAGGCTCCCCCTCCTTGTCGACGACGACGAAACCGACGACACGGCTGACATCGCACTGGCCGGAATCGACACGATTCCCGACGACCGCCTGCGACTGATCTCGACGTGCTGTCACCCCGCACTGGCCAGGGATGCACAGATTGCACTCACCCTGCGGTTGGTCTGCGGCGTGACGACGCCCGAAGTCGCACGGGCGTTTCTGATCAGTGAGTCGACGATGGCAGCGCGTATTACGCGCGCGAAGAAGAAGATTGCTGTCGCGCGGATTCCGTACCGGGTCCCGTCGGCCGGCGAACTCCCCGAGCGCGTCGATGCAATCTGTGCAGTGATTCATCTGCTGTTCACGACCGGCCATACCGCGCCTTCGGGCGACGCACTCGTTCGCGCCGACCTCGTCGACATCGCGCTGCAACTTGCCCGCATGATGGCAGGCCTCCTACCGGGCAACACGACGGTTACCGGTCTGCTCGCACTGATTCTGCTGACCGACGCTCGGCGCGCCGCGCGAACCGGCGAGGACGGGCGGATGCTGTTGCTCGCCGAACAAGACCGAACACGGTGGAATCAGGCGGCGATCGCCGAAGGCATCGACCTAGTGAAGCAAGCGCTGCCGGGTACCGATCGCTATACCCTGCAGGCCGCCATCGCAGCGGTCCACGCCGAAGCACCGACGTGGGAGGACACCGATTGGCGCGAGATCACCGGTTTGTACGAGCTGTTGCTGCGCGTCTGGCCGTCACCCGTGGTGTATCTGAACCACGCGGTCGCGGTCGGCTTCAGCGCCGGACCCGAGACCGCGCTAGCGCTCCTCGACGCACTCGCGGGCGAACCAGCTTTGGCCGGCTACGGATACTTCGAGGCATCCCGCGCGCACTTCCTGCGCGAACTCGGCAGGTATGCGGAAGCCGAATCCGCATACGAATCGGCGCTGCTACTGACCGAAAACGTGGTCGAGCGTGCCTATTTGCTGGAGCAGTTGAACGGTGTGACCCGGCAACGCAACGGTTAGGACCACTTGAGGTCGAGCGCGTCGGTGACCCGTCCCGCGAAAGCGGAGATGTCGTCGGCGCCGACGGTCCGCGCACGCTCTTCGAGCAACGCCCACCGAGCGATCAGCGCCTGTGACCGCGGGATCGAAAGTCCATGCTCGCGTGCCGCCGCGAACCGGGAGTGGTTTTCGGGAAGGAACCAGTAGGTCGTCAACCAGACCCATGCCATCTGGGCATGCAGGATCTTGCGGTCCAGGTACACCTCGTCGGCAAGTGCCGGCCAGACGCCGACGACCTCACTGCGCCAGGCATCGACCATCGCGCGAGCGCGGTCTGCGGGCATGTCGACATGGCACAGGCAGCCTGGGAACGACACGAGCGCGTACGCGACATCGAGCGTGGCATCGCGGTAGCCGCCCCACTCGTAATCCAGGAAGCGCACGCCGTCCTCGTTGACGATCACGTTGTCGGGGCAGAGATCGGACGGACTGAAGGCACGAAAACGGCCGCGCTCGAACAGCTGCCGGCAACTCTGCGCGACCGCGAGCACCGACTCGGGAACGTCGACCCCGACCTGCTCACGCAGCATCCCGGGCACTGCGCCGATTGCCGAAATGGCTTGCGTCGTCACTCCGTCTCTGCGATGGGCAACTTCCGCGCGGCGCAGGAGCGCGACGAAATCGGACTCCCTACCCACCGTCGATGCGTGCAAGCGCCCGAGGGCCTGCGCGAATGCCATGAGCGAAATGTCGGCAACGTCGGAGCGCGCCTGCAACTGGGTCGTGAGCCGGGTGCTCTCACCGAGGTCGGTGAGGATCAGCAGCCGGGCATCGAAGTCCTGCGCAATCAGGTCCGGTCCTGGCCGGTGCTCCCGGGCCAGCGCCGTCGCGAACTGATACGAGACTGCTTCGCGGATGAAAGCCGAATCAACGCTCGCCACACCGGGTTCCGCGCGCCAGCTGCGGCCTGGAACGGTCTCCCGGACCTGCTTCACGATCAACGTTCGCGGAAGTGAATAGGTGTTGTCAGCCACTCTCACCCGTACGACGGTTGTGCGGCCGCTGCCGCCGAGTTCCACCGGCTCTACGAGCCTGACCGGTGCCCCCATCCGTCGTGCGAGCAGTTGCTCGGCGGCCGCGACAACGCCTGCCGCGCGGTCTGCCACTAGTGCGCTCATCGGCATCCAAGGTACCCGCCGGGAGCAACGGGAGCGAGTCGAAGACAAACCGGACAGTCGGCTACGACTTGAACGGATGGTGCAGCAACCGTGAGGTAACCGCTTCGTCCGAGCCCTGGCTCGGGCGCAGCACAAGTACCGCTACACCGGCGATGACGATGCCCGCGAGGTTCACGGCGAGCTGCCCAGCCGACTCGAAGGCGACTCGCCACTCCCCGATCGTCGCCGCGACCACGGCGAACCCGGCGGCGGGGACTGTTGTGACGGAGATGAACACGCCGATCAAGGCCGCGGACTTCGCCGTGACGACGGACAACATGCCCGCAGCACCGGCCAAAAGGGCGACGACGAACGAAAATGGGCCGACCTGGTAGATGAAGTCGACCTGGTCTATCTCCCGGAACGACTCCAGGGTGATCCAGCCGAACCATTCCCAAACAAACGTCGCACCCAGGGTGACCACCATCGCGACGGGAAAGCCGACGGCCAACGCGATGATGGACCGGCGCGCGAGGGAGTACTGCCGCCGGAAGAGCGCGACTGCGAGCGCGGCGAGCGGCCCAAATTCCGGGCCCACAACCATCGCGCCCATGATCGTCACAGGTGAATCCGTCGCTACACCGACCGCGCTCAGCAGACACGCGATCGTCAGGAACGCCAGAAACGTGAGCGAGAGAGTGGACTCTTCACGTGTGCGCGCGAGCAACTGCTCCCACACGACCGACTCGTCCGGATCACCCGGCGCATCTTTCTCCGCCTTGTATGCCGCTTCGGAGATCACTGTCTCGAGCGGTTGCAACGTGATTCCGCCGCACTCCTTGATGCCGAGCGCTTCGATCGCTTCGAGGACCTCGTTGGCAGCTTCGCGGGCGATGTCCGCCGCAATCGCGTCGCCATCGGGCCGAATGGCAGCGCCGCGGATGACCACGATGTGGGTCACCCCGGCGTTGCCATCGAGAATCTCGACGACCGCATCGGTCAGTTCGGCCGTACTTATGACCCGCAAATGCAGCATCGACGCTCCTGGCTAGGCTTCGGGCTTCGCCTTGGCGTCCTTACTCGATACGGCGGGCACCGCGTCGATTCCAGATTCCTTACGCTGCTGCGGCGTGATCGGGGCGGGTGCTTCGGTCAGCGGATCGACACCGCCGCCGGACTTCGGGAACGCGATGACGTCGCGAATCGAGTCCGTACCCGCAAGGAGTGCGGTGATCCGATCCCAGCCGAACGCAATTCCGCCGTGCGGCGGTGCGCCGTACGCGAACGCGTCGAGGAGGAAGCCGAACTTCTCCTGCGCCTCGTCGTGGCTGATCCCCATGACCTTGAAAACCCGTTCTTGCACGTCACGGCGATGTATACGGATGCTGCCGCCACCGATCTCGTTGCCGTTGCACACGATGTCGTAGGCGTAGGCCAGCGCTGCACCGGGATCGGCGTCGAAGTTGTCCATCGACTCGGGCTTCGGCGAGGTGAATGCGTGGTGGACTGCGGTCCACGCGCTGTAGCCGAGCGCGACGTCGCCACCGGCGATTGCCTCACTTGTCGGTTCGAACATCGGCGCGTCGACAACCCACACGAACGACCACGCCGACTCGTCGATCAAGCCCTGCTTGCGCGCGATCTCACCGCGCGCAGCGCCCAAGAGCGCGCGCTGTGCCTTCACCGGACCCGCTGCAAAGAACACGCAGTCGCCGGGGCCGGCACCGACGTGCGACGCGAGTCCATCGCGCTCGGCGTCGGTCAGGTTCTTGGCGACGGGTCCGCCGAGTGTGCCGTCTTCGCCGACGAGCACGTACGCCAGACCCTTCGCCCCGCGTTGTTTGGCCCAATCCTGCCAAGCGTCGAGTTGCCGCCGCGGCTGGCTCGCGCCGCCGGGCATGACGACCGCCCCTACGTACGGTGCCTGGAAGACGCGGAACGGCGTCTCCTTGAAGTACTCGGTGCACTCGACGATCTCGACACCGAAACGCAGGTCCGGTTTGTCGGAGCCGAACCGCCGCATCGCCTCTTCGTAAGTCATATGCGGGATCGGCGTCTCGATCGTGTGGCCGATCTGCTTCCAGACGGCGCCGAGAATCTCCTCGGCCAGCAAGATCACGTCTTCCTGACGGACGAAACTCATCTCGATGTCGAGCTGTGTGAACTCCGGCTGCCGGTCGGCTCGGAAGTCTTCATCTCGGTAGCAACGGGCGATCTGGTAATACCGCTCGATCCCGCCAACCATCAGCAACTGTTTGAACAGCTGTGGACTCTGCGGCAACGCATAGAACGAACCGGGCTGCAGACGGGCAGGCACCAGGAAGTCGCGGGCACCTTCCGGCGTCGAGCGGGTCAGCGTCGGAGTCTCGACCTCGACGAACTCGTGCTCGGCAAGCACGGCGCGTGCGGCCGCGTTGACCTTCGACCGCAGGCGCATGGCCTTGGCTGGACCGGGGCGGCGCAGATCGAGGTACCGGTGCTTCAAGCGCGCTTCCTCGCCCGGCTGTTCGTCGAGCTGGAAGGGCAAAGGTGCGCTCTCGTTCAGCACCTCGAGCTCGGTAACGTTCAGTTCGATTGCACCGGTGCTGATTTCGGTGTTCTCGTTGCCGGCCGGGCGGAGATCGACCACACCGGTGACGCGCACGCAGTACTCCGCACGCAACCGGTGCGCCTGCTTGGCCGGTTCGCCCTCCCGGAAAACGGCCTGCGACGTGCCGGAGGCATCGCGAAGATCGATGAAGATCACGCCACCGTGGTCGCGCCGCCTGGCCACCCATCCAGTGAGGGTGACGGTCTGTCCGGCGTGCTCGCTGCGAAGCGAGCCGGCCAGGTGGGTACGAAGCACGATCGTCCTCTCGTCTTGTCCAGGTATCGAAAGTCGATCCTACGGAGGCAGATAGGTGGACCGGAAACCGGTTTGGGCCTTCGCATGGGAAGCTACTGGCAATCGACACGCGCGCGGCTGCAGGAGAGTGACCCACATGACCTTCAACGAAGGTGCGAGTTTCGACACGGAACGGGTGACGAGAGGGGGCGGCGGCGGCCGAAAGATCGCGATCGGCGGTGGCGCAGGCGGTCTGCTGATCCTCATCCTGACGTTGCTGTTCGGCGGCGACGTGGGCTCGCTACTCGGCTCCGGAGACAGCGGCCAAGGGCAGGTCACGGACGGCAACGTCAAGCAGATCGATGCCTGCAATACCGGTGCCGAGGCGAACGAGCGACTCGACTGCCGGATCGACTTCACGGCCCGCAGTCTCGACGAGGTGTGGGGTGCCGAACTGCAGAAGCAGACCGGCGTTGCTTACGACCCGCCGAAGATGATGCTCTTCACCGCATCTGTGAACACCGCGTGTGGCCCCGCGACCAGCGACGTCGGACCGTTCTACTGCCCCGCCGACTACACCGGCTACTTCGACACCAGCTTCTTCGACGTCCTCGTCGACAGGCTCGGCTCGAGCGATGGTCCACTGGCTCAGGAATACGTCGTCGCGCACGAGGTCGGTCACCACATCCAGAACCAGCTCGGCGACATCGGCCGCGCCCAGCAGGATCCGCGCGGCCCCGAATCCGGCGCCGTCCGCACCGAACTGCAGGCCGATTGCTACGCGGGGATTTGGGCGCACTTCGCATCGACGGTCCCGTCTGCGGCTGCCGGTGGCCAACCGCTGCTGAACCCGTTGACCGACAGCGACATTCGTGACGCACTCTCCGCCGCCAAGTCCGTCGGCGACGACACGATCCAGCGGTCGTCGACCGGGCGGGTCAACCCGGAGGGCTGGACCCACGGGTCGTCGGAGCAACGGCAGAAGTGGTTCATCACCGGCTATCGCACCGGTCAGGTCGCGGCATGCAACACCTACGACGCGCGTGACCTCGACAACCCGCCCGGATTCTCGCGGTAGGGCGGGCCAGCGATGCGCGCGCTACTCGGACTTCTTTCCGGCGTCTTGATCTTCACCGCTGCCTGCAGTTCGGAGCCGTCACCCGGCCTGGCACCGGTTCCGACAGACCTCCCCTCTCCGTGCGAGAAGCAAGATCCGCCGCCGGCGGGGCACACGGACGCGCCCGAACTGTTCATCGTGACGATCACGTCCGGTGGCTGGTCACCGAACCAGGAGGTCGGGCCGCGCCTTGTGGTTTATACCGACCGTAATGCGGTCGAACGGCCGGACGCCGTCGCGCAGCCGACCGGTGCGGAAGCACCCGCGCCGCCTCAGGCCGGATATCTCGCACAATGCATCGTCGACCAGGCGATCCTCGATGTTCGCGAGCTAGAGCAAACCGACTTCGGTCAGCCGGGAATCACCGATCAGGGCTCGAACGTCATCGAGTATCGGCCCGCCTCGCCTTCCGATCCGATCCGGCTCGATATCTACGCGCCAGGCGAAACCGACGGCTTGACCGACGCTCAGCTAGAGGCGCGCGAGAAGTTCACCGCCCTACAGAACCTGCTGCTCGACGGCTTCGTCGAGACGGGTCCAGCAACTAACGCACCGTCCACGTCTCCCGGCCGGTAAGCAGGTTCTGCAGCGCATCGGGCCCGATTGGCTTTCGCTCCCGCGCTGCCGCGAGTTGCGCGCGAACTCCGTCGTCGTAGGTCTGCCTGTCGGCGCTGCGGAAGATGCCAGTCACGACGTGGTTCAGATCCTGATCCGACAGGCGGGACAGCAGGTACGCGTACTCGGGATCATCGGAGTACGCATCGTGGACGACGATGTCTGTGTGTGCGAACTCGTCGCTTCGTCCAACGGCCAGTCCGAAACCTTTTCGCACAACGCAGAATTCGCCGTCAGCGCCGAACCTGATCGGCTCGCCGTGGACGAGCCGGATCAGTCGTTGTTCAGCATCGGCCTTTCGGAGCACGTCGAACGATCCGTCGTTGAAGATCGGGCAGTCCTGCAGAATCTCGACGAACGACGCGCCTCTGTGCGCGGCCGCTGCACGCAGGACTTCGGTCAGACCCGCCCGGTCCGAATCGATCGCGCGCGCAACGAACGACGCCTCGGCACCCAAAGCGAGTGAAAGCGCGTTGAACGGGTGATCGACCGAACCCATCGGCGTCGACTTCGTGACCTTGCCGACCTCGGAGGTCGGCGAATACTGTCCCTTCGTCAAGCCGTAGATCCTGTTGTTGAACAGCAGGATCGTGATATTCACGTTGCGCCGCAGCGCGTGAATCAAGTGGTTGCCACCGATCGAGAGTGCATCGCCGTCACCGGTGACCACCCATACGGACAAGTCGGGCCGCGTGACCGCCAGCCCTGTCGCAATCGCCGGCGCGCGACCGTGGATCGAGTGAATGCCGTATGCATCCAGGTAGTACGGGAAACGGCTGGAGCAGCCGATACCCGAAACGAACATCAAGTTCTCTTTGCGAATACCGAGTTCGGGTAAGAAGCTTCGAACCGTCGCGAGGATCACGTAATCGCCGCAGCCCGGACACCACCGGACCTCCTGGTCCGACGTGAAGTCCTTCGCCTTCTGCGGCGTGTCGGTGTGGGGCACGTCCGAATACGAGGTGAGGCCGAGGTCGCGCCCATTCAGGTCGTTGTCGATCGCGGTCATCGAACAGGCGCTCCGTTCGTTCGGTAGGTCGCCTGGTCGCGGGCCGTTCGCGCTTTGGCGGCTTCCAGATCGGGAAGCGATCCGTACAGCGCGGCCTCGATCACCCCAACCAACTCCTGGGCTGAGAAGGCGAGGCCGGCGACCTTGGTCCAGGGCTGAACATCGACCAGATACCGGGCCCTCAGCAGCATCGCGAGTTGCCCGAGGTTCATTTCCGGCGCGACCACGGTCCGGTAGCGGCGCAATATCGAACCGAGATTGCGTGGGAACGGATTCAGATGCCGCAACTGCACGTGCGCAACCCGTTGGCCTGTGCTGCGCACCCGACGACACGCTTCGCCGATCGGGCCGTACGAACTCCCCCACCCGATGATCAGGAGGTCGGCGTCGGCCGTCGGATCGTCGACCACAAGGTCCGGAACCGAGATGCCGTCGATCTTGGCCTGGCGGAGCCGGACCATCAGCTCGTGATTGACGGGTTCGTAGGAGATGTTGCCCGACCCGTCGGCTTTCTCGAGGCCACCGATCCGATGTTCGAGGCCCTTCGTTCCTGGAACGGCGAGCGGACGAGCGAGCGTTTCCGCGTCGCGTGCATACGGCGCGAACGTGACCCCATCGGAGGCCTCCCGTTCGAATCCAGGATCGATCGGGGTGAGGTCGGTGACCGTCGGGATTGCCCACGGCTCGGAACCGTTCGCGATCGCACCGTCCGACAGGAGCAGCACCGGAGTCCGATAGGTCAGCGCGATTCGCACCGCTTCGACCGCGGTGCCGAAACAGTCCGCGGGTGACTGCGGCGCCAGCACCGCGACGGGCGATTCGCCGTTGCGTCCGAACAGCGCCTGCAGGAGGTCTGCCTGCTCGGTTTTCGTCGGCAGGCCGGTCGACGGTCCGCCGCGTTGCACATCGATGATCAGCAGCGGCAACTCGGTCATCACCGCGAGGCCGATCGTCTCGCTCTTCAGGGCGAGCCCCGGGCCCGACGTGCTGGTGACGCCCAGAGCGCCGCCTAGCGAAGCGCCGAGTGCCGCACCGATTCCGGCGATCTCGTCCTCGGCCTGGAACGTGGTGACGCCGAAGTTCTTGTGCTTGCTCAGTTCGTGCAGGATGTCGGACGCGGGAGTGATCGGATAGGTCCCGACGAACACCGGGAGCCCCGAAAGTTGCCCGGCGGCAACGACTCCGTAGGCGAGGGCAGTGTTGCCCGTGATCTGTCGATAGGTCGCGGGCGGCAGAACAGCCCGTTCGATTTCGTATGTCGTGGCGAAACTTTCGGTGGTCTCGCCGTAATTCCAGCCCGCGATGAACGCGAGAATGTTGCCCTCGGCGATATCGGGCTTCGCGACGAACTTCTCACGCAGGTATTGCTCGGTCCCACCTATCGGGCGGTGATACATCCACGAGAGCAGTCCGAGTGCGAACATGTTCTTTGCCCGCTGGCCGTCCTTTTTGCTGAGTCCGGCCGCTTCGACCGCGCCGAGTGTCAGCGTCGTCATCGGCACAGCGTGGACCACGAAATCGGCGAGAGTTTCGTCGTCGAGTGGATTGCGTAGGTAACCGACCTTCGACAGATTCCGTTTGGTGAATTCGTCTGCATTGATGACGATCGTCGCGCCGCGTGGCAGATCGGCCACGTTGGCCTTCAACGCAGCCGGATTCATTGCGACCAGAACGTCGGGTCGATCACCGGCGGTGAGGATGTCGTAATCGGCGATCTGAATCTGGAAAGACGACACCCCCGGCAGCGTTCCTGCCGGTGCCCGAATTTCGGCGGGGAAATTGGGCGCAGTCGCGAGGTCGTTACCGAAAGCCGCGGCTTCGTGGGTGAAGCGGTCACCGGCAAGTTGCATTCCGTCGCCGGAGTCACCGGCGAATCTGATGACGACGCGATCCAATTTTTCGGTCTTGGCAGCCGAATTCATTCGACCGTCCACCTTTCGGAAGTCCCACTACCTGGCCCCACGCTACTCCGCTCAAAACAGGGTCAACGCTGGGTCGCGATCGGCGTTTCGCGAACCGACGTCCTTGTCCACGAGGTCGCGGACATGCGCTCCGCGATCGAGTCCGTGCTTGCGGACGAGTGGTGCGATCCGGTCCTTCAACCACGCCGAGTACTCCGGCGCGACATAACTGCCATGCCCGTAGAGCTGGCGATACTTTCGGACCAGCGCGGGGTGTTCGGTGCCGAGCCAGGCGAGGAACCAGCCGCGCGTACTCCCCCGGAGATGCATCGGGAACGCCGTCACACCGGAGGCACCCGCGTCTGCGATCGCGCCCAGCAATCCGTCGAGATGTGCCGTCGAATCGGTCAGGAACGGGATCACCGGCGCCACCAGCACGTTGACCGAGAATCCGGCGTCGGTGATCGCTCTGATCAGTTCGAGACGAGCCTTGGGTCCCGGCGTTCCGGGTTCGAGCGATTTCTGCAGTTCGGGATCGTGGATCGCGAGGGAAACGCCGATGCTCACATCGACCCGCTGTGCAGCGAGCCGCAGCAACGGCAGATCGCGCCGCAGCAAAGTGCCCTTGGTCAGGATCGAGAACGGCGTGCCCGAGTCGGTGAGCGCGCCGATGATGCCGGGCATCAACCGATATCGGCCTTCCGCGCGCTGGTACGGATCGGTGTTCGTCCCTAGCGCAACGGGTTCGCGTCGCCACGACTTGCGGGCGAGTTCCTTGCGCAGAATCGCTGCGACATTTGTCTTGACGACGATCTGCGAATCGAAGTCCCGTCCCGCGTCGAGGTCCAGGTACTCGTGCGTCGTGCGTGCGAAGCAGTATCGGCACGCGTGCGAACACCCGCGCATCGGATTGATCGTCCACTGAAACGGCACCTGCGACTGAGCAGGCACCTTGTTCAACGCACTCTTGCACAGGACTTCGTGAAATGTGACGCCCTCGAATTCCGGCGTTTGGATCGTGCGTACCATTCCTGCACGCTCCAGTCCCGGCAGCGCGCCGTCGTCCGCATCTACCGATTGCCCCTGCCATCGCACCGCCCTAGTCGAACATGCGTTCTATGCAAAGTCAACGCGGCGCAGTACTCTCGGCTATATTGAAGCGGGTCGGAACCGGGGGTGGGTGACGGTTCCGCACCTACCGCTACTGTGGCGGTCACACTGACGATTTGGGGGGCCAAATGAGTGCGTTGCATGCCGAGTTGGACGGGATCCGGAGCTACGGCAATACCGCGGCAGATGTCGCAAGTCGGATAGTTGGAGCCGCGGGCGTCGATCTCACGGGGAACGTCGCCGCACTGACGCCGGTGTTCGGCGCAATCGGCGGCGATTTCCTCGCGATGTTCGCTGTCGCACAAGCGAATCACGCAAAGTCGGTCGCAGATCTGGCCGGGCATTACGCAGCCACGGCTGCGGCGGCTCACGCCACGGCGGCGAGCTACCAAGTCGCCGATCATGGCACGGCGGCCACTCTCGGCCACGTCGGCGAGGCGGGGCAGCAGGCATGACCTCGGACGTGCAGACCGAAGATCGAGCCATGCCCGAGGTCGCCCACCAGCAGACCGTTCTCGAGGCGTTGCAGAGATCGCCGCTCGGCCCGTTTCTCGATCTTCCGCTCCCGCAACTGCCGACGATTCCGGGTCTCGGCCTGCCGCAGCTGCCAGCGCTCCCGCAGCTCCCGCCGAACCCGCTCGACGCGTTGCTGTCCGGCCAAGGCCTGCCGGCTCTCCCGGGAGTGGACCAGCTTCTGAAGCCGATCACGGACCTCGCCAGCGGCTTCGGGTCGGGCGTACTCGGTTCCCTCGATCCGACGGCACTTTTGCAGCAGTCGTCGGGCCTGATAGACACCGCCATGCAAGTGGGCATGGGAGGCCTCAAGGTCCTCGACCAACTGTGGCAAAGCGAAGCGGCACAGAACGCGCAGGCGCAGGGCAGGCAAGCACAGGGCAGCGGTGAAGAGGTCGTCCAGCGTGGGAACGACATCTCGACGGTCACGCAGGACGCCGCCGCAACTGTGCAGCGCGGCAACGCGAAACTGGCGCTCATCGCCGAATCGTTCGCGACGAGCGCCGTTGCCGCTGCACCGCTCATCCTCACACCGCCGGGCCAAATGCTGATGATGACCGCTGCGGCAGAACACATCTCGCAAGCAATCGAGGTTGTCGCACAGACGCGCGCCGAGCTGGGCGGACACACGGCGCGCATGAGTGGACTGTCGGAGCCCGTGCCGGTTCCGGCCGGTCCGAACGCCAACACCGGTGCGACGGGTCCGTCGCCGTTCGCGATCGCATCGACACTGTTGGAAAGCGTTGGTAAGCCGCTCGTTTCGACCGTCACGAGTGGGTTGGAGAAGCTTGTCGAGGCCGGAACAGCGGCCACGCATGCCGCGACGACATCGGCCGACAGCCCGGGCCTCGCGACGACACACTCCGCCGGACCCAGCGGCGGATCGACGGGCCCCGGCGGCGGAAACACCGGTGGCGGCATCGGTCTCGCCGCGCCCGGTGTCGGGTCCGGAACCGGTGGGGGCACGCATGCCCGCCCGGTACAGGGTGTCGTCGGTTCGAGTGGTCAGGGCGCGGACAGACCGTCGACAGCCACCACCGCGGGAACGTCGAGCGCGACCATGGCCGCCGCCGCCGGCGGCATGGGGATGGGCGGCATGATGCCGCCGATGATGCCCCAGCGCGTCGGCGAGAACGAGCTCCAACGATCCACGCCGACCTACCTGGTCGACGCCATCAACCGGACAGACGTCATCGGCGACCTCGGCACGGTGGTCTCGCCTGTGCT
Organism: Antrihabitans auranticaus; assembly: GCF_016481275.1. Classification (GTDB taxonomy): domain Bacteria; phylum Actinomycetota; class Actinomycetes; order Mycobacteriales; family Mycobacteriaceae; genus Antrihabitans. Next base: position 725,460 of record NZ_JAEMNW010000002.1, on the reverse strand, counting down.
CGGTGCCGAAGATCCCGACGAACTGGACGAAAACGACGTGTGAGCAGGACCGTCAGGCTGGGCCGATGAAGCCCAGCTGACGGACCGCATCGCGTTCGTGAGTCAATTCGGCAACGCTCGCATCGATGCGCGTGCGCGAGAATTCGTTGATATCCAAACCTGGGACGATCGTGTACTCACCACCCGCGCACGTGACCGGGAACGACGAGACAAGCCCTTCGGGTACATCGTAGGAGCCGTCCGAGCACACAGCCATCGACACCCAGTCGCCGTCGGGTGTCCCCCGCACCCAGTCGCGGACATGGTTGATCGCGGCGTTCGCAGCGCTCGCCGCAGACGAAGCACCGCGCGTCTTGATGATCGCTGTGCCGCGTTCTTGGACAGTGGGGATGAAGTCGTCGACCAGCCAGTTTTCGTCGCCCACCACGTCGAGAGCAGGCCGGTCGGCGATCGTCGCGTGAAAAATGTCCGGGTACTGCGTATTCGAGTGATTGCCCCAGATGGAAGCCCGCCGGATCACCGACGCCGGGGCGCCGGTCTTCTTCGCCAACTGCGCGATTGCCCGATTGTGGTCGAGGCGCGTCAGGGCAGTGAATCGCGACCGCGGGACGTCGGGCGCATTGTTCATCGCAATCATCGCGTTCGTGTTTGCAGGATTGCCGACGACGAGGACCTTGATGTCGTCCGCCGCAGCCGCATTGATCGCCGCGCCCGCGGCAGTGAAGATCGCACCGTTCGCCGAGAGCAAGTCGGACCGCTCCATGCCCTTGGTCCGGGGCCGGGCACCGACGAGCATCGCGATGTCGGCGCCGTCGAACGCCACGCCGGCATCGTCGGTGATGTCGATCGACGTCAGGAGCGGGTAGGCCCCGTCCTCGAGCTCCATCGCCACGCCTTCGAGCGCCCCGACCGCAGCGGGAATCTCGAGCAACCGGAGGCGGATCGGCGCGTCGGCGCCGAGCATGGCCCCACCCGCGATTCGAAACAGCAGTCCATACGCGATCTGGCCGGAGGCCCCGGTCACGGTAACGGTCACTGGCGAATCGGTCACAACATCTCCCCCGGTAGCGAACTGCGTTCGATCGCCACTTTAGGTCAGTTGACCAGAGCGGCCACTTCCGCATCGGTCAACGCCGTAAGACCCGATCGACCGGAATCGCGAGCGAGCGCCATCGCCTGATACAGCGGGCGCTCGCCGAGCACCGCGTCGCGCGCCTCTGCTCGAAGTTGTTGCAGCAGCACCGACGACACCGCGGCCGCGGCGACCAACTCGCTCGTCGCAAGCGCGTCCGCCAGCTTGCGCAGCGGCAACGGTTCGAGTTCGCGACCCGCGGCATCGAGGTAGATCGCGAGCAGCACGGTCACCGACGTCGACCCGTCACTGAGCAACACGCTGACCTGGTTGAACCGGGCGATCCGCACCAGCAGTTCGGCCGTCACAGTATGTGCGAGGTCGAGGCGACGCGTCGAAAATGCGCGCGTCGAATGCACGACCGTGCCCGCAAGCCACATCCGCCGGCGCGACATGAAGTACGCAAAGATGGCCACCGGAGCACCGACCACCACGGCGATCACGACTGCGACCTGCCAGCGCACGAAGATTGCGCTCACGAGCCCGACCGCCAGACCGACTTCCGCCGATACCAAAGCCACGCGGCGCAGCCTTCGGTCTATCAGTTCAGTCGGTGCGAAGTCGAGCGAGATCTTGACAGCGGTCGGCGACCCATCATCGATCGGCAAGTAGGTCTCCTACATTCGTGACGATCTGGTCGAGCGAAACCTGGTGTTGCACGCCAGTACTCAGATCTTTCACGCCGATCGTCCCGTCCGCAATATCTCGTTCACCGAGTACGAGCGCGATTGTGGCGCCCGACCGGTCCGCAGCCTTCATCGCGCCCTTGACGCCGCGGCCACCGTAGGCGAGGTCGACGCTGATGCCCTCGGCGCGTAGCTGTGCGGCGATCGCGACAAGCTTCGATTTGGCCGCGTCGCCGAGGGGCACGCCGAACACGTCGCACCGCGCTGGGTTGCCGGCCGACTTGCCTTCGGCGGCGAGCGCGAGAATCGTGCGGTCGACGCCGAGCCCGAAGCCGATGCCCGAAAGTGGTTGTCCGCCCAGCTGAGCCATCAGGCCGTCGTAGCGACCACCGCCACCGATTCCGGACTGTGCGCCGAGTCCGTCGTGCACGAATTCGAAGGTCGTCTTGGTGTAGTAGTCGAGCCCGCGCACCATCCGCGGGTTGATCACATAGGGCACGTTCATTGCGTCGAGATGCCCGAGCACCTCGTCGAAGTGCGCCTTCGCGGTTTCCGACAGGTGATCGATCATCAGGGGCGCGTCAGCAGTCAGCGCGCGGACTTCCGGCCGCTTGTCATCGAGAACGCGCAGCGGGTTGAGCTCGGCGCGCTTGCGCGTCTCCGGATCCAGATCGAGCTCGAACAGGAACTCCTGCAACAGCTCTCGATACTGCGGTCGGCACGTGTCGTCGCCGAGCGACGTGATTTCGAGCCTGAACCCGGTCAGCCCCAAACCACGGAATCCCGCGTCTGCAACAGCGATGACCTCGGCGTCCAATGCAGGATCGTCGATGCCGATCGCTTCGACACCCACTTGCTGCAGTTGCCGGTAGCGGCCTGCCTGCGGTCGTTCGTAGCGAAAGAACGGACCCGCGTAAGTGACCTTCACCGGGAGTACACCGCGATCCAGGCCATGCTCTATGACCGCGCGCATGACACCCGCAGTGCCCTCCGGGCGCAGTGTCACGCTTCTGCCGCCGCGATCGGCAAAGGTGTACATCTCTTTGCTCACCACGTCCGTGGATTCACCGACGCCCCGCGCGAACAGTCCGGTGTCTTCGAAGATCGGCAACTCGATGTGCCCGTAGCCGGCGAGTCGTGCTGCGCGGGTCAGGCCGTCGCGGACCGCGACGAACTCTGCCGACGACGGCGGTGCGTAATCGGGGATGCCCTTGGGGCCGGAGAAGGTACTTGGCGTGCTCACGATGAACAAGCTTCCCTCGAGGGCGCCACCGTAGTCCAACGACTATGGGTTTCGGCGCGCCCAGAGACGGCCAGTAAGGCCTGTCTCAGGTATGGATGGCAAACTCATACCTCGGTCGAACTGCCAGTAGCAGTTCCCGAATGACGAATGGACCAGGGAGGACGACAGTAGTGCCAACCAATGAACAGCGACGTGAGGCGGCGAAGCGCAAATTGGAGCGCCAGCTCGAGCGACGCGCACAGAAAGCGCGCCAGCGAAAGCAACTCACCATCGCCGGTTCGGTCGTCGGCGTTGTGGTGCTCGTAGCGGGAATTGCCCTCGTCTACGTACTCACCAAGGGCAGCGACGACGAGGCAGCTGCCATTCCGTCCATTGTCAGCCCAGCCACTGGCTGCGCATATCCGCCCAGTCAGCAGCCTCCGGCCCGAGAGGTCGCGCCGCCGAGTACCGACGGCGAGGAGACCACCGAGGTGGTCACCGCGAGCATCGAAACGGCGCAGGGTCCCATCGGACTCACCCTCGACAACGTGAAGTCGCCGTGCACGGTGAACAGCTTCCTCAGCCTCGCAAGTCAGGGTTTCTTCGACAACACCACGTGCCACCGGCTCGTCGACAGCCCGACCGCCAAGCTGTTGCAGTGTGGCGACCCGACGGGAACCGGAACAGGCTCCCCCGGGTACCAGTTCAACGACGAGTACCCGGTGCCGAAGAACGAGGGCGAGTTCGCCAAGGGCGACCTGTACAAGCGCGGCGTCGTGGCGATGGCCAACAGCGGTGCGGGCACGAACACGAACGGCAGCCAGTTCTTCCTCGTGTTCGGAGATTCGCAGTTCCCGCCGGACTACACGATCTTCGGCACCATCGACGAACCCGGCCTTGCGACCCTCGACAAGATCGGCGCAGGCGGAATCGTTCCGGGTCCGGGCGGCGCCGCTGACGGAAAGCCGGTTCTACCTGCCGACATCACATCCGTAACCGTGGACTACTGACAACGGTCGACCAGCTGCGGTCCACTTCTCCATCGGCAAACGGAGAAGTGGATCGCGTCGTCGAACTCCGGCAGCTCGGCCGACGTCGGCCGAGCTACGCCGCAGAGGTCACGCGGTAGACGTCGTACACGCCTTCCACGTTGCGGACGACGTTGAGTACGTGCCCGAGGTGCTTGGGATCACCCATCTCGAAGGTGAATTTGCTGACTGCGACACGATCACCCGACGTGGTGACCGACGCCGACAGGATGTTGACCCGCTCGTCGGCAAGCACCTTCGTGACGTCGGAGAGCAGTCGATGCCGATCGAGCGCTTCGATCTGGATCGCAACGAGGAAGACCGACGACGGCGACGGCGCCCATTCGACTTCGATGATGCGTTCTTCCTGCTCGCGCAGCGACTTCGCATTGGTGCAGTCGGTCCGGTGCACGGACACGGCGCCGCCGCGCGTGACGAAGCCCAGAATCTCGTCACCTGGTACGGGCGTGCAACACTTGGCGAGCTTGGCGACCGTTCCGGGTGCGCCGGGCACGAGAACACCCGCGTCGCCGGTCGAACGTGGGCGCGCGTGCGTGGTCGACGGCGTCGACCGCTCGGCAAGCTCCTCCTCGACGTCACCGAGGCCGCCGAGTTGCACAACCAAACGCTGCACGACGTGCTGGGCGGATACGTTCCGCTCCCCCACCGCCGCATACAGCGCAGAGACGTCGACGTACCGAAGTTCGTGTGCGATCGCCGACATCGACTCGGCATTCATCAAGCGCTGCAATGGCAGTCCGACACGGCGGACCTCCTTGCCGATCGCATCCTTGCCGGCCTCGAGCGCTTCTTCGCGACGTTCTTTCGCGAACCACTGCCGAATCTTCGCCTTCGCCCGCGGTGACACCACGAACGATTGCCAGTCGCGGCTCGGTCCCGCGTTGACGGCCTTCGAGGTGAACACCTCGACGACCTCGCCGTTCTCTAGTTCGCGCTCCAACGCCACCAGCCGACCGTTCACGCGGGCGCCGATGCACCTGTGCCCGACCTCGGTATGGACCGCGTACGCGAAGTCGATCGGCGTCGACCCGGCCGGCAGGGTGACGACGTCACCCTTCGGCGTGAAGACGAAGATCTCTTTGACCGCAAGGTCGTAGCGCAGCGACTCGAGGAACTCGCCGGGATCCGCGGCCTCACGCTGCCAGTCGAGCAGTTGCCGCATCCATGCCATGTCGTCGACCTCAGCGGCGTCACCCGAGTGCTTGCCCTTGGTCTCCTTGTACCGCCAGTGCGCGGCGATGCCGAATTCGGCGGTCCGGTGCATGTCCGTCGTGCGGATCTGCACCTCCAGAGGTTTGCCCTCGGGCCCGATCACCGTGGTGTGCAGCGACTGGTACACCCCGTACCGCGGCTGCGCGATGTAGTCCTTGAAGCGCCCCGCCATCGGCTGCCACAGCGAGTGCACGACGCCGACCGCCGCATAGCAGTCCCGGAGTTCGTCGCACAGGATTCGTACGCCGACCAGATCATGAATGTCGTCGAAGTCGCGGCCCTTCACGATCATCTTCTGATAGATCGACCAGTAGTGCTTCGGGCGCCCTTCGACCACCGCGGTGATTTTCGACGCCGACAGCGTCGCGTTGATCTCGGCGCGGACCTTGGCCAAATACGTGTCGCGCGACGGCGCACGATCGGCAACCAGCCGCACGATCTCGTCGTACTTCTTTGGGTGCAGGATCGCGAAGGATAGGTCTTCGAGTTCCCACTTGACCGTCGCCATACCGAGCCGATGAGCCAGCGGCGCAATGACTTCCAGCGTTTCCTTCGCCTTGCGCGACTGCTTCTCGGGTGGGAGAAAGCGCATGGTCCGCATGTTGTGCAACCGGTCGGCGACCTTGATCACGAGCACGCGGGGGTCACGGGCCATGGCGATGATCATCTTGCGGATGGTCTCGCCTTCGGCCGCATTGCCGAGGTTGACCTTGTCCAACTTGGTGACGCCGTCGACCAGGTGCGCGACCTCGTCACCGAATTCGTCGGTCAGCTGCGCGAGGGTGTAGCCCGTGTCTTCGACGGTGTCGTGCAGCAGAGCCGCCACCAAAGTAATCGTGTCCATGCCGAGTTCGGCGAGAATCGTCGCAACGGCCAGCGGATGGGTTATGTACGGATCTCCGGACTTGCGCAGTTGCCCCATGTGCCGCTCGTCGGCGGTGTCGTACGCGCGCTGTAACAGCCCGAGATTCGCCTTCGGATGCAGCTCCCTGTGGACCGCGACAAGCGGCTCGAGCTCGGGTTTTATCGCATTGCGCTGCGCCGTGATCCGGCGTGCCAACCGAGCTCGGACCCGTCGCGACGCGGATGTCGGAACGGGCGGCGGAGAAGCCGTCTCCGCGTCGGCCGGCTTGGGGTCGGGCGACTTCCCGGCGCTCGGCGCCTGTTGCGCATCGGTGTTGTTCAGATTCGTGCTGTCCAGATGCTGAGTCACGTCGTCACCTCCTCATCGGCACCGCTTCGGCATTGGCGCAAGAGCTGCGCCGCAGGGCCATTCATACAACTTTAGTCGTCAGATCTGTACCAGTGCGGTCAGCTCACCCAACTCGCTGCGACCGCCGATCTTTTTCCTGCCCTGCAGGGCTGACAATTCGAGCACGACTGCGGTGGCCACCACATGCGCGCCGGCTTCTGTCAGTAGCTCCGCAGCGGCGACGATGGTGCCTCCGGTGGCGAGTACGTCGTCTATCAACAGCACTCGCTTTCCCTGGATGTCGATCCCGTCTGCGGGAATTTCCAGGCGTGCGGTGCCGTATTCGAGGTCGTACTCTCGCGACAGCACCGGTGGTGGCAGCTTGCCGCCCTTTCGGACCGCCAGGACACCACAGCCCTTGCCGACCGCAACGCCCGACGCGAGGAGGAAGCCGCGCGCATCGATACCCGCCACAAGTTCGGTGTCCGGCGCGATGGCGCGCAACGCGTCGATGACCGCACGAAAGCCGTCGTGGTCGGCGAAAACCGGCGTCAGATCAGCGAACCGAATTCCGGGCGCCGGGAAATCATCGACCCAGCGGGTCAGTTTCCCGACCGCGTCGCCGGCAGCCGTCATGAATGCAGGACCCAACGGTCCATGTTCCAGCCTGCTCCCGACCTCGTCGGATTGGCGATGCCGGCATCGAGCCCGTCGGCAAAGGCCACGGTTCGCGGCACATCGAACAGCGGAATCGACGGCATCTCGCTCCACAGCAACGCTTCGGCTTCGACCGACAAATTCAGTTGTGCCTGCGTCGCCGGATCCGTCAACAGCTGGTCGACGATCTGGTCGTACCGCGGATTCGTGAATCGACCGTAATTGGTCGCGCTGCCGCTGCGCAGCGCGCTCAGCGACGGACCGTTCAACATGCTGCCCGCGGGCCCGCTCACCGACGCCGTACCTCCGAGTACCGCATCGACCTGCCCTTCGAGCAGAGCCGTCGGTGCGAATGTCGGCGAGGAAACGTCCTCGACTTTGATTCCGGCAGGCCCGCACGCATCGGCGATGGCTTTGACAGTCTCGGCACGGCGCTCATCCGGAGCGAGGTAGCCGATCCGCACGGTCGGCGCCTGAGCGCCGGAGGCAGCTACCGCACCCTGTGCAGCCGGAACATCCGCGCCAGGATACTTTCCGCCTTCTACGGAAGCTGGGCCATACATGAGCGAGTCCTGGGACACGATGCGCGAGTTGAGAACGCCGGATCCGAGCCCTGCCTCGGGCTTGTAGTCAGGATGGCCGACGTCGTCGTACAGCTTCTGGCGCGGCGAGCACAATGCCAGCGCCTTGCGCATATCGGCCGATGCGAAGACCCCGCCCGTACCGAGAACGAGTTGTTCGGTGCTGCGCGACGGCATGTTGGTGGCCTTCAGGCCGTCGAGCGGCAGGTCCGCCACCGAGTTCGCGCCGATGTCGATCACGTCGACCGCGCCGGAATCGATCTCGTCCAGGACGTCCGCGCCTTTACCGAATACGACGATTCGCGGAGTCGCGGGCTTCGCACCCCACCACTTGTCGTTCTCGACGAGCACCAACTCGCCACTCTCGCTGAAAGATTCGACGCGGTACGGACCGGACGACACGAACACGGACGGATCGATCTCGTTCGGCTTCAACTTCCAGCCGTTGTTCCAGAAGTCCGCGACCTTGCCCACCGCCTCGTTGTCTCCGGACTGGACCACTGTGGCGATACTGCCGACACCCGCAGCCTGCGTCGCGATGTGCGCCGGCATCACCTCGGTTGCCGAGAACAACGACTTCCAATCGACGAACTTGCGGCCCGGGCGGAAAACGACTGTTGCATCCTTGGAACCCGGTTGGCAGTCGACTCGCTCGATGTCCGAGTACCCAGGTCGCGCGCCCGCGTTGAACATCGGCACCAAGCGGCCTTCGTCATCGGCCTTGGTGAACTTTCCCGACAGTGCCGCCCACGCAAGCACGAGATCCTCGCAGGAGGTCGGCACGCCGTCGGAGTACACCGCCGCGTTGTTGAGGCGGTACTGGATGGTCAGTACGTTCGCCTCGCCGCCGGGAACCTCGTTCGCGGTGCCGAAATCGGGATTGGCGACCGGATCGCCCTGCGGCCCGATATACGACATCCCGGTCAACACCCGCGGGAACGCCTGCGCGGCACCGCTGTACGCCCCGTCGATCGTATTTCCGTTGTAGGTGGTGATCGGGTTGTCGATCAGATAACCGATCGACGGCACCTGCTCATCATCCGAACAGCTGGTCAACAGGCCCGCAGCAAGAGCGCCTGCGGCCAAGATGCCGACGATCGAGATCCGCTTTCGTGCAAAGCCCCGTTGCTCCGGTCGCATCGTTGTTCAGCGCCTCTTCTTGTGTCGCTTTCCGGTCGGCCTGCTCCCTGGTCGCGGAGTGTCCGCAGGAGCTGCCTTCCGAAGAGTCGTGGTAGTCGACGACGCGACGCCCGATCCGGACGCCACGATCTCCGCGGGTTCCTTCGCAGACCCCTTCGATTCGAGCGTGTCCCGGCGAGCGAGCACCTTTTTGGTGTGTCCGGCCACTGGTCCCCACCGCTCCTTGATCGACACCAGCAACGGCGTCGCGAAGAAGATCGACGAATACGCGCCGACGATCATGCCGACGAGTTGGACCAAGGCTAAGTCCTTCAGGGTGCCGACCCCTAGCAGCCACACCGCAATGACCATCAATCCGATCACCGGCAGCACGCCGATGAGCGTGGTGTTGATCGACCGCATGAGGGTCTGGTTGATCGCAAGGTTCGCTTGCTCGGCGTAAGTCTTCTTCTTCAGGTGCAGCACACCACGGGTATTTTCCTCGACCTTGTCGAAGACGACGACCGAGTCGTACAGCGAGAATCCGAGAATCGTCAGCATGCCGATGACCGTCGCGGGCGTGACTTCGAACCCGACGATCGAATAGACGCCCGCGGTAACCGCCATATCGAAGAACAGCGCGGACAGCGCGGCAATCGCCATGTCGCGCTCGAAGCGAACCGCGATGTAAACAGTCACGAGCACGAGGAACACCGCGAGCGCAATCAAAGCCTTGCGCGTGATCTGACCGCCCCACGTCTCACTGACGTCGGAGGTACTGATCTCGTTCGGATTTGCCTTGCCGTCCCTGTCCTTCGGCTGGAACTCCGCGAACAGGGCGTTCGTCAAACGATTCGTCTGATCCGCGTCGAGCGCAACCGAACGAATCTGGATCGTTTCGCTGGATCCCGAGCCCACGGTCTGGACCGAGACGGGGTCCTCGCCGAGCGTCTGGGCGTAGACCTCTTCGACGCGTTCCGTGCTGGCACCTGCCGCGGGCAGCTGAATCTTTGAGCCGCCCTCGAAGTCGATGCCGAGGGTGAAGCCGCGGAAGACGATGCTGAGCAAGCAGATCAGCACGATCACGCCGGTCAGGAGGTAGTAGAACCGCCTGCGGCCGACGACATCGAAGGCGCCTGTGCCGGTGTACAACCGCGACAGGAAGCTGTGCTTCGGCTGGGCATTCTGGTCGATGTCAGCGTCAGCGATAGTCGACTCGGTCATGGTCAGAGCTCCTTTGCGCTGGTGCCGGCGGCGAGGGCTCTACGTTCCTTCGCAACCTGCTGCACAGCTCCGAGGCCGTTGATGCTCGGCTTCGACCAGAATGTCGACCGCGATGCCATCGACACCAACGGCCACGTGACGAGGAAGACGACCGCGACGTCGAGGATCGTGGTCAGGCCGAGAGTGAAGGCGAAACCGCGGACCTGGCCGACGGCAAGGACGTACAGCACGGCGGCCGCGATGAAGCTGACCGCGTTGCCGGACAGAATCGTGCGCTTTGCGCGTGCCCAACCGCGCGGCACAGCGGACCGGAAACTTCGGCCCTCACGCATTTCGTCCTTTATTCGTTCGAAGAAGACGACGAACGAGTCGGCGGTCATGCCGATACCGATGATCAAACCGGCGATGCCGGCGAGGTCGAGCGTGAACCCGATCCAGCGGCCGAGCAGCACGAGCAGGCCATAGACCATGACGCCCGACAGCACCAGCGACAACGCCGTCAGCAGGCCGAGCATGCGGTAGTAGACCAGGCAGTAGATCAGCACCGCGAGCAGGCCGATCGCACCCGCGAGCAGGCCCGCCTTCAGCGACGCGAGGCCGAGCGACGCAGACACGGTCTCGGCTTCGGACGACGAGAACGAGAGCGGCAGCGATCCGTACTTGAGGGTGTTCGCGAGGCTCTTTGCGCCGGCCGCGGAGAAATCGCCCGAAATCTCGGTCGAACTACCTGCCGGGGTTGCGCTTCGAATCACGGGCGCGCTGACGACCTTCGAGTCGAGCACGAACGCTGCTTGCTTGTTGATGTTCTCGCGGGTGAACGTCGCCCAGGTCTCGCTCGCAGTCGAGTTGAAGTCGAGCGTGACGACGTTCTTGGCCTGGTTCTGGTCGAACCGCGACGCAGCGTCGTCGATCTCCTGGCCGTCGATGATGCTCGGCGCCAGCAGGTACTTTCCGCCGTCTTCGCCGCACGCCACGAGCGACTTGGCCGGATCGTCGTTGCCCTGCAGCGGATCGGGCTTACTGCAATCGAGCTCCGCGAGTGCCTTCTCCTGGACCGCGGGATCGTCGCTCTGTCGCTGCTGCTTGGCAGCTTCGATCTCCTTGGCGATCTGATCGGGACCCGTCAGCTCGTCCGAATCGGCCGGGGTGGTCGGCGCAGCGGGGGTCGGAGCTGTCGAAGGCGCAGGCTGATCGCCTGTCGGCGTCGGCTCCGGACCGGTCGGCTCCTCGACCGGGAAAATTCGCGACTGCGGTTGCGCAGGCTCCTGAGCGGGCGGCTGCTCGGTCGCGGGCGCAGGGTTACCGGTGGTCGCGGGTTGCTGTGGCTGCTCGGTCGCGGGCTGCGACGGTCCCGCAGCTTGCAGCACCGGGCGGATGTACAGCCGTGCCGTCTGGCCGAGCGACCTTGCCTGGGAGCTGTCGTCGCCCGGGACCGTGATGATGAGGTTGTCGCCGTCGATCAGCACTTCCGACCCCGAGACGCCGAGGCCGTTGACGCGGGTCTCGATGATCTGCTGGGCCTGCTTCAACGAATCCTGGCTCGGTGCGCCGCCGTCGGGGGTGCGCGCGGTCAGTGTGACTCGGGTGCCGCCCTGTAGGTCGATGCCGAGCTTGGGAGTGGGTGAGCCGTCTCCGGTGAAGAAGACCAACGCGTACACAACACCCACAAGCACCGCAAAGACGGCCAGCAAGCGCCCTGAACGCACCGATCCTTGGGAAGGTGACACGGTCCGTTTATCTCCTCAGTACATGCGGTATTGGTCGCGTTGGTGGACCGCACGGCACAGGGTTTGCTGCCGCGCGGACGAAAACCAGCTGTCAGTCTTTGTTCAGGCGGCGTTCTGTGTCCGACGCCGACTCCTCGACCGCCGGCGTGGCGTCGTCGGCAACGACCTCGTCCTGGACGTCGACGTCCTCCTTGACGACCTCCTTGACCGCGGCACGCGACCAGGTCGTGATCACGTCGACTGCGATCTCGAGATCGACGGTTTCGTCGTCGAGCTCCACAACGATTCCCTGAATTCCGCTCGACATCATCACGCGGTCGCCGACCTGGAGCAGAGTCTGCATTTGCGCGGTGCTCTGCATCTCTTTCTTCTGCCGCCGCATCGCGAGGAACATCGGCACGAGCAGGGCGACGAGCAGAAGGGGAAAGAGCAGGTTTTCCATCGTGGCAGTCAGTCCTCAGCAGGTAGAAGCGATGCGGGGGCCAAGTTGGACCCACGGCGGTACACCAGTCTGCCACTAACAGGTGAAGATCGTTTCGTCGCGCCCGTGCAGACCTACTCGAACAGGTCCAGTTGGGGCTCGCTCGCACGCACTTCGATACCGCCGATGGCCAGGTCCGGCGGCGGGACGAGGCCCAGATGCTCCCAGGCTGTGGCGGTCGCAACACGGCCACGCGGCGTGCGCGCAATCATGCCCGCACGAACGAGAAACGGTTCGCAAACCTCTTCGACAGTCGCCGGTTCCTCCCCCACCGCTACGGCGAGCGTCGACACACCGACCGGTCCGCCGCCGAAACTGCGGATCAGCGCGCTGAGCACCGAGCGGTCCAGCCTGTCGAGACCGAGTCGGTCCACGTCGTACACCGTGAGCGCGGCCCTCGCCGTGTCCCGTGTGATGACACCGTCGACGCGAACCTCCGCATAGTCACGGACACGCCGAAGAAGGCGGTTGGCGATACGCGGCGTACCGCGCGACCGGCCCGCGATCTCGGCGGCAGCGTCGTCACGCAATGCAACGCCGAGAATTCTGGCCGAGCGCGCAAGGATCAGCTCCAACTCGGCAGGCTCGTAGAAGTCCATGTGGGCGGTGAAGCCGAACCGGTCCCGTAGTGGACCGGTGAGCGCCCCGGAGCGCGTCGTGGCCCCGACCAGCGTAAACGGTGCAACCTCCAGCGGAATCGACGTCGCTCCGGGCCCCTTGCCGACGACGACGTCGACTCTGAAGTCCTCCATGGCGAGGTAGAGCATTTCCTCGGCGGGCCGCGCGATGCGGTGAATCTCGTCGATGAACAGCACATCGCCCTCGACGAGATTGCTGAGCATCGCGGCGAGGTCGCCGGCGCGCTCCAACGCCGGTCCGGAGGTCAGGCGAAGGGACGATCCGAGTTCGGCAGCGATGATCATCGCCATGCTGGTCTTACCGAGCCCGGGTGGACCGGACAGCAGTATGTGATCGGGAGTGCCGCCACGCATCTTGGCACCGTGGAGCACGAGTTGCAGTTGCTCGCGTACGCGGGGCTGACCGATGAAATCGTCGAGCGACTTCGGTCGCAGGCTGACTTCGACGTCGGCGTCCGACGTCAAAAATGTTGGTGTCACTTGTGATTCGTGGTCCACACTCACCGTTTCCTACCCAACAGTGCGAGTGCCGAGCGCAGTGCGGACGACGTCGTCGCATCGGGTTCTTCGGAGAGAACAGTATCGGTCGCCTGCTCGGCCTGCTTGGCGGGAAAGCCGAGTCCGGTGAGCGCCTCGACGATGTGATCGCGCACCGGCCCGACGACAGGCACCGGCGCGTCCGGATGTGCCTGCACCGGAACAGCTTCCACTTTGTCGCGCAGTTCGACGACCAGCCGCTCGGCGCCGCGCTTGCCGATCCCGGGTACCCGCATCAACGCCGTGTGGTTGCCTTCCGCGAGCGCTTTCCTCAGCGCCTCGGGTTCGAGGACCGCGAGCACCGCCATCGCCAGACGTGGCCCGACACCCGACACCGTCTGCAACAGCCCGAACAAGTCCCGCGACTCGGTATCCGCGAACCCGAAGAGCGTCATCGAGTCCTCGCGGACGATCATCGCCGTGACGAGTCGCGCTTCGTCGCCGCGGTGCAAGGTCCCGAGCGTGGCCGGTGTGGCGTTGAGCCGGTAGCCGACACCGGCGGCCTCGATGACGCAATGGTCGAGCGCGATCTCGAGCACCTCGCCGCGAATCGATGCGATCATTTGACTTTCGCCTCCTTGCGGACCTGCGCGAGCCGCGCCCCGTACCGTCGTTTCTGTTCTGCCGCAGCAGCTTCCGCTGCTGCCATGCGCTCCAGCATCGGCGCCCGCCAGCAATGGCAGATCGCCAGTGCCAGCGCATCGGCGGCGTCAGCGGGAGTCGGTTTCGTCTGCAGCCCGAGAATACGGGTCACCATCGCGGTGACCTGGTTCTTGTCGGCCGCGCCGTTTCCGGTCACCGAGGACTTCACCTGGCTCGGCGTGTGAAACGTCACCGGAATGTCCCGCCGCGCCGCAGCAAGCGCAATCACGCCGCCCGCCTGCGCGGTACCCATCGCGGTTCGCACGTTGAGCTGCGAAAACACGCGCTCGATTGCCACAGCGTTCGGCTTGTGGGTGTCCATCCAATACTCGGCGGCGTCGGCAATCAGCAGCAGGCGCCGCGCCAGGTCCATATCCGCGGGTGTGCGGACGACGTCGACGTCGAGCGCCGTCACTTCGCGACCTTTGCCGCTTTCGATCAAACTCAGCCCACACCGCGTGAGCCCTGGGTCCACACCCATCACGCGCACCCGCGCTCCCTTCGCTACGAACAGCTGTTCGAGAGCTTAGCGGGAGGTGGTGACAAAGTACGGCTACGACACGGCCGAAGCCGCTACGCGTCGAGCTCGGCCAGAACGTCGTCGGAGACGTCGACGTTCGTGTAGACGTTCTGGACGTCGTCACAGTCCTCGAGGGCGTCGATCAGCTTGAACACCTTGCGGGCGCCGTCGGCGTCGACCGGCACGCTGACCGAAGCCTGGAAGCTCGCCTCGGCCGAGTCGTAGTCGATTCCGGCTTCCTGGAGAGCACTGCGGACAGCGACCAGGTCGGTCGGCTCGCTGACGACCTCGAATGATTCACCGAGATCGTTGACGTCTTCTGCCCCGGCTTCGAGCACTGCCGTCAGCACGTCGTCTTCGGTGAGGTCGTTCTTGTCGAGGACCACGACACCCTTGCGGGCGAACAGATAGGCGACCGAACCTGGGTCGGCCATGTTGCCGCCGTTGCGGGTCATCGCCACGCGCACCTCCCCGGCAGCGCGGTTGCGGTTGTCGGTGAGGCATTCGATCAGCACGGCGACACCGTTGGGGCCGTAGCCCTCGTACATGATCGTCTGCCAGTCGGCGCCGCCGGCTTCTTCACCTGCGCCGCGCTTGCGAGCCCGCTCGATGTTGTCGTTCGGGACGGAAGTCTTCTTCGCCTTCTGGATCGCGTCGTAGAGCGTCGGGTTGCCCGTCGGATCGCCGCCACCCGTACGCGCCGCCACCTCGATGTTCTTGATCAGCTTCGCGAAGGCCTTACCGCGCCGAGCGTCGATAACGGCCTTCTTGTGCTTGGTGGTGGCCCATTTGGAATGGCCGCTCATGCGTTACGTCCTTACTTCCGTACTTCCGTCGGATCGATTCCTCGATTGACAACTCGACCAGTTTACGCGCCGCGGCGATCAGCCTTTTCGGACGATGTCGGTAAACAGTTTGTGCACTCGCAAATCACCGGTCACTTCGGGGTGAAACGAGGTCGCAAGAACACTGCGTTGCCGGACTGCGACGATGCGGCCCGCCGCCGGGCCGTGCGGCACCGTCGCCAAGACTTCGACCCCGCTCCCCGCCCGCTCCACCCAGGGCGCCCGGATGAACACCGCGCGCATCGGACCGCCTTCTATGCCTGCGAAGTCGAGGTCGGTCTCGAACGAATCGACCTGCCGCCCGAATGCATTTCGCCGCACAGTCATATCGATGCCGTCGAGGTGCTCTGCGTCGGGCCGGGTATCGAGGACCTCGGAGGCCAGCATGATCATCCCCGCGCAGGAGCCGAACGCAGGCAGACCGTCGCGTAGCCGCTTGCGCAGTGGTTCCAAGAGATCGAAGACGGTTAGCAGCCTGCTGATGGCGGTCGACTCACCGCCCGGAATGACGAGTCCGTCGATGGCATCGAACTCCGATACACGCCGCACGCCAACCGGTTTCGCACCGCATTCGGCGAGCGCGGAGAAATGTTCACGCACGTCACCCTGTAGCGCAAGGACACCAATCGTCGGCTGATTCACGTCGCCGAGCATACGAGAAGCGGGAATCGCCGTCCGGTGGACTGTTCCGGTAACAAGGTCAGTCGCGCAGCCTGCGGGTCAGACCTTCCTGCACAACCGCGGCAACCATGTTTCCGGCACGGTCGAAGATTCGCCCCTGCGTCAGCGCGCGCCCGAATCCCGCCGAAGGCGAGGTCTGGTCGTAGAGCAGCCATTCGTCGGCGCGGAACGGCCGCAGGAACCACATCGCATGGTCCAGGGACGCCGTCTGGGTCGGCTCATCGGGATGAATCACCTTGGAGGATCCCAGAAGCGTCATGTCGCTCATGTACGCGAGCGTGCACACGTGGATGACCGCATCATCGGGCAACCGCTCGCGATACCGGAACCACACCTGTTGCTGCGACGCCGAACCCGGCCGCCGCACCACGAGATCGTCGGGCAGCACACGGATGTCGTAGTGCCCCCACTCGCGCAGCAACCACTGCCGTTCGGGGGTGAGTACCGACTCGGGATCGGGAATGTCCTCGGGCGCAGGCACATCGGGCATCGTGTCCTGATGTTCGATGCCCGCGTCCTCGGTGTGAAAAGACGCGGACATCGTGAAGATCGCCTTGCCGTCCTGCACACCGGTGACACGGCGCGTGACGAACGACCGGCCGTCCCGGATGCGGTCGACGAGGTAGACGGTCGGCGCGAAGGGATTGCCCGGACGCAGGAAATACCCGTGCAACGAGTGGACCTTGAATTCCGGATCGACCGTTCGCACGGCCGAAACCAGCGCCTGACCGGCAACCTGGCCACCGAACGTGCGCTCGAGCTGCGTCTCGGTCGACGCCCCCCGGAAGATGTCTTTCTCGAGCCGCTCGATGAGAAGCGCCTGCTCGATGGTTGCCATCGCCTGTCCCCTTTCGACGGCTCAGGCTAACAGCGAGCGATCTACCAGCCGCGTTCGGCAAGCCGGTGGTCGACCGGAAGTTCTTCGACGTTGATGCCGACCATCGCCTCGCCGAGCCCGCGGGAAACCTTCGCGAGAACATCCGGATCGTCGTGGAACGTCGTAGCCTTCACAATCGCGGCCGCACGCTCAGCGGGATTGCCGGACTTGAAGATTCCTGATCCGACGAACACACCCTCCGCACCCAGCTGCATCATCATCGCGGCATCGGCCGGGGTGGCGATGCCACCGGCGGTGAACAGCACGACGGGCAGCTTGCCCGCTTCGGCGACCTCGCGGACCAGGTCGTACGGCGCCTGCAGCTCCTTCGCAGCGACATACAGCTCGTCTTCGGGCAGTGAGCTGAGCCGACGGATCTCGTCGCGAATCTTGCGCATGTGCGTCGTGGCGTTCGACACGTCACCGGTTCCAGCCTCGCCCTTGGAACGAATCATGGCCGCGCCCTCGGTGATTCGCCGCAGCGCCTCGCCCAGGTTGGTGGCACCGCACACGAACGGAACCGTGAAGTTCCACTTGTCGATGTGGTTGGCGTAGTCGGCCGGGGTCAGCACTTCGGACTCGTCTACGTAGTCGACACCGAGGCTCTGCAGAATCTGCGCCTCGACGAAGTGGCCGATGCGGGCCTTGGCCATGACCGGAATGCTGACGGCTTCGATGATGCTGTCGATCATGTCCGGATCGCTCATACGGGAGACGCCGCCCTGCGCACGAATGTCGGCCGGAACGCGCTCGAGCGCCATCACAGCCACAGCGCCGGAGTCTTCGGCGATCTTCGCCTGATCGGCGGTGACGACGTCCATGATGACCCCGCCCTTGAGCATTTCGGCCATTCCGCGCTTGACTCGCGCGGTACCGGTCGCAGTCGGGGTCGAAGCTGGGGTAGTCACGGCAAACTCCTGGGTCGTTGGTGAAGGATCGTAGTGTGATCCTGGCCGAGTGCGGCCACGAAGAACTGAACTCTCGTGGTAATCCTAGTCGGGGGCGCAGGCCAGGCTGATATCCAGTTACTGTTCGCTGGCCTTGCCACCCGGTTAGGGTTCTTCTATGTCGCAAAAGTCGCAAAAGTCGCGAATTACCCGCATCACCGACTTCGTCTACGACCACACGCGTCACAAAGATGCGTGGCAGTCCGCAAGCCAAGAGCCTGTCGCCGGCTTCGACTCGTTGCGCGGTCAGAAGTACGCGCTGCTTACGACCTACAAGAAGAGCGGCGAGCCGGTCCCGTCGCCTGTGTGGTTCGGCCTGGACACCGACGGCCGGTTCTACTTCACCACCGAGGAGGCGTCCCCGAAGGTCACGCGGATGCGCAACAATCCGGCCGTGCGGATCGCACCGTCGAAGCAGAACGGGAAACCGCTCGGCCCGCCGGCGGAGGGCACCGCGCGGGTACTTCCGCCCGAGGACGCAGCACGCGCCGAGGCGATAATCGCGGCGAACTACGGTCGCGGTCGCACGATCTTCGATCGCGTGACCAGCGGCCTCGGGGTAGCCGCGGTCTACGTCGAGGTCACGCCCGGCTGAGCGGTCAACAGCAGAGCGACGGTCGACGCCGCCAGGACAAGCGGGACACCACCGAGGCCGACCAGGCCGAACGTCCGCCACGAGATGTCGACACCCCGCGCCTTGCAGCGCTCACGCCACAGCAGGGTCGCAAGAGAGCCCCAGATCACGACGAGCGGACCAGCGTTCGTGCCGAGCAGGACAGCAAAGTGCTGCGTGCCGTCACCCACCGGAATTGCCGGCTCCATTGCGAGGTACGCGGGCAGATTGTTGACGACGTTGCTCGACAGCGCCGCGACGACGACCGCACGCAGTGGTGAATCGCCCATCAGGTGCCCGAGCAAATCGGTGAGACCGTGCTCGGCGATGGTGATCACGACGAGGAACAGCCCGGTAGTGAGCCCGATCAGGCGCCACGGCAGCAGGTACCAGCCGAGCGCCGACCGATCGCGAACCGCGAAAACGGCGGTGGCCACCACTGCGCACAACGCGCCGGCGAGCCAGGGCGCCACACCCAGGAGAATCAGCGGAACCAGTCCGACGCACGCGGCGGCGCACACCCAGAATGTCCAGCCGTCGGGCGCCCGAACCGCGGCCGGAATCGCGTAGCGACCGGACAGATCTTTGCGAAACAGCACGAAGAGGTACCCGACAGTGACCAGCACGGCGACTGTGGCGGGCAGCGCCATTCGCACCACGAATTCGTAGGTCGACACGTGCTCACGTTGCAAGGCAAGCAGATTCGTGAGATTCGAGATCGGCAGGAACATGCTTCCCGTGTTCGCCAACCAAACGACCAGGAGCGCGAACGGCAACGGCCGAACCCCGATGCGGGCCGCCAGCGCGAGCACGACGGGAGTCAGCAACACCGCCGTCGTATCGAGGCTCATCACGGCTGTCGTCGCCGTGGCAAGCACGGCAATGAGCAGAAAGAGCCGAGCCGTCGACCCTGCGGCGACACGCGCACACCACGTCGCGGCGGCGTCGAAGACTCCTGCCCTGTCGGCGAGTTCGGCGAGAATTGTGATCGCGACCAGAAAGCCGATGACAGGCGCGCCGCGATCGAGCGCAATCTCGCGCGCGTCGGCGCCCGGCAGCAATCCCGAGACGACGACGAACACTCCACCGGCAACCAGTACGGCCCACATCAGTCGCTACCGGATCGACCGCACCTCTGGCTGGCCCGGGTCGGCGGCGACGCTGCGTGCCTCGGCGAGCAGGTCGGCCAGTTCGTACGGGTAGACGGTCTCACCGGAATCGTTGAGGGCCACGATGTCAGCGCTCGTGCACCACTTGTTGCCTGTGATCGACCGGCGTTCGACCTCGGTGAAACCCGCCGAATGCGGTTCGAATTCGTCGACCTCCAGCACGAAGAACAATTCTTCGGACCGGATCAGCTCGCCGTTGAAGGGGAACACCGCGACTCGGCGCCAGATCGGGCCGCGTAACTCTTCGGGATCGACTTTCCTGCCCGTTTCCTCGAAGATCTCGCGAACCGCCGCGGCGCGCAGGCTTTCCCCCGTGTGGACACCGCCGCCGATCGTGAACCAGAACGTCACGTCGGGAACCAGCGGATCACGCCCCTGCAGCAGCAAGACCTTGTCCGTCTTGTCCAGGACGACGACACGCGCCGAGGTGCGATTGGCGTCGAGAACGAGTCCGGTCGCGGCCGACGGCTTCGCACGTTCCGTGATTTCGAAGTAGGTGGGCATCGGCGCGGTGCCGCCGAGATGCAGGACGCGTACCGACAGGCGCGTCCGGATCGCAAGGGTGTCCCGGACAGCGTCGTTGTGGAAACGTCTGGCGATGAGGACCCGCGCTTCCGCGTCGGCCAATTCGGCAACGAGTTGCGGTCGCAGTGTCTCGATATCGACTGCCGACAACGCACTCGACAGCTCGTTCTCGACGGTTTCGCGGTTTGCGCGATCTGCGCGTTCCGCCTTGTCTGCCAGTGCCGCGAGTCGTTTGCTGTCGTCGGTGTAGCTCGCGGTAGTCGCTACGGCAACAGCGCGCGCGACGACCGCCCGCCGCGCAAGCGCAGCGTCCAACGCCTGCCAGGACTGGTCGGCCCGGACATGCAGCCGGTCGAGCCTGTTCGCCGTCGAGTACGCCCAGACACCGATGCTCAGAACGACAGCGGCGACTAGCGCAACGACAAGGATTGTCAGCGCGGAAAACGTCATCAGCCGGCCGCCCGCACGCGAAGGTCACCGACGGTGACCGTCTCGTACACCCGCAGAATTTGCTCGGCTACAACGGGCCAGTCGTAGTCGTTGACTGCCTGGCGGGCCGCTCGGACGAGGGAGTCACGCTTCGCGGAGTCGGTCAAGACTTCGTCGAGAGCGTCGGACAGTCGTGCCGAATCCCCGATCGGCACAAGAATGCCGGCAGCACCGTCACGCAGAACACGACGGAAGGCATCGAGTTCGCTGGCGACCACCGGGGTACTCGCGGCCATCGCCTCGACGAGCACGATCCCGAAACTTTCACCGCCGAGGTTCGGCGCGCAGTACACGTCGACGCTGCGCAGCGCGGACGCCTTTTCTTCGTCTGTGACCTGGCCGAGCAGGCGCAGGTGCTTCGCGTATTCGCCCGCTTCGCGAAGCAGCCGTTCTTCGTCACCGCGGCCGACGACCAGCACTTCGAGGTCCGGATGCCGCTCGACCAGGTGCGGCAGCGCTTCCAGCAGCACAGCTATCCCCTTGCGCGGCTCGTCGTAGCGGCCGAGAAACAGCACGGTGCCGCCCGCGCGTGGGTAGCCGGGCAACGGCTTCGCATGCGCGAATGCAGGCACGTCGACGCCGTTGGGAATCTCGACCGCGTCTGATCCGAGTGCCTCGACCTGCCAGCGCCTTGCGAGCTCGGACACTGCGATCCGGCCACTGATCTTCTCGTGATACGGCTTCAGCACACCCTGGAAGGTGCTGAGCACCAATGACTTCGTCGTCGACGTGTGAAATGTTGCGACGATCGGGCCTTCGGCGATCTTCAGCGCAAGCATCGACAGGCTCGGCGCGTTCGGCTCGTGAATGTGCAGGACGTCGAAGTCGTTGTCGTTGATCCAACGCCGGACCCGGGCATAGGACACCGGACCGAACGACAGGCGTGCGACGGACCCGTTGTAGGGAATCGCAACGGCACGCCCCGCCGACACGACGAACGGCGGCAATTCGGTGTCTTCGGCAGCGGGTGCCAGCACGCTGACGCGATGGCCGCGTTCGATGAAGACCTCGGCGAGTTCGACGACGTGCGCTTGCACGCCGCCGGGAACGTCGAAGGAGTACGGGCACACCATGCCGATCTTCACGTGCTGCCCTCCCCCATGCGCTCGAGCCGAGCCTCGGACAGATCGGAAAGCCAGAGCGGCTGCAGCATGTGCCAGTCGGCGGGATGTGCGGCGATATTGGCCGCGAAACGATCCGCGAGCAATTGCGTTGCCGACCCGACGCCACCCGAGGTGTCGATCGGCGCCTCGACCGAGAAACCCCACCCATCAGGTGTGAACCAGCAATGAACGGGCAGGAGGTCGGCGCCGGTCTCGATCGCCAGCTTCGCCGGGCCTGCCGGCATCCGCGTCGGCTCGCCGAAGAACGTAACCGGCACACCGTGTTTGGCGAGATCGCGCTCGCCCAGCAAGCAGACGATCTTGTTGTCGCGCAGGCGCTCCGCCAAAACCCCGAACGGCGGCTGTTCGCCACCGCTCAGCGGCAGAATCTCGAACCCGAGGCTTTCGCGATACCGGACGAACCGCCAGAACAGCGATTCCGGCTTCAACCGTTCGGCAACCGTCGCGAAGGTGCCGAAGCGCTGTACGACGAACACGCCGGCGAGGTCCCAGTTGCCACTGTGCGGCAACGCGAGGATCGCACCCCGGCCACCGTCGATCGCCGCATGCAGGTGCTCGAGGCCCGGGCAATTTTTCTCGACCACGTCTGCGAGGAAAGCCGGGTCCATCGACGGCAGCCGGAAAGCTTCACGCCAGTACCGCGCGTAGGACCGGACGCTCGCCTGGATCAGGTCTTGCGGCACATCCTCGGGCGGGACCCCGAGAACACGAGAAAGGTTGCGGCGCAATTGATCCGGCCCACCTTTGCGCCGGCTCGCGAAGTCGGCGCCGCGGTCGAACCACCGAGCTGCGGACTTCTCCGGCAAAGCCCGGACGAGCCGCCACCCGGTCGCGTAGCCGAAGTCGCTCAGCCGTTCCGATGGCTTCACGACGACTGCTCACCGGCCTGATCGGCGGTCGGCGCCGGCGTCGCAATCGGAATGATCGTCCGTGCGCCTTCGGACCCGCGCACCTCGAGCACGCGCTGAAAAACGGTGATCACACTCGCGACGGCGAGGAGCCACATCGCGACGTGAATAGACCACTCGAGCCACTCCCAGCCGAAGTACCCGCCGATACCCGTGAATCCGGCTCCGACGAGCACGATGACCAGCCGGTCGGGACGCTCGATGAGGCCGCCGTCCGCGGAGAGTCCACTCGCTTCTGCACGGGCTTTCGCATACGAGATGACCTGTGACGTCACGAGGCAGATCAGCGTCGCAATCAGCAGTTCGCGGCTGCCCTCGTGGTACACCGCCCACCAGGTGAGCCCAGCGAAGATCGCGCCGTCGGCGACGCGATCACACGTTGCATCCAGCACAGCACCGAACTTGGTGCCGCCCCCACGCGCACGGGCCATCGCACCGTCGAGCATGTCGAACATCACGAACAGCCAGATGACCATCGCACCCCAGAACAGGTGCCCGGTCGGAAAGAGCGTGACAGCAGCAATGATGGAGGCCGCGGTACCGATGAGAGTCACCGAATCCGGCGTCAAACCGGTGCTGTTCAGTGCTTTCCCCAGCGGCAAAGTGGCCTTCGAGACCGCAGCCCGCCCAAAGAAGCTCAGCAACTGGTTATCCCCTCGTCCATGTGTTTTTCGATCGATCCAGCGCGATCAATCTAGACGCTTCCATCGGTCCATGCAGCCGCAAGCAGCGCCCGGGTGTCCCGAAGAAGCTGCGGCATGACCTTCGTGCCGCCGATCACCGTGATGAAATTCGCGTCCCCGCCCCATCGCGGCACGACGTGCTGGTGCAGGTGTTCGGCCAGCGAACCGCCTGCGACACTGCCGAGGTTGAGGCCAACATTGAAACCGTGCGGCTGCGAGACTCGCTTGATCACACGGATCGCCTGCTGTGTGAACGCCATGAGTTCGGCACTTTCGTCCGCGGTGAGGTCCTCCAGGTTCGCGACCCTGCGGAACGGCACGATCATCATGTGCCCCGGGTTGTACGGGTAGAGGTTCAGCACCGCGTACACGTGCTCGCCGCGCGCGACGACGAGGCCTTCTTCGTCCGTCATTTTGGGAATGTCGGTGAACGGTTCGCCGGTCGCGTCGGTCGGCTTCACCGCGTCGACGATGTAGGACATCCGGTGCGGGGTCCAGATCCGTTCGAGCCGATCCGGCTGTCCCGCACCCCGGTCCACGAGTTCGCCTTCGCTCATGACGGCGCGACCAGCTCGGCCGTCGGCGATGCGTTCTCACGCCGGCCGATCCAGTCGACGATGGTGTCGATCGCCTGGGCCACCGGGACACCGTTCACCTGGGTGCCGTCGCGGAAACGGAAGCTCACGGCACCCGCCGAGACGTCACGCTCACCGGCAAGGAGCATGAACGGCACCTTGTGGGCGGTGTGATTGAAGATCTTCTTCTGCATCCGGTCGTCGCTCACATCGACGTCGACCCGAATTCCCTTGTTCCGCAACAGCTCCGCGACGCCCTGCAAGTGCTCGACGTGCGGTTCCGCAACCGGGATGCCGACCACCTGAACAGGCGACAACCACGCGGGGAACGCGCCTGCGTAGTGCTCGGTCAGCACGCCGAAGAACCGCTCGATGGACCCGAACAATGCGCGGTGGATCATGACCGGCTGTTGTTTGCTGCCGTCGGAGGCGGTGTACTCGAGGTCGAAACGCGCAGGCTGGTTGAAGTCGAGCTGGATGGTCGACATCTGCCAGTTGCGGCCGAGCGCGTCCTTGGTCTGCACCGAGATCTTCGGTCCGTAGAACGCCGCGCCGCCCGGATCGGGTACGAGCTCCAGCCCGGACGCGCGACCGACCTCCGCCAGCACCTCGGTTGCTTCTTCCCACGCCTCGTCGGAGCCGACAAACTTCTTCGGGTCCTTGGTCGACAGCTCGAGATAGAAGTCGTCGAGGCCGTAGTCCTTGAGGAGATCGAGGACAAAATTGAGAATCGTGGTGAGTTCGCCGCGCATCTGCTCACGGGTGCAGTAGATATGCGAATCGTCCTGAGTCATTCCGCGCACGCGGGTGAGACCGTGGATCACGCCGGACTTCTCGTAGCGGTACACCGACCCGAACTCGAACATCCGTAGTGGCAGCTCGCGGTAGGACCGCCCGCGCGACCGGAAGATCAGGTTGTGCATCGGGCAGTTCATCGGCTTGACGTAATAGTCCTGCCCGGGCTTGCGAATCGAGCCGTCCTCGTTGTGTTCCGCGTCGAGGTGCATCGCCGGGAACATCCCCTCCTTGTACCAATCGAGATGGCCGGAAACCTGGAAGAGGTGGCCCTTGGTGATGTGCGGGGTGTTGACGAACTCGTAGCCGGCCTCGACGTGCCGCTTACGCGCGTAGTTCTCCAGCTCCTGGCGGATGATGCCGCCCTTGGGGTGAAACACCGGCAGACCCGAGCCGAGCTCGTCGGGGAAGCTGAAGAGGTCCAGCTCCAGGCCGAGTTTGCGGTGGTCGCGCTTCTCCGCCTCGGCCAGCAGTTCGAGATGGTGGTCGAGGGCTTCCTGCGATTCCCACGCGGTCCCGTAGATGCGCTGTAGGTCCTCGCGGCTCTGGTCGCCGCGCCAGTAGGCAGCCGAGCTGCGGGTCAGCTTGAACGCGGGGATGTACTTCGTGGTCGGAATATGCGGACCGCGGCACAGGTCTTTCCAGACCAATTCGCCGCTGCGGGGATCGAGATTGTCGTAGATCGTCAGCTCGTTGCCGCCGACTTCCATGACCTCGGGGTCGTCGATACCCGACTTGTCGGTGATCAGTTCGAGCTTGAACGGTTCACCTGCCAACTCGACCGTGGCCGACTCCACGTCGGTAACTCGACGCGAAAAGCGTTGCGCCCCTTTGACGATCTTCTTCATCCGGGACTCGAGCTTCACGAGGTCCTCGGGCGTGAACGGCTTGTCGACGCGGAAGTCGTAGTAGAAGCCGTCCTTGATCGGCGGGCCGATGCCGAGCTTGGCTTCGGGGAACTCCTGCTGGACGGCCTGCGCGAGCACGTGCGCGGCCGAGTGCCGGATGACGCTGCGGCCGTCGTCGGTGCCCGCCGCAACTGCCTCGACCTCCACCTCGACGTCGGGTACCCAGGCAAGATCCCTGAGCTGGCCCTCGCTGTCGCGGACGACGACGATCGCGTCTGCGCCCTTGCCGGACAGACCGGCTTCACGCACGGCAGCACCCGCCGTCGTCCCTGCCGGCACCCGGACGAGGGTGGCTTGGGCTGGGCGGGCTGGTGTGCTCACGGCAGTGCGCTCCTAGTTGCAGGGTGGTCCGGATACAGAGTCTTCCGGCGGACCCATGCTATCGGCCGCGTCGAACCAATTCGGTCAGCAGCCCCGCTCTTTCCTCAGGTTCTCGCCGCGGACAGCTGACGCATTTGGCCGCTTTGCCGGTCTCGTAGATGACGCAACACGACGATCGGCGGACGAACCGGCGACCCGACACCTCGATGAATCTCGGTTGCGGCATCGTCGCCGAGAGCTGCGCAGCGATCGACGACGCAACTTCGGGTACCCCCGCATCGAGCGCACGGTTCGCCAATGCGTCCGATGCTATTGCCCACAGCGCGGGGGTCCCGGCGCCGCTGACCTCGGCAAGACTCACAATCACGCTCCCGACGGCCGGTCGCAGAGCTGTGGCGAACGCAGGCGTGTCGGCGACGGTCAGCGCAGAGCGGACGGCGGCCAGCGAGCCGTCGGCGCGCATGTCACAGGTCAGCGCCGCGAGCGCTGGGTCCGCGATCGCAGAGCCCGCCGCGACCTGCCGCAGCGGCAAATCGAGCAGCACGGAGCTGGCCATGTACCACCACAACGTGCCGATCACCCGGCGGTCGGCACAGTCCCAGGCCTCCCCCAGTGCACCGACGCGGTCGGCCAGCCAGGCGGGGTCGGCCAGGCGCGTTCCCGGCTCAGCCGTCATTTGAAGAACGGACGCTCCAACCACGGCCAGTCGAGTCCGAACCACCCACCTACGAGCGAGAACGACCCCAGCAGCCACAACGCCGCGACAGTGACGACGAATGTGAGCACGGCAGCGATGCCTCTGATCAACCAGTTCTGCGCGAGGAACCACTCCATCACGCGGTCGTATTGCTTCTTCACCCAATGCAGTAGGCGATGAGCAAACTCGAACTCCGATGCGAGGATGCCGAGGCCCGCAAACACGATGAGCCAGCCCGGACCGACAAACGGAATGCAAATGATGCCGACGACGAGGACGACGAACCCGACGACGCCGATGACAATCCGGTAGGTCATGTCCAGCGCCGGATTCTTGGCGACTTTCTCCCGGTGCGCGCGCCAATGGTGCAGCGGGCCTGGCTTTGCGTCCGACTCCGACGTGTTCAGTTCCTCGGTGCTCACCATTTCTCCCCTACCTGCGCCTTCCGATGTCGTAAGGGTACCGAGTCCGTTGCCCTGCCCCGCTAGAGACAACGCCACCCACATGCGCAGCGTTAACGCATGTGGGTGACTGACCTCCGGGCCCGATGGGTCCCGGGGACGTTTGGCTTGTGCCTATGGCAGTTACATGTGGCCGAAACGCGCTTGGTACGCCAGGCGGTCGCGCTCCTTGAACTTCGAGGCATCGAGCAGGTGCGGGTCCAGTCCGTGCGCGGCGAGTCGGAAGCGGCGCCAGACGTAGCTCAGCGCGACTGTAAACACCACGAACGGCACGACCATCATGGCCAACATTGCGATCTTTATTCCGATGGGTCCCGGGAACAGGAACACGAAAGCGAACCACGGGAGTGTCGGAATGAAGAACCGCAGTAGCCAGCGCCTTTCGGCACCAGGTCCGACCAGGTCGTCACGTACCCACTCGGTCAGATCCTCCGGAAGCGTTTGCCCAATCGCGTACCTCACGAATTGGCTAGGCGTGGGTTTCTTCATGGTTCTCACGCTACGCTCGCCACCGCTATTGTCCAGAGGGCAATCTCCCCCGCGACCTGCAGTTTTATGTCTTCTTACTCGTTGCGTGGCAGCACCGTGAGAACGCGACACGTGTGATCGCGGAAAGCGCGCATGAATTCGGTGAGGAATTTCTCCGTATCGCTGTCGGTGATATCGCCTTCGGCGGTAATCAGTCCAGGTTTCAACTGAATGTAAGCCTCGGGTGCGGTCATTTGCCGGGCGTTGCAGAAAGTCAGAACGCCGCGCAAACTTTGCTGCGCCATAGCCGTACCGATAGCTCCCGGCGATCCCCCGATGACGGCTGCCGGCATGTTGTCGAACGAATTCGTGCCGTAGGGCCGACTCGCCCAGTCGATCGCATTCTTCAGAGCCCCGGGTATGGCCCGGTTGTATTCGGGCGTCACGAACATGACCCCGTCGACCGCACCGATTGCCTCCTTCAGAGCCCGGGCCGGGGGCGGATAGTCGTCATCGAGGTCGCGGTTGTAGAGCGGCAGATCCTTGATCGGAATTTCCTCGAACGCGAGATCGGCCGGGGCAACTTTGATCAGCGCCTGCGCAAGACTTCGGTTGACGGATTCCTTCGACAGACTGCCGACGATGTAGCCGATCTTGTAGGTCATGTGCGGTCCTTCCGTGCGCGGCCGGATGAGGCTTTCGGTGCAAGCATGCCCACTCGCCAGGATTGGAAACTTCGCACGGTCTCGCGCTGCCCCACGCTGATCACGACCGAAAGGTCACCGACACGCCGGGAGCCGGAACCCCTCGTTCGGTCTCACCGCAGCCACCCTGATCACGACCAAATGGTCACCCCGCCCGAACCACTCATTCGGTCTCACCGCAGCCCCCGCTGATCACGACCAAATGGTCACCGACACGCCGCGAGCCCGAACCGCTCGTTCGGTCTCACCGCAGGCCCCCGCCGACCTACTTGCGGCCGGTGAAATCTTCCATCGTCTTGTAGACGCCCAGGACGCGGCCGGCGAC
The DNA here is from genome assembly GCF_016481275.1 of Antrihabitans auranticaus. Taxonomy (GTDB): domain Bacteria; phylum Actinomycetota; class Actinomycetes; order Mycobacteriales; family Mycobacteriaceae; genus Antrihabitans. The sequence goes on along the minus strand of NZ_JAEMNW010000002.1, from coordinate 696,786 downwards.
GAAGTCACGCAGGGACGTCGGGAGGATGCCCTTGAAGACCTCGGACAGCAGCACCGTCTTGGGGAGCACGACGAACGCTGCGCCCTTCTTCATTTCTTTCCAGACCTCGTCGACGACGGTCTCGGGCTCCAGGATCGGCAGCAGCGGAGCAGCTTTGGCGCCTTCGAACATGCCGGTGTTGATGTAGTACGGGCACACCGTGGTGACCTTGACGTGCGAGTGACCGGCCTGCTCGAGTTCGAGGCGCACCGAGTCGGACCAGCCGACGGCCGCCCACTTCGAGCCGCAGTACGACGCCATCCGCGGATTGGCGGTGAGGCCTGCGGCGGAGGAGATGTTGATCAGGCGTGCCTGCTCGTCGGACGCGATCATGCCTGGCAGGAACTCACGGGCGATGAACATCGGCGCGAGCGAGTTGATCTTCATGGTCATTTCGGTGTCGCGGGCGCTGTCGGTTTCCCAGAAGTAGGCGTTGCCGCGCACGATGCCGGCGTTGTTGACCACGACGTGGGGATCGCCGACGTCCGCGCGAACCTGGGCGGCCGCCTTCTCGATCTGCACGCGGTCGGAGACGTCGACGACGTATGCCTTGATCTTGCAACCGGAGTCGGCGAGCTCAGCGGCCGTCTCGTTCAGTGCGGTCTCGTTGATGTCCCACAGCACGACCGCTGCGGCACCTTCCTGGACGGCTCGCTGGGCGTACAGCTTGCCCATGCCCATTGCTGCGCCCGTGATCAGAACTCTTTTGCCTGCAACGCTTTTCATTTTCGGTGTCCTTTTGTGAGTGTGTTGGCTTGTTCGAAGTTGGGAGGGGTGGTTCACCAGTGGATGCCGGGCAGCACCCGGACCATGCGCTTGGCTGCACGGGAGAGGGGCTGATCCTGCACGGCGACAGTCGCTTTCGCGAGGACCCGCGTGCTCATAGCCGTTTCCTTCTTGACGGTCTCGCCGGAGTCCGGCGTGACGCCCTTGGCCGCGAGTGAGTCCGGGAACAGTCGGTACGCACGGTGCAGGATGACGTCGACCAGGCCCGGGGCCAGCGTGTAGCTGAGTTCGCCGAGTGTGCCGATCGGGGTGCCGATCTCCTTGGGGCGCTTGATGAGTGCGCGAACGACCATGTCGGCGGCTTCCTCGGGCGAGAGCACCGGGAAGGCGTCGTACATCGAGGTGGGCGCGATCATCGGCGTGCGGACGAGCGGCATGTGGACCGTTGTGAAGGTGATGCCGTCACCGTGGACCTCGCTCGCGGCGACCCGGCTGAAGGCGTCGAGCGCAGACTTCGACGCGACGTATGCCGCGAAGCGGGGGGTGTTGGTCTGAACGCCGATCGACGAGATGTTCACGATGTGTCCGAAGCCGTGCTCTTTCATGTGCGGGAGCAGTTCCATGATGAGCCGGACGGCACCGAAGTAGTTGAGCGCCATGGTGCGTTCGAAGTCGTGGAAGCGGTCGTGCGACAGGCTCAGCGAGCGGCGGATCGAGCGGCCGGCGTTGTTGACGAGCATGTCGATCGACTCGTGGTCCTTGACCAATGTGGCGACGAGTTCGGTGACGGACTCGGCGTCGGTGACGTCGCAGGTATAGACGAATGCCGTTCCGCCGGCCGCTTCGATGCCGGCCTTGACCTCTTCGAGCTTGTCGAGGCTGCGGGCAACGAGGATGGGCGTGCCGCCCGCCTGGGCAACCGCGAGAGCGGCTGCCGCGCCGATGCCCGAGGATCCGCCGGTGATGACGACCCGGCGACCTTCCAATGGGAGAGCTTCTTCGGAGATCAGACGCCGCACCGGCGCAGTGGCAGCTGCCGCGATTCCGGTGACCGTTTCCCGGATCTCGGAGACGTTGGACAGGGAGGGACGGGAGATCGAGATGTTGGCAAGAGGGTTCATTTTGGGGCTCCTGGCATTTGGCGTGGTATGGGTCACATGCTCTGCGGTACTGTGACGTACCACCTGTGAACAGGATGGTACGCATTCGTACCGGATGCAATAGGATGTGGCATGTATCTCATCGACGCAGATGAGACCGACCATTCGAAGGTGAACATGACCGAGTCCAACGGGTCCGAGGCACGCGCCCGACTCATCGAGGCAATGAACGCCGTCGTCGCCGAAAAGGGCTATACGACGACCACGATCGCCGACGTCGTGGCCAAGGCCAAGGTCTCCCGGCGAACCTTCTACGAACACTTCGACGACAAAGAGGAATGCCTCCTCGCGTGCCACACGATGCTCGGCGACGTCATGCTCCGCGCGGTCACCACCGCCGACTTCGACAGGTCGAGCACACAGGCGCTGATCTCAGGCGCCACCCGCGCCCTGATGGCCGCGTTGACCGCGAAACCCGACCTGACTTACACCCACTTCGTCGCGATGTACGCGGCAGGCCCACGTGCTCGACAAGCCAGGCGTGATGTCCAGGCCCGGTTGGCCGCTGCCGTCCAGCGCGCTGCCAAGCAGGCCCAGGTCGGCGACGATCGCGTCCACGTGCCGTCGGATCCGATGGCGGCCGCCCTTGTCGGTGGGATCGGCGAACTGATCGTCGCCTCCGTCGAACGCAATCGCGTCGACAAGCTCGACGATCTGATACCGACTGTCGTCGACTTCGTGAGCGCGGTTCTCATCCGCGGCTCGTAGCCCGACCTCAGCTGCCGTACACCGACTCGAGTTCCTCCAGCGCGTGTCCGCACGCCACCGCGAGACGCTGCAATCTGGGCACCGCTTCCCGGCAGCCGATGAACCCGAAATTCAGTGTGTCCGCATAACTTTCGCAGGTGATGTTCAAGGCTACGCCGTGGACGGGGATCGAAACCGGGTACACCGACTCCATCCGATTGCCCCGGAAGTACAGGCTTTCGCGCGGACCGGGGACGTTCGACATCACCACGTTGAAGGTAGGTGCGACGGCCTTCGCCAGATTCGCGCGCGCAACTCCGGTCTGCACGACGAACGGTGCCGCAAGAAACATGGTGTAGGCCAGGATCGCGTTGCGCGTCATGCTTTCCATCTGCTCTTTCGCGGCACGCGTCGATGCAATGATCGCTTGCATGCGCTCCGCGGGGTCGGCGATGTTCGTGCCGAGCGAGGCGAGCATGCCGCCGACCGCGTTACCGCCGCCCGGGTCGTCCTTGGGCCGAACGTTCACGGGCACGAAAGCGATGAGCGGTTTGTCCGGCAACTCCCCCAGGTCTGCCAGATACGTACGCAGGCCGCCACCGCAGATCGCGAGTGCGACGTCGTTGAGCGTCCCGCCCGACGCCTTCGCGACCGCCTTCAGCCGCTCAACGTTGTACTGCTGCGTCGCGAACCGCCGATTACGCCCGATTCGAACGTTGAAGATCGTGTGCGGCGCCTGCAGGGAAGGAACGAGCGCATCTTCTTCCTTGCGGCGGGTCCGATTGAGTCGAAGTACCGCGCCCGCAATGTCTTTGACCGACGTCAGCTGAGAACCGACGGCACTCAGGACCGCGCCGAGGTCGGTCGTCGACTCCTCCGCTTCCCGGGGCTCACGCTCAGGCGGTCGCATCTGGAAGAAGAACGGCGTATCCGTGACGCTCGGATCACTCGACATCGATCTGATCATCGTTTTCATCGCCGTGTAACCGTCGACCAGGGAGTGGTGCACCTTCACGTAGAGCGCCAGGTTGCCGTTCTCGAGACCCTCGATGAGGTGCGCTTCCCATGGTGGCCTGCTGAAGTCGAGCGGATGGCTGTGCAGTCGGGAGACCAGCGTTCCGAGCTCCCGTTCGTCACCCGGGCTTGCCAGCGCCGACCGGCGCACGTGATAGTCGATGTCGAATTTGTCGTCTTCCACCCAGCGGTGCAGCGGATTCTTGAGCAGCCCGGGCGTTTGCAGCTTCATGTTCCACGGCGGTTGCACGTCGGTCATCGACATCAGCTCGTCGCGCAGTTGCCCTGCGACTTCCGTCGCGTTCCCGGTGGGCTTCACCTGAATCAGCCCGGCAACGTGCATCATCGATTCCGATGACTCCATTTGCAGGAACATTGCATCCATCGGAGACAAAAGGTTGCCGGCCATGATCGAACCGTAGCCACTCCACGCGCCGCCAGCGCCTGAATTCGCCATTTGTGCCGCCTTCGGATCGACACGGTGGTGACAATTGAAGAGTGGTCGCCGAATGCCCCGAAGAGGCCCGATGAAAAAGCTTGTCAACGATCCTGCGCGCGTGGTGACCGACGCGCTCCGTGGTGTGGCTGCAGCGCATCCCGAATTGCGCGTCGACTTGGCGCAGAAACTTGTCGTTCGCGGTGATGCGCCGGTGCGCGGCAAAGTCGGGCTCGTGTCCGGGGGCGGCTCTGGGCACGAGCCACTGCACAGCGGGTTCGTCGGCTTCGGCATGCTGGACGCGGCCTGCTGCGGCGAGGTTTTCACTTCCCCAGTGCCGGAGCAGATCTCGACCGCCACAAAGTCCGTCGACGGTGGTGCAGGCGTTCTGCACATCGTGAAGAACTACACCGGCGACGTCATGAACTTCGAGATGGCGGCTGAACTCACCGCTGCCGAATCCGGCATCGAGATCGCGACGGTGATCACGAACGACGATGTCGCCGTGCAGGACAGCACGTTCACGGCGGGGCGCAGGGGCGTCGGCGTCACGGTGCTGCTCGAAAAGATCGTCGGTGCAGCGGCGCAAGAGGGTCGCACACTTGCCGAGGTTGCGGACCTCGCACGCCGAGTGAACGCGAACGGCCGGAGTATGGGAATCGCGTTGTCGTCGTGCACAGTTCCCGCAGTCGGCAAACCGACGTTCGACCTCGCCGCGGATGCCATCGAGATCGGGATAGGCATTCACGGCGAACCCGGACGCCGCAGCGGACCGCTCGTCCCAGCAAGCGAAGTAGCGGCGCTACTCGTCGAGGTAGTGCTCAGCGACCTCGATTTCACCGGCGGCGACGGCGTCATAGCGTTCGTGAACGGTATGGGCGCAACGCCGCAGATCGAGCTGTACCTGATGTACAACGAGGTTGCAGCCCTGCTCGCGAAATCCGGGGTTCAGGTGGCGCGGTCGCTCGTGGGCTCTTACATCACGAGCCTCGACATGGCCGGTTGCTCGGTGACGCTGCTATGCGCCGATACCGAGATGCTTCGCCTGTGGGACGCTCCAGTGCGCACGCCGGCTCTTCGATGGGGGATGTAAAGGTGACCGAAACAATCGACCTCGATGCGCTGACCGCATGGATGCGCGAGTTCGGCCGGCTGATCAGCGACAATCGCGACCTGCTCACCGATCTCGATGCGGCCATCGGCGATGCCGACCATGGTGTCAACATGGAGCGCGCCATGACGACCGTCGTCCACGCGCTCGATACGGACCGCGCAGCAACTGTCGCAGGACTGCTGAAGCAGGTCGCGCTGGAGATAGTCAGTGCGGCGGGCGGCGCGAGCGGTCCGCTGTACGGCACGTATTTCCTCCGTATGGCAAGTGCGGTAGGCGAGGTGGAAGTCCTGGACCCACAGGGATTTTCGATCGCCATGCAAGCAGGCGTCGAGGGCCTCGTCGCGCGCGGAAAGGCGGCGGCGGGTGACAAGACGATGTTCGACGCACTCGCACCCGCCTCGGAGGCACTCGGGAAGGCGCTGGCCTCGGGCGAATCCCTGCGGGATGCGCTGCGGGCAGCATCGGCCGCGGCAAACGAGGGGCGGGACGCGACAACTCCCCTGGTCGGACGAAAGGGCCGGGCGAGCTACCTCGGCGAGCGCGGAATCGGTCATCAGGATCCCGGTGCAACCTCGGCGGCACTGCTCGTTGCCGCTGCCGCCGCGACGCTGCCGGGAAGCTGACAACTTCTCATGGTCGGCATTGTCGTTGTGTCGCACAGTCGCTCGCTCGCGCGCGCAGCGGTTGCACTTGCCATGGAGATGGTGGAGGCAGGCTCTGTCCGAATCGAGATCGCGTCCGGTCTCGACGAGTCGACATTCGGAACCGATGCGATCGCGATTTCCGACGCAATCGCTGCTGCCGCCGACGCCGACGGAGTCGTCGTCCTCATGGATCTCGGTAGCGCTGTGTTGTCCGCAGAAACCGCGCTCGAACTACTCGACGACAGCCTCCGCGATACGGTCGTTCTCTGCGCCGCTCCACTCGTCGAAGGGCTTGTCGTGGCAACGGTTGTCGCTGCTGCGGGCGGATCGCGCGCGGAGGTTGCCGCTGAGGCCACACAGGCATTGGCAGGCAAGCAGTCTCACTTCGAACCGCCCGTCGCGCCGAATACCGCCCTCCGGGATGCCGACGAGTTCGCGCGCGTGTTCACCGTGTCGAATGCGCACGGTTTACACGCCCGACCCGCCGCACGCGTCGTCGCAGCGGTCAGGGAATTCGACGCCCGGGTCGAATTGCGGAACCGAACCGCACAGTCGCCGTGGGTGTCGGCGTCGAGTTTGACTCGCGTGGCGACGTTGGACGTCCTGCACGGCCACGAGGTGGAGATTCGCGCGAGTGGTCCGCAGGCACGCGAGGCGGTCGACGGGATCGTAGCGCTCGCTGCGCGATCTTTCGACGAAACCGAAGCGCCCACAGCGCCTCTTCCCGTCTTCGACTCCGCTATGCCCCTGCCTGCGTCGCCTGGCATCGGGATCGGAGCGGCATGGTCGGCGCAGGCCGCACCTGTCGATGTGACGAATGCGCAGTCGAGCGGATCGGATATCGAGTGGCGCAACATCGTCGAGGCACTGTCCACCGTGCGGCGCGATCTACAGCGCATCCGCGCGCGAACCGTCCGGTTCGCCGGTGAGGCCGAGGCCGCCATCTTCGACGCCCACCGATTACTGCTCGACGACTCGGACCTGCTCGACGACGTCCGCGCCCGAATCAGCCGCGGCCAGGCCGCTGCCCAGTCCTGGCTCGCGGCAATAACCCGGGTTGCCCGCGAATTCGACGCCCTGCACGATCCCTACTTGCGCGAGCGGGCTGCCGACATCCGAGCGGTCGGCGATTATGTGCTGCGCGCCCTCCCGGGTATCGCCGCCGCCGCGACCGAGGGGGCCGGTGTGCTGATCGGCGCCGACATCACGCCCGCGGAAGCAGCGTTGCTCGACCCCAAGCGCGTCAAGGGAGTTGTTCTTGCCCATGGCAGCCCGACCTCGCACAGCGCAATCATCGTTCGTTCGCTGGGAATTCCGGCAGTCGTCGGGCTGGGCCCGGCGATTCTGGAGGTCCCCCACGGCACCCGGATAGCGCTCGACGGTGCAACGGGTGAAGTTGCGATCGACCCGTCCGAGGAGGTCCTCGCACACTTTCGCGCGCTGGCCGCCGATCTCGGCAGGCAGGAACGAGCCGTCGCGGACCGGGCGACAGCGTCGGCGACCACCCGCGACGGCGTTGCGATCACCGTCGCGGCCAATGTGGGTTCCCTTGCAGACGCGAAGTTGGCGGCACGCTCCGGCGCCGACCTCGTCGGACTCGTCAGGACGGAGTTGCTCTTCCTTGGGCACCGGTCGCCACCGTCGGTCGATGAACAGGTCACCGAATATCTCGCCATCGCAGATGCTTTCGACGGACGCCGAGTAACGCTGCGCACACTCGACGCCGGGGGCGACAAGCCGCTCGGGTTCATTCCGTCGCCACCCGACGCGAATCCGTTCCTGGGTGTCCGCGGCATCCGCTATGCACTGGCCCATCCCGAGTTCCTGCGAGACCAGCTGCTGGCGATGGTCCGCGTCGCACACGAGGTCCCGGTGAGCGTGATGTTTCCGATGGTCACCAACGTCGCCGAAATCCGCTCGGCCCGGACGTTTCTCGACGAGGCCATCGAGCGTGACGGTCGCGGTGCACCGTTGGGCATGAAGGTCGGAATCATGGTGGAAGTGCCGACCACCGCGTTGAAAGCACGCGCCCTGACTCCGTACGTCAACTTCTTCAGCATCGGCACCAACGATCTGACGCAATACGCGACGGCGGCCGAGCGGGGCAATCCGGCGGTTGCGTCGATCGCGGACGGATTCGACCCGGGGGTCCTGCGGCTGATCGATGCCGTGTGCCGCGGCGCGGGTGAACGCGCACTCGTCGCGGTCTGCGGGGAACTCGCCGCGGACCCCGTCGCCGCAGTCCTGCTGTGCGGACTCGGCGTTCGGCAGTTGAGCATGGCGCCGCGATCGATCGCCTCCGTCAAAGGTGCGGTCCGCAGCGTCGATACCGAGCGCGGTGCCGTTCTCGCAGCCGCCGCGCTCGATGCGGAAGATGCGGTTGCCGTTCGGGCTCTGCTCAGCGAGTAGCGTCCGGGAATGCCCGCAACGCCACCGACCGGACCACTGAACGGAATCAAAGTTGTCGATCTGACGACCACGTTCATGGGACCGTACGCAACGATGCTCCTCGCCCGCATGGGTGCCGACGTCGTCAAGGTCGAGGAGCCCGCAGGCGATGTCACTCGCGGGCTTGCTGACACCGGTGCGGGGGCGGGCCCCGCTTTTCTCAATGCGAACCACGGAAAGCGCAGCATCGCAATCGATCTCAAGAACTCAGTGGGCCGGGCGGCGCTGCTGCGCCTGATCGAGCGCGCTGATGTCTTCGTCACCAATGTCCGGCCGCAGGCACTGGCACGCCTGGGGCTGACTCCGGAGACGATTCATGAGACAAACCCGCGAGCGATCGTCGCTACGCTCGTCGGATTCGCGCCCGGCGGGCCGTATTCCGGTCGAGCCGCCTACGACGACGCGATCCAAGCCATCAGTGGCATTGCGGACGTGCAGGGCGGCGATGGCGAACCTGCATACGTGAAGAGCGTGATCGCCGACAAGACGGTGGGGCTGATGGCGGTCAACGGCATCCTTGCCGCACTGGTTGCTCGCGGCGTCACGGGGCGGGGCACTGTCGTCACCGTGCCGATGTTCGAGTCGATGGCAGCCTTCAACATGCTGGAACTGCAGGGCGGCTACGTATACGAGACGCCGCGAGGACCGAGTGGCTACGCACGGGTCTCCTCACCGTTCCGCAAGCCGTACCGAACGGCCGACGGTTATCTCGGCGTCGTCGTCTACACCGACCGGATGTGGCTGGCCTTCTTCGAACTCATCGGCCGCCCCGAACTCGCCGACGAACCGCGCTACGCAACAATCGCCGCGCGCACGGCCCATGTCGACGAGATGTACGAACTGATCGACACCGAACTCGCGAAGGAATCGAGCGCATACTGGCTCGAAAAGCTTTCTGCCGCCGGCATTCCGGCACTCCCGGTCCAGTCGATCGCCGACCTCCGCACTGACGAGCACCTGCGGGCCGTCGCCTTGTTCGAGGACGTCGACCACCCGACCGCGGGACCTCTGCGCCTTCCCGGCCTGGCCACCCAGTTCTCCGATACGCCATGTTCGCGCGAGACGCGCCCTGCTCCCCTGCTCGGCCAACACGGTCCGGAGGTTCTCGCCGAAGCCGGCATGACTGCCGCCGAGATCGACGAATTGCGAGCAGCGGGCATCCTGGTTGTGACCGGCGACCCGCGCTGACCTAAGCGATGTAAAAGATTCTTGACACGATGTCGAATAGCCTTTACATTCGGGATGTCAAATATTCTTTACATGGGAGCGGCCGTGGCATTCGAAGAGAAGAGCGCATGGATCATGTTGGTCCTCGCGGTCACGACGTACTCCGGGTACCTCGTCACGGTGTGGCGATCGGCATCGGACACAGCCCTGGTCGATGTGCCGTACATCGCGCCGATGCTCTGGGCGATCGGCATTTCGATCGGCGCATCGATCGTGATTCACATTGCGCTCGGCGCCTTTTCGGAGCGCTTCAAAGATCAGCGCGACCGGGAGATCTACCAATCCGGCGAGCGGATCGGGCAGTCGTTCATCGTCATCGGCGCACTAGCGGCGCTGCTCCTGGCGATGGCCGAAGTGAGCTACTTCTGGATCGCAAACGCGGTGTGCCTTGCATTCTTCCTGTCGGCTGTGCTGAGTTCGATCGCGCGGATCTGCTTCTACCGCTTCGGATTCCCGCGATGACCAGGACGACGCGGATCACCAATTCAATCAGATCGCTGCGCTTCGCCAACGGCGAGATGACGCAGGCGGCACTTGCCGCGCAGGTGGGAGTGACCCGCCAGACCATCATCGCCATCGAACAGGGCAAGTACTCCCCCTCGCTCGAGATGGCGTTCGACATCGCCCACGTCTTCGGCGTTCCGCTCGACGACGTCTTCCAGTACCCCCGAAAGTAAGGCACCGCAATGAAAGCCATCGTCCAGCACAAGTACGGGACCACCGACTCGCTCGAGCTGGCAAACATAGCGAAGCCCGAAGTCGGACCCACCGACGTGCTCATCCGAGTCGCCGCCGCGAGCGTGCACCTCGGCGACTGGCACATCATGACCGGTAAGCCGTATCTCATTCGCCTGATCGGGATCGGCCTGCGCGCTCCCAAAGTCAATCCGGGAATGGACGTCGCGGGAACCGTCGAGGCCGTGGGCGCTGCTGTCACTCGTTTCGCGCCGGGCGACGAGGTGTTCGGCACCGGCACGGGAACATTTGCCGAGTATGCGATCGCGGCAGAGCAGAAGGTGGTGTCGAAGCCGGCGAACGTCTCGTTCGAACAGGCCGCCGTCGTTCCGACGTCCGGATTCGCCGCTCTGCAAGCCGTGCACGATTCCGGAGCAGTGCAGCCCGGCCAGCGAGTTCTTGTGATCGGCGCAGGCGGTGGCGTCGGATCCTTCGCTGTTCAACTGGCGAAATCCGCGGGTGCGGCCGTCACCGGCGTCTGCAGCACCGAAAAGTTGGACCTCGTGCGCGGCCTCGGCGCGGACCACGTCATCGACTACACGGTTGCCGATGCCACCGACGGGTCGATCCGATACGACGTCGTCATCGATACCGCAGGGCATCGCTCCCTGTCGCAATTGCGTCGTGCACTGACTCGCAAGGGCACGCTCGTCGTTGTGGGCAGCGTGCGGCCTGGACTGCTGCTCGGCGGCTTCGATCGCAACATTCGCGCACAACTGTTGTCGCCGTTCGTGAGTCAGAACCTGCGCGCCCTGGCGACAGTCGAACGGCTGGCAGATCTCGAGGTCCTCCGCGGACACTTGGCAGCAGGGTCGATCACACCCGTGCTCGGCCGGATCTTCCCCTTACAGAATGTCCCCGAGGCCATGGAATACCTCGCGGCAGGCCACGCCACAGGCAAGGTGGTCGTTGCGGTGCAACCAGCGCGTACGGTGAGCAGTAACGGGACTACTCAGGTTCCCCGATCAAGGGACCACTAAATGTCCGACAAATCGCCCCGTAACTCCATGTCCAAGAAATCCGGCAAATCCCTGAAGGAAAAACGCGCGGACAAACGTGGCAAAACCACTGAGGCTTCGGCGATCGACAAGGCCGTCCATCCCAAGCGTGGGTGAGCTCAGGCGGCAGGTAGTCCGTTGAGCACCTCGACCATTCGCGAACGAGTGTCGTTGGCAATTTTCTCGAACGCGAGCTTGGCCAGCGGGGTTGCGAGTTTGGCCGCCCCATGGAGGTCGAGTACCGCCTCGTAGGAGATTTCCGAACCCCCATCGGATGGCCGGACCGTGATCGTGTCCGTCGACGTCGACTGCTTGTTCTCGCCGACGAACACGATCGTGTCTGCTTCGAGGCGTTCCAGCTTGTACGTCAGTTCCGTCGTGTTCCCGAACACCTTGGACACATTTCGCCAGGTTGCGCCGACCTGGAGTGGTCCGTCGTCGATGCGCTCACAGCTTTCGGTACCTGGATCCCATTCGACCGCGTTTCCGAAGTCCTTCAGGTACTCGAGCACTCGCGCTGGCGGCGGGTCGACGGCAAAGGTGCGATGTACGGATGTCATGGTCATCGCATACCCCGTTATGGCGCGACCTACCCGTCAGCCGGTGTGGTGGCCGAACTCGCCGCTCAAGGGATCGGTCGTGAAGTTGAGTGCGGAGTGCTTACGACCCCACACCAGATAGAAGCCGACGATCACCAGCACCCACACCAGGAAGAAGATGTAGGTGTACCAGTGCAGGCCCGCCATGATGTAAATGCAGGCCGCAATCGCAAGGATCGGCGTCAGCGGAAAGAGCGGAACCTTGAACGGCCGCTTCAGGTCTGGTTCGCGCTTTCGCAGGATTATCACTCCCAGGCTCACGACGGTGAACGCGACGAGCGTGCCGATCGACACCATATCGATCAGATAGTTCAGCGGCAGGAATCCGGCCAGCAAGCCGACGACGACGGCGACCACGATAGTGTTGTTCACCGGCGTGAGGGTGCGCGTGTTCACCTTCATGAAGAACTTCGGCAACATTCCGTCGCGGCCCATCGCGAACAGGATGCGAGTCTGGCCGTACATCGTCACCAGCGTGACCGAGAAGATCGAGATCACAGCGCCGGCTGACAGCACCAGCGCGGGCCACGTCGACCCCGTGACGTCTTGCAGGATCTGGGCAAGTCCGGCCTCCTGGCCTTTGAACTTGTCCGATTGCTGCGCCCCTACGGCTGCGATTGCGACCAGAACGTAGACGACGATCACAGTGACGAGCGCAATCATCAACGCGCGCGGCATGGTGCGCTGGGGATCCTTGACTTCTTCACCTGCGGTCGAGACAGCGTCGAGGCCGATGAACGAAAAGAAGATCGTTCCGGCCGCGAGAGTGACACCGTGCGCGCCGTCGAGGAAAAACGGCGTGATGTTGTCGTCGTTGAACGCGGTGAAGGCAATGGCGCAGAACATGATGAGGACGGCGATCTTGGTTGCCACCATGATCGCGTTGACCTTCGCCGACTCGCTGGCACCACGGATCAGCAGGACCGCGCACATCGCGACGAGTATTACTGCCGGCAGATTGACGATGCCCGGGTCGTCGTCCCAAGGCGTCGCGGTAAGTATGTGCGGAATCGTCGGGAGATGAATGTAGTCCAGTAGCGCGTTCACATACTGGCTCCAGCCGACCGACGCCGCAGCCGTTGCCACGCCGTACTCGAGGAGCAGACAGGCCGCGACTGCCATCGCGACGACCTCACCGAGCGTCGAATAGGCGTAGGAATACGTGGAGCCCGAAACCGGCACCGCCGAGGCCATTTCCGCGTAGCAGATCACGGCCAGTCCCGCAGCGACGCCCGCGATGATGAAGGAGACCACGACCGCAGGCCCCGCCTCGGGCACCGCTTCGCTCATGACGAAGAAAATGCCGGTGCCGATCGTCGAACCGATCCCGAAGCTGGCCAGTTGGACAGTCGTGATCGAACGCTTCAGACCGGTGTCGGCCTCGACGAGATCGCCGCGCGGAATCGGCTTGCGACGAAAGAGCGTCGCACGGGAGAGCGACCCACCCGGCTGGCTGTTCTGCACCATTCGACAATCCTCACCCTGGGAATATGAGAGCTGGAACCTGCGCCGCTGCAATAATTTTCGCTGCACGAGAGCCGAGAAAGACGCGCTTGACCGGTTCTCGCGGTGTCGTGCCGATCGCGATGATGTCGCCCGCTGCCCACTCGACGCGCGCCAGCGCGTCGTCCCAATCGCCGCCGATGCTCAGGGCTGTCGGAGTATCGGCCCCGATCACGCCGTCCCCCTTCAGCTTTGCCATACCGGCCGCCATCTGTTCCTGCCACGCCGCGAGGACGTTTCGCTCGATATCCATTCCCACCTCGGGCGGAAACATTTCGGCCGGCCTGACACCGAAGGTCGCGACACGCAGCGGAACCGCCATACGCTCGGCCAGGTCACGCGCGGCGGCGACGACCTGCTCGCTGTTCTGGTCGCCTGAATACGCGCACGTGACGCGGGTGATCGCGCTACACACGTACCCGGGCGGCGCGAGCGCGAGCGGGATCGATGACGAGTGCAACAACCGACCGGTCGTTGCCCCGAGCTTCATTCGTCCGCTGTCGCTGTTGCCGCCTACGACGAGAATGTCACCCGCAGTGCCGGATACGACCTCGAGCAGCGCCTTCGCCGCAGTCTTGCCCGCTGTTCTGTGCACGGTCACGCCCAGTCCCGGCGCGCGCCGCTCCAACTGCGACCGTGCCGCGGATTCTGCATGATCGCCGTATCGCTGCGCATACTCGGCGAACTCGGCATCGATCCGGGCACTGGACGGCGTCGTCCACGGTTTGGGCGTTGCAATTGCCAGAACGAGGTCGACGTGCAGCGCGAGCGCAACACCTGCGCCGAGTTCCAGCGCGTCCGCACCACTCTGGTCCGGTTGATACCCAACGATGACGCTCACCAGAGCGGTCCTTCCGACAATCGGCAGACAGAGCGCGGGAACGCCCACAGTATGCAACAGCACACGGCCGATTTGTCGCTGCGCGCTAGAGTCCCAGGACAAATCTTCCGTCGGGGTGCATGCGACCGTAGCGACTGACAGATTTTCCGAAGAAGGACCGCTTGCCGGCCTCGGAGACTCGCACCGCCATCGTGTACACCTGCTCACCCTGCTCGCGCCACACAGTCGACTCGACGGTGTAGGTCACTCCCCCGGCAGAGATCTCTTGTTTGGTGGACGACTGGTTGTCGTCTGCGTACGCGAGATCGGCGTAGGTAGCGTTTCGTCGCCACTCATCGAGGTGCACATCGGCCAACTGGCCGGCAGCCTGCTTATCCATGCCGGGATTGTATGGGGTCAGCGAAGTGTGACGCACAACACAATGTTCGGTCACTGTGGCTCTACCCACGCCGAACGGGCGTGGGCAGCCCAAGCAACAACCTGACGGAAGATAGACCGTCCGCCACACGGGCAGTTCGGCTAATCGGTCGCCAACTCGACAGGCACCCGAACCGGCGGACCGTTTCGACCGCACCGATGCCGTTCGAACACGCTCGACCTCGTCGATGAAAGTTCCTGATGGAGAACGGTTTAGCTGCCGTAGATCAGCCGCGTCGAGCCGCGGGCGGGAAACCGCGCGGCCACTTCGAACAATGCGGCAGTTCCGCCGCGCTGCGAACATGCAGCGATCCTGTGCCGCGTAGTTACACAAATCGGGCATCGACAGCCCCGCTAGCAAGGGTGCTAGCTCCCCGCTTGCAAGCGCTAGCACTCTTGCCTACAGTTGACTGAGGAGCACTCAATGACGAGCCGGCACGCCAAGGCCAACTCCCCGAACAACGTTGTGTGACAACGAAAAGGTACGTGCGGTCGCGACCCTCCGAACGAGGGTGACCGACCTTGCCGAACTATAGGCCCCTTGAACAGGAGAGCAACAATGAGCGAGTCCACCACCAAAGTCATCGAGAACGTTCGCAAGCCCATCTACGCAACGGTCGGCGTGAGCGACGCCGCCGTTCAGGCCGTCTCCGACATCGCGGTCAAGGTCCGCGAGCGGGCCGAGCGCGCCAACGGCGAGGTTTCCGGTCGGGTCGAAGAAGCTCGCACCCGCCTGTCCACCCTGACCGCTGACGTACAGGAGCAGTTCGAGAGCCTGCGCGAGCGGCTCAGCGAACTCCAGTCGTCGCTTCCCGACGATGTTGCGGAACTGCGCTCGAAGCTGACCGCCGACGAGATCAAGAAGCTCGCCGACGAGTACCGCACGGTCGCCGTCGACCGCTACGCCGAGTACGCGCAGCGTGGCGAAGGCACCGTCGAGCGTCTCCGTACTCGCCCGGCGTACACGACCACCGTTGCACGCACCGAAGAGGCACTCGGCAAGGTTTCCGAGCGCACTCGCACCGTGGGTGAGCAGGCCGCCAAGATCGTCGAGCGTTTTGCCGGTCGCGTCGAAGAGACCGCGGACACCGTTGCGGACAAGATCGAGGTCTAAGCGTTTCCTTTGCTGAACCCGAAGCGCCCTCGCGAATTTCGCGAGGGCGCTTCTACGTTCACGAGTGGGCAGCTTTACAGGATGAACAGCATCTCCTGGTAGGTCGGCAGCGGCCACAGATCGTCGGCGACGATGCCCTCCAGTAGGTCCGCGGTCGAACGAACCGCGGCCATGGCAGGCAACAAGCTGTCGCGGGCATGGGCGGCCTCGTCGTACGCCGAATGACCACCGTCTGCCGTCAGCGCCGCACTCAGCGTTTCCAGTGCGCCGCGCAGGTCGGTGACCGACGCCGACACGGCCTGCAGTGGCGCCATATCTGCTTCGACACCAACGGCTTTGAGTGCTCCCACGTTGGTTGCGAGCTCGGTCTGATAACGCACGGCGGCCGGCAGGACCTGCGTCGAGCCGATCTCGAGAGTCAACCGCGCCTCGACGCCGATGGTCAGCGCGTACTGCTCGAGCCCGACCTCGTAGCGGCTGTGCATCTCTCGCTCGTTGAACACCTTGTACTTGCCGAACAGCTCCATCGCAGCGTCGGTGATCAGTTCGGGCAGCGCATCCAAAGTTGTTCGCAAATTGGGCAATCCACGGGCGGCGGCTTCGACCTGCCAGTTGTCGGAGTAGCCGTCGCCGTTGAAGACGACTGCACCGTGATCGGTGATGATCTCCGTCAGCAAATTCTGCACGGCCGTGTCGAAATCGGTACCATCCGCGATTGCGGTCTCGAGTTCGGTGGCCATGTGGTCCAGCGCCTCGGCCATGATCGTGTTGATCGTGACCATCGGGCCGTTGACAGTCTGCATCGAACCGGGTGCCCGGAACTCGAATCTGTTGCCCGTGAACGCGAATGGGCTCGTGCGGTTGCGATCGCCCGGATCGGTCGGCAACACGGGAAGCGTGTCTGCGCCGATCATCATCGTGCCCTTACCCTTCGACGACGTTGCGGCGCCCTTCGCGATTTGATCGAAGACGTCTGCGAGTTGATCGCCGAGGAAGATCGAGATGATTGCCGGCGGAGCCTCGTTGGCGCCGAGGCGATGATCGTTGGTTGCCGACGCGACCGATGCGCGCAGTAGGCCGCCGTACTTGTGGACTGCCCTGATCACCGCGGCGCAGAACACCAGGAACTGCGCATTGTCATGCGGGTTATCGCCCGGGACAAGCAAACTGCCGAGCTCGGAGTTGCCGAGGGAGAAGTTGACGTGCTTACCCGAGCCGTTGACGCCCTCGAACGGCTTCTCGTGGAACAGACATTCCATGCCGTGTTTCTTGGCGATGGTCTTGAAGGTCGTCATCAACAACTGCTGGTGGTCCGCAGCGATGTTTCCGCGCTCGAACATCGGCGCGATCTCGAACTGGCCCGGGGCGACCTCGTTGTGCCGAGTCTTCGCCGGAATACCGAGTTTGAACAGTTCACGTTCGGTGTCCATCATGAAGCCGAGCACACGCTCGGGAATCGCGCCGAAGTAGTGGTCGTCGAATTCCTGACCCTTGGGCGGCTTGGCGCCGAACAGCGTGCGACCGGCGTTCAACAGGTCTGGGCGTGCAAGGAAGAAGTGGCGGTCGACGAGAAAGTACTCCTGCTCGGGACCACAGAACGACACGACACGTTCGGGATCCTCGTGGCCGAACAGCTTGAGGATCCGCTCGGCATGCTGGCCCATCGCCTGTTGCGAACGCAGCAGCGGCGTCTTGTGGTCGAGCGCTTCGCCGGTCATCGATACGAAGACCGTCGGGATGCAGAGGGTGTTTCCGTTGGGGTTCTCCAAGACGTAGGCCGGGCTGGTTACATCCCAGCCGGTGTAGCCGCGGGCCTCGAAGGTGTTCCGGAGCCCGCCGTTGGGGAAGCTCGACGCGTCGGGCTCACCTTGGATGAGGGCCTTGCCTGCGAATTCGGCCAGTGCCGACCCGTCGCCGACCGGGTCGAAGAAGCTGTCGTGCTTTTCTGCGGTGAGGCCGGTCAAAGGGTAGAAGACGTGCGCGTAGTGCGTCGCGCCCTTCTCGATCGCCCAGTCCTTCATTGCGGACGCGACAGCGTCGGCGACCATCGGATTGAGCGGCATGCCCTGATCGATGGTGGCCAGAACTGACTTGTAGACCGATTTCGGCAGGCGCTTCTGCATTACCACTTTGCTGAAGACGTTAGCTCCGAACACCTCGCCCGGCGCCTCGGAATCGATGAAGCTGACGGCCGGCGGCACGTACGCCTCTACGTCCTTGATTGCCTGCAGCCGGACCTTGTTTCCACTCATCTCTACCCCTTGCCCAGGCGTTACCCTCGGCACAGATGGGCGTGCCGAAGTGGATCACGCGACACTAAGCGGCCGGCGTGGCGGCGATGTTTCGGCGTTGTGACCGTTGAAAGTCGAATTACTTGGTCGCGGGAGTCAAAGCTCAGATATTCGACCGAGTTCTCGAGTCGGTCCCTCGTCGCGCTGACACCGCCTCGCGAAAGTCGTACCGTTGGGTCGACGGAAAGGTGATCATGGCCGTTTTCACGCGTGGTTTCACAGGTCGCCGTCGCGAGCAGGATTCCCGCCTTCCACCCGGTCAGACCAAGGTCGACGATTGGCCCGTGCTGTCGGCGGGTCCGTCGCCTCGCGTCGACACCGAGACCTGGGAGTTCACGATCCGTTCGGAGTCAGGTCCGCCGCACCGGTGGACATGGGACGAAATTCACGAGCTCGGCGTCGAAGACATAACTACCGACATTCACTGCGTGACCCATTGGTCCAAACTCGACATGGCATGGCGGGGTGTCTCCCTCGATCTGCTTTTCGAGGACGTCGAGACGAGCTACGACTACGTCATGGCACACAGCTACGGCGGCTACACGACCAACATTCCGCTCGACGAATTGCTGGACGGCCAGTCCTGGATTGCGTTCGAGGCAGACGGCGAACCGCTTGGCATCGAGCACGGCGGACCCGCGCGACTGCTCGTCCCGAAGTTGTACTTCTGGAAGAGCGCCAAGTGGATTCGCGGCCTCGAGCTGATGCCCGACGACGACCCCGGCTTCTGGGAGCAGGCCGGCTATCACCTGCACGGCGATCCCTGGAAGGAAGAACGGTATTGGTGATCCGGCGGGGTCGAGCCGCATGGCATGTCGGCACAGTGCGCGGGGCCAGGCCGGAAACGCCGTCGGCTCGGCGCATCGTTCTCGACGTGCCGACGTGGCCCGGCAACGCCGCCGGGCAGCATCTGGACGTCCGGCTGACCGCTCCCGATGGCTACCAAGCGACGCGGTCGTATTCGATTGCGACGTCCGGGCCGGACACACTGCTCGAGTTGGCTGTCGACGAGCTTCCCGACGGTGAGGTCTCCCCCTTTCTCGTGCACGAACTGGCGGTGGGCGACGAACTCGAGGTACACGGTCCGCTCGGCGCGTTCTTCGTGTGGCGACCGGATGAAACCTCCTCTGCGCCTGTGCTGTTGATTGCTGGCGGGTCCGGCGTCGTCCCTCTGGTGGCGATGGCGCGCGCGCATGCCGCCGCAGGAGATCCGACCCCATTTCGGTTGGTCTACTCGGTACGAACGCCCGACGACGTGTACTTCGAGAAAGAGCTCGCCGATGCAGCTGCGTCCGCCACAGCACCGCTACAGGTCGACTACATCTACTCGCGCGTCACGGGACGATTGACCCGGGATACCCTGGCGGCCGTGGCCTTTCCGGTCAGCGCTGCGCCGCAGGTATTCGTCTGCGGACCTACTGCATTCGTCGAGGCGGTCGCAGGTTGGCTCGTCGACATCGGGCATTCGCCCACATCGATTCGTACCGAAAGATTCGGAGGCACATGATGTCCCACCTCGACGGCAATGCTCTGGCCGGTCCGATGGCCGAACTGTTCGCGTTCGATATCACCACTGCCTCGGCACGCTGCAGCGGCTGCGGCGCCATCGCGGTGGTCGCGACAGCGCGGGTGTACACGGACGCCGCGGGAACGGTGGTGCGCTGCAGCGGCTGCGAAGCCGTACTCGCCACCATCGTCCGAGCACCGGACCGCGTGTTCTTCGGATTCCCCGGTATCAGCGCGATCGAGGTCCGCAGCTGACGCTGCTCACGCCGGAACGGAGCTCCGGTCACGTTCACTACTGCGCGCCAGCACGTCGGCCTGCATCCGCAGCAGAATCAGTGGGTGCACAATGTCGTGAATCGCCGCGTGGCCGAGGCCGTTCATGTGCAGTCCGTCCTCGTCCATGATCGGGGCGGGATCGGGAAATAGCCGAGCCAACTCCGCGGCAATATCGACATAGGCAAATTCGTTGGCGAAGCAATATTCGCGAACGAAGCCGTCATAGCTGTCGCGGTCCGCGTTCGTGTAGCTTGCACGCTCCCGACCGAAATCCTGCGTACGCGATTCGTCGATCGGCGGCATCCCAAGGAAGATCGGGGTGAAACCCTGGGCAACGCACATGGACCCAAGTTCCGTTACGGCCCTGCGGAATTCCGCAGGCGCCACGGCAAGCTCGGACTCCAGTCGCCGCGATTCGCACATTCCGAGCATGAAGAGCGCGATCTTCGTGCGGCTGCTACCGCTGTAAGCCGTTGCGTTGCAAGCGAAGTCGGCGGCAATTTCGGTGACGGTGCGAAGCGGCGCCGCGAGATTCACAATCGATGCGTATCGCCGCCGGTCCGGTACCGACAGAAACGAAATCTTCAGCCGGTCGGCCCAGCCACCGGATTCGCCGCCCCACAATCCGTAGGCGGTGCTGCTGCCATCAACCAATATCCGCGCCATGTGCCATTCTTCGAGATCCAAACCAACACTGAACAATTGATTGTCTGCACGACAATGGCGCCAAGGGGTATTCGACGTCACATCGCGTGAAGAATTGCACTCACGGACCGCGCTGTCCTGCTTGCTGTGGATCTCGGCCGGTCCGGCTCCGGGTGCCCACGCATACTTCTACGCGACCGCGCGGAAAACTTCAACAGCGGCCCACCGGGGCTGGTCCGACTCGGTTCTACGTGGCGTCGACGAGCGGGGTCAGCGCAGTCTTCTGCTCCGCTGGCAGGTACTCGGCGATTGCGAGCGCGGCACGGCGCAGGCGCGGGTTGGTTGCGGCGCCGGCAATCGCGTCGACGCTGGACTGCTGCGCAAGTACTTCGCTACCGCCGATGCGCTGCAAGGTCTCGGTGCCGAGAAATTCCGACAAGTCGAGCAACTCGGTAACTGCGCTAGACGTAATCGCAACGGTCAGAAATCGATTCAGAGCAGCGTCGTCGAGCGCCCCGAAGAACTCGCCCACGAGAACGTCAGCCAGATCACGTTCGAGTCGGGAGAGCACCGACAGGCTTGCAAGCACGGCCTCGTCGTCACTCCCGATCGAGGAGGTGATGATCCGCGCGCGCCGCTGCTCGGGCAGAACGCGAAGGATCTCGTTCAGCCTGTCCGACGAGAACGTGCGCGCGGCAGTGTGCAGCAGCCCTTCGTCGTCGTCGATCCCGCGTTCGAAGCTCCGGATCAACTCCTCGTTGGAATGCTCGATGAACAATGCCGTCGTCGCATAGTCACGTCTGCTCATGATCTCGTTCGCGACCGGAACGACGAACTCGATCGGAAGCCGCGCCACCAGCACGGGTATCACTCGCGGGTCGAGGAACGGCGCAGCGTCGGCCATGTATGTCGTCGTCAGGCCACTGAGCAGCCCAGCCATCTTGTCCGGGTGGTCAAGTCCGACCGTGCCGCCTGCCCGACCCGCCACCTCCGCAGGCATCACTTTCAGCGCGATCTTGGCAGCAAGCGATGTCGGCATGATCGGCACCAGCCTGCTCACGCGCGCAAACGTCGGAACGTGCTCGTCGAAAAGCAGATTCGACACACGCTCGAGGATTCCCCTGATTGCGGGAGCGCCGAGCCTTTCGAGGCTTTCGAGTTCGGACGCGTCGACGCCGAGTTGTTTCGCGAGCTGGGCAACTTGCGCGCGGACTACGAGTTGGGTCATGGCTACCTTCCGAACAAGATCTTGCGAGCGGGAATGCGAATGAGGCGCGGCAGGGCGTCCAGAATGCCGTCGATCGCCGCGTCGAGGCTCTTCTTCTGCTCGACTTTCGCCGCTTTGAACAGGCGAAGCAGCTTCGCCGCTTCCTCGGGGGTCAGCTGCTCGAGAACTTCTCGTGGCTCGCCGAGTTCGGCCACGAGTTCGCTTTCGGATCCGCTCATGGACGTAGCCTACAAATCGGAATCTGTGTCTACTTTTGGGGGCCGTGCAGTGAATACGACCTCGGGCCCCGGCGCGTACTCGAGGATCCCGGGGAGGACGAACGTTCGGATATATCGCCGGAGAACGTCGGGATCGCCGGCCTCGGGAACAGCGCCCGTGAAGATGCCCAAGCCGACGCTGAGGATGAATCTGCTGATATCGGACAACTCGACGTCGGGCCGGAATTCCGTGGCGAACTCCCGGAAGACAGTGCCGAGAAGTCGATAGACGTGGTCGTTCAAAACTGCGGAGTTGCTGAGGATGCGCGCGACTGTGCCCGAATCCTCCGAGGCCAGTAGCACGCGGAAAATGGGGTCGCGCTCGAGTGCACCGTTTGCGTAAGTCAATGCCTCGGTGATCAGTTCGGCTGCATCCTTGCAATGCAACAGATGTCCGACGGTCGTCTCGACCAACCGGTCGAGCGCCCTTTCGATGACACCGACGACGATCTCGTCGCGACCGGCAAAATGCCGATAGACGACCGCTCTCGTGACCCCTGCTTCGTTGGCGATCTCCGCCATCGTGACCCGCAGACCTCGCTCGCCGAAGCAGCGTTCAGCAGTCTCGAGCAGCATCCTGCGGGCCTGCTCAGGCGAATTTCCACCGCCGGGAGGCCGACCACGCCGGCGCGGCCGCGCATTATCGGTGACGCCCATTGCCCTCCGAAGTCGTTGGAGCCAGCAGTGCCGAAGGCAATGTGGACACTACAGGCGCAGGCCCCTCCGACCGGCGGGCAGTTGTGGCGAATTGTGTTGTGGAGCGTCGAGAGTGCAGTTTCACAGGTTGCGGGTCGGCATGACGGCCGGTAGAACTATGCACTCGATGAGTGCGGCACTCCACGGCTTAGCCCAGCTCCGTGCCTCTGCCGAGTTCGGCCCACTCGTGGCAAAGTCTGTTCGGTGACCGCGAATGCACACGAACACGTGATGAAACGTTCGATCACGATCATCTTTGCCGTCACGGCCGGCACGTCGGCGGGTTGCCTCTACTACCTACAGCCGCTCTTGGACGGTGTGGCGGCGGACCTCGGGGTCTCTACACCGTCGGCCGCCCTCCTGATCAGCGCAACGCAAATCGGCTATCTGTGCGGCTTGACGCTCGTCGTCCCGCTTGGTGATTTCCTCGAACGACGCCGCATGGTCCCCGCACTGCTCGTGGGTTCCATGGCGGCCCTGCTATTTTCGGCACTCGCGCCCAATTTCGCCACGTTGCTCGTCGGCGTTTTCGTGACCGGTGTGACGGCCTCCGCGGCCCAGGTCGTGGTGCCGTGGTCTTCGGCGCTCGCAGGCCCCGAAGAGCGTGGTCACGTGGTCGGCATAGTCATGAGCGGCTTGCTCTTGGGGATCCTGTTGTCACGTGTCTTGTCCGGCGCGGTGGCCGAGGTCGGCGGCTGGCGGGCAATTCTGTTCTGCGCGGCCGGTGTTCAGCTCCTCATGTCGGTGGCCGTCTACCTCCTCGCGCCGAACACCGGTCCGGCGACGAGCGGCGAGCGATACCCCGACGTCCTGTTGTCGATATTCGCCCTGATCGGGCGTCACTCGGTGCTCCGTCAGCGCATGTTGCTCGGCTTCCTCAGCATGGCCTGCTTCTCCGGCGTCTGGACCGCGATGTCATTTCTGCTCGCCGGAGACGGCTCGAGCGGATACCGGTACTCCGACTTCGTCATCGGGCTGTTCGGACTTGCCGGCGTCGCGGGCGCAGCGGGTGCACCGCGGGTGGGGCGGCTTGCCGATCGCGGGCATCTCGTCGGTGTGACGACGGGGACCTGGGCGATCGTCCTTGCGAGTTGGGTGCTGGTTGCCTGGGGCGGCTACAACGTGATCGCGCTGATCGTGGCACTGCTGGTGTTCGACTTCGGCATCCAGGGCGCCCACCTGGCCAACCAGACGGCGGTCTACGCGCTCGATCCTGCTTCGCGCAGCCGCCTGACGACGGCCTACATGGTCGCCTTCTTCGCCGGCGGCGTCACCGGCTCGGTCACTGGCGGAATCGCCTACGAGTCGGGCGGTTGGCCGCGGGTCTGCTTGATCGGCTTCGGCACAAGCGTTGTTGCGCTGGCGTGCTGGCTCGTCTTCTGGCGGGCCGACGTCAACGCACGAACGCGCGAGTGACCGGCGCTAGACGGCGGCGTCCACAGTCGCAAGCCCGGCCCGGAGTTGGAACAGTCCCGTTCGAATACGCGACTTGATCGTCGGCAGACCGACGTCGAGCGCAAGCGCGACTTCGCGGTAGGTGTACCCGCCGTAATAGGCGAGGACCAATGCCTCACGCTGCGCTGCGGTAAGACCGGACAACCCGTTACGGATCGCGTCCGTCTCTTCATCCGCAAGCACCGCGTCCGAAACCTCGTCGTACTCCCGGATCCAATTCTGGCGAGCGAAGACCTGATCTCGGTCGGTGGCGGCCTGCTCCTGCCGGACCCGATCGACCGCGCGATGATGAGCCAAGGTGATCAGCCAGCCGAGCACGGTGCCTCGCCCCGGTTCGAACTTCGCGGCCGAGCGCCACACGTGCAGATAGATCTCCTGGGTAGCTTCCTCGGCGTAGTCGCGATCGCGAAGAACTCGCCAGACGACGCCGAAGACGCGAGAACTTGTCCGCTCGTAGAGTTCGGTGAACGCGTGCACATCACCGGCCGCGACCGCAGTGAGCAGCGGTTCGAGCTCGGCCGCAGAGGCCGGACCTAGAGCGTCTCGAGGGCGACCGGAAGCCTGCATCAAGCTGCCCTTGTTCTCCGGCGCCAGGTTTTGCATACCGTGGATCGTCGTTGTGGTGATTTCCCCGCAGTCACCCGAACCTCCGATGCATCGTCGCAGATCAACGGTATCGCCGTTGCACCGGGACCGGTATCGGTCGATCGTCCGACACGACGATCGAGGGCATCGAACGAACGATTTCGTTCTGTCTCCCCCGACCGTCGCATCTGGCCGGTGCTGCCAACTGATTTCTCTCGGAAGTTACGTCTCTTCCCGGTTGGAACTCGTTACAGTTCCTGCGGGTTTCTATTCGTCGGCGATAATTGCGAGGGTCGATTCCGACAGGAAGAACGGTTCGAGGCGCTGGCGAATTTGCGCTGCGAGGACTCCGTTGGCAATGAGTGCCTCGATGATGGGCGGCGCGAGACGCGATCCTTCGGTCACCAGGTCGTCTCGAGTGAGCCCGATTTTCTCGAGCAGCTGCCGAACGGTGAGCTTGCCGCTGGTCGCGAAGAAGGTGTCGATCCACGCATCCACGAGAGACAGCGTGTACTCCTTCTGCCGGACCGACATCGCCAGTCCATGCCCGAGATCGGCGAGCTCACGGGCTTCGTCCTCGGACACGTACTTGCGAAGTTCGCTCACACGCTCCCCTGCGTGCAGGTCCCACACCTCGAGCGCTGCCTCTTCGACAGGCGCTTCCTTGATCAAATCGCGAACCGCATTCTCGGTCTGCTTCAGCGCATACTGCGCACCCTTTCCCGACAGAGCGTCGAGCTGGCCCTTACCGACCTTCGCCGCCGTCGATGCGACCCGATCGCCGACCGAGAACAAGGACGACATGCCAGGGACCCGTTCCGCCTTCTTTCTGTTCTCCGCGACGAAATCGCCGACGATCTTGCCGACGAAGCTCGACGCGAGTTGGGCCACCAGTGGACTCAGGGTCAATCGCTCGAAGATCCGGTCCTGCGCAGTGTTCATTCGCAGCAGTGCCGCGACGAGTGCCTGGAAGTGTTCGCGTTCGATCACTTCGCCGAGGTCGTAGTCCTCAGCGGCGTCGAGATTGTAGAAAGTCTCCACGAACGGGATGACGAGTTCCCCGATCAGCTCGCTTCCGCCGACGTGATCCACACCCATTCGCGCGGTGAGCTTTACGTCCGCCGGATCGACGACATCACCGATCACAATGGTGTCCGCTCCCTCGAGCACCAGGTCGATCTCACGAACGACCACCTCGTCGAAGCGATCCGTGACCTCCGCCAGGACGAACTCGACGAGCGCGTCGAGGAGCTTTTCTGCAACCGCCTGTGGATCCGCCATTCGCTCGCAACCCTTTCCCGAAGTCCAGTAGTGAACCGACTGTGCCACACAATGCCGACAGTTCGCGGCGTGACGCCTTCCTCGGTCACCCTCCGAAGTCGGCGGCCGACACGAACGCAGAACAGAGCGCTTGATCCTTGTCGCCACGACTGTCCTCGACACCGCTGTTCACGTCGACGCCATCCGGTCCGACGGTTCGAATAGCCACCCCGACGTTGGCGGGCGTCAGGCCACCCGCGAGGATGACCGGTCTGCGTCCGGCGACGACGTCGACGATCTCCCTGCTGATCGTCCAGTCGTGCGTGCGGCCGGTACCGCCGAGTCTGTCGCCGGTGCGGGAATCCAGCAGGAGCCCGTCACAAAAGTGGAGCAGCGCTTCGATATTCGCGACAACTTCGGGACCGACGACATGGACGGCCTTCAGAATCTGCCGCGACGTTGCGGCCCGGACAGCTCCGACGGTATCCAGCGATATCTCGCCGTGGAGCTGTATGACGTCCACACCGACCGAATCGGCCAATGCCAGAACACTGTCCGCGTCCGTCAGATGCGTGACCAGCACGGAGCGTACGGAGCGCGGAACCAGCCGGACGAGGTCACGCGCCGACGCCGGAGACAGCGCGTCCTCACTGGTGTGCGTTACTCCGCAGATAACGCCGATCGCATCGACGCCAGCATCGATCGCGGTCGCCAGGTCGGTTGCGGATCTGATTCCGCAGATCTTGCGTCGAAACATCTCCGTCGTCCGGTCCTTCATCCCTGTTGTGTCACTTACCGTTTCCAGGCTTGTCCCTGTCTTTGTCCTTGTCTTTGTCTTTGTTGCCGCCGCTGTTGTTGCCGGGCTGCGCAGGCTCCGGCACGCTCGGCGCCGGTTGTTGGACAGTCGGTTCGGACGACGTCGCCGGACTCGTTACCGGGACCGTCTGAGCGGGTGGTTCGTCCGTGGATCTTGTTGCGAGAGACCACACAACCACGGCGATGGCGACCGCTGCTACCGCGATTGCACCCGCCCAGAGCCGCACCGACCGCGGCGACCGCGGCGAGACGGGCCGTGCGGTCCGGACGTCGACAGGCAGCCGATCAACTGTCGGCAAGAGTGCAGTCGACAGGGGCCCGGGCACTTTGGCAGAAATCTGCTCCAGCCGACTCGCGACCTCCCCAGCGCTCGGCCGATCTTGTGGCGCCGGTGCCGTCATAGCAGCTAGAAGAGTGGACAAGCCACTGTCGATGTCGGCGGGAATCGGCGGTGGACGATGCAACCTCGCGACAGCAGCTTCCACACCGACGCCGGGGTAAGCGATCCGCGCGGTCAGGCATTCGATCAGAACCAGAGCAAGCGAGTAGACATCGCTCGGCGGACCGACGCTATGCGCCAGAGCCTGTTCGGGACTCAGGTAGTTGGCGGTGCCGATCGCCATTCCCCGCGTCGTGAGCCGGGTGCTGTCCACCAGGCGGGCGATTCCGAAATCGGTCAACTTGGCGGCGAACTCGGTCGCGCTGCCGGTCGGAGTATCGAGCAGAATATTTGCAGGCTTGATGTCACGGTGGACCACACCACAGTCGTGTACATATGCGAGCGTGGCGGCAAGTTCGGCTCCCAGCGCCGCAGTCGTCCTCGGATCGATGGAACCGGACGCAAGACGACCGGCAAGGGTCGGTCCGGTGATCAGCTCCATCACCAGGTAGGGGGTCGCGCTGCCGTGCTCGTCGGCAACCGTCCCGGCGTCGAACAAGGTAACGAGTCCGGGGTGTCGAAGGGACGCGAGGGTTCGCGCCTCGGCGTCGATGCGGCGCTGGTCCGAACCTGCTTCGGTATCGAATCGGAATACCTTCACAGCGACCTGACGATGCAACAACTGGTCGTCGGCGCGGAACACGTCCGCCATACCACCGCGACCGATTCGCTCAGCGAGCGTGTACCGACCAGCTACAACGGACCCCGTGGTCAAAATGGTGACTCACCGATCCTCGATCGACTGTGCACTCTGCCTACGACGAAACTAGCAGCCGCGTAATCTCGCGACCGTGACCAGCCCCGAGCCGACGCAGCGCAAAGAGGCGCGCCGCCTCCGCCTGACGCGAAGGCTCGCAGACGCCCTCGAGACGCTCCTCGCACATGGTGATTCCTACTCCGACTTGAGTGTGGAGTCACTCATCAACGAGGTGGGAATCTCGCGATACACCTTCTATGCCTATTACGCCGACAAGGGCGATCTCCTGCAGGCAGTCGGCGAGGACGTCACACTCGACCTCGCCGAGGCCGGCGCCGCGTGGTTCCAACTTCCCACGACAGCGCCGAAAAGTGATCTGCGCGAGGCACTTCGGCCACTGTTCGAGACCTACGGCCGCCACCGCACGGTGTTGCGCGCGATTTCCGAAGCGGCTGCCTACGACGCTCGTATCAGGACGGTTCACCAGGCCCTGGTGAACCGCGCGGCCACAGCACTGCAGGGCCACATCGAGGATGCACAAGCAGCCGGTGCCGCGGCGCCCGAACTCGATGCCGGACGAACCGCGTCCTGGCTCGTCTGGATGCTCGAACGTGGACTCCAGCAACTGGTTTCCGAGGCGCCCGCCGACGAGGTCGGCACACTTCGCGACGCACTGACCGACATCGTATGGCGGACCCTCTACACGGGCCACCGGCCGCAGACATAGCGAAGGGGCTTCCTTTTGGAAGCCCCTTCGCTGTCAGCCCCGAATCAACGCGACGTGACCTTCTCCGCCGGCGCGTGGAGTTCCGAAGCCGTCGCACTCGGCTTCGAGATCGGCGGCCAGAACGGCTCGGGCTGGTCAGCCTCGTGATCCCAGCCGATGCTGCGGATGTAGCGCTCGCGCTGAGTCGGCGTCATGAACCGTGACTTGAACAGACCCCAGAACGTCCACGGGACCGCCTTCTCGCTCTTGACGATGTCGGCGAGCACCTTGATCCACACCACGGACAGGACCAGGGTCAGCGAGCCGATCGTCCAGTCGAGCCACGTCGGAAGTCCGGCGTTGATCGCCAGGAAGACCGGGAATCCGACACCGAATTCGCCCATCGTCGTGCCGATGATGCCGAGCGGGAGCACCAGGAGTCGCTTCCAGCCGCTGTCTTTCACCATGGGCCAGACGAAGTGCAGCAACACGGCGATGGTGCAGATCGCGACGCCATTGGTGAAGGACCAGTAGAAGGGGAACTTGTAGAACTCGAACGGTTGCGTGCCGTAGTACTCGTAGGCGCCCATGATCACACCGGGGTGTTCCATGATCGCGTCGCTGATCCCGCACGCGGCGAACATGAGGAAGAAGCCACGGACGTCGATGCCGCGCTGGATGATCTTGTAGATCCAGTAGGCCTCGAGGCCCATGAACAGCGCATAGCACGGCGGAATGAGAAGCGGCACAGGGATACCGAAGTTCACGAATGCCGGCCCGTGGAGGTTTTCCGACCAACGCAGGTGACCGACGAGGTCGAGCATCGGCTCGCCCAACGAGGTGAGGAAGCCGGCACCGAGCATGAGCAGCGGCAACGTGTCACGGAACTTGATGTAGCGCTTGATCGCCCAGGGTAGCGCGATGACGACGACGAGCAGTCCGGCCCAGAACAGGAAGAACCAGGCAGTGAAGTTGCTCGCCACGATGGGCGACGGATGTGGCAAAAGCTCGCCGTACCCCGGCGAGGGGGTATAGCCCGGATCTGAACTCATCATATGCGTGGACCTCCTGGCGATCGGGTCCGCGTCGAGACGCGGCTGGCAACGTGTTGTGACCATACAGAGTGTTAGATTCGAATGTCACGTAAAAACAGACATTAGAAACACGTATCTTTTCGCAATCCGGATCTACGTATCCATCTGCGTATTCGGCCCGATCCGCACCGATCTCTCCACGCTCAGAATGAGCGGAGTAAGCCAGCTCGACGAGGGGAAGCGGATGCCGCAGACCGAGACCACCCACGATCTTCGAATCCTTCAGGCCGCACGACTCAAGGGACGTCCGACCGAGTCCGGCCTCATTGCCGCTGCAGGCATCAGCGAATCCGATGCCCGCGCCGTGGTGGAGTCACTCATCGAGGCTGGGTCACTTGCGCGCGCCGGCACTCGGCTGAAACTCACCGCCCACGGCCGCGCGCAGCTGGACGCTCTTCTTGCTGCCGAACGCACCTTCGTCGACCAGGAAGTCCTCACGCAGCTGTGCGACGACTTCGACGAGATAAACGCGGTCTTCGATCGGCTCGTCACAGACTGGCAGCTGATCGACGGAAGTCGCCCCAACGATCACACCGACGCCGCCTATGACGCCGCGATCATGGCACGGCTCAGCGAGGTCCATCACTGGTTCGCACCCCTCTTGGATCAGCTCGTCACGGTAGCGCCCCGGCTCGCGCCGTATCCGGATCGGTTCGCCAACGCACTCGCGAATGTCTCTGCAGGCGAACATAAGTGGCTGTCATTGCCACTGATCGACAGTTATCACACAGTGTGGTTCGAGCTGCACGAAGACCTCATCGGCCTCGCGGACGCCGACGGCCAGCGGATTCGTCTCGACGGCAATACCGGCACAGTCACATTCCTCAGCGCCACATCCCAACCAGGAGAGAGTTCGACATGACAACGAGAATTCAAATCCTCTGCGCAAGCAGTGGTTTCGTATTCGTAGTAGCGCTGTTCGGCGGCTTGCTTACTACCGGATTCTTCCCTCTGCCTTCCCCCGATCTGCCGAAGGAAGCGGTCTCCGCCCTGTGGCAGGACAATCCGAACGCCATCCGTCTCGGCCTTGTCATCATGATGTTCGGTGCGGCCCTTACAGCACCGCTCGTAGCCGCAATCTCGTTCCAGCTCAAACGAATCGGTCGGCACACCGAGACGCTGGCAAGTGTGCAGCTCATCTGCGGAACCGCCGGCGTGGTCGCGATCTTCATGCCCATCATGATCATGATGGCCGCGAGCTACCGTCCCGAGCGTGATCCCGACGTCCTGATGCTCGCCAACGACATGGCCTGGATTCCGTTCATCATCAACGGCCCACCCGCGATCTTCCAGTGCATCTCGATCGGCATCGCAATCCTCACCGACAAGGGCCACGCGCCGATCTACCCGCGCTGGGTGGGCTACCTCAACCTGTGGATCGCCTTCACCTTCCTGCCCGCATGCCTGCTGCTGTTCTTCAAGACAGGCCCCTTCGCGTGGAACGGGCTGCTATCGTTCTGGCTCGCCGCAACGACATTCGGCACCTGGTTCCTCGTGATGGCGACCATGACGATTATCGCAGCGCGACGCGAGCCCGAGGTTTCGGCTGAGGTCGTCGTCGGTTCGAAGGACTTCGAGCGAGCATGACAGCCGTCGACCTATCGGATCGGTTCCCTACGGATACCGATCCGGCCGCGAAGAGGTCCGGTAAGTACCTGCCCGGCGAGGTCGGGCTGTGGGTGATGGTCATCGGCGACATGACCTTCTTCAGCCTGTTCTTCGGGATGATCCTGGTTTGCCGCGGACAGCAGAAGGAGATGTTCGACGCCGCGCAGAATCTCCTGCACCCGGACCTGGCGGTCGTCAATACCCTTGTGCTCCTGACGGGTTCGTACTTCGTGGCACGCGCATTGCACAGCCTGCGCAATGGTGGCAGGCCACGCGGCCTCGTCGTCGCTACCATGGGGTGCGCGATCACATTCGCCACGATCAAGGTCACCGAGTACGTCGATCTCGTCCAGGGCGGGCACACCCTGACAACGAACGACTTCTTCATGTACTACTTCGTATTCACCGGAATCCATCTGCTGCACTTGCTGATCGGGTTCTGCATGCTGGTGGCACTGCTGGTGATTGCGTTCACTCCCAAGACTCGGCAACTAACGCGTGGGCGCCTCAAGCTCGCCGAAATCAGCGCGGTCATCTGGCACATGATCGACCTGCTCTGGTTGGTCCTCTTCCCCCTCTTCTACGTGGTGCACTGACATGACCCTGCGACGAACAACAACCGTCTACCTGATCCTCGCTTTCGCAACGATCGCGAGCTGGTTCATCGGCACCGAGGAAGCGGACTCACACGAAACCCTCGTCGGCGCCGTCGTGATCACGATTGCCTTCGTCAAACTACGTCTCGTCGGCAATCACTTCATGGAGATCGGAAACGCACCCACACCCTTGCGGGCGGTCTTCGAAACGTACGTATTCGGCACTCTCGCAGTCCTCCTCGGGTTGTTTTTGTTCATGTAGCTGCGCGCAGCTGGACCCGACGTGCCGCTCACCGACTACCGGCTGGTGCTCAGCGATTCAACCCGGCCTGATCAGCCCGCCCAGGCACTTACCGGGCGGGCTTCCCGCACTTTGCTCAGCCAACCGCCTGGTCGGCGTGGGTGACTCTCCGCCCACCCGCCGATCAGGCAGTTACCGGGCGGGCTTCCCGCACTTTGCTCAGCCAA
The DNA here is from genome assembly GCF_016481275.1 of Antrihabitans auranticaus. Lineage (GTDB taxonomy): Bacteria > Actinomycetota > Actinomycetes > Mycobacteriales > Mycobacteriaceae > Antrihabitans. The sequence goes on along the minus strand of NZ_JAEMNW010000002.1, from coordinate 664,461 downwards.
CCTCCTGGTCGGCGTGGGTGACTCACCGCCCACCCGCCGACCAGGCACTTACCGGGCGGGCTTCCCGCAGTTTGCTCAGGCAACCGCCCCCTCGACAACCACGACCCCGCAACCCACCCCGCCGACCAGGCACTTACCGGGCGGGCTTCCCGCACTTTGCTCAGCCAACCGCCCCCTCGACAACCACGACCCCGCAACCCACCCCCGACCAGGCCCCTACTGGGCGGGCTTCCCGCACTTTGCTCAGCCAAACGCCTGGTCGGCGTGGGTGACTCTCCGCCCACCCGCCGACCAGGCACTTACCGGGCGGGCCTCCCCCACTTTGCTCAGCCAACCGCCTCGTCGGCGTTCGTGACTCTCCGCCCACCCACTTACCGGGCGGGCTTCCCGCACTTTGCTCAGCCAACCGCCCCCTCGACAACCACGACCCCGCAACCCACCCGCCGACCGGGCACTTACCGGGCGGGCGTCCCGCACCTTGCTCAGCCAACCGCCCCCTCGACAACCCCAATCTGGGCTCACCTGTGGATAGGCTCGGGGTTATCCACAGCGCAGAAAATCGGCGAAGTGCGACGCCAGCGAATTTGCCATGCTGAGTGGATGGGGGAATTCGATCGACCATTTCGGGGGTCGCAGGCAATCCAACTCGGCGAGCTGACAGAGCACCAACTGCGCCACGACTTCACGCGCATTTACCGTGACGTGTACGTGCGAAAACGCGTCGAAGTTACTGCACATGTTCGGGCGCTAGCAGCGGCCGCGTACTCCGGGAAAGACGCCATCCTCTCTGGCCGTTCGGCCGCGGCGATTCACGGGACGAAGTGGATCGACGGTCACGAACCCGCGGAAGTGATTCGGCACGACCACTTTCATGCTCCGCGAGGTTTGGCCGTTCGGCAGTACAAGGTTGAACCCGACGAGATCATGGCGGTCGACGGTATTCGGGTGACAACACCAGCCCGCACGGCATTCGATCTGGGGCGAACACTGCACGCTCCGAAGTCGATCGAGATCGTCGATGCGCTTTGCAACGCAACAGGTCTGAAGCCCCTGGAGGTCAGCGCCCTGGCCGAGAGGCATCCCGGAGCTCGCGGAATCGTGGCGTTGCGCTCGATGCTCGACCTCGTCGACGGCGGCGCCGAGTCACCGCCCGAAACACGAACTCGTCTGGCCATCATCGAATCCGGACTGCCTCGTCCCGACACTCAGATAATCGTTACCGACGAATATGGGCTGTTCGTAGCCCAAGTCGACCTGGGTTGGCGGCGTTGGAAGGTCGGTGTCGAGTACGACGGCGACGGCCATTGGAGCATTTCGGAACAGAAGGAACGCGACCTCGAGCGATATCCGCAGCTCGAGGAACTGGGTTGGCGCATAGTTCGTGTGGGCACCAGGTTGCTGAACAGGCCGGCCTCGCTGCATCGCCGCGTCCATGCCAAGCTCCGCGACGCCGGAGCCCCAGTATGAGCGCCGACCAGGCATTTACCTGACCGAACCGCGACCCCCCACCTCCACAACAGCCTGATCGACGCCCCGCTTGATCAGCCCCGCCCACCCGCGGGGATGGCTTGCTCCCCCATCCACACGGTGATCTGGTTTCGTGAGGTGAAGCCGAGCTTCGTGAGGATGTTCTCGACATGAGTTTCGGCGGTGCGCTTGGAGATGACGAGCCTTTCGGCGATGTCCTTGTTGCTCACGCCCTGGGCAACCAACGTGGCAATTTCGTTCTCGCGCTTGGTCAGTACTCCCGACGGCGAACGCGCGGGCCCCGCTGCGGCCGGCTTGCGAGCCACGGTCTCACCGAGTGCGAACTTCGTCGCTTCCGCCATCGACAAGGAACGCCCCTGGGCCCAGGCCGCATCGCGGTCGGCCTCCGAGAGCGACGCGGCGACCGTCGCGAGTGCGCCTTGATGATGGACGAACAGTCCACGCAACGCCGAAGTCGACGTTTCGATCCGGTCCCACACACTGTCGGCAGCACCGAGCACGATGGCCGCTCGCTCCGGCTCCGACGTCACCGCAATCCAGCCGAGTCCCTCCAGACAGAGGCCGATTCCCACCGGATCGTCGATCCGACGCGCAATCACGAGCGCGCTCTTGTACAGCTTCTCGGCTTCGGTGACTGCACCGCTGCTCCATCTGGTGAAGCCGGCAATCCACGTCGAATAGCCCCGGGCCCAACTCTCGTCGACCGGTTCGGTGATCGCACGGCACTCTTCGTAGCACTCCATCGCACGTTCGAAATTGCCCGAGAACACGTGTGCGAGCTGCAACAGATACAGCGTCTGCGTGATCTCGGAGGTGTCGCCAGCCTCCCGGAACACGTCGAGCGCTTCGTCGAAAAGCTCGATCGAACGCTCGATGTCGCCGCTGAACAATGCCACGAAACCTGCCGTCTGCGTGAACAGATTCTCGACCGGACCGCCGACCTCGTCGGCAACCCTCTGCCCCTCCACCAAGAGGCGCAGCGAGCTGGCGATGTCGCCACTTGCCGCCGACCACCAACAGGCCGTCCGCAATGCCAACGCGCGCGTCAATGTCGGCTGCGGCGACAAAGGCAGCAACCGTTTGAACCACATCAAACCGGGATGAAACAGGCCCTCGGCAAGGCCGAACTCGTGCAGATCGGCACCCATTTGCAGACCGGGCTCGGCCTCGTTGGGTTCGCCAAAACAGAATCCGAGCGCAGCCTGCAAGTTGCCCGTTTCCCGGCGCATCGTGCGGATCCATTCCGCCTGCCGCTGGCTGATCCAGTCTCGATGTGCGAGCTGAGCCAGCGCGACGTACCAATCACGATGGCGCCGACGGAATTCCGTCAGCTCACCCGATTCCTCGAGCCGCTTCAGACCGCGATGACGAAGCGGGGGAAGCAGACGGAATCTGGTTCGCGCGTCATACTTTTGAGCCGTGAGCACCGACTTCTCGACAAGCGACGCGATGGTGTCGCCCAGCGGCTCGTCGGCCACACCGGCGCACACCGACTCCGCCGCGTCGAGTGTGAAACCGTCGAAGAACACCGAGACCGCGGCCCACACGTCGCGCTCCGCGTCGGTGCACAGCTCGTAACTCCATTCGATGCAGGCCGCCATGGTGCGCTGCCGGTCCGGGGCAGTTCGGCTTCCCCTCGTGAGCAAGGCCCAGCGACCGGTCAAGTTTCCCGCAAGCTCGGCGGGCGACATCGTGCGCAGGCGCACGGCAGCGAGCTCGATCGCAAGCGGAATGCCCTCGAGTTTTGCGCAGACCTCGGCGATCGCCGCGCCGTTGGCATCGGACAGCTCGAAATCAGGCGCGACTGCCTTGGCCCTGTCGATGAACAGGCTGACCGCCTCGAAAGCGTGCAATGCCGACGACGAGCCCCCGACGTTCACCGGCGGAAGGCTCAGGGGCGAAACGGCGTGGACTGTCTCTCCGTCGATGCGCAGCGGTTCCCGGCTCGTGGCAAGAATGCGGACCCGGGCGCAGCGACGCAGGAGCGTGTCAGCCAACTCGGCGGCAGCGTCGACCAAGTGCTCACAGTTGTCGAGGACGAGAAGTACCTCCTTCTCCAGGAGGTACTCGGCGAGCCAGTCGGGTCCGGCCCGCTGGACACGTGCTTGCAGACCGAGGGCGGATGCCACGGATTGTGTCAGCAGCGCAGGATCGCTGATCGACGCGAGCGAGACGAAGTAGACGCCGTCGGCGAACGCGCGGCGCAGGTCGGCGACCGTACGCAACGCCAGTCGGGTCTTGCCGACACCACCGAACCCCGTGAGCGTCACCAGCCGCGCGTCGCTGAGGAGTTGCCGGATCTCGCCGCGTTCGCGTCTTCTGCCGACGAAACTCGTCGTTTCGTGCGGGAGTCCAGGCGAGGCTTTCGGTCCTGCTACGGCTGCGACCATCACCATAGATTCTCTACTTCAGCGTAGATTTGCAAACTTCCTCAGCGCACGGGGCGGAGCGGGCGCCGTTGCCGACACCCGCTCTCTGATCTTCGGTTGTCAGGACCGCACAGCAGGGAACGCATCGTTCGGGCCACTGTCGTACACACTCGTCGACTTTTCCCGGCGCAGTTTGTCGGTCAGGATGCCCAACCGACCACCCCGATCTTCACGGGCGAACTGCTTCAGCATTGTGCGCGCGGCGTTCTGACCTGGCATTCCACTGATTCCCGCGACCGGGTGTGTACCCGATCCGGTTAGGAACAGGCCGTCGACGGGGGTCTTGTAGCCCGCGAAGCCCGCGACCGGCTTGTTCGGACCGAAGCGCGTAATCGTCGGGTCGACGTGATAGACGCTGCCGTCGATCGCCCAGAACCGCTCCTCGATGTCAGGCAGGGCAAGCGGACGGCGCGCGATCTCCAGGCTCTCGACGCCCTTGTAGTACTGCTCCGCGTCGCGGATCACACTCTCGGTGATTTCCTTGCGTGCCACATCCCAGCCATCACGCGGAATCGACGGGGTCAGACCCGTCCAGAACCACCACAGGTCCTTGCCCTTCGGCGACATCGACGGGTCGAACGCATTCGTCACCTGCGCGAGACCCGGAATCGCGTCCGGAACCTCACCGCGCACGCACGAGCGCGCGGCGGCGAGCGCCTGCTCGTAGGTGTGATAGCAGTTGCACGCCAGCCGCAGGTCGATACCGTCACCGCGCCACTTCTCGTGCTTGCTCATGTCGATCTTGCCGGACAGTGCGACGTTCAACTTGTAGTCGGCGATCCCACGCTTCTTGGTCGGAATGTGGTCGGCAGCGTTCTGCTTCTTCGGCTCCAGCACACCCGCAGGCAACAACCGGGTCAGTGTCGTCTTGGGGCTGCACGCGGTCAGAACACCGCGCCGCGCGAGGATTTCCTGACCACCCGCGACGCGCACACCAGTGCAGCGGTTGCCGTTCATGATCAGCTGCTCGACCGGCGAACTCGTGATGACCTGGCCCCCATGCGACTCGATCACCTTGATCAATGCCTTGGGCAGCGAACCCGTGCCACCGTGGAACATCGCAACGCCGTACTTGCTCAGGACGCCGAGATAGATCAGCGACCAGCCGCTCATGTCGGCGTCGAACGGCATGAACGGCAGCGACGTCAGCAACGGCGCCCGAATCATGTCGTGCTCGAAGCTTTCCTCGATCGCCTCGGCCTGCGAACTGGACATCCAGCGGCCGACGTTGATGAGTTGCTTCCGGTTCTTCGCGACGCCCTTGACCGCTTTCATGATCTTCAGCAGTTCCGGACGCGTGACATTGGTCTGCATCATCGGCAGGCCGATGTCGACGGCGGCGTCGATGACCTCGTACAGCTCCAGCAGCGCCCGCGCATCCTTCTTCGAGAAGTACTCGAGTTCCGCAGCGGTCTTGCGCGGATCGCGCCAGAGGCCCAAAGAGCTTCCATCAGCGGCCAATTGGAAGTGCGCCGGATCGATGACGGTCTGACGTAGACCGTGCTTCTTCGACAAACCGAGGTCCTTGTCGATCGTTGTCGTGCGGAACAACGACGCCTGGATCGATGCCTCGTTGATCATGTACTCCGGCGCTTCCGGAGTGAACGGATTGGTCGACGTCATTCCGCCGGCGGTCGGCGAAGCCTCGACCACGAGCACGTCGAGGCCGGACTGGGCCAGATACGCAGCAGCGACAAGTCCGTTGTGGCCTGAGCCGACGACAACGACGTCAGCCTCGCGTGGAGTTTGGGGAGGTTTCGACATGTAGCGAGTCCTTCGATCTCGGAGCGGAATGGACAAACAGCGTCCAACCAATCCTCACGCGCAGACTTGCGCACCGACTCCGATGGGATACGTACTTCCGTACGTACTCCTCAATTTCCGCGAGTGCGGAAAGCTGCGACACCCGCCTGAAATTCAGGGGATGCAGCCAGCGACAGTTGCCCAGTCCGCTCACGCGCGAAAGCGGCCTCCAACTCACCGAGCGTGGCAGCGTTGATCGCATGCTTGGTATAGCGAAACGCGGCGACGGAACCGGTGGCAAGGTGTGCGAGGAGTTCGTCGACCCGGACGTCGAGAACGTCGTCGTCACACATTCGGTTGATCAGGCCGATGCGAACCGCCTCCGCGGCGCCGACCCGATCACCGAGCAACGCCATCCGCATCGCTTGCGCGCGACCGACCGCAGCGGGGATCGTCGCGGTGGCCCCACCGTCCGGCATCAGTCCGATTCGGGTGAACGCGAGCAGGAAGTAGGCGGAACGCGCGGCGACCGTGAGGTCGCATGCAACGGCCAAGGAAACTCCGATGCCGACCGCGGGTCCGTTGATCGCGGCGATCACAGGACCGGGGAAGTCGCGGATTGCCCTGACCGCTGCCTCCGCCGCGTCCATGAGAGCGGCCACGTCGTCGTCCGACAGGTCGGAGACGGTAGACAGGTCAGCTCCGGCGCAGAAGAATTCGCCTCCCCCGGTCAGTACCGCCACGTCAGCCATCTCTCGCGTCGACTGGAGAACCTCCGCGATCGATTCGAAATCGCTGCGTGACAATGCGTTACGACGATCCGGTCGGTCGATCGTCACTCGCAGGACTCGGTTAGAGACGTCGGTCCGGATGCCCAGGCCCGCGTCGATGGACGTGGAAGGTTGTACCATGAATTTAATCTATCATCGAATCTATTCGATTATCCGTGGCAATCGACACAGAGCTCGTACTATTATTTAATCTATATTAGACTACACTTCGTACCGCACACGACTATCCAACGACGCGTATGTCTCGTGTGAGCATCCTGCTTCACCCAGCTTCGAAGAGGAGATGTTCTCATGGCAAAGATCGCCATCAAACCAATGGACGCCGCGTGGTTTCACGTCGAGAAGCGCGACGCGCCAGCACATTTCGGGCCGCTGCTGATACTCTCACCACCTCCCGGCGCAGCGCCGTCGTACGTCGGCGACTTCGTCGAACAGTGGCGACAGAACAAGAAGTTCGCAGCGCCGTTCAACTATCGCCTCCGCAAGTACCCCGTCCCCGCGTGGAACGTGGTTCCCGACGACGAGATCGACCTCGACTACCATCTGCGCCACCTCGCACTACCTGCACCCGGCGGCGAACGAGAGCTGGGGATCCTTGTTTCGCGGCTACAGTCGCACCGCCTCGACCAACGTCGGCCGCTGTGGGAAGTCCACGTCATCGAAGGCCTGGCAGACGGACGGTTCGCGATCTACATGAAGTTCCACCACGGTCAATTGGACGGCGTCGCAGCAGCGCAATTGATCGAACGCGTCTTCACCACCGACGCTGACGCAACGGGCCTCCTGCCGCCATGGGCAACCGGAATTCGAGGCAACCGACCCGTCGCCACAACGCCTGCACCACCGAACACTCTGAGCCGAATCGCGACGGCTCGACAGGTAGTCGGTTCAACATGCATAGCTACCTGGGCGCTCATCAAGATGATTCGCGCGATCCGGACAGGTGGGGTTCCCGGCCTTACCGGACCGTTTCAGTCGCCGACGACGATCTTCAACGGACGCATACGGAAGCAACGTCGGTTCGCGACCCAGCACTACGACCTCGTCAGGTTCAAGAAGATCGCAAAGGCCACAGACGTAACCGTCAACGACGTATTCCTCGCGATAACCGGTGGAGCCATGCGCCGCTACTTGGCCGAGCTCGATGCATTGCCGCAGACGTCTATCGTTGGCCAAGTGCCGGTGAGCGTCAGGGTCAACGGTGACGCTGGAGTCGGAAACGCTCTCGCATTCATCTATGCCCGCCTGCGCACGGACCTCGACAACCCGCTCGCGCGCCTACACGCTGTTCGCGAGTCGAGTGCCGCCGGCAAGGCTGTTCACGAGTCTCTTCCGGCCGCCGCGGTCGCTCCGTTCACCATGATGCTGGTCGGGCCATACATCACGCAGGCGATACTGGGCCTTGGCGGACGGGTCAAACCCGCAGCCAACCTCGTCATCTCCAACGTTCCCGGCCCCCGGGAACGCTTGTACTTCAACGGCGCTCGCGTCGAACAGATCTACGGTCCGTCGGTGCTGTTTCACGGCCAGGCACTCAACATCACGATGTCCAGCTACGCAGGCCAGGTCGACATCGGCTTCACCGGCTGCCGCTTCTCGATGCCGAGCATGCAGAAACTTGCCGTCTACACCGGAGAAGCGCTCGACGAACTCGAGGCGGTGCTCGCCCTCGACCAGGTTCTCTCCGAGGTGTAGGAATCCCGTCGACCAGGCGCTTGCCGTTTACGCGACTCGCACGCCGCTCGCGCAACCGCCTGCTCGACAAGATGTTTCGACGCGAACCGGACTTATCCCTGCAACCGATCCGCCGCTTTGGCGGCTACCTCCGCGGCTTCGCGGGGGTTCAGTCCGAGCGACGCCAGAACCAGACCCGCAAACGCGAGCTCAGCCCCCGGCTTGTGCCGACCCGCGAGCAACTCCCGAATAAGCGCGAGAGCCGCGCCGATGATCGCCGTCAGAGCGACCTCGATATCGGCAACGACGAACCTGCCCGCGTCGATCCCCCGCTCCAACGCGGTCCGCGCGTATGGGTACGTCGCTGCGAGAAACAGGTCGTCCGCATGCACGAGGTTCACCACGAGCCGAGCAAATTCGGGGTCTTCACCAGCGAGCTGTACGAATCGCATATTCGCCGCAGCAACAACTTCTGCCGGATCGGCGTCGTCCCATTCAGCCGGTAGTGTCGCAGCCGCCAGACTCGAAAGACTCTCCGCTACAACTGCTTCCACCAGATCTTCTTTGGCTGGAAAATAGTTGTAGAAGGAACCGAGCGCGACGTCTGCGAGTTCCGTTATTTCCTGGATGCGCAGACCTGCGACGCCACGCTCGCCGATGAGTGCACGGCCTGCATCGAGCAGCTTTCGGCGCGTGATTTCACGCCGCCGCTCACCGCGCGTGGGAGCAACGTTCTGGGACATATCCACCACCCCACCATCATCGCAGACTGAAAGTCTTGTCAGGGCTGATCGTTCTTTCATTCAACCATGCCGCGCAGAGCCAGTAAATTTAAAATGAACCAATTTTCACTCTTGAAATACCGCTCACCCACCATGTAGCCTCGGTCACAGGCCAGCGACGGACCCAGCGGCGTCTCGTCCGTCTCCCCTCCGCCATCCGGCGGACTTTCCTGCGGACCGAAGGAGTCACATTGACCTTCTCGGACAAATTCCTTGCTGCACCGGCAATTCCGGCCCATCCCACGACCGAAATGCCGTACGCGGCAGAGATCATCTTCACGATCTTTCTCGGGTTACCCGTGGTGGTCGGCGTGTTCTTCGCGGTCAAACACCTGCTCACCGGCAAGGGACCACTCCTGGCGGTATGCCTCGTGGGCGGCGGACTTGCCTGCTTGTTCGAGCCCATCGTCGACGTACTCGGCCTGGTCTACATCCGCGAAGGCGCACTGCTGACGACGTTTTCGTCGATGGGACGCGACTTCCCGCTCTTCATCAACTTTGTCTACATCTGGTACGTCGGTGGACTCGCGTACCTGGCCTATCGGATCTTCACCAACGGCATCACTGTGAAAGGTTTGTTCGGGCTCTATGTGATGGACGTGTGCATCAACATCGTTCTGGAGAGCCCAGGCGTGCTCATGGGTGCCTACGAGTACTACGGCCCGCAACCACTCAACTTCTGGGGCCTGCCTCTGTGGTGGGTGTGCGTCAACCCGGTCATGCCGCTCGTAGCCGGCGCGCTGATCTACCGGCTCAAACCGTTCCTACCCGGATGGCGCATCGGACTGGTCGTCCTTCTCATCCCGATGGCCGACGGCCTCGCCAACGGTGCGACGGCATGGCCGGTGTGGACGGCACTGAATCTCGATGCGCCGCTGGTGGTTACCCATCTGGCGTGGCTGGTGAGTCTCGGGCTTGCCCTGACGTGCGTCTGGATTCTCTCGTTCGTGGTGGCTCGGCCCGACGCCGAGGTAGCCGTCACGTCCAAGCTCGGAATCGTCAAGGCCGCCATCTTCGGTGTTCCCGAGGGCAACGTTCCTCCCCCGCCGATCATCGTGCCCGCCGCACCGAATCGGGTCCCCGAACCCGTCCACGCGACGCCCTAACCCATCACAAGCAAGGAGAGTCAGCCATGGCGCTGAAGAACACCACCGATCCCATAGCAGCTGCGCGCGCCCTCGAGAGTTGGCTGGCGACAAAGCTTCCGGATGCATCTGATATCGCAGTCACCGACGTCACCACCCCCGAAGCGGCGGGAATGTCGGCGGAAACGCTCTTGTTCGACGCCGCGTGGACGACCGGAGGCGACCGGTTCACACACAACTTCGTCGCACGGGTAGCGCCGTCGACCCCGGGAATCTTCCCGAGCTATCAGCTCGAAAAAGAGTTCGCGGTGATCGACGCCCTGTTTCGGCGAACCGCCGTGCCGATGCCCCAGGCGTGGTGGTCCGAGAGTGACACGTCGATCTTCGGCGGACCGTTCCTCGTCCTCTCGCGCGTCGACGGACGAATCGCCGCCGACGATCCGCCGTTCACAGCCGCCGGTTGGGTCGCTGATCTGTCCGCCGCCGATCGCCGCCGACTGATCGAGAACTCACTCACCGGCATGGCCGCGATCCACGCCGCCGACTGGCGCACCATAGGGCTCGAGTTCCTCGAACCCGATGCAGCCACAAGTCGTATCGATCAGCAAATCCACACCTGGCGAGCATATTTCGACTGGGCGCGCGCCGGAGAAGCCAATCCGACGATCGAGGCCGGCTTCCGCTGGCTCGAAGCCAACCGGCCCAAGACCGAAGGACCGACGGTGCTCAACTGGGGCGATGCCCGACTGGGCAACCAGATCATCGCCGATGACCTCACCGTCGCAGCAACCCTCGATTGGGAGATGGTGGACCTCGGCACGCGCGAAATGGACCTGGCGTGGTGGATCTTCATCCTCCGCCACCACACCGAAGGCATCGGAGTGCCTGTCCCCGAGGGCATTCCGAGCCGAGCCGAGATCGTCGCATCCTACGAGCGCGTTTCGGGACACGTGGTCGTCGACCTCGACTACTACGAGGTATTCGCCGCGGTCCGGTTGGCAGCCATCATGCACCGCGCGGGGAACCTGATGATCGAGCTCGGCTTCCTGCCTCCCGACGCGCCCATGAGGCTCAACAACCCCGCGAGCCAGTTGCTCGCGAAACTCATCGGCCAGGACGCGCCGAGCGGTGACGCCCAGACCTTCATCGGCAACCGCAGCTGAATTCACCTTGCCAGCAACACCATTTACTCAGGAGTACAGCATGGGACTAACCACACAGCCACCCGAAAGCGATCTGTGGATCGCCCGGCAACCAGCCGGAGTCGAGTGGGACCCGCACACAATCCATACCCACTATTTTGGATTCTCGGTGCCGGAGGCAAACATCGGCGCGTTCGTGTACGTCCGCTGGATGCCCGCGTTCTCCCTGATCCAGGGCGGTCCGGTCATTTTCCAAGGCCTGGACAACGTGCACACGACCGACAACCTGCACCAGGACTACCAAATGACCATGCCGTGGCCCGAGGTCACGGACAACACCTACACCACTGCAAACGGCCTGCGAGTCGAGTTCTTGGAGCCTGGTACGCGGATCCGCGTCAGCTACGACAGCGGCGACGGCGAAGCGGCATTCGACACAATCCACGAGGCCGTGACGCCGTTGCTGGCTCGCGGCCACATCGTCCCCGGCGAGGAGCAGCACCACAGCGCCGGCAAGATTGCCGCCACCGGCGGCACCGAGCAGTTCATGCACGTCACCGGGAGTCTGACGATCAAGGGCGAGCAGCACGCCGTCGACAGCTACTACCCGCGGGACCGCTCTTGGGGACAGGTTCGGGAAGAGCGCCGAGGTGGACCGCGCCCGATGCCTCCGGTCGGCTGGACTCCCATGTACTTCGGCGAGGACCTGATCTTCAACCAGATCAGCTTCGAACACCCCGACAGCGCCCCGGCATGGCAAGGACTGTTCGAGTTCGCCAAAGGTGCACCGACACATCACTTTGCCTGGGTGGTCGACAACGGAGAAACGAAGGAGATCGTCCGCGTCCGCCGCGAGGCCCAGGAATATCACCCGATTCTCGATGTGGTGACGCGCCAGACGGTCGAGGCCGAAGCAGCCGACGGCACCATGTATCGATTCACCGGCGAAGCGATCGCCGCAGCGAACATTCCGGCATGGCCGAATGCGTCATTCCGCGACACCGTCTTCCGTTGGGAAGACGCGTCCGGACGAGTCGCGCACTCCACCTACCAGGAACTCTGGTACGACCGCTACCAACACGCGATGGCAGGGCGCCGACGCGCCTCGGCTTCGATCCGTTGACCGCAGTATTTAATCTAACGTCATTTAAGGAACAGACATTCCTATGAACGCTGACAACACCCCACTCCCGACCCCGCTGCCGAGCGAAACGGACTACGTGATCATCGGCGCCGGACACAACGGACTGACTGCGGGTTGCTACCTGTCTCGCGCCGGTCATCAGGTCACGGTTCTCGACGCCTCGCCGACGATCGGCGGGATGACGTGCACCAACGCGATCCTGCCGAGCGCACCCGGGCATCTCTTCAACGAGGGCGCGATCCAAGCGACCGGGATCTTCGGAACCTCCGGAATCGTGCAGGATCTCGAGCTGCACAAGTACGGGTTGCGGATGATCTCCGTGGACCCCGCCCACATCCAGCTCGCACCCGACGGAAGTTCGCTCGGAATCTGGAAGGACCCCCGAAAGACAGCCGACGAGCTGCGCCGCTTTTCGAAGAAGGACGCCCAAGCGTGGCTGGACCTGTCGAACGCCTTGGATCCCGCGATGGATTTGGCCATCGCGTACATGAAAGCGCACCCGCTGCGGCCATGGACGAAAGACGTAGCCAAGGCAATCGGCCGGGCGGTCCGGCACCCGAAGCGCTTGTATTCGTTGCGAAATCTCGCCACTGCGTCTCACACGGAGTTTCTGGAGGAAACGTTCGAGTCGGAACTACCCAAGGGGGCGCTCGCGGCGATGGCGGCGTTCTCGCAGATGAAGCTCGACATGACCGCATGGGCGATGATTTATCTCGGCATCGTCCAGAAAGTTCCCAATGCGATGCCGGTCGGCGGGACCGGCGAAATTCCCGCCGCGCTGGCGCGCTTTCTGTATGCGCACGGTGGCACCGTGCACACCGATTCCCGTGTGGCAGAGATCGTTCTCTCGCACGGCCGGGCCACTGCGGTGAAGCTCGATTCGGATCGGATCGTCCGTGCGCGCAAGGGCGTCATCAGCACCTGCAACCCCGTCATCACTTTGAACGAATTGCTTCCCGACGGGGCACTCGACCGCAAGCTCACCGCTCGTGCCAAAGATATCCCCATCCGCAAGACGCACGCCACGTCGCTCAAGATCAACGTCGCCTTGAAGGGCGAGGTGTCGATGAAACGGCACGAGAACTGGCGCGGTGACGGCCTCGATCTGCGCAAGTACCTCACCGCGTGGCACACCCTCGACGAACAGAGCGCCGGCTGGGATGCCCTCGTCCGCGGGGAGTGGCCCGATCCGGTACCGGTCAGTTGCGCGATGATTCCGTCCGCGGTCGACCCGACACAGGCACCGCCCGGACAGAGCACCTTCTACCTGTGGTCCGGCGTCATCCCCGTGACGCCGCGGGAACCCTGGGAGGACGTACGCGACAAGATCGGCGATTCCGTGCTGCGCGACTGCGCGAACTACTACGTGGGAATCGACGATCTGGAGATCGACCGTGCGGTCCTCGGCGGACCGGACATCGAGGAGCGGTTCAACGCCCCCGCCGGCAACGTGTACCACGTCGACCCGCTGATCACCCGCTTCGGACCCCTAAAGCCGGCCGCGGGCCTCGGGGCGTACAAGACACCCGTCGACGGCCTGTACCTCAGTGGTGCCGGGACTCATCCGGTCGGCGGCGTGTGCTCGCTGCCCGGCAAACTCGCGGCGGAAACGGCCATGCGTATCGAAGGCAAGAAGCAGCGCTGAGTCGGCATCGGATTCGCACGAAAGAGATTGGTACGAACTGTGATCGAAGCATCGGACCTACCCGCCGCGACAAGGTTGCGGGATAGGTCGAGTCCAGAACCGGACGACCTTCTCGCCGACATCGAGTTGTCTCGTCGAATCCAAGTCTTCTGCGCCTGGTGCGGACCGGCATTCGTGGTGTTGCTGTTCGGCGGCTGGGGTGTCATGGGGGGTTTCATCCCCATGATCCCCCCGTCGAACACCGCCGATCAGGTCGCGGCGATCTACTCCACCAACGCCGATCTGCATCGGGTCGGACTGGTCCTCGGGATGATCGGCGTCGCGTGCACCATCCCGTACTTCTACGCGATCAGTATGCAGATGCGCCGGTCGGCGGTGCGGGTGCCCAGTCTGGCGATCTTGCAGTTCGCGTCGGGAATCATCGTCACCGTCGTACTGATGATCCCGATGCTCCTCTTTGTCGGCGGCGCGTTCAGACCGGAGCGATCGGCCGAACTGACCCAGATGCTCAACGACGTCTCCTACGTGATGCTGATCTTGCCGTGGCCTCCCATCCTCGGACAGCAAGGGGCACTGATCGTTTCGATATTGGCCGACAGACGGCCGACGCCTGTCTTTCCGCGCTGGGTCGCTTTCTACAACATCTGGGTTGTCGTTCTGCTCACGCCCGCCAGCCTCATCATCTTCTTCAAGGCCGGACCGTTCGCGTGGAACGGGTTGCTCGGATTCTGGATTCCCGCAGCCGTTTTCGGTAGCTGGTACATCGTCATGACGGTCGTCCTGTTGCGGGCCGTCGCCGACGAGGCGCGCGCGGACCGGGCCCTCGTTCTGAATGGAGAAGTGTTTCAGTGACTGTCGACGAATCGATCGCGCGCTACACGCGCACAGATCACACCCCGGGCGAGCCCGGAATGTGGGTGATCATCTTCGGCGACATTTTCATCTTTGTCGGCCTGTTCTGCATGTTCCTCTGGTATCGCAGCCAGGATCCGCCGGGATTCGATGCTGCGCAGCAGATGCTCTCCCCCGGAGTCGGTCTGGTCGAGACCCTCGTGCTCCTGACCAGCTCGCTGGCAGTGGTGCGCGCCGTCGCATCCGCCCGCACCGGGAACGCACGAGCAAGCCGGCAAGCCATCACGATCGCAATGGCTTTGGGCGCCGTGTTCGTCGTCGCCAAGACGCTGGAATGGTGGTCGAAGGTCGACGCGGGCTTCACGCCGCACACCAACACTTTCTTCATGCTGTATTTCGTGCTCACGGGCTTGCACCTCGGGCACGTCTTCGTCGGCCTGTTCTTCCTCTCGCTGGTTCGCAACCTGACCGGGAAAGCTGTTGCGGGACAGCATGATTTCGGCTACCTGGAAGGTGCCGGGATTTTCTGGCACATGGTCGATCTGATCTGGCTGCTGCTCTTTCCTCTCATCTACCTGGTGCATTGACATGACCGAAACCCGCAAACCTGTCCTCGTAGTGTGGACCCTGCTCGTCGCGATCTCGATTTGTTCGTGGTCGCTGGGCGCCGACCACGGACTGCAACGTCAGACCGCCGCAATCGCCGTCATCACTCTCGCTTTCGTCAAAGCAGGCTTTGTCGCGTCCCACTTCATGGACCTCCGGCATGCTCCCGCGGCACTCCGACGCGCAATGTCCGCTCTGCTCGGTTCCTCGGCCATCGCGGTGGTCGCATTCTATTTCGCCTGACAGCACGCGCAGAAATCGTTGCCCTCGGCTCTTGTTGATACAGAGCAGCTTTGGTCCGCCCGGAGTGCCGGCACACATGGTCGAGCACAGATCGAACCTCGATTTTCGTGCGCGAGTTCGATAATGTGCAAAGTGGAGAGATGATGCTCGGCTGCGGTCCAGCCCGCCGTGTCCGAGCGTGTATTGGTGCCCGTCGTTCGTCCGAAGGTATGCCAGTCAGAATCGAGTGATCCCGGTGAGACTCGTCGTTGATCTGAATCGGTGTCAGGGTTACGCCCAATGCGCGTTTCTTGCGCCGAATGTCTTCGAACTTCACGGCGAGGAAGCGTTGCTGTACGACGCCGCGCCCGCCGAAACCGATCACGAACGCGTCTGGCAGGCAACGGCGGCGTGCCCAGTCCAGGCGATCACGACCGACGACGGCCCGTACGAGTCGTCCTTCGCGAATCCAGAAGTCCAGTGAACGAACCGCCGGTCTACGCGACAATTGCCGCCGCTCGCCGAGCCGGCAGAATTGCGATCGTCGGGGCCTCGCTCGCGGGATTGACTGCTGCCAAATGCCTTCGTGAAGCTGGCTTTTCGGGCCCGTTGACCATGATCGGGGACGAACCGTACGCGCCGTACGACCGACCACCGTTGTCGAAGGCGGTGCTACTGGGGGTGATGCCGCCGGAAAATGCTGAACTTCCGGGCGACCGAAACATTGACGCGGAATGGCGACTGGGTGCCCGCGCCAGCGCCCTCGACCTGACGAACAATCGGGTAGTGATCGAGGGCGGCGACGCCGTGGACTTCGATCAAGTTCTGATCGCGACGGGCGTGCGTGCGCGGACCTGGCCGAACGCTGCCGAAGCCGGACTCGACGGCGTGTTCGTTGTGCGTACCCGCGACGACGCCAGGCGGCTCAACGACCGAATCTCTGCTCGCCCCAACAAAATTCTCGTGATCGGTGGCGGTTTCACGGGTTCGGAGATCGCGTCGGTGTGCCGAGAACTCGGGCTCGAAGTGACGCTCACCGAACGCGGCCCCGCTCCGCTCATCGGGGCGCTCGGAGGGATGATGGGTGCGGTCGCCGCCGATCTCCAGCGCGAGCACGGCGTCGATTTGCGAACCGGAGTCACGGTCACCAGCCTCGAGGGTGACGGCAATGGCCGCCTGGTTCGCGCTCATCTCTCCGACGACACCACGCTCGACGTCGATGTCGCCGTGGTCGCGATGGGCGCGATCCGTAATACGGAGTGGTTGGCTGGTTCCGGCCTTGCGGCTGGTCCCAAGGGTGTTGCATGCGACACCGGATGCCGCGCTTTCGATCTCAACGGCATCGTCACCGACAACGTATTCGTCGCGGGCGACATCGCCCGGGCGCCGCATCCCCTCTACGAGTATCAGATGATTGCGCTCGAGCATTGGGGCAACGCAGTCGCTCAAGCTGAGGTGGCCGCGCACAACATGGTCAACGCCGGCCCACGCCGGCGGCCCCATCTCACAGTGCCGGCATTCTGGTCCAGTCAGTTCGGCGTGAACATAAAATCCGTCGGCATCCCCACCTACGCCGACCACATCACGATCACCCAGGGCTCCCTGGAAAAACGCCGATTCGTCGCCACGTACGGTTACCGCGGGCGCGTAACGGCGGCGGTCGCGTTCAACCAGGGGAAATGGATGGACTTCTACCGCGAATTGATCGAGTCGGCGGCCCCGTTCCCACCCGAGTTCGACAGCATCGACCCGCCGGAATCCGACGCTGTCCATCCCGCTGATCTACCTGATCCGGCGATGCTCAGCCACGGCCCCACCGTCGCCCTCACGGGCTATCTGCCCACCGAACGCCGCATGTCGTTCGTGGCGCCGCGAAACTGACCGGACATCTATCGAGCGCGCGAGGTAATACGCACCAGGGAGAGCCTCATGACGACAGACACCCTCCTGCAGCGGATCATGGATCCGGCCAGTCGACCGAATCCGTATCCGCTCTGGGCCGAGCTCCGGGAAATCCGCGTCGCGGAGCAACAGAACGGCGCCTTCATGGTGGGCCGGTACTTCGACATCGTCTCGTTGTTGCACGACCCGCGGATCAGCTCTGACAAACGCTACCGAAGCTCCGGGGGCCGAGCGCCTGCCGTCGACGACTACTCCGCAGAAGGAAAGCTGCTGCCGTTCATCGGCTTGGACCCGCCCGAGCACGATCGCCTACGCCGCATCGTCACAACGCAATTCGGGCCGCCACATTGTCCGGGCAAAATCGATTCGATGCGTCCTGAACTCGGTGCGATCATCACCGAACTCGTGAACGGCATCGTGGACAAGCGCCGAATAGACATCGTCGACGACTTTGCTTACCCGTTTCCAGTCACAGTGATCTGCCGCCTGCTGGGAGTGCCGAAGGAGGACGAAACACGTTTCCACGTCTGGGCAGACCAGCTGGTCGCCGCGATCGACCCCACTGGTCAGACGAAGGCAGCGGACGCCCAGGCCGAGATCGAGGTGTACATGACCGACCTCATCGCAGAACGACGGAAGAATCCGCAGAACGACATGCTCACCGGCTTAGCAGTCGAGGACAGTCCCGAGGGCCGCCTGAGCACAGCGGAATTGGCGGTCAACGCGATCATGCTCTTCATCGCCGGTCACGAAACCACGGTGAATCTGATTGCGAACGGCATGTTGACCTTGTTGCGCAATCCCGATGCCCTCGAGCGGCTTCGACGCGAACCCGAGCTGATGCCGCAGGCGATCGAGGAAATGCTGCGCTTCGAGCCGCCGGTGCAGATGATGCCGAGCCGAACGCCGATTGTGGACATCGAGCTCGCGGGTGTGAGCATCCGCAAGGGATCGCAGCTGATCCTGGCACTCGCTGCGGGCGATCGCGATCCGCAACGGTTCGACAATCCGGACCGGTATATCCCGGACCGGCGCGACGTCCAGCATTTGAGCTTCGGCACCGGCGTTCACAGTTGTTTCGGTGCGCCGATGGCCAGATTGGAGGGGCAGAAGGCTTTGGCCGAACTCATCCAGCGATTGCCGAACCCGCGTCTGGTCGAGGATCCACCGCCGTATCGACCCAATCCTGTGTTGCGCGGGCCACGTCACCTCATGGTGGAGTGCGGCTGAAAACTGTTCTCACCTAGGATGATCGACTATTTCGCTATCCCGTTGCTGATCAGCTGCCTGGCTTGCTCGACAACATTGTCGATCTTCGAGGTCCGCGGGGTCCACCACTCCGCCGCCCAGTTCAACGAACCGATCACCAGCATTCGGACCGTCAAAAGGTCTACTCCGTCGCGGAGTTCGCCGTCGTCGGCTGCGTCTTTGAACAGCTTGCGCCAGACTCGGCCGTACTTCGCGCGCTCCGCTTCGTGGCGTTCCCGGATGCGCTCGGGCATTTGACCGCTGTTGCGGATTGCCGCGGTCGTATAACTGGATACGGAGAGCGAGAAGCGCAGGTGTGCCTCCGCCGCGGCAAGGATTCGGTCCATTGCGGACGTCTCCGGCGGCAATGCGGCGAGCACACCTTCGACGTGCTCGCGCATGTGGGCAATACCGGCCCACATGACCTCTTCGATGAGCTCTTCACGCGATTTGAAGTAGTAATAGATTGCCGGCGACTGCAATTCGGCTTCCTCGGCGACATCGGTCAGCCGGGTCTCCGAATAACCCTTACGGCTGAGAACTGCCGCCGTCGAGTCCAAGATCCGTTCGCGTGTGCGCGCCGACTTCGTATCGTCGGATGTCGTCCTGCTCGGCAATTTTCTAGCCACTGCTAGATAGTAAGCGCCGCATCGGGCGGAGACCGACCGACGCGGCGCGCGAGTTACACAGGCTGAGCGGCCTTTGCAGTCTTTTCGGCGCGAATCGCCTTTCGCTTTTCGACGAACTCGAGTGCGTCGGACCAAGACGCGGACTTCGCAATGAGACCGCGGTACTTCATGATTTCCGTCTGACCGTTCACGGTCAGCACGCCGACCAAGCGATCACCCTGTCGGTACAGCGCGACAACTCGGCCGTCTTCGGCCAGGTCGCCGTCCACGACGAGTACCTCGTCGCCGATCGGTGACCCCACGAACTGAATTCGCGAGTCGTACCAGTCCGACCAGAAGTAGGGAACCGTGGAATACGGCTTCGCGTTGGCCGGATCAAGGGCATTGCGTGCTGCGGCAGCGCCCTGCTCTGCAGCGCTCGTCCAATGTTCCAGTCGCATATGCCGATCGAACAACGGATTGATCCAGCGCGCGATATCACCTGCCGCGTAGACCCCGTCCACTCCGGTGAAGAGCGTCTCGTCGCAGACCACACCGTTGTCGAGTGTGAGCCCCGAACCCGCCAGCCAGCCGACCGCCGGCGCGGCGCCTACCCCGACCACGACAAGATCGGCCGGAATCTCCGTGCCGTCCTCGAGCACTACTCGCTCCACCCTGGTAGTCCCGTCGATCGACGCGACGCCGACCCCACAACGCAGTTCGGTGCCGTTTCGCGCATGCAGCGACGCGAGTGCCGCGCCCATCTGCTGCCCTACTGCGCGGACGAGCGGTGTCGGCAACGCTTCGAGTATGACGGGATCGAGACCCCGTTTGCGGGCACTGGCCGCCACTTCCGACCCGATGAAGCCTGCACCGATCACGACGACTCGAGCCTTCTCATCGAGAGCCGTTCGCACAGCGACGGCGTCATCCAGCGTCCGTAGTGTGTGCACGCCCGCCAAGTGGTCCGTTGCCGGCAAGCGACGCGCATCTGCACCGGTAGCGATGACCAGCGCGTCATAGCCGATGGCACGCTCGCCGACGAACACGAGCTTCCTCTCGGTATCGAGCGCCGTCGCGGGAGCGCCGAGCACCAGGTCGACATCGAGTTCGTTGCTGAACACTTGCTCTTCACGAAAGACGTTGCGATCCGGCAACTCGCCGGCAGGGAGCACGTCGAGGAATGCCTTGGACAGCGGTGGCCGGTCGTAGGGCAAGTGCGGCTCTGCCCCGATGAGGGTGATTCGGCCGGCGTGGCCGGCCTTTCGCGCCGCTTCCACAGCACGCAGCCCCGCCAAGGATGCGCCGACGACGACGAGGTGTTCGACCGTCATCGTTCGATCCGCAGCGCTTCGGTCGGGCAGCCCGAGATTGCGGCTTCCACTTCGTCCAGTCCCCCATCGGGCACCTGGTCGGAAAGCAGGATCAGGTCGCCACTGTCGTCGACCTCGAAGACGTCGGGCGCGAGCGCCTCGCAAATACCCAGGCCGGTGCACTTGGCGCGGTCCACGATGATCTTCATGGTCTTCATCCCTTTCGGTGTTCGAGGTTTAATTTAATATAGATTCGAATTGCAAAGTCGTCAAGAGCTGCGTCTTCGGTATGAGGCTTGATCAGAAGACTTTTCGCATGATCTTCAGCGCGAGCCCGGAGTACGGTGGATAGACCAGCGCCAAGTCGGGCTTGAACGTCTTCGCCAGCACCGCCTTGCGATGACTCAACGCCTCGAACCCCCATCTGCCGTGATAGGCGCCCATTCCACTCGCCCCGACCCCACCGAACGGCAGCTGCGGAACCAGGCAATGCATCGCAACATGGTTGACCACCGCTCCCCCGGAGGGGATTTCGTCGATCAGGCGCGTTCGAGCTGCACGCGATCGCGTGAAGATGTAGGTCGCCAACGGTTTCGGCCGGCCATTGACGAACCCGATCACCTCGTCGAGAGTGTCGAACGCCAGTACCGGAAGAATCGGCCCGAAAACCTCTTCTTGCATAAGGGATTCAGCAGGATCAGGATCGACGACAACCGTCGGGGCGATCGTCAGCCGCGAACGATCCGTAGCGCCGCCGGTCGCGATCCTTCCGGAGGTCTCTTTCAGATAGCCTGCGAGGCGATCGAACTGGCGCTCGTTGACGATCCGCAAACCTCCGACCTGATCCGAACGAAACTTGTCGATGCACGCGGCGATTTTGTCCACCAACGCATCCCGGATCGAACGTTCGGCGATCAGGTAGTCCGGTGCAATGCACGTCTGACCCGAGTTCATCAGCTTCACCCACGCAATTCGGCGCGCGGTCACATCGAGATCGGCATCCGCGGTCACGATGACGGGGCTCTTGCCACCCAGCTCGAGCGTGACCGGAGTCAATTGCTCAGCCGCACCCGCCATGATCTTCTTCCCGATCTCGGTCCCGCCCGTGAACAGTGCGTGATCGAAACCTTGCGCCAGCAGTTGCTGGGTAACCGAGCCGTCACCCTCGACGACGGCAACGGCTTCGCTGTCGAGATACTCCGGGATCAGTCGTGCGAGCAGCGCAGACGTTGCGGGCGCCAGCTCCGACGGTTTGACGACCGCACAGTTGCCGGCCGCGACCGCGGCCACCAACGGACCCAGGCTCAGGTACACCGGATAGTTCCATGGCCCGATGATCAGCACCGTGCCAAGCGGTTCGAACTGCACCCACCCCGAGCCCGGATACTGATTGAGCGGCAGCCGCTGGCTCTGCTTACGCATCCATTTGCGAAGGTTCTTGCGCGCAAACACCGCTTCGCCCTTGGTAGAAGCGATATCACCGAGCCAGGCTTCCTGCGGACTGCGGCCGAGATCGGCGGCCAACGCGTCGGCAATCTCGGCTTCGCGTTCGTCGACCAGTCGCTCGATTCCGCGCAGCTGCGCGATCCGCCAATCGACGTCGCGGGTTCGGCCCGTTGCATGCGTACGACGCAGCCTTGCAACAGTTTCCGACATATCCTGCCCCAGTGCAGCGACGGGGGCCTTGTTCGTTCTCGTCATGACTTCCTATTGGTAAGTATCGCCGTCAGCCGATGGTGCAGGGCATGGATTTGACCGCGCGGACGAAGTTGCCGACCAGGTAGGACGGCTCGCCGATCTTCAGATCCGGGACTCGGAACAGCAATTCGTGGAAGATCTCGCGGAGCTGGATTTTGGCGAGGAAGTTACCCATGCAGTAGTGCGGTCCACCGCCGCCAAAGGCTACGTGCGGGTTCGGTTTCCGGGTGATATCGAACTTCTCCGGATCGATGAATACCTGCTCGTCCCGGTTTGCCGAGGAGTAGAACATCACCACCCACTCCCCCTTACGGATCTGCTGACCGCCCAACTCGGTGTCCTGCGTCGCGACACGCCGGAACGTCATCACCGGCGTCACCCACCGAACGAACTCTTCGATGGCCGGGCCGATGTTGCCCTCGAAATCCTCGAGCAAGAGAGCCTTTTGCTCAGGATGATCGGACAACGCTTTCGCCGCGAGACTGATCGTGTTGCGGGTGGTGTCGTTTCCGGCCACCGACAACAGAACGAAGAACGAACCGATCTCCTCATCGGTCAATCGCTCCCCGTCGACCTCCGCCTGAACGAGGTTCGTCATCAGGTCCGCCTGCGGGTTCTGCCGGCGTTCTTCGGCCAGTTCCATTCCGAGCATGAGCAAACCGACCAGCGAATCGTTGAGAACCTCGCCTGCCTCGCGACCAGCGGCAACCTCTTCGTCTGCCCACGACACCATGCCGTCGGCGTGATGCGCGGCTTGTTCACGGAGCTCGGGCGACAGGCCCACCATCTCGTAGATCGTCCACATCGGTAGCCGCTTGGACACTTGCTCGACGAAGTCGCAATCACCTGCGGCGAGCAGGTCGTCGACGATAACCCGCGACTGGTTCCTGATCTGCTCGTGAATCTTTGCGACCTGTTTTGGGGTGAACGCCGAGCTGACCAGCTTGCGGAGCAGTCCATGGCGCGGTGCATCCATGCCCAGGAACGACGACGCCGCCTCGAGAATGTCCTGTGGCACCTCTTCGAGTTGAATACCCTCACCCGAGCAGAACAGATCCGGCCGCTTGCTCACCTCGACAACGTGCTGATGCGAGGTCACCGCCCAGATTCCGTCGTTCTCCGGCGGCATCAACGCCCCCTCGACCGGCGGATGCCAACTCACCGGGCGCGAAGCCCGCAGCTGCTTGAACGTCTCATCGCGTTGGTCGGCGTTCTGCTCCCAGAACGACAGGGCCGACACGCTCAGCGAGTCATAGGGTCGGGTCGAAGAATCGAGTGTCGAAGTCATGGAAAGCTCCCGGGCTGAAGAGGTTGAGTGAGGTTCGAGCGGGCAGCCCGTGCGCGGTTGGCGAGTCTTTGGACTCGCTAACCGCGCACAGGCGCAGCGTAGATCTCGGTGAGGCGACGTTTGACGAGCTTGCCGGTCGGTGTCCGGGGCAGCTCGGTCGTGAAATCGACGGACTTCGGCGCCTTGTAGTGCGCGACGCGCGTCCGGACGTAGTCGATGAGTTCGGCTGCAAGCTCGGGGCTTTCGGGAATTCCGGCGCGCAACTGAACGACGGCTTTGACTTGTTCGCCCATCTCAGGGTCCGGCACGCCGATCACTGCGACGTCGTACACAGCGGGATGCACTGTCAGCACGTCTTCGACTTCCTGCGGGTAGATGTTGACCCCGCCGGAGATGATCATGAAGGCTTTGCGGTCGGTCAGGAACACATAGCCGTCCTCGTCGACATAGCCGAGGTCGCCGACGGCGGTCCAGTTCGGATGCGCAGGATGCTGCGCGGCAGCCGTCTTGTCCGGGTCCTTGTGATACTCGAAAGGCAGGGTCTCGCGTTCGAAGTACACGGTGCCGACTTCACCGGTCGGCAGTTCGTGCCCGTCGTCGTCGCAGATGTGCACAGGACCGAGCGCGCTGCGCCCGACCGATCCGCGCTTGCGCAACCATTCCGGACTCGAGATCAACGCAATTCCGTTCCCCTCGGTCGACGCGTAGTACTCGGTCAGAATCGGACCCAGCCAGTCGATCATCGATTGCTTGACCTCTGGAGGGCACGGCGCCGCCGCGTGGACGACCAGCCGCAAGCTCGATACGTCATATCGGGTACGAACGTCGTCGGCCAACTGCAGGATCCGCACGAACATCGTCGGGACCATCTGCGTAACAGTCACTTTGAATTTCTCGATCGCCGCGAGCGCGCGCTCGGCATCGAACTTCTCCATCATCACGACCGTGCCACCGAACGCGTGCACCGCACCACACCACCGCAACGGTGCCGCGTGATAGATCGGAGCCGGCGAGAGATACACATCAGCGGCGGTGACGCCGAAGATTTTCCCGACCAGACCCGTCAACGGATCACCCGGCTCATCAACGTCGATCGGCAACAGCGGCGGCTTGATGCCCTTCGGCCGGCCAGTTGTGCCCGAGGAGTACAACATGTCCGACCCGCGTGGCTGTTCCGGCAGGCGCGGACCCGCCTTCGCCAGGGCGTCCTCGTAGGAGTCGTAGCCCTCGACTGCACCGCCGAACGCGAGGCGATGTGCGATCGCCGGTGTCAGCTCAACGATTGCGGCAGCCAGATCGGCGACTCCGCTCGACGCGATCAAGACCTTCGCGTCACTGTCTTCGACGATGTACGCCGTCTCCGACGGCGACAGGTGCCGATTGATCGCGGTGACATAGAGCCCCGAACGCAGAGCCGCCCAATAGATCTCGAAGCATTCGAGGGCGTTGTCGGAGAGGAGAGCGAAAACATCTCCCCGGCGGAGCCCGAGGTCGTGTAGGACGCGGGCAAGTCCCGCCGACCGGTCGTCGAGCTGACGGTAGGTGATCTGGCGGCCGGACTCGGCAGCAATCACCGCCGGCTTGTCCGGCGTGGTCTGAGCGTGAACACCTGGGAACATGGATAGCCTCTCGCGGAAGGAAGTCGAATGGTCTGAAATTGCCCTGGTCAGACCAGCAGGTCCTGGCGACCGTCGCTCTCGAGGTTGCCGATGTATACCGGATAGAGCTTCTTACCCATCGGGGCCAGCTTCAGGAGACTGGCAACGTTTCCTTCGACCTTGATCTTGCTCTTCGCCATGGCCAACGGCAGATTCACCTTGCCCTGCCAGTAGGCATTGCCGATATCCGCCGTCATCGCCATCGTCGCCGACGGCGGAAGCCCGTCGACTGCTCCGGCGGATACAGCCTTACCGCCCATGTCGATCGTCAGGATGCAGTCCGGCTCACGGAACGAGAACTGCAGCACAAGTCCCGTCGCCTCGAGCTTCGGACCGATTTCGGGGTCGGCAAAGGCGCTCTCGAAGATTCCACCGATGTACTTGGTGACCTCGGCTGCGTCTTGAAACGTCATGTCTCCTCCTGAGTTCCTCGGCTCGACGAGCCTGATTCAAATATATGTTTGATTAGATTTTTCCGAAAGACTACGGCTCGGCGTTTCGGGTGTGTCCGACAACCAGGCTCACGTGCTGCGTATCACAGCTAGGTCTACAACTTTAGCATAAGCTCACTTATGCGCAAGGGTTCGTTCGACTTCAATCGCCCGGGAGCATGTAGGACGGAAGATCCGCGAAAGAGTCGCCGTTGAGGCCCAACCAGTTGAGTGGCAGGTGGTACAGGACGAAAAGCATTGTCACGCAGAAGCCGATCACGGCAAACCACCGAGCCGGGCCTTGGAGGGCGACGGGAAGACGGTGGCACCCGCGTTCGACGAACGACAGTCCGTCCGGATCATCGATTGCACTGAGCCGCAGCGCAGTGAACGCCACTCCCAGGAACGCAACGAACAGGGACTCATAGAGCGGGAATTGATACTGCGATCCGTCGAAGATCGTCAGCACCGAGGGGGTTTTCGCGAACGCATATGCATGATCGACCCGAATGAAGAAGTTCTCCAGCACGAAGTCGAACACCAACGCCGCCACGAAGACTCCGGTGTACGCCTTCGCATTGCTGAGCCCTGGATCGACCAGGCGACGACGCTTGATGACGGCACACGCGACCATCGCGACGGTGATGCAGTAATAGGTGTATTGCGGAATGCCCCAGATCAAAGCTTCCGCATATCGACTCTGATGGTCGGGTGACGCGAGTGGCAGGAAAGCCGCCCACGACCCCAAGTTGATCGAGTGCGCGTTCCAGGCGAACAGATACTCGTGCATATTCAGGATGCCGTCGGTGACGCTGCCGATGAGCAGACCTGTCGTTATCTTCGCGTCGAGGCCGAAGCGGCCCGTGCGGATCTTCGGGACGAGATACACGAACCAGATCAGGGCCGACATTTCGACGACACTCAACACCTCGGTGACCCGCAGGATCACGAGCCGCCACGTCGGGAAGCTGTCGGGACCCAAGATCGGCGCAGCACTGAACTCGGTATCGGAAAGTATCCAGCGCGCCCAGGTTTGGACCGCGAGGGTCACGGCGAGCGCGCCGGCGATCGCCCAGATCGCGACTACGCCGGTGCGGTCGGGAACGATCCCGGACCGATTTTCGGTGCCGAGCGGGACGATGCGTGCACGGTCGGCAGTCTGTGCCATCAGGCATCCACCCGCCGCTACCTCGGTGCGCCGGGCAGCGCTGAGTCGATGCCACCGATCTCTGTGATGAGCCAATCGTTGCTGCGGTCGATGGTCAACTGGTACGTCGCGGTCGACTGAATACCTTCGGGCGCTTGGCTGTTGGTGGTCTGCACGCTCACGAAGCAATCGACGGTATAGATCCCGTTGTCCTCGGACCGGACCTTCGCGACGATCGGCGTCGATTGCGCGACCCATTGCAGCGGCGAGATGATCTGCTCCATCGATGTGGCCGCTTGTGTCAGGCGGTTGGCCAACTCCGGACTGGTGCCGGCGGTCAGCCGAGTGCGCCAGGGGCCGAGATCCTTGAAGTCCATCTCGGCGGCACCGGTCGCATAGTCGAGCGCAATCTGCTCGGC
Organism: Antrihabitans auranticaus; assembly: GCF_016481275.1. Lineage (GTDB taxonomy): Bacteria > Actinomycetota > Actinomycetes > Mycobacteriales > Mycobacteriaceae > Antrihabitans. The sequence continues at coordinate 637,146 of NZ_JAEMNW010000002.1, read as the reverse complement.
GTGAGCGCGATCAGCCGAGGCGGCGTTCAGATTGTCCAGATCGTTCGATTTCGCGTGCAACATGAAGCCGAGTGCACATACTCCAGCGATCAAGACCGCGATCAGTCCTCCGATCAAGAGGGACTTGAGACTTACGGCCGAATTGGCGACGCGACTGCCGCGGCCCTTAGCCTCGGTGGCGGTGCTTGTCGATTCGCTATCGGCGTGGTCGTTCACTGCTTTGTCCAATACTGCTGTGGTGTTGTTCATTTCAGGTCCTTTCGTTCGGGTGGCTGTGCGTTCGGACTCTTGCTGTCGATCGCTACCTCCCTGGCGTCGTGACGTGGACGGTGAGCGCGTCGCCGGATTCGGTTGCGGCGATCGCATTGTCGAGCAGTCGGGCCATGTCGATCGTCTGCAGCTGTGCACTCGCAGAGCGAACGCCGGGAAGCAGATCGACACCGAGAATGTTCAGATCCGCCGCAGTGATGTCGAGAAACACCTGCAGGTTGTCGATGAACGGCCCTGCGCCGAACTCGATTCCGTCTTTGAGCGGTCCGAAGTCGACCGCGAAATGCATGCCGTCGATCACGTTGGTGAGTCCACCGCCGAAGTCTGCGAGGTAGGGCGCTGCGTCTCGCAGATCCGCAGGCACAGTTGACGAATCCAGAAGTATCGGCTGCACCGTGGCGAGAAGTTTCGTCAGCGCATCGGACTGTTCGGTTATCGTGCTGGCGAGGAGCTCGCCGGCACTGTTCAGGTTTCCGAGTACTCGGGCGTCTTCGGGGAGCGCGAGATCCATTTCGTCGAAGATGTTCTGGATCTGGTTCAGGTCCACCTGTTCCAGCATCCGGGTCAGCTTCTCCGACAGCTCCTTGAATGTCGTCGGTACGGTTACCCGCTCGTCCTCGATTATCGCGTTGTCACCGAGATAGGGTCCGGCGGCGGTTTCCGGCAAGACGGCCAGATAGGTCTCGCCGAGCGCTGAGAGGTTGTCCACGCGGAAGCGGCTGTCGACCGGAATGTCGTAGCTGCTGTCGTACTTCCAGGCGACGTTGATGCGATCGACCGATGACGAGACTTCGGTTACCTCGCCTACGGCGACGCCGCGGTAGAGCACACGCGATCCGACGACGAGTCCGTTGGTGTCGGGAACGACCATGTTGGCGACCCGGACGTCCTCGAACGCACCTGTCTCCAAACCCAGCCGATCCATGTACACGAACGACGCGGCGGCGATGCTCGCCATGCCCAAGACGGAAAGCGTTGTCTTGATAGTCATCTCACTGCTCCCAGCATGCGCAGAACGTTTGTCATGTCACCGACCAGCTCATCGCCGTTCGCCGATTCGACCGAGCGAATGTTCACCGACGGGTTCTGTGCGAACGGCACAACCGTGGTTCGCAGGAAAGTGGCCAGTTTCTCCGTCGCAGGTACGGCGCCGTCCCAGGTCTCCCGGCCGGAACTGACCGTGTCCGCGAGGGAATCGAGCATCGGCACCATCCACATGCCGCCTTCGAAGATGCTTCCGATCGACGGGAGCACCAAGCTGACGTACGAGACGATGTGTACCGCGGCCTCGTGCCAGTAGTACATGGCAGAGTCGTCGAAGACAGTGTTGATCACACCGCCCTCTTCGTTGACCGCGACCGCGGTGGAGTCGAAGCCGACCAGCATGCGATCGATTTCGCTCGTGTTGTCGGCAAGATCGTGCATATCTCCCGCGACCACCGAAGCCAGCTTCTGCAGATCCTGCTGCGCCGGTACGACGCCGTTGAGCCGGCCGATGACGTCCTCGATCTTCTGAATGGTTCCGCCGTTCACGAAGTTGGCGAGTACCGCGATGGTGTCCTCGAGCTGCGGGGGCGAGATCGTGTGGTCGACCGGAATGCTGCCGCCCGGGGCTAGATCGGTTGCGTCAGAGGCACTTCGGCTGCGATCGAGCGCGATGTAGGTGTCGCCGAGCAACGTATCCTGGCGGATGACGGCGTGAGCGTCGGCAGGCACCTCGGTACCGGGCTTCAGGTTCACCGACACCGCAACCGCATCGCCGGTCACCTCCACCGACTTCACCTCCCCAACGCGAAGGCCGTCCATCATTACGTAGGCACCGGTGGGCAGGTTCAAAACACTCGCGAACTGCAGAGTGACTTCGTACCCGGTGCCGGATCCGCCCGACAGCGGCAGGTCGTTGGGTCCGATCGAGCACGACGTCGACAAGATCGCGCAGCCGAATGCCATTGCCGCAATGGCGTATTTGAGTCTCGTGGTGATCATGGCTAGTTCCCTTCCGCGCCGAGCACGTCGACCAGGACGTTCGGCGGTTGATAGGTCATTGCCAAACCGTCCGCACTCGCTGCCTGTTGCCGCATGAGTCCGGCCACCGATGGAATCGAATCCAGCAGGGCCGCAATGTCCTTCGACTTGGACGCGGCAAGATGGATGACGTCGGCGACTCCCCCGTCCATCAGCGGCCAGATCAGATCGCCGTAGTTGCGCTGGATGTCGTACAGCGTCGCAACCAGCCACCCGACTCCGATCGCGACTTTCGTCGGTCCCGGCCACAGGTCGACACCCGCGGCAGCCACGGCTGGGAGCTGATCGAGAATCGAACGCAGGGTCGACCACCGTTGCAGCGCTTCATCGGTGAGCGGCGCCATGTTCTGGATCGTCGTGCCGATATCTGCGATCACCTGGTCCGGGCTTGTCGCTGCGTTCGCGGCGTGCGTCATCATGGCGTTCGCCAGCTCACCGGTGCCGCGCAGCGCCTCGTCCATGCCGGTCACCGCGCGCTCGAAGCCGAGGGAACCGTCCGAAGGCGCCATCGCGTCGATGAAATCCGCTGCCGAGCCGGCAATTTCGGAGATGCTCTTCGGCGTGAAGGTGCGATCCATCGGGATGCACTCACCGGAGACGAGCATCGGACCCGCCTCGTAGTTGCCGACCAGCTCCAGACTGCGATCTGCGAGAAGCGACTTCGAGCGCGTAATGGCTTTCACGTCACTCGGGTACGCGCGGTCGCCCTCGAGTGTGAACGACACCTTGACGCGATCGCCATCGGGGTCGATACCGTCGATGGTGCCGACCTTGTAACCCATCTGGGTCACCGCGTTGCCCTCGTAGAGGCCGATCGCGTCGGGCATGTCAGCGCAGAAGGACTGTGCGTCCGCCGCAGGCCTGCCGGCGAAGGTGTAGCCGGCCGCACCGAATACAGCAACGGCCGTCACGGCCGCCACAGATATCACGACTTTTCTATTCGTTGTCATCTCAGCACGTCCGCCCTGGAATGGGAATGCATACGTTGGAGGCCATTACGGTTCCGCCGGCGATGGTCTGGAGCCCGTCGGGGCCGAGCCACGCTTCTAGCTGAGCCCGAAGCCCCTGCATCTGATCGATCGCCGGAGCCAGTGTCGTTTGATACTCGGTGATTGCCCCGCGAACGCCGTTGACGGCGGCGAGCACCTCGTCCTTGTGATTGAGATAGAACCGCTCGAGCGATTGGATCCGCTCCACGACATCGCCGAGCAAGCGGTAGGACTCGTTGAAGCCCGCCGATACGCCGTTGTAGGTCGACAACACGATCTCGATCTGCCGAATCAGCTCGAAGACGAAGTCGCGGCTGCCGTTGAACGTCTGCGTGTACTCCGATGCAAGGTTCATGATCGTGCGCACCTGCTCACGTTGCTGATCCATCACGGTCGCAATGCTGTTCATGCCGTTGACGAACGACGCAACCGAGCCGGAATTGTGCTCGAGCGCATCGGCCACCTGCTCGATGTTGGCGTTGATCGTGCCGCCCTCGACCTCGTCGGTCACGTGCGGAGCCGCCTGCAGCACCTCGGAGATCGAATACGGCACACTCACGTGATCCACGGCAATCACCTGGTCGCCGAGTGGTTGATCACCATTCGGGATGACCGTGACCGCGTAACCGCCGACCGGAGTCAACATCCGAACATCCACAGTCGAGTCGGAGCCGATGAAAGTATCGCCCTCGATCTCGGCTTCGGCACGCACGGTGGTGGGCTGGATCGAAATTTTCGTAATCTTGCCGATCGAGATTCCCGCGACCCGGACGTCCTGGCCCACGGCGAGCGACGCAGCGTCGGTCGTCTCGAACGATAGGGTCTTGCGCCCCGGCGGATGCAGGTAATACAGGGCTGCCGCAGCCAGGATGACGACCGCGAGGACGACCGCCGACGTGCCAAGCAGCACATCGTTTTCCCTGACCCGCTTCAGGATGGCCACCGGGCCCCCGCCCTTGGGTGCGCGTCGTTTCAATTGGCGTTGCATATCTGGACCTCACTACCGTTGAGGAGAACGTGGACTGCAGTGGGGAGTTGAGCGACACCGTTGCTGCAGGCCATCGCGCCGGGCTGTGCTTGCAATTGCGGAAGCTGCAGACCCGCGAATGCGCCGGGCAGTAGCCGCAGGGCTTCGGCTGCCGCCGGCACCGAGGTGAAGGTGTCGGACAGCAACTTGTCTATGTCGTTCTCGTCCGCAATGCCGAGTCGTTCGACGATCTTCTGCACGGGTCGCGTGAACTCGGGGCCGAAACTCGCTGTCTTGCCGAACTCGTTGAGCACCGTCATCGCCTTCCCGATCGGGATGCTCATCGAATGCATCAGGTCCAGGAGTTGGTCCGACTTCCCACCCATCGAGTCAGAGATGCGCGAAAGGTTTCCGACCAGAACCGAAATGACCTGCTCCCGATCTTTTGCAAGGTCTGCCAGTTTCTGAACGCTGTCGAGCATCGGCGCAAGTCCGCCGCCGTCGCCCTGCAACACCGTGATCGCGTTCTGCGTGAACGTGTTGATCTCGTCGGTCGTCATCGTCGTCAACACGGGCTGCAAACCGTTGAACAGTTCGGTGATGTCGAACGATGGCTTGGTTTTGTCGGCCGGCAGATGGGTGATCGGCTCCCCCGGCGTTTCCGGATCCTCCAGTTCGACATAGCGGATGCCGGTCAGGTTTTGATACTTCACCGCGAGCACCGTTTTGTCGGTCAACTCGTACGGTCCGGCCAACGTGAAGCCGACCTCGGCAATGGTCTGCCCGTCGCGCCGCACGAGGTCGATCGAGGTCACCTTGCCGATCTGAACACCTTTCGAGCGCACGTCGCCGTTCACGTGCAAACCCGACACATCGGTGAAGTCGGCGACGTAATTCGCGTCGGCACCTTCGAGTGGGTTTCTGATCGCGTTGAGGATGATCGAGAAGAGGAACACCGATACAACGACAGCGACAGCGAGTTTGGCGATGGTTGCGAACAATTCGACTCTGCGTTTCATCGCGGCGCCTCCAGAGAAGGTAGTTGCGGAAGGCCCGGAAGCCCGGGCAGCCCTGGAATCGCCGGGCGTCCCGGAACGTCGTCGAGAACGAGCCGCAGATTGAGCGTCTTGGTGGTGCTACCGCTGAAGATGCCGTCGTAGCGATCGACCAGGGTCGACACCTTGGCCGGTACCGCACCTCCGGCGAGCAAGCCGGGCATTGCGTCCGACAACGCCTGCACGATTCCGGTGACCGGAAGAAGTTCGCTGTCATGGCTCTTGAGCAGTTTGCCTGCTGAACCGAACAGGTTGTTCGCCGCCAGGTACAGCCCGCCGTCTGCCTGAGCCATTCTGTAGTCGTCGACGACGTAGGTTCCGTCAGGCTGCGGCAGGTTGAACTTCGTGGTGAACAGGTTGAAGACCATCGCCATCGCCTCGTGGGTGAACCCGGGCATTTCCAGGACCATGTCGTTCATGTAGCCGAGCAGTTCGCTCGGCAGGGCCTGCTGCGTCTGCGCCACCCGATCGGCAACGACGATGCCCGTCTCGATCAACGGCGTCAGTCCATCGGTGTACCGAATGACCTTGTTCATCGTGTCGATCATGTCGTCGGTCAACGTGCCGTCGACCGTCAGCGAGGTCTTCTCGAGCATCGTCGACATCGTGAAATCGCCTGTCGGCGTTCGGCTCAGCTCAGCTCCGGAGGCGAGCTGGTCGCCCCCCGGCTTGCCGACGATGTTGACCGCGGTGACACCGAAGTAGTTCTGTGGACGGAAGTCCACGTCGAAGGAATCGGTCAACCCGTCGATCTCATCCGGGCGCAACGCCAAGCTCATGCGCACCGTCCCGTCAGCGGATTTCTCGAGGTCCGACACCTCACCGACCTCGTTGCCGAGCAGAATCACCTTCGTGCCGGCGGCGACGCCCGGCCCAACATTGGGGACGTCCAGACTGATGTGCAGGTCGTCGTCGGTCGCGAAGTGCGGATAGATCCCGAAGACCCCTACCGCGGCGACGGCAGCGACCACGAGAACGCCGAGCGCCGCCTTGCGCACTATGCGTTGCTGTTGGCCGTCGGTGCCACGAATGAAGTCTTGATTTCTCGATGTGCTCATTGCGTCACCCCTTGAAGATCAGTAGCGGGCTGAGGCCCCAGATGGCCACTGTCATCACGAAGTTCAGCACCACAATGGCCACGAGGCTGGCGCGAATCGCCCGCCCGGACGCCGAACCGACGCCCGCCGGTCCACCACTGGCGAAGAACCCGTAATAGCAGTGAATGATTGTTACGACCGCACAGAAAACGAGCGCCTTCAACACCGATGCCGCGAGATCGGGCACGTTGATGAACTGGGCGAAGTAGTGGTCGTAGGTTCCCGGCGGTTGGGCGTGGAAAACTTTGACGACGATGCCACCGGTAAAGAAGGCGACCACCAACGCCATCAGGTACCCGGGCAGTACGACCAGCATGCCGCCGATCAGCCGGGTCCCGACCACGAACGGAATCGCCTGCAGGCCCATCGATTCCGTGGCGTCGATCTCCTCGGAGATGCGCATCGAACCGATTTCCGCGGTCATCCGGCACCCTGCCTGCGCCGCGAACCCGATACCGGTCACGATCGGCGCGATGACCCGAATGTTGCCGAACGAACCGATGATTCCGGTCAGCGGGCCGAAGCCGAGCAGGTCCAGTGCCATAAAGGCCTCGATCGCGACCACCGCACCGACCGCGACACCGAGGAAGAACATCAGGCTGATGACGCCACCATCGACGACGAGGGAACCATTGCCCCAGGCCATTTCGTTCATCGTCTTCGTGGTTTGCCGACGGTACATCTTGATCGTCTTGGGCAGGTAGTAGAACGTCTTGCCGACGAAAACGGTGATCTGCCCGATCTCGCCCAGCATTCGGTCCACTGACCTACCGACGGACCGTCCGGCCCGAACCAGTGAGAACCGCGGAAGGGCCGCGCCCTTGGAAGAAGAACTCATGGTTACGCCAATCTCGCTGGGAAGAACATCATCTGCAGTTGGCTGATGAGCAGATTCGACATGAAGATGCAGAACACGCTCAACACCACCGACGCGTTGACCGCGTCGGCGACGCCCTTGGGTCCGCCCTTCGCTTCGAGTCCGCGCAAACTGGCTATCAGGACCACGATGCCGGCGAAGATCACCGTCTTCAGCACCGAGAAGCCCAGGTCGGTAGGTGTCGCGAATGCGCCGAACGACTGCCAAAAGCTGCCGGGCACAACGTTGTTGACCTCGGCTGAGATGATCAAGCCGGCGAACACGCCCGCCGACACGATGATGATGCACAGCATCGGCGCAATGAGAAGCATCGCGAGAAAACGAGGCACCACCAGGCGTTGAATCGGGTCGACGCCCATCACCCGCATCGCGTCGATTTCTTCACGGATGGAACGGGCCCCGAGGTCGGACGCGATAGCCGACGCTGCAGCCCCACTCATCAGCAGGCCCGCCGCCATCGGCGCACCCTGCCCCACCACACCGAGTCCGCTTGCCGCACCGGCAAGGGAGTTGGCACCGACCTGATTCATGATTCCGCCGACCTGGACCGACACTTCGGCACCGATTGGAACTGCCATCAGCAGCGCCGGCAGCGCGGTCACCTTCAACAAGGTCCACATCTGATCGAAGACCTCGTGCATCGGCAGGCGCCACCGCATGATGTCGACTGCCGAATACCGAAAGACTTCCGCAGACAGACGCATCGAACGCCCCAACGTCGCGGCACTGCGCCGGGGCCGGTCCGTCACATAAGACTGCAGCACGCGCGCGATCGAACGACGTCGTTCGCTGCCAGCGTCAGGGCCGGGTAGCTTGTCCAGCCGTAGATCGGGCTGGGCAACGGGATCAGCCACAAGGGTCATCGAGATCTCCCCTTTCGGCACAGGACTGGTTCTGGGTGTCTGTTCGGAGACCACCCGGCGCGCTCGCCCATCGCTTCCTCGTTTCATTTAATTTACGTTCAATTTGATTCCTGAACGAAGCTCCGCTTCGGCACCATTGCCGAGAGCCGACGCTCAGGATGGGTAGGCCGCGTACTCCGGCTGGCCCTCGGTTGCAAAGCTGGTCTCGATCGCGCTCTGCGCCTGAGGCGGCAGGGAATGCATGATCTCGCGAACACGGTTCTGCCGGCGCGTGACCGCCTGGCGAAACGGCATTCCGGGTGTGGCGACCATCTGCGGCACGATGCCCTCGACGTCCTCGACACCCCCGAGATGGTGCCCGGCATCGGCGAGGGCCTGCTCCTGCGCCATCTGCGCCTCGTCCTTCTCCTCCGACATGCCGATCGGGCCCATCATCCGGCCGTTCAGGAACTGCCGCACGACCGGCTCTTCGCTGGTCAGCAACACTTCACGCGGTCCGAACATGACCAGGTTGCGACGGAACAGCATCCCGATGTTGTCTGGCACCGTACGAGCCAGGTTGATGTTGTGCGACACGATCAGGAATGTCGCATCGATCTGCGCGTTGATGTCGAGGAACAACTGGCTGATGTAGGTCGTACGAACGGGATCCAAGCCGGAGTCGGGCTCGTCGACGAGAATGATCTGCGGGTCCAGCACCAGCGCTCGCGCGAGGCCGGCACGCTTGCGCATACCGCCCGAAATCTCACCCGGCAGCTTCTGTTCGGCGCCGGTCAGACCGACCAGCTCCATCTTCTCCATCACGATCCGCTTGATGTCGGACTCGGACTTCTTGGTGTGCTCCCGCAACGGGAACGCGACGTTGTCGAACAGACTCATCGACCCGAACAGCGCACCGTCCTGGAACAGCACGCCGAACAGTTTGCGGATCTCGTAGAGTTCCTTGTTCGAGCAGGTCATGATGTCGGTGCCGTCGATGTAGATCGAGCCTTCTTCCGGCTTGAGCAGGCCGATCAGCGACTTCAGGAACACCGACTTACCGGTTCCCGACGGCCCCAGCAGCGCACTCACCTCACCGGGTGGCAGCGTCAGACTCACATCTCGCCAAATCGTCTGCGAACCAAACGACTTCGTCAGTCCCTCGACCGTGATTTCCAGTCCTGGCATTGGTACTCCGTCTCTCGTTCACGTGGCCGAGCCGCGCCTACGGTTATCGAATCTAAGATCGATTAAATTATGAACCTAGCGCTATCCGATATAGGGCCGAACAGCATGGGATCGAGACTCTGCGGGATTACACAGTGTGACTCGGGCTCTGGCCTGCGCCATCGCGTGTCCCGGGTCACAGCGTGTGTCGACTTTAGCATAGGTGGGCTTATGCGCAACACCTATACCGAATGTGGATTCACGTTGGAGTGTCAGTCAGAAATTGGACGACTGCTCAACTGCGTCCGATTCATAGAGTCGCGACAGTATTCAATACGTCTATGCAACAACACTATTCACACGTCGCGGAGGTCAGAGTTGGGTCGGCAGAAACAAATTGAATGAAGATTATCCTTTCTATTTACGCGCACTCCTCCGACCGGACTCGACATCGCATTTCCACGGGAGATGAGGCACCACATGGCGCGCGTCACACCCGAGGCGAGTGCGCTACCATAAGAACACTTATGCAAATATGGAGGCAGTGATGGTCACCGTCGTCACCAGAGAGAACTACTTCGAAGCTGCAATCGGATTGCTCTCGCAGGAGGGCTACCCCGGCCTAAAGCAAGCGACCGTGTGCCGCGCGCTGAAGGTGACCACCGGCTCGTTCTACAACTACTTCACAAATTGGAAAGACTTCACAGACCAGCTCCTGCAGAACTGGCTCGCCGAAAGAACGCTCCAACTCGTCGCACTCGCCGAGTCCGAGGCCGATCCCTACGACCGCCTCGATCTGCTTCGCAGGGTCACCCTCACACTCCCCCACCGCGCCGAAGCCGCGATACGAGTATGGGCCAACGTCGACCCCGATGTTCGCGCCGCCCAAGAAGCCGCAGACAAAGAGCGGCTCGGCGTCGTCCACCATGCCGCTACGCAAATGCTCGGCGACACTCCCGATGCCCTCCTGTACGCCAAGTGGGGCGTCTATCTCCTCATCGGCTTCGAGCAGTTCCAGGGCGAGCAGGACCTGCATTCACTCGACTGGTCTCTTCAGCAGCTGATGGAAGCACTCGCGGCGCGAAGAATCGACACTTGACACAGCTATTGACAGTTACCGTCATTTAGTAGTTACTATCTAATAGAGGTAACTACCAATGCGAGGTGCCGTCATGACGAGTCGGATTCCAAGCCGCTGGCTAGCACTCGGCGCACTTTCGGTCGCTATGCTGACAATCGGCCTCGACGTCACCGTGCTGACCGTTGCGCTGCCGACCCTGGCGGTCGACCTCGGCGCGAACACCAGTGCGCTGCAATGGTTCAGCACCGCCTACACGCTCGCGCTCGCCGCTGTCATGCTTCCGGCGGGGGCGCTCGGAGACCGATTCGGTCGCAAGAAGATGCTGCTAGGTGCGCTTGCCTTGTTCGGAGTTGCGTCGGTTGCCTGTGCCTTCGCAGCCGACTCCGGCCAGCTCATCACGGCCCGGACTGTTCTCGGGATCGCGGCCGCCGTCATGATGCCGTTGTCGATGTCGGTGCTGCCCGTGCTGTTCCCCGACGCAGCCGAACGCGCGCGTGCGCTCACAGTGTGGGTCACGTCTACCGCGATCGGACTGCCCCTCGGACCGATCGTCGGCGGTTGGTTGCTCGATCATTTCTGGTGGGGATCTGTCTTCCTGATCAACGTCCCGCTCGTTGTCATCGGCGGCATCGCCGTCGCCTTACTGGTGCCGGAATCGCGCAGTAGCAGTCGGGCGCCGATAGATCTCACGGGCATCGCGTTGTCCGCATCCGGAATGCTCGGTGTGACGTACGGATTCATTCGCGCCGGCGAAGCCGGATGGAGTGACGGCGTCGCGTGGGCGACGATAGGCGGCGGCCTCGTTCTCATCGGCGCATTCGTCGTGTTCCAACGTCGCTCTCGCCATCCGCTCGTCGACCTGACTCTGTTCGCGAAACCCGGATTCCGCTGGGGCGCAGTGTTCTCCGTACTCGTCAACTTCGGCATGATGGGACTGTTCTTCACGGTTCCGCAGTACTACCAGGCGGTGCTGGGAGTCGACGCCCTCGGCAGCGGCCTGCGACTTCTTCCCTTGATCGGCGGTCTTGTGGTCGGAACCAGAATCGGTGGGCGCATCCTGCCTCGCACCAGTCCGCGTATCGTCGTCGCACTCGGATTCTCCGCTCTCACAGCGGGTCTGGCGTTGGGTGCGTTCACGTCGGTTGGGACGGGCTACGGGATGACCGCGACGTGGATTGCATTGGTCGGCGCCGGAATGGGGCTGACCATGCCGGTCGCGATGGCAGTTGCGATCGACGCGCTCGATGTCGAGAACTCCGGGTCGGGGTCCGGACTGCTGCAGGCGTTGCGGCAAGCCGGCGGCACTATCGGGGTCGCGCTCCTCGGCACGGTCCTCGCAACCCAGTACCGAGCCGAACTCGGCGCCCTCGATGTCGATCCGATTCGCGACGGCGTCAATGCCGGTGTGGCCGTTGCACGCTCAGCGGGCGACAACGCGATGCTCGACCACGTCCAAGCTGCGTTCGTCAGCGGAATGAGCGTCATGCTGTGGGTATGTGCGGCGCTCTGCCTGGCCGGTGTCGCTATCGCGCTGCGGGTTATGCCGCGTCGCAGCACCGCGAGCGTCGAACATGCGCCAGAATCTGTTCATGTCGGATGAACCAACGCGCGGGCTGCGCGAGCGCAAGAAGGAGCGCACGCGCCGCACCATTCGCTCAGAGGCGTTCCGACTGTTCCGCGAGCAGGGTTATTCGGAGACGACCACCGAGCAGATCGCGGCTGCAGCGGATGTCTCGCCGAGCACGTTCTTCCGCTATTTCCCCACCAAAGAGCAACTCGTCCTTGCCGACGACCTGGATCCACTGATCATCGCAGCCGTCCGCAAACAACCGGCGGACGTTCCACCGCTCACCGCTCTCCGCCTGGCTGCCTTGCAAGTCTTCGGCGAATTGTCCGAAGAAGACAGAGAATTCGAACAGACCCGCCAGGCCTTCCTGTTCGCGGTCCCCGAACTTCGTCTGGCGGTCGGCCTGGAATTCGATCGTAATATCGACCTTCTCGCCGGCTTGCTCGCCGAGCGAACCGGTCGGCAACCGGACGACTTCGAGTTGCGCGTAACTGCTGGTGCGGTCAGCGGAGCGATCCTGAGCCTGCGCGATCCTGGCGCATTGGATAATCAGTCGATCTTTCGCGCGCTCGAATTCGTCGAGGATGGACTCCCGTTGACCCGGAGGACGACATGAAGATCGACATTACGCTGACAAGCGGACTGGACTCGATCGCTCGGGACGCAGCCGCTGCCGAGCAAGCCGGCTACGGGGGCATCTGGACATTCGAAGGTGCGCACGATCCGTTCCTGCCACTCCTGCTGGCGGCCGAGCATACCGAGCACGTCGAGCTCGGCACATCGATCGCGGTCGCTTTCGCGCGTAACCCGTTGCTGCTGGCGACAATCGGCTGGGACTTGCAGGCCTATTCGCGTGGCCGCTTCGTTCTCGGTCTCGGCACCCAGATTCGCGCGCACATCACCCGCCGCTATTCGATGCCGTGGAGCAAGCCCGCCGACCGCATGCGGGACATGGTTCTCGCCATTCGCGCGATCTGGGAAGCCTGGAGTGCGGGCGGGCGACTGGACCATCAGGGGCCGTTCTACCAGCACACCCTGATGCCACCGCTGTTCATGCCGAATCCTGCCGAAGTCGAGGGGTTCGGTCCCCCGCCGGTGTATCTCTCCGCGGTCGGTCCGCTGATGACGAAGGTCGCCGGCGAGGTCGGCGACGGACTGATGACGCATCCGTTCTGCAGTTCCAGGTTCTTGCGTGAAGCGACGCTTCCTGCCCTTGCTGCGGGGGCACAGTCGGCAGGAAAGTCTGTGAACGACATCGTCGTTCATCATTCCGTGATGCTCGCGATCGGCGACACCGAAGAAGCCGTCGGCGCAGCTCGCGCCGCGATTCGCAAGCAAATGGCATTCTATGGTTCGACGCCCGCGTACTTACCCATCCTCGAACTGCACGACCGCGGCGAGCTCGGTCCGCGGTTGCGCGAAATGTCCAAGCAGGGCGAATGGGATCGAATGGCCGAGCTCATCGACGACGAATTCCTCGATGCGGTAGCGGTCACCGTCACGGATCCGGCCGAGGCCGCAGCCGAATTGCACGGGCGCTTCGACGGCGTCGTCGGACGACTCGGGTTCAATACGCCGTACCAACCGAACCGCGAACTGCTCGTGGGTCTGCTGCACGCTCTGTAGACGAGTCGTGCCGAAACTTGCCTCAGCCGCACCACTTTTCGGGATCCGCACCGAGAATCTAGCCCTAAAATCGGTGCGACTCCCGAACCGGGGTGCGGCCGAGGAGCCTTCGACGCCGGAATCAACTCCGTGTTGCCATACAATTGAACAATGGCTAGAAAACCCGAAGTTCAGCGCGACGATTCCAAATCAGCTCGTACGCGCGAACGCATCCTCGACGCTGCTGCGCAGGTTCTGAGCCGGAAGGGCTATTCGGGCACTCGGCTGACCGACGTCGCGGAAGTTGCCGAACTCCAGGCGCCCGCCATCTACTACTACTTCCCGTCGCGCGAAGACCTGATCGAAGAGGTCATGTGGGCCGGAATCGCTGACATGCGGCAGCATGTGGTCGAGGCGCTGGACGCTGCGCCGGAAGAGTCGACGCCGATGGACCGCATCATGATCGCCGTTGAGGTACACCTTCGGCACGAGCTCACGATCTCGGACTACACCACCGCCTCGATCAGGAACTCCGGCCAGGTGCCGGAGAAGATTCGCGCGCGCCAGCAGGCCGAAGAAGCCAAGTACGGCGAAATCTGGAAGAAGCTGATCAAGGACGCGGCCGCGGACGGCGAAATACGTGAAGAGCTCGACCTGCGGGTCGCCCGCATGCTGATACTCGGCGCGCTCAACTGGGCGGCGGAGTGGTGGAACCCGCGACGCGGCTCGCTGGACCTGGTGGTCCGCAACGCCCAGTCGATTATTCGATCCGGTATCGGGACCGCTGCAGCGAGCACGAAGCAGGCGTCCCCCAAGCCTGTCCGCGCCCGGCGCACCACGAAAACAAAAGTGCAAGAGGAGTTGTCCGCTTAGCTCTGGACCAACGGGAACCGATCGAAGATGGCGTCGGCAACGATCTTCGCCGTCTCGGCGCATGCCGTGGTGCCGCCGTTTGCGTACTCCTTGACGCCATCGCCGACGTTCCACAGTCCAGCGATCGAGGTCGTGTTCGGCAGGTCGAAGCCGGCGACCGCACGCTGCGGCGGCCAGCCGTCTCTGGTCACCACGGTCGACAGCACCTTCGCGCGTTCGTCGAAGCCCGGGATCTCGTCACGCAGGTCCTCGAACAGCAACGCGGCCTCCGATTCCGAATCGAAGTCGCCGACCGCCGGCTTGGGCACTGCAGCGGCCACGTAGAGGTTCCAGCCCTGCGGTGCCATTTCGGGGCACACATCGGTGAAGTTGGCGATATACGCCATCCGTCGACTCTTCGCGAAACTCAACATGCCAGGTACATCGATGAGCCGTTCTCGACTCGCGAAGTTCACTGCGATCATCGAGCACGGGCGGTCACCCCGGCGCACCAACTCCAAGTATTCCGCGGTAAATGCTTCCGCACCGACAAGTTTCACGGTTGCCGCTGGCCCGACGTCACTGACGACGACAGGTGCTGAGACGGTTGTCCGCTCACCGCCACGTTCGACGACGACGCCCGCCACTTTGCCGTCGACCACGGAGACCGACTCGACGGTGCTGGACAGCCAGATCGTGCCGCCGTTCGATTCGACCGATTCCGCCAGCGCCCGCCAGATGCCGATAGTTCCCTCGGGATGGAAGCCGAACTTCTTGAACGCACTCTTGCGTGTGAAGTAGGTCAGGAACACCCGGGCAGGCAACTCGTCGGAGCTGACGGCGAACACCGACGCACACATGTTGCGGAAGATGCCGTGCACGCCCTCGTTCTTCGTGTACTTCGCAACCCACTCCGCGGTCGAAAGCTCGTCCTCGGGCAACCCGGAGTCGTGCCGCGCGGCTCCGATCCCCTTCACGAGCTTCGCTCCTTGGCGGGTGAGCTTGCTCAGCAGAAATCCCCAGCCGCCGCCCGTGACGTCGATTTCTTTGCCACCGATTCGGTACAGAATCGGCGGATTCGGTTGCCGGATCTCGAATTTCGCACCGACCTCGGCGAAGGTCTCCTCGGTGATACCACCGACCTCGATGACGATCGCACCGTTGTTGACCTTGAATCCCTCGATATCGTCAGTCGACGCCCGGCCACCGACCTTGTCGAGTCGCTCCACGACGAGGGTGCGATAGCCCTTGTGCGCCAATCGTGCCGCGGTGAACAAGCCACCCGCGCCTGCCCCGATCACTATTGCGTCATAGTCGGTATTCGGCATTGAACGTCCTATCTCCCGCTCAGTACGAGCGGGGCAATTTGAGTGATGTTTGGGCTACGAAATTGAGGACCATTTCACGGCTGACCGGTGCCGTGCGCATCAGCCGCGTCACAAACCAAAGTTCCGAAAGCCCGTATTCGTGGGTCAATCCGTTCCCGCCATGAGTTTGGATCGACTGGTCGAGCGCTTTGAGAGCCGCTTCGGACGCTGCAAACTTCGCGATGTTCGCGGCCTCGCCCGCGTCGTTTCCGGCGTCGAACTGCTGGGCGCTGTTCGCTGTGGCGAGCCGACTCAGTTCGACGTCGATATGCGCTGCCGCCAAAGGATGCGAGATCCCTTGGTGCGCACCAATAGGCACAGACCAGACCTGCCGGACGGTCGCGTAGTCCCGCGCCTTGGACAGGGCATATCTGCCGATCCCACCGCACAGCGCGCCGACAAGTATCCGCTCGGGGTTGAGCCCGGAAAAGAGTTGGCGCAGGCCGTTTCCCGCCTCGCCGACGAGAGCGTCCGGGCCGACGCGCACCTCGTCGAGAAACACTGTGAACTGCTTGTCCGGCGAAACGATCGAGGTATCGATCTTTTGAAAGCTGAGCCCCGGTGCATCCGTCGGAACGACGAAGAGCGACAGTACGTTCCGGCCGCCGGCCGATTGCTCGTGGTCGCGTGCCGCGATCAGTACTGCGTCCGCTTGGTCGATCGCGGAGATGAAGTACTTGGCGCCCGAAAGCAGCCAGCCGTCGGCGTCGCGGCGCGCGGTCGTGCTGAGATTGTGGCTGTTGGATCCGGCGTCCGGTTCGGTCAGCCCGAATGCCATCTTCTTGCTGCCGTCCGACAGTGCAGGCAGCCAGTCACGCTTCATCTCCTCGCTCGCGTGGCTATTGAGGATCGATCCGCAGATCGCGGGCGAGATCACCCAGATCAGCAGCGGCATCCCGTGTGCAGCAAGCTCTTCGACGACGACGACAGCTTCCGCCATTCCGCCGCCACCACCGCCGTATTCCTCGGGCAGGTGTACGCCCAAGAG
Source organism: Antrihabitans auranticaus (assembly GCF_016481275.1). Taxonomy (GTDB): domain Bacteria; phylum Actinomycetota; class Actinomycetes; order Mycobacteriales; family Mycobacteriaceae; genus Antrihabitans. The sequence goes on along the minus strand of NZ_JAEMNW010000002.1, from coordinate 620,397 downwards.
CCCCGAGGCGCCGAGGTCAGCCCACAACTCCTCGATGTCGTCGCCGGTGCGGCCGCGTTCGAGGAAATAGCTGGCCCCGTACTTCTCTGCAATCTTCGCAGTCGTTTCCCGGATGAGCCGGTGGTCGTCGCTGTCACTGATCAGTCCTGGCATCTGCTTACCGTCCTTCGAAGGTGGGTCGTCGCTTCGCAACGAAACTGGCAATCGCACTCGCTGCATCGGCGGTTGCACCAGTGACCGCGATTGCTTCGGACTCCTCGACGAACTGTTCGGACAACGAGTTCGTCCACGACTGGCGCAGCAGCGAGCGCATCTTGCCGAACGCTTTCGTCGGGCCTGCCGCGAGTGCCACAGCCGTGGCGAAGGCCCGATCCCGGAGTTGCCCGGCAGCAACCACTTCCGTGATCAGCCCCCACTCCGCTGCCTCGTCCGCGTCCAGCACTCGGTTCTCGAGGTACATCTGCGCGGCCCGGCGCGGACCGATCAGCCGGGGCAAATGCCATGTGCCGCCGCCGTCGCCGGACAGGCCGATCGCGGCGAATGCAGTCGCAAATTTGGTCCCGGGCGCGGCGTACACGATGTCGGCCGCGTAGACGAAGCCCAGGCCGCCGCCGGCCACGGACCCGTGCGCTGCGGTGACGATCGGCGCGTCGAGCCGATCGAGGATCCGGAACGCCTCGTGGAACGGGCCGGTCATGCGCCGAAACAGTTCGCCGTAGTTTTCGCCGTCGTGTGCTGTGAAGTAGCCGATATCGCCACCGACGGTCAGCGCCGGGCCATTTCCTTCGATCAGGACTGCCCGCACCGCAGGATCGCCCGTGCACAGCCTCGCAACTTGGAGCAATTCTTCACTCAGTTGGAGGTCGATGGCATTGCGCTGGTCGGGGCGGTCCAGGCAGATCACCGCGACGCCGTTGCGCACCGAGTAGTCGATCGTCTCGAACTGCCGGCAACCCGACAGCGCTTTATGCCAAGCGGCAGTATCGGTGAGCTGATCGAGGCGCGTGATGCGGTCGTCGTCGAAGTCGAGCACATGAACGAATGCGGCATCGAGCGACTTCCCGGAGCGCCGCGCCTCTCCCACATAGGTACCCGATACCAGCAGCTTCTTGTCGTCGAGGAGCTGAAACTCCTTTGGCACCGCGCGCGCTCGGTAGTGCTTCGCGATGCGCCCCCAGAAGTTCGCCAGCATGTCCTCGGGGCCGCGATAGCTCCCCCCGAGGCTGTGCGGCAACCCGGCCGTCGTGTGACCCTCGAACGCGGGATGCAACAACTTCAGGATCGCCGGGCGGTCGCCGGTTGCGAGTGCGTCGTACAGGGCGGACGCGGCTGCTGTGGCTGCGCTTCTATCCATCTGCATCTCCCCTCTTCTTCGAGTTTCCCGATGCTGGGAACCCGTTCGGGCGCGGGCACGACACGCGCCCGAACGAGAGGTCGGGCACCACGCTCAACTGCGCGACTCATTGAATTTAACATATATTAAACTCCACGCAAGGGCCAATTCGTGCGGTGTAAGAACCCGGCTCTGGACAGTTTTCAAATCTATGTTAAATTCGACTCTAGAACACCGACAGCACGGAGGAACACACATGCCCGAGGCATATATCGTCGACGCTGTACGCACGCCGGTCGGCAGACGCGGCGGCGGCTTCGCCGGCGCACATCCGGCCGACATGGCCGCCCACGTCATCTCGACCCTGGTGGGACGGCACGACTTCGACCCCGCCGCAATCGATGACGTCATCCTCGGCTGCCTCGACAACATCGGGGCTCAAGCCGGCGATATTGCGCGAACAGCAGCGCTGGCCGCCGGTCTACCCGAGTCGGTTCCCGGCGTGACGATCGACCGCCAGTGCGGCTCTGCACAGCAGGCTGTGCACTTCGCCGCGCAAGGCGTGATGAGCGGCACGTCCGATCTCATCGTCGCCGGCGGCGTCCAGAAGATGAGCCAATTCCCCATCCTCAGCGCCTTCGGCGCGGGTGCACCGTTCGGCTCCACCGACCCCTGGACCGGCTCCAAAGGCTGGGCGGCCCGCTACGGAGCCGAAGAGATCTCCCAGTTCCGTGGCGCAGAGATGATCGCCGAGCAGTGGAAGCTGACCCGGGAGGACAACGAAGCATTTGCCTACGAGAGCCACCAGCGCGCATTGCGGGCGATCTCCGAGGGCCGCTTCACCCGCGAGATCACCGAATTCGAAGGCGTCACCGTCGACGAGGGCCCCCGCGCGGACACCAGCCTCGAGAAGATGGCCGGTCTCAAGACGCTGGTCCCCGGCGGCGTGCTCACCGCAGCGGTCGCCAGCCAAATTTCCGACGGCGCAGCAGCATTGCTTGTCGCCTCCGAAGGCGCTGTAGAGCGCTTCGGGTTCACCCCCCGTGCTCGCGTGCACCACATCTCGGTCCGCGGCGCCGACCCCGTCATGATGCTGACCGCACCGATCCCCGCCACCCAGCACGCACTCAAACGTGCGGGCCTCTCGATCGACGACATCGACGCTGTGGAGATCAACGAAGCATTCGCACCGGTCGTCCTGGCCTGGCTTGCTGATCTCGGTGCCGACCCCGCAAAGGTCAACATCAACGGCGGCGCGATCGCGCTCGGCCACCCGATCGGCTGCACCGGCGCGAGGTTGATGACATCGCTCCTGCACGAACTCGAACGCACCGGCGGCCGCTACGGCCTGCAGACGATGTGCGAGGGCGGCGGACAGGCCAACGTCACCATCATCGAAAGGCTCTGAGCAACTATGGAACGCAGCCTGTACAACGAGGACCACGAGCTCTACCGGGAATCCGTCCGTGAGTTCCTGGCCCGCGAAGTCGTCCCGTTCAAGGACAAGTGGGACGAGAATCGCTGGATCGATCGCGAGGTGTTCACGAAGGCAGCACAGGCAGGCGTATACGCCCTGCAGGTCGGCACCGAGTACGGCGGTTCCGGCGAGTCTGACTACAGGTTTCGCATGATCGTCTGCGAGGAGGTTGCACGCATCAACGCGCTCTCCTTCGGACTGACAATCAGCCTGCAGGACGACCTCGTGCTGCACTACCTGCTCGACCTCACCAACGACGAGCAGAAGCAGCGCTGGTTGCCCGGCTTCGCGGCCGGAGAGATCATCGGCGCACTCGCGATGACCGAACCCGGCACCGGCAGCGACCTGCGCGGTATCCGCACGAGCGCGGTCCGCGACGGTGACGACTGGATCCTCAACGGACAGAAGACATTCATTTCCAGCGGCATCATGGCAGACCTCGTCGTCGTGGCCGCCAGGACCGATCCGCAGGGCGGCTCCCGCGGCTTCAGCCTGTTCGTCGTCGAGAGCGACACCCCAGGCTTCGAACGCGGCCGCAAACTCGACAAGATCGGTTTGCCGGCTCAGGACACCGCTGAGCTGTACTTCGAGAACGCACGCGTCCCAGCAGTCAACCTGCTCGGCGAGGAAGGCCGCGGACTCGGTTACCTGATGTCCCATCTCCCCCGCGAACGCCTGGGTGTCACCGCCAAGGCGATGGCGACCACCCGTGCCATCTTCGAGATCACCGTCGACTACTGCAACCAACGCCATGCGTTCGGTGGCCCGATCTCGCAGTTCCAGAACACCCGCTTCGAGCTCGCCGAGATGGCAACCGAGATCGACATCGTCGAGGCATACGTCGACAAGTCGGTCCTCGCCTACAACGCGGGCAGCCTCACGCCCGTCGACGCCGCCAAGGGCAAGTGGTACGTCAGCGAACTGCAGAAGCGGGTCATCGACCGCTGCCTGCAACTGCACGGCGGCTACGGCTACATGACCGAGTACGCGGTCGGAAAAGCATACGTAGACACCCGGATCCAGACCATCTACGGCGGCACTACCGAGATCATGAAAGAGATCATCGGGCGCGACATCGTCGGCAACGGCTGATCGAGGCCCCTCGTCGAGTGCACAGCTTTACAGGCGAAATCGGGCTTTGTGAGCCTGAAGAACTATGCGCTCGACGGGTTCCCGCCCGACGACACTCACCATAGGAATGTCCTCCAACCGATTCGGCTGGAGGACATTCTGTTCGGGGACGGTTATCCGACTGGGTTCTTCCCCAGCTCGGCTCCGCTGAGGTCGACGATCTGGTCCCACGACTCCGCGACCTCGTCGATCGACGGCGGGCTCGCGAAAGTCACGCCCTTCGACGCGAACTGTGCGACGCGGTGCACGTTTCCACCACCGACGACGAGAACCGTTCCGGAATCAGTGCATTCGTCGCTGACGAGGTACCCGACGACGGGAGCGACCTGCGCGGGCGGCAGCGCGGCAAGAACTTCAGCCGGTGCAATGTCCTCGGTCATCCGAGTCGCTGCCATCGGTGCAACCGCGTTGGCGAGGATGTTGTACTTGCGGCCCTCGATAGCGAGGGTGTTGACCAGTCCGACGAGGCCGAGCTTGGCGGCACCGTAGTTGGCTTGACCGAAGTTTCCATAGATCCCGCTCGTCGAGGTCGCGACGACGACGCGGCCGTGCTGCTGCTCCCGAAAGTACGGCCACGCCGCCCGCGTGACGTGGAACCCACCGAACAGATGAACCCGCTGGACCGACTCCCAATCCGAAACCGACATCTTGTGGAATGCACCATCGCGCAGGATTCCGGCGTTGTTGATGACGCCGTGGACCGCACCGAACTCGTCGACGGCCGTCTTGATCAGCGCTTGTGCGCCTTCTTCTGTGGCAATGTTGTCGTAGTTCGCAACGGCAGTACCGCCGGCCGCGCGGATCTCCGCGACCACGCCGTCGGCCATCGCACTGCCCGCACCCGACCCGTCCCTGGCCCCGCCGAGATCGTTCACGACGACCAACGCTCCCTCCCGCGCGAGCAGCAGCGCGTACTCCCGTCCGAGGCCGCCACCGGCACCGGTGACAACGACGACTCGATCGGTTACTCCTGGCATTCCAACTCCTTCGGTTGTGCTATCAGTCAGTTCTTTTCGCGTCCGACGACGGACACGAAGGACACGCAACTCCCCGGCCGTCCGCCAAGATTGTGAGTCAGAGCCAGCCGCGGATCGGCCAGTTGCCGCTTTCCCGCACGGCCCTGGACCTGCAGCCACATCTCGTACAGCATCCGCAGGCCACTGGCTCCGACCGGGTGGCCGAACGACTTCAACCCACCGTCCGGATTGATCGGCAAACGACCGTCCAGATCGAAATCACCTGCGAGACTGTCCTTCCAGGCCTGACCTCGATCGGCGAATCCGAGGTCCTCCATCAGGACGAGTTCGGTCGGGGTGAAGCAGTCGTGCACTTCGGCGAGCGAAATCTCGCTTCGCGGGTCCTCGATCCCCGCCTGGGCGTACGCATCTCGTGCGCTGCGGACCACTTCTGGAAAGGTGGTGTAGTCGTAGTCCGGGTCCATCACACCCCGTGCGGGACCGGCGACCAACGACAGCGCTTTCACGAACAACGGTGTATCGGTGTAGTTGTAGGCATCTTCGGCGCGCACGATCAACGCGCACGCTGCGCCGTCGGACACCCCGGAGCAATCGAAGATTCCGAGTCGACCGGCAACCAGTGGCGCGCCCGCGATCTTTTCCTTCGCAACCTCGGACCGGAACTGCGCCTTCGGGTTCAGCGCGCCGTTGCGGTGGTTTTTCCACGCCACGTGCGTCATCGCGTCGCGCATCCCGATGGGGTCCACACCGTATCGGGCGCAGTAGGCCGGATCCAGCAGCGAGAACGCCGCCGGCGCGGTCATCGACAACTCGGCAGCGGTGCCGTCCCCCGGCGGATCGCCACGCAGCAACCCGGAAAACCCCGAGTCCTTCAACTTCTCCACGCCGATCGCGACGACTCGATCGTAGGCGCCCGACGCGACGCCGTAGCAGGCGTTGCGGAACGATTCCGACCCACTGGCGCAATAGTTTTCGACCCTGGTGACCGGTTTGTAGTCCAGCCCCAGCGGCTTGCTCAACGTGAGGCCGCTCTGCCCAGACCCCAGCGTTCCCAGCCAGTAGGCGTCGACGTCGGCGCGGTCGATGCGCGGGTTGCCGTCGAAGCAATCTCCCATCGCATCGATCAGGAGATCGTCGGCGGAACGCTGCCAATGCTCACCGAACTGCGTGCAGCCCATCCCAACGATCGCTACTTTGTCCCGAATGCCGTTGCTACTCACTGTGAACCACCCGAGCCTTCCAGAAGTAGTTGTGCACTCCCCCAGTCGTGTTCAATCGCCGGAAAGTCAACGCGACCCGCGAACCCACGCGTAATTCCTCGCCCGAGGAGTCCGCGACCTCCAGCGTGTACCGGCCACCGCCGTCGAAGTCGACGACCGCAGCCACAAGGGGCGGCGCCGGCGAATACGCCAGCCGATCGACGGTGTAGGTCGCGACGGTGCCATGGATCCTCGACAGTGCCACCGGCACCATCGAATCGATTGCACCGCACCCCTTGCAGACCCGGCCGGGCGGCAAGTGAACCAGTCGGCACTGCGAGCATCGACTTCCCGTGAACGAGAATTTCCATGCCCGTGCCCGGGCCGACGGCGGTGCCGCGGCACGGTCCGGTTCCGGTCGCCGGGGCGGCTCGCGGTCGAGCAGCCCGCGCCAACTCAGGTAGGTCGCGTAAGAAACATCGGTTCCGTCAGCGAGCTGGTCGGCAACCGAAACCGGTTGTCTACCTTCGCTGATTCGATCCGTCGTTCGCAACAGCAGACCGTCGCAGCCGTCGGCCGCCGAGATGACGAGGATCGTTTGGTGAGGTTCTGCGGTATCGAGCACAGCAGCCAACGCGATCCCGACATCGGCGGTTCCCGCATGCCCGATCGGCGACGATGTGGTCGACAACCGGCCCTTGACCAGTTGCGCGGCGCGTTTGATCACACCCGTGTTGGGCGACACCACCACGACATGATCCGGGTCGGCGCCGAGATCGGCGACCACGCGCTCGATCAGCGGGACGTACTCGTCGAGACCGAAGCGTTCCTCCCACTGACTGCCTGCCACGGTGCCCGGCGTCCGCCACCGATCCAAGAACTCACTGGTGACGCAGGATTCGGCGACCACAACCGCGATCGCTTCCGCCGCATCGCCGAACAGAAACGCGGCAGCGCCGTCACCACCACCGACTTCGTCGGCCGAGCCCGGCCGACCCACCCGCACATCGGCGAGCACAGCCAGGCCACCGACTGCCCGCGCTCCCGTGAACGCTGCGATCGCGCTGCGCGCGGACCCCGCCAGATCGGCGGCAAACACGTCGGCGGGAAGACCCAGTGCCGCATGCTGTGCCGTCGCGTTGGTCTTGTCGGCGTAGGCCGGTGACGTGGTGGCAAAGAACAACCCGTGCGCGGTCAGAGAATCCATGGACTCTCCACCCGCGCACGGGTGTAGTGCAGCGCGGGCCGCTGCCACACCCATCGTCGTAGTGTCTTCGTCGAACGACGCGACGACCCGAGAACCCCTGCCCGCCTTCACGCCCAACGTCGCAGCGATGTCCGCGTGCTGAACACGTCCGCTCGGGATGTAGGTGCCGTACGCGAGAATGCCGTTCACGGCGCCTCGAAAAGTGCTGCCATGCCCTGGCCGCCTCCGATGCACATCGACTCCAGTGCATATCGCCCGCCGCGCCTGCGCAATTCGTGCAGCATCGTCGTGAGAATGCGCGCCCCGGTCGCACCGATGGGATGGCCCAGTGAGATGCCCGACCCGTTGACGTTCAACCGGTCTCGATCCTGAAAGTTCCAGCCCTGCAACACAGCGAGAACCTGAACCGCGAATGCTTCGTTCAGCTCGACGAGATCGATGTCGTCGAACGACAGCTTGGTGCGCTCGAACAGTTTCGCCACAGCGGGCACCGGCCCGATGCCCATTCGCGATGGCTCACAGCCCGCCGCTGCCCAGCCCCGCAGAAACGCGATCGGTTCCAGTCCCAGTGCGTCGAGCTTGTCTTCGGCGACGACCAGGCATGCCGACGCGGCATCGTTCTGCTGGCTCGAATTGCCCGCCGTGACAACACCGTTCTTCGACAGCGTTCGAAGATTGCCCAGAGATTCAGGCGTCGAGTCCGAACGAATTCCTTCGTCGCGATCGAAGACGATCGGATCGCCCTTGCGCTGCGAAACTTCCACCGCAACGACTTCGTCCTTGAACACACCCGCTTCCCACGCAGCCGCCGCGCGCCGGTGACTTTCGGCGGCGAATTCGTCAGCCGCTTGCCTGCTGATGCCGTAGTCGGTCGCGAGATTCTCGGCCGTCTCGATCATTCCGCTGATCCGCCCGAACCGCGCCTCCGGTTGCGAGCGTTCACGGCCGCGATCGAGTCGGTCGTACATCGTGACATTGCCCGCACGCGATCCCCACCGCATGCTCTGGGTGTAGTGCTCGATGTTGCTCATCGACTCCACCCCACCCGCGAGCACGACATCTGCGGCCTCGGTCTGGATCATCATCGCCGCGGTCACCACCGCCTGCAGACCACCGCCACAGCGTCGGTCCGTCTGGAATCCTGGCACCTCGATCGGCAGGCCGGCATTCAGCGCGGCCCACCGCCCGATGCACGGCGCCTCGGAATTGGCGTATGACTGGGCGAACGAGACGTCGTCGATCCGGCTCGGGTCCACGCCCGACTGTTCGACCACAGCCTTGACGATCACCGTGGCGAGTTCCTCGGCCGGCACCGTTCGTAGGGCCCCGCCGAAGGTGCCGACCGGTGTGCGAAGCGGGCTGACTATCGCCGCTCTCCTCATGAATCCTCCTTGCAGACAACAGCGTGTGCGAGCTGTTCGCGGTGGTCAGGGTGTGCGATCGAGATCATGGCCTTGTGTCGTTCCGACAGCGGAAGGCCGCGAAGGTCTGCGATCCCGTACTCGGTGACGAACACGCCCGCATCGGCGCGCGACGTACTCACCGGACCCGACAAACGCGAGACGATGCGAGTGCTTTCTCCCGCCGTGGAGGGCAGCGCGACGACGGGTACACCTCTCGGTGACCGGGCCGCACCGCGCAGGAAGTCGCCACCGCCACCGACGGCACCGACGTAGCGACCGCCCGCGACCTCGGCGTTGCACTGACCGGTCAGATCTACTTCGATGGCGGAGTTGATCGCGACCAACGCCGGTGTAGCCGCGAGCACCCCAGGATTGTGCGTGTACGACGTCGGACGGAGACCGACCGCCGGGTTGCGATCGGCGAAGTCGAACAGACGGCGCGTCCCGTGCAAGAGTCCTGTGATCGAGACACCTGCGTCGTCGACTTTCCGGGAATTGTTCACGACACCACGTTCGATCAGATCGGCCGCGGAATCGGTCAGCAATCCGGAATGTATGCCGAGGTCGTTGCATTGGGAAAGGGCGGTCAGCACCGCATCCGGAATCGCGCCGATCCCGAACTGCAGGGTCGAACCGTCCGCGATCAGGGTCGCGACGTTTGTCGCAATCTGCTCCACCACGGCCGAGATTCGGCCGAGCGGGACCTCTGCCGGCGCCCGGCTGGTATGGACGACGACATCGATATCGGCCGCTGTCAGATACCGCGCACCATGCGTAAAGGGCACCCGGTCGTTGACCTCAGCGATGACGACTCGTGTGGAATCGATTGCGGCAGAGAAGTAATCGTCGGCGAGGCCGAGACTGTGGCGCCCGTTCTCGTCTGCCGGCGAGCACTGGACGAGGACCACGTCGGCAGCCAACGGACCCGAAGTCAGCACCGACGGCAGCGTCGAATAGTGACCCGGGTAGATGTCGAGGACCCCGGCGTCTGCCAGTGCCCGGTTGGTTCCGGTTCCGCAGTAGCTGACGAACCGGATGTGGTCGGCGTGCTCGGGCCGCACCGTGCCGGCGGCGGGAATGCCGAGGAAGCACGTGACTCCCCCGAGCGTCCCCCGTTGTTGGAGCAGTCGCTCGATCAGGGCGGTGGGTTCGGCACACGCCTGTCCCCACACGATGACGTCTCCAGGCCGGACGAAGTCGGCGAAGTCGATGTCACCGACCTCGATCACGTTTGCACGTCCTCGCGCCAACGATCTGCCGAGGGGTCCAGCAGTTGCTGCAGATGCCCGTCCGAAAGCCAGACGATCGTCTCGAGTTCGAGGGCATCGAGGAACCGGACCTGTCCGGTCTTGAGATCTTCCAACCGCAGGCGTGGGCTGTTCGCAGCGGTGTCGATCGAGACCGATACCTGCGCGAATTCACTCCAGACGACGTCGTCCATGACATCTCCTCAGATCAGGAATCCGAGAGTAGGCAATGCCTCGGCGCTGTTGACCAACAGGACGGTCTTGCGTGCCAGCTTGATCTCGCCGTCGACGGCACGCAGCACGTATGTGATCCGTCCCGCCCACATCTCGATGCCACGCGGCTTCGATTCGTAAAGCACGAAATTGGCACCCACCGTGGTGTCGGCGCCCGAGGCGTCCAGGATCTCGACGTTGGAGATCACCCGCCGCAGATTCGACGGCGGGGACTGCGCGTAGCGCTTGCCTGTGCGCAATTGCTTCAGGCGAGTCGAGATTCGGCGGCGGTTGTCGTATATCACCGACACCTGATGCAGCGGATCGGCCACCGAGCCACCGGCAGGGACCCAGTACAGCGCGTCGTCGGTCCACAGCGCCTCCCACGAATCGTAGTCATGTTCGTCGGCGAACCGCGCCTCCTGGTAGATGAACCGTTCGATCGCGCGCAGGTCGGTGAGCGCCGCATCGAATGCCGTCGTCATTTCGCCTCCATCAATCCTTTGTAATGCCGCCAGAAGGCGCGCATCGCTGTTTCGTCGGTCGCGCCGCCGACCAGGAAGCCGTCCTCGTCGGTTCGTTCACGCCCCACACCGCGCCGGATATCGAGCCACTCCGGCCGCAACTGGGCCACACCGACCTGGTTACGTTCATACATTTCGGTATCGTCGGCGAGCAGCATCCCCGCTGGACCGACCGAACCGATCGACTGCGACAACATCCGCTTGTTGAGCTCCGGCGCCCCTTTGAGCTGGACAGCAGTCGAAAACTGGACACACTCGGTCGCCGAGATCGGTTGAATGTTGAACACCTGAATCTCGGCGATGAACAGGTTCGGGAACACCATCACGTGCGGGCCACCCTCGATCAGGATCTGCTCGGCAGTCTCGCCATGCAGCGCACGCATTTTCGCGACGTAATCGGGCACGCGGTCCGCTGTCGTGCCGAACCAGCGCATCGGCTCCGCAAATTTGCGGAACTCGGGGCGCAGATCGTTCTCGCTGTGCCCATTACCCAATGCGCGGGTGACGGCGGTCGAGTTGTCACTGTAGAGCGGGCCGATGGTGCTCCCGGTCACCGAGAAGATCGACCCGTGCACGAACTGGGGGTGGTATCCGTCGGTCTCGTTCTCCGCGAGCAGTTTCCAGTTGGCGCGGGTCTTGTGCTTCAGCCAACCTGCGTCGAGTTCGATCCTGCCTTCCGGCGACAGTCGCGCCAACCGGTCGATCTCACCGGCCGCAGCACCCAGATGCTCCTCGATCGATGGCACGTCCGGGTTGAAGCTACCGAACACAAAGCCCTGATACACAGCAACTTTCGGCACAACGCCGAGCCCGAGGTCGATCTTGCCCTTGCCGCCGTAGCCCTTGTTGTAGGGATAACCGAGCAGTTCGCCGGTGTTGCGGTAGGTCCAGCCGTGATACGGGCAGCGAAACGAACTCGAGTTGCCGGACGGCTCGTCGCAGACGAGGTTCGCACGATGGGCGCACCGGTTGACGAGCAGGTGCACGTCACCCGCGCGGTCGCGCGTCATCACGATGTCCTGGGGGCCGATGTTCTTGCGGACGTAGTCGTTGGGCATCGGAACTTCGCTGTCGTGGCCAACGAAGACCCATCCGCCGTACCAGATTCGCTCGAGTTCGTCGGCAAAGACCGCGGGGTCGGTGTAGAGGCTGCCGTGCACTCGCTCGGGCTGGATCAGCCGCGAATAGTCCACTCGCGGAACCGAATCTGTCGTGATAGTCATGCGAACTGCTCCAATCGCTGCTGCACCTGAGCCACCAGGCGAAACTTCTGGACCTTGCCGGTCGGCGTGGTCGGCAACTCGTGAACGTCGAGAAACACAACGTGCTTGGGAACTTTGAACCGAGCGAGATTGGCCTTGCAGAGGTCGATGACGGTCCGCTCATCGATCGTCGCGCCAGGTGCCCTGACGATGCAGGCACAACCCGCGTCGCCCCAACGCTCGTCCGGAACGCCGATCAGATAGGCCTGGCTGATGTCGGGGTGTGCGGTCAGCAGTTCCTCGATTTCCTTGGGCATGACCAGTTCTCCGCCGCTCTTGTACAACTCCTTGCTGCGGCCGGTCACTTCGATGTATCCGTCGGGGCGGACCCGACCCAGATCCCCGGAGAACACCCAACCGCCGCGCAGGCCGCGCGCTGTTTCCTCGGGCTTGCCCCAGAAACCCAGCATGTTGGTCGGGCCGCTGGAGACGAGTTCGCCTGTGACACCGTCGGGTAGCGGTTCGGCCGTCTCGGGGTCGACAGTCCGGTAGACCGTCAACCCACCACCGGGAACCCCTGCTACACCGGCCATCTTGGGTTTTCCGACCGTTGTCGACGTCAGTTCGAACGAATCTTCCGGCAGCGTCAAAGTCATTGCGCCACCACACTCGGTCATCCCATAGCCAGTGACGATCTCGGTCGCGCCCAACTCGTCACGTACGCGCTCCCACAACCAAACCGGACCCGGTGCGGCACCCGAGAGCACCGCTGCCAAGCTCGACAGATCGAACGTTGCACGGTCCGGATGCTCGAGGATTGCGACGGTCATCGTCGGCACGCACAGGATGTCGGTCGCACGATGGCGCTCGACGCCGGCCAGGTAGCCGCGCGGATCGAATGATGTCTGCAGGATCACCGCACCGCCGACCATGGTCGCCGCAAGCAGACCTTCCACGTACCCGAACATGTGATAGCACGGCAGCGAGAACAGGATTCGGCGACCGTCACCGAACGCCCTGGTCAGAGCGGATGCGTACGCGGTGCGGAGCACGGCATCGTGCGTGATCAGCACACCCTTCGGCGAGCCGGTCGTCCCCGAGGTGTAGAGGATGTCACCGACGGAAGCCGGGTCGACAGCGACGGTTTCGGTGGGGTCTGCCAACTTCCCCAGTTCGTCGACAGTCAGCACACCGGAACGCGTGCGGCCATCGGTCGGGAGTTGAACGACGTTGTCCAGCAACGGGAGTTGCTTGGGCGCTTCGCCGGCCTGATCCCACCCTGCTGCGATCTCGTCGAGCATCGTCAGATAATCCAGGCCCGCAAAACCGGTCATCGTGATCAGCAATCGGCACTCTGCTTGTGCAAGAACATATTCGAGCTCTGCGGCACGATACAGAAAGTTCATCGGCACTGCGACGGCGCCGACTTTTGCAATGGCGAACTTCACCGGCACGAACTCGAGGTAGTTCGCCATCAGCACGCCGACGTGGTCTCCGGGTCGAATCCCGAGCGCTGCCAAACCGGCCGCCAGCCGATCCGACCACCGTGCTGTCTCGGCGTAGGTGAGCACGCGCTCGTCGGTGATGACGAAGGGCCGATCACCATACCGATCGGCGCGCTCGTCGAGCCAGCGCCCGAGCGACATCGGAGTCCATTGCGGAAACGCGTCGATGAGCCGCTGCCGACGAGTCTGGATGTCTGTCATCGAAACTCGCCTAACTTCCGTTGAAAACCGGTTGGCGTCGGTCGTGAAATGCGCTGACGCCTTCGGCGAAGTCGTCGGTGTCGAAAAGCTTTGCCTGACTGTCGACCTCATGGTCGAGCATCGCAAAGGGGTCACTCGGCCAGCGGCCCAGGAGCGACTTCATTTCGCGGACGGCCAGCGGCGGCGCGGACGTCATCGTCTGGGCATCGGCGAGGGCGGAAGCCAGAGCGTTGTCGGGCTGCGCGATCGCGTCGACCATCCCCAGTCTGTGAGCATCGGTTGCGGAAACCCTGCGCGGCAAGAGCATCAGCTGCCGTGCTCGCGCCGGACCTACGCGCGCCGGGAGGGAGGCAAAGATTCCCATGTCCCCCGCAAGGCCCACGCCGGTGAAGGCGGTGCTGAAAACTGCGTCCGACGCCGCGACCACACGATCACACGCCAGGGCCAGCGAAGTTCCCGCGCCGAACGCAGAACCTTCCACCGCAGCCACAACGGGTTTCGGCCCGCCCCAGATTGCGCGAACAACGCGCTGCGCTGCCTGTGCCCGGGGCCGAGTCTTATCTGCTTCCTGACGCGCCATCGTCGAGATGTCACCGCCCGAGCAGAACGAGGGACCGGCGCCGGTAAGCACGATCGCGCGAACGACGCTGTCGGCCATCGCTTCTTCCAGCCTCTCTGCCAACGCGATTCGCAGTGGCAGGTCGATGGCGTTGCGCCGCTGCGGCCGGTTCAGCGTGACGATCCGGACCGCGCCACGGTCTTCGACCAGGACTACATCGTCGGCCATGGTCAGCGCCCCGTGAAGTTCGGCGAACGCCGTTCGATGACCGCGGCGAGTCCCTCGAGCGAATCCGCGGTGCCAGACAATGCCGAAACAGTGCGTGCCTCTTCAGGCAATCGGTCCGTCACGGTGGCACCAACCCCACCCCAGAGCAGGCGTTTGGTTGCGCCGACCGCTTTCGGCGCCGCGTCGACGAACTGTTTGGCGTATGCGAGTGCTTCCGCCTCGACGGCGTCGTCGTCGACGACTTTCGTCAACAATCCGATCGCCAAGGCATCGTCAGCGCTGAGTGTGGGGTTGGTGAGCAGGATCTCCATGGCTTTGCGCAGTCCGACGAGCTGGGTGAGCGTCACCGAGACACCGGCGTCGGGCGCCATTCCCACCCGAACGGCGCCGGACATGAACTTGGCCGAGCGCCCGGCGATCACGAAATCGGACGCGCAGACCAGGCCGAATCCGCCACCGCCGGCCGCGAATCCGTGCACTGCCGCAATGACGGGCGCCTCGAGCTGGATCAGTGCCGCGATAGCGAGCTGCAGCCAGGCGGTTGCCTCACGCAGGTAGTCGGGCAGCGCTTCACCCTTGGACGCGAAGACTCGCACGTCGCCGCCTGCACAGAAGTTCTTACCCTCGCCGCTGATGACCACCGCCCGCACCGACGGGTCGCCGTGACACTGCAACACCGCGGCGTGCAGCGCCTGCAGGAAAGGCACATCCATACCGTTGGCGGCCTGCGGACGATTGAGTCGCAGTCTGGCGATTCCATCGGCGTCGACGTCCAGCAGAATCGGTGTCGCGTCAGACATTCGCAGATCCCTTCGTGAATGATTCGATGCCCGCGCCCGCGCTGTCACGCGAGAGATGGTCGAGAACGGCGGTGTGCTCGAGGGCAAGTCCGTCGAACAGGGGAAGTTTCAGACCGGCGTAGATCAGGCGTTTACTTTCCGCCAGCGCGGCAGGATCCTTCTCGGCAAGCGCTTGCGCGAAAGAAGTCACTGCGGAATCGAATTCGGCTGCTCCGAATGCCTTGTACGCAAGGCCCCACGCCACCGCCTCCGCAGCGCTCAAGCGATCACCGGTGAGAATATGGGCAAGAGCTCGTTGCCGGCCGGCGAGACGCGGTAGGCGTTGAGTGCTGCCACCACCAGGAATCTGCCCGAATCGCGAATGCGTATCGGAGACAACGGCCTTCTCGTGGATGAGCACGATGTCTGCTGCCTGCAGCAACTCGAAGCCGCCTGCCATCGCGTAGCCTTCGACCGCGCAGACAACCGGGACCGGGATCGCCTCGATCATGGCGCACGCGCGTCCGAAGTTCAGGAACAGGTCCGCCATGGCGTCCCGGCCTTCCGCTCGCAGCTTCTCCAGTTCCCGGAAATCGCCGCCGACGCAGAAGTTTCCGCCCGCGCCGCGGATGACGATCACGTTGACGTCACCGGCAAGTTCGAGCAAGGCCCGCTCGAGCTCGCGGCCGAGTTCGACCGTGATCGCGTTCATCTGCTCGGGCCGATTGAGAGTGATGGTGCCGACCGGACCGTGCCGTTCGACGAGAACTGAATCGCTCACATCAATCGCCCTCCCCCGACTTCGAGAACGGCACCGGTCATGTAGCTGGACAGGTTCGACGCGAGGAACAGCGCGGCGCCGGCGACCTCAGCAGGTTCGCCCGCTCGCTTCATCGGGATGTCGGCCTCCCGAGCCGCGAACACATCTGCAGGCATTGCCTCGGTCATCGCAGTTCGGATGAGGCCGGGCTGGATTGCGTTGACACGCACCCCTTTGTGGGCGAGTTCTTTGGCGGCGGCCTTCGTCAGACCGACGATGCCGGCCTTCGCCGCGCTGTAGTTCGTCTGGCCGGGATTGCCCGATTTCCCCGACAGCGAGGACATGTTGATGATCGATCCACGACCGGCCTCGCGCATGACCGCTGACGCTGCTTTGACGCCGAGCCACGTGCCTTTGAGATGAACGTCGATCACCGCGTCGAAATCCGCGGCGCGGAGATTGCGCAACGATGCATCACGAGTTATGCCCGCGTTGTTCACGTACACGTCCAGCGAGCCGAGTTCCCGGACCGCGGTGTCGATCGCACCCTGTACCGATGCCTCGTCGGTCACGTTGCACGCGATTCCGACAACGCGACCGCCCGCAGTGCCCGGCCTCCCCACCGCATCGGTGAGGTCGGCAGCCGCTGCTGCGGCACGATCACCGTCGATGTCAGCGAGCACGACACTCGCGCCGTGCGCATGGAAGAGTCGCGCGATCTCCAGGCCGATGCCACTCGCGGCGCCGGTTACGACGGCTACGTCACCTGCGACGAGTCCGCTCGTCATGCGACGAACCGCACGATCGACTCGGCGACGGCTGCGGGTTTGGCGGAACCTTCGACCTCGATGGTTACGGCGATCTTGCCCTGGACGCCACCGGGAACCTTGTCGACCGCGCCGACAACAGCACTCGCACGGACCCGCGAACCGACTGGAACCGGCGCAGCAAACCGCACCTTGTCGAAGCCGTAGTTCACGGCCATCGTGACGGCGTCGACCTTGTACAGCTCGTGCAACAGCACCGGAAGCAAGGACAAAGTCAGCAACCCGTGCGCGATGGTCGCGCCGAAGGGTCCGGAAGCAGCCTTGACGGCGTCGACGTGGATCCATTGGTGGTCGCCCGTCGCCTGCGCGAACGTGTCGATTCGAGCCTGGTCGACCACTACCCACTCCGTAGTCCCGAGAACATCACCCTGCGCTGTGGCGAACTCGTCGACACCGTTGTAGACCTTCACGTGCACTCTCCCGCTGCTAGGTTCCTGTTGAATTGAATATAGATTAAAACTTGTAGGAGCGTCAACGTCGGATGTACTGTTTCGAATTGAACATAAATTACACGATGCTCCAGCGCGAGGGGAAAACAGCCATGGAACTGGGATTACGCGACGCACGCGTGCTCATAACGGGCGGCGCGTCCAACATCGGGCGCGGAATCGTGCACGGCTTCGCCCGCGAAGGTGCTCGCATCGTCATCAGCGACGTCGACGGTCCGCAGGCGGAGAAAGTCCGGGCCGAGGCCCTCGAACTCGGCGCCCTCGCAGTCGAGGTCGAGGTCGCCGACCTCACCGAACCCAGCGCGGCAGACACGGCCGTCCAGCGCGCGGTCGACAGCTGGGGCGGACTCGACGCTCTGGTCAACAACGCCGGGTGGAGCGTCCCAGGATTCATCGCCGAAGACACCGATCGCGCCAAGTGGCAGCGCACGGTCGAAATCAACCTCTTCACTGCCATCGCCTGCACACAAGCCGCGATCGGGCCGATGAAGGACGCCGGCCAAGGGTCGATCATCTATATCGCCAGCGACGCCGCCTTCGGGCAGATCCGGCAGGGCATCTACGGTGCTACCAAGGCCGCACTCATTGCGCTCGCACGAACGACGGCCCGCGAACACGGTAGGCACGGCATCCGGTCCAACGTCATCTGCCCCGGCCTCGTCATTCCGGACGGTCCCGACGCCGTCGGCGCGGACAGTCTGTGGTCCGTCGGTCAAGATGCTGTGTTCAACGAGAAGCAGATCGAGTTCCTTCGCAAGGACATCCCGTTGCGCAGACTGACGACCGCCGACGACATTGCGAACTCCGTCGTCTGGGCGTCGTCTCACCTCGCCGCGCGCCAGGTCACCGGTCAGGTGTTCTCGGTCAGCGGTGGCTACACGATGCCTTAAGGGCCGGTCATGCCGAGGAAACAGAATCGTTCGAACGCCACGCGCGACCGCATCCTCGCGGCAGCGGCAATCGTGCTCACCCGCAAGGGCTATGCCGGGGCACGACTGGTCGACATCGCCGAGGTGGCCGATCTGCGTGCCCCCGCCGTGTACTACTACTTCGAATCTCGCGACGAACTGGTCGCGGAGGTGATGGTCGCCGGCCAACGCTGGCTGCGAGACCATGTGTCGACCGCCCTCGATGCGCTGCCTCCCGAAACTTCCTCACTGGAACGCATTTGCGCCGCGGTCGAAGCCCACCTACGCGTCGAACTGGAACTGTCGGACTTCGCGACGGCGGTGTCGCGCAACAGTGGGCAGGTGCCACCGGAGATCCGCGCCGAACTGGCCCGAGAGGGTGCCGAGTACCACGCTCTGTGGCGGAGATTGCTGAACGACGCGAAAGACGACGGCGCCATCCGCGCCGACCTCGATCCGGCGGCCGCCCGCATGCTCATCATCGGCGCGCTCAATTGGGCACCCGAGTGGTGGAACTCCTCGCGCGGGTCCGTCGACGTGGTCGTCGCGACCGCGCAGTCGATGATTCGGCACGGACTCTGCGCACCGACGGGCCTCGACCTGGCCCTGCAGTCGGGGTAACCCTCCCCCGGCGTTTTGGGGACGAGCCGCAACGCGTCCCGTCATATACAACGTCTGCAGTCGTTGCGGTTGTCCGAAGTGGTTGCGTTTGCGGCCACGTTCGAGCGTGGCCTTGATTTTAATCTTTATTTGATTAAAATAGAATCAGCGGAGGAACCAATCCGACGCCCGAGGCAAGCCAGTTGTGTGGAGTGATTCGTATGCGGTTGAAGGGATCTGGTCTCGCGTGCGGGATCGTCGCGGCAGTACTGACGACGGGCGCCACAGCGAGCGGCGCACTGACACCGAGCGAGCACCCGAACGACATCGTCGCCGAGGCGAAGACGTCGTCGCTGCTGCCCTCACCCCGAGCGTTCGGGCTCGTGCAATCGAAAACTCGACCCGCCCCTGCACTTCGAGCGATTTCCCGGGAACCGATCTCGAGCAGCGAGAACCGGGTTCGACGACTCACCCAGATCAGCGCGGAAGTCCCCGCGCCCACGCCCAACGCAATCGGCATTCCCGAGATCGTGCTCGCCGCGTACCGCAATGCCGAACTTGCCATGGCAGCAACACAACCCGGCTGTGGCATCACCTGGGACCTGCTCGCGGGAATCGGCCGAATCGAATCCGGACACGCCAGCGGCGGCAACACCAGCAGCGACGGAACCACCGTCACACCGATTCTCGGTCCCGCACTCGACGGAACATTGCCAGGCAACGAGGTCATTCGCGCCGACGACAGCTCTTACGTTCGCGCCGTCGGTCCGATGCAGTTTCTACCGAGCACGTGGGCCCACTATGCAGCCGACGGCAACGGCGACGGCGCAGCGGACCCGAACAACATCTACGACGCCGCCCTCGGCGCTGCGCAGTATCTGTGCTCGGGTGGACTCGACCTCCGCGATCCGGCGGCCGAACTGCGAGCCGTGTTGCGCTACAACAACTCCACGTCGTACGCCTCGGATGTGCTGAGCTGGTCAGCCACCTACAGCGGCGGCGGGGCGCATCCGATCGAGGTTGCACTTCCTGCGCCGACCGAGGATGCCGGGCCGGTCGTCACAGAGGTCGCGGAATCGAATACGCCTGCCGAAACTCCCGGCCCCACAACTGAACCCGCCGCTCCGGCTCCTCCCCCGCCACCGATGATCAACATCCCCGGTCTGCCGCCGATTCCATGCGGAATCTTCTGCCCGCCACCCCCGCAGTGATCGATCCTGCGCTCAGCGACCCTGCCAGACCGGATCGCGCTTGCCGATGAACGCGCTCATCCCCTCCTGAGCATCGCAGGTGACGGCGTTGGTGGCCATGACCTCCTGCATCGCCTCGTAGGCCTGTTCCTGCGGGAGCTCGATTTGCCGGTAGAACGCCTGCTTGCCGATGCGCAAAGTCGACGAGCTTGCAGCAGCGATGGCGTTGGCCAACTCGTGGACACGGTCGGCGAGGTCTGCGGGCGCGACGACTTCGTTGATCAGTCCCCAGTCTGCGGCAGTATCCGCGCTGATCACCGAACCCGTCAGCAGCAGCTGCAATGCCCGCTTCCGGCCGATTGCCCGCGAGACGGCAACCATCGGCGTCGAGCAGAACAGTCCGATCTTCACGCCAGGCGTCCCGAAAACCGCCGCCGAGGACGCCACCGCCAGGTCGCACGTCGCGACCAGCTGGCAGCCCGCTGCCACAGCGGTGCCCTGCACTGCTGCGATCACCGGTTGCGGTATCGCCTGAATCGAATTCATCAACTCTGTGCACACCCGAAAGATCTCGCGTTCGTCCTCGAGCGTGCGATCGACCAACTCGCGCAGGTCGTGACCGGCTGAGAAGGCCGGACCGTTCGCTCTGATCACCACGACCGCGACATCGCTGTCGGCGCCGAGTGCACGCACTGCCTCCGTCAAGTCCGTCATCATCGCAACCGACAGCGGGTTGCGCTGTGCCGGCTTGTCGAGCGTGACGAAGCCGATGCAGCCTTGCTTTTCAGTGCTTACGTGATCGGTCATGGAACAATTCTGGTCATGGTCGCGCGCAATGGGAACCGAGGGTGACTCGCTCGCGCTTCGAGGGCGAAATCTTCGGTATCGGGAGTGAGTCCGGCATTCGAATCGTCGTCGGCCATTGGACCCGCTCACCGCTCGGCACGTTCACCGACGTCATGATCGAATTCGCCGACGGCCACCGCCTTCTTGTGGCTCCGTCCCACGCGGTACGCGAATTCGTCATGGCCACATACAGTTTCGACGACACAGCGATCACGCCGGTTACCTGCGAGCGCCGGGGCGCGATGGCACTGGTGTCAGCGGGCGAGCTCGTCGTTCGCATCGAAGTGGGCGGTCCGACCGTGCTGGGCCGAGTTCTCGGCGTAGTTCCCGCTGCGATCGCCACCGCGCCGTGGTTCTGTGCGTTCACGGATCCGATTGCGCGGGTAGTGTTGCGCGGCGTTCGGACTCGGGGCACTGCCGGCAACGACCGTCGCGAGTACTACGGAGCGCGGATGCAACCCAGGATCATTGCGATAGAAGGCACGTGGGACGGTACCGACCTCGGCCAATTGCAGCCGGTCGACCCGCCTGTTCGTTTCGGGTTCGGCTCGACGCCGCGTAGTCCGTCGTGCACAACGATCACGACGACCATCGATACGGCCTGACGCGCACTCGCGTCCGGGGTCAGGTTGTTCCGAGCAATGCAATGCACGCAGCGACGGCGATCTCGGCAACGTCGCGAATGCTCTCCCCGTCCTCGATCGCCGCGGCAGTCAGCTCACGGAGGCCACCAAGCAGCAGAATCGCGGTGAGCCGGGAAATCGGAGCGATACCCGCGTCGCGAAATCCTTGTGCGTCACCGAGCTGGAAGAGCATCTGCGTCAGCGAATCCATACCTTCGCGCTGGAGCGACCGCGATGCGCCGTCGATCGCGGGCAGATCACGGATCCAGCTCAGAGAGAGGCCGGGATGGCTTTCCACCGTGCCGAAATACGCCTCGATCGCCTGCCGCACTTGCAAACGCCACGGCTCGGCGGGGTCCACGGCCGCCTCGATCGTCGCCCGCATCGACTCGTTGGTCGCCTTCAGCAACACGAAGTAGCAGGCGTTCTTGCTCGAAAACTCTTCGTAGAAAGTCCGTTTGGAGGTTCGCGCATGCCGGACGATGTCGTCGATCTTGGTATTGGCGTAGCCGCTCTCTTCGATCGACGCGGCAAGCCCATCGAGAAGGCGCTTCCGGAAGGCGCTCGGTTCGGCGCTCTCGTGCGCGCTCGATTCCTCGAAGACGCGGTGTTCGGACATCACCATGGGCAGACTATCTCGTCCCGGAATCCACCGTTGTGCAACCGCGGTAATCGCGAGTACCGTCGCAGTGGTACTCGTGATTACCGCCACACACCGCCGTGAGGACAAGTAATGAGCGCGCAGCCCCCCGCAGTCCGTATCCCTCCAGGTCCACGACTTCCGCAAATCGTGCAGGGTGTGGGTTTCATCGCCTCGCGCCGAAAGGCGATGCGGCTGCTCCGCGAGCGGTACGGGTCGACCTTCCGAATCCACATTCCACTGTTCGGACAATCGGTCGTGATCACCGAGCCGGCCATGATCAAACAGTTGTTCCTGACCAGTACCGAGGTGGCGTCGAACGTCCAACCCAACCTCGGCCGGGTACTCGGGCGCGGCTCGCTGTTCAACCTCGAGGGCGACGCCCACCGACGTCAGCGCAAACTCCTCGTTCCGCCGTTCCACGGAAAGCGAATGCACGCGTACGAGAAGATGATCGAGGAAGAATTCCTCCGCGAGGCAGCGAAATGGCCGGAGGGCAAGGAGTTCGAGACCCTCGCGCCGATGATGCACATCACGCTCAACGCAATACTGCGCGCGGTGTTCGGCGCCGAGGGCGCCGAATTCGAGGCGCTCCGGAAACTGCTGCCGCCCTGGGTCGAACTGGCGTCATGGCTCGCGACAGTGCCGATCCCCAGAAAGGACCTCGGGCCGTGGAGCCCGTGGGGCAGATTCAACGCCAAACGGCGCGAATTCGACAGGATCATCGGCAGCCTGATCGACAAGGCACTCGCCGACCCCCGCTTGACCGAGCGCGACGACGTGCTCGCGATGCTGCTCCAAAGCCGCTACGAAGACGGCAGTGCGATGGCGCGCAGCGACATCGCCGACGAGCTGCTGACCTTGCTAGCCGCAGGCCACGAGACAACAGCGACGACGCTGGCCTGGGCCGTCGAACGCATTCAGCGTCATCCGGGACTTGTGTCCCGACTGGTCGACGAGGTCGGCAGCGGCGGCTCCGAACTACGGCAGGCCACCATTCTCGAGGTCCAGCGAACGCGACCGGTCATCGACCTCATGGGCAGGCACGTCAACGCCGAATCGCTGCAGCTCGGCGAGTGGAACATTCCGCGCGGGTTCACGGTCATCGTCGGAATCAGCCTCGTGCACGACGACGAGTCGATCTTCCCGGATGCCGGCAGGTTCGATCCTGACCGCTTCGTCGGACAGAAGCCGAGCAATTACGAATGGGTGCCGTTCGGTGGCGGCACCAGACGCTGCATCGGCGCAGCCTTCGCGAACATGGAGATGGACGTCGTCCTGCGCACTTTGCTTCGCGATTTCGACCTGGTCACGACCTACAGTCCAGGCGAGCGGTTCCACAGCCGGGGCGTCGCATACGCACCGGCACGAGGCGGCAAGGTTGCGCTACGTCGCCGAAGCACCCCGATACCGAACTCCACGGTGCCCGAGAAGGAAGCCGCGGAACTAACTCGCTGATTTGATTCGGCGCGACGGGCGGCCATCCCGCCAGACGTAGAGGGCGGCTGCAGCCGCGAAGGCTGCCGCGATCCAAAGGCTCGTCAAACCGATCCGAACGTAGGAGAGGGCGCCGAGAAAGGTGCCTGTCGCAAGCCCGGCCCAGAGCCCCAGATATCGCAACCAGCCTCGACTACGCTCCCCGTCGAGAAGGCGCGAGAGGTGCTGGCCGAGCTTGACGAGAGTACCGGTGATGTAGGTAAGTCCGATGGTTACCTCTCCGTCTCGTTCGAAGACCGAATTCTCCGCGCCCATCGCGATCGCCATGACCGGCGGTGCGACGAAAGCTACGCCGGGAATCGTATGAAACAACGCAGCAAGGCCGAGAACGCACGCCACCAGCACCAACAGCACGACGCGCCGATTCGCCCCGGACCTGCGCCCAACCTGTGTACCGAGGACGACTCCAGCGACGAACGCGATGATCAAACCGAAGGCGAGGCCGAAATTGCGGAAGTCGCCCCGCCCGAGGTTTACTCCGGCCTGCGTCGTGTTTCCACTCATGAACGAGACGAAGTACCCGCCGAGTTCGAGAAAGCCGATGGCATCGACGAATCCGGCGAGGCTGGAAAGCGCGGACGCCAACACGACCTCGTGACGGTGGTGACGGAGCATCAGTTCCCGCCGAGATCGTCGTTGTGCAAGCGCATGGACTCGATCAATGCGCCGAAGACCCGATGCGCAGTTTCCAGATCGGCGTCCGGAAAATCGGCGAGAGCCCCGCGGGTTCGGACCCCGAGCGGACCGAAGAAGCCGCGCGCGACTTCCATACCGTGCTCGGCGTAGCGAAGGATGACCTTTCGCCGATCCGCGGCGTCGGATTCGCGTCGGATATGCCCCGACTCGATCATCCGCTCCACCAGGTACGTCATCGCCGCCGCCGACGTACCCAGCAACCGCGCCAACTCGCCTGCGGTGAGCGGTCGGCCCTCGACGTCGGCAACCATGATGTGCACGAGGGCGCGGAAGTCGTTGGGCCGCAAATCATGCTGGGTCGCGAAGAACAGTCCGATCTGCTCGGAGACGGCGGCCATCGCACGTATGTCGGACGAGATGTCCGTTTCGAGTTTCTCGCGCACCGCGTGCCTTCTTCCCTGTCCGAGCTCGAGCGTAGCTCCAACACGCGCATGGTCGGGCGAGACGGACGCCGGGCGGCGCCACCGATATCTGCCCGGTCTGACTACCGCTCGAGGATGGATACCGAGTTGTCGGTGTGGTTGACGACGTAGGCCTTGTGGGTGGCCGAGTCGACCGCCACGAACTGCGGCCCGTCGCCGACGTGAACGGTATCGACAACCGCCTGTGACTGAGTGTCGATGATCGCCAACGTGCTGGCTCCATAGTTCGTCACGAGGGCGGTATGAGCTGCCGGATCGACAGTCGCGGCGACCGGTTGATCGCCCGCTTCGATGGTCTGCAGGACGGTGAATCGCTCGGTGTCGAGCACAGAGATCGTTCCGTCGTTCGCGTTCGGGACATACCCTGTCCGCGTCGCCGGATCGATCGCCACATCGCGCGGACTGCGGCCGACCGCGATCGTCTGGATCACCTCCCGCTTCGCCGGATCGATCACCGAGACCGAACTGTCCGCGCCCGCGTTTGCCACGAACACGAAATGACTTGTCGGATCGACGCCCATCTTGCTCGGCTGGTCTCCGACCGGGATCGTTGCCGTCACGGCGTTCGTTTCGGTGTCGATCACCGACACCGAATTGCCGGCGACGTTCGCCACATAGAGCGTATGGGTGTCGGCATCCACTTCGGCACCTTCCGGATCCTTGCCGACACCGATTGTGGCGGTGACACTCTTGTCGACGAGATCGACCACCGAGACCGTGCCGTCGGCCTTGCTCGTGACGTAGGCGGTTTGTGTCGCCGGGTTCACCGCGACGCCGCTCGGCTTCGTGCCGACGTCGATCTTCGACACGTGTGATTCGCCGTCGATCACCGACAGCGAATTGTCGCCGCTGTTGGTGATATACGCGGTGTGCGTGGACTCGTCGACCGTCACGTCCTCGAGCGGTCCGACGCCGACATCGAGAGTTGCTGTGACACGCGGCGGTTCGAGACGCGCGCCCCCGGCGCCAGGGTCACCACCCGAGTCGTTGCACCCCCCGGCGAAAACGGCGATACCTGCAGCGACGAAGGTACACACGATCTTGTTCACAACAACATTCTGTTGGGGAATCTCCCTCCGCCACAAGGGCCGCATGTGTCACTGTCTACGAGTCGGGTGCAGCGCAGCAACACGTCGGAGTGGAGACGGCATGAACGTAGGTGCGAAACGCAAAGCAGGCAGCCTCGCCGCAATCGCGGTGATGGTGACGGTCGGACTCAGCGGATGCAGTAGTGACGACGAGGATTCGTCGTCCTCGAGTTCGGCGACGACAGCCGAGGCCGGCAACCAAACCGAAGCGGTCCTTGCCGTCGAAGCCCAGTGGCTGAAGGCCATCACGGACGGCGACAAGCCGACGATCGAATCGATCCTGGCTCCCGAGTTCAGGCACACCAACTCCGACGGCAAGCTCCTCGACCGTGCCGCGGAGATGGAAACCATTGTGCCCGTGACTTTTACGATGAACCCCACCGAGCAGAACGTGACCGTAGTCGGAGACACCGCCGTGATCCACGGCGTCAACACCATCGTCGACGGCGGAAATGTGCTTGCGCGCGAACGCTTTACCGACGTGTTCGTCAAGCAGGACGGAAAGTGGCTCGCGCTTGCAGCGCAGGAGACCAACTACCCGTAGGCGCCGATCATTTGACAGCGCTTGCGCCTTTGCCGAGCACGACGATGCCGTTATCGCTCACGTGGTAACGGCTTCGGTCTCGTGCGAGGTCGACGCCGATGTGCGCACCGGGCGGTACTTCCACATTCTTGTCGAGAATCGCCCGCCGAACGACCGCGCCCTTCCCCACGCGAACCCGGTCCGCGAGAATCGAATCCTGCACCACCGCACCTTGTTCGAGGATTACGCCCGGTGAGAGCACAGAGTTGACGACCTGAGCGCCGGACACGATGCAGCCCGCACTGACCATCGATTCCTGTGCCGCACCACCGGCGACGAACTTCGCCGGCGGACGCTGTGAGGGAAGTGCGAAGATCGGCCACTCCTCGTTGTAGAGATTGAAGACGGGATACGGCGAAATCAGGTCCCGGTGGGCGTCGTAATACGCGTCGATCGTACCGACGTCGCGCCAGTAGCCGTGGTCTCGTTCCGTCTCGCCGGGAACGACATTCGTGTTGAAGTCGTATACGGCAGCTTCCCCGCGCCCCACCAGCTGCGGCACGATGTTGGAGCCCATGTCGTGCTTGGAGCCCTTGTCCGCGGCGTCCTGCGCGAGCGCATCTTTGAGCGCCTCGGTGGAGAAAACGTAGTTGCCCATCGACACGAAGGACTCGTCGGGGGCATCGGGCAACCCCGGCGGGTCGGCGGGCTTCTCGAGGAACTCGGTGATCTTCTTGCCGTCATCGGTGTGAATGACCCCGAACGCCGAAGCCTGATCGCGCGGCACCCGAATTCCTGCGACGGTCACGCCGGCGCCGGATTCGACGTGCTGATCGATCATCTGGGCGGGATCCATCCGGTACACGTTGTCCGCGCCGAAGACCGCGACGATGTCGGGCGCCTCGTCCTGAATCAGGTTCATGCTCTGATAGATCGCGTCAGCACTACCGAGGTACCAGTGCGGACCACGGCGCTGCTGGGCAGGCACCGGAGTGACGAAACCGCCCGTCAGCGAGGCGAGCCGCCACGCCGTCGAGATGTGTTTGTCGAGCGAGTGCGACTTGTACTGCGTGAGTACGGCAATTCGGTGAATGCCGCCGTTGACGAGGTTGGACAGAACGAAGTCGATCATCCTGTGCCCGCCACCGAAAGGCACGGCGGGCTTTGCCCGATCGAGGGTCAGTGGCATGAGCCGCTTACCCTCGCCACCCGCCAATACGATTCCGAGTACCCGAGGCCGTTTGGTCATCGCCGCTCCCCCGCTCTTTCGTAGATGGCGACGGTCCGCGCTGCTATCGCGTCCCATCCGTATTCCTCGATCGCGCGTCTGCGACCGGCGCGACCCATCCCTGCTGCACGCTCGGGATCGTCGAGCAACTTGTTCACTTCTTCGGTGAATCCCGCTTCGAAGACCCGCGGTTCATTGCTGTTGTAGGGCACGAGCAGTCCCGTCGAACCGTTGATCACCACATCGGGAATGCCACCGACCTCGCTTGCGACGACGGCGGTCTCGCACGCCATTGCTTCGAGGTTGACGATGCCCTGTGGCTCGTACACCGACGGACAGGCGAACACCGTCGAGCCGGAGAGCAGCTGAATGACCTCCTGTTGCGGCAGCATCTGCGGAATCCAGTGCACACCATCGCGATTGGCCTGGAGTTCGGTGACGAGAGAGGTGAACTCCGCCTTCAGCTCCGGGGTGTCCGGCTCCCCCGCGCACAGCACGAGTTGTGCCTCGGGTCGGAATCCTGCAGCCGCGCGCACCAGATGTTGAACACCCTTCTGCCTGGTCACGCGGCCGACGAAGAGAACAGTCGGACGGTCCGGGTCCAGGCCGTGCTTGGCCCACGCGGAACGGTCGTCGGTCGGCTGGTAGAGGTCCGAGTCGATGCCGTTCGGAATGACGGTCACGCGGTCCGGATTGACCTCGGGGTAGAGCCGAACGATGTCGGAGCGCATCGCGTGGCTGACGGCGATGATCGCATCGGCATTGTCGATGGCGGTTTTCTCCGCCCAGCACGACAGTGCGTAGCCACCGCCGAGTTGTTCGACCTTCCACGGCCGCAACGGTTCCAGGGAATGAGTCGTGACCACGTGCGGAATGTCGTAGAGCAGTTTGGCGATGTGGCCGGCGAGATTCGCGTACCACGTGTGGCTGTGCACGAGTTCGCGGTCGGCGACGGCAGCAGCCATCGACAGGTCGACCGACAACGTCGCCAACGCGGGATTAGCGTCCTTAGTCGCCGTTGCCGGTGAGTGGCCTTGCGCCGGAGCGAGATCCGAGATCCGGTCCGCACCCCACGCATGCACGGCGAGATCGACGAGCGGCCGCAACTCACGTGACAGGAAGTCGACGTGCACGCCGGCGCCCCCGTAAACGTCCGGCGGATACTCCCGAGTGAGCAGGCCTACCTTCACTTCTCACCACCCAATGCCGTCGCGACCACATCCTGAGCTTCCGCCTGAATCCGGCTCAGATGTTGCGGACCGCGAAAACTCTCCGCATAAATTTTGAAAGCGTTCTCCGTTCCGGACGGTCGCGCAGCAAACCAGCCCGAGTCGGTCGTCACCTTGACACCGCCCAGGGCTTCCTTGTTACCCGGTGCGGCCGTCAGGCGCGCGGTGATCGGTTCGCCGGCCAACTCGGTCGCGGCAACGTCGGCACCGGTCAATCGGCCGAGTCGTGCCTTGTCCTCCCTGGTCGAGGCCACGTCGATCCGCGCGTACGCGGGAGTGCCGAACTTCTCGGTCAGCCTCCCGTAGTAACGCGAAGGACTGTCACCGGTAACCGCTTGAATCTCCGACGCGAGCAAGGCCAGGATGATGCCGTCCTTGTCGGTCGTCCAGACCCGTCCGTCCGAGCGCAGATACGACGCGCCCGCACTCTCCTCGCCACCGAAGCCCAGCTCGCCACTGATCAAGCCGGGGACGAACCATTTGAATCCCACCGGGACCTCCAATAGTTGCCGACCGAGATCGGCGGCGACGCGATCGATCATCGAGGAGCTGACCATAGTCTTGCCGACGGCCGCGGCGGGCGACCAGCCAGGCCTGTGGCGGTAGAGATAGTCGATTGCGACAGAAAGGAAATGATTGGGATTCATCAGGCCGTGATCGGCGGTCACGATGCCGTGCCTGTCCGCGTCGGCGTCGTTTCCCGTCGAGATGGCGAACTCCGATTTTCGTTCGACGAGCGACGCCATCGCATACGGCGACGAACAGTCCATCCGGATCTTGCCGTCCCAATCCAGGGTCATGAAACCGAACTGCGGATCGACGTTCTGGTTCACGACGGTCATATCGAGGTTGTGCCGGTCCGCGATGACGGACCAGTAGGCGACGGACGCGCCACCCATCGGGTCTGCCCCGATTCGAACTCCCGCGCCGCGGATCGCGTCGAAGTCGATCATGGCCGGAAGGTCGTCGACATAGTGGCCGGTGAAGTCGTAACCGTGGGTCTGCGCTCTGTCGAAAGCGATCCGCCCGACGCCGGACAGCTTCGCCGTGAGGAGCTCGTTCGCCCGGTCGGCAATCCACGTTGTCGCCCCGACGTTCGCGGGACCGCCGTCGGGTCCGTTGTACTTGAAACCGCCGTCGCGCGGTGGATTGTGCGACGGCGTGACGACAACACCGTCGGCCTGCGGCCCCGAACCGCGCGCGGCGTTGGCTCGGATGATGGCGTGCGATACCGCGGGCGTCGGCGTGAAGCCGCCGGAATCGTCGACGAGGATCGTGACGTCGTTTGCAGCGAATACTTCTATCGCCGTGCGCCACGCAGGTTCGGACAGGGCGTGGGTGTCGCGGCCGATGAACAGTGGCCCGCTGATGCCCTGACCTGCCCGATACTCGCAGATCGCCTGGCTGGTCGCCGCGATGTGGTCGTCGTTGAAGGTTGTGTCGAGCGACGAGCCACGATGCCCGGAAGTGCCGAAGGCCACCCGCTGCTCGATCACCGACGGGTCGGGGTGACCCGCGTAGTACGCGGCGAGCAGGGCGTCGATGTCGACGAGATCCCCGGCCTGTGCGGGAGTGCCTGCTCGCGGATTGGTGGGCATCGACGGCCACCTTTCGAATCGGCCGCACGAGGGCGGCGGTTGACTGCGCGTGGCGTCCTGCTGGTGTAGCGACGAACGTGTACCCATTTGAGCGAAAGCTGAACGCTGGTTGCATGCGCGCACTAGGAAATTGCGCCGACTATTGTTGTGACTCGAATCACAGTATGGCTGACATCGGCACCTGACAAGTGTTCGGCACCGCAATTTCGGGCATCGGGCACACAATCTGTCGAATTAACGAAATGCCAAGCAGCCGTTGATGTCACGACATGTGGCTATGTGGCCGGTTTACTTTCTTTCTGCCCGGTTCGCTGCCGAGAATTCGGGCGGCGTATCCATGGACAGATTTCGGACGTGGGCGCTCGCGACACGCGTGGCACAACTTTCGCAGAGGGCATTGGCGGGGACGTCCGGCTCTGCTTCACCGGCAGCATCCGGTGAAGCAGAGCGGATCAACACTTCACACCGATCACATCGAACGACCCACACTCGGGCACCCGACGGATCGGTCCACAACTCGAGCACGTACAGCCACCTCTTCCCACCATTGATGGTAGAGAAATTGGCTGCGCCCTGTGCGCGCTTAGCGAGTCCCTGGACTCGCCGACCGCGCACGGGCTTCGCGGTGAATGGATTTGTACGCGACGTACCTTCGGGTAACCGAAGTCGTCGAGGACCTCGCGAGCAATCGTTGTCGCGGTTCGCAAGGTAGGGCGCGGCCACCTGCCACAGTCGATCGTGCTCTTCATCGAGTGCCCAGATGCCGATGTCCGGCGACGCGGATGGCAGGCGGTCAGCGATCGATCCGCCGTACTCGTTACGGTCCGGACGCAGTCGGGGAAGCATTCCGTCATTGCAACGCGTCGGCCGGGCACGGGCCAAGCGTCGGCTTCCACTCAGCGGAAGCTATTTC
The DNA here is from genome assembly GCF_016481275.1 of Antrihabitans auranticaus. GTDB lineage: Bacteria > Actinomycetota > Actinomycetes > Mycobacteriales > Mycobacteriaceae > Antrihabitans. Next base: position 589,175 of record NZ_JAEMNW010000002.1, on the reverse strand, counting down.
GGCGACTACCGTTCCAGCGGACCGAGGCTCCTGGAAATGCCCTGCGCGGCAACCTGAAGGGCGGCGGTGAGCCGCGGCCTGTCGCGTCCGAGCTTCGGAATGACGATGCCCAGCGCCGCGACGACGTCCGTGCCGGCGCGGGTGATCGGCACCGCGACAGAGCAGGCGCCCAATGTCATTTCCTCCACCGTCGTCGCGTAGCCCTCTCTTCTGACCTTTGCGAGCTGGTCGGCGAGGCGCTTCGGCTGTGTAACGGTGTACGGGGTTATTCGGGTGAGCGACGACATCGCCCGCGCCGCAACGTCGGGAGGCGCATACGCGAGCAATACCTTTCCGACGCCGGTCGAATGCATCGGCAACTTACTGCCGACCTTGCTGACCACCGGCACGGAGGCGTGCCCGGACAGGCGGTCGATGTAGAGCACTTCGTCCCCCTCGCGTACGGCCAGGTGAACGGTCGCAAGCGTCGCGGCGTAGATGTCGTGCAGGAACGGCGACGCGATCTGGCGCAGGCCGGTCTGGACCGGTGCCAACAACCCGAGGTTCCAGATCATCCGTCCGATCGCGTAGTCGCCGTTGTCGCGTCGGATCAGCGCGCCGCCAGCGACCAGCTCGTTGACCTGGCGATATGCGGTAGGAACAGGGATTTCGGCACGCTGCGCGAGTTCGGTCAGGCTCAGCACCCGATGGCGCTCGTCGAAAGCGCCGAGAAGCGCGAGCGCACGCGAGATCACCGATGCGCCCGGTTGGGACGTATTTCCGGCCATCAATTCACTCGATTCAGAAGCTTTCACTCAGTGAAAGTCTAGCCTGGCGTGACAGCGCCCACATTCGTACGGTTCCAGTCATGACCGCTCCACCGATAGCGCAGACCGCGCCACTTTCGTCCCAATCCGATATCGATGCGGAAATCGCGTTCGCGCACGCTCGTGCCGCAGCGGCCGAGACTCAGCCGCAGCTCGCCTTCCCCGCCTACCGGAGCTCGGTGCTTCGCCACCCGACAAAGGACCTGCGCCACGCCGACCCCGAAGGCGCCGAGTTGTTTGCGCCGGTGTTCGGGCACACCGACATCGATCCACTCGAAGCCGACCTCACGGTCCAGCACGGCGGCGAGCCCATCGGCGAGCGCATCCGGGTTTCCGGGCGCGTTCTCGACGGGGACGGCCGCCCGGTGCGTAACCAACTGGTCGAGATCTGGCAGGCAAACGCGGCGGGCCGCTACATCCACAAACGCGATCAGCACCCGGCGCCGATCGATCCGAACTTCACCGGAGTCGGCCGTTGCCTCACCGACAGCAACGGCGGGTATTCGTTCGTCACGATCAAGCCGGGGCCGTACCCCTGGCGCAACCACCGCAATGCGTGGCGCCCCGCACACATTCACTTCTCGCTCTTCGGCACGGATTTCACCCAGCGCATGATCACCCAGATGTACTTTCCGTCCGATCCGCTGTTTGCCCTGGATCCGATCTACCAGGCGATCACCGATCAGAACGCGCGTGACCGGCTCGTCGCGAAGTACGCGCACGACGTGTCCGAGCACGAATGGCTGCTCGGCTACCGCTGGGACATCGTGCTGACCGGAAGCCACCGCACCGCAATGGAAAGCGAGGACGACGATGAATGACCTCGTCGCGACACCAGGCCAGACAATCGGCCCGTTCTATGGTTACGCACTGCCCTACGAGCGCGACAACGAGCTCGTGCTGCCGTCGCACCCGAAGGCAATTCGACTGCACGGCACCGTATTCGACGGCGAGGGTCAGCCCGTTCCGGATGCTCTGCTCGAGATTCGGCAAGCCGGACCGGATGGCCGGGTTCCGGAGGTCGCCGGATCACTGCGGCGCGACGGCACAGCCTTCACCGGATGGGGAAGAACATCGGTCGACTCCGCCGGCGAGTATTCGTTCACGACGATCGAGCCGGGTCCGGCGCGAGACGGCGCGGCACCGTTCTTCTCCGTAGTGATCTTCGCGCGCGGGCTTCTGAATCGCCTGTTCACTCGTGCGTACGTACCGAGCGACGACGCTGCCCTAGCGTCGGATCCCCTACTTGCCGAACTCGATTCGGACCGCCGCAACGGTCTTGTCGCCGTGCGCACGAAAAACGGCAACCTACGCTTCGACATCCACCTGCAGGGCGACGACGAGACGGTGTTTCTCACCTACCCACGGCACGAGCGCTGACATGAACCTGCTCACCCCGGGAAGCCACAGGGCTGGGTCGCTAGTCGACGACGAGGCCGTGGTCACCGCGCTGCTTCGGGTCGAAGTTGCCTGGGCCGTCGCACTTTCGGAGGTCGGTGCCGCAACCGCGGCCCAGTCGGAGGCGATCGCCAAGGCCGTCGTCGATTGGCGCCCCGACCTCGCCGCGCTCATCACCGAAACGGAAGCGGCAGGTAACCCCGTGGTGCCGCTGGTGCGGGCGTTGCGGTCGGCCGTCGCCGACCCAGCGGCTCGCGCACTGGTACACCGCGGGCTCACGAGCCAGGACGTTCTCGATACGGCGTTGATTCTTGTCGCCCGAGATGCGTTGCGACGCATCCGAACAGACCTCGTAACGACGGCGCAGACCCTCGGACACCTGGCTCGCGAACACGGCGACTCCGTCATGCCCGGCCGGACGTTGACGCAATACGCCGTTCCCATCACATTCGGACTGAAGGCCGCACAGTGGCTGGCGGGGGTGCTCGACGCGCTCGAACTGGCGACCGACAGCCTGACCGGACTGCCTGTCCAGTGCGGTGGTGCTGCCGGAACTCTCGCGCTGACAAACGAGCTGACCGACGACCCCTCGGCCGCGGTCGCGGCGTTCGCGCGGGCCTTGGAACTCGCCGATCCCGGAGTGCCCTGGCACACGACCCGCACCGCGGTCACCCGACTCGGCCACGCACTGGTGACGGTGTGTGACGCACTCGGCGTCATCGCAGCCGACGTCTTGGTGCTGTCCCGTCCCGAGATCGCGGAGGTTCGGGAGGGTGCTGTCGAGGGCCGAGGCGGTTCGTCGACGATGCCGCACAAGCGAAATCCCGTTCTGTCGGTCCTGATGCGCAGCGCCGCATTGCAAGCGCCGCTGCTCGGCGCACAGTTGCACCTTGCAGCCGCGCAGGCAGTGGACGAAAGGCCGGACGGAGCATGGCATTCCGAATGGAATGCACTCCGCACGTTGCTCGAACTGACCGTAACAGCCGCCGCCCAATCGGCAGAGCTGATCGCAGGACTCGAAGTCGACGTCGACGCCATGGCACACCACGTCGCTGAAGCCGCGGACGACCTACTCGCCGAACGAGGTTCGGGGGGCGAGCCGTCGACCTACCTCGGCTCGGCCGGCGCGTTCACCGATCGTGTTCTCGACAGGCTCACCGCAACCCTGGAGAAGGAATCACGATGACCGACACGTACGGCGCCGGCATGAAGACCCGGCGCGAAGTACTCGGCGACGCACACGTCGACAGAGCAGATGCTGCAAAGACCGCGTTCACGAACGACTTCCAGTCCTTCATCACGCGATATGCGTGGGGCGAGATCTGGACCCGGCCCGGACTGGATCGGCGCACTCGAAGTGCGATCACCCTCACCGCGCTGCTCGCGCAAGGGCATTGGTCGGAGTTCGAGATGCACGTTCGCGCTGCCCGCCGCAACGGCATGACCGCCGACGAGATCGGCGAAGTCATCCTGCAGAGCGCAATCTACTGCGGCGTGCCTGCCGCCAACCACGGATTCTCCATCGCCGCAGCTGTTCTCGCTGACGTCGACTGACACAAAGGACCAGCGTCATGGCTCGACCCACGATCACCCGCACGACAGTCGGCATAGTCGGCGCCGGCCCAGCCGGTCTGATGCTCTCGCACCTGCTCGCCCTGTCGGGCATCGAATCGGTCGCGATCGACCGCCGCACGCGTCGGGAGATCGAGGAAACCCATCGCGCCGGCATTCTCGAGCGCGACAGCGTGCGAATGCTCGTCGACAGCGGCGTCTCGAACCGCGTGCTCACCGACGGCCACGAGCACAAGGGAATCGACCTGCGTTTCGACGGCGTCAGTCATCGCATCGATTTCCAGGGCCTGGTCGGCGCTTCCACCTGGCTCTACCCGCAGACCGACGTCTTCATCGACCTGGCTACCGCGCGCGAACGCGACGGCGGCGACGTCCGGTTCGGGGTCAGCGATACGACGGTTGTCGATGTCACCGGTTCCCAGCCCGGCATTCGATTCACCGACGCGGCCGGCCAGGCGCAGGAGATTCGCTGCGAATACCTCATCGGAGCGGATGGCTCGCACAGTGTGTGCCGGAAGGAAATCCCGCAAGCCCAGCGGCGCCAATTTTTCCGCGAATACCCGTTCGCGTGGTTCGGGATCCTCGCGCAGGCTCCGATGAGTGCGCCCGAACTGATCTACACACGGTCCGACCGGGGGTTTGCGCTCATCAGTCAGCGCACGGAGTCGGTGCAGCGGATGTACTTCCAATGCGCCTCGACAGAGAACGTCGACGATTGGTCCGACGAGCAGATTTGGGACGAGCTGCAGTCGCGGCTCGCCGGCGATGACGGCTTCGCCCTGAAAGAAGGCGCGATCATGGAGAAGACCGTTCTCCCGTTCCGCAGCTTCGTCCAGGAGCCGATGCGTTACGGCAATATGTTGCTCGCGGGCGACGCGGCACACACCGTCCCGCCGACCGGCGCGAAGGGCTTGAATCTCGCACTGGCAGATGTCCGCGTGCTGACCGAGGTACTGGAACGGGCGGTCCTCAAGAACGACACCGACGCGCTGGACCAGTACACGCCACGCGCGCTCGATCGAGTGTGGAAGGCCCAGCACTTCTCCTACTGGATGACGACCATGCTGCACGCCGACGCCGATGCCAGTCCGTTCGACATTCAGCGGCAACTCGGCGAACTCCGGTCCGTCGTCGGCTCGGAAGCAGGCTCGCGCTACCTCGCGGAGGCGTACACGGGTTGGCCCACGGCCTGAATCACCGTGATCGCCACAGTCGGCGCGTGTGGTTCAAGACGTCGGTGTGGTGAATCTCCTGGAAGTTGCGACCTCCGCGCGCGAACGTCGCCACGACGGCGGATGGCACAGCCGGCTCGGGCAGTGCATCCGCGACCCAGCTACACGGTCGAACGTGAACGAGATCGACGCGCAGGGCAGGCGCGCTGTCGTCGTAGCGCCACGGTCCGTCGATGCGGCCGAGGAAGTACCAGCCATCCGACTTCGTCCACACGAACGATCCGTCCGGAAGACGAGCGAATCGCTCCAGTCGGCGAGCGGTTCGCTCGTCGTACTTCTCGGACATCGCGCTGAGCGCCTCCTCGAGGTCCGGCGGAGCATCGTCCAGCTGTCCGCCGGATCCGCAGATTTCCACCTTTCTCGCATAGTCGAAAGTGTCCTCTGGGACGACGTCGGGACGCCTGGATCGCATCGGCAATCTGTACACGCCGATGCCATTGTGACGACCATTCCTACTCTCGCTCATCTGTTGGGTTTCCACGCGAGCGCGACGCCTACACACAATGTCGCAACTACTTCTGCGTAGGCGCCGCGAATCGTGCCCGCAATCCGGCAACACGTCAGTGATTGTTGCCGTGATCCTCGTGGTGGTCGCGATCGCGGCGACGGTCACGGCGATCACGGTCGTCACGGTCGATCCGGTTGGTCGGGCAGATGTCGTACCACTGGTAGTTGAAGTAGCAGCCCGAGCTCTGTGCGACGTCCGAACCACCATGCACCGGGGATGCATTGGCTGCCGGCGCCGCGAGGACGGCACCGCCGATGCCTGCTGCGAGCGCCAAGGTCATTCCGATCTTCTTCATTCCGAACATTCAATTTCCCTTTCCAGGTTGGCTTTTCGTTGCTGAAACCATTGTTCGGCCTGGACGTGGAACCGTCCGTCTCGTCGCCGACACTCCGAATGTGTTCGTGCCGACACTTCGCACGCGGCGAATCGACGCGGGCGCAACACAGCGGAAGCACCCTGTTCCGAAAATTGTTACCGTGGCTACCCTTCGAAACGCCTACCCAGACGGGCCGGCTCGATAGGATGACCGCACTCACCGAGTTTGTCGGCGAACGGAATTGGCAAATTCTCGAGGAGTGTTGTCACGTTGAGTCGTCGATTCGCGGTGCGCCACGCTCCGCGGTGATGGGATGGTCGTGAGCACTAGCGAAACCTCTATTGCAGCCGAAGAGAACGTTCTGCGTTCGCCGAAATTCTGGCTGGCTCCGGTAATCCTGGTCGGCATCGTGATGGGGCTGCTCGCCTGGCTGTACATGGGCGGGATCCTCAATCCACAAGACAACGTCCGTAACTTCCCGATCGCAGTCGTGAACGAAGACACCGGTGCGACGCTCCCGGCGCCGGGTTCACCGACTCCGCAGAACGAGAACCTCGGCGAGCAGATCAGCACGGCCCTGCTCGACAAGGTGCCCAAATCCGAGGTCAAACTCGAGTCGATGGATTGGGCAACTGCACAGACGAAGATGAGCGACGGGAAGATCTACGGCGCTATCGTCATACCGGCCAACTTCACTACCGCAACACTGGAACTCGCCAAGGCCGCCGCCGAAGGCACCACCATCACGCGGCCGACGATCACCGTCTACACAAATCCGCGAGCAGGCGGCATCCCGGTAGCGCTCGTCGAAGGCATCACGCAACCCGCGCTCGAGATCGCCAACACGAATCTCGCCAAGCAGCTCACCACCATGACGAGCGAGCAACTGGCAAGCGCTGGGGCACCGCCACTTTCAGGCCCGGCCAGTTATGTATTGGCGCAGCCGATCTCGGTGTCCACGGTGCAATTCGAGCCGCTGCCCGCCGGCACAGGATTCGGGCTTTCCGCGTTCTATTACGCGCTGTTGCTTATTCTGGCGGGCTTCACGGGCGCAACCATCATCAACTCGCTCGTCGACGGTCTGCTCGGCTTCTCGCCGTCGGAGATCGGTCCGAAGTACACGAGTCGCGCCCGAACGGGACTGTCTCGCTTCCAGACTTTGCTGGTCAAATGGGGCTGCATTGTCCTCATGGCGACCGCGATATCCGGACTCTACATCGGCGTGTGTTCCGCACTGGGGATGTCGATACCGCACGCGTTCGCGCTGTATCTGTATGGCGTTCTCACGATCTCCGCGGTCGGCATCTCGGCAATGTCGGTGATGGCGGCATTCGGAGGCATCGGAATGTTGATCAACCTCATCTTCTTCGTAATTCTCGATCTGCCGTCGTCGGGCGGAACAATTCCGCTCGAGGCGGCGCCGCGAATCTACAGCTGGTTGGCGTATTTCGAGCCGATGCGCCAAGTTTTCCTCGGTGTCAGCTCGATCATCTACTTCGACGCACGGTCGGCGGCCGGCCTCGGCAGGGCACTCGTGATGACTGTTGTCGGGCTCCTGCTCGGCGTCGTCCTGGGGCTGATCGTGACCAGGTACTACGACCGTAAGGGCCTCACTCGCGCGGCCGCTGCTACCGACTGAACGTAGACATCGATTGGGCGATGCCGACTGTGCCGGTGCGGCGCTACTCTGATCTCGCGGCGAGTGACACCCAAAGCCCTGGAGGTGAGTCGTGTCGAATCCCACCGACGACACGCACGCGCGCGGTGATGCGCTCACATACCTGATCGATGCGCCGCTCGGAATCGCAGTCGGCGCTGCACGAATCGCGGGCCGCGCGACAGATGCCTCAGTCGCTTTCGTGCGACCGATCGTCGGTGTCGCTTTGCGACCGCCGCTACTCCCCCGGCGATTGTGGCCGCAAACCGCCATCGAAAAGTTGGCGGATCGGGGGGCCGTCGCGCGCCACGACCTCGAGCGCAAGGTGTCCGACCTGGCCGACGCGCTTGTGCCTGATGCCGTCTCGGCGCTCCTGGAACGCACCGACCTCGCGGGCATTGCACACAAGGTCATCGACGACATCGACTTGCCGCTGATCATCAGGGAATCCAGCAGCACCGTTGCGTCGGAATCCGTCATAGGTGTTCGGCTGCAGGGCATCTATGCCGACGACAAAGTCGGCCGAGTCGTAGATCGGCTTCTGCTCCGACGAAACGGACGCAACACGGTCGCAATCACGGAGATCCCGCGACCATGACGGGCTTCTTGCCGCCGCCCGGAATTCCCGCTTCGGCGCAGACCCATCACGGCCGGAGAGCGGGCGTGGTCACTCGGGTGGCCGCTGCGTCGATCGACCTGCTCGTCGTGCTCGTCGTCATCGGAGGAATCTACGGCGGCATCGCGGCATCGTCGTTTCTGATCGATCCAAGCTCGTTCCACTGGCCCGAACGCCTCGGCCGCAGCGCTCCGTTTCTCGGATTCGTCATCCTCACCACGTATCTCACGTTTTGCTGGTCTACGACCGGCCGAACGTATGGCAACGCGCTGCTCGGTCTGCGAGTGGTCGACTCGAAGGGCAGAAAACTACATTTCTTTCGCTCGCTGGTGCGTGCTGTGCTCTACTCGGCCCTCCCGATCGGGCTACTCTGGGTTGCCATCAGCCGGACCAACCGTTCGATTCAGGACCTCATGACACGAACGTGTGTGATCTACGACTGGCGGTCGAACAGAACAACCGACGCGGTCGACCACGGTTCCGTGGTTTCCGACTCGAAGAGCAAGAACGCCAACGACATTCGCGCGTTCGAGCGCCGAATACTCTAGGCCAGCGCTTTGGCCTTGAGGGTTGCAAATTCTGCTTCCGTGATAGCGCCCTGATCGAGTAGCTCCTTGGCTTCCGTGATTTGCGCGGCCGCGGACTTGCCTGCCACCTGCCTGATATAGGCCTCTTGCCGCTCGACTGCATTCGCCACTGCAGCATGCTGGCGTTCCGCCATCCCGCTGCCCTTGACGACCATGTACACAAGTGCGGTGATGAACGGGAAAAGGATCAGGCAGAAAATCCACACGGCCTTCATCCCACCCGACGAACTGCGGTCCCGGAAGAGATCGCCGATGATCGAGAACATGACCATCAAATAGGCGATAAAGAAGAAGCCGACAATGATGACCCACAGGAAGTCCAAGAACGAATCCATCGCGCACCACTCCATCTCGGGTCATAACCTTCTGATGGGCAGATCCTATCGCTCGAACTCCGCAGATTCAGAGTCGAAAGTCCTTTGTATTGCCGATGATCGGTCCGGGCGCCTCCCGGGCTTCAGCAGGTCCAATCAGTAGCTGTGGCAGGTATCGGCAACCTGCTGAACGATCGCGGCGGCCTGAGCGCCGTCAGCACTGTTCGACAGCCGTTCCGCACGCGCTGCGAGGTCGGGGTTGTTGGCGAAGTACGCGTCGACAGCAGCCTGCCGCTGATCGACGGGCAAGTTGTAGAGGGACTGCAACTGCGCCTTCTGTTCCGGCATTCCGTCCAGCTGCGCCGCAATCTGAGGCGCCTGAACGTGCAGCGCGGCATCCACCTGACCGAAGCTACATGTCGAGTACAACAACGGCGCGAACGTGTCCGTCGGTGCCGCAGAGGCGGTACCGGGAGCCATCAGCAACGCTGCGCCCGCGACAGCACCGAACAACGTTGTCTTAATCGGGGTCGTTTTTATCGGGTTCATACTTCCAACGTACGACCGATCGCAGAGTTGGCAAGGTCCCCGGGCGGTGGGAAGGCGGCTAATGGGCCGCAGTTTCCTGCCCCGAACTGCGAAAACAGCACAGCGGAGGAAACTCGCAAAAGGGACGCATCGACTGGACTGCCTAGCCTTCGACGACCTGAATCTTGCAGGGCTTCCACAACGACAGTTCGCGATTGACGGTCCACAGCACGACCGTCGACCCGCTCGCTGTCTTCTCCGTCAAAGTCACTTTTGCCGATTCGCCGACGAACTGAATGTCATCGATGGATTCGATCGTCGCGACGTTCTGGGGATCGACCATCTCTGCCCATTCCTCCGGTGAGAGCGAGAGCAAGGCCGATTGCAACTCGACGCACACTGCGAAGACGACGTCTCGCTGCTTTCCTTCGTTTGCCACTTCGTAGTACTGATCAAGCGCTGCTCGGACCTCGGCTTTGTCGTCCGCCAGTTGCATCTTTTGCCGAGTCTCCTCATCGGGCTCGGGGAACTTGCAGACTTGCCATCGATCGTCGGTATTGCGCAGGCCGATCGTGAAGCGTTCGGTTCCGATTTCGTCGCCGGCGCCGCCCGAACGACGCCCCGTGAACGTCACCGTCGCACGGTCACCGGAGATATTCGGCTCGTCGTAACTTTCGACGACGAACCGACCTTCTTCGGTTACCGCGAGCTTTTCGCGGGCGGCGAATTGCGGTGCTGTGATCTCCCGGTAGCGAATGTCGACAACCTGTTGGCACACAACACTTTTGGTCTTGTCGAGGTCACCGTCCTGCACGAAAGTGTAGAAATCATCGACAGTTTCGCGAATCGCGCTGTCTGCGCTCGGCCTGTCGTCGCTCGAGCCGACCAGCAGCGCTCCCACAATCGCAACTGCCAGAATCACAACGACGACGGTGGCGAGTATCGCCAGCACTTTGCGGCGCCCGACGCGCACAGCGGCCGTCGGGTCCGCGGGTGTCCCGGTGGGTTCTGGACCATTCGGCTGAGTCATCAGGTTCCCTGCCTCGTGTGAGTCTGCGCATCACGCCCCGAGCGAATCAGGCGTATCGCGTGTCGCATTCGGTTATGTCGCCGAGTACTCCGGTGCGCAGCGCCTCCACTCGCGCGAACCCGCTGGGCGCCGTCTCACTTTCGACATCGCTCGCCACCAAGCCGTCGGTCAGCAGGCCGTTCACGGCTTCGTCCAGATCGCCCGCGGCCAGCGTGACGTCGCCAGTTCCGAGTGCGAGATAACCGGTCCACGCACCGGCGTTGCACGTTGCCCGCAGTGCCGCCTGAGGACCGGTCAGCGGTACGTCTCGTTCGTTCATGGCAGCGAGCGCGTACCTGGACGCCAGGAGAATGTACGCGTTGAAGTCGCCGGCATCCGGTCCGCTGAGTTCCCCGACGCGTTTCTTGCCCTGCTTCGCACGCTCGGCAAGTTCTTCGACATCGATCGTCATGGTGTTGGTCGCCGGGCAGTATGCGACGGGTTTCGCCAGTGTTGCACCGTCACATTCCGCAGCCTGTGCCGAATACTCCACCTCCGGCATTTCCTGCAACGTGAAAAACTCTTGCAGGAGCGCGATGTTCGCCTCGACAGACTCTTCTGTCACCGAGACATCGCCGGAAACCGTATCTGTGGTCGAAAATTGGGGTAGATCGCCACGACGCGCACGGATTTCGTCTTCGGTGATTCGCGTGCACGCAACGGCACCGTCCGTGAACCCCGCCTGGGTCGCCGAGACACGCTCGAAGGCACTGCCGTGCTGGCCCCGTTCGCCGTATGCCGACGTCTCCGCGTCATAAACCGGATCGCGAATAGCCTCGATCGTCGCCAAAGCGTTGTTGAGCCCGTCGGAGGTGTTCATCGTGAAATGTTCGGCACTGCCCTCGGCGATATGCCGCAAGAAAGCGCCCGCGAAACAGTCTGCCTGCTGCTCGCGCACAATCGTCGGCGTCGTGACGTTCACGATGCCCGACGCGAACTGGACAGCGTGGCCGTACTCATGGGCGAGCACGACGATCGGTGCGATCGGGCCATACGCGTCGATCAAGTCGGGCATGAGACCGCCGCGGTCCCAACCGATACCGCCCGAACGGCAAAAGGCCGCGTTGTAATATCCGCTGCCGGAGGTACCGCAGAACGACGCGGTGCTCGACTGGGTCGAGTCCCAGGACGTGAACTTCTCGACAGGAACGAACGGCTCGTGAAAGACAGCCGAGTACTCGTCGCGCCAGTAGTCCTCGACGTCGGCGATTGCGTTTACGACGAGCCGATCGACCTCGTCGTCCGATAGGTTCTCGACAGGGCGCTCCGCGTCCGCAACGCCCTCCCGCGACCCCGTCGGCCCGTCCGTTACGGGCAGGCCCGCAACGCTGAATGCTTCGTTGTTGTCGGCGGTCGGTTCGGCCGCCTCGTTGTCCGAACATCCGCCCAACGCCAACGCCAACGCGAGAGCCGACGCCAGACTTGCCGCCGCAGTGCCAGTGAAGCGTCGGCCGCTCATCGCTCGGTCTTCGTGGTCGATGCCAGCAGTCCTGGGCTGCACACCAGCCAAGTCCCATTGTTCTCCAGCGCGTACACCAGCGAGAACAACTCGTCGGCCGTCTCGGCGGTCACATGGACCTTTGCCGTATCGCCGTTCACCACCGTGTCGTCGAAGGAAACCAGATTCTCGCCGAGGTCGGCCGCCAGTTCCGCGACCGTGTAGTTCTGAGTGCGAATGATTCGCTCGAGAGTCGCGCACGACGCGGCACCGACGTCCGACACCGAGCCGGAGGCAATGCCGGCGTAGAAAGCTTCGACGGCGTCCTGCACATCGGACTTCGCCGCTGCGAGTTCACGTCTACGCATCGTCGCGGCATCGTCCTGCGGTTCCGAGCAGACTTTCCACGCGCCGTCCTCGACGACTAGGCCTGCAGTCTTCCGCTCCTCGTCGATCGATTCGCTTTGCTCACGCAGGCCTTCTCTGTGTCCAGTCACGGTGACTTCCGCGGTGTCGCCGTTCACGGTGACGGTGTCGTACCAGTCGACGACATAGAGACCCGCGACGTCCACGGCATCTCGTGCGGACGACTCGAACTCGGGACCCGACGTCTCCGCGTAGCCCTTCTCGAAGGTGTCGGCGCACACGACCGACTTGAACCTGTCCAGGTCACCGCTCTGCACGCTTTCGATCCAGGTGTCGAATGCCGCCCGGACGTCGCCTTCGCTGCTCGAACCGTCGGATTCGGTTGTGTCGGAACTACAGCCGATCGCGAGGCTCGAGACAATCGGAGCGATCGCAACGATCGTTCCCCAGCGCGACACTTTGCGATTTGCCCACCCGGCCCCAGTGCGCATGATGCCTCCAACAGTCCCGGCGTGAATCAGCACGGGAGCGCGGCATGACTGGCGTCGCCCATCGACGACATCCGTCGGAAGAATGGTGCCACACGGTCCGCGCGCACAGCAGTGACGACTGCTCCGAAGAAATGCGGAGAAAATTGTCTGAAATGACCCGACTTGCCCGGTCTGGGGCGGGATGATCTGCGGAAATTGCTGGTGGTCCCGGCTGGGTTCGAACCAGCGACCTTCCGCGTGTGAAGCGGACGCTCTTCCACTGAGCCACGGGACCGGACGGGTGAAGATGCCCCCACCGGACGAGGAGGAACTTTAACACGAGCCACTCAGGCCTACCGAATCCCCACTCCCCCTTCGTGTGCCCCATTCGAGGCTGTACGGGAGGAATTGGCGCGTATGCAGCGGATTTGTGACTTCTGTGGTCTGTGGGCTAATGTTTCCTCTCGCACCCCGGAGGCGGAAAAAGGCAGCCGGGGACGCAAATGCGGATGTGGCGCAGCTGGTAGCGCACAACCTTGCCAAGGTTGGGGTCGCGGGTTCGAATCCCGTCATCCGCTCGAGGTTGGACTCGACCTTAAGTTCGGTGGAGTGGCCGAGTGGTGAGGCAACGGCCTGCAAAGCCGTGCACACGGGTTCGATTCCCGTCTCCACCTCGCGCGATTAGCTCAGCGGGAGAGCGCTTCCCTGACACGGAAGAGGTCACTGGTTCAATCCCAGTATCGCGCACCAGAGTTCGAGAAAGCACCCCCTCGGGGGTGCTTTTCTTGTTCGCGCACCTATGCTCGGCGGCGGACGATTTCGTTGATCCAGATCGGCGCGAACGGTGACGTGCAACCGGGTGGCGTCGGGTAATCCTTGAGAACTTCGAGACTTTCACCGATGCCGATCGCGCGGGCTCGGTACTCGGCGTGGTGAATACCGATCGTCGCGAGGCATTCGTTCATTGCCCACTGGAGACGTTCTGGAGCGTCCTTCATGTGCGCCTCGACCAGGTCGAGCAGTCCTGGTAGGTCCAGTCCGTCGGGTGACTTCGCGACGCGTTCGGTGGTCAGCACCCACCCCGCGCTGGCCACGACGGGGTCGGAGTCGGCAAACCAGGCGCTGCGAAGTTCTTCGGCATGTGGGCTCTTCTTCACGACGTAGCTGACGAGCCAGCCGTGCACCTTCGGGACGCGCGCATCACGCAGCATGGCGTCCAACTCCGACGTGACAAACGCCTTCGGGCGGCAGATCAGTATCGCGACGAGGCGGGCGGCAGTGTCGCCAGTCCCCCACAGCTCACCGGCGAGGTCGTGTTGGGTTTTGAGCTTCTTGGCTACTGCGCGCAGTTTGGTGAGATTCACTGCGTGGTCGTCTCCGTGGCGCTCGTTCACCGCAAGGATCTTCGGATCTTCCAAGGCAGCCAATTCCGCCAGCACATCGCTGACAGTCGCCTGTGCTACCGAAGTCGCCACACCGGTCTCCTCTACGTGTCCATTCGCCCCTTCTTGTTCGAGTATCTCGCGGACTCGCACCGGGCGCCGGTCAGCGTGCGGTGCGGAAGAACGGCGTGATTCCCGTTCTCGCGCAGGCCTGTCGCGCAAGTCGGCGCGCTAACAACTCATGTGTGAAGCGACATGGGCCGACCGCGAACTCGGTGGATCACACCGTCTTGGGCGCTTCGTAGTGACTTGGGTGGCGATTGACTTCGAGCGTGAACACATCGGGACGGTTGTAGTGGCCCGCGAAGTCTTGCAGCAGCTTCATTTTGACCCAGACGTCCAGGTCCATATCCGCGTAGATGATTCCCTCGACACCAGCACCCAACTGGCCGGCGATGACTTCCGATCCCGGCGATACAATTACCGCCCCGCCATCGGTTATGCCGGCCGTCAAGTCAGCCTCGGGGTTTCCCGCCAAACCCGCGAGTTCCTTGTAGAACGGTCGATCGATCACACCGCACGCGCTGATGACGAATGCCTTCGACAACAACGCGAAATGCCTTGCTGTCAGGAGTGAAATGTCAGCCAACGGAGGCGCTCCCTCGGCCGACATTATGAAATGTGGGGGCCAACTCATGGCATGGACCCGAGGGCCACGTGACACCACATCGAAACCGGCCAGGGGGTTGGAGTTCTCCGAGCATGCCAATGCGCTCAGCGGGCCGAACGGGGTGTCGATCACTGTCAGGGTGTCACCCCAGCCACCCCAGTGGACCATTCGTTCGTAGCCCGTCGGCGTCAGCTTCTGATGCTTACCAAGGAGCCTGCCATCTGGGCCGAAGAACAACTGAGTGTTGAACAACGAACCAGAGTTCGTCTGCGAACGCTCACACACTCCGATAACTACGTAGCAGTCGGCATTTCGCGCCGCTTCACTGAGCTTGGCCGTTTCGGGCCCAGGCACGTCGATCGAATTATTGAACAACCGCACATTGAGGTCGGTCAGCTCCGGAGACACGGGCGGTAAGAATTGGAACCAACTCGGATAAGCGGGAATGAAACACTCGGAAAACACCACAACGTCAGCAGAATTGCGACCGGCTTCTCGAATCAGTTCACACGCTTTGTCCGTGGTCGCTGCCGGATCGAGCGTGACCGACGATGCCTGCACTGCCGCTCCACGGACAATTTGAGTCATTGCGCGCTCCTGGACGAAACGGATGAGTCCTTTACCGCATAGCTTCGCACGCAGGCCGCACCGTGGTTGCGGATTCGCACCACAAAACACGCTTCCACCAAGACTTTCGGCGCCTATCTGGGTGCCGCGTTCGTATCGGTCACCGTCCAGTGCTGATCAACGTCTTGATTCCGTTGTCGCGCAAGCAGTCCTCCAGGTCGCCGCAACGAGGACGTTCCGCACGGTCGCGATCAAGGACACCTACGCGCCCTCAGTGGGCGTCCGGACAGTCCGGCAACCGGCCTCGTGAGGCGGGGAGTCGGGGCTAGTCGTCTTTCTTGCTCTAATCGTCCTTGCTGGAGTCGTCCTTCTTGCTCGAATCGTCTTTGCTCGAATCGTCCTTGGCGGAGTCGTCGCTACTGGAGTCGTCTTTGGCGGACTCGTCGGCACTGGTTTCCCCCTTGCCGGACTCGTCGGCGTTCGACTCGTCCTTGCCCGACTTGTCATCGCTGGATTCGTCCTTCGAGTTCTTTCGAGTCTCCTCGACGATGTCGTCGGCCACGTCACTGTCCAGCTTCAGACCAGACTTGTCCTCGTACTGCTTCTGAACCTTCTCGGCAGCGTCTTCGGCGTCGCCGCCCTTCGGAACGTCCAGCGTCTGTTTTACGGGGTCGTTATCCTTCGAGTCCTCGTCGGACTTTTCGAGCTGGTCGTCCAGATCTTTGGTCGCGTCGGGGCTCAGTTCGTACTTCACGGGATCTCCTCTGTATCGGCTGTCGCCGACGAGTACCCGCTGGTGCATGCTCGCGAAACCGACGGGCCCCGTCGAGCGGCCATCGAGTGCATAGTTTTGTTGGCCGAATCTACGAGATCTGCCAGTAAAACTGTGCACTCGGTAATTCCCGCAGAGTTGAGGAGAATTCCGGCGATGCGGTACAACCTAGGCATGCGTACGACCCAGCTTGTTCGGCGGTTGACCGTCGACCTGTGTCGTCTCGATGCCGACTTCTGTTGTTGCTGACCTTGGCCTCGCCCCCAGGCAATTGCACATGTGTCGCACAATCTCGTCCGCGTCGTGGCGGACCCGTTCGAAAGTCTGCACTCATGACTACATTTCTCGATGCCGCTCGATTGCAACTGCAGCTGACTCCCCTGGGGCCGAACTTCGCCGCCGAGGTAAGCGGGATCGACGTTGCGACTGCGTCCGATACGGAGCTGACCCAACTGCGTTCGGCCCTCGTCGAGTACAAGGTGCTGTTTCTGCGTGACCAGTTCATCGACGACGCGACACATATCGACTTCGGCAGGCGCTTCGGCGAATTGACCACCGGCCACCCTGTGCACGACAGCGGCAACGTTCCGGACGAAGTGTTCGCACTCGACAGTCAGGACAACGGGTTCGCCGACGTCTGGCACACCGACGTCACTTTCATGCCGCGTCCACCACTGGGTTCGATCCTGCGCCCTGTCGTTCTTCCACCCAACGGCGGTGACACCAATTGGGCGGATTCGCAATTGGCGTACGACTCGCTGTCCGCACCTGTCCGACATCTCGTCGACCAGCTGACAGCGGTGCACGACGGTAACCGCGAGTTCGGCTACTACCTTGCACAGCGACGCGGCGGGAAGGGCAACGTCTGGGAGGGCGAGCAGGTGACCGCGCTCGTTCCCGTCGAGCACCCAGTGGTCCGGGTGCACCCTGAGACCGGGCGCAAAGGGTTGTTCGTCAACCCAGGCTTTACGTCACACATCGTCGGTGTCTCCGAAGCCGAGAGCCGGGGAATCCTCGACCTGCTCTATGCCCACTTGACCAAGCCCGAACACATCGTGCGCCACCGCTGGCAGCTCGGAGATCTGGTGTTGTGGGACAACAGGAGTACCGCCCACTACGCAAACCGTGACTACGGCACACAGCGGCGCGTCATGCACCGCATCACCCTTCGAGGCGACCGACCGATCGGACCGCCTGCCGGCGACCTGACACCACTCGTCTGATCGGATTGCCCTGCATCAGCTCACGCTGCCTTCG
This sequence comes from Antrihabitans auranticaus, assembly GCF_016481275.1. GTDB lineage: Bacteria > Actinomycetota > Actinomycetes > Mycobacteriales > Mycobacteriaceae > Antrihabitans. The sequence continues at coordinate 571,650 of NZ_JAEMNW010000002.1, read as the reverse complement.
ATCGTTCGGTGTCGGCAGCGAGCGCGATGAAGGTGGCGATCTCGGCGATCGCCTGCTTGGCCTCGGGTAGGACGTCCGCGCCGACCTGGAACACATGTGGTGCCCGATTCCAAATCTGGAGCGTCACAGGAACACCGGCCGCTGCGAGTGCACCGGCGAACACTCTGCACTCGTCCAGAAAGATCTCTTCGGACCCGACCTGAATCAACACCGGCGGGAACTGTGCGAGGTCGAGGTCGACAAGCGATTTCGGTAACGCACGCCTACCACCCTGTGACGCGAGCACTTCTGCGGCGCAGGCGAAAGACCTTGCGGGGAAAAGGGAGTCGCGAGTCCGACCGGCGTACAGCGCACGATCGACGTTGTCGAAGGTCGTGATGCCGGAAATGAAGACCATCCCGGCCGGCGGCGGAAGGCCCTCCAGCCCAATGCGATCGATCAGCGATGCGCTCAGGAAGGCACCCGCCGAGTCGCCCGCGACGATGATACGGCCGGGGTCGATACCTCGATCGAGAAGGCGGCGGTAGGCGTCGAGTCCGTCGGCGACCGCGTCGTCGACGGTCCATCGCGGCAACATCCGATAGTCGACAGCCAGCGCACAGCCCTTGACTGCCAAAGTAATCCGGCTCACCAGCCGGCGATGTGTGCGCAGGCCGCACGCTATGAACGCACCCCCGTGCAGGTACAGGATCGTGGGTTCACCTCCGGCGCCGTCATCGCTTTCTATCCACTCCGCATGACACGAATCCAGGCTCGTCCGTCGCACGCTGGTTCCGCGGACATTGGGAAGGAACATGCCGATCCAGTCCGTGAATCGGAACGACAGGCGCGGAATGAAGCGTGGCGCCAACCGGTGCACGATGAACGCAAGCTCCGACAACAAGCCGAGTGCCGGGCGGCCCGTCCACCGCAGAACCGTATTGGCGATCCGAACATCCAGCCCGCCTTTGCCATGCAACTGCACAGTGGCAACCATCGCCCACCTCATCGTGTCTGATCGCGCTCGTTCGGATACAAGGTGCACTCTAGCCAGGGACTGACACGTCAGTCTAGTAAATTGCCAACTTCTATGACGCCCGCTTCCCCGGATTCGAGGTGGGCTCGCCCTGGCTGGTGGATGATCGATTCGGTGACCCGACAGGAGACGTCATGAATCTTCGAGAAATCACCGCGCAGGCGACGGCTTCGCCGCGAGTCTTCGGCGAGCCGTACGAGACCGTGGATGGCACGACGATCATCACCGTCGCAAAAGTTCGCAGCGAAACTGCGGTGCGCGCCGTCGGTGTTTTCGTCGTCCGCGACGGCGCAGTGACGTGGGAACCAGCGGTCGACGTCACTCGAATCAGCATCCTGGGCGTCACGGTCGGACTTGCGTCCGCCGTAATAGCCACCCTCACGATGTTGCGCCGGCCACCGTGGCCCGACCTTTCGGTACGCGGATTGGAAGCGCTGAAACACCGCGAACACTGACCGAGTACGGTCGCGTCATGTCTGGATCACCACGCCCGGGCCAGCCGGTCCGCGGGTCCGCAACCGGCGCCCCGATCATGGCGTTGCTCGACCTCCTGAGCCGACGCTGGATGCTGCGCGTGATCTGGGAATTGCGCGACGAACCGCTGACTTTCCGGCAACTACAGGAGCGCTGCGATGGCATGTCACCGAGTGTGCTCAACACACGGCTTCGGGAGCTGCGTGACGCCGACATCGTCGACGACAGCGGTGCGCCCGGTTACAGACTGACAGACGAAGGCCGGAACCTTCTCGAGGCGTGGCCACCGCTCGAAGCATGGGCCCAACGCTGGGCAGAGAGGCAGAATCGATGAACGAGCTGAGCATTCAGGAACGCCTGTACCCCGATATGACGTGTTTCGGCTGCGGACACGCTAACCCGAAGGGGTTGCGGCTCCGCAGTTTTGCCGGCGGGGACGCCGTCACAGGCACCTTTATGCCGTGGCCGGAGCATGACAACGGCATCGGCTACCTGAACGGCGGGATCATCTGCACGATCATGGACTGCCACAGTGCCGCAGCCGTACTACTCGAGGCTGAGCGCAACAACTGGCCACCTCTGCCCGGTGCGGCGCTGGCCTACGTGACCGCCGGGCTCGACGTGAAATACCTCCGGCCGTGCCCACTTCGCGAACCGGTCGAACTGCGGGCAGTCGTGACGGACATCAGCGAACCGGCGATGACGGTCGACGTCGAGGTCAGGTGGGACGGCAAGACCCGCGCGGCTGCGACCGCGCACTGGAAGCGGTGGCGACCGCGCTGAGCCTCAGCCTGGCGGCAACAATCCGCGCTGCTTTGCCTGAGCGACCCAGCCCGGGTACTCGTCCATCATCAGGTCGTAGAGCTGACCGTCCGGCAACGACGCAGGGTCGGCGACGCTGAAGAAATCGGCGTTGTCGAGGAAACGGCCCTGCATGTCGTCGAGCTCCTCGAGGAACTTGAAGTCCCCGGTCGCCATAGCCGCGAGCCGCGCGGCGAACCCGCCACCGCCGCCACCTCCACCGCCGCCGAACAGTCCTCGCCGGCGCGGCGGTTGCTGGGGCGGCGGTTGCTGGGACGGGTAGCCCGGCGGCTGCTGTGCATAGCCCTGCGGCGGTTGGGTGAAGGCGTGTTTGGTTTCGTCGTAGGACGGGTCTGGGATGACGTTCTTGGTGGACTGCCCCAGCGCCATGAACTGCCAGAACAATGGCTCGTAAGACGACCACATCACCTGATTGCGCGTGCCGTTCTGATCGGTCGTCTGGCCGTCGGTGACGAACATGACGTACACCGGGAGATTGTCCGACCGCGGCGAGTTGCGCGGTCCCCCACCGGAATCGGGAAAGTAGAACCGGCGGACCGCCTCCATCGCGCGGTTGTAGTTGGTGCCGCCCTCGAGCGGCCGCCGACCGAGCAACTGCTGAATCCAACCCTGGTAGTTGCGGAGGTCCAGCGGCCCTTCTTCGTATCCGCCTGTGCCGAAGGTGAATACGTCGCAGGCGCCGTCGTCGTCGAACTGGACAGCGAGGCCGAGCACACGCTCACACAACTGCTGCACCTTGCCGGACCGGTACAGGCTCGTCATCGAAGCCGAGATGTCCAGGCACAGCGCGACGCGTGCACGGTGCTCGGACAACCCCTTCTTCTCCAGCGAGACCCCGGCCTTCTTGACCATGTTGATCATCGCGGGCGGCTGATTCTGCAACTGCTTCTGCAGTCGCACGCCCTTGCTCATGCTGATCGATCCGCCGGCGGGCCGCGCAGGCGCCTGGACCGGCGCTGCGGGCACGGGAGCCGCCTGCGCCGGTGCCGCAGGGGCGGGCGAGTCGTCGACGGAGATCCCGTAATCGGTAGCCAAACCGGCCAATCCCGATGCCCAGCCCTGCCCAACCGCTCGGAACTTCCATGCACCGCCGCGCTTATAGAGCTCGCCGAGCACGAACGCAGTCTCTGTAGCGGCGGGAGGAACGTCGAAACGGGCCAACTCGGCGCCGCTCCCGTCGTCGACGACGCGTACCGAGAGACCGGAGACCTGACTGAACGGCGCGCCTTCCGCCGAGGCGGTCACCGCGACAGTCTCGATGATCGCGGGCATACCTGCCAGATCCACAGCCAGAGCGTCACGGTTGCCTTGTTTGCCCAGGTGGCGAACCGTGCCCTCCGTGGAGTTGGGCTGGTTGTAGAACACCATGTCCGCGTCGGACCGCACCTTACCGTTGGCTGCGAGGAGTAGGGCCGCGGCGTCGAGACCCGGTCCCCCGGACCAACTCACCTCGACTCGCACTCTGCCTGCACTCGCCGGCAAACCGACATTTCCACCCTTGGTGATAGCCGTCACGCGACCAACAGTAGTTCGTTTCGGCGTCCGGCGGCGTACGCACCCGCGTGCGCTCGATGGCGCCCGGGGTGGGCAATTCGAACCCCGGGGGATTTCTTGACCACCCTTGGGTTTCTATTCCGGAATGCCGGCAATGCCCGATGCTTATGCAACGGACGAAGCGCGCAGCGTTGGTCCATAATCGGTCAGGAGAAACACGATATGACTCCACGCACAGCAGGTAAAATTTCCCGGCACACCGCCGAACGGATAACTGCTCTGTTTTTCCTTGCGATTTTCGCTCTTACCGCAATGCTGTTCGCACCAGGCAGCGCACATGCAGCAATTCCGCCCGACGTCGTGACAATTCAGCAGCTTTCCAGCGGACGATACCTGGATGCATGGAACGACGGATCGCACGACAACGGCGTCGTGACGCGGCCGAATCAAGGTGATCCCAGCCAGCAATGGCGAATCACCTGGGACGAAAGTGGAACCAGCACCGGCACAATCCAGCAAATGAGCAACGGCCTGTACCTGGACGCGCACGAAATCTCCGATCGTGATTACCAGACCGTCACGCGTCCCGAGCAGAACAACGCAACCCAGATGTGGCAAGTGAGTTCGGTCGGCAACGGGCTCTACACAATTACGCAGGCTTCCAGTGGACGCCTTCTCGATGCGCACGAATATGCGGAAAAGGACTTCGGCTGCGTTACACGCCCGGGTCAGGACAACGACACGCAACTGTGGCGAGTCGTCGTCATCGGGCACTAGCCGTACGCCAGGGGCCGTGCTGTCACTCGCCAGACGCGGCCCCTGGCAAACGCGTAGATACCACGTATCGGAACGCGAACATGTTCTACTAGGATCATGATCATGGTCGCCGTCGACGTCAGCCGGGCCGGACTGTGGGATGCAGAAGCTCTGAGCGATGTGGCCGCAGCAACGTTTCCGCTTGCGTGCCCGCCAGACGCATCTCCAGAAGATATCGAAGTCTTCATAGACGAAGTTCTGTCGTTCGAGGCATTCGGCGACTACCTCTCCGACCCTGCCAGGACGGTCCTCAAGGCCACCAAGGGCGGCAAAATAGTCGGCTATGCAATGGTCCTCGACAGCCCACCCGAAGATCCCGGTGTTGCGCGGCTGATCAGCATCGCGCCAGCACTCGAAATCAGCAAGATGTATGTGCTGCCGGGCGAGCACGGTACGGGCGTATCGACCGCATTGATGGACGCCGCGATCGACTACGCCAAATCACTCGGCCACGCGGGGGTGTGGCTGGGCGTCAATCAGCACAATCAGCGCGCGCAGCGCTTCTACACGAAGAACGGTTTCGATACCGTCGGCACAAAGACTTTTCGAGTCGGGTCGCAATTGCACCACGATTTCGTGATGCTACGTCGTATCTGAATTCAATTCGTCGCGGCCTGGAATCGCGACAACGCCAATAGCCGTGACGTCGCGCGCAGATATTTCTTCCGATAGCCGCCGTCCAGCATTTCCTGCGTAAAGATTTGGTCGAGCTTTGCACCCGAGCACGCAACCGGAATACTGGCGTCGTACAACCGGTCCGCGAAAACAACGAACCGCAAAGCGACCGCTTGATCGTCCACCGGATGAACATTCTGAATCAATACCGCTTTGACATCTTTCACCAGCTTGCCGTAGCGCGACGGGTGCAACGTGCTCAGGTGTTTGCACAAGGCATCGAAGTCGTCGAGCGTGGCGCCGGGAATTGCGTCGGCACGCTCGACCAATGCGGCGGCTGTCGACGGATCCGGTGCCGGCGGTAGGTCGCGGTGCCGATAATCCGGACCGTCGACACGAATCGACTCGAATATCGAACCGAGTTTCTTGATTTCTCGCATGAAATCCTGCGCCGCGAATCGTCCCTCCCCCAATTGCCCGGGCAGAGTATTCGAAGTCGCCGCAATCGAGACCCCGCGTGCAGACAGTTCCGACAGCAAGCGCGAGACCAGCATCGTGTCGCCAGGGTCATCGAGCTCGAACTCGTCGATGCACAGCACACTGTTTGCCGAAAGCTCTTCGACCGCCTTGGTGAAACCGAGGGCGCCGACCACATGCGTCAGTTCGACGAAGGTGCCGAACGATTTCGGTCCCGGTGCGCTGTGGAAGATCGACGCGAGCAAGTGCGTCTTTCCGACGCCGAAACCACCGTCGAGGTAGAGGCCGATACCCACGGGCGCGGTCTTCTTGCCGAAGAGTCCGCGCTTTCCGCCCGACCGGATCTTCGCGACCTTCGCAGCGAAGTCCGCGGCCTTGCTCACGGCCTGCGCTTGACTCGGCTGGTTCGGATCCGGGATGTAGGAGGCAAAGCTGACCTCGTCGAACATGGGAGGCGGCACCATCTGTGCGACCAACTGGTCGGCCGGCACGACGGGGCTGCGATCGACAAGACGTTCGGGCATGCGCGCCACCCTAACGACGTGCTCATATGGGACACGTGCAGCATAACGATATTGCGACCCACCTCACAGGATGGCGAACCCGGTGACAATGCCGAACATTTCCGACGTCGACGAGTTGCGTGACCGGTACGCGTACCCCGAAGACCTCAGATCGCCGTGGCTCCGGATCAACTTCGTATCGAGCCTCGACGGTGCACGGACAGTCGAGGGCTCGTCGGGCGGGCTCGGCACACCAGCTGACAAGCGCGTGTTCGGAGTGCTGCGCGAACTGACAGACGTCGTGCTCGTCGGAGCCGGCACCGCGCGCACCGAGGACTACGGCGGCGCACGGACCAACGAAACGCGCCGGGAGTGGCGCCTGGCCCATGGGCTCGCCGCAGTGCCGCCGATCGCCGTCGTTTCGGCGAGCGCCAAGATCGATCCGGCCTCGCGGCTGCTGACCGACACCAGTGTGCCGCCACTGGTTCTCACGACGTCGAACGCCGACGCCGACAACAAACGTCGCCTCGCAGACGCAGGTGCCACCGTGCTCGAACTCGGTGCGGACACCGTCGGTACCGACGCGATCGTCGAGACCCTGGACGACCTCGGGTTGCGCCGCGTGCTGTGCGAAGGCGGTCCGACACTCTTCGGGCAATTGATTGCGGACGAGGCGGTCGACGAACTATGCCTGACGGTGTCTCCGCTGCTCATCGGGGGTAGCGCCGGGCGAATCGCGGTCTCGCCGAACGCGAGTACGTACCCCATGGCACGCGCTCACGTGCTCGCCGACGACGACGGGACGCTACTCACGCGCTGGGTGTCCGCGCGCCCCCGCCGATAAACCTGGCAGGCTGTCCTTCATGCGCTCGACTCGCCTGGCGGCAATCTTGGGAATCGTCGTCGCTGTCTGCTGCTCGTGCAGCGGCGGACCGTCCGACCGGCCGAACGTCGCTGTCGAGGTCGAACACCACGGCGGGCGCGGCGAACCCACCACGACCAAGCCCGAAGACCAGATCCCGCAACTGCAGGCACCCAAGGGCGACATCGACTGGCGTGAGTGCACGGGCGCGATGATCAACCTCTTCGGCCTGGCCCCGGGACCGCCCGGCCTCGTCTTCGACTGCGGTGAGTTCTCCGCACCGATCGACGCGGCCGGGAACATCTACGGCACCTTCACCGTCGGTGCCTTACGCGCACGGCTTCCGCAGACCCCGACGGACGCACTGCCTCTCGTACTGACGTCAGGGTCGGACCGCTCGTCGTCGGGCACGCTCGCGGCTCTGGCGACCGGTCCGGGCAGCGCGATTCTGCCCACGCGGCCGATCGTCGCCGTCGACCGGCGCGGCATCGGAAATTCACAGCCGATCGAATGCATGGCCGCGGACACGCGGCGTGGTCTGGCCGACCTCGGCCAGTTCTCTACCGGGGAGGGTGACGCGGCCGACCGTGTCGCGGAACTCAGCGAAGCGGCGACAATCGCGTGCAAAGACTTCCTGCAACCGCAGGAGCTCGCGTTCGACACCGCCCACGCGGCCGATGACATCGAGCAGCTGCGCCTCATCTGGCAGGTCGACAGTCTCGCCCTACTCGGCACCGGAAACGGCGCCAGAGTCGCGCTCAACTACGCGGCGAAGTATCCGGCGCAGGTCGGTCGCCTGATCCTCGACGGCCCGGAGGGCCTCGGGCTCGACGGGCAGACTCTCGCTGCGAATCGGCTGCAGGGCGCAGAGGCCGCCTTGACCGCGTTCGCGACCCGATGCGTCGGCCTGCAGTGCTCGCTGGGACCCGACCCGCGAGCCGCCGTCGCCGATCTCGTCGGGAAAGCCCGCCGCGGCGAGCTACCCGGGGTGTCGGCCAACTCGCTGCTGACAGCGATCGCGGGCTTCCTCGGCTCGCCGCGCAGCGACCAGCCGAGCCGTGTGGCGGTGCTCGCCGACGCGCTGGCGACCGCCGGCCGCGGCGACCTCACCCAGTTGAACGCAATCGTGCTGCGGGAAGAAGCGACGACCGGGAGCGATGGTCAGTTCATCAACCGGTGCAGCGACACCCTGCAGTGGCCGACGCCTCCGCAGGTCCGCAATCTGCAGACCGAGTGGGCACAGACCTATCCGGTCTTCGGCGTCGAAGGTGCGACGTCACTGCTCGTCTGCTCGGCCTGGCCTGTCGGCTCGGGAACCAATCCGCCGACCGACTTGAAAATCCCGGTCCTAGCGCTCAGCACAGCGGCCGATCCTGTGGTCGGCGATGCCGGCCTCGGGCCCATCACAGGAGCCATCGGAAACGCGGGCGGCAAGGCGTCCGCCATCACCTGGCAGGGCTGGGGCCATCCCGTTTTCGCTCACTCCGGCTGCGCTCAGACCGCGATCGTGAAGTACCTGGATACCGGCGAATTGCCCGAGAACGGAACCGTGTGCCCGGCCTGAAACCCGAGTCCGATCGACCCGATCACAGCGGGGCGTCGCACAAATCAGGGGTCCATCGGTGTACCGTTCCCCAGTGTTCCTAAGACAGCTCGAGCCGCGCACTGCACGTTCTACGGCGGACGCGATCAAGTTCGCGATCTGGCCGATTGCCATCCTGACCGTGCTGCACCGCGTGTTCGTGAAGGCCATCAACGGGAATATCACCGACGACTTCAAACCCGTCTACGACGCCGCACTGCGGTTCCTCAACCATGAAGCCGTCTACGGTGCCAACTACGACTCGGTCGACCCGCACTACCTATATCCGCCCAGCGGCACCCTGCTGATCTCACCGATCGCGGTGATCGATCCGGAGAAGTCGCGGTGGCTATTCATTTCGGTCAATGCGATCGCGATCATCGTCGCCTGGTACCTCCTGCTCAAGCTTTTCAAGCTGTCGCTCGAATCGATCGCTGCACCGATATTGCTGCTCGCGATGTTCGCGTCGGAGACGGTCACCAATACGCTCATCTTCACCAATATCAACGGCTGTGTGCTGCTCGCCGAGGTCGCCTTCATCTCCTTGCTGCTCAAGCGAAAAGACCTCTGGGCCGGTGCCGCGATGGGTCTGACGTTCGCGGTCAAACCGATTCTGGCGCCGCTACTTCTGATTCCACTCCTGCGCGGGCAGTGGAAGGTGTTCATCACCGCGATCGGTGTGCCGCTTGTCCTCACGGCGCTGGCCTGGCCACTGTCGGTCGACGCGATCGACTTCGTCAAGCACACGCTCCCCTACCTCGTCGAATCACGCGACTATTTCAACAGCGCGATCGTCGGCAACGGCGAGTACTACGGGCTCCCGACGGGTGTCACCTGGGCGATCCGATTGCTGTTCGGCGGAATGGTCGCCGTGTCCCTGTGGTTGCTGTATCGCTACTGCCGCGAAGACGAATTGTTCTTCGTCGCGACCTCGTCCGGTGTGTTGCTGACGGCGTCCTTCCTGTTGACGTCGCTCGGCCAGATGTACTACTCGATGATGCTCTTCCCGCTTCTGATGACGGTCGTCATGAAGAACTCGGTGCTGCGGAACTGGCCGGCGTGGTTCGCGATCTACGGGTTCATGTCCTACGACAGCTGGCTCTCGACCCGGTTCCCCGCCGCGGGACGACTGGCCGAGTACATGAAGACGACCCTCGGGTGGAGCTTGCTGCTCATCGTCGTCTTCGCTGTGCTGTCCGACCGCTACCTTGCAGCGCGCAGGGAAGGTCGCCTCGCAGGCGGAATCGAACCGTCGTTTCTCCTCCCGAAGAAGGCGCCTGCCGAACCCACGCCCGTGCTTTCGAAACAACCTGTCACAGAGATGTCAGAAACGTAGGCCGCAAACCTATTAGCGTGGAGGCATGAGTTCTACCGAATCCAAGCCCCCTGTTTCGCTGACCGACGACGAGTGGCGCGTCCGCCTGACGCCTGCCGAGTTCAAGGTGCTCCGCCTTGCCGGTACGGAAAGGCCGTTCACCGGCGAATACACCGACACCAAGACCGACGGCGTCTACGCCTGCCGTGCATGCGGTGCGGAACTCTTCACGAGTAACGAAAAGTTCGAATCGCATTGCGGCTGGCCGTCGTTCTTCGATCCGAAGGACTCCGACGCGGTCATTCTCAACGAGGATCGGTCGCTCGGCATGCGACGAGTCGAGGTGTTGTGCGCCAACTGCCACAGCCACCTCGGCCACGTTTTCGAGGGTGAGGGGTACCCGACGCCGACGGATCAGCGGTACTGCATCAACTCCATCTCTCTGAAGTTGAAGCCTGCAGGCACCGACTGACAGCACTGTCAAGGGCACGGATTTTCCACCTAGGGGTGCTTCTGGCGAGTAGTCGGTCCTAGGACCCTGGGAGGCACCAGCAGTTCGCTGGGCTGACCGCGGAGACAACCATGGACCAACCACTCGTTTTTGTCGCTATCGCGACACTGCTGGCCGCCGCCATCATCGCGATGACCGTTCGCGCTCTCTTCCTGCGCAGTCGGCGCCGCCGGTTGAGCGCCACACTGGACGATGTCGCCGACGCGGGCGACCTCTTCGAACTCGGCAGCGCAATCGTAGGATTGCTCCTCCGCGCAACCCGGTAGGCCTACGGCAGCGATGCGATGAGCTTCTCGACGTCCACGCGGGGGCCGGTGAAGAACGGAATCTCCTCGCGCACGTGCAGCCTAGCCTCGGTCGCGCGCAGGTCTCGCATGAGGTCGACGATGCGGTGCAGTTCCTGCGCCTCGAATGCGAGGACCCACTCGTAGTCCCCGAGCGCGAAGGAACTCACCGTGTTGGCGCGGACATCGGGATACGTGCGGGCGGCCTTGCCGTGGTCGGCGAGCATCTTGCGCCGTTCCTCGTCGGGCAGCAGGTACCACTCGTAGGAACGGACGAACGGGTACACACAGATGTAGTTGCCAGCCTCTTCGCCGGCAAGGAACGCGGGGATGTGACTCTTGTTGAACTCGGCTGGGCGGTGGATCGCGACATTGCTCCAAACCGGCGCGCTGGCTTTGCCGAGCAGCGTGGTCCGGCGGAAGTCGGCGTACGCGGCCTGCAACTCTTCGACGTTCTCGGCGTGAGTCCAGAGCATGAAGTCGGCGTCCGCGCGCAGCCCAGCGACGTCGTAGATTCCGCGCAGCACGACGCCCTTGTCGGCCAGTCCCTCGAAGAAGACGCGTGCCTGCTTGATCGCTTCCTCGCGGTCGTCACCCAGCACGCCGGGCTGTACCTGGAAAACGGAGAACATCAGGTAGCGGATGGTCGAATTGAGCGCTTGATAATCGAGGCGTGCCATACCGCTATCGTGCCACTTCGGTCGCGAGCCGTGCCGCGGCAGCCGTGCCTGATGCGACACACGCCGGAACTCCGACACCGCCCAGGTAGGCACCGGCGACTTCGATGCCGGGCAGCTCGGCCACCGCTGCCTCGATCGCGGCGACACGGTCCAGATGGCCCGGACCGTATTGCGGCAAACCGTTGCGCCACAGCGCGACCGTGGCGTCCACGGGTTCGATCGACGTGCCGGTGACCCTCTCGAGGTCCGCACGCGCGGCATCGATGAGATCTCGCTCTGTCCAGTGGTCCATGTTCTCGCCCGCTCGCCCGAAGGACGCTCGCACGATCAGCACCTGACGTCGGGCGAGGTGCGGCCACTTCCGGCTGGACAAGGTGAAGGCCTTGGCGCGCAATGACTCTCCGCTTGCGACGAGAATCCCCGAATTGCCGGGGAGCGCCGTGTCCGGGGGCAGCGCGAGCGCGACCAGTGCGCTTGTCGAGTGTTCGATAGCTGCGGTCTCGGGCGCCAGGTCCGGCAAAAGCGTCGCGAGTGCCCACGCGGGCAGCGCAAGAATTACGCCGTCGAACCCGCTGACGGCTGACATGTCGGTCACCGGTGAATCGAGCCGGACGTCCGCGCGGGCCGCTCGGACAAGTGCGTCCAGCAACACCCCGTACCCGTCGCGGATGCCGCCGAAAACCGGTGCCGTAGAGGGCGGCGGCAACGCCTGCCGGACCGCAGCAGTAAGACTTGCCGCGCCGTTGTCGAGTGCGGCGGCCAGCGTCGGAAGCGCGGCGCGGACGCCTATCGAACTCGACAGGCCCGCATACACGCCGCCGAGCAGCGGATCGACGGACCTCCTGACGACCTGCTCGCCGAACCGGTCGGCAACAAGCGAGCCGACGTCGATATCGGCGGTCCGGTCCCATTCCAGGGGTACGGACGGTTCGGCGGCGACTCGCGCTCGAGTCGATTCGTCGACGAGTCCTGCGACCGAGTCTGCGTCGGCTGGTATCCCCATCAACGTTCCGGCGGGCAAAGGATGCAGCTCCCCGCCGGCCCAGACGAGTGGGCGTGCACCCGAGGGATGCACCAACTGTTCGGCCAGACCGAGTTCGGTCAGCAGCGCAGGGACCTCCGGACGGCGCCCGACAAAAGCCTCTGCCCCGATGTCGATGTCGCCGCCCGCCAGCGGAACGGTCCACAGCTTGCCGCCGACCCGGTCGGACGCTTCGAGGATCGTGATCTCGGCGTCAGCGAAACGCTGTCGCAGCCGATAGGCGGCAACGAGTCCCGAGATGCCCCCGCCGACGACAGCGAACCTCACAGCGAGTGCACCAGCTCCACAACGGCGGTGAGGACATCTGGATCTGTACTGGGCAGAACGCCGTGGCCCAGGTTGAAGACGTGGCCGGTTGCGCCGAGTTCGAGGGCGCGATCGGCTTCGGCCGCGATGCGCCGGACCTCGGCCTCGACCGATGCCGACCCCGCGAACAGGACTGCGGGATCGAGGTTGCCCTGCAACGCTTTTCCGGGGCCGACGCGTCGTGCCGCCGTGTCGAGCGGTATCCGCCAGTCGACACCGACGACGTCGGCACCGGCTTCACCCATCGCGCCGAGCAGTTCGCCGGTGCCGACCCCGAAGTGGAACCGCGGCACTCCCAGATCGGCGACCTCGGCAAGTACACGCTCGCTGTGCGGCAGGACGAATTTGCGGTAGTTCGCCAGCGACAGGGTGCCCGCCCACGAATCGAAGAGCTGAATCGCGTCGACGCCCGCGGCGATCTGTGCCTGCAGGAATGCGATGGTGATATCAGTGAGCTTGCCCAGCAGCGCGTTCCACGTCTGCGGGTCGGCGTGCATGAGCGCCTTGGTGCGCTCGAGGTTGCGGCTCGGGCCACCTTCGATGAGGTAGGACGCCAAAGTGAACGGCGCACCGGCGAAACCGATGAGCGGCGTACTGCCCAACTCTGCGGTCAAGAGCCCGACCGCTCGCGAGACGGCGCCGACCTCCTCGGGCAGCAACCGCGGCAGCGCCTGCACATCGGCAGCAGAGCGGACCGGGTTGGCGATCACCGGTCCGACACCGGCCACGATGTCCAGGTCGATTCCGGCTGCCTTCAGGGGCACGACAATGTCGGAAAACAGGATCGCGGCGTCGACTTTGTGGCGCCGAATGGGCTGCATGGTGATCTCGCAGACCAGTTCGGCGTCGAAACACGACTCGAGCATTCCGACGTCGGTGCGAATCGCCCGGTACTCCGGTAACGATCGCCCGGCCTGGCGCATGAACCACACAGGACGATGGCTGGGAGTTTGCCCGTTTGCCGCCGCGAGGAACGGCGAATCGGCCAACCGCCGTCGCGTCGGATAGCCAGCTGTATGCCCTTGGGGCACCATGTTCATTTCAGCGTCTCACTCATCGGTTCCATGCTCTCACGTAGCCCGCCCAGGTCGGCGCGCCTCCCTGCGGGAAGTCTTATACAGGTCTAACCTGCGAATTTGTGAGTACGCCCGGATCAGCCGCCGAGCCCGCACCTTTTCGCGCCGCAGTCGACGCGATGGGTTCGGCGACGGTGCACCCTGCCATCGAGCTGGGGCCGATCCGGCCGCCGCAGCGGCTCGCCCCTTATTCGTACGCGATCGGCGCTGAAGTCAAGCACGCGGATTCCGACATCGTTCCCGAGCAATCCGAGGGTGACGCGTTCGGACGGTTGATCTTGCTCTACGACCCCAATGGTGACGAAGCCTGGAACGGGACCCTGCGCCTCGTTGCCTACATCCAGGCCGACCTCGACGCCGACCTCGCATCCGATCCACTGCTGCCGGAAGTGGCGTGGAGTTGGCTCGTGGACGCACTGGAATCGCGCGACGAACCGTTGAACGCCCTCGGCGGCACCGTCACCGCGACCAGTTCGGTGCGTTACGGCGACATCGCCGGACCGCCGCGCGCACACCAGCTGGAGCTGCGGGCGTCGTGGACGCCGACCAATGCTGCACTTGCGCCGCACGTCGAGGCCTTCAGCGAGGTTCTGGCCTATGCGGCCGGGTTGCCGCCTGCCGGTGTCACCGAACTCCGAGCCTGAGGACCGGCGCCTGGAATACGGTGCGAGCCGGACATACGGCCAAACCAATGGTGTTGGGGCAGAAGCCTAGCCACGACACGCCTCACGACGGCCTGATTCGCTCCACGAACGGTCTGTCCGGAATAGCATCGATCCGCCGCCGAGTGTGCAGCGGTGCTCTCCCCCGACACCCTTCTCCGATGGAGCTGATCGACTGATGAGAATTTCCAAAGCAACCGCCGCCGGCGTGATCGCGTTGGCACTGGCGACGGGTGCCGCGACCGCGGCATGCGGAAGTGACGACGACTCGAAAGACAAGGCGACCACCTCCGCGTCTGCCGCGCCAGCCATGACGGGCGCTGAAGGGAGCTCGAGCAACGGCGATGTCGACTACAACTCGCTCCTGATCGAGGCGACCGACATCGAACTCCCCGGTGACACGTTCACCGCGAACACGCAGCCCGACAGCGGCACGGGGCAGCCGGGAGCTTCGACGGTTTTCGTGAACGGTGACGGCTCGCGCAACATCGGCGTCATCCTCGTCGCCCTTCCCGACGAGTCGGCTGCCGAAGTCGCAACACAGGGTGCGGCGGAGGCGTTGCCGACTTCCGTCACCGGTGGTGAGGCGAAGACGATCGACGTCGGCGACGGCGGCAGCATCATCTCCGGTGCCGACCCCGCGGGCGGCTCGCTCACCATCCTCGTCTTCCAGCAGGGTGACACCTTCACGACCATGACCTTCACGGCCGCCGGGTCGGATCCCGTCCCCGAGGATTGGGCCGTCTCGCTCGCCGAGAAGCAGGCCGCCGCAATCAAGGCCGGTCTGTAGATAAGTTCGCAGGTTCCGGTTGCACGCGCCGCAGACACCTGCGCGTGCAACCGGATCGGGCTCGGTCAACGCCCCGGCGCGAGGACGACTGCCGCATTGTGACCACCCATTCCGAGCGATGACTTGACTGTGATGCCGTCGACGCACGGGGTTGCGCCGTCCAGCAACTGCGGGTGACCGGCAGCAACCTTCGGCGCGGCCGGAATTATCCCGCGGTCGTGACTGAGCGCAGTCGCGGCGATCTCGACCGAGGCTGCTGCGGCTTGGCAATGGCCCGCAAGCGGTTTCACCGAGAACATGCGGGTCGTCGACGGGAAGAGTGCTTCCACCGCAGTCGCCTCGGCGCCATCGCATTGCGCTGTGCCGGGACCGTGCGCGTTGAAGTAGGCGACCTCCGAGGGGTCGACGTTCGCATTGCGCAGTGCATCCACGTAGCAGCCGATCACGTTCGTCAGGGCCGGGTCCACTGACGTCACGTGGAAACCGTCATGTGACATCGCACCGCCGAGGACGTTCGTATATGGGTCACCGGACCGCTTCGACAGCACGTAACCGATGGAAGCCTCGCCGAAAGTGAATCCGCGACTGCCCGCCTGGAAGGGCCGGCAGGCAGCGAGCGGCTCGGCGTCCGTGATCGCCACGCCCAGCCGGACGAATTGGCGGACGATGTGCGGCGTTGCGGACAGGTCCGTAGTTACGAACACGACGTCGTCGACGATTCCTGCGTCCAACCACATCTTCGCCGTCAGCAGACCTGCGCTGCCCGACGTGCACATCGCCGAAACGTTCATGGCTGGACCGTGGAACCCGTACTCCTGCATGAGAACCGAAATCGGAGTCGACGGGACGAGCGCGAGATAGTCCCGAATTCGCAGCTGGTTGGCTTCGGCCGGCATGAACGTTCGCCACAGTTCCGGATCACCGAGCACGACGGCGTGCAACAGACCCACCTTCGCACCGGGTCTCCATCCGCGCGCGTACGCATCGTCGACGGCTTCGCGCACGGCGGCGCGCATCGCCCGAATGAATCGTGTTGGACCCTCGGTTTCGTCGCCGTCATCGGGGACACGGACCACCCAACCGGCTTCGTCGTCGGTGCGGCCATAGCCACCGACCAGGGCGGCCGCCGGCTTACCCGAAACGAGGCCACGCCACAGGGCATCCCGGCCCCATCCATATCCGGTAACGGCACCCAATCCGACCATACCGGCATGCCGAATACTCATTGTGATTCCCCTTAGCTGTCAGTGTTTTGGCCTACCTCCCAGGCAGTGACACTGATTAACCCCGTTCTTCGAGAGACACGCCAGAATGCCGGGCCCATGTTCGGGTGATAGGTTCGATATTTCGGTAGAAGAGTCGCTACGCTGGATAATTGTCAGCAGAGACTGGCCGAAGCATGACAACGTGTTTTTGGTTGCTGAGCCGAGGAGGCTTGGGTGAGTAGGTCGGACGACAGGACACCGGCCGACGTCGCCGCGCATGTTCCCGGTCTCACAGTCGAAGTCGGTTCTGAGCGGGAAGCTTTCGCCGACCTCGCGGACCGATATCGAATGCTCGTCGAACTGAGTCCCGACGCGATCTGCGTCCATGAGGGCGGCCGCGTCGTCTACGTGAATCCAGCGGCTATGGAGTATTCCCGCGCCAAAACGCCCGATGACATCATCGGGCGTTTTATTACCGATTTCGTTCACCCTGATTCGATTCCGGAAATGGTGAACCGGCTACTGCAATTGACGACGACCGGATCGGCAACGGCGCCGTCGGAAGCAATCATGCTGCGTTGCGACGGCGAACCGGTCGAGTCCGAAGTCGTGTCGGTGCGCACCCTGTGGGAAGGGCGACCGGCATTTCAGGTGATCATGCGCGACGTGTCGGTACAGAAGGCCGCCGAAACAGCGCTGCGCTTCAAAGCTGCTCTGGTCGAGAGCGTCAGTGACGCCATCATCGCCACCTCCGCCGACGCCGTTGTGACCTCGTGGAATCCTGCCGCCGAGGTGATCTACGGCCGCACGGCCGAGGAGACCATCGGCCTTCCGGTTGCCGATGTGGTGGGCGCCGAACTTGACCCGAAAGAAATCATCGCCGCAGGCGGGATCGTGGAATCGACGCACGTGCGGACAGGTGGTGCGCCCGTCGAGGTGCGGATATCGGCCGCCGAGTCCGACGGCGGCTATGTGCTTGTCTGCGCCGACGAAACTTCGCGCCGCCGTGCCCAACAGCGCTTCAGCACGGTCGTCACCTCGCTGCACGAAGGCGTGGTGGTCGTCGGCGCCAGCGGATACGTCGAGTTGGCAAACCCCGCGGCGGGCCGGATCTTCGGCAAGCGGGCCGACTCCCTGATCGGGCTACCCATCCTCGACCTCGTCCTCTTCGACCGCCGCGGTGGCCGGGTTCCCGAAGCCGACCACCCGATCCTGGAGACACTGCGGACCGGGTCGCCACGAGCGGTGCGCTCCTATCAGTTCGACCGTGCGGACGGTAAGCGCCTCTGGCTCTCGATCAGCTGCCGCCCGCTCGATCCGGAGGAGCCGCACGCCGCAGTCGTTGCATCGTTCGCCGATATCACCGAACAGACCATCGCGGGCGATCGGCTGCGGTACGAAGCCTCACACGACTCCCTGACGGGTCTCGCGAATCGATCGACCGTCATCGCCAAACTCGACACCGCCCTGCGCCGCAGTGTGGCCTCTTCCCGCATCGCCGTGCACTTCATCGACATCGATCAGTTCAAGCTGATCAACGATTCGCTCGGGCACAGCACCGGCGACGACGTCTTGCGCATCGCCGCCGACAGGCTGCGGCGGGCGGTTCGCGCCAGCGACGTGGTCGGGCGACTGGGCGGAGACGAATTCGTTGTCGTCAGCACCGCAAGCCAGGACCGCGAGGCGGTCTCGGCACAGGCCGAACGGTTGCGCGCCGTTCTGTCCGAACCGATGGCAGTGAACGGCCGCCAACTCCACGTCGACGCGAGCATCGGGATCGTGCTCGCGGAGGGGGTCGACAGACGATCCAGTGCCGATCTGCTTCGCGACGCGGACATCGCGATGTATCAGGCGAAGACCGGCGGCCGCGGCCGGTGCCGGGTGTTCACCGTCGAGATGCGTGAACGCATACAGCGCAGGCTGCAACTCGAGCAAGACCTGCGGACCGCGCAGTCGCTGGGCAATCTCTGGGTCGCCTATCAGCCGATCGTCGACCTGCGCTCGATGACCACCATTGCCGTAGAAGGTTTGCTGCGCTGGTCACATCCGGTGTTCGGGCCCGTGCCTCCGAACGAGTTCATCCCGCTTGCCGAGCAGAGCGACCTCATCAACGTGGTCGGCAACCACGTCCTCACCGTGGGGTCCGCCGAACTCGCCGTACAGCGCGGCCGGTCCCATCCGACTCTCGAACTCGCAGTAAACCTTTCGGCGGCGCAGAGTGACGATCCACGCCTTGTGTCGACAATTCAGGAGACACTGCGGCGGTCGGCTCTGCCCGCCAATTCGCTGTGCGTCGAGATCACGGAGAGCGCGCTGATGCGGGAGCCCGAGGCCACCGGCGCGACCCTGCGTGCACTGCGCAATCTCGGCATCCGCCTCGCGATCGACGACTTCGGGAACGGGTATTCGTCGTTCGCGCAGTTGCAACGCCTGCCACTGGACATCCTCAAGATCGGCCAGCCGCTGGTTGCCGAACTAGGCACGTCGAAGGAATCTCAGGCCATTGTCACGAGCATCATCGCGATGGCGCACGCAACCGGACTGGTCGTCGTTGCCGAAGGCATCGAGACGACCGAGCAGTTGGACATATTGACCGCACTCGGCTGTGACCACGGCCAGGGCTACCTGCTCGGCCGACCGGTCACGGCCGCAAACCTTTTCGACGCCGCTCCCCCGTCTGCCCGCGTCGCTCACTGATCCGGCGACCACTCCCAGACCACCGCCGGTCGACCGGTCGCCTTCACGCGAACTCGTTCCTCGGTACGGACCAGTCCGGGGACAGCTTTCAGCGTTCGGTTCAGATTTCCTGGATCCGGCGCCGCCCCCGACAGTGCCGCTGTCAGCTCGACAGCGCGCGACGCCGCGAAGCGCTTCCCCGTCAGAACTCTCGTGAAATCGGTTCGTCGCCAAAGAGTTTCACTCAGCAGGGGGCGTACCTCTGCGAGTATCCGGTTGTGATCGAACGCTAGCTTCGCGGGATTCCCGATCGAACACCACTGGGTCGCGGTCTGCCCAGCAGGGGCGAACTCGTCGACCACCGCCCACATTGCGATGGACAGGGTGGGGCCGCGGGGATCGCGATTCGGCTCGTCGAACGTCGCCAACTGCCCGACGGCGCCGATCGCCTCGTCCGGCACACCGAGCTTGGTCGTCAGGGCGCGGCGGGCTGCTGCCACCAACTGCTCACCGCGGCCGAGCAAGACGCCTGGCAATGCCAGTCGACCGCGAAACGGCTCCCATTCGCGCGGCGCTACGCCGAGCGTCACCGTATCGTCGCCCGCCCAGAACCGCAGGGCGACGGTATCGACCGATACAGCAGACTGTTCCACGGCTCACATCATGCCGCGCCAACCCTCTGGCGCCGCGCAGCGCGGTCCGGCCCGTCGGCCGTCAGGACCACCGGCGTCTCGAGCGCGTCGCCGATCCAGTCGGCAGCACCGCCGATCGGCAGCGGTTCGAGAACGGCTGACACGTTGCCGATTACGTCGGTCAGTGCCTGCTGGTGCTCCAGGTCCTGCCATGTCCCGAGGGGAAGCGACTCGACGATTCCGGCCGCGGTGACATACGCCGCCGCTGCCGCAATCGGCACTCCCGCACCGGCGGCAGTTTCGAGTGCGTCGAGATGACTGATCGCGACGCCGTCGACACCACCGCACGCCGTCATCGCGTAGCGCAGCAACACAGGATCGAAGTGACCGACGCGAAAGGCGCCCTGATACCCCGCTGACGGGTTGTGCGGCTCGGTCAGCACCGCGCCGAGCCGTGCGTTTTCAGTCGGGAACGGTCCAGCTCCGTGCCTCGTCAGGTAGCTTCGGGTGACGCCGAGAACGTATGGATCACAACCTATCTCGGCGAGCACTCGACGCGCGTTCGACGGCTCCACGGTGGACCACGTCGTGTACGGGTGAAATCCGCGCCATTCGTCGAGCAGGACGCCCTGGGCGCCTTCGAGCACCAGTCGGCCACGCGCCGCAAGGTCGCCGAGATGGCCATTGCCGACAATCTTTACCGCGCAGGCGAATTCGGTGTATACGCCGACCAGGTCGGCGATCTCCGGATACCTGTGGCGGCTGCCGTCGAGCAGCGGCCCGTAGTGCTCTGCCATCGCCTCGAGTTTGGACCGGAGCAGGCCCGGTTGGCGGCAGTCACCGACGGTCGGCGCGAGTTCCGCGAATTCCAGCGCGTACCAGGCCGTCTCACCGATTCCTTTGCCGCAGGAACCGTGGCGGTCGCGCCCGCGCCGGTCTTCGCGCGTTCGGTTGGCGGCAACGTGGATCGGGGTCGTCACGAGCGCTCGTTCGTCGATCGAGAGCATCGACAGCGGTTGCACGACCCCAAGGTCCGCGAGCTGCCGCGATTCTGTTGCCAGCGCGATCGGCTCGACCAACATGTGTTTGGACAGGAAGGTCTGGACACCGGACAACATCCCGGAACCGAACTGGGAAAACGTGTGGTGCCGGCCGTCGACGACGACGTTGTGCGCGGCCTGTGCACCGCCGTTGAATCGAACGACCGCGCTCACGTCGAGATCCGCCCGCTGTGAGCAAAGCCAATCGACCGTGGCGCCCTTGCCTGCGTCACCGAAGCCTAGATCGACGACGACGATCGCGCGGTCGTCGAAAGGTGTATCGAACATGTCCGGTTCTCCTGTGTTGGGCCGGGCGCGCGAGGCGCCCGGCCCGAATCGTGTTCAGCGGAAGGTGATGTCGTCGTCACCGGCGAGGTCGTCCGGCAGCGTCCCGACCGCCGCAACGGCTTTCGGTCCGACAACGGCCAGCGCCCGTGCGACCGAGGCCGCCTCGCTGTGCGATCCGACATCGCGCAGATCCGCGAGACCTTCGCCCAGATCGACGCGGTCCTCTTCGAGACCGATTGTCAGCGCGATCAATTCGCAGACGGCAGCAGGATCGTCGAGTTTCATGAACCGCTGACCGAGCAGCCGCTGCCAGTGTGCGCCGATCTCTGGATCGTCGAAGTAGCTCGACTGGTTGGGCAGTACGTAGTAGACGTTCCAGCGCAGCTCCAGCTCCCGATACACGGACTCGACCGAAATATCCTGGCGCACATCGTCACCGATGAAATTGCGGATGTGACGCGCGGGCAAGCGGTCCTTGTTCAACTCATCGCCGATGATGAACAGATACCCCTTCTTGCCCCGCTTGTCCCACGCGTCGGTCGCGGTGTGCCGCGCCATGAAATAGGCGGCAAGCTCGTAGCTTTCCGACTTCTGGCCGCCCCCACCGCCTTCGAGGAACACCGTGCGTAACTGCTCGTCCATTGCGTTGCCGGATTCGAACTGCCCGACCTGCAGCGGAACTCGATCGCAGTCGGCGTCACCGATCCCGCCGAACAGTATCTGCGGGTCCTCTGCGTAGCCCTTGCGCTGCAACAACCCGTGCAGCTTTCCGAGTTTCGCCTGCATGATCCTCGGCACCACACCCATCGAGCCGGTCACGTCGAACAGAACCGCAATCGGCAGCGAATCCGGGTGATCGGCGGAATCCCGCGATTCCCGCAACGTCACGCCCAGCGGATCGAGCGCGGGATCGGCCTTCCATTCCGACGCGGGCAGGTTCCGCATCGCGCCGCTGTAACCGAAGTCGTCGATTCCGCGGCTCGCGCGGAAGGTCCTGGACGCCTCGTAGGTGCTGTCGTCCCATTTGCCGTATCCCATTGGAATCACTTTCCTTTCATTGTCGGCTGGAGGTCCGGGAGGTGCGCCGGCATAGCGAACGGTCGGAACCGCCGCTTGCCGTAGGTCCGGTCGAGCAGGTCGTCGTACTCCTCGAGGAGATCGGCTGCGGTTGGCCGCAGGCGCGGGTTGTCCTGCATGCAACCGATCGCAAAGGCACGGATCGGGTCGGGTGCACGGTCGCCGAGCATGGCGAGCATCAAGGCATTGACCATGTACACGTCGGTCTCGGGTGACACCGCGAGGCCCGCACGTACTTCGGGCGGGTAGGTACCCGACCGGACCGTTGCGGCCAGCGCACCCCCGGGTCGCGTTGCGAAGGACCAACCGACGAGCACGACGCCGTGCAATTCGGGGTGGATCAAGACGTTCTCCGCGAAGATCGCGCCGTGCACCCACCCCGTCGCATGCGCGCCGGCGACGGCGCGAAGCAATCGCCTGTGCATCCACGCGTAGTCGGGTTGGTCGAGTCCGTCCGGGTAAGCGCGGGCGATCGCACTCAGCGGAACGAAGCCGTCGACCATCGCTGCCAGCACGTCGACCTCGCGGGTCTGGCCCGAAGCGGAGTCGACATGCGTCGCCCGATCGACGAGGCGCGGAAAGTACGGCGCGAGCCAAGTGTGGTCCGCGGCCAGGGCGGCGAGGTCCGCCAACGCCGCACGCTCGTTCGCAATCAACATGTTGGCGTTGGGCTTTCGCGGGATCTTCACGACCGTCGCCGAGCCGGACCGGTACACGTTGGCAACCGCTCCCCTGGCATGCAGCGCGCCGAGCGCATATTCGCCGTGCGCTCCGACGAATCGAACACCTCCGTCGCTACGCACCTGCCAACGCTCGTAAAGCTCGGCGACGCGGGTGAACGCGACGGCCGCTGCGACCTTCTCGCCATGGGCGACCCGGTCTGGATGCACCAGAAACGCCAGCCTGTGGAAGGCCCGCTTCGCGGCGCGGACGGCGTCGGATGTTCCGGCGCCGACCCCGAACAAATCTTCGGGAGTCCGGGCTTCCGTAATAGCCGCGATTGCCTCTGTCGTCGCTCTCATAGTTTTAGTCTATACGACTAAAACAAGAATCGTCTACAGGTCGAGTCTGAATCGAGACGAAATGCCAGAAGGAGCGTGACCTCGTGGCGGTAGATTGGTCACGTTCGACACTGCCGCGAGTGAACTTTTCCGCGCGCTGCGAACATTCGCCAGATGGCCTTCCACCACTGCTTTTGCGCTTTCGTGTGCAAAATTCTAGAACACGTTCTAGTATTGTCGACATGGAACGACTCAGCGGACTGGACGCCAGCTTCCTTTACATGGAGACGCCGACGCAGCTGCTGAACGTGTGCGGGCTCATCGAACTCGACGCATCGACTATCCCCGGCGGTTACAGCTTCGATGCACTCAAGCAGGAACTCGGCCAGCGCACGCGACTCATTCCCGCGTTCCGCCGCAAACTGCACGACTCGGCACTCAACCTCGATCACCCGGTCTGGATCGACGACACCGACTTCGATATCGACCGCCATTGCCACAGGGTCTCGGTACACGCACCGGGCGACCGTGAGGCGCTCGCAGAAATGTGCGGGCACATCGCCAGCCAGCCGCTCGACCGGTCCCGCCCGCTATGGGAGATGTGGGTCGTCGAAGGACTCGCCGATGGCCGCATCGCCATCATGACCAAGATGCATCACGCGGGCGTCGACGGCGCTACGGGCGCAAGCGTGATGTCCCAACTGTGCAGCCTCGAGCCGGACGCCCCCGCGCCCGACCCGAGCACCGCGCGGGAGACCGGCGGAGCCAGCACCCTCGAGTTGGCAGTCGGCGGACTGCTCGGGGTCGCAGCCCGTCCATTCCAATTGGCGAAGCTACTCCCCGGCGCAGTACCTGTTCTGCCGCAATGGATTTCACGAGCGCGGCGCGGCGATGCGATGCCTGCCCCGTTCACTGCGCCGCGTACATCGTTCAACGGCACGATCACGGGTCACCGCAGCATCGCGTACGCCCAACTCGACCTCAGCGAGGTCAAGACTGTCAAGAAGGCCTTCGACGCGAAAGTGAACGACGTCGTCCTCACTCTCGTCGCGAGCGCACTCCGCATGTACCTCGAGGATCGAGGCGAGCTGCCCGAATCGTCGCTCGTAGCCGTCGTACCGGTGTCGGTCCACGCGAAGTCCAATCGACCGGGCACCAACAAGGTGTCCTCGATGTTCAGCCAGCTGCGGACCGATATCGACGACCCCGCCGAGCGGCTCACCGCGATCGCGGAGGCAAACGTCATCGCGAAACTGCACCAGCAGGCGATCGACGCGAACATGCTCCAGGACTGGAGCCAGTTCGCCGGTCCCGCGACGTTCGGGGTCGCGATGCGGCTCTATTCGAAATTGCGCCTCGCGGACCGTCACCCCGTCATCCACAACCTGGTCGTATCCAACGTCCCGGGGCCACCGATGCCGCTGTACTTCCTCGGCGCACGCGTGACGGCGATGTACCCGCTGGGCCCGGTCTTCCACGGTGCCGGGTTGACCGTCACCGTGTTGTCCCTCGAGAATCAGCTCAATGTGGGACTCATCGCGTGCAGCGAACTGGTGCCGAACCTGTGGTCGCTCGCCGACGCGTTTCCCGAGGCGCTCGAGGAGTTGCTCAGCGCGGCACGCGCGAAGTCACCGAAGCGCAAGCCGGCAAAAGCCCAGACCTGAACTCGTCGGCGGCCATCACGCACGACGCATGACCGCAGTCGACTTCGTACGCCGTCGCATTGCGGATCTGCTGGGCAATGAAGTGCTGCCGACGCGGCGGCACCGCTTTGTCACGAGCAGTGACAACCACAGCCGTCGGCACGTCGACGTCGGCGATCCACTGGCTCGAGTCGAACTTGCCGACCTCCGCGGTGGCCCGACTGATCGCGCCGTAACTGGTCTGCCGAAACTGACCCAACGCCCATTTTCGGTCGCCCGTGGGGTCGGTGATTTCGTCGGTGGACACTCGGCTCGGCCGCAGATGCAGACGTCCGACCGCGCGGCTCATTCCCTCCAGGATGAGTCGTTCGCGCGGTAGTTCGCGGAAGGTGGTCGTCGACGCACATAGGACCATGCCCGCGACCCGGTCCGGATGGCGTTTCCAGGCGAGCTGCGAAACGAGTGACCCCAGCGAGTAACCGACGACGACGAACTTGTCGATGCCGAGTTCGTCCGCGACGGCGACGACGTCGTCGGCGCAATCGTCGAGTGAGAACCTTGCCGACCTGATCCCGCGACCGTGCCAGCGTTGATCGAATACGACCACGCGACCACGTTTGGCCAGGTCACCGAGTACGGGGTACCAGGTGAGCAAACCGGTGCACGCCATCGCGTGCAGCAGGATCAACGGCGGCCCGGACGCGCCGGTATCGCCGGTATCGACGACATAGGTACTGCCGCGGCCGGGCAGTTCGACCATCTCCCCCACCGGCAGTTTTCCAACGGGGGCAACGGTCGCGAGGTTCACCATGCCGACATCGTAACTAGAACACGTTCTAAATGTCTCGCGGTTCGCGGTGCTCGTGGAGTCCTGTCGACGTTTCTCGGCGGCGCTGTACGACCACGTCCATGATCACCGCACGCTGGGTCGTCGCGTAATGTCGTCCATGTGTCGGACATCGATGGCGAGGTCGACGCAGAGCCGGTACGGCCTGCGCCGCAGCCTTTGCTAGCGCCTGCCGACGGCGTTCCCGCTGTCATCACGACAGCCCGCGGAGTTGCCGATGCCGCTGCTGCGATCGCTGGCGGAACCGGTCCGCTCGCTGTCGACGCGGAACGCGCATCAGGTTTCCGCTACTCCGGTCGCGCGTACCTCATCCAATTGCGACGCGCCGGTGCCGGGACCTTCCTGATCGACCCGATTCCGATTCCGGACGCGCTGGCGCCGCTCGCCGACGCAATCAACGGCCTCGAGTGGATCCTGCACTCCGCCGACCAAGACCTCACCTGCCTGGCCGAACTCGGGCTCGCCCCAGCGAAGCTCTTCGACACCGAACTGGCCGGTCGACTCGCCGGGTTCGAGCGGGTCGGTCTCGCGGCAATCGTCGAGTACACGCTCGGCCTCGGGCTGCAGAAGGGCCACGGCGCCGCGGACTGGTCCGCGCGGCCCCTGCCCGACGCGTGGCTCAACTACGCCGCGCTCGACGTCGAGGTGCTCCTCGAGCTACGCGAGGCCATGGTCAAGGAGCTCGACGACCAAGGCAAATCGGATTGGGCCGCACAGGAATTCGAGTACATCCGCACCCTCGGCCCGCCCAAACCGAAGGCCGATCGCTGGCGGCGGACGTCGGGCCTGCACACGTTGAAGAAGTCGGCTCAGCTCGCCACGGTGCGGTCACTGTGGCAGACCCGAGACCGCGTCGCCGCCGACCGCGACATCGCACCCGGCCGGGTATTGCCCGACTCTGCAATCGTTTCCGCCGCTGTTGCCCAACCCAAGACAATCGAGGAACTTCGTCGATTGCCCGTATTCGGCGGTCCCCGGCAGCGCAAGTCGTCGCGGCTGTGGCTCGACGCCATCCGCGAAGCGGCGGCGTTGCCTGCGAGCGAACTGCCGCCGACCGCGCAGCCCTTCGACGGTCCCCCGCCGATCAACCGCTGGTCGCGTCGCGATCCAGCCGCCGCGAACCGCCTCGACGCCGCTCGCGCCGCGATGCGTGAGGTGAGCGAAAAGGTCGATATCCCGGTGGAGAACCTGCTGCTCCCCGACCTCTTGCGGCGGCTCTGCTGGGACGGCCTGGACTACTCGAACAGCCTGGCGGACCGCACGACTGCGATCGACGAGTTTTTGGCCGAACGGTCGGCGCGCCCATGGCAGCGGGAACTGGCCGTGCCGGCCCTGGCGCCGGCGTTGCAGGGTGCAGCGTCAGCGGCTGCGGACTCAGGCGCCGGCGACGAACCCGCCGATCCGGCGAGCTAGTTCGTCGGAGGTCAGACCGAGTTCGCGGTGGATCTGGTCACGCGAGGCGTGGTCCAGGAATCGCTGCGGCACACCGAAATCCCGACACGGCACGTCGACACCGGCGGCACGCAGCACAGCCGAGACGGTCGAGCCGATACCACCGTGAATGCCGCCGTCTTCGAGCGTGACAACGAGCTTGAACTCCTCGGCGAGCTTGACGATCGCCTCGGGGATCGGCAGGACCCAGCGCGGGTCGACCACGGCCGCGGAGATGCCCTGGGCGGCGAGCAGTTCCGCGGTCTGCAATGCCATCGCTGCGAACGAGCCGACCGCCACGATCAGCACGTCTCCGTGGCCCTCCGGGGGCATACGCAAGACGTCGACGCCGTCGATCCGGTCCACAGCCGAGATGTCCTCGGCAACGGCACCCTTCGGGAACCGGATAGCAGTCGGGCCGTCGGTCACGGCGAGCGCTTCGCCGAGTTCTTCGCGCAGCGTCGACGCGTCACGCGGCGCGGCGACCCGGATGCCCGGCACGATGCCGAGCAACGAGAAGTCCCACATGCCGTTATGGCTCGCACCGTCGGGACCGGTCACACCGGCCCGATCCAGGACGAGCGTCACGGGGAGCTTGAGCAGCGCGACATCCATCAAGAGCTGGTCGAACGCGCGATTGAGGAACGTCGAATAGATCGCGACCACGGGATGCATCCCGCCGAGCGCGAGGCCGGCCGCCGAAGCCACAGCCTGCTGCTCGGCAATGCCGACGTCGAACATCCGATCCGGGAAGTGGTCCCCGAACGCGGCGAGCCCGGTCGGGCCCGCCATTGCCGCAGTTATTGCGACGATGTCTTTGCGCTTGGCGCCATGGTTGATCAACTCGGCCGAGAACACCGATGTCCAGTCCGGCGCCGCGGTGCTCGTAGCCAGGCCGGTGAGCGGGTCTATGACGCCGCAGGCGTGCATCTGATCGGCCTCGTGGTTCTCGGCCGGTGCGTACCCCATCCCCTTGCGCGTGACTGCGTGGACGATGACCGGTCCACCGAAATCCTTCGCGCGGCGAAGCGCAGATTCCAGCGCGGTCTGGTCGTGCCCGTCGACCGGTCCGAGGTATTTGATACCGAGATCGGCGAAGAGCACCTGCGGGCTCATCGCATCCTTGAGACCGACCTTGATCCCGTGCAACACCGAATACGCGGACAGGCCGATGTACGGAATTCGCTGCACGAATTTTCTGCTGCTGTCGAGGAGACGCTCGTACTCGGGCTGTAGCCGGAGGGCCGCCAGTCGGTCGGCCAGCCCGCCGATCGTCGGCGCGTAGGAGCGACCGTTGTCGTTGACGACGATGACTACCGGCCGCTTCTTGCCCGCGGCGATGTTGTTCAGCGCTTCCCAGCACATGCCTCCGGTGAGGGCACCATCGCCGACGACGGCAACGACGTGGCGCTGCTGACCGGTCAGCTCGAATGCCTTGGCGAGACCGTCCGCGTAGGAAAGCGACGCGGACGCGTGGGACGACTCCACCCAGTCGTGTTCGCTCTCCGCCGTGCTCGGGTAACCGGACAGTCCGCCCTGCTTGCGCAACGTGTCGAACCGGTCTTTGCGGCCGGTCAGGATCTTGTGCACATACGCCTGATGCCCGGTGTCGAAAATTATCGCGTCGTTCGGCGAATCGAAGGTGCGATGCAAGGCGATCGTCAGCTCGACGACGCCGAGATTCGGCCCCAGATGCCCGCCCGTCGCCGAGACCTTGTGTACGAGAAAATCGCGAATATCAGCTGCGAGTTCGGTCAGCTCCGCTGGTGCTAACCCGCGCAAATCTGCGGGCTGGTCGACCCGGGCAAGTACACCCAACGAACCGCTCCCTCCGGACGCTTCCGATGCTCGCTACCGAGCCTGCTGGCAAATCGTTCTCGCCAGTCTACGGAGACTTCCGCGGCCCGACTGTGGCGCCAGGCACTGCCCGCTCATTATGCCGCAGTTTATGTGGAGGATCACAGTGAATCCCGACGCGCGCGACCTCACGCACCGTCCGATCGATAGGTTGATCGAATGCGCAACGTCGTCGACGGCATCATCGCGGAAGTGTTCGCGCTGTGCGCGGAAAACCGGGCGGGCGCGCTCGCAGATTACATCCCGGAGCTGGCCGCCGTGGAGGCCGACGGCTTCGCTCTCTGCATCGCGACCGCCGACGGCTACGTATACGAATCGGGCGACGCCCGAAGAGAATTCACGATTCAGTCGATCTCGAAGCCGCTCACCTACGGCCTCGCTCTCGCGGACCGCGGACTGGCGGCGGTGGCCGAGAAGATCGACGTCGAGCCGTCCGGCGAACCATTCAACGAGATCAGCCTCGACCCCGTCACCGAACGCCCGCGGAATCCGATGATCAATGCCGGCGCGATCACATCGGCAGCATTGATCAAGGGCAGGGATCAGGCCGAACGTTACGAGCGTCTCAGGTCCTGTTACTCCCGTTACGCGGGCCGTGCGCTGAGCATGAACGAGGCCGTCTATGCCTCCGAAGCACGGACAGGCCATCGCAACCGGGCCATCGGACACATGCTCCGATCCTTCGGCATCATCACCGACGATCCGGAGCGCGCCGTCGACCTCTACTTCCGGCAGTGCTCGATCGACATCACGTGCCGCGACCTCGCGGTCATGGCCGCCACGCTCGCGAACAACGGCGTCAACCCGCTGACCCACGAACGCGCTCTGGCGCCCGAACTGATCGAACAGGTCCTCAGCGTCATGACGACGTGCGGAATGTACGACGCGGCCGGCGACTGGGTAGCGCGAGTGGGACTGCCTGCCAAAAGCGGCGTCGGCGGTGGGGTTCTCGCTGTGCTGCCAGGCCAGATCGGGATCGCGGTCTACTCGCCCCGGCTCGATTCGCACGGCAACAGCGTCCGCGGCGTCCAGGCGTGCCGCGAGTTGTCGGCCCGATTGGAGCTCCATTTCTTGCATGTCACGCGCGCGGCGCGGGCGGCGATCCGATCGAGCTACGCGATCTCGGACGCACCGTCGCGGCGGCGCCGCACCGACACCGAACGCGCGACCCTTCGTCGATACGGACAACGCGCACGGATCTACGAACTCCACGGCGACCTGCTGTTCGCAGGCGCGGAGTCGGCGGTTCGCGCGGTGACGGCCCAGGGCGATGGACTCGACGCGCTCATCCTCGACGTGCGCCGCGTCGACGACGTCAGCGGCGTCGCCCGCAGAATGCTCGAAGACATGCGTTCGGCGCTGGCAACACGCGGCTGCGAGGCCGCGCTCGTCGATCCCGAAGGGTTGTTCGGTCACACGACCTCGAGCCTCGTTCCTGGCAATTCCGCGGGGCGCGTGTTCGTCGACCTCGATGCGGCCGAGCAATGGTGTGAGGAGGTCCTTCTCGACCGATACTGCTCGGTCGATCGGCAGCCGCAGCGCGTCGATTTGGCTGCGCACCCGATGCTCGCGGGCCTGACGCCGGAGCAGGTCGAGTCGTTGACCGACGAGATCGAGCAGCGGACCTTCGCGCGCGGCGAGTTCGTCGTTCGCCGCGATTCTTCGAGTCCTGGTTTGTTCCTGATCCTGCAAGGTCAGGTCAGCACGCTGGCCGCCGACGGCGGTGGGATGTCGCACCGCATCACCACATTGTCGGCGGGCATGTCGTTCGGCGAGATGCAACTACTCGGCGGTATGCCGTTCGGCTACGACATCCGCGCAGATACGCCGGTGCGGCTCGCGCTTGTGCCGCGGTCGCGATTCACCGCGCTCACAACCGCCGCCCCTGCTGTGAAGCTCAGACTGCTCGAGAACCTGGCCGCAGGAGCGTATGCGCAGATGGGAGCCGTGATCGAGGCGCTGACGGGACCGGCCCGCAACTTCTGAGCAATAAATCGATTGCGCCGCCCTGCTATATGTGTACGATGTCAACAAGTTCTCATTTGTCCTATTTCCTGTCGGTGGCCGGTGGGAGACTCGATTCATGGGCAGGTACGAAAGGGGCGGACAGACATGAGTGAACTTGCTATCCACACCGAGGGGTTGATCAAACGCTTCGGCACCAATACAGCGGTCGACGGCGTGGACCTCGAGGTTCGGCGCGGCGGCGTCTACGGCGTCCTCGGCCCCAACGGCGCCGGGAAGACGACGACCATCCGGATGCTCGCCACGCTGCTACCGATAGACGGCGGACGGGCGACGGTACTCGGCCACGACGTGGCTGCCGAGCCCGAGGAGGTCCGTGCGAAGGTCTCGCTGACCGGTCAGTTCGCGTCGCTGGACGAGGATCTCACCGGAACCGAGAACCTGGTACTGCTATCGCGGCTCTACGGCTATTCGCGCGCCGCCGCCCGGTCGCGTGCCGACGAACTGTTGTCCGCATTCGATCTCACCGAGGCAGGTGGTCGCCAGGTCAAGACGTTCTCGGGTGGCATGCGCCGGCGCATGGATATCGCCGCCAGCATCATCGTGACGCCTGAGTTGATCTTCCTCGACGAGCCGACGACAGGTCTCGATCCGCGCAGTCGCAATCAGGTCTGGGAGATTGTGCGAGCGCTCGTCGCGGGCGGCACCACAGTCCTGCTGACGACGCAGTACCTCGACGAAGCAGATCACCTTGCCGACCGCATCGCCGTGATCGACCACGGCAAAGTCATCGCGGAAGGCACCTCCGGCGAGCTGAAGGCGTCGGTGGGGGCGGGCGCACTCCACGTTCGCGTCGCCGACCAGGTCCGGCGAGGCGATGCGGCAGAGATCCTGCGGCGTGTCCTGGAGGTCGAGGTCGTCGAAGAGTCCGATCCCGCTGCGATGACCGCGCGCGTCACCGATCCGCGCGTCGTCGCGGGTGCACTGCCCGCACTGCACGACGCGGGCATCGACATCGCCACGTTCGCTCTCGGCCAGCCGAGCCTCGACGAGGTGTTCCTTGCCCTGACCGGCAAACACGTAGAGCCCGAAACCGAACTTGCCGAGGAGACGGCGCGATGACCATCACGACCACCAAAGAGCCACCGTCACAACCGGGCTCGCTCGACACCTCCGCGGTCGCGAAAGTGCTCGCGTCCGGTCCGCGGCCGGCACGCCCCTCGGCTTTCTCGACGTCGATAACGTTCGCATGGCGGGCGTTGCTGAAGATCAAGCACGTCCCCGAGCAGCTGTTCGACGTGACGATGTTCCCGATCATGTTCACGCTGATGTTCACCTACCTTTTCGGCGGTGCGCTGGCCGGGTCGACAGAGGCGTATGTGCAGTACCTGCTGCCCGGCATCCTGGTGCAGACGATCGTGATGATCACGATGTACACCGGCCTGACCATCAACAAAGACATTGAGAAGGGCGTGTTCGACCGGTTCCGGTCGTTGCCGATCTGGCGACCGTCACCACTGGTGGGAGCGCTTTTCGGCGATATCGTGCGGTACACGATCGCGATCACGATCTCCCTGGTCCTGGGCCTGATCATCGGCTTCCGACCGCACGGCGGCGTCATCGGCGTGCTGCTGGGCGCCGCGCTGCTGATGCTGTTCTCGTTCAGCATCTCGTGGGTGTGGACGATGCTGGCGATGATCATGCGTACCGAACAGGCCGTTTTGGGCGTCAGCATGATGATCCTGTTCCCGCTGACGTTCGCGAGCAACATCTTCGTCGACCCGCGCACGATGCCCGGCTGGTTGCAGGCGTTCGTGAACGTCAACCCGATCAGCCATCTCGTGACCGCCACGCGCGGTCTGATGCAAGGCTCGGTCGAGTTTCACGATCTCCTCATCGTGTTCGGCTGGAGCGCCGGGTTCGTTGCGGTGTTCGGACCGATCTCGATGTGGCTGTACAACAGGAAGACTTGACGTACTGGTCGGTTGCCGGTTGCGCTGATCAGGCCGCGAGGAACTTATCGATGTGCGGCCAGGTCGTGTCCTTCGCGGCCGGCCCGGCCAGAACACCGAGATGACTGCCGGGCACTTCCTCGAACTGCACAGTCGGCGCACCCGACAGGATCTCGACGATCTTCCGCGCAGACTCGACCGATGTGATCGCGTCGCCTGTGCCCGCTACCGCGAGCACAGGAACGTCGATGTTCGAGAAGTCGATGGTCCGGTCGCCCAGTTTGAGCCGCCCCTTCGCAAGGTCGTTGCGAACCATGATGCGTCCCCAGAGCTGACCGTAGAGGCGGCCCGGGTAGGCGGGCATCATGCCCATGAATCGCTCGATCGCTTCCATCTGGACCAGCTTCTCGGTCTGATGCAGGTTCGACGCGATGAACCACGGCTTCTTGATTTCGCGCTCGATCGCGGTGGCTCGGAAGCTCGCCTGCACCACCGGACTCGGGATGCTGCCCGCGAGTCGGCTGAGCAGCGTTCCCTCGAAACCGCCGGTCAGCCGGGCAAACCTGCGGATCGGGGCGAGATTGGGCAGCTTGCCGTAGTCGATCGGAGTCGCGACAGTGACAATCGACCGGATCGGGAGGTCGTTGTGGGCTGCGGCCGTCATGAGCGTCATCGTGCCGCCGAGGCACCACGCGACCACGTCGACCGGTTCACCGTTGTTGTCTGCGGAGACCTGCCGTATCGCGCCGGGGATGATGTCGTCGAACCATTCCTCGAAGCCGAGTCGACGGTCGGCGTACGAGATCGTGCCGTAGTCGAGGAGGTACGGCGTGCGTCCCGAATCGAGCAGGAATTCTGCAAGGCTCTGGCCGGGACGCAGGTCGAAGCACGTTGCCGGGGCGGCCAAGGGCGGCACCATCAGGACCGGCGTGCCTACGCGCGTCTCGGGATCGCCGTAACGACGCAGCAACCGGTGCGGCTCGTCGGACAGAACTGTGGAAGGAGCGGGCGTATACGGCTCGAGTCCGCCGCCGAACAACAGGGCCCACGCGTTGCTCGTGGCTGTATTCAGAGTTTCGACGAGATTCACTACTGGCTCCTGGCTACGCGTGCGGGGTCGAGGAATTCTCACATACCCGGTACCAGCGGTAACAGGCTTTGTGAGATAGTCAACTCCGCACAGTCAGGGACCGTCTACGAACGTCGGTGCAGACAGACGTGCAATCCGTCTTTGGGCCGGGGCAACGACGTGTGATCGAGGCGCAATCGATAGCCGGGTTCGATGCTCCATTCGAAGTTCTGCAGCATCTTGTGCATCACAGCTTTGACTTGCATGCCACCGAAATGTTGTCCGATGCATTTGTGAGCGCCCGCACCGAACGGCACCCACGCGTGCTTGTGCACCTTGTCCTCGCGCCGCTCGGCAGAAAAGCGCTCTGGATCGAACTTCCTCGGCTCGTTCCAGTACTGCGGCATATGGTGCGTGAAATCGGGCATGACACTGACAAACGTGCCGGCCGGAATGAAGTAGCCCATCACTTCGGTGTCGGCGACGGTTGCGCGCGGAATCGAACCCACAGGCGGGACCAGTCGCAAAGACTCTTTCATCACGAGATCGAGCGACACAAGATTGTCCAGGTCGTCGTAGTCCAGGCTCGACTTACCCAGCGCAAGGCTCTCAGCTCGGCACTTGGCCTGCCACTCCGGATGCTTGGCGAGGTAGAACATCATCATCGACATCGTGATGGTGGTCGTGTCATGCGCAGCCATGAGCAGGAAGATCATATGGTTGACGACGTCGTCGTCGGAAAAGCTATGCCCATCCTCGCTCTTTGCGTGACATAGCGCCGAAAACAGATCGTCGCCGTTGCCGGCCCGTTTAGCCGGGATCTCCTTGCGCAGCATGTCTTCCAGCACCCGACGACCGGTCAGTCCGCGCGACCATCGCAAGCCAGGCACGCGGAAGCGAACGTATGCGGTACCGGCGCGAACGCAGTCGATGAACGCCCGGTTGACGCGGTCCGAGTCCCCGCCCAGCGCGGCGCCCATGAACGTCCGCGTCGCGACGTCGAGCGTCATCTGTTTGATCGCTGGAAACGCCCGCAGGTCGCCTTCGGACCATTGGTCCATCGCGGCGTCGATGGTCGGGTTCATAGCGTCGAGATAGCTCGTCAAACGAGTCTTCGTGAACGCCTGCTGCATGATGCGCTTGTGGAACAGGTGCTCGTCGAAATCGAGCAGCATCAGGCCGCGATGAAAGAACGGCCCGATCAGAAAGTTCCAGAACGGACCGCTCGCGAAGTGTTTGTCGCGGTTCATCATCACGGTGTCGAACGCGTCGGGCCCCAGCATCGACACGGTCGTGATGCCGAACGACGTGGTCCAGGAAACCGGGCCGAAGTTTTCGTACCTGCGCGTCGCCCATTCCATCGGGTGGTGCATGGATTCGAACGTCTCACCGATCCACGGCAAGCCCCGATTGCCGGGTATCGACCGCAGTCCACTCCCCGCTGGAGCAGCAGCGGGACCGTCTGCAAGGAACGTCGACATAGTGCCTCCTCCGAGGTGGCACTTGTTGACACGACGTTGTGTCAACAAGTACTTCGATAGTGAACTTTGACACACTTGTATGTCAAGATTGAATACATGCCGACCGTGGTTCGCCCGTTTCGCGGCGTGAGCGCCGAGGAACGGCTCGCACAGCGCCGCGAGGACCTCATCGAAGCCGCCTTCGATGTGGCTGGTGCCGTGGGTCTGCGCAAGCTGACGATGACGGCAGTCTGCGAGCGCGCCGACCTGACCCAGCGCTACTTCTACGAGCATTTCCGCAATCGAGACGAGCTCGTCAACGCGCTATACGACACAGTTTTCGACGAGTTCTTCGGGCGCGCCCGGCTCGCTGCGGAGGCGCAACCCGAGGACGACCTGCTCGCCCGCGCACGGGCGGCAATGGCGGTGTTCGTCGAGTTCTGCGCATCGGATCCGCGCAAAGCGCGTGTGTTCGCGGAGGCAAGCGGAAGCGCCGCGATCACCGCACACAGAGCGGACTCCACCCGGCGTTTCACCGAATACGCGACGCAACAGGCGATCGCGGCGCGTCGCCCACCGACCGCGCGTGAATTCACCCGCGTGCAGTTGGCAGCGTCGATCGTCATCGGCGGAATGTCGGAGGCGTGCGGTCACTGGCTGTCGGGCGCAATCGACCTGCCGCGCGACGAGTTCATCGATGAGCTGGCGCAGCTGTTCGTGGTCGCGGTCGATGCCGCACTCAACACGCACTGACGGGGTGGCAACCCTGACCCTTGGGTATCTGTCCGAGAGTTGCGCCATCGGCGACCATTGACGCATGCGAAACACAGTGGCAGACAAGCTCGCGCGCGCACGCGTCGAGTACTGCGGCGAACAGCATGTTGTCGATGCGGACAGCGTCTTTCACATCGGCAGGCACGCCGACCTCGATATCGACGACAACCGGTACCTGCACCGCCGTTGTCTGGCACTGCATTTCGATTCCGGAATGTGGTGGCTCACGAACACCGGCCAGCGATTGCCCGCGACGGTATCGGCCGAAGACTCCGGATTTCAGGCGGTCCTCGTGCCGGGTACGCGGATTCCGTTGGTTTTCGGTGTCACGACAGTAGTGGTCTCGGCCGGGCCGACGACTTACGAGCTCTCGATCCACACCGATGATGTCCACTCCCCCACGCCGCGGCCCGACTCGCGGTTCGGCGAAACGACCATCGGCACACCGATTCTCACCTCGTCACAACTCGCAGTAATCGTCGCACTGGCCGAGCCGCTACTGATCCGCGACGGCGTGACCGCGAGCGCGATCCCGAGTTCAGCGGTCGCGGCGGCCCGTCTCGGGTGGCCGATGACGAAGTTCAACCGAAAGCTCGACAACGTCTGCGAGAAGTTCGCGGCGCTCGGTGTGCGCGGATTGCACGGCACCCCAGGGAAACTGGCCTCCAACCGCCGTGCCCGGCTTGTGGAGTTCGCTGTGTCGTCGCGACTCGTCACGAAGGCCGACCTGCGCGTCCTGGACGAGGAAAACGGCATGAACGGTGCCGCGGCGCTCACATCGAACCACGAGATCGCCGTCGTCGCCTGACCGGATCATCCTACCTAGCGGGTCAGCAGTCCGATGACCTCTACATGGTGCGTCAAGGGGAATGCATCGAAGGCCCGAAGCCGTTCGAGGGTGTAGCCCTGCTCTTTGTACAAGGCGACGTCACGTGCGAAAGCTGCTGGATCACAACCGATATGGACGATACGCGGCGGACGTCGGAGCGCAACAGCAGCGACCACGTCGCGGCCGGCCCCCGCTCGGGGCGGATCGAGGACGACTGTCGAAGGACTCGACTCGATGCCCGCGAGGGCCGTCTCGACACGCTCCGGCACGAAGCGCACCTGGGGCAGGTCGGCGAGCGCGGCGTTGCCGTCGCGAACCGCGGGACGAGACGACTCGATCGCGACGACCGAACCAGCCACGCCGACCTGTTCCGCCAGGCGTGCCGCGAAAACACCTGCGCCACTGTATAGATCCCACGCGATGTTGCCCGGTTGCGCGTCCGCCCACTCGGCCACGCAGTCCGAGTAGGCCTGTGCGGCGCCTCGGTGCGCCTGCCAGAATCCGCCGGCATCGACACCCCAGAAACGATCGCCCACACGCTGGACCGCTCGCCCGCTGCCGACCACTATGCGCCGTGACCGCGTGCTGCTCGAGGCGGTCCGGCGGGCCATAGCTCCGCGGCGACCGGGACTGCGCTGTCCGGTTTTCGACACATGCGCAGGTGCAAGGACGATGACATGTCGGACGCCCTCGCTGTCGACCGCGACCTCCAACTCGGCACCAGGCTTGAACTGCCGCTCGGCAATTCCCTCGATTGCACCCGAAACCGGTTGCGGGCAACGCAGATCCGCGATAACCCGCGCACTGCGATAGCCGTGCACGCCTGCCCGGCCGTCGTCGTCGACCGCGAGGCGCAACCGCGTACGCCACCCGGTCCCGTCACCGGTACCGGGGACGTCCTCGACCTCGATGTCGCGGTCGATCCCCGCCAGCCGAGCGAGTTGCTCGCCCACCACGGCTGCCTTGATCGCCCTCTGAGCCTCGAGGGTCGCGTGGGAGAAATCGCAACATCCCGCGCCGCCGGGCCCCGAGACGGGGCACAGCGCAGGAACGCGGTCCGGTGAACCCTCGACGATGTCGACCGCGTCGGCACGGCAGAACGACCCGCCGCGGTCCTCGGTGACCATCACGCGCACCACCTCGCCGGGCAGTCCGTGCCTGACGAAGACGACTCGTCCCTCATGGCGTGCGACGCAGAAGCCGCCGTGCCCCGGATTACCGAGACTTACCTCGAAATGCTGCCCGACCCAGTTCATTTCTGGTCGTCGTAACCGCGCCGGATCGCACCCGGAGCGTCTTCCCAGCCTTCGCGGCGCGCCCGTTCCGACGAGGCCAGCTGCCACGGCACGCTCGTGACCATCACGCCGGGC
This sequence comes from Antrihabitans auranticaus, assembly GCF_016481275.1. GTDB lineage: Bacteria > Actinomycetota > Actinomycetes > Mycobacteriales > Mycobacteriaceae > Antrihabitans. Next base: position 533,208 of record NZ_JAEMNW010000002.1, on the reverse strand, counting down.
TCGAACAGCAGCCGACCCTTGAGGCGCAGTGCACTCTGGTTGTGCAGCACTTGTTCCCACCAGTGCCCGACCACGTACTCGGGGATGAAGACCGTCACGACGTCACGCGGTGCGTCCTTGCGAATGCGCTTGACATAGTCGAGGACGGGCTTCGTGATTTCGCGGTAGGGCGACTCGATCACCTTGAGCGGCACCGAGATATCGCTGCGCTCCCACTGCCGGACAAGCGCCCGGGTGTCGGGTTCGTCGACGTTGACGGTGATCGCTTCGAGCGTGTCCGGCCGCGTGGCCCGCGCGTAGGCCAACGCACGTTTGGTCGGCATGTGGACTTTCGATACCAGCACGATCGAATGCGTGCGGCTCGGCAGCACACCGTCCCACTCGTAGGCGTCGAGTTCCCGCCCTACGGCGTCGTAGTGCCGGCGAATCAACCGCATGATGACGAAGATCGACAGCATCGTGACGATCGCGATCCACGCGCCCGCAAGGAACTTCGTGATCAGGACGATCACGAGCACCGCGGCGGTCATGGTCAACCCGATCGCGTTGATCACCCGCGAGCGCTTCATCTGGGCGCGCGCCGACGGATCGGTTTCGGTCCGCAGGTGCCGGGTCCAGTGCCTGAGCATGCCGGTCTGGCTGAGGACGAACGATACGAATACACCGACGATGTACAGCTGAATCAAATGGGTGACTTCGGCTTTGAACACGACCACGAATGCAATTGCGGCGCCGGAGAGGAAGAGGATGCCGTTGCTGAACGCCAACCGGTCGCCGCGCGTATGTAGCTGGCGCGGGAGAAAGCGGTCCTGGGCGAGCACCGAGCCGAGGACCGGGAATCCGTTGAACGCGGTATTCGCGGCGAGCACCAAGATCAACGCGGTCACCACGGTGATCAAGAAGAATCCGAGCGGGAAATCACTGAACACGGCGTGCGCGACCTGCGCGAGCAACGTCTTCTGCTGATATCCCGGCGGTGCCCCTTCGAGCTGCGCGGCGGGGTCGTTCGCATACACGACGCCGACCTTCTGGGCGAGCATGATGATGCCCATCAGCATCATGATGGAAATGGTCCCGAGCAGCAGCAGAGTTGTCGCGGCGTTGCGCGACTTCGGCTTCCGAAACGCAGGTACGCCGTTGCTGATCGCCTCGACGCCGGTCAGCGCCGCGCAGCCGGAGGAGAAGGCACGCGCTATCAGGAATGCGAATGCGATTCCGTACAGATGTCCGTGCTCCTCGTGCAACTCGAAGCCCGCGGATTCAGCCGCGACCTCGTCGTCGAGCACGTAGATGCGGATCAGGCCCCAGCTCAACATGATGAACATGCCGACGATGAATGCGTACGTCGGAATGGCGAACGCGAACCCGGACTCCCGGATACCGCGCAGGTTGATCGCCGTCAGCAACACGATGGCAGCAACGGCGAACAGCACCTTGTGGTTTGCGACGAACGGGATCGCAGAGCCGATATTCGACGCAGCAGCCGACATCGACACTGCCACGGTCAGCACATAATCGACCAGCAGCGCGCTACCGACCGTCAGTCCCGCGGTCGGCCCGAGGTTCGTCGTCGCGACCTCGTAGTCACCACCGCCGGACGGATACGCGTGCACGTTCTGCCGGTAGCTCGCGACCACGACCGCCATCACCGCGGCGACCGCAAGACCGACCCACGGTGTGAAGGCGTAGGCGGAGATGCCCGCGACGGACAGCACGAGGAAGATCTCCTCGGGCGCGTACGCGACCGACGACATCGCATCGGATGCGAAAACCGGCAGCGCAATTCGCTTGGGAAGAAGGGTGTGGCCCAACTTGTCGCTGCGAAAGGGTCTACCTAGCAGCAGCCGCTTTGTTGCGGTCGTGAGCTTCGACACCCGCAAAGCGTAAGCCGTGCGACGGAATGCGCGACGCGGAGGCGACTGCGTGTGACCTTTCCCGCATTGCCGAACCGATGGCGAGGTTGCTGCACAGCCCTCGGAGATCGGGAGTACGGTTCGACGGGCGAGTCTCGCGCACGACCGTCGACGAGGAAGGGGTACACCGTTGTACGTAGTCGTGATGGGGTGTGGCCGAGTCGGCTCATCCCTCGCAGGTGCCCTCGTGCGTATCGGCCACGAGGTGGCGGTGATCGACCGTGACCCGAGTGCGTTTCTGCGGCTCGGCTCGGACTTCCGCGGGCACAAGGTCGTCGGAATGGGCTTCGACCGCGATGTCCTCATCAAATCGGGTATCGAGAAGGCGCAGGCGTTCGCCGCCGTGTCCTCGGGCGACAACTCGAACATCATCTCCGCGCGCGTCGCACGCGAAACCTTCGGTGTAGAGCGCGTCGTCGCACGTATCTACGACGCGAAACGCGCCGCGGTGTACGAACGACTGGGCATTCCGACAGTCGCAACCGTCCCGTGGACGACCGACCGCTTCCTGCACACGCTCATTCAGGACGGCCAGACCACGAAATGGCGTGACCCTTCGGGCGCTGTTGCCGTCGCCGAGTTGACGCTGCACGAGGACTGGTTCGGCCGCACCGTCGGCGAATTGCAATCGGCGACCGGCTCCCGCGTGGCGTTCATGATCCGGTTCGGCGACGGCATACTGCCGGCCAACAAGACAGTGATCCAGGCTGGCGACACCGTCTACATCGCAGCGGTTTCCGGAACTGTGGGTGAAGCCGTCGCGCTTGCCGGCAATCCCCCTCCCGAAAACTGATTCCCGTACCCGATGACACACCCGCACCTATGACACAGCAGAGAAGAAGGCACCGATGAAAGTCGCGATTGCCGGCGCAGGCGCAGTGGGCCGCTCGATAGCGCGCGAGCTCATTCGCGCCGATCACGAGGTGATGCTCCTGGAACGCCAACTCGCCCATGTGGACCCGTCGTCGGTCCCCGAGGCCAGCTGGGTACACGCGGACGCCTGTGAGCTGACATCGCTCGAAGCCGCACAGCTCGAGCGCTACGACGTCGTCATCGCGGCAACGGGTGATGACAAGGTCAATCTGGTCCTGAGCCTGCTGGCGAAAACCGAATTCGGCACCCGGCGCGTGGTCGCGCGTGTGAACGATCCGCGCAACGAATGGCTTTTCGACCCCTCGTGGGGCATCGATGTCGCCGTGTCGACACCGCGGATCCTCGCATCGCTGGTCGAGGAGGCAGTATCGGTCGGCGACCTGGTGCGCCTCATGACCTTCCGGCAGGGTCAAGCAAACCTGGTCGAGATCACGTTGCCCGCGAACACCGGTTTGGCGGGTAAAGCGGTCCGCAAGTTGCGGCTGCCTCGCGATGCTGCGCTTGTGACCATCCTGCGTGGTGGCCGAGTGATCGTGCCCGAGGCCGACGAACCCCTCGAAGGCGGCGACGAACTGCTCTTCGTCGCATCCGTCGAGGTCGAGGACGAGCTACGCGCCGCTGTGGGCGTCTGAGAGCCGGTCAGGCGACCGCGAGCGCCGACTGCCGCAATTCCGCGCGCAGGCGGTTCAGCGCACGATGCTGCATGACCCGTACGACGCCGGCGCTCGTACCGAGCGCGTCCGCAGTCTGGGCCGCGGACCAGCCCATGACGACACGCATCACGAGGACCTCTTTGTGCTTGGGTGACAGCACTTCCATCAGCTTGCGGATGTACACGCGCTGCTCACCCGCCAATGCGAGTTCCTCGGGTCCGTGCGCGGGGCAGATCTGTTCGGGAAGCTCCTCGACACAGTGCAGCGGATGCGACTGCGAGCGCCTGCGCGCGTCGGCGACCTTGTTTGCGGCGATGCCGTAGACGAAGGCAAGAAACGATTTGCCTTGATCTTCGTAGCGAGGGATCGCCCTGATCGTTGCGATGCAGATCTCTTGTGCGACATCGTCCGGGGTGACCTGCAGGTCGCCGGGCGCACCGAGACGATTGGCGCAGTAGCGCCGCATCAGCGGATGCACCGTTGCGATGATCTCCCCGATCGCCCGGTCCTCCCCGGCGACCGCACGCGGTAGCAAGGCCTCGAGTTTCCTGGTCGTCGCCACGTCAGCCATCTGGGGTCCCCTTCGGACGAGAGAATCGATTCGCACCACGCCGCGTTTGACGACGACTGTTTATGCTTCGATCCTCTGCTGAAGGTGTCCTCGCAACCAGGCACCCCAGGGGTGGTAACGCCACACCCCCAGTCCTGGTGGCACAACTATCCGGGGGCTTTATCCCCCGCGGCCGGTTCGTCGACCGAATCCTGCTCCGCCGGTTCGGCTTCGGCCGCCGGCGGCGCCAACCGGTCGGCCCGGCGTGCCGCCCAGATCGAGATTCCCAGCGCGAGCGCCGCGAGCGGCCACCCCATGGCGATGCGAGCGAATGCCAGCCAACCGGTCTCGTCGCTGTCGTAGAGCGAACTCTGAACGACGTAGCGGGCACCGAACACGACAGCCCATGTCGCGGTGGCGATGTCGTAGCCCATCAGCGCAGCGCGCTCCCTGCGCCACGCGTTGCCGTGACCGTTCAGGAATCCCCAGATGACGCCGACCAGCGGCCAGCGGACAAGTATGGATACGACGAACACACCGGCGTAGACCAAGCTGCTGTAGATGCCGAAAAGAAAGTAGCCTTTGGCATCTCCCGTTCGGTAGGCGATGAAAGCGCAGAGCGCTACGCCGAAGAATCCAGAAATCGCCGGCTGCACAGGGCTGCGGCGGACGATGCGCCACACGAGGATCGCTGTGGCCACGCCGAGTGCAACCCAGATCGCGACGGTCAGACCCCACAGACCGTTGGCTGGAACGAACACGAGAGCGGGCAGGGTCGAATAGATCAGCCCACTGACTCCACCGAGCTGTTCGAGGACGGTCTGCTGCTGTCTATCGGTGCTCACCAGACGAGGGTGCCACAGTTGCTATGTGGAACAGGAATCGAAAAGGATCAGGTAGTGCCCTGCAGCTCGTAATACGGGTTGTAGATGACCTTCTCGCCGCCGCGGTCACCCACGCGGCCACGGATCTTCACCGTCTTGCCAGGCTCGATTCCGGGAATGCGTCGCCGCCCGATCCAGACGAGGGTCACCGCGTCGGTGCCGTCGAAGAACTCGGCTTCCATGCTCGCACCGGCCGCCTTGGGGCAAGCCTCGACGCTGCGTAGACGTCCCAGCATCGTCACTTCGTCGCCACGACTGCACTCCGACGCACGGCATGCGCCCGACGCATCTGCTGTCTCTGCCATTTCCTCGGCATCGAGCTGATCGAGATCCTCGGTCAGCCGGCGAGTGAGCCGACGAAAGTATCCGGCTGCGGGTGCCATTTCGCGCTCCTGAGCAGTACGTCGCACGGATCTCATGCCACGGAAAGTGCCTTCGTTTCGCCACTGTAGACCTATCGCGTTCGTTCAACCACTCGGCTGCAACGCCGTCGCAAACGGCAGGCATGATCGATCGATGCAATCGAGTGAGTACCCCGTTGTCGCGGTAGTCATGCCTGGTACAGGCTCCGACGCGGACTTCGTCGGCCGTGCGTTCGGCGCACCGCTGCGCGCCCGCGGACTGGACGTCATCACGGTGGAACCCGACCCGCGCAGGGTCGTCGCGAGCTACCTGGAAGCGCTGGACGCGGCCGCCGCACAATTCGGGCCGATCGTCGCCGGCGGGGTGTCACTCGGTGCCGCGGTGGCGTTGAACTGGGCATACGAGCACAGCTCGAACGTCGCCGCCGTGCTCGCAGCACTGCCACCGTGGACCGCCGCCGCCCCCGATGCACCCGCCGCGATCAGTGCCCGCCTCACGGCTCACCAGCTGCGCTCAGAGGGCCTGGAAGCAGTTACAGCGGCCATGCGTGCGGGCAGCCCGGACTGGCTCGGCGCCGAGCTCGCACGGTCGTGGCGGTCGCAATGGCCCGACCTCCCGAACGCGCTCGAGGAGGCGGCGGCGTACGTCGCACCGACCGTCTCGCGGATGGAAGAAATCGGAGTTCCTGTGGGCATCGCCACAGCAACCGACGATCTCGTTCACCCCACAGCGGTCGCCGAGGAGTGGGCGAGCCACCTTCGAATCGCCGGAATCGGCCATACGACGCTGGACGACATCGCCCTCGACGCGACCGCACTCGGTCGAGCGGCCCTAGCGGGGCTGGATTCGACGGGCTATCGGCTCGGAATCGGCTCCTGAGCGAGCCTGCTACTTACGCAGCTGCTGCATCGCCGAGCCGTCGGCGCCACGTCGTGGCGGACGCGGCGGCGGCGGCGCCTGCTGCGGCGCTACGGGCGTGTTGGAAGCCGCTTGGGCGGCCTGTTGGGCCGCGAGCTGCTGCTGATGCGCTGCAGCGAGTTGCTCGGCGAGTTGCTTGGGCAGCTGCACCGGCAACGCAGTCCGGACCGGGTACGGATCGGTCCCCCGCCGGACTACCGTCTGCCGCAAAATATCGCGGGCAGCAGTGACGAGCGGGGATCCGTCGTCAGCCGATCCCTTCGGTCCGGCTGCGACGAGTCTGACCATCCAGCGGTAGCCGTCGACACCGATGAACCGCATGTCTGCCTGCGGGGTGGACGTGACGAGTTCACGGCCCCACGGGCCGGTCTCGATCGTCGCGGAGTTGTTGTCGCCCTTGAGCGACGTGGTGAGGTCGCCGACGACGTCGCGCCACTGACCGGGCGACTTGGGAGCAGCGTAGGCCGCAACGGTCACCCGACCGTGCTCGGTCACGAGGTGGACGCCCGCGGGCTTGCCGTCCGGGCCCATCTCGACCTGCAACTGACCGCCGGCGGGCACCGGCACGATCACCGAGCCCAAATCGAGGCGCTCCTTGGCGATCTCGTCGAGCTGCTCGCTGACGTCCTCATAGTCGTACGGGCCGTCTTCGACGGGTTCGTCGTGCCCGGCAGCGACGACGTCGGTGGCCGACTCGTCTGCACCCTTGTGACGCTTGCGTCGTCCGAACATCGCTACGCCCCTTTTCCTGGCACCACTACCGCACCGTCGACCAGACTGGCATGCCCGCCGCTGGACCCGTATCCGCCTGCGCCGCGGCTCGTTTCGTCGAGCGAAGTGACCTCCACGAAGTCGACGAGCTCGACTCGCTGAACCACCAGCTGGGCAATCCGGTCACCACGGCGCAGCACGATCGGGGTGCGCAGGTCATGGTTGATCAAGCACACCTTGATTTCGCCGCGGTAGCCGGCGTCGATCGTTCCCGGTGTATTCACCACGGACAGACCGGATTTCGCAGCAAGACCGGACCGCGGATGGATGAGTCCGACAGTGCCGATCGGCAGCGCGATCGCAAGCCCCGTCCCGACGAGGACCCGCTCACCCGGCTCGATGGTGACATCCTGCGTCGAGCACAGGTCGACACCCGCATCGCCGTCGTGGGCACGCCGGGGAATGGTGGCATCAGGATCGAGTCGCACCAAGGCGATCGCTGGAAGACTGGGAGAAAGACCGCTCACGTGGTCTGAGCCTACGCGCCCGAGTGCGGTCGTTACGCTTGACTCGTGTCAGAAGAATCGCTCGACTCCGCCAACGTTGCGCCAGGCAAGCCTGCACCGCTCTATTCGGAGCGGCTCTGGGTGCCTTTGTGGTGGTGGCCGATCGCCCTCGGGCTGGCCGGATTGCTTGCGGCGGAGATCCATATGGGCGTTTCCGGAATCCGCGCCTGGCTGCCGTATCTGGTGATCATGCCGCTGCCGGTGTGGTTCCTCGTCTGGCTGAGCCGACTGACAGTCACGGTGACTCCGGGCGCCGACGGCGGGTCCGAACTCGGTGTCGGGCGAGCCCATCTGCCCGCGAGCGTGGTATCGCGCGCGGCGCCGGTACCCGCGAGCGCGAAAAGCGCGGCGCTTGGACGTCAGCTGGACCCCGCAGCGTTCGTCCAGCACCGGCCATGGGTCAAACAAATGGCGTTGCTCGTCCTGGACGACGCGGACGACCCAACGCCCTACTGGTTGATAAGCACGCGAAAACCAGCGCAGCTACTCGCTGCGCTGGGCCTGCATGCGGCGACGGAACAACGGCCGGACTGACCGCTATGCGGCGCAGTCCGTGCAGATCAGCTGTCCGCCCGAGTTGCTCGCGAGCCGACTGCGGTGATGGACCAGGAAACAGCTCGAACAGGTGAACTCGTCGGCCTGCTTCGGAATCACGCGCACGGACAGCTCTTCACCCGACAAGTCAGCGCCGGGAAGTTCGAACGACTCCGCCGTGTCGGACTCGTCGATATCCACAACCGCAGATTGCGCTTCGTTCCGCCGCGCCTTCAGCTCCTCGAGCGAATCCTCCGAAACGTCGTCGGATTCCGTACGCCGTGGTGCGTCGTAGTCGGTTGCCATGTCTCTTCCCCTCGTCCTAATTCGTATAGCCCGGCCCGCGAGGCGGTCTCGAACTCCATTGCCCGAAAACCCTCGTAAGACCGCCGGTGGTGCACAGGTGCCCTGCCAGTTGTCCAACGCTTTCCGCACACTGGAAGTGCCCGGAAACCGCGCCCGGGAAACGGACTCCCGAGCTTGCTTGCTCGACCGACTCGCGAAACGGGTCCGCTGATCGACCGGGGCTGCCAGACAATAGCGGAAAACGAGCCAGGATTGATGGATCAATCCCTAATCGAGTCGAAACTGTCCGACAATCGTCATCAACACACAAGGTCTTCGAGACATTCCACACAACCCCAACCGTCCAATCGGCGCGCTGCGCCACGTAGCGGCACAGTGTCGTCGCGGCGCTGTAGGTTGGGTCCGCAGATATTGTGCAGCGCGGCGCCGAGCCTTGCGCACGGACCCCGCTGGGCCACGAAAGGAACGCCTGTGGTTTCACTGATCACCGACGGCAGCTCGACCGACGCAGACGGCAGGCCGTTCGCGCGGCGGCGCAAACTTCCGTGGCTGGTGCTTGTCGCGGTGGTTGCGCTGCTGGGCATCTTCGTCTGGGCGCAGGCGCTGACGAAGGACGAGACCAGCACCGCACCGATGTCGTGCAACAGCCCGCGACTTCCCGCATCCGCGGCTGCCGGGAACCCCACTCCCCCGACTCTGGGTAAGCGGGTCGGCTACGCGACGCTGGTCGACGTCGAACCGGCGGCCCTGTGGGCCACGAAGGTCCGAGTCTTCAACGCCAACGGCGAAACCGGCCAGGCCGCGCACGTCGCGTCCCAACTCAACGAATACGGCTTCGCCAGCGCGCCCGACGTGCAGGTCGGCAACGACCCGATCTACGTCGACGGCAACATGGAATGCACAGGTCAGATCCGCTTCGGCGCCAACGGCAGGGCCGCCGCGGCGTCCTTGCAACTGGTCGTGCCCTGCGCCGAACTGATCGAGGACCAGCGCCAGGACGACATCATCGACCTCGCGCTGGGCAACAACTTCAACAAAATCGCCCCCAACTCGGACGCCGAAGAAGTTCTCCGCGCCCTCAAAGATCCGCCGGTAGGTACCGCACCTGCACCCCAGGACGTCAAACTCCTCGCCGCCGCCCGCACGGCCAAGTGCTGACGGAGTCGCGCGGGTAGGTTCGCTGCACCCGTCGCCCGCCAGGCTGTGGTTGTGGCGTCCACTCGGGCGTTGCTCAGGTAACCGCCTGCTCGGCGGGTCGGGCCCGGGCGCACGGGCGTGTCGAGGGGGCCACGCCGATCCCCCGGCCCACCAGGCTGTTGTTGTGGCGTCCACTCGCCCACGCACCCCGGCCCACCAGGCTGTTGTTGCGGCGTCCACTCGGGCGTTGATCAGGTAACCGCCTGCTCGGCGCGTCGATCCCGGACGCCCAAACGTGTCGAGTGGGCCAATGCGGCGGCCAACCAGCCCGTCGCCCGCCAGAGGCGCCCGCTCGCCCAGAAACCCCGGCGTGTCGCCCGCGCCACGCCGATCCCCCGGCCCACCAGGCTGTTGTTGCGGCGCCCACTCGGGCGTTGATCAGGTAACCGCCTGCTCGGCCGGGCTACGTCTGCCCGCACGGAGTGTCGCGGGCGTGTCGCCCTGCCCGGCATGCCGAGTGGGCCAATGCGGCGGCCAACCAGCCCGTCGCCCGCCACAGGCGCCCGCTCGCCCAGAAACCCCGGCGTGTCGCCCGCGCCACGCCGGTCCCCGGGCCCACCAGGCTGTTGTTGTGGCGTCCGCTCGGGCGTTGCTCCGGTAACCGCCTGCTCGGCGCGTCGATCCCGGACGCACCGGCGTGTCGATTGGGCCAATGCGGCGGTCAACCAGCCCGTCGCCCGCCACAGGCGCCCACTCGCCCGCGCACCCCGGCGTGTCGCCCGCGCCACGCCGAACTGAGAGCTACCGTCCGCGAGGATTCAGTCAGGAATCGCGTCGTAGGCCCCGATGTCGCGGAGAAGCGCGGTCAACTCCGCTGCGATGCCGGGGGCGCTGGCGACGGTGACCTCGCCGGCTTTGCTTGTGCTGTCCGGCCCAGGAATATGAACGACGGCACCCGCCTCGGCGGCGATCAGAGCTCCCGCCGCCCAATCCCACGGGCTGAGGCCGTGTTCGTAGTGCGCGTCGACGACGCCGGCGGCAACCATGCACAGGTCGAGCGCGGCGGAGCCTATCCGTCGGATGTCGCGGATGCGCGGCAGCAATTCGCCGATCAGGCGGCCCTGCTCGACCCGCCGTCCCGCTCCGTAGGCGAATCCCGTCGCCACCAGGGCCATCGACACGGATTCGATGGGCGTGCAGCGCAATTGCGCCGTTGTGCCGTCGGCGTCGATGCGCGTCGCCCCATGTCCGAGCTCGGCGCAGTAGGTCACGCCGCGCGCGACGTCGACGACAGCTCCGGCGACCGACTTGCCGTCGACCTGCGCAGCCACCGAAACGGCATAAGCCGGGACGCCGTAGAGGAAGTTGACCGTGCCATCGATCGGATCGACGACCCACCGCACGCCGTCGACCGACCCCGTCGGCCCGCCCTCCTCGCCCAGAAATGCGTCACCCGGCCGTAGTTCGGCGATTCGTCGCCTGATCAGCGCTTCGGACTCGGTGTCGACGATCGTGACAGGGTCGGTAGGAGTCGACTTCGCCGCGACCGCATCGTCGGCGGCGACGCGCTCGGCACCATGCCCGCCGAACACCTCCGACCGGCGGTTACGGACAAACGCCGCTGCTTCCTGCGCGACCTCTACGGCAACCGTGAACAGCTGGTGGCTAGCAGGAAAACTCGTCGATTGCTCGGAAGACGGCACTCGACAATGGCATCACACATCACACTTGCTGCAAACTTGGATCGAAGCGACCAATGACGGGATGCGCGCATGGCTGAGCAGGGTTTCGGGATCGACGTCGGCGGCAGCGGAATCAAGGGCGCATCGGTCGATCTGACGACCGGTGCGCTCACCAGCGAGATCATCACGATTCCGACCCCACAACCGGCGACCCCCGCAGCGGTCGCGCGCACCGCGGCGGACCTCGTCGCCCAGGCCGGCTGGACCGGTCCGGTCGGTGTGACGCTGCCCCTCGTCGTGACTGCCGGAATCGCGCGCACCGCCGCGAATGTGGACAGCTCCTGGATCGGCTCCGACACGCACGCGGTCTTCGGTGCGGCGCTCGGTGGCAGCGCGGTGACCGTGCTCAACGACGCCGACGCGGCCGGCCTGGCGGAAGACAAATTCGGCGCAGGAAGCGACGTAGACGGCGTCGTGGTTCTGCTGACCTTCGGGACGGGCATCGGGTCCGCAATCCTGTTCCACGGCCAACTCCTGCCGAACACCGAGTTCGGGCACATGCAGGTCGACGGGATGGAGGCAGAGCACCGCGCCGCAGCGTCGGTGCGAACGAAACAACAACTGTCGTACAAGGATTGGGCCGCCGAAGTCAGCCGCGTCCTGATTGCGATCGAGAATCTCCTGTGGCCGGACCTCTTCGTCGCGGGCGGCGGGATCAGCGCCGACGCGGACCAATGGCTGCATCTGCTGACCAACCGGACGCCGGTTGTACCGGCAAAATTGCGCAACACCGCCGGCATTGTCGGCGCGGCAATGGCAGCTGAGACGGGGATCAGGCCGTAGCTTCGCATATAGGTCGTTACAATGGTGAGTGCCCGGCATTTGGCCGGTGAAACCCGACAGACCTCTCCGCCGGAAAAACCTCTGGCGTGACGCCGCACGAGACCGTCACGAAAGGGCGTACGTGGTAGCCGCGAATACCCGTCAGACCGCCGATTCATCGACTCCCGAGGAGACCGCCACCGGAGCCGTTGCCGCGGCGCCACGGCGCCCCGCGAAGAAGGTGGCTGCGAAGAAGGCTCCCGCAAAGAAGGCGCCGGCGAAGAAGGCTCCAGCGAAGGCAGCTGACCCCAACGCACCGGCGAGCGGTGAAGCCCCCGAGGACGTCGATCCCGAGGCCCTCGAAGACATCAGTGACCTCGAGGTTCCCGAGGCCGACCTCGTTGCCGAAGATGTGGTCGAAGTTGTCGCCGTAGGTACAGATGCCGAAGAAGACGGCGCTGTCGACGAACCGGCGGCCGGCGACAAGTCCGCCGGTGACTTCGTCTGGGACGAGGAAGAGTCCGAGGCGCTGCGCCAGGCGCGCAAAGATGCCGAGCTCACTGCGTCCGCCGACTCCGTCCGCGCATACCTCAAGCAGATCGGCAAGGTCGCACTCCTCAACGCCGAAGAGGAGGTCGAACTCGCAAAGCGCATCGAGGCCGGGCTGTACGCGACCGAGAAGTTGCGCGAGCTCGCCGAAAAGGGCGAGAAGCTCACCCCGGTCCAGCGTCGCGACTTCACGTGGATCTGCCGCGATGGCAACCGTGCGAAGAATCACCTGCTGGAGGCGAACCTCCGTCTCGTCGTGTCGCTCGCCAAGCGCTACACGGGTCGTGGAATGGCATTCCTGGACCTCATCCAGGAAGGCAACCTCGGTCTGATTCGCGCGGTCGAGAAGTTCGACTACACCAAGGGCTACAAGTTCTCGACGTACGCGACGTGGTGGATCCGCCAGGCGATCACTCGCGCCATGGCCGACCAGGCGCGCACGATCCGTATTCCGGTCCACATGGTCGAGGTCATCAACAAGCTCGGCCGCATCCAGCGCGAACTGCTCCAGGACCTGGGCCGTGAGCCCACTCCCGAAGAGCTCGCGAAGGAAATGGACATCACGCCCGAGAAGGTGCTGGAGATCCAGCAGTACGCGCGTGAGCCGATCTCGCTCGATCAGACGATCGGCGACGAGGGCGACAGCCAGCTCGGTGACTTCATCGAAGATTCCGAAGCAGTCGTCGCCGTCGACGCGGTCTCGTTCACACTGCTGCAGGATCAACTGCAGTCGGTGCTCGAGACGTTGTCCGAGCGCGAAGCGGGCGTAGTGCGCCTGCGCTTCGGCCTCACAGACGGCCAGCCACGCACCCTCGACGAGATCGGGCAGGTGTACGGGGTCACCCGCGAGCGCATCCGCCAGATCGAATCGAAGACGATGTCGAAGTTGCGACACCCGTCGCGCTCGCAGGTCTTGCGCGACTACCTGGACTAGAAGCTCACTCGAAACCCGCTGGGATCCCACCCGGCGGGTTTCGTCGTTCTACGATTGCAAATCGAGAGCCTCGGCTACGGACGCGAGGAAGTCGACATGGGCGTCGACGGAGTCGAAGCCTCGACCGAGTGTCGCGACCGAAACATGCGTTCCTCCCGCCGCACGCCACGCCTCGATTTGTTCAATCACGTCGTTGCCCGGACGTATGACGTATTCGCCGCCGAAATCGTCGACCTGCCTTCCGAGGCCGCGCACGCGCTCTCGAAGCTGCGACCATCTGTCGACGACGTGATCGATGTCACCGCGTAAGAAGATGAATCCGTCCGCGAGCCGTGCCGCCCGGTCGTACGCGGCCACACCGCTACCGCCGAGCCAAATCGGTATGCGCCGCAACGGCTTCGGTATCAGCGCGGCCCTGTCGATTCGGTCGAAACGTCCGGAGAAGTCGACGACGGACTCGGTGAAAAGCTGTCGCAACAGCCCGATCTGTTCCTCCTGCCTCGCGCCGCGGGTGTGAAAGTCCTGGCCCAGCGCTTCGAATTCCACGCAACTCCAGCCGACTCCCACCCCGAGACGCAGCCGTCCACCCGACAGCAAATCGACGTCGGCGGCTTGGCGTGCGACGAGTGCCGTCTGCCGTTGCGGCAAGATCAGGACGCCCGTCGCGAACTTGATGCGCTTGGTGACGCCCGCGAGATAAGCGAACAGCACGAGTGGGTCGTGGAACGGGTCCCGCTCCGTGTACGGACCGGTCAGCGGCGGCTGTCGATCCGCGTGTTCCGCGCCCACGACATGGTCGTACGCAAGCAGGTAGTCGAAGCCGAGTTCCTCGACCGCTCTGCCGATCCGGCCGACGGCCGCCGGATCGCCACCGAGTTCGTACTGCGGATATACGACGCCGATCTGCATGACACCAGCCTGCCACGTCGCGTATCGGGATCAGGGTGTGAAGAACGGGTCCCTGCCGGCGTCTTCGGGATCGGGCCGTGGCCGTTGCAGGAGTTCGACGATCGGTTCGACGAAACGCGCGACAGTAGGACCCACGACGGCCATGAGCAGCACGTACGCGGTCGCCAACGCGGCCAGTTCGGCTTCGACCGCGTTCTGCGCGACCGCGAGACCGGCGATGACGATCGAGAACTCGCCGCGCGCCACCAAGGCCGCGCCCGCACGCGCGCGACCCATCCGCGCCACTCCGTGGCGGCTCGCGGCCCACCATCCGGTGGCGATCTTCGATGCCGTCGTCACGATCGCCAGCACGATGGCCCAGGTCAGGACGGGCGGAATGCTCGCTGGATCCGTCGTGAGACCGAAAACCACGAAAAACATGGCGGCAAAGAGATCGCGGAGCGGTTCGAGCAACTTGGCGGCATTGTTCGCCGTCGATCCAGATATCGCGATTCCCAGCATGAACGCGCCGACCGCCGCAGAGACCTGCAGTCCCTGGGCAATTCCCGCAACGAGCAACGCCGAGCCGAGCAGCTTCAGCAAGAAGACCTCACGGTCGGCGCTGTCGACGAGCCATGACACGAAGTGGCCGTACTTGAGCGAGATCACGAGGACACATGTGATGACGAACAACGCGATCGCGAGCGCCTTGAAGCCACCGAACCACCCGACACCTGCCACGATCGCCGTGAGAATGGGCAGATAGAGGGCCATCGCGAGGTCCTCGAACACAAGGATCGACAGGACGACGGGAGTCTCGCGGTTACCGAGCCGCCCGAGATCGGTCAGGACCTTGGCTGCAATCCCGGACGACGAGATGTACGTGATCCCCGCGAGTACCAGCGCACCCGTCGGACCCCACCCGAGCAACAGTGCCAGCAGTGCACCCGGCGTGGCGTTGAGAGCGATGTCGAGGAGCCCCGCCTGCCACGAACGCCGCAACCCGGTCACGAGCTCGGGCGCGGTGTACTCGAGCCCGAGAAGCAACAACAGCAGAACGACACCGATCTCGGCAGCGAGATGGGCAAACTCCCCCGCCTCACCCAGCGGCACGAACCCGCCGTGGCCGAATGCCAAGCCGCCCAGCAGGTAGAGCGGAATCGGCGACATCCCGAATCGGCCGGCAACTCGGCCCAGTACGCCGAGTGCGAAGAACACTGCACCCAGCTCGATCAGCGCCAGGGCGGTCTCGTCAACCATCGCTCACGTGCCGCCCGCGACCAGGTAATCGATGCGACGGTAGGCAGTCACGGCCGTCAACCGTGGTGCAGAATCTTGGCGGCGGCGTCGAGACCCTCCGAGGTCCCGACCACGACGAGGACGTCACCGGTAGTGAACGTGAAATCCGGGCCCGGGGAGGGATGTACCTGACCCGCACGCATGACGGCGACGATCGACACCTTGGTGCGTGTGCGCATCGCGGTGTCTCCGAGCGTTCGGCCGTCGTAGGGCGAACTATCGGAGATCGGAAGTTGCCTCGTGTTGATTCCCGGCAGATCGCGATGTTCCTCGTTCAGCTGCGCGACCAGTTGCGGGGCACCCAGCAGGTTCCCCAGGACGGCCGCTTCCTCGTTCGACAGCGGAACCTGGGCGGCGCACGCGTCGGGGTCGTCACGCTTCGAAACGATGAGGTCTGTGGTGCCGTCACGGTGCGTGACGACTCCGATCCGGCGACCCGTCGCCAATTCGAAGTCTTTTCGGACCCCGATCCCCGGCAGTGGGGTTACTTCAACGTTCACCTTTTCGAGCGTAGTCCGCAGTCGCGATCTCGCGGCGGAATCGAATCAGGCGAAACGGTCGGGCGGAAGAGGGGCGAAACGACCAGTCGAGTCCGGCCGGTAATCGACGACGTCGGTCACCGCCGAGACCGGCAGCGGACCGTACAGGTGCGGGAACAACATCGAGTCGGGATCGGTCGGAACCCCGGGCTCCCACTCGATGCGAGCGGTAAGCCGACCGGGATCGACGAACAGCAACAGCAGATCCTCCCGACCCGGGAACAATCGGTTCGCGGGCAGGTGCACCTGGTCCGGTCGAGACAGGTGGACGAACCCGTCCAGAGTCAGCGAAGGCGGGCGTAGTTCGCCTGCCGATCGGGCGCGGTGCCATTCGTCGGCGAAACACATGTGGACCAGAGTGTGAACGTTGATGGACAGGGGTAATCCTCCTCACAGCGGACGAAAACACCGTGTTTCGTGTTAGTGACAACACAATGAATCGCCCACGGGAACAATGAACGCTTGCCAAACGTCTGACACAGTAGTTCCACCGCACACCGATGCGGAGGACAAGGCCCAGGCGCTCGGCGCGAGCCGAAGCTAGGACGGAGGAGTCATGCCAGCAACTCTGACAAGCACCCCGCTCACCGCGGCGGACCGGTGTGATCGCTGCGGCGCAGCGGCTCGCGTACGGGCAGTGTTGAGCTCGGGTAGTGAATTGCTTTTCTGCCAGCACCACGCGAACGCGTACGAGGACAGGCTTCGTGAGATCGAGGCAACCCTCGACTCGCAGCCGCTCCCGGTGAACTGAAACCCCCGTCCCTTCCGACATTCGACAGCGGGCGTCCCCAACGGGGCGCCCGCTGTCGTCTCCCTCGCCGAAGACCGAAAGTGCGGCGTCGGTGCGCCCGACGAGGATCGCAGCTATTTGCGGCCGGGGGCCTTCGCACCGGGCGCCAACGCGAGCCCCTTCGGCTTGGTGCTCGGCGTCGGCGGCACGCTGGCAGGGCGCACGTTCGCAGCCGAAGGCTTACCGGACTGCTTGCTCCCCGGCGCCTTGCCGAGGCCCTTCATAGGCAGGCCCTTCGTAGCCGATTGGTCGCTGACCGGCTCGGCCGGCGTCGCCTGTACGCCTGGTGCCTTCGTGCCCGGCGCCTTGGCCTTGTTTTTGATCTGCAGACCCTTACCGGAGGGCACCACCGTGTGACCTTGCTGGCCGACAGGTGCATCCGCCGACCGGGCCTTCGCACCCGGAGCTTTTGCCAGGCCCTTCATCTGCAGACCCTTGACCGCGGGCTGTGTCGTCGGCGCAGCAGGTGCCGACCCGGGCGCCTTGGCACCCGGAGCTTTCGCCAGACCCTTCATCTGCAGACCCTTGCCGGCGGCAGCGGGAGCTGCCACGGTCACGGGCTCGGGCTCGGCGACGGGCGTCTCAGCGACAACTTCGACCGGCGTGCTCCGCGGCTTCTGCACGACCTTGACGTTCGCCGACAATTGCACCGGATCCAGCCTGGTGATCGCACCGAGCATCATCTGTGCGACGTCGACGACCTCGACATCGTTGCCCTGCCCATCTTCCTGACGGGTTGTGACACCGTCGGCAAGCATCACCTTGCAGAACGGGCAGCCGGTCGCGATCTTCGACGTGGCGGTCGCGAGTGCCTCGTCGACCCGCTCGACGTTGATGCGCTTGCCCAGTGTTTCTTCCATCCACATCCGGGCACCGCCGGCGCCACAGCACATGGACCGGTCGGCGTGCCGGGGCATCTCGACCAACTTGGCGCCGGTCGCTTCCATCAGCTCGCGCGGTGCGTCGTAGACCTTGTTGTGCCGGCCGAGGTAGCAGGGATCGTGGTAAGTAACGTCAGTCGTCGTCGATGCGACCGGGATCAGCTTCTTCTGCCGGACGAGGCGGTTGAGCAACTGCGTGTGGTGCACGACCTCGTAATCGCCACCGACCTGCGGGTATTCGTTGCTCAGCGTGTTGAAGCAGTGCGCACAGGTGACCACGATCTTGCGCTTCTCGACGCCGTCGAACACCGAGTTCAGTGTCTCGATGTTCTGCTGTGCGAGCTGCTGGAACAGGAACTCGTTGCCTGCGCGGCGTGCGGAGTCACCGGTGCAGGTCTCGCCCGCGCCGAGAACCATGAACTTCACGCCCGCCGTTGCGAGCAGCTCTGCGACGGCCTTCGTGGTCTTCTTCGCGCGGTCTTCGTAAGCGCCGGCACAGCCGACCCAGAACAGGTACTCGTAGTCGTCGAAGGTTTCGGCGTCCTGGCCGTAGACAGGGATGTCGAAGTCGACTTCGGAGATCCAGTTGAGGCGATCCTTGGCGTTCTGCCCCCAGGGGTTGCCCTTGTTTTCGAGGTTCTTGAACAGTCCGGTCAACTCGGAGGGGAACTCGGACTGCATCATCACCTGGTAGCGGCGCATGTCGATGATGTGGTCGACATGCTCGATGTCGACGGGGCACTGCTCGACGCATGCGCCACAGCTCGTGCAGCTCCACAGCACGTCCGGATCGATGACACCGCCTTCGCCGACCAGAGGCACCTCGGGCGCGTCCTTACCCGCAAGCAGGTAGGGCGCCTTCTCGTAGGTGTGGTCGCGCAAAGCCATGATCAGCAACTTCGGCGACAGCGGCTTGCCGGTGTTCCACGCGGGACACTGCGATTGGCAGCGGCCACACTCGGTGCACGTTGTGAAGTCGAGCAGGCCCTTCCAGCTGAAGTCCTCGATCTTGCCCACGCCGAGCAAGTCGTCATCGGCGGGGTCTTCCATGTCGACGAGTTTGCCGCGCGACATCAGCGGCTTGGCCGCACCGAGCGCGACGCTCCCGTCGTCTTTGCGCTTGAAGTAGATGTTGGGAAACGCCGAGAACCGGTGCCATGCGACGCCCCAGGTGATCTTGCGGCCGACCAGCGCCAACCAGATCATCCCCGACATGAGCTTGACGAACGCGAACACCGAGACCATCACAACGCTCGACGGCAGCAGTTTGGCGATCTGCATCGTGAAGAAGTCGGTCCACGGATTGCTGTGGCCGTAGGTGGCAATCTTTCCGGCCTTGACCATGATCATGCCGAGTCCCTCGACGAGCACGACGTACTCGACGAAGTACGCGCGACCGAGGTTGGAGCCGCGGAATCGAGACGGCTTCGACTGCCTGCGCGGATGGTTGAGCTGCCGGATCACGATCAACGTGAGGATGCCGACCACCGTTCCGATGCCGAGGATCTCGTCCCACAGGTGATACACCGCCAGGTTGCCGATGATCGGCCAGTGAAACTCCGGATTGAACGTCTGCCCGTACGCCTCGAACCACAGCATCGAGCCGCCGAGGAAGCCGACCATCACGAACCAGTGCGCGATACCGACGGTCCGCAGTTTGACCATCCGGGTGTGCGCGGCGAACTCGACGATCATCGTCTTCACACGCGGGAGGAACGGACGCAATCGAGTCCAGTCGGCCTGGCCGAGGAAGACCGTGCGCACCATTCTGCTGGCGCCGGACAAGAAACTTGCCCAGCACACGAGGCTGAGGACCACGCCGATCGTGCCCAACGTCATCGTCAGGGCATTCATGTCAGGCCTTTCGTTTGGCGGCACTCAGTGCCATTCAGTGCCACTCCGATTGGTCTGAACATAATCGCGAACGAGGTTACTGACCGGTAACTTAGGGTGTTAGCTTCGTCATAGTTTTGGTTACCCATCGGTAACTTAATCGCTGACCTGCACTGATATGTGCTGTCGACATTGCGCTGACGGACTGTGCAGCCTCGGAGGCAGCCGATCGGGCCCGTGCCAACCGGGACATCGGGCTGGTGCTCGGCCATGGAATTTCGCGACGCCGAGTCAGTCCGGCGCAGCCTTCTACCGGAGGTGGTCTATCGCAGGGCAGGTTTGTCGCCCGCTGCTGCGACTACCAGCGGCGCAGCGTTGCGATGCGCTCGGTCAGCTGGTCTGCGGACGCGATCGCCGTCGGTGGACCACCGCACTCGCGGCGCAGATCACCGTGAATGACGCCGTGGGGCTTGCCGGTCCGGTGGTGGTGCATCGCGACGAGCCCGTTCAACTCCCGGCGGAGCGCGGCCAGATTCTGCGCCGACGCCACACGTTCGGCGGCATTGTCCCGGTTCGGCTGCTCACGGTTCTGCACTGTCTCCGCACCCGCTGCTTGCCGACCGTTCAGCTGCTGGTCCTGTCGCTGCCGGAGCAGCACTCGCATCTGCGCGGCATCGAGCAAGCCCGGAAGCCCGAGGTAGTCCGCCTCTTCGTCACTGCCCGAAAAAGTCGCTGTACCGAACGACGAACCGTCGAAGATCACCTGATCGAGTTCGGCGTCGGCGCCGAGCGAGGTGAAGGCCTTCTCTTCCTCGCCGGGCTCGTCCTTCTGCTTGTTCGCATCCGCGATCAGGTCGTCGTCGAAACCTTCCTTCACCCGATGCGGCTTGCCGAGCACATGGTCGCGCTGCGCTTCCAGCTGCGCCGCCAAGTCGAGCAGCACCGGGACCGACGGCAGGAACACGCTCGCGGTCTCCCCCGGCCTCCGGGACCGCACGAACCGCCCGATGGCCTGCGCGAAGTACAGCGGCGTCGAGGCACTCGTCGCGTACACGCCGACGGCCAGTCGTGGCACGTCGACGCCTTCGGACACCATGCGCACGGCGACCATCCAGCGATGTTCGCTTTTGCTGAACTCGTCGATCCGGCTGGACGAGCCTGGATCGTCGGACAGGACGAGCGTCGGCCGCGTTCCTGTGAGCGCTTCGAGCAGTTCCGCGTATGCACGCGCAGCTGTCTGGTCCGACGCGATCACGAGACCGCCGGCGTCGGACATGCCTGCGGCACGAAGCTGGCCGAGCCTCGTGTCGGCCGCAGACAGGACGGCGGGAATCCAGTCGCCCGCCGGGTCGAGGGCCGTACGCCAGGCACGAGCCGTCTGTTCGGCGCTGAGCGGTTCGCCGAGCCGTGCGGTGAATTCTTCACCCGCACTGTCACGCCAGCGGGCCTCACCGGAGTACGCGAGGAACACGACCGGTCGCACTACCCCGTCGGCGAGCGCGTCCGCGTACCCGTAGGTGTGGTCCGACTTCGAGCGCTGAAAACCTGCCGCGTCGGGTTCGTAGACGACGAACGGAATCGCACTGTCGTCACTTCTGAACGGCGTACCGGTGAGAGCGAGCCTGCGGGTCGCGCTGTCGAACGCCTCCCGGATCCCCTCGCCCCAGCTCTTCGCGTCACCGCCGTGGTGGATTTCGTCGAGGATCACCAGCGTGCGGCGATTCTCGGTCCGGACCCGATGGCGTGTTGGATGCGCGGCGATCTGCGCATACGTGACGACGACACCGTGGAAGTCCGACGACGTCTGGCCCGTCGAGTTGGAGAACCGCGAATCCAGCGCGATGCCGACGCGGGCCGCAGCCTGTGCCCACTGATGCTTGAGGTGCTCGGTCGGCGCGACGACAGTTACCTGGTCGACGGTTCGGTCGGCGAGCAACTCGGCCGCAACCCTGAGTGCAAAGGTCGTCTTTCCGGCTCCCGGCGTCGCGACGGCGAGAAAATCGCGGGGCTTGGCGCTCAGGTACTTCGTCAACGCCCGGCGCTGCCATGCACGCAGCGGAGCCGAGGGAACCGGCTGGCTGGGCACGACCGCAACGTCGATGCGCTCAGCGCTTGTCAAGGGCACACTGCGCACGTTTGCGGTGGCTCCCTTCGCTTGCGGCAGTTCGGTCTTCGCGGATGCCGATCGAGCTTAGCGGTGATCTCCGACGCCGCTCGCCACGAACGCCTACGCTTCGCACGACACGACACGATCGCCAGCAAGCGGGCGCTCGGGCCGATTGTCAGGAATGCTGGGAATCGATATGAGCGAATCGACGGCTGACCAGCCCACAGATGGTGATCGGGAGCAGACTCCCGATCCCTCGGCGTCTGGTACGCCCGTTCCCGAAAACACTCTCGCCCGTATGTCGGCGCCTCGGCGCGTCTGGGAAGTGATTTGGCGCACAGCGACACGCGCCTGGGACGACTCGATCTTTGCCAAGTCGGCGTCCGCCGCCTTCTGGCAAACTCTGTCGCTGCCCCCACTGCTGCTTGCACTGCTCGGAAGTATCGGCTACGTCGGAGGCTGGTTCGGACCCAACACCGACGACATCATCCACGAGAAGATCATCAGCTTCAGCCGCCGCACGTTCAGCCCGAATGTCGTCGACCAGATCATCGAGCCAACCGTCGTAGACGTCCTCATGAAGGGCCGCGGCGGCATCGTGTCGGTCGGCTTCATATTGACCCTCTGGGCAGGTTCGTCGGCGATGGCGACCTTCGTGGACTCTATCGTCGAAGCCCACGGACAAAAGGATTCCCGCAACCCCGTCTGGCAGCGAATCTTCGCGCTGCTGCTCTACATCCAGTTCCTGGTTGCATCGGTGCTGATCATGCCGCTCGTCGCGCTCGGTCCGACGCTGATCGCACAGGCGCTCCCGCCCGAGTGGGTCGATGTGGGAACACGCATGCTCGACCTCTTCTACTATCCCGGGGTCGGCCTGCTGTTGATCGTGGGTCTCACGACGCTCTACAAGCTGGCGCTGCACAAAACCCTGCCGTGGCATCGACTGCTCGGCGGTGCGCTGCTTGCGGGCGCGTTCTTCATGGGGGCCAGCGCCGCCCTACGCAGGTACCTGAACTGGGCTGCTGAGTCCGGTGTGAGTTACGGCGCGCTCGCAACTCCGATCGCGTTCCTGCTCTTCACGTTCTTCCTCGGCTTCGCGATCATCCTGGGTGCCGAGTTCAACGCCACGATTCAAGAGTTCTGGCCAGCGCGCGCCACTCGAATCGAACAGATGAAGGAGTGGCTCGCGAATCAGGCCGGTGAGAACGGCATCGACATCGGCGAGGTGACCAATCGCGCCAAGCAACTGGCGACCGGTCCGATCAGGATCGCGACGGACCGCGTCCGGGGGCCGGCGCGCAACGATTCCGGCGACTCGTCCGCAGACAGCCCGGATCAGATCACCGAACCGTTGGTAAAGCCGGCGAATCACTCGCCCTTGCGCAACCCCTCGTAGATCTTCTTGCAGTCAGGGCAGACCGGCGATCCGGGCTTCGCAGATTTGGTCACCGGGAAAACTTCGCCGCACAGAGCGACGACGTGGGTGCCCATCACCGCACTCTCGGCGATCTTGTTCTTCTTGACGTAGTGGAAGAACTTGGGAGTGTCGTCTCCGGTCGAGGTGTCGGTGGTTTCTTCCGGCCGGACCTTGGTATCGGTGCTCACGGCTTCAATAATGCCGCACATGCTGGGAGGTTCGCATTCGGCGGCGCAGAGTGCGACAGTGGAGACATGGCAGTCGGAGGGTACGACGGCTCGGCGGACATCGGTTCGGCGAGGCATCCCGCGGTAATCACCGGAGCGGCGGAGTCCTTCGAAGATCAACATCGGGCACGAGTGCGCCGGTACACGATCATCATGGCTTTCCGGATCCCGGCGCTCGTGCTCGCGGCCATCGCGTACAGCACGTTCGGCAACCCGTGGATCGCGATTGCGATCATCGCCGCGTCCATTCCCCTCCCCTGGGTCGCCGTCCTCGTCGCTAACGACAGTCCCCCGCGCAAGAAGGGCGAACCGCGCCTCTACGCGGCGCGCACACCTGACGCCGCACTCCCGCACGAGCGAGCGGCCATCGAGGCCGATCCCCACCCGATCATCGACGGCTCGATCGCCGACCGCTGAGGTCGCCGCGGCGCGCGGGCGCAAGAATGCACGCGTGACCGACTCACCCGCATTGACCGACATCTGCGCACCACTGCGATCAGCATTACTGCGCAACAACTTCGACGTGGACACGATCGTCGACGTGCTGGGCCCCGCCGCGCATTCCGCTTTGGGCCGAGGTGAACCCGTACCGGCACGAAGGATCGCTCGCGGTAACGGTGAGCTCGGCACCCTGATCAGCCTGTTCCTCTTGGGTGACCCCTGTAGCAGCGACGCGGTCGCGGCCGCGCTCGAGCCACTGGACATCGACAGTGCAGTGCGCGCGGGCCTGTTCGAACGCGACGGCACGCTCCTGCGGGCCGCACTGGATCTGCGCCCGGTCGATCTCGGTTCCGGAACCCGATGGATCGTCGCCGACCTGGACGACAGTCTCACTCGCCGGACCCTCACCGAGGACCACGTGCTCGGGGTCGGCCACGCGTCGCACTCCCTCTTGCAAGCGACACCGACGGCACCCGTCGGCTCGGTACTCGACCTCGGCACCGGCTGCGGAGTGCAGGCGGTCCACGCGTGCGGCTATGCCGGAAGCGTCACTGCAACCGACGTGAGTGCGCGCGCACTGCGGCTGGCAGCGGCCACGGCAGCCCTCAACGAACTGGACATAGAACTGGTCGACGGCTCGTGGTTCGAGCCGGTCGCGGGCCGAACATTCGATCAGATCGTGGCGAACCCGCCGTTCGTCGTCGGGCCTGCCCGGATCGAGCACACCTACCGCGACTCCGGACTCGATCTCGACGGCGCAAGCCAGTTGGTGATCTCCCAAATACCCGCCCTGCTCGCCCCCGGCGGCACAGCCGCCCTGCTGGCGTCGTGGGTGCATCTCGAGGACGGCGACTGGCGCCGCCGCGTTTCGTCGTGGCTGCCGGATCACGGCATCGATGCGTGGATCGTGCAGCGCGACGTCGCGGATCCGGCTTTGTACGTCGGAACGTGGCTGCGCGACGCCGGACTCGATCCGCGCGATCCCGCAGCCCAGGAACGCGCCGAAGAGTGGTTCACGCACTTCGATGCTGCGGGAGTCGAAGGCATCGGATTCGGCTTCGTCTATTTGCGCCGGATCGACGGACCGACCGAGATCCTCGCTGAGGACCTGATACACGGCTTCGACGATCCGCTCGGCGTGGAGGCGCTTGCCTACTTCGAGCGGTCCGCATGGTTGCGGACTCACGACGTGCTCGAGGCCCAGTTCGTCGTGGACGAGACAACCGCACTCGAACGCGTCTTCCAACCCGGGGCAGAAGGGTGGAACGAGGTCGCCACCCGCGTGCACAGAGGCAGCGGGCCCAACTGGCGCCACGATATCGACGACATGGCAGCTGCCCTCCTCGCTGGAATGCGCAGCGACGGTCTGCAGTTGTACGAGTTGGTCGAACTCCTCGCGCTGGCGCACACCGGTGCGGAAGCGAGTGCCGAGTTCATCGAACAGGCCGCGGCGCTGACCCGTGCCCTCGTTCGGCACGGACTGATTCGGCCCAACTGAGCGGTTCGGCGTCCAATCGGTTCCCAGTCTGAGCGGCCGCTGCGGACTTCTCAGCAACTTCTCAGGCCTTCAGGCCGAAAACTGCACGTCAACGGGGTTTGAAGCGCTGAGAATCGGGAACTTTCGAGTTGTTCGGTCCGTTGATTCCTATGAGACACCACCGAATAGGGAGGCAAGTCATGACAGGCCCCAGCACAACTCGACTTCGCGCTAGCGACGGCGACCTCGACGCCCAGAGCCCCGCAGCTGATTTGGTACGCGTGTACCTGAATGGCATCGGACGGACCGCGCTGCTCACGGCCGAACAAGAGGTCGATCTCGCGAAGCGAATCGAAGCGGGCCTATATGCGAAGAACCTGCTTTCGACGGCAAAGCGGCTTTCCCCGGCCAAGAAGCGGGATCTCGCCGTAGTCGTTCGCGAAGGTGAAGCCGCGCGTGCACACCTGCTCGAAGCCAACCTGCGCCTCGTCGTCTCCCTGGCCAAGCGCTACACGGGTCGCGGAATGCCGTTGCTTGACCTCATTCAGGAGGGCAACCTCGGCTTGATTCGCGCGATGGAGAAGTTCGACTACGCGAAGGGCTTCAAGTTCTCGACGTACGCGACGTGGTGGATCCGCCAGGCGATCACCCGTGGCATGGCGGACCAGAGCCGCACGATTCGGCTCCCGGTCCACCTCGTGGAGCAGGTCAACAAGCTCGCGCGGATCAAGCGTGAACTGCACCAGCAGCTCGGCCGGGAAGCGACCGATGCCGAACTGTCTGCGGAGTCGGGTATTCCCGAGCACAAGATTGCCGATCTGCTCGATCACAGTCGCGATCCGGTAAGCCTCGACATGCCGGTCGGCAGCGACGAGGAAGCACCGCTCGGCGACTTTATCGAAGACTCCGAGGCAACCTCGGCAGAGAGCGCAGTCATCGCCGGCCTGCTCCACACCGACGTTCGGACCGTGCTGGCCACCCTCGACGAGCGGGAACAGCAGGTCATCCGGCTGCGCTTCGGCCTCGACGACGGTCAGCCGCGCACGCTCGACCAGATCGGCAAGCTCTTCGGGCTCTCGCGCGAGCGGGTCCGGCAGATAGAGCGTGAGGTCATGGGCAAGCTGCGTAAGGGCGACCGCGCCGAGCGGTTGCGCGCCTACGCCAGCTGACAGCTTCGAACAAGTGATGCGCTGTCGGTAGCGCAGGATCGGCGACAGTCATCTCGGTGCCGGCCGGGTCCACGAGACCCGGTCGGCATTGTTCATTTCAGGTCACGCGTGTTCAGCCCAAGCGGCGCGGTCCGGCGTCGAAATGCGTCGGTTCGGGCCCTATGCGCATCCGGGCGTAGAGAATCTCGGCGTCGGGTCCGGTCGCGAGAATCGGTTCGCAGACGAGTTCCCGAACCTCTGGAAGGTCCTCGCACATCGTCGAGATTCGCAGCAGAAGGTCCCGCAACGCCCCTGTGTTCGCAGCTTCGACCGTCTCCGAGCCCACCAGGAGCGGCGCGGCGCGCGGGGCGGAAACCAGTTCGGTCGCTTCGCTTTCCGTGAGCGGCAGCGCGCGGTAGGCACGGTCCCCGAGCAGATCGAGGATCTTCCCGGCGAGGCCGAACGAAATCACCGACCCGAACGACGGATCGTCTTGCACGCGGACCGTGCAGCCGATCCCCTTCCGGGCCATCCGCTGAATGTGCACGAGTTGATCTGCGGACACTTCTGCCAGGTTCTCGTAGGCCTTGCGGACTGCCGGCGGGTCGGTGAGGTCGAGCCGCACTCCGCCGAGGTCGGGCCGGTTTCGCCACATCGGTCCGGTCGCTTTTGCCGCGACGGGGTAGCCGAGTTCGTCGGCGGCCGCGACTGCCGCGTCCGGACCGGTCACTTCGCGAAAGTCGACGATGCCGATGCCGTAACAGGCGAGCAGTTCATTCGTGCGCACGTCGGACAACCAGCCCAGTTCGACGGTGTCGGCCTCCCAGGACAGCAGTAGGTCACGGGCCCGGTCGGGGTAGATGCCGTCGGGACGGACGATCTGAGACGGCGGATCGGCCAGCCACGCGGCGTAACGCCACACGTGACCGAGCGCCCGGACCGCCGTTTCGGGATCCGCGTACGACGGCACCGACCCTCGGGTGGGCGTCCCGTCGGGTCCGTAGACGGTCAGAATCTCGCGAATACCCTGCTCACCTTGGAAGTTGGTGATGACAGGCTTGCCCGAAGATGCGGCGATAACCCGCAACGGCGCGGCGAAGGGTTCCATCGGCATGGGAATAGGCGGCACGACGATCGCAAGCACGGCATCGACATGCCGAGAATCGACGGCCTTCCGCACAGCCGCGGTGAACTGCTCCGGACCGACCATGGGTCCGAGGTTGATCGGGTCTCTGACCTGCAAACCCGCTGTTTCCGCAGCATCGGCCGCCAGCCAGCCCAGCGCCGCGCTGTTGCCTACGATCGCGAGCCGCGGTCCCGCGGGCAGGGGCTGATAACCGACGAGCGCGCCGCAGTCGAACATTTCCGAGATCGATTCGACCGCGATCACACCGGCCTGGCGGAAGAGGTCCGCAGCGATCGAATCGTCCACGACCTCCGCTTGGCCTGGGCGTTTGCGCGCGCTACCGCGCCCACTGCGGATCGCGATGATCGGCTTGTTGCGCGAGACACGCTTGGCGATCCGCGAGAACTTGCGCGGGTTACCGAAGCTTTCGAGGTACAGCAGGACGACGTCGGTGTCGGGATCTGTGTCCCAATACTGCAGCAGGTCGTTGCCGGAGACATCGGCTCGATTGCCGGCGGAAACGAACGTCGACAGTCCGAGGTTACGGGCAGCCGCCTCCCCCAGAATCGCGGCTCCCAGCGGACCCGACTGACAGAAGAAGCCGACCCGCCCGCGCGCGGGCATCTGTGGCGCAAGGGTCGCGTTGAGCGAAACGGCGGGATCGTTGTTCGCGATTCCGAGCGCATTCGGGCCGACCAACCGCATTCCGTGTCCCCGTGCGTCGCGAACGAGGCGCAGTTGGGCCTCGAAACCTTCGGCACCCGTTTCCGCGAAACCCGCCGTCAGCACGATCAGGCCCTTCACGCCTTTCGCGAGGCAGTCGTCGAAGACGGATTCGATATCGGTGGCGGGAACTGCGACGACGGCAAGGTCCACGTCGTCCGGGATCTCCCGCACCGTCGCGTAGGCCCGGACGCCCTGGACCGACCGGTGCTTCGAATTCACCGGGTACACCGGACCGCTGAATTCGCCGCGCAACAGGTTTGCGAGCACGACACGGCCGACCTTCGTTTCCGACGCGGACGCACCGATGACAGCGATCGATCTCGGCGACAACAGGTTTCGCACGCTGCGCGCCTCGGATGCTCGCTCGCGGGAATTTCGCACCTGCAGGAGGGCTTCGCTCGGATCGATCGCGAACTCGAGGTGCAGAACCGATCCGTCGATACTGCGGCTGACCTGGTAGCCCGCGTCCTTGAACACCTTCACCATGCCGCGGTTCTCGGCAAGTACCTCCGCGACGAACGTCTCGATCCCGTTCTCTGCCGCCGCGCCGGCAAGGTGTTCGAGCAGGATCGAACCGAGTCCGCGGCCCTGGTGGTCGTCGGCGACGACGAAGGCGACCTCGGCGACCTCTTGGTCCGGCATGCCCTCGTACACGCCGACCGCAATGATCTCGTCACCGAGCAAGGCGATCAGGGCGACGCGGCGATGATGGTCCACGTGGGTCGACCGCTCGACGTCGCGTTCCGACATCCGGGGGTAGGGACCGAAATACCGGAGATATTTCGTTCGCGGCGAAAGCTTCTCGTGGAACTCGACCAGCCGACCGGCATCGTCGGGCGTGATCGGCCGCAGGTGGACCACGCCGCCGTCGGCAGCGAGCACATCCGCGAGCCAGTGCTCGGGGAACGGTTCGGTCTTGTCAGTCACGGGCATCATCCGGATCGAGGCCGAGCAACGGGAACGTGGCCCGCCGCGTCGCGAGTATGGCTTGGTCGATTCGCGACAACTCCCTGTCATGCTGCGCCACACCGGTTTCCCGTCCGCCGCCCGGACCGTCCCAGCGCTGGAACGAGATATCGGCGCCTTCGCCCATCGTGTCAGGCAACTGCACCTTCGGGGCCAATCTGTGGGCGTAATCGCGCCAACCCTGCGGGATTGCAGTGCCAGGATCGATGGTGCGGTCGAGTGTGGCGGCAATCAGATGGGTCCAGGACCGTGGCACGACACGCAGCAGACCGTATCCACCACCACCGACGGCGAGCCAGCGTCCGTCGGTGTACGTGTCGGCGAGATCGCGCATTGCCAGAAACGCCGCGCGCTGGCCGTCGACCGTCAGCGCGAGATCGGCGAGCGGATCCTCCCGGTGGGTATCCACGCCGCATTGGCTGATGATCAACTGCGGTTCGAACGCGGCGATCGCGCCCGGCACGACCGCATGAAACCCGCGCAGCCACATTGCATCCGCCGTCCCGGGCAGAACTGCGAGGTTCAGCGCCGTGCCCTGAGCCGCGCCGTAACCGACCTCGTGGGGGTATCCGGTACTCGGCCACAGCGTCGCCGGATGCTGGTGAATCGAGATCGTGAGCACCCTGGGGTCGGACTCGAACGCGTGCTGCACGCCGTCACCGTGATGGACGTCGACGTCGATATAGGCGATCCGGTCGAAGCCGTTCTCGAGCAGCCACGAGATCGCAACCGCCACATCGTTGTACACGCAGAAGCCCGAAGCCGAGTTCGACATCGCGTGATGCATCCCACCGCCGATGCTGACTGCTCGGCGCGTGCGGCCCGAGGCAATTTCCTGCGCGGCCCGCAGCGTTCCGCCGACGATGATCGACCCGGCTTCGTGCATCCGCGGAAAGATCGGGTTGTCCGCCGAACCGAGACCGTACGGCGGGTCGATCATGGAGCTGGGAACCGGCGACTCGCCCGCGTGTTTCACCGCTTCGACGTAGGCGGCGGTGTGAATGCGCAACAGATCGTTCTCGCCCGCCGGATCGGGCTCGATGACTTCCACCCCCTCGAGCAGCCCTATTTCGCGAGCCAGAACCATAGTCAGGTCGAGGCGCGCGGGATTCATCGGGTGCTCGGGACTCCACGAGTAACTCAGGTACTCCGGACTCCACACGACCGCGTTGTTAAGGTTTTGAACCAGTTCCGATTCCGGCGACGATGCCACGGAGATCACGCTACTGCGCCAACGGGAAGGCTCGCGGCACTTGCAGCGTTGAACAACCAGGATGTGCGTGATCCGGCTGCGCGACCGGCCCGCATGCGGAGCGAACCTATTTCCAGGTCGGACCAGTAGAATCGTGCAGGACGAAGGGGTGTGAGGGTGAAAGATCTTGTCGACACCACGGAGATGTACCTCCGTACGATCTACGACCTCGAGGAAGAGGGCGTGGTTCCACTTCGCGCCCGGATTGCCGAACGGCTCGAGCAGAGCGGTCCGACGGTAAGCCAGACGGTCGCCCGAATGGAACGTGACGGGCTGCTGCTCGTGGCAGGCGACCGGCACCTCGAACTGACCGCGAAGGGCCGCAACTTGGCCATTGCCGTGATGCGCAAGCACCGGCTGGCAGAACGACTCCTCGTCGACATCATCGGGCTGGAGTGGGATCAGGTGCATGCCGAGGCGTGTCGCTGGGAGCACGTCATGAGCGAGGAGGTCGAGCGCCGGCTCGTCGTAGTGCTCAACAATCCGACGACCTCGCCGTACGGCAACCCTATTCCCGGACTCGACGAACTCGGTGTCGAGAAGCCGGACTACGCGAACGATCACCTCGTGCGGCTGTCCGATATTCCGACCGGTAAGCCGACCGCGGTAGTGGTTCGCCGCCTCGCCGAGCACATTCAGGCAGACCCGGACGTGATTGCGCAGCTTCGCGAGGCCGGTGTGGTGCCGGATGCCCGTGTCACGGTCGAAACGCGGCCCGGGACGGTCACGATCACGGTCCCCGGTCACGAAGTATTCGATCTCTCCGACGAGATGGCGCACGCGGTTCAGGTCAAGCAGGTTTGACATAGTGAAACTCCTCGTGACCGGCGGTGCCGGCTATGTGGGTAGCGTCTGTGCCCAGGTGCTGCTCGAAGAAGGCAACGAGGTCGTCGTTGTCGACGACCTGTCCACCGGCAACCGCGACGCGGTTCCCGGTGGCGCCGAGTTCATCGAAGGTGACGTCGCAGACGTAGCCGGTGCGCTCCTGCTGGGCGGCGGTTTCGACGGAGTGCTCCATTTCGCTGCCCAGTCGCTGGTCGGTGAATCGGTCGTCGCACCCGAGAAGTACTGGTACGGAAACGTCGTCAAGACGCTCGACCTGCTCGAAGCGATGCGCGTTGCGGGGACACCACGCCTGGTGTTCTCGTCGACCGCGGCGACCTACGGCGAGCCCGAACGCACGCCGATCACCGAAGACGCGCCGACCCGTCCGACGAATCCCTACGGGGCGTCGAAATTGGCGATCGACCACGCCATCACCTCCTATGCGGTTGCGCACGGTCTTGCCGCGACGAGCTTGCGCTACTTCAACGTTGCCGGCGCGTACGGCGGCTTCGGTGAAAACCGGGTCGTGGAAACACATTTGATTCCGCTGGTCCTGCAGGTCGCGCTTGGTGTCCGCGAGAAGATTTCGGTGTTCGGAACGGATTGGCCGACGAAAGACGGTACGGCCATTCGCGATTACATCCACATCCGAGACCTCGCGCAGGCACACGTCCTGGCAATGCAGTCGGCTCAGGCCAGTACACATCGCATCTACAATCTCGGTAGCGGCGCGGGATTCACTGTGCGCGAAGTTATTTCAGCGTGCGAACGGGTAACAGGCCGGTCCATCGAGGCCCAGGACGCGCCCCGCCGAGCCGGTGACCCCGCCGTGCTCATCGCGTCCAGCGACAATGCGATTGCTGATCTCGGCTGGCAACCGCAGTACACCGACATCGACAAAATCGTCTCCGATGCATGGGAATTCACTCGATCTCTCGGTGACCGGCTGCACGCGCGGGCCTGATCCATGCGCGGGCTCGTTCACAGAGCCGGCGGCGGCAGCGTGACGCCGAGCCTGCGCGCGGCGGCGTAGCCCGCATCGACAAGTTTCTGCAGCGTGTGCGGACGCATCCCGTTCTGCAATGCAGCGTCGAGCATTCCGGCGAGCCTGTGCTTCGGGTTCGCTTGCAGCGCAGCGGTCAAGGCGACACCCGCGTACGGACCTTCGCCACGGACATAGGCGCTGAAACCGAGCAACGCTGCAGCCTCGGCCCTGCCATTGGCAGGCAACAACTTTGCCATCCGCAGCCACAGTTGCTCGGCGGCTTCGGCCTGGTCACCCGCGGCGAGCGCAAGCAGGGCATCGCGGACGTCCAGGTTTGCAACCGCGAACCAGAGTTCGGCAATCTCGGGTGCCAGCAACCGCTCCCCCGACGCCAGATTCGAGATTTGCCACAGCACGTGTTCGAGTTGTCGGCGGCTGCGGTCGTCGGGGTCTTCGCGAGCTTCCGCGAGGTCCACGGCGAGTACCGCGGAGTGCACACCGGCGGCTACGGCTCTGGCGACCAAGAACCGCTCCCGAGAATCACCCGGCGCCAGCATGTCGACAAGCTCGCCACGTGAGCGCCGAATCTGGCGGCCCTCCATGACGTGTGCCGCGGCGACGCTCGACGCTGCGGGGTCGGGCAACACGCCGAATCGAAAGTCGCCCCACAAGCTGGACCACGGGGCGCCTTCGTCGATCTCCTCGACGATGTACGCGCCGTCCAGCGCAGTACCGAATGCGTGCAATTGCTCGGCCAGTTGCTCGACGACCGCCACGCACGCTGCCGAATACTCCTCGTCCTCATGGTCGGCGGTGTCATCGACGATCAGTGCCACCGCTGCGCGGACGCCCTCACGGCCACACACAGACGCGAATCTGTCGATAGCCGCGTCCATCACGGGAGTCACGCCGCCGTCGGCGCTGCGCGGCAGCACGAGGTCGTGCCGCATCACGCCGCCCAGTCGCGAATTCCGCGGCCCGTGCAGGCACACCAGCACGAGCGACCGCTCGGGCGGGAACCCGAGAAGGGCCGGCACCGCGGCGAACAGTTCGCCGGGATCGGCAACGCGGAGCGGGGCATGGCGCCGGGATTTGCGCCCATCGGGTGAGGTCGAAGTTGTCATGCCACGACCATCGACTATCAGTACGACCACGACCGGCCGGCGACCTGGGGTTTCGGAAAACCTGTGGATAACTGCGACGAATGTGAAAATCTCGACACGCAGAGCCTCCGAACAGGTCGTGAGGACCCAACCGTGTCGGGCGCCTGTGCTAGGAGAAGCGGCTAAGCGGCATCGACCTTCGCCACGCTCTTGGTCAGCACGTCCTCGACCGCCTGCCGGTCGGGCTCCGCACCGGTGAACGACATGAACATCGACGTCACCCACACGTCGCCGACCTGCGCGACCAGCATGAGGACGGTCACATCGACGGTCCTGCTGCCCTGGCCCGACTTGACCGTCATGGTCATGTCCAATGAATCGTCCGCATCGACAGCGGGATCGGCGCCCAATTCGCGGTGTACCCGTGCCGTCGTCGTGTTGGTCGTCATCGTGATGTCGGGACAGCTTTCGACTTGTTCCCGAAAGCTCGCGACGGTCCGATCGGTTCTGATCACGCCGGCAGTCACCGTGGATTGCGTCTGCGAGTCGGTGCCGACGACATAGGCAGCCTTGCCGTCGTTCAGATCGGGCAGCGGCGCTGTGCAGCCCTCCGGTTCGATCCGGCCGCCCTGCGGAACGCCGGCCATCCCGAGACCGATCTGCTCACGCGGGACGACGACCGCACTGTACGGAGCGGGAAACTGATCGGGCGACAGTACGAGATCGTCCACGTCCGCGTCGATGTGCCGGCCAGGGCCGCCTGTGTCACCCGACGACAGGCCTTGCGCGACGGGGTCACCCGGCACGGACTGCGAGCATCCCGCCGCGAACGCGACGCACAAGACCGTCAGAACCAGTTTGTGGCGCACCATCACCGTGTTCGTCCTCCCCGTCCACGAGCCGACCCAGAGCAGGCCTCCTGACCCCACTGTGCCATCCGGAAAGGCGATCTCGACGCAGGCCGGACCGCGGCATCGCGCTTGTTTTCAGTGCCCCCGGGCGATCCACTCCCCCAGGTTCGGGGCTTCGTCACCGATTTTGGTGCCGTCACCGTGGCCGGTTCGCACCACGGTGTCTGCAGGCAGACTCAGCAGTCGCGAAGAAATCGAATCGAGAATCGTCGGGAAATCGGAGTACGACCTGCCGGTTGCGCCCGGACCACCCGCGAACAGGGTGTCACCGGTGAACACCTCCCCGGCCTCGTGCAGATACAGGCAGATCGAGCCGGGCGAGTGCCCCGGTGTGTGCATCACGATCAGCTCGGTGCCGGCAATTTCGATGCGGTCCTCGTCGGCGACCGGATGATGCGACCGGTCCGGATGCGTCTGCTCCCACAGCACGTCGTCGGCGGGATGCAGCAGAATCGGCGCGTCGAGCCGGTCTGCCAACTCAGGTGCGACCGTGATGTGGTCGTTGTGGGCATGCGTGCACAGGACCGCTTTCACACGGCGACCACCGACCGCGTCGATGATCGGCTGCGCAGTGTGCGCGGCATCGATGATCACGACTTCGGAATCGTCTCCGACCAGCCAGATGTTGTTGTCGACGTCCCACGTTCCGCCGTCGAGACTGAACGTCCCGGATGTGACGACACGCTCGATTCGAAACCCGCTCACAGCACTACCACCGATCGGAGAACCGCGCCGCTGCTCATCGTCGCGAACGCGGCCTCGACGTCTGCCAAACCGATCCGCTCGCTGACGAACTTGTCCAGCGGAATCCTGCCCTGCTGGTAGAGGTCCACGAGCAGCGGAAAATCGCGTTCCGGCAGGCAGTCGCCGTACCACGACGACTTCAGTGACCCGCCATGGCTGAACAGGTCGATCAACGGCATGTCGAGAGTCATTTCGGGAGTGGGAACACCGACCAGGACCACTGTTCCCGCCAGATCACGCGCATAGAACGCCTGCTTCCAGGTTTCGGGCCTGCCGACCGCGTCGACCACCACGTCCGCACCGAACGAGTCCGTGAGTGCTTGCACTGCTTCGACCACGTCCTCGACAGCGGCGTTGACGGTGTGCGTCGCGCCGAGGTCACGCGCCCAGGCGAGTTTGCGAGCGTCGAGGTCCACAGCGATGATTTTCGACGCTCCCGCCAAGCGCGCTCCGGCGATCGCCCCGCAGCCCACACCGCCGCAGCCGATCACGGCGATGGAGTCGCCGCGCCCGACGTTTCCGGTGTTGATCGCAGCACCGATACCGGCCATCACGCCACAGCCCAGCAGTCCGACCACGGCCGGATCAGCCTCAGGGTCGACCTTCGTGCATTGACCTGCGTGAACGAGTGTCTTCTCGATGAACGCGCCGATTCCGAGTGCCGGAGACAGTTCCGTGCCGTCCTCGAGCGTCATCTTCTTGCTTGCGTTGTGCGTCGAGAAGCAGTACCACGGCCGACCTCGCCGACACGCCCTGCACTGACCGCAGACGGCACGCCAGTTCAGGACGACGAAGTCGCCGACCGCCACGGTGTCGACACCCTCGCCGACCTCCTCGACGATGCCGGCGGCTTCGTGGCCGAGCAGGAACGGGAACTCGTCGTTGATACCGCCTTCGCGGTAGTGCAAGTCCGTATGGCATACCCCGCACGCCTGGACACGGACGACGACGTCACCCGGTCCTGGATCGGGAACGAGCACCGTCTCGAGCGATACCGCTTGTCCGCGTTCGCGGGAGATCACGCCTCGCACTCGATGGGTCACGATGTGCCTCCGTCTTTCGCTTTGTCGGCGTACGGCAACCGGCCCACATTCGACTCGTCGGGGTTGCCGCCGCGCGCTACGGGTAACCTGCTGTTCCAGGCTGCCACAGGTGCCGGGGACCGTCAGGCGAATTCCGTGTGTCGAGACGTCGCGCGGCGATCGGGCCCCGCCGCGGGAATGCCTTCACACTCAGCCGCGTTGACCGGAAAAGGTATTCGGGCGAAGTTCGCGCGTGCTGGAGCGTCACCACGTGCACGCAGATGAGGAACACTGGAGGTGTTCCGTTAGGAAGGGGCCGACCATGGACGAGCAGTCGAGCATGTACGAGCTGGAGTTTCCGGCGCCGCAGTTGTCCACTGCCGATGGCATGGGACCGGTGCTGGTGCATGGGCTCGAGGGCTTCACCGACGCCGGCCACGCCGTGAAGCTTGCGACCACGCACCTGCGCGAAAGCCTCGAGAGCGAACTTGTCGCGTCGTTCGATATCGACGAGCTTCTCGATTACCGGTCACGCCGGCCGATGATGACGTTCAAGAGCGATCACTTCTCGGACTACGCGGAGCCGCAGCTGAATCTGTACGCATTGCGCGACACCGTCGGAACACCGTTTTTGCTGCTCGCGGGCATGGAACCGGATCTGCGATGGGAAAAGTTCACCACGGCGGTCCGCATGCTGGCCGAACAGCTCGGTGTGCGGCGCAGCATCGGCCTCAACGCAATTCCGATGGCGATCCCCCACACGCGCCCACTCAGCGTGACCGCTCATTCCAACAACAAGGACCTGATCAAGGACCACCAGCGCTGGGCAGGTGAACTGCAGGTGCCGGGCAGTGCGTCGTCCCTGCTGGAATACCGGATGGCTCAGCACGGTCACGAGTCCGTCGGATTCTCGGTGCACGTGCCGCACTACCTCGCACAGACCAACTACCCCGAAGCGGCGCAGACACTGCTCGAGAACGTCAGCGCCAATGCCGAGCTCGAGCTTCCGCTCGCCGCACTGGGTGAAGCCGCTGCGCGGGTCCGGGAACAGGTGAACGAGCACATCCAGGGCAACGCCGAAGTCGAGGCTGTGGTCCAGGCGCTGGAACGGCAGTACGACACTTTCGTCGCAGCGCAGGAACAGCAGGCAACTCTGCTCGCAGGTGACGGCGAATTGCCGAGCGGTGACGAGCTCGGCGCCGAATTCGAAAAGTTCCTCGCCGAGCAGGGTGGCTACGGAGACAACCGCGGCATAGAGAGCGACTGAAAACCGAAACATCGAAGTAACCTGCGGCGACATTTCGCGACCCTCGTCCCTCATACGCTGTACGCACATGTAATTCGGCGTTGACGGCGGGAGGCGAGAATGCCTGATCCACGGACCAGGTCGCTGCGGCCCGTGCCGCACGGCGATACGCGCGTCGAGTTTCACACGATCCACGGCTACCGGCGCGCGTATCGCATCGCCGGAAGCGGACCCGCGGTTCTGCTGATCCACGGCATCGGCGACAGCTCGGCGGCGTGGATCGACCTGATCCCGCACCTCGCCGAGAAGTACACGGTCATCGCGCCGGACCTCCTCGGCCATGGCCGTTCGGACAAGCCGCGGGCCGACTACTCGGTGGCTGCCTATGCGAACGGGATGCACGATCTGCTCGCCGTGCTCGGGATCGACACCGCCACGATCGTCGGGCATTCGCTCGGCGGGGCTGTCGCGATGCAGTTCGCATACCAGTATCCGCAGAAGGTGGACCGGCTCGTGCTGGTGTCGACGAGCGGTGTCACCAAGGACATTCATGCGCTGCTGCGCGTGACATCGGTGCCGCTCGTCAGCCAGAGTCTGCGCCTGCTCGGCCTTCCGGGCGCAAAATTGGCAACCGGGATGGTAGGCAGCGCGCTTGCCCGGCTCAGGAGGACAGCTCTGCTGCCGGACGCGCTCGGGGACACTTCGGATCTGCTACGCATGCTCGGCGGCACCACGGACCCGACAGCCTTCCTCGCCTTCCTCAAAACGCTTCGTGCCGTGGTCGATTGGCGCGGTCAGGCGATAACCCTGCTCGACCGGTGCTATCTGAACGAGCATATTCCGGTGCAGATCATCTGGGGCGCAAAGGATTCTGTGTTCCCCGTGAGCCACGCGTACCTCGCGCACACGGCGATGCCGGGTTCCCGCGTCGAAATCTTCAACCGCACCGGCCATTACCCGTTCCTGGACGACCCGGTGAAGTTTCTCGGCGTCGTCGAGGAATTCCTCGCGGCGACCGAGCCTGCCCGATTCGAGCACGAGTCGTGGCGCGCGGCGCTTGCCTACGGCAGCGTCGCCGCGGAACCGGCTACCGCACTCGCAGTCGTCGACGCCGTCGGCGATGCCGAGCGCAGCGCCACCTGACGATCGCCCGCACAACCGACACGAGACGCAGGAGTCCCCATGGGAGCGCCACGACCGTTACGGCCCGTTACCGAAGTCGAACCGCGGCTGATCTTTCGGACAATCCACGGGTACCGTCGCGCCATCCGGATCGCCGGGGACGGTCCGCCGCTGGTGTTGCTCCACGGCATCGGCGACAACTCGGAGACCTGGCTCGACATCATTCCCCACTTCGCGACGAAGTACACCGTCATCGCCCCGGACATGCTCGGCCACGGCCAGTCCGACAAACCCCGGGCGGACTACTCCGCAGCCGCCTACGCGAACGGCCTGCGCGACCTCCTTTCCGTCCTCGGCCACGAGAAGGTGACCTTGGTCGGCCATTCTCTCGGCGGCGGCGTTGCGATGCAGTTCGCGTATCAGTACCCACACCTCGTGGACCGGATCGTCATCGTGTGTGCGGGAGGCGTGAGCCGCGAGATCAATCCGCTCCTGCGAATGTCGTCGGTACCAGTCGTTCCCCTTGTCCTGCATGCGCTCTCACTGCCGGGGGCAACGACGGCGCTGGACATGTTCGGCAGATTCCTGGCCGCGCTGAATGCGACGACGGGCACCAAGGGTGCCTCGCTTGCGCACGACGCGATCGACGTGGTCCGCGTCCTCGCGGCGCAGTCGGATCGCATGGGGCACCGCGCGTTCGTCAAAACGATTCGGGCGGTTGCCGATTGGCGCGGGCAGACGATCACCGTGCTCGACCGCTGTTATCTCTTCGAAGGCATTCCGGTGCAGATCGTGTGGGGTAGATGCGATGCGATCATCCCGGTCCGTCATGCGCACATCGCGCACGCGGCGATGCCGGGATCGACACTCGAAATCTTCGACGAGGCGGGGCATTTCCCGTTCCGTGACGACCCGATCAGGTTTGCCGGTCTGGTGCAGCGCTTCCTGGATTCCACGACACCCGCGCAATACGAGCAGGAGCGCTGGCGCGCCGCACTGTCCGCCGGACACGCGGTCGACAGTCGGCGGCCGCATCCATCGACCCAGCCTGCGCTTTTCGACGCGATGGCTGCGGCCGAGCGCAGCGCGACCTGAGGGGCGCCGCCCCTGGTGGGCTAGCCTTTAGGCCGTGCAGCTGCGGAGCTTGATCGACGATCGCCCGGCGGGCGAGGACTTCGACCCCGACTGGCTCTACGACGCATTCACCTCGTGGACCACCGACAGCGGTCTGGAGCTCTATCCCGCGCAAGACGAAGCGATCATCGAACTGGTTTCGGGCGCCAACGTGATACTTGCGACCCCGACCGGGTCAGGCAAGTCGATGGTTGCTGTGGCAGCGCATTTCGTCGCCCTGGCACGCGGGCAGCGGACCTACTACACGGCGCCGATCAAGGCTCTGGTCAGCGAGAAGTTCTTCGCACTGTGCGAAATTTTCGGTGCCGATCAGGTCGGGATGGTGACGGGCGACGCGGCTGTGAACGCGCAGGCCCCGATCATCTGCGCGACAGCCGAGATCCTCGCGAACGTCGCGTTGCGCGAGGGTGCCGACGCCGACATCGGCCAGGTCGTCATGGACGAGTTCCACTACTACGCCGAGCCCGATCGGGGCTGGGCGTGGCAGGTTCCCCTGATCGAGCTCCCCAATGCACAGTTTCTGTTGATGTCGGCAACCCTCGGCGACGTGGAGTTCTTCAAGACCGATATGACTCGGCGGACCGGCCGACCGACGACGGTGATCGCGGGTACCGAACGTCCAGTGCCACTCACCTTTTCCTATGCACTGACGCCGATCGGCGAAACCATCGAGGAACTGGTCACCACCAACCAGGCGCCGGTTTACGTCGTCCACTTCACACAGGCCGCTGCGCTGGAACGCGCACAGGCTCTGACCAGTACCAACTTCTCTTCCCGCGAAGAGAAGGACGCCATCGCGGAAGCCTTGGGCGGCTTTCGATTCGCGACCGGATTCGGAAAGACACTGTCGCGCTTGGTTCGCCACGGGATCGGTGTCCATCACGCTGGGATGCTGCCCAAGTACCGGCGACTGGTCGAGAAGCTCGCTCAGGACGGTCTGCTCAAAGTCATTTGCGGGACGGACACTCTCGGCGTCGGCATCAACGTTCCGA
The DNA here is from genome assembly GCF_016481275.1 of Antrihabitans auranticaus. GTDB lineage: Bacteria > Actinomycetota > Actinomycetes > Mycobacteriales > Mycobacteriaceae > Antrihabitans. The sequence goes on along the minus strand of NZ_JAEMNW010000002.1, from coordinate 492,612 downwards.
TCCGGACGGTGTTGCTGTCCGGTCTGACGAAGTACGACGGCGTGCGCACACGGCAGCTGCGTGCCAGGGAGTTCCATCAGATTGCCGGTCGCGCCGGCCGGGCGGGCTTCGACACGATGGGCACCGTGGTCGTGCAAGCGCCCGAGCACGAGGTCGAGAATGCCCGGCGGGTGGCCAAGGCCGGCGACGATCCGAAGAAGCTCAAGAAGGTACAGCGCACGAAAGCGCCGGAAGGATTCGTGTCGTGGAGTTCGCAAACCTTCGACCGCATCGTCGCCGCGTCACCGGAGCCGCTGGTTTCGCGCTTCACGGTCACGAACTCGATGCTCCTCAACGTGATTGCGCGGCCAGGTAATTGCTTCTACGCGATGAGGCACCTGCTGGAGGACAACCACGAACCTCGGCACGCGCAGCGCAAGCACATTCTGCGAGCGTTGAAGCAGTATCGAGGGCTGCGTAATGCCGGTGTGGTGCAACAACTCCCCGAGCCCGACGAGTTCGGCAGGCACGCACGGCTGACCGTCGACCTGCAGCGCGACTTCGCCCTGGACCAGCCACTGTCGCCGTTCGCACTCGCGACTTTCGAACTGCTGGACCGCGATTCGCCGACCTTCACCGTCGATGTGATTTCGGTGATCGAGGCAACCCTCGAGGACCCGCGCCAGTTGCTGATGGCACAGCAGCACGCCGCTCGTGGCGAAGCGATCAACCGCATGAAGGCTGACGGCATCGAATACGACGAGCGGATGGAGCTGCTCGAAGAGGTCACGTGGCCGAAACCTTTGGCGGAGTTGCTACTTCCCGCGTACGAGACCTACCGCGGCGGCCATCCGTGGCTGTCGGAATTCTCGCCGTCGCCGAAGTCTGTCGTGCGCGACATGATCGAACGCTCGATGACGTTCACCGAGCTGATCAGCCACTACGGCTTGGCCCGATCCGAGGGTTTGGTCCTGCGCTACCTCGCCGACGGCTACCGCGCCCTGCGCCGGACGGTTCCCGAGCAGTATCGAACCGAAGAACTCGAGGACATCATCGAATGGCTCGGCGAACTGATCCGCCAGGTGGATTCGAGCCTGCTCGACGAATGGGAACAGCTCACCAACCCCGGCGCGGAAACCGATACCGACCAGATTGCCTTCGACGCGAGCGCGCCCCGGCCGATCTCCGCCAACGTGCGGGCGTTCCGCGTCCTCATTCGCAACGCGATGTTCCGCCGAGTCGAGCTTGTGGCGCTGCGGCGGTGGGCCGCCCTCGGCGAATTGGCCGTGGGGCCGGACGCGGAAGGCTGGGAGATGTTGCTGGAGCCCTACTTTGCCGAGTACGGCGAGGTCGGGATCGGACCGGACGCACGTGGTCCGCAGCTGTTCACGTTGACCACGAACGGCGACATGTGGTCGGTTCGCCAGGTCATCGACGACCCCGCCGGCGATCACGGGTGGTCGATCGACGCGATGGTCGACGTCGCGGAATCCGATGCGCTCGGTGAGGTAGTTTTCGACGACATGACCGTCACAGCAGGCTGATTCAGGCCGGAAACGCCTCTGCCCACGGTTCCGGATCCAGGCCCGCTGCATTGATCACGCCGGCGAGCAGTCGGTACCACCCACAGCAGATGACGGCCTCCAGGACGAGTTCGTCCGACCACTCGGTGCGCAGCGCAGCGAGCGTCCGATCGCTCACCGTGCACGCGTCGAACATCTCGTCGGCCAGCGTCAGGACAACGCGGTCGCGAGAATCCCAGACGTCGTCGAGCGGTGATCCTGTTGCCGTCGAACGTACTTGATCGTCTTTCAGACCGAGGAGCGGTCGAGCGAATGCGGTGATGTGGACACCCCATTCGTAGCCGGCGCCGCAGCGTGCGGTCGTCCGCGCGATGAGTAGTTCACGCTCGCGTACGGTCAACTGGGGCTTGCCGAGCAGTCCGGCACCGAGTGGACGCATACGCCCCATCAGGTCGGGGTGCCGGGCGAGAACTCGGAACAGCGCCAGCGGCTCGGACACCGCACTGCCGGGCGGCATCCATTTGGCGAGCATGTCCGCGGTGGACTCGCTGTAGGGCGGCTGCAGAGGCGCAATTCGGACCATGATCGAACTCCTTGGTTGCTACGATTTTCATAGCAATAATACGCTTCGATTTCAGTAGCGCAAGGGGGTGTGTGCTGCGGTAGCCTGGCCAGCATGGCGGTCGATGTCGCGGTTGTTCGAGTATTCACGAGTCCATCGGGAGAGTTCGGTAACGCGCTCGGAATCGTTTCGGCGCTCGCGGTTCCCGAGGCCGATAGACAGACGCTGGCAGCGCAACTCGGATTCAGCGAAACGGTCTTCGTCGAACTGACGGCCGATGCACCGATCGCACGCGTCCAGATCTTCACACCAGCCACCGAACTGCCCTTCGCGGGCCACCCGAGCGTCGGACTCGGCTGGTGGCTCGACGAGGTCGAGACGCCCGTGGATGCGCTCGACGTGCCGGCGGGACGCGTGGCCGTCACCCGCACGAATGGGCTGACGAAGATTCGGGCGCAGGCCGACTGGGCACCGGCGTTCGAGTTCCACGACCTTGCATCCGCGGCCGATGTCGACGCGCTGAATCCCACCGACTTCCGCAGCGGTCACCATTACGCCTGGGCGTGGACCGATCGGTCGGCGGGCGCAATCCGCTCACGAATGTTCGCACCCGACATGGGAATTGCCGAAGACGAAGCCACGGGCGCCGCGGCCGTCCGGATCACGGCACGCCTGCAGCGCGACCTCACCATTACCCAGGGCCGCGGTTCGCAGATCTTCACGACCGTGCTCGACGAAGACTGGATCCAACTCGGTGGACGCTGTGTCGCCGAGCGCAGCCTGCAGGTGTAGCGGTCAGCCCAGCGCCGCTCGCACGGCCTTCGCCATGTCTGCGACCTGATCGTCGGTCATCACGAACGACGGCGAGAACTGCAACGCGCCGACGCCCGCCGCGCGTCCCGAAACCCCGTGTGCCCGCATGGTTTTCACGAACGGCAGCGCCTCGGCCGGATCGGCGAGTTGCACGGCAGCGACCGCGCCGAGTCCGCTGCGCACCTCCGCGACCCGCGGGTGGTCTGCGAGCGGTGAAAGATTCTCGTGGAGAGCAGCTTCCAGGCGCTTGGACTCGTCGAGCAGGTTCTCCCGTTCCATGATGTCGAGTGTCGCCATTGCCGCGGCGGCGGCGCCGGCGTGACCGCCGTAGGTGTAGCCGTGCCGCCACCACACCCCCCCGGCGAAGAACGGCTGCGCGATGTGCGGCGCGATGAAGACCGCGCCCATCGGCACGTAGCCAGAGGTCAGCCCCTTCGCAGTCGTCATGAGGTCGGGCTGCAGGTCGAGGCGTGAGGATGCGAACCAGGACCCGCCGATGCGTCCGAATCCCGTCACGACCTCGTCGGCCACGAACAGAATGTCGTGCTCTCGGCAGATCTGCCGCACCTCGGTCAGATAACCCTCCGGCGGCAGATACACCCCGCCTGCGCCGATGATCGGCTCGCAGAAGAAGGCCGCAATGTTGTCTGCACCGATCTCCTCGATCAGTGTGAGCAGGCTCTTCGCGTCGTCCCAGTCGACGGTCCGGGCGTCGGCCATCAACTCGCCGTAGCCTTCCCGGTTCGGCGGGATGCCTGCCAGCGCGGTCCCCGCGACGTGCATTCCGTGATACGCCTTGGTGCGGCCCACGACGATTCGCTTGGCCGGCTTGCCGACCTCACCCCAGTAGCGACGCGCCAGCTTGGCCGCGGTGTCGATCGAATCCGAGCCACCCGAGGTGAAGAAGATCTTGCTTCCGGCGACCGGGGCGATGGCCGCCAGCCGTTCGGCCAACTCCACCGTGATCGCGGGCACGAAGTCACCGAAGTTCGAGTAATGCGCCACCTTTGCGAGCTGCTCGGCAACTGCGTCGGCGATCTCACGCCGGCCATGGCCCACGTTCGCGAACCACAGGCCGGCGGTCGCGTCGAGGTACCGCTGACCTGCATTGTCCCAAATGTAGGCGCCCTCACCGCGCTCGATGACGAATGCGTTGCCCTCGACCGCACCCATATCGGCGAAGCCATGCCACAGCGAACCCATTCCAGCCCCTTACCTGCGCAGCGTCGGTGAATCGTCCTCGACCGTAGCCGCTACTCCGTGCCGTAGCGCCACCGGGCGGCAAGCCGTCCGATTCCGGCCACCGAGAGCGCCAGCAGGACGAACGCGATCAGCAGCACAACCAGCCCGAGCGCGAGCGATACATAACCCTGCGTCCGTGGATCGATGAAGGGGTACGGATACCAGTCGACGATCGGTCCGCGAATCAGGCTGTACACGCCGTACACGATCGGGAAGGCCAGCCAGGCGAGCACTCGCTTCTCCTCGATGCGCTGCCGCGGCGGCGTGAGGATCCAATCCACAAGCAGCACAATGGGAAGCAGCCGGTGCAGCACATCGTTGATCCACTTGTCCTGCAACATCACGTCCACGTTGGCGAGCAGCACCGCGTAGACGACACACGTGATGACCATGTAGACGGTCACCGCGCCGCGAATACGCTGCCAGCGCTCCCCCGGTGGGTCGATCGCTCCCCCGACGAACAACACGACGACCGCGGCGACATTGCTCAGGATCGTGAAGTAGCTGAAGTAGTTGGCGACCGAATAGAGCTCGTTGTCCATGTTGCGGACCGGGATCCACACCAACGCAACCAATCCCAGGATCGCAAACCCGATCCGTAGCGCGCGCACAACGATTGGGGTGGAGGTAGCCGAGCCGACGAGATTCGTGGTGGTCACGACCACATGGTCGCACGTCGGATCGGCGTCGTCGCGCACTTTCGATAGGCTGGACCAGTCATGTCCTCATCACTTCCGCCGCCTTCCGGTACTGCCCGCGAACTGCGCAAACGACTGCACGGCGTCAGCATTCGCGACGAGCATCGCCTGCGACGCCGACTCGACCGTGCCCGCACGCCGGATGCTGTCGCGACGGTCGAGCGCGATGTCGCCGCCGCGGAGGTTCGCTTCGCGAATCGGCGGGACTCGGTGCCCGCGATCACCTATCCCGAAGCATTGCCGGTCACCGCGCGTCGCGCCGATATTGCAGCGGCCATAGCCGCGCATCAGGTGGTGGTCGTCGCAGGTGAGACCGGGTCAGGGAAAACGACGCAGATCCCGAAGATCTGCCTCGAGCTCGGCCGCGGCATCCGCGGCACGATCGGCCATACCCAGCCGCGCCGACTCGCTGCGCGGACGGTCGCCGAACGAATCGCGGAAGAGCTCGACACCGAACTCGGCGACACCGTCGGGTACACAGTCCGCTTCACCGATCAGGCATCCGACAAGACGCTGATCAAGCTGATGACCGACGGCATCCTGCTCGCGGAGATTCAGCGCGACCGGCTGCTACGGCAGTACGACACGCTGATCATCGACGAAGCGCACGAGCGCAGTCTGAACATCGACTTTCTACTCGGTTACCTCCAGCAACTGCTCCCGCGGCGACCCGACCTCAAAGTGATCATCACGTCCGCGACGATCGATCCGGAACTGTTCGCCAGGCACTTCGCGCGCGACGGTGTCCCCGCCCCGATCGTCGAGGTCTCGGGCAGGTCCTACCCGGTCGAGGTCCGGTACCGGCCGCTGTCGGTCGAAGTGGATGACGAGGTGATCGACCTCGACCCCGTGGACGCCGTGTGCGAGGCGGTTCAGGAGCTTTTCGCAGCGGGCGACGGCGACGTCCTCGTCTTCCTGTCCGGTGAGCGCGAAATCCGTGACACTGCCGACGCGCTGAACGATCTGAAGCTGGCGCGCACAGAAATCGTCCCGCTCTACGGCAGGCTCTCGGCGGCCGAACAGCACCGCGTGTTCACTCCGCACACCGGTCGGCGGGTTGTGTTGTCCACCAACGTCGCCGAGACGTCGCTCACCGTTCCGGGCATCCGGTACGTCGTCGATCCCGGCACCGCCCGCATATCTCGATATTCGATCCGCACCAAGGTGCAGCGCCTGCCGATCGAGCCGATCTCGCAAGCATCTGCACGGCAGCGTGCCGGTCGGTGCGGTCGCGTCGCGGACGGCATCTGCATCAGGCTCTACTCCGAGGAGGATTTCGACGCTCGGCCTCCGTTCACCGAACCCGAGATCCTGCGTACCAACCTCGCCGCGGTCATCTTGCAGATGACGGCCCTCGGGTTGGGCGAGATCGAGAAATTTCCGTTCCTCGAGCCACCGGACCCGCGCAGCATCCGCGACGGCATAGCCCTGCTCGAAGAACTCGGAGCGATCACCACCACGGGCGGGCTCGAACTGACACCGGTCGGCCGCGAACTCGCCCAGCTACCTGTCGATCCGCGGATGGCGCGCATGCTCGCGGAGGCGCACCGTTCGGGCTGCCTGCGAGAGATGCTGGTCATCGTGTCGGCGCTGGCGATTCAAGACGTCCGCGAACGACCGAGCGATCACCAGCAGGCCGCCGACACCAGTCACGCTCGTTTCAACGTCGAGAACTCCGACTTCCTCGCCCATCTGAAGCTGTGGGAGTACCTCAACGAACAACGAAACAACCTGTCGTCCAACCAGTTTCGGAAGATGTGCCGCACCGAATTCTTGCATTGGCTGCGAATTCGCGAATGGCAGGACCTGCACGGGCAGCTCCGGACCATCACTCGCGGACTCGGTTGGGACTCCAACTCCACGCCCGCGACCGACGTCGCCGTTCATCAGTCGTTACTCGCAGGTTTGCTGTCACACATCGGTGTTCGCGATGGCGAGACCAGAGAATTCCTCGGCGCGCGCGGCGCCAAGTTCGCCGTGTTCCCCGGTTCGTCGCTGTTCAAGAAGCCGCCACGCTGGGTGATGGCCGCCGAACTGGTCGAGACTTCGCGGCTCTGGGGCCGGATGGCGGGCCGCATCGAACCCGAATGGGCAGAAAAGCTCGCCCCGCACCTGATCAAAAGGACGTACTCCGAACCACATTGGTCGACGAAACGCGCCGCTGCGATGGCATACGAGCGCGTCACGCTGTACGGGATTCCGCTGGTCAGCAGCCGGTTGGTGACCTATGGCCCGATCGACCCGGTCGAGTCCCGGGATCTGTTCATCCGGCACGCGCTCGTCGGTGGTGAATGGACGACTCAACACGCATTTTTCCGGCGCAACCGCGAACTGCTCGACGACGTGGCCGAACTCGAACATCGTGCGCGTCGCCGCGACATTCTCGTCGACGACGAAACGTTGTTCGCCTTCTACGACGAACGGGTCGGTGCGGAGGTCGTTTCCGCGCGGCACTTCGATACGTGGTGGAAGAAGACACGTCGCACCCAACCGAACCTGCTCGACTTCACCCCGGAAACCGTGGTCGACGAGGCCGCGACTCCTGTTCTGGGCGGCGACTATCCGGATTCGTGGCGGCAGGGCGAGATCGCCTTCCCCTTGACCTACCAATTCGAACCCGGCACGGACGACGACGGAGTCACGGCACGCATACCTGTTGCTGCGTTGGCCCACATCCGGCCCGTCGGATTCGACTGGTTGGTACCGGGAATGCGCGACGAGTTGGTCGTCGCGTTGATCAAGACCTTGCCCAAGCACCTGCGCCGCACCGTTGTTCCGGCACCGGACCACGCTCGCGCTGCCCTGGGGGCCGTTCGGCCTCGGTCCGAGCCGCTCGTCAACGCGATGGCGCGCGAGCTGAGCCGATTGGGCGGAACGACGATCTCGCCGAAAGACTTCGACATCGCCGCGCTGCCCGATCACCTCCGCATGACGTTCGCGGCGACAGAGCCCGACGGGAAAGTACTCGCGAAACGGAAGAGCCTGGCGGAGTTGCGGACATCGCTCGCCACCGAGGTTGCCGCGGCAGTCGCCGCAGCCGCAACGGAGATCGAGCGCCCGGCAGCGACGGTGTGGACGTCGGAATCCCTTGGCACACTCGACGACACAGTGGTTCGCGACGTCGGCGGTCAGCGAATAACCGGTTACCCGGCCCTGGTAGCCGAGGACGAAGGGGTTGCGGTCCGGGTGTTGAGCACGCCGCGCGAGCAAGCCGCTGCGATGAAAACCGGCACCCGCGACCTCGTGCTGCGCGCGGTGGCCACACCTACCCGCCAGGTCACCGCCGCCCTGACCCCGCGACAGCGGCTGACCCTGAGCCAGAATCCACACGGCTCGATCGACGCACTCGTCGAAGACTGCCGCGCGGCTGCCGTGGACGAGATGATCAGCGCGGCGGGCGGTGCGGTCCGGTCACCGGCGCAGTTCGACGCCCTGATCGCCACGATCAAACCTCGCCTGGCACAACGGGTCCGGGAACTCGTCGAGCTGGTCCTGCCGATCCTGGCGTCCGCTCGGGAGGTCGGAGCCAGGCTGCACGGGCTCACCGGCGACGTAGCAGACGATGTCCGGCATCAACTCGACAACCTCGTGTTCGCTGGTTTCGTCACTGAATTGGGGGCAACACGTCTGCGGGAGTTGCCACGATATCTGGACGCTGCCACCGCGCGCATCGATGCGCTTACAGCAAGTGCCACGCGTGATCGACAAGGAATGGATGTACTCGACCGCGTGTACGCCCGCTACGACAACTTGCTCGAATCTCTTCCCGAGGAACGCAAAGGCGCGGCTGAGGTCGTGGAGATCTCGTGGCTGATCGAGGAACTACGAGTGAGTCTTTTCGCACAGAAGGTGGGGACGCCGTTTCCGGTGTCGGAGAAGCGGATCGAGAAGGCAATCACCGCCATTCGACGATGAGCACTGTGTCGTCGATACTCAGTCCGTTGCAGCAGCGCGGTGCGCGCGCAAATCTTCGATTTCGCGCTCGAAATCGTCGGCCGAACTGAACGACCTGTACACGGAGGCAAACCGGAGGTAGGCGACTTCGTCGAGGTCGCGCAATGGACCCAGGATCGCCAGTCCCACCTCGTTGCTCGGAATTTCGGCCGACCCGGAAGCGCGGACGGTGTCTTCGACCTGTTGGGCGAGCACATTCAACGCGTCGTTGTCCACGTCCCTGCCCTGACATGCCCGGCGCACGCCGCGGACGACCTTTTCACGACTGAAGGGTTCGGTGACGCCACTTCGCTTCACCACGGCGAGGACCGCAGTTTCGACCGTTGTGAATCGTCGACCACAGTTGGGGCACGACCGCCGCCGTCTGATCGCCGATCCCTCGTCGGCTTCGCGAGAGTCGACGACTCGCGAATCAGGGTGTCGGCAGAACGGGCAGTGCATGTCGAATCCTTCGTCGATGCCGACGCGCCCGCCTTCGTCGATCGCAGGCGCGGGCGAACCGATCGGAGTGAATTCGCTCGTGCTGTACGCGATGTGGATGCGACCACGCGGCGTGGTGAGACCAGCAGGACTCGACAATACTCGTTCGGATCCGGGAGCGGACAGAACACCCATGGGGAGCAGTGGAATGCTGCACCGCACCTGTGCGAGAGACTCGAACATGGCAAGCTGCCAGTTACGGATTCGCGGGCGTGATCAGAGTCTGCCCGACGTGCACGTCGGCATTTGGCAGCCCGTTGAGATCGAGGATTTCCGCCACTACTTGGGCAACCGGCGTACCCGGCGCGACTCGGGCGGCGACATCGCTCAATGTCTCGCCGTTGTGCACCCGAACGACGGCGGTGGTACTCGGCGCACCGCCCGACAGACCGTCGGTGCGCATGTTCCACGCGCCCAGGATGCCCGCCACGACCAGAGCGCTCAGCAGGCCGGCCGCGAGAGTGACCGCGAAGCTGGGCTTCTGCTCGGCCGCCTCGAAGTCCACCGACTCCCGTACCACCCGCCCGCGTACGCCGACCGAGTCGTAGTCGACCCCTGCGACCGGCGGGCGGCGAAAATCGTTGGCCACCAGTCCGTGCCGCCGCCGCGACGTGCGGACCGGCGCACTATCGGTCCGCTCGGCCTCGTGCGTCCGTGTGCCGAATTCGGTCATCTCGTTCATCGCGATGCTCATCGGTTTCTCCCGTTCCTCGTCAGCCGCAATCCTGCGTTGGTTCGCTCACCCGTTCGATGAACTCCTGTTCGAATTTTCTACCACGCCCCACCGACAAAGTCTCTACTTTCGGCGACACGTGTCGAACAGGTGTTTGAAACAGTCGGCCGGACGCGCTAGATTCGAACTCGAACATCGGGTCGACGGCAGTTGCACACCAACACCGATCCCGAAGGTCAGCGGCCGAGGCGGTCGATGGCCGCGAGCAGTCGGTCAGAGCGAACACACGCAAAGCGAACACACGCAAAGCGAATACACGCAGAACGAACACACGCAGAACGATCACACTCAGGGCAAGAAAGAAGGACGGTCAACGATGAAGGTAACTGGCAGCACCGATGGGCCCGACATTGCCGCCGGCCTCACCGATCGGCAGCGGAAGGTCCTGGAGGTGATCCGGGCATCGGTCAACGAGCGCGGCTATCCGCCGAGCATTCGCGAGATAGGCGACGCCGTCGGACTGACCTCGACCTCGTCCGTCGCGCATCAGCTGCGCACGCTCGAGCGAAAGGGATTCCTGCGCCGCGACGCGAATCGGCCTCGCGCCGTGGATGTTCGCGGCATCGACGAGGTCAACAGCGCGATGGCAGGCGACGATGCCGACGAGGATCAGCCGCAGCTTCCGACGCCTACCTTCGTGCCTGTGCTCGGGCGGATCGCCGCCGGTGGGCCGATACTCGCCGAGCAGGCCGTGGAGGACGTCTTCCCGCTGCCCCGCGAACTGGTCGGCGAAGGCTCGCTGTTCCTGCTCAAGGTCGTAGGCGAATCCATGATCGAAGCAGCCATCTGCGATGGCGACTGGGTCGTTGTGCGCCAACAGAACACGGCAGACAACGGTGAGATCGTCGCGGCGATGATCGACGGCGAGGCGACGGTGAAGACCTTCAAGCGCACCGGCAAGCAAGTCTGGCTGTTGCCGCACAATCCGTTGTTCGAACCGATCAACGGCAACAGCGCGGCAATTCTCGGCAAGGTCGTGACGGTTATCCGCAAGATCTGATCGTTTCGTCGAGGACGACTGGGTCCGGTCGCCCTCGACGAAGCACCGTTGGGTCACGGCTGCCTCTCGGCGACCGGGCCGCCCGTTCGCGATACGGATCGGCGCGTCTCGAGGCAGACACGCCGCTCCCCTCCCAGCCGCACCCCTTCTCGGGATCTGCACCCAGACATGCCGTGCGACGCGCCGCGGCCGCCCCGAAACGGAGTGCAGCGAAGGAGGGGCGCGGGCGGGACTTACGCCAGATTCAGGCCGCGGCCGATGATCTCCTTCATGATTTCGGACGTGCCGCCGTAAATCGTCTGGACGCGGGCATCGAGATAGGCCTTCGCGATCTTGTATTCCTTCATGTAGCCGTAGCCACCATGTAGCTGCAGGCACCGGTCGATGAGCTTGACCTGAGCCTCAGTGCTGTAGAACTTGGCCATCGCGGCTTCCTGAACGGTGAGTTTGTCCTCGTTCAGCAGTTCGATGCATTTGTCGACGAAGACGCGCACGATCGTTGCCTCCGTTGCCAATTCGGCCAGCACGAAGCGGGTGTTCTGCAGTGCGCCGATGGGCTTTCCGAACGCCTTGCGATCGCGGCAGTACTGAATTGTGGTCTCGAGGCACGATTCCATGACCGCCGTCGCCATGACCGCGATCGACAGCCGTTCCTGCGGCAGGTTCTGCATGAGGTGGATGAAGCCCATGCCCTCGGTCCCCAGCAGGTTTGCATGCGGCACACGGACATCGGTGAAGTTGAGTTCTGCCGTGTCCTGCGCCGGCATACCGATCTTGTCCAGGTGGCGGCCACGCTCGAAGCCAGGCATATCGCGCTCGACGACGAACAACGAGAAGCCCTGCGCGCCTTTGTCGGGATCAGTCTTCGCCACGACGATCACGAGGTCGGAGTTGATCCCGTTGGTGATGAAGGTCTTCGAGCCGTTGAGCACCCAGTCGTCCCCGTCACGAACCGCACGAGTTTTGATGCCCTGCAGGTCGCTGCCAGTGCCGGGCTCGGTCATTGCAATCGCGCTGATCAGTTCGCCCGATGCGAAGCCGGGGAGCCAGCGCTGGGCCTGCTCCTCGTTGCACAGTTCGAGGAAGTAGGGCGCACACACGTCGTTGTGCAGAGAAAATCCGACGCCAGAGAAGCCTGCGGCCGATGTCTCTTCGGCGACGATGGCGTTATAGCGGAAATCTTTGACTCCCCCGCCGCCGTACTCCTCCGGCACCGCCATGCCGAGAAAGCCTTCCTTGCCAGCCGCGGCCCACACTTCGCGGTCGACGATGTGCTGCTCCTCCCAGCGTTCGTGGTTAGGCGCCACGTGCTGCTCGAGAAACTTGCGGTACGACTCGCGGAAGAGCTCGTGCTCGGGTTCGAAAATCGTGCGCTCCATCGCGTCTCCTCTGTTATTGGCGGCCTGCCAGGTATCGATCAGGCCACCCTACGCGCGACTTGACGGTGTACATCAGTGGGTGCTCGGTGGGTGTTGTGCGGACCGTCGGCTGGTGGACGGGCGAGCAGGCTGCTGTCGTGGTTGTTACTCGCGAGGCGGTCGGCTGAGCCTGGCGGGCGAGCGGGTTGGAAATGTCGCGTCGAGCGGGCACTTGTGGCGGGGTTCGCCGCTCGTCGACGCCAGATAAGCCCGCTCGCGGCGATCTAGGAACCGTTCAAGATCTCCCCGGCCGCGGCCCTGGCTGCCAGCGGGTCCGCCGTGGCCAGCACTGCGGCCGCCGCTGCGACGCAGTCGTCGAAAGTGACCGACGCCAGTTTTGCACCCACTGCGGCGACCGCCGCTGCGGCGCACGACAGCGACGTGATGCCAAGCCCTACAAGGACACACGCCAACAGCGGATCTGCCGCGGCTTCGCCGCAGACACCGACCGGCTTACCGACTGCCGCTCCGGCAGTCGCGGCCATCGCAACCAATTTCACGACTGCCGGCTGCCAAGGATCGGTCAACGCCGCCAAATCGGCGGACATCCGGTCCGCAGCCATCGTGTACTGGGCGAGATCGTTCGTCCCTATCGAGAGAAACTCGACATGGGCGAGGACCTGATCGGCGAGCAGAGCCGCCGCCGGTACCTCGATCATCACACCGGGCTTCAAGCCGCGCTCGCGAACTTTCGCGGCAAAGGACGCAGCTTCCGCGGCGGTGGAGATCATCGGCGCCATCACCCACGGCTCGGCCCCGGAGCGTGCCGCAGCCGCGGCGATGGCATCGAGCTGGCGATCGAGAATGCCACTGTCGCGCTCGGCAATTCGGATACCGCGGACGCCGAGGGCAGGGTTGGCTTCGGCGGCGTGGTTGGCAAACTTCAGCGGCTTGTCCGAGCCGGCATCGAGAGTGCGTACGACGACTTTCTTCGCTGCGAACGCGTCGAGGACCTCGGCGTAGATATCGGCCTGCTCCGCCACCGTCGGCTCAGTGGCACGATCGAGAAAACACAGTTCGGTACGGAAGAGTCCGACACCTTCAGCAGCCGTCGCTCGCGCTGCCCGCGCACCCGCGCCGTCCTGGACGTTCGCGAGAATATCGACAGGCCGACCGTCCAGCGTCGCCCCCGGACCCGCCCACCCGGCGATCCTCGCGGCATCGGCCCGACTCTGCTGTGCACGCTCGGTTGCCGCAGCCTCGTTCGGCGCGACGACGATCTCGCCGGTTGTTCCGTCGATCAGCACCGCGGTGCCGGCCGGCACGTCGTCCAACTCGCCCACAGCCACGACGCATGGGATGCCGAGCTGCCGGGCGATGATCGCGGTGTGGCTGGTCGGACCGCCGAGCGATGTCGCCAGACCGAGAATCAGCGTCGGGTCCAGCCCTGCGGTATCAGCAGGTGCAAGGTCGTCGGCGAGAAGAATCGACGGTTCGTCGGGCATCGGAATGCCCGGCTCGGGCAGCCCGGCAATCTCGGCGATGACCCGGTCGCGGATATCCCGCAGGTCTGTGACGCGCTCGGCCATGAGGCCACCGGCCTTTTCGAGCATCCCAGCGAACCAGTCGGTCGCAGTCGCCGCGCCGATTCCAGCTTCTGCGCCCGCCTTGATCGACTTCTCCGCGGAGCGTAGCCACGCGCGATCGGTCGCCATTGCGGCATTCGCCGACAACACCTCCGCGGCGGCGCCGCTGGCATTCGCCGCGCGCTCACGCAATCGCTGCGCGACGGTCGTCGCAGCCAGGCGAAACTTCTCGAGCTGATCGGGCCGATCAGCTTCGGGCACTTCGGGTTGATCGACACGCAACGCCGGGCGCACACCGGGGCGAATCGCGCGCCCGTAACCGACGCCCGGCACGACCGGCGTGCCGTGGAGCGTCGTTCCCTGTAATCCCTGTACGTCTTCGGCCGAACGAGTCATCTCTGTGTGCTCCCTGTCATACGCGCTGACTGATGTGACCAATGTAACGCGCAACCGTTGACAAAGCAACATGTTCGGGCGTAAAACAATAGATATCAACACAACAACCACAGGAGCGGGCGTGTACGCAGAAGAGCGGCAGCAGGCGATCAGCTCGCTGGTGAACCAGCGCACCCGGGTATCGGTCACCGATCTCGCGGATCACTTCGGAGTGACCACCGAAACGGTGCGGCGGGATCTCGCAGTACTCGAACGCATCGGCGTCGTGCGGCGAGTGCACGGCGGTGCGGTGCCGGCGTCGGCACTGACTGCTATCGAACCGGCCACCACCGAGCGCGAATTTGCCCACGCGGACCAGAAGGACCGGATCGCTAAGTCCGCCCTCGAATTCCTGCCTGGGCCTGGCGGCAGCGTCCTCTTCGATGCCGGGACGAGCACAGGTCGTATCGCCGCGCTGCTCCCGACCGATCGCGAACTCACAGTCGTGACGAATTCGGTTCCGATCGCTGCCCGGGTCTCCGGACTCAACAGCGTTCACCTGCACATGCTCGGCGGCAGGGTCCGCGGCCTGACTCAGGCAGCCGTCGGTCCGGAAGCCCTGCGCGTGCTCTCGACCCTGCGGGTGGATGTGGCGTTCATCGGCACCAACGCGCTCAGCGTCGGGCACGGGCTGTCCACACCGGACAGCGACGAAGCCGAGGTCAAGCGCGCGATGCTCGACGCCGCCCAGCAGATCGTCGTGGTTGCCGACTCCTCCAAGATCGGCCGCGAACACATGATCAGCTTCGGTTCGGCCGACCGAGTCGATGTGCTCGTCACCGACTCGGGAATCTCCGACGCCGCCCGCGG
Source organism: Antrihabitans auranticaus (assembly GCF_016481275.1). Classification (GTDB taxonomy): domain Bacteria; phylum Actinomycetota; class Actinomycetes; order Mycobacteriales; family Mycobacteriaceae; genus Antrihabitans. Next base: position 477,439 of record NZ_JAEMNW010000002.1, on the reverse strand, counting down.
CGAACTGCGCAACTGTGGAATGGAAGTAGTAGTCGCATGATCGTCACCCTCACGGCCAACCCGAGCATCGATCGAACGATCATGCTCGCAGCCACCCTCGAGCGCGGGGCGGTCCAGCGAGCTCGTGCCGCGACTTCGGACCCCGGCGGCAAAGGAATCAACGTCGCCCGCGTCGTCGCTGCCGCAGGAGTGCCCGCGATAGCCGCACTGCCCGGCAATGCCTCGGACCCCCTGTTGGTCGCATTACGCGACGCGGGGATCGCTCACCGGACAGTTGCGGTCCCCGGAAACGCCCGCACGAACCTGACACTCGCCGAGCCCGATGGCACGACAACCAAGATCAACGCTCTCGGCAACCCGCTGACCAGCACCGACGCCGACCACCTTGCGGCGCTGGTGCACGAACTCGCCACCGATGCCGCCTGGGTCGTGCTGTCTGGATCGCTACCGCCCGGCGTGCCGGACGGGTGGTACGCCGACCTCGTCGAAGCCCTGCGGCAGACTCCGGCGCGTGTCGCCGTCGATACGTCGGACGGGCCGCTGACCGCTCTGGCCGCCCGGTTCCCCAGCGCTGCTCCGGATCTCATCAAGCCGAACGCCGAGGAATTGGCTCAACTCACCGGCCACTCAGCCGTAGACCTCGAAGCCGCTGCGGCAGCGGGCGATACGTCCCACGTCGTCGCGGCCGCAAGGAGCCTCATCGAGCGTGGCGTCGGATCCGTGCTGGCCACCCTCGGCGGTGCGGGCGCAGTCCTGGTCACCGACGCAGGCGCTTGGCACGCAACGGTTCCGCCGATCAGGGTTCGCAGCACGGTCGGTGCCGGCGATTCCTCCCTGGCGGGCTATCTACTTGCCGACCTGAGAGGCGCCGGACCCGATCAGCGCCTCGCCGCAGCAGTCGCCTACGGCGCTGCAGCGGCCTCGCTACCGGGCACTGTCCTGCCGACGGCAGACAACGTCGACATCGCCGCTGCGACGGTCACGAACCTCCAACCCACCCACACGATCTTCGGCTGACAACCCGCTCGGCCGACAAAACCAGCCACTCACCGAGACACAAAGGACACGACGATGGCACAACCGATATCTCGAACAGGGATCATCACGCCTGACTTGATCGCACTCGACGCCGACCTCGGCAGCTCGAAGGACGCGGTCATCACCGCACTTGCCGAGCGGCTCACGAACGCCGGGCGCGCAACCGATTCCGCCGGCCTCCGCGACGCGGCTCTCGCACGAGAGGCGAAGTCCGCGACCGGATTACCGGGCGGCCTCGCGATCCCGCACTGCCGAACCGAGTCGGTCACCACCGCCTCGCTCGGTTTCGCCCGCCTGAACCCGAAGGTCGACTTCGGCGCGCCCGACGGCCCGGCGGACCTCGTCTTCCTGATCGCCGCGCCCGAAGGCGCGGGCAAGGAGCACATGAAACTGCTCTCGAGCCTCGCACGGGCACTTGTCAGGCCTGCCTTCGTTGCCGAATTGCGCGAGGCCGCAACGGCCGATGAGATTGTCGACGCGGTCGAGCGCGTGCTCGCGCCGAAACCCAAAGCCGCACCCGCGGCCGCATCCGCGCCCGCGACGGACACGGAGAAGCCCGCCGAACCGGTCGAAGCGCCGAAGACCATCGTCGCCGTGACTGCCTGCCCCACGGGTATCGCACACACCTACATGGCCGCCGACGCGCTCGTCGCTGCCGGCTCCCGTGCCGGCGTGACGATCCACGTCGAGACCCAAGGGTCCAGTGGCAGTACGCCGTTGAGCGCAGCGACCATCGCCGCAGCGAGCGCCGTCATCTTCGCGACGGACGTCGGCGTCAAGGGCAAGGAACGCTTCGCAGGTAAGCCGGTCGTCGCATCGGGCGTCAAGCGCGCCATCAACGAACCCGACGTGATGGTGACGGAAGCCCTCCGAGCGAGCCTGAATCCCCAGGCCACCAGGGTCGACGGAACGGTCGCCACCGACGATTCGGCGTCGGCCGGCTCGATCGGCTGGGGCACCCGCCTGCGCCAGATCCTGCTGACCGGTGTCAGCTACATGATCCCGTTCGTCGCTGCTGGCGGCCTGCTCATCGCGCTCGGCTTCCTGCTCGGCGGTTACGAGATCTCCGACGGCGCCAAGACGATCGTCCTGGACAACTCGATCACCCAACTGCCCGACGGTGGACTCGCAACCTATCTCGGTGCTGTCCTGTTCCAACTCGGTGCCCTCGCCTTCGGCTTCCTGGTACCCGCGCTCGCCGGCTACATAGCCTTCGCGATAGCCGACAGGCCGGGGCTTGCACCAGGATTCACGGCCGGAGCGGTCGCGGTGTTCGTCGGCGCCGGCTTCATCGGCGGTCTCGTCGGCGGCATCATCGCCGGGTTCGCCGCGCTCTGGATCGGCCGGATCAACGTCCCGCAATGGGCTCGCGGCCTCATGCCCGTCGTCGTCATCCCGCTGTTCGCAACGCTTCTCGTCGGCGCCGTCATGTTCATCTTCCTCGGAAAGCCCTTGGCGGCAGTCACTTCCGGTCTCACCAATTGGCTCAACGGATTGTCCGGCAGCTCCGTCGTGTTCCTCGGCATCATCCTCGGTTTGATGATGTGCTTCGACCTCGGTGGACCGGTCAACAAGGCCGCCTACGCATTTGCCGTCGCAGGATTGAACGTCAACGATCCCGCGTCGTTGCGCATCATGGCCGCCGTCATGGCCGCAGGCATGGTCCCGCCGCTGGCGATGGCGCTGGCATCGACCGTTCGACCACGCCTGTTCAGCACCGCCGAGCAGGAAAACGGCAAGGCCGCTTGGCTTCTCGGCGCAGCGTTCATCTCCGAGGGCGCGATCCCCTTCGCCGCAGCGGACCCCTTCCGAGTCATCCCCTCGATGATGGTCGGTGGCGCAGCGACCGGCGCCCTGATCATGGCGACAAGCACAACGCTCAGCGCACCACACGGCGGAATCTTCGTCTTCTTCGCCATCGGGCACATCGTCTGGTTCATCGCATCCCTGGTCATCGGAACGGTCATCGGAGCGACATGCGTCGTGCTCGCCAAGGAACTGGTCCACCGCAAGCCGGCAACCGAAGAAACCCAACTCGTCACCACCGCAGCCTGATAGACACAACCCACCACCTTTGAGGAGACAGATATGGCCAGCACCACCGTCGCAGTCGGATCGTCGATCGGCCTGCACGCCCGCCCCGCCGGAATCATCGCCGACGCGGTGACAGAACTGGGCGCCGACGTCACCCTCGCACTCGTCGGCGACGACGACGAAGAGCCCGTAGACGCAGGATCGGCCCTCATGATCATGACGCTCGGCGCCACTTTCGGGGACGAAGTCATCGTGAGCAGCGATGACCCGGCAGCACTGGAGGCCGTCGTCAAGCTTGTGGAAGCAGATCTGGACGCTTAGCGAAAGCCGCGCCAGGCGACAATCGCAGCCACCACTACGGCGGCTGCGATTCCGCCTATCACGAGCCCGTTTCTGTCGCCGCTCGACGACGCTGCCGGCTCGGTGTGGTCCGCGGGCCGAACCAGATCGTCTGCGTTCCGCAGCACCTGAAGGGGTTGCAGCGCACCAGTCGACTCGCTGCCGATGACAAGCCCACCATCTCGATCGAATGCGATCGCCTCACCCTGCGGCTGCCGGGGCAACGCAATCCGAAAGCCACGCCCCGACGTGAGCGCGGCAGCGATATCGCCCTCGGGGGCCCAGTACAGGAACGCATCCGAGTAGGTCCGCAGAGCCGCGACCTTCCCGTCCGCACTCACCGCACCGCCGGTGATCGGCCCCGGAAGATCGACCAGCCCGACCTTCTCGAGCATTGTTGGACCAGGACTCGGGAGGTCCGCAACCGTTCGCCCCTCGACCGGTCGATAGACGCCACCCACACCCAGCGCTTCCTTCGTCACGACGATCGGAATACCGCTCGAATCGATGAGGAGCGCCTCCGCGTCGTGCGGACCGTCCGGATACGTGAGCCGGTGCAACTCCCCCGCGCCGCTGGCGGGATCGATCCTCGTCAGGGCAATGGTCGGCCGAACGCGGCGATTGTCACCGGTATCGGACAGCCACAGTTGGCCGTCGAAGAACTGCAGATCTTCGACGTCGAACGGGTCGACCGGGTTCGGTATCCAGCGGTTCAGCGTGCAGTCGGCATTCAGCACCGCCAGTTTGTCGTCGGCTCCGCTGTCGGCCATACCGTAGATCACGCCGTCGCCGACGATCACCCCGGACAGCTCGACCAAGCCCGGATCCGTTGGGGTGCAAAGCGTTTCGAACACGGGCGGGACGACGGGTTCGGCCACGGCCGGCGCGGCGCCGCACAGCACAGCACCGCAGAAGTAAGCGGTCAGCGCGACACGGTTACCCGCTGTGCGCGTATGCGTGGAGTGCCATGGCGAGCGAGCTCGGTACACGCGCATGTAGCCGGGTGCCTTCCTCGGAATGGCTGGAACGCAGGATGCGACCGTCTGCATGAATCCGTGCGACGAGGTCGCCGCGAGTGTACGGAAGCAGCACACTCACTTCCACGTCGAGCTTGCCGAGGATGTCGGCAAGCATGGCCCGCAACTCGTCGATTCCGGCTCCCGTGCGTGCTGAAACGAAGGCCGCGCCGGGAAGGACACCACGCAACTGTGTGAGCGTGACCTGGTCGGCAGCGTCGATCTTGTTGACAACGATCAACTCTTGCGGCGCAGGCGTGTCGTTCTCTCGGAGCACAGCTGTCACGACGTCACGGACCGCTTTGATCTGCTCGGACGGCAGCGGGTCCGAGCCGTCGACAACGTGCAGTAGAAGGTCGGCGTCGGTGACTTCCTCCAACGTGGACCGGAACGCCTCGACCAGCTGGGTGGGCAGGTGGCGCACGAACCCGACGGTGTCGGTCAGGACGTATTCCCGGCCGTCCTGCAGTTCGGCACGCCGAGTGGTCGGGTCCAGCGTCGCGAACAATGCGTCCTGCACGAGCACACCCGCATCGGTCAACGCGTTGAGCAAGCTCGACTTGCCCGCGTTGGTGTAGCCGACGATCGCGATCGAGGGCACGGCATTCTCCAGCCGCCGCGCACGCTTCGTATCGCGCGCCTTCTTCATCTCCTTGATTTCGCGGCGCAGTTTGGCCATGCGCTCGCGAATCCGGCGCCGGTCGGTTTCGATCTTCGTTTCACCAGGACCACGCAGACCCACCCCGCCGTTGCTGCCGGCCCGGCCACCCGCCTGCCGCGACATCGACTCACCCCAGCCACGCAAGCGCGGGAGCATGTACTCCATCTGCGCGAGCGCAACCTGCGCCTTACCTTCGCGAGACGTCGCGTGCTGGGCGAAGATATCGAGAATCAGCGCGGTGCGGTCGATGACCTTGACCTTGACGACCTTCTCCAGCGCGGTGAGCTGGGCAGGTGTGAGTTCACCGTCGCAGATCACGGTGTCCGCACCGGTGGCGAGCACGACGTCACGCAGTTCCATGGCCTTGCCGGAGCCGATGTAAGTCGCGGCGTCCGGGCGATCGCGCCGCTGGACGAGGCCGTCGAGAACTTCGGAACCCGCTGTCTCGGCGAGTGCCTTCAGTTCGGCCATGCTCGCCTCGGCCTGCGTCGCCGTGCCTTCGGTCCAGACGCCGACCAGCACGACTCGTTCGAGTCGCAACTGCCGGTACTCGACCTCGGTGACGTCGGTGAGTTCAGTGGAAAGTCCGGCAACTCGGCGCAGCGCACTGCGGTCGTCGAGTTGCATCTCACCGATCGAGGGATCCGCGACCCACCGGGCGCGGTCGACCTCGAATTCGATGTCAGCTGACGGGTCAGCCTGGTTTGGGTCGCTGTCGAAGCGTTCTGAGTTCGTCATACGCCTTCCATGGTCCCACGCATCGGGCTCTCGGCGCATTCGGTTATCTAGAGACTCGCCCACCAGGCAGCACCGAGCGCGCCGGAGGCGACGAGAACGGAGGGCCCGCGCAGCTGCGCGATTCCGGCTTCGATCGTGACCACCACTTCGCCCCCGAGCACGCGAACGACGACGGCACCCTCGTCCGCACCGTCGAAACGCAACGTTGCCGCGGCCGCGGCAACGGTGCCGGTGCCGCACGACCGGGTTTCGCCCACGCCACGCTCGTGTACGCGCATACTCACCGCACCGGCTGAAAGCGGCGTGACGAGCTCGACGTTCACCCCGTGCGGAAACATTTCAGGATCGAACGCCGGCGCAACCGAGAGGTCGAGGGCAGCAAGTACGTCGCTCGTCAGCTGCGGATCCACGCACGCCAGGTGCGGGTTGCCGACATCGATGCCGATGCCGTCGAACGTCCGACCGCCGATCGTTGCGGCAGACCGGCCCAGGTCACGCACCTTGCCCATGCCGACGGTCACATCGCCGCGGTATGCGTCGGCACTGTGCACCGTCACCGGTCGTGCGCCTGCCCGGCTCCCGACGACGAACTCGCGCCGGTCGTCGAGGCCGCTGGCGACCACGAAATGCGCGAACACCCGCACGCCGTTGCCACACATCTCGGCGATGGATCCGTCGCCGTTGCGGTAGTCCATGAACCAGTCGTCCGCAGCCACGCCGTCGGGCAGCTCATCGAGAACACCGGTCGCGACCAGGGCACCCGACCTCGCGACACGCAACACGCCGTCGGCGCCCAAGCCCTTACGCCGGTCGCACAGCGCGGCCACCCGGTCCGCACGCAGGTCGATCGCTGCGTCGGGATCGGGCAGAACGACGAAGTCGTTCTCCGTGCCGTGGCCCTTGGTGAACTCCATAGTTCTTACTGTAACGACCTGCGCTGCCGTGCCATTTCATAGAGGCACACCGCACCCGCGGAGGGCGCACCGAGCGAACTCGCCGCACCACCGATCGGGATTCGGACTACAGCGTCGCAATGCTCGCGCCACGCCACGCTCATCCCACGGGTTTCGTTGCCGATGACGAGCATCGTGCCGCGGGTGAAGTCGTGGTCGTAGACCGCCGCGGTGCCGTCCTCGTCGGTGCCGACGACTGTCAGTCCGATGCCGAGGCCCGCAAGTCGATTGCGGAAGTCGAGCATCTCCCCTGCGCCGGATGCGCGGAGGACCGGAATCGCGAACAGCGAACCGGTCGACGCACGCACGCACTGCGGATCGAAATGGTCGGCCGCATGTCCCGAGACGACGACCGCCGCGGCACCGAACGCGTTCGCCGACCGGATCAGCGTCCCCAGATTCCCGGGCGAGGTCGGGCGGTCGTAGACGACGATGACCGGCTCACGTTCACGCGGCGTCCAGGTCGCGAGGTCCGGCGTACGGACCTTCGCAACCGCGATCAACTCCGGCGCGGCAGAAGACTTCTCGCCCAATTCGGCGATGAGGTCGGGCACCAGGCCGATCGTCGGGTGCGGCGTCGTGTCGAGTACGCCACGCGCCCAGTCCGAAAGGTGCGGTCCGCCGACGCGGTACAGCAATGACTCGATCGGCCAGTCGTGATCGACGGCGAGCTTGATCGGCCGCACCCCCTGCACGAGAAACCGGCCGGCCTTGTGTCGCTTGGTGCGATTGGTGAGATAGGACTGCCACTGCTGGAACCCGGCATTGCGGGAACTTACGCGGCGACTGCGCGCACCTTCGACGATCACTCCACTCCTAGCTCTCCCAGCGCCAACTTCGTTGCCACGGACACCACGTCCGGGTCGGCGCCGTCGACCCATCTAACCCGACGGTCACGCCGAAACCACGAACGCTGTCTGCGGACATAGCGCCGCGTTCCGATAAGTGTGCGCTCTCGAGCTTCCGCAATGTCGTACAGACCGTCGAGAAAGTCGAGCACTTGCGCGTATCCGATCGCCCGGCGGGCCGTCACGCCCTCGCGCAGGCCTGCACCGACCAGTTCCTGCACTTCCTCGACCAGACCGGACTCGAACATTCGCGTTGTTCGACGTTCGATGCGCGCGTCCAGCAGCTCGGTGTCCCGGTCCACACCGATGATCACGGTGCCCCACCTCGGCTCACCGATCGTGGGCGCGGACGCCGCAAAGGGTTTGCCGGTCAGTTCGACGACCTCGAGTGCACGCACGATCCGGCGACCGTCGGTCGGCAGAATAGTTGCCGCTGCCTGCGGGTCTGCGACCGTCAAGGCGCGATGAACCGCCTCGACGCCGCCCTCGGCAAGCACGCACTCCCACTTCGCGCGCACGTCCGGGTCGGTCGCCGGAAACGACCAGTCGTCGAGCAACGACTGCACGTACAACATCGATCCGCCGACGATCACGGGTCGGGCACCGCGGCTTCTGATGTCCTCGATTTCGGCTGTCGCGTCCCGCTGATAATTCGCGACCGTGGCGGTCTCGGTGACATCCAGCACGTCGAGGCGATGATGCGGAATGCCGCGCCGTTCGGCAAGGGGCAACTTCGCGGTTCCGATGTCCATGCCCCGGTATTGCTGCATCGCGTCGATGTTGACAATTTCGCCGCCGAGTCGTTCCGCGAGCTCGAGCCCGAGGTCGGACTTGCCGGTCGCCGTCGGTCCGACGACCGCCACAGGAGCAGGAACGGTCACGGCGTCCACGTGCCCACGTGATAGCCGACGCCGAAGGGCGCTGCCGAGTAGAGCGTCTTACAGGTGGGGCGTCCGGCGAACACGGCGGCGAGTACCTGCCACGCCGCACGCCCACTCACCCCGAGTTCGATGCACACGACCGGGTCCAGTTGCGCCAGAAACTCGTAGTCACCGTCGGTGAGGGCTCGATCGAGGTCGGCCTGAAATTCTGGCGCGCGCTCGTCGAACGACCCGGGTGCCTTCGCGGTGAGCGTCGTCGCGCCGTCCGCGACTACGAGCAGCCCGTGGGGCTCCGGATCGTCGTCGAGTTCGCGACGCAGCGTCGAGCCGAGCTGCGCGCAATAGATCGGCGATGTATCCACGGCAAGCACCCGGCACTCGAGGCTCGTTCCGGGCGCGGCAACGCCGCGCAGCCAGCCCGCGATCAGCGCTGCCAGTGGCATTTTCGGGTCCGCACGGCCGATCCTGCGGTCCGAAAGCGCCACTTCGACGTCCTTGCCGAAACCGCGGAAGGTTCCGCGCCCATCAGGACCAAGCGTCTCCTCGGTTTCACCCACGCCGACGACCGTCCATTTGCGCGCACCGGCGCCCAATTCGCTCGCGACCGCAATTGCTGCAGCGCGCAGTTCCGCGCTGTTGCCCGGGTCTGCCCCGTTGAGCTCCGGAACCAGAATCGGGGGCGACGGAACCAACGCCGCGGCAGTGAACACGCTTGCAACAGTAGGTCACCGCCGTGCGGGCAACTCGCGGCCGCCGGACCCACCACAGCGGATACGGCCAGGAAGGGGACGCCTTATCGGCTGATTTCAATGGTCTGCAAGGCTTGTACCGGGTTCAATGGGATGAGTCCCACGCATACAGGCAGCCGTGACGCGCGGCAGAGACGAGGAAACGATGTCCGAGAGCGAAGGAACACACCCCACACCGAAGCCGGGTGGCCCGAAACCTGGAGTCCCGCGGCCCGGGGCTCCGCGCCCTGGCACAGAACAGGGTGCCGCACGCACCGGACCGACTCCGGCCACTGTTCCCCACCATGTCTCGCCGCACCATCCGAAGCCTGGTCCGGGCACTTTGCACACGGTTGTCGTCCCCGTCGCCAGCGATCCCAGCCACTTCGGTCGGGTGGACGACGACGGATCTGCATGGGTGAAGACCGCCGACGGTGAGCGCCAGGTCGGTTCGTGGCAGGCGGGAGATGCCGCCGAGGGCCTCGCACACTTCGGTCGCCGGTTCGACGACATCGCCACCGAGGTCACTCTGCTGGAAGCCCGGCTGTCCTCCGGCACCGGTGACGCGAAGAAGACGAAGGCGGCGGCAACCGCAATCGCGGAGTCCCTGCCGACCGCCGCGGCGATCGGCGACTTCGACACTCTGGCTCGCCGACTCCGCGCGATCATCGAGCATTCCGACGAAGCCGCGGCGCACGCCAAGGAAGAGAAGGACCGGCAGCGCCAGGAAAGCACCGAACGCAAGGAGGCGCTCTGCGCCGAGGCCGAAAAGGTCAGCTCCGAGTCCACGCAGTGGAAAGCCGCGGGCGACCGACTCCGCGAAATTCTCGACGAGTGGAAGACGATCCGCGGCGTGGACCGCAAGGTCGACGACGCGTTGTGGAAGCGCTACTCGAAGGCGCGCGAAGCGTTCAACCGGCGCCGCGGGGCTCATTTCGCCGAACTCGATCGCGAACGGGCATCCGCAAAGTCGCGCAAGGAAGAACTTGTCAAGCGTGCCGAAGAACTGTCCGCCTCCACCGACTGGACCGGTACGTCGGCGACCTTCAGGGATCTGCTGGTCGAGTGGAAGGCCGCCGGGCGGGCTCCGCGCGACGCGGACGACGCACTGTGGAAGAAGTTCAAGGCGGCCCAGGACGTCTTCTTCGCCGCGCGCAATGCCGATGCCTCCGACCGCGACGCCGAGTTCGAGCAGAACGCCGTCGCAAAAGAAGAGCTACTCCGCAAGGCAGCCCATATCGACCCGAGTACCGATATCGAGGCGGCTCGGGCGGGATTGCGCGAACTGCTCGAGAAGTGGGACGCAGTCGGCAAGGTTCCGCGCGAGAAGATGGCCGACCTCGAAGGCCGGCTCAGGACGATCGAGAAGCGAGTTCGCGACGCTGCCGATTCGCAGTGGCGGCGGACCGACCCCGAGGCGGTCGCCCGCGCTGCTCAGTTCCGCGAGCGTGTCGCAGCGTTCGAAGAGCAGGCTGCCAAGGCAACCGCTGCAGGCAAGGTACGCGACGCCGAGAAGGCTCTCGCTCAGGCCAAGCAGTGGCGTGAGTGGGCCGAAGCCGCAGAGGGCGCCGTCACCAACCGCTGATCTGGTCCACCGCGCCCGATTCGACAATCAGGCGCGGTGGTACCACTCTCGATCGTCTTCGTTCGCTGCCGCCGCTCGGCGACGCTGATCTTCGGCCGCCAACTGCAGCGCAGTCTTGCTCCACACGACGCGAATCCAGTGGAACGTCAACAGCGCGATCGCAATCCAGCCGACGACAAGGCCCGCGCCGATGCTGCCCCCGACGACCTGGTTCGTCTGCGCGGTCTGGCGGGTCCAGATGGCGAGCATGCCGAAAACCGTCGCGACCGCGCTGCCGGCGACAGCGATCCAGGCCAGCGCCCAGCGTCGAGTAACCAGCGCTAGCACCGAAAAACCGACACCGAACACCAACGAGAGCCAGACGAACACTCGCGACGGGAGTGCGATCGATTCGTCCAGCGCGATGGTGTCGCCGGCAAGGACGTCATAGCCCTTGGCGTCGCCGGTGTGCGGCAGCGCGAGGGCCCCCAGAACCAGGAAGACGAGTACCGCGACAACGACGGCCCGCATACCTGGATCGATCTCACCGGCCATCTTGCGTTCGACAGCGTCCACATCGGCCTTGAGCGCATCCATATTGGAATCAGTTGCTCCAGAGTCGTTCATGCGTTGCACCCCATCGCTTCTGGTAAGGGAGCGGGTACCCCTATTGTCGGCAGCCCCAAACCGATCCCGCTGGTTTTCGGGGTCGTGCCCTTTTCGTGTGCGTCACCTGCGCGAGTGCGCCGATAGGTCTTGATCGCCGAATCTGCGATCAGGTAGTGCGGCGCCGCGGCGGTGACACCGATCGTGACGACGTCGCCGGGCCGAACAGACTCGCCGTCCGTCGTGAAATGTACTAGTCGGCCGTCGCGCGCACGGCCGCTCATCCGGTGGTTCGCCGCACTCTTCTTGCCGGCCTCGGCGACGAGCACCTCGACGGTCGAGCCGATCAGCTTCTCGTTCTCTTCCAACGAGATCTGTTCCTGCAACGCAATCAGCCGTTCGAACCGCTCCTGGACAACAGCTTTCGGGAGCTGGTCGGGCATGTCCGCAGCAGGTGTCCCCGGTCGCTTCGAATACTGGAACGTGTACGCGCTGGTGAACCGCGCCTTGCGCACGACGTCCAGCGTCTCCATGAAGTCTTCCTCGGTCTCACCGGGAAACCCGACGATGATGTCGGTCGTGATCGCGGCGTGCGGCAGTGCCTTACGAACCTTGTCGATGATGCCGAGAAAGCGCGCCTTGCGATAGGAGCGGCGCATCGCCCGCAGGATTCGGTCGGAGCCGGACTGCAGGGGCATGTGCAACTGCGGGCACACGTTCGGGGTCGCAGCCATTGCTTCGATGACGTCGTCGGTGAACTCGGCGGGATGCGGCGAGGTGAATCGGACGCGCTCGAGACCGTCGATGGCGCCGCAAGCGGTGAGCAGAGCGGCGAACGCACCGCGGTCACGTCCGAGGTCGGGGTCGGCGAACGATGCCCCATAGGCGTTGACGTTCTGGCCGAGCAACGTGACCTCGAGAACTCCTTCGTCGACAAGCGCCTGCACCTCCGCGAGAACATCGCCCGGCCGGCGATCGACCTCCTTGCCACGCAGTGCGGGCACGATGCAGAACGTGCAGGTGTTGTTGCAGCCCACGGAGATCGACACCCAACCGGCGTATGCCGACTCACGGCGAGCCGGCAACGTCGAAGGAAACGCTTCGAGAGACTCGAGGATTTCGACCTCGGCCTGCTGATTGTGGCGGGCTCGTTCGAGCAGGGTCGGCAACGAACCGATGTTGTGGGTGCCGAAAACGACATCGACCCACGGAGCCTTCTTGACGACGGTGTCGCGGTCCTTCTGCGCCAGGCAACCACCGACCGCGATCTGCATCCCCGGCCGCTCGGCTTTCACCGGCGCCAGGTGACTCAAATTGCCGTAGAGCTTGTTGTCCGCGTTCTCCCGAACCGCGCAGGTGTTGAACACGACCAGGTCCGGGGTGTCGCCCGCTTCCGCCTTCGCATAGCCCGCGTCTTCCAGCAGCCCGGCGAGCCGCTCGGAATCGTGCACATTCATCTGGCAGCCGTAGGTCCGGACCTCGTAGCTGCGCTGTGCATTGCGGGTGGTTTCATCAGCGAACATCGACACGGCTCAGACTAGCTCGAGGCCTGGGCAATCTTGTGTTTGCCCTGGTCAATGGACGGCCTGCGGGCCGTTGACGCGAGTATTCGAGCATGGCCAACTACCCCGATCCGCCGAATTCTGCCGAGCGGTCCACCCGGAAGGCAGCACAATCGCGCAGGCGTCGCGACCCTCCGGAATTCGCTCGGCGGCCGCCGTCGATCGCTGCCCGACGCAGAAACTCGGACATTTCCGTTGAAGTCGTGGGGCCAAGGAGAGCGCACAACCCGAGTGAACGCTTAAGGTCATGGCCATGACGCGCGCTTCCGAGCCACTGGTCGTTCTCTCACAGGTCAACAAGCATTTCGGCGCTCTGCATGTGCTGCGCGATATCGACCTGACGATCCATCACGGCGAAGTGGTCGTCGTCATCGGTCCGTCGGGTTCGGGCAAATCAACACTGTGTCGCGCCATCAACCGCCTCGAATCGATCGACAGCGGCACGATCACCGTCGGCGGAGTTCCACTTCCCGAGGAGGGTAAGGCGCTGGCTCGACTGCGGTCCGACGTCGGAATGGTGTTCCAGTCGTTCAACCTCTTCGCGCATATGACCGTCCTGCAGAACGTGACTCTCGGACCGATCAAAGTGCGCGGCATCGACAAATCCAAGGCGAACGCGCGCGGTCGGGAACTGCTCGACCGCGTCGGAATCGGCAACCAGGCCGACAAGCTTCCGGCGCAGCTCTCGGGCGGCCAGCAGCAACGCGTCGCCATTGCACGTGCGCTGGCAATGGACCCCAAGGTGATCCTCTTCGACGAGCCGACCTCGGCGCTCGACCCGGAAATGATCACCGAAGTACTCGAAGTGATGATCGAACTGGCGAAGTCCGGAATGACGATGGTCGTCGTCACCCATGAGATGGGCTTCGCACGCCGCGCCGCGGATCGGGTCATCTTCATGGCCGATGGACAGATCGTCGAACAGAACACTCCCGAAAACTTCTTCGGCAAACCCGAGAGTGCCCGCGCGAAGGACTTCCTCTCGAAGATCCTCGCGCACTGAAAACAGTTCTCGTTCAACTACATCGAGCACGAATCACATAGTGAAGGGAATCAGATGAGGTACCGCTTCAGAACCCTCGCGGTCGGGATCGCCGTTGCAGCACTTACGCTTTCGGCGTGCGGCAACGAAGGCAGCCCCGACGACGCGAACAAAACGGACAAGGGACCGTCGCCCACTTTCGAAGTCGCCGAAAGCGTCACGCTGACCGGCAGCCCGACCTACGACAAGGCAAAGGCCGCTGGAAAGCTCGTCGTCGGCGTCAAATACGACCAGCCGGGCCTCGGCCAGCTGCCGGCGGGAGCGAACCAGCCGGAAGGTTTCGACGTCGAGATCGCGAAAATGCTCGCCGCCGACCTCGGCTTCTCCCCCGACCAGATCACGTTCACCGAAACGGTGTCCGCCAACCGTGAGCCGTTCCTGCAGAACGGCACCGTCGACCTGGTCGTCGCGACGTACACGATCAACGACCGTCGCAAGGAGGTCGTCGATTTCGCGGGTCCGTATTACGTTGCCGGACAAGACCTTCTCGTCAAGAAGGACAACACCGATATCACCGGTCCGGAATCGCTCGACGGCAAGAAGGTCTGCTCGGTCGACGGTTCGACTCCGGCGCAGCGAATCGAAGAGCAGTATACGAACGCCGAACTCGTCACCTTCGACACATACTCGAAGTGCGTCGAGCAACTGACCAACGGTTCGGTCGACGCGGTGACGACCGACGATGCAATCCTGCGCGGATACGCAGCGGCACAACCGGACACGTTGAAGGTCGTCGGCAATTCGTTCAGCTCGGAACCGTACGGAATCGGACTTCCGAAGGGCGACACTGCGCTTCGCACTTTCCTCAACGAGTCACTGACGAAGCACGCGGAAAACGGTGACTGGACGACGGTATTCGAGTACACCCTGGGCGACTCCGACGGCGTATCGCCGCCGCCGGTAGACCAGTACTGAGTTCGCGCACGGCATCCGCTGAGGAACAGCTCAGCGGATGCCGCTATCTCTAGGAGCGTGCGATGGATGCGGTATCCGACAACTTCGACGTGTTTCTCGACGGATTCTGGGGCACGATCGTCCTGACCTTCTGGTCGGCGCTCGGCGCCATGGTTTTCGGTACGGTCCTCGCTGCCATGCGGGTGTCGCCGTCGATTGCGTTGCGCGGCGCCGCAACCGGATACGTGAACCTGGTCCGCAACACCCCGTTGACGCTTGTCATGTTCTTCACCGCGTTCGGGTTGCCGATTCTGCAGATCAAGTTCGACGCGTCCTCGAACACACAGTTTCGGATCTACGCGATCATGGCCCTGGTCGCGTACACCTCCTGTTTCGTCTGTGAGGTCATCCGGTCGGGAATTCAGACGATTCCGATCGGCCAAGCAGAAGCGGCACGCTCCATCGGCCTGACATTCTCGTCGTCGCTGCGATACGTGATCCTCCCGCAAGCGCTGCGGTCGGTCATTCCCCCGTTGGGAAGCGTTCTCATCGCACTGACGAAGAACACGTCGATTGCCTCCGCCTTCAACAACCGGGAACTCATCTCGGCGATGCGGCAGACGATCGAGAACCGCGGCGACGCAGTGCTGTGGATCCTCATCGCCACCGCATTGGCATACATGGTGATCACGCTGCCGATGGGCTACCTGGTCGGAGTGCTCGAGCGAAAGGTGGCAATCGTCCGATGACACGACGCCCGGCATGGCTCACACGATCCTCCGCGCCCAAATCTGTTCTCTTCGACATCCCCGGACCACGCGCGCGGCGGGTGAACTTCACCCTGTCAGTGGTCGGCGTTCTGCTGGTACTCGCCGTGATCGCATGGATCGTCATGCGCCTGGACGACGCCGATCAGTTGACAGCCGCCAAATGGGAACCGTTCACCTACACCGACATTCAGAATGCGCTCATCAAAGGTATGTGGGCGACGATCAAGGCCGCGGCCGTCGGCACGGTCTTTGCGTTGGCGCTCGGCGCAATTCTCGCGGCCGGCAGGCTGAGCGATCACGCTCCCGTCCGCTGGGTTGCGACGACAATCATCGAGTTGTTTCGTGCGCTCCCCCTTTTGCTGCTGATCTTCTTCGCTTTCTATCTCGGAAAGGGCTCGATCTCGCCGTTCATGTCCGTCGTGATCGGCTTGACTCTCTACAACGGTTCGGTCCTGGCGGAGGTATTTCGCGCGGGCATCAACTCACTGCCGCGTGGCCAGGCCGAGGCCGCCTACTCACTCGGCCTGCGCAAGAGTCAGACGATGCGGTTGATCCTCATTCCGCAGGCGGTGCGCGCGATGCTGCCCTCGATCGTCGCGCAGATCGTGGTGTTGCTGAAGGACTCGTCGCTCGGCTTCATCATCGCCTACCCGGAGTTGCTGCGCTCGGTCCAGCAGATCGGCGCCCAGTACTTCAATCTCCTGCCTGCCTTCATCGTCGGTGCGGCCATCTACATCGGCATCAACCTCACCGTTGCGGGCATCGCGAAGATCCTCGAAGTTCGGACGCGCCACTCGAAAACCGGCATACGCCCGACCGCCCTCGACGAGACCGCGCTCCTCGACTCCAAGCTGTAGCGCTTCGGCACATGTAACGGTTTCGAACCTCCTCCACACCCAGTCCGTAGGTCCTCGAGAAAAGGACGAAAACCACCCCTACGGAACTTCATCGGAAGAGGAACTACCGTGAATCGCCTGACAGTACGCACAGTTCTCGCTGCCTTGGCGGTGACGAGTTCGACCCTGCTCATCGGTTGTAGCAGCGACGAGTCGTCCACCGACTCCGCAACGTCTGCATCCTCGGCCGCACCTGCGTCGGCAACCCAATCCACGGACGCGATGATGGAACTTATTCCGTCACCGTTCGCCGATGCGCCGCAACCGGCCGGCACGTACCTCGGCTCCGTCGACGGCACGGACGCTTACATCGCGCTCGTGATGTCCGGCGACAACGCTGTTGCCTTCATCTGCGACGGATCGTCGATGTGGGCATGGCCGAACGGCACGTTCACCGACAATCAGCTTTCCCTGTCCGACACGAGCGGGATGGCTGTGCAGGCACGCATGGTTGGCGGCGCTATTTCCGGCACCGTCAAGATCGGCGGGACGGACCACAACTTCACCGCGACCCCTGCCGAGGTCGGCGAGGGTGTCTACCGCACGATCGTCGATGAGGACGGCGTGCAGTCAACGGTCGGCTGGATCATTCGCAACGAGGGTGCCCGTGGGCTCGAACGGTCCTCGACCGGAGCGATCAGCAACGCAATCAGCACGAACCGAATCGAGAACGACGACGACCGCCGCCGCCGTGAGCGCCGCGAAGAGGAAGAACGATGCGACCGCCTCGCCCAGGATCTCGCGGACGCACAAGCGACACTCGCCGAACTTCAGGCAAGGCCTCGCGAGGGTGGCAACATCCAGATGGTCGCACTTGCTCAACAACGTCTCGATCGTCTCGTCAACAGCCAGTGCTGACCTCGGATTCGACCGCGTCCCACTGATTGTCGCCGTTCCCGTCGCCCTGAGTTGGCGACGGGTCTTGCGATTTCACTCCTCGAACAGTCCGTCCGTCTCGCCACCTGCGAGCTCGAGTTCGGACTTCACAACGCCGAAAGCCAGGGCCTGGCCGTAACCGCGTCGTGCAAGCATCCCGACCAATTTGCGAATTGCCTTGTCCCGCTCCCCCGGATCGCTGGGTACCGATAGCGTTCGCAGCTTCTTGCGTACCAGTTCGGCTGCCCGACTTCGCTCGTCGTCGCCGGTTATCTGCGACAGTGCCGCCTCGGCATGGTGTTGCTGGATCCCTTTGCGGCGCAATTCGAGTGCGAGCGCCTGGCGCCCTTTGCCCGAATAGGTGTGCCGCGAATGGACCCACTGCTCGGCGAACGAAGCATCATCGATCAGACCCACGTGCACGAGCCGGTTCAGCGCCCGCTCGGCCACGTCATCCTCGAATCCCTTCTTGGCGAGCGCTTGTGCGAGCTCCGACCGGCTTCGCGCCCGGTCGGTGAGCAGGCGCAGGCAGGCATCTTTCGCCTGCGCCTCGCTACCGCCGGTCGTGCCGCCGTTCGCGTTGGCTTCCCGCATCGCTGCTGCTGTCAGAAGTCGACCGGAGCCGGCTCGGCAGTCACGTCCGCACCGATTCCGAGCTTTTCCTTGATCTTCTTCTCGATCTCGTCACGGACGTCGGTGTTCTGCAGCAAGAATTTCCGGGCATTCTCCTTGCCCTGACCGAGCTGATCGCCTTCGTAGGTGTACCAAGATCCCGACTTCCGAATGAAGCCGTGCTCCACACCCATGTCGATCAGCGAGCCTTCCTTGCTGATTCCGATGCCATAAAGAATGTCGAACTCTGCCTGCTTGAACGGCGGCGAGACCTTGTTCTTGACCACCTTCACACGGGTCCGGTTACCGACCGCGTCGGTGCCGTCCTTCAGCGTCTCGATCCGTCGTACATCGAGTCGGATCGAGGCGTAGAACTTCAACGCCTTACCACCGGTTGTGGTTTCGGGGCTACCGAACATCACGCCGATCTTCTCGCGGAGCTGGTTGATGAAGATTGCCGTGGTGTTCGAATTGCTCAGCGCGCCGGTCATCTTTCGCAAGGCCTGGCTCATCAGTCGAGCCTGCAGACCGACGTGGCTGTCGCCCATCTCACCTTCGATCTCGGCGCGGGGAACGAGCGCCGCCACGGAGTCGATGACCAGGATGTCGAGGGCGCCCGAGCGGATCAGCATGTCCGCGATCTCGAGCGCCTGCTCACCGGTATCCGGCTGCGAGACCAGCAGAGCATCGGTATCGACACCCAACTTCTTGGCGTAGTCAGGGTCGAGCGCGTGCTCGGCGTCGATGAATGCGGCGATACCGCCGGCCGCCTGCGCGTTGGCCACGGCATGGAGTGCGACCGTCGTCTTACCCGACGACTCCGGGCCGTAGATCTCCACCACGCGTCCGCGCGGCAGTCCGCCGATACCCAGCGCGACATCGAGTGCGATCGAGCCGGTCGGGATCACTCCGATGGGCTGGCGCACCTCGTCACCCAGGCGCATCACCGAACCCTTACCGAAGTTCTTGTCGATCTGCGCCAGAGCCAATTCCAGTGCCTTGTCGCGATCGTGAGCCTGTGGTGCCATCGTGTTGTTCCCCTGTCTCGAATTCTCGTTCAGCGTGTGCCGGTCACGTTAGAGGCCGCTACCGACAAGTTCTGTGGCGCCGGTTTCCACAAGCATAGGGGAACACGTGTTCGAGTCAATGACATCCGTGTTCGACACGCCGCCGAGTTCGCGCAAGGTGTTTCCGGGTTAGCCGACAAGCCTCTTGCTGTGCAACCCACTCGGCCTATGGCCGAATATCAGCCTGCACCCGCCGACAACGAACAACGGGTCACCGACACGCCGCACCCCCCAACCGTTCCCTCGTGATCACCACCGCGCCAGGACAGCGCCCCTCGCCAACAGCTACCAACGCGTCCGGGGCACGTCGAACTCGGCGCACATCGCGCGCCACACTTCGCGGGGGTCGATACCCGCCTCGATCGCTTGGGCGCCGGTTCGGCCGAACTTCGGCAGGACGTGGTCGGTGAGGATCGCGTCGCCGCGAGCCGTTCCGAATTCGGTTTGTACCAGTTCGCGGAAATCCGTCAGTCGCACTCCACTACCGTAGCGAGGGTGTCTGAAAACAAACGATCCAAGACCGTGCTTGGCACGATGAACCACTACGCCAGCAGTGTTTTCGCGCCTGGGGCACGCGCGTTCAGCCGCTTTCACGCTCGGATGAACGGCAATGTCGTCGGCAAGGTACTCGACCTCTACTTCCGTGCCCCGACCTTCGCGCTGACTGTGCGCGGGCGCAAAAGCGGGCAGCCGCGAACGGTGATGCTGATCCTGACTCGTCGCGGCGATGACATCCTCGTCGGTGGCTCGAACGGTGGAAATCCGAAGCTGCCCGCGTGGTACCTCAACCTCCGCGACGCAGGCGTGGCCACCGTGCAGGTCGCAGGCGAAGAGTGGGCCGTGACGTTCCGGGAAGTCGAAGGCACCGAACGCGACGAATGCTGGACGCTACTCAACTCGACCTACCGGCACTTCGACACCTATCAGCAACTCACGGACCGAAAGATCCCTGTCGCTGTCCTGGAACGCGCTTAACCTGCCGAAATCCAGACCGCGAGCATGCGCGCGGTTTCGTCGACCAACAGTTGCCGCTCGACTCCGGCCGGCGGGCTGAGCCCGATGCGGATGCTGGTAGCCAAACCGACGCTGACCATCACGAACGCCCGGGCGTCGAGAATCTCGTCGGACAGGGCGCCTAGCTGGTGCAGCAAATAAGCTCTCGTCAGCACCAGCAGTCGCCGCTCGAGGTCGTCGAATGCCAAGCCGTCGATCGTCGATTGGCCCGCCAGTGCCCGTACCAGACCGCGATGCTCCGCCAGCGTGTCCACGATGACGCCGATCCCGGTCGCGACCGCAGCCTGCGTCTCCATGCTCAGTCCGGTGAGCACCGCAGCGGTGAATCGCTCCTCGAGTTCGGTCGTGAATCTGGTCCGCAACGCTGCGACGATCTCGTCCTTGTCGGCAAAGTACCGATACAGCGATCCGATGCTCACACCGACGTGCGCTGCGATCCGATTCGTCGACGTCTCTGCGATGCCGCGCTCATCGAAAAGCTGAGCGGCACCTTCCAGAATACGTTCCCGCATTTCGCGCGACCGCTCCTGTTTAGGCCTTCGACGTCGCCTTTCCGTCGAAACATCGCGCATGGAGGGCACCTCATGAATGCGAGTAGAAGGTGAGCTAGTGCTCACATTAAGCTAACATGCATGAAGCCCACCGCGACCATCGCACATGCTGAGCAGGGCAAGGTCCCGACCGAATTCCGGTATTGGGACCGCGTCGACCACCCGCAGATCCAGCGTGCCCGCAAGTTGTGGCAGCGCGCTTTCCGCTTCGATCCGCAGCCGAGCGAGGAAATGGTGCGAGCGTTCTCGGAGGCGTACTACAGTGCCGATCCGGTCGCGGAAGCCTTCGTCGACGAGGTCTACCTCGGCGCTATCGGGCCCAAGGCGGGCCGAGCAATGCTCGATCAGGCTCTGGCTGAGGGCATCGAATCCCTACCCGACGCACCACCCTCGCTGCACCGCCTCTTCCAGGAGTTCGAAACCGACCCGGAGTGGCTCGATCGGAACCTCGTGGACCACGGTGCGAAGGTGTTCCGCCGCTGGGGCACATCGGTTTTCAGCTTTGCGACGACGAGCACTCTGGAGATGTACTCCGAAAGTTCGATCACCAAGCCGTTGTCGTACGCCGGCGGCTACGCGGGCGACAAAGCGCACAAACGCCAGCTCGAAACAGTCCGCTTCTGGATCGATGTCTCCGAACCCGGTGGTCTCGATCCACGCGGACGTGGTCGCGAGACGGCCATGCGTGTACGCATCATGCACGTTTTCATTCGCCGGAAACTGATGCAGCGACCGGAATGGGACTACGACGCGTGGGGCGTTCCCATCAGCATCGGCGACGCGACCCTGACGCTGATGGGCGGAAGCGTTGTTCCGGGACTCGCCCTGTGGAGCATCGGCCATCAGACGACGATCAAAGAAATCGAAGCGACACTGCACTTCTGGCGATACGTCGGCCACCTCCTCGGCGTCCAGCCGCAGTGGTACCCGCGCGACTTCAGGGAGTCCGTACAACTGATGTTCGCTGCGTTCGTGAAGCGGGCATACACGGCCGGCGCCGACGGCGAGGAACTCGTCGAGTCCTATCTGCCGGCGTTCGAACCGAAGTCGGGCACGCCGTGGCGAAAACGACTGCGCGACGAAGTGAATTACCGCGTCCAGATCGGGTACACCGGTTTGTGGCTGCTGCCCTCGACCTACGCGAAACACCGGATGCCGCGCCGCTTTCCGTGGGCGCTGCACCCAATTGCCCAGTTACCCCTTGTGTTCACGCTCGAGACCGCGCGACGACTGGTGCCCGGTCTCGACGAGGTTGCCGACCGCGTCCAGCGCCGCCGCCGCGAAGCGTGGTACCGCAACGAGGTCGGCGATGCCGCGGCCGAGTTCCATCCCGTGGAGGAGTTCCGCCGCTGACTCAGGCGCCGAGGACCTTGTGGCACAACACAACCGGATCCTCTACGGCATGACCGGTTGCAGCCGCTTGGGCCGCCTTCACCCGGAAGCCCGGTTCGCCGAGCACCCGCAGCACCGCCGCGCGCACGGCGTCGGCTGACAGCGGCCGCACCACGATGGCACTCCCCTGTCGCGACGCCCGGTTGGCCAGCTCCCACTGGTCGCCACCGCCCGGAATCGCGACGACGGGAACGCCTGCCAGCAGCGCCTTGGACAGCAGACCGTGCCCAGCGCCGCACACGACAACCGCAGCGTGCCGAAGTAGCTCGTCCTGCCTTCCGAGTCCCGCAACGACAGAGTCCGGCAGGTCTTCGGGGGGCTCGTCCAGCGTGGAAATCGCGATTCGAACATCCACTCCGGCAAGCCCTTCCAGCACGACCTCGACCATCCCGACCGCACCGGTGAACGCAGTCGACGGTGCCACGACGACGAGCGGTGCATCGCCCGGCGGCGGCGCCAGCACCGCGTCCGTCGGCTCCCAATGCAGCGGGCCGACGACATGCGCGATCTCGGGCCAATCGGGCCGCGGCACCTCCAGGGCGGGGAGCGTTGCGATCAAACGCAATGCGGGACCGGGATCTTCGGCGGGCAGCCCCACTCCCACGCGTGCAGCGCTCCGCTGCCGCAGGCCCTGCCGGATCGACCGACCCGTCGCCGCCCGCATCAGGCCGTCACGGACGCGCCCGCCGATCCCCTCCCCCGGCGCCAGTCCACTTCCTATGGGCGGCAACGCTTTCGACGGTGCATACAGCGGATGCGGGGACAACTCCACCCATGGGACGTCGAGCCGCTCCGCAGCCAAACCGCCTCCGGCGGTGATTATGTCGGAGACCACGAGCTCGGGCAGCATCGCCGAGAGGTCCGGCAAAAGCTCCGTCGAGATGTACGCTGCACGCTCGTGAATGCGCCTGCCCGCGTCCATATCGTCGTCGATCGCGCGCGGCGCAAGCCCTTTGAGTCGCTGGGCTGTGATCCCTTCGCGTTTCGCGTCGTCGAGCCAGCGCGTTCCGGTGAAGAGCATCGGCTGGTCACCGGCGTCGAGAAACTTGCGGCACAACGCAATCGCTGGAAACGCATGACCGGGGTCAGGACCGGCAACGACCGCTACTCGCATCGCCCCAGCGTGCCACACCTGCTCTGGACGGTCTCATCAGACTTTCGTCAAGTCCTTGTGGCCGGAGCCGGAAATCGCCTTGAACAGCATGTACAGGCCGAAGACCACAGCGCTCACGACCAGGATCGAGAACAGCCCCTTGACCAGCGCGCCGATAATCGCGAGCGCAATCCAGATCAAAGCGACGATTCCTACGATTTTCCAGAACACTTCTGGTCCTCCAGTCCTTGTTCGGACCGCTCATCGTGGGTCCGTGTATCACCATGCTGGCACGGCGAAGGAGGTAAAGCAGCAGCTCAGAGGCTATATCAGGGAAAGATCAGGGATTACCCTGAGAGGCCTGAGCGGAGTGCCCAGGTCCGATCGCGCCGGCCGGTGCGGCCAGTTCCGCGAGTGCGTCCGCCCAGCTGTCCAGACGGTCGGCAGCGATCCGCAACTCGTGGTTGGGACCGTCCCAGTCGACGCGCTGACCGGTCGTCAGCGGAGTCATTCGTGCCGCGGCATCGAGCAGGCGCTGGTATTCGCGTAGGCCGGCCTTCAACTCGCCGATCGCCAACATGACCGATTGATGCAGCTCAGGACTCTCGCCGCCGACCCGCTTCGAGGCACGCTCCAGGTCGATGATGTCGACCGAGAGGGCACGGAGCGCGGACGCCGCGGACTGCGCGGTCTCTGCAGTTTCGCGCAATTCCTCGGGCGGCACCGGAGCAGAACGCGCGACTACGTTCAGTACATCCCCGAGGCTCCGTTCGAGCTTGCCGAGCCGGACAATCGGCTCACGTGCGGCAGACCCCATCGGTGGCAACGCCCGTAGCTCTGACGAGGGCGGCAACGCCTGATCCCTGAGACGCAAGTACTTTCGGGCCGCGAGGGCCGCGGGGAGCACCAGAACCGCGGCGCCGCCGGAAGCAATAACGACAATCCACGCGGGTGCGGCGGCGACGACGAGTCCCGCCGCGCCGACCGCAGTGACTCCGGACGCCGTTCCGTACCTGATGCTGCGCCTGCGGGCGCGGCGCACCTTGCGGAGAAGGCGTTCGCGTGGGTCGGCCCAGCGGCGCACCGAGACAAGCATCGACTCGCCGAGATCTCGCAACATCGTGCCTACCTCACATGATCAAGAAACGGTGCGCCTAGTTCGCGGTCGTCTCACCCTGCTGAGTCTTCGGCGCAATCGCGGGACCGGCACCTGCCGATGGCAGTGCGTCACCCTTCATCGATGCGCGGATCTGCTCGAGCCGCGAGTGGCCCGCCATCTGGATGCTCGCCTGCTGAACTTCCATCATTCGACCCTGAACGGAGTTCTGCGCGAGCTCGGCCGAGCCGAGGGCGTTGGCATACCGGCGCTCGATCTTGTCGCGGACGGCGTCGAGGCTCGGCGTGGTGCCGGGCGCGGACAACGTGCTGTCCATCGAGCGAAGCGACGCGCTGACCTGCTCCTGCATCTTCGCCTGCTCGAGCTGGCTGAGCAGCTTCGTGCGCTCGGCAACCTTCGACTGCAATGCCATCGCGTTCTGCTCGACTGCCTTCTTGGCCTGCGCGGCAGCCTGGAGCGACTGATCGTGCAAGACCTTCAAGTCTTCTACGCCCTGCTCTGCGGTGACCAGCTGCGCAGCGAAAGCCTCGGCTGCGTTCGTGTACTGGATCGCCTTCTCGGTATCGCCCGCGGCCTGCGCCTGATCGGCCAGATTGACCGCTTGGCGCGCATTGGCGTTCAGCTTCTCGACCTCGTCGAGCTGCCGATTCAGCTTCATCTCGAGTTGCCGCTGGTTGCCGATGACGGAGGCAGCCTGCTGCGACAGTGCCTGGTGCTGCCGCTGCGCATCCTCGATCGCCTGCTGAATCTGGACCTTCGGGTCCGCATGCTCCTCGATCTTCGAATCGAAGAGGGCCATCAAGTACTTCCACGCCTTGACGAACGGATTAGCCATCGGTTGATCCCGCCTCCATCTGCTGCGCCGCGCTCCGCGCGACCCGATACGCGACCGTCACGTACCGGAACGTAGGCCTCGCTGTCGCGGAGCCAACTTCCACCTTGCCGCGCCCGTCAGTCGACACGATGGCCCGTCCTCGGTGCCCTACTCCAGAATCTATCGGTTTCCGCGCTTGTCCACAGCATGGACCGGACCTGGTATCGATCGTGACCCGCCGCGCCGACGTCATCGTCAGGCTGCTGCGAGTGCCCGCGCGGTCGGAGCCGGAATCACGATCCGAGTTTCCGCGCCGATCCGAGTGGAGGTCGACGCCGTCGCCGCAGCTCCCAAATCGGGTGCAGCCGCATCGACATGCTGTTCGTCGCCCACGCGGCGACGACCCGTCGCATCTGCCATCGACTCGCTCACGTCGAAAAGCACATCCGAAAGGGGCACTTCGAGTGCCTCGCAGATCGCCGCCAGAAGTTCGCTGGACGCTTCCTTGCGACCGCGTTCAACCTCCGACAGGTACCCGAGGCTCACGCTTGCCGAATTCGACACTTCGCGCAGCGTACGACTCTGCGACACACGGGTACGACGAAGGCTGTCACCGATCGCCTCACGCAAGAGCAGCGCCATCTTGGTCCTCCCGTTATGTCGTCGTCGCAGTATGGCTGCCACCAGCCGTACTTTTGTCACCGCCAGGTCTCTCGCGGAGTTACTTGCCAGGACCTGTCACTCACAAATCTACAGCCCCATCAGACAGGTCAACGTGCGCGCTGGCCCGAATGGTTCCCGACCTTAGCGCGCGCGACGGTTCCGTAGTCGCCGAACGAGATCCGACACCGCCGATTCCACTGCCCCACGCCGGATCTGCCACCGGTCACCGGCGAGCTGCAAGCGTGTCACATCGATGCCGTCCGGACCCGCAACCCCGAGAAACACGGTTCCGACGGACACGCCGTCCTGCTCGTCGGGACCTGCGACGCCCGTCAATCCGAGACCCCAGTCCGCACCGCACTTCGCTGCGGCTCCGAGTGCCAATTCGCGTGCGGTGCTTGCCGCGACCGGCCCGTCCACGGCGAGGATCGCGGCATCGACGCCGGCGAGCGAATGCTTCAGGTCGGTCGCGTAGACGACCAGGCCACCGCGTAGCACTTCGCTTGCGCCCGGGACGCACGCGATAGTCGCCGCAAGCAAACCCGCCGTCAGCGACTCCGCTGTGGCAACGGTCTGCCCGGCGCGGACCAGCTCGACGACGAGCTCGCGGGCCGGGATTCCGTCCAGCAGTGGTTCGGTCACCGGACGTGCAGGCGGCCGTGCGACCGCAACCGGACCGATTGCACGACGTAGTCGATACCGGTGACCACGGTGAGCGCCACAGCGACGGCCATGACGGCTGCGCTCGCGATACCCAGGGCATCGGGCAGGGGCAGGACGTACATCCCGATCGCAAGCGACTGAACGAGCGTCTTGAGCTTCCCGCCGCGGCTCGCCGGTATCACGCCGTGCCGCAGAACGCTGAAGCGCAGCGCCGTGATTCCGAGTTCGCGTACAGCGATGACGGCCGTGACCCACCAACTCAGATCACCGAGCATCGAGAGGCCTACGAGTGCCGCGCCGATCAGCGCCTTGTCCGCAATCGGATCGGCGAGTTTCCCGAAATCGGTGACGAGGCCGTACTTCCGTGCGAGTTGGCCGTCGATGCGATCGGTCACCGACGCGACGAAGAACAGCACGAATGCGGTGATCCGCCAGCCCGAATCGTGGCCACCATCGGCGAACAGTGCCCAGAGGAACACCGGAACGATGGCGATGCGAAGAACCGTCAGCACGTTCGCGATGTTCAGCAACGGGACCGCGGTACCTGGATGAGCTTGCGCGGCGTTTGCTGCCGACGCGGCAGGGGTGGGAGCCGGCGGCGGCAGCGCCGAATCGCCCGCGCGCGGCAGCGTCGAATCGCCCGCGCGCGGCAGCGCCGAATCGCCCGCGCGCGGCAGCGCCGAATCGCCGTTGCTCACCTCTTCGCGCTGTGCACTCACGCCTGTCCCCCGGACTGGCGACAGCATCCCCTCGTCGAGGAGCTGACCCGTGAACGGGGGCGATGACGGACCGGCACCAATAAAGACTATCCGGTCACAGGGTAAGTACTGTTGCGCCCATGACATCGCGTCCGCCCGCCGTGGGCGGTGACCCCGTAAGCGTCCGCAGGGCACGCACTTCCGACGTTCCGGCCATAAAGCGACTCGTCGACGTCTACGCCGGCAAGATATTGCTCGAGAAGAACCTGGTGACGCTGTACGAGGCTGTTCAGGAATTCTGGGTCGCCGAACGGGCGGGCACCGTGATCGGGTGCGGCGCTCTGCACGTGCTGTGGGCCGACCTCGGCGAGGTCCGCACCGTTGCGGTCGACCCGGTCGTGAAGGGGCTGGGCGTCGGTCATCT
The DNA here is from genome assembly GCF_016481275.1 of Antrihabitans auranticaus. GTDB lineage: Bacteria > Actinomycetota > Actinomycetes > Mycobacteriales > Mycobacteriaceae > Antrihabitans. Next base: position 449,885 of record NZ_JAEMNW010000002.1, on the reverse strand, counting down.
CATCGTCAACCGGCTCGTCGAGGTGGCGCGCGACATCGAGTTGAGCCGGGTCTTCGTGCTCACGTTCGAGGTCGATTTCTTCGCGCAGCACGGATTCGAGGAGATCGACGGCACGCCTGTAACCGCAGAGGTCTATGCGGAGATGTGCAGGTCGTACGACACCGGCGTCGCGGAGTTCCTCGACCTCAGCTACGTCAAGCCGAACACACTAGGCAACACCCGCATGTTGTTGGCGCTCTAGGGAGGCTCAAGTGGCATATTTCGCCGTCGAGTACGCGTACTCCGACGAGACGATTCCCGGTCGCGACGAAGTCCGTCCCGACCACCGGGCGTGGCTGGGCGGCCTGGTCGACGCGGGTGTGGTTGTGTCCTCGGGGCCGTATCCGGACGGGTCGGGCGCGCTCATCATTTTCGCCGAGAGCGACCTCGCGGCGGTGGAACAGCGGCTCAACGACGACCCGTTCCACAAATCGGACCTGATCGAAGCGGTGCGGATCAACGAGTGGAAACCGGTACTCGGCACCTTCTCGTGACGCCCGAAATGTCTTGATCCCGGGTTTGTCGGTCAGCTCCACTAGGGTTGCGCACGTGCGATTCGGACTGGACTATTCAGCCGCCCGGCCAGGCGGAGCAGCCATCAGGCGGGCGGGTTACGACTTCGTCGTGCGCTACCTGTCCGACGGCGGCCCGAGCCTGCCGGGCAAACTACTCACCCCCACCGAGGCGGCCGACCTGCGGGCGAACGGCGTCTCGATCGTCTCGAACTGGGAAACGACTGCCAATCGAATGCTCGACGGTTACGACGCGGGCGTCTACGACGCCGGCCTCGCACTGAAACAGGTGCTGCGCTGCGGCGGTCGCGCCGACCGGCCGATCTACTTCTCGGTCGACTTCGACGCCACGCCCGCCGACCAGGTCCCGATCGATAACTACTTACGCGGGGCAGCGACGGTGCTCGGCAGGGAGAACGTGGGTATCTACGGCGGGTACTGGCCGCTGCATCGGGCACTCGACAACGGCACCGCCACGTGGGCCTGGCAGACCGGTGCCTGGTCGGGCGGCAACGTCGAGACCCGCCGCAACATCTATCAGCGCATCGGCACCGTGTACGTAGGTGGCGTGGCCTGCGACGAAAACGAGACATTCACAACCGATTTCGGCCAATGGGACTACCAACAAGCCCAGGAGGAACCAGACGTGACCCCCGAACAGGATGCGATCCTGCGCGACATTCAGATCCAGCTTCGCGGTCCCGGCCTCGCCGGCTGGCCGCAGCTCGGTTCGCACGGCAACGGTGCCTACAACACAGTGGTCGACGGCCTTGCACTCGCCCTGCAACGCATCGAGGAGCTCGAAGACGAAGTCCGCAAGCTCACCGACCAGTCGGATCCCTGGTGGCAATGGCCCTGGAAGACAGTCACTTCCGTTATTCCCGGCGGCAAGAACTAAACATCTCGGTCAGGTCGTTCGCGACATGCCCGGTCCCGGTAATGCGGTGGCCGAGCATGTCGCGTTCGACCGAGTCGAGGATCGACGAGTACGCAATCGCCTCGAGCTCGATTCTGTGCCCTACTCCTCGGAGTCGTCTTCGGACGCCTGATCGCCGCCGCGGATCGACCACAGCAATCCGTCGAGTTCGTCCGGCTTCACGAGCACATCGCGCGCCTTCGATCCCTCGCTCGGCCCTACGACTCCCCTGGTCTCCATGAGGTCCATGAGGCGTCCGGCTTTCGCGAAACCGACGCGTAGTTTGCGCTGCAGCATCGAGGTCGAGCCGAACTGGCTCGTCACGACGAGTTCGACGGCCTGCAGGAAGACGTCGAGGTCGTCGCCGATATCGGGATCGACGTCCTTCTTTTCGCCGGCCTTCTGCGCGGTTACGCCGTCCGTGTACTCGGGTTCGGCTTGGTTCTTGGCGAACTCGACGACCGCGTAGATCTCCTCGTCGGTGATGTACGCGCCCTGCATACGGGTCGGCTTACCCGCGCCCATCGGCAGGAAGAGCCCGTCGCCCATACCGATCAGCTTCTCGGCGCCCGGCTGGTCGAGGATGACTCGCGAGTCCGTCAGCGACGACGTCGCGAAGGCGAGCCGCGAGGGCACGTTCGTCTTGATCAGACCGGTGACGACGTCGACCGACGGTCGCTGCGTCGCGAGCACGAGGTGAATGCCTGCGGCACGGGCCTTCTGGGTGATCCGCACGATCGCGTCCTCGACGTCGCGCGGTGCGGTCATCATGAGGTCGGCAAGTTCGTCGACGATCGCGAGGATGTAAGGGTAGGGCCGGTACACGCGCTCGCTGCCGAGCGGTGCGGTTATCTTGCCGGACTTGACATTCTCGTTGAAGTCGTCGATATGGCGCACCCGGTTCGCCTGCATGTCCTGGTAGCGCTGCTCCATCTCCTCGACGAGCCACGCAAGCGCCGCTGCAGCCTTCTTCGGCTGAGTGATGATCGGCGTGATCAGGTGCGGAATGCCTTCGTACGGAGTCAGTTCGACCATTTTCGGGTCGATCAGGATCATCCGGACTTCCTGCGGCGTCGCGCGCTGCAACAGGGACACCAGCATCGAGTTGACGAAGCTCGACTTACCCGAACCGGTCGAACCGGCGACGAGCAAGTGCGGCATCTTCGCGAGGTTTGCGCTGACGAAGTCGCCTTCGATGTCCTTGCCGAGGCCGATCACCAACGGGTGATGGTCTTTTCGCGTGGACGGTGCGTTGAGCACGTCGGCCAGGCGAACCAGTTCGCGGTCCGAGTTCGGGACCTCGATGCCGACCGCGGACTTGCCCGGGATCGGCGCGAGGAGCCGGACGTTGTCCGTTGCAACCGCATACGCGATGTTGCGGGCGAGCGCGGTGATCTTCTCGACCTTGACGCCAGGTCCCAGCTCGACCTCGTAGCGGGTCACCGTCGGGCCGCGTGTGAATCCGGTGACGGCCGCGTCGATCTTGAACTGCTCGAGGACCTCCGTAATGGCCTCGATCATGGAGTCGTTGGCCTTGCTGCGCTTTTTCGGCGGGTCACCGACGATCAGCAGGTTGGCCGGGGGCAGCGTGTAATCGCCTTCGACAATCCGGTCCGCGACGAACTCTTCTTTCGCGGGCGGTTTGACGATCTCCTCGACTTTGGCAGCAACCTTGGCCTTGATGGTCGGGCGAGGTGCGGGCGGTTCGGCGGGCGGCGCCGGGGGCTTGGCGATCGGAACCGGCTTGGCCGCGGGGGCCGTTGCGAACTCGTCGACCGGGTAGTTGTCGGACGGTCGTCCGTCGGGCTTGCCGACGGGGTTCCCGTCGACGTCCAGGTGGACATCGTCGTGAATATCGATCTCGTCGACGTCCGGGTAGTAGTCCTCGTACTCGTCACCAGCGGTCGCCGTGCCGAACAGTGTGCGCAGCCTGTCGGGTACCTCACGCACCGTGGTGCCGGTCAGCAGGAGCACGCCGAAAAGGATTGCGAGCAGCAACAGCGGTACGGACAGAAGTACCGACAGTCCGTCGGTCAGCGGGCCGCCGACGGCGAACCCGACGAACCCGGCAGCGTGCGAGCGCCCGGCGAGGTCGGCGGGTGACCCCGACGCGAGATGCCACAGTCCGAGCACCGGCAAACCGACCAGTGCCGATCCGAGAACGAGGCGGGGACGAATGTCGGGATGCGGCTCGGTGCGCATGAGGATCAGCGCGATCGCGGTGCAGATGAGCGGCAATGCGGCTGCCGGCGTCCCTACAACCGCACTCACGCCCGAGTCGATCCAGCGGCCGACCGGTCCACCGGCGGACAACCAGACGCTGGCAGCGACGATGCCGCTGACGGCAATGAGGCCGAGCGCGATGCCGTCCCGGCGATGACCGTGCTCGATGTCGGCGGCGCGGCTCACTGTCCGCGTCGTGGCGCCTAGGCCACGTGCAGCCAGTGACCAGCCCGAACCGATGCCCTTGCCGACCGTTGTGAACACCGACTTCTGCGATCGCCGAGCCGCAGGCCTGCGCGCGGCGGGCCGGGCCGCGGGCTTGCGCGGCGTGGAGACGGTTCTCGTGGTGCGGGATGCGGGCTTGGAACGCGTCGTTCCACTTGCAGAACGCGCTGTTCCACCCGCAGGTTTCGACGTGCGCGCACTCGTACGCGCACGGGATGTCGTACCGCCCGACTTAGCTGACATGGCTGTAAGACTAGTCGCTGAGACCCCACGGTGCGCATCCGCAACACTAGTCACATCGTTTACCCAGGTCGGCGAGTCGCCTTTTCACGTGCCTGCGAAGCCTCCGTCAGACGCTGCGGTCGAGCTGCCGAATGGATTCGACGTCAGCGGGCGAACCGGACATCTCGATCTCGACCTCGTCGCGGCCGAACGCATGCAGAAGCAATTCCGACGGTGCGCCGGTGAGCACCACTTCGCCCGCACCCGACTTGTGGACGGTCACGCGCTCGCCGTCGGGTGTCGCGAGGGTCACCTGAACTGCGGCTTTGCGATAGGACATCCGGCCCATCTTCCGCACCGTGGACCACAGCTTTCCCTCGTCCGCGGGATCCAAGGTGCGCGGCTCCCAGCCCGGCGAGCCACGCCTGACATCCTCGTGGTGCACGAACATCTCCGTCGTGTTCACCAACGAATCGACTGCCCACAGCGGCGACCACAGCGGCGGACCGTCGCGGACCTCGTCGAGCAACTCCTGAAACGGCCGCGCCGCGGCTTTGCGCCGCACGCCCTCGGTGTAGCTCTCGAGCTGCGGGATCAGGATTCCAGGCGCGGTGTCCGGCCGACGCTCACGGATGACCAGGTGAGCCGCCAGATCGCGGACCGTCCACTCGCCGCACAACGTGCGGGCATCCGGACCGAATGCAGCCATGGTGTCGACAAGAGCAAATCGTTCGCGGCGCGCAAGACTCACACAATCGACCCTACAGGGGGCTGTGCAAGGACCGATCCGGCTAGTCGGCGGCCAAGGGAACGATCGTCTCGGCCCACTCGATGGCCTGATCCTTCGGCTTGCGGTCACCCGAGCTGTCGTGGCGACCGTGCTCGCCTATCTGCACCGCGCCGAGTGCGGTCAGCTTCTCACCGGCGATCTCGCCACCGCGGTTGTACGTGTCGTCGTAGACCTTGTCGCCGAGACCGAACACCGCGAAGCGCAACCCGGTCAGGTCCGGCTGCTCGGCATCGATGTCGTCGAAGAACGGGAGCGCACCGGTCGGCAGCTCGCCTTCGCCATAGGTCGCGACGACGAGGACGTAAAAATCGGCGGGATCGAGATCCGCGATATCGAACTCGGTCATGTCGTACACCGAGGCGTCGCCATGAGCAGCGAAGACGTCCGCAATGTGATCAGCGACCACCTCGCACGTGCCGGTTTCCGACCCGTACAAAATGACCACACCCATACCATTACCTCTTTCGGCGACCTGCGCACTGGTTAGTGCACCCTTACTCCATATGCGGTGAGTTAGCGTATCCGATCGACGTCGCGCAATCGAATCACCGTAGGTTGCACAGGTGCCCATTGCCGAAATAATCGCGATCGCACTGGCAGGCTTCGCCGCAGGCGCGATCAACGCCATCGTGGGATCCGGCACACTCATCACCTTCCCGACACTCGTCGCATTCGGCTGTCCCCCGGTTGTAGCGACGATGTCGAACGCGGTCGGCCTGGTCGCGGGTGGTGTCTCGGGCACATGGGGCTACCGGCGCGAGCTCCGCGGCCAGGCACACCGCCTGAAGTGGCAGATACCGGCATCCCTCACCGGCGCTGTGGTCGGCGCATTCCTGCTGCTGCATCTGCCGGAGAAGGCGTTCACGACGATCGTGCCGGTCCTGCTCGGCGGCGCGCTGATCCTGGTCGTCGCCGGGCCGAAGATTCAGGATTGGGCCAAGCACCGGGCTGAGGACGCCGGCCGATCTGCCACCGACATCGGTACGGCTCGGACTGTCGCGCTGACGTTCGGCACGTTCGCTGTAGGCATCTACGGTGGCTATTTCACTGCAGCGCAGGGCATTCTGCTCATCGGTGTGATGGGCGCGCTGCTGCCCGAATCGATGCAGCGCATGAACGCGGCCAAGAACCTGCTGTCGCTGCTCGTCAACATCGTTGCCGCAGCGGCGTACACGCTGGTCGCGTTCGACCGAATCAGCTGGGCGGTGGCCGGACTCATTGCGGTCGGATCCCTGGTAGGTGGATCGGTCGGTGCCAAGTACGGCCGCCGCCTGTCCCCCACCGCGTTGCGCGGTGCCATCGTGGTCCTCGGCCTGATCGGCCTGTGGCGACTGCTGGCATAGCGCTGTGCGCGGCCCCTAAACGCCTATGACCGTCGGCACGATCATGGGTCGGCGCCGATATTTGTCGGAGACCCACCGACCGACAATTCGCCTGATGCCCTGGGCAATTCGGTGCGTATCGGTGACACCCTCGCCCGCGAGCCGGATGATCTCGGCCTCGACGAGCTGTGCTGCCTCCTTGAGCGCTGCGGGATCGTCGGAGAACCCACGACCGTTCACTTCGGGTGTACTGACCGCTTTGCCCGTCGTCGAGTCGATGGCGACCGTGATGGAGATGAAGCCACCCTCGCCGAGCACCAACCGGTCCGACAATGTCGATTCACCGACATCGCCGACCGACAGACCGTCCACGTACACGTGTCCGACCGGGACTCGCCCGACGATCTTCGCGAGCCCGTCGACCATGTCGACGACCACTCCGTCCTCGGCAAGCACCACTCGTTCGGGTTGCACACCGGTCGCGATCGCAAGCGCCGCGTTGGCGCGCAGGTGCCGCCATTCACCGTGCACGGGCATGGCATTGGTCGGCCGAACCGCGTTGTAGAGGTACAGCAACTCCCCCGCTGACGCGTGCCCGGATACGTGGACCTTCGCGCTCTGTTGCGTGATGACGGTCGCCCCGCGGCGCGCGAGACCGTTGACGACAGCGAACACGGAGTTCTCGTTGCCGGGGATGAGCGAGGACGCGAGCACCACAAGGTCGTCGGCACGAATATTGATCTGTCGGTGCTCGCCTCGCGCCATGCGTGACAGCGCCGAAAGCGGCTCGCCCTGCGAACCTGTCGAGATGAGCACCAGCTTGTTGTCGGGCAAACCTGCCGCAGTGTCGATATCGACTTCGACGCCGTCGGGGACGTTGAGATAGCCGAGCTCCTGCGCAATTCCCATGTTGCGCACCATCGACCGCCCGATGAAGCAGACTCGACGGCCGTAGCGATGCGCAACATCGACGACCTGCTGAATACGGTGCACGTGGCTTGCGAACGACGCCACGATCACTCGCTGCTGGGCCTTGCCGATGACGTTGTCGAGAACGCCGCCGATCTCACGCTCCGGCGTGACGAAGCCGGGTACTTCGGCATTGGTCGAGTCGACCAGGAACAGGTCGACGCCCTCGTCGCCGAGTCGCGAGAATCCGGCAAGGTCGGTCAGCCGGCCGTCGAGCGGGAGCTGGTCGAGCTTGATGTCGCCGGTGTGCAGCGCAACGCCGGCGCCCGTGCGAATCGCGACAGCGATGGCGTCGGGAATCGAGTGGTTGACGGCGAAGTACTCGCATTCGAACGGACCGTGGGTGGTCCGCTCGCCTTCCACGACCTCGACGAGCTTCGGACGCTGATGGTGCTCACGGCATTTCGCGGCAAGAAGCGCCAGCGTGAACTTGGAACCGATCACTGGAACGTCGGGGCGCAAGCGCAGCAGGAACGGAACCGCGCCGATATGGTCCTCGTGTCCGTGCGTGAGGACGACCGCCTCGACGTCTGCCATCCGATTTTCGATGTGCCGGAAGTCCGGGAGGATCAGGTCGACGCCGGGCTGCTGATCTTCGGGGAAGAGCACGCCGCAGTCGACGATCAACAACTTGCCCTGATGCTCGAAAACGGTCATGTTGCGGCCGATTTCGCCGATCCCGCCGAGTGCCACGACCCGCAGACCGTTGCGCGGGGCCTTCGGGGGCGAGCCCAACCGTTCGGTTGCATCCGACACCTTGAGCCTGGCGTCGGGGCGCTGAGTTGTCGCAGACGACTGGACGACCGGTTTACCCGCCGCGCGACCCTGAGCTTTGACAGGCGGGCCGGCGTTGCGCGTGACCCGCCCGCGCGATCGGCCTGGGCGCGTCACGCAAGCACCCCGATATCCGTCAAAGCCGCAGCCAGCGCGTCGATCTGCTCCGTCGGCGGAGCCACGATGGGCAGCCGGGGCTCGCCGGTATCGAAGCCGAGCAGACGCAGACCGGCCTTCGACGCCGCGGCGCCGCCGATCCACGACACGGTTCGCGTCAGAAGTGTGAGCTCGAGGTTGATCGCGCGAGCTCGTGCCACATCTCCCGCGTTGTAGGCGTCGACCAGCGCGCGCAGGCGACCGGGCACCAAATGTCCTATGACGCTGATGAACCCGACCGCCCCGACGGACAGCCACGGCAGATTGAGCGCATCGTCGCCGGAGTAGAACTCGAGATCTGTGGTCCCGATCAGCTCGGCACCGGCATTGAGATCGCCCTTGGCGTCCTTCACGGCGAGAATACGCGGATGCTCGGCCAGCCTCTGGATCGTGCCGAACTCGATGGGCACCACCGAACGCGGCGGAATGTCGTAGAGACACACCGGCAGGTCGGTTGCGTCGGCGACGGCCCGGAAGTGCGCCAGCAGGCCCTCCTGCGGCGGTCGCGAGTAGTACGGCGTGACGACCAATAGACCGTGCGCGCCGGCGCGTGCAGCATCGCGGGCGAGCTCGACGCTGTGCGCCGTGTCGTTACTACCCGCTCCCGCAATGATTTTCGCGCGGTCGCCGACCGCGGCCACGACTGCTTGCAGAAGTTCGAGCTTCTCGTGCTCTGTGGTGGTCGGCGATTCGCCGGTGGTTCCGGCGAGGACCAGGCCGTCGCAACCCTCCTCGACCAGGTGATCCGCGAGTCGCACACCGGCGTCGACGTCGAGCTTTCCCTCGGCGGTGAACGGGGTCACCATCGCGACGGAGACGGTTCCGAAAGCACGCACAGCAGCAGGTGCGGAATCACCATTGGTCATGGTCAGAAGGCTACCCGCTGGTGTTTACTTCGCGCGCCGCACGGGTACTCCCGGCAACTGATTTCATGACGTCACACCGACGCCTTGACTGACGTCAAATTTGGCGTCACGATGGCGTCATGGAATTGAACCAGTTCACGACCCGATTGCGCGACGACCTACTCGCGGCCGCCGCACTCGGGGACGACAAAACCAAGGCAACGGCCGAAGCGCTCGCCAACGCCGCCGAATCGTCGGCCCGCTTGATGCTCCTGACTGCCCTTTCCGCGTTCGCACAGGAGGTATCCGACGCACTGGGCGATCGAACGGTCCACGTCCGCCTCGACGGCACCGATGCAGTCGTCGACGTCGCGCGGAAACCGGCCGACAAGGACAGGGAGGCCTTCGGCAACGGCACGAGACACGCAGCCGAAGACGCCTTCCAATCCTTCGAGGACCTGACCGGCGACATCAGCCGGGTGACGTTGCGACTCGTCGAGCAGATGAAGGCGCGTGCCGAGGAGGCGGCCGCCGAGAGCGGCCAGTCGCTGAACTCGTGGATGTCGAACGCAGTCCAGGGCGCGCTTCGCGATCAGTGGCGCAAGAACAGCAAGGGCTGGCAGAACTACTAGAACCTGTTACAAATCTCACTCCGAAGCTCCTGGTCGAGACCGGGCCACTCTTCTATCGTTGATGCAATCCCCGTCACACGATCCGAGAGTTGCACTGTGTCTGTCATCGAATCCATGGAGTTCCACATCGCGGCCGAACCGGCCGCCATCATGGCTGCCCTCGCAGCGGTCGAGGAACTGCCCGGCTGGTCGGGACCGCACAAGAAGATCGTCGTGGAGACTCGATTCGACGACGGCCGGCCACACCGGGTGCGCGCGGACGTCGGCGCGGTGGGATTGACCGATCATCAGGTAACCGACTTCACCTGGGACGGCGTCCAGGTCATGACCTGGACGCTGCGCGAAAGCTCGATGCAAGCCGCGCAGAACGGCTCGTACCGGCTGACTCCGACGGCCACCGGTACCCGCGTGCTGTTCGATCTCGAACTCGCACCGAAGGTCCCGCTGCCGAACTTCATCGTGAAGAAGGTCGTCAAGATCGCCATGGAGACGGCGAGCAAGGGCCTCACGAAGTTTGTGGAAAGCCGCGTCACACAAGCTGCGTGAGCAGCGGAGCGAGATCACCGCGCTCCCCCACGACGACGTCCTCCAGTTCGAGCCAATCGGCCATTCGCCGGAGCGCGCTCGCGAGTTCCGTTGCCACTCGTGGATTCTCATGACCCGGCTCTGTGAAGGCACCGGGCACGCGCAGTACGCCGTTGCCGCGTTCTGCGCGTAGATCGACTCTGCCGACCAGTTCGCCGTCCAGCAGGAACGGGAAGACGTAGTAGCCGTGCACACGCTTCGGCTCGGGCGTGTAGATCTCTATGCGATAGCGGAAATCGAACACTCGCTCGGTACGCGGCCTGCAGAAGATGAGCGGATCGAACGGGCACAGCAACGCCGCACCGGTGATCGACCGTGGGCGTCTCGCCTCTGCGTGGACGTACGCCTGATGCGCCCAGCCCTCGACCTGAACCGGGACGAGCACACCCTCTTCGACCAGGTCGGCAATCGCCGGTTCGGTCTGCGAGCGGTGCAGCCGGTAGTAGTCACGCAGATCCGGTTCGGTCGCGATACCGAGTGCCGTCGCCGACTTGCGGACCAGCTCGCGAACGGCATCCTGCTCGGAAACCTCGCGCGCCAGGACGCTCGCCGGCAGTACTCGTTCCGCTAGATCGTAATAGCGCGCGAACCCGACCCGCCGGGCCACAGACAACTCGCCCGACGCGAACAGTTGCTCGCAGATCACCTTCGTATCGCTCAGGTCCCACCACGACGATTCCCGCCGACCTGCCTGACCGATTTCCAGATGCGTCTCCACCTCGCCCGCGGTCGCAGCACCGATATCGGTGATTGCATCGACAATATCCTTGGCCAGCAATGGATTTCGATCGAGCACTCGTCGCGCCTGCCCCCAGCGCCCGTCCGTGTACTTGGTCATCCGCCAGCGCATCAGCGGCCAGTCGTCGACAGGGATCACGGCTGCCTCGTGGGCCCAGTACTCGACCAGGCTGCGCGGTGACCGCGCCGTATGCGACCACACCGCTTTGTCGAGTAGTGCTCGGTCGTAGCTGCCGATCCGGCTGAACACCGGCGCATAATGCGCGCGGACCACAGCCGCAACAGAATCGAGCTGCAACAACTGGGTCCGTTCGAGCACTCGGGCGAGTGTGCGTCGCGTCGGCGCAGCACCCGGCGCACGGTCGGCAAAGCCTTGCGCGGCCAGGGCGATCCGGCGCGCGATCGCGTTCGAGATCATGCGGTCCAGACTGCCACGCACCTCCGACACATTCGGGCGCTACGGCCGCTGGTCGGCGTATTCGACGGTTGTCGTGACCGTGCCGTCTGTCGCAATCTCGGTTCGACGGTCGCCGGATGCGTCGTTCACGAGCACAGATGCCAAGTACCGCTTGCCTTTCGGTAACACCCGAACGGTCACCGACCCCGAGTCGGACGAGTTCAGCGCGTCCTCCGCGCATTCGAGGACCGTCGCGCGCACGTCCGAGCGAACTTCCGCAAAGCCGCCGTCGTCGAGCAGAACGACTTCGACGCCCCGGCTCCGGGCACCTCGGGCGGCAGCGGCCAGCGCCCGCGTCGCTAGCTGGGCCGCCCGCAGGCCGTCGCGCAATTCCGCTTCGAGCAGTCGGCACCGTTCGCGCTCCGATGACGACAGCACGCCGCCCGCGATCTTCTCGAGCATCGGCCGGGCGACCGCGTCGAGCCGGTCGAGCTGGCGATCGCGTTCCTCGTTCTGCGCGACCATCGTCGCCTCGGCGGCCGCGCGCATGGTCGCGTCCTCGCGCAGCGCGAACAACGACTCCATCGTCGGTCGAATGATGACCATGAAGACGTTCACCGCTGCGACGGTGCCGACTATCGCCAGCGCCGCCGCGATGCTGGTCGGCATGGACGCCTCGGTGAGCGCGACCGCAGCGAAGGCCACTGCGCACAATCCGACCGCTACCCACGCCATCCGCGGTCGCCCGCGAATGATCAGCGCACACAGAACGAGTGAGTAGGCGAAGGATGCGGAGGGCGCATAGTCGTCGATGCTGGAGGCGACGGCATCGCGCAAGGTCAGATACGTCGTCGCAGGTCCGACGGCGACGATGAGCAGCGTGCAGCCGAAGTTCAGCGGATCGGAGGGCACATAGACGACGAGCACAGCACAGATACCCATCGCGCCATAGGACGCAGCCACCAGCACCGGATTGTGTGCCGATTCGAGGTTGCGCTGCATCACCGCCGCGATCGTGACCACGAGCAGCACACACATCATCGCTGCGGTCTTGCCGCGCAGGCCCAGCAGGGCGCGCAGCTCCATGTCCTCATCCACGATCGTCCGACGCCCAGGTCAGCGTGACTTTCGTACCCCGGCCGCGCGCGGATTCGACAGCAGCTGCACCGCCGGGAAGTTCCGCCATCCTGCCCAGGATGCTCAGTGCGACACCCATTCGGTGCGCGGGAACAGAATCGGGCTCGAAGCCGACGCCGTCGTCGGCTATCTCGACGCGCAGGCCACGGCGTTCGACGGTTGCCGTCACTTCACGATCGACGGCGCCACCACACGCGCCCGCGTGCCTGATGCTGTTGCGAATGCTCTCGCTCATCGCCGCTGCGATCGATTCCGCTGCCGCAACCGGCACGGACAACTCGGCGGCGCCCGGAGTGCGGCGACTCGTGAACCTGACGGTGCGGCCGGCTTGCAGCGCTGACACACGCAGGAAACCGGTCGCTGTGGCCTCGTCGAACACCGTTCGATCCCCTTCTCCCGACCGGAACTCGTTGATCTCGCGCAATGTCCGACGCGCTTGCGCCGACAGACTTCGAGATTCCTGGCCGCGGGAGGCATCGAGCAGCGTGGAGAGCACGCCGTCGTGGATCAGTGCTGCGAATCGCGAACGTTCACGCGCACGCGCTGCATTCGCGGCGGTGACCGCTGCTTCCTTCTCGGCACGCGCCGACGCCTCGTCCAGCAGCACAGTGGCGCGCATCGCACAAACGACGACCCAGGCGAAGACACTCGCCGAACAGCTGTTGCGGACGAGGAATTCGGCAAACCCGAGGAAACCGGACTCTCCGACGGCGTAGCAATTCACCGCCGTCGACACGACACCGGCCAGCAAGCCGTATGCGGCCGTGCCCGCAGGACGCCACGTGAGCGCCGCCGCGACGATCGCTATCGGCGCAACCCGCCAGATCCATGCCGATTTGCCATCCAGGCTGCCGAACTCCGCAGCGAGCGGGAGCGTCAGGCAGCAGACCAGGTAGATGCCCAGCAGCGCGATCAGTACGCGGCGGAGAGCGCTGAGCTCACCGCGGACCGCCACGTAAGAGATGACCAGGCCGCTTCCGAAGAACGCAACAACCGCCGCCGGGGTCCACCACGGCTCGATCTGCACCGCTTGCTGGACGATCTCCGGAAAATCCATGAATCCATAGATCGCCGACCCCAGCCCGAGCGTGCAGGCAAGCGACCTGGTGACCCGCTCGGTCGCGCGAATCCGGTCGCGCGGACGCGTCAGGACCCCTCCGATGCCACCCGCCATACCCCCGATTCTTGTCGATCGTCAGATACCGGGGCCAGGCAGCCACCCATCCTCGACTGCCCGCTTGTACAAATCCGTCTTCGTAGGCGCAGGCCTGCCCGCATCGGCGTACTTCTGCCGGATGCGGGAGAGGTAGTCGTTGACCGTCTGCTCCGACAAGCCGGTCATGCGCGCGACCCGCGACGCCTTCTCCCCCGATGCGTACAACGTCAGAACTTCTTCCTGGCGTGGACTTAGACCGACATCGGACAGACCCGGGTCCCCGTCGATTGCGGCCGCCCAGTCCGCTGTCACGACCTGCCGGCCGGAAGCCGCCGTACGGACAGCAGCGACGACCGTCGCGGCGTCCTGCGACTTCCGGACAACGCCGAGCACGCCGGCACGGGCAGCCGAACGAACGAGAAAGGCGTTCTCCGCGCCGGTAAAGATGAGTACCTCGACATCCCGCTCCCGCACGGCGCGGACGTTCTCCTCCGGCGTGGACCCGTCCGCGAGCCGGAGGTCCAGCACGACGAGATCCAGGTCGTCGGTCTGCGCCAGCAACTCGGCAACCGTCGCTGCTGTTGCCACGACCTCCAGGTCCGGCTCCCGCGACAGTATCGTCGACAACCCGATGACGACCGATTCGTGGTCCTCGACCAGCCCGATTCGACGCGTCGCCTGACTCACCACTTCCTCACCCAGTCCGGCGCTCATCTACTCTTCTCCGCTCGAAAACGCCGCGCCGACAGCTTTGCGCCGGTCGACGCGGCGTTCGCCCGACCCTGCGTACGAGTATTGCGGTGGAGCATGCCGAACTGAACCCGCGAAAAGTAGGGGCACCGTTGCTCATGCCGCGCCTGCAACGGTCACGGCGACAGTCGCACCCAGCTCGTAGCAGTTCTCCCGCACCGCGGCGTCGATCGGCCCGGTCACCTCGACCGTGTGCGCGACCTGCTCCAGCGCGAGCCCGGACACGATCGTCCGAACCGACTTCACCGCGCCGACCACGTCGTTGTTGCCGTGCACCCACAAACCGTAGGGCCGGCCGGCCACGGCATCCAAGCACGGGTAGTACACCGAATCGAAGAAGACCTTGAGACCGCCCGACATGTACCCGAAATTGGCGGACGTACCGAAGAGGTACCCGTCGGCCGCGAGCACGTCGGATGCGGTCGCCGACAGCGCGGGGACCGCTCGGACGTCGACACCGTCGATTTCGGGATCCCGTGCACCGGCCAGCACCGATTCGAGGAGTTCCCGCGTGGCGGGTGACGACGTGTGATGCACCACGAGCAGTGTCTTCGTCATCAGTTCTGCGATTCGAGTCGTTCCAACCGGACGGCGCGCCGCATCGTGTCGCGCGCACGCCCGCGATCACCGGCGTAGTCGTATGCCCTCGCGAGCCGGTAAGAGTTGCGCCAGTCGTCTGGATCTGCCTCCCATTCGGCTTTGACCTGCACAAAGAGTGCGTCGGCGGCGTCGCGTTGAATTCGGCCCGACGGCCGTAGCGGCAGGCCGGACACGTCGAGTTCACGGCCTTCCTCGTGAATCCGGCGAGCTAGATGCTGATGCTGCAGACCCGCGCGAATCGTCGCGGTGACTATCCAGATGCCGAGGATCGGCAGAATCAGGACGCCGAGCCCGAGCCCGATGCTGGCGGGCCTGCCGTCGCGAATCAGGTCGATGCCACGGAAGCCGAGAAGCAGGAAGTAGAACCCGAGGGCGAGAACGAGCGCCGCGATGAACCCCACTCGGCGCGCAACCTCCGCGTTCACCGAACGCTCCCTCACAGGTCCAGCAGCGGATCGAGTCCGACGGTGAGGCCGGGACGCTTGCCGATCTCGCGCACGCCTAGTAGAACACCGGGTGCAAACGACGATCGGTCGATCGAATCGTGCCGGATGGTCAGCGTCTCGCCGAGAGTGCCGAACAGCACTTCCTGGTGCGCGACCAGACCTGCCAGGCGGATCGAATGCACATGCACGCCATCGACTTCCGCGCCGCGTGAGCCTTCGAGTTCGGTCGTCGTGGCATCCGGGCTCTTACCGACACCGGCCTTCTCGCGGGCGGCGGCGATCAAGCCGGCGGTGCGATAGGCGGTACCCGACGGCGCGTCGGCCTTGTTCGGGTGATGCAGTTCGATGACTTCGACGGAATCGAAGAACCTGGCAGCCTGCTCCGAGAACCGCATCAGCAGGACCGCGCCGATTGCGAAGTTCGGCGCGATGAGGACACCGGCCTCGGGACTGGCGGCCAACCAGGTCCGGACCTGGGATAGTCGGTCTTCGTCGAAGCCAGTCGTTCCGACAACCGCGTGAATACCGTTCTCCACCAAGAACTTCAAGTTGTCCATGACGACGCCGGGATGAGTGAAGTCGACGACGACCTCTGTTCGGCTCGCGACGAACGACTCGATCGGATCACCCTGGTCGACGGTAGCTACGAGCTCGAGATCCGGCGCTGCCTCGACGGCCGCGCAGATCGCCTGACCGACCTTGCCCTTCGCGCCGAGCACGCCAACCCGGATTTGCGCAGTCACATGTCCTCCATCCACCTCGATATTTCGG
Source organism: Antrihabitans auranticaus (assembly GCF_016481275.1). GTDB lineage: Bacteria > Actinomycetota > Actinomycetes > Mycobacteriales > Mycobacteriaceae > Antrihabitans. The sequence continues at coordinate 433,680 of NZ_JAEMNW010000002.1, read as the reverse complement.
ATCCGAGCCTACGCACCTGGGTTCTGGCAGTTCGAATGTGAGGTCCCAGGCCGGAGTTACTCTCGAATCGACAATGGGAAACGCCACGGCGAAGGCCGCATTCGCGCTGCGCTAGGAGACGATCCCGCGCACTGCGGCAGGCAGATCGCGGACCCGTTTGTACGGTCCGACGACGGCTGCGGCGAACGGGCGCGCGAGCAGTTCTGCGGCGACCTCACGCACTTGATCGGTGGTCACAGCATCGATTCGCGTGAGCGTTTCGGAGACGCTGCGGTGATTGCCGTAGCTCAGTTCACTGCGCCCGATCCTGTTCATTCGCGAACCCGAATCCTCGAGGCCGAGCACCAAGCCGCCGCGCAGCGAGCCCTTCGCGCGAGCGCATTCGGCGTCGGTGATGCCGTTGTGCGCAACGTCGGTAAGAATTTCCCTCGCCAAGGTTGCGACTTCGGCCAAGTTCTCCGGCTGACATCCCGCATACACCGAAAAAGCTCCGGTGTCCGCGAAGGTGTCGATGCTGGAGTACACCGAGTACGCGAGTCCGCGTTCTTCCCTTACCTGTTGGAAGAGACGTGAACTCAGGCCCCCGCCGACCGCGGTGTTCAGCACCGAAAGCGGCCAGCGGCGGTGGCCTTCGTGGCGGCCGAACGCGCGGACACCGAGGGTGAGATGCACCTGCTCACTGTCGCGCTTGGTCAAACTCAACGTCGGTGCTGCCGCGAGCCGAATCTTCCCCTCACGCCGCGGCACGGCGTCCAGATCCGGCGCCAGGCGGTCGTGGAATGCCCGGCTGACCAACTCGACGGTGTGCTCGTGCTCCACGTTGCCTGCGACCGCAACCACCATGCGTTGCGGGGTGTACCGGCGGACGTGGAACGAGTGCAGTTGCGCGCGTGTCATGTGCTCGATCGATTCGACCGTCCCGATGACCGGTCGCCCGATCGGGTGATCGCCGAAAAGGGCGGTCAGAAACGCATCGCCGCCGAGATCCTCGGGATCGTCGTCGCGCATCGAGATTTCTTCGAGGACGACCTGCCGTTCGATCTCGACGTCGGCCGTCCGGCATTCACCGTTGAGGACCACGTCGGCAACGAGATCGACTGCCAGCGGCAGATCTTCATCGATAACGTGCGCGTAGAAGCACGTGTGTTCCTTCGACGTGAAAGCGTTCAGTTCGCCGCCGACGGAATCCATCACCTGCGCAATGTCGAGGGCAGACCGAGTCGGCGTCGACTTGAACAGCAGGTGCTCCAGGAAATGAGCCGCTCCCGCGACGGTCGGGCCTTCGTCGCGCGAACCGACGCCGACCCAGATACCGACCGAAGCCGAACGAACGCCCGGCACGTGCTCGGTGACCACGCGGAGACCGCCCGGTAGGACGGTCCGCCGCACACCCGCATCGGGATGTGCTTCGCGGACCGCCCCACGCAGGCGTGAGCCAGATTTCTTACTCAGCCGACGTCTCCGCGGGAACCTCGGCCTCGGACGCCGCCGGAGCAGCTGCGGCCGTGTCTGCAGCATCCTCTTCGGGGACCGGGATCAGCGAGATCTTGCCGCGGTTGTCGATGTCGGCAATCTCGACCCGAAGCTTCGAGCCGACGTTGACGACGTCTTCGACCTTGGCGATGCGCTTGCCGTTGCCGAGCTTGGAGATGTGCACCAGGCCGTCGCGACCGGGGAGCAGCGAGACGAAGGCACCGAACGCGGTCGTCTTGACGACCGTGCCGAGGAATCGCTCGCCGACCTTCGGGAGCTGCGGGTTGGCGATGGCGTTGATCATGTCGATCGCGGCCTGCGCAGACGGGCCATCGGTGGCGCCGACGAACACGGTGCCGTCGTCCTCGATGGAGATGTTCGCACCGGTCTGCTCGGTGATCGAGTTGATCATCTTGCCCTTGGGTCCGATGACCTCGCCGATCTTGTCGACCGGGACCTTGATCGCCGTGACTCGTGGCGCGTGCGCGCTCATCTCGTCCGGGCTGTCGATGGCCTCGGCCATGACCTCGAGGATCGTGACGCGGGCGTCGTGCGCCTGCGACAGCGCGCCCGCCAGAACCTGCGAGGGGATGCCGTCGAGCTTCGTGTCCAGCTGGAGCGCCGTGACGAAGTCCTTGGTGCCCGCGACCTTGAAGTCCATGTCGCCGAACGCATCTTCGGCGCCGAGGATGTCGGTCAGTGCGACGTAGCGGGTCTCACCGTCGACCTGGTCGGAGACCAGGCCCATGGCGATGCCGGCAACCGGCGCCTTCAGCGGCACACCGGCGTTGAGCAGCGACAGGGTCGAGGCACAGACAGAGCCCATGGACGTCGAGCCGTTCGAGCTCAGCGCCTCGGAGACCTGACGGATCGCGTACGGGAACTCGTCCTGGCTTGGGAGCACCGGCATGAGCGCACGCTCGGCGAGCGCGCCGTGGCCGATTTCGCGACGCTTCGGCGAACCGACACGACCGGTCTCACCGGTCGAGTACGGCGGGAAGTTGTAGTGGTGCATGTAGCGCTTGCTTGTCTCGGGTCCGAGGCTGTCGACCTGCTGCGCCATCTTGACCATGTCCAGGGTCGTGACACCCATGATCTGGGTCTCGCCACGCTCGAAGATGGCCGAGCCGTGTGCCCGCGGGATAACCGCAACCTCGGCCGACAACGACCGGATGTCGGTGATGCCACGGCCGTCGATGCGGAATTGGTCGCGCAGGATGCGCTGGCGCACAAGCTTTTTGGTCAGCGAGCGGAACGCGGCGCCGATTTCCTTCTCGCGGCCCTCGAAGCTCTCGCCGACCTTGCTCAGGACAGCGGCCTTGACTTCGTCGATCTTGTCTTCGCGCTCGTGCTTGCTCGCGATCGTCAGTGCCGCCGACAGGTCGGCAGACGCCGCGGCATCGACAGCTGCGAAGACGTCGTCTTGGTAGGCCGGGAAGACCGGGTAGTCGCCGGTCGGCTTCGCGGCAGCAGAAGCAAGGTCCTGCTGCGCCTTGACCAGGCGGGCGATGAACGGCTTGGCGGCCTCGAGGCCTTCGGCCACGATCGCCTCGGTCGGCGCCTGTGCGCCTCCGTCGATCAGGGCGATCACGTTGTCGGTGGCCTCGGCCTCGACCATCATGATCGCGACATCGGCGCCGTCGCCCGAACCACTGACGACGCGACCCGCGACGACCATGTCGAACACGGCGGTCTCGAGCTGCTCGTTGGTCGGGAATGCGACCCACTGGCCGGTCTTGTTCTCGTCGGAGGTGATGAGCGCAACCCGCACGCCACCGACCGGACCGGAGAACGGCAGGCCCGCGATCTGCGTCGATGCGGACGCGGCGTTGATCGCGACCACGTCGTACAGATCCTTGGGATCGAGGCTCAGCACGGTGACGACGACCTGGATCTCGTTACGCAGTCCGTCGACGAACGACGGGCGCAGCGGCCGGTCGATCAGGCGACAGGTCAGGATCGCGTCCGTGGAGGGGCGGCCCTCGCGACGGAAGAACGATCCGGGGATGCGGCCTGCGGCGTACATGCGCTCTTCGACATCGACCGTGAGCGGGAAGAAGTCGAAGTGCTCCTTCGGCTGCTTGCTTGCTGTGGTCGCAGACAAAAGCATGGTGTCGTCGTCGAGGTAGGCGACGACCGCGCCGGCGGCCTGTCGCGCAAGGCGGCCGGTCTCGAAGCGGATGGTGCGGGTGCCGTAGCTGCCGTTGTCGATCACGGCGGTCGTTTCGAAGACTCCCTCTTCGACCTCGACCGCGCCTGTTACAGGTGTTTCTGACATGTTCTTCTTCTCTTACCTCTCGTCTTCGCCGTACCAGCGCGGACGCGACGTAACCCTCCTGGCTACGCCGCGCGCACCTGGCTCGCGTCCCCTTGGACGCGGCTGCGCGGTGGCGGTCATCGATCGAAGCTCGCCGGTTGGTGCGTTCTCCCAGAACGCTCCCGACAAGCCACTACCGAAGACCGACGCCACGTTTGGCAGGTACATACGGCCATCTTGTACTTCACGGTGTTGCTACTCGCTAGTGCGAGTTCGGTCTACAAATACGAGTAGCCAACGAGGCAAGTCTATGCATAGCCTCGTTGGCTTCTCGACAAGATCGCTTGTTCTGACGGGCGATGCCGATCAGTCCTGGTGCGACTTCTATCAGCGACGCAGTCCGAGTCGTTCGATCAGCGAGCGGTAACGCGCGATGTCGACCTTCTGGACGTACTTGAGCAGACGACGACGACGTCCGACCAGCAGCAACAGGCCGCGGCGGGAGTGGTGATCGTGCTTGTGCTTCTTGAGGTGCTCGGTGAGATCCACGATGCGCTTCGTCAGCATCGCAACCTGCGCCTCGGGCGAACCCGTGTCCTTTTCGTGCAACCCGTACTCGGAAAGGATCGTGCTCTTCTGTTCGGTGGTCAATGCCACTTGCTTTATCTCCTGGTGTTGACGTCTGCGCACATGATGTAGGCCGGTGTGGCCACCGCAGACCGCAGCACACACCAAACGAACACTCTACCAGGGGTTATGCCTCTACCTGACCACAGGCGGCACTCACTGGTATCTGGTCAGCACCTCGCGCGCGATCTCGACGTCCTTGTTCATGGCGACGACGAGGTCGTCGATCGAGTCGAACTTCTCCATGCCACGCACGTGTTCGACGAAGTCGACGGCAACGTGCTGGCCGTACAGATCCGCCTCGCCGTCGAGAACGTAGGCCTCCACAGTGCGCGTCCGACCGGAGAAGGTGGGATTCGTCCCGACCGAGATCGCGGCTCGCGCTCGGTCGCCCGGAATGACGGTGCCGATCGTCGGGCCGGGGCCCAGCACGGTGAACCACCCCGCGTACACACCGTCCGCCGGAATGGCTGCATACATGGGCGGGGCGACGTTGGCCGTCGGGAATCCGAGCGCCCTGCCGCGACCGTCGCCGTGCACGACGACGCCCTCGACTCGGTGCGGCCGGCCGAGCGCCTCGGCAGCGGCGGAGACATCACCGGCGTCCACGCAGGCCCGGATGTAGGTCGACGAGAACGTCACCGCGTGCTCACCGAGCAGTTTGACGGCGTCGACCTCGAACCCGAAGCGTTGACCCGCTTCCTCCAGGGTGGCGATGTTGCCGAGCGCCTTCTTGCCGTAGGTGAAGTTCTCCCCCACCACGACCTCGACCACGTGCATGCGCTCGACGAGCACCTCGTGCGCGTATCGCGCAGCCGTCAGCTTCATGAATTCGTGTGTGAACGGCATGACGCAGAAAACGTCGATCCCCAGTTCCTCGGCAAGTTCCGCACGCCGGGTAAGGGTCGTCAGCTGCGCCGGATGACTGCCGGGCCGAACAACTTCCATCGGATGCGGGTCGAAAGTCATGAGAACGCTCGGGACGCCACGCCCCTTCGCGTAATCCACCGCGCGGGAGATCAGTTCCCTGTGTCCGCGATGCACGCCGTCGAAAACGCCGATGGTGAGAACGCAGCGACCCCAGTCGGCTGGAATTTCGTCGAGACCACGCCATCTCTGCACAGGACGAAGCCTAGGTGAAACCTCTCGGCGAGGTCAGCCCAGTACCGACTACGCGACGGCTACTGGACTTTCGTCTCGACGTGAGTCAGAATTCGGGACACCGAACTTTTATCTTGGAGGAAGAGAAATCAGTCGCATCGGTTCGCCGCTTTCGATGCTTCTCGCGGGCATCGCTGCACTCGCCCTCGCGTCCGGCTGCACGCTGCCCACGACGAAGGCCGCGCAGACCGACGATCCGCGACCACTGGTCCTGACGACCTTCACGGTGCTGGCAGACATCGCGAGAAATGTTGCGGGCGAACATCTCCGGGTCGAGTCGATCACGAAGATCGGCGCCGAGATCCACGGTTACGAACCGACTCCGGGCGACCTCCAGACCGCAGCCGATGCCGCGTTGATCCTCGACAACGGGCTCGGTCTCGAGTCCTGGTTCGCGCAGTTCGTCACGGAACTCGATGTGCCGCACGCGGTACTCAGTGCAGGCGTCGAACCGATCACCATCTCGAACGGCGCGTACTCCGGCAAGGCGAATCCGCACGCGTGGATGTCACCGACCAACGCGATGATCTACGTCGACAACATTGCGAACGCGTTCGCCGAACTCGATCCCGCACACGCCGCGGACTACCGGTCGAATGCGGACTCATACAAAGCTCAGATCCGTGACGTCCGCGACACTCTGGTCCGGCAGCTCGAACCGGTTCCACCCCAGCAGCGCGCGCTGGTCACCTGCGAGGGCGCGTTCTCCTACCTGGCCCGCGACATCGGGCTCTCCGAGGCCTACCTCTGGCCAGTGAACGCCGAACGCGAAGGAACACCGCGGCAGGTCGTCGGAGCGATCGATTTCGTCGACTCGAACGATGTGCCCGCCGTGTTCTGCGAGTCGACCGTGTCGGACAAAGCCCAGCAGGCAGTAGCCGAAGACACCGGCGCCCGGCTCGCCGGAAAGCTCTACGTGGATTCGCTCTCCCCCGCCGACGGACCCGTACCGACCTACCTGGACCTGCTCGCATTCGACACTCGTACGATCGCCCAAGGACTGACCGGAAGATGACGACAACCGTGCCCAAGACGTCGATCGAGCCTGCGCTGCGCATCAGTGGGCTCACAGTCCGCTACCGCGAGGTGCTCGCGCTCGACAGCGCCGATCTCACACTCGCGCCCGGACGAATCTGCGGGCTCGTCGGCATGAACGGATCCGGCAAATCCAGCATGTTCAAAGCCATCATGGGCGTGGTCAAGCCGAGCGCCGGCGAGGTCGTGATCCGCGGTCTCGAACCCGCCGCAGCCCGAAAGCGCGCAATCGTCAGCTATGTCCCGCAGAGTGAATCGGTCGACTGGACGTTCCCGGTGAGCGTCCGAGAAGTGGTCATGATGGGCCGCTACGGCACGCAGAACTGGCTGCGGCGCACGCGTCCGGAGGATCGTGCCGCTGTGGACGCCGCGCTTGCCGAGGTCGAACTCAGCGACCTCGCCGATCGGCAGATCGGCCGACTGTCCGGTGGCCAGCGCAAGCGTGCGTTCGTCGCGCGCGCGATCGCCCAGCAGGCATCGGTCCTGCTGCTCGACGAGCCATTCGCCGGCGTGGACAAGCGCACCGAAGCCACGATCACCCGGCTGTTGCAGCGGCTGGCGGCCGACGGTGCGGCAGTGCTGATCTCCACCCACGACCTGCACGGTCTGCCCGAGCTGTGCGACGAGGCCGTGCTCATCCAGCGCCGCGTGCTGATGCACGGGACCCCCGACGAAGTCCTGCGCCCCGAGAACCTGGCGCTCGCCTTCGGAGCCGACCCACTGACCAACCGCAACCGGTATGGACGCACAGCCGAGAACGGAACCCAGCTGTGAACCACCTCGTCGACGTCCTCGTCGAACCTTTGCAGTACACGTTCATGCAGCGGGCGATGCTCGTGACTGTCACCGCGGCCATCGTCGGCGCGGTACTCAGCTGCTGGCTCGTCCTCATCGGCTGGTCCCTGATGGGCGACGCCATCTCGCACGCGGTGCTGCCCGGCGTTGCCCTGGCCTACCTCCTGGGCCTGCCGTTCGCGGTCGGCGCGATCGTCTTCGCCGTTATCGCAGTGTCGGCAATCGGCGTCGTCCGCAACACGTCCCGAGTGAAGGAGGACGCCGCCATCGGTGTCGTCTTCACGACCCTGTTCGCATTCGGCATCGTGCTCGTCTCGAAGTTTCCGAGCCAGATCGACCTCAACCACATCCTTTTCGGCAACCTGCTCGGTGTCACGCGCGAGGACTTCTACCAGGTGCTCGGTCTCGGCCTGCTGGCACTGGCTGTCCTCGTCGCCAAACGCCGCGACCTGATCCTCTACGCATTCGACCAGACCCATGCCCGCGCGGTCGGAATGTCACCGCCGGTGCTTTCGGGCCTGCTGCTCGGCCTGCTCGCGCTCACCACGGTCGTCACACTGCAGGCGGTCGGCGTCATCCTCGTGGTGGCAATGCTGATCACACCCGGCGCGACCGCCTATCTGCTGACCGACCGGTTCGGTCGAATGATGCTGCTGGCACCAGCGATTTCGGCTGCGTGCGCGATCGTCGGTATCTACGTGAGTTACTACGCCGACGTGTCCTCGGGCGGCTGCGTGGTCCTCGCTCAGGGTGCGGTCTTCACTGCCGCGTACCTGTTCAGTCCGAGCCAGGGTCTGATCACCCGTTTCGCGCGGCAGCGTCTGTCGGTCCCAGCTACCTGACCGGTTCCGCACAGCTCGACGGCGGATCCATCAGCGAACACGGCGCCGCCGGTCTGGTCGGCACGTAGCCCGGTGCAACACCGTCGCCGGCGACGATTCCCCGATACACCGGCACTGCGTCGGTCGGCCGCCTGGTCAGCGTGGGATCGGTGCGGACGTCGACGGAATACAGCCCGAATCGTGGTGCGTAACTGCCCCACTCGTAGTTGTCGGTGAGACTCCAGTAGTTGTAGCCGAGCAGGTTCATGCCGTCCGCGCGCGCCCGCTGCAGCCAGTAGACGATATCGCTCAGGTGATCGCCGCGGGTATAGCCGTCGCGCCGCGGCTGCCCGTGTTCGGTCGGCATGCCGTTCTCGACGATGTAGAGCGGTTTGCCGGGAAACTTCCGCGAATAGTGGCGCAGCGCGTAATAGATTCCGTCGGCTTCGAGTTCGGCGTCCCAGTGCCTGCCGAAGAGCGGATCGAGTGTCGGCGGGCGGGTCGTCGAAGCGGCGTAGTAGAAGTCGATGCCGACGAAATCCAGCTTCACGCGGTCCTCGAATTGTGTATCGAGCACCGGTTCGGCGCCGCCCGGAATGTAGGCGACGTTGCTCGTCACCAGAGCGCCAGGTTGCACCGCGTGGATGTAGTCGTAGATGCCGTTGTGCGCCTGGACAAGTCGGTCGAACATCGACGGCACATCTGCCGGTCCGACGCCACCCGTGCGAATTTCCTGTCCGACGTAGGCGACCGGCTCGTTAATGGTGACCCACAGCGGGTCGTAGTGGGCGTAGCGGTCCACGACCCTGCGCATGTTCGCCAACCAGTCCATGACCATCTGCGGATTCCGCCAACCGCCGCGGTCGACTTCCCAGCCCGGATACACCCAGTGGTCGAGGGTGATCATCGGCCGCATCCCCGCTGCGGCGATGTGCGCGAACACGCTGTCGTAGAACGCGAATCCGCCCTCGCTCCACACTCCGGGCTGCGGCTGCACCCGTGACCACTCGACGGAAGTTCGGTACACGTCGACACCGAGGCTGTCGGCGAGGGCGATATCGCCACTGGCCCGGTGCAAGAAGTCGACCGAATTCAGGTAGGGATCCGCGGTCGCACCAGACGCGGCGTAGCGGCTCCAATTGCTGTCCGGCGCGTAGCCCTCGGACTGGTACCCCGAAGAGCTCACGCCCCACAAGAAGTCGGCGCCGAGGTTCGGCAGCTCGCGGGCCTCGGCGCGCGCCGGCGACACGACTACGACTGCGACGGCACAGGCCAACATCCGGAGACTCACCATCGAGACGTCCATTGCCGCACCTTAGACCTCTGCGCTTCCGGTCAGCCCGTCGATGTGTACTTTCGGGCAGTGTTACCTAAGCTCGTATGTGTGGACAAACGAGATGGCGATCCGAGCGAGGGCACACCGGTGCTGACGCCTGTCGCGCAGGACTATCTCAAAGTTATCTGGACCGCCCAGGAGTGGTCCGCCGAACGAGTGTCGACCAAGTTGCTCGCCGAACGCATCGGCGTTTCCGCCTCGACGGTGTCGGAGGCCGTGCGAAAGCTCGCCGATCAAGGGCTCGTCGATCACGCAAAGTACGGCTCGATCACCCTCACCGAAGAGGGCCGGTTGGCGGCCGTTGCCATGGTTCGCAGGCACCGCCTGATCGAGACGTTCCTGGTCCAGGAGCTCGGCTACCGCTGGGACGAGGTTCACGACGAGGCTGAAGTGCTCGAGCACGCGGTCTCGGATCTGCTCATGTCGCGCATCGATGCCAAGCTCGGCCATCCCGAGCGCGATCCGCACGGCGACCCGATTCCATCACCGGACGGCGCCGTGCCCGCTCCCCGCGCCAAGCAGTTGAGCGATTTCGTCGATCAGGAATCCGGTCATATCGCGCGAATTTCCGACTCGGACCCAGCGATGTTGCGCTACTTCGATTCGGTCGGAATCGCGCTCGACACCCATGTGGAAGTCCTGGAGCGACGCGACTTCGCCGGGACGATATCCGTCCGCATCGGCGGCGACTCCAGCGCCCCGATCGACCTTGGAAGTCCTGCAGCACAGTCGATTTGGCTTGTATCCGACTGAACGCCTTGCGACTTGCCGCACAGTCGTGATTTGCTGGCAGCAGCGTCGCGTGCCGGTGGCGGACAGCGTCAGGCATGGAGGCGCCGTACCAAGGGGTCATCTTGGGTATCTCGTTCAACCACACCATCGTCTTCGCAAAGGACAGGCAAGAATCCGCCTGGTTCTTCACCACGTACTTCGGTCTTCCGGATCCGGTGCAGGCCGGTCCGTTCCTGGCCGTACAGCTCGAGCACGGAGCAACACTCGATTTCGCGCAGCTCGACGGCGAGGTCTTCCCCCAGCACTACGCATTCCTGGTTTCGGAGGCCGACTTCGACGCCATCTACGGACGGATAGTCGCTGCCGGACTGGAGCATTGGCCTGATCCGCACAGTGGCCGGTCGGGCACGATCAACCACAACGACGGTGGTCGCGGGGTGTATTTCAACGATCCGTCCGGGCATCGCCTCGAGATCATCACCGTGCCGTACGGCGGGTGGCCGCAGGATCGGTCAGTGCACTAGGTTCGCCGGGCGGACCACCATCACCGAGGCCGCCCGCTTACCGCGCTCCTCGAGCAGCGCGATCGCTCGGCCGGCAGGGTCGATCGTGACGTAGACACCAGTCATGCCGATCGGGTCCAGCCACCGACCCTGACTGAGCGACTCGGCCTCCTCGGCCGAAACCGCCCGGTGTGGAAACGATGTCAGCGCGGCCGCGTCGATATCCATACTCACGCCGGGCTCTTCGGCGAGGTCGTCGAGGGTGCGCGCGTGTTCCAGGGTGAACGGACCAACGCGCGTGCGCCGCAACGCGGTCAGATGCCCGCCGGTGCCGAGCGCTGCTCCGAGGTCGCGAGCCAACGCGCGAATGTAAGTGCCGGAGGAACATTCGACTGCGACGTCGACATCTAGGAACTCGTCGGCCTGACGGGTTTCGAGGACGTCGAACTGCGAGACGGTGACCGGACGCGCCTCGAGCACCACTTCCTCGCCGGCGCGGATCCGCGCATGCGCACGCTGCCCGTCGACCTTGATCGCGCTGACGCTCGCGGGAACCTGTCGAATGTCGCCGGTCAGCACCGAAACCTCGGCTGCGAGTTCGGCTTCGGTGACGCCGAAGGCAGACGCGGCGTACACGACTTCACCCTCGGCGTCGTCGGTGGTCGTCGACTGGCCCAACCGGATCGTCGCGCTGTACGCCTTCGTCGTCAGCGAGAGCAGACCGAGCATCTTCGTTGCCCGCTCGACGCCGAGAACCAGCACACCGGTAGCCATCGGATCGAGCGTGCCTGCATGACCGATCTTCTTCGTGTGCAGCAACTTTCGACAGCGGGCAACCACGTCGTGGCTGGTCATTCCGGGATCTTTGTCGACGATGAGCAGCCCCGCACCGGCAATTCGCGACACTAGGACACCGCAATCGTCGTCAGGACGAGGCCGTCGGACATCAGCCAGCGGCCATCGAACGTCCGCAGCGGCGTTCCGCCGTCTGTGACCTCGCCCGAAATGAGCAACTCGCTGTGGAACGTGCCCGTTACACCGTCGGCGGTGAACGTTATGTGTGCGTCTTCGAATCCCAGCCATCGGCCGGTCAAGGGAAACCACGCTTTGTAGGTTGCTTCCTTCGCACAGAAAAGCAAGCGGTCCCAATGGATTTCACCGCCCTGCGCAGCGAGCCACGTGCGTTCCTCGGGCAGGCTGACGTGGTCGAGCACGCCTTCCGGCAGCGGACCGTGCGGCTCGGCATCGATCCCCACCGACCGAAACTGCATCGAGTATCCCAGCGCCGCACCGCGATAGCCTTCGCAGTGCGTCAAGCTGCCGACCAGTCCCCTGGGCCACACCGGCACGTTGCGATCGCCGCGCAACACCGGCCCTGGCTCGACGCCGAGTTTCGCCATTGCCTCGCGCGCGCAATGGCGAGCGCCGATGAACTCCCGGCGCCGCTTCTCGACCGCGCGCGAGATCATCGACTCCTCGAGCGGGTGGGGCTTCAGACCCGGTGGGTCGGTGAACAATTCGGCGGCGGCCATACCCGCCGGGAGGATCTTCTCGATCAACGTTGTCGTCCTGTCAGCGCTGGTGCTGCGCACGCATTTTCTCGGCTTCGGCTTCCATCTCGGGAGTGACCTTGAAATGGCCACCCCATTTGTTGAGCGAGCCGGGCGGATAGTCGGGCACGGGCAGGATCTGGCGCAACAGCTTGTCGGGCAGACCCCGGCGCTGCCATTCGCGTGGGTAGCCGAGCGAGACTTCCTCGAACCGGACACCGTCGTAGTAGGTCGTGCGCGGAATGTGCAGGTGCCCGTACACCGAGCAGATGACGTTGTACTTCTTGTGCCAGTCCGCGGTCATGGTCGTGCCGCACCACAGCGAGAACTCCGGATAGAACAAGACCTCGGTGGGTTGGCGGACCAGCGGGAAGTGGTTGATGAGGACGAGCGGCATGTCCGGATGCAACTCGTCGAGTCGCTTCTTGGTCGCGGCAACCCGGACCTGGCACCACGCGTCCCGCGTGACATAGGGGTCGGGCTTGAGCAGAAATTCGTCGGTGGCGACCACGTTGCGCTCGCGAGCTACCGCTAGCCCCTCGGCCTTCGTCTGGGTTCCCGCAGGCAGGAACGAGTAGTCGTAGAGCAGGAACATCGGCACGAGTGTTACCGGTCCCTCGATGGTGTCCCACACCGGAAACTCGTCTTCGGGTGTGACGACGTCGATCTCGCGGCACATATTGACCAGGTAGTCGTACCGGGCGGCACCGTACATCTGGACCGGATCCTTGGCCGTCGTCCACAATTCGTGATTGCCCGGCACCCAGATGACCTTGGCGAAGCGCGATCGCAACAGTTGCAGCGCCCAGCGAATGTCGTCGGTCTTCTCGGAGACGTCCCCGGCAACGATCAGCCAATCGTCCGGTGAGTCCGGAAAGATCTGTTCCGTGATCGGGCGGTTCCCTCGGTGTCCGACGTGAATATCGCTGACTGCCATCAACTTGCGGGTCACGACCACTACCTTTCCGTATCCACCGAGATATCCGACCCCACTACCGCCCAGCGCCCCGAGACAGTCCGTGCAACTACCGCACCCATCCGCAAAACCATAAACAGCGTCAACCCCATCCAGATTCCCGCCAGCCCCCAGTCGAAAACGAGCGAGAGCCACACGAGCGGAAGAAATCCGACGATTGCGCTACCCAGCGTGGCATTGCGCAGGAAACTCGCGTCGCCCGCCCCGAGCAGCACGCCGTCGAGAGCGAAGACAACGCCGCCGATCGGAACGATCGCGACGAAGAACCACCACGCGATGTGTGCTTGTTCGATGACGCCCGCGTCCGAGGTGAACAGCGCTGGAATCAGTTCGACGCCGATGCCGAACACCACAGCCAAACCGAGCCCGAATACCGTGGACAGTCTGGTTATCTGCCAGGCGAGATCGCGGGCCTGCTTCGCCTGGCGGGCCCCGAGCGCCGCGCCGACCATCGTCTGAGCAGCAATCGCCAACGAGTCCAGCGCCAGCGTCACGAGGTTCCAGAGTTGCAGCACAAGCTGATGTGCTGCGACGGATGCCGCCCCGAAGCGTGCGGCGACCGCCGCCGCCGAGAGGAAACACAGCTGGAATGCCAGACTTCGCGCGACGAGATCACGGCCCAGCACAACCTGCGCCCGCATCACAGCAGGCTCCGGCCGCAGCGGAACCCGTTCGCGAACCAATGCCGCAACGAACAATGAGCCGGTCACGGCCTGGCCGGCGACGTTCGCCACCGCAGACCCGCGCACGCCGAGATTCGGCGCAAAAAGCAAGCCGTGCACCAGGAACGGACACAGCAGCGCGGAAAGAACCAGCCCCGCAACCACATAGCGCAACGGCCGCAGCACGTCCTGCACGCCGCGCATCCACCCGTTCCCGGCCATCCCGACCAGAATCAGCGGGACTCCGAAAAGTGCGGTGCGTAACCAGCTTTCGGCCGTGTCGGCAATGTCGGTTCCACCCGCCACGGCTCTCGCGATCGGAGCCGCGAAGATCTGCATCACGACCACGATCGCGACGCCGAGCAGCAGTGCCAGCCAGGTCGCGGATACGCCCTCGCGGACTGCGCCGGCACGCTCCCCCGCCCCGTGCCGCCGAGCCGCACGCGAGGTAGTGCCGTAGGACAGAAAAGTGAGTTGAGTACTCACGATCGTCAGAATCAGGCCGCCGACCGCAAGACCTGCCAATGGCAGCGCGCCGAGCCGACCGACGACAGCGATATCGAACAGCACGTACATCGGCTCGGCAACCAAGACGCCGAACGCCGGGAGGGCGAGGGCAAAGATTCGGCGCATCACGCCAGAGCGGCTACCAGCGAACTGACCAGGTCCTCGATCGGGCCGTTGGTGGTATAGCCCGCCGCAAAACTGTGGCCACCGCCCCCGAGCGAGATAGCGACAGCGCTCACGTCGACGAGTTCCTTCGACCGCAGCGAGACCGACCAACGCTCGTCGGAGTCTGCCGCAGCCTCCTTGAAGACCGCCGCAACCTCGGCTTCCGTCGTCGTGCGGACGATGTCGATCACGCTCTCGACCTCTTCGGATCGCAAGCCGTCGACGTCGCTTCGCCGCACGACCGCGTAGACGAGCCCCGCGCCGCGCGCAGCGTCGGGAACGAGTTCCGCGGTGTCGAGCACCTTCGCAAGCATGGGCAGCCAACCGAACGGGTGCGTGTCGAGCAACGTGCGAGCGATCCGCGCACCGTCGATACCCGTGGCGAGCAGTCGGTCCGCGAGTCGGTGCGTGCCTGGCCGCACCCAGCGGAACGAGCCCGTATCGGTGACCAGTCCGGCGTACAGGCAGTGTGCGATGTCGCTGTCGACGTCGGTACCCAGGAGGTCCAGGATGCGGGCGATCACGCTCGCGGTCGACTCCGCCGTCTCGTCGACGATGTTGATCGATCCGAAGCGCGTGTTCGATCGGTGATGGTCGATGACGAGTGTTTGGTGCGCGCCCTTCAAACGGTCGGCGAGGGCACCCAGCCGGGCGACACTCCCGCAATCGACCGTTACGAGCAGATCTACTTCGTCGGCGACGATCTCCGCCGGTACGACGAAGTCGCGTCCCGGCAACGACCGCAGGGATTGCGGCAGTTCTGCAGGCTCGGCGAACGACACCTGGACTGGGACGCTGCGCCGGCTCAGCGCATAGGCGAGCGCGAGGCCACTACCGAGCGAGTCGGCATCGGGCTGGACGTGGCAGAGGATCGTGACCGACGTTGCGGCTTCCAGTGCCGCGAGGGCCGGAGCGAGATCGAGATCGCTGCAACGCGACGCATGCTCGACTCCGTCGTGGGACGGGCCCAATACTGTCATCGGGATACCGGCCTAGTCGTCGTCATCGGCGCCGGCAGCCCGATCGTTGTCGACTTTGTACGGATCCGGGTCGCCTGCATGTTTGGCACCCGCACGCGCGCGGGCAACCTCGTCGTCTGCAGCTCGGGCCTTGGCAAGTAACTCCTCCATTTGGCGCGCCGTGTCGGGAACGGTGTCGAGCACGAACGCCAGCGTGGGCGTGAACCGTACACCGGTTCCTTCGCCCACCTTCGATCGCAGGACACCCTTCGCCTTCTCGAGGCCGAGCGCCGCGCCCTGATAATCGGGCTCGGTCTCCAGGTTCTCCCCGAGCACGGTGTAGAACACCGTCGCATCGCGCAGATCACCGGTCACCTTCGCATCGGTGACCGTGACGAAACCCAGCCGCGGATCCTTGATCTCGTGCTCGATAGCCGACGCGACGATCGTCGCGATGCGCTTTGCGAGCTTTCGTGCCCTCGCCTGATCCACCATGATTTTCTCCTACCGTCCTCAGTCTTGTGGGCCGAAGATTCGCCTGCGTGCAGCGAGCAGGTCCAGCTCCGGTCGCCGTGCGACCGCACGCTCGCACTCGTCGAGGATGTTGTTGATGTGGTCGACGCCCGAACTCGCAATTGCGACTCCGAGCAGCGCTCTGCGGTGCCTGTCTTGATCACCGGTCTCTGCAGCCGATACGCCGAACTTCTTCAGTTCGGCGAGTACCGGTTTGACGAAGGACCGCTTCTCTTTCAACGAGTGCACGTCACCGAGCAGGACATCCAGCTCGAGTGCGCCGACGTACAACAGGCCTCCCTCCGGTTGCCCCGTGCGCGGTTGGCGAGTCCCTGGACTCGCCAACCGCGCACAGGCGCGCAGCGCCTAGCTAGTCGCGGGCCTTCTCACGCAGCTCGTAGGCCTCGATGATGTCGCCCTCGCGGATGTCGTTGTACGTCAACGTCAGACCGCACTCGAAACCTTCGCGGACCTCCGTGGCGTCGTCCTTCTCCCGCTTGAGCGAGGAGATGGTGACAGTTTCCGCGACCACGACACTGTCGCGAAGCAGACGAGCCTTGGCGTTGCGACGGATCGTGCCCGACGTGACCATGCAGCCTGCGATCGTGCCGACCTTCGAGGACCGGAACAGCGCGCGGATCTCGGCGCGACCGAGCTCCACTTCTTCGTACACCGGCTTGAGCATGCCCTTGAGGGCCTTCTCGATCTCGTCGATGGCCTGGTAGATCACCGAGTAGTACCGGATGTCGACACCCTCGCGGTTCGCCAGCTCGGTCGCCTTGCCTTCGGCACGGACGTTGAAGCCGATGATGATCGCGTTGGAGGCCGATGCCAGGTTGACGTTGGTCTCGGTGACGCCACCGACACCACGGTCGATGACTCGCAGCTCCACCTCGTCGTCGATCTGGATCCCGAGCAGCGCCTCTTCCAGAGCCTCCACGGTTCCGGAGTTGTCGCCCTTGAGGATCAAGTTCAGCTGCGAAGTTTCCTTCAGTGCCGAATCCAGGTCTTCCAGGCTGATCCGCTTGCGGCTGCGCGCCTGCATCGCGTTGCGCTTGCGCGCATTGCGACGGTCGGCGATCTGGCGGGCGATGCGGTCCTCGTCGACGACCAGGAGGTTGTCGCCTGCACCCGGCACCGACGTGAAGCCGATAACCTGCACCGGACGCGAAGGCAGTGCCTCTGCGACGTCTTCGCCGTGCTCGTCGACCATGCGGCGAACGCGGCCGTAAGCGTCACCGGCAACGATCGAGTCACCGACACGCAGCGTTCCGCGAGCGATGAGGACGGTCGCGACGGGGCCGCGGCCACGGTCGAGGTGCGCCTCGATGGCAACACCCTGAGCGTCCATATCCGGGTTGGCCCGCAGGTCGAGCGAGGCATCCGCGGTCAACAGCACCGCTTCGAGCAGCGCGTCGATATTGGTGCCCTGCTTCGCCGAGATGTCGACGAACATCGTGTCGCCGCCATATTCCTCGGCGACCAGACCGTATTCGGTCAGCTGCTGCCGGATCTTGTCCGGGTTCGCGCCTTCCTTGTCGATCTTGTTCACCGCGACCACGATCGGCACGTCGGCCGCTTGCGCGTGGTTGATCGCTTCCACCGTCTGCGGCATGACGCCGTCGTCGGCCGCCACGACCAGGATCGCGAGGTCGGTAGCCTTCGCGCCGCGAGCACGCATGGCCGTGAAGGCCTCGTGACCAGGCGTATCGATGAAGGTGACGAGACGCTCGTTGCCCTCGAGCACGGTGAGCACCTGGTAGGCGCCGATGTGCTGGGTGATACCGCCGGCCTCGCCCTCGCGGACGTTTGCCTTACGGATCGAGTCGAGCAGTCGAGTCTTACCGTGGTCGACGTGGCCCATGACGGTCACGACCGGCGGACGGAACTCGAGATCGTCCTCATCACCCGCGTCCTCGCCATAGGTGAGGTCGAAGCCTTCGAGCAGCTCCCGATCCTCGTCCTCCGGGCTGACAACCTGAACGACGTAGTTCATCTCGCCGCCGAGCAGTTCCAGCGTCTCGTCGCCTACCGACTGAGTTGCCGTGACCATCTCACCGAGGTTGAACAACGCCTGGACCAGCGCAGCGGGGTTCGCGTCGATCTTGTCGGCGAAATCGACGAGCGATGCGCCGCGGGCGAGACGGATCGTCTCGCCGTTGCCGCGCGGCAGCCGAACGCCACCGACGGCGGGCGCCTGCATGTTTTCGTATTCTGCGCGTTTCGCCCGCTTCGACTTACGTCCACGACGGACCGCACCGCCGGGACGACCGAAGGCACCGGCTGCACCGCCACCGCGGCGTTGACCGCCGCCGCCACCGCCACCTGGGCGACCGCGGAAACCACCTGCCGCGGGAGCGCCCGCCGCGGGAGCACCGGGAGCGCCACCGCCACCGCCGGCACCGCCGCGATAGCCGCCGCCACCTGCACCGGGACCGCCCGGACGACCGCCGGGAGCGCCACCTGGGCGACCGCCTCCGCCGCCGGGCCTACCGGCACCGGGTGCGGGACGAGCCGAACGGGTGGGCATTGCACCCGGGTTCGGGCGTGGGGGCATCGAGCCGGGGCTCGGACGGGGACCGCCCTGACCTGGGGCCGGACGCGGACCACCGGCACCGGCCGGCGGACGTTGACCACCAGGGCCGGGACGTGCGCCCTGACCGGGTGCCGGACGCGGACCACCCTGCCCCGGTGCGGGACGGGGACCGCCCTGGCCGGGAGCTGGGCGCGAGCTCGCGCCGGGACGAGGTGCACCGGGAGCGGGCCGCGGAACGGGACGCTCGGTCGGTGCGGACGAGTAGGGATTGTTTCCGACGCGCGGAGCCTTCGGGCCCGGCTTCGGACCACCCGGGGTCGCCGGTGCTGCCGGAGCCGGTGCAGCGGGCGCAGGCGCAGGCGCAGCTGCGGCTGCTGGCTGCTCGGGTGCTGCCGGTCGCCGAGCCGGAGCGGGACGCGGGCTGGGAGCCGGCGCCGCTTCCGTGCGGGCTGCCGGAGCGCTCGGTGCAGGAGCGGCGGGAGCCGCCGGTGCTGCTGCCACGGGCGCGCTGGGAGCCGGTGCCTGCGGCGCGGGCGCCGCCTTCGGCGCGGGCTTCGGACCCGGGCGCGGCGCGCCCGGCCTTGCCGCACCTGCTGAGGGTGCGGCCGGTTGCTTGGTTGCGCTGCCACCGTTCGACGGCGCCGCACTGGGCGCTGCGAAAGATTCACGCACTCGTCGTGCGACGGGTGCTTCCACCGTCGACGACGCTGACTTCACGAACTCGCCTTGCTCCTTGAGCTTTGCGAGTAGTTCCTTACTTGTGACACCGAGTTCTTTTGCCAACTCGTGCACGCGGGCCTTGCCTGCCACTGCTCTCCTCACTGAGAGGTCGAGCATGGCGTCCCCTCTCACGGGGGCCCGCACGACCTCGGGTTATCTCCGATGGACGTTCATCGCTGGTGCTTCACGGTGTGCTCATGAGTGCTCGTGCCTGTTCTTCTCGAGGTACAACTCGTGCCCTGTGCGGTCCGGCTCTATCAGCCGCACCAACCCAGAGATGTCCAGATGTCCGGACACTCTCAACGCTCTGCCGAATGCTCGGCGCCGCTCTGCAAGTCGCAGACAGCTCGGATCCGGGTGCAGCCACGCACCCCGACCGGGGAGTCTGTGCCGTGGATCCGGCTGAAGCTCGTAGCCATCGGCAGCGTTCTCCGATGTCCCGATCTTCAGCGCAACAATCCTGAGCAGGTCGGCAGTCAGCACTCGCTCCCGGCATCCGATGCACATCCGCACAGGTCGACCGTCGGAGGACAATCGGCTGCTGGGCACATCTGAAATCGAGGGCTCGTGCTGAACCATCGTCCACTCTACCGCTGTTCGGCCCGATCTCCGCATCGTGTCCCTAGACGCGGTTCGCCTCGGGCCCGACCGGTCGATCGCTACCCTGTGCGGCGTCGCTTCTGATGTCGATTCGCCATCCCGTCAGGCGTGCCGCGAGGCGCGCATTCTGGCCTTCCTTACCGATGGCGAGCGACAACTGGAAGTCCGGAACGACCACGCGTGCGGCGCGCGCATCGGGGTCCACGACGGTCACCGAGACAACCTTCGAAGGCGACAGCGCATTCCCGACGAACTTCGCGGGGTCGGCGTCGTAGTCGATGATGTCGATCTTCTCGCCGGCAAGTTCGCTCATTACATTGCGCACCCGCTGACCCATCGGGCCGATGCATGCGCCCTTGGCGTTCAGGCCGCTGACGTTGGATTTCACGGCGATCTTGGAGCGATGGCCGGATTCGCGAGCTACTGCGACGATCTCGACGGACCCGTCGGCGATCTCGGGCACCTCGAGCGCGAACAGTTTGCGGACCAGATTCGGGTGCGTGCGCGACAACGTGATCTGCGGTCCGCGCTGGCCACGGGAGACACCGACGACGTAGCACTTGAGGCGCTCGCCGTGCTCGTAGGTCTCCCCCGGCACCTGCTCGGCGGCAGGAATCAGGCCGTCGGCACCGTTCGCATCGGAACCGATCCGGACGACGATCGTGCCGCGCGCGTTCGCTCGCGTGTCGCGCTGGATGACACCGCCGACGATTTCACCCTCGTGTGTCGAGAACTCACCGAACGCCTTCTCGTGCTCGGCGTCACGCAGGCGCTGCAGGATTACTTGGCGGGCCGTCGTCGCGGCGATGCGCCCGAAGCCCTCCGGGGTGTCGTCCCACTCGGAGATCAGGTTGCCGTCGACGTCGGTGTCCATCGCCATCACCCGGACGACACCCGTCTTGCGATTCACGTCGATTCGCGCGTTGGGCTGATGGCCCTCGGTGTGGCGGTAGGCGGTCAGCAGCGCCGACTGGATCGTCGAGATCACCGCCTCGATGGTGATCCCTTTCTCGGCCTCTATGGCGCGCAGCGCCGCAATGTCGATATTCATTTGTCTGATTCCTCTACTTCGATCGGTTCTACCTCTGCACCCGGCACCGGACGCCCCGGCGCGATTCCGCCGGCGAGTTCCAGTTCCCGGGGATTCGGCGGCGAAAACTCCACCTCGACAACCGCCTTGGTGACATCGTCGAGCGACACGGTCCGCAACGTGGGCTCCCTGCCGGGCACGACGATCGCGACGCCGCCGTCTTTTGCCTCACCGATACGCCCGACGAACTTCTCGGTCGGCGTCTCGATCTTGACCTTGCGACCGCGCGCCCGTCGCCAGTGCCGTTCGAGCGTGAGCGGACGCCCGATGCCGGGAGTCGTCACTTCCAGCGTGTACGGCGCCTCGCCGGTATCCGTTATCTCGTCGAGCGCTTCGGAGATGTCACGGGTCAGGCCCGCAATGTCGTCGAGCGTCACCCCGGAGTCACTGTCCACCGTCACACGGACCGTGGAATGTTTCCCGGCCGCCACAACGGCCACGTCCTCGAGATCGAAACCGCGTCGCGTAACGGGATCTGCGACGAGCTTGCTCACCCTTTCCAGGGAAGGAATCGGCATCTCGGGGCTCCTGGTTCAGTTGTCTTCCTGCGGATCGGTCGACTGACTTCTGCGTTCGGTGGGATAACAAGCCTAACGCGCCGGAGAGGGTGCGCGAAGCAACGCCCACGGAGCGCCATCCGACGACACGCGTCGGACCTCGGTGCACGCACGCCCCGGCGCCTGGCACGATGGAGCGGTGCCGACCCCGCTCACCTCTGCAACGCATACGCGGCGATCGACATTTCGAATAGCAGGTTTCGCTGCCGTCGGCGCTGTTGCGGTCAGTGGGCTGGCGGGGTGTTCGGGTGGCGACGACACCGCTTCGCTCGAACCGCCGGATCCGCTTATCGCACAAGCAGATCGCGCCCGGAACGACGCGGCGCTCGCGACGGCGGCAGTGGCAGCGATGCCCGACCGGTCCGGCGCACTCAACCTCATCACCGCCGAACGCACCGCACATGCAGACGCGCTGGCTGCAGAAATAGCTCGGCTGGTAGGAGTCCTCGAGGACGGTTCCGCGCCGACGACGCGTTCGCTTACGACGAGTGCACCGCCCGCACCCGTCGCGCCTCCCTCCCTCGATGAATTGCGTGCGCGACTGACCGAGTCGGGCCGCACGGCCGCGGCGTTGGCGCGGTCACTGTCCGGCTACCGCGCCGGTCTGCTCGGCTCGATCAGCGCCGCGTGCACCACGGAGGTCGGGGTGCTGCTGCGATGAGTCCGGGACCCGAGCAACAGGCGCTGCTGGACGCACTGGCCGCCGAGTACGCTGCCGTATTCGCCTACGGCGTCGTGGCCGCTTTCTCCAATCCCGATCGCGACCGCATGGTCGCGGCAGACGCCGCCGCCCACCGGTCCCGCCGGGACGCGACGATCGATGCGCTGACGGCGGTGAGTATCGACATTCCTGCGCCCGAGGCGGGCTACAACCTGCCGTTCCCCGTCGGCGACCCGATCGCGGCAGCGAACCTCGCGGTCACGATCGAGACGGATACGGCGGTTGCGTGGCGTTCGGTCATCGAACGGGCGCAGTCCGAGCACGCCCGCGGCACGGGTCTCGATGCACTGACCGAATGCGCTCTCCGCCTTGCGAACTGGCGCACGATACTGGGAACGGCACCACCCACGGTGCCGTTCCCAGGTCAGCCTTGACGGTTCGGCTACCGTTCCTGCGCACCCTTTCCGCTCGGGACGAACAGCGCGGCGATCACCGCGACCGCAACGGCGGCCATCCCCACCAGTAGCGCCGGACGCAAGGCGTCCGCGTAACCGCCCGGAACCAGTTGACCGTCGTAGCTCAGGAACACCGCCGTCAGAATGGCGATGCCCATTGCGATGCCGATTTCGCGGACCGTGGCGTTCGCCGAACTGGCGGTCGCATGGTCGTCTTCAGCCATGTCGGTCAGGACAGCGGTCGTACTGGGCGCGAAGGTCAGGCCCATGCCGATTCCGGCCATGACGAACGCAGGCACGACCTGGTCGTAGTGCACACCGGGTACGATCACCGCTGCCATGTAGCCGAGCGAAAGAGCCTGCAGCACAAGGCCGGACACCAGCAGCACGCGCAGACCCAACCGCGGCACGAGGAACCCCGCGAGCGGCGCGACGAACATCGGCGCCGCGGTCCACGGCAGCGTGCGGACACCCGCTTCCAGTGGGGTGTAGCCCATTTCGATCTGCAAGTACTGCGACAGCAAGAACACCGCACCCATCATCCCGAGCGAGAACGTCAACCCGATGATGTTGGCCATGGAGAAGCTGCGGGAGGAGAACAGCCGTAGCGGCAAGACGGGGAATGCCACCCGTGATTCACGAACGATGAATGCCGCCAGCAGAGTTCCGGCCACGAACAGCGATCCGAGAACCGACGGCGAGGTCCAGCCGTCGTCGTTGCCGTGGACGATCGCCCACACCGCGACGAATACGGCGCCGCCGGCCAGCAGCACACCGAGCAGATCGAGCGGCTGCCTGCGCCCGACCGAATCCTTCAATGCGTAGAGCGCCAACGGAATTGCGACTACAGCGACCGGAACGTTGATCCAGAAAATGGCTTGCCATGAAACGCCGTCGACCACTGCGCCGCCGATCACCGGACCGAGCGCGACACCGAGGCCGGACACGCCGCCCCACACGCCGATTGCCAACGCACGCTTGGCCACTGGAACGGCGCTGGCGAGCAGTGCGAGCGACAGCGGCATGATGGCCGCCGCACCCATGCCCTGGACGACGCGCGAAATGATGAGTAGCCCCGCTATCGTCGACAGCGCCGAAGCGATCGAGCCGAATGTGAACAGGCCGATTCCGGCGAGGAAGACCTTGCGCCGCCCCCACCGGTCCCCCAGGGTCGCGGCGGGAAGCATCAGTGTCGCGAACGCAAGCGTGTAGGCGTTGACGAACCACTGCAGCTGACCGACGCTCGCGCCGAGGTCAGCCTGAATGACGGGCAGTGCGCTCGTCATGACGAGGTTGTCGAGCGTCGCCATGAACATCGGCAAGGACGCAGCTACCAGTGCGATCCCGAGCGGAACTGCCGCCTTCTCGCGCAGCGGAGTGACGCCGGAAGGCTCGCCGGACCGTTCGAGCAACTGTGGTGGATCTGAGACGATGGTCATCGTCACTCCTTGTAAGCATCGGATGATTACTAACGTTCCCACCGTAAGTAATCAGGTGATAACATGTCAACATGCCAGCGCAGGAAACTTCCGAAAAACCTCAGACGAGAATGCCCGCGGCCGAACGTCGAGAGCTGATCCTCGCTGCGGCGTCGCGGGCGTTCGCCGTCGGTGGATACGCCGGTACCAGCACAGATGTGATCGCGAGGGAAGCAGGCGTATCCCAGCCCTACGTGGTCCGAATGTTCGGCACGAAGGCCGATCTCTTCCGTGAGGTCTTCACCCGGGCCTGTGACGCCATCCGCGCGACCTTCGATGCGGAACTGGACACGCTGACGCTCGATCCGGCCAGCGAGGAGTTCTGGAACGCCCTGGGCGAGGCGTACGGCGAACTCGTGACCGACCGCGACATCCTGCTCGTGATGATGCACGGCTTCATCGCGGGGTCGACGCCGGAGATCGGGCCGATCGCGCGTTCCAACATGTCAGCGATTTACCAGCAACTGCGCGATCGCACCGGATGCACGCCGGAAAGAGCGCGCGAATTCATCGCGCAGGGCATGCTGATGAACGTACTGCTCGCAATGCAGGCGCCCGAGCACGCAGAAGAAGATCCGATTCTCGGCGAGCTGGCGGTCTGCGCCTTCGGCGCAACGCTCGAGGCTGCCGTCAAGACTGCTTAGGTTTCGAATGGCCGCCGGGCCAGCGCGGGACCGAGCCAGCGCCGAACCAGCAGCCTGACTTCGTCGTCGGTGCGTGGCGGATCGACCGGATATTCCATGAACGAGAACACCAGTCGCATGATGATCTCGGCGAGCGGTTCCAGGTCGTCCTCGGCGACGCCTACCGAACTCCAGTCGACGGGCATTCGGCCCAACATCTGCGCACCGTAGGACATCCCGATAGCGGACGTCACTCCGCGGCCCATCATGTCGTTCGCGCCGGCCTGCAGTAGCAGGCCGATGTAGGGCTCACTCGGAATCGCGTTCAACGCGAACACGATCGACTCCGTGACGGCTTCTTCCGGAGTAGTGACCGCTGCGAGGTGTTCTCCCATGCGCACCAGGAACTGCTCTGCACCGGTTTCGGCGACGGCGGCGAGCAGGTCGGGCAGCGTCGGAAAGTATCGGTACACGGTCTGCCTCGTGACGCCGAGTTCCGTTGCGACCGCGGCGATATTCGTCTTCTTCGGCCCGAGCCTGTCGACGCAACGAGTCGCCGCGGCCACAATCCGGTCGCGCGCTTCGCTCTCGTCCCGAGGCAAGTCCCCTTGCCAGCCACGAGTTCTCACTCGCGGATCATCGCATGGACGCGCCGACTTGCCGGGTCGGA
The DNA here is from genome assembly GCF_016481275.1 of Antrihabitans auranticaus. Lineage (GTDB taxonomy): Bacteria > Actinomycetota > Actinomycetes > Mycobacteriales > Mycobacteriaceae > Antrihabitans. Next base: position 408,218 of record NZ_JAEMNW010000002.1, on the reverse strand, counting down.
GGCTGCTGCGCGGGTCCGCGACGCGGTAGCAACAGGACCGCCGCTACGCACGCACCGGCAGCGAGGAAGCATGCCAGCGTGTACGGCGCGTTGCCGATAGGCGTTCCGTCGCTGGTCATTCCACCTTCCGCACCGACGAAGTCCGGCAGTGCATAGACCCACAGCAAAGCGAACACTATCAGGTAGATCGCCGGATAGATTCGCACGAAAGCATCGAGCGTCACGGGCTCTTTCGTGTCGCGCAATTCGAGCCACTGCCGGAACAGGAACGTCCCACCCACGACCCACAGCACCACCATTTCGGCGGCGAGCACGATCGCCTGAGCGGTCGTGTTGGGGTCGCTACCGCCGAACAGCGCGCTCGGGATACTCGCAATCGGCATCGCGATCGGCGCCAGCGCACCGGCAACGACGATCCGCGGGACCAAGGATCGAGCGCGTAGCTGCCGACCCCGCCAGCTCGGCTCCCCCACCAGCTTGACCACGAGGTAGACGATCGCGCCGAACGACACGGACGCGAAAAGCACGATGCTGTTCATGGGCACCGCCGCAAGCAGCGGGTGGTTCACCTTGTTGTCGAGGTTCCAGGCCCACCACTTCAGTTGCGGGCCTAGCTGATCGAAGATCTCGTAGAACACCTGACAGACGAACGCCACACACAGCGCGCCGACGAACGCGCCCCTGCGCTGGAAGATGCCGAGCGATCGGACGAGTTCGTATGCGAGTTGGCTGAGTGCGGGATAGATCGCCACGATGTAGAGCGGAAGCCTGTCGTACATGAACTGCACGCTGAACACATTGTGCGCGAAGATGAATCCGACCTGCTCGTCCAGACCGAACCAGCCCGGAAAATAGAGGGGCGGTTCGATGACGAACAAATAGACCAGCGATGCGAACCACAGCGCAAGGTTCGTCGGGTCACCGTCGCGGCGCAGTCGTCGCAACGCGTGCACGAACGCGAAGATCGCGCCACCGATGATCAGGATCTCGAGCACCGGCAATGTTGCATTGGCCAGGTCCGCCGGGTTACGGAGCGTGACAATCGGATTCGCGTCGTGACACGAGAAGCCCAGATAGGCGGTGACGCGGTCTGCCACGGAGTCACACGTTGCGCTCATCGCGCCATCGCCTTCTTCCGTGTGCCGGTGGCGCTCTTTCGACCGACCGTGGTGTCCGGCGTGTAGTCGGTCGCCGGCGGATCGAGCTGAATGTCGAAACTTCTCGGCATCTTCTCGCGTCCGAACATGAGCTTCAGCTTGTACCGGAGAAGGCCCGCGAGCACTCGCGGATTCTTTGCCATGTCCGTCATCGACTCGTCGAGATTGAACACACGGGCGAAGTGGTCTTCGACGACATCGTCCTCACGCGCGGCGGCCGTAATGAGGTTGAAGACAGGCCACACCAGCGCAGCCGAGATCCGTCGGCGCAGCGGAGAGGCGATTTCGGTGCCGGTCGCGTGCTCGTAGCCCTGGTCCCGGGCAATGGCGAGCATCCACGGTACGTCCAGAGACTTGCGCTGCCGGTCGAGGAAGCTTCGGAAGAATCCACGATCGAGAACCGTGGATTCGCTCAGCCGGTCGGCCAGAATGACAGCGGAGCGCGCCGCCGAGCTCATCCCTTGGCCGTAGAACGGATTGAACGCGCAGATGGCATCGCCGATCGCGACGAAGCCGAGCGGTGCATCGACCGCGAGGTCGTATCGCCGCCACTTGTTTCCGGTCGAGCGCGTCAGATGCACCTCCGACAGTTGCTCACACTGCTTCATCGCCGCCGCGAACACCGGCGTCCGAATCCGTTCCGCCGCTTCGACGAAAGCATCCGTCTTCTTCGGGAGTTCGAGGCCCCACGCCCCCATGCAGGCGATCGCGCGGTCACCCTCGATCGGGAAGAAGTTGACCAGGTAGTCGTGCTCTTCCGGGTGCGCGCCCTTCTTCTGGTTCGGCATGATCGCGAGGTGCTGCCACCACCAACTGGCCGGGCGTTCGGGCGGTAGTTGGTACCACATCGACGAGTAGGCAACCTTCGCATCGAGCGACCGAACAGGCGCCTCCGACCACCCCGCGGCGACGAGCCACGCAGGGACAGACGATCCCCTGCCCATGGCATCGATGACGAGGTCCGCCGCGAGCACCTCGTCCTGCACGCGGACGCCCGTCACACGGCCGTCCGCGGTACCCGCGCCCGCTGTCTCGATACCGCTGACGACGACGTTCTCCCGGATCGTCACGTTCGCAAGAGTGCGGGCCATGTCGCGCAGCACCCGCTCGATGAGGATGCGCGAGCCGTAGACCATCGTCATCGATCCCGACTTGCGCGGCGCCCACCCCACGGCCTCGCAGTATGCGGCGTCGAGCGAGGGGTTCAACTTGCGCCCACCGGCCGCGATCAGGGCGGCTTCGAAGCCCGGAAACAGCTGCTCGATGGCCCGCCGACCGGAATTGAGCATGAAGTGTGGGTGCTTGCTCTGCGGTACCCCGCGGCGGTGCTCGGCGTCTGCGGGCAACGAATCCCGCTCGAGCACGATCACCTCGTCGAAGTACGGCGCAACAGCGCCTGCGGCACACAATCCCGCCACGCTGCCGCCGAGAACGACGGCACGTCTTCCGATCACCATGCCCAACCTCCGGTCATACAGAATTTCTTTAAGTGTATGACCGGAGCCTAGGCGAATGTCAACACCCGAAATGCTCGACGGCGCTGCGAACCCCGCTTAGAGTCGGCGCATGTCCCAGGAGTGGTCGAGCGCTACGAATGATGACGGCCAGACGTTCGTCTTCGCCGACCAGGGAAAAGGGCCGCTCGTCGTCCTGTGGCATGGCTTCCCCGACACCCCGAGCGGATGGGCGGGCATCGCCCAAGCACTCGCAAGCGCCGGCTACCGCGCGGTCGCGCCGTGGTTGCGCGGCTACCACCCGGACACGATCACGGCCGAACGCAGCTACGACCCCGCGACGTTGGCAACCGAAACCGCCGCGCTGCTCGATGCACTCGGCGAAGAGACCGCGGTCGTCGTCGGGCACGACTGGGGCGCATCGCTGACGTGGGGCGCAGCCGCAGTGACGCCCGAGCGAGTTCGCGCGATTGTGCCGATTGCAATTCCGCACGCGCGCCATCTCCCCCGCGACCCCGGAACGCTGTGGAAAGCAAGGCATTTCGTCGGAATGAAACTGCCGTGGGCGGCATGGGACCTACGCCGCAATTCGTTCGCGTACATCGACGCGCTCTACCGGCGCTGGGCACCGAACTGGGACGGCCCCGAGCGGGAAAAAGCGATCGCCGACGTCAAAGCCTGCTACGCCGATTCACGATCTCTCGAAGGCGCGCTCGACTACTACCGCGCACTGAGCCCGAACCTGCCACGCGAGCTCACCAAGACGCCCGCGGTACGCGCACTCGTCGTCGGCGGGACCGTGGACCTCGTGCCCGCGGACGCCTTCGAGAAATCCGCGGCCCTGCTCGGCGCAGGATCCGAAGTCTTGATCGTCGAAGGCGCAGGCCACTGGCCCCATCGCGAAGGCGAAGAGGCATTCACCGAAAAGCTTCTCGGGTTTCTCGCGAGCCTGGACTGAGCGTCAGCTGGTCACCAGCGCGTACGCGAAGCCGTCCCACCCCTTCGCGCCGACTGTCTGCAGGACCGTCGCATCGAGGCGGGGCTCGGCCTTGAGCATGTCGATGAGTTCACGCCCGGCCCGGGCCTGCGGGTTGGTGGTCTCCGGGTCGGCGACTGCGCCGTCCCGAACTACGTTGTCCACGAGGATGATCGAACCCTGCTTGGTCAGCCGCAAGGCCCACTCCACGTAGTTCGAGTTGTTCTCTTTGTCGGCGTCGATGAACACGAGGTCGAACGGTTCGCCGGCCTCGGCAGCGATGACGGGCAAGCTTTCGAGGGCAGCACCGACGCGGACCTCGCAGCGGTCACCGACACCCGCGGCCGCAAGATTCGCCCGCGCCACAGCCGCGTGCTTCGGGCTGAATTCGAGACTGACCACCCGGCCGAACTCACCGACCGCTCGCGCCAGCCAAATCGTGCTGTAGCCACCGAGTGTGCCGATCTCGAGGACCCGCATCGCGTTCACCGAGCGCGCGAGGAGGTGCAGAAATTTGCCCTGTGCCGCGGACACATCGATCGCAGGCAAGCCGCCGTCCGCATTCGCTTGGAGAGTGTCCGTGAGTACGGAATCATCGCCGACCAACTGCTCGACGATGTATGCATCGGTGTCCTGCCAACTCGGAGTGGTCATACTCCCAGTGTGCCTGACAGGTCGAACTGAATTGTCGCAGAATCGAAGTGGAGCGCGTTGCGCCAGGTCGGACGACCGGGCGCAACGCGCAACATCATAGGCCGATCAGAAACCGCCGGCGACCGTGACGACCGAACGACCCGAAACTCCCCCACCGCGAATGCGATCCAGCACCGTCGCAACCTCGGAGACCGGCACTTCGCTCAGGAGTGCGTCGAGATGACCCGGACGCAGGTCGCTCTCGAGGCGAGTCCACAGTGCGCGCCTCTTCTCGATCGGCAACTGCACCGAATCGATGCCGAGCAGGGCGACACCGCGCAGGATGAAAGGCAGAACGGTCGTCGGCAACGCCGCACCACCCGTCAGGCCGCTCGCTGCCACCGCGCCGCCGTACTTCACGGTACTGAGTACGTGCGCAAGGGTTTTCCCGCCGACGCAGTCGACTGCCGCCGCCCATTCGGCTTTGCCGAGCGGACGCGGCTTCGCGTCCGGGTCCTCGGGAAGCCGACCGATCACCGTTGCCGCGCCGAGCGACTTCAGCAGTTCGTGCGCGTCTTCCTTGCCGGTCGACGCGACGACCTCGAAGCCCGCGGCAGCGAGCAGGTCGACGCTCACAGTGCCGACACCACCGCTGGCACCGGTAACCAGCACCGGACCGTCGCTGGGAGTCAGACCACGAGCGAGTAGCGCTTCCACGCTCATTGCCGCGGTGAAGCCGGCGGTACCGATTGCCGCCGCGTCGCGCGGAGTCATGCTCTCGAGCTTGACCACCCACTCCGCCGGTACGCGCGCCAATTCACTGTAGCCACCGTGCTGGGCGGTCCCGATGTCGTAGCCGTGCGCCACCACCTGATCGCCGGCCGCGAAGACGCCACCGCCGTCGACGACCTCACCCGCGATGTCGATGCCGGGGATGATCGGGTACTCGCGAACCACGCCACCCTTCGGCGTAACAGCAAGGGCGTCTTTGTAGTTCACGCTCGAATGCGTGACGCGAATCGTCACGGCACCGTCGGTGAGGAACGACTCCTCGAGGGATTCGGGTGCCAGAACGATCTCGCCGTCGGTTTCCCGGGCGACCAGTGCGGTGAACGTCATCGGGTCAGGGCCTCATCTCGTATGCGCCATCGAAGCTCCGCACAGTCTGCCACATACGATCGAAGCGCTCGGCGTCGACGACCGGCTTGCGGACCGCACCCAGTGCCCAATCCTGCTGCGCCTGGGTCGACGACGACTTGCCATGCAGCGCAATGGCATACGCGGAGAAATCCCGCACCTGGAAGTCGAAGATCGAGTCGACGATGTCGCGGTCGAGACCGGTCAGCTCGGCCTGCTCGAGGATCAACTGGCCGTAGACGATGAGCGTGAAGAGGTGGCCGACGTTGAGCAGAAAGTCGAGATCCTTCTGCTGCGCGGCGTCCGGACCCGCGGTGGCCAGCAACGTCTTCAGCGCTTGGGCCTGCTCGTAGAACAGTGCCACGTTAGGGATTTCGCTATTGCGCTCGTAGACCGGAGTCCAATCCGCGAACTGCACCTTGCCCGCGCCCCGCGCCGGACCCTGAGCCCAGAAGAACACGTCGTCGGCCGGGTCGTTGCGCGTACCGATCTCGGGGTACTCGGCCGGGTTGAACAGGTAATTCGGCATGAACTTGAGGATCTGGGCCACGTTCACGTGGACCGTGCCCTCCAGTCGGGGCAGTGTGCCGATCAGCCGTGCGACCTCACAGAAATATGTGTTCTTCTCGAAGCTCTTGGCGGCGAGCACATCCTGCAGCAGAGTGACGACGATTTCGCCCTCGGACGTGACCTTCGACTTGGTGACCGGGTTGAAGAGCAGGTAGCGCCGGTCCTCGAGGCTGGCACTGCGGAAGTAGTCGATCGCGCGCGTGCTGAACGCCTTCATCGCGATGAGGCGGCTGAACGCATCGACGAAGTTCCCGCGCACATGCGAAAAGTCGGTGACCGGGTTGCCGTACAGGATGCGGTTCTGGGCGTGCGTGATCGCTTCGTAGAAGGCGTGCTCACACATGCCGACACCGCCGGAGCACAGGTTGAACTTGCCGACGTTGACCGTGTTCAGCGCCGCGGAGAACGCCTCGGGTCCGGTGTGCAGGATGTCTTCCTCGCGCACCGGGTAGTTCTCGAGCCGGAACGTGCTGACGTACATCTGCCCATGGACGACGTTGTCGATCAGCTCGTAGTTCTCGTGTGCGCTGTCGGCCGCGAACCAGACGTAGGCATCCGGACCCTCGAGGTCGTCGCGCCGCGAGAACACCGAGACCATGCCTGCGACGTTGCCGTTGCCGATGTAGTACTTGTTGCCGGTTGCCCGGAACGCGATGCCCTCTTCGTCGGACGGCGTGAGCACGAGGTCGGTGTTGTAGATGTCGGCGCCGTGGTCACGTTCGGAGAGCCCGAACGCCATGACACCACCGTCGGCGAGCTGCTGTGCCGCCTTGCGCTTGGCAGCTTCGTTCGAGCTCTGCCAGATCGGGCCGAGGCCGAGAATCGTGACCTGCTCGGTGTACCAGTAGGCAAGACCGTAGAAGCCGAAGATCTCACTGAGCGCGGCGTTGCGGGCGGCGTCCCAGCGCCGGTCCGGGTCGCCGTCCGCGTACGCCGACGGGGTCAGGAAGGTGGCAAAGATGCGTTCCTTCTTGATGAACTCGAGGAAGTCGGCGACCCACACCGCTTCGATGTCGTCCTTCAGCAGCTGGCGCTTGCCGCGGCTCTCGAACCATTCGATCAGCGCCTGCAGTTGCCGGCGCGTCTCCGCGTCGAAGACCGAAAAGTCGCTCTTGAGGGGGTTGAACAGCAGCTCGCCCGAGGTCGCCACAGCATTGCCTTTCGTAGGATTCGAGTCACCCTAACAATGATTAACTTATCGGGCGAACAACCCCGCCTAACCGCGGACGGCAGCCTGCACAGCAGCCACAACCTCGTCGCCGGGCAGCTCGCGACTCTCGCCGGTGAAACGGTCCCGAAGCTCGACCAGGCCATTCGCCCAGCCGCGACCGACGACCACGATCACGGGCACACCGATCAGCTCGGAGTCCTTGAATTTGACGCCCGGTGAGGCCTTGCGGTCGTCGAGCACGACGTTCAGCCCGACCGAGTCGAGTTCGGCCGCGATCTGCTCGCCGCCCGCGCGGGCCGACTCGTCCTTGTTTGCGATGACGACATAGGCGTCGAAGGGCGAGACCTCCGACGGCCAGCGCAGACCCTTGTCGTCGTGCTTCTGCTCTGCGATCACCGCTACGAGGCGTGACACACCGACGCCGTAGGAGCCCTGGATCAGTCGGACCGGTTTGCCGTTCTCGCCCAGGACGTCGACGTTGAAAGTGTCGGTGTACTTGTAACCGAGCTGGAAGATGTGGCCGATCTCGATTCCGCGGGCCGAAACCAGCGGGCCCGCGCCGTCCGGTGACGGATCGCCGTCGCGCACTTCAGCGGCTTCGATGGTGCCGTCCGGTTCGAAGTCGCGCCCGGCGACGAGGTCGACGTAGTGCTTGCCCTGCTGGTCAGCGCCCGTGATCCACGACGTGCCGGTGACCACACGCGGATCGACAAGGAAGCGAACCTTGTTGGCCAGCAATGCCTTCGGTCCAATATACCCCTTGACGAGGAACGGGTTGGCAGCGAAATCCGCGTCGGTGAGCAACTCGTATTCCGCCGGTTCGAGCGACGCACCGAGTCGCTTCTCGTCGACCTCACGGTCGCCGGGTATGCCGATTCCGAGCAACTCCCAGTCCTTACCGGGAGTACGAACCTTGACGAGGATGTTCTTCAACGTGTCGGCGGCAGTAACCGTCCGGCCCAGATCGGCCGAGTTCGCCCAGTCGACGAGGGTCGCGATTGTCGGCGTATCCGGAGTGTCGTGAGCCACGGCTGCGGGCAAGCCTTCGATCGGGCGTGCGTCCGGCGCATGGGTGATGACCGCTTCGACGTTTGCCGCGTAGCCGGACTCGACGCAGCGGACGTAGGTGTCTTCGCCGACCTCGCTCTCGGCGAGGAACTCCTCCGACGCGCTGCCGCCCATCGCACCCGAGGTCGCGGCGACGATGACGTATTTCACGCCGAGCCTGGCAAAGATTCGCTGGTAAGCCTCGCGATGCGCGTTGTAGGACTTCTTCAGTCCGTCCTCGTCGAGATCGAAGGAGTACGAATCCTTCATCACGAACTCGCGGCCACGCAGAATGCCCGCTCGGGGCCGTTCTTCGTCGCGGTACTTGTTCTGGATCTGATAGAGCGTGACCGGGAGGTCCTTGTACGAGTTGTACTCGGCCTTCACCGTCAGAGCGAACAGTTCCTCGTGGGTGGGCCCGAGCATGTAGTCGGCGCCCTTGCGATCCTTCAGGCGGAAGAGCGCGTCGCCGTACTCGGTCCAGCGGTTCGTCGCTTCGTACGGCTCACGCGGCAGCAGCGCCGGCAAGGAAATCTCCTGCGCGCCCATCGCGTCCATCTCCTCGCGAACGACCCGCTCGACCTGCCGCAACACCCGTAAGCCCAACGGCAGCCACGAGTAGACACCCGGGGCCACGCGACGTACATAACCGGCGCGGACCAGCAGCTTGTGACTCGGCACCTCGGCATCGGCGGGGTCGTCACGAAGAGTGCGCAGGAACAATTGGGAAAGGCGGGTAATCACAGGTGAGCAGCCTAGTTGCCTTTCCGGGCCCAAGTACCCTCTACCCATGCTTGTGCTGCTACCTCCATCGGAGACGAAGTCGGACGGCGGAAGGTTGGCACCGCTGACACTCGATGCGTTGTCGATGCCGAAGCTCAATCTCGTCCGGGAGTCGCTGGTCGACGCGCTGGTCTCGTTGGCGGCGGATCCAGTCGCGACCAGTGCTGCATTGGGGCTCGGACCGAGTCAACTCGATGAGGTCGCGCGCAACGCCACACTGTGGACCAGCCCGACGCGGCCCGCTCTGGAGCGGTACACGGGCGTGCTGTTCGACGCTCTGGACGCGCGCTCATTGACGCGTGTCCAGCGGGCAAAGGCCAACGCCCGCTTGGCAATCGGCTCGGCGCTGTTCGGTGCGGTGCGGCCGACAGATCCGATTCCCGCCTACCGGTTGTCCGGCGGTTCCAAGTTGCCGGGCCTCGCCACGCTTTCTGCCCTGTGGAAGACGGACCTCACGTCCGCTCTCGTTGCCGAAGCCGACGGCGGCTTGATCGTCGACCTGCGGTCCGGGATCTACCAGCAACTCGGCCGCGTGCCCGGCGCAGTGACGGCGACGGTCGTCACCGAGGCGCCCGACGGCACCCGCAGCGTCGTCAGCCATTTCAACAAGCACCACAAGGGCCTGCTCGCCCGTGCGTTGGTCGTCAGCCGGGCGGAGCCGTCCGACATCAAAGGTGTCGCGCAGGTGGCCGCGAAGGCGGGGTTCAGGGTCGAGGTCGCCTCGCCCACCGAACTGGTCGTGTTGACCCACTAACTCGTCCGGTCCGGCCCCAACTCACCCCCCGTGATCACGAGCGAATGGCTCGATCCCCACCCACCCCGCGGTGATCACGACGAAAAGGCGAGGCCACACGGCATGTCGGTGACCGGATGCTCGTGATCACCGGCAACCCCCAGCCTCCACCCACCGTGATCACGACCAAATGGCTCGATCCCCACCCTGCGGTGATCACGACCAAAAGGCGAGGTCACACGGCGTGTCGGTGACCCGATGCTCGTGATCACCGGCTACCCCAGCCTCCAACCACCGTGATCACGAGCGAATGGTTCGATCCCACCCCCGAACCGCGGTGATCACGACCAAAAGGCGAGGCCAGGCGGCGTGTCGGTGACCCGATGCTCGTGATCACCGGCGACCCCAGCCTCCACCCGCCGTGATCACGACCAAAAGGCTAGATCCCCACTCCCAACCGCGGTGATCACGACGAAAAGGCGAGGCCACACGGCGCGTCGTCGACCCGATGCTCGTGATCAGCACAGCCCCACTCCCATCCCCCGTGATCACGACCAAATGGCGAGGCCACACGGCGCGCCGGCGACCCCATGCTCGTGATCACCCAAGACAAGCCCAACCACCCCTTGACACATCTGCCCATGTGTCTCACGATCTATCCATGTCGACGCTGACGTCTCATCAGGTTCAGTTCGTTCCTCGGTCCGGGGAATCCTGGCGCGACCCTTGGCAGATGTACCGCGACCTGCGCGACCACGACCCGGTCCACCGAGTCGTTCCACCCGAGACGCCGGACGAGGACTACTACGTCCTCTCCCGGTACGCCGACGTCTTCGCGGCTGCGCGTGATCCCGAGACCTTCTCGTCGGCGCAAGGAATCACGACCGACTATCACGACCTCGAGAAGATCGGGATGACGGAAAATCGTCCCTTCGTCTTCACCGATCCACCGGACCACACGACGTTCAGGCGGTCGGTGTCATCGGGTTTCACCCCCCGGCACGTCAGCTCGGTCGAGCCGGCGGTTCGCGAGTTCGTCGTCGACCGCATCGAAAGACTCAAGGCGGCCGGTGAGGGCGATATCGTCGTCGACCTCTTCAAGCCGCTGCCGAGCATGGTGGTCGCGCACTACCTCGGCGTTCCCGAGGAGGACCGGTCGCGCTTCGACGAGTGGTCCGAGAACATCGTCGCCGCGGGCGCCGGCGGAAACATCCTCGAGGCCGCCACGGCCGTCACGGAATTGATGGGGTATTTCACCGCGCTCATCGATCGGCGCCGGACCGATCCTGCCGACGATACGATCTCGCACCTGCTCGCATCTGGCCTGGGTGCAGACGGTGACGTCGCAGGAATTCTGTCGATTCTCGGCTTCGCTTTCACGATGGTGACCGGCGGAAACGACACGACGACAGGCAATCTCGGCGGCGCCGTCCAGTTGCTGACCACGCATCGCGACCAGCGTCGCAAGCTCATCGACAACCCCGCACTGATCACCGACGCCGTCGAAGAAATGCTGCGACTCACCGCCCCGGTGCAGGGTCTTGCGCGCTGCACTACACGGGACGTCCAGATCGGCGACACCACCGTTCCAGCAGGCCGCCGAACCCTACTGCTCTACGGATCGGCGAACCGTGACGAGCGCCAATACGGTTCCGACGCGGGCGAACTCGACGTCCTCCGCAAGCCGCGCCAGATCATGACGTTCAGCCACGGCAACCACCACTGCCTCGGCGCGGCCGCAGCGCGAATGCAGGCACGCGTCGCACTCGAGGAACTGCTGGCCCGCTGCCCCGACTTCACGGTCGATATCGATGCGGTCGTCTACGCCGAGGGTCCATACGTCCGCCGACCGCTCAGCGTCCCGTTCCGAGTGAACGAATGAACTGGCTCGAAAAGGACCGCAACGACCTTGCGGCCGAGCGAATTCTCGACGCTGCAGCACAGTTGTTCGTCGAACGCGGCGTTGCGACGGTCGGAATGGCCGATATCGCGCGGCGAGCGGGCTGTTCGCGCGCGACGATGTATCGCTACTTCGACAGCCGGCGATCGCTGCAACTCGCGTTCGTGCACCGCGAAGCGAGGCGTGTGGGCGAGACGATCCTTGCCGAAACCAGCACCATTCCAGACCTGAGGGAGCGCACTGTCGCGGCAATGCTCGCCGCGGTCCGCGAGGTCCGAGCCGACCCGACGATGATCGCGTGGTTTCAGCTCGGCGATGCCGGCCTCGCCAGTGAAATTGCGCACTCTTCGGAAGTGATCGAGGGACTGAGCGCCGCATTCTTCGATGGAAACGTGTTGCTCGCCAAATGGACTGTGCGCATTATCGTTTCACTGCTGACCGTGCCTGGCTCCGACGACGCGGAAGAACGCGCGATGCTCGAGCTGTTCGTTGCGCCATCAATAGACCCGTCCCAACTCGATTCCGTCGAGTAACCGCGCCAAACCGAACGCGTGCGAGCGGACCATCGCCTCGTGCGTCGACGAGTCGAAGCCACCCGCGTGCCAGACGGCGTTCATGGTCGGATAGCGAGCGGGGTCGAAATAGTCCTGCCACAGACGGTCGCGGTCGTGCCACCACGAGTCGTTGGTCTGCGCCGTCGTTCGTTCCAGTTCTGCAGCATCGGCTTCCAACGCGGCCGTCGCAAGGACGAATGCGGTTATCGACTCCGCGGCGGCGTTCGTCTCTGCCGCAACCAAACCAAGCCCGGAGACAGTCGACAGCACGTACTCGCTGTCGGCGAGCATCCCAGGACCCACCGGCGGGCGCACCACGGACACGTGCCGAAGCCACGGGTGTGCTCGATACTGCGCGACTGTGACGTCGGCATACAGCCGGACCTGAGCACGCCACCCCACCGGACGCGCCTCCCCCGGCCCCGGCAAAGCCTTTTCGACGAGCAACGCGTCGACCATCAGGTCGACCAGGTCCGCCTTCGACGGCGCATATGTGTAGAGCGTCATCGTGCCGACTCCGAGTGCTGTCGCGACTCGATTCATCGAGACGGCTGCCAACCCCTCGGCGTCGGCTAGGGCAACGGCAGCCGCAACGACGTCGTCGACGGTCAGCTTGGGCTTGCGGCCAGGCACGGGCCGTCCATCGCCCTTACCGGAATGCCGCCACAACAGCGCAAGGATCCGATCGGGGTCCCCATGCTTTGTCATCGCCGACCACTCCGTCCAATTTTCGTATACCATACGATAAACAGATATCCGTATGCCATACGAAAATGGGGGTGGGCATGAAGATCCTGGTTACCGGCGCTACTCGAAATATCGGCAGGCTCGTCGTCGACGAGCTTCTACGCCTGGGCGCCACAGACATTCGCGCACTGACTACCGACCCGACGGCTGCTGCCCTGCCCGTCGAAGTCGAGGTGGCAACGGGGTTCGTCGGAAACTCAGCGTCGTTGCACCGCGCGCTGCAAGGCGTCGACACGCTCTATCTCGCGCCGCATCCGCCTACGGTCGGCACTGCAGTCGCACTCGCCGAAGCTGCAGGAGTGCAGCGAATCGTCGACCTCGCCGGTGGCGCCGGGACAGGCTGGGAGGTCATCGAGGAAGCCGTGGAGACTTCCGCAGTTCCCTGGACGCATCTGGAGCCGGGCGAGTTCATGGACAACTACACGATGTGGGCCGATCAGATTCGGTCCACCGGGCAGGTCCGCGACGGCTACGCGGCGGCAGCCAATGCCGCAATCGCCCTGCCGGATATCGCAGCGGTCGCCGCACAGGCACTTCTCGACGATTCCTATGTCGGCCAGCGCCTCGAACTGACCGGACCTGAATGCTTACGCCGAGACGAGAAGCTGCAGGCAATCGCCCACGCGCTCGGCCGCGACATCGATTACGTCGAACTCGACCCTGAAGAGGCCGTCGCGGCGCTCGAACCTGCAATGGGCGAGTACGCGCGCTGGTACCTCGAGGGCGTCGCGACGCTGATCGAGCACCCGCAACTCGCCGTTCCAACGGTTGCCGAGGTAACCGGTCGCGCCGCAACCACATTCGCCGAATGGGCCGAGGCGAACGTTGAGCAGTTCAGGTGATCAGACGCCGAAGACGATCAGGTGCACCGCACCGACAACGATGCCGAGCAGGCCACCGTGCACATACAGCAACCACGCATCCTGCTCGATTGCCGAATACAGGAGGTCGACGAATTCTTCCGGCGGCAGCTCCTGCAGTTTCTCTGTGCACAACCTGTCGATCTTCGCTGCCTGCGACAGTGAGAAATCGGCGTCGACGAGTGCGGGGACGTAGTCGATTGCCGCCATCGTGGACCCCGCCTGGATCGCCTGCCAGCGCGTGGTGCCCACCGTTGCGCGCACCAAAGGACGGATCACCCCGAGCGCCCGGTCGATCTCGTCGACGAGGACGTTCTCGAGTAGTCCGCGAGTTTTGTCGCGGTTGGGGCCCTCCATCAAGTGGTCCACGATGGTGTCCATCGTGATGATCTGATGGGCGATCGAGTAGCCGAAGTCTGCGGCGGCGACCTCCTGCCGCTGCGCGAGCAACGCCTGGCCCCACAGACATTGCCAACGCGGCCGGCGGACAGCGGGCGTGAACACGACCCTGATGGCGATGATGTTGGCGATGACACCGATCATCGCGGCACCGAACAACACAACGAGCGCCAACGGCACTGCCCCAACGAGCGGGAGGTGCGGATGGAAGTGCAGATACAGCGCCAGCGCCACACCCATCGGAAAACCCAGGAGCCCGCTGCGAACCATAAAGCGCAGTTCGGGGGCACCGATGCTGTAGAAGATGTCCTTCATCATCGCGGGATGCTTGCGCAAGTGGCCTATCACCATCGACTTCACGTCGAGTAGCTCGTCGATGTGGCGCCCGATCTCATCGAAAGCCCGCCCGGCGACGTCGGGCAACTCCGAGGCGACCCGTGCGTAGAGCATCTCGCGGACCTGTTGCGGCAGGTCGTTCCACAGCTGCGGATAGCCGGACTCCATGACCGAATCGACCAGCGGGCGCAGATCCCGACCGATCACCTGGGCGAACTGCGCGGCGATTGCCTCCGGTTCGAGCTGGCAGTAGAAGTCGCTGGGTCCACCGATCTTGGAAATGGCGAGGTCGACGGTCAGCGACGCCATCTTCTCGGTGCGGGCCGGAATGAAGCCCTGAAATCCCAGCCTGTGGCCGCCCTCGAAGATCGGCAGGATCTGCAGACGGCGCGGGAAGTACGGGTAGATCACCCGCAGGCCCGGCACATCGAAGCCACGAAACTGGTTCGGCGCGAACAGCATCCAGACGCCGGTCCAGTTGGTGAGCAGTCCCGCGATCGCCGAGAAGATCGGGATCGTGAGCATGTCGATGACGAACCTCGACTGGCCTGTGACCTCTTCCCAGTCGACGACCAACCCTGACCAGCTCACGAGGCCGTCGCCAACGTCAGCGAGTCGATGAAATTGGCAGCCGCCTCGGCGACGACCAACGGTTCGGAGAACGGAAGCCAGTGCCCCGCGGGGATGTCATGGCGCTGAACCGACGATGCCCAGCGGCCGAGTGCGTCGTAACCGGCCGGACGGATCGCCACGTCGCGCGTGCTGACGAGGATTTGAATCGGCACAGTCGTGTATTGCTGGCGCGGCCGCAGGACGTGCTGCAGAACGTTGGCACGATAGATCTTCAAGCCGGTGATCATGTCGTGCTGCAGCGTGTCCGCGACGTGCACGTCGTCGGCCGGTATGCCCTCGACCCGGCCGAGCAGCCAGGTCCACATGCGCTCTGTACCGAAGATCTTCAACAGCAGGCGCGGGAGCACCGGAACGATGAGCAGCAGAGCGCACAGCGAGGAGATGAGTTGCAGAATGGGAGCGCGGACACTTCGCGGCGTAGGAGCTGCGAGCTTGCCGCGCATCCACATCGCGAGGTGGTCGAGACTCGGACCCGAGATCGACGTGAACGACGCAACCCGCCGGTTCGATCGCGGCGTGCAGACGGCTTCCCACACCTGGATCGAGCCCCAATCGTGGGCCACGACATGCACGGGCACATTCGGGCTGGCCGCGTCGATCACGGCGAAGAAGTCCGCCGCCAGCTTGTCGAGCCGGTAGGCCGACACTGCCTTGGGCGCAGAGGAACCGCCCGCGCCGCGAGTGTCGTACGCAATCACGCGAAATCGGTCGCTCAGCAGCGGCACAACACTGCTCCACACGACGTGCGTATCCGGCCAGCCGTGCACGAGAACTACCGGCTCACCGTCCGGATTGCCCCACTCGAAGACTGCCAACTCCGTCGCGCCGCTGCGCGCGGTCCACTGGCGCTGCGCAACGCCTTCGAGTTGTCGCACGGACATCACGCGTCCTTCCGGTTGTACTGCTGGTTCAAAATATAGTACCGGCGGTACCGAGTATCGGAAGACGACTGTGTTCGGCACCACAGCAGTCGGTGCGCACCGACCCATATCATCGCGATTGTCCTGGTCATGCCGCTATACCGGCAGTACCGTGAGGGCATGCCACGACTTGCCGAACGGTCCCGGCGCGTGCCACTGACGCGCGACGACATCGTCGATGCCGCAATTCGCGTGATCGACGACGGCGGCCCGCGGCCGAGCATGGACGCCATCGCCCGCGAAGCCGGCATCGCCAAGCCGCGGCTGTACCGGTTGGTCGCGGACAAGGCTGATCTCTACAACGAGATCGCTAATCGCATGACGCAGGACGCAGCGAAGACCGCTGCGCCAGATTTCACGCTCATGATGCAACCGCCGCGAACCGCGGTCCGCCGACTCGTGGCCGCCTATGCGAGCACGATTCGCGAACATCCCAACGTCTTCCGCTTCCTGACCCAAGCGCAGTTCGGCGCCGACTCGCGGGAATCCGGTCTGCCGCTCGACGTGGCCCGGGACTTGGCGGCGAAGCTCACCCTGCGGGCGCGCCCCATGCTCGCCGGACTTGCAGTCGACGCCAACGGGCTCGACTATCTCGTGCGTGCCGTGGCGGGTGTCTTCGTCTCCACGGCAGACCTGTGGCTGGGGAGCGACGGGACGCCGGACGAAGACCGGACCACCGAGTTCGTCGACCAAGCGACCGAGTTCGTCTGGCAGCTGATCGATGGATTCCTGCGCCGCAAGAACATCGTCGCCGACCCCGCCACATCGATTCTCACAACGATCGCGGCTGCGGGAGCGGGAGCGGTCAAGAAATAGCGGCTTCGCCGCGCTGCTGCGCTTCCTGTGCCGCATGAGCTTGAGCGACCTGAGCCGGCGTGAAGCGAATGAACAACGCCACGACACCGGCTATGACGGCGCATCCCGCACAACCGACCAGCGCGAACGTGTAGCCCTCACCGAGGGCGGCGAGCTGCACCGGATTCATGTCGGCCGCGGCGCCGGACGTGCCACCGAGCGACAGCGTGCGCGACGTAGCCGCGGCTCCGATCACAGCCAGCGCCAGCGGTCCGCCGAGGGTCTGCGCAACCTGAGCGATGGCCGTCAGTGGACCGATTTCGCTCGGTCCGACACCGGCCACCGCACACAGCGGTAGCGGCACGACCGCGAGTCCCACACCGAAACCGATCCCGATGATGAGAATGAACAGCTGGCCGAAGTAGGTCGCCGTGCCGTCGAGAGTCGAGCCGTACATCAGGCCGGGGACCATGATGATCGCGCCGGCGATGACCAGCCAGCGCGGCTGAATGTGCACCGCCAGCTTGGACGACACGAAGGCCGCCGTACCCAACCCGACTGCGAACGGGATGAACGCCAGACCCGCCTTGAGCGGGCTGTATCCGAGGATGTCCTGTACGAAGAGCGCGACATACGCGGCCATACAGAAGATCACTGCGCTGGCGAAGAAGATCGCCACGAACGTCGCTACGCGGTCCCGGTTCTCGAACAGGCTGAACGGCAGCAGTGGGTTGTCCGCCTTACGTTCGACGAGCAGGAAGAGCGCCAACAGGACGAACCCGAGAATCAGCGAACCGACGACGGCGATGCTGCGCCAGCCCAACTCGGGACCTTCGCTGATGCCGAACACGATCGAGGTACAGCCGAGTGTCGCGAGGACCGCACCCTGGATGTCGAGCGAGAGCCGTTCGTGCGCGGTCTCGCGAAGCGCGACGATGGCGAGGGCGACGATTGCGATACCGATCGGGACGTTGATCAGGAAGATCCACCGCCACGAATATTCGGTCAGGGCGCCGCCGATGATCAGGCCCGTTATCGAGCCGATTCCGGTCATGGCAGCGAACACGGCGATCGCCTGATTGCGGACCGGTCCGGGCGCGAACGTCGTCGCAACCAATGCGAAGGCGGTCGGCGAGGCGATGGCCGCACCGGTGCCCTGCAGAGCGCGCGCTGCGATCAGCGTGCCCTCGTTGAACGCAAGTCCGCACAGCAGCGACGACACGGTGAAGAGCGCGACACCGCCGATGAACATCTTCTTGCGGCCGAACGCGTCGCCGAGGCGGCCACCGAGCAGCATCAATCCGCCGAAGGCCAGAGCGTAGGACGTCAGCACCCAGTTACGGCCGGCATCGGAGAGCCCGAGTTCGTCCTGGAGCCTGGCGAGCGCGAGGTTGGCGACCGTGCCGTCGAGAACCACCATCAACTGCAAGCCGCTGAGCACGATCAATGCGAGACCGAAAGCCCGCGTAGTCACGGGATAGGTCACGACACTGTGCTCAGTCACGGTCGATCACGTTACCCAGAGACACCCGAAAACGCCGCAACGGCCCCGATCACGACAATGGCCGGAGGCCTGATGTCCTCGGCCCGGACGCGCTCCGCGATCGATTTCAGGTCGGCGCGCACGACGCGCTGCGAACGCAGCGTGCCCTCTTGGATCACCGTCGCCGGGGTGCTCGCGTCCCGGCCGCCCGCGATCAGGGCATCCGCGAACTTCTCGATCCGCTCGACCGCCATGAGCAGCACCAACGTGCCGCGCAGCCGCGCGAGCGCGGGCCAGTCGACGAGTGAATCCGGGTGGTCGGGCGCGACGTGACCGCTCACGACGACGAACTCGTGCGTCACCCCGCGATGGGTCACGGGGATGCCCGCGGCCGAGGGCACCGAGATTGCACTGGTGATTCCCGGCACAACGGTCACAGGAACGCCCGCGGCGACGCACGCCTCGACCTCCTCGTACCCCCTACCGAACACGTAGGGGTCGCCGCCTTTGAGCCTGACGACGAACTTCCCGGCCTTGGCACCGTCGATCAGCGCAGAGTTGATCGCCTCTTGCGCCATGGCCCGCCCGTACGGGATCTTGGCGGCGTCGATCACGTCGACATGCGAACCGAGTTCGGCAAGCAGTTCGGGCGGGGCAAGGCGGTCGACGACCACGACGTCGGCTCGCGCAAGCAGTCTGCGGCCACGAACCGTGATCAGGTCGGGATCGCCCGGTCCGCCGCCGACGAGCGCTACACCCGGCAGCACCGGATCGGACTCGGGAACGATTGCACCGGACTGCAGCGCCTCGAGAATGGCCGTCCGCACCGCCGCCGACCGCCGATGCTCGCCACCGGCCAGGACGCCCAGGGTGAGGCCCTCGTATCGTGCGGTCGCAGGCGTCACAGCCGTTCCGAGGCGGGCGACATCGGCGCGCACGCAGAAAATCCGACGTCCTTCGGCTTCGGCGACGATCGCCGCGTTCGTCTCCGGCTCATCAGTGCATGCGATCGCATACCAGGCCCCCGCGAGATCGCCCACGGCGTAGGGCCGAAGGTCGACGGTGATTTGGCCCGCTGTCGCCATACCCTCGACAGCGGGCGTGACAGCCCGGCTGATGACGTGCACGGCAGCCCCAGAGGAGATGAGCAGCCCGAGGCGCCGCTGCGCGACGGTGCCGCCACCGATGACGACGACCCGGCGTCCGGTGAGGTTCAGGCCGACGAGATAGTTGGTTTCAAGGTCCGACGACACGGCAGAAACATTACGGGCAGCTGCGACGACGATCCCCCGCACCACACGTTTCTCTATGACGAGCTCGCCGCCCGCCAGGATTGCCGCCGCCTCCGCAACGCTTGCGGTGCCCAATGCCGCCAATGTGTGGTTCGACGGATTCGGGACCTCGACAGCACCGAGTCGAGCGGCACTGAACGACACGACCGATACGCCGAGAGCGGCCGCGGCGCCGACGACGCCGGGTTCGGTCGCGCGGCGGTCGATCGTGGCCAGGCAGGTGACGACGTTCGCTCCGAGAACGTCAGCGACGGCCGCGAGCACCGCGTCGACGGCAACGCCACGCTGGACGCCGATGCCGACAACGAGCTCAGCCACCGGCACACGCCGCGACGAACCTGGCGATGGCGCCCGGGTTGCCTGCGGGGTGCGTATGCAGGTAGGACGCGTGCACACCGCGTCCGACGAACCCTTCCTGCGACGAGCGGGAGCCGGCACGCCAACCCCACGCCGACCCGTGCGCCTTCAGGGAGTCCAAGGACTCGTCAACCGCGCACGGGTGCAACTTCGTCCGATGGAACTCGTGCCCGCGTACGCGCTCCCCCGCGGCCCACAGCACCGAATCGCGCACGGCGACCGCGTCGCGGTAGCCGAGCGTGAGTGTGGGCCCGAAGAACGCATCCGCGGCGACCACACCTGCCATGGTGTGGCCGTCCAGGCTTCGGGCCAGATACAGCAGACCCGCACACTCGGCGTGGATCGGAGCGCCACGGTCCGCGAGCCGCCGGATCTCTTCGAGCAGCGGCTCGTTCGACGACAGTGCGGGCGCATGCTCCTCCGGAAATCCGCCGGGCAGCACAACACCCGCTGTCTCAGGGGGCAACGAGTCCCGCAACGGGTCGAACGCCACAACCTGCGCACCGGCCGCTTCGAGCAGTTCACGATGCTCGGCATACCCGAACGTGAAAGCGGGTCCGCCGGCGAGCGCAACGATCGGGCTACCGGTGGCCGCGGTCCCGATCGCTTCCGCGGGATCCCATGCCGGTCCGGCTGCCGACGCGTTCGCCATCCGCACCACTGCGGACAGATCGACATGTGCGGCAACGAGTTTCGTCATCGCATCGACAGCGTCCAGCGCTGCGGCACCATGCTCGACCGCCGGTATCAAGCCCAGATGCCTTGATGGAACTGCCAATTCGACCATCCGCGGTAGCGCCCCGAGTACCGGAAGACCGACCCGAGCGGCCGCGTCGCGCAAGACTTCTTCGTGCCGCTCACTGCCGACCCGGTTGAGGATCACACCGCCGAGCCGTACAGACGAATCGTAGGTAGCAAAACCGTGCAGCGTCGCCGCGAGACTCTGACTGTGCCCGCGCGCATCGACGACCAGAATCACCGGCGCGCCGAGCAACGCCGCGACATGGGCGGTCGAACCTTCTGCTGCCGGTCCGCTCACAGAGCTGTCGATCCGGCCGTCGAACAGGCCCATCACACCTTCGACGACCGCGATATCGCAGCCACGCGCGCCGTGGTTGTAGAGCGGGACCACGCGGTCGGCACCGACCAGTACCGGGTCGAGGTTGCGGCCGGGCCGGCCCGCCGCGAGTCCGTGATAACCAGGGTCGATGTAGTCGGGCCCGACCTTGAACGGCGCGACGCGCGAACCCGCTGCTGCCAGCGCACCGATCAATCCTGTTGCCAGAGTGGTTTTTCCGCTCCCGGACGCGGGCGCGGCAATGACCACAGCCGGCACGGTGTTCACCACTCGATACCCCGCTGGCCCTTGCGGCCCGCGTCCATCGGGTGCTTGACCTTCGTCATCTCGGTCACGAGGTCCGCGACGTCGAGGAGTGCTTGCGGCGCGTCGCGACCCGTGATCACCACGTGTTGATTGCCGGGCCGGTCTCCCAGCACCGATACGACCTCGGCGACGTCGATCCAGCCCCATTTGAGCGGGTAGGTGAACTCGTCGAGCACGTAGAAGCGATGGGTCTGCTCGCCGAGTCGCCGGGCGATCTCGCGCCAACCCTCCTGGGCCGCGGCGGCATGGTCTTCGTCGCTCCCCTTCTTCCGGGTCCAGGACCAGCCTTCGCCCATCTTGTGCCACTCGACCTCGCCGCCGGCGCCGGTCTCGTCGTGCAGGTGGCCAAGCGCGCGAAAGGCTGCTTCCTCCCCCACCTTCCACTTCGCGCTCTTCACGAACTGAAAGACACCGACGTCGAAGCCCTGGTTCCAGGCCCGCAGTGCCATGCCGAACGCAGCGGTCGACTTCCCTTTTCCGGGCCCGGTGTGCACGGCCAGAATCGGCAGGTTTCGCCGCTGGCGCGTGGTCAGGCCGTCCTCGGGGACGGCTTCGGGAATTCCTTTCGGCACGTCACGCCACCGATCGCACGACGCCCGCGACCGCGTCGGCTGACAGTTCCGCCAACCGCAGGTACGTGCCGCCGAGCTCGCGGGCGAGGTCGGCCGCCAACCCGAGCCGAACCATCCCCTGCTCGCAGTCCACGACCACTGACGCGGCACCTTCCCTGGCGAGCAGACCGGCCGCGATCTTCGCCCGCCGGACCGGTTCGATGCCACCCGTTGCCTTGCCGTCGGTCAGCGTCACGACGAGCGGACGGCGCCGCGGGTCCCGTGCGCGCTCCCGCAGGACAACTTCTCTGGCCTTCAGAAAGCCTTGCGCGAGTGGAGTTTTGCCGCCGGTACGTAGCGAACCGAGGCGGCGCACGGCGATGTCCACCGACGACGTAGGCGGCAAGACCAGTGTCGCTTCGCTACCCCGAAGCGTGATGACGCAGACCTTGTCCCGGCGCTGATACGCATCGCGCAACAGCGACACGACGGCACCTGTGACTGCGGCGAGCCGGTCTCGCGCCGCCATCGAGCCCGATGCGTCGACGACGAATACGACCAGGTTGCCCTCGCGCCCCTCGCGGTGTGCACCGCGAAGGTCGACGGGCTCGAGCAGGATCCGACCCGCCGTCCGGCCGCGCACCTGCTGGTGCACCGCAGCCGCGAACAGCGTACCGACCAGGTGTAGGCCGGTTCCGGTCTCGGTGGTCGGTCGCACGACGCGTCCATGCCTGCCCTGTGCCCGCGAACGCCGTCCCGGTGCACCCTCACCCACGCCCGGAACCTGGAGCAGCTTCGTACTGCCGACCGGTCCGGTCCCGTTGGTCCTGGACGGCCCGCTGGTCGGCGCGCCGCCGCCTGGTCCACCTTCGGGCCCGTCGGGATCCGGCTCGGGCGGCGGACCGCTCGGCTCCTCGGTCTCCGGCCGGCGCTGCGCTTCGGTCGCTGCCTGTTCCATCGCCTCGTCGAGTTGCCCGGGATCGAGGCCCGGCTCGTCGAACGGGTCTCTGCGCCGCCGGTGTGGCAACGCAAGCTCGGCGGCGATTCGCACGTCCTGCTCCTGCACCGCCTCCGCACCTCGCCACGCCGCATGCGCGGTCGCAGTGCGTGCTACGACGAGGTCCGCACGCATGCCGTCGACATCGAACGCTGCACACAACGCCGCGATCCTGCGCAATTCGACGTCGTCGAGCACCACCGAGTCCAGACGACCGCGGGCATCGACGATCCGGTCGGCGACCGCACGGTCCTGCGCTTCGTAGCGCTCGGCAAACCCTGCGGGATCGCGCTCGAAATCGAGCCGCCGGCGGACGACCTCCATACGCACATCCACGTCCCGCGAGGCGGTGACGTCGACGGCAAGGCCGAAGCGGTCCAGCAGCTGCGGACGCAGCTCGCCCTCTTCCGGGTTCATCGTTCCGACCAGCACGAACCGCGCTGGGTGCGTGTGCGATACGCCGTCCCGCTCGATGTACACCCGGCCCATGGCGGCAGCGTCGAGGAGCACGTCGACCAGGTGGTCGTGCAGGAGATTGACTTCGTCGACATAGAGAACGCCGTGATGGGCGGCGGCCAGAAGACCCGGTGCGAACGCTTGCTCGCCGTCGCGCAGGACCTTTCCGAGGTCGAGCGAACCGATGACGCGGTCCTCGGTTGCGCCGACCGGCAACTCGACCAACCGTGCGCGCCGCGCTCCGGCGGCGGTCGTCACCGGTGGCAACAGAGCCGCGAGCGCGCGAACTACCGTCGACTTCGCGGTGCCCTTCTCGCCACGGACCAGCACACCGCCGATGCCGGGATGAACAGCGCAGAGCGCCAGCGACAAGCGCAGTCGGTCCTGTCCGACGACCGCCGTGAACGGAAAGCCGATGTCGTCGTCGCGAGGCATGAGTGAGTCCCTTCAGCTGCCCGGTATCCACGCCGGGACCGATGTCTTTGGCAGACGAGCCGCGGCGATCTGGCTTCGACGCCGGTCAGGCATCGTCACAGTGGCGGGACCGCGCCTGACTCACACAGGCTTCCCCACGGGCATTACGTCGCCCATGACTCTACGACCGGGTCAGTACCCGCCCGCACGGCGCATGGGCACATAGGTGGTGCCCGCCTCGGTGTACTCGGCGCCTTCGGGCTTGAATCCGTGCTTGGCATACAGGTCGACGAGGTACACCTGCGCGTTGATGCGGCACGACGACGAACCGGTTTCGGCCAGCGCTGCCTGCAACAGGCGCGTCGTGTGGCCACGGTTACGCGCGGTCGGCGAGGTGCACAGCCGACCGATCCGGTAGGACTTACGCTCCTCGTCGTACTCCTCGACCAGGCGGCAGGTGCCGATGACCTGACCGTTCTCCTCGAGCCAGAAGTGGCGCGTTTCGGTCAGCAGATCCCGGCCGTCCAACTCGGGATACGCCGACGACTGCTCGACGACGAACACCTCGACCCGCAACTTGAGCAGCTCGTAGAGCGTGGCGGTGCTCAGGTCCGAAGCCCACGAGCGTTTGAGGGTTGCCGTTGCCATCATGGCGCCTTGACTATCACACCTGAGCGGAGTCCGCGAACTCGGTCGGCGGGGCCGGTGTGTCAGCGACCGGCTCGACCAACTGCAGGACTTTCGAGGTCCACTGCCAGACCTCGTCGAAAAGCGCCGTGTCACTTGACAGTTTGATGCCGAGCGACGGGACCATCTCCTTGAGCCGAGGCTCCCAGCCCTTGTAGTCCTGTGGGAAGCAATTCTTCAGCACATCGAGCATCGCGGTCACCGCGGTCGATGCACCGGGCGACGCACCGAGCAGCCCGGCGATGCTGCCGTCACCCGAGGTGATGACGGCGGTGCCGAACTCCAGCACACCGCCCATACCCTTCTTCCGGATGACCTGAACGCGCTGGCCGGCGGTGATGAGCTCCCAGTCCTCCGAGATCGCTTCCGGAACGAACTCGGACAACGTGTCGACGCGACCGGCGCGCGATTGCAGCAGCTCGCTGATGAGGTACTTGGTCAGGCCCAGCTCGGTCAGGCCCACACCGACGAGCGAGGTCAGGTTGTTGGGGCGAACGGACTTCGGCAGGTCTGTGTACTTGCCCTCTTTGAGGAACTTGGGCGACCAGCCCGCGTACGGGCCGAACAGCAGACCCGGCTTGTTGCCGATGACGCGGGTATCGAGGTGCGGGACCGACATCGGCGGCGCTCCGACCGCGGCCTTGCCGTACACCTTCGCGCGGTGCTCCTCGATCAGGGCGGGATTCGTGCAGCGGAAGAATTGGCCGCTGACGGGGAACCCGCCGAAGCCCTTGGCCTCTTTGATGCCCGACTTCTGCAGCAGCGGCAACGCGCCGCCGCCCGCGCCGACGAAGACGAAGCGCGCGTTGATCACGCGTTTGCGAAGCGTCCTGCGGTTGCGGACCTTGACGTTCCAGGTGCCGTCGGATTGCTTGGAGATGTCGCGAACATCGTGGCCGAAGTAGACGTTGCCGCCCGACGAACCGATGTAGTTGAGGAACTGCTTGGTGAGCGCGCCGAAGTCGACGTCGGTGCCACCCGCGGACCAGTTCAGCGCGACAGGATCGCTGAAGTCGCGACCCTGCGCCATCAGGGGAAGCCGCTTGGTGAACTCGTCCGGGCTGTCGATGAACTCCATACCAGCGAACAGCGGATGGTCGACGAGCGCCTCGTAGCGCTTGCGCAGGTAATTCACGTTGTCCCGGCCGTGCACGAAGCTGACGTGCGGAATCGGGTTGATGAAGTCCTTCGGGTCCGTGAGGACGCCGTTTTCCACCGCGTGTGCCCAGAACTGACGCGACACCTGGAACTGCTCGTTCACGGTCACGGCCTTGGCGATCTCGACCGAACCGTCGGCGTTCTCCGGTGTGTAGTTCAGCTCGCAGAGCGCGGAGTGACCGGTGCCCGCGTTGTTCCACGGGTCGGTGCTTTCCGCCGCAGCCGCGTCGAGACGCTCGAACAGCGATATCGACCAATCGGGCTGCAGCTGACGCAGCAGCGCACCCAGGGTGGCACTCATGATGCCTGCTCCAACGAGCACGACGTCGGTTTTCTCGATTGCTGCTGCTTTCGCCACTGATTCGATTTCCTCGTCTTTATAGCCATGGGCAGCGGATCCGCTGTGGGGACTGCGCAGGGTTAGGTTACCCACGAGTCCGTATACCCCGATTGTGCCCCTCGCATCAGGGTTCGCCGAGCCATTAGATTGTGATTGTGACGCAAAACGCGGGTTCATCGACGCGAGCGGTAGGCGGTCCAGCACAGTGGCAGGCCGACATGCTCGGCCCGGCCTACGAGCGGTTGACGATCCCGCTGGGCACCGACCCTGACGGCGAAGGCGCCATCGAGGCCACGCTCATTCGGCACCGGGGCGAACGCACGACGCCGGCCACAGCGTCCGTGCTCTATGTCCACGGCCGGTCCGACTACTTCTTCCAGAAGCACGTCGCGGAGCATTTCGACGCCCGGGGCCACGCCTTTTATGCTCTGGACCTGCGTAAATGCGGACGGTCGACGCTGCCCGGCCAGAGTCCCCACTACGTCTCCAACCTCGCCTACTACGATGCGGAACTCAACGAGGCACTGCGCATCATTCGCAACGAGACCCCCGGTGTTCCGACGCTCGTCGTCGCGCATTCGACCGGCGGACTCACGACGGCGTTGTGGCTGGACCGGCGCCGCCGGCTCGGCCTCGACGACGGCGTTGCCGGGCTGATCCTCAACAGCCCCTTCTTCGACCTCCAAGGACCGGCCTACATGCGCAGCGTGATCGTCAACACTCTGATCAACGTCGCAGGCTGGGTCCGCGCCGGACTCGTCGTGCCGAGCAAGATCGACGACCGCTACGGCGCCAGCATCCACGTCAGCGGACGCGGTGCGTGGGATTACGACCTCGACTGGAAACCGCTCGGCGGCTTCCCGGTGCAGTTCGGTTGGCTCCGGGCGATCCGGCGCGGTCAGTACACGTTGCAACGCGGCCTCGACGTGGGCGTACCGACGTTGATCCTGCGTTCCAAGCTGAGCCACTTCGCCCGTACGACCGGTCCGGAGATAGACATCGCCGACGCCGTTCTGGACGTGAAGCAGATTCAGCGGTGGGCCGGTTGCCTCGGTGACCGCACGACGGTCGTGCCGATCGAAAATGCCCGGCACGACGTTTTCCTGTCTGCACCGACTCCCCTGGCCAAAGCCTTTGCCGAGGTCGACATGTGGCTCGACTGGTTGCAGGCCCACGTCGATACGGCAACCCGGTGAGCGCCCGTGCGCATTTCGACCTCGCGATAATCGGCACCGGTTCGGGAAACACGATCCTCACCAGGCAGTTCGCCGGCAAGAAGGTCGCGATCCTCGAAGCGGCGACCTTCGGCGGCACCTGCATCAACGTCGGGTGCATCCCGACCAAAATGTTCGTCTACGCGGCAGACGTGGCGACCACCATCGCAAGGTCGAGCAAGTACGGCATCGACGCACACGTCGACAAGATTCGGTGGCCCGACATCGTCGACCGGGTGTTCGGTCGCATCGATGCAATCACGACCGACGCCGAGGACTTCCGGCGCAATCGGACCGAAGGCGCCACGCTCTTCACCGGCCGCGCCCACTTCGTCGGTCCGCGGACGCTCGATACCGGCACCGGGTCGGTGATCACCGCCGATCAGATCGTCGTCGCGGCCGGCTCCCGGCCGATCGTTCCCGACGAAATCCGCAACTGCGGCGAACCGTTCTACACGAGCGACGACATCATGCGAATCCGCGACCTCCCCGAGCGGCTGATCATCCTCGGCGCGGGGTTCATCGCCGCGGAGTTCGCGCACGTGTTCTCGGCATTCGGGGTCGACGTCACGATCATCGCGCGCGGCGAGCGACTCCTACGGCACCTCGACGCCGACATCTCGGCACATTTCACCACGCTGGCCCAGGCGAAATGGGATGTGCGACTTGGGCGTACGGCCGTGACGATGCGAAAGTCAGGCGCCGGTGTATCGGTCGAGCTCGATGACGGCAGCTGCATCGAGGGCGACGCGATGCTTGTCGCGACCGGTCGGCAGCCCAACAGCGACTGGCTCGACGCCGCGGCGGGTGGGATCGAGCTACACGACGACGGCCGCGTCAAGGTCGACGAATATCAGCGCACGTCGGCGGAAGGCGTCTTCGCGCTCGGCGACATCTCCTCGCCCTATCAGCTCAAACACGTCGCCAACCACGAGGCCCGAATCGTGCGCGACAACCTGCTCCGCAACGCGTGGCAGTCCGATGTGGGGTTGGCGCGCACCGATCACCAGTTCGTTCCCGCCGCGGTCTTCACCGACCCGCAGATCGCCGATGTCGGCCTCACCGAAGAAGCTGCCCGCGAGGCCGGCTACGACGTCGTCGTCAATATCCACAAGTACGCGGACGTCGCCTACGGATGGGCGATGGAGGACGACACCGGCCTGTGCAAGGTCGTGCTCGAACGTGGCACCGGAAAGATCCTGGGCGCGCACATCATCGGCTATCAGGCGCCGACGATTATCCAGCCGCTGATTCAGGCCATGCAGTTCGGGCTGGATGCCCGTTCCATGGCCCGCGGGCAGTACTGGATCCATCCCGCACTGCCGGAGGTAGTCGAAAATGCACTACTGGGCGCGCTGAAGAAGGAGCACTGACGGCCGGCCGCTCACCACGAACTCGTGCGCAACACGATCTCCGTCGCGAGTTCGTGGCTTGCCTTCACCGGGATGTTGTCCACGTCCAACTCGACGACGCGAAACTCGCCGTACACGTGCCGACCGCTCAGCTCGGCCCAGTTGCGATTCTTCGGGCCACCGACCATCACGGTGGTCGGCAACTCGACGGCGGGGCATGCCGCCTCGGCGACGTTTCCGGCTGCGTCCGCCAGCGCCGGATGTCCCCGATCGACCGCCACGAGACTTGCGAACCGGCCGAAGCTCTTGGCTGCGAGCCGCCAGGCCAACTCGGCACCTTCGCGGTTGCCCATCAGGTTGGCCCAACCCAGTTTCAGTTCGTCGAGGATCGTCAGTATGTCGGTGTCGTCGAGCCCCTCGATCGATTCGGGCACGACCGTCCGCAGACCTGAATTGTGCAGGCGCACACAGACTTGGTCGTAGACGTCGGCCGCTTCCTGCACTGCCGGCAGCAGCACCACCGTGTGCCGGCTTTCCGGCCCGTCTACCCGAACCTTACAAGTGCCGTTTCCGGTAACCACCTGCATCAGTTCCATTGCGCGACCGTACGCCAGTCCGGCAACTTACGCGTGAAATCCAAGGTCAGGAGGCCGTGCCACGGCGCGCCGGACGGGTGTCGAGTCGCGTCCCACGCGGCCTGAGACAATACGGTTCGTGAGCGAGCCCGAATCGGTCGACGACAGCCGCGCCAGCGGTGCCTCGAACGTGCCCGTGCCCGGAATTCTGGTGCGCCTCGCGCGGAGTCAGTCGCTCGCCTACACGCTCGTCGGTTGCGTGAACACCGCCATCGGATTCCTGCTCTTCGTCGTCTGGATCACCGTGCTCGGTGACCACCTCTACCAACTCGCAGTTGCGCTGGCCTACTCCATCAGCGTTGTCATCGCATTCGTGCTGCACAGGACGTTGGTCTTTCGTGTGCGCGGGCGACTCGTGCGCGACTTCGTCGCGTTCGTCGGCGTCAATTCCGGCGGATTCGTGCTCAACATCGTGTTGATGACGCTTGCCGTGGGCGTACTCGACCTGCCACCGATCCCGTCGCAATTCGTCGTCACCGGCATCGTCGCTGTCACGAGCTACTTCGGCCATCGCCACGTATCGTTTCGGCGTCCGCCTGCACGGTCGGGCGACACCGGGGTTGTAGTGTCACAAACTCGTGGGTGACAGCGAAACACTCGACTCCCGGAAAACGGTGCGGTTGTGGGCAGCGGCTACGGCCTTGGGTGTCGTCGTCAGTTATGTAGCGGTACTCCTGGCTGACGTTCGGCACTTCTATACCGACGACACCGAGTCCCAGTACGTGCCGCTGTGGATTCACATCGGCGAACTGCTGCGGCAGGGCAAGATGCCCGGCGTCGTTCCCGAAGAGTGGATGGCAGGCAACCTCGCGGTCGAGGGGCAGGGCAGCCTGCTCAATCCGCCGCAGTTGCTGGTCAGCTTCATCGCACCGTCGGTCGACAACCTGCTCGTGCTCGCGACAGTCGTCAAGCTCGTGTACTCGATCATTCTGGCGCTCGGCGTATTCCGGATTTGCACGACCTACGGCGCCCGCGCTCAGTGGGCTGCCGTCGCCGGTGTCGCGGTGCCGTTCTCCGGTTTCATCCTCTTTCTCGACCAGGCCAGCTGGGTCCTCGCACTGGCGGGAACCGCGTGGCTGACGCATGCGTGGGCTTCGGCGGTCCGCTACGCGCGCGGTCGCAGCGGGCCGATTCCGTTGTTCGTCTTCCTGTACTTCGCGATCAGCGTGGGTTACGTCTGGCCGGGCACCGAGTCCGCGTTGATGATCGGCGCTGTCGCCATTGGGGAGGTCATCTACCAGCGGAAGTGGCTGCCCTCGGCGAAGATCCTGCTCGCTGCAGGATGCGCGGGCCTGGTCGGTGCGATGACCTACCTGCCGAGCTTCCTCTCGTCGCACGTGACGTGGCGCGACGCGGAGTTCGTCTTCAAGAACGACGGCTTCATGACAATTCCGTGGTCGGAAACCCTGAATGCCAGCCTGCCGAGCACCCGACCGTCGTTCACGTCGTGGTTCGGGCTGATTCAGCCCTTCCCGATCGTCTACATCGCCTGGTTCCTCATTCCCGCCCTCGCGTTCATCGACTGGAAAAGAGTCACGCGATCGATGCGCGAGGTGAGCGGCATCGCCATCTTCGCGGGCATAACGCTCTTCTGGACTGCCGGGCCCGCTGTCATCGGTCCGCTGCGCTGGCCCGCGCGCGTCCTGCCGATGGTTGCGCTGAGCCTGCTGATTCTGGTCTGCGTGCTCTTGAGCCGGCACGGCACTCTCGCCGGCTGGCGCGCGCGATGCGGGGCGGCGGCAGTTCTACTGCTTGTCCTGCTGGGTCGCTCGATCTCGTCGGCTCCGAGCGGCCGGATCCACAGCCATATCGAGGCAACGCTGATCGTGGCCGCCATGGGTGCGGTCGTCCTGCTCGTCGCCTCGAAGAAGACCGTTGCGATGGCGTGCGCACTGCTCGTCGTCTCCGTGGCGCCGGTCGCGTATTACATGGTCAACGCGGTCGGCACGCACCCGATGTCGTGGAACCTGCCCGAGCGTCGTTCCGAGGCGAAGGCCGCTTTCCCCGACTTCGACGGTACGACGCTGCAATTGGCCGACAGCCTGCGCTGGCCGAAGGAAGAGAAGAACCTCGACGGCGTGTACGGCTCGGAGGTCGTGGGGTTCTACGCCAACGACCTCGATCTGGAGTACGTCAACGGGTACACCCCGATCGGCCACTACTGGTTCTCGTACTACATGTGCATGCGCTGGGACGGCAGCGTGTGCCCCGACGCCCGTCGCTGGGCCTTCACCAACGAGCAATCGACCGGTAAGCCCCTGGTGGACCTCATGAAGGTCGACCGCGTCGTCCTGCAGCGGGCGATGTACCCCGATGCCCGCAACGACCCACCACCGCCCGGCTGGAAATGGGTCGACTACCCGGGCCACGAGAACTACATCTACGTGCTCGAGCGGATCGACGGCCCGGTCTCGACCGAAAACGGCCGGATCTCCTACACCTCGCCGGGGGTCACCGCGACGTCGGAAGACGAGTCCAACCACACCAGCCGCGCCCGCGTGAGCTCAGAGAACGGCGGGCGGGTCGTGTTCGCCCGGATCCCGTGGCCGGGCTATCACGTGACCCTCGACGGGAAAGACGTCGAGTACGGGACCGTGCTCGACAGCTTCCTCGCGGTCGACATTCCCCCTGGCACGAAAGACGCGGAACTCGAGGTCACCTGGCGGCCACCGGGCTGGCAACTCGGCATCACCACCGCGGTTCTCGGTTTCGTCGGGGTCGGCATTCTGCAATGGCTCTACCTGCGCCGACGCAAGAAGGACTCGCCTGAAGAGGGCGAAGCTGCGCAGCCCGAAGTCCGCGAGCCGACGCCGGAAGCGCACGTACCGGACGGTCGCTGAACTGCGTCACCGTTATCTGCGTGTTATCGTGCCTCTTGCCCTCCGCGCCCTCAGGCGCCGACCGCTCGAAGAAAGTCACCTACCCGATGCCGCTGCTGCTCTTTGCGCCTGCGCGCGCAGGGTCGACCGGGATCGGTGTTGCCAATGGGTGACCGAATCCATTCGGTGTCGGTCGTCGTGCCGGTGTATCGGGGCGAGACGACGATTGCGAACCTGGTCTCGGAGTTCGACAAATACGCGGGACCGACCGAGACGCCGAAAGGTTCCTGGTTCACGGTCGACGAAATCGTCCTGGTCCACGACAACGGACCCGACCGGTCCGACGTCGTTCTCGCCGAGCTTGCCGAGTCGAAGGACCGCGTCGAGGTCGTCTGGCTGAGCCGGAACTACGGGCAGGACGCCGCGACTATCGCCGGTATGGCGGCATCCCGCGGTGACTGGATCGCGACCCTCGACGAGGACGGGCAGCACGATCCTGCTTTCATCGGCCACTTCCTCGACTCGGCGCTCGCCCAGCGTGCCGACCTCGTGTACTCGAAGCCGACCAACTCGCCACCGCACGGCTTCGTCCGCAACATCACCTCGCGCGGCGCAAAGCTGGTGCTGTCGACTCTGTTCCAGTTCCCCGCCGTCACGCAGTTCGAAAGCTACCGGCTGATCCGCGGCGACATCGGCCGCAAGCTCGCCCAGGTGGCAGCCGCCGGTGTGTATCTCGACATCGCGCTGACCTGGGTGGTCGGCCGGACCGCGACTGCGCCGATCGAACTGCGCACCGAGGGTAGGCCGGTCTCGGGCTACACCTACCGTCGCCTGTTCTCGCTGTTCTGGAAGATGGTGCTCTGCAGTGGCACCCGCGGCCTGCGGATCGTCAGCGTGCTCGGCATCGCCCTCGCTTTGGCGGGCGGCATACTCGCCGCGGTCGTCATCGTGAAGGCGCTTACCGGTGAAGGTGACCCGGAAGGCTGGGCGTCGACGATCGTCGCCATCCTCCTCTGCTCGGGCTCGATCCTGTTCTCTCTCGGTCTCATCGCCGAATACCTCGGCGTGGCGCTGCATGTTTTGGCTGGCCGACCCCTATTTTTGACAGTGGACTCCCCCACGCCGCGCCCTGACGGAGAGGACGAGTAGCCATTACTGCCGACGTTTCATCCACCGCCGCTTCACTCACGCAGAACGTTCCGTTCAACGTTCCTTTCCGCGCGCCGTTCGAACTCGACAACCTCGCGGCCGTACTCGCGTCGGCTCATGTCCACGGTGACGGCAAGTTCACGGCGTCGGCCACCCGCAAGCTTCGGCAGATCACCGGTGCACCGCACGTCTTGCTCACGACGTCGTGCACCCATGCACTGGAACTCGGCGCGTTGCTGCTCGAGTTGCAGCCCGGCGACGAGGTGATCCTGCCGAGTTTCACGTTCCCCTCACCCGCGACCTCGGTAGCGTTGCGTGGCGCGACATGCGTGTTCGTCGACATCGACGAGACGACCGGCAACATCGATCCCGCTGCGGTAGCCGAAGCGATCACCGACGCCACCAAGGCGATTTTCGTCATGCACTACGGCGGCGTGGCAGCCGATATGGGCCCGCTTCTCGAACTCGCGGCAGAACACTGCATCGCGATCGTCGAAGACAATGCGCATGGGCTCGGTGGTAGCTGGATGGGGCGCCAGCTCGGCACCATCGGCACGATCGGGACTCTGAGCTTCCACGACACGAAGAACATCCATGCCGGCGAGGGCGGCGCGCTGCTCCTCACCGACGACGTGCTGATGCTGCGTGCCGAGATCATGCGGGAGAAGGGCACCGACCGTGCCCGGTTCCTCCGCGGTCAGGTCGACAAGTACGGCTGGCAGGACATCGGCTCGAGCTATCTGCCGAGTGAGTTGAACGCGGCTGTCCTCGACGCGCAACTCGCCGCGTTCGAGACCATTCAGGCCGGACGGCACCGTGTGTGGGACGCCTACGCGCGCGAGCTGCCGACGTGGGCCGCCCGCAACGACGTCGCGCAGATGTTCGTTCCGCCGGATCGGGAACATACCGCGCATCTGTACTACCTGCGGATGCCGACCGAAGACGTCCGCGACGACTTCATCAACCACATGCGCGGCCGCGGCATCGCGACACCGTTCCACTACGTGCCGCTCGATGCCAGCCCCGCAGGCTTGAAGATGGGCCGCACACCGGTCCAGTGCACCCGCAGCGCCCGTTTTTCGGCCACCGTCACCCGGTTGCCGATCTGGCCTGCAATGTCCGACGACCAGATCGCGCGCGTCATCGACGCTGTCACCGAGTTCGCGGCATGAGGGGATTCACCATCTGACGCGAGAGTGAGCACGCGATAACAGCTGGGGTAGCGATCAGATCGTTACCTCAATGGTCCCATCTGTCACTCGCACCACTCTTGACCCAGAAGCCAACGTCGGAAATGATCACAGGCACTGGATGTGATCCCATACTGATGGTCAAGTTCGTCCCCTCCCCCTTTGCAATTGCTTCACAGGGTGGTGGGCCCGGGGTAGAGAGGTCGAAAACCTGATGAAGAATCGTTTACGCACGTGGGCGGCACGATCCGCCGTCCTAGTCGGTGTTGCATCCGTTGCGCTCGGAATGCTGTCCACGGCCCAGGCTGAGCCGCTGTGGCCCGGCGGCCCCGACATCCCCGGCATTCCGGCGATCATCCCACCTCCGCCGCCGCCCCCGGCGCCGTGTACGGCACAGGGTGTCAAGGCGTGCCTGCGGAAGTCCACGAACGAAGCCTGGCTGATGGACGACGGCCGGACGATCTACGGCCCGACCCGAATTTCGCACGGCATGCCCGGATACGAAACGCCCGCCGCTATCACCAAGGTGGCGTTCAAGAAGCCGTATCACTGGAGCACCATGCACCACGCGGACATGTTCTACGCAATCTTCTTCAACGGTGACATCGCGTTCCACGTCGGACCCGTAGATCTGCCGTCGCATGGCTGCATCCGCATGACCGAAGACGGCGCGAAGGCGTTCTACGACTACCTCGAACCCGGCGACATCGTCCAGGTCATCGAATAGTCCGCACTGACGTTTCGCACCTGCGCGCGCCTCAACTGCGCGCGTGGGTGCGAATCGCGGCAACGTCGAGATTCTGCTCGACGAGGTCGGCAAGCAGATCCAGCTGAGCCGTTCGAACGGCCGCCACCGATGTAGCGGGTGCGACCACGAATCCCGACCGTCCGCTGAGTTCCGCGACTCGGGTAAGAAACCTCCGGCGAAATTCGTCGCTCTCCAGCAGACCGTGCCAATGGGTACCGAATACGGACCCCGCGACGCTGCCCTCGTCTCCGCCGTCCACGGTCTGTAGTAGCGGTCCGTCTCCTGACCGCACAACGCGCCCGTGATGAATCTCGTAGCCCCGCACAGGGATATCGTCCGCAAATCCTGCGACCTGTGCCAGCACCTTCTCGGACTCGAAGCGGATCTCCAGATCCAGCAAGCCCAACCCGTCGACCCGTCCGGCGGCGGACTCGACATCGTCGACGATGCACCTGCCCAGCATCTGGTAGCCACCGCAGATTCCGAGCACGGGTTTTCCGGCCGCGGCCCGCTTGCCGATCGCGTCCGCAATTCCGCTGCGCCGCAGCCAGTCCAGGTCGGTCACGGTCGACTTGCTACCCGGCACGACGACGAGGTCGACGTCGAGCAGTCGCGATGGTTCGGTGACCCAGCGGACCGCAACACCCGGCTCACAGGCCAGGGCCTCGACATCGGTCGAGTTGGAGACTCGCGGCAAACGAATGGCCGCCACGGTCAACCAGTCGGACCCGACGGGCCGGCCCGGTCGGCCGACCGCTGCATCGCCGACGGTCCCCAACGAGTCTTCCGCGTCGATCCACAACTCATCGGAATACGGGATGACGCCGAACGTCGGCCGACCGGTCAACTCGCGCAACCGTTCCAGGCCCGGTTCGAGCAGCGAGACGTCGCCGCGGAACTTGTTGATCACGAAACCCTTGATCAACGCCTGGTCGGCAGGGTCGAGGACCGCGAGCGTGCCGTAGAGATGTGCAAGCACTCCCCCGCGGTCGATGTCGCCGACCACGATCACGGGCAACGACGCGGCCTGCGCCAAACCCATGTTCGCAAGATCGGTCGCTCGGAGGTTGATCTCAGCGGGCGAGCCGGCGCCCTCGCAGATCACCATGTCGAACTCCGAACGCAGACTTGCCAACTCGGCCGCGACAACCGCACGCAATTCGGTTCGATGCTCGATGTAGTCGCGCGCACCGACCGTCCCGACCGCTTTGCCGCGCACGACCAACTGAGAGCGCCGATCGCTGCCCGGTTTCAGCAATACGGGGTTGAACCGAACGCTCGGCTCCAGTCCGCACGCCTGTGCCTGCAACGCCTGCGCTCGCCCTATCTCGCCGCCGTCGAGCGTGACCACCGAATTGTTCGACATATTCTGCGCTTTGAACGGCGCCACCGAAACGCCTTGGCGCGCAAGCATTCGGCACAGGCCTGCGACGACAACGCTCTTGCCGGCGTCCGAGGTGCATCCCGCTACAAGCAGGGCATCTGTCAAGGCAGTGTCAGGATTTCAGCGCCGGTCTCGGTGACGACGAGGGTGTGCTCGAACTGCGCGGTCCACTTGCGGTCCCGGGTGACGACCGTCCAGCCGTCGTTCCAGATCTCGTAGTCGATGGTTCCGAGATTGATCATCGGCTCGATCGTGAACGTCATCCCCGGTTCGATGATCGTCGCGACCTCGGGCTTGTCGTAGTGCAGGATCACGAGCCCATTGTGGAAGGTGGTTCCGATGCCGTGGCCGGTGAAGTCCTTGACCACGCCGTAGCCGAACCTGTTCGCGTACGCCTCGATGACCCGGCCGATCACGTTGAGGGCCCGGCCGGGCTTGACGGCCTTGATCGCCCGCATCGTCGCCTCGTGTGTGCGCTCGACGAGTAGGCGATTCTCCTCCGACACGTTGCCCGCGAGGAAAGTCGCGTTCGTGTCGCCGTGCACGCCGCCGATGTACGCGGTGACGTCGATGTTGACGATGTCACCGTCCTGGATCACCGTCGAGTCGGGTATGCCGTGGCAGATCACTTCGTTCAGCGATGTGCAGCACGACTTCTCGAAACCCTTGTAGCCCAGCGTCGACGGGTACGCACCGTGGTCGAGCATGTACTCGTGTGCGATCCGGTCGAGTTCGTCGGTCGTCACACCGGGCGCCACGGCCTTGCCGGCCTCCTGCAGCGCGCGGGCCGCAATCCTGCTCGCGACTCGCATGGCCTCGATGGTTTCCGGCGTCTGGACCCACGGCTCACTACCCTCTTTGGCCGTCGCCTTCCATACGTACTCGGGCCGCTCGATCCGCTTCGGGACGGTACGGATCGGCGACAAAGTGCCGGGCGCCAACGTGGTTCGTACAGACATGGCTACCAGCGTAGCGGGGGCTCAGCGACTCCTCGTCAACGCAGGGAGTTCGCAATGAGCGGCCAGGACGTGTGGAGGTCGTCCTGCCAGTAGTCCCACGAATGCGTGCCGGCGGGGCGGAAGTTGTACTGCGCGGGAATGCCGAGACCGTCGAGTCGCGCGCGCAGGTTCTGCGTGCACTGATTGATGGCCGCCTCGATCGTGCCGCTGACCACGAGCTGCTGGGCCAGGAAGACAGGATCTCCCCCGACATTGCGGCCGGCGAGGTTGTCGTGCGGACCTGCCAGACCGTTGCCCGCCGAGATGTAGAGCGCGGTCCCCCGCAGTTTCTCCGCGTTGATCAACGCATCGTTTTCGACCCACAGCGGACTGTTCGGCGGACCCCACATATTCGCGACGTTGCCGCCGCCGCGCCCCTCGACCACTGCCGTCACATACGCACGGCCGATCGGATCGCTGGTGCCTGCGCAACCGCTGTAGGACGCGACGCTGCGATACAGTCCGGGCGCCGATTCCGCCAGGGCAAGCACCGCGGTTCCCGACATGGAGAGTCCGGCAATCGCATTCCGGCCGTTGGTCGAGAACATCGAATCGATGATCGGCGGCAACTCTTGGGTGAGGAAGGTCCGCCACTTGTTGCGGCCGAGAACGGGGTCGTCGGCAATCCAGTCGGTGTAGTAGCTTTCGCGCCCGCCGATCGGGATCACGACATTGGTGTCTTTGTCGGAGAGGAAATTGACGACGTCGGTGTGCTCGAGCCAGTCCCACGGCGCCTCTTCACCACCGGCGGCACCGTTCAGGAGATACAGCGTCGGTGAACCGGAACTCCGGGACGGAATCACCCTGAGCAGAATGTTCTTCGCCATCGCCGGCGAGTAGACGTAGACCTCGACCACGCCCGGCGCATTCGGCGTCGGTGCAGCGCCCGCCGACGCCGCAGGCCACAGCATGGCGAGCGCTCCGATGAGCCCGAGACTCACAAAACGAGCCAACCGGTTCTTGCGCCGGAGCAGCCTGTCACGATGCATAGTCGTTTCCCACCTTCATCAATTCACCGGACAATTCCGCTTCGACGATCGGAGCGATCGTCGACGTCGCAGCCGCTGACATCATTCGCCAGTGATCTGCCGGCACCGCATGGTTGCGGACCGCACCGCTGACGAACGGGCGCCAGAGATCCGCCAATCGCGTCCCGCTGGGATCGTCCTCGATCGCAGTGAAGAACACAACATCGCCCTCGTATACCCCGGGGCTGTGCGAGCGAATCGCATCCGCGGATCCGCTTGCCGCCACGATCATCCGCTCGATTCGTTCCCGTGTGAGGCCGCTGTAGCTGCCGGGCAGTGCAGCCAGAAGCTCCGCGAGGCGGCCTGCTGTCGGCGCAACTGCGTCGAGCGTGAGCGCATCGATCAGATCGACCGCCGTGCCCAGGTCCAGGCCGAGACCGTCGAGCAGGTCGCGGGCCCGCGGCAGTCGATCCTGCGCCGCGACGGCGGTGTCCGACGCCGCTGCGTCCAACTTCCCCGCGTCCAGCCCCGCTGCGTCCAACCCCGCTGCGTCCAGCCCCGCTGCGTCCAACCCCGCGCCGAAGCCGCTGTCGAGCATCGCAAGGAACGACACCTGCGCACCTTCGCGCTGCAGCCGTACCGCGATCGCATGCGCGATCACCCCGCCCAGCGACCAGCCGAGCAGGCGATACGGACCCTCGGGCTGGGTGGCCCGAATTTCGCGGACGTAGCGATCGGTCAGTTGCTCGATGCTCGGGCTACCGATGTCAGGTTCGGTGATCACCGGGGACTGGAGTCCGTACACCGGCCGGTCGTGGTTCAGCTGTGCGGTCATTCCGGCGTAGCACCAGGACAGCCCGACCACCGGGTGGACGCAGAAAAGCGGCTCGTTGCTGCCGCCGCGTAACGGCAGCAGGACACCGAGTGCTGAATCATCCTCTGCAAGTGCGCTTTCCGACAGGGTGCCTGCCGCGAGTGCGCGGCGCGCAAGCGAGCCGGGATTCGGGTCCGCGAAGAACCACAGCAGCGGCAGGTCCACCGCAGCAACATCGCGGATGCGCGCGACGGCACGCGCGGCAAGCAGCGAATTGCCGCCGAGAGCGTAGAAGTCGTCGTCCAACCCGACTCGCTCGACCCCGAGCAACTCGGCGAACGCGTCGGCGATGGCCGTTTCGAGCGGGGTCTCGGGTGCGCGGTACGGCCGCTGGGTGCCGGTCGGGGCGGGTAGCGCCGCACGGTCGAGCTTGCCGTTCGACGTCAGCGGCAGCGCGTCGAGTGCGACGACGTGCGCGGGCACCATGTAGGCCGGCAGCACCCGGCGCGCGGCTTCGAGGACTGCCGTTGGATCGATCTCCGACCCGACGACGTACCCGACCAACTGCTCGGAGCGTACGACGGCCACGGCCTGCAGAACACCGGCAACTGCGCCGAGGACCGCTTCGACCTCACCGAGTTCGATTCGCTGACCGCGCAGCTGGACCTGAAAGTCCGTGCGCCCCACGTATTCGAGTTCGTGGTCACGGTTCCACCGCACCAGATCGCCTGTCCGGTACAACCTGCCCGGTCCGAACGGGTTGGCAACGAACCGGTCGGCGGTCAGATCCGGGCTGCCGAGGTAGCCGCGCGCCAACTGGTCCCCGGCAAGGTACAGCTCGCCGACCACGCCGGTCGGGACGGCGTGCAGGCGCGAGTCCAGCACGTAGACCCGGGTGTTCCAGACCGGCATACCGATCGGGACAGTAGCGGCGGCCACGGGTCCGACGGGGTGATAGGTCACGTCGATCGCGGCCTCGGTGGGTCCGTACAGATTGTGCAATGCGCTGTGCGGCAACATCTCTTGCGCGAGCATCGCGACCGAGGCGGGCAGCGCTTCACCGGACGCAAAAATACGGGTTAGCGAATGGCATTGCCGGGCAGCAGCTTCGGCCGCAAAGACGGCAAGCATCGAGGGTACGAAATGCACCGTCGTGACCGACTGCTCGGTGATCAAGCGCGCGAGGTAGGCGGGATCCTGGTGACCGTCGGGTGCAGCGATGACCAGTCTGGCACCGACCTGCAACGGCCAGAACAACTCCCAGACCGACACGTCGAAGGTCATCGGCGTCTTCTGCAGCACCGCGTCCGACGCGGTCAGCGAATACTCGTCCTGCATCCACGCCAGCCGGTTGCCGATCGCCGCATGCGACACGGCGACGCCCTTCGGCCGCCCGGTCGAACCGGAGGTGAAGAGCACGTACGCCGTGTTCGCCGGGTGCAGCGGCAGCCGGCGATCGGCATCGGTCACAGGCGCGGATTCGAAACCTTCGAGCATTGCTGAGTCGTCGACGCGCAAGACCTCGTAGCCCGCGAATTCGGACGCCTCCGAAGTCGTGAGCACAACCGACGGCGCCGCCGTGTCGAGAACGTACGCGGTCCGCGCCGCGGGCTGACCCGGATCGATCGGAACGTATGCGGCACCGGCTCTCACGATCCCGTGGATCGCCACGATCAGATCGACCGAACGGCGGATCGCGACGGCCACAACCGTCTCGGGACCCGCGCCACGCGCAATCAGGGCCCGCGCCAATCGATTTGCGCGACGATCGAATTCGCCGTAGCTGACGACCTCCGCGCCGAACACGAGAGCTGTGTCGTCCTCGGCCGTGCGGGGCCGAGCGTCCGCGAGGGTCGACGCGGCAAGCGTTCGCGTGGTTGCGTTCTGCGCGACCAGCAGCCGGTCGCGATCGCTGTCGCCGACGATGTCGAAATCCCCGACCGGAAGCAGCGGATGGCGAAGCAGTCGCGCGAGAAGGTCGGTGTAGAGCTTCGCGAAACCGGCAACGGTCGATTCGTCGAACAGGTCCGTCGCATACGTCAAGGAACCGTCGATGCGCTCCGGTATGCCGTTGGCGTCGTAGCGGCTTTCGAGCGTCAGATGCAGATCGAACTTCGCAACGGCCAGATCGGTTTGCACCTGGGACAGCCGCAGTCCGGGCAGCGTGACCTCGACGTGCGGCAGGTTCTGATAGGTGAGCGCCACCTGGAAGAGCGGGTGGCGCGCGGTCGACCGCGCCGGGTTCTTCAACTCGACGAGCCGCTCGAACGGGAGGTCACTGTTGCCGAATGCGGTCAGGTCGACGTCTCGCACTGCCGCCAGAACCTCGGCGAACCCCTTCGACGGATCGATCTCCGTCCGCAGCACGAGCGTGTTGACGAACATGCCGATCAGCTCGTCGAGTTCCGGTTCACCCCGCCCGGCGATCGGTGCGCCGATCGCGATGTCCCCCGTGCTGGTGAGCCGTGCGAGCAGCACGGCTAGTGCGGCGTGCGTGACTATGAACGGTGAAGCTCGGTGCCGCACGGCAAAGTCGAGAATGCCGTCGTGGGTCTGCGGCGCAATCGCGAAACGCACGGTGTGCCCGGCGTAACTCTGCACTGCCGGACGGGGCCGGTCGGTCGGGAGGTCGAGCTGTTCGGGAACACCCGCGAGCTGGCGCAGCCAGTAGCGTGCCTGCTGGGCGGTCGTCGAAGCCGGGTCGTCGTCGTTGCCGATGGCAACTCTGTGCCACACGCTGTAGTCGGCGTACTGCACCGGCAGCGGCACCCACGCCGGTGCCTCGCCGCGGGACCGTGCCGCGTACGCGACGCTCACATCACGCGCGAGGGGTCCGAGCGACCACCCGTCGGCGCAGATGTGATGCACAACGATCGCGAGGACGTATTCGTCCGCCTCGACACGGAACAGCCTGGCGCGCAGGGGCACTTCGGCAGTGATATCGAAGCCCCGCAGCGCCGTTTCGGCGATCTCCCGCCGCACCGAATTCCGATCCGAATCGATCGCAACCAGCCTCGGCACAACGCGATCGGCCGGTAACACGACCTGCTGCGGGCCGACCGCGGCGTCAGGATAGATGGTCCGCAAAGCTTCGTGGCGCTCGATGACGTCGCCGATGGCCAGTTGCAGCGCGTCGGTGTCGA
Organism: Antrihabitans auranticaus; assembly: GCF_016481275.1. Lineage (GTDB taxonomy): Bacteria > Actinomycetota > Actinomycetes > Mycobacteriales > Mycobacteriaceae > Antrihabitans. The sequence continues at coordinate 365,880 of NZ_JAEMNW010000002.1, read as the reverse complement.
GGTCGCCGACCAGGCGCAGCGCGAGCGGCAGATTGCTGGCTGCCGACGCCGGATCGATCCGATTGAGGAACCACATTCGAAGCTGAGCCGGAGAGAGTGGAATTCGCTCCGGCCGGGCACCGACGGCAAGCGCGGGACGGTCGGTCCGCGCGATCGGTTCTATCGCGGCGGCGAATTCGGCGACAGTCGGAGCGTCGAACACGACACGGACGGGCACATGGCGGCCCAGTTCGGCCCTGATGCGGGCGACCACCTGCGTCGCGGACAACGAGTTGCCACCGAGTTCGAAGAAGTCGTCGTCCAGACCGACGCGGCCCGTCCCGGTCACATCACCGAACACACTCGCGACGACGATCTCGAGCTGTGATTCCGGCGCGCGGTAGCTGCGCGCGGAAGCCCCGAAGTCGGGCACCGGCAGCGCGTTGCGGTCGAGCTTGCCGACCGGAGTCAGCGGTACTTCACGCAGTGGCACGACGACCGCCGGAACCATGTAGGCAGGCAGCACCCGGCGCAGCCAGGCGCGGAGTCCGACGGCGTCGACCGCGGCGCCCGGCAGTGGCAGAACGTAGGCGACGAGTTGGGTGTGCCCGCCCGCCGAATAGCCGATCGTGACAGCGAATTCGACATTGGGCGCAGCACCGAGCGCGGTGTCGATTTCACCCAGTTCGATTCGCAGGCCACGGATCTTGACCTGGAAGTCGGTGCGTCCGACGAACTGGAGATCGCCGCCCGGCAGCCACCGGACGAGGTCGCCCGTGCGATACATCCTGCCGTCGCCGCCTGAATACGGATTCGCCACGAACCGGTCCGCCGACCGGCCGGGCTGACCCACGTATCCGCGCGCAAGTGCCGGACCGGCGAGATACAACTCGCCGACGACGCAGGGCGCAACCGGATGCAGCCGCGAATCGAGGACCAGGGCGTCGAAGCCGCGAATCGGCGCACCGATCGCGACGGTAGCGCCCACCGCCAGCGGTGTGGTCACCGTCGCCCACACCGTGGTTTCGGTCGGTCCGTAGGCGTTGAACATTCGCCTGCCCGGTGCCCAGCGGGCGACCAGTTCGGGCGGGCACACATCGCCCGCGACGACGACTGTTTCCAGGTGATCGAGACCGCGATGGTCTGCGGATCCGAGCACGGCGGGCGTGAGAACGGCATGAGTCACCTTGCCGTCCGCGATCACGCCGGCCAGCTCGGCCCCGCCGATCACATCGGCCGGTGACACGACGAGCGTGGCACCCGCGCCGAACGCCATCAGCAGTTCGAATACCGCGGCATCGAAGCTCGGGGATGCAGCGTGCAGGACTCGCGAATCCGCGCTGACGCCGAACCTGGACAGCTGCTCGTCGACGAGGTTCGCGAGTCCGCTGTGTGTGACAGCGACGCCCTTGGGCAGCCCGGTCGATCCGGACGTGAAAATCACGTAGGCAACGTGGTCGGCGGTCAGTCCGCGGTCGGCTGCGGGCACGTGCGAGCTCTCGTTACCTGCGGCCAGTTCCTCGGCTTCTGCAACGTCGAACCAGCGCAGCGACTCGGGAAGGGGTGTCCCCGAACCCGACCGGAAGCCTTGGCCCGCCCCGGACTGCGCGAGAATGTGCGCGATGCGGTCGACCGGCTGCCGCACGTCGATGGGCACGAATGCCGCTCCGGTCTTGGTGACAGCCCATACCGCGACGATGAATTCGATCGACCTCGACATAGCGAGTGCGACGCAGGACTCGGGCCCGACGCCGTCGTCGATCAGCAAGCGCGCCAGTCGATTCGATCGCTCGTCGAGCTGCCGATAGCGAAGTTCGGCACCATCGAACAGCACTGCCACCGCGTCGAGATTCTTCGCGGCGCCTGCGGCCAAGACGTCCGGGAGCAGCCGCGACGACGTCGAATCAGGACCGCGCACCGGTGCGAGTGCAGCTATCTCGTCCTCGTCGAGGATGGCGATGTCGCCGACCGTTGCGGTCGAGTCGGCGACCACCGACGACAGGATCCGCAGGAAGCGGTCGATGACGGATTGTGCCGTCGACTCGTCGAAAAGCTCTGTGGCATAGGTGAGAACGCCACGGACCGCACCACCGGGCTGGGGCACGATCGTCAGCTGCAGGTCGAACTTAGCAACATGCGGATCGATGTGCTCGACGCGTGTGTGCACACCCGGCAGGTCGAACTCGGTCAAACCGGCATCGTCGAAGAGCAACGCCACCTGAAAGAAGGGGTGAACGCCACGCTCGCGGGGTGGGTCGAGCACTTCGACGACCTTGTCGAACGGGATGTCGCTGTGCCCGAGAGCGCCGAGCACGGCGTCGCGCGCTCGTTCGAGAACGGCGGTGAAGGTTGCTTCCGGTTCGACGGCAACGCGCAGAGCGAGTGTGTTGACGAACATTCCGACGAGTCCGTCGAGGGCAGCGTCGCCGCGACCCGACACGGCAGTGCCGACCACGACGTCGTCGGTGGTTCCGTACCGGCGCAACAAGACTGCGAGCGCGGCGTGTACCACCATGAACTGGCTGACGTGATGGTCGTCGGCGAGCGCCGCAATTCCGACGACCAGCTCGCCGGGAATGTCGAACCCGACCGACTCGCCGTGCTGGGTGGGATTCGGCGGCCGTTGCCGGTCGGCGGGCAACTCAGTGCGACCGGGTAGATCGTCGAGCGCACGGGCCCAGTAGTCGAGTTGGCGGGTGGCGAGCGATTCGGTGTCCGTCTCGCTGCCGAGCAGTTCGTGCTGCCACACGGCATAGTCGGCGTACTGGACCGGCAGCGGAACCCACTGGGGCGCATACCCTTCGGCGCGTGCTGAGAAAGCCCTGACAAGGTCTGCCGCCAGCGGGACGATCGACATTCCGTCCGACGCGATGTGATGCATGACGAGCGCGAGCACATGGTCGTCGGCAGCGAGCCGGAACAGGGCGGCGCGCACTGGCATGTCAGTCGTGACATCGAATCCCCGTGCGGCAAAACGCTGCAGGTGTGCCCCGAGTTCGTCGGCGGCCACGAAAACCGGTTCCAGGGACTGCGGTTCGGCACTGTGGACCGATTGATACGGCCCCGAAACGGATTCCGGGTATACGGTGCGCAACGACTCGTGGCGCTCCAGCAGGTCGTGGACGGCGGCGCCCAGGGTGGGGACGTCGAGGTGGCCGGTGAACCGCACTGCCAACGGGATGTTGTAACGCGCGCCTTCGGGTTCGAGTCGATTCAGGAACCAGATCCGCTGCTGAGCCGGCGCCAGCGGTGCACGCTCGGGCCGCTCGTGCGCTACGAGCACGGGACGCGCATGGCCGCCCGCGCTCACCAGTTCGATCTGGTCGGCAAGCTGACCGACCGTCGTGGCCTCGAACAGCGCACGCACCGGCACAGCGGCACCCAGCGCAGCCGAAATGCGTGCCGCAACCCGAATAGCGACAAGCGAATTGCCGCCGAGGGCGAAGAATTCGTCGTCCAGACCGACCTGATGCAGACCGAGAACCTCGATCAGAACTTCGGCGACGATCTGCTCGACCGGTGTTCGCGGCGCGCGGTACGGAACGGGCGCGTGGTCGGGCGCAGGCAACCCATTCCGGTCCAGCTTGCCCGCGGAACCGATCGGCAGTGCGGACAGCACGACGAAATCGGTGGGGACCATGTACGCGGGCAACCGTGTGGCAAGGGCCCGGCGGATGTCGGCGACGTCGAGAACGCGGTCGGCGGCAGGCACGAGATAGCCGACCAGGCGCTCGCCGTGGGAGCCGTCGTCCCGGACGAGAACCACCGCCTGTGCGACGCCGGGCACGGCGAGCAGTGCGATTTCTATCTCGCCCAGTTCGATTCGCAGGCCGCGCAACTTCACCTGGAAGTCGGTACGCCCCAGATAGATCAGTTCGCCCGCCGAATTCCACTTGACGAGGTCGCCGGTGCGATACAGCCGTGTGCCCGATCCGTCGAACGGATTCGCGACGAATCGGTCCGCCGTCAGGTCGGCCCGGTTCGCGTAGCCGCGCGCGAGTTGGACACCGCCGAGATACAGCTCTCCCGGTACTCCCGGCGGCACCGGATGCAACCGTTCGTCGAGCACGAAGCTTGTCGTGTTCCACACTGGCCGGCCGATCGGCATGACCGAATACGGTGCAGCAGGAGCAATCTCGAAGTACGTCGCCGTGACCGCAACCTCGGTGGGGCCGTAGAAGTTGCCGAGCCGGAGGCCGCGACCGGTCACCTGCCGCGCGGTTGCGGGCGAGATCGCTTCACCGCCGACGTAGATCATGCGCAAGCTCGCCGGCAGTTCGAACTCGGGCATCGACAGCAGCGCATCCAGCATCGTGGGTACGAACTCGGCGATCGTGACGTGCTCGCGCTCGATCACCGCCATCAGGTGCGCGGGGTCGAGGTGGCCGTCGGGCGCGAGCACGACCAGCCGACCGCCGACGCCCAGGACACCGAAGCATTCCCACACGGACACGTCGAAGGTGACCGGGGCTTTGAAGACGACGCGGTCGTCGGCGGTGATCGGCAGGTCGGTCTGCATCCAGCACAACAGGTTTGCGGCCGACCGATGCGACACCTCGACACCCTTCGGCCGCCCGGTCGAACCGGAGGTGAAGATGACGTAGGCGGTGTTCGCCGAGCGCAGCCTGCGCACCCGGTCGGTATCGGTAACGGGCGCCGGGCTGAATCCGGAAAGGTCGAGGCGGTCGATCGCGTAGGTCGGCAGCGCGAGGTCCAGGGCCACGGCACCGGCAGTCAGTACGCATTCGCATTCGGCGGTATCGACGACGTAGCGAGTCCGCTCGATCGGCTGATCCGGATCGATCGGCACGTACGCGGCACCGGCCTTCACGACGGCGTACATGCCGATCAGCAGCTCGACGGATCGCGCGAGCGCGAGGCCCACCCGCGACTCCGTGCCGACGCCGGAGGCAATCAGCTTGCGCGCCAGCCTGTTTGCCGTCGCGTCGAATTCTGCGTACGTGAGCGCAGCACCCTCGTACACGACTGCGATCGCATCGGGACTGCGCTGGACCTGCGCGTCGAACAGGTCGGCCAGGGTCAGGTCCGGCAGTTCGACTGCAGTCGCGTTCGGCTCGACGAGTAACGCGTCGAGCTCGGCCGCGTCGCAGATTGCGATGTCACCGATCGGAGCGGCGGGGTCGGCCAGGACGGCGTCGAGAATCCGGCCGAAGGTAGCGACGAAGCCGATGGCCGTCGCCTCGTCGAAGAGGTCTTTCGCGTAGCGCAGTCGCGCGGCAAGACCGGCCGGCGCGCCGTCGGCTGCGCGCGCCTCGACCAGAGTCAGGTGAAGATCGAACGGCGACAACGCCGTATCGATCTCGTCGACCGCGACCGACAGGCCGGGCAACTCCAGGTGCGCCGGGTCGAGGTTCTGCAGCGCGAGCAGCACCTGGAACAACGGATGTCGAGCCGCCGACCGAACCGGGTTCAGCACTTCCACGAGACGCTCGAACGGAACGTCTGCGTTGGAGAATGCGGCGAGGTCTGCCGCCCTGCAGGATTCGAGCAACCGGGCGAACGACTCGCCGGGTTCGGGCAACGTGCGCAGGACCAGGGTGTTGACGAACATCCCGACAAGATCGTCGAGGCCACGTTCTCCGCGGCCGGCAATCGGCGTTCCGATCGCGATGTCGTCGCCCGCGCCCAGCCGGTTGAGCAACACCACCAACGCCGAGTGGACGACCATGAACAGCGTCGCGTCGTGGCTGCGTCCCAACGCGAGCAGGCGCGCATGAGTACCGGCATTGATGTCGAATTCGACTTGCCCGCAACGAGATGTCGGGGCCGTCGGCCGGGCGCGATCCGTCGGCAGCTGGACCTCGTCCGGGAGCCCCGCCAGGGTCTGTCGCCAGTAGTCGATCTGCTTGGCGCCCACCGTTGCCGGGTTGCTCTCGTCGCCGAGCAGTTCGCGATGCCACAGCGTGTAGTCCGCGTACTGCACCGGCAGCGGCGCCCACTGCGGTCCGCCGCCGGCGGTCCGGGCAGCGTAGGCCAGCGCGATATCGCGCGCCAGCGGACCCATCGACCAGCCGTCGGCCGAAACATGGTGCACGACAACGGCAAGCGCGTGGTATTCCGCAGTGACGCCGAGTAGCAGTGCGCGCACCGGAAGCTCGGTCTCGAGGTCGAAACCGTGCGCGGCGAATGCCAGCAGCCGGTCATCCAGCTCGGCTTCGGCGCACGTACTGCGCTGCAGCGCAAACACATCCGCATCGAGGACGACTTGACGCGGACCGTCGTCGGTGTCCGGATACCGGGTGCGCAGTGCCTCGTGCCGCACGAGCACGTCGCGGATCGCTGCGTCGAGGGCATCCGCGTCCAGTAGTCCGCGCAGCCGCAGCGCAATGGGGATGTTGCTCCCCGGCGACGCCGGATCGAGCCGGTTCAGGAACCACAGACGTTGCTGCGCCGGTGACAGCGGGACCACACTCGGGCGCACACCGCTCACCAAACGCGGTGAGCTCGATCGTTCGGTACGCGCCGCTGCTCGGACCGCCAGAGCGGCGACGGTAGGCGCTTCGAAGATGTCGCGAACTGTCAGCTCGGCGCCGAGTGCGGCGGCTGCGCGTGCTGCCAATTGTGTTGCTGAAAGCGAGTTTCCGCCGAGTGCGAAAAAGTTGTCGTCGCGGCCGACCGCGGTTGCGCCGACGATGTCCGCCACCGTCTCGGCGAGCAGGTGCTCGACGGGCGTGCGCGGCTCTTGGTACTCGGCCGCGTACGTCGGTTCCGGCAGGGCCTTGCGATCGAGTTTTCCGACCGGCGTCAGCGGGATGTAATCGAGTTCGACGATATGGGCGGGCACTTCGTGCGCAGGCAGAATCCTGTGCAGATGCGCCGCCAGCTCGACTGTGTCGATACTGCATTCGTGTCTGGGGCAGACGTAGGCAACGAGCGCCTGTTCGCCACGGCTCGAGGTGCGCAGGACGGTCGCGCCGAAGCCCACCGAAGGATGCGCCGCAAGCGCCGCATCGATCTCACCGAGTTCGATTCGCAGGCCGCGCAACTTGACCTGTTCGTCCGTGCGCCCGATGAATTGGAGCGTCAGGCCGGGCGTCCAGGCGACGATGTCGCCGGTCCGGTACATCCGGGCGCCCGCCGCACCCCATGGATCGGCGACGAATCGAGACGCCGTCAACGCCCCACGTCGGTGATAGCCGCGTGCGACACCGACGCCCGAGATGTAGAGCTCCCCCGGAACGCCGATCGGCACCGGCCGCAGATACGAGTCGAGGACAACCGCTCGGGTCCCCTGGATCGGTCCGCCGATCAGCGGCGTATCCCCGGGCCGGTGCGGCGGGTTGATCGTCGTCATGATGGTCGTCTCGGTCGGGCCGTATGCGACGAATACGCGCCGGCCTGCCTCGGCCCATCGGTCCACCAACTCGGCGGGCACGACCTCACCGCCGACTACGAGGTCGGTCAGGCAGTCGAGCCCCTCGGGAGCGACCGAGGCCAGCGCGGCAGGCGTGATGAACGCATGCGAGACGCGCTGTGCCGCAACGAGGCTGTGGAGTGCGGCACCGCCGAACGCATCGCCCGGAGCGACGACGAGGGTCGCGCCGACGCCGAACGCAAGCAGGTACTCGAACACCGACGCGTCGAAGCTGGGCGACGACACGTGCAGAATCCGCGACTCACCCGACGTCCGGTAGCGCCGCTGCTGATCGGCGGCAAAGTTCGCGAGTCCGGAGTGCGAAACGGCTACGCCCTTCGGCCGTCCAGTCGAGCCGGAGGTGTAGACGAGGTAGGCGACCGAATCGATGCGCACCGGTTGCAGAACAGGCTCCGCCGGCACGGCGTCATGCCATTCGGCGGGGTCCACGACGTGCCACGAGACATTGCCTGGCAAGTTCTCCAGGTCGGCGGCCGATGTGAGCCCGAGAACCGCGTTCGAATCGGCGATCATGAAGCCGACGCGCTCAGCCGGATAATCCGGGTCGACCGACACGAACGCAGCGCCCGATTTTGCGACGGCCCACACCGCGACGACCGACGCGATCGAGCGACGGATCGCCACCGCGACGAACGTTTCAGGACCCGCGCCGCGCTCGATGAGCTCGCGCGCCAAGTGATTCGACCAACCGTCGAGCTGCCGGTACGAGACCACGGTCGAACCTTCGGCGAGGGCGATGGCGTCGGGTCGATCGGCCGCGGCATCCGCGAAGATCCGCGCGAGGGTTCGCGGCGATGACGCAGCCTCGCCGCGCACGGGCGCGACAAGGGCGAGCTCGGTCTCGTCGAGCAGGTCGACGGCCAGCACCGGATCGGAACCGCGCGCAGCGACGAATCGCTCGAAGAACTGCAGGAACCGGCTGTGGTGAGCGCGCAGTTCGGCGTGGTCGTAGCGGTACGGGTTCGCCTCGAAGTCGATGTGCGTGTGTTCACCGGCAACGGCGGGATACAGATTGACCGCGAGGTCCTCGACGGGACCGGTCGAGAGCACGTGCAGCCTGCCGACGACGTCGCCGAGCTTGATCTCCGAGTGGAACATCATGATGTTCACAACCGGACCGAACATGTCTCGCTGCGCGAGACCAGCATCCTTGCGGATGTCCTCGTGGCGGTAGCGCTGATGACGCAGGGCGCCGACCAACGCCGTCTGGGCATCCGCGACCAAGCCGTCGACCGTGGTGTCGCGGTCGACTCGCAGTCGCAGCGGTACGACGTTCGACACCATGCCGCCGGACCGGCGTAGGGCGAACGAGGTGCGCGCCGATACGGGCAGGCTCAGCACGACGTCGTCGACGGCGGTCATCCGCGCCAGGAACGCTGCGAAAGCGGCGACGAGCAACGGCGCCGGAGTCGTGTTCAGCCGTTCGAGCGCGCGGTCGAAGTCGTCGGACATGCCGTCGCTGCAGATCAGCGACCCGGCTGCGAGGCCCGCCCGATTCGATCGCGACAAGGTGACCGGACCGGGGAACTCGGCGGTCTGCTGCGCCCAGTGCTCACCGTCGGACAGGAATCGGGTCGACTCCCGGTAGCGGGCTTCCTCGTCGACAAGCACTTCGAGCGGGCTTGCACGGGTCGCCGGCGCCGCTGTCCCGGAGACCAGTGCGGTGTACAGCTCGGCGGAGCGGTTCATCGCGTTCATCGCGCCGAACCCGTCGAGCGCAATGTGGTGGATCCGGGAGAACCAGAAGTAGTGGTCGTCGCCGACCCGCAATATCGCGTTGACGCAGAGTCGGTCGCGAACGATGTCCAGCGGAGCGGCCGACTCCTCGCGCATCCATGCAAGACCTGCTTCGACCGGGTCCGTATGGCCACGGAAGTCGAGCTGCGCTGACGACGAGGCGAGCGTCTTGTCGACGATCTGACGCGGACCGGAATCGGTTTCCACGATCCGCAGCATCGGGGATCCGAACTCGTGCGTCGCGGTCACGCCGACCGCGGCGAGCAACTCCGGGTCGAAGGGTCCCTTGATTTCGACGTACTGGGAGATGGTGATCGGTGCGTCGGCAGCAATCTGCTGCGCATGCCAGATACCGAGTTGGGCATGCGAAAGCGGAAATGAACGTATCTCTTCGGCGTTCAATCCCCGCACAACTTCAACTTGGAGCCCTATCCGACCCGGCGAGTCCGCCCCTGGCGGTTACCGAGGCAGTCCCACAAATGTACCGATGATCGCGGCGGACAGCCGCAATCATCCTGTCGTCTCGAGCAACCCGATCCGTTACACCGCCGCCTTCGAAACAGGACGAAATGCACACTTGCAGAGCACATCCGCCACCGTGGCGACGGGGTCGGCAGCCACAGTAGGCCGGCACCGATCTGTCCTACGCGAACTTGTCCGGGCTTGGCTTGGCGGCAATACATGCATTTATACGCATATAGATACCTGAAAGGCGCTTGCAGTTTCTCCGCTTTCGACCGTAGATTCAGGAACTACCGAACCGCCGCGACACCAAGGGGCTGCGATGGCCGATACGACCTCGACCGTCCGCCCACGCCCGCCCGTCGAGGCCGCGGGAACTAGCCTCGGTTACCGATGGGCACAGGCGATCGCCCGGCTTCGCCGACCCCTACTTGCGCTCTGGGCAGCCCTCCTCGTCGCGTGTGCCCTTGCCTACCCCGCGCTGAATTCACGCCTCGAAGCGCCGGACTTCACAGCTGACGTCGCCGAGTCGACGTCTGTCGACCGGATGATCGAGGAGTATTTCCCGCAACTCGGCGCCGAACAGAACATCGTCGTATTCGACTCTGCCGATCGCACATTCGATTCGACCGAGTACCGATCGCTCGTCTCCCGCACGCTCGACGCCGTCCGCACGACCGACGGCGTGGTATCGGTCCAGGGCCCCGTCGACAACCGCCAGATTTCGCAGGACCGCAGGTCCGCATTCGCTGTCGTCGGCCTCGACGGCAGCGTTGCGGAGCGATCCGCGACAGCCGCCGACCTCGCCGAAACGCTGGCAGCCGCCTCGACCGCTGACATCGATGTCGTCGTCACCGGATACTCGCCGATCCAGAACGGCATCGTCGACGCCGAGACGGTCGACGTCGAGCGGGCCGAGACATTCGGCATTCCAGTCGCACTCATCCTGTTGATCTTGGCGCTGGGCGCCTTCGTTGCCGCAATTGTGCCGATATCGGTCGCGGTTGCTGGAATTCTTTCCTGCATCGGCACACTGTTCCTGCTGACCCACTTCTTGCCACTGCCATCGCTCGTCGTCTCGATCGCCACCATGATCGGCACCGGAATCGGTATCGACTACGCAATGTTCCTCGTCACGCGGTTCCGCGAGGAGCTGGCGGTTCGCGGCGTCCAACACCGGAGCGAGGAGGCCGAGATCACGGCCGCTCTCGGCGCTGCCCTCGCCACCACGGGCAAGAACATCGTCGCCTCCGGACTCATCGTCGTGATCTCGCTGTGCTCCCTGGTCATCGTCGAAGCGCCGATCTTCCGGGCAATTGCGGTCGGCGTCGGACTCGCGGTCGTGTGCACTCTTATCGTCGGGCTGACTTTGCTGCCTGCGCTGTTGGCCACGCTCGGACCCGCGGTGAATCGCGGCGCACTCCCCGCGCGACTGCGGCCCGCACATTCCGAGGCCGACCATGACGGGTCCGCTGGGATGTGGGCACGCTGGGCCGGGGTTGTCATGCGGCGGCCGGTGCTCTTCGGATTCGCCGCAACCGCAGCCCTTCTCCTCGCCGCCTATCCCGTGACCGACCTGAAGTACGGCCTGGACATGGGCCTGCCCGCGCTGGCGGGCACTCCGACCGGACACGGCCTCGATGTTCTCGAAGAGAAATTCCAGGCCGGTTTGCTGTCTCCCGTCGAGATCGTCGTCACGGGTGCCGACGAAGGCCCGCTCAGTGGACAGAACACGACCGACGCAATGGCATTCGTCTCCGCGCTGCAGGATCTTCCCGATGTCGTGGATGCCTTCCCGCAGACCGTCGACGGGCGGATGATGATCACCGCGATTCCGGCGACTTCGTTCGACACCACCGAAGCAAGTGACCTGATCCTGGATCTTCGCGCTGCCGCGGCCGCTGTCAGTGCCGACAACGGACCGGAGATCTATGTCGGTGGCGCGACGGCGGAATTCATCGATATCTCCGACGAGATCACGAGCAAGTTCCCGTGGGTCGTCACGCTGGTGCTGTTGTCGTCGCTGATCTTCCTGATCTTCATCTTCCGCAGCCTGTTACTGCCGCTCAAGGCGATCGCGATGAACCTACTTGCGACCGGAGCGGCGATCGGCCTCACGGTCGCGATCTTCCAGTGGGGCTGGGGCTCGTCAGCGCTGGCATTCCACAGCCCCGGATTCCTGCAGGTCTTTCTCCCCACGATCGTGTTCGCGATGCTCTTCGGCCTGTCGATGGATTACGAGGTCTTTCTCATCGGGCGCATGAAGGAGAGCTGGGAGGGCGGGGATACCGCAGACCCGAATCGCAACGAGAACGCCGTGTGCGAAGGCATCGACCACACCGCCCGGCCGATCACTGCGGCCGCGGCGATCATGGTCGCCGTGTTCGGCAGCTTCGTGACGGCCGAGGTACTCGAACTGAAACAGATCGGTCTCGCGCTGGCCATAGCCATTGCGATCGACGCGATCGTCATCCGGCTGGTGCTGGTGCCCGCGCTGATGCGCTTGTTCGGTCCGTGGAACTGGTGGTTTCCCGGCCGACGGGTCCGGGTTGCGGAACGACCGCGGACGTCCCCTCGGTCGTGAGTTCCTGTTCGGCGAGTGGGTCACGAGCCGGACGTTGCCGCGCGGCCGGCGAGCGCTGATGCCACAATCGGGCCTATGTCCGTCCCGGAGGTCGCCGTCGAGTTGTGCGAGCGGATCGACGAGGCTTCCGACGATGCGGCCCTCGTCGACGCGGTAGCGCACGCTCGCACTGTCCTCACCGCTGCAGCGACACGCGGCCTGCCCCCAACGCGCCTCGCGGCGGGTTGGTCGGCGGTAGTGCGCAGTGGGGTCGCCGCGGCCTCGGGATTCGGTGTCCCCGCGTCGCGTTCCAGCTGGAACTGGTACGTGTCAGGCAGCACCGCGCGCGGCGAAGCGCTGCCCGGTTCCGACGTCGAGACAATGCTCGTCGTCGACGAGGACAGCGAACTGCGGCACGCGGCCGACCACGCAGCGTCCGTACACGCGATCCTCGATCGCTGCCGGATCTTCGGCGACGACAAGGGCGCAACGGCTTCGCGCGCCCGGTTCTGCCGGACGGCCGAACAGTGGACTGCTGGAATCGCTTCCTGGACAACGGACCCCGTGGCCGATCGCGGGGTAGTGATGGCGGGTCTCCTCGCCGATGCCCGGTCCGTCAGCGACGCGAACGACGACCTGCGGCTCGCCCTGCTCGACGCGATACGCGGTCGCGAAAACGCGCTTTCCTTCATGCTCACCGACACCCTCGCAGCGCGTGCGCACTTCCCCTCGCGGCTCCGACTTCTTGCTCCGCGGGAAGACCGGGTCGACATCAAAGCTGCTGCGCTGCAACCCATCGTAGCGATTTCCCGCTGGGCAGCGCTGAGCGCGGGGGTACCGGCGCTGGCAACCGTCGACCGTCTCGCCGCTGTCGGCGGCAGCCGGTACCTCGATGCCGACGACGCATCGGTATTACGCGAGTGCCACGTGATTCTCACCAGGATTCGCTGGAACCATCACGCCCAACTACTCGCGCAGGACCTGCCGCTCGACGACGAACTGGCACTCTCCTCGCTCCCGCCGCACGACCGCGCGCTGGTCCGCGGAGTTGGGCGTGAGGTCACCCGCATCAGGCGCAAGCTCGGCTTTCTCGCGTCGACGTCGTCGTTCACGCACCGGTGACCGACTTCGGATCGCTGCACCAGAGACTCACTGCGCAGCAACGCGACGCGCTGCTGCAAACCATTGCAGCAGAGGCCCTCGAGGGCTGGAGCCCGACCGCGGAGAACACCAGCGACCTCGTCGATCTGCTGCTTGGCCGCGTCTTGTACGGCGCGTACCTGGGCAAGTATCTCGGCCGGGCACGCGAGAACCACGGGCACCGACAACGAAAGCTCATCGCGCGGCGCAGGCCCTACCTGATTCCCGGGACTACTGTGTTGCGCAACAACTTCGACATCGAGGACGCCGCTGCCCTGCAGCACTTGGAGTTCGTCAGCACCGCCGGCCGCCTGGTGCGAATGCACACCCGCACGACTTCGCCCGACGGCGTCGCGGATCCCCTTGTGCTGCATCAGGAACTCTTCGCCGATGTGTATTCGTGGGCAGGCCGGCTCCGCATCGTCGACATTCGAAAGGGTGACTCATGGTTCGCGCCCGTCGATATTCTCGACGAGCGAATGGCCGAAATAATCACTACCGCAACAGAGATCGCCGGCTCGACAGGCACCGACAGCGTGCTCGCCTACCGGCTGGCCCAGTTGTACGCCCTCTACAACCACACCCATCCCTTTCGAGAAGGCAACGGGCGCACGGGCACGCTGTTCCTGCAACGTGTCGCGGCACGGTCAGGTCGGCGGCTTGACCTCACAGCGGTCACCCGCGCCGACTGGCTGCAGGCCTCACGCGATTCGATGCCCTTCCGCCGCGACGGTGTTCCCGATCACCGGCCGTTCCTCGGCGTGCTGCTGCGTGCGCTCACCCCGCGCGTGGGACGTACATGATGACCCCGACGCCGACCACGCAGATTACAGCACCCACCACATCCCAGCGATCGGGCCGAAATCCGTCGAACACCATTCCCCACGCCAGCGAACCAACGACGAACACGCCGCCGTAGGCGGCGAGGATGCGGCCGAAATTCGCATCCGCCTGCAGCGTTGCGACGAATCCGTATGCGCCCAAAGCCAAGACACCCACGCCTGCCCACACCATGCCCCGGTGCTCCCGAATCCCCTGCCACACGAGCCACGCGCCGTCGATCTCGAGCACCGCGGCGACCGCGAACAGCGCGATCGACTTCGCGACCGTCACCGCATCAACTCCGATACCAGAACCTCCGCGCCCGGCGGAGCTGTCACCGTCAATTCGACAGCGCGGTCCCGGAAGACCATCGTGAAATCCAGGAACACGCAGCACTCTCGTTCGGCGACCACGAGGGCGGCGAGGTCGGCTGCGCGGTCGGCGGGCAGCGTCGCGCGTGCGCCGCCCGGCACCTCGTCGACGTCACAGCCGTCGAGCACAGTGCGCCACTGCGTGATCCGGTCCGAGTAATCTGCCGCCCCGAGTGAACACGCGATCGGTGCGGCAGCTTCGGACTCCGACGTTCTCTGCACGCCGTCCACGCTAGACCTTCGAGCCCACCCGAGGGTCCGGACTCAACCGCCGTGGCTTCGCATCATTGCCGCGAAGATGTTCCGCCAGCTCACCATTCCGCACAGTTGCCCGTTGCTGACGACGGGAATGGCGCGCAGTCCCTTGGAAAGCATCACGTCGACGATGTCGGTCAGGCGCGTGTGGATGGTGACGCTGGCTGCCGGCTCGGCGAAGTGGAAGACCGCAGCTGTCATCCGTTTTGCGAGCGTGACGTCGGACCAGCTAACTCCACCCGACCACAGGCCGAGCATCTCTGCCTTGGCGACCGATTCCTCGGTGACGAGGGCAACCACAGCTCCAGCGTTGTCGAGGACCGGCACGGTGCCGAGCCCACTCGCCATAACGGCATCGAGCACTTCATGCAGCTGAGCACCGGATTGCAGACTGACAACTGGGGTGCTCATCAGGTCGAACGCGTAGATGGATTCCACGGTGGGGTCGAAATGCATGGGGAAATCGGAAATCGACATTGAATGCGCGGTCTCCCTCGATTGGGTGTCCGATAGAGCTTCCACCCTTGCCCGGCGCTATTCCAGCGGACTTGGACCCCCGAGTCATGGGACCAAAGTCCCTCCGGCACGGGACCTTCGTCCTTCTCGATCAGCCGAGGGGCACGGTCCACACGAGGTGCACACCACCGCCGGGTACCGAAAGCACCGTGAACGAGCCTTTCGCGGCACGCGCCCGTTCGTCGAGATCGTCGAGACCGCTGCGCGTCAACGTCGCAGGCAGGCCACCGCCGTTGTCGGTGACTTCGATGGTCAGCGACTCGTCGACCGTCACGGTCACCGCGATCGTCGTTGCCCACGAATGTCTGACGGCATTGCTCACCGCCTCGCGAACAACCGCCTCGGCGTCGTCGGCAAGCGTCGAATTGACGATCGAAAGTGGCCCGCTCACATGCAGTGTGGCCTTGATCGCGGAGTTTCGCTTCAACTGCGCGATCGCCAGGTCCAGCCGTTCGCGCAACCGCGCGGGCCCCGCGAGTCCGGACTGCAGACCGAAGATCGTGCTGCGAATGTCCTGCACGACGTCCTGCAATTCGTCGATGGCAATCAGCACGCGGCGCCGCACCTCGGGCGACTGAGCGCGGGTGACCGTGCCCTGCAACGAAAGTCCGACGGCGAAGATCAGCTGGATCGCATGATCGTGCAGGTCCCGCGCGATGCGGTCGCGGTCGGTGAGAACGTCGAGTTCGCGCATCTGCCGTTGCGCGGTCGACATTTGCAACGCCAGCGCGGCGTGGTCGGCGAACGTAATCATCGTCTCGAACTCGTCGTCCGAGAACTGCTGTGCACCCTTGCGCCGGAGAATCACCAAGATGCCGCTGGCACTGTCGGCCGCGCGTAGCGGCAGCACGAGGGCCGGTCCGGTGTGGTCGACGAGCACGGGGTTGCGGTTGTCGAACTCCTCGAACCTGCTCGGGGCCCGGTCACGGTACGCGCGACCGATCGGCGTTCCAGAAACCGACAGGGGCATGTGGATCATTCGGTCGCTGTCGTGCCCCGTCGCTTCGGTCACCACGATCGCGGCGGCGGGCAGGGTCGGATCTTCCGGCACTGCAAGGAAACTGGTGTCCGCGCGCGCCAGTTCGGCTGCCAGACGCGTGATCAACCTGAAGACGGTGGGGCCGTCGGCCCCGGCGAGCAGTTCCGTTCCGATATCGCGTGTGGCCTCGATCAGCTGCTGCCGCGTCCTGACCCGTTCGTAGAGTCGGGCATTTTCGATCGCGACGCCGGCCGCAGACGCCAATGCCTGCAGCATCACTTCGTCCTCGACCGTGAAGGACTGGCCGTTCGACTTCTCCGTCAGGTACAGATTGCCGAAGACCTCGTCCCGGATCCGAACCGGCACGCCGAGGAAACTCGTCATCGGCGGGTGATTGACCGGGAATCCGATCGACGCCGGATGCTGGGTCAGATCGTCGAGGCGGAGCGGCTCGGGATGGTCGATGACCTGCCCGAGAACACCGCCACCGGCAGGCAGCGGTCCGATCGATTCGCGCGTCGCCGCGTCGATGCCCTCGTACAGAAACTCCGAAAGTTCGTGCCCCTGCCCGCGCACCCCGAGTGCGCCGTAGCGCGCATCGACGAGTTCGATCGCCGTGTGCACGATGGTCCGCAGCGTCTCGTCGAGCTCGAGGCCGGACGTGACCACCAGCATCGCTTCGACCAGCCGGTCCATTCGGTCGCGGGCATCGACGACCTTGGCGATCCTGATCTGGACCTCGTTCAACAACTCCCGCAACCGGAGCTGCGAGAGCGTTTCGCGCAACGGGGCGGCGTGGTGACGTCTTTCGTCACCTGAGGGCGCAGGCACCGCGCCATTCTCACACCTCGAGAGCTAGTTTTTCCGGTCCGACGGCGGAATCGGGTCGATTCCAACGAAAGTGCAGCTCCGCAGGTACAGATCTTCTTGCTTTTTGAGGTTTCGTGCCGTCCGGCTGACCGGCAGTGGTCGCTGGGCAGTCAGGAAATCGCCCGTCCGGCCGCGATGCTCAGGCGCCAGTGCGAGGTCCGCGCTGAGCTTTGCGGGCTTGTCTGCCGAGATGAGCGCGAGGCGAAAGACGCTGTAGATCGGCTTCGGCAGGTCGCGGTAGATCTCCGAGTCGACGCCGCCGGGATGCATCGCGTTGGTGGCGATCCCCTCCGGCAGGCGCCGTGCGAGCGCGTAGTTGAACATCGCGTTCGCGAGCTTGGACTGCGCGTACGCCGTCAACGTGAAGTAGAACTTCCGCCCGCGGAAGGTGTCGGGATCGATACCGCCGATGTTGTGCACGATCGAGGAAAGGTGGACGATCCTCGCGTCACCCGACTCGGCGGCCTTCAGGTTCGGCAGCAGAAGGTGGGTGAGCAGGAACGGCCCGAGATAGTTTGCACCGAATTGCATCTCGAAGCCGTCTTCGGTGAACTGCTGGCCCACCGGAGACGCGCCTGCGTTGTTGATCAGGGCGTCGATCTGCGGATTGTTCTCCGCGAGTTCGGCAGCGAAGCGCCGGACGTGGTCCAGCGAAGAGAGATCGAGCGAAATAATTTCGAGGTCGGCCGATGGCGTGCGCTGCAGGATCTCTTCGCGCGCGGCTTTCGCCTTGTCGAGGTTCCGGCACGCCATGACCACCTTGGCGCCGCGAGCGGCGACATCGTGCGCGGTTGCGAGACCGATGCCTGCGTTCGCACCGGTGATGACAACTGTTTTCGGCATCAGACTCTGCTGCCGATCTCTTCTGCGGCCGTCGCTCCGTACGCATCGGCTAGCCGCTGCAACGCAACCTCGCGATCGAACGTCCACTCTTGCGTGCCGGTCGTTTCGAGCACAAGGACCGCAACGAGGGACCCCAGTTGGGCGGATCGCTCGACGGTCAGGCCCAGGCTGTGCCCGGTGAGGAAGCCTGCCCGGAACCCATCGCCGACGCCTGTCGGGTCGACCTTCGCGTTCTCCGGTACAACCGATACCCGCACGAGTGAGCCGTCCGAATCGACGATCTCCACGCCCTTCGAGCCGAGTGTCGTCACGCGCATTCCGACCCTCGCGGCGACCTGGTTCTCACTGAGCCCGGTCTTGCTGCGGAGCAGGCCCCACTCGTACTCGTTCGTGAACAGGTAGGCGGCGCCGTCGATCAATGCGGCTGTCTGCTCGCCGCTCAGTCGCGCCAACTGCTGGGACGGGTCCGCAGCGAACGGAATGCCGAGCGCGCGGCATTCTTCGGTGTGGCGCGCCATCGCGTCCGGATCGTTCGCGCCGATGAGCACGAGATCGGGTGCCGGGGACAGGTCGCCGATCGAGATATCGCGAGCTTCGCTCATTGCACCGGGGTAGAACGACGCGATCTGCGCCATCGACTCGTCGGTGGTGCACACGAAACGTGCGGTGTGCGCAGTCTCCGAGACACGGACACCCGAGCAATCAACATTCGACGCCTCGAGCCAGGTCTGGTACTCGGCGAAGTCCGGACCGACCGCCCCGACAAGCACTGCCGCGCCGCCGAGTTGCCCGATCGCGTACGCGATATTGCCCCCGACTCCCCCGCGCCGGACCACGAGGTCGTCGACCAGGAAGCTCAGCGAAATGTGCTCGAGCTGGTCGGCGAGCAACAACTCCGAGAACCGCCCCGGGAACTTCATCAGATGATCGGTTGCAATGGACCCAGAAACGGCAATGGTCACGCGGGTTGGCCTTTCAGCAGTGAATGACCCGAGACCGGGCCGGCGACGTCTGACTCGAGCTTAGCGACGCAGGGCCCACGAGTGGGCAAGCGGCGTCAAGAGAGGCTACTCGGCCGAGAGGTTGGACATGATTCAACGAGGCCCTTCATCGAAGGACCTCGTTGAGAGGAGATATTCGCGTGTGACCCGAGCGTCAGTTGAAGCTGTCGCCGCAGGCGCAAGAACCGGTCGCGTTCGGGTTGTCGATCGTGAAGCCCTGCTTTTCGATGGTGTCGACGAAGTCGATCGATGCGCCTTCGACGTACGGTGCGCTCATCCGGTCGACGATCAGCGATACGCCGCTGCAATCCTTGACCAGGTCGCCATCGAGGGACCGGTCGTCGAAGAACAGCTGGTAGCGCAGGCCGGCGCAGCCACCGGGCTGCACGGCGATCCGCAGCGCAAGGTCGTCACGGCCTTCCTGGTCGAGCAGAGCCTTGGCCTTGGCCGCAGCCGCATCGCTCAAGCTCACGCCGTGAGTGGTGGTGGCGGTCTCGTTCTGTACAGTCATGGACTCTCCCTGTAGGCACGCGCGTTCAAACTCTCTGAACGCTTCAACGGTACTCCCGCTACGCCTATTCCTCGAAATGACAGACGGGCGACACTTCCCACAGTGCTCGACGGTGTGTCGACGCCGGCCGCGTGAGGTTGCCTACCGAACAGGCGCGCAGCGCACCATCCGCCAACGAACCACCACAACAACAGCCCCCTCGACGATCGGCACGCAGGTTCGCCCACCGAACAGGCGCCCGGCGAACCAGCGCCCGAGAAGCCCTCACGACAGCCGCCTGGTCGACGCTCCCCAAGTCCGAATTCTCCATTTCCAGAAACTTCCCATAGCCTGGACTCGTGAAGTTGTTACGTCGAGGTGGCTCCGACGACTCGGACCGAAGCACCGAAACCGAATCGTCGACCGAGACCGCGACGGTCTCCCTCGGAAAAGGGCGTCCAACGCCGAAGCGCAAGGACGCGGAGGCGCGTCGCCGCGGACCCGTTGCGCCTGCGCCCAGGACGGCGAAGGAGGCGCGCGCCCGCAAACGCGCCAATCGCGGTTCGAAGGCGGATCGCAAAGCCGCTTCGAATCAGCGGCGTGAGGCGGCGCAGATTCGCCGGGCTGGCATGGCGGCCGGCGACGACAAGTATCTGCTGCCCCGCGACAAGGGACCCGTCAAGGCGTTCGTCCGGGACATCATCGATGCTCGACGCAACCTTGTCGGCATGTTCATGCCGCTCGCACTGGTTCTGATCGCGACGATGTTCATCAGCCCCGTGCTGAGTTCGATCGTCACCCTTGCCATGTTGATCATGATGCTGTTCATGCTCGGCGAGGGTTTCTACCTCGGGAAGATGGTGAACCGCCGGGTTCGCGAGCGCTTCCCCGACGCCACCGACACCGGGTTCAAACTCGGCTGGTACGCGTTCACCCGGGCGTCGCAGATTAAGAAGATGCGACTGCCCAAGCCCCGCGTGAAGCCCGGGGACGCGGTCTAGCACTCACCATGCCCGCGCCGGTCGACTGCAATGACCTCGGCGAACATCCGCTCGGCGTCGCGGTCGGCCGGGTAACCGCTGCCCATGTAGCCGCTAGGCCGGAAGAAGTCGCGAAACCGCTCGACGAAGCCGGTGAGCGAGTGTGTGGGGAACGTCGAAGTACTCATGGCAGTAAGTTTGCGTTCATAGATTTCCTGCCGAAAGTGGCTGAACTGACGTTGTGCATCAATATTCTGCCAACTAGGCTGGACGGATGTTGAAGACGGTTGCCACCGTGCTGGTCGAGCCCGCGACAATGTTCGAACTGGGCGTCGTCTGCGAAGTTTTCGGCCTCGACCGAACCGATGACGGGTTGCCCGCCATCGACTTTCGCGTGTGCGGCAGAGAACCGGGCGTGCAATTGCAGGTGTCGAGCCCCGGGGTGACCGTGACGCCGGAGTTCGGGCTGGACGGGTTGCGCGGTGCCGACCTCGTTGCGATTCCCGCGTCGAAGAAGACCCGCAACTATCCGCCCGACATCATCGAAGCGATCCAGGACGCATTCGAGGCCGGCGCCATCGTGCTCACCGTCTGCTCCGGCGCCTTTCTCGCGGGCGCGGCCGGGTTGCTCGACGACCGAAAGTGCACGACGCACTGGCGCTACACCGACGACCTCGCCGCGATGTTCCCGAAGGCGACCGTCGATCCGGACGTGTTGTTCGTCGACGCCGGCAACCTGATCACGAGTGCCGGAACTTCGGCGGGCATCGACGCCTGCCTGCACCTCGTCCGCCGCGAACTCGGAAGTTCCGTCGCGAACGCCATCGCTCGGCGCATGGTCGTGCCGCCGCAGCGCGACGGTGGTCAGCGACAGTTCATAGAGCAGCCGATCGTCGAATGCCGCTCGGACAGCCTGAGCTCGATACTGCAATGGATGACCGCCAATCTGGAGTTGCCTCTGACCGTCGAGGACCTCGCCGCACGGTCAGCAATGTCTACGCGCACGTTCGCCAGAAAGTTCGCCGCCGAGACGGGAACCACACCGGTGAAGTGGCTGACGAACCAGCGGGTGCTCCGCGCGAAGCATCTGCTCGAGGAGACCGACTTGGGGCTGGAAGCCATTGCGAGCCGCTCCGGATTCGGCTCCGGTGCATTGCTGCGCCATCACTTCAACCGGGTCGTCGGCCTTCCACCGGTCGACTATCGTCGCCGCTTCGGCAACCAGACAGCACCGGTTGGTAGCGTCTAACCTCGTGCTTTCCGCCGACCGGCCACTCCGGACACTCGTCCTGGGTGGAGCGCGTTCAGGAAAGTCGGCGCACGCCGAGCAATTGGCCAGCGTTGCCGGATCGGCTGTTCGCTACATCGCCACCGCGCGCGTCGATGCCGCCGACCACGATTTCCAGCGCCGCATCGCTGCCCATCGGGCCAGGCGACCCAGCACGTGGTCCGTCGTCGAAGACACCGATCTGGCAGCGGCCCTGCGCGCAGTCGACTCCCCCACCCTCGTCGACGACATCGGAACGTGGCTGACTGCCGAGATCGATTCGGCTGCCGCGTGGGAGCTGCCGCGCGGCACTGTCGACACCGTCGATCTTGTCAGCGCCGTTGCGGATTACAGTGAACGCCTCGTACTGGTCAGCCCTGAGGTCGGGCAGGGCGTCATCCCGGCGACCACGTCGGGCAGGCTGTTTCGCGACGAGCTCGGCACACTCAACCAACGCCTCGCGAGCGTCTGCGACGAAGTCGTGTTCGTTGTCGCGGGCTTGCCCATGCGGCTGAAATGAAAGGCCTTTCGCGTGACAGCGTTTCCACCGATCTCACCGCCGGACAACCTGATCCGGAAGCAGGCAGAGGCCCGGCAACTTCAACTCACGAAGCCTGCCGGAGCGCTGGGCCGACTCGAACAGCTCGGTAACTGGATCGCGGCGTGCCAGGGCGCTTGTCCCCCACGCGCTTTCGCGCGTCCGCGGGTTGTCGTCTTCGCCGGCGATCACGGCGTGGCGCGCACCGGGGTCTCGGCCTTTCCGAGCGAGGTCACTGCACAGATGGTCGGCAACTTTCTCGCGGGCGGCGCCGCCGTGAATGCTTTCGCCACGGTGGCCGGCGCGAGCGTTCGGGTCGTCGACATTGCCGTCGACGGTGACACCGACGCATCGATTTCCGCACACAAGGTCAGGCGATCGTCGGGAACGATCACAACCGAAGATGCGCTGAGCCAGGACGAGGCCGAGCAGGCGATTCAGGCGGGACGCGACATCGCCGACGAGGAGGTCGACTCCGGTGCGGACCTCCTCATCGCCGGCGACATGGGAATCGGCAACACCACACCGGCAGCGGTGTTGATCGCTACCTTGACCAACAGCGAGCCCGTTGCTGTTGTCGGGCGAGGCACTGGAATCGACGACGCCGCCTGGAGCCGCAAGACAGCCGCAATCAGGGACGCTATGCGACGCGCTCGTCCGGTCGCGAAGGCACCCGTGACGTTGTTGCGGGTCGCGGCAGGTGCCGATTTCGCCGCGATGGCAGGCTTTCTCGCGCAGGCTGCGATCCGACGGACGCCGGTGATTCTCGACGGCGTCGTCGTTACCGCGGCCGCGTTGGTCGCCGAGGATCTCGCACCGGGCGCCAAGGCCTGGTGGGTAGCGGGACACCGCTCGACCGAACCCGCGCACACGCTGGCGCTTCGTCAACTTCGGCTCGAGCCGTTGGTCGAGTTCGACATGCGACTGGGCGAGGGTTCGGGCGCTCTGGTTGCACTGCCGGTCCTGCACGCGGCGATCGCCACTCTCGCCGAGATGGCGACGTTCGGCGATGCCGGAGTGACAGACAAACAGTGATCACCGACCAGTGACCGGCCCGCGGCTCGCGTTCTCGTGGCTGACAGTCCTGCCTGTCGGCGGTCCGTCGACTGTCGATCGCGGAACCGGCGCCCGAGCAATTGCGTGGGTCCCAGTCGTCGGCGCTGTACTCGGCGCAGTCGCCGCAGGTCTTGCGTGGCTGCTCGGTGCCGCCGGGCTCGATCCCCTGCTCGTTGGATTCGGCGTTGTCGCAGCGTTGGCGTTGAGCACCCGGGGAATGCACGTCGACGGCCTCGCCGACACCTTCGACGGCCTCGGTTGCTACGGCCCGCCCGAGCGCGCCCGTGACGTTATGAAGTCGGGCGGGTGCGGCCCGTTCGGTGTCGCCGCGATCGTGATTTCGGTTGGTGTGCAAGCAGTCTCGTTCGGCGTCCTCGTTTCGGCTGACGCGTGGCTTGCGCTGGCGGTGGCGGTAGCGGCCGGTCGTGTGGCGGTCGTCCTCGCGTGCCGACGCGGCGTCGCGGCCGCCGATGACACCGGATTCGGCGCCCTTGTCGCCGGTACGCAACCGATCGGCGTAGGCGCGGCATGGTCGGCGGTCGTGATAGCGGTCTCGGTGTGGTCCACCGACTCGGTGTGGCAGGGACCGCTCGTCGTACTGCTCGGATTGGTCGCGTCATTGGCCGTCGCGCAGCATTGCATCCGCCGGTTCGGCGGGCTGAGCGGCGACGTCCTTGGCGCGACCATCGAGATCGCCGTGTCGGTAACCGCGGCCGGATTGACCGCCGGGATCTGACCGCCCACCGCGCACAGATACAGTCGACGGATGTCCGATCGCCTCTATTTCCGTCAAATGCTGGCCGGCCGCGATTGGGCCGTCGGCGATCCGATCGCCACCCAGATGCGCAACTTCGCGTATTTGATCGGCGACCGCGAGACAGGCGACTGCCTCGTCGTAGACCCCGCCTACGCTGCCGGCGACCTTGTCGACGCGCTCGAAGCGGACGGCATGCGGCTGTCCGGCGTTCTCGTCACCCACCATCACCCCGACCACGTCGGCGGCGAAATGATGGGGTTCAAGTTGCCCGGCCTCGCCCAACTGCTCGATCGTGTCGGAGTACCCGTGCACGTCAACGAGCATGAGGTGAAATGGGTTTCTCAGGTCACCGGGATATCCGAGAACGATCTCACCGGGCACGCACACCGCGACAAGGTCAGCGTCGGTGCAATCGACATCGAACTGCTGCACACACCGGGCCACACGCCGGGCAGCCAATGCTTCTTACTCGACGGCCGACTGGTCGCTGGTGACACCCTCTTTCTCGAGGGGTGTGGTCGCACCGATTTTCCGGGTGGCGATTCCGACGAGATGTTCCGGAGTTTGCAGAACCTCGCGAAGCTCGACGGCGACCCGACCGTCTTCCCGGGACATTGGTACTCGACGGACCCGAGCGCAGCTCTGTCGACGGTGCGCGACACCAACTACGTGTTCCGGCCGCGCTCGCTCGAGCAGTGGCAAATGATGATGGGCTGACTTCTAGCGCAGCTTTGTCATCCACCCGTGGATGTCGGCGAAAGTTCCGCGCTGGATTCCGGTGAGGGTGTCGCGCAGGGCCATGGTCACGTCGCCGGGTTCGCCGTCCGCGATGGTGAATTCACCGTCCGCGTACTTGACCGAACCGACCGGTGTGATGACGGCGGCGGTGCCGCACGCGAACACCTCGGTGATCTCCCCCGACTTCGCCTTCTTCTGCCACTCTTCGGTCGCGATCTTGCGCTCTTCGACGGCGAAACCGGCATCGGTCGCCAACGTCAGCAACGAATCGCGGGTGATGCCCGGCAGTAGCGAGCCAGAGAGTTCGGGTGTGACGAGTCGCGCGTCCGGACCTGACCCGAAGACGAAGAACAGGTTCATTCCACCCATCTCTTCGACGTACCGGCGCTCGATCGCGTCGAGCCAGACGACCTGGTCACAGCCCTGCTCGGCTGCCTGCGCCTGGGCAACGAGTGATGCGGCATAGTTGCCCGCGAACTTGGCCGCGCCAGTGCCGCCGGGCGCCGCGCGAACGTACTCGGTCGAGAGCCAGACGCTGACCGGCTTCACGCCGCGCGGGAAGTACGCACCGGCGGGCGAAGCCAGCAACAGGTACCGGTAGTGGGTCGACGGCCGAACGCCGAGCCCGACCTCCGTCGCAAACATGAAGGGACGCAGGTAGAGCGCGTCCTCGCCACCGGCCGCGGGCACCCAGTCGTGATCGACGTCGACGAGTTCCCGGATCGACTCTATGAACAGCTCGGAAGGCATCTCCGGCATCGCAATCCGGCGCGCAGACGTCTGGAAGCGTCGAGCGTTCGCATCGATCCGGAACGACGCGATGCCACCATCGGGCTGGCGGTACGCCTTCAAGCCCTCGAAGATCGCTTGTCCGTAATGCAGCACCATCGCCGACGGGTCGAGCTGGATAGGGCTGTAAGGCAAGGTCTGGCCCGCGGACCAGCCACTGGTTGCCGAGTAGTCGATCTCGACCATATGGTCGGTGAAGTGCTTGCCGAATCCTGGCGCCGCGAGGATTTCGGCACGCTGCTCCGCCGTGGACGGAGACGGGTGCGGGGCGCGCGTGAATTCGACAGCAACGGTCATGACCCAATCGTATCCAACGTGTTGGTCAACTCTCGCGCCGAAGTCACTTGGTCTTGACCTCCACGAACGGCGGGTTGATCACCGCACAGCGCAGACGGCGGCCGCGCACGTCCACCTCGACCTCGTCTCCCGGCCCGACACCAGGATCGGAATCGATCAACGCGAGCGCGATTCCGACCTTCAGCGTCGGTGAAAAAGTCCCCGATGTGGTCTCCCCGACCGGTGCTCCGTCACGCAGGACGGACTGCCCCTGACGGAGCACGCCACGGTCCAGCGCGCGCAGCCCCCACAACTTGCGCCGCGGACCATCTGCCTTCTCTTGCGCGAGCGCGGCGCTGCCCCAGAATTCGGGTTTCTTCCACCCGATCGCCCAGCCGCAGCGCGCTTGCAACGGCGAGATTTCGAGGGACAGTTCGTGCCCGTGCAGGGGGTAGCCCATCTCAGTCCGCAGGGTGTCGCGCGCGCCGAGACCTGCAGGTTCCCCACCCGCCGCACCGACAGCCGTCAGCAAGGCGCGGAACAGACGCTCGCTGTCGGCCCACGCGGGCAACAGCTCGTACCCGTGCTCGCCGGTGTACCCGGTCCGACAGACTCGCACGGGCACACCGTCCCAGGTCGCATCGTCGTAGGCCATGTACGCCATGTCGGTCGGCAGCCCGAGGGCTTTCAGCACATCGGTCGACTTCGGTCCCTGGACAGCGAACACCGCGTAGTCACGATGCTGATCCACTACCGAAATCCCCTCGGGGGCAGCTGCTTTCAACTCAGCAACAACAGCAGCAGTGTTGGCGGCGTTG
This sequence comes from Antrihabitans auranticaus, assembly GCF_016481275.1. Lineage (GTDB taxonomy): Bacteria > Actinomycetota > Actinomycetes > Mycobacteriales > Mycobacteriaceae > Antrihabitans. The sequence goes on along the minus strand of NZ_JAEMNW010000002.1, from coordinate 339,237 downwards.
GGCACGAGAAAGATCTCGTCGGCAGCCACGTAATACGCGATGAGATCATCGATCACGCCGCCGTCCGGTGCACAGCACAGGGTGTATTGCGCCTTGCCCGGACCGATTCGGCCGAGATCGTTGGTCAGCGCCGAGTTGACGAATTCGGCTGCGCCGGGACCGGATACGGTCGCCTTTCCGAGATGGCTGACGTCGAACAGACCGACCGTCGTCCGTACCGCGGTGTGCTCGGCGACAGTTCCGGAGTAGGAGACGGGCATCGCCCAGCCACCGAAGGGGGCGAAGGTCGCGCCCAGTTCTGCATGGACAGCGTGGATAGGACCTTGGAGCAGGTCGGCGTCGGTCATAGTGCAGCACGCTAGTCGACGGGGCAGACACAAACAGTGCGCTGACCAAATGGCCTGTCGTGCACCCTCGCTAGCATTGGTCGTTGCACCTGCCGCCAACGCAAGGAGTCGCCGTGAGTTCCGAAAACGTCACCGAATCGTCGCCCCTCGGGCCCGAGCTCGCGATCGCCGGTTCGCTCTCGGACGGTGCCGATGTTCTCGTGATCGGTCTGTATTCCGGCGAAGACGGCCCGACCGCTGTGGTCGGCGATGGCTTCGTTGCGGACGATGTCGTCGCAGATCTCGTCGCAGCGCTGACAGCCGTCGGTGCGAAGGGCAAGGCCGACGAACTCACACGGATCCCCGCACCCACGGCGCTTTCGGCTGGAAGTGTCGTCGCGGTCGGCCTGGGCAAGGCCGACGGCGTGACCGCTGAAAAGGTCCGCAAAGCGGCAGGCATTGCCGCACGTTCGTTGACCGGGGTCGGCACCGCCGCGACCACGCTGTCGGCAGTGGATCTGGGCGCCGCCGCGGAAGGCTTCTATCTGGGTGCGTACACCTTCTCGGAATTCAAGGCGAAATCTGCGCCCGACGACGACGCGAAGCCGGTCGGCCGCGTCGAACTATTGAGCACGGCCAAAAAAGCTGACGCCACGCTCGCCCGGTCGGTCGCGATCGCCGAGGCAGTCGCGACTGCCCGCAATTTCGTGAACACACCGCCGAGTCATCTCTATCCCGCGGAATTCGCGAGCCGTGCGCAGGCGATCGGCAAGGCCGCTGGCCTCGAGGTCGAGATACTGGACGACAAGGCACTCGAGCAGGGCGGCTACGGCGGCATCTTCGGCGTCGGCAAGGGCTCGTCGCGGCTCCCCCGTCTGGTCCGTCTGAAGTACGCGAGCGCCAAGTCCGACGCGCCGCTGGTAGCCCTCGTCGGCAAGGGCATCACATTCGATACAGGCGGCATCTCGATCAAGCCGGCGGCGAGCATGGAAAACATGACCTCCGACATGGCGGGCGCCGCCGCTGTCATCGCGACCGTCGCATTGGCAGCAAAGCTCGGCCTGGACGTAAACGTCACCGCGACCGTTCCGATGGCGGAGAACATGCCATCCGACACGGCCCAGCGACCGGGCGATGTCCTGACCCAGTACGGCGGCACGACGGTCGAGGTGATCAACACCGACGCCGAGGGCCGGCTGATTCTCGCGGACGCCATAGTGCGTGCGTGCGCCGACGACCCCGCGTACCTCATCGACACAGCAACGCTCACGGGCGCGCAGATGGTCGCGCTGGGGACTCGGACTCCGGGTGTGATGGGTACCGACGAGTTCCGTGACCGCGTCGCCCGAATTTCGCAGGAGGTCGGCGAGAACGGGTGGCCCATGCCGCTTCCCGATGAGCTGCGCGCCGACTTGAATTCCCGCGTAGCCGACCTCGCGAACGTCACGAACCACCGGTGGGGCGGCATGCTCTCGGCGGGCATCTTCCTCAAGGAATTCGTGCCCGAAGGCGTCGCCTGGGCGCACGTCGACATTGCTGGGCCCGCATACAACACCGGTGGCCCGTTCGGCTACATCAGTAAGGGCGGCACCGGAGTCCCCGTGCGCACGCTGATCGCCGTCCTCGAAGACGTCGCGGCGAACGGTTAGGCCGCCTCGTAGGCGGCGAGGAACACGCGCACTCCCTCATCGGCGTAGCGGTGCAGTTCATGCGCAGTGAACTGCACCGTTGCGTCGAACATCGCTTTGTTCAGCGGGGTCGACAGGATCAGCCAGTTGAAGTGCTGGGCTGCAAGGTCGGGATCGTCGACCCTGAGCAAGCCGCGACGGTGAAGACCCTCGAACAATTCTGCAAATGCAGCATGAGCGCGCTCGGGGCCGCTGGCGTACCACGTCTTCGCCAACTCGGGGAACCGCTCCGCCTCCGCAATCATGATCCGCCGCAGCGCGATCAAGTGCGGCCGCGTCACCTCGACGACATGGTGGCGTGCGAACTCCCGAAGGTCCTCGGCGAGGTCCGTGCTGCCGGCGAGCGCGGCGACCATGTCGTGTGTAAGCGCTTCGGTTTCGTTGATGTCGCCGGTCACGACGGCCACGAACAGCGACTTTTTGTCGGAGAACTGCTTGTAGACCGTTTGCTTCGACACCGCGGCAAGCGCCGCGACCTCGTCCATGCTCACGCCGTCGAATCCCTTATGCAGAAAAAGCGTTCGGGCCGTTGTCAGGATCGACCGCCGCTTCGTCGCCGACCGCCCCATCTGCTCTCCGTGTTGCTCAGCCACGAGTTCTCCTCAAGTACTGGACCGTACAGTACTCGGTTGGGTACTGTACGGTCCAGTACTATTTTTCAGGAGACGCCATGGACGAGCAGGTCACGTCGGCGGACGGCACCCGGATCGCTTTCGAACGCCTCGGTGCCGGCAAAACCATCATCGTGGTCGCGGGCGCGCTGCAGGGCGGCGCGACCTACCACCCGACCGCGGTCGCACTCGCACGCAACAGCACCGTGCTCAACTACGACCGGCGCGGACGCGGCGCAAGCGGCGACACCGCGCCCTATGCCATCGAGCGTGAGGTCGAAGACATCGCCGCCCTCATCGAAGCCGCCGGCGGAACGGCAGCGCTCTACGGACACTCCTCGGGTGCCGCACTCGTATTGCATGCCGCAGCGCGTGGCCTCCCCGTCGACAGGATCGTGCTCCACGAGGCGCCGTTCGGATCCGGCTCCGCCGAGGAGCGCCGCGCAGAAATGGACGAGGCCGAACAGATACGCGCACTGCTCGCGCAGGGCCGCCGCCGCGAGGTCGTCGACCTGTTTCTGTCATCGACGGGGATGCCGCCCGAGATCGTCGAGCAGCTGGCACACGATCCCGCGCTGCTCGCGCACGCGCCGACGGTTATCTACGACTACGCGCTGACCGGCGCAGACAGCCGGGACGGTAGAACTCCGGAGCAGCAAGCTGAAGGTGTATCCGTGCCCGCCCTCGTGCTTGCAGGTGGTGCAAGTCCGGCATGGATGATCGACATCAATCGCCGGATCGCCGACGCGCTCCCTGCCGGACGCCTTCTCGTGCTGCCCGGCCACGAACACGTCGTCCCACCAGATGTGCTCGCCGACGCTCTTGTCGAGTTCCTGGCCTAGCCCTCGGCCTGGCGTCGGCGCTCGATCTTCTTGCGCGCGTCGTAGTCGCGCATTCGTTGCGGATAGCCAGTTTTACGAACGTCGTACACCGGGATCCCGAGGTCTTTCGCGAGTCGATGCGCGCCCTTCTCCCCGACGATCCGGCGCGTCCATTCGCCGTCGGTTGCGATCAGTACAGCGGTCACGTCGGTCACCGTCGTCTTGGGTTCGATGTATCCCTCGACACCGATGTGCGTGCGTACCCAGTCGGCCAGGTATGCCGCATCTTTGCCGGCGACTCCGGCCTGCTTGCCTCCGCGCCGCGAGAAGCGATCCAACAACCCCACCCTCGCCTCCCTTCCGTCCGCACGACGAGCGTTCACACCATGGTGCCAGTGGTTCGCTCGGAACGATCTTCGGCGTCGCCCTTCGGTCCGCCTCCCTAATATCACGGCGCAGACCTCCATCGAATTCGACCGGTCCGCGCGCGCTTGCGATTCGGCGGGATGCAAGGATGAAGATCGCAGCAAGTGCCCGCACGAAACACAATCGCAAAGCACAATGGTGGACGACCAGGAGTCGTCCGCCTGGCTACCGAACTCAACCCTTCGAGGAGTCAACTGTCATGGCCTTCTCCGTTGAAATGCCAGCTCTTGGCGAGAGCGTCACTGAGGGGACGGTGACTCGATGGCTGAAGCAAGAAGGCGACACCGTCGAAGTCGACGAACCGTTACTCGAAGTGTCCACGGACAAGGTCGACACTGAAATTCCGTCTCCCGCGGCCGGCGTTCTCACCAAGATCACCGCGCAGGAAGACGACGTCGTCGAGGTCGGCGGCGAACTGGGCGTTATCGGTGACGCGGAAGAGGGCGGCAGCGACTCCGACGATTCCGGCGACTCGGCCGACGAGGCCGCAAGCGAGCCCGAATCCGAGCAGGAATCCGAACCGGAACCCGAGCCCGAGCCGGAGCCGGAGCCGGAAGATGAGCCCAAGCAGGACGAGAAGCCGAAGTCCTCGGGTGGCGGATCGGGTACTCCGATCACCATGCCCGCGCTCGGCGAGTCCGTGACCGAAGGCACCGTCACCCGCTGGTTGAAGGCGGTCGGCGACGAGGTCGCGGTCGACGAACCTCTCCTCGAAGTGTCGACCGACAAGGTCGACACCGAAATCCCATCTCCTGTCGCGGGCACGCTGCTCGAAATCACCGCCGAAGAAGACGACGTCGTCGAGGTCGGTGGCCAACTCGCCGTGGTCGGCTCGGGCTCGCCCGCCGAGTCGAAGAAGGAACCTGAGCCCGAACCGGAACCAGAGCCCGAGCCGGAACCGGAGCCCGAACCCAAACAACCCGAGCCCAAGCAAGAGGCGAAGCCCGAACCCAAGGCTGAGCCCAAAAAGGAAGCCAAGCCCGAGCCCAAGGAAGAATCGGCACCCGCGGCCGAATCCAGCGACGGCTCGCCCTACGTCACGCCGCTCGTGCGCAAGCTCGCCGCGGAGAACGACGTCGACCTGTCGGCAGTGAAGGGCACCGGGGTCGGCGGACGCATCCGCAAGCAGGATGTGCTCGCCGCTGCCGAATCGAAGAAGGCACCCGAACCCGCCGCCGCTCCCCCGGCTGCCGAGTCCAAGCCTGCCGCGAAGCCCGCTGCTGCGCAGGCACGCCCAGAGGTCGCCGCACTGCGCGGAACGACGCAGAAGGCGAACCGCATTCGTCAGATCACCGCGATCAAGACCCGTGAGTCCCTGCAGACGACCGCACAGTTGACGCAGGTTCACGAGGTCGACGTCAGCCGGATCGCCGCGCTTCGCACCAAGGCGAAGAACGCGTTCAAGGAACGCGAGAGTGTCAATCTGACGTTCCTGCCGTTCTTCGCGAAGGCGGTCGTCGAGGCACTCGGCGTGCACCCGAACGTGAACGCCAGCTACGACGAGCCGAACAAGCAGATCACCTACCACGCAGCCGTTCACCTCGGTATCGCGGTCGACACCGAACAGGGTCTGCTCTCCCCCGTGATCCACAACGCGAGCGACCTCTCACTCGCCGGCCTGGCGCGCGCGATTGCAGACGTGGCCGGTCGTGCGCGAACCGGTGGACTCAAGCCCGACGAACTGTCGGGTGGCACGTTCACGATCACCAACATCGGCAGTGCGGGCGCGTTGTTCGACACGCCGATCCTGGTTCCGCCGCAGGCAGCAATGCTCGGCACAGGGGCGATCGTGAAGCGCGCGGTCGTCGTCGCCGACGAGTTCGGCAACGAATCGATCGGCGTGCGCTCGATGTGCTACCTGCCGCTGACCTACGACCACCGACTGGTCGACGGCGCCGATGCCGGCCGCTTCCTCACAACGATCAGGCACCGACTCGAAGAGGCATCGTTCGAGGCAGACCTGGGCCTGTAGCGGCTGTATGAAGATCGCCATAGCCGGCTCGTCCGGCCTGATCGGTACTGCCCTGGTTGCGGCGCTGCGTCATGACCGGCACGACGTTGTCCGTTTGGTTCGCCGACCTCCCGCTGGTGCCGACGAGTACCAGTGGGATCCGGCGCAGGCGATCATCGATCCGATCGCACTGCGCGGTGCCGACGCCGTGGTGAACCTGTGCGGCATGGGCGTCAACGAAAAGCGGTGGACCGGCGCGGTCAAGCAGCAGTTGCGCGACAGCCGCATCACCCCGACCGACGTCCTCGCCAACGAGGTCGCGGCCTTGGGCGTGCCGATTCTGCTGAACGCCAGCGGTGCCGGCTACTACGGCGATACCGGCGACCGGATAGTCGACGAGCGCAGCCCTGCGGGTTCGGGCTTCCTGCCCACCCTCTGCTGCGATTGGGAAGCTGCGACTGCGCCCGCGCAGGCAGCCGGTGCGCGCACCGTGCTGCTGCGCAGCGCATCGGTTCTCACGCGTCGTGGCGGCATGCTCAGCCAACTTCGGCTGCTCTATTCGGTCGGACTCGGTGGCCGCCTCGGAAGTGGCCGCCAGTACGTGCCGTGGATATCGTTCGCCGACGAGATCGACGCGATCAAGTTCGTGCTGGCGAACGACTCGATCTCCGGACCCGTCAATCTCGTGGGACCGGCACCGGTCACCAACGCTCAGTTCAACCGCGCGATGTCGAAGGCCATGCATCGCCCCGCGCCCTTGATCGTGCCGCGATTTCTGCTGTCGGCGGCACTGGGTGAGATCGCCCAGGAGTTGCTGCACGGTCCGCGAGTGATTCCGGCCGCGCTGGAAGCAGCCGGATTCGAGTTCTCGCACAACACGATCGGCGAAGCACTGGAAGCGGCCAACCGCTAGTGCTGATCCGTGACGCCGAGATCGACGACCTGCCGGCAATTCTCGACATCCACAACAACGCGATCGCCGAAAGTACGGCGATCTGGGATGAGCAGCAGGTCGACCTCGCCGACCGGCTCGCGTGGTTCGAGCAGCGCCGGGCGGCAGACTTCCCGGTCCTCGTCTGCATTGTCGACGAGGTCGTCGCGGGTTATGCGACGTACGGTCCATGGCGACCGAAGTCCGGGTACCGGTACACCGTCGAGAACTCGGTCTATGTCGCCGCCGACTTCCACAGGCGCGGTATCGCGTCCCTGTTGTTGACCGAATTGCTCAGGCGTGCAGGAGCGGCCGGAATCCATGCCGTCGTCGCCGGGATCGAAACAGCGAACACGACGTCGATCGCGCTACATGAGAAGTTCGGCTTTCGAATCGTGGGGCAGTTGCCGGAGGTCGGTGTGAAGTTCGGCCGCTGGTTGGATCTGACATTGATGCAGCTGACGCTACCGGCGAGTACTCCTCCGACCCGGTTAGAGTCGTGATATGAGCGGATCAGCCCGATCGTCGAACGAGCCGATAGTTGTCGATCGGCTCGGCATGATCGATTACGTCGAAGCGTGGGAACTGCAACGGCAAATCGCAGCGGACCGTGCCATCGACGTCGGTGCAGATCGTCTGCTGCTGCTCCAGCACCCGTCCGTGTACACGGCGGGCCGACGGACCTCCCTCGAAGATCGTCCGATCGACGGCACTCCGGTGATCGATGTGGACCGCGGCGGCAAGATCACTTGGCATGGCCCCGGGCAGCTCGTCGGCTACCCGATCGTCAAGCTCGCGGAACCGATCGACGTCGTTCGCTATGTCCGCCTTCTCGAGGAGGCACTCATCAGCGTGTGTGCAGATTTCGGCATCGCGGGCGGCCGAGTCGAGGGCCGTTCGGGCGTGTGGCTGACGGCGTCGACCGATGGTCGCTGGAAGCCCGAGCGCAAGATCGCGGCGATCGGCGTGCGAGTGCAACGCGGCGTGACGCTGCACGGCTTCTCGCTGAATTGCAATTCGAAGCTCGACGCTTTCGACACGATCGTGCCGTGCGGAATACGCGACGCAGGCGTGACGTCGTTAACTGATGAACTGGGCCGTGATGTGACGGTCGACGACGTCGTCGACCGAGTTGCCGTTGCGGTGACGGAAGCGCTCGATGGCCTGCTTCCCGTCGCCACACACGATTTGGCAGCACGCTTACCATCGAAGACCTGAACCGAACACCGAATTCTGAAGGTGAGTGCGAGTGAGCATCGAGGCGCGAAACGACCAAGGAGCGGGTTCCGCTCCCCAGGGGCGAAAGCTGCTGCGACTCGAAGTGCGAAATGCCGAGACCCCGATCGAGCGCAAGCCCGGCTGGATCAAGACCAGAGCGAAGATGGGTCCGGAGTACACAGAACTCAAGGGCTTGGTGAAACGTGAGGGCCTGCACACCGTCTGCGAAGAGGCAGGTTGCCCCAACATCTACGAGTGCTGGGAAGACCGCGAGGCCACGTTCCTGATCGGCGGTGAACAGTGCACGCGGCGCTGCGACTTCTGCCAGATCGACACGGGCAAACCGGCCGACCTCGACCGTGACGAACCGCGGAGAGTTGCCGAGAGCGTCCAGCAGATGGGCCTCCGGTATTCGACGATCACGGGCGTCGCGCGCGACGATCTGGAAGACGGCGGTGCGTGGCTCTACGCCGAGACGGTCCGCCGAATTCACGACGCCTGCCAGGGCACGGGCGTCGAGTTGCTGATCCCGGACTTCAACGGGGTCCCCAAGCTGCTGGCCGAAGTCTTCGAGTCCCGTCCAGAGGTATTGGCGCACAACCTGGAAACAGTGCCCCGCATCTTCAAACGGATCCGGCCCGCGTTCCGCTACCAGCGTTCGCTCGACGTCATCACGGCTGCGCGCGAAGACGGCCTCGTCACCAAGTCGAACCTCATCCTCGGTATGGGCGAGACGCCGGACGAGGTCACGGCCGCGCTGCAGGATCTTCACGAGGCAGGCTGCGACATCATCACGATCACCCAGTACCTGCGCCCGTCGCCGCGCCACCATCCGGTCGAGCGGTGGGTGAAGCCGGAGGAGTTCGTCGAGCACTCCGACACTGCACGGGCACTCGGGTTCGCCGGTGTCATGGCCGGTCCGCTGGTCCGGTCGTCCTACCGCGCAGGCCGGCTCTACGCGCAGGCGATGGCCCATCATGGCCGGCAGATCTCCCCCGATCTCGCACATCTGGCGCAGGAAGGCAGCGCGTCCCAAGAGGCCAGTTCGCTGATCTCCCGCCTCGCGAGCGCGCGGTAGTACTCACCGGAATTTCGCTGCCGCCATGGCGTTAGGCTTGTGGCATGGCGAACGGCAAGGGTGCTAAGCCCAGCAAGGAAGCGAAGGCTGCGGCAAAGGCAGCGAAGAAGCAGGCGTCGAAAGAGCGCAGGTCACAGCTCTGGCAGGCCTTCAACCTGCAGCGCAAAGAAGACAAGCTGCTGTTGCCCTGGATGATCGGAGCCTTCGTCGCTTCGGTTGTCGTGTTCGTCCTGATCGGAATTTTCGTCGGCGGGCTGTTCTTCCTGCTGCCGCTCGGCATTCTCATCGGCGTGCTGCTGGCATTCATTATCTTCGGGCGCCGCGTTCAAAAGACCGTTTACAGCAAGGCCGAGGGGCAGGCCGGCGCGGCCGCGTGGGTGCTCGACAACCTGAAGGGCGCATGGCGCGTCAACTCTGCGGTGGTCGGTACTGCGCACATGGACGCGGTGCACCGCGTCATCGGTAAGCCGGGCGTGATCCTCGTTGCCGAAGGTGCACCGCACCGCGTCAAAACCCTGCTCGCGCAGGAGAAGAAGAAGACCGCTCGCTTGGTCGGTGACACGCCGATCTACGACGTGATCATCGGCAACGACGAAGGCCAGGTCGCATTGAAGGACCTGCAGAAGTACCTGATGAAGTTGCCGAACAACATCGACACCAAGCGGATGGACAACATCGAATCCCGCTTGTCGGCCCTCGGCGCCCGTGGCGGACCGGCGCTTCCGAAGGGACCGCTGCCCGGCGGAGCGAAGATGAAGGGCGTACAGCGGACGATCCGCCGCCGCTGACGTGACTGCAGCGAGCTGACCTGACTCAGCGAGCTGACCCGGCTCAGCGAGCGAGGACCACGACCGTCTTCGACAGGCGGTCGTGGAAACCGCGGCCTTCGACGTCGGTGATGACCGCCGGCACGACAAGCGCGAGCAGCAACGTCCGAACGATCGCGCGGACCACGCCGACGCGCGGCACATTGTCGATGCGTCCGACCTGAATACCGACGACGAGCTGTCCCGGTGTGTAGGAGAACAACGTCACGCCGACGACGCCGATCACCGCCCAAACGAGGAGGGTGATCGTCGAAATGCTGGTGCCGAGTCCGCCGCTGCCGACGATGAGCGCCGAAATTCCGAGAGCCATCAGCCAGTCGATCGTCAACGCGGCAACCCTTCGACCGGACAGGGCAAGCGAGCCCGGACCGTTCTCGGGGAGCCCGAGTCGTTCACCGCGATACTTCGGCGTCGCGTTCGGTCCGTCGTGCGGGAGGGCAGCCGACGGCCCGTTGAGCCATTCGCCCGTTATCCGTGCCATGTCCCCAGAATATGCCCCGCTTGGCCGGTTCCGGTCGCGGAAGTCCTCCCCCAAGTCGCGAACCCACCAGCACGGTGGCAGGATGAGTGCGCTCGGTCACACCGGCGCCGCTTCGTCCGGGCAGGGTGATCGCGTCCCTGACTGCACGTGTAACACTGGCGAAACACAAGCTTGACCATTGGGCAACACCTGATCCATAGCGTCTGGTCGACGAGGCACGAAATATCCATGTGCATTCTGGGCTGGGAACCGAACTGAAGGAGCAAACAGAGTGGCGTTCAGCACGGCCGAAGAGGTCATCAAATTCATAGCCGAGGAGAACGTCGAGTACGTCGACGTCCGGTTCAGCGACCTGCCCGGCATTCAGCAGCACTTCTCCATTCCGGCAAAGTCCTTGACGACGGACCTCGCAGAGGAAGGCCTCGCGTTCGACGGCTCGTCCGTCCGCGGCTTCCAGTCGATCCACGAGTCGGACATGCTCCTCCTCCCCGACTTCACCACCACGCAGCTCGACCCGTTCCGTGCGGCGAAGACGCTGAACATCAACTTCTTCGTGCACGACCCGTTCACCCGTGAGTCCTACAGCCGCGACCCCCGCAACATCGCGCGCAAGGCCGAGGAATACTTGCTCAGCACGGGCATCGCCGACACCGCGTACTTCGGTGCCGAAGCGGAGTTCTACATCTTCGACTCGATCCGTTACGAGTCGAGCGTCAACAGCGCGTTCTACGAAATCGACTCGGTCTCCGGCTGGTGGAACACCGGCGCCGACAAGAACCCGGACGGCTCGACGAACCGCGGCTACAAGGTTCGCCCCAAGGGCGGCTACTTTCCGGTGGCCCCGTACGACCACTACGTCGACCTGCGCGACGAGATCGCCACGAACCTGCAGAACGCGGGCTTCGAGCTCGAGCGTGGCCACCACGAAGTCGGCACGGCCGGTCAGGCCGAGATCAACTACAAGTTCAATACCCTGCTTGCCGCTGCAGACGATCTGCAGCTGTTCAAGTACATCGTGAAGAACACCGCGTGGCAGCACGACAAGACCGTCACGTTCATGCCGAAGCCGCTCTTCGGTGACAACGGCTCGGGCATGCACGTCCACCAGTCCCTGTGGAAGGACGGCAAGCCGCTCTTCCACGACGAGGCCGGCTACGCAGGCCTGTCGGATCTGGCTCGCCACTACATCGGCGGCATCCTGCACCACGCGCCGTCGCTGCTCGCCTTCACCAACCCGACGGTGAACTCCTACCACCGCCTGGTCCCGGGCTACGAGGCGCCGATCAACCTGGTGTACTCGCAGCGCAACCGTTCGGCCGCCGTCCGTATCCCGATCACGGGCAACAACCCCAAGGCCAAGCGTCTCGAGTTCCGCGCGCCCGACTCGTCCGGTAACCCGTACCTGTCGTTCGCCGCACAGATGCTCGCCGGCCTCGACGGCATCAAGAAGAAGATCGAGCCCCAGGCACCGGTCGACAAGGACCTCTACGAGCTTCCGCCCGAGGAGGCCAAGAACATCCCGCAGGCTCCCACGAGCCTGGCGTCGGTCATCGACCGCCTCGAGCAGGATCACGAGTACCTCACCGAGGGTGGCGTGTTCACGTCCGACCTGATCGAGACCTGGATCGACATCAAGCGCAAGCAGGAGATCGAGCCGGTCAACCTGCGTCCGCACCCGTACGAATTCGAGCTCTACTTCGACGTGTAAATCGGTCGACAACCTCCCGAACGGGCGGTTATTGCGATTCGCTCCCGGGCGATGCTGCAATAGCCGCCCGTTCGGCGTTTAGTCTGACTCCATGGCCCCCGCGACCGGCAGAGGACTACTGCGCAAGTCCGTCCATCTGCTGTGGCACACAGGCGCTGACGACGCGTGGTTCGCACAGCTACGCGAAGCGCTGCGAGGCCAGACCGTCCACGTCGACGTCAGCGATTCAGCTGTCGCTACCGCGATGTTGCGGCTGACCACTTTCCGCGAGCCGGTCACCGCAGTCGTGCAGGCCTGGTGGCCCGAACATGCGCCCGACCTCAGCGCCCTTGCCCACACAGTGGTGGGCTACGAAGTGGCAGAGACGGTTCGATTGCGCCCTCCCCCAACCGAGTTCGGTGAACGCACGCCCGGCCTCGCCAACATCGCGCTCCTGCGCCGACCGCCGGACCTGACTCCCGGCGAGTGGCTGCGGCGCTGGCACGACGACCACACGTCCGTGGCAATAGACACTCAAGCAACGTTCGGGTACGTACAGAACGTGGTCATCGCGGCTCTCACCGACGCTGCGCCGCAGGTCGACGGCATCGTCGAAGAACTCTTTCCGATCGAGGCGCTGACCGATCCGCATGCCTTCTACGGGTCCGGCGGCAACCACGCCGAACTGCTGCGACGGGTCGGCGTGATGGCCGCTTCGGTGGCGAGGTTCGGCGCGGACCGCAACATCGACGTGATTCCGACGAGCAGGTACGTGCTCGGCGAACCGGAACCGCTATCCGGCCGCAGCGCGATCATGTAGCCCGCACTACCCTGGCCAGCGTGACTATCGCGGTCGATCACCTCGTTGTGGCGGTTCGAGACCTCGATCGGGCGATGCTCGAATTCCGGGCGGCGGGGGTGACCGTCACGCCGGGCCCGAAAACGAATGCGGTCATCCCCTGCAGCGACGGTGCGCACCTCGAGCTGGTGTCGTACGGATCGTCGACGCTCGGCAGCGCCATCCGGTTGCTCGCCAAAGCGCCCGGACTGCAGCCGCTGCTCGGCGGGGGCAAGAGTCCCGCTGACAGACGGATCGCCGACGGACTCGCGAACTCGACCGGACTCATCGCGCTCGTGCTGCGGGTGGACGACCTCGACGAACGCCTCGCGGCCCTGCGCGCCAACGGATTTACCGCCGACGATCCCACCGAGCTGCCGCAGGACGGCACCGATGCGCCGACGCGGATCGCGACACCCGACGATCCCACGCTGCCACTGCTCATCGAAGCCGGTGGCACGCGACGAACCGAGGCTACCGGGCCCGGAATCACCCGCCTCACAATCATTTCCGACGATCGCGGACGGACCGGACGGGGCCTGCAAATCCTGTTGGGCGAGCCGTCCGACGGCGAATGGCGGCTAGGCCAGACGGCGATCACGGTCGACGAGGGACCCGTCGACAGCCGATTGCCACGACTGCGTGCTCGTCTGACGGGTCCGCTGCCGCCGACTGCCTACTCGATGGGACTGTCGAACCTGGCGACCGATCCTGGTGACGCGGTTGTCGAGCGACTCGCCCGCGCGCTGCGGATGGAGACGGTGTCCTACGAAGACCCCGCCGACTGCGTCGACGATCCGTTCGTCGAACTCGGCGAGCATCTCGAGGAGTCGTTCCCACTGGTGCATGCCACGCTGAAACTGCAGAAGTTCGGCCACAGCAGGCTCTACACGTGGCCGGGCGCAGAGTCCAACCGCGCGGCCGGACTGTTCCTCGCGCACATGGACGTGGTCCCCGTGGACGACCGCGCCAGGTGGACGCATCCGCCGTTTGCCGGTGTCGTCGACGACGAATTCATCTGGGGCCGTGGCGCTATCGATGACAAGAGTCGTGTTCTCGCGTGGCTCGAGGCAATCGAACTAGCGCTCGCCGACGGGGTTACGCCGCGTAGCACGGTGTACTTCGCCTTCGGTCACGACGAGGAAATCGGCGGGGAGAACGGCGCCGAGCAGATCGCGGAACACTTCCGGCGCAACGGCATCCGGCCCGACTTCCTCCTCGATGAGGGCGGCGTGGTGACGCGTGGCGTGGTCGACGGCGTCGATCGACCTGTCGCGTCGATCATGTTGGGCGAGAAGGGCTTCGCGACCGTGGCGCTGTCTACCGACGACATCGGCGGGCATTCGTCGATGCCACCGAAACAGACTGCCGTCGGGCGGATCGCGCGCGCGGTCGCGGCGCTGCAGGACACTCCGATGCCCTTGCGCATGACGCCGGTGGTACTCGACATGACAAAACGGCTGGCGCCCTTCATGACCGAACCGCGACGGACGCTGCTTGGCTCCGCCGACCGGCTCGGTGCCGTGATCACGCGCATCCTGACAAGCAGACCGCAAACCGAAGCCCTGGTCCGGACGACGACGGCACCGACCGTCATCCGCGGTGGCGTCAAAGCGAACGTCCTTCCACAACATGCAGAAGCGCTGGTCAACTTCCGCATTCTGCAGGGCGACACCGTCGACGGCGTCCTCGCGCACTGTCGCGACGTCATCGCGGACGACCGCGTGACGGTACAACTAGCACCAGGCATGCGCGCCGAACCATCGCCGCTGACATCGAGTGACGATCCGGCCTTCACGCTCGTCGCCGAGATCGTCCGCGACCTGATTCCGGACGTCGCAATCACGACCGGCCTCGTCCCTGGAGCTACCGACGCCCGCCACTACAACGACGTCGCGAAGGCGCGTATCAACTTTGCTCCGATCATCGTCGACCAGGCCGATCTGGAGCGAATTCATGGTGCGAACGAACGCATTTCGCGCGAGAACTACGGTCGGCTGATCCGGTTCGACCGGCATCTCATCGATCGCATCTGACCAGTAGGCTGGAGCTGTCGGCGACACTACGAGCGAGGATCCTATTTCCGTGGCGAACCCCCCCGATCCGCTGACGCTCCAATGGCACGCAGACCCCGAGACCGATCTCGCGGCCGATTTGGCAACCCTCGGAGACCGGTACGAGGTCGCGTTCGGCCCGGTGCGATCGCACGACAGCAGCTACCTCGACACCGCCGATTGGCGCCTCCGGTCGAAGGGCGCCATCCTCCGGCACGAGCATGACGACACCGCTGGTGCTCTTGTTCTGACGACGGGCAGCGGTGAACTTCGCAGCGAACTCGGTCCGGCGCTGGTGTGGCCCGCATTGGTCGACGCGTTGCCGGAAGGGCCGCTGCGTGACGGTGTCGCGGGTCCGATGTGGATCAGGGCGATTGCGCCCGTCTTCGAATGCCGGACGCAGCAACAAGAGGTCACGGTCCACAATGGCGACGGCAAGATCGTTGTTCGGCTCGACGTGACTCGCGCCGAGGGCGTGGCACCCGCAACGCGCGCGTTCGCTCGTCTAGTGGTGCGTCCTGTGCTCGGCTACGGCACCGACGGCGCCCGGGTCGGCAAAGCACTGTTGAAACTCGACCGGTTCGATCGTGCGAGTGAAAGTCTCTACGACGCTCTCCTCGCCGATGCCGGCCTGCCGATCGTCGCGAGTGCGCCGACCTTCACGGTCGACACTCCTGCTGACATGGCCGTTGCGAACGCCCTCGCAGGCTTTGCCGACGCCATTACTGCCACCGTCGACGGCGTGATCGCGGACCACGATTCGGAGTTCCTGCACGACATGCGTGTCGCGGTTCGGCGCACGCGATCGATGCTGAAGCTGGTCGGGGATGTACTGCCGTTCGATATTTCGCGCTACGAGTCAGACTTTCGACTGCTGGGTGACGTCACCACGCCCACGCGCGATCTCGACGTATACCTACTCGAGCTCCCCGAGCTAGCACAGTGGCTCACGGTCGGCGAGCCGCGCGATCTCGATGCTTTCCGCGACCATCTCACTGCAACCCGGGACGCCGAGCGCCGCAAGCTCGTTCGCGCGCTCGAGTCGAAGAGGTTTGCGCAATTGTTTGCCGACTGGCGGGCTGACCTGACCGCAGTGACAACCGCCGAAGCAAGCCGGGGCGACGCTCGAACGACTGCCGGCGACCTCGTGACACAAAGAATCAAGCGGGTGTACAAGAAGGTCGTCAAGATCGCGCGCGCCATCACACCGGAATCCGAATCCGAAGACGTCCACTCGCTGCGCAAGCGCTGCAAGGAACTTCGATACTTGCTCGAGTTCGGCGCACCCGTGTGCGACACCGAAACGCACAGGGCGGCGATCAAGGACCTGAAGTCGTTGCAGGACATCCTCGGCGACTTCCAGGACGGTGAGATGCAAAGTCACGGCCTCCGCAGGTTCGCCGAGGAAATGCTTGCCGCGCAGGCACCACCGGCCGCGACCCTCCTCGCCATGGGCGAGTTGTCGGCACGATTCGGTCGCCAGCAGCGCGAAGCACGCGGCGCATTGACCGACCAACTCGAGCGCTACCTCGGGACCAAGGCACATCAGCGGATCGAGGCCATGCTCCCGTGAAGGTGATCGCCTCCTACACGATCAAAGGCGGCGTGGGTAAGACCACGACTGCGGTAAACCTCGCATACCTCGCAGCAAAAGACGGCTACCGCACCCTGCTCTGGGACCTCGACCCACAGGGCGCCGCAACCTTTCTGTTCAAGATCAAGCCGTACGTCAAAGGCGGTAGCGAGAAGCTCGTGCGTCGCAAGGGGTCGATCGATGCCGCGCTGAAAGGCACGGATTTCGAAGGTCTCGACCTCCTGCCCGCCGACTTCACCTACCGCAACATGGATCTCGACCTCGCCCGAGCCGACCACAAGCAGAAGCAGACCACGCGCGCGATTGCGAAGTTGCTGAACGATCTCGACGACTACGACGTCGTCTTCCTCGACACCCCACCGAGCCTTTCGCTCGTCTCGGAGAATGTGCTGCACGCGGCAGACGTCGTACTCGTGCCGGTCGTGCCGACTGTGCTCGCGCTCCGCACGTTCGATCAGCTGACGGAATTCATCGACACGTTCGTCGGCAAGAAGCCGAAGGTCAGGGCGTTCGTCTCGATGGCAGACCGGCGCAAGACGCTGCACCGCGAGATCATCGAGTCGTTGCCGGTTGGACGGTCGGGTGTCAGCACGACGGTGATTCCGGCGATTGCCGCGATCGAGCGAATGTCGGTGCGCCGTGAACCGCTCCCCTACTTCGCGCCGAACAGTCCCGCTGCGCACGCATACGGAGAGTTGTGGTCGGAATGCGCGAAGGCAGCGGGCCTCACGCGCCGAGCCTGATCTTCGCGATCACCGCTTTGTGATCGGAGCCCGGAATAGTAACGGCCACAACCTCACTCGCGGTTGCACCGGCGACGAGAACGTGGTCTATGCCGATGACTGCAGGCCACCAGCGGTCTGCCGGGTAGGTAGCGAGCAGGCCCGCTCCGGACTGGTCGGCGGCATCCTCGAAACGGCCGTCGACCAACTCGCGGAAGCGCGAATGATCGCGCGTGGCATTGAAGTCCGCGCCGACGAGCACCGGCCCACTGTCTGCGGGAACGGCGTCGAGGATCTCGCGAATGCGCTCCATCTCGGTTATCCACCGCTGGGGTCCACCGGGATACGGCGGCACAGGGTGAAAGGCGAACACTGTCGCGCGACCGGTCGGCAGGATCAGGCGTGCCGACAGTTGATCGAGAATGAAGCCTTCGTACTTCACCCCCTGCTCGAGTGGGTATCTGCTCCAGATTCCTGTGCCGACAGCACCGGGGCCCGCTTCGACGAAGCGATACGGCAGCAGCCGGTCGATACCCTCGGCTTCGAGTTTCGCTAGACCTTCGTCGGTCAACTCCTCGAGCGTGAGCACGTCGACGTCATGTGCACCGACCGCAGAAACGATGGCCTCGGCGTCACCGCCGCCGAACAGAATGTTGGCCTGCATCAGCGTCAGTTCCGGCCCGGATCCCCCCGCGCCGTTCGCGACGTACGCCGGAACCTGGGTCCAGAGCGCAGCACCTACGACCAGCCCCGCCGCAACCACACCGGGCCAGTGCCGGACCCCGAGCAGAACCAGCAGCCCGAGCACACCGGCCGACATGACGTACGGTGCGAACGACGCAAGGAGTACGAACGGTCGGTACGCGGAGTTCGACCAGTGCAGCGCGGTACCGAACAGCCCGACCGCCACTGCGAGCCAACCGATTACGACGATCGCCGTTCTCCCCCAGTTGCGGTACACCGCATCAGAGTGCCACAGAGTCGTTTTTGTCAGCCGCCGAAGACCCGTTCGACGACGGCCTTCGCACGTCGCGTCACGCGCAGGTAGTGATCGAGGAAGGCGCCGCCGTCAGCGGTCTCCCAACCCGCGACCTTCGCAACGTTCGACAGCAGCCGACCTGGCCCCGGTAGCTGATCGGTGGGTTTGCCGCGCACGAGAACCAGCGCGTTGCGGGCCCGGGTGGCCGTGATCCACGCATCGCGCAGCAGGTCGACGTCGGATTCCGACAGCAACTGTGCCGCGCCGATCGCATCGAGCGTCTCCAGCGTCGAGGTGTTGTGCAGCGACGGATATTCGTGTGCGTGCTTGAGCTGAAGCAGTTGCACCGTCCACTCGATGTCGGCCAGTCCGCCGCGACCCAACTTCGTGTGGGTCGCCGGGTCGGCGCCGCGCGGGAGTCGTTCGGCATCGATGCGGGCCTTGATCCGCCTGATCTCGCGGACGGCGTCCGCCGATATCCCGCCCTCCGGATAGCGGACCTTGTCGATGACGTGCAGGAAGCGAACACCCAGTTCTTCGTCGCCAGCCATCTGATGTGCTCTGAGCAGCGCCTGGACCTCCCACGCCTGCGCCCACTGCGCGTAGTAGGCCTCATAGGCGGCCAGCGTCCGCACGAGTGGGCCGTTGCGCCCCTCCGGGCGCAATCCCGCGTCGACCTGAAGCGGCGGGTCCGTACTCGGGGCGCCGAGAAGCTTCGTCACACGCTCGGCGACGCTGTTGGCCCACTTGACCACGTCGGTTTCGTCTTCCCCGGGCTTCGGGTCGCAGACGAACAGCACGTCGGCATCGGAACCGTAGCCCAACTCGTAGCCGCCGAGCCTGCCCATACCGATGACGCCGAATGTTCCGGGCGCCGGCTTTCCTCGTTCGGCCTCGGTCCCCTTGATTACTGCCTCGAGCGACGCGTTGAGGACCGCAGCCCACACCGAGGACAACGCTCGGCAGACCTGCGGCACATCGAGCATGCCGAGAATGTCTGCCGATGCCACTCGTGCGAGTTCGTGGCGACGCAGCGAGCGCGCTGCGGCGACAGCCCGCTTCGGATCGTCGTAGCGAGCCGACGAGGAGACGATGCCGCGCGAGACGTCGGCAGGGTCGGGTCCGAGCAGGAGCGGTCCGTGCGGTCCGTCGGCGAAGAGCCTGATCACTTCCGGCGCCTTCATCAGCAGGCCGGGCACATACGCCGACGAGCCGAGCACGAGCATCAAGCGCTGCGCGATCGCGCCCTCGTCACGAAGCTCCCGAAGGAACCAGATCTGATCGTTGAGCGCTTCCGACACACGCCGGTAGTTCAGCAGACCAGCATCCGGATCAGGTGTGTCCCCGAGGTATTCGAGCAGGGTCGGTAGCAACAGCGCCTGAATGCGGCCCTTTCGCTCCGGCCCGGCGGCAAGGGCTTTCAGGTGCCCGAGCGCATTCTCCGGCGCGGTGTATCCGAGCGCCGCGAGCTGCCGAACCGCGGCGTCGGGGCTGAGTGCGACGGCTTCCTTGTCCAGCCGCGCAACCGATTCGAGCAGCGGCCGATAGAACAGCTTCGAATGCAACCGGCGAATCCGGTGCGCATTGCGCTTGATCTCGGCATTCAGCACGCCGAGTGCGTCGTTGCGACCGTCCGGCCGGACATGCGCCGCGCGCGCCAGCCACCGCAGCGCCTCTTCGTCCTCGGGTTTGGGCAGCGTGTGCGTTCGCTTGAGTTTCTGCAACTGCAGCCGGTGCTCGAGCAGGCGCAGGAATTCGTAGGACGCAGTCAGATTCGCGGCATCGTCACGGCCGACGTAACCACCCGCCGCCAAAGCCATCAGCGCTTCGACGGTTCCGGTGACGTGCAGTGCCTCATCGGTTCGCCCGTGCACCAGTTGCAAGAGCTGGACCGCGAACTCGACGTCGCGCAAACTGCCGCGACCCAGTTTCAGCTCACGTTCGCGGAGATCCTCGGGAACGTTCTCCTCGACCCGGCGGCGCATTGCCTGTACCTCGGGGACAAAGGCCTCGCGCTCGGATGCCGTCCACACCATCGGCAGCAGCGCGTCCTGGTATTGCTTGCCCAGTTCGAGGTCGCCGGTCATCGGACGCGCCTTCAGCAACGCCTGAAACTCCCAGGTCTTGGCCCACCGCTTGTAGTACGCGACGTGCGACTCGAGTGTGCGGACGAGAGCGCCCTGCTTTCCCTCTGGCCGCAGCGCAGCGTCGACCTCGAAGAACGCAGCGGTGCCGATGCGCATCATCTCCCCCGCCATGCGACTGGCACGGGGGTCGGCGGGTTCGGCAACGAAGACGACGTCGACATCGCTCACGTAGTTCAGTTCCCGCGCACCGCATTTGCCCATCGCGACCACGGCCAGGCGAGCGGGGCACGGTTCGTTCGGGTACACCGTGGCGACGGCGACCGCGAGTGCGGCCGTCAGGGCGGCATCCGCGAGGTCGGCAAGATGGCGGCCGACCACCTGGTACGGCAGCACCTTCTCGTTCTCGACGACGGCAGCGAGGTCGACCGCAGCGAGCACCATCAGGTGGTTGCGGTATCGCTTCCGCAAGATCGGTATGACGGTCGGGCCGGTGATCCCCGCGCGAAACAGCATCGGCGACGCGTTCGGCCCGGTCTCCGGAGTGCCGTCCACGACGCCGACCAGATCGGCGACCAACTGTTCCCGTGTCGGGAGCGTCGTGCCCTGCAGAAGTTTCCACGCGTCAGGGTCGGCGACCACGTGGTCGGCGAACGCACTCGATGCTCCGATGAGTCCGAAGAGCCGGCCGCGCAGCGCCTTGTCCTCGCGAAGCGCCGTTTCGAGCTCGCCCCACCCGCTCTCGAGGGCCGATTGCAGTCTGACGAGCGTGCGGAGCGCCAGGTCCGCGTCCGGTGCCCGCGACAGCGACCAGAGCAGTTCGATGCTGTCTTGATCCACCCAACCCAGGGTGGCCAGATCTGCCGGGGCCGATGGAGCAACGAGTCCGAGTCGGCCTGCGCCAGGAACGGATGAACGAGCAGTCGGCGGTCGAGCCATGCCCCAAACCTACAGGCGGAGTTGAGATAAGTGGCGTTGCACCCGGGCTTCGCAACCGGGACGCCTCACAGTGCCTTCAGCCACCCCGAGAGATCGGTGGCGAACTGTGGTGAGAACGGCAGCGGCTCGACGTACTCCGCACCGGTCGAGGGCCGGTCGCCGACGACCTTGAGTACGTGATTGGTGTCGGTGAGCTTGATTGCAGTCAGTGTCGTCTGCGCGAGGGCCGCGTCGAGCCGGTCGACGTCCTCGCACCGCACCTGGATATCTTTCGCCGAACAACTCGTCAGGACCGGTGTGCCCGGTTTGACCTCGCCCGCGAGAACGATCGGATCGAGGCGATCCTCGCCTGCGAGGGCCTTTGCGTTGAGTGGCACGAGTCCCGCGTTCTGCAGTGGCGGCGGCAGGTTGTCGGGGACCGTGCCGTCTGCACGCAATTCCGCGACCGCCCCGGACAGGGCATCGCGCAGCGCGTCACCCTCTTCGGGCGGGAGCGCCCCGCCGCCCACAGCCGTATCGATCTGAGCCGTGATCTGTCTGGTGAGCGTATCCAGTATTCGTTCGCTCGCCGGCTGGACGAGCGCCAACGACGTCAGGGCCGGGACATCTCCCGCTTTCCCGGTCGCGAGTGCGAGGGCGATCAACGCACCTTCGCTGTGGCCCATTGCGCCCAAGCGACTCTCGTCGACTCCATCCTGCGCGGCGAGAAACCGCAGGGCGTCGGCCGCTTCGTTGATCAGCGCATCGAACCCGAGCTGGCCGATGTCCTCGTTGGTCAGACCGCCGACCCCTGTGGCGCCCGTGCCGAGTTTGTCGAAGCGCAGCGACGCGAACCCGTTGCGCGCGAGTTCGTCGGCAAGGAAGTCGAGCGTGCCGATCGAACCGGGGAGGATGACGCTGTCACCGTTTCGATCGGTCGGCCCGCTGCCTGCGATCAACAGAAAAGCAGGGACCTGGTCTCCCGGATTGTCAGGCATCCTGAGGCTGCCGTGAATCGTGAGGGAACCGCTGTCGAACGCTACCTCGGTGTCGGTTCCGGTGCCGGCCGACGACGATTTGACGTCGTCGGACCCGCAACCTGTCGAGAGAACCAGCAGCAGCGCACAGACGGCGACGAGAACCTTCATGGTGAGGTTTCTACCAGTCGGCGCGCCCTCGCGTGGCCGCTACAGCCCGAGGTATTCCTTCAGTTCGAAAGGCGTTACGTGGCTGCGATATTCAGCCCACTCGCGACGCTTGTTGCGGAGGAAGAAGTCGAAAACGTGCTCGCCGAGTGCTTCGGCGACCAATTCCGATTTCTCCATCGCCTGCAACGCCTCGTGCAGGCTGCCCGGCAACTCCCGGTAGCCCATCGCGCGTCGTTCGGCCGAGGTGAGCGACCAGACGTCGTCTTCGGCCTCTGGCGGAAGGGTGTAACCCTTCTCGATGCCGCGCAGTCCGGCGGCGAGCAGCACCGCGAACGTCAGGTACGGGTTGCAGGCCGAATCTGGACTGCGGATCTCGACACGACGCGACGACGCCTTGTTGGGCGTGTACATCGGAACTCGAACGAGCGCAGACCGATTCGAACGGCCCCATGACGCCGCCGTCGGGGCCTCACCACCGTGCACGAGACGCTTGTAGGAGTTGACCCACTGGTTCGTGACGGCGCTGATCTCGCTGGCGTGCTCGAGGATTCCGGCAACGAACGCTTTCGCGGTTTCCGACAGTTGGCTCGGGTCGTCCGGGTTGTGGAACGCGTTGACCTCGCCCTCGAAAAGGCTCATGTGGGTGTGCATCGCCGAGCCCGGCTGATCGCTGAAGGGCTTCGGCATGAAGGTCGCGCGCACGCCCTCTTCGATCGCGACCTCCTTGACGACGTACCGGAACGTCATCACGTTGTCGGCCATCGACAGCGCGTCGGCGTAGCGCAGGTCGATCTCCTGCTGGCCCGGCGCTCCTTCATGGTGGCTGAATTCGACCGAGATGCCCATCGATTCGAGCGCGTCGATGGCATGACGACGGAAGTTCGGTGCCGTGTCGTGCACCGCCTGGTCGAAGAAGCCACCGGTGTCCGCGGGTACGGGTGTCGATCCGTCCTGAGGTCCGTTCTCGAGCAGAAAGAACTCGATTTCAGGATGGACGTAGCAGGTGAAACCGAGATCGCCCGCACGGTTCAGCTGACGACGCAAGACGTGGCGCGGGTCCGCCCACGACGGCGAACCGTCCGGCATCGAGATGTCGCAGAACATGCGTGCCGAGTGCTGGTGGCCTTTGCTCGTCGCCCACGGCAGGATCTGGAAGCTCGACGGATCGGGACGCGCGACCATGTCGGCCTCCGAAACCCGCGCGAAGCCCTCGATCGCGGACCCGTCGAAGCCGATTCCTTCTTCGAATGCACCCTCGAGTTCGGCGGGTGCGATCGCCACGGACTTCAAGTAACCGAGCACGTCGGTGAACCACAGTCGGACGAATCGAATGTCGCGCTCTTCGAGGGTCCGGAGCACGAATTCCTTTTGGCGATCCATGCCCGCGAGACTATGCACCTGGCGTTAACTTTGTGTTACATCGCGCAATTGTTACCGGTTTTAGTTCGAACGCGTCGTGTCGAGACGATGCGGTCAGCAACGCAGTCCCTCGGCCGGCACGGTCAGATCCTTCAGGTACGCGATGACCGCGTCGTCGACACAATCGGACTCACCGGTCAGCGCCACCGTGTGCTGTGTGCCGTCGAAGGTGATCAGCGAACCGTCCAGCTGGCGCGCCAGATCGACACCGGCCTGATACGGCGTCGCGGGATCCTGCGTCGTGGAAACGACAACGATCTTCGGCAGTCCGTCGACCGAAATCTCGTGCGGCATACTGCTGTTCGGGACGGGCCAGAACGCACAGTCGTCCAGTGGTGCCTGCCCGGTGCCGCGGCCGTCGTCGAGGAACGGCGCAACCTCGCGCACCTTCGCCTCTGTCTGCCCCGCGACCGCCCTGTCGGTGATTCGCGGGTCGTCGACGCACCTGATCGCCAGGAACGAGTCGTTCGTGTTCTGGTACGTGCCGTCCTCGGCGCGTCCCTCGTAGAGATCGGCCAGAGCGAGCAACGTGTCGCCCTTGCCCTGCTTCAGCTCCTGCAGTCCCGCCTCCAGATCGGGCCAGAACTGCGGCGAGTACAGCGCCTGAACAACGCCGGTGTGGGCGTCGCCGTAGCTGAGCACCCGGTCGCCACCTGCGGGCGCGGGCGTTGTGACCAACGGCTCGACAAGCGCACGGAAGGCCGGGACCGCTTGCCGCGGATCGGTTCCCAGCGGGCAGTCGGACTTCGTCGCGCAATCGGCCGCAAACTCGTCGAATGCCTTCTGGAAGCCCTCGTACTGCTCGACAAGCTCTTCGTTCGGGTCCTGGGAGGCATCCACCGCGCCGTCGAGAACCAGCGCCCGGACCTTGTCGGGGAACTCTTCCGCATAGGCCGCGCCGATTCGCGTTCCGTAGGAGAACCCGACGTAGCTCAACTTCTCGTCGCCGAGCACCGCCCGCATCACGTCCATATCGCGAACGACTTCACGCGTACCGGTGTGTTCGAGAACGTCTTTGCCGACGCGATCGACGCACTTGTCGATGAAGTCCTTTTCTTCCTTCTCGGTCTGCGCGATGCCTTCGGGGCTCATATCGATGTCGAGGTCGAGCCGCTCGGCGTCGGTCTCCGCATCGGTCAGGCAGCGGACCTCCGGTGTCGACGCGCCGACGCCGCGGGGGTCGAATCCGACGAGATCGAAGCTTTCGGCGAGTGGTGACCTTGCGAAGTTGCCGGGCATCCACAGTCCCGGCTGACCGGGACCGCCCGGGTTGAACAGCAGTGAGCCGACCTTGTCACCGTTCGTCTCGACGCGGGACATGGCAATCTGCGCGGTTTCGCCGTCCGGCTCGTCGTAATCGACAGGCACTTCGAGGTACGCGCATTCGACAGAGCCACGAAGGGGCGAATCGCCCGATTCGAAGTCCCGGCACGATCCCCACGAGAGCGTCTGGGAGTAGAACCTCTCCAGCCCTGGCTCGCTCGAACCGTTCGACGTCGGTGCGCTGGTTGTCGATTCGGGCTTCGGGCTCGGATCTTTCGCGCAGGAGGCGAGCATTCCAGCAACGCAGAATGCAATAACCGCGACGACGCGGGTACGGCTCGGGATCGGCATACCCAAGATGGTGCCACGGACCGAGAAGGTGCCGGTGTCGTGCACCTGCGCGGCGCTCGAAGCAGCGCGGCACCACGGGAAAGCTTGCGAATTTGCGCAGATCCAACGCCTGGCGGCGTGGCCGAATTAGAGTTCCAGTGTGCGCGGATAGTCGACCGCGGTCGAGGGCGTCGAAATTCGGTGAGAGGACTGCAGCCATGACTGCACCACGTGTACTGCGCAAGGCCGTGCTCTACGGCGCGGTGCTTGCAGGCGCCGTCGCCGCAAACCGCGCCGCAGGCAACCCGATTCCCTTTCTGCGCTGGTCAGTGCTGCGAATGGCCGTCGGAATGCCGCACCTACTGCAGACCGGCCAGATCGGTGACGGCCGCGAACGCGCGCTGTCGGCGTATGTCACGCAGAATGCGCGCCGGGGCGACCTCGACGACGTCATCCGCGCGATCGACGAGTTCGCGCGCAACCGAAGCTTCCTGATCAATATCGGGGACGAGAAGGGTCTCATCCTCGACAAGGCCGTCGCGCGCGCGCAGCCGAAGCTGCTGCTCGAACTGGGCACCTACTGCGGCTACAGCGCGCTCCGGACGGTTCGCGCGATGCCCGCGGGCGCGCATCTCTACACAATCGAGCCGAACTCGGCGAACGCCGCGATCGCCCGCCAGATCTGGGAGCACGCCGGCGTCGCCCACCGCATCACCGCGGTGGTCGGAATGCTCGGCGACAGTGGCGGAACCATCGCCCGCCTGCGCAACGAGTACGGATTCGGCGGCGGAGCACTCGACTTCGTCTTTGTCGACCACCTGAAGTCCGCCTACCTGCCCGACCTGCGCCGAATCATGGCCGAGGACTGGCTGCACGAGGGCAGCGTCGTCGTCGCTGACAACGTGAAGACCCCCGGTGCCCCGGATTACCTCGCCTACATGCGCGCCAACGAGACAACCCTGTGGTCGACCGTCGAGCACGACACCCACGCCGAGTACCAGAAGGTGCTGAAAGACCTGGTCCTGGAGTCGACCTACCTGGGTAGCGCGTAGTAGGAAAATCCCCGCTCTCCGGGGGTTGTCCTACCAACTCGGCGCGAGCGCGTCGATTACTGCGCCGATCACTACTTCCGGTTCGAAAACGACGTGGTGCCACGTGAACCGCAGGACCCGCCAACCGGCGTTGACCAGGATGTTCTGGCGCTCGGCGTCACGGGCGAACCGATCCGCGTCGCGATGCCACGCCCAACCGTCGATTTCGACGGCAATCCGTTCCCGAACGAAAGCGACGTCGATCTCGAAACCGCAGCTCCAGAAATGTTCTGTCCAACCGGTCACCCCTCGCTCGCGCAACAGGTGCTGGAACCTGCGTTCGGCTTCCGATGCACCGCCGTCTGCCGCGGCGAGCAAAAGCCGACCTGCGCGGGCCGCGCCCGCGCGCGTCGAATTTCGTGTGTGCGCTGCTTCGAGCATTCGCAAGTTGGTCCGCCGCTGCAGGGCGCGGTCCATCATCGCTGACCCGGCGCGCAGTTCGACCGCGGCCTCGAGGACGGTCAGCGGCAAGCTGGTCGTGCGCAGATTACGTACCGTCCCGACATCGGCCGGGTGCACGTCCCGGTGGCGAAGCCGAATCTGCGTCGAACGAGAGAGTCTGCGCTGCTTGGGAATTGTGATCCAGTGCTGGTGGGGCGGGCGCTCCAGGAGCCGGTGCCACCATGCTGCGCTCGGCCCGTATGCGACTGCGTCCGCACCCGCCGAATAGACCGCTGCCCGCAATGACACTGCGTGCGACCGTTCCCGGTCGGATCGGAGGAAAACGCCCTGATGGAGCCGCACCCACTCCCCCGATGCGACCCGCCTTTCGACGGCCGTGTTCGACATCCCGGCAGTTCTGGCCTGCGCCAACGTGATCACGCCGTCCTGTTTAGCCATCGCGGCGTGTACTTCTTTCACCGTCATGCAACCTTGGACGCCGAATCTGCACGGTGGGTTCCGCGGCCACCCTGAGTTGGTAGGAAAATCCCCGCTCTCCGGGGGTTTTCCTACAAACTCGGCGGGGACGGGGTGTGACGAACTGCACGTCCACGACGCCAATGCAAGTGGCAGACTAAGGAACGTCATCAACCCATTCCCGGGGACCTGCACAGGCCTCGAGGTACGAAAGGGACAAAGATGTCCAACAGCGAGATGAACAACGCCTACGGCGCCGCTACCACGTCCGCTCGCCGCAAGACCCGCGTGCACCATCTGCAGGCGATGAAGGCTTCCGGTGACCGCTGGGCAATGCTGACGGCTTACGACTATTCGAGCGCGCGCATCTTCGAAGAAGCGGAGATTCCCGTACTTCTCGTGGGCGACTCGGCGGCGAACGTCGTCTACGGCTATGACACAACGGTTCCGATCACCATCGACGAGCTGATTCCGCTGGTCCGCGGCGTGGTTCGCGGTGCACCGCACGCTCTCGTCGTCGCCGACCTCCCCTTCGGCAGCTATGAGTCCTCGGCCCAGCAGGCGCTGGCCACGGCGACTCGGTTCATGAAGGAAGGTCAGGCCCACGCCGTCAAACTCGAGGGTGGCGAGCGAATGGTCGAGCAGATCGCGGCGATCACAGCGGCCGGTATTCCGGTCATGGCGCACATCGGCTTCACCCCGCAGAGCGTGAACACGCTTGGCGGCTTCCGCGTGCAGGGCCGTGGCGACGGTGCCGAGCAGCTCGTTGCCGACGCCATCGCCGTACAGGAAGCCGGCGCTTTCTCGGTCGTCATGGAGATGGTTCCGGCCCAGCTGGCCGGTCAGGTCACACGCAAGCTCACAATCCCGACGATCGGCATCGGCGCAGGTCACGAGTGTGACGCGCAGGTGCTGGTCTGGCAGGACATGGCCGGTTTCACCAACGGCAAGACGGCCAAGTTCGTGAAGCGCTTCGGCAACGTCGGCGATGAGCTGCGCAGCGCCGCGATCGCCTACCGCGACGAGGTCCGCAGGGGTACCTTCCCTGCCGAGGAGCACAGCTTCTGACCCGCCGAGTGTGCACTTTCTGACGCGTTTCCTCGACTTTCGCGACAGCAGCTGCACACTCGCCGGGTTGCGGTGACCCCGGCCACTCTCGTCGTAATGGCACACTCGAGTGAGAAGTTCCGACGAGAAGTGAGGTCTCCAGTGCGAGTTCGCCCCAACGCAATTGCGATGTTGATCGGCGCCGCCGCCACCGTCACGCTCGTGGCTGCATGTGGCTCGCCCGAGAACGAGCCGACGGGGTCGTCGGGTCCGGTGACCAGTTCGGCCAAACCGACGACGCCACCGGCGCCCCCGACCACCGATTCGGGCGGCGTCGCCGATATCGCCGCGGACCGCCAGCAGGATCTCTGCACGAGAATCGAAGGGCAGCTGTCGGATTGGCGTGTTCAGGGCCCTACGCTGAGCACACCCGCGCTCAACATCACGGTGCAGGAGTGGGCGTTCAACGCAGGTGGGCTCGCGCTGAACAGCAGGGTTCTCACCGACCGCACCATTCCTGACAAGATCACGACGACCACGTGCGCGGACGTCCGGCAGCAGGCCATCGAGGCCCTCAACCTGCCGGACCTCGCCACCGGCCTCGCCGGTCTACCCGGCTGACCGATGCGCGGCCTCTATCCCGAGCTCGACGCGTACGAGTCGGGTCACCTCGATGTCGGTGACGATCAGCGAATCTACTGGGAATGCAGCGGCAATCCGAATGGCAAGCCCGCAGTATTTCTGCACGGCGGTCCTGGCGGCGGGACGGCACCTTTTCAGCGGCGCTTCTTCGACCCGGCCGCGTATCGGATAGTGCTGTTCGATCAGCGTGGGTGCGGTCGGTCGACCCCGCACATCGCCGACGACGCCGACCTGTCCGTAAATACGACGCAGCATCTGATCGCAGACATCGAGCAGTTGCGCACACATCTCGGCATCGAACAGTGGCTCGTCTTCGGCGGTTCGTGGGGTTCGACGCTTGCGCTCGCGTACGCCCAAGACTTCCCGGAGCGGGTGACCGAACTAGTTTTGCGCGGCATATTTCTGTTGCGCCGCAAGGAGATCGACTGGTACTACAACGGCGCGGCGGGTTACGTCTTCCCTGAGTTGTGGGAGCAATTCCTCGCTCCCGTGCCGGAACAGGAACGGTCCGGCGATCTCGTCGAGGCCTACCACCGATTGCTGCACTCCCCCGACCGCGAGATCGCCACAGCGGCGGCTGTCGCATGGTCGACGTGGGAGGGCGCGACGAGCGCGTTGCTACCGAAGCCGGACCGCGTCACCGAGACCGCCGAACCGCGATTCGCGCTGGCATTCGCGACCATCGAGAACCACTACTTCCGCAATCACGGCTTCCTCGCCGAGGGCGAGCTACTCGACCGCATCGACGCGATGGCCCACATTCCCGGCGTCATCGTGCAGGGCCGCTACGACATGGTCTGCCCCGCGACCAGTGCCTGGGATCTCCACAAAGCCTGGCCCGCATCGTCGTTGCAGATCGTCGACGACGCCGGACATGCCGCAAACGAGCCTGGCATCACCCACCATTTGGTCGAGGCGACGGATGCGTTTCGCTAGCTAGGCGCGTACTCGAACGACACACTCCGACGCTGAAGGTTCGCGTCCGTCAGCCGGACGGTGACTTTCTTACCTTCGGGCGGCGCCCCATCGCATTTCGCGAGCACCGGGGGTTCGGCGACGAAAATCTCTGCGTCTCGTTTGCCGTCGGCTTCCTTCAGTACGACCGCTTCGAACGACTGCCCGACCCGGTCGGACAGGACGGTTGCCTCGGTGAGGTCGAGACACGCCCGGTCGACTTTGCTGGCCTGCGAATCCGACGCCCGCATCAGCTCCGACAGCTCGACGAGCGAGTCCCGCGCCCAACCCGGAACCTCGGTTCCCGCGCTGAACGCGAGGCAGACCTCGGTGGCAAACCGATCCGACAGCCGGCGCAGCGGTGCTGTGACGTGCGCATACGGTGCACCGATGCCGCCGTGCTCGGTCAGTTCGGGGACCGTCCCGTCGAATGCGGCGTAGCCGGCACCGCGCAGCAGCGATGTCGCCTCGGTCATCAGAACCAGTGTCGACGGCAGACTCGGATCGAGGCCGGCAAGCATTTCGCCGACCGGTACGCTGTCGTCCACCGCGATCCCCAAAGACCTTGCTGTGTGCCGGATCTCGGAAACCGCGGAACTCGCGGGCGGCGGAAGTGTGCGCAGCAGACCGATTTTCGCGTCGAGCATCAGTTTCGCAGCGCACATGCCGGTCAGCAGCGAAATCTCCGCGTTCCAGTCGTCCGCCTCGGTATGCGGGTGCAGCTCGAGCCGCCAGCGGCCGTCACCTGGTCCGGCAGCAACGACCTCCTGGTCGGGCAGCTTCAAACTGATCGCCCCGCGCTTGCGCGCCAACGCCATTCGCAGCCGACCGACCTCCGGCAACGCCTCGATCGATGGATGCAGTGAGCCGTTCTCCGACGCCGCTTGGACGCCTGCGTAATCGAATCGGGCCGTCGAACGCACCAACGCGCGGCGGACAGAAAATTCGACGACTTCGCCGTTCGCATCCAGCTCGATCGTCCACAGAGCCGCGGGACGCGTCTGTTCGGGCAGCAGACTCCCCGAACCCTCCGACAGTTCGCGCGGATGCAACCGGACCGAACCGTCCGGCAAATAGAAAGTTTGTCCCCGCCGACGGACCTCACGGTCGAGCGCACCACCGGGAACCACGACAGCGCCGACATCGGCGATCGCGTAGCTCACGGTAAAGCCGGTGGCGGTCCGCGCAATATGCACAGCTTGGTCGAGGTCCATCGACGTCGGGGGGTCGATCGTGACGAGCGCTAGATCAGTGCGATCTTCCCTGCCGGAGGCGTGCGCATCAGTTGCTGCACGCGCCTCCGCCAAGGCGTCAGACGGGTACTCGTCGACCAGCCCGAATTCGGTTCGTATGACACCGAAGTCGAGCTTCGGCGCCGCGATTCGGCTCATTCCCACGGATCGAAGCGCCCTCCTCGGTCGACCGGGCTATTCCGCGAGGATAACGATGATGCCACCGGGACTGCTCAGCGGACCCACCACTGTGAAGCCCACACGACCCTGCGGCAATTGCGCGGCGATCTCTGTCGCCGCATCGAACCCGGCGCCGAAAGACTGTGCAGCGACATTCGGCATCGATGCGATGGTCGCACCGATGTTGGCCTGATCTGCCCATACCGTGTCGGCATGGTTCAGCTCTACCTGGACACCACCCGGAATCGGAGCGACCGCAACCGCGGAGGCCGCACCCGAGCCGAGGATTCCGAGCCCGGCGGCCGCGCCGACGACACCAGCGCCGACGGCGACCGTACGGAGGAAACGCATGTCTGATCCCCTTGTTGTAAAAGTCCGTAACGAACGTAACGACCACAGTATGACGTGACTCACGCAAACTTCCCATTCGGGTGGCAGATCACAGCGACGCGCCCCGCTACCTGCGCAAACGTCGGGTGGGTTGCGTCTGAAACGGACACTGTTAGGCTCCTCGGGCAGCAAGGAGCAACCGTCTCACCAGACGCGCATGCGCCAACCACCCCGGTACTTACCAGAAATGGAGCGCAACAATGTCGACGATTCTCTTCGATCAGCTACTCCCCCTTCTCGGCGCTGAGCAGGCCGCTTACTGGGCTCAGGTGCTGGTCATCGATCCGATCTGACCCGCGTTCGTCACCAGGCCCCCACCGTCGCGGTCGGGGGCCTTTTGTTTGTCGGCGCGCGGGCACGTCCGCGCAGTCTTGGCATACTCGAGTGTCAGGACCAAATTCGGGGCTTGGACCCCAGACCAGGAGCACAACATGATCCACAACAAGCTCAGGTCGTCGTTCGCGGCCATCTGCTGTTCGGCTGCGCTGATCGGCGGACTCGCTGCGTGCGGTGGTGACGATTCATCGACGAGCAGTGGCGGGTCGACCATCAAGGTCGACGGAGAGCAGTGGGACGGCGACTTCACGACGTCGTGCACCGAGTCGGGCGACAGCCTGATCCTCGCGATCACCGAGACCAGCAACGACGCCGGCCGCGGCGCAGGTGCAACGCTCACGAAGGCCGACAACTCCGTTCAGGTCGTGGCGATCGGCGACGCCGCGACTCAGGGCGGGCTCGCATACAACTCCGCCAGCCCGGACAGTAAGCCGAAGGTCGAGAAGGACGGGCAGACCTACACGATCACCGGCGAGGCCACGGCGCTCGACATGACGAATCCGACCGACCCCAAGAAGTCGTCGTTCGAACTCGTCTTCAGCTGCTAGAACGGTCAGCCCCCACTCCTTGGAGTGGGGGCGGACGAGCTGACTTGTAAGCCGGATCCTGTCCGCGCTGCACGCAGCGCGTGGCGACCATCCATCTGGGCACACCGTTGCCGGGTACCTCGAGCGGTCCACCCGCAGGCTCGGGCGAGCAGCCCTCGAACACCCGCGCAGCCGGACTGGTTGCCCGGTCCGACCTTTGACCTTGCTCCGGGTGGGGTTTACCTAGCCGCTCCGGTCACCCGAAGCGCTGGTGCGCTCTTACCGCACCGTTTCACCCTGACCGCCGTTCTGCTCCGGAAAGCAAAGCGGCGGCGGTCTGTTTTCTGTGGCACTTTCCCGCGAGTTACCTCGGGTTGCCGTTAGCAACCACCCTGCTCTGTGGAGTCCGGACTTTCCTCGGCAGTGGGCTACGAATCTGGAGATCCGGTTCCCGCCACCGCGGCCGCCCGGTCAGCTCGTCCGCTCGATCAGCGTACCCGCCTCCGGGTTCGGACCTTGCATGGAATGCTCGACGGTATGACGCAGTACGTGGCATTTCTCCGGGGTGTGAACGTCGGAGGTATCAACATGAAGATGGTCGACGTGCGAAAGACGTTCGCAACTCTGGGATTCGACGACGTCCGCACAATCCTGGCCTCCGGCAATGTCCTGTTCACGACCACGCGAACTGGGCAGACGAAGTTGAAGTCGGATATCGAGGCAGCACTTCGCAAAGACTTCGGCTACGACGCGTGGATCGTCTTGTGCGACATCGCAACTGTGCGCGCAATCGTCGACGCGTACCCGTTCGATCCGGAGCACGAGGGCTGGCAGCCCTATGTGATGCTGTCCTCGGATGCGGAGATTCTCGGTGAGTTGCTCGCCATGAAGGACGACCTCGATCCGGCGCTCGAACGCATCGATGCCGGGGATGGCGTTCTCTACTGGGAAGTCGAGCGTGGTCAGACGCTGCACAGTGATTTCGGGAAGGCCACCGGGAAGAAGCGCTACAAGGCGACGACGACAACCCGCAACATCCGGACGTTACTGAAAGTAATCGCCTGAAGATCGTTGCCGACGAGGACGTTTAGGCATATCTTTCGCATGTGTAACCGCCTAGTACGGAGGCTGCCCCATGACCGATCAGGTTCCGCCGCAGACAGATTCCGGCTCCGCGAAGGCCGGTGGTGCCCGCGGAGTGGTCGACAACTTCCTGAAATCACCGTTCGCGGGAATCGCACCGTGGATCGTGATGTCGCTTTTCAGCGGTCCGGGGCGCTTCGAGGAAGCGGTCTCCGCCGCGTTCGGCCTGGCGCTGCTCTTCTTCCTCGCAAGCTGGCGAAGAGGTAGCTCGTTCAAGTTGCTCGAAGTGTTCGATGTGATCTTCTTCGGTGTCTTCATCGTCATCGGGCTCGTCGCGAGCGAAGGCACGCTGACGTGGCTCGAGATGTGGGCGGGAGAGCTGAGCAACGTCGCGTTGGCGGTCTTCGCGTGGGCGTCGATCGTGATTCGGGTGCCGTTCACGATCCAATATGCGAAAGAAGAGACGCCGCAGGAGTATTGGGACAGTCCCCTGTTCAAGCGCGTGAACTACATGATCACGGGCGCATGGGCGGCGGCGTTCACATTCTCCGCGATCGTCGGTCTGATCGGCGACGCCGTGCTCGACGACTCCGACAACTTCTGGACCGGGTGGATTCTGCAGATCGGTGCCCTGATTTTCGCCGTCTCCTTCACCGAGTGGTATCCGGAGTACGCGCCCAACAAAGCCGCGCAGGCGGCCGGCGAACCGACCGATCCCCCGCGCCCGATCGCGAGCCTGTTCGCCTGGGTGCCGACGTTCGTGATCGTCGTCGGCGTAGCGGGTCTGGTCACCGACGGGGTGCCCGACCTGATTGCGATCGGACTCATCATCGTCGGCAGCGTTCTAGCCGGGGCGTACAAAAAGGCATTTCCCTGACCGACGCGCGACGTCGCCGTGATGACCACACCCGCAGAACCTCAGGCCAGGTGCGACGTGTCGTTCACGAGCCGCACGACAGATCCTCCGTCGGGGAAGTACTCCGCAATGCTGAGGGACGCCAAGTCCAGGTGCAGGCGATACAGCAGCGACGGACCGACACCCAGGGCGAGCTGTAGCAACGTCTTGATCGGCGTGACATGGCTGACGACAAGAACCGTGGCGCCCGTGTAGGCACGTTCCAACTCGTTGCGCGTCGCTTCGATCCGTTCGCGGACCTCGTCGAAACTTTCACCGCCGGGCGGGCGAATCGAGGTGTCGCCCAACCACTTCTGATGCAACTCGGGATCGCGTTGCGCAGCTTCGTCGAAGGTCAGTCCCTCCCACGCACCGAAGTCGGTTTCGGTGAGTCCATCCACGACCGTCGCTTCGACGCCGAGCGCTGCCGCAGCGGCGGACGCGGTGTCGCGCGCCCGAATCAGCGGCGACGACACGACGACCGATATGCCACCCTTTGCGCCCAACCGTGCCGCCAGTTTTGCGGCCTGCGCGCGACCGACGTCGGTGAGCGCCGGATTGCCGCGCCCCGAATACCGTCCGCCCACCGACAACTCGGTCTGGCCGTGCCGTGCCAGCAGGAAGCGCGTCGGCTTGCCCTGTGCCCCAGTCCATCCCGGTGAGGGCTTTGCGACCGGCTGCGCCGGCTCGGCCAACTTCACCGGCTTACCCGCCGCCTCGTCCATTGCGACGTTCGCGAGCCGATCCGCGTGGGAGTTCTCAGCTCTGGGAATCCACGAGTAGCTGACGCGCTGAAACTGCCCAGCCGCAGCGGCCGCCTGTCGGGCAAGCGGAATCATGTCCGGGTGCTTGACCTTCCAGCGTCCCGACATCTGTTCGACCACGAGCTTGGAATCCATTCGCACGTCGACCTCGGTCGCACCGAGCTCCGCCGCTGCCGTCAGACCGGCGATCAGTCCGCGATACTCGGCGACATTGTTCGTGGCAATTCCGATGCTCTCGTTGCGTTCGGCCAGCACCCCGCCACGGTCGGAGTCGAACACGACCGCGCCGTATCCGGCCGGACCGGGGTTGCCCCGTGAACCACCGTCGGCTTCGACGATGACCCGCTTCGTCACAGACCGGACTCCTTGGTACGGACCAGGATCGCGCCGCATTCGGGGCACCGGAGGACCACGTCGGGCTCGGTCTTCGCGATCCTCGCCATCTCGCCGCGATCGATCTCGATCCGGCACCCACCGCACCGGCGCGCTTGCAGCAGTGCCGCGCCGACACCGTGCGCGGCGCGCTGGCGCTCGTAGGTCGCGACGATCTCGTCGGGGAACGCGCCGATCAGGGCAGAGCGGTCTGCGGTGCGCCGGTTCTCGCCCGTCACCAGATCGGCAAGCGCATCGTCACGGCGCCGGACCGCGTCGATCAGTTCGTCCTCGATCTTGCTCAACTGGGCGCCGGCGTGCTGCTGATCTGCCTCGCTCGCCTCGCGGCGTTCCATCACCTCGAGCAGTTCGTCTTCGAGCAGCGACTGCCGACGTTCCAGGCTGCCCAGTTCGTGCTGCAGTTCGGACAACTGCTTTGCGGCGACGGTCCCGCTCTGCAGCATCTGACGGTCACGGTCTTCCCGCTTGCGGACCGCGTCGACTTCACCTTCGAGCTTCTTTATGTCACGGTCGAGATCGTCCATCGCGATCTGCACGGTCACCGCGGCGTCCTTGCGGGTCTCGCGTTCCTTTTCCAGTCGCTCGACTTCCTGCTGCTCGGGAAGCGATTTGCGCTTGTGCGCGAGTTGGGTGAGCTCGGTGTCGATTGCAGCGAGGTCGAGCAGTTTTGCCTGGACCTGAGGTTCGAGATTCACGCGGTGACGACTCCTGGACTTCTGGGCGTTCGGCATCTCAGCCGTAGGCGTTTGACCCTCCACCGTACCCGCCCACCGTCCACGGATCGGTTCGCACAGTCGATATCCGGGTCTCGACGCCGCCCAATCGCTCGACCACGTCGCGTGCTTGTGCGCACCACGGGAATTCGCTTGCCCAGTGCGCTACGTCGACAACTGCCGGGCCGCCTGCGCGTAGATGTTCGTCGACGACGTGATGCCGCAGATCTGCGGTGACGTAGACGTCTACACCGAGCCGCGTCACCGTGGGCAGGAAGGAGTCACCGGCACCGCCGCACACCGCAACCTTTCGCACCACTGCTTCCGGATCGCCGGCGGACCGCACACCCCAGACCGTCTGTGGCAAGCCTGCCCGGACGCGCTCGGTAAACGCCCGAAGCGTCTCCGGCGCGGGCAACTCCCCCACCCGCCCGAGCCCGCAGTCCGCTCGTGTCGAGGCGAGTTCGATGATGTCGAAGGCGGGCTCTTCGTACGGATGCGCCGCGCGCAATGCCGCGAGCACGGCCGACCGCAACGACCGTCGTGCTACGAGTTCGAGACGATCCTCGGCGACGCTTTCGATCCGCCCGACCTCGCCAAGCGTCGGATTCGCGCCGGTCAGCGGCCGAAATTGCCCCGTACCCGCGACACGCCAGCTGCACTCGCTGTATTCGCCGAGCTGTCCGGCGCCCGCCGCGAACAGGGCGGATTGAACGGCGGACGTCGCATGTGCTGGAACCATGACGACCCACTTGTCGACCGCGGGTGCCGGGACTGGATCGAGCACGCCGGTCACAGTCAGGCCCAGCGCGGCGGCCAAGGCGTCCGACACACCCGGATCTGCCGAATCAGCGTTCGTGTGTGCGGTGAACAGGGCACAGCCCGCCTTGATCAGCTTGTGCACCAACGCACCCTTCGGGGTGTGCGCGCCTACGGTGTCGACACCGCGCAGGAGCAGTGGGTGATGAACGACGAGCGCCTGCGCGCCCCAGGCCAGCGCCTCGTCGACGACCGCCGCTGTCGGGTCGACGGCGAAGAGCACCCGCCCGACCGGATCGGCTGGGTCACCGCACACGAGTCCGACCGAATCCCAGTCCTCCGCAAGGGATGGCGGGTATGCCGCGTCCAGTGCCGTGATGACATCCGCCAGGTGCACGCTCACAGGAGCTCCTTGATCGCAGTGACAAGCCGCCGCACGCTACGGGCATCGCGGACCGCAATGCGCAACTGGTCGGGACCGAGGCCGGGGAAAGTATCGCAACGACGGACGGCTATCCCCTTTTCCCGCAAACCTTTTCGCATCGATTCCCCGTCGGCCACATCGATCAGCAGAAACGGTCCCGCAGCGGGCAGATTGACGGAGATTCCGAGTTCCTCGAGCTCGGTGGCAAGGGCGGCTCGCTCGTCGCAGATCCGGAACGCACGGTCCGACGATTCGGCGACCGCCTCGGGCTCGCAGCACGCCGCGATGGCCTCTAGCTGCAGCGTGCCCAGCGGCCAGTGCGGACGGCCAGTTGCCATGCGCTGCAATACTTCCGGTGCGCCGAGCGCATAGCCGCAGCGCAGCCCCGCCAGCGACCAGGTCTTGGTCAGACTGCGCAGCACCACGACATCCGGCAGCGAAAGCCGCGAAAGCGACTCGACCTCGCCCGGGACAGCATCGGCGAATGCCTCGTCGACAACGACAATCCGCCCCGGGCGCCGCAGCGCGAGAACAGATTTCGCGGGATGCAGAACCGACGTCGGATTGGTCGGGTTACCGAGGACGACGAGGTCGGCGTCGTCGGGGACAACGGCATGGGAAAGCGCATAGGGCCGCCGCAGCATGACGACGGTGACACGAACACCCGCCCCGCGCAACGCCACATCGGGTTCGGTGAAAGACGGATGAATCAGCGCCGCGTGCGTGCACAACTTCGGCAGCAGGGCGAATCCCTCCGCGCCCCCGGCGAGCAGCAGGACCTCGTCTGGGCTACGACCGTGCCGCGCGGCGACTGCCGTACGCGCGGCGAGTTCGTCGGCGCTGCTCGGGTAGCGGCCGAGTGATCCGAGCCTTTCCGCCAATCTGCGTACCAGCCACGCGGGCGGCGCAGGGCTCGCGACGTTGACCGCAAAGTCCAGCATGCCGGGCTCGACATCGACGTCGCCATGATGTCGAAGCAGGTCGAGCTGATCACGCTCCTCAGTCACACAGGTCAGGTTACGGACGCCGTGCCACTGCCGCGCGAAGACCCTCGCCGAAAGTGCCCGATGTTACCGGCAATGCCCGAATAATGCTTTCTCCCATGCGTATTGGCCTCATTTGAATTCCGGGACAATAACTCGCGGCAGGAATTCGAACAGTATCGAATATTGCGCGAACCCAGGTTCTGCCCGCAACGATTGTGGGAAGCTGAAATCAGCTCGCTTTCGACGAGCGGGACGAATAAATCGGCGTCGTCGACGCGTTTGGAGGGCCAATCATGACTGCCACGGGTGTTCGCGCGTACAACAGTGTGTGGCAGTTCCGTGCCGATTCGTGGTGCCGGCTGGAAGAGGCTGCCGAACGACTCTCGCGGGCGGCCGCATCAGGCAAACCGACCGATCACCTGGTCCA
The DNA here is from genome assembly GCF_016481275.1 of Antrihabitans auranticaus. Lineage (GTDB taxonomy): Bacteria > Actinomycetota > Actinomycetes > Mycobacteriales > Mycobacteriaceae > Antrihabitans. The sequence goes on along the minus strand of NZ_JAEMNW010000002.1, from coordinate 300,142 downwards.
TTCCGTCGAGCACCTGATCAGCGATCTGCTGCCGTTCGAGCATTATTGGGCATTTCCCGGCAAGCAATTCTTCGCCCAGACGCAACGCCTTTTCACCGCGGGTAGCTATGACAAATTCGCGCGCACAGTCGCAAAGATCAATCGCGGCCTGGTCACCGAGTCCTACCGCTCCGGCGAAGCCGTCACGAGTATTACCGGCGACCACGAAACTCTGACGACGGACAACTTCCAGCACGACGAGCAATCCTCGGATCGACCCGAGCGCCTCTACTTCGAGGTCCTGGTCGTCGAGACGATGTCGGAGGCGCAGGAGCGCGCACTACGCAAGGAAGTCCGCAACTGGCGACGACCTGACGACGAGTTCATCTACGAACTGGTTGTGGTCGGCAGCGGCGACGAAGCCGTCATCGCCACTCGACTCAATGTCAATCTGCAGGCGTGCGTCGTCCGACGGCGCTTCGCGCACAAATCCGGCCGCGACCTCTCCGCACTTGGCGACTTCGTCGACACCCAGGTGTCCGCGGACCTCGCCGACCACTCCCCCGAGGAGCGCGCCCAGATTCTCGCCGGTTCGCTGTCCAATATCCGTCCTGAGCTGGACCTCTACCTGATGACCGAGATCGAGGTCGAGGACGTCGCCGGTCGGCTCGGCCACGATTTCCGGCGTGTCTTCCACGCTCGCGAGGGCGTTCTCGAGCTCCACCTGAGCATCTTGCATGGCGTCGCAGAGCGCTATCGCACGCCGTTTTTCAGTGCGCTGAAGCAATACAGCCACCGGCCGACGGGCGTGTTCCACGCCCTGCCGATTTCGCAGGGCAAGTCGATCGTCAACTCGCACTGGATCAAGGACATGGTCGGGTTCTACGGTCTCGACGTCTTCATGGCGGAGACCTCGGCAACGTGCGGCGGCCTCGATTCGTTGCTGGAACCGACCGGTCCGCTGCGCGAGGCCCAGGATCTGGCGGCCAAGGCCTACGGCTCGCGGCACACCTTCTTCGTCACCAACGGCACGTCGACGGCCAACAAGATCGTCGGCATGGCGTTGATCGCGCCGGGCGACATCGTGCTGGTCGACCGCAACTGCCATCAGTCCCATCACTACGGAACCATGCTGGCCGGTGCGCACGTCCAATACCTGGAGGCATATCCGCTGACGAAGTTTTCGATGTACGGCGCGGTTCCGCTGCACGAGATCAAGGGCAAGCTGCTCGCGTTGAAACGTGCGGGACGGCTCGATCGGGTCAAGATGGTGATGCTGACCAACTGCACGTTCGACGGCGTCGTCTACGACGTCGAGCGCGTGATGGAAGAGTGTCTCGCGATCAAGCCGGATCTCGTATTCCTGTGGGACGAAGCATGGTTCGCGTTCGCCCGGTTCCATCCGGTCTATCGCTCGCGGACCGGTATGGCCGCAGCCAAGACACTGCGCGAGCGTCTGAAGGACCCTACGTACCGCGAGCGCTACAACGAATACCTGGCCGAGCGGGCGCAGCACCCCGAACCGACCGACGAAGAATTGCTCGAAACGCGCCTCATGCCCGATCCTGCCCGCGCTCGTGTCCGCGTCTATTCAACCCAGTCGACGCACAAAACGCTGACCGCGTTGCGGCAGGGATCGATGATCCACGTCTACGACCAGGACTTCGAGCAGAAGGTCTCGGAGACGTTCCACGAGGCCTACATGGCGCACATGTCTACCTCGCCGAATTACCAGATCGTCGCCTCGCTCGATCTCGGTCGCCGTCAGGTCGTTTTGGAGGGCGTCGAACTCGTCCAGAAGCAGATCGAGAATGCGATGCAACTGCGCGACGCGATCGATAATCATCCGCTGCTGAGCAAGTACGTCCACTGCCTGAGCACGGCCGAGTTGATTCCCGAGCGGTATCGGCCCTCCGGCATCTCCCAACCGCTGCGCAGCGGGCTCAAGAACATGCAAACGGTCTGGGAGCAAGACGAATTCGTCCTCGACCCCTCTCGCATCACGCTGTACATCGGCCCGACCGGCTACGACGGCGACACATTCAAGCGAGACCTGTTGATGGATCGCTACGGCGTCCAGATCAACAAGACATCGCGCAACACCGTGCTGTTCATGACGAACATCGGCACGACGCGAAGTTCGGTCGCTTACCTTGTCGAGGTGCTCGTCAAGATCGCCCGTGAACTCGACGATCGCGTCGGCGACATGAGTCAGACCGAGCGCGCAATCCACGACCGGCGGGTCGGCCGGCAGACCTGCGAGTCGACGTACATGCCCGATTTCAGCGGGTTCCACCCTGCTTTTCTCGACACGAACGGATCGGACCCGACGGCGGAGGGCGACGTCCGCAAGGCGTTCTACCTCGCCTACAACGACTCTTTCTGCGAGTACCTGAATTCTGACGAGGTCGAAGCGAAGCTGGAGGCGGGCGAGGAGGTCGTGTCGGCTACCTTCGTGACGCCGTACCCGCCCGGGTTCCCGGTTCTTGTACCCGGCCAGCTCTTCAGCAAGCAGATCCTGTCCTTCATACGCTTTCTGGATACGCCCGAAATCCATGGCTATCAACCGCATCTCGGCTATCGGGTCTACACGCAGAAGGCGATCGAGATGGCGCTGCCCGTTGCACCGCAGGCCACCCAGATCGAGGTCGGATCCAATGGGTCGAGCGCCAAGCCGGCCGCCAAACGCCGGAGCAAAGCGGCAGGACCGGCATCGGGCTGACACGGAAAACCCGTTGCCCGGGCCCCGGGTGTGGTCGTACGGTGGCTGCTTGCCGAACGCCGGAAGGGAACGAGTGGATTCGGATGCAACCGATCACCGAACGCGACATCAGGGCATCGTTCATCAACTGCTCCAAGGGCGACGCCAAGCGCCTGCCGGTCCCACGTGATCTCGCTGATCGCCCGTGGGACGACCTGGACTTTCTCGGCTGGAGCGATCCGTCGTATCCCGGTCGCGGCTATCTGGTCGTTCCCCTGCACGAACGGCTTGTCGGCGTGACGCTGCGCCATGAAACCGGTGGACCGCGTCGCTCACAGATGTGCGCAATCTGTCTGACGACGCATGCGAGCGGCGAGGTTGCGCTCATGGCCGCGCGAAAGGCCGGCGAATCCGGTCGGCGCGGAAATTCGGTCGGCACATACATGTGCTCCGATCTCGCCTGCTCGCTCTATGCCCGCAGAATCAAGACGCCGGCGCTCGGCAACCAGTATCGGGACGATTCGCCGACCGAAGAACGCATCGAGCGGGTCCGCGACAACATGAACGCGTTCGTCGCAAGGGTCGACGGCTGATCGGAGCCGCGATCAGCGCAAACCCGGGTGCTGGCGGGCAAGCATCGGCACCAGCAGCCGATTGGGCAGGAGCTGCGAGAAGACGGACGCCGCGCGGTTGGCGAGACCGGGTATCGCGATCATCCGTCCCTTGTCGAGTCCGTCCACCGCGGTCCGTGCGACATCGTCCACGTCGACCCACATGACGGCGGGCAGCGCGGCTTCGGCGTCCTCTTTCGCAAAACCTGCCGCCTCGCCGAAGCCGGTGTGGACAGGTCCCGGGCACAGGACCGTTGCCGTGACGTCGGTGCCGCGCAGTTCTCCGGCAAGCCCCTGCGTGTAGGACAGGACGAAGGCTTTGCATGCGGCGTAACCGGCCTGCCCGGGCAACGGCTGGAACGCGCCGGTCGACGCCACGTTGAGGACCGCCCCACGATTGCGCTCCACCATGCCGGGCAGGAAGCGACTGCACAGATCGGCGACCGCAACGACGTCGACTTCGATCATGTTCATCTCGGCATCGGGGTCCGACCTCGCGACCGGTCCAAGTGTGGAGAGCCCCGCATTGTTGACGAGGATGTCCGGGGTGAGGCCGAGGGCGGTCACCTTGTCGAGAAGTTCGGCACGGGCCGCTCGATCGGACAGGTCGGCGGGCAGCACCACGGACCGGCCACCGGCGGCAGCGATCTCGCCCGCGAGGTCTTCCAGCTTCGCCGCACGGCGGGCGATGAGCGTCACATGGTGCCCGCGGCCCGCGAGTTCGCGTGCGATCGCGGCGCCGATTCCGGACGATGCACCGGTGACGACGGCTGTGCGGTCAGCACCCGGAGGCGGAAGGCTCATGACGTCCCGCCCGCTACCGTGCGGATGGCCGCCTCGAGTACTCCGAGCCCCTCACGTAATAGATCGTCGCCGATCACGAGCGGCGGCAGTAGCCGGATGATGTTGCCGTAGGTCCCGCACGTCAAGACGACGACGCCTTCCGACAGTGCTTGCGCAGCAATCGCTTTCGCGGCGGCGGCATCGGGCTCCGAGGTTCCCGCCCGAACCAGTTCGATGGCGATCATGGCGCCCCGGCCGCGGACGTCGCCGATCGTGCCCGCCTCCGCCGCCACCGCTTCGAGCCGCGGTTTGACGATTGCTTCGATGTGCCGTGCCCGCCCCGGCAGGTCGTGCTCGCGCATGAAGTCGATCGCGGCGAGCGCCGCCGCGCACGCGACAGGATTGCCGCCGTACGTGCCACCCAGTCCGCCCGCGTGGACTGCGTCGAGCAGTTCGGCCCGACCGGTCAACGCGGCCAACGGCATTCCGCCGGCGATCCCTTTGGCCATCGTGATGAGGTCGGGCACGATGCCCTCGTGCTCGCTCGCGAACCAGGCACCCGTGCGCGCGAAACCGGTCTGGACCTCGTCGGCGATGAACACCGCACCGGACGCGTGCGCCCACTCGACCAGTGCGGGGAGGAATCCCGGAGCCGGAACGATGAAGCCGCCTTCGCCCTGAATCGGCTCGATGATCAGCGCGGCCGTGCTGTCGGCCCCGATCTGGGCCTCGATTCGGGCGATCACGCGCTTTGCCGCCTCTTCGCCGGAGACCCCGGGGTCGCGATACGGGTACGACATCGGCATTCGGTAGATCTCGGGCGCGAACGGACCCATGTGCGCCTTGTACGGCATGGTCTTGGCCGTCAACGCCATCGTCAGGTTCGTGCGGCCGTGGTAGGCGTGGTCGAACGCGACGACGGCGCTGCGGCCGGTCGTCAATCGCGCCACCTTCACCGCGTTCTCCACGGCCTCCGAGCCCGAATTGAACAGTGCGGTCCGCTTTTCGTGCGCACCGGGTGTGAGGGCTGCAAGCTCCTCCGCGACGCGGACGTACCCCTCGTAGGGCGTGATCATGAAACAGGTGTGCGTGAAGTGCTGTGCCTGCTCGGCTACTGCCGCGGCCACGCTGGCGTTCGACGCCCCGACACCCGTCACGGCGATCCCCGAACCGAGGTCGATCAGCGAGTTACCGTCGACGTCGACGATCACTCCCCCGTCGGCGTCCGCGGCGTACACCGGCACCGCCGAAGCGACGCCACCCGCGACGACGGCCCGTCGGCGTTCGGTGAGTTCTGCGGATTTCGGGCCCGGCAAAGCGGTCCTGATTCGACGTTCCTGCGTGCACCGATACCCGATCTCGGTCATAGCGCCCATCCTCGTCCTCGAGCCCGCGCGCCGATGCGAGATCGCCGAATTAAGCCGCACGCGCGCAGCCCTGGACAATGGAGTCGTGACCTCCTCGCCCGACAGTGCCTTCCGCGTCGTCCTGTTCGATCTCGACGGGACGCTGACCGACTCCGCCGCGGGAATTCTGCACGGCTACCTGCATGCGCTTGCCACGGTCGGCATGCCCGAGCCCTCGGCCGAGGCGATGACCAAGGTGGTCGGTCCGCCGATGATCGAGAACTTCCGCCGCCTGGGAATGGCCGAGGAGTCGATCGACCGCGCCGTTGCCGCATACTTCGACCTCTACGACGACCGTGGCGGCTGGGCCGAGAACTCGGTGTACGACGGAATCCCCGAGTTGCTCACGCGACTCGCCGCCCAGGGCGTGCGCCTCGGCGTCGCGACCTCGAAGAAGCAGTACCTTGCCGAGCGCATTCTGGAGCACTTCGACCTGGCGCATTTCTTCGAGTTCATCGGCGGCGCAAGCGACGACCTGACGAGGCGCGCAAAGGTGGACGTCATCGCTCACACGCTCGCGGACATGGGAATCGACGACGCTGCCGAGGTTGTGATGGTCGGCGACCGTGACCACGATGTCGACGGCGCCGCGCACTGGGGAATCCCGACCATCTTCGCTCTGTGGGGCTACGGCGTGCCGGGTGAGGAGAAGAACGCGACGTGGCTGGCGGAGCGTCCTGTCGCGGTTTCCGAGCTACTCGCTGCCCCTGCGCAACTCCACGTCAGCTTCATCTGCACCGGCAACATCTGCCGCTCACCGATGGCCGAGAAGATCTTTGCCGCCCATCTGCAACGCGCAGGCCTCGCCGACCGGGTCCGCCTGAGCAGCGCGGGAACCGGAAGTTGGCATGTCGGCGATCCCGCGGACGACCGAGCGGTCGACGTTCTACGGAAAGCGGGATATCCGACCGACCACACGGCGGCGGTGGTCTCCAGCAAACACCAACGTGCGGACCTCCTCGTCGCACTCGATCGCGGGCACGAACGAGAACTCGCGCGAATGGGTGTGCCGTCGGACCGCCGCCGACTGCTTCGCAGTTTCGATCCGGACGCAGACGGGCGCGACGTCCCCGATCCCTACTACGGCGAACTCGCGGACTACGAGTTGGTCCGCGACCAGATCGAAGCGGCTGTGCCGGGCCTGCTGGAATGGGTCCGCGAACGGGTGGCCGCTACCGTAGACGTGTGCGACGACTGAAGTTCCTGCTGCGCCCGGGGTGGGTAATCCTGGCAGCGCTGGTCGGTATCTTCGCCTACCTGTGCTTTACGGTGCTCGCGCCGTGGCAACTCGGCAAGAACACCGACACCGAACGCCGCAACGACCTGATCAAGGCATCGCTGAACGCCGATCCGATTCCGGTTCAGGATTTGCTGAGCCCCGGGCGTCCTACGGCGGAAGACGATTGGCGCAGGGTCACCGTGACGGGCACCTACGTTCCCGCCAGTGATGTCCTCGTCCGACTACGGTCGAACGGCGGCGATCCTGCCTATGAGGTGCTGACGCCGGTCCGGCTGCCGGACGGCCGGTCCGTCCTCGTGGACCGTGGCTATGTCGACGCCATCAACGGCACCAAACCCCCGACCAGCATCCCGGCGCCGCCGCCCGGTCAAGTGACGGTCGATGGCCGGATTCGCTTGTCGGAGGGAACGATTCCCGACAGGCCGCCGATCGACGAAGACGGGTACAGGCAGGTCTATTCGATCGATTCGGGGCAGGTCTCGGCCGTTCTCGGAACGCCACTCACCAGCGGCTATGTTCAACTCGCCGAAAACCAGCCGGGCGGGCTCGACCCGGTCTCACTGCCCCAACTCGACGCCGGCCCGTACCTGTCCTACGGCCTGCAGTGGCTGGCGTTCGGAATCATGGCGCCACTCGGACTGGCGTACTTCGTCCGCGCGGAGCTGCTCGAACGTCGTAAAGAGAAGGCCGGCAAGCCCGCGCTGGTTTCGGCGTCCCCGGCACCGGCCTCACCGGCGCCGTCGCAGACGACGGAAGACAAGCTCGCCGACCGCTACGGCAAGCGCCGCTGACCCGACCGCGGCGCCAGTCTGGATTGCGGTGGACAGCGCAATCGCCCGACGCAGGTCGGCCACTCCGGGAGCCGGTCCGGAGCCCAGGGTCGGTCGCATTTCGATGCCGTGCGGGTACTCCGTCTTGCCGCCGAGCGTGACCCCCAATGCGCCGGCCATCGTTGCTTCGACGACGCCCGCGTTGGGGCTCGGGTGCGCGCCGCTGTCACGTTCCCAGGCTTCGGCGGCCGCCTGCGGAGATCCCCCGACCAACGGTGCGAGTACGACGGTCAGAACGCCGGCGATGCGTGCGGGCGCTAGATTGGCGACGTCGTCGACCTTTGCCGACGCCCAACCGAATCGCTCGTACCGCTCGTTTCGGTAGCCGACCATCGCGTCGAGAGTGTTGACCGCGCGATATCCGACCAAGCCCGGCACACCTGCGACCGCACCCCAGAACAGCGGTGCCACCGTCGCGTCGGAGGTGTTCTCGGCGATCGATTCGAGGGCTGCACGCGCGAGACCGTCGGCATCGAGAACACTCGGATCGCGACCACACAGCGAGGGCAAAAGAGCCCGCGCGCCTTCGAGGTCGTCGGCTTCGAGTCGGTCGGCCAATTCGGAACCCGTGCGCGCAAGCGTCGTACCGCCGAGGACAGTCCACGTTGCCACAGCGGTCGGCACAGCTCCGCGGAATACCGAGCCGCCGACGATCGTCGCGCCCACCAGGATTGCGTTGTGGAGCACGCCCGACCAGCGGTCGGCACCGTACGTGCGCTTCTCGAGTGCGGTTGCCGCCGTACCGAATCCGGCGACGGGATGGAAGCTACGAGGGTCGCCCAAGACACGATCGGCGGCATAACCCGCCAGCAGTCCAACCGCGACGGAGACTCCCCTGTTCACCCCGGAAGGCTAACGCCTATGCGCGGTTAGCGAATCCATGGACTCCCTGACCGCGCCCAGGGCGCAGCCCCTACGCAGCGACAGCCGCCGGAGAAACCAGCTTGCCGTCGTGCGCGGAGAGACCGTGCGCGAGTGCCGTGTCGGCGGCACACGCCATCCGCCAACCGCGGTCGGCGAGCGAAATCACGTACGGCAGTGTGGCGTTCGTCAAGGCGTAGGTGGAGGTGTGGGGGACGGCCCCCGGCATGTTCGCCACGCAGTAGAACACCGAGTTCTCGACGCGGTAGGTCGGGTCGGTGTGTGTGGTCGGACGCGAAGCCTCGAAGCATCCGCCCTGATCGATCGCGATGTCGACGAGTACCGAACCCGGCTTCATCTGCGCCACAACGGCATTGGAGACCAACTTCGGTGCCTGTGCGCCCGGGACGAGCACCGACCCGATCACGAGGTCGGCGTCGATGACAGCCTTCTCGAGCTCGAACTTGTTGGACGTGACCGTCGTGATACGCCCGCCGAATTGCGCATCCAGTTCACGCAGACGCGCGATGTTGCGATCGAGGACCGTCACGCGCGCGCCCATGCCGATGGCCATGGTTGCTGCATTGGTACCTGCGACACCGCCGCCGATCACGACCACGTGCGCCGGCCGCACACCCGGCACGCCGCCGAGCAGCACGCCTGCGCCGCCCGCTGCACGCATGAGGTGGTACGCGCCGGCCTGCACCGACAGCCTGCCCGCGACCTCGCTCATAGGCGCCAGCAACGGCAGCGAGCCGTCCTTGGCCTGCACCATCTCGTAGGCGATCGCAGTTGTGTGCGAATTCAGGATCGCGTCCGTGCACTCCTGCGACGCCGCGAGATGCAGGTAGGTAAAGAGCACCTGATCACGGCGAAGCAACGGATACTCCTGCGCGATAGGCTCTTTGACTTTCAGCAGCAACTCCGCGTGGTCCCAGACCTGCTCTGCGGTGTCAGCGATGCGAGCTCCGGCCGCCACGTAGTCGGCATCGGTGAACCCCGACCCCAGGCCGGCGTCGGTCTGAATGACCACGTCGTGCCCGCGTTCGGAAAGTTCGTGGGCCCCTGCCGGCGTCAGGGCAACCCGAAACTCCTGATCCTTGACCTCGCGGGGAACTCCAACTCGCATGCGCTACTCCTTTTCGAATTCGAACGCGGCTCGTGCCGCTCGAGTTCAATTCTGAAGAAACTGCGATGAAATCGGAACAGTTGCGAAGCTAATTCTCTAGGATTGGACAATGTCTCCTGAATCTTCGGAATCTATCGCGCGGCGAGTACGACAATCGAACGATCTTCGGCTCGACGACGTCGACCAGATCATCGTTGACGCATTGCAGCGTGATGCTCGGACGCCGAACAACGCGCTCGCGGAGTTGGCCGGGATTGCGCCCTCGACCGCGCTCGGCCGGATGCGTTCCCTGATCGAGCGAGGAGTGATTCGCGGATTCCATGCCGACATCGACCCGGTCGCACTAGGTCGCGGCCTGGAAGCAATGATTTCTGTTCGCCTGCAAGCGCATGCACGCAAACATGCGGCGTTCACGAAGCGGATCGCGACGCTGGAGGAGGTCGTCGACATCTACTTCATCGCAGGCGCGAACGACTATCTACTCCACGTCGCCGTGCCGGACGCGGCCGCCCTGCGCAACTTCGTCATCGACCATCTCGGCGCCGACCCGGAGGTCGCCGGTACGGAGACCACCCTGATCTTCGAACATCTCAGACCGCGCGCCGGTCGGCGTCAGGCTGCGCGCTCGGCGAAGTCGGCGACGTAGGAGAGGGTCGCAGCGTCGTCGAGCACCAACCAGCGCACCGAGTTCGGCAGTGTCGCCCGCTGCGCCTTCGTCGTGATTCCGACTGCGATTCGCCAGTCTGCGCCGACGCCGGCAAGCACCTCCGGATCTGTGGGATCGATCGACGCGAGAGCAGCACCCGTCTTGGCGACGGCCCACATGGCGACCACGGTCTCGATCGATGCAGGCACTGCCATCACGACGTGTGCGTTCGGACCGGCACCAAGGTCAGCGAGCAGCTGCGCGAGCCGATCCGACCACGAGTCGAGCTCACCGTTGGTCACGTTCCGGTGGGCATCCGAGATGGCGCTGGCAAAGGGGTCGTGAGCTGCGGTTTCGGTGAGCAGTTCCGGACGGATGTGAATGAAAGGTCCGACGGGCGAATCGACGAGTGCGTACATTTTGGCTCCTCCAGGGCTTGTTGTTGCTTACCTGCAAATCTTGTCGATCGGCGGAGGTAGCAATAGGAGCCCCAGTGGTGGTGCACCGACCCCCAGGGGTGAAGCCGGGGGTACCCAAGGTGCACTCAGCCCGGTCTAGCCGACCGTGACGGCAACCTTGTTCGGATAGAACGCGACGTAACCCGCAATGTCGGCGACCGAGTCGTACGGCTGCTCATAGGTCCACACAGCGTCGACGAGATCGCCGTCGGCCGTCTTCACCGAGTAGTACGACGCGTCACCCTTGAACGGGCAGTACGTCTGCGTATCGGTGCGCTCGAGCACTGAACGGTCGACGTCGTCGAGCGGAATGTACTGCACCGCAGGATAAGTGGACTCCTGCAGAGTCAGAGCGTTTGCGGTATCGGCGACGACGAGGTCGCCCACCGTGGCCGTCACCCGCTTTCGCGTGGGCGTGACAGTGATCGGGTGCGCCGGGCTCGGCAGAAGCCGTTGTCGTGACATGAGCACGCCTTTCGTCGCAGAACATAGGGTGCAGAACAGCGGGCCCTATGGGGCATTCTTTTCGAGCAACGAGCGGGAGCGTGCAGGAATTCCCTCAGACCGCAGACAGCGGCGCCTTGCGCTGCATCGAGCCGTACAGCGCCCGCGCCGCGGTAGGCGTCAGCGTCGCCGGGTGGACGGGCACGCCGGACTCCTGGTGCTGGCGCAGTACCCAGGCCGTCTTGGGCGCGATGACCTCGAGCAACGGCGGTCCGAGTTTCTTGATACCGAGGGCGCGCATCTCGATCTTCGTTGCCCCGACGATGGCTCTGTCGACGAATGCCGACTGATCGAACTGGCCGCTGGTCCGCATCCATTTCGGGAGCGTGGCGATGGTCGCGGGTGCGATGACGCGGCTCAGGGTCGAGAAGGCGATCCCTCCGTTGGTGCGCGGCGTGCGCAGCAGGTAGTGCATCGCACGCAGTGCGCGCTCGGATGTGCACAGCGTCGGACGGACAGCGTCGAAGTACGCGCGGACCTCGGCGCGCGAGCGCGGCACGTCGGACGGCTTGCACGTCTGCAGTTCGGCGGCGATGACGCACTCGGCCCAGTACTGCTCCTCCTCGGCCGCGGACAGTGGTCCGGGACCGTACATTTCGTAGCACTTGAGAACCGAGTGCCAGCCGGTCACGTGAATCCACAACTGCGAGTCCGGATTGTTTGCGCTGTATCGCTTACCGCTGATCGGCTCGATACCGGTCGCCTTGGCGTGCACGGTCATGAGGAATTCCGACGCCTGGATTGCTGTGCGCGAATCGGCGGTGGCGATTGTCAGGAAGTACGAGAGCGTGTTGTCGAGCCGGCTCTGCGGGTTCGCGTAGATCCCGTCCATATCCGCAACTGCGGCTGCGAGGAACGGGTCGAAGTGCTCGAGAACGACAGATCGCTGGAAGCCGATCAGCGACGTGGGCGACGACCACACCTTCCAACTCGGCGAATCGGGTCCGAAGAAGCCGTAGTCCGTCACTCGCAACGGTTGAGTCGGATACCCGGTCATGCCATGCTCCTTTGCACGTTTTCACCAATTACTACTCGATCGTAGCAAATTATTACGCTAACGTAGGTTATCTACGTCAGACGTGCAAGGAGCAGATGTGCCAGCAACCGCTACGCCGCGAAAGCGCCGCGCCTACGCCGCACGCGTGCCCGAAGAGCAGCGGCGTACAGAATTGCTCGACGCCGCCCTTCATCTCGTCGTAGTCGAGGGCCATAACGCCGTGACCATGGCAGCGGTCGCCGAACAAGCGGGCGTGACCAAGCCGGTGGTCTACGGACTCTTCGCAAATCGCGCGGACCTCCTCGCCGACCTCCTGCGCCGCGAGCAGGAACAGGCTCTCGCCCAACTGCTGGCCGTTCTCCCATCGGACTTCGACAAGCGGTCTCTCGACGCACCCGGCGACCAGCTTGCGGCCCTGCTGGAACGATTCCTCGGCGTGGTACGCGAGGCGCCGGAGCGTTGGCACTGCATCGTCATGCAAATGCCCGACATGCCCGCAGAGTTTCTGTCGGCCCGCGAAACCGCACGCGCAATTGCCCTGGTCCGCGTCGAACAAATCGCGCGATGGCTGCTCCGATCGTTGGACGCCCCACCCGAACTCGACGCCGAGATCGTGGCCCACACAATGGTCGGCGTGTTCGAATCCGCCGCAAGGCTGGTCCTTTCAGACCCGGAGCACTTCAAGCCCGAACGCTTCGTCGCGTCGTTGCGCGCGGCTACGGGAATGGCGCTGCGCCGCTGAGTTCGCGCCCAAGAGGCTCTTTTCGTCTCCGCCACTCGGGCGTTGCTCAGCCAACCGCCCACTCGACACAATTCTCGGCGCGTCGCACTCGACACGCCACAACCACTCGCCGATCTACGTGCCGCTCGGCCGACCAGGCACCTCCCGTGCCCGCCACTCGGGCGTTGCTCAGCCAACCGCCCACTCGACCCGGCTTCCGGCGGGCATGTAATTGACTTCGTGGTAACTTACCAACTAGTCAATTCTTGAGGAGTCAGGGTGAAGACACGATCATGGTGGGGTTGGGGCAACGTTGAGGACGCGGTCGTCGGCCCGGAAAGGGACGCACTGACCAAGCGGACCGCCGCTCTGGTCCCCAATGCCGACCTGACTGTTCACGAACCGCCGACGGTCGCGTCGCTGGGCCTCCCCGAACCGCGAATCGAGATACCGGCAAACCTCGGCCACGTCTGCAGCGCGGACCCCACAGACCGCGCTGCCCACGCCCACGGCCAGGCCTTTCGCGACATTGTTCGCAACCTCCACGGTGATATCCAGAATGCGCCGGACCTTGTCGCTCGACCGACCACCGAGCAACACATCATCGACCTCCTGGATTGGTGCACGCGCTCCAACACAGCCGTAATCCCCTACGGCGGCGGCACTTCCGTTGTCGGTGGCGTCGAACCCCGCAATAACGACGACTATGCCGGCACCATCAGCCTCGACCTCCGACATCTCGACAAGGTCCTCGAGATCGACCGCTCCAGCAGAGCCGCGCGCATCCAGGCGGGCATCCTCGGCCCCGCGCTGGAGGACGAACTCAGGACCCACGACCTCACCCTCCGGCACTTCCCGCAATCGTTCGAGTTCTCCACACTCGGTGGCTGGTTGGCCACCCGTGCGGGTGGACATTTCGCGACGCTCTACACCCACATCGACGACCTGTGCGAATCCATGCGTGTCGTCACTCCCGCCGGCGTCAGCGAATCGCGCCGACTCCCCGGCTCCGGCGCCGGACCCTCCCCCGACCGCATGTTCCTCGGGTCCGAGGGCACGCTCGGCGTCATCACCGAAGCATGGATGCGGCTGCAGGATCGGCCCCAATTCAAAGCCACCACCTCCGTGCTCTTCGAGGACTACGACAAAGCTGTCGACGCGACCAAGGCGATCGCCCAATCCGGCCTCTACCCCACGAACTGCCGGCTGCTCGACCCCGTCGAAGCCTTCATCAACGCCGGAACCTCGTCTGCCGGTGGTGTGCTCGTCCTCGCCTTCGAATCAGCCGACCACCCCGTCGACACCTGGCTCGAGCGCGCAGTAACCATCGCCCGCGAGCACGGCGGAAAACCGGCCGACCAGACCGGCAAACCCGCCTCCGACACCTGGCGCTCGTCGTTTCTCCGGATGCCGTATCAGCGCGACGCCCTCGCCGCCCAGTCGATGATCGTCGAGACATTCGAAACCGCCTGCACCTGGGACAAATTCGCCGACCTCCGCGCCGCGGTCACGAAGGCTGCCACCGAAGCGCTCGCCTCGGCGAAGACGCATGGCGTCGTCACCTGCCGATTCACTCACGTCTACCCGGACGGTCCGGCGCCGTACTTCGGCATCTACGCAGCGGGCCGGTGGGGCAGCACGGTTGCGCAGTGGGACGACATCAAAGCGGCGGTCTCCGAGGCACTCGCGACCAACGGTGGCACGATTACCCACCATCACGCAGTCGGACGCGATCACCGGCCGTGGTACGACCGCCAGCGTCCCGATCCCTTCGCGCTCGCGCTGCGGGCGGCCAAATCCGCGCTGGACCCGGCAGGAATACTGAACCCCGGCGTACTGCTCGACCCCGAGAGGAAACAATGAAGATTCAGCTTGGCGAACACAGTCCGAATGTCCACGAGACGAGCTGGATCGCGCCCAACGCGACAGTGATCGGGCAGGTGACGCTCGGTGAGCAGGTCGGAATCTGGTACAACGCCGTCCTGCGGGGCGACATGGATTCGATCACCATCGGCGACCGCACCAATATTCAGGACGGTAGTGTGCTGCACGCCGACCCGGGCATGCCGCTCGTCGTCGGCACCGGAGTTTCGGTGGGCCACAACGCAATCCTGCATGGCTGCACGATCGGTGACGACGTCCTCGTCGGCATGGGAGCGACCGTTCTCAACGGCGCAAAAGTCGGCTCCGGGACGCTCATCGCCGCCAACGCACTCGTCACACAGGGCGCCGAGATACCGCCGAATTCGTTGGTAGCCGGTGTTCCCGCCAAGGTTCGACGCGAGCTCTCCGAGGCCGAACGCGACAGCATCCGGCTCAACTCGGCCGTGTATCTCCATGCGCTGCAAATACATTCGGAGGCACGTGAAGTCTGAGCCCGCCGTCGCGGGCACCAAAGGTGTGCCGCGCGGCGAACGCGAGCAGCAGATACTCGACGTCGCTGCCGCCGAGTTCGCATCGCGCGGCTTCACCGGCGCCTCGATGGCGTCGATCGCGGAACGGGCTGGGATCTCGAAGCCGTTGATCTACAGCTACTTCGGCTCCCGTGACCAGTTGCACCTGGCGTGCATCCGGCGCGCCGGCGAACCGCTCGTTGCGGCCGTTGCCGCGGCGCAAACAGACGTGCCCGCCGGAGCGCGCGCGGCACGCACGATGGCAGCGATCTTCGCGGCACTCGCCGAGCACCGGTTCGACTGGGCTGTCCTGTACGACCCCACTCTGCCGTCGGACACGATCAGCGGCGCCGCGGCGCACGACTACCGGAAAGCTCTGAACGGCATGGGCGCAGCCGGTGCAACGGAAGTGCTTGCGGCAGAGCAGAACACAGATCCCGACGACCGCTCTCTGCTGACCCACATCTGGTTCGGCACGGTGTCGGCGGTGGTCCGCTGGTGGCAGGACCACCCCGAACACACCGCCGACGACATGGCGAAGCGTTGCGAGCGAATCTTCTCCGCTCTCACAACGCGTTAGGCCGCTACAGGGACCGCGAAATGATTTCCTTCATGATCTCGTTCGTTCCTGCGTAGATCATCTGCACGCGAGCGTCGGTCCACATCCGGGCGATCGGGTATTCGGTCATGTAGCCGTAGCCGCCGAACAACTGCAGGCATTCGCTGGCAACGGACATCGCGCGCTCGGTGATCCACCACTTGGCCATTGCCACGGTCGGGATGTCGAGCTCGCCCTTCAGGTGGCGTGCGACGCAATCGTCGACAAAGACGCGGGCGATCTTGGTCTCGGTCGCGACCTCGGCGAGCTTGAACTTCGTGTTCTGGAAGTTGAAGATCGGCTTACCGAACGCCTGGCGATCCTTGGTGTAGGCAACCGTCTGCGCGAGAGCCGATTCCATGCCGGCGACGCCGCCGACCGCGATGATGAGCCGCTCCTGCGGCAGCTGCTGCATCAACTGGATGA
The DNA here is from genome assembly GCF_016481275.1 of Antrihabitans auranticaus. GTDB lineage: Bacteria > Actinomycetota > Actinomycetes > Mycobacteriales > Mycobacteriaceae > Antrihabitans. The sequence goes on along the minus strand of NZ_JAEMNW010000002.1, from coordinate 283,859 downwards.
AGCCGAGTCCCTCGGCGGTGCCGAGTAGGTTGCTGGTCGGAATGCGGACGTCCTCGAAGTACAGCTCTGCGGTGTCCTGACCCTTCTGGCCGACCTTGTCGAGCACGCGACCACGCCGGAAACCGGGCCGGTCTGCCTCGACCAGCACGAGCGAAATGCCGTTCGCCGCTTCGCTGGTGTCGGTCTTCACGACGACGATGATGAGGTCTGCCTGAGCGCCGTTGGTGATGAACGTCTTCGATCCGTTGACGACGTACTCGTCGCCGTCCTTGATCGCCTTCGACTTGACGTTCTGCAGATCCGAGCCGGTGCCCGGCTCCGTCATGGCGATCGCACCGACGATTTCGCCGGTCGCCATCTTCGGCAACCAGTGCTTCTTCTGCTCTTCGGTGCCGTAGGACAACAGGTAGTGAGCGACGATGCCGTTGTGCAGGCTCGCACCCCAGGCCGTGTCGCCCGAGCGAGCCTGCTCCTCGATGAATACCGCCTCGTGCGCGAATGTGCCGCCACCGCCGCCGTATTCCTCCGGAATCGACATGCACAGCAGGCCGAGTTCGCCGGCCTTGTTCCACAGGTCACGGTCGACGTGGTGCTGCTCGATGAACTTGTCGATGTTCGGGACGACTTCCTTCTGGAAGAAGTCGCGAGTCATTTCACGGAGGGCATCGAGTTCGTCGTCGAGCCACTGGGAGCGGTAGGTGCTCATCGGGTGGGTGTTCCTTCTGTTGTGTGCGGACGGGCTGAAACCGACTTTTTGCGGAGGACCGTGTATTTGTCGGCATCGAACTTGCTGAACTTGCGCTGTAATTCGGCGGTGGACCACGGCCAGGCCGCGACGTTGAACCCTTGCGCGTCGAGGTAGTAACTCGCACAGCCCCCGTTGTTGAACACCGTGGGCTGCAACGCTTTCTGCACTTTGTCGTTGTAGGTATCGACGACGGAGCGCTTGACCTCGAGCGCGTCGACGCCGAGCGCGTCGGCTTTGCGGATGCCGTCGATGATGTAGTCGAGCTGCCACTCTGCGATCGCTACGAACGAGTTGTAGACGAGAACGTTGGGGCCGAGCATCACCCACGCGTTGGGCGCGTCCGGCACCGACGTTGCGAGGTACGCCCGCGGACTGCCGGCCCACACCTCGGACAGCAGCCGGCCGTCCCGCAGCCGAATTCGTTGTGCGACCGGAGATTCGGAGACTTGGAAACCAGTGCCGAAGATGATGACATCGACCTCGCGGCGGGTGCCGTCTGCAGCGATGACTGCGTCGTGCTCGACCTCCTTCAACGCCTGCGGGATCAGCTCGACGTTGGCCTTCGTCAACGCCGGATAGAACGTGTTGGACAGCAGCAGCCGCTTACACCCGAGGGTGAAGTCCGGCGTGAGCTGTTGGCGCAGAACGGGATCCGCGACTTGATACTGCAGCCACATCTTGCCGATCGGATTGAGCAGTCGGGCAAGCTTCTCGTGCCGCAGCGTCATCGTGATCGAGCGCAGCAACCCATCGATCGCGACCCGGATCGCGCGCTGCGAGATCGGAGCCTTGCGGAAAACGAAGCGCGCGGGTGCCGGGAACGGAATGTCAGTTCGGGGCACGACCCAGGACGGCGTCCGCTGGAACACGAACAGTTCGAGTACCTCGGGCTGGATTTCCGGGATGAACTGAACAGCCGATGCGCCGGTGCCGATCACCGCGACACGCTTGCCGGTCAGGTCTATGTCGTGATTCCAGCGGGCGGAGTGGAACATCTCGCCACGGAAACCGCTCAGTCCGCGCACGTTCGGGTACACGGGTTCGGTCAGCGGACCGGTCGCGAAGATGACGTGTTGCGCGGTGACGGGGCCACGCGACGTATCGAGGGTCCAGCGTCGATCGTCGTCGGACCACGACGCCTCGATCATCTCGACCCCGTACTCGACGAACCGGCCCAACTCGAACTCCGCGACCGTTTCCTCGATATATCGCAGCAGGTCCGGCTGGGTTGCGAAGACGCTGCGCCACTCGGGGTTGGGCCGGTAGGAGAACGAGTACACGGGCGACGGGATGTCGACGCCGCAGCCCGGATACGTGTTGTCGCGCCACACTCCGCCCGGTGAATCCGCCTTCTCGAGCACCTGAAAGTCCGTGATACCCGCACGTAGCAGCTTCACGGCAGCGGAAATCCCGGACAGCCCGGCGCCGACGACGACGATTTTCACGTCATTGCGAAACGTCATTGTTCGCTCCACGCTTTCGAGAACGCTGCGCTCTTCGTCGAGCACAAACCCTTGCCTGGGACACTCCGTCCCATTAAGTTGGAGAAACTACGCCAGAGATCCGCGCCAGCACAAGACGCGCAGGTCCTGGCACTGCTTGGCGAGGACGAGGAGGCATCGATGACGCTGTCGACTTCGCGGGGTTCCGGACTGTTCGGCGACGAATACCGCGAGACGCTGCACATGCTGTCGGAGGGGTCGGTGCGCAGGCACTTCGATCCCTATCTGGACATCGACTGGGATGGCGCCGAATTCGCGATCGACCGCGACGATCCGCGCTGGGTGCTCTCCCCCGAACTCGACCCACTCGGTGCGAGCCAGTGGTACCAGGATCTGCCGCTCGAGCGGCGGATCGAGATCGGCAGGTGGCGGCAGGCCAACGCGATCAAGGTCGGCTCGGCGTTCGAGAGCGTCCTCATTCGCGGAATGATGCAGTACATCATGAAGCTGCCCAACGGTTCCCCGGAGTTCCGTTACTGCCTGCACGAGATGACCGAAGAGTGCAATCACATACAGATGTTCCAGGAATTGGTCAACCGAATCGGTGACGACGTTCCCGGCATGCGCCCGATATTCAGAATTCTGTCGCCTTTCATCGGCGTCGCGGGTGGCTACGCACATGTGATCTTGTTTATCGGGATTCTCGGCGGCGAGGAGCCGATCGATCATTATCAGAAGGCGCTGATCCGCGGCGGCAAGGACACACCACCGGCCGTTCTGCGGGTGATGGAAATACACATAGCCGAGGAAGCACGCCACATTTCGTTTGCGCACGAGTTCCTGCACGCACACATCCGCGGAATGAATCCGGTCAGTCGTGCGATATGTGGAATCGCGTTTCCAGTCGCAATGCGGTGGCTGGTCGGCGAAATCATGACCCCACCGCGCGCATTCGCCAGAAAATTCGACATTCCGGCCGATGTGTTCCGCGACGCCTTCTGGCGCAGTGCGCATTCGCGGCGAGTCCTGGCCGGCTACTTCGGCGATGTACGGATGCTTGCCGACGATTTGGGCCTCATGAATCCCGTCACGCGGCGCCTGTGGCGCTGGCTGCGGATCGACGGCGAACGGTCACGCTACAGAGGCGCACCTGAGCGGGCTGCCATCAGCTGATCGATGACGGTCACAAGCGGCACTTTCGGGTCTACGACGAGGCCTGCCGACCGCGCAGCGCCGTCCAGAACGAACCAGGCGTACGTCGCGAGGTCTTGCACTACCTGCGCCCGGTCCTGGGTAGGCGACGGATCTCGCGCCCAATGACTCAGCGTTCCCTCCACCATCGTGACCACCGCGAAAGGCAGATGTTCGAACGGTTGGGCGTCGGCATCGAGTAGTTGCGCGATCGAGAAAATGATCTCGTGCGACCGCTGCGAGATTCGGGCTTTCAGGCTGGTGATCGCGTCGATGCCGGCATCGTCGTAATCGGTCGGCCCGCGCCGCATGAATTCGTGCAATCGAGCATGATCGGTCGCCCAATCCGCGACGGACCGAATCGTGCGAACGAGTATCTCTTCGAGCGTGCCGTCCGAGATATTCAGAGCGGCATCCAGGATCTCGGTCAGCTGGTCGAGCAGAAACGATCGAATTCTGCGGTCGAGATCGTCTTTGTCGGTGAACTGGCGATAAACAACCGACTTGGCCAGACCTGCCCGCTTTGCGATCCGCTGCACCGGAATATCGGCGCCGGGCTCGCTTTCCTCGATCAGTTCGACGGCTGCCTCGACAATGTGGCGCTGCCGAGTCGAATTGTGCCGTTCCCAGCGCGCCATGTGCCCGCTGACGGGTTCGTCGGCGGTTGGCACGGGACTGGTCATCCGGAAATTGTACCTATCGATTCAGGCCGAAAATCCGATCACGCGCGCTTGGAAATTACCTCCGCTGCCCAGGTGCACCAGTCCATCGTCTCCCGTTCGACGACCGGCGACGCACTGCGGCCAGATACGCACAGGGCAATCGCCGCGGCCCTTCTCTACTCGCGCCAGTTCGCGATCTCGATGCCCTTGCCGACCTCGACTTTGAACCCCATCGTGAACTCGCCTTTACTGCCCGGCGCGAGAGTGGTTCGCCAGGTCACGACACCGAGGTCGGTCACCTCGGTAGGCCTCGGGTCTATGCGCGGGTCCTTGATGGCGATGGTCTCGTCCCGTGAAACGGGGAGTTGATCTCGCACCGTTACGCGGGCATCGCGTGCGGTGTGGTTGGCGATCGTGATCTTGTATCCGGCTTCGCGCTTGTTACTCGTGAAGCCGCGGCCGGCACTCGTGCGAACCAGTTCGCGCTCGATGCGCACCCGATCGTCGACGCCGAGCGCAAGTTCGACCTCCTCGCCCGGCGCCCACACCGCGAGCATCGTCGTGCCCACGTACTCGTCGTCATGGAATATCGACGCGCGTCCGGATTGGAGCGTGTGCTCGGACGAATTCGTTGCTGTCGCACGCAGATACGCCTCCGGCGCGATAACAGGTGCCGTCACGTAATCGAGTTCGCTGGCCAGATCGAGAACAGCGACCGTCGCCCGATGCGATTCGCCGTCCGCAGGCACCGCAACAGGCCGGACCGGTCGATACGTCGCGGCGATCAGCCCCTGCTCGACGGTCGCGGTTTCCAGTTTCACGACGGGGAACTCGCCGGTGACGGCATCAGCCGACAACGCCATCATCGGTGCGGGCGCGGCACCGTATGCGCCTGCGGATCTCGCCACGCCGGCCGGCGGCGGAGGCCGCTTCCGGTCGAGGTACCAGGGGGGCGAGTTCAGGGACGGTGAGCGATCTGGACACCTGTGCTGTCGACAGGGCGAGGTCGCATTCGGGCCAGTCCTCCCCCGTTTGCTGCGAAACCACGCCGTACCACGTGACGTTCAGCCGCTCGCCCGTCTGCCGCAGATCGTAAACAGAGGTCCAACCCGCACCGCCGACCACGTAGCTGACGTCGAACTCGATCGTTGCGGCCGCTGCGGCGGCCGTCGCGATCTGCACCGCGCGCCGATCGGGTCGGTATTCGGCCCTGGCGGCAATCTCACGCTCGATTGCTGCGAGTTCGTCCTGGACACCCTCGGCCGCAGCCGTCAACGAACGCTTCTCTGAACGCACGGCACTGTGCTGCGTCGCAATCGTTTCCGCGAAGGCGGTCGGATATTCGGCCCGCCCCGCCGCGATCTGTTTCGCGAAGCTCGCCCCCGCGTGTGAAGAAAGCTCGTCCAGAAACCGTTGGCGCGCGTCCTGCACCTCGATGGCGTCGGAGATTTCGCGACTGCGCTCGATGATCTCCTTCTTCCGGACAATGAGTGCGGCCACGGCTGACTCGGGCGATTCCGCATGATGCCGGAACACGACGTCGACGCCGAGGACCGTGGCCGACCCCCGTCCGGTAACCCGGACGGTTCCCGGATCGAGACCGAACGCGAGGTCGTCGAGAACGACATGTGCATCGCCGGAAGGCACTGTGACAGTGCCTCGCCGGGTGATTCGCGCGCCGTGCGGGTAGACTGTCACGGCGACGATCGGCGCTTCGAGCAGTAACTCGGCAGATGTCACGGGAGCGAGCGTACGCCGCCGCCCGCAACCCGCGGGCGCTGTTATGCGGCCTGCAGTGCCTCGCCACCCAACGCCTCGAACCCCGTCTCGAGGACGAGCCAGTTGATCGAGTCCGGAACCAGTCGGCGCTGTGCACGAGTGGTGACACCGACGGTGATTCGCGGATCGGACAGCACCTTTCCGACCGGTGCGTACAGGTCGCTCGGATCGACTGATGCGAGGCGGGCGCCCGTCTTCGACACTGCCCAGATCGCCACGAAGGACTCGATCGACGGAGACAGCGCCATGACGACGTGCGCGTCCGGTCCGGCGCCGAGCGCGATGAGGGCGTCCGCGACCCGATCCGACCAGCTGTCGACCTCGGCAAACGTCAGTCGCCGGTCGGCGGTCGACACCGCGATTTCCTGCGGATCCAGTTCGACTGCGTCGGTGAACATCTCCGGCTGCAGACGCGTGAAAGTTGCTGCTCCGACGTTTTCGTTGATGGTGCGCATATCGACCTCCACAGTGTGCGTCGCGTTGTGCGACTTCGTTACTGCAAATCTTGTCGATTTCGACGTCGCGCACGAGGTACCCAACGGGTGGCGACCGCACCCGAAGGGGTACCCGATTCACACCCTTTGGTGCTCGACCTCTTGCGGCTCGGCCGCTCCGCCGGCGTTCGCCCGAGCTCTGGACAGGAACACGACAAGCGCGCCGAGCACCGAGAGCGTGGCGGTGACGAGGGCGGCATGATTCCAGCCGTCCACGAGCACAGCGGTGTCCCCAGCCGATCCGGGCCGCGCAGCGATAACTGCCACGACGGTGACACCGATAGCCGACCCGACGTAGCGTGCCGAGTTGTTTGCGCCGCTGCCCATTCCGGCCCGTCCCGGTGGAACGCTGGCGACCGCCTCTCTACCCAAGGCAGCGTTGAGTATTCCGCTGGCGATACCGGCAATGACAAGTCCGGGGAGGAACCTCGCCCACGTCGACGTTTCAGAGATCCCAAAGAGCGCGAACTGACCGATACCAACGCCGACGAGTCCGATCGCAAGTTGCGTCCTGCCCGGCACGCTCGGCGGAATTCGGCGCGCGAGCAGTGCGGTAACAACACTGATCCCCGACCAGACGAACAGTAGCCCGGCTGCTCCGAGTGCCGAAATCTGTAGGGCCGCACCGAGGAACCCCGACATGTACGACATCAGCGCGATGATTCCGGCGCCGGTTGCCAGCGCCGCGGTCGTCGCCGCAACGAAGGCAGGTTGGCGAAAGAGTGTCAGATCCAGCATCGCCGACGAGCTGCGCGCCTCGACCACGCCGAACGCCAGAAGCAGTACGGCTGCCGCGGCCGCGAGCGCGAACACGTGGCCAGACGTCCAACCCTGCCGGCCTTCCACCAGCGCCGCGAGTAGCGCACTCATACCGGAGGCGAGCAGCACGACGCCTGGAATATCGAGGCGCCGAGACGTTTTCGTTCGCGACTCCGGCAGCAGGAAGTGGGCTGCGATCCCGAGGGCGATTGCGGCGGCAAAGATCAGCCAGTACACGTCACGCCAGCTCGCTGCGCGGTCGAGGCCCGCGGACAACAGTGGTCCGGCTGCGATGCCGGCACCCACACTCGCACCCCAGACTCCGCTGGCCGCGGCGCGTGCGGGACCGGCCGCGAAGGTATGGGCAATGATCCCGAGGCTCGACGCGATCACTGCCGCTCCCCCCATGCCCTGCAGTACACGTGCAAGAACGAACACCAGGGTGTCGGGCGCGACAGCACTCGCGATCGAGGCGAGCGCGAGGGTCAGCATCCCGATCTCGAAGGTTCGTCGACGACCGAAATCGTCGGCGATCGTGCCGGTGGACAGCAACGCGGCACCCAGACCGATGCTCATCGAGCTGAGGATCCACGTTCGTCCCGCTGCGTCGGCGCCCAGACCCGCGGCGGTGCTGTTCACAGTCGCCAGTGGCGCGGTGAACGCGACGAGGGTGAGCAGGGTTCCGAGCGCCACAACCGAAAGTGCCTTGGCGGCGCTTCGATCCGCCGCGGTCTCACGCATCTTCATGGTGCTGCACCTTTGGTCTGGTCAACGAACTAACTCGCCCAACCTAGCATATTGGTTCGTTGAACAGACCAATCAGGTAGCATTCGATCGTGGCACTGGGAACGGACTACGCACGGCAGGACTGCTCGCTGGCCCGCGCCCTCGAGGCGATCGGCGAGCGGTGGACCCTGCTCATCCTGCGCGACTGCTTCTTCGGGGTGCGCCGGTTCACCGACCTTCAGGACCACCTGGACATCTCCAAAGCGGTACTGACACAGCGCCTTTCGACGCTCGTCGACACCGGGCTGCTCGAAAAGTCGGGTGGCCACAAGCACGGCGAATACACGTTGACCGAGGACGCAATCGCACTGTGGCCAGCCATGTTCGCGCTCATCAAATGGGGCGAGCAGCGGTGGTCGCCACGGGGTCCGCGGCGAATCTTCTCTCACGCGGTGTGTGAAACCGACATTGCAACCAGCGGTCAATGCCCTACGTGCGGAACAATTCCACCGCCCGGGGAACTCCAGATTCGCCCCGGACCCGGCGCCGATCCGAGCGTGCGTTCCGATCCGGTGTCGGTCGCACTGCGATCGCCTCGCCTTCTGCTGCAGCCCTTGCCTGTTCAGCGGTAATCGGACAGCCTTTAGCCATTCGAATCACATTCGTCGCCTCCCTCCTGTGCGGTACCGTTCGCTCAACGCTGCGACACAGGAGGCACCCCCGGATGCGTGCACGATCGACTGCGCTTTTGTTCTCTGCCCTTTTGACAGCCGGAATCGCAACCGCCGCACCGACAGACGCAGACCCGGCGGGGTACACCACCCAACTCCTGTACCTGTCCGTATGGACCGGTCCGGACAACGCCACCCAATGCACGATCGAGGGTGAGCTCTTCGTCCCCAACGGACTCTCGCCGTCCAACAGGGCGCCGGCGTCCCTGACGACGAACGGTTTCGGCGGCTCGTACCACAACCAGGTGCCCGCAGCGCAGATGCTCGCCGACTACGGCTACGTCACCCTCGCGTACTCGGGTCTCGGGTTCGGCGGCTCCGAATGCAAGATCTCGCTCGACGATCCGCAGTACGACGGCGTCGCAGCGTCGCAGCTCGTGAGCTTTCTCGGTGGGCAACCCGGTATCGCCTTCACCGATCCCGAGCTGCGAAATCCGTTGCCCGCGCTCGATTACGTCAAGCTGGACGCCACAGATCACAACGGCGTTCCGGCAGCATACGATCCACGCGTCGGTATGTTCGGCGGCTCCTACGGCGGCGGCATCCAGTTCTCCGCCGCATCGGTCGACGCCCGCATCGACACGCTCGTGCCGATGATCACCTGGAACGACCTCAGCTACTCGCTGACGCCCAATGGCACGTCGACGACCAGCGGAGTCAGCACCGCGGTCAACGGTGCCGCCAAGCTCCTGTTCGCCGCTTTGCTGTTCGGCGACGGCGTCGACAACCCGGGGGTGTCGGGTTACGTCAGCGACCCTGCGCGAATCCCCGGATGCCCGAACTACATTCCGTTCATGTGCAACGCGGTCGTGCAGGCCGGAGTGACGGGTGAGCTCGGACCCGAGAACATCGCGCACCTGCGGCACGCATCGGTCGCCACGTATATGGACCGGATCAAGATTCCGGTGCTACTCGCCCAAGGCCAGCAGGACACCCTGTTCGACCTCAACGAGGCCACCGCGACATACGAGGCGCTTCAGGCGCGTGGCGTCGAAGTGAAAATGATCTGGCATTCGTGGGGGCACAGTCACCTCCAACCCGCGCCCGGTGAGTTCAGCCTCAACGATCTGAACCCGAACACGCAGTACGAGACTGGTCGACTCATGGACTGGTTCGATCACTACCTCAAAGACAGCCCCGTCGATACCGGTCCCGAATTCGCATACTTCCGGAACTGGGTGTCCTACACCGGGAACGCCGCACCTGCCTACGCCTCGAGCGCGACCTTCCCAGTGGGACAGCCGCGAACGTTCAGCCTTTCGGGCGACCGCCGCTTGGTGGCGAATCCCGCGGACGCCCGCCCGGGCGCTCAGACGCTGGTCACCGGCCCGGGTGGTCTGCCGACCGGCCTCGAACCGCTGAACATCACGCCGAACAACAACAACATCCCCACCGTGCAGATCCCGGGCACCGAGGCGATGTTCACGACCGATCCCATGGCCGAACCGCTGGATGTCGTCGGCATGCCGACCGTCACCCTCCGGATCCAATCGCCGGGCTCACCGGTAATTTTCGCCAAGGTCTACGACATCGCGCCGGACGGCAGCGCGAATCTGATCAACGGCCTGATCATGCCCGTCAGAGTGGCCGATCCCAATGCGCCGGTGCCGATCACGCTTCCCGGAATCGTCCACCGCTTCGACACCGGGCACTCGCTGCGACTGGTGTTCAGCGGCGGCGACATCAGCTTCCGCGGCGGTCTCCTACCGTTGCCGGTGACGATCTTCGCTGACGGATCGGGTCCGTTGACCTTGCCGGTGACCGGCTGATCAGCTGGCGAGATATTTGATCGCGCGCCCGATCAGCACTGCACCCATGACCAGGAACAAGACCATCATCACTGCCTTCTCGTGGGCGGTGAGCCAGCCTTTGACGGAATGCAGCGTGCGCTGTGCCGCCGCGCCGCCCAAAACGTAGATGATCATCGGTCCGAGCGCCGATGCGGTTGCCACGATCACGAACATCGCCAGCACCATGACTGACTCGGCAGACTCCAACTTTGCTTGCCCGATATCGACACCGGTGATGATGCCCAGCGAAAGACTCGTCGCGTCGAACACGATCAGTGCAACACCGAGCAGGAAAGAGGTTCGTGGCGTCACTTTGTCGATGCGACGCATGAGGGCACTCTGCTTCGGTTCGTCGCCCGCCCGCGGCCGCTTGTGCCACAGCCACGCGGCGTAGCCGACGAGTAGGACACCGATGATCAGCCTGATTATCGACGACGTCGTCGTCGGGTTGTGCTTGTGCGGGGTTTCGGTTGTGTTGGCATTCGAGACGAACATGACAACGCCGACCAGACCGGTCAGCGCCACGATACGGCCGGTGACGTAGCCGAATCCGGTGGCACGCGCGCTGTCCGACACGAGAACGAGCACGATGACGATGATCGGCAGTGGGCTGACCGCGATCGCAACCGCGAACGGCAACACTTCACCTACGACAGTAAACATGGACTCTTTTCCATCCTCGATGCGTCATACATCCTTGGCGCTTGCCTTGGACGGCAACAGAATCAATGAGCAAACGATAGTTACGAGCGGAACAACAGCCATGATCAGGCCCAGTGTGTGAATCGCGTAGAGCATGCTGTCCGTCGCACCTTCGACGACCTTCTGCGCGTGTTCGGGATCGAGCACGTTCGTACCGCCCGCCGACGACGTCGTACCACCGTGGGCCACGCGCAGCGCCTCTCGGGCCTCCGACTCGGTGATCCCGGACCCGTCGAGCTTGGGCAAGCCGTCATGCAAGAACAACGTCGCGCCGACCAATGCGAAGAGGGTCGGTCCGAGCGAATACGCGGCTTGACCGGTTGCCGGTTTGGCTGCCGCAACGGCTCCGCCGAGTTCCGCGGGCGCGCTCGCCATCATGATCGTCGACTGCGGCGTCTGCACGACGGCGCCACCCACAGCGTTCAAGGCAACGGCAATGAAGAGGACGAACGTCGACGTATTTTCGTCGAGGATCGTCAGCATCAGCAACCCTGCCAGCAACAGCGAAAGACCGACGATGAGCACGGCCCGATCGCCGAACCGTTCGCCGGCACGCCCGGCACCGGTCGCCGCGATCGCCTGCAGAACGGTCGCGGGGACGAGCAGAAGGCCCAGCAGCGCGGGTGATTCGGCACGCACCGCGACGATGTAGTACGCGATGAGAATCGTTGTTCCACCGGTGAGGAAGTTGTACACGGCGCCGGCCGTGACCGCGACCGTGAACTGACGCGAGCGGAAGATACGCAGGTCGAGTGCAGGGTCGGGAGTGTGCAATTCGCGATACACGAAGGCGGCACCGGCAACGAGTCCGACAACGATCGGGATGACGGAGACAGGTTCGAGCCCCTGCTCGAGCCGCGAAATACCGAAGACCAACGCAACGAGCGCGACCGCGACCGACGCCAGCCCGAACAGGTCCAGCTTGCGCACCGAACGCAGGGTCTCCGGAACGTAGACGAGCGTCAGGACGAGCGTGATCACCGCGACCACCGGCGCAACCAGAAAACCTGCCCGCCAACCGAAGTGCTCAGCCAGCATGCTGCCGATCGCGGGCTGTGGCGCGGAAACCGCGAACGACGCCCCGAGGTAGAGCGCAATGGCGGCCGCGCGCCGTTCGGGCGGGAAGACGTCGTTGATGATGGCCAGAGACAGGCCGAGCACAAGCGCGAAGCCCACACCGGCTCCGGCTCGCGCGATCATCAGCACAAGGCTGGTCGGTGCCGCGGCAGCCAGCACGTCGAAGCCGATGGAAAACAGCAGACCGATGACGAACAGCCGCTTTTTGCCGTACAGGTCGCCCAGCGCGCCCGCGCCGAGCACCGCTGCGGCGAGGGCCAGCGTCGCCAGGCTCGCCACGAAACTCGCGGTGCTACCCGTCATGTCGAGGCCCTCCCGGACCTCGGAGATGTTGGCAGACAGGATGATCGGGTCGGCGTAGGACACGCTGTAGCCGAGACCCATCGCGATGACGGTCATCGTGGCGGCAAAGCCCGTCACCTGCGGTGCAGCCTGTACCGATCCGGAATCAGTGCCAGGTGCGGTCATGACGGTCGGCTCACTTGGCCACGAGCGAATCGCCGTGCACCTGTCGTCCGGCCAGGAAGGTGGCGCACACATCGAGGTCGGCGATCTGCGCGGGCGGCACGGTTCGCGGGTCCGCCGACAGGACGACCAGGTCGGCGTACTTGCCGACCTCGACGGATCCGATGTCGTTCTCCGCGAACAACTGCCACGCAGCGTCGATCGTCTGGGCACGAATCGCCTGGTCGACCGTGATGCACTCTTCCGGCGCCATCACCCGGCCGCTAGGTGCAACGCGGGTCACGGCAACGGCGATATTGCGCAACGGTTCTTCCGGCGTCACCGGCGGATCGTTGTGCAGCGATATCCGCACACCGGCTGCCAATGCGGTTGCCGCCGGCATCCACCGGGGGCCGTGTTCCTGACCGAAAAGCCCGTCCGCGAGAACGTCGCCCCAGTAGTGGATGTGGTCGACGAACATACTGCACGTGACGCCCAGCCTGGCCGCGCGCGCGAACTGTTCGGGCCGCATCGCTCCGCAGTGCTCGAGGCGCAGACGGTGGTCCTCACGCGGGTGCTCCGCCAGCAACTCCTCGTAGACGTCGAGAATTGTGTCGACGCCCGCGTCGCCCTGTACATGGCAGGCCATCGGCCAGCCGAGCGGGAAGTACGCGTTGACGATCTCGGTGAGTTGTTCCTTCGTGTAGTTCGCGTGACCGCACGAGCCCGGTTCGACACCGATCGAGCGGGTCTCGGGTGTGTCGATATAGGGGAACGACAGGGCTATGTTGCCCACCCACGGCGAACCGTCGACCCAGATCTTGATACCGACATGCCGAACCATGTCGTCCCCTGTACCGGGAGTTTGGTCTGACTTCATCTCCGGATTCGACACTTCGTACGTGCGCAACCTGACGCTGAGTGCGCCGGCGGCATTCATCTGTTCGAGCACTGGGCCGAACTTCGGGTCGAACGCCATCTCGGAGCATGTTGTCAGCCCCGCCTTGTTCAGTCGTTCGCACTCCGCCACCAGCATCCCCGGATACTGCTTCGGGTCGCCGATTGCGCCTGCCGCCAACGGAAACAGCGCTCCCGATTCGTACGCGGTGCCGTCGATGTCGCCGTTCGCGTCGCGGCCGAAGCGTGCACCCTTCGGGTCCGCCGTCTCCCGCGTGATTCCAGCCTGCTCGCCCGCCACCGAGTTGAAGAATGCCAAGTGCCCGGAGTTGTGGATGATCACCAGCGGCGTATCCGGAGCCATCTCGTCGAGCCATGCCCGATTGGGTTCCGGAAGGTTGTGCTGCAGTAGCGGGTCCCAGCCGATCAGATACGCGCCTGATGCACCGCGCACAGCGATCTCGTTCCGGACCGCTTCGACCACGTCTTCGGCATCGGGTACGGTCACGGGCCGAATGTCGATCATCCGCTCCGAGAGGACAACCGCCTCCATGAGCGGGTGTCCATGCGCCTCGATCAGGCCGGGCAGCACACACCGATCGCCGATATCGAGTACTTCGGTCTCGGGGCCGATCCAGCTCTCGACATCCGACCTGTCCCCCACCGCGACGATGCGGCCGTCCTTCGCGGCGACGGCCTCCGCGGTGGGTTGTGAATCGTCGACGGTCAAGACCGTTCCCAAGATGACCAGGTCGGCAGATGGCATCGGGCCTCCGAATCGGGTGCTGTGACGGGTTTGGTTGCGCGCGAACCGATTAAAGTTGATCAAGATTGCAACCAGTTCGAGTATGCCCGTTCGATTCGCGACGTTGACCGTATTCGCGACATCGGTCCGCCCATCTTCGGCCGGCCCGAAGTGCCCGCTCGATCGGCGGACTACATGTTGCAGGCGCTGCCGCTGCAGCTGCTTCCGAAATCACCGCCGAGGCCGAAGTTGCTGCTACCGGCCGAGAGGCCCTGACTTGCGACCTGAGAGAGCAGTGCGTACAGAAATTGGTACATGTTCAGTCTCCAAAGGGTGTCGGAATCCTGGAGACGATACTGAGACCGCGAGGCGTCGGCGCCTGGATTGCCGTGAAAGTTGTGAACTTGTGAGACTTGAGTGACGTACGAGGCGCTCCGTTTGTCGCTACTCCGAGATACAGCAACATCGATTGAAGACCCGGCCCGACGAGTACCCTGGGGCCTATCGTGGCGGCGAGGCCCAGTCGGGACTCACTGCCGACCAAACCGTACTAGCCGTCGACCGAGGGTAAGTGTGGATCACCGACCGGGCCGCCGAACGATTGCGGAGTGGCTCGCACAGCCGCATCCGATGTCCTGGCCTGACCACATCTACCGACGCGCACGCCTCGTAATTTCGCTGACATGCTTCGCTTTCGTCGCGATCGAAGTCACGGGAATGATCGGCGTCGGCCGAACGAACCCGGTCTGGGTCACGCTCGGCCTCATCACGATCGTCGGCACGCTGCTGGGCGGAATCGTCATCCTCATCTGTCCGTGGCCGTCGTTTCGCAACTTCGCCATAATCGCTGTGGCCGCTGATATTTCGCTCGGAGTCGCCACGTTCTACCCGACCGATCCGGTGTACGCCCTGTTCACCAGCGTCGCCCTCACCTTGCCAGGGGGGATCATCTGCGCGGAACTCGACCGCACAGCGCTGCGGGCGCACAGCTGTTGGGTCGGCGCGGTCCTGGCGTTGCACGCCGTCTTCGCGCTCTCCGCGGCAGCGGGCTGGCAGGAGCGCACACTGATCGCGTCGTTCATCCTGTCCACCGGCGCAGTCCTCTTCGGTACCTTCGCGATGCAGCTTTCCCTTCGCGACGTCCTCATAGAGACCGCGCGGCTGCACGCGCACAACGCCGTACACGACCAGCTGACCCAGATGCTGAACCGGCGCGGATTGTGGGAGCAGATGCCGCAACTCGTGCAGGGTGCCGCACCGAGTGACCGCATTGTGGTCGCACTGCTCGATCTCGACGAGTTCAAGCAGATCAACGACGCGCACGGGCACGAGGTCGGCGATGCCGTACTCGTTTCGGTCGCCCGGTCCGTGATCGCCTGCTCGCCCCGCGGCGCGTTGGTTGCGCGCGTCGGTGGTGAAGAATTCGCCGTCATCGCGGTCCTGCCCCAGGACAGAAGAGTTTCGGCCATCGCCTCCGACCTGCTCGAATCTGTCCGCGACAACGATGCTCCCGCCTACGCCACCGCGAGCGTCGGCATAGCGTCCGAGTCGGTCGCGGTACTGCAAGCAGGCGCCGGCGTGAACGGACTGCTCAGCAAGGCAGATGTCGCGATGTACAAAGCGAAGCGGGCCGGCGGTGACCGATACGTCGTTGCTACGACACAAGACTCGAAGCCGGTCCCCAAGCGACCGCGGAAGTTGCGCCCGGTTCCGGCCGACAGGTGATTCGGTGGGCGCAGAGGGGTTCGAACCCTACAAGCCACCCAGCACACAGCATGGACAGCTGCTCTACCTGCGAATTTACATCTCTGTGGATCACTCGGAATAGCCTTGGATTTGTTCCAAGTGTGGCCAAAATGTGGCCACAACCCGACGAGGGGATGGCAGGGGGGCAAGCGATGGGGCGAGTCTCGGATGCGGGCATCATCGACATGTTTCAGCGCCACGCCGATCGAATGTTGACCGACGAGATAGTTCGCCGAGCGAGACTCGGCAGCGACTTCGACATTCAAGTCAGGCTGGACGGACTCGGAAAAACTCAGATCGCAGTCGAGCGGGTCGACGAAGCTGAGTTGCACGATTTCGCAGTCCGTGTGCGGCCGTTCATCCCCTGGGTCGAAGACAAGACAGCGTTCTACACGACCCTCGGTGCTGTCATGCGTTCACTGACGGACGAAGACTGGAAGCGTGACCTGCAGAAGCTGAAAGAACACTGCAAAAGCCAGTTCGAGGCCGACCAGGTAATTCACTTCTCGCGCGACAAGCACGGTGAGCTGAAGTGGTCGGACTACGAAATGGCGAAGGCAATGATCAACGGTGCTCTATTCCATCCGACGGAGGACCCGCGGATAGCAGAGCACCTAGATTCGGAAGTTAGCCGGCCGTTCAACAACCGCTCCGTGATTCGACTGCTGAACGCTGTCGTTGTCGCGGTGAAGCAATTGCAGAGCTTCATCGAACAGGCCGACAGTGCTGGCGTGTTTCACCCGAAGACCACATAGCGCGTAAGACGCCAACTAGTCGGCCGAGTAGACGACCCGGACCTCTTCGTTGGCTTCAAACGGCACTGGCCTGGACCCGTTCGGGCCCTTCACGTACGCAGTGACTGTCATGCCGTCGTCGACGACCTGCTCGACGTCGAACGCGAAGTCGGCCGTCGAAGCAGCTGTGCCGGCGAGTGCGATTTTGAACGCTCTGGACCGATGGAGCTCTGCCAGGTCTCGGGCTCGCACAATTTCACTGTTGGTCATTGCCGCAGCATAATGACTAGCGTGACGCTGGGAGTTGGTTCGCCCACCAGTCGCAGCACGCGGTCATCATCTTCACCACGTCCGGCACTGTGCGGCCGTCAGCGCCGCCGTAACCCCCCGTGTGCGCAGTGAATTCGCGGATCCGGCGGTTGATACGCCGATGTGCCTCGTCGACCGGTATAGGGCCTTCGGCGGCCATCGCGGTCATTTCCTCGACAGTCCACCCGGTCGCCAACGACATTCCGAGCAACGTAAACACGACTTCCCCGTCATCGTCGATCTCGGCGTATGGATTCGTCATCGCCCACCCGTCCGGCCGACGAACGCCTTCGCCAACGCGCGCTGCTCACCTTGCGCGCGCCGAATGCTCCGCTGCACTTCCTGTTCGGTGACACCCATTTGCGGACGGTCGAAGTTGATCGACAAATCGATGTTCCCGCCGACGGCCGGCGCGACGTTCGCGTTCAAGTTCGCGATTTGCTCGATCGTCGACTTCTCGTCCGGCGTCAACCACACTTCCGGCTTTTTCAGCAGGTTGATGCCCATATCGCCGGGGTTCATCACACCGCCCTGGTCGAACAACTTCATCGGCGCCTTACGCAGCTGCACTATCCACTCCGGCACACCCGCGTCGGGGTTGAACCCGAGCTGCTTGTCGAAGTCCTGTTTCGTGAACGACCGCGACTTGTCCGACCCCCCGGCGTCCGTCTTCTTCGTGAACGCACTGAAATCGATATCGAACCACCGGGACTGCGAGATCTGCTCCGGTAGCTGCGCGAACGCCGCATCGACCAGAATGCTGCCGAAGTTGGCGAACCCCTTCTTCAACACGTCGCGGATCGTTTTCGGTTCACCGCTCGAATCGGTGTCCGCCATACCGACCTCGTCGAGCGCGTTCAATGCCCGCGACAAATCGGCGTCAGCTTTCCGCAACTCCTGCTCCGTCGCGTATGGGTCCGCATAGGTTTCGTTGCGGCGTTGCTTTGCGTCCTCGACGGCCTGCTCGGCGTCGATCCGTTCGCCCTCCTCGTCCGAGTACCTGCGCTCCAACTCCGGGGCCTCAGGGACGTAATCAGAGTCCGATTCGACGCCGATACCGTCCTTCTTGTTCTGCAGGCCAATAACTTTCTGCTCAGCCTTCTGCACATCGATGTCGGCTTGGCGTCGGTCCGCGTCCGTCTTGTCCTCATCCGCGTACACCTTGTCGCGCGCCTCTTTTTCCTGCTCGACCGCAACCGTCGCGGACTGCAAATCAAGCTCGTCGTCCGGCGTCCACGGTTCCGGCGCCGTACCGCTTCGACGACTACGGTTGCCCGCACCGCCTGCCAAAAGCTCGTTCGGTAGATGGAACTTGTACGGGAACTGTCCGTCGCGTGCACCGGCGCGGCCGCCGTCGATGCCCGACGTGCCGTGTGCACCACCGGATTCGACGTTGTGCCCGGCGATCGTCGCAGCCATATGCTCCTGCGAAACACCCACCTGGAACTGGGTACCCGACGGCCCCAACCCCGCCACCAACTGCGCAGTCGCCCCACCCAAAATCGACATCGTCGTATACAGGCGTTTCGTCGAACCAACGATGCCCATCGCGATCTGCTGCAACCACCCGACAAACCCAGAGCAATCGAACCCCGCCGGACTCGTGCCGCCCCACACATACGGCAAACCATCCACCGACCGAGCCGCCGACAACGCCGCACGGATACCGCCGTCCTCGAACTTCTCCAGGCGATACCCGAACAAATCCGCAATCCGACCAAGGATCTGCGTCGACCGACCCCGCTTCGACTGCGCCAGCGGAATGAAACCCTCGCCGCCCGTTTCCTTTTCGGCCCACTGAACGACACCGGGACCGCGACCCTGTGCGATCACCGCATCCTGCGGCAAGTGGTCGATACCACCGTCCGCACGAGGCGCCGGCACAGCAACCGACGCGGCACCGGCAAACTGCTGCAACCGATCCCAACTCGAACCGAAATTAGCCTCGACCTGCACCGTCTTGTCAGGAATGCGTTTGTCGATCACCGCCTGAATCTCGGCCAACGTCTGCGGCTGTCCGTCGGTGCGGATCTTCACCGTCCCCGTCGCTTCATCGACCTCGACGACCACACCCTGCACCTTGCGCAGCTCGGTCAACGTGTCGTCGGTCAGCGCAGTTGTCGGGATCTCGATCCCGGCCGAGTTCTCGATCAATAGCTCTTTGATGATCTGCAGCTGCGCGGTGGCGTCGTCGGCTCCGTTGAGCTGCGCAAGCATTTCGATTCGACCCGGAACGAGTCCGATTTCCTCGGCCATCTCGCGAATCTTCTCGATCGGCAACCCAGTCGACTCTGCGAGTTGCCCGAAAGCCTCCTCATTCTGCGCCAGAATCGGTGCGAGGTCACCGCCCGCGTTTCGGACGTCCGCCGTGCTATCCCGCAGCTCCTTCAGCGTGTCCCGAAGCTTCGCCCCGTTCTCCGTCGCAGTGTTGATCTGCCCGTTGCCCCCGTCGAGCTCGGCACCGTACCCCTTCGTCTGATCTTGTAGCTGCGCCACCACATCCGCTGTGTCCCTTAGTGTTTCGTTGTAGTTCTGCATCGCGTCGCCGATTTCGACGGGCTTACCGGCCAAAGCATCCAACGCCTGCTTCATCGCATTCAGCCGGTCCGACGCCGACGAGGACTCGTCCGAGAGCACCTTGACGGCGTCACGCAACCCGAAGAACGCCGGGGTGGTGCGTTCGGCGACCGACTGCTGCAACTGCAAAGTTCCCCGCACTTTGTCCAGGTGCTCGGCCGCTGTCTCGCCGCCCTCGCCGCTGTCGACGACCGACTGCCGGAACTTGTCGTAGGACCCGGTCGACTGCAACAGTTTCGACGCCATGTCCTCGTTCGACAATTTCAAACTGTCGAACACCGCCGCGACCTTGCTTGCATCCTCGGATGTGTCATCACTGAAGACGCCGATCGCGTCGCTCACCTGGCCGAGATTGCCCGAGACGAGACCGCCGAGACCGAAGATCCCGGCGCCGACTTTGTCCATAACGGACGGTCCAGATTCCGCCAGGGCATCGAATTCGTCTCGTACGGTTGCTATTTGGTCCGATACGCCGCCGAGAACGCTGTCGTTGATCGACCCTTGCGATTCCTCGAACGCCCGCGCGACGTCGCGCTGCGATTTGGCGAGCTTGTCGGCGGAATCGGCAACGATGTCTTGCTGCTCACCCGCGCGGTCCGATTCGTTGTTCATCGCCACCAATGCGACCGCGACCCCCGCCGCCGCGAGTGTTGCACCGCCGAGCGCCTTCGCCCACCGCCCGATCCCGCCGGCCGCGGTCGCGGTCGCTGCGTTGTTCGCGGCCGCGGCGGCCGTATTTCCGCCCATGGCGACTGTGTTCGCGGTCAGCGCCGCGGTGTGCGCACCGAGCGCCACGGTCAGCTGGCGTTGCACCAGCATCTGCGCCGGCGCCTGCGCGACACGGACCGCTGTCGCGATATGGAACGCGACCGTCGCCCCTTGCGCCACCAGGAACGCCGCCGTCAACCCA
The DNA here is from genome assembly GCF_016481275.1 of Antrihabitans auranticaus. GTDB lineage: Bacteria > Actinomycetota > Actinomycetes > Mycobacteriales > Mycobacteriaceae > Antrihabitans. The sequence continues at coordinate 263,396 of NZ_JAEMNW010000002.1, read as the reverse complement.
CCGAGCGCAACGGTCGCCGTCGTCGTGTGATCGGCGAAAAACCCCAGAATGTTGTTCGCCGCCCCGAGCGCGGTAGTAAGCACACCGCCGGCGTTCCCGGCCAGATCGACCAGTTCTCCGCCGACGTCGCCCGCTACAGAACCGAGCTTTCCCAGCGTGTCGGTCAGCTTGCTGCCGGCGGACGCCGCGGAGTCGAGCCCACCGCCCTCGCCCTTGAACGAATCGATGAAGTCACCGAACGACGCCTTCGACGGATCCTTGAAAAAGTCGACCAGCGCGCTACCAGACTCCTTGATCTGGTCGAACACCCGGCGGCCGATCTCACCCGCCCTCTCCCATTTAGTCGCGGTCCCGTCGATCGAATCACCCGACGACCGGAACGCGTTCCCGAACTCGGCGAAACCCGTGCGCAGATTCTTGGCGAACGTCTCCACCTTCGGCGTCAACGAGTCGATAAACGTCGTGAGGCGCCCCAACCCACCTTTGCCGTCCTCGAGGAACGGGGTCAGGAACGCCGCACCCACACGGCCGAGGGCTGCCTTCGTGTTCTCCCACGCACCGCGCAACGTCTTACCCGAAGATTGTGCGGCGCCACCGATATTCGTTTCGATAACCCGTTTGAACGTTTCGGCGTCGACCTCGCCCTTCGACACCATTTCCGACAGGGTGTCGGCAGTGACGCCGTACTCGTCCTGCAACCACTGGAAGATCGGGATTCCGCGGTCGGCCAGCTGGTTCAAGTTGTCGGTAAACACGGTGCCCGACGTCTGCACCTTGTTGACGATCGAACCCATTTCTTCGAGCGAGGTACCGGCGATCGTCGCCGCGTCCGCGGTGAGGGTGAGGTACTTCGTCAGTTCTTGCCCCGGTTTGATACCGGCCGCAACAGCACTGGCAGCGACGGTGGCGGCGTCACCGAGCCCGTACGCGGTGCCCTTGACCGCGGCCAGCGCCGAATCCATGATCGCCGCAACCGATTCGGCGCTGTGCCCGAGCCCGGCGAGTTTGCCCTTCGCGTCGTCGATCGCGGTGAGGCGCTGGAACCCTTGCCGTAGAGCGGTTCCGATCGCCAGCGCCGCAACCGAACCGACCGCTGCCGCACCAGCTTTGAATGTCGCACCCAGGCCCGAAGCCAACCTCGAACCGATAGTCCGACCGTGCGAATCAGCTCGACGCGCACCCTCACCGACTGACTTGTCGATCTGCCCGGGAATCTTCGACGTCTCCGCTGTCAGCGTGACGTAATACGTCGCGAGCTCTGAACCCGGCACGTCTTAGCTCCCTCGCAAAGTAAGGGGACCGGGCCGACTGAACTCGACTATCGCACGGCGCACCGACAGAGGGGCGAAACGGCGCACGAAAACGCGCTGTACGCCGAAAAAACCGCTCAACGGCGCAATATCAGCGCTGAAAATGGCGGCATATCGACGTTCAATCATTACCTGCCACCGCCGATACGCTGCACCGACCTCGCGACGCGATGTGTGAAACTCGCGTCCGCAAAAAGTTCTGCATTTTGCACAAACTGGCAGGCCCTATGCCTACGGGGCGCTGGCGAGGGGGTAGGGAGGGGTGGTCCGCCACCCTGTTTGTGATGTTCAGGCGAACTTTTTCGACGGTTTGGTGCGCGGCGCTGGTGGGGTCATCGTCGATGGAGATTGATGGGATCGACTCTCCCGCCATCGCTCCCGCGTGCGGTGGCTCTGGGGATCTCTCCGGAGCCCAGGCGACGTTGACGCCGCGACCTACCGTGGATGGTCATTCGCCCGCAGGTAGTCCGGTGGTTCGGATTGCCTCGAGTTGGTCGTCGAACTGTTCGTCGGTGAGCGATTTGATCCATTCCTCCATCGCAAATCGGACGCGTTCGAGTCGGGTGTAGGTCGGTGGTTTGTACTCGATCGGCATGATGTTCCTTCTGTGGGAGGGGGTGCGGGTCGCTGCCAGCGGGTTCGACAGGTGGCACTCTGGATGGCCCCGCCGAACTGTGGGTTAGGTGCCGACAGCGACCCGAGTCTGGGTGACGGCTTGAGTCTGGGTGATGGCTTGGTGGCGCTTGAGTGCGTCGGTGAAATGCCGACGGCCGTACTCATCTTGCACGGCACTCGTGGCGTTGTATGCGGTGTCGTAGGCGACGTCAATCTGTTCCGCGGTTGCTATCCACGGTTCGCATTTTGTGGCGATGTGGAGCAACCAGCGGGCCCGCGCGACACCGTTCGGCCAGATCTCGGACGGTCGGGCCTTATCGGGGGCCGGCGCGATGCTCTTAGCTGCCCGTAACCACCGCAGATACGACGCGCGGTCGGTCAGCGTGCTGGCCTGTACTGGAACCCCGTGCGGCATGGTGCTTGTCGATGCGCCGCCGTCGTTGCCGGGTAGACGGCAGTTCGCGGCGGCAAACGTGCGGCGTTGAATCCAGAAAGGATCCCGGTCGAGATGGTCGGCAAGCTGCCCGACGACGGCGAACTTGTGGCTGTCGACGGCACTGCCCGCTTCGATGCGGGCGATGTCGCGGTGTGCTTTGCGGAGTTCGTCGTATCGGCCGACAAGTTGCTGAACGTTGGTCCATCCGTCGATTGCCGAAGAGGCGATAGCCTCTTCGGCAGATCGGACGTCTCGCAGCGCAGCGGTGTTGGCGCGTACATCCTTGAGCACTTCGTCGAGGACGCGTTGAAGGTGACTGTAGGCGTACTCGATTCCGTTTTGAATCACCATACGATTTAGGTCGTTGGCATAGTCGGCGGCACGGTTGAGCAACTGAACATGCTCGCCGTACATGCGGGCTTCCTGTTGGTGGGTGTGCAGGCGGGCGACGAGGTCAGCCGGTTGTGGTTTCCCGGTCGCGGCTGCGTCGACGAGTTCGGTGACCAGTTGCTGGTCGAGCGCGTCTCGAGTGGGGACGGTTGTGATTTCGAGTCGCCAGGTGTTGATCGTCGCGATGGCTCGCTGCGCGTCGTTGTATTGAGGGATCGCGTTGAGTGCGTCGGCGTAGATGGTCATTTCGTGCTGCCTTTCCGGCCGTGACGGTCGGCGAACAGTTGCTTTCCCTGCTCGAACTTGCTCGTTGGGTTCGGTTCGGGGCGTGCTTCTTTCAGCAATGTGTCGACCTCGGCCGCAGTGCAGGCTTCGAGGTAGGACACGATTTCGGCGCGTTCAGGCATGGTGGTCTCCGGAGTGTTCGAGGACGGCGAGGCGGTCGAGGAGCCAGCGGCCGCCGACGAGTTGTCCGCCGAGTTGCGGCGCGATTCTGCGCACTTGGCGGGCTGAGAGTTTGAGCATGGTCGCTGCCTCCTCGATCGAAATCTGTTCTCCAGCATGCTCTTCCATGCCAGTTCCGATGTCCGATTGTCCGGCTGCGGACATGTTCAGTACCTCGACCAGGGAATTCAATGTCCGCGACTCGGGGAGCCTTTCCCGGCGGCGTCTGCGTTGCGCGAGCATGACGGCCTCTCGAACAGCCTCGACCGCGGCGCCCTGCAGCACGATCGCGTTCGTGTCGATCAGGTGGAAGAGCTGATCCTCGTTCGTCACGGTGCACACTCTTCGGCTGCGTCTACGAGCATGTCGGCAACGCGTAAGGCTTGTTGCGCGGTGAAGGTCAGGCCTGCGATCGCGACCATCGACCCATCGAGGGTGACGGCCGGTACCGCGTCGATAGGGCGGTGGTCGGCGCAGAGGTATGTAATCGATCGCGTCGACCGTCCGCACACCTGGCACGGTCTGCTGCCCCGGCGGCGACTCATTCGGAGTTCATTTCTGCTCCGTCGTCTCGAGCAACTGAGCGGCGTAGCTCTTGCGTTTTTTTTCGACCTGCTCGGGGTGGCAGATCGAACATTGGACTGGTTCCTCGTCTTGGGCTTGATGGAAGCGTTTCTCGTTCGGGTCACTCGGTAGTGAGCCGCACATGCTGCACGGTCGTGGCACGTAGGTGCGTCGTTTGCCGGGTCGCCGTTCGCGGATGAGGGTGAAGCGGACGTCGCCGTAGCTGTGTCCTTCGGTGAGTAGTTGTTCTGCGCGGTCGCGTTCGCCTTTGAGGAACCCTTGTTGGAGTTGTCGGTCGATCCAGCCAAGAGGGTCGTCGTAGGGGTTGGGCAGGGTGGGGATTTCGATCGCGGGTTTGGGGGTCGGCTCGGGTTGCGGTTGCTGGGCCGCGTCGCCTTTCCCGAAGAGGGCACCGAGCGAGTCATCGATGACGACGACGTCGATGGGGTCGGCTTTCTCTTCCTCGCGCGCGTACGCGTTACCAAACGTGAGATCGCCCTCTGGTGGAAAAGGATCTGGTGGTACGTAAGTACCTACTGGTGGCTGGCAGTCTGGGTTGCCGGTATTTAGGGGGTCAGATTGCCGGTATTTATCGCGACGATTGCCGGTATTACCGGTCTTATTACCGGCAGTCTGGGTTGCCTCTATTTCAGGGGGTGGCTCAGGGTATGTATTACCGGCAGTCTGGGTTGCCTCTATTTCAGGGGGGAGGACGATCCGGTACACATCGGCGCGACGGTTGCCGCGACCTCTCGGCGCACGGTGTGTTAGCTCGATGAGACCGCGATCGACACCGTGCGCGAGGCCGGTCCGGACGGTTCGCTCCGAGAGGTGGCCGTGCTTTCCGCCCTCAGTTCGCAGCGCCTCGGCCATCTTCATGACGCCCGGTCGGGCGTTGTTCCCGTCCTTGTCGGCGTAAGACTCGAGCTCTAGGAGAACGCGACGCGTGGCGTCGGAGAGGTGCGGGTCTCGCACCACCATCCGACGCCACGCGAAGCGTTGTGATCCGGCCATCTACGCCAGCCGCTCCGTCCATAGCCGTTGCGGCGGCACATATGAGGGGTATCCGCATCGTGAGCAGTCGCCCTGGTCGACGTGCCCGTACCGAGCGCAGTAGTCGCAGTCTGCGCACAGTTCGTCATACGGGTGCCCGCTGCGGTCGGTCGGTTTTCGGCACAATCGACATTTCTTCATGCCGCATCGCCCCCTGGGGTATCGATCTGCGCGAGCACCGATACAACACCGTCGACCAAATCGACGGCCTCAGTCACGTCCAGGCGAAGTATGAACTGCCCGTATCTAACTCGGATGAATTGTTCGCCGCCGATGGCTTCGGCGAGCTCTACTGCTGGGCCGTCGTTGGGGTCGCCGTTGGGGTCGCCGTTGGGGTCGCCGTTGATCAAACCGAGCATCACGCCACCTCCACGAATCCGACACCGGACCTTGCGCGCACTACGAGTGCCATATCGCGCAACGCGGCCGCGACGTCCTCGGCTTCGTCGAACGTCAGTCGGCAACCACACGCGTTACGCGTGTGGTTGCTCTCGTGACACGAGCAACTGCTGCTGTTACGGCAGTGGTTGGGGGCTGCACTTGCGTTACGCAAGTGCAGCTCGATTCCGCCGTGGTCGTCGGCCGACACGATCACATCGCCGCGGTGTGGGTTCGCCTTGTTCTGGTAGCCGCCCAGACGGACGCGAGACTTAATCATCACGCCCCCCGGTGAAGACGTTCCCGACGTTCCCGACGGTTGCGTGAGGTGTTGAGGTTCCCTGTCAGTTGGTCCGCAACGTCGGCGCACCAATTCAAGTAGCGGGCAAGAGATCTCGCAGCATCGGTAGTCATCGTCGCGGCAACTTCCGGATGTCCCTTGTCAGAGTCGTTTACGTGGATTACGCCATCGACGATCAGCCGCATATGCACTCCGACTTCCCTCCTGAAGTGCGCTCGGACGACGTCGCGCGGGAATGTGCCATGCAAGTACGGACGAACTGGTTTGACGTAGATGCCGGCGGGCTCGAGTTGTGGTTCTGCCTCAGCGACGACGCGGTAGGCAGGGCCCTCGCAGTACGGGCTGTGGCTGAAGTTTCCTGAACTTGGGCCGTCCGCAAGGCAGAACGGTGCGCAGTAACCATGAAGGGCGGTTGTTAACGATTCGTCGTGGGTCGGGGATATTGTGGACATGGAACTGGTTCCTTTCGCGGGGATTGTGTTCTGATCGCCCTCGGATGCGGTTGCCGCCGCTCCGGGGGCACTTTTCTGATCGCTGGACATTTCAGGCCACCGGCCGCTGGTCTGTGCGCTGCAGCGTGTGCGAATCCACCCACGCGTAGACGTCGGACCAGTCGTAAAAGACCTTTCTCCCCAGCTTTTTGAACTTTGGGCCACAGCCCCTGTACCGCTCTTGCGCGAGCTGCGTTTCTGTCACGCGGCGATACTCGGCCACTTCGCGCGGGGTGGCTAGAGGCTTCCTGAGAGCCGACTGACTCATACGATTCCTTCCTCGTCCGTTGTGACCTTGTTAACATCTGTTTGGGTCATGTTCTTTCATACTCGCTCTATGGAGATTCAACAAGTACCGAACTACTGTTTCGATCATGGCAACAAGGAAGGTCGAAATAGGCCCGTCGGGAGAAACCGCGCGAGCAAACATCGCGCGAATCCGACGAGATCGCGGAATCACGCTTCGCGAACTCTCGCAACAGATGTCGGAGGGTGACCGACCGCTGAGTTATCCCACGCTGAGCCAGATCGAGACCGGTGCCCGCCGCATCGACGTAGACGACCTGGTCGCGCTCGCGATCGCACTCGACGTGAGTCCAAACACTCTGTTGATTCCCCAAGCAGAGAACCTCGACGACGAGGTAACGCTCACTAACGCACAGAGCATTTCGCTGAAAGACGCGTGGTACTTCTTCATGGGAATGCGATCGCTTCACGGCCGCAGCGGCAACATCGATTTCGCGACCAACTCGTTGCCGGCTCACCTCGGCAGGGGTGCGCGCTGGTCAGTGTCGTCAGCCCGGACCCAAGAACCGCCCGTACTCAGCTTGCAGATGGAAACCGATGGCTCGACGGTCAAGTGGCGGACAGGAGTCGGTACCGCTTCCATATTTAATGACGAGGACGAGTAGATGGCAACGATCGAGAGCTATCAGACAGCAAGTGGGAAGCGGTACCGCGTCCGCTACCGCGATCCGGATCGCCGCCAGACACAGAAGCGTGGTTTTACGACCAAACGCGACGCGCAAGCGTACGCGGCGACGGTCGAAGTATCGAAGCTCAAAGGCGAGTACATCTCCCCTAGCGACGGCCGCACGACAGTCGGCGAACTCGGCCCCGCGTGGCTCGGACGCCAAGCCCACCTGAAACCATCCGCGTACGCACCCGTAGAGGTCGCGTGGCGGCTCCGAGTCGAACCACGATGGGGAACAGTCCAACTGGCCGACATTCGCCCGTCAGCGGTCCAACAGTGGATCGCGGACCTATCCCGTGGCAACGACACGACCAAGCCACTGGGCGCGACAGTCGTGATTCGCACACATGGCGTACTCGCGTCGATCCTCGATACCGCGGTCCGCGACCGGCTCATCCCGTCGAACCCAGCTCGCAAGCTCAAACTGCCACGGAAGCAACGCAAGCGGCCGACATATCTGACGCACGAGCAAGTCGCCGCGCTCGCGCACGAGTGCGGCGAGCACGCCGCGTTGGTGCTGCTGCTCGCGTACACGGGCCTGCGCTGGGGCGAGGCCACAGGGATGCGTGTGCGCGACCTCGACCTCCTACGGCGACGCGCAACGATCGACGAGAACGCCGTAGCGGTCGGCCGCCAAATCATCGTGGGCACGACAAAGGGCCACAAACGGCGCACGGTGCCGCTCGCTGATTTCCTGGTGCCGTATCTGGCTCGAGAGTGCGAGAACAAGACGCGTGACGATCTTGTGTTCCCCGGCGACGATGGCCGCCACATGTCGAGACCGCACAACGTATCGGGATGGTTCGACCGCGCTGTTGCCACCGCCGATCTGCCGAAGGTCACTCCCCACGACCTGCGGCACACCGCGGCGAGCCTCGCAGTTTCGGCCGGCGCGAACGTCAAAGCGCTGCAGAAGATGCTCGGGCACGCGTCCGCTGCGATGACGCTCGACGTGTACGCGGACCTGTTCGACGACGATCTCGAACGGGTGGCCACGGCACTGAGCGAGGCCCGTTCTCGCGCAAATGTGGCCAAAATGTGGCCAACAGGAACCTAGATTCGCGTCTGACCAGGGAAAACAGTGTAAATCGCGGGTGGGCGCAGAGGGGTTCGAACCCCCGACCGCTGGTGTGTAAAACCAGAGCTCTACCACTGAGCTATACGCCCGGACCGGATTGGCTCCGGTACGGCTCAACAATCTATCGTGACGCCGCCGTTTATCCCAAACCGCTGGTCACAGCCCCGCAAACCCGCCGAGAGTGCACTTACCGCTGCAAAAGCCGAGAACCACCGACAACAACTGCACAGTCGGCGAGGACGAGGCGCGCTACTTCAGCTGCTCCGGATAAAGCTGCTCGATCAACTTCAGGACGATGTCTGTGGTGACCGTGGTCGAGTCCGTCGATGCGTTGCCGATCGCGACGAAGGTCGCGTCCGCTTCGGGCAGCCGCAGGACGATCGACGAATAGCCGAGAATCGCGCCGTTGTGACCGACGAGGTCGTTGATCGTCATGACGCCGAGTCCGTAGCCGAGGTTGATTGGCATACCGTCGATCTTCTTGCTGGCCAACCGTTCTCGCTGCAGCTCCGGCGTGAGCAGCGAGCCGTCTGTCAGTTCCTTCGCCCACAGCTTCAGGTCTTCGATGGTGGACGTCATTGCGCCCGCGGTCCACCCGACCGCCGGGTTGACGTCGTCGACGATCCGGAGCGGCTTACCGGGGTCGTTCGGGTCGGGCAGATACGCGGTCGGGTGTGGCTCGGGCACGGTGTTGCCGGTCGGGAAGTTGGTTCCCGACATCCCCAGCTTGGCTACGACGTCGTCGTTGATCACGGCGGCAGCCGTGCGACCCGTCACCTTCTCGAGAATCAGGCCGAGCAGGATGTAGTTGCTGTCGCAGTAGACGGTTTTCGCGCCGGGCTCGAAGTCCACCGGGTGTGCTTTGACGATGTCGACTGCCTGCTGCGGCGTCCAGGGCATGACCGGATCGGCGTCGAAGGCGACATTGAAAGCCTCGTCGGCGGTGAAGTCGTACAGACCCGACGTCATGTCGAGCAGATTGCGGACAGTGATCTTGCTGCCGTTGGGCAGGCCGGGAACGAACGACTCGAGCGTGTCGTCGAGCGCCAGCTTTCCCGCCCCCACCTGTTGCAGGATTGCCGTTGCAGTGAAGGTCTTCGAAATACTCGCGATTCGGCCGTGGTCGTCGCTCTCGTACGGCTTGCTCGACGCGATGTCGGCGACGCCGAGGACCTGCGCCCATTCTTCGTCGCCGATCCACACCGACACCGCCAGGCCCGGCAGTCCGGAACTTGCGAAGGCATCGGCGACTGTCCGATCGAGCGTTGCGACGGTCGCCGAGTCGAGCGTCACCGAAGCCGAACTGGTGTCTGCCGATTTCGACGCTGCCGACGTCGGTCCGCCGCCGTCGCTACTCGCCCCACATCCAGCGACGAAGAGCGCACCGACAACCGGCCAGATCGTGTATCGCAAAGCCGCCGAAAGGCGTCCACCCGACATGTGCGTACCTACTCCCGACTCGCGTTTCGCGAGAATCGTACGCCGCCGAAAAACGCTGTGGCTCAAGAAACCAGAGTCGCGAGTGCCTTTTCCCAGATCGATTGGTCGCGGACCTCGCCTGGACCGACCATCTCGGCAAAGCGAACGATGCCTTCTTTGTCGATCACGAACGTGCCGCGGTTGGCGAAACCGGCTTTCTCGTTGAAAACCCCGTACGCCTGGGCAACCTCCCCGTGCGGCCAGAAGTCCGACAGCAACGGAAAGGTGTAGCCCTGCTCTGCAGCCCAGATCTTGTGCGTCGGCGAGGGCCCGACCGAGATCGCGAGGATCTCGCTCTCGTCGTTCTGGAACTTCGGGAGTTCGTCACGAACCTTGCACAGTTCACCCTGGCAAGTGCCCGTGAACGCCAGCGGATAGAAAACCAGGAGCACGTTCTTCTTCCCACGGAAGTCCGACAACGTGACTTTCTGGTTGTTCTGATCCTTCAGCGTGAAGTCGGGCGCCGTCGAACCAACCTCTAGCGTCATGAGACGTCCTTACCTGGATCTGCTGATCCCGTTGTACGAGCGGGCTCAGCGCTTGGGTGCGCGGGCCTTCGGCTGCACCAGCCGGCTACCTGTCCAGGCACCGAGGTTCACGGCCGAGGTCTGCGTCAACCCGGCGGTCGGAGCCGATTCTGCGATCTCACTCGGCTCGACGTGGCCTGGCTGCCCCGTTTTCGGTGTGAGCACCCAGACGAATCCGTCGTCGGAAAGCGGGACGATGGCATCCATCAACTCGTCCACGAGATCACCGTCGCCGTCTCGCCACCAGAGCAAGACGACGTCGACAACCTCGTCCGAGTCCTCGTCGACCAACTCACCGCCGATCGTGTCTTCTACGTCGGCGCGCAGATTGTCGTCGGTATCCTCGTCCCACCCCAGCTCTTGAACCACCATGTCGTGCGAGATACCAAGCTTCTGAGCGTAATTCTGCGCGTCCGCCGCGGCGACCACGGTGGTGTCCTCCCTATCTATGGGCATCAGTAGTGAAAGCGAACATGGTCAAAGCCATAAACGCAAGCTGCGAGCCCGAATTGGCGCCCGAAACCCACATCGAGGTTCGATCTTGACGGAAGTTTGCCTTGATTGCCATCGGAACGCGATAACCGGGGTCGGGTTTGGGCTAGTTGCTGACCGAACGCACATGATGCGGAAGGATGGACAGCGACCCGAGTTTGTAGAAAGTGTGGCGTCCGCATCCGGACAAGCACGAGGAGCGCATGCCGACCGCGTGCCGTCAGCAAGGGAGCAGTGTTGTCCGATCTGAGTCAGGAATCGTCAGCCCGGCAGGCCAATTCGGCGGCACAACCGGGATCGCGCCGCGGCAACGGCGCAGTGTCCGACGGCCGAGTTCGCGTCATTCGGGAAGGCGTTGCATCCTATCTTCCGGATATCGATCCGGACGAGACAAGTGAGTGGCTGGAGTCGTTCGACGCGCTGCTCGATCAGTCCGGTCCGGCGCGAGCTCGATACCTCATGCTGCGCATGCTCGAGCGAGCCGGCGAGAAGCACGTCTCGATTCCAGCGCTGACTTCCACCGATTACGTCAACACGATCCCCACCGAGAACGAACCGTGGTTTCCCGGCGACGAAGAGGTCGAACGCCGTTTCCGGGCCTGGATCCGCTGGAATGCGGCAATCATGGTCCACCGGGCACAGCGCCCGGGCGTCGGCGTCGGCGGCCACATCTCGACCTACGCGTCGTCGGCAGCGTTGTACGAGGTCGGGTTCAACCACTTCTTCCGCGGCAAGGACCACTCCGGCGGCGGCGACCAGATCTTCATCCAGGGCCACGCCTCCCCCGGCATCTACGCCCGGGCCTATCTGGAGGGCCGGATCCCCGCCGAGCAGATGGACGGCTTCCGCCAGGAATACAGCCACGCGAGCAAGGGTGGTGGGCTCCCGTCCTACCCGCACCCGCGCCTGCTGCCGAATTTCTGGGAGTTCCCGACCGTCTCGATGGGCCTCGGCCCGATGAACGCCATCTATCAGGCCCGGTTCAACCACTACCTCGAAGACCGCGGCATCAAGGACACGTCCGATCAGCACGTCTGGGCGTTCCTCGGCGACGGCGAGATGGACGAACCGGAGTCACGCGGTCTCACGCATGTCGCCGCAACCGAAGGGCTCGACAACCTCACCTTCGTCGTCAACTGCAACCTGCAGCGTCTCGACGGACCGGTCCGCGGCAACGGCAAGATCATCCAGGAACTCGAGTCGTTCTTCCGCGGCGCGGGCTGGAACGTCATCAAGGTCGTCTGGGGCCGCGAATGGGACGCGCTCCTGCACAAGGACCGCGACGGTGCGCTCGTCAACCTGATGAACACGACGCCGGACGGCGACTTCCAGACCTACAAGGCCAACGACGGCGCGTTCGTCCGCGATCACTTCTTCGGCCGCGACCCGCGGACGAAGGAACTCGTCAAGGACCTGTCCGACGGCGACATCTGGAACCTCAAGCGTGGTGGCCACGACTACCGCAAGGTGCACGCCGCCTACGCCGCCGCGTTGGCGCACAAGGGTCAGCCGACGGTCATTCTCGCCAAGACCATCAAGGGCTACACGCTCGGCAAGCACTTCGAAGGCCGCAACGCGACGCACCAGATGAAGAAACTGACGCTCGACGATCTCAAGGACTTCCGCGATCTGCAGCGAATTCCGGTGAGCGATGCCGAGTTGGAGAAGGATCCGTACCTGCCGCCGTACTACCACCCCGGAATGGATTCACCGGAGATCGAGTACATGCTGGACAGGCGTCGCACGCTCGGCGGTTTCCTGCCCGAGCGTCGTACCGCGGCGAAGCCGCTGAAGCTCCCAGGTGACGAGGTCTACAAAACGGTTCGCAAGGGTTCGGGCAAGCAGCAGGTCGCCACGACGATGGCACTCGTCCGCGTGATGAAAGAGTTGTTGCGGGACAAGGAAATCGGCAAGCGCATCGTGCCGATCATCCCCGACGAGGCCCGGACCTTCGGTATGGACTCCTGGTTCCCGTCGTTGAAGATCTACAACCGCAACGGTCAGCTCTATACCGCGGTCGATGCCGAGCAGATGCTGTCCTACAAGGAATCCACCATCGGCCAGATCCTGCACGAGGGCATCAACGAGGCGGGATCGACGGCGTCGTTCACCGCGGTGGGCACGTCGTACGCCACGCACGGCGAGCCGATGATCCCGCTGTACATCTTCTACTCGATGTTCGGTTTCCAGCGGACCGGTGACGGGCTCTGGGCGGCGACCGACCAGATGGCGCGTGGCTTCGTCCTCGGCGCCACCGCCGGCCGGACGACGCTGACGGGCGAGGGCCTGCAGCACGCCGATGGCCACTCCCAAGCCCTTGCAGCGACGAACCCCGCCGTCGTCGCGTACGACCCTGCTTTTTCGTACGAGGTCGCGCACATCGTCAAGGACGGCCTGCGCCGGATGTTCGGCGGCACCGAGGGCGATGAAGGGTTCGGCGGCGAGAACATCTTCTACTACATAACCCTCTACAACGAGCCGTATCAGCAGCCTGCCGAGCCCGAGGATCTCGACATCGAGGGACTCCTCAAAGGCATCTACCTATACAAGGCCGGAACCACCGACGGACCGAAGGCCCAGATCCTGGTATCCGGCGTCATCGTGCCGGACGGCCTGCGCGCTCAGGCGTTGCTCGCCGAAGACTGGGGTGTGAGCGCAGACGTGTGGTCGGTGACCTCATGGAACGAGCTACGGCGCGACGGCGTCGAATCCGAGCGGCTCGCCCTGCGCGATCCCGGCACCGACCCGCCAGTCCCGTACGTCACCAAGATATTGAGTGCGGCGGAGGGACCGTACGTCGCGGCATCGGATTGGATGCGGCTGGTCCCCGACCAGATCAGGCAGTGGGTACCGGGCGATTTCACGACCCTCGGTGCCGACGGATTCGGGTTTTCCGACACGCGCACTGCCGCGCGACGCGTTTTCAACATCGACGCGCAGTCGATCACCGTCGCTGTTCTCGCCGCGCTCGCGCGCAGCGGCGAGGTCGACAGGTCGAAGGCGGTGGAGGCCGCGACGAAGTACGGCATCGACGACGTCCTCGCAGCACCGGAGGACACCTCGGAGCCCGGCGACGCGTGAGCACCGATCGCAGGTCCCTACGCTCCCCGCAGAAGTGGGGAGCGTAGGTTTCTGTCATGGCCGAGCAACTACCGCCGACCGGGCGCAAGGACGTCGAGCCCAGCTCGGAGACCGAGGTATACCTGCCGGTAGCTGCTCTCTCCCCCGCGCGACAGAATCGCGACCCGCTGCCGGACACTCTGCTGCGGCGCGTGAAGCAGTTCTCGGGCCGGTTGTCGACCGAAGCCGTGACGTCGATGCAGGATCAGCTCCCGTTCTTCGCGGACCTCGATGCGCATCAGCGGGCAAGCGTCCAGATGCTCGTGCAGACAGCCGTCGTCAACTTTCTCGAGTGGCTACAGAATCCGGAAAGCGACATCCGTTTCAGTTTGGACGCCTTCCAGGGGCCACAGGACCTCGCACGCAGGCTGACATTGCGCCAAACCGTGGACATGGTCCGAGTCGCGATGGAGTTCTTCGAGCACTATCTGCCCGCCCTGGCCCGAAACGATCGCCAGCTTGTCGCATTGACGGAGGCGGTCCTGCGCTACGGGCGTGAGCTCGGCTTCGCTGCAGCCTCGGTCTATGCGAGTGCGGCGGAATCTCGCGGCGCGTGGGATACGCGGCTCGAGGCGCTCGTGGTCGACGCCGTCGTGCGCGGCGACACCGGGTCGGACATGTTGTCGCGCGCCGCGACACTCAACTGGGATGCCACCGCCCCCGCCACCGTTCTCGTCGGAACACCGCCGGAGGACCAGGGTGTCCTCGTCGTCGGCCTCATGCACACGATCGCGCAGAAGCACGGCCGGGCCGCGCTCGCGGTGGTGCAGGGTTCGCGTCTTGTGACGGTCGTCAGCGGCGAATTGCACGAGGGCTCGGCGAGCGTCACGTTCCTGACCGACCTGCTCGGCGCGTTCTCCGATGGGCCGGTGGTCATCGGTCCCACCACCCGGACTCTGAGCGCCGCGCATACGAGCGCTACCGAGGCGCTTGCGGGCATGGCAGCGGTCTCCGGGTGGCGCGGGGCGCCGCGTCCGGTCAACGCGGCAGAGTTGCTTCCCGAGCGCGCCTTACTCGGAGATCCGGCTGCTGTGACTACTCTGAACGAGCATTTGGTGATTCCTCTTGTGGCGGCCGGATCAGCCCTTGCGGACACCCTCGATGCGTATCTAGACTGCGGCGGGGCTGTCGAAACCTGCGCACGCGTACTGTTTGTTCATCCAAATACCGTTCGTTACCGTTTGAAACGAATCGCAGAGATCACGGGTCGCGACCCGATGAATCCACGGGATGCATACGTACTTCGCGTCGCCTCAACAGTGGGTCGACTGACGCAAAATCGTAACGATTTGCGAGCTTCTACCTCTTCAGTCACATCTGTCCCATTTGGAGAATTTGGCACGTAACACCCGAGCGTTTCGACCGATGGAGCCTGTTTTCGTGCGACTTTGTTGGAACCAAACAAAACAGCCCCACAAGGTTCATGGTCAACAACATCTCTGATCCGGGGGTGGAGGGTGTTCCCTTAAGACGTGATCGCGTTGCTTGCGCCCGGACAGGGCTCACAGACCCCCGGAATGCTCAGCCCTTGGCTCGAGCTCCCCGGTGCCAGTGAACGACTAGAGCTGTGGTCCAAGGCATCGGGCCTGGATCTTGCTCGCCTCGGTACCACTGCAACGGCCGAGGAAATAACGGACACGTCGATTACACAACCGCTTGTCGTCGCAGCCGCGTTGCTCGCATTCGAAGAACTCGAGTCACGCGGACTGACGCCCAAGACGACCGTCGTGGCCGGCCACTCGGTCGGTGAGCTCGCGGCGGCCGCAATCGCGGGAGTCATCTCGGCAGACGACGCAATACTGCTCGCCGCGATCCGGGGAGCTGAAATGGCCAAGGCGTGCGCGCTGGAAGCCACAGGAATGTCCGCGGTACTGGGCGGCAACGAGGAAGAAGTGCTCGCCCGGCTCGCGGAGCTGGATCTGGTTCCGGCAAACAGGAATGCAGCCGGACAGATCGTTGCGGCAGGTCGGCTCGACGCACTCGCCGAGCTTGCCGCGAATCCGCCGGAAAAGGCTCGGATCCGACCGCTGACGGTGGCAGGGGCGTTCCACACCAAGTTCATGGCACCTGCACAGGACGCTGTGACCGCGGCTGCGGAGAAGATCACCCCACTGGACCCAACTCGCACGCTACTGTCCAACTTCGACGGACAGGCCGTGTCTTCGGGCGCAGATGCCTTGACCAAGCTGGCAGCTCAGGTGACCCGACCGGTTCGCTGGGACCTGTGCACGGCCAGTTTCAAGTCCGCCGAAGTGACCGCACTCGTGGAGTTCCCGCCGGCCGGTGCGCTGGCAGGAATCGCGAAGCGGGAAATGCGTGGAACCCCGATCCTTGCGCTGAAGGAGCCCGGCGACCTAGCCGCCGTCGCAGAGCTTCCAGGGTTCGGCTAGATTGCGCGCGCAGGATTCTGCGCGCAACGCAAGACGCCCAGAGTGCGTCCCGTAGCGCGACCGGTAACTATCGGTCGCAAAAAGTCGACACAACATATGGAACTACAGGAAGGGAGCCATTAAGTGGCCGCCACCGAAGAAGAAATCATTGCCGTTCTCGCCGAGATCATCGAGGAAGTCACCGGCATTGAGCCGTCCGAGGTGACAATCGAGAAGTCGTTCGTCGACGACCTCGACATCGATTCCCTCTCCATGGTCGAGATTGCAGTGCAGACCGAAGACAAGTACGGCGTGAAGATCCCGGACGAGGATCTGGCAAGCCTGCGCACCGTTGGCGACACCGTCAAGTACATCCAGAAGCTCGAGGCCGAGAACGCTGACCTGGCCGAAGAGCTCCGCGCAAAGTTCGATTCCGCTACGGACGAGTGAGCAAAACCGTGACCATTCCTTCCACCAAGAACGGGAACTTCCCCAGTGTCGTCGTGACCAGCATGGCCGCGACGACGTCGATCGCGGGTGACGTCGACGCAACGTGGAAGGGCCTTCTCAACGGCGAAAGTGGCATCGACCTGCTCGATGACCCCTTCGTCGATGAGTACGACCTTCCAGTGCGTATCGGCGGAAAGCTCAAGGTATCGGCAGAGTCTCTGCTCAGCCGGGTCGAGCTTCGGCGGCTGGCTTACGTCGAACGAATGGCCACGGTCCTCGGCCGCGAAGTGTGGCGCAACGCCGGCAGCCCGGAGGTCGACAAGGATCGGCTTGCCGTTGCGATCGGCACCGGGCTCGGCGGTGGCGACGCACTCATCGACTCTGTCGACAAGCTCAAGAACGGCGGATACCGCAAGGTGTCGCCGCTGGCAGTGCAGATGATCATGCCGAACGGACCGTCCGCGGTCGTCGGGCTCGAGCTCGAGGCCCGCGGCGGCGTTATCACTCCCGTGTCGGCGTGCTCGTCGGGATCGGAAGCCATCGCAAACGCCTGGCGGATGATCGTGATGGGTGACGCGGACATCGTCGTGACCGGTGGCGTCGAAGGACATATCGACGCTGTGCCGATCGCCGCATTCACGATGATGCGTGCGATGAGCACCCGCAACGACGATCCGAAGGCTGCTTCGCGTCCGTTCGACAAGGACCGCGATGGGTTTGTGTTCGGCGAGGCCGGCGCACTGATGGTGCTGGAGTCCGAGGAACATGCCCGTGCCCGTGGCGCGACGATTCACGCTCGCATTCTCGGCGCAGGCATCACGTCCGACGGATTCCATCTGGTCGCACCGGATCCGACGGGCCGCGGCGCAGCACGCGCCATGACCCGCGCAATCCAGACCGCGGGCTTGACGAAGGCAGACATCACGCACGTCAACGCCCACGCAACGGCTACCCCGATCGGTGACACCGCCGAAGCCAACGCCATCAATCTGGCGGTCGGCAACCACGCTTCGGTGTACGCACCGAAGTCGGCACTCGGTCACTCGATCGGCGCTGTGGGTGCGCTCGAGTCGGTCCTGACAGTGCTCAGCATCCGCGAGGGCATCGTCCCTCCGACGCTGAACCTGGAGAACCAGGATCCGGAGATCGATCTCGACGTCGTGCACGGCGAACCTCGCCGTGGCGAAATCGAGTACGCAATCAACAACTCGTTCGGTTTCGGCGGGCACAACGTCGCACTCGCCTTCGGTCGGGCATAACCCCGACAACGAGAAGCTCGACCCGGGCGCAGGCCGCTAACGCCGCCTGCGCCCGGACACCGCCCGCTCCGGGCGCACTTCGAGGAGGACGCGATGACTGTCTTGGCCCCCGCTGCGAAAGCGAATACAGCCACCGACCCGCGTGACCCTCTTGCCAGGCTGCAGCGTTTCTTCGACGCCGGCTCTGTGAAACTACTGCACGCTCGCGACCGTTCTGGTGTGCTTGCGGCCATCGGCGAGGTCGATGGAGTCCGAACCGTCGCCTACTGCTCCGACGCAATGATCATGGGTGGCGCGATGGGCGTCGACGGTTGCCGACACATCGTCGCTGCGATCGATACAGCTATCGAACTCGAGATACCGGTCGTCGGACTGTGGCATTCGGGTGGTGCCCGGCTCGCCGAAGGCGTCGAGGCTCTGCATGCGGTCGGTCTCGTTTTCGAGGCGATGGTCCGCGCATCCGGCCACGTCCCCCAAATTTCCGTCGTGCTCGGCTTTGCCGCGGGCGGCGCCGCGTACGGACCTGCCCTCACCGACATCGTGATCATGGCGCCGGAGGGCCGCGTCTTCGTGACGGGTCCGGACGTCGTTCGCAGCGTCACCGGTGAGCAGGTCGACATGGCATCGCTCGGCGGGCCCGACACGCACACCAAGAAGTCCGGCGTAGCTCATATCGCTGCCGACGACGAGGAAGACGCATTGCATCGCGCGCGTCGCCTCGTATCGATGTTTGCCGACCAGGGCAGTTTCGACCTGGTTGCGGCGGCGCACGGCGACGCCGACCTCAAAGCGATGATGCCGCCTTCGGCGCGGCGCGCATACGACGTCAAACCGATCGTGCACGAACTCCTCGACAACGTCGACGGTGAGTCGAGCTTCGAAGAGCTGCAAGCTAATTGGGCCCGCAGCATCGTGACCGGCCTAGGCCGGATGGCCGGCCGGACGGTCGGCGTGATCGCAAACAACCCGATCCGGCTCGGCGGCTGCCTGAACTCGGAGAGCGCCGAAAAGGCGGCCCGGTTCGTGCGGATGTGCGACGCGTTCGGCATTCCGCTCGTCGTGATCGTCGACGTCCCCGGTTACCTGCCCGGCGTCAGCCAGGAGTGGGAAGGCGTGGTCCGCCGCGGAGCGAAGCTGCTGCACGCGTTTGCCGAGGCCCGAGTCCCCCGCGTCACGCTCGTCACGCGCAAGATCTACGGCGGCGCCTACATCGCGATGAACGCACGAGCTCTCGGTGCCACCGCGGTGTTTGCGTGGCCGGAATCCGAAGTAGCCGTCATGGGCGCGAAAGCCGCTGTCGGCATCCTCCACAAGCGCGCACTTGCCGCGGCGCCCGAGGAAGAGCGCGAAGCTCTTCACGACCGGCTGGCGGCCGAACACGAGGCCATCGCGGGCGGCGTCGGTCGTGCGGTGTCGATCGGCGTGGTCGACAAGATCATCGATCCGGCGAAGACCCGGAGCGTGATCACAGCAGCACTCGCGGAGGCACCCGCCCGCCGCGGTCAGCACAAGAACATCCCGCTCTGATCAAGACTTGAAACAAGAGAAGGCCCCCTTTCCAGGGGGCCTTTTCGTGTTCGATGCCGATTACTTGTTTACCGCTGACTCGTTCTCCGCGTTGTCGGCCGCTTCGTCTTGTGCGTCGTCGGTTGCCTCGCCGGAGGTGCCGTCCTTGTCGTCATCATCGTTCGCGTCGCCACGCGTCTCCGGATCGGTGATGTTGCCGTCGTCATCGAGCCAGTCGGCGATAGCCGTTCCCGACACCGTGCCGTCGGTGCCCGGTAGGACGACGGACTCGCGCGCGTCGGGCTGATACTTGGTGTCGAGATACTCCGCGTTTTCCTTGGCCTTCTCGCGTGCATCATCGTCCAGTTCGGGCTCTTCGGTCCGCTCACGGTCGTCCTCGGAGTCCTTTTGGTCCTGCGGCTTCACATCGGACACGTCGATGTTCTCGAGGTCGACGTGCACCGCGCCCTCTTCCAGATCGACCTCGGGCTCCCGGACAGTGCCCTCTGTGGGCCCTTCGTTCGACTTCTCGCCTGACTTCGCGTCGCCGGAGTCGGACTGCGAACTCTCGGACGAGCCGGAAGACTGTGACGAAGTGTCGGGCTCGTCGTTTTCGGACGTTCTGGCTGCTTCCGCTCCGTCAGTTTTCATACGAAACGTGTTCCCATTCCCGGCCGGGTCAAACCTTGCGCATCAGCCGACGTCGCGTCGCAACCACGTGACCTCGGCGCCCTCGCTACCGCTGCGATAGGACTCCAGAGCGTCGTCCCACGCGGTACCGAGTGCGGTGTCGATCTCGGTCAGGAAGCTGTCGCGGCCGTTCGCGAGCATCGCTTTCAGCCGCATCTCGCCGATGACCACATCGCCGTTCGCGCTCGTCGAGCCGCGCCACAGGCCGAGGCCCGGAACGAAGCTGAAGCGTTCGCCGTCGACACCTTCGCTCGGGTCTTCGGTGACTTCGAACCGCAGCATCGACCACGAGCGCAAGGCGTTCGCGATCCGCGCGGCTGTGCCGACGGGTCCGACCCAGTTGCTCGTAGCTCGCTGCATCCCGCCATCGGCAGGCTGCGCGGTCCATTTCAAGTTCGCCCGCGACTCCAATGCAGCCGTGAGCGCCCATTCGACATGCGGGCACAGCGCAGCTGGCGACGAGTGGATGTACACCACTCCAGTCGTCGCGTCTGCGAACTGGTTCAAAGCGCGCACCTCAAACACCTCCGGCTTCGACAAGGGACGTCTTCCCCAACGACCTCTGCCAAGTCCAGGACTGTCTTCGCGAGCGATGCTTCAGTGTACTAGTGTGCCTTGTGTTGCCCTTGTTGCGCTAGTGCAGTGACCGGCGTGTTTATCATGAAGCCCGGATCATTCACCCGAATTCGGCGATCACGGTGTCGCTGACGTCCGGCCACGCAACCTTGGCCCAATCGCCGAAGGCCCGATCGCTCAAGCCCACACAGGCGAGAGTCGATTCCGGGTCGACCCACAGGAAGGTTCCCGACTGACCGAAGTGGCCGAAGGTCCGCGGCGAATTGGACTCACCGGTCCAATGCGGAGATTTGTTGCCTCTGATTTCGAATCCGAGACCCCAGTCGTTCGGGCGCTGCTGGCCGAAGCCTGGCAGGATCCCCGCGAGACCCGGATACTGCACGGTCGTGGCGGCACGCAGTGTCGGCTCCGAAATCAAGCTGGGCGAGAGCAGTTCGCCCGCGAATCGGGCGAGGTCGCCCGCGGTGGATTCCGCCGCATGCCCGGCGGGACCGGTCAGCGCCGAACTTGCCATCGCGAGCGGCACGAAAACCGCTTCGTGCAGGTACTCGGCAAACGGAATGGTCGACTCGTACTCGATGAAGCCTGCGAGGACCTCGAAACCTTCACTGGAGTAGATGCGCCGCTCCCCCGGCGGGGCTTGCACCCGGTTCTGGTCGAACGCCAGACCCGACGCGTGCGCGAGCAGGTGCCGGACCGTCGAACCAGCCGGACCCGCCGGCTGGTCGAGTTCGATCGCGCCCTCCTCGATTGCGACGAGGGCACCGTAGGCGACCAGCAGCTTCGTCACCGAAGCGAGTGGATAAACACGATCCATGTCGCCATACGAGTCGAGCACTCCGCCTTTCCCGACGACGGCGGCCGATGCGTTGTCCACCGGCCATTGGCGCACCTGATCGAGAGAAGTCACCAACACAGCCTAGGAGGCGCGCTACCCCACTCGCGCGCGCCTCTAGCGGTCGGCGTCGGTGTACTTGATGATTCCGCGAATGTTGCGGCCTTCGAGCATGTCCTTGTAGCCCTGGTTGACCTCTTCGAGTGAGTAGGTCCTGGTGACCATGTCGTCGAGGTTCAGCTGCCCCGACTTGTAGAGCCGCAGCAGTCGCGGGATGTCCTTGCGCGCGTTGCCGCCACCGAAGATGGCGCCCTGAACCCGCTTCTGCAGCATCGCAAGCAGGAAGTTGTTCTGCTTGACGTCGAAATCCACCATGTGACCCATCGCGGTGACGACGCAGGTCCCGCCCTTACTGGTGAGCGTCAACGTCGGCTCGACGATCTCGCCGTGCATTTCGCCGACGGTGATGATCGTCTTTTCACACATCCGGCCTTCGGTCAGTTCCATGATCGGCACGATCGCCGATTCGACGTTTTCGAAGGCATGCGTCGCGCCGAACTTCAGTGCCTGCTCACGCTTCCAGGCGAGCGGGTCGATTGCGATGACGTTCGTCGCTCCCGACAGCACCGCGCCCTGCAGCGCGCTCATGCCTACGCCACCGATTCCGACGATCGCGACGGAGTCGCCCGGCATCACGTTGGCGACGTTGGTCGCCGAACCGAATCCGGTCGGCACACCGCAGCCGACAAGGCAGGCGACCTCGAACGGCACACTGGGATCGATCTTCACAACGGACGTGTGATGGACCGTCATGTACGGCGAGAATGTGCCGAGCAGGCACATGGGAATGACGTTCTGACCGCGCGCCTGGATCCGGTAGGTGCCGTCGCTGATAGAAAGACCCGACAGCAGTCCAGCGCCGAGATCGCAGAGCGCCATCTGACCGCTCACGCACGCCGGACAACGGCCACAGGCCGGGATGAACGACAGGACAACGTGATCCCCGACTGCGAGGTCGGTTGGAACCCCCGGACCGAGCTTCGTGATGATGCCCGCACCCTCGTGCCCGCCCATGACGGGGAAGGCCGGCATCGGGGTCGCGCCTGTCACGATGTGGTGATCCGAGTGGCACATGCCAGCGGTTTCGAGCTGGATCTGTACCTCACCGACGACCGGTTCGCCGATCTCGATTTCCTCGACCGACCACTCTTGGCCGAGCCCCCACAGGACCGCGCCTTTTGTTTTCATTCCAACGCCTTTCGTGTGCCCCACCACTGTGTGATGGGAGCCACAATACGGCAGAACTGGAACACGTTCTAGTGGGGGCCTCCCCTTTGGCCCGCGACGTCGTGCCGGTGATGGATCACGTCGTGAACGAAGTAGCGCGCAAGCGACTCCACCGTGAACTGCGAGCCGTTGCTTCGCAGCGCTGTCCGCGACCGGTCGGCGGAGGCGACCGCGCCGTAAGCGCTCGCCGCCCGCTCCGCCGCCGCCATGAGTTCGACCGCGATCGTTTCGGGATCCTGCTCGCTGTACCGGTCGGCGATGGCCGTCGCATCCTGATCCCAGTTCGCGAAGGTCGGATTGTTCTGCGCGAGAATAAGTTCCAGGCGCTCGGTGAAGATGCGGAACACGTCGCGGACGTGCGCGGCGTATTCGAGTGCGGACCAGGTCGCTTCATCCGGACGAACCCGAACATCCTCGCGCGCGAGCACTGTCGGCCACGACCGCGCGTTGTCGAGAATCAGCGCCGGAATGTCCTCGTAGGCCGGCGCGCCCGAATCGAACGAACATTCCGGGCAGGGCTGCGCGAGAACCCAGGTCCAGTCCTTGGAATCGGGCACGATTGTCATTGCCTCAGAATAGGTTTCGCGGTACTCCCGGGCCACCAACAAACAGCCAGTGGCCCACGATATCGAGACATTTCTGCTACACGGCGAGAGCAGCGGCCCGCTCGAAGAGATGCAGAGTCAGTGTGTGCAGCATGTCGCCGACCGGTTTGGGCGCCTTGCCGGCGAAGACCCGCGCATGGGTGCCCTCGAGAACGATGCCGAGTTTGAAGCACGCGAGGACGGTGTACCAGTCCATCGCGCTCAGGTCACGGTCGGACCGTTCGCCGTAATGGGCGATCAGTTCCTTCGGTGTGGGGAGTCCGCCCGCCGCATTCAGCGCGCCGACCAGTGAGCCTCCGACGACTGATCCATCCGGCCAGGTCGCGATCAGCCAACCTAGATCCAGCAGCGGATCACCGATCGTGGACATCTCCCAGTCGACGAGCGCAGCCAACTCGGGTCCGTCGTTGCGGAACATCATGTTGGCCAGATGGCAGTCGCCGTGCAGGATGCCCGGTCGCCATTCTGTCGGACGGTTGCGCTCCAGCCAGTCAGCGACGCGGTCCACCCCCGGAATCTCCGGTCCCGGATAGCCGGCATTGCTGCTGTAGGACTCCAACTCCCCCAGCCATCGCGGTACTTGACGTTCGAGGAAGCCTTCCGGCTTGCCGTAATCGGCGAGCCCGATCTTCTCGTAGTCGACGGCGCCGAGCTGAGCGAGCCCGGCGGCCGCCGACAACCCCATGCCGTGCCGGACCTCCGCGTTCGACGAGTGCAGTTCGGGCAGTCCCGTCGCGGGGCTGAAGCCGTCGACCGGTTCCATCAGGTAGAAGACCGCGCCACCGAGAACCGACTCGTCCGTGCAGGCCGCGATCAGGCGAGGCGCAGGGACGTCCGTGTCGTTGAGGGCTTCCAGCAGCCGGGACTCGCGTCGCAGCACCTCGTTGCTCTTGGCCCGCAGGTGTTTGGGCGGGCGTCGAAGGACGTAATCACGGCCACCGCGGGTGAAGCGCAGCAGAATGTTCTGGGTGCCTCCGCCGATCGGTTGCACGTTCTCGAAGTCGCCGCCGGTCAGGCCCTGGCCTGCCATCCATTCGCCGACGATCGCGAAGTCGACAAGGTCCCGGTCCACATTGGCCGGCTGCTCAGTTGACATGGCGCCAATTGTGCCGGATGCCGGAACCGGACACCCACGCGACGTCTGGGAAGATTCCAGGGTCACCGGACAGAAGGCAGGCATGCGGACGCTGCTGATCGACAACTACGACTCGTTCACCTACAACCTGTATCAACTTCTCAGCGTGGTGAACGGGACGTCGCCGACCGTAGTTCGCAACGACGAAGCCGCCGACCTCGATCTGGACTCGTTCGACAACATCGTGATATCGCCAGGACCGGGCCATCCCGCTGTGCCCCGTGACTTCGGTATTTCGGCCCAGATCATCCGGCGATCGCGCGTGCCGCTGCTCGGCGTCTGCTTGGGCCATCAAGGCATCGTGGTCGCGGAGGGCGGAACCGTCTCGCGCGCACCGACTCCCCGGCACGGCTATCTCGAAAGAATCCGCCACGACGGTCGTGAACTGTTCGCGGGCCTGCCGCAGGACTTCACCGTCGTGCGCTACCACTCGCTCGCCGCCGACCTGCCGCTACCGGATTCCCTGGAACCGACCGCGTGGTCGTCGGACGGCGTTGTCATGGCGCTGCGGCACCGCGAAAGGCCGCTGTGGGGCGTGCAGTTCCATCCCGAATCCATAGCCACAGAATTCGGCGAGCAGCTCCTGGCGAACTTCGCGAAGCTGACGAAGGGGCCTGCGGCCCCCGTTCGCGGTTGGCGAGTCCCTGGACTCGCCAACCGCGCACAGGCGACATGTCGCCTGAATGTCGACGTGATCGATCGCGCCGTCGATACCGAAGCTGCGTTCGACCGCCTCTATTCCACTGCAGCGCAAGCTTTCTGGCTGGACAGCGAGCACGTGGAACCGGGCCTGGACCGGTTCTCCTTCATGGGCGACGCGGCCGGTCCGCTCGCCGAACAGGTCAGCTACCGGACCGGTGACGAATGCGTATCGGTCACCTCCGCAGCCGGTCAGCGAGCACTCGTGCCGGGCAGCATCTTCGACTACCTGTCGGCGCAGCTACGTGAGCGTCGCGTCGACAATGCCGCGCTGCCTTTCGATTTCACCTGTGGGTACGTCGGATACTTCGGTTACGAACTGAAGGCGGAATGCGGTTCGCCGAACCGGCACGAAGCGCAGAATCCGGACGCACAGTGGCTCTTCGCCGACCGCATCGTGGCAGTCGACCATCAAGACGACAAGACCTACCTCCTCGCACTCGACGACAGGCGCGAGGACGGACCCGCCGGCCGATCCGCAGCATGCGAATGGCTTGCGCGGACACGCTCAGCTCTGGACGACGTCGCCTCGTGGACGAACCCGCCACCGCTGCGCAGGACGTCCGACCACGCCGTCGCGGAAAAGTTGCTGACGCGAGACGAAGCGCGCTACCGCGCCGATATCGAGGCGTGCCAGGCGCATCTGCGCGCGGGCGATTCGTACGAGATCTGCTTGACGAACAGCGCGCGGGGCGAGACGGCTGTCGCCGGCATCGACGTCTACCGCATTTTGCGCCGCGCCAACCCCGCTCCGTACGCGGCGTATCTCCGCCTCCCTGGCGTCGAGGTGGCGTGCTCGTCGCCCGAACGCTTCCTGAAAGTCGACCGTGCCGCAACTGTGGAGAGCAAGCCGATCAAGGGCACCGCCCGGCGCGGACTATCCGCAGCCGAAGATGACAGGCTTCGCGCAGAGCTGTTGTCGAGCAGTAAAACTCGTGCTGAGAACCTGATCATCGTCGACCTCCTGCGCAACGATCTGGGTCGCGTGTGCGAGATCGGCTCCGTCCACGTACCGAAGCTGATGGCGATCGAGTCCTACAGCACGATGCACCAGTTGGTGTCGACGGTGCGGGGCCGCTTGGCTCCTGGTGTCGATGCAATCGACTGTGTCCGTGCGTGTTTCCCCGGCGGATCAATGACGGGGGCTCCGAAGCTGCGCACGCTCGAGATCATCGACGCGTTGGAAACCGAAGCGCGGGGAATCTATTCGGGCGCAATCGGCTTTCTCGGCCTGAACGGTACAGCCGATCTCAACATTGTTATCCGCACGGCGGTGCTGACGGAAGGCGCCTGGCATATCGGCGCTGGAGGCGCGATCGTGCTCGACTCCGACGCCTCGGAAGAGTACGAGGAGATGGTTCTGAAGCTGCTGGCGACTTTGCGCGCGCTCTGATCCTGCGACCCGCGCGCTTCGATTCAGTGGCGGCCGCGTGGCTTGGGCGGCTTGGTCACGGGCGCGGGTTCGTCGTCGAAGCTGACACCGGTGATGCGGCCCAAGGTGTCGACGCCGGGTAGGCGCGCCAAGAGTTTGCGAACGTCCTCGGCAGTTGCGGCCAATTGCTCGAGCCGCGGCATGATGCGGTCGAGCGTCGCAAACAGTGGGTCGGCGAGCGACAACGTGCGGTCCAGCCGATCGACCGTCCTGTTGAGACGTTCGACGGTCACCGCGAGACTTTCGAGCGTATCCGGCAGCTGCGCGGCCAATTGCGCCGACGCTTGCGGCGTACGGACCGCCGTGTCGAAGGCACTGGCCGCCACAGCTTGAGCGGCTTCGACGGCGGACTGCGCAGCACGCAGAATATCCGTCGGATTGGGAACCTTAGGGCTCGTCATTTCACTTACTTTGCCGCAACTGGCCGTCTCGTGCACCAACTTCGGCAAACGAGAATGCTACTTGTTCGCTGTGCGCCCGTGCGGCAATACCGTGTTCACCGTTCGTTCGCCGGTCGGGGCTGAACTCGCCCCCCAAGTTGCGTCTTGATTCCCGCGAGATTCGCTCGCATCCCGACTTCCCATTCTTCGAGGCGGCGGGCGATGATGCGCGCCTCTTTGTCCGGCATCGATGCGATCGCGAGACTGAGGCCCGATGGGCCCGGACCCATCCGTGCCCACTGCCGGACGATCACACCGTCTCGTCCGGGGTCGATCTCGAAGCCCCAGGTTGCCCCGACGTAGTCCGGCCCGCCCACGGTCCACACCCAGCGGCGCTCGTCCTCGATCTCGACTACCTCGCACTCGACTTCCCATTCACCCATGGACGCGTGGCGATTCCGGCCCCGAAAGCGTGCTCCGACCCGAATACCTTCCTCCGCACCGACCCACTCGACCGACTGAAGTTCGGACGAGTATCTAACGGGCAGTTCGATATCCGTGACGAGCGCCCATACCTCGGCGGGAGTACCCGAGATCTTTTCCGACACTTCGACGGTCGGACAATCGCGATAGCGCACGGCACTCCTGAGGGCCTCGTTCCACACAGAATTATGCGAGATAGCATAACATCGTCGACGACCGTGACTGAGGAGCGTGCGCATGCAGATCGGTGCCATGATCGAACCGCGGCTACCCGGTGCGGTCGACTTCGCTGTCGAAGCAGAACGAATCGGCGTCTCGTCATTGTGGGTTCCGGAAGTCTGGGGCTACGACGCGCTGACCGGAATCGCATACCTTGCGGCCAAAACGTCGACGATCCGGCTCGGGACCTTCGTCGTCCAACTCGGCTCACGCACACCGGCATTGCTCGCGACCTCCGCGCTGAGCCTCGAGGAACTCTCCGGCGGCCGATTCGACCTCGGCATCGGCGTCTCCGGTCCGCGCGTCATGGAAGGCTGGCACGGGGTGCGGTTCCGCAAGCCGGTGCAGACAACGCGCGAGACCATCGAGATCATCCGCACGGTGTGCCGGGGCGACCGTCTCGAGCACAGCGGCGAGATCTATCCACTCCCCTTGCCGGACAGTGCAGGACGCGCACTTCGGCCGCTCGTTCGACCCGATCACGTTCCTGTCTACATCGCGGCCATGGGTCCCGCGAACCTGCGCCTCACCGGCGAAACCGCGAACGGGTGGCTCGGGAACGCCTTCATCCCGGAGTCCGCCGAAACGTTCCTTGCCCCCATCCGCGAGGGTGCCGAATCGGTGGGCCGCGCCCTGAGCGATATCGACCTCGTCGCACCGGTCGCGGTGGAGTTCACCGCAGACGAGGCGGCGACAGCTGCCGCGTCCCGCCGCCATGCCGACGGGTACGCATTCACGATCGGCTCGATGGGTGCCGGGGGCCGCAACTTCTACAACGACGCATTCACGAGGCTGGGCTATGGTGCCGCGATCACGACCGTTCGCGAACTGTGGGAAGCCGGCGACCACGAGGCGGCACGCCGCGAAGTGCCGTTGGATCTAGGCGCGCTCACCAACCTCCTCGGTACGCCCGACCTCTTGGCCGAGCGCATTCGAAAGTACGAGGATGCAGGAATAACTACACTTCTCGCCAAAGTAGACGGCCCCTACGACGAGCAGCTCGACACACTCACCAAGCTGCTGTCGCTCGTGAACTGACGTTCCGGCTACTGGTCGAACGCGATGTCGAGGCGGTCGCTGACTGGCACGGCCTGGCACGCAAGCGTGAGGCCGAGTGCCAGATCCGCATCGACGAGGGTGTCGTTCTTCAGCATCCGGACCTCGCCCGACCGCACAGTGCAGGCACACGCACTGCATTCACCCGCTCGGCACGAATAGGGCGCATCGATGCCCCTGGCCAGCAGTACATCGAGCAGCGGGGTCTCCCGCGGCCAGTCGACCTCCATACTCCGCCCGTCGATTGCGACGGTCGCCGTGGCAGATTCGGCGTCACCGGCGTTCGGCACCGAGATGTCGGCGAACGGGTCACCCGTCAGAGACTGGAATTTCTCGACGTGTACATGCTTGTCCGGTGTCCCGATCTCGCGCAGAGCCGCGCGACACACCGCCATGAACGGCGCTGGACCGCACACGAATGTGTCGTAGTGCTCGTAGGTCAGGAGCAACTCGCTCAGTCCGTCGACCGTCGGCAGACCTCGTTCGGATGCCAGCCAGTGCACGACCTGAAACCGGTCCGGAAATTCGACGATCATCTCGGCCAGTTCGGCTCCGAAGATCACTGCTCCGGCCTCCGCATTCGCGTAGATCAGATAGACCGTCCCGGTACCACCGAGCAACGCCGACTTGGCGATCGACATGATCGGGGTAATTCCACTGCCGGCCGCGAGCAACAACAGGTCAGCGTCGAGCGACTTCGGGACGAAGACCCCCGATGGCCGCAGCACGCGCAATGCCGTGCCGACGGCAACGTTGTCGCACAGCCAGTTCGAGGCATAGCCGCCGGCCGTGCGTTTCACTGTCACGATCAGTTCGTCGTCGAGGTGCGGCGAACTCGACAACGAGTAACACCGAGCAACCGAACCGGTTCTTTTGCTCGGTATCTCCAACGTCAGAAACTGCCCGGGGTGATACCGGAAGTCGTCGACGAGCCGGTCCGGGACCGTGAAGACAAGCGATGCCGCCTCGTCGGTCTCCTTGATCACCTCGACGACTTCCAGCGTGTGCACATGAGCGTTGCGTGACATCGCAATTCCTAGATGTCGATGCCGAAACGTTCGGCAGTTCGACGGCCGAGCCGGTACAGCGGAACGCCGAGATCTTCGTACCGTGGCCCGACAACCCGTGGAATGAGATCGAATCCGCGGGCGTCGGGTCCGATGAGTACCCGCGCCTTGTTCTTCTCGACGCCTTTCAGAATGATGCGAGCCGCCGCGTCCGGGCTGGTCAACGCAATCAACTGAAATCCCTTCCGCACGGTCTCGGTGTCGACTCCCTCCGGAATCCCGCGGGCGTTCACGGCGATGTTGGTCTTGATGCCGCCGGGATGTACACAGGTCACGCCGACTGGATGCCGGGCGATCTTCATCTCCTGGCGCAGCGCCTCCGTGAATCCCCGCACCGCGAATTTCGCTGCGTTGTAAGCGCTTTGCGACGGTATACCCATCAGGCCGAAAACCGACGACACGTTGACGACGTGCCCGTCACCGGACTCGATGAGGTCGGGCAGAAACGCCTTGGTGCCATGCGCGACGCCCCAGAAGTTGATGTTCATCAACCAGTCGAAGTCGGCCCATTCCATGTCCACGACGTCGGCGTTCAGCGCGACCCCTGCGTTGTTGAACACCAGGTTCACCCGGCCGAACTCACCTCGGACGGCCTCGGCATGCGCGTAGACGGCGGCCCGGCTGGCGACGTCGAGCTCGAACGGAATTGCTTTGGCGCCGAGCTTCTCGCATCTCCCGGCGGTGTCTGCGACTGCTGCGGTGTCGATGTCGGACAGCGCGAGTTCCGCGCCGCGGCCGGCGAGATCCAATGCGAGGCTGCGACCGATTCCCGAGCCCGCACCCGTGATCACAGCAACTTTGCCTTCGAAGTTCTTCATCTGCGTTCCTCTACACGTTCGCCGGGAGAGCTTGCGGTGGAAAATCTGCTGCGGGCACTGTCGAGCGGACCGCAGGCCGGGGGCGCTTGCCGATCAGCTCGTACTCGGAAAGGTCGACGCGCCGTGTCTGCAGCCAGTACTGCCAGGTGAATCCTGCCCACAGCGTCCGGTTGTTACCGTGCTCATCGAGGTACCAGCTCTTGCAGCCACCGCTGTTCCAGACCGAACCGGCGAGGTCGCGCTGCAGACTTTCGTTGAAGCGGTCCTGCGCCTCCCGACGCGGTGCCAGCGCAGCGACGCCGTGCGCGTCGACGAGCTCGATCGCCTGGATCACATAGTGGATCTGTGACTCGATCATGAACACGATCGAGTTGTGCCCCAAGCCGGTGTTCGGTCCGAGGAGAAAGAACGCATTCGGTACGCCCGCCACTGTGATGCCGCGGTGCGCCTGCACACCCTCCTGCGTCCACCGGTCCGTCAGGTCCTCGCCGTCGCGACCCTTGATGCTCAGGTTGGTGAACGAATCGATGACGTGAAAACCGGTGCCGTAGATGATGGCGTCGACTTTGTGTTCGACGCCGTCCTTTGTCACAATGCCGTCCGTCGTGACGCGCTCGATCCCCTCGGTGATCAGTTCGGTTTTGGGATTGTCGATGGCGCGGTAGTAACTGTTCGACCCGAGCAGGCGCTTGCAGCCCGCCCGGTAGTCCGGTGTAACCTTCTCGCGCACAATGGGATCGGAGATCTGTCGGCGAATGTGGCGGCGGCCGGCCCACTCGATGCCCTTGAGCAGTCCGGGCCGCTTGTTCATCGCGTAGGCGCCCGACTCCGCCGTCCAATAGATCCCGTTGCGCAGCGCGAACCGCAACCCAGGGACCCGCCGCAATGCGCGTTGGAAGCCCTGCGGGAAGTCGACGTTGGAGCGCGGGAGCACCCATGGCGCAGTGCGCTGGAACAACTTCAACTCACCGACGCGGTCGACGATCTCCGGGACGAATTGTATTGCGCTGGCACCTGTTCCGATCACGGCCACGCGCTTGCCCGTGAGGTCGAAGTCGTGGTCCCACTGCGCGGAATGGAATGCGGCACCCGCGAATTCCTCGATCCCCGCGAGTTGCGGAATGCTCGGAATATGCAGCGCGCCGATCGCCGATACGACGAACTGCGCGATGTACTCGTGGCCGTCCGAAGCATATGCGTGCCAGCGGTTCTCGGCTTCGTCCCAATGTCCGCGCGTCATGTGCTGACCGAAGCGGATATGTGGACGAAGTCCGTACTTGTCGGCAACGCCCTTGAGGTAGTCGAAAATCTCGGGCTGCCGCGAAAACAGCTGTGACCAATCGGCGCGCGGCTCGAACGAGTACGAGTACAGGTGTGTCGGCACGTCGCACGCCGCGCCCGGATAGGTGTTGTCGCGCCAGGTGCCGCCCACCTCTCCGGCCTTCTCCAGGATCACGAAGTCGTCGATTCCCGCCTTCTGGAGCGCAATTCCCATGCCGAGACCCGAGAATCCACTACCGATGATCAGGACCCGGGTGTGAATGGGCGCCGAGACGTCCGGTTGTTGGACCGATTTCTTCTTCTGTGCCACAGTGCATTCCGTTCTGTTATGGCTGGTGAGGTCAGCTTGCGATGGATGTGCCGCGATCGAGCTCGGCGAGGATGTCCTCCGGCACCGAGCGGGAAAGCTTGAACAGGCGCCGTGTCACGGCGCCGTCGAGCAATCCGACCTCATGGCCGAAGCGCAGTAGCGGTTCACCGGCAAAGGTCGCGTTGACGCGGTAGTTGGGCGATGTCATCGCGGCCAGGAAACCCTCGAGCGGGCTGATGCCGACGCAGCGATAGACCAGCGGGTTCACGAGCACCGGATACACACCGAGCACCATCACCGCGAAGACGAAGCGGTGGAACGCATTCGAGACCTTGCCGCGAGCTTCGATTGCCCGAACGAGTTCCTCACGAGCGTACGTGATGTGGCGTGCCTCTTCGAGGACATGGATCTTCATCAACTGCCGCATGTGTGGCTGCACGTCGGGATCGTTCATCGCCTCGCGCTGCAGCCGGTCGAGCAACTCTTCGATCAAGAGCGTACCGGCGTACGACGAAGGCCCGATCGGAATCAGGCCTGCGAGCCGGAAGAACTTGCGCGCCGCCTTGGGCATCAGATAGGGCTTCACGCCGGTGATGTTGACGAGCCGACTGAACATCGTGGAATGTCTTGTCTCCTCGCCGATTTCAGCGAGTGCGTAGCGAGAGTGATCATCGACGAGGCCTTCGCTCTCCATGATTCCGCGAAGTAGAATCGTGGACAGACCGGATTCCGCATAGATGCCGAAACTGAGCACGCTCGCAGCCTCGTGCTTGCCGAGTTCGTTGCGCTGCTCCTGGGTCAGCTTGTCCCACAGCTTGGTGCCGTACAGCGATTGCCGGTGCTCCGGCATCCACTTCTTGTCCGGATCGACAGGTGCGTCCCAGTCGATGTCGAGTTCGCCGTCGTAGGACCGCTCAGCGGTCGAGCGCAGCAGGCGCTGAGCTGTTTTCTGCCGATCACCTACGGTCTTGCGACGTACTGTCGACGCGCCGGCTGTCGTGACGACAGGCCTTCGTTCGCTCATGGACTCCGCGGTCATGACATCCACTCCTTTCGGTTCGGCCCAACCGGGCCGAGCGTGCTGTTCATCCGACTCGGCCGAGTCGCAGAATGGTTCCGGCGACCGGACCGTTCAGCAGCCCTTCGTCGCGGGTGAAGCGGCGAAACGATGCGGTTGCCCGCCGCGCGTTCCGCCCGTAGTTGGCACTGACCAGGGCCGCAACCAAGCCGCGAACCGGATTGATCCCGACGGCCCGATAAGCGTTCGGATTGACGACGACGGCGTAACAGGCTGCTGTCACGGCGGCCAGGGCCCAGCGATGCAGCGCATTGGCAATCGGGCCATGCGACTCGATTGCCCTGATCAGGTCATCGCGCGCGAACTCGATATGCCGAGCGCCGGCAACTACGTGAATTTTCGTGAGCTGCTGTACGTGCGGCTGAATACTCGGATCCGCCGCGAGCTCACGCAGGACCGAATCGAGCATCTCTTCGAGCAGCAGCCGAAAGCCGCGGCCGAGCGGACCGGTCGGGGCCAGCAGCGTCAGCTTCGTGAGTCGCTGCAACGGCCCCGGCAGTCGGTAGGGAGCCGCGCCCGTGGCGTTAACCAACCGGCTGAACATCGTCGTACTGCGACTCTCGTCGTTGATCGAGGCGAGTGTGAAGCGCGTCAGATCGTCGACCAGGCCGTCACCCTCGACGATGTCGCGAAACATCAGCATCGAGAGGATCGACTGCGCGTAGATGCCTGCACTCAGCATGCTGACGAGTTCGTGCTTGCCGAGTTCACGCCGCTGCTCGTCGTCGAGACTGTGCCACAGCCGCGTGCCGTAGAGCGAAACACGCTGGGCTGGAAGCCAATCCTTGTCCGGATCGGGTGCCGCGTCCCAATCGATATCGAGGTCCGGATCGTAGTTCGCCTCCGATGCGGCGAACAGCAGTCGCCTTGCGGTCAGCTGCCTATCGCCGACGTGGCGCCGCCGCCGGACCGCTCCACCCGCCGCCGTGATCGCGGGCTTGAACTCGTACTCGCTGCCGGACGTCATTGTCCTCACCGCTTCCTGAATCAAGCGCAAGTCCGAACTGACAGTACCCAATACTGCCAGTTCCGTGTACATTCGAAGTGTGACCCAGGTCGACCCCGATGTCAACGGTCACGACAACCTGAATATCACTCAGCTGCAACTACTTTGACTGCACCACTTTTCAGGAGGCAGGATGAACAGCGTCGTTCCGCACAGCCCCCACGAAGGCTCCGACTATCTCGGCGAGGCGACTCTCGTCGTTCACGGAACAGAGATCGCAGCGCGGGTCGAGATGCGGGGGTACCGCGAGCCGATCGATGGGATCTTCCGCTGGATCGGCCGAATCGACCCCAACCCTGAGCTGACTGCAATTCTTGGGGACGAGCCACGCACGAAGGTGACGGTTCGGACGCCGCACAGCGCTCGCGACGCCTTCGTCGGCGATCCCGACCCCTGGAATCGGTACCGCATCATGGGAAAGAGCACGCCGCCGTTCCACGTGGCCACCGAGTTGAGCGAGGTCGAGTAACAGCAGCTACTCGTTGCCCATCCCGTGCCTGACGAAATCGACGAGCGCCGCTGTCGAGACCGCCGCATCGGCAGCGACACCGTCGCCGAGCGCGCCGATCGTGCTGGAGAGCAGTACGGTCGCGAGTGCTTCCCCGGCTACTTCGGGATCGAGATCGCTTCGGAGGAAACCTCTTTCGATGCCGTTCTCGACGTAGGACCTACTCGCCGCAGCAAAGGCCTGATACGTCGCGAGCATCCGCTGCACCACGGCTTCGTCGATCGACGCCGCTTCGAAAACTACGAACTGCAGCAGCGCCGGCTCGTCGGCAACCAGTTCGTGGACGCGATTGTTTATTCGGGCAACTTGCGCCAGGAACTCGTCGAGCGTCTCGGCGGACGTGGGCTCGTCGGGTCCGACCAAGCGCTGCGTCAGCAGTTTGCCGCCATGGTCGATCACCGCATCGAGGATGTCACGCCTGCTGTCGAAGTAGTTGTAGAAGGTGCCGTGGCTGAGCCCCAGGGCGCCCACGATGTCGGCCACCGACGTATTTCGGTAGCCCTTGCCGAGGATCAATTCCGTTGCGGTACGGATCAAGTCGGCACGGCGGGCTTCGAGGCGATCAGACGTTTCCTGAGCGGTCATGAGCTATGCCCCGGGACGCGCATTGCCGCTGCGAGGATGCCGACAGTCTGTTCGGTGAATCTGGTCTTCCAGTCCGCGGTCAGCGTGCCCTGAACTGCATGCCGCAACCCAGGCAGCACCAGCGCGATGATGTACTGCCCATACGTTCCGGTGTCGATTTCGGGACGAATCCAACCGCGCTCGATCCCGTCCTCGAGGATCCGCGCAATCATTTCCGACAGAAAGCTCTTCAGGCCCAGAACGCGTGCATTGAGCTCTGCGTCAGCGGCGCTGGCCTCGACGATGATCAGCCGTAGCAACTCGGGCTCTCGCTCGATCGCGCCTGCCATCCGGGTGGCGATCTGCGTCAAGCGGTCGGCGAAATCCGCGAGCGAGCGAACGGGTGCCATGAGGTCGTCCGTCGCGATCAGACTGACGAACCGCTCGGCCGAGTAGTCGAAGACCTGGTCGAGAATTTCGCGCTTGCTGTCGAAGTACCGGTACACGGTGCCTTGGCCGACCCCCGCATGCTTCGCGACGTCGGAGATCGTCGTCGATTCGTACCCTTTTGCGGCGAACACGTAGTACGCGGATTCGATGATCTGTTCGCGGCGCCGCTCGGCGAGCCCCTCCTGCTTGGGCCGGCCGCGCCGTGGGCGCGGCGCACCTGCAGTCGTCGCCGATTCAGCGTTCGCCACCGCTTCAGGATGTGCCATGCTCACCCGCCTTCACCGAATCTCAGCCGTTACTCCAGTCGCATCTGCGACGGTACCGGCCCGTGGGCTCAGCGCTGCGACGAGACACGATTCGCGAGGAATGCCGCGTAGGCGACCGAACCGATCGCGCCCACGGGTCGCGTTCGACGGAAGGCGATTGCCAGTCCGAGCAACAGTTCCGTCATGCCGTTGCGGTATGTCCACTGCCGCGTTTTCTCGGGGAAAGCCGTGGCAGTGATGCCGTCGAAGGCTCGCGGCGCGGTGAAGTGCGCAGCACCCGTACCTGCCAGGCCGAGGCCGAGCATTCGCACGGGCAGGCTGTCGGGCGTCCGCACGTGCAGAATCACTGGTTTCTGCGTGGCACTGGACCGTGGGGCCTTGCGTTTGCGTCGAATCATCTGCGACGTTCCTTTCGTGACAAGTCGTTGTGGCATTGCTCGGACCGTCTGTAGTCTGTGCCACATCAAAGAGTGACACGTCAGTCGAATAATTGCGACCCATCCGTCGACCGGGCCGAGCGAAGGACCGAAGTATGAACGACCAGGTTCCGACATCTCGTGTCGCGCGCGGCTCCAAGATCGGCAAAGTGGCAGCGGGCCAGGCGTTCCGTTCGGCCGGCACGCGCGTATCCATGATCGGCCGATCGCACGATGCGAAGATTCGGATTTCGGAGAAGGCCGCACTCCAGGCAGCCGATCAGCTGGTAACCGTGCTCGGCAGCATGAAGGGCGCGGCCATGAAGCTGGGCCAGATGCTTTCGGTGATCGATCTGGAGCTCGTTCCCGAGTCACACCGTGAGAGCTTCCAGCGAAAGCTCGCCGTGCTGCGCGATCAGGCGCCGAAGGTCTCGTTCGACACGATGCGTGCCACCCTGGAGAGCGATCTCGGCCGGCCGATCTCCGCAGTGTTCGCCGAGTTCGACGACGTGCCGATCGCAGCGGCATCGATCGGTCAGGTCTATCGCGCCCGTCTGCACGACGGGCGCCCCGTTGCAGTCAAGGTGCAGTATCCCGGCATCGACGTCGCTATTCGCGCGGACATGAAGAACCTCGCGATGTTTCTGAAGTTCTGGCGATCGACCCTTCCCGCCGTCGCGGCGCCCGAGCTCGCACACGAGATCAAGCTCAATATGGAGAGCGAGCTCGACTACGAGCGCGAAGCACGCACCCAGCACGAGCTTGCGCTGCTCTTCGCAGACCATCCGTTCATCGAGGTACCCGACAGCGTCCCCGCAGCGAGCGGGCCAAAGGTCGTCGTCACCGAGCTCTTCGACGGTCAGTCGTTCGACGCGATACGCGCACTGCCACAACAGGATCGCGACCGAGTCGGGGAAATCGTCTACCGCTTCTATATCGGGTCGCTGTTCGCGTTCAACGAGTTCTGCGGCGATCCGCATCCCGGCAACATCCTGCTTGGCGCGAACGGCAAGGTCGGATTCATCGATTTCGGTCTCTACAACCGCATGGATCCGATCCACGTCGATTTCGAGAAACAGTGCCTACGCGCTGCAACCGAGAACCGCAGTCAGGATCTCTTCGATCTCATGGTGGCGCGCGGCGTGATCAATGCAGACGCCGGAGTCACCGTCGACGAGTGTCTCGACTATGTCCACGGTGCGGCGGGCTGGCACCTGACCGACGAGCAGATCGCCGTGACGCCGGCCATGGCGAGCGGGAGCATTCTGCTCGCCATCGACCCGCGGGTATCGGAGTTCGCCGGTATGCGACACCAGAATTTGCCGCCCGAACACATCTTTTCCCGTCGTGCCGACTTCCTGACGTTCGGCGTGCTCGGCCAGCTCGGCGCCGCCAACAACTGGCATCGGATCGCGCGAGAATGGATCTACGGCGAAGCGCCGACTACGCCGCTCGGCGAGGCGCACGCCCGCTGGCTCGCCGACCGGGAAGCGAAAGCAAACGGAACCAGTAGTAGCCAGTACCGCTAGTATCGGATACTATCGCTCCCTGTGATACCTGCGAGGGGCAAGAAGCAGTCGACCGGCCAGCGTGTGGACGCACGCACCGAGCGCTGGCGCGAGCACCGGATCAAAGTGCGAAACGAGTTTGTCGATGCCGCGTTCAGGGCGCTGGACAAGTTCGGTCCCGACGTGAGCATGGACGACATCGCCAAGGAGGCCGGCGCGGCAAAACCTAAGCTGTACAGGCACTTCGAGGACAAGATCGACTTGTACAACGCGATTGTCGACCGCACGCAGGAGTTGCTCTGGGAGCGCCTCATCGCAAGCGTGAACTTGTTGAACGACACCACCCGCGAGTTGGTGCGGCGCGGAGCGGCCGAATACGCGCTGGTTGTCACCGAACATCCGAACGCCTTCAGATTCATGGTTCACAGCCACTTCACTCAGCAGGCCGACGAGTCGGAGCGGGCACTGCAGTCCGCGCGGCAGTACGCGCGTCGCGCGGCAGTACTGCTCGCCGAAACTCTGGACCACCGTTCGGTCGACATCGATCGTGCCGAACTGACCATATACACCGTCTTCGGAACTGTTGCGTCTGCGACGGATTGGTGGCTCGGCGCCTCGCGCAATCGGCCTCTCCCCATGCCGATCGAGCAGTTCGTCGACTACCTCGCGACGACCATTTCCAGCATCGCGGAGTCCAATGCCCGGATGAACGGCGTTCTCATCGCTCCCGAACAACCTCTGCACCTTGCATTTTCGATGACCGAACCAACCGAGTAAGGAACCCACATGGCAAACGCACTGGCGATCAAGAACTTCCGCGTACCCCACATTCCCGACCAGACGGGGAAGACGATCGTCATCACCGGCGCCAACAACGGCCTCGGCTTGCAGGCTGCGACCGCTCTCGCCGGGGCTGGAGCCCGAATAGTGCTCGCCTGCCGTAATCAGACCACTGGGCAGCAGGCACTTTCACTCGTTGCACAGGCAGGCCCGGCAGCCGACCACCAATTGGTCGAGCTGGACCTCGCCGACCTCGCCTCGGTGCGTCGTGCAGCATCGCAGACGATCGCAGTCGCGCCCGAGATCGATGTGTTGGTGAATAACGCCGGCCTCATGGCGGTACCGTTCGCGCGAACGGCTGACGGCTTCGAGATGCAGATCGGGACAAATCATTTCGGCCACTTCGCCTACACCGACGGCCTTCTTTCCGCGCTTGTCGCCGCTTCCGCGCCGCGCGTCGTCAACCTTGCGAGTATCGCGCACAGGCAGGGCCGAATCGTGCTCGACGACCTCAACTTCGACCGCCGCCGCTACGGACGCATGACAGCCTACGGGCAGTCCAAACTCGCCAACCTCTTGTTCAGCGCCGAACTCGCACGGCGCAGCTCTGCCGCGGGCTCGAACCTCACGTCGATAGCCGCCCACCCCGGCGTTGCCGCGACGAACCTCTTCGATTCGATGGTGCCGCCCATTCCTGGCGCTCTCGCGGCCACGCACCTCGGGCTCCGCCTGTTCGGCAACAGCGAGCGGCACGGCGCGTTGAGCCAGCTGTACGCGGCGACCATGGGCGACGTTCGCAACGACGACTACATCGGACCCAACCGCCTCTTCGGCGTCCGCGGACCGATCAGCCGCTCCCCGCGCACACGCTCAGCCCGCAACGCCGACCTCGCCGCAGCACTGTGGGAGAAGTCCGTCGAACTCACAGGCGCGAATTTCAGCGCCCTGAGCTCGTCCGACAAAGCATCGCGCTGACCCCGCTCCGGGCTCGTTCGCGAGTCCGGGATACTGTCGGAATATTTGACGAATGATATATCAGTCTGTTTAATCGGACGCGCGCCTCGGCGGCCGCGGCACCTCCGACCCAACCCAGGAGAACCGAATGACAAGCCCTTTCCGCGACCCCGCGATCGAGGACGGCGAGAAATCCGTCTATGGCATCCGAGTGGGCGACGACCCCACGATGTACACGATCTCGGCCCTCGTCGAGCACGACGGCGACGTGTACGTGTCCTCGGTGGATGCTGGGCTGAAGGAACAGTTCGCGATGCAGGTCGAGCAGCGCTTTCGCCGTGAGAACGGCCGAATCTCGACCGAAAGCTACAAGGCGGCAAGCTTTTTCGAGGGCCAGTTGGTCACCCGCGAGGAGGGCTACTTCGCAGGGACCCAGCACCTCCAGTTCGGCGGCGAACTGCAGCCCTTCCCGAAGGGCGTGATGCCGCTGATCGGTGGGCTCACCCTGCTGCGCGGGCTCGACTTCAGCAAGGGAGCGAAGTCCAAGCACGACATCTGGCTCGCCTACTCGATCTACTGGCCCCTCGAGATCAAGATCGAGAAGCGCACCACGGTCAAGGTGACGGCCGGCAGCTTCGACGCCTGGCAGGTCAAGATCCGGCCGGGATTCGCGCACATCAACGGCCTGCTCGACAAGGTGATCGCAGGCTTCCTACCACCGTTCACCGCGCATTTCGAAGCAAGCGGTTCCCATCGATTGCTGCGCTTCAGCTTCCCGACCGGACCGATGCCGTGGAACCCTCGCGGCACACTCGAACTGACCGCATGATCTGAGCGGGCAGAGCTCCGCATGGCAGGCCGCCAACGGCGTCGGACCTGCCATGTGGTCCAGTCACCGCACACGACTCGGGGCGGTGAATCCCACTCCCCCACAGCAAAACACCTGACCGCCATGTCGCGCTTTCGAGCGCGCCCAGCGCTCCTGCCGCCAGACCCACGGATTACGAGACGATCGGCCCCGGTGGTTGACAATCTGAAAATCTATCTTACCGTTATCGCTGTTGTGACAACCCACACAGCATCGACGCTGTAGTGAGAATCCGTATCCGGCACCCCGAGAGAGCGCCTTTCAATGACGAATGCACGCCGATCGATTCGTGTTCTGACGCTGGCCGCAGTGGCCGCGCTGGCCGCGCCCCTGCTGACGGGATTGGTCGCAACGGCCGACCCGGCACCCGCCGATGTTGCGATCGAGCCCGCCCCGGCGGTCACTCTGCCACCGGAGTTCGACGACTTCTACAGGCCCGCGGCGGGTCTCGTCGCAGCGGCTGAACCCGGCGAAATCCTGCGCGCCCGGGCCATCCTCCCGGCGTTCTTCGGAATCCTCCACATGGACGTGGATGCCTGGCAGTTGCTCTACCGGACCACGAACAGCCACGGCGAGCCGATCGCCACAGTGACCACAATCCTCACTCCCCGCGGACCCGCGCCGGCCGGTGGGCGAAAGTTGTTGTCCTACCAAATCGCCGAGGACTCCGCCGCGCAGTACTGTGCCCCCT
Organism: Antrihabitans auranticaus; assembly: GCF_016481275.1. Taxonomy (GTDB): domain Bacteria; phylum Actinomycetota; class Actinomycetes; order Mycobacteriales; family Mycobacteriaceae; genus Antrihabitans. The sequence continues at coordinate 222,199 of NZ_JAEMNW010000002.1, read as the reverse complement.
CCTACGTTGTGCAGTCGGGCGCAATTCCCGCCGATTACGTCAACGCGGCCGAGATCTTGATTCCGATCGCGGCAGGCCTCGGCCACGGCTGGACCGTCGCACTGCCCGACTACGAGGGCCCGAACTCTGCATACGGCGCATCGCGTCTCGGTGCACACGCCACGCTGGACGGAATCCGCGCGGCGGAGAATTTCGCACCTTCGGAGCTGGACGGACCGGCCACACCGACCGCTCTCTGGGGCTACTCCGGCGGCACGATCCCGACCTCCTTCGTGGCCGAGATCAAGGACGAATACGCACCGGAACTGAACATCGTCGGCACGGCATCGGGCGGCGTCGCCGCAGCCGATTACGAAACACTTGTGCGGCACAACAACAATGGTGTGTACGCAGGTCTGATCAGTGGCGCCTTCGTAGGAATCGCGACCGAGTACCCGGAGATGCAGCGAGTCATGCGCGAGCGCGTCGACCCGCTCGGCCAGTTCGTGCTCGCCTCCAAGAAGGTGCTCTGCCACCCGATGGGAACGAGCGTCTTCCCCGGCCTGAACTACATGGGAACGTTCCAGGGCGCCGATCCGCTGGCGCTACCCGAGATCAGAGACGCGATCATGGACAACTCGCTCGGCCAGCGCACTCCGACGGTGCCCGTGTACATCTACCACGCCCAGAACGACGAGATCATTCCGATCGCCGGTACGGATCGCATCGTCGACAAGTACTGCAGCGCAGGCGCTCCCAGCGTCACGTATGTTCGCGAGTTCCTCGCCGAGCACATCTCCGGCGTCGGTACACACCTTCCGGGCGCGTTCTACTGGATCCAGGACCGGCTGAACGGTGTCCCGGCACCCGCCGGTTGCACGATCACGAGCCCGACGACCTCGGTCACCGATCCCAAATTCGCACAAGGCCTTTCGGACATCTTGCCGCTCGCGGGACAAGCACTGATCGGGCACGCGATCGGTACGGGGCGGTGATCGTCCGGGTCCTCCTGGCGATCTTCCTCGCAGCCGCACTGACGGTCGCGGCGGGCCCCGCCCAGGCGGACCCGGCCGCCGGACTGGACGTCTCACGGGTCGACGCCCGCACCGGACTCCCGCAGGGGTGGAGTCCGGGGCCGGAGCGCTTCGGCATCGGCGAGCAGAAGAACCACGAGATCGTGATGGCGGACGGCGTCGTTCTTCGCGCCGACGTTCGGTATCCGACGAATCCCGACGGGTCCCCCGCCACCGGACCGTTCCCCATCGTCATGACGCAGACCGCATACGGCAAGGACAGCACCGGCCTACTGCGGATCCTGTCCTACGACTGGCTGGGGCCGGTCCTCGACCGAATTCTCCCCACCGGCGTCGAGGTGCTCCGGCAGGTAGCCGACGCCGCCGGCTACGGCGACTACTTCGTCCGGCGCGGCTATATCCAGGTGATCCTCGACCTGCGCGGCACGGGTTCGTCCGGCGGCCAGTGGAGCATTCTCAACCCACAGGAACGCGACGACTCCAAGCGCGCCTTGGAATGGGCGGCGCAACTGCCGAATTCGACCGGTGAAATCGGCCTCTACGGTCTCTCCTACCTCGGCATGAGCGGGTTGCTCGCGGCGGGCGTCCTCGAAGAAGGCGGGCCGGTGAAAGCGCTGTTCCCGCTGATGCCGGGCAACAACCTCTTCCAGGACATCCTCAATCACGACGGCTTCTACAACATCGCTTTCCTCGCCGCGTACCTGTGGTTCCCGAATACTCTTCTCCCCGAGATCGATCCAATCCTCGGCCTCTACCAACAGCCCGAGAAGATGCTGGAGGTAGTTGTCGACCATCTGCTGAGCAACGTCGCACCCGACGGTTCGTGGTTGTCGGTCATCAGCGCGCTGTCCGACGGCGACAAGGCATATTCGGGCCCGTACTGGGAGTCGCGGGCAATCGACAACGTCCTGGAGAAGCTGGCGGACAACGACATTCCGACGTACTTGATCGGCGGACAGTACGACCTGCTGCAGGACGGCACCCCACGCACATTCTCGGCACTGCAGAACGCGTGGGCCGGTCGCCCGCACGGTGGCCCGATGCCGGGCGATGCGCGGTCGACGGGACGCTTTCAGCTCCTGTTCGGCCCGTGGTTCCATGTTCAGCCGGGCATCCAGAACACCACGACCGATATCGATCTCCACGCGATTGCGCTCGCCTGGTTCGATCGGTGGCTCAAGAACGATCACAACGGAATCGACGAGACCGACACGCCGCTGCACGCAATCGACATCAACGGCAACGTGATCGAGAGTGCCACCTATCCAGTCGGCGCAGCTCCCGCGCAAAATCTGTATCTGCAGACGGACGGCGCACTGAGCGGCGAAAAGCCAACCAGCACAGCCGGCTCCGACCGCGTGACGTTCAGCGCGATCAACAGCGGAACCATCTGCAACCGTTCGTTCTCACAGAATTTCGCCGGGACGTACCAGCTACTCGCGCGAGTGTTCGCCGTCGACGATCCCTGCGCCGCGTTCGTCCCGCAGGGCGATTTGCCGCCGGTAGTCGACAACCCGCAGTACACGACGGAGCCCTTCACACAACGGACCGCCCTGGCGGTCCATCGGCGCAACGCTGTTCGCGATCTCGAACAAGCCCGCGTCGGCATTCAGCGTGACAGTCCAGGACATCGCGCCCGACGGAACTGCGACGGCGCTGACCGAAGGTCAGCTCGCGGGAAACTTCCGCGCACTCGACGAATCGAGGAGTTGGCGAACCGCGGACGGCAGTCTTCTCGGACCGTTCCATCCAGGTAGGCGGGAGTCGCTGCTGCCTGTCGTACCGGGCGAGATCACCGAGTACAACGTCAAGGTCCGGCCGGCTTTCCATGTCTTCGAGGCTGGTCATCGGCTGCAGCTGACCATCGCGTCCGGCGATGCACCGACGCACATTCTCAATCCGAAGGACTATCCGAGCCTGTTCGGGAGCAGCTACGACGTGCTGCGCACCGCACAGTTCAGCTCACATCTCACCGTGCCGCTCACGCCTGTCAGAAACTGACCTGAGCCGATCTATTTAAAGAAGTGACGCATCAGTCCGATAAATATGCTAGGTTTTCGAACACCTGGTGACGGCGGTCACGTCGGCTGGCCGAACTTCGAGGAGGCGGAAATGTTGGACACAGTTGTCCAGACACCCGCTCGCACCGTTCGATGGGGAGTCGACCTCGGCCTCACCGCGACTCGGACCGTCGGCCGCGCACTCCGACTCGGCGTGGACGCCGGCATGTATCTGGTAATCGACATCGTGCGCTTGCGGCATCCATTGCGCGAGACACTGTTACAGGCCTGGTTCATCGTCAGCGTGACGGCCGTACCTGCGGTGCTGGTGTCGGTGCCGTTCGGTGTCATCGTCTCCGTTCAGGTCGGCAGCCTGACTCAGCAGGTCGGCGCCACGTCGATCGCAGGTGCAGCAGGCGGCCTCGGAGTGATCCGGCAGGGTGCTCCGATCGTCGCCGCCCTACTGCTCGGCGGCGCCGCGGGCTCGGCGATCGCAGCGGATCTCGGAGCCAGAACGATCCGCGACGAGATCGACGCCATGCGCACGATGGGCATCGACCCGGTCCGCAGGCTCGTTGCGCCGCGCCTTGCGGCGATGGCCGCGATCGCTCCACTGCTGTGCCTGGTGATCGTCTTCATGGGTGTCGGGACCGGTTACCTGATCAATGTCGGCGCTCAGGGTGGGACACCCGGCAGCTACCTGTCGTCGTTCGCGTCGTTCGCTTCGGTCTCCGATCTACTTGTCGCCGTTGCCAAATCGATCTTGTTCGGCATCATCGTGGTGATCGTGGCCTGCCAGCGCGGGCTTGAATCGACACACGGGCCCAAGGGCGTTGCGAACGCGGTGAACGCTGCCGTCGTGATCGGCGTGATGGCAGCCTTCGGTGTCAATCTGGTTATTACACAGCTTGTTTCGATGTTCATGCCAACAAGGATCGGTTGATGGTCGATACACCGGCGAAGGTGCGGCCATACGGCACTGCCACTCTCTTCGGCGGCGCCGCCGCGGTCGTGCGGACACCCGTAGCTTTCGCGGAGCACCTCGGCCACCAGTTCACCTTCGTCTGGCAGGTGCTTGCCGCGGTACCGCACACGCTTCGCGCCTATCGGCGCCAGACGATGCTGATCCTGACCGACATCACCTGGGGCAACGGGTCGATCATTGTCGGCGGCGGCACTGTCGCCGTCCTGGCGTTTCTCGGCGTCGCGGTGGGCGGCTCGATCGGCGTCGAAGGCTTCTCGACCCTCGACATGGTGGGGATGGGCCCACTCACCGGATTCGTGTCGGCCTACGCCAATACCCGGGAAATGGCACCGATGATCGCGGCGATCGGCTTCGCCGCACAGGCGGGGTGCCGCATGACCGCCGAGATCGGGGCGATGCGGATCTCCGAGGAGATCGATGCACTGGAAGCAACTGCGGTGCGGCCTATTCCGTTCGTCGTGACCACGCGGGTCATCGCGGGTGTGATCACGATCGTTCCGCTGTTTCTGCTGACGTTGATCCTCAGCTACCTCTCGTGCGCCGTCGTGGTCAACGTCCTGCACGGACAATCCAGCGGCACCTACTACCACTACTTCGGGGCGTTCATTCAACCGTCCGACGTGCTGTTCTCACTGGTGAAGGCGATCGTTTTCGTCGTGATGATCATCATCATTCACGGCTACCAGGGCTTCTACGCGACCGGCGGCCCCGAGGGCGTGGGCAGGGCGTCCGGCCGGGCGATCCGGGCGAGCCTGATCGGCGTTGTCATCGCGGACATGGTGATGACTCTGCTGTTCTGGGGACTCGATGTCGGCATCAGGATTTCGGGGTAAGAGTGCCGGTATACCAGGACTTCTCGGGCAGATCCGCAGGCAAGCTGGCACTTCGGCTCCGCGGGCTTGCGATCGTAGCCGTGATCGCGGTTGTCGCGGTGACGCTGACCGCATACAGCCAGGGCAAATTCAGCGATCGCTTCACGGTGTGGATCGACGCGGCGACGGTTGGCGAAGGGCTAGCGCCAGGTGCCGAGGTGAAGCTGCACGGCTTCGCCATCGGGACCGTCAGCCGGATCGACACGATCGGTTTCGGGCATCAGCAACTGGAACTCTCGCTCGATCGCAGGCAAGCCGAGCACCTGACCGACAACGTCATCGCCAGATACACGTCCTCGAATGTCTTCGGTTCCACAGCAATCGAACTCGTCAATCGCGGCGGCGGGAACCCATTGGAGGAGGACTCGACACTGCATATCGGCGAGAACAGCGCCAACGCGACGGTCACGAGCGTTTTCCGCAAGGCCGGGCAGCTCACGCGAATACTCGACACCGAGGACGTCGACCGGCTGTTCGATCTACTCATCACGAATACCGAGACACTCGGACCGACCACCCGCGCCTTTTTCGAAACCGCGCGGATGCTCGCCGACTACCAACGCGCTCCAGTCGCGGAGTACGTACGCATCGGCGGTGACGTGGCGACGGGAGTCGCCGAACTCACTCCCCCAGCTGTCGATCTCATCGCTCAGTTGCTCGACACCAGTGCATATTTCGGCGAAACGAGCAACCAGGACCGGACGAACAAAGCCATCTACGGCCTCGCCGATCAGGCGTTGGCGCCGCTCGCGACGATCCTGCGCGACAACAGCGTCGATCTGTCCACCATCGTGAGTACCGTTCTCGACCTTGTCATTCCGATTGCCGCGTCGATCGGTTCGGTCGCACCGACCTATAACCGGGTCCCCGAGTTGCTCGACCGGATCGACGGCGCATTCCCGGTTGTCGACGGCCGTGTGCAATTGCAGCTGGAACTGATTTCCAAAGACATGCCGTATCTCGTCGATTCGATCGTCGGAGGGCCGCGATGATCACCGTTCGCGGCGCAGTGCTGCGCCTCGCAATCTTCGTCGTGATCGTGACCGCGTGTTCGGTGGTCATCGTTACCGCGCTGCGCACCCCGGTACCGGGCGACAAAGTCGAGTTCGAAGCTCTCTTCTCCGACGTATCCGGCCTCTTCGCCGGTGACGACGTCCGGATGTCCGGGGTGCAGGTCGGCAAGGTCGAGTCGGTCACGCTCGATGGCGTGAATGCGCGTGTCCGCTTCTCGGTGCAAGCCGACCGGCCCGTCTACGAAACGACACAGCCCGCCGTCCGCTATCAGAACCTGTTGGGCCAGCGGTACATCGAACTCGTACAACCGGATGCCACCGCGACGCCCGTGGCCCGAAACTACGCTTTTCCGCTCGCGGCGACGATACCGAGCTTCGACGTCTCCAAGCTGTTCAACGGGTTTCGGCCGCTGTTCGACACACTCGACACCGCGCAACTGAACCAGTTCGGCGAGAACATCCTTCGCGTGTTGCAGGGCGACGGTGCCGGAATCGGTCCCGTCCTGGCCGATCTCGACACGCTGACGAAGTACGCAAAGGACCGCGAGGCCGTGATCGTCCTGTTGATCCGAAACCTCGGCGAGATCTCCAACCAGATTGCGGGCAGGTCCGCGCAGGTGGGCGATCTGGTCGAGCAACTCGGTGGCCTGCTCAGCAGGTTCAGCACCAAGGCAGACGAAATCGTCTCTGCGACAAAGGAAGCAAATCGCGCGCTGCAACCGGCGGTCGAACTGCTCGAACAACTGCAGGGCGCGTACGACGAGAGCTACCTGCCGCTGCACGGACTGTTTCGCCGCGTGGTCCCCCGCTCCGACCAATGGGTCGAAATCTTGTCGCTCGTGCCGTCGCTGCTGTCCGGCTTGAACAACCGGACGCCCGCCGCGGCCGCCGGCTTCGCCTGCCCGACAGGCGGCGCAGACCTTCCCGGCATCGGCTCTGCCGTGCTCGGCAACCAACGGCTGGTGATCTGCAAATGAAGATCGGCCGCAAGCCACGTCCGGTCGTGGACGAGCCCAATTCTCAACTACGCTGGGGCGCAACCGGTATCGTCGTCGCGATCGTCGGACTCGCGATCAGTGCCGTGATCTATCTGGTGCCCTTCGGTACCGACACCTACGTCGCGGATTTCCGCAGCGCGGGCGGGGCGCGCAGCGGCAACGAGGTCAGGGTCGCGGGCATCAAAGTCGGCAGCGTCCAGTCGGTCCGCCTGGTCGGTGATCACGTCGAGGTTCGCTTCGCCGTCGACCAGGGCGTGCACGTCGGCGACCTCTCTGCCGTCGAAATCAAGATGCTGACACCGATCGGCGGACACTACCTCGCGCTTTCACCAGCCGGCGACGACGACCTCGGGTCAGCTCACATACCGCCGGAACGCACCAAGACCCCGTACGAGATCACCGACATCATGCAGGACGCGACACCCATGCTGCGCCAGGTCGACGGCACTACGCTGCGGGCCACGATCACCGAGGTGAACAAGGCGATGGCCGGTCAGCCGGAGGCGGTTCGCAACCTGCTCAACAACGTCAACGACCTCACGGGCGTACTGGCGCAGCGCTCCGACCAGCTGGACCAGGGACTCCGGGTATCCGACGAATACATCGCCGCCATTGCCGACGACCAGGCGGTGCTGGCTGATTTCGTCCGTCAGCTCGGCATCGTCGCGGTGAAGCTCGGCTCGCACAAAGACGATGTGGTGCAGACGTTCCAGCTACTGCGGCGGTTGGCCGACGTCGTACACCGCCCGATCATGGCCTATGCCGACGGACTCGAACCCCCGATAGCGGAACTCGAAGAAGTCGTGAACAAAGTCTTCGCCGACACCAGCAAGCTCGATGAAGTCATCGCAGGAATCCAGGAGTTCATGACGTCGATTTCGGCCATGCTCGGTATCGAGAACGCGCATGCCGACGAACTCGGCGGCGCCACCACCGATGCCGGAATCTGTATCCCCAGCGCAATGCGAGAGTGCTGACGTGAGCGTGGGAAAGAAGGTCGGTTATCTCGCCCTCGGCGCTGCCGCCGTCGTATTGCTTGGCGGCGCAGCAACTTCCGCGGTAAGCAGTCTGGATCGGGATTCGAAGACGATGTGCGCGGAATTCACCGACACTGTCGGGCTGTACGAGGGCAACGACGTCACCTTGCTGGGCATCGAAATCGGAAGCGTCGCGGCGATCGAGCCCATGGGCGATCGCATGAAGGTCACGATGGACATCGATCACGACATTGCGGTTCCCGCGGATGTCGGTGCAGTGACCATGTCGAGTTCGATCGTGACCGACCGGCACGTCGAGCTCACCAAGCCCTACACCGGGGGTCCGCTATTCGAGGGTGCACAATGCATCCCGCTGACGCGCACCAAGACACCGCTCGGGATCAGCGAGACCTTCGACGCGGTGAACGCCGTTGCCGCCGACCTACTCGGCTCCGAATCCGACGGCGGACCCGGTACCCCACCGGATCCCATCCTGGCCGACGCGCTGAACTCACTCGACGCGGCACTCGACGGAACAGGCCCCACGTTCAATTCGCTGCTCGGGCGGCTGAGCACTCTTGTGGGCGATCCAGCGGACAAGGACGTCGTCGTCCGTCGCCTCATCGACAATCTCGACCGCCTCACCACCATGTTCGTCACCAACTGGCCCGACTTCAGCACCCTGCTGCAGAATCTCGGCAACGGCCTCGAGGTCGTCGACGGTATCGCTTCGGGACTCGGGACGGCGCTCGCGAAGGCGAACGAGTTTCTCCCAGTGGCCGCACGCACGATCGACAAGTACGACGAACAGTCCTATGCCTTTCTCGACAAGGCACTCCCCTTCTCACACCAACTGCTCAGCCGCGCCGGCGACATCCGCGATCTCCTCGCCTACGTCCCCCAGGCATCGCGCGACCTGATGGCATCACTGCTCGGACAGGCGGCGACACGATGAAGAAGGTCCTGCCGGTCATCTTCGGTATTGCGCTCTTCGCCGTCTCGGGGTGCGGGTTCGACCCGGCAGACCTGCCGATACCGGGCACGTACGTCGAGGGCGCGAAGTACACCGTCAGCGTCGAGTTCTCCAGTGCGCTCAACCTTCCGGACAAGGCAAAGGTCGTAGCAGAGGGTGTCGAGGTCGGGATCGTCGACCGAGTCGAGTTGGTCGGCGAGTCGGCAGTGGCGAAGGTCGACCTGAAAGGCGAGGTCCAGCTTCCTGTGTCGACGCGGGCCGAACTGCGGCAAGCGACCATCCTCGGTGAGATCTACATTTCGTTACTGCCGCCGGCGGATTCGACGGGGCCGTACCTGGTCGACGGTGACACGATCCCCCGGTCACAGACTGCGCCGGCCGACAACATCGAAGACCTGCTGCGCGGGCTGTCGAGCATGGTCTCGGGTGGTCGCGTCGCGCAACTACAGGATGTCGTGAACCAGTTCAACGCCGCGTTTCCGGCGACGGACGAAGATTTCCGCAGGATATTTGTCGCCGGGCAAGCGGCACTGCACGACTTGACGGTGAATACCGACGACATCGACCGGATACTCGGCGCGGCCGCTGCGGTGTCGACCGATCTGGCAGCCAACAACGAGCGTGTAGACGAAATATTGCAGTACGGTCCTGCTCGGGCCGAGGGCCTGAGCGGTGTGCTGTTCGGTGTTGTCGAACTGATCTTCCGGCTCCGCGATCTGGCGCGGCCCCTGGGCGATATTCTCGTCCCGATCGCGGGCGACGTGCACGACATCATCGCGGTGATCGCGCCCGCGCTGGTCACGATCGGGAACGCAGATACCAGTGTCCCGATGAACGTCGACACTGTAGATCGGCTGTTGCGCGACAAGATTGTTCCGTTTCTGTCGGCGGCTCCGAACGTTCGGATCGATGCCGGCGCCCAGGCAGACCAGTTGATCCACGTGCTCCGCTCGATCGGTTTGGTCCGATGAAAATTCCAGCGCCCGTCTCCCTCGTCATGCTGCTCGCCATGACCCTCGTGTGTTCGGCGTACATGGCTGTGGCAGTGCTGGATTGGGATCCCCGGCGCGAAACACACACGATCACGGTGCTGCTCGATTCATCCGGCGGCCTCATGGATATTTCCGAGGTTGACCTGCGCGGAATGAAAATCGGTCGCGTCGAACGAATCTCGACCACAGCCGAGGGACTCGCCGTCGATGTGCAGGTCGATGCCGCGTACCCGATTCCGGTCGACAGCGAAGTCCGGATCGGCAACCTCTCGGCGGCCGGCGAACAATTCATCGACTTCCGTCCCACATCGGAAGCCGGTCCCTATCTGGGTGACGGCGCAGTGGTACCCGCGAGCCAGGTCAAGACATCGGCCACCGTCAGCGACACTTTGACGAAGATCGACTCTCTGACGGCGCAATTGGATCCCGCGACGTTGGAGCGGCTCGTCTCGACCTTCACAGTCGGCAACTTGGGCCGCGACGAGGACGTGGCGAAGCTCAGCCGAGCGATGGTCATGTTCGCACAGATGTTGCACGACAAGAAAGACGCCATCACGCGGCTCTACGTCAACGTGCAGACGCTCGGCGACAACTTCGACGGCTACGGCAGCGTGCTCGGAGATACAACGCCGGCGGTCGAGTCGCTGACGCCCAACGCTGTGCAGATCATCCAGGAGTTCGAGCACTACTCCTATGTCGGAGAGAACATCTGGGATCAGCCGATCGGGCCGCTCGTGACGAAACTCGGCGAATATCTAGGACTGCTGGCGCCCGACCTCGCGCTGGTTTCGACGATCGTGAAACCTGCAACGTCGCAGTTGCGACCACTCAGAGTCGACGCCGGCTCGATCATGAACATACTGCTCACGGTGTTTCCGGACAGCGGTCCGGCCCGGATCGCAGTACCAGTACCCAACTGATGAGGTGAGACGAATGACTGTCACACAAGAGCTTTCGACCAGCACAGACCAGACGGACGAAGCTGCGCCGCCGACGCCGAAGCTCTCGCGCAGGGTGCGAGTCGCACTGGCGCTGTGTGCTACCTCGCTGGTCGCCCTTGCCGCCGTGCTCGGCTGGGAATGGCACTCGACATCCGGCGACCTGGCAGCGCTGCGCGACCGACAGGCCGAGAGCGACAAAGCCGGTCAGGTCGCAAGTGACTACGTGACGCGCTCGTTGACCTACGACTACCGCAATCTCGACCCGTTCTTCGCGGGCGTCGTGCAAGACGCGTCGAACTCTTTGCAGGACAGATACAACCAGGTTCGGGAGACGCTCGGCGCCATCATGACCGAAGCGCAGGTCGTCGCGACCGGCACGGTGGTAGCTACAGCCGTCCAACCGGCAGGCGACAATCGTTTCGAGGTCACCGTGTTTGCGACGCAGAAGACCGAGAATGTGCAACAACCGGACGCGTCGACCGTCCCGAACCTGCTCTCGGTGACCGTGGCGCACGATGGTGGACAGTGGCTCGTCGACAACTACAGCCCCAAGTGAGCAACCGCAGACCGGACCCGGTCGCTATCTGGTAATCTACCTTTTCAAATGTAGTCTCCCGGTCGCTCACGCCGCGAGGATCATTCGCTGTGACTTCTTTCTCCCGCATCGTCCGCACCACGCACGTCAATCTGCACTCGGTCGGCATCCTGCAGCGCGCAGGGACCATCGATTTTCGCCGGCCCGCCACGATCGTCCACGCCTCGCGAGCGATCCGCCAGTACGGCCCGATCGCCGGCGCGGCAATTGCATCAGCGCACCGCACGCCGGGAGCGATCGCGTTGATCGACGAGTCCGGTTCGCTGACCTACAAGGACCTGGACTCGCGCTCGAACGCGCTGGCGCGTGGGCTGATTGCGCTAGGTATCGGGCCGGAGTCGGTCGTGGCGTCGCTGTGCCGCGACCATCGCGGGCTGGTCGACACGATGCTCGCGACCGCGAAGATCGGCGCGACCCTCGTCCTGTTCAACACAGGTTTCAGTGCTCGTCAGCTGGCCGACGTCGCAGTGCGGGAAGGTGCGACGGCCATCGTCTACGACCAGGAATTCACCGCCCTCCTCGCCGAGTTGCCGACAACCGTCACGCGGGTGCTTGCCTGGCAGGACGAACCCGAGGAAGCCACCCCAACGGTCGACGTGCTGATAGACACAAACGTCGATTTCGAGCTGGAACCGCCTCGGACGCAAGGGGGATTCGTCCTCCTGACGGGCGGCACGACAGGCACGCCGCGTGGCGTTCCGCGCCGCGTCAGGTCGCCTCTTGCCGCCGCAGCATTTCTCGAGCGAGTTCCGCTACGCCGCGGCGAGGTGACCGTCCTTGCTGCACCGCTCTTTCACGGCACCGCTCTCACGCAGTTCATCATGTCGTTCTCCCTCGGCAGCACGGTTGTCGTTCGCCGCCGCTTCGACGCCACGGCAACGATCGCGGGCATCGCCAAGCATCGGGCAACGGCACTCGTCGTCGTTCCGACGATGTTGCGCCGGATCCTCGACCTCGGTCCGGAAGTCCTTGCACGCTACGACACTTCGTCACTACGGATCATCTTCAGCGCAGGATCGGCATTGCCCGCGGCGCTCGGCAACGAGGCCACCCGTGCGTTCGGCGACGTGCTCTACAACTTCTACGGGTCGACGGAGGTCGGTGTCGCAGCCATCTCGACCCCCGCCGACTGGAAGGTCGCACCCGGAACCGTGGGCAAATCACCCACGAGCGTCACCGTGCGGTTGTACGACGACAACGATCGCCTGGTGACCGAACCGGGCGTCAAAGGCACCATATTCGTCGGCAGCATGCTCTCGTTCGCCGAATATTCGGGCGGTGGCGGCAAGAAGATCATCGACGGCTTGCTCAGTTCGGGCGATGTCGGACACTGGGACGAAGGCGGGCGCCTGTTCATCGACGGCCGTGACGACGACATGATCGTCTCCGGCGGCGAGAACGTATTCCCCGGGGAGGTCGAGGAATTGCTCTACGCGCACCCGGCCGTCAGCGAAGCCGCGGTTGTCGCCGTGGCCGACGAGGAGTTCGGACAGCGCCTTGCCGCCTACATCGTCCGAACGCCCGACGCGGCCATCGATGCCGACGCGGTCCGCAGCCACGTCAGGGAAAACCTGGCGCGGTTCAAAGTACCCAGGGACGTGCATTTCATCGACGAATTACCCCGTACCGCAACGGGAAAGCTCCTGCGCCGCGCCCTCGGCTAGCCACGTTCACCGCGCGGCTGCGCCCACCAGTTCGTCGACCTGGATGTCCACGCCTGCGCGCACCAAGCGATCCAGCAGCGGGTCACCCATCGCCGTCGCGGGCGTCAGCACTCCGCCACTGCGCGAGAGGCGGTCCGTATCGAGTGCCAGCGCCAGTGCCGACTCACCGAGCAGTACAGCAGTAGCGGCATAGCCGGGGTCACCCTGCATCGCGAAGCGCGCGCGATAACGCCTGCCCGACGACGTCGTCGCGAACGTCTCGATCGCGAAGAAGCCTTTCGCACGCGACCGCTCGCTCGGTCCTGTTCCCGGCCGCGGGCTCAGTCGAGCCAGCAGGCTGTGCGGCACGAACCGCAGCAATGGCGAGAGCGCCACCCCTGCGGTGAGTCCGCCCGCCAGTACAGCCGCCGGCACAAGAGCGAACGGTGTTCGACCGAGGGACATGACCTCGCTGTACCGAAACTCGCGGCCGTACGCGAAGTCGCGTATTGCATTGCTACGACGCACGATCCGCGTGTTGTACGGACCCATGAAGAATCCTGCCGTCCAACCCGAGAGCGAGCGGTCGATACCGGCCGCGCGCTTCAGCGAGCCGTCGGATTGACGGCCCAGCTCGGGCTCGGCGGCACGGACGGGACTCAGCGTGTAAGGATCGACCGCAAGTCGGCGCGCGGCTGGATCGGTAGCCATCTCGCGCAGCTGCGCGAGCCCGGAGGCCGCCGTTCCGCCGCTCACTCCGCCGCGAATCCGCCGCACCACCAGCGTGGTCTCACGCAGCTCGCCGGCATCGTCGGCCAGCGCCCGGCGGTACAGCGCATGGACGCTGAGATCCGATGGAACCGAGTCGAATCCGCAGCTGTGCACGATCCGTGCGGTCGTGTCGGCAGCCTGCTTGTGATAGCCGTCGATACTGCGCCGGACGAACAACGACTCTCCCGTCAGATCCGCGTAGTCCGTTCCCGCGGCGGCGCACGCCGCGACCAGGGGCAAGCCGTGCTCGGTGTAGGGACCGACCGTGCTGACGATGCTGCGAGCGCTCGCAGCCAGGGCGTCGAGCGAACTCTGATCTGTCGCGTCAGCGAGAACGATGGCCCAGTTCTCCGCTGCGGGACCGAGTCCTGCGCGCACTGCCTCGAGTTTGCGTTGCGAGCGCCCGGCAAGCGCGATCCGAACATCGGTCGGTGCTGCCTTCGCCAGATAGGCAGCGGTGAGGCCGCCGACAAATCCTGTCGCGCCATAGAGCGCAATGTCGTACTCGCGATCGAGATTCTGCACGCCGGCCACGTCTCTCCCTTTAGTTCAAACATGCAGTACCCAATACTGCTGGTTCCGTGTACATTCTCGAGTGTGTCGCACCTCGCACGACGTGTCAACGCGGCGGCGGCATTCGGGCAGTCACATTCGACCGCGGACGGAGAACCGATATGACGTCGGAGCAAAAGTTGGACCCCACACTGGCGCAGCCGACCTCGGCGCCTGACCCAGAAATCACCGAACGGTTCGTACGTAACGGCGACATAGACGTCGCCGTCTTCGAGCAGGGCAACCCAGCGGGTGAGACCGTGCTCCTGCTGCACGGCTGGCCCGACTCCCATCACCTCTGGGACGGCGTCACACCACACCTGACCGATCGGTTCCACGTCGTATCTGTCGACAACCGCGGCCACGGAAAGTCGACCAACCCCAGAAGCTTCCGAGATTTCCGGCTCGCCGCCCTCGCATCCGACTACCTCGCCGTGATCGACGCGGTGAGCCCTGGCAAGCCGGTACACGTTCTCGCGCACGACTGGGGCAGCGTTGCCATGTGGGAAGCGGTCTGCGAGGCAGGTGCCGGAGAAAGAATCGCCTCGTTCACCTCGGTCTCAGGTCCGAACGCCGAACACATGGCGATCTGGGCGCGCAGCAAGTTCGCGCGACCGACCCCGAAGAATCTCGCTCTTGCACTGTCCCAACTGGGCTCGATCGGCTACATGTTCTTCTTCATGACGCCGGTCGTCCCGAAGGTCGCATTCGCCGTCGGGATGAGCGAAAAGCGCTGGCGGCAGGGACTTTCCCGCGCCGAGGGTGCGGCACTCGACGACATCCATCTGGGTCCCACGTTCAAGAAGGACATCGGAAACGGCCTGCGCATCTACCGGGCCAATGCGATCCCCGCACTGGCGCGCCCCCGCGAGCGGTTCACCGACGTTCCGGTCCAGATCATCGTCGGCACGCGCGATCCCGCGATTCGCCAGTCCGGCTACGACGACGAACCGAAGTGGGCGCCTGCGGTATGGCGACGCGTCATCAAGGGCGGGCACTGGTTGCCGTTCTCCCATCCGGAGTTCCTCGCCAACGCTGCGACCGAACTGATCGACGCCGTGGGCGGAAAGCCGCCTGCCCGCACTTTGCGCAGAGCCGAAATGGGCAGAGCACGAATGCCATTCGATGATCAGCTATTGGTTATCACCGGCGCCGGTTCGGGCATCGGGCGCGCGACGGCGCTGGCCTTCGCGCGCGCGGGTGCCGAAGTCGTCCTGTCCGACGTCAATCTTGCATCCGCCAAAGAGACAGCAGCGCTGATCGCCGAGCAGGGTGGACTGGCGCATGCCTACCAACTCGATGTCGGCGATGCGGACGCCATCCAGAAGCATGCGGACGTGGTCGTCGAAAAGCACGGTGTTCCAGACGTTCTGGTGAACAATGCCGGGGTCGGCCAGGCAGGACGATTTCTCGACACTCCCCCGGCCGAGTTCGAGCGGGTCCTGGACATCAACCTGTACGGGGTTGTCAACGGCTGCAGAGCATTCGGGTCGAAGATGGCAGAACGTGGTCTCGGCGGACACATCGTGAATCTGTCCAGCATGGCCGCCTACTCACCACAGCAGGGCTTCTCGGCTTACTCCACCAGCAAGTCCGCGGTCTTCATGTTCTCCGACTGCCTGCGTGCCGAGCTTGCGGGTGCCGGAATCGGCGTCAGCACGATCTGCCCGGGCATCGTCCATACGAACATCGTTGCGACAACGACCTTCTCCGGCGTTTCGAAGGCGGAGGAAGCGAAGAAGCAGGAGCGATTCGACCGCCTGTACCGGATGCGGCGGTATGGCCCCGAGAAGGTCGCCAGGCAGATCGTCAAGGCAGTCCAGAAGAACAGGGCCATCGTTCCGGTGACACCCGAAGCGCACCTGCAGTACCACGCCAACCGCATCGCCCCTGCGATTACCCGGTTTGCGGCAGGCCGGGCAGACATCACGTCGTAGCGACGGTCGTTGGCAGATGCGGCCGCGGCGGAAACGCCGCGGCCGCGTGTGCTATTTCACGTGGTCGACGAGTACGCCGTCGGCGCCGAAGAGGTGCTCCTGCCAGCGCTCGAGCAGGGCCTCGGTGTCGATGTCGTCGGGGTGAAAACCCGGTCGCAGATACTTTGCGAGCTCAGGCATCAGGCCCCTGAACACCGGTCCACGGAAGAGCCCGTACGCCTCTCGCGCCAAGCGCAGTGGCTGTTGCCGAGCTGTCGGATCCTTTGCCAGCGAGATCGTCAGCGTGGTGAACGTGAACGGGATGGTGAACGCATAGATGGCTGCCATCACCGCGATTCGCATCCGTTCGCTCCCGCCGACTGCGCGGTAGACGTCGAACGCAACCGACTTGTGTTCGAGTTCCTCCATCGCGTGCCAGTTCAGCAGGTGCCACATCTCCGGCTCACCCGGGATCGCCTGGATCTCGTCGCTGGAGAGTACGCGTTCGGCCAGGACGGCGGTGTAGTGCTCCGCAGCGGCTGTCATTGCCAGATGCAGCCGACCGGGCAATCGATCTTCGACCCGAATCTGCCTTTCCTTCAATCTATCCCGATCGAGCCACTCGATCGGATAGCCCAACTCGACGAGCTTCTGATTCAGCCTGCGGTGTTCCATTCCATGCATCGCCTCTTGCCCGATGAACCCGGCCACACGCTTCTTCAGCACCGGGTCGGTGATCTGATCGGCGAATCGCCGCACCGATCTGATGAACGATTCCTCACCCGGCGGAAAGCCCGCCGACAGTCCCGCGACGAAGTGGCTGAACACCACGTCGTCGTCGACGAAGTACTTCTCCGTTGCGCCATCCGCACCGAAGCGGAAGCGAATCCGCCGCGTCTTCGGGTATACCGCCACCGCGGCATCTCCGGTCGATCCGTTTCGCTGGGCTTTCGTTTGCACGAGTCCACGACCTTTCATCGAACATTCAGTATCTAGTACTGCGAGTTCTAACTTTGCCGAGAGTAGGACTCGATCCGCGGATACGCAAGACCCACGACGCGTCAGCGAGGCGCAGTCGGTTCGGCGGGTGCACACAACGATCAATCGGCACCGCCCGGTGAACAGCGTTGCCGATGAGGCTGTTTCGAGCTCTAATCCGAGGCTTCGGAGAGTTCCTCGTCCGGATCGAGCAGAACGCCACGAGACTTCGCCGAAGCCGCCAATGCACCCCAGACGAACACGGTCAGTTCCTCGACGAGCGCGTCCTTGTCGATGGTCGGCGTGTTCAGCCAGCGCAGTACACCGAGCGCCACTGCCCCGAGAATTGCGTCGACCACGTACTCGACATTCTCGCCGTTTCCGCCGCGCACCCGAAGAATGACGCTGACCAGTCCCGCCGCAGCATCCGAAAGCGCGCGACCGCGCTCCAACAGGTGTGTCGACGAACGGCCGCTGCTGAACTGCGAAGTCACAATGAAGCGAAAGACATTCGGCCGCTCGGCCACCAGATCGACATACGCGCGCAACGTCGACCCGACGGCATCCAGCGCGGTCCCGGACAGGACCAGGTGCGGCGCCAGGCGCTCCAGGATCATGTCTTGCACGCGTTCGCTCACCGCGCCGAACAGCTCGTCCTTGTCCTGGAAGAACCGATACAGCTTGGGGCGCGGCACCTCGGCAGTGCTGATGATGTCGTCGATGGAGAGGTCCGGGCCGTACTCGTCGATCGCCCGCAACGTGGCTTCGATCAAGTCGGCTCGCACAGCTGCGCGGTGCTCCCGCCAGCGATCGGTCCTGGCGTCACCCTTCAACTCCGGTAGGCGGGTTCGCCGCGGAGTCGGGTCGGTCGCCATCCGTCGAATCGTAGTCGACGTGGCCCTGGCCAGGCCATGGGCTAGCCCCCGTTCAGCCCGCCCCCGTCGAGGAAGACCACGGTGAGCGTAGGATCTGCGAACAGCTTTCGGATCGCCGAACGGACCTTGTTGTGAATCGTCTGCGGAGTATCCGAATAGACGATCGACACCTCTACCTCGCTGTGGTGTGCGCCGTCCGGCGCACGGACAAGCGCACTGGCGGCGCTGTCGAGCACTGCGAATGTTGCTGTGATGTGCTGGATCGGTTCGAGCGTGTGATCAGTCCGATAGCCGGCGACGAACGCCTTGTGAGCCACTGCTGTCCCTCCGCTGCGTCAGGGTGATGAGGTCGCACTCGTTCTCGGTCTACGTCCCGCCAGCCCAGGATATTCGATGTGCGACGCCGCGCTTGCTGAAAGGATGCTGATCCGTTGCGCGCGTGGACTAGTTCGGCGGCGGCAGAGCCGCACTCGAGCATCCGAGCCTGGCGGGAACAACGATTCCCAACCACGTCGGTCCGGAACCGTTCGAGGCCGGCTGCTGGTGCCGGCGAACCGGTAGCTCGGCCGACATTCTGGTCCGCGAACACCCAGCCGCGCAGCGCGAGAAAGCGCATCCCGCCGACGGCGGCACTGACGCCGACCACGACCAGCCCGGCCCCGATGTCGCCAACCGCCGGAAAAGCGAAGTGCAACAGGGCAATAGCGGTCGAGCTGAAGATCAGACCGACGAACGCAAGCCCGCCACCGGCCCACTGCGCAGCGAACCAGCCGACCCGCCCTGCAGCACGGAAGGTAAGCCGACGATGGAGTTCGTTCGCCAGAATTGTGCTCGCAATCGTCCCGATAGCGTTCGCGAGCTGAGCACCGTCGCTGCGCATCGATACGAAGATGACGAAGTAGGCAACGTTGCTCGCTCCGCCGACCATCGCGAAACGCATGAGTTGAGTGAGCACGACCCACAGGGGGTGGTGCGCCCTGGATACTGCCGACGGCTTCGTCATGCAGTGGAGAGTACTACGTCTGTAGTGTCATTACTACAGACATAGTGCAGTTCGCGGGTGTGATGCCCGCCACCGGCACAGGGCCATCAGTTGTTCTGAGGGAAGCCGAGTTCGAGGCCACCGTGACTGGGGTCCAGCCAGCGGGTGGTGACCACTTTGCCGCGAGTGAAGAACTGCACACCCTCGGTACCGTGAGCGTGCATGTCACCGAACAGGGAGTTCTTCCAGCCGCCGAAGCTGTAGTAGGCCATAGGAACTGGAATCGGCACGTTGATCCCGATCATGCCGACCTCCACCTCGTTCTGGAACCGGCGGGCCGCGCCGCCGTCGTTGGTGAAGATGGCGGTGCCGTTGCCGTACTGGTTCGAGTTGATCAGGCGCAGAGCCTCGTCATACGTACCGACGCGCACAACAGACAGCACAGGTCCGAAGATTTCGTCGGTGTAGACACTCATATCGGTCGCGACGTTGTCGAGCAGCGTCGGCCCGAGCCAGAACCCGTCTGCGCCGCCATCTGCGTCGACCACGCGACCGTCGAGTACCAGAGTGGCACCGTCGCGTTCACCAGCATCGACGTAGGAGGCAACCTTGTCGCGGTGCACCTTCGTCACGAGCGGACCCATGTCCGCATCTCGCGTCCCGTCACCGGTCTTGATGGTCCGCGCACGATCGGCGATCTTGCTCACCAGTTCGTCGCCGACCCCGCCGACGGCGACGACAGCGCTGATCGCCATGCACCGCTCACCGGCCGAGCCGAACCCGGCGTTGACGGCGGCATCGGCAGCCAGGTCCAGATCCGCGTCGGGCAGCACCACCATGTGGTTTTTCGCACCGCCGAGCGCCTGCACTCGTTTGCCGTGCGATGTTCCGGTCGCGTAGACGTATTGCGCGACCGGTGTGGACCCGACGAACGAGATCGCTTTGATCTTCGGGTTGGTCAGTAGTTCGTCGACGGCGGTCTTGTCACCTTGGAGCACGTTGAATACACCTGCGGGCAGCCCGGCTTCGGCCCACAGTTCCGCCATCCACAATGCAGCACTCGGATCTTTCTCCGACGGCTTCAGCACGACACTGTTGCCGGCGGCAATCGCGATCGGGAAGAACCACATCGGCACCATCGCGGGGAAGTTGAACGGTGCGATGATTGCGATCGGGCCCAGCGGTTGCCGGATAGCGGACACATCGACCTTCGTCGACGCATTCTCCGTCATGCCGCCCTTGAGCAGATGCGGCATGCCGCAGGCGAATTCGACGACCTCCTGGCCGCGGCTGATCTCGCCGAGCGCATCGGAGAGCACCTTGCCGTGCTCGGCGGTGATGATCTTCGCCAGCTCAGGTTTGCGGGTGTTGAGCAGTTCTCGAAACGCGAACAGGATCTGGGTCCGCTTCGCCAGCGACGTATCCCGCCACGCCGGGAACGCGGCCGCAGCAGAGTCGATGACATGCTGCCCGTCCGCGACACTCGCCAACGCGACCTGACCGGTCACCGCACCCGTAGCCGGGTTGGTGACCGGTGCGGTATCGGTGGTGGTGCCCGCGAACGGCTTGCCGTCGGACCAGTGCTGAATAACATTGTTGGGCATAGCTTTACCTTTCATCGCAGCTCGGCGATGTAGTTGTTCGTGATACGGAATTTGCGATCTCGGACCAGACCGGGCCTTACAGGCCTGCACTTTCCCGAGTCACCATCTCGACCTCGACGCGCTGGCCGGATTCCAGCGAGACAACGCCGGCAGCGCAGACTGCTGCCGCCGCATAGCCATCCCACGCATCCGGCCCATCGACGTTCGTCCCGGCCTGCACGGCGTCTACCCACCGCTGAATTTCGGTGTCGTAGGCCTGCCCGAAGCGGGCGCGGAAGTCCGGGGTTACCTGGCCACCCCAGATGCCGGGTGCCGACTTACGGACGAGCCCGACACCCAGACCGATCATCGCGCTACCGCGTTCGGCGACAACCTCGGTACGCACCTCGTATGCAATACCGGTGGTGACGAACACCTCGGCGTCGACCAATCTGCCACTCGCGGTCTCGAGCAGCGCAAACTGCGGATCCTGCAGTCCCGCAGGAGCATACGACGTCGTCGCCGGCCTGTGGACCGTGATCGCCACGATCTCCTCCGCCAACAGGAACCGCGCGACGTCCACTTCGTGCACCAGCGAGTCCTTGACGATCATCGCGCTGTCGAAATGCGAATGCACGGCAGGATTGCGGTGCGCGCAATGAACGAGCAGCGGACGGCCCAGCTCCCCGGAGTCGATCAATGCCTTGAGCGCCTCGTACTCCTGATCGAAGCGGCGCATGAAGCCGACCTGAATCAGCCTGCGGCCCAGCTCTGCCTCGCGCTTGACCACCTCGAGCGCCGTCGATACGTCTGTGGTCAGCGGCTTTTCGCACAGCACGGGCTTGCCATACTCCAAGCAGGCCAGTAGCTGCTTCTCGTGTGTCGGGCCTGGCGTTGCAAGCACCACGGCATCGACATCGTCGGCGGCGATCGCATCCAACGGGTCCCCCACCACGCGGGCGCCCGGGACGGTCGCCGCGACAGCCTCCGCCTTCTCTGCGACGTAGTCGTTGACGACCGAGACCCGTGCGCCGCTGATGCGCCTGGTGATTCGCTCGACGTGGTCGGCACCCATGAGGCCGACTCCGAGCACGGCAATACGCAGTTCCATAGTGTTCGAATCCTTGGCTCAGTCGAAATGGACGGACGGGATCCCGTAGGGGGTCTACCTGCTCACGAACAGACCCTTCAACTACCGGAGGGTCGGAAGTAAGTGCGTTGCACGCGTTTCCACGATTCGTAGGTCGCGCGAGCTTTCTGCGTCGACCCGAGTGTCGACGTCCCGGAAACCGGCACGTCCCACCAGGACTCGCTGTCGGGCGCACCGACCAGCGGATCGGTTTCGACGTGTAGCACCGTGGTGCGGTCGCTCGCCTTGGCGACCTTGACGGCGTCGGCGAACTCGCTCGCCGTGGTGATCCGGATGACGTCGGCACCGAGGCTCGCGGCGTTGGCTGCCAGATCGACGGGCAGCACAGCACCGTCGAGCCGCCCGTCGGCCGAACGGTACCGGTACTGTGTGCCGAACCTTTGCGAGCCAAGCGATTCCGACAACGATCCGATCGAGGCAAAGCCATGGTTCTGCACCAGCACGACGATGACCTTCAGGCCCTCCTGAACGGCGGTGACCAATTCGGTCGCCATCATCAGGTACGAACCGTCGCCGACCATGACGAACACGTCGCGATCCGGGCACGCCATAGCCACACCCAGGCCGCCGGCGACCTCGTAACCCATGCAGGAATAGCCGTACTCGACGTGATAGGCCTTGTCATCGCGTGTGCGCCAAAGTTTGTGGAGATCGCCGGGCATCGAGCCTGCCGCGCAGACGACCACGTCGCGCGGTTCGGACAGGGAGTTCACCAGGCCGATAACGTTGCTCTGCGTGAGGGCTCCCTCGCCGACGCGATAGGCGTCTTCGACGATTCCATCCCATGCGGCAGCGAGATCCGTTGCCCTTTGCCGGTATGCGTCGTCGACGCGGTAGTCGGCCAGTTCGACGGTCAGCGCGTCGAGCGCCTCACGGGCGTCGGAGACAACGCTCACGCCGCCCTGTTTGACCGAATCGAACGACGCGACATTGATGTTGACGAACCGCACCTCCGGGTTGCCGAAGGCCGTGCGCGACGCACTCGTGAAATCGCTGTAGCGCGTGCCGATCCCGATCACCACATCCGCCTCGGTCGCCAACGCGTTCGCCGCGGTCGTGCCGGTCGACCCGACCGCGCCCACACACTGCGGATGGTCGTAGACCAACGTGCCCTTACCCGCCTGCGACTGGCCGACCGGAATCCCGGTCAGCTCAGCGAATCGTGCAAGTTGCCCGGTCGCACCGGAGTAGTGCACGCCACCACCTGCGACGATCAGGGGTCTGCGCGCCGACCGGATCACAGCAGCCGCACGGGCGAGCGCCGCACGCTCGGGCAGCGGCCGCGCCACGTGCCAGGTCCGTTCCGCGAAAAGCGACTCCGGCCAGTCGAATGCCTCTGCCTGCACATCCTGCGGGATCGCGATCGTCACCGCACCCGTCTCGACGGGGTCGGTGAGGACCCGCATCGCACCGAGCAGCGCGCTGGGCAACTGTTCAGGGCGCCAGACTCGGTCGAAGAAGCGTGAGACCGGGCGGAAGACGTCGTTCACCGTGACATCGCCGCTGTCGGGGCGTTCCAGTTCCTGCAGTACCGGCGCACTCACTCGAGTGGCAAAAGTGTCAGCCGGCAACAGCAGCACAGGAATCCTGTTGATCGTCGCGAGGGCGGCGCCGGTGACCATGTTGGTCGAGCCGGGTCCGACACTCGCGCTCACTGCCCACGTCTGCAGACGATCTTTCATCCGTGCGTACGCGACTGCGGTGTGCACCATTGCCTGCTCGTTGCGGCCCAGCA
Organism: Antrihabitans auranticaus; assembly: GCF_016481275.1. Lineage (GTDB taxonomy): Bacteria > Actinomycetota > Actinomycetes > Mycobacteriales > Mycobacteriaceae > Antrihabitans. The sequence continues at coordinate 198,655 of NZ_JAEMNW010000002.1, read as the reverse complement.
CGTAAGGCAGTGTGGCCGGGTCGGCCAACTCGGCCTGCAACAGGGCCTGCCCGATACCCGCGACATTTCCATGGCCGAAAATGCCGAAGCACCCGGCGAACAGGCGCTGCCGCTCACCATCGCGTTCACTGTATTGCACAGCGAGAAATCGAACGGCGGCTTGTGCCACGGTGAGCCGGACAGTGTTGTCGGCATTGGCGATTCGATCACCGGTTGCGTGGTTCGTTGGTGCCACGGATTCATTCCTTCTCGGTGAGGCGTGGATCTAGCTCTTGGTTCTGCCAGCTGTCTCGAACCCAGGCGCGTGCCGGGTCGTCGACGATCTTCCAGGCCCGCTCGGCTCCCGGACCGGCCATTACATTGAGGTAATACATGTCGTGCCCGGGTGCCGCAATCGACGGGCCGTGATAGCCGTGCGGAACGAGGACCACGTCACCGGTGCCGACCTCGGCCAGGACATCGATCGGGCGTTCCGGCGTCCCGTAGACGCGGTGATAGCCGAAACCGCCTTCGGGACCGGCGATCTCGAAGTAGTAGATCTCCTCGAGCTGGGACTCGTCTGCAGTGTCCTCGTCGTGCTTGTGACTCGGATACGACGACCAGTTCCCGCCGGGAGTGAAGACCTCGCACGCGATGATCGAGTCGGCAGCGAAAGCGTCGGCCGTCCCGAAGTTGCGCACCTCGCGACTACAATCCCCCGCGCCGCGCAGCTCGACCGAAACGTCGGCCGCGGAAACGTAGCGGAACGGCAGGCGCTCCGCTGCCCGCGCGCCGCAGAGTGCGAACCGGCCACCGCCCTCGGTCGCGATCGTGTACTCAGAATCTCTTCCTACGTAGGCGAAGTCGCTCGGTCCGGCGAAAACCGACGGTCGGCCGCGTAGGGCGAATTCCTCGTCCCCGCACGTCACCGTCGCCCCGCCACGAAGCGGCAAGACGATGATCTCGTCAGTTCCCGACTCCACATCGGCTTGTTCGCCCGGCGCCAGCTCACAGATCCAGAGGCTGGTCTCGGTCCACCCGGCGCTCTCGGGAGTAACGGCTACCGCGAATTTTCCGTTGCTCGCCGAACCGTGGGGCAGATGGTAGTTGCCCACTCCGTCACCGAACCATGGTCACTGCGGTCTGCACGGCCGCCGCGACGTCGTCGTCAGCCGGATACAGCAACGTCCGTCCCACGATCAAGCCGCGGACCGACGGTAGCCCGAGTGCCTTTTCCCAACTTGCGAACGCCTCGTCGGGATCCGCGGGGTCCCCGCCCAGCAGCAGGGTCGGCAACGTCGTCGAGTCCATCACCCGATCCATCTCCTCGACGACCGGCAGCTTCATCCAGGTATGAGCCGAGGTTGCTCCGAGTCCCTGACCGATGTGGACCGATTTGATGACGGCATCCGCGCTCAGGTCGTTGCGCACCTTCCCGTTCACGCGGCTGGACATGAACGGCTCGATCATCGCCATCAGTCCTAGGTCCGCGAGTTCGTTGACGGCGTTGGCGCACGCGACCATTGTGGCAACCGTTCCCGGATCGTCGAGATCGATGCGGCACAACATCTTTCCGCCGTTCATTCGGGCCTTGGCCGTGGCGGACGCGGTGGCGGCAGTCATGCGGTCGTCGAGTTCGAACCGCGCTCCGGCGAGGCCGCCACGGTTCATCGACGAGATGACGACCTTGTCTTCGAGCGCACCGAGCAGGACAAGATCGTCCAAGATGTCGGAAGTCGCAAGGACGCCGTCGACGCCGGGATTGGCAAGTGCTGCCCGAAGCCGGTCGAGCAACTCGGTGCGGCTGTTCATTGCGGTCGGCCGGTCGCCGACGGCGAGCGCGCCGCGGGCAGGGTGGTCGGCGGCAACGATCATGAGCCTGCCGTCGTCGCGCACGGTCGGCCGGGTTGTCCGCTGCCCCCAGGCGCGCTGTATTGCCTGCGGGTCAGCCGCGCGCAATGCGGTGACCTCGGCGTAGCTCTTGGCGAGTGCGTCAGACATTCACGGCCTCCTCGGCGGTCTTTTCTGCAAGTTCGGCCACTTCGGCGGCGGTGGGCATAGCGGTCGAGCATTCGAGGCGAGAGGCGACTATCGCGCCGGCGGCATTCGCATAGCGCAGAGTCTTTTCCAGCGGCCAGCCAGCGAGCAGACCGTGGCAGAGGCTGCCACCGAAGGCGTCACCCGCACCGAGACCGTTGACCACATCGACCTCGTTGGGCGGGACCGTGACCGAGGAGTGCTTCGTCTTACCGAGGACTCCGCGCGGACCCTGCTTCACGATCGCCAGTTCGACACCGAGATCGAGAAGCGCGTCGGCTGCTCTGTGCGGGTTCGTCTCGCCGACCGCAATCTCGCATTCTTCGCGGTTCCCGACAGCAACCGTCACATGCTGCAAAGCTCGCTGCACTTGCTCGGTTGCCGACGCCGCCGACGTCCAGAACATCGGTCGGTAGTCGAGATCCAGCACCGTCTGCGGAGCCCTGCCACGAGCCTCCCAAGCCGCGAAATGAGCGCTCCTGCTCGGCTCTTCGGACAGGCCCGTCACGGTCGACCAGTACAACCTCGCCGCGCGGATCGCGTTCGCGTCGAGGTCCTCCGCGCGAAGCTGCAGGTCGGGCGCACTCGGCCGGCGATAGAAGTACAGCGGGAAGTTGTCCGGTGGAAAGATCTCGCAGAACGTCACCGGCGTCGGATAGTCCTCGTACGTGCGGACGTAGGTGTTGTCTACACCGAGCGCGTCGAGTTCACGCCGCACGAACGTTCCGAACGGGTCGGCGCCGACGCCCGAGATGAGCGCGCTCCGCCGACCGAGTCGGGCGGCCGCGACAGTCACGTTTGCCGCACTGCCCCCGAGAAACTTGCCGAACGTCTCGACGTCCTCGAGGCCGACACCGGTCTGCAGCGGATACAGATCGACGCCCGACCGCCCGATGGCGAGAACGTCGTGTCCGTGTTGGGCGGTGGCGGTCAAGAGTGGCTCCCCGTCGTGCGTGCTGAGTCCCCGGAGGGCTGATTTCTACTGTCACGACAATGCGCCAAGCGAGGGGCGTATGTCAATAGTTTGTCCTGACATTCTAACTTTCAATCATTCGGTGGACGTAATCGCATACACTTCTTTCCAGCGGCCGACTCGCGGCCGCCGACGATCGGAGCTGACCGTGAACCCAACGCTCGACGTTGAGATCGACCGATCGAGCCCTGTGCCGCTGTATTTCCAACTGGCGCAGGTGTTCGAGAGTGCGATCCTCCAGGGTGAGCTGCGGCCCGGCGACAGGTTCGAGAACGAACTTGCCCTCGCCAAGCGACTGAATCTGTCCAGGCCGACCACGCGCCGCGCTATCCAGGAACTCGTCGACAAGGGCCTTCTGGTTCGCAAACGCGGAGTCGGAACCCAGGTGGTTCAGAGTCCGGTCCACCGTCCGGTCGAACTGACGAGCCTCTTCGACGACCTCGCCCGCGCAGGGCAAACGCCGATGACCACGGTTCTCGATTACCACCGCGGGCCCCCGACCGAGGAGATCGCGCGCGAGCTGAACATCTCCGTCGACCAGGACGTCGTGACGATTCGCAGACTCCGCAGTTCCATGGGCGAGCCGCTGGCCGTGATGACGAACCACCTGCCGGCAGCGTGGGCACCCGACCGCGCCGATCTGGAGGATCACGGCCTGTACCAGTTACTGCGATCCAAAGGCGTGCACATCCGCCTCGCGCGGCAGCGCATCGGCGCGAAAGCAGCAAACCGCGAAGAGGCAAAGCTGCTCGACGAAAAGTTGCGCGCACCGCTACTCACCATGAACCGCACCGCATTCGACGATTCCGGGCGAATCGTCGAATACGGCAGCCACGTCTACCGCGCTTCGCGGTACTACTTCGATACGACGCTCATCAACCGGTGAACGCGGCACGAAACGCTGTGAGCGCGGCGTTGCTGTCCCCGGCCGCCCAGGCTTCCAGGCCGACGGTCCCGGTGTAACCGATGCGGCGCAGCGCCACGGCGACGGCCGCGTAGTTGATCTCGCCCGTGCCCGGTTCACAGCGCCCCGGCACGTCGGCAACCTGCACTTCGCCGATCGCCTCCCCCGCCCGTTCGAGCATTGCGATGAGGTTTCCCTCGCCGAGTTGCTGGTGATAGAGGTCCAGCATCATCTTCACGTTCGGGTGCGCAACGGCCTCTACCAGCGCCAACGTGTCCTTCGCCCGAGCAAGCGGCACGCCGGGGTGATCGAGCACAGTGTTGAGGTTCTCCAGGCAGAACGTCACGCCGTGTCGCGCGCCCAACTCGCCCAATTGCTCCAGCGCGTGCATAGCCGTGAGCCACATTCTGCCGTCGGACCGCCGCCGCGGCCGGGCGGCTTTACCGTCGATCAGTTCGGCTGGATGGACGACCAGTCGAGTGATGCCGAGTTCCTTTGCTGCCGTGATGGATTCAGCGGCCGTTCGGACGACCTCGACGGCGCCCTCGGGATCGATGAGGTCGCCGCGCAGATAGCCCGTCATCGACGAGAACCGCGCGCCGGTCGCTGCCAGAGCTTTCAGGTCCTTGTTCTGCCAACTCCAGATCTCGACGAGGAACCCCTGCGCGTCGATCTGCTTCACACGCTCGACGATCGGCAGGTCGGTGAAGACCATCTCGGCGCACGCCGCCAGTGAGACGCTCATGCTGCAACCGCCGCGAGCCGGACCGGCGCACCGGTCTCGACGGATTCTCTTGCCGCCAAGGCTATCTCCAGCGCGGCTTTGGCATCCGCACCGTTCACAGCCGGGGGCCGGCCGGCCAGGATGCAGTCGGCAAAGTGCGCAAACTGGGCGACGTACGCGTCGTGGAAGAGTTCGATGTTGAGCCGCGGGGTTTCGATGCAAAGCCCGCCTGCCCCGTACCGGCGCATCGACGTCTGCATGAGCTCGCCCGCCGTCACCATGCCGTCGGACCCGAACACTTCACCGCGGATGTCGTAACCGTACGTCGCGGAGAAGCTGGCCTCGGCAACGGCGAACGCACCGTTGTCGAAGCGAAGCTGGACCATCGCGGTGTCGAGGAGACCCCGGTCTTTGTATTGCGGATGAATGAGGGCGTCCGCCTGCGCGAATACCTCGACAACGCGTGCATCCGGATTGAGGAAGCGCAACGCATCGAAGTCGTGAATGAGCGTCTCGTTGAAGATCGTCCACGGCTTCACTCGCGCTGCCGTGTCGACCGACATTCCCGGGTCGCGGGTGAGGGAACGCAGCAATTGCGGCGTTCCGATCTCGCCCGCTCGGATCGCGCGCTCGGCCGCAGCGAAGCCGGCATCGAAGCGCCGATTGAAACCGACCTGCAGGATGACGCCGGCGTCATGGGCAGCCGCGATCGCCCGGTCGGCGTCTGCGATGGTCAGAGCCATAGGCTTCTCGCAGAAGACGTGCTTGCCCGCCTCGGCTGCCGCGACGACCAGGTCGGCGTGACTTGTGGCCGGTGCACAGATCGCCACGGCTTGCACGGCCGGATCGGAGATCAACTCGGCAGGGTCGAGGTAGGTCCGGCGCACGTTCAATCTCGACGAAAGAATCTCTGCCGCAGGCGGTATCGGATCTGCGATCGCCACCAATTCGGTATCCGGGAGACGCTGAGCCAGTGTTTCGGCGTGAAAGCGGCCGATCCACCCGGCGCCGATCATTCCGACGCGCAGGGTCATGAGGTGTCCTTTCAAGGGTCGTACTAGAACGTTCTAGTCGAGTGAACCGCACCGGACACGCACCGGTCAATATCGTGCACGGATTTCCTAGAACGATCTAGGCTCAGCGGCGTGACGAGAAAGCGACCGACCCTCAACGACGTAGCCGAGCACGCTGGAGTCTCCCGGGCGCTCGTGTCGATAGTCATGCGTGACGTACCGGGCGCCAGCGCGGAGACTCGTACGCGAGTCCGCTCCGCAGCGGCCGAACTGGGCTATCGACCCGACACCCGCGCCCGCCTACTGCGCCAAGACCACAGCCGTCTCCTCGGCGTGGCGTTTGCCGCGGGCGAGCAGTTTCATGCCGACCTCGTCGACGGAATCTACGTTGCCGCCGAGCGGCTCGGCTACGACGTCGTCCTCAGCGCTGTGACGCCCCGCCGAAACGAATCACGCACAGTGCGAACGCTTGTCGACGATCGGTGCGAGGCCGTGCTGTTGCTCGGATCCCAGCTGCCGGCCCGGCAGTTGCAGCAGTTGGCGGAGCAGGTTCCGGTGGTCGCACTCGCACGACGCGTGCGGGTTCCGGGCGTGGATTCGGTGCACAGCGACGATGCCGGCGGAGCGCGGTCTGCCGTCGATCATCTGCTCGGGCTGGGCCATCGCAAGATTGTGCACATCGACGGCGGCCGCGCCCCAGGTGCGGCGGATCGTCGTCGCGGCTACCTTTCCGCTATGCGCCGGGCGGGGCTGGGCGAGGTGGCCGAGATTGTCGAAGGCGGTCCGACAGAGGAGTTCGGGGCCCGCGCAGCGCACGTCCTGCTGGCTGACCGCAGCACCGCTCCGTCGGCGCTTTTCGCGTTCAACGATCGCTCAGCGGTCGGTGCGCTCGACGTGCTCATCCGATCCGGACATGCTGTGCCGCAATCCATATCGGTCGTCGGCTTCGACGACAGCGCGCTGGCCCGACTCGCGCACATCGATCTGACCACCGTCGCACAGGACGCCGACCAACTCAGCGCCCTAGCCGTTGCACGGGCCGTCGACCGGGTGGAAAGTGCGGGTCCACTCGAATCAGTGGACCTCGTCGTGGCTCCCCACCTTGTCGCACGTGGCACTTCGTCAGCGATTTGATACGTGGTCCTAATGTCAGGACAAACTATTGACATCCGACTGTGATGCGTATTACATGCAGGTAGCAGTTGCGCGCCAACTACACCGGCGCCGGCGCTCGACTTCGAGAGGACGAATCGAATGAGGTTTCCGAATCCCCGCGGCCGGGCCTGCGCACTTGCCACCGGGGCAATGCTGCTGGCGGCCACGCTGGCAGCGTGCTCGAGCACCGGAGGAAAGCCAGACTCGTCCGGTGGTGGCATGGGCGCAGGTACCGCAGATACTCCGCGGGCGACCATCGCGTTCATCACCCACGAGGTCCCCGGTGATTCCTTCTGGGACCTGGTCCGCAAGGGCGCTGAGACGGCGGCGAAGAAGGACAATATCGAACTGCGCTATTCCAACGATCCGGAAGCGCCGAATCAGGCGAACCTCGTGCAGTCTGCAGTGGACACCAAGGTCGACGGAATCGCCATCACGCTCGCCAAACCCGACGCGATGGCAGCAGCGGTGACAGCGGCCGAAAGCGCCGGAATCCCCGTCGTCGCATTCAATTCCGGGTTGTCGGACTGGCAGAAGATGGGCGTTCTCGAATACTTCGGCCAGGACGAGGGCATCGCCGGTGAGGCCGCGGGCGCGCGCTTGAACCAGGATGGTGCGAAGAAGACTCTCTGCGTGATCCAGGAGCAGGGCCACGTCGGCCTCGAGGCCCGCTGCGCCGGCGTGAAGAAGGCCTTCCGTGGGCAGACGGAGATCCTGAACGTCAACGGCAAGGACATGCCGTCCGTGGAATCGACGATCACCGCCAAACTTCAGCAGGACCCGAGCATCGACCGGGTGCTCACACTCGGAGCGCCCTTCGCCCTGACCGCGGTGCAGTCGGTGACGAACTCGGGCAGCAGCGCGAAGGTGGTCACGTTCGATACCAATGCCGCGCTGGTAGGTGCGATCCGGGACGGCTCGGTGCAATGGGCCGTCGATCAGCAGCCGTTTCTGCAGGGCTACCTCGCGGTCGACTCGCTCTGGCTCTACATCAACAACGGAAACGTCATCGGCGGTGGTCAGCCGACGCTGACGGGTCCCGCCTTCATCGACCAATCCAACATCGACTCGGTAGCCGAATACGCCGCCAACGGAACCCGCTGATACGAGTCGGCACGAAAGGTTAGACAATGGCCACACAGGCAGATTTGGACCTTGGCAGTCACAAGGTCGTGCGTGACGAGCGCGTCAAGGAGACGAAACGTCTGCAGCGCTTGCTCGTTCGACCGGAAATCGGTTCCCTGGTCGGCGCAATCGCGATCTTCATCTTCTTCTGTATCGTCGCTGCACCGTTCCGTACCCCCGAGGCGCTGGCCACCGTGCTGTACGCCAGTTCCACGATCGGCATCATGGCGTGCGCAGTAGCGCTGCTGATGATCGGCGGCGAGTTCGACCTCTCATCGGGTGTCGCCGTCACGACAAGTTCGCTCGCGGCATCGATGTTCGCCTACAACCTGCACCTCAACCTGTGGACCGGCGCCGCCATGGCGCTCGTGCTGGCGCTCGCCATCGGATTCGTCAACGGGTACCTCGTGATGCGCACGAAGATTCCGTCGTTCCTCATCACGCTCGGCACCTTCCTGATGCTCACCGGCGCGAACCTTGCCGTCACGAAACTTGTTGCGGGACAGGTTGCCACGCAGAGCGTCTCGGACATGCAGGGTTTCGAGTCGGCCAAGAAGGTCTTCGCGTCGTCGTTCCATATCGGCGATGTGTCCATTCGGATCACTGTCGTCTGGTGGCTGCTGTTCACCGCCATCGCAACCTACGTCCTGTTCAAGACGAAGATCGGCAACTGGATCTTCGCCGTCGGCGGCAATCAGGACAGTGCGCGCGCCATCGGTGTTCCGGTGACGATGGTCAAGATCGGGCTGTTCATGACCGTCGGCTTCGCGGCGTGGTTCGTCGGCATGCATTTGCTGTTCTCGTTCAACACGATCCAGTCGGGTCAGGGCGTCGGCAACGAGTTCCTCTACATCATCGCGGCCGTCATCGGCGGCTGCTTGCTCACCGGCGGCTACGGCACCGCGATCGGGGCGGCAATCGGTGCGTTCATCTTCGGCATGACGAACCAGGGCATCGTCTACGCGGGCTGGAACCCGGACTGGTTCAAGTTCTTCCTCGGCGCGATGCTGCTGTTCGCAGTCATCGCCAACAATGCATTCCGCAACTACGCCGCGAAAAGGTGAGGCATGAGTACAAGCACTGAGGCACCGATCGAGACTCCCCCGGCCGGCGGCAAAGTCCCTCTCGTCGAATTGCGGGACGTCGGCAAGAGCTACGGAAACATCATCGCGCTCAAGGGAATCAACCTGCGGGTCGGCGCCGGCGAGGTCACCGGCGTACTCGGCGACAACGGTGCGGGCAAGTCCACCCTGATCAAGATCATTGCGGGACTGCACCAACCGACCGAGGGCCAGATGCTCGTCGACGGCGAGCCGACCCTCTTCAATTCACCGAAGGACGCTTTGAACAAGGGCATCGCCACGGTGTACCAGGATCTGGCCGTGGTGAGCCTGATGCCGGTGTGGCGCAACTTCTTCCTCGGTCAGGAACTGCGCAAGGGCAAAGTGCTGAAGTCGTTGGACGCCAACGCAATGCGGGCGACGACGAAGAGCGAACTTGCCAAGATGGGTATCGACCTCCCGGACGTCGACGCCGCCATCGGCAGCCTCTCCGGCGGTCAGCGGCAATGCGTGGCGATCGCCCGAGCAGTCTTCTTCGGTGCGCGGGTGCTGATCCTCGACGAGCCCACCGCAGCCCTCGGCGTCAAGCAGTCCGGGATGGTCTTGCGTTACATCTCGGCAGCCAAGGAGCAAGGCTTCGGCGTCATCTTCATCACGCACAACCCACATCACGCCTACATGGTCGGTGATCACTTCGTCCTCCTCAATCGCGGCAGGCAGAAGCTCGACTGCCGCTACGACGAGATCGACCTCGACAAACTCACCCAGGAAATGGCGGGTGGCGACGAACTCGAGGCACTGACCCACGAATTGCGCCGCTGACCTGTTGTCGCGCGCCCTACTCGGCCGAGGTCGCCCCCCTGCCGCACCGCCCAGCAGGCTGCTGTCGCGCTCGCTACTCGGCCGACACCCCGCCAACCACCTGGTCGCCACGCGGGGCCCAACCAACGTCGCCCACCAGGCTGTTGCCGCGCCCCCCACTCGGCCGATACCCCACCAACCACCTGCTCGCCACGCGGGGCCCACCAGGCTGTTGTCGCGCCCGCCACCCCGCCAACCACCTGGTCGCCCGTGCCGCACTGCCCACCAGGCAGTTGCCGCCCCCCACTCGGCCGATACCCCGCCAACCACCTGCTCGCCCCGTGCCGCACCGCCCACCAGGCTGTTGCCGCGCCCGCCACCCGGCCGACACCCCGCCAACCACCTGCTCGCCGCGCGGGGCCCAACCAACGTCGCCCACCAGGCTGTTGTCGCGCCCCCCACTCGGCCGATACCCCGCCAACCGCCAGGTCGCCGCGTGCAACGTCGCCCACCAGGCTGTTGCCGCGCTCGCTACCCGGCCGATACCCCGCCAACCACCTGGTCGCCCCGTGCAGCACCGCCCAGCAGGCAGTTGCCGCGCCCCCCACTCGGCCGATACCCCGCCCACCACCTGCTCGCCACGCGGGGCCCAACCAACGTCGCCCACCAGGCAGTTGTCGCGCGCCCGCCACCCGGCCGACACCCCACCAACCACCTGCTCGCCGCGCGGGGCCCAAACAACGTCGCCGAACGGGCTGCTGTAGCGCAATCACCCGCCCAACGCCGCCACCACCGCCCACTCGACAGGGCAACCCCGCATCCGAATGAGTGCGGGCAGCGTTACGACGAGACCTTCAAAGAATTCAGGTACGCAATACTCCGCTCGACGTCGGCGAGGGGACCGATGCCGACCGGTTCGGCGTCGAGGATCGTGTCTTGCTCCAGGACATACCAACCGTCGTAGCCGGCCGCGTCGAGGCGAGATACAACGCCCGCGATGTCGACATTCCCGGCACCGAGTGGCTGGTACATGCCCAGCCGAACAGCTTCGGTGTAGGTCAGCGATCCAGTCCGAACACGTTGCGCCAGATAGGTATTCACGTCCTTCAGGTGAACATGCCCGATCCGTGCAGGGGCTGCTTCGACGAGCTCGAGTGGATCCGTTCCGCCGATCAGCAGGTGACCCGTGTCCAGGCAAATTCCGATGGACGACCCGTCCAAGACTCGGAACACTTCGTCCCGCTGCTCGACCATCGTCCCGACGTGCGGATGCAGAACCGCACGAACACCGCGGGCAGCCGCGAGATCGCCAAGCCTGTCGAGATTGCGCAGCAACGTCTTCCAACCGTCGGCATCGAGCGCGGGCCGACTGTCGTACCCGTCCTGCCCTGTCGCGGCAGCGAGCACGAGGACGTCCGCGCGAGTGACTGCAAACGTGTCCAGTAGCGCCGAAACCTCGGGTTCCGGGTCGTGATCGGCACGGTGCAGAACGACCGGCGCGAACGCACCCACCGGAGCAAGGCCGTGTTGCGCGAGGGTGCGAGTCAACTCGCCGGGTTCGGCAGGCAGAAAACCCTCCGGACCGAACTCGGCAGCCTGCAGGCCGGCACCTGCCATCTCGCGCAGTACCCGCTCGGGCGCGAGCTGGTATCCCCAGCCCGGCACTTCGCACACACCCCAGGAGATCGGTGCTCCAGCCAGTCTCATCGACGTACCTCTTCCATTCGAACGGCGCGGTGTTCACGGGCGGAAAGTGTTGCCGCCTCTGCGATCCAGCCGGCCTCGATGGCGTCGCTCAGCGTGCACGGCGACGGGCGAACGCCTGCGACCACATCGAGAAACGCGCTGAGCTCGGCGCGATATGCGGGTAGGAACCGGTCCATGAAGAATTGCCGCGGAACGCCCGCGGGAAACTCCACTCCAGCTTCTGTCGATCGCATCGGAAGTCGATCGTCCCAGCCTGCGGCGACGCTGTCCCGGGAACCGTGGAGCTCGAGGCGGCAGTCGTACCCCCGACCGTTGTACCGGGTGATGCTGACGATAACGAGAGTCCCGTCATCGAGGGTCAACGTTACTGCGGCAGTGTCGACGTCGCCGACCGCCGTGAACGACTTGTCGCCGCGATTGGCCCCGATCGCGACCAACTCGACGACCTCACGTCCGGTGACCCACCGGATGATGTCGAAGTCGTGGACACCGCAGTCCCGGAAGATGCCACCAGAAGTTGCGATGTAGCTGGGCGGCGGCGGAACCGGGTCCATCGTCGTCGAGCGCACCGTGTGCAACCAGCCCAGTTCCCCCGAGGCGACCGCGGCGCGCGCTGCGACGAATCCCGGATCGAAACGGCGTTGGTAACCGATCTGCACCGGCACGCCCGAACCACTGGTTCCCGCCAGCACGGCGAGGCTCTCGGCGGCTGTTGCCGCAGTCGGCTTCTCGCAGAACGTCGGGATTCCCGCATCGACCGCGGCCAGGATGAGCGCTGCGTGCGCATCGGTTGCCGCCGCGATGACCACCCCGTCAGGCCGTGAAGCCAACAGTGCGTCCGGGCTAGCGGCAACCTCGGCGCCGAACTTGGCGCCGACCGCTTCGGCCCGCGCGAGGTCGGCGTCGGCAACGACCAGCCCAGAAACACCGGGCAGCGAAGCCAGCGTCTCGGCGTGGAACGCGCCGATGCGGCCTAGCCCGATCAGCCCGATCCGGAAATCGTGAGTCATGGCTTGCGCCTTTCGGATTGGGCTGCCAATGCAGCGGAAAGAGTTGTCGGTGGAAGTTCTTGCTCGAGTGCGTCCCATACGATGTCGACCTGTGACGGGGGTGCCAGCCGATCACCGGGTGGGTCGTTGTCGAGGTTCGTCGGGAACGGATAGCACTCGGCAGTCGCGACGACGATGTTGTGCAGCAAACCACGGTCGAGTCCGGATGCCTTGAGCCGCAACAACTCCGGGTATACGGCGGTGCACATGGCAGTCCGGTCGACTACTTCCATCGCCCTACCGAACGGCGAAGAGATCTGCAGGAGATTTGCCGAACGACGAATGGCCGCGGACCGGTTGTGACCTGCGCCGTGGAACAGGGCGGGATTGAAGAAGATCGCGTCGCCCTTCGCCAACGGCAGCGCAACGTGATGCGCCCGGAAGTAGTCGACGAACTCGGGGCGCCTGAATGCGATGTAACCCGGCTCGAACGTCTGCGAATACGGCAGCAACATCGTCGGCCCGCTGCCAACCGGCATATCGCAGTGTGCCACCGCACCCTGCAGCGTCAGCGCCGCGGACATCCGGTGCAGCTGAACGGGATACTCCGCGAGATGGCAGTCGCGCACAATTCCGAGGTGGTAATCCCGGTGCGGAACCTGTGCGGCAGCGCCAGGATTGACGACGTTCACCTGCGACGTCACCTGATACACCGGGCCGAGCCAGGCCTGACAGACGAGCGCGAGGAGGTCGTTCGCGTAGTAGTCGGCGAACACGTCCGGCGCCGCGAGGGCAAGTTTCTGCGCAGCGTTCCAGATCCTGTCGCTCGCGCCCGGCGCCCCGAAATGATCGCCCGCGTTCGATCCGTCAGCACGCTGTGCTGCGATCAGTACGTCGAAGCTGGCGGACGCGGCATCGACGACGGACCCGTCGAAAGCGTTGCGGAAGACGACGACACCCGGACCGGTGGACAGCGCGCGCAACAGTTCTTCGCGAATCGCCTGACGATCAGCGGGATTCGCCGCGATTCGATAGATCGGCACATTGGACTCGACCGAGTCCGCGAATGGATAGTCGGCGGGGTCGGTTACGCGCTCCACGGCTCGGCGAAAGTCGTCAAGAGAGCCAGCGGATGCCGAAAACCATCCGCGAGCTGTATCGAGAACTGAGGTCATAGGACTAGTCTGCTCATCTGCAGACCTCGTTACAACGCCAGAAACCCATCAAAAAGCCATCAGAAAGAGATGTCCGTGGGCCACCGATACAAGGTTCGTGAGATTGCCCAGCAGTCCGGCCTGAGCGAGGCCACGGTCGATCGCGTGCTCAACGATCGACCCGGCGTTCGCGACAGCACCCGGGCGGAAGTCCGGCAGGCGGTTGCGGATCTCGATCGCCAGCGCTCGCAGCTTCGCCTGGTCGGACGAAAGTTTCTGATCGACGTCGTCATGCAGACCCCGGAGCGGTTCTCGACTGCAATCCGGCACGCGCTCGAAGCGGAACTGCCTGCGCTCTCCCCCGCTGTTCTACGCGCCCGCTTCCACTTCCGTGAGACGAGCTCGGCCTCGGCGATGGTCGAGACATTGGACGGGATAGCGAAGCGACGTTCGCACGGCGTGATCCTCAAGGCACCGGACGCGCCCGAGGTCGCGGCCGCCGTGGATCGACTCATCGCCGCGAAGATCCCCGTCGTCACGCTGGTGACAGACGTTGCGCACAGCCGGCGAATCGCCTACGTGGGCATGGACAACCGCGCGGCCGGCGCGACGGCAGCATATCTCCTCGATCAGTGGCTGGGGCAGCGGCCGGGCAACATCCTGATCAGTCTGAGCAGCAACGAATTCCGCGGCGAAGAAGAGCGTGAGATGGGGTTTCGGGCAAAGATGCGCACCCTTGCACCGGAGCGCGCAATCGTCGAACTGCAGGGCGGACACGGCCTCGACAGCACAACGCACGAGCTCGCACTGCACGCACTGCGCGCCGACGCGGACATCGTCGGCGTGTACTCGATCGGCGGCGGAAACTTTGCGATCCGAAGGGCCTTCGACGACACCGGCAGACCGTGCCACGTATACATCGCACACGACTACGATGAGGACAACGCTCGACTGCTTCTCGCGGGCCGGATATCGGCTGTGCTGCACCATGATCTGAACTACGACGTGCGGCAGGTATGTCAGCTGATCATGCAGGCGCACGGCGCTGTGCCCGCGGGACCTCCTGCGACGCCGTCGATGATCCAGATCCTCACGCCCTACAACGCACCCGCAGCTCCTTGAGCTCGCCAGACATCGGGCGGAACCGGATACTCCATCGCTGCGGCAACCGACCGTGAAGCCTCAGCCCCGATTTCGCGCTCGACGAGCCAGAGCGCTAGATCGATTCCCGCCGTGACGCCTCCGCAGGTCACGATGTTGCCGTCGTCCACGACGCGATGCTCACGCACTCGAGCACCGTAGCGTGAGATCTCCTCCAGCGCTGCGTGATTCGACGTCGCATTGCGCCCCTGCAGAAGTCCCGCCGCGCCCAGGAGCAATGAACCCGTACATACCGACGACACCCAGCGAACCGAGTTGGCGAGGTCGCCGATCACACGCGGCACCGCGCCGAGGCGAATCTCCTTCGGCACGCCGGTGTCCTCCCCCGACACCCAACTCCCGCCCGGCACGAGAATTGCATCCGGGCTGCCGACCTCCTCGACGACCCTCAGCTCCATTCCCTCCGCGGCTCGGACGATCTCGTTGCCACCCGTTCGGACCAACGCGACTTCGAAGTTCGAGGCGAATGCACCCGCGCGAACGAAGACTTCCCAGGGCGCGACGACGTCCAGGGCGTCGAAACCGTCGAAAACCAGAATCTCGATGCGCACCCGGTCAGGATGCGCCTCGAATACGACGATTGACAATCCGGCGCTGCGGGAGTCACACTCGATACATGAACCTGTCAGACAGCCGGACAGCTACCACTCAGCCTGCCCCAGCTGTGATCGCCTTTCGTATCGAGCACGACCTCCTCGGCGACCGTGAAGTACCCGCCGACGCCTACTGGGGCGTGCACACGCTGCGAGCGATCGAGAACTTCCCGATCACCGGGCGACGGATCGGTTCGAACACACACCTCATCGCGGGCCTCGCTGCCGTCAAATGGGCTGCGGCGTCGGCAAACTGCACGCTCGGACTCCTCGACAAGACCCGCGCCGACGCTATTCGCCAGGCCTGCAAGGAGATCCTCGACGGCGCATTGCACGACCAGTTCGTCGTCGACGTCATTCAGGGCGGTGCCGGTACGTCGACGAACATGAATGCCAACGAGGTCATCGCCAACCGGGCGCTCGAGATTCTCGGCCGCGAGCGGGGCGACTACGACTTCCTGCATCCGAACGAGCACGTGAATCTGAGCCAGTCGACGAACGACGTCTATCCGACCGCAGTCAACATCTCGACGATCTTCGCCATCCGCGAACTGCTCGACGCAATGCGCGTGCTACGCGAGGCTTTCGTTGCCAAGTCTGCCGAGTTTCGAACGATCGTGAAGATGGGCCGCACCCAGTTGCAGGACGCCGTGCCGATGACACTCGGCCAAGAGTTCGGCACCTACGCGGTGACGATGGAAGAGGACAGTGCGCGCCTCGAAGAGGCCTCCCTCCTCGTTCACGAAATCAACTTGGGCGCAACAGCAATCGGGACCGGGCTCAACGCCGATCCGCGGTACTCCGCCCTCGCGTGCGACTACTTGCGCGAGATCACGGGCTTGCCGCTCGTCACCGCGCTGGACCTCGTCGAGGCCACCCAGGACGTAGGCCAGTTCGTCCACCTGTCCGGCGTACTCAAGCGCGTCGCGGTGAAGCTGTCGAAGATCTGCAACGATCTCCGACTGCTGTCGTCGGGCCCGCGCGCGGGGTTCGGTGAGATCAATCTGCCACCCGTCCAGGCAGGTTCGTCGATCATGCCGGGCAAGGTGAACCCGGTCATCCCCGAGGTCGTCAACCAGGTCGCCTACGAAGTGATCGGCCACGACGTCACCATCACCATGGCCGCCGAGGCCGGTCAGCTGCAGCTCAACGCGTTCGAGCCGATCATCGTGAAGTCGTTGTCCGAGAGCATGACTCATCTCGGCGCAGCCTGCCGCACCCTGGCGGAACGCTGCGTTGTCGGCATCACCGCCAACGCCGATCGACTGCGCTCCTCGGTGGAGAATTCGATCGGGCTCGTGACCGCCCTCAACCCCTACATCGGCTACCCCGCCGCGACTCTCATTGCACAGGAAGCGTTGCTGACCGGACGCAACGTCGCCGACCTCGTACTGGAGAAGAGGCTTCTCGACCGCGCGGAACTCGACCGGATTCTGCAGCCCGAGCACCTCGCAAACCTGCGGCAGGACACACCGTGACCCTGCCTGCAAGCGGCGCCCCCGCAACCGCCTAGGTTCAGACCATGGGTGAAACGCCTACCAAGACAGTCGCCGTGGTGACGACCGGCGGCACCATCGCGGGCACGCGAGGTCCCGACGGCGCCATCCATCCGACGTTGACCGGCAACGCGTTCGTCGAACATGCACAGGCTGCCGCATCGGTGAATCTTGTTCTGCACGATCTGATGTCGACAGACAGCGCACGGATGTCCTTCACCGAGATGGACGTGATCGCTGAGGCCGTTGCAGGTGCGCTTGCGGACGACGGGGTCGACGCCGTTGTCGTGTTGCACGGTACCGACACGATGGAAGAAACCGCGATGCTCGTCGACCTGCAGCACGACGACCCCCGGCCTGTCGTCTTCACCGGTGCGCAACGCCATTCCGACCACGAAGAGCCAGACGGACCCGGCAACCTCGCCTCGGCAGTCAGCCTCGCGACCGACGATGCCGCGCGAGGCCGGGGCGTGCTGATCAGTTTCGGCACCGCCATCGTCGCCGCCCGTGGCGCGCGCAAGGTGCACACTACCGCGCTCGACGGCTTCGCAGGCACCACCACAGCGCGAAAGACTCTCGGGCGCCGCACAATTGCCGGCACGCGCGTCGACATCGTCACCCTCTATCCAGGCGTCGACGCAACCGCTATCGACGCGTACGTGGCGGCAGGTGCGAGCGGACTGATCCTCGAGGGAATGGGTAGCGGCAACGCGAATCCCGAAGTCGTCGCGGCTGTACAGCGTTGCGTCGCAACGGGCGTCGTTGTTCTGGTGTCGACGCGAGTACCCGAGGGTCCCGTCGCGGCCGCCTACGGCGGCGGCGGGGGCGGCTTCGACCTGGTCGCGGCAGGCGCAATCGTGTCCCCCGTCCTGCGGGCGAGTCAATCGCGAATCCTGCTGGCCGCGTTGCTTGCCGGCTCTACTTCGCGCGCCGAGATCGAAAGCTGGTTCGCAGAGTAGCCCGTCCACCTGCCCTGACGGTTCAATCCACCGGCTTCGGCAGCCGCGGGCCCTTCCCCCAGTACTGGTCGTTGTGTTCGTACTTCGCCCACCCGCCACCGTCGTACCCGTCGAGAGTGAAGCATTCCTCGCAGAATTGCAGACCGAAGACTGACAGGTAGATGCTGCGATAGACCGCGATCGTGCGTTTCGCCCGATGCGAGGCGGCAACGGCTTCAGGGTGTGCTTCGGTGACCTGGTATCTGCGGAAGTCCTCGACGGGTTCCGTCGAAAAACTCACGAGCCCAAGCCCGTGCAGATTGCCGAGGTAGTGCCTGGCGCGGGCCGGCCACGCACAGCCGGCCATGTCCGGAATGAACGATATTCCCACCGCGAGCCGTTGCGACCCGATGCCGAACGGCGTGCTCGTGCGGATATCGATCGCGGGCTGCGGTCCCGCCACCGCGAGAAACCGCAGGATTCGTGCCTCGTCGGGAGTGATTTCGTCGAGGATCCGATCGAAGGCCGGGTGCTCGGAGCCTGTGGAGGACGCGGCATTCCACGAGCGGGAGAGCAGGTCGTCGCCACGTGTCTTCAGGCTGCGCGTAGAGCGAGACCCTGACCGGCTGGAATCACGATGTGCTGCAGCCTCTTCCGCACCGAGCGCCGATAGCGCAGCCGCGACAACCTGTTCGATTCGATCGTCGACGATCTGGGTTATTCGTTCACCCGAACTGATCTGCTTGGCAATCTCGTTCGACGTATCCACGGCGCCTTGGCCGAGCGCGCCCATGGCGCGCAGCAGGGCCGCGGCGGACAACTTGGCCACGCTTGCCACTTCGACCGGATTCGTGGCGAACTTGGCCAGGTCCGCCGCAACGTCGAGTGTGGACTTGCTTCCTCGCCCGCCCGGCTGGTCTGCGTGGTTGCTTTCGTCACTCATGTCAGGATCCAAAAAGTAGTAGGTGCAGGCCGCCGACACCCAGCCCCAGCAGTGCGCCGTGGACGTAGAGCAACCACGCATCCTGCTCGATCACCGAATAGATCAATTCCATGAACTGCGCCGGACTCAGTTCGCGGAGCTTGTCTCTGGCGAAGCGCTCGATTTTCGCCGCCTGTGCAGCATTGAATTCCTCGTCATTGATGATCGTCGGCGCGTACTCGAGCCCGGTTGCCATCGAACCGGCCTTGATCGCGTCGAACTCCTTGGTGCCGACTGCTGCCCGCACCACCGATTGCAGCGGCCCGAGCACTCTGTCGAGTTCCTGCGTGACGATGTCTTCCATGAATCCGCGCACTCGGTCGCCGCGAGGTCCGTTGAGTAGTTCGTCGGCGACGTTCGGGATGTTGATGACGTTCGTCGCGAGCAGTTTGCCGAAGTCCTCCGCGGCCTGCGGTTGCCGCTTCGCCAACTTTGCCTGCTTCCACAGGTACTTGTAACGCGGCTGCGGCTCGGCCGGCTCGAATACGACTTTGATCGCAAGCAGATTCACCGTGACGCCGATCAGCGCAGCGCCGGTGAGTACGACTACCCAACCAGGGATCGCATCGAGGTAGGGCACCTTGCCGTAGTAGTAGATGACGAGCGCGAACAGCATGCCGAAGGGCAAACCCAGAAGGCCGATCCTGATCATGAACTTCAGCTCGGGCGCGCTGATGTTCCACACGATGTCCTTCAGCATTTCCGGATTGTTCTTGAGGAACTTCATCGCCATCAGTCTGATGTCGATCATCTGCTCGACGTTTTCGCCGATTCGCTCCAGCGCGCGCTCGGAGATGCCAGGCATCTCCGCTTCGATTCTGTCGTAGACGATCTCGCGCATCGCTGGCGTCATATCCCGCCACAACCCTGGATGCTCACGCTCCATCACCGACGAAACAAGCGGCCGGAGATCACGTTTGACGACCTCCGACATGTGTACGGCGACCGACTGCGGATCGAACTCGTAGTAGAAGTCCTTGACGCTGCCGATCCGGGCGACCGCCTTGTCGACGATGTAGCACGCCATCTTCTCGGCTCGGGCAGGTATGAAGCCCTGGTAGCCGATGATTCCGCCGGGCGCCCAGATCGGGAGTTGCTGCACTTTCCGCGGAATGAACGGGAAAAGTGTCTTCAGTCCGGGCACGTAGAACCCGCGAAAGTTGACCGGCGTGAACAACATGTACACACCGGTCCAGTTCACGAGAACGCCTGCAACAGCACTGAACAACGGGACGCTGATCATGTCGATCCAGAACTTCGACAGACCTGTCATCGCCTCCCAGTCGATGAACGGACCGGATCCGATTATGTCCACTGGCACTCCAATCTGGCCACGACAACAATAGTCGCGCTTTACAATCCAACGACACCGGCAGCGGCCCGGTTCTCGAAGGGACCGATTCATGAGTATGTCGAACCGCTGGTTGCACCGGAGCATTGTTGCGGTAGTTGCAGTCGGCCTGGTCTCGACCACAGTGTCGTGCGGGTCGGACAGCGGCGACGACAAGGACGAGGCGAAGGCCACGAGCGGGTCGAGCATCGAGCTGAGCAGCGACCCGAATGCCGAAAAGATCGTCGAGATCGTTCGCACCCAGATGAAAGATCTCGACCTCACCGGTGGCGTGTTCGGTGTGTGGCGCGGGGACGAGCAGATCGCTCTCGGTGCGCTCGGCGAATCTCCTGTCGGTGTTCCTGCGACGCCGGATATGCAGTTGCGCGTCGGCCAGCCGATGGAGCCGATGCTCTCGACAGTTCTTCTGCAGCTCAACGAGTCCGGCACGCTGAACATGGACGATCCAGTTGCCAAATGGGTACCCGACTTCCCGCGTGCCGACAAGATCACGCCACGTATGCTCGCGAACTCGACGTCGGGCATCTCGGATTATGTGACGAACCCCGAGTTCCTCAAAGAGTTCTACGCCAATCCGATCAAGGGCTTCACCGCCGAAGAGATCTTCGCCCTGGCCAACGCCCGGCCCCCACTGTTCGAACCCGGAACCAGCTTCGCCTATGCGCACAGTGATCTGTGCCTGCTCGGCGTCGTCCTCGAGAAGGCAAGCGGAAAAACCCTCGGCGAACTGCTGAAGGAGCACATCTTCACACCGCTCGGCATGGACAACAGCCAGGTCGTGCTCACCCCTCAGATGGTCGAACCGATCCTGCACGGCTATACGAACGAGCGGGGCATGTTCGAAGACTCGACCTTCTGGAGCCCCACCGCCTTCCTCAACAGCGGAAACATGAACTCGAACGTGTCCGAGGTGGGCCGCTGGGTTCGCGCACTGGCCACGGGCGAGCTTGTCTCGGACGCGGTGTTCACAGAAATGATGGCACCCAAGACGGCTGGGCTCGGCCCGCTGACCACAGAGAAGTACTTCGCGTTCGGCACGGCGCACCTGAACAACTGGCTGGTCATGAATCCAGCGTTCGGCGGCTACGCCGGCATTGCCCTGTACGAGAAGGAATCGAAGACCGCGATTGTCGCGTTCGTCAATCTCGGGCCGACGGCCAATGCAAACATCAACAACGCCGTCCCGATCGGGAACGCGATCGGATCGCTTCTCTTCCCGGACAAAGCGCCGAACGTGCCCTGACCGCTGCGCCCGCTACCGAACAGGAGCCGCCGTGGCTACCGTGATCCGGACACCCCCGCGGACTGCATGGCTGCTGGCTGCGACGCCGATCGTTCTGCTGCTCACGCACTACGCAGCCGTGCTCCCGCACGAGTTCGCCCATTCGGTCGTCGCCTGGCTTGTCGGAATCAAACCTGTTCCAGGCGATATTCACTGGGGTCCCGGCAGTGTTCTCAATGTGTTGCTATTCGTCGACATCAACGAGAACGTCGACTACTGGGATGCCCTGAAAGCCGGCAAGGACTGGCAGGTTGCACTCGTTGCCTTTGCCGGTCCGATCTTCGCCAACGGCGGGCTGTACCTCATCACGCGCTGGCTGATCACCGTGCAGTACTTCGCAAGTCGCCCCTTCCACGCGTACGTCCTGTTCTGGCTCTACGTCATGAACGCCGCGAACCTCTTCTGCTACATCCCGCTCCGCGTCTTTCCCGAAGACGGGGATGTTATCACTTCCTGCTGGGAACCGGAATGTCGCCGTGGTGGGTGTACGTGGTCGGCGGGTACCTCGTCCTGTGGGTGCTGATCGACCTCTATCGCGTTCCACTCCCCTGGCTTATCACCACCTGTGGTTTCACTTCCAAAGCCGAACGTGCGGCGCTGCTGATCTTGACCACCGCTGTGGTTTTCGGCTACTTCGCAGTTCCGGGAATGATGGAAGACAACAATGCGTCGATCGTCCTATCGCGCACTTCGGTGCTCGCCATACCGATCATCGTGCTGCTGACGTGGCGCCGAATCGTGCACGCTGACACACCTGGCCCGCGGACGCCATGATGTCGCTCGCCGACCTGGAAAAGTCGCTTCCCCCAGGGCGATTGATCCTGGACCCGGATGTGATCGCCAAGTATCTGCACGACGAGGCAGAATGGGCACCGTTCGAACGGCCGCTCGCTGTCTTGCGACCGCGGACCGCCGAAGAAGTTCAGATCGCAGTGCGTTGGTGCATCGACACGGGCACCGCAGTCGTCGCCCGCGGCGCCGGAACCGGTTTGTCCGGCGGCGCCAACGCACTTCGCGACTGCATGGTGATCGTGCTGGACGGGATGACGACAATCCGGGAGATCGACCCGCTCGAACGGCTGGCGGTTGTCGAACCGGGAGTTGTCAACGACGACTTGCGGCGCGCCTGCGAAGAACTCGGACTGTGGTACCCGCCCGATCCGGCAAGCTCGCCGTGGTCGACCATCGGCGGTAACGTCGCGACCAACGCCGGTGGCGTGTGCTGCCTCAAGTACGGCGTCACGCGGGATTACGTGCTTGGAGTGCAAGTGGTGACGGGCACAGGCGATCTCGTGCGACTCGGTCGCCGGACCGCCAAGGGCGTCGCGGGGTATGACCTGGCGGGCCTGATGGTCGGTTCAGAAGGCACGCTCGGCATCATCACCGAGGTGACCGTCCGGCTGCGGCCGAGCAGGTTGCCTGAGCGCACGGTCGCCGGCTACTTCGACTCGATCGTCACTGCCGGTCGCGCGGTCGAAGCCGTTGCGGCGTCCGGCATTACGCCTTCAGCGCTCGAACTGGTCGACAAGCAGTGCCTGCTTGCAGTCGATGCGTGGAAGAACATGGGCCTGTCTGTCGACGCCGACGTCCTGTTGCTCGGCAGGGTCGACACGCCGGGCGCGATTGGCGACGACGAGGCGCACAGGCTCCAGCGCGTTTTCGAAGAGGCCGGCGCCAATTGGGCTGTGCACTCCACCGATCAGACCGAAGCGGATGCGTTGTTCGCAGCGCGAAGACTGGCATACCCGGCAATGGAGCGCCTCGGTCCCGTCTTGACCGAAGACATCTGTGTTCCGATCCGGGCTGTCCCGCAGATGCTGGCTCGCATCGAACGTATTGCAGCGCACCGCGAAACGACCATCGCGAACATCGCGCACGCGGGTGACGGGAACTTACATCCACTGCTCATCGCGCCGCACGACGACAATGCTGCACGCGCGCGAGCGCAGGCCGCCTTCACCGACATCATCGACGCCGCGCTGGAACTCGGTGGCACGGTCACAGGCGAGCACGGAGTCGGACTGCTCAAGATGGACGGGCTCGCGAAGGAACTCGACCCCGCGGTGCTCGATATGCACTACAGCGTGAAGCGTGCCCTGGATCCCCACAACATTCTCAACCCAGGCAAGGTAGTTCCGGCACGCTGATTATCGGACCGGAGTTGCGTCCTCGAATGTCATGCGCAGTTCCGGAATCACCGAAGTCAGCATCGCACGACGCGGGAGTCCCAGCGTCGCAAGTTCGCGAGCCCAGGGGTGCTCGCCAAGGGACAGTCGCGCGCCGCCGGGTCTCGACCGGACACCGGCCGGGGACATCAACCATTGCGTTCGCCGGGTGACGCCGGCCAGGCTTGTGAAGGCGTCGAGGGACGTGTTCATCCCCGAGCCGGGCAGCCGAACACCTTGTTGGACGTGGAGATCCACGATCAGCTGGCCGTCCTTGCGCAAGATTCCGCGTCGTCCGCCCGCATAGCTGTCGGTCTCGAACTCGGCGAGTTCCTTGGGAAAGCCCCAGATTTCGCGGCCGGCAGCCATCGTGAACTCGCCGTCGACCGGCAACCGGTGGATGAACACACCTGCACCGCCACCGAGCACTGCCCGCACGTCGCCGAGCAGCTTGGGCCGCTTGACGGGATCACGGACGAGGAACGCAACCCCGAACTCGTTGTACGGACCGAGATCTCCGTCGACGTAGTCGACGAATACGAGGGTGCACACCGCCCGTCCCGGAAACAGTCGCAGGACTTCGAGTCCGGAGTACGCGATCACCGTCTGTGCCGCGGCCGCCGACACGTTGTACGTCGCGGCGAACGCACTGGCCTGCCGGATCTGCACAGGCATGTCGACGCGCTGCCCGCGCACGGTATGCGACGTCACGAGACCCTCCAGTCGAAGTTCGGCCAATTGAAACACGTTCTAGTTGCAGCTTAATAGGTTGTTTACCTCGCCGCCGCACCGACGCAGCCCCGACGGACGAACGTAGCCCCGATGACGGCCCAGGCCCGGGGCCGCAAAGCACCGAGGGGTTGGCGGAAATGACACTGGATACCAAGGATCCAACGTCGGACACACTGCTGGAGGAACACCACAGCAGCGCGCTGAAAGAGACGCTCGAGGACTACACGCTCCGCTTCGCGCCACGCAGTTACCGGCAGTGGAGCACCGCCGTCGTCGCGACATCCGCCCTCGGCGGCATCGCCTACCTTGCCGACTTCGCTATCGGTGCCAACATCGGCATCTCGTACGGAACTGGCAACGCCCTGTGGGGCATTCTCGTGTTCGCGGTCGTCATCATACTGACCGGATTTCCGCTCGCGTACTACGCCGCCCGATACAACATCGACCTCGACTTGATCACGCGCGGAAGCGGATTCGGCTACTACGGATCGGTGGTCACGAATGTCATATTCGCGACGTTCACCTTCATCTTCTTTGCGCTCGAGGGTTCGATCATGGCGCAGGGCCTTGAACTCGGCCTGAACATACCGCTGCCGCTCGGCTACGCGATCTCGTCGTTGATGGTCATCCCATTGGTCATCTTCGGCATGAAAGCGCTTGCCAAACTTCAGGTGTGGACGACTCCCCTATGGCTGATCATGATGGTGCTGCCGTTCGTCTACCTCCTGGTGAAGCACCCCGATTCGATCAGCGCCTTCTTCGCTTACGGCGGCGCGGACGGCGAAGATGGCAAGGGCGTGAACCTCGGTTCCGTCATGCTCGCGGCGGGCGTATGTCTCTCGCTGATCGCGCAGATCGCGGAACAGATCGACTACTTGCGATTCATGCCGCCGAAGACTCCCGAGAACAGCCGCCGGTGGTGGACCGCAGTCCTGCTGGCAGGTCCGGGTTGGGTGATCTTCGGTGCTATCAAGCAGGTTGTCGGGCTCTTTCTCGCCGTGTACCTGATCGCGAACGTCGTCGACGGCGCAAGCGTCGCGAACCAGCCCGTTCACCAGTTCCTGGAGATCTACCAGGACATGATGCCGCACTGGCTCGCCATGACGCTGGCCGTGATTCTCGTCGTCATCAGCCAAATCAAGATCAACGTGACCAACGCGTACTCCGGGTCGCTGGCCTGGACGAACTCGTTCACCCGCGTCACCAAGACCTATCCGGGGCGGCTCGTCTTCGTGATCTTCAACGTGTCGATCGCGCTGATCCTCATGGAAGCCAACATGTTCGACTTCCTCAACACGATCCTCGGCTTCTACGCCAACTGCGGCATGGCCTGGATCGTCACCGTCGCGGCCGACATCGTGTTCAACAAGTACCTGCTCGAGCTGTCGCCGAAGGTGCCCGAGTTCCGGCGGGGAATGCTCTACGCCATCAACCCGGTGGGCTTCGTCTCGATGCTCCTCGCTGCAGGCATCTCGATCCTGGTGTTCTTCGGTGCGTTCGGGGCCGCGATCAAGCCGTACTCGCCGATTGTGGCCGTGCTGATCGCGTTGATCGCAACACCGGCTCTCGCGATCGCGACCAAAGGCAAGTACTACTTGCGACGCACGGACGACGGTATCGACCTGCCCATGTTCGACGAGCACGGCAATCCGTCCGGCGAGACGCTGCACTGCCACGTGTCGGGGATGGCGTTCGAACGACCCGACATGATCGCGTCGAACCGCACTGGACCGGACGGCGAAAAGTTGTACATCTCGTCGTTGAGCCTGAGCACCGACAAGACGGGAGACCACGTGCTGCCGGCCCAGCCGTAGCGCACTAGCGTTGCCGCATGCATCCCGTGTCACGCGGCAATCGAATTCTCGGCAGCGCGCTCGCCTTCGCTCTACTGGCGGCCGCGGGGTTGACCGCATCGGCACACGCACAACCCGATCAGCGACCGAACATAGTGCTGATCCTCGCCGACGATCTCGACAACACCGCTACGCCGGTGTGGGAGGCAATGCCGTTGACCGCGGCGCTGATTCGCGATCGCGGCATGGAGTTCGAGAACGGCTTCGCGCCCATGCCGATCTGCTGTGCCGCACGCGCATCGATCCTGACCGGCAAATACGGTCACAACACCGGTGTGCTCACCAACGGCGGCGAGGTCGGCGGGTTCGATGCCTTCCGTGACAACGGGAACGAGCAGGCGACGATTGCGACCTACTTGCACGATGCCGGATACCGCACGGGCATGGCCGGAAAGTATCTCAACGGCCTCGAGCACGACCGTGGCCATATACCGCCGGGTTGGGACGACTGGAATGCCGGCGTCGACAACCTGCTGTACACCGGCTATGGGTACACGCTGAACGAGAACGGTCGCCAGGTGCGGTACGGCGTCCGCCCGCAGGATTATCAGACCGACGTGATCGCGCGGAAGTCCGCGGAATTCATCACCGATTCTGCCCGCGACGGCAGACCGTTCTTCTGGTACGCCGCGTCGACGGCACCACATTTCCCACTGCCTGCCGCGCCGCGCCACTTGCCGCTCACCACACCGACTGCGGCGCCGCGCTCACCGAACTACCAGGAACCCGACGTGTCGGACAAGCCGTCTTGGCTGATCGACACTGCCCAAGCCCGGTCGGCGACGATTGCGCTGACCAACGACGTCGACTACACGAACCGACTCGGATCCCTCCACGCGTTGGACGAGATGGTCGCCGGAATTGTCGACACCCTCGATCGGACAGGCGAACTCGACAACACGTACCTCGTGTTCACGTCCGACAACGGCTACAACCTCGGCGCGCACCGCCTGACGCAGAAGATGTCGCCGTACGAGGAATCCATGCGGGTTCCGCTCGCCATTGCCGGCCCCGGAATCGGCCGCGGCAGCAGTCCGGCGACAGCGCTGTCCATCGATTTCGCGCCGACCTTTCTCGACTGGGCAGGCGTACCCGTGCCGACGAACATGGATGGCCGCTCGCTGACCGGTCCGCTGGCCGGGGACGACTCCGGCTGGCGCAGTGACTTCGTCGCCGAGTACGCCGGTGGCGGGGCGCTCGGCCTCGACGGCGTTGCGCTGGAACAGGTTCCGGGCCTCGATTCGGCCATGTACGCGTTCGATATCCCGTCCTACACGGCCCTGCGCACCGATCGGTACCTGTATGTGCGCTGGTACGAACGCGAGCGTCCACTGAGCGAACGCGAGTACGAGCTGTACGACCTGCGCGCTGACCCTTACCAGCTGACCAACCTCGTCAAGACCGAACAGGGCAAGCAAGTGCACGCGGAAACGGTCGCGGGGTTGAATCAGCGTCTCATCGCACTCGGTGCGTGCAGCGGTGCGACGTGTCAGTGAGCGGTCACGCTGCTGGCGCATAACCACGCCCGTTTGGCCCGT
The DNA here is from genome assembly GCF_016481275.1 of Antrihabitans auranticaus. Lineage (GTDB taxonomy): Bacteria > Actinomycetota > Actinomycetes > Mycobacteriales > Mycobacteriaceae > Antrihabitans. The sequence continues at coordinate 170,942 of NZ_JAEMNW010000002.1, read as the reverse complement.
CACCGTGGTGGTGACGGGCTGATCGGGCTTGGGTTCGTTAGAAGGGTGGCGGTTCGTAGTCGCCCGCGTTTTGGGCTCGTTCGCTGCGGGTCCGGGCTTCGTGTTGCTGGATTCTGGTGCGTTGCTTGGGGTCCGGTGCCGTGTCGGGCATCGGCCGGTCGGGTTCGGTCCCACCCAGCAGCGGGATCGGCCCGGTTTCCGCGACCGGATAGGTATTCCCGTGCGGTGAGGTGATCGACAGTGACCCGTCCTCGCCTTTGGTGAGGTCCCACCCGCCGAACGTCTTGCCCCGGTGATGTTTACGGCAGAACGGACCCAAATTCTCGGCTGTTGTTCGACCGCCGGTTGCCGGGTTGTCATGGTTGTACGGGTCGCGATGATCCAGATCGCAGTCCCACGCCGGTACGTCGCAGTTGGGGAACATGCACGACCCCCACAACGCGCGCACATAGTCCTGCACCTGCTCGGTGGGTGTGTAGGCGTCGGTGACCTTCTCGTCGGGTTCGACGAGTGGCCGGACGGTCGCATCCTTAGCGATAGCACGCGCTTGGTCGGCGTCGATGATCCCGAACCCGTCCAACCAGCCCGGCTGCTCACTCGTCCCGTCCACGGTGGCGCGGGGAGCGATGACATGCACCAACGCTTTCCGCCCGACCTTCGATGCACGGGTCGCGGCAGAGCAGTCCTTCCGCTCACACTGGCAGGCCAGATGGGTGTCGCCTTTGGACAGGGCGATCAACGCATCCGCCTTGCGGGCCGCAAACGACCGTGGATCCTGCTTGCACACCGCTTTCGCCATTTCCCCGATCCGACCGGACAGGAACATCGCATCCGCTGCGGGCAACGACCCGGCGAGTTCGGCCATCCCGTCCTGCCCGGGACCGATCCACACATGCCGCCCCGTGGTCGCCGCTTCGCGGCGGGTCCGCAACCCGTCGGCGTCGACCTGCGCGATCACCCTGTCGATCACACCGCGCAGGCGGTGACTGGTCAACGGTGCCCGACCGTCCAACGCGGCGGCCAGGATGCGACGTTCGACTTCTTTGAGGTGTTCCTCGGCGACATTGCGGGTGGCGTTGACGATGATCTTCACCCGGTACAGATCCAGATCACCGCGGGCGAACGCGGCCCACACGTTCGGTAACCGGGTGATTAGGTTGTGCCCGATGTCGATCAACGCGGATGCCCCCGCCGACGTGATCGTCAACGCAGCCGACAACTCGGCTTCGGCCGCATCCCAGGGGTCGATCGACGACACCGGATCAGGATCTTCGGGTGCCTCGTCGAGGCAGCGTTGAAACACCGCCGCCGCATAGGCATGCTTGCGGGCGGACACGGCGGCCTCGAACCGGTGTAAGGCTGCGGCGGTGTCGACGAGTGCTAGGGTCGGCGCGGTTGCGGGGTCGGGTAACCCGGCCCCGGTGAGCGACTGCAGCAACAGTTCGAACATACTTGCTATTCTAATCGAAACCTGTTGATATAGCCAGGGTTACATCAAACTGAAACTGGTGCGAGGCAGGCGGATTTCATGATTGGCAGACTGAATTGGGAGCTGTCCGGCACCCCAGGTGAGGGCGCACTGCAGAGAGGCGGGCAGCCGATCGTTGGTTCACCCTGCCTCTCTTGCCTAGGCGAGCAGGTTGCCGCGCACACAGGATGCACACGCCCAAACAGAGGCATCGGCCCAAGTCGATCAAGCCCGACGATGATCGTGACCCGCCTCCCGGCGCGCGAGGAGTTCTTCGTGAGCCTCGATGTCGGCACCAACGAGCAAACCTGTAGACGCGAGCACATCCTCCAGCGCGCACGTCCAAGATTGCCAGTATGGGCGGGACTCGTCTTCGGCAATCCGCGAAATAAGTTGACGCCGAAACGATTCCCAGGTGATCACTCCTGAGTCGGCCAATGCCATCGTCAGTCCGAACGCCCGCTGTTGCCACGGCGCGTCGAATGCGAGTTCGCCGTTCGTCCGCGGCGGCGCGGCAGACCCGGCGACGTCGAGCAGGTCAACGGTGGTCACGCCGGCTCACCGATCGCGGCGACGCCGATCATCGCGTCGCGGGTTACCAGCTCGGCGAGTTCGGCCTCCCCCATTCCCTCGGTACCGGCGGGCCGCATCGGCAGCACGAAATACCGCGCCTCGGCAGAGCTGTCCCACACTCGCACAAGGACTTCGACTGGAATTTCGAGGCCCATCTCGCGCAGCACTGCCCGTGGTTGCGCGACCAGCCTCGAGCGGTACCCCGCAGACTTGTACCAGCCCGGCGGCAAACCGAGCACCGTCCACGGATAGCAGGAGCACAATGTGCACACCACGACATTGTGGACGGCCGAAGTGTTCTCTACCGCAATGAGTCTCGCACCTTCGGGGCCACCGAAACCGAACTCGGCCACAGCCTTCGTGCCGTCTTCGAGCAACCGCTTCTTGTACACGGCGTCCACCCACGCGCGCGCAATTACCTTGGCGCCGTTGAGCGGCCCGACATCCTGTGTGAAGTGGTCGATCAGCCGATCCACCGAGCCGACGTCGATCAGGCCCTTCTGTGCGAGCAGGCCCTCGATCGCCTCGACCCGTGTCGCCATCCCGCCGTGATCGGCACTCATCCCGCCTCCAGGTATGGCGCATACAGGTCGATTCGAACCTCGGTACCGGGCTCTGCCTCGTCGCCCCACAACTCGGTACCGCTGAAGGCGACCGTGTACAGATGCTGCGGTGGCTCACGCCTGTGAACGGCACGCGCATCCGGCAGTATCGCAGCGCCGTGCTGCGCAGTGACGACGCCCAACTTTCCGGTTACGTAGCCCGGCTGGCGAGTATGCCCGTCTCGGCGCGCACGCACGCGCACGGTGTCGCCTACAGCGAATTCGGCCGCGTCACGCGTCGGCCGAGACGCACCGAACATGCGCGGGAGGACACGTGCGCACACCCAGCCGGGCAACCTCGGGCGCAGCACTGCCCGCAACACGAGGGCGACAACCTTCGTCTGTATTCGTGGGCCGTTTCGACCTGCCGCGGAGGGCATTTCAGCGACCTTTGCGTCCACCTCGCCCGGAACCAAATACCCGTCGGCCTGCAGTTCGGTCTCTAGCGCCGCAAGCCATCTGGCGAAGTATGGTGAAAAATACTGCTGCTCGGGAAGTTGCTCGATCCTGAAGCGGAACTCGTCGACGCTCTTGTTCAACGACGTCATCAGGAACGACACCATGCCGAACACCCGCTCTTCCCACCGCGCATGGAAAGGTGGCTCGGCCGGGTCGTACCCGACGGGCGTGAAGTATTCGGCACGACCACCAATGTCGTGAACGGATGGCACGAAGAAACCGTACGCCCGATGCGTCGCCGATCCTCGCACATCGCTCAATTCGGTCAGCAGCCTGGCAGCGGGCGCTAACGCGGCGGTGGTGAAACCGCTACCCCGGTGTCCTCGTGCTCAGGCCCCGCAACCGGATCATCGGCGGGAACTCGATCGCGGAATCGGGCGGCTTCACTCGGCTCGACCCGCTCACCGCCGTTTCGATCGCTGCGGAACGGGCCTGGCTTCGGGCGCTGCTTTCCGCCGGGCAACGCGAGGCGTGCGATCGTCCGATGGACAGTTCCCCACTGCTTCCACAGCGGACCCGTGTTGTACGGCAGTTCGTAGCGCTCGCAGATGTCTTTGATCTTCGGCGCAATCTCGGAATATCGACTGCTCGGCATGTCCGGGTAGAGATGGTGTTCGACCTGGTAGCCAAGATTTCCACTGATGACGTGAAACAGAGGGCCGCCCTCGATATTTGCGGCGCCGACGAGTTGCCGGACATACCAACCGCCGCGCGACTCGCCCTCGACTTCCTCCGGGCTGAAGGTGTAGGTCTGATCCGGGAAATGGCCGCAGAAGATGATCCCGTGTGCCCAGATATTGCGAATCACATTGGCGACCGCATCGGCGAGCAATGTTCTGAGGAAGGTACTTTCGGCGCCAGGCAGGACCTTGTCGAGAGTGCCTGCAAGCGCGCCGACGCGCCCTCGCTTCGACTTCTTCCGTAGCAGTCGCGCGACGCGCGATTCAGACGGCTGACCGATGCGGCCACGGAGGGCCAACTGTGCCAGCGCAAACGCGGCGGCACTGACCAGCGGCCAGCCGATGTAGTCTTTGACGACCTGCCTACGTGCCTTTCCCGCAATACCTTTGAGGTCTTCGAGAACGTCCGACATCGACTTCTCGCCCGCCAAGAGCGCCTCGAGATCTGTATCGTGCAGCGCCACTCCCCATTCGAACAACGCCATGAGCAGCACGTTGTAGAAGGGCTGCGCGAGATAGACGGGATGCCAGGGCTGATTCGGATCGACTCGCATGATCTCGTAACCGAGATCCTTGTCCTTGCCACGAATATTGGTGAAGGTGTGGTGGATGTAATTGTGCGAATGCTTCCACGATTGCGCCGTCGATGCCGTATCCCAATCCCATACCGAAGAGTGGATCGCAGGATCGTTCATCCAATCCCACTGACCATGCATGACGTTGTGCCCGATCTCCATGTTCTCGAGAATCTTGGCCATGCCGAGGCCTGCCGTGCCCGCGAGCCACGCGGAGTTGGATCTGGACGCCAACAGTAGAACTCGGGCCGCGACCACGAGTTGACGCTGGACCGAAATCACGGTCTTGATGTAGCGGCGGTCGCGATCGCCGAGGTCGGCGTACACCTCGTCGTGAATCGCGTCGAACTCTTTGGCTAGCTTTTCGAGGTCCTCCGCACTCAGATGAGCGAGAGGGCTCTGTACTGCTGTAGGGCTCTGTACTGCTGTGGTCACAAGAATTCCTTTCGGTCAGAGGGCAAGTTCGATATCTCCCTCTGCGGTGTTGACGCAGATGCGAACTGCTTGTCCGTTCGGTTCACTCACTTCTCCGGTGCGCAGGTCACGGATTTTGCCGGAGCGCAGGGTGCCGACGCAGGTGTGGCAGATGCCGATGCGGCAGCCGTACGCCAACTTCAAGCCGGCTTCCTCGCCTGCTTCGAGAATCGGTGTGCCGCCATCGCATTCGGTCGTCACGTCGCTCTCCGCAAACGTGACCTTGCCGCCCTCGCCCTCGCCGTTTCCGCCTATGACCGGTTGAAACCGTTCGTAATACAGGCGTTCCGGGTCGCCATGGCCTTCCCAGTGCTCGATCAGGCCGTCGAGCAACTCGCCGGGCCCCGAACAGAACGCCGTTCGCGAGCGCCAATCGGGACAGATGTCGTCGATGTCGGCGGGCGACATTCGGCCGCGATCACTGGTGATCCGCAGGTCCAGCCGCATGCCCTCGTTACGCCGGTCGAATTCTTCGAGGGCGTCGAGAAACATGACCTGTTCCCGCGTGTGCGAAGAGTGCACCACGACGGCGTCGGTCAACTCCCCGCGGTGCTGCAAGCTGCGGAGCATGCTGATAATCGGCGTGATACCGCTGCCGGCGCTGATGAACAGCAGCTTGGGCGGTAAGGGCTCAGGAAGAGTGAACACGCCCTCGACCTCGCCGAGACGCACCACATCGCCACGCGCTATCTCACGAACGAGGTACGGCGACACCGTACCGTTCTCGACGAGTTTCGGTGTGACACTGACGAGGCCATCCGGCGGGTTCGGGTCCGACGTCAAAGAATATGCGCGCCAGTGAAATACGCCGTCGATCACCACGCCGAGGCGAACATACTGGCCCGGTTTGTGACCACGCCACTCGTAACTCGGCCGGATAAGCACACTGGCGGCTTCCGAACCCTGCGGCACCACACGCTCGACCCGGCCGCGCAATTCGCGCGTCGTCCAGAGCGGGTTGACGAGCTCGAGGTAGTCGTCAGGGCGCAGGGGGCTGAACAGGTGCCGAACCGCTCGTAACAACAGTCTGCGCACCCGGGGAACTTGAGGACTGGCTCCACGTTCTGCCATGCCTACACGGTACACAACTGTTCACTGAAGTCTAGTCCAAGTCGTCCAATATTGGTTCTTATCAGCGATTGACCTCGACATTTAGCAATGAATTTGGGTGCACACAGACACACTCGATAATGAGCTTCCGATTTGTCCGCTATCAACCGTCCACGGGTCTATCGTGATTGCCACGAGGTCCGATGTTCGCGTAGGAGACACGTCATGACATCCGAGACAGAGTCCGCGCGACCCACTGCGCCCACGACGCGGTTCGCACCAGCGCGCTTCGTACCGGCAGGCTACGAGTTCGGCGCCCTCGCTCTCGCAGTGATTTTCGCCTGGATCTCCTTGACGCCCTCACTTCTGCCGCGCGGCCCGATGTTCCAGGGTGTTGTCAGCGGGGGCTCCGCCGCGTTCGGTTACGCGATCGGCGTCCTCGTCACGGTGCTCGCGCGTAAAGCCTTCGCACCGCGGGAGTTCGGACGGGATATGGACCGCCGGTCGTGGTCGATCCTGGCTGCGGTCACCGTCGTGGTCTCGATTCCGCTGATCATCTGGTACGAGTCCTGGCAAGACGAATTGCGTTCCCTCATGGAGGTTTCCGGCCTGCGATGGTGGGCGGGGCCAGTCACAGCGGTCGTGGCCGCGATCGTGTTCTTCGTGTTGGTCGCATTGTCTCGGCTCTGGCTTCGTGCGGCGCGCTGGACGGGGCGTCAGATCGGCCGCATCGCGCCGCCGCGAGTGTCCGCCGCGATCGGCGTCGTCCTGATCTTGGTGCTCACCATCGGCCTCGTGAACGGGGTCGTGTGGCGCGGGATCTATTCGATGCTCGATTCGTCGTTCCAGGAACTCAACGACGAGCACCGTCCGGACTCACCGGAGCCCGAAATCGTCGAGCGATCCGGGGGTCCCCAATCGCTCGTCACGTGGGATTCACTTGGGCGCCAGGGCAGAATCTTTGTTGCCAACGGGCCGACCGTCGGCGAACTCACCGACTTCTCGGGCAGGCCCGCAACTCAACCCGTGCGCGCCTACACGGGCTTGGCCTCGGCAGAGAATATCGAAGCCGAAGCCGACCTGGCCGTCCGCGAACTCGAGCGGGCCGGCGGCTTCGACCGTGCCGTACTCGGGGTGATCACGACAACCGGAAGCGGCTGGATCAACGAAAGCTCTGCCGCCGCTCTCGAATACATGTTCAACGGCGACACCGCGCTCGTCAGCATGCAGTACTCGTACTTGCCGAGCTGGATTTCCTTCCTCGTCGACCAGGACCGCGCGCGTGATGCCGGCCGCGTTCTGTTCGATGCCGTTCATGCCAGATGGGAGTCGTTGCCCGCGGAAAGCAGGCCGCGCCTCGTCGTCTTCGGCGAGAGCCTCGGGTCGTTCGGCGGCGAATCAGCCTTCGACAGTGCGGCCGACATAGCGGCCCGAACCAACGGCGCCCTCTTCGTCGGAGCACCGAACAGCAACGTCCTGTGGTCGCGCTTCACCGCGGATCGCGATTCCGGGACCCCCGAGTGGCTGCCGGTCTATCGCAACGGCACGACTGTTCGCTTCGTGGCGCGGCCTGCGGACCTCGACCGGCCGGACACCGCGTGGCCGCAGCCTCGGGTCATCTACCTCCAGCACCCGTCGGACCCGATCACGTGGTGGACACCCAAGCTGATCTACGAACGTCCCGACTGGTTACGCGAGGAGCGCGGTTACGACGTATTGCCTTCGACGCGGTGGTTCCCCTTCGTAACGTTTCTGCAGGTATCGGCCGACATGGCGGTGTCGAACAGCGTCCCGGAGGGACACGGCCACACCTTCCGTGCCGACTTGGCCGATGCGTGGGCGGCAATTCTCGAACCCGCCGGTTGGACGACGGAGGATACAGCGCGGCTGCGGACAATCCTCGCCGGCGAATAGGACCGGCGCGACTAACCGTTGACCCGCGATTCCTGGCCCTCCCAGGCACGTTCGCGAAGGGTGAACTTCTGGATCTTGCCTGTCGACGTCTTCGGCAGGGCGGCAATGAACTCGATCGCATCAGGCACTTTGTAGGACGCGATCTGCGTCTTCGCGTGGGCGCGCAGCTCGGCTTCGCTGACAGTCGAACCATCGTGCAACACCACATAGGCTTTCGGCCGCTCACCCCACTTGTCGTCGGGCACACCGATTACCGACACCTCGAGGACCGCTGGGTGCGAATCCAACGCGGCCTCGACCTCGATGGTCGAAATGTTCTCGCCACCCGAGACGATGATGTCCTTCGCTCGGTCCCGTAGCTGAATATAGCCGTCCGGATGCATGACGCCGAGATCGCCGGAGTGAAACCAGCCACCTTCGAAGGCCTTCGCGGTCGCGGCTGGATCCTCGAAATACCCTGTCATCACATTGTTTCCGCGCATGACGACCTCGCCCATGGTCTCCCCGTCGCGCGGGACGTCGTTCATGTCGGCGTCTACGACACGTACGCCGTCGGTCACAACGTATCCGACTCCCTGTCGCGCCATCAGTCGGGTGACCTCGTCGGGATCCTTTTCCGCCCAATGGGTCTGGCGCTCACACACCGTGTACGGACCGTACGTTTCGGTGAGCCCGTAGACGTGCACGAGCGTCGCGCCGAAACCTTGAATCGTCGAGATGACGGTCGGACTCGGCGGCGCTCCCGCCGTTGTGACGATCAACCCACCTTCGAGCTTGTGCGCTTTGGCGCCGTTCGCGATCGTCACCAACACTGTTGGCGCGCCGTTGAGATGAGTGACGCCCTCGGTATCGATCAGGTCCCAGATGCGGTCGGCATCCACCGCGCGCAGGCAGACGTGGGTGCCACCGACCGCCGTGACGCCCCAGGTCGTGCACCACCCGTTGCAGTGGAACATCGGCAGAGTCCACAGGTACACAGACTCCGGCGTATGCCGCGAGTGAATCACCTCTCCGAGCGCGTTCAGGTACGCGCCGCGATGGTGGTACACAACACCTTTGGGCTTTCCTGTCGTGCCGGACGTGTAGTTGATGGAGATCGGTCCCCGCTCGTCGGGCGTGGTCCACGGCAGCGGGTCGTCGCTGCCCCGCGCAAGCAGTTCGTCGTACCCGATCCCGCCGACCGCTGCGTCGGGATCTGCGCCGGACGCCGGGTCTGTCACTGTCACGACCTCCGCGACCGACTCCAACTCCCCCACCACGGGCGCGACACTCGCGTGCAAACCGGAATCGACGACGAGCAGCTTGGCCCTTGAATGATTCAGGATCGTCCGAACCTCGGCCGGCGCGAGGCGTGTGTTGACAGCGACGAGCACCGCACCTGCGAGGCCGACGCCGAAGTGGGCAACCAGCATTTCCGGAATGTTGGGCAAGAGGTAGGCAACACGGTCGCCCTGCTCGATACCGCTGGCGCGCAATGCATTTCCAAGCCGTGTCGCCTCGTTCGCGAATTCGCGATAGGTGACCCGTCGCTCGCCGTAGACGATCGCAACCTTCTCCGGAAACACAGCGGCCGACCGTTCCAGAAACGCCAGCGGCGTCAATTCGGTAAAGGAGGTCGAATCGATCTCGGTCATCACAGACGTTGCCTTTCCAGTTGTGCCGAACGCGTGTGCCGCGGAGCCGTCCCCGTCCACCGCCGGTAAGCCCTGCTGAATGCTGCGGCATCGTGGTAGCCGAGTCGACCGGCAATGTCGTTCAAGGTCAGGCCGTCGACGGTGAGCAGTTGCGCAGCGATCGTCGACCGGACTTCGTCGAGAAGCTCGCGGTAGGTCGTTCCCTCGGACGCCAGACGCCTGCGCAGAGTTCGCTCGTCCATGTGGATGCGAGCAGCGATATCTTCGACCGTGGGTGACGTGTCGAGTTCGGCAAGGACGAGCGACCGTACTCGCCCAGCGGTGCCACGGCGTTTCTGGCGCAGTTCCAGTAATTCGGTGCACTGCTGTTCCAGCGCCCGAGCGACCACCGGATCGGATTGTGGCAACTTGGTGTCGAGGATGGCTGTGTCGAACACGAGTTGATGTTGCATTTCGCCGGACCGCAGTTCGAGTTCACCCAGCCGGCTACGCAGTGCCGCGGCTCGATCTCCCGTGAACGACGTCTCGGCGTGCACACCACGGCGCGCACCGATCGCCAGGGGCAGCAGCGTGGCAATTTTTGCCAGTTCGCGCTCGACGAAGAACGCCCGGACGTCGAGCGGAATCTCTGCGTCGTCGAATATGACGACCGTCCGCTGCGGGTTCTCCGCGATGATCGGTTTGATGAACGCGAACGACAACTCCGCGTAGCGGACGCCGAGCCGGATGACCTCGCGCACCGACGGGCTGGAAAGCAACGCGTAACCCCAGATGCCGAGGGAGCCGTATGTGTAGCGACGGCCGGCATCGGCGCCGAGGCCCGGCGTGTCGCCGAGGTGGGCGATGAGGTTTCGCGCAATCGTGAGTTCTTGCCAGGCCTCGACCTGCATTTCGACGTTGCCTAGATCAGCAACGCTCAGTCCTGTCCCGAAGAGACACTCGTTGGCAGGCAGCCCGCGCTCGACACCTAGTTCGACCAGTATCCGCGCCGCAGCGAGGCTTCTCGGGTGATCCCAGGCAGGCATGTTCGTCAGTTGCTCCCTCGAAGTGTCCGCAAATGTCAAAGGTACGCCCTCTCGGGACAACAGACTGAGCGGCCACGAAGAATACCTTTGCACTATGACGACATCGACCCCCACCGTAGCGATCATCGGCGCTGGATTCGGTGGTCTCGCGGCAGCAATGGAGCTCGACCTAAACGGTATCGCGGACTACACGGTCTTCGAGCGCGGCGACTCGGTCGGCGGCGTGTGGCGCGCGAACACCTACCCCGGCGCGGCCTGCGACGTACCTTCGCCGATCTACTCGTTCTCCTTCGAACTCGAATCCGAATGGTCACAACGCTTCGGATCGCAGCCCGAGATCCACGCCTACCTGCAACGCACCGCAGACAAGTACAAGGTCACGCCGAAAATCCGGTTCGGCACCGAAGTCGTCTCTGCGTCGTTCGACGAGTCCGCCGCACGGTGGCGCATCGAACTCGCGGATGGCGAGGTTCAGCACTTCGATGCGCTGATCTGCGCGACCGGTCAGCTCTCGCGACCCAAGATCCCGAACCTCGAAGGCATGGACAGGTTCGCAGGCGACCAGTTCCACTCCGCGGAGTGGAATCACGACGTCGACCTGACCGGTAAGAAGGTTGCCGTCGTCGGTAGCGGCGCTAGTGCGGTGCAGATCGTGCCGGCAATCGCCGATCAGGTCAGCGACCTGCATGTCGTTCAGCGCTCGGCCTATTGGGTCGGCAACAAGTGGGATCATCAGACCAACCCGCTGATTCGTTCGATGCTGCGGAGGGTGCCGGGGCTTGCTCGCCTGCAGCACAACGTCGAATGGGTCTGGTACGAATCGCGCGCACCGTTGATCTCTCGCAAGGCGTACATCGGGCAGATTGCGTTCGAGAAGTGGCTCGGGCTCAAGATCCTCCGCGAGATCCGCGATCCCGAACTGCGCGAAAAAGTGAAGCCCGACTACCGCTTCGGCTGCAACCGGGTGCTGCTGTCCAACAAGTGGTATCCCACGCTGGACCGCGATCATGTGAGCCTGCATTCCGCGGGCGTCGACCGCGTCACCGAGAAGGGCCTGGTGCTTTCGGACGGTAGCGAAGTGGAGGCCGACATCATCGTCTGGTGCACCGGGTTCACTCCGTCGGAGTACCTCGCGCCGATCGACATCACCGGACGCGACGGACGCAAGCTGCACACTGAGTGGAAGGACGGACCCGAGGCATTCCTCGGCATCACCGTCTCCGGCTATCCGAACCTGTTCATGATGTACGGCCCGAACACCGGCTCGTTGACCAACACGATCACCTACCTCCTCGAGAAGCAGGCCAGGTACGCGCGTATCGCAATCCAGCGCATCGGCGCCGAAGGTGGCTGGCTCGATATTCGCCAGGACGTGCAAGACGAATTCAACGAGAAGCTGCAGGACGCCCTCGGCGGCACAGTGTTCACGACCGGCTGCCCAGGCTGGTATCACACCGATGCGGGCAAGGTGACCGCTGTCTGGCCAGGCTCGCATGTCGCGTACACCCGCGCCACCCGCGCAGTCGATTTCGCAGACTACGAACATCGCAAGGCGACCACGCACTGACCGATCGGTGCCAAGATGGACCCGTGACGGCCGACATCGAAAACCGGTCCTCTGAGTGCGTCGACCGGTTGCAATCCGAACTCGGCTCGCGCGCGCATCAGCCTGGGACCCGCGGATACGAGAACGCACTCGGTCGGGTCTTCTTTCCCGACGCATCACGACGCCATCCCGCTTGCGTAGTGCAGCCGGAAACGGTCGACGACGTGTCGGCCGTGTTGCGCATCGCCACCGCGACGGGGTGCCCGGTCAACGTCCGCGGCGGCGGGTTGAGTTCGAACTGCGTCGCCGACGGCACGGTCATGCTCGACCTGTCGGCAAGATTGAAATCCGCACGCCCACAAGGTGATCGAGTAAGGCTCGAAGGCGGCTCCACCGTCGGCAGCATGCTCCGGACTCTTGCGCCGGCGGGTCGCGCGGTGCCGGTCGGCATCGTCGGTCACGCCGGTATCGGACTCGCCACCCGTGGTGGCGTCGGATACTTCACGAGGAGTCTCGGGTTGACACTCGATCACCTCGTGGAGGTCGAACTGGTATTGCCATCGGGCGACGTGGTCCGGTTGTCCGAAGACAGTTCCGGCACCGAAGCCGACCTGTGGTGGGCAGTCCGCGGCTGCGCACCGAGCTTCGGTGTCGTCACCTCGGCCGTGCTCCGCACGCACGAGGTCGGACCGATGTGGGTCGACCGGGCGGTCGTAGGACTCGACGCACTCCCCGAATACTTCCGCGTCGCACCCGAACTCCCCCGCGATACGACGATGGGCGCCGTCCTCGGCTACACCGAACTCTCGCCGAACGATCCGGTTCTGTTCGTATTCACCGCATGCGCGAGCCAGGACGCGCAGGACATAGATCGTGCTCGGGCGGCTACGACCGCGGTCACCCGAGGTTCGAAGCGGGACGCCTTCTACCGCTCGGAGATGAGCGGCACGTACCTCGACGGCCTCCCCCAGTTCGCAATTCCAGGCGCAAACGGTGCCGAACCCGAACCGATCCAGCTACCCGAACCCGCCGATCTGCGCGGCTCCTTCTTCGGCAAGTCCGTGTTCGTCGGACCGACACTGGATTCCGCCGTCGCTGACGCGTTGGCCGAGCAGATCCGGGCGGCACCCACACAGGCTTGCCGGATCGACTTCCAGCACACGGGCGGCGCTCTCGGCGACGTCGACGACGGGGCAACTGCATTCTGGGGCCGCAAGGGCGAGTGGAACATTCCGTTGAATGCGATCTGGTCACCCGAGGACGACGGCGATGCCTGCCTGGCGTGGGCGGGAAATACTCTCGCCGCGCTCGCACCCCACAGACTCGGCGTGTACAGCGTCGAGCTGAGACCCGGATTCCGCGAGACGGAAGACGAGATTCAGGCCGCCTACGGCGGAAATCTCACACGTCTGCGGTCCTTGCGGGATCGCACAGACCCGGCCGGACTGCTGAAGGGTCATCCACTCGCAGCAACGTGATGTGCGAGCGCTGCCTCGGCCGCCTCGACCTGACCGCCGACGACCGGCACGAGCCGGACCTCGGTGCGACCGTCGAGGTCGACGTCGAAGATCGCCTTTCCATCGGCACCCGCGGTGACGACCTCGGAAACAGCGCCGGTCACGCGGTAATCCGTGCCAGGAACAAGGCGAGCCACCGCGAGTTTCACCCGCCCCGGTTCGGCGCCGGGCCGGAGTACGAGATCGAGCGCGCGCCCGTCCGATACCGCCTTGGCGACCAGCACAGCCGGATACGCCGCGTCGGCGAGAATCGGACCGGTCTTCCATTCTGCGGGGACGCTGCCCAGCACGAGGTCTCGGGCGGCCCCCGGCCGTGTGAAAAGCGCGAGGGCATGAAATCCGTTGGCCCAGTTCGAGACTCCCTTGAACTTACGGCGGCCGTCTTTTTCGACGAGTGCATGCCGCCGCTGCAGAGACCTGTCGATGGCCGCGGCCGCTTCGAGATCGCCCATCTCGCGAGCAGCCGCCATCAGCGCTGTGCGCGTGAAGACGTCGCCCTTGAGCATTCCGTAATTGCCGAAATCGATCATTTCGGTGGGGCCCGACTTGAAGTCGAGTTCGCCCGCGTCGTCGAGTAGGACGTGCTTGTCGCGCACGATGTTCCAGCAGTACTCCGAGACGTCGGGCATCGTGGCGGTGAGCCAGTAGACCATCGAGGCATCGTTGCCGAGGTACGGCGGAAAGATCTTTCGACCCGACCTGGTGCCACCGCCGATCCACCTTCCGTCTTTACGAAGCCAGCCGTCGCGTCGATAACTCGTACGCAATTGGTCGACGAGGTCGCCAGTGTGCGCTGTACCGTGCAAGCGGTCGTGCATGACGAGACTGTTGATCGCATAGGCGTTGCACATCGGGTAAACAAGGCGTGGCTCGCACGGGTATTGCGGCTGTCCCGGCTTCTCGCGCATATTGCGTTCGATTGCCTCGCAGATGCGGGCGAAGTCGTACGGGAAACTCTTCCTCTTGTTCCACACGAGTGTGAGCGCACCCGGCACGGAGAGGCTCCGGTCGGCATTGAGGGTTTCGTACAGGCCGATCATCGCGCCGAAGAAGCCTGTGTACATGACATTTCGGCGCACCATCGGGTCGGGGTCCAGGCCGCCGTAGCCGATGAGGTTTTCCTTTGCCCAGTAGGCCCAGACGCGCTTGTCGGTCATTTTCACGATCGCATTGCGTTGTGCTTCCACGAGATATCCGGTGAAAGCGGGCGTCCGGGTGAATTGCGCCATGCACAACGAGTACGTGATGAAGTTCAGTTGGTAGCGATACGCAGAGCTGCCGAACTGTTCCAGGTGATCGAATCCTTTGAAACTGTCCAACGGCTGCAATGCAAGGTCGAGCTGATGACGCTGGACTGCGAGTTCTTCGGGCGTCGACTCGAACGTCGGAGCAATCATGCTGTTCTCATTTCGACTTTGTTTTCGACAAGGCCTGCACTTCGCTGAGCGGGCGTGGGATCGGGCCGCGACAGCAGCATGGTCAAGCCGGCCGCTGCTGCCGCAACGGCGACGCCGTGGAACAACGCGTCACCGAATGACGTGAAATGGAACAAGACGAACCAGTGCATGTCGAGCAGGCCGAGGAGGAGCCACATCGCGCCACCGACCAGCAACGCCACACCGATCGCGAGCCTTCGCGGCAGTCCGGTCAGCTCGCGTCCGCCCAGTTGCTCTGCGGACAACCCCACAATCGCGCTGAGTGCGAGCAAGGTAGTCCGGCTCGTCCAGGCCCCCGCGGCAGCCATGTCGTGCCCGACGGACAGGTACATCAGCAACGCTACGACACCGATGTAGATCCCGATAGCAGCTGCCGCACAACGCAATACATATGAATGCCACCCACCATCGGGCGGTGCCGGCACATCTTCGCGCTCGGGCGCCCGTACCTGCTGCACAACCTCGCCCGGACCGGCGCGGTAGGCAACCGGCGCAAACGGTTCGAGCTGCCTGCCACGGCCGGTCAACTTTCGCCACAGCCGTGGAGCCCACGCGATCAGCAGGGTCGCGAGCGCACAACACACCACGGTGGCTCCCTTCGTCGGGACCGGATCATTGCGAGTCTACGACCCACGTCGCGCGGTCCGGGCGAACTCAGGCAACGTGCAATGCGGTCGTCTCGGCGCGCTTCCGATTCACTCGCTGACGCGACTGCCGTACCTCGCGCAGCGGTCCCGCCCCGTAGCGCGCTGCGTTGAGCCCACTCCACACGGCTGCACGCCGCGCTATGACCGTCGGCGGACTGTAGTGCGGCACGCGCAGCAGCTTCTTCGCCCACCCCGGTTGCAGGTCGAGGAGAGCCCACTCGGCCAACCCGGTCACCGCGCGGACGGGTAGCGGGGTACTGCGCGAGTTCAGCGATGTGAGCAGGTCGACGGTCGGCATCGTCACCCCCATCAGCGGGACCGAATCCAGAAGATATTCGGCAACAGCCACTTTGGTGTCAGGCAGGTCGACGCCACCCAGTGCTTCGCCGACTTTCACGAACTGGCGGTAGTACTCGTCGAGGTCGGCACCAGTCAGCGGCCTGGGGTGGTACCGCTCGTGGGCCGTGGCGATACCCCAGACGACGGTGGCATATGCCCAGCGCAACGTCTCAGGGTCGTCGGCGTCGTAGGCTCGGCCGTCGGGTCGCACGCCGCGAACCTTGTTGTGCATTCCCCGAACAGCGCGTGTGACACGGTCGGCTGCAGGCGTCGGACCGTGGCCCACGGCCATGAAGAACGAGAAGGAATGTCCCCCACGCACCAACAGGCCTTCGGGGTCGACTCCGCCGGTCGGCCTTCCCGCGACGCGCTCGACCGCGCGCGAATGGTCGTATCCCATCCAGGCGAAATCCGGATGCAGTGTCTCGATGACTGCCGCTGCGCCGAGGCCGAGAATCATCGCGGGCGTGTGCTCGTGGACATACCAGACGGGACTGTGCGGACCGAACCAGCCCGGATCTCCGCTGGGTTCGTCGAAACGCACGCCCTTGAAGAAGCGCTTTCTGATCAGCTGATCGAATGCCTGGTCGATCACGATTCCGGCGGGATTGGGCACGTCCACGGCATCCTCCACTAAAGTTGAGACCACGTCGTATCAACATTCGTGACGCTAATCTTGATACCAAGCGGTGTCAACAACAGAAGGGGCGCCTCCGATGAGTCAGCCGACCGCAAGGACCGAGCTCATTCGGCCCTTCCGCGGCGTCAGCGCGAACGAACGGCAGAGTCGGCGTCGGCAATTGCTGATCGACACGGGAGTCGAGTTGTTCGGGACCGTCGGCATTGCGAGCGTGACCATTCGGCAGGTCTGCGACACGTCCGGCCTCACGAAGCGCTATTTCTACGAAAGTTTTGCGTCGCTGGAACATTTGATCGACGCGGTTCTCGAGCAGGCCGTTGCCATTCTCGCCGGCGCGGTCGTTCCGGCTATCGCGACGAGCGGTTGGCGCGATCCGCGTCCGGTGATCGAAGCGGGTATGAACGCCCTACAGGCAGACCCGCGGCTGACCCGCCTCCTCGTCGTGGAGACCCATTCGGGCTCGCTCACCCGGCGCCGGCACGAGCTCATCGACAGGGCGGTCGAGATCTGGCTGACCGTCGATGCGGACCACACCGAAGATCCGGCCGAACTCGCAACTCGCCGGCTCCTCGCTTACGCATTTGCCGGGGCCGCAGGCGAAGTCGCGATGGCCAGCGTCGACGGCCACCTCGACCTCACACCCGACGAGGTCACCGATCAACTCGTTCTGCTCTTCACACGGATCACCGGTGCCGGCACCTAAGCCAGATCTCCGGCACCCGCGAACGGCCGCTCGATGAGCGCGAGAATATCGGTTTCCCGGTCCCGCACCGCGAGAGCGACCTCGACAAAGCTGTCGACGAGTGCCGTGCGCCTGCCCTTCGGCCACGCGACAACCAGGATCGAGGGCTCGGCGCCCGTTATCGGGAGGTACCGAATCGCGGGATGCGGGATGTATCGCTGGGATCCGGCCGCGGTGACCGTGCAACCCACCCCGGCCGCCACGATCGCGACCTCCTCGGTCACGGAGTTCGAAAGCCCCGCGATCGCCGCGGTGGCGCCGGCGCGATATGCGTCCAGAGTCCAGAATTGGCGCCAGACATCGTCAGCCGTCCGCCCGACGACGATCGGCTCCGACAACATCTCGTCGATGGACACCGAGGGCCGTTCGGCGAAACGGTGGTTGGTCGCCACGCCGACAACCAGCGGTTCGACGAACAGCGGCACGTAGTCGATCTCACTGACGCCTACCGGTAGCCGCACGAATGCTACGTCGGACGAGCCATCGGCCAATCCACTTGCGGGATCGGTGAATCCGAACTCACGCAGGTCCAGCCGAACGCCGGGAAACCGCTTCGAGAACTCCGCGATGATCGGATTGCCCAGTTCGAGCGCACCGCCGACGAGAAAGCCCAACCGCAGGACCCCGCCGTCGCCCAACGCCGCACGACGCGCCGACTCGACGCCGGCATCGATCGCCTCGAGCGCTTTTCGCGCAGCCACGAGAAAAGCTCCACCTGCGGGGGTCAATTCGACCGATCGCGTCGTCCGCCGCAAAAGCTGCACGCCCACATCGTTCTCCAGCTCGCGGACCTGCTTCGACAGCGCCTGCTGCGCGACGAACAGCCGGGCCGCCGCCCGGCTGAAATGCAGTTCCTCAGCGACCGCGACAAAGTAGCGCAGCTTCCTGGTGGAGACATCCACAACCAGAGAGTGTACGGCCGATCCACAACATTTCTTTGTAAATGCGTGACCCAGCAGGTGTTTCCCATCGACGCCACGGGCTGGAACCGTTGTACCTATCCACGACGACTACGGGAGCGACGATGAGCGGCAGCTGGCAGAACTGGAGTGGCAGGCTCGAAGCCCAGCCCACACAGATACTTGCGCCTGCGACGACCGCGGAAGTCGGAACCGCGGTCAAAACGGCGGCACATGCCGGACAGCGCGTGAAGGTTGGCGGATCGGGCCATTCGTTCAGCGAGATCGGCGTGCCGGACGGGGCACTGCTGCGGATGACCGAGCTGGCCGGATTGATCGATATCGACCCGGCAAGCGGGCTCGTCACCGTCGAAGGCGGCATGCCGCTGCACATTCTCAATCCGCTGCTCGCCGCGCACGGACTCGCACTCGAGAACATGGGCGACATCGACAGGCAGACAATCACCGGCGCGATATCCACAGGGACCCACGGCACCGGCGTCCGTTTCGGCGGCATGGCCACGCAGGTCCGCGCACTCGAACTCGTGTTGGCCGATGGCTCTACCGTGCAATGCAGCGCACGCGAAAGGCCCGACCTGTTTTCCGCGGCTCGCGTGGGACTCGGCGCACTCGGCGTGATCACGAAGGTGACGCTGCAATGCGTGCCCGCGTACGCCCTGCACGTGATCGAGGAGGCGCGACCGCTCGATGACGTACTCGCCGAAATCGAATCGCTCGTCGACGATAACGACCACTTCGAGTTCTTCTGGTTCCCGCACACCAAGACCGCGCTGACCCGCCGGTGCAACCGACTACCCGCGGACACCCCGCTGCGCCCCACGAGCGCCCTGCACGAGCGGATCGTCGACGACTTCCTGACGAACACCGCCCTGGAAAGCCTGCTCCGAGTCGGCACCAGGTTCCCGCGCGCGGTTCCCCCGATCACCCGTGTCGTGACTGCGGCGATCTCCAGCAGGGACGCAATCGATCTCTCGCACAAGGTGTTCGCATCGCGCCGCGACGTCCGGTTCAACGAGGGCGAGTACGCCTTCGCGCGCGAGCACGTCGTCGACACGCTTCGAGAAATCGAACACTGGGTCGATTCGCACGACGAGAAGGTGGCCTTCCCACTCGAGGTGCGGTTCGTTGCGAGCGATGACATTCCACTCGCGCCCACGTCCGGGCGCACCAGTGCCTACATTGCCTTCCATCAGTACCACCGCATGCCGTACCAGAGGTATTTCGATGCGATGGAGGCCGTATTCGCGGCGGTCGACGGTCGACCGCATTGGGGAAAGATGCACAGTCTCGACGCGGCGGCGCTACGGAGCCGCTATCCCAGATTCGACGAATTCGTCTCCCTCCGAAACGAACTCGACCCGACCGGTGTGTTCGCCAACCCGTACCTCGACCGCGTGCTCGGGGCAGTATCGTGACGATGCATACGACAGGCATCGATCTCACCGGACCCGCTGCGGGTTCGGATTACTCAGCCCTGGAGGCCGCCACCGCGGGCCTCGAGCCGCCGTTCGCTGTGCTGGACATCGGCGCGGTCCGCGCCAACGCGCGCGACCTGGTCCGTCGTGCGGGTGGTAAGCCTATTCGGTTGGCGAGCAAGTCGATTCGCAGCCGCAATGTGATCCGGGCGGTACTGGATCTGGCAGGCTTCGAAGGAATCCTCGCCTTCACCTTGCCCGAAGCCCTCTGGCTGGCAGCCGAATTCGACGACGTCCTCGTCGGCTACCCGACGGCGGACACCGCGGCGTTGCGCCGACTCGCGGCCGACCCGATGCTCGCCGACCGCGTGACCCTCATGATCGATTCGGCAGAGCACCTCGACTTCATCGCAGATGCAATCGGACCTGACCACAACGAGATTCGGATCTGTCTCGACCTCGATGCCTCGCTGCGACTGCTGGACGGCCGAATCCATTTGGGGGCGCGGCGTTCACCGCTGCACTCGGTCGACGCGACGCGTGAGCTCGCCGCCACAGTCACGAAATGGGCAGGCTTCCGACTCGTCGGGGTGATGAGCTACGAAGGCCAGGTCGCCGGGATGGGCGACAACGCGCCCGGTTCGCCCCTGCGGCGGCTCGGGATTCGAGTCATGCAACAGGCGTCGATCAACGAACTGCGGGAGAGGAGGTCCGCCGTCATCTCGGCAGTGCGCGACATCGCGCGACTGGAGTTCGTCAACGGCGGCGGTACCGGCAGCCTCGAAACTACCTCGGCGGAAACGGCAATCACCGAACTGGCCGCGGGCTCAGGGCTGTACGGTCCAACTTTGTTCGACACCTATCGAGCGTTTCACCCGACTCCTGCCGCCTTTTTCGTTTTGTCTGTAGTGCGAAGGCCGACACCCGACTTCGCGACCGTTCTCGGCGGCGGTTGGGTGGCCTCCGGAGCGGCAGGCGCGGACAGGCTCCCGACCCCGACCTGGCCGGAAGGACTGCGGCTCACCGGAACAGAAGGCGCCGGCGAAGTCCAGACTCCGCTCACCGGCGCGGCCACAGCGAACCTCGCTGTCGGCGATCGGGTGTGGTTCCGGCACACCAAGGCGGGCGAACTGTGTGAGCGTGTCGACGAACTGGTTCTCGTGGACGGCGACCGCATCGTCGGCCGTGCACCCACGTATCGGGGCGAGGGCAAATCGTTCCTCTGAGCTCACCGTGCCTGTGGCAGGTGCCATTTCTGCCACAGCGCGATCAGGCGCAGCCCGGTCGCGAGAACCGTGCCACCGATCAGCGCGACGCTCGCCGCAACGCCGAGTCCGTCACCGACGACAACCACCAGTGCACCGAGCAGGGCAGGCACCGCGTACAGGTCCCGGCTCAACAGCAGCGGAACCTCGTTGACGATCATGTCGCGTAAAACTCCCCCGCCGACCGCCCCGGTCGCGCCGACCAGAACAGCGGCGAGCGCGCCGGCGCCGTGATTCAGCGCGATACTGGCGCCGCCGGTGGTGAACAAGCCCATCCCGAGCGCGTCGAGTAGCACGACGGCGTTCCACAGTCGGCTCACAAAGGCATGGGCCACGAACACGACGAGCGAAACACACAGAGATACAGTGATGTTCGGCCAATCGGCCAACGAGGTCGGCGGGTGAATCCCGAGAAGCAGGTCACGGATGATGCCGCCACCGATACCCGTCGTCGCGCCGACGACGACCACTCCGAATACGTCCAACTGTTTCTGGACGCCCACGAGAGCGCCCGACGCGGCAAAAGCGGCGACGCCGATGAGGTTCAGAATCTGCAGCAGCACCGCCTCAGCGTAAGACTGCGAATTCGCGTGTGGCTGCGTTGATGGGCGTGAGTCTTCCGGAGATATCGCGCGCATCGCCGCGGTAGGTGATGCGATAGGTGCCCGGTTCCTGCCCGGCGGGAATATCCCACGTGATCGTGATCGTCGTAGCAAGCCCGTCCTGTTCGACGAGGAGCTTGGTCGACCAGTCACCGTCGTCTGCTGTTCGCGTCCAACCGCCCGCGGTCTTGCGGTCGACCGTCAGGTATGTGTCACCCCGCCGGAGGTTGTTGTTCGGGTTGGCTCCGACGAAGACGGCGCGCACCTGCGTCCCGGCCGAGACCGCCTGCGCCGGTTCGACCGTCACGTCCCCGAAGCCGAGACCCAGTGGTGCCACGTCGACGAGTGGCTGACCGATCGGGCTGACGGGTGCGTTCGACGTCGCGTCGGGGCCGGCGAAGCCGTCGTCGATCGGCCTGCCGTCTCGCATCGCCGCAGCCATCTCGGTCATGATCTGGATGACGGCAGGCAGTTGCCAGCGGCCGAATATCGTCGATCCGCCTTCGTAGTTCTGCTCGTCGTACTCTTCGGGCGTGGTCAGATAGTGACCGTAGGCGTTGGTGTAGCCCTGCACGATGATCGAGTCCTCCGCCACGCCGAGCACAGCTGACACGCTGCGCCGCAACCGGAGTCCGGACACGATAGTCGGTTCGAACGGCAGCGCGACGATGTGGAGGCCACCGATCCGCACAAGGTAGAACGGGTGGACCTGTTGTACCGCACCGGGTATCAAGCCGACCGGCAGCAGAATGTCTTTCGGCGCGTGTATGGCGCGCAACTCCGGCGTGACTGCGAAGATCTGCTCGTTGACCGCGCGGACGATCGGATTGCCACCCCGTTCGGACTCGTCGAACGGCAGATCGTCACCGCCACCGCCGTCTTCCTGGCTGCCCGCAGCGAAGGCTGCACCCAGCATCGCCGGACCGGTCCGGTGTACCTGACCGTCCCCCGTGAACTCCGCCCGCACGGCGACGTTGCTCATATCGACATAACGCCAGCGCACATCGACGCCGCCACCGATTCCTGTTGCACCAGAGCTGGTCTGGGCGAATGCTGCCTGGAACTGCCGGTCACCGATGATGCGGGTGTTCTCGAACTCGTCGCCCGTCGGACCGTCCCCCGGCTGCAGATCGAGGTTCGGGCTGATATCGCCCGGATTGCTCTGCGCGAACGCCGCGACGAACGCATTGTCGTTGTCGAGGTAGTCGATCCCGGCGGTTTCGCGCTCCCAGCGGTAGGCCGCATAGCCCTTGTTGTCGGTACTGATCAGTTGGTTCGTACTCATCATCGACGTTGCGTGCGTCGCGAACCAGTTGACGATTCCCTCCAGCTTGCCGTCGCGAAAGACCTGCAGCGTCACCGAGTTCGGGTCTATCGCGCCCGGGAAGGTGGCTCTGTCGCTCGCTGGATTGTTCTCGAACGACGGCGCCGATCGCTGCACGCCGGCGTCGCCCAGCAGGCCGCGCGATACACCGACGGTGGCAGGCGCAATATCGTCGTGTGCGTTGCAGATCGACTCGAGTATGCCTGCGACGTTGGCCTCGAAGGTCGCAGGCCGGAAGCCCAGCGCCGTGATGTCGTAGATCAGGTGCGAGTTCCCGCCCGGCCCGACGTGGGTATGCGTCGCGCCGATAAGGACGTTGCCGCGGTGGTACAGGTCGCCGAATCGGCCGTGCAGCCTGCGCAGGACCTCTTCGAAGATGCTTTGGAACATCAGGCCCGTCTCGGCTGTGACGTGCACCAAGCGGGAACCCGTGGCCGGATCGACGAAGACGAACGCCCGCGCCCGTTGCCGTAAGTGCAGTCCGGCCGTCGTTTGGCCGAGCGTTCCGTAGCCGTTCATGCCCGCGCCGAGCAGTTCGCCCGTCATATCGGCGATGCCCCGGCCGACCTGCAACGCGACCGGTCCGCCCGGCGCTGCCCCAGCGGTTCCGGCACGCACGACACCTGCTGCCGCAACAACAGCGGCAGAAACCAGAACGGTGCGGCGAGAGATCGAACGGGCGGTCACCGGCCCAGCACTGCCGCGACCGTGCGAGCCTGATGGTCCGCGCCGAGCTGATTCGGGTGGAAGGGAATCGCGAGTCCTTGCGGCGTACTCGAGATCGGTAGCGTGCCCTCGACCCAGCGCACGCCTGGCGCCTGGCACATATCGTGACCGACACTGCCGCTGTAGGTGTCGACGTACTCGACGCCGGCATTGCTCGCCGCGCGCTCGATCATTTCGTTCAGCTCGATGAGTTTGCGACCGACCCACTCGGAGTCCGAATTCGCAATCATCGATTGCGCCACGCAACCGGTCACCGGAGAGATTCCGGCGAGATAGCCGACGAGAAGGATACGCGCGTGCGGGGATCGCGCCCGAATGCCCTCGATCGCCACCGAAATCTTCGGTTCGGTAGCCGCAATGTTCTGCGACATGCGATCGACGCCGTCGACTACCCATTGATCGACGCAGCTCGGTCCGATACAGCTCTCGACGACCTTCGCAAGCTCCGAATCGTTGCCGCCGATACCGAGCGTGACCAGATCGGTGGTCGGCGTCAGTCGGTCGAACTGCGGCGGGTTGGTCCCGAGCAATTCCGGGACATAGAGCGGCTGTGGCACAGTCAGGTCCGCTGTCGTCGCCGAACCGCACGTCGCGTCGCGAAACGTTGGGACCGCGAGCGCGGCAGCGACCAATTTCGGGTAGTCGCTACGACTCTGCGCGCACCCGAAGGGTGTGTGGGCCGTGTCCACGTTGACGAGCGTCACGTCAGCCGACCACGAATCACCCAGTGCGACATACTCTTCGTACTGTGGCTCCGCTCCGGATGTTGTCGGCATTGCCACTGACATACCGAGGGCTACGGCAGTTGCCGCGATCGTTGCGCACGCTCGTACAAGCACTTTCGGGATCCTCTCGCCGAGATCGATTGATCTCAATCTCGCAGAGTCGCCGCATTCGCAGAAACAGCAGTATCGGGCAGGACTCACATCACATTGTTGTGAATCGCGGTCGACGTTTACGAGCCTTCGACGTGATCCTTCAGTCTCGCAAGTGTTTTCGCGATGTTCTGCGCATTGACAATGGGCCGATCTCGAACGCCCGTGAATGGGACCGTCACCGGTTTGAACCAGTTCGGCCGGCGATCCCAGGTGCTTTCGGTGACTTTGCAACCTGTCGCCGTGGATTCGATGTCGTACTGCCACCGCGACACCGGGATCCCGAACTCCCCCACCTCGAAGGCGAAGCGCCTACCCGGGTCTGCATCCGTGACCTTGCTCAACGTCGGCCACAGGCGCCAGCCACGCCGGTTGATACCCATGAAGCGCGCGCCGACCTGGCCGACCCTGGCACGCCGGTGGACGATTTTCGTCGTCTCCTCTGCCACGGTCACCAGCTGCGCGGGGTCGCTCACCACTGCGTAGACCGCGGCCGCCGGGGCCGCAACTTCGATTGTTCCGGTTGCGCTGGGTTCCGTCATGGCTCCATTCCAGCACTGTGCAGGCGTGCCGCGCAGACGTTTCGGGCCGAGCTATTTGAGGTGGTCGGTCAGTACGCCCTCCGCGCCGAAGAGTTCCGTCTTCCACCGGTCCAGAAGGTCCGCCGCATCGTAATCGTCGGGATGGAATCCCGAGTGGTTGTAAGCACGCAGATGCTCGAGAACGATGCGCGCAAGGAACGGCGAATGCCGCAGTGCGGCAAGGCTGCGCACCAAGCGAACGGGGTTGTACGACGCCCGGTCACCGAGTAGCGACAGCGCCGTAAAACCCACGACAATCGGTACGAACAACACGTTGACCAGGTACATGGTGCCGATGCGCAAACGTTCGCTGCCGCCGGTCTGGCGATAGACATCGAACGCGACCGCTTTGTGCTCGGACTCTTCGAGCGCATGCCATAGCAACATCGACCGAACCTCGGTGTCGCCGAGCAGCTCCTGGGCTTCCGGGCTTGTCAGCAACCGCTCTGCGACCGTTGCCGTGTAGTGCTCGAGTGCGGCCGTGACCGCGAGCTGGAACCGATCGGGGACGAGGCGGTCGGTACGGATCATCAGAAGATGGGTGAACCGGTCGACGAGCCGCGTCGGATATCCCATCTCCCGCAGCCGATCGTTGAGCGCGCGGTGTTCGCGGCCGTGGGTGACCTCCTGCCCGATGAAACCCTTTACCTGGGGCTTCAATTCGGGGTCCGTGACACGGTCCGCGTACCGCTTCACTGCACGGACGAAGAAGTCCTCGCCTTCGGGAAACATCGCGGACAGCACTGCGACCGCATGACTCATAACGAGGTCACCCTGCACGTAATGCCTGCTCAGGCCGCCAGTCGGGTACGAGAACGCGATGCGCCGGGTGCGCACATTTCGGACGGGGACGACGTAATCGGTCATGTAGAACTCCTTTGGCTGTCGGGACGAAGTATGGAACTCAGCAACGAGGACCCTTGTGCGCCCGCAATCGCGAACTTCATCAGTTCACGCACCGCCGCATGCCGCCCCCGCGCATCACCGTCGACGATCGAATGGACGGCAAGCCCGGTGAACAGTGCTTCGATACCGCGAGCGATGTCTTCGATGAACGGGATTTGCGCCAGATCCGGCAGATACTCGGAAATCGTCGTATGAGTCAGCTCGGTCAACTGTTCCGGCACACCGGCCAGCACTCCCCGCAACTCGTCGTCGCTCCGGGCGGCGACAGTCAGTTCGAGCAATGCGAAGTACGCACGATCGTCGTACAGCGACCACAGCACGTCGAGAGCCTCTGGCCCCGTTCGCCGTTGCACCGGCAGGTTGCCGAATCGGGCGTGAAATTCCGCCGCACGTTGCTCCATCAATTGCTCGGCGACAGCGGCGACCAGGTCGGCTTTGGTCGGGAAATGATGCGCGAGCGCACCCCGCGACACCGCCGCGCGCCTGACCACGTCGTTCGTCGACATGCCCGCGTAGCCCGTCTCGCAGAGGCAGTCGACCGCGGCATCGAGCAGCCGGGCCCGCATCGTATCGACGCGTTCCTTCTGAGTTCGCCGCACTGCGAAGGTCACGCTCCGACGCTAACCCTTCACAAACCGACAGGCAAGCCTGCCGGTAAGTTTGCTTCGCCGCCTCATACCTAGATCTGCTAGGGTTCATGCCTAGCAGCTCTAGGTATCGGAGGCCGATGTATATCGAGAAGGATCTGGTCGCCGCCGCGGCAACTCCCTTGGTTCTCGGGATTCTCGCCGACGGTGAATCGTCCTATGGCTACGCAATTCTCAAGCGCGTCAACGAACTTTCCGGCGGGCAGATGCAGTGGACCGACGGCATGCTCTATCCCCTGCTGCATCGACTGGAGCGCTTGGGACACATCGCGTCTACATGGCAGCTGTCGGAGAACGGCAGGCGCCGCAAGCACTACGCACTCACAGCCTCCGGGCGGGCCATGCTCGCGGAACGGCGAATGCAATGGGACGTGGTCGCTGATGCTCTCAACCAGGTGTGGCGCAGTGTTCTGCTGCCACCGGCAACAGCAGAAGGGTGGGCATGATGGAAATCGACGCCGAACTCGAATCCCAGATCACCCAGTGGCGGGGATACGTTCAGCGGCATCAGGCGATATCTGCCGGTGACGTCGACGAGATGGAAGACCACCTGCGCGACCAGGTGTCGGATCTGTCGGACGCCGGGTTGGCTTCCGACGAGGCGTTTCTCATCGCTGTGAAGCGGCTCGGGAACGTCGATGAAATATCCCGCGAGTTCGCCCGCGAGCATTCGGACCGACTCTGGAAGCAACTAGTCCTGCTGCCCGCGCCGACCGGCGACGCTAGAACGCTGCCGAAGCGCGAACTGACCGTTGTCCTGCTGCTCGCGGTATGCGCGGGGCTTGCCCTGAAGGCCGGCCTGCAGCTGCCCGACCGCAGAATAGCGCTCAACGTGAGCCTCTTCGTCCTGCCGTTCCTCGCAGGCTACTTCGCGTGGAAACGGCAGGTTTCGGTCCGAGTGGCAGCGGTGCTGGTTGCGCCGTTCGCGATCACCGCGCTGGTGCTGAACCTCTTTCCTTTCGTCACGAACGGATCGACAGAAGTGGTCGCCGCGATCCACGCGCCGATCGTGCTGTGGTTTGCCGTCGGCCTCGCATACGTGGGTGGCGATTGGCAATCGAATAGGCGCCGAATGGATTTCATCCGGTTCACGGGTGAGTTCGTGGTCTACATGACGCTGCTCGCGCTCGGGGGCGGCGTGCTTATCGGACTCACCATCGGCGCCTTCTCAGCACTCGACCTCGATGTCGAATGGGCGATGGAGGATTGGGTGCTGCCGTTCGGCGTGCCCGGTGCGGTCATCGTCGCGGCGTGGCTCGTCGAAGCGAAACAGAGCGTCGTAGAGAACATCGCGCCGGTGCTGACGCGGGTCTTCACGCCGCTGACCATCGTCTTGCTGCTGGCGCTGCTTGGCGGGTTCGCGACGAAGCCGAGCGTCATCGACATCGACCGCGACCTCCTGATCATGATGGACCTGATTCTCGTCGTCGTCGTGGGGCTGCTGCTCTACGGAATCTCTGCCCGCGACCCGCTCGCACCACCGAACCTCTTCGACCGACTGCAGTTGCTTCTCGTCATGAGTGCGCTCGCCGTCGACGTCGTCATGCTGGCCGCAATGCTCACGCGGATAGCCGAATTCGGCTCAACGGCCAACAAAGTTACCGCGCTCGGGATGAACGCCGTGCTGCTTGTGAACCTGGTGTGGGCGGCCTGGCTCACGTTGCGTTTCGTGCGGCGACAGTCAGGATTCGCACCACTCGAGGAATGGCAGACCCGCTATCTTCCGGTGTACGGGGCGTGGGCCGCGGTCGTCGTGATCGTGCTGCCGCCGCTGTTCGATTTCAACTGAGGCCTTCGACCCCGTCCGCCATCCACCGATCCGCCAGTGCATCGACCCACTCTCCTGCATCGCTTGCCTTCTCCGGTGGCGACTCCACGACGACGAGTTCGGTCACGCCGAGCGCGGCGAGTTCAGCGGCGGACGCCGGGTCTGCCTCTTGCATGGCGACAGCAACTCGGAGCGCGCCGAAGTCACGTTCCGATTCCGCGCAGGCACTGCGCAGGAAGGCAATTCGATCCGCGACCTCGTCGGGGCCGGCGAGGTTGAACCCGTACCAGCCATCTCCCACCGACGCGACCCGGCGCAACGCAGCGTCACTGTTCCCGCCGAACACTATCGGTATGCGCCGGTCTCGCACGGGCTTGGGATTGACCCGGATACTGTCGAAGCTTACGAAGTCACCGTCGAACGACGCGATGTCTTCGCGCCACAGCTCACGCATCGCGGCAACATATTGCAGAGTCCGCGCACCGCGCCGCTGGAATGGAACCCCCAGCGCGTCGAA
Organism: Antrihabitans auranticaus; assembly: GCF_016481275.1. Lineage (GTDB taxonomy): Bacteria > Actinomycetota > Actinomycetes > Mycobacteriales > Mycobacteriaceae > Antrihabitans. The sequence goes on along the minus strand of NZ_JAEMNW010000002.1, from coordinate 142,075 downwards.
TTCTTCCTTCGACCATCCCACGCCGATGCCGAGCGTCAATCTGCCACCGCTGAGCCGATCGAGAGTCGCCGCCTGCTTCGCCACGAGAACCGGGTTGTGCTCCGGAAGTAACAGCACTCCGGTCGCGAGCTCGATAGTGCTCGTCGCGGCTGCCGCGAAGCTCAATCCAATCAAGGGATCGAGCCAGTCGGCGACGGCGGGCACCGCGATCCGACCGTCGTCCGAATACGGATAGCGCGACTCCGAATGATCTACCATCACAACGTGTTCGCCGGCCCAAAGCGTCGCGAATCCGTTCCGCTCGGCCGCGGCAGCAACGCCGTCGATCACCTCGCGGACGGCGCCGGTGCCGATCCCGAGCGCGTGCAGGCCCACTCGCATCATGCGATCGTCTCACAGCACTGCGGAACAAACGAGAGGAGTTTCGGCCCCGGAATCCGGTGCGAATACTCCTCCGGAGGGTCGGTCGGTATCACCCTGCGGTGTGCAACCGGGCCAACTCCGAACGTGCATATTCCACTCGCTCGGAATCGGCACCACCCGCGCGGGCCAACTCCTCCGCGAGATCCATCGTGGCTCCCAAAATGTGCTTCGGAGGCCCGCCCTTCGTGGCCTTCAGATACTGCTTGCGCTGTTTGCGGCCTCCAGTGATCGCGGAGAGTTCGCGCTCCGTGATCACGCCGCGCGCGACTTCTGGAGCCAGTAGGTCCCGCAGCCAACTCATTTCCTGAACAGCCGCTTTGCGCAGACACCACACCAGCACAGTCGATCCGACAACGGCCAGAATCAGCATCACGAGGTATCCGCCCGCCGGCGTTCCGAACACACTGTTTCCGAGGGCGCCGAAGACATCCCAACTACCGTGCAGGACAAGCGTGAATGCCATCAGCACTAGGCCACGCAGCCGATGGCCGCCACCGTCGCGGCCGATCACCCACATGATCGCTGCGCCCATCAACGCACTGAACAGGACATGCTGGAACAGCCCGGCGCTGCCGCGCCCAACGAAGATCCCTATGGCTGCACTGATCTGGTCTTGGCCGAACCTCGACGCACCCGCATTGTTCGCATACAGGATGTCCTCACTGATCTGCAGTCCAAGGCCCGCGTACGCACCAATGATCAGCCCGTCGTACGCACTGCGCACCAATCTGGGGGCGAGGCCCAGCAACAAAATCAAAGCGCACGCCTTGGCAGTCTCTTCGGAGAACGGCGCCGTGAACCCCGGGCCCCAGTCCCCCGCCCACGCATTACCGAACAGCTTCGAGTACAGCCCGAGAATGGCGCCGTTCGCTTGGAGGCCCATCCAGAAGGTCGCGGGAATTGCGCCCCAGAGGAATGCGAACAAGAGCATCTTCCCGGGGAGCGAGGTGTAGCGATTGTGGTGGTGCAGAAGTATCAGCCACGGGATCGTGTAGATCCCGAAAAGCACGATGCCCGCTCCCAACGCAATTCCGTAGGCGCCCACGGTGGGCACAAAGGTTTGCAACAGCACGACAGTGCCGACGACCATGCCCCACGCAAAGACCCAGAAGGCAGCGTTGCGCGGCTGGACGATTGTGAACGGTGTCCCCCACCCGGACTCTTTCACTGCGTTGCGCCGCGCCTCGTCCAAGGCTGCGAGATCGATCTTCGAGGCACCTACCTCAGCGCTCATGACCGGTCCGCCCAGTTGATCGAACGCAGCATCGCATCGAGTTCGTCCCTTAGGGGCGCCAGTTGCCCTCCGGTCGTGTCGGCTTCGACAGTCAAGCCGATCTCTCCCGCGGTGGAACCTCCTGCGGGGAAGGTGAATACGGCGACAACGGCGTCGGAATCGATGCCTGTGTAGTGCTGCACAAGTCCCTGCCTCCCGTCTGCCGTCGTCAGGGTCTCAGCTGGCCCGCGGACCGTCAGTCCTGAGGTCTTCGGCGTCTTCTCGCGGTTGTTGTCCACCTGGTTCAGCAAAGCCGTGTTGTCACCTGTGAACGGCGCGGTTCGGATGAACACCGACACAGCCCCACTGACGAGCAAGGCGCTCGACCCGCCTGCTGAAACCGGGTTGGTCTTCGGTTCCCCGATACGGGTGCCGCCCTCCAGCTGCCAGCCTCGGGGCGGTGCGACCGTCAGCCCATTGCCCAGATCGATGACCTCTCCGGCCTGAATCTCGTTGTCCCACGCAACAGCGTTGTTCACCAGCGGCAGTACCCCGCCGAGCAAGATTCCGATTGCCGCCACGATCAGTGCCGGCCGCAGACTTCGTTTGTCCAGACCGAGCCAGCGCTGTTCGACAGGAACCCAGCCGCTGTCCGGGAGCGGACGTTCATGGGCCGTCGCGACCATATCGAGCCTCCTATCGGCGACTTGTGCAGTTGCCAACTTAGACGCGCCAAGCTCGCTGCGCCGCCGAACGAACTCGGTGCAGCGAGCCTTCGCGAACCGCAGACCTAGCTGACCAACACCTCGTCGCCCCTGCGATCGGGCTCGACCGACTCGGGAACCGGGACGCGACTGCTCCGCGCCGGCAGGGCAAGTGCCGCAAGGCCGCCGACGAGCGCTGCGCCCGCGGCGATGAGGAACCCCAGCCGAATCCCCTCGTTGGTGTAGAAGGCGTTGCCCTGCAACACAGTTGCGATATGCGAATTGAGGACGGTGAATACGATCACCGGCAGAATCGCGGCAAGTCCGCTCTGGAACACGGAGACCATGCTCGACGTCGTCGCCTGCAATTTGGCAGGCACAGCGGCGATCACGAGGTTCGGGACGGCGGCATACGTCATTCCGAGGCCGAGACCCTCGATCAGCGCGAACGCGATCAAGGCACCCTTGGTGTCGTGCGAGTATGCGGTGAGCACGGCGCCGAGCACCAGGAACAGCTGGCCCGCGGCCATGAAGAGGCGTGGATGGATTCGCGGGACGCAGAATCCGACGATCAGGCCACCGACTACCGCGGCCGCACCGATCGGCGCCTGGAACTGCGCGAAGCCCTTTGCGGTGACACCGAAGCCGTAGTCCAGCCCCAGCAGTTCCGGTGTCATGCACATCATCGGCAGAAGGACCGTGAACACCGCGGTGCTCGCGTACGACAAGCCTCCGGTGACAGCAGTGAGGATGATCGGCCGCTGCCTGAAGAACGTGATGTCGACGAGCGGTTCACGGACAAGGCGAGCCGCAACCAGCCACGCCACCAGAAGCGCGGCACCTGCGAAGATGAACCCGAGCGTACTGCCCGCCCGCCATCCCCACGTCGGACCGAAACTCACGCCGACCAGGACGCCCGCGATTCCGGAGCCCAGCAGGACGGAGCCGAGTAGATCGATCCGGGAGTGCAGCCGAACTGTCGTTTCGTCCGTCGTCAGTGCAATCGCAAAGCCAAGCACCACAAGGCAAATCACGAACATCCAGAAGATGGATCGGAAACCCCACGTATCGAGCAGCCAGCCCGTGAGCCACGGCGACGGGATTGCGATGAGGCCCATACCGCTCGTCGCGATGGAGACCGCGAGGGCGACTTTGCGCGGCGGGTATACGTCACGAATGAGCGAATACGACAGGAACAAGCACGCGACCAGCAGTCCCTGCAGGGCTCGGCCGACGAGCAACCAGCCATAACTGGGTGCGATCGCCGCGACGAACGATCCGATTGCGGAAACTCCGATCGCTACCAGCAGCAGTTTGCGCTTGCCGTGCGTGTCGGCCAGCTTCCCGAGCAGTGGCGCAGTGACCGCACCCACCAACAGGAAAGACGTCAGCAGCCAGGCACCCTGGGTGGTTCGGTAGTGCTCCGAGATCGCAGGCACGCTGACCGAGATCATCTGGTAGCTCACCGCAAGAAGTTCGAGCACGAGCACAATCGAGATCAGCGAGCACACCAAACGCGGTGTCCACCGCCCCGCAACGGCGGCTGGACGACTGGTGTCGTCGTCCTGCAATCGGGTAACCATCATCGGGTCCTTTCGGGTGAGTGAGTAGAGCCACGTCACCGCCCGAGATTCGGCAGGTCGACGTGTAAGCCACATCACAGACGGTCGCGGTCCTCGATGGCTACGAGAGTGTCCGATGAGTGGGAGATCGGTCGGGCGAACGTCGCCCACGACTGCACCGCGACTTCCCCACCCTGCGCGGTGCCGACGAGAGCGACGTCCACGCGCGGCTCTCCGTCCTGAACATATTCCTGCACAACGGTTCCGGTACACGTCAACGTGTCACCCGGCCAGAGCTGACGCTTGAAGCGCGTACGAAATCGCCGAACCGATTGCGCGCCGAGCCAATCGGTCGCATACGTCGCGAGCAGACCGGCCGACAGCATGCCGACCGCGAGCGGTGCGTCGTAACCCGCTGCGCGCGCTACGGTTTCGTCGTGATGGACCGGATTCATGTCGCCTGACGCGCCCTGATAGCGGACGAAGTCGGTCCGGGTGAAGGGCCCGAACACGACCGGCTGAGCCGCGGGAGTCATCGCTGTGCCTCCGCTGGGTTTCGATCCGTCTCGACCCCGGTGAGCCAGGCCTCGGCAACGAGTCGCCCGTGCACATCCCGGAACTCGGTGATCATTTCGGCGAGCGTCAATGTCCCACCCCGCGCGCCTGCCTTCTCGTAGATTCGTTCGATACGCGACGTTGCGATGAGCCGATCACCGGCCCGTGGCGGTGGGCCGAAGAAGACGAAGTCCTGTTCGGCGTGCATCCCGCGCTGTTGATCCAACTCGACGGATTCCCATGGGTTGGCTTCCGGGCCGGCCCATTCCTGCCAGAACATCTGGGTGGTCAGGAATGTCGCTGGGACGATGGGTTTTTCACCCTCCCAGTAGTCGGGATTAGCCGATTGTGTCGCGTGCGCGAACTCGCGAATCTTGCCGCGCTCCAGATCGACGACGAAGGGCGAGCCCACCGTGCCGACAGCTGCTGCATTGACCATGCCATCTCCTGTTTCGAGCAATGAGTGCCCACACGGTAGGTGCGTGAGCGCAGACCTCGAACGATGCTTTCCCGCCCACAGGGATGCCGGTCGACGCTGGCAGCTGCCCTCGCGAAAGGTGTCCGCTCACTGGGAAGACCCCGCCGATTCGGGACCGCGACGTTCGAATATGAGCGTCATCACACGTACCGGTGGACAAGATGGAGGTAATGATGGCGCTGCAAACCAGGTCCAACGCCGACGACGTCAGGATGATCGAGGCGGCTGCAGCTCCGACGCGGTTTGCCAGAGGCTGGCACTGCCTGGGGTTGTCGAAGACCTTTCAGGATGGAAAGCCGCATCAGATAAAGGCTTTCGGAACATCGTTGGTTGTCTTCCAGTCGTCGAACGGCAAGCTCAACGTGCTCGACGCGTTCTGCCGGCACATGGGTGGCAACCTCGCCCTCGGAACGGTCAAGGGCGACTCGATCGCGTGTCCGTTCCACGATTGGCGTTGGGGCGGCAACGGCAAGTGCACCGGTATTCCGTATGCCCGCCGTGTGCCGCCGATTGCGCGCACACGCTCGTGGACCACGCTCGAGCGCAACGGACAGCTCTACGTCTGGAACGATCCGCAGGGCGGAAAGCCCCCGGCGGACGTCACGATCCCCGAGATCGAGGGGTACGGCAGCGACGAGTGGACCGACTGGACCTGGAATTCGCTCGTGGTCGAAGGGTCACACTGCCGTGAAATCGTCGACAACGTCGTGGACATGGCGCACTTCTTCTACGTGCACTACTCGTTCCCACGCTTCTTCAAGAATGTCTTCGAGGGACATGTCGCTACGCAATACATGCGGACCACCCCGCGTCACGACATCTCCGTCGGCACCAGCTATGACGACCCCAACTCGACATTGCGTTCGGACGCATCGTATTTCGGCCCGTCCTACATGATCGACAAGCTGTGGAGCGAAGCCAACGGGATGCTGATCGAAACGGTGCTGATCAACTGCCACTACCCGATCAGCGACAACTCCTTCGTACTCCAATACGGCGTAATGGTGAAGAAGCCTGAAGGTGTCTCCGAAGAAATGGCGGCAACCATGGCCGGCATGTTCGCGCAGGGTGTCGAGATGGGTTTCGAGCAGGACATAGAGATCTGGAAGACCAAGGCGCCCATCGACAATCCGCTCCTGTCGGAAGAAGACGGTCCCGTCTATCAGTTGCGACGTTGGTACAAGCAGTTCTACGTGGACGTGGAGGACGTCACCGAAGACATGACCACACGTTTCGAGTTCGAGATCGACACCGACCGCGCGGTCCAGAGCTGGGAGGCCGAAGTAGCCGAGAACATCGCGAACGGTGTTGTGCCGCTGCAGCTCAACGCCTGAAGCATTCCCCCGCCAAAATACCTTCGTTAGGAAAGCCCATGCCCAACCAAGTTCTCGACAACATCATGGAGATCGCGGATCAGCTCCGCGACCAGGCAACCGAAGCCGAGCGGATCGGTCGGCTACCCGACGAGACTGCGAAGAAGCTCAAGGCAGCGGGTCCGATCCGGCTGCTGCAACCCAAGCAGTACGGCGGCTTCGAGGCCCACCCGAGAGCCTTCGCCGAGACCGTAATGGCGGCTGCCGCACAGGATCCCGCGACCGGCTGGATCTGCGGAATCGTCGGCGTGCACCCTTGGCAGCTGGCATTCGCGGATCCCCGGGTGCAGGAGGAGGTTTGGGGCGCGGACAACGACACCTGGATGGCGTCACCCTACGCTCCCACAGGAATCGCAAAGCCGGTCGACGGCGGCTACATATTCAACGGCAGGTGGCAGTTCTCCTCGGGCACCGATCACTGCGACTGGATCTTCCTCGGCGCTATGGCGGGTGACAAAGACGGCAACATGGCGCTGCCACCTCGGATGTTGCACATGATCCTGCCGCGCAAGGACTACGAGATCGTCGAAGACTCGTGGAATGTAGTGGGCCTCAAGGGCACCGGTTCCAAGGACATCATCGTCCGCGATGCGTTCGTCCCGTCGTACCGTGTGATGGACGGCGACGAGGTGATCAACGGCACGGCGCAACGCAATTCCGGCCGGACCGAGACGCTGTACAAAATGCCGTGGTCGAACATGTTTCCGCTCGGCATCTCGTCTGCAGTCATCGGCATCGCCGAAGGCGCACTCGCCGCCCATCTGGACTACCAGCGCGGCCGCGTCGGCGCGCAGGGCACCGCGGTCAAGGACGACCCGTACGTGCTGTTCGCCATCGGCGAGGCAGCTGCCGACATCAACGCCGCACGACAGGAAATACTCGCGAACGTCGACAAGATGTGGGACATCGTCGACTCGGGACGCGAGGTCTCGTTCGCCGACCGAGCCGCGGGCCGCCGGACCCAGGTGCGAGCCGCATGGCGAGCAGTCGGCGCTGTCGATCAGATCTTCGCCCGCTCCGGCGGCAACGCACTGCGCATGGACAAGCCCCTGCAGCGGTACTGGCGCGACGCGCACGCAGGACTCGCGCACGCGATCCACGTACCGAGCACGGTCTATCACGCGTCGGCACTCAGCTCCCTCGGACTCGAGCCACCGGACAACCTCCGGTCGATGATCTGACCTGTGTACAGCGAAACATCATTAAGGACAATAGAAATGACTGAAATCAAGGCTCTCGGCTACGTGCAGATCCAGACCGACGACATCGCGCGTTGGCGCAAGTTTGCCTTCGAGGTGCTCGGCTTTGCCGAAGGCAAGGGACCCGACGACGAAGCCCTGTACCTGCGGATGGACGAGCGCGCTGCCCGCATCGTCATCGTGCCGGGATCGACCGACGAGATCGTTACCATCGGCTGGGAGGTCCGCGACCACGCCGCACTGGTACGTGTTCAGGAAGCCGTCGAGAACGCGGGCATCGGTGTGAAGCCGCTGTCGGTGGAAGAATCGGACGCCCGTCGCGTCGAAGAGGCCATCACCTTCCAGGACCCGACAGGTGCCACTCTCGAAGTCTTTCACGGCGCGGTCCTCGACCACAGTCCTGTCGTCACGCCCTTCGGCGCAAAGTTCGTCACGGGCGCACAGGGGCTCGGCCACGTCGTGTTGCCCGTGATGGATATCAACGGTGCGTTCGACTTCTACACCGAGGTCCTAGGTTTTCTCCCCCGCGGCGCGTTCCGCATTCCTGCGCCGCCCGAATTCGGTCCGCTGCGTGTCCGCTTCATGGGTATCAATGAGCGGCACCACAGCCTCGCGCTGTGCCCCGCACCGCACGGCGGCGCCCCCGGACTCGTCCACATCATGGTCGAGGTCGACACGCTGGACGCCGTCGGCCAGGCACTGGATCGCGTCGTCAAGGACGGCTTCTCCGTTTCGTCCACGCTCGGCCGCCACACGAACGACAAGATGGTGTCGTTCTACGTCCGCGCTCCAGGCGGCTGGGATGTCGAATTCGGCACGGAAGGAACGAAAGTCGACGAGCGGTACTACTCCGCGGAGGAGATTACTGCCGACAGCTATTGGGGCCACGACTGGTCCGCCAGCGAACCACTGGCAGCGATGTAGAAGGGGCCGCGTTGACTGAGTCGATAGGGCCACGATCGGCCGCAGAGATCGACACCTGGGACTACGAGGCCGACGTCGTAGTCGCCGGCTACGGCATCGCCGGGGTCTCGGCAGCGATCGAGGCCGCGCGCGCCGGCGCCGACGTACTGATTCTGGAACGCACCGGCGGCTGGGGCGGTGCCGCGGCGATGGCGGGCGGGTTCGTCTACCTCGGGGGTGGTACAGCGGTCCAGAAGGCATGCGGCTTCGAGGATTCCGCCGAAAACATGCACGCATTCCTCAGCGCGGCGATGGGGCCGGGCGCAGACGAGGCGAAGCTTGCCGACTACTGCGCAGGCAGCGTCGAACATTTCGAGTGGCTGGTCGATTGCGGGGTGGCGTTCAAGCCGACCTTCTACGGGAAGCCCGCTTGGGAACCTCCGGGCGACGACGGGTTGATGTTCAGCGGTGGTGAAAACGCGCACCCGTTCAACACGATTGCCACTCCGGCGCCGCGCGGACATGTGCCACAGATGGCGGGCAAGCGCACGGGTGAACGCGGCGGCGGCTACATGCTCATGAAGCCGCTCGCCGACACCGCTGCCGAACTCGGCGTCAAGGCTGCGTACGACACGCGTGTGCAAAGCCTGACGACCACGGAGGATGGGCGGGTAGTCGGCGTTGTTGCGCGGCAATACGGCAGGGAAGTCACGGTCAAGGCCCGAACTGGAGTCGTGCTGGCGACCGGCAGCTTTGCCTACAACGACGCAATGGTCGCGCAGTACGCACCACGTCTGACCGGCCGACCCGCGGCGTCGATCGAGGAACACGACGGCAGGTCTATCCGGATGGCGCAGGCGCTCGGTGCGCAGGTTGCCCATATGGATGCCGCCGAAGTCGCGATCTTCGTCGACCCGCAATTGCTGGTGCGCGGGATCGTGGTCAACAACCGCGGACAACGCTTCGTCACCGAGGACACCTATCCCGGACGAGTCGGGCAACTGACGTTGTTCCAGCAGGACAACCAGGCGTTTCTGATCATCGACGGGGACGCGCACGAAGAGGCACTGGCCGCACCGTCGGCGACGCCCATGTTGCTGCGCCCGCCCACCTGGGTGTGCGACTCGGTGGCGGAACTGGAGGCAGCTATCGGACTGGCCACGGGATCGTTGCAATCGACCGTGACTGCATACAACCAGTCCGCGGCGCTGGGCAAAGATCCGTTACTGCACAAGAAGCCCGAGTGGTTACGGCCCATCGGTACCCCTGTCGGCGCCATCGACCTACGCGAAAGCACAGGCGGTTTCACGCTCGGCGGCCTGCAGACGACCACTGACTCGGAGGTGCTGCACGTCAGCGACGAAACCGTTCCCGGCCTGTTCGCGGCGGGACGAAGCACGTCGGGACTGGCAGCTTGGGGTTATGCCAGCGGGATCTCATTGGGCGACGGCAGCTTCTACGGACGCCGGGCAGGCCGGGCCGCAGCGAAGGGTTAGCACCTGCGGCTGGCTCTTCGAATACCACAGACAGGTCTCCGGATCGGATTCACGATCCGGAGGCCTGTTTGCGTTCGTTCGGGGGGTGACACGCCCCACACCATGTGCTATTAATAGGTATATTCCTAATCGAAATACCCAGTTCGGACGCTCGTACCGGCCGCCGCACCGCCTCGGAGGACCAATGACAATTCAGCCTGATGCCACCACGCCGAGCGCAGTGCTCGACCGGGTGTCGCTTGTACTCGACGCATTCGAAGGCCCGGGCCGGCTGACCCTCGCACAGATCGTCCGCCGCACCGGCCTCCCCCGGTCCTCCGCGCATCGCATGCTGGAGCGGCTCGTGCACCTGCGTTGGCTTCGCAGGCAAGGCCGTGACTACGAACTCGGCATGCGGTTGGTCGAACTCGGCTCACTCGCCGTTCACCAGGACCGCCTGCACCGTGCAGCACTGCCCTTCCTGCACGAATTGCACCGTGTCACCGGTCATGTCGTACACCTGGCCATTCTCGATGGCGCCGACGTCGTATATCTCGAAAAGATCGGCGGACGAACGGCCGCCGCGGTGCCGACACGAATCGGCGGACGTTACCCGGCGCACTGCACCGGAGTCGGCAAAGCCATCCTCGGCTTCTCCGAGGCGGACCTGCGGGCCGTGCTCGCAAGTGGCCCACTCGCACGCAAGACGCGGTACACGATTTCGACGGGCGCTCAGTTGCGGACCGAGCTCGACAAGGTCCGCGCGCACGGAATTGCTTACGAGCGTGAGGAATCCGTGCCTGGTTTCGGGTGTATCGCTGCACCCATCGGCGAGATCGGCGAAGCTGTCGCAGCGGTCTCGATCTGCGGCCCGTTGTCGCAGCTGAAGCTCGACCCACAGCTTGCGGCACCGTTGCGCATGGCTGCCCTCGGAATTTGGCGCAATATCGAAGGCGGACCGGTCCGTGTGCAACCGACACTCCAACAGGCTCGAATTCGCCTTGGCGGCGCGATGGCCCAGACTCGTCCCGCAGTAGCACCCGTGCCGGACCTGCAGTACGCCTGATGCTCGACGCCGAGGTCGCCGCGCTGCTGCCTGCGCTGGATTCCGGATTTCCGCAGGTCGACATCATGACCGGCAGCCAAGCCCGGGCCGCGATCCGCGCCCGTTTCCGTCCGCCCGCCGAACCGACTCCGGTCCGCCGAGTAACCGAGCGCCGGATCCCGGGACCCGCGGGGCCGATTCGACTCCGGATCTATTGGCCCACGGTCATATCCATCGAGCCGCTGCCGATCGTGGTATTCGCACACGGCGGAGGCTTCGTCTTCTGCGATCTCGACACCCACGATGACCTTTGCCGGCGCATGGCGAACGGCATTGGCGCCGTGATTGTCTCGGTCGACTACCGGCTTGCCCCCGAGCAGCCTTGGCCCGCCGCCCCCGAGGACGTGTATACGGCAGCGTCATGGGCAGCTGATCACGCCGCAGAAATTGGTGGCGACCCCACACGGCTCGCGGTTGCGGGCGACAGCGCCGGCGGCAACCTCGCGACCGTGACAGCGCTGCTTGCCCGGGATCGTGGTGGCCCGAATCTTTCTGCGCAGCTTCTTCTTTACCCGGTGCTCGCAGCAGACTTCGAGACGAAGTCCTACCGCGACTTCGCCAGCGGCTTCTACAACACGCGGTCCGCCATGCGGTGGTACTGGGACCAGTACATCCCCGATACCCGTGACCGCGAGCAACACACCGCGTCGCCGCTGCGGGCCCAACTGTCGGGTCTGCCGCCCGCAGTTTTCGTCACAGCAGAGTACGACCCGCTGGCCACCGAGGGCGCCGTCTACGTGAATGCGCTGCGCGCGAGCGGAGTTTCAGTGATTCACCGCAGCTACGCCGCAGTACACGGATTCATGTCGATCAACGCGCTGACCATTGCACGTCGGGCGCAGGAGCGCGCGTGGACCGACCTGGATGCGTTACTGCGCCCAAAGATCATTCAGTCCAGTTCGGGATGTTCTGCCTGAACTTTGCGCTCGACGTCGTGCCACACGCCCGGTGCGGGCTTCGGAAACCCGGCATCGTTGCCGGCCTTGACGGCACGAATCGTGGCGTCGGCTTCGTCGATGTCCTTTATCGCCTGCTCCGCCAAATCTCGTTCGGCCGCGTAGTACCGCTCGGACCACTTCAACGAGAGCCGTGGGTACGCCCAGGCAGGCTCCGACGCAGCGCCCTCGGCGTCTGCGGCCGCGCGCTGCCGCATCCCCTCGACGTAATCGATATGCTCGCGCAGGATCTGCTTCGACCGCTCCGGATCGTTCAGGTGGCCAAGCCAGATACGAAGCATGACACCGTGTTTCAGGACCGGTGGGTCGATCGGGGCCTCGTTGGCCCAGCGCTGGACGGCGTCGGTTCCTGCCGGAGTGATCTTGTACAGCCGCCGACCGCGTACACCGTCGTCGCTCTGCACCCGAGACGTGACGAACCCGTGCGTTTCGAGCTTTTTCAGTTCCGAGTACACCTGACTGAACGACGGGCTCCAATAGAAGAACCCGATGCTCCAGTCCGCCCATTTCTTCAGGTCGTAACCGGACAGCTCCTCTTCGAACGCAAGCATCCCGAGCACCGCCCAGCTCGTAGCCGGAAGGTTGGGCAGTTCGGATTCGGACGCTGACACCCTTCGAATGCTAGCAATGCGCGGTACCGGGCAAGCAGAGCAAGTGGCCGCTGACCGGGAACATACCTGGCATCCAGCCCCGACAGCTCCGATTCTGGTGCATGCCAACATCTTCAGGAGGGCACTATGAGTTCGAAGAATGCGGTCGTCGACGTTCGGGCGATCGACGGCACGACGCTACGAAAGGTGATGGGGCACTTCTGTACCGGCGTGGCCGTCATTACCGCACACGACGGCGACCGACCGCTGGGCTTCACGTGCCAGTCAGTGGTGTCCGCGTCCCTCGACCCGCCGTACGTGTCGTTCTGCCCGGCCAAGACATCCACAACCTGGCCGCTCCTGCGGGCAACAGGCAACGTGTGCATCAACATCCTCGCGCAGGACCAGCGCGACCTCTGCGCGACGTTCGCGGTGAGCGGCGGCGACAAATTCGCGGCCGTGGACTGGCGTCTGTCCGGAAACGGCGCACCCGCGCTTGCAGGGGCACTGGCGCGCATAGAGGCAAGCGTCGAGCTGGAACACGATGCCGGCGACCACACCATTGTGCTGGCACGCGTTACCGACGTGGTGGCCGTCGACGGTCGTCCCCTTCTGTTCTACCGCGGAGCCTTCGGCGGGTTCACCGATCAGCGCTGACCTTCCCGCTGGGCGGGAAGCACCGAGTTCGTCTGAGCGCCCACTGTGGTTTCGTCGAATCAATACATCAATCGCGTACCGGGAGAAGTCAGAAATGACCGCAGCACAAGACATCCGGTCGGCAGTGGCGAGATATCTCGACGCTGTCGCCACCGGCCCAGCAGCCGACATCGCCGACCTGTACGCCGACGGTGCCACACTCGAAGATCCGGTCGGCAGCGCACAAATCGTCGACCGCGCGGCCATTCGTGACTTCTACAGCGCGCTTGACAACGCGACGGTCAAGACCGAACTCCTCGCGCTTCGCGTCGCAGGCAACAGCGCCGCGTTCCACTTTCGCGTCAGCACCGAGATGCCGGGACAGACCGTCACCATCGAGCCGATCGACGTCATGACCTTCGACGACCAGGCCCGGATCACCAGCATGCGCGCGTTCTGGTCACCCGACGACATCACACTCGGCTGAGAGGACTTGCCATGTCGCACAACATTCCACGTTCCTGGGACCACGAGTTCGATTTCGTCGTCGTCGGAAGCGGCTGCGGCGGCTTCACCGGCGCACTCGCCGCGGCCGATCGAGGCCTCGACACCGTGATCATCGAGAAGGCCGCCGTGTACGGCGGCACCACTGCGCTGTCGGGCGGCAATATCTGGATTCCGAACAACCCGACGCTCGTGAGCGAAGGGGTCACCGATTCGCGAAGCGACGTTCGCCGCTACATCGACGCCGTGGTCGGCGACCGGGTGCCGTCGTCGAACATCGACGCGTTCATCGACTACGGTCCGCGGACCATGGAATTCCTGGAGCGCACCAGCAGGCATCTGCGATTTCAGTGGTGCAGTGGCTACTCCGACTACCACCCGGAGAAGCCGGGTGGGCGGCCCGGCGGCCGCACCATCGAGCCGCTGCCGTTCGACCTGAAACTGCTCGGCGAGGACGAAAAGCTCCTGCGCCCAGGCGCTCTCGCCACTCCTGCGGGGCTGTACATCACGTCGAAGGAGTTCGCAAAGCTCAACATGGTCATGCGCACGTGGGCGGGTCGACGTGCTGCGCTGGGCACCGGTTGGCGTGCGTTCAAGAGCATCGTGATGCGCAAGCACATGGACACTCTCGGCCAGGCACTCATCGGCAGGCTTCGCTTGGCGGTGAAGGAGGCGAACGTGCCGCTGTGGCTGAACACCCCGATGCAGTCACTGGTCACCGATGATGCGGGCCGGGTCCTCGGCGTGCTCGCCGAACAGGACGGCCGCACGGTCTCGATCAGGGCCCGAAACGGCGTACTCCTCGCAAGCGGTGGCTTCGAGCACGGGGATCGTATGCGCAAGCAGTATTTGCGCGAGGGCGGCAAGGACAACTACAGCGCCGGTTCCGTCGACAACACCGGCGACGGCATCCGCGCGGGCGAAAGCGTCGGCGCCGCCTTGGATCTCATGGACGATGCGTGGTGGATGCCCTCGTTCAAGCGGCCCGACGGAATCATGCACGTCCTCGTCTCCGAGCGGTCCATCCCCCGTTCCATCATCGTCGACCAGTTCGGTCGGCGGTTCACGAACGAGGCCGCACCGTACGTATCGTTCGTCCACGAACAGATCGCAGGCCGCCACGATCCGATCTGGTTCATTTTCGACGGGAAGGCGAAGAGCCGCTACCAGTTCGGTGCGATCATGCCCGGCCAGAAGTTCCCGAAGTCGTGGTTCGATTCGGGCCTGATGCACCGTGCCGACACGGTCGCGGAATTGGCCGCATCGATCGGACTGCCGGCGACTGCCCTCACAGAAACCGTCGCCCGCTTCAATCGCTTTGCCCGCAGCGGTAAGGATGCCGACTTCGGTCGCGGCGAGAGCGCGTACGACAACTATTACGGCGACCCGACCCTGCCCACGCCGACGCTCGACGTGCTCGACAAGTCGCCGTACTACGCCGTCCGGATGGTTGCGGGTGACCTGGGCACCAAGGGCGGTGTCGTCTACAACGAGCACGGCCAGGTGCTGCGCCCGGACGGCGGGGTGATCGACGGGCTTTATGCGACCGGAAACACGTCGGCCGCGGTGATGGGCAACGACTATGCCGGCGCGGGAGCAACCATCGGACCAGCCATGGTGTTCGGCTGGATCGGCGCGCGCCACGCCGCCGGTCCGCGGTAGGAGTGAGCGACAATGCAGGAACTCAGCTGCACCAGTTGCGGTAACCGGGTACTGGTCGACAAGTACAGCCCCACCCACACCAGCATCCAATGGCTCACGGACGCAGAGAAATCCTGCCCCCGCTTCGCGGCCCAGGTCGAGGCGGGTGTTCGGAGCATGTGGATACCGACCTGTCCCGCCCTGCGCGAGTCGATCGACCGCGCCGCCGGCAACGGTGCGCTACGCACGGATGCATTGCGATCCGAGCCAATCCCTGGCCGCCTCGGGTGACCAACAACAACGAAAGTCACTGATATGAACCATCTCTCGAACCAACTGGCCGACAAGACTGCCATCGTCACCGGTGGCGCGCGCGGTCTCGGCGCAGCGTTCGCCCACCACATCGTCGATCGTGGCGGCAGCGTCGTGATCGCCGACGTGCTCGACGACGAGGGCGAACGCACCGCCGCCGCGCTCGGTGAACACGCTCGGTACGTCCACCTCGACGTCACCGATCCTGCACACTGGACCGCTGCCGTCAAGTACACGATCGCCGAGTTCGGCGCACTGACCGGACTCGTCAACAACGCCGGCATCGCCACCGGCCAGTTCACCGAACACGAACCACTGGAACACTTTCGGGCAGTTCTCGACGTCAATCTGGTCGGTGTATTCAACGGCATCCAGTCCGTCATCGGACCGATGCGGGCGGCAGGCGGCGGCTCGATCGTCAACATCTCGTCCGCGGCCGGGATGCTGGGTCTGGCGCTGACGGCTGGGTACGGGGCGTCCAAATGGGGCGTCCGTGGTCTGTCGAAGATCGTCGCCGTCGAACTCGGCCCCGACCGCATCCGCGTCAACTCGGTCCATCCAGGCATGACCTACACACCGATGACGGCACAGGTGGGAATCCACGTGGGCGAGGGCAATTGCCCGAACACGCCCATGGGCAGAGTTGGAGTTCCCGAGGAGATCGCCGGTGCGGTCGGCTATCTGCTCTCCGATGACGCGACCTATGTCACCGGTGCAGAAATTGCGGTCGACGGCGGTTGGACCGCCGGACCGACCCTGAAATACGTGATGGGGCAATAGAACATGACCCGACTGCATGGCTACAGAATCCTGGTGACCGGAGCCGCCTCTGGAATCGGGCAGGCAACGGCGTTGCGGCTGCTGCGCGAAGGCGCAGCCGTTGTCGCAGCCGATGTTTCAGCGGACGGCCTGGTTCGGACTCGGGCAGGCGCGGCTGACGCGGATGCCGACCGCCTGACCACCCTGACGATGAACATCGGCGACGAGACAGCCGTCGTGGACGGCGTGCGCCAGTCCGTCGCAGCGCTGGGCGGCCTCGACGCATTGGTCAATGCCGCGGGCATCCTGCGCGCGTCCCACACTCGCGACACGAGTCTCGAACTGTGGAACCAGGTGATCGGCATCAACTTGACGGGAACCTTTCTCGCGGTGCGTGAGTCGCTACCCGCGTTGCTCGACAATCCGCGCAGTACGGTCGTCAACTTCAGTTCGACGTCGGCGTCGTTTGCGCACCCGTACATGGCTGCCTACGCGGCGAGCAAGGGCGGCATCCAGTCCTTCACGCACGCACTGTCGCTCGAATACGGCAAGGCGGGCCTGCGCGCCGTCTGTGTCGCGCCCGGCAGCATCAAGTCCGGGATCACCGACGCGACACCGGGATACGTTCCGGCAGATGCCGACTGGACCCTGTTCGGCAAGCTCTCCCCCATCCTGCCGACCGATCTGGAGTCGGGCGGAGCAGGAATGGGTGACCCTTCGGCGGTCGCCGGCGTCATTGCCATGCTCGTTTCCGAGGATGGCGCTTTCATCACCGGCACCGAGATCCGGATCGACGGCGGCACACACGCTTGAGTTTGCACCCGTGCGCGGTTGGAGAGTCTATGGACTCTCCAACCGCGCCTAGGGTTACCGCCCCAAGAACTCCATGGCAAGGCGCTCGAACTCCGCCTTGCGCTCGATCTGCGCCCAGTGCCCGCACTTGGCGAACACGTGCAGTTCGGCATTCGGCATCTGCCGGAACGGGAAGAGCGCGCCCTCGTATGGCAGCATCCGATCGTCGCGGCCCCAGATCAGCAGCGTTTCCTGCTGCACCTGCGCGGCCCTTGCCCACAGCTGGGGACGGTCGGCGAACCGCGGATCGGAGAACGTCTGGAAAATGGCGAAGGTGTTGGCAATAGCGCCGGGCTGCAGGGCGTTTGCCATGCGCTGGTCGATCAGTTCGTCGGACACAACTGCCGGATTTCCGACCATCGTGTCGACCCACGCGACCATGCCTTCCCGAGTCGGGTTCGCCAGAAACTCGAACAACCGCCGCGAACCCTCGCTGACCTGTGGCGCAAAGCTGTTGACCGCAAGGCCGCCCGGACCCATCAGCACCATCCGGCGGACCCCGGCCGGATGTGCCAGGGCAAACTCGGTTGCGACGTTGCCGCCCATCGAGTTTCCGATGATGTCCACCCGGTCGATACCGAGGTCGTCGAGGAAGAAGCGGATCGCATCGGCAGCGACGCGCGGGTACACATCGTTCCACTCCAGTGCTGGGCTGCGGCCGAATCCAGGCATGTCCAGAATGATCGTCCGATACCGCTCTGCGAACACCGGGAAATTGCCGGCAAAGTTCGACCAACCGCTCACGCCCGGCCCCGATCCGTGCAGCATGAGCAGAACCGGGCCGGTACCGGCCTCGTGATAGTGCAGTTCGTATTCGCCTGTGACGGTTCGGCTGGTCACGTCGAAATCGAGAGACGCTGTCATGGTCTACCTTTCGTTGGGCACTCGAATTGGATACGGCCCCCGTCCGAGCCGAAGCAGTCGGACGAGGGCCGGTGTCTGTGGAGCCTTACCGCTGCGTGCTCCCCGCATCGACAGGCAAGGTCACCGCGGTGATGTAGCGCGCCTCATCGGAGGCAAGGAACAGGGTCGCGTTCGCGATGTCGACAGGATCGACCCACGGAATCGGCAGCATGTTCATCGTCGACGCTGCCGCCGCGAAGTCCGCACGGGTCGGTTGGGCGAGATCCGGACGAAATGCGCGGCGCACGAGGTCGTTCTGGATCATCGGCGTATCGACGTTCGTCGGATGCACCGAGTTGACGCGGACATTGTGCGCAGCAAACTCTTTCGCCATGGACCGCATCAAGCCGACCACGCCGTGCTTCGCTGCGACGTAGTGCGCGACTCCAGTCAGTCCGCGCAGGCCCGCGATCGAGCTCGTCAGGATTATCGAACCCGAACCCCGCGCGATCAGGTGCGGTGCCGCAGCTTTGCAGGTCTGCCATACGCCGGTGAGGTTGACGTCGAGCATCGTCTGCCAGACCTCGTCGCTCAAGTCGAGTGCTGGACCTGCCGATGTGATTCCGGCTGTGGCACAGACGATGTCGAGGCCGCCGAATCGTTCTACACCGCCGGCTACCGCCTCCTGCAACGCATCGGCATCTCGCACATCCGCAACAAAGGTGCACACTCGGCCACCCGCTGCGGCAATCAATCGCTCGGTCTCCGCGAGGTCCGCTCGGGTCGCCGGCGGGATGATCACAGTGTCGATCGGCGCGCACACGTCGACCGCGACGATGTCGGCCCCTTCCTCCGCGAATCGGACCGCCTGGGCACGTCCGATCCCCCGCGCCGCCCCCGTGACAAGCGCAACCTTCCCAGCGACACGTCCCACGGTCACATCACCTTCTGCGTCAGGCCGGCATCGACGACCATTTGTGTTCCGGTTACGTACCGCGATTCGCCGGACGCGAGGAAGAGCACGGCATTGCTCACGTCGACCGGATCGACCCAGGGCACGGGAAGCAGGTTCTTCGCGGCAAACAACGCGACAGCATCTTCCTCCGAGGGGCTTTCGATGTCCGGTAGCAACTTCGCGAAGACCTCGGCGTTACGAATCATGGCCGTTCCGACGGCTCCGGGGTGCACCGTGTTCACGCGGATACCGCGCTCTCCCAACTCGTTTGCGAGCGTTCGCGCCAGTCCGACGACTGCATGCTTGCTAGCCGAATAGTGAGCAGTGTTCGCGCCCCCTTTCAGCCCGTTGGTCGAGCTGACGATCACCACCGATCCACCACCCGACAGGTGCGGCACCGCAGCCCGCACGGTGTGCCAGACGCCCGTGAGGTTGATGTCGAGAGTCCGTCGCCACGCAGCTTCCGAGAGTTCCCACGACGGTGCAAGATCGGCGTAGATGCCCGCGTTCGCAACGATCACATCCAGGCGACCGAACTCGGCAACACCGTCGGACACAGCCGCCTCGAGCGCTGCCGGGTCGCGAACGTCGGCAATGGCTGTCGTCGCACGGCGGCCCAGGTTCCGCACGAGATCGGCAGTCTCTGCCAGGTCGCCGGCCGCCTGCACGAGGTCGACAGCGATGATGTCGGCACCCTCCTGTGCCATCCGGACACAGTGGCTTCGTCCCATCCCACGCGCCGCACCGGTGACGAACGCAACCGAACCCGCCAACCTACTCATCGGGGATCGCCCGCCATGACGCTGAATCCCTTGTAGCCGGCGGCCGCGACTTCGGCGCAAATGTTGCCGTAGGCCCCGAACCCACCGATGAACGGCATGAAGACTCGCGGCTTACCTGGAATATTGGCGCCGAGGTACCACGAGTTGGCAACTGGGAACAGGGTCGCGGCAGCGCGTTCGTTACATTCGGCGACCCAATCGTCGACGGCCTCCGGCGTGGCTTCGATTGCTGTGCAGCCATGTTCGTCCACATAGGCCAGGCAATCGGCAATCCAATCGACATGCTGTTCGGCGCCGAGCACCATATTCGCCAGCACCGACGGACTCCCGGGACCGGTCACGACGAACATGTTCGGAAAGCCGTCCACGCCGAGGCCGAGATAAGTCCGCGGCCCGTCTTTCCACGCATCCCGCAGCGTCGTCGCCGCTCGGCCCCGGATGTCGATTCGATCGAGCGACCCCGTCATCGCGTCGAAGCCGGTCGCAAAGATCAGCACATCGAGGTCGTAGCGTCGCGCAGTCGTGACGACCCCATGGGCGTCGATGGCGACGATCGGCGCAGACCGCAAATCGACCAGGGTGACGTTGTCGCGGTTGAAGGTCCGGTAGTAGTCCGTGTCGGTGCAGATCCGCTTCGTTCCGATCGGATGGTCTTTCGGGGTGAGCAGCTCGGCAACCGCCGTGTCGGCGACGATTTCACGAATCTTCGCCTCCACGAACGCCTTTGCCTCGTCGTTGGCTGCCGGGTCCGTCGTCTGGTCGGGAAACGTCTTTCCGAACAGGACGCCGCCGAGTTGCCAGCGAGCTTCGAACGCCGCCCTGCGCTCAGCGGGATCCGCCTCCAGCGTCTTCTTCGGATATGCGTCGTACGGCGACCCGCCTCCGCTTTCGCGCGAAAGTCGGCGCCGTTCTGCATAGTTCGCCTTCACTCGCGCACGCGTCCGCGCGTCGATGGCTGTATTGCCGGCAGGCACGCTGTAATTCGCACTCCGCTGAAAGACGAAAACCTGGTCGGCCGAGGCAGCGATGATCGGAATCGACTGGATCCCAGATGATCCGGTGCCGATGACACCGACGCGCTTGCCTGCGAAGTCGACGCCGTCGTGTGGCCAATGCCCGGTGTGATGGGTTTCGCCGGCGAACTCCTCGAGCCCCGGGATGTCGGGCGTCATTGCTGTCGAGAGCGCCCCGGTGGCGAACACGCAGTACCGTGCTGTCACTGTTTCGCGGTCGGACTGGACGGTCCACTGCATCGCGTCTTCGTCGAGGTGCGCGGCGCGCACTCTGGTGTCGAAGCAGATGTCGCGGCGCAGGTCGAAGCGGTCCGCGACATGCCTGACGTATCGCAAGATCTCGGGCTGCGACGCGTACTTCTCCGTCCAGTCCCATTCCTGTTGCAGCTCATCGGAAAACGAGTACGAGTAGTCGACGCTCTCCACATCGCACCGCGCGCCGGGGTAGCGATTCCAGTACCAGGTCCCGCCGACGTCGGAGCCTGCCTCGTAAACCCGAACCGACAACCCCTGCGCGCGAAGACGGTAGAGCGCATACAACCCTGCGAATCCGGCGCCGACGACGACCACATCGACTGTGGGCTCAGCGGGAGAGCTTGTGTTGGCCATGGGTGCACGCTAGGTCCGGCGCGCGGACTTTCGGCCGCTCGCTCCCGTTGAGTGGACCGTCGACTGTGACCGTCCCGATCAGCGGAATCCGCTCTCCCGGTGGCACTGCTGTTCTGCGACCGTTACCCCGTGGCGAAAACGAGAGGAAAAGCGGCGATGACCACTGTTGACAGGCCCCGCACGTCTCGTTCGATCGTGCTCACAGTCTCTGACGTGATCGAAGAGACTGCCGACGCTCGCTCACTGGTGTTTGCGGTGCCCGACGACCACAGCCGCCTTTTTCGCTATGCGCCCGGGCAGTTTCTCACTCTGCGCATCCCTAGTGATCGCACCGGATCGGTCGCACGCTGCTACTCGTTGGCGAGTTCGCCGTTCACGGACAGCCTGCCGAAAGTCACCGTCAAACGCACGGTGGACGGATACGGATCGAACTGGGTCTGCGACAACGTCAGAATCGGCGACACCATCGAGGTACTGCCCCCTTCCGGCATATTCACGCCGAAGAATCTCGACGACAATCTCCTGCTCTTCGGCGCCGGCAGTGGCATCACCCCGGTGATGTCCATACTGAAATCCGCGCTCGCAGAGGGCACGGGCGCTGTCGTACTCGTCTACGCCAACCGCGACGAGAGGTCGGTGATCTTTGCCGGCGAACTTCGCGAATTGGTGGCACGGCATCCATCGCGGCTTACCGTGTTGCACTGGCTCGAAAGCATTCAGGGTCGTCCGGCGCCCGAGCAACTCGCCTCTTTGATCGCACCGTTCGGCGAGTACGAGTCGTTCATGTGCGGGCCCGCACCGTTCATGGCGGCGGCACGGGACGCGTTGACAAGCATCGGTGTGCCGCGCGAACGAGTGCATGCCGAAGCCTTCAATTCTCTTGCGGGCGACCCGTTTTCCGAGGACCCCGTCGACCCGCCCGCGGACGAAACCGACGCCGCCACGGTCGATGTCGAACTCGACGGCGAATCGCACCGCCTGGTCTGGCCACGCACGCGAACACTCGTCGACATCATGCTCGCCAAAGGTCTCGACGTGCCGTACTCGTGTCGCGAAGGCGAATGCGGATCGTGCGCATGCACCGTGGTCGAAGGCAGGGTCGAGCTGGGAAACTGTCAGGTACTCGACCCCGAAGATATCGCCAACGGCTACATTCTCGCGTGCCAATCGCGGCCGAGCACAGACCACGTCAGGATCGAGTTCTAGCCCTACTGGTCGAATGCGATGTAGACCTCTTCGGTTTCGGGCAGGCTCTGACACGCGAGCGTGAGACCCATTTCTATTTCGTCGTCGATCAGGGACTCGTTGAGCAGCATCCGGGTGCGGCCCTTGCGGACCGAGCACACACATGTGCCGCACGCAGACTCGCGACAGACGTAGGGTGCGTCGATGCCGTGGGCAAGCAGAACGTCGAGCAACGTTCGGTCCTTCGGCCATTCCAGAGTGAGCCGCCGGCCATCGATTTCGACTTCGAGCAGCGGATGCCCGCTCGAACTGCTGCTTCGAGTCGGCTGCGTCACCTGCGCCGTCTCGAAGGGGTTGTCCACGAGCGATCGGTACTCCTCCCGATGCACCCGCTTGTCGGATACTCCCAGATCCTTCAAGGCGGACTGAACGACTGTCATGAATCCTGCTGGGCCGCAGAGATACACGTCGTCGAACGCCCACTGCCCGACAAGTTCGGCGACACCTGCTTCGGTTGGGAGTCCGCGTTCGGTTTCGAGCCAGTGCCGCACGGTCAGTCGGCCCGGATATGCGCGGACCAACTCGTCGAACTCGGCTGCGAAGATCACCGACTCTCGGTCCCGATTGGCATACAGCACGGCGACATTCGCTGATCCGGCAGCGAGGACCGACTTGGTGATCGACAGGATCGGCGTGACACCGCTGCCCGCTGCGCACAACAGCACATCACGGTCCAAGCTGCGCGGCCCGAAGGTGCCCGCAGGCTCCAGAACGGTCAGTGCATCGCCGGCTACGACGTTGTCACACAACCAGTTCGAGGCGAATCCCGCGGGCGTCCGTTTGATAGTTATCGCCGGCGGACCATCGCGATCGGGACTGCTGCACAGTGAGTAACAGCGGGCGACCGAGCCCGACGTCGTGCTGGGCACCCGCACCGTCAGGAACTGCCCGCACGCATAGGTGAACCGGTCCGCGACCTCGTGCGGTATGTCGAGGACGAGCGTCACCGCATCCGCGGTTTCCTCGACCACATCCAGGACGCGGACCTCGTGTGCCCGCCCGGCCACTACGCGACCTCGCTCGGCAGTCGCACGTTCTCGGCCAGCGTGAGCAGCTGGGACGCCACCTGCTCGCGGCGCTCGTAGGGCAATTGGTGGCCCGCGCCGGGAAACTCGAGCAGCCGCGCATGCGGCAGGCCTGTCGCGAGCACACGCGAGTACCTAGCCGGGGTGATCGTGTCGCGTGACCCGACCATGACCACCGTATCGATCTCGGCAAACTCGCGCAGAACGCTGTACCGGTTGTGTCCATACATGGACAGCCCCATATCTGCCACCGCCACGCGCGAAGCCATCGCGGACTGGTGCACGACCCGGTTCATATCGTGGCGGCGCGGATGCGACCCGAACATCCCGAATCGATTGAACTGCCGAACCAGGAACAGCGGCCGGCTCGGCGGGCGGGTGTGCGTGATGAGCCATGCCACGAACGCCCGAAAACGGGCGAAACGAAGCAGTGCGCGGCCGCCGGCCGGTAGATCGCCCGAACTGGTGGCGACGAACGCGGCACCCACACACCGCTCGCGGATCACAGCCGGCGCTCGCTCGGCAAGAGTCATGATCGTCATGCCGCCCATCGAGTGCCCACCCAGTACTACCGACCCGGTCGGCACGAGGTCCGTGAGCAGTGCTGCGAGGTCGTCCGCGAGCAATTCCAGGCTGGCACGAGCACGCGCCGATTTCCCGTGTCCACGGTGGTCGTATGCAACGACGCGGAGGGCAGGGTTGGCGGTGACCAACAGCTCCGCGACGTCTTCCCATGACTGATGCGACAGCGACCAGCCATGGGCGAGAACGACTGTCACATCCGCGACTGCCGGACCCCACTCGGAGACGTGCAGCCAGCAACCCGGTTCGCGGTGAAACCGATACGCGCGACGAGCCGTCACCTGTCTGCCCCGATCAAGATCCGGGCGCCGAGAGCCTCCAGCCTGTCTGTGGTGAACGCCCGGCCCATGTTGCGGTTCACTCCAGGGGCAATGCGGCCCATGAAGTAGCCCAACCAGGCTTCGGTTCGAACAGGGACGACGGCGAGGTCGTAGCGCACCGCACGTTGAGCAGCGCGCGCCACGAGATCCGGGCTCATCGGCGAGAACGGAAGCTTGGCCGCGAACTCCTGGATCTGCTCGCTGATCTGCAGCCCGCGCTGGACAAGTTCGTCGTCGACGCCGACCAGCGTCGCGTGCTTGCCGATGTTGGTGTTGATGACGCCCGGACAGATCGCGCTGACACCGATGCCTTTCGGACCGAACTCGAGCCGCAGGCACTCCGACAGCATCTTCACCCCGGCTTTCGACACCGAGTACGCGGGGAACGTGGCAATCGGAGTCAACGCCGCCGCCGAGGCGATGTTGACGATGTGCCCGCCGGCGCCACCGTCGATCATCAGCTTCCCGAAGGTTCGGCATCCGTGCACGACCCCCATCAAATTCACCCGAAGCTGCAGGTCCCAATCCTTGGGTTCGAGATCGACGAATGCTCCGCCGACCATGATTCCGGCGTTGTTGACGAGCACGTCCGGCACCCCGTACTCGGCGTGCACGTCGAGCGCGAATTGTTCCCAGGCCTCGGGATCTGTGACGTCCAGCTGCGCCGGACTTGCGTTGTGGCCCTTGGCGCGAATCATCGCGACCGTCGAGGAGGCAGTATCCAAGTCGAGATCGGAGGCAACGACGTGCGCTCCCGCGCGAGCAAACCGGATTGCGGTGGCACGGCCGATCCCGCTGCCGGCGCCGGTAACGACGACGACGCGGGGTTGGCGACTGTTGAGCTTCACGCGGACTCCTTGGCGGCCGTGACGACCTCGGCGGGTTTCGGGGAACTAGCGGTGTATCGATACACATCGAGATCGAAATGCCGGTTTTGCCAATACATTTCGCCGTGCGTAGTGGGACGGAACGGCGAGTCACCGTGGTTGTCGATGTAGTAGGTATTCGACCCCTCGCAGGTGGGCGTGAAGAGGAAATTCTTCTCCTGTCGTTGCAGGCATTTGCGGAAGTACTCGTCGTGGGCTTCGCGACGGATTTCCACAATGTCGGCGTTGCGTTTCTTGGCCTCGGCAATCGTCCGGCTCAGGTGTGCCGCGGTCGCCTCGATCATCCAGATGTAGGAGCCCAGCACGAACCCGTACGGACCCGTGATGGTGAAGACGTTCGGAAAACCGGGCACCGAAACGCCCTGATAGGCCTGGAATCGATTGGTGTCCCAGAACTCTCCCAGATCCACTCCGTCGCGACCGCGCACCGGGAACGGTGGCGTCGAGCCCCTGTCCCACAGCTTGAAGCCTGTGGCACAGATCAGGACGTCGATCTCGTGTTCGACACCGTCGACGGTACGGACACCCTTTTCCGTGATCCGTTCGATCGAGTCGGTGACGAGACTGACGTCGGAACGGTTGAACGTCTTCAGATAGTCGTTCGACATCGACGGCCGCTTGCAGCCCAGTCCGTAAGTTGGAGTGAGCTTGTCCCGCAACACGGGATCTTCGATCTGCCTTCGCATCCACCGGCGCACGGGTATCTCCGCAAGGCGACGTGACGTATCGGTGAGCCACGCCGGGCCGGCGACCATGCCGCTCATCGAGATCTCGGTTGCCACGGTGCCGGCCAATCGAACCATGGAGCGCAACGGCTTGCGGTTCAGGATCTGCCGCCAGACCGGCCCCACCGCCGCATCGTTCTTCGGGAACACCCAGATCGGCGTGCGCTGAAATACCGTCATGTGTTCCGTTTCGTCGACAACAGCCGGAATCAGTTGCAACGCTGTTGCGCCGGTGCCGATTACGGCGACGCGCTTACCCGCGAGCGCGACGTCGTGGTCCCACATCGCGGTATGCATGACCGTGCCGGCATAGTCGTCGAGCCCTTCGATGTCGGGCATCTTCGGTCGTTCCAGGCCACCGACAGCCATCACCACGTACCGCCCGGTGATTTCGTGTCCGCCGTCGGTGGTGAGTCGCCACAAACTGTTGGCTTCGTCGAAAACTGCGGCGACGATCGTGGTGTTCAGCCGGAGCTTCTCGCGAAGCCCGTACTTGTCGACGAGGTCGTCGGCATAGTCACGTAACTCACTGCCCGGAGCGAAGATACGCGACCAGTCGCCGCGCTGCTCGTAGGAGAAGCTGTAGATGAACGACGGAATGTCGACGGCCACACCGGGATAGGTGTTGGCGTGCCAAGTGCCGCCGACCTGATCCCACTTGTCGACGATGACGAAGTCGTGAATGCCCTGTCGCTGCAGGGCCACACCGGTTCCGATCCCGCCGAAGCCGGCCCCGATGACGACGACCTCGTGGTCAGGTCTGCTGGAGTCGAGGGTCATCTCTTCACCCGATCGACGAGAGAGCCGGCGTCGGTCCCGAACAGTTGCCGCTGCCATTGCTCGAGTAGCGCGCTGGTGTCGACGTCGTCGGGGTGGAAGCCGCGTTTCATGTACACCCGAAGTTCCGGCATGAGGCCGCGTAGCAACGGCCCGCGGAACAACCCGATCGTTTGCCGTGCGACCTTGATCGGCCGCCATGCGGCGGGGTCGGTGGCGATCGAAACCAGCACTGCCGCAGTCAAGAACGGGATCATGGCGTAGTAGAGGAATGCCATCGTCGCGATGCGCGTCCGTTCCGATCCCCCGGTCGCACGGAAGACGTCGAACGCAACCGACTTGTGTTCGAGTTCCTCATAGGCGTGCCAATCGAGCAGATTCCAGATCTCCGGATCTCCCGGGATGGCACGTAGATCCTCGTCGGCAAGTATCTTCACCGCCATGGTCGCTGTGTAGTGCTCGGCCGCGGCTGTGAATGCGAGATGCACCGCACGCGGCAGCACGTTTTCGAGGCGTACGACAAGGCGTTCGATCCTCGAATCGGGTTCGAACGCCAGCAACCGCACCAACGGATAGCCCAGTTCGACGAGTTGCTGATTGAGCTCACGATGCTGTTGGCCGTGCACCGCTTCCTGGCCGATGAAGCCGGCAACGCGCTTCTTCAGCACGGGATCGGTTATCTCACCGGCGAACCGGCGCACCGATCGAATGAACGACTCCTCGCCGGGCGGAAAGCTTCCCGACAGCAGCGCGATCAGGTGACTCATGACGAAATCGTCTTCGATGAAGTACTTCTTGATCGGCTCGGGATCCCCGAACCGGAATCGCATGCGGCGCACCTTCGGTGGTGCCGAATTCGATAACGATGCGAGCTTCGAGTCTGTGTGGTGCAAGGCAACCATGGCATGCCCTTTCGGAGCGGATGATCGAGCTGGCTATTTGAGGTGGTCGACGAGAGTGCCTTCGGCGCCGAACAATTCGGCCTGCCACTGTTGGAGTAGGGCATTGGTGTCGATGTCATCGGGGTGAAATCCGGGCTTCATGTACTTGGCCAGCTCTGGCATCAGGCCACGGAACATGGGTCCGCGAAGCAGGTTCCACGTCTGGCGAACCACCGTTAGCGGGCGCGTGCGGGCATGCGGATCGGACGCGATCGATACCGCCAGGCTGCTGAGTACGAACGGCGTCGTCAATGCGAACAACACGAACATCGTTGCGATGCGGGTGAACTCCGATCCGCCGACCGCGCGGTAGACGTCGAAAGCAACGGACTTGTGTTCCAGCTCCTCCAGCGCGTGCCAGTTCAGCAGGTTCCAGACCTCCGCTTCGCCTGGAATCGCTTGGATCTCAGGGCTACTGAGGACGCGCTCGGCCAACACGGCGGTGTAGTGCTCGGCGGCGGCAGTGACTGCCAGATGGACAAATCCGCTGAACCGGTTCTCGGTCCGGATCATTCGCTCCTTGTACTTTTCGGTGTCGAGCCACGCGATCGGATACCCGAGCTCGATCAAACGGTCGTTGAGTTGGCGATGTTCACGGCCGTGCATTGCTTCCTGGCCGATGAACGCTGCGACGCGCTTTTTCAACACCGGATCGGTGATCTGGTCGGCAAAGCGCCGAACCGACCGGATGAAGCCTTCCTCGCCGGACGGGAAACCGCCGGAAAGGCCGGCGATGAAGTGGCTGAAGACGATGTCGTTCTCGACGAAATACCGGTCTGAGGATTTCGCTGCTCCGAACGGAAACCTGATTCGCCTGACTCGCGGATACGCGGTGGTCGTCGTGGCGGGTGCTGTTGCTGCGCACATATTTACCAATCCCCTGGCGTCGTTGTCTGGGAGGTCTTCTATCTGCGGCGACTTTATCGACCGCCGCGTCAGTCGTCAATGGGTGGCGCGATCTTTCGTGGCGATAGACTTCGGTGGTGACAACCGCAGCGCGTCGCCGTATCGGACGGCCCGTCGACCCCGAACTCACCGCGCGTCGCCGTGCCGATCTCATCGCCGCAGCTACCGAAGTGTTTGCCGACATCGGGTACACGAAGGCGGGCATCTCCGACATCACCGACCGTGCCGGACTGGGCAAAGGCACGTTCTATCAATACTTCGACAGCAAGAAGGACGTCTTCGACGGAGTGGTCGACACGGCACTCGAGCAGGTCACCACTCTGATCACCAACTCGACCGGGTGGTCGGAAGTCCGGACGTTCGACGATCTCGAGAACGGCATCCGCGGGCTGATCTCGAGCCTGTTCACGCTTGTCGACGAGCATCCCCACGTCGTTTCTACGTTGTTGGACGGCTTTCAGGACGAGGAGATCAGGCAGCGGCTCCTGGGCCTGTCCGGCGCACTGGAAACCACCGCCGCGTTGATGCTGCGCCACAATGCCGACGCGGGCCGAATTCGCGCAGACCTCGATTTCGAGTTCATCGCGCATGTTTTGGTCGGCGTCTCGCTCGGCGCCGGCGTTCGAATGCTCAGAAACGAGCTGACCACGGCTGCCGAACGACGACGGTACGTGGAGTCGTGCGTCACGGTTGCGCGGAGCCTGCTCGTCACCGAATAGCCGCTGCTGTCAGGCGACTTCGAGCTTGGCGCGTAGCTGCCGCGAACGTTCGTACGCCTTGCCCGCGATCGCGCGCTCGCGAACACTTTCGGGTCCGCCTTGCTCGGCTAGGTGTTGATGCAAGCGCGCCTTCGCCTCGTACCAGGCCGCAACTGTTTCGTCGTCGGCGTCCGGCGACGGACGACCGAACGCGAGTGCGGCCATTTCGCTCAGTACGTTCACTTCAGCTACCTCTGATCGGTACCAGGAGTACCCAGTACCAGTAGTTCGGGTTTGAGTGACTGTATGACCACTCCCATCGAGAGCGCAAGACCCAATCTCGAAACCGAACACTCAGCTCGCACAACTCGCCAACGTTGCTCGCAATCGGCGCATTCGCCGCCCTGCTGACCCGCACAAACCGGATTCGCACTTCCCGACGGCATCGGACACGCCGGCGGAGCAGTCGGGGTTCTGCTGACCTATGGCGCGGCCGTCACCGCCATCGGGATGACCGGCCTAGGCCTGGGCGCTGTAGACCAACTTCCCTGCGAGGTACGTCGAGCGGACCTCGAGGTCGGCGATCGTCTCCGGCGGTACAGTGCGCGGGTCGGAGGCCAGGACAACCATGTCCGCGTACTTACCGACCTCGAGCGACCCGATGATGTCGTCGGCGAACAACTGCCACGCCGCGTCGATGGTCTGGGCGCGAATCGCTTGCTCGACTGTCAAGCACTCTTCGGGTGCCAGCACCCGCCCGCTCGGTGCAGTACGCGTGATGGCAACGCTCATGTTGCGTAGCGGTTCCTCGGGAGTGACAGGCGGGTCGTTGTGCAACGAGATCTTCAGTCCGGCATCCAAGGCCGACTTGGTCGCCATCCAATGCCCGCCGCGATCCTCACCGAAGAGTCCGTCCACTAGAACGTCACCCCAGTAATGGATCTGGTCGACGAAGAAGCTGCACGTGACGCCCAGTTTCGCTGCGCGCTCGAACTGGTCGGGCCGCATCGTCGAACAGTGTTCGAGGCGCAACCGGTGATCCTCACGTGGGTGATTTCGAAGCAGATCTTCGTACACGTCGAGAACCGTGTCGACTCCCCTGTCCCCCATGACGTGGCAGGCAAGGGGCCATCCGAGCGGGAAGTATGTGTTGACGATCTCTACGAGCTGTTCCTTCGTGTAGTTGGCATGTCCACACGATCCGGGTTCGACGCCGATCGTGCGCGTTTCGTCGGTATCCATGTACGGGAACGACAGGTCGATGTTGCCGACCCACGGCGACCCGTCCCACCAGATCTTGATTCCGACCTGGCGGACCAGGTCGTCACCGTTGACCGGCTGTGCTTCTGTCGCCATTTCCGGCGTCGAAATCTCGTAGGTACGGAAGCGAACTGTCAGCGCCCCTGCCGCGCCCATCTGTTCGAGGACCGGCCGAAAGCTCGGGTTGAACGCCATCTCCGAGCAAGTCGTGAGCCCGGCCTTGTTCAACCGAGCGCATTCTGCGCGCAGGAACCGCGGGAACTGCGCGGGGTCGGCAAGTGCAGGCGCGGCGACAGTGAAGACGGCCCCGGTTTCGTAGGCGGTGCCGTTGAGTTCGCCGTTCGCGTCCCGACCGTATTCGGCGCCCTTCGGATCCGGTGTGTCCCTGGTCAATCCGGCCTGGCGACCGGAAGCCGAGTTGAAGTACGCGAGGTGGCCCGAGTTGTGCATGATGACGAGCGGCGCGTCCGGCGACATTTCGTCGAGCCATTGCAGTGTCGGCTCCGGTAGTCCGTGCTGCAGCAACCCATCCCAGCCGATCAGATAGGCCCCGTCGGCACCGCGCTTCTCGACCTCTTTCCGCACGGCCTCGACAACCTCGGTCGCCGAACGAATGGTCACCGGACGGATGTCGACCATCCTGTCGGACAGAACGACGGCCTCCATCAATGGGTGGCCGTGTGCTTCCACCAAACCTGGCATGACGCAGGCGTCACCGAGCTCGACGACTTCGGTGTCGGATCCGATCCAGCTCTCCACATCCGCCCGGTCCCCGACTGCCACAATTCGGCCTTCGCTCACGGCGACTGCCTCTGCTGTCGGTCGTGCGTCGTCGACGGTCAGAACGTTACCGAGAATGACGAGATCGGCAGCTGGCATCGAAACCTCCAAGATCGGACTCGCGGTCATTGAGAAACGGCGCGCGCCTATCCGTGACGGCGATCCTGCCGGAGGCGTCGCAGTACTGAGTATGTACTTTCAGCGGCGAATGATTGCGGAAATGAGCACTTCTGCAAGAACATCCGGCGAAATCGCGCACCCTCACCAGAGCTCGGCCGTCCGATTTACCCAGCCGCTTCGCCGTTTTCGATAGCGGGCGGAATTATGCCTGCGGGCACACACGGGTCCGGTGCACCTTCGCACGGCCCCAAGTCGATGCCCGGACCTGCGGGGTCAGCCGGGTTGCAGGGGTCCGGCGCACCTTCGCACGGCCCGAGATCGACACCCGGCGGCACCGGGTTTGCAGGGTCACACGGGTCCGGCATGCCCTCGCATGGGCCCAGATCGACACCCGGCGGCACCGGGTCTGCGGGGTTGCACGGGTCGGGGCGACCCTCGCACGGGCCCAGATCCACGCCGGGCGGCGCCGGGTTCGGCCCCGGGACCTGATTCGGAACTTGGCCGGCCGGTGTGCGCGGCGGTGCTGTCCTCGTCGCGGGTGCGATCGGACTCGCCGGCGCAGAGGCCGAGGTTGTGGACGACCCCGGCGCCGTCGTCGATGCGGACGACCCCGCCGAGGTGACACTTGTCGTCGTCGTGTCGGAACCACTGTTCGACGAACAGCCGACGAGCGCTAGAGCGAGCATGCCTGCGAACACGAACTTGTGCATCGGCGACCTTCGATGTCGAGACCTGGTGGAATCAACAAGACTATGGAGTGCGCCGGTACTCGTCTAGATGCAGACGGACTCGAATCAGGCGGCCGTGTTCGGATTCGTTCTACGAGCTACCCGTTCGACGAAGTCAGCTGCTATCGCGGCTGCCTCACGCCCATCCAAACCCAACTTGACCAGGGCCTGTGTCAGAGATTCGCATTCTTCGGCACTGTAATCGGACACCACATCTCTCCTCGCGTTCGGTAGTTGAGCGAGCGACGGTGCCCTGCCGGTCTATGTGTGATTCGTCGAACAACGGCTTACCGTTACCGACTATCGCACACAACACCTCATCGGTCAGCCGGTGACTATTCCGGTGACGAGGTTGATGGTGGTCGCAAGGATGACCGTCCCGAAGGCGTAGGACAGCAGGCAATGTCGAAGGGCGACGGACCGGATCGTCGTACTGGAGACGCCGGTGTCCGAAACCTGGTACGTCATCCCGAGGTTGTAGCTGAAGTAGAAGAAGTCGCGATACGCCGGTGGATCGTCGGAGTTGAAATCGATTCCGCCAGTGGTGCCCGCGTAATACAGGTAGGCGTAGCGTGCCGCGTACATGAGGTGGAGCCCGGCCCAGGACATCGCCACTGCGCCCACAGCGATGGCCGCCGCTGCCCGCCCGTTACCTGAACTGCCCAACAGCAGGAGGAGTACGACGCCGACCAAGCCACCCAAGGCCGCGCAGACCACAACGAGTTCATCGACGACGGGCCGAAAGTTCTCGCGTCCCGCGTGCCGGACCGTGCTGTCCGAATCCATCGGCAAAAGCGTCAGCCAGCCCGCGAGGACGAAAAGAGTTGCGGTGCCGGTTATTCCCGACAGAACTCCGATCGCGACACCCGCGACGGTGCCGACGCCTACTCCGATCAGCGTGCCACCGATGACCGCACGAACGAGCCTGCCCAGCGCCGAGTGCGGTAGCAGCGTCCTCATGAGCCGACCTTAGCGATACCACCCCGGTCGGACGGCACCCGCGCAATGATTTCTGCATGGTGGGGCAAGTGTGGTTCGTAGCGGCAATGCTGGCGGTCATCGTGCTGGCACGCGGTGTCGGCGAACGGACAGGAGTGCCGTTCTCGATCCTGCTCACGCTCGCTGGTCTGGTGTATGCGGTCCTGCCAGGGCCCAAACTGCAGCTGGACCCGGAAGTTGTGCTGGTCCTGGTGCTTCCACCGCTGCTCTACAGCACTGCGCGCGGCTCGAGCCTACTGGCGATAAGGGGGAACCTTCGGCCCATAGTGAGCTTATCGGTGTTGCTCGTTATGCTCACCGCGTTCGCGACAGGTGCGCTTGTCGCGCTGGTGGTTCCGGGCATGCCCCTTGCAGTCGGCATCGTCCTCGGCGCGGCGATCGCGCCCCCGGACCCGGTCGCAGCGCTGTCGGTCGGCCGGCGGGCTGGAATGCCGCCGCGACTGAGCGTGCTGATCGAGGGCGAGGGCCTGCTCAACGACGCGACGGCGCTCACGACCTATCAGGTCGCCGTCGCGGCGGCGGTCGGCGGCGGATTCTCGTGGGCCGCTGCGTCAGGAAGCTTTGTGCTTGCCGTTATCGGCGGCCTCGCCGTGGGAGCTGCGATCGCGCTGCTCATCCGCGCGTTGCGGCCCTTGTTCAACGATCCCCTGATTGGAAACGCGGTGTCGCTGGCAGTGCCGTTCGTGACCTACTTGGTCGCGGAGGAGATCCATGCGTCGGGAATTCTCGCGGTCGTCGTGGCCGGCCTGATGATCGGTCACGATGCGGGGCGGGCAGAGACGGGAGCGTCTCGGCTGCAAACGGGTGCGGTGTGGAGTTTTGTCGCATTCCTGTTGGAGGGCTTCATCTTTCTGCTGATCGGGCAACAGCTGCCGGACATGCTGCGCGGCCTGCAAGGTCGAGAGCCGAGCACGGTGATTACTGCCGCGGTGGTGACGGTCGCGGCGGTTCTGTTGTTGCGGCCTATGTGGTTGCTGTTCACGCAGTGGGTCCCGGCTTGGTTCCATGCTCGGCTCGGTGAGGCGCCGGGCGAGAGGCTTGGCGGCCGCGAACTGCTCGCGCTGAGCTGGGCAGGAACTCGGGGCGTCATGAGCCTTGCAGCGATTTTCGCGGTGCCGCTCACAACCGAGGCCGGCGAAGCCTTTCCCGATCGAGATCTGCTGCTGTTCTGTACGTACGTCGTTGTGTTGGTAACGCTTGTCGGACAAGGCCTTACGTTCGCTCCCCTGCTCCGCATCCTCGGGGTGCGGGCGAACGCGGCAGAGGAGGAACAGTTGCGGAACAACGCTCGGCTGGCCGCGATCGGTGCGGCGCTGGTCGCCGTCGACGACCTCCTCGTACAAGACCGCATCAGCCCTGCGCTCGCAGATGGGTTGCGCGCCAACCTCACTGCGCGCACAGAGCGGTATCAGCGACGCATCGACTCGATGGTGGAATCGCCCGATGGCGCAATAAGCTGGCCGCAAGGCTACGAGGATGCGATCACGGCAAGGCACGAAGTGATCGAAGCGCAGCGCCAGGAACTGTTGCGCTGGCGCGATTCCGGGCGATTGCCGGACTCGGACCTGCGCAAACTGCGCCGCGAGTTGGACTACGAAGAGCGGACGTTGCCGGGGAGTCCGTAGGACTTGAAATTCGGTCCCGCCAGTCTGCACGTCCATATATTCCCACCTGTTTCGGTTGATGTAACCCTAGCTATATCAACAGGTTTCGAATAGAATAGCAAGTATGTTCGAACAGCTGCTGCAGTCGCTCACCGGGGCCGGGTTACCCGACCCCGCCGCCGCGCCGATCCCGGCACTGGTCGACACCGCCGCCGTCTTGCACCGGTTCGAAGCTGCCGTGTCCGCGCACACGCATGCCTATGCGGCGGCGGTGTTTCACCGCTGCCTCGACGAGGCACCCACCGATCCTGATCCGGTGTCATCGATCGACCCCTGGGACGCCGCCGAAGCCGAACTGTCGGCTGCGTTGACGATCACGTCGGCGGGGGCATCGGCGTTGATCGACATCGGGCACAACCTGATCACCCGGTTACCGAACGTGTGGGCTGCGTTCGCCCGCGGTGATCTGGATCTGTACCGGGTGAAGATCATCGTCAACGCCACCCGCAATGTCGCCGAGGAGCACCTCAAAGAGGTCGAACGCCGCATCCTGGCCGCCGCGTTGGACGGTCGGGCACCGTTGACCAGTCACCGCCTGCGCGGTGTGATCGACAAAGTGATCGCGCAGGTCGACGCCGACGGGTTGCGCACCCGCCGCGAAGCCGCGACCACGGGGCGTCATGTGTGGGTCGGTCCCGGGCAAGACGGGATGGCCGAACTGGCCGGGTCGTTGCCGGCGGCGGATGCGATGTTCCTGTCGGGTCGGATCGGGGAAATGGCGAAAGCGGTCTGCAAACAGGATCCGCGAACCTTTGCGGCCCGCAAGGCGGATGCGTTGATCGCGCTGAGTAAAGGCGAGTCCCACCTGGCTTGCGAATGCGGGCGCGAGGCCTGCACGGTGGCGGGCGCATCGAAGGTGGGGCGGAAGGCGTTGGTGCACGTCATCGCCACCCGCGCCACCATGGACGGGACGAGTGAGCAGCCGGGCTGGTTGGACGGGTTCGGGATCATCGACGCCGACCAGGCCCGCGACATCGCGGCCACCGCCACGATTCGGCCACTCACCGAACCTTCCGACTCTATCGACGGGTACCGACCCTCCGAACAGGTCCAGGACTATGTGCGCGCGTTGTGGGGGTCGTGCATGTTCCCGAACTGCGATGTGCCGGCGTGGGACTGCGATCTGGATCATCGCGACCCGTACAACCATGACAACCCCGGTGCGGGTGGCCCGACCACGACGCAGAATTTGGGTCCGTTCTGCCGCAAACACCACCGCGGCAAGACCTTCGGCGGGTGGGACCTCACCAAAGGCGAGGACGGGACACTGTCGATCACCTCCCCGCACGGGAAGACCTATCCGGTCGCGGAAACCGGTCCGATCCCACTCCTGGGCGGGACCGAACCCGACCGCCCGATCCCCGACACGGCACCGGACCCCAAGCAACGCACCAGAATCCAGCAACACGAAGCCCGCACCCGCACCGAACGAGCCCAAAACGCGGGCGACTACGAACCGCCACCCTTCTAGCCAACCCAAGCCCGCTCAGCCCGTCACCACCACGGTGACGGGCCAAACGGGCGTGCCCAGCGAGCCGACCGCCCTTCTAAGGAGTCACGATCGCAAAGCCCGGATCCGGATTGTCAAAGTATCCGGCAAGCGCGGCTAGTTTCGCGATGTCACCTGCAACGGTCAGGTGGCCTTCTGCGATCGCCTTCTCGAGGTCCAAGCCGCCGAACAGTACCCTGATCAACATTTGCCGAGTCAGCGTGAAAGTGGCATCAGGAGAACCCGATTCACCCTCCAGCACCCAGTGCACGAGCAAGCCGTTGCGTAGCTGCATGCGATACACGACGTTCTCGTCGGTGATGTGCCAATCGATGACGATGTGCGCCGACCACGCGCTCTGTCCGTCGACGCGCAGCGACATCGCGTCGAAAACCTGCTCGACCGACAGCTCGGCGAGTATATCGGGGGCATTCGCTTCCGTCGGCGTGCCCACCGACCCGTGCCGGAGCTCGTATGCGCCGGTGAGGTAGAAGTTGCGCCACGGCCCGTTCTCCGCGCCGAATCCGAGTTGCTCCAATGTGTCCGCCTGCAGCGCTTTCGCTTCGGCGTTGTCGGGTTCGGCAAACACGACGTAGTTGACGACCTGCGCTGTCCACCGGAAATCGCCGTCCGCGAACGACTGTCGGGCTTTGCGTAGCACTTCCGCTGAGCCGCCCATGAACTCGACATGCCGCTTTGCAGACTCGACGGGCGGGTGCTCCCACAGGTGCGCCGGGTTGCCGTCGAACCAGCCCATATAGCGCTGATAGATCGCTTTCACGTTGTGACTGACCGAACCGTAGTAGCCATGCGTGTGCCACGCGGCAGTCAGCGCCGGCGGCAGCACGATGTCCTCGGCGATCTCGATCCCGGTGTAGCCCTGATTGATTCGTCGCAGGGTCTGATCGTGGAGGTAGCCGTAAAGATCCCGCTGCAACGCGAGGAACTCTGTGAGGCGTTCGGTACCCCAGGTGGGCCAGTGATGCGACGCGAAAAGTACGTCCGACTTTGCTGCGTACCGGTTGATGGACTCGGTGAGATATCGCGACCACACATGCGGATCGCGGACCAGCGCACCGCGCAGCGTCAGCAGGTTGTGCAGTGTGTGCGTTGCGTTCTCGGCCATGCACAACGCCCGGAGGTCCGGAAAGTGAAAGTTCATCTCCGACGGCGCCTCGGTACCCGGCGTCATCTGGAACTCGATGCGAACCCCGTCGACGGTCTCGATCTGGCCGGTCGTCGATATGTTCAGAGTGGGCGTGATGAGTGTGGGCGTGCCGGTCGACGTGGTCTGTCCGAGGCCCGCTCCGACCGCGCCGCGAGGGCCGACGGGCAGAGCGGCGCCGTACATATACGCCGCACGGCGACCCATAGCGGTGCCTGCGTAGACGTTCTCCGCCACGGCATGCTCGACCAGACCTGCGGGAGCAATGATTTCGCAGCGACCCGCCGTCACGTCCTCTGTCGTGGTGACGCCCTTGACACCGCCGAAGTGGTCGATGTGGGAGTGCGTGTAGATCACCGCGGTCACGGGCCGGTCCCCGCGGTGCTCGCGATAGAGCGCGAGTCCGGCCGCTGCCGTTTCGGCCGAGATGAGCGGATCTATGACGATGGCGCCGGAGTCGCCCTCGACGAGGGTCATGTTTGACAGATCGAGTCCACGGATCTGGTAGATCCGGTCCGTAACTTCGAAGAGTCCCTGCTTGGCGGCCAAGCCGGACTGGCGCCACAGGCTCGGATTCACAGTCGGCGGACACGGCCCGTTCAGAAAATCGTAGGAGTCGTTGTCCCACACGACAGTTCCGTCTGCCGACTGCACGACACCCGGACTCAGCGCAGCGATGAACCCCCGCTCGGCATCGGCCAGATCCGCAGCATCGGCGGATTCGAGTGTCTTCGCCATCTCAGCATTGGCCGCCGCAATCGAAGGGGCGACGTCTTCGTTGATCGTCATGAATAGTCACTCTGCGAGGGATTGGCGCCGAAATCAACCCCGTATGTTCGGATCTCGGCGCGCCCGCGCAAATCGACCGGCGAATCCGCGCAGCGGCATGTCCGCACTCGTCAGGATTCCGGGCGCAGCATCGACCACGGACCGGATGGAGTTCAACGCCGGCAGACCGGTCACGGTCATTCCGATGGCGGCGAAGTCCTCCGGGTTGTCAAGACGTATACCGGGCTTGGGAATGATCATGTGCTTGCTGTAGATACACGGGTCGCCCTTGATCTGGGTGATGTAGCAGCCCTTGATGTTCCAGCTCGGCTCGGTGTGCGGCGTCATTTGCCATTCGAGATGGGATTCCACGAGGGGAACACCGTCTACCATCCCCTGGTACTTGATGTAATTCGCACCCAGCGACCCCTTGGGCATCTGATACCACCCTAGGTCGACGTCCTTCGTGCACGCACCTAGCTCGTAGGAGAACTTCACCTCGTCGAGCTCGAGACCGAAGCAGTCCGCCATCATGTACACGCTGTCGGAGAAGACGCGGGTGTACTTCTCCAGCGAGCCGGGGATCGTGGGGTCGTCGATCGGCCGCCCGTACCCGACCTCTTTCCATGTCTCCACCGAGTGGTGACACGAAACGTCGACCGATTCGATGACGGTCACGTTCTCGATCTCGGCGACGTCGGCTGAATGTGCGACGCCGAGAATTTGGCAGAGTCCGGGATTCATCCCGGTGCCGTAGAACGTCGAGCCGCCCCGCAGGCACGCAGCCGCGAGCACCTCGGTCGTCTTCCTGCCCGACGGGTGCGGGTGGTTCTGATCGCGATGGTGACCGGTGATCCAGTCGGCGGTCGTGACGATGTTTATCCCGGCCTCGAGCACACGCTCGTAGAGTGCCTCGTCCGGAAACACGCCATGAAACGTCACGACGTCAGGCTGCGCAGCGACTATCTCCTCGACCGTTCCTGTTGCGAGTACGCCGATCGGCGCGAGCCCAGCGATTTCGCCCGCATCGCGGCCGACCTTTTCGGTTGTGTAGCAATGTAACCCGACCAACTCCAGATCGCTGTGGTTGCCGATCCGTTTGATCATTTCGGTGCCGACGTTGCCTGTGGCGACCTGGAAAACACGGATCGGCTTTCGAGTGCTCATGGCGGTAGCGACCTTCCTCAGTTGGCGGGATAGAACTGCGTTGCCCATTCGCGAATTGCGTTGAAGCCCTTGTACTCCGCGCGCGAGAGTGCCGGCGGGTCGGAGTAGCGCTGATGCTTCCAGATGTGGATGTCGGCGACGAACTGATCGATGACCGCCTGTGCCAGATACTTTGCCCGCGAGGGTGGTTCAGGACCGTCGCCCCCGGCAACGCGCCCGATCCATACGGTGAATCGCACGTCGGATGTGGAGTCGTCGACCGGCGTCACGCATGACATCGTGCGGTTGTCGATCATTCCCCAACTCTTGGTGGCGGCGACGCCGAGCCCGGCATTGATCGCCTGCACTCCGCTGTTGATGTCCGCGGCCGAGACGGTCGAGTCGTCGAAGGTGATCGTGAAATCGACATACGAGACGGGCCGATCGAAGTCGTGGCGGGTGAAGACAGGAACGATCGGAACCTTGTGGACGTACTTGAAATGCGCGAAGTCGACGCCGTTCTCGAGCACGTACTGCGGGTGTAATTCCAACTGCTGCTCGAAGAGAACGCCCGTGGGATAGGCCGGGTAGTAATCGGCGGGACCACGACCGTCGTCGAAGCCGGCGCGTACATCCGGAACGTCGAAGTACGGTGCTCCCCCGTGGACGTCGTGCCACATGAAGATCGACTCGTTGAGTTCGGCTACCGGATAGCTGCGGATGCGACGTCCCTTGTTCGGGTGCTTTTCGTAAGGGACACATACGTTGCGGCCCTCGCGATTCCACTCCCAGCCGTGGAAGGGACAGACGATCCGGTCCCCCTCGACGTGACCCCCGTACCCGAGATGCGCGCCCAGATGCTCGCAGAAGGCGTCCATCACGGCTACCTCGCCGGTCGCCGACCGCCACGCGATCAGCTCGGTGTCGAAGTACTTCATCCTGCGTACCTCGCCGACCCCGACCTCGGCCGACCACGCGACCTGAAACCAGCCCGTCGGGTTCATCGGCAGCGGGGTCTTCGCCATAGCCGGAATCGTAGTGCCTTCTACGAAAAAACAATAGAGGGTTCTATGAAACTGAGCCACCTGCTCCACTAACATTCGGGACATGACTGATGCGGGCGTCGCCGGTCGACGCAGCAACAAGCGTGGGATCGCAACGCGGGAGTCGATGCTCGAATCTGCGCTCCGATCCTTGGCGTCCGGCGACCCCGGAGCTGCGTCCGGGAACCGGATCGCCAAAGACATCGGGGCAACGTGGGGAACGGTGAAGTATCAGTTCGGCGATATCGACGGCTTCTGGGCCGCGGTCCTGCATCACACCGCCGAACGACGCGGCGACTTCCCTGTCGACGTGGCAGCCGACACTCCATTGCGGCAGCGGGTCGCAGCGATCGTCGACAACATGTACGCCGGACTGACAGCCACCGATTCCCGTGCCATCGAGAACCTGCGGGCGGCACTGCCGCGCGAACGTGCAGAACTCGAACGGCAATACCCGCGCACTGCAGCGGAATTCGTTGCGTGGGGACAAGATTGGCTCGACACGTGCCGACGCGCGTTCGCCGACCTCGATGTCGAACCGGAACGAATCGCCGAAGTTGCCGCCTTTCTGCCCGGGGCGATGCGCGGCATCACGTCCGAAAAGCAGTTGGGCACCTACACCGATCTCGAACTCGCGCGGCGAGGTCTCACCAACGCGATCGTCGCCTATCTCGAATAACACCCCGCCGTCATTGCTGCCGCAGGAACTCGCCCAGATCACCGACCGCATCCGTGGCCGCGGTCATCAGTCCCGCATGCAGGTGCGCGACGTGCCACAGGTCCGGCAGTCGGCGATACCGCGCTCGGACCCCGGCGGATCTGGCGCGTTCGACGAAACGCTCGATGGACGG
Source organism: Antrihabitans auranticaus (assembly GCF_016481275.1). Classification (GTDB taxonomy): domain Bacteria; phylum Actinomycetota; class Actinomycetes; order Mycobacteriales; family Mycobacteriaceae; genus Antrihabitans. Next base: position 100,514 of record NZ_JAEMNW010000002.1, on the reverse strand, counting down.
CAGGAGGATCTCGTCAGCCGAACCGTGTACCACCATGGGCGGCAACCCATTCAGGTCCGCGCGCAGCGGCGACACCTCGGGTAGTGCCCGATCGACACCGGCATAGCGGACAGCACAAGACCGCAACCAATCGACGGTGAGCATCGGATCGCGACGATCGTCTGCGACGTCGGCGAGCGTCAAGTCGGTCCACGGCGACGCCAGAGCGAGCGCTGCCGGCTGCGGCCGGCCGGTGTCGCGGATCCGCAGCGCCAACGCGATTGCGAGGCCACCGCCCGCGGAATCGCCGGCGACGGCAAGCTGTTCCGGCCGGGAACCACTGGCCAACAGGGCGTCGTAGGCATCGACCGCATCTTCCAGCGCGGCGGGGAACGGGTCTTCGGGCGCAAGCCGATAGTCGAGTACGAACACCGTCGCACCGGCCGCTGCGGCCAGATGAGCCGCTAGTGCGCGATGCGTTGTGCGGGAGCCGACGGTGTAGCCGCCGCCGTGCAAGTACAGCACCGATCTCGACGAGTCGGACCCCGGCACTTCGATCCGTTCGGCCGGACGGTGACCCAACCGCACTTCGCTGACGATCGTGTCGCGCGGAAGGATCGAGACGCGACCCAGCACGTCGAGCAACCGGCGCTGCGTACGAACCGGCACTGCCGGGCTCAACGTCGGCCGAAGCGCGACGCGCACGAGACCCCGCACGATCGGGCGCGGGACCGCGATCGTCGCAATCGACAGGTTGCCGGCCATGCGGTCTCCTTCCTGGATTGGTCGTGTGCATCGATACTCGTCCGAACCGGCCTCCGCGAAGAGGTGCCGACCGGCTAGTTAGTTACTCGTTTCGGAAGCAGCAGGCTGGGTCAATGCGTGGTATTCACAAGCAGCAGATTTGTCGCCGCCCGGTGCGTGATCGTGTTTGCCGTCGAGCCGAGAACCCGTGCGAACCCACTCATTCCGCGGTTGCCGAGCACCAGCACGTCGTACTCCCCCGTGTCGCTCGCGAGCACGTCCGCCGCGCTGCCAGTGAAGGCGCGTCGCTGCACCGACGACTCCGGATGCTCGACCGCGAGCTGCGCTGCGACCTTCTCGAGCAGTTCGTCCCCCGCACTGACCGAGGCAGCGACAGTCACCAGCGTGACGCCGGCGCCGAGCGCGGCGGCAAACGCGTAGCCGCGGCTCACAGCACGCAGCGAGGTCTCCGATCCGTCGGTCGCCAGCGCAATCGATTCGAATGCCGCAATGCGTTTGCGAACGAACAGGACGTCGACCGGGCTGTTGTGCGACAACTGATTCGACGTGCTGCCAGTAAGCCGGCTCGTTGCACTGCTCAGCCCCTGCGCACCGACGACGAGGAGTGCATCTCCGTCTCCGGTCGCGACTTCGATCAACGACTCGGCTGGATCGCCGTTGGCCTCGACCCGGACCACACCCCGAACTCCAGCCCCGCTCAGGTCCACGTCGGCACCTTGTGTCGTGAGCTCCGCCCACGGCAGTTCTCGCGCACCCGGCACGGCCAGCTCCGACTTCCACGCCGTCACGGCAGTGACGGGTAGCGACATCCGCATGGCGAGCACACCGGCGACCGCCACTGCATCCCGGGCGAGGGCGGATCCATCGGATCCGACGACGATCCTCGAATAGCCGTTCATGTGTTGCGGTCCTCTCGATGGGGATCGTGTATGTCAGGCTCCGAAGATCAGGATGTGCATGGCGCCGACCAGAATGCCGAGCAGTCCACCGTGCGCGTAAAGCAGCCAGGCATCCTGTTCGATGGCGGAGTAAAGCATTTCGCCGAATTCGTCCGGCGGCAGTTCGCGAAATTTCTCGGTCGCGAAGGCATCGATCTTCTTTGCTTTCTCCTTGTTGAATTCGGGCTCGTAGAACACATTGGGCGCAAAGTCGACGACGGCGGCGCTCGCGCCTTTCTCGAGGCCGACGACATCGACCACACCGAACGAATTGCGGGCCACGAGCAGCACCGGGCCGAGGATGCGCTCGGCCTCCTCCGCGACGGCCTCCTCGACGTATGCACGGGTCTTGTCCGCACCGGCGCCGTTGAGCAACTCGTCGGCGAAATTCGACACTGTCAGCACTTGCAGCGACAACATCTGCGCGAGTTCCGCAGCGGCCTCGTGCTGACGTTGCGCAAACAGACCCTGCTTCCAGAGATATTTGTAACGAGGTTGTGGCTCGCCAGGTTCGAACACCACCTTGATCGCGATGATGTTCACGATGATGCCGATGAGAGCCGCACCGACGAGCACCCACAACCACGCGGGAAGGAAATGCAGGATCGAGGTGAGGAATCCCGGCAGAGCAATATATGCCGCACTGGGATCGAGTTCGTGCGCGTGCTTCACGTGGTCACTGCTGTAGTGCAGGAACGACAGCCACAGCGCCAACAGAATGCCGAACGGGAAACCCATGAGACCGATCCGAACCATGAAGCGGAGTTCCGGTACGGCCATTCCCTTGATGATGTCGACGAGTACGTCGGGCCGCTTTCGCAGATAGTTCACCGTCATCAACTTCACGTCGAGCAGTTGATCGATGTTCTCGCCGATCTTCTTGAAGGCCCGCCGCGATATTGCAGGCAATTCGGCGTCCACCGTGCGCATGACCTGTTCCTTCAACGGTTGCGGTAACGACCGCCACAGTTGTGGATGCTGTTTCTCGATCACTTCGGTGGTCAACCTGCGTATGTCTGGTCGGGCAGCCCTGGCAATGCTGTCGGCGAGGGTCTCCGGCTCCAACTCGTTGTAGAAGTCGCCGATGCCGCCGATGCGGGCAATGGATTTGTCGACGATCAGACTCGACATCTTTTCGGCACGACATGGAATGAAGCCCTGGAAACCGAGGATCCCGTTCGGCGCGAATGTCGGCAAGATCTGCAACTTGCGCGGCAGAAAGGGAAACACCTTCTTGAGTCCGGGCACATAGAAGCCTGTGAAATGAACGGGTGCGAACAGCATGATCACGCCGGTCCAGTTCGTTATGAGACCGGCGATGGCGCTGAAGATCGGCACGCTGACAAGGTCGACGACGAACTTCGACTGCCCGGTCAGCTCCTCCCAATTGAGGAAAACCCCCGCTGCTAGATTGGTCATCTCATCTCTCGATATCTGTCGACGTTGAGTACCCGGGAGTCAGTGACTGTGCTTGCGCGGTGCGGGCGGTCCGGAGCCGATCATTTTGTCGCCTCGTTCGTCTTTGTCCCAGCCACCCGCCGTGTAGCCCGTCAGGTCGAAGCAGACATCGCAGAATTGCTTTCCGAATCCCGAAAGATAAATGCTGCGGTAGATAGTGATCGCTGACTTGACCGTTTCGATCGCTTCCATCGCACGTGGTTGCACCTCGAGCAACGCATAACGACGGAAATCATCGACGGGCTCTTTGGAAAACACGACGAGCCCCAGTCGATTGAGGTTCGATAGGTATTGCTGATTGTGTTCGGGCCAGCGGCAACTGGCCATCTCGGCAATCATGTTGATTCCGCCGGCCAGCCGCTCGGACCCGATCTGGAACAGGGTCTTGGTACGAATATCGATCGCCGGCTGCACGCCGGCCTTTGCCAAAAACCGCAGCATCCGGGCCTCGTCCGGATTGAGCTGATGCAGGATGTGCGAAAACGCGGGATGGCGGCCCCCGGCCTCGTAGTGAGGCTTCTGCGAAAGCGCGATCAGCTTGTTGCCGACGGCACGAAGATCCTCGTCCGAACCGAGTATTCCCGCCGTCAAACCGGTCGACAGCCCACCGACCGTCGTCACGACGTTCTTCACGACAGCAGGTTCGGAGACACGGCGAAGGGGGTCGAGAACCCCGCCTGCCGCACTCAGCGGGTCGCGCCGAACGTCGTTGAGCATCTTCCAGATTCCGTTCCCGGCACTGCGAGCCGATTCGGCGGAGCTGATCGCATCGGAGGCCGCACCCGCAGCGAGATCGACTGCGGGCGCGACATCTTCCGCAGACGGCTCCGCATGATCGTCCGAGCGCGCTCGATCGCTCAACACGTTGAGCGCCTTCCAGATGCTCGCGCCCGCAGATCTGGCGGACTCCACCGCCGAGACGATGCTGTCGGCCGTTTCCACCGCGAACGACGCAACCGGGCGAACTTGATCGCCGACCGCATCGGCGAGCGCGCCGAGGTCGTGCATCGCACCGTCGACCGAATCTCGCACCGACCGTGGCTCTGGATTCGGCCGTGGCTCTGGATTCGGCCGTGGCTCTGGATCTTGACTGGGCGGCGGCTCAGGAACCGGACGCGGTTCGTGCGTTCGTGTGTCTCGAGCACTCGCGCGCGACGCGACCCTGATAACGAAAGGACGCGAATGCTCCGACATGGTTGTTACCTCCTGTGCGGCAAATACTTTCGGCTATTCGCCTCGGTAAGAGCTCGTGGTACCGGAAAGCACAGCCGTCTCGCCGTCCAGGGATTCTCGAATTGCCGCCTGCGCTGCCGGAGGCAGGGTGTGCAGGATTTCGCGAACGCGGTTCTGGCGGCGCGTAATCGCAGTGCGTTCCGGCATGCCGGGAGTCGCGACCATCTGCGGCACGATGCCGCCGACCTCCTCGACACCACCAGCGTGGTGCCCGGCATCCACGAGTGCCTGCTCCTGCGCCATCTGCGCTTCGTCCTTCTCCTCCGACATACCGATCGGACCGATCATCCGACCGTTCAGAAACTGCCGCACGACCGGCTCGTCACTGGTCAGCAACACTTCACGCGGTCCGAACATCACCAAGTTGCGACGAAACAACATCCCGATATTATCCGGCACCGTACGGGCCAGGTTGATGTTGTGGGAAACAATCAGGAATGTCGCGTCTATCTGCGCATTGATGTCGAGAAACAACTGTGAAATATAGGTCGTGCGCACCGGGTCCAACCCGGAGTCGGGCTCGTCGACCAGAATGATCTGCGGGTCCAGCACCAGCGCTCGCGCGAGGCCGGCACGCTTGCGCATACCGCCCGAAATCTCGCCCGGCAGCTTGTGCTCGGCACCCTGCAGTCCGACCAGTTCCATCTTCTCCATCACGATCCGCTTGATGTCGGACTCGGACTTCTTCGTGTGCTCCCGCAACGGAAATGCCACGTTGTCGAACAGGCTCATCGACCCGAACAGTGCACCGTCCTGGAACAGGACCCCGAACAGTTTGCGGATCTCGTAGAGTTCCTTGCTCGAACACGTCGTGACGTCGGTACCGTCGATGTAGATCGAGCCTTCTTCCGGCTTCAGCAGGCCGATCAGCGACTTCAGGAACACCGACTTACCGGTGCCCGACGGGCCGACCATCAGGCTGATCTCCCCGGGCGGGAGGGTCAGAGTTACGTTCTGCCAAATGTTCTGGCGGCCGAAGGACTTGGTAATGCCTTCAGTTCTGACTTCGACGCCCATGTATTTTCCTTTCGCAATAGGTCATCGGCTTGTCCGTTGCAGGGCGCGTCGCCGTCGCGCTCGCCCCTTGAGCGTGTTCGCCAGCGTGCAATGCACACAGCGGCAACCGCTTTCGTATGCGGCGCTACTACCGTGCCGCCCTATGGTTCTGCCTTCGGCGCGCAGCCGATTGATGTAGTGCGCATGCCGGATTCGGTTGGCGTCGCGGCACATCGAGCATCGGCAGCCGAGATTGATGTAGCCGTTTATCGTTCCGTGCCGTGGATCGTCCACGTTCATCCGAACCTCCTACGCCGGTGGCAACTGCCCGCGGAACAGTAGGTAGGCAATCGCTTTCACAATGAACTCGATGGGTTCGACGAGGTCGATGATCATGTCAGGCGTCCTTGTGTGGTCATGCCGGGTCGAATTTGGATACGAGCCAGGCATCGCCGTGGCGTTCGACTTCGATGCGGATGGTGGTTGTGGTCGCGGCGGGTTGCGCGACGTCCGCCGTGGTCGTGGCCTGGTTCAGGAAGACAACGACGACTGCCCTGTCTGCGCTGAACTCCGAAATCGCTTTGCCGACAACCGAAGCTGTCGTGCTGATGTTCTTCTCCTTGGCGGCCGGTGCGACGACGTCACGGGTGAAGGTCCGGTAGTAGTCGCCGAAGGTGCCGGTGACCAGACTGTCCGCCGCTGCGAGGTCTGCGTCGACGGTGTCGGACTTGTAGGTCAGAATCGCGACCGCCGCGTCTGCGGCAGCGTCGACGGCAGCCTGCTGGCGGTCGGGTGCCAGCGCGCTGTCGTCGGGCCGGACGGCGAAGAACAGCAATGCCCAGGCACCGACGGCGGCTACCGCCAGTACTGCGCAGACTGCGCGGACCACCTTTCCCCGGTTGCCCTCGCGCGCAGGTGCAGGAGAATCCGCTGCGGCCGAGACGCTTTCATCGATGTCCAGCGTTTCTGCTTCCAGTTCTTGAATTTTCATGCCACAAACTCCACGTTCGACATCTTGTAGGCGCCGTCGTCATCGGTCATCGTGACGCGCAGCCGCCAGCTCCGCGTTTCGTTGTCCGCACCCGCCGCGTTGCTGACCGTCGAGGTCGCCGACACCAGCACTGTCGCGGAATCCCCGTCGCGAGACTCGATTCCCGAAGCGACTACTTCGCCCTGCGTGACGACCTTCGCTTCCTGAACGACACTGATGAACGACTCCGAGCGCTGCTCGAAATCTGCCTTGAAGGCACCGGTGGACTGGTCGAGAACCTTTGCGACATCGTCGGCAGCCGAATTGTCGCGGACCGAGATCATCGCGGTGACCCCCGAGTTGGCGGCACTGAGGATCGCTGCGTCGTTTGCCAGCGCCTCTTCGGCGTCGTGATGATCGCGTAGTTGTGCGCCGGCCAGCGCGGTGAAGGTCACCGCGACTGCGATGAGCACGAACGCGAGCACGTTCGACCGGGTGAGCACGCGCCGCAGCGCGTCTGGGAGGAGTTTCATGTGGGGCCTTCGGGTCGTGTGAGCGGTTGGTCGGATCGAAACCCTGGTGTCATGGGCCTCCGATCCACGGATTCGTGCCGAGCGGCGCGGCGCCGCCTGCACGGCACGCGTCGACGTCGGGAGCACGCACGCCGGGTACGTCCAGACACGGGAGATTGCGGGCACCACGGACGACGTACGGGTCGTCTTCGGCAACTGCGCAGTAGTTCGATGTCTGACTGTCGATGACCGTCGCATCAGCCGGTGACCGCCGCTGGTCGGGCGGCACGAAGCCGGTCAAACACGGTGGCGGAGCATTGATGTCGAGGTTGAAGTCTAGATTGACCATCCCTGGTTTCGAACCCCGCACGATGCTCTGCGCACCCGCTGCGAGCGGCGGATAGACCACGAGGATCTGTTCGAGGCTCATGTTGTAGATCCGCAGCACGTCGGCGACGGAGTCCAGGTTTCCCAAGGCCGTGGGCAGGTTCGGCGCGATCCGGTCGAACAGGTCGGTCGCCTCCGCACCCGCCGAGGCACCGTTGACGAACAGTCCGCGGACGGAAGCGTCGTTGGCCGCGACCGAGGATGTGATCGAGTCCAGATAGCCGGTCCAAGCACGGATGTTGTCGGCCGATTCGACCTGCGTGTCCAGCAACGGACCCCCGTTGTCGATCAAGTTCAGCGTCGGAGCGAGGTTCTGCTGCCCCTCTTGCAGGAACTTGTCCAATCCGTCGAGGATTTGCTGCAGGTCGCTTCCGGAGTTGGTGAACGCTGCGCCGCTCTCGTCGATCAACGACTTCAGGTCCTCACGCGGTACGTCCTGCAACGCGACGTCGAGCGTGTCGACCAACTCGGCGGTAGAGGTGGGAAGCAGTGTGCTGTCGATGCGGTCGCCGTCGGCGAGGTAGGGACCCAAGTCTGTTTGCGGCAGCAGTTCGATGTACTGCTCACCGATCGCAGACCTGCTGTGCACTTCGGCAAGGAGGCCGTCCTTGGGGATGTCGAGGTCGCTGTCGAGATACATCGTGACGACCACCTGATCCCCCTCGATCCGCAGACCGTTCACCACACCGGCGTGAACGCCGCGGTAGGTCACATTCGACTTCGGGTAGAGCCCGCCGCCCGAAGGCAGGACCAGTTCCACGGTGTTGCGGCCGAGCCCGAGCATGGACGGCACGCGCATGTAGGACACAGCTATCCACGCGATGGAAACCACGGCGATGATCGCGAACGCAATCAATTGGTAGCGAACGAATTTCGTGAGAAGCATCAGTTGTCACCTTGCCCTGGCACGTTCAACGGAGTGATCAGCGGATTACCCACGATCGGCGGGATCGGCGGCAGCTGCCCGATGAGCCCGCCGAGGGATGCCAACTGGCCCGCCGCGGGAGTTCCTGTGAGCAGAGCGCGGTCGACCCGCGCCGTCGTGAGGTCAAGGTTCAGGAACAGGTTCGCGTAGTCACCCTGCATCGCGTTCTTGTAGGTGTTCATCGGGAACGGAATGGTCAGCAGAAACGACAGCGACGACGGCAACGCAGGTCCCGCATCTGCCAATCCCCGCAGCGTCGGTTCGAGCGCACGCAGGTTCGTGTCGAGTTCCTCTCGGCTGCCTGTGATCACCCGGTCCGCAGCGTCTGCGAAGTTTCCGATCGCAAGCAGCGCGTTGCTGAGGTTGTCGCGCTGTTCGTTCAATTCGGTCAGTGCGGGACCGAGAGTGCGAAGACCGTTCTCGACCACATCACGATCGTCGGCAACGACTTTCGAGAAGCGGTCCAGACCTGCGAGCGCACGAATGATGTCGTCGCGCTGATCGTTGAGACGACTAGTGAAGTCCTCGACGTTGCTGAGCAGGTTGCGAACGATGTCTTCGCGGCCGAGCAACGCCTGGCCGACTTCCCGGTTGATCTCCTCGAGTTTGCCGATATCCCCGCCGTTGAGCAGGAACGACAATGTCGAAAGAGTCTGCTCCGTGGTCGGATATGCACCGCCTCGATCCAGCGGAATCCGGTCGCCGTCGTGCAGTTCACCCTGAGGACTGTCCGGCGAGAGCAGTTCGAGGTGTGCGGAACCGAGCAAACTGGTCGACCCGATCTTGGCCGTCGCGTTTGCCGGGAGGGTCACTCCCTCGTTCAGCGAGACTGTGACCAGCGCGTGGTCGTTCTCGACCTCGATGCTGCGGACGGTTCCGACGTTGACGTCGTCTACGCGGACCCGTGCGTTCTCGGTCAAGGTTGTGACGTCGGGCATTTCGATCTCGACGGTCCACGCCCCCTCGCCCGACCCCGCCGCACCGGGAAGCGCGAATTGGTTGAGCCCGGTCCAGCCGCAGCCGGTCAAGGTCGCGGCGAGCGCGAATCCACAAGCCACAACAGTCGATTTCCGTGCCAGTGCGGTCATCGCGGACCTGCTCCGGGAAGTGCCGGGAGTGCCGGCAGACCGGGCAGGAGCAAACCTGGCAGGCCAGGCAGCACCGGTGGCGCGGGCGGAATCCGCAGCTGTGAATCGCCGCCGGTCTGGATCGGACCCGCCAATCCTGGTTCGCTGTAGACGATTTGGTCGGGAAGAGCACCGACGGAGTTGCCGATCACGGTGCCGAGCGGAATGTAGTTGAACGCCAGCGTCTTCAACAGCGGGCCGAGGTACTGGATGCATAGGTTGGTCGCTTCCTCTGCGCCTTGTTCACCAGCGCCGGCGATCGCGCCACAGATGAACTGAACCGGGTTTGCGGTGTTGGACAGCACCGGCGCCGCAGTGAGTGCGTTCTGTGCGGGCTGGTAGATGTTGCCGAGGTTGACCAGCGCTGTCGGAGCGACGTGAAAGACCTGTTCGAGATCGCGGCGTTTGTCGACCAACGCCTGTGTCGCGGCGCCCAGTTCGTTTACGGCAGTTCCGATTCCGTCCTTGTTGTCGCGAACGAACTCGGCGATGTCGATGACCGCTCGATCGAGATCGGCGACCGAGTCGCCGAGCGCGGTCTCGCTGTCGCCGAGCAACTGTGTCACCGACGCCAGGTGGCCGTTGAATTGGACGATCTGGTCGTGGCTTTGAGCCAGCGCATCGACGAGCAGCGACAGGTTCCTGACCACAGCAAACAAGTCGGAGCGTCCGTCCGAGAGAGCGGTCGTCGTCCGAGCCAGCTTGTCGAGAGTTTCGTGCAGGGTCTCGCCGTTGCCGCGTGCGTTGTCGGCGGCGTCGGAAACGAAGGTACCCAGCGTCCCCTGTTCGAGGTTGCCGCTTTCACCCTGGGGACCAAGGGTTTTCGTCAGCCGCGTGAGCTGTTCCTTTATGACGTCCCACTCCACTGGCATCGCGGTGTGGTCCTCGGGGATGGTGCCCCCGTCGTCGAGGGTCGGACCGCCGGTGTAGGCCGGCGTCAACTGGACGAACCGGGTCGTCACCAGGGTCGGTGCGAGGATCACGGCCTGCACGTCGGCGGGCAGCTCCCACTTCTTGTCGAGCCGCATCTCGACCGCGACACGGGTGCCTTCCGGCTCGATCTTCTGCACGGTGCCGACGTCGACGCCGAGGATCCGGACCGCGTCGCCTGGGAAAAGTCCCACTGCTGCAGGAAAATACGCGGTGACTGTCTTCGTCGTCAGCTTGGGGACGATGACGTAGGTGAGCAACGCCAGGAACGCGAGGATGGCGGCACCAGCGGCAATCGAAATCGTCTTGCGGTTCATGCTCATCGTGGTCCGTCCGTGATGGGATTGGCGGGCGGGGCGGGGACGCGGCCATCACCCAGCGCTGCGTCGATGAACGGCTGAATGAACTGGCCGGGAAGGAGGTTGGCGACGTAGGCCTGGAAGAACGGTCCGCTGCCGAGGGCTTCGTTCAAGGTGCGGGCGTAGTTTGCCAACCCCGGAATGGCCGACTCCAGATTGGCCCTGTTTCGCGAAAGCTGTTCCAGCACGCGGTTGACGCGTTCGAGGGTGGGCGCCAATTGCTCTCTGTTGTCGGCGACGAGTCCGCTGATCTGGTAGGCCACAGCGGACAAGTTCGTGGTCAGCGAGTCGAGCGCTGCTCGACGGGCGTCGATCTCGGCAAACAGGGTGTTGCCGTCGACAACGAGAGAATTGATCTGACTGCGGCGCTCTGCCAGCACGCCCGTCACCGCGGCGCCGTCCTTCAGCAGACCTTTCAGCGCCTCGTCGCGCGATCCGAGCGTGTCCGACAGGCGCGCCACACCGTCGAGTGCAGTGTGCACCTCGGGTGCGGTCTCTGCGAGCACATCCGACGTCGCACGCAACGCATCGGACAACTGGTCGGTGTTGATGTCCTCGACGTTTGCCGCGAGATTTCCGAGTTCGGTCGGCAGGTCGTACGGAGTTCGAGTGCGGTCGATCGGTATCGCCACGTCGGAATCGAACCGACCATCGTCGCTGCTCGGCACCAGCACGATCGACTTGGCCCCGAGCACGGCACGGGTGCGCATCTCCGCACGCGGCGCGGACCCCAGATCCAGATCGTCGCGGACCGACATCGTGACCACGACATCGGTGCCGCGCAAGTCGATCTCGCTGACGTTCCCGACGTTTACGCCGACGAATTCGACTTTGTCGCCGGTCTTGATGCCACCGGCGTCAGCGAAGACCGCCTTCACCTCGTGGTCGGAGTCGATGAAGAAGAGGTTGTCGTAGTTCGACACCGCCGCAACCGTAGCGGCAATGACGACAAGCCCTATCAGCCCAGCTCGGGTGCTCTTGTCCTTCTCGAAGGTTTTCATTGCGGAGTCACACACCTGCCTTGTTGCTGCTGAACGAGTTTGGCGATGATCGGCGCTCCACCGGGCCCGTCGACCTCGATCGTCACGGCGCACAGATAGAAGTTGAAGAAGCTGCCGTAGGACCCGAGGCGGCTGAGCCGTTGGTACGCCTCGGGCAGTTGTGTGAGCACTGCCTCGACCTGAGCGCGACCGTCATCGAGAACCGTTGCGGTCCTGTTCAATTCTGCGATGTCGCCGGCGATCGCGGGCCGATCGTCGAGCAGCAGGTCGGCAACGGTCGCGGATCCGCTGTTGATCCGGACCAGCGCGTCGGATATCGGCGCGCCCTGTTCGGACAACCTCGTCACAAGTTGCTGCAGTTGATCGATGATGCTCGACAGCGCGCCGCTCTCGTCACCGACTGTCTGCAACACGGTGCCCAGGTTGGTGATGACGGCGCCGATCAACGCATCCCGATCTGCAAGCTGGCTCGTCAGCGCTGCAACCTGCTGCAGCAGGCCGGTGACGGTTCCGCCCTGGCCCTGCAGAACTTGCAGCAATTCGCCCGAAAGCCGGTCGACCTGCGCGGGTTCCAGCGATCGGGTAAGCGGCGCAAGGCCACCCAGCAACGCGTCGATATCCAGCGCGGACTTGGTCTGTTCGACGGGAAATGTCCCGCCTTCGGTCATGGGATCGGCAATGTCTGCACCGTTTGTGATTTCGAGATACCGGTCGCCGAGCAGGTTCTGGTAGCGCACCTGAAGGGTGGCGTCCGGCGTGATCCGGACGTTGTCCACCACGTCGAACGTCACATGCGCCTCACGGCCTGCCACATCTACCGCGGACACGCGGCCGACGTCGACACCGGCGATGCGGACCACCTGACCCGCCTTGATACCCGAGGCATCCGCGAAATCGGCCTGATACTCGGTCCTACTGTCGAGACGGATCTGGCCGAGCACCAGTACGAGCAAGACGAGTACCACCACCATCGCGACCCCGAACAGTCCGAACTTGATCGCAGTCTTCATCGCAGGCCTCCCGGAACGCCGTACAACATGAAGTCGAGGACGTTGAGCTGTGCGGGCCGCCCGTTCGGCGCGAACGGGTTCACTCCCGTGTCGGTCACCACGTACGGTGCCGGACCGTCCGCGACATTCACCGACGGCAGTCGGCCGCAGGCCGGACCACCGCTGGCGGCAACCTTCGGAACGTCGCGCGGATACCGGTAGGGCATATCGCCGGCAAGTAGCGTGCCGCTGATGTTGAAGCCGGGCACCGTGCCACCGACGACCTGCTCGACGCCTGCGCGTGCCTCGTCCACGCCCTGGAAGAAGCAGGGGAATTCGGGCGAATACTCCTCCAGCAGTTCAGTTGTCGGCACAAGATTGCGCAGCAAGATCGCGACCACCGCTTCGTTGTCGTTCAGAACAGTGCTACCGGAGTTGCCGAAATCGATTGCGGCAAGCAGGAACCGGTCCAAGTCGTCCGCCTTTTCGAGAATCGTGGAACCTGTCGTCGTCAGCGATTCGACGCTGCTCAGCAGGCTTGGCGCGGCGTCCGCGTAGATGTCGGCCACATCGGCTGTACCGACGAGGTCACGCTGCAAATTGTCCAGACTCGGCCGCAGCGCATTGAGGTACGAGTCCGCTGCGACCAGCGTGTTGCCGACCTGTTCGCCCCGGTCCCGGAACGCATCCGCCACAGCTGTGAGGGTTGCGTTGAGGTCTTCCGGTGATACTGCCCGCAGCACCGTGGTCAGGCGCTCGAAGAGAGTGTTCAGCTCAGGTGTGATGTTGCGGGCATCGATGGTGTCGCCGTTCCCGATCTTCGTCTCCGAAGCATCCTTCGGCAGTGTGAGATTGACGTACTTCGCCCCGAAAACAGTTGTCGAGTCGAGCGAGGCCGCCACGTTGACCGGGATCGCGTCGACCTGCTCCGGGAAAAGGTCGAGCTCGACCTTGGCGTAGCCGTCGACCTCCTCGACCTTCGCCACGCGGCCGACCTGAACATCGAGCATCTTCACTCGAGTTCCCGGTTCGAGATTCAGGCCGGAACGTGGTGCCAGGAGGTCGACGTCGACGCTCTTGATGAAGGTGCCGCGGAACTGGAACGCGACGAACGCTGCGACCAGCACCAACGACAGGATGAAGAGAACTCCGTCCAATGTGTAATGCGGCTGGCTCTGCGCACGCCGCTGACGCCGGCCGCTCATCCGGCGAAGTTGAAGTTGCCCGACACGCCGTAGACGGCCAGGGAAACGGCAAGGGTCACGAAGACGACGGCGGCGAGCGACGCGCGTACTGCACGCCCGACGGCCTCCCCCACACCGGCGGGTCCGCCGGAAGCGTTGTAGCCGAAGTACGTGTGGATGAGCATGACGACCAGTCCCATCAGAATCGCTTGCAGGAACGACCAGAGCAGGTCCGTAGGCACAAGGAAGGAGGTGAAGTAGTGGTCGTAGACCCCGCCCGACTGCCCCCATACGACGACGGTGATCGTGCGGCTGGCAATGAACGAGGCGACGACTGCAACGCCGTAGATCGGGATGATCGCGATCATGCCCGCAACGATTCGTGTGGACGCCAGGTACGGGACCGACCGCACACCCATGACCTCGAGCGCGTCGATCTCCTCCGAGATCCGCATAGCACCCAATTGCGCTGTCGCGCCGGCACCGATGGTCGCGGCCAGTCCGACACCCGCGATGACGGGAGCCGCAATGCGAACGTTCACATACGCCGCGAAAAAGCCGGTCAGCGCTTCGACACCGATGTCACCGAGCGACGCATATCCCTGCAGCGCCACAACCGCGCCCGCGGACAGCGTCAGGAATCCGCAGATCACGACAGTGCCGCCGATCAGCGCGAGCGCCCCCGATCCGAGCGCGACCTCGGCGACCAACCGAATCGTCTCGCGCCGGTAATGCATCAACGCGATCGGAATCTCCAGAACGGCATTGCGGTAGAACACCGCCTGGCGCCCGATCTCGTCGAGAGATTTCTTCGAACTCTTCGCGCGTGCAACGCTTTTCGTCCGAAACTGGTCGAGGCTAGCCCCACGCCTGATGGCAATTGTCATTATCTACCTGCTGTCATCTTGATGCCGATGGCGGTCATAACAACGTTCACGACGAACAACGCCATGAAGGCGTAAACGACCGTCTCGTTGACGGCCTGCCCGACGCTCTTCGGCCCGCCCTTCACGGTCAGCCCGCGATAACACGCGATCAACGCCGCGATCAATCCGAAGGCCCCTGCCTTCACCTCCGAGATCACCAACTCGGGCAACCCGGTGAGCAGCGGAATGCCGTCCACGAATGCGCCGGGGGTGACGTTCTGAAAGAACACCGAGAAGACGAAACTGCCGACGATGCCGATGGCGCAGACCAGCGCGTTGAGCAGCAGCGCAACCAGCATCGAGGCAAGCACGCGTGGCGAAACGAGTCGCACGATCGGATCGATGCCGAGCACCTCCATTGCGTCTATCTCCTCGCGGATCGTGCGTGAACCGAGGTCGGCACAAATCGCGGTTGCGCCGGCGCCGGCGACGACGAGCACCGTGACCACCGGTCCAACCTGCGTGACCGCGCCCAGGGTCGCACCCGCGCCCGCCACGTCCGAGGCGCCGAACTCCGCCGCAAGGATGTTGAACGTGAAACTGATTAAGGCCGTAAACGGCAGCGCCACAAGCAATGTCGGGACCAATGACACTCGCACGATGAACCAGCACTGATCGAGGAACTCGCGCCATTGAAACGGCCACACGGCCATTCCACGAAACGCGTCCGCCGAGAGGGCGAAGAACTCCCCCATCGCCCCAAGGGGTTTCATGAGGGCGGTAGAGATGGCGGGCATTCGGCTACCTTTCGGCTGCGGTCGATGAGGGCGACACGTGGTGTATTTCGGGGAGTGACCGCTGGGCTGTCTTTGCGCCGAGCACCTTTCCGGCCAGCGCACCGACGAGAACTAGCAGGAGCGACCAGGACGCACCGGAAACGAGTTCGAAGAACAACGAGTTGTCGCCCATGTTCAACCCCAGTTTCCCGAGGATCCAGCAGACGAGACCGGCGGAGAGTCCCGCGACGATCGCTGCGAACATCCACATCATCACGAGATCGGTGCCGCCGTGATCGGGATCCGGGTGGTTGCGTCGATCGCGTTTTCCATCGACGAAGCCCCACGTCGCCGAGACGCCGACGACTATGAGAAGACCGACCATCCGTACCGCGGTGCCATGCTCCGGCGACGCCTCGACCAGAGCGCCCATCACGATCCTGACCACAACCAGTACGCCAGCCAACGCGAGCCCGCGCAGCAACCACGACTGCTTGGTCACTCCTACTGACTTCATCGTCTGCGTTCCGACGCATAAACGATTCGTTCGCAATGCGGCGAAATCGACCTGAGGGACATGCCCACTCTCCTGGAGAATTTTCGAAAAATGGCAAGGCTCAGTTGAATTCGAGCCGCACGCATTGGCGTTCCTACCGTGAGTCTTCCGCCGGTGCGCACGTCGGACAACGGAGCGTTCCCCGAAGATTTCCGACCCCTGTTGGAGTGCGCTCCAACATGTACTTCCTCGTAGTATTCGGTGTGCCGTTTCGCCCCATTCCAGCTCGGAACGGTGCAACAATGGCGACTGTTTCCCGCCGGACTAAGCCGATCTATCCTGACTTCGTTTCTACCGCAACCGAATTGCGCGCTAGATACTGAATCCGGACTCCTCGTCGACCATGTCGCGGGAAATCCTGCGTGCCCGCAACGCGGCACGGTCAGCCTTGACATTGATATTGCGGCGCGGTTCGGTTTCTTCATCGATTCGAATTTGCATTGTTTCGAGGGCGGCGCAATCCCGCACCGCCATCTCGTGAAACATTTGCTGCAGGTATGCGGTCACCGCGGAATCACTTGTCGCAAAGTCTCGGGCGATACGAACGAAAGCGTGCGTCACGCCTTCGGACTCGGGCGTAAATCCCTGAATCCGCAGCACCGTGTACGGGCGCTCGCCGTGCGGATCGACGACATAACGCTGGACATGCAGGCCGGGTGATACGAACGACCCTTCTTCGAGGCGTGCTGTTCGCTCTTCGGCCGCTACCCCGGTCACATCCTTCTCCCATGCCGCCGGACGCGTTGCAGTCGTCAACCGCGAATAGGACACCGATCTCTCCGAAACCTCGACTTCGTCCAGAGCGGGCAGCGCGTGGAGGTCCGGTGGCACGGCATCAGGGTGCATGTGGAACACATTCGTCAGATCCAGGTAGTGCTCATGCAGCAGCAGATAGTTGGCCTCGACGCGGAATGTGTCCATAGAGCTGGGCCAGTCGTCCGCACCCAGCCACGAAAGCCGCGGTGGCAAGCGCAGCTCGGCGGCACCGGGTTCCCCTAGCCAGACCCAGACGAACGGCGACTGTTCGCGAACCGGGTACGTGCGCACACGCACGCCGGGCGGCACGTTCTCCTGCGACGGAACGTCGACCAGGCGTCCGTCCGGGTCGTATTCGAACCCGTGGTACGCGCAAGCTACTCGATCTCCATGCCGCCGACCGGTCGACAGCGGGTGCGGCCGATGCGCACAGCGATCTTCCATGGCGACGACCTCGCCCGACTCTTGCCGATACAGCAGGACGTGCTTTCCGAGCATGCGGCGAGCGAACAGTCCAGCCCCCACCTCGGCACTCGTTGCGGCGACGTACCAGCAGTTGAACGGATAGTTGGCCCTCATATGTCCAGCACCAACCTTTCGGAACGTGATCGCGAAACACAGATCATGATCGATTGATTCTTCGCCTTTTCGGCATCGTTCAGCACCGAGTCCCGGTGGTCGGGTTCGCCCTCGAGCACATCGCACTCGCAGGTCCCGCACACGCCTTCCATGCACGACCCGAGAACGTCGACGCCTGCGTCTTCGAGCGCGTCGTAGATCGATTTGTCCGGTGGCACAGTCACACTCACGCCTGTGCTTTGACACTCGACAACGAACTCGCTGTCACCCTCGGGACCGCCGTCGAACTCCTTTGCCGCAAACCGCTCTATGTGCAGAGTGCCATCGGGCCAGCTTCGGCACGCCTCCTCGACGGCCGTCAGGAGACCTCCCGGACCACAGGAGTAGACGAGCGTATCGCCGGCCGGCTGCCCCAGTATCTCGCTGAGATCGAGTCTGCCCGCGACATCGTGCGGGAAAACGGACACCCGCTCGCCGTGCTGTTCGAGCGCGTCGAGAAATGCCATCGTCGAGCGCGACCGGCCCCCGTAATACAGGTGCCAATCAGCTTGTGTGGCAACGACCGCATCGATCATCGCCTTGATCGGCGTGATGCCGATGCCGCCCGCGATGAAGACATAGCGCCGTGCTCCGACCAAAGGAAAGTGGTTGCGCGGCCCTCGAACTCGTACTTTGTCACCCTCGTGCAGCTTGTCGTGGACATACTGGGATCCGCCGCGACTCTCCGGATCGCGCAGGACGCCGACCTGCCATTCGGCACGGTCTGCCGTTGTGCCGCACAGCGAATACTGACGGACCAGATTCGGCTCCAGCATGAGATCGATGTGTGCTCCTGGCGCCCATTCAGGCAGGTCTGCTCCCGTGGGGTCCGCGAGCGTGAGGGTGAGCACCCCATCGGCGGCGACTTCACGACGTCGCACCTCGAGGTCGACCTCGACTTCACGATAAGCACTTTTGGCTGGCTGAGTCATCGTGGTGCCTTCAGGATCCGCGGCGTACAGGGATCGAGTTGTATTGATTCAGGAACAGCGCGCGCACACGATTCGGCTCACCATCCAACGTGAGGTCGGGGAACCGCTCCAGTGTCTGCGCAATCCACAGTTTCAGCTCCATGCGGGCGAGGTTGGCACCGAGGCAGAAATGCTTGCCCCGACCGCCGAATGCTTGGTGCTTGTCGGCGAGTCCGGGCCGGGTGATGTCGAACTTGTGCGGATTCTCGAACGCCGCTTCGTCACGATTGGATGCCAAGTACCACAACAGCAATCGGTCACCCTGTTTGATCTGCTTGCCGTGCAACTCCACATCCTGGGTTGCCGCACGAGCCATGAACGCGAAGGCCGGGAAGCAGCGCAGACCTTCTTCGACCGCGGCCTCGATCAGGTCGGGGTTCTCCCGCAATTGGTCGAACTGCTCGCGATTGCGCAACAGTTCGAGCATCGTCGCGCTGTAGGTTGCCCTCGTCGAGTCGTTGCCCGCGGACATCAAAAGGATGAAGAAGGTTGCGAGTTCGAACTCGTTGAGCTTCTCCCCATCCACCTCGGCGTTCATCATCGCGGTCACCAGGTCTCCGCCCGGGGTGTCGCGGCGGAGCGCGATCTGCTTGTTGACGTATTCGATGATCTCGGTGAAGACCGCGGCGGTGTCTGTCCACTGTTCACGAATCTCCGGGTCCTCGAATGCGGTGAACACGTTCGTCCACTGCACCAGTTGATCGTCGTCTTCCGGCGGCGTCCCGAGGAACGAGCCGATCACGCGGGCCGGGATCGGACGCGCAACGTCGGCAACGAGGTCGAAGCGGTCCCGGTCGGCGACCTGATCGAGCACGCCGCCGATGATCTGCTTGACGGCGTCCTCGTGCTCGGCGACGCGCTGCGGCGTGAATGCTTTGATGACAAGCGCCTTGAGCCTGTCATGCCGGGGCGGGTCCATCGAAATCAGCTGCAACCGTTGGACATCCAGTGGTACGCCGATGTCGTCGACGTTCAGGATCCCGCGTAGCTCCGAGGAGAACGTCCTATGGTCGCGACTGACCGCTCGCACGTCGTCGAAACGAGTGATGGACCAGAAGCCGCCCTCGTCCGGCGCTACGCGCTGCGGGCTGAAGTGGACAGGATCTTCGCGTTGCATGCGCGCAAACAGTTCGTAGGGCGGGCCATCGTCCCAGACACTCGGTTCTGCCAGATCGATCGTCGAGAGGTCTTGCACGTCGACATTGCTCATCGTTTCCTCTTTCTGTAGGGGGCTGCGCCCTTGTGCGCGGTTGGGGTGTCCCTGGACTCCCTAACCACGCACGGGGCCGGATGCCTTGACGGGAATTGCGATTTCGCGCTTGAGGATCTTGCCGCTGGGGCCCTTCGGCAGCTCGTCGACGAACCAGATGTGGCGCGGGTACTTGTAGGCAGCAACCCGCTCGCGGACGAACTCACGGATGCCCGGCGCGTCCTCCTCGGAACCTGGAATCAACGCGACGGCGGCGCCGATCTCGTTGCCCAGCAGGTCATCCGGCACGCCGAGCACAGCGGCTTCACGGACCGCCGGGTGGCCGTACAGGACTTCTTCGATTTCGCGCGGGTACACGTTGAAGCCGCCGCGGATGATGATGTCCTTGGACCGGTCGACGATGAAGTAGTAGCCCTCAGCGTCGCATCGAGCGAGGTCTCCAGTACGAAACCAGCCCTCGGCGTCTATCGCGGAAGCTGTTGCGTCAGGGCAGTTCCAGTACCCCTTCATCACATTGGCGCCGCGGATTGCGATCTCTCCTATCCCTTCGTCGTTCGGGGTCAGCAACTTCATCTCGACGCCCGCCACCGGCGTACCGATGGATCCGGGTTTACGTTCGCGGCCTGGGTGATTGAAGGACGCAACGGGCGAGGTCTCGCTCAGCCCGTAGCCTTCGAGCACTGCGCAGCCGAAGGCTTCCTCGAAGCCGCGCATTACATCGACCGGTAGCGCGGCCCCACCGGAAATGCAGAGCCGCAACGATTTTGCCGACGTTCGTGCGTTGCAGTGCAGCATCGCAGCGAACATCGTCGGGACACCTTCGAATACGGTTACGCCGTCGCGTTCGATGATCTGGAGTGCCTTCTCAGGGGTGAAACGCGGGATCAGGGTGAGGCAACTACCCGCGGCGACAGCCGCGTTGAGGCCGGCCGTCTGTCCGAACGCATGGAACAGCGGCAGTGCACCCAGGATCACGTCCGACTCGGTCAGCCCGACCATGTCCACGACAACCGCGACGTTGCCGCGCAGATTGGCGTGCGTGAGCTCCGCGCCTTTGGGCGTTCCCGTTGTGCCCGACGTGTAGAGAATTACGGCGGTGTCGCTGTCGGACCGGGCAACCGGTTCGTCGACGGGATCTGCCGCGGCAATCAGTTCTTCGAAGTCGCCGGGTGTGACGAGCACGCACTCGGCACCCACCGCGTCGGCACCGGCCAGAGCGGCGAGTGCGAAGGCAGGCCACGCAAAGATGAAGGACGCAGCCGAATCCGAGAGGTGGAAAGCGGTTTCGCGCTCCTTCAACAACACGTTCATCGGCACGACAACGCCGCCCGCCCGCAGTACGCCGTAGTACACGATGGCGAAGTACGGAACGTTGGGGAGCATGATGCCGACCCTGTCGCCCGGACGCAGACCACGCGCCACCAGCAGACCCGCGAGGCCCGCACTCGCCGCGTCGAGGTTTGCGAACGAAACCTCGGCTTCGTCCAGACGAAGCACGATCTCGTCCGGTCGGCGGCGAGCGGATTCGATCAAATTGAGCGACAAATTGGTCACTGAGTTCCTCCTCGATCCTCGGTGGCAAGTGCGTGGGTAGGATTCGCGCGCAGCGCGAACTGTGCGACCAAGTCTGGTAACCGCATAGTCGAACCACTACGGAGCCCATTCCGAGAATGTGCGCCCCGGATTGGCTCCGACTACAAACTCATCTCCGAAAGTGCGATCGCCCACCACACTTCGACGATCACCTGCGTCTCGCGTAGCGACGCACCGGTCAACTCCTCGAAGCGGGCAAGCCTGTACCGAACAGTGTTCTGATGCACGAACAATCGTGTTGCCGTGCGCTCGACGTGCATGTCACATGCGAGGTACGCCCGGACGGTCGCGATTAGTTCCCGGGCCGAGTCCCCTGGCGACAGTGGATCGAGGTAGCGCGCGCGAATGATGTCGCTGACGTCGCTGTCCATGGCGACCGCTGCCCGTAGGCCGAGCGACTCGAGATCGTGTGCCCCGTGCAGACCGCACGCCTGCACCGTCATCAAAGCGCGCGTCGCCTGCCGGTAGGACTCTGCAACGTACTTCAGCGGCCGCGGCGCGCCGACTCCGGCCAGACCGTCGCCGATTGTCGACGGTGGCTCACTCAGGAATCCGGCGATTGCGCCGTCCACCAGCGCGCACAGCCCCTGCCTGCGCTGCGATGAATCATGAAAACCTAATTGCTGCTCCAGCTTTCGCTGATTCACACCGTCGGCGAGGCGTGCTCTGATCGCGACGTACTCACGGGTCGGATCGATCCCGTGGGCCTCCGCAGTCACGCGCAGATCAGACGCCGGCACCGTCCCGAAGAGCACACCCCGCACGAACCCGGCGCGCCGCTCTTCTTCCGCGATCGCGAGGGCTATCTCAGCTGTCCGGTGCCCCTTTGCAGCTGTGACGACGGCGATGTCCGACCACGCCAGCGCTGACGAGACGAACTCGAGGAGGTCGGCATCCTCGACGCCGAGCCGCCGACCGAGATCGCGAACGTGGCCGACCACAACCTCGACACCGATCTGCCAGGCGCGCAACATCTCGTCGACGGGAACCCCCTGGCGCGCCCATGCCTCGCCGGCGATTGCGAGGTCGGCAACATCGTCGCCGTTGACGACAGCACGACCACCACGAGCAGCGGACAGGATCCGCACGACATCGCGTGCCATGTCGTTGTGGAGTTCGTCGGATCGCACCCTGCGATTGACCGAATGCTCGACCCCGAGAGCCGCGCGAACTCGTTCGACGAGCGTGTCCTGTTCAGCGAACAACGACTCGATCAGGACGTTCCGATCGCGGATCAACTGCCGAACCTCCCTGCTGTCGCCCATCTGACTGTCACCTACTTCGTCGCGAGTGCCGAGCGCGCCGGCCAACGCAACGGGCGACGACGCCGCTCGCCTGTCCCGGTGCGTACTGGCATGGGGGCGCCGCTGCGGACCGAAAGAGCCAGGTTTCGACATGGCGTTCTGAACCTCTTCGTGTGGTGGGCTGTACCTGTAGATGTCGCACTGCGCCGATCGATTCCGAAATAGCTTGTTTACGAATGCATTTCGCATTTGCAACCGTGCAGAACGTTACGGCGCGCACGTCGGCGTCGCGATGTACCCGACCTACCAACTTTCAGCCGACTGTTGTATCGCGGCTACAAGTTCGATGCTGTATCAGTCGGTCAGCAGCGCCGGTGCCGTCGCAAACTTGTGATCTGCGGAGCTCGATGGGGCTACTCTCCGACCATGGCGGACAGCGATCAGAAGCGCGACGCGTCGGCGAACGCGACGGTCGTCGAGATCATCGGCAGGCTGCAGGAGCGACTTGTCGAAGTTACCGCGCGCACGAAACGGGTCCTGGTCGGCGAGATCGCCGAGCTGCGCGAAGATCCGCAGCTGATGGCCATGCTCAGCGATACGGTGACAGCGAATATCGAGACAATCTTCGCGGCGATACGCAACGGCATCCCACTGAATCAGATCGAACCGCCCAGCCTTGCCCTCGAATATGCGCGACGCCTCGCGCAGCGCGATATACCGGCAAATGTCTTGGTGCGGGCATATCGAATCGGGCACCAAACGGTTCTCGAAACGATGCTCAGCGAAATCCGAAAATGCGGGCTGGATGCGGAGTCTGCGCTCGACGTGACAGACCGGCTCACAGCCGACACTTTCGATTACATCGATTGGATATCGCAGCGCGTCATCACCACCTACCACGATGAACGCGACCGATGGCACGGCAGCCGCAATTACGTTCGTGCGTCACACGTCCGCGACCTCTTGGAGGGCGGCGACAACGACATCGACGCGATGACGATGCTCATTCAGTACCCGCTCCGGCGGGTACATCTGGCGTTGGTCGCCTGGTGCGACGAATCTCCCGCAGGCAACGAAACAGTTCTGCTGGAGCAATTCATTCAACGGCTCGCCGCGTCGGTCGGGGACCGAGAAGCGTGCTTGTACATTCCGGCCGACAGATTGACCGCTTGGGCATGGATTCCGTTTCCGATCGACAAATCACCGGACGCGTCGGCCCGAATCCGCGAAATCGTCGCCGCAGCCGACGATTCGCCGTTCGTTTCCATCGGCCGCCCGCTGGCCGGCTTGGCGGGATTCCGCCGTTCGCACCAGCAGGCGCTCGAAGCGCGCAGTGTTGCATTGAACAACCATGCGCGCGCCGACCGCGTGATCGAAGCAGGTGACCCCGGCATACTGCTCGCCGGCCTACTCGGCGAAAATGTCGAAACCGCACGTCGTTGGGTGCGCGAGGTGCTCGGCCCGCTCGCATCGATAACCGAGCAGGACGACCGATTGCGCGAGACCCTGCGGACGTTCTTGCGGACCGGTTCGAGTTTCAAGGCTTCGGCAGCCGAGTTGCATCTGCATTTCAACACCGTGCGATATCGGGTCGGTCGAGCCGTGCAACGCCGCGGTAGAGCGATCGACGACGATCGCCTCGACGTCGAAGTTGCACTGCTGCTTTGCCAACTCCTAGGCGATACGGTCCTCAGCGAGCGCTAGCGTCGAGCGACCGGGTGGATCACCCGGCAGTTGCCCAGCGATTCGCCAGCAGGTTGAAGCTTGGCATGTCGTCGAACGAGACCGACGCCTCCCAGGTGCGCACATAGCCAGTGCGCGCGATGCGCCAGATCCCGTCTTCACGGCGGTAGACGTCGTCGTAGTACGCCGAGCCTTTGATCATCACCCGCTGCTCGTGTGCGATCACTGTGTCCTCGAAACACCAAGTCCCCGTGGCTGTCTCACCATCGATCTCGATTTCCGGCTGAGTCATCATGTGGACGGTGATGATGCCGTTTCCCAAGGCCTTGCGCATGAACGAAACGATCGCCGCGCGGCCTGTCAGGGTCAGCGGCTCGGAGAGTGCGCGCGTGCCGTATTCGGCGACGGCGTCGACCGTGAAGACGTCCGCGAACTCGTCCCACCGCTTGAGATCGAGGGCACGGGCGTATCGGTACTTGAGTCTGCGGATTTCTTCGAGTGCGACCAGGTCCATGCCTAGCAGCATTCTCCAAGCACCGTCGATAAACAAGAACACGTTTCAGTTCTTCGGCCTCGACCGCAGATTACAGTGCAGCGTTGGTGTCGAATTCGGTCGCGAGTTCCTTGGCGACTCGCTTGAGCAGGGGCACGATGTGGTCCGCCGATTCGACGGTGACACGCGCCGCCGGTCCCGACACCGAGATCGCGGTGGGCGTCGGCGCGTTGGGCACCGGCACCGAGAAGCACCGAACCCCGATCTCCTGCTCACCCTCGTCGATCGCGTATCCACGCTGGCGGATGACACCGAGGTCGGTGATCAGCGAATCGGGATCGGTGTGCGTATTCGGCGTCTGCCGGGGCATACCCGCCCGCGCCACGATGCTGCGGACCGAGTCGTCGGGAAGTTGCGCAAGAAGCGCTTTGCCGACACCGGTGCAATGGGTGTAGACCCGCTTGCCGACCTCGGTGAACATGCGCATCGAATGTTCCGACGGCACCTGTGCGACGTATACGGCGGCGGTGCCGTCGAGGACAGCCATGTTGGCGGTCTCGCCGGTGGCCCGGACGAGGTCGGACAGGTGTGGGCGCGACCAGGCACCGATCAGCTGCGTCGCACTCTCCCCCAGCCGAATCAGCTTCGGCCCCAGCGCATACTTTCGCGAAGGCAGCTGTCGCACATATCCGCGCGAGACGAGCGATCGAGTCAGCCGATGGATTGTCGGGAGCGGCAATCCTGCGGTTTCGGCGAGCTCGCTGAGTGCGATCGATCCCCCTGCGGCCGCCATGATCTCGAGGATGTCGAAGGCGCGGTCGACGGACTGCACGCCGCCGCCTTGGTTCGGTATCGCGGCCATCGATACTTCCTTTCCCGCCCCGAGAGGCAATCCGACTTCCGACTAGCGGAATTACCTAATCGTATGACGATAGCGCTGCCGCGTGCCCAGTGGTCGTAGCGACTTCGGCCTTGACACTCCATGTGATGCGGACCACTATATTAGTAATGGAATTTAACTTCCATAATATGGAAGTCCGATGGAGAGGTACTTCGTGTCCACAGTCGAAACCACCGCGAAACCGCGGCGCTGGTATAAGAGTCTGTTCGTCCAAGTCCTGATAGGCATCGTCGCCGGCATTACCACCGGCATCGTCTTCCCCGGGCTCGCCGATCACTGTCGGCCCCTCGGCGAAGGTTTCATCAAGTTGATCAAGATGGTCGTCGCGCCGCTGATCTTCCTGGTGATCGTCACCGGGATCGCCAAGGTAGGCAGCATGAAGGCGCTGGGCCAGATCGGCGGCAAAGCGCTGCTGTGGTTCATGGGAGCGACTACCTGCGCACTCGGGCTCGGCCTCCTGGTCGGCAACCTGGTCCACCCCGGCCACGGTTTGAACATCGACCCGGCGACCCTCGATACAACCGCCCTAGACGAGAAGACGCACGGCGCCCACCTGCCCGGAGGCGTCGACTTCGTCATGAACATCATTCCGACCAGCGTGTTCGACGCGTTCGCCCAGAACAGCCTGCTCCAGGTTCTGCTCTTCTCCGTACTCTTCGGCGTTGCGCTTGCCTCCTACAGCGAGTCGGCGCCGCCGATCTTGATGGACGTCATCGATCAAGCGCTGCACGTCATCTTCCGGATCGTCGGCTACATCATGTACCTGGCACCCCTCGGCGCGTTCGGCGCGATGGCCTTCACCGTCGGCAATTACGGTGCCGGTTCGCTGAAGTCGTTCGGCATCCTCATCCTGGCCTGCTACGGCGCCGCACTGGTGTTCATCATCGGTCTCTCGCTGGTCGTCAAACTGCTCACGGGCGTCAACGCGTGGAAGTTCGTGAAGTACTGCCGCGAAGAGTTCATGCTGGCACTCGGTACCGGGTCATCCGAAGCGGTCATGCCGCGAATCATCAAGAAGCTCGACAACGCCGGTTGCGATCGCGCGGTGGTGGGCCTCGTAGTCCCGACCGGGTACTCCTTCAATCTCGATGGTGCTGCCATCTATTTGTCGCTGGCCATGATGTTCCTCGCCCAAGCCGTCGGCGTGGATCTCAGCCTGGGCGAACAGATCACGATCATGGGCATCCTCATCCTCAGCTCGAAGGGTATGGCCGGCGTCCCGGGATCCGCATTCGTCGCACTGTCGGCCACGGCCGCCGCGATCGGCGCGTTCCCCGTTGCCGCGGTTGCCCTGCTACTCGGCGCGGACCGCTTGATGGACTCCATGCGGGTCTTCACGAACCTGCTCGGCAACTGCCTTGCGACCTTCGTGGTCGCCAAGTGGGTCGGCATGCTCGATACCGACAAGATGCACGCGGTACTCGACCGGGGAATCGTGCCGGACGATCCCGATGACGTCGCGTCGCATCCGCACCCCGGACACGAAACCGACACGGCACCGGTCGAATTGACCAAGACCAGCCGTCCCGTCGAGGCAGAACTGGCGGTGCGCAATGCCTGACTCCGATGTGCACGTTGCCGTTCTCGGCACCTGGGGCTACTACGGGTTGCTCGACGACGTCGAAGAAGTTGCCGTCGATACGCCGTACGGATCATGCTCCGACACAATCGTTCTCGGAAAGTCGGACGGGCATCGCGTCGCCTACCTGACCAGAACCGGCCGGCACCGGACGATTCCGCCGCACCGCATCAACGCGCGCGCGAACATCTGGGCACTGCACAGCCTCGGTGTCCGGACCATTCTGGCGCCGACACCCTGCGGATCGCTGCGGCCCGCGATCGGTGTGGGTTCGATCGTCGTGCCGGACCAACTCGTCGACAGAACCGGTCGCACGGACGACACGTTCCACGACGACCAGGACGTACATCTCAGCTTCGGCGACCCATTTCCGCTCGCGGGCCGCCGGGCGGTGGTCCAAGCCCTCCGAAGCAACGGCTGGATCGTCAACGACGGCGGCACGCTCGTCGCGATCCGCGGTCCGCGCTACTCGACCCGCGCAGAGTCCCGCTGGTACGCGGCACAGGGCTGGGATCTGGTGAGCCAAACTCCCTACCCCGAAGCTGCCCTGGCGGCCGAGCTCGGCGTCAGCTACACGTGCGTGGCCCTCGTGACCGACCACGACGTGATCCCGGACACGCCATGGCCGGTCACCCAGGAGTTGGTCAGCGAGGTTCTCGACAGCAAGACAAAGCGCCTGAGGCAGGCGCTGCTGCAAGTTGCCGTGGCGCTGGACTCTACACACGCTGGAGCCAATTCTTCTGTATGAGAATAGGTTTCGAAGTACCACGGGCGCCGACCGCATGGTCGGCGCCCGTCTCCATTCGTGGGACGAATCGCCGAATCAGGCTTGACAAACCGTGCGTGACGCGGTTCACTAATACCACTAAACGAAATATTACTTCCATAATATGGAAGTTAGCGAAGAAAGAGGGACCTGAGATGGCGGAGTTGTTCTGCAACGGCGGCGCAATGCGGGGCGGCAACCTGCACCACAACGTGGCGCAGCACAAGTTCGTGGGCGCGGTACGCACTGCTCCGATCTACCGGTTCTTCTCCGTGCGCGACGAATTCCCCGCACTGCTGCTGACCGAGGACGGCGGCGCGTCCATCGAGGGCGAGCTGTACGACGTGCCGATGGACAACATCCGGACCGATTTCCTTCCGGACGAGCCGGCCGAACTCGAACTGACGGTCATCAAGCTCGACGACGGCAGGTCGGTACTGGCGGTCGGGCTCCGGCCGGGCTATCTCGAGTCGATCCCCGACCAGCTCACCGAGATCACCGAGCACGGCGGCTGGCGCAAGTACCGCGGCCTCCCGGAACCCTCCTGAACCGACCGCCACAATCTCGAAAGGCAAGACACGACATGGACACTCGCGCCTACACAGTCAACTGCTCGATTCTGCTCACCGATCTCCCGTTGCTGCAGCGCCCCCAGGCTGCGCGCGACGCAGGTTTCGGCGCAGTCGAGTTCTGGTGGCCGTTCGAAACCGCCGTACCTGCAGATCAGGAGGTCGACGCGTTCGTCGCCGCCATCGAGAACGCGGGGGTTGCGCTCACAGGCCTGAACTTCGCGGCCGGAAACATGCCCGCGGGCGACCGCGGCCTGCTCTCCAACCCAGCGACCGCCGCTGAGTTCCGTGACAACATCGACGTCACGGTCGGAATCGGTGCGCGACTGGGGACCAGAGGATTCAATGCCCTGTACGGCAACAGGATCGACGGCATCGACCCGGCAGAGCAGGATGCGATCGCAGCCGAGAACCTGGCGAGGGCCGGCAAGGCGGCGGCGCGAATCGGTGGCGTTGTCCTGGTGGAGCCGGTGAGCGGTGCGCCCGCGTACCCGCTGAAGCACGCACGCGACGCCGTCGCAGTCATCGAGACGGTCGAGCGGGACCACGGCGTAACCGACCTTCGCCTGCTCGCCGACCTGTACCACCTCGACGTCAACGGAGACGATGTCGCAGCCGCGCTGGACACCTACGCGGACCGCATCGGCCACGTCCAGATCGCAGATTCGCCCGGCCGCGGCGAACCCGGCACCGGCGAGATCGATTTACAGCGCTACCTGAAGCAGTTGGCGGCCAACGGCTACGACGGCTACATCAGCCTCGAGTACAAGGCGACCCGCCCCGACACTTTCGATTGGCTGCCCGGCTTCACCGCCTGAGCCCACACCTACGAGGAGAATTCCCAATGAGCACAATCGCATTCATCGGTCTCGGCATCATGGGCAGCCCCATGGCCGTGAACCTCGCCACGGCCGGCCACCGGGTAACCGGCTACAACCGCACACCCGACAGGGGCGCCGACCTCGTGAAAGCCGGTGGTAGCGAGGCCGACTCGATCGCGAAAGCAGTCGCCGACGCCGATGTGGTCGCCGTCATGGTGCCGGATTCCCCCGACGTCGAGGCAGTTCTCACCGGACCCGACGGCGTCTTCGAGAACGCGCAGCCCGGCACGCTGATCATCGACTTCTCGAGCATCCGTCCCGACGTCACGACGCAATTGGCCGATCAGGCGACCGAACGCGGCTTCGCGCTGCTCGATGCTCCCGTGTCCGGCGGCGAGCCAGGCGCGATCAACGCCGCCCTCTCCATCATGGTCGGCGGTGCGGCTGCCGACTTCGAGCGCGCAAAGCCTGTACTCGAAGCGGTCGGCAAGACGATCGTGCACGTCGGCCCGAGCGGCTCGGGGCAGACGGTCAAGGCTGCCAACCAGCTCATCGTCGCGGGCAACATCCAACTGCTCGCCGAGGCGATCGTGTTCCTCGAGGCATACGGCGTCGACACCGACGCTGCCGTCAAGGTCCTCGGCGGCGGCCTCGCCGGATCGGCTGTGCTCAACCAGAAAGCGCAGAAGATGCTCGACCGGAACTTCGACCCCGGCTTCCGGATCGACCTGCACCACAAAGACCTCGGCATCGTTACCGCCGCGGCACGCGAAGCCGGCGTCGTCGTACCGCTCGGCGCGGTCCTCGCACAGCTCATGGCGTCTGCTCGCGCAAACGGCGACGGCGGACTCGATCATTCCGGGCTCTTCCGCGGCGTAGAGCGGCTGTCCGGCCGCGAAGCCAACTGAATCCCCCTTCACTCAAACCTTTTTCGATAGACGGAGATTTGTCATGCCCAAAATGCGGGCCGCCGACGCGGCCGTGAAGATTCTGGAACTGGAAGGAGCCACGCAGACCTTCGGTCTACCAGGCGCGGCGATCAATCCCTTCTACGCCGCGATGCGTGCCCACGGTGGCATCAAGCATGTGCTTGCCCGCCACGTCGAGGGCGCCTCACACATGGCGGAGGGTTACACCCGCGCCAAGTTCGGCAACATCGGCATCTGCATCGGCACCTCCGGACCCGCGGGCACGGACATGATCACCGGGCTGTATTCGGCCATGGCGGATTCGATTCCGATCCTCGCCATCACGGGCCAGGCACCCGTCGCACGGCTGCACAAGGAAGATTTTCAGGCCGTCGACATCTCCTCGATCGCGAAGCCCGTCACCAAGATGGCGATGACGGTGCTCGAACCCGCACAGGTCCCCGGCGCTTTCCAGCAGGCATTTCACCTGATGCGATCGGGACGGCCGGGACCGGTCCTCATCGACCTGCCGATCGACGTTCAGCTGGCCGAGATCGACTTCGACCCTGACACGTACGAACCGCTGCCTGTCTACAAGCCGGCGGCGACGCGCAGGCAAGCCGCAAAGGCCCTGGACATGCTGACCGCATCGCAGCGCCCGCTCATCGTCGCGGGCGGCGGCATCATCAACGCCGGTGGCGAGGACCAACTCGTCGAACTCGCCGAATTACTGAACGTTCCGGTGGTGCCGACGCTCATGGGCTGGGGCATCGTTCCCGACGATCACCGTCTGGCGGCGGGCATGGTGGGGTTGCAGACCGCGACCCGGTACGGCAACGCTTCCATGCTCGCATCCGATTTCGTCATCGGCATCGGAAACCGTTGGGCCAACAGGCATACGGGCGGACTGGACACCTACCGCAAGGGCCGCACGTTCGTGCACGTCGATATCGAGCCCACCCAGATCGGTCGCGTGTTCGCCCCCGAGTACGGCATCGTCTCCGACGCAAAGGCGGCACTCGAGCAGATGATCGAGGTCGCGAAGGAGCGCAAGGCCGCGGGCACGCTGCCCGACTACTCCACCTGGGTCGCCGAGTGCGCCGAGCGCAAACGCACCATGCAGCGCAAGACACACTACGACGACATCCCGGTGAAGCCGCAACGTGTGTACGAAGAGATGAACCGCGCGTTCGGGCGCGACACCCGCTACGTCAGCACGATCGGGCTCTCCCAGATCGCCGGCGGCCAGTTCCTGCACGTCTACAAGGCGCGTAACTGGATCAACTGCGGGCAAGCGGGACCGCTGGGCTGGACCATCCCCGCAACCCTCGGTGTCCTGACGGCCGATCCCACCGCGAAAGTCGTTGCACTGTCCGGCGATTACGACTTCCAGTTCATGATCGAAGAGTTGGCGGTCGGCGCGCAGTTCAATCTGCCCTACATCCACGTCGTCGTGAACAACTCCTACCTCGGCCTCATCCGGCAGGCGCAGCGGGCGTTCGACATGGACTTCTGCGTCCAGCTCGGCTTCGACAACATCAACGCCGACGACTCCATGATCGCCGCGAAGGGCTACGGCGTCGACCACGTCCGAGTCGCCGAAGGCATGGGCTGCAAGGCAATCCGGGTCAGCGACCCAGCCGAGATCGCCGGAGCGCTGCGTCGCGCACGCGAACTGGCCGACGAACACCGGGTGCCGGTTGTCGTCGAGGTGATTCTGGAGAAGGTCACCAACATCGCGATGGGAACCGAACTGGACAACGTCGCCGAGTTCGAACAGCTCGCCGTGCAGCGCGACGACGCACCGACCGCACTCATGTTGCTGGACTAGCCATGCACGCGCTCATCGCCCCGGACAAGTTCAAAGGGTCGCTGACCGCGGCTCAGGTCGCCGAAGCGTTGGCGTTGGGGATCACCGACGCCGGACGTGGTTGGACCGCAACCCAACTCCCGATAGCAGACGGCGGTGACGGCACGGTGGCGGCTGCCGTCGCCACCGGCTGGACTCGGGTCGGCGTCGCCGCGACCGGCCCGACCGGTCGGCCGCTTGTCGCAGCCTACGCGGTCGACGGCGACCGCGCGGTCGTCGAACTCGCCTCGGTGGTCGGTCTGTCCGCGCTACCCGGCTCGATTCCGGATCCATTGGGCGCCAGCACCTTCGGACTCGGCACGATGATCGCGCATGCCCTCGACCACGGGGCCCGAGACATCGTCATCGGGATCGGCGGCAGCTCGTCGACCGATGGCG
This sequence comes from Antrihabitans auranticaus, assembly GCF_016481275.1. Lineage (GTDB taxonomy): Bacteria > Actinomycetota > Actinomycetes > Mycobacteriales > Mycobacteriaceae > Antrihabitans. Next base: position 68,203 of record NZ_JAEMNW010000002.1, on the reverse strand, counting down.
GAGCCGGTCTCCTCCAGGCACTCGGAGCGCGAATCTGTGACTCCGAGGGAATGGACGTCGGCCGCGGCGGCGGGCAATTGCTGAGAGCGGCTCGCCTCGACCTGACGCAACTACACCCCGCGCTGGCGAATGCGCGCCTTCGCGTCGCCTGCGACGTCGACAACCCGCTTCTCGGTCCGGACGGTGCCACCACGGTGTACGGACCGCAGAAGGGCGCCACCGCGAGCGACCTCGCCGTGCTGGAGATAGCGATGACCAACTGGGCGCACGTGGTGGCCGACGCGGTCGGTCGGGACGAATCCGAGACCCCGGGCGCGGGCGCGGCAGGCGGTACCGGCCTTGCACTCTTCGCGGCGCTGAGCGCCGTTCCGCGCCCAGGCATCGAGCTGGTCCTCGAGCTCGTCGACTTCGAAAGCCGTTTGGCGGAAGCCGATCTCGTGATCACCGGCGAAGGCTGCCTCGACGCGCAGACTCTGCACGGCAAAGCACCTGCCGGCGTTGCGGCCGCCGCCCGACGCCGCGGCACACCGGTACTCGCCGTCGCCGGGCGCAGCCTGCTCGACGACGAACAGCTGCACCGAGCCGGAATCGCAGCTGCCTACACACTTTCCGACCTCGAGCCCGACCCGCAAACCTCGATCGCCAACGCCGCGGCACTACTGCGCGAGCTAGGCCCTCGAATCGTCGAAGAAACCGAACACACCCGCAGCACGCGACAGCACCACCAAGCGACAGGAGCCGCATCATGACACTTCAATTCACAGGCCTGCCCGACCTTGCGTCGCGTGCCCTCGGTGGCAGCGTCACGGCAGCCAACGACGAGCTGTTCGCGCAGCGCGAGAATCTGATTCGTCCGGAAGCTCCCTTCTTCGATCCGAACGAGTTCGGCCACAAGGGCAAGGTGTACGACGGCTGGGAGACCCGGCGCCGGCGCGACGAGGGGCACGACTGGGCGATCGTTCGGCTCGGCGCGGCCGGCATCGTCCACGGCGTCGTTGTCGATACCGCCTACTTCAAGGGCAACTACCCACCGTTCGTCTCGATCGAAGCGGCATCGGTCGAGGGCTATCCCTCGATCGACGAACTCGCAAATGCACAGTGGCACACCATCGTCGAGAAGTCACCGGCAGAAGGCGACAAGGCCAACGCCTACGCCGTCACCGATCGGCACCGCTGGACCCACGTGCGCCTGTCGATCTACCCCGACGGTGGCGTCGCACGGTTGCGAGTACACGGTGAGGTTGTCCCCGATCCCCGATTCCTCGGCGGCACAGTGGATCTCCTTGCCGCGGAGAACGGCGGACAGCTCGTGGACTGCTCTGATGCCTTCTACGCATCCCCCGCCAACATCATCCTCCCCGGCCGCGCACGCAATATGGGCGAAGGCTGGGAGAACTCCCGGCGCCGTGGCGGTGGCAACGATTTCGCAGTATTCGAACTCGCGGCAGCCGGGCATCCACGCCATGTCGAGATCGACACGAGCTACTACGTCGGCAATGCGCCGGGCTGGGTATCGTTGCGCGCCATCGACACTCGCAAGGCGAGCCTCGACGATGCAGACGCCTGGTTCGACGTGCTCGCCCGCACGGCGGTCCAGCCCGATACGCGGCATCGCTTCTTGCTCGACAGCGCCAACGCAGCGACCCACCTGCGGCTCGACGTCTACCCCGACGGCGGACTGTCCCGACTCCGGCTGTTCGGCGAACTCGACGCGGACGCGCTGACGCAGGCCCACCAACGCTGGTGGGGCGGACTGCCCGCCGACCACCGTGCGACGATTTCGACGGACGAGACCGATGAGTGATCCGAACGCACCCCTCGACCTGATCTTCCGCGCACCGCGTGTGATCACGGCAGCCGGCGAAGTTGCGCGGTGCATCGGTATCCGGGACGGCAAGATCGTCGCGATCGAGCCACTCGACTCGGCGCTCGAGGCGCGCGAAACGATCGACCTCGGCACAGACGAGGTGCTGATGCCCGGACTGGTCGACACCCACGTGCACGTCAACGAGCCCGGCCGCACCGAATGGGAAGGCTTTGCGAGTGCAACACGGGCCGCCGCCGCGGGCGGTGTGACGACAATCGTCGACATGCCGCTCAACAGCATTCCGGCGACGGTCGACGTCTCCGCGCTGGAGATCAAGCAGAAGGTCGCGTCCGATCAGGCCTATGTCGACGTCGGGTTCTGGGGCGGTGCGATTCCCGGCAACGTCTCCGAACTGCGGGGTTTGCACGACGCCGGCGTGTTCGGCTTCAAGTGCTTCCTACTGCATTCCGGAGTCGACGAGTTCCCGCCCCTGAATCCGCAGGAACTGGAAGTTGCGCTCCGTGAGATCGCATCCTTCGGCGCGCTGATGATCGTGCATGCCGAGGACGCGCACAGCATCGATCGTGCACCGTCCCCGCAAGGTGAGCGCTACTCCGATTTCCTCGCCTCACGGCCGCGGGGCGCTGAGAACCTGGCAATAGCCGAAGTCATCGAACTTGCCCGCTGGACCGGTTGCCGAGTGCACATCCTGCACCTGTCGAGCTCCGACGCCCTGCCGATGATTGCCTCCGCGCGAAACGACGGTGTGCGGCTCACCGTCGAAACCTGTCCGCACTATCTGTCCTTCGTTGCCGAAGGAATCCGTTCGGGTGCAACGCAATTCAAGTGCTGTCCGCCGATCAGAGAAGCATCGAACCGCGAACTGCTGTGGCAGGGCTTGCGCGACGGTGTCATCGATTGCATCGTGTCGGACCATTCGCCGTGCACCGAGGAACTGAAGCGGTTCGACATCGGTGATTTCGGGGTCGCCTGGGGTGGCATCGCATCATTGCAACTCGGCTTGCCCGCGATCTGGACGGAAGCGCGTCGCCGCGGGCACAGCCTGCTGGACGTCGTTGCGTGGATGGCAGAGAATCCAGCCCGTCAGGTCGGCTTCACAACCAAGGGCCATATCGCTCTCGGCTACGCGGCCGACTTCGTCGTCTTCGCTCCCGACCAGGCATTTGTCGTCGACGCGAAGCAGCTTCAACACAAGAATCCGATCAGCGCCTACGACGGCCTGCCCCTCGCAGGTGTCGTCCGCAGTACCTGGCTTGCCGGGTCTCGAATCGACCTCGACGAGGCACCGCGCGGGCGGTTGCTGACCCGCGGGACGGCCTGACCCCTAGTTGGGTATCGCCCTCGATCAACCCTTGACCAACCCTGTTACCTGGGTCACACTTGAGACAATCAACGGAATTTGATTTCCACAATACGGAATTAGCACCGAAATAGAACCAACCACCGCGACGCACCGCCGCATCACGCAAGGACCGACTATCCGATGCTCATCGATCAACCCCGCGCCCAGAAACGGCTCGACACCGTGACCGCGACCACGGCGCCCGAGCCACACCCACTCAGTTCGCGGCTCTACAATATCGATCTCGCACCCACCAAGACCGAGGGCCGCCGCTGGAGCGGCTACAGCATCTTCACCCTCTGGGCGAACGACGTACACAGCCTCGGCAACTACGGGTTCGCTCTCGGCCTTTTCGCCCTCGGCCTCGGCGGCTGGCAAATTCTGCTCGCGCTCGGCATCGGTTCAGCGCTGCTGTTCGTGCTGTTGACGATTTCCGGATACATGGGCCACAAGACGGGGATCCCCTTCCCGGTCATGGCCCGGATCGCTTTCGGCGTCCGCGGCGCGCAACTCGCGTCCCTGATCCGAGGTGGCGTCGCCATCGTCTGGTTCGGTATCCAGACCTTTCTCGCATCCCTCGTTCTGCGCGTACTGCTGATCGCAGTGGCACCCGGCCTGGAGAGCATGGACCAGAACTCGATCCTCGGTCTCTCGACTCTCGGCTGGATCACCTTCGCAACCCTTTGGCTGGTGCAGACGATCGTCGTCCAGCACGGCATGGACATGATCCGCAAGTACGAGGCCTTCGCCGGCCCGATCATCCTGGTGACGATGGCCGCACTCGCCATCTGGGTAGTCGTCGAAGCCGGCGGTTCGATTGCGTGGTCGACGCCCGACCACCTCACCGGCGGCGTCATGTGGCGGGAGATCTTCGCCGGCGCCGCACTCTGGGTCTCGATCTATGCGACCTTCGTCCTCAACTTCTGCGACTTCACCCGTGCGTGCAAGGCCCGTAGCTCCATCTTCAAGGGCAACTTCTGGGGCATCCCGATCAACGTCCTCTTCTTCGGCGTGATCGTCGTCGCGATGGCCGGGGGGCAGTTCAAGATCAACGGCCAGATCGTCGCCAGCCCGGCCGACATCGTCCACTCGATTCCCAATACGTTCCTCCTCGTCATCGCATCGCTCGCACTGCTGATCCTGACCATCGCGGTGAACCTGATGGCCAACTTCGTCGCGCCGATCTACGCGCTGACCAACCTCTTCCCCAAGCACCTCAACTTTGCACGGGCCGGACTGGTCAGCGCCGTCATCGGCCTGGTGATCCTGCCGTGGAACCTGTACAACAGCCCGGTCGTGATCAACTACTTCCTCGGCGGCCTGGGTGCGTTGCTCGGCCCGCTGTTCGGCATCATCATCGCCGACTACTGGCTCATCCGACGCGCCAAGATCAACGTCCCCGAGCTGTACACCGACGAGCCGTCGGGTGCCTACCACTACCGGCACGGCATCAACCCGCGTGCGATCGCGGCGTTCGTCCCCGCTGCGGCGCTGTCGCTGCTGATCGCGTTCACACCCGCGCTCGCCTCGCTCGCCGCCTTCGCATGGTTCATCGGCGCCGGCCTCGGCGCGATGATCTACTTCATGCTCGCCGATCGCAAGGCGACTTTCGAGGACGTGTCCGGTGAATCGATTGCCGTAGCAAGCGTCCACTGATTCGAAACCACCTCTGCTGCAACAGCAACCGTCGGAGATATCATGAAAATTCTTGTCGTCAATGTCAATACGACCGAATCGATGACCGAAGCCATCGGCAGGCAGGCCCAGCTCGCCGCGCGCCCCGGCACCGAGATCGTCGCACTCACACCGCGATTCGGCGCCGAGTCGGTCGAGGGCAATTTCGAGAGCCACCTCGCCGCAGTCGCGGTAATGGACGCAGTGAGCACATACACCGAACCGTTCGACGCTGTAATCCAGGCCGGATTCGGCGAACACGGCCGCGAAGGTCTGCAGGAGTTACTGGACGTTCCAGTCGTGGACATCACCGAGGCGGCAGCCATCGTCGCAATGTTGATCGGCCGAAGTTACTCGGTAGTAACAACTTTGGATCGCACGGTCCCCATGATCGAAGACAGGCTGACGCTCGCCGGACTGTATACTCGGTGTGCGTCGGTACGTGCCAGTGATGTTTCGGTGCTGACGCTGGAAGAAGATCCGGAACAAGCGGTCGCGGCGATTGTCGCCGAGGCCGAGAAGGCAGTACGTGACGATCGCGCCGAAGTGATCTGTCTCGGGTGCGGCGGAATGGCCGGACTCGACGAACGGATCCAGCAACGGTGCGGGGTTCCCGTCATCGACGGCGTCAGCGCCGCGGTTTCACTCGCCGAATCCCTTGTCTCGATGCATCTTTCGACCTCGAAGGTCCGCACGTACGCAACGCCGCGTCCGAAGAGGATCAGCGGCTGGCCGATCAGCACCGTCTACTCGACGCAGCCGTAACGCAGTATCCCCACACGCTCGTCCGCCCACGATCGGGCGGACGGGCAACGCAACGCGCCCACCACCGCGCGGATGAGGAGCACCATGTCGATCGATGTCACCCAGCTCAGCCGAGAAGGCGTCGCGTCCTACCTGACCGACCTGGATCCTGAGGAAACCGACGAGTGGCTCGAATCGCTCGACAACCTCCTGCAACATTCCGGTTCCGAGCGTGCCCGCTACCTCATGCTGCGCCTGCTCGAGCGAGCCGGCGAGAACCGCGTCTCGATTCCCGCCCTGACGTCGACCGACTACGTGAACACCATCCCCACCGAGAGCGAACCAGCGTTCCCCGGTGATGAGGACGTCGAGCGCCGCTACCGGGCATGGATCCGCTGGAACGCAGCCGTCATGGTGCACCGCGCGCAACGCCCCGGCGTCGGGGTCGGCGGCCATATCTCGACCTACGCGTCGTCGTCGTCGCTCTACGAGGTCGGTTTCAACCACTTCTTCCGCGGCAAAGACCATCCCGGCGGCGGCGACCAGATCTTCATCCAGGGCCACGCCTCCCCCGGCATCTACGCCCGGGCCTTCCTCGAGGGGCGCATCCCCGCCGAGCGAATGGACGGGTTCCGCCAGGAGCACTCACACGCCACGACGGGTGGCGGCATGCCGTCCTACCCGCACCCCAGGCTCATGCCGGAATTCTGGGAGTTTCCGACCGTGTCCATGGGCCTCGGCCCGATGAACGCCATCTACCAGGCGCGATTCAACCACTACCTGCACGATCGTGGCATCAAGGACACCGCCGACCAGCACGTCTGGGCATTCCTCGGCGACGGCGAGATGGACGAACCGGAGTCACGCGGTCTGGCGCACGTCGCCGCAACCGAAGGGCTCGACAACCTCACCTTCGTCGTCAACTGCAACCTGCAGCGTCTCGACGGACCGGTCCGCGGCAACGGCAAGATCATCCAGGAACTCGAGTCGTTCTTCCGCGGCGCGGGCTGGAACGTCATCAAGGTCGTGTGGGGGCGGGAGTGGGACAGCCTGCTGCGTTCCGATCCGGACGGTGCGTTGGTCAACCTGATGAACGCGACGCCGGACGGCGACTTCCAGACCTACAAGGCCAACGACGGCGGATACGTCCGCGACAACTTCTTCGGTCGCGATCCCCGCACCAAGCAACTCGTCGCCGACCTGAGCGACCAAGCGATCTGGAACCTCAAGCGCGGTGGCCACGACTACCGCAAGCTCTACGCCGCGTACGCGGCAGCGACAGCGCACAAGGGTCAGCCGACGGTCATTCTCGCCAAGACGATCAAGGGTTATACGCTCGGCAAGAGCTTCGAAGGCCGCAACGCGACCCATCAGATGAAGAAGCTGACACTGCAGGATCTGAAGGACTTCCGTGACCTGCAGCGGATTCCGGTGTCGGACGCCGAACTCGAACGCGATCCCTACCTGCCCCCGTACTACCACCCCGGCAACGATGCACCGGAGATCCGGTACATGCACGAACGGCGTCGTGAACTCGGCGGCTTTCTCCCCGAACGTCGCACGGCCGCAAAGCCTTTGACGCTTCCGGGGGACGAGGTTTACAAGTCGGTCCGCAAGGGGTCCGGCAAACAAGAGGTCGCTACGACGATGGCCGTCGTCCGCATCCTCAAAGAACTGTTGCGAGACAAGGAGATCGGCAAGCGCATCGTCCCGATCATTCCCGACGAGGCCCGGACCTTCGGCATGGACTCCTGGTTCCCCACGTTGAAGATCTACAACCGCAACGGCCAGCTCTACACGTCGGTCGATGCCGAGCAGATGTTGTCCTACAAGGAATCCAGCGTCGGGCAGATCCTGCACGAGGGCATCAACGAAGCCGGATCGACAGCATCGTTCACCGCGGTCGGTACCAGCTACGCCACCCAGGGCGAGCCGATGATCCCGCTGTACATCTTCTACTCGATGTTCGGTTTCCAGCGGACCGGCGACGGCCTCTGGGCGGCGGCGGACCAGATGGCGCGCGGCTTCGTCCTCGGCGCGACTGCCGGTCGAACGACACTCACGGGCGAAGGGCTGCAGCACGCCGACGGCCACTCGATGCTGCTGGCGTCGACCAATCCTGCTGTCGTGGCTTATGATCCGGCGTTCTCTTTCGAGATCGCGCACATCGTCAAGGACGGTTTGCGGCGGATGTACGGCGGAACGCCCGGCGTCGAAGGCTTCGGCGGCGAGAATATTTTCTACTACATCACCGTCTACAACGAGCCGTACCGTCAGCCCGCCGAGCCCGACAATCTGGACGTCGAAGGCGTACTGAAGGGCATCTACCTCTACAAGCGCGGACCGGTCGACGGACCGAAGGCGCAGATCCTCGTTTCCGGCGTCACCGTCCCCGACGGCCTGCGGGCCCAGGAACTGCTCGCCGAAGACTGGGGTGTCAGCGCGGACGTGTGGTCGGTGACGTCGTGGAACGAACTCCGACGTGACGGCGTGCGTGCCGAGAAGAGCAAGCTGCTCGACCCTGCCGGGACGCATCCGGTTCCGTACGTCACCGAGGTTCTCTCGGCTGCCGAAGGTCCGTTCGTTGCCGCCTCCGACTGGGAACGTGCTGTGCCGGACCAGATTCGGCAGTGGGTACCCGGTGATTACACGACGCTCGGCGCCGACGGATTCGGTTTCTCCGACACTCGAAACGCTGCCCGACGGGTGTTCAACATCGATGCGCAATCGATCACGGTCGCCGTGCTCGCGGCACTCGACGTCGAGAAGGCTGCCGAGGCAGCGCGCAAGTACCGAATCGACGACGTACATGCCGCACCAGCCCAGACCTCGGACGGCGGTGTCGCCTGATGACACGTAGAACGCGAATCGTCTGCACGCTCGGACCGGCTACGGCCACCGCCGAGCGGGTGAAAGAACTGGCCAATTGCGGCATGGACATCGCCCGCCTCAACTTCAGCCACGGTGAGCACGCCGACCATGCCGCGAACTTCGAACGCGTCCGGGACGCTGCCGCCGATACCGGCCGCACCATCGGAATCATGGCGGACCTGCAGGGACCGAAGATCCGCCTCGGGCGGTTCGCCGACGGTTCGACGACGTGGGAGGTCGGCGAGGAGGTCCGTATCACCGTCGAGCCCTGCATCGGTACGCACGACCGGGTATCCACCACATACGACGAACTCGCCGAAGACGCGTGCGCCGGTGATCGATTCCTGATCGACGATGGCCGTATTGCGTTGGAGGTCACGGCAATCGAGGGTCCCGACGTGGTCTGCCGCGTAGTCATCGGTGGGCCGGTGTCCGACAACAAAGGCCTGTCGCTGCCGGGTGTGAACGTGTCGGTGCCTGCGCTGTCCCCCAAGGACATCGCCGATCTCGAGTTCGCACTCGAACTCGGCGTCGACTGCGTTGCGCTCTCCTTCGTGCGGTCACCGCACGACATCGACCCTGTCCATCGCGTGATGGAACGAGTCGGGCGGCGCGTCCCCGTCATCGCCAAGCTCGAGAAGCCCGAAGCGGTCGAGCACCTGGAAGAGATCGTCAGGGCTTTCGACGCAGTGATGGTCGCGCGCGGTGATCTCGGGGTAGAACTGCCACTCGAGCAGGTCCCGCACGTGCAGAAGGACGCGATTCAGCTGGCGCGGGAGAACGCGAAGCCGGTGATCGTCGCCACCCAGATGCTCGACTCGATGATCGACAACGCTCGGCCCACACGCGCCGAGGCTTCGGATGTCGCCAACGCCGTGCTGGACGGTGCCGATGCGGTGATGCTGTCCGGCGAGACGTCGGTCGGTAAATACCCCTTCGAAACCGTGCAGACGATGAGCCGCATCATCACGGCGGTCGAAGGCCGTTCGACCTCTGCGCCGCCGCTCACCAACGCGCCCCGAACCCGGTCCGGTGTCATTGCGGCGGCAGCGCTCGACGTCGCCGAGCGGTTGCAGGCAAAGGCGGTGGTCGCGTTCTCGAAGTCGGGCGATACGGTCCGGCGACTGGCTCGGCTGCACACCGATCTGCCGCTGCTGGCGTTCACTCCGCACGCGGAGGTCCAACGCCAGCTTGCGCTGACCTGGGGAACCGAGACGTTCCTCGTCGATCCGGTCGATTCGACCGACGACATGGTTGTGCAGGTCGACCATGCGCTGCTCGCGCTGGGCCGTTTCGATCGTGGCAACACCGTTGTCATCGTGGCCGGCTCGCCGCCGAACACCGTCGGCTCGACAAACCTCATCCACGTCCACAGGCTCGGCGAAAACGACCTGTAGGCGTGGACCGACCCGGAGTGGCTGCACACAAATCGACGGAACTGCCCGGAAGCGGGCGATCTCAGCGATTTGTGTGCGCCCACTCCGGCTAGGCTCCACTCGTCCGGCAACACGAGGGAATGGGGCACAGATGCCGATCGACAATCCGATGGCAACAGTCAGACTCGAGCGCATCATCGCAGCGCCACCCCAGGAGGTGTTCGATGTCGTCACCGACTCGAACAGCCTCAAACTCGCATCACTTGTGTTGCGCGTGAAGCGAGTTCGTGAAGGACGCAACGGCGGCTGGAGTGCCGGCGCTGTTCGCGAGGTTGTCGCCGCGGGTGCGTGGTTCCGCGAGGAGATCACGACCAACGATCGGCCGCACCTCTTCGCCTACCAGATATTGAAGTCCGTCCCGCCGATAACCCACTTCGGCGGGACGATCGAGGTCACACCAGAAGCGGGAGGCTCCCGCGTGGTCTGGGAGTCCAGCTACGACATCCCGCTTCTCGCCGGCGGCAAGGCGACTGCTGTCGTCACCAAGCGGATACTCGAGCTTGCGTTCGGCCAGATCCTTGCGGAAGCCGACAAGAAGTTGACGGCAGGTGCGAATCGCTGACGGCGCTCGTCGTTGAGGCTCGGGAGTTTGGAACGAGCGCTGCGGGGGCACGCCCTAGTCATGGCGTCCGCAGATGAGCTCGTATTCTTCACCAACCGAATTCGCGAGGACCTCGATCGCTCCGGCCAGAGCGCGACCGACATCGAGTTGGTCGAGCGGCTGCGATACGCCGTCGACCAAGCCACCGCGGGTGATTCACAACTGCCCCTCGAGACCCGCGATGCTCTCGTCGCGCGCTACGGCGAGCCTGGCTAGGTAAGCCCTACTCGGACTGTGCGCCGCTCAACGCGTCGGCCGGAAAGCGTACGCCCGTCAGCTCTTCCGACGCGGTCCACAGCTTCTTGGCGAGGTCGGCGTCTTGCGCTTCGCGGGTCCGGCCGACCAGCTTCGGGTTGCCCCGCATTTCCAACAAGCCGTCGGGGCCGACGTAGCTCCCGCCCGGCAGATCCTGGCTGACTGCGTAGAGCGTCGGCTGGGCTCCCGCCGTCGAGTCCTGGGCGAGAAGCTTGTTGCCGATCGCCATGAAGGCGTTGAGAACGCGGTTGCCCGAATGCGACTGGAGATTTGTCGCAGCCCAGCCCGGGTGCGAGTTGTGCGCGCGGACCGCTGAACCGGCCTCGTCGAGACGGCGCTGCAATTCGAGGCTGAACAGCAGGTTGGCCAGCTTCGACTGACCGTAGGCGGCGGTCCGGTTGTAGTCGCGTGTTTCCCAGTTGAGGTCGTCGAGTTTTATCGTGCCGCCACGGTGTGCGCCCGACGAGACGGTGACGACACGGTCCGTGATGTGCGGCAGCAGCAAGTTGGTCAACGCGAAGTGCCCGAGATGATTTGTGCCGAACTGGGTTTCGAACCCGTCCTTGGTCGTGCCCTTCGGCGGCACCATGATGCCCGCGTTGTTCACCAGCACGTCGAGCGGGCCCGTCCACTCGTCGGCGAAGCGGCGGACCGACGCGAGGTCGGCGAGGTCGAGTGCGCGAACCTCGGTGGTGCCGTCGATGGTGGCGGCGGCTTCGGCGCCGCGAGTCTTGTCACGCACGGCCAGTACGACGCGGGCACCGACACGTGCCAATTCCCGCGCGGTCACCAGACCGATGCCGCTGTTGGCGCCGGTGATGACGACTGTCTTGCCGTCGAAGGAGGGAAGGTTGGCTGAGGACCAAGATGATTTCGTCATGGGCACCAATGTAGGCACTGACAACAAAGTAGTCAATGCCTACATTTTTTCGAACTTTCGGATATCCTCTGTGGACCATGACGTTCACCCGCCCACGCTCGTACCACCACGGCGATCTACGTCTCGAACTCCTCCAGCGAGCCGAAGAAACGCTGCGAGAGTCGGGCGTGGATGGCCTCTCGCTGCGGCAACTCGCCCGCGACCTCGGCGTCAGTCACGGCGCTCCGAGCAGGCACTTTCGCGACAAGCAGGCACTCCTGGACGCGCTCGCGCTTGCCGGATTCGAGCGACTGGGCGCGCTGTTCACAGTCGCATCCGGCGCCGGCTCGTTTGCTCAGCGACTCGAATCGGTGACTCGGACCTACGTCGACTTCGCGACCGAGAATTCCGCGTTGCTCGAGTTGATGTTCGCTCGGAAGCACAGCCCTACCGGGGGGACCGTACTACCGGCTGCCGCGGACAAGACCTTCGCGATCCCGATGGCGCTGATTGCCGACGGTCAGGCGAACGGCGATGTCGTGACCGGAGATCCTGCGAGGATCGGCTTTGCCGCGTTCGCGACGATGCAGGGCATGGCCACCTTGGTCAGTTCCGGCTTCGTACCTGCCGACCTCGCCGAAACGATGCTCGCCGACGTCACCACCCATATTTTGAACGGCCTGACGCCTCGAACCCCGTGACCGAACTCTTCAGAGGAGTTCCCACCCCGGAATCCGGGGCCGAAAGCAAACTGAAGGATTTTCCCCGGATTACGGGGAAAATCCTTCAGTCTCGACAACCTCTAGCGACCACCGAGCGGCGCTGACGCGGATCCCTCCGGGAGCGGCGGCAACGTCGTAAGCAGCGTCGGCACCACGGTTTTGGCCGTCGGGTCAGGCCGATTGAGCGAATACTTGCGAACCTCGGCACCACTGCTCACGAGCAGATCGGCCCCGACTGTCGTGCTGGTTGTCCCCACGAGCACACCGGCGCCGCCGGAAAACGGTGCGAAAGAAGCAATTTCGGCGAACTCCATGTGACCCGAGTCGTGGTTGGGGTTTTCGAGGTACATCTCCGGCTGACCGTCCAAGCGTGAACCCGTCGACCAGACCCGAACCGTCCCGGCGCCACCGAGTTCGCCCGTGACGACGCTCTGCGCGCCACCTTCCGCTCCCGCAACCCACCCGGTTGCCAGCGAAACCCCGCCCGTATAGGCCGGATCGGCAGCCAGGAACTCCGCCACCATGGCGGGCCCGTCGCCGTGCGAATGCTCATCGCCGTGCGAAGGCTCGTCGCCACTGCCCGCCGACCGCTCGGTGGGCTTGTACAGGTCGTAGCGAAACGTCTTGATCTGCGCCGGTTCACCCGGTCCCGGTGCGGTCACGATGCTGGGTCGTCCCGACATCGAATCGACCAGCCCCGTCGCGAGAGTCACCCCGGACTCCGATCCTGGATACGGCGAAAAGGTCGAGAACACCTCCGGTGCCGAACCGGGCTCGGCAAGCTTCGACGCAAACACCTTCACCTCCGACTCCGTTCCGGGGCCCGTCGCGACGATGATGTTGTCGGCCAGCGCATTACCGTCGATATCTGCACCGGCGACTGACACGCCACCGCGGAAATCATCGGCGAAGGGAACGAACTCGGCGAGCTTGTCGCTGAACGGCCCCAGCCCGCCGTCCGCGCCGCTGTAGACCACCACCTCGGGGGCGACGCCCGCACCGGTGCCTGCAACGAGGTCGAGAATTCCATCACCACTGATGTCGGCCATCGCCACCGACGCACTGCCCTCGAAATCCGGAAACGGCACAACGGCTGCAAGTACTTCGTCGCCGGTGCCGTCGTGCACCCGGACAGTTGCCGGCCGGCCGTTGGACCCGGGAACCGCGACGGCGTAACTCGACACCTCGGGAATCACGTTGATCATCGCCATCATCCCATTGTCTTCGTGGTTGAGCCGATGGCAATGCAACACGAAAGCGCCTGTGTATTCGGCAAATTGGGTGCGAATCGTCGCCGATGCTTCAGCGAGCACATTCTTCTGTTCGTCCACGAGCGGCGCGGGCACGTTCACGATGTCTTGGCCCCACGGCTGCACGCCCGTTCTCGTGCTGTCGATCGGATCGACGATCTCAGTCACCTGAAAGTTGTTGACGTGCACATGGAATGGATGCGCATCGTTGTTGTAGTTCGTGAACTTCCACTCCTCCACCGAGTTCACGCGCGGTTGGATCAGCGGAATGTTCGGGAACGTATTGCCGTCCATTTCGTAGGTGAAAGACTTCGGATCGCTCTTGCTGGCTTTGTCGTTGCCGAAGCCGCCGCTGAGTTTGAAGTCCCGCGTCATGTCCGGCGTCATTACCGACGTGTCGACGTACGACGTGTAGGTGTCCAGGTCCTGGCCGGGCTCGAATGCGGTGGTCGTGCCCTGACCGTCGTCGGGAGTGATGCGCAGCAGGGTCTGAATCGGGAACGCGAAGAACCCGTCCGCATAGCTGAGATGCGCGGGATCGACGCTGACCGTTCCCAGCAACGCCGGAGAATTGGGCGTGCCGTTGTTGGTGTACAGCACTCCGGGATTGACAATCGGTTTGGCGCCCGGCACCGGCGGCAGCTCCACAACGAGATCACCAGTGGCGGGCATCGTCACGGCGATCGCAAACCGCGTTCCGGACGGAATCAGCAACGCGGTTCCGTCGCCCTCGACCGGGCGCTGTACTTGCGTGAACGGTATTCCGTCCTGCCCCACGATCGCGAACGGTGGGTGCTTGCCCGTTGCAGTCTCGGTCAACTGCACACGTAGATACGCGAGGTCCGTCATGTTCGCGAGGGTCCAGATTTCGGTCTGTCCCGGCTTCACCTTCAGCTCGGGCTGGAACTGCCCGTTGATCGTGTACTGGACGTCTCGCTCGTTGTCGGGCAGGTCGGGATTCGCGGGCACATTCACCGAATCACTGGTGAAGCTCTGCAGGTTGGACGGTATGAACTGATTCTGCCCGCGGTGGTTCGCCGGCGAGAGCGGCCCAGTGTACCAGTTCGTCATGTACTGGGCGCCCTCACTGGTTTCCGCAAGATTCACGGGAGCAAGACTCGGCCGGTACGTGCCATCTGCGAGTTGGGAGCCCTCCGGCCCGGTCAGCGTGTTCACCCATTTCGGCCATGAGACGTTGCCGAGCTTGTGGCCACTTCCCTTTCGGTCGAACACGAAGTTGTACTGCAGCGCCATGGTTCGGATCGGAATGTCGTTCTCGGTTACCAGAGGCAGATTGCCGTCGGGCCGCCCGATCTCCAGCATCCCGGCCAAACCCATGTAGGTCTGCGGCGCTGTCACGGTGTGCCGATGGCTGTGATACCAGTACATTCCGTTGGGCATGTCGTCCGGAACCGCAAAGTCGTACACGTTGCCCATGCCCGCCGGAATCGACAGCAACACGTTGTCCGAGTTGCCCGTTGGACTCACGTGCAAGCCGTGGACGTGCAGATTCAGTGGTGCCGCTTCCAACGGCTTCGGGGTGAGCGGTACTTCTCCGCCTACCGGCACATACGCCGGATTCATGAAGTCGCCGACGGTCAGATTCTGTAAGTCGTTGTCCAAGTGCACAATCAATCGCTCCCCGGGGTCGACGTGCAACGTCGGAGCGGGGTAGACGTTGTCGGCGCTGGTGGCACCGTCCGAGCTTGTGCCCTCGATCAGCTCGTAGCTGAAGACCAGGAAGTCGTCGACCGGCTGCGTCACCGTGTCGAGATCGACCTGCCCCTGATGCGCCGAGAGCCGAACTTCGAGGACCCCGTCCGCGCTGGTCAGCTTCACCGGTTCGTGGTACTGGGCGGGCTTGCCGTCAGGACCGGCAAACACTCCACGCTCGTTCGGCGCACCTGATTCGGACTCGTCCGTCGAACAGGACACCATCGCCAGTACAAGGGCGGCCACCGCGCCGAGCGCTATGCGAGTTCGACCTTTATCTCGACCCAGCAACATAGTTCGACCCTCGCGTCCTCGACGCACACAGCGCCGAACTCGATAGCCGCGAATCGCCTCGATTCAGCAGCTACTCGACCCTAGGCGCCTGCCGACAGCTTCCGGTCCAGATTCCGCACAGCCGATCCCGATTCTCCGCTACGCTCGCCCACCAGCTGCATCGCAGCCAACGCACAATAGAGCTCGGCGGCAGCCTTCGGATCGGCGCAATTGCGTCCGGTGAGTTGCTCGATTCGCCGCAGCCGGTAGTGAATCGTGTTGCGGTGAAAGTGCAATCGACGTGCGGCGTCGGTTGCTGAACCACCGCATTCGAACCACGTCGACAACGTCTCGAGTAGAGACGCCGCTTCGTCGTCCTGCAGCTCGAGCACGGCACCGAAGACGCTGCGGGCTATGAGCCGACCCGCTTCCGGGGAATGCGCGACCAACAGCGGAACAGGCGACTCGCCGTAGCTGTTCACTTCGACCGAACCGGGCGCGCTACAGCGAATGGCAAGCTTCGCCTCCCGCAACGCTGCGCGCGCACCATCGGGCGTTGCGAACTGTCGACTCACACCGACGCGGGCGGCGGCGAGATCGACGAGCACTTGCCGAGCGATCTCGTACGATTTCGCCGACCCCAGACTCAGCAGGCCGACCTGCGCGTCCAACTCGACCAGCCAGACCGAATGGACAGCGTGGCGGCGCAACCGCTCTTCGACGCGAGCGAGCGGTTCGACTCCAGGTGCCGACACCTCCGCGACTGCCACGACGAATGCCCCCGTATCAGGCAGCCGAAGCAAGCGGAGCACATCGACGTGGCGCGCGGCCGACGAGCCTTCTCCCGACAGAAGAGAATTCAGCAGCAGCGCTCGCGACTGCGCATCGCGTCCCGCCCGTTCCGCCGACGCCAGACCGTACGCTTCGGCGGCGGCACTCGAGAATTCGTCGATGAAGGTCCACAGGTCCGACGCAACACGCGGGAGCCACTCGGGTGGCTCCGGACCGGCGTCCAGAACGAGCTGGTCCCAGATCGCGCGGCCGGCCAAGCGGTACGCATGAAGCAATGCCGCCAGTGGCACACCCTGCGCTGCCTTCAGCCGACCTGCGTTGCTGGCGGCGTCCAATCGCCCCCGCGATCCCGTGGCGAGCTGGTGCAGAATCGCATCGACATTCTCGAACACCGAGACACGCAGCTGTTCTTCCGTGAGCGCTGTCGTCTCCGCGTACGCATGGTCGCCGGTCCGGATCCGCTCCACCAGGTCGTCGGTAAGTTCGTCGATGCGCGACAGGAGTCCGCGCGCGAGTTCGGCCGAACTCGCGACGTGCGGCGGCGCGTCGGTCACCACGCAAGCATAGACGCGGGGACGATCCGCCGACGAAGCCCACGTGTGCACATGCACAATCAGAACGGCCGGAACTCGAAGCGTGAGCCTATAGCGATCGAGCGCTGATCGGCGGACGATGAAGGGGCGTGACGCGGGTCACCCGCGCCCGAAACCGACCGAGCACGGTCAATTGCGACCGGCAGGGACGCCTTCGACGGAGGAATAGATGACAAGCACGGCAACCAGCGTCGACGAAGCAGTCGCGGCACTCAAGGTCGGCGAAAGCAACTGGGCGCGAACCACATTGGAGCAGCGCCGCGCGCTGCTCGAACGGCTTCGGGTCGCCACCGAAGCCGCCGCCGCGGAGTGGGTCGAGATCGCGCTGAAGATCAAAGGACTGCCCGCCGATTCGCCGCTCGCCGGCGAAGAATGGATCAGTGGACCGTACGCTGTCCTCGGCGGCGCGAACGGCTTGGCGGCCTCGCTCGCGAAGCTGGAGAAGGGTGGCAGCCCGCTCGACGGCTACAAGATCAAGGCCGCACCTGGCGGACGAAATGCGATTCGTGTTCTGCCACACGGCATTTTCGATCATTTGCTGTTCAGCGGCTTCGAGGTCGAGGTGTGGTCCAAGCCCGATGTCGACAGTCGGGCTCTGAAAGCCCACGCCGGCCTCGGTCAGCGTCGGCCAGAAGACACCGATGGTGTGTGCGCCGTGATGGGCGCCGGAAACATATTCTCGATCACGCCACTGGACGTCCTCTACCAACTGTTCGCCGACAACCGTGTCGTAGTGCTCAAGCTCAACCCGATCACCGACCCGCTGCTGCCAATTCTCGAACGAATCTTTGCCGGATTCATCGAGGGCGGGTTCGTGCGGATCCTCACCGGAGGCGTCGACGTCGGTCAGGCGCTCACGCAACATCCCGATGTCACGTCGGTCCACATGACCGGCAGCAGCGCGACCCACGACGCGATCGTCTACGGCGGCGGCAATACCGGGAAGGAGAACAAAGCCGCGAAAACTCCGATCTTGGACAAGCCGATCACGAGCGAACTGGGCGGCGTATCCCCCACGATCATTCTTCCGGGCAAATGGTCCAAGGCCGACCTGAAGTTCCAGGCAGAACATCTCGTGACCCAAAAGCTTCACAACAACGGCTATAACTGCGTTGCATCCCAGGTGGCGATCGTCAGCGCGGATTGGGCACAGAAAGATGCGTTCCTGGCCGAAGTGCGGGCGGCGTTCGATCGGGCACCGAGCCGCGCGGATTACTACCCGGGTAGTGCCGATCGAGTGCAAGCGGCGCGCTCGACGTACAAATTTGCGGAGAAGCTCGGCAAGGATCAAAGCCGCACTCTGCTCGTTGGACTGAAGCCGACCAGCGGAGAAGCGGCACTCGGCATCGAATACTTCGCGCCGGTACTCGGAATATCCGAGCTACCCGGTACCGGTGCCGAGTTCCTCGACGCCGCGGTAGAGGCGTCGAACACACAGTTCGTCGGCACGCTCGGGGTCAACATCATCGCGCGTCCGAACACCATTGCCGAACTCGGGGAGCGCTTCGAGAAAGCCATCGTCGACTTGAAGTACGGAACGATCGCGATCAACGCGTGGACCGGCGTCGGCTATCTGACGCCCGAGGCAAGTTGGGGCGCGTTCCCGGGCCACACGATCGACGATGTCCAGAGCGGAATCGGGGTCGTGCACAACACGCTGCTCATCGCCGATCCCGAGCGGACGGTCGTTCGGGGGCCCTTCCGACCGTCACCTCGCACACTGATCAACCGGGAACTGTCGATTGCGCCCAAACCGCCCTGGTTCGTGACCAACAAGACAGCCGCGGTCACCGGCCGCCGCCTCACGTACTTCAATTCGAAGCCGTCGTGGCTCAAGCTCCCCGCGATCTTCGCATCGGCGCTGCGAGGTTAGAGGCCAGGTGCGCATCTGACCTAAAGTAGATTGCGCCGATCCACCGAACCCCAGAGGAGTCGTTCCGGATGCAGCCGATCGTCGAGGTAGCCAGTGGAAAAGTACGCGGCCGAACGACGAACGGAGTGTCAGCGTTCCTCGGAATCCCTTACGCCGCACCACCGGTCGGCGCGGCGCGGTTCCGAGCGCCCACACCGGCAGCGACGTGGGACGGTATTCGTGATGCCACCGAGCATGGCCCCACATGCACTCAATCCCCCTATCCCCCACCCCTCGAGGCCTTGCTTCCGAAGAAGCAGATCCCGGGTCCGGACTACCTCAATGTGAACGTCTGGGCGCCGGAAACCGGAGCGTCGGGCTTACCGGTGATGGTCTGGATTCATGGCGGTGCGTTCACTCGCGGCTCGAACTCGATCTCGAACTACGACGGTTCCGCCTTCGCCCGGGACGGTGTGGTGCTCGTATCCATCAATTATCGCCTCGGTGTTTCGGGCTTCGTCTCCCTCGATGGCGCGCCGGATAATCGTGGGTTGCTCGATCAATTGTTCGCGCTCGCGTGGGTGCAGGAGAACATCGAGGCATTCGGCGGAGACCCAGCCAACGTCACCGTATTCGGCGAATCAGCGGGCGGGATCAGCATCGCGATGTTGCTCGGTGCCCCCGCCGCGCAGGGCTTGTTCGCAAAGGCGATCATCCAGAGCGGCAGCGGCGGAGTCGTTGCCGACCGGGCGGATGCGCAGCGGTTTGCCGCCGAACTTGCTGCACACCTAGGGATCTCACCGACGGCCGACGCGTTCTCGCGTGTGGCACCCGATGCGCTTACTGCCGCGCAGGATGCGCTCACCGCCGCGTTCGTCCTCGATCCGAACCCGGAACGCTGGGGCGACACTCTCGTACGAAACGGACTCGGAGTTACTCCGATATTTCCGGTACTCGACGGAGTGGTGATCCCCCGGCTGCCCGCGGAAACAATCCAGTCCGGTGCGGGAGCGAACGTTCCGCTTCTTGCAGGCACGACCACCGACGAGTTTCGCCTCTTCTTGATTCCGACCGGCATCGCCGTGGCGATCACGCCGGAGGCTCTGCCGTTCATGCTGAAGAGATTCGGCATCGATCCTGCTGTGGCAGAAACCTATTCCGCGAGTCGCCCGGAAGCGACGAGCGGCGACATCTTGTGTTCGATTCTTTCCGACCACGCGTTCCGCGGCCCGACCATGGACCTCGCGCTCACGCATTCGGCAGCGGGAAACTCCGTGTACGCCTACGAATTCGCCTGGCGAACAGCCGTTCAGGATCTACGCGCATGCCACGCACTCGAGATTCCCTTCGTATTCGACACGCTGGGAACAGAATTCGCCGCAGCTGGCGCCACACCACCACAGCGGGTCGCCGACGATATGCATTCGGCCTGGGTCGCGTTCGCAAGAACCGGAGACCCCGGATGGGCGGCATTCACGCAGGGGCGACGCTCAGTGCTGACCTTCGACGAGTCCGGGGGCGAACTCGTCGATGGTCCCCGCGCGTCCGAACTGGCAGTGCTCCAGGCGTCGGCGGCCACAGTCACCTGACGAATGTGCCCGCGCCGCATATCGTGAGCGGACCGAACTGCAGCGTCCCGACCTAGGGGCGGGCGACCGCACAAGAAATCGCAGCAACTAGCGATTCAACATCGTCACGATGAGGTTCGTTGCGTAAGTGGTGACTTCGGACTGGACCGCCTCGAACCGACCGTCGGTCCAGTCCAGCACCAATGACACCAGCGCACCCGCCAGCGCACTGCCCGCGAGCGCACGATCGGATCGATCGGGTGCGAACTCGACTCCCAATGCGGTTGCGAGCGCTGCGAGAAAGTCCGGCAGAATGACCGACCGTCGCTCGGTCAGCAACGGACTCGTGAGCGGTTCGCGTAGAAGCACCCGAACCCGGCGAACATCGGCGCCGAAGAATCCGGCTGCGCCTTCCACAGCGGCCGCTATCGTCGCCTCGGTATCGGGCCGAACCCCCGCGGACGCGATTGCCGCCGCCAACTCAGCATTGCACTCGTCGTACACGGCGGCGATCAATTCGTCTGTGTTGGTGAAACTTTCGTAGAAGTATCGCGGGCTGAGTTCGGCGCTCCGGCAGACGGCCCGCATCGTCACCCCGCCGACCCCCTCGTCGCCGAGCAGTTCGAAGCCCGCGCGCAGCAACGCAGTGCGCCGGTCCAGCACCCGATCGTCGAAGCTCTGCCCTCGCCACACCTTCGTTCCGGCTTGCTGCCGTTCGACCATCGTCTCGCACCCTTCAGACGTTCTGGAACCGCTTGATTCTAGTTCACGCGCGTGCAAGCATGATCTGGAATCGGTTGATCGCAGTTCGGCGGAGGCAAAGGGAGCTCGCGAATGTTCGACGAAGCACTTTTTCAAGCAGCACTGGCCAAACCGCGGCTGCGGCAGCCGGTTCCGCAGTTCCAGGCAGGTAACCGCGCCGGCGGGAGGGTCCCCGTGCTCGACGAAGCAGAACTCAACGCGATGACGCAGCAATGGTTCGAGGACCTGGAAAAGAAAGTTGCCCACTACCGCGGCTTCGGGATCGACATCGCCTGGGTCGTCGAGTGGTCCAAGAAGTACTGGTGGAGTTGGTTGATGCGCGACATGTCACGCAACGACGAGCTCTATACGAAGGACCTGCGATACAAGGACGTGACAACTTTCGGCCGCGTGATCGTCGGCCACGAAGAGTTCGTCAAGTACAACTTCGCCTTCTTCGACGCTATCCCCGACTGGCGCTACGACCCTTTGCCAGGACAGATCTACATCGACCTCGATCCGAGCGGCGAGGTCCGTGTGATCGTGCGCTACATAGGCAGTGGACATTTCGACGGCACCCTCCGGTTTTACCCGTACGACGACACGGCACCGTCGTTGCGCGGCACGGGATCCTTTCTCCAGTGCACAGCGGTCGACCGCTACCACTTCAACTCCGACGGACTCATGTACGAAGGCGAGACACTGTTCGACATTCTCGACGGGACCCAGTCGGCCGGCATCCTGCCCGCTGGTGACAGTTGGCAACTCCGCGCACTGATGCGCGCCTCGTATGTCCCTGGGATCATCCAGGATCTGCGCCGCCGCCTGCCGTAATGTCGCAACGATGAAGGGACTGGGCGACGCTTCGCTGGACGAACTACTCGATCGGCTCTACGCGGCAAATACCGGCCAAGAAGCCGGGGTCATCGAATACTTCACCGACCGGGCCAAGTCGGGAACGCTGGACTGGCGCCAACTCGACGACGACGCGAATCGATTCCTCGCCGACAAACTGGTTGCCCTCGATCGGGACAAAGCGTTGTTCTGCCACCGCCTGTGCGTCGCGTTGCGGGCTCGGCGCGTCGTGGAAGCCGGTACATCCCATGGCGTGTCGACACTCCACCTCGCGCAGGCGGTACGGCTCGTCGCCGAGGAAGATCGGGCCGAGGGTGTCGTGATCGCCACCGAGTACGAACCCGACAAAGCCGCGGTCGCGCGCAGGAACTTCGAAGCCGCAGGACTGTCGAAGTACATCGACCTCCGAGAGGGTGATCTGCGCGAAACACTCGCTGTGATCGAGGGCCCGGTGGACTTCGCCTTGATCGATATTTGGACCGAGATGGCCCGTCCCGCACTCGAACGGATTGCGCCGCAGTTGCGGCCCGGTGCTGTCGTGATCGCCGACAACACTGCCAGTTTCGCCACCGCGTACGAGCCCTACTTCGATTACGTCAACGACCCTGCGAACGGGTTCGTGACGCAGACGCTTCCCTTCGACGGCGGACTCGAAATGACGATCAAGCTCTGACCAGATCAGCGTCGAGTGCGCGGACGTGGTGGAGCGCGGCCGCGACCGCGGCGCGATCGGTGACCGCCAACAACGGGAGCCGGACGTGCGGACTCGAAATCCGTCCCTCCGCATGAAGAACAGCTTTGATCATCGTGGGATTGGGCTCTGACATAAGCGCGCACGCGGGTGCCACGAGGTTGTTCCCCAAAGTTCTTGCTTCCGAGAGCCTCTGGCCGCGCCACAGCTCGAACAGTTCGGCAAACGCCCCCGCGCAGACGTTCGCCGTCGCCAGGATTGCGCCGGCCGCACCCATCGCGAGCAATGGAGATGCGAGCGCGTCTTCGCCCGCAAGAAGGGCGAACGAATCCGCAGGCTCTGCGAGCAGGCGGGCGGTATCAGTGTCCAGCGAACCGACCGCCTGCTTGATGCCGACGATGCGCGGATGCTGCGCCAACCGCACGATGGATTGCCAACCCAGCTCCTGACCCGTGCGATACGGGACGTTGTACAGAATCAGCGGCAGTGGGCTGCGTTCAGCGACGTACTCGAAATGCGCGACTACCCCGGCCTGCCACGGCCGCGTGTAGTACGGAACCACCACAAGTGCCGCCGCTACATCTGCCTCCGTATGCAGCGCCTCGATCGCGCGAATCGTGCCTGCCGTGTCGTTCGCCCCCGCTCCGACCAGCAGCGGAACACCGCGCTCGCGACAGACTTTGCTGCAGATCCGGACCACCTCGCGACGTTCCTGCAGGCTCAAAGTCGCGGGCTCAGCAGTCGTTCCCAACGCTACGATTCCCGCCGCGCCGTCCGACAGCACCTCGTGTGCGAGGCGCTCCAGGTCGGCTGAGGCAAGTTCGCCTTCTGCAGTGAACGGCGTGACGAGAGGAACGAATATTCCTGACGGCTGAAAGCTCATACGACGAGTCTCGCCGGACTCATCATCAAGATCCAGTTACTGTTTGTAATAGGTTGCGTAAGCTGAACTGATGCTCGATATCCGCAAACTGAGACTGCTCCGCGAACTCGCGCATCGCGGCACCATCGCGGCGGTTGCGGAAGCGCTCTCTTACACTCCGTCCGCGGTGTCTCAGCAGCTCACCGCACTCGAACGTGAGGCCGGCCGACCGCTGCTGACGCGCACAGGGCGCGGAGTCAGTCTGACGCCCGCGGGGATCTTGCTCGTCGAGCACACAGAGCTCGTTCTGGCCGACCTGGAACGGGCAGAGGCTGCGCTGTCGGAAACTGAAACCCGGTTGGCGGGATCGGTCCGCCTCGGGGCATTTCCGACCGCGCTCCGGACGATCGTGCTACCCGCGATGCGCGAAATCGCTTCTGCTGAGGCGGCTTTGGAGCTGACGGTCACGGAGGTCGATCCCGCCGACGTACCGGACCTCCTGCGCAGCGGCCAGCTCGACCTTGCACTCGTACACGAATACGACAACGTGCCCTCTGCCATGGGGTCGGGCATCGAGCTCGAACCGCTTCTCGACGAGGTCGTATACCTCGCGTCGCGAACACCACCAGAAGCGTCGGGCGACGCAGTGATTCGCGGCCACTCCGCCAGCAAGTGGATCGTCGGCAATCCCGGCACGCTCTGCCACACCATGACCATCCGCACCTGCCAGGCACACGGCTACGAACCACGCGTAGCGCACCGGGTCGACGACTTCGCGACGGTCTTGCGCCTGGTCGCCGCGGGAGCCGGCGTTGCCCTGGTCCCGCAACTCGGCGCAACCGACGTTCCGAAAGGGGTCATTCTGACGCCTCTGACAATCGGCAGGCGGACTCGGATCGCATATCGACTTGGCAGCCGGTCCCAGCCCATGTTCAAAGCCGTGAGCGTCGAACTGCAGCACGCGGCCCGGCAGTTTCGCGTGGACTCGACAACGCGCACGCCACAAAGCGAATCGTGACAACCTGTCGCAAACCAGGCAGGCTATGCAGAATGCGGACTGTGGGATCCGGACTGTTCCTGCCACCCTTCGATGCCCTCGCCGATCCACTTCTCATCGCGCGGCTGGCGGCCGAAGCCGAGGAAGCCGGTTGGACGGGCGTCTTCGTGTGGGACCATCTGCGGTGGAGCGAGCCGGTGGCGGCCATCGTCGATCCGTGGATCACTTTGTCCGCCATAGCAACAGCGACGTCACGAATCCGGCTCGGGCCGATGGTGACACCGCTCGCACGCCGGCGGCCGGCGAAGGTCGCCAAAGAGACGGCGACTCTCGACCAGCTCAGTGGCGGCCGCCTGACGCTGGGCGTAGGGCTCGGCAGCGACGCGTACGGCATCGAATATACGAAGACCGGTGAGGAGGTCGACGACCGGAAGCGAGCGAGCATGCTCGACGAATCGCTCGAAGTGATCACACGCGCGTGGACCGGCGAGGAGGTCGTCCACCGGGGGGCGCACTACACCGTCGATGGGGTTCGCTTCCTGCCCCGGCCGGTGCAACATCCTCGAATTCCGGTCTGGGTCGCGGGATTGGCCGGCAACAAACGACCGCTGCGCCGAGCCGCGCGCTATGACGGATACTTTCCGGTCTTCATCGAAAGACCCGATCAGGTCGAGGAAATAGTTGCCGATATTGCAACACTCGGCGTGGCAGATGAATTCGACGTCATTATTCCGCTCGAACCCGGAACCGATCCTGCGCCGTACATCGCTGCGGGTGCAACGTGGCTTCTGGTCGAGTTTCCCTGGCGTACCGTTTCGGCGGATCTTGTTCGAGGAGTAATTCGCGACGGCCCCTGGGGCGGACAGGGGGAACCGCAATGACAGACGGAACCGACGGCTCGCTTCAGACTTCAGATGGGCGCACGCTCGCGTACATGTCTGTCGGACCGGCGGACGGTCCGTTGATATTGCATCAACATGGCGGCCCGGGCAGCCGGCTCGAAGCCATGCTTCTCGCCGACATCGCTCATTCGGTCGGCGTTCGGATCGTCGTGCTCGACCGTCCCGGTATGGGCAGGTCAACCGCGCAACGATCGCGCTGCTATGCGGGTTGGGCCGACGATTTACAGGTCGCAGCAACTGCTTTGGGAGCTGACGTATTCGCTGTGACCGGCGTTTCCGAAGGCGGACCGTGGGCCCTCGCGGCCGCCTACTACATTCCCGAGGCGCGCCTGGCGAACGCAACCTGCATGGCAGGCGGCTGCTATGGAACCTTCGGTGCGAACTGGGCGGCGCAATATCTCTCGAAAGCCGACGCGCTCGGCGGTCGCCTCGCGATGCAGTTTCGGCCCGGCTTCGCGGCGATGTACGCAATTCTGGGCGTGACGGTCACAAAGTTTCCCAAGCAATACGCGAAAACGATAATGAAGTCCGTCTCCGCTTCGGACCGACTCGTACTCGAGCGGCCCGGCGCCATGGACATGTTCGTGCAAGACAGTGCCGAGTGCTTCCGCGCGGGGTCATCGGGTCTCGTCATCGACGCGGAATTGCTGTATCGGCAATGGGAATTCGATGTCACGAAAATTGTCCGGCCCGTTCATTTCTGGCAAGGATTGGCCGACACGTTGGTTCCCCCGGTCATCAACCAAACCGTCGCGGAGCGAACACCGGGGGCAATATGGCACCCCGTCGAAGGTGAAGGTCACCTGCTGTCGTTCGTCCATCCGGAAATCTTTCAGCAGGCGAAGGACGATATCCAAGCAGCGAAATCGGCCTGACCGCCGGTAGCTAACTGTTGGCGAGAATCGCGTATTGCGCAGCGGCACGCTGCCGAACGTCGTCTTCCTCGTTACTCCAGACGCTCGCAAGGTACCGGCCGTAGGTCACGTTGCAGACGAAGCGGAGGTTGGCGCTGTCGGTCCAAATTTCCTGGTTCTGTTCATAACAGCGCGCGTCGGAGATACCTTCGGGTGCGGGCACGTCGTGATCGATCCGTGTACCCGCGTAGCTTCGGACGGTCTTCGACAGAAGATCGCTGGCCGCGCCCTCGTCGGCTGCCCGCAAGATTTGGGCGTCGTTGCTGAACGCGCACCGATCGACCTCAGCCTGCTCGAACAAATGCTCCTTGTGCGGTTCGCTGTTCTCACAGAGTTCAGCGGCCCGTGGGCCCATGCTGCCGAAGTCGGCCGATATCTTCGGTTGCTGATCTGTGGTGAAGACCCGGGTGAGGATGCGATCCGGGTCGCGCGGAAGCGACGTGAGCGAGACCGTCGTTGCCGGAATCACGTTGGCCATCAAAGGTGTCTGTAGGTCGAACACCTTCTCGACTCGCTGCAACAACGAGTCGATATCCGGCGCGGTCGAACTTGCGGTGATGACCGCAGTGACAAGTGATCCCCTCGCCATCGTCGCGGCAACGGATGGGCTACCCGATCGATAATGCGCTTTGGCGTCCGGATATCCCGGGACCGCGGCCTGCCTGTTATCAGCGTTTGCAGCGAAGTCGACGGCGTCGATTTCTGCCGCCGCCCGCGCAGCAGCGTCGGGATTGGGAAAGCTCATCACAACCGTGATCAGCGCATCACCGTTCGGGTCGCGGAGAAAGTCCTGGATGCGCTCTGAATATCCTTGGACTTGATAGGCGCTGATCATCCCGAATTGCTCCAACACCGGCTGGATGATCGGAAGTGCCGTACCCGCGAGGGTCGTGGCGACGAGCTCCGGATCGGGAGCGGCCAATCCGTAGCGGTAGTCCAGCTTCCGATCGACCGCGTACGGGTCGGCAAGCGCCTCCGCGAGTCGGAAGGCTTCCAGGTAGCGGCCCTCCGCCTCGGTCGGCGGTCCGGAGACTTGCTGTGGTTCTGGCGAATACCGACCCATGTCGAGCGCGCTGACGTCCACCGCCGGAGTGGTTCTGTCGGCGTCCGTTTCAGCCGACTCGCCGCCGAATTTCCAGATCCCGAGTCCGATCGCCAGCGCGATGACGATGACGAGGACCGCAGCTCCGACGACGAGCCGTCGCCGTCGGTGCGGCGCTGCAGGACCCGGAGTGGTGCCGGGTTGCTGGGTCGGCGGTTGCTGGATCGGCGGCTGTTGCTGGGCATATCCGCCGGGGACCGGTCCCCCGCGGTTCATCGGACTGGCAACCGTGGCAGTGCGGCTGTCCGCCGCAAGCGCATCTCGAGCCGCGGCGGCCAACGCACCCGCTGTCGCGTACCGGTGGCCGGGATTCTTGGCAAGCCCCCGCGCGATTACGGGGTCCAGAGCCTGCGGTGTCCCAGGACGTGTGACGGACGGCCTCGGTGGCGGCTCGAACAGGTGGGCTCGCACGACTTGCGCATCGGTATCTGCACGGAAAGGACGCCTGCCGGTCAGGCATTCGTAGAGCACACAGGCGAGTGCGTAGGTATCGGCGGCGGCTGTGATGGGCCCTTCTTCGAAGCGTTCCGGTGCCATGTAGCCGTAGGAACCGACGGCCCCACCGATTGCGGTGAGCCGCTCGTCGGTTGTCGAGTTCGCTATTCCGAAATCGACAAGGTAGGCAAAGTCGTCGCTCGGAGTGAGCAGGATGTTGTCGGGTTTGACGTCGCGGTGGACGAGTCCGTCGCGGTGAGCGGCGTCGAGCGCAGCACCGATCTGGGCAACGATGGCGACCGCGCGCGCCGGGGGTAACGGCCCGGTGGTGACGATGACCTCGCGAAGGCTGCTCCCTTCGACAAGGCGCATGTCCAGATACAGGTGGCCATCGATTTCGCCGTAGTCGTGAATCGGGATGACATGCGCTTCCTTCAGGCGCGCGGCTGCGTGTGCCTCGCGCCGGAACCGTTGCCGGAAGACGGGATCACCGGCAACCTGTTCGGTCAGGACTTTCAGTGCGACGGTCCGGTCCTTGACGGTGTCGTACGCCTCGTAGACCTCACCCATGCCGCCACGGCCGAGCAGGCGGTCGAGCCGGTAGTGCCCGAACATCGTGCCTACTCGCGGCATCGCCCCCTCGACCATTCCGCGCCCTCCATCCCCGGCACCAAGCCCATCGGATCGACCGAATTGTCCCACGGTCGGCGGTGACTCACTGCGAGATCTGTGCGCGCACAAAAAATCTCGACAGCCGGCAGCGATCCGAAGTGCGCAATCGCAGTCTCGACCAGTTCCAAACCACTTGCGCGCCTGCTGGTATCGATCAGGTAAACCCTTGCTGTTCAGGGTTCGGAGGCGTGTACTTAGTACAACCACTTGTTGGAGTCCCGGGCCTGAGCGCGAGGCGGCAGAGAGAGGATTCGACATGATTCGAGCCGATCAGCACACCGTGGAAATGATCATGGAACGGCGGCGGCACCGGCAGCTGAGGCACCATCACCGGACCCGCGCGATGCGGCGCATGCAGGCACACTTCGCCCTCGAGCATCACCTGTTCGCAGCGGGCTGACTTTCGGGCAGAGTCTCCACGGCGTCGAACGTCTCCACGGCATCGAACGTCTCCACGGCGCCGAACTTCTCCACGGCGCCGAACTTCTCCGCGGCGACGAACGTCTCCTCGGCGACCATCTCCCGGAAGACCTCCTCGCCGATCGCTGCGATCACGTCACCGGTTTGCGTCGCCATGGCACGTAGCGCAACGAACTTGCGATCGAGTTCCGCGCCCGCGAAGCAGCGGTGTGTGTCGGCGTTTTCGGCAGCGACGCCGGTCGGCCGGTCGTCGGTCATGTACATGTTCCACTCTTCGTAGAGGTCACCGAAGCGGGCGAGGTCGGCCACCGTCGGGGTCGCATACAGCAATCTGGCGCGGCGCCCAGAGTTGCGCCACGCTGCCGTCACCCAGCGGTGCACCGCGATGTGGTCGGGGTGATACGTCATGCCGTCAGCGCCGAACGTCAAGACCGTGTCCGGCTCGACATCGTCGAACAACTGCTCGGCCCAGCGGTGTCCGGCACGCGAATGCGCCGTGAGCGCGCCGTCCGGCAAGCCGAGAATGCGATGTTCGTCGACACCGAGGACGCCCATTGCCGCTGCAGCCTCCCAGCGGCGGACCCGTCCAAGCCTGCTGGGCGGCCACGTCAGCGGATCGGAGGTGCCCAACTCCCCCGCGCTGGCCGAGGCGCACACGACGCGCTGACCGTCGTCGCGCGCCGCGGCCATGATGCCGCCGGCGAGGTAGGTTTCATCGTCAGGGTGCGCCCAGACCGACAGGATCGTGCCGAGGTCGGTGCTTCGAATTGTCATGCAGCACAGCGTCGGGCATGGTGCTGTCACCGCCCTGTCATCGCCTCACATGCCGTGGGACCGGATGGGAGTGCCGTGACAGGCAAGCCGGCCACAGTAGTGCCATGACTGACGCACTCATCCACACAGCCACCGAACTACCCGTCGAGATGCTCGAGCGGTTCCATTCCCGCGCAGGCGAACTGGACCGGACCAATGCCTACTTCGAACAAGACCTGGCCGAACTCCGATCCATCGGCTACCTCGCCGCCACCGTCCCCGTCGAACGCGGTGGTTGGGGACTCGACCTCGCCCAGTTCGCGGCGAGCCAGCGTCGACTCGCCCGCTATGCGCCCGCGACCGCTTTGGCAATGACGATGCACTCGTACTGGATCGGTATTGCGAACGAGCTCGACAAGATGGGCGACACGTCTTTGCGCTGGATCCAGGACGCCGCGGTGGCGGGTGAGGTGTTCGCTGCCGGACATGCAGAGCGCGGCAATGACATTCCGGTCCTCATGTCCACTTGCCGTGCCGAGCGGGTCGCCGGCGGCTACCGGCTGACCGGTCGCAAACAATTCGGATCCAACGGACCGGCGTGGGGCTGGCTGGGCGCTCATGCACTCGACGTCGATGCTCCGGGCGGTCCGCAAATTGTGCACGCCTTCGTCGAGCGCACCAGCCATGGGGTGAGCGTCGTCGAGACGTGGGACACCCTGGGCATGCGCCCGACCCAGAGCCACGACACCGTGCTCGACAACGTCTTTGTGCCTGACGAGCGCGTCGGAAGGGTTGTCCCTGCAGGCGACGGTTCCGACCCATTTGTGGTCGCGCTGGCGGTCTGGCCCCTCGCGCTGATCGCCGCGGTGTATGTGGGTATCGCCGATCGCGCGTTGGAGTTGGCGACGGGCGGTGCCCTGAAAAAGACTTCGGTCGCCATCGAACGCGGCGCATACGCCTACAACCCGTTCGTGCAGCACCAGGTCGCCGAGATGTATCTCGCGCTCGACGCGGCATCCGCAACACACGATCGGTTCGTCGCCGATTGGGTGGCCGGTGTCGAGCACGGCGCCGCGTGGGTACCCAAGGTGTACTCGATGAAGTGGCACGCGGTCGAGGCGGCCAAGCGCGTCGTCGATATCGCACTCGACGTCTCCGGCGGCGCCGGGATGTTCCGCGGTAACGAGCTCGAGCGACTCTACCGGGATGTTCGCTGTGGGGGCTTCCATCCCGGCAACGACGCCCTCACCCACGAACTCGTGGGAAAGGCCGTGTTGGGCTTGCTCGGCGAGCAACCACGCTGGTAGCGAACTACAAAGAGCGCAAAGCGAATTCGAGCAGGGCGTCGCCATCCAGGGCGGCGCCCTGTGCGCGTGCGGCCGCGTAGGCTTCGACGCCCATCGACTCGCCGAGCCGATCCGAGAGTGCGGCGAGTACGACCTCGTCGGTGCCGAAGACGCGGTGCCCGGTGGTACTCGAACGGATCGCCCCTTCCAGCACAGCGGCGTCGCGCCACCTGCCGAGCCGGTCCAGCAAGACCGCGATCGAACGGAGCATCGTCCACTGCGTCGACCACATGCCTGCTCGCCGCCAGTGACGGATCAAGTTCGCGTAATCCCGTGCGACCGCCTCGAGATCGGTTCCGAGGCGCATGTCGATCGACGCCTTGGACGCGCCCGCCACACCGACGACGAACCCTGCATTCGTCGCGTCGGCGATCTGTAGCGCCCGGTCGAACCTGTCCCGCGCGCGGCTGTCCAAGCCCGCCGCCAAATCAGCCTCCCCTGCGCAGTACCACACATAAGCAGCATGTGGACTGACGAGATCGCCGAGTTCGCCGATCAAGGCGGCTCCGAGCGCCTCCGCCGAAGGGGCCTGCGCGTAGCCGAGCGCGAGCAACTCCGAGGCCGCTGCAAACGGTCGATACGTCGGCTCGGACAGGGCAGCCGCTTCGGCAGCGCTCCGGTACCAGGCTGCGGACTCGCTGAGCCTGCCTTCGAACAAATCGAACCCGCCATTCGCCGCTGACACGCGCGGTGGCACCGGACCGCCGACACGCTGCGCGACCCGTAGGGCTCGGCGGGCACGTATCCCACACGCATTCACATCGCCCGCCATCCACGCGGCGTACGCGGCCGCCGCCCACATCTCCGCCGCGAACGGACTGTCGTCGCCCGGATCGGCTGCCGCCACACGTTCCGCCCACACCAGTACGTCCGGTCGCAATCGGAGGAAGCAGTAGTCGATAAGCGCCACCACGAGCCGGCCCGCAGACGCCACCCGCTGGTGGTCGAGCAGCCAATCGAGCGCACGGAGCAACTCGGGGACTGTCTCGTCGACCTGGCCGATGACGGCGGCGTCTGACTCGGACAGGCGCTTGTTGGCGTTTTCGGCCCAATCGATCAGGTACAGGGCATGCCGTTCGCGTACCGAATCGCGTCGGTCGGCTGTCGCGAGTCGCTCGCCACCATAGGTCCGCAGCGTCTCCAACAAGGCATATCTGCGTTGCGGAATGCGCGTGACCAGCGACCGCTCCACGAGCTGAGCGAGGCGCTCACCTGCGGTCGCGCGCTCGAGAGCACACACTGCGGCGGCACCCGTCACATCGAAGGCACCCGCAAACACCGACACGTCGGTGAAGGTTTCCTTCAGTTCGTCATCGAGCAGTGCGAACGACCACGAGACCGCGGCAGCAAGTGATCCGTGCCTCGACGATGTGCGGTAGCCGGTGGACAGGAACTCGAAACGACGGTCGAGCCCGGCAGCAATCTCGTCGATATCGTGGCTGTGCATTCGCGCGGCCGCAAGCTCTATCGCAAGCGGCAATCGGTCGAGTTCGCCTACGATCCAACCGATTCGGTCTACGTCGGGGCGCAACGTCGCGTCGCCCGTCACGTCTCGGGCACGCGCAAGAAAGAGTTGTACTGCGTCTTCCACCGTGAGGGGCGGGACTACGTGGATCTGCTCGCCGGAGATTCGCAGCCGTTCACGGCTCGTCGCTATCGCCCGGATGTTGGGGCAGTGCGTCAGCACATGGTCGGCAAGTTGCGCGATCGGCGCAAGGACATGTTCGCAATTATCAAGGAGCACAATCAGTTCCGAATCGGCGATGACACTCGCGATCCGCTCCGGAATTGGCGTGCCGGGCCGCACATCGATTCCCAGCGCGGCGGAAACCAGATCGGCGGCAGATGACTCGTCGGCCCGCGAGAGTTCACACAGGACGACCGGTACGTCGGTTCGTGTTGCGGCCCAGCGTCGCCCGAGCTCGAGCAGAATGCGGGTCTTCCCCACGCCACCGGGGCCGACGAGGCTGAGCAGCCTCGCAGCCTGGGACTGGGTGGTCAGTTCGGCGACCAGTTCGGCGCGACCGATCAGTGCTGTTGTCGCAAGCGGTAGGCGATTTTCCGGCGACCAATCTACGGGCGCGGACTGAGTGAGCAATTCGCGGTGTCGGGCCGCGAGTGCGGGCGAGGGTTCGATCCCGAGGTCGTCCGCCAGCAACCTACGGAAGTCGTCGTACACGCGCAGGGCATCGGCCACGCGCCCGCTCGCCGCAAGTGTCTCCATCAGCAGCGCACGCGGTTGCTCACGCATCGGGTGTTCGTCAGCGAGCGCCTGCAACTCGACCGCAAGACCGTCGACGCTGCCGTTTGCGAGCAGGACACGTGCCCGAAGCTCGTGCGCGCGGACTCGCAACTCTTCGACCCGCTCCGTTTCGATGCGAGCCTCGGCGACATCGTCGAGGTCTGCGTACGCCGGCCCGCGCCACCGGCGCAATGTTGCCTCGACCTCCGCGAGTGCGGCCGGATCCGATGACGCCAAGCCAAGCGCCGCCGCCAGCCGGTCCGCGTCGACGTCGACCGCCGCGGGGTCGATCCGATAGCCGTCGCCAACCGACTCGATCACTCCGGGCGGTAGTACCTGACGAATTCGGGAGACGTGGTTCTGGAGCGCGGCCACCGGATCTGCCGGCCGACCCCGCGGCCACAGCACCTCTGCTGCGACATCGAGCGGAAGCACCCGACCCCTACGGAGTACGAGCATCGCAAGCAACCTTCGTGGCAGCTTTCCGGCCGGAGTCAGATCCCGGTCGTCGGCACCGAGCACGCGCAGTGGCCCCAGAACATCCAACCGGAGCCGCGCCCCCGTGCCTGGAACGTCATTGCGGGACATGTCAGTGTGCGAAGACCTGATCGTCGCCGCCGATGAATTGCGGCAGCGGCGCCGATAGCTTTTCGAGCTTCGCAGTGTGCTTGCGCAAGTCGGCGACAAGCAGGTCGGCCATGTCGTGCGTCATCCCCGCGCGCACGACGATACGCAGCACCGCCAGGTCTTCTCGACCCTCCGGATACGTGTATGCCGGTACCTGCCAACCTCTTTCACGAAGACGATCGGAGACGTCGAAGACGGTGTAGTTCTGCACCGAGTCCGCGAGCTTGAAGGCGAACACGGGTAGATCTGTGCCGTCTGTGACCAACTCGAACGGCCCGATCGACGCAATCTGCTGGGCGAGATACTGCGCAACGTCGGCGCTGTTCTGCTGAATACGTTGGTAGCCTTCGAATCCGAGACTGGTGAACATGAAGTACTGCGCCACGACCTGGCTGCCGGGGCGCGAGAAGTTCAGCGAGAACGTCGGCATGTCACCGCCGAGGTAGTTGACCCTGAAGACGAGGTCTTCGGGCAGGTACTCGGGACTGCGCCAAATCGCCCAGCCGACGCCGGGAAACACGAGCCCATATTTGTGCCCGGATGTGTTGATGGAGGCGACGCGCGGAATTCTGAAGTCCCACAGCAGGTCCGGCTGAATGAAGGGCGCAACGAAGCCGCCCGACGCCGCGTCGATATGGAGTGGAACGTCGAGCCCGGTATCTTCCTGAATCCTGTCCAGCTCGGCCGCGATCTCGGCGATCGGCTCGTACCGGCCGTCGTATGTCGAACCAAGGACGGCGGCGACGCCGATCGTGTTCTCGTCGACGAACTCCCGCAGCCGGTCCGGCGTCAACGAAAGGTCGTCACCTGCCATCGGGACCAAACGCGGTTCCACATCCCAGTACTTCATGAACTTCTTCCAGCACACCTGAACGTTCGCGCCGGTGACAAGGTTGGGCCGGTCGGTGGGTTTGCCCTGCGCGCGCATCCGCTCCCGCCAGCGCCACTTCATCGCGAGCCCGGCGAGCATCGCCGCCTCGCTGGATCCGGTCGTGGAGCAGCCGACGGCTTCTTCGCGCGCGGGTGAGTTCCACAAATTGGAGATGATGTTCACGCAGCGGTTCTCGATCTCCGAGATCTGCGGATACTCGTCCCGATTGATCAGGTTCTTGTCGGCGGTTTCGGCCATGAGCCGGTCGGCAAATGCCGGCATCGATGTCGTGCAGAACGTCGCGAGGTTGAGTCGTGTCGTGCCGTCGAGGAGCAGCTCGCTCGAGATCAGATCGTAGGCGTTCTCGTAGCCGACGCCGTCGGCCTGGAGAAAGAACGTCGGCGCGCGAAGCGGTTCGGGGCGCGGCTGCGCTCGCGCTGGACCCGGCCGCTGCGGCGCCGCATCGGAACCCGTTCTCAGATTGACGGCGCTGGCGAGGTCTGCAAGCCTGCCTCTGAACTGGTCGCCGACCTTCGCGGCATGCTGGATTCCGCTTGTGATCGCCTCCTGCGTGCTCGCGGTCGCCGCGCTCATGTCGCCGGAAACGGCCGCCGAGATCCCCTTCTCGAGTGCCCGTGCGAGGTCCTCGGGCAGCACGGCACCCGTGAGCTGCGTACGCGTCGCTCTACGGACGATCTCGTCGATTCGGGCTTTCCTGTTGAGACCCATCTACGACCTCACTGACATCACGGCTGAACACACGGGTGCGACGCTACAACGTGAGGGCATTCGACAACTTGTGTGTCCGCAAATGTCAAAGCCATGCCCTCGCGGGACAAAGGGTGCGACGGTCGCGGACCATACCGTTGAGGTATGACGAATTCGCTGGAAGACAGAGTGGTTGCGATCACCGGCGCGGCGCGCGGAATCGGATACGCGATCGCGACCGCGGCAAAGGCTGCCGGTGCGCGGATCGCGATAAGCGACATCGACGAAGTGGCCCTGAAGCAGGCCGCTACCGCACTCGACGCGGATTTCTCCGCTCCACTGAACGTGACAGATCCAGCGGCCTTCCGTGCATTCCTGCGTGACACCGAATCGATGCTCGGCCCGCTCGACGCTCTCGTCAACAACGCCGGCATCATGCCGACCGGTCCGCTGCTGGAACAAGACGACGCGCTGATCCGCCGCGTCATCGAGATCAACACACTCGGCCTGATCTTCGGCACGAAGCATGCTCTGGAACTGATGGTTCCACGCGGTCGTGGACACATCGTGAACATGTGCTCGACGATGGGCGAAACCGCGGTTCCCGGCCTTGCGGTTTACAACGCGAGCAAGGCCGCGACCGTGCTTTTCACCGACTCCGCACGGTTGGAGCACCGTAGGACCGGCGTCAAGTTCACCGCGATCCTGCCCGGCACGGTCGGCACCGAGCTCGCATCGGGATTGTCCAATCCGCCCGGTGTGCGCATCGCGACCGCGGACGAGGTGGCCGAAGCGGTGGTGAAAGCAATCGCGAGCGAGCAGTCTCATGCACGGGTGTATCTCCCTCCCCTCTTCGCAGCCATCACCCGCAGCGCAGCCCTGCTGCCGAAGAGCATGCACGAAGCGATCCTGCGCCTACTCGGCTCCGACACCGCGATTCTCGAGCCCAAAGACCCCAGCGCTCGCGCCAGATACAACGACCGCGCAAGCCAGAGCTGACGTGCCCGCAGGAAGCGAGACAGCCTGCGCTGTTCTCGTCGTCCGAATGACCCGTTCAGCCGCCGACCGGGTACCGGGCGTCGAGCTCGATATTCAGCTGCAGAACGTTGACGGTCGGCTCGCCGACGAACCCGAGCCAGCGACCACTCGTGTTGTTCGCGATGGCCTCACGAACTCGATCGACGGAGATTCCGCGCGCCTTGGCGACCCGACTGGCTTGGAGATCCGCGTACGCAGGCGAAATGTGCGGATCAAGGCCACTTCCGCTGGCAGTGACACCGTCAGCGGGTACGACAGGATCGGTCGGGGCGCCACCCTGGACCGGCACTGTCTGTCCGATCGAGTAGTCCACGCCGAATTCCGCGCACTCGACCCGCACGCCCTCGTATGTGGCCAGGAAAGGTGGGGGCGAGTTGTCGGAGCACGGCTCGTTCACGCTGACCACGTCGATCGGCCTGGTGACATTGCCGGTCGAGTCGCGTGGCCCGATGACCGACAGCACCGCGCCGACACCGTTCGGGGTACAGAACGGCCGGGACCCGTCGACGCCTTCGAGTTCGCCGACAGCCACGCTTCGGGCACAGACCGTCGTCAGCAAGCTCGGCGAAAAGCCTGCGGCAACGGGGTCGAGGCCCGCCGCGAGGAGCGCGGGATCTGCGGGTGAGTCGACCACGTCCTCCGGGCCGAGGTTGCTCGCGCTGGTCGACAGCGGGTCGTATCCAGCGCCCGCCGCCGACGGCCTGCTTTGGAAGTACTGGATCAGCGGGTCACCGTTGCTGTCGGTGAAACTCTGACCGATGAGCGCGCTCCCGACCGGTCGTCCGCTCACCGCAATGATCGAACCGTTGGCGTTGTCGCGCAGTACAGGTATCTGGGCGACCCCCCACACTGCAGCCGGGTATGCGAAGCCCAGGACAACGGTGAGGACCAGGAGGGCGCGTAGGGCAGCCAGGTGCTGGCGAATCCAGATCGAGGTACGCATCTCAGGACATCCCAGGTAGGTAGCGGACGATCGAGTCGATAAGTTTGATACCGATGAACGGCGCGACGATACCGCCGAGCCCGTAGACATAAAGGTTGCGGCTCAACAGTTTCGACGCACTGCTAGGCGTGTATTTCACTCCGCGCAGCGCGAGCGGGATCAACGCCACGATAACGATCGCGTTGAAGATCACCGCCGAGAGGATGGCCGATTGCGGACTGTGCAAGCGCATGATGTTGAGCAGATCGAGCCCGGGAAACATGGCCACAAACAGCGCGGGAATGATCGCGAAGTACTTGGCGACGTCGTTCGCGATCGAAAATGTGGTCAACGCACCGCGCGTGATGAGCAATTGCTTGCCGATTTCGACAATCTCTATGAGCTTCGTCGGATCCGAGTCGAGGTCGATCATGTTGCCGGCCTCTTTGGCGGCGGAAGTACCGGTATTCATCGCGACGCCGACATCTGCCTGCGCGAGTGCGGGCGCGTCGTTGGTGCCGTCGCCGGTCATCGCGACCAGTTTGCCCCCGGCCTGCTCCTTCTCGATGAGTGCGAGCTTGTCTTCCGGGGTCGCCTCGGCCAGAAAGTCGTCGACGCCTGCCTCGTCGGCAATTGCTTTGGCCGTCAACGGATTATCGCCGGTGATCATCACCGTCCGGATGCCCATTCGGCGCATCTCGTCGAACCGTTCGCGCATGCCGACCTTGACGACGTCCTTCAGATGGATGACGCCGAGGACATGCGCCCTTCCTGCCAACATTCGCCCAACGACCAGCGGTGTCCCACCCGAAGCTGACACATCGCCGACAATCTGGCCGAGTTGCACTGGGACAGTGCCACCTTCGGCTCGCACCCAGTCGGCGACAGCGGTCGCCGCGCCTTTGCGCAGTCGGTCACCGTTGCCGAGATCGACCCCGGACATGCGAGTGTGTGCGCTGAATTCGACCCAGTGGGCGTTGTGCAGTTCACCGGAGTGCCGCTCACGCAGTCCATAGGTGTCCTTGGCGAAGACTACGATCGAACGGCCCTCGGGCGTTTCGTCGGACAGGCTGGAAAGCTGAGCCGCATCCGCCAGCTCGTCCACCGAGATACCCTCCACTGGAACGAATTCCGCTGCCTGCCGGTTTCCGAGCGTGATCGTTCCGGTCTTGTCGAGCAGCAGCGTATTCACGTCGCCTGCGGCCTCTACGGCCCGGCCCGACATCGCCAGAACATTGCGCTGCACCAACCGATCCATGCCCGCGATACCGATCGCGGACAGCAGCGCTCCGATCGTCGTCGGAATCAAGCACACGAGCAGAGACACCATCACGATTCCGGTGATTCCGTGCCCATCGAGGGCCAAGCTGTCCGGCACCCCCGGGTTGTTCGCTTTGGAATAGATCGCGAGAGGCTGGAGCGTCGCGACCGCGAACACGAAGATGATCGTCAGTGCCGCAAGCAAGATGTTGAGCGCGACCTCGTTCGGTGTCTTCTGCCGATTTGCGCCTTCCACCAACGCGATCATCCGGTCGATGAAACTCTCCCCCGGCCGCTGTGTGATCCTGACGACGATCCGATCGGACAGGACCTGCGTTCCACCCGTGACCGCAGACCGATCGCCGCCCGACTCTCGGATCACCGGCGCGGACTCCCCGGTGATCGCCGATTCATCAACGGACGCAATGCCTTCCACTACGTCTCCATCCCCCGGAATTGTCTGGCCCGCCTCGACGACGACGTAGTCTCCCAGTTGGAGGTGCGACGCAGGCACCATTACTTCGACGCCGCTTCGCACCCCGTCGGTGAGCCGACGGGCCTGCATATCGGTCTTCGCTCGGCGGAGGGTGTCGGCCTGCGCCTTGCCGCGTCCTTCGGCAACCGCTTCGGCCAGGTTCGCGAAAATCACGGTCGACCACAACCAGAAGACGATCAGCACCGCGAACCACGAAGGACTCTTGACGGCGAGAACTGTGCCCCACGCCGCGCCGATCTCGACGATCAGCATGACGGGATTGCGCCACAGCGTTCGTGGATCGAGCTTGCGGACAGCGTCGGGAAGGGACTGGAGCACCATCTTTCGATCGAGCCCACCCCGCGCCTGCTTTGTCGGCGTGTGTCCAGCAGCGACTGGAACTGTTTGCGTGGCCATCAGTGAATTCCTTCTGCCAGCGGCCCGAGAGCCAAGGCGGGGAGAAACGTGAGCGCGACGAGGATGAGGGTCACGCCGGCGACCATGCCGACGAACTGGGGCCGATGAGTAGGCAACGTCCCCGCCGATTGCGGGGTGAACCCCTGCGACGCGAGCGAACCGGCAAGCGCCAGAACGAAAATCATCGGCAGGAATCTGCCGAACACCATCGCCAGACCCAGCGCGGTGTTGTACCACTCGGTGTTCACGGTGATGCCGGCGAACGCCGAACCGTTGTTATTGGACGCAGATGTGAAGGCGTAGAGGACTTCGGACAGACCGTGCGGCCCGCTGTTCAGCATGCCCGCCCGCTCGCCCGGCAACGCCATCGCGCACGCGGTACCCACCAGCACCACAAGGGGCGTGACCAAAAAGTACGCCGCAGCAAGCTTGATTTCTTTCGGCCTGATCTTCTTGCCGAGGTACTCGGGAGTCCGCCCGACCATCAGACCTGCGACGAAAACGGTGAGGATGGCGAGGACCAACATGCCATAGAGACCCGATCCGGTACCACCGGGCGCGACCTCACCGAGCTGCATGTTGAACATCGCGACCATACCGCCGAGGCTCGTATAGGAATCGTGAAACGAGTTGACAGCGCCCGTTGAAGTCAGCGTCGTGGATGCAGCGAAGGTTGCCGAATCAGCCACGCCGAACCGCTGTTCGACGCCCTCCATCGAGGCACCGATCGCCGTGGGGACTGTGCCGTGATGCTGAAGCTGGAACCAGCTCATCAATGTGAGGCTGATGATTGCGATCGTTCCCATCACCGCCGCGATCGCGTACCCCTGCTTCGTGCTCCCGACCATGCGGCCGAACGTCCGTGGCAGGGAGAAGCTGATCACGAGAAGTAGGAAGATTTCGATCCAGTTGGTCCACGAGGTCGGATTCTCGAAGGGGTGCGCGGAGTTGACGTTGTAGAAGCCGCCGCCGTTGGTGCCGAGTTCCTTGATTACTTCCTGGCTCGCGACGGGTCCGCCGGTAATGCCTTGTTCGGCTCCCGAAAGCGTGTGCACAACTTGCGTGTGCAGATCGAAGTTCTGCACGACACCACCGGCAACGAGCACGAGCGCGCCGACGAACGCGATCGGCAGCAAAATCCGAATCGTTCCCCGAACGAGGTCGATCCAGAAGTTGCCGAGGTCGCCCGTGCGGCGTCGCGCAAACCCGCGGACCAGCGCAATCGCGACTCCCATGCCGACGGCGGCAGAAACGAAGTTCTGTACGGCGAGGCCCCCCATCTGCACGAGGTGGCCCATGGTGGATTCGCCGGCGTATGCCTGCCAATTCGTGTTGGTGACGAAACTGACGGCGGTGTTCCACGCCAGGTCCGGCGTGACTTCGGTACCAGGATCGGTCAGATGCAGTGGGAGGTGTTGCTGGAGAAGTTGCAAGCCGAACAAGAACAGAATGCCGACTGCCGAAAAAGCAAGCACGCTGCGGGCGTATACCGCCCATGTCTGTTGAGCCGTCGGGTCGACGCCGATAAGTCGATAGATCACGCGTTCGGCGCGCACATGCGCGGATCCGGAATACACACGAAACATGTAGTCGCCGAACGGTTTGTGTACCGCGACCAGCGCAAGTACGAGCGATCCGGTGAACAGGATCCCCGCCGTGGTCGTACTCATTCAGAACTTCTCGGGAAACAACAGCGCGGCGCCGAGAAAGACGGCGATGAGCACAGCCAGCACGAGGCCGACGACATTGTCGAAGTTCACAGCCGCTCCACGCCTCGCGCAACGAGGCCGAGGAGGCCGAAGACAGCCACCGTCAGCACGACGAACGCAACAACAGACATTTCTCTCCCTTGGGGTCAGGACTGCAGATCGAGTCAAGACCCCACGGAAGAGAGTTCGTCTGCCCTTGACGACTCCTTTGCGCCTCCCCCTCCGGCTTTAACGCTTTACTGACGGTTGACGCTGCCGTCGCGTCAGTACATCTTTTCGATCGCGTCCGAGTAGTCGGCAGCGATGGGCTTGCGTTTCAGCTTGCTGGTCGGTGTGAGATGACCGCTGCCTGGCTCCCACACGTCGGGAAGGACCGTGAACTTCTTGATCTGCTCGACGCGTGAAAGTTTGCTGTTCGCCAGTTCGACTCCGGCTTCGACGGCCTGTCGCACGACGTCGTTCGAGGCGAGTTCGCTGACTGCGGCAGACCCGAGTCCGTGCTTTCGGGCGAAGGCGGCCGCAGCGTCGGGATCCAGGCAGATCAACGCTGTGTTGTACGGGCGCGCATCGCCGATTACCGCGATCGACCCGACGAGCGGGCAACTCGCGGCGACCGCATTCTCGATGTTCGTCGGCGACATGTTCTTGCCGGCCGCGTTGATAATCAGCTCCTTCTTACGATCGATGATCGACAAATAGCCCTCGGCATCGATCGAACCGATATCGCCCGTGTGCAACCAGCCGTCGGAATCGATTGTCTCGTCAGTCTTTTCGGGGTCCTTGCGGTAGCCCCGCATCACCATCGGGCCGCGCACCAATACTTCGTGATCGCGGGCCAGCATGATTTCGGCACCGGGAACCGGCGAGCCGACGGTCCCGATCTTGATGCGGTTCGGCCGGTTGACGGTCACCGCTGCAGTGCATTCCGACATTCCCCAGCCCTCGCACAGGGGTACGCCGAGGCCGAGGATGAACTCGTGGACCTCTGGCGGAATCGGTGCTGCACCGGTGACCGCTAGGCGAACCTGATCCATCCCCAGCTCTGCGCGGACCTTCGAGAGCACCAGCCGATCTGCCAACTGATACTGGATTGCGTCCAGGAACCCCAGCCGCCGACCGCTCGATTCGACCCGTGCCTTCGCCTGTCCGGTCGCGAATGCCCAATTCGCCAGCTTCCGCTTCGCCGGATTGGGTTCATCGGCGATTCGTTGCTCCAACGCAGCCTTCAGCTTCACCCAGATCCGTGGCACGCCAAGGAATCCCGTGGGCCGGACGTCGGTCAATGCAGCGATCAACTGCTTGACATCGGCCACCGTGGTAACCGGAACCCCGAAAAGCAGATTCATGTAATGCGCAAACCACCGATTTGCCGCGTGTGCGTCGGGGAGATACGAAATCACGCGGTCGGACGAGCCGATCGCGCCGAATTCCTCTGCGATGCGGGCATTCTCGATGAAATTCCTGTGCGTGAGCTCTACGCCCTTCGGCGGTCCGGTCGTGCCGGAGGTGTAAACGATCGTCAATAGATCACTCGATCGCACTGCCCGCCATGTGGCATCGAAGTCGAAGCCCTCGGCAATCGTCGATTCGATGTCGCCGAGGCTCGTTGCGCCGTCTGCCTTGCCGTCGACGCAGACCACATGTTCGACCTTGCCGCCGATCGCAACGGCTTCGAGAACCGTTGGCAGGAACTGCTTCTCGCAGACCACGACACGGTTGCCGGCGTTCTCGAACTGGTAGGCAAGAACGGCCGCTGGATTGGTGTTGTACACCGAGAACGGAGTTGCACCAGTGTGCAGAATCGCTGTGTCACACAGGTGGAACTCGGGACGATTGGTCAGCATCAGAGCGACCGTGTCGCCGGGCGCGACGCCGTGCGCAGCCAGTCCGGATGCGATCGTGCGCACCCGATCTGCGTACTGCCGCCAGGTGACGACCGTTGCGCCGGAGGAACTGCGCAGCGCTACGGCGTCCGGTTCGCGGGCGGCGACGCGCTGAAACGCCTCACACAGAGTCGTTGGGGCGAGAGTGCTCATCGAGTCGTCTCCATTTCATGCTTGTCCGCGGGCGCGGTCCTCGTAGGCCTTGCGCTGCGCATTGTCGACGTTGTCGGTGAATACGTGCTCGCCACCGAACAGTCGGGTGAGTTCTTCGGCGACAGCCCTCGGGAAGAATTTCTGCGATGCGACGAGTGCACCTGCCAGCCAGGTAACCCGCACCTTCGGTCGCGGCGAGAGGACGAGATCGACTATCGCGTTGGCGATGTCGGCTGGTTCGGCGTTCTTGATACCGCGAATTCCTGCGGTGCCCGCCGTGAGTTCGGTGTTGACGAACGAGGGCAGAACGACAGAAAAGTGCACACCGGTTTTGCGATTCTCCACGCGCACGGCGTCGGTGAATCCGACGACCGCGTACTTGCTCGCGCAGTACGTCGCCAATCCGGGCGAATACGTCTCTCCCGCCAGTGAAGCGACATTGACGACGTGTCCGGAACCGCGCGGCACCATCCGCTGCGCGGCGAGTTTCGTACCGATGATCACGCCGTAGGTGTTGATGTCGAGGATGCGCCGGGTGACCGCTTCGGGTTCGTCTGTGAGCAGACCGACGGGCATAATGCCTGCGTTGTTGATCAACACATCGAGCGGGCCGAGTTCGCCCTCGACCGCATCGAGGAAATCGGAGAACGACGCGAGGTCGGTGACGTCCAGCTTGGTTGCGAACACATCGATATCGACGCCGGCCTGCTTGACGGTCACCTCGTCGACGTCGCCGATCGCGACCTTCGCCCCAAGTGCGCGCAACGCGGATGCTGTCGCGAGGCCGATGCCACGGGCGCCACCGGTGATGGCGATCACCCTGCCGTGCAATAGATCTGATCGATTCTTCATCGAGCATTCTCCTTTGGTTTCACGCTGGCCTGCACTGGCCCGGCGAACCCGCCGCGAGGCCGCGTGCGAACCCGACGATGTCGTCGGGTGCATCCAACTGCGGGCAGTGACCGGCTTGATCGAGTACGACAAGCCAACTGTGTGGAATGGCCTTGTGATAGCGCTCGCTCGAGGCAAGCGCAACAATGCGGTCCCGGCGCCCGTGCACGAAGACCGTCGGACAGTCGACGCCCGCGATCGGGGGTCCGGCATCGACTTCGGCTCTCATCCGCATCCCTAGTTCGAGGAGTTCGCGTGCGCCGCGACGACTGTGGATCTGCGAACTGAGGATCCGAACCAACTCCGCGTCCATGGTTGTCCGGTCGCCGTAGAGCAGTCGGCTCACGACCGTGTCGGT
This sequence comes from Antrihabitans auranticaus, assembly GCF_016481275.1. Lineage (GTDB taxonomy): Bacteria > Actinomycetota > Actinomycetes > Mycobacteriales > Mycobacteriaceae > Antrihabitans. The sequence continues at coordinate 23,586 of NZ_JAEMNW010000002.1, read as the reverse complement.
GCCGTGTACCCGGAGGAGCTTGGGCACGCCGGCGGCCGCTGCGGCAAGGAGTCGTCCGTTGCCGACGAGCGAGGCTCGGGCGAGCGGCGTCCAGCCCCCACCCGGGGTGGCCGTCGCGACGACGCCGCGGATCGGCAGTCGTTGCGGTGCGGCAGCCGCTCGGAGGGTCAAGAAGGCGCCGAGCGAGTTCCCGACCAGAACGACCGGACCGTTGTTGCTGTGCTGCGAGATCACTTCGCTGACGAAGTGATCCCCCTGCGGCAGCCACGCTCCCGGTGCGGCCGGATCGGCAGCACCGAAGCCCGGCAGGTCCACGGCGACGGCCGATTGGCCGACCGCGGCGAGCCGGTTCAGAACCGGTCGCCAACAGTCCGCGGGATGGGCAAACCCATGCAGCAGCACGATTGTCGGCCCATCCCCGTCGACGAACAACTCCCGCGTGCCCACTCCTGCGTGGACTGCGCGTCGTTCACCGATCACGGGACTCAGTCCCGCTCTGCCCAGTTGTCCAGCTGGCTGGGAAGCTCATCGAGCTGCCACGGGCCATCGACCTCGACGGTTTCCACGGACGACCAGCCCTTCAGCAGCGTGATGGCGCCCCCTTGAACCGCAAGGACCTTGCCGGTGAGCGGGCACTTCTCGTCCGCCAGGTAAGCGACGATCGGTGCAATGTTCGCGGGGCTGAATGCGTCGAACTCGCCCTCGGGAACCTCTTCGGCGAAGATCGCGCCCATACCAGGCGTCGCCAGGGTGAGCCGGGTTCGAGCCACCGGGGCGATCGCGTTGACCCGCACCCCGTAGCGCTCGAGTTCAAGCGCGGCGACCTCGGTGAGTGCCGCGATACCGGCTTTGGCCGCACCGTAATTGGACTGGCCCGCATTTGGCATGAAGGTGCCCGACGCCGACGCGGTGTTGATGACCGCCGCGTTGACCGACTTACCGGCCTTGGACTGCTCCTTCCAGTACCCCGCCGCGTGGCGCAGCACCGAGAAGTGTCCCTTGAGGTGAACCGCGATGACGCTGTCCCACTGGGCCTCGTCCATCGACGCGACGAATCCGTCACGCAGGATGCCCGCGTTGTTCACAACGATGTCGAGGCCACCGAACTCCGAGATCGCCTGGTCGACAAGCTTCTTCGCGCCGTCCCAGGTCGCGATGTTGTCGGTGTTGGCGACAGCCTTACCGCCGGCAGCAACGATTTCGTTCGCAACTTCCTGCGCGGGGCCGACGTCGGAACCAGTGCCTTCGTTCGAGCCGCCGAGGTCGTTGACGACGACGCTTGCGCCGAGTTTCGCCAGTAGCAGCGCGTGTTCACGGCCGATGCCGCGGCCGGCGCCGGTGACGAGCGCTACGCGGTTCTCCATTGAACCCATGTGAATTTCCTTCTCAGAATTGAATGTTCGGATGTCAGACGACGAGGGTGGCGAGCTTGTCGAGCGATGCGGCGAGTTCCTTGGTGGATGCGCGCTCGATGGCGCCGCCGATTGCACCGACCATCATCTGGCTGATGAACTCGGCATCGACGGTTGCGACGGAAGCATCGGCACCGTTCGCCTCCACTGTGAGCGTGAAGCTGATCTGGGCCCCGGCCATACCTTTACCCGAAAACTTCGTGGTGTTCGGAGCGTCGTACTCGTCGACCGTGAAGTCGATCGTGTTGGCCATGCCCATGATCGTGAGAACTTCGCTCATCGTCGCTCCCTTGGAAAGCTCGGTCGGGGGCGCTTCTTTCCACTTCGTGTGCACCGACAGCCACTCCTCGAAGCGCGAGGGGTCAGAAATAACAGCCCACACCTTCTCCTGCGGTGCGGCGATCTCTTTGGAAACGTTGGCCTTTGCCATGGTCTTGCTCCTTTGTTGTTGGTAGAGAAATGAATTCAGCGCTGCGTTGGATAACGCTTCGCTGCGCTCAGCGTTCTGCTGGGCGGTATGCCGTGACTACGGCGGATCCGCCGAGCCCGATGTTGTGCTGCAGCGCGACCCCGGACTTGCCGGCGGCGCTTTCGACCTGTCGTTTGTCGGCAGTACCGCGCAGCTGCCAGGTGAGTTCGGCGCACTGCGCCAAACCTGTTGCGCCCAAGGGATGTCCCTTCGAAATCAACCCACCCGATGGGTTGACAACCCAACGACCGCCGTAGGTGGTGTCGTTGTTGTCGACGAGCTTGTGGCCCTCGCCCTCGGCTGCGAGGCCGAGCGCCTCGTAGGTGAGCAACTCGTTGGGCGCGAAGCAATCGTGCAGCTCGATCACGTCGATGTCGTCCGGCGTGATGCCGGCCTGCTCGTACACGCGATTCGCGGCGGTCCGGCTCATGTCCGCACCGACCAGCGTCGCCATGCTCTTGCTCTCGAACGTGCCGGGAGTGTCGGTGACGAGTGCCTGACCGACGATCTCGATCGCCGCAGCGGCGAGGTCGTGCTTCTCGACGAATGCTTCGCTGGCGAGAATCGCCGCGCCCGAGCCGTCGGAAGTCGGCGAGCACATCGGGCGGGTGAGCTGCCCGGGTGCGTAGATCATCTTCGCGTTCGCGATCTCGTCGTCGGTGTACACGTCCTGGAACTGCGAATACGGGTTGTTCACGGAGTGCTTGTGGTTCTTGACGGCGATCCGCTGAAAGTGCTCGGGGGTCGAACCGTACTTCTGATTGTGCTCGACGCCTGCGGCACCGAACATCCACGGCGCCACAGGAAATGCGAACTCCTGCAGTTCGGCCATCGCCTCCATGTGCTTCTGCATCGGCTGTTCGCGGTCGTCGTAAGTGGAGCCGAGCGAGCCCGGCTGCATCTTCTCGAACCCGAGCGCCAGGGTGCAGTCCGCGAGCCCGCCGCGTATCGCTTGCGCGGCGAGGAAGAGCGCACTCGAACCGGTCGAACAGTTGCTGTTCACATTGAAGACCGGGATGCCCGTCAGACCGAGCCCGTACACAGCGCGGTGGCCGGAGCACGATTCGCCGTAGCAGAATCCGGTGTAAGCCTGCTGCACCAGGTCGTATGCAACCCCGGCGTCGTCCAATGCCCTGGTACCGGACTCGAGAGCCATGGCCGGGTAGTCCCAGCCCTCGCGGCGACCCGGCTTTTCGAACTTGGTCATGCCGACGCCGACCACAAATACTCTGTTGCTCATTGTTTCTAGCCTTCCTAGGCGAATTCGGCGAGGCCGTCGGTGATGACGAACTTGCCCGGCTTCTCGTCGCCGGCGGTTTCGAATGCATAGCGGCCTGCACCGGTACTCCAGAAATTGCTGGAGATCGTTTCCTTCGGCAATGCGGGTTTGCTCATTCGAACCGCCAGCCGCTTCAGGCGGGCGGGATCGTCCGGGCTGACCTGTGACAGCAAAGCGTGCGACGTGAAGGCGATCGTGCAGAGACCGTGAATGATGATGCCCGGCAAACCCATTGCCCTGGCGAACTCGTCATCCAAGTGAATCGGCATCGGGTCACCCGCAGGCTCGCTGTAGCGGAACGTCTGGTCCGCGTCGAAAGTCTGGACAGCACTGAACGTGGGATCCGTGTCGCGAAGCGACGCATCGAAGCTGTGCTCCGGGCTCTTCACGCCGACGGTGCCGTCGAACTTGCCGCCGCGGAAGAATCCGATGAAGTACTGCTCGTTCACCAGATCGCCACGGTCGCTGCGGGTTTCTATCAGCGTCGTGACGACGACACCTGATTCCTTGCCTTCGATTCCGATCGGCTTCGCGCGCACGGTAAGGAGTTCGCCGGGCTCGATCGGCCGGTGAATTCGGAAGTCGTGCTCGCCGTGCAGGATTCGCATCATCAGCTCGTCCGGGACGACGCCCATCGTGGCATCCGCCATGATCGCAGTGACCGGGACCACCGCGAATACCGGCGGCGCTAGAGTGCCGTCCAGGTGTGCCGCGATGGGGTCGTTGGTCGCCTTCGCGTATGCGATGGTCTGTTCGCGTTCGACCTTGAATTCCTGCTCCCCGACCCATTGATCGAGGAGATCGAGGTTGAATCCCTCGTTGGTGGACATGCAGACTCCTTGTGCTCTGTGCTTCTTCGAACCGAGACCGGCTATCTGCAAATAACGTTATGAGGCAGGTGCTTTGCGAGCGATGACCGAACTTCTCGGGTTCTTGACCTAAACGCTCGCTCGATGTTGGTAGTTTCGGCACATGCCCTCGACCGAGTACACGATCCCGATTCAACGGGTGCAGGTGCTCGTCGGCATTGCGCTTGCACGTGGCTGGGACATCGAAGGAATGCTGGAAACGGCAGATATTTCGGCAGATCTGCTGCCGGAGGGCCGCGCCCGCGTGACCACCGAACAGCTGACGATGCTCATCAAGCAGCTGTGGCGGGCGACTGACGACGAACTGCTCGGCTTCGGGTTGCGACCCGTGCCGCGCGGCACGTTCCGGTTGCTGTGTATCGCCGTTCTGACTGCCACGAATCTGAGGGCGGCGATCGAGCGTTTCGACGACTTCGGTCGCGCAGCTCCGGGCATGCCACCTATTCGAGTGGACGTCCGCGATGGTCAGGCCAGAGTGTCTATCGATATCAGCAAGATCGAACAGCCCATAAACTTGCTCATCGACACACTTCTTGCGATTACACATCGCTTCTTCGCTTGGGCGATCGGAAAGCGAATTCCGTTGGGACTTGTCGAACTTCCTTACGACGAGCCCGCGCATGTCGACGACTACGACCTGATTTTCGGTGCGCCTGTCGCCTTTTCGACATCCAGATGCGCATTGCTGTTCGACGCCGACGTACTCAACGCGCCGATAGTGCGAGACGAGGCGGCACTGAACGAATTTCTCCGCGATGCGCCGGCGGGCGTACTGACCCGCCGAACGTACGCGACGTCGGTATCCAGTCAAGTGCGAGTACTGCTCGCGGGTGGACTTTCCGGCGAATGGCTGACAGTCGACGAGATTGCAGCCGAACTCTTGATGAGCCCACAAACGTTGCGCCGTAAGCTCCGTGAGGAGAACACGTCGCCGCGCGAGATCAAGGAAGAGATCTTGCGCGACGCCGCGATCGCCAGCCTGGCGCGCGGTGACGAGACCGTCGCCGCGCTGTCTCGACGCCTAGGATTCTCCGAGCCGAGTGCATTCTCGCGCGCGTTCCGGCGCTGGACCGGGAGTCCACCCGGGTCGTATCAGCACTAGCCCCCGCGACTGTGCAGTTATCGTCGCAAAAGTGTGGTGAACGCGACGATAACTGCACTTTCGACGGGATCAGTCTGCCTCGACACCCCAGGCGGACAACAACGTCCGCACTGCCACCGCATCCGACGATTGCGGTTCGGGCAGGTCTGCGGGGGTGCGGCTGAACCGCGGCGCCGGGGCAGGCTGACGCAGTCCGCCGACCTCGATGAACGCATTCCGAGCCTTGTTGTGGGCGTGCTCGTGCGCTTCCCAGGGACTGAGCACGGGCGTCACGCAGGCGTCGGACACCGCGAAGACCTCGGCCCACTCGTCGCGCGTCCGTTCCTTGAACTTCGCACCGATGACACTCCGAAGCTGTTGCCAGCCACTCGAATCCAGCTGGAACGGCAGGTCTGGATCGTCGATCCCGAGCGCCGCTAGTAGCTGCGCGAAGAACGGATACTCGACGCAGCCGACCGCGACGTAGCAGCCGTCGGCGCACTCGTAGGTGTCGTAGAACGGTGCACCACCGTCGAGGATGTTCTCGCCCCGTGGCTGATTCCACAGCCCGTTGGCGTGCATGCCGTGCATGAACGAGGTGAAAAGCGACGCGCCGTCGACCATTGCCGCGTCGATCACCTGCCCCTTGCCCGACCGCTCCCGCTCGTAGAGAGCAGCGATCACACCGAGAGCCAAAAGCATTCCGCCGCCGGCAAAGTCGCCGATGATGTTGGCTGGAGGCACCGGTCGCTCCCCCGCGCGGCCGATCAGGTCGAGGGTACCGGTCAAAGCGATGTAGTTGATGTCGTGCCCCGCCGTACTTGCGAGCGGTCCCTGCTGACCCCACCCCGTCATCCGGCCGTAGATCAGGCGCGGATTGACGGACTCGAGGTCGGCCGGTCCGATGCCGAGTCGCTCGGCGACGCCGGGCCGGAAACCCTCGACAAAGACGTCGGCCTTCGCGACCAGTGCGTGCAGTCTGCGAATGTCATTGGCGTCCTTCAAATTCAGCGCTATCGTGTGCTTGCCACGATCGAGCGGGCCGTCCGGCGGCGTAAGCCCGTCGCCGCCACCGCCGGCGCGTTCGACTCGCAAGACGTCCGCACCGAGGTCGGCAAGCACCATGCAACCGAACGGCGCGGGTGCGAGTCCCGCAAGTTCGACAACCTTGACACCCTGCAGCGGCCCTGCCATCAGAGCGACCGCGCAATGATCGTCTTCATGATCTCGTTGGTGCCGCCGTACACCTTCTGGATGCGCGCATCGGCGTACAGCCTTGCGATCGGGTATTCCTTCATGTATCCGTAACCGCCGAACAGCTGCAAGCATTCGTCGGCCACCTGGCATTGCTGCTCGGTGAGCCACCACTTCGCTTTGGCGGCGGTCGGCACGTCGAGTTCGCCGTCGAGGTGCTTGGCGATGCAGTCGTCGAGGAAGCTCCAGGCGATCGACTTGATCGTGTCCGCCTCGGCGAGCTTGAACTGGGTGTTCTGGAACTTGAAGATCGGCTTACCGAAGGCCTCGCGCTCCTTCGTGTACGCCAGAGTCACCTCGACGGTCTTCTCGATCGATGCAGCTGCGGCAACGGCGAGCACGAGGCGCTCCTGTGGCAACTGTTGCATGAGCTGGATGAATCCGAGGCCCTCGGCGGCGCCGACGAGGTTCGACTGCGGGACGCGGACGTCGTCGAAGAACAGTTCGCAAGTGTCTTGGCCGTGCTGGCCGATCTTCTCCAGGTTGCGGCCGCGCCGGAAGCCATCCCGGGTGGTCTCGACAAGAATCAGCGAGACGCTGTCGATACCGGTGCTTTCGGGGTCGGTCTTCGCGACGACGACGACGAGGTCGGCGTGGTGGCCGTTGGAGATGAAGGTCTTGGCGCCGTTGATGACGTAGTCGGCACCATCCTTGACCGCCTTGGTCTTGATGTTCTGCAGATCCGAGCCCGTGCCCGGTTCGGTCATCGCAATGGCGCTGACGATCTCCCCCGACGCCATCTTCGGCAGCCAGGTCTTTTTCTGCTCTTCGGTGCCGTAGGAGGCAATGTAGTGCGCGATGATCGCGCTGTGCAAGATCCCGCCGAAGCTCGGTGCCATCGCGCGAATCTGCTCGATGGCGACGACTGCCTCGTGCGCGAACGTCCCGCCACCGCCGCCGTACTCCTCAGGGATGCTCAGGCACAACAGTCCCAGGTCACCGGCCTTTTTCCAGACCTCACGGTCGACATGGTGCTGCTCGCCCCAGCGTTCTTCGTTGGGGGTGCATTCCTTCTCGAAGAATCGCCGCGCGAGATCGGCCAGGGCATCGAGATCTTTGTCCATCCAGGACGAGCGGTGTAACGCCACGGTAGAACTCCCTTGTTCAGAAACCAGTGGCTTCGACGCTATGGTCCCGCCGGCACTGCGCCAATGACCGTGCCGACCACGTGATTGACTCGACCGCTCACAGCTACATCCAGTGCATGGTTTCCAGGGTCGTTCAGGCGGAAACCGCCAGTGAAACTATGCGCTCGGCGCACAGAGGCGCAAAATCCTCCAAGCCTGATCGCGGAACTAGGTCAATGCGGCGTCGAGTTCGTCGAATGCTTCGCCGGTGTACACGGCCAGCCGCTGTAGGTGCGGTAGTTGGTCGCGGCAGCCCATGAAGCCGACGCAGAAGTTTCCACCCGTGGAGAGCACGGTGATGTTGAGCGCCTGACCGTGCATGATGACCGACACCGGATGCAGTTCATCCATACGAGCGCCCCGCAAGTACTGCTGTTCTCGTGGGCCAGGCACATTCGAGATGACGAGGTTGTACGGCGGCCTCACTCTGCCTGCGAGACCGATCATGTTCTGCATGATGTACGGGCCGTTGGTCAGGACGCCGTACTGGTTTGCGGCAGCAGTCGACAGGTTCGCGAGATTCTGCTTGGCCAACGAACTCGACCGCTGGATGGCGCGCAGTCGTTCGACCGGGTCCTCGATGTCGGTGAACAGTTTGATCATCACGAATGCGATCGCATTGCCGCGGTCGTCGTCTTCGTCCCGACGCACCGAGACGGGCGCGCCCGTGACCAGGCCATCCAGGGGCAGTGAGTCGATCTCCCCCAAGTACTTTCGAAGGGCGCCCGCGCAGATCGCGAGGAACACCTCGTTGACAGTAGCGTTGGCGCGCTTGCCGATTCGCTTCAGGTCGTCGAGTCGATAGGTCTGCGTCGCGTACCGGCGTTGCCGGCCGATTCTTCCGTTGAGCAGCGGCGACTTCGGCGCTACGAACGGCACGGCGAGGTCGGGATCGGTCGGCCGCGCTGCATCCTTGACGATCCCGCCGGTCGCCTTACCCAACTCGGCTGTCAGCCTTGCGCGCTCCCTCCCGGTACGCAACGCGCTCGCCGCTCGCTCGGCGACCGACGCCTTCGCGAGCGCTTCGGCCCTGCAGCGCGGACGTGGCCCGATCGTCCAAATCGGCCGTACCTCGTTATCAGCGGAATTCGACGTGACCATCTGGAAGAACCGTCGCGATCCACCGACGCCGTCGAGCAGCGCGTGATGCACCTTGAAATAGATCGCGAATCGATTGCCCTCGAGACCTTCGATTACGTGACATTCCCAGAGCGGGCGTGTCGGGTCCAGCGGTCGGGAGTGCAGTCGCGAAATGAGCACACCGAGTTGCCGCTGCCCGCCTGGACCGGGCAGGGCCGAATGGCGTAGGTGGAAGTCGAGATCGATCTCTTCGTCGTCGAGGACGTCCCATTTGGGCGCGACCGAGGAGAACATCCTGTTCGATAGCCGATAGTTGAACGGTGGAGCGAACTGCTTGTAGGAGTGCAGGTCTGCGACGAGGTCGCTGAGAAATGTGTCGGACGCATCCTCGGGAAGCGAGAATGTCGCGAGGATTGCTACGTGTGCCGATACCTCGGCTGAATCGAGTGCGAGAAACGCGCGGTCGAGAATCGACAAGGGCTTGGTCGTCATCGTGGTACTTCCTGGTTGCTGCTGGGAAAGTTGTGGCGAGCCTGCCGTTCAGGCCGACGGAGCGGTACGGATCTCGACGATCGGCAGCCGCAGTGCACCCGGAGCATCGGCAGGTACAACGGGCCGTGACGGCGCAATCGGCCGAATTCGCACATAGGGCATCCCCTGCTCGGGACGCTGATCGGCCTCCCCCTTGTTCGGCCACAGCGACGCTGCCCGTTCGGCTTGCGCGCTGATGGTCAGGGATGGGTTGACGCCGAGGTTCGCCGACACCGCGGACCCGTCGACGACGCTCAGTGTCGGGTACCCGTACACCCGGTGATATGGGTCGATGAAGCCGTGATCCGCGTCTGCACCGATCGCGCATCCGCCGAGGAAGTGCGCGGTGAGCGGGATGTTGACCAGTTCGCCCCAACTGCCCGCCGCCACGCCGTCGATCTTGTTCGCGATACGCCGAGTCGCCTCGTTGCCGACCGGGATCCACGTTGGATTCGGTTTGCCGTGCCCCTGCTTGCTCGACAGTCTCCGACCGAACAGCCCGCGCTTGGTGAAGGTGACTATCGAGTTGTCGAGGTGCTGCATGATCAGTGTGATGATCGTGCGTTCGCTCCAACCCTTGACGACGGCGAAGCGCCCGAAGGCGATCGGGTGCCGCAACGTCAGGCCGAAGAACTTGAGCCACCGCGGAATTCGGCCGCCACCATCGGTCATGAGCGTCTGCAGCATGCCCATGGCATTGGAGCCCTTGCCGTAGCGGACAGGTTCGATATGGGTGTCGGACGTCGGGTGGAAGGACGACGTGATCGCGACTCCACGAGTCAGGTCCATGTCGGCGTCGACCTTGAACTTCGAAGCCCCGCAGATCGATTCGGAGTTGGTGCGGGTCAGCATCCCGAGCTGATTCGATATCTCGGGCAACTTGCCCTTGTCACGCATCTTGTGGAGAAGGTTCTGCGTGCCCCAGGTCCCGGCTGCGACGACGACGTGGTTCGCCGTCAGCGTGTGCCGCCTCTTACGGACCCAGGCACCGGTGCGTTCGACCGATACTTCCCAGACGCCGTCCGAACGCTGCTGCACACTAGCGACCGTGCTGAGCGGAAGTACTTCTGCACCTGCCTTTTCGGCAAGAGCGAGGTAGTTCTTGACGAGTGTATTCTTCGCCCCGTAGCGACATCCGGTCATGCACGAGCCGCATTCGACGCAGCCGGTCCGATCCGGCCCTGCACCACCGAAGTACGGGTCGGCAACGGTCTTGCCGGGTTCGCCGAAGAAGACGCCGACCGGCGTCTGCACGAATGTCTCGCCGACACCCATGTCCTCTGCGACCGACTTGACGATTTCGTCTGCCGGCGTCATATGCGGGTTGCGGACGACGCCGAGCATGCGTTTCGCCTGCTCGTAGTGCGGCGTCAATTCCGCGCGCCAGTCCGTGATCGTGGACCACTGCGGATCGGCGAAGAACGCGTCCGGCGGCACATACAGCGTGTTCGCGTAGTTGAGTGAGCCGCCACCGACACCGGCGCCGCCAAGAATCAGTACATCGCGTAGGAGATGAATTCGCTGAATGCCGTATAACCCGAGCATCGGCGCCCAGACGAACTTGCGCAGATCCCAACTCGTCTTTGGCAACTCGTCGTCCGCAAACCGCCGACCGGCTTCGAGCACACCAACTCGGTAACCCTTTTCGGTCAGGCGCAGCGCGGTGACGCTGCCACCGAAGCCTGATCCGACGATGAGAACGTCGTAATCGAGATCGTTGGGCACAGTTCCTCCAGGGCCGTGGTAATCGCTGTGAGCACACACACTAACGATTGCAGTAAACACTGTCAATAACAGTTAATGCTGCAACTGATACGCTGCACCCGTGCCCGAGTTCACGATCGCGCAGCTAGCCGAACGAACAGGCGTGCCACCGCGCACGATTCGCTACTACCAATCGACGGGGTTGCTCACCAAGCCCACTCGAATTGGCAAGGAGGCGTACTACAACGACGGACACGTGGAGCGGCTCCAGCTCATCGCCGATATGCGCTCTCGCCGAATGAAACTCAGCGCGATGTCAGCCGTGCTCGAATCCGACGCACACGCGCGGAACTCGGCGGCCGACTGGCTCGGACTCGACGCGCTACGAGTCGCGCCGTGGACGGAAACCCAGGACCGCAGCTACGACGACGCCGCGCTCACCGAACTCCTCGGCGATCGTCGCACAGAAATTCTCGACGACCTCGTTGCAGCGGAGTACCTGCATTTCGAAGAGGGGCAGTGGCACGTCAAGGACTTTCCGCTGTTCAAGGCGGCGCTCGTGCTGTACGACGCAGGACTCAGCGTCTCTGTGAGCGCGGACCTGCGAAAGAAGTTGCGCACGAGCTTGGCTGCCCTCGCGGACGAGCTCGTCGGAAAGGTAGCCGGGGAAGCCGGCGCCGGATATGCAGGCGAGGGAAGTGCGAGCGACCTGCGACGTAACCTGGAGCGATTTCGGGCCGCGGCGTGGGAGGCGGCAGGCCACGTTCTGGTGCAGGAAATCGGCCGAGCGGTCGCCGAATTCGAATGAGGACGCTCAGACGACAAGGTGGCGGTCCATTCCAATGGCGTTGCGTTTGATGCTGGTACCTATCGTGGAACGTCAATCTTCAGCGCGTACCGCAAGTTCTCGAAACGTCGTCAGGATTCGGTGGGTCAGGCCCCAAATCATGAGCGAGTCGAACGGCGGGAGGTCGCCCGTTCGAAACTCCCACGCGGGCCACGGACCCAGCAACCGGACCGGGTAGCGGACGCTCGCGGCGCGATCGGACAGCAGCGACAACGGGACCCAGTGCGCTGCAGCAACTTCCGCGGGGTCGGGAGTAAGCGGAACGGCTTCGTCGAGGACGAAGACCGCGGTCGATACGACGCCCTTGAGCATTCGACCGCCGATGTCGTCGAGCCTGCCGACCGGGTCGCCAATTTCTACGCCGACCTCTTCGAACGTCTCGCGGCGCGCGGTCGCTGCGACGTCCTGATCGGTCGGGTCCGTTCGGCCACCGGGTAAGGCCGCATGGCCCGACCACATGTCACCGGTCCGCGTGGCGCGGCGGATGATGATGAACTTCGGATCGGGCTCGGCGGCCAGGACGAGGGCGGTAGCCGCATGCCATTCGCCGGGTGGTTCGATGTGCGGCCGGTGCTCGGCAACTCGACTCAGCACTGCATCGAGGTTCACCGCGATATCCGCGCCCGACTCGGTGCCCACTCGACGTTTCGATTCGTCAGCATCCTTCTACGATCTCGCACGCGAGCGCGCTCGAGGTCGGCGGGTAGTCAGTACTCCCGCGGCGGATAGGTCGGTGGATAATTCGGCGGTTGCGGCGAACCGGGGGGCGGATAGCCCGGTGGCGGGTAACCGGAGTCTGGATAGCCGGGCGGCGGTGGGTAGCCAGGAGGTGGATAGCCAGGCGGCGGATTCGGTGGCGAGCGCCGCCGCAACAGGAATACGACGAGCACGATGATCGCTGGCAGCACGACCCCGCAACCGAGCGTTCCGATGACACCGAAAATGCTCGCAACGAATGCAAATACCGACCTGCGTGGGCCTACCGCGAAGTTGAGGGTGGTGTCGTCCGATACGCAGTCGACTTCGTACCGTCCCGCTTCGACCTCACTCGTGGATTGCAGAGCCAGATGCCACGACCCGAAGGACTGCTCGCCGGAAGGGTCCTCGAGTTCGACCTTGGTGCCGTCGGAATGTGTCGCGAGACAACGCATCTCGAACACCGGTTGATCCGCGTAGACATTCAGCCCAGGTTCGTCCAGCTGCACGGACAGCGGTGTCCCGACGCTGCCCTCGTCAGCTACCGACGGCACACTTGCGGCAATCCGCCAGCCGAGGACACCTGCGAGCACGAGCGCCACGACGAATATCCCGAGCGCAACCCAGTACCAATTCTTCGACGGCCCTGCTCCCCGTGCCACTCGATACCTCCTGCCGGCGCATTCGTCGAGGTCAACGCAATCGCGGAAACTCAGACTACTTGGATAGCATCGCCGCCGGATAGGAATGTCGTCACCCGCGCGCAGTGCACGCCGGACGGAACTGTCGATATTCGACTTCAGCCTGATTTTAATTGCACCGGAATCGGCGGCTCGGTCGACAAGCTGATGTTTACGCAGCTAGCCGATGGGCAACATTGAAGCGACCAAAGGTTCGCGAGCAACTAATTGTGCGCGGCGCCTGACGAAGGCGGTACTCGCGCGGTATCGTCGCCGTCCGGCACCCGCGTCGTACCGGAATCGGTGCAGACCCTGCAACGGTTGTCGTGAAGGGAGTTTCATGAACATCTGGAATTACCTTCAGGGCCGCGGAGAATTTCTCGCGTTCCTGACCTATCAGCATGCATCCCTCGCGTTTCAAACGGTTCTGGTCGGCACGCTTGTCGCAGTTGTCATCGCAATCGCGGTGTACCGTTTTCCGCTCGCATCGGCGTTGACGCTGACGAGCAGCCGCGTCGCTCTGACCATTCCGTCTCTCGCTCTGCTTGCATTGCTCATCGTGCCGTTCGGCTTGGGCGTCATCCCGTCGTTCGTCATGCTCGCGTTCTTCGCTGCTATGCCAGTGATCGGCAACGCCATTGTCGGTCTGCGGTCGGTGCCGGAGTCTGTGATCGAATCCGCGCGCGGAATCGGGTTCTCCCGTCGCCGCATCCTGTTCACGGTGTCGCTCCCCCTGGCCTGGCCCGTGATCCTTACCGGAATTCGCGTGTCGACGCAAATGGTCGTAGGTGTCGCCGCCATCGTCGCGTACGTGCTCGGACCGGGACTCGGTTCACTGATCTTCAACGGCCTGTCTCGATTGGGCGGCAAGAACTCAGTTGAAATGGCCCTCACCGGGACCGTACTCATCGTCGTCATCGCCTTGGTATTCGACGCCCTGCTCGTCCTCCTCGGGCGCCTCACCATCTCGAAGGGATTGTCATGACCGAAACTGCCGAAAGTGCGGGCGGCGAGCGCACCGTCACCGGTGCCGCTATTCGGCTCGACGGAGTTGTGAAGCAGTACCGCGGCCAAAAGAAGCCGGCCGTGGAGAAGATCGATCTCGACATCGAAGCGGGCCACATCGTCGCGTTCGTCGGACCGTCCGGTTGCGGCAAGACGACTACCCTGAAGATGATCAACAGGCTCATCGAACCGACCGAGGGACGCATCTACATCGGCGACCGCGACGTGACCGGTGAAGACCCGGACAAGCTGCGCCAGTCGATCGGCTACGTCATTCAGTCCGGCGGACTGTTCCCCCACTGGTCGGTAGCCAAGAACATCGGCGCCATTCCGCGTGTTCTCGGGTGGGATGCGAAACGCATCGCCGAGCGGACCGATTATCTGCTCGATCTCGTCGGACTCGATATCGACACTTTCAGGGACCGGCTACCGAAGGACATGTCCGGTGGGCAGCAACAGCGCGTTGGTGTCGCGCGTGCACTCGCCGCCGATCCGCCCGTACTCCTCATGGACGAGCCGTTCGGAGCGGTCGACCCGATAACCCGGGTCCGGCTGCAGGACAAGCTGATCGCGATTCACCACGAACTCGGCAAGACGATCGTGATCGTCACTCACGATTTCGAGGAGGCCACCAAACTCGGCGACAAAGTGCTGATCCTTTCCGAGGGCGGGCACATCGAGCAGTACGCGACGCCGGAGGAAATTCTGGCGAAGCCTGCCTCACCGTTCGTCGAGGAATTCATCGGATCGGGCGCAACGCTCGCCCATCTGACCCTGTCGCGTGTGAAAGACGTCCAGCACGATTCGGTGGTCACCGCACGAATCGGAGACTCCTCCCAAGAGGTCATCAACCGCGCAAAAGCGCAGGGCGCGACCTGGATCGTTGTCGTCGACGACCAGGGCAGAGCACGATCGTGGCCCTCGCTCGACGAAGTAGCGACCAAGGATCGCGTTTCCGACTACGTCGATCCGCGTCTCCCTACGGTCGCACCCTCGTCGACACTGAACGACGCACTCGACTCCATGCTCGCAGCAAGTCAGGGCGGCGTGCTCGTCACCGACGGCCGCGGGGCCGTTACCGGCGCACTCACCATCGCCACGATCATGTCGGTTATCCGCGGACAACTAGACGTCGCACGGGCCGATGACGGCCACGTCTCCTACCGCGACTACTCAGAAGACTCGGCGACATGACCCGCCTTTGGCGTACGCCGATCGACGTCTGGTTCGAGCCGCTGATCATCTTGATTCTCGGCGTCGGATACATCGTGTGGTACCGCTCGACCACGCTGACGCCGACCGAGCAGGCAGCACTGGGCTGGGACAACTTGCGCAGCACGATCATCGATCACATCACGCTCACTCTGACGGCAACAGTGATCGTTGTGCTGATTGCAATCCCCCTCGGGATCGCGCTCACCCGGGAAAAGACGAAGCGCTTCAAACCACTGGTGGTGAACATCGCGAACATCGGGCAGGCGGCCCCCGCCGTCGGCCTGATCGTTCTGCTCACGATGTGGCTCGGCACCGGATTCCGAACTGCGGTAGTCGGACTCGTGGTCTATGCGACGCTGCCGATCCTGCAGAACACCATCGTGGGCATCGACCAGGTAGACAAGCGAACTATCGAAGCTGCGCGCGGCATCGGCTTCTCGGGACCCCGGACCCTCGTGCAGGTCGAGTTGCCGCTCGCTGTTCCCGTGATCCTCAACGGCGTTCGGACCGCGTTGGTCATTCTGGTCGGTACCGCAACCCTCAGCACGTTCATCGGCGCCACCAGCTTGGGGACCCTGATCACCACGGGCGTGACCTTGTTCTTGCCCAAGCTGCTTATTTCGGGGGCGATTCTGGTCGGGCTCCTGGCGTTGACCATCGACTGGCTCGGGCGCTTGGTCGAGTTGGTCGCAACCCCGCGAGGAGTGGCATGATCCGGCAACTTCGAATCGCAGCTCTCGCGCTCGGTGTGACGGTCGCCGCCGGGTGCGGCTTGGTCAGCTCGTCTGGCACGTTCCACGACGCCTCGCTGCCAGGCGGCGAACGGCCGTTGGATGGCGCCTCGATCGTCGTGACTTCCAAGAGCTTCACCGAGGGCGTCATCCTCGGCAAGATCACCGCGACCTATCTCGCCGCCGCAGGAGCTGACGTCACCGACCTGACCGGCGCACCGGGATCCGCGTCGTCCCGGCAGGCGCAGCTGAACGGGGACGCCGACATCCTCTGGGAGTACACCGGCACCGGGTGGGTGAACTATCACGGCCAGACCGAGACCATTTCCGATCCCGCCCAGCTGTGGCAGCGCGTCCACGACATCGAGAAGCAGGTGAACGATCTCGAGTGGCTGCCTCCGGCCAACTTCAACGACACCTACGCGTTCGCCGCATCCGCAGCGACCGCGGACCGACTCGGCGTTCGCACGCTGTCCGACGTTGCAAAGCTTCCGGTATCCGACAGAACTTTCTGCGTCGACGATGAGTTCTTCAGTCGTGCAGACGGATTCGTCCCCATGCTCGAGAAGTACGGAATCCCGCTGAACGCGCCCGATGGCGTGCCGTCGGACAAGGTCACCAGAATGGACGCCGGCGTCGTGTACACCTCGACCGCCCGGAGTGCGCCGTGCAACTTCGGCATGGTGTACACCACCGACGGACGGGTGAAGAACCTGAACCTCACGGTCCTCGAAGACGACCGAAAGTTCTTCCTGCCCTACAGCGGTTCCGTTGTCATGCGGTCGTCCGTGTACGAGGACTACCCCGAGATCGCGGTTTTGATGGGCAACGTCTCCCAGCGCCTAACCGATGACCTGATGCAGGATCTCAACGGAAAGGTCGACATCGACGGGGAGGACCCCGCCGACGTCGCCTACGACTGGCTGAAAAGCGAGGGGCTGATCGAGTAATCGGCCCGCGCTAGATCGGCTCCTGCACAATAGGTTCCGCTCGCCTGCCGGTGCGGACTCCGACCGCCAGACCCGCCGCGAACGCCGCGACGAGCAGCGCCACGATTGCCCACGCCAGAACGCTCGATCCACCGACCAGGTCGTCGAGATTGGCGAGAATCAGCACAAGCGCGCCGAGCAACCCGATCAGCCCCAGCGCTGGAGCGATGCGTACGCGCCACTGGGAGTAGCCGCGTCGGTCGCGACCGAAGAACACGAGGACCGCGACGCTGGTGACGATGAGGAGTATTACGATGCCGACCGTCGTTGCGCCGGCGAACCAGGTGTAGAACTGCGCCGCGGGGTCGAGTCCGAATACGACCGCGAGAATTACGGCGCCCGCGACCGCACCCGAGATCCAGAGTGAAGCTGTATGCGGGCTGCCGTGCTTGCCGTGCGGTCGCGACAGCACCGCGGGCAGAACGTCGCGTTGTGCCAACGCAAATATGTAGCGCGACACGACGTTATGGAACGACAGCACGCACGCGAAGAGACTCGTGAAGTAGAGCACTGTGATGATGTCGGCGCCGACGGTGCCGATGTAGCGGGATGCGGTGTCGCCGAGGAACGTGGAACCGGCATCGGTTGCCTGCCGGAGGGCTGCCGCATCACCCCAACCGGAGATCAGTGCCCAACTGGTCAACGCATAGAACACACCGATGAGAACCAGCGAGACGTAGGTTGCGCGTGGGATGGTCCGTTCCGGTTCGCGCGCTTCGTCGCGGAAGATTGCGGTGGCCTCGAAGCCCACATAGCTGATGATCGCGAACAGCAAGCCGATACCGACCGACCCCGAGAGCACCGCACTCGGGCTGACAATGCCGGTCGACAACCCGTGTTCGCCCCCGCGACCGACGATGACCAGATCGAGGACGACCACGATCGCGATCTCGGCAGTCAGCAGCACGCCGAGCACACGGCTCGACAGTTCGATGTTTCGATAGCCGAGATAGGTGGTCGCGATGAACGCAAACGCGGCGAATACCCACCACGGCACACTAGGACCGCCGAGGAGTTCCACGACGCCGGCGCCGGCGGGTCCTAGCAGCCCGTAGACGCCGGCCTCGATCGCCAGGTAGCTCACGACTGCCACGAAGGCGATGCCGATCCCGACTGGAAAACCCAGGGATGTTCGGACATACGAGAAGAACGCGCCGGCTTCCGGGACGTGTGGGGTCATGGCAGTGAAACCGACCGAGAACAGCAGCAGGACGATCGTCGCAACGATGAACGTCGCGGGAAAGCCTGCACCGTTTCCTGCTGCGATGCCAAGGGGGACAACGCCGCCGATTACCCCGAGCGGTGCCGCCGCAGCGACGACCATGAAGACGATCGCGGGTACTCCGAGGTTGCCGCGAAGATGCCGTGCGGGCGCTGGGTCGTCGGGTACCGGTTCGAAAGGTTTTGCGGAGGTTGTTGTTTCAGACATAGGGTGACTCCGATTCGTGGGCACGTGGGCTGTCGCACCATACGGAGCACAGCGCTCACGAGACCAGATATCGGGTCATCGTGAATCAGAATGCAGCAGTTCCGCCCACCCGAAGGCGGACGGAACTGATGCGCAACGTTCCGCTACTGCTCTGCGCGCTGCCTCTCCTCGTTGGCCTTGGCTTCAGCGCGGGCTTCTTCGGCCTGGGCCTCGTGCTTTGCCACCTCGCGCTGGTCCTCTGCCTTGTCCTGCTGGGCCTCGCCCTCGCGTGCCAGGGAGTCGTTCCCCGTCACGTTTCCGACGGCTTCCTTCACAGTGCCCTTGACGTCTTCGACAACACCCTTGACTCCCTCGGCGGGTCCACTCTTGTCGTCGGCCATGTCAGCTCCTTCTGGTTGATTGCGGCCCACTCTCTATGGCGCGCCACTAGTTCGATACCCGTGCTTGACCGCTCTGAAACCCACAGCACGACAGAAACTTTGGTGAGCCGGCCGAATCGCCCGCGCTGTCCGATTTCGGAGGTTCAATCATCGACCGGAACCTTCCGACGCCGGTGGCTGGTGTCACAGAAGGGATAGGTCTTGCTGCGTTTGCAGGCGCACAACGCAACGAGAAACCGGTCCGAGCGCGCGGTCGTTCCGTCGTCGAGCACAACTTCCACCGGCCCCTCGATCAGAATCGGCCCGCCGCGCACCATTTCGACTCGCCGGGCGCTGCTGCTACTCGCGCGGCTTGTCACCACGGATCACCACCAATTCCTCGACCGCACAACCCTGTTCGCACAATCCGACTGTATTCAGGTAGCCCCGCCTGCTGCGCAGCACGGATCCGAATGGAATCGTCGTTCGCCGCACAACCTCCGCATCGAACCCGCCCGCCTGCAACGCTGCCACCGTTCTGGCCTCGTCATTGAAGGCCGAATGGACGACAAAGAGGCAACCGCCCGGCCGTACCAATTCCCAAGCCGCTTCACACAGGGGATCGAGCACCGCTCGGCCATCGGATCCGGCATCCCAGCGCTGCGCGAAGGGTCCACCCGCGGCGCTCGCCGGCGCTGGAACATAGGGCGGGTTGGCAACCACTATGTCGAAAGGCCCCAATTCCTTCGCACGCGAGAGATCTCCCCTGCACGCTGTCACCGGCAGTTGCCGAATACGTGCGTTGACCCACGTTGTCAGCACCGCGAGCCGCGAAATATCAACGGCGACAACGACTGCCCCGCGTTCAGCTGCGCTCAACGCGAGTACGCCGCTGCCGCTGCACACGTCGAGAACTCGCGTACCTGCCTGGATCGGTGCATCGTTCAAAGCGTCCGCGAGGAGCAACGAGTCTTCTTGCGGCCGGTAAACCCCCGGCGGAACCCAGACCCGCGAAAGTACCGGAGCCCTCAGATCGGAACCCCCCACAGCCTCGTATTCGAGCATGTATCAGACCTCTCCAGTGGTCGTGCGCGGCCCGGTTTCGGTCATCTAATCGCCAGCGCCGGAAGCATTTGCGACAAGGAACTCACACCACGTCGCCATTTCCCCAAAACGAACTCCGTCAAACGTCTTTCGAGAATTTCGGAACCGACAATTCCGAACACGACGTCATGCTCGAGCGCAGGTTGCTGGTCGAGCAACCCTTGCACGACTTCTCGGCGCATCACCTGTTCGTGTACGGCGTCGGCTTCGATGTGCTCTGCGTAGAAGTGGACGCAGGGTTCTGGCGCACCAAGGCGTTCGAGTGCCGCGACCGTGCGGCGTGAGCCTGGTGACGACGTCACCTCTGCAGCGGCGAGGATTCCGACACTGGCGCCCCGCAGACCCCGATGCAGACCGCACATCGACATGAAGTTGACGATTGCCAGCGCCTCAGCAGGAACACAATCCACGTAGGCGAGGTATCCCGCGTCCAGATCGGCCGCGCGCAGGAGGTCGGCGAAAAGTGCCGAATGGATCCGCTCGGCCCGGCCACCGCCGAATTCGTCGAATTCGACTGCGACGAGGCCTGCTTTCGCCCGACCGGTCAGCCGCGGGATCACCCACGCATGCGGGTCGGCTTCCTTGAGGTGATAGATCGACCGCATCGCGAAGTACTCGCGGAAGTTGTCCCAAGTCCCGGTATCACGCAGGTAGTACGAGAAGCCGTCACCGTCGGGCGAATCCACGCAGAGAGAATCGAGCACTGAAGCAGCGCTGAGGCCGCGCCCGACTTCGCCGCGAAGCCTGGCGAGGAAGGGCTTCTCGAGAGCGTTGCGGAGTCGAATGAGTTCAGGATCCCATTCCCACTCCGGGTCGACCCCGTCGAAACCGCGATAATGCAGTTCGTAGCAGACATGAAGAGCCAGTTGGTGATCCGCTACATACGGGTCGGCACGCGCGGACGGAAGGACAAACGAGATGTCGCCGGGACTGTGGCTTGCGAGCGCACCGATGACCTCGTAGGACATGGGACCGCGCGGGCGCGGCATTCGCGAGGCCAAACTGGCTGCATCTTCGTTCACCACAGACAGATACCCGCCGGGCACCTTCCCGACACTTCGGTTCCGTTATTCGTGGTCGGCGCCCTCTCGCGGTTGTGCCCTGCGCGCCCGGTCATTTCTCGACCGCTGTTGCGTTTCCCCGCTGCCGTGCGGGGGTAGCTCCTACAGAACGGAAGGATCGCGATGAAGGCTTCGCAATGACGGACCTGCTCGGCATCTACCTCAGCGACCACTTCGCGGGCGCGACCGGTGGCGTATCACTGATCCGGCGTATCGCCGAATCACACGACGGCGAAGCACGAACCGAGCTCACTCGGGTCGCACACGACATCGAAGACGACAGGACCGCGCTACGCGAAATATTGCGCCGTGTGGGTGCCGAGCCGCGCCACTACAAGGCTGCCGGCGCATGGGTCGGCGAAAAGCTTGCCCGTTTGAAGTCGAACGGCCGATTGTTCCGGCGTTCCGGCTTGAGTTCGGTGCTGGAGCTGGAAGCGATGCAACTCGGCGTCGAAGGCAAAGCCGCCCTGTGGCTCGCGTTGCGGCTGCTGGCCGACAACGACGACAGGCTGGATCAAGCGGCGCTCGACGAATTGCGAGCTCGGGCAGAATCTCAGATAGCGATACTCGAACGACTCCGGTGCGACGAGATCCGTCGGCAGTTTGCGTGATGCAGCTCATCCGTAGAGTCGAGTCGTGGTGACAGCGATCCGAGACTGGTTTCAGCGTGCGTTGTGGGACGTGGTACCTCGCGATCAGCGAATGAGCACAGAAGCGTTGCGCAGGCGGCAGATAGTGACCGTCGCATTCATCGTTCTCGGCGGCTTGGTACTGGGGTTCTCGCTGCGCCTGGAGCCCGGCAGTCCATGGTTCTACCCTGCGACCACTGCGCTCGCCTTGGTATGGACGGTTGGTGCGTTCACATCCGGCCCGCTACACCTGGGGCGCGTCGCGCACGCGTCGGGAACCCGCCGGCCCATCATCACGCCGATTGTGATCGGCGCGTTGCTCGTTGCCATGTTCGTCGTCGGAGCGCTTGTCGTCCGGCAGATTCCGTTCCTCTACGAACAGGTGCAATCCGTTCTCGACCACGCCGGTCAGGGCGCTGGTCCGATACTGGTCGCCATCACAGTCGTCAGCGGAGTTGCCGAGGAGTTGTTCTTTCGCGGTGCGGTCTATGCGGCAGCAACGCGCTACCCGGTGCCCGTCACGACTGTCGCCTACGGAATCGCCACCCTCGCAACGGGCAACGTGATGTTGGCTTTCGCCGCGCTTCTCCTCGGCGTCGTTGTCGGCCTTCAGCGCCGTGCCACCGGCGGTGTGCTCGCGCCGATTCTCACCCACATCACGTGGTCGACGTCGATGCTCTTTCTGCTGCCATTGTTGTTCGGATAGTCATTCCTGCGCGAGTGCCGAACGGACCGACTCCTCGTATGACATCGACTTACCAGGCACAAGGTTCTCGATGGACCGGTCGGTAACGACGACCTCGTTGCCCATCGAGTCGATCAGGTTCCGGCCGGTGGTCACGTCGACATCGGTGACGAGCGCCAGCCAGTACGAAGAGAGCGTCGGCGTCAGCACCGGAACCTTGAGGATCGGGAGGCTGCGACCGTTCCTGATCTTGGCCGCGATCTGCATCATCTCGAGATAGGTCAGCGCATCCGGCCCCCCGATTTCGAAAACCCTGCCGTACGCTTCCTCACATCCGATTACGCCTGCAAGATAACGGATTACGTCGTCGACGGCGATCGGCTGGGTGCGGGTCGATACCCACTTAGGGACGACCATCGCGGGCAGATTGCTCACCAGCTGCCGGGTCAGCTCCCACGAGATACCGCCGGCACCAACGACGATCGCCGCACGCAGTGCGGTCACGGGTACACCCGCCTCACCGAGAAGTCCTTCGACCTCACGCCGGGAGCGCAGGTGGGCTGACAATTGATCGTCGTCACTGCCGAGTCCGCCCAGATACACGATCTGCTTGACCCCCGCGGCAGCGGCGGCCGAGCCGAATGCTCGCGCGGCCGCGGCGTCCTTTCGCTCGAAGTCAGGATCGTCGAGCGAATGGACAAGATAGACCGCAACATCGACCCCGGCCAGCGCGTCGGTCAGTGTCGCAGGCTTGTGGACGTCTCCGTGGATCGCATCCGCCGGTCCCGAGTAGTCGTTGGGATGGCGCGTCATCGCGCGGACCGTCAAGTTCTGATCCACAAGGACCGGAACGAGTCGCTTGCCGATAAATCCGGTGGCGCCGGTTACGAGGACCGTTGTCGCACCCGGCGTCTGATTCTCTGTCACAGTCGCTCGTGATTGCATTCGACGATCAGAGCCATGGCGCACCAGCCTTCGATAATTTGCCGCTTCGATTGAGCGCTCGCGAATAGTCGTAGTTTATCCGCCACTAGGTTCCCCATCGACGCCGCTGCGAAACATGGCAATGTGTCAGCGGTGGGCTCAGCCCCATGAGGTGGGCCCACGCGTAATTGTGTCCGACCTACCGGTCAGCAGGCCCAGCTTGTCGGTTCGCCAATTTCCTCCATTCGCACCACTTTTCGGGACTCGCACTCGCTTGGGTTCAGGGAGTGATTGCAACACTGAAATTTCTCAGGAGTGTTGCGTGCATCTTTCACGGTTGCGGTCGGTTGTCGATCGGTACTGGTCGTTGGTCGGCGACGGCGTGCCGACGTCGACGGCGGGTGTTGCTGTCGGCGTGTCGGATAG
>NZ_JAEMNW010000019.1 GCF_016481275.1 Antrihabitans auranticaus | reverse complement strand
GCGTGTTCTTTGAGAACTCAACAGTGTGTCGATGAATGTCAGTGCCAAATGTTTTTTGTTTGGTTTTGATCATCCTTCTTCTTTCATCCCTGTCAGGGGGAGGGTGGTTTGCTAGTCATAATGTTTTTATGGCTGGCGTGAGTTTTTGATTGCCATTGTGATTTGGCTCGATGGTTGTTTTGATTCGCCCTTTGGGGTGTTTCTGTAACTTCAACGGAGAGTTTGATCCTGGCTCAGGACGAACGCTGGCGGCGTGCTTAACACATGCAAGTCGAGCGGTAAGGCCTTCGGGTACACGAGCGGCGAACGGGTGAGTAACACGTGGGTGATCTGCCCTGCACTTCGGGATAAGCTTGGGAAACTGGGTCTAATACCGGATATGACCATGGGATGCATGTTCTGTGGTGGAAAGATTTATCGGTGCAGGATGGGCCCGCGGCCTATCAGCTTGTTGGTGGGGTAATGGCCTACCAAGGCGACGACGGGTAGCCGGCCTGAGAGGGCGACCGGCCACACTGGGACTGAGACACGGCCCAGACTCCTACGGGAGGCAGCAGTGGGGAATATTGCACAATGGGCGAAAGCCTGATGCAGCGACGCCGCGTGGAGGATGACGGCCTTCGGGTTGTAAACTCCTTTCAGCAGGGACGAAGAGAAATTGACGGTACCTGTAGAAGAAGCACCGGCCAACTACGTGCCAGCAGCCGCGGTAATACGTAGGGTGCGAGCGTTGTCCGGAATTACTGGGCGTAAAGGGCTCGTAGGCGGTTTGTCGCGTCGTCTGTGAAAACCAGCAGCTCAACTGTTGGCTTGCAGGCGATACGGGCAGACTTGAGTACTGCAGGGGAGACTGGAATTCCTGGTGTAGCGGTGAAATGCGCAGATATCAGGAGGAACACCGGTGGCGAAGGCGGGTCTCTGGGCAGTAACTGACGCTGATGAGCGAAAGCGTGGGTAGCGAACAGGATTAGATACCCTGGTAGTCCACGCCGTAAACGGTGGGCGCTAGGTGTGGGTTTCCTTCCACGGGATCCGTGCCGTAGCTAACGCATTAAGCGCCCCGCCTGGGGAGTACGGCCGCAAGGCTAAAACTCAAAGGAATTGACGGGGGCCCGCACAAGCGGCGGAGCATGTGGATTAATTCGATGCAACGCGAAGAACCTTACCTGGGTTTGACATACACCGGAAAGCTACAGAGATGTAGCCCCCCTTGTGGTCGGTGTACAGGTGGTGCATGGCTGTCGTCAGCTCGTGTCGTGAGATGTTGGGTTAAGTCCCGCAACGAGCGCAACCCTTGTCCTGTGTTGCCAGCGCGTAATGGCGGGGACTCGCAGGAGACTGCCGGGGTCAACTCGGAGGAAGGTGGGGACGACGTCAAGTCATCATGCCCCTTATGTCCAGGGCTTCACACATGCTACAATGGCCAGTACAGAGGGCTGCGATACCGCGAGGTGGAGCGAATCCCTTAAAGCTGGTCTCAGTTCGGATTGGGGTCTGCAACTCGACCCCATGAAGTCGGAGTCGCTAGTAATCGCAGATCAGCAACGCTGCGGTGAATACGTTCCCGGGCCTTGTACACACCGCCCGTCACGTCATGAAAGTCGGTAACACCCGAAGCCGGTGGCCTAACCCTTGTGGAGGGAGCCGTCGAAGGTGGGATCGGCGATTGGGACGAAGTCGTAACAAGGTAGCCGTACCGGAAGGTGCGGCTGGATCACCTCCTTTCTAAGGAGCACTTCTCCATGGATCGGCCCGCGTTGGTGGGTGTCAGGTTGTGGCAGAGACCGTTTCGGGCACATACGTTGTCCGGCGGACGCTCATGGGTGGAACGCTGACAAGTACTTCTCGCATTTCGGTGGGTCCTGTGTGGCCGGCCGGTGGGGGTTATATCGACATGCTGTTGGGTCCTGAGGGAACACGTGAGTGTTTGTCTCTAGGCAAGAAACAACGAGACCCGGATGTGGTCATACCGCGGTGCGGAAAAGGGGGGAACCCTTTTTGTGTGCCGGCTGGTGTCACGGATTCCGGTGTTTTGTGTGTTGTTTGAGAACTGCACAGTGGACGCGAGCATCTTTGTTAGTAAGTGTGTAAGAGCGTACGGTGGATGCCTTGGCACCAGGAGCCGATGAAGGACGTAGGAGGCTGCGATAAGCCTCGGGGAGCTGTCAACCGAGCTGAGATCCGAGGGTGTCCGAATGGGGAAACCCAGCACGAGTGATGTCGTGTTACCCGCGCCTGAATATATAGGGCGTGTGGAGGGAACGTGGGGAAGTGAAACATCTCAGTACCCACAGGAAGAGAAAACAACATGTGATTCCGTGAGTAGTGGCGAGCGAAAGCGGATGAGGCTAAACCATGCATATGTGATACCCGGCAGGGGTTGTGTGTGTGGGGTTGTGGGGTTTGCATTCTCGATTCTGCCGGATCGGGCAACAGTAAGAAATCGTTGGGTTAGTCGAAGTGGTCTGGAACGGCCTGTCGTAGAGGGTGAGAATCCCGTAGACGAAAACCTGGCGACTGTTGTTGTGAATTCCCGAGTAGCAGCGGGCCCGTGAAATCTGCTGTGAATCTGTCGGGACCACCCGATAAGCCTGAATACTCCCTGGTGACCGATAGCGGACTAGTACCGTGAGGGAAAGGTGAAAAGTACCCCGGGAGGGGAGTGAAATAGTACCTGAAACCGTGCGCTTACAATCCGTCAGAGCCTTTGGGTCCTTCAGTGGGCCGGGGGTGATGGCGTGCCTTTTGAAGAATGAGCCTGCGAGTTAGTGGCATGTGGCGAGGTTAACCCGTGTGGGGTAGCCGTAGCGAAAGCGAGTCCGAATAGGGCGTTTCAGTCGCGTGTTCTAGACCCGAAGCGGAGTGATCTACCCATGGCCAGGTTGAAGCGACGGTAAGACGTCGTGGAGGACCGAACCCACTTAGGTTGAAAACTGAGGGGATGAGTTGTGGGTAGGGGTGAAAGGCCAATCAAACTCCGTGATAGCTGGTTCTCCCCGAAATGCATTTAGGTGCAGCGTCGCGTGTTTCTCACCGGAGGTAGAGCTACTGGATGGTCTAGGGGGCCTACAAGCTTACCGAAATCAGCCAAACTCCGAATGCCGGTGAGTGAGAGCGCGGCAGTGAGACTGCGGGCGATAAGGTTCGTAGTCGAGAGGGAAACAGCCCAGATCGCCGGCTAAGGCCCCTAAGCGTGTACTAAGTGGAAAAGGATGTGAAGTCGCGAAGACAACCAGGAGGTTGGCTTAGAAGCAGCCACCCTTGAAAGAGTGCGTAATAGCTCACTGGTCAAGTGATTTTGCGCCGACAATGTAGCGGGGCTCAAGTACACCGCCGAAGCCGCGGCACTCACATAACACCCATGCACCCTTACGGGGGTGTGTGTAGTGGTGTGGGTGGGTAGGGGAGCGTCCTGCACCCAGGGAAGCGTCGGAGTGATCCAGGCGTGGAGGGTGTGGGAGTGAGAATGCAGGCATGAGTAGCGAAAGACGAGTGAGAAACTCGTCCGCCGAATGACCAAGGGTTCCTGGGCCAGGTTAATCCGCCCAGGGTGAGTCGGGACCTAAGGCGAGGCCGACAGGCGTAGTCGATGGACAACGGGTTGATATTCCCGTACCCGTGTATCCGCGTCAATGGTGAATCAGTTGTACTAACCATCCAAAGTCCAATGGACTTCCTTCGGGAAGCCGGCGGAGGCTGCATGGGACCTCGGCTGGTAGTAGCCAAGCGATGGGGTGACGCAGGAAGGTAGTGGGGCCAGTCAGTGGTAGTACTGGTGTAAGCCGGTAGGGCGAACGGTAGGCAAATCCGCCGTTCATACAGCCTGAGAGGTGATGCATAGCCGAATGAGGCGAATTCCATGATCCTATGCTGCCGAGAAAAGCCTCTAGCGAGTTGATACACGGCCCGTACCCCAAACCGACACAGGTGGTCAGGTAGAGAATACTAAGGCGATCGAGAGAACTGTGGTTAAGGAACTCGGCAAAATACCCCCGTAACTTCGGGAGAAGGGGGGCCCGTGCTGGTGACGACCCTTGCGGTCTGAGCTGGTGTGGGTCGCAGAGACCAGTGAGAAGCGACTGTTTACTAAAAACACAGGTCCGTGCGAAGTCGTAAGACGATGTATACGGACTGACGCCTGCCCGGTGCTGGAAGGTTAAGAGGACCTGTCAACCCTTCGGGGTGAAGCGGAGAATTTAAGCCCCAGTAAACGGCGGTGGTAACTATAACCATCCTAAGGTAGCGAAATTCCTTGTCGGGTAAGTTCCGACCTGCACGAATGGCGTAACGACTTCTCAGCTGTCTCAACCACAGACTCGGCGAAATTGCATTACGAGTAAAGATGCTCGTTACGCGCGGCAGGACGAAAAGACCCCGGGACCTTCACTACAGCTTGGTATTGGTGTTCGGTACGGTTTGTGTAGGATAGGTGGGAGACTGTGAAACTCGCACGCCAGTGTGGGTGGAGTCATCGTTGAAATACCACTCTGATCGTATTGGACTTCTAACCTCGGACCATGATCTGGTTCAGGGACAGTGCCTGGTGGGTAGTTTAACTGGGGCGGTTGCCTCCCAAAATGTAACGGAGGCGCCCAAAGGTTCCCTCAGCCTGGTTGGCAATCAGGTGTCGAGTGCAAGTGCACAAGGGAGCTTGACTGTGAGACTGACAGGTCGAGCAGGGACGAAAGTCGGGACTAGTGATCCGGCACCGGCAAGTGGAAGCGGTGTCGCTCAACGGATAAAAGGTACCCCGGGGATAACAGGCTGATCTTCCCCAAGAGTCCATATCGACGGGATGGTTTGGCACCTCGATGTCGGCTCGTCGCATCCTGGGGCTGGAGTAGGTCCCAAGGGTTGGGCTGTTCGCCCATTAAAGCGGCACGCGAGCTGGGTTTAGAACGTCGTGAGACAGTTCGGTCTCTATCCGCCGCGCGCGTTAGAAACTTGAGGAAGGCTGTCCCTAGTACGAGAGGACCGGGACGGACGAACCTCTGGTGTGCCAGTTGTTCCACCAGGAGCACCGCTGGTTAGCTACGTTCGGAAGGGATAACCGCTGAAAGCATCTAAGCGGGAAGCCTGTTCCAAGATGAGGTTTCTCACCCCCTTCGAGGGGGTAAGGCCCCCCACAGACCATGGGGTTGATAGGCCAGAACTGGAAGCCCAGTAATGGGTGCAGGTGACTGGTACTAATCGGCCGAGGACTTACCAACAAAGAAGCTACGCGTCCACTGTGCAGTATCTGAAACAACACACACGTTGAA
>NZ_JAEMNW010000018.1 GCF_016481275.1 Antrihabitans auranticaus | reverse complement strand
TTCCGCGCATTTCCGCCGCTGAAATGCAAAAACCCCCGCCTTTCGGGCGGGGGTTCTTGGCTTAGGGAGCCTGACGATTACCTACTTTCACACGGGAATCCGCACTATCATCGGCGTAGAGTCGTTTCACGGTCCTGTTCGGGATGGGAAGGGGTGGGACCGACTCGCTATGGTCATCAGGCAAAAGGGGTTGTTGCGCTGGCTTCGCAGCACAACCAATCCTGGAAGAAGCAGTAATTTTGAGTTGTGTGTATCACACACGAGAATCCAACTTGTCGCTTTGGATCGCAGCCGGTGCTGTCGCACGGCGCCGATCTACAAGGCAGACTTGTTATAGGATCAAGCCTTACGGGCAATTAGTATCAGTTAGCTGAACGCATTACTGCGCTTACACACCTGACCTATCAACGTCCTGGTCTCGAACGACCCTTCAAGGGGATCTAGTCCCCAGGGATATCTCATCTTAAGGCGAGTTTCCCGCTTAGATGCTTTCAGCGGTTATCTCTTCCGAACATAGCTACCCGGCGATGCCACTGGCGTGACAACCGGTACACCAGAGGTTCGTCCACTCCGGTCCTCTCGTACTAGGAGCAGCCCCCTTCAAATATCCAACGCCCACGGCAGATAGGGACCAAACTGTCTCACGACGTTTTAAACCCAGCTCACGTACCTCTTTAAATGGCGAACAGCCATACCCTTGGGACCGGCTACAGCCCCAGGATGAGATGAGCCGACATCGAGGTGCCAAACACCGCCGTCGATATGAACTCTTGGGCGGTATCAGCCTGTTATCCCCAGAGTACCTTTTATCCGTTGAGCGATGGCCCTTCCATACAGAACCACCGGATCACTATGACCTGCTTTCGCACCTGCTCGACTTGTCGGTCTCGCAGTTAAGCACGCTTATGCCATTGCACTATCAGCACGATTTCCGACCGTACCTAGCGTACCTTCGTACTCCTCCGTTACGCTTTGGGAGGAGACCGCCCCAGTCAAACTGCCTACCATGCACTGTCCCCGACCCGGATCACGGGCCAAGGTTAGAACCTCAAACAAACCAGGGTGGTATTTCAAGGACGGCTCCACCGAAACTAGCGTTCCGGTTTCATAGCCTCCCACCTATCCTACACAGATCGGTTCAAAGTCCAATGCAAAGCTACAGTAAAGGTTCATGGGGTCTTTCCGTCTAGCCGCGGGTAGATTGCATCATCACAAACACTTCAACTTCGCTGAGTCTCGGGAGGAGACAGTGTGGCCATCGTTACGCCATTCGTGCAGGTCGGAACTTACCCGACAAGGAATTTCGCTACCTTAGGACCGTTATAGTTACGGCCGCCGTTTACCGGGACTTCAATCAAGAGCTTGCACCCCATCATTTAATCTTCCGGCACCGGGCAGGCGTCACACCCTATACGTCCACTTTCGTGTTTGCAGAGTGCTGTGTTTTTATTAAACAGTCGCAGCCACCAGTTTATTGCAACCCCTTCACCCTTCTGGCGCAAGCCAGTCAAGCTACAAGGGCGTACCTTATCCCGAAGTTACGGTACCAATTTGCCGAGTTCCTTCTCCCGAGTTCTCTCAAGCGCCTTAGAATACTCATCTCGCCCACCTGTGTCGGTTTGCGGTACGGTCATCGTTAGACTGAAGCTTAGAGGCTTTTCTTGGAACCACTTCCAATTGCTTCGCTCCCTAAGGAGCTCGCGCCACACCCTTGAATTCCGCGCCCGGATTTGCCTAAGCGCCTTCTCCAATGCAGCGACCGGGACTTCCAACACCCGGACAACCTTCCGCGATCCGTCCCCCCATCGCATCTAACAATGGTGCAGGAATATTGACCTGCTTCCCATCAGCTACGCATTTCTGCCTCGCCTTAGGGGCCGACTCACCCTACGCCGATGAACGTTGCGTAGGAAACCTTGGGCTTACGGCGAGGGGGCCTTTCACCCCCTTTATCGCTACTCATGTCAGCATTCGCACTTCCGATACCTCCAGCACCCTTTACAAGGCACCTTCGCAGGCTTACGGAACGCTCTCCTACCATGCGTGCTAAGCACGCATCCGCAGCTTCGGTATATAGCTTAGCCCCGTTACATCTTCCGCGCAGGACGACTCGATCAGTGAGCTATTACGCTTTCTTTAAAGGGTGGCTGCTTCTAAGCCAACCTCCTGACTGTTTTAGCCTTCCCACTTCGTTTCCCACTTAGCTATATTTGGGGACCTTAGCTGGCGGTCTGGGTTGTTTCCCTCTTGACACCGGACGTTAGCACCCGATGTCTGTCTCCCGTGATTGCACTCTTCGGTATTCGGAGTTTGCTATGGCGGGGTAATCTGCAATAGACCCCCCAACCATGACAGTGCTCTACCCCCGAAGGTGAGACACGAGGCACTACCTAAATAGTTTTCGGAGAGAACCAGCTATTTCCAGGTTTGTTTAGCCTTTCACCCCTATCCACAGCTCATCCCCTAACTTTTCAACGTTAGTGGGTTCGGACCTCCAGTACGTGTTACCGCACCTTCATCCTGGCCATGGATAGATCACCTGGTTTCGGGTCTACGCCCAGCAACTGAACGCCCTATTCGGACTCGCTTTCGCTACGCCTGCCCTATACGGTTAAGCTTGCTACTGAACGTAAGTCGCTGACCCATTATACAAAAGGTACGCCGTCACCCCTTACGAGGCTCCGACTGTTTGTATGCATGCGGTTTCAGGATCTATTTCACTCCCCTCCCGGGGTTCTTTTCGCCTTTCCCTCACGGTACTGGTTCACTATCGGTCGATCACGAGTATTTAGCCTTGGAGGATGGTCCCCCCATCTTCAGACAGGATTTCACGTGTCCCGCCCTACTTGTCGCACACCTAGTTCTTTCATACTGTTTTCGCCTACAGGGCTATCACCTGCTATGGCCGCACTTTCCAGAGCGTTCGGCTAACAATACAAATAAAGAGTGCAAGGCTCATCCCATTTCGCTCGCCACTACTTTGGGAATCTCGGTTGATTTCTTTTCCTGCGGTTACTTAGATGTTTCAGTTCACCGCGTTCGCTTCACATGGCCTATGTATTCAGCCATGGATACTCCAAAAGGAGTGGGTTTCCCCATTCGGACATCTACGGATCAAAGCTTGTTTGCCAGCTCCCCGTAGCTTTTCGCAGGCTACCGCGTCCTTCATCGCCTGTGATCGCCAAGGCATCCACCACATGCACTTGTTCGCTTGACCCTATAACGAGTCTGTCTCATCGACAGTCGCTACAGGTTGAGTTCTCGCGTTGTGCCGTATTCCAATTTAAGTCGAACATAGAGTTCGAATCATCTTGAGATACATCGATACAATCACAACCCGGATAACTTTCACGTCCATCTCAAGACGCTTCCGCTATCCAAATTACTTACTTCTTCCAGATTGTTAAAGAACGACAGCCGATATCTGTTGATATCCTCTGACTGGCTCAATCGCCAATGACAAAGACTCGAACAATCGTCATTCGAATGTTTGTCATTGAAGATTGGTGGAGGCAGACGGGATCGAACCGACGACCCCCTGCTTGCAAAGCAGGTGCTCTCCCAGCTGAGCTATGCCCCCATTGAGTACAGATGACCTCAGGTACCTACCGCCAGACAATGGTGGGTCTGGTTGGATTCGAACCAACGACCCCCGCCTTATCAAGACGGTGCTCTAACCGACTGAGCTACAGACCCCTGAGTCTGTCTTTAAATTTACAGCCGATAAGCGTGAGCGCTCAACTTTGCGAGAAGCTCTGGAAAGGAGGTGATCCAGCCGCACCTTCCGATACGGCTACCTTGTTACGACTTCACCCCAGTCATGAATCCTACCGTGGTGACCGTCCTCCTTGCGGTTAGACTAGCCACTTCTGGTAAAACCCACTCCCATGGTGTGACGGGCGGTGTGTACAAGACCCGGGAACGTATTCACCGCGGCATGCTGATCCGCGATTACTAGCGATTCCAGCTTCATGCACTCGAGTTGCAGAGTGCAATCCGGACTACGATCGGTTTTCTGGGATTAGCTCCCCCTCGCGGGTTGGCAACCCTCTGTTCCGACCATTGTATGACGTGTGAAGCCCTACCCATAAGGGCCATGAGGACTTGACGTCATCCCCACCTTCCTCCGGTTTGTCACCGGCAGTCTCCTTAGAGTGCTCTTGCGTAGCAACTAAGGACAAGGGTTGCGCTCGTTGCGGGACTTAACCCAACATCTCACGACACGAGCTGACGACAGCCATGCAGCACCTGTGCGCCGGTTCTCTTTCGAGCACTCCCACCTCTCAGCGGGATTCCGACCATGTCAAGGGTAGGTAAGGTTTTTCGCGTTGCATCGAATTAATCCACATCATCCACCGCTTGTGCGGGTCCCCGTCAATTCCTTTGAGTTTTAATCTTGCGACCGTACTCCCCAGGCGGTCAACTTCACGCGTTAGCTACGTTACTAAGGAAATGAATCCCCAACAACTAGTTGACATCGTTTAGGGCGTGGACTACCAGGGTATCTAATCCTGTTTGCTCCCCACGCTTTCGTGCATGAGCGTCAGTATTGGCCCAGGGGGCTGCCTTCGCCATCGGTATTCCTCCACATCTCTACGCATTTCACTGCTACACGTGGAATTCTACCCCCCTCTGCCATACTCTAGCCTGCCAGTCACCAATGCAGTTCCCAGGTTGAGCCCGGGGATTTCACATCGGTCTTAGCAAACCGCCTGCGCACGCTTTACGCCCAGTAATTCCGATTAACGCTCGCACCCTACGTATTACCGCGGCTGCTGGCACGTAGTTAGCCGGTGCTTATTCTTCCGGTACCGTCATCCCCCGACTGTATTAGAGCCAAGGATTTCTTTCCGGACAAAAGTGCTTTACAACCCGAAGGCCTTCTTCACACACGCGGCATTGCTGGATCAGGCTTTCGCCCATTGTCCAAAATTCCCCACTGCTGCCTCCCGTAGGAGTCTGGGCCGTGTCTCAGTCCCAGTGTGGCTGGTCGTCCTCTCAGACCAGCTACTGATCGTCGCCTTGGTAGGCCTTTACCCCACCAACTAGCTAATCAGCCATCGGCCAACCCTATAGCGCGAGGCCCGAAGGTCCCCCGCTTTCATCCGTAGATCGTATGCGGTATTAATCCGGCTTTCGCCGGGCTATCCCCCACTACAGGACATGTTCCGATGTATTACTCACCCGTTCGCCACTCGCCACCAGGTGCAAGCACCCGTGCTGCCGTTCGACTTGCATGTGTAAGGCATGCCGCCAGCGTTCAATCTGAGCCAGGATCAAACTCTTCAGTTTAAACCTGTTACTGTTTTCGGTTCAGTTAAGAACCGGTCGCTCACTCAAAGCTGACAGGAATATGAATCACTTCATAAACCTGACTTACTTTAGTGTGAGACTCTTGATACTTTCGCTATCTGATCCGAGGATCAGCTCGCTGCCATCAAGCGCCCACACTTATCGGCTGTTAATTTTTAAAGAGCATTCTGCGAGGAACTTCGTGTTTCCCGGCAGCGCTGCGTTTTCAGCAGCAGAGAAGCGAGATTATGAACCGTGTTTCGCAGTTCGTCAACAACTTTTTACACTACATCGTTGCGACTGCGGGGCTCAACTTCCAGGCCGGCTGCGCGCTACAGACTGCTGCGCTCCACCAACCTTGCTTCCCTCTCCCGCGCCGCGTTTCCGTTAGCGCGAAAGAGGCGTGATTGTAGGCACCCGCTTCGATCTGCGCAAGGGGTTTGAAGCAATTCTTTTCCAAAAGCTGCAATTTGGCCGGCCGGCCACGAGTCGGCACGAGACCGCTTATGGTGCAAAGAACGGACTAGAATGTGAGGTTCTTCGCCTCTTTCTATATACGTCTTTAATATGCGCCAGCGAATCGCCAAACGCCTCCCCCCCGATGCCGACAAACTGGTCGGTCTGTCGCTTGCGCTCTTCGCCTCGGGCAGCCGCATCGAGGACCGCTTCTGG
>NZ_JAEMNW010000017.1 GCF_016481275.1 Antrihabitans auranticaus | reverse complement strand
TATCGCTAAGGATGCGATCGTGCGGCCACTCACCACCCCCGACGAGAAGACCACCGACTCCTACACACCCACCGAACAGGTCCAGGACTATGTCCGCGCGTTGTGGGGGTCGTGCATGTTCCCCAATTGCGACGTACCGGCGTGGGACTGCGACCTGGATCATCGCGACCCCTACGACCACGAGAACCCAGCAACCGGCGGTCGAACAACAGCCGAGAATTTGGGACCGTTCTGCCGCAAACACCACCGGGGCAAAACTTTCGGCGGGTGGGACCTCACCAAGGGCGAGGACGGGACACTGTCGATCACCTCACCGCACGGCAGGACCTATCCGGTCGCGGAAACCGGTCCGATCCCGCTGCTGGGCGGGACCGAACCCGACCGGCCGGTCCCCGACACGGCACCGGACCCGAAGCGGCGCAACAGAATCCAGCAACACGAAGCCCGCACCCGCAGCGAACGAGCCCGCAACGAAGGCGACTACGAACCGCCACCCTTCTAACAAACCCAAGCCCGCTCAGCCCGTCACCACCCGGTGACGGGCCAGAAGGCCGTACCGCGTTCGTCCAGATCGCGTCAACACCCCGCCCCGACCTACCTCCCCGCCCACCGCCGACTGTTGAAGGCGACGACCTCCTGGATGAGTTCGATCTTGGCGTCGTCGGGAATCAAACGCAGCGGACCGTCGATGAGGAGCATCGAGAGTCCGTGCACGGACGACCAGGCGGACGTTTCGATGATGGTCCGTTCGGATTCGTCCGCCAGACCCGCCTGGATCAGCTCGTCGACCACGTCGACGAGCAGTCGGTACGGCTCGTGTTCGTGGAGTTGGGAGTCGAGCGGATCGGTCAGTTCTGAATCTCCGCGACAGAACGCGGTCAAAAAGAGGCCCGGCTCTGCGATGGCGAACGAGCAGTAGCCGGTCCCCGCCGCAGCCAAGCGGGCAACCACGTCCTCGGTGGGATCCACTGCGGCGAGCGCCTTTTCGATCGACTCGGCGAGGGCTCCCATCGCCCGGTCTTTGACGGCCTGGACGAGGTCGTCGTGGCCTGCGAAGTGCCGGTAGGCAGCGGTCGGTGTCACCCCGACCCGTTTGGCGACCGCACGGACCGTGATCTGCTCCGGCCCGTCGGCCGCCGCTAGTTCGATCGCCGCATCCGTCAGCGCATTCTTCAGATCACCGTGGTGATACGGGGGCTTCGTTGCGGACGACACAAATTGCATGTTGACACCTGTACACATCCCGTGGCAAGTTAACACCTACAAAGTTTACACCCGTCAAGATTGGAGTCGACGATGCTGACCCGCTTCGGTCATCTTGTGTCCGCCCATGCACGACTCGTACTTGCCGCCACTCTCGCCTTGCTCGTCGGCTTCGCACTGCTCGGCTTCACCGCCTTCGGCAAGCTGCAAAGCGAAGGTTTCGACGACCCCAACTCCGAATCCAGCCGCGCGGCCGCCATCGCCGCCGAACAATTCCCCGGCAACGCGGACCTCGTCCTCGTCGCCGACGCACATAGACCCGTCGACGAGGCCCGCGCCGCAGGGCTCGCCCTGACCACCAGCCTCGAACAGCAACCGGGCGTCAAATCTGTTGCGTCCTATTGGAGTACTGGCTCACCGACGTTACGTTCGGACGCCGGAACGAAGGCCATCATCGCCGTCGCGCTCGACCCTGACGACAAAGACGCAGCCACTGCGGTGATCGAGAAGTTCGACGGCTCGGTGGACGGCTTCGACATCACCATCGGCGGCCGCGACGGCGTCGGGCACGACGCGGAGCAACAGATCGGCTCCGACCTGGTTCGCGCCGAGGCAATCGCCATTCCGTTGATGCTGGCACTGCTCGGCCTCGCCTTCGGGAGTGTCATCGCCGCCCTCCTGCCCCTGATCATCGGCGTCTTCGCGATCTTCGGAACATTCGCGGAGCTGTCGATCCTCGGATCGTCGACCGACGTGTCCATCTACGCCGTCAACCTGACAACGAGCCTCGGACTGGGCCTCGCGATCGACTACGCACTCCTCATGGTGAGCCGCTACCGAGAGGAGTACGCGAAAGACGCTGATGTCCAGCGATCTGTGGTTCGAACGGTCGAAACCGCCGGCAGGACAATCTTGTTCAGTTCGACCGCCGTCGCCGCAGCCCTGGCTGTGCTGACGGTCTTCCCGATGTACTTCCTACGCTCCTTCGCGTACGCAGGAATCGGCGTGATCCTGATCGCCATGCTCGGGGCGCTGATCGTTCTGCCTGCACTGCTCACCGTCCTCGGCCCACGGGTCAACGCCGGCCGGCTACCGTGGTCGAAACATCTGCCGAGCACGGTCGTTCCTTTCTGGGGAAAGCTCGCACGAACGGTGATGCGCCGCCCCCTGCGAACCGCGTTACCCGTCGTCGCACTGCTCGGACTACTCGCGGTGCCGCTGCTCAACGTCGATTTCGGCACGCCGGACGACCGCGTTCTCCCCTCGTCGGCATCCAGCCGCCAAGCCGGTGACGCACTGCGCGACGAGTTCACTACCGATGACACTGCCGCCGTCGACGTCGTCAGCGAGGGTCCGCTCGCGGACCTCAGCGGCTATGCGGCGCGACTGTCGACGCTGCCAGGCGTGGAGCGCGTGGATTCGAGCGCCGGCACATTCGTCGACGGCACGGTTGCGGCCACCTCGCCCGCAGATGCACGCTTTGCCGCTCCGGACGCCCAGCGCCTGACCGTTGTCTCCACCTTCGATCCGCGGTCGGACGAAGCGATGGACCTCCTGACAGCGGTGCGCGAGGAACCGGCGGGCGGCACAGTGCTTGTCGGCGGCGAAACTGCGGACCTGGTCGACAGCCAGGACGCCATCGCGGACAAGTTGCCGCTGGCGATCGGCCTCATCATGGCGTCGACGTTCGTGCTGCTGTTCCTCTTCACCGGCAGTGTGCTGCAACCGATCCGGGCATTGGTGCTCAACGCCCTCGGGCTGTCGGCAACCATCGGCGTACTGGTGCTGATCTTCCAGGAGGGCTGGCTGTCCGGATTCCTCGGGTTCACTCCGCTCCCACTGGACACGTCGATGCTGGTGCTGATGTTCTGCGTGACGTTCGGGTTGTCGATGGACTACGAAGTGTTCGTGATGAGCCGCATCAAGGAGAATCACGATCGCGGCATGGCACTCGAAGACGCAGTCGCCGATGGCCTTTCGCGTACCGGCCGAATCGTGTCGATGGCGGCGATCATCCTCGCCGTGAGCTTCTTCTCGTTCGGAACGTCCTCTGTCAGCTTCATCCAGATGTTCGGCATCGGCGCCGGTCTGGCAGTGCTCATCGATGCGACGCTCATCCGCGGCATCCTGGTGCCCGCAGCGATGCGGTTGCTCGGCAAGTCCGCTTGGTGGGCACCGAAACCGCTCCGGCGGATCCACGACAAGGTCGGACTCTCCGAGGCCCCGGTAGCCGAGCCCGCACCAGCACTCGTGTAGCAGGTCAGGTCAGCGCGGCAGCACCGATTCGGCTGCGCCACAAGCGAATCGTCTCGGTGAAGACATGCGAGGTGTCCGCCGCGCTGACCAGTCCACCCGCACGCCCCAGAGCCAGACCGGTGCCGAGCGCGAGCACCGCGATCATTGCGTCCTCGACGACTGCGCCGGCCGCGCCCTCCCCCTCGAAATGCGCGGACACAATTGCGCGAATGGTCGTCTTCACCAGTTCGAAGTAGTCCGCCAACGCATCCAGTTGCGCCGGATCCCGGCGCGCCGCCAGCATGTACTCGCCGACGAGGATCGTCAGATCCTCCTGGTCGGCGAGTTCTTCCCACCATGCGGTGAAGGCAGCCATCTTGTCGTCGAACGTCACCGCTGCCGCAAGGGACACGGCGACCTCGCCGAACGTAGCCATATATCTGCGACGAATCACGTCGAGGCACAGCGCTTCCTTGCCCGCGAAGTTGCCGTAAATGGCACCCTGAGTGCGGCCCGCTTTCGCAGCAATCTGCGCGACGGTCGTCGCGTGAAATCCGTTCGCAATGAACAACTCTTCAGCAGCCGCGAGGACCTGCTCGCGCGTCTGTTCACGCGCTTCAGCGCGACCCACGGGTTTGTGGACGACCATCCTCACCTCCGGCTCCTCTGTTCGATTATGACCGATCCGGAAATGATATAGCGCCACTCTTGCAATAGCGTCACTATAAATATAGCGTTGCAATATCAAATGGTCCAGAGCGACAAAGGAGTCGATGGATGGCGACAGCATTCGTGGCACAGCCCGAGGTGACGTTCCACAAAGCTTGGAGTACGCGGTCATGGCTGCTCGCTCGCGGAATGCGCCTCGTGATCAGACCCCTCCTCGAATACTTGCCGCTGAACGAGTGGACACTCGCCCGGCTGCATCTCTTCGATTTCGCGGGGAGCGTTCTGCCATTGCCCAGCGGCGCGAGCGCAACTCGCCTGGCGCATGCCGGATGCGACACCGAACTCGTTGTCGGAGATACTGTTTCCCCCGACGAACCAGGACTGATCCTGTACTTCCACGGGGGCGGGTTCGTCACCTGCGGATTGCGAACCCACCGCAGACTCGTCTCCCGAATCTCGACGGCCGCGGGAGTACCTGCACTACAGGTGAATTACCGGCAGCTGCCCGCCGTGACGCTGGCACAGACAGTCAGCGACTGTGTGGAGGTCTACCGCGAACTGCTCGACGACGGACGCGCCCCCGGTGACATCGCGTTTGCCGGCGACTCGGCAGGTGGCTACCTGGCGTTCGCAGTAGCCCAGCACGCCGCGGCCGAAGGCTTGCCCGCGCCCGCCGCAATCGTGGCACAGTCACCGTGGATCGATCTCGCCTGCACCCACAGCAGTGGGCACGCGAACTCTCGGCGCGATTCGTATATCCCGCTGCGGAAGCTCGTGCAGATAGCCGGACTGCTCGCACCAGCCGACGACCCCCTGCTCGCACTGCATGACGCCGACCTGTCGGCGCTGCCACCTGCCCTGATTCAAGTCGGCGCGAACGAAGTACTCCGATCCGATGCCGAACTGATCGCCGGTCGACTCGGCAAGGCCGGCGCAACGTGCAGTCTGCAGATCTGGGACCGCCAGATTCATGTCTTCCAAGCCGCCGCAGATCTTGTCCCCGAAGGCCGAGCGGCAATCGCCGAAATCGGTTCGTTCGTTCGAGAACAGTTCAGCGCCAACAGCTCCCACCGCACCCTAGCCTCCTAAGGACGACTGGATCATGCCTCCCCGAAAGACCGGACAGCACAGCAATTCTCCCGATCACCAGATCGTCGTCGTCGGCGCCGGCCCCGGCGGAATCTGCGCGGGTGTGCGACTCAAGCAGAACGATCTCGACGACTTCGTAATCCTCGAACGCGCTCACGAAGTGGGCGGGAGCTGGCGCGACAACGACTACCCCGGCATCGGAGTCGACGTACCAGGATTCACCTATCAGTACTCGTTCGCGCGGAACCCCAACTGGTCCAGACTGTTTCCGAAGGGTGACGAGGTCGCCGCCTATCACCGAACTGTTGCCCGCGACTTCGGATTGCTGCCGCACCTGCGGTTCGGCATCGAGGTAGTGCGCGAAGAGTGGAACAACGAGAGCCACTGGTGGGAGCTGCACATCGCTGACGGTTCGGTCGTGACCGCACGGTTCGTGATATCGGCGGTCGGCGCGTACCTCGTCGCGAAGGAAGATCCCGGGATCGCCGGCTTCGGAGACTTTGCGGGAAAGATACTGCGGCCCACCGATTGGGACCATAGCTACGATCTGGCGGGAAAGCGCGTCGCTGTGATCGGAACTGGCGCAAGCTCCGTGCAGATCACCCCGGCGATCGCACCCGAGGTCGCGCAGCTGGACGTCTACCAGCGCACCCCGGTCTGGTGCATACCCAAATCGGACCTCACTGTTCGGCCGTGGATGCAACGCGCGCTGGCGGTTCCGGGCGTCGGCGCCGGACTCAGCGGATTGTCGCTGACGGCAATCGATCTCACACTGCGGGCGATCGTGTACATGCCGCCTGCGGTATTCGATTCGGCCGCGCGCGGTCTCGATGCAGGCGCCCGCAGCATGTACCGGGCCTACCTTCGAAACACGGTCGAGGACCCTGCAGACCGTGCGGCCCTTGCACCGACGTATGGCCTGCTCGGCAAGCGTCCGACGACGTCGAACAGCTTCCTGCGCGCGTTCAATCGTGCAAACGTCGACCTGATCACCGACGCGATCACAAGAATCACCCGCGACGCCATCGTCACGGCTGATGGCACCACTCGCCCGATCGACGCACTCGTCCTGGCAACCGGCTACGAATTGTTCTCCGATCCCGAGAGCTACAGGCGCGGCGCCATTGTGGGCCGGAACGGATTCGACCTCGGTGAGTTCTATGCCGAGAACGGGCTGCAGGCGTACGAAAGTGTTTCCGTACCTGGGCTTCCCAACCGCTGGACTCTCGTGGGTCCATACTCGTGGACCGGCACCGGCTGGCATGCACTCGTGGAGATCACCGCCGGACACGCTGTGCGTGTTATCGCAGAGGCTGTCCGGCGCGGGCAGAACGACGTCGAGGTTTCCGCTGCGGCGCACAGCCGCTATCACGCGATGATCCAGAAGCGCGGCCGGAATATTCAGCACTACTTCACGACGATCAACCAGGGTCTGCGCACCTACTACGTCAATTCTCAGGGCCATATGCCCTACATCAGGCCGACGTCGCTGCTCAGCGCGCGCCGGGGCAGCACTCATGTCCGATTCGACGACTACGTCTTCAGGAGCAGTCCGGTTGCGGCGCAGCTTCCACGAAAGGTCGGTGCCTGACATGACACTCGTCGTTGTGACAGGTGCGGGAAGTGGGATCGGCAGGGCCACCGCACGCCGCTTTGCCAAGCGCGGTGCCACCGTCGTCGTTTCGGATATCAACGAGGAAACCGGTAGGGAAACAACCGAACTCATCACGGCGAAGGGCGGCAAAGCGGTCTTCCGCCGCCTCGACGTCGCGGACAACGACGATTGGGAAGGCTTCGCAGACTGGGTCTGCACAACCCACGGCGTGCCGGACATCGTCGTCAACAACGCGGGCATCCTGATCGGTGGCGGATTCCTCGAACAGACCGCGGCCGACTGGCGCCGAATGATCGCCATCAACATGATGAGCCCGCTGCTCGGCTCGCGGTTGTTC
Source organism: Antrihabitans auranticaus (assembly GCF_016481275.1). GTDB lineage: Bacteria > Actinomycetota > Actinomycetes > Mycobacteriales > Mycobacteriaceae > Antrihabitans. The sequence continues at coordinate 24,729 of NZ_JAEMNW010000017.1, read as the reverse complement.
GCTGCGCGGATGATCGAAGCAAACCGGCGCGGCAACATCGTCAACATCTGCTCGGTCGGCGCATTTCTGCCCACTGCGCTCGCACCTTCGTACGTGACCGCAAAGGCCGGTGCCTGGTTCGGAACACAGGCGCTGCGAACCGAATTGGCGCCGCACAAGATCGGCGTCAGTGCGATCTGCCCGGGCCTGATCCGTACGCACCTCGCTGCCAACGGCAGCCGAGGTGGCGTCGGCACTACCGAAAGCGACTCGTGGGCAGCAAAACTCGGTAGCGGTCAGCGCTTCGTGGGCCGTTCACCGAGTCGCGTCGCCGACGCGATCGAATTCGCTGTCCGGTGGAACGTCGCGACAGTCCCGGTCGGTACCGAAGCGTGGGTGGGGTGGTGGTTGTCGAGGACCTCGCCATCCGCCCTGCGGGCGCTGTCGGGCCTGTTGCCTGCGGGCCTCGCCGATTTCGGCGCCGATGTGAGCGCAAAAATCTTCGCGTTCGGAGGTTCCCGATGAGGACTGTGATCGTGACGGGTGCCGGCGCGGGGATCGGCCGTGAGACGGCAAAACTCTTCGCACGCGGCGGCGATCGCGTCGTCGTCGCGGATATCGATGGCAACGCCGCGACCGAAGCGGCACTCGAGATCGTCGCCGGCGGCGACATCGCCATCGCTTACACGCTCGATGTCGCAAGCGACGAGCAGTGGGAGGAGTTCGGACGCTGGATGCTCGTGGAGTTCGGCGCACCGGACATCCTCGTCAACAACGCCGGGGTCATGGACCTCGGCGGCTTCCTGGAAATGACTCCGGCGCAATGGCAACGGGTCGTCGACATCGATTTGCTGAGCGTCGTTTACGGCTCCCGAGTGTTTGCCCGGCAGATGATCGACGCGGGAATCCGCGGCCACATCGTCAATATCTCCTCCGCAGCGGCATTCCTGCCGATGCCCATGGACCCGGCATACGGCGTCGCGAAGGCTGCCGTTCTGATGGCGACCCAATCGTTGCGAGTAGAGCTGCGCCGGTACGGAATCGGGGTCAGCGCAATCGCTCCCGGCGTCATCCGGACCGAACTGCTCGCCCATGGCAACCGCGCGGGACTCACCGACGCTGCCGCATCGAACTGGACCTCGAAAGCCGGTGCATCCCAGCGTCTTGCGCTCGCCGGACCGGACAAGGTCGCCCGTGTCATCGCCCGCGCCGTCCGGTTCAACTGGGCGATCGTGCCGGTCAATCCCGAGGCATGGGCGGCCTATTACCTCTTCCGGCTGTCACCGACCGCAGTGCGGCATCTGGTCGGCATCGCATCCTTCGAGCGCGCAGAGGCGGTTCTCGACCGCTTCGCGCCTCTCATCGCACGCATAGGAGCACGTCCATGAAAGAGGCCGACTACCAGGTCGTCATCGTCGGCGCTGGTTTCGGCGGGATCGGTGCCGCGATCGAACTGAAACGAGCCGGGATCGAAGACTTCATCATCGTCGACAAGTCGCCCGACATCGGTGGCACGTGGCAGGCGAACACCTATCCCGGCGTGGCGGTCGATATCCCGTCCATCTACTACAGCTTCTCCTACGCTCCGCCGAAGCAGTGGACCCGATTCTTCGCACCGGGTGCCGAGGTCAAGACCTACGCGGACCAACTCGTCGATACTTACGGGCTGCGGCCGCACCTGCGACTCGGCACCGCCGTCGAATCGGCCGAGTGGGACGAGATCACCGCGATGTGGTCGGCGAAACTGTCGAACGGCGAAGTACACACTGCCCGGTTTGCCATCGGTGCGGTGGGCGGTTTGGAAGTGCCGAAGCTACCCGATATCGAGGGTGCAGAGGAGTTTTCGGGAAAGACTGTCCACACCGCGCGCTGGGACCACGCATACGATTATCGAGGCAAGCGAATCGCCGTGATCGGCACGGGAGCGACCGCCCTGCAATTGATTCCGGAGATCGCGAAGACGGCTGGTCAGCTGGACGTCTATCAGCGCACACCGATCTGGGTCGCACCCAAACCTGACTTCGGGATGGCCGCGCCGGTTCACATGGCACTGAATTACCTTCCTGGACTTCGTCGTTCGGTGCGGTCGGGGGTCGTGCTCGGAATCGATATCGGACTGACCGTCGCGAACTCGCTGCACGATCGGCTGCCGTTCGTACTCGACGCCGCGGGCGGCGCACTGAAGCGCTGGTACCGATCTCAGGTCGACGATCCCGTCGTTTGCCAGAAGCTCACCCCCACTTATGCATTGGGATGCAAACGACCGTCGGTGTCGAACACCTACCTGAAGACGTTCAACCGCGACAACGTCGAATTGCTCACCGAATCGATCGAGCGCATCACACCGACCGGAATCGTCACCGCAGACGGAATCGAGCACGCGGCGGACGTCATCGTCTACGCGACGGGATTCAAAGTCATGGAGCGCGGCGCGACTCCGCCGTTCCCGCTGCGGGGCCGTGGTGGCGTCGACTTGAACGAGTGGTGGGACGAGAACAAATTCCAGGCGTACCAGGGTGTGACCGTGCCCGGGTTCCCCAACCTGTTCCTGATCACCGGACCGTACGGATTTGCCGCGGGCTCCTATATCGCGATGATCGAATGCACGAGCCGGCACGCAGCGCGCGTGATTCGAGAAGCATTGCGGCGCAATGCAACCACTGCCGAGATCAAGCAGAAGCCGCACGACGAGTACTACGCGCTCTGCCGCAGACGCGCGGACGGCTCGCTCTGGCTGAGCGATTCATGCGCCGGCTCGAACACCTATTACGTCAACTACCAGGGCGATCCCGCCGCAATCCGCCTGTCGACGCACGCGGAGATGTGGTGGGGCAACAAGCACTTCCCGCTGGACAACTATGCCTACGCGTGAATGGCCTACGCGTGAATGGCCTACGCGTGAATGATGACGTTGCCTAGTTCACGTTGATGCCGTAGTCGCGAACGATCCCGTACAACCCGGACGCGTAGCCCTGGCCGACCGCCCGGAACTTCCACTCGGGTCCCCGCCGGTACAGCTCGCCGAAGATCATTGCCGTCTCCGACGAGGCGTCCTCGCTGAGATCGAAGCGGGCCAACTCGATGCCGGTGCTGCGATCCACGACCCGAATGAACGCATTGCGGACCTGACCGAAGTTCTGCTTGCGGGCATCGGCGTCGTGGATCGACACCGGGAACACGATCGAGGTGACGGACGAGGTCAGCGCTTGCAGGTCGACGTGGATGCTCTCGTCGTCACCCTCACCCTCACCGGTCCGGTTGTCACCGGTGTGCTCGATCGAGCCGTCGGGCGAGCGGAGATTGTTGTAGAAGACGAAGTAGTTGTCCTGCAACGCCTTTCCGTTGCTACCGAGGCCGATTGCGCTGGCGTCGAGATCGAACTCGGTCCCCGTGGTGGCGCGGACATCCCACCCGAGCCCGATGGTCACGGCCGTCAGGTTCGGTGCCTCCTTCGACAGCGAAACGTTCCCGCCCTTGGCCAATGTCACGCCCATCAGACCCCTCCTCGGGTGGCTCGACTGTTCTTCCGACGATTCTACGGATGCCTTTCGTGTCGGTGCCCGGGTGCACAATTCCGCGCATGGCAACGTGGAAACAGTTCGACGACGAGGCCCCCGAACTCGCGAGTGCAATACGGGCGCGCCTCGAGGCGCACAAGCATCACATCCTGGCGACGCTGCGCAAAGACGGGTCACCGCGAGTGAGCGGGACCGAGGTGGAGATTTTCGAAGGCTTGCTCGTGCTCGGCTCGATGCCCGGTGCTCGTAAGGTCGAGGACCTGCGGCGGGATCCGCGCTACGGACTGCACAGCAATCCTGGGCACCACACGATGGAAGGCGGCGACGCAAAGGTTTCCGGACGCGCGCGGGAACTCGAGGGCGCAGAGAAGCAGGCGATCCTCGCCTGTTACCCCGAGAATCCGGGTGAGTCCGCCCAGATGTTTGCACTCGACCTCGATGAAGCCGTGTTGACGACCGTGGACGGCGAACACCTGTACGTCGATCACTGGCGGCCGGGGCAGCCGGTGAAACGAACGACGCGGTGACCGTCAGAGTTCGGGCGGTACGTACGGGTTCGGTACCGTCGGCGGGAGCGCCGCCAATGCCGTCATGCGGTCGAGGCCTGCCACCTGCAGGAGGTCCACGATCGTCGAGCGCAACTGGGCGAGAACCACATTCGCAGACAGACCGGAATGCTGGACAACGTCGCGACCCGCGCCGGCCGCTACTGCTCGCAAAACGCGCTGGGCCTCTTCCTGATCGGGCTGTTCGCCGGGCTCGGCGAGGACCATCTCCCGGACGACCTCGATCGCGTGCGACAGCTTCTCGACCTCGTCGACCAGCCGTGGATCGAGGATCTCGTCGTCACGAACCAGCGAAAGCGAACGGCGGACAAGGACTCTGATGTTGCGAATCGCGTTGTCGATCGGATCGGCAGTCGCCTCGAGCCGCTCGACGCGAGCACGGGCGCGCCAATGCAGCGGGGAAAGACGACTGATCTCCCGGCCGCCCTTCAGGTTGGAACGCAGAGCGTCGATCTTCGGCTGCGTATCGCGTGTTTCCCGGAGCGCTTGGATGATGACTTTCGGATCTTGGGCGAGCAGACCGTCCGCGCATTTGCGCAGCGCGTCTGCCGCCACGGCAAGAATTTCGCCCGCACCATCCCTGGCCCGCAACATCGGATGTGTCGGGAGAAAAGCGACGACCGCAACACCGACCAGTCCGCCGATCAGTGCGTCGACCATCCGGTCGAAACCGCCGTGGTCACCCGGCGGCAGAAGCGTCGCCACCAAGACGGCCGAGCTTGCTGCCTGGATCGAGATCACGGGTCCGCCGTCGAGAATCACCGCGGCAGACATGGCCAGCGCGACAACCAGGATGATCTGCCACACACCTGTGCCGATTGCCGAGATCAGCAGGTCACCGACACCGATCCCCACCGAAACACCGACGACCAACTCGACGGAGCGCCGCAGCCGCGAGCCCAGCGCGATCCCTAGCGAGACGACAGCGGCGATCGGAGCGAAGAACGGCTTCGGGTGCCCGACGAGGTCGGTCGCGACCCACCACGCACCGCCCGCGGCCAGCGCACACTGGAAGATCGGGATTATCGACAGGCGGTACCGCTCGACCGAGGTCCGGTACCGCGCCTTGCCACGCTCCCGGTTCGGAAGCAGACGTTTAGTCGAGGCCAAGTTCGTCGGCTGCGCGCGGGTCGCAATCCTCCAGGAGGTCCAGGCAGCGTGCGTACTCGTTGGTCTCGCCGATTGCCTTGGCGGATCGCGCGAGCACCGCGACACAGCGCAGGAAGCCGCGGTTGGGTTCGTGGCTGTACGGGACGGGACCGAAGCCCTTCCAGCCGTTTCGCCGCAGCTGATCGAGGCCGCGGTGGTAGCCGGTACGCGCGTACGCATAGGCGGTGATCACCTGCCCGTCCGCGAACGCCGCCTCAGCGAGGTAGGCCCACGCGATCGACGCGGTCGGGTGGTCGGCCGCGACCTGTGCCGGATCTTTGTGGTTGAGCAGGTCGGATTCGGCCTCATCGTCCCCCGGGAGCAAAGTGGGCTGAGGTCCAAGCAGATCACCGAACGACGTCATGGGCTACATTGTGCCCGTCCGAGCGGAGGGTCGTTACGCTGCATACCTGACCGCACATCGAACCGACCGTGTTCGCAAGTACTGAGGGGTGGCGCGTGCCGGAGGCGAAGGACAACAACACACCGGCGGAGCCGCCCGCGACCGCGCCTTTCGACGCAATTGCCGAATCGGACGCCGACGACGCGGACGCGGTGACCGAGGCCATTCCGACGGTCACGAACACGCCGGATCAAGACGAGATCGACACGAAGAAGTCCTACGTCGTCCCGCCGGCCGAGGCACCACCGGAGCCGCCGGTCGTTCGGCGGCCGCCGAAACTGCCGCCACCGCGCCGAATTCCGACGACGCACGAAACCCCCGCCGCGGGCGACACGGCCGTCAACAGACCGCGACCGTCGCAACCTCCCCAGCCGCCGCACGTCCAGGCCGAACCACCGCGCACACCACCGCCCCCGATCGCAAAGCCGCTCCGCGTTCCCGCGGCCGAACCACTTCCGCCCCGCAAGTCGAGCAAAGGCTGGCTAGCCGCTCTGCTGGCCGTCCTGGTCCTCATTGCGCTCGTCGTCGGTGTTGTTGCACTGCTCGGCAAGACAAAAGACGAGCCGGTGACGCCGGAATCGCAGATCCGCGATTCGATAGCGACCTTCTCGCGCGCATTGTCCGACGGCGACATCCAGACTCTTCGGAAGTCGACCTGCGGGCCCCTCGCCGAGTACTACGGCACCTTCAGCGACGAAAAGTACGAAGACATCTACAAGTCCGTCGAGCGCGACGACATCCCCGTCGTTTCCAAGGTCGAGCAGATCCAAATCACCGACCGAACCGCAATCGCCGAGGTCACCGCCTACACCCGCGCCGACACGGGCAAGCAGCTGACCCGGACCATCAACCTCGAAAACACCGACGACGGTTGGAAGGTCTGCTACCCGCCGCAGTGACGTTATGTTGCAGTGACGTCATGTTGGCAGTGACGTTATGTCGACAACTCCGCCTCGAACGCGATCACGGTCGATCCGATCCTGATCGAATCACCGTCGGCCAGCAGGGATCCGCCGTCGACCTGACTGCCCTGCACGAACACACCGTTGGCGGAGCTCAGATCCCGGATCAGCATCCCGGCCCGGCTCGGCACGATCTGGGCGTGGTAGCGGCTGGCCATCGGGTCGTCGAGTTCCAGGTCGTTGTCGGTCATCCGCCCGATGCGCAGGCCGTGCGACGGAATCGTGACCACACGACCGTCGTCGAGTCGTAAGCGGCCGCGGCGCACGGCATTCGGTACCTCGCCGACAGTCTCGTTCATTGCTTTGGCGAGGCGCTCGGCGTCGACCACGGTGGCCGCCGCAATCGGTTCCTGCCGCAACACCCGCCGCTCCAACTCGACGAGCGCGGGCCCGGGATCGATTCCAAGCTCTTCGGCGAGCACCGCACGCACTCGGCGGCACGTTTCGAGCGCCTCCGCCTGCCTGTGCGACAGGTACAGGGCAGCGATGAGCTGACCCCACAGTGGTTCGCGCAGTGGATTTTCCGCGGTCAACTTGACCAATTCGCCAACCACATCGGCGGCACGCCCGCACGCGATATCCGCCGCGACTCTCGCCTCGATCGTCAACAGGCGTTCTTCGTTCACCGCCGCCGCGAAATCGTCGGCGAACTGCAACCCCCGCAGGTCTGCCAGCACGGGACCCGACCACTCGGCCAACGCGCCGCGATACCGCTCGGCCGCCGCCGCGTGATTCCCGGCATCCTTCGCCTGCGCTCCCGCACTGCGCGCACTGTCGAATCGGCCTAGATCGCATTCGTCGTCGGCGAGGTCGAGGCGGTATCCCGGCGCCGCCGTCGCGAGAATCGCCGCCGAGTCCAGGCCAGCGGTCCGCAGCGCCTTGCGCAGATTCGACACGAACACCTGCAGGCTCGCGGCGTACGAATCGGGGGGATCGTTGTCCCAGATCGCATCGGCCAACGCCTCACTCGGCACGGTTCGCCGCCGGTTGACGGCCAGAAGCGCAAGCATCGTGCGTGGCTTCGGACCGCCTACCGGGAGCGGTCGACCGTCGACGAACAGTTGGACCGGTCCGAGCACGCGCAGGTCAACGCGACGGCCGGTCATTCGGCGCCCTTCAGCCAGCGCTGACCGAGCGGCCTGCCGACTTGAGATCGTTGCACGCCTCGATGACGCGTGCCGTCATGCTGGCTTCCGCCTTCTTGAGGTAGCTGCGCGGGTCGTAGACCTTCTTGTTGCCGACCTCGCCGTCGATCTTCAGCACACCGTCGTAGTTGCCGAGCATGTGTCCGGCGATCGGGCGGGTGAAGGCGTACTGCGTGTCCGTGTCCACGTTCATCTTCACGACGCCGAACTTCAGCGAATCGTCGATCTCGGACTTCAGCGATCCCGAACCACCGTGGAACACGAAGTCGAACGGGTGCGAGCCGGCTTCCAGCCCGAGCTTGGCGGCGGCGACGCGCTGGCCTGCCTCGAGCACCTCGGGCCGCAGGACGACGTTGCCCGGCTTGTAGACGCCGTGGACGTTGCCGAATGTCGCGGCGAGCAGGTACTTGCCGTTCTCGCCTGCACCGAGCGCGTCGATAGTCTTCTCGAAGTCCTCGTCCGAGGTGTAGAGCTTGTCGTTGATCTCCGCCTCGACACCGTCCTCTTCACCGCCGACGACGCCGATTTCGACCTCCAAGATGATGCGGGCCGCAGCGGCTGCTTTCAGCAACTCCGTCGCGATCTCGAGGTTCTCGTCGATCGGGATGGCCGAGCCGTCCCACATGTGCGACTGGAAGAGCGGGTTCTGCCCCGCGTTCACGCGCTCCTGCGAGATGGCGAGCAGCGGGCGCACGTAGGTGTCCAGCTTGTCCTTGGGGCAGTGATCGGTGTGCAGCGCGATCGTGACGTCGTACTTGGCCGCGATGACATGCGCGAACTCGGCCAGCCCGACGGCGCCGACGACCATGTCCTTGATTCCGAGGCCGGAACCGAACTCCGCACCACCGGTCGAGAACTGGATGATGCCGTCACTGCCGGCATCCGCAAAACCCTTGATCGCGGCATTGATGGTTTCCGACGACGTGCAATTGATCGCCGGGAAGGCGAAGGCGTGCTGTTTGGCCCGGCCAAGCATCTCGGCGTAAACCTCGGGGGTTGCGATTGGCACTGAACAGACCTCCATGTGCGTCGTGAGCCGCCCGCGAACGAGACGGTGTTTACTGCTGCTCAGCCTAAGCGAGTGCAGACTCCCCGCGACAGCAGACCCTTGACCTTGTGCTAGCACCACAGAAATAGGTGCCGGGCACTGCACGCCGGTACTGTGGTCGGCGTGATTGCGCAGGCGGCGGAGACGACGATAAATCTGGCCCTACTACCCCAGTGGCTGGATCCCGTGTACCTGCTGACCGACAACGGCCCGTTTGCGAACGTGGTGCTGCCGGCAATTCTGGTCATCGTTTTCATCGAGACCGGCCTGCTGTTTCCGCTGCTCCCGGGCGATTCGCTGCTGTTCACCGGCGGCCTTCTCGCCGCGCAGCCCGCCCCGCCCGTGTCGATCTGGGTGCTCGTTCCCGCTGTCGCGATCACGGCGATCGCAGGTGACCAGTGTGCGTACTGGATCGGCCGCAAACTCGGACCCGCGCTGTTCCAGAAGCAGGACTCGCGATTCTTCAAGCAGAAGTACATCACCGAGTCGCACGCCTTCTTCGAGAAGTACGGCCCGATGACGATCATCCTGGCTCGCTTCGTCCCGATCGCGCGGACCTTCACGCCCGTGCTGGCCGGCGTATCGAAGATGACTTACCGCAAGTTCCTGGGCTTCGACATCGTCGGCGGCATCCTCTGGGGAGGCGGCGTGACGATCCTGGGCTACTTCCTCGGCAACGTCGACTTCATCAAGAACAACATCGAAGCGATCTTCCTGTTGATCGTCTTCATCTCGATTCTCCCGGGCATCATCGAGGTCGCTAAGCGGCTCCTCGCGGCGCGCAACGATACCGCCGTCCGCAGCGAGACCGTCGATCCGGAACCTGTGCCTGCGCCTCACGATCCCTCCAGCTGAAATGGTCACCGCCTCGGCCGGTTTCGGCCTGCTCGAATCGGCGGGTCCAGTAGTCGTCTGGATCGTTGTCATCACACTCGTGTTTCTCGAGTGCGCACTGATCATCGGCTTGTTCCTGCCGGGCGATTCGATGCTGATCACCGCCGGAATCGTGCTCGCAACGCACACAACCGGCGACTCCCAGGCGTGGGCGCTCTCGTTCGGCGCCATGCTTGCGGCGATCGCCGGCAATCAGGTCGGCTACGTGATCGGGCACAGGACGGGCGCAAAACTCGTCGCGCGCCGAGACGGCAAGTACATCAACACCGACAACCTGCATCGCGTGAACATCATGCTCGAGAAGCACGGCTTCTGGGCTGTGCTCGTTGCCCGCTGGATTCCGTGGGTCCGGACGCTGTGCCCGCTCGTCGCAGGTGCCGCGAAGATGGACCACCGCAAATACACGATCGCCAGCACGCTGGGAGCCATCGTGTGGGCACCGGTGCTGATCCTGATCGGCTACTACGCCGGTACCTTCATCGAACGCGTTCCCTGGCTGATGCCCGCCGTGATCGGGGTCATGGTCGCTCTGCTGATCATCGGCACGGCGCTCGGTCTGTGGCATTACTTCCAGGAGATGGCGAAGCCCGCCGAGGAAGTCACGGTCGACGAGGTCCGCCACCCGCGCGCGACCAAGTAGGCACGCTCAGATCGAGCGCGCCAACCGCGCCGCGGCTTCCATCAGCATCCAGCCACTGACCTGAACCGACAGGTCGCGCTCTGGAATCGTCGACGAGTCGACCGATCCACCGTTACGCACCACTGCTTCGCCGGCTGCCGGAATCTCGGCCGGCTTGGTCCAGTCGTGGCCGAACATCGGCAGGTTGTCGACGGCCAGGCGATTCGCCCACGCCGATTCGGCCGAGTCCAGAACGATCCGCGCAGCCGTCTGGCGTGCCCGCTCGTCGCGGACCGTGTCGCCTGGCAGCAACAGTGCCACCAAAGTGAGATAGCGCGCGAGGATCGCAGGGAACAGCCCACCGTCGCCACCGTTCGATCCGCGGATGACGCCGTTCGGCGTGAGGTGCTTGTCGACCGCGTCGACCAGACGGGCCACACGCTCGCGATGCTTTCCCTCACCCGTCTGGACGGCGAGCTCGGTCTCCAGCCCCAGGACCACGCCTTGGCAGTACGTGTAGACGGGCTTCTCGACCTCCGAACCGGTCGGGCGCAACCTGATCCCGTCGAAGATCAGGCCTGTGTCCGGGTCGCGCAAGGTTGCGTCGATCCACTCGGCCATTTCCTCGGCGCGCCACACCTTGCCCGTGCGCAGCAGCAGAATCGCCGCGGGCCCGTTCGCGGGTGCGTTGTAGAAATCCGAGCCCTTCCGCCACGGAATTCCGCCGCCGATCTCGGGTGCCCACGCCGAGTACATCTGATCGTCGAGCTTGGCGATCGCGCGCTTGTGGCTCACGAGCTGACTCAGCTGCGCTCGTTCGAGCGCTAGGCCGAGCCACGCCATGTCGTCGTAGTAGGCGTTCGTCCAGCCGGTCAGATTCCGCAACCGGTGCGACCGCGTCAAGCGCACGATTCGCGTGCGCCGGCCTTCGCTCGGTTGCCGTTCCGCGGCATCGACCGCGCAGTCGATCAGGTGTGCCTGCCACCAGTAGTGCCAGCGCAGAAAGAACCGCTCGCCGCGAGTGGCCGGCCAGCCGACGACGCCCAACGTTGTCCATGGCAGCCCCCACAGGCGGCGCAAGTGCCGCGAGACGACCGCGGCTTCGGCGGCATCGGCACGTGCAGACCACGCGTCGGCATCCGTCGGCTCTCGCCGCAGAGGTTCACCAGGCATGAATCGATCTTGCCAACCCCAGAAGGACGCGGCTACCACGACGTGCCCAAATCGGCGTGTCGCCTGATCCACGCGTGCATGGCGATGCCAGCTGCGACGCCGGCGTTGATGCTGCGTGTGGAGCCGAATTGTGCGATGGAGACTGTCATTTCGGCTGCCGCCCGGCCGTCTGCGGTGACGCCGGGGCCCTCCTGACCGAACAACAGCACACAGTTTCTCGGCAGATCCGCCGTTTCGAGCGGCACCGAGCCGGGCGTGTTGTCGACAGCGACCAGTGCCAGCCCTTCCGCAAGCGCGAACTCGTGCAGCGCCGCCATGTCGGGGTGGTGGACGATGCGCTGATAGCGGTCGGTAACCATGGCGCCCCGCCGATTCCAGCGGCGGCGGCCGACAATGTGTACCGCCGCTGCCGCGAACGCGTTCGCGGTGCGAACCACCGTGCCGATGTTGGCGTCGTGTGCGAAGTTCTCGATGGCGACGTGGAACGGGTGCCGACGACTGTCGATATCGGCGACGATCGCCTCACGCGTCCAGTACCGGTAGGCGTCGACGACGTTGCGCCGGTCGCCTTCGGTGAGCAGAACAGGGTCGTACCGCGGATCGGCAGGCGGTTCGGAGCCGAACTCCTCGACCCACGGACCGACACCGTTGGGGTTCTCGCCCCACTCGGTCGGACCCCGTTCTTCGTTCACCACGTACGGGTCAAGATGCGATTCGTGGTCCGCACGACCCAGTCCGGTGCGTACTTGGCCGCGATCGCCAGTGCCTTGGCCTGGATACCCACCTCGAAGTGGACTGTCGGCAGCAACGTCTTCTTGCGCGTGACCTGCCAGATCGAGTTGCCGACGTCAGCGGCGGTGAGTCGCACTCCGAGCGAGCGCGTCGAACCGGTTTCGATGCCCTCGACCATGCCCGTCTGAACGAACAGTGGCCACATCGCGATGACGCGGATGTCGTGCTTGCGCCATTCCAGGTCGAGGGCCTCGGTCAGTCCCTTCACGGCCGACTTCGTTGCACCGTAGGTCGCCAGCTCCGGCTGGCCGTAGATGGCGGACGCCGAGCACAGGTTCACCACCTGGGAGCCCGCGGTGTCGCGCAGGTAGGGAAAGGCGGCGCGGGTGCCGTAGATGACCCCGCCGATATTGATGTCGAGCATCCGGCGGTGGACGGCAACATCCATTTCCTCGAACTTGCCCGCGGAGAGGACGCCTGCGTTGTTGATCAGAATGTCGAGCCGCCCGTGCGCCCGGTAGAAGTCGGCGAGCGCTTCGGCCCAGAGGTCCGGGTTGGCGACGTTGAGCAGGCCCGCGTAGACATTCCCACCAGCCGCAAGGATCTCGTCGCGTAGTTCGCGCAGCTTGCGCTCGTCGATGTCGTAGATTCCGACGAGGTAATCCTCTTTCGCGAAGCGCAATGCCGTCGCCCGGCCGATGCCCGCTGCGGCACCCGTGATGAAGACGGTCGGTTTGCTCATGGCAAAAGGCTATTCGGTCACAACCCGCGTTGCCGAATCAAGCAGGCCGCGCAGCGACGTCCGTCACACTACGGATTACGCTGGTATCGGAGCCACAAATGAACCACGAGCGCATCGTCCGGACCGTCCTCGGCATCAGTGCCGGGTACGTGGTTCTGCTTGCGTTCTGGTCGGCCTGGCTGGTCGAAAAGACGCCGCCCGACACCGTTCCCTATCAGATCGCGGGCTTGGTCGGACTTTTCGGGACGCTCGTAGGACTCGGAATGATGTTGGCCGCCAGGCCCACTCGCGCAGATCGCCTGCTACGCAGGCGCGGCGTGGAAGGCTGGGCCCGGATCAGGGACGTCCACCCGCTCTCGATGACCGACCATCACACCGAGCTGACCCAACTCGACCTCGAACTCACGATTCCCGGGTCCGAGACCTACACGGGTTCGGTGGTTTTCGACGTCGCCCCGATCGACAAGCCGCGAATGGCGGTCGGTGAGGTCATCTCGATTCGCGTCGATCCGGCACACCGGGACCGCATCATTCTGTGTCCGTGACGCCGTCCAGCTCGACCATTCCGTTCACCAGGAAGTACTGCGCAGCAGCGTAAGTCGCGAGGATCAGTCCTTCGGCGATGCGACGCTGCGACTCGTCGCGCGCGAATACCTTCCGCAGCACGATCAGCCCGTCCGACACGGTGAACAACAGTGCACCGAGCCCGATCCGGCTGCGCGGGTCCGCGGTGGGTACCGCGAGCCCGGCGCGAACGGGTGCGCCGGGGGCCAGGGCAGGATCGGATGCCAGCGACGTGGCCGTCGCCAGGGTGACGCCGTAGGCCATCAGCGGTGTGGCCACCTCTGGCGCTTTCGCCCGCATGAGTGCGGCACCGCCCACCCAGCCGAGGGCCCGCGGTGCAACGGCGGGAACAGTCGGGCGTGCGTGGTGGCGACGCAACAGGGTGGCGTAGGAGGTCTGCATCACCGCGAACGAACTAGCGCCGGCGATCAGCCGCCTGTCGTCGTCTGGATCGATCAGCAGCACGTCACCGACCGTCGCAGCGGCCAGACCCCCGACCAGCAGTGCGCGGTCACCCGACACAGGGCCGCGGCGCAACACCCCGACCGCCAACGAGGGCGCGATCAGCGGCTTCGCGACCTTCTGCAGCCGTTCCCGACCGGTCAGCGCACCGATGATCGTGCCTGCGGTCGCAGCGGCGAAAACCACCTTCTCGAAGCCCATCGTCACAACCCGAGATCGGCCAAGCCGAGCAACGACCGGTACTCGACGCCTTCGGCCCGAATGATCTCGTCGGCACCCGTATCCCGGTCGACAACCGTCGCGACGCCGACGACGATCGCGCCGACATCACGCAGTGCTTTGACAGCGGTCAGCGGCGAATTGCCGGTCGTGGTCGTGTCTTCGACTACGAGCACCCGTTTGCCGACGACGTCGGGACCTTCGATCTGACGTTGCATGCCGTGCGCCTTCGCGGCCTTCCGTACCACGAACGCGTCGATCGGCCTGCCCGGAGCGTGCATGATGGCCATCGCTACCGGGTCCGCACCCATGGTCAAGCCGCCGACCGCGTCGAAGTCCCAGTCGGACACCAGCTCCCGCAAAAGCTTGCCGATGAGTGGGCCTGCCTCGTGGTGCAGCGTCGCCCGCCGAAGGTCGACGTAGAAATCGGCCTCCTTGCCGGAGGAGAGCGTGACTTTGCCGTGGACAACGGCGAGTTCGCGAACCAGAGCGGCCAGATCTTCGCGGTCGGACATGGCGCCAACCCTACCGATCGCTACTACGTGCGCCCGCGGCCCTTACCGAATGTGCTGCTGATCCTGCGGACGACCGCTTTCGGCGCGACCCGGCCCACAGTCGAAAGCACTTTGTACTGCACACCCGGGATGCAGAGGACCTTGCCGCTCTCGAGATCGTGCAGCGACGTCGTGACGACCTGGTCCACGTCGAGCCACATCATCTTCGGCAGGTTTTCCATCTCCAAACCGGCGCGCTCGTGAAATTCGGTGTGCACGAATCCGGGGCACAGCGCCTGAATCCGGACACCCGTGCCTGCCAGACCGCCGGCGAGACCTTCGGTGAACGCCACGACATACGACTTGGACGCCGAGTACGTCGACCCGCGACCCGGCACGAGGCCCGCGACGCTCGCAACGTTGATGATCTTGCCCTTGGCAGCCGCGATCATCGGCGGCAACGCGGCCCGCGTCAGCTGCATCACAGCGGTCACGTTGACGTCGAGTTGCGCCTGGAGGTCGGCCGGATCGATCGACCAGAATTCGCCGGAAAGGCCGAATCCGGCGTTGTTCACCAGGAACTGCACGCCCTTTTCGAGCCGCTGCGCGACCGCGTCGCGACCGGCTTCGGTGGCGAGGTCGACGGCGATGATTTCCGATTGCGCGCCGTAGCGACGATCCAGGTCTTCGGCGAGCGCGTCGAGGCGCTCCGCGTCGCGCGCGACCAACACGAGGTCGTAGCCGAGGGAGCCGAGTTTGTTGGCGAAACCGCTGCCCAATCCGGACGTGGGGCCGGTGACGAGCGCGACAGGTCGCACGGAGCTGGACGACATGCGGAAACCCTTAGTGGTGTGAGGAGCTAGTTGTTTGGCGGAGCGGAATGGCGATCGGGAACGGGACGCTGTGGACGCGCACGTTCAGGTGCCGGATACCGCGGCGGCGGGACGACGCGCGGCTCGGTGGGCCGGTCTCGCATCGGCTGGTCTCGGATGGCGGCGTGCACGACGGTCGGCGCATCGTCGCCGAACGCGCCCTTGTCGACACGAACGGTCGGGCCGTCGAACTGCGCGGCCGCCGCTTCGTCGGCAACGGCTTGGCGCGAGCGCGGCCTGCCCGGATCGTGGGTCTGCCCGTTCAGCCCCTGCGGCTCGCTGGCAGGCGGCAACGCGTGCAGGATCCCGGACAGCTTCGCGACCGCGTCGATCGCACCATCCCATTCCCGGCCCGCGGTGGCGATGGGCATCGAACCCAGCGTCCACATGCCTTCGCTCCAGAGCATCTGCAGCTTGGGCGGAAGCGCCTCGGTGAAGGCGACCATGCGCTGGTCACAGATCCGGCGGGCGATCTCGAGATCGGTGGCGAACATGATCCGGTGCCCGATCGCGCCGAGTAGTTCCAGATCGGAGTCCTTCGGCGGCGGTGTCGACTTGAGACGCAGGTCGATATCGACGTCGGACCCGATTTCGCGGCGTACTGCGATGATCGTCGCCGTGTCTTCCAGGTCGAACAGGAAGAACTGTTCACCGCGCCGCACACCGCTGACGATGTCGACGGCAGACAGGTAGTCCTGCTTGGACAAGGCAGCGCGACGCCATGACGACGGCAGATTCGGATCGGCCGGTGTGTAGGTGAAACCCTGCGTTTTCGCCCAGATCTGCCGAACCCGCCCGACGCGCTGACGCTGGATGTGATCCACGTACAAAAGAACGCCCGCACCTATCAGTGCGATCGCTGCAAGGCCGAACCACATTGCCGTCATCGCTCCACACCCTAGCTAGTCGTCGGGCGGTTTGCTCGCGTGCTCTTCGCGATCATCGAAAGATTGCGCCTCCACAAGTCAGTTGGGGAAGTCACCGAGCGACAGGTTCGTGATGAACGCGGCCTCCAGGGTGTCACCCGAGGATGTGCCCTGAGCGTTGACCTCTTGACCTACAGCCAAATCATCCAGCGAACCTGGACCGCTCGACGTAATGAACACGGTGTCGTCCGAAGTCGTGATCTTCGTTATCTCGCCGAAAGCGGGATCGATCGTGATGGTCGAGCCGTCGATCGCCGTGATCTTCCCCGACGCAATGCCGATGCCCTCGAGAATGTCGGGGATCGACGGGATGATCGTGGCCTCTGTACTGGGCGAACGGGTTGTGGACGGCCTGCGGGTGGTTGTTGCGCCCGCCTCCTCCGACGTTGTTGCTCCAGCGGCGGTCGGCTTGTCGTCCTTGTTGTCGTCACCGCCGACCAGCAGGAAGGCTGCCAGACCGCCCACGACCACGAGCGCCAAGACAGCAGCGAGCGCGATCCACAGGCCCTTACGACTGGAACCGCGGCGACCGTCGAGCGGCGGCACCTCGCCCGGATAGGCATTGGGGTCCCATTGCCCCTGGTTGCCGGGGTACTGCCCGTATTGCTGATTCGGATCACCCTGCTGAAAACCGCCGGGCTGGTACGCGGGGAAGGCCTGCGTCGGGTTGGGCTGTGACGAGCCATAGGCCGCATACGGGTCGGACGTGTAGTAGCCGCCGTCCGGCTGGCCCTGCCCAGGCAGCGGATATTGGTCTGTCGGCCCAGACGACCCGTAATACTGCGTCGGCTCCTCCGACGGCGGCGGACCCTGCTTGGGGTCCCGGGGATCGTTCGGGTTGGTCATAGCTACCCAGGATAGGCGCGACTGCGCCGTGGCCGCAGGAGCGCAACGAACAGCCCGTTGCAACAGGATCGCGGTCAATGCTCTTCCGGCCGGTCCCCGGGTAGGTAAAGATCGAGTCGGCAGGGTGATGCATTGCACAAGGGAGTGCGAATCGTGATCGGTCGACTACACAAGGCTGTCGCATTGATATCGGGCGTCGTCATCGCCCTGGCTGTTGCGGCCGTACCGGCGTCTGCGCAGACCTACACGTTGCTCGACGTAGGAAACGTCGCCGTCCCACGCGCCGAGTGCGGTCCGGGGTCACTCCCCGAAACCGGGCTGCAGGGCGATGTTCCGGCCGAGGACCGCAACAACCTCCGCAGCACCCAGGGCTACCGGTGCAATATGTCGCTGCTCGGTGGCCTCCAGGATCGGGGCGGCGGCATCTTGTCGGTCACCTACGACCACTGCTCCTACACGAGCACCTTCTTTCCCGGGAACCTGCTCGGACCTTCGCCCGGCGTCCAGGTGCTCTACGTATCCGACCCGTCGCGTCCGGTCATGACTACCTCGCTCAACGAACCTGCCATGCTCGCCGGCACGTGGGAGAGCTTGAAGGTCAACAAGAAGCGTGCGTTGCTCGCGGCGACGGCCGTACCGGTCTCGACCGGCACCGGCTACTTCTCGATCTACGACATCTCCGACTGTGCGCATCCACGACTTCTCAACCGCGGCGCGGGCACCGACCTCACGATGCCGCTGTGGTTCCTCTCCCACGAAGGCGGGTTCTCGCCGGACGGCAATACCTACTGGACCTCCGGAACGAGTCCGGGTTTCGTGTCGGCCATCGACGTGACGGATCCGGCGAACCCGCGCATCATCTGGCAAGGACTGCACGGACTTTCGGGGCACGGCTTCGGTATCAGCCCGGACGGCAACCGGATGTACCTGTCGAACATGGCGGGTATGACCATCCTCGATATCAGCGCCGTCCAGCGTCGCGATCCGTATCCCGCCGTTCCGCAGATCGCCACGTACTTCTGGACCGACGGCCATTTCAATCAGCACAGCATCCCCGTCACCTACGACCGGAGGCCGTACCTCTTCACGCTGGACGAGGCCGGGTCCGGCGGTGTGAAGGTCTTCGACATATCCGACGAGGCGAACGCTCAGGTGGTGCAGAAGATCAAGCTGGAGATCAACCTCGACGACAACATGGACCAGAATGTGCGCTCCGCGTCGGGCGGTTCGGTCTTCGCATACGACCCGCACTACTGCGCCGTCGACCGCCCTGCGAATCCGACAGCGCTCGCCTGTTCCTGGATATCTTCGGGCATAAGAGTTTTCGACGTCAGGAACGTGAACGACATCCGCGAGATCGCCTACTACAACCCGCCGGCACAGACTCACAAGAACTTGCTGCTCACCAATTCGGCACACGCGCTGTCGTCGATCATCGGCGTCCCGCTCTTCGACTTCGTGCCGCTCGCACGCTCGATGTTCGAAGGCAAGGTCGACCCGAGTATCGCGATCGGTCCGCGCATCGGCCAGATCGCCTTCGGCGACCTCTCGTCGGACTGGTGCCTGTCGCCGCCCGAATTCCACGGCAACCAGATCTGGACCTCCTGCATGGACAACGGCTTCATGGCGCTGCAGCTCGACAACGGCGTCTACCAGGCACCTGCCGATCAGGATTCGACAATTGGTTCGTAAGGTCGCGGTTCTCGTCGGTGCGGTTGTGCTGGTGCTCGCCGGCTTCGCAGTCGGTCTGCGATGGGGCGACTCCGATTCGGGAATCAGTCTCTCCGCCAACGACATCGGGTTCGCGCAGGACATGGCTGTTCATCACGAGCAGGCCGTACTAATCTCGCAAGCCCTCGCGCCCGACGTCGACCCGCAGATTCGGCTCATCGCTGACCAGATCATCCGGGCCCAAACGGCCGAGGTCGCAACAATGCACGGCTGGCTCACCCTTGTCGACGAACCCTTTACCTCGACAGCACCGATGACCTGGATGCACGCCGACCACAGCGGTCCGATGGCCGGCATGGCCAGCGTCGACGAGATCACGCGGCTGCGCGGGTTGCGCGGCACCGAAGCCGAAATCTTGTTTCTGCAGTTGATGATTCGCCACCACCACGGCGGTATCGAAATGGCGCAGGCCGCTCAGGACCTCGTCGACTCCGATCCCATCCGCCGTACCGCACTCGGCATGGTCCGGGATCAAGGCACCGAACTCGGACTGATGCTTGCCCTCCTCACGACCCGCGGAGCGGAGCCGTTGGCGTATCCGTAGTCCCGGTCAGTCGAGCAGACCGCTCGCCGCGAGTCGTTCTTGGACTGCGGGCGCGATGAGCGCCGCGTACTCCGGAGTCATGTGTACGAGATCGAGCTTGACGGGCGTCGTCCCGACGAACGACGGGCAGCGGTCCGCACCGGCACAGAACCACGCCCGCGAGTCCACAAAGGCCGCGCCCAGGTCGTCGGCCATCGTCGCTTCTGCTGCCGCAAAGTCTTGCCATTGCGGCAGAATTCCCGCCGCGCAGTCCCCCGGTCGAGCGAGTTTGCTGTAGCACTTCGCGACGTCCGCGGCGATCGGCGGCGGCGCGAGGAAGACAATCTCCCCCACGTTGTCGGCGACCTGCGCGACAACCATCGTCATACCCGGCACCCAGTCCGCGACGGACAGCGGCCGGTTCGTGCTGCTGTTCCACGCCTGCTGATACGAGTCGGCGATGATCAGGAGGTCCGGCTTCAGTTCGTTGATCGCCGCGACGACCTCAGCCCGCTGCCTTGGGCAGGACGCCGTCAATTCGCGGTTTGGCCCGACGAGCGGCACGTCGGGCAGCCTGCACCCGAACGCGGCCTTGGTCGACAGGCGCCAGTCGCTGCCGCTCTGCTCCGCAATGGTTTTCAGGGTTTCGACGTACGTGACCGCGACCGAATCGCCGACGATCATCATCGTCTTCGTCGCACTGTCCGGCCCCCAGGTGCATTCCTCGATCGGCGGCGCGGGAATCTGGCTGCACTGCGCGACACCGTCCGGCGCCGGTGGACCTGCGATAGCGGCGTCCATCGACGGCGACAGATCGGGCCAGTCGGTGGCGGTGAGGGCTGCGGCGATCTGGCTGGTCAGGAGGTCCGACGCGGGGCCCGCGGACTCGTATTCGCTGGCACTGCTCGCCTCGATGGCCTCGGGCGCCTCTTCGGAATGTCGTGCGACGGCGGCGACGGACGCACCGCACACGACTGCGACAAGTGCGCCGACGGCGGCCCGGCCGGCCTTGCTCTGTGCTGGTGCTGGGCGTGCAGTGGTTGTCTGCTCCAGCCAGTTGGACGACCTGATCGGGTCCTCGACGAGGTGATACGACGCCACGGACAACCCGAAGATGAGCAGCAACGCCGCGACGTAGTACGCCGGTCCGTCGTCGATCAGGAACGCAAGAAGCACGATCACCGGGAAGTGCCACAGGTACAGCGAGTACGAAATGTCTCCGAGATAGACGGCGACCCTGCTGGTGAGGGGTGCGAAGAATTTCGGCGTACCGCGGATTCCGCCACCGAGGACCATGGCAGTTCCCACGACTGGCAGGGCCAGCTTCCAGGGCGCCGCCGCGGCTGTGTGGCCGACCGACAGAACTGCGACGCCGAGAATGACGAGCAGCAACCCGAACCATGCGATGACGGACGCGAGGGTCTTCGGGATTCTGCTCGACGTTGCCGCTCCGACCGCGACGAGCGCGCCGATCGCCAGCTCCCAGACACGGGCGAACGTCGAAAAGTACGCCCACGCCGCATTGTCGGCATTCTCCGACACCGCGTACGCGAACGAGCCGACGACGACTGTGCCCACGACGGCCACGGTCAGCTTCTGCCGGGAAATCGACGAGTACCGGGCCGCGATAAGTCCTACCAGGACGAGAAGCGCAGGCCAGACCACGTAGAACTGCTCTTCGACCGACAGCGACCAGTAGTGCTGAACAGCCGACGGCTGCTGGAAGGCTGCGAAGTAGTCCGTCCCCTGGGCCGCGAATCGCCAGTTCGACGCGAAAAAGAGGGCCCACACCGAGTCGACGAGCAGCGACCGGTACGCCGAATCAGCGAGGACGGGCGCGGCCGCGATCGCCGTGACCACGAGGACCAGCGTGGCCGCTGGAACGATTCGGCGAACTCGTCGCCGGTAGAACCAGCCGAACACCCCGGAGCCGCCGTCGATTCGATGCAGGAGCGAGCCCGTGATGAGAAAGCCGGAGATCACGAAGAAGACGTCGACACCGACGAACCCGCCGCGCGGCCAATCCAAAAGGTGCGCCGCGATGACGAGCAGGACCGCGACCATTCGCAATCCCTGAATATCGGCGCGGGATGTGACTGCCGGACTCTGCATACGACGTTGACCCCTAGCTGGCCGAACTGGCGGAGAGTCAAACTACCCGATAACGCCGAAGGGCTGTGCGGGCGGATTCCGCCAGCACAGCCCTGATGCGTCTACTTACTTACCGACAACCAAACCGTCGCCGTTCGGAGAGACGTCGACCGGAACGGTGTCGCCGTCGTGGACCTCGCCCGCCAGCAGCTTCTTGGCGAGCTGGTCGCCGATCGACTGCTGAATGAGTCGCCGCAACGGTCGGGCCCCGTAGACCGGGTCGTAGCCGCGGAGAGCCAACCAGAACCGTGCCGCCGAGGAGACCTCGAGAGTCAGACGCCTACCCACGAGCCGCTTCTGCAACTGCGCAAGCTGAATGTCGACGATCGACTCCAGTTGCTCTTCCGACAGCGGATGGAAGATGACCACGTCGTCGAGCCGGTTGATGAACTCCGGCTTGAACGCGGAGCGCACCGCCGTCATCACCTGCTCCTTGTCGCCACCCGCACCGAGGTTGGACGTGAGGATCAGGATCGTGTTGCGGAAGTCGACTGTCCGGCCTTGTCCGTCGGTCAGCCGTCCTTCGTCGAGAACTGCCAGCAGGATGTCGAAGACATCCGGATGTGCCTTCTCGACCTCGTCGAACAGCACGACCGTGTACGGCCGGCGGCGGACCGCCTCGGTGAGCTGACCACCCTGGTCGTACCCGATGTAGCCGGGGGGTGATCCGACAAGCCTTGCGACCGAGTGCTTTTCGCTGTACTCGCTCATGTCGATGCGCACCATCGCGCGCTCGTCGTCGAAGAGGAAGTCCGCCAACGCCTTTGCGAGCTCCGTCTTACCGACGCCGGTCGGGCCGAGGAACAGGAACGAGCCTGTGGGCCGGTTCGGATCCGCGACACCCGCGCGCGCACGACGAACCGCATCCGAAACAGCTTGCACCGCTTCGGCTTGCCCGACAACGCGCTTGCCGATCTCGTCTTCCATCCGCAGCAGCTTCGCGGTCTCGCCTTCGAGGAGACGCCCGGCAGGGATGCCGGTCCAGGCCGCGACAACGTCGGCAACGTCGTCCGGTCCGACCTCCTCCTTCAGCATCACTTCTTCCTGAGCGGTGGTGTTCGCGATTTTCACCGCGAGCTCCTTTTCGATTCCGGGGATCCGGCCGTAACGCAGCTCAGCGGCCTTGCCGTAATCGCCGTCGCGCTCGGCCCGTTCGGACTCGCCGCGCAACGTCTCGAGCTGTTCCTTCAGGTCGCGGACGTCGTCGATCGCCTTCTTCTCGTTCTGCCAGCGCGTGTTGAGCTGGTTCAGCTTTTCGCGGTCGTCGGCGAGTTCCTGCCGCAGCTTGTCCAGGCGAGCCTTCGACGCGTCGTCGGTCTCCTTCGCGAGCGCGACCTCCTCGATCTCCAACCGTCGCACAGCACGCTCGACCTCGTCGATTTCCACAGGGCGAGAGTCGATTTCCATCCGGAGGCGAGACGCGGCCTCGTCGACGAGGTCGATCGCCTTATCGGGAAGGAAGCGCGAGGTGATGTAGCGGTCGCTCAGCGTGGCCGCAGCAACGAGCGCCGAGTCGGTGATGCGCACGCCGTGGTGAACCTCGTAGCGCTCCTTCAGCCCACGCAGGATGCCGACGGTGTCCTCCACCGACGGTTCACCCACGAAGACCTGCTGGAAGCGGCGCTCCAGGGCAGCATCCTTCTCGATGTGCTTGCGGTACTCCTCGAGCGTGGTCGCACCGACCATCCGCAGTTCCCCGCGAGCGAGCATCGGCTTGATCATGTTGCCCGCATCCATAGCGGATTCACCGGTGGCGCCTGCGCCGACGATCGTGTGCAGCTCGTCGATGAAGGTGATGATCTGGCCCGCGGAATTCTTGATGTCGTCGAGAACTGCCTTGAGCCGTTCCTCGAACTCACCGCGATACTTCGCACCCGCGACCATCGAACCGAGGTCGAGCGACACAAGCGTCTTGCCGCGCAACGACTCCGGCACGTCACCGGCAACGATGCGCTGCGCGAGCCCCTCGACGATCGCCGTCTTACCGACGCCGGGCTCACCGATCAGGACCGGGTTGTTTTTGGTCCGCCGGCTCAGCACCTGCACCACGCGACGAATCTCGGTGTCACGTCCGATGACAGGATCGAGCTTGCCAGCACGAGCCAGTGCGGTGAAATCCGTCGAGTACTTCTCGAGAGCCTGGTACGTGCTCTCCGGGTCCGGGCTCGTCACCCGGGCACTGCCGCGGACAGCCGTGAACGCCTCACGCAGAGCGACCGCGGTGGCGCCATGGCCGGCGAGCAACTTCGCGACGTCCGAATCGCCGCTCGCCAAACCGACCATCAGGTGCTCGGTCGAGACGTACTCGTCGTCCAACTCGGTGGCGAGTCGTTGAGCTGCAGTAAGGGCGGCGAGAGCTTCGCGCCCGAGCTGCGGCGTGGTCGTCGCACCGGTCGCACGAGGCATGCGGTCGACGATGGCCTGCGCTTCGTTTCGCACCTCTGCGGGGTCGACACCGACAGCCTTCAACAACGGTGGCGCGATGCCGTCGGTTTGATCCAGCAGCGCCACGAGCAAATGCGCCGGACGAATGTCCGGGTTCCCTGCGGCCGACGCGGCCTGCAGAGCGGCGGTCAGAACCGCCTGAGTTTTGGTCGTGGGGTTGAACGAGTCCACAATTCACCTACTTCTTGTCTTTCACAGGTCTACCGGACACGCTGCCCGGACTGGTGGTTGCCTATTCCAACGCGCTCAAGGTTGAGTCTGTTCCGCTCAAGTTTAGCGAATTTCCCGGCAGAGGGGAGATCTGGGTCACATTCGCCGAAACGGGTCGGCAGGCGCGCTCGCGAATCCCGCCGTGCCGCCGTGCCGTGCCGCTCCCCCGCCGCGCCGTGCCGCTCCCCCGCCGTGCCGCTCCCCCGCCGCACCCCGACTCGGGAGTCGCACCTGCTTGGGTTCAGGGAGTGATTGCAACACTGAAATTTCTCAGGAGTGTTGCGTGCATCTTTCACGGTTGCGGTCGGTTGTCGATCGGTACTGGTCGTTGGTCGGCGACGGCGTGCCGACGTCGA
>NZ_JAEMNW010000016.1 GCF_016481275.1 Antrihabitans auranticaus | reverse complement strand
GGAGCATTCGGCTTCTGCGACGGTGCCGAGGGCTTTGGTCGGGTCGCCGAAGAGGGCGACGCGGGTCATGCCTTCGGGGTAGCGCAGGGTGGGGGTGGTGACCAGGCCGACGATGATGCCGGCTTTGTTGGCACCGTAGGGGCGTTGGATCGGGGCCAGGCGCCCGGTTTCGTCGAGGTCGTATTCGGTGAAGTGGCCGTCTTCGCCGGTCAGTAGCGGGATCAGCTCGTAGGGGTAGACGGTGCCGCGGGCGCGGGAGCGTTGCACCTTCTGGGTGTATTCGTCGAGTGGTTTGAGCGGTTCGGTGGGTGCCTCGGTCGCTTTCACGACCACACCCGCACCCGACCGATACGAGAACCGCAGCGCGACATCACGAATCGGATCACCGGGGCGTTCCTGCAGTCGGGCGTGCAGCGCGACTTCCTCGAGCCCCGCACCGACGGTGATCGGCGCGATGTGCTTGGCGATCGCCGGAAGTTTCTCCAGCGGCAGGTCGATCAGCGGCCACAGGTACAGAACCACGCGGTTGTTGTCGAAGCGCCGCGGACTGCGCTGCGCCTGTGCGCGACGGATTCCGTCCATGCAGGCAGAAACTGCACGCTCGATGGCAGGCACGGCAACGATGTTGCCGTTCGCATCGTGCTGGACGGACTCGGCCCGTACCTCCGCGAATGCGATGAGGCGCTGGTCGGCAGGATTGTCCTTCGCCGCAAGCTGATACAGGTAGGTGTCGGCCGGCGATGGAATCGGTGTGCCGTCGAAGTTCTTGAGCCGCCACATATCCAGACGCTGCGCCGTGAGCGGGTGCATGTCACGAATGATCCGGTCTTCGACGAGACCGGCGATTTCGCCGTCAACAGCCGTGCGCCGCAACGTAACCTGACGGACGCTGCCGTGTCCCACAACGGTCGTGGTGATTCGCCGCCAAGTGGTCGCGTTCGGGTGTGCGAGCAGCAGTTCGCGCAGGGCATCGACCATCTGATCGCCGTCTTCGGGCGCCTCGTCCCAAGACAGATAGAGGTCGACCGAGACGTTTTCCGCGGTGCTTCCGGCTACCTCGTCGACGGCCTGGAGCGTCGTCGCAAGTTCGGTGACCGACGTCGCGGTGGAGACCAGGTTGATCCTGTCACCTGCCAAGTCGAACACGCCGGTGACCAGCAGACGCTCGTCGCGGTCGTAGGTCTTGACGTCGCGCAACGGATGGATCCGGTAGTACTGCCGCGTCACGACCTCGAGAAGCGCACCTGCGTTCGAAATGCGCTGCGCCAAAAGGTCGATCAGTGGTTCCGAGCAGTCCGCCAGAGCATCGATACGCTGGACGTAGTCTGCTGCGCCGGGGTTCTCGACGAGGTACTGCAGGCCGCCGCGGACGCTGTCGTAGGTCTGTTCGCGAACCGCGCGGATCGCCGGCTCGTCGAAGTACTTGAAGCGAACATTGCGTGCGACGTCGCCGATCACCGCATGCCGAACCTGCGTGGCATCGATCAGTCGGTCGAGTACCTCGGCGACCTCAGCGGTTGGCTCGGGCGCCAAAGATTCGGCAGTGAGCCATCTTTCGAGCAGCCCCGCAATCACGGGCGCCTGATTCTCGACGCGCTGCTGCGAGAGGAACAACCGGTAGACGGCCTCTTCGAGGAGCGGCGTCCGCTCCAGGTCGTTGATGTCGTAGTGGCTGAGGACCCGAGAAAGGCGCTCGCGGAACGAGTTCGGCAGGCCCTGAATGTCGACGTCGAGCGTCTGGAGATACTTGTGGAAGTGCTCGCGGGGACTGTGAATCGCGTCGAGCGTGTCAGTTTCGTCGAGACCCGGCCGGTTGCGCGAGAGTTCGCAGATGTCGGCGAAGGTCGTCAGCAGTCCGAGTTCCGCCTGCACAAGCGCGGGATCGCGGTAGGGGAGCGACTCGCGGAGTGCGTCGTAACCCGCCAGCAGTGCACGACCGCGCACACCGCTGACATCGAAGCCGGTGAGCATCGCCAGCAGCGCGTTCAGGCGTGCCTGTGCCTCGGACAGCGCATCCAGTTCTTGCGCGGGATCAGTCGTGTTGAAGTGCACGCGCGGCGCAGAGGTTGCGGTCGCCGCTTCGCCGATCTGATCGATCCGCAGCAATGGTGCACCGGCGTCGATCTGCGAGTTGACGGCTGCGAGTACTTCGCGGACGCGGCCGGGATACGCGGCGCGGACCGCTGTCTCCATCTTCATGGCCTCGAGGACCACGAGGGTTTGGCCTGCGGCGACCTCGTCACCCGGGGCGACGTTCAAAGCTACGACGACGGCAGGTGCCGGCGCGCGGACCACGCCGGCGTCGTCTTGGCTGATCTGGTGGCTGACCCCGTCGACCTCGACCAGGTAGCCGGCCGGTCGGGCAACCGTGACGACATGGAAGCGCTTACCGCACAGAGTGATTCGACTCTCGAACTCGCCGAGCCGGTCGATGTCGACCTCGTAGTCCCGCGTCTCGGTGTCGATGCGGTAGCGGCGCGGACCGATCTGCCCGATTCCGAGCTCGTAGACCTGGCTCTGGTAGTTGAGCTCGAATGTGCGCCCGATCGAGTGGGTGGCGCGTGGTCGACCACCTCGGGCCGACGCGAGGAATGCCGAGCGCTCACGTGCCTCTTCGGCGTCGTACGCATCTATGGTCGCGGCGATGAGTGCCACGTCCGCGACGGGAGTCGGTCCGTCGCTGGTCCCGGCGCCGGTGCGGTCGAGCCAGCCGGTGTCGGCCTCGCCGGAGATCAGTTCGGGGCGGTCGAGCAGATCGAGCAGGAACGACTTGGTGGTGGTGCCGCCGTGCAGCACGACGGTGGTTTCGCGCAGCGCGGTCCGCAGCCGGGCCAGCGCCTCGGAGCGATCACGGCCCCAGGCGATGACCTTCGCGACCATGGAGTCGTAGTCGGGCGGAATGACGTCGCCCTGGGCGATGCCGGTGTCCACGCGCAGACCGGAACCGAGCGGGAACTTCAGTAGCTGAACGGTGCCTGGCGCCGGGGCGAAGCCGTTGTCGGCGTCTTCGGCGTTGAGCCGGGCCTCGACCGCGTGGCCGAACTCGGGCGGGCATTCGCCTTCCAAGCGGCCGCCGGAAGCGACATGGATCTGCAGCTTGACCAGGTCCAGGCCGGTGGTGGCCTCGGTGATCGGGTGCTCGACCTGCAGGCGGGTGTTGACCTCGAGGAAGGTGAACAGCTGCTGGTCGGGTTGGTACAGGTACTCGACTGTGCCTGCGCCGCGGTATCCGGCCGCGTGGACCAGTTCTGCGGACGCGAACCGGAGGTGATCGGCCTGTTCCTTGGTCAGGACAGGGGAACTGGATTCCTCGATGACCTTCTGGTTCTTGCGCTGGATCGAGCAGTCGCGGACGCCGGGGGCCCACACGTTGCCGTAGTTGTCGGCGATGACCTGCACCTCGACGTGGCGGGCATCGGTCACCAAACGCTCGATGAACACAACCGGGTCGCCGAAGGACCGCTCGGCTTCGCCCTGGGTGCGTTCGAGGGCGAGTTCGAGCTCGTCTTCGGCGTAGACCTTGCGAATGCCGCGGCCACCGCCGCCGGAGCGGGCCTTGATGATGAGGGGGTAGCCGATGGCTTGGGCGTGGCGACGGGCGTCGGCGCGGGTTTCGACGGGACCGCCGGACCAGGGTGCGACCGGGACGCCGACCTTCTCGGCGAGGATCTTGGCTTCGACCTTGTCGCCGAGCAGGCGCATCGCCGCAGCCGTAGGTCCGATGAAGGTGATGTTCAATTTCGCACACAGATCCGCGAACGCAGGATCCTCGGCGACGAAGCCCCAGCCGACCCACACGGCGTCGGCGTTGGCGGCCAGCAGCGCCCGCTCGAGCTCTTTGTGGTCGAGGTAGGGGCTGCCGGTGCCGGTGGCGCGCAGCGTGACGGATTCGTCGGCCTGGCGCACGAACATCGCCCGGCGCTCGGCCTCGGTGTGCAGCGCAATCGTGCGAATGCCCTGGTTGTGCTCGGCGTTCAGCTCTCGGACTGCCCGAATCAGGCGAACTGCTGCTTCGCCGCGGTTGACTATTGCGATCCGTTTGAACATGTCTGCGTCTGCCCCTTGGTCGGTACTCGATGTATCGGCACGGTTTGTGTCTGGCACGGTGGTATCTATCTGCACTGTGTTCATGTGCTCTGCGGCGTTCATGTGCACTGCGGCAGCGGCGAACAATTCCCGTGAGGGAACATCTCGCTGGGTTCGGTGCGAATCTTCGACCGCGCGGCAGTTCGGCGTCGTCGACGATTCAAGGGTGCAGGAATATTTGTCGCATGTCCAACGAAACTCGGCAGTAACAAGAGATATTCGATCATGCCGCGACACAAATGAATTGCGGCGTAAAGCTATTCGAAATCCAAAGGCGCAGAAGATAATTGTCTCATCGCCGGGCGCTTGACAGCTTACTCGTGAGTAGCGTTGCGGCGAAACCTGTTCCGCCTCTTAACTGTTACTCGACGTACCTTTAAATCTGCTGTGAAAATGCCCACTCGACTTGCCGGAACTCGTCGGTAACGCATACGGTTTTGGCTACCGCAGCAGGTGAGTGACACCGAAGTTCTCACGTTTACACGGCCTTCGCAGAGACAAGCGACAGTGCAAACGATCACAGGGGAATCAAGTGAAGAACTATATCGTCACGGGCGGAACAGGTTTCATTGGGCAGCGCGTACTCCGCCGCTTGCTGGAGAAGGATTCCGAAGCTGTCATCCATGTGCTGGTCCGGCCACAGTCGCGCCGCAAGCTCGAGGCAATCGTCTCGAATTGGTCTGGTGCAGAACGCATTATCCCGCTCGTTGGCGATCTGACCGAGGAGAATCTCGGGATCGAGGGCGAGGTTCCAGCGGTACGAAACATCATCCATCTCGGTGCGATCTACGACATGACGGCCGGCGAGGACGCCGCGCATGCGGCCAACGTAATCGGCACCGAGCGTGTCATCGCCCTCGCCAAGCAGACCGGCGCGATGCTCCACCACGTTTCTTCGGTTGCGGTGGCCGGCGACCATCGCGGCACCTACAGTGAGACGGATTTCGATCTGGGACAACGTCTTCCGTCGCCCTACCACCGCACGAAGTTCGCTGCCGAAAAGCTCGTTCGGGAGACCGAAGGCCTGCAGTGGCGCGTGTACCGGCCGGGCGTCGTCGTCGGAGATTCGCAGACCGGTGAGATGGACAAGGTCGACGGACCGTATTACTTCTTCGGTGCAATCTCACGGCTGGCGCAGCTGCCTTCGCCGATGCCGATCGCATATCCGAACGTCGGAGCGACGAACATCGTTCCGGTCGACTATGTCGCCGCGGCGCTGGTCGAACTGGTGCAGTGCGACGGACCCAGCGAGCAGACCTTCCATCTTGTCAACCCGAAGCCCCAGTCGGTGCACGAGATCTACGCCGCGCTCGCGAGTGCGGCAGGGGCACCCAGCATCGTTGTCCCGATACCCGGCGCGCGTCCACCGCTCGAGCGAATCGGCTCACTTCCGGGTGTTAGGAAGGCGCGCGACTTCGCGTTGGATCAGCTCGGAATCCCCAGCGCCGTAATCGATCACATCGCTTTCCCTGCGACGTTCCGGTCGACTGCTACGCGTACGGCACTGCGCGGGGACCGCAGCATCAAGGTTCCCGAATTCGGCACCTACGCCGGCAAGCTGTGGCAATACTGGGCTGCCGAGCTGGACCCCAACCGCCTACGCCGGACAGCAGGCCCCAACGGATTCCGCGACCGCGTCGTCCTCATCACCGGGGCATCTTCCGGCATCGGGCTGGCCTCCGCCCACGCAGTCGCACGTCGCGGCGCGACGGTGCTCATGGTCGCCCGCGGCGCCGAGGAACTCGACGCCGCTGTAGACGCGATCCGCGCAGAAGGTGGCGATGCGCATGGTTATGCCTGCGACATCACCGACCACGAGGCAGTGTCGGTCCTGGTCAAGACTCTGCTCAATGATCATGGTCGGGTCGACTATCTGGTCAACAATGCCGGACGATCCATTCGCCGGGCAGTCGTGAGTTCGACCGATCGCATGCACGACTTCGAGCGGACGATGGCGGTCAACTATTTCGGTGCGGTCAGGTTGGTCCTCGCACTCCTGCCGTCGATGCGTGCACGCGGCTTCGGCCACATCGTCAACGTGTCGTCCATCGGTGTACAGACGAAGGCGCCACTGTTCTCGGCGTACGTCGCGAGCAAGTCGGCGCTCGATGCGTTCAGCACGATCGCCGCAGCTGAAAATGTTTCTGCTGGAATCACTTTCACGTCGATTCGGATGCCTTTGGTGCGCACGCCGATGATCGCACCGACGGCGGCCTACCAGTCGCTGCCGGTCGACACGCCGGAGGACGCCGCGGTCCGCGTGCTGCGGGCGCTGGAAGATCGTCCCGATCGAATCGATACTCCGATCGGCACGCTGTCCGACTACATGGGCCTGCTTGCGCCGAGCGTGAAAAAGCTGGTCCTGCATCAGGTTTACAAGGCATTCCCGGAATCGTCGGCGGCGAAGGACGGATCCCGGAGCGAGAAGCCCAAGCCGTCGTCCTCTTCCAACTCCATTGCGGCAAAGGTGCTCTCGCCGTTGATGGCCATGCCGACACCGAGTCTCGGCTTGGCCAAGTGGGTACCCGGCCTGTACTGGTGATCGCAGTCTGTTTACGTGATCGCTTCTGAGAGAGGATCGTTCATGCGTCGAACTGCTGTCCTCGTCTCCGGGGAATGGGCAGAAGTGCAGCTCGGCAAGCCCGGCGTCGTATTCGTCGCCGTCGACGACGACCGGTCGGCATACGACTCGGGCCACCTGCCGGGTGCTGTGTGGTTGGGTTGGAGCAACCTGAGCGATCTGACGTCGGCCGCCGCCTCCGGGTTCGCGTCGTTGCTGTCGGCGACCGGTATCCGTAACGACGATACGGTCGTTCTGTACGGAGAGGTCGGCAATCGCGTTGCAGCGTATGCGTATTGGTGCTTCAAGCTGTACGGTCACGAGGACGTCCGGCTGCTCGCGGGCGGGCGGAAGAAGTGGCAGGCGGACGCGCGCCCGGTGGACTCGCACAGCGTGAGCCGGCCGCCGACCCACTACCTGACTTCCGACGACGATGCGTCGACGACCGCGTTTCGCGATGACCTTCTCGGCGGCATCGGAACCGCGTGTCTCGACAGCCGGTCGCTCGAAGAGTTCATCGCAGACCGGACGCCGCGGCATTTCATCGGCTGACGTTCAGCCCCGGCCAAGTATCTCTAGGGTCCGCGGGTCAGCCTCCCCGTCGAAGTACTTCTGCAGGACCGCGAGGAAGACGGCGTTGTCGGTCGATGCCTGCGCAAACAACGTCATGGACGAGCGCAGCTTCAGATTGTCGGGAAAGCCGAGGATCCTGTCGATGCTGCGGCCTTCGACGTCGCTGATCAGCTGTGCGCATTCGCGAAGGCGAGCCCCGAGGACCGGATGTGCGAGATAGGCACGGGCCTCGTCGAGGTCCGCGATCGCAAAACGCTGCGCAATGGGGGAGTGTCCCAGCCCTGCGATCTGCGGAAACACGAACCACATCCAATGCGTGCGTTTGTCGCCGGCCCGCAGCTCTGCAAGAACCGTGTTGTACACGGTCGATTGCGCGTCGACGAAGCGGTCCAGCGCCGTCACCGGCACGGCGAAATGTCTTCGACGTAGGCGGTGATGTATCGGTGGTTGTGCAGAAGTGAGGTCGACGTCTGCAGCCGGGCCCAGATGGTCGACCCGTCGCCGCGGGTGAGCCTGCAGACGGTGAATCGGCCGGACGCGTCGGTCAGCTGTATCGCGTCGTCACCGAACGCTTCGGGGAGGTCGGGTGACCAGTCGCGGATGTCGTTGCCGACCAACGCCTCCGCCTCTACCCCGAGTAGGTCGGTGAAGGCGCGATTCGCCCACGCGACCGGCGCGTCGGTGCCTACTCGCTCGACGATCAGCGCTGGCAACGGCACTAATTCGAGGAACGTGTGGTTCGTCTGCGCGCTTCCGAAATCGAGCGACATCTTTGGCTCTACCTCCATCGCCGTGCCTCGCCGGATGGAGCATTGGAGCTGATGTGAAAGGCCACCGATGATCCACCATCGCGGGCTGTCGACTCAACCTGTATGGGGAGGATACGACGGGCCCGATTACTTGTCGATGAGTGGCGGCAAAGTATTACCGGCGATCTACAGGTGGGTCTTTCCGAGCCTTGATCGGGCCAGTCGCGGCCGGCGGTAGGAAGAGATTTCCGCGCAGGCTGCCGCGCGCGGTTCGGACGGCGACGAGAATCCAGGTGCTCAACAGACCGGCGTAGGCGACGACCGCGGCGACCTCGAACGCGGGCAGTCCGGTGTGCACGGCGAGCTGGGTGGTTCCTGTTACGAAGGTGCCGACGGGGAAGGTCAGGCTCCACCAGGTGAGGGCGAACGGCATACCGCGGCGCGCGGTTCGGACGGTCAGTGCTGTCGCAATGCCGATCCACAGGACCGCGAACCCCCAGATCGGCACGCCGTAGAGAATCGAGAAGACCGCCATCCCGTCGGCTAGATCAGGCTCGACCGAGATCGCAGCCTGGGTGCCGAGAAGGCCTGCCGCGGTGATGGATTGGCCGAGTGGTCCCAGCACGATCCACAGGGTCGGCACTCGTGCCGTACCGGATGTACCGAAGTGTGCGAGGCGACTCCAGACCATCGTGATGACGATGATCGACGCGAGCAGGGACAAACCGAACATCGCGTAGCAGCCGTAGAGCATCGTCTCCCGGCCGGTGCCCGGCTCGATATGCGGAATCAGCAGGGCGCCGGTGGCGGCGGACACCATCGGGGGGACGATCGGCATGAGCCATCCGCCGAACGCTGCGTCGGGCTCGACGTTGATCTGGGTGAACATCAAATACGGGATTGTCATCGCGGTGAACAACCCACCGACGGTGCCGGCACTCCAGAGCACCCAGTCGAGGTTGACGGCGGCTCGTTCGCCGATCAGGTCTTTGCCGATCAGCACCGACCCTGCACCGACGGTGAGCAGCGCCATCGGAGCCGCGCCGTAGAAGTGCGCCATCTGCGGGTTGTATGCATGACTTCGCGCCACCGTCGGATGCCGGAACCAGTGTGCGGCAACCGCGATAATCAGAACGGCAAGCAGTACCGCGGCAAGCACCCAGACCACGCGAGCAAACACGTGCAACCCCGGAATATGGAGCGGCAGCGTTGCGCCGGCGGTCGCGACGATGCCGGTACCCATCACCGACGCGAACCAGTTGGGGCCGAGATGGCCCAGAACCTGGCCGGGGGATTGCAGCGAGGACAACAACCAGGGCAGATTTGCCGGTTCGGTTCTGGCGGCGCTATCGGTGCGAGGAGTAGCCATGTCGTCACATTCAGCAGACGTGGGCGGTGCGGTCGAGGAAAGACGTTACGCCGCAGTGGCGTCGGGCGGTGCGGTCACTGGACCACTGATGGAAAACGCCGCCGCGGTCGGCCATAGTGGCGATATGGCCAGTGACAATTCGATGACGGCCTGGCAGGTCGAGCGGCCGGGACCGATGCGTACCAGCCCTCTCGTTCGGGTTCGCATCGAACGACCGGTACCCGCGCCGGACGAGATTCTCGTGCGGGTCCGAGCGTGCGGTGTGTGCCGAACCGATCTGCACGTCACCGAAGGCGACTTGCCACCACACCGCCCGCGCGTCGTGCCGGGCCACGAGGTCGTCGGCGAAGTCGTAGCACTCGGACACGAGGCCGGCACCGAGTTTTCGCTTGGCGACCGCGTCGGCATCGCTTGGTTGCGGACCACCTGTGGCGTCTGCAAGTTCTGTGCGCGTGGTGCGGAGAACCTGTGCCCTGATTCGCGGTACACGGGGTGGGACGAGGACGGCGGATATGCCGAATATGCAACTGTGCCAGCTGCATTCGCGCACCGGCTGCCGGATGGCTACACCGACTCGGAGCTCGCGCCCATGCTGTGTGCGGGCATCATCGGCTACCGCTCACTGGTCCGGGCGCAACTGCCGCCCGGTGGTCGGCTCGGCATCTACGGCTTCG
The DNA here is from genome assembly GCF_016481275.1 of Antrihabitans auranticaus. Lineage (GTDB taxonomy): Bacteria > Actinomycetota > Actinomycetes > Mycobacteriales > Mycobacteriaceae > Antrihabitans. Next base: position 42,462 of record NZ_JAEMNW010000016.1, on the reverse strand, counting down.
GCGGCAGCGCGCACATCACGGCGCAGGTAGCGCTCGCACAGGGCGCCGAGGTCCATGTGATGACTCGCGGCGAGAAGGCCCGCTTGCTTGCACTCGGGCTCGGCGCGACATCCGCGCAGGGCGCCACGGATCGTCCGCCTGTGCCACTCGATTCGGCGATACTCTTCGCTCCCGTGGGCGATCTGGTCTTGCCGGCATTGGAGGCGCTGGACCGTGGTGGAACGCTCGCGATCGCGGGCATCCATCTTTCGGATATTCCGCCGCTCGACTACAAACGGCACCTGTTCCAGGAGCGGGAAGTCCGCTCGGTCAGCTCGAACACGAGGGTCGATGCCAAGGACTTCCTCGCTTTCATAGACGGAAATCGGATCGAGGTGACGACGCCGGAATATGCCCTTGCCGATGCCGACCGCGCCCTGACGGATCTTGCAGAGGGCAGCGTGTCCGGCGCCGCTGTCCTGCTGACTTGACGCCCGCCAATTTGGTCCCGCATTCTCGTCCTTCTGTCGGTAATCTTGTGTAACGATTTGCGGACAACTTGATCCGCGGGGTCCAGCGGTGAGGGCTGGGAGAGCTGGTTGGAGCGGTGTGGGATGGTGAATCAGGAAGTTAGTGGCGTCGAAGCAGGTAGTGGCATCGACGCCGAGCAAACAAGTGGCTGGACGGATAGCGCCATGCCGGCGATCATGGCCGAGTTGGCGCGCCGCCTACATAGCGATCAGAACGACTACGAGTCCACACTCGCAACGATCTGCGAATCCGCAAAGGAGGGAGTCCCCGGCGCGCAAGATGCGGGGATAACACTGCGCATCGGACGCGACGAACTCGATTCCCGCGGTGCGACCGGCGACCTACCCGCCGCAATCGACCGCCTGCAAGAGCTCCTGAAGGAAGGTCCCTGCGTCGACGCTGCCTTCGGGGAGCCGGTAGTCCGGGTGGACGACATGAGTATCGAGACCCGCTGGCCCAAGTTCGGTCCAGCCGCAGCCGAGGCCGGGGTCGGCAGCATGTTGAGTTACCAACTGTGGGTCGAAGACGTCCATCTGGGCGCTTTGAACCTCTATTCGAAACAGCTTTCGGCGTTCGATGCGTCCTCGGACGCGATCGCCGAACCGCTGGCCGCACATGCCTCTGTCGCGATCTCCAGTGCGAAAAGAGAAAAACAGCTGAAGGAAGCACTTGTCACGAGGGATGTGATCGGGCAAGCGAAAGGCATGCTCATGGAGCGTTATTCGATCACTCCCGAGGCGGCGTTCGACCTGCTGACGAAGCTCTCGCAAGAGACGAATCTCAAGCTGCGCGACATCTCCGCGCGCCTCATCGAGCAACCTCGCGGCTGATCGGTGTTTTGGTTCCGTCTGATCGGGTAACCGCCGCACAGATCATCCTCGTGCCCGGGCGCTTGGGCGATTTAGGGCACGTCGGTTCAAACCTGACAGCCGACGTGTCCGCCTGCGGGTAGCTGTTCAAACCGCTGGTGCACGGTCAGCAACAAGTGGTCGAAGTTGTTCCGCAAGGACTCGAGCATGTCGACCCCGCAGGCCACGTCGCGCACGATCTGGTCCGCGAGTGACCGGAAGGAGGTGCGCTCACGATGACCCATTTCGGGTACACCCTGATGACCGAGCAAAGTGGGCCGAAAGAACTGGTTCGATACGCAGCCGGGGCTGAGGCAGCTGGTTTCGACTATGCAGTCAGCAGTGACCACTACTCCCCGTGGCTGACGTCGCAAGGCCACGCGCCCTATGCGTGGGCGGTGCTCGGCGCGGTGGCTCAGGCAACCACGCGAATCGAGCTGATGAGCTACGTAACGTGTCCGACGATGCGTTATCACCCCGCAGTGGTCGCGCAGAAGGCCGCGACCGTACAGATTTTGAGCGACGGCCGGTTCACGCTCGGGGTCGGCAGCGGCGAGAATCTCAACGAGCACGTCGTCGGCAGGGGCTGGCCTGGTGTCGATGCGCGTCAAGAGATGCTCGTCGAGGCGATCCAGATCATTCGCGAACTGCACGGCGGAGGCTTGGTGGGTTGGCAGGGCGAGTACTTTCGTGTCGATTCAGCTCGCCTCTGGGACCTTCCTGAGGTGCCGATGCCCATTGCGGTCGCAGTGTCGGGGGAGAAGTCCGTCGACCGATTCGCCCCACATGCGGACCATATGATTGCCGTGGCACCGGAGAAGCCGCTCGTCGACGCCTGGCGCCATGCGCGCCGACCCGCCACAGGACTGCCGAGCTCGCGTGTCATCGGTCAAGTGCCGATCAGCTGGGATCCCGATCGCGACAAGGCAATCCAACGCGCGCACGACCAGTTCCGTTGGTTCGCCGGCGGCTGGCAGGTAAATGCGGACCTCCCGACCCCTGCCGGTTTCGCCGGTGCAACCCAGTTCGTCCGACTCGAGGATGTCGCCGACAGTATTGCGTGTGGTCCAGACCTCGACGCGATCGTCGAGTCTGTCCGTGCCTACTGGGATGCCGGATTCACCGACATCGCGATGGTCCAGATCGGTGACGAGACGCAGGAGGCCTTTCTTCGCGAAGCCGCCGAGCCGCTACTGGAAAAGTTGCGGGCTGCCGCGGGCTGAAGCGCTACCGTCGGCTTGCGTGTCGGCGTTGGAAGTTGCCCGTCGGCACGTGTCATGGCATAACATTCGTCTCCGGTCCAGCAGCGCGGCCATGTCTTCTGGCATCTCCGACGACGGGGTAGCGCAATGGATTTTTTCGCCGCCGAGATTCGACCCGACGGTGTATACGAACGAATTTCGCTGCACGGCGAACTCGATCTCGCGTCGGCTCCCGAACTTGTTGCGCGCGTCGAGGACTACGCGGTCGGTGGGCGCGATCTGCTGTTCGACCTGTCCGGTCTGACGTTCTTCGGATGCGCTGGTATTTCTGCGTTGTTGCAACTGCGCGCGTGGGCGCAGGACGCGGGTGGCTCGCTTCGAGTAACGGCGACGACCCCGCCGATTCGCAAAGCACTCGAGTTGACCGGTGTCGATCGAATCCTGCTGCTGTCGGACGGTTCACAAAGATCTGGCGCAGACTAGCGCCGCGCAAGGAGCGGAATACGGCCGCCCGCCAACACTGCTTCGACCTGGCGTTCGGAGAGCCGATGCCGCAGCGGGTACTTCTCGTCCTTGGTTGTGTTGTGCACTTCCGCGTCCGGTCCGCCCGGGAGTAAGTCGCGCAAGCCGTCCAGCACCAGCGTGTCGTCCTCGTCGATCCGGTCGTAGTCGTCGGCGTTCGTGAACTCGAGTGCAAGAACGCCGAAGTTGGCGAGATTCTGCCAATGGATGCGGGCGAACGATTTGGCGATGACCGCGTGCAAACCCAGATAGCGCGGCGTGATCGCGGCGTGCTCCCGCGACGAGCCCTGGCCATAGTTCTCACCTGCGACGATGACGTGTCCGGTCGACTCGGCAATCTTCTTGGCTCGCTCCGGATAGTCCTCGCTCACCTGGGTGTAAGTGAATTCCGCAAGCTTGGGAATGTTCGAGCGGAACGGTAATGCGCGTGCGCCCGCAGGCGAGATTTCGTCGGTGGAAATGTCGTCGCCGACCTTGAGCAGGACGGGTGCTTCGATGCGGTCGGGCAGCGGCTCGAAATCGGGCAGCGCGGAGATGTTCGGCCCCCTGACCAATTCCTCGGACTGTGCTTCGTCGGCCTCGAGCGGCGCGACGAGCATGTCGGTGTTGACGGTCGATTCCTCGGGTAGGTCGAGTTCGGGGTACTCGACGCCGACCTTCTCCGGTAGGTCGCGGGGATCGGTGATGACTCCGGTCAAAGCCGCTGCGGCTGCGGTCTCGGGAGAACACAGCCACACCGAATCCTCTTTGGTCCCAGAGCGACCCGGGAAGTTGCGTGGAAAGGTCCGTAGCGAGTTCGCGCCCGCCGCGGGCGCCTGGCCCATGCCGATACACCCCATACAGCCGGCCTGGTGGATACGAGCACCCGCCGAAATGAGGTCCAGCGTGGCCCCCATCTTCGTGAGGTCGGCAAAGATTTCGCGCGAACTCGGGTTCACGTCGAAGCTCACGGCGTCGCCGGTCTGCCTGCCCTTGACGATCGCCGCGGCGATCGCGAAGTCTCGGAGGCCGGGGTTGGCCGACGAACCGATGACGACCTGGCTCACGGGTTCGCCGGCGACCTCGCGAACCGGAACGACGTTGCCCGGCGACGACGGCTTCGCGATCAGCGGCTCCAACGCCGACAGATCGATCTCGTCGGTTACGTCGTAGTCGGCATCCTCCGCGACGAGTTCGCTGAAATCGTCTTCGCGTCCCTCGGCGCGGAGAAATTCGCGAACTGCGTCGTCGGCGGGAAACACGCTCGCCGTGGCGCCGAGCTCGGCGCCCATGTTTGCGATCACGTGGCGGTCCATCGCGGTCAGGCTCGCAAGGCCGGGTCCGTGATATTCGATAATCCGGTTGAGGCCACCTTTCACCCCATGTCGCCGCAGCATCTCCAGGATGACGTCCTTGGCTGAAACCCATTGCGGTAGTTCGCCTTCGAGTCTGATTCCCCAGATTTCGGGCATTCGAAGATAGAGCGGCTCGCCGGCGATCCCGCTCGCCACTTCGAGCCCGCCGACGCCGATCGCCAGCATGCCGAGTGAGCCGCCGGCGCACGTGTGTGAGTCGGAACCGATCAGCGTCTTGCCCGGTTTACCGAACCGTTTCATGTGCGTCGGATGGGACACGCCGTTTCCAGGTTTGGAGAACCACAATCCGTAGCGGCGGCAGGCCGAACGCAAGAAGGCGTGATCTTCCGCGTTCTTCTCATCTGCCTGCAGCAGGTTGTGGTCGACGTACTGCACGCTGACTTCGGTTTGTGCACGGTCGAGGTTCATTGCCTCGAGTTCCTGCATGACCAGCGTGCCAGTGGCGTCTTGAGTCAGGGTTTGGTCCACTCGAATGGCGATTTCTTCGCCGGGGGTCATTTCGCCTGACTCCAGATGCCGGGAAATCAACTCTTTGGCTACCGGATCTTTCACGGCAATAGGGTGCCCGCCCGGCAGTCGTCTGAAACCGTGTAGGGCAACTGGTCGGGTGTCCACCTATTTCCGCAGATGAGAGGCCCAAAACACCCACCGGACAGGGGAATCGGTTATACGCTCGTGATGCGGGTTGAGAAACCAGCCCAGTCACGTCCATAATCCAACACGGTCGGTCGGGGGCCATTCGGATGCAACTGTTGGCAGGACCAGCGGCACGTTTTCGCGGAGCCGCGCACGGAGTCCATTTTTCGCTGAGTGTGGAATCGGCTCTGGTGCCGATTCGGGAAGGCACGACACGTGCCAAGGCCTGGCGGCCACCGAAAGTTGGTATTCTGCAGCGCTTTTGGCGTCGAAACAGCGACTGGAGCTACTTGACGGCCGCGTTCGTGCCCGTGGTGGGGATCATCGCGGTCGGCTTGTACTTACTCGCGGGGTCGATGCCCTAGCGCAATCGCGCAAGTGCGACCACCTCGAACAGTGGCTAGGCCTGGTCGGCGGGAAGCTCCGTAGGGGCAACGACACCGTCCGATCTCGTTCGGATTCAATCACGGAGCTCATCCATTTGAATGCGATGTTCGAGCACATCCCGAGCTACGTCCAGCAGGGGCCTGTTCTGGCTGAATGCGTGCGCACGCAGTCGGACGAAGGCGTCGTCCAGGGTTATTCGCAGGCGCGCGGCGAGCATTCCGGTGGCCACATTCACGTCCTGGTACGAACCTTCCGGACGGATCCATTCCGCACCCGTCAGGTCGGCGCGATCTGCCTGCTGCAGGAGGGCGAGCGTGATGAGGTCGGCGAATACAGCAGCGTCGGCGACCGTTCGAGAAGACAAGCCGCCAACGCGACGCCGGTACAAATCCAGGGTGCCGAGTCGGATGCCGCCCAACTGCAGGGGGAAAGCGAAAGCTGCAGCAGCGCCACTTGCTGCCGCAGCATCGGAAAACCCCGGCAGCGTGCTTCGTCGACGCTGAGGTCGTTCACCAAAACGGGCCCACCTGCTGTGAAAGCATCGATCCCGGGGCCTTCGCCCAGTGAATACTGCAGGTCGTCGAGAGCTGCGGCCCAGGCTTCACTCGCGCCGAGCATGTCTTGCGCACGTGCGGTTGCGCGCAAGGTGAGGGCCGCAGCGTCTATTCCGCTGAGTAGTTCGACGCACGCTGCGCAGACTGTCTCAGCCCAATTTTCCTGTCCGGGAACACCTGTGCCCTGTGAAACTGCTCGCCACAATTGTTCCCGTCGCCGCCCGTCCACAACCTCCCTCGACCGCTGATCGACCAGCAAACGAAAGCCGTGACTGCAATTTCGGTGCACAGCCGACGCGCCGCTCAGCTCTCAGAATAGGCATGCAGGTTCGGGAACGGCGGTGTTCGCGGCCGAACAGCGACGCGGTGAGTCGAGCGCCGGTGCCGCCGGCGATCTACTGCGAGATCGCGAGTTCGTCGGCTCCTTCCGACCCGCATGCAGCGCCGCGAAGCGACGCTATCGCTGCTCCAGTCGACTCGAACGCCGGGAAGCGACTTTCGAGTTCGGTGGCGCGCAACAGACACCGGACTGCGCGGCTTGTTACGAGTGCCCAGCCTTCGCCCACTCCGCCGCAATGCGCATCCATGGCGAACAGCACCGAAAGGCCATCTGTACCAATGAAATCGACGGCGCTGAAATCGAGGACGTACTTCCGTCCTTCGACCAGTTGGCAATCGAGGAAGCTGCGGACCGACGGTGTCGTCGACAGATCGAGTTCACCACGGACGGCAATCAGCACCAGAGCTGAACTTATTCGTTCGGCCCGAAAGGTCGCGAGTTCAGCGGGGTCGACATCGAGAAAGCTACTGCGGGAGGTGTAAGTACTTCGGACACTGAAACGTTCGATCGGAATATCTTTGTACAAGTTCGCCACCTATTTCGTTCACTGCAGATCGTGAACTGGGAACGCGGCCGGATTTCCGGCACTTCGTCGAATTGCTGGCCAAACAAACCGGGAGTTCAGCCCTGGAATCAAACGTATCCCCAGTGGCTGTGTGCTCAACCTATCCAGCATTCTACGCCCTGCAGAGTCTGCGCCGCACTACTACGGATCGCCCGTAGGTAACATTGGCGCAGCAGGCGGATATCGCTGGAGGAGTGACGTGACGAGCACACACATCTGGATCCTCGGGTCTTACCAGTCGGATTTCGCACGCAACTACACGCGCGAAGGATGCGATTTTTCGGACCTGACGCGCGAAGTCGTCGACGGCACGCTGACGTCTGCAGGGCAAGGTCCGGACGCGGTCGGCGTCGTGCATGTCGGTAATGCATTCGGGCAGTTGTTCACGGGACAGGGCCATCTCGGTGCCATGCCGGCCACCGTCGAACCGGCACTGTGGGGTGTGCCCGCCGCACGGCACGAAGCCGCGTGCGCATCCGGGAGTATCGCGATACTCGCAGCGATGGCCGATCTGAAGTCCGGCCACTACGACACAGCGCTTGTCCTCGGGCTCGAGTTGGAGAAGACCGTCCCCGGCGACGACGCGGCGGGTCACCTCGGAGCAGCGGCCTGGGTCGGGCACGAGGGCGGCGACGCAAAGTTTATGTGGCCCTACATGTTCGACAAGGTCGCCGAAGAATATGATCGTCGTTTCGGGCTCGACGACGCCCACCTGCATAGCATCGCACAGACCAATTTCGCCAACGCGAAGCGAAATCCGTTGGCTCAGACGCGCGGTTGGACCGTCGGCGATCTGGCGAACAGCGACGACGCGTCCAACCCGGTGATCGAGGGCCGGATTCGCAGATACGACTGCAGCCAGGTCACCGACGGCGCCGCCGGGGTCATGCTCGCGACGGACTCCTACGTTGCTGCGCACCCCGAACTCGCCGACCGCGCCCTGGGGGTCATCACCGGCTGGGGGCACAGAACGGTCGGGTTGGGGCTCGAGCAGAAGTTTGCGCGTGATTGCGGCAATCCGTACGTGATGCCGCATGTCCGCGACGCGGTGCAGGATGCGTTCGACCGGGCAGGAACCGATCTCGACGGCGTGGCTGGGCTGGAAACGCACGACTGCTTCACACCGAGTGAGTACCTCGCGATCGATCACATCGGGCTGACAGGTCCGGGGGAGTCGTGGAAGGCGATCGAGAACGGCGATATCGAAATCGGCGGCGTCTTCCCGATTAACCCGAGCGGCGGACTGATCGGTGGCGGGCATCCGGTCGGCGCAAGTGGTATCCGCATGGTCGCGGACGCAGCCAAGCAGGTGAGCGGAACTGCAGGCGACTACCAGGTAGAGGGCGCGCGTCGCTTCGCGACGTTGAATTTCGGAGGTAGCACCGCGACAACGGTCAGCTTCGTGGTGGAGGCAACGCCGTCGGCTTGATCCGGTCGCGCCTTTCCAGCTGATCGGCGACGAAGGTCGCGGTCAGGGCATGCCAGTACTTCGGATTCGACAGCATGTAGTGGCCGGCGCCGTCGATGCCCAACCAGGTTGCAGCGACCCCGCGCAGATGCGCTGCTTCCACTTGGGTGCGGGACGCAATCGGGTCGGTCCACGTGTCCGCGGTGCCGTGCACGACGAACAACCCGCAATTTTCCGGTACCCGGTCGGCGTCCTGATCAGGCCACCAAGGCGCCAGTGCGGCAACGGCACTCACCGCCGGATCGGTGCTGAGATGGACCGCGACGCGGCCGCCCATCGAATGGCCGACAAGCACGATGGGCACATTCGGGCAGCGTGCCTTTGCCCTCTCGACCGCCCTCTTGGCGTCGTGGACAGCGTCGAGAGTGGGCTTGTTCCAGCCGCGGCGCCGGTACCGAACGCGTTCGACGACAACCGTCCTGCCCAATTTGCGACGCAAGGAACGTGCCACGAACACCATTCGGAGATTCGCCGCGTGCCAGGGACGTGAGCGCAGCGTGCTCTCGGGCTTACCGCCCGGCAGCACCAACACATAGCCTCTGATCGCAGTCGTCATACTTCGCGTTCGGAGCCGGACCGTCGACCGGACGGGTCCGCGTCAGCGAACTGCCGACAGAACCCCGGCAGCCGGGTCTTTCCGCACACGCGACGGCCGCGGACCCTCGAAGCCTGCAGTCGAATGCGGGCGCAGCACCGATGCCGACGCGTCGAGGACACGTCCCACGGTCGAGTGGTGCAGCGCGAGCTCACGTGCGATCTGGGTCTTGGACAGTTCGAGCTCGTATCGCAGTTGCAGGATTTTGGTGACCTCGTCGAAGGGTCGGGTGGTCAGCTGCTGGCGTTCCATCTCGGCAGCGACCCGGCGCCAGTTGTCCGACGTCTCGGGCTCCGGAGCGGAATGCTTGCCGTCTGCGGGCGGTTCGTCGGCGACTTGTTCGGCAGTCGGTTCGGCGGCGGGTACGGGGGTCGGTTCCTCTTCCGGCAGAACAGGATCCGCAGCGAGGACGTCGGCGCCGGCGACCACAACGAGGTCCGGTGTCTGGACCCGCAGCCGGGACAGAACAGCTATCCCGTGGGTCGCCGCGAGGAGCGAAATCGGAGCGACGGTTGCGATGGCGGCAGCCAACGCCGGCGGTAGAGCAGCATCTGCGGCGACGAACGCGTGGAGTGCGTTCGACGCGACGCTGATGAGGGCAGAAACCGCGAGCACGCCCCAGAAGAATCGGCGCCCGCGGCGCTGGTCATCGTAGGGCGCCAGCGCGACGACCGAAATCGTTGCCTGCAGGATCGTGCCGTCCACGACGACGGGCCACATCCAGGACAACTCGTGGGGCAGCCCTGCCATCGTCGCGAGATCCCACAGGACCGAGAACGACAGGACGAAGCTGGCGCAGACGATCACGACGGTGATCGCGACGGCTGCGACGAGGGTGCGCCGTAGTACGGCGGAGGAGGGCGCTGGGGTGGCAGTGGCTGGGGTGTCGACGGGTGTGGTCAACGGTCTGTCCTCACGGGTTTGTGATCGATACGCGCTCGATCGTTCTCGCGTCGTGACCTCCCGCGATGCAGACACGCCGCGGGCGTGTGCGCCGCGCCGACGACACGCCGCGGGTAGCTCAGGCGGTCGGTCCAGTCCTCACCCGGGGGTGAACGACGCCGCAAGGCGCCGTTCGGTCAGGCGTCGTAGTCCAGTTGGAGTTCGGCGGTGGCCGCGTGTGTCTGGCAGGTCAGGATGAAGCCCGCTTCGACTTCGTCATCGGTCAACGTGTGGTTCTCCAGCATCGGCGTCGCCTGGCCGGAGCAGACCTTCGCCCGGCACATGCCGCACACAGCTTCGCGGCACGACCACGGAATGTCTTGACCCGTCCGAAGCGCCGCGTCGAGGAGCAGTTCGCCGTCCTCGAGCCGAATAGTCTCGTCCGCACCCTCGAAGCTGAAGCGCAGCTGCGCGCCAGTCGCGGCATCGGCGGGTGCGGCCTTGGTGGCGGTCTTGCCGGGTGCCGAAGCGCCGATCGTGTTGAACAGCTCGAGATGGATCGTCGAACTCGCTACGTCGTTCGCGCGCAATGTATCTCGCGCTGCCTCGGTCATGGGTGCGGGCCCGCAGAGGAACCAGTGCGCCACATCGCTCGATGACGCGACCGCAGCGAGCCGGTCGGCGTCGATTCGCCCGTTGGCGAAGGCGCCGCCGCTGTGTCCGCCCTCCTCGAGGACGTGCAGGATCGACAGTCGATCCGAATACAGCCGCTCGAGATCGGCGAGCTCGTCGAAGAACATCACCGAATCGCGGTCGCGGTTCGCGTACAACAGGGTGAATCGGCTGCCGGGCTCCTCTTCGAGCACGCTGGTGAGGATCGACAGGATCGGCGTGATGCCGCTGCCGCCCGCGACGCCGACGTAATGGTGGGTGTTGATCGCATCGAGTTCGGTGTAGAACCGACCGGCCGGCGGTACGACGTCGACTTCGTCGCCGGCCGTCAGGGTGTCCACGACATAGGTGGAGAACGCTCCGCCAGGCACCTTTTTCACGCCGACTCGCAGGGTCTGCGCGGACACGGGGGAGCAGACGGAATAGCTTCGGCGCAGGCGCTCGCCACCGACGAGGGCTTCGATGGTGATGTGCTGGCCCTGCACGTAGCGGTAGGTCTCCGCCAAATCGTCTGGGACGCTGAATGTTACGGCAACACTATCGCTGGTGAGCTTCTGAATGTCAGCGACGGTGAGGCGGTGCACGCTCTTCGACGACTCAGGTTTCGTTCGCGGCCGCTCCGACGGTGCCAGCGGGTCACCGATCAATCCCCAGGGGAGAAACCCGGTCGCGCGGCGCAAGGCCTGCACGGGAGACGAGTCGGTGATGGTGCGGATCGGGTCGGTCAGGTCGCTGATGCTCAGTCCGAGGGCACTTTTCGAGTCGGCACTCGAGGAACTCGGTGCCTTCGGCTTTTTCGGCTTCTTCGGTGTCTTGCCGGGTCCGCGTCCGATTCCGGCCACCGTGCCGCGGTTGAGCTTGTGCAGGCCCGGGATGTTCGTAAGGACCGCCGCGGCCGCCTTCAGCGCAGCCGCGGTACCGGTGTCGACGCCCTTGCCGATCACGCCGCGATCCACGTCGGCGTCCGTCATCAGATAGCTCGCGCGCCACAGGCCCGCGGCCGGACCGCCGATGAGGTTGTTCTCGCCGAGGAACTCGACGACCTTCTTGCCCCAGTCGGCGCGGGTCTGGTGGACATGCGGATTGTTCGCGGCTGCCTTGAGTGCCTTCTTCGTGTCGAGTCCGACCGCCGCATAGACGCCGGGACTGATGAGCGACTCGACGATCATGAAGCCGACCAGAGCGCACAGTGTCTGCTGGGCAAGCAGTTCCGCAGGATCCATGCCCTGCTTCATCATGTCCGCGATCTGTTCGCGGGCAAAGCGGATATGGCGGGCCTCTTCGGTCACATGGATCTGACTGACGCGCCGGACCAGGGGTTCCACCGTGTCGTCGATCATCATTTCGCGTTGTGCTTCGTCGAGAATTTCCTCGGCGACCAGGATTCCGGCGTAGGAGCTCGGTCCCGAGGTGAGGGTCTTGAAGACGCGGCCCAGTTCGTTGAACACCTTGGAGTGCCGATGCGCCGGCATCCCGGTCCGCGCAAGGGCTTTGCCGAACATGATCGAGTGGTGACACTCGTCCGCGATCTCCGTCAGCGCCCAATGCATATGCGCGGTGCGAGGGTCGAGGTCGTAGGCGCCGCGCAGAACGAGTTGCATCAAGATCATTTCGAACCAGATGCCGGAGCTGGCAATGCTCGCACTTTCGTGGCGCGTCAACTCGATTCGCTGTTCCGGAGTCATCTCCTCCCACAGGTCGGTCCCATACAGGGTCGACCGGTTCAGCGGCAGAAACGGCGCGTCCGCGACGAGCGGTGCTTCCCAATCGATATCGGTCCACGGATCGAAGGATTGCTTTATCGACGACTTCAGGAGCCGGTTGGAAATTTTCTCGGCGGCCTCGAAGCGGTCGTCCAATACGCCGGTCATGGCTAACCTCCGACACACTTCGGTGGGTGATCTAGGTCACAGGAGCCTAGCACCGCGCCATTGGGCGCTAGCCGGTTTCGCCCTCCTCGCGTAGTCGCGGTTCGGTGCGCATTTCGGGGTTGATTCCCAGCTTGTCGGCATAGAACTCGCGGATTCGGTTCATGTCGTCAGTGACATTGCCGGTCGGTGTGAAGATCGGTCCCACCCCGACCGTGCGGGTCGGTCCGTCGATGAAGCCGAGCGCGATCGGCAAGCCCGTTTGCGCAGAGATGCGGTAGAAGCCCGACTTCCAGTACTCGGCTTTGCTGCGCGTGCCCTCGGCAGCGATTGCGAGACAGAAGTTCTCGTTGCCCTCGGCGTGTGCGAGCAACTCCCGCACGGTCTCGCCCGGGTTCTTGCGGTCGATCGGGATGCTGCCCGTCGACTTCAACAGCGGTCCGAACGGTCCCTTGAAGTGTTCCTTCTTCACCATGATCGTCGGCTGGGTGCTCTGGCTCCAGCTCATCAGGATCGTCGCGACCCAGTCCCAGTTGGACGTGTGCGGAGCGCCGACGAGTATGCCCTTCTGTGGCACTGTTCCCGTCACATTCCAGCGCGCTGCCCGAAGGGCGGCGCGAGCGATCGATCTGCGGACGAGGAATCGTCGATTCATTTCCGAAACGCTAGCTCATCTGCGCCGACCAGCGGCATCACACCGCGGCCGTGACCGCGCGGATTCGCGGAAAAGGCCGTGCTTCCTCGAATTCGTACGCCATTTCGAGCAGGGTGCGCTCGTCGCCGCGCGCGGCCGACAAGTGGATGGAGCCAGGCAGATTGCCGGCCGTCATGCCGCTCGGCAGGGTGATGGCGGGACCGCCGCCGACGTTGTTCAACGGCGTGAAGGCGACGTAGCGCTGCAGCCGGACGAACAGTTCGTCGAACGGTACTTCGGGACTCAGGTAGCCGATCTCAGGTGCCGGGTGGCTCAGCGTCGGGCTGAGAACGACGTCGAGATTGCTGAACGTGTCATCGTAGATCTGGGTGGCCGCCCGCAACCTCCGCAGCGTTGCCACGGTCCGAAAAGAGTTGCGGGTCCACATCTTCGCGAGTCCGCGGGTGACCGGATCGAGCCGGCGGGGATCGAAATCGAAGCCGTGCCGAAGCTGGGCCGACGCAGACATCAGGACTGCGAGCATTCCCCAGTAGAGCTTGAAATCTGTTGCGAACTGGGACCCAACGGGCGGCTCGATCGCACGGACGGAATGGCCGAGATCGGCGAACATATCGGCGCAAACATTCGTGACGGCAACAGTTTCCGGGTCCAGGGCGTCACCGGTTGCATGCGAGGTGATGACACCGATCCGCAGCCGCCGCTTGGCGGCACCTTCGACGAGTCCGACTGCGGGCAGCTCGCGATTGTGGTACGTGCGTTCCATTGCCGCGAGGTGATGAGCGGTGTCGCGCACCGACCGGCTGACGATTCCCTCGCCGACCAGGTTCACCGGCAGCTGCCGAACGCCGGGCTGATCGAGAAGGCGTGCCCGAGTCGGCTTCAAGCCCACCAGACCGTTGACGGCCGCCGGTATCCGAATCGAACCGCCCCCGTCGTTCGCGTGCGCAACTGGTACCGCACCGGAGGCCACGAGGGCCGCCGCTCCACCCGACGACGCACCGGCCGAGCGGTCGACGTTCCATGGATTGCGAGTCGGCGGTCGGTCGATGTACTCGGTGCTGGCGGTCAAGCCGAACTCGGGCAGTGTCGACTTGCCGAGTATCGCGTAGCCCTGCTGCAAGAACTGCTCTGCGGGCGGACTGTTCTTTTTCGCAGGCCGGACCTTGAACGCAGCCGAGCCGAAACAGGTTGGCAGACCCACAACATCGTTGTTGTCCTTGACGAATGACGGCACACCCGAAAACGGGCCTGTCGTGTGCGGTCCCGCAGCCGCAACCCGCGCGCGCTCGAAGGCTGCGTAGGCAATGGCGTTGATGTGGGGATTCACTCGTTCGACCCGGTCGATGGCCGCATCGATCACCTCGATCCTGCTGACCTCGCCGGACCGGATTGCCGCCGCGATCCCGACCGCGTCGAGATCGCCGAGCGCGTCGTCGCCGAACGCGTGCACGGTCTTGCCCATAGCGCAGCTCCTTTGCTGACTGGCGACGCTTGCGCCGACATTTACCTACGCAGACGACTCCACAATAAGTTCATCGCAGGTCGGTCATTCGGGGCGGAGGGTCGAGAAGTTCATCGCAGGTCGGTCATTCGGGGCGGAGGGTCGAGCGCGTCGAGAATCGTGCGACGCAACCGTGGCGGCGGCGCTGTGGCGCCGGCGATCGCAAGCAGCGCCATGATGTCGTGCACGTCATCGACGACTTTCGCGAAAGCGCGGCGGACCTCGTCGTCGACGAACGCGAGCCGGCGTGCGATCTGGTCCCTTTCGGAATCGCCGATCGCGTCGAGTGCGTACGGATATGCGAGCGCGATGAGGTCGCGCCCGTCGTCGAAGGGCCGGACCTGAGATAGGTCACTCATAGCTGGTCATGTCGCCTTACGATCGGTGACCTGTCGAGTCACGACGAAGACTTTCGCGCGGCCCGTCTAGCACTGTGGATTCGGTGCTGACGGCTGGATGGATGGCACAGTTCTGCGGCGCGGGAATTCGATTCAGGTTGTGGCGATCTCATTCGATCCGTTCGCCTACCTGCCCCGAATCCCCTCCCGACACATCACCGATCACTCTTCGATCCAAACATCATCAAGGAGCTTTTACATGCGCATCGTGAACCGCACCATCGCAACTGCGAGCATCGCGGCAGTGGCACTTGTCGGGTTGTCGGCCTGTTCGAGCGACGACAGCTCCTCTTCGTCCAATAGCGAGAGCAGCGCGACGACGGCTGCGGCGATGACGAGCGAGTCTGCAGATCCCGCCGCCGATCTGGTCGGCGCCGGCTGCGCCGGGTACGCCAGCCAGGTGCCCAGCGGCGCCGGCTCGGTCTCGGGCATGGCCCAGGACCCGGTAACAGTCGCCGCGTCGAACAACCCGCTGCTCACGACGCTCGTCGCCGCGGTATCCGGACAGCTCAACCCCGGAGTGAACTTGGTCGACACCCTCAACGGTGGCGAGTTCACAGTGTTCGCGCCGGTCGACGACGCCTTCAAGAAGGTCGATCCCGCGACGATCGAAACGCTGAAGACCGACGCGCCGCTGCTGACCAAGATCCTCACCTACCACGTGGTTCCGGGACAGATCGCGCCCGACGCGATCGCCGGTGAGCACGCGACGGTCGAGGGTGGAAAGGTCACGGTCTCCGGATCGGGCGACAACCTGAAGGTCAACGATTCGACAGTGATCTGCGGCGGCGTCCACACCGCCAACGCGACCGTGTACCTCATCGACACGGTCCTCACCCCGGCGAGCTGATCACACCGGAACAACAGTGGATTCGACAGCGAGCACCCACCGGCCGACCAGCCGGTGGGTGCTCGTTTTTCCGTGGGACGTTCCTGCGGCGGAAGACGTCCCCCGCGACCGTGACAGGATCCTCGAATCTTGGTTCGCGGCAGTCCTTTTGCTCGCCTGTGCAGGATCGTTCGTGCATGGCGGATTCCTGGTGCTGACCGCCGCCGTGCTGGTGCTCGCACAGCGGCGGTTCAAGCTCCTGCGCCGTCAGCCGCGCGCCGGGCAGTTGTAGTCAGCGCGAGGGCAGTTGTAGTCAGCGCCGGGGCAGTGATTCAGCGAACGATGAACGTGCGGGTGTGCCAGCCCGACGACCCGCCGGGGATGGGCGGTACGCGCTCTTCGATCTGCACATCGCCGGCGAGATCGGTCGCCCGAACCTGCGCGACGTGGTTGCCGAGGGTGGCGTCCCATTGCCAGGTCCACTGCCGCCAGGTATCGATCGAGTACTGCGGAGCGAGCGTTGCTTCCTGCCACGGGCCGTCGTCGATCCTGATCTCCACCTTGGCGATTCCCCGGTGCTGGGCCCATGCGGTGCCTGCGATCAGCACCGGACCCGGAGCCACCGGGGCGAGCGACATCGGGACGTCGATTCGTGACGCGGTCTTGATCGGCGCACGGTCACCCCAGCCACGTTTCGTCCAGTAGGCCTCCGCCCGGTCGAATCGCGTGAACTCCCAGTCGACAACCCACTTGGTGGCCGACACGAACCCGTAGAGTCCGGGAACCACCTGGCGGACCGGATAGCCGTGCTCGAGCGGTAGCGGTTCGCCGTTCATCGCGACGGCGAGAATGGCGTCGCGACCGTCGCGCAGAATCTCGACGGGTGTGCCCGAGGTCCAGCCGTCGATGCTCGTCGACAACAGCATGTCCGCATCGGCCTGCACGCCGACTTCATCGAGGATGTCCTTGATCGGGTAACCGATCCAGGTCGCATTTCCGGCGAGTGGTCCGCCGACCTCGTTGGACACGCACGTGAGCGTGATGATCCGCTCGATCGGCACGCGTTTGGTCAGGTCGTCCCAGTCGATCGTGATTTCGTTGTCGACCATGCCGTGGATCTTCAGCCGCCATTCCTGCGTCGTCAGTTGGGGGACCTGCAGGGCGGTGTCTATGCGGTAGAACGTCGCGTTGGGTGTGATGAAGGACGTCGAATCCGGCACGCTGATATCGGTGCCCGGTGCGATCGGTTCGGCCTTGTTGCTGACGAACGGCAGGCGGAAGTTTTCGCGGTCGGCAACGATGTTCACCAGCCGCTCCCGGATGTACCTACCGGCGACGACTGTCGATGCGGCAACGGCCGCCCCTGCCGCGGCAAGTGCAAGAAATCGCCGCCGCGGGAGAAAGGTTGTGGCAGTAGCGGTCTCGGCATCCTCGGGCGAATCGAGGGCGCGGATCAACACGACGAGCGTCGCGGCGCCGCACACGACCCCGACGATCGACGGAATCGCATACGTCCAGTCCGCGGTGACGCGCTGCATTGCCGCATAGACGGCGACGAAGCCCAGCAGGACGAGCGCGGCGGCGCCGGCCCACTTCTTCAGCCGTTCGGCGACTCCGATCAGTGCGCCCGCGAGAATCATCGCGATCGTCATCCCGACGAACAGCGCCTGTTTGTCGTTGGTCCCGAATGTGTCGATCGCGAACTTGCGTGCCCATTCCGGGGCTCGGTCGACGGTGGTGTTTCCGATCGCGAAGAACGGCGAACTGTTGGCCGCAATCGGAACGGAAACCAGTTCCCCGATACCGATGACGACGGCTGCCGCGATGATTCCCGTGACGGCACTTGCCGTATATCGCCGCTTGACCCGGCGTTCTTGCGGCGGTCGTTCGGTGAGCGTGGTTGACATGAACGTGGATTCCCGTCGTAGTAGATCGACCTCGAAGGGATTCGCACCGGACACGCTGTCAGATTGGCGGGCTACCCCATGTCGAAGACGGTCAACATGAAACGAATTGCGTCGGGTTGGGACTCGGCGAACAATCCGATGTGGTCGGTCGGGTAGACACGCGGTGTGACATCGACGCGGTTGGCGAGCAGTTCCGCGTAGAGCTTCGCGGTCGAGAGCGGCGGCACGACTTCGTCTTCGAGTCCTTGCGCGAGCATGATCGGGCGGTCGTAGCCCGACGTCGGAATGTGCAGCATCTTGTGCAGGGCACCGACGAGCGGCGAATCGAGCAGGGGGCGCGAGAAGAGCTCGCCCAGCGATGTGTCGCGGAGCATCTCGTCCGCCGCGCCGATGCACAATTCACCCAATTGGTCGAGGACCTCGACACCGCGCGGGGTCAGATAGCTGTCGACGTCGAGGTCGGGGCGCGCCGCGCGCAGTCCGTACATGACGTAGGCGAAATAGGAGGTCGTACCTTCGAGCGGAATCCGCGGAACATACGGACCGAGCAGTGGGGTGACCGATTCGAGGTTCGACGGCGGTGCCATGGCCACCGTGCCCCGGAAATCGAGTTCGGGTGCTACGGCGGTTGCCATGTGGGCGGTGAACATCGATGCATGGCCGCCCTGGGAAATTCCGATCACGCCCCATTTGCGGGACAGCCGGTCGTCGATCGTGCGGGCGGCCCGAACACTGTCGATCACACTGTGCGCCGCGGACGCACCGTCGAGGTACGGGTGGACCCCAGGAGTGCCGAGGCCGACGTAGTCGGTCGCGACGACGGCAAATCCTGAATTGAGCCAACGGGTTATGTAATCTTTGACCTCTTGCCCAGGACCTATGACGGTCGGCGCGCACTCGTCCCCGACACCGGTCGTTCCGTGCGCACGAGCCAGAATCGGCCAGCCGCCCGTCGGCGCAACTCCGTCGGGGATGAACAGCGAACCCGAGCTGAGCATCGGTTCGCCCGTGGGCCCCACCGACCAGTACTCGATCAGCAGGGATTGCTGGGCGCCTGAAATCCACTGATCGCGCGGTAGATCCCCGACGGACACAACTGCGCCGGGATTCTTCGCCGGTGCGGAATGCGCGGTTGTGACCGACGACGCGAGCAATGCGAGCGCAATCGAGATCGCGGCGATGAACCGGGCCACCATTCCTCGAGCGTCCCACAAAAATTACTGCCGGGGCTGCTCTCCGGTTGCGTGTTTGGCTGCCGCGGCCGCGAGGTAGTCGCCGAGGACGTTGTGGAGTGTGCGTTCGAGTGCCTGCGCCAACCGCGCGTGGACCACGGTGGTCCCGATTTCGCGAAGGTTGTTCAACATTGCCGTCGTATTCGTGACGTCCTCGTCGTCGGCCGGGAGCCAGCCGACACCGAACTGCCGCGTGATCTGCGTTTTCGCTTCGTCGATCATCATCTGGGCGATGTCGTCGACGCGGTCGGTGACCGCCGAGTACAGCTCGACGATGCTGCCCAGCTCGAAGCCGTACGTGTGCAGTTCGCCGAACGCTTCCAGGAGCTTCGGCTCGGTGAAAATCACCTTCTCGTCTTCCTGCCGGGCAAGGCCCATCGCGCTCAGCCGGTCGAGGATCTTTCCGTCCGTCGAACCGAGGAAGGTGTCGACGAGTTCGCGCGGTACTTCGAGCGCTTCGTCGGCTTGCTCGCTGCCCCAGGCGGCGGTGACAGCGTGCTGCAGACCGAGGATTTCGGTGAGGTTCTTCCCGGTCTCCCAGCTGGTGATGAAGTCGGCGATGTGCGCTGTGGTGAAGCCGCGTTGCAGCAGCGCGTCGATGATCTTCAAACGCTCGAGGTGGCTGTCGTCGTAGAGGAGCGCCCGGCCGTCTCGTTTCGTGGACGGCGGTAGCAGACCGCGCTCGAGATAGGCGCGGACATTACGCGTGGTGGTGTTGGCCGCGCGTGCGAGGTCGTCGATGCGGTATTCGACCATCTTCATCGACCCCTTCCACGCTCCCGGCCGTACGCCGATGACGCGTAGCGCCCGTGCCCCCGTTCTACCGAGGACCACGGGCACGGGCGCGACGTGAAAGGCCGACATTAGCCGAGCGCAGGGGCAGCGCGTGGAATATGCCTGGTCGGCGCGTTCTCGGCAGACGTTGCGATGTAGTCGCCGAGTTCGAAGGTCGCCAACTGATTCGCGAACTGTGTGCCGAAACCGGGGAACATCGACGGGTTGAAACCGTCCTCGGTCAGGTACCAGCTCTTGCAACCCGAGTTCCAGGTCGTGGCAGCGAGCTTCTTCTGGAGTCGCTCGTTGTAGCGGTCCTGCAGATCGCGGCGCACGTCGATGGTCTGCAGATTCTGCTCGAGCAGCGTGTGGATGCCGTCGGTGAGGTAGTCGATCTGGGCCTCCATGTAGACGAGCGCCGAATTGTGCCCCGGACCCGAGTTCGGTCCGAAGGTGAAGAACAGATTCGGGTAACCCGCAACCGCCACGCTCTTGTACGCGTAGGCGCCGCCACTCCATTCGTCCGACAAAACGCGACCGTGCCTGCCGACGATCGGAATCGGCGTTCCCGTCTTGGAGACGTCGAAACCCGTGGCGAACACGATGCAGTCGAATTGGTGCTCGATGCCCTCGACCGTGCGGATGCCCTTCTCCGAGATCCGCGCGATCGGCCACGTGACGAGCGTGCAATTGTCGCGCTGCAGGGCGGGGTAGTAGTCGCTTGTCATGAGCAGGCGTTTGCAGCCGGCGCGGAAGTCCGGAGTGAGCTGCCTGCGCAACCACGGGTCCTTGACCTGGGCACGAAGGTGCGCTTTACCGACCATCTCGACCACTCGGGTGAGCGGGGTGTTCCACACGACGCCGAGGGCGACCGATTCGTGTCCCCAGAACCAGGCTTGCCGCGCGAGCGACTCGGTGGCGGGGATGTCCCGATAGACCTGCTTCATCAGGCCATTGGTCTTGCGGTTGAACCGCGGCAGGACCCAGCCGGGCGTGCGCTGAAACACCTTGACCGACGCCGCCCGCTCGACGAGTTCGGGGATGATCTGCACGCCACTCGCGCCGGTGCCGACGACCGCGACCTTCTTACCGGTGAAGTCGTAGTCGTGATCCCAGCGTGCACTGTGGATCTTGTGACCCTCGTACGTCTCGATGCCGCGGATCGCAGGCAGGCTCGCGTTGGCCAGCGGGCCGGAGGCCACCACGACCGAACGTGCCTTGACATTGCGCTTGCGCCCTGCGGCGGCGATGGTCCAGAGGCCCGTGGCCTCGTCGAACTCGACCCCGGTGATGTTGTGCCCAAACTGGATATGGGGGAGGAGAGCGAAATCGTCGACCATCCGATCGATGTAGCCGAGAATCTCCTCGCTCCCGGAATACGTGTGCGACCAGTTCGGATTCGGCGCGAAACTGTAGGAATACAGCCGTGACGGGATGTCGCATGCCGCGCCGGGATAGGTGTTGTCCCGCCAGGTTCCGCCGACCCGCGCACCGCGCTCGAAGATCGCGAAGTTGGAGATTCCCTTCTGTTTCAACCGAATTGCAGTGCCGATGCCGGCAAAGCCGCCGCCGATGATGGCCACGTCGAGTGGCGTCGCGGTACTCATGCGGCCGGCTCGTAGGTCAGGCCCTTGGACCACGTCGGCTGCGCGAGCAACCGGGCTGGGAAGTGCGCGGTCAGCTTGACCAGTGCATCCGCCAGGATGTGATACGGGTGATTGCGGTTGATGACCATATTGCCGTGGAACTTCACGATCTGGTACATGGGCACCCGGTTTGCCGCCGGGCTGCGTTCGCCCACTGCGCGGAACCGCCTCATGGCGCCGTACAGGCGCTCCTCGTCGACACCCATCTCGACGATGTTGTCGCGCATCTTGTTGAGAAGCGGTACGTAGCTGAGGATTCCGATCATCAGTGACGGGTTCAGCCAGCCACCGACGAGATCGATGAACAGCTTGCGCGCCTTGGCGTGCCCGAGCAGATCCATGACCGCGTAGTCCGTGGCGAGATGCCGGGATTCGTCGGAGTTGATCTTCTTGAACACTTCCTGGGCGATCGGGTCCGGTACCTCGTCAGTGATGAACTTGATCAGCGCACCGTCGAGGGCGACCTCGAGCATCGGGATGACGGTGCCGAGGAACGACAGCGACATTCCGTCGGAGTATCGGTCGAGGAAGTCGATGACGAGCTTGACGTTGATGTTGGGCTCGGGAATCTTGTCGCCGTCGAGCATGCCCCAGCGCTTCATCAGGGCGAGTTCGGCGTTCGCGTGCCGCTGCTCTTCGGCGTGGAAGTGCCGGTAGATGTCCTTGAGGGTTTCGGTCGGTGCTTTTTGCGCCATTGCGGCGAACCCGCGCGCGCCGACGTTCTCGATCCACATCAGGTCGGCCATGAAGGGCTTGAGTTTCGCGTGCAGCTCAGGGCTCAGGGTCTCCGCACCCGGTGCGTCCCAGTCGATGTCGGCAAGGGCCCACTGGCGGTCCTTGATCTTGGCAAGCATGTCGTCGAAATCGAAAGTCGTGTTCATGTCAGACTCCTGTTCTGTCGGAAGACGAAATAGGTTCGTGTGCTGGTTCTGATTGGGGCAGTAAGCGATTCAGCAAACCGAGCCCATAGGTGTATTGCGCGGGAAGATGGCGTTTGAGGTGCCATACGACGTTGGCATCCAATTGGGGCAGCACGTAGAGGCGGCCCTTGTCATGAGCGTCGAGCGTTGTCTTCGCGACGCTGTCGGGGGAGAAGCCGGTCCACCGCATCAGGGTGTCGGCCAACTTGGACGACTCTGCCGTGATTCGCCCGTCGCGTGCGACGTTGGTCTTCACGAAGGTCGGGCACAGGACCGTGACGTTGACGCCGCTGCCTTGCAGTTCGGCGGCCATCGTTTCCGACAGTGACAGCACGGCGGCCTTCGAGGTGTTGTACGCCGCCATCCCCGGCGCTGCTGCGAAACCCGCCGCGGAGGCAACGTTGATGACGCCGCCGCGACCCGCGGCACGCATCTGCGGCGTGAAGAGTTCGCAGCCGTACACAACGCCCCACAGGTTGATGCCGAGCGCCCATTCCCAGTTGTCGAGGCCGACCTCGCCGACCGGTGTTCCGCCGATACCGACGCCCGCGTTGTTGATCACCAGGGTCGGCGGGCCCGCGAAGGTCATTTCGGTATGCAGCGCAAGGTTTTCCATGTCGTCACGGCGCGACACATCGCAGAAGTATGCGTGCGCGGTGCCGTTGTGCGTGCGCTCGATCAGCCGCACCGTCTCTTCCGCACGCTCGAGATCGATGTCGGCGCAGATGACCTCACCCCCGCGCGCAGCGAGTTCCAGTGCGAATGCCCTGCCGATTCCGCTACCTGCACCGGTGACGACGGCTTTTGCGTTGTGCGACAGGCGATCGCCGCCGCCGAAGAGATTGTGGAGTCCGAACATGATCAGCTCACTTCCTGCACTGCCGTGGCCGAGCGATGCAACGATTCGGCGAGGAATGTCGCGACGCGCCGCAGCGCAGACGTCGCTTCGGGGATCAGCAGCGGCAGTGCCTGGAAGACGTGCATCTGGCCAGGCCAGATTTCCAGTTCGCAGTGACCGCCGGCGGCGCGCACGATGCGCTGTAGTTCGCGCGCATCGGCGCTGAGCATTTCCGCGCCTCCTGCCTGGACCAGGATCGGCGGGAGGATGGTGCCGTGCGGAATGTCGAGCCGTAGGCGTGGGTTGTCGTCGGATTGGCCGACCGTGTATTGGCTGACCAGGTCGCGCGCGGCGCGCGAGGTGATCATCGGATCCTTGCGAACGCGTTCTTGCTGCGCCGCCAGCTCGAAGGTCAGATCGAGAAGAGGTGAGAACATCGCGACACCCGCGGGCTGCTGGACCCCTGTGCGGGCGTTCTCGAGCAGGAGGTCGAGCGTGAGGTGACATCCGGCCGAATCACCGGCGATCACGATGTCGTTGCCGGCGAAACCGCAGTCGAGCAACCAGCGGTAACCGGCTTCGACGTCGTCGGCGGCGGTGGGGAAGCGGTGTTCTGGCGCGAGGCGGTAATCGACGACGAACACCGGCAAACCTGTCGACTTCGACAGCCGCGAGGCCAGCCCGCGATGGGTTCGGGCCGAGCAGATGACGTATCCGCTGCCGTGGACGTAGTAGACGGCACGTGTGCCCTGCTGCACTCCGGGTGCCCGCACCCATTCGCCCACGACCTGGCCAAGCCGGACCGGGACGACTGTTGTGCCTGGTAGGGGCGGTCCCAGCGTCGTCATGAACGACTTGACGAGCTGCCTGCCGGCCCAGACTCCGGCGCGGTTCATCGGCAACGCCGAGTGAATCGGTCGCATTGCGAGCGAGGTGGCGTCCGCCGCGATCTGCGAGAGCAGCGACGCTGACTCCGGCAGGGCAGGTGGATGGACAAGTGCCGAACGAGAGGTCTCCGTTGACCCGATTTTCGTCATGCCGCAAAGCTTGCATGTTCAATGTGCCAGTTGTCAATGGCACATTCGTCGTTCACACTTATGTGGACACGAACGGAAGGGCCGTGAAATGACCACAGCTGCGACAGCGACCGGGCACACGCTCGAAGTGAGGCGGGTGATCAGGGAGACCCATGACGCCGTTTCCCTGGAGTTCGACCTCCCCAGGGGTGAGGCAGGCTTCCGCTATCAGCCGGGTCAATTTCTGACCTTGCGGATACCCGGCGGGGAAGGTGCGGTATCGCGCTGCTACTCGCTCTCGAGCGCGCCCGCGCTGGACCGGTATCCGCAGATCACGGTGAAGCGAACGGTCGACGGGCTCGCGTCGAATTGGTTGTGCGACAACGCGGTACCGGGATTGAAGCTCGAATCCTTGCGTCCGGCAGGAGTTTTCGTTCCGAAGCAGTGGGATGCACCGTTCGTGCTGATCGCCGCCGGAAGCGGGATCACTCCCGTCATGTCGATTCTCAAGACTGCGCTCACCGAGCATCGCAACCGTGTCCAACTGGTCTACGCGAACCGTGACAGTGACTCGGTCATCTTCGCCGCCGAATTGGCCGAACTGCAACGCAAGTTTGCGAAACGGCTCTCTGTTCAGCACTGGCTGGAGAGCGACAAGGGTCGACCGACCCCGGAGAGTTTGCGCGCAGAATTGACCGTGCCCAAGAACTCTCGCGCCTATCTGTGTGGGCCGGCGCCGTTCATGGCCGTCGCCGAGTCGGCGTTGTCTGCCGCTGGTGTGAGTCGCGACCGGATCCACAAAGAGGTGTTCGTATCGCTGTCGTCGGATGCGTTCGACACACCGATTGCCTCGGTCGAGCCGGTCGGATCGGATGTGGCGACCGTGACGGCCGAAGTGGACGGCGACGAGCATGTTGTGTCGTGGCCACGCCAGACCCCTTTGCTCGACGTGCTTTTGCGGGAGGGGATCGACGCGCCGTACGTCTGCCGCGAAGGTTCCTGTGGCGGTTGTGCATTCACGCTCGTCTCCGGCGAGGTCCGGATGCTCGCCAACGACACGCTCGACAAGTACGACCTCGACAAAGGCGTGCGCCTTGCGTGTCAATCGCTGCCAGTGACCGACACCGTTCGAGCTGTCTTCGATCAGTAGCTCGCGAACTGCTGCGCCAAGAACTCCGCACCGTCAGCGTGCGAGGGGAGGCTCGCAAGAAAATGTGAGGCGCCCGTGCCGGGAATCAGCGCCGGACCGTCGATCTCGGTGAATTGGACGTTCGCACCGCCTGCAGTCCAGTCGGCCGCCAGTTGGCGGGTTTGTGAGGTCGGCACGGAGTCGTCGTTCGAGCCGTGCACGAGCAGTATCGGTGCGGTGGGGGTCAAGTTTCCGACGCGTTGGTCGGCGAGCAGCGACGCGATGGGTTCCTGTTCGAGGTACGCGGCGATCGGCCGGCCGTCGCGGGTGAATTCGGTTGTCTCGGTCGAGCCGTACTGGATGAGGGTGTCGAAGCCGCACTGCCTTCGCGTCGTCTCCAGCATGGTGATTCCGGCCGGGTTGAACAGGTCCCGAATGGCGTCGGCGCGGTCGGGATAGGCCTCGATCAGGCCGTTGATCAGCCAGCCCACCTCGGCGCCGGCCGTGGCGATCTCGGTCCTGCCGCCGTTCTTGGACAGGTCCGCGGGAACTGCGCCGGCATAGGCGCCGACGAGTGCGAGGTCGGGTGCATAGGTCGGTTGCAGTTCTGCGGCCGCCGCGGCAGCCTGGCCGCCCTGGGAGTAGCCCGCGATGCCGACCGGTCCAGGGCCGATGATCTGGCGGCCGGCGCGCGCCCCGTCCAGCACGGCGTGGGCGGAATCGACGCGGTTGAGCATGGTGTGTGCGCCGGGCGTGCCGAGGCCGCGATAGTCGGTCACGACCACCGCCCAGCCGCGCGCGACGAGTTGCGTCACCGCAAACCATTCGTAGAAGGTGCCGGCTTCCATCTCGTGGCTCGGCGCGCACTGGTCTCCGGCACCCTGGGTGCCGGCTGCGAGGCTGACGAGCGGCTGTGGACCTGGGCCCGGCCACTCCGCGAACGGCCGGACCAGAGTGCCGGTGATCGCGATCGGATTCCCGTGTAGATCCGTGCTGCGATACATGATTCGCTCGGCGCGATCCGTGAGCTTCACGCGGAGGACCGGGTCCAACAAAACGGTCATCGGTTCGGTCTTGATGACGTCGCCAGGCTGACCGGGCGGCAGGGGATTGGGCGGCGTGTAGAAACCCGCGAGCGGCACGCCGGGATCGGGGGCGGTGTCCGGAAGTGCATGCGCGGTCGGAGTCACGCTGAGAACGACTGCGGCCGCAATTGCCGCGATGACAGCCAGCACGGAGCGTGACTGCTTCATCGCTCAACTTTATCCACGTGCGATCGATCTGCGCTGCGAATGCGGTGGCCCGATCACTAATTAGCTAAGTTAAGGATAATAAGGATTAGAATTGAATCGACCGTCGACAATGGCGTCGGCGGCCGCCTAGTTGGAGTGTGTGCGGTGACTGTCGAGCCGCTGACCAGGGTTCTCGGGGGATTGCCCGGCGCAGGAGGAAACCCCTGGGTGGGCCTTGTCTATGTCGGTACGCTCATTGCCGGTGCCGGCCTTGTTCGATTCAGCTTCTTCTCGGTGCGGCGCAACGAGCGCGGTGTGTGGTTGCGCCTCGGCGTCGTAGTCCGGCACTGGGTCGGCGACCGCCCCAAGATTCTGCGGCCAGGCCGGCCGGGTGTGCGATTTCCGTTCGTCTGGCGACTCGTCAAGATTTCGGTGAACCTCCGGACGAGCCGCACCGAGGACATCGAAACGACCCGCGCAGATCCACACCATGACGTGCGCCAGAAATGGATCATCCGCTGCGACGTCAACTGGCGTGTGCAGACCGACGCGTATCGCGTCGCCCGCGCAGCTATGCGCGCCGACGATCTCGACGAGACAGTGCTGGCGATCGTGACCAATGCGCTGCGGTCGAGCATCTATGGGCAAGAAGTCGGAAGGATGGAGACCGATGCCGACGTGCTTGCCGAGGTCAGGCGCCGGTCCCGGGCCAAGCTGGACGGACTCGGCGTCGCACTCAACGCCGTCAACATCATCAAGTACGCACCCGTCGACGCGCAGATCCTCGCCAATGCGATCAGCCTCGGTCCGGCCCTCGCACCGACGTCGAACGGTCACGTCCCCGCCGCGTTGAGCGCGATCGGCAGCGCCCAGAAGTGAATCAGGCGAGTGAATCAGGCACCGTGCCTAGTCCACGCCGGCAGCCAATTCGAGTTGGTGCAGGGCTTCGCCCGCGTACTTCGCGAGATTCTGCAGGTGTGGCAGCGTGTCGCGGCAACCGACGAAACCGAGCACCACCTTGTCCGTGTAACCGACCAGCGTGACATTGAGCCCGTACCCGTCGCACAGGAAGGACACCGGCACGATCGACGCCAGCCGAGCGCCGTTGAGGTACAAGGTTTCCTTGCTCAAGACGACGTTGGACACGGTGAAATTGAACAGGGGTGGCAGCCGCGTCAGGGCGCCTGTCTTCTGGCCGAGCGTCAGCGGCAGCAGTCCGAGCACGGTGTAGTGCTGCAACGCATTCGGCGTCATCGCCAGGATTTCCTTCTTTCCCCTGGCGGTCGCGGCACTGATTGTCCGCAGCCTGACGATCGGATCGACTTCGTCTGTGCCCAGAGGGCATACGAATCCTGTTGCGGCGTTGACCGTGTCCTCGTCGCGCTCGAAGCCGACCGGTACGGATGCAGTCAAGCTCTTCTTCGGCAGCGCCTTCGCATCGAGCAGGAAATTCCGGATCGCGCCGCTGCACACCGCAAGGGTGACGTCGTTGACCGTCGTTCCCGTCGATTTCGCAATGGCGCGCAGGCGAGCCAGTTCGAGCGACTGGATTGCCAACCGGCGCTGCTGCGTCAGTCGTGTGTTGAACGGCGCACGCGGCGTCTTGAGGGCAGCACGTACGGAACTGTTTGCGCCACGGAACATTCCACCGAGCCGCTTGGTGAGCTCGCCAACGGCGACCGCGCCGTCCGCAACCCGGCGCAACGACGTCTTCGTCAGGAAGGCTGCTTTGGAATCCGGCACGAATTCGCTGCTCGTGACGGGTGTCAACCATTCGGTGCCTTCGGGATTCGTGCTCAGCCACCGCTTGATCGTGTTCACCGCACCCATTCCGTCGACGGCGCAGTGGTGGGCCTTGAAATAGAAGGCGAAGCGACGGTCCGAAAGACCCTCGATGATGTGCGCCTCCCACAGCGGCCGGTCGAAGTCGAGCGGGTTCGAATGCAGCCGCGAGACGAGGGTGCCGAGTTCGCGATCGGTGCCGGGGAACGGGAGTGCATTGAGCCGCACGTGATACTCGGGATCGGGCTCGACCTGCCGCCACGACGGCATCAATTTGAACGGTCCGTCGTGGACCACGCTGTCGAAAGGCCATGGCAGAAAGGTCAGCTGGGAGAAGGCGGTGTGCAACTTCGCAGCGAAGTCCGGTGCAGCGCCGTCCGGAAGTTCGAAGATCATCAGCGCGCCGATATGCATCGGTGTTCGCTTGGACTCCATCCTGACGAACATCGCGTCAACTGGACTGAGAAGCTTCATTCACCACCTCCATCGATCCGCGTCGCCAGCCTAGCCATGTAGCGTGAGGCCGCGCAGAGAAAGGACTCTAGCCATGAGGATTCGCGGCGCTGTGCTCGAAGATATCGGTCGCCCGCGTCCCTATCGGGACTCGCGGCCGCTGACGATCAGCGAACTCGAATTGGCGCCGCCCGGGCCGGGCGAAGTGCTGGTGCGCATCGAGGCTGCGGGGCTTTGTCATTCGGACCTATCGGTGGTCGACGGCAACCGCGTGCGACCCGTTCCCATGCTCCTCGGGCACGAAGCATCGGGCCGTATCGAAGTCCTCGGCGATGGTGTCACCGATCTCGCTGTCGGCGACCGGGTCGTGATGACCTTCCTGCCGCGATGTGGCGATTGCGCCGGCTGCGCGACGGAGGGCAAGCGTCCCTGTATTCCGGGCAGCGCGGCCAACGTGGTCGGCGGCCTCCTCGGCGGTGGCAGCCGCTTGACGCGTACCGGCGAGCAGATCATGCACCATCTCGGCGTGTCCGCGTTCGCGACCCACGCTGTGGTGGACACACATTCGATCGTGCGCGTGCCCGATGACATCCCGCCGGACGTAGCCGCCGTGCTCGGGTGCGCGGTTCTGACCGGCGGCGGAGCGATCGTCAATGCGGCGCCCCCGAGCGCCGGGGACACGGTGATCGTCGTCGGACTCGGTGGAGTCGGGATGGCCGCGATACTCACCGCCCTTGCCTACGACGGTGTTCGGGTGATCGGTGTCGACGCCGTCGCGTCGAAACTCGATGCAGCGATAAAACTCGGCGCCCACGCGGCCTATCGGCCCGACGACATCGTCCAGGCAGCGATCAAGGCGCCACTCGTGATCGACGCGACCGGAAGCGCACGTGCGCTCGAGGGAGCGATCGCCTTGACCGAGCCGGGTGGTACGACGGTGACGGTCGGCCTGCCCGCACCCGACGCGCGAACGTCGTTCTCGCCGACCAGCCTGGTCGCCGAGGGGCGCACGATCGTCGGAAGCTATCTGGGCTCTGCAGTCCCGAGCCGCGACATTCCGACGTTCGCGGAAATGTGGCGTGCCGGAAGGCTTCCCGTGGACAAACTGGTGTCCTCCCGCATCGCGCTCGAGGACATCAACGATGCCATGGACGAACTCGCCGACGGCCGCGCGATCCGCCAGATCATCGACTTCGAGGCAGCCGAATGACCGAGCCGACCGTGGACGAGCGGCAACTGACCGTCGAAGACTTCCCCATCCTGCGTAGCGTCGGTACCCGTTGGTCGGACAACGACGTGTTCGGGCATCTGAACAATGCGGTCCACTACCAAGTCTTCGACACCGTGATCAACGGTTGGCTCAGCGAAGTGACCGGCTTCCCGCCGACCGATATGCCCGCCCTCGGTGTTGTCGCCGAATCGGGGTGCAAGTACTTCCACGAGGTGCGATTTCCGCAGACGCTCGTCGTCGGCCTCGCGGTCGCGCGACTGGGTCGCAGCAGCGTCACGTACCGGCTCGGCCTGTTCGCGCACGAACCGGGCGAGAGTTCCGCGGCAGGAAAAGCGGTGGCGGCGGTCGGCCGGTGGACCCATGTGTACGTCGACAAGTCGACGCGTCGCCCCATCGACATACCCGAGCCGATCAGGAACCAGCTCAGTGCGGTTGCGCAGCGAAGCTGACTGCCGATGCTCGAGACCGTCCTCGTCCTCGTTGTGCTCGTCGAGAGCATCGTGCTGTTCGTCGTCGGCGGGTTGTTGATTCGCAGTCGCTACCGCGTGCGGCAACTCGAGCGGCAACTCGCATCGGGTCGTGAGCGGAGTTGGCTCGCGAGCGGTCGCGGTGCCGTCAAAGCAGTCTGGGAAACCGCGAACCTGGTTCGGGAGCAAGGCATCACGAAGGCGCTGCGCAGCTCGGTCGAGGACCTCGCAGGCTGGGCTCAGGTCGAACAGCCCGACCTCGCGCGGTTGGCTGCGCGAGACGGCACGGTGACCATCTTCTTCTCCGATATCGAAGGCTCGACTGCGCTCAACGATCAGCTGGGCGACAAGGCGTGGGTCGGCATTCTCAGTCGGCACGACAAGATCCTGCGCAGCCGCATCGCCAAGCACAGCGGACATGTGGTCAAGACCCAGGGCGATGGCTTCATGGTTGCGTTCGCGCGCCCCGACGAGGCCGTGCGGTGCGGAATCGACGTGCAGCGCAAGCTTTCCGATCCGCTGCAGTGGACTCGCGGAACCGACGTGCGGGTGCGCATCGGAATTCACACCGGTGACGCGGTCCGGCGTGGGGACGACCTGTTCGGTCGGAATGTGGCGCTAGCGGCCCGAGTCGCAGCGCAGGCCGACGGGGGAGAGGTGCTCGTCAGCGACGTTGTCCGTGCTGCCGTTGCCGAAGAGTCCGACCTGACTTTCGGCACCCCGCGCGCCGTCGAGTTGAAGGGCCTACGCGGCATACATCAAGTCCACCCCGTGGAGTGGGTCGGACCGACTACGTGACGACCACCGGGTCGCCGATGGTCGAGTTGTTGTAGAACCAGCCTGCGTTCGACGTGCTGAGGTTGATGCAGCCGTGGCTGACGTTGGCGTACCCCTGTGAGTCGACCGACCACGGTGCGCCGTGTACGAACACCCCACCCCAGGTGATCCGGACTGCGTAGTCGGTGTTGAGTCGGTACCCCTCCGGGGAGTTGACCGGAATACCGATGGTCGAAGAGTCCATGATCAGGTTCCGGAACTTCTCGAGAACCGGGAAAGTGCCGTACGGCGTTTCGAAGCCGGGCTTGCCCATCGATGCGGGGAAGACCTGGACGACGACGTCGTCGATGCTCACCGTGAACTGGTGATTCGACACATCGGCGACCGCAACGAGCGAGCGGCCGACCTCGAACTCCGTGCGGTACCCGGCGGCCTGCACCGTGACGTCCGTGTACGCCGGCCAGAAGCCATTGGGAGTCCACTGGACTTCGCGATCGGTCGGCCAGGTGAACGTGCCTGTGACGGGTTTGGAGGCGGTGATCGTGATCGAGCTCTCCGCGGCGGCGCGTGACGTCACCGGCGCACCGAACGTGACGGTGATCGGCATCGCGACGCCGACGACCGCACCGTCGGGGGGCGAGATCGTGGGTGCAGGCACACGCCCTGTCGATGGTGGCCCCAGGGCACCGGCCTGCGCGCCTGCACTCAACCCGACAGCGGGGATTGCAGCAAGAATCAGAACAAAAACGAGTCGAGCAAACGGCTTCCGCATGGCCGTTCATCCCCTTAGAAACGACACGGTTTCCTTATCTCAAGTAAAGCACCTCAAGATCGAATGCAACAGGGGCAGATCGCGGGTTTTCGCAGCTCAGCGGGCTACTTGTTGTAGTCCCAGAACTGCAGCCACTGGACCGATAGAAACAGGGCCAGAGTCGCGACGTAGACGGCCGAAACAATGAACGCACCGACGATGCTGGTGCGGAGTCCGGCTCCGTCGATCGGGTCCAGCCATTTGCTGAACCACTTCGATACGGGGGGAATGAAGAAGTAGGTCATCAACCCGACGCTGCAAATCTGGCTGAACCACAGCGCGAGCCCTGGTGCTGCTCCCATTCTGTCGAGCTGCGGTCCAAGGAAGCGCGAAAGGACCAT
Organism: Antrihabitans auranticaus; assembly: GCF_016481275.1. Taxonomy (GTDB): domain Bacteria; phylum Actinomycetota; class Actinomycetes; order Mycobacteriales; family Mycobacteriaceae; genus Antrihabitans. The sequence goes on along the minus strand of NZ_JAEMNW010000016.1, from coordinate 10,119 downwards.
CACGGTCGGGTACAGGACCAGCAACACGATCATCGCCGATTTCCATTTCGGCGTAATCAGTGTCTCGCCGTTCTGGAAGCGCACGGTCGAGCCGAACGGGGTCGTGTGCGATGCCTCTTTGAAGTCCTCCGTGAGATGCGCACGCAGGTTGGGCAATGCCGCCGCGCGCTCTTTCGATTGCAGCCACGCTCGTAGCTGCTGGGCCGTCCGAAATCGCAAGACGGACAACCATTCCCCGTTGCCATGTGCCGGGAAGACGATCGTGCCTTCGTACCCTGGGAACACGGCGGTCTTCTCGATCAAAACGACTTGCGCCGCGATGAATTCTTTCTCTTTCCCTGCCGCGACGCTGTGCTGGAAGACGCTCACACCGGCGGGTGGATTTGCACCGACGACGACGATGACGTCCGAGCTTTTGCGGTAGAAGCCTCGTGTTGTGCCGTCCTCGAGCAGGTCGGCACGCACGCCGTCCAACCAGTCGTGCAGTTGCTGTTCGGAACTGAATACCGCCGACACAGCCCACTCGAGGCGGCGTCCGTCGTGCACGGAGACGTGCGATTCGACGAATCCGGGCTCGGTTTCGGCGCTGGCTGCCACCTCGTGCAGCCAGCTGTCGAACGACTCACTGTCGTGCGTCGGGTGAAAGACAGTGTAGGCGTGTGCGTCCGGCATGGACTGGCTAGTCTGCCGTAACGCGGCGACCGCGTACGTACACCTCCGCGATAGCCGGTTCGCGGATGCCCATGAGCAACTGGAACAGCGTCTGATCCCGTGCCAATGTGGGTTCGTCCGAACGGATTCCGTTCGTCAGGTGCCCATCGAGCTGGGGCACCGTGGACGGGTCGACGACCAGGAAGTCGGCTTCCTTACCGACATCGAAGTTGCCGAAGCGGTGCTCCATGTCGAGCGCGCGTGCGCCGGCGAGGGTTCCGATGAACAACATTTCGCCCGGATGCATCGAGATGCTGTCTTCGCCGGCCTCGGAGATGTGCACCTTGAACGCGTCCGAAAGTACCTTCGAGATGAGCCATTCGTCGCCGCCGCCGAAGTCGGTGCCGGCCGACACGTTCACACCCGATGCAATCGTGCGCTTCCATGGCATCGTGCCGGAGCCCAGGAACTGCTGCGAAACGGGACAGTGCGAGATCGACGTCCCGGTCTCCGCCATCCGTTCCAGTTCGACGTCCTGGCAATGCACGCAGTGGGCGAGGATCGTCTTCCTGCCGAGCAGGCTCTTTCCGCCGACTTGTGACCCTGGCAGGAACTTGCCGTCGTAGGTGTCCAGGTACGAGTTGACCTGGTAGGTCTCCTTGGTCGAGTCCACCTCGCCCGTGCCGGGACGGTTGTTCTCGTTCAGGTGGCTGTGGACGTACACACCGCGGTCCTTGACCGAGTCGTACAGCTCGCCAAGGTTTTTCAAGGTTTCCGTCGTCACCGACAGCGAGAAGCGCGGAACGATCGCTACGTGCAGCAGTGCGGTCGCCGGGTCGCCGGTGTCCGCACCGTGCCACTTCTCGATCTCTTCGGTCGTCAGCCTGATCGCGTCCTCTTCCGAGGTCATGAGTGGCTGCGCGGTTTCGGTGCCGACCGTCTGAATTCCGCGGCCGCTGACCACGCGAAGGCCGACGCGTTGCGTCTCGCTGAACAACGAGTCCTGAGCGTGCGGGAACGCGGAGCCGAACACCATCGCCGCTGTCGTGCCCGCGGCAATTCGCCTGGTGCAGAACTCGACTGCGGCTTTCTGTGCGTACTCCGGGTCGCCGAATTTCGACTCCGACGGGAAGATGCACAGGGTGAGCCACTCGAGCAGCTGGCCGCCACCGTACGCATCCCCGGCGAACGTCTGCGGAAAATGGATGTGTGTGTCGACGAAACCTGGAAGCAGGAAGCCGGGCCGGTGATCGTGCACCGTGCCGCCTTCGGGGCTGCCTTCTCGCGTACCGCAGTACGTGATTTTGCCGTCGTCGTCGATTACCAGCGCTCCGTCTGGAATCGAAACCAGGGCCGCTGCCGCCTCAGTGACGGTGGGACTGCCCGCAACGTGGAATATGTGACCTAAATGAACCTGACTCACCGTAGAAGAAGACCATAAAAATGACGGATGAGCTTGCTGTTTCAACTAAAAAGTCCTGCGGTCGGTTTTGCGGGGGTCCGTTGCCCACCACAGTATTCCGACGACGATCACACCGACGGTCACGTAGAGCCAACCGAGCGGTGCCTGTGACTCTTCCGGGAGGATTCCCGCCGTCGCCATTGCCGCGCTCACGATCAAATAGCATCCGGCAGTGATGATCCCGCCGATCAGGCCGAGGTTCCGGGTGAACAGGCCGAGCGCGAGTCCGTACATCTGCGGGCAGAGCACGCCGCAGCCGGCGAGAGCGAGGCAGGCACCGACGGTGATCGCCCAGGTGTTCACGCCGACCGTCGCGGCAGAAACCACGAGAACGACCGCGCCGGCAGCGAACACGGACCACGCGCCGAGCGCCAATTGGCGCGTTGTGATGCGTGCGGCAAGCGAACCGCAGGCGAGTTCGCCCGCGAGATTTGCGCCGCCGACGACGAGGGCGAACAGACCGTACGTTGCGGGCGAAAAGCCGAGTTGCACTTGATACAGGAACGGCCCGACCACGCCGAACACCAACTGTGCCGACGCCATCAGCCCGAAAACCACGACGAAACAGACGAATACCCGATTGCGGACCGTGCTAGTGACAACCTGCGCGATTTCGCGCCGATCGATCGTGGTGCGGTCCTCGTCGCGCAATGTCTCCGGCAGCCCGATCGCGACGACGAGGGCGACGAAAGCGGCGAGGGCCGCGATCAGTGCGAACACCAGTCGCCACGAGATGAATTGGACGAGAACACCGCCCGCCGCCGGAGCGAGTACCGGTGCGAGACCCCACGCGGCGCCGAGCAACCCGGAGACTGCGGTGAGCTTGTTGCCGCGATACATGTCGGCGGCGATCGCGTACGAAACGACGAGACACGCGCAGGCTGTCGCGCCCTGGACGAATCTGAGCCCCAGGAGCAGCGTGACGTTGCTGGCCACGGCGCACCCGATGCTGGTCAGAACCACCACGCTCAGGCAGGTCAGCAGGACCGGCTTGCGGCCCCTCACATCGGCCAGCAGCCCGACAGGGATGAACGCGATGCTCATGCCGAGCATGTACGACGTCACGGTGTTCTGCATGGTCGCGGCGGACGAATGCAGGTCGGCCACCATGTCCGGCAATGCCGGTGTGTAGGCGTCCAGCGGAATCTGGCTCAGCGGGATGATCAGCAGCAGGATCGGCAGCAGCCTTCGAGGTACCGGAGGAGCTTCGGTCATGGCACGTCCCTGTGCATGTCGTCGATCGCACGCCACACCCGGATCGGGTTCATCGGAAGGCGGCGCACCCTGGCACCTGTCGCGCGTGCGATGGCGTTGGCGAGCGCCGGCGCGACCGGGTTGTACGGCGACTCGCTCATCGACTTGGCACCGAAAGGTCCGAGCCGGTCCGTCGTGTCGGCGAAGTAGACCTCGGTGACCGGGACATCGGCGACCTGCGGGAGGTGATAGTTGCGCAACGCCTGGGTGGTGATGGTCCCGGCGCCGTCGTCGATCATCTCCTCGTAGAGCGCCGAGCCGATCCCCTGTGCGACACCGCCTTCCACCTGCCCGCGGCACTGTTCGGGGTTGACGACCCGCCCGGCGTCGGCCGCATGAACGGACTGCAGGATTCGGACCTCGCCGGTCCGATTGTCGACGGCTACGCGGAAGGCCTGCACGTTGAACGCAACCGAGCGGGGGAGCCCGTCGTGGCCCGCTTGTGCGCTCAGCGGGCTACCGTTCGCCGCCACGATGTCGGCGAAGCGCACCAGCCGATCGCCGCACAACACGCCGTCCGAGCCGAGCACGCAGTGTTCGGCGGGCAACCCCGTGATGGACGCTGCGGTCGCCTCGATGTATGTACGCAGCAGCGTGGCCGCCTTGCTGACCGCCAAACCCGCGACGGTCGTGCCCGCGGACCCGAAGGCGCCCGTGTCGTATTTCGCTGTGTCGGTATCGGATTGGCGAGTGGTGACGTTGGCCATCGTGGTGTCGAGCGTCGTCGCCGCAATCTGCCTGTGCACCGTGGTCGTGCCGTTGCCGAACTCGGACGTGCCGACGCCGACCGTGTAGCAACCGTTCGCGTCGAGCTGAACGGCAGTCTCCGAGTGGTGCCCGCGCGGCGGGATCGTTGCGATCATCGCGACCGCCATCCCTTCTCCGGTCACCCACTGATCGCCATCGGGTGCGGCGACGCCGTTGCCGCGATCGAGCGCCTGCTGGGCGGCGTCGAGGCACTGATCGAGGCCATAGCTGCCGAACTGCAGGTCCGGCTCGGCGACGTGCGCATCGATGAGCTGGTCGCCCGGAACCACGACGTTGCGCCGCCTGAACTCGAACGGGTCCATGCCGAGTCGAGCTGCCAGGTCGTCCATCGCCGACTCGACTGCAAACGACACCTGGCCGAGGCCGTAGCCACGAAAAGCTCCGGACGGAATGTTGTTCGTATAGACAGCCCGAGCATCGACGCGCTTGTTCGGGCACCGATACACCGCAACCGATTCCCCGCAGCTGTGGAACATGACGCCCGGGCCGTGGTTGCCGTATGCGCCGGTATCGCTGAGTACGTCGACGCCCAGCGCGGTCAGCGTCCCGTCGGCACGGGCCGCGACCGTGATGTCGACGCGCATCGGGTGGCGGCACGGGGCGATGGTGAACTGATCGGCCCGCGTGAACTCGTACTGCACCGGCCTGCCCGTACGCAGCACGGCCAGCGCGACGACGTCCTCGGTCAGCATCTCCTGCTTGCCGCCGAAGCCGCCGCCGACCCTCGCTGTGAACACTCGAACACGGTCGGCGTCGAGCCCGAATACGTGGCACAACTCGTCGCGTACCAGGAACGGCACCTGGGAACTGGTGCGGATGACCAGCCGTCCGGACTCGTCAAGCCAGCCGAGCGCGCAATGCGTCTCGAGGTGTGCATGCTGTACCCGCTGCGTCTGGAATCTGCCTGTGACGACGGCTCCGCCGTTGGCCTGCGCGTCGGCGGCGCCGGCCGCGATATCGCCGATTCCGCCGTGTAGATCGGCGACGAGATTGGTCGCGGGGTCCGCGATCCGGCTGGTATCCGCGTCTTTGTCACCGTGGATCGCCGGTGCGTCCGGTGCCGTTGCCAGTTCGGGATCGAACACCGCCGGCAGTACCTCGTACTCGACGACGATCGCGCGGCACGCGGCCTCGGCGAGCGTGAGGGTCTCTGCGACGACCGCCGCCACGCGCTGACCACGAAACCGCACGACCGTGTCGAACAGCGCTGTGTCGTCAGGATCGTCGGTCCGAAACTGGTGTCGCCCAGTGGAATACAGGAGGTCCGGACTGTCCTTGCCGGTGAAGACCGCAAGCACACCCGGCATGGCCTCCGCAGTTGACGTGTCGATGTTCGTGATGCGCGCGTGCGCGTGTGGGCTCTGCACGATCGAGACGTGAGTAGTGCCCTCGATTGCGAGGTCCAGGGTGTAGGGCTCTGTGCCGGTCGTGATCCGCGGACCCGCGGGCGCAGGGAACGATCGGCCGAAAGCCTGCCCTTCCGTAGGTGTTTCGACGTTCACTGTCCCGGCGAGGGCGTCGCGAATCGCCCGGTAGCCGGTACATCGGCACAGGTTGCCCTTGAGGGTCTGGGGCAGGTCCGCGAGCTGGTCGGGAGTGAGCGTCGACGTCGTGACGATCATGCCCGCGGTGCAGAACCCGCATTGGAAACCACCTGCGTCGACGAACTGCTTCTGCAACGGATGGAGATCGTCCGGCGTGCCCAGGCCGGAGACGGTTGTCACCGAACGGTTTTCGGCGCGATAGGCCGGAAAGACGCACGAATGCACCGGTTCGCCGTCGACCAGAACAGAGCATGCGCCGCAGTCACCTGCGTCGCACCCCTTCTTGACCTCGTAATGTGCCTGCTCGCGCAGGAAGGTGCGCAGGCACTGCCCAGGCCGGGGGTCGGCGTCGTAGTCCGCGCCGTTGATACCTATCTTCATGACAGTTCCGCCAGGATTTCGTGAGCGAGCACCGACGAGACAGCTTTGCGCCAATCGGGGGCACCGTGGGCGTCGTAATGCCAGAGGTCGTCAGGAACTCCGCCGAGGGCGTCGGTGAGGTCCGCCGTCGTCGGCAAGCCGGGAAAACGCAGCTGCAGTGGCTTTGTGGTCGATCCGGTGACGGCTAGGGCGAATCCGCCACCGTCGTCGGGTCGGTCGAGTCGTCCGATGATCACCGCGCCCGACCTCCCGAGCGGAGAGAGGGCGATCTTGCGGAATGCGGTTCGCCCCCGCAACGCACCGGCAGGCAGGGCGATAGAGCGCAGTACATCACCCGGCGCGAGGACATTCGTTGCTGCGCCGGTTACGAAGTCGACGATGTGGGCTGTGTAGTCCGTGCCGTCGGGACGCCACACCGTGACGGTGCCGTCGAGCGCGGTCACCAGCGAAATCATAGCTCCCGCAGGGAAAGACAGACTGACGTTGCCGCCTATCGTCGCGGTCTTCCAGATTTTGAACGACGCGAGCAATGCGGTCGCGCACTGGTGGAACAGGGGAGCGGCTGTCCACTCGGCGGGCAGTTCGCCGCCGAGTTTCGAGATCGTCTCGATCGTGCAGGTTGCCGCGAGATCGATGCCCGCGTCGGTGATCGTCACGGGCTCCCAACCGAGTGTCGTGATGTCGACGAGTCGCCGTAAATGGTCCTGACGCTCCGAAAGCAGCCAAGTGCCACCCGCGATCACGGCGTCGCCGGGCTGCGGGTTCGTAAGATCGGTGCGCGTCCGGGCGATCGTCACTTCGCCGATCGTGTTGAGATCCATGTCAGACCAGCCAGCCGCGGTACGGTTCCCAGGCGGACCCGGCAGGTGGCGCATCTTCGCGTTCGACGGTCGCTTGGATCAGGCCGTACGGGCGGTCCGCGGCGTTGAAGACTTCGTTGGTGTTATCGATTCCGAACCGGGCCAGGTCGTACTCGAAGTGGTGCCGGTTCGGCGCGGACAGCCGGACCTCGGCGATGAACGGATACTTCTCGAGCACGGCCTTTCCCATCTCGAACAGGGTCTGCTGCAAGGCGAGCGACACGACGACAGCGAACTCGCGGATCATGGTTTCCTTGATGCCGGAGTAGACGTCGTCCCAGTCGATGTCGGACGAACGGGTGAACCGCCATTTCGCGTTCAACGATGTAGCCATCACGCGGTCGTGCGTCGGTTCGAGCACGGTGAATTCGTCGACGAGAAAACCGGAGAACTCGGATCCCGTCGATTTCAGAATGATCAGATCCTTCAGACCGCCGACGACCCAAACCGAGTCGTCGTCGACCGTGACATCAGCGGTCCGGATTTCCTGGCCTCGTCGCACCCAGGTGTGGTCGTGCGGTGCGCCGTCGACAGTTGCGCGTTCCCAGAGGTATTCGTCGATCTCGATGCGTGCGCTGTGCACCGGCCCGATGTCGTCGACGAAATGGCGCGCGAGGGCAACGCCGTACTCCTCGATCGAGTGCCCACCCCTGTCCTTGGCGTAGGCGTAGGCGGTCTGCTTCTGGGAGTCGGTCGGCAGCACCTGACTCTGGTCGCCTGCCGTGTAGGCAGCGCCGAAATCACCGCGTAAACAGGTGGATACGTTCAGGTCGCGGATCTCGTGGCGCGGCGACGAGCGGTAGATTCGGACGATGCGGCTCTCGGCCTTGCCGTACTGGTTGGGGCCCAACACGATCCGGCCCTTACAGTCGGCGCTGGGTTGCTCGGGTGCCATGCCTTCTCCCGTCGAGTCAACTGCCGAGGTAGGTGGAGTACGAAAACGGTGACAGTAATACAGGTACGTGATGATGCCTGCCGGTGTCGGTGATTTCGAAGGACACGATGATTTCGGGGTAGAGCCCGCGTTGGTCCGTCGCCCTGAAATAGGCACCGGTGTCGAACGTCAGCCGGAAGATTCCTTTGCCCAGGTCGTGCGCGAGGTCCGGAATCCGGCCGTCGGCGTTCGTGCGTGCGGACGCCAGTTCGCGCCCGTCAGCGGAAGTCAGTGTCACCAGGACCGATGCGGCCGGAACACCGGCCGCGGTATCGAGGACGTGCGTGCTCAGCCCGCTCATGGTGCGAGTCTTTAGGTGCGCGAGCAGTTGCGCAAGCCGAAGACGTGACGAAACGAATCCGGCGGACCTACAGTGGAGCGACGCTTCGAATGGGGTAGCGACGCTTCGATAGAGGTACTGACATGCGCGAACTGCTCCACCAACTCGTCGAGTGGTCCGAAGCCGGTACGGACTTCGCCCTCGCGACGGTTGTCAGGACGCTCGGCAGTGCGCCGAACCCACCAGGGACGACGATGGCGGTCGCGGCTTCCGGTGCGGTCATCGGTGGGATTTCGGGTGGCTGTGTGGAAGCTGCTCTCGTGGAATCCGCGCAGCATGTGCTCGCGACGGGGCGTTGTTCCCGGCACCGATTCGGTCCGAGCGACGACAGCATGTTCACGGTCGGTCTGACGTGCGGCGGGACGATCGACGTGCTCGTCGACCATTCGAATGCGGTGGGTCCGAAGTTGCGGACAGTCTTCGGTGCGATCACGCACGGCCGTGCTGCCGCGCTCGTCACTGTTGTCGACGGCCCCGGACTCGGCGCCCGGTTCGGTTGGGACAGCGGTGATGTGTGCCCGCCGCCGGATTTCGCGGCAGACGTGATCGACTCGCTGCGCGGAGATTTCGGCACGACGTACGCGGACAGCGACCAGGGCACCGTGTTCGCGCAGTGTTTCCCGCCGCCGCCCCGGATGATCATCTGCGGCGCAATCGACAGTGCCGGTCCGCTCGGTCAGATGGGAAAGCTGCTGGGCTACAACACCATTCTCGTCGACGCGCGGCCGGCCTTTGCGACCGAGACGCGGTTTCCGCAGATCGACGAGATAGTGATCGATTGGCCGCATCGGTACCTCGACTCGATCGTTGTCGACCCGTCTGCGGTCCTGTGCGTACTGACTCACGACCCGAAGTTCGGTCTGCCACTGCTGGAGCGGGCCGTCCTGTTGCCCTTCGCCTACATCGGCGCCATGGGATCACGAGCGACGTGTGCCGACCGGGCGGAGCAGTTGCTGGACAGAGGTGTGACCGCGGACCAGCTCGCTCGACTGCACGCTCCGATCGGACTCGACCTCGGTGGAAGGACCCCCGCGGAGACGGCGCTGTCCATCATTGCCGAAATCGTGGCCACGCGCGAGAACCGCTCCGGCGGGCCACTTTCGGAGCAGTCGACGCCGATCCACCCGACCGCCGAACCGCACCGATACTGCGTGGAACAGGTCTAGATGCGTACTGCTGGGCTGTTGTTGGCGGCGGGTGCGGGAACGCGGTTCGGGGGACCCAAGGCGCTGGCGGAATTCGACGGTGGTTCGTTCGTGGACATTGCCCTGTCGGCGTTGGTCGGCGGGGGCTGCGACCGCGTGTATGTAGTCGTAGGCGCAGCGGCGCCAGAAGTGTCGGAACTGTTGCCGGACAACGTAATACCGATTCTTGCCGAGAATTGGCAAGCCGGCCTCGGCGAGTCGTTGCGGGTCGGGATTTCGGCTCTCGAGTCGTGTGATGCCGCGTTGATTCACCTCGTCGACCTGCCCGACGTCGGCGCCGGCGTGGTCGCCCGCCTGCTGGAGTATTCGACTCCGAACGCCTTGGCGCGCGCGGCATACAACGGAAAGATCGGTCACCCGGTAGTCATCGGCCGGGCATGGTGGCCCGACCTGGTCGCCCACTTGTCCGGCGACGACGGCGGTCGCCGATTCCTCCGCGGCCGTGCGGAGTTGGTGGAGTGCTCCGATCTGGCGACGGGACGTGACATCGACGAGGTCGGCGATTTGGCGAACTTTCGGCGGTGACCTGGGCGTACGGACGGTCCGGTTGGCCGTGTGCTCGAGGGGTGGCATTTGTGTCGGTGGGTCGGTTTAGTGTCGAACACATGAGCGAGGGTGGGGTGTGGGGGGCGGTGCGGGATGTGGAGTTGCTGGATGTCCTGCGCGATCGGCACCGGTCGGCGGCGGTGGCTCAGTGCGGTGAGGTGGACGCGGTCACCG
>NZ_JAEMNW010000015.1 GCF_016481275.1 Antrihabitans auranticaus | reverse complement strand
GCACGCCGTCGCCGACCAACGACCAGTACCGATCGACAACCGACCGCAACCGTGAAAGATGCACGCAACACTCCTGAGAAATTCCAGTGTTGCAATCACTCCCTGAACCCAAGTCGGTGCGACCGCGGAGCCGGGGTGCGGCGTGGGACGGGTGGGGTGTGTGCGGCGTGGGACGGGAGGTGCGGGTGCGGCGCAGGACGGGACGGGTGTGTGCGGCGTGGGACGGGAGGGGCGTGTGCGGTCGGGGCTTGCGCGCTAGATGCCGCCGGACTCGCCGGTCGCCAGGGCGACCAGGGTCCGGACGCCGAACGCCATGCTCCGCTCGTCGAGGACGAAGTTCGGCTGATGCAGGTCCTGGATCGGGCTCGTTCCGTCCCACACTCCGAGGCGTGCCATGGCACCGGGCACGTGTTCGAGGTACCAGCCGAAGTCTTCGCCGCCGCTGGATTGCTGGGCCTCGCGCAGGTTGTCCGGACCGACGACGTGTTCGATCGCGACGCGCAGGTCGGCGGCGCATTCGACCGTGTTGGTGACGGGTGGAACACCCTGGTCGTAGATGACCTCGTGGCGGACCTCGTACGGCGCCAGAAGCTGATCGGTTGTATCCCGGATCAACGACTCCAGCGAAGTCCACGTCTCGCGTGAGGCGCTGCGCAGCGTGCCGACGATTTCACCGGATTCGGGCACAGAGTTCCCCACATTTCCTGCAGCGACCTTTCCCCAGGTGAGGACGGTCGCGGTCCGGGCGTCGAGGCGTCGATCCAAGACGGACGCCAGACCGGTGATGAGGACGGCGGTCGCGTGGATGAGGTCGCCCGTCAGGTGTGGCCGTGCCGTATGCCCGCCCGATGAGGTGAGTCGCACGGTGACCGACGCGTTGGACGAGGTGATCGGTCCTTCACGGGTAGCCAGCTTGCCGACCTCCAGACGCGGGTCGCAATGCAGCGCAAATATCTTCGAGACGCCCGCCATCGCGCCGGACCCGACCACGGCGAGTGCGCCGCCCGGAATTGTCTCCTCGGCGGGTTGAAAGATCAGCCGAACCGGGGGTGGCCGGTGCCTTGTCGCGAGCACGGTCGCGGCGCCCAGCAACATGGCGGTGTGCGCATCGTGACCGCACGCGTGTGAGACATCAGCGACGGTCGACGCGAAACTCAGCCCGGTCGATTCGGGAATCGGCAACGCATCGAGGTCGGCGCGAAGTGCGACGCGCGCACCGTCGTCGGGCCCGATGTCGCACCACAAACCAGTTCCCCGGGGCAGGAGAGTCGGTTGCAGACCGAGCTCGGAGAGGCAACCGCGCACGAGTGCCGTCGTCCGATGTTCGGCGAACGCCAACTCGGGGTGCGCGTGGATATCGCGTCGCCATGCGATCAGCTGATCTTCGTCGACCTCCATCGCGTGCGATCCTTCGTCGTGGCTGGTCAAGCCTGGGGGCCACGCCCGTGGCGGCTACCTTCGTAAGCGAGCTCGCGAAGATTGGCAACCGCTTTCGGCAGAAGTTCGACATCTGCTGGGTGATTCTCCATCGGGTCGAAGAAGTCGACGATGTCGCGTTCGGCAAGGTCGGCTCGTCTCAGTGAGATCGTTGCGACCGGTCGCGCCGGACCTCGCACACCCCGCGCGGTGATCGTGAACGTCACTGCGCTCGACGTGAGGTGATCGTTCATCGCACCCAGCGAGGCCGACGCCGGCTGACCGTTATCAGGTGCAGCGAATATCCACGCCGGTTTCCCGTCGAGTCGGTACGGCATGAGGCTTCCGTACCGCGCGCTGACCCATCCCCGGGCGGGTGTGATGAGGAACCGGCTCGCGGTTCCCGTGCCCGTCGTCGCCAGTGCGAAGTCCCACGGTTTGTCGTCGCGGTCGAGGACCCGGAACGCAAGGCCGAGAACATCGGGAATTGCGCTCGGGAGCCCCGTTCCCTTCGACAAGCGCGCGATCACCGCCCGCTCACCGCTCCCGAACAGCGCCTCGAACTCGGGCTCGGCGTGCAGTCGGCCCGACAACGTGATTCCGTCGGGATGGAACACTCGTGCCCTGCGCACACGGGCGACTACGTCGAACGCGACTTGCAGAGCACGTGCCGGTAGATCCATCGTTGGTAATCCTTCGGTCGGTGTCGTGTGTCGAATCGACAACCGATTGCCCCGAACGGAGGATCGGCAAACTCAGATGCAGCGGTATGTCGCCGTCTCGAAGTCGAGGTAGCCGCCGAAGGACGCGGGATCGGCAAACGGCAGGATCTGCGTAGCCCACAGCCCGGCGATGCCGTTGCGCCGGTCGATCCAGTAGTAGAGGTTGGCCAGTCCGGCCCACCCGAGTGCACCCGGCGGTCGACCGGTGGGTGCCTCCTCGTCGTTGATCATGAACGTGTATGACCATGATTTCCGTTGTCCGGGAAAGAATTCCGCGTCGTGAGAGAGCGCCGGGATGACGCCGGGCAGCATTGTCACGGACTGGCCTTCCAGGCCGTTGCGAACCGCGCGCCCGACCGTATCCGCCGCGAGCACCCGACCGTTCTCGCCTGCGCCGTCGTTGAGCCACATTCGAAGAAACTTCGTGTAGTCGCCGACCGTCGAGTACAGCCCGTGACCGCCCATGTGTACCTCGGGGTTCTGCGGCAACACGAGATCGGTGGGCGTCAAGGTGCCGTCGCTTGCGCGTTGGTGGATCGTCGAACGACGCGCGTTCATCGAATCGTCCAGTACGAACGCGGTTTCGGTCATTCCCAACGGTTCGAAGATTCGCTCGGCCATGACGGTGCCGAGCCGCTCTCCGCGGATCGCTTCGACCACAAGTCCCGCCCAGTCCAAGTTCGAGCCGTATTGCCACTTGTCGCCCGGATCGAACAAGAGCGGTGTGTGCAGCGATTCCCTCGTCGCTGTGATGACGCTGGGGCTGCCGCCGTCTGCTAGCCGCTTGTAAGTCTCGTCGAAGAACGAGTAGCCGAAGCCTGCTGTGTGCAGCAGCAACATTCGAGTGGTGATCTCTCGTTTCGGCGCTCGCAGCTGCGGTTCTCCCGTCGCATCGAAACCATCGATCACCTGGAGCTTCCCGATCTCGGGTAGGTAGTTGGCGGCAGGCGCGTCCAGATCGAGGAAACCGTCTTCCACACACTGCAGAACGGCGGTCCCGGTGATTGCCTTGGTAGTGGAGAACATCGCGAAGACGGTGTCGACCGTCATCGGGTCGTCCGCGGCAAGCGAGCGACGCCCAGCGGCGCCTTCGAAGAGCGTGCCCGAGCGGTCGGTCACCATCGCGACCACTCCGGGGACGCGCTCGGAGTCGGTTTCAGCGCGGGTCACCGCGTCGAGAACTGTGCCAAGCTGCGATTCGAGCCGGTTCATGAGAGGTTCTCCCGTCGACATAGAAGTCATTGCAGGAGAAGAAGTTAGGGGAATCGGCAGCGGCGGTACGTCTGCAATCGGCAGTGGCCGTCTGCAGTCGGCACGTTGTTGTCGGCTTCGTCACCGAGACGTGCGGCGCAGCGTATCGGCGGGGTTCTCGCCGAAGCGCTGCCGATACGACGCTGCGAAAATGCCCATGTTGACGTAACCCCAGGCACCCGCGGCATCGACGACCGTAGTCGCAGTCGGCGACAGCAATTCCCGCCGAACACCCTGTAATCGCTGTTCTCGCAGGTAATCTCGCGGGCTCGCAGAAAGGTAGCGGCGAAACGCGCCGGATAGCGCACGGACGCTCACACCGGCGGCCTCGGCGATATCGCCGACGGTCGGGAGGTCCGCGGCGTGCTCGTCGATATAGCGCACGGCCCGCCGCACGTAGCCGGGCGCTTCGACGGTCGTCGGTTCGAGGTCCACGGCGGCGCTGGCGGCCCAGTCGGTCAGGAGCTGCGACGCGATGAGTTCTTGCAGATTTGCGCCGACGCGTCCGGTGGCGACCTGTTGCGGCGCGGCCGACAGCGTGCGAACGGCGTACTCGAGCAGCGCAAGCCATGCACTACCCGGGCCTCCGATCGCGCACTTGTGCCGCCACAACCGATCGTCGGGAACACGGCCCCACCAGCGCAGTGCCAGGTCGGCAAGCAGTCGATGCGGAATCGTCAGGTTGAGTTGGAGATGGTCGGCGTCGGTGTCCAGTCGATAGTCGACGCGACTGCAGTCCGCCACAAACGTTCCGCCAGCGGTGAGTTCGACGCCGGACTTCGCGGTTACCGAATGCCGGGTCCAGCCCTGAATTGTGGTCAAGACGATCGTGTTGCCCGCCTCGGGAGCGAAGTCGCCGATCGTCACCGGAATTCCGTAGCAGAACCGGGTCAGGGTCATGTCGGCGATCTTCGCCGAGAACATGCTCGACGCCGGTGTGAGGGCCCGCCCGACCGGTCGTACGACGTACGGCATGTACACCTCGTCGGACCACTGCTTGATCTCGTCCCAGTCGTCGACGTGGCTGCCACCGCACTCGCGTTGCGCGGCGGTTCTCGGATCCAGGTCGAACGACACACCTCAGCATAAGGATCCGAAGGCATGGTGTGGACTGCCTGAACGGGCAGTTTTTGCCTGTTTTGCACTGCGAGTTGTATTGCACGACGTCGGCATTCCAAACGGGATATCTTCGGGTGCGCGCTCGTTTCGGTTCGACTGGCTGGAGGTTTGTGGCGATGGCGAGGCTGTCGATCGGCCGGGGTGGCAGGCGTGCCTGAGCAGGAGCTCGAACCGGTTGCTCCCGCGACGCGGATAGAGCTCGGCCGCTTATTGGTCGTTGTCGTGCTCGCCGGGGTGGGCGCCGGAGTCGGTGGCGGAGCACTCACTTTGCTTCTCCATCTGGTGCAACACCTTTCGTACGGGTACACCGAAGAGACCTTCCAAGTCGGTGTCGAAAGAGCATCGGGCGCTCGTCGTGTCGTCATGATGACGCTGGGCGGCCTGATCGTGGGTCTCGGTTGGTGGTGGCTGCGCAGCCGTCGCAAGGTGAAGACGGTCACGGGCGTGCTGGGTACGCAGGACCCGCGACTTCCGTTGCCTACCACGACCATCGACGCCGTTCTGCAGGTCGTGGCTGTCGGAATGGGCGGCTCGATCGGCCGTGAAGGTGCACCGCGGCAACTCGGCGCGGCGATCAGCGTGTGGATCGCGCATCGTGCGGGTTTGCCTGTCCAACAGCAGCGCACGCTCTTGGCCTGCGGTGCGGGTGCCGGATTGGCTGCGGTCTACAACGTTCCGCTCGGGGGTGCGCTCTTCACCCTCGAGGTCCTGCTGGTCTCGTTCGCGATCCGCGATGTTCTTGCGGCGGTGCTGACGTCCGCGATCGCGACAGCCGTCGCATGGAGCGTACTTTCCGACAAGCCCACCTACATTGTCGAGCCGTTCGAGATGTCCGCCGGATTGCTCGTATTCGCCATTGTTTTCGGCCCGCTGGCCGGTGCCGGCGCCGGTCTGTTCACGCGGCTGATGAATCTCGCGCAGTCACACTCGCCGACCGGCTGGCGGTTGCCACTTCTGACGACGACCGTCTTCGCAGCGGTCGGTGTTCTGTCGATCGCGTTTCCGCAGCTGCTCGGCAATGGCAAAGGGCCCGCTCAACTCTCGTTCGACGGCGCCTTCCTCGTGCCCATGTTGGTCGCGCTGGTTGTGCTCAAGCCGATCGTCACTGCCGCGTGCCTGGCAAGCGGGGCGACAGGCGGCACTCTGACGCCCTCGATTGCAACGGGTGCGCTGCTCGGAGCGCTCACAGGTGAGCTGTGGTCGATGATGTGGACGGATGCGCCGACCGGCGCGTACGCGCTCATCGGTGCCGCAGCCTTTCTGGCGAGCACCCATCACGCACCTCTGCTCGCCATGGTTCTCGTCCTTGAATTGACCCATAGCGGCAATGCGTTGCTCGTGCCGATCATGATCGCGGTCGTGACGGCATCGGTCGTCAGTGGACGTCCGCCGTGGGCGCGGGCGGTGCTGCGCAAGCCGGAGCCGAAAGAAATCATCAAAGACTGACCCAGGTACGGCCGCGGGCGCCGGGTCAGAAGACGTTCTCGCTCACGAAGGTCGCTGCCGCGAGTGCAACCAGGACCAACGCGCCGGTCACGACCGCGACGGTCACCCCTGTGCCGATCTCTCGCGAGTTGCCGCCGGCGCGGCAGAGCACAGCCGCGGCGAGGAGTTCAAGAGGAACGAGAATCAGCAAGGCGACGACACCGAGGATCGGTACCGCCAGCACCGGCGTCACGTTGACGAACAACGTGGCGACAACGGCGTAGGGGGAGCGCGGTCCGAACCATTCGCTCGCGAGCGCCGGTGGGACGGTCGGCTGTTCGGTCATCGTCAGCCCCGGCCGCTCACGAGGTCGATCACGCCGAGTGTCGCCGCGATCGCGCACCATAGCGCGGCGGTCGTGGAAGCTGCAATCGCAGTCGTCTGTGCGAAACCACTTGTGCGCCATTGCAGGAAGGCCGCGACCGCAACTGCGACAAGAGCTGTGATCGCCGCAGCAAGCGGCGAGAACGCAGTCGCGGTTTCCGGCGTCAAGGCTACGGCGGCGCCGAAGAGGAGGAGTTCCGCGACAAAGAAGACTGCGGTCAGCGCCGTCGCGTACGCCCAGAAACGTTGGTCGCGAATCGGTTCGGTCAACATCGTCGGTTGCTCCTAGATCATCGGGCCGGTGTGGACCGGTTCGTCTGGTATTGCAGCGGTGGGTGCGTTGCCAGGTGTGCCGAATCCAGTTCCCGGGAGGAAGGATCCCGGAACGTCGTACTCGTAGTTCCAGGACTGCGCCCACGGCCGAAACGCAACGTCGCCGAGTCCGAGATCGTGGTGGTTTATCAGGTCCAGCGTGCCGAGGGAATGACCCTCGGTAGCGCGATCTATCACGACTGTCCGAACTGCGCTGTCCGGCCGGTCCTGATAGACCTCGAGTGATGGGTAGTCGGTTCGAGTCCCGTCCACGTGGACGCCATTCGGCCCGGGTGTGAAGACGAGGTCGCCGTTGACCGTGAATCCCGCCCTCTTTGCCGCTTCGGGTTCGAACGGATCGGCTGCGTCGTACTGAATGCGGACGGCACCGCTCTGGCTCTGCCAGACAGATCCCTCTGGAGTGCCGACCTGTACCTCGCCCGGTGTCCCATCGCTGTTCTGCACAACCGATGGGTTCTGACGCATGACGACGATGCCGTTCTCGTAGTCGACGTAGGTCGTCACTCGCGTGTGCTCTGGATCGAAATTAGCGTCCGGTCCGCGGCTGTCGCCGCGATTGCGAGCGAATGGGTTGGCAGAATCGCCGCCCATGAAAGGGTTCGTGACATCTGCCTGCTCGATGAACTGGCCCGCGCGAACCACGCCCTGACCAGGGACAGGCTGAATCCGCACCACCTTGATCGCTGGATCGACATTCTGATACTTCGGGTCGAAGCTGTGCGGATTCAGCGCCTCCGCCGTAGCCCAGTCCGTGCTGGTGAGCGGCGGCCTGCCGAAGGCCTGTTGAAAGGCGGCAGCAGAAGTGCGCATTCGGACGGGATCGGTCCGGCGATCACGTGCCTTGTCCTGTTCGATCTGCGTGCGCGCCGAATCGATGGCTGCGGTCGGCGCCATCGCGGCAAGTTCGTCGTTGGCCGCGTTGATCTTTGTTCCCCACTCCGAGTCCGCAGTGAGCAAGCTCGACACCAGACCGCTCAATCGCAGGAGCGCGAGTCCCGCCTCGGAATCCCAGTCGTCGACGCCGCTTACTGTCCAATCGTCGGCGACCGTAACCGGCGGCGCGACGTAGTTCCGAAGGATCGCTTTGATTTCGGCGAGCGGGTAGGTCATGTCGCGGCCGGCTCCACTGTATGCGGCGGCGAGGTGATCGTAGGCAACCGCGATCGCTCGCATCTGTGCTTGCTCTCGGTCTGCTGCATCACATGCTGCGATTCGGGCGTCGCCTTGCCAGACGAGGTCGTCATGAATCGTCGAGTGCATTTTTCCTGCCGAAGCGAACACGACGTCTGCAATCTGTGTCGCACGATCCGCAACCGACTGCAATCCGGACACGTCCCAGTTGCGTACCTGACCTGGCGTTGCCACGTCAATTGTTCCCAGTCACGTTGGTGGAGTTGAGATCCCCGATTGCGCTGAGCTGTGCGGCAGCGTCCAGATCTGTGCCGCGGTAGGTTTCGGCGCAGAGCGCAAGGACAGCGGCATACAGGTCGAATCGCGCTTTGAGCGCGTCCTTGGCTTGTTTACTGGCTGGATCGGACCGACTCGACGCAGCGCCGACCAGCGATCCCGTGAGCTTTGCGCCGAGCGGGGCTGCACCGAGGTGCGGAGCCCCGTCGATCACGGTCGGAAGCGTCGCCAAAACTCCCGCCGCGGCACGAAGGCCGTCTGGATCTACTTGCAACGCCACGATTTCCCCCTCCGGGCGGCCCAACCCCCATGGGGCATCGCACGGTAACTACAAATCCGGTCGAAAGGTAGCACAGCGCCCGAGTCGTGCGGAGACTGCGTTGTCGGGTCGTTCGAGCAGCCGCCGTGCGCCGAAAGAGCACCTACCTGCGTAGATTAGGTGGATGATCGTCGGCGAGATCGCGGAGCTCTGGCGTTACCCCGTCAAGTCGATGGGCGGTGAGCGGCTGCGGTCGACCGTCATCGACCAGCGGGCGGTCCACGCCGACCGGCTGTGGGCGGTACGTGATCTCGACCTCGGCACCATCACCACGGCCCGGCGGCTGCCGGTGCTGCTCGGGTGTTCAGCGCGCTTCGTCAGCGAGCCACCGCCCAATGCTGGACCCGGCGTCGTCACCGACGTCGTCGTCACGTTCCCCGACTCCACCGAGGCGACGACAACAGACCGCGAACGCGTCGATGCTCGGCTGTGCGAGCTGACTGGCAAGAACGTGGCGCTGGTGCCACTGCCGCGGACGGACGACAAGTCTGCCTACCGCGGAATTCGCCCGAGTAAGAAGGACATTCGCAGCCAGTTCGCGATCGAGGACGGCGGCAACCTACCCGATCTGTCGATGTTCCCGATTCACAAACTCGCCGAACTCGCCCTGTATGCCACCCCGCTGGGCATCTTCGCCGACGCTTACCCGCTTCACCTCCTCACGACCGCGAGCCTCCAAACGATGAGCGCTCATGAACCGTCGGGGGACTTCGATTCGCGGCGATTCCGTCCGAACATTCTTATCGATACCGGCGCGGCGAAGGGACTGGCCGAACAGGGGTGGCTGGGCGGCGTCTTGCGCGGGAAGGAGGTCGCTTGTCGCGTCGAAATCCCGACCGTTCGCTGCTCGATGCCGCTCCGCGAACAGCAGCATTTCGGGCTCGATGCGGACCCCAGCGTGGTGCGCACGGTCTCGAGGCATGCCGATCGCTGTTTGGGTGTCTACGCAGACGTGGTGGCGGAGGGCGCGGTGCACGAGGGCGAAGAAATTTCGTTCGAGGCCCCGTCCCGACAGGGGGTGGTCGAGTCGTCCGTGTCGCGTCTGGCCACCCGTCTCAAGCGCAACGCAGTGCGTGCGGGCAGCAAGATCATGCCGGGGTGAGGTGGACTATGGGCGAACCGAAAATCGAGTTCACTATCTCTCGGACAATTCGGTCGCTAGCATCCACAGTCATGGCCCGCAATGATGCCGGAAGTGCGCCGTGACGGACTGGACTCGGCGACAGTTCCTGCAGCGCGGCGCCGGACTACTCGGCGGTGCTGCCGCATTCGCCGCGCTGTCGCCTGCCGCGCGCGCCACTCTTGCGCAGGCCGCCCCCCTCGGTTCCCGACTGAACGACATCGAGCACGTCGTCATCTGGATGCAGGAAAATCGGTCCTTCGACCATTACTTCGGAACCCTTTCGGGTGTCATCGGATTCGATGATCCGAATGTGCCGCGCGACCTGCGGACCGGTCGATCCGCATTCGAGCAGTTCGATCCATTCGTACCCGACGGGTCGGGTGGTGTCCTGTTGCCGTGGCGCCTCGGTGTCCGGTCGTCGTCGGCGCAGAACCTGACGGACGTCGATCACACCTGGCAGGCGCAGCACTGGTCGGTCGCGGGCGGGGCGAACGATGCTTTCGTCGTCAGCCATATCCCGGTGGATGTGGGTTCGGCTGCCATCGGTGGCCACCCGGACGCGGTGCGCAACGGCGGTGCGCGAGTGATGAGCTACTTCACCCGCGACGACCTGCCCTTCCACTATGGACTCGCTGATGCGTTCACGATCTGCGACAGGTACTTCTGCTCTGTGATCGGGCCGACGAATCCCAACCGGCTCTATCTCATGTCCGCCACGATCGATCCCGACGCATTGAACGGCGGACCGGACGTGGCGAACTTGCGGTCTGGATTCAGTTGGACGACCTACCCGGAACGGCTGCAAGCCGCGGGGATCGACTGGTACCTGTACCGCGAGCACGACGATTTCGATTGCAATATGCTCGATCATTTCGTGCAGTACCAGGACGAGAACACCGAACTCTTCCGACGTGGCAGATCGACTATTTCCGATGGCCAACTGCCGGCACAGCTGCGCCGCGACGTCGAAAGCGGAAACCTTCCGCAGGTGTCGTGGATCGTCGGCCCAACGTGGACGACCGAGCACGCCTCCGTGCTACCCGCCGGTGGTGCCTTCTACGCGCAGCAGATTCTCGAGGCACTGACGTCGAACCCCGCGGTGTGGCGAAAGACGTTGCTGATCCTCACCTATGACGAGAACGGCGGGTTCTTCGACCACGTCTCGCCGCCGATGGCACCTCCCGGGACGCCCGGTGAGTACTTGAGTCAACTGGCCCTGGCCATCAGGCCCGAGGCCACCGGTATGGCAGGTCCCATCGGTCTCGGACCGCGCGTGCCGACAATGTTGATCTCACCCTTCACCCGCGGCGGTTATGTGAGCAGCGAGACGTTCGACCACACGTCGATACTGCGCTTCCTCGAAACCCGATTCGGGGTCGAGGTGCCCAACCTCACCGCGTGGCGTCGCGAGACCTGCGGCGATCTGACGGGCGCCCTGAACCTTTCCGGTACACCCGATCTGTCGGTGCCGGCGTTGCCGGACACGTGGCCCCTGTTGCAGGAGGCCCTCGCACAATCGACACTCCCGGCACCTCAGGTGCCGGCGGTGCAATTCATGCCGCGCCAGGAAGTAGGCACGCGACCGCGGCCCAGCGGTTAGCCGAATCGCTTCCGCCGCAGCGCAACTGGATCCGAAGTCCGCATCTCCATACTGACGCAGGCTACCTTTGACGGGTCCGGTGCACCTGCGTCCCGAAATTGCCAATTCATGACTGCTTCGAACAATCTGCCTTCCACAGGCCACGAGACGTCGCGTCCGTTCGGCATGGGCTCGCGCGAGCGCCTGCTTCGTGCAGCGGAGCGTTGCGTCGCCGTGGACGGTGCGAGTGTCACGATGGCTCGCGTCGCGCAGGAAGCCGGCGTGACGCGGACTGTGGTGTACCGCAACTTCTCCGGGCGAGACGAACTCCTGATCGGGGTGCTCGTCCGGTGTGTCGAGCGACTGTTCGCCGAGACTGCCGCCGCGGTCGCGACGTGTGCCGATCCGGGCGACCAGGTGACCGAGGCCTTCGTCTACGCGACCACGGCAGCGCAGCGCGAGCCCGTTATTCGCCGGCTGCTTCTGCCGAACGACTCGTGGTCGGTCGGTGACCTGATCACTGGCGCGCCGGTGCTGCCGGAGCAACTCAACGCGCTTATCGCGGGCAATTTCCAGACCTTCCTCGATGCACTGCGACCCGGCCTCGACCCGGCCGACGCCACTCGGTATCTGCTCGGAATTGCCTTCGGATTGTTCGCCGATGCAATCCCCGGACTGGGAAACCCGCAGCTCGTCCGGCGTTACGTGCGGACGTTCGTATTGCCCGCTCTGCTCCGCGAGCCACCGCCGCCGGAACCGGTGTTCGAGGGCAGCTAGGCGTCCTCGGTCGGCCAAGTATGCAGATTCGAGGGTTTGTATACATGCGTCGGATCGGGCGGGGTATCGTTCGGGCGATTGCCGTCCGAGCAGGGGAGCGTAAGCAGTGGTTGCTTCCGACGACCGGGTCGCGGTCGACGAGGTAAAAGAGTGGAGCAAGGGGTACGTCAAGCGGCATCCCGTTGCATCGCTCGAGACTCTCGGCGGCCAGTTCATGCTGGGCGCCCGCGCGTTCCAATACATGTTCGTCGACATCGCGAAGCGTCGCTTTCCGTTCGGTGAATTCGTGCAGCAGGCCGCGTTCATGGCCGGAACTGCCGTCGTCCCAACGTTGTTCGTGACCATTCCGATCGCCGTCACGCTGTCGATTCAATTCGGGTTGATCGCCGGTCAGGTCGGTGCGACCTCGCTCGCCGGTGCCGCCAGTGGGCTTGCAGTCATCAAGCAGGGCGCTCCGCTCGTGGCTGCGGTGCTCATGGCGTCGGCGGTCGGTTCCGCGATCTGCGCAGACTTGGGCTCGCGCAAAATTCGCGACGAACTGGACGCGATGGAAGTCATGGGTGTGTCGGTGCTGCACCGCATGGTGGTGCCGCGGCTGGCCGCCGGAATCGTCGTCGGCATCGCACTGACCGGCTTGACCTGCTTCGTCGGCTTCCTCGCCGGCTACCTGTTCAACACCTTCGTCCAGAGCGGAACCCCGGGCAGTTTCGTCTCCACTTTCGCCTCGTTCGCGACCGTCGGTGACATGGTCCTCGCCCTGATCAAGGCGGCAATTTTCGGTGCGATCGTCGCGATCATCGGCTGCCACAAGGGACTCAATACCAAGGGCGGCCCGGCCGGTGTCGCGAACGCGGTCAACGCGGCTGTCGTTGCGTCGATTCTGCTCCTCATGATCGTCAACGTCGTCCTGACCCAGCTCTACGTGCTGATCTTCCCGAGGCACGGAATCTGATGGCGAGTCGCTACTACCCACCGGCGGTCGCGCCGTTCGTCCGGCCGCTGCTGCAGGGCTTCGTCGGTGCGACGCGGCCGATCACGCGCATGGGCCACATGATCACGTTCTTCCTGCGCGCGGTCGGCTCGATTCCGATCATGCTTCGGCACTACCGCAAGGAACTGCTGCGCGTGCAGTCCGACATCACCTGGGGCAACGGATCCATCGTCGTCGGCGGTGGTACCGCCGGTGTCATCATCGTGCTGGGTGCGAGTGCCGGCGCAATCGTGGGTATCGAAGCATTCAACGCGCTGAAGCTTCTGGGGCTCGAGCCCGCGACGGGAATGATCACCTCGATCGTCTCGACGCGTGAACTTGCTCCCGTGATGGCGGCGCTGGCGTTCGCGGCGCAGGCGGGTTGTCGTTTCACCGCGCAGCTCGGCGCGATGCGGATCTCCGAAGAGATCGACGCCATGGAATCGATTGCGATCAGGCCGATTCCGTACATGGTGACGACCCGGTTGGTGGCGTCGGCAATCTCGGTCGTCCCGCTGTACGTCGTGTGCCTGGCTATGAACTACATCTCGGTGCAGCTCGTCGTCGCGCTGTCGGGTGGCGGGTCCGAAGGCACGTACATGCACTACTTCGCGCTGACGCTCAACTGGGTGGACATCCTCTACTCGGTGATCAAAGCTGTGGTATTCGTGCTGATCGCGACGACGATCCAGTGCTACTACGGCTACTACGCGTCCGGTGGGCCGCAGGGCGTCGGCATTGCAGCGGGCCGCGCGATGCGAGCGAGCATCACCGTCATGCTCGTTGCCAACATGCTGCTGACGATGGCTCTGTGGGGGTTCAACTCCGGCGCACGGTTCGGAGGCTGAGCAGTGGCGATTTCGTTCGATACCGACGGCCGCGGTCCGTCGATCAAGCAGTTGTTCTTGCGGGGGTTCATCTTCATCGTGGTCAGCGCGGCCGTGATCGCGTTGATGGTCGCCAAATCCAACGGGGACCTCGACAAGAAGGTGCAGGTGACGGCAGCGCTCAGCGATATCGGTGACGGGTTACCCGCGTGGTCCGACGTGAAGTACCGCGGCGTGATCGTCGGGTCGGTCGCATCGGTGACACCGAGCACCGAGGGTGGACCCAATTACGTTCATATCGACCTGATTCCGCACTATGCCGACTCGGTCGCAAGCGCGGTAGCAGCGCGTGTGGTGCCCGCCAACGTATTCGCCGTTTCGTCGGTGCAGCTCGTCGACAACGGCGACGGGTCGCAACTGCGGCAGGGCGCCGAGATTCCCGAGGACCGGAGCCAGCCGACGGTGCAATTCCAATCGGCGCTGAACAAGCTGCGCGACGTCGTGAAGGCTCTGGGCACAGCCGATCCCACCAGCAACCTCGGAATTCTGGTGTCGATCGCCGACGCGACGGACCGTAAAGGCGACACGCTCGTGACAGCAGGCTCGCAGCTGCAGCGAATCGTCGACGAGCTCAACACGTTCATCGGACCCGGCGTCGGAACGTCGACGATCCAGAGCCTATCGGAGGCGGTTGTCGGCCTGAACGGTTCGGCACCCGAGTTGGTCGACGCACTGCACAACGCCGTCGTGCCGCTGCGCACGCTGGCCGAGAAGCGTGCGGAGCTGATGAATTTCCTCGCCGCGGGTCAGCAGACCACAGGCACGATCGCGACGGCGTTCGAGAACAACACCGACCAATTGGTGGGCATCACAACGGATCTGACGCCGGTGGTCGGAACTGTCGCGGACAACGCGGGCAAGTTGGAGCCTGCGTTCAGCCGGATTCCGCTGCTGTCGCAAAGCATTGTGACGCAGGGTTTCGGCAACACCGACAAGCCGACGGTCAAGGTCATCGTTTCGTTCAGCCCGCTTCGGCAGTACACGCGTGCCGATTGCCCGCGTTACGGTCAGATGGCCGGTCCGAGTTGCTTCACGGCGCCGACTTCGATGCCGCTGCCGCAACTTCCGCCGTCGCTCGACCCGCGCACCTTCGTACCGCCGCCGAGCTTGGTGGGCAGCAACTTCGGGCTCGGCGGAAGCGTCGGACCGGTTCGGCAGCGTGCAGGAGCGCGAACTGCTCGGGCGCATCCTCGGCGGTGACGTGAGTTCGGCAGCGCAGTTGCTGCTCGGTCCGCTCGTGCGCGGGACTGTCGTCGATATTGCACCGGCGCCGGAAGAAGGTGTCAGGTGAGCTATCGCAAGCCGCTTATCGGGCTGAGCCTTTTCCTGGTGATCTCCGCTGTGCTGACCTGGATGGTCTTTGCAACTCTGAACCGCGGCATCGGTGGGTCGACCAAGGAGTACTCCGCCCTGTTCACCGATGCGACCGGTCTGAAGGCGGGCGACGACGTCCGCATGGCCGGCGTGCGAGTTGGGCGCGTCGATTCGGTCGAATTGTCGGGTGTGCTGGCCGATGTGAGTTTCAAGGTCGAGGCCGACCAGCCGGTGTACGGCAACACGAAGGCATCGATCGTCTACCAGAACATCATCGGGCAACGCTATCTCGGACTGTCGCTCGCCGAGTTCGGAGACCCGAGCACACTGTCGGACGGCGACCAGATTCCAGTCGAGCGGACGGAACCGTCCTTCGACGTCACCGCGCTGCTCAACGGCTTCGAGCCGTTGTTCAGCACACTGGACCCCGACGAGGTCGACAACGTCACAAACGCGATCATCGTTGCCCTGCAAGGTGATTCCGGCTCGATCACATCGTTGATCGCCCAGACGTCGGCCCTGGCCGAATCCGTTGCCGGTCGTGACGAGGTCCTCGGCGCGGTCATCACCAACCTGAACGGTGTTGTGGGAAATCTGGCGGCACAGAGCGGCAATGTCCGCACCGTCATCGATCAGACCAGTGCGCTGCTCTCGACCCTGGCAAGCAAGAAGGACTCGCTCACCACATCGCTGGACGGCATCGCGGCGGTGACGAGCCAGATTGCGGCGGTGGTGTCCGACGTCCAACCCGATCTGCGTGAATTGCTGACGCGCGAACCAGGATTCGCGAGTCACGTCGTCCAGAATCAGGACAGGTTCGCGTATCTGGGCGCCAACCTGCCGCTACTCCTCAAGGGGCTCGCACGAATCATGCAAGACGGTACGTACATGAACATGTACTTCTGCGACGCCTACGTCAGCCTGTTGCCGGTACTGCACCCGCTGTTTCCGACGATCGTTGCGCTCGCCACGCCTGGCGGGTCGCCTAAATACTCTGCGATCTGCAGGTGAACGGGTGCCGATGAAATCGCGTGCAGCAGGCTTCTTCCGGAGGCCGATCGAGAGTTACAGCAAGCTCGCACTCGGCGTGACCGCGCTTGCCGTGATCGTCGTTGTCATCGCGGCGACCCTGATCGTCAGTTCTCTCGACCTCGGCAAGGACGAGTACAAGGCGGAGTTTCTTCAAGTCGCGCAACTCAGCCCGGGCGATGTCGTGTCGGTCGCCGGCGTGCCGGTCGGTGAGGTCACCGGTACCGAGCTCGCGGGTGACCACGTCGTCGTCAAGATGATGATCGACTCCGATATCCCGATGGGCACCGATACGCGGGCCGAAATCAAGCTCACCACCCTGCTCGGGTCGCGCTACTTGGAGTTGCTGCCTGCCGGCACGGGAGAGATACCGGACCGCACAATCCCGTTGTCGCAGACGTCGGTTCCCTACGATCTGCAGAAGACATTGACCAACGCGACAACGACTTTCGAGAACGTCGATGCCGCTCGGATCGGTGAGTCGTTGACCACTCTGGCCGGTCAACTCCAGGGCGCACCCGAGGTGATTCCGCAAGCCCTCGACAACATCAAGGCGCTCTCCGACATCATTGCCGACCGGCGCGCGGACCTCGGATCGCTGCTGTCCAACACCAGCGAGATCACAACCGTTCTGTCCGAACAGAAGTCGTCACTGGGCGTGATGTTCAATCAGGGCAACGACCTGCTTCGTGACCTCGCGGCTCGCCGAGAAACGTTGCACTCGTTGCTGAATGCGACGACGACGCTCGTGACGCAGCTTCGCGACGTCGTTGTCGAAGATCAGCCTGCGATCGACGAGCTGCTCGGAAACCTCGAAACCATGACGGACATGCTCGCTTCGCACGACGATCTGTTTCGAAACATTCTGCAAATTCTTCCCGTCACGCTGCGAAACGCCACGAACGCCACCGGAACGTCCGATGGAGTCGATGCGGGAGTCCCCGGCGGCCCGTTCATCAACTCGTGGATGTGCGCGCTGAGCGGTCGCGCACAGCAGGTCAACCTGCCCGAGTACTTCAGGGATTGCCAATGAAAGCAGTGCGATCGGTCAAATATGTAGCGGTCGCTGTCCTGGCGGCGGCGCTGTCGGGTTGCTCGTCGAATCCCTTCTCCGCAGACACCATCACCGTGACCGCGGACTTCGACAACGCCGCAGGGTTGTATGTGGGCAACGAGGTCGCAATCCTCGGAATGCCGGTCGGCAAGGTCGAATCCATCGAGCCCAACGGCGACAACGTCAGGGTGTCGTTCACGGTGAAAGAGGATGTGCAGGTGCCCGCCGACGCGATGGCGGTGACGTTGTCGACGTCTGTGCTCACCGACAGGCACATCGAACTCACCCCGCCGTACCGCGAGGGACCGACGCTCGCGAACAACGACCACATCGGTGTCGACAGAACGAGGACGCCGATCGAGATCGACCGCGTTCTGGCGATGGCCGACAAGCTCGGCACGGAACTGGACGGTGATCGAAACGGCAACGGCCCCATCGCCGACATTCTCGATGTCGGCAGTGCAGTAACGGCCGGCAACGGCGACAAGATTCGAACTGCACTGAGTCAGTTGGCAAGTGCGCTTCGCATGAGTTCCGATGGCGGTGCGGCGACCCGGGATCAGCTGACGTCGATCGTCGAGAATCTCGATGTGCTGACCCAGGCTGCGGCCGACAACGACGCCACGATCCGCGAGTTCGGTTCGAACCTGCGGCAATTGACGGACATAGTCGCCGACGAAGACCTCGGTTCCGGGACGACAGGCGCGCAGATCAACGAGATTCTGCAGGAGGCCGCCGTGCTGCTGCAGAACAACAGGGAGAAGATCCGGGCGACGGTGGGTAATTCGACGAAAATCACCACAGCGATCAGTGATTTCGAACGGAATCTCGCAGAGACACTCGATCTCGCGCCGCTGACGTTGTCGAACGTCTACCGGGCAATCGATCCGAGTAACAAGGCAGTGCGGATTCACGCGGTGACGGACAAGATCATCCTCGACAGCCAACTCGGCAAAGAGATCTGCAACCTGCTCAACCTGCAGAACCTGGGGTGCAACACCGGAAAGCTGTCCGACTACGGACCGGACTTCGGCGTGCTGAGCATCCTCACCGCAATGTCGGAGTTGCCGAGATGACGGGCAGCATGAGGGGAACGCGGATGCGAGTGGTGCTGCTCGCGACCGCAGTCGCAGTGTCGACTGCGGGTTGCGGGGTCAGCCTCAGCAGCCTGCCGCTACCTGCCCCCGGCGTCGGTGCGGACAGCTACGAGGTCACCGCTACCTTCGCCAATGCGCTCAACCTGCCGACCAAGGCCAAGGTGAAGCTCGCCGGCGCGGACGTCGGACAGGTGACGTCGATGTCGGTCGACAACTACCAAGCGATCGTCCACATGCAGATTCGTGAAGGCGTGCTCCTTCCGGTGGGGACGACAGCGCAACTTCGTTCGGCGACACCGTTGGGCGACGTCTTCGTTGCGGTCACGCCGCCGGTCGAAGCGGTCCCCGGGGCGGCGGTTCTCACCGATGGTGCGTCCATTCCGCTTGCCGAGACAACGGCGGGTTCGACTGTGGAAGAGATCTTGACCGCCGCTTCGCTGCTTGTGAACGGCGGTGCGATCCGGAACATGACAAAGGTGCTCAACGGTCTCGGCTCGGCGCTCGGTGATCGCGGCGGCAACTTGGCGGGCCTCATCCACGAGTCCACACGATTGATCTCGACTCTTGCCGCTCGTTCGGGCGAGATCAGATCGGCCGTCGACCAGACGGCGGAACTGACCGCAACCTTGAACGAGCAGCGCGACAGCCTCAACGACGCCGTTGCGGCAGCAGGGCCGGCCGTCTCGGTGATCAACGAGAACTCGCAACAGCTGGTCGATCTGCTCACCACAGTGCAGCGCATCACCGATCAGCTGGGCAAGTTCCCGTCGATCCAGGGCATCGACGAACGCGGCATGATTCACGACCTGAATCTGCTGGCCGCCACGTTCAACGACATTGCCCAGAGCCCCAATACGAGCGTCGACGCGATCAACGCACTGTTCGTGCCGCTGATCGCGACGTTGCCTGCGTCGGGTTTGCGTGGCGACGTCGACATCATGCAGCTCGCCGCCGGAGCCCTACCCGATTTCAATTCGCCTGGTGACCCTGGCTTCCGGCTGCCGGAATTGAACGACGTGCCGGCAGGCGTCGGTAGCTTGGTATACACCCTGCTGCGCCTCAAAGACCGCGTGATCGGACCGGGCCGATGACCAATCGAACGACATCAACCCGACGAGTCGGGATCGTGGAGCGTTCGGCACGGGGCGCCGTCGGGTCCGTCGGATTCGTTCGCCGCAACCGCACCGTGCTGTCGCTCGGATCTCTTCTGCTCATCCTCGTACTCGGGATCGCGTACCTGACTTTCGGTGCGCTCCAACAGGACCCGTTCGCCGAGCGGATCCAGGTGCACGTCGATCTCGTAGAGTCCGGCGGGTTGCTGGCAGGGCAGGACGTGACCTACCGCGGTATTCCGGTCGGCAAGGTCGAGGCAGTCGAATTCACCGAAACCGGCGTCGTTGCAACAGCATCGATCGACTCCGAAACGAAAATTCCTGAGAACAGCGAGGTTCGGGTCTCCGGACTTTCGGCGGCGGGTGAGCAGTACCTGGACTTCAGGCCGACGTCCACGGACGGTCCCTACCTCGTCGACGGGACTGTAATCGCCTCCGACAGAACGAGTGTGCCGATCGGGCTCGCAAAATTGTTGCTCGACCTCAAGGGCACGGGCGATCAGATCGACGTCCCGAAATTGCAAGGCATCATCGATGAGTTGCGGGTCGGCCCGGAGGCTCCGCAGAAGCTCGCGTCGATTCTGGACGGCGGCGTGTTCCTGATCTCGACACTCGATTCGGTACTGCCGCAGACAGTTTCGATGCTGAACAGCACGAAAGTCGTGCTCGGTACATTGTCGGAGACATCGGTTGGGCTGACGCAAACTGCAGGAAACCTGAACAGTCTGTTCTCTGCGGCAGACCGGATGGACGGCGGGTTCCGGCGGCTTGTCGACAACGGTTCGACGACAATGGAGTCGATCGATGCAGTCATTGCGGACAACTCGCCGACGATGGTCCAGCTGCTGGGAAACCTGGCAACCGTCTCGCAGGTGACCTATCTCCGAGTGCCGGCCTTGCAGGAGTTGTTCACTCCTAGCGACCGCGGTTCCACGCTCGCGGCGATCACGTCGATCTTCCGGGACGGCGGTCTATGGGCGATCGCGGAGCCGTACCCGAGGTATGTCTGCGATTACGATCTGCCGCGCAACTCGGCTGCCCTTCCGTTGTATCCGGAGCCGTACCTCTACACCTACTGCAACAACCCCGATCCAGGCGTCCTGATCAGAGGTTCACGCAATGCGCCGCGGCCGCCCGGGGACGACACCGCCGGACCGCCACCGGGAGTCGACCCGCTACAGACGTCGGATCCGACTCCGATCGGGCCGAATACGATACCGACGCCGACGGGCTGAACAGAGCCCTGGCGGCGGAACGAGGAGAAGAGATGTCCGTGGACGAAGCAACTGCCGTCGACCTGAACAAGACAGAAGAAGAGGCACCGCCGCCCCAGCGGCCGCGCTGGGGATTGCGCATCGGCGGAGCGGTGGTGGCGCTCCTGGTGGTCGGTGCGCTCGCGACCGCGGGCGTCCTGGGCTGGAAGTTGAAGCAGAGCGACGACGTCGACGATGCCGCAAGGGCCGCGCAGGACGCTGCCCGTGCGTATGCGGTGACATTGACGACGGTGGATGCCGGGAAGCTGAACGAGAACTTCGAAGCAGTGCTGGCAGGCGCAACCGGTGAGTTCAAGGACATGTACTCGCAGGCGAGCAACCAGTTGCGCCAACTGCTGCTGGACAACAACGCCTCAGCGCAGGGCACCGTGCTCGAAACCGGGATCAAATCTGCGACGTCCGACACCGTCGAAGTGCTGCTCTACGTGGACCAATCGGTGACCAATGCGGCCAACCCGGAGCCTCGTGTGGACCGCAATCGAATGGTCATGACAATGCAGAAAGTCGACGGTCGCTGGCTGGCCAGCAAGGTCGATCTGCTCTGAACCCTCGCGTAGACGGCAAAACGGACGCGTTTGCTTTCGATGAGACCAAACGGTTATCGGCCTGTTACGCTCCCGGGAGCTATTTCTAGACACACCCCGAAATGTGAGGTTCTCCCGGTGGTCCGTCGATTGAAGACCGTTTTTATCGCTGTCCTGGCGATGTTGGCATCGCTCGGCCTTGTCGCGCTTCCCGGCGCCGGCACAGCTGCAGCAAGCAGCGAACTCGTGTACGTGTACTCCGCCGCAATGAACAAGAACATCCCGGTGAAGGTCCTGACCGCAGCGGGTGGGGGACCAGCGCCCACGTTCTACCTGCTCGACGGTTTGCGCGCTCCCGACAACGACAACGGCTGGCTCATCAACACCGATGTCGAGAATTTCTTCGCTGACAAGCACGTCAACGTCGCGATCCCGTTCGGTGGCGGCGGCACGTTCTACTCCGATTGGGAGCGTGACGACCCGGCACTGGGCCACGTTCGCTGGGAGACGTTCCTCACGCGTGAGCTCCCGGCGTACATGAAGGACAACTTCAACAGCGACGGCGTCAACAATGCCATCGCGGGTCTGTCGATGAGCGGCACGTCGGCGCTCAACCTCGCGACGCACAACCCGAACTTCTACAAGGCGGTGGCCTCCTACAGCGGTTACCCGACGGCGAGCAGCCCCGGCTTCGCGCAGGGAATCGCGATCTCGGTCGCGCAAATGGGCGGCAACTCGGTCAACATGTGGGGACCGTGGCCCTCGGCCAGCTGGTTCCGCAACGATCCGCTGCTCAACGTCGGTGCGCTGCGTGGCAAGGCCGTGTACATCTCCTCCGGTGACGGCGTGCCGTCGGTGACGGACGCTGCGCTCAACCCGGCGAGCCGTTCGTTCAACCCGGTGCTCTTCGCCCAGTTGGTTCCGCTCGAGACCGCTTCGGGCATCAGCAGCCGGACGTTCGTCCCAGCCCTGCAGCTCGCAGGGGCTCGCGTTCAGGTCCACACTGCGCCCGTGGGTGTCCACTGGTGGAACTACTGGCAGGATCGCTTGCACGAGTCCTGGTACGGCACGATCGCTCCGGCCATCGGCGCCTGAGCATCTAACCGGCCGGCACAGCCGAGCGCTGCCGCCGCAAGTCATGACAAGAGGATCCGGGCTATTGCCTGGGTCCTCTTGTTTTTGTGGGATCGGGTTGTGGCACCGCCGTCCGAGGAGGACGCTGGAACAGTCCAATTTGATCGGAAGTCGGCGATGTGGACTTCCGGTGCTCGTTAGTAGCAAGTCGGAGAAGAAAAATGATCGGCACAATTATCGGACTCGGAATCGGAATCGCCGGCACTCTCGTCGGGCTGGGAATCGGCGTGGTCGCGACTGGAATCGGCCTTCTGATCAGCGATAAAACTGTAAAGCACGACATCGTCGAACTCACCCGGTGAGCTGACGTCGCATGTCCCGGCCGGACACCTTGCCCGATCGCAAGCAAGTTCGGCTGCGCGCGCGGCTACGACATCCTGCCGCTTGGGCGAAATCGAGAATCATGCGCCGCAGGGCGCCGGTCGGCCGACCTGTGCCGACCGGCGCGAACGACGTCCTGGAACGGCTTGCGGGTCTTCCGGTGAGCGCGTGGACGTACGGTTTCGAGGACCCGTCGGTCAGGCATTTGGGGCCGATGGCGCAAGATTTTGCCGAGACGTTCGGGCTCGGGTCTTCGCCTAAGGCAATCTCGGTCATCGATGCGAACGGCGTGTGCATGGCCAGCATTCAGGCCCTGTATCGGCGCCTGGTCGAAGTCGAGGAGCAACTCGAGCAACTTCGGGCGGCGCAGGAGCACAATCACAGCCTATGAACGGCGAACGCGTACTCGTGCTCGGCGCTAGTGGGTTTCTGGGGTCCCACGTGACCCGCCAGTTGGTCGAGGCCGGGTACGACGTTCGTGTGATGGTGCGCCGAACCAGCAAGCTGCGCGCTATCGACGGCCTCGACGTCGACTACCACTACGGCGATGTGTTCGACGACGATGCCGTGCGGTCGGCGATGAGCGGCTGCGACGTCGTCTTCTACTGCGTCGTCGACACACGTGCGTGGTTGCGCGATGCGGCGCCGTTGTTCCGGACGAATGTGGAGGGCCTGCGGCGCGTCCTCGATATCGCCGCCGACGCGGGCTTGCGCCGTTTCGTGTTCACCAGTTCGATCGCCACGATCGGGCGTCGCGACGACGGATCGCGGGCGACCGAGGCGGACGCGTGCAATTGGGCGCACCTCGGCGGCCCGTACGTCGAATCACGCGTGGCCGCGGAGCAGCTCGTGTTGGACTACTGCCGCGATCGGCACCTTCCCGCGGTTGTGCTCTGTGTCGCGAACACGTATGGACCCGACGATTGGGGTTCGACACCGCACGGCAAGCTTGTCGACGCTGCGGCGCACGGTCGGGCGGTCGCCTATGTTGCCGAGCTTGCGGCGGAGGCGGTAGGCATCCACGATGCGGCCTTGGCCCTGTGCCTCGCGGCTGACAAGGGCCGGGTGGGTGAGCGATACATCATCTCGGAGCGGTTCATCGGTAACCGCGAGATCTTCGACATCGCAGCGGACGCGACTGGAGCGCGGAAGCCGATGGTCAGAATTCCGCTGTTCGTTGCGCGACTGCTCGGTGCATGCGGTGATCTGTGGGCCACGGTTTTTCGCCGGGACGTGCTGCTCACATCGGTCTCGGTCCGCCTGTCCTACGTGATGTCACCGATGGACCACACGAAAGCGACACGCGAACTGGGGTGGGAGCCAGGCCCGGTACCGGACTCGATACGCGCGGCCGCCCTGTTCTACCGCGACCGCCGCAGAGCCCGCGCGCTGGCACGGTCGCGTACCTAACGGACGAAGGTGCCCAACCCGTCGCCGTCGTAGTACTCGAGGTTGAGGCGGTTGTCGGTGAAGGTCGCCTTGGAAATCGTTCCCGGCGGCGCGTTCTCGTCGAGCAGGGTGAAGGTGAACGTATCGCCGTCCCAATGGGTCAGCGGGAAGGTCCTGCCGCCCGGTCCCAGCGCGAGCACAAGATTGCCGTCCTTTTCGCTGATCGTCGCGGCCCCCCAGTAGTCGTTCGCGTAGGAACCCACATAGTCGGTCAGCGGTTTGGCCGGGTTCGGGTCTGTCGGGCGCGGCTCGCCCGCAAGCGAGCCCACCGGCGCAGTCAGCGGTGCGAGTGCCTTCGTGAGGTAATTTTCCCAGTCCTCCCGGATCTCACCGAACTGAACGAGGTCGCCGAAACTGGCGTTGATCGTCTCGGGCACCCCGATCGGCGCACCGTTCGTGAGAACGGCGATTCCGACATTTGCCGAAGGAATCAGGGTGAATGTCGTCGATGCGCCGCTGACGAAGGCGCCGGAGTGATTCAGCGTCGTTCGACCGCTCGACGAAATACCCGTGTTGAATCCGAAACCGTAGAAGCTGGATCTTTCGTCGAGGTTCTTGGCCCGGCTCGAGACCATCTCGGGTGTCACAGCGGGCAACAACGATTCCGGCTTGAAGATTTGTTTGCCCTCGTAGGTGCCGTCGGCGAGTACGAGCTGCATCCAGCGCGCCAGGTCGTTCACCGAAGAGCTGACGCCGCCGGCGGGCGCCTGCTGGTCGGGATCGCGCAGAATCATCGGGACGAACTTGCCGTCGTCGTACATGTGCAGGA
Organism: Antrihabitans auranticaus; assembly: GCF_016481275.1. Taxonomy (GTDB): domain Bacteria; phylum Actinomycetota; class Actinomycetes; order Mycobacteriales; family Mycobacteriaceae; genus Antrihabitans. Next base: position 44,929 of record NZ_JAEMNW010000015.1, on the reverse strand, counting down.
CAGCGCGGTTCGGGCGCTTCTCGAAGTCCGCATACCGCGAGCTCGTGGACGCCATGCCCAGCGGCTTGTAGATCGCCTCGTCCGCAAGAGTTGCCCAGTCGGTGCCGGCGGCCGAGGCCGCGGCTTCGGCGCCGGCTGTCAGCCCGAAGTTTGCGTAGGCATAGGTAATGCGGAAGGGATTCAGGGGCAGCAGCCGCAAGTGTTCGAAAATGTACTGCCGGTCGTATCCCAAGTCTTCCAACAGATCCCCGGCGGCTCCCGGCAGGCCGGACCGGTGGGAAAAGAAGTCGCCGACAGTTACGTGGTCGGACACCCAGGGATCCGCAAGGCGCACCGAAGGCACCAGCTGCGCGACGGGAGTCGCCCAGGTGATCTTGCCTTCGCTAACCTCGTGCGCCACAACGGTTGCCGAAATCGACTTCGAAAACGAAGCAATCTGGAACACCGTGTCGGCATCGACGGGATCGTCGCCGCGGTTGTCCTTGACTCCGAAGCCTTTCGCGTACACCACTTTTCCGTCATGGACGACGGAAACAGCGATGCCGGGTATGCCGGTCCGATCCATGATCCCTTTGACTAGATCATCGAGCTTGCTCACTGCAATGTCCACGCCGTCTCCTGGAAGTGGGACGGCTGCAACCTCGTTGGGTGGTAGGTCGCTCGACGAGGGTGCGGCAGCTGTTTCGTCGGAACCACTCGAGCAGCCGACGAGCAAAACAACTGCTGCGAGGAGCGCCAACTGCGCCCTCATGCGTGGACGAGAGTCGGTCTTGTGCCAGGGCGTCTGCATCGGCTTACCACGCTTCCACTCGAAGTCAGCCAAATGCTATGCGATGTCGAATCGGTTCGAGGTGATTCCGGTATGGCGTCGAACGCGTCGCTTTACGCTTCGTCCATGTCCGCGTTGGCGACTCGCTCCGTTCGAAAACAGCTGAGTTTCGCCGGCGTCGGAACAAACGTGCTCGGTGCTGTTCTGGTCACCGCGTTCGGTCTCTATTTGACGCCGACGACCCTGACACACCAGGAGACCGATGATCTGCAGGCTCTCGCGATCCCGGCGATCGCGCTGTACGTGGTTGTGTCGTTCGCAATAGGTGGTTGGTTGATCTGGTGGCGTCCGCTGCGTTCGATCGTCAGTTGGCTTGCTGTCGACCGGCCACCCACACCGCGCGAGCGCGACGAGGTCCTGCGCTATCCGCGCCGGTGGGCGATGGGCACCTTCGTGGTTTGGCTGATCGCGGCGGCGCTTTTGACTGCGCTTGCGGCGAGCATCTCGACCCACGCGGTTCCGGCGGCGTTGTGGCCCACCTTGCTCGCCGGGGCGATGGCATGCGCAATGCAATACCTGATCGTCGAGCGCATCATGCGCCCGATCACGGCGCTAGCGCTCGCGGATGGCCGACCGCCGACGTTCGCGGCGCCGGGCGTCGGGATTCGGCTCGTGGCGTTCTGGGCGCTCGGTACTGCCGTTCCGCTGCTTGGGATAGCGATCATTACGGCGCTCGACCTCCTAGGCGTCGATTATGACCGGCTCCAAGTGGTCCAGGCGACCTTGTTCCTTGCCGTTGCCGGTCTCGCGATCGGCTTCGTGTCGACACAGTTCTCGGCACGCTCCATTGCCGAACCGGTCGGGTCGTTGCGCGCGGCGCAGGAGCGTATTGCCGACGGCGACTTCGAGACCCGCGTACAGGTCGACGACGGCAGCGAGATCGGGCTGCTGCAGGCAGGCTTCAACCACATGGCAACCGGGCTGGCCGAGCGCGAGAAGTTGCGGGCTGCATTCGGTGCGTACGTCGATCCGGGTCTCACCGAGCGTGTGTTGCGGGAAGGTACCGACCTGGAGGGCGAGGAGGTCGACGTATCGCTGCTGTTCGCCGATATCCGCGGCTTCACGGCGTTCGCGGAAACGGCCGATGCCCACGAGGTGGTCGCGCGGTTGAACGCTCTCTTCGGTCAGATCGTGCCGATTGTTCTCCGCCATGGCGGGCACGCCAACAAGTTCATCGGAGACGGCCTGCTTGCGGTCTTCGGCGCTCCGGACCGGCTGGCGGACCATGCGCGTTGCGCGGTAGCCGCCGGACTCGAAATCGTGGCGGCGGTGCAGCGCGGCGGGGGCGGTCTGCGGGTCGGTGTCGGAGTCAATTCGGGGCCGGTGATCGCCGGAACCATCGGCGGCGGTGGCCGACTCGACTTCACGGTCATCGGTGACACCGTCAACACCGCGGCGCGTGTGGAGACCGCCACGCGGAAAACCGGTGACGATCTATTGATCACACATTCGACGTGGTCGCTGCTCGACGATGACGCGTGGATCGAGCGAGATGCGGTGCCGCTCAAGGGAAAGGCGGTTCCGGTTCGGATCTACGCGCCGAGGCCCACGCGCTAGTCGGCTATCGGCGTCCGGTGCCGACCTGGCCTGCCCGACGATTGGCGGACCAGCGATTCCAGAAGTGGCCACCGGTCTGCTTGCGCTGCACGACACCGGCGGGTGCGGCGGTGTTGGGCGCAAGGCGTGAATCGTTGTTCGGCACGCCTTGGGCTGGCATGGCCTGAGCTGGCATGGCCTGGGCCGGCATAGCTTGGGCCGGCATTGCTTGGGCGGGAACGGCAGCCCGCTGTTGGTCACGCAAAGCATTGTCGCGGTCCTGTTGAGCGGCAACAGTTTCCCGACGCGACCGCTTTAGTTCACGCTTCGCTGTGCGCGCCTTGCGCGCGCTCGAGCGGGATCCGGAGAACAGCAGGCCGAGGCCGAGGAGGCCGATTGCGCCGACACAGATTCCGGCCAGGAACAGGTCGCTCTCGGTGCCGGTGAACGAGTAGCCGAAGATGTCGAAGCCGCCGCTCAGTCCGTCGGCTGATCCGGCGTTCGAAAGCACGCCCGCCACGCCGACGACGACAGCTCCGAGAAGAAGGATAAGTCCGAGAAGAATCATGATCGCTCCGTTTCGTTTGCGGCGAAGCGGAGGAACTACGCCATCGCCGATGCTGGTCGATTACCCAGTTCTCTGGGCATTCAACCGGCATCGACGTCGGTCATGGCGCTTGCACGAAAGGAACTCGAGGTCAGCAGTTGCCGTTCTCGTCGGCGTCGTAGCCCTGGATCGCGTGATTGGTGAGGCTGGACGAGTTGACCGTGTAGCAGTCGTTCCCCATCTGTTGTGCGGCAGCGATGCCTGCACCCAGCGGTGTGTACGGGAGGTACGGGCTGTTCGCCACAGCGTTCACGTCGCTACTGGACATGTGGGTTTCCACTGTGCCGGCTTCGTTGACCCCGGGGGTCGATGGGTTGTCGTTCGGCTGGTAGCCGATGCTCGGAACGGCGGATGCAATCCCGGTACCGGACGCCACAGCAAACATGACGAACGCGGCACCTGCGACGATATTTCGGGTCTTCATTGTTCTCCTTCAGATTCAGTTAGTCCGCCCACTTACACAGTAAGCCCGCTTCGGTGCTGGCAGAAGACTTTCCCTGCGCAGTTAACGTCGCGGAAATCGGTACGCGGCGGTTCGACGATGGTGTCCGAAGTCGGTAAGGGCTCTTCTTTCTACGTATTCGAGAGTACCGACAATGTCGAAGCACCCCGGATCGCCGGCTGCCGAAATCTTGGGCGAGTTGCCTGGACCACGAGGAATTACATTGAGCTGCAATAGTTTCAGTCTGCGGGGCGTGCGCACGTGGGGTTCGTGGCGCAGCCTGCTCGCGTTGATGCGAGCGCCACAGTCGACGTTTCGAGTCCGCACGGTGCGGCGCGGATCGACTGCAGATCAGCGGACTGCAGACTGGTTTGCCGCGTCGAAAATTTTCTTGATGATCTTTGTCGGCAACATTGCGGCGCATGTTTGCAACGGGTCCGAGCGTCACAGCGGGCGGTAATGCCCGCGTCGTCCGCGCTACATTCCCACGCGGCCGATTCGCCACGCGGCAGATTCGCAAGGGCCGAAAGTCGCCGAAAGAGGTGACTCTCCGCAGGAATTTCACTCACGCCAGCAACGGGCTCAAACGGCCGGCGAATTCGCTCAGCAGCGCGAGTTGCCGTCGCAGTACCTGTTCTTGGTCGGCGCGACCCGACATCGCAAGCGCCGCGACCAGCGTGCCCTTCCCGGACCGGATCGGTACGGCAATGCACCCGGAACCCTCGCGAATCTGCCCGATCTGAACGGCGACGCTCTGCTCGCGCACGCCTGCAAGTTCACGCGCCAGATCCGGGACGGCGGTAATCGTTCGCGCGGTGACGGCGGCCGGACGCGGACCGATCAGAGTGGCGATGTCCCGCTTCTCGGCGAGCAGAATCTTGCCGACCGCGCACGCGTGGAGGTGGCGGTTCAGAACGGAATCGTCGACCGGTGGCGGAAACTCGGGGTCGAGATCGGCACTGCGGACCGCCGTGTTGGTGAAGTAGAACAGGTGCACGCCGAGTCGCACCGAGAGCCGGAGTTCGGCGAGTACATCGCGTGCTGCCGTACAGACCGTCGGTGCAACAGCGGCGTCGACGAGAAGACCGATCTTCTGGCCGAGCGCAAACCCCGTGAGGTCCGGTAGGCGGACCACGTAACCTTCGCCGACAAGGAGATTCAGCAGGCGGTAGGTCGTCGCCGAGGGCATCGACAGGTTGACTGCGATGTCCTTCGCCGTCACGCCGGTCCCGGCACGCGCAACCTCTTCGAGCACGCGCAGAGCACTCTGCACTGCTTGCGGCTGCCGACCGGACAACACGGAATCGGGGCTCACCGGCGCACCTCCCAGGGCCGGTGATCCACCAGTAGGTCGTCTGCGATGGTTTCGTCGTACACACCTATTCGATCCAGGACGGTCCGATCCCTGCGCACGCGGAGCGCGCAGACAACGCCACCGGCAAAGAGCAGCGCGACGTAGACGACGGTCGAGGCGCCGGCAGCGAGTTCGCCCGACAACGCCGCCCAGCCGATGAGCCCGACCATTGCCACTGCTGTCGTCGCTCCGACGAGCAGGGGGACCCTACCGGGCTCGCCGATCCGGTAGAGGAAGGTGGGCGTCGCCACGCACAGCAGTACGTAGGCAACAACGTAGCCATGGGCCGAGACTGCGAGCAGGCCGACGAGGACGTCCCGACTCGAGCCGGCACCGAGCAGGTAGACGATCGGAACCGCGGCCACGATCGGCATCGTGGTCAGCAACGCGACATGCGGCGTCTTGTACCGGGAGTGGGTGTGCCCGAACGCCGCTGGGACGACGCCCTCGCGACCCATCGCGAAGAGCGTGCGGGACAACGCTGTTGCCGAACCGATGACGCACGCGAACCAGGATGCGGTGACCCCGAGTTCCATGACCACCGACAACGCCGTGGAGCCACCGCCCGCGCCGTCGCTGAGAGACAACACGATCGGAACGGAATCAAGGCCGTCCCGTACGCGATCGGACTGCTGTAGCCCCGCGGCGAACAGGTACAGGACGCCCAGCGCGATCGGGGTCCACCTGACAGCGCGCGGAATCGCGACAAATGGATTGCGGGCCTCCCGCGCGACTGTTCCCGCGCTCTCGAAACCTACGAACGACGTGATCGCCAGCAGTAGCGCGAAGCCGATGGCTGAATGCGGTTGGTCGGTAACGGTATTCGGGGGATCATGGCCATCGCCGAAGGACCGTGCGAAGGCGACGACGAGAACCGCGCCCGCAACGGCGATCGCAAACACCTCGATTGCCAACGACGTTCGTGCCGACAACCCGATCCCGCGAACCATCAGCAGCAGCGCGATCGCGCACACGGCGAGGGCTAGCACCGCGACCGTCGCGGTTCCGTGCGGCAGGCCGACCCTGCCGGCCAACGCGGAAAGGTAGCTCGCTGCGCCCAGGACACTCGCCATCGCTGCCGCGGCGTAGCCGATCAGCAGGGACCAACCAGCGCCGAAACCGGGCAACGGCCCAAGGCCCTTCACCGTGTAGCTGTAGACGCCGCTCACCGCCACCATGCGCGTTGCGAACTGCCCGACGCAATAGCCGACTCCCGTCATCAGCAGTGCGGCGACGGCGAACAGCGGTAGCACGAGTCCGCCCGCGGCCGGCAGAACGATTGCGGGCAGGGTGACCATGACAGCCGACGGCGCCACAGCCGATACCGACTGACCGAGCACCTGCGCAAAGCTCAACTGCGCCCGGTCGAGACCGGACACCGGTGAGCTGCTTCGGATCGTCTGACTGCCGGCCACGCCTACCACTCTCTCTTCGCCCGGAAGGTAGTTGTTTGGAACGTAGCCCATCCGGCGCGGTCCGCACATAGTTCCGTCATTAATTCCGCGCGCTGCCGAATGAGAATCCGGGCAGAGCGGGAGTAGGCGGTGAACACATCCGGCCAGGCGTGAGTGCTGCAACCTGCGGCGTCGCCGAATGTGGAATGAGAATTGCCGCGCGAGGGGAATGAGAATGGCTCGCCGGAGAAATTCTCATTCGAAATAACGCGTGACTCGGGACACATTGCGGAGTTACCTTTGCAACAGGTCGAAGCGCCGACGGCGGAAATACTCGAAACAGGGTATAGCCGCTGAATTAATATTTCCCTATTCACATGTGAGGACGTCATGACTGCTGTCATCAGCTCGCCCGCCGGCCTGGATTCCCGCGTCGTCGAGTTCGTATCCAGACCCAAGCAGATGTACGTCGACGGGCAATGGATCGATGCGCTGTCCGGCGCCACCTTCGAGACGCTGGACCCCGCGACCGGTGAAGCGATCACGACCGTTCCGCACAGCGGCGTCGCCGACGTCGACCGGGCGGTCGCGGCGGCGCGGCGGGCTTTCGAGTCCGGTCCGTGGCGTGCGCTGACGCCGGCGCAGCGCCAACGCATGCTGTGGCAGATCGGCGAGGGCATCCTTTCTCGCGCAGAACAATTCGCGCAGCTCGAGACGATCGACAACGGCAAGTCCGTGGCGGTCGCGCAGGCGGTCGACGTGACGTGGGCGGCGGAGATCTTCTTCTACTACGCCGGCTGGGCCACCAAGATCGAGGGCACCACGATTCCGGTTTCGGTCCCGTGGGCACCGGGTGGCCGGTTTCACGCCTTCACCGTGCGCGAGCCGGTCGGCGTGTGCGCGCAGATCATCCCGTGGAACTTCCCGCTCGTGATGGCCGCATTCAAGGTTGCACCGGCGCTGGCCTGCGGAAACACTCTGATTCTCAAGCCCGCCGAACAGACACCACTGACAGCGCTCCTGCTCGCCGAAGTCATCGCCGAGGTCGGCGTGCCCGACGGTGTGTTCAACGTTGTCACCGGCTACGGCGACGTCGGTGCCGCGCTGTCGTCACACCCCGACGTCGACAAAGTCGCGTTCACCGGATCCACCGAGGTCGGCAAGAAGATCGTCAATGCCGCATCGGGCAACCTGAAGAAGGTGTCGCTGGAGTTGGGCGGCAAGAGCCCCCAGGTGATCTTTGCCGACGCCGACCTCGCCACAGCCATCCCGGGCGCTGCCAGCGGCTTCCTGTTCAACCACGGCCAGGCCTGTACCGCGGGAACCAGACTGCTGGTCGAAGACAGCATCTTCGACGAATTCACAGCCGGCGTAGCCGATTTCGCGCGCGCTCAGAAGATCGGACCGGGCATGGACCCGACCAACGACATCGGACCGCTGATCTCGCAGGACCAGCTGACGAAGGTGACCGGCTACATCGACGCTGGTCTTGCCGCCGGTGCTCGGGCGCTTGCCGGCGGCGGCAGGCACGGTGACCACGGCTTCTACGTCGAACCGACACTGCTCGTCGACGTGCGTCGCGACTTCAGCGTCTATCAGGAAGAGATCTTCGGACCGGTCGCCGTTGCAGTGCCGTTCAACCGCGCGGAGGGCATCGAAGCGGCGGCCAACGACACTCCCTACGGTCTCGCTGCCAGCGTCTGGACCCGTGACGTCTCACGCGCGCACGAGGTGGCAAGTCAGATCAAGGCGGGCACTGTGTGGATCAACTGTCACAACGCGTTCGACACCGCGTTGCCCTTCGGTGGCTACAAGCAGTCCGGGTGGGGTCGTGAACTCGGTGCGGGTGCGATTGCCGAATACACGCAGACGAAATCGGTGAACATCGCTCTGTAGTCCGATCCACCCTGTAGTCCGATCCACCCGGATACATGCCTCCCGGTCGCGGTGCCGCAAAACGCCGCCGCGGCCGGGCCCGCTACTTCGGCGGCCGAATGAGAATTCGCTACGAAGCAATTCTCATTCGGGATTCGCCAATCTTTACGACGCCGAAATTCTAACGGCGCGCACCCCCTGCATTATTTCGGTGAGCACTCCCGATCGATTCGATAAACAATCTCTAGACGAGAGTCGGACAATGTCATGACAATCAACGCAGTTGCGCAGAGCACGCAAGCCCGTGGCGCCGGCGACCGCTTGGTCGGCACCCTCGGGCCGAGCGCGATCGTATTCATGGTGGTTGCGGCCGCAGCCCCACTCACAGTCGTGGCGGGCACCGTCCCGCTCGGCATCGCCGCGGGTAACGGTGCCGCCTATCCCGCGTCGTATGTGGTCTGTACCGCCGTGCTGCTACTTTTCGCGGTCGGCTTCACGGCGATGGCCCGCCATGTCCCCGGAGCAGGCGCCTTCTACACGTACATAACGCACGGTCTGGGTCGGCATGCGGGCCTGGGTGCAGCCTTCCTGGCCCTGCTGTCCTACACGGCGGTCCAGGTAGCCGTGTACGGCTACATCGGAGCGGCGACCGACGACCTCGTCACCTCCCACGGGGGACCGCATATCCCCTGGTACGGCTGGGCATTCGCGACGATGGCCGTCGTCGCGTTGCTCGGGTATCGGCACATCGACCTGTCGGGCAAGGTGCTCGGCGTCTTGCTGGTCTGTGAGGTCGGGATCGTCCTCGTCATCGACGCAGCGATCGTCGGACGCGGCGGTGCCGACGGAATGTCGCGGGCAGCATTGCATCCCGGGAACTTCTTCGAAGGCGCGCCTGGGATTGCGTTGATCTTCGCCATTGCCGGATACATCGGGTTCGAAGCGACGGCGGTATTCAGGGACGAGGCGCGGGACCCCGCGCGGACGATTCCCCGCGCCACCTACTTGGCACTGGTGCTCATCGGCGGGTTCTATGCACTGACCAGTTGGGCGATGGTGAGTGCCTGGGGCGACGAGGGCGCCGTCACGCTCGCTTCGGAGAATCCCGAGGGAATGATCACCGACACCGCTGTCCGGTATGTCGGCTCGGCTGCGGGCGATCTGGTCCAGATCTTCTTGATCACAAGCCTTTTCGCGGCCGTGCTGTCCTTCCACAACGTCCTGTCGCGATACATCTTCGCCCTCGGCGCGACGTCGGCCCTGCCCGCGGTGTGCGGCCGCGCGCACGTCAAGCACGCGTCGCCCTATGTCGCCTCGGTGGTCCAGACCGCATCGGCGCTCGTCCTGGTCGCCGTATCGGCACTCGCGGGCCTCGACCCGGTCACCGAAGTGTTCGCCTGGTTCGCCGGTGTGTCCTCGGTCGGCATCGTCGCACTGATGACGCTGACGTCGGCAGCGATCCTCGTCTACTTCCGGCGCTCGCGCGTGGACAACCGGCTCTGGCACACGGTCGTCGCTCCCGGCCTCGGACTGACCGGTCTTGCAGTGCTTCTCGTGATGACGATCGACAAGCTGCCCATGCTCGTCGGCGGCTCCGGCACGCTCGCCGCCATCATCGGCGTGCTGCTCGCGGGAACCTTCATCGGCGGCGCCGCCGTCGCGTTACTCCGACCACACGCTGCGCACCAACAGAATTCGATCGACAAGGAGATCGCATCATGAGTACAGCAACCATCGAGACCCCCGGCCGCACCGTGCCCGCAGCACCGGATCACCCGTTGACACCGTTGTCCGCCGACGAGATCCGTGCGGTCAAGCGGATCGTCGAGGACGAAGGATTGCTCGGCGATGGCGTGCGATTCGTCTATGTCGCGCTCGACGAGCCCCACAAGGCAACGGTGCTCGCCTTTACGCCCGGCGATCCGGTCGAACGATGTGCGCGTCTGCTGTTGCTGGACCGCACAACCGGAATGGGAACCGACCTGGTGGTCTCGATCACGGCGGGAGCGGTAACCCGGGCAACTGTCATCGACGCCGCGGCCGACGGACAGGTACCGATCCTCGACGAGGAATTCGAAGACATCGAGTCGTTCCTGCTCGATAGTGCAGAGTGGCTCGCTGCAATGGCCAAGCGAAAGATCGAACCGGGCAAGGTGCGTGCGGTTCCGTTGTCGGCGGGCTCGTTCGGACACGAGGACGAGGTCGGCCGGCGAATCGTTCGGGTGCTTGCCTTCCACCAGGAGGACGGAGCCGACCTGCCGTGGGCGCATCCGATCGACGGAGTCGTGGCCTATGTCGACCTGACGGCTCGACGCGTCGTCAAGGTGGTCGACGAGATCGACCTTGCGGTGCCGGCAGAACGCGGCGAATGGAACGCCGCGCCTCACGCGTCGCCTGCACGGACCGATCTCAAGCCGATCGAGATCACGCAGCCGGACGGCGCGAGCTTCGCCGTCGACGGGAACAAGATCACCTGGGCCGATTGGTCCTTCCGCTTCGGCTTCGACATCCGTGAGGGACTCACCCTGCACCAGTTGTCCTTCGCCGACGGTGGCGTAGAGCGACCTGTGGTCTACCGCGCGTCGATCTCCGAGATGGTGGTGCCGTACGCCGACCCCTCGCCGGTTCGATACTGGCAGAACTACTTCGACCAGGGGGAGTACCTGTTCGGTCGCTACACGAATTCGCTCGAGCTCGGGTGCGACTGCCTCGGCGAGATCAAGTACTTCGACGTCACGATCGCCGATGAAAACGGCGACCCGAAGCTGATGAAGAATGCGATCTGCCTCCACGAGGAGGACTACGGCGTGCTCTGGAAGCACACCGATATGTTCAACGGCATGACCGAGACGCGTCGCTCGCGACGTTTGGTCATCTCGTTCTTCCTGACCATCGGCAACTACGACTACGGTTTCTACTGGTACCTGTACCTCGACGGCACCGTCGAATTGGAGGCAAAGGCAACGGGCATCGTGTTCACCTCCGCTTACCGAGGCGCAGAAGGCTTTTCGACGGAAATGGCTCCCGGCCTCGGCGCGCCGTTCCACCAGCATCTGTTCTCCGCACGGCTCGACATGGCTGTGGACGGCAACGTGAACGTCGTCGAAGAAGTGGATGCGGTCCCGGTGCCGATGGGGCCGGAAAACCCGTGGGGCAACGCATTCCGCTGTAGGAAGACGAAGCTTGCGACCGAGTCGGAAGGCCTGCGCCTGGCCGACAACAGCAAGGCTCGGGTATGGCACATCACCAACCCGACCAAGCAGAACAGGCTCGGCCAGAACGTCGGCTACGCGCTGCATCCGGAAGGCCAGCCGGTCCTGCTCGCCGACCCGTCGAGTTCGATCGCGGCCCGAGCGGCGTTTGCCACCAAGCACCTCTGGGTTACGCAGTACGACGAGTCGCAGCGTTATCCCGCAGGAGATTTCGTCAATCAGCACCCGGGCGAAGCGGGGCTGCCGAGCTTCATCGTGGGTGATCGGAGCATCGACGGCGAAGACCTGGTCCTGTGGCACACCTTCGGGCTGACGCATTTTCCACGGCCCGAGGACTGGCCGGTGATGCCCGTCGATTACGCGGGTTTCAAGTTGAAGCCGGTCGGCTTCTTCGATCGCAACCCTGCCCTCGACGTGCCGTCGAGTACCGCCACCCACTGCTGCGAAGGGTGACGGTCGTGCTCTCGCCAGTGGTCGCGCGTCGCATCGGTGTCCCGATGCGGCGCGCGGCAGCGGGCCTTGCGGCCGGGTCAGCGGGTCTGCACACGTGGGCTATGGTCGAGCACCCACCCGCCACGGCGGTGTCCGCGACTTTGCTGGGCGCCATGGTCGTCGGTTGTCTCTACTGTGCGCGGCACCTGTGGCGACGCGGGTCGGTACGAGACTGGGCGATCGTGGCCATGATGTCGGCCGGGATGCTCGTCCTCCACTCGGCAACCATGGGAAGTGGAAGCGGGCACCACGCCCACCACGGTGCACCCACCTCCGCCGGTCACCATGAAGCGATGTCGACGGTGATGGGGGCGGCAACGCTGACAGCGGTGGTCGAATTACTCCTCGCCGTAGCCGTCGTGTTCCATGCGACCCATCGCGCCGCAGTCCCGCAGCTGCGTCAGTTCGCCGCCGGACCGTAGGCCAGGTGCACCACACCGTTGGCGTAGGTTTCGTGCTCCTTCAACGCCAGCTTGGTCGCGTCGGACCCCTCGGCGAAGAGTCGCTCGCCCTTGCCGAGTGCGACCGGGTAGACGAACAGGTGCAGGTCGTCGACGAGACCGTCCGTGAGTAGCGCGCGGACGAGCGTGCCCGAGCCGGAGATGTAGATGGTGCCGTCCGTCTCGTCCTTCAGCTTCTTGATCGCCTCCGCGTCGTACGACCCGAGGCGGGTCGAATTCGACCATTCGACGCTCGGCTCCTGCGAACCGACGACGTACTTGGCTGTGTCGTTGAAGAACGGAGCACCGGGGTCGTCCTCGACCGTTCGGGTCGACCACGCGGGGGCAAACATCTCGAACGTCTTGCGTCCCAGCAGGATTGCCTGTGCACCACCCGTGATGCCACCGAGCGTCTCGCCCATCGCGGGATCGAACCCGTATTCGAAAGTCCAGCTCGGATCCTCGAACACCCCGTCGAGACTGATGAATTCGTGTACCGCAATCGTTCCCATGACCAATCCTTTCCCAAACCCCGAAGGTCCCTCACCCGAAAGTTGTCCGCCAGCACCCTATCCGGCCCTGCGTGCGGAGCCAACCGATTACCGGCCGCGATTAGACTCGCGGCTTCGGGCGCTCGGTCGAGCCGCACCGACCGCAGACACCGGAAGGTTGTGGTCCGATGGCCTACCTGTTTCTAGTGGGCGCAATCATCGCCGAGGTGATCGCCACCAGCCTGCTCAAGAGCACCGAGGGCTTCAGTAGGCTGTGGCCGACGATCGGATGCCTCACCGGCTACGCGGTCGCGTTCGCGCTGTTGGCGCAATCCATCTCGCGTGGGATGCAGGTCGGGGTCGGGTACGCGCTGTGGTCGGCGCTCGGTACGACTCTGATCGTCGTCATCGGAGTCCTGTTCCTCAACGAACCGATGTCGGCCGCCAAGGTTGCCGGCGTCGGGTTGGTGGTCGCCGGTGTCGTCGTCCTGAACTTCGCGGGTGCGCACTGAGCCCCGTCATTCGGGTGCGCTGGTACCTGTCGCGGGAACGCCGACGATGAGCGGACGCGTCCGCTCGGTTGCGCCGAACTCCGAACCCATGCCCTGCGGATCGGCGACGCGGGCGAGACGCACGTCCAACGGGTCGATCCATTCCCGTTCGATCTTCGCGTCGAGCGCAGCAATGCGGCTCAGAATTGGCGGATGCTGGTCAGGTTCACAGGTATCCAGGAGCGTCGTGAAGAGTGCGCGGAGCCTGCGCTGAACCTGCGCTGACTGTGTGCTCAGATGCCGGAGTTCGTCGGTGGCGATCGCGAGGTAGTCCGCCCAGGTCCGCCTGTAGCCGCGAATGCGGGTCAGATGTGAATCCGCAGGTTCGGCACGCAAGCGTGGCGCGAGGAGAACCAGCATGTCTTCGAGGTGGTCGATCGCCTGGATGGCGCGACCCGGATCTGTGACCGACGTAGAGAGCGCTTTCAGGGCGATATCGACGATCGTTTGAATCGCCGCGGTCGGGCTGGTCGACGGACTGCTCGTGTCACCGAACAGCAGGCACGACGTGAGCTTGTGCGGCTTTATGCGGTCTGCCGGACCGCGAACCTCGAAGAGCGGCGAGCCTTGGGCGACGAATTCACCGATGCTCGGCTTCAGCTCGACCGCTACCTCCCACTGGTAGGCAATGCGCTGGATCCGGGCCAGATTGACCGCGAGGAGGATCCGGCCGCTCGGCGCGGGCTGGTCCAGGCGAATCACGGTCGTCACGTCGCTGTCGGTGCCCGCAAGGCTCTGCAACGGTGGACCGTCGAGATTGCTCGCCGCATCGGCCTTGGGATAGCTGCGGAGAATGGCGACGCGTCCGCGTGCCGCGATCCGGCGGAGCAACTGACCCGAATTGAGCACCGAACCGACCCGTGCGACCAGGGCGATGAGCAGGACGATGCTGATGAAGGCGAGCAGGAACGCAAGCAGGGTGGAGAGTGCGGGAGCCGAACCAGTGTCGTCGAGCGCGAGGTCGAGCGCGACGATCAGGGCAAATGCGAACGTCGACAGGAACATTCCGATCGACCACCGAATCAGCCGGTCCTCCTGCAGGATCGGTACAACCTTCACCGATATCTGGGATGCGCCGACCTGCATTGCGAGCGTCAGAGCGGTGAAGACCAGACCGGTCAGCGTCACCATCGCGCCGGCGATGACCGATAGGAGGGTCGCCGTCGCGCCGCGATCGATGGTGGCGGTGACCTTGGCGTTCTCGAATGCGCCCGATGCGAGTTCGGAATCGAGCGAGACGAAGAAGATTGCGACAACGAACGAAATCAGGGACATCACAAGCGGCAGTCGCCATGACGGGGTGGGACGCAGGCGGCGACGGACGGTCCGCCAGCGCAGCGCCGTCAGGAATGCCCCTGGCACCTTCTCGCGTTCGACCGGCGGAATGGGCTCGTGTTCGGCGAGTCGCTCGGGCAGGTCCGCGGGTACGCCGAAGCGGCCCGAGACGGCCTCTTGGAGTGCGATTTTCGCGCGGACGGCCGGTTCGCGGAAGCGGGTTTCGCGCTCGACCGCGCGGGCGAACTTCTCGGGTTTGTCGCCGTATCGCCACCGCGCCCACGGTGCATTGGGTCGGCTGAGCCGAATCGCGCCGACGAGCAGCAGCGGCACGATGAAGATGCCGAGCAGGCCGGTCCACACTTTGCCCTTCAGCAGCGTGATTGCTGCGAGCGCGACGTCGAATGCCATGAAGATCAGAACGACGATGAGACTGACCACGTCGACGTCGTCGAAGTCGCCCGCCAAACCGATGGGCCGGACACCGAGCATGAACAACGTCAAGATCGCGATCGCAACGAACACCGCGTCGATCGAGGAGCGACCTTCTTCTGCCCAATAGACGTCGCGCAGGTGCAGCACCAGCGCGAACTCGTCGAGCACCAGCGCACTGCCGACACCGAAGATTGCCGCGAAAACACAGTTCGCCACCGGTGTTTCGTAGTTGGCGAGCACGACCATGCCGAAGCCGGAGATGAGCATCATCACGAGCCCGAACATGACGTGGTGAATGTGCATTCCGCCGGGTGTGACATTCCCCGGCCACCACGAGACCTCGGCGCGGATCATGCGCACGCTGAATCGAATGAACAGGAAAGCCAGGAGAAACGCGACCAGGAGAAAGAAGAGCGGCAGGCGACCGGTATCGACGATCACCTCGTGGAACCAGCGGTTCATACCTGAGATTAACCCTGGCGGTCCTGGACCGGTGACACATCGGCGTGGTGGACTCTAGGCATGAGCAATCTGAACGTTGTCGCGATCATCGAAGCGAAGCCGGACTCGGTCGACGAGGTCCGCGCAGCGCTGATCGAGTTGGTCAATGCCACCCGCGCCGAAGAAGGTTGTGTCTCCTACGACCTGTCCGAATCGCTGGCAGCTCCGGGCACTTTCGTTGCTCGCGAGGTCTGGCGTAGCCAGGAAGACCTTGCGCAGCATGCGCAGTCCGCACACGTTCAGGCGGCGATGGGTACAGTCGGCAGCCTGCTGGCCGCTGCGCCCGCGATTCACCCACTCGGGGCAGGAATCGCGTAAGGGGCTTCGCCCTCGTGCGCGATCAGAGAGTCCCTGGACTCTCCGACCGCGCACGGGGTTCGGCCAGTTGCTGTTCGAGGTAGTCGAGATTTTGCCGCAGCAAACCGATCGCCCGAGCGGGACCGTCGGCAAACTGGCCCGCATCACCCTCTTGAAGTACGGAGTGGATTGCCATGTCGGCCAATTGGGTGGCGACGGACTTGGCGCTGGTCTCGGTGTCGGGCCGGTACCACCAGGCCATCCAGTTCACCATGCCGATGATGGCGAGCGATGCGACTCGCGGATCGACCGGCCGGAACGAGCCGTCGTCGATCCCCGCGCCTACGACCGAGATGAACTCCTTCAGGACGCGTCGACGGCTCTGCTCGTGAGTTCTCGAGAGATCGTCGGGTAGCTCGGTTTCGGAGCGGACGAGCAGCCTGAACCGATCGGGTGCCGCCGCGTGATGCAGGGCAATAGCTTCCGCCATGGCATGAAGTTTGTCGACGGGACCGAGATCGGTGCGCTTGTTTATCCCCGCGAGGATCTGGGCGGGTTGTTCGGTGATCTCGGTGACCAGTCGTGCGAGCAGTTCGTCCTTGTTCGCGACGTAGTGATAGAGCGCGGGACGGGTCAGTCCCATCGCGTCGGCTATGTCTTGCAGGCTCGTGCCTGCAAATCCTTTCTCGGCGAACAGCGCAGTCGCGTGTTGCATGATCTGCTTTTCGACGAGATCGCGTCGGGTACTGCTCGACGTGCGCTCGGGCTGCGGCTCAGCGGGCATGTGCGAAGGATATCGGCCGGACCGCAAGGGACGGCTCACACCGTGACTTCTTCGGTGAGTTCGGCGGGTGTGGCGGCCGCCGAATCCAACTCGTCGGTGAAGGCGACAAGATCGGTCCGGCCACTTGCAAGCCCGGCGGCGAGGTCGGCGCTGTAGCGCCGGGGAGCCTCCACGACCACCACGGAGCCCGTTCGCCGGCGCAGCCGCTCGGCGACATCGAGGCGGGTAAGAACCGCCGACCGCTCGGCGCAACCCGTCAACCACAACGTTTCTGCGCGGGGTGGGTTGTCGACCAATGCATCGGCATCGATGCTCCAGGCGGAGTCGAAATCGACTGAAACCAACGCTGTACTCGGCGCTGTACGGAGCGCTTCCTCTGCAGTTCGCGTCCGGTATCGATCGTGTGAAACCTCGAGTGGGCGCCCGAGCACCCATGAGGTGATGCCGGCGTCCGGCACGGCAGCCGGGGCGACGCCCGCATATGCGGCCAGCCCCGCGCGAGCTACGGCCGGAGCAGAGTTGGCGTAGCGATCGAGGTCGACCTTTCCCGCACGTGTCATGTAGGCGAGTAGAAGTTGCTCGACGGGAAGGTCCAGTCGCTCGGCGAACGATTCCCACCAGAGCTCACTGCGATGCGCGACCTCCTGCAGGTGCGCAACCGCGGGCCGCCGCTGCGTCTCGTATGCGACGAGTGCTGTTGCGAGGTCGGGTGATTCGGCGATAGCCGCATCGAGAGCTATCGCGTCTTCCATTGCGAGCTTCGTTCCGGAGCCGATCGAGTAGTGCGCTGTGTGTGCGGCGTCCCCGAGGAGAACGACATTCCCGCGGTGCCACGAGCCGCACTTCACGGTCCGGAAGCGGGTCCACCTGGTCTTGTTCCCGACCAGCGCGTGTCCCGCCAGCGGTCCCTCGAACGCCTGCTCGAGGTAGCGCAGCGCAACCTCGTCGCTGTCGGTGTGCGCGGTCTGTTCCGTTGTGCGATCGAAGCCGGCGTTGCGCCAGGTTGTTTCGTCGGTTTCGATCAGGAACGTGCTGCGGTCCGGCTCATACGGATAGCCATGCGCGACGAACGTGCCGTGCGCGGTGGTGATCGGGACGAAGATCGCGCTCGGCAAGGCGAATTCGGTTCCGCACCACAGGTACAGGCCGGATCCCGTGTCGACTGTGACGTCGAGTTGGTCGGCGAGTTCGTTGCGGGTCGGGCTACCGACGCCGTCGGCGGCGACGATGAGATCCGCTGCAATACTGGAGATTTCGCGACGGTCGCCGAACTCGAGCCGGACTCCCGCGGCCTCCGCCTGTTCCTGGAGGACGGCCAGCAAGCGCGTACGGGCGATGGCGAGCAGATTCCGCTGCGGTAGCCGGGCCACGCTGTCGCCGACCTGCATCGACATTTCGTGCGAATAGGCGACGTCGACGATGGCGTCGAGCGATGCGGCGTCGGCCGTGCGCAGGTTGCGCTGTGTCCGGGATGCCAAACCGACGCCGAACCCGAATGTCTTGTCGGGAAACCCCTGTTCGTAGACGACGACGTCTGCATCGGGATGCCGCAACTTGAGCAGTCGCGCGGCGTACAGCCCGCCCGGTCCGCCGCCGATGACCGCAACGTCAGCGAGTCGCATAGTGTTCACTTCCCTTCGCAGAAGCGGTATTCCGCTCTTCCTCGAGCTTCGTGGCGACTGCCGCGCGTAGGAACTTCTTGTCGACCTTTCCGACGTTGCTGCGCGGCAGGGCGTCGACCCATTCGAGTCGTTCGGGCCACTTGAACTTTGCGACGCCCAGGTCGGCGAGGTGGTGCCGGATCTCGTCGAGATCGAGTCGATTCCCCGTTGCCGCAACGACATAGGCGCATGTCTTTTCGCCGAGGCGGGCGTCGGGCATTGCCACGACCGCAACATCGGCTACGTCGGGATGCTGGGCAAGGAGCATCTCGACCTCCTCGGCGTTGATCTTCTCGCCACCCCGATTGATCACGTCCTTGATCCGGCCTTCGATCGACACATACCGCTCGCCGCCGATGACGGTCATCTTCGCGAGGTCACCCGTCCGATAGAAGCCGTCCGAGGTGAAGGCGGACCGATTGTGTTCCGGCGCATCGAAATAGCCGGGAATCGTGTACGGGCCGCGGCAACACAACTCGCCGACCGTTTCGTCGGGAACCCCGGACTCCGTGCCCGGTTCGAGTATGCGGATCTCGTCGTCCGTACATATCGTCGTGCCGACTGTCGAAAGGCGTGCAGCAGCAGGTGCATTCAATGGGGTAGCGAGGAACATCCCCTCGGACATGCCGAACAATTGACCTGCCCAAGTGGCACCGCGTTGCACATGTTCGAACAGTTCGGGCTCGACCTTCGCACCGGAAAGCACGACCTGTCGCAGATGTGGTCGTGCTGCCTCGAACGCCGGGAGTCGCGTGGCCTGGTAGTGGCCGTGCCCGAGGAGTACAGCGGATGCGCGAGCGCGCGCCATGAGTTCGAAGGCGGCTTCGGCCTGCGCTGTCGCGAGTACGAGGCATGCTCCGACCGCGTGTGCGGCGTGCAGACCGCATTCGATGCCGGCGTTGTGGACGATCGGAATCAAGTGTGCGACAAGGGTATTCTGGTCCCATCCCAGACAGCGCGCGTAGAACTCCGCGTTGTTCCAGTACTCCGCGTGAATGCGGGGAATCACCTTGGGGACGCCCGTCGTGCCGCCCGAGAGTTGAAACGCAACGACATCTTCGGGGTCGGTATCGCGCTCCACCCGTTCGACGAACTCGCGTGCGGCGGTAGGGGATACGTCCGCGCCGAGCGTGTCGAGCCGTGCGCCGGCCGCCGCATCGCCGACGACGATGATGTGACGCAGCGTTGGATGACCGTCGGCGTGCTCGAACGCAAAGCGGACGAGATCGAAGTTGAGACCGGCTTCGACGATGTGTGCGACGGCACCGAGTTTCGCACTCAGGTAGCCGATCTCGTGCTGTCTGTGTGCGGCGAGCGTCGCGACGGGAATCAGTCCCGCTTTGATCGTGCCGTACCAGGCGAGGACAGTCTCCAGTCGATTCGTCAGTTGCAGAATGACCGGGTCCCTGGGGCGAAGCCCGAGTTGGGCCAGCCCGGCTGCGATTTGGTCGGTGCGGCTGTCGAGTTCGGCGTAGGTGATTTCAGCCTCGGCGGTGATTACCGCGGGCCGGTCTGGAAACCGGAGGGCGACGCCGTGGAGCCGCCCTCCGGTGGTCTGGCTGCTCCAGGCTCCGCTGGCGCGGTAAGCGTTGGCGCGTTCCTCTGGGTAGCGCACGAGGCGCCCACCCCAGTCGGAGACTGTCACTGCATTCCTTCCGTCAGCTCGCCGGTGCCGCGGGGAGCAACCGGGCGAGGTCGAGGGCGTGGTCGGGGTGATCGGCGGGAACGATGCTGGAGTAGAACTCGGTCCAGCAGCCAGGGCAGGAGAGCTGCCTGAACACGACCGGATCGTCGACGTACTCGCTCGGATCGGACGTCACCTGTGGACCGGCGAGGTGCGACGGCCCTTCGAACCTGGCGAGTTGCAGCTCCGTGTCGTTCTTTTCGTCGCCGAGCAGACGACCGCAGTGCGCGCAGGCAATGACGTGGGTGGTGCCGACTGTGATTTCGGCGAGGTTGTCGTCGAGTCGCCGGGCAGCGGTCAGGTCCATGATCGGCGCGTCTTTCGCGTAGCCGGTCGAGCGGTCCCGGCGTTCGTCGCGCATTGTCGCGCGCAATCGGGCTGTGGCCGCCTCGTCGCCGATAACCACGCCGTACACCGATTCGGCGGCCCCCGCCGTGACCTTGCCTTCGCGGACGTCGACCGCGACTGCATCGGGATCACGGCGCAGCGGATCACCGTAACCGCCGCCGCCCTGCCAGTGCATGTACAGGACTTCGCCTGGGGCGATGTAACTTTCGGCGTAGCACGGCCCGAGCTCGCGCTCGCCCGCCAGATCGTCGAGGTTCCCGGGGATCTTCCCGGCGGCGAACTGCTCGTTCACGCCGGTGCTGCGGGCCAGGATGTCGACGCCCGTATTGCCGGGATAGCCGCCGGACAGACCGTTGTTCTGTGCCACGGCCTTTCCGGCCGATGCCAGGACCAGGCCCATCGGCAGGCTCGTGCCGTACGGGGTGATCGCGATGGATGCACTGACGCCGCCGCGGTGCCGGCCGGGTCCACCGGAATCGGGTTCCTCACGCCGCCAGAGAGTCAGAACGGGATAGAGGAACTCGGTCATCTCGGTATCGGGGACGCGGCCCATCGGGATACAGAACAGGCCGCCTGTATCCATGCCATCGGCGGCGGGTCGTGCGCCGTAGCCGCCGGCCATCGGTTCCATCAGGATGTTGAGGAACGGTACGGGCTGTTCGGGCCGCTCGTCGAGGCCCGCGATGACAGCGGTGTCCCAGGTTCCGCAGCACGCTGCCTGCACGCTCTTGCCTAGGTCGACAGACCGGTCGAGCATTTGCGACAGGCACTCCGCGATAAGGGTGCCGGTCAGCCAGGCGGGTCCGATCGGGCCGCGGCTCACGGCGGCGGGGTAGGTCGCGTTGTTGATCGTGCCCTCTTCCGAAATCAGATCGAAACAGCGCATCAATCCACCTGCGGACCAGGGGATATCGCCGGCGAGAATAGGAAGCAGGGCGAGCATGACACCGCCGCGCATACCTGCGTAGGTGCAGTTGATGACGCCCACCTGCTTGTCGGTTCCGGTGAAGTCGAACGACAGGTGGTCGTCGCTCTTCGTCATCGCCACGGTGATCTTGTGCAGGCCACGATCGCCGGTATGGGACTGGTCCTGGTAGCCGGTCGCGCGCCAGGTGCCGTCGGGAAGCCCGGTCAGCTTGGTGCGCAACCGTTGTTCCGCGTCCGACATCATGCGTTTCATCACTGCTTTGACGGTGTCGGCCCCGTACTGCTCGATGACCGCGTGAATGCGGTTGCGGCCGACGGTGTTTGCGCCGATCTTCGCGCGCAGATCGAGTCCGACGAGCATCGGGACACGCGAACGACGGACCCACGCATCGGCGACATCGGCCTGTAAGACGTTGTCGCGCACGACTTTGATCGGTGGTGTGGGCAGTGATTCGGAGAACACGTCCTGGGCAGCGGGGGAGAACGAGCCGAGGCCGACGCCGCCGAGGTCCGGCTCGTGGCAGATCGCGCTCGTCCATGCGAACAGCTTGCCGTCGTGGAAAATCGGCTGGTACACGATGACGTCGCTCTGGTGCAGGCCGCCGCCGACCCACGGATCGTTGCACAGAAACATGTCGCCTTCGGCGATACCGGGGTTGGTCGCACGGTGCTGAAGGGTCCAGTAGATGGCTAGATCGACGGCGCCCACGAGCATCGTGTTGTAGAGCCCGACCTGCACTTCCTGGCCGACCTCGTCGCTGATTGCGAAGTCGAAGTCGTTGGCGTCGGTCACAATTGGCGATCCGGACATGCGCTTGAGCGCTTCGCCCATTTCTTCGGTGACCGACCAGAGCCGATGCCGGACGACCTCGTAGGTGAGCGGGTCGATGTTGTCGATCTGTTCCTGCGTGACTGTGTGCACCGGTAGGGACGGTGGCAGCGAACGAGTGAGTTCGTCGGGGTCGATGGGTCGGCTGGAGAAGATCTCCGAGCCGGGGATGGCCATGGTCATGAGGTGAGGTCCTTCCTGAGCATCGCAGCGAGTACCGCAGCGAGGGACGAGCGAGGAGCGGAGCGAGGAGCGGAAGGAAGGGGCGAACCGGGAAATAGGGTCATGATCTGCTCCTACTGGGCGACGATGTTGAGGTTGCCGAGGCGGTCGACGGTGCCGGTGGTGGCGTGCGGTACGACGACTGTGGTGGTGGGCACCTCGACGATGGCCGGACCGGCGAGCACGTGACCGGCGCGCAGCAGGCTGTAGTCGTAGACGTCGGTGTCGACGTAGCCGAGGGTTCCGTCCAGGCATACTTTGCGACTGCCGATCCGGGCTGGGGTTGCGTCCGGGGAGTCGGCGGATTTGAGGTCGGGCAGTGCGGGGGAGAAGGGCAGCACACCGGTCATGCGAACGCGGAAGGTGATGGCCTGAATACCCGCCTCGCGGAAACCGCTTCCGGCGCCGTACAACTCGGCGTACCGCTGTTCGAACAGTTCCGATGCGTGCGCGATAGCCGTGGAGTCCAGAGTGCCGCCCGGAATCGGGGTCGCCACTTCGGCGAGTTGCATGGCGAAGCGCATGTCGATTTCGCGCTCGACCTCGACACTGGAGTACGTGAGCCCCTGCCGGTCGAGCTGCTCGCGTACCTGGGATTCGAGGCGGTCGAAGTTCTTCTCGGCCCGGAGCGGGTCCATCGGCATCGGTCCGGGGTCCGACAGCTCGGCGGCGAGAACGATGTTCGATGCCGCAAGCCCGTATGCGGAGAACGCGGAGGCAACCTGACCGAGTGGGACGATGACCTCGCGAACGCCGACCTCGGCTGCGTATGCGGCGCAGTGCGCCGGGCCGGCTCCGCCGAAGGCGTAGAGCACGAAGTCGCGCGGATCGTGACCGGCTTCGACGACGGTCTTGCGCAGGAGGTCACCGGTCTGGGCGTTCTGCACCGCGTAGATGGCTGCGGCCGCATCTTCGATCGAAAGTCCGAGCGGCTCGGCAATTTTGACTCGAATTGCTTCGCGGGCGAGCTCCTTGTCGAGTGGTTTGCGGCCGCCGAGCAGTCCACGTTCGGGCAGGATTCCGAGCACGAGGTTGGCGTCGGCGTTGGTCGGTTCCGTGCCACCTTGCCCGTAACACGCGGGGCCTGGAACAGCTTGCGCGCTGTGCGGTCCGACCTGCAGGTTGCCGCCTGCGTCGAGCCATGCGATCGCGCCGCCACCTGACCCGATGGCATGGACTTTCAGCGTCGGAACGTTGATCGGATGATGGTTGATGATCGTGCTGCTCGCTCGAACCGGCTCACCATCGACGACGAGTCCGACGAGGAACGTGGTTCCGCCGACGTCGGTGGCGATGATGTTCCTGTGCCCGAGTTGTTTGCCGAGTGAGACCGCGCCGACTACGCCACCGGTGAGAACCGAGCCCACCGTGCTGATCGCATTTCGCGGTGCTTCCGCGGCAGCGACTGCGCCACCGTTGCTCTGCATCACCAGAAGGGGACCGGCGAGCTTGCGCTCGCGAAGTTTCGCTTCGAGATTTCCGAGATAGTCACGCAGGCCGGTGCCGATCTGCGTACTCATGATTGTGGTTGCGTTGCGGGCGAACTCGCGGATTCGCGGGCTGACCTCGCTCGAGAGTGAGACGAAGACGGAGGGGTCGATTTCGTGGACCAGTTCGCGAATACGTTGCTCGTGCGCAGGATTCCGGAACGACCACAGCAGGGAAACAGCAATGGCGCGCAGTCCATCGGCGAGCAGCGATTCGATCGCAGCGCGCGCCGACACCTCGTCGAGTGCGACGACGACGTTGCCGTCCCTGTCGAGGCGCTCGGTCACTTCGAGCGCGTGCTTCTTCGGGACCAGGCCATGGGACTTGCTCTGCCCCATCACGTTCTGTAGTTGTTCCGGTGAGCGCCCGAGGTAGCGACCTTCGACGTTCATGATGTAGATCGAGTCGCGATGGCCCTTGGTGGTCAGGAAGCCGACCGGCGGAACGTTGCCCGTTACGAGCGCGTTCAGAGACGACGTCGTGCCATGGGCGATGTGGTGGGTCTTGGCGAGCATTTCCTCGATCGGCACCCCGAGTTGCGCCGCGAGCGCATCGAGGACGTCGAGCACCCCTTGTGAATAGTCGGGCGGCGTCGACGGCGCTTTTGCCGCGAAGACCGTGCCTGCGTCGTCGTCCAGAACAGCGTCGGTGAACGTGCCACCGACGTCCACACCGATCACATACCCCATGGCGGATGTACTCCTCAATCTGTGGTGTCTTACGTCTTCGTAAAGTATTTGACGTCAATGACGATGTGTCAAGTCCCAATTGTGAACAGGGTCACCCCTGTGTAGCGCTCTTGACATGCTTTCGTGAACGTCGAATAATTGTCATACACGTAAACAACGGAAGGTTTGCCGATGGGGATTCATCGCATAGGTCTGGTGGTGCCGAGCTCGAACGTCACCGTGGAGACCGAAATGCCGGCTTTACTCGCACGCCATGATGATTCGCGTTTTTCGTTTCACTCGACGCGGATGCGGATGCACACGGTGTCGCCCGAACAGCTCGCCGCGATGAATGCCCAACGTGAGCGCTGCGTCATGGAGATCGCGGATGCGGGTCCCGAAGTGATTCTCTATGCCTGCCTGGTGGCGTTGATGGTCGGCGGGCCTGGTGAGCATCAACGCGTCGAGGGTGCTGTCGCAGAACAACTCGCCGCCGGTGGTTCGGACGCGCTGGTTCGATCCAGCGCGGGCGCGCTCGTGGAAGGTTTACATGCGCTCGGCGCACGGCGAATCGCCCTCGTCACCCCGTACCTGCGTCCGCTGGCGGAGAAGGTAGTCGCCTATCTCGAGGCCGAGGGTTTCGTCGTCGCAGACTGGCGTGCCCTCGAAGTAGCGGACAACGCCGAAGTCGGCTGTATTCCAGGCGACAGAGTTCTCGAAGCAGCGCGATCGCTCGACCTCGAAGATGTCGATGCACTTGTCATTTCGGCGTGCGTGCAGATGCCGTCGCTCGACCTGGTCGACGACGCCGAGGGGGAGTTCGGCGTTCCCGTCCTGTCCGCGGCGACCGCCGGCGCCTACAGCATTCTGCGCAGCCTCGGGCTTTCCGTCGCCATCCCGGGTGCGGGCAGCCTGCTTCGGGCCGACTCCGTATCCGCAGTATCAGTACCCGCATAGGAGTAAGAGCATGGAGCACATGGTCCGCGGCGTCGACCACGCCGCCTTCCCGACATTCGACCCGGCGGGAACAGTCACGTTCTATCGCGATGTGCTCGGTTTCCCTGTGGTGCATTCGATCTGCGCAGCGGGATGGGGTCCGGACAAGCATCCCGACTTCATTCACTTCTTCTTCGACATAGGGAAAGACGATCGACTCGCCTTCTTCTACTACTTCGGCCTCGAACCGTTCGACGGTGGACCGCAGGGTGACGTCTATGCGAAATTCGAACAGCACGTGCCTATTTGGTTCATCCGTTCGCGTCACCTCGCCATTCATGTCGACAGCGAGCGGGCTCTGCTGGAGTACCGCCGCCGCCTCGACGACAGCAAGTGGCCCGTCGAGATGCAGGTTCAGCACGAGACGATCGAATCCATCTACACCCACGATCCCAACGGCTACATGATCGAAATAACGCGCGCCCTGCGTCCGGTGACGCCGCAGGAGGATCTCGACGCAAATCTGACGATCGACGCGCTCCTCGACGTCGTGAGCGGTCCCGATCCGAGCATGGCGGCGTTGCTGACGCGCAAAGCCGAGTTGATCGTCGAGCGCGCGGCCGCCTGGGAGTTGAGTAACCGATGACGACGCTGTTCATCCTCGACGTTCCCGAGAACGTCCCTGTCGTGGACGTGGCCAGTGTCGATCCAGCGGTCACCGTCGATCGGATCGGCCCGTACTTCCGCATCGCCTCCGATTTGCCGATCGTCATCGACCGGCGCGAAACGGGCTGCCGGCACGCGGTCTGGTACAGCAGCGTCGCAGGGCTGGGTGCCTCGCGAATTACGCAGTGGGACAAAGATGCAATGCGAATCGAGCCGCTATGACCCAGACCGCCCAGACGTCCGAACGTCTCGGTGCCGGCCGGTACATCGAGAATGCACAGATCCCGCCCGAGACGGGCGTCACGGTCCATGAGCTGGAAACACACGACGGGGCAAAGGTTTCCGGCATCCTGCGCGTTGTTCCGAGCGCGACGACCGTCGTGAGCCTGATGCACCCGCGTCAGGACCTGACTCATCATGTGCTGGTTCCCGAGTTGCTGGCCCGTGGATTCGCCGTCTGGACCCAGGGCACGCGGTCGGTCAACAACGACACCGCACTCGTGCACGAGCAGGCACTGCTGGATGCTGCTGCAGGACAGCGGTTCCTGCGCGACCACGGTTTTGCGCACATCGTGACACTCGGCCATTCCGGTGGTGGCGCGCTGTTTGCCTACTATCACGAGCAGGCGGGTCTGCCCGCGCAAGAGCGAATCGCCAAAACGCCGGCCGGGCGGCCGATCGACCTCGCCGGTGCGGACATGCCACTTCCGGACGGCGCCATCTTCATGGCGCCGCATCCTGGGCAGGGCGCCTTGCTGATGCGGTTGATCGACCCGTCGGTGATCGACGAGGCGGATCCGCTGTCGGCGGACCCCGCGCTGAACCCATTTTCGGCAGCGAACGGGTTTGCCGAACCGCCCGAAAGCTCCTCGTACGCAACCGAATTCGTCAGCGCATATCGTGCGGCCCAGCGTGAGCGAGTCGCGCGTCTCGATGCGATAGCGCGGGAGCGCGTCGCCGAGGCCGGCGCTGCCCGGCGGCGCTACAAGGCGAGCGACGATGCGCGCGATCGCCGCGCCGCGCTGGTGCCCCGTGTGCTGACCGTGTACCGGACCGACGCCGACCTACGCTTCACCGACCTTTCGCTGAGCCCGAACGACCGCCCGTACGGATCGCTGTTCGGCCACAGACCCGACCTGACGAACTACGGTCTCGTCGGTTTCGCGCGCTTCGCAACGCCCGACGCGTGGTTGTCGACCTGGTCCGGATTGTCGACAAACGCAGACTTCCTGCGCTGCGCGCCTGCAGTCACTGCACCGACGCTCTTCATCGAATTATCCGGCGACCAAGCATGTTTCCCGGACGACGCGAAGGCAATGATCGCGGCGCTCGGCGCCGACGACAAGTCGAGTGTGCGGCGGCCGGGAACGCACTTCGGCGGCCCGATCGTTCGCGGTGAACCGACCGGTGCCAGCCTGGCAGCAGCCGACATCGGAGAGTGGCTCACCGAGCGCTTCGGCTGACGGGGCTATTTTCCGGGCGCCCGATAGTCGGCGTCGCGTTCGACGGCCTCATCGACCTGTTCGGGCGTCAGAAGCGGGATCGATTCGGACCGGGCAGATCCCGATGCCGCCGTCCGGAATGCAAGGGTGGCTGCCGCTACCTCGTCGGGTACGGACCCGATGACATACAGCTGATCGCCCCCGAGTGCGAAGTGGCAGGACTCGACCGTGCCGCCGACACTTTCGACCATCTTCGTGATCACCGCCCGGCGGGCCGAGCCGCCCTCGTCGAGCAGGCCCTGCGCGCCCTCGGTCGAATACTGGACTTTCCATAGGTACTTCGGCATCGTTGCTCCCTGGATCGAGTCGACAGTCGTACTCGATCGTTCACCGCTCGAGTCCATTTGCGCAACGTCGAATTGCAGTCGCGTGCGATCATGAATCGTGCTGAGCCTGCGCGCTGCCGATGTGGTGAGACTGCTCGCGTCGTGGTTGCTCACGTTCTTTGCGTTGCTGCTCACGGCTTTTCTGTTGCCGGGGTTCACGTTTACGTCCTGGCAGCCGGCGTTGGTTGCGGCTGCGGTGACCGGCGTGGTCGGAATGATCGTCCGTCCGGTCCTGGTTCAACTGAGCGCGCTGATCGGGTGGGCCGCCGTTGTCGTAGCCACGATCTTCGGCCAAGCGGTCGTGATGCAGGTGGCGATGTCCGTCGTGCCGGGCGCCAAGGTCGATTCGTTCTGGATCGCGCTCGCCGCCGCCTGGATCACCGCGGTCATCGGCACGGTGCTCGTCTGGATCTTCAGTGCGGGTACCGACGAGTCGTTCGTGGCCAGCCTTTTACGACTTCCGCAGAGCGCGGTGACCGATCCGGAGGTCGACGGGGTCCTGTTCGTTCAGCTCGACGGAGTGTCGTTTCCGGTGATGGAGTGGGCGCTGCAGTCCGGGACGATGCCGACGCTGCGGCGCTGGGTGGACGCCGGTTCCCAGTCTGTCCATCAGTGGATCGTGCAATTGCCGTGCACGACGCCCGCAAGCCAGCAGGCGATCTTGCACGGCACGGCGGCCGGGGTGCCGGCGTTCCGCTGGTATGACCGTGAGCTCGGGCGCGTACTGGTCGCGAACCGGCCCGCAGACGCGGGAATCATCGAGTCCCGCGCGAGTACCGGGCGCGGGCTCCTCGCAGACGACGGAGTGTCCATTTCGAACCTGTTCACGGGCGACGCTCCGAAGGCCGCGATGACGATGAGCAGGCTCGAAGTCACGCGCAGCTCACGCCGCACGCGGGTGGTGTTCGCGCGATTCCTGTTGCGACCGGATGGGTTGGCCCGCAGCGTCACCCGAACACTCGCCGAGATCGGTCGGGAGCGCTTCTCGGCCGCTCGGCAGAAGCGGCTGGCCGTGCACCCTCGGGTGCACCGGTCGTGGACGTTCGCCGGGCTGCGTGCGTTCAGCAACGGGTTGCTCCGGGACCTCAATACGACGATGGTCAGCGAGGAGCTGATGCGCGGCGCCCGGGCGATCTATGTCGATTATGTGGACTACGACGAGATCGCGCACCACGCCGGCAGTACGCGGATCGAGTCGCTGGCTGCGCTCACCAGCCTCGATCAGGTGCTTTCGGTGCTCGAGCGGGTTGCCGACCGGGCGCCGCGGCGGTATCACTTCGTGCTGTTGAGCGATCACGGGCAGTCGCAGGGGGAGCCGTTCGCGGCACGGTACGGCCTCGATCTCAGCGAACTGTGCGAGTCGCTCACGCACTCGCACACCACGGGGATCGAGAGCAGCGTCGAGGGTTGGGGCCGTGTGGATTCGGTGCTCGAAGACCTGACCGGTGACCTCTCGTCGGGTGTTTCGCACAACGCGGCCACCAGGGTCGGGCAGCGAATCCTGCCGACCGAATCCGACGCCGGTGCCGAACTGATCGTCCTCGGCAGTGGCAATCTCGGGCTTGTGTACATACCGGCGCCGACGCGTTTGCTGCTCGAAGAGATCGAGGAGCGCTGGCCAGCGCTGGTGCCCGGTCTGGTTGCGCATCCCGGGATCGGTTTCGTCGCGGCGCTCGGTGCGGACGGTCCGGTCGCGATCGGCGCCGCCGGTCGGCACTATCTGCGATCCGGTGTCATCGAGGGAGTAGACCCATTGCTGCCGTTCGGAGCGCATGCGCCGACCGTCCTGCTCGCAGCCACGGAGCAGGCGGCAGCCCCGGAGTTGTACGTGAACAGTGCAATCGACACCTACACCCGTGACGTGGCCGCGTTCGAGCCGCTTGTCGGTTGCCACGGCGGTTTGGGCGGTTGGCAGGACAGGGGCTTCGTCCTCGCGCCGCCGGAATTGCTGATGCCGACCGAGCCGATCATCGGTGGTGATGTGTTGCATCGGCACCTCGTCGGCATTCTCGAATCCCTGGGTCACAGGAGCAACCTGCGGACTGCATCGTCATGAGCCTGGGAATCAGGTGGCTCGGGCACTCCACTGTCGTCATCGACCTCGACGGGGCACGGGTCGTTGCGGACCCGCTTCTCCTGCGGCACAACGGCATCCTGCGCCGCCGCGGTGTCCAACCTGCGCAGTCGGCTTGGGCCGGCGCCGATGCTGTGCTGCTGTCCCACCTCCACTACGACCATGCCGAGCTGGGTTCACTGCGGCTGCTCGGCAACGTGCCTATCTACACCGCGGCGGCGAATGCGCAATGGGCGCGCCGAAAGGATCTGGACGGCCGGGCAATCGGGACGGATGCGTGGACGCCGATCGGTAAGGGGGATGTGGAGATAAAACTGACACGCGCCATTCACGAATCGAGGCCCATGCCGCATCGGCCCAACGCCGCAAACGGTCACTTGGTCCGGGGACCGTCCGGGCGCGTGTGGGTGGCGGGCGATACCGAGTTGTTCGATGACATGGCCAGGTTGCCTGACGCGGCAGGGGGGCCGATCGATCTCGCGGTGGTTCCGGTCGGCGGGTGGGGTAAACGGCTGTCGGGTGGTCATATGGGACCGGTGGAGGCGGCGATCGCATGCCGCATGGTCGCCGCGCGTTGGGCAGTGCCAGTCCACTGGAATACGCTGCACCTGCCCGCCGTTCGGACGTGGCCACACGACTGGATGGACGCGGCCGGTCCCGAATTCGTTGCGGCATTGGCGCGTGAAGCGCCGGATTGTCGTGCGGCCGTTCTCGGTCTGGGGGAGATGATCGCCGTATAGGACTGGACCGGAGGGCGAGGGTGCGGAATCCTGCGAAGATGCAGTGGGAGAAGTTGGCGCCCGGTGTGGCTCAGTTCCGGGGCTACCAGCGGAAATGGTTGCGCGGGGACGTCGTTGCCGGCGTCACCGTTGCTGCGTATCTGATTCCACAAGTCATGGCGTACGCGACCGTTGCCGGGTTGCCGCCCGTCGCCGGTTTGTGGGCGACGATCGGGCCGATCGCGTTGTACGCCTTCCTCGGTTCGTCACGGCAACTATCGGTCGGTCCCGAATCGACGACGGCGTTGATGACCGCTGTGGTCTTGGCTCCGCTCGCAGCAAGCGACCCGCAGCGCTACGGCGCGCTCGCGGCGGTGCTTGCGCTGCTCGTTGGCGCGATCTGTCTGGTCGGGCGGCTGGTTCGGCTGGGCTTGCTGGCCGACCTGCTCTCTAAGCCGGTTCTGGTCGGCTACATGGCCGGAATCGCCTTCATGATGATCGTCGGTCAATTGGGGAAAGTGACCGGAATTCTGGTCAACGGCGAATCGTTCGTCACCCAGGTAGGTTCCTTCTGCACGCAGCTCGACCTGATTCATTGGCCGACTTTTGCGCTTGGCGGGACCGTCCTGGTCGTCCTCTTCGGCCTTGCGCGCCTGTCGCCACGGTTGCCAGGGCCGTTGTTGGGTATTCTGCTGGCTACGGGCGTTGTGGCCCTGTTTTCACTGCAGGACAAGGGTATTCGTGTCGTCGGCGCAATTTCCGCCGGCCTGCCGGTGCCGGGATTCGAGGGCGTCGCCATCGACGACCTGAAAGTTTTGCTCCTGCCGGCGGTCGGAATTGCGATAGTTGCCTTCTCCGACAATGTGCTCACAGGTCGTGCGTTTGCAGCGCGGACGCGTGAAGACATCGACCCCGATGTCGAACTCGGGGCGCTCGGCGCGGGAAACGTTGCAGCAGGGCTGTTGCAGGGATTTCCGGTCAGCAGCAGCGGGTCGCGGACAGCTATCGGTGCGACGATCGGCAGCCGGACCCAGTTGTACTCCCTGGTCGCCCTGGCCACCGTTTTGATCGCAATCTTCACTGCACGTGGCCTTTTGGCGGTCTTTCCGAGCGCGGCGCTCGGCGCACTAGTGATCTACGCTGCAACGCGCCTCATCGATGTCCACGAGTTTCGAAGGATCGCGCGATTTCGTAACAGCGAACTGGTCCTTGCCGTCCTCACAACGTTCGCAGTCCTTGCCTTCGACGTTCTCTACGGTGTCGGTGTTGCCGTAGCTCTTTCGATCCTGGATCTCTTGCGCAGAGTGGCGCGGCCGCACGACGGCGTCCTCGGCTACGTGCCCGGCGTTGTCGGAATGCACGATATCGACGACTACTCGAACGCGAAAACCGTTCCAGGGCTTGTGATCTATCGATACGACGCGCCGCTCTTCTTTGCCAACGCAGAAAACTTTCGGCGTCGGGCGTTACAGGCGGTTGCGGAGTCCCCACACCCGGCGCGCTGGTTCGTCCTCAACGCCGAGGCAAACGTCGAAGTCGACCTCACCGCGCTCGATACGCTCGATCAGCTCCGCATCGACCTGGCAGAACAAGGGATCGAGTTTGCGATGGCGCGGGTGAAGCAGGACCTCCGCAATTCTCTCGCCGCCGCTGGAATGATCGAAAAGATAAGCGAACAAATGATTTTCATGACTCTGCCGAGCGCCGTCGAGGCGTTTCGACGGTGGTCGGCAGAGTCGGCAGTGTGAACTTCGGCCAGTGCGGTTGTCAGCCTGTGATGCCGACGATCTCGTTGGGTGCGTGATCGAGCTGGAACGGTCCGTCGATTTTTTCAGTCGCGAGATCGACGGTATAGACAGAGTCGGACGCCGGGTCGGTGACGTAGGCGGTGCGATCCAGCACGAACAGCGTCGGTCGCGCAGTCTGCCAGTCTTCGGGTTCTTCCCAGGGCGCGATCACGGGAACCGAGGATGTGATCGCTCCGGCGACGGGGTCCACCACGTGCAGTGCTCCGTCGGTGCCGAGCACGAGGGCTGTGCCGCCCGGGCCGCGAGCGAGTGAGCGGAACGAATAACTGGTGCCTAGATCGACCAGCCGGAGGTTGCCGGACTCGGTGTCGATCAAGCTGATTCGAGTCGGTCGTTCCAGCTCGGCGTTCGGGTCGACCTTGTAGTCACCGAGCACGATCGTCGAATCCTCGGCGCCCGCCTGATTGCCTATCCGGCCGTACGGGTCTGGGCTGGTGATCTTGCGGATCACGTTGTCGCGGTAGACGAGGGCGCCGTTCTGGCAGCCGAAGACGACGGTCTCGCGCGCGGCGATCGCCTCGCCATGAATTCCGGGGCAGTCCGCGTTGCGGGCGATTTCGTTGCGTTCGCGGTCGAGGACGGCGATGCCGGTGCGCTCCTCTTCGTTCCCGACACTGGTCACGAGCCGACCGTCGGACAATTCCACAGCCACGCCATGGTGCGGCTGCGGCGTTGTGTAGGAATGGGTTTCGGGTTGGACACCGGCACTCAGGTTGCCAGAATCGAATGTCTCGACCACTCCCGAGCCGTCGAAGAACAGCGCGGTCCGTCCGTTGTGGGGCACCACGTGACCCGGCTCTTCCGACGTGAATGCAATGTCGGTCAGCGCGGGTTCGCCGGCGTAGTGGTGGGCGTGATCGCCGTGGTCGGTGCTCCACGCTCCCATGTCGAGTGCGCGGAACTCATTGCCGTGCGAAACGAGGACGTGGCGGCCGTCGCCGGCCGGGTTCAGGCGGTTGAACCCTTCGAGTTCGAAGTTGGCGATGTGTTCGAAGGTTTTGCCGTCGACGACAATTATGCCGCCGTCGTATGTGACTGCAATTCGCGGACTCGGTGTGGCGACTTCCATTGCAGTGCTTGGCTTACCGGGCTTCTGATCGGAGGAATCGGAATCCGAACCGCAGCCGGTGGTGCCGATTGCAGCGATGAGTGAACAGCTGAGGACGATTCCGCGGCGGAACTTTCGCGTGTGGGGGATCACGCGACATATCTAACCTTAATGATAACGATTGTCAAAACTGATTACGGTCTGCCCGCGTGCGGGAACGGTGCGCGAGCCGTTGTGACCTGACCGGTGCACGGGCCGGTTATGAGGCGATCGACGTTGTCCTCGAACCCGTCTGCCATGCGCCACTCGGCGGACAGCATGAAAAGGGTCCGCCCGTCCTCGCCCCCGAGCGTGCACGCAAAACCGGCCCGGTCCAGGGGAATCGTTGCCAGCACTTCGCCGCCCTCGGCAACTCGGACGCACGCGGGACCCGAGTCGCTCCAACCCGGAGTCCACACCGCGCCGTCCGAATCCAGCACGATGCCGTCGCCCGATATCGGCGCCCACACTCGACGGTTGGACAGACCGCCGTCCGCGCCGATATCGAAGGCCGTCAGGGTTTGTGCGAACGACTCGGCGATGATCAGCGTCGAGTTGTCGGGGGTGATCGCCATACCGTTGGGGAAATCGATCTTGTCGGCCACCCGGCGTACTGTCCCGTCCGCAGTGATCAGAGCGATGAAGCCGGGCGCTTCGCCCGCATCGGGATGAAAGTCGTTGCCGCCGTTGATATAGATGTTGCCGCGGCCGTCCACGACGATCTCGTTGAACGTCGCCTGCAGCGTGCTCAGGTCTATGTGGTCGACGAGCGATCCGTCCGGTTCCTGGCGCAGCAGCCTGCCCTCCGGTCCGGAGACGATGAGCAATCGGCCATCAGGCAGCCAGTCGATCGAGAACGGAAGAGTTGTAGGGACGGTGGCCATCACTTCGCTGTTGCCGTCGAGGTCCACTGCGAGCACCTGTTGGGTGCCCCAGTTCGACAGCCACAGCCGTCCGTCGTGCCAACGGGCCGACTCGCCGATACGCAGTCCGGTCAACAGAATCTCGCTCATCGTTCGTCACTCCTAGCGGTAGGTACGAGGGCCAGTGGGTTCGGCGCCCTCTTGCTACCTACACGAACGGGTGGGGCCGAGATCGACAAACGCCTGTGGCGAGTGGACGATGATTGTTCGGTGCATCCGACAACGACGGAAGGCAGCTCACATGACGTCTGACGCCTCGAACGACGGCAGTGGCGGCCGAGTCCTCGTGGTCGGCGAAGCGTTGATCGACATCGTGCGCTACGCAGACGGCACGAGCACGGAATACGTGGGCGGGAGTCCCGCGAACCTTGCAAAGGGCCTCGGTCGACTCGAAATCGAGACGACACTGCTGACCTCGTTCGGCGACGACGCGCGCGGCCGCGCTATCGAAGAGGTGTTGCGCGCGTCGGGTGTGCGGGTGGTTCAGGCCGGTCCGGCGGGGGTCGACACGTCGACTGCAATGGCAACGCTCGACGAGAATCACAGCGCCACATACATCTTCGATATCCACTGGGATCTCGCAGACGCAGACCTTCCGCCGATCGACCACATTCATGTCGGTTCGATCGGTGTTGCGCGAGAGCCCGGTGCCGGCGCGGTAGCTCGCCTGGTGTCGGATCGCCGCCCGGCGGTAACAGTGAGCTACGACGTCAACGCCAGACCGTCGTTGATGCAACCCCGTGCGGACGCTGTCGCCCGGATCGACGCGATGATCGCGCAGAGCGACGTCGTCAAGATGAGTGACGAAGATCTGGAGTGGCTGCGCCCCGGCGACACATTCGAGGACGCGATGGCCCGGATTCTGTCGGATGGACCGGGAATCGTCGTCGTCACGGAGGGTGCCAAGGGGGCTGTCGCCTACACGGCAGAGGGATCGGTTCGGATCGAGGGACGGCGCGTCGACGTCGTCGACACGATCGGTGCCGGTGACGCCTTCATGTCCGGGTTCGTGCACGCACTGGCTGTTCGTGGACTCCTCGGTGGGGATGCGCTACGAGCAATCTCGCTCGATGTTCTACGTGACTGCCTGAACCATGCGAACCTGTCGGCAGCACTCACCGTGGCAGCAGCGGGCGCGGAGCCGCCGACGCTCGCGGAGCTGTCGGCGGCACGCTGATTCACTTGTGGCGCTGCACTTTACCGCCTCCGGGCGGACACAAGCATCGGCTTGTGAATATCGAAGTAGGTGACGTCGCCTGCTAGACGGTTCTCCTCTTCGAACAGTGTGCGCAGATCGTCGGGGATGTCGATGTGCTCGTGTGCGCGGGCGTCGGCCTCCGACGTGAAATAGATGGCCTCGACGTAGCCGTCGTCGCCGAACGTCGACATTGTGCCCCCGAGGATCTCGGGACGCAGTTCGTGAATACGTTCACCGGCCTGAGTCAGCAGTTCGCGCATGCGTGCCGGATCGCTCGTATGGCCTTCCATGATCTGAACGAACCCCGCCTCGTCCGAACCGCCGCCCATCCATTGCGTCACCTCAGGACAATCCATGAAGGTGACCGGACCGTCGAAGCAGCGTTCCGTTTCCGCCCACCACACGCCCTGCTCGGGGCGCTCGCTGTTGCGGCGCGCGGCGTCCTCCGACTCGAATCGTGCCAACGCGATGAACGTGCCGTCGTCGCACAGCCCGCAGGTGGTGCCGAGGTAGCCGGTCGCACCGGGCTCGAGCTCGTCGGCCCATCGATCCATGCACCGCCGCAGTCCGTCGGCATCGGAAGCATGACCCTGAATGACTTGAATGAACATCGAATCCTCCTCATGCGGAGCGGTCACTCCGCAACGTGCACGGGGTTGACTCGTCGCGGTTCACCGTGGTCAGAATTCCGAACGGTCCGCAGACGCAACATCCGCAGATCAATCGTTCGCTGCTGGGCCGTCCGGCACAAGAGTCCAATTTCACGTACTTCGGGCGATCGGATTGAACCGCCCGACTGCCTGGTCCGTAGTTATCGACAGACAGGGCCGATTCGACCACCGCAGCCTCTCGAGAGCGATCTGCCATGCATAACGACGACAAGCACAGCGAAAGCATGAACATTTCCCGCCGGACGGCAATCGGAGCCGTCGTTGCCGGCACAGCCGCCGTAGCCGCAGGCAGCGCCCTATTGGGGAATGCAGTCGCATCGGCCTCGCCGGGCTCAGGCGCCGGACCGGGCGTGACACCCGTCCGAGCGACGATCAGCGCGGCCAACGTACCCGTCGGCGGTGGAACGGTTCTCGGCGATGTCGTCGTGACCCAGCCCTCCAGCGGTGACTTCCGCGGCTTCTCGTCCGTCTGTCCGCACTTCGGGTGCGCGGTCTCCGACGTCTCTGGCGGCACAATCAACTGCCCGTGCCATGGGAGCAAATTCGGTCTCGACGGGTCGGTACTCGTCGGTCCCGCCACGGCGCCGCTGGCCCCGCGGAGCGTCACCGTCGAGGGCGATTCGGTGATCGTCGACTGACGCTCAGCGCGTTGCGCGGATCCGCGCAACAAGCAATTGCAGAGCCTTTTCCACCGTCGCCTCGACGATCCGCGCGGGGTCGCCGTCGAAGTGATGATTCTCGCCCGAAACGGTGCCATGGTCGGCGATTCCGAACCACACCGTGCCGACGGGTGCGCTCTCCAACGGCTCCGGACCGGCCTCGCCGGTGACCGCCAGCGCGAGGTTCGCGCCCATCATCGTGGCCACTGCGTGCGCCATCGTCCGTGCCGCGTCCTCGGACACGACCGGACCGAGCGGTACATGCAGTACAGAGTGTTTGACGGCTTTGTTGTATGCGACGATGCCGCCGAGGTACCACTCGGCAGAGTCCTTCGCGCGGCCGATTTCGGCGGCGATGCTGCCCGCCGTCAACGATTCGGCGGTGGCGATCCGGCGCCCGGACTGCCGTGCCGCGTCGGACAGCTCTGCACAGATGTCGTGCAGTGACGTAGTCATCGCGATCTCGCAGCGGGGTCCAGGACGATCTTCACAGCGCCGTCCGACTTCTTCTGGAACATCTTGTATGCCTCCGGAGCCGCATCGAGCGGAAGTCTGTGGGTCGCAAAAGAATCCACACCCAGGGGGTCGGAGTCGGTGAGCAGCGGGAGGATGTCGTCCACCCAGTGCTTGACGTTGGCCTGCCCCATGCGCAGTTGAATCTGCTTGTCGAACAGGACACGCATAGGAATCGGATCGAGCATTCCGCCGTACACGCCGATGAGCGAAATCGTGCCGCCACGCCTGACGATGTCGATAGCGCTGAGCAGTGCCGCCAGTCGATCGATCGACGCGGTGTCGATTACCTTCTCTGCCAGGGCGTTCGGAAGAAGTCCTGCCGAACGCTGAGCGAACGATGCAACCGGCGAGCCGTGCGCCTCCATGCCGACCGCATCGATGACCGAGTCGGTACCTCGACCGTTGGTCATGTCGCGGATCGTGTCGGTAAGGCCGTCTCCGACAGCGTCCAAGTCGATCGTTTCGACACCGCGTGCGGCGGCTCGCGCAAGACGTTCCGGTACTCGGTCGACACCGATCACCCGTAACCCGCGGTGGATTGCGATCCGGCAGGCCATGTCGCCGATCGGGCCCAATCCGAGCACTGCAAGTGATCCGCCTTCCGGGGTGGCGGCGTAGGCGACAGCTTGCCAGGCGGTCGGTAGCACGTCGGACAGGTACAGATACCGGCTGTCCGACGGTCCGATCGGGACCTTCACATGGGTGAAATCTGCGTGCGGAACGCGCAGGTATTCGGCCTGCCCACCGGGCACCTGCCCGTAGAGCTTCGAGTACCCGAACAGCGCAGCACCGCTGCCTTGCTCTTTGACTTGTGTTGTCTCGCACTGCGTCGTGAGACCCTGGGTGCACATGAAGCAGTTACCGCAGCTGATCTGGAAGGGGATGACGACGCGGTCACCCTTCTGCAGGTTCGTGATCTCGCTGCCGACCTCTTCTACGATGCCGATCGGCTCGTGGCCGAGGATGTCACCCGGACTCATGTACGGACCTAGGACCTCGTACAAATGCAGATCGGAACCGCAGATACCGGATGATGTCACGCGGATGATGGCGTCGGTGGGTTGCTCGATGATGGGGTCCGGAACGGTCTCGACCGTGATCTTTCGACGGCCCTGCCAGGTAACGGCTTTCATTACACCTACCTCGGAGTGGTGAGCTATTCGCAGGCGCGGGCAGAGAACCCTTCGCTGCTTTCTCAACTCCGGTACGTGACTCCCGCTCCTGATAGGGACACGCCCTAGGTGTCTACCCCGAATCGTCGGCGCAAAACGTCATGGTTCGCGAACCAGACCAGGGTATGTCTTCGGCAGTGCCACCGTACGAAGGGCGCACGTAAAGAGCCGCAGAGCCTTTCAGCTGATCGCGCGCTCGATGGCGCCCACCGCGGCAGCCGTGAAATGTTTCACCAGCGCTTCGCGCTCGATTTCGAGCGATCCGTCGATCCAACCGAGGATCGATTCGAGTAGGCCGCCGACCACCATGAACGCCGCGACCTCGACCGCCGCTAGCCGTGGTGCATCCAGTTCGTTCTGGGCGGCGATCATCGACGCCATCAGGTGCGCACAGGAGTGCAGAGTCTGAACTCGGCGGCGCATAAGCGCTTCGCTGTTCCAGGCCTCGACGAAACCGATGCGCATCGCGTGTGGGTCATCAAGGGTGACCTCGACAAATGCGCGTGCACACGCCTCGATCGTCGCGGCGAGGCTGCCGTCCGTTGCCGATATCGCCGCAAGGATCCGATCCGTCGTTCTTGTCATGATGTGGTCGAAGACCGCAAGTAGTAACTCGTCGAGGCCGGCGAAGCTCTCGTAGAAGTAGCGGCTGGTGAGGCCCGCTTTCTGGCACACTGCCCGCACCGAGGTTCCAGCCGTTCCGTCGGTTCCCATCAGCTCGAAACCGGCCGCGACGAGTCGTTCGCGGCGCTCTGCTCGACGTTCGTCGGCGAACTTGCCTGCATACGGTCGCTCGGTCATCTACACATCTTGACAAAGTGCCACTAGGCACCCATTGTGAGTACGCGCGTAGTCAGAGAATACGCACGTAGTCAGAAGTCTCGGCTCAGCCGAGGCGTGTAGTCGTCAGGTCAAGGAGGACCCGTATGACCACCACTGCAGTAGCGCATCCGGCGGCCGCGGCCGCGTTCAGGCCGGCCGTCGAGGCTCCCGCCGACATCGTTCTCGAGCTGACTGGAACTCTCCCACAGGAGTTGCGCGGCACGTTGTATCGAAATGGCCCGGGGCAGTGGGAGAGTGGCGGCTTCTACGCTGCACACCCGTTCGACGGCGACGGCCTGGTGTCGAAGTTCGTGATCGACGAAGGGCGGGTCCGCTATCAGTCCAAATATGTCCGGACGCCGAAGTTTCTCGCCGAGCAGCGCGGTCACGGCGATCGGGTGCGCGGCATCTACACGCAAGCAAAGGCGTTGCGGCACAACGCGGGACGGATGCCAGCCGATTG
This sequence comes from Antrihabitans auranticaus, assembly GCF_016481275.1. GTDB lineage: Bacteria > Actinomycetota > Actinomycetes > Mycobacteriales > Mycobacteriaceae > Antrihabitans. Next base: position 5,045 of record NZ_JAEMNW010000015.1, on the reverse strand, counting down.
CGCGAACACGCACGTGGTCTACCACGCCGAGCGTCTGCTCGCGCTGAGTGACGCCGGTCGGCCGTGGGCGATCGACCCTGACGATCTGACGACGATCGGGCAGTGCACGTTCGATGGTCGGCTCCCGCAGCTGACACGGTTCTCGCCGCACCCCAAAATCGATCCACTGACGGGCGAGATGTTCAACTTCGGCCTCGATTTGGCGCCCCGGCTCGCGCCCCGTGTCCCCGCCGGTTTGCGTTGCTATCGCGTCGACCCTGGCGGCAGGATCCACAGCGAGGCCGTCGTGCCGTTGGACGACGTCGTGATTCAACACGACTTCGCGATCACGCAGAACTACCTCGTTTTCGCCATCGCGCCCATCGCTGTCGATCCCGTGCACGCGGCACGAGCGTTGCTCGGATTCGGAAATACGGGCGATACGACGCAGTTTCGTCCGGAGCTCGGCATGAAAATCGTGCTGGTTCCCAGGTGCGGCGGCCGGCAGCGGGTAATCGAATGCGACCCCCTCGTCTACGTGCACGTCAACAATGCGTACGAGGACGGGTCCGATATCGTCCTCGATATCGTTCGCCATCCGAGCTTCGACCTACTTGCTGTCGATCTGAAACAGTTCCGGACTCAGCAACCCGGCCTCGGTTGGCCCGCACGATTGCGCATCGGACCCGCTGGTCGTGTCGAAGTCGAAGATATAGATCTGCAATCCGTGGAATTCCCGGTGCATGACGAGCGGCGCACCGGTCGTCAGTACCGGTACAGCTACTTCTCGCAGTCGGGGCCAGGGTTCGACTCCGCAATAGTCAAGTTGGACAACGAGACCGGTGAACAGCGTGCGCACACCTTCGCCCATGGGGAGTTCCCGGGCGAGCCGATCTTCGTACGGGCATCCACAAAGGGTGCTGAGGACGACGGTTGGCTGTTGGTCGTTGCGTACCTGCCCGCCGAGCACCGCACAGCGCTGTTCGTGCTCGATGCTGCAGACATCGAGCACGCGCCGATCGCCGTTGCGCATTTGGACCGGCACGTATTCCCCGGGTTTCATGGCAGTTTCACCGAGCGAGTAGCAGGTCCGGCGGTGCTCTAGCGAGCGGCAATATCGTGAGATGTGCCGTCACCGATGGCCTGCAACTTGTCAGGGTTGGCGACGTTGTGAATGTTCGAGATGCGGCCCTCCTCGTCGAGATCGACTGTGAGGGTGGCAATCACACGACCGGCGCCGGTGAAGACGAAGCCGGCGCGGCCGTTGATCTCCGCCAACTCGACAGCCATGTCCGACAGTTCGATGCCCTGGTAGGGGCGGCGAGCAATGCCCGCGAACCACGCGGCGACCTTGTCCGCACCGATCACCGGCTTCATCGCCTGCCGCACCTTGCCGCCGCCGTCGGTCCACAGTGTCACATCGGGCGACATCAACGCCATGAGGGTGTTGATGTCGCCGCCGGTCGCCGCCGCGAAGAATCGTTCGGTGACATCACGTTGCTGCGACCGGTCGGGATTGAATCGCGGTCGCCGGGATTGCACGTGGCCGCGGGCGCGGTGCGCCGCCTGGCGCACCGCGGATTCCGAACGCTCGACTGCCTCCCCGATCTCGGCGTAACTGAAGTCGAAAACCTCTTTCAGGACGAACACGGCACGTTCCAGTGGGCTCAGAGTTTCCAGCACCACAAGCATCGCCATGGACACCGACTCGGCGGTGGTCACGTCGTCGGCAGCGTCACCGCTTGTCAGGATCGGCTCGGGAAGCCAAGGCCCGACATAGGTTTCGCGCTGATTGCGAGTGGACCGTAGCCGGTCCATCGCGAGGTTCGACACGATCCGGGCCAGGTACGCCTTCGGGTCGGCCACCTGGGACCGGTCGGCTGCGGACCACCTCAACCACGCGTCCTGCACCACATCCTCGGCATCGGTTGCGGTTCCGAGGATGCGGTATGCGACCGAGAACAACAGGTTCCGATGTTCGTCGAATACCCGCTGACCGGTTTCGGAAAGTGGAGTCACTGTGCACCGACCTGGAGGCGATTGGCCCGCCCACCGCGGGGCCACACCGACGCCGAGCGTGGGTACTTCTTCATCCGGCCGAACGTCGGCCATGGTGCTGAACTCACCGTTTCCTTGTACCAGACTGCCTTTCGGCCAGTCAGGACCAGGCGCCGCGGGGTGTCGTCGGCCTTGGTGAATTGAATGACAGCATCCTTGCGGCCGAGGCTCACGGGCATGTGGTAGTAACCGAATCGGAAAGGCTTGGGCTGCTTGCCTTTCAGCTCGCGTGCGATCGAGATTGCGGCGTGCACTCCGGTCGGCATGCCGCTCTGGCAGGTGCCGTGGATAACGCCGTAGCTCTGCTGGATCGCGGCCGCGTCGCCGATCGCGTAGATAGTGCGATGGGAGGTCGAACGCAGCGTGGAATCGGTGACGATTCGGCCTGTGTCGTCGACGGTGAGCCCTGCCAGGTCGGCAACGGGTGACACGCGCACGCCGCTGGTCCACAGCACCGCATCGGCCGAAACACTCTCGCCGCCGGCCAATTCCACGAAGTTTGCGAGCACCTTCGTCACCTCGGCGCCGCTGCGCACGCGTACGCCGAGGCGGTCGAGGGTGTCGTACACGTAGGCCTGGCCTTTCGGACCCATCGTTGCGCCAGGTTCGTGACGGCCCAGCAGGACGACCTCCAGATGCGGATGTTGTTCGGCGATTTCCGCGGCGGCTTCGACGCCGGTGAGGCCACTGCCGCCGACCACGACGGTCCCACGGTCGAGCCGGTTCAACCGCTGCGCGAACGTCGTTGCGTCACGGGCGCTGTCGAGGGTGTAGGCGTAATCGTCGACGCCGGGAACGGTTGACGTATCGGCAACGCTGCCGAGTCCGTAGACGAGGGTGTCATAGCGAAGAGTGCGCTTGTCGTCGATTCGAACCGTTTGCGCGTCGGCGTCGAGCGCTGTGACCCAACCGCGGACGAACTCGATTCCTGTGCCGGTCAACAACTCTGGAATGTTCAAATCCGCAAGCTGTTGGCCGGTCGCCGTCATGTGCAGTCGGAGACGCTCGACGAAGCGCTCTTCTGCATTGACGAGCGTGATCTGCACGTCCGCGCGACGCTTCGTGCGTGCGGCGAGGTTGATCGCGGTCGACAATCCCGCGTATCCCGCGCCGAGGATGACGACGCGGTGGGTGGTCGGTGTGTCGGTGCTCATGGTGCTTTCCTCCGTAGATTTGCCTGACCACCACCAGACGTAAGCAGCCGCGCCATTCGTGACATGGCGGTATATGTGACCTGCGTCACGCGGGATTTCGTTCGTCGGCGGTCTCGTCGCTGAGGTATTCGTGCGGGATCCACTTGGTGCGGCCGATGCTGCTGTGACACCAGGGATTCTGGGATCCGCAGCCGCAACGACTGCAGACGTTGCGTTTGGCTGGAACGGGCGCGTCACGAGACGCCGAATCGCGGCGAGCGGGCGATGTGGGCGGCACGCTCCCCGTGTCGCCGCCAGGTGAGCCCACTCGGCCGCACGCTGACCCTCACGCGATACGGCAGATGCTGCTGTGACACCAGGGATTCTGGGATCCGCAGCCGCAACGACTGCAGACGTTGCGTTTGGCTGGAACGGGCGCGTCACGAGACGCCGAATCGCGCGAGCGGGCGATGTGGGCGGCACGCTCCCCGTGTCGCCGCCAGGTGAGCCCACTCGGCCGCACGCTGACCCTCACGCGATACGGCAGATGCTGCTGTGACACCAGGGATTCAGAGATCCGCAGCTACAACGACTTCAGCCAAACACAACGACTGCAGACGTTGCGGGTGACTGAAACGGGCGCGTCACGAGACGCCGAATCGCAGCGAGCGGGCGATGTGGGCGGCGCACCCTGCGTTTCGCCGCCAGGAAAGCCCACTCGGCCGCACGCGATACGGCAGATGCTGCTGTGACACCAGGGATTCAGCCGAACGCAACGACTGCAGACGTTGCGTTTGACTGAAACGAGCGCGTCACGAGACGCCGATCGCGGCGAGCGGGTGATGTGGGCGGCACGCTCCCCGTGTCGCCGCCAGGTGAGCCCACTCGGCCGCACGTTGACCCTCACGCGATACGGCAGATGCTGCTGTGACACCGGGGACTCAGCGATCCGCAGCTACAACGTCTTCAGCCGAACGCAACGACTGCAGACGTTGCGTTTGGCTGGAACGGGCGCGTCATCGCACCTGTCTGCGGTGGCATTCAGATCAACGGCAGCGCTTCGTCGAGCCAGGCCTGCTCGCCTGCCCATGACTCCGAGCCATCCGACACGGCGACCAGAGAGTTGTCGAGGGTTCGTCCGTCTAAGACGATCACGACCGAGGGTTCGGGTCCTAGTGAAGTCGTCGACCGAGTGATCGCCCGTCGGATGAGCGGAAAGACCGGCTCGGGAGACAGAGTGACCCGGCATCTCCAAACGAACCGCCGACGCGTCAGCCACAACTTGGATTCATTCCGGGCGCACGAGCCGAGTTCCCTTTACGATGAGGACGCGTGGCGGTGCGGCCCTCGAACCCTCCTTTTCCGGAGAGGTGCGTCGCTGTTGGTCGGGAAAGCGTCGCGCAATCGAGGGCCGGAGCCCTGCGTCGGCGTGTGCAAATACGTTGATCCGACCGGTGGAGGCTGCGATGGCGTGGAGACCGTGCCCGTTTGCGAGGCGATGGCCCTACTTGTGGAACCCGTTGACCGAGCAACAGCGGTGCGTCCTGTCACGCGCGCTCGCGGACGACTGCGACTTCTGTGAACCGACCGAACGCGAGATCGCCGACCTCGCCGCATACGTTGCCGGCACGATCACTGCCGACGAGTTCGAGCAACGCGCTGAATGGCGAATGGTCGGCGCGAGCTACTGAACCCGAAAAGGGCCCGGAGCGAACTCCGGGCCCTTCCAAGCAACTAACTCAGCCCTTCGCGAGGGTCCGTTTCATGCCGCGTTCGATGGCGGCGACGATGCCGGGGCGTAGTTCTGCGGCGGGGACGATGCGGTGGACGGAGCCGACTTCGAGGGCGCGGTCGATGTTGTGGACGGCTTCGAAT
>NZ_JAEMNW010000014.1 GCF_016481275.1 Antrihabitans auranticaus | reverse complement strand
CCAAGACCTCTCCGTCTTCCCCGCCGACTACCTCGACTACGTCGCCGCGCAACTCAACAACCGCCCCCGCAAAACTCTCGGCTGGAAAAAGCCGGCCGAAGTCCTCGACGAGCTACTGTCCAACCCACCAAATCCACCCGCTGTTGCAACCACCGCTTGAATCCGCCCCGGTGCGGATCCGGAGGGGGAGTGCGACGGAGGCGTCAGCCCTCGTCCCACCCGGCGTATCTCACCCCGAGAAGGGGTGCGACGAACGAAGAGCCATCAGTCGAACCCGCTCACCGCGCACAGGCATTTGCCCACGTAGAGCCCTCGAATACGTAGTGAATACGTAGTTCCCTGCTCGTGCCGGTTCTCCCGCACGTGGATTCTGGTGTGACGGTTGCCACTCGAGAAAGAATCGCGGAGAAACCATGGAATTGGACCTCCTGTACGCATTGACCAATCGGTCGGGCAAGCAAACTTGGTACGACGTCATGTTGGAGACGCGCAGGCACACCGCTATGGCGGAGGAGCTCGGCTACGACCGAATCTGGTTGGGCGAGCATCATTTCGACGTCGACGGTAGCGACGCGAGCCCCAATCCGATCATGCTCGCCACGGACCTCGCCGCCCGCACCGAGCGCCTACGTTTCGGCATGGCGGCCGTGTCGCTCACCCTGTGGCATCCGCTTCGGGTCGCCGAGGACCTCGCACTCCTGGACCACTTCAGCGACGGCCGGCTCGACGTCGCGTTCGGTCGCGGAATCTTGCCGATCGAGGTCATGAACCTCAACCCAGCCGCAAGCCGCTGGAACGGCTCGGACAACAGCCAGGAGATCTTCGAGGAGAACCTGGCGATCGTCCGCAAGATCTGGACCGAGGATCAGTTCAGCTGGGTGGGCAAACGTCACATCTTCCCTGAGCCCGGAACGAAGTTCATTCATTCGCCCGGCGCACCGATGCCCGACGGCTGGGTCGGTGAGGACGGCAACCTTGTCGCATTCGGTATGACGCCCAAGCCATTTCAGCAGCCGACACCACCGCAGTTCGCGGTGACCGAGTCGATGGGCGGCTTCGTCGGCGCCGCCCAGAAGAACCTGCGCCCCATCACCTGGTACCCGACGGGCGGCGTCCTGCGGAACCTCTTCGAGAACTACCGGGCCGAAGTTGGCGAAACCACTGGCGTCACACCGCCACTGGGCGAAGGCTGCGGCGTTCTGCGCCTCTGCTGCGTCGCCGAGACGGACGAGGAAGCCCGCCGGATCGCCGAGCCAGGAATCGTGGAATTCTTCGAATTCCTGTGCAAGGTCCGTGGCATCGGTGTGTGGCTCGACGCCGACGAGGATCCCAACGATCCGCGCTACCGCGAGATGGACCCGTGGGAGTTCCTCATGGAGCGCGACCACCTGATGATCGGTTCGCCGGACTCCGTCATCGAGCGGATGAGCTGGATGACCGAGTCGCACGGAATTCAGCATTGGTTGCTGCAGATGGGCTTTCCCGGCGTCGGTGCCGCGGACGTCGATCGCTCGCTCGAGCTTTTCGCTCGTGAAGTCATGCCCGAAGTGCGCAAGCTCGACAGCTCGGCCGTCAAAGTCGGCTGCCCCCGAATTCGAAGAGAGAGAACAACTGTGCCCGAATACTTGAACCCATGGAACCTGCCCTACCCGCGGTACGGCATGACTCCCGGCGTCGCAACCGAGGACTTCGTCTTCGCGGGCGGCATGGCGCTCGACCTCGAAACGGTAAGGCGTAAGCCAGAAGCCGACTCGATCGCCGCCGAGACGAAGATCGCGCTGGAAGAGATCCAGGGTCTGCTCGAGGCTGCCGGCTGCACCCTGCGGGACGTCGTCAAGACCACCTGCTACCTGAGCGACGACTCGTATCGCAAGGAGTTCTGGGAGGCCTACACCGAGGTCTTCGCGCCCGGACCGTTTCCTGCGCGCACGACGTTCGTGGTCGGCATTGCCGGCGATTGCCGAGTCGAGATCGACGTCATCGCTCGCCGGCCGAAGCACTAGCCACTACCCAGCCATGTGAAAGGTCACCATGTTCGAAGATCAAGTCTCCATCGCGGCGCAGCTGACGACGATTCTGTACATCGTCGGCGTGATCGCGATCATGCTCGCTCTGGTAGGTGTGATTCTGTTCGATGCCGGCCTGAGCCGACCGGGCAATGTCATGCACACCATGGTCCAGAAACTGGTTGCCGCCTTCGTGGCTGCGGCCGGTATGTCGGTCATCGGGTTCGCGATCTGGGACTGGCAGTTCAACCAAGCCTTCGGTGTCCCGAACGGCTTGAGCAAGGCCATCGAGAGCTGGTGGCTCGGCGGATCGAACATCAATACTCTGCCCCAAAACCTCGATCCCGCAGTCGTTCCCGGCGCTGACTCCTACCACGCGTTCTTTGCGATTTTCATCGTGTTCGCTGCTTTCCTCGCCGCGCTGCTCGCGGGCGCCGTGATCGAACGCGTCAAGACGACGTCGTTGGCAGTGGTGGCGCTGGTCTTCGGTGCTCTGGTAATTCCGTTCGGCGGCTACCTCGTCTACGGACCGGTCGGACCGCTCTCGAACGCGGGCACACACGACTTCGGTGGGTCGTTCTTCTACATCCTGCTGGGGTGTTGGGCACTCGTTCTGGTGTGGCGCGCAAAGCCCCGAGTGGGCGTCTTCAGCGGCACGCCGCCTGCACCGCACAACCTCGTCTACACCGTCGTCGGCATGGTTCTTTTTCTCGCCGGAATCTGCGGCTACGTGCTCGTCAACGGGTTCCTGGTACCTGACGTCGGCTACTTCGGGATCACGCTCAACGAGTCGGGTATGGGGCTTATCGTCACCAACCTCATGATGGCTTTCGCGGCATCGGCGCTCGGCGGTCTCGTCACGTGGAAGGTGAGCAAGAATCCGTACTTCTTCCTCATTGCGCCGGTCAGCGGCTGGATCGGTGTTGCCGGTCTGATCGACGTCGTCAAGCCGTGGCAGGCAGGTGTCACAGCGCTTTTCGCGCCGCTGGTCGTGCTCGGTGGCTACAAGGTGATGAACCGGCTCGGGCTCGACGATCCCAAGGTCGTGCCGCTCACGCTCGGCCCGGGGATCTACAGCGCCCTCATGACCGCGGTCTTCGCGAGTGGTGTCAAGCAGGGCGGGTTCTTCGGGCTCGAGGGTGACTACGCGTTCCAGCACGCGTCCATCGGAGTTGTGCAGCAACTCATCGGTGTGGGGGTCTTCCTCGCTCTCGGACTGGTCTCGGCGTTGATCGTCGTGACGGCGGTCGAGAAAACGGTCGGTCTCAGGGACAAGCGGGTCGACGACGGACTCGACGGACAACTGGACCGCGTGGTCATCGGTCTCACCGCCTATCCGGAGCGTACGGAAGTCCGGCGCGACGACGAGCCGATCGCAGTCTCCCTGGTCCGCTGAACTCGCGGTCCTTCAATACTCACAGATAGGAACTCTTGCAATGGAATTCGGGATCTTCATTCCCAGCGCGCGGAACGGCTACATTATGTCCGAGACCGCGCCCCAATACTCGCCGACCTACTCCCACATGCGGGAAATCATCCAGACAGGCGAAGAGAACGGCTTCTCGTTCGCACTGTCGCTGTCGTGCCTACGCGGCCACGGTGGTACGACGGGATTCTGGGACGACGCATTGGAGTCGATGACTCAAATGGCCGCCCTGGCTCGCGACACCACGACGATGAAGCTCATCGGTTCGGTGAACATCCTGGCCATCCACCCCGCGATCGCCGCGCGGATGGCGATGACCATCGACTCCATCAGCGACGGCCGTTTCTCGCTGAACATCGTGCCCGGTGGTTGGCACCCAAGGGAACTCGAAGTCATGAAGGTGTGGCCGGGCTACGAATACAACAGCTACCGCTGGAAGTACGCCGGCGAGTACTGCCAAGTCGTGCGTGAGCTGTGGGAGAACGGCGTCACCAACTTCCAGGGCGAGTACTTCCAGTACGAGGACCTCCGGATGGGACCGAAGCCGCCGCATCACATGAACATCGTCTGTGCCGGTGCGTCCGACGACGCGATCAAGTTCACGACGCGTTATGCCGACTACGCCTTCCGCCTGGCACTGGGTGGCAAGGACGCGCTCGGGCAGGTCGTGGACCGGTTCAACGAGCAGATGGAGGAGGCGAACCGCGCAATCAAGCCGTATGTCGCGCTCGGTGTCGTCATTGCCGATTCCGACGAAGAAGCGGAGGCGAAGCTGCAGAACTACGTCGACCACGCCGACTTCGCCGCGATCGAATACATGGTCAGCGGTGCGGTGACCGACACGGCGCAGGGCGGCACGTCCGAGCTCCTCGCCAGCATGGATCAGAAGGGCGCCGTGCAGATGTCGACCGACTTCATCACCGGTTCACCGGAAAGCATTGCGCGCCAACTGGATGAGTGGGCCGAAGTCGACGTCGCCGGTTACATGTTGATCTTCCCGGACTACGTCGAGGACATCAAACGCATGGGCAGCGAAGTGTTCCCGCTGATGAAGAACTTCACGGCGTCGAAGCTTGCGGTGTCGGCATGACCACCACACTGCTCTCCGGAGACCTCCAGGCGCAGGTTCGGAATTCGCACAAGATGCTGATCGGTTCCGAGTGGGTCTCGGCCACCTCGGGCAAGACGATTCCGGTCGAGGATCCGGCGACCGGCCTGGTCATCGCGGAGGTTCCCGCCGGCGACTTCGAGGACGTCGACCGCGCGGTTGCGGCCGCGCGTGCGGCGCTGCGCGGTCCGTGGAGTCGGATCACTCCCCAGGAGCGCGGCAAGCTGATCTGGCGCCTCGCCGACCTGATCGAGTCGCGCGCACAGGAATTGGCCGAGCTCGAGTCACTCGACGCCGGCATGCCGATCATGGAGGCGCGCTACGTCGACGTCGCGTTCTCGATCGACATCCTGCGGTACTACGCGGGCTGGCCGACCAAGATCACGGGTGACACCATTCCGGTGTCGTTCCCGACGAACTTCGGCGGGCCCTATCACGCCTACACCCTGCGCGAGCCCGTAGGTGTGGTCGCTGCGATCGTGCCGTGGAACTTGCCGCTGATGATGGCCGTCAAGAAACTCGCGCCTGCACTCGCCACGGGAAACACGATCGTCGTGAAGCCTGCCGAGCAGACGCCGTTGTCGATGGCACTACTCGCCAATCTTGTTCTCGAAGCAGGGATTCCGGAGGGTGTCTTCAACTACGTCACCGGCTACGGCGAGACGGTCGGTGCGGCGTTGGTGCGGCACCCGGGCGTGAACAAGATCAGCTTCACCGGATCCGGACCCACGGGTAAGGCAATCGCGCGGGCCGCAACCGGGACGCTGAAGCGGGTCTCGCTGGAGTTGGGTGGCAAGTCGCCCAACATGATCTTCGACGACGCCGACCTCGACAAAGCAATTCCGTCGTCGGCGCTGGCTATCTTCGCCTGTCAGGGTGAAAGTTGCGTCGCCGGTTCGCGCTTGTATGCGCAACGCGGGGTGTACGACGACGTCGTCGCCGGTTTGGCGGAACGAGCCCGCAGCATCAAGGTAGGCCCGGGTCTTGATCCGTCCAGCGAGATGGGTCCGCTGATCTCTGCAGAACATCGGGACAAGGTGCTCGGCTACCTCGACCTCGGGCGTGACGAAGGCGTCGACATAGCCGCCGGTGGCGGGCGGCACGGCGAGGCGGGCTTCTTCGTCGAGCCGACCGTGTTGACGAATGTCCAAGGGCGGTCCCGGCTGATGCGGGAGGAGATCTTCGGACCCGTGTTGTCGGTCGTCCCGTTCGACACTGAGGAAGAGGTCCTCGGCCTTGCCAACGATTCGGAGTTCGGCCTCGGCGCGGGAGTCTGGACGCGGGATCTCAGTCGCGCGCACCGGCTCGCGAGTTCGATCGAGTCCGGCCAAGTCTGGGTGAACTGCTATCAGGCCGTCGATGCAGCGCTGCCGTTCGGTGGCTACAAGCAATCGGGTTGGGGTCGGGAAACATGCAAGGAAAGCCTCGATGAGTTTCTCGAACTCAAGACCGTCGTGATCGGTCTCTGAGGCAGCGATGATGACCTGGCGGCCTGAACTCGTGAGCGGCGAGGCAACCGCACGCGTCGAGCGTGACGAGGATGTGCCGTCCTCATTCCGCCCGGTCATCGCGGCGCAGCGCGGGGTGGGGGAGACTACGGGAGTGGTCCTGCCCCTACCCGGCGAAGGCGTCGCCAGCGGAGATCCCGGTGATCTGCCGTTGGAGCTGACGCGGTTCATCGGCCGCCGCCACGAGTTGGCGCTCGCGCGGCACGCACTCGAACGTGCGCGGCTCGTCACGCTGACCGGTACCGGCGGTGTTGGCAAGACCCGGCTCGCATTCCAGCTGGCCAGAGACGTGTCGCGCGCGTTCGACGAGGGTGTCCGGGTGGTGGCGCTCGCCGACGTTCAGGATCCCGCGCTGCTGGGTCACACGGTCAATGCGGCGGTCGGCATTCGCGAGACGTCGTCGCGGTGGCAGTTGGACACGCTCGTCGACCATCTGCGCGAGCGGCAGATGCTGCTGGTCTTCGACAATTGCGAGCACCTGGTCGATGCTGCGGCAACACTTGCCGATGCGTTGTTGCGATCGTGTCCGCGGCTGCGGATCCTGGCGACCAGTCGGCAGGCGTTGAACATCGACGGCGAATCGTCGGTGTCGGTTCCGCCGCTGTCCACACCGGACCCGAGCGGCACGCTGAGCAGGGCCGCCATCGCGGAGAGTGAAGCCGTGAGCCTGTTCGTCGACCGGGCAGCAGCAGCGCTGCCCGGCTTCGAGTTGACTGCCGAATCGGAATCGCAGGTCGTCGAACTATGCCGGCTTCTGGACGGAATACCGCTCGCGATCGAGCTTGCGGCAGTTCGGCTTCGGGTGTTGCCGTTGTCCGAACTCCTGGCCCGGATGGGAGATCGCTACCGCCTCCTCACCCACGGCAGCCGCACGGCACCGGCACGGCACCAGACATTGCGTGCGTCGATCGACTGGACGTTCGATCTCTGTTCGCCCGAAGAACAGGTGCTGTGGAGTCGATTGGCAGTCTTCACAGGCGGATTCGGGCTCGAGGCCGCAGAGTCTGTTGCGTCGGGCGGCGCGATCGAGCGTGAGGCTGTGCTCGATCTGGTGTCGGGGCTGGTGGACAAATCGATCCTTACCCGTGTCCATGACGCGCGCGAACCGCGCTACCAAATGCTCGAGACGATTCGGCAATACGGAGCGGATCGACTCGACGAGGCCGAGTCGGCCGAGTTGGGTCGACGGCATCGCCAGTGGTTCGTCGCGCTCGCGGTCCGTGTCGACGAAGACTGGTCGGGTCCGCGTCAGGCGCAGTGGCTAGAGCGATTGCGCTGGGAACATGCGAATCTGCGCACTGCACTCAACTCGTGCTTGGTGCACGACGCGCAGAGCGGGTTGCGGCTCGTCTGGTCGATCGAAAACTATTGGTTGGCAAGGGGTTTTCTTGCGGAGGCCCGGCAGTGGTTGGACGAGCTCAGCGCGTCAGCGCTCGAGCCGACGGTCGACCGGGGCCGGGGTCTGCGGTTCAGCGCCTGGCTAGCCGTGTTGCAGGGTGATCAGGACGTGGTTCCGGCATTGCTCGAGCAAGCCGACGAGGTCGCTACCCATTCGGGTGACGCGGTCCTCGCGGCTTTCGTGGCACAGACGTGGGGGCTGAGCGCGCTGTTTCGCGGGGACCTACCGTTCGCGGTCGAACGGGTCGAGGAAGCGGTCTCGACGTTCGCGAAGTTGGGCCATCGGAACGGCGAGATTCACTCGACGTTCGAGGTCGGTCTCGCGCTGAGCTTTTCGGGGGAGACCGAGAGCGCGGCGGTCTGGCATCGCCGATGTAATGACCTCACGACCGCAATGGGTGAAACGTGGTGGCGTTCATTCTCGTTGTGGGCGTACGGGATCGACAAGTGGCGGCAGGGCGACATCCCCGCGGCTCTCGAGTTGGAGCGCGAAAGCCTGCGTCTGAAAAGGCAATTGGGAGACCAACTGGGCATTGCAGTATGTCTGGAGGGTATGTCGTGGATCGCCGCGTCAGAGGGTGACGTCGATCGTGCAGCGCGATTGCTCGGCGCCGCCGACGCCCTCCTGCGCCAGGTCGGTATGCCGCTCGAGGGGATACAGCGGTTGTGGGCCTTTCACCAGCAATGGGAGGACACCGTCCGGCGCCGGGCGTCGGAGCGCAGTTTTCGCGTCGCCTATGGCGCTGGTGCCGCGATGGCCGCAGATGCGGCAGTTGCGTTCGCCCTTCGCGAGATACCGGAGCCGCCGCCGGACCAGCAGGACGATCAGCTCGATCCGTTGACCAAGCGGGAACAGGAGGTCGGTGAGCTCGTGTCCAAGGGGCTCACCAACCGGGAAATTGCTGCGTCCTTGGTGATTTCGGTGCGCACGGCGGAAAAACACGTCGACCGGATCATGTCCAAGCTGGGGCTTGCAAATCGCACTCAGATTGCTGCCTGGGTGACTGGGCGAGGGTCGGGAAAACCGTAGCACTACGTACCACCTGGGATGGCCAGAAATACGTAGTAACACTAATTGCCTGGTAGCAAGCTTCAGCCGTAGCGTCGATGTAGATCGCAACATACCGGCTGGATAGTATGTAGAGACAAGGATGCTTCCAATGACAACGTACGACTTCATCGTCGTCGGCGGCGGAACCGCCGGATGTGTTGTGGCAGCCAGGCTCACCGAAGATCCTGCCGTCAACGTTCTTCTGCTCGAAGCCGGTGGGACCGACCGGCGCGCCGACGTAGAGGCGCCGGGCGCGTGGCCCAGTTTGGCCGGCAGCGATGCCGATTGGGGCTACGCGACGGTCACGCAGGAGGCTCTGGGCCGGACGGTGCCGGCGACACGTGGTCGCGTTCTCGGAGGATCCGGGTCTATCAACGTCATGGCGCATCTGCGCGGCCACAAGCTCGACTACGACGGTTGGGCAGCGGCCGGCTGGGACTTCGACGCGGTACTGCCGTATTTCACACGGTCCGAGGATGTTCCGCACGGCGACCCGCAGTTTCGTGGTCGCGGGGGACCGCTCGCGCCCAGGCCGATCGAGTCTCCACATCCGCTGTCGCTCGCCCATGTCGAGGCGGCGCGGGCAGTCGGCCACGTTGTCGCGCAGGACCTCAACGGACCGGAGCTGCTCGGCGCCGGCTGCCACGATCTGCTGATCAACGACGGTCGACGGCAGAGCACCGCGACCGCGTACCTGCGGCCGGCGCTCGACCGCCCGAACCTGACGGTGCGGACTGGCGCGCTTGTTTCCCGGCTCGTCCTGGCCGGCGATCGCTGCTCCGGTGTTCAGTACGAATGGGACGGCCGGTCGATCACGGATTCGGTTGCGAGCGAGGTGGTTCTGTGCGCTGGAGCGGTGGACACGCCGCGACTGCTGATGCTCGCCGGGATCGGGCCCGCGGGTGAACTCGCCGCGCTGGGGATTGCGCCGGTTATCGATTCTGTTGAGGTCGGCCGCAACCTGCAAGACCACATCCTGCTCGCGGGTATCCGTATGCGCGCCGAACGCCCGCTGCCCCCGCCGAGCGGAAACTACGCCGAATCGACGCTGTTCATGAAAACCGCTGCGGCGCAGACTCGGCCGGAGTTGCAGATTGTCCAAATCCAGGTGGACTACCACTTGCCGTGGCAGGAACCCGTTCCTAACGGCTTCACGTTCGGGATCGGGCACATGCGTCCACGGAGTCGCGGCACGATTCGCCTCGCGTCCGCCGACCCGACGGTCCCGCCGCTGATCGATCCGCGCTATCTGACGGACGACTACGACATGGATCAGCTCATCCTGGGCATCGAAGCGGTGGACGTGCTGGCGAAGTCGGGCGCGTTCGACGAGTGGGGCGGAGTCTGTGAGACAACGGATTTGCTGCAGCTCGACCGGCCACAACTGGAGCAGACGGTCCGCGACGCCGTCAGCAGCTTCTTCCATTTGTCCGGTACGTGCCGGATGGGTGCGGACGCAGCGGCCGTCGTCGATCCGCAGCTGCGCGTGAACGGTGTGGACGGGTTGCGGGTCGCGGACGCATCCGTGATGCCGAGCATCGTCTCGGCGAACACGAACGCAGCGACGGTGATGATCGGCGAAAAGGCTGCTGACCTGCTACGCGGGATGAACTGACAACTGATCTGCGGGTCGCTCGACGTCCCGTCAGGTCCTCTAAATACCAACTAGTCGGAACGGCTAGATCGAAGGAGTAGATATGCACACAGGGTTGACTCTCGTATTCCAGAATCTGGACGGCAAACTGTCCGACGAAGAAGCCTTCAGGCATGAGCTGAACTTGGCTCTGCGTGCCGAGGAGGTCGGCTTCGATTCGGTGTGGACGCCCGAACATCACTTCACCGCGTACGGCATGACTCCCGATGTCCCGCAGTTCCTTTCGTGGTTGGCCGCGAAGACATCCAGGATCAAGCTCGGCACGATGGTGGCCGTCCTGCCGTGGCAGGACCCGATCCGAGTCGCTGAGAGCTTCTGCCTGTTGGATCACCTGTCGGAGGGACGGGCGATTGTGGGTATCGGGCGCGGGCTCGGTCGCGTGGAGTTCGACGGGTTCCGGGTCGAGATGGGCCATTCGCGAAAGCTATTCGCGGAGTATGCCGAGGCGATCCTGAAGGGTTTCGAATCGGGTGTCATGGAGTATGACGGCGAGCTCTACAAGCAGCCCGCAATGGAACTGCGTCCGGCGCCGTACGCGTCGTTTCGTGGTCGGACATTCGCCTCGGCGGTATCACCGCAATCCATCGATCTGATGGCCGGCTTGCAAGCCGGGCTGATGGTCATCGCCCAAAAGCCCTGGGACAAAGCGGAAGCCGAGATGAAGGAGTACCGGTCCCGGTACCTCGAGATCAACGGTGAGGAGCCGGCGAAGCCTGTGCTCTGCGTGTTCGTCGGCGTCGGTGAGACGGAGGCCGAGGCGCAGCAGATGCGCGAGGTCTACCTGCGGCGGTACGCCGAATCGACTGTGCAGCACTACGAGTTCGACAACGTCGGGTTCGCCAAGATCGAAGGCTATGAGTACTACGCCGGCCTGAGCCGCAATATCGAGAAGCACGGCGTCGACGGCTTCTGCGACTTCCTCGCGGACCTCCAGGTGTGGGGTACGCCGGATCAGGTGGTGGCGCGCGTTCTCGAATACGTCGAGCGCCTGGACGCCGGTGCCGTCCTTCTCGCACCGTCGTTCGGCGGGATGGCACCTGACGTCGCTCGGCGCAACTTCGATCTTCTTGCTTCGGAGGTTCTTCCGCGCTTGCGGGCGCACAACGTGGGCGGCGATATCGGTGTGCGGCACGGCGCCGATGCGCGCGAACTACAAGCCCTGTCCTGAAACGACATTCGAGAAAGAGGTTTTGACATGACTGAATTGGATTTGACCGCAGCGAATTTGATCGACGGCACATGGGCGCCGGGAACCGGAAGCGATGTCATCGAGGTCTTCAACCCCGCGACGGGCGAGAAGATCACGGACCTCGTGCCCGCGACTGTCGACGACGCCGAAGCTGCCGTCGCTGCTGCGTCGCGCGCATTCGTCGACTGGGGTTCCCGACCCCTCGGCGAACGGGTGCGATTCCTCTACCGGATGAAGGCAATCCTCGAAGAGAACACCGAGGATCTGGCGCGCACAATCACGCTCGACCAGGGCAAGACGATCGACGAAGCGCGCGGCGAGGTCGCGCGGGCGCTCGATTTCCTCGAAACCGCGATCGCAGCGCCGATGCTGTATCACGGCCAAAGCATCAACGTCACAACAGGACTGGATGCCCGCCGTGTCCGCGAGCCGCTGGGAGTGTGCGTCGCGGTGACGCCGTCGAACTTCCCGGTGATGAACACCGTGCAGTTCTCGGCGTGGGCGCTCGTCACTGGTAACGCACTGATCATCAAGGCGTCAGAGCAGGATCCGATCGCGTCGACCGCTGCGATTCGGTTGCTGCAGCAGGCAGGTCTGCCGGCCGGTGTGCTGAACCTCGTGCACGGACGCGCAGATGTGGTGAAGCACCTGATCTCGCACCCGGCGGTGGCGGCAGTGTCGTGCATTACCTCGTCGCCGACGGCGAAGGCGATCTACGAGGCGGCGTCGGCGGCCGGGAAGCGCGTGCAAGCTAACGGCGGTGCGAAGAACCCGATAGTTGTTGCCCCCGATGCGGATCTGGACAAGGCAGCCGCGGGCATTATCTCTTCGTCGTACGGAATGGCGGGGCAGCGTTGCCTGGCCGGCAGCAGGGTCGTGGTCATCGGTGACATCTACGACGATCTGGTGGAACGCGTTGTGGCCCTGGCCAACCAGATCGTGGTCGGCAACGGTTTGGACGAAGGCGTCACGATGGGTCCCGTCGTGAGCGTGGCGAGCAAGGAGCGAATCCTCGAAGCGTTGGCGGAGGCTGAGAAGCTCGGTGCGACATTCGCTCTCGATGGCCGGACAGTGAAGCCGTCCGGCGGGGCCGAGACGGAGAAGGGGTACTTCATCGGGCCCACCGTCGTGACAGGCCTCGATCCGGCGAACGAGGTCGAGAGGCGGGAGCTGTTCGGTCCGGTGATCAACGTCCATCGTGTCGAGACGTTCGACGACGCGATCGAGCTGTCGAACGACACCGAATTCGGCAACGCCGCATCGATTTTCACGCGATCAGGTGAGGTCGCTGCTGCGTTCGAGCGACGGGTCCGGGCCGGCAACGTCGGTATCAACTCGTTCCCGGCGCCGCCGGCCAACGTCACGATGGGTGGGTACGGCGCGTCGTTCTACGGTGACATGCACGTGTGCGGTGATGCGCCGTTGGCGTTCTTCACCGATCAGAAGTTGGTGGTATCGCGGTGGTGAGCCCCGCGCTCGTCATCGATGCGGTGCGGTCGCCGATGGGTCGTGGCCGACCGGGCGGGGCGTTGGCGGAGCTGCATCCCGTCGAGCTTCTGGCGCAGGTGGTTTCGGCGCTGGTCGAGCGGTCGGGCGTGGACCCGGGTGACGTCGAGGACCTCCTGGTCGGTTGCGTGACGCAATCCTCTGAGCAGTCGGGCAACATCGGCCGGATGGCGTGGTTGGCGGCGGGTCTGCCGGAGCACGTTCCGTCGGTCACGATCGAGCGCAAGTGTGGATCGGGCCAGCAGGCAGTGCAATTCGCGGCTCAGGGTGTGATGGCGGGGTCGTACGACATCGTCATCGCGGCGGGCGTCGAGTCGATGAGCCGAGTGCCGATGGGGTCGAATCGGCAGGGTGCCGACGTCTACGGTCCGTCGGTGCAGGAGCGGTACGCGCCGGGGCTGCTGCCGCAGGGTGTCGCGGCAGAACTCGTCGCGCAGCGATGTGGCATCGGGCGGAGGCAGCTGGACGAGTTCGCGGCTCGGTCGCACGAGCTGGCTCATGCGGCGAACTCGTCGGGTGCGTTCGAGCGGGAGATTGTGCCGATTCGTGTGCCGGGCGGAGTTGTGGAGCGGGACGAGACAATTCGTCCCGGCACCAGCGCAGACTCGATCGGTGGGTTGCGGCCCTCTTTTCGGACTGACGACTATGCGGAACGGTTTCCAGAGCTTGACTGGCAGATCACGCCGGCGAACTCGTCGCAGTTGACGGACGGTGCGAGTGCCGTGCTGATCGCGAGTGAGCGGGCTGCTGACCGTATGGGATGGAAGGCGCGGGCGCGGTTTCGTGGGTTCTATGCGTGCGGCGACGACCCGTTGCTGATGCTGACGGCGCCGATCGCCGCGACACGAGAGATCCTGAAGCGCACTGGGTTGAGCATCGAGCAGATCGACCACTTCGAGGTCAACGAGGCGTTCGCGTCGGTTCCGCTGGCGTGGCAGATCGAGCTTGGAGCGGACAGCGAACGGCTGAACCCGCGTGGGGGAGCGATCGCGCTCGGGCATCCGCTGGGCGCGACGGGGTGCCGGCTGCTGACGACGATGCTGCATGCGATGGAGGACGCCGACCACCGGCTGGGGTTGCAGACGGTGTGCGAGGCCGGGGGAATGGCGAATGCCCTTGTGTTGGAGAGAGATCGGTAAGGAGTTGTGATGAGCGGGATGGTCCGTCTGGACAGCGTGGTGCGGGCGATCGCCGACATCGCTGCTGGTAAAGCAGTTGTCGTGGTCGACGATGAGAATCGCGAGAACGAAGGCGACATCATTTTCGCGGCGGAGATGGCGACGCCGGAGTTGATGGCGTTCACGATCCGGCATTCGAGTGGGGTGATTTGCGTACCGATGACGGGGGAGATCCTCGATCGGCTGGACATTCCACTGATGACGCCGCACAACCAGGACAAGTTGCGGACGGCGTACACCGTCTCGGTGGACGCCCGTGTCGGCGTGAGCACGGGAATTTCGGCGGCGGACCGGGCGCGGACGGCTCGGGTGCTCGCTGATGTTTGTGCAGTGCCAGGGGACCTGACCCGGCCAGGTCATGTGTTCCCGCTGCGGTATCGGGATGGCGGCGTGCTGGTGCGGCGTGGTCACACCGAGGCTGCGGTCGACTTGGCTCGGTTGGCAGGTCTACGGCCGGCGGGGGTGCTCGTCGAACTTGTCAACGACGACGGTTCGATGAAGCGCGCCCCAGAACTACGGCGGTTCGCCGATGAGCACGGGCTGGCGATGATTTCGATTGAGGCATTGGTGCAGTATCGGCAGCGGCACGAGGTTCTGGTCGAGCGGGTGGCCGAGACGTACTTGCCAACGAAGACATGCGATTTCAAGGCGTACGGGTATCGAGGTGCTGTTGATGGTGCGGAGCACATAGCACTAGTCCATGGCGATATCTCGGGTGGTGCGCCTGTGCTGACGCGGGTGCATTCGGAGTGCTTGACTGGCGACGTGTTCGGTTCGTGCCGGTGTGATTGCGGGGCGCAGTTGACCGAGGCGATGGAGCGGATCGCGATGGAGGGCAGGGGAGTGGTCATCTACCTGCGCGGCCACGAAGGTCGCGGGATCGGGTTGGCGGCGAAGCTGCAGGCGTACGGTTTGCAGGACGCCGGCCGTGACACGGTCGATGCGAATCTCGAGCTCGGATTACCTGTTGATTCGCGGCATTATGGTGCGGCGGCGCATATTTTGCGCGATCTCGGCGTCTCGGCGGTGCGGTTGTTGACGAACAATCCGGCGAAGGTTGGTTCGCTGGCGGACATGGGAATTCAGGTGGCCGCCCGCGTTGGGTTGACGCCCTTGCCCAACGGTCACAACGAGGGATATCTCCACACCAAGCGTGAACGCATGGGCCATGAGATTCCTGACCTGCGTTCGCGTATTACTGCCCGGTTTTGACCGGGCTCCCAAACCCCGGTGCGGCCAGGGGATCTGGCCGCACCGGGTTTCCACGTCAGAATCCGGTGCCTAGAGTCGTTCTGGACCGTTGTTGGGCAAAGGGACCGCGGGCTGTCCGAGTGCTATGGGCAGACTCGAAAATTGCGGGAGCCGCCAGTTGATCGGTTGCAATCTGTTGCGGCAGCTCACGGATGTTCGCCATTACGCGGTTCGCGTTGGCTAGGCTCAGCCTCACTGCCAGTCGATCAGTGCGGGAAATGGTGGCTATGGTTGCGGGTGAAATACTTTGACTGATGGGGACTTTGCTGTCCTTTTACTGATTTATCGACCACCGATCTGTATTTGGAGCGTCGTTATCTTGGTGGCATGACCGGCGAAATTAGGGACGATCCGTTGGCCAAACTGCTACCGGTCGGCAACCAGGGCGGGTTTCCGTACAGCGGATCACCATCGCGACGGAAATCAGGCGATTGTTCGACGTTATTGAAGCGTTCGCGTTAACGACTGACCGCAGTTTCGCACTGGAACTTGTCGACTATGTTTCCAAGTTGCCGCCATCGATCGTGCCCGACCCTCAGACGGCGTATGGGGTGTCTGCTCACTGGATCCCGAGTACGACCGTCCCGGCCCGTGTCGTTGATTGTTATCTCGGCACTCTCAGCAATCTCGACAGAGGCGACTACAGGTCCGGCGTCGAAGCTCTCCCCGCACCACCCGGGATGTCTGCCGATGACTTTCGTGATTACGTCGGGTTTGTTCTTCGGCAACGACTTCTTGGCAGGATCTACCGCGAATGTGAAGGGCAGCAGCAATGGCCGGCGATCGAGCACATGCGGCAACTATTGGCCGCTGCTCGGGTCTACACGGTCGAGGATCCACCCATGATCTGGAGCGGGATCAAGAACTGGTTCACGTACCTTCCTTCACGCGTCTGGCAGCCTGTATGGCGGACAGACCGCGGCTCGCTGATTCAACGCCACATCGCGAACGGCACTTCTTCACTGAGAGCTTTGGCTGCCCCTGGTACGGCGAGTTCCTCGATGCGGGGCTCCGGCCGGCCATGAGTTGGTGCGACATCGCCAAGCTGCGCCAGCGCGAGACGTGCCGACGGTAGAGAGGCTCCTGTATCGGCGTTGAGTGTGGCGAGCAATTTTCGCGCTATCTCACGAAAAGGGGCTTTGATCTCGCCGCCCGATGGAGCCCCGTGACCTAGCGAAAACAGTTGCCGAACCTTGCGGCGGGCCGTCCCTGTTCCACCACAGTTTGTGCCGCCAGCGTCAAGTCGTCGTTGTCGAATGGTTCCCCCACGACTGCAATCAAGTTGGCGAGTGGTTGCGGGTAGTACCTGGCCCACGTACCCTCCAGCTGCGTGCGCCTCGCGGCGCGGTCGTCCTTCATCTGATCTCCTCGCGTTCGGTGCGGCCGCCCGCTAGACCGATACTAGGATTCTCATTGGCATCGTTATGATTGCATGTGCCTAGTCAGGAGTTGGTTCGCCAGACGGGCCTGTCGGGCTCATATGCATTCTCGCGGATAACAACGTTAGGACCTAGCGGCGATCGTCACATGGCCCGAACGTGCGTGTCGGTGTTCGCACTCGATGTTGCAGTGAATAGGGTCAAGTCGTGACCGTGTACCTCGACAACAACGCGACAACGCGTCCTGCTCGTGCGGTGGTGGCTGCTGTCGTCGAGATGATGGGCAGCGGGTATGGCAACCCTGCGTCGAGCCACGTCGTGGGTCGCGCGGCACTTGGAGAAATTGATCAAGCGCGAGCCCGCGTGGCGAGTCTGATCGGCGTACGACCCTCCCGATTGGTATGGACGTCGGGCTCGACCGAAGCACTGAATACCGCATTACACGCGGTCGCACGGACGCATCGCCACCTCCTGGTACCGCGCACCGAGCACAAGGCCGTTTTGGATACCTCGGACCGTCTGGCCGCCGTAGGTGTTCCAGTGACATGGGTCGACGTTGATTCCTCTGGAGTCGTAACGACTGAGGCCGTGGAAGCTGCGATACCTGATCGTCCTTTCGCGCTCGCTGTGATGGCAGCAAATAACGAAACTGGAGTCTTGAACGACATTGCAACTCTGGCCGGGGTTGTCCACGAACGAGGCGGCGTAGTAGTTTGTGACGCCACCCAGCAGGTTGGAAAGATTGGGATCGATCTCGCCGCCTGGGACGTGGACTACGCGGCGATCTCGGCGCACAAGTTCTACGGCCCCCCTGGAATCGGCGCGTTAGTGGTTCCTACGGGCAGTTCGCCTGCGCCGCTCATCCACGGTGGAGGTCACCAGGGAGGGTGGCGTTCGGGCACACTGAACGCTCCCGGAATCGTTGGGTTCGGGGTGGCCAGCGCACTGGCAAGCGAGTCGTTGGCAAGCGGTTCCACACAAATTGCTGCCATGCGTGACCAACTTCGTCGTGATCTTGAAGGTTCATTGGGACCCTGCCCGGTGAATGGGGGAACGGCGCCGCGATTGCCGAACACGTTGAACATCCGTATCCCGGGCGTTGACGCCGACGCGTTGATCGTCAACTGCCCTTCTGTCGCGTTTTCGTCAGGATCCGCATGTACGTCTGCAGTTCCAACGCCGTCCCACGTTCTTACAGCCATGGGGCTTTCTCCTGTTCACGCCGAGGAATCGATTCGATTGTCGGTGGGCGCTGATACCACTTGGGATGACGTCAGATCGGCAGCGAAAGACCTTGTCGCGGCGGCTGTCCGAGTGCGCGACCTCACCGACTGGAGCGTTTAGCTATGGCGATTGCGATCAAGGACAGCATCGAGGCTGCGTTCGGCCGTCACGAAACGTTCACAATCCGATACGGGTGGTTGAAACGCGGCTTCGATCATTCGGTTGTAGATCCGCGGCTCTTTTATCTCGACGACGCGCATCATCGCCTCGGTGTTGGCAAGAACATGGCGAAGTCGATACGTTTCTGGTTATCCGCTACGCGGCTAATGGCCGAAGTCCCGGATCCGGAGAACTCGCGGCGAACCATGATGCGTCCGACTCGGTTTGGAATGGCGTTGCTATCCGGTCTGCCTACGGTCGGCGAGCAGAGTTACTCCGACAGCCTGCACGCGTTCATGCCGGCATTCGCTGACGTAGAAGGTCTCGACCCTTACCTTGAGCAACTCGATTCCTGGTGGTTAATACACTGGATGATGTTGTCTCCCAAGGGAAAGCTCCCCGTTTGGTGGACGGCTTTCAATACGTTCTCGCCGGTCGTCTTCACTGTGGAGTCGTTGACAGACCACGTGATGGCGCAGATCGAAGCGACGGCGGCCTGGAATAACCCCACGGCGCCTGCTGCTACGACCGTCAAGAAGGACGTACTCGCGCTGTTGCGGGCATACGCAGGCGCCGCGGGAATTAGAAAAGCAGACAAGTCAGAGGACGACGTCGATGCCCCGATGGTTCCGTTGACTCTGATCAGCGATGTAGGCGGGCGCTACCGGTTTGCTGTTGGACGAAAACCCGGTTTGACGGCTGCCGTTGTCGCATTCGCGAGTCTCGATTTCCTGTCGACAACTAGCGCAACAGCGAAGACTGCGCTGGTGTCCACCCTTGCCTCCGAGGTCGGTGGTCCTGGTCGGGCGTTCAAGCTGTCTGAGCGTGAATTTGGGGAACTACTTGAGGCCGCTGCCTCCGCGTACCCGGATTTGATCCAAATGCGGACTGCGGGTTCATCGCCGGTACTCGCTATTCGGTCCGAGATGCCTATGCGAGAGATCGCGTCGGAGATCCTCTTTCGTCACTATGAGAGTGGCCGGGCTGCAGGCGCCGCTACTCGAAGGTTCGACATTAGCTCCCAAGTAATTACTGAATGCGAGGGTATTAGCGATGGCAGTTCCGACACAGGTGCGGGGTCGGTTCGCTCGGTCAGTCAGACTTGATTCGTCTGGGCCGTCAGCGCTCGATGGCTATCTGCCGACGGCCAGAGCACTCGACGTAGTGCGCCGTGTCGTCCGTGGCATGGAATCAGGGGACGGTTCGCGAGCGTTTTCAATCACCGGGCCGTATGGCTCGGGCAAGTCTTCGCTCGCTGTTTTTCTGGATGCTCTCTGCTCTGGTTCCAGTTCCCCAACGTACAAGGCCGCAGTCAGGCTTCTTCGCGAGCATGATCCGGAAACGGCAGATGGTCTCAAGGCTGCGCGCGCAGCTGCTCACGCCGGGCGCGATGGGTTCGTGCGGGGAATCGTCACAACTCCGCAGCGGGAGGCGATAGCGACCACGGTGCTGCGTGCGCTCCGAACGGCTGCAGAATACTTGGCACAGAAACCACTCACGGAAGAGGTCGAGGCTGCTCTAGACCGGGCCCTTGACCCGAGGTTGGCCACTCCGTCGTATCACGAGATACGCGAACTTATCCGAAAAATCACGTCGATCCGCCCGCTCCTGCTCGTGATAGACGAGTTTGGCAAGAACCTTGAGGCATACGGTGCATCCGGCTCAGACACAGACATTTATTTGTTACAGGAGCTTGCGGAGTGGGCCAGCGACAGATCGAACCACTCCACATTAATTGTGGTGACTATTCAGCACCTTGCCTTTGAGGCGTATGCCGCTTCCGCCAGTCTTGCGCAACGACGTGAGTGGGCGAAGGTGCAGGGAAGGTTCGAAGACATCCCTTATGTTGACTCGGCGAGTGCCACAAGAAGTTTGATTGCATCGGCTTTGAATCAAGGCGATGACGAGAATTTCGACGAGGCGAGAATTCTTGCGGCCGCGCGTGCTGCGGCGGACGCTGCCTCAGTCGGATTGCCAGAGGTCGCATCTGAGACGCTGCTTGGACACTGCTGGCCTCTGCATCCTGTGGTTCTGTTGGCGCTACCAGAGCTATGCGCGCGATATGGGCAAAACGAGCGGACCCTATTCTCATTTCTGGCGTCGGCCGAACCACTTTCAGTGAAGACGTGGCTGAGCCATGTCGATTCGATTGAAGACTTACCCTGGGTGAGGGTCGACCAGATATACGACTACTTCGTGGAGTCAGCCGGAAACTTCCTTGCCACGTCTGCCGAGTCAGGGCGGTGGACAGAGGTATCCACTGCTATTCGAGATGCGTCTGGCTTGACGGATGCACAGATGCGTGTGCTCAAGACAGTGGGAACGCTGAATCTGGTGTCGGCAACTGGCATGCTTCGCGCGTCAGAGGAACTTGTCGGCTTTGCGTCAGCGGATGGCCAAGCCGGAACGGAGAATGTGGTTGCGGTAGCGACGCGATTAGCAGAGTTGAGTTCGATGAGCTTGATCACACATCGCGACTACGCGCACGAGTACCGCATTTGGCGCGGCTCAGACTTCGATATTAACCGTGCGCTTGAAGGGGCGCGGCGGTCAGTTGCAGGTCGTTCGTTGGCCTCTCTGCTCGCCGATGTTCGTCCAATGAAACCGGTCGTCGCAGCCCGCCATTCGACGAAGACGGGAACAATCCGAGCGTTCGAGTGCACATATGGTGACTTTGAGACGCATCGTATAGCGGCGCCGAGCCCCAGGTCTGTTTGCGATGCAGTTCTTGTTTATCGCCTTGAGCCGGCTGACCTTCAGGTCGACGGTGATCAACGTGTCCCGGTCGTTGTGATTGATCCCGTTGATCTCGGGGCCACCATTGCCGCGTCGGTGGAGCTCGGAGCGCTTCTAGAAGTCGCGGAAGATGTAAGACTAGCGCGCGATGATGCCGCGGCGAAGCGAGAGCTCGCCGAAAGAATCGCCTATGCGCGCATCAGCCTTGACCACGCGATATCAGTCGCATTCGACGTAACTGCGAGCTGGACTTGGCTCAACCCCGCTGAGGGTCCAAAAGTTCCTCTCATCGATGGCGTATCAACGTCAAGACTGTCTGAGGTTTTGGATCAGGCATATTCAGCCGGACCCTCCACCGTTTCATACGAAGCAATCAATCGATCGGAGTTGACTAGTACTGGTGCGCGTGCGCGCAGGCTGGTAATTGAAGGATTAGTGGATGTGAGCCGACATTCCACGCCCCAATTTGGGATGGTAGGTGATGGCCCAGAGGCGGCGATGTACCGTGCCGTGATCCTCGACTCTGGGATTCACGATATGAATCGTGGACAGATTCAAGCGCCGTCTGTCAGCGACTGGAGACGAGTTTGGGACGAGACACTAGCAGAGCTGACAAACCTTGAGTCTGCCGTCACCGCCGAGCACCTACTCACGATAATGATGTCACCGCCATTCGGCCTTCGAGAAGGCACGGCCTCACTACTACTTACCGCGATGCTGGTGGTTGAGGCTCCAAATCTTGCGATCTACGAACACGGCACTTTCGTGTCGCGGATCACGGCGCCAGTCATCGAGCGACTTGTGCGTAATCCGCGAAATTACTCAGTCAAGTCAATCGGAATCACGCGTCGCGGAGTGCGATGGCAATTCATCCGCGCACTGCACCGAGTATTGGATGAGAGAGGGATGGGGGAGCCCCCTTCGCAAGTGACGCTACTTTCAGCTGTTCAGCGCATCGCGGCGCTGTATCGCGGTGCACACTCTCGTTACGTGGAGAAGACCCGAACCTTTGCCGCTTCTGCGCAAGATGCTGATTCTGTCCGGCGGGACGCTGTCGCAGTTCGAGACGTTGTCGTGAATGCACGCGAGCCCGACGTCCTCTTGTTCGACGCTCTCCCAGCGGCGTTTGGATTACCGCCGTTGGAAGCTGGAAATAGCCAACTTCCGCAAAGCGTCATCGACGAATTGGTTGGCCGGTTCATCGATGCGCTTGTGGTCATAACATCCGCAAACGACACACTCTCACGCAGGGTTTTCGATTGTGCGGCCGCGGCCGTAGTTCCACTCGCATCCAACGGACAGAAGGTGTCCGACAAGGCTGAATTACGGTCCATGGAGTCAATCGCTGAATCGCTCGCGATGATCGACGCGGTTCCGCAGTCGGTGAGGTCGTTTATTCAGGCATGTCTAATGAATCCGTCCAACCCAGTGGAACTGGGACTGCAGATCGCGACGTCTGTTACCGGGTACTCTCCATTGGATTGGGACGACAACGCGGTCCATCGCTATCTGGCGGAGATAGAGGAAACTGCACGTGCATTTCGACGTATCGCCGACCTGGCACGTGCCAAGGCTTCCTACGCCATGGGCGACCAGAGTTTCTCCGCTTTTGCTGTAACACTGACGTCCGCGGATGGTGTGACGACTGACCGCACTGTCACCCTCAGCTCTGAGCAACAACGATCTGTCAGTGTCGTAGTGCACAATGCGATAGAGGCATTGTCCGAGCTCGCAGGAGATCCCGTACAGCTTCTGCTTGCCGGCATTGCTGCCCGCGAACTTGGGAGCGACCAAGCTTCTGAGTCGAAGGCGCCGAAGCAAGAAAAGGGGAAGGCATATGGCTGATCAGACGAGGCACATCTGCGGGATCTCTGGAGGCAAAGACTCGTCGGCTCTGGCGGTGTACCTTCGGCAGACTCGCCCCGATCTCGACATCGAATACTTCTTCTGCGACACAGGCGCTGAACTTCCTGAGACTTACACCTACTTGAACAAGCTCGAAGGCGTGCTCGGACGAAAGGTCACCCGCCTAAACGCTGAGCGCGGTTTTGATCACTGGTTCGAGGTGTTTCGAGGTGCGCTTCCGTCTCCCCAGATGCGTTGGTGCACCAAGAACTTGAAGATCAAACCGCTTGAGCAGTGGATCGGAGACGACCCAGCGGTGTCCTATGTGGCGATTCGTGCAGACGAGGCGAATCGTAAGGGTTATATCTCCACGAAGCCAAACATAACGACGGAGTTCCCGTTCATTCACGCCGGGATTGATATCGATGGAGTGAACAAGATACTCGACGATGCTGGAATTGGTCTCCCCGAATATTATGAATGGCGGACTCGATCTGGATGTTACTTCTGCTTTTATCAAAGGAAAGCGGAATGGGTAGGGCTTGCGGACCGGCACCCCGAGTTGTTCGATCGAGCACGTCAGATTGAAATGAAAGTCCTCTCCGAGGCGGGTGTCGATGGCGACGCATCATATGTAGATTTCGGAATGAAGGGCAGGGCATACACGTGGTCGCAGGGCGAGACGCTCGACGAGCTGCTAGCGAGGCGTAGTGAAATTATGACGCAACACAACGCTGCTCTCGAGCGAGCAAAGAAATCCCGGCGAAATCTGCCGCTTTTTGTGGCTTTGGACGAAGACGACGACACGATGCCTTGCGCTGTGTGTGCTTTATGAGTCAACCGTGCCGGTTGCGCCGGTCGCCGAGTCGGCTCTGACTAACCGGGCCCCTTTGAAACTCCAGCTCCTCTCTGCGAGGCGAGCCTGCCATTGCTTGCGAGTTCCTATTAAGTGAGATTCATCGAGTAAGCCATGTCGTTCTTCTTGATCGCTGAGTCGCTTGAATCGTTGATGGCGCGGATCGTCGGAAGCGACAAATAGCTCCTTGCGGTGGAGGATCGGTGGATTGTCTCTTTCGCGGTAGTCACATGGACGAACGTCAAGGTGTCGGAAGTCGACGACCCATGATTCAGCCAGCGCCGGGTGAGGATCTCGGTCAAAGTCGGGATACTTCAGCCACGAGACCCTTGGTTTGTCGAAATGAACTTTTACTAGGGTTGCGTCCTGGACTTCACCGATCAGGGTTTCCGCGGCGCCGATGAATACGCGCAATATTGGTGGTAGCAGTTCGATTGCGGTCACGTGCGCGTAGAAGGCATCGGGCGTGCGCTTACCAATGGTACTAACAGCTGCGGCCGACCTTACGGTCTCGGGCGACCCTAAGGAGAATAGAAGACCTTCGGCTTCTGCAACGGCGGCTTTATAGCTGCCGAATAGTTCTTTCACATCAATTCGCAAGTCTACCGGGAGAGCACCGAATTTTGGCATGCGACGTATCCGCTGCAGTGCGAATCGCACCAAAAGCTCCTGGCGCCGATCCTCCGCTGCGTCCTCCCACCATGTGTCATTTGCCACGTGCCGAATGATTTGAAATGCCTTCGCGGTAGAGCCAAAGGAATTGAGAAGTGACTCCTGCCAATCTACTTCGCCGGGCGATGGCAACCTTCCTCGAATCGCAACAAACTCTTCGAGAGGACGCAAAATGTCGCGGTGAGTTTCGTAAGCCTTGTCACGAATCGACATCTTCGGTTCGGTGATCCTGCGCAGTCGTCGAACCCGCCGGCTAATCATCGAACGCTGGTCGAGCCACTCCTGCTCGGCGCCCTCATCGCGAAAGACAACAAAGACTCCTGGTGCAAGCGGAGTGCACTGAGTGGTTAGGGTGTCTTCGATAAGCGTCCTTGCCTCTGCCTGGCTGAAGAATCGCTGGAAAGTGTCGGTACCAGTGAGGATCCCATCTTCGTGAACGGTGGCACTGGCTAAGAACTTCGCCTCGTGAGTGGTTCTAACGGAGACTACGAGCGCGCGCTTAGCCAGTTCAAATGCCTTTTTCAGTGTGCTGACTCGTTCGCTGGGTAGTTCGATGACATTGATGACGTATCCAAGATTGACGACCGCCGCCTCACAAAGCTCGGCGCCCGGACGATGGTGCGGATCCCAGCCATCTGCTGTGTATCCCATGAGTCTGAGGAAGTCGATGTCGCTACCGCGGCCACAGCCGTAATCAAAAACGTCGTCAAAGTCACGAATAACGTCCGACTCGATCGCGAGCTTCATAGGCCTAGATAGCTCGACCCGCCGGATGGCGGTCATTGCGGACCGTGAGGGGGCACCGACGGGCATTCTGGGATTGTAGATCGAGCAGTCAACTGTGTCGCGGTGCCGCGCATGTTCGACATGCCATAGACTCGCCATGCGGATCCAACTGGCGACACAGGTGGCTCGGCGAACCGTGACAATCGGCAAGGGTGAGTATGTATGCGGGGGTAATTTCGCGGTGACTGACTCGAAGTTTCGTACGGCCGTTGGGTTCGCGGAACAACGAAAGCAATTGGATCAGATGATGTCCCTAGTGCCAGAGCGATGACAACGTATCGGTGGCACGAGATTGGTGACGTACCTTCTGAGCCCGGCGTGTACGCGTGGTACTACGTCCCTGAGGTAACAGCATTCGACCTGGACCGCGTTGTTACAACGGTCGAGGCTTTGAAGGCTGGTGGACACTTGGGCGAGGCGAAAGAGGCGCTACGCGCATTCTTAGACACAAGCATATTTCAGTACTTCAGAGAACGGTCCTACGATGCATCGCTTAGCGGGCCTCTGAAGCCCCGGTACAGGGGTCTGGTGGAACATGTGCCCACGCTGTCGGAGTCCCTTCTCGATCGCCTGATCGAGGATACAGGTCGGCTGGCCGTCATCCGCACTGTCCTGGAGACATCCGCGCCGGACTTCGCGAGCCCCATCTATATCGGAATGTCCGAACGACTGAGCACTCGCCTTAAACAGCACAAGTCGCTAATCGAAAAGTACGGAGAGCAAGACGCCGGTCCGAGCACTGAAAATCGAGATCGTAGCTTCGCTCGTGAAATACGGATGAGAAAAATTCCTCCGCAACGCCTCTTCGTAAAAGTGAAGGTCGTCCCGGGCGCCTTCGTCGACATTGAAAACATACTGAACCGAATTCACTATCCGCTTCTCGGGAGGAATTAATATGGTCTTTCAATTGGCTCCAGACTCCGCACTAGACCTCACTTTGCAGGGCACAGTGGGTTCCTTCAGAGTGGGAACGGGCCAAGTTGATGCAAAGTCGCTTGAGGTAAAATATCTCCTCACGCATGTCGGTCTGAACTTTGCAGCGGCCACCAACGATAAATTGCTCAGCGCGCTTGCGCCAGTCCGCGAGATCTTCGATTCGAACAGCCTTGAATTCGACGAAATTATGCAGCGTGATATTGATGATGCACGCGTATCTGCCGATCTTGTGCCGTACCTTCTGGACGACCAAGCGAGGGACATGATCAAGCTCTTCCCTCCTATCGTAATCGTGGTACTTCCGATCAAACAGAACCGGGTACAACCCGATGCATTTTACCCGAAAGTAACAATCGAGGTACTGGAACCGCTTCCAAATCAGGCTCACAACCGCCTAGTCACAAGGTCCGGTTCAGTCGGCAGTGAAGTGTTCGAGTTCGAGCAGCCATTCGTGCAAGACGTATCCTATCAGCACGATTTAGTACGACTTCGACTGAATACATCTCGAACCCGCCTCGTGATTGTGGATGGCCAGCACCGGGCAATGGCTCTGTTAGCGATCTACCGCAATCTCAAGGACGAGTGGTCTGATTCTCGCCGCGCGCCGTTCAGGGAATACTATTCGTCTTGGACAAAGAACTATATCGAGCAGTTTGCTCTCGATGAAATTAACTTGCCCGTGCTTATATGCACTGTCCCCGAATTGGACGCTGCTTACGCTGGAGATTTTGACATGAAGAAGGCGGCGCGGTCAATATTCTTGACACTCAATAAGACTGCTCGAAAAGTTTCCGACTCAAGAAATAAACTACTGGACGATAACGACATCATTAGCGTGATGATGAGGCGGACTCTCTCGCAGATCAAAGCCAAGGATGAGCGTTCGCAGTATTCGCTGCGGATGGAGAATATCGAGCTTGATCAGGAGGGTAGTCGCCAGAAGATTCAAACTCCAGTTGCGATCAGTGGAGTGCCGCATATTTACTACATGACCGAACACATGATGCTCGATAGTGGAACCGATATCCGCGGTGTAAAGCCCCGGTCGGGTACTTTTGCGAATCGCAGGCGTCTCGACGACCTCCTCGATCGGCTTGATGGACGCAATCTGCTTGGCGCAACAGGTGCAGACGCGATTCGACGTGATCTATTTACGGCCTCCGCCGCGAGAGACCTCGGCCGCCAATTCGACCTAAAATATGGCACTCTCATTACCGGGGCTCTCGAAAAGTTTGGTCCCTTCGAACGTCATAATCTTGCAGTGCTTAAAATCGGCCAGGAGTTGGAACGTAATCAGGACCGACAGCTTAAGCCGATTCTTTTGGAGGGGCAAGGAATCGGTCGTGTGTTTGAATCACACCGAGCCGCGTTACGGCAGAGGATTAACGAAGGATACTTTAAGGTCGACGTACCTGAGATTCGGGCGATTCTTGCGAGGTTAGATGCAACGGCCGGTCGAATTGAGGACGCGGTTAAGCAACTGAGGGCTGAACGTGCAACGAATCTTCTGGGCGACATTAGTGATAAACGCGCGCTCCGCGACAAAAACGGCGAACTTCATTCAAAAATGGTCGACTGGTGTAATAAGCTGTACGAGGACGTACTCACAACCGTGGCATTCCAGGTTGCGTTAGTTTGCGGTTTTGTTGGTTTGGTCGAGAAGGCGGAGCTTCGAATAAAGAGTGATCCTGACCCCGAAGCCGTAAATCGCGATGATGCGTACGAAGACTACATCGCCCAGCTTAACGCCTTTTTCACACCGAAGACGACGGCGCAGCTAAAGAAGATGATCCGCGTTTTTAGTGGCGAGCCAGAATCCGATAACATTTGGTCGGTCCGAGTGAACAATCAGACTTTCAGGAGCGTGGTCTTCCGCGCCGAAATGCAACCCGACCAGTGGCCAAAGTATCGCTATCTCCTGTTAGAGGTTTGGGATCCGGCTCATTCTGTCCTCAGCGCAGTTGTGAGAGAAGAGCGAGATCTTTGTCGAAGCGAAGTTTTCTCTGCGCTACACGATCACTACGAGACGATGTTCTGCCGAGAGAATAACAAATCAAAGGAAGACCTTAAGGATAAAGAAAGGGCCGCAATCTTCGATCAGTCATTTCGAGCTCACGATGCCCTTGTGCGTAATCTGGGTGGTTCTGCATTAGACCAGAAAGTAATGCGTGCGGCGATATCGACCGTTTCTGCTGCAGCAGCCACCGAGCCGGACGAAGAGTCTGCGGAACAGGTGAGCGATGAGGCTTGACTTGCGATCGTTGTGGCGTGGATGCATGCTACGGATCGCCGGGGGTGTCTAGAGGCCTGGTGACGAGAATGGACCACGGGGATAGTAGCGGTAATATGGGTCCTGCTCTACGTGACCAAATGCGATTTAATAAACGCTCACGAGGGACGCGAGGGCGACACGGAGGTACCCAATTATGACCTACATCGCTTGGGTCGCGAGTGGTCCAGAGGATTTCGACGTGCGACTTCGACGCGAAGCGATGCAGTTCCTGGCGATTCGTACACACGACGGATCTTCATCAATCACACGAGAAGAGCTGATGGACTTCTCCATCGACGGCGAAGGGTTTCGCCTCATGGATCCGACCCGAGGCATACGAAAACCCCGTCAACCCAAATAACATGGATAATCGCGGGCTTCGCGCTGCCATGGCAGAACGTGTACCACTTATCTGGTTCTATGGAGTTGGGCCAAGTCGGTATCAGCCGATATTCCCGGTGTACATACTGGCCGAAGAACCGGCGGACCATCAGTTCGTGGTGGCTACGGATGTTGGAAGAGATCTCATCGACCAGACACGCCAGTCGAAGCGCAACTAAGACGCTATCTGGTGGCGGAAGCGAAGCAGCGATTACATCAACCAGTGTTTCGTGCGACCGTCATTCGGGCATATGGGATGCGATGCGCGGTCTGTGCCTTGGGGCATGGAGAACTGCTCGACGCAGCGCACATCGTGCCCGATTCACATGAGGCGGGAATTGCTTCCGTGAGAAACGGTCTCGCGCTTTGCAAGATCCATCATGCTGCTTTCGATACTCACATCCTCGGAATAACACCGGATTTGGTTGTCGAAATACGTCAAGATCTACTTGCAGAGATTGACGGGTCAATGCTTCAGCACGGACTCAAGGAACGACACGGAGAAATGCTGATGGTGCCGCCCGGTTTGCGGAACGAACAGCCTGATCGGAAATTGCTCGAAATGACCTACCAGCGCTTTCTATCAGCAGGATAGTTTGCATCGATCGCTGCAGAACGCCTCGTCATCATGCGCGAGGGCGTTATGGCGTTATCGCAAAGGCTGTGTGCACCGTGCCGCGAAGTCGTGGAGCCTGCGAAGCGCAGGACACTCCCACGGCTTAACCGGCGTCGACGAGATGCCGGCCAGCATCTGCGACGGGCAGCAGCGTCACTTAGTGAGCACACGCCGCGGCGCAGAGCGCGCGTTTGGCGAGCGCGGCATCGCTATCCTCGGCCACGGCTTGATGGTGTTGATGTCCTAAGGCCGCTGACTCCGTTGGACACCGCCAGGATGTCAGCCGATTGAGCCACGGAAGCGTTGGAGGTCATCGATTCACAGGTTTCGTGTCGGTGACGTCGCTTACGATTCGGGTTCGGGCAAAACGGGGAGGACGTCATGAGCTCTGTCGAGAAGCCGCTGGTAGAAGTAGTTTTCGACCTCGCGGACGGCGACGCCAGTCTGGACGACGAGGCGAAGTACGCCGTTCTGGCCGCTTTGGACGGCCGACAGGCTCTGCGTGACCACCTCGATCTGCCGCCCACTGGCCGCACGGGCGTGACGGCTCTTCCGACTTTCTCGACCAAGGAACCTGCTGGCGCGTTCCTGACGTCGATAGGCGTCGCAGGGTTTCGCGGCATTGGTCAGAACGCGACGTTGCCTCTACACCCTGGACCTGGCCTGACCGTCGTTAGTGGCCGGAATGGCTCCGGTAAATCCAGCTTTGCGGAGTCTCTCGAGTTCGCGATCACGGGCGGGAGCTATCGCTGGCGCAAGAAGTCGACCCAGTGGACGGGGAACTGGCGAAACCTGCACCACGACAACCCGTGCCAGGTCCGGATCGGCCTCGCAGTAGAAGGTGGCGAGCCAACTGTGCTCGGCGTCGACTGGGCTGCAGACGCGGGGCTCGAAGCCGCCGAAGCCTGGGTTCAGGTCGGTAATAGCAAGCGCCAACCCGGTTGGGATGGTCTCGGTTGGCGGGGCTCGGTCGAAAGTCACCGTCCGTTGCTCTCATACGACGAGGTTGGCGGGCTATTCGAGGAAGGCCCGTCCGCCCTCTATGACGCGCTCGCGAAGTTGTTGGGACTCGAGGCAATCTATGACGCCGAGAAGCTCCTCGCCGATGAACTGTTGATCCGCAAGAAGCCCCGCAAGTTGGCGACCGATGCGCTGAAGGAGCTGCGCGAAGTCGTTGCAGCGGTGGATGACACACGCGCCGCACCTGCAGGTGCGCTGCTGAAAAAGCGAGCGGTCGACCTCGAGGAGCTAAGCAAACTTGCGACCGGAGTGAGTGCTGCACCGGACGCGACGATCGGGGCTTTGCGTGCAATGACTTTGTTGCCGACGCCCGAAGAGGCCGTGGTTGTCGAACGCGTCCAGCGACTCAAAGCAGCTCTCGACGACGAGCGACGACTAACCGACGCGGCGATCGACGCGGGAGAGCGCCGGTCTCGACTACTGACTGCAGCGCTTGCGATTATCGACGCTGATGGCGAGATTGATTGCCCTCTGTGCGGCGAAGGGCGGCTCACAGCTGATTGGAGGCAGCACGCGGCCGAGGAACTCGCCGAAGGCGACAAGCTCCTCAGCGGCGTCCGATCGGCGCAGAGTGAGATCGTCGCGGCACGAGCAGATGTGCGACATCTAATCTCACGCATCCCGAGCGTTGCCGAGATCGAGGGGGCGGCGCTTCCATCACTGGCGCGGTACCGCCAGGCTGTCCGCGCATTCGACGCCGGACAGACAGACGCCTCCCTTGTGTCTGGCGCAGTCGGGCTGTTCAACGAGCTGGACTCGGCAGCAAAAGATCTGAGGTCGGAAGCCGCTGCGGAGTTGGCAACGCGCGAGAACCGTTGGGCTCCAGTCGCAGAGCAAATTGTCGCCTGGATTGCACTCGAACGTGATGCCCGATTGATGGACCCGACTGTGAAGGTGCTGACAGCGGCGAAGAACTGGGTCACGGCGAACGCCGCAGAGCTGCGGAACCAACGGCTTGCACCGATCGCAACACAAGCCAGACGAATCTGGGCGGAGTTGCGCCAGGAGAGCAATGTTGACCTCGGGTCGATCACGCTGTCCGGCGCGCGCACAACGCGAAGGGCGGTGCTCGAGGCGAGCGTCGATGGTCAACCCGCGGGTGCGCTGTCGGTTATGAGCCAGGGCGAGTTGCATGCATTAGCGTTGGCGCTGTTCATCCCCAGGGCGACGACGCCGACGAGCCCGTTCAGATTCCTCGTGCTCGACGACCCTATCCAGGCCATGGATCCAGCAAAGATCGACGGATTCGTGAGAGTGCTTGCAGGCCTGGCGAAAACGCGTCAGGTCATCGTGTTCTCGCACGATGATCGCCTCGCGTCGACAATTCGGCAGATGTCTGTCGACGCTCGATTGGTCGAGGTAACTCGCGGTGCGGCTTCGACGGTCACCGTCCAAGAGACGCTCAACCGCGCCGAGCGTTACTCGAAGGACGCGTTCGCGCTGCTTGTAGATGACAACGTCCCCGACGACGTGAAGAACCGGGTGGCTCCGGGATTGTTCAGGCTGGCGATCGAGTCTGCCGCGCAAGACATCTTCTATTCGAAGCGGTACCGCGCCGGCGTCTCTCGCGCGGACGCCGAAAGCGAGTGGAACTTGATCAAAACGACGCGCAGGCGGATTTCTCTCGCGGTCGGTGAAGTCCCCGGCCGTCAGGGTTGGGCAGATATGCGGCCACACCGGAAGAACACTCTGCGAATCTGCACGAACGGCGTTCACCGGGGTGCTCGGTTGACGAAGATGGACGCCAGCGATCTGCGAAAGTCTGTCGCCGACTTGCGGACAGTGCGATGACAACCCCGATGGTGCTGTTGTGGAATGCTCAGCAACTGCTGGATGGCACATTGCCGACCGGCCAGCCACCAGCCCGGCTTTCTGCATTCCTTGCGCGTCAAGCCCTGGAAATGATGATCACTCAGCGCTGCCAGGAGCTGGGAGCCGAGATTCCTTACGCGACTACGAATTCGAAACTAGTAGTCCTGCGCGCGCTCGCTGACGACGAGATTGCGGACGCTGCCAGCACAGCGTGGAGCGGCTTGAGCAATGCATGCCACCATCACGCATACGAACTTTCGCCGACTGTCGGTGAAGTAAGACATCTGTGTGAACTCGTGGCGGCGCTCGTCTAACTCGAATCGACGAAGCCCTGCTCCGAACTGAACCCCGCGGCCCGAGCCGAGTGCGGGGCCGCGATTGGTCAAGGCAGCTGTTCCGTAGCGGGCGAGTTGATCCGCTCAGCACACCGAAGAACTTCAGCCCAAAACATATCGACATCGATATCGGCGAGACGAAAACCTTTGGCGGACGACTTATGGTCGAGCCCCGCCAGCAAAGCAAGTTTGGCGTATCCATCGTGATGCTGGATCGGCGTGTACTGATTCCACGTCCCGTACGCCATCAAGTGACCAGATTTATTGATCCACAACTGAATCGGCGCATACCGGAGCCCATACGGGTAGATGAATATGCCGCCGCTCGGACGTTTACCAAACAGGAGGTCGT
This sequence comes from Antrihabitans auranticaus, assembly GCF_016481275.1. Lineage (GTDB taxonomy): Bacteria > Actinomycetota > Actinomycetes > Mycobacteriales > Mycobacteriaceae > Antrihabitans. The sequence goes on along the minus strand of NZ_JAEMNW010000014.1, from coordinate 38,387 downwards.
CGTGAGTTCCGCGACGCTCATCGATCGCTTCGAGCTGTTCGAAGATTCGAAGTGCAATGTCGCGATCCGACGTACTGCCAATAGATTCGATGAAAGAGTCCTTCGTCCACGCGCTCGATTGGCCCGATTCGCGAGCCTTGATTGCCGCGATCTCACCGCCATACGTCGAAGGGATCAGTATCTCTAGGGTGCCGTGGCGCGCATACGCCAATTGGACTGCAGTGACAGTGATTTCGTCGCGCGTAATGCGATTCATGTACTCGACGAGGCGACGAAGTTCGCCGTCGATCTGGTCGACTGCAAGGCACAAATGAATTCGACCATCCGCGATGTTTCGTCCGAGCTGCTCGACTGCGCCTTCACCAAAGGCCGCTAGGTCGGCCCCTCGTTGACGGGTCCATTGCTCGCGGAAGGTGGCTTCGCCATCCACACAGATGGCTGACGCGTAGTCGATTACTTGTCCGATGACCATTCGGCGGCGCTCGGAATTCGAAGCGAGTTTGCATTCGACGACGGTGATCGAGCCGTCTGGGCTGACGATGCACACGTCTGCCGGGCCTGCGGATGTGGAAAACTCGCGCACGGTCAGCGCGCCGTCGGGAACACCCGGCACGCGCGACGGGGCGTCCGCGATAATTCCCTGCAGATGATCTTCGTTGTCGTAGGCCACCATTTCCGGCGTCGCCCACGGGGCATTCGAACCCCAGTTTCGCACGAGGAGCCGCATGTCGGCGTCGTTAGTCATGAGCGCTTCCTCGCAAGGGGTGCATAGAAGTACGGTAGCGCTCGACCGGATTGCACGGTGTTAGATCACGTTTGCGGTTTCCGTGACTCCGCGTGCTCGAACTACGGGCGACACAGCGCGTACTCTGCTCCCATGCTGGGGCAGAGGAAAGCCGCAACAGGGGAGCGGTCGGTGGCCAACAACATGCGCGTGGCCGATGTCTGAGAGCAACCCCACCAACCGCTGGACCGGAAGTCGTCGAGAACTAAAACTCCGCCGCGAATCGTGGGGGTTTGCAATAGGCGCAGCCCTCTTCGCCCTCGGGGCCTCCCCGCTCTACGCGTCAGCGGTGGGTGCACGACTGGACAACACCACCTACTTCATCGGTTCCCTGTTCTTCACCACCGCCGGTTTCATCCAGCTCCGGCTCAGCGGCCGACCCGTCCCGCACGCCGAGTCGCACCGCATCGAGAAGTACGACTGGTGGTCCGCCCTGATCCAGTTCGTGGGCACCCTGCTGTTCAACGTCAGCACCGGCGCCGCTCTGATCATCGGTCTCACCGTCGAAGAGTCGGACCAGTGGATCTGGCGGCCCGACGTGCTCGGCTCCATCGGCTTCCTCGCCGCCAGCGCCCTCGCTGTCATCGCCACCACGGAGACCGACAAACTCTGGGATCCGCACGCTCGCAACTGGCGCAGCACCTGGTGGAACATGCTCGGGTCCGTGGCGTTCGGAGTGTCCGCAGTCGCCGCGTTCGTCGTGCCCAGCGGGAAGCTCGAAGATGCCACCGTTGCGAATATGGGCACCCTCATCGGCGCGATTTGTTTCCTCGTCGCCGCCCTCCTGATGCGGGCGCCACGCAAGAAAACTGCCTGATTTCACTCTGTCCCCCAAAGTGCACTGGGTCACACTCCCTCCTGGTTCGTATGTTTTGACCAGCGCTGATGCGCAGTGTCCGAGCCAATGACGCCTTGACGACCACGGGCGGAACGGAGTGAATTATGAGCGGGGACCTGAATCAAGTCGGGACCGGAGTCAATCTTTTCGAAGCAGGTGAGGTGCGGGGAACCGCCCGGTGGTTCAACGACACATCGGACGTGCTGTCCATCGACGACGATGATCTCGAAGACACGATCGCGTTCGTGAACAAGGGCGGCATGACGTTCCTGTCGCCGATCCTTCCCGACCTGCGCGCCATCGTGTGCACCGCCGGCAGCCGCGAGTCGCACCTCGCGATCCTGTCGCGCGAATCCGACGTACCGTGCGTCCTCGCCGCCGAGCTGACCGGCGACATTCAAGACGGCGATCACGTCATCCTCGACCTCGCCAACGGAGAAACCGCACGGCTGGCGGTGTCGGCATGACAGCACAACTGAGCACCAACGTCGAAACCCTCTACACCGAACCGTATTACGAGCCCACGCTCGACGAGTGGAACTGGCTCGTGCACAAGGCCGGCGCCGCCTACAAGTCGGAGCTCTCGGCCCGAACGGTGTTCGAGTCCGAGCTGTTCGGCATGAACACCTACATTCTGATGTCGATGATGGAGGACTACCTCCGCGTCCCCGAGCGCATCCGCACGATCAAGAAGCACGCCACAGCCGCCGAACTCGTGGCGAAAGCCCTGCCGATCGGCAACAAGCGCAGCTTCATCAACCTCGCGGCAATGCCGCTCCACTACCTCACCGGCCGTGAGCTTTTCGTCGATCTCGACGAGAACAGCCTCACCGACGGACTCGAGGACCAGCTCGAAGTCCTCAAATTCTGGCGCGAAGCAACCATCGCCATGCGTACCGACGGCGTGCTGTTCAACATGGACGCCGAACCGCGCAACAGCTCCCACGTCGCCGACGCCGCGCTGCTCGACGAGATCCGCGCCAACCTTGTCAAAGCCGACGACACGGTCAAAACCGGGATCCGCAAGTTCGGCGCCCGACTGACGGGCTACGCCTTCCTCGAGAACTGCGACGCCCGGACTGCCGTCTGCGACACCGGCCCCTACCTGCTCGAAGACGGCACCTTCCTCGCCCTGCGCGAGACCTGCACCGACGGCGACGGCGACTTCCCGTGGGTCGACGGCATCCGCGAAACCCTGCCGTACCACCACTTCGTCATCGCACACCGCCTGCCCGGCAACATCAAGATGGACAACAACGTCTGGGGCACAGCCTGGTTCACACCCACCGACTATCAGGCCGACATCCTCGAGACCCGCGTCTTCTGCACCGACGGGGGCACACTGCGCCCCCTCGGCACCGAAGAAGTCAACGAAGCCACCCAGGCAATCCGCAAGGCTCACCGCGCCCTGTACCAGCGCCTTGCCGAGACCGACCCCGAAGAGCGCAACCTCTACGCGACCGAAATGTACGCGTGGAAGTTGAAGGCCTGGGCTCGTCTCGCCGGCTGCTACGACGAGATCGACTGGACAATCACACCCCGCATCGCCCAGTCCTTCGAAAAGTTCAGCGACCCCAATCTCGCACTCCAGCTCATCGGCGGAGTGTTCGTACCGCAAGACCGTGACGGCTGCTTCCGTCCGCTGGGAGGATAGTCATGAGCGTTCTCGGAAAAGGCGTTCCCTCATATACTTTCGAGCCGGTGACTGGAACCGTTCGACGATTCCGCTCACCCGTCGACGTCATCGAATCGATCGACAGCGACCTCGAATCCACCATCGCACTCGTCGCGTCGGGCGGGACCACGTTCCTGTCACCGATCCTGGGCAGGCTCGGCGGAATCGTCTGCCTCGACGGCACTTTGCGGTCACACCTTGCGATCGTCTCCCGTGAATTCGAGGTTCCGTGCATTGTCGGCGCTGAATTGGTCGAAGACGTCGCTGACGGCGCACAGATCGAACTCGCCATCGAGGACGGCACCGCCGTGCTGAAGGCACCCTCGACGGACGTCAGCGACGGCTGGTGGGACTACATCCGCCGCGTCGGAGACGAGATCGCTGTCAAGGACTTCGACGTCGACGTCACACCCGCTGGGCTCGACCAGCTCGTTGCGGAGAAGCTCACCGACGAGAAACTGGACGACCTCGTCCAGCACATGGGTCGTGCGTTCAAGCCCGAGATGACGCGGCGATCCGGTTTCACCTCCGAGCTCTTCCCGATGCTGCCGTACATGTCGCTCAGCGTCATCGAAGACTTCCACAGCTACGCGAAGCGGGTCGCGATCATCGACTCGGCAACATCGGCCGAGGAACTGGGCCGCCAACTGCGCGAAGGCCCGAACCGCATCAGCCCACTGTGGATCTGGATGATCGGTTACCACTTCCTCTGCGGCCGTGAGTGTTCCATTCACATGGAGAAGATCAGCACCGGCGAGCACAAGGACGACATCCGCACCGTCGTCGACTTCTGGCGCCGCCTGACCCTCGCACACCGCGGCGACGGCACACTGGACTACAAGGACGCCGGGTTCACCGACCGCTATCTCCCGCAGCCCGTTGTCGACGAATTGAACAGTGGGGCAGTCTCGCTCGACGCCGACGCCCGCAAACAACTCAAACGACTCAACGCCACAATCTCTGGCTACTCGTTCCTCTACTTCTGCGACTCGCGCGTCGGCACCTGCGATTCCGGACCCTATCCGCGAGAAGGCAACCGCGAAACGATTGTGCGCGACTACCTGTCGCTCGGACCGAGCTCGTGGGCGTACCCCTGGGCCACCGACCTCGAACCGCCCTACACCGGCTTCACGATGGCCCTCACGTACGACCGCACGAAGTTCGCTGAGTTCGAAATCAACGACTGGGGAACGACATTCACCGAACCCGGTCCGTTGCTGTCAGCAGTCGACGAAGTCGCCGTCTACGGCTACATGGCCGACGGCACCCGCGCACTGCTGTCGCCGGAGCAGTGGCCCACGATTGCTGCCGAACTCAGCAAATGCCACATGACGCTGTACCAGCGCTTCGCAGCCATGGACCGGCGTGAACGCATCTTCGCCGCAACCACCATGTACACCTCGGGTTTACGGCCGTTCGCCGCACTCGCCGGCGTCACCGACCAGATCGACTGGTCGATGTCGCCGAAGACGCTCGCGCTCTACCCGGAGCCTTTCGACGACGACGACAAAGCCGCCGCCATCTTCGGAACCGCGTTGGTGGCCAACGACATGCCCGGCTCGTTCTCGCCGATCAGAGAGGCCTAGACCATGCGCCAAGCCATGCAGAAACTCGTCCCCGCCGACGAACTCCTGTGCCACCAGACACCCGAAACGTTCGCGACGATCAGCCAGGCGGATACGTCGTGGACCGAGAAGTTGTGGGGCTCATTGTTCGCCCGTGACGGCTCACTCCAAATCGATGTCGGCATCGGTAAGTACCACAACCGCAACGTCATTGACATGTTTGCCGGCGTTTCCCGTGGGACCGAACAAATTACGGTCCGTGCCAGCCGTCAGCTCGATCTGGACCCCTACCGAGTCGGTGTCGGACCACTCGACTACGAGGTCATCGAGCCGCTCAAGAAGATACGATTCACGCTGGCAGAAAACGACATTCAGCCGATCAGCTTCGACCTCACCGTCACCGGTGTACTGCCTCCATTCCTGGAGCAGAAGGACTCGCAGCGCGAACCGCAAGGCTTCCGCATCCAGTCCGACTTGCTGCGCTACCACCAGGCGTCGACCATCAGCGGTGAGGTCTGGATCGACGGCGAACGGATCGAGGTACGCGACGAAGAGTGGTTCGGCTTCCGTGATCACTCGTGGGGAGTGCGGATGGACGTCGGCGAACCCGCGCCGGACATCTTCAAACCACAGCGACTCAACGGCGACTTCATCCTCACGTGGAGCCCAATGTGGTTGCAGCGCCCGGACGGATCGAGCTACGAGATCCATCACTACCTGCAGTCCGTCGACGGCGCAGTGACCTACTTCTCCGGCTTCGAGAATCTGCCGGATGGCACACAGCGACCGCTGCTGGGTTTACGCGACGAACTCAAGTACGACCCCGTCAACCGGCGACTGCTCGGCGGCAAGCTGACCTTCGACGCCGGTTGGGGCGAGACCCGCACCATCGAGATCGAAGCCGCGAGTGACACCGGCTTCCACCTCGGGACCGGTCTGTACTTCGGCTTCAAGGGACACCGGCACGGCCAATGGCACGGACCGTCACACCTCGACGGTGAGCGTTACGCCGATGTCTCGCAACCGGATACAGCCCGGGAAGTGCACCAGCTTCGCGACTGCGTGATCCGCTGTCGCGAGGGTGACGCCGTCGGCTACGGCATTTTCGAGTCGATGGTTATCGGCGACCACCCCCGGTATGGATTGACCAGGGAGACATCGTTCCTCTAGAAGATTGACAAGGGCCGCGGACGAACCGTCCGCGGCCCTTCGTCATATCCGCTGCGAGCGTGCGAGGAGCGCCAGCTCCATCCGGGATTGGCAGCCGGTCGCCGTAAGGACCCGGCTGACGTACTTCTTCACGCTGTCTTCGGCGAGTGACAGGGTCTCGCCGATCTCGGCGTTCGACAACCCGTCCGCAACAAGCTGAACGACCTGGCGCTGCCGGTCGGACAGCTTGGTCAAGGTGGCCGCAGGGCGGGAAACGGGAAGTCCTCGGCACGTCGCCGACAATTGCCTGCTGAGCAGTCGCAACGTCGAAACTTCGTGCACACCGATCTTGTCCGGCGCCGGGTCGAACATCCCCACCAGCGCCGTGTGTCCGCCTGGCAGCACGAGCCGCATCGCCGCCGCTGTCTCCATCTGCCACGTCGACACGAGAAAGTGCCGCACATAAGCGTCGGCGGCTGCGGGCAGCGGACCGTACGACGCCAGCTCCGAGAGCGACGACACCCCGCTTCCGACGAGCTGGCGCATTGCGACGGGCGTGCCGAAGACGTCGTAGCGTGCCCACCGCTCCTGGTACTCCGGGAGCATCCGCGCCGTCTTGCCTTCGGTCACCGGCGCCGAATCACCGAACACGTTGTGGAAGGTTGCGCCGGCAAAGAACGACACGTGCTTGAGCGCAAACGTGTCTTCCAATGCCTCGATCAGCAATTCCTTGAAGTCCGGTAGGGACGCGGCGTTGTCGCAGCGCTCCAGGACATCGAAGGCGCGTTCGTAGTCGCTTCGCTGTAGTGATTCGCGCAGCGGAGAACGAGTGCGGTGCTGCGGAGACTGACTGATCATCACACTTCCGAACTGTCCACCAACGTGGACTGGGTCACATTCCTGATCGTACATAGATTCGTGACAGAGCCAAAGAACACACCCGGCACAGGGCGAATCCAAGCAGGTCGGCCCCGGTCCGGACCCGACACAGCGAGGTGAGTATGACCAGCTCCACCCATACCGGGCCGAAGTGGGGATCTACCGAAATGCTGCCGCTCCCAGGCCGCTTCAACAGCGCGGTTCGAGCGTTGGCGGCCGAGCGTTTCGCCGCTCTCGACGCGAACTGGAAGGACGTCGTCTTCGAGCGCGAACTAGAACTGTTCACCGTCGACGACGCACTCGCAGTCGAGAAGGAGGTGCTCGATTCGGGCTACCGCTTCGACTACTCGGCAACGGCGTCGCTCGAATCCGAACCCGACAAATACAAGAGTCCGGAGCGTGAAGCGCCGGCCTTCGCGGAAGGGGCGTCGACCAACGGCCGCAAGCAGGTGGGCATCGGTGACAACGTCATTCGCAAGACCCAGTCCGTGACCGGTCCCGTCGCCCTGATTTCGAAGGTCGAGCAGGTGATGGACTACCTGACCGAGGGGATCCCGGCCGGCACCATCGCGGTGATCGACGATTCCGGCGGCACCCTGACGGCACCGATCATCGAGGACTTCGCTGGCGTCATCTGCCTCGGCGGCACGGTCCGCAGCCACCTCGGCATCCTCGCTCGCGAGTACGACGTGCCCACGCTGATGAACTGCAAGATCGACCACCTCGTAGACGGCGACATCGTCGAAATCGAGGTCACCGCGGCGCCACCGGCGGCCGACGCATACGAAACGGGAAACACCGGGCACGCCCGGATCTGGCTGATCGAAAACGAGGGCTGACATCATGGCGCAATTGAGCTACCGGTCCCTGCTGGAGACCAACAACTACCTGCGGAATCTCTCCGACACCACCTACTGGCTGTGCATCACGCGCACCGTGCAGGAGTCGAAGTTGTTCCCGATGAACCCCTACATGCTGCTGAGCTACCTCAACTCGTTCTACCGGTTGCCGACGCTGCTGCGCGAAATCGACGCTGCCACATCGGCTGAGGAGCTCGGTGACCGTGCCCGCGAGGTCAGCCTCAAGGTCGACACGGTCAACGCCGCGTGGGGCATGCCGGCGTTTTACCTCATCGGCCGCGAGATGCTGATGAACTGGGGACTCGTGCGTCCGGGCGACGCCGTCGAAGACGTTGTCGACGTGCTCGACTTCTCCCGCCGCTTCAACCTCGCCTACCACCGCAACGACGGGCACATCACCAACAAGGAATTCGGCGACCGCAGCCAGTTCCTGCCCGAGCGGACCCTTCAAGTGTTCCAGGCAGACCTCCACGGCGTCGTCCCTGGCGACCGTCTCCACACTGCGGCCACGAAACTCGTTGCGCAACTGAGCCAGTACGCGTTCTTGGCGCATTGCGAGTGCCGGATCGGCCTGCACAACAGCGGTCCGTACAACTTCGGCGACAATCGCCAGTTGATGGTCCGGGACTTCTTCGAATTGACCGAAGGTGACTATCCCTGGCTCGACGGCATCGCCACGCAACTGCCGTTCAACAATCTGACGATCCCGATCGTCTTCAAGGACACCAACTTCCACCTGATGGACGACTGGGCATCCTTCGAGGCCGAGCCGAGCTACGACGCGAGCAACATCGTCGCGGTCGGCATGTATACCTCGGACGCGCTGACCGACGGCTACGTTCCCGTCGGCATGGAGAACGCCGAGAACCTCGCAGAGACTATGGAGCAGTACCGCGAAATCCTCAACGAGGCGACCGCGGACCTTTGGAAGCGCATCGCTAGCTGGTCGCGTGAGCAGATGATCGACGCCGGCGCACTGGTGTACTCCTCTGTGGCAAAGGATTTCGCGCATCTTGCGGGAACCTACCGGCAGGACGACTGGTTCCAGCTCGACGAGCGTGTGCAGCGTTTCAAGCCGTTGATGAACGACGAGTACGGCCGCGACAACCTCGGCGAGATGGTCGGATTGCTCGGTCTGCCGCATCAGAAGGCGAACGAGTACACGATGGCCCGTTACTCCGGTCTGAACCAGAACATGCTGACCGGAATCCCGTACTCGGTGCTCACCGACGACGATTTCGCACCGACCGTCGGCAACCGCTTCAGCGGTTCTAGCAGCTTGCCCGCAAAGAACGGACTGTGGACCACGAGTGCCGGTCGGATCGACATCGACGAATACAACCGTCTGGCACAGGGATTCAAGCCGGCCGTGTTGAGTGGCGACCACCGCTACCTCGACGAGGAATGGGTGAAGTGGAACTACGGCTCCGAGCGCGCCGACGACCTGTACCGCCTCGCGCAGCGCGGGTCGCGGAACCTGGAAGGCCGTGGCGCCGGACTGCGGCGTGCAGACGTCAGCGCAATTGTCGAAGGGTCGAGCGGTGCAGATAGCTGACCTGATCCGCCGGGCCGGACGCCAGTTCGGCTCGGCGCCTGCACTGATCGACGGTGACCGGGTCGTCAGCTTCGCCGAGTTCGACGAACTGACCGACCGCCTCGGCAACGCCCTCGTCGCGCGCGGGCTCGAGCCGGGCGACCGAGTCGCCGTGCTCATGCCGAACGGCATCGACGGAGTCGTCGTCTATTACGCGCTGGCGAAGGCCGGGCTGGTTCGGGTTCCGCTGAACGTCCGCGAAACCCCGCACGAGCACGCGTACAAGATCGACGACTCGCAGGCGCGGGCACTGGTTTACGCCGGCGAACCGTCGGCGCAGGTTGAAATAATGATCAGTGCGGACGAGTTGCCGGGGCTGATCGCCGATGCCTCGGCGGACGTATGCGACATCCGGCGAGACCAGGACGCGCCGTTCCGCCTCGCCTACACCGGCGGCACGACCGGTCGACCCAAGGCCGTGGTGCTCACCACTCGCAGCGAACTGGCCGAAGTCGCAAACTTCTTGGTCGACCTCCTGCCGAACCTCCGGCCGGACTCGGTGATGCTGCATGCCGCACCGATCACGCACGGCAGCGGTGCGTTCTTCTTGCCGCACCTCGTGAAAGGTGCTGCAAACGTCGTCGTGCAGAAGTTCTCGCCGCAGGCCTTCTTGGCAGCGGCCGAGAAGTACCGTGCGACGTCGACTTTCATGGTGCCCACGATGATCGCGATGCTGCTCGAGGAACCCGCGACGGCGACAGCAGACCTTTCACTCGAGCGGCTCTGCTACGGCGGAGCGCCGATCGCGACCTCGGTGTTGCAGCGTGGCATCGACGTGCTGGGACCGGTCTTCGCCCAGCTCTACGGACAAGCCGAAGCGCCGCTGGCGATTACGTGCCTGCAGCCGTGGGAGCACACACCGGACCGGCTGACCGCGGCCGGCAAGCCCTACACCTTCGTCGAGGTGCAGATCCGCGACACCGAGGGGAACGTGCTGAGCAACGGAGAGGTCGGCGAGGTGCTCACTCGCGGACCGCACACCATGAACCGCTACTGGCGACGCCCCGAGGCAACCGCCGAGACGATCGAACCGGACGGCTGGCTGCACACCGGCGACATCGGCCACTGGGATGCGGACGGCTACCTGCACCTGCTCGACCGGCGGCACGACGTGATCATCTCCGGTGGTTTCAACGTCTACCCGCGTGAGGTCGAAGATGCGTTGCTCAGCCACCCGGCGGTGGTCGAGGCTGCAGTCGTCGGCATTCCCGACGAGAAGTGGGGCGAACGCGTCGCGGCCGCCGTCGTCACACGGTTTGCGGCAGAACCAGAAGAGATCCTCGGCTTCTGCGCCGATCGACTCGCCGGCTTCAAACGACCTCGGGCACTGGAGATCTGGCCCGCCATTCCCACCAGCCCAGTAGGCAAATCACTGCGTCGCGAAGTACGTGACCGCATGGTTGCCGCGAGCGCATGACAACGATCGGAAGGACCATCATGCTCGACGAATACGAACTCACAGTCCACTCGCTGACCTTGCGCCAGCTGGGATCCGCCGAGCAGCTGGCCGAGGTCAACGGCCTCGCCACCGCCGACGTCGAGGCGGCCCTCGAGAAGGCAGCCGCTGACGGAGCCGTCATCTCGCGGCGCGGCAACGCCATGATCACTCCCGCGGGGCGGCAGTTCCTGGACGAGGTTTACGCACGTGCGTTCGCCTCGGTGCGTGAAGATCAGGACGTGAGCGCAGCGATGGATAGCTTCGAGACCGGGGTCAACAAGCAGATCCTTTCTCTCACAACCGATTGGCAGACCGTCGAGGTCAACGGTGAGCGGGTCACGAACGATCACGGCGACGCCGAGTACGACGCGAAGATCATCGCGAAGCTCGGCCGGGTTGTCGACAAGACCCAGAAAGTACTGCAGCCGTTGGTGAATGCGGATCCGCTCGTAGACCGATTCCTCGACCGGATCGGCTCTGCGCTCACTCGCGCCGAAGGCGGCGAGACGGACTACATCAGCGGTGTCCGAGTCGACTCGGTCCACACCGTGTGGTTCCAGATGCACGAGCACATCCTGCGACTCACCGGACGGGAGCGTCCCGAATGAGCACGGCAATCGGAATGCGCTGGCTCGTAATACCGGACGGGCCGGTTGAGCCGAGCCGCGATCTGGTCGGCGGCAAGGCTTGGAGCCTGTGGCGTATGCGGTCACTCGGCCTGCGCGTGCCGCCGGCGTTCGTCGTGACGACCGAGGCGTGCGCCGCATTCTTCGAAACCGGCGGTCTGCCTGAAGGTTTGGTCGAGGAACTCGAAGCCGGAATCCGACTGCTGGAGAAAGAACTCGGACGGACCTTCGGTGGCAGCGAGCGCCCCTTGCTGGTCTCGGTGCGGTCCGGTGCGGCCGTCAGTATGCCGGGCATGATGGACACCATTCTCGATCTCGGTTGCAACGACGCCGTTGAGTCAGCGTTGGCTGCCGAGAGTGGCGACGCGGCATTCGCGGCGGAGGTGCATCGTCGATTCGCCGGCTTCTACGGCCGCCTCGTGCTCGGATGCGTCGAGGACCTGGAAGACCTGCCCGATCTGGTGGCCGTTCAGGCCGCTATTGCAGACGATGTCGACGAGTCGGTGCCGGCGGATCCATGGGAGCAGCTGCGGAATGCGGTTGCCTCGGTGTTCCAATCGAGCCGGTCGCGGCGCGCCGTGGCATATCGCAAGCATTACGGAATTCCCGACGACCTCGGTACTGCCGTCACGATCCAGGCGATGGTGTTCGGCAACCTCGACGACGACTCCGGCACCGGAGTTCTGTTCACCCGCAACCCTGTTGACGGAACGCGCGAGGTGTATGGCGAGTACCTGCAGCGCGGGCAGGGGGAAGACGTGGTGTCCGGACGAGTGACACCACGCCCGCTCTCGCACTTGGCCGAGCAGTGGCCGTCGGTTCACGCTGAACTGCTGGATGCGGCAGAGCGGCTCGATCGTGAGGGACGCGACGCCCAGGACATCGAGTTCACGGTCCAGCAGGGCCAGCTGTTTCTGCTGCAATCACGCCCGGCGAAGCGAACCGCACGCGCGGCTGTGCGGATCGCGGTCGAACTCGTCGACGAGGGCGTCATCGAGCCTGTCGATGCGTTGACGCGCGTGAGCGCAGACCAGATCCGTACGTTGTTGCGGCCCGAGTTGGGTGATATCGGTGACGCCGAGGTACTCGTCTCCGGAGTCGCGGCAAGTCCGGGCGTTGCGACGGGCGTCGTCGTCGACACTCCCGAAGCGGCACAGGCGAATCCGGGCAGCATCCTGGTTCGTCGGTCCACCAGCCCCGAAGACGTGCACGGCATGATCGCCGCCGCAGCGGTCGTCACCGAGCAGGGTGGCGCTACGTCGCACGCGGCGGTCGTGAGCCGCGCGCTGGATACTCCGTGCGTAGTCGGTTGCGGTGCGGGCGCGGTCGAGCGTTTGGTCGGTCGGGTCGTCACAGTTGATGCGACGAGTGGGAGGGTCTTTGCAGGCTCGTTGGAGACCTCAGTCGTCGACGAGAGTGAAGACGACGACCTGCGACGCCTGACCGAGTGGGCGGAGTTGCATTCGCCCGTGCAGGTCGCGACGTCGGGAGCTGTGGAGCCGGTATTCGACGCCGACGCGGTGTCGGGCGATGAGCTCGGCGAGCAACTCCCACCAATTCCGCCGGGCACCAAAACCGTTCGCGGAGCTGTGTTTGCTACTCCTGACGGCGTTCGAGCGGCAGTCGACGCAGGCGTCGAGGTCATCGTCGCCGCACACCGGCTGCCGGTTCTGCTGGCAGCCATCGCACACGTGAGGAAGACATCGTGACCACACCGGACAGCATGACCCGCCGCGAGGTTCGCGAGATTCTGCGCACCTTCAACGATTCCACGTGGACGGCCATGACGCTGGAAGTCAATGGCATGCGCATCACCGTCGGCAAGAACGGTCCGCCGGCGCAGGCTGCGGCTCCACGGACTCCCGAAGCGCCTGCCAAGACCGTAGCGCCCGTCGTGAACGACGCGCCTCCTGTAGCCGTCGAACCTGCCCGTCCGGTCGCAACCCCAGCTGCACAGGTCGATACCGCCGGCTGCGTCGAGGTGCGATCGCCGACGGTCGGAGCTTTCTGGACGGCACCGAGCCCGGGGGAGCCGCCGTTCGTCCAGGTCGGTCAGAAGGTCGAGGCCGGACAGCAACTCGCCATCGTCGAGGTGATGAAGTTGATGAACCCGGTGCTTGCCGCGCAAGCCGGCGAGGTCGTGCAGGTGTGCGCCGAGAACGCCGCACTTGTCGAGTTCGAACAGCCGCTGTTTCTGATCAGGCCGTCCGATGGCTAGCCCTGTGCTGACCCGCACGGCCCTACGCAAGGTCCTCGTCGCCAATCGTGGCGAGATCGCGGTTCGCGTGATCAAGGCCTGCCGGGCGCTCGGCATCGAGACCGTCGTCGTCACGTCGACGGCGGACCGAGACGGAATGCCCGCCCGACTCGCGGATCGTGCCGTATGCATCGGACCCCCTCCGGCGGGAAAGAGTTACCTTGCGATTCCGTTGATTCTGAGCGCGGCCCTCGGAACAGGCTGCGATGCAGTACATCCCGGCTACGGGTTTCTGTCGGAGAATCCTGACTTTGCTGCGGCCTGTGTTGCCGAGGGGCTGGTGTTCGTCGGCCCTCGGCCCGAGGCGGTAGCCCAGGCCGGCGACAAGGCGCGTGCGCGCGAGCTTGCCCGCTCGGCGGGAATTCCAGTGCTGGTCGGTTCGCCGATCCTCGACACCGCAGAGGCGGCAGTGCAGGCGGCCTCCGACATCGGCTACCCCGTGCTTGTCAAAGCGGCAGCCGGTGGCGGTGGCCGCGGAATGTCGGTGGTGGAGAACGAAGCCGAGCTTCGCAATCGCTGGCATGCGGCTGCGGCGGAAGCGCAGTCCGCGTTCGGTGACGGACGTCTCTACGTCGAACAGTTCATTCGGAACGCGCGACACATCGAGGTCCAGGTGCTGGGCGACAAGCACGGGTCCGTCGTTCATCTCGGCGAACGTGATTGCACGTTGCAACGGCGCCATCAGAAGGTCGTCGAGGAGTCGCCGGCACCGAACTTGCCTGACGCGATCCGCCAGCAAATTCGCAGTAGTGGAGTGGCTTTCGCCGAGGCGCTCGGGCTGGACAGCGCGGGAACCGTCGAGTTCATCTACGACGCAGACAAGCAGCGGTACGCATTTCTGGAGTTCAACGCCCGGATCCAGGTCGAACACCCGGTCACCGAGATGGTGACCGGCGTCGACCTGGTCGCCGAGCAATTGCGCTCTGCTGCAGGCGAACCACTCCGGTTCACCCAGGGCGACATCTCGCTGACCGGTCATGCGATCGAGGTGCGGATCACCACCGAAGACCCTGCGCGCGGGTTCATTCCGAACCCCGGCACGGTGCAGGTCTGGGAACCGCCTGTCGGGGAGGGCATTCGGGTCGATTCCCACTGCGAACCGGGCTACGTCGTCACTCCGTATTACGACTCACTGCTGGCCAAGATCGTCGCGTACGGACCCAGCCGCGACGCAGCCATCGACAGAATGATCGCTGCGTTAGGACGTTTACGCGTCGAGGGTGTGCCGACGACCGCGGACTTCGCACGAATCGCACTGGATCACCCCGACTTTCGAGCAGGCACCGTAACCACCGACTGGATTGCCTCACGCGGGCTACCGGACTATCTGGAGAAGATCTCATGAGCTACCTGGACTGCGCCCCGCGCAACGCCGACGGCACTCGCCGCAAGATCGACGTCATCGACCAGACCCTGCGAGACGGTCCGCAGAGTTGGTGGGGCATGCGGCTTCGCAAGGACATGGGCCTGCCGATGGCCGCAGAGCTGGACCGTACCGGCTTTCACACCATCGACCTCGTCGGCAGCTCGATCTTCGAAGTGCTGGTGCGGCACTGCAAGGAAGATCCCTGGGAGCAGCTGAAGTCGCTATCCAAGGCGATGCCGAAGACGACGGTGCGCGCCGGCACGCGGAGCAACGGCATCGTGACGTTCGGGCTGACTGCCGACAGCGTGATGGATCTCTGGGTGCAGCGACTGTGCGCACATGGCATCGGCAGCTTCTGGATCTACGACGGACTGTTCAACATCGACAAGATCGGCCGGTTGGTGAAGACGGTGCAAGCGCATGGGGCGCAGGCACTCCCGTGCATCCTCTACGCCGACAGCCCGTACCACACCGACGAGTACTACGCGGAGCGCACGCGTGAACTGGTTGCGACCGGCGCCGACGGCATCGAACTCGAGGACGCGGCAGGTCTCCTCACTCCCGAGCGGACCCGTTCGCTCGTCGGTGCTATCAAGAAGGCGGCGGGTGACCTACCGGTCGAGATCCACTTCCACAGCAACAACGCCCTCGCGCCGGTCAACTACCTCGAGGGCATCCTCGCGGGCGCGGACCGCGTCCACACCGCGAGTCGTCCGTTGGCAGCGGGTGTTTCCCTACCGTCGACGGAGAACACGGTCGCCAACCTGCGCTATGCCGGCTTCGAGGTCGATCTCGACGACTCACGCTTCGCGGCGGTCGAGCAGCATCTGCTGCGCGTCGCCGAATACGAGGACCTCCCGGTCGGTCAGCCTGCAGAGTATTCCCTGTTCCAGTACCGCCACCAACTTCCCGGCGGCATGGCGGGAACGTTCAAAGCGCAGCTGAAGGATCGCGGGATGGAGGACCGATTCGAAGAGGTGCTCGACGAAATGTCGCGCGTTCGTGAAGAACTCGGTTACCCGGTGATGGCCACGCCGTTCTCGCAACTCGTCGGCACTCAGGCGGTGCTCAACGTGGTGACGGGGGATCGCTACGCTGTCGTCCCCGACGAAGTGATGATCTACGCCAACGGATTCTACGGAAAGCCCGTCGCACCAATGGATCCCGACGTGCTCGACAAGATCATGAGCTCGCCCAAGGCGAAGACCTACGTGGACTGGGAGCCGCCTCAGCCGAGCTTGGCCGAGCTGCGCAAGAAGTTCGGTGAGTCGATCACCGACGACGAGCTGATTCTTCGATTCCTCGTCCCCGAGCGCGATATCGACGTCATGCGGGCGACACCGCAACGCAACCGCGATTTCGCGCCGACGAGCAGCCAGGCGCGCTATATCCGCGAACTCGTGGAGACCTCGGTCGGCGCGTATCTGCACATCGAGGCGGACGACTTTGCGCTGACCCTCGAAGGTGACCACTGATGACGGAACTCGGCGTCGGGCGGCCGACCAAACGGCGTGCCGGGTCGGCGGTCGGCGGGCTGCCTGTCGCGGATTCTCGGCCGGTTCTCGCCGACGCCGGCCTCCTCGGTTCGCGCTGTACAGAATGCCGGTATCCGGCCGCGCAACAGGGACTTCCGTGGTGTCCGGTGTGCTATTCGCCGGTCGAGCCGGCGACTTTCCGTCGGAGTGGTTCGGCGTGGTCGTCGACGGTTGTCGCTATTCCGGTCGGCAAGCGCAGGCCGCCCTTCGGGCTGGCGTATCTCGATTTGGACGACGGCCCCCGGGTGTTGGTTTATCTGGATGAGCCTGTGCTGCTCGCACTGGGTGAACGGCTCGAGATCTGCGGGGTCGACGACGGTGACTTGATCGCAAAGAAGGAGGAGGCGTGAGCGGCCCGACGCCGGTTGGACTGACGAGCGAGGGAGCGCAGCGACGGAGTCGAGGAGGGAAACCGGTGTCGAATGAGCCCGGAGCGAAGCGGAGGAAAGTGTTACAGCAAGTGACTGAGCAAGCCATGCTGTGGGGCGTCGGAACCTCCGCGTACGGACGCTTTCCGGAGCAGCGCGTCGAGTCGCTCGCCTGGACTGCGATCGCCGAAGCGGTGCGGGACGCGGGAATTCGGCCGGATGAGATCGAGGCCATCGTGGTCGGGTCCGTATTCGGTCCGCCCGGTGTGGCGACGCGGATTCAACGCGGGCTCGGCATTCCGGGTGTCCCGATGTGGACGATCGAAAATGCCTGCGCAAGTGGAACAAGCGCGTATCACGAGGCTGTCGAGGCGGTGCGTGTCGGACGATTCCGGTGTGTCCTCGTTCTCGGCGTGGAGCAGATGTCGACGCTGTTCTCCGGTGCGATCGTGCCCGAGGCAACCGACCCCGAAGGTGCCGCGTCGCTGCCGTTGCCCGGGCTGTACGCCCTGCAGGCGCAGCGGTATGTCGGCGAATTCGGCGTCACACCTGAGCAACTCGCAGCGGTTGCCGTGAAGAACAAGCGCAACGGCATGGACAACCCACGCGCCCAATTGCGGACGTCCGTACCGACTGTGCAGGAGGTGCTGGACTCGCGGATGATCGCCGAACCGTTGACCTTCCTGCAGTGCTGCCCGACGAGCGACGGCGCAGGGGCGGCGATCGTCGGCGTCGACCGGGGCGAGCAGAACGATCTTCGAATCGAGGCGTCCGCAATGGTTTCCGGTGCACTGTGGGACCACCGCAGTGACGACGTGTGGGGTTTCGCAAGTGTCGCGCGCGCTGCTGCGCTGGCGTTCGAACAGGCCGACCGGACGCCGCAGGAGATCGACGTCCTGGAGGTGCACGACGCCTTCACCATCGGCGAGATCATCACGCTCGAAGCGCTCGGAATCGCGCCCCGCGGCAAAGGGGCCGAGCTTGCGGCGTCGGGTCATACTGCGCGAGATGGTGCGCAGCCGGTGAACCCGAGCGGTGGCCTGCTTTCCCGCGGACATCCCTTGGGCGCAACGGGCATGGCGCAGCTGGCCGAGATCGCTTGGCAGTTGCGTGGTGTCGCGGGGGATCGGCAGGTCGCGCGGCATCGAGTTGGGCTGGTCGAGACGATGGGCGGGGGAGCAGCGGGCATGGACGGCAACGCGTGTGTGGTGACGATTCTGTCGGTGCAGCCGTGACCTACAGCGGTCTGCTCGGGTTCCGAGATGTCGGTGGACTGCGCGCGACGGACGGCCGAGTGCGAAACGGCGTCCTGTATCGCAGTGGAACACCGCAGTTCTTGAGTGTCGATGCGGCTCAGGCGTTGGTTGCCGACACCGGGATCAGGTCGACGATCGATCTGCGGCTGCCGCACGAGATCGAGCGCGAAGGTCGGGGACCGCTGGACGAACTCGGTGTTCGTTTGGTTCCGAATTCGTTCACACTCCGGGCACGGGTGGCCGAAGACTCCGCTGTCGCGCCAATGCCCGAGGACGATCCGCTCGTCGGCACCTACCTGGGCTATCTCGCCGAGGATGCTCGCGGCGTTGTCGCGCTTGTTTCCCGGTTGCTCGAACCGGAAGTGCTTCCAGCGCTGGTGCATTGCACGGTTGGCAAGGATCGGACGGGTGTCGCCGTCGCGCTGGTTCTTGATGCGATCGGGGTGCGGCGCGAGGACATCGTCGCTGATTACGCCACGAATCCTGACGACGTCGTCGCGTCGATGACGCGGCTGCGTGAGATGGCGTCCTACGGCGCGGCCGCCGACATCTATCCGCCGCAGGCGTGGACCGCACCGCCCGACGTCATGGAGCGCTTCCTGAACGAGGTCGACCGGCGGTATGGCGGAGTTCTCGCTCTGTTGGGTGCGCACGGCGTGGGACCTGAGGAGGTCCGCAGGCTGAAAGATCTACTGATCGAACGAACGGAAGGGAAACCGATGCAGGTCAACGAATCTCGCGTCATCTCCGCAACACCGGCTGCTGTCTGGGCAATCGGTGGCGACACGGCCAACGTCTCCACATGGGTGCCGGCAATCGAAAAGTCATATCAGGAAGGCGATCTCCGCTACGCGACGTTCGCGGACAACGGTGGTGACGCGACCGAGCGGATCGTCGAACACAGCGATGATCAGCGGCGCTATGTCTACGAATACCTTTCGGGACCGTTGCCGCTGCGGCTCTACAGGTCGGAGTTCGCCGTCAACGAGCACGCGGACGGCAGCGAAGTCGTCTGGGGCGCAGAGTTCCAGGCGGAGGCGCCAGAAGCCGAACCCGCTCTTGCCGAGGCTATTTCACAGATCTACAGCTCTGCACTGGAGGAGCTCGCACGGCTCGTCGAGGCGCGTTAAGCCTGCCCGAGGATGACATCGACCGCACGAGCGGCGCTTTGGCAGGCGCCTTCCATGGTCGTTGTCCAGTCGGTTCGGGTCCAGTCGCCGGCGAGTGCCAGGCCTGTGACGGAGGTGCGCTGATCGGGACGGATTCCGGCGGTGCCGGGACGTTGCGCGAACGTCGCACGTGGCATTTTGACGACGTGGCTGTGGACGACCTGCGCGTCAGCGGCTTCCGGGTAGTACTGCCGAAGCGTGGCCATTTGCAACTCGGTGATGTCGTTGGGCGTTTGCTCGACCAGCTCGTAGGCAGCAGAGACGGTCGTCGAGTAGAGCCAGCCGCGCTCGGTGTCGCGGCCGTGCATGAGCTGTCTGTCCCACACCTGCTCGAGGACTCCTTCACCACCGAGCAGGATCTCACCCCAGTCGGTCATGCCGATCGAGCGATCGAGGTAGAGATTGACGCTGACGATCGGGACGGGCGTCAATGCGTCGACTGTGGCCTTGATGCGGTCGTTCTCGGGAAGTTGGACGAGGAGGTCGCCCAGACTCCACACCGGCACGGCACAGATGACGGCGTCGGATTCGAGCAGTGTGCCGTCGTTGAGGCGTACTCCGACCACCTTGCCGTCCGCTACCTCGATGGTCTTTGCAACGCAGCGCGTCTCGATCTCCACGCCGTGGTCGGCGAAGACTTTCTCGGCGCCGTCGATGAAGAGGGTGTCCAGGTCGACGGTCGGGTAGCCGATGGATATCGGTGTGCGATGGCGGATGGCTTGCCGAAGGCCGGTGCGCAGGAGGTCGGCGGGGACCTTGGCGGACGTGATTGTTGTCTTGTCGCCGGTCAGGCCGATGACGATGCCGTCCCATAGCGATGCTCGCGCCGACGCGGGGAGTCCGATACGGCGGAACCACTCGTCCGCGGTGATTGTGTCGAGGTCGGCTGGTTGCCGGAGGACGTCCTTGATCAATCGCGCTTGCGCGAGGGCCGTGGCTGGACGGTCGCGCAGTGGCACGCCGGCGAGGTCGCCGAAAGCTGTTCGGGCGCCGGCGATTCCCGAGAAGGACGACCGGCGCGTTCTGCCGCCGGGTTCCCGGACGGTCATGTGTCCGGGGAAGGCGACGAGGTTTCGCGTGCCGACGCTCTCGAGATATCTGAAGAGGTGCTCGTAGCCGCTCGCGAAGACGTGCTGGCCGTTGTCGGGTACGTCGTCCATCGCCGAAACCGGCATGGCGACCGTGCGTCCGCCGAGGGAGCCGCGTCTTTCGAGCAGTGTCACGCGTTGGCCTGCCTCGGCGAGCCACACCGCCGACGCCAGTCCCGCGAGACCGCCGCCGATGACGATGCAGCGCCGTCGCACGTCAGCGGGAGAGTTGGTCGTCGAGTTGGACATAGTCGATTCCTAGCTCGTTGTGGAGGATTCCGGGCGCGCTTTCGTGAACCGGCCGAATCGCGTCGAGCACTCCGACGCAGGTCAGGTGGTCCGCCGGATGTACGCCCGAGCCGGAGTTGAAGCGGATAGTGGCATGGCCGACGGCGTCGTCGGTTGTGGTCGTCAGCCGATAACGCAGAAGAGCCGAGTCGGTGGCGATGTCTTGCGATATCGACTCGAAACGAACATCGTCCGACTCCGGCACAGCCTCTCCCAGGACGCGTAATGCGTTCTGGTGGGCACTATCCGAGAAAGAGGTATCGATTCCATCGACTTCCTCGGTGAGTTCCACGCGGCGTATGTTGCGTGAGATTCGGGAGAACGCACGCGAGAAACGCGTGACCAGGACGGTGTGGAATCCGCCTGTCGCGTGGAAGGTCGAACCGCCGGCTTTGCATGCTTCGAGGAGATCCGCACGAGTGAAAGCGTCGAGTGGAGCGGTGCAGATCGTGTCGATACCTGCGTTGAGGAACGACGTGACCTGGTCCGTCGCGTCGTCGCTCGAGCCAGGGATGTAGATGACGCACCGGCCATCTGCGCTGAGTTCGAGATCTTTTCGCCGACTTATTTTTTGGGTAAGCAGCGCGCCGACTCGTTCGTCGCCGTGGATCGAAACCGAGATTGTCACGCTTCCTCCAACCGGTACCGCGGGGTGAGATCGGGGAGTACGACGCCCGGCCGCGCCGCGCAGACAGCCGGTATCGAGTCGAGGATTGCGTTGACGGAGATGTCGGTGACGGCTGACCAGTCGGCTTTGAACGAGCCGTCCTCAGGTTCGGAACGGAATTCGAGTCGGCCGGGAAGTCCGTCGACCGAGATCAAGTGCCCGCCGGACAGGCTGTTCGGATGGTCCGGTCCCAGGTGCGCGTTGCCGGCACCGACGTGCCAGCATTCCTCGTTGGTCATGAACAGACGGTCGCCGAGGTAGCCCCGGTACGTCATGTGAATCGCGCCGACGGTGCCAGGGCGGATCACTGTTCCGCCGGCGCGCACCTCCACTCGCGCGGGGACCGGATACACATGTCGTTCTACGCGAACATCTTTCGCTTGCGCGCCGAAGAGCGTATGAGCGACGTTCCCGAGCACGGCGTCGAAATAAAAATGCTGCATGAGCGCGATGGCATGGTTGGAGTCGACGGCGCTGAGGTCCGTACCGAAGCCGAGGCTCGCGAGGCCGCCCCACATGCCGTCAGGCGCGGCTGACAGATCACCTACCTCGAGGAACCGAACCTCGTGCACGTCGTCGAGCAGACTCGCGAGGCGGAGGAGCACCTGCTCGACCATCAAGCCTGGGTGTAAACCGGTGCCGTGCAGGGAGACTCCTCCCTTCAGGCAGGCCGACTGGAGTCGCTCGCCGGTGAGGCGTCGTGGAATGACGCGGTCGATGACGGCGCTGGCTGCTGCTTCCAACGGTCGCTGGAGCGGTCGAGCCGAATCGACGGCTTTCATCGTCCAATGCAGCGCTGATAGGGCTTGTCGTTCGCGGGCGCCGAATACGTCGCCGGTGACCTTCATGTCGCCGATGGTGCGCAGGACCGAGAGTGCAGGCTGCGAGGAGGAGAGCCACGTCGGCATCGCCGGGTTGTGGTAGGACGCACCGGAAACCACGTTCTTGCCGGATTCGAGCAGTTCGACGACGTCGTTGTCGGCGCCTTGTAGCAGCGCCGGAGTGGTCGGCGTGTGGATGACGCAGTCGGCGTCGAGAGCGAGGATCGCAGCTTTGGAGGTCGTGGCTGAGACCCCGACGGGCGGGAGGCCGACCAGTGTCCCGATGTCTACGCCGTCTTTGTGTGGGCTGAAGACTTTGACCCCGACGACGTCGAAATCGGGGGAGTTGAGCGCGGTGTGGAGTGCTCGACCGCCCATATCGCCAGGGCCCCATACGATTACCCGGATCGGGTGTGCCACCAGAGTCTCCTCCATTCGTTTGTACCTCTAGTAGACCGGTTGGCCGGCCGTTGACGTAAGGGAAACAGGCCAGTTTCTTTCGATTTTCCGCCACGGGGTGGGACGATCAGGGCGTGCCGACGAATTTGCCACGATCGACGACCAGTGCTGCCGCTATGGTCGGCCTGGCGAGTGAGTACGGGGTGGGTGCGGAGCTTGTGTTGCGTGGTACGGGAATTTCTTGTGCCGATCTTGCCGACCCGGCTGCCGAGATTGCGGCCGCTAGCGAGCTTGCTTTAGTTCGTAATGTGGTCGGCCTGCTGGGAAATGTTCCTGGTCTGGGGCTGATTGCTGGCGCTCGTTACCATGTTGGGCTGCATGGTATTTGGGGATTTGCTCTGCTTGCCAGTGCGACGACGCGTGCGGCTCTGGAGCTGGCGTTGCGGTACTTCGATCTGACGTTCTCCTTTTCTCGCGTGCGCGTCGTCGAGCGCGATGCCGAACTGCATATCGAGATCGATGATTCGCATGTGCCGCAGCAGCTTCGACGCTTCTTGCTCGAACGAGACGCTGCGGCGGCGATGCGAGTGCAGTACGACCTGGTACAGACACGCATTCCGCCGTTGCGCGTGGAGTTGGCTGTGCCCGAGCCTGCCTGGGCTGACTTGTACGAGGAGGCAATCGGCGTTCGGCCGGTGTTCGATGCGCCGCGGAGCCTGATCGTCGGATCGTTGTCTTCGCTGGATTTGTCGCTGCCGCAGGCAAATCCGTTGATCGCTTCGACCGCGCAGCAGCAGTGCAGTGACCTGCTCCGTGCCCGACGGGAACGGCTTGGCACCGCCGCCCGGGTACGTGAGGTGCTGATCGCGGGGCCGATGCGTCTGGAATCTGTTGCAGCAGAGTTGGGTCTCAGTGAGCGGACTTTGCATCGCCGACTCGCGTCTGAAGAAACCAGCTTCAGGGAGATCGTCACTGAGACAACGGTTCTGCTGGCCCAGGAGATGCTTGCTGCGGGGCTGACGGTTGAAGATGTTGCAAGTCGGGTTGGCTACGGCGGTGCACCGGCATTTGTTGTGGCGTTCAAAAAGTGGACCGGGGTCACGCCGGGGGCTTGGGCTCGGGCGGCGTGTCAGGACTTGGTGCGGCCGCCCACGTAGCCCGGTCGTCGCGATTCGGCGTCTCGTGACGCGCCCGTTTCAGCCAAACGCGACGACTGCAGTCGGTGTGTTTGGCTGAAGACGTTGCGGTTGTGGATCGCTGAATCCTGTGCGATCCGGCTGCCGAGTGGGCTCACCTGGCG
Source organism: Antrihabitans auranticaus (assembly GCF_016481275.1). GTDB lineage: Bacteria > Actinomycetota > Actinomycetes > Mycobacteriales > Mycobacteriaceae > Antrihabitans. The sequence goes on along the minus strand of NZ_JAEMNW010000014.1, from coordinate 14,465 downwards.
GCGACACGCGGGGCGTGCCGCCCACATAGCCCGCTCGTCGCGATTCGGCGTCTCGTGACGCGCCCGTTTCAGCCAAGCGCAACGACTGCAGTCGGTGTGTTTGGCTGAAGACGTTGCGGATCGCTGAATCCCGTGCGATCCGGCTGCCGAGTGGGCCTTCCTGGCGGCGGCACGCGGGGCGTGCCGCCCACGTAGCCCGGTCGTCGCGATTCGGCGTCTCGTGACGCGCCCGTTTCAGCCAAACGCAACGTCTGCAGTCGGTGCGTTTGGCTGAAGACGTTGCGGTTGCGGATCGCTGAATCCCGTGCGATCCGGCTGCCGAGTGGGCTCACCTGGCGCACCGGCGACGACGGGTCACACGTCAATGCTTGAAGGCGAGGGGTTCTCCGGGCTCGGTCTCGAGGACCTCGCGTTTGAAGAAGAACATCCACGTCAGGTATGCCGCGCCTACCACGAGTATGCCGATCGAAATCAGCACGGCGGTAAACGCTTCCGCTGGAGAGATGACGACGAACAGCACGACGGCCGACCAGATGAGCGCACCGACGGCGATGGGCATCTCGAACCGCCCGAGATCGAAGGCGTCCTCTTGACGGCCGAGCCGCTTTCGAACAGCAATGTAGAGAATGACTATCCCTCCGTAAAGGCACGAGGCCATCACGGTGCCGACCGTCAACAACTCGAGCAATGCGCTGCCCGGCAGAACTGCCATAAGCACGATACCGACGATGACGATCATGATCGTCGCCGGAATTGGTGTCTGCGTGCGCGGGTCGACTCGTCGCATCAGCCGATGTGCAGGGAACCGGTCGTCACGCGACATCGCAAACACGATGCGCGAACAGGTTGCCAACGTCACCAGGCCGGCACCGAAGAAGGCAAACGCTATGGCAACCAACAGAGTCCGCTCCATGACCGGACCCAGCTGATCGCGCAGAATCGCGGCAACCGGTGTATCGCTCGCGCTGATCTGGGCCATGTTGTTGATAGCGATCGTCAATGCGATCAGGAACACCAGTCCCAGAACTGCAGCAGCGAGGACGGATCCAACGATCGCGCGGGGGACTGTTCGGAACGGATTCTTTGCTTCTTCCGCCATATTCGCGGCGGAATCGAAACCGACGAGTGTGGCGAGACCCAGAATCATCGCTGCCATCAACCCGCCGCCGATGGCGTAGTAGTTGGGTGCGCCTTCCGTGATTCCGCGCGACGTCAGATTGCCGACCGAGCCCTTACCGCTCACCCCGACTGCGATGAAGAGCGCAATCGCGAGAATTACGACGATCGCCAGCTCGAGTCCCACGGCGGCAGTCGTGATCCACCCGACGATCTTCGTCGACGCAATGGCAAGAACCGCTTGTATGAACACGACCGCGAGGGTCAGCAACCGCGCGTTCGTCTCGTCCGGTGCCATGCCGAACAGTGGCATGAGCGCCGTCTTCGACAGTGCGATGCCGACGGTCACGACACCGATTGCCAAGTAGCAGAACGTCAACCAACCGAACATCCAACCGATCTTCGGATTCGCCAACCGGGACGCCCACTGATACGACGACCCGCTCAGCGGGATCCGCGCGGCGAACTGTGCAATCACCAGTGCCACAAGGGTTTGCCCGACCGCGACGATGACCCACAGCCAAATCCCGACGGGTCCGGAGTTCTGCAGCACATCGTTGTAGGTGCCGAAGATTCCGACGGCGACCGAAATGAACGCGAAAGACACCGCGAACACTTGGAAGGAACCGAGGGTGCGTTTCAGCTCCTGGTGGTAGCCGCTCTGCTCTACAGAGGCGTCACCAGCCGGTTCGTCAATCACATTCGCTTTTGTCACTTCGGGAACCACACCTTCGTCGCAGGGACGTACTCGGCACTGTCGAGGACAAGGAAGTGTGCGCCGAAAATCTCTGCGGGGAAAGGGGACAAAGGCCTCGAATGTCAATGTTTACAAAGCGGTCTCGCGCAACGCTCGATAGCCTGCATCAATGACGGGACTTGCGGTCGTTGCTGTTGCAACCGCGAACGACTACGTGGTCGACCCCGCGCGGTGGGGTAGTCCCGAAGTGGCGGCGCACTTTCCAGGCTTCGAGCACGTCGATGTCCGGACGTCGGGCGCCACGATCCGCCTTCGGCACGGCGGAACCGGGCCGCCTCTGCTACTCGTGCACGGCAATCCGCAGAACCACACCTGCTGGTACAAGGTTGCTGCGCGACTTGCCGAGCGGTACCACGTGATCCTGCCGGACCTGCGGGGTTACGGCGACAGTTCGCTGCCCGAGCCCGGGTTCGACCACGCCAACTTCACGTTCCGCGCGATGGCTCAGGATCTGCTCGATGTCATGGATCAGCTCGGGTACTCGAAGTTCTTTGTCGCGGGCCACGATCGGGGCGCCCGAACAGTTCACCGCCTATGCATCGATCATCCCGAGCGAGTGCTCAAGGTCTGCCTGATGGACATCGTCCCGAACCACTACGTATGGACCCACATCACCAAGGAATGGGTGATCGGGACCTGGCACTGGGCGTTCATGGCCCAGCCCGAGCCGTTCCCCGAAACGCTCATCGGCGCCGTGCCGCCGGAGTACTTTCTTCGCTCTCGCATGACGATCAGAGGCGGGACCGGGCTGGGCTTCCTGACCGAAGGGGCGCTCGCCGAGTACGTGCGGTGTTACACGACGAAGACGATCACGGGTTCGTGCCGGGACTATCGAGCGACCGCAACGAGTGATTTCGTCATGGACACCGCAGATGCGGCGACGAAGCTGACGATACCGACCCTTCTGCTGTGGGGTGCTCGCGGCCACCCACCCGAAAGATCGCGCGAGTTTCTCGACATCTGGCGCCGATACGCGAGCAACGTCGAGGCATGGGACCCCATGCAGTGCGGTCACTACATCCAGGAAGAACTGCCCGAACGAGTCATCGTGCACTTCGTCGAGTTCTTCGCATAGGTACGGTTGACAGATGGGCCTGCTCGATCGATATCGCGCTACTGGCGCGGACCTGCCGTTCGGTGATCCCCGGCGCGCCCACGGCGTTGCGATGGAGGGCTACTTCTGGCGGTTCAGCCAGCCCGAGTCGGGTCGGTCCGTGATCGCGCTCATCGGGGTCAATCGGTCGGACACGGGACCGTGGTCGACGCTCGGGCTTGGGTCCTATCCGGCCGGATTTCTGCGGACGATGGTGCATCCGGAAGGTTCGGCCGTCGGCGACGCCCTCGGCGCCGCGGCGGGGTCGGCCTTCCGCGGTTCGGCGGACCGACTGCAGGTCGACCTCGGACCCGACGCTTTGCTCGACGTGCGAATCTCGGACCGGATCGAGTGGCCACGTCGGTCTTTCGGCGGGTCGAGCGTCTTTCAGTCCGTCCCTGCGCTCAATCAGTACTGGCACCCGTGGCTGCTCGGCGGGAAGGTCGAGGGCACCGCGCAGCTCGGTGGCGAATCGTGGAGCCTGGACGGCGCGCAGGTGTACGGCGAAAAGAACTGGGGCAAAGGCGGATTCCCCGATTCGTGGTGGTGGGGCCAGGCGCAGGGTTTCGCTGAACCTGACGCCTGCGTCGCGTTTGCGGGTGGTGAAGTCAGCGCCGGTCCCTTGCGCACGGAGGTGACGGCACTGGTCGTGCGGTTGCCTGGAGGGAAGCTGATCCGGCTCGGAAATCCGGGTGTTTCGCCCGTGAGCGCCGACGTCGGCGACGAGACGTGGTCGCTGCGCGGGCGCCGCGGAACGCTGACTGTGACGGTCGAGGGAAGTGCGCCGTTGGGTGACGCCCACGTGTTGCCCGTGCCGCTACCGCGCGAGCGCCGCAATATCGCCGGTGCGATCGAGCATCTGGGTGGCCGTCTGGCAGTCGAGGTCCGACGGCGCGGAAAGCTCGTGTGGAGCGGGGAATCGGAGCTGGCCGGCCTCGAGCATGGCGGCATCGAACGGGCCCGGGCCGAGGTCCTACGCCGCGGCGGAAGTGCCGACGACGCAGACGCCGGGCCGGTCAGCGCACGCTGAAGCTGCTGACCGGGGCGCCGGTTCGTTCTGTCAGTTCTCGGCGAGCGTCTTGATCGATGCCAGGCCCTCGTCGAAGTCCTTGGCGATCGCCTTGTCGAAGAAGAGCTTTCCCATGAGGTTCCACAGGAAGTTGCGCTCGCCGGTCATGGTCCAGTCGAGCTTGGTGCCGCTGGGCGCCGGGGTCAGTTCGAAGATCGTCTTGTTGGAGGCCTTGAACGGCTTGATGAACTCCAGGTCGATGTCGACACGCTGCGGCGTCGAGCCGGTGATCTCCATGCGGCCGGTGCCGACCTGCTTGTTGCCCTCCCACGCGTATTTCGCGCCGGTGCCCTGCTCGGCACCCGTGAAAGTGCGCTTCAGCTCCGGGTCCTTCTTCTCCCACGGCGACCATGCACTCCAGTGGTGGAAGTCGTTGAGCAGAGCGTGAACTGCTGCCGAATCGGCGTTGACGACGGTGCTGCGCGTCTGAGTGAACTTTGGCATGCGTGAGAGGTTACATGGACTCGGGGGCCGGTTCGTCGTGTCCGAACTACAGTCGGACAGATGCAGTATCGACCGACGGCGTCCGAACTACTGGCCACGCTTGCTGAATTGCTCGAGGACACGTTGCTGCCGGCGCTTCCGCCGTCGTTGCAGCACCAGGCACGCGTGGGCGCCAATCTGGCCCGCATCGTGCAGCGCGAGGTCGAACTCCGCGCCGAGTCCGCGAAGCGCGAGAGCGACGTCCTCGCGGCGCTCCCCGAAGGCGACGAACGCGCCGAATGGGAGGCGCTCGTAGCCGTCGTCCGCGGCGACCTCGCGATTGCGAAGCCTGGCTACGACGAATGGGAAGCCGAGTGAACGACCTCGCTGCCGGTTTCGCACGTTTCCTGACCGGTGAATGGGGCCGGCCGGTGCAGGTCGGGAACGTCGTACCCGTCTCGGCCGGTGCGCGAAGGCGGAACGTGCTGCTGGACGCGGACACCGGCGACACCACTCACGCCCTGGTCGCCACCATTGTCCCGAGCGCGGTCGGGATCGTCTCCGTCTCGACGGAGGCAGCGGTTCGCGAGCTTGCGCGGGCACACGGCGTGCCGGTCCCCGCGGTCATCGCGACCTGTGACGACGCGGCTTTCGTCGGCGGACCGTTCCTGCTGTCGGAGCGCGTCGACGGTGAGACCGTGCCGCGCAAAGTGTTACGACTCGTCCAGCAGGAGGGAATCGGTGACCTGGTCGCTGCGCAACTGGGCGCCGCGATGGCCGCGTTGCACAGCATCGATCCTGCGTTGGCGCCAGAAAGTCTCCCCGGATCGCCCGATGTCGATCCGGCGGCACAGTTGCTCGCGGAGCTGACGGCGGCTGTCGGAACCTTGCTCGCGGATCGGCGCGTCTTCACCTATGCGCTGCGCTGGCTGGAACGACACCGGCCCGAACCGTTGCAACGGCCTGCCCTGGTACACACGGACATCCGTAACGGGAACATCATCGTCGGCCCCGACGGCCTGCGTGCCGTACTGGACTGGGAGGGTGCACACCGGTTCGGCGACCCGATGCGCGATGCCGCGTGGTCGGCCCTGCGGATGTGGCGATTTCGCGAAGACGACCGTGAGATAGGTGGATTCGCGAACCGCGACGTGTTCGTGTCCGCGTACGAGAAGGCAGGCGGCACCTTCGATGAGGATCGATTCCGCTGGTGGAAGGTGCTGGTCACACTGTGGTGGGGTGTGGGTTTGGCGAGCCAAGCCGCCGCGCATCTGGACGGCACCGTGCGCAATGTGGTCATGGCGGCAAGTGGCCGCCGGATCCACGAAATCGAGTGGGATCTGTTGATGCTGCTGCGGCCCACATCCCCTGAAATCGAGGAGTAGCAATGGATTTCGACCTTCCCGCCGAGCTCGTCGCCTACCTGGCTGAGCTGGACGAGTTCATCGAGTCGGAGATCGTTCCCCTCGAGCAGGAGGACGACAACATCCGTTTCTTCGACCACAGGCGGGAAGACGCGCGCACCGACTGGGAACGCGGGGGATTGCCGAACGCGGAATGGGAGGCGCTGCTCGCGGAAGCCCGCCGTCGGGCAGACGTCGCCGGGCATTTGCGCTACCCGTTCCCACAGGAATACGGCGGACGCGACGGCACCAACCTCGGTATGGCGGTGATTCGCGAGCACCTGGCGCGGCGCGGCCTCGGGCTACACTGCGATCTGCAGAACGAGCATGCGATCGTCGGCAATAACGTCGGTCTGCTGCTTATGCTCGAATATGGTTCTCCCGCACAGCAATCCGAATGGGTCGACGATCTGGCAGCCGGGCGGCGGTTCTTCGCGTTCGGCATCACCGAACCCGAGCACGGGTCCGACGCCACGCACATGGAGACCACCGCGGTCCGTGACGGTGACGACTGGATCATCAACGGCACCAAGACATGGAACACCGGCGTCCATACCGCGGCCGCAGATCTGATCTTTGCCCGCACGTCGGGAAACGCGGGGGACGGTGCGGGGATCACGGCATTCCTGGTACCAATGGGCACGGCGGGGTTCGTCGTCGAGGAGTATCTCTGGACGTTCAACATGCCGACCGACCACGCGCGTGTGTCGCTGACCGGCGTGCGAGTGCCGGACACGGCGATACTCGGCACGGAGGGGCGCGGCCTGGCAGTCGTCCAGCACTTCTTCAACGAGAACCGGATTCGGCAGGCCGCGTCGAGTCTCGGTGCGGCTCAGTACTGTATCGACCAATCTGTAGAGTTTGCCAAGCAGCGCAAGCCTTTCGGGAAGCCGCTCGCGTCGAATCAGGCGATTCAATTTCCGCTTGTCGAATTGCACACGCAATGCACGATGCTGCGCGTCTTGATTCACAAGACCGCGTGGTCGATGGACCGCGACGGCCCGTTTTCGGTGTCCGATCAAGTCTCGATGTGCAATTACTGGGCGAACCGGCTCTGCTGCGAGGCGGCCGACCGCGCAATGCAGGTCCATGGCGGGCTCGGCTACTCACGCCACAAGCCGTTCGAGCACATCTACCGCCACCACCGTCGCTACCGAATCACCGAGGGCGCCGAAGAGATTCAGTTGCGCCGCGTCGCGGGTTACCTGTTCGGCTTCATGGCGCAGGCAGCGCCGAAGGGCGTGTGATCCGGCTATCCGTTGCCGATGAAGTCGGCGATGAGGGCATTGACCTCCTGCGGCTGCTCTAGCTGGAGGAAGTGCCCGGCACCGCTGATCCGCTCGACAGCGCTGCCCTCCGGTAGTACCCCCGCTGCCCGATCCGCAAAGTCGACGGAGATGCAGCCGTCGTCGACGCCGTGCAGGTAGAGCGTGGGTACGCGGGTCGCCTGGGTCCAGGCTGCTTGCGCGGCGCGGTAGGCGGCCGGCGGCTTGCTTGGTCGCAACGCGGCTCGGTAGTAACTCAATGCGGCGGTACGGTTTTCGCTCGGATACAGCGAGTCCGCAACGTGGCGGAGATCTTCTGTCGCATCGAAACCGGGCGACCACCGGCGCCAGAGGAAAGGCACCAATCGTTCCAGGCGATCTTCCGAGACTCCCGGCAGCTGGACGAACATCATGTACCAACTCATGGGCAACTGCGTCGCGAGCAGCCGCGGCATGGCGATCAGATCGGCCACCGAGCGGGACGGTGTGAACGCCGGAATGGGAGGCACCGCAAGCGAAACCACTTTCCGGAACGGCGACGTGCGAAACGCGCCGAGCCCGTTCGCAGTGACCGCACCCCAGTCGTGCCCGATGACGACTGCACGGTCGTCACCGCCCAGGGCTTCGTGAATCCCCAGGACGTCCTGCATCAGGGCGCCGACGTGAAAGCTGCCGTCGTCCGGGATCGACGTCGGCGCATAGCCGCGGGAGAACGGGGCAACGACCCGCCAACCGCGTTCGGCAAGCATCGGCCCCAGGAATCGCCACGTCCACGCCGTATCGGGGAAGCCGTGCAGGCAGAGCGCGAGCGGGCCGTCCACCGGACCCCACTCCAAGGCTGCGACCGCGATTGCGGGCAGCTCGACGCGAGTGTCGCGGGGCTCGGTCACGCGCGTGACCTAACGGCCCGAGGTGTCGGAATCGACGTGATCCACGACGGCCGCGTAGGCCTCGGCCAAGTGCTTCAGGCCTTCGCTCGTTACGAGTCCCGAATCGGCAGACTTCTTGATCGCGCTGAGAATCGCTACCGCGGTCTCTTGCTTCAACGACATGCCAACCTCCTGGTGAACAGCACAGCGACACGGTGTCCTGTGCTTCGGTGTTCTGTGGTTCGGTGTTCTGTGGTTCATTGAAGCTGCCGGTCGTTTCCGCGCGGCAGTCGGGTGCCCCGCGCGATTATGATGACGACGCGATCCGACGAAGGGCGGCCGGTGTGCAGCAGAGACCATTCACAGTTGGTGTCGCAAGTGGCGACGGCCTGATCGCGCGTTTCGGCGACGTGGTCGCATACGCCGGTGGCGACGACGAAACCGTGCGGCAACTACTCGTGGCGGTCGACGCCGCCGCTCGCACGCAGCACCCTGGCGCCGGATTGCCCGAGCGCCTGGCGCCGATCGCATTCGGCCCTGCCAGGGGGCTCAGATTCGGTGTTCTCGCCCCGACCGCCGACGGAGTTCTCGTTCTTCTGAAGGGCGCGGTCACGGCCGACATTCGAGCGCGTGAAGGCGGCCGAACCCTGTCGGGTGTCGACGGTCCGCGCTGGGCGAGCGCGCCCGTTCCCGACACCGCGCAGAGTGTCGGCATCTACGAAGGTGGCCGCCCCGCGGCACCGCCGCGCGCGCTCACGGACCTACGGGCAGGTGTCGTGCCAGGCAGCGGATTCGTCATGGTTCGTGGCGGTGTAGCTGTCTCCTCGCCGGATCACATGGAAACTGTTGCAACGGTACGGATTCCGTCTAAAGCAGCCGCGACACCGGCGTTCCGGACGCCGGTCGAGACAGCCGCTGCGACACCGGTGATCGGTGTGCTGACGACATCCGACGGCGCCGTGTACCCGTTGGATCGGCCCTACGTCATCGGGCGTGCGCCGCTTTCGGACGACCTCGTCGCGAACGCGTCGGCGTCACCGATCGTCGTCGAGTACGACCCGTACGTGTCGCGGGTGCACGCATACGTCACGGTGGACCGGGGCGGTGTGTTCGTGCGCGACGCAGGCACCCCCGCGGGGACCTTTATCGCACCGACCGGTGCGGAGACGTGGACCCAGATCGGCTCCACCCCAGCCCGATTGGAACCGGGGTGGAACCTGCGGGTCGGCGACTGGATCGTTACCCATGTCGCAGGTGGTATGCGCTAGCGGGTGAGTGCTAGCGCGCTGCGGACCGTTCCGCCGCCAGCACACTCCAGTCCCCGGCGCGGAGCGCGTTGACCGCGGTCGGGGCGACCTGGGTCCGGCTTTTCACCGCCTTCTGCGCGGCCGTCACATCAGCGGGATGGTGGCCCAGAACCGTCGCGCCCACGACCCGGCCGTGCGTCAGTATCAAACGCCGATACGAACGTCGCGCCGGCCGGTCGATGACGATGACCTCGTCCGTCGCCGCCGGCGTCACCTTGCCGATCGAGAAAAGCTCGAGGTCAACGCCTTTCAGAATCGTCGCGGGGGTCTCCGAGGTCAGGACCATCTCGCCGCCGAGCGCATTCACGGCTGCCGCTTCCGCCTGCTCGACCGCAACAGGCCAGAGCCCCCAGACGTGTCCGTCGTGTTCGGCGACATCACCGGCGGCATAGACCCAGCGCGTCCGTGTGCGCATCCGGTCGTCGACAAGAACGCCCTTGCCGACCGGGATTCCCGCCTCGCGGGCGAGGTCGGCATTGGGTCGAACGCCGACGGCGGTGAGGAAGACGTCGCACGGTAGTTCGCGACCGTCCTTCAGCAGAGCCCCGGTTACACCCGGCGCACCGACGACGCGGTCGGTCTCGGCGCGTCGCAGTATCTCGATGCCCTGGTTCTTGAAGTGCTGCGCGACATGCTCGGAGCAGCGCGGATCGATCTGCCTGCTCAGCAGTCTGTCGCCACGTTCGAGTACGGTCACCTGCAACCCGAGCAGGTGCAACGAGTACGCGGCTTCGAGCCCGAGCAGCCCACCGCCGGCCACGACGGCTCGGCGGCAGTCGTGCTGCTGGGCGTATGCGCGGATCCGCATCGCGTCACCGGCTTCGCGCAGGACGAAACTTCCCTCCCGGTCCAGGCCAGGAGTCGGCGGTACGGTCGCGCTCGAGCCCATCGCAAGAATCAAGCGGTCGTATGGCAGGGCTTCACCAGTGCCGAGCAGAACGCGTTGCGACGGTACGTCGATGCGTCGTGCCATCGTGTTGAGCCATGCATGGACACCGTGGTCGTCGTACCACTGCTCGGGAAGCAGGTAGAGGCCCTGCATCGCGGACCGGCCGTAGACGAGCCGCGAGATCCCCATCCGGTTGTAGAGCGCATGCGACTCCCGCCCGACGAGGTGAATCTCGCAGTCGGGATGCCCGCGTCGCACGAAATCGGCTGCAGTCACCGCGGCAATTCCGCCGCCGATAACGACGACGCTGACGATCGAACGGTCGTACCTTGTCGGCTTCGCGCCCGCGCCGTCGCCGGGCTCCGGAGTGAGCGACATCGTGACGGTGCCGGACTCGATCCGTGCGCAGCAGGCCATGCGCGTGGTCTTGCCGAGACCGAGGCGTCGCAGTGTGTTCTGTTCGTCCTGTTCCGGCGCGGACAGACAAGACATCCCGTCCAGGACGGCGACCGGGTCGGCGCCGCACACGCCCATCCGGCAACCGGCCTCGATGGGTTGCTTGTTCTTCTCGGCAATCTCGAGCAAGCTCGTGCCGACTTCGGCGGCAACGGGAACACCGTCGGTTCCGAAGCGGACCCGCGCCGCCCCCTCGCCGCCGGCCGCGGCGACGGGCTCGAGTGGCAACAACCGAACGGGGTCGGTCCGCGTGCCCGACGTCCACGCGAATTGCAGTTCGGTGACCCGAGTTCGGGCGATCCATAGCAGCGTCACCACGGCGACCGCGGTACTGATCAACCAGCGCAGCCACGCAACCTCGATACCGGTCACCTCGGCGAAAGACGACGCGACGACGGGCCCGACGAACCAGTAGAAGATATTGAGCGCCGCTGCCGCGTACCCGATCGCCACCATGGCCGGGCTGAGAGGCGACACCGCCTCGATCGCGAAGTAGGACCCGACGCTGACGAGAACGAAAAGCCCTAGCAGACCGTACTTTTCCAGCGCGGGGAGATCCTGGCCCACCGCGGTGAAGAACCCGAGGATGAAGCCCGGTAGCGCGGCGACGAACAGCTTGCGCTGCGCGGTCCAGCTTCGGTCCGGATCGACAAGGTCGGCTTGATAGGCCGCCCGCGGCTTGAAGTCGTAGCAATTCTTCGCGCACCCGACGCAGGACGGGCAGTGGCTGTTCGGGACGGTGACGAACGGGGTTTGTGCGTAGGCGCGCTGCAGGGGAAAGAGCGGGCAGATGCTGCTGCACCAGCCACTCTTGCCCTTGAAGACATAGCCGCCTGTAAACGCAACTGTGGCAACAAGTGCGAGGACCACACCGGTCGCCGCAGCGCTCTGGTCGAGCCCCGCGAGCCGCGAACCCGCAATCCCGAAGAACAGCGCCATCGCAACCAGGTAGCCGCGATTGCGCACCCAGTCGGGCGGGTTCAACGCGCGAGTGAAACCGAGCACGCGGGGAATCTGGTTGGTCGCGGCGAGCGGACAGATGTTGCGCCACAGTCCAGGTGCGACGAGGAAGAGGGCAGGCAGGACCGGGACGATGACGCCGAAGAAGATGAACAGCCCTGCCGCAGGACGAACGAAGAGCAGCACGATCACGAAGAGGTAGGTCAGGATGCTGACCACCCGGATCGCCTGCCACGCCAGCAGAGGCAGCTTCTTCGGTAGATCGGTGTAAGCCGGGAACAATTCACGCTTGCCGGTCGGGTCGATGCCGAGCACTCGCTCTGCCAGAGCGACCATTCGCGTCGGTTCGACAGCCGCGCGCGGCGGCGGGGGAGCGCCGACTCTGATGCCGAGGCGGGTCGAGTCGTGATCTGACTCCGGCTCGGGCGCGGCTTTTTCGGCGCCGCGGACGGTCGGTACCGAAATCACGATGATCTCGGAATGCCCTAGGCGCAGAACATCTCCCAGGCGCAGATCCGCGCGGCCATGCAGTGCGACGCCGTTGAGCGTCGTCCCGTTGCGGCTGCCCAAATCAACGACGGACAGCGCTGTCGGGCTCGGCACGATGCGCAGGTGTTCGCGAGACACTTCTGTGTCGGCGAGGTTCTCGCCGGCGCAATCGCGGCCGACGAGGATCGGACCACTCAACTCGATTCGGCGGGGACGGCGGCCCCATTCCCGAATTTCCACTACGGGGTTGCTCGGGTTCATTGCGGCCGCTCGCTCTCTCACGCCGGGTTTGCGTGGCTTATCGTACGCGTGGCAGGCCGCCGTAGCGCCCCGGAAAACCCTGGAGCGATGCGGTTTGGTTGTACACTTTCGCGCATGCCGCTGCCCGCCGGTTCCGTGTTCGCAGGCTTCACCATCGTGCGCATGCTTGGTTCCGGCGGTATGGGTGAGGTCTACCTCGTCGATCATCCTCGGCTGCCACGCCGCGAGGCTCTGAAGATCCTGCCCGCCGCGCTTACTGCGGACAACGAGTTCCGGCAGCGATTCGTCCGCGAAGCCGACCTCGCAGCGGGCATGTGGCACCCGCATATCGTCGCGGTGCACGATCGCGGCGAATTCGACGGTCAGCTGTGGATCACGATGGATTACGTCGAGGGAACTGACGCGGCGGTTCTGCTCCGCGGGCGCTTCCCGGCAGGTCTGCCGCCGCACTTCGCCGCCGAGATCGTCACCGGGGTCGCCGACGCGCTCGATCACGCGCACGAGCGGGGCCTGCTTCATCGTGACGTGAAGCCGGCCAACATTCTGCTCAGCGATTCGGAGCCGGAGTCGCGGCGTCGTCGAGTCTTGTTGTCCGACTTCGGTATTGCGCGCAAGATGGACGACGCCAGTGGGCTGACGGCGACGAACATGACCGTTGGCTCGATCGCTTACGCGGCGCCGGAGCAGCTCATGGGGGCAACGCTGGACGGGCAGGCCGATCAATACGCCCTGGCGACGACTGCCTTTCACCTGCTGACCGGAAAACCACCGTTCGACAACTCGAATGCGGCAGTGATCATCAGCAACCATCTGACGTCGCCCCCACCGAGAATGGCGGACCGTCGCCCAGATCTTGCGGTCCTGGACGCCGTCATCTCCAAAGGCATGGCAAAAGACCCCGCCGACCGCTACGGATCCTGTTCCGAATTTGCGCAGGCTCTCGCCGATGTCGTGGCTGCGCAACCACGTACCGACCACGCGACGATGATCGGTCAGCCCGCCGCGAAGACGCCTGCCGCGCAGCCATCGCGGGTCGCACCACCACCTAGGCAGGCTGCCAAGGCTCCGGTAGTTGCGCCGACACCGGCTGACGTAGGAACGCGGGAGGCGAAACCTGCGCGAAGCCGTCGGACCTGGGTGATTGCCGCAGTGGCGGCAATACTCGTTGCCGCCGCAGTTGCAGTCGGAGTTGTGTTGTCGCAACGTTCGTCGGACTCGGGTGGGTCCGCAGCGCCGGGTGCGAGTCCCGGCGCGAGTTCGGGGGAAGTAGCTCCTGATTCGTCCCTCGTGCCGGCATCCCGGGCGAACGGCCTGCTGGTGAGCGCGGAGCAACTCGCAACAATGACGGGTCAGCCACTGGAAGCTGCGTCGACGTCGGCCGCCCTGCTCGATGCCTCGGGAGACTTCAGGCGACCGGAATGCGTCGGTTCCATCTATCCGCTCGAGAGTCAGGTCTACGCCGACACCGGTTACACCGCGCTGCGGCAAAGTCTGTCTTCGACGTCCGAGTCGGCAGCGGTGTACTACATCGTCGACCAATCGGTGGCTCTCCTGCCGTCGGCCGATCGGGCGACGAAGGTGCTCGACGACTCGAAAGCGCAGTGGCAGAGCTGCGCCGGATCGATCCAGTTCGACAACCAGGACGGAAGCACCGTCAACGCGACATTGGCCGCGGTCGAAAGCCGCGACAACGTGATCGTCCAGAACAGGACCGTTCCCGAGGGCGTGACGACCGGATACGTCTGCCAGCACACCATGGGCGTGCAGTCGAACGTCGTCGCCGAGGCGGTCGTGTGCGGTGACACCGACATCGGAAACAAATCGCAGGAAATCGTCGCGGCGATTCTGGCGAATTCTGCGGGGTAGATCCCGTCGTCGGCCCCGGATCCATTCCGTCGGAAGCCATTCCGCTCCTGGCGCCCGCCGCCCCTCCCGTCCCACGCCGCACCCCGGCTAGGGAGTCGCACCAGCTTTCGGGCCCTATTCTCGGGCGGATTCAAGCGGTGGTTGCAACAGCGGGTGGATTTGGTGGATTGGACAGTAGCTCGTCGAGGACTTCGGCCGGCTTTTTCCAGCCGAGAGTTTTGCGGGGGCGGTTGTTGAGTTGC
>NZ_JAEMNW010000013.1:58844-94013 GCF_016481275.1 Antrihabitans auranticaus | reverse complement strand
TGGCGCGGAAGGCGTTGGTGCATGTCATCGCGACTCGGGCGACCGTGGACGGTACGAGTGAGCAGCCGGGGTGGTTGGACGGGTTCGGCATCATCGACGCCGACCAAGCCCGCGATATCGCCGCGACTGCGACGATTCGGCCGTTGCTCGACCCCGACGGTGCTGCCGCCGCGAAGAACACAGCCGCGGCTGGTGTTACACCGACACATCAGATGGACACCGGTCAGGCCGATCCAGTCGATGACACCGCGTCGGCCATTGCTGCCGCCGCTGCGACACCCTCGGGCGACCCTCCTGAACAGTCTGCCGGTGGTTATCGGCCATCGGAACGACAGCAGGACTATGTGCGGGCGTTGTGGGGTTCCTGCATGTTCCCCCACTGCGATGTACCCGCCTGGGACTGCGATATCGACCACAACAAGGCCTACAACCACGTCAACCCCGCCGACGGCGGCCAGACTGCGGTCGAGAACTTGGGACCGTTCTGCCGTAAGCATCACCGCGGCAAGACGTTCGGTGGGTGGGAGCTGACCCGTCACGAGGACGGCACCCTGACCATCACCTCACCGCTCGGCATGACCTATCCGGTGGCGGCGACCGGCCCGATCCCGTTGCTCGGCGGCACAGAACCCACCCGCCCGGACACCGAACAGGTGCCCGACCCGAAGACCCGCACCAGGTCCGAACAACACGCCGCCCGGATCCGCAGCGAACGCGCCCACAACGCCGGCGACGACGAACCGCCACCCTTCTAAGACACCGTCCCGATCAGCCCGCCACCACCTGGTGGCGGGCTAGAAAGGCGTGCGTTCCGAACCCGCATGCTATGCTGACTACCCACAGCAATTGCGTGCAAGCCGAATAAGCAACCATCCGGCGGCGCACGTCCACGAACGCTAGAGCGCGAGTTGCCTTCCCAGGAAATCGATTTCGGCTGGCAACACCCGCCGCCAGTAGGTGGGATCGTGTCCGCCAGGACTGAATCCGCCTGCAGGAGAACGCGACAACCTTCCGACGAAGTCGACTGTCGCGGTGTAGAACGGGTCCGATTCGCCACAGTCGATCTGCAGCGGTATCGCCGACAGCTCGTCGACCCGGTCGAAGATGTCGAACGCCGCGTAGTCCGCAGCACCGTCGAACGCTCCCGGCGCCGTCTCGCTCGCCGACGTCCAGAGCGCGGGACTCACTGCGGCAATCGCGGCGACACGACCGGGTCCGAGTTGCGAACCGATCAGCAGCGCACCATATCCGCCCATCGACCACCCGAGTAGTCCGAGCCGTGAGGTGTCGAGGCCCATGAAGGTGAGCATGGGTATCAGTTCGTCGACCACCATCTTCGCAGCGTCTTCGCCCGACAATCGTCGATGGAAGTATCCATCTCCGCCGTCGACTCCGACGACCGCGAACGGTGGCACACCGCTCTCGACCGCTCGTCGGAGAGCATCTTCGGCACCCAGATCGAATGCCATCGAGTGATCCCCGCCCTTGCCGTGCAACGCGATGACCGGACGCAGCGGACCCTCCGCTTCCGGTCGGACCAGGGTCCAGGCCGTTTCGGCGCCGCCCCGCGCCATGGACCCGAAGGATCCGTTGATCGTCCCGGCGGGTTCGACGCGGCGCGTGGGCGGGGGAGGCGCGGGGAAGGTCGCCGCAGCGTCGTCGGCGGGTCGCGCGCACGCAGCCACCGCTGCTACAGCGCCCAACTGAAGGAGCTGTCTGCGGTCCATGGCTTCACTCGTACCAGATGGGAGTGCTGTCGCACCTACGGATTCGCCATACATGGACTAGCCTGTCGCCATGCATCGACTCCTGCGCGGTTCGCCCGTTCTTCTCGCCGCGTCCATCGCGATGATCCCGGCCGTCGCCGGCGCGACTCCCAGTTCCGGTGTCACCGCCCAGACGCTCACGCAGGGAGACATTCCGGCTGTGCTCGCGCCGTTCGTCGGTGGCGCCAAAAGCTTTGTCGTCCGGGAGATCACCATCGCCCCGGGCGGTACGACCGGATGGCACTTCCACGACGGCCGTGTCATGGGCGTCATTCGTCAGGGTGTACTCACCCACCCGGGACCCGACTGCGTGCCTGCGATCTACTCGGCCGGCGAGATCATCGACGAGGCTGCGGGTTCGTCCAACGTCCACGAGGGCAACAACCTCGGCACCGTGCCTGTCGTGATGGACGTCGTCTACTTCGTCCAGGAAGGCAAGCCCCTGTTCGAGGACGCACCCGCACCCGCCTGCGCGGAGTAGTCGATGCGCACCGTCACCGCCGGACTGGCACTGTCAGCAGCACTCTTGGCGCCGACAGCCGCCCACGCGACACCCAGTAGCGGCGTGACGGCGACGCCGCTGGCGCAAGGTGCAATTCCTGCGGCGTTGGTGTCCTACCTCGGCGACGTCACCGACTTCGCCGTCCGCGAGGTCACCATTGCACCTGGCGGGTCATCGGGCTGGCATTATCACGAGGGCCGGGTGATAGGCCTGGTTCGTTCGGGAGTGCTGACGCATCAGCGCGACAATTGCGCGGCACAGGTACTCCCGGCGGGCAGCCTCGTCGAGGTCGCGCCCGGCATTCACGACGATCGCAACCTCGGCTCCGAACCGCTCATTCTCGACGTCGTCTACCTGAACAAGCCGGGGAAGCCTGCTAATCAGGACGCACCCGCCCCGGCCTGCGAGGAGTAGCTACCAGCGCCGCGCCGGCGGCGCGACCGGTGATTCCCACGCCTTGGCGTAACGGCTCTTGGCGGGCGCGACGGGGTCCTTGCTGCGGTAGACGACGTAGGGCCGAACCAGGTAGCCGACCGGCGCACTGAACATGTGGACGAGGCGTGTGTACGGCCAGATTCCGATGAGCGTCAACACGATCAGATTGTGGACCTGGAAACTCAGCGGCGTGTTCGCCATCAGTTCGGGCATGGGGTGCACGCTGAACACGCTGCGGAACCAGGGTGACACCGTCTCGCGGTAGTTGTACGGACCGCCGATGAGGTTGCCGCCCACTGTGTTCCACATCCCGGACAGCAGTGCGGCGCCGAGCAGAACATACATGACGACGTCGCTGCGGCTCGTCGCCTTCCGCACCGCTTTGACCTTGATCCTTCGATACAACAGGATGCCGATACCAGCGATGACCGCTACGCCGGAGAGCGTTCCGCCGGTGACGGACACGATGTGGTACTGGTGCTCCGAGATGCCGATCGCGTGGGTCCAACTTTCCGGGATCAGCAAACCCATTGCGTGACCACCGATTACGGCGAGCATACCGAAATGGAACAGCGGGCTGCCGAGCTGCAACAGCTTGCTCTCGTGCAACTGCGAGGACCGCGTGGTCCAGCCGAACTGGTCGCTCTTGTAGCGCCAGATGTGGCCGAGCACGAACGACGTGAACGCGATGTAGGGAAGGGTCAACCACAGGAGGCTGTTCATCGCCGACCGCCCATCTCGGCCAGGTGCATCTGCGGGTCCATCGAGAACGGCTCCAGCCCGACTTCTTCGTCAGGCGGGCCCTGTGCGGCGAGTTCGGTGATTTTGCGGCGGTCTGCCGTGGTGATCGGCGGCAACGTCGCGCAGACGGCATCGAGTACCCCGGCATACGGAGACTCGCTGTCGTGCAACGAGAGTCGGAGCAACTCGAGAACCGGTACGTGCTCCCCGAGCAGGCGTTCACCGGCAACCGGATCGATCGTTGCGGCGAACTCCAGCACGACCGACAAGTGGTCGGGCAGTTCGTGATCGCCCAGCGTGACGCCCGCGGTCTTGTACGCATGCTTGAAGCGAAGCAGAGCCATCCCGCGTTTACGAGTGTCACCGTAGGCGTAGTACGTCAGGTGCAGGCAGCTGCGACGCTTCATGTCGAACGTGTCGACGTAAGACTTCGTCAACGTGAACCACGACGTTCGCTGCGCATGTTCGATGAACGACAGCAGTGGTCGACCCGTATGCTGCGGCAACGTTATTGCTGCCGTTTGCAATTGGTTGAGCATCGTCATCGTCTGCTCGGTCGGGTAGTCGAGCAGCAACGCGGCGATGCGCCACACGAGGCGCCGGTCGAGCTCGGCCATGTCGTCCGGTGCGGCGAGTTTGCGTCGCGGCTTGAGCAGACTCATCGAACCGTTTCCTTCTTCGGTAGCAGCCCGGTGGTGGATTTGCCGTCCCAGTTGAGGAGATTCAGCCGGGTCGACTTCTCCTCTGGTGCAGCACCGTTCACATCTTCGGGTTGTTGTGTGAGGTGAAATTTCTCGTCCATCGCATCGAAGGCCGACATGCCTGGTCCGCCGTCGCCATCGAGGCTGCAGCCGGTGGCGAGCGCGTCGAGACGATGCGCGTCGGTGCCTGCCCCGTTCGGAATGACGTAGCGATCCTCGTATTTCGCAATGGCCAACAATCGGTACATTGCCTCGATCTCGCCCTTCGACAGGCGAACCGATTCGGCAATACCGGAATCGGGCTCGTCGCCGAGATTGACCGACCGCATGTGCGAACGCATTGCCGCCAACCGCTGCAGTGCCGCACGGACCGGTCCGACGTCGCCCGCCGTGAACAGCTCGGCCAGGTACTCCACGGGGATTCGCAATGCGTCGATGGCGCCGAACAGATTTCGCGCGCTTTCGCCGTCGTGCCCGGTCTCCGACAGCACGTCGACCATCGGTGAGAGCGGTGGGACGTACCAGACCATCGGCATCGTCCGGTATTCCGGGTGTAGGGGAAGGGCAACCTGGTAGTCGACGATCAGCTTGTAGATCGGCGAATTCTGAGCCGCCTCGATCCACTCGGTGCTGATTCCCGCTCGTTCGGCTTCGGCAACGACACGCGGGTCGTGCGGATTCAGAAAGACGCCGAGCTGGGACGGGTAGAGATCCTTGTCGTCGGTCACCGAGGCCGCTTCGAGCACTTTGTCTGCGTCGTAGAGCATTACGCCGATGTAGCGCAGTCGGCCGACGCACGTCTCCGAGCACACTGTCGGGATTCCGACCTCGACGCGCGGGTAGCAGAACGTACATTTCTCGGCTTTGCCGGTCTTGTGGTTGAAGTAGATCTTCTTGTACGGGCAGCCCGTAACGCATTGGCGCCACCCGCGACACTTGTCCTGATCGACGAGAACGATGCCGTCCTCGCTGCGTTTGTAGATCGCGCCGGACGGGCAGGCCGCCGCGCACGCAGGATTGAGGCAGTGCTCACAGATGCGGGGGAGGTAGAACATGAAGGTCTGCTCGAACTCGAGCTTCACCTTCTCCGAAAGCCTGCCGAGCAGAGGGTCTTTCCCGACCTGTTCGGGACCGCTACCGAGGTCGTCGTCCCAGTTCGCGCCCCACGTGACCTTGGTGTCGTCACCGGTGATCAGCGACTTCGGTCGCGCGACCGGCGTCGTGTCACCCGCCGGTGCGGAGAGCAGGTTCTCGTAGTCGTACGTCCACGGGTCGTAGTAGTCCGACACCGTCGGGAGATCGGGGTTGGCGAAAATGTTCAGCAACCGGCGCAGGCGGGAACCTGTTCGCAGCGTGAGCTTTCCACGCTTGTTGAGAACCCAGCCGCCCTTCCATTTGTCCTGATCCTGGTACTGGCGCGGATAGCCCTGCCCCGGGCGGGTTTCCACGTTGTTGAACCACACGTACTCGACGCCGCCGCGGTTTGTCCACGCCTGCTTGCACGTGACACTGCAGGTGTGACACCCGATGCATTTGTCGAGGTTCATCACCATCGCCATCTGGGCCATGATTTTCATGCGTCAGTACTCCACTTCTTGCGAGCGCCTGCGGATTGTCGTGACCTCGTCACGCTGATTTCCGGTGGGGCCGTGGTAGTTCAGGGCAAACGACTGCTGGGCGTAGCCGCCGATCATGTGCGTCGGCTTGATCATGATTCGCGTCAGCGCGTTGTGGATGCCGCCGCGTTTGCCCGATTTCTCGGTGCGCGGTACGTCGATCGCGCGGTCCTGCGCGTGGTACATGAAGACCGTGCCCTCAGGCATGCGGTGGCTGACGATGGCGCGAGCATTGACGACGCCGTTGCGGTTGGTGCACTCGATCCAGTCGTTGTCGGCGACCCCGATCTTCGCAGCATCCTTGTCCGACATCCAGATACATTGCCCACCGCGGGAAAGCGTCAGCATGTGCAGGTTGTCCTGGTATGCCGAGTGGATCGACCATTTCGAGTGCGGCGTCAGGAAGCGAACCGTCACACCGGCATTCCCGACGTCGCCTACCGCGGGCTCCGAGAACAAGGCGGTCATGTCGAGGGGTGGCCGGAAGGTGGGCAGTTGCTCGCCCAGTTCCGACATCCAGTCATGATCGAGATAGAAATGCTGCCGACCGGTGAGGGTGTGCCACGGCTTCAGCCGTTCGGTATTGATCGTGAACGGCGAGTACCGCCTGCCGCCCGTTTCACTGCCCGACCACTCCGGCGAGGTGATGACCGGCACCGGACGAGCCTGTGTGTCCGCGAACGTGATTCGCTTGCCTTCGTGCTCGGCGGCGAGGTCGGCGAGCTTGGTACCTGTTCGCCGCTCCAGTGCTTCGAACCCTTCGACGGCAAGCCGGCCGTTGGTCGTCCCGGACAGCGCGAGGATCGTTTCCGCCGCATGCGTGTCTTTAGCGAGTGACGGTCGACCTGCGGCGACGCCGGAGGCGACCACGCCGTTGTGCCCCTTGAGGTACTCGACTTCAGCGTCCGGGTGTGTGGTGACGCCCTTCGTCGTCAGCCCAACGGCCTCGACCATGGGTCCGAGTGCCGCCATCTTCTCGGCGATTGCTGGATAGTCACGCTCGACGGTGATCAGACGCGGCATCGTCTTGCCCGGAATCGGTTCGCACTCTCCGGCTTTCCAGTCGAGCACCCGCCCACCAGGTTGGGCCGTCGCATCGTTCGTATCGTGGATCAGCGGAACGGCGACGACGTCCTTCCGAACGCCGAGGTGCTTCTCTGCGAGCCAAGAGAACCCGCGTGCAATGCGGTGGAAAGCCTCGAAGTCCGTCTTCGTCTCCCATGGCGGTGAAATCGCAGGTGAGAACGCATGGACGAACGGGTGCATGTCGGTGGACGAGAGGTCGTGCTTCTCGTACCACGTCGCAGCCGGTAGCACGATGTCGGAGAACAAAGTCGTACTCGTCATGCGGAAGTCCAGCGAGAGCAGAAGGTCCAGCTTGCCGACCGGTGCGTCCTTGCGCCACGTCAGCTCCTTGGGCCGGACGGTGTTCTGCTCTGTTGCAGCAACATTGGAATCCGTGCCGAGCAAGTGCTTCTGGAAGTACTCGTTGCCCTTGCCCGACGAGCCCAGCAGGTTGGCGCGCCACACCGTGAGCACACGAGGGAAGTTCTCCGGCGCATCGGGGTCTTCGCACGCGAAGCGCAGGTGCCCGGATTTGAGGCCGTCGACGACGTGGGTGGCTGCGTCCTTGCCGAGACGCTCGGCCTCGTCAGCGATGTCCAGCGGATTGCGGTTGAACGTCGGGTAACTCGGCATCCAACCGAGCCGGCTCGCCAGCGCGATGTTGTCCGCGGTTGTGCGGCCCGCAAACTGTCCGGTCGCGAGCGGTGAGGCCATGACGTCGGACGTGTAGGGGTCATAGCGCCACTGGTCGTTGGCGAGGTACCAGTAGATCGTGCCCTGCATCTGCCGCGCGGGACGTTGCCAGTCGGCGCCGAAAGCAAGTGTTGCCCAGCCGGTCACGGGACGGCACTTCTCCTGGCCGACGTAATGCGCCCAACCGCCGCCGTTGACGCCCTGGCAGCCCGTGAGCAGTGTCAAGGTGAAGAACGAACGGTAGATCTGATCGGAGTGGTACCAGTGGTTGGTTCCGGCGCCCATGAGAATCATCGAGCGGCCGCCCGACTTCTCGGCGTTGTCTGCGAACTCGCGTCCGATCCGGGCGGCCTGCTGGGCAGGTACGCCGGTGATCGCTTCTTGCCATGCGGGTGTGAAGGGCTGCGATCCGTCCTCGTAGCCGGTCGGCCAAGTGCCAGGCAGGTCCGGTCGACCTACCCCGTATTGGGCCAACAGCAGGTCGAACACGGTTGTCACACGTCGTCCACCAACGGTTTTGGTCGGCACGCCGCGTTCGATGATCGTCGGCGTATCGGTATCGAAGCGCGGAAGGGCGATCGTGACAGGATTCTCGCTGCCGAAGGTCAGTTGCGGCTCGACGCCTTCGAGATCGAGGTTCCACTTACCCATTCCCGACTGCGTGAAGCGATGTCCGAGTGAGCCGTTCGGCACGAATGGGTTGTTGTCGGTGTCGAGCAGAACAGTGCGAGAATCGCCGCCCTCGGACTCGTCGCCGAGATCGGCTGCGGTAAGAAACTTTCCGGGCAGCCATTTCCCGTCACGCTCTATCAGGGTGACGAGGAACGGTAGATCCGTGTACTTCTTGACGTATTCGAGGAACGGCGCGGTCGAGCGGTCGACGAAGAATTCCTTGAGTATGACGTGGCCCATCGACATGGCAAGTGCCCCATCGGTTCCCGGCCGGGCAGGCAGCCATTCGTCGGCGAACTTGGTGTTGTCGGCGTAGTCGGGGGACACGACGACGACCTTCTGGCCGCGGTAGCGCGCTTCGGTCATGTAATGCGCGTCTGGTGTTCGGGTGACCGGTACGTTCGAGCCCCACATGATGAGGTAGCCCGCGTCGAACCAGTCAGCCGACTCGGGGACGTCGGTCTGGTCGCCGTAGACCTGCGGAGACGCCACGGGAAGGTCGGCGTACCAGTCGTAGAACGACAGCATCGAACCGCCGATCAACGAGATGAATCGCGCGCCGACTGCATGGCTGACCATCGACATCGCGGGAATCGGCGAGAAGCCCGCAATCCGGTCCGGGCCGTAGCGCTTGATGGTGTGAACGTGTGCGGCGGCGGCGATTTCGGCTGCCTCCCACCATTCGGCACGAACGAAACCGCCCTTGCCGCGGCCGCTCTTGTATCGCTTCGACTTCTCGGGATCGTCGACGATATCGGCCCACGCTAGGACGGGATCCTTCAATCGCTCCTTGGCTTCCCGGTACATCTCGAGCAGCACACCGCGGATGTACGGGTAGCGAATGCGGGCCGGCGAGTACGTGTACCAGGAGAACGACGCTCCGCGGGGGCAGCCGCGCGGTTCGTACTCGGGCTTGTCCGCACCGACCGACGGATAGTCGGTCTGCTGCGACTCCCACGTGATCACGCCGTCCTTGACGTAGATCTTCCAGGAGCACGAACCGGTGCAGTTGACACCGTGCGTCGAGCGCACGACCTTGTCGTGTGCCCACCTGTCACGGTAGAAGTCGTCGGCGGATCGACCGCCGATCTGGTGCAGCGTACGGAGGTCGGCAGACGGCTCGCCACGGTTGAAGTACTTACCGATGCGCAGCAACGGATCGCCGAAATCGGCAGCGGGGGTATCCGGCACGGACGCCACCTTTCGAACGAATGTTCTACGAAATTGGGCTGGTTCAACGACTGTAGGTGCCGCTTGGAACGGGCTCCAAACTTGCCGAATGGATCGCACTTGCAGCCATTTTGGGGTGTGCGGAGGGCGTAACACCCCGGTTATCTTCGCGCGGCAATCCGAATTGAAGGAATCGACTGCGACCTGCGGAAACGGTAATCAGAAGCGCTGATCTGGCGCGTTTACAACGGCCTTTCCAGGCCTGCCGTCATCATTCGGAATCGCTGATTTATCGCACCGTTTACATTTCAGTTGGGGAAAATCACCAATTCGACTGTCGCGTTCACGACGGCATCCGGGGGGACGATTGCGAGTGCGTCCTGGCCGACGAGCCCCGCGAGATGCGCGGTTCGCGTAGACGCGGCGCCCTCCCACGAGCCGTCTTCGCGCCGCCTCGCGGGGACGATTCGAGTCGTGTTTCCGGCGACCTGATCGGCGTTGGCGAGTGTGCCGACCGTGCGGGGCCGCGGGGTCTTTCCGACGAGTCCGGCGACGATCGCCGGAGTCGTTGTCAACAGTGTCGATACTGCGGCGAACGGGTTCCCCGGCAAGCCGAGGACCACGCGACCATCCGGCAGTACCGCCGTCACCTGTGAGCCGCCGGGACGACAGCGGACCCGTTCGACGAGGACTGTCGCTGCCGCGCGCTCCAGCGCACCGCGCAGTTGATCGGCGGCGCCGCGACCCGTTGCGCCGACGATCACGATGAGGTGGGCCTCGACCGCGCGTGTCAGAACGTCGTCGAAGCCGTTCGGAGTGTCGCGCAGGTGCGCCTGTGTCGCGCTGCGAATTCCGCACCACGACAGGAACTCGTTCAAGACCGGACCCAACGAGTCTCTGGTCTGACCCGATCGCAACGGGCCATCGCGGCGGATCTCGTCGCCTGTCACTACGACATGCGCACGGACCGGTCCACGGACCTCCGCAGCTGTGACCTCGCCGCTCGCGGCTGCGGATACCACGGCCGGCGTGACGACCGAACCCGCCTGGACAAGTTCGAAGCCCGGCTGCCAGTCCTCACCGGCGCGGCGAATGTCGTCGCGCACAGGAGCTTCGGGCTTTCGCGAAAGGCGGCCGTATTCGGCGTCGGCGAACTCGTCGCGCAGGACGGACGTACTGCCATCGGGGACGTGTGCACCCGTCGCGATTCGCACGGCCTCGCCCGATTGCAGTGCGCTCGGGCGCGTCCCACCTGCGTAGCCGATCTCGGCTCGCAGTTGCCACGGCCCGTCGCCCGCTACGGCGTACCCGTCCATGGCAGACACGTCGAATCGCGGTAGGGGCGCCGCGGCTCGCACGGGTTCGGCAAGAGTTGCGCCGAGTGCGTCCAAAAGCGGGACTCGCCGCACGGGGAGGAGTGGAACGCCCTGCCGGACCGTTTCGCGGGCCGCATCGATGTCGGTCGCGGGTTTCGAAGCGATGGCGGCGGTGGCGCGGCGGACGTCCTCCTCGGTATCACAGTCCGAAACACCTTCCAGCCGAACAGTTTCAGCGTCATCCGGCAGCAGACTCTTCATCGATAGGTTCACCAGCGACGCCAAGCCGGCAACACGGTCGACAAGGAAGCTCTTGCGCCACACACCGACGAGATATTGGGGCCTGCCTGCGTCGTCGATCGCGAACGCGGCAGCTGCGGTAGTGCATCGGTCGGCAAGGGTCGACACGACTTCTGTTCGCACGAAAGGCATGTCGGCCGCGAGCACGGCAACCAACTCGGCACCGCCGGGAATCTCACGAAGGGCTGCACCGATTGCTGCGACCGGACCGCTGCCGTGCGGAACTTCCTGCGTCTGAATAATTTTCGACGGAAGCTCGGCCCGGTGCGGACCGACCACAACGGTCCGCTCACACTCCGCCGTCGCATCGAGTGCAGCCTGTAGCAGCGTGCGTCCACCGACCGAGATGGCGGGCTTGTCGACACCGCCCATCCGGCTTGCTCGCCCGCCGGCGAGGACGATCGCATCGATGCGCATGGCGACCATGCTGGCACACGCGGCTACTGCGCCGGTTGCGGAATGCATTGCAAACGACGTCAGTGCAGGTCGAAGCGAAAACGTGCGCCGAGCAGGTCGACTCGACCGTCCAGAATGGGGACGCCTTCGGTAGCCAGCCGGTCGAGTTGACGGTTGCGGAGATGTGGTGCGGGTTTGCCGCTCGCGCCGATCACCCGGTGCCAGGGAAGGTCGGCCGAATCGGTGCGCATGATCCAGCCGACGGTGCGCGGGCTGGACAGTCCGACTGCGGTGGCGATATCTCCGTACGTCGCCACCTTCCCCGGCGGAATCGACGCGACCAGTTCGCGGACGTGTTCGATCTCCTCTTCGGACGTAGCCATCAGAGCAGCGGTCGCACGATTTCCGCCGTCTCGCGCGGGCGGGACAGGGGCACCATGTGGTCGCAGTCGAATTCGTGGAGTGTGAAGTTGTCGCCGAGCTGCGTGCGCAGCGCTGCCTTGAATGCATCGGTGACATACGCCGGTTGCACCTTCATCGCCTGGACGAGTGCAACGCGCAAACCGGGTGGTGGAAGGACGAACTCGCGGGCGAGTTCACTCCAATAGCCGGTGATTGCGGGGATGCCCATACGCCATCCGACTCTGCCGTTGCGAGTCGTGCTGAGGTGCTCGTGGATTTCGGTATCGAGCAGCTCTTCGGGCACCTCGCCCCACGCACCGCTCAACTTGTCCGACCGGGCTTCCTCGACGTCGGTGTAATCGGGATATTCGACGGTTGACGTCGCGACCGTCAGCAGCTCTGCCGGTGGCAACGCGATCGCGGGATCGAGCAGAACGAGCGCCTTCACAAGTTGGGGGTGACTGGCTGCCAGATGCACACCGACCGCGCCGCCGAAGGAATGGCCGACGACCACCACCGGACCCGTACCTTCTGCTTCGAGCAGCGCGACGAGGTCGGCGACGATGGTCTCGAAGTTCCACGGCGGCGCCCAAGTCGACCGGCCGTGCCCGCGCAGGTCGGGAGCGATCACGCGCGCCTCCGCGAGATTCCCTTCGGCCAGGGGCTGCCAGCGTTTCCCGTGGCCGGTCAGGCCGTGCAGGGCGAGAACCGGCGGTCCGTCGGCAGGGCCGAAATGAAATACGTTGAGATCGGGCACGAAACCAGTGTGCCTCGAGAGTTGGAGTGCCTCGGGTGCTTGTCGGACCCTCGTGCTGGAATGCCTGACATGCCACTCGTCCACCGCACCGTCGTTCCCGCGCCGCCACGCGTCTGGGCGCTGGACGAACGGCGGCTGTTCGAGCCCGGTCGAGGCGGGCCCGGTTGGCAGCCGTGGCAGGTCCTCGGCGGACCCGGCACGGGCAAGACGGCGCTGCTCGTCGACCTCGCCGTGCAGCGCATCGCGGACGGCTCGGATCCGGAGTCGGTCCTCGTTCTCGCGGCGAACAAGCGCGCGGTCGTGGAGATTCGCGAGGCGATTTCGGCTGGGCTGCAGAGCGCGAGCGGGCGCGTGAGGTCCGGTGCTACGCGCGAGCCGCTGGTTCGGACAGTGCACTCCTACGCGTTCGCCGTGTTGCGGCTCCAGGCGGCCGCGCACGGCAACCCGCCGCCGCGGCTGATGACCAGTGCGGAGCAAGACGCTGCGCTGCGGGAAATGTTGCGCGGCGACATCGACGACGGTGCCGAACTCTGGCCCGAGCGGTTGCGGCCGGCCCTCGGCATGGCGGGCTTCGCGGCGGAACTGCGGAACCTGATGCTGCGGTGCGCGGAACGTGGGATCGGTCCGGAGGATCTCGTCAAGCTCGGCCGGCGGCACTCGCGACCGGAGTGGGTCGCGGCCGGCAAGTTTGCCCTGGCCTACGAACAGGCGACGTTGCTGCGCTGGTCGGTCGGAATCGAAGCTCCGGAGGCCACCGCACCTGCGTTGAGCGCCGCCGAGCTCGTCGGTGCTGCGCTGACGGCTTTCGCAGGCGATGCCCAGTTGCTGGCGCGCGAACGTGCCCGCATCCGGCATCTACTGGTCGACGATGCGCAGCATCTCGATCCGCAGGCAGCCGGCCTGGTCCGGGTGCTCGGCACCGGTTCCGATCAGGTAGTCCTGGCGGGCGACCCCGATCAGGCTGTGTTCACCTTCCGGGGCGCCGAGCCGACGATGCTTGCCGATCTCGTGGATCGAGACTCGCCGCAGCGAATCGTGTTGGCCACCAACTATCGTGCCGCATCCGAGCTGGCCGACGTGGCAGCCAAACTCGCTGCCCGGTTGCCGGGACTCTCGCGGCACAGGGGTCCGATGGTGCCCGAGAGCGCGCCGGACGGCAGCGTGGCAGTCCGAGTCCTTGCGACGGTCGCGAAGGAGGCAGCGCTGATTGCGGACACTATGCGCCGGGCCCATCTGCAGGACGGCGTGCCGTGGTCGAACATGGCCGTGATCGTCCGGTCGGTACCGCTGTCGTACGCACCGCTGCGCAGGGCACTTTCGGCGGCGGGCGTTCCTGTCACCACCGCGGTGTCGGAACTTCCGCTCGCGCGCCAGCGCGGTGCGGCCTGGCTCCTGCTCGTTCTGCAGGCGACGAGCGCCGAGTTCTCGGGCGACGATGCGATCGCCTTGTTGTCGAGCCCACTCGGCGGTGCAGATCCGGTTGCGTTGCGGCGCTTGCGGCGTGGTCTGAAGCGGATCGAGATGAAGCGCGGCGGCGACCGCGAGTCGACCGAGCTGTTGCGACTGGCGATGTCGGGTGCTGTCGACGTCGCGGAACTGCTCACCGACCTCACCGACATCGAGGCAGCGCCGCTGCGCAGGGTGCTCAAGGTCCTCGGTCGGGCGCGGTCGGCAGGCGGACGCGGCGACGGCGTCGAAGACGTGTTGTGGCTTGCCTGGCAGTCGAGCGGTCTGGAACGCAAGTGGTCGGCCGCATCGCGGCGGGGCGGCTCGGTTGGGTCGCAGGCGGACAGAGATCTCGACGCGGTCGTCGCACTGTTCGAGTCGGCCGCGAACTACGTGGACCGGTTGCCGCGGGCGAACCTTCATGGCTTTGTCGATTATGTTGTGCGCCAGGAAATCCCCGGTGGCGCGGGCAAGCCTGGTGGCAGTGCCGACGCGGTGACCATTCTCAGCGCTCACGCCAGCGCCGGGCGGGAATGGGAGGTCGTTGCCGTTGCGGGTGTGCAAGAGGGGATCTGGCCGAGTCTGCGCGCGCGGGGGAGTCTGCTGGGAACGGACGCCCTCCTCGAGATCGTGTCGGGTGTCCGCACTGCGGTCGGCGAACGGGTTTCGCGCACTGCGCCGCTGCTCGCCGACGAGCGGCGATTGCTGCTGGTCGCCTGTAGTCGTGCGCGTCGCAGCCTGCTGATCACCGCCGTCGACTCGGCGTCGGGGGATCGCGACCTGACGCCTTCGCGTTTCATGGATGAATTGCTCGGTGTCACAGACGAATCCGACGATGCTCTCGTTGTGCCCGAGCCTGCTGCGGATACTCGGCTACTCGCACTGCCCGAGTTGGTTGCGCAGTTGCGTGCCGTCGTGTGTGATGCGGAGGTTGCTGAGACCGACCCGCAGCGCCATGCCCGTGCAGTGAAACAACTTGCACGACTGGCGAAAGCCGGTGTTCGGTTCGCGCACCCGGATCAGTGGTACGGCGTTCCCGCTCCGAGTACCGATGCGCCGCTGTGGAATCCGACGGACGGCCCGGTACCGCTGTCGCCGTCGACGGTCGAACTGCTCAATGCGTGCCCGCTGCGCTGGGCGCTCGAACGCAACGGCGGCACCGACGGCGACAACCTGCGGGCGGTCACCGGCACGCTGGTCCACACCCTCGTCCAGGCCATTGCGGGTCGCATCCCGCCGGAGGAGGTCCGCCAGGCGATGGAGAAAGCCTGGGAGGCATTGGATCTGGGGTCGGACTGGTACTCGCGGCAGGAGCTGCGCCGTACCGCGGCCATGCTGGACAACTTCGAGGCGTGGCTACGGAACTCACGTTTCGAACTCACCGAAGCGGGTACCGAGGTCGACGTCGACTGTGTACTCGAACCGCGGGACGAGACTGATCCAGCGGTCCGCATCCGTGGGCGAATCGACCGCCTCGAGCACGATCCCGACGGGCGGCCGGTCATCATCGACGTCAAGACCGGTAAGACGCCGGCGACAAAACAGGACGCGGCGCACCACGCGCAGTTGGCGACCTACCAGGTGGCTGCCGCCGAAGGCGGCATCTCGGGGGAGCCCGCAGCGGAGCCGGGCGGCGGCCGGCTCGTGTACGTCGCGAAGCCGCACCAGAAAGACGGTGCGCCGCAACGGATGCAGTCCGCACTCGACGCAGAGGGCCTGGCGCAGTGGCGCGACACGATTCACGACGCCGCGACCGCGACACGCGGACCGAACTACCTCGCCGTCGTGAACGACGGGTGCAGGCATTGCCCGGTCGCCGCGAGTTGCCCGGCACAAGACAGCGGAAGACAGGTCACCAACGGA
This sequence comes from Antrihabitans auranticaus, assembly GCF_016481275.1. Lineage (GTDB taxonomy): Bacteria > Actinomycetota > Actinomycetes > Mycobacteriales > Mycobacteriaceae > Antrihabitans. The sequence continues at coordinate 78,172 of NZ_JAEMNW010000013.1, read as the reverse complement.
TGAGTCCCGTCAGCCCCGCCGCAATCGCCGATGCCCTCGGCCTGCCCCGGCCGACCGCTGAGCAAGAGGCCGTCATCGCCGCGCCGCACGGTCCCACGCTGGTGATCGCGGGCGCAGGCGCAGGAAAGACGGAGACGATGGCCGCGCGCGTGGTCTGGATGGTTGCGAACAGGCAAGTCGAGCCCGACGAGGTGCTCGGTCTCACCTTCACCCGAAAAGCCGCGCAGCAGCTCACCGCTCGTATCCGCACCAGACTGGCGCGGCTTGCGGGATCGCCGCTGGTCCGTGCAATCGACCCCTCGGGTGAGTTGCGTTCTACGATCGTCGCGGGCAATCCGGAAGTGAGTACCTATCATTCGTATGCAGGCCGCCTACTCGGCGAACACGGCCTGTTGTTGCCGATCGAACCGTCGGCGACACTGCTCAGCGAAACGCAACTGTGGCAACTGGCCTATCGCGTCGTCTGCGCGTGGGACGGCGATCTCGATACCGAGCGCGGTCCGGCCGGTGTCACCGAAGCTGTCCTTGCATTGTCGGGTCAACTCGCCGAGCACCTCGTCGAACCGGACGACCTGCGCCAGGCGCACACCGAGTTGGACAAGCTGATCCACACACTTCCTGCGGGCCCGCGGCAACGCGGCGGGCCGACCAAAGATCTACTGGGAATACTCGAAACGCAAACCGAGCGCGTGGAACTGCTTCCGCTTGTTCGCGAACTCGCGAGCGCGCTCGCAAAGCGTGGTGCTCTGGATTTCGGCAGTCAGATGTCCTTGGCTGCTCGGCTCGCAGCAGAACACCCGGAGGTAGGACTGGCTGAACGATCGCGATTCCGCCTCGTCCTGCTCGACGAGTACCAGGACACCGGCCACGCGCAACGAGTGCTGCTGGGATCGCTGTTCGGCGAGTACGAGAGCCGTCACAAGCGGGCCAGAACGGAGCGGCGCCTGGCGGTCACCGCGGTCGGGGACCCCATGCAGTCCATCTACGGTTGGCGCGGTGCGTCGGCGGCAAACCTGCCGCGGTTCGCGACCGACTTCCCGCGTGCGGCTGGCAAACCGGCCTGGACCATGCAGCTGTCGACGAGCTGGCGCAACCCGCCCGAAGCGCTCGCATTGGCCAACCTCGTAGCGGAACCATTGCGCCACAAGGGTGTTCAGGCGGCGCAGCTGCGTGCCCGGCCCAACGCGGTGGACGGTGACGTGCGCTTGGCGCTCACCGACACAGTCGCGGCCGAACGAGCCTGGATCGCGGAGCGAATCGCCGGTGAGTACGCCGCTGCTCGTGGGGCAGGCCGACCCGTGCCGACTGCGGCGGTCCTGGTCAGGCGCAACGCGGATTCGGCGCCACTGGCCGAAGCGCTACGTGCGGTGGGGCTCCCGGTCGAGGTCGTCGGACTGGGCGGACTCCTGCAGACTCCCGAAGTCGCCGACGTCGTCGCGATGCTGCGGATGATCGCCGACCCCGCGGCCGGGAACTCCGCGGTCCGAGTCCTGACGGGCGCACGTTGGCAACTCGGGATCGCCGACATTCGCGCCCTGTACCGGCGCGCTCGCGAACTGTCGATCGGCCGCCCGGTCTTCGGCGGCGCGCTGACCGATGCCGGCGCCCTGACGGGCGCACTGGCGAGCGCGGTTCCCGGCGAACAGTCCGAGGCAGCCGGGCTCGTCGACGCGATTGCCGACCCCGGTGCAGCGGAACGCTATTCGGCTGCCGGCTACGAACGCATCGGCGCACTTGCCAGTGAACTGGCAGGCCTGCGCGAGCGAATCGGGCAGCCGCTGACCGAATTGGTCGCCGACGTCGAGCGCCTCACCGGAATCGGAATCGAAGCCCAGTCACGAAGTAATGCAGGCGGTTTCGGTGCCGGACGGGAGCACCTCGACGCGTTTGCAGATGTGGTCTCCGGGTATGCGAGTGACGGTTCGGCGAATCTCGGTGGGTTGCTGGCCTTCCTCACTGCTGCTGAGAAGATCGAGAACGGTTTGGAGCCAGGCGAAGTGGAGGTCGCACCGGACCGGGTCCAGGTACTGACGGTGCACTCGGCGAAGGGCCTCGAGTGGGAGGTCGTCGCGGTTCCCCACGTCGTGCAAGGTGTGTTCCCATCGTCGACCGCGTCGGCAACGTGGTTGGGTGCGCTGGGCGAGCTGCCACCCGCACTGCGCGGCGACAGGGCCGGTGACGGCGAGGGTGCCGACGGCGTTCCGGTTCTCGACCTCGACTCGCTGAACAGCCGCCCAGACCTCGAGGCCGCGGTCAAGTCGCACAAAGCTGCCCTCGCACGCCGCAAGGGTGAGGAAGATCGCCGACTGTTCTACGTGGCGGTGACGAGAACCGAACGGGTACTTCTGGTCTCGGGTCACCACTGGGCCGAATCCGGTTCGAGTCCGAAGGGGCCGTCGGAATTTCTCCTCGAGCTCGAGCGGGCCGTTCGCGAGTTCGGCAATGGGACGATCGACCGCTGGGACGAAGTACCGGAGCCCGGCAGCGCGAATCCGCTCACGCTCGCGCCTGTTTCGGCGCCCTGGCCGCGCGACCCGCTGGGAGACAGGCGTGCCGCCGTCATCGCCGGAGCCGCCGCGGTTCGGGCTGCGCTGGAGGTCGGTGGCGCGGATGCGGACGATATGCCGGACGACCCGGAGGACCTCGACAACTGGGCTGCCGATGTCGACGCCCTGCTCGCCGAGCGTGCGGCACACGGGGACCGGCACGTGGACGTCGTTCTGCCCAAACAGCTGTCGGTCACCCAGCTCGTCGAGCTGAAGGCCGACCCGGACCGGCTGGCCCAGCGCCTGCGCCGTCCGCTCCCGTATCCGCCCAACCCGCTGGCGCGCCGAGGCACGGCATTTCACGCGTGGGTCGAACGCCGTTTCGGTGCAACGCGATTGCTCGATCTAGACGAGCTGCCCGGCGCCGCCGATACCGGCGCGAGCCCGGACTCGGAGCTAGCCCGGTTGAAAGCGAAGTTCCTCGAATCGGCCTGGTCGGAGCGCAGCCCGATGGAGGTCGAGGTGCCGTTCGAAACGTCGGTCGGCGGCACGATCGTGCGCGGGCGGATCGACGCGGTCTTCGCCGAACGAGATGGCGGTTGGACGGTCGTCGACTGGAAAACCGGCGCGGAACCGACTCCTGCCGAAGAGAAATCGGTCGCGGTTCAGCTGTCGGTCTATCGGCTGGCGTGGGCGAGACTCGAATCTGCGCGCTCGGGAGAGCCGGAGGACAGCATCCTGTCGCGCGTCCGCGCGGCATTCCACTATGTGCGGACCGGCCGGACCATCGCTCCGGCAGATCTGCTCGATGCCGAGCAGCTGCGCGTGCTGATCGAATCCGCTGGGCAGAGTTAGGCGTTGCGCCGTGCCTTCAACGCCTCGGTCACCATCGGTAACTGCATCGGCAGACGCAACATGACGCCGATCTTCAGCGGCAGCGGGATCTTCGAATTACGCCACCAATCGACAGTCATCTGGACGTTGGCGGGGAAAACCGCCAGGAAGAGAACGGCAGCCAATCCGCTTGCGAGACGTCGCGTACGTGGGACCAGGACGCCTGCGCCGATTGCCAATTCGGCGACACCCGAAATGTTGGTGTACGTCCGTGCCTCACCTGGCAGCGAAGGCGGAACGATCGAATCGAACTGCTTCGGAATGACGAAATGCATCGTTCCGGCTCCGAGCAGCAAGATGCCGATGCGATACGCGGCGGCTTGGCTGGGTCGGCGATCGGGAAGGACAACTGAAGGCAGGGACATGACTACACAATGCCCGGTGCGAGCCGAGAGCGCCCGACGCACCCGGCTGAGCGAAAGTAGGCGCCTGGTCACTTCGCGTCACAATCGGGACTAAGCTGCCAGCCGATGTCTGTGAACAGCCGAGTAGCCGTTGGTATCGACAGCTGCCTGAGGAGGCGCGATGGCCGGTAAGTTGAGGCTGCGCAGCCCAGAGCGCTTGACCGAGCGTCCCGACCACGCCTTGGTGGGCATTCTCCGAATTCCCGAGGGCACAACTACGCCGTGGGTCGCGATCAGCCGACGAGTCGCGGTCGCGTTCTTCGTACTGCTCCTGGCAGCCACGATCGTTTACATCGACCGTGACGGCTACCGTGACGGCGGCCAGGAAAACCAGCTGTCGTTCCTGGATTGCCTGTATTACACAACGGTTTCGCTGTCGACCACCGGTTACGGCGACATCACGCCGCTGACCGCGTCGGCGCGCCTGATCAACATCCTCGTCATCACGCCGCTGCGGATCTTCTTCCTCATCCTCTTGGTCGGCACCACGCTCGCCGTTCTGACCGAACGGTCGCGGCAGGCATTCAAAATTCAGCGATGGAGGCGCAGCGTGCGCAATCACACCGTGGTCATCGGATACGGAACGAAGGGACGCACCGCGATCGACGCGATGCTCGCCGACGGTGTATCGCCGAGCGACATCGTCGTCGTCGATACCGATGCGGCAATGCTCGAGTCCGCGGCGGGTTTGGGCCTGGTCACCGTGCACGGCTCCGCGACGAAGTCCGATGTGCTTCGGCTCAGCGGCGCGCAGCATGCCACTTCGATCATCGTTGCTACGAACCGCGACGACACCGCCGTTCTCGTCACGCTCACCGCGCGCGAGTTGTCGCCGAAGTCCAAGATCGTCGTTGCGATCCGCGAAGCCGAGAATCAGCACCTGCTTCGGCAATCGGGTGCCGACTCGGTCGTCGTCTCCTCGGAAACCGCCGGCCGCCTGCTCGGTATCGCGACGACCACCCCGAGCGTCGTCGAGATGATGGAAGACCTGCTGACGCCCGAGGCCGGGTTCGCCATCGCCGAGCGCGACGTCGAGCCGCAGGAGGTCGGCGGCTCGCCGCGACACCTCAGCGACATCGTCTTGGGCGTGGTCCGCGGGGGGCGCCTTGTCCGTGTCGGCGAACCCGAGGTCGACGCCGTGGAGTCAGGCGACAAGCTGTTGTACATCCGTCGCGTATCGGCCTGAACGAGTCGCTGATAGTTCGGTCAGTACGCTCGCTGTGTGGCCGAATTCGAGCTGACCGACACTCCACTGCTTTCTCGCTCTACTTTGGACCGCGCCGAACACCTGCGGTCTGACAGTGCTGCCCTCAAACAGGGCTGGTCGGATGCCCGATTGCTGCGCATCACGCGCGGCGGCCAGGCCCGGGTCGACGGTTCCCGGCTGGTGCTCGACGCAGCCGCCGACGCCGGCGGCGAGCCGGTCGAAGGCGCAGTTTTCCTGGGTGTCGACAACGGTAGGCACATCTGGGCGCTGTACACGAAAGAGCTGGACGGCAATCTTGCCGACCTGCGTATGGTCGGCGCGCAGTTGAGCGATACCGACGCCGGGATGCTCACGACAGCTGTCGGCCTGCTCAACTGGCACAAGAATTCCACCTTCAGTGCCGTCGACGGCAGCCGCACCAAATCCGCGAACGGCGGCTGGTCGCGATTCAGCGAAGCGACCGGGCACGAGGAGTTTCCGCGGAGCGATCCAGCTGTGATCTGCCTCGTGCACGACGGCGGTGATCGCGCCCTTCTGGCTCGTCAGCATGCGTGGCCTGCGAATATGTTCTCGATCCTCGCCGGATTCGTCGAGACCGGCGAGTCGCTCGAGACGTGCGTTGTGCGAGAGATCCGCGAAGAGGTCGGGCTTGATGTGCGGTCTGTCCGCTACCTGGGCAGTCAGCCCTGGCCGTTCCCGCGATCGGTGATGATCGGATTCTCGGCCGTTGCGGATCCGGATCAGCCGCTGCAGTTCACCGATGGCGAGATCGCCGAGGCGCATTGGTTCACCCGGGCAGATGTGCGAGAGGCGCTCGCCGCGGGCGACTGGACGTCGGCCGCAGGCGTGCGCCTGCTCTTACCGGGCTCGATATCGATCGCCCGCGGAATCGTGTCCGCGTGGGCGGCCCACGACTAGTTCAGTTCTGCGAGTGCCTTCTTGACCGTGGCCAACGACGGATTCGTCGCGGTGCTGCCATCTGCGAACTTGATCGTCGGAACGACGTGGTTGCCGCCGTTGACGCTGCCGACGAAATCGGCCGATGCCGGGTCCTGTTCGATGTCGACCTCGACGTAGCCGATGCCGGCTTCGTCGAGTTGCGTCTTCAATCGACGGCAGTACCCGCACCACGGGGTGGAGTACATGGTCAGCTCGGGCTGGGTTGTCAGCTCTGGTTCAGTCACAGTCACGGGTTCTACAACACGCGACTGCGCGATCCTGTTCCCCATCGTTCGACTACTCCCGTGGCAGCTCGACGCACGTGCGCGATCGTCGTCGTGGAGCTGTGCGAAGACGCGTTTCTCTCACAGGGATGCTCTGCTTGTTGCGGCGGGCGTCCTGGACGGCGCAGTCCGGCTGTCGGTGCCGACTGCAATGATGGTCGGCATGCCAGCCGACGTGACAGTGCCCGGACTCGACCCGGAGCAGTCCGCTGCTGTCCTTGCGCCTCGCGGACCGGTCTGCGTCCTCGCCGGCGCCGGCACGGGTAAGACGCGAACCATCACCCACCGGATCGCGAATCTGGTGTCCACAGGCCATGTTTCGGCAGGTCAGGTCCTTGCCGTCACGTTCACCGCGCGCGCAGCGGGAGAAATGCGCACCCGGTTGCGCGATCTCGGCATCGGGGGAAACGCCGCAGCCGTGCAGGCGCGGACGTTCCACGCCGCGGCTCTGCGCCAGGTGCGGTATTTCTGGCCACAGGTCGTCGGCAATATCGAATGGCAGTTGCTCGATCGCAAGTTCGGCATCGTCGGGCAAGCAGCCAACAGGGTCGGTCTGCCGACCTCGACCGAAAGCATCCGTGATCTTGCGGGCGAGATCGAATGGGCCAAGGCGTCGCTGATCGCGCCCGAGGACTATGCCGAGGAGGTCGCCCGGTTGCGCCGCGAAATTCCCGCGGATGCAGCGAAGGTGGCGCTCGTCTACGACTGCTACGAGACGATGAAAACCACGAGCACGGGTCAGCTGCTCGATTTTGACGACCTCCTGCTCACCACAGCTGCGGCACTGGAGGACCACCCGTCCGTGGCGGACGAATTCCGCGACCGCTACCGGTGCTTCGTCGTCGACGAGTATCAGGACGTCACCCCGTTACAGCAGCGTGTGCTGAACGCGTGGCTCGGTGACCGAGACGATCTCACTGTCGTCGGTGATGCGAATCAGACGATCTACTCGTTCACCGGAGCTACGCCCAAGTACCTGCTCGACTTCTCGCGGCGGTTTCCGGAGGCGACGGTCGTTCGGCTCGAGCGTGACTATCGATCGACGCCAGAGGTGGTTTCGCTTGCCAACCGCGTTATCGGCGCTGCGCGCGGGCGGATCGCGGGTACGCGACTGCAGTTGATCGGTCAGCGGGCGGCGGGTCCGGACCCGACGTTCGTCGAGTACGACGACGAACCCGCCGAAGCAGCGGGCGTTGCCCGGGCAATCAAGAAGCTGATCGCGCAAGGCATCCCAGCGGCGGAGATCGCGGTGCTGTACCGGATCAACGCGCAGTCCGAGGTGCACGAGCAGGCGCTCACCGAGCTCGATATTCCGTTCCAGATCCGCGGAGGAGAAGGCTTCTTCACCCGCGCCGAGGTGCGGCAGGCGGTCCAGGCGTTGCGGCAGGCAGCAGGCCGAGACGACCTGCCGGCCGAAGCCGTCGGCCCGGGTCTCGTCACGCTGGTGCGGGCTTCGCTGGCACCGCTGGGGCTGACGGCCGCGGAGCCCAGCGGTGCGCAGGCGCGGGAGCGGTGGACGTCGTTGACCGCGCTCGTTGCCCTCACCGAAGAGTTGGTCGAACACGACGAGTTGCTGGACCTGCCTGCTCTGCTGCGCGAGTTGGCGGTGCGAGCCGAAGCGCGGCACCCACCGTCGGTGCAGGGCGTGACGCTCGCGTCCCTGCACGCCGCGAAGGGCCTCGAATGGACGGCTGTCTTCCTGGTCGGCCTGTGCGACGGCACCTTGCCGATCGCCCATGTGCTCGGTGACAACGGCGCCGCGACCGACGAGGCCGACCTGGAGGAAGAGCGCCGATTGCTCTATGTCGGTGTCACGCGGGCGCGCGAACATCTCGAGCTCTCCTGGGCGCTCGCTCGTAGTCAGGGCGGACGCAAGTCGCGTCGCAGGTCGCGGTTCCTGGCTGGCCTGGTACCCGACGATTCGCCCGCCTCACGGATCGCGGCTCCGGCCGCCCAGCAGAAGAAGCGGCCGCGGTGCAGGGTCTGCGGTAAGCAGTTGCTGGGCAGTACGGCGACAATGCTCGGCCGGTGCGAGGCCTGTCCTTCCAACGTCGACATCGAGTTGCTGGACAACCTCAAGAAGTGGCGGCTGGACAAGTCGCGCGAACTGAACGTGCCCGCATTTGTTGTGTTCACCGACAACACGTTGACCGCGATCGCCGAGCAGCAGCCGACCGATGATCGTGCGCTGGTGGCGATTCCGGGCATCGGCGCGAAGAAGTTGGAGCGGTTCGGCTCCGACGTGCTGTCGCTGGTTCGTAGCCAAATGAGTTAGAGACAACAAAACCGCAGGTCAAAAATAGGTTGTGCAATGTCGGGGGCATTGCTTACTCTGAATGACACGCACCGGGGACCAGTTCCCTGTGCGCAGGACAAGTGGAACGACTACCCATCCGGAGGAGGTGGCCAGAGTGAAGATCTTCGCATGCAATGCGACGACGTCCGCCGTCTCTCGTGGGACGACGCAGCATGTCATTCTCGCCGCCCAGGGGACCGCTCTGCGTTCTGCCGAATCCGTATCGATTTGGGCAAAGCAGCCGGCAGCAGCACGACTTCGCGGCGCAAATGATGCAGCAGCAGTCATGCACGCATTCCCCCGCTACGCAACCAGCGCATCCGTGACCAGGAGTACGTTCCGAAGTCCGCTTCGGTAGACGAACTCAGCGCAATTTCTTCGGCCACGGATCGCAATCGCGAACCGTGGCCTTCTTCTTGGATATCCAAGCTCCAGGCATCGGCACCGGTTCTCGAGACAGAACGAACACAACCAAGAACCGACGCATGAGAGCAAAGGAGAACGACGTGTCTACCGCGACAAGCTGGATGACATGCCGAGTCGAGATCGAAAGCCGTGTCGCCACAAGCGATTACACGGTCGTCGATGCATCTGCCGCAATGCCCGCACCCCGGTTGGACGAGTTGCCGTGCCGTGTCGCCGACCCGGACCTCTGGTTCGCGGAAAGCCCCGCACAGCTCGACCAGGCGAAGGCGTTGTGCGCAGCGTGCCCGATTCAGAAGTCCTGCCTCGCTGCTGCTCTCGATCGCGCAGAGCCGTGGGGTGTGTGGGGTGGAGAGATCTTCGACCGGGGTGTCGTCATCGCGCGCAAGCGCCCGCGTGGTCGCCCCCGCAAGGTGGCGTAAAGCGCAAACGCGGGCGGGCTCTACACCGAGGTGTGTAGGGCCCGCTCGCCCGGTTCCGTAAAGCCGGGCAGCCATTCCGACAGAATCCGCATGTAGTCGGCCTCCGCATCGAGCTGTGTGGCGATGCCTACCCCGCCGAGAAGCACGCGAAAGATCATCAGATACTCGGGTGGCAAGTTCAGCGAACGCGCTGTCTTGAACTGGGAGCTGTTGAAATCTGCCGCGGTGCCCGCTACTCGTTGCAACCAGGAACGGGTGAAGTGGAAAGACTCGCTCTTGATCGGGTCGGTGAACGGCCGGAGATACTCGTCGATTTCGCGCTCGGTGACAGTACGGCCCGCCAGCACGAACTTGTTTTTCTGCAAGAGGTCTATCAATTCGTCGAATCGTTCTTCCGAGGCGAGACGCACCATCCGGCCGAGGGCAATCGGCAACCCGTCCGGCAGCGGCGCGCATGCGCCGAAGTCGATTATGCCCAGGCGCCCATCGTCGAGAACCATGAAGTTGCCGGGGTGTGGATCACAGTGCAGCGAACCAACGCGTGCCGGTGAGGAGAATGCGAACAGCGCGAAGAGCCGCCCGATGTGGTTCCGCTCCTCTCGGGTACCGTGCTTGATGATCTCACGAAGTGGTTTCGCCGTCATCCATTCTGTAACAACGACTTTCGGAGAACTTGCGACCACCCTCGGAATCGCGAAATCTGGATCGCCCTCGAATTCCTTCGCGAACCGGCGCTGGTTGTTCGCTTCGATCCGATAGTCGAGTTCTTCTTCCATGCGTTCGTTGAGTTCAGCCAGCACCGGCTTGACGTCTGTGCCCGGAACGATCGTGGCCATCATGTTCGCGAAGCGTGCCAGCGTCTTGAGGTCGGCGCGCAATGCCTCGTCTGCACCGGGGTACTGGACCTTCACGGCGACGTCGCGGCCATCCGACCACACCGCGCGGTGCACCTGCCCGATACTGGCGGATGCCGTCGGCTTGTCGTCGAAGGATGCGAACCGTTCGCGCCACTTCGTGCCCAGTTGCTGGTCCAGAACGAGGTGCATCGTAGCGGCAGGCATCGGCGGTGCCTCGGCTTGCAGCTTTGTCAGCGCTTCGCGATAGGGCTCCGCGTACTCGTCGGGTATGGCGGCTTCCATGACGCTCAGCGCCTGGCCGAACTTCATAGCGCCGCCCTTGAGTTCGCCGAGGACGCTGAAAAGTTGGTCGGCTGCCTTTTGGCTCAGCTGCGCGTTGATCTCGCCTTTGTTGCCGCCGGCGAGCTTTCTGCCGTAGCCGACGGCTGCCCGACCGGCCATGCCGAGGGGGATACTGGCGAGCTTCCGCGTTCGCGCCGCGCCTTTGCGTGGAATGTCGGACACCCGACCATCATGGCTGAATTTCACGTTATCGGCTAACTAGTTGTTGATCTTGCCAGCATTCGCACAGACTGTGCCGCTCCCAGGATCGGATTCCGCAGGTGTGGGTGTCGAGGTCGATTTCGAGTGTTGCGTCCAAACTCGCCGGCGCCGGCGTGAACCGTCCGGATGCGACTGCTTCGAGCTGACCGAGCGCGACGGCAGCCGTTGCGAGTATTGCCGCGGGGCTTGCCTGCCCGACGCGACCGAGCAATTGTGCTGCGACCAAGGGCCATTCGTCGTCGTAGCCGCAGCGTGTGAGATCCGCGCAGCGCAGGCAGCTCGTCTGGCCGGGCAGCACCATAGGACCGACGACGCCCTTCCCGTCTCTGATCCGAACTTGCAGGTGCGGGATGCCCGCCGCTACGAGGTCGACCGCAAGGCGGGGGTCGGCGATCAGATCGTCGGTCAGGACGACGAAATCGACCTGCCAGCGCGTAACGTCGTCGATTCCGCGCGCCGTAGACCGCGACACGCGGACACCGGTTCTGCCCAGTCCTGTCGCGATGGCGTCGGCCAGCGGTCCGCGGCCATGTATCCGGATTGCGCGCGGCGCACGTGGACGCTCATCGGCCTCCGAGAGGAGCCCCGCCGCGAGAAGTTCGTCGAGAATCGCCGAAACGTCGACCGCCTCGATGCCGTACTCGGCAGCTCGCCACGTCAGTTGTGGCCTGGACCGGGTCCCGTCGAGCAATTGCAACAGCGCCGCAAGGTTCGCTGCGGTGACGCCGCGCGGGGGAGTGAGTAGAACAGCCGTCTCGGGGTCCCAGCCGAGTTGCACGGATCCGCTGCGCCGGACGAGCAGCGCAATCCGCGGATCCAGCAGTAGATGCGACGTGCGACGAGCTGTCGGTAACGGCATGTCCGCGAGTATGCAAGGAAATGGGCGTCGATCCGATTCCCTTATCCACAGCCCTGGAAGTTATCCACAGCCGGGCGTCAGCTCTCCTCGGACTTGCCCTTCTCTTCCCGTTCGCGAGCTTCGGTTTCTTCGAGCTGAGCGATCGGATCGTCGAAGTCGGTGCCGCCGCCGTGCAGGAAACGGTCGACGAACGCCGTCGGATTGTCGAGGTCCGCGGAGTCCGGGATCAGGTCCGGGTGCGCCCACAATTCGTCGCGTCGATCCGAGCCGGCCTGCTCCGTCAGCTTGCGCCACAGGCTCGCAGCTTCGCGCAGCTTCCGCGGCCGCAATTCGAGACCGACGAGCGTGGCGAACGTCTGCTCTGCGGGTCCGCCGGTGCCTCGCCTGCGCCGCAGGGTTTCGCTCAGCGCAGCCGCGCCGGGCAGGCGTTCGCCGAGCGCGTCGGTGACAACCGTCTCGACCCAGCCCTCGATGAGCGCGATGAGTGCCTCGAGGCGTTCGAGTGCCTGCTTCTGCTCTGGAGTCGTCTGCGGCTCGAAGGCGCCCTGCTGCAGAATTTCCTCGATCTTCGACGGATCCATCAGCGCGCTCGGATCGATGCCGGATGCCGCCTGCTCGATCGCGGAGAAATCCATCCGAATTCCGCGCGCGTAGTCCTCGACCGTGCCGAGGACGCGCTGCCGGAGCCAGGGCACGTGCTGGAACAGCCGCTGGTGCGCGGCCTCGCGTGCAGCAAGGAAGACGAGGATTTCCTGTTCGGGCTGCTCGAGGCCTTCGCTGAACGACGCGATCGCCGCGGGCATGAGCGCGGCGGTACCGGACGGTCCGAGCGGAAGCCCGATCTCGGTCGAGGTCAGAACCTCTTTGGCGAGCTGGCCGAGCGCCTGGCCAAGCTGCGAACCGAAGGCGAGCCCGCCCATCTGACCGAGCATCCCGATCATCGGTCCCGCGATCTGCTGCGCCTCGGGTGGCAGGCTCGAGGTCCACATTCCTGAAATCTGTTGCGCGACAGGGTCACACAGCCGCTTCCAGGTATCGATGGTGCCGTCGATCCAGTCGCCGGGGGTCCACGCGACGGTCTTCGACGCACCAGCGGGTAGCGACGTTGCGCCGTCGAGCCACAGTTCGGCCAGATGGGCCGCGTCCGTGACAGCTTTCTCGGTCCCGGCTGTAACCGGCTTCTGGGTACCGAGTTGCTGGCGTGCCAACTGCTTGGCGACGTCGTAGTTGACCGGTCCACCCGATCCGCCGCCGGCGACATTCGTGCCCATATTGCTGAGCATCTGACCGAATTGAGTCAGCATCTGGCCCAGTGCGGCGGGATCGAAGCCCTCCATGCCGAAGCCGAAAGGATCGCCCGATCCCTTGCCGCCGGACCCCGAGGAGCCGCGCTGATCCTTGTCGCGATCCGGGTCGTCGCCGGCGTTCGAGAAGCCGAACGGGTAATCACTCATGACACCAACCGTACTAGGCGGTGGAGTGCATCGACCCAGGTGTGATCACGCTGACTGCGAACATGTCGATAGTCTTGCCGGGTGAATCGACGGATGCTCACCCTGCTCGCGGCCCTGGTTCCGGTGATAGCGCTCGCCGTGCTCGGCAGCACTGTCGAGGTGCCGTTCGTCGCGCTGGGCCCGGGCCCGACCGTCAACACCCTCGGCGACAACGACAAGGGCGATCCCGTAGTCGCGATCATGGGTCCGGGAGCCCAGCTCGATACGACCACGGGCAACCTGAACATGACCACGGTGACCGTCCGCGACGGGCTGACGATCTTCGAAGCACTCGGTATGTGGGCCAGCGGCAGGCAGGGGCTGGTCCCGCGCGCCGAGGTCTTCCCGCCCGAGAAGTCGCGGGAAGAGATCGAAAAAGGCAACCAGGCGGACTTCCAGGAGTCCGAGGACAGCGCCGAAGTCGCCGCCCTGCACTACTTGAAGTACCCGTTCGACGTGTCGATCGGCACAGTTTCGCCCGACGGACCCGCCAAGGACGCGTTGCGCGAAGACGACGTCCTCATCAGCATCAACGAGACCGACGTGACGTCGGCTTGCGCAGTGCAGCAAGCAGTTTCGTCGGCCGGGCCGCGCTCGACGGCCGTGATTCGCTACACGCGTGACGGCGTCGAATCCACCGTCGACATCCCGCTGGGCGCGCGGCCGGACGATGACAAGAAGGGCTACCTCGGGATCGGCTCGAACGAGGAGCCGAAGGTCGATTTCACGGTCGACTTCGATCTCCCCGACATCGGCGGTCCGTCTGCGGGCCTGATGTTCAGCCTCGCGGTCATCGACAAGCTGAGCCCCGGCGAGCTCAGCGGCGGGAAGTTCGTGGCCGGGACCGGCACGATCGACGCCTGCGGTCAGGTCGGGCCGATCGGGGGGATCCCCTACAAGATGCTCGCCGCGCGTGAGGCAGGCGCGGAGACATTCCTGGTGCCGGCGGAGAACTGCCAGGAGGCCAAGCAGCGCAAGCCGGACGGTTTGCGACTGGTCAAGGTCGAGAAGGTCGACGACGCGGTGTCGTCATTGGAATCGATTCGCGCAGGGGGCGAGGCTCCTACCTGCTGACCTATTCCTCGGACTCGAGCGTCGAGAGGAGTGCTTCGACGATGTTCGGGGCCAGGTCCGGGTAGGTGAGCAACTCGAGGTCGGTGTACGGGTCGTCCTCGTCCTCGGGCTTGAGTTGCAGCAGGCAGAGCGAAGAGCCATCGCGTAGCACCGCCGCGAAAAGGCGACCGGCGCGTCGTTTCGGATGGTTCTCGGCCGCGGCCCTCGCGGCGTCGTCGGCAGCGTCACGGTCGGCGAGCAGGGGCCCCAGTGCTTCGTCCAGGTCGGTTTCGGCCTCGGGCGGCAGCACGACGATTTCCTGAACCAGCGCGCAGCCCGAAACCGCCGGCGGCCACGTCGTCGTCGCAAGAAATTCGTCGAGCGCGCGGGAGCCGCCTTCGATGTCGTCGGGAAACGCTTCCTGCTCGATCGGAGTCAACTCGGAGCCGTCTTCGAGTTGGTCGAGCAGCGCTGGTTCGGCAGCCGCCAGCGCGGCAGTCGGCACGAGGGCGAACATCTGCGGCGGGTGACCCCAGCCGCGGGCGTCGACATGGTCGGCGATGTCACGAACACAGCGCGCCAGAGCTTCCTCGGTCAGTCCGAATTCCGTCACGGCAGCATCCTCGCATCCGCTGCACTGCGCGCCCGACCCCACTCCGCGGTTGTTACGTAGAGTGGGGCGAAACGGTCAGCCATCGGCATGGCCGGGCAAGAAATGGATGCGACGCGAGCCGTCGCCGAAACACCTTGGAGTGTGGCACGTGGGCATGCGGGCTCCCGCCGGTTTACCGTCGCTGTCGAAACGTAGCCGGATTTTGCTGCTGGTGGCGTTGGTTCTCGGAGCGCTTCTTCTGATCGGTCCGCGCGTGGTCGACACCTATACGAACTGGTTGTGGTTCGGCGAGGTCGGCTATCGCAGCGTGTACGTCAAAGTGCTCGTGACCCGGCTGATCTTGTTCTTGGTCGTCTCGCTGGTGGTCGGCGGAATCGTCTTCGCCGCACTGCTTCTGGCGTATCGGACGCGACCCGTGTTCGTTCCGGTCGCCGGACCGAACGACCCGATAGCGCGCTACCGCACGACGGTCATGTCGCGGTTGCGGCTCTTCGGGCTCGGTATCCCGATCTTGCTCGGCCTGTTGTCCGGCCTTGTCGCGCAATCGAACTGGGTCACCGTCCAGATGTTTATGCACGGCGGCGAGTTCGGCGTCAACGACCCGCAGTTCGGCCTGGACATCGGGTTCTACGCGTTCGACCTCCCGTTCTACCGCATGGTCCTGAACTGGCTGTTCGTCGCCGTTGTGATCGCCTTCTTCGCAAACCTGGTGACGCACTACATCTTCGGCGGGCTGCGGCTGACCGGCCGTGAAGGTGCCCTGACACGGTCCGCGCGGATTCAGCTCGCGATCCTTGCCGGCACGTTCGTGCTGCTGAAGGCGATCGCCTACTGGTTCGACCGGTACGCACTGTTGTCGAGTGATCGCAAAGAGCCGACGTTCACGGGCGCCAGCTACACCGACATCAACGCGGTGCTACCGGCCAAGCTGATTCTGCTGTCGATCGCCGCCATCTGTGCGGTCGCGTTCTTCGCGGGCATCTTCATGCGCGATTTGCGCGTTCCCGCGCTCGCAACTGCGCTGCTCGTGCTGTCGTCGATTCTGGTCGGTGCTGTCTTTCCGCTCGTCATGGAGCAGTTCTCGGTCAAGCCGAACGCGTCCGCCAAGGAGCGCGAGTACATCGCGCGCAACATCGAAGCCACGCGGCAGGCCTACGGGATCACGAACGAGACGGTCACCTACGAGCAGAACTGGGGTAGTGCGAACCCGGACATAGAAGCGATCTCGCGGGATGCGGCGACCCTGTCCAACGTTCGCCTGCTCGATCCCAACCTGATTTCGCCGACGTTCCGGGAACAGCAGAAGCTCAAGAACTTCTACGGCTTCCCGGATGTACTCGCGATGGACCGCTACACAGTCGACGGTAAGTTGCTCGACTTCGTCGTGGCGGCTCGGGAACTGCGGCCGAACCAACTCGACGTCGGCCAGCGCGACTGGATCAACAAGCACACGCGCTACACGCACGGCAACGGCTTCATCGCC
Source organism: Antrihabitans auranticaus (assembly GCF_016481275.1). GTDB lineage: Bacteria > Actinomycetota > Actinomycetes > Mycobacteriales > Mycobacteriaceae > Antrihabitans. The sequence continues at coordinate 61,916 of NZ_JAEMNW010000013.1, read as the reverse complement.
GCACCCGCGAACAAGGTCGACGAGGTTGCCCAGGATGCGGGCAGTACGCGAGGCGGGTTGCCGCAGTACTCGGTCAACGACCTCGCGAACATCAAGAAGCCCGAGTACAAGGATTCGCCGATTCAGGTGACGCAGCCGCGCATCTACTACGGCGAACTGATCGCCCAGGCCGACCCCGATTACGCGATCGTCGGCGCGAACGGCAAGCCGCCGGTCGAGTACGACGAGGACGGTGTGTCGACGACCTACGACGGTGAGGGCGGCGTCCCGATCGGCAACTGGTTCAACCGGCTTGCCTTCTCGATCAAGTACGGCGAGCGCAACATTCTGCTCTCGTCGGAGATCGGCGACGAATCGAAGATCCTGTTCAACAGGGACCCCCGCGACCGCGTGCAGAAGGCAGCACCCTGGTTGACGACCGACTCCAAGGTGTATCCGGCTGTTATCGACGGTCGTATCAAGTGGATGGTCGACGGCTATACGACGCTCGACCACTTCCCGTACGCCCAGCGGATGTCGCTCGACGATGCGACGAGCGATGCGCTCGAGACCACAGGCAGTGACACGCGGACGCAGGCGAAGAAGGAAGTCTCCTACATCCGGAACTCGGTGAAGGCGACTGTCGACGCCTATGACGGCACCGTCACGCTGTATCAGCAAGACGAAAGCGACCCGGTGTTGAAGGCGTGGATGGGTGTCTTCCCGGACACGGTCGTGCCGAAGGACCAGATTCCGGAGAACCTGAAGGCCCACTTCCGGTACCCCGAGGATCTGTTCAAGGTCCAGCGCTTGCTGCTCTCGAAGTACCACGTCGACGATCCGCTGACGTTCTTCCAGAGCAACGATTTCTGGGAGGTCCCGAGCGATCCGACGATTCCGACGAACACGCGCGGGCTGAGCCAGCCGCCGTACTACGTCGTCGCGTCGGCTCCGCAGGACACCGGCAAGGCGTCGTTCCAGCTGACCAGCGTGTTGCTGGGTCTGCGAAGTCAGTTCCTGAGCGCGTTCGTCTCGGCGAGCTCGGATCCTGACACGTACGGCAAGATCACGGTCAAACAGTTGCCTACGAACGTCCAGACGTTCGGTCCCAAGCAGGTCTACGACCAGTTGGTGTCGTCGGACAAGATCGCCCCGGACAGAACCTTGTTCGAGCAATCCACGGACTTCAAGTACGGCAACCTATTGACCCTGCCGGTCGGCAAGGACGGTCTGCTGTACGTCGAACCGCTGTACGCGCAGGCCAAGAATCAGCCGACGGCATTCCCGAAGCTGTTCCGTGTGCTCGTCTTCTTCAACGGGAAGATCGGTTACGCGCCGACGATCGCGGAGGCGCTCAAACAGGCCGGTATCAACGCCGATGCGGTGACGACCGACCCGACTCAATCGACGCCGGGTACGAACGGATCGACGGACCCCAATCAGGGGCAGGTGACGCCACCGCCACCTGACACGGGTACGCCGCCGCCGTCCGATGGCAACACCGGCACGTTCACGCAAGCCCAGCGGGATGCGGTCACCAAGCTCGATCAAGCGGTCGCCGAGGTGCGGGCGGCGCAGCAATCCGGTGATTTCGAGCGATACGGCAGGGCGCTGTCAGCTCTCGATACCGCGGTGAAGGGTTATCAGAGCGTGCAAGGAAACTGACGCCAGGAAACAAACAAAGGCGCTGCCGTCGATGACGGCAGCGCCTTTGTGCGTGTGGGGTCAGGCTCCGGTCAGGTGCAACGCAACATCGTTGTCGACGAGCATCTGGCGGTACTGGCCTTCGAGGCCGAGCTGCTTGGCGGCGTCGCCCAGGACGTCCGCAGGTGCGGGCTGGGCCGGAACCTGCTCGGGCGCCGGGGCGTCTTCGATGGTCGTCAGGTATGCGCCACAGTGCGGCCACGCGCCGACACCCTGGGTGGCGAGCACGTTCTCGGCAACCCGGATCTGCTCTTCCTTGCTGGCGTTGGACGCCGAGCCCGAACCACCGTTGGCGGCCCAGGTGCTCTCGGAGAACTGCAGACCGCCGTAGTACCCGTTTCCAGTGTTGATGGCCCAGTTGCCGCCGCTCTCGCACTGCGCGACGCCGTCCCAGTTGTGGCTGGCGGCCGACGCCGGCGCTGCTGCAAGACCGACAGGAAGCGCAACGAGGGCTCCTGCAACGAGGGTGAAGCGGAGCGCGCGGGTGCTGATCTTGCGAGTGGCGAACATAAGAATGAAGTCCTCTCCTGCTGATCTACACGGCGTAGCTCGGAGCGTTGAAACCTCTGAGTGTTGTGAAACTCGGTGGTCTACCGGTCCGGCGTATCGAATGCCGTGTCCTTGCCCCCTGGATTGGGTCGGGGTTTCCCGGCCCGCGGGGCAAGGGTCTGACAGCTGCGGGTCGGGCTGGGCCCTTCGAACAGGTTTTCCGGGCCGGAAAGAACATAACTGAAAAACAAGTTAGATAACGTAACGATAACAATAGTTTGAAACAGAATGTTTTGGGTAGAGCGCGAATTGAAAGCGCAGGTCAAGTGCCCGATCGCAATCGAATGATGGTGAGTTGTTATTGGTTCGTTATGTGTGGGGCGTCACGGGCATATTGTGGCGCCGGTCACACCGATTACGCCGTGAGCGGAACGAAAGCTGGTGTTGTCCAGGCGATTTGCGTTCCTGATCCACCGCCCTGTAACGTTGGGTTTACCCGACGCGGGGTGGAGCAGCTCGGTAGCTCGCTGGGCTCATAACCCAGAGGTCGCAGGTTCAAATCCTGTCCCCGCTACTAGGTAGGACAGCCCCGGAGAGATTCTCTCCGGGGCTGTTTTCGTTGTTAGGTGGTTTCGCGTCCACCTGCCGCAGTTGGCGGCGGGCTTTCCCGAGTCGCACTCCTTTTAGGGTCGGTGTCGGCGTGTCGGTCGGCAAGTCGGGGTGCGGTTCCCGAGAGGGGGTGCGGCTGACGGTGGGCTCGGGGTGTCCGTGCGGGACTGGCCCGGGGGCACGTGGCCGAGCAGGTGGTTGGCCGACCATCGCCCGAGACGTCAGCACGACAACCACCTGTTCGGGGGGGCGACGCGACGGGGTTTCCCGAGTCGCACTCCTTTTGGGGTC
>NZ_JAEMNW010000013.1:0-58744 GCF_016481275.1 Antrihabitans auranticaus | reverse complement strand
GGTGTCGGCGTGTCGGTCGGCAAGTCGGGGTGCGGATCCCGAGAAGGGGTGCGGCTGACGGTGGGCTCGGGGTGTCCGCGCGGGACGCGCCGGCGCAGTTGGCCGAGCAGGTGGTTGGCCGACCATCGCCCGAGACGTCAGCACGACAACCACCTGTTCGGGGGGCGACGCGACGGGGTTTCCCGAGTCGCACTGCTTTTAGGGTCGGTGTCGGCGTGTCGGTCGGCAAGTCGGGGTGCGGATCCCGAGAAGGGGTGCGGCTGACGGTGGGCTCGGGGTGTCCGCGCGGGACGCGCCGGCGCAGTTGGCCGAGCAGGTGGTTGGCCGACTATCGCCCGAGAGGTCAGCACGACAACCACCTGCTCGCCCGACCGCCGCTGGCTACTCCTCGTCGTCGGTGGGCCTGTTCGCTACGACCGGGAAGTCGCCGGTGTAGCCGAGGCGCTCCTGAGCAACTTCGAGGACTCGGTCGCGCACCATGTACCAGCCGACGATCAGGGCGGGAATGATGATCACGAGCGTTGCGACCGTCCACGACCCGATCGGGTGGTCGAACGCCATCAGGACGACGACCCCCGCGAGGAACACCAGCGTCGCGTAGCCGGACCACGGGGCAAAGTACATCCGGAATTTGGGGCGTTCGAGGATGCCCTTCTCCGACCAGCGATACAGCTGGATCTGGCAGATGACGATTGTTGCCCACGAAGCGATGATGCCCAGCGCGGCCATGTTCAAGACGATCTCGAACGCCTCACCTGGGACCACGCCGTTGAGCGCCACACCGAACAGGCCGATGATCACCGTCAAACAGATTCCGCCGTACGGCACACCGTTTCGCGACATGCGGGCGGTGAACTTGGGTGCGCTGCCGTTCATCGCCATCGACCGCAGAATCCGGCCAGTCGAATACAGCCCCGCGTTGAGGCTCGAGAACGCCGCGGTCAACACGACAACGTTCATCATCGTGCCAGCGCCGCTGATTCCGATCTTGTCGAAGAACGTCACGAACGGGCTTTCACCGGCCTTGTATGCGGTGTAGGGCAGCAGAAGCGCCAGTAGAACCAACGAGCCGACGTAGAACACCGCAATACGCGCGATGACCGAGTTGATCGCGCGCGGCATGATCTTCTCCGGGTTCGCCGTCTCGCCTGCCGCGGTACCGACCAATTCGACTGCAGCGTAAGCAAATACGACGCCGGAAACGACAATTACCAAGGGGAATACGCCGCTCGGGAACAACCCGCCCGATTCACCGATCACGCTGAACCCTGTGCGTTCGCCGTCTATCTCGTAGCGGCCCGCCAGGAAGATCGTGCCGACGACCAGGAACGTCATGAGCGCGACGACCTTCACCAACGCCGCCCAGAATTCCAGCTCACCGAAGAGGGTCACCGAAATCAAGTTCACGCCGAATACAAGTCCGAGGGCAATCAACGCGATCAGCCACTGTGGAATGTCCTCGAATGCGGACCAGAAGTGGAAGTAGGTCGCGATCGCCGTGACGTCGACGATTGCGGTCATCGCCCAGTTCAGGAAGTACATCCACCCCGCAACGTAGGCGGCTTTCTCGCCGAGGAACTCTCGCGCGTAGGAAACGAAGGAACCCGACGACGGTCTGTGCAGCACCAGTTCGCCGAGCGCCCGGAGAATCAGGAACACGAACACACCGCAGAACGCGTACACCAGGAACAAACCCGGGCCGGCGTCTGCGAGTCGACCGCCCGCGCCGAGGAACAGGCCCGTGCCGATTGCACCGCCGATGGCGATCATTTGTAGCTGTCGGGGCTTCAACCCCTTGTGGTAACCCTCGTCTTCGGCGGTGAGTGCTGCTTTACTCGCCCCGCTCTGCGTTGCAGTCATGACGTCCGTCCTTGCGGCTATTGTCAAATGTTTGACAGCGTTACACTTTTGACGACGGTAATCCGAGTTGCCCGGCTAGGGAAGGGGGCGCGCGTAAAGAATGAATGACACGGCGTCCCAAAGCCCCCTAGCTCCAGTCAAACCACAACTGGGGCGGGCAATCCGGACAATCAGGCGGCGGCGATCGTTGACACTGACCCAGCTTGCCGAGCGCAGTGGCCTGTCCATCCCGTTCCTGAGTCAGGTCGAAAACAACCGGGCGAACCCGTCGCTGCGCTCGTTGTCCCAGATCGCAGCAGCGCTCGACTGCGCGACCAGTGACGTTGTGGCGGAAGCGGATGCCGGCCGAGTTGTGCATGTCAGCCCTGCGCCGGAATCGTTCGCGGCTGCCGACCGCTCGCTCGTCGCGCCAGGTGGCCCGATCGAAGTTACCGAGACTCGCAGGCGCGCCGGATCCGGCGTCGGCGCGCAAGTGCATGCGCACGACTGCGTCTTGTACGTCGCGGCGGGGAACGTCGAACTTTCGATCACGGCGACCGGCGAGCCGCGAATCCATCGCCTGGTCGAGGGTGACAGCGTCGTCGTCGCGGCTGGGCTGGAATTCGAATGGACTGCAGTCGAATCCGACTGCGTTGTAGTGTCCGCGCGGCAGGGTGACTGCGCGGTCGCCACTACGCGCTGAACAGGGCTGCACGGAGAGTCTCGATGTGGTCGCGCATGCTGTGCTCCGCGACGGCGGGCGACCGGCGTTCGACCGCGAAGACTACGTCGCCGATCGTGCGTTCCATCGGCCCGCGTCGTGACCACAGGGCAGTCGGGAGGTCTGCGGCGGAGGTTGCCCGGTCCCAGAGAGCGGTGGCCCTGGCATCGCTGGAATAGTCGCCGCCCGCCTCGAATATGCCTGCGCGCCATGCTTCGGCGACGCTTTCCCAGGCCGGCGCGTCCCATTCGATGCTGAGTTCGAGCCCGAGTACCTGCAGCGACCTGACCTGTTCGGTCGTCGCTCGCGCCGCCGCGTGTGCTGCTGCGGCAACTGCGATCTGCGCCCATTCGTCGAACAGATCGATCGGGTTAGTGCTTCGACCGATGCCGTCCGACTGACTGGCTGTCCGCCTGTCAGACAAATTCACGGGTTAATAGTCACCCTCGGCATAAGCTCAAGTCAATAGGCAATATTCGACGACGGTCGAGCCGTGCGCGAATGTTGGCCAGATGAACCTGTCGGACAGCTGAGCCGACAGGTTGCCGAAACCGTCCGCAAGGGTGCCGCGGAGGCTGTGCTCGCCGACCTGCGCGGCAACATCGAGTCCGTAAAGCGTCCGCTCGGAACAAAACGTCCGGCCGAAGCGGCGCTGGCGACACGCTACGGCGTCAGTCGGTCCGTGATCAGGGAGGCGCTACGGTCGAGCACCGCGCGGTCTCGCCGAAACCCACACGGGAAAAGGCACTTTCGGCGTCGCCAGCCGCCCGTGCGGCACTGTTCTCCGAGGCGACGGGTTCGCGTCGCCGCTAGCCGGATCCGACTACGACAGATCTCGGAATGTGAACGTGAAACCGAAGATCGCGACAACGGCTGCGATCCCGTAGCCGATGATCGAGAGCCATCCGAGGTGCTGATACGCCGTGACCGCAACGATCGCCATCGCGGCAAACACCATGAACATGCCGATCAAGGGTGTCTTGGCTGGATACTCTGTGCGCGCCATCTGCCCACCTCTTAACGAAGTACACCGGATGCACACCAGTGAATACCGCACAGCGTCGTTTAGCAACCGTCGTCGTTTAGCAACCGTCGCCGTTGAGCAACCGTCAGAGCATTCGGCGCAAGCGCCGCCTGATGCTGCGCGGTGGTGGGGTCGGCTGCGCATCGGGCAGGGCGTCCGTCAGCGCCTTCACTAGTTCGCCGCAACTCGCGTAGCGCGCAAGCGGATCCTTCGCGAGCGCTGTACCCACGATCGTATCGACGGCGCGCGGGATCCAGGACCTGCGCCGCGAAAGTTGCGGCGGGGGAGTGGAGCGATGCGCGTACGCGATCGCGAACTTGTTGGATCGCGGGAAAGGCGTTCGTCCGGTGAGGAATTCGACGATCGAACAGGCCAGGCCGTACTGGTCGGTCGACGGATAAAGCTGTTGTGCAGTAAGGACTTCCGGCGCCGCATACGGGATCGAGCCGAGTATTCGACGGGCGTGCGAGGGCGCAGGTTCGTCGAGCGCGCGCGCGATGCCGAAGTCGGTGAGAACGACGAGCGCGGGATCGTCTCTGCCTACCAACATGTTCGACGGCTTGACGTCGCCATGCAGCACGTTCTCTCCGTGTGCATAGTCCAGACCTGCCGCTATTCGCCGCAGCACGTCCAGCAGTCGGGCCAGATCGGGTATCTCGTGTTGTCCCGGAACGAGTGTGGAAGCGGCGCTTCCGTTCACGTACTGCATCGTCATCCACAAGCGGCCTTCCTCGGAGCCGTGGGAAAACATCGCTACGATGTTGGGGTGCCGCAGGTTTCGCGCGATGTCGAACTCGTGCCGGAACCGCTCCTGCGCCAATTCCGTGCGAACCGATTCGAGGCCGAGGATCTTCAACGCGACCGCGCGACCGTCCGGGTCGTCGACGAGATACACCTCGCTGCTACCGCCGCGCCCGAGTCGGCGGCGGACGACGAAGTCTGCGAATCGATCACCGGGCGCCAGCAACGCGGGAAGCGTAAGGGTCCGAGTGGCGCCGAAGACGCCGGCTTCGAACTCCGTCATCGAATCAGTATGCGCAGCGGGGCCTGCTCGTGTGAACCAACGGCGACCGACACGCGTACGGGTGTGCATGACAACTCCACTGCGCGTCCTGATCGCCAGCACGCCCATCGCCGGCCATGTGAACCCCGCGCTCCCGATCGCGCGCGCACTGATCGAGCGGGGGCACTCCGTCCGTTGGTACACCGGGCAACTGCACCGAAAAGCGGTCGAAGCCACCGGTGCCACCTTCGAACCGATCGTCGAAGCGACCGACCCGCTCGGGGCGACGCCGGATTCGCTCTTCCCCGAGCGCGTCGGACTGACCCGCCTCGCCGGTCTGAAGTTCGACCTCAAACACCTGTTCCTCGATGAAGTGCCCGGGCAACTGCGCGACCTGCAGCGCATCGCAGCCGAGTCGCCGGTCGACGTTGTTCTCGCAGACCCAGGCCTCATGGCCGCAGCGTTGCTGCACGAACTCGGGGGTCCGAAATTCGTCACCTACGGGATCTCGATCCTGCCCATACCGAGCCGCGACGTACCACCGATCGGATCGGGCAAGAAGCCGGGGTCGGTATTGGCGCGCTGGCAGAACCGGCTGCTGCTGCCACTCGTACCGCGCGTGCTGTTCGGCGACGTGCACCGGCATTACCAGCAGGTCCGTGCTCGAATCGGGTTGCCGCCGACCAGGAGTTCCGTGTTCGATCTGTGCGCGTCACCGGATCTGTACCTGCAGGGCAGCACCGCCTCGTTCGAATTCCCGCGCACCGACCTCCCAGCTCAGGTGCACTTCGTCGGCCCGCTGCTGCCGGAACTGTCGGCTGATCGCGACCTGCCGGAATGGTGGGCCGACCTCGATGAGTCCCGCCCCGTCGTGCTGGTGAATCAGGGGACGATCGCGACCGACCTCACGGACCTCATCGGCCCGGCACTCGAAGGTCTGGCAACAGAGAACGTCACGGTCATCGCGACCGGCGGCGCCGGGACGGCGGGGTTGACCATGCCCGTTCCTGCGAATGCCCGGGTGGAAGCGTTCGTTCCCTTCGGTGCGCTGCTGCCGCGTTGTGACGTCATGGTCACCAACGGCGGGTACGGCGGCGTCCAGTTCGCGCTGGCCAACGGTGTTCCGCTGGTGATCGCAGGTGCGACCGAGGACAAGCCCGATATCGCCGCTCGCATCGAATGGAGTGGGGTCGGCGTCGACCTGCACACCCACCGCCCGTCGGCCGACCAGATTCGCGATGCGGTCCGCACCGTACTTTCCGACGACCGATACCGGATGCGTGCGAAGCGGATTCAGCGAGAGGTCGAGCAACTCGACACCGTCGGAACCTGCGTCGTCCTGATCGAACAAGTCTCGAGGCACCGCGAGATGACGTCGCGCTGATTCTAAATCTCGTCCGATTGCTCCGATTCGCGCAGGATTTGGAGCAATCGACAAGATAGGAGTCCGATGTCCGTCGAGAGCACTCGCGTCTCGAAACCGTTGCCTGGGCGCGAACGTTCGACACCGCTGCTGCGCCGGCCCGGTGTCCTGCGCGCGCTTGTGCCGGTCGGCCTGTTGGTGGCGTGGCAGGCGGCGAGTCAGCTCGGGCTGGTGTCCGAACGCAAGCTGCCGGCGCCGTCAGTGGTTTTCGAAGCGGGGCTCGAGGTCTATCAATCGGGCGCGCTGGGCGACGCCCTGTGGGTTTCGGGGGAGCGTGCGCTTTTCGGATTCCTGCTGGGTGCGGCGTTGGGCATCGGGCTCGGAATTCTCGCGGGCACAAGCCGGTTCGGTGAATACACTGTCGATCCGCCGCTGCAGATGCTGCGGACGATTCCGCTGTTCGGGCTGATTCCCCTGTTCATCATCTGGTTCGGCATCGGCGAGGAACCGAAGGTCTACCTGATTGCGCTCGGTGTGCTCTTTCCGCTGTATCTCAACACCTACGCCGGTGTCCGGCACCTCGACCCCAAACTGCTCGAACTCGGGGATGCGCTGCGACTGGGGCGGATCGAGCGGCTTCGCACACTTGTCATTCCGGGCGCGCTACCTCAGATTCTCGTCGGGGTGCGCCAAAGCCTCGGTATCGCATGGCTTTCACTCGTTGTCGCCGAGCAGATCAACGCCAGCGCCGGCCTCGGGTTCATCGTCAACAACGCTCGCGAGTTCTTGCGGACAGACATCGTGATCTTCGGCCTACTGCTGTACAGCCTGCTCGGGCTGATCACCGATTCCATCGTGCGCTTCTTCGAGGCGCGGGCACTGCGTTGGCAACCGACTCCGTCGCGCTGAAGGAGAACCATGACATCCACACTGCACAAGCCCGCCGCTGCGGCGCGAATATCCGCGCTGGGGAAGAGTTTCGGCGACAGAGTCGTGCTCGACGGGATCGACCTCGATATCAACCGGGGCGAGGTGGTCGCCCTTGTGGGGCGTAGCGGCTCGGGCAAGTCGACGCTGCTTCGGATTCTGGCCGGTCTGTCGAAAGCGGACAGCGGGCGTGTATCGGTCGACGGGCATCCGACCCTCGCCTTCCAAGAACCGCGTCTGGTGCCGTGGTTGTCGGTGGTTCGCAATGTCGCGCTCGGCAGTCCGAGTCGACGTAATCGCGCGGCAACGGAGGCGAAAGCGCGGGCCGTGCTCGCGGAGGTCGGGCTCGAAGGCCGGGCCGACGGTTGGCCGCTGACGCTGTCCGGCGGTGAAGCCCAGCGGGCCGCACTTGCCCGTGCGCTGGTCGCCGAACCGACGTTGTTGCTGCTCGACGAGCCGTTCGGGGCGCTCGACGCGCTGACCCGGCTCGCAATGCACGACCTGCTTCTCGGGCTGTTCGCGGAACGTGGATTCGGCGTTCTGCTCGTCACGCACGACGTTGCCGAGGCGGTGACTCTTGCCGATCGCGTCGTCGTACTCGACGGGGGCCGCATCGTCGAAGACGTCGTCATCGATCTGCCTCGCCCCCGCGCGCATTCGTCGCCAGATGGCGCCGTATATGCGGCGAGACTGCTGCACCTGCTCGGCGTATCCGAGCCGGCCACTCAGAAGTAGAACCCCAGAGATGAACCGAGAGAAAGCTAAAACGTGAGAATCCGCTCGTCACGATCGAGGTTGAGCCTCGCAGTCCTTGCCGTCGCAACGCTTGTTCTCACCGCGTGCGGCACGGACGATTCGCCGTCGGCCAAGTCCGACGGACCCGTGGATCTGTCGACCGTCACCCTGAAAGTCGGTGACCAGAAGGCGATTTCGATCGAGGTTCTGTTGCGGGCGTCGGGTCAGCTCGACAACCTGCCGTACAAGCTCGAGTTCTCCACCTTCACGGCGGGTCCGCCGCTGGTGGAGGCGGCCAGCGCGGGCGGGATCGACTTGGCTCAAACCGGCAATACGCCAGTGATCTTCGGTGCCGCAGCCAATGCAGATATCAAGATCATCGGAGCGCTGGAAGCGACAGGCAAGGGCGATGCGCTGCTGGTCGGCAAGGATTCGCCCATCCGGTCGGTCGCGGACCTGAAGGGCAAGAAGGTCGCGGTCACGAAGGGTAGCTCGGCAAACGCGAATCTCCTTCTCCAACTGGACAAGGCGGGGCTCTCGCTGAGCGACGTCGAACCGGTTTACCTCGCACCGGCCGACGGGTACGCCTCGTTCCGCGACGGCGCGGTGGATGCTTGGGCCGTGTGGGATCCATACACCGCGATCGCCGAACAGGAGGTCGGCGCCAAGTCGATCGCCTCCGCGGACCAGGCCGCGAACGGCTACAACTTCTGGGTTGCGTCCGCGGGGTCCGTCGAGGATCCGGGCAAGGCCGCCGCGATCAAGGACTTCTTCACCAGGTACGCGGCTGCAACCAAGTGGTCTTCGGACAACCTCGAGTTGTGGTCGGCGAAGTACGCGGAACTGACCGCGATCAGCCTCGACGCCTCACGCGTCACCTGGACCCGGTCGATCAAGCAGCCGACCGTCCTCAACGACCAGATCATCGAGTCCGAGCAGGAGATCGCCGACGCCTTCACCGAAGCCAACGCGATCCCGGGCAAGGTGGACTTCGCGGCGTTCGTCGACAAGCAGTTTGCGGACTGACGTGATGTAGTGCCCGACCAGGACTACCGGCGTGTCGTATGACGGCACGCCGGTTTTCTGTTGCGCCGCACCACTTTTCTGTATCTGCACCGATTTTGGGGCCATAAAGTCGGTGCGACTCCCGAGTCGGGGTGTGACTCAACGGAAAACAGGGCGTTACTGCCCGGCCGACCGCACCACCGCGATCTGCTCGATGACCTGCGCCAGGTGCTCGTCGAAGCGCACACGTTCGAGAGTCAATGTCCCGTCGAGGAACGGGCGGTACTGAAATGCCATGGCGCCGAAGATTGCCAGCGAGTTCAGGTCCAGATCGACATCGTCCGGGTGCGTGGTAGCGAAGCCGTCGGCGGCGATCGTGGCCGCGATCGGACCGGTGAACTCCGTGATCAGGGCAATGCCGCGGTCTGCGAGGGTCGGCGTCGCGAGCGATTCGACGAACATGATCCGGCCTCGGCGCCCGTCCTCGATCAAGTGGTCGCTGAACGCGGCGACGACGTGCCGGACCAGTTCCGGTCGTGTTTCTGGCGCTGTCGCGACCGCCGCCAGAATATGGTCACGAGCCTCGAGTACCACCGTCTCCAGCGCTGTGAGCAGTAGTTCGTCGAGGTTCGAGAAGCTCTCGTAGAAGTATCGCTCGGTGAGTCCGGCCTCGCGGCATACTCCGCGCATCGAAATTTCGGCGACGCCGACAGTGCCCATGAGGTCTGTGCATGCCTCGATCAACTGGGCTCGGCGTGCCGCGGCGCGATCTTCTGGCTCGACGCCTTTCCATTTGCGCTTGGTCGTTTCCGATGATGCCGTCACGTGCACGACCTTACCCGCACAGATGTTGACATCGCATGATGTTGACCGCACGCGATGTCAACATGTAGTCTCGGGTCACGGCACGTTTCAACGAGGAGGCAACCGTGGCTGAAGTAAAGGCCAAATACGACGATCAGGCGCACGCGATCAACGCGCGCAACGTCACTTTCGATTTCGATTCCGTTCCCATGCATTACATTCCGGGCGAACCTTTCGCCACGCACATCATCAACGTGATGCATTTGGTGTTGCCCGAAGGTGAGCGCGCGATGGCAGACTGCCTCGCCGAAGCACTGCCGCTCATCGACGACGAGCGGCTTCGCGAAGAGGTTGCCGGTTTCGTCGGCCAAGAAGCGATGCACGCGAGTTCGCACGAGTTGGCTCGAAACCACCTCGAGAAACTCGGTCTCGACGTCGGTCCGATGGTGGACGCGATGGCCTGGCTGGTCGACCGCATCCTTGGCGATCACGGCCTGAGCGGCCGCGCGAAGCACGAATGGCTGTGCGAGCGGCTCGCCCTCTTCGCGGCGATGGAGCACTACACCGCCGTTATCGGCGAATGGCTACTCACGCAGGACCAGCTCGAGAAGAAGGGCATGCATCCAGCGATGCTGGACCTGATTCGGTGGCACGGTGCGGAGGAGGTCGAGCACCGCAGTGTTGTCTTCGACGCGTACATGCACGTCGACGGCAGTTACGCGCGTAAAGCTCGCGGAGCGCTGATCACCAGCCCCGCGCTGTTGGCGCTGTTCATCGTTTCCGCCGACTATCTGTTCCGCAAGGATCCGACGGCGGCCAAGGGCCGATTCTGGCCCTGGCAGTTCGCGCGGGCCACCTGGCAGGGCACGATCCCCAGCTTCACGACGTTCTTCACCGAGATCCCGCGCTACTTGCGCCCGGGGTTTCATCCGTCGCAGCTCGGACCCATGGACAACGCCATCCGCTACCTTGCGCAGTCGCCGGCGGCTCGCGCAGGTGAGAGCTGATGGTGACCGCCGCAACAGAGCGTGAGTTCACGCCGTCCGCGGGTCTGCACGTCATCGGATCCGTATTCGACGCCTACAAGCGGCTGTTCATTTCCGGTAGAACTGCGCCCTTGCTCTCACGTTCGAATCCTGTGCGGCGCAGTGGCTTCGACATGAAGCTGACCATCGACCTCGTGCAGGTCGAGGCCGACGACGTCGTCAGCCTCACGCTGAAAGACCCGAACGGCGCACCGCTGCCGAGTTGGCTGCCCGGGGCGCACCTCGATGTCTTTCTGCCATCGGGGAAGCAACGCCAATACTCACTCTGCGGCGACCCGGCCGACCGCAGCTCGTACCGAATCGCTGTCAGGCACATACGCGACGGCGGTGGCGGCTCACGCGAGGTGCACGAGAAATTGCGCGCAGGCAACACGATTCACGTCCGCGGACCCCGCAACGCATTCCAGCTGATCGATGCACCGTCGTACCTTTTCGTCGCGGGCGGGATCGGCATCACGCCGATTTTCCCGATGGTGCACGCGGCGGAGCGCGGTGGAAAGCCCTGGCGTCTGGTGTATCTCGGACGTAGCTTGGCGACCATGCCGTTTCGTGACGAACTCGCAACGCGCGGGGGAGGTGTGCTGGACATACGGCCCGACGACCGATTCGGAATGCCGAATATCGCGTCGATCGTCTCGGCGGCCAAGCCGGGCACTGCGGTATACATCTGCGGGCCGCCACCATTGATGGAACCGGCGCGCGCGTTGTTGACGGCTGAAAACCCCACCGCGTCACTGCACACCGAGCGATTCTCGGCATTGCCCGTCAAGGACGGAAAGCCGTTCGATGTGACGCTGCAACGCACCGGGATCACGATCCCGGTGGCGTCCGACGAATCCGCGCTGTCGGCCATCCGGCGTGCACTGCCGGGCGTGAAGTATTCGTGCCAGCAAGGCTTTTGCGGCACCTGCAAAGTCCGCGTGCTGTCGGGCGAGGTCGAACATCGCGACCAGTCGCTGCGCGCCGCCGACCGGGAAACTTCGATGCTGATCTGTGTGTCCAGATCTGTCGGACCGCTTGTCCTAGATCTCTGAGAGAGAAACACCATGACCGAACATTTCCGTGTTGTCGTCGTCGGTGCAGGTTTTGCCGGCATTGCGATGGCAGTCAAGTTGCAAGACGCAGGCTTCGACGATTTCGTTGTCCTCGAACGTGCCGATGACCTCGGCGGAACGTGGCGCGCGAACACCTATCCGGGCTGCGCATGCGACGTACCGTCACCCCTGTACTGCTACTCGTTTGCGCCGAACCCCGACTGGACCCGCACCTATGGCACCCAGCCCGAGATCTTGGCCTACCTCCAATCAGTCGCCGCGAAATTCGATGTTGTGCAACGCTTTCGATACAACACCGACTTGCGTGAAGCTAGCTGGGACGAGACCGAGAGCGTGTGGCGAATCTCGACATCGCAAGGCGCGTACACCGCCGACGTACTCGTCTCTGCAATCGGTCCGTTCTCCGAGGGCCAGATTCCCAAGCTTGCCGGGATCGAGAACTTCGCTGGAGCTCAGTTCCATTCGCTGCATTGGGATCACGAGCACGACCTGACGGGGGAACGCGTCGCGGTGATCGGAACCGGCGCATCGGCGGTGCAGTTCATTCCGGAGATCCAGCCGAAGGTCGGGCAGCTCACGGTGTTTCAGCGCTCGGCGCCCTGGATCGTGCCGCGTATGGACCGCGGGACGCTCGCCGTCGAACGGGCGTTGCTCAAACGGATTCCGCTGGTGGGCAAGGCAATCAGAGGGGCCTACTACACCGGGATCGAAGGCTTCGGCCTAGTGGGATTCGTCGACAAGCGTTTCCGCCACCCGTTCGAACTGATGGGCCGCTTGCAACTGCTGCGTCAGGTTCGCGACCCCGAACTCCGCCGAAAGCTGACACCCGGCTACGTGATCGGGTGCAAGCGCGCAATCTTCTCCGACGCCTACTTCCCGGCGTTGGCGCAACCGAACGTCGAGGTCGTGACCGCTGGAATCGCAGAGATTCGCGAGCGATCGATCGTCACGAACGACGGCACGGAGCATCCGGTCGACACGATCATCTGGGGCACCGGTTTCGGCATGCCGCCGCAGATATTCGACCGCGTCTTCGGGGCCGACGGCGAATCGATCGGCGAGAAGTACCGCGTCCGACCGCAGAGCTATCTCGGCGCGGCGAACGCCGGATTCCCGAACTTCTTCAGCACGCTCGGTCCGTTCGGTGCAGCGGGTAATCAGTCCGCCATCTTCATGATCGAAGCGCAGGTCGGCTATATCGTGGGTGCGCTGAAAACCATGCGGGACAGGAACATACGGCGAGTCGACGTACGCGCCGACGTCCAGGAGGCGTTTCTTGCCGATGTCGCCGAGCGCAGCAGGGATTCGACGTGGGTCACCGGCGGCTGCCGCAGCTACTACCAAACACCGGACGGCAAACACAACGCCGGGCTGTACCCGAACTGGAGTTTCGAGTACAAACGACGGACCGCAGAGTTCGACTCCGAATCCTATGAAATGAGCACGCGATGAACCTGACATCGCTCGCCCGCGTTTTCGCGGCGGTACCCAAAGCCCTGAGGTCCAACGCGAGCTTGGATGTCGACGGCAAGGTCGTGCTCATCACCGGTGGTGGGCAGGGGATAGGTCTTGCACTCGGCGAGATTCTGCAGTCTCGCGGTGCCATCGTGGTGCTGGTCGACATCGACGAAGACACGGTGACCGCCGCTGCCGACGCACTTGGTGAGCGGGTGTACGCCGTGCAGGCGAACGTTACCGATCGGGAGGCGATGCGCGACGCAGTTGCATACGTGCGCAACAAGTTCGGGCACCTCGACGTCGTTGTCGCCAACGCCGGCGTCACTCCGGAACCGGCGACCGTACGGACCATGGACCCTGCAGACTTCGACCGGGTGATCGGAGTCAATCTGACCGGTGTCTTCAACACCGTCCACCCAGCGCTCGACGACGTCGTCGCGGCGAAGGGGCACGTCGTCGTCGTGTCGTCGTGTGCCGCTTTCGCTCCCGGAATGGGTGGGTCGCCGTACATGGTGAGCAAAGCCGGCGTGGAACAGCTCGGTCGCGCCCTGCGCGTGGAACTCGCCGCCCACGGTGCGAGTGCCGGCGTTGCCTACTTCGGCATCGTCGAAACGAAGATGACGCACGACATGCTCGACGAGGACGACATGGGTAGAGAAGTCGGCGAGATGCTGCCCTGGCCGCTGAGCAAGCGCATCACCGCGAACGAGGCTGCGTCGACTATCGCCGACGGTATCGCGAACCGGTCGGCGCGCACGATTGCACCGAGCGTCTGGGAACCATACTCGTTGCTGCGCGGCGCGATCAACATCGTCCTGGACCGGCAGCTGGCGGACGACGAGAAGGTCAGGACGCTCGTCCACCGGGTGGAAGCGCGCAGATCACAGGTCGCGCTTTAACTTTCGCCAGCCGCCCGCTCGGTTGTTCGCGATGATCTGCCGCAACATCGCGGTCAGCGCCGGCGCGTTTATCGGCTCGTCCCTACGGAAGGCGACCGTGCGAGCTGTCTTGTTGTCGTGGCCCGCCGTGATGATGTGTTCGGGATCGGGCACGATGCCGCCGTCGTACAGAAAGACGTTCACGTGGTCCTTCGCGGCCAGCAGTGCGCAGATATTGCCCTGTAGAACGAAATAGGGCTGGACAGTTCGCTTGATCGTCTCCACGACCTCGGGGTCCGCTGCGTGGACGAGTTCGCGAACCTCACGGCAGATGTCTCGCTGCCAGTCGGGAAGTGCGTCGATGTAGGTGTCGACTCGTGGGTCGATCTCATACGGCATCGTCGGCATCCACCTTTTCCACGCCGGTGAGCCCGGCTCTATCGAGGGCTTTTGCGGCAGACTCCCGGCCGACCTCGATCATCTCTTCGGCACGGTGGAAATCCAGCACTCGGCAGGCGGTGCGAGGAACTTCGATGAGCACATCGGGTGGGTGGCCGGCGCGTTGGAAGCGCGCCAGCGCGGACTGCATCACTTCCAGCGACCGGTTCATCACCTCGAACCTACCGAGTTTGGGTAGCACCTCTTCGGTATCGGCGGGTTCGTCGGCGCGCGTACCGAATCGCGTAATGACGGAGCTCATAGGTCCGGTCCACTGGTCGGCGCCGCGGCGCAACCGCTCGACGAAGTCTTCGATCGCTCCGGGTTCGGACACGGTCTCCTTCATCGGCGCCCAATCGTCGAGATCGACGACGTCGCTGCTGAGGCTCACGCCGATGGTGAGGTCGGCGTCGAAGCCGGTCGTCGCAACGATCGGCAGCGGGTCGAGAATGCCGCCATCGGCAATGACGCGGCCCGTCGTCACCGTGGGCGCGATCACGCCCGGAATCGCGATCGACGCGCGAATGGCGGCGTCGACGGGACCCCGGAGGTACCAGACGGACCTGCCTGCGGCGAGATCGGTCGCGACCGCGATGAACGGGATCGGCAGATCCTCGATCTCGATATCGCCCAACATGTCGCGGATGCGGTCGAGGATCTTCTCGGCCCGGATCGTCCCCAGTTCTGCTATCGAGGGGTCCAGGAGGCGAATGACGTCGAGCTGGCTGAGCGTCCGTGCCCAATCCGCGAATTCGTCGAGCTTGCCGGCTGCGAACAACCCGCCCACCAGCGCACCCATCGAAGAGCCGGCGACACCCGCAATCTCGTAGCCCCTGCTTTGCAGCTCGTCGATCGCACCGATGTGGGCGTAGCCACGCGCGCCGCCACTACCCAGCGCGAGCGCTACTCGTGTTCGTTCACTCATCGCGCAATGTTATGCGGGCCTAGGATTGCGCGATCGCACCGCGCCCCCGGAGGTCGTGGCCGTTTCAACCAGCGAAGTGGGTAACGTGACCGATATGTCCCGGACAATGAGAGTCTCCGACAGCATCGACATCGCCGTTTCGCCTGACGTCGTATACAAGGCGGTCAGCGATGTGACGCAGATGCCGCGGTGGAGTCCGGAGAACATCGGTGCCGAGGTTCCCGAGCCCGGCGGTCACGAGCCGTTCGTCGGTATGAAGTTCATCGGTTCGAACAAGCGCGGACTCATGCGCTGGAACACTCGCTGTGTGGTACTGGCGGCCGAACCGGGCAAGGAATTCGTCTTCAGTGCGCGCGAATGGGGTTACGGAAAACGGCTGGCGCGGGTGAATATCGCACGCTGGGAGTACCGGTTCGAGCCGATCGAGAACGGTACGCGCGTGCATGAAACGTGGGTCGACGAACGGCAGATGCCGGATCTGGTCGCGGCGGCGTTCGACCGCGCGGCAACGGGCACCTCGAGCTTCGCGAAGTTTCAGAAGGGCAATATTCGCCGGACGCTTCGCAAACTCAAATCGGAGCTGGAAAGTGGCGGCTGACGCGGAAGAGGTTCCGGTCGAGGTCGTTTCCCGCCTTCGCCGCCTGTGCCTCGGATTGCCGGAGGCCTACGAAGAGAACGCCTGGGTCGGCACCCGATGGCGCGTGCGCAAGCACACGTTCGCTCACGTCTTGATGGTCGACGGTGACTGGCCGCCCGCATACGCGCGTGCCGCGTCGGCCGAAGAACCGATTCTCGTGCTGACCTTCCGTGCGAGCGGTCCAGAACTGGAAGCGCTGAGTGCTGCCGGCCATCCCTACTTCCGGCCACAATGGGGGCCGAACGTCGTCGGAATGGTGCTGGACGAGGACGTCGACTGGGACGAAGTCGGCGAACTGCTGACGGAGAGCTACTGCGTCCTTGCTCCGAAGATGCTCGTCGAACGTGTCAAGCGGCCGACGTTCTGAATTCAGGCCCGAACCCCCAAGGAGTCAACGATGATTCTCGATCGGTTCCGTCTCGACGATCAAGTCGCTGTGGTGACGGGCGCGGGGCGCGGCCTCGGTGCGGCGATAGCGATCGCATTCGCGGAGGCGGGCGCGGACGTCGTCATCGCGGCGCGGACGCAGAGCCAGCTCGATGAGGTCGCCGATCAGGTTCGTGCGACCGGGCGCCGTGCCGATGTTGTCGCGGCTGATCTCAGTGACGCCGAGGCAACGGCGGCACTGGCTCGAGCAGCCGTCGACCAGTTCGGCAGGCTCGACATCGTCGTCAACAACGTCGGCGGTGCGTTGCCACGACCGCTGCTGGATACCTCTCCGAACGCGCTGTCGCGTGCCTTCGCGTTCAACGTGTCGAATGCGCACGCGCTCGTCGTTGCAGCCGTTCCTTTGCTGCTCGAGACGGCGGGCGGCGGTTCCATCATCAACGTCACGTCGACCATGGGCCGACTGCCCGGCCGCGCGTTCGCTGCGTACGGGACGGCAAAGGCCGCGCTCGCGCACTACACGCGACTGGCGGCGATGGACCTGTGCCCGAAGATCCGCGTCAATGCGATTGCGCCGGGTTCCATCGTGACCTCGGCGCTGGAAGCGGTTGCCGCCAATCCCGAGATTCGCGGTCAGCTCGAACGGGCAACGCCGCTGCGGCGACTCGGCACGACCGACGACATCGCCGCGACGGCGTTGTTCCTCGCGTCGCCGGCGGGAAGTTACCTGACCGGCAAGGTGATCGAGGTCGACGGCGGGTTGATCTCGCCCAATCTGGATATCCCTATTCCCGATATGTAGGAGCAATTCATGGCTTATCGCGTCGTGCAATGGAGCACGGGCAACGTCGGAAAACATGCCCTCGCCGGGATTCTCGCGAATCCTGCTCTCGAGTTGGTCGGGCTCTGGGTGTCCGGTCCGGGGAAGGCCGGCGCCGATGCGGGAGTTCTCGCCGGTCTGGACGAGTTGACGGGCGTGATCGCCACGTCCGACGCCGATGCCTTGTTCGCATTGCGGCCCGACTGCATCGTGTACACGGCGATGACCGACAACCGGATAGTCGAAGCTCTGGAGGATTTGCGCCGAATTCTCGCCGCCGGGATCAACGTCGTCGCAAGCGCGCCGGTCTTCCTCCAGTATCCGTACGGCGTGCTGCCCGACGACATGATCAAAACCCTGGAGGACGCCGCGGTCCAAGGCGGTTCGTCGTTGTGGGTCAACGGGATCGACCCTGGCTTCGCGAACGACCTGCTGCCGCTGGCACTGACAGGTACCTGCCGGAGCATCGAACAAGTCCGCTGTATGGAGATCATCGACTACGCGACCTATGACAACCGTGCCGTCATGTTCGACATCATGGGATTCGGCAAGCCCATGGACGAAACGCCGCTACTGCTGCAGCCCGGCGTGCTGTCGCTCGCATGGGGGAGCGTGGTCAGGCAGATCGCAGCGGGCCTGGGTGTGGAGCTCGACCGTGTCACCGAAAACTACGAAAGAATCGCTGCTGCCGAGGAATTCGACATAGCGTCCGGCACGATCGCCGCGGGCACGGCTGCCGCGCTCCGATTCCAGGTCAGTGGGATCGTCGGTGATCGGGTGCTCGTCGTCCTGGAACACGTGACCAGGACGCGCGCAGATCAGGCGCCGGATTGGCCCGAGCCCGCCGAGGGGTCCGGCTCGTACCGCCTCGAAATCACCGGCGAACCCAGTTACCACGTGGACATTTCGCCGTCGAGTCCCAACGGCGACCACAATCACGCGACACTGGTCGGAACAGCGATGCGGATCGTCAACGCTGTTCCCGCGGTTGTCGAAGCGCGGTCGGGGATTCTGACCCTCGTCGATCTGCCGCTCGTCACGGGCCGCGGGATGGTCGGTAGGTAATCCGCAGGTAAAGGATCTGCACTTGACGCGTCGGCGGGTGTAGATTCCTCGAAGCCGACCAAGGATCGCCTTGCCTAGCTATGGTAAGGCGTTCCTCACTGAGGGAGAATTTACGAGTGCTCTACCACGCTGCCGATGCCGGCGTGCCGTCGATCGGCACTCAACTGTTCGGGAGTGGGCTCATCGGCGTCCGCGAAGGGCTCGAATGCGGCATCGTCGTAATGATCCTTGTTGCGTTCCTGATCAAATCGGATCGTCGTGACGCCCTGAAATGGGTGTGGCTCGGCGTGTTCAGCGCGATCGCGATGGTTGGGGCGATCTTCTTCGCGATCCACTACGGGACGTCCACGGTCACCGGTCTCACGGCGGAAATAATCGCCGGTATCGCGTCGCTCGTCGCGGTTGTGATCGTGAGCGCGATGGTGCTGTGGATGCGGGTTGCGGCCCGTTCCATCTCCGGTGAGCTGCGTGCCGGCATGCAGAAGGCGCTCTCGGTCGGCCCCCTCGCCGTGCTGTCTCTCGCATTCTTCGCGGTCGGGCGCGAAGGTGTCGAGACGGCGCTGCTGATGGTCGGCTACGCCGAAAACACAGGCGGGAGCAGTTGGCCGTTGATCGGCCTGCTCCTCGGTGTCGCACTGGCCGCCGTGCTCTCGGTGTTGTTGTACCTCGGGGCAATTCGGATCGACTTCGCGAAGTTCTTCAAGTACACGGGTGTGTTCTTGATCGTCGTCGCGGCCGGGATCCTGTCCTACGGCATACGCGCGCTGCAAACCGGTGGCGTGTTTCCGGGCCTGTCCGACAAGGCGTTCGATATCACCGCATCGTTCGACGCGTCGAGTTGGTACGGAACGGTCGCGGCGGGAATCTTCAACTTCCGGCCCGATCCGACGGTCGCACAAGTGGTCGCCTGGGTGCTCTACGTCGTCGTCGTTCTCGCACTGTTCTTTCGTCCCACCAAGCCGAAGCCCGTCGCTGCGCCGGTTTCGCAACCAGCGCTCGAATCCTCATAGCCATCCGTCACTCGAAAGGCCCGACATTGCCTTCTATCGCTAGATCGACTTGCGTGCTCGCCGTCGTTGCTGCCGTCCCGCTTGCGCTTTCCGGCTGTACCGAGAAGTCGGAGTCGAGCGCGAGCGACATCAAGGTGACCGCTACCGACTCCGCGTGCGACGTCGCCACCGACTCGGCGGAGACCGGTAATTCCACCTTCCAGGTGACGAACAACGGCACGAAGGTGACCGAGTTCTACGTCTACGCCGAGGGCGACCGGGTGATGGGTGAGGTCGAGAACATCGGTCCCGGGCTGACCCGTCAGCTGATCGTGTCGCTGCCCGATCCGGGCACCTACCAGACCGCGTGCAAGCCGGGCATGGTCGGCGACGGCATCCGGAAGGATTTCAAGGTCACCGGTGAGGCTCAGTCCGCGCCGGAGGAAGGCAGCCAGCTCGCCGAGGCGTCGGCCGGTTACAAGCGGTACGTGCTCAGCCAGATCGTCGCATTGCAGGACACCACCGGGGTGTTCGTCGCCGCAGTGAAGGCGGGCGATATCGAGGCAGCGAAGGCGCAGTTCCCGATTGCGCGCACCTACTACGAGCGGATCGAGCCGGTCGCGGAGAGCTTCGGCGACCTCGATCCACTGCTCGACCTGCGTGAGCCCGACGTCGAGCCGGGGCAGCGCTGGACCGGCTTCCACAGGCTCGAGAAGGACCTGTGGGCACAGGGCTTGCAGCCGGACACGAACGAGATTGCGGACCTGTTGACGCGCGACGTCCAGGACCTCGCCGATGAAGTGAACGCGCCCGACTTCGAGTTCGATCCGATCCAGACCGCGGGTGGCGCGAGCGAACTGCTCGAGGAGGTTGCGCGGACCAAGATCACCGGTGAGGAAGACTTCTTCTCGCATACCGACCTGTGGGACTTCAAGGCGAACGTCGAAGGGTCTCAGGCGGCGGTGTCCGCGGTCCGCCCGATTCTCGACGAGAAGAATCCGGAGCTCGGCACCAAGATCGACGAGCGCTTTGCCGATCTCGAAGTGGAGCTCGAAAAGTACCGTAACGGCGACGTGTTCGTGTCCTACGACACTGTCACCGAACCCCAGCGGCAGGAGCTGTCGAAGAAGATCGACGCTCTCCTCGCCGAGGTAAGTCAGGTGCAAGGTGCCATCGCAGGAAAGTAGTACCGAAGAAACGACCGAGCCGACCCGCGGCGGCCTCAGCCGCCGCGGGCTGTTCGGCGCGTTGGGAGCCGGCGCCGCATTGGTCGGCGCCGGGGCGGTCGCAGGTCGGGTAACCGCGCCTGAGCATGAGTCGACCCTCGACGACGTCGTCGGGTTCTACGGCGAACACCAGTCCGGCATCGTCACCCCGGCGCAGGATCGCATGCATTTCGTCGCGTTCGACGTGACGACCGATTCCCGCGACGACCTGGTCCGGTTGCTGCAAACCTGGACCGATGTAGCGGCCCGGATGACGGCCGGTGCCGAGACGTTTCCCGACGGTGCTTTCGGCGGTGCGCAGTACGCGCCGCCGAGCGATACCGGCGAAGCGCTCGATCTGACGCCCAGTCAGTTGACGTTGACGATCGGGTTCGGTCCATCACTGTTCGGCACCGCGGAGAACGACCGGTTCGGCATCTACTCGAAGAAGCCTGTGGCGCTGGCCAATCTGCAGCACTTCCCGGGCGACAACCTCGATCCGGCGCGCAGCGGTGGCGACATCGCGATTCAGGCGTGCTCGAACGATCCGCAGGTTGCGGTGCACGCGGTCCGCAACCTGGCCCGGCTGGGTGTCGGAACGGTCGCGGTGAAGTGGTCGCAGCTGGGTTTCGGCCGGACGTCGTCGACGTCGCAAGCGCAGGTGACGCCGCGCAACCTGATGGGTTTCAAGGACGGCACCAACAACATCAAGGCCGAGGACGACGTCGCGGTCGACCAGTTCGTGTGGGTCGATCCTGCCGACGACCAGGAGTGGCTTGCCGGTGGGACCTATATGGTGACGCGGCGGATCCGGATGCTGATCGAATCGTGGGACCGGACGACCCTCAACGAGCAGGAACGGGTCATCGGGCGCTTCAAGGGCAACGGTGCACCGTTCGGCGGCGCGGACGAGTTCGATGTCGTGGACCTGCAGTCGCAGGGGCCGGGCGGTCCGATCGTGGCGAAGGATGCCCATATTCGGTTGGCGTCGCACGAGTCGTTGAACGGGATAAAGCTGTTGCGCCGGGGCTACAACTTCACCGATGGATCCGACGGTTTCGGGCACCTCGATGCGGGGTTGTTCTTCATTGCGTTCTGCCGGAATCCGCTGGAGCAGTTCGTGCCCATGCAGTTGCAGTTGGCGCGGTCGGACTCGTTGAACGAGTACATCCAGCACGTCGCGTCGGCCGTGTTCGTGGTGCCACCCGGTCTACACGATGGCGCATATTGGGGATCGACACTGTTCGGTGCCGCGCCGCCGCCGGTGTCGCCCACCGACCGCTAGGAGACGGTCCTCGTCGCGATCCAGCGGCGAGGACCTATCGTGACACTTATGTCGACGATCGAGGACGAACGGCTAGCCGCGCTCGTCTCGCAATTGCCCGAAGGCTCCGTCATCACCGACCGGGACCTGACCGAAAGCTACCGCCAGGACTACGCCCGCGATCCCGATGCCGGCGTTCCGCTTGCTGTGGTGCGAGCGACGTCGACGGCAGACGTCCAGGCGGTCATGCGCTGGGCCACGGCGCACGGTGTCCCCGTCACGCCTCGCGGTGCCGGTTCCGGCCTCTCCGGTGGTGCCACCGCTGTGAACGGCGGCATCGTGTTGACGACCGAGCGGATGAAGCAGATCACCATCGACGCGGTCACCCGGACCGCCGTGGTGCAGCCTGGCCTCTTCAACGCGGAGGTGAAGAAGGCGGTTGCCGCGCACGGGCTCTGGTACCCGCCCGACCCGTCCTCGTTCGAGATCTGCACGATCGGCGGCAACGCTGCGACCAACGCCGGCGGGCTCTGTTGCGTGAAGTACGGCGTCACGACGGATTACATCCTGGGCCTGCTGGTCGTGCTGGCGGACGGCACCGCCGTTCGGCTCGGCGGTCCGCGACTGAAAGATGTTGCGGGCCTCTCGCTTACGAAGCTGTTCGTGGGCAGTGAGGGAACCCTCGGCGTGATCACGGAGATCACCCTGCGGCTCATCCCCGCGCAACCGCCGCAAAGTACCGTCGTCGCCTCGTTCGGATCGTTGCAGGACGCGGCCGACGCGATCCTCGCCATCACCCGGTTGCTGCGGCCGTCGATGCTGGAGTTCATGGATTCGGTCGCCATCAACGCGGTCGAGGACGAGATGAAGATGGGTCTCGACCGAAACGCGGCGGCGCTTCTGGTGGCTCGTTCGGACGCGCCGGGACCGTACGCGGCGCACGAGGCCGAGGTGATGGCGGAGGCCTGCCGTACCAACAACGCGACCGAGGTCTTCAGCACCGACGACGCGGCCGAGGGTGAGATGTTCACGGCAGCAAGGCGGTTCGCGATTCCGGCCGTCGAATTGAAGGGCAGTCTGCTGCTCGAAGACGTCGGCGTACCGGTGCCGCAACTCGCTGCCCTGGTCAACGGCATCGCCGACATTGCGATCAAGCGTGAGGTGACGGTGTCCGTGATCGCTCACGCCGGTGACGGCAACACACATCCTTTGATCGTCTACAACGCCGACGACGCAGACATGACCGAGCGGGCGCACCTCGCGTTCGGCGAGATCATGGACCTCGCAATCGAATTGGGTGGAACGATCACCGGCGAACACGGCGTCGGCCGACTCAAGAAAGCGTGGCTGCCGGACTATGTCGGACCGGAGGTCATGGAACTCACCCGCAAGATCAAGCACGCGCTCGACCCGGAAAACATCTTGAACCCAGGAGTGATTCTCTGATGTCTTCGTATCCGGTCTTCGACCTGAGTCCCGACGAATTGCTGACCACGACTCGCACGGTCCGCAAGCGGCTCGACCTCACGCGCGACGTTCCGCTCGACCTGATCAAGGAGTGCCTGCAGATCGCTCTCCAGGCGCCGTCCGGGTCGAATCGGCAAGCGTGGCAATGGATCGTGGTGACCGATCCTGCCGTGCGGGCGCAAGTCGGCACGCTGTACGGAGAACAGGTCGACGGCTATCTGAAGTCGAATGCCTCGGCGGCGAAGTTGTTCGCCGACGATCCGGATCGTGCGCCCGTGCAGCAACGCGTCGGTGACAGCGTCGCCTGGCTCGGCAAGCACATGGGCGATGTGCCTGCGCTGGTGATTCCGTGCATCAAGGCCGGCAAGACTCTGTGGGCGGGTAACCAGGCGGGCTTGTGGGGTTCGCTGCTTCCTGCGGCCTGGAGCTACGCGCTCGCGGCGCGAGCGCGCGGCCTCGGCACGGCCTGGACCACCCTGCATCTCGAACGAGAGGCCGAAGTCGCCGAACTGCTCGGCATTCCCGCCGGTTACCACCAGGCCGCGCTGATCCCGACCGCGTACTTCACCGGCGAGACCTTCAAACCCGCACCGCGCCAATCGATCGAATCCGTGCTGCACGTGGATCGCTGGTAGGCGATCTCATGAACGACGTTCTCGCGCCGCGGTTCCCCGACGTTGCGCTCGCACGACCGCACTACGAGAGCGTCTATCTCACGGCGTATCACCCGACCGAGCAAGCGGCCCTGTGGATTCGGCACACGATCCACAAGGCACCGGGCAAGCCGCCCCGGGCGTCTGTGTGGTTCACGTACTTCACCCCCGACGCCGTGCGCGCGGGAAAGCTCACGACCGAGGACGTGAGAGTCGGTACGGCCGGCGCAGTGGTGATCGGAAGCGCCTGCAGCATGGGTCTTTCCGGTGCAACGGGGAGCATGAACGCGGACACCATTGCCGCGACCTGGGACGTGCGGTTCCACGACCGTGCCGAGCCGATGCGGCACTACCCGTTCGATTGGATGTATTCGGCGCCGCTCCCGCGCACCAAGTCGACCAGCGCGGCGCCGTCGCTGCGCCTGTCGGGTTCGTTCACGGCCGCCGGACACGTGGTCGATGTCGAGGGCTGGCGCGGCACGATCGGGCACAACTGGGGCACCCAGCATGCGGAGCGCTGGATCTGGTTGCGCGCGAGCGGGTTCGGTGAGAATCCCGAGGCGTGGCTCGATGTCGTGATCGGCAAGGTCCGGGTGGGTCCGATCGTGACGCCGTGGATTGCCAACGGCATGTTGTCGGTCGACGGCATGCGCGAACGTGTCGGCGGACTCGGAGCGCTGCGGTCGACGAAGATCGTCGAGCGGACTGACGGCGCACTGATCACGCTCGGCAAGATCGAGGTCGACGTTGTCGCGCCGCCCGCGCATTTCGTCGGCTGGCGTTATTCGGACCCCGGCGGGCACGGGCACGAGGTAGCCAACTGTTCGATCGCGACGATGACTGTGCGCGGTGCATCGCCATCGTTGTTGCACACGCACTGCGGCGCTTACGAAATCGGCGGCGCCGAGGCCGCGATCGACGTCGAGTTACAACCCTACGAGGACTGACTCGCGCGGTCAGGCCGGCGCGGCGTCGCGGACGATCTTGTAGGACCGAATCCGGTCGTCGACCGAGCTCATCAGCGTGGACACCATGATTTCGCTCGCGTCGGTGAGCTCGAGCAACTCGGCCAACTCGCGACGGACGGTGGCCGGCCCGCCGACGATGTAGCCCGCGGCCGAGGGCCGGACAATCGCTTCCTGCTCGGGCGTCAGCGGGTTCGCCGCGGCTTCCTCGGGGCTCGGGAAGCGGCCCGGTTTGCCTGCACGCAGTCGCGCCATCGTGAGCTTGAGCGGTGCCGCCAGGTACTCTGCGCGCTCGTCGGATTCGGCGGCGACGACCGACACGGTGACCATCGCGTACGGCTCGTCGAGGACCTCCGATGGCCGGAAGGCATCGCGGTAGGTGCGTAGCGCGGGCATCGTCTGCGCAGGTGAGAAGTGGCGGGCGAACGCGAACGGCAGGCCGAGCAGACCCGCGACCTGAGCGCTGTACGTGCTCGACCCCAGCAGCCAGACTGCGAACTCCGCACCTCGCCCTGGTACCGCAGTTATTGCGCGGTAGGGGTGATTGTCGGGGAATCCGCCGTCGACGAATGCGCGGAGTTGCAACAGTTGTTGCGGGAAGTCGTCCTCGCTGAGGGGATCCGCCTGCCGGCGCAAGGCATGCGCAGTCACCTGGTCGGTGCCGGGTGCGCGACCGATACCGAGATCGATACGCCCGGGAAACAGCGCGTCGAGGGTGCCGAATTGTTCGGCGACGACGAGTGGTGCGTGGTTGGGCAACATGACGCCGCCGGAGCCGACCCGCATTCGTTCTGTTGCCGCAGCAACCTGTCCGATCATGATCGCCGGTGCCGCGCTGGCGATTCCGGGCATCGAATGGTGTTCAGCCAACCAGAAGCGGTGGTAGCCCAGCGCCTCGACTTCCTTCGCCAGGGAAAGCGTTGCATTCAACGCTTCGCCGACGCTCGAATCGGTGCCGACGGGGGACAAATCCAGGACGGAGAACGGAACCTTCACCTTGCTGACAACCACCGAGAGGGGCGCGCTTGTTCCTGCAATCGGGGTAGACCCTGAGACCGGCACCGGAAAGTTCAGGGTCGAAGTCATCATTCCACCCGATGTGCGAAGGCACCGCTGCGCGGGATCGTGGAGTCACGCGATCGGCACACGGTCGATGCGCACACCCAAGGAGATCTCGATGACCGCCCCCGTCAAACAACTCACCCGGTCCCGCCAGGACAAGATGATCGGTGGCGTCTGCGCAGGTATCGCCGATTACATGGGCTGGAGCCCGCAGGCCGTCCGTATCGGGTTCATCGCCTCGTGCCTGCTCCCGGGACCGCAGTTCCTCGTCTACCTGGCGCTGTGGGTCGTCATCCCGCAGCGCGAATTCTGAGCAGGATCAGTACAGCGGGTCGTGCCGAATGTTCTGCACCGGTGTTCCGCCTGCCATCAGGCGGAACTTCGTCGTCTGAATCATCGAGGGCGCACCTGCGATCTGAATGTCGCGGTCCTCCCACGAGCCGAGGCTTGCAACGACCTTGCCGATCTGGCCGGTGAGACGAGTCGACATTCCCGCCGGGGCGTTGCTGTAGTCGTCGACATGCCACCACGGGTTATCTTCGTTCTCGGTGACAGGTGTGACCGTCAGCCATGGGTTGTCCAGGGACAGTTCCCAAAGCAACTCGAGGTCGTAGAGATCGCACGGGTGGTGGCCGCCGACGAACAGGTGGACCCGGCGGCTCGTCGTCCACTCGGCGAGTTCGAGCACCTGTGCGCGCAGCGGAGCGATGCCGGTGCCGCAGCCGATCATCACAAGGTCACGAGCGGGATTCGCGGGAATGCCGAGCGCTCCGAGCGGCGCGCCGAGCAACCACTGCTCGCCGATCCGCGTATGGCTGACCATGGACGGGCTGACCCAACCGCCGGTCACGCCACGAATGTGGAACTCGATGATGCCGTCCTTGTTGGGCGGATTCGCCGGTGACATATAACGCCACATCCGTGGCCGGGACGGGACCTGAACGCTGACGTACTGACCCGCCCGGTAGTCCATCGGTTCGTTGAGCTGAAGGCGGACGACCGCCAGATTGCGCAGCACGTTGCGGTGCTCGATAACGGTTCCGCCCCAGACCGCGGGATTTTCGTCCGCGTCGGCGGCACCGATCATGGTCGAGGCAACTACGCCGAGTGCTTCGTTCCACGCGCGATCGACGTCGTCGGTCCAGATCTCGTGACCGGCGAAGTTCTGCAACGCCTTCAGCAGCGACACCCCGACGGCTGTGTAATGCTCTGCCGTCGTGCCGTATTTGCGATGGTCACGGCCCAGCTGTGCGAGGAATGGGAGGAGATTGTCGGGGTCCTCCAGCCGGTCGACGACGTAGGCCAGCGCGCGTACGAGCCGGTCGCGCTGGGTCTCCATTGCGGCGGGGAAGAAGTCGCGCGCTTCCGGGTAGTCGGTGAACAAGATCGAATAAAACGAACTCGTCAGTCGCTCAGGACCGTCGTCGACGGCCGCGACTGCCTTGAAGGTAGTCCGGACCAGCGAGATCGTCTGTGAATCCATTTGTCGAAACCCCGTTCCGCATCGAACACCCGCCTGGATTGCTATGGCGACGCCATCCCCAGGACGTTCACCGGCGCAAGACCCGTGAGTGTGGCAAGCGCCACACTCACGTACGAGTGTGACACATTTGTGACCTTAACGATACGTTATCGGAGTAACAAACCCGCAAGTCCGTTGGCTATTTGCGGTACCCGATGCTAGGTCTTGTCCCCGAACATCCAGAGTTGGTCGGTGACGTCATGAAAGAAGACGAGCGCCATCGGATCGTCTCTGCGCAGCAGAACGGATTCGCTTGCAACTGTCCGGATCGGTGATCCGTCGGCGTGGATGAGGGTCAGCAACCGCCCCGGGTGCCCGCAGATGAGTCCACCGCCGGGGGTGCGGTCCGGCGGCTTGTCGTGGAGCACGATGTCGACCGGTTCGCCGACCAGTTCGCTCGCCGCGTAGCCCAGCAGTTTCTCGCACGCGGGATTTGCGTAGACGATGGTCCCGTCGTACGCCACGGCGATGGTTGCGACGGGCATTCGATCGAGCAGAACCAAGGCGGGCAACT
This sequence comes from Antrihabitans auranticaus, assembly GCF_016481275.1. GTDB lineage: Bacteria > Actinomycetota > Actinomycetes > Mycobacteriales > Mycobacteriaceae > Antrihabitans. The sequence goes on along the minus strand of NZ_JAEMNW010000013.1, from coordinate 30,973 downwards.
TCGCTAGGTATCCGTCGGGTGTATCGGGCTGTGGTCCTCGCCGTTCAGTCACCGTCTACTCGTCTCTTGGCTACTGTGGTGCCGTGTGGGCAGTACTCACGACTCTTACTGAAGAATTAACGACGCTTATTGAAGAATGCAGCAGTTCAGCAGCTAAATCAGGCCATCCTTACTACTTGTTACATCACCTGACGCCGGCGAAGCCACCGAACGCGCATTCCTGCCTGGTTCGATCGTGAGGCGGACAGTCCGAACGCTTGCCGACGGCCGGCAGATCATCTACTTCGACACATCGCTCATACCCGAACGGCATGCCTTCGACACACGTTCGCTGTCGATCGCCGCTACCCGATCGGACGTGCGGTTCGATCCGTTGCTTGGAGAGTGGGTCGTCCTCGCGGCACACAGGCAGACGCGGACCCATCTCCCGACTGCGGACCTGTGCCCGCTCTGCCCGTCGGCACCGGACCGAGCGACGGAGATTCCGGAATCGGACTACGAGGTCGTGACGTTCGAGAATCGGTTCCCCGCGTTTGCCGGAAGTTGTGAGGTCGTGTGTTTCACCAGTGACCACGACGCGGCCTTCGTCGACCTGGAACTGGATCGCGTCAAGCTGGTCGTCGATGTGTGGGCGGACCGGACGGCAGCGCTGAGCGCGCGCGACGGCGTCGCGCAGGTGTTCTGTTTCGAGAACCACGGTGCTGAAATCGGCGTCACGCTCACGCATCCGCACGGTCAGATCTATGGCTATCCGTTCGTGACACCGCGGGCGGAGAAGATTTCGGCGAACACCGCGCGATACGCGTCCGAGCGGGGGCGAAGCCTCGTTGCCGACCTCATCGACGACGAGCGGCAGGCGGGTTCGCGGGTCGTTTCCGAAAGCGCCCACTGGGTTGCGTTCGTGCCGGCCGCGGCGCGCTGGCCTTTCGAAGTACAGTTCTTTCCGCTGCGCCGCGTCGCGGATATCCCCGACCTCGACGACGAGCAGCGGGCGGATTTCGCGCACCTGTATCTCGACGTCCTCCGCAGGTTCGTCCGGATCGTCGACGACTCCGTCCCGTACGTCGCCGCGTGGAATCAGGCACCGCGCGATCGCCGCAACGACTGGTGGCTGCACCTGCAGCTCTTCTCGGTTCGGCGAGCCGAAGGCAAGCTCAAGTACCTAGCGGGTTCAGAATCGGGAATGGGAGTTTTCATCAGCGACACAACACCCGAAGACGTCGCGACGCGACTGCGGGCACTCGGATGAACGACGGCGTGTGGGTCGCGCCCGGCCGCGCGAACATCGTCGGCGAACACACCGACTACAACGCCGGATATGCACTTCCGATCGCCATCTCCTATGTCGTCCGGTGCACGGCGAGCATTCGCGACGACAGGTTCGTCGTTGTCGAGTCGGGGCTGTATCCGGGAGAGACGGTTCGTGCATCGATCGCAGAACTGAAGACGGCGACAGTTCCTCAGTGGTCGCGCTACGCACTCGGTGTGGTGCACGAGTTTGTGGAACGCGGTCACGATGTGCCCGGGCTGACGCTGCACATCGAGAGCGACATTCCGCCCGGCGCAGGACTTTCGTCGTCGGCGGCGGTGGAGTGCGCAGTCGCGACGGCGGTTCGTGACCTTGCCGATCTCGACATTTCCGACGCCGACCTCATCGATCTGGCCAGCGCTGCCGAGAACGACTACGTCGGTGCACCAACCGGCAAACTCGATCAGTCGGCGGCGATCCTCAGCAAGGCCGACCACGCGCTGTTCCTCGATTTCGCAACGGGCGAGCACGAGTACGTGCCGTTCGCGCTCGCGGGTTCCGGCGTCGAGCTGCTGGTGATCGATACCCGCACGCGGCACGAATTGGCCGACGGCGGTTATGCCGAGCGGCGTGGTCAGTGCGAGGCGGCGGCGCGTCTGCTCGGGGTGCGCACTCTTCGTGCGGCGACCAGCGCCGACGCGATCGACGACGACGTGCTCCGCAGACGGGCACGCCATGTGATCACCGACAATGCGCGTGTGGTCGCCGCTGCCGAGATCCTGCGGTCGGGGAGCGATATCCGCGCGATCGGTCCGGTGCTGACCGAAAGCCACTGTTCGCTGCGCGACGATTTCGAAGTGTCGACGCCCGAGTTGGACGCCGCCGTGGACGCAGCGCTCGAGGTCGGCGCATTCGGCGCTCGAATGATGGGCGGTGGCTTCGGCGGCAGCGCGATTGCGCTCGTCGACTCGGCTGTCCGGTCGGCGGTCGAGGCGGAAATCGCGGAGGCCTTCGCGCGCGCCGATTATCCGGCGCCGGCCGTCTTCGCCGTCACAGCGGTGACCGGTGCGCGGCGACTCGGATAAATGGGGCATATTTGTGGTCATCGTCACGATTGAAGGAGCGGATACCTAAATGTTGTTGAGCACCATGCAGGACGAGCCACTGTCACTGGCGACGGTTCTGAGATACGGATCGACATTCCATTCGGAGGCCGAGGTTTCCACCTGGACCGGATCGGAACTGCGCCGGATGAGTTACGGCGAGGTCGGCCGGCAGGCTGCCCGGTTGGCGAACGCGCTCGAGGCGCTGGGCGTCGGCGAAGGCGACCGAGTTGCGACTTTCATGTGGAACAACAACGAGCACCTGGTCGCGTACGCGGCGGTGCCCGCAATGGGCGCAGTACTGCACACGCTGAACATTCGGCTGTTTCCAGAGCAGTTGATCTTCGTTGCGAACCACGCCGAGGACAAGGTTGTCATCGTCGACGGCACTCTGATCCCACTGCTCGGAAAGTACCTGCCGTCGCTGAAGACGGTCCGCCACGTGATCGTGGCAAACGGCGATGCGTCCGCGCTCGAGGCTCCGGCGGGTGTCGAGGTGCACGATTACACCCAGCTTCTCGACGAGCAGGAAGACACCTTCACCTGGCCCGATATCGACGAGCGGGCTGCTGCGGCGGCGTGCTACACCTCGGGCACGACAGGTGACCCCAAGGGCGTCATGTACTCCCACCGTTCGATGTGGCTGCACTCGGCGCAGGTCACGGCGACCAACGGAATGGCGCTCTCCGACGCTGACCACACCCTGGCTATCGTGCCGATGTTCCACGCCATGTCGTGGGGCCTGCCGCATGCCGCACTGATGTGCGGTGCGTCGCTGATCATGCCGGACCGCTTCCTGCAGCCCGAGCCGATCGCGAAGATCCTCGCGACGGAGAAGCCGACGTTCGCGGCGGCCGTCCCGACCGTCTGGATCGGGCTGCTCGCACACCTCGACGCGAACCCGCAGGACATCAGCCACCTGCGCAACGTGGTCGTCGGCGGGTCCGCGGTTCCGCCGTCGTTGATGCACGCCTTCAAGGACCGCTACAACGTCGACATCCTGCATGCGTGGGGCATGACGGAAACGTCGCCGCTCGGCAGCGTCGCGTGGGCGCCCGCAGGCACCACCGGCGAGGAGGAGTGGTCCTACCGCTACAGCCAGGGCAGATTCCCGGTCGGCGTGCAGGCGCGGTTGGTCGACGACGGCGGCAGCGTGGTGGCCAACGACGGCGAAGCCCTCGGTGAACTGCAGGTACGTGGTCCGTGGATCACGGGCAGCTACTACTCGCCCGACGGCGGCGAGGTCGATCCCGACAAGTTCGACGACGGCTGGCTGCGTACCGGTGACGTCGGCAAGATCACCCCGAAGGGCTACCTGACGCTGGTCGACCGCAGTAAGGACGTCATCAAGTCCGGCGGCGAATGGATTTCGTCGGTCGATCTGGAGAACATCGTCATGTCGCATCCCGCCGTCGCGGAGGCCGCGGTGATCGGTGTGCCCGACGAGAAGTGGGACGAGCGGCCGCTGGTCAGCGTGGTCCTGCGGCCGGACGCGACCGCCGATGCCGAAGAACTGCGCGACTTCCTCACGGACAAGATCGCGAAGTGGCAGCTACCCGAACGGTGGACGTTCATCGACGAGGTTCCGAAGACCAGCGTCGGCAAGTTCGACAAGAAGGTACTGCGAGCTAAGTACGGCGAGGGCAGCCTCGACGTGAAAACCCTGGGCTAGGCGGTTCGGCTCGCCCCAGCCCCGCCGAGTGTGCACTTATCGGCCGCGATTCACGGAGAATGCGACGATATCTGCACACTCGGCGGGTGGCGCCTACGCGCCTTCGATGTCCATATCGACGAGCTGCTTGCGCAGCAACTTTCCGGTTGCGTTGCGGGGGAGCTCGTCGAGGAAGATAACCTCGCGGGGGACCTTGTACCGCGCCAGGTTGTTCTTGACGTAGTCCTTGATCTCCTTCTCGTCGCGCGCCGCGTCCGGGCTAGGAACGATGAAGGCGCGCAAGCGCTTTCCGAAGTCGGGATCGTCGACGCCGACCACCGCTGCTTCGTGCACGTCGGACCGGTCGGCCAGTAGGTTTTCGACCTCGAGCGGGTAGACATTTTCGCCGCCCGACACGATCATGTCGTCGTCACGGCCGTCGACGAACCACAGACCGTTCTCGTCGAAGTGCCCGACATCGCCGCTCGACATCATCCCGTCGACGACTTCCTTGTTCCGGCCGTCGGTGTATCCCGCGAAGCTCAGACCGCTGGATACGAAGATCGTGCCGATCGTGTGCGGCGTGTTCACCTTGTTGCGGTCGGCGTCGTACAACTGCACGCGGCAGCCGACCGGCGGCTTGCCGACCGTGCCAGGCGCCGTGCGCAGGTCTTCGGGTGTCGCGACGGTAGCGACGGCGACCTCGGTCGAGCCGTAGAGGTTGTACAGCACGTCGCCGAAGATGTCAGTGGTCCGCTTGCAGAGGTCCGGCGAGAGCGACGAACCTGCCGCGAAGATCACCTTCAGGGAGGACGTGTCGTACTTCGCGAGTACGTCGGGTCCGAGGTCGATCATGCGCTGCAGCATCGTCGGCACGACGACGAGGGACGTGGCCTTCGTGTTGGCGATGCCGGCAAGGGTCTTTTCGGGATTGAACTTTCGCTGGAAGCACACGCGGTTTCCGAGAGCAAGACCGATCGTGAACTGCGACAGTCCGGTGCCGTGGAAGATTGGCGCCGCCATGTACATGGTCTCGTTGTTCGGCAGGGGTACCCGATCGAGGAACTGTGCGGACTGCAACGGCGAAACCCGATCGCGGGGAGCGCCTTTCGGAGTTCCAGTGGTGCCACTGGTCAGGATGATCATGCCGCCGGGCTTCTTGGGCGCCGAGATCTTGGCACGCGACTGGCCCGAGAGCAGTTCGTAGATTGTCTTCGCGGTCGGATCGGCGCTGTCGGAATCGTCGATCCAGGTGAGGTAGCGCGGGGTCGAACGCGGGATCGCGCTCAGGAGGTCGACGAATTCGGCGTCGTGCAGCACTGCCTTGACGTTTTCGCGCTTGCTGACGTCGGCGAACTGTGGCTTGGCAAAGCCGGTGTTCATCATGACCAGCCGCGCACCGACCTTGCCGGCAGCCAACATTGCGAGCACCAGACCGCGGTGATCGCGACACAGTGCAGCGATCACGGTGCCGGCTTCGATACCTTCGGCGGCCAGGCCGCGAGCGAGCGCGTTCGACTGCTCGTCGAGGTCTTTGAACGTCAGCGAGCCGAGTTCGTCGACGATCGCGGTCTGGTTCGGATGACGGTGCGCACCGTGCATGACGACGCCCGCGAAGGGGCCGAACTTCATAACATCGAGGCTCGATCGGACCGCCTCGTCGGGGCGCAGCGGATTGAACAACTTCCGGCGGCGCAGAACGTCGACGCCCTTCGCGAGATCGCCGACCTTGCGGGCAGTATCCATGGGTTTGGGCGACGAAAGATCCACGAGACCAGCCTCCCGCGGCCCAACGTCACGCAGACGATGACCGCGTCGTCATAGGAAATAAATCTGCAATCGCAGACTAGCAGTGCGGGAATACCCGCTAGTTGCGGATTTCGGCCAAAGCTGACCGCAGTAATTTACCGGTCGCATTGCGGGGAAGGTCTTCGAGAAACACCACGTCGCGCGGGACCATGTGGCGCGCAAGCCGAGCCTTCACGTAGTTGCGAATCTCTTGCGCGTCCGGCGTCGAATCAGGCGTCGGTACGACGAACGCCCGCAGTCGTTGACCGAAGTGGTCGTCGGGAACACCGATGACGCCGACCTCGAGTACGTCTGCGCGATCGGCCAGCAGATTCTCGACCTCGACCGGGTGCACGTTCTCCCCGCCGGACACGATCATGTCGTCGTCGCGACCTTCGACGAACAGCATGCCGCGCTTGTCGAAGTGGCCGCTGTCGCCGGTCGAGAGCAGACCGTCGATGCGCTCCTTGTCCAGGCCGTCGGTGTATCCGGTGAAGCTCGCGCCGTTCGCGGCAAATATCCGACCGGTGACTCCGGCGCGGTGGATCTTCTTGCCGTTGTCGTCGTAGAGCGCGACTCGGCACGTTATGGGAGTGGAGCCGGCCGTGCCCGGCGACCGTTCCAGGTCCTTCGGGGTTGCGACGGTTACGACCGCGACTTCCGTCGACCCGTAGAGGTTGTAGAGGACGTCGCCCAGGTACTCCGCAGTCCGCCGACAGAGGTCGGGCGACAACGCCGACCCTGCAGTGAGAACCACCTTCAAATTCGACGTGTCGTAGCTCGCGATTGTGTCCTGGCCGAGATCCAGGATGCGTTGCAGCATGGTCGGCACGAGGATCAACGTGTCTGCGCGGTGCTCGGCGACCAGTGCAAGCGTGTGCTCGGCGTCGAACTTGCGAGTCATGACCAGCGTGCTGCGCAGCGCAAGTCCGAGGCCGCTGAAGCCGAGCCCTGTCGCATGAAAGGCAGGGGCGGCGACCACGATCGTCTGCTCTGCACGCAACGGAATGCGGTCGAGGATCTGCGCGGCAGCGAGCGGCGAAACATGGCTGCGCGGTACACCTTTGGGTGTTCCGGTCGTTCCGCTCGTCAATTGAATCGCGATGCCGGGTTCGGCAGGTCTGTCGACGGGGTCGGTCGAGCGGCCATCGATCAGCTTGGTCAGGGTCCGATCCTCGGGCTCGTCGCCGTGATCCGACCAACTGACGTACCGGGCAACGTCGGCGAATGCGCTCGTCGTCGCGCCGAACTCGGCGTCGTAGACGTACGCCGTGATCTCCTCGCGTGCGGCTATGGCTGCGAGTTGCGGTGGGGCCGATCCGGTGTTGAGCAGGACGACGCGGGCGCCCAATTTGGCTGTTGCGCAGACGGTTAGGAAGAGTCCGCGGTGGTTACGGCAGATCAGGCCGAACACGGACGACGCGCTGTGCCCTTCGTCGACCCAGGCGCGGGCGAGCGCGTTCGACATCAGGTCGAGTTGCTGGAAGGTGAGGGCGCCGTGGTCGTCGATCACGGCGATTCGGTCGACGCCGTTGACTCTGTGACCGTGGATCGCCCCTGCGATGGGTCCGAGTTCGTCGACGGCCATCGCCGTCCGGACGACCTGGTCCGGGCGCAACAGCGGAATCAGTCCAGCGCGCGCCATCGCATGCAGCGCACCCACACCATCGGTGAGGGCTGTGACTGTGTCGCGAAGCAGCATCGTCGGTGCTTTCGGTCGTGAGAGGAAGTGCAACCACGCTAGTCCGATCCGGTCGAGGCCGAGCGCAGAATTGTGAATTGCATTGCAGCGCAACAAAGCCCCCTGCGCGTGCTCATGCAGGGGGCTTCGAAGGTGGAACGGACCTACTTCAGTTCGGCACTTGTCTTGCCGAGAATCCGGCGGGCGACGATGAGTTGCTGGATCTGCTGGGTGCCCTCGAAGATGTCGAGAATCTTCGAATCCCGGGCCCACTTCTCGAGCAGCGTGTGCTCCGAGTATCCGATGGCGCCGGCGAGCTCGACCGCCTTCAGGGTCACGTCGGTGCCCATGCGGCCGGCCTTGGCCTTCGACATCGAGGCCTCGGTGGAGTTCGGCTTCTTGTTGTCGGCCATCCACGCTGCGCGCAGCGAAAGCAGGTATGCCGCTTCCCAATCCGCCTCGAGCCGCAGGAATTCCGCGGCCGCGGCGTGCTGGTTGTAGGCAGGCGTGTCATAGTCGATCTCGATGCCGGACTCTTCGAGAATGCGGCGCAGCTCTTCGAGTGCGGCGCGACCGACACCGACGGCCATGCCGGCAACGAGCGGACGCGTGTTGTCGAACGTCTGCATGACGCCGGCAAAGCCCTTCTGCACGTTCACTTCCGGGCTGCCGAGGATGTTGTCGGCTGGGATGCGGCAGTCCTGCAGCACGACGACGGCCGTATCCGAAGCCTTGATTCCGAGCTTGTGTTCGAGGCGCGGCACACTCAGGCCCGGTGCGTCACGCGGCACGACGAAGGACTTGATCGCGGCGCGACCGAGGCTCTTGTCGACCGATGCCCAGACGACGATGTGCGTGCAGCGATCACCGGCGGTCACGAAGATCTTCTCGCCGTTGAGCACCCACTCGTCACCGTCGAGGACGGCAGTGGTGGTGACGGCCGCCGAGTCGGAGCCGAAGCTGGGCTCGGTGATGGCCATTGCGGCCCACACCTTGCCGAAGCGCTGCAGCTGCTCATCGGTGGCGACGGCCGCGATCGCCGCGTTGCCGAGGCCCTGGTACGGGATCGACAGCATGAGGCCGACGTCGCCCCACGAGGTCTCGAGCGCGTTCAACAGCGCGGACATGTTGCCACCGTTGGAGTTGCCGAGCAGCTCGGTGGCGTGCTTCTTGTCGTCCTCGGAGTCTTCTTCGCGACCGCCGGCCGCGCCACCGATCTTCTGGGTGCCGGAGTCGGCGAGACCTTCGATCATGGCGGCCATCGTGTCGAGTTCGACCGGGTACTCATGCTCAGCCTTGTCGTACTTGCGCGAGATCGGCCGGAAGAGCTGCGAGCCGACCTGATGTGCCTGATTCGATGAGAATTTGAGTTTCTTCGGGATTTCGAGGTTGATCATGTTCGGGATTCCTTTGCGCCGAAAGCGTCTTCAGGTGGGCAGAATTAGATGAGGACGACACCCTCGGCAACGCCGATGGCTCGAAGATCGCGGTACCAGCGCTCCACCGGATGTTCCTGCGTGTAGCCGTGGCCGCCGAGCAGCTGAACACCGTCCAGCCCGATCTGCATGCCCTTTTCCGCTGCGAAACGGCGCGCGAGCGCTGCTTCGCGGGCGAAGGAAAGTCCCTGCTCTGCGCGGGAAGCGCCGCGCAGCGTGATCAGCCGCAAGCCGTCGAGTTCGATGGCCATGTTGGCAACCATGAAGGCCACGGCCTGGCGGTTGCTGATCGGCTCGCCGAATGCTTCGCGCTCGTTGACGTACGGAATGACGTAGTCGAGCACGGCCTGGCCGGTGCCGACCGCGAGCGATGCCCAGCCGAGGCGCGCGAGCCGGACTGCGTCCGCGTACTCGTTCTCCCGCTGGTCTGCGTCACCGTCGCCGAGAATTGCCGACTCGGGAGCCGCGACGTCGTTCAGGATCAGGCGGCCGAGGCCTGCGGCGCGCAGACCCATGCTCGGGTCCGCTTCGACGACGAGGCCCTTGCTGGCGGCTTCGACGATGAAGAAGGTCGGCCGGCCATCGAGAGCTGCGGCGATGATGAACAGCTCAGCATCGGCAGCAGCCGGAACGAGGCTCTTCACGCCGGTCAGCTTGTAGCCGCTCGGCGAACGAACTGCCTTGGTCTGCAACGCGAACGGATCGAACAGCGCGCGCGGCTCGGATACGACAACCGCCGCGGCGGGAACGCTCTCACCGGTGAACGCGGGGAGGTAGGTCTTCTGCTGCGTGTCGGTGCCCCACTGCGTCAGCGCGACGGTGACACCGCTCGGCGCGAGAATCGGCAGTGCGAGGCCCATGTCGCCATGCGCGAGCGCCTCGGCGACGAGCGAGTTGGTGACCGCGCCACGTTCGGTGGCAGCGCCTTCCAGCTCCTCGGGAACGTTGATCAGGGTGATGCCGAGCTCGGCGACCCGGCTGAGGAGGTCCGCCGGCGCCTTTGCGGCGTGGTCGGCGTCGTGTGCTGCGGGACGCAGGATCTCCTCGGCGAATTCCTTCACCGTGTCGACGATCATCTTCTGCTCGTCGTCGGGCGTGATGTCGAAGAAGTCCTTGCCCTTCGACGAGTTCTCGTCGAGGCGCTTGGGCTTGCCGTTACCGGAGACCCGCTCGAAGGCGCGAGTCGCGGCACCGAGGGTGCGGAAGCCGGTCTTGGTGCCTTCGTAGGTCACGCGCTCGATCGGCTTACGAAGCTTGTACTTCTCGGCAAGCTCGGATCCGGTGACCGTCGTGAGGGCCCGCATCGCGGCGCCCATCCAGTCGCGTTTCGGGTTGTTCTTCAGGCTCACCGACGACGTGTCGCGGGGCCTACGCTGCGTTGCGCTTTGCTTGCTCATGATCACCATTTCTGGGTGTCGATCAGTGGTCGGTGTCTATCTTACTCCAGAGTAAGGTACGCCGTCGAGAGCCGAGCGAAAAGCCGGGTACGAAGTTATGTGTGTGAGACCCTGATCACATGCCGGTCATTGCTCAGGTGTTCGCCGCGATCGCGGCTGCTCTGCACGTATTCATCTTCGCGATGGAGAGCGTGCTCTGGAGCCAACCGAAAGTGTGGAAGCGCTTCGCGGTCGAAAGCCAGGCCAACGCAGACGTTTTGCGCCCGATGGCGTTCAACCAAGGCTTCTACAACCTGTTCCTCGCCATCGGCATCGCCGTCGGCCTGATCATGCACAACGACGCCGGGTACGCGATCGTCATCTTCGCCTGCGCGAGCATCGTCGGCGCCGCGTTGGTCCTCGCCGTGGGTGGGAAGCAGTACTACCGTGCCGCCGTGATGCAGGGGATTACGCCGGCCATTGCTCTGGTTCTGGCGGGGGTGTTGTGACTTTGTAGAGGCGGGTGGTGCCGGGTGTGGTGATCACGAGCATCGGGTGAGGGACGCGCCGGTGTGGCGAGCCTTCTGGTCGGTCTCGCCGAGCAGGTGGTTGGCCGAGCGCCTGTTCGACACGCGAACGGGCGATCCACGCCAGCCGCACCCCTTTTAGGGGAGGTCCCGGCGTGTCGGTCGGCGAGTCGGGGTGCGGATCCCGAAAGAGGGTGCGGCTGACAGGGGTCCGGCGTGTCGTCGTGCGACGCGCCGGGTGCGGATCCCGGGTGTGGTGATCACGAGCATCGGGTGAGGGACGCGCCGGTGTGGCGAGCCTTCTGGTCGTCCTCGCCCAGCAGGTGGTTGGCCGAGCGCCTGTTCGCCATCCGACACCCGACGATCCCCGTCAGCCACAAACGACAAACGCACCCCGGGAAAACCCGGGGTGCGTTCGGTCGACCACAGAGACCTACGAGTAGATCGCCTCGACCTCGCCCGCGTACTGCTTGAGGACGATGTTGCGCTTGAGGGACATCTTCGGGGTCAGCTCGCCGCCTTCTTGGGTCCAGTCGACGTCGAGAATGCGGATCTTCTTGATCTGCTCGGCTTTCGAGACCTTCTTGTTGGTCTCGGCTACCGCGGCCTCGATCTCGGCGATGAGGTCGGGGTTCTTGGCGAGGTCCGCGACCGACGTGTCGGCGGGCAGGCCATTGCGTTCCTTCCAGCCGGGCAGGGACTCGGGGTCGAGCGTGATCAATGCACCGATGAACGGCTGACCGTCTCCGACGACCATCGTCTGGCTGATCAGCGGGTGCGCGCGCAGGGAGTCCTCGAGCTGGGCCGGGGAGACGTTCTTGCCCGCCGCGGTGACGATGAGTTCCTTCTTGCGGCCGGTGATGGCGATGAAGCCGTTCTCGTCGATCGCGCCGAGGTCGCCGGTCCTGAACCACCCGTCGACGAACGATTCGGCCGTAGCTTCGTCGTTCTTCCAGTAGCCGCTGAACACCACGGGACCGCGCACGAGCAGCTCGCCGTCGTCGGCAACCTTTGCGCCGTGTCCGCCGATGGGTTGTCCGACGCTGCCGACCTTGATGTTGTCGGGAGTGTTCACAGTGACGGCCGCGCTCGTCTCGGTGAGGCCGTAGCCCTCGTAGATGGTCACGCCGACACCGCGGAAGAAGTGGCCGAGGCGCGCGCCGAGCGGTCCGCCGCCGGAAACTGCGCCCTTGCACTGACCACCGAGAGCGGCCTTCAGCTTCGAGTAGACCAGCTTGTCGAAGACGGCGTGCTTGACCTTGAGGCCGATGCCGGCGCCGCCCGTGTCCTGAGCTTCGCTCCATGCGATCGCGGTCGCTGCTGCAGCGTCGAAGATCTTGCCCTTGCCGCCGTCGTGCGCCTTCTGCTTGGCGGAGTTGAACACCTTCTCGAACACGCGGGGCACCGAGAGGATGAAGTCCGGCTGGAACGCGCCGAACTGTTCGACGAGCGTCGACCAGTCGGAGGTGTGAGCGATCGTGACCTTCGCGTCGAGCGCGCCGACCGAAATCGCACGCGCGAAGACGTGAGCCAGGGGGAGGAACATCAGCGTCTTGTTGCCCTCGGTGAAGAGGTTCTTCAACGCGATTCGCACCGCCGCCGACTCGGCGTAGAGGTTGCTGTGCGTGAGCTGCACACCCTTGGGGCGGCCCGTGGTGCCGGAGGTGTAGATGAGCGTGGCGGGTGAGGAAGCGGTGACCTTCGCACGGCGCGACTCGACGGTTTCGTCGCTGACCTCCTTGCCGCGCGAGATCAGCTCGTCGATAGCGCCCGAATCGATCTGCAGGGTCTCCCGGAGGTCGGGCAGCGAGTCGGCGACTTCGGCGACGGTGTCGAAGTGGCGAGGGGCCTCGACGACGATGAGTACCGTGCCCGAGTCTTCGAGAATCCACTTCGCCTGCTCGGCAGCCGAGGACTCGTAGATGGCGACCGTGCAACCGCCCGCGGTCCAAATTGCGTAGTCCAGCAGGACCCACTCGAAACGGGTGGTCGCCATGATCGCGACCCGGTCGCCGGCTTCGACGCCCGAGGCGATCAGGCCCTTGGCCACCGCGGTGACCTTCTCCGCGAACTGTGCGGATGTCACGTCCGTCCAGCCGCCCCCGGCGACCGGAATCTTGAACGGCACGAAGTTGGGCGATTCCTTGGCATGCTGGAACACGGTGTTCGCCATGGACGCGTCATCGGGGATCGTATAGGTCGCCGGTACCTCGAACTCACGCATTGAGATGGTCCCTCCGGGGGTTACTAGTCAGTAGACATGCATTGGATCACATTTACGTTCGAGCTGGATGAATAGGTGTATCGCTGACGGGCGCAGTCGAGGTCTCGAGCAGGGTTGTCACCTCGTCGTCCTCGAGTTGATGGAAATCGAGATACACGCCGCCGACCCCGCCGAGGTCGTCGGGTGAATACGGACAAACTACCTCGTCGGCGACCGATCCGAGGCGATGTAGCGCCCCTGGTGGACCGACCGGAACGGCGAGGACGAGTCGGCGCGGACCTTGCGTGCGCGCCATCATGCAGGCGGCCGCCGCCGTGGCGCCGGTGGCTACGCCGTCGTCGGTGATCACGACAACGCGGTTGCGCAGTGGAATCGGCGGCCGTACGCCTCGCCATGTTGCGGTTCGACGTTCAAGCTCGACCTTTTCTGCGGCCTCTATCTCGTCGAACTGCTCTCGCGTGACGCGCGTCTGCTCGACGACGTCCTCGTTGACCACTCGAATTCCGCCCTCGGTGATTGCGCCCATCGCGAGTTCGGGTTGCCACGGAACACCGAGCTTGCGGACGAGGAGAATGTCGACGTCGCCGTCCAGTAGGTCGGCGATCGCGCGGGCGACCGGAACGCCGCCGCGGGGGAGCCCGAGCACCAATGGATGCGTCCCGCGCAGGTAGTCGAGTGACTTCGCAAGCGCGCGACCGGCTTGGGCGCGATCGACGTACTTCATCACTGTCGACGCTACTCCCGCCAGCTGTGCGCTGAACAGCGCAAACTCAGGCGCTCAGCGGAAGCGGCGCAGTTCCAGGGCGGGGTTCTTCCGGCGGACCTCGTCGATGCGGCTGGTCGACACCGTCGCCGTTCCGACGCCTGTTCGTTCGCCGAGCGCACAGAGCAGCACACCCATCGGATCCACGATCATGCTGTTCCCGGCGCCGGACGGTGCGGCCTGATCGGCGGCGGCGACGTAGATCGTGTTCTCGATCGCGCGCGCTCGGACGAGGGTGGTCCAGTGGTCTTCCTTGAGCGGTCCGGGTACCCACTGGGCAGGCAGCACCAACACGTGGGCGCCGGCGTCGACGACCCTGCGCGTCACTTCGGGGAACCGGACGTCGTAACAGGTCTGCATACCGAAGGTGACGTCGGCGATGGTGAACGTCTCGGGTTCGACGATCTCGCCCGGCCGCACGACGTCGGATTCCTTGAACCCGAAGGCGTCGTAGAGATGCAGCTTTCGATAGGTCGCGAGGACGCCGTCGGTGCCGACCGCGACGAGAGTGTTGGAAACGCGATCCTCTCCGGGCACCGCTTCCGCAATGCCTGCAACGACGATCAGATCGTTTCCGGCGGCAATCTCGCCGAGTGTCCCGACGAACGAACCGGTCAGCGGTTCCGCGGCTTCGACGACGCGGTGGTCCAGCTTCGGCGCGGTGAACATGGAGTACTCGGGAACCACCAGGACGCGGGCACCGCGTCGCGCGGCCGATCCCGCGTGTTCACGAATCTGTTCGAGATTGGCGTCTTTGTCGGTACCCGGCGCGAATTGCGCAACCGCTACTTCGATGTCCACACAAACACGCTATCTTGCGCGGGATTGCGACTGCTGGAGAAAAACCCCGCATTCAGGCAGTAAACTCCAGGTCACAATGAGTGAGAACCAGGGCGAGAACAGCGGTACGGAACCGTTGCAAGAAGCGCCAGCCGAACAGGCTAGAGAAACCGAAACACAGTCGTTCACCGATCTCGGTGTGGACGATCGCGTACTGGCAGCTATTTCCGACGTCGGATACGAAACTCCTTCGCCGATCCAGGCTGCAACCATTCCACCGCTACTTGCGGGCAAAGACGTTGTGGGACTTGCCCAGACGGGTACCGGCAAGACGGCTGCATTTGCAATCCCGATCCTCATGGGTGTCGACGTCACGGCCCGCAAACCGCAGGCTCTCGTCCTCGCGCCGACGCGTGAACTCGCGATTCAGGTTGCAGAGGCCTTCGGAAAATATGCGTCGCATATTCCCGGGCTGCACGTTCTTCCGATCTACGGCGGTCAGGCCTACGGCGTCCAATTGTCGGGTCTGCGCCGCGGTGCGCACGTGGTCGTCGGCACACCTGGACGTGTCATCGATCACCTCGAGAAGAACACCCTCGACATCTCCGAGCTCAAGTACCTGGTCCTCGACGAGGCCGACGAAATGCTCAAGATGGGCTTCCAGGAGGACGTCGAGCGCATTCTCGCCGACACTCCCAAGTCGAAGCAGGTTGCGCTCTTCTCAGCAACCATGCCGCCTGCTATCCGCAAGATCAGCAAGCAATATCTGAATCAGCCCGTCGAGATCAGCGTCAAGTCGAAAACGACGACCGCGTCCAACATTTCGCAGCGGTGGGTGCAGGTTTCCCATCAGCGCAAACTCGACGCGTTGACGCGGATCCTCGAGGTCGAGTCGTTCGAGGGCATGATCATCTTCGTCCGCACCAAGCAGGCGACCGAAGAACTCGCGGAGAAGCTGCGTTCGCGCGGATTCTCGGCCGCAGCGATCAACGGCGACATCGTGCAGGCGCAGCGCGAGCGCACGATCGGTCAACTCAAGTCGGGGGCGCTCGACATCTTGGTCGCAACGGACGTGGCCGCACGTGGCCTCGACGTCGACCGCATCTCGCACGTCGTCAACTACGACATCCCGCACGACACCGAGTCGTATGTGCACCGCATCGGCCGCACCGGTCGAGCGGGCCGCACCGGTGAGGCGCTGCTGTTCGTCGCACCACGTGAACGCCACCTTCTGAAAGCGATCGAGCGCGCCACCCGCCAGCCGCTGACCGAGATGCAGCTGCCCAGCGTCGAGGACGTCAACGCACAGCGCGTCGCGAAGTTCGGCGATTCGATCACCGAGAGCCTCGGTTCGGCAAACCTCTCGCTGTTCCGCAAACTGGTCGAAGACTACGAACGCGAACACGACATTCCGCTCGCAGATATCGCCGCGGCGCTGGCTGTGCAGTCGCGCGACGGCGAGAACTTCTTGATGCCGCCTGAGGCGCCCGCCCCGGCATACGAGAAACGGTCCCGCGACGACGGACCGAAGCGTGAGCGCCCGCCTCGTAAGTTCGACGACAAGTTCGACGACCGGAAATTCGACGACCGGAAGTTCGAGGGTGGTCCGTCGACGCATCGGAAGACCGGAGCGGAACTCGCGACCTACCGAATCAGTGTCGGCAAACGGCACCACGTGGTTCCGGGTGCGATTGTCGGCGCCATCGCCAACGAAGGCGGCCTGCGCCGCAGCGACTTCGGGCACATCAGCATCCGACCTGACCACAGCCTTGTCGAGCTTCCTGCGCAACTGTCGAGCGAGACGCTCGAGGCGTTGCGCAGCACTCGCATCAGCGGAGTTCTGATCCAGCTGCAGAAGGATCACGGACCGCCGATGGGTGCGCGTCCGCGTGCGGGTCGCGAAGACCGGGCGGGCGGCAAGTTCCCGAAGCGCAAGGACCGCGACCGCAAGGACGACCGCTACTAGCGGTCTATTTCGCGGGTTGCGTTGTCCTCAGCTCGTAGTCGTCGAGGTCCGGCGGCGCCAGCAGGCGATCGCGATGCACGTCGGGTGCCCACGGCCAGAGTTCGGGTAGTCCGTCTTTGCCGAGGTACCAGCTTGTGCATCCGGTCGCCCATACGGTGTTCGGTAGCGCCGCGCGCATCTCGGCGTTGAAGCCGGCCGTCGCCTCGGGCGTGGGTGCGACGGAATCGAATGTGCCCGCACGCCATTTCTCGATCCACCGGACGATGTGCTTGCACTGGGTTTCGGCGATGGCGACGAGGGAGTAATTGCCGACCGGGCTGTGCGGCCCCATGATCATGAAGAAGTTCGGGAAGCCCGGGATCGCAACCGTGAGGCGCGCTCTGGGCCCGCCTTCCCAGGCGTCGTCGATGGTGATGCCGTCTCGTCCGATCAGATTCATCGGGCGCATGTACGCGTGGGCGTCGAAACCCGTTGCGAGCACGATGACGTCGACCTCGTGCAGGCGGCCGTCTTCGGTGACGATCCCACGCTGTTCGATGTGGTCGATGGCCTCGGTGACGAGGTCGACGTTCTCGCGCTGGATTGCGCGGTAGAAGCCGCCGGAAACGATCAGGCGCCGACACATCGGCAGGTGATCCGGTGTGAGCTTGCGACGCAGTTCGGGATCGCGGACGGACCGCAGATTCGCTTCGCAGATCTTGGTGAGCACGGTCCGGTGCCAGCCCGGCTTCACCAGCGCCTTCGAGAAGAACTCGATCACCTCGCGATGAGTTCGGTAACCGATCCGGTTCATCAGGGGAATTCGGCGATGCAGTGGCCCGGCGAGCGGGGTGTAGGCCGGGTTCGGCGTCGGCAGGATCCACTGAGCGCTGCGCTGAAACAGTTCCAGCCGCCCGACCTCCTCCGCGAGGCCGCAAACGATCTGCACTCCGGTGGACCCGGTGCCGATCACAGCGACGCGTTTGCCAGTCGTTTCCACGCTGTGGTCCCAGCGTGCCGAGTGCATCGTCGGACCGCCGAAGTCGGCGAGGCCCGTGATCTTCGGATAGCGGAGTTCGCGCAGAATCCCTGTCGCCGAGACGAGGAAATCGACGACGTGCTCGGTGCCGCGACTGGTTCGCAAGTGCCAGCGGTCGGCGTCGAATCGCGCCTCGACGATCTCGGTGCGGAACCGGATTCGGCTGCGCAAGTCGAAGCGGTCGGCAATGCCGGAGAAGTACTTCTGGATCTCTGGACCGGGTGAAAAGAGGTGCGTCCAATTCGGATTCGCCGCGAACGTGTACTGGTAGAAGCGCGACGGCACATCGCAACTCAACCCGGGGTAGGTGTTGTCGCGCCAGGTCCCGCCGACGTCGTGCGACTTCTCGTAGATCGTCACGTCGGTGATACCGGCTTCGAGAAGTTTGATCGCCATGCACATGCCCGACATCCCTGCCCCGACGACGGCGACTGCAGGTTCGCGGGTCATGAGGACGCCTGTGACTTCGTTGTCATAGCCCAACGGTAGGCACTGCGAGCCGCGTTGGGAACGACTCAGTTGGCGACGTCGACGACCAGGCGGGTCGGGTTGGACAGGACTTCGACCCGAAACGGCGGTTTGTCGGACTCGACGCCGATGAACGACTGGGTGACGCCCTCGAACAGAGTCGCAAGTTGGACCTCTGCGACCGCAGTAGCAGTCGGCTCGGTCAGTGGGTCCGGACCGCTGTATTCCTCGACGCCGCTATCGAACGGGTATGCAGAGCCGGGGATCAGCACTTCGAGAATCGATCGGCCCTGAACGGGAAGGTCCTTGCCGCTCGCGTCCTGCACGGCCTTCTCGACATACTTCACGTGAAAGCCGGGCGTACCTTTCCCGCCGAACTCGTAGACCACCCTGTCGTAGCCGTCGTGATGACCGATTCGCAGGTCCGTGACGGTGACCGCCGAGTCACGTGACGGCTCGCCGGTTTTCGCAATCGCGTCGGTGGGCGGTGGTTCGCTTTCGGGGGTCGTTGCGCTGGACCCGTTGGTTGCCACCGCTGAGACGGAGACCGGGCTCGAACCAGTTCGTTGGTCGTCGCCACAGGCGGTGGTCAGCACCATCAGCATCGCGGCGGCGGCACCGGCGGTCACGTAGCGAGAAATGTGGCTCATGTGGCCGATGGTACGTCGGTTAGGTCACGAGGCTGTGGACCTCACGATGCGGGAGAGATCTCGACCTCTGCCGATATGACGACCGCGTTGTTCATCGGCAACGCAGCCAGACCGACCGCGCTCCGCGCGTGCGCGCCCACGACCGGCCCGAAAATGCAGAGGATCAGGTCGCTGAACCCGTTGATGACCACGGTCGTTTGAGGGAAACCGCTGTCGGCGTTCACCATTCCGCTCACCGACAGCCAGGCCTCGATCCGGTCCAGATCGCCCAGTTCGCGCTGCAGGCTGCCCAGCATCGACAGTGCCGTGGCGCGGGCGGCGTCGCATGCTGAATCCACGGACACCTCGGATGGCACTTTGCCGAACGGTCCGGCGAGCGATCCGTCCGGTTGCTGTGCGGAATGCCCGGACACGTATGCCCGGTTCCCGCGCACGCGCACCCACTCGAACGCGAACTGGAAGCCGGGGGGCGCCTCTGGTGCAGGCGGCAGCGCGATGCCCAGTTCGCGCAACTTCTCTTCGATGTGCATCGCCGACTCCCGTTCTCAGACCGAGACGTTGTTGATGGTGTGGACCTGCCAGCCGTTGGCGTCGACGGTCAACGTGCTGACCGCCGCGTTGAGAATTCGTGGGGACCGCCGGGTGTGCACTACATCGAGTATCGCCCGGATGACACCGCCGTGCGACACCACGATGATCGCGTCGTCCGGGTTGTCGTGCGCAAGCTCGACGATCGTGCGGAGGCCGCGCTCGGCAACCGACGCCCGCGGCTCCAGCCCGGGGTACCACCCGTGGGGCCACTCGTTGTAAGCCTCCCAGTCGGTCAGCCCCTCGGCCTCACCGTAGTGGCGCTCGACGAGGTCGGGGAAGGTCTTCGGCTCGTCGAGGCCGAGTTCGGCGCCGATGATCTGGGCCGTTTCGTTGGCGCGCGAGAGCGGAGAACTGATGATCGAGTGCCACTCGCGGCCCGCGAGTCGGTGCGCCGCTTCGCGCGCCTGCGCCCGCCCGGTGCCGTTCAGCGGGATGTCCGACGAGCCCTGCAGCCTGCCGTGCATATTCCAATCGGTTTCGCCGTGGCGAACAAGTGCGATGTACGTCATGGCCCGCACCTGCCTCGTGTCATAGTGATGTGACGTTAGCGCAGCAGTGACAGCCGCGGCAGTTTCTCCAAGTGGAGACCAGTCCAAAGGAAGAGCATGAAGCTTGCACTCACAGATGACGAGATCGCGTTCCGCGACGATCTGCGTCAGTTCTATGCGACAGAGATCCCCGCGGAGGTACGTGACAAGGTCCGGCGCGGAGTCGAACTCGACAAGGAAGACTGGGTAACGAGTCACCGCATTCTCCATGCGAACGGGCTCGCGGTGCCGAACTGGCCGGTCGAATGGGGTGGCAAGGACTGGACTCCGACGCAGCACCACATCTGGCTCGACGAGATGCAACTCGCATCGGTACCCGAGCCGTTGACGTTCAACGCCAGCATGGTGGGTCCGGTCATCGCGCACTTCGGCTCGCAGGAAATCAAAGAGCGTTTCCTTCCTGCCACCGCGAATCTCGATATCTGGTGGTCGCAAGGCTTTTCGGAGCCGGAGGCCGGTTCTGATCTCGCATCGCTGCGGACCACTGCGGTCCGCGACGGCGACACCTACGTGGTCAACGGTCAGAAGACGTGGACGACGCTCGGCCAGTACGGCGACTGGATCTTCTGCCTGGTGCGGACGGATCCAACTGCCGCCAAGAAGCAGGCCGGCATCTCGTTCCTGCTCATCGACATGACGACCCCCGGACTGACGGTGCGGCCGATCAAACTCGTCGACGGTAGCTACGAGGTCAACGAGGTGTTCTTCGAGGACGTCCGGGTGCCTGCGGAAAACCTTGTCGGCGAAGAGAATCAGGGTTGGTCCTACGCAAAGTTCTTGCTGGGCAACGAAAGAACGGGCATCACCGGCGTCGGTCGTACCAAGGTGCGCCTTGCGCAGGCGAAGGAGTTCGCGGGCCAGATCAAGGCCGGAAGCGGGACGGTACTCGACGATCCGCTCTTCGCAGCTCGCCTCACCGAGGTCGAAAACGAGCTGCTCGCACTGGAATTGACGCAGTTGCGCGTCGTCGCGGGCTCTGCGGACGGGAAGCCGAACCCGGCGTCGTCGGTCCTGAAAATGCGGGGCTCAGAGTTGCAGCAGGCGGCGACCGAGCTGCTGATCGACCTGGCAGGTCCGGACTCGTTGCCGGTCGACGCGGGCGACCAGATCGCCTCGCCCGAGTGGGCGCAGCTGTCGGCACCGCACTACCTGAACTACCGGAAGACCTCGATCTACGGCGGATCCAACGAGGTTCAGCGGACCATCATTTCCTCCACGATTCTCGGACTGTGAGGCGCAGCAATGGATTTCGAACTCACCGAAGAGCAAGAACTGCTACGCGACACGACGCGGGAAGTGCTTTCGCGTAACTACGACGCGGAGAAGCGCAACAAGGTCACGGCGACAGAGCTCGGCTGGTCGCGCGACGTCTGGGGCAAGCTTGCCGAGATCGGTCTGCTGGGGCTGAGCTTCAGCGAAGAGGACGGCGGGATGGGTGCCGGGCCGATCGAGACGATGACCGTCCTTCAGGAGGTCGGCCGGCGGTTGGCACCGGAGCCGCTGCTCGATGCAGTGCTTCTGCCCGGTGGGCTGGTCGCCGCAGCGGGATCCGCCGATCAGCGCGCCAAGCTGCTCGGTGAGGTTGCGGAGGGACGCACGCTGCTCGCGTTCGCCCATGCCGAGCCGGGAACGCGGTGGCCGTCGACCGAGGTTGCGACTACTGCGGCACAGCAAGGTGACTCGTGGTCGCTGAGCGGTCGCAAGAACCCGGTCCTGCGCGGCGACTGTGCCGACACGCTCGTCGTCAGCGCGACCCTGCCGGACGGTGGTGTCGGACTGTTCCTCGTCGATCCCAGCGCAGCAGGAGTGACGCGGCGGACCTACGCAACCCACGACGGACTCAGGGGCGCGCAACTCGAGTTCGACAACGCCGCAGCCGAACCCCTCGGCGATGCAGTGGACGCCAGCGCGCATATTCAGGCAGCAATCATCGGTGCGCAAGCCGCTCTCGGGGCCGAGGCGGTCGGCGCTATGGAAGAGGCCCTGCGGTTGACGACCGAGTACCTCAAGGCGCGCAAGCAGTTCGGGGTGCCGCTGTCGAAGTTCCAGACGCTGACGCAACGCGCGGCGGACATGTACGTGTCGCTCGAACTGGCGCGCAGCATGAGCCTTTACGCGAACATGTCACTCGCCGACGGAACCGTCGATCCGATCATCGCCTCGCGCGCAAAGCTGCAGATCGGCCGGTCGGCCAGGCACATCGGTCAGGAAGCGATCCAGTTGCACGGCGGAATCGGCATGACGGCCGAGTATCCGGTCGGGCACTACGTCAGCCGTCTGACGGCGATCGAGCACACGTGGGGCGGGTCCGACGACCACGTTCGCGTGCTGAGCGCACAAATCGGCGACTACAAGATGGTCGAGCTGTAGTAATTAGGGCGTCTCGGATTCGGTAGGCCGCGCCGGGCGCGACGTCGTCAAGTCGTCGCGCTCGGATTCGGGCTCCGAGAAACCGTCCTCGCTGGACGTCGTCGTCCCGCGTGTTGTTCGCGTGGTCGTCGTCCTCGTGGTGGACGTGCGCGTCGTCGTTTCCGGGATTGTCCGAGGCGTCGTTTCCGGCGCGATCTGCCAGGTCGGTGACGGCGGCACTGTGAAGGCCGGCGTGAGGGATCCCGAGGACACCCCGGTTCCGGAGATCGACGTTGCGGGCCTGATCTGGGGAGGCACGACTTTTTCGTCGGCGTCGCCGAGTCCGCATGCGTTGATGAGGATCATGCCTGCCGCGACTGCGAGCACCGCGGCGACCAGACCCGCCACGGCGCGCCAGTTTCCGAACATTGCAGAGTTCCGTTCCTGATCTCGAGTTGACCCACTTTAAACGTGTCCTCGACGCCGGTCGGGGCTGGTGAGGCTCAAATATCACGACGAGGGGGCCAGCGAGGTATCGGAACGGTATCGACAAAAATGCGGCGTGTCGTGTCGGCGCGGCAAAGTCCCAGCGCGGACGTAACGTGTGTGACGAAAGTTAACCACTGAGAATGTTCACCCACACGGTCGAGCGTGGAAAACCAAGCCGGCCGAACTGATCGTCTGATGTGAAGGAGCATTGGTCATGGGGTCCACCCGTTCCAAGACCACGTGCTGGTCTGTCTTTTTCGCCGGAATCGTCGTCGCTGTCCTCGGCATTGCTGATCTGCGTGCCGAACTTGCTGTTCTCGGGCTGATCTTCGCGTCTACTTCCGGACTTGTTCTTCTCAAAGTCCGTGCAGAGGCGCTCGGCCGGCTCGATCCGATGGACGCGCCGCGCCGCGTTATGGCCGGCACGCTCAGCGTCCCGCGCTAGCCGACCGTTTCGCGCAAGTACGCGAGGTCGTCGGCGAGTCCTTCGGCGGGCGTCTCCAGGATGACCGGAGCGTCCGCGGTGCGGCATACCTCCGCGAGCAGTTCCGGATCGATGGTGCCGTCGGAGAAGTTCGCGTGTCGGTCGCGCGCCGAATTGAACTCGTCGCGAGAACTGTTGAGGTGCACGAGGTCGATGCGGCCCGTGATTGCCTTCACCCGTTCGACAATTCCGACGAGGTCCTCGCCGCCCGCCCACGCATGGCAGGTATCCAGGCAGAAGCCTGCGCCGAAGTCGCCGACCGCATCCCACAACTTCGCGATGGAGTCGAAGTAGCGAGCCATCGCATGATCGCCGCCCGCTGTGTTCTCGATCAGAATCGGTACCGGGAAGCCGCCCTTTTCTTCCTGGCGTTCGAACAGCTTCCGCCAGTTGTCGATGCCCGTCGCGATCTCGCTGTCCTTGCCGACGTGGCCGCCGTGTACGACAAGACCGATAGCGCCGAGATCGGCCGCTGCCTTTGCCTGCGCGGCGACAGCTTGCCGTGATGGCATCCGTAGGCGGTTGTTCAGGCTGGCGACGTTGATCTGATACGACGAGTGCACGACGACATCGATCGGACTCGCGAGAATCTGCTCGGTCTGTGCATGCGGCTTGGGTTTCTCCCAGCCCTGCGGGTCGATCACGAACATCTGAATCAGATCGGCGCCCAGCCGTTCCCCGAATCCGATCGGGTCGCTATCCAGGCGGACGTGTGCTCCTATACGCATGTTTTCAGCCTATCGAGGGGCTCCGACAGAGTGTGCGAGCGGACCAAAAACGAACTGGTCGGCTGGTTTTGCCGAGTTTGTGAACTAGATAACGATTTTGTCGCGACCTTCGTACAAGGTCACCCCATTCGGGATGGGGATCTAGGGAGTCGGTTACATGCGGCATGGTTCGAAGGCGCTGATTACGCTGCTGTGCGCCTTACTTTTTGCAGGATTCCTGTCGCCGGGACCGGCCGGATCGGAACCTCTGTATCCCATGGAGGATCCCGATCCGTTCTTCCACGCCCCGGCTGACATCGGCAACTACAGCCCGGGGGACGTGGTCCGCGTTCGGCGGATCGACACCTTCTGGTACGCGGGCACCGAGGGCTATCACGTCGCCTTCCGGTCGACCAACTCCCAGGGCAACCCCATCATGGGTATGACGACGGTGCTGATGCCGATCGGGATCGCCAACCCACCGTTGGTCTCCTACCAGGCGATCATCAATTCGCTTGGTGTGAAATGCAATCCGTCGCGGTCCCTGTTCAACGCAGAGCTCAACGACGCGCCCGGCATGTACCTGCCGATCGGCCGTGGGTGGGCGCTGTCGATTCCCGACCACCTCGGTCCGACGGGCGCCTACGGCGCGGCGAAGCTCGGCGGCATGGTCACACTCGACAGCGTTCGCGCGGTCAAGAAGGTCAACGAACTCGGCCTCCAGAACGTCCCGGTCGTTCTCGCCGGCTACTCCGGAGGTGGCATGGCCAGTGCCTGGGCGGCAGCGTTGCAGCCAACCTATGCGCCCGAGTTGAAGCTCGACGGTGTTGTGGCAGGCGGCATTCCGGCCGACCTCGAAGAGATGGCACGCGGGCTCGGCTTTGCGCCGCACCCAGGCTTCGGTCTCGCATTCGCGGCAGCGATGGGCTTGGAGCGGGAGTATCCCGACCAGCTGCCCATCACGTCCCAGCTGAACGACGAGGGCCTGTTCCTGCGCTCGTTCATGGCGAACGAGTGCCGCCGCTTCCTGATCTTCCACGGCCTGTTCCGCAGCGCCGAACAACTGGCAGCGCGCAGAGACCTCATGACCAGCTCCGCCGCGATGTCGGTACTACGCGAAAACAGCCTGAAGTACTTCAGAGACGTCCCGACCGTGCCCATGCTGATCTGGCACGGAATGTACGACGGCCTCACACCGTTCGGCGCCGTCAACGACGTGGCGCGCCGCTATTGCGACGCCGGAGCCACCCTGGTCTTCCGGCCCTGGGACATCTCCGAACACATGACCTGCGCGGCCCTCGGCTTCCCAGAGGCATGGAACTACGTCGAAGCACGATTCCGCGGAGAACCACCCCCGCGCGCCTGCTGAGTTATCGGCACGCTCCGCTCGGTCGGGCCCCTGCATACCGTGCAACAAAAAGGCGTTCCGGCCCCGGATTCCGGGGCTGGAACGCCTTTCCGTCAGTAGACCTACTCGCTAGGCCCCGAATACGAGGATGTGTATCGCGCCCACGACGATGCCCAGCAACCCGCCGTGTAGGTAGAGCAGCCAGGCGTCCTGCTCGATGGCGGTGTAGAGCATCTCGACGAACTCGTCCGGTGGTAGCTCGCGCAACTTCTGTGTCGCAAGCTTGTCGATCTTCGCTGACGTCGACTTCGCGAACTCCTCGTCCTTCACGAGCCACGGCTTGAACTCTGTGGCGAGGCTCTTGCCCGCGGCGGACTGGAGTGTGTCGAACTCCTTGCCGCCGAGCGCGAGGCGCGTGATGGTCTTCAGCGGCCCGAGGTTGCGATCGATTTCCGCCTTGAGGAACACCTCGATGACCTTGCGGGTCTTGTCGCCGCGCGGTCCGTCGAGCAGTTCGTTGGCAATGACGTCGATGGTGACGACCTGGTAGGCGATGGCGTGACCGAAGTCTGCAGCAGCCTCGTGCTGGCGCTTCGCGAACTTCGCGTGCTTCCAGAGGAACTTGTACCACGGTTGCGGCGACGCCGGCTCGAAGACCACCTTGATCGCAATGACGTTCACGATGATGCCGACGAGCGCGGCACCGATCAGCACCCACAGCCACGACGGCAGAATCGTCACGACCGGTGGGTGCGAGTAATGCAGCCACGACAGCCACAGCGCAAGAATGATTCCGAACGGGAAGCCGAGGAGCCCGACCCGCACCATGAAGCGCAACTCCGGCGCGCCGAGGCCGTAGACGATGTCCTTGAGCAGTTCGGGACGTCGCCGCAGGAACCCGACGACCATCAGCTTGATGCTGATCAGTTCGTTGAAGTTGGCACCGATGAATTCGAAAGCACTGCGCGTCAGCGACGGCAGTTCGGAATCCACCCGCTTGATCAGTAGATCGCGAGCAGGCTGCGGCATGTCTTCCCAGAGTTCGGGGTGCTCGCGCTCCATGATCCCCGCAACCATCGCGGGCAGCTGTGGACGGGCCACCCTCGCGACCTGGTCAGCGATACTTTCTGGATCCATCTCGTAGAAGAAGTCTTGTGCCGTACCGATTTTGGACACGGCGTTGTCGGTGATCAGGCTGGCCATCTTCTCGGCTCGAGCTGGAATGAAGCCCTGGAATCCGAGGATTCCGCCGGGTGCGAACGTCGGCAGAATCTGCACCTTGCGGGGGAAGAACGCGTACGCCGTCTTCAGCCCCGGTACGTAGAAACCGGTGAATCGAACCGGGGCGAAAAGCATGATCACGCCGGTCCAGTTGGTGATCACACCCGCGACCGCGCTGAAGATCGGAATGCTGATCATGTCTACCCAGAACTTCGACTGACCGGTCATCTCCTCCCAGTCCAGGAGACCGAAGAACCCCGCCGACAAAGTATCCATCCACGCTCCTTGGTGCAGTTGAAGCCGATCGTTTCACCGCTGTGAACGCATCGAGTAGTCCACGTGACCGTCGGTATCGGCT
Source organism: Antrihabitans auranticaus (assembly GCF_016481275.1). Lineage (GTDB taxonomy): Bacteria > Actinomycetota > Actinomycetes > Mycobacteriales > Mycobacteriaceae > Antrihabitans. Next base: position 4,198 of record NZ_JAEMNW010000013.1, on the reverse strand, counting down.
ACACGATGAAGATCATGCCGTTGATGGCTGGGTGCTGTCCTGAAAACGTGGGTAATCAGGGTCATCCCCGATGGCACTGCTCGCGGAAACCGGACACTATGGAGCGCGTGACTGTCACCACGGATGTACATGCGCACACGTTGGCTGCCCGCGCGATCGACGTCGTCAAGACGTACGGTTCGGGCGACACGCAGGTCCGGGCTCTCGACGGAGTATCGGCGGACTTCGTGAAGGGCGAGTTCACTGCGATCATGGGGCCGTCCGGGTCCGGAAAGTCGACGTTGATGCACTGCCTGGCGGGGCTGGACACCGCGACATCGGGTTCGGTACTGATCGGCGATACAGAGTTGACGACGCTGTCCGACAAGCAGATGACGAAGTTGCGACGCGACCGCGTCGGTTTCGTATTTCAGGCGTTCAACCTGGTGCCGACCTTGACGGCGCTCGAAAACATCACGCTGCCACTCGATATCGCGGGTCGTAAGGCCGATGCGGAATGGCTCGACACCGTACTGACCCGACTCGGTATCAAGGATCGGCTGACGCACCGGCCGGGGGAGCTGTCCGGTGGTCAGCAGCAACGCGTGGCCTGCGCGCGTGCACTCGCGGGTCAGCCCGAGATCATTTTCGGGGACGAGCCGACCGGTAACCTCGACTCGCATTCGTCCGGCGAGGTGTTGTCGATTCTGCGGGCGTCCGTCGACGAGTTTCATCAGACAGTGGTGATCGTGACCCACGACCCGCGGGCGGCGGCGTACGCCGATCGAGTCGTGTTCCTCGCAGACGGCAAGATCGTCGACGAATTGCGCGGGCCCACAGCCGAATCGGTGCTCGACCGCATGAAGTCGCTGGAAACGGTCTGACGGTGGCGAATGTCTTTTCGTCGCCGATGCGCAAAGTGTCATTGCGCAATCTTGCGGCGCACAAGGTTCGCCTTGTCCTGACGTTGCTCTCTGTTGTCCTCGGCACTGCGTTCGTCACCGGGTCGTTCGTTTTCACCGACACGTTGCAGAAGACCTTCGACGGAATCTTCTCCGAGGTCGCGCAGGGCGTCGACGTCCGGGTGAGCCCGGAGGAGCTGCAGTCCAGCGGTGTCCCGCTCGGAGACGTCGACAAGATTCGCGAGATCGACGGCGTCCGTGCGGTTGCGCCGAGCGTCAGCGGTGTTCTGGTCCTGCTGGACAAGAACCTCGACGTCGTCAAAACCGGGGGTGCGCCGAGCATCGGGCAGTCGTACCTGCCGCCCGATGAGGCACTGGAGAAGCCGCAAACCTTCATCGAGGGCACCCCGCCCGCGAAGGAGGGCGAGATCGGGCTGAACGAGGGCGCGGCAGAGAAAGCGGGGATGAAGGTCGGGGACCGGGTCAAGATCGTCGTGCCACGCATGGGCATCAACCCGATCGACGTGACGCTGACCGGGATCTACTCGACGCCGACGGATACGGGCGGATACATCGGCGCACTGTTCAGTCAGGACCAGGCCCGCGAGTTGTTCACCGACGGATCCCACGTGGCGTGGATCGACGTGGCAGGCAACGGCGTCGGGGACAACGTGCTGCGGGACCGGATTCAGGAAGCTTTTCCCGACCTGAAGGTGCAGAACGGCGACGAGGTCCGCGAGGACGCGAAATCTCAGATCGAGCAGGCACTGAGCTTCATCAACTACTTCTTGCTCGCCTTCGGCGGGATCGCTTTGCTGGTCGGCACATTCATCATCTACAACACCTTCTCGATGATCGTGGCGCAGCGGTTGCGTGAGCTCGCTCTGCTTCGCGCGGTCGGCGCAAGTCGCCAGCAGGTCGGCCGATCGGTTGTGCTCGAGGCACTGATTGTCGGTCTGATCGGAAGCGTTCTCGGACTCGGGGCAGGGATTGCGCTCGCCTACGGGCTCCGAAACCTGCTGAACAACTTCGATGTCGGATTGCCGACCGGCAAGTTGCAGCTCGAGCCGCGAACTGTCGTGGTGGCCTTCGTCGTCGGCGTGGTCGTCACCGTGTTGAGTGCGTACGCGCCGGCGCGTCGTGCCGCGAAGATTCCACCGGTCGAGGCGATGCGCGAAGAGTTTGCGTCGACCGGCGACTCATTGCGGGTCCGCACGATCATCGGCAGCGTCCTCGGCGTGGTCGGCATCGTGGCGGTCGTGCTCGGCGCGCAATCGACCGGTGGTCCCGCCGCGTCCACGGTCGGTGCCGGCGCGGTTGCGCTGGTTCTCGCAGTAATGCTGGCAGCGCCGTCGTTGTCTCGCCCGATCGTGGGCGGACTCGGTGCGGTCGTGGCTGCACCGTTCGGCCCAATTGGGCGACTGGCCCGAAACAATGCGGTACGCAATCCGCGCCGTACCGCCGCAACGGCTTTCGCGCTGACGATCGGCTTGATGCTCGTGTCCGCAATCGCGATGTTCGGTGCTTCGGCGAAGGCCAGCGTCGACACCTTGGTCGACAAGGGAGTCAAAGCCGACTTCGTGTTGACCGGTCCGCAGATGATCGGCGTGCCGGCCGGCGCTGCGGCCGCCGTGCAAACGGTTCCGGGCGTCGACCTCGCGGTGAGCTTGCATTTCGTGCTCGCGAAAGTGGACGACGACCTCGCAGGCAACGGAGTTGCCTTCAGCGGGCCGATCGATCCAGTGCTGCGGATCGACATGGTCGAAGGAAGCGAGCAGGTACCCGACAACGGCATGCTCGTGTCGAAGACCGAGTCCGACAAGAAAGGCTGGACAGTCGGCGAGACCATCCGCCTGACCAGTTTCGACGGCAAGGAAGTGCCGGTCGAAGTCACCGGCATCTACGAAGATTCGCCGTTGCTCGGAAACTGGTTGGTCTCCGAGCGGTCGTACCAGGCGTTGTCGTCGCAACCGCCACCGCCCGACTTCCTGGTCCTGGTCAAAGCCACTGCGGGCACCGATCTCGAGACTCTGCGTACGAACCTCGAGAAGGCCACCGATCCGGCCAAGATCGTCGAAGTCATGGATCGTGAGCAGTTCAAGGGTGAACAGGGCAAGCAGATCGACACGCTCCTGGCCGTGCTCTACGGGCTCCTCGCGCTCGCGATCGTCATCGCCGTCCTCGGCATCGTCAATACGCTCGCACTGTCGGTCGTCGAGCGGCGCCGCGAGATCGGCATGCTGCGAGCGGTCGGGATGGCGCGCTCACAGGTGCGGCGGATCATCTACCTGGAGTCGGTGCTGATCGCCGTGTTCGGCGCGATTGTGGGTGTAATCCTCGGACTCGGACTCGGCACCGGGTTCATCAGGACACTGCGCGACGAGGGCCTCGGTGAGATATCGGTTCCCTGGGGCCAGGTGGTTGCGATGTTGATCGGCTCGGCGGTGGTAGGTGTTCTAGCGGCACTGTGGCCCGCCGTCCGTGCGGCGCGCACCAGGCCGCTGGAAGCGATCGTCGACGTATAGCGAAAGGCTCGGCCCTGCGGTGCAGGGCCGAGCCTTTTCGGCGTGCTTGGTCGGTCAGTTGCCGAGGCGATCCAGGGTCCGTTTCATGCCGCGTTCGATGGCGGCGACGATGCCGGGGCGTAGTTCTGCGGCGGGGACGATGCGGTGGACGGAGCCGACTTCGAGGGCGCGGTCGATGTTGTGGACGGCTTCGAATTCTTGGGCGACTTCGCCGAGTTTTTCCGAGCGGACTGCGGCGCGGGCGGCGGAGAGTTCTACGCGTAGGTGGGCGCGTTCGGCGTCGTCTTTGGATGCGGCGAGTTTTTCTTCCAGTCCGCGGACGGTGGGGTGGGCGGCGGTGCGGTTGTTGACGTCGCGGGAGAACACGACTGCGGCGGCGGGGGCGCCGCCGATGACGGAGGCGAAGGAGCCTTCGATGGCGAGGACTTCCATGTTGTCGTTGAGTGCTCCGGAGAAGACGACGAAGGCGCCGCCGTGGTAGCGGGAGATCACGCAGAACACGATCGGGCCGTCGAAGTTGACGATGGCGCGGCCGATTTCGGCGCCGTATTCGAGTTGGATGTTGCGCAGTGATTCCGGGGAGCCGTCGAATCCGGACAGGTTCGCCAAGACGACGACGGGGCGGTTGCCGGAGGCGGCGTTGATGGCGCGGGCGGTTTTCTTCGAGCTGTTGGGGAACAGGGTGCCCGAGGTCCAGAGGTCGGGGCCGTCGGCGGGGAACCAGCCTTTGCGGTTGATGGTGCGGGATTCGATGCCGATGACGGTGACGGGGTAGCCGGCGAGGTGGGCGTC
>NZ_JAEMNW010000012.1 GCF_016481275.1 Antrihabitans auranticaus | reverse complement strand
CGCGCAACTCAACAACCGCCCCCGCAAAACTCTCGGCTGGAAAAAGCCGGCCGAAGTCCTCGACGAGCTACTGTCCAATCCACCAAATCCACCCGCTGTTGCAACCACCGCTTGAATCCGCCCTGAATTCGGGCCCAATCTTGGGTGCGACTCCCTAGCCGGGGTGCGACTGGAGGGTCAGCGCCTCCCTAGCCGGGGTGCGGCTGGAGGGTCAGCGCCGCCGAGGCGAGCAACTCTGAAGGAAAACCCCCGGATTCCGGGGGAAATCCTTCCGTCGGCAAGTGGGCGGTGGGCAGATATTGGCCCCGATCCTGGATCGGGGCTAGGGTGCGACGGTAACCAATCCCTCGCTTCCGGAGGAGCCCGACTTCGTGAATCCGCGTGCGATCGCGCTCGTGCGCAGCAACTTCCGCACCGTGACCGAGTCGCCCCGTGGAACGGACCGATTGACGAATGCGTTCTACGGCTATCTTTTCGGCGACAATCCGATCCTGCGCCAACTGTTTCCGGCGGGTATGGACGCGCAACGCGAGAAGTTCGTCTCTGCGCTCAGCTACATCATCGACATTCTCGACGACCGGGAACGTGTATCCGGCTTTCTCGAGCAGTTGGGGCGTGACCACCGCAAGTACGGCGTCGAGAGTTCGCACTACAGCGCAGCCGGCAAAGCGTTGCATTCGGCGTTGAAGAGCTACACGGGCGCGCTGTTCTGGACGAGCTCGATCGATGCGGCGTGGGCCTCGGTTATCGACTCGGTCGTGACGTCGATGGCCGCGGGTGCGGATGCCGACGATCTGCCCGCACAGTGGTCGGCAACGGTGGTCGAGCATCGCAGGGTGCTCGACGATCTGGCGGTCATCAGGTTGCGTTGCGACGTTCCGGTGCCTTATGAGGCAGGTCAGTATCTGCCGATCCGGATCCCGCAGCGGCCGCGGATGTGGCGCTACTTCTCGCCCGCGATTCCGTGGAACTCCAGTGGGGAGTTGGAGTTTCATGTTCGACGGATTTCCGGCGGCTGGGTGAGTCCGTCGATGGTGAACGAAACACAGGTCGGCGACCGGTGGTCGCTCGGCGCACCGCTTGGCGGACTGCGTGTGGACATGCACGGCGGCGACGACGTCCTGATGATCGGTACGGGAACCGGTCTTGCGCCACTGCGCGCGCAGATCATGGAAATGGCCATGCGCGGCACCAACCCGCGTGTTCATCTTTTCGTCGGTGGCCGGTACCCGTGCGATCTGTACGACATGTTCACGCTGTGGCAGTTGGGGATGACGAACCCGTGGCTGACGATCGTGCCGGTGAGCGAACTGGACACGAACCCGTGGTGGAGTCCGGAACCGCCGGCCGAGATGCCCGAGGGAATGCATCAACGCTTGTGCGGTCCGATCGGGTCCATCGTTTCCAGTTTCGGTTCGTGGGCGGACCGGCAGGTGCAGATCGCGGGGTCACCGACGATGATTCGCTCGATCAGGCAGGCGCTGATTCTCGGCGGCACCCCGGCGAGCCGGATCGCGCACGACCCCGTCTGACCCTTGTGCATACTTGGGCGCGTGTGGCATGCAACGGTCGTCGAGCATCATCGCCTGCGTCGGGATGTAGCAGTAGTCCGGCTGATCGGCGACGTCATTCCGTTCGTATCCGGGCAGTCGGTCGCGGTGTCGACCCCGCAGCACCCGCTCGTGGTGCGCCGACTCTCCCCTGCGCTGCCACCGTCTCTCGACGGCAAGCTCGAATTTCACGTGAAGGCCGTCCCCGCGGGGTGGATGAGCGGATCGATCGTCGCGGAAACCAAGCCGGGCGACGTCTGGGAGTTCACCGAACCGGCCGGACAGATGCGGATCGACGACTCCGGCCGCGATGTCGTGATGATTGCGGGCGGCACCGGTCTGGCCCCTTTTCGCTCACTGATTCTCGACGCCGCACGCAAGGCGGAGCCACCCCGGACCTATCTCTTCTTCGGCGCCCGCACCCCTCGTGACCTGTACGCATCCGACATGCTGTTTCTACTCGACGCCGAATTGCCTTGGCTTACAGTCGTTCCCGTCGTCGAGCACCTCGTCGACCCGGACTGGACCGATGAGTGGTACGAACGTACCAAGGTCGACGTGGGCTACGGACTCGACGACCTGCTTGCCGGAAGACTCGGCGACGTGGTGAGCGCGCATGGCAAATTCACAGCACACCAGATATTCGTATGCGGCTCGCCGGGGATGACACGCGCAACGATCGAGCAGCTGACCGCCGGCGGGACGCCGATGGAGAACATCCGCTACGACCCGATCTGAGGTCAGTAGAGCGGATCGTGCCGAATATTCTTCGTCGGCGTGCCGCCTGCCATCAAGCGGAACTTGGTCGTCTGGATCATCGCGGGCGAACCGCAGATTTGGATGTCCCGTTCGGACCACGAACCCATGCTCGCGACGACCTTCCCGATCTGCCCGGTGAGCCGTTCATGGAATCCCGCCGGCGCATAGCCCGATCCGCCGCCGTACCACCACGGGTTCTCCTCGTGCTCGCTGACAGGCGTCACCGTCAGCCACGGATTGGTCAGCGACAGCTGCCACATCGTTTCGAGGTCGTAGAGATCGCACGGGTGATGCCCGCCGACGAACACATGGACGCGCGGATTCAAACGCCGTTGCGCCATCGCCATCACCTGAGCGCGCAGCGGTGCGATACCCGTGCCGCAACCGATCATGAGCATGTCGCGGCCCTCGCTACCGGCCACGCCGAGCGAGCCGAGCGGCGACCCGAGCAGCCACTGATCCCCGACCCGTGTGTGGCCGACGAGCGACGGGCTGACCCAGCCGCCGGACACGCCGCGGACGTGGAACTCGATCTCGCCGTTCGCGTTAGCCGGATTCGCAGGCGACAGGTACCGCCACATGCGCGGCCTGGACGGCACCTGCACGCTGACGTACTGACCGGCCTCGTACTCCATCGGCTGGCTGAGTTGGAGCCGGATCACGGCCAGGTTGCGCAGAATTTCCTTGTGCCCGATGACGGTGCCGCCCCACACCGGCGGGTTGGATTCGGCGTTTGCGGCGCCGATCATCGTCGACGCGATGACGCCGAGGACCTGATTCCAGGCCCGGTCGACCTCCTCGGTCCAGATCTCGTTTCCGGTGAACGTGCGCAGGGCTTTCACCAGCGAGTTGCCGACTGCGACGTAGTGCGCGTCGACCGTGCCGTATTTGCGGTGATCGCGCCCGAGCTGAGCGAGGAAGGGCAGCAGGTTTTCGGTGTCTTCCAGGCGATCGACGCAGTACGCCAAAGCCTTCACCAAGCGGTCGCGCTGGTGGTCCATTGCGGCAGGGAAGAAGTCGCGCACACCGGGGTACTCGGCGAAGAGGATCGCGTAGAACGAACGGGTCAGCCGCTCCGGACCGTCGTCCTCTGCAGCGACAGCCTTGAAGGTCGTCCGCACAAGCGAGATCGTCCTCGAATCCATTACGCCAAAACCCCGTTCCGCACTTCAGATACGCGGCAGTGTGGCTCGTGTGCCGCGTTGCACCCCGGCCTGTGCCGATCGGTTCGGGCGATAGTGTATGCGACTTCCTCTAGCTTCGAAACGCTCCATGTGCGTATGCTCGTGCGACTCTTTGCCCGGACCGACACTGGGCAAACAGCGGGCAATCGCGAGTCGGAATGGAGCAGCAAACCGTGTTCACGAACCGGGCGGAATGGGCGCAGTCGGCCGCCGTCGATGAACCGGGATTCGATTGCGTAGCCGCAGAAAGCAACCGCAGATTGCGCGAATGCGTCGACTTCTACCGGCAGCCCGAACTCGCCCACCTGCCCGACAGCCGCCGTCAGCAAGTTCTCGAAACCTTCACTGCCACAGGCCGTTACGAGCAGACCGCCGAAGAGATTCTGGTCGGCGCAAAGCTTGCCTGGCGAAACCATGCCCGTTGCGTCGGTCGCAAGCACTGGCGGACGCTGAAACTCATCGACGCGCGGGACGCGGTCACACCCGAGGCGTTGGCCGAAGCATGCTGGGAACATCTGCGGCTCGCGACGAACGGCGGTGCCCTGCAATCGGTGATCACCGTCGGCCCCCGGCCACTGCGCGACGGCCGTGAGTACCGGATCGTCAGCCCGCAGTTGATCAGGTACGCGGGCTACCGCAACGCGGACGGCTCGATCACGGGCGATCCCGCGCATGTGGAGATCACCGAACTGGTCACGCGGATGGGCTGGCGCGGCGCGGGGACGCGGTTCGACGTCCTGCCGATCCTCATCTCGACGCCCGAGGAACCGCTGCGGTGGTTCGACGTCCCCGCCGACCTCGTGCTCGAAGTTCCGATCGTGCATCCCGAGTACGAGTGGTTCGCCGAATTCGAGCTGAAATGGCATGCGGTTCCCGCCGTTTCGAACATGGACCTGGACGTCGGCGGTCTGGTCTATCCGCTCGCGCCATTCAGCGGTTGGTACGTGAGCACGGAGGTCGGGGCGCGAAACTTCAGCGACGAGAACCGCTACAACATGCTGCCCGCGATCGCGGCGCGACTGAAACTCGATACGAGTACCGACCGGACCCTGTGGCGCGACCGCGCACTCGTCGAACTGACCCGGGCCGTCATCCACAGCTACCGGGTTGCGGGCGTGTACATGGTCGATCATCACACGGTGGCAAAGCAGTTCATCGATCACATCGATCGCGAATCGAAAGCCGGTCGCGAGTGCCCGACCGACTGGTCGTGGGTCAATCCGCCCATGTCGTCGGGCCTGACGCCGACTTTTCACCGTTACTACGACGCTCCTGACATGGACATTCGTCCCAACTTCGTCACGCGCGTCAAGTCAGGCAGCGGCTGTCCTGTGATGTGATGGAGAGGAAGATCTCCAAAACCTAGGAGCAGGGTGCCGATGACCGATCGTGAAGGGCTGCCCGTGACCACGCCCAATCCCCTGGGCCGCACAGTGATTGCGGACATGGTCGTGGCGAAAATCGTCGGAATCGCGACGCGGGAGATCAGCGGAGTGCGCGACGTCGGCGGTAGCGCCGGACGGGTGGTCGGCAGGCTGCGAGAGTCCATTCCCAGTGCCAGAGCCAACCTTTCGCAGGGCGTATCCGTCGAGGTCGGCGAGCGGCAGACCGCCGTCGACATCGGCATCGTCGCCTACTACGGAACCGCGCTGCACGAACTCGCGGCAGCGATCCGGCGCAACGTGGTCGCCGCCGTCGAGCGCATGACCGGCCTCGAGGTGACCGAAGTGAACATCACCGTTCACGACGTGTATTTCGAGGGCGAGGAAGACGGTGAGATCCTGACCGACGCAACCAAGCCACGAGTGCAATGACCGAGACGCTCGCACACCGGATTGCCGCCGCGGCACTGGATGTCGACGGCGTCACGGGGCTGCACGGTGGGTTGTACGGCGAGGTCGCGACCTATCTGCCGGGTGAACGGATTTCGGGTGTCCTCGTCGGTGCGGCAGGCGGCGAAGTGCACGTGGTCACGGACCTGCGACGCAACATCTGGACGGTTGCCGAAGAGGTCCGCGCGGTAGCGGAAAAGATTGCGGGCGTGCCGATTGTCGTCACGGTCGAAGATGTCGTCGTCGAAGATGCTGTCTCCAAAGCAGCAGCAGCAATCGACGAGACAGTCACCGAACAGGAGTGAGCGACCCCGCATGAACAGCGCGACACTCGGCCTTTTCGCCGGAATTCTGCTCGCCCTCGCCGGCATCGTCGGCGGGTTCGGCGGGTTCTTGTTTGCTCTCGTCCTCGGTTGTGTCGGCCTTGCCGTCGGCGCGCATCGAGACGGCACCATCGACCTCGGCGCCCTGCTGCGAGGCAGGGGACGTGGCTGATCCCCGCTTCCCGGAGGTGGTCGTCCCGGAGTTGGTAGCCGAGCCCGTGCTCGACGATCCCGGCAACCGTGGCTCGCTCACGATCCGCAACAGGGCGGCGAGCCGAATTGTCGAACTCGCCGCGCTCGAAGTTCCGGGTGTGATCCGCCGCGACGCCCGACTGGGCCGCGGATTGCCACGTGCGGTCGTCGACATGACACCGTTCCACCCGAACATCCGGGTCGACGTCGCGGTCGCCTGGCCCAGCCCGATCGCCACCGTCTGCCAGCACGTGCGGATGCGGGTAGTGGCAGATCTCGACCGGTTCACCGGTCGGCAGCCATCGCGAGTGGACGTCTCTGTCGCTGAGGTCGTCGTCGACGTCGACGCGGAGAGCACCGCGGAAATCGGCGACACCAAGCCCAACCGGACCGAGGCAGACGCTCGATGACCGGACCCGTCGACAGACCGATCCCAGTCGCGCGGCCCGCCGCGGCGCGCGTCGCCGTCGGCATCGGGATTCTGCTCATCGCGGCAGGCGTCGTCGGCGTACGCGACTTCCTCATCGAGCACGATGCAATGCCCGGGCCGCGCTTCCTCCGCAACTCCTCCGAGTGGCTGAGCCGGCTGACCTGGCAGGGCTGGATGCTTCCCGCCGCGGCGGGAGCGATTGTCATCGGCGTGGCACTCCTGGTCGCGGCCGGCAAAAGGCGGCGGCCGACCCATCTCCCGACGAGCGGTTCGCCCGTGCTGTGGTTGCGGACCACCGATATCGCACGAATGTCCACATGGGCTGCACTGCACGTAGACGGTGTCCGCAAGGCGCAAACCACGGTCGGCGGACGGCGCGCCCATGTCCGGGTCGTCACCGACGGCCGCGACTCCAGGGCCGTCAACAGTCGCGTCGTCGACGCCGTCGAACACGCTCTGCGTGAATTGGCGCAGCCGCCACGGGTCACCGTCAGAGTCGACAGCGCTAATTCCCGATGAAAGACCAGACAATTCGCGTCGACCGCATAGTCGTATTCATCGTCGCGATTCTGCTCATTGCTGCGGGCGTATTGGCAATCCTGTGGCGGTTCGAAGTGCAATTCGCGCGCGAAATCATGGCGCACGCCGACCGGCGCTGGTATGCACTCGCGCCGCAACAGAACTGGTGGGGTTTGGCGATCGGTGCGGTGGCGATCGCATGTTTGCTGCTCGGTGCCTGGTTGGTCGTGGCGAACCTGCGGCCCAACCGGGTCGGCGCGGTCGAACTCGACGGCACCGATACGTTCGGCACGATAACTGCGCACGTCGGACAGGTCGGAGCCGCTGCGGCGGCGATGTTGCAACGACATCAGGCCGTGTTCGCCGCCTCCGCCACGACAGTGCTCGACCGCAGGCAGCGGACCCTGCGGCTGACCGTCGTCGCCGAGCCGGAAGTGACGTTGGAGCACTTGCGCAGGCTTGTGGCGGACAGTTTGGCCGACCTCGAAATCGGCCTGAATGGGGCGAATATCACAGTCCAATTGTTCGTCAGGTATTTGCCGACCCGGCAGACGTAACAATTCGCGTAACAATTGCCGGATATTGTCTGCGGACAGCAAATGTCCCTCTCACGAATCCGGGAACCACTGACAATGAATCTTCGTACAATGGTCGGGACAACAGCGCTGGTCATCGGCGCTATGGGAGTAGCAGCGGGAACCGCGCACGGCGCACCGACGTACGGGCCCGTGAGCTACGAGTCGACGATCGTCAACGGCTCGGTTGTCACCACGCTCACGGGCGGATCGTTCGAACTCACCGCTGATCACCAGGGTGTAGCCCTCGAGGACGGTTCGGGTGCGACGCTCGTCGTCCTCCCGCTGTCGGTGACGTCGCTCGAAGGCACGACCCACCCGGTCGCCCAGCAGATTCTCGACGAGAACACCAAGCTGGTGCTCACGCCAGTCACCGCTCCCGAGCTGGCCTCGCTTCGGCACGACACGGCTACGAACGAAGAGAACACGGCGTCGGTGCAGGCCTTTCTCGCGCAGTTGACGTCGCCGCAAGCTGGAATCGGCGGCCTGGCCGGTGCGATTCTCGGCGGTCTGCTGCTCGGCGTCGGCGGTGCGGTCGGCGGTTGCGCGCTCGGGATCGTCTTCGCCGGAATCGGCTGCCCGATCCTGGGCGTTGCCGGTGCTGTCGCCGGAACGATTGCGGGCGTGGTTGCGGGTGCCGCGGTCGGTGGCGGCGCGGCTACCGCTCCGACCATCAACGACCTGTTCACGACGTTTACCGCTGCCCCGTGGACGACCAAGTTCTACAACAACCCGAACAACGGCCTGCGCGTCAACAACCCGATTCCGGTCGTGCCGGCGCCGTAGTGAGCGCACAGTTTTCGTTGCACGCAATGTACCTTTGTAGCTGACACGAGCGATGTAACAGTCGTCCGATACTTGTCTACGGACAGGAAAAACGTTTCCCTCACGAAGCTGGATACCACTGACAATGAACTTTCGCACATTCGTTCCCACGACAGCGTTGGTCATCGCCTGCATGGGCGTTGCCGCTGGGACCGCACAGGGTGCACCGGCTCCCGAGCCCGTTCAGTTCACTACGACGGTGCTTGACGGTTCCGTGATCACGGTCCTGCAGGGTGGACACTTCGAGCTCACGTCGGACTACCGCGCCGTGACGATCGAGGACATCCTCGGCAACAACCTCGGCACTGTCCCGCTGACGGTCGCGCTGCCCGATCGGACCGTTCCGGTCGCACAGCAGATCCTCGACAACAGCACCAAGCTCGTCCTCACACCGATCGCGGATCCGGCCTTGCGCCACGACGTTGCGACGATCGAAGAGAACGACGATGCACAGCGCGCCTTCGATGCGCTGCTGTACACCCCTGAGGTCGGTATCGGTGCAGCAATCGGTGGCGTCGTCGGGCTGGTCGCGGGATGCATCATCGGGCTGCCGCTCGCGGGTATCGGTTGCATTCCGCTCGGCGCGGGCGGCGCGGCTGCCGGCGCGGTCACCGGTGCAGCGATCGCAGGTGGCGAGCCGCTGACCCTCGCGCTCAACGATCTCTACGAGACTCTGATCGGCGCACCCTGGACCTCGAAGTTCTACAACAACCCGAACAACGGTCTGCGGAACAACACACCGATTCCGGTCATACCGACGCCGTAATCACATCAGCACCCCGAAGGGCTACTCGGACTCGAGTAGCCCTTCTTTTTCGAGTCGTTCACGGACTGCGGGCGTGATGAGGTCCGCGTACTCGGGCGTCATATGGACCTGATCGCGTTTGACCGGTGTCGTGCCGACGAAGGATGGGCACTGGCCTGCTTCGGAACAGAACCACGGTCGCGAGTCGACGAAGTCCGCGCCGATCGCACTGGCGAGGCGACGCTCCGCGAGTGCCATTTCCACCCAGTGCGGGTCGATCGTTCCGATGCACGTGGCCGGTGACGCGAGTTTGCTGTAGCACTTCATGACATCGATCGACAGCGGCGGCGGCGTCACGAAGACGATCTTGCCGACGCTGTCGGCAAATTGGTCGAGCAGAGTCTGCATCCCCGCAGCCCAGTCCGGACCGGTCAGCAGTCGATTCGCGTCGACATTCCACGCCTGCCGGTAGGAGTTGGTGATGACGAGAATATCGGGCCGAACCTTCTTGATCTCGGCGATGACGTCGCGTTTGTGCTCTGGGCACGCGGCACCCATCCCGGCATTCGGTCCGGCGATCGTCTGCGTGACAAAAATGCAGCCGAACGCAGCCCGGCTGCGGACCTGCCATTGCCCGGCGCTGTCCTCGGCGATTCTGCGGAGCACCTCGACGTAGGTGACCGCGACCGAATCCCCGACGATCATCACTTTCTGCGGAGCGGAATCCGCACCCCAGGTGCACTCCGCCGCAGGTGGGGACGGCATTTCGCTGCAGTACGAAATGTCGGGCGGCGCCTGCGGACCCGCGATCGCCTCGTCCATCGTCGGGTCCAGCTCCGGCCATGCCGTCGCGGTCAGTGCGGCGCTGATGCGGTCGGCGAGAGACTGCGATTCCGGTCCGTCCGTCGTGAATTCGAGGTCGACGATCGGCGCGGCAGCGTTGGCGAGCTGTGGCGGACCCGACTTCCGTTCGACCGCGACCAAGGACACCGCACACACGATCAGCACGGCCGACGCAACCGCGGCAACGCGGACGACCTTCGAAAAATGGAGCTTCGGCAGCGCCCGTTTACCGGGTTCGAGCCACGACGAATAGCGGATCGGATTTTCGACGAGGTGATAGGACGCCACCGACAGTCCGAAGATCAGCAGCAGGGCGGCGATATCGAATACCGCGCCCGGGTCGATCAAGTAGGCGAGCAGCGTCAGCACCGGAAAATGCCAGAGATAGAGCGAATACGACATGTCGCCCAGATACACGCTCACCCGATTTGTCAGCGGGAAGAAGAACTGCGGCGTGCGATTCATTCCGCCGATCAGAACCAGCGCGGCACCAGTGACCGGAACGGCGAGCGTCCACGGCCGGAAGTCCGCACTGTCCGTCGCACAGACGGCGACGCCGACGGCAATGAGAACCAGGCCGGACCACGCCGTGACGCCCGCGAACCGGTCCGGGATGCGACCGAGCTTCGTAGCTGCAATTGCGACAAGAGCGCCGACGCCGAGTTCCCAAACCCGTGCGAAGGTCGAGAAGTATGCCGTGACGGGATCCGAGCGGCCGATGATCGTGGCGTATCCGAACGATGCCACAACGATCGCGGCCATACACGCACTCGAAGCGATCAAACGCACGCGCAACGACCAGGCGCCGCGGACCGCGACAAGCCCGATCAGGAGCAACACCGCAGGCCAGACCAGGTAGAACTGCTCTTCGACGGAAAGCGACCAGTAGTGCTGGACCGCGCTGGGCGCTTGCGTCGCGCTGAAGTAATCGGTGCCGACGCTCGCGAACCGCCAATTCGACGCGAAGAAGAAAGCCCACAGCGAGTCGGTCAGCAACGAGTCGTAAGCACCGGCCGCGAGGATCGGATACGCCGCAATACAGGTGACGGCGAGAACGAGCGTCGCCGCCGGCACGATCCGGCGAATCCTGCGCCGATAGAACCACCAGAACAGCGGTTGACCGCTGTGTGCGCGATGCAACAAGGCGCCGGTGATCAGAAACCCGGAAATCACGAAGAAGACGTCAACCCCGACGAAGCCGCCCCGGGGAGCGTCGAACAGATGCGCACAGATGACCAAGACGACAGCGACCATGCGCAGGCCCTGAATGTCGGGCCGCAGTGATTGGCGCGTGGTCGTCTCGGTCAAGTCAGCGCGGCTGCAGCTGTGCCGAGTCGCCCGTGCACGCGGGCGAGGAAAGCTGCGCGAACTGAACTACGCCGCACGCGTAGTTCTTCTCGACTTTCCACTCACCGCTCTCGGCGACGAATGGCACGATCTGCGGGTGCACTTCGCCCCACAGGAGGAAATCGGCGCTGGCATTCATCCGGCCGGGGCCGGATTCGGTCACATTCGTGACGACGATCGTCGCGCCCTCTTGCTTGTAGACGCCGGCGATTCGGTCGAACAGTTCCGGATCGGCTTCGCCGCCCTGCACCCACTGGACCTTCTCGTCCAGTGAAACGCTCGGGTCGAGCGCACGCTGCAGCTTCGCGTTCAACTCTTCCGGCGAGGGCAGCGGCGGCGCCGGCTGGTCGGCGGCAACGGTAGCGCCCGGGCTCGGTGCCTCGGCCTCGTCGGTCTTGGCGCTGCAGCCGGCAAGCGAAACGGCGACGGCCGCCAAACCTGTGACCGCGAGACTTCTGATCAAGCGAGATTTCACAACAACCGCCCCTTATCGATGATCGAGTCGAGCGAAGAGCACCTGCAACCGGCGAACCCGGACGACACGATACATCCGATCCGGTCTGTTATGAACACGTAGGAACCTCCAGCGCGACCGCTGCGGGCAGGACCAGCGGCTGGACCGGAAGCTGCGGCGTACCGGGAGCAGTCGGCTCGGTCATCTCCCAGATCACCGTCGCCGATTTCTCCGGCTCGATAACGACGGGCACCGTGTACACAGGGTGCCCGCGTTCGGTGGTGGTCAGCGCGAACGGCAACTGAATCCCGTTGATGGTGACCTTTTTCAGCGTTGCGCCCTCAGTTGCGAAGAGGGACACGATCGATCGGTTCGTCCCCGGTGGGCCTTCGTATTGCGTTTCCGCTGTCCGCCTGCCGACCAGATAGGACGGATAGTCCAGACCGGGCGGCGCGGTGTTCGTCAGCACGACCGACACCGCCGAGTCGCGTGTCGGACCGGCACACGGACCCGCCCAGTAACCGATCGCCCGCTGCAGGTAGTAGTCGAGCTTCCCACCCGCGCCGTTGTTGACGATGACGTTCGCGTACGGCGCAGGGTCGGTCGGCACGAGATGGGCGATGGGCAGCGATTCCAGGGCCTGCTGCTCTTCGGGGTGCGCGCTCCACACAGCAAGACGACCTTCGTCGATGGCCACGCCGAGTCCGGCGACGATCGTCTTCATCGAGTCGGACGGGCTGTTGACCGCGTCGATCACAGCCTTGGAGATTTCCTGCAGATACTCCTTGCGCGCGGGTTGCTCCGACTCCGCGCGGAATTTGAAGTAGGCCTCGTTCTGCGTGATCGGAACGACGTTCGACGAATCGATCACCTCACCGTTCGGCAGGGTGACCGGCCCCGCGCCGAACAACAGATAGCTGAGCGCAACCGGATCGGTCGCGATCACGCCGTCGACCGTGAGCCCGGTGTGCTGCGCCCAGATCGACCGCCAGATCGCAGCCGCGTACGGGAAATGCGGGCTGAAGTTCGCGTTCTGCCAGTTCGCGGTCGCGTCCCACTGCCCGTACATCTTCTGAAATTCAGGGCCGAGGTCGATGGGGTTGTAGTGCAGCTGTAGTTCGAGGTTGCTCGCGGGCTTCTCTACCTTGATCGCGCCGTTCTCGACGTGCAGGATCGCGGTCCCGCCGAGAATGCCTCCCGTCCCGCGGGCTTCGGCATTCGTCTGGAAGACCATCAGGTAGTTGCGTGGTCCGTCTGCGCCGAGCATCTGCGGCAGCACCGGTGCCGCGCGGCTCACATTCCCCAATTGCTCTGCAAGATCGGCTGTTTGGCGAACCAGGGAATCGCGCGCATTGTTGACTCTGCCGAACCAGCTCGACCGTGGAACCTCGTCTGCCGCCTGCGCCACGCTGGCCGCCGGCGCCACGGCATCGTTCAGTGCCGGAATCGAATCTCGAAGTGCCGCAAGGTCGACCCGCCGTTCTCCGCCGGTGCTCGACAGGACTGTCGAGGCCGGGCTGTCGACGAGCGGCACCAGAACTTCGTCGAGCAACCGGTACGCGACGTCGCTCATCTCCTCGACGGTGACGACCGGACTGCCGACCCCTGGAATCGCACCGAGCCACGAAAGAGGCGCAGAACCGACCTTGGCACGCGCGTCCGCAACGCTGTCCTGGGCATCGCTCGCTTCCTGTCTCGCGATTGCCGTGTCGCCCCGCAACAGCGCCGACTTTGCGTTCTCCGCATGCTCGCTCGCGTCGTCGATCGCCGAGCGCGCGCCCAGTAGCGAGTAACCGAGCCAGACGCACAGCGTCAGCACGAACAGCGCGACAACGCCCACTGCTGTTGCAAGTCGCGGCCGCGCACGAACTTTCGACCACAATCGACGTGGCGACAGCCGTCTTCCGGCACGCCGCGATTCCTCGGATCGACCTTCCAAGGCTCGATGCTCCTTACTGCTCCCCGACGAGACCTCACGCGACCGCAGTACCGTAACACCGGGAAACGCCGCTACTCCTTGGCGTAGTAGGCGGTAAAGGTCGGTGTCCACCAGTGGCCGGTCACCTTCGCGCCCGCGGGCAGCAGGGACTTGAACTCCCGTAGCGACAGCAATCGGGTGAATTCGATGCGGTCGCGTCGCCAACTCGGCAGCCAGTGGGCGAAGACGACCGAGGTGTGCGATTCCACCGGGAACCACTTGTTCGGGGTCGTGATCACCCAGTTTCGCGCGACCCGTGTCTGTTCGGCGACGAACCGCCGTTGATCGGCTTCACCGCCGACGTGCTCGATGATCGCGTTCGCGAGAGCGAAGTCGACGACGTTCGCCTGCAACGGCAAATGGCGGCCGTCGGCGACGACGAACGGGTGCGGGGTTGCGACGCGGTCGATGTTCAGCGCCAGCCGGACCTCGCGCCCGTTGGCGACCGCGTTCTCCACGATGTCGCCGTTAGGCTCGATATGGGCCTCGCCCATCGCCCCGATGAGCAGGATCGTTTTGCACCCCAGCGAATCCAGCCAAGCCGAGATAGCGGCGGCCTTCGCACGCCTGTTTCTGATGCTGTAATAGACGACGCCGCGCCGGATCACCGACTTCGCGTTCACTACGAGTTGCATCCAGGCGCGCCCTTCCGAGAAGCGTCAACTTTGCGGCACGGGCCGCGTTTGAGCAAGAGTCACGCCGGCAGCCTCGGGCAACTGGGTGAGCGCAGTCACAAACCGGCGCGTACGCTTCTGCGTGATCGTTGCCCGCTCGCTCAGCTATTTGCGACGTATTTGCACGTCATCACATGTAGACACACCGACCCGAGGGGAATACGAATGACAAAGTCCGTAGCCATTATCGGATCGCGCGGCTACCCGAGCTACTACGGCGGGTTCGAGACGCTCGTCCGTCGCCTGGCCCCGTATCTCGTCGACGAGGGCTGGGACGTCACCGTCTACGGCCGCAAAGGCTCGACGACGCCGGACGATCCCGCGCGTGACGACCGCGTCAAGACCGCGACGACACTCGGCATCGAAAGCAAGTCGATCAGCACATTGTCCTACGGTTTGACGTCGTGCACGCACGCCGCCCGTAGGCGACCCGATGTCGCTTTCGTACTCAACGTTGCCAACGGATTCTTCTTCCCGGTGCTCAAGGCCCGCAAGATTCCGATCATCGTGAACGTCGACGGCATCGAGTGGGAGCGCGAAAAATGGGGCGCCAAAGCAAAGGCCGCCTTCCGCGCCGGCGCGCGCATGACCGCCAAGCATGCCGACGAGATCGTGTGCGATTCGCAGGAGATTGCTCGCCGGTGGAAGGTCGACTTCGACCGTGACGGCGTCTACATCCCGTACGGCGGCACCGACCCTGGATTGCTGAATCCGATCGACGAACTGTCCGGTCACCCGTACATCCTCATGGTCGCCAGGTTCGTCCCGGAGAACACGATGGACGACTTCCTCACTGCTGCAATCGATCTGAGCAAGCGCTGGAAAGTAGCCATCGTCGGTTCGTCGGGCTACGGCGGTGAACTCGACGACCGCGTCGCGGGACTCGCGGCCAACAACGCCAACATTCACTGGTTCGGCCACATCCACGACGACAACAAGCTCTTCGCATTGTGGCAGCACGCCACGGTGTATTTTCACGGCCACAGCGTCGGCGGCACGAACCCAGCCCTCGTTCAGGCCATGGCCTCGGGCGCGCCCGTCGTCGCGCGCGACACCATCTACAACCGTGAGGTGCTCGGCGAATCCGGCTTGTTCGTCCAAGCCGATCCGATCGAGATCACGCAGACCATCGACAGGCTGATGGGCGATTCACCGCTGCGCGAGCAGTTCCAGACCCAGGCGAAGATCCGCGCCAAAGAGACCTACACCTGGGAAAGTGTCTGTGCCGCATACGAACAGCTGCTCGCGTCGTACCTGCCGACCCGTCGCTAGCGGCCGAGGTAGCTGCGCAGGACACTGCCGAGCCGAAGTTCGGCGCGGATGGCAGGGTCGACCGCTTTCCCGCGCAGCGTGAACGAGACGTCCCGTACCTTGCGGATCGTGAAGTACGGGCGCAGCACCGCGTCGGCTATGCGTTCCCGGCCGGTGCGGCCCGCGTGTCCGCGCACGCCGACCGCTTGCTGCTCGTGCGTCCGGTAGTACAACGCCGTCGCCGGATCGACGTCCAGTCCAGCGCGGGCCACCGCGACCAGCGAGAACCACCGATCGTGGAGCCAACCGGCGGGGACGGGCAGTGCGAGGTCGAGCAGTTCGCTTCTGATCATGCTCGCCGCCCCCGTCGTCATCGGCTGTTTCATGACCGCACGCATCCGAGCACCGGGTCCGGCCGTCGGCCAGCCCGCAGTGACCGGAAATCGATCGCGGAGTGTGCGGCCGGTCGACCTGCCGTCGCGATCGATCAGTTCGCCGTTGCCGGTTGTCAGGAGCGCACCGGTTTCTTCGAGACGTTGCCGCTGCCGGGCGAGCCTGTCGCTGGGCCAGATGTCGTCCTGATCGGCGAGTGCGATGAACCCGAACGGCGCCGCTGCGCTGAGCCCGGCCGCGAAGTTGCGGGCGATTCGCGTGTAGAGATCGCGACCCCGCCGGCGTGGCGCCGGTATGACGGTCAGCGGAATTCCCGGATGCCGGGCGAAGAACTCGCGGACCAACTTGGGCGATCCATCGGCGGACCCGTCGTCCACGAGATACACCGCTGCGGGCGGCGGCTTCTGTGCCACTATCGATGCGAGTTGGGCAGCCAAGAACTCGGCGCCGTTGTGGGTGACCATTACGACGGCAACACCGTCCCCGGCGTGGCTCGCGGCGGCCGAATCTCGGGACGGTAACGGAGACAATAGCCCGCCTTTCTGGCGCTGAATTGCATTCTCGCGCGCACTGTAACGCGATGCGAACATTTCCTGCCGTCCAAGTATCGGAGATAACGCGTTCATGCTTGTAGGATCCCCCGCATGACAGGGACAGCGACTTACGCCGAGACGGCGGAAACGAATAGTCAGGCCGATCAGGGCGAGTCGCAATCCGCGCCCGATTCCGAACTCCGCGCGCGGTATATCGACCTGCTGCGCGAGACTTTGACGATGTCGCTCTGGAACGCCGCAGACGGCAACCAGATGGAAGCGATGTTCCCGGCGCACGGCGCCGCACTCCGCGAAGACGGGCGCGACTGGCCGAAGCTCGCTCACACCATGACCGGCGTGAAGCGGATGAAGAATCTGCAGTTCTGTGTCGAGGACGTGATCGCTCGCGGCGTACCCGGCGATTTCATCGAGACCGGCGTCTGGCGCGGCGGTTCCTGCATCTTCATGCGCGGCATCCTCGCGGCTTACGGTGAACGCGACCGCAAGGTGTGGGTAGCCGACTCCTTCGAGGGTCTGCCGCCACCGGATGCGGAGAAGTATCCGGTGGACGCCGCCGGCATCGCATTCCACCTCTACCCGCAGTTGGCAATCCCGATGGAGGAGGTCCAAGCGAATTTCCGCAGCTACGGATTGCTCGACGACCAGGTCGTCATGCTCAAGGGTTTCTTCAAAGACACTCTGCCCCATGCGGAAATCGACAAACTCGCGGTGCTTCGGCTCGACGGCGACATGTACGAGTCGACGATGGACGCACTGACCAACCTGTACTCGAAACTGTCCGACGGGGGCTACCTCATCGTCGACGACTACGCGATCCCGGCCTGCAGCGAGGCGATCAACGACTTCCGTGAGGCCTACGGCATCACCGATCCGATGGAAGTCATCGACTGGACGGGCGTGTACTGGCAGAAGGGTTCTGCGAAGAAGAGGGCACTCGAACCCGATTCCGGCGATTCGGAGACGGCGCTGACGGACAGATACACGAAGCTGTTCATGGACCACGAGCGGATCGCGCAGGAGAACAGACTCCATGCGCTGACGATCTCGCGCTTGCAGGCGCAGAACCTCGCGACGGCAAACGAGCTCGCTGCGGTCCGGTCGTCACGCAGTCTGCGGTACGTCGCGAAGGTGCGTGGCAGCCTCGCATCGGCTAATCGCATCAAGTCTCGTCTTATTAGAAAAAACCAACCCTAGGTTCGAATTTCGCTGCCACAACAACGGCGTTGTTATGCATTGCAGCGATTCCGATGATCACCTTCAATCGTTTTAGGCAGCTCGCGTTTTTCGCGTGAACAATGACTGTTGATTCAACGCCGCAGGATATACACTCGTCGCGCTGTGGGCGGGCAGTATCTGCGGCCACAATTTGGAAGCGTCACAGGAACCGGAAAGGTCCTTTTATGGCGAGCAGATATCGCTCGGTCGTGGATGCATCATTGACGAACAATGCCCATTCGTATGCACTCCAGATGATCGGCGGCGGGCAACGTGTGCTCGAACTGGGCGCGGCGGCCGGAGATGTGACCCGGGCGCTGGTCGACCAGCGCTGCGAAGTGACCGCAGTCGAATACGACGAAGGCAACCGCGCCGATCTGGAAGTCGCCGCCCACAGGGTGGTGATCGGGGACCTCAACGATCCGCACATCTTCGACGAACTGAGCGGACCCTTCGACGTCGTGCTCGCCGGTGATGTTCTGGAGCACCTTCTCTATCCGGACGCGGTCCTGCGCCGGGTTGCCCCGCTGCTCGCGCCCGGCGGCCGAATTGTGGTGTCGCTGCCGAATGTTGCGCACGTGGACGTACGACTGACCCTGCTCGAAGGCAGGTTCGACTACCTCACGCTCGGGTTGCTGGATCGGACGCACATTCGGTTCTTCACCCGCAAGACTGTCGGCGAGCTCGTGTCCGACGCCGGATACACGATCACCGAGATGCGCAAAGTGCGTGTACCGGCGTTTCACACCGAACTGCTCGCGCCGCGCGGCACGGTGCCGCAGGAGGTATTGGACAAGATCCTCGCCGATCCCGACGCCGAGACTTACCAGTTCGTCTTCTCCGCAGTCCGGAAAGACCAGGACGTCGATACCGAGCAGATCGTCGAAAAGTACGTCGAGTTGCGCGAGAAGTACGACCGCATGGTCGAGTTGCAGCGCGTCACACAGTTCCAGCTGTCCGCGATCCAAGCGTCGAAGACGCTGCGCTACACCGAGAAGCCGCGAGCGGTCTACCGCGCAATTCGGGCGGCGGTACAGAAGTCGAGCTGAAAAGTACTGCGCACCAGCCGAATATGTTCTTCTCGAATTTCGACAGGAGCCGACAGTGGTGAAACGGTTAAACATCGGGATGACGAGGCTGCGCGAGCTACTGCGCAAAGTGATTGCCGTGTACCGCACGGCGGGTGCCAAAGCAGTCCTGGTGAAGGTGTGGTCGCGAATTCTCTGGACGATCGAGACACGCTTCGGTAGTGACACGCCGCGGACCAGATCTGCTGGGTCGCTGCCGGAGTGGCTGACCACAGTCAGCGAGCCGGTCCGCCGCAGCAGTGCCGCGGTCGACGCCGACCATATCTCGGTCGTGATCCCGTCCTACAACCACTCCGCGTTCATTCGCCAGGCGATCCTGTCGGTTGCGCACCAGACGTACCCGAACGTGCAGCTCGTCATCATCGACGACGGGTCCACGGACGACAGCGTCGACGTCATCACCCAGACGCTGGCGGACGTCGAATTCACGGATGTCGTCTTCGAGCAGCAGGCCAATCAGGGTGCGCACGCCGCGATCAACAACGGCATCAAACGCTGCAGCGGGACATACATCAGCATTCTGAACTCCGACGACGTGTTTCACCCAGAACGCCTGGCTCGACTGCACAGCTTCACGGTCGAGGGCGGCTTCGACTTCGCCTTCACCGAGGTCACCTTCTCACCGATGCGAATGAAGCAGTCGGATGTGCTCGTCCGCGAGTACGACGAGTGGCTCGACGGCATCGACGAGTACCCCACGATCGGGTTCTCCCTAATCCGTCAGAACGGAATCCGATCCAGCAGCAACTTCTTCTTTGCCGCCCGCCTGCTGGACAAGATCGGCTTGTTCCGCGAGTTCGTGCTCGTCAACGACTGGGACTTTGCGCTCCGGGCACTGCGCGAATCCGAGCCGGGATTCCTGCGCGAACCGCTGCTCTGGTACCGCCGCCACGAGAACAGCACGCTGCAGAACGAGAGCACGGTGCAGCGCAGCGTCCGCGAATACAAGACCGTGCTGACGGACTACTTCAAGGCGGTCCGTCGCGCGCGCGTGCCGAACACGCTGGCGCCGTCGCCACGCAATTGGCCCGGCTTCTTCGAAACGTTTGCCACGCAGGACCGCTACCTCACCAGGTACACCGACGTGTTGCCGACGGTGAAGGAGGTCTGGGAGGCATCCGAGCTGGATCCCGACGAGCGCGAAGAGCTGCTCACCCCACCGCAGCCATTGATGGAGTTCGTCGGCAGCCTGGATGCCGACCATTTCCATTGGGTCGGCGACGAGTTCTTCCAGTACTTCCTCGAGTACGGTCACCTGCAACCGGACCATCGCGTCCTCGACATCGGTTGCGGTAGTGGGCGAATGGCGATTCCGCTCGCTACCTACCTGTCCGAGTCGGGTAGCTACCGCGGCTTCGACATCGCACCCGAGCCGATTGCGTGGTGTTCGGCGACGATCACCCCGCAGTTCCCCAACTTCGAGTTCGCCCGATCCGATGTCCGGAACTCGTTCTACAACCCTGACGGCCCGGTTCCGGCGGCCGAATACCGCTTCCCCTACGCGGACTCCTCGTTCGATTTCGCCTTCCTCACGTCGGTCTTCACCCACCTGCTTCCGGGCGACCTGGATCGCTATATTTCCGAGATCGCACGGGTGCTGGCGCCGGGCGGTCGCTGCCTGGCAACGTTCTTCCTCGAGAACGAGGAGTCGCGGTCGTTGCTGAACGCAGGCAAGAGTTCGTTGGCCTTCCAGATCGTGGCGGAGAACTACAGGACGATCAGCAAGGACAAACCGGAGCACGCCGTGTGCTACGACGAGCAGTACGCGCGCAGCCTCTTCGCCGCACACGGTTTGGCGGTAGCAGATCCGGTTCGCTACGGAAACTGGTGCGGGCGTAAACAATTCACAAGCTACCAAGACATCGTGATCGTCGAGAAACCGCAGGTCTAGCGTGCTGCGCAGGGAAGAAAGGACGGCGAGCGCCGACATGAGCAGCGATCTCGAAAATCCCGTTCGCACGGCGGCGGGTATCGCCGCCTCGACGACCGTTCAACTGGTGTGCGTCAGCCATCGGCCCGACATCTACGACAAATATGTCGGCACGAACAAATTCGTGCGCCGCCACGACCTCACCCTCTACGACAACCGCGTCGAAAACATCGGGATAGCCGCACGCTACAACTCGTTCATCGAGAACGAGATGGGCGACGGCTGGGTGGTGTTCATGCACCACGATTTCAGCATCGACGAGGATCCCGGGCCCCTTCTTGCGAAGCTCCCCCGGTCGAGCATCTACGGCGTGATCGGGACGACGCTCGAGCGGCACGGCCGCTTCGCGCACTTCGGCCGCAATCAGAAGCGACGAATCGGGATCGAGCGCGGCAGGTTCTACACGGTCCGTCTCCTCGGAAACATCAAGTGCCGCAAGGAGTTGACGTCAGCCGAGAACATGGGCGAACGCGTCTCCGACAACCCTGTCGTCGACACGGTCGACTGCTGTTGCGTGATCGTCCACTCGTCACTCATCCGGCAATACGGCCTGCGATTCGACGAGAAGTTCGCGTGGCACTTCTACTCGGAGGACTTCTCGCTCAACGCGATGGTCGAGCACGGGATCGAAACTCGAGTCGTCCAGATGGACTGCGGCCACTACGGCTACGGCGATCTGAACGAGGACTTCCACCACACGCAGAAAGAAGTGGTCGGCAAGTACTCGCCACGTGTATGGACGTCCACCTGCTACCACCCACCCTTCGCGAGCGGTATCGAACGTTTCGCCGGACGGCGGGGATTGCTGCTGCAGTTCTGACGGTCAGGATTCCGACCGGAACAACTGGCGCGCGGTCGGCGTGAGGTTCAGGCGCACGGCAAGTCGCGAAAGTCCGTGAATACTCAGGACCGGCCAGGCGAGGGCGACGAGCACCTTGAGCTTCCGATTCAAATGCGGGCGAACGACCGAGATGTCCGCACGGCTGCGGCGGGCGCCACTGCGGTCGTCAGCCTCGACGGAGTGCACGAAATCGGATCCGATATGGCGGAGCATGCGCGGGGCAATGAGATCGCGCAGATAGGACTTGCCGTCCGGGTCGGTCTTCTCCTTCGGAAACTGGCCGGCAAGTTTCTCGAAGAAGATCATCCGCGAGCGTGCCATGCGCGGCGAGTGCGCGGACGAACCCAGATGAATGCGCCACTGCGACAACGGCTTATCGATGTAGACGTTGCCGAAACCATGCTGGAACATCCGCAGGAACAGGTCGTCGTCCTCGTAGCCGATCAGGCGTTCGTCGAAACCACCGATCGCTTCGAAAGCCGTACGCGAAATCAGCGATGCCGAGGGCAGCACGTACATGTCGCCGCCGAGGCATTCCGACAGCGACATCTTCGGGTGCTGCGCACGGTACTGCCTCAGCAAGCCGCGGGTGACCGTCCGGCCGCCTTCGTCCATCTCGTCGACGTTGCTGTAGGTCCAGCCCAGCGGCGGTTCACGATCGCGCAGAAAAGGCTCGCGTAGCAGTTCCAGATGATCGGGACGCCAGATGTCGTCGTGATCGAGAAAGGCGATCAGGTCGCTTCGCGATGCCCCGACGCCCACGTTCCGCGCCGCCGACTGACCGCGATTCGGCGTCCGAATGACAGTCACCGGGAGGTCGCGCGCCGCACGTTCGACAATCTCAGCACCGCCGTCGACCGATCCGTCGTCGACGACAACGAATTCGTCCGGCACAACGGTCTGTGCGAGGACGCCCCCGATGGTCTCCTCGATAAATCCGGCGCCGTTGTACAGAGCGATGACGACCACGATGGATGGTGTTCCGTCGGGTCGTGCCGTTTCGGATTCTGACATTGCCTCACGTTCTTGGATCGTCGTGCCACGCGAACCGAATCGTAACCTCCGGTAGGCTCGTCGACGTTGCTGGGCGGCAACGATTCTCAGTGATCTTGCACTAACCGGGTGGGCGGGAGGATCGGGTGGTGAATCGGGAACGGGCACTGCGCGAATACATCGATAAAAAGGCGCAGGGTATCGAAATCGGCCCGTATCACAATCCTTTGGTCCCACGCCGCCTCGGTTACAACACCACGAGTCTGGATATCTTCGATGCCGCGGAGTTACGGCGGCGCGCTGCCGCCGACCCGAATATCCCCGACGACCACATTTCCCTGATCGAAGAAGTCGACCTCCAGGGCTCGGCGTGCGATATCGCCGAACTCGTGGCGGCAAAGTTCGGCACAAAGAAATTCGACTACATCGTCTCGTCGCACAACTTCGAACATCTTCCCGATCCGATCCGTTTCCTGCAGGGTTGCCAGGAGGTCCTCGCTGTCGGCGGGGTGTTATCGCTTGCCGTTCCAGACCGCAGGTACTGCTTCGATTTCTATCGTCCGGCGACCGAATTGTCGGAATGGCTGGACGCATTTCACGAAAGGCGGATTCGGCCCACCGCAGGCCAGGTCTTCCGAGGTGCTGCGCTGCGCTCGAATTTGCTCGGAGCAGGTGCCTGGGTCCCAGGCACGGTCGCCCTGCCGACTCCGGAGGAAGATCTCCATTCTGCTTATGCGACATGGCAAACCGGACTCACCGCAGAAACCGAACCCGAATACACCGACGCGCATTGTTCGGCATTCACGCCGGCCAGCCTCGAGCTGCTGCTTGCCGACGCACGCTTCCTCGATTTGATCAAACTCGAGACGCTCGCCATCCACGGGCCGAAGGGCTGTGAATTCTTCGTCCACCTCCGAAATCCGGCACCCGGCACGCCGCCGCCGGAGCGGTCCCGGCACTACGCGGCGCGTGCGGAAATCATGGCGCGAGCAGCACGGGAAGTAATCGATCGGACCCCGCTGCGGACTCGCGTGTTCAAGCGTGTCGGCCGCTCAGTCCGCGACCGCGGCCGGAGGGTGCTGGCCCGGATTCGCGACGGAACGCGCGGTGCCGGACGCTGACGACGGGCAGTCCGCAGGCTCTGCGCCGTTCGCACTACGTAGACGCATGTAATAGCCTGGTGCAGCCATTCGCGGCCGCGAATTGCGGGTCTGCACTCCCCACGTTAGGAGGCGCTCGAGGTTGTCGACGATCAAAGAGCTGTATCGCGCGCGAGACCTGATAACCAACCTCACGCGCCGTGAGCTCAAAAGCAAATATCGCGCGACCGCGTTAGGGCACCTGTGGTCCCTCGCGAATCCGCTGACGATAATGCTCGTCTACACCGTGGTGTTTTCCTACATCATGCGTGTCCAGCCCGATCGCGGCGATCCGAGCGGGTTGGACATATATGCGTTATGGCTGTTGTGTGCGCTGCTGCCGTGGCTTTTCTTCACCGGAACGGTCAACGGCGGGATCAGCACACTGATCGGCAACAGCGGGCTGATCAAGAAGGTTGCATTCCCGCGCAGCGCGTTGATCGTTTCGAATTCGATCGCATTGTTCATCACGTGGTGCATCGAAATATCGGTCCTGCTCGTCGCCCTCGTCATTGCCGGTTCCGACGTCGTCCTATTCATACCGGTCCTCGCGATCTTCATGCTGCTGCTCGCGTTGTTTGCGACCGGCGTAGCCATGTTTCTGTCGATCGCGAACGCTTACTTCCGCGATATGCAGCATTTCGTGACAATGTTTCTCCAGGTGTGGTTCTTCATGACACCTGTGCTGTACCCGATCACCCTGGTGCAGCAGAAGTCCGAACTGGCGGGGCCGATTGTCGGCCCGTTGACCATCTACGACTTCTACCGGCTCAACCCGATGTTCCATTTCGCGTCTGCGTTCAGGAATCTGCTCTATGACAATCGCTTTCCATCGCTGACGACGACGGCGCTCTGCGTAGGACTCGGTGTTCTGACGTTCACTGCAGGGCTCTGGTTCTTCAAGCGGCACGAGAAAGGTCTGGCGGAAGCCCTATGAGCGACGCAGCCGTAGAGATCGCGAACGTTTCCAAGAAGTTCCGGATCTACCACGAACGCAACCAGACGCTGAAGTCAGCGGCGATGCGCCGTCGGCGGTCCATTCACGAGGACTTCTGGGCACTGAAGGACGTCAGCTTCGACATCCCGAAGGGTTCCAATTTCGCGATCGTCGGCAGCAACGGTTCGGGCAAATCGACCTTGCTCAAGTGCATTGCCGGCATCCTGTATCCGAATGCAGGCGAGATCAGAACGCGTGGGCGGCTCGCGGCGCTGCTCGAGATCGGATCGGGCTTCCATCCCGAACTGTCCGGTCGCGACAACGTCTTTCTGAACGCGTCCATCCTCGGAATTTCGAAGTCGGAGATCAGGCAACGATTCGACGAGATCGTCGACTTCAGCGGCGTCGAGAAGTTCATCGACCAACCGGTGAAGAACTACTCGTCCGGAATGTATGTTCGGCTCGCGTTCGCCGTCGCGATCAATGTCGACCCCGAGGTTCTGCTGGTCGACGAAGTACTCGCCGTGGGTGACGCGAGTTTTCAGCAGAAGTGCATGGAGAAGTTCGCCCAACTGCAAGGCGACGGACGAACGATCATCGTGGTGTCGCACGCGGTGTCGGTGCTGCGCACGATGTGCGACAAGGGCGCCTGGCTCAACAACGGCGAGTTGCTCGACGTCGGCGACATCAAACCGCTGCTCAATGCGTTCGACGACGCCTCGAGGCCGACACCGCACGTCGACGGAATCGGCAGGACTCGCTGGGGAAGCGGCCAGATCGTCATCGACCACGTCGAGGTTCTGACAGCCGACGGACTTCCGTTCGCCCGCTTCATCACCTCGCATTCCGCAGTCCGGCTTCGCCTCAGGTACACCGCGAACGAGCGGATCGAAAAGGCGTTGTTCTCGATCTCGATCGATTCCAGCGACGGCACGAGAGTGTGGGGCGGCAACAACTTCGAATCGATGGCACCGGTCGAGATCGGTGACGGCGTCATGGATTTCACCGTTCCAGCGATGCCGCTGGCGAAGGGCGATTACACGATCGACGTCGCCATCTTCGATTGGTCGACGCAGCGTCAGCTCGATCTGATCAAGCACGTCGTCCAGCTGCAGATCGAGAACCACGGCGCGTCGGAATCGGGTTACATCGCACTCAACGGCGAATGGCGGGTCTCGGAATCGCAACCGATCAACGGCCACGGGTGAGGCTCAGTACGCGCCCCACCCTGCGACGACCGCGCGGACCGTCTTCACGATGATCAGCAGATCGCCGACGGTGGACCAGTTCTCGACGTAGGACAGGTCCAACCGGACCGATTCCTCCCACGACAGCACCGACCGGCCGCTCACCTGCCACAGCCCGGTGACCCCTGGCTTTACAAGCAGCCTGCGGCGCACCTCGCCGTCGTAATCCTCGACTTCGCGGCGCAACGGCGGACGCGGCCCGACAACGCTCATATCGCGTTTCAGGACATTGATGAACTGAGGTAGTTCGTCGATGCTCAGCTTGCGGATGATCCGGCCGACTCGCGTGACCCGTGGATCGTCGCGCATCTTGAACAGAACGCCCGCGCCCTCGTTCTGTTCCATGAGGTCGTCGAGTTGCTGATCGGCGCCATCCACCATGCTGCGGAACTTGAGCATTCCGAAGGTCTTGCCGCCCATACCGACCCGTTCGGAGCGATACAACACGGGTCCGCGGCTGTCGATCTTCACGGCCAGCGCGGTGAGCAGCAGGATCGGCGCCGAGAGGATCAACGCGAAGACAGCGAAGCACACGTCGAAGATCGTCTTTCCGAAGCGCTTCGTGCCGCGGTAGGTGGGCTTGTCCACGTGGATGAGTGGCAGTCCCGCGACCGGTCGCATCACCAAGCGCGGTCCGGCGACATCGACGACACCCGGTGACACGACGAGGTCGACATCGTAGGGATCGAGTTCCCACACGAGCTTGCGAATTCCGTTGTGGCCCAGTTCTTCGGTGGCGGTCACCGCAACGGTGTCGGCGCCGGAGAACTTGACCGCCGACAGCACGGAATGCTCGTCACCGAAGATCGGGACCGGTCGACCCTCGATGTCGAGGTGGTCGCGATGGGCGCCCGAGTGCCCCGGAATGCAGACGCCGACGACGCGGTGCCCGCTCGCCAGATAGCGCTCGAAAGACCGCGCGAGGTCGAACACCGCGCTTTCCCTGCCGACCACGAGTACTGCCGTCTGGTTCTCGCCCTTTTCCCGCTGGCGGGCGATCGCGCGACGCGCGAACCAACGGCTCAGCAGCAGCGCGGTGAGCCCAATCAGAAATGCCAGCCCCACATAGAGACGCGCGATTTCGATTCGGAAGATCAAGGCGCAGATGGCAATTGCGCCGAACAAGCGGACCGTCGCCGAGAGGATCAGGCGGTACTCGTCGGGTCCGCACCCATAGATCCGGGGCGAGTGCGTCCCGTAGATTGCCAGCGCCGCGATCCACGACAGCGCGATGATCGCCGAGATCAGTGAATAGTTCAGGTCGACGATCGAGTCCGACTCCGCCACCGGGGACGCGGTTCCGAATCGTACGAGTTGGGCAATCGCGACTGCCGCGATGACCACGATTGCGTCGGTCACCCACGACCGGCGCACGAGCGCGGATTCCCATTCTCGCCGGGACGACGTGTCGACCGCTGCTTCGTCGATATCGAACGCCGCCAGGTCCGACACATCGACGGTGACCTGCTTCGGTTCTACGTCTGTCACTCCAGTCCCCCTGTAGAACTAGCGGACGTTCCCGAGATCGTTACCGCGTAATACAAACCGCGCGGACTGTTCCGGGCGTATCGTCGCAGCGTTGGCGCGAGTAGTCAACCTCACGTTATGAAAGAGGTCACGGGACGGCGCTTTCCGTGATCGACCCGGCGCATCCGCCGACTGTTAGGATGCGCCGAACTCTCGGGAAGGAGCGCGGGTGACCTCCGCAAGGACGGCTATCGCTGTGTTGGCAACCATCCTCGCGCTCGGTTCGCCGGCGCTCGTTTCGACTCCAGCCGTCGCGGACCCGGCGCCCGACCCGACCGTGCCGGCCGCCGACCAATCCCGGCTCGAGCTCACGCTGCCGATCGACGAGCGCAACCTCGCGCTCTCGGTCTACTCGGGATCGATGCGTCGATCTGTCGCAGTCGCCGTCCTTCGAGCTGCCGACACGAGCGTGCCGCGTCCGACGCTCTACCTTCTCGACGGCGTCACCCGCGTCGAGCGAACGGATGCACTCGCATTCTTTGCCGACAAGAACGTGAACGTCGTGATTCCGACCGGTGGCGAGAACGCGTGGTGGACGGACTGGGAATCCCCGGACCCCGTACTCGGGGTCAACAAGTGGCAGACGTTCCTGACGCGAGAATTGCCGCCGATCATCGACGCCGCGCTGGGAACCACAGGGGTCAATGCCGCTGCCGGTATGTCGCGGACCGGCACTGCGGCCCTGCAGCTCGCCATCGCGGCACCGGGTGTGTACCGCGCAGTGGCGTCCTACAGCGGTTGCGCGAACTCCAGCGGTCCGCTCGGGCAGGCGTTCGTGCGGCTGAGCATGAACGAGTACGGCGGCGGCAACGCGATCAACATGTGGGGTCCGCCCGGCGATCCTGCGTGGGCCGCGAACGACCCGTACGTCAACGCCGCCGGTCTGCGCGGCGTTGCGCTCTACATCTCCAACGGCAGCGGCATCCCCGGTCGGTACGACAACCTGAATGCGCGGGGCGTCGACGGTCAGTTCGACAAGCTGATCGGCCAGGTCGTTACCGGCGGCGGTATCGAGGCGGTCACCAACTACTGCACGCACCAACTCGCTGACCGCCTCAACGCGCTCGGAATCCCCGCAACGTACAACTTCCGCAGCACCGGAACGCACTCGTGGAACTACTGGCGAGACGACCTGCACGATTCGTGGCCCGTGCTCGCCGGCGCCCTCGGAATCGAATAGCACGCTAGCGCGGCGCCCGCCGGGTCGATGTCGGCGTCGCTACCGCGTCGTCCGCAGCCGAATCATCCGCAACCGAATCATCCGCAACCGAGGACACCTCGGCGTCGGTGTCGGTGTCGCCATCGTGCTCGTAACTGATCGCGACCATCGGAGTACCGGTCACATCGGTGCCGCTGGTACCACCCGCTGGTACTACCGACTCGTCGGCGGTCCGGTCTTCGGTCGATTCCGAGCCCGCCGCGGCGATGAGCCGAGTGTCGAAGGACGCTGTGGTCTTCTTGGATTTCGTTCGCACGTCGCTCGCGGTCGTGCACTTGCTGCCCGATGCTTCCCGACCGCATCCGACGTTGACATAGAGAGTCGTGCCGGGTTCCACGGTCAGCGGCGCAATGACGACATCTGCCGGGGGCGACGACGGACTGGTCCCGCCCGCCGCGGTGACGGTGAGCGTGGTGACGCCGTCAGGTACCTCGAATTTGTGCTCGGCTCCGGGATCGACATACACGCACGTCATGATCGTTCCGTTCGCGGTGCAATTCTCGGCCTCGGCTGCCGCAACTCCGGCCCCCGAAACGGCAATCGCGCCGGCACTCAGGACCAGCGCGCATGTGGCCGCGGAGTAGGAAAATCCGATCGATCGAGACATGGGTCCGCCTGTTCGCTTGGAATGGCGAAACCATACGACTTTCCCACCAGCACCATAAGTCACACGGATAACATGGGTATCGAATCGACACCGGGTCGAAACATGACCGAAAGGCCGAGTCAGCGCCGATTCTTCGGCTGCCAGACCACCAGCGCCGTACTGCGCGGAATATGAACGAGGTCGCGACGCTGATTTGCGTGCAGTGCGGTGATCTCGGCAGCCATTTCGCTGATGCGATGCTGGAGCGCTTCGACTTGGTTCGTCAGTTCGATGATGCGCTTGATGCCGGCGAGGTTCACGCCCTCGTCCTGCGACAGCCGCTGGACCTCGCGAAGCAGCGCGACGTCGCGAGCCGAGTAGCGTCGACCGCCGCCCGACGTCCGTTCGGGGGTCACCAGGCCGAGCCTGTCGTACGTGCGCAAAGTTTGCGCGTGCATGCCGGCGAGCTCGGCCGCAACCGAGATCACGAACATCTGCACATCTGGGTTAGCGCCCGGCGCAGCCCTTTTCGGCTTGTCCGTCATCGCTACACCTCCGTTACCCTTCCTAGCATTTCGCCGCACCACTTCTCGGGATCCGCACCCCTTCTAGGGCCCTAGAAGGGGTGCGGATCCCTAAATAGGGTGCGGCGAGGCGGAATTACGCGCCTGCCCAGCCTGCCCGCGGTTCGAAACCGCTGGCCTTTTCTGCCTGCATGTACTTCTCTAGCGCCTCGGTCGCTGCCGCGTCGAGCTTCTGCGGCACAGCAACTTTGACGGTAACCAGAAGATCGCCCGCACCGCCGGAGCGACGTGGCACGCCACGGCCCCGAACGCGGAGGATCCTGCCGTCGACGGTGCCTGCCGGCACCTTCACGCCGACCCGGCCGTCCAGTGTCGGCACCGAAACCGTTGTGCCGAGCACCAGTTCGCCGTAGCCCACCGGCAAGACCAGCGTCAGGTCGTCGCCTGCGCGACCGAACACCTTGTCCGCCTTGACGTGGACCGTGACGTAGAGGTCACCCGAGGGCGCACCGCGCAATCCGGCTTCGCCCTGACCCGCCAGCTTGATGCGCTGACCGTCGCTGACGCCCGGAGGTACCCGGACCGTGATCGTCCGCGTCCGGTTCTGGATTCCAGAGCCGTGGCAGTCGTTGCAGGGGTCGTCGATGATCGAACCGGTCCCCCGGCAATCGTCGCACGGCTCGCTGAAGCCGAACGCGCCCTGATTACGGCTGACGATGCCAGTTCCGTTGCAGCGCGGGCACACTCGCGGACTGGTCCCAGGCTTGGCACCGCTGCCGTGGCAGGTGGTGCACGGTGAGGGACTGGTCATCCGCAGTGGCACGGTGACACCCTGAGCTGCCTCACGGAAGCCGAGGGTCGTCTCGGTCTCGACGTCGCTGCCGCGGCGCGGGCGCGAGGAGGTCGGCCGCTGGCCGCCGCCCCCACCGCCGCCGCGGTTGAACAGACCCCCGAAGATGTCGCCCAAGCCGCCGTCGGCGTAGTTCTGGCCACCGCCGAACAGGTCGCCGATATTGAACTCGGCACCGAAACCGCTGGTCCCGCCGCCGGGGCTGAAGCCACCGCGACCGAACCCGCCACCACCGCCCGCGAAGAGCTTACGAGTCTCGTCGTACTCCTTGCGCTTGGCCGGATCCGACAGCACAGCATTGGCTTCGCTGACCGCCTTGAAGCGCTCCTCGGCCTTGGCGTCGCCCGGGTTCTTGTCAGGATGAAGGCTCGACGCGAGTTTGCGGTACGCCTTCTTGATCTCGTCCGCAGACGCATCGGAGGAGACGCCCAACTCCTTGTAGAAGTCCTTCTCGATCCACTCCCGTTGACTCATCAGGCGTCTCCTCCTTCCGCGTTCTTATCGCTGTTCAAATCCTGCATCGGCATCCGTGGTCGGGTCGACGCTATCCGATTCAGATCCCACTTCTGCGGTGCCGACGGTGTCCGACTTGTCGGTTACCGTCACCATCGCATGCCGCAGGACCCTTTCCCCGGATCTGTAACCCTTCCGCAGTACGGCGCCGAGCACGGGATCGTGCCCTTCGCCGTCGTGCTGGACCGCCTCGTGCAACGTCGGGTCGAAAAGATCGCCCTCGTTGCCGAACTCGGTGACACCCTGCTTCTCGAGCAGCGCGGCGAGCTTCGCGGAGACGGACTTCAGCGGACCGGTCTCGAGATCGCCGTGGGCACGGGCGCGCTCGAGGTCATCGATCACACCGAGCAAATCGGTGAGAACTGCGACCTTCCCCGCTTCCCTGGCAGCCTGCTTCTCGCGATCCGCCCGACGCCGGTAGTTGGCGTACTCGGCGGAAAGACGCTGCAGATCGGCTGTCCGCTCGGCAAGCTCGTCGGCCTTCGGAGCAACGGCTTCGACGATTTCTACGTCCTCGTCGAATGCGCCGGGCTGCGGCGCGGTGCCCGTGCCCGCGAGGGGCTCGGGGACCGCATCCGCGTCCCGCACTTCACCGGTCTCCGGGTCGATCTTTCGATTGTCGACGAACGTGACTGGTTCGGTGTAGTCGTCGCTGCTCATTTCTCGAAGTTCACCGGCTCATCGTCGACAACCTCGGCGTCGACGACGCCGTCGTCCTCGGCCGCGCGGTGTGCGCCAGCCTCGTCACCGTTGGCCGATCCGGCCTGCTCGGCGGCGGTGGCCTCGTAGATCGCCTGGCCGACGGCCTGCGACTCCGTGGCCAGCTTCTCCACCGCGGACTTCACAGCCGCGATGTCGTTGCCCGCGAGAGCAGTCTTGGCTTCGGCGATCGCTGCCTCGACCTTGGACTTGACATCCGCCGGGACCTTGTCGTCGTTCTCCGAGATGAACTTCTCGGTCTGGTGAACGAGCGACTCGGCCTGGTTGCGGACCTCGGCCTCTTCACGACGCGCCTTGTCTTCGTCGGCGTGCGCTTCGGCGTCCTTGATCATCCGCTCGATGTCTTCCTTGGACAGACCGGAGCCGTCCTGGATCTTGATCGTGTTTTCCTTGCCGGTGCCCTTGTCCTTCGCGGTCACGTGCACGATGCCGTTGGCATCGATGTCGAAGGTGACCTCGATCTGGGGGACGCCGCGCGGTGCCGGCGGGATGCCCGTCAGCTCGAACGATCCGAGCAGCTTGTTGTGCGACGCGATCTCGCGCTCACCCTGGAAGACCTGGATCTGCACGGACGGCTGGTTGTCGTCGGCCGTGGTGAAGGTCTCGCTGCGCTTGGTCGGGATGGTGGTGTTGCGCTCGATGAGCTTCGTCATCACGCCACCCTTGGTCTCGATGCCGAGGGACAGCGGCGTGACGTCGAGGAGCAGAACGTCCTTGACCTCACCCTTGAGCACACCGGCCTGCAGAGCGGCACCGACTGCGACGACCTCGTCCGGGTTGACACCCTTGTTCGGCTCACGGCCACCGGTCAGTTCGCGGACCAGGTCCGAAACGGCCGGCATACGGGTCGAGCCACCGACGAGCACGACGTGGTCGATCGCGGAAACCGCGATACCCGCGTCCTTGATGACGTTCTGGAACGGCGCACGGGTGCGATCGAGCAGGTCCGACGTGATCTTCTGGAACTCCGAGCGCGTCAGCTGCTCATCGAGGAACAAGGGGTTCTTGTCCGCGTCGACCGTGATGTACGGGAGGTTGATCGAGGTGCTCTGGCTCGAGCTGAGCTCGATCTTCGCCTTCTCGGCAGCCTCACGCAGACGCTGGAGGGCCATCTTGTCCTTGGTCAGGTCGATGCCCTGGCTTGCCTTGAACTTGTCGACGAGCCAGTCCACGATCCGCTGATCCCAGTCGTCGCCACCGAGGTGGTTGTCACCGGAGGTCGCGCGGACCTCGACGACGCCGTCGCCGATCTCCAGCAGGGACACGTCGAACGTGCCACCACCGAGGTCGAACACGAGGATGGTCTGTTCCTTCTCGCCCTTGTCCAGGCCGTACGCAAGTGCGGCGGCCGTGGGCTCGTTGACGATGCGCAGCACGTTGAGGCCGGCGATCTGGCCGGCTTCCTTCGTGGCCTGACGCTGTGCGTCCTCGAAGTACGCGGGCACGGTGATGACCGCGTCGGTGATCTCTTCGCCGAGATATGCCTCTGCGTCACGCTTCAGCTTCTGCAGCGTCCGTGCGCTGATCTCCTGCGACGTATATGCCTTGCCGTCGATGTCGACGGACCAGTCCGTGCCGATGTGGCGCTTGACGGACCGAATGGTGCGGTCGACGTTCGTGACCGCCTGGTTCTTTGCCGGCTGGCCGACCAGCACTTCGCCGTTCTTGGCGAAGGCGACGACAGACGGCGTTGTGCGTGAGCCTTCGGAGTTGGCCACTACTACAGGTTCGCCACCTTCGAGGATGGCGACGACCGAGTTGGTGGTTCCGAGGTCGATACCGACCGCACGAGCCATTTGTTTCCTCCTATTGTCGCGAGCAGCCTGGTTGAGCTGCCGCTTCGTTCCGCTTTATTTGCATGAGCGTACTAGGCTCAATCTTGCCGGGTTGATCCGATACTAGTCAACTCGAAGTTGAGTGCCATACGCTCAATGTGGTGTCGAATAGCTCAACGGGGGCGCATGCGGATTTGTTCCCGGCGGGTCCGGACATGCGGAAACCCGGCTGCACGACAGGAGGGGCGTGCGGTCAGAACGTTGCGATCAAGCCCATGATCGCGGGTCCGAACGAGGGATTGGCC
This sequence comes from Antrihabitans auranticaus, assembly GCF_016481275.1. Classification (GTDB taxonomy): domain Bacteria; phylum Actinomycetota; class Actinomycetes; order Mycobacteriales; family Mycobacteriaceae; genus Antrihabitans. The sequence goes on along the minus strand of NZ_JAEMNW010000012.1, from coordinate 74,698 downwards.
ACACCGACGCCGATCGCCGCACCTGCGAGTCCACCGATGATCGCGCCGGGAATGCAGAACTCGGTGATCGTCAGGATGCACCCGATGACGCCGCCGATGGCAGCGCCGATTCCCGGCGTGATTCCGCCGTCGACCGTCCAGCCCGCATCCCACTGCTCGACCAGGTTGTCCCACGCATCGCTGCGCGCGTCGACGTCCTGCAAACGCACCTCTCCCGCGACGTCGACCGTCTGCGGCGTGAGCGTGAGCGCCGACCCGCCGTCGTCGACTACCGCGGCAATCGGAAAGACGTGTCCGCTCACCGAGTAGGCAAGTGGCAGTTCGGCGAGCGTCTGGCCCGCGGTGTCGACCACCGCGACCGCGTGACCGTCGGCAACGGGCCGGAACATGCCGTTCTCGAGCGTCGCCCGAACAGAGCGCCCGTCGGGGCCGAAGGAAGTGGCGTACTGGACGGGTGCGGCCGAGTCGGGTGCCGCATGGGCGACGCCGGCCGTCAGCCCCATCGCCGAGCAGAGCATTATCGCAATTGCAGAGATTCTGCCGATCTTCACAGGGTCCTCTTCTCTCGAACACTGCACCGACGGGCTCGGCGCCTCGTGATCGGCAGAGTAGTCGCCTAACTCAGCGTTGTACGCACCAACATGACGTTGTAATCGGTCCAGGTGGTCGCGACGTAGTAAAGATTCGGACCCGAGGACCACGGATGTATGTACGCGCCGTACAGCCCGCCGACGTCACGCCCGCTGATCAGCATCTCCGGCGCACTCCACGGACCCTCGGGCCGGTCGGCCTTGGCCATCACGAGGCCCTGCGCCTCGTTCGTGTAAAGCGCGACGAACTTCTTCAGATACGAGTTGTAGGCGACGGACAATTCGCTGACCGGTGCCCGCATGATCGCCACCGCCGCGTTCGGCACGGTCGGCGTCCAGGTGCGCCCGTTCCAGTACTCGTAAGCCAGTTGATTGGTGAAGTCGGCTTCTTTCACGCGCGCGAGGTAGGCGGCACCGAAACGTCCGGACGGCGTCCCGTAGAGGTAGACGTAACCGCCCTCCTTGACGTACGCACCCATCTGGAAATGGCCGTTGCCCGTGAGCGATTCGTTGGTCCGGACCGTCTTGAGGTCGACGGTCCAGTTTTCGCCGTTGTCGGTCGACGACGCCAGCGCCGAATAGTTCGTGTCCCAATGGCCAGGGGCACCCCAGCTCCGCACCGACATGAAGTTGATGTACTGAACTCCGTTCACGGCGACGCCCGCAGTCGGGATCGTCGTCATCTCGACGCCGTTGATCTTCTTGCTCGGAATGATCTCCTTCGCATGCCGCGGCCGGTCGAGGGCGGCACCGTCCAGGCTCATGCCGTCGCCCAGATTCCGGTCGGTGGAGCGCAGGAGCACGTTGCTGCGCCAATCGCCCAGCACCCCTTCACAAAACGGTTGCGCAGACGCCCCGACGGTGTCGCCGAATGCGGTCAGGATCTGACCGGCGCCGTTGTCCCACATGATGCCGAGATCGGTGCCGACGACGTTGAAGCGACGGACCGAATCGTTCGGACCCGTCAGCCCTGTGATGTTGCTGATCGCCTGCGTCCGACCCTTGAGTCGCGGCAGTCCGCCGTCCTGCCCGTTGAGGAAGGGAATCGGATTCGTTCCGCCGAACGAACTCCCATCGCTCGATCCGGTGCTGCCGAGTGCACTGCCACACGGCGCCGCGGTGCTCGTCGGACTGTTGACGGTCAGCGCCGCTGCCGCGACAAGTGCCGCAGCCAGGGCGATTCCAGCATTGCGACGGATCCTGCGACGAGCATTCGGGCGCACGACAGACCTTTCTCCAACGAGATCGCTTCTACCGGACAGGAACTAGCTGCTTCCGCCGCCGCCTGTACTGCCCAAGCTGAATACGTCGATGACGAGTTGGAGGAGGTCCCCCACGATTTGGTCCACGTCGTTACTCCTGACTATGCAGTGCCATTGCCTCGCACAGTGTTACAGGCGGAACGAGCGAAATTCGAACCTCTATCAAAGGGTTACCGATTCTCAACCACTGTGACACCTGGGACAGATGTGACAGATGGGGTATTGCTCAGTAGAGCAGGCCGAGAATGCCCTCAGCGCTGCGCGCCGCCGTCCCGCATGCCTTTGCTGTGAACTGGTCCAGCAGCGGATGACTGGCCCGCGTGCGCCATTTACGCACGGCAACAACAGCTTCGGACTGCATTTCCCGCGACGACGCGGACTCGGGCAGACCCAGCCGCACATGCGGCGCAACACCGAGACCACCGATGAGGCGATGCAACTCAGCGGATTCTTCGCCGGGCAGTTTGACCGGCGTGGTCCGCAACCTGCCGAGCAAACGCAACTCGGCGAAGCCGTGCACATCCGACAACAAGCGGCCGACCTGCGGCAGCAGCTCGACGGCGGCACGCTCCGGACGGTCCGCCAGTACACGGTCGAGTGCGACCAGAGCCGAATGCGCTTTGAGCTGCTCTGCACGCTGACCGAACTGCACGTCGATCACACCACGCAGCTCGTCGAGTCCACTGCGTTCGACCAATTGCGCTGCCAGCGTGGGTGAATCATTGGCACCGAGTCGAATCAAAGTCACTGCCAAACGAATTCCGAAGAGCCCGAACCGCCGCACGAGCGAAGCACGCGTCTGCGCGTCGACCGGCAGCGGGCTGTCGGGCCGGGCGAAGCGGTCCGCCGACAGCAGGGCGACGGAAAGGTCGTCGACCGGCGCCTGCGCAAGCGCCTGGAATGCCGCGAATTCGCTTTGGCGCAGCGTCCGGGCAGCGAACGCAAGCAGGCCGGCGACGGGAACGACGGCCTGGCACAACCCTGTTCGCTCGAGTTCGGTTGCGAAGCGCGACGCCATTTCCTTCGCCGAGAGCATCGCGTCGATGCGCCCAGCGCCGACCTCGTCCGCACGCGACACCACACCGACTACGCCGAGCGGACCGGATTCGGCGCCCACGTGCGAGCCGATCTGGCGCAGGAACGCGACGTCGGTGGCACTCAGACTGCGCAACAGATACACGACGGCGTCTGCCCCCGATGCGGCCCGGTCCGGCGTCAGAAGATCGAGGGTGCGGGCCGAGACATCGCGCGACAGCGAGGACGTACCGGGCGTATCGATCACGGTCGTCTCCGCGAGCGCGCTGGCAGGCCACTCGACCTCGAGCCTGTCGACCTGGGCGGCGGTCAAGGCTCCGAGGTCGAAGGTGAGCCCGCCCTCGCGGCGCTGGACGAGCACGTTCGCGCTGCGATCGCGGTCGTACCATGCGGTCACGGTCGGCGTCGGACCGTTCCGGTACCACGTCACGACCCGTGTGCACTCGGTCGCATCGGTGGGCGCGACATCTTGTCCCACAAGCGCATTCAGCAGCGTGGATTTGCCGGCCTTCAACGAACCGGCCAGCGCGACCCGCAACGGCTGATCGAGGCGGTACGCGCACGCATCCAACTGCCGTCGAACGTCGGGATCGCCGGCGAACGCATTGCGCGCGGACGCCACGAGGGCACGCGCCTGCTCGAGGGTGCTTCCAGGTGCGTTCATCGCGTGCCGATTTCCTTCGACGTCCCCGAACCACCCACGGCCAGAACCTGATCCGACCGCTGCCGCAATTGTGCAACGACCCGGAGCTGCTGCTCCAACTCTGCGCATCGCCCTGCGCGCTGCGCAGACGAGACGGTCGCGGCCTCCTGCGTCGCACGCAGCGAATCGTTGATCGACCGCAACGTCTGGTCCGCGATTGCGGTGAAGTGGTCCCGTAGCACTCGTTGAATCTGCCGCAGACGGTCTTTCGACTCCTTGTTCGTCTGAAAGCTGACGTCCTCGACGAACCGGCGGATCGCAATCTTCGCGTCGTTGCGCCTGCGCGCGAGCCGCTGCTCCTTGTCTTCACGAAAAGCCTTGGTACCTAGGAGGACTCCCGCCCCGATGGAGATCGGGTTGATCAGCGCCAGACCCGCGAAGGTCGTGATCAGACCGAACATCAGCACACCGCCGTAGGACCCGCGCATACCGACGAGCACCTTCTGGGTGATACCGGTACGGCCCGATTCGAGGTCGGCGAGTGACTCGACAGGTTCCAGTACGCCGTCCAGGTCGTGAATGTCTATGTGGGGCAGCGCAACAGATCCGACTTCAGCGAAGTGCTCGGCCACCAGTTGCGCGAGCCACTCGGCCCGTTCGTGAGCCCACACGAAGTTGTCACCGATGGCGCTCCCGATCTCCTCGGTCAGCCATTCCTCGAGTTGCTCCCAGTTCGCACCGGGATCCTCCCTGTCGACCCATTCCTCGGCTTCGCGCGTAACCCGCCGCAACCGTTCGCGCAGATCGTGATCTATATCCGCGGCGAGGTCGGCGATGCCGTCGCCGAGAGTCTGCTGCCACAACGATGTTCGCTTGTGCAATTCTTCGGCCGCAAGCTTCGCGGACTGGAGCTCTCGCGAAGCTGCGGCACCCTTCGCCGGATCACGCAGGGCGGCAAGCTCACTCCCGATGCCCAGCGCCAAATGCTCAGCAGCCGAACGCACGTCGATGGCAACCGACTGCGTCGTCGTCACATCCTTCGGCGCGACGACTCGATCCCGGAGGAACTCGTAGAGCTGCGGGAAACCGGATTCTGCATTGAGCTCTGTGTCCTGCAGACGTACGGCGTGTGAGCGCAGCAGCGAGGACACCGGGATGAGCGGCAGCGTCAATCCTGCACGCTGCAGGTGCTGTTCGTTTGCGGCGACAACACTGCGCCAGTGCGGGTACAGGTCGACCTTGCTGATCACGCAAGCCACCGCGGGGCACAGGCCCTGCGCCTGGCGGATGAAGTTCATCTCCGGCTCGTTGAGCTCGGTCGACGCGTCGGACAGGACGAGGACCGCGTCGGCGGACGAGATCAAGCCGAGAACGCTTGCGGCGTGCGGATTCCCATGGCCGCCGACGCCAGGCGTGTCCATCAGGATCACGCCGTCTGCGAGCAGCCGCGCCGGAACACCGACCTCGAGCCGCAGGACCTCACGGCCCTGAGCATGCGGTGAGGTCGGGGTGACGGTCGTGACCTCGTCGAACGGAATCCTGGCTCGGATCGGTGCGCTCGCATGGTCCGCGAGGACGAGGTCCGCGCGCTGCTCCGTCGAATACTCGACCAGTGTCGGGATAGCGGTCGTCTCGTCATCCCCGACCGAGCAGACCGTCAGGTTGAGCAGCGTGTTGACGAACTGGCTCTTGCCTTGCTTGAGCGGTCCGACGACGACGATGCGGCGGCGTGGATCCAGGACTCGCGTTCGCGCCGCGCCGAGCCGCTGGGTCAAATCCCCGCGACCTGCGGCCTTGGCGACGGCAGCGGTCTCGTCGAGCAAAGCAATGAGCGCCCTGGTTGCCTCCGAGACTGCGCTCGGCGGTTGCGTAGCTGGCGTGTTCATCGATTCCTGATCACTGTCGGGGAATGCGGACGACGCCAGCGTAAGCAATAAACGCCGGCGTCGTTGCATCACTACTCGTCAGGGCAGGAAGTGATCCGTTGCGCCGGCATCGAGCTGCGAATCGAAGGAGGAGTCGGTCGCCGCATTCGCGCCACCCTCGGCGAACAGGTGGGACTCTGCGGTGCCACCCGTCTCGAACTCGCCACCGCCGGTTGCCGAGCCACCCGTGCCGAAGACGCTGTTGACGTCGAGCTCCGACCAGGAGTTGGAGGCTCCGGTCGCCGAGCCACCGATGGTCGAGCCGATTCCGCCCGCCGTCTCACCCACGCCTGTGAGTCCGCCACCGGCCGCACCGGACAGGTCACCGGCCGCACCGGCACCCGCACCGAGACCACCCTCGAGACCACCCGTGAAGTCAGAAGCCGCACCCGCTCCGGCGCCGAGCCCACCCTCGAGACCACCCGTGAAGTCAGAAGCCGCACCCGCTCCGGCGCCGAGACCACCCTCGAGACCACCCGTGAAGTCGGTCGCCGCACCGAGGCCCGATTCGAAACCGGCACCGAGATCGCTAGCCGCTCCCGCGCCTGCCCCGACACCCGCGCCGAGACCGCCTTCCAATCCACCCGTGAAGTCGGAAGCCGCACCGAGACCGCCGGTGATTCCGCCGGAGAGGTCACTGCCGAACTCGCCCGCCGCACCTGCACCGGCGCCGAGCCCGCCCTCGAGACCACCCGTGAAATCGGAAGCCGCACCCAGGCCACCTTCGAGGCCCGCACCGATGTCGCCAACCGCGCCCAGACCCGCACCCAGGCCACCCTCGAGCCCGGCACCCAAGCCGCCAACCGCGCCCAGACCCGCACCCAGGCCACCCTCGAGCCCGGCACCCAAGCCGCCAACCGCGCCCAGACCCGCACCCAGGCCACCTTCAAGCCCGGCACCGATGTCGCCAACTGCACCGAGGCCGCCGCCAAGGCCGCCTTCGAGTGCGCCGTCGAATGCCGTACCGAGTCCGGTCTCCAGTTCGCCGCCGACGCCGAGTGCGCCGCCCAGGGTGGTGCCGAGCACCGAGCCGAGCGAAGCGTCGAGGCCGCCCGCCAAGCCGGCACCCAGTTCCGTGCCCAGTCCTGCACCGAGCCCAGCGCCCAGTCCTGCTCCGAGGTCACCGCCCGCCGTGATCGCCGACTGCAGTACCGCACCGAGCGATGCGCCGAGGTCCGTACCGATTTCGCCGCCGACACCGAATGCCGAGCCGAGCGCAGTGGAGAGAGCACCTTCCACGCCGAGGATCGAGCCGAGGTCGAGTCCGGCACCCAGGTCGACCGTCGAGCCGAGGGCCGCGTCGATCGCGGTCCCGAATGTGCCCGTGAGGTCCGTTCCGATACCGAGCGCGCCGCCGAGTGCCGCACCGAGCCCCGCACCGACTCCCGCGCCGAGATCGACATCGAGGCCGCTGCCGATCGCCGACTCGAAGGCTGCACCGAGTGCAGTTCCGAGCTGTACACCTGCCGCGCCACCTGCGGAAAGCGCCGAGCTGAGTGCGATTCCCAGTTGGCTGGCGATGTCTACGTCGACGTCACCGGCGGCAACCGTGCCCAGCCCCAGGCCGGCGCCGAGTCCCAGGCCTCCACCCAGACCGAGACCGCCTGCGCCGGCGACTCCGGTTGCGGCGCCGAGCCCACCGGCTGCGCCGAGTCCGCCGGCTGCCCCCACACCGCCGCCGAGGCCGAGGCCGCCGCCGGCTCCGAGAATCGTCGAGAGGCCTGCGCTGTCTGTGATGAGCGCTGATTCGGCGACCATCGGCGCAACCGCGACGATGTCGGCGTGCGTGACGCCGTCCAGACCCGCGGCTGCGAGGGCCGTCTCCGGTCCTTGGCAGTACGCAGCGGCGGCATCTTCGCTGCGGAGCAGGTTGAGGATGAATTCGAGTACGGCGTTGGCGGTCATGTCGGTCGCTCCTAGAGAGTCGGAAGGGCGAACGTTGCGCTCGCCGGTGCTTGCAGATGACGTTAGGGAAATCCGGTCCGCGGCTGAACGGGGTGAATCCCCGTAGTCTTCGAACCGGTGCTGTTAGGGGCACCGAGGCCGTTAGGGGATTTTCCCCAGACAAGGCTCCGACCAGCGCAGAAACGTAACGGAATCCGCTCGGCTACCGACATTGTGCGTAGGCTTTCCAGGCCTGCAAGCATCGAACTGTCAGGAGATTCGTGTGAGTAGTGGGCTCGGTGTCGGGGTCGGTTCGGTCAACTCTGTTGCGGCGGTAGATGCACTGGAGTCAGGCTCTGCCGACGGTTCTGGGCTGGTCACGGTCACGCGTCCGAGCACGTTGCAGCTCTCCGAAGACGACGCTCCGGTACTCGGCGTCGACCGCAGGACTGCCACGATCGGCCGGCATTCGAACAATGTGCTGGTCGACGGCTTCCTCTCGCGGGTCGGCGACCCGGTCGGCATTCTTGCCGACGACGGTTCGATCTACCGCGGCGAAGACCTCATGGCAACCGCGATCGGTTGCCTCATCGAGGAGGCTTCCACGGGACTGACCGGCGACCCCACGGTCGTCGCCACCTACCCAGCATCCTGGCCGCACTACACCGTCGATGCGCTGCGCGAGGCGCTGGAACGAGCCGGCTTCGGCGACGTGACGCCCGTTCCCGAGCCGGCCGCCGCAGTGCGCTGGCTCGAAGCCAGTCGCGGACCGCTCGGCGAGGGTGCAGTCGTCGTCTACGACCTCGGCGGCACGTCGCTGGACGTGACGGTCGTGCGGACGGGCGAAACGACCGGGATCCTGGGCACACCGATCCGTTCAGACGACGTGTCGGGGACGCAGTTCGACCACCTGACTATGCAGTACGTCCTCGCGAACGCAGTCGACGTCGACGGGCTCGATCCTTTCGATCCGGCAACAGAGTCCGCGCTGACGGAGTTGCGGGCACGGTGCTCGGATGCCAAGGAAGCACTCTCGGCCGACACCGAGACCGCGCTGTCGGTGACCCTTCCCGGCGTGCAGACCGATGTGCGCCTCGTGCGCGGCGAACTGGAGGACCTACTCCGCGAACCACTGCTGACGTCCGTCGAACTGGTCGCGGAATCGATCCGCGTTGCGGGTCTCGAACCCGGCGATGTGAGTCAGGTACTACTCGTCGGCGGAGGGGCATCGATCCCCCTTGTTGCGGAACTCATCTCGTCGAACCTCGGCCTACCCGTCGTGTCCTCGGCCAAGCCGAATCAGACCGCAGCCCTCGGAGCCGCGATGCTCGCGCGGGAACTGGCGAACGCGTCGGCCGCCCTCGCCGAGCCCATCGCGGCGGCCGCGGCACCGAACCTGCCAGCCGTTTCGCGGGTCCTCGCGCCCGCCGTCCGGCCCGTGCCGCCGCGGCCCCCGACACCACCTGCCGTGGCCGCCGAACCCGCCGGGACGCCGCGCTGGAAGAAGCTCGCAATCGTCGGCGCTGCCGTTGCCGCAATCATGGTCGTGACGGCCGGTGGCCTTTCGCTGGGAACAGGCAAGTTCAGTGACGAACCGACGAAGTCCGGTCCGGCAAACTCGACCAGCGCAGGGCTCACGACCGCACCCGCCGCAGGCGAAACGACCGCAGGCGAACCGTCCGGCTCGGCAGAATCCGGCTCGAACGGCGCCCAGACGACCGGGCAACCCGGCACCACAGGTTCCAACGGCAGCGGCCAGAATTCGACGCAGGCCCCCGGCCAGTCTGCCGCCAACGGCGGCAACCCCGCCCCGCAGACTCAGCAGAACCCTGCGGGTGGCAACGAAAGTCCGGCGAATCCCGCGCCCGGCGATTCGACGCAGCCGAACCAGATTCCCGCGTACACGCCGCCGCCGGTCGTCGTTCCCGACGAAGTTCCTGGACAGAGCCCGATCGGCACGCTGCCGAACGATCCCTACGACAGCCTCCCCGGGCTACCGGCCGTTCCGACTCGGCCGATTTCGATCCCGACCGGCCTCCCACTGCCCAACCCCATCGGCTGATCCGTGTCCAGCAGCACGATGATTCCGGCGGCCGACTCGTCTGCCGACATGCGCGAAGTACTCCGCCTCGTCGAGACGACGTCCGACGGTGCCTTGCGTGTGCTGGTCCGCGGTCCGTCGGCAAGCGGTAAGTCGATTCTGCTCAACGAAATTCGGGAACGCGTGCAGCTGCAGGGCACGTCGACAACGACGCAACTGCGTGACGTTCCGCCGGGCGTCACGGTCGTCGTCGACGACGCGCACGCCTTATCCGACTCGGAGCTCGACGCGCTGTACGACCTCGTGGACCGGGCACAGAACCCTGTCATCGTGGCGACCGAACCGCGACCGCATCGCGGAAAGCTCCGTCCGCTCACGGCGGCTCTCGGCCGGTCCGGGCGCGTGTTCGATTTGCGCCACCTCGGGCAATCCGACGTCGCCGCGCTCGCCCGCCAATCCGGTGTCTCCCTGACTGCCGAGAGTTTCGCGAACCTGGTCACGCTGACCGGCGGCCTGCACGGCGCAGTTGTCGCAGCGCTCGGCGGGGTGCGCAGCTCCGATGCAGCCCACCACGAATCGGCGGCCAAAGAGGCATTGCTCTCGTGGGTGCGGTCGACGCTGAAAACCCAAGACAGCCAACTACTCTCGACGCTCGCACTCACCGCGACGGGGTCCGGGCTCGATCCCATCGAGGTGTCCGAGATCGTCGGAGTCGACGAAGCTGCTGCCGTCGAACTGATCGACCGCGTCCGCGCCTGCGGGCTGGTCGCCGATCCCGACGTTCTGACACCGATCGCGACCGAACCGCTGCGTTCGGTTCTCGGCGACCGTCGCTTCGTCGACATTCAGCAACGTCTGCTCGACGTGCGGCTGGAGGCCGGTGCCCTGCGCAGCGTCACCGCGATGCGGCTGGCGAAGGCCGGCGTTCGCGATCCGCGTCTAGCAGAGTTCTTGACCTCGGCCGCCGACCACGCCGAACCACGCTCGGCGAGCAAGCTGTATGCAGCTGCAATCGCCGCCGGCGCCGATCCGGCGGACCTCGCGCTGCGCCGCTGCGAAGCAGCTGCACTCAGCGGCGACACGACGACCGCGCACACCATCGCCGAAGGCGTGCTCGCCAATCCGGATGCGACGCCTGCCGAGCTCGCGACCGCAGTTCGCGTGCGCGGGGGAATTCTCGCGGAGCGCGGCACCCTCGGCCGCGCAGCTGACCTGTACGCCTGGTTGGGGCGGGACCGGATCGGCGCCGACGCCGGACTTGCGGCCGCGACACTCTTCGCCGTCGGCCGCCCGGACGAAGCGCGAGCGGTCCGGACTGCGCAGCACAGCGGTCCGCCGACCGACCTCTCCATCGGGATTGCCGCGCTCGGGTCGGCCTTGGAACTTTCCGTCGACGGACCTGCGCACGCCGCGATCAGCGTTCTCGTGCGATCGAATCCGGCCGGTGGCCCCGCGGCGACGGTCATGCCGGTCGACCCGGCCGCAGTCGCGGTCCAGCTCTGCCTGCACAGCGGCGACCTCGATCGCGCGCAAGCAGTCCTCGGCCGAATCGACGTGACAAGCGGTCCCAACCGGCATCTCTATCAGCTGCTTTCGGCATGGACCTCGATGCTGACCGGTGACGACGACGGTGCCCGCGGCACTGTCGACGCGCTCGACGCGACCCAGCTCGGCAACCGCGACCTACTGCTTGCGCACGCGATCCGCGTCGGCCTGGCGCGCCGCAGCGGCGATCACGGCGCGCTCGTGAATGCGTGGACCTCGGCACATCGTGTCCTGGACGAAGCCGATGTCGACCTCTTCACGCTCCTGCCGCTCGGCGAGTTGTGGCTTGCTGCGATCAGAGTCGACGACGTACGCCGGGTCGCGCACCTCGTGACCGAGGCCAGCGACCTCCTGACCCGCCTGGGCGATCCGCCTGCCTGGGCGAACACCTTTCATTGGTATGGCGTCCAAGCAGCACTGCTCGCCGACAACCCAGCCGACCTCGTACCTCATGCTCAGGCACTGCGACTGGCGGCGGAAGGTCCGGTCGACGATCCGTACGCGACCGCGCTGGCCGCAGCCGGACGGGCGTGGCTGCGAGTTCTGCGCGGCGAGGCGGACCCGGCCGAAGTAGAAAGATCCGCGAAGACTCTCGGCTCGATCGGATTGCCGTGGGATGGCGCGCGACTCGCAAGCGAAGGCGCGCTCCGCGCGGCAGACACTCAGGGTGCCACCGCATTGCTGCAGGTGGCGCGCTCGCTGCGGCAGAACTCACGGCGCCCGGACCGGTCGGCACCCGCTCCGGCGACCCCCGCGAACGGACCGCTCTCGGACCGCGAAGGCGAGGTTGCGGACCTCTTGGTGCTCGGTCTCACCTATCGCGAAGTGGGCAGTCGCCTGTACATTTCGGCAAAGACCGTTGAGCACCACGTTGCGCGGATCCGCCGCCGAATCGGCGCCGGCTCGCGGTCCGAACTGCTTTCGATGCTGCGAGCAATGGGTCACGGCGAGGTGGACCGAACGCAGCCTTGACGTGACCGTCATCGAAACCTGGCTGCGGCACAATCGAATAGCGACAACAACACACGAGTCGGCGACAACGCGCCGGCCAGAACGAGGGAACCCGCTGCGCCCACCGGCATCGGCGGACTCCATCGAGTAGAGGTGCAGGGGTAATGGCCACAGGTCTGGGATTGCGAGTAGGAACGTACGAGAGCGTCGCTGCTGTCGTCACGTCCGACGACGCCGAGCCGGAGTACATCGTCCGCGACAGTGTGCTCTATCTGACCGATGATGGTGACAGCCAACTCGGCGGTACACCACCCGACGCGCCGACCCAAGCCATCAGCGGATTTCTCGAACGCGTCGGCGACCCGGACGGCATAACTGTCGACGGTGGCGGCGCCTATCGACCCGAGGACCTCGTAGCGACCGCGATGTTCTGCTTGATCGACGCTGCCTCCCCGCAGATCACGGCACCCTCCGAAATCTTTGCGACGTATCCCGCCCAGTGGTCGTCCGACGCGGTCGACGCGTTGCGCGATTCGCTGGACTACCTCGGTCTTTCCTCGCTGAACCTGATGTCGGAAGCCGATGCGGCCGTCGACTCGGGCGATGAACCGGCACACGGTGCAGCACTCGCCGCGTTGGCAGCCGTAGCAGCGTCCGCACCGCTTGCCGCGGTGGCAAACGCCGGTGTCGACGACCCGGCGACCGAGGAATTCCCCGCCGCGCCACCGCTGGTCTCCGGACCGATGGTCATTGCTCCGGCATACTCGGCGCTCGCCGAACCTCCCGGCCATGTGCCACCGGTCGCGGCCGAGGAAGAAGAGCCTGCCGAAACAGGAGCCGCCGTCGTTACGCCGTTGGCCCGCCTCCGGCGCAAGCCGGTTCTCCTCGCCGCGTCGTTCGGTGCGGTTCTCGCACTTGCCGCAGGTATTGCCGCCGTTGCGCTCCAATACAACGAGAAGGCCGAAGCGCCACAGATCCCCAGCGTCGAGGCGGCCCCCGCACCCCAGCCGCAAGCCGTCGTTCCGACCCAGCAGGTTGCGCTGCCGCCACTGGATCTTCCCGTCGAGAACGTTGCCCCGATCGTCGAGCCCGTCCAGGTCGCCGAACCGATTCCGGTGCAAGCCCCGCCCATAGTCGAGGCTCCCATCCCTGTTCCGCCGCCGGTCGTCGAGCCGCCGCTACCTGTGGTGACCGAACCGCCGGTGACCGTCCCCCCGACGACTCCGGCGCCGGAGACCACGGATCCGTCGACACCGACCAACCCGCCGACGACCGAGCCCGAGCGGCCGACTACCGACGCCGGCGCTCCGCCCCGCCTCGCGAACCCCTTCACCGACATTTTTCTTTCACCGGGACAATCCGGTCGCTGACCGCGCGGTGTGGCGAATCCGCGAATGTGCCCTAAGGTGAGGCCCTGAACACACTGCAGCAGGGCGAAGGGATTTCATGGGTAAGTTGACGGCGCTCCGGGCCGCGGTGGTCGGATCTGCAGCACTTCTGCTCTTCGCTCCGACTTTCGTCGCCGGCGCCGCCCCCGAGAATTCGGGGAGCCCACAGCTCGCAGCGAACGACCTTCCCGCGGAATTGGTTCAGGCGATCGAGCGCGACCTGCATATCTCGGCTGCCGACTATCTGGACCGGGCGGCACACGCGCAGGACCTGGGCACGTATGCGCGCGACTTCCGCGCGGCTCGTCCGGAAGCTTTCGCAGGTGCGTGGATGGGGCTCGACGGACGCGCGATCGTGGCGGTTACCTCCAACGAGGCAGCACAGATCGCGCAGCGCGACGGTTACCAGACGCAACTTGCACCGATTTCCGCAGACGGCCTCGAGCGGTCGCTGGGCGATCTCAACACCTGGATTTCCAGCCTCCCCCGCGAGGTTGCCTCGCAGGTGAACTCGATCGCGATCGACGTTCTCAACAGCCAGCTGGTGCTGGACATCGCGAACAGCCCCGCCGGCCGCGTCCTGAACATCCCGACTCTGCTTGCCAATGTGAAGGTGATTCTTTCCCCCGGCGGCGGCGGTGACGTCGACCACGGACCGATGGCAGGCGACAGCTACCTCAGCGCCCGCGGCGCGCTGCGTGACACCCCACTCGCCGACATCACGGTGTGCTCCTTCGGCTTCAACGCGATGGACAACGCGGGTCGCGCACTGAACATCTCCGCGGGTCACTGTGATCCGAATGTCGAAGTGTCCGGCGGCGGCGCGCCTGTCTACGGCCCGAATCCGGGCAACCTCGACAACAGCCCGCAGATCGGCTCGTTCGTCCACTCGACACTCGGCAATCCGGCGAACGGCCTGGATTATTCGTTGATCGAACTCAACGACCGCGCGGTGACGGCCGGCCTCGACCGAGCCAACGTCCGCGGTGCAAACGGAACGACCCTCACGGTGACCGGGACGGCGCAACCGGTCGTCGGCGCACCCGTCTGCAAATCAGGTCAGACGTCCGCATTCACCTGCGGTGTAGTCGCCGCCGACCACGTCGAGACCCAGCTCTTCACGCCGGACGGTAGAAGCCGGATCGTGCGCGGATTCGCAAGCACCGCTTGCACTCTCGCTGGCGACAGCGGCGGCGCGATTGTTTCCGGAACGCTTGCGCTCGGCATCACCAGCGGGTCGAACGCCAATGGTGCGCCGGACTGCAACATGGCCAATGTCGTCCTCGCACCGGACGGTGGAACGGCCAGCCTCGGCATCTCCCTGCGCGACATTCTCGCCGACGCAAACGCCACAGCAGCACCAGGAATCAACTTGCGCACCAGCCTCAGCCCTGTCTGAGGTTGCGCGCAAAGGTGGGAATCACGCAGCCGAGGCCATATAGTGCACGGAATGGACTGACCGGCTGCCGGGTGGTCAGCGCAATAGAGAGGCCACCATGCGACGGTCGACCGCCCGCCGAGCCGCCACGTTCGGCTCAGCTGCCCTTCTGATACTCGCTTCGACCGGTAGCCTTGCAGCCGCCGATCCAGCCCCCGGCCCCGACCCCGCAATTCCGGGTCTGCCCGCGGAGTTGGTGGCGGCCGTGTCACGGGACCTTCACCTGACCGCCGATCAGTACATGCAGCGCGCAGATCTCGCACAGCGGCTCGCCGCGTTCGCACAGACGGCCCGCACGCAGTTCCCCGAATCCTTCGCCGGTGCATGGCTCGACGAGACAGGCCGTGCCGTCGTTGCCCTGGCGCCCTCCGCGCAGTTGGAAACGGCGAGCGCCCTCGTCGAAGGGGCAGGTTTCGACGTGAAGTCCGTTGCGACTAACGAGGCAGGGCTACGGGACCAGAAGAGCGCATTCGACGCGTGGCTGGCCACTCAACCCGTCGAAATCGCCGACGCTGTACGGGCTGTCGCGATCGACGTCGTGAACAACTCGATCGGCGGTCCGCGTCGACAACGTTGTGGGTGGCTTGCAGCTGCCGAACTTCCTCGCCCCGGCGCGCATCGTCACGATGCCGAACCCGCTTGCGGCCGAACCGCTCGGCACCACCACCGATGTTGCGGGGGAACTCCCCCGCAACGCGCTCGCCGGTGGCGACTCCTACGCCTCCTCGAGCGACAACGGCGGCCTGCGCTGTTCGCTCGGGTTCAACGCGACCAACGGTGCCGGTGAGATAGTCAACGTGACCGCAGGGCACTGCGATCCCAATCGCGCAGCTGCCGGAACGCCGGACGCCTCGGTCGTCTACGAACTGGGCGCCTTCGATGCGGTCGGTGCGCGGCTCGGGACCTTCGCAAAGACGAGCCTCGACAACCACGACTACGCGATCATCCGCGTCGGAGACGACCAGAAGGATCGTTTCGACAACAACATCGTGCGCATTCCCGGCCAGACGCCGCTCGCGATCGACGGCATCGCCACACCCGTGGTCGGTGCGCCTGTCTGCAAATCGGGTGCCCGGACCGGCTTCAGCTGCGGCGTGGTCGACGCGGTCGACCAATCGGTCGAGGTCGGCGATCGCAAGCTGAACGACGCCTTCTCGGTGACCATTTGCGCGCTGCCCGGCGACAGCGGCGGCACGATCGTGACGGGTAGCAAAGCCCTCGGAGTCTCCAGCGCCTCGTCGGTAGCCGAGTATCCGATCTGCGAGATCCCCAACATCATCGGGCCTGCCCTCGGCAATCCCCCAATGCTCTTCGCGACGACACTCCAGGTCGTCCTGGATGAGAACCCCGGATTGCGGATTCACACCTCGTAGCGTCGATCTCAGACGCCGAAAAGGCCCGCTCCCCAACGGAGAGCGGGCCTTTCGATTGTCTCGAGCCTGGTATCAGGCCGCCGGTACGACGACGATGCGGTCCGGGTAGTTCCACTTCGTGGTACCCGGAGCGGCGTTCAGCGAATTGATGAGGTCCACACCCGCGACAGCAAGAGTCGGTCCACCGGCGATGATCGTGCCGACAACGCCGCCGACAGCGGCGCCCGCCGCGCAGACACCAAGGAATCCGGCGACCGTCGCAATCAACGGAACGCCAAGTATGCAACCGATCGCCAGACCGACCGCGGTGCCGGCCAAACCACCGATCGCGGATGCGAGCGCAAACTGCTGCAGATAGTCGTTGATCGCACGCTGGTTCTCGAGGGGCGACGCGACATTGCGGACGAACGGAGTCGCCTTGGCCGGGTCCATGTCCGGCTTGAGGGACAACGTCTTGCCCGCGTTCGTAACCGCAGGAACGAACGGGTGCGCCACCTGATCGATCGAGAACGCGAGAGGCATCGTGAACACGACATCACCGGTACTGTTCTTGACCGCGAACGACTGGGTATCCGAATTGACTTCGAAGGTACCGCCGACGAGGTTGGTGACGACCGTCCTGTCCACTAGCTTCGATTCGAAGCTGATGGCCTCCGGCTCCGGAGCCGGCTCCGCGTACGTCGTTCCCGACGCAACCCCCATAGCTCCGATTACCATCGCGGCAATTGCGACGGTCTTACGCAACATCATTTCTCGCCCCAGTCTCTTGAATCTTGATCCGCACGCGCCCTGTCTCTGAGATCGCGAGAGTCGATCGCTAACTCCGAGTGTGGTTCACTGCCGCCCCGAGCGTAAACGTGAAGCAGGACACGGCGGATATGTAAGGGGGAGCGTAGCGGAGTTGCCATACAGAAGCGAGCTACCGTAACAATTGGGTGTCGAGTTAGCGTCACCTTAGTTCCAACTCGCTACTGGGACAGCTCAAACGCGGATCAATCGACGCTATACGTCGAGTAAACGGGTGGCGGGTTCGCAAGCATTGTGCAATGCCGATAATGGTTCTCGTTTACGGGGCGCATCGAAACCAAACGACAGGTTAGTTCGCTCACGGAGACATCTTTACAAAATCCCACAATCAGCCTAGCCTGCTGCGCCTTGACGTTGCGGGCTGGTTGCGCCTTAGGCGGCGACGACCTCCCACGAGAACAAAAACGCTCGCTCGCCAATCGGAGAGCGAGCGTTTTGGCCAAAGCCTCGCGTCAGGCCTGCGGCACCACGATGATCCGGTCCGGATAGTTCCACTTCGTTGTGCCCGGTGGAGCGTTGAGCGTGTTGATCAGTTCCTGTCCGGCTGCGATCACGGTTGGCCCGCCGGCAATGACCGTGCCCAGAATGCCTCCGATTGTGGCGCCCACGATAGCTGCGGGAATGCAACCAACACCGAAGAACGGCAGACCGAGTAAGCAACCCCCGATAGCACCGGCCACTACACCGAGTGCTGTCCCGACCAGCCCGCCAACAGTAGTTGCGAGCGCCAACTCCGTAAGGAACGAATCTTGCGCACGTTGGTTCTCGAGTGGCGACGCGACGGGGGTGACCGCGACCTGCATGGCCTTCGCGGGATCCATGTCAGGCGTCAAAGACAGCGTCTTGCCCGCGTTGCTCACAACTGGAAGTAAAGGGTGTGCGACCTGATCGATCGAGAATGCGAGCGGAACAGTAAGAACGGCGTTACCAGCCGAATCCTTGACGGCGAACAGCTGCGCGTCCGGGTCTATTTCGAAAGTTCCGCCGACCAAGTCCGTGACAACCGTCTTATCGACCAGTCTCGACTCGTAATTGATCACACTCGGCTCGGTTACCGGTTCCGCGTACGTCGTTCCCGACGCAACCCCCATAGCTCCGATCACCATCGCAGCTAGTGCGACGGTCTTCCGCAACATCATTCTCGACCCCAGTCTCTTGGATCTTGGTCCGCATGTCCCATCTCCGAGAGCGCGAAACTTGATCGCCGACTCCGAAATGCTGTTCACTTCCACCCCGACCGTAAATGTGAGGTAGGACACGCGATTAGGTAGTGCGAGCGTAGCGGAGTTGCTGGAGAGAAGCGAGCTACCGTAACAGTTGGGTATCGAGATCGCGTCGCCATAGTTCCAATTCGCTACTAGAACAAGCTTATCGCCGCCAGAACAACGCAATACAACGAATAATCGGGTCGCGGGTTCGCAAACTTTGAGCAATACCGCACGCCGTTCTCGTTCAAGTGCGTATCGAAACCGGGCGACAGGAAAATTCAGGACTTACGACCCTGTACAAGCTCCGACAATCGGCCTACCCTCCCGCGCTGGTCTGGGAGGATAGGCCGACCGCGAATGTCGCGTTGCCGGCTAGTTGCGCTTGCCCGGCGCCTTCGCTCCCGACTTGAACCCCAGGCCGCCCGGCTTCGCTTGCGGCGGTGCCACGGCGGGAGTCGAGGACTCTGCCGGCGTATCGACCGCTTCCGGTTCGGCAGGTTCGGCGGCGGCCTTGGCTTCCGGAGCAGGTGCCGGTTCGGCGGCGGCCGGTTCGGCGGGCTTGGGAGCCGCCGAGGCCGTCGCGCCCGGTCGGGCACCGGGCTTCTTGAACCCTGACTTCACGGCGAGGCCCTTCGGCTTGACCGTGGGCATCGACGTTTCCGCCGCAACCGGCGCTGCAGTCTCAGCGGGCGCAGTGACCTCAGCCGCCGGTGCTGCCGGAGTCGCCTCCGCCGCGGCGGGCGTCGGTGTCGCGGGCGCCTTCGCACCCGGCGCCTTCGCGGCGCCCTTCATCTGCAGACCCTTGCCCGGCGCCTTTGCGCCCGACGCCAGCCCCAGACCCTTAGGCTTCGGAGCTTCCGCCGCAGGAGCCGACGAAGCAGCGGGGGCAGCAGCCGCAGCGGGCTTGCCCGGCGCCTTTGCGCCTGGTGCCTTCGCGAGGCCCTTCATCTGCAGACCCTTGGCCGCGGGAGCTGCGGGAGCCGCGGGAGCCGCCGGTGCGGCCGGTGCCTTCGCACCTGGCGCCTTGGCGCCGGGAGCTTTCGCCAGGCCCTTCATCTTCAAGCCCTTGGCAGCGGGTGCATCGACCTTTTCGATCGGCGGTGCTTCGACTCCCGTCGACGGCGACTCGACTGCAGTGGACGGCGATTCGACAGCAACCGCGGGCGCTGCGGCGCGCGCCGCACGAACACGTTCTCGCTTCGGCCGGACCGGCAACTCGGGCTGACCACGCTTTACCGAATCGAGCAGTAGCTGTGACACGTCCGTCACTCCGACTCCGACACCGGTGCCTTCGTCGGCACGCTGGGTGAGTCCGTCGTCGACCATCACCTTGCAGAACGGGCAACCGGTGACAACCGTGCCTGCGCCGGTGTTGATGGCCTCGTCCACCCGGTCGAGGTTGATCCGCTTACCGATGTGCTCTTCCATCCACATGCGGGCGCCACCGGCACCACAGCAGAACGAGCGATCACCGTGGCGAGGCATTTCAGCCGAGACCATGCCCGTTGCCTCGATGAGTTCGCGCGGCGGTGCGTAAACCTTGTTGTGGCGGCCCAGGTAGCACGGGTCGTGGTAGGTCACCGACGGTCCGTTGGCTTCGGCAGGCTTGACCGGGATCAGCTTCTTTTCCCGGACCAGCTTGTTCAGCAACTGCGTGTGGTGAATGACGTCGTAGTGCCCGTCGAGCTGCGGGTATTCGCGGCCCAGTGTGTTCATGCAGTGCGGGCAGGTCGTGACGATCTTGCGGTGCACCGGCAACCGGTTCTCGAACACGTTGTTCAGCGTCTCGATCGTCTGCGCGGCGAGCTGCTGGAACAGGAACTCGTTACCCGCACGACGCGCGGAGTCGCCGGTGCAGGTCTCGTCGAGTCCGAGCACGATGAAGTTGACGTCCGCGCGGTAGAGCAGTTCCGCAGTGGCCTGGACGGTCTTCTTCGCCTTGTCGTCGAATGCGCCCGCGCAGCCGATCCAGTAGAGGTACTCGACGTCGGGCATCAGCTGGCCGTCGTAGACCGGAACCTCGAAAGGCAGGTCCTTCGCCCAGTCCATCCGGCCGGAGTTGTTCTGACCCCAGGGGTTGCCCTTGTTCTCCAGGTTGCGGAAGACGGTGCCGAGTTCGCCGGGGAACTCGGATTCCATCATCACCTGGTAGCGGCGCATGTCGATGATGTGGTCGATGTGCTCGATGTCGACCGGGCACTGCTCGACGCACGCACCGCAGGATGTGCACGACCACAGCACGTCGGGATCGATGACACCGCCCTGTTCGGCGGTTCCGACGAGCGGACGTAGCGCCTGGTCCGGACCGTGGCCCATGATGCGCTCGAAGCCGGACTCGGGAACGTGGTGCTCGCCGTCGGCATGCTCGGCATCTGCGAGCTTGCCGAAATCGACCGAGCCTTCTTCGGGCATCGGCTTGCCCTCGATCAGGTACGGCGCCTTCGCGAACATGTGGTCGCGCAGGTTCATGATGACGAGCTTCGGCGACAGTGGCTTACCCGTGTTCCAGGCAGGGCACTGCGACTGGCAGCGACCGCACTCGGTGCAGGTCGCGAAGTCGAGGCGACCCTTCCACGTGAAGTCCTCGATCTTGCCGCGGCCGAGGACATCGTCCTCGCCCGGATCCTCGAAGTCGATCGGCTTGCCGCCGGATTCGACCGGCAGCAAAGGACCGAGCCCGTTCGGCAGGCGCTTCGCACCGACGTTGATCGGGGCGACGAAGATGTGGAGGTGCTTGGAGTTCAGCACGATGATCAGGAACACGAGCATGACGCCGATATGCAGGAGAAGGCCTGCACGGTCGAGGAATTCGTTCGTGCTTTCGCCGAGTGGATGCAGCAGCTTCCCGAGCCCGATCGAGACCCACGCGCCGTTGGTGTACGGCAGGTGCCCAGCCGCCGAGGCCGCGCCGCGGAACAGGAACATCGTCCACACGACGTTGAAGATCATGATCAGGATCAGCCAGGCGCCACCGAGGTGCGAGCCGTAGAACCGCGATCCGCGCTTCTTGTGCTCAGGCGCGTTCTGGACCCGGATGATGGCGAACACGCCGAGGGAGATCGCACACGCGACGGCAATGAAGTCCTGCAAGAATCCGACGATCGGCCACGTGCCGACGATGGGAATGTGCCAGGACTCGTCGAACAGCGCACCGTAGGCCTCGATGTACACCGTCGACATGATGATGAAGGCCCACATGGTGAAGAAGTGCGCAAGGCCGGGAACCGACCACTTGAGCAGCTTCTTCTGTCCCGCCACCTCGACCAGTTGGGTCGCAAGCCGCTCCGGCACCTGCTCGGTGCGTCCACTCACCGGCTGCCCGGTCGAGATGAGCTTGAACAGCCAAAAGACCCGTTTCGCGGCCAAACCGAGAACGACCAGCGTTCCCAGTAGGCCAACCACCAAGGTCACCACCATGGCAAGTTCCTCCTCGTACGACACAACCTGTGATCCAAGCCATAAGGTAGCGCGGCCAAAAACGCCGAAAATTATTTGGGTAACCTAATTCGCAGACGTTCGGGCTGAATCACAAACTATCCGGCAAACAACTACTCCGCTCGCCAAAGTTGCAGCTTCGGTATATCCGGGGTTTCGAATCCCAGTACCTGGCCGTAGAAAGAAAGCTCCGCCTCGCGCGAACTGATCTGGTTCTCCAGCTTCCGGAACCCGTGTGCCTCACCGGCATACTCGAGGTATGCATGCGGAATTCCCTTGGCCACCATGGCATCCCGAAAGCGCTCAGCTTGGGACGGTGGCACGATGGGATCGTCGAGACCTTGCAGCAGCAAGACGGGGCACGACAGCCTGTCGACGTTCGTGACGGGGGCACGACTCTCGTAAAGCTCGGCAGCTTCCGGCAGCGGACCGATCAGCCCGTCGATGTATCGGGACTCGAAGTCGTGCGTTTCGGCGACGAACATCGTCAGCTCGGCGACCCCGTAATAGGATGCGCCGCACGCGAATACATCCGAGTTGGTCAGCGCGGACAACACCGTCCAGCCGCCGGCCGAACCGCCTTCGACGGCCAGCCGCCGCGGATCCGCAAGACCTGCCGCAACGAGTCCGCGCACCGCTGTGACCGTGTCTTCCACATCTACGACGCCCCATTGCCCGCGGAGGCGATTTCGGTACTCCCGGCCATAACCGGTGGAACCGCCGTAGTTCACGTCGACAATTCCGATACCACGGCTCGTGAAATAGGCGACGACGAGATTCAGAGCCGGTGCGATGTGCGCGGTCGGACCGCCGTGAACGAATGCAACATACGGCGGAAGTTCGCCGTCGGGTGCAATCCAATCGGGGTTCGTCGGCGGATACACCACCGCGTGGACCGCACGGTTCGCGCCCTGAAATGTGATCGGCTCGGCGACCGGCAGGTACGCGGTGGCCGGCGGCGCGTCCACCGACAGGCGGATGTCCGTGAGCTCGCGGGTGGCGAGGTCGAGCACTCGCAGACCGCTCGGCGTCCGGGCGCCGCCGCACCGTAGAAGAACCTGTTGCCCGCGGACATCCAGTAGCTCGATCGTCGAGATGTCGCCGAGGTCGATCCGCTCCACCGCACCGGTTGTGGGATCGATCCGAAGCAACGAGTCGACACCGAACGTGGCAACAGCCAGCACGTTGTCATCGTCGGGAACCTGCAGGTACCAGCGGGTTCCGAGCTTCCACAGCGGTCCGCCGACGTCTGCTTCCGCGTCGAAGACGCGAGTGATCTCGCCGTCCGACCAGCGGTAGAGATTCCAGAAACCGGACCGATCGCTGAGAAACAGCAGGGTGTCGTCGTCGACCCATTCCGGCTGCAACACCGATTCGTCGGGTCCGCCCGCGATGGTCGTCCACCCGTCGCAGCGCCCGGTCGGATCGAGTGTGCCGACCCGCAATTCGGTCCCGTCCCATGGCATTTGGGGGTGGTCCCACGCGACCCATGCGATCCGCGCACCGGCCGGCGCGATCCGCGGGTAGGCGATGAAATGCGAGCCTGCCACCACGGACCGAATCCGCCCGGCATCGGTCCGCGCGGACCCGTCGAGTGGGACCACGCAGATATCTCGGGCCAGGACGTCGCCGTGTGTCTCGCGCACACACCACAGCTCGTCGCCACGTACGAACAGTTCGCTGTAGCGAATGCCCGCCTGGTGCGGCGGCCGCGGCGTGATCGGCAGCGGGATCGTGGCGCCACGCGCAAGCCGGTAGACGCGCTGATCGCCGAACTCGGCGAACAGGACCGCACCGTCGGGGGCGACGGTCCAGGCACTGCCCCCGTACTCGTGCACCCGGGTACGCGCATTCCACGGTGCGGAAAGAACGTCGACGACGCGGTCTGCCGCGAGGCTGCGGATCGCTGTTCGACCGCCACCGGCCGGATTCAGTTCGGCCCACACAATCCGATCGCCGACAAAACGGCCGTCGGCCACCGGATGACCCGCCGCTGCTACGTCGGCAGCGGAGATCGGCGAACGCCACGAACCGTACGGAGCTGTCTGGGGCACAGCGCGAGCTTAGGTGCTAGCGCTGGGGTTTGATGTATGGCTCGAGCAGCTGATACCAGGAGTCCTCGATCTGCTGGTATTCGTCCTCGCAGCGGACGGCACGCTCTTCGGGAAGCTCGCTGGACGTGATCTGCTGGCCGACGCCTTCGGGGTCGGATCCATAGACCCAGCAGAGAACGTTGAAGTTACGCTGCGCATTCAATGAGTGCTCGTCGGCGAACGATCCCGGCGACAGGTCTTCCATCTGGCCGAGCAGCTCGAACGCCCTTGCGTAGTACAGCGCGTAGGACTGCAGTTCGGGATCCTTCTCGTTGAGCAGGAGGACCGCAGAAAGCTGGTCTGCCACATCTTCCTCTTTGCCGAGGGTCGGCAGATCGAACAGCGAGATCAGCGCGTGGCCGAGTTCGTGAAAGAAGACCGCGGCCGTGGTGGCGAGCGCCGCGCCCTCCGGATCCGGGTCCCGATCGTCCTCGAACAGCTCCACGAAGAGCGTGGCCAGTTCATAGCACATCGTGATGGTCTCGGCCTCGGGGTCCCAGAACGCGTTCGGTGTACCGCATTCGGCGCCGATGATCGGTACGTCTTTCGGGAGCGTCAGATACTTGTTGACGTTGTTGGCGAGGATCTGGAGGAGTTGGTTGTCCTCCATGAGCTTCTTGCCGGCCTTGCCATCCGAGCTCGAGGCGCCGTCGTACTCCGGCTTCATCTTGAACTTGGGATCGACATCGATCCCGGTGCCGTCCGAGGTGGTCGACGACTCGGCACTCGACGTCTCCGCCTTCCCGGATTTGTCGGAAGACTTGTCCGAATCGCAGGCGACGACCGACAACGCCGCAACAGCTGCTACCGCGGCAACCGCGATGCGGCGCCGGACCGACGCCCCGCGCGCACGTTTCTCCGACATGTGTACTGCCCCTCTCGAACCGGCCGCGGCCACTACCTTCGCCAGCATTTTCGTTGATCTCCGAGGGGATGTATATCCGATCGGTGAATGCGGGGCCACATATTGGGCGCCGAAACGGAGTGTCCAGTGCTGCATTCACCAGGAAACCAGTGGACAAAGGATGGCACGATGAACACCGTGAGCACACCGAGCCATCACCATCACCATCGGCCGCCGCGCCGACTGGACCAGTCGACCAAGCTTCAGAACGTCGTCTACGAGATTCGTGGACCGGTGCACGCACACGCAGCTCGCCTCGAGGCAGAGGGTCATCGGATCCTCAAACTCAACATCGGCAACCCCGCGCCGTTCGGCTTCGATGCGCCCGACGTGATCATGCGCGACATCATTGCCGCGTTGCCGTATGCGCAGGGGTACTCCGAATCGAAAGGCATCCTTTCGGCGCGCCGGGCGATCGTCACGCGGTATGAACTGGTTCCCGGATTTCCCGAACTAGACGTCGACTACGTCTATCTCGGCAACGGCGTATCCGAGCTGATCACGATCACGATGCAGGCGTTGCTCGACAACGGCGACGAGGTCCTCATTCCAGCGCCGGACTACCCGCTGTGGACCGCTATGACGAGTCTCGCGGGCGGCACTCCCGTCCATTACCTGTGCGACGAGTCCAACGACTGGCAGCCCGATATCGCCGACATCGAAGCGAAGATCACACCGAAGACCAAGGCGCTGCTCGTCATCAACCCGAACAACCCGACAGGTGCGGTCTACTCCGCGGAGGTGCTCTCGCAGATCGTCGACATCGCGCGCCGGCACCGGCTGCTGCTGCTCGCCGACGAGATCTACGACAAGATTCTCTACGACGATTCCAAGCACATCTCGCTGGCGACGCTTGCGCCCGATTTGCTGTGCCTGACCTACAACGGCCTGTCGAAGGCGTACCGCGTTGCTGGTTACCGATCCGGGTGGCTCGCGATCACCGGGCCGAAGGAGCACGCGTCGGGCTTCCTCGAAGGTATCGATCTGCTGGCGTCGTCCCGCCTCTGCCCGAACGTCCCCGCCCAGCATGCGATTCAGGTTGCACTCGGCGGTCATCAGAGCATCGAGGATCTGATCCTGCCCGGTGGCCGACTGCTCGAGCAGCGCGATGTCGCATGGGAGCGGCTCAACATGATTCCCGGCGTCTCGTGCGTCAAGCCCCGGGGTGCGCTCTACGCATTTCCCCGGCTGGACCCGGAGGTCCACGAGATTCACGACGACGAACGACTCGTCCAGGATCTGCTCCTACAGGAGAAGATCCTCATGGTGCAGGGCACGGGATTCAACTGGCCGGACCATGATCACCTGCGGATCGTGACGCTCCCCTGGGCGCGCGATCTGGCAGTGGCGATCGAGCGATTCGGCAACTTTTTGGCGAGTTACTCCCAGTAGCACGCGGTCCGCAAAGCAACCGGCACCCAAAAGCAAGACACATAGCCCCTCCCGAGAAAAGCCCCCAATTATCCTGTACATTGGTTCTCGGCACCATGGGTGCCGGTTCTGGCCGCCCACCCCCCCTGGGCCGCCCGGACCGGGTGGCGGGGACATCCCCCCTGCTCTCCGCCACCCCACTAAACTTTCAGCAAACCATCAACCACCGGCCAGTCCTGACCGGTGGTTTTTTGTTGGGTCACTACGCTTAGCCGGTGCGCAGCGAGCCCCCGATTCATCCGATGCCTGGCGACGAGCAAGATCGGCACCGCGAATGAGCCACGGGCACGGTCATGGCCACGACGAGCCCATCGCAATCAGCGACACCGCGAAGAAGGTCGTCATCGGCTTGCTCGTCGCCATCGGCATCGTCACGCTCGCCGGCTTGATCGCGCTCTGGCCGAGCACACGCAGCGTCGACATCCCATTACCCATGCAGACCGCCGCGGGCGGCGCATACGAGACCGAGTCGGGCACCGTCCTCGCGCAAGAGTTGACGACGTGCGGAAGTGCCTCGGCCGGCCGGGTGTTCACCGGTAATCCGGAAAAGGCGCCGCCCTCGCCCTACCAGCAGTATCAGTGCCTGCAGACAGTCGTCAGCATCGACTCCGGCCCCAATTCGGGCGCCCGGACCCTGCTCGAAATCCAGGGCGATCCCAACCAGGCCGAGTTCGTTCTCGGACCGGGACAGCCTGACCTCGACGTCGGGGATCACATCCGTCTCGTGCGCGGCACAAACGAGACGGGCACCACCTACGGATTCAACGATTTCGCACGCGGTTTTCCGCTGACCATCGTGGCGCTGGCCTTCGTCATCGTGATCGTCGCCGTCGCGCGCTGGCGAGGTCTGCGCGCGGTCCTGGGCCTCGCTTTTGCGTTCGCCGTGCTCGTCGGCTTCCTGCTACCTGCGCTGCTCGACGGCAAGCCCGCGATTCCGGTCGCGATGGTGGCCGGGTCACTGATTCTCTATGCCGTGCT
Organism: Antrihabitans auranticaus; assembly: GCF_016481275.1. Lineage (GTDB taxonomy): Bacteria > Actinomycetota > Actinomycetes > Mycobacteriales > Mycobacteriaceae > Antrihabitans. Next base: position 47,767 of record NZ_JAEMNW010000012.1, on the reverse strand, counting down.
CTACCTCGCGCACGGCCTGAACCTGCGGACCAGTTCGGCGCTGCTCGGCACGCTTGCGTCGATGATCGTTGCCGCAGTGCTGTCCTACGTCGCGATCGCCCTTACCCACGTCACCGGGCTGTCCGAAGAGCAGAACGCCAATGTGCAGGTTTTCCTCGGCAATGTGAGCATCACCGGACTGTTGCTCGCCGGCTTCATCATCGGTTCGCTCGGCGTGCTCAACGACGTGACCATTACTCAGGCATCGGCGGCGTTCGAATTGGCGGCCCTCGACGACGACGCCTCACGCAAAGACATCTTCACCTCCGCGATGCGCGTCGGCCGCGACCACATCGCCAGCACCGTCTACACGCTGGTACTCGCGTACGCAGGTGGGGCACTACCGCTACTGCTGCTGTTCAGCGCTGCAGACCGGTCGATCGTCGATGTACTGACCGGTGACGCGGTCGCGATCGAAATCGTGCGGTCATCGGTGGGCGGCATCGCGCTCGCGCTGTCCGTACCGCTCACGACCGGAATTGCAGTCCTTTTGGCTCGGCCACTGGCCGGCACCAAGACGCACGATCACAAATTGCCGAGACGACGCCACGCCAAGTAGGCCAACCCGATCAGGGGAACGGCGGGATATTGATGACCGGCAACTCGGGCGGCGGTGGGAGCACCGGCGGCGGAGGCAGCTCCGGCATCGGGGGTGGCGGCGGCAACTGCGGTAGTTCAGGCAGCGGCGGTGGCGGTGGGGGTGGCGGCGGAATGAGCTCCGGCGGGATCGTCGGCAGATAGATCGGCGGCAGGCCCGGGATGCCGATGGTCGGCGGAGCCGGAGTCGTGGACAACGACGACGACGTCTGGTCGGTCGTCCGCTGAAGTTCTTCCGTGGTCTCCGGCGGCTTGGTCGTTGTCGTGGGCATTGCGACAGACGTCGGAACGGGAGCTACCGCGATAGACGGCTCGCCGATCGTCGTGCGCGGCGGAACCTGCGGCAGCGTAGTGGTCGGGCCACCGTTGCCGTCCGCGGCACCGTCGAGCATCTGACCGCCGTATCCGAGTGCAAGGCCGATGGCCGCGATCACCGCGAGCGAACTGACTGCGAGACCCGCACCGCTGATTTCGCGGCGGTGATTCATCTTGAGCGGCGCGATCGGCGACCACGTTGCGACTCGGGGGGCGTCCTGTCGCACTGCGGTGGCAGCCGGGCGCGCGAGCATTGCCGCGCCGCGAGCCGCGATCGACTCGGGATTGTCGGGCAGTATCACCGGCAAACTCGTCCAGCGCTTGAGCACGTTGCTGACGAGCGGAATCCGGCTACCGCCGCCGACCCCGACGATTGCTTCCACATGCTGATCCGACCGCATGATCACGTCACGGGTCAGGCGCGCGGACGCTTCGATCGCGAGCGTGATCAACGCGTCGAAACTGTCTCGAGAAAGCAGAATCAGTCCGGAATCGGACGGGGTGGCGACAGCCGAGTTAGCCGATAGCCGTTCTTTTGCGTCTTTACAGAGCAAATCGAGCACCGCGAATTCGACAGGGCTCTGCGGTGCACCGACTCGGCCCGCCGCGATCTGCTGCTCCCGAACTAAGGAATCGAAGTAATCGCCGCTGATTTCCGACGTGCGCTCGGCGTAGACAACCTCGCGGCGGTCGATGTCCACGACGCTGATCGACAGTCCAGAACTACCGAGGTCGTACACGGCGACGGTCGAAAGTCCTGCGATCTCACCGGTCGCCTCGAGGTGTTCGACGATCGCGGTGATCTCTGGAACGAGCTGATAGTTGTCGAGGTTTTGGCGCGCCATCGCGGCCCGCACGGCCTTGGCCTGCGGCGCACTGCGGTAGGCAACGCTGGTCGCCGAGATCTCCTCGCTCGATTCCATCGCCACGCCGATAGATTCGGCAGCGAGTTCCTCGGCGCGACTGCGCGTAACGTCCACCGACTGGATGTCGAACGACTGCCCGGTGCCACCGTTTTCGGGGACAGCAACGGAGGGGCGCGCGATACGAATCGCACTCGCCCCCACCGATACCCCGAGAACCGAAGTCATGGACAGCCCTTTTTCATTCGTCGTGCGCTAGATGCACACAAGCCCCCGTTGCTTGTGGTCTGCAGTGATTCTACCGGTACGTAACGACGAGTTGCCCAGTGAATTCTGCCAGTCCTGACGACTGCTGGGCAGAGCATAGACGGACTATCCGAATAGACCAAGAGCCTGCCACTGCGCTGCAGGTCGCTCAGTATGCTCCGTCGCTGTTCGCGACCGCACTGAGGGTCTTCTTGATGATCAGCAGATCCTGCACCATCGACCAATTCTCGACGTAGGAGAGGTCGAGCCGGACCGACTCGTCCCAGGACAGATCCGAACGTCCACTGACCTGCCAGAGGCCGGTCACGCCCGGCTTGACCAGCAGACGGCGGCGTACCTTGCCGTCGTAGGCCTCTACTTCGCGACGCAACGGCGGCCGCGGTCCGACGACGCTCATCTCGCCGCGCAGCACGTTGAAGAACTGCGGAAGCTCGTCGATGCTGAAACGTCGCAGGACCTTTCCGACCGCCGTCACTCGCGGATCGTCTTTCATCTTGAAGAGCAACCCGGCGCCTTCGTTCATTTCCATCAGCGCAGTGAGGTGCTTGTCGGCATCCACGAACATGCTGCGGAACTTGATCATCTGGAACGGCTTACCGTCGATACCCATGCGCTCGGACTTGTAGAACACCGGTCCGTGGCTGGTGAGTTTGACCGCGATCGCAACCGCGATGAGGACCGGCGCAACCGCGAGGACCGCAAAGAAAGCGAAGCAGAAGTCGAACAACGTCTTACTGAACGACTTGGCGCGGTCGTACTGCGGCTTCTCGACGTGCACGAGCGGCATCTCGGCAACAGGCCGAACCTCGATCCGCTGACCTGCGACGTCGACGACACCGGGGTTCACGACCAGGTCGATGCCCAATGGCTCGAGCTCCCACAGGAGTTCCCGAAGCCGCTGGGCGCCGAGGCGTTCGGTTGCGGCTACCGCGACCGTGTCGGCACCGGTCATGCGAGCTGCGTCGGCAACCGAGGTCGCATCGTCGATAACGGGGATCTCGAGGCCTTCCACATGAAAGGTCGGCGCATCGCCCTGCCGGCGCGACGGCGTGCATACACCGACGACGCGGAAACCCGACGACTTGTCGCGTGCGAACGCTGTCGTCATCGCCCGCGCGGCGTCGCGACCGCCGACGACCAGCACCGACGTCATGTAGTCGCCGTTGGCACGACGAACGAGAACGTTGCGGCGCCACGCGCGGCGGCTCAGCATCAGACCGAGCAAGCCGAGCGGCAGTGCGATCGCGAGATATCCGCGAGCAAACTCGACTCGGAACAGCAGCGAAACGATGGCAATGAGGCCGAAGAGACGAAGGGTCGCCGACGTGATGCGCCGGTACTCCTCGGGCCCCACGCCGATCACTCGCGGCGAACGGGTGCTGAACAGGGACAAGCAGCCGATCCAGATCGCGGCGATGGCAAGCGAGACCGCCGTGTAGCCGACCTCCGTGTTGCCGAACCAGCTCAGCGAGCCTTCATCGACGCCGCCGAAGCGCACGACCTGCGCCACAGCAACCGACGCGCAAACTATCAGCGTGTCTGCGACTTGGAGGCGGCGGCCGTATTCGGCCTGCCACCGTTCACGCTCGGAGTGCCAATGAGTTTCCGAAAACTTTGGGACGTCGACAGATGCACCGCCGCGGTCTCGAAAGCTCATAAAAATGCACCAACCCTCAGGAGAGCAACTGTGAATGTTTGCCGTCCCCCCGAAGGACGTCAGACTCGAATACTAGGGGGTAACTCACACTTTGGGTAGGTGGAGGGCCACGATTACATACTTCTGGTTTGTTTATCGAACATTTTGGTCGTTTGGAGCCCGCAAACAGGAGAACTACTCGTACGTCCAGTTCTCGAAGTTAAGATATGCCTTCGAGGGGGTCGGACCGCGTTGACCTTGGTACTTCGACCCGACGACAGCGCTCCCGTACGGATTCTCCGCCGGGCTGGTCAACCTGATCAGGCACAACTGGCCGATCTTCATGCCGGGCCACAAAGTTATCGGAAGATTAGCCACGTTGGACAGTTCGAGCGTGATGTGCCCGCTGAAACCCGGATCGATGAAGCCCGCCGTGGAGTGCGTCAGCAAACCCAGGCGACCGAGACTCGACTTACCCTCGAGCCGTCCGGCGAGATCGTCGGGGAAGGTGCACAGCTCGAGCGTCGACCCCAGCACGAACTCGCCAGGATGAAGCACGAACGGCTCACCCTTGCCAGGTTCGACCAAAGTCGTCAGCTCGTCCTGCTGCTGCGCCGGGTCGATGTGCGTGTAACGCGTGTTGTTGAAAACACGGAACATCCGGTCCAGCCGGACGTCCACACTCGACGGCTGGACAAGGTCCGCCCGGAACGGCTCGATGCCTAGGCGACCAGCGGAAATCTCGGCGCGAATATCGCGATCGGAGAGCAGCACAGTGCTGAGGCTAGCCGGTGCCCGTACGGGTCCCGCGTCCGGCAGCAACCGCTGCTAAAGTGGGGCCTCGCGAGGCTGATCGCCGCGCACGCCGATGTAGTTCAATGGCAGAACGCAAGCTTCCCAAGCTTGACACGCGGGTTCGATTCCCGTCATCGGCTCAACGGGGTATTTCCCTCGTGTGGGGGTTCGAGCGGCAATCCTTCGTCGACTGCCCACGACACGAGCGCGGTGACCTCGCCGATCCGGCCGGCCGACACTTTCGCACGCGTGTTCGTCGGGTACGCCTCGCGGATCACCGACCGCACGAACGGCCCGATCAGTGACCATTTCTCAGTCGCGATTTGCGGCGTTTACCGGGCGAGCAACTCTTCTGCGGTGCGCGCCACCATCACGACCCTCCTCCGGCGAGCCAGCGCCAACCGGGTCAGCCGATCTCCGCCGCGGGGAGGTATGTGGAAAGGTCCGAAAAGGCTTTGCCGCTGACGATTGCCGCCGCTGCGAACACTTCCCCTAGTGCGAGGTCGGTCAGCACAGAGGTCAGCCACGTCGACCGCAGTCGCGCGACGGTCAGCCGGGGGACATCCCGGGGCGTGTCGAAGGATCCCACCAGGGCGGCGGCCTGATCAGGCCCCCGTCGCCGCGAGACCACCAGCGGGTCGTCCCCGGACGCAGTACACACGCGTCGCACCGGCCGCACACAATCGTGACGGACCGGTACGACGCGCCCCCACGGGTATACGCAGACACCGGTCAGCCAAGCTGATAGGAGCGACGCAGGCCTGGCGCGGACAGGCGACACGAGAAGTATCGTCATGAGTGCAGAACTCCTCATGCAGAACGCCATGACGGTTAATCGCTGGCAGCTGATCAGAATGACACCGATTGCCGTAAGTGTCTTTCACCATGTGCGAGGCAATTGCCGGATTAGATCACCACCCTTAGGCATCGGCTATCGAGTCGATCGTCGCCTGCGCGACAATCCTGCTGCCGCACCCGATGGGCACGGTTCGATTGTGGTGACCGATTATTGATCATCCTAAATCCGCGGCCCGACAGACGGAACCTCGAGAATGCGAAATCCGGTGTGTTAGCACTGGTGCTGCGTTTACCCGAACGGGGTTTCCTGAGCCGACGCAGCCACGCTGCCAGTCGTTGCGGCCGGCGCACAAAGGAGTTCACGCGCGACTACACGCAGCAGCAGTGCTGCGGGCAAACGGGATCGGCCGAAATATCGCCCAGATCCCGAGAGGAGTTCACGAAGACCCGCTGAAATCCGATCCGCAACCCGCGGCGCGTGTGAGATCTGTGAGCTGGACCTGCTTCGTCGCTGGGCTGTCGACGCTTTCGCACTGTCGCGTTAATCTGAAAGGGTCCACGCGCTACTCGACCTGCCCGGCGACGGTGCGTGCATCAAGTCCCGTGCCGTCCGCGGTTAAGTCGGCACGTGCGACGACCGATAGAGGTGGCGCCGTCCCCTGCTCGAGTGGTCGACATCGGCATCGCAAGATAAAACGATTGCGGCACTCTGTACCCCGGTGTCTAGGTCATGCGCCGGTGCAGGTCGTCGAAGAATTTCGTCAGCATGTCTTGCGCGTCCGGCGCCGTGAGTTCTGCACCGCCGAATCGATAGACCTCGTACCCGTCGAGTCGGAGCCGGCGATCTTCGGCGACCATTCGAGCGTAGAGGGCCGGATCGGCGCGACCGTTGCCGTCGGAGTAGTGCTGCTTGCCGTCGAGTTCGATGACAACCCTTTGCCGGTCGCTGAAGAGGAGCAGGAAGTCCATGCGCTGACGTGCAAGCGGCTTGTTCTTGTCACCACGGTGCCGACTCGTGTACGGGTCGTAGTGAAGGTAGACCTGCGGGATCAGGGCGGGAATTCCGAAGCCGTGCGCCCTGTAACGGCGGCAGTAGACGTCGAAGATCAGCTTTTCGGCGTCGTTGTCGCCCAGGCTCTCGACGAGCCGTTGATGGAGACCCAGCCCGACCGTACGGTCGTCGAGGTCGTCGCCCATGCGCTCGCGCCGCCGCCACCAGTCGACCATGTGCGCGAACGTGAGTCCGTCTGCCGGGACGGGGTCGTCGAAGACGAGGCAGAACTCCGCGTTCTTGGTGATCTCGATGTCGTTGTTGACAGCGTCGCGGAGGACGAGTTCCGGTTTGGGACCGTTCGCGGCGAAGATCAAGTTCTTCGGGGCCGCTGCGACCCCGCCGCGCTTGTCGAACTCGGCGATGAGCTGCGGCAACTCGCTGGTTGCCGGTGCGTCGCATTCGGCGACGACGCGCCTCGCCAGTCCGATGAGCTGCGGCAGGGTCCAGTCCTCGGTGTAAGCCGAAATCAGGTCGCGTTTCGTGTAACGAGGATCCGAGGGGGAATCGTCCTGTGTCCATGGCATTTTCAGCTCGTCGGCGAGAACGACCTCGAGATCGATACGCGTGTAAGACATCAGCGCAGCCTCGATCGCGGCGCGAATGGTTCGCACCGACACCACGGTCCTTTGGGGAGCGGCGGGCTCCAGCGAGTCGACGAACGACGACAGCCAATCGGTCACAAGATGATTGTCCCTTCTGTCATCGACTGTCGGTGCGGTAGCGGTCGACCACGGACTGCGGGTCGGTACTGTCGCCGCCGGGACGGACTTCCGGGCTGCCGCCCTGGTTGACCAGCACGATCCGACCCGGATAGGTGTGCCGCGCGATGACGGCGTCGCGCTCGTCGAATATCCCGGTGAACAACAACACGCGGCCGTCGACGAGTTCGCTCTTTTCGACCGCGGTGGGCCACCGGTGCACGAAAGAGTCGATATCGAACGGCATGTCTGCCGGAGGCAAATCGGGTCCATGCATATTCACGATTGTCCTCGCACCGAATCAGCCCGACGAAGAGAGTTCCGAACCGTCGGGGCGAGCTGGCCGGGCTCGGTTCTGCGAACGGGTGCTGGACTGACGCGGGCCACCGAACTCACTGTCGGACCGCACCGGCTCGTGCGAACCGAGCCGGGCGCGGGTCATATCACCGTTGATCCCACGGTGAAGGCTACCGGGAGATTCCGAATTTCTTTGCGGCCCGTTCGGCGATCACCCTGGCGCCATACATTCGCATCTGGGCGAACTGTTCACTGACGGCGAAGGCGCGGGCAACCTGGGCGTTGTCCCAGTTGTCGTATGCGGCGCGGCGAGCGGCTTTGTCGGGAATCAGAAGTTCACCCGACATGAACTTCGCCTGCTTTTCCTGGTGGGTGTCGAACTGCCGCTTGTGGTCCTCGCCGAGGATGACGTTGTCGAAGGAGTGCTCGAGGAGATGGTGACCGAGTTCGTGGGCAATGTTGCTGCGCCGTCGCACCAGCGAGTGCGCATCGTTTTCGACGATGATTCTCGCCGTATCGAACGGGATTAGAGCAGCCGACCACGACGAGGTGCTTGCTCCGTGGAAGTGGTCCAGGGCGTCGGGTTCCAGATCGTGGTCGCGCAGGTCGGATAGGGTGTATACGGGTATGCCGTGCTCGCGGGCGAGGGCATAGGGGTCGAGCGGCTCATGGTCGTTCAACCCGAGGCCGCTGCGTTCCTCCTGGGCGACCTCACGCATGCGCGATTGTGTCCACGCGGTCCGCCGTCTAATCGGGGCTCTCTTCGCGCTCGGATTTGAATCGGCGGGCGGCTGCTGCGATGACGTCTTCAAGGTAGGAGACATCCTTCTCGGTCAGGTCGCTTCGTGCTCGAAGCAACGGTCCTAGCGACGCCACGAGGTCCGGGTCTCGATCCGATCGATCAGCGTTCTGATAGAACTTCTCGGCCGGCATCCGGAGCCAGGTGGTCATTGCCGCGAATGCGGTCACGTCAGGCCGAAGACCTTGTGCCATCCGAGAGATGGTCGAGGCGCTGACTCCGAGTTCTTTCGCGACTTGTCGCCACGACAGGCCGGCCTGCGCGCGGGCTGCGTCCATCGCCGCGTGTAGCGACTTCACATCGACGGTGGGCCCGCCCGTCAACGTTGCCCCACATTGCGTGCACTGCTCGACATGTCGGTCATGCCTGCTATGCTAGCACTGCTCGATATTTCGAGCAGTGCGTTACATTCGATACAGAACAGGAGCAGCGTTATGACGGCACCCGAGATCGAGACGACGGTCGGTCACGAGCACCACGACCGCACGGTCACGATTGTGGTGAACACGCGACCGCACGAGTGGGCGGAGCGGACGATCTCCTACGAGGAGGTCGTCGAACTCACGTATCCCGGCCATCCGGTCGGCGACGGCGAGGAGGTGACGGTCCGGTTCACTCGCGGTCACCAGGACAAGCGTGAGGGCTCGCTCACCCCGGGCCGCAGTGTCAAGGTCAAGAACAAGATGGTGTTCGATGTCTACCGCACCTCTCGCTCGTGATGGCGACCTCCGCCGTCTCCTCTACGACGGATACGACGTCAGCATCGTGGCCAACCACCTTCTGATACGCCAAATCCCGTACGTGACGGTCGACAGGACCGTCACCTACGGGTTCCTCACCTACCCCGTGACCGTCAGCGGTGAGCGGATCGTCTCCGACACCGACCACCGGATCTGGTTCGGCGGCACGACACCGTGCAACGAGCACGGCGTGCCGCTGAGCCTGGCGAACCCCGAGGCCCGAGTCGTTTCGGACGAACTCGCCGCGCGGTTCATGTTGTCGAGCAAACCCGGCCCTGACGGCTACCCGTCCCAGTACGAAAAGGTCACCGCCTACGTCCGCATTCTGAGCCACCCCGCGATGGCGCTCGACGACAACGTGATCGCCACGCCCGGCGCGGCGTGGCAGGAAGCCGAAGACGACCTGCCCTTCCGTTACCGCGACACCGCCTCTTCGCGCGCAGGGCTCGCCGCGCTCAACCAGGTGTTCCTCGAGCAGCGGATCGTCATCATCGGACTCGGCGGCACCGGCGGCTACATCCTCGACCAGGTCGCCAAGACACCCGTCGAGAGCATCCTGCTCGTCGACGACGACACCTTCGACAACCACAACGCGTTTCGGGCCCCCGGTGCAGCGGCCCTCGACCAGCTGCGTGAACGCCCCGCGAAGGTCGACTACTTCGCCGATCTGTACGGGCGGATGCACACCGGCATCGCAACCGAGCGCACATGTATCACCGCCGAGAACTTGGCCCTCCTCGACGGCGCAACCTTCGTCTTCGTCGCGATGGACGACGCGACGATGAAGCCGACGATTGCCGCTCATCTGTCCCGGCGCGGGATTCCGTTCATCGATGTCGGTATGGGTGTGGAAGAGATCGACGCCAAGCTGTCGGGTTTGCTCCGGATCGTCTTCGCCGCACCCGGCGGCGACACTGCTGCGGCGTTGGCGCGGATCCCGAAACCTGCAGTCGAACGCGACGACTATGACCGCAACATCCAAGTAGCCGACCTGAATGCGTTGAACGCGACGCTCGCCGTCGGCCGGTGGAAACGCTCTCTCGGCTTCTACGCCGACGGCACCGGTGAGACGTTCGCGACCTACTCGATCTACACCAACGACGTCACCAACGAGGCGCCCGACGAGGAGACCGGCGAGTGAAGATCGAACGCCTGAGGCCCGAGTTCGTCGACATGTTCCCGACCGCCCCTGACGCCGGCGTGTTCTACGTGTCCATCGAGTTCGGCACCTGCATGCACCTCTGCGCCTGTGGATGCGGCCAGGAGGTCGTCACCCCGCTCTCCCCGGCACAGTGGTCCATCACCTACGACGGGCACAACATCTCGCTGTGGCCGTCCGTGGGGAATTGGACCCTGCCATGCCGGTCCCACTACGTCCTCGATCGTGGGCGCGTCCACCCTGCTCGACAGTTCTCCCCGATCGAGATCGCCCGCAACCGGACACAGGACCGATTTGCGCTCAAGTACGATGAATGGACCGGTAGCGACGACGGACCGTTAGACATACCCGACGCGTCGCACAAGCCGGAAGGTAAGCAACAGCACAGTACGCGGTGGGACCGACTACGCCGAAGGCTCTGGCGACAGGAATGAGTATCCAGCATTGTGAGGCCCGTTGACTCGCCGACTTACATGCAGTGAACCAGTCGCGGTGTTCCCGCAACCGGTTCGTCCAGATACTCGACGGTTCCGATTGCTACCTCGTCGTACCCTTGCTGCTTCGGGTCGACGACGAGCGATTGCTCCGCATGACACTCGCGCGGGTGACCGGGGTCGACCGAACGATTACCGGTCGAGAACCACCCTGAGAATTGTTACTTGCACGTGCCTCGGCTCGGGCAAACTCGGCCATCATTCGCGATTCGCTCAACATACCCTCCAGATCCACCCAAACCATACCCTTGTAGATATCTCACCACACGACACCGACAAATCTAGAGATCCGGGACACGGGGTCAGCTCTGCACGGCTTTCTCGCTGTCGGCGTGGCTCCCACCTGCGGGAAGGAAGCCGAGTTCAGCGAGCACTTTCCGTGTTTCGCCGATCACCCCCTGCTCGACGTCGATGACGGAATGGATGGCTTCGGCGTCCGCGACGAGCCGGGGTGCAGCCTCAGCCGCATCCCACGACGCGTATTCGCCGGTCAGGTCCTCTCGCCCGCGGTCAGGCATCATGAACACAGATCGATACAGGCGTGGAGCCACACCCCGGAACGGTTCGAACGTCACTACGTCCGATCGATTCGTAGTCGGAGCACTTCCGTCGACGATCTGATGGGGATACATCTCCGGCACCTGAGATTTCGGGTACGGATCGATGTACACCACCCGTTGTATCCCGCTGGCAATGATCAACCGAGCACATTCATGGCACGGATAGGTGGTCGAGTACATCGTTTCACCACCGATCGCAGTCCCCCGACGCGCCGCAGTGCAGATCGCCGCCATCTCGGCATGCGCAACCCGACCGAACTCGAGAATGCCGGTCACACGACTGTCGGTCAACGGTCCGTCGACGACCGCTCGGTGCGCCAGCTTGCTCAACTCCTCGTCCTGACACTTCGCCGACAGCCAGCCCCCTGCCTGCTGCAACTTCGCCAGGATGTCGGTGATCAGAGTGAGTTTCAGCCGTTCGTTGACATCGAAGCCGGACTGAAAGTCTCGATGATCCGGATTGTGGTCCGGCCAGTACTGCCCGCCACCAGGTTTGGGAACCTCGTTGACCCCGGTCACCAAGATCTCACCGTCCTCGTCGGCGACAACTGCGCCGACCTGCCGACCGGCATCCGATGAACGCAGGCTTGCGGCTGCCGCGTGAGCCATGGCGTGCTCGTCGCGAGTAGGTGTGATGAATGGGCTCCCGAACAACAACTCCACGATCCTGCTGATTTGATCTGCGGAATCTTGTCCTGGGATGAGAGCCACGAAAGCGTCAGCCAGTTCGAACGTTTTCCGTACGCTTTGACCGAGCGGCTTGGTGGCGTCTTTCTCGTCGCGCTCGGTCAGCCGCGCGGCATTGTCGGTATAGAACGACGCCGACTCTCCCGGATGATGGCTGCGTAGCGAATCTTGGGTGGCTTTCCGTCGCTCCTCCTCCGGCGCCCAAGCACCGATCAGGATGAACCTCGGTCCGTATACAGCTCGGAGCAGCTGGACTTCCTTCGGATGCTTCAACTGTCGGACGATTGTGGCAAAACCTTCACGCTCGGCGCGAGACTCGCCGCCCGTAAGACCCTCGTTTCGTTCGCCCGCGATCTCGGTGATCGCGAGCGCTGCAGCCGCACCACCGTGCTTGATCTGTTCGCGAAGAAAGTCGCCCTGGTCCATCAATCGATCGACCTTGGTGAGCGATTCCGGTATCTCGGCGGCTCGGCGAGCGGTGGCCTCCGTGATCGCCGCGCTCACTCGAAGACGGCTCGTCCGGTAGCCAACACTCGTGAGCGCGCGCTCGAGCTTGGCCTCCACCTCACCGAGTCGCGTTCCAATCGCCCCGACAAGGCCGATCACGATCTCCGGCCGATCGACATCGATGCCAGAAAGAAGCCGGTCCTTCTCCTTGTCGGACTTCATGCAATATTCCTTCCGGGGATCGACCCGACGACCGGACGGCACCAGCCCGCCAGTTCACGTGTTGAACATTCGTATCATCAATACGGATGAGCATCCGGCGGAACTCTCCACGCTTTTCGGATGCGGGCACAGCTGCGGCCTCGGAGCGCTAGTTGCTCTCCCCACGGGACAGTGCCCGGCCGTCTGGACTGCCTGCTGCCGTGTGTGCTGCGGGTAGCTACGAAGTCGAGCGGTCCCGGCGTTGCCGACAAGCCGGACAGCACCGCCAGTTCGGCGTACGGCCTACCGTCCGTACAACGACCGAGGAGGCATATCACCGAGTGCTGCTGAATCCCGATCCACATCGTTTGAAACGTACCCATTGTGTGCAATACCGTGCCGTTAAGTACGGTATTGCACCTGACAGTGTTTGATCGTGTGCTGGAGGTAGCCGTCGAGAACCACGGTTACCTCACGGTCGTGGACGCTGCCGCTGCCGGGATCGACCCGGTTCGACTCCGCTAACTCGCGAGACATTCTGCGGCGGACGGCACGACGACCTCAGCGAAGTGCGGAGCGGGGTGACGATCGACGATGTCGCCGAACAAGCACCACTCGGCCTCATCGTTCCCGCACAGCTCGGTCGTACTGACCGATGTGTCCTGATCTCGAACGACGACATGAACCGCCTAGTCGAGTTTAAAGGACTCGCGGCCCAGCCGTATCGACCTAACGGTTCTCCGAGCCGCACGGCGTGGGAAGCCGGCGGCGAAACACGCCCATGCCTGAGTCTTCATGCAGGCGAAAATGATCAGGCCGTACGCGTCGCACGACAAGACCGCGCGGTTTGGTTGGGGACGGATTGACCGCCCGCAGTGCAATAAATGCGGCCAACTTTTCCTACCGATTGCCGGGCGCAGTGAGTACTGCGCCAAGTGCTCGATCCTCGGGCGGATCAGCACCTGACCGGGCGACCGCCTCACAGCCGCGTGAAACTGAGCGGCGGTGTGTCGGCACGCGTTGCAGGTCGTCGCCATCCAAACGCGAGCAAGAAGCACCGTCACGACGTAAATGACCGCCTGCCACATGCGTGCCCAGCGAGTCGTTAACACGTGCCTAATCTACGAAGGCCGCACAGGATTCGCACGCCGGACCATTGGTGAACACCTTTCAACAGGACGAGCACCAGACGAGTCCCTCGACCGTCACGGATCCACGTATCATCCTCGCCGGGCTCGTTAGCCGTGCGAACCAAGCCGCTGTACGATCCGAAAAGTGGCCTGGACGGGTGAGCGGGGGCGAACATGAGCGGTATCAAAGTGTTGGTTGCGGGGGCGAGCATCGCGGGACCGGCGTTGGCCCACTGGCTCTTTCGGCGCGGGGCCGAGGTCACCGTGGTCGAGCGGGCGCCCGGTTTGCGGCCCGGTGGGCAGGCGGTCGATGCGCGTGGGATCGCGAAAGAGGTGATCCGGCGGATGGGGCTGGACGCGGAGGTTCGCGCGGCCCGCACCGATACCGCCGGCGCGTACACCGTGGACGTCGACGGGAAAGTGCTCGAGACCTACCGCGCGGACGACGACGGCGGCGACGGTTACATCTCGGAGATCGAAATCCTGCGCGGCACTCTGTCCCAGGTGCTCTACGACGACACCCACGACGACGTCGCGTACATCTTCGGCAACCGGATCGCCGAGCTCACCCAGGACGCCGACGGGGTCGACGTCCTCTTCGCGAGCGGCGACCGGCAGCGCTTCGACATTGTCATCGGGGCGGACGGGTTGCACTCGTCGCTGCGCGAGCAGGTCTTCGGGCCGCGCGAGCGGTACGTCCGCCACCTCGGGCTCGTGCTGGCCTTCTACACAGTGCCCAACGAGTTCGACGTGGACCGTTGGGTGATCGACTACCAGGAGTCTGGTCGCTCCGCCGGTCTGCGGCCCATCGGGGACCCGACCCGTGCGATGGCCATGTTGTCTTTTCCCGCGGCCGACTTCGCCGTCGACTATCGCGATATCGAGGCTCAGAAGAGCCTTTTGCGCGAGCAGATGGCCGACTTCGGCTGGTTGACTCCGCGCATCCTCGCGCATCTCGACGACACCCCGGACTTCTACCTCGACCAGGTCGCCCAGGTGGTGATGGACCGCTGGTCGAGCGGTCGCGTCGGCCTGCTCGGTGACGCGGCGTTCAGCGCATCACCGATGTCGGGTGCCGGCACCGGGCTCGCCTTGGTCGGCGCGTACCTACTTGCCGGCGAGTTGGCCGCCGCCGACTGGGACCCGGAAGCCGGGTTCGCTGCGTACGAGCGGCACATGCGCTCGTTCGTCGAGGCCAACCAGGAGATCGGCCGGTTGCATGTGCACAGCCGTGAAGCCACCGGACCGGACGCCGAACCGAGCGTCGACTTCGAGAGCGAGTGGTTCACCGACCTTATCGGGCGCGCGATCAACGGCGTCGAGCTGCCCGACTACGCAGGTGTGCCCGACTCCCGGGCGCCGATCGCGCGGTGACGGGAGCGCACCGCGCAACCGTTTCAGACTCGGCTTCCCACTCGCTGATTTGCCGGGTTCCAGCCGAGCGCCGGAGCGACATGGGTGGCGAACGACTCCAGCACGTGCATGTTGAAGTCGACACCGAGTGCCACCGGGATGGTCAGCATCAGGGTATCGGCCGACATGACGGCTGCATCGGCGCGCAGCTGCTCGATCAGGACGTCCGGTTCGGCGGCGTACGTCTTGCCGAAGGTCGATCGGTAGCCATCGATGACTCCTACCTGATCGGCATCGGTCGCGCCGAAATACGCCCGATCGAGGTCGTTGATCAGCGGAAAGACGCTGCGGCTCACCGATACTCGCGGCGTGCCCGGATGCCCGGCTTCGTCCCAGGCGGCCCGGAATCGCGCGATCTGTTCGGCTTGCAGGTCCGCGAACGGTATGCCCGCGTCCTCGGTGAGCAGCGTTGAGGACATGAGGTTCACGCCCTGACGGCCGGCCCACTCGGCGCTGTCCCTGGTCGCCGAACCCCACCAGATGCGGCTCTTGAGCCCTGGCGACAGCGGTCGGATCGGTTGCGGACGGTTGCTGCCTGTCACGCGCGGATCGCCGGCGGCGATGCCCTCTCCGTCGA
Source organism: Antrihabitans auranticaus (assembly GCF_016481275.1). Taxonomy (GTDB): domain Bacteria; phylum Actinomycetota; class Actinomycetes; order Mycobacteriales; family Mycobacteriaceae; genus Antrihabitans. The sequence goes on along the minus strand of NZ_JAEMNW010000012.1, from coordinate 32,201 downwards.
TTGCCGCGAGGAACAAGTCGAACTTCTCCCGCGCGATATCTGCGCCTCTCGGGTCTTTGCTGGTGGTGTAGCCGAACGCCTCGTAGCCGCGCGTCACGGTTTCGGGCGATCCTCGGCTCATCCCGAGGGCGATGCGCTGATCGGCGATCAGGTCCAGCGAGGCGGCCTCCTCGGCCAGGTAGAGCGGATTTTCGTAGCGCAAGTCGATCACACCGGTACCGACCTCGATGTGCTTGGTTCGTGCCGCGATCGCAGCCAGCAGTGTCATCGGCGCCGACTGTTGCCGGGCGAAATGGTGGACCCGGAAGTACGCGCCGTTGACGCCGAGTTCGTCTGCGCGGACCGACAGGTCGATGGCTTGGTGCAACGAAGCGTGAGCGTCGGCGACCATCGATCCCCGACCGGCGCCGTAGTTTCCGAACGATAGAAACCCGAATTTCTCCATGCGTAGTTGAACCTTCAATCATCGATCGAAATTCCCGCTACCCTCGACGACGTGGACTGGGACATGCCGCGCACGCCGACGAGCATCCTGGTCGTCCTCGGTGTGGCCGACGAGCGCGGAGTTCCGGCGCAGTTGTGCTTTGGCGGTGCCGGGCTGACCGTCGATCTACTGCGACAGCCCGACGCCGAGGTGACGGCGCGTCAGGAACAAACGGTCATCGCCAATCTGCTCGAAGAGCTCGATTACCCCGACGATCTCGGCCTCCAGGTCGGCAACCGCTATCACTTGACGACGTACGGGATTTTCGGGTTCGCCCTGATCAGTAGCCCGGCCCTGCGCAGCGCCGTCGAAGTCGGATTGCGATATCTGGACCTGACCTTCGCGTTCTCACGCATTCGCACTCGCGAAACAGACGACGAATTTCTGCTCGTGCTGGATGCTTCCGACACCCCCGACCGACTACGGCGGTTCGCGGTCGAGCGCGATGCCGCTGCGATCCGGGTGCTGGAGAAAGAGCTCTTCACAAACTGGGTCCCCACCATGCAAGCGCGGTTCACGTTCCCGGCACCGGACGACACCGCGCCCTACACACAGGCTTTCGGGGTGCGTCCCGAATTCGGCGCCGACGAGAACGTCGTCCTGCTGCCCAAGGACCTCATCGACCGACCTCTGCCACAGGCAAACGAGTACACCGCCGCGTTGACCCAGGCACAATGCCGGGACCTACTGGAGCAGCGTCAGGCTCGCACCGGCACGTCCGGCCAGGTGCGCGACCTCCTGCTGGCCCGCCCCGGCAGTCCACCCAGCTCCGATCAGGTTGCACGCATGCTTGCAATCAGCGCACGGACCCTGCGCAATCGTCTGGCTGCGGAAGGGACGTCGTTCCGGGGACTCCTCGAAGAGGTACGGCAGCGACTGGCGGAGGAAATGCTGATCTCCGGACGGCTGACGGTCGGCGAGACTGCCGAGCGACTCGGCTATGTCGAGATCTCCAGCTTTTCGCAAGCATTCCGGCGTTGGCACGGTATGGGACCGCGCGCATACCGGACCGCAAAGCTCGGTCGCACCGCTCAGGTCTGATCGATCCCGAGGTCGACGTACAAATCGGCGGCGATGCGTTCGAGTTCGGCCCGAACGGCCGCGAAGTCGGTCGGCGGCGGGACTCGAACCTCGATGGTTGCTTCGAACAGCAGGCCACCCGCCATCGGCGCTTCCCGTGTGTTGGTGGTCATCCGCTCGATACTCAGCCCGTGTGCGGAGAGCGCGGCAGACAGTTCGTGGACGATGCCCGGATGGTCGTTCCCGAGGACAGCAACCGTCAGTCGCGTCGCGTCGGGATCGGCGGCATCGGGAGCGTTGCCGACGTAGACGGAGACGTCGAGAAATCCGTCGAGAGTGCGTGTGGCCGAGATGAATTCGTCGATGCGGTCCGCCGGGATTCGCACTACGACGATGCCGGCGAACTTTCCGGCCAGTTCGGCCAGCTGGCTTTCTTCCCAGTTGCCGTCATGGGAGGCGACGACGTCGGCGAGCGCGGAAACCAGTCCGGCGCGATCGTCACCGATGGCCGTGAGAACGAGATGGGGCACGTCGGAATCCTAGCCGTCTCCGGCCGGACATCCATCAGGCTGCGAGCCGCGCCCGGACGTCCGCAGTGATCGCATGCTCGAGCGCCGCGCGATTCGCCCGAACGAACTCGATGTCCCCCTCGAGGAGCGCGACGAAATCGGCGACGGAGGCACCCGTTCGCGTGGCTTCGCTGATCAATTCGCCGACTGATCGAGCGATTCGGTTGCACACATCGTCGACGAACCCGTCGCGGTCAGCGAGTCCGTATGCGTCGAGGAATGTCGCGAGGCGGCGCGCCACGTCGGGCCGTCTCGTCCATCCGCGATGTCGGGCATGGCCGGGCGCGTGCAGGCCGACGACCTGCCATGCGGCGTAGGCAAGGTCCGCGCGACGAGTCGTCGGACCGGCCTGATCCCAGTCGATCAGCGAGTGCACGCGACCGTGCGAGTCGGCGACGAGGTTGGCGAGGCTGACATCGTTGTGCCCGATGATCTCCCCCGCCTGCAGCTCACGACGGCCACCTCGCCACAGTGCTCCGGGTGCGGGCCGAAAGGTCTCGGCCGCATCGTGATAGCGACGCAACAGGTTGGCGATGCGGACCAGGTTCTCGTCGGCACGGCCCCAGCCGGGCCAGCCCGCGTTACCTCCGCACGTCTGACCGTCGATGAAGGTCAGCACCTCGAACCCGTCCCGATCGACACCCAGCACCCGAGGTGCGCCCGCGAAGCCGACCGACTCGAGGTGCTGCAACAAGGCATGAACCGCGGGCGTCCAGGGTCCGGTCTCGCGGCGGACCGTTCCGCCGTGCCGGTAGACCTTGCCGCCCCAGCCGCCTACCAATCGTTGGCATTGCCGGGTGTTCGATCGACGCTGGGTGGTGGCCATCGCGTGTCCTCACTACGAGTCGTGCAACCGTGTAAGTGACGTTATGCAGCGAGAGGACTCACAGGGAGGTTCGAGGCGGCACCATAGTTACTAGAAGTGGCAACGTCGCAACTCACCGCCGGCAGGCTCGGCTACCGTCGACATCGTGATGGTCGATCAGTTCCGCCTTTCCGGTGCCTGGAACTTCCGCGACCTCGGTGGACTCTCGACCGAAGACGAACGAAAGATCAAGCCCGGCGTCATGTTTCGATCGTCGGAACTGTGCAACCTCGACGACGATGGGCGACTCACCCTGCTCGAATTGGGCATCACCGACGTCGTCGACCTGCGCGGTAGCCACGAGATTGCGTACAACGGTGCCGACGCGCTACCCGACGGCGTCACGCTTCACTCGACCCCCATCCACGACCACAGCAACGACCGCTCGGCGCCGCACGAGCAACCCAGGAAACTCACGCCAGCTGTCGCGGAAGCGGCACTCGAGCACGCATACAGCCGATTTCCTGTCCTCGAAGGCGCGCAGACGGCGCTGGCGCACACGATCCGACTGGTCGCCGATTCGGATGGCGGCGTGCTTGTCCACTGCGCTGCAGGCAAGGACCGAGCGGGTTGGATCATGGCAGCGCTGTTGCGTGCGGCCGGAATCAGGGTCGACGACATCCTCGCCGACTACGAGCGCAGCAACGAGGGGATTGCGCCCCTCCGTGCGCTCGTGGTTGCGCGCAACGGCGACCTGACGCAAGTTTCCGACAAGGTGCTCGGTGTCCACGAAGACTTCATCAGCGCCGCGTGGAACGTCGTCGACACCGACTACGGCGGCTTCCCCAATTATCTCGAACTGATCGGCGTCGACGCGGACCTACTGACCCGTCTACGGTCTCGTCTGCTCGACTGATCCGCACGGAACGCCATACGCCGTCACAGCGGCCGCAAGTGCTCGAACGTGATGCCGTGTTCCTCGGTCAGCCGCTGTGCGATCAACGAACGGTGGCACGCCTCGGGGTCGCGTTCGACGCACAACAACGCCGCAACCCCGCTGCTCGGCAACGCGGCCACGACCCGGGCGAGGTCAGCGCAGTCGAGTATCTCGGCGGTATAGCGGCGGGTGTATTCGGCAGCAAGGTGACGACGGGACCGTTTGCCGACCCCCTGGCGATCGTCCTCGGCGTACTGGACATGGCGCAGTTCGGTTGTCGGGGCCAGTTCAGGATGGTGCTCGTAGGCGATCCGGGCTTGGGCGAGCGCCGCCTGCAGCCGCCTCGAATTTGCCCAGGCGTACTCGGGTCCGCGCACGCCTCGCCGCTGGCGAACGTCGAGCAGGAGGCGGACGTCCGCGTGCACCAGTTGCTGCAGGAACGACGCACCATCGAACCCGTAGACGCCGACTGCCATCATTCTGAGCACCACAGATCACCCGCCTCCATGCTATTTACCCGACGGCGGTTGCCTCGAGCTCGACCAGCTGGCCAGGGATTGCCAGCCGCTCGACCCCGAGCATGGTTGTGGTCGGTGCCACCTGGGCAGCGCCCAATCGCGCTGCCAGCACGCCGTAATGCTGGAACAACAGATCCACATCGGTTGTGTAGACGTTGAGTCGGACCAGGTTGGCGAGAGCCATGCCGGCCTTGCCGAGCACGGCCTCAACGTTGTCGATACTCAGCGCTAGTTGAGCCCCCATGTCACCGTCATGCTGGGGTTTTCCGTCGCCGCTCATGGCCGTCTGCCCGGAGCAGTACAGCGTCCGGGTCTGCCCGGAGACGAGCTCGCCCTGATTGAACCCCAGTTCCAGAGACCACGTCACCGGGTTGATGGCCGTTCGTTCCGCTACCACATCAGCTCCATTCGATTCGTCGATGTACCCAGCGACAAGCCTCCCAGCGAATCACGACATCTTGTGTCGTGTATTTCGCTTAGAGTTTTCGTATGCGCGCCGACCGCTTGGTGTCGCTGGTGCTGCTGTTGCGCCAGCGTGGCCGGCTGACTGCGACCGAGTTGGCCGACGAGCTGGAAGTGTCCACCCGAACCGTGTTGCGTGACATCGAAGCGCTGTCGACCGCGGGCGTCCCGGTCTTCGCCGAACGCGGTCGGAGCGGCGGATTCGAACTACTTCCTGGGTTTCGGACCGAGCTCACCGGACTGAACCACGACGAAGCGCTTGCCCTGCTGGTCGCCGGATCGCGCCGCGGCGCCCAGCTGTTCGGGCTCGGCTCGGCGGTTGCGTCGGCAATGCTGAAGGTGGTCGACGCGCTACCCGACGGTCATCGGGATACCGCGGCGACCGCCGCCGAGCGCCTACTGATCGACCCTGAGATCGACCTGCTGTCGCGTCGGCAGATCGCCGACGACGTACCCGCTACGGTCTTGGCCGAGGTCAGGCGCGCGGTGTTCGCCGGAAACAAGTTGCGCATCCACTACGCGGCGAGCGGCCAGGCCCCCATGTGGCGCACGGTGGACCCGATCGGCCTGGTGACGGTGCGCGACCAGGGATATTTGCTGGCGACGAGATCCGGCGCGGATCGCACCTACCGGCTGTCACGGGTCTTGGCCGCCGAGGCTCTGCCCGAACCCGCGCAGCGACCGAACCGGGTCGATCTCGATCGGGCCTGGCTGGAACGAAGTACCAGGTTCCGGACCGGCGGCGACCAGGTCGCGGTGCTGGTTCGGGTCGATCCGTTGCGGCGCGAGGAACTCGTGGGCACTGCACTCGCCGTCCGAACGGAAGAAACCGACCCCGACGGCTGGCTTCGTATGGAAGTGACCTTCCAAGATTCGAGACACGCCGAATGGGCACTGTGGCAACTGGCAACGAGCGCCGAAGCCCTGACGCCGGCATCGCTGCGCACGATCCTGCGTAATCGCGCCGCCACGATCGCGACCCTCTACGCAGACCCGTCCTGATGGTCCGTCCGCGACCGGCGCAGCGGCCGAGTCCGGCGGGTGAGGACGACACCGCCCAGGCACAGCGCGCCGCCGATGAATCCGAAAATCGTCGGGACTTCACCGAGGAAGATCCAGGACAGCAAGATCGCAATCGCCGGGACGACGAGCGATGTGGCGGCCATCTTGCCGGCGTCGGTCCTCGTGAGCGCGTACGCCCACGTGGTGAATGCGATAGCGGTCGGCCCGACGCCCAGGTAGACGACACCGAGAATCGACGACACCGGCGCGTTCGACAACTCGCTCACGGCGGCGCCCGAAAAGGGTAGCACCGCAAGGAATCCCGCCACACACCCGACCCACGTCGCCGTCACTGCGTCGACGGTGCGCAGCGCGACCTTCTGCATCAGCACACCGGCGGCGTACAGCACAGCGGTGATCAATCCGAGGACGATGCCGAGCCAGTCGTTCGCGCCGCCACCGGAACCACCGACCGCGATGGTCACCACACCGACAAACGCGATGAGCATCCCGACGACCAACGGTCGCGGAAAGCCCTCGGCCATGAACACCCCGGCAAATACCGCGACAAGAATCGGCGCGAAGTTGACCAGCAAAGCCGCGGTTCCGGCATCGAGGTGCTGTTCGGCCCAGTTCAGCAAGACGGTGTATCCGGCGAACCAGGCCAGCCCATAGCCGATGACCAGACCGAGCGCGCGACCACGAGGCAGCGGCCGCCGGTAGCGCAGCGCGATCAGCACGAGCACGGCCGATCCGGCGCTCAGCCGAACCAGGGCCATGACCCCCGGCGAGAACACGGCACCGGCCGACCGAATAACCACGAAGGACGACGCCCACAGCAGGACCGTGGTGACAACCGCGAGCACGGGCAGGCTGGGCATGCCGGGCAACTCGTTGCGCCACGTCCGCCCAACGGCTTCTTCCGTGGTCACGGGCACTATCGCGGTAGCTGTCATGCATCCACTGTCGACCACGCAACACATAAGCACAAACGATTTCTACTTATCTTCAATTCAGTATTGCTGTACATTCACACCCATGATCGAGCTGCATCGACTTCGCGTCTTCCGCGCGGTTGTGGCCGACGGCTCCATCAACGGAGCGGCAGCAACCCTCGGCTACACCCCATCCGCGGTCAGCCAGCACCTCACGGCGCTGCAACGCGAAACGGGCCTGAGCCTGATCGAACGGCAGGGGCGCGGCGTCGTTCCGACTGCCGCCGGCCGTGCAGTCGCGCACGAGGCAGGCTGCGTCCTGGAGCGAATGGCCGAGTTCGAATCCTTTGTCGCCGACATTCGCGACGGACACACCGGCCGATTGTCGGTCTGCTACTTCGCGTCAGCCGGGTCGGCCTGGATACCGCCGATCATCGCGACGATCACCAACGAATTTCCCGGACTACGGATCGATCTGCGACTGATCGAGTTGGCAGTCGACGCAACACCCGACCCCGATATCGAGATCTTCGTCGAGGGCAGCCCATTGGCGAGCAGCACGGAGTACGACGTTGCGCCGCTGCTCGAAGAGCCGTACGTGGTCGTACTGCCGAGAGGCCATCGGCTAGCCGACCGTACGGAGATCAGGATCGCAGAGCTCGAAAGCGAACGCTGGGTCGACAACGACGTCGCGCGCGGGCCATGCCGCGATGCCACCCTGAAAGCCTGTGCTGCAGCAGGTTTCACACCGACCTTCCACATCGAAACGCACGACTACTCGACCGGGATCAGGTTCGTCGCGGAGGGGGTCGGCATCACGGTGCTGCCCGTTCTCGGCTGCGGCGAGTTGCCACGATCGGTGGTCGCGGTACCGCTCATCGACCCCACACCGACGCGTCGAATCGCGGTACGCACCCGGGCCACGTTGCGAACGAATCTCGCGGTGCGACGCGTCGTAGATCTGCTTCGCGACCACATCGAGATCGGGCGCCTCGAGGCCGGGCTGGCTCCGATCAGGTAGAGCCGCCCAGCCGCGCGCTGCTCAGTCGCCAACCTGCTCGGCGAGTTTTCCTGTGTCGATGCCCAATCCGGCCAACTTCGCGCAATAGTCCGCTACAGCAACGAGTTTGATTCCCTCGTAGCCGCGGACCGCGTCGGCGAGCGAGGCTGCTTCGACGGCGACTTCGTAGCTGTCGGGTCCGAGATCTGCGGCGAGCCGACTCACCATCTCCGTGTACTGAGCAAGCAACGCCCGCTCGACCTTGCGAACGTGTGCGTAACCGAACGGGTCCAGTTTCGTACCCCGCAGCCTTTTTCCGTGAGCCAGAAGCCGCAGTGCACCATGGCTTTTCGGCCGCAGCCCGATCTTCTTCTTGCGGCCGAGGGCGCGCAGAGCCGGCGGGTGCAACTTGTAGGTCAGGTTCTTCCCGTTCGGCACATCGCCCTCGACCGAGGCAAGGAACGCTGGATCGACCAGCAACCGTGCAACCTCGTATTCGTCCTTGTAGGCCGTGAACTTGTACAGGCCACGAGCCACAGCTTCGCTGAAAGAAGTCCGCGTTGTCACGGCCTGCTCAGCAGCCCACACCGACTGCACCAGGTCGACATATCGCTTGGCGACCAACACATTCTGGAAATCGACAAGTTGACCGGCGCGAAGTTCGACCAAGCGGCGGACCTCACCCTCGAACGTCGCCCCGGAGAACAACTCGGCCGGAGCCACACTGCGCGGCGCAACCTCTCCGCTCGCCGTGGCGGCGGCGAACGCTGCGGGATCGGCGACAGCTACTCGCCCCCAGCGGAACGCGGCGATATTCGCCGAAACCGCGACACCGTTGATGCCGATTGCTTCCTCGACCGCTGCGGGCGGCAGCTTCAGTCCGCCGGCTTGTACGGCGGCACCGACCAGAAGGAAGTTCGCAGCGGCTGTGTTGTTGCCGAACAGCTTCCCGGCCGCCTGCAATGCATCGAGCTGGACGAGCTTCGACGACACCGTCGCCATGCGCGACACGAGCTCGTCGGCAGCGGGGTACCGAACGTTCTTGTCGTACACCATGTCTCCGGTCGGAGTCGGACTCGTCGACGCCACCGCGACAGTCCGCGCAGGACTTCCGTAGGCGAGGTTTTTGTTGTCGGTTGCGGTCAGCAGGTCGAATGCGACGATGCAGTCCGCACTGCCCGGCGTCACGCGGTTCGACGGGTCGAGGGCGTTCGCAGCGAACCGCAGGTGCGATACCACTGGTCCTGCCTTCTGGCTCAGTCCGATCTGGTCGAGGCTCTCGACCTCGAACCCGGCGCGCAAAGCCGCCGTTGCGAGCACCTGATTGACCGTGACGATCCCGGTGCCGCCGATGCCTGCGAGGAAGACGTTCTGCGTGGCCACCGGTGCTTCGTACGGCAGATCGGCGAGGACAGGCGGTTCGGTCCGCTTCTTCGAAACCTGCTTCCCCTCGGGCACTTCGACCGTCACGAACGACGGGCAATCACCGTCGAGGCAGCTGTAGTCGGTGTTGCACGACGTCTGGTCGATGCGGGTCTTCCGTCCGAACTCGGTCTCGACAGGTTGCACCGACAGGCAGTTCGACTTGACACCGCAGTCGCCGCAGCCTTCGCAGACCGCCTCGTTGATGACGACACGGGTATTGCGCGTGGGCAATTCGCCACGCTTACGTTTGCGCCGAGCGTCGGCGGCGCAGTGCTGGTCGAAGATCAGCACCGTGACACCGGGAACCTCGCGGAGCAGCTTCTGCGCCTCGTCGAGTCGGTCGCGGTGCCACAGCAGCGTGCCCTTGGCCAGCTGTCGTTTCTTATGGCGTTTCGGTTCGTCGGCGCAGACGATGATCTGCCGGACACCTTCGATCGTCAGTTTGTGCGTGAGCTCCGAAACGGACAGGGCCCCCTCCGCGTCCTGTGCTCCGGTCATCGCGACGACGTCGTTGTAGAGCAGCTTGTAGGTGATGTTCACCCCCGCGGCAACGCACGCCTGCACGGCGAGCTGTCCGGAGTGGAAGAACGTTCCGTCGCCGATGTTTTGGAACAGGTGCGGCACATCGGTGAACGGTGCCTGCCCGATCCACTGGCTACCTTCCCCGCCCATCTGGGTCAGGCCGGTGACCGCACTGTCCTCGCGACCGGACAGGGTGACGAGCGTGTGACAGCCGATGCCGCCACCGCCCATCGAACCCTCCGGGATTGCGGTGGACCGGTTGTGCGGGCAACCGCTGCAGAAGTAGGCCGTGCGTTTCGACGGTAGTACTTCCAACGGAAGGGCGAGCGGCAGAGCCGGTTTCAGCGGAATGCGATCGCGGAGGACGCGCCGCAGGGACGCTACGAGTCGGACGGCCGTCAGTTCGCCGCCGACCGGTACCAACGGCGCTCCGGCGGCATCGTGCTTGCCGAGGATCTGTGGTGCATGCGCTGTGCCGTAAAGGATTTCCCGGACCTGAGTTTCGATGAACGCTGTCTTGTCTTCGACGACGAAAATCTGGTCGAGTCCGCGCGCGAACTCGGCGATCCGCTGCGGGTTGACCGGGTACGCCATGCCGAGCCGCAACAGTCGAACGCCGGCGCGATGCAGCGCGGCATCATCGACTCCCAGATCGAGCAATCCCTGGCGCATCGCATCGAAAGTCGTTCCTGTCGAAACGATTCCGAGTTCCGCGTGCGGCGGGTTCAACTCGACGCAGTCGATGTCGTTCGCGGCGCCGTAGGCGTTCACGACAGCTCGGCGCGGACCGTACAGGTCGGCTTCGGCCGCCATGATGACATCGGGGGAAACAACCATCGCGCGCTGCGCGTACTCGAATGGACGTCCCTGCCAATGTACTTCGGGGATCGTGGTGTCGAGATCGGACACCGACCCGTCGACGGACCACGCGCCGTCAGCGACGTCGGCGACGATCTTCACCGCCACGACGCAGCCGGACGCACGCGACAGAGCGACAGCGTGCATACCGAACTGGACAATCTCGGTCGCGTTGCGCGGAAACAGAACCGGGACACCGAGGGCTGCCAGCGAGCGTTCGCTGACCGCGGGAACGGTCGAGGACTTGGAGGCCGGGTCATCGCCCACGTACAAGACGACACCGCCACGTGCATTGACCCCGAACATGTTTGCGTGGCGGATTGCGTCGGTCGCACGGTCGACACCGGGGCCCTTGCCGTACCAGACGCCGACCACGCCGTCGTGGGTCGCATTACCCACCGGGAGGTCGGCTTGACTGCCCCATACCGACGTCGCCGCCAGTTCTTCGTTCAATCCCGGGACGAAGGTGATGTCGTGCTCGCCGAGCACCTTGGGCATGCCGAGCAGCATTCTGTCTACGCCGCCGAGGGGGCTGCCCTGGTAGCCGGAGACGAAGGTCGCGGTTCGACGACCGCTGCGAAGATCCCGCGCGTGCTGCTCGACGAGTTGGCGGGCAATCGCTTGAACACCGGTCAGCAAGACGGGCCGAGATCCGACTCGGTACCTGTCGTCCAGGTCGTACACGTCCGCAGCTTCATGTTCGAGGTAAGTCGTCATGTGCGTACTCCGCTTCGTCGAGGCGCTGGATCGCAGCACTTCATTGGGGGTCCGCGAGCGGGGGTTGCTGCTCGCGGAGTCTCTCGACTGTAGTGGCGACAAGACGGAGGAACCATGTAGGTTTCGTCTATCAAAGGACAAGTCGTGTAGATGGAATCTCCATGCGGCAAGGTGGGCCTGTGCACGAAGGTTGGTTGCAACTGTTGCTCGACGGCGCGGGGCCGGAGGCGCTCCGCGCGCATCGGGACGGGCTGATCCGGTCCGGAACCGATCCCGGCCCGGTCGAGCAGGCCGCCCAGGCCGCGTTTGCGTTGCATTCTCTGCTCGAGCAACGGCGGCAACGCGCAACCGAACTCGCGGCGCTGAACGAGATCGCGGCACAGCTCACGACACTGCACGATCACCGGGCACTCATCACCGAGATCGTCACCCAGGCGCGACGCCTGCTCGGCGCGGATGTCTGCTACATCGGCTTGGTCGAGCCGGACGCGATCGTCGTCAACTACGCGAGCGGCGCGCATACGTCGAGCTTGATCGGTATGGCGCTCCCGTTCCACGGGGGACTCATCGGTCAGGTCGTCGAAAAGGGGATTCCAGCGCGTACCGCGGACTACCTCGCCGATCCGACCATCTCCCATGTCGGTCGGGCCGATGTGGCAGCGCGATCGGAAGGGATCAGAGGGCTTCTCGGGGTGCCCTTGCAGGTCGGTGGCACAGTGATCGGCGGCCTGCTCGCAGGCTCCAGGCAGAAGCGAAAGTTCAGCGACGACGAGACGTCGCTGCTCGTTGCGTTGGCCGCCCACGCCGCCGTTGCCATCGACAACGCCCAGTCGATGGGGCGCTATCGCGAGGCACTCGACGAGATCAGCGTCGTCAACGCGGATCTTGCCGCACACACAGCCGAATTGGAGCAGACACTGCGTTGGGACAAAGCCTTGACCCAGATCGTGCTCCAAGGTGGTGGTCTTCACGACCTCATCGCAGAAGTGTCTGCGACCGCACACTTTCCGGCGTTCTTCGTGGCCGCGCCCTCCGATGTGCCTACCGAACTCCGTGCGCATCGGTCTGCAGTGGAGACCCTCTTCGAGCACGTGTCGAGCGGTACCGGTGAGCAAACGCTGAACGTGGCGAGCGGTGACCGGGTCGTGCTCGCGCGCCCGGTGCAAGCTGCCGGCGACCACCTCGGCCTGCTGCTGATCGTCGCGCCGGAGGCCGACCCGTCCGCACTGCTCGTTCTCGATCGCGCAAGTCCCGTCATCGCTCTGGCGCTGACCGCCGAACGAGCGGCACGCGAAGCGACTCGCCGGACGAGCGACGCATTCGTCCTCGATCTGCTGACGCGCACACCGCCGACCCAGGACGAGATACGTCAGCAGTTCCGATTGGCCGGGCTGAATATCAATACCGAGTACACGGTTGTGGTCGCACGATCCGCGCGTGACGTTGAGCGAACTCGAACCGCCGTGGAGCGCATCGCTTTTCCGTCCGGGACGGTCGTCGCCGGACAAGGTTCGCGGGTGATCCTGCTCGTGCCGGCCCTGCACCCAGACGATGTCCGGACCAGATGGGTGCAACCGGACACCCTGCCGACAGTGGGTATCGCCGAGCCCGCGGTCGGTGGTGAAGGGCTCGCCCGCGCATACAACGAGGCACAGCAGACGATCGACGTGCTCGACACTCTCGGGCGAGATTCCCGAGTGGTCCGGTCACGAAGCCTCGGCATCTATCGAATTCTGTTGAGTCACACTGGAAGAGCCGATCTCGCGGCAGTGACGGAGGAATACCTCGGCCCCATCCTCCGCGAGGAGGAACGCAAAGGTGTTCCGCTACTCGAGACCCTGCAGTCCTATCTGAACAACGACCGGCGCCATGCAGCAACCGCGAACGAGCTTGCAATACATGCCAATACGCTTTACCAACGACTCGAGACGATCGATCGGCTGATCGGTACGCAGTGGCGTGAGCCCGATCAGGCGCTGGATCTGCGGCTGCTGATTCGGCTCCGCACAAGTGCCGCCCGGCTGGGCCCCGCTCGGGCTCCCTGATCCCGTGCTCCGCTCACTGAGCCACCGCCTGCACCGGGCCGACGACCGCGCCCAGACCGACGGCGGCAAGCCCCGGCCAGACGAGGTCGGTGATCTCGTCGACGAGCTGTTCGCGTGACCTGTCCCGGCGGATGTTCCAGTCCTCGGCCGCGAGCAGCGTGGCACCGGCGATCGCCGCAGCCCAGGTGCGCGCCGCCGCGGGGTCTACGCCGACCTGTTTCATCGCGCCTTCGAGGATCGAGGACGCCCAGTCAGCGATCTCCGAGAACAGCGGACGCTGTGCGTGCTCGGCAGATTCGACCACGATCATCTGCATGACGAGGGGATAGAGATCCGAACAGGTTTCGACGAACTCGCAAACCACCTGGATAGTCCCGCTGATCATTTCGCGCATCGAATTGGCCTGCCCGACACCGTGGTCGGCAGCTGCCAGCAGCCTGTCGGTATGGCGCCGCCCCAGCGCCTTCGCCAGTTCCCCGCGATCGGCGAACGCGGCGTAGACCGCGGTTCTCGCATAGCCGGCCTCGGCTGCGATCTCCGCGAACGTCGGTTCGCGAACGCCGCGTTCGATGACGCGTTCGGCGGCATCGAGGAGTTCTTCGCGCCGCTGAGCGGGGTCCACGGGCGGACCCGCAGGGCGGCCACGACGGCGTTGCCCGTCCGATTCGACCCTTGACATCGTGCACCTCCTCGGTTGTAAAGTACATTACGTACTTTAAAAGTACGCCGTGTACTTTTCAAGCGGTTACTTCGAGGAGTGTTGTCGTGCTGAAAACGTTGACTCGGTTTGCTCGGGCGGGCGCAGTCCGGTTCACAGAAACCGTGCCGTGGTCCACGACGCCGTTGGCGACACCGCCGCCGGGTTCGGGACTGCAGCCTGTGCTGGGCGACCGGGGGCTACCGATGATCGGGCGCGGACTCGCGATCCAGCACGACGTCATCGACCTCATCCGCGAGCGCTACAGGCGCTTCGGCTCCGTGAGCTGGACAGGGATGCTCGGCACCCGATCGGTGCTCGTCGTCGGGCCCGACGCGATCGAGGTCGTCGTGAACAATCGGGACAAGGCCTTCGCGAACGGCCCGGGGTGGGAGTACTTCATCGGCCCGTTCTTCAACCGCGGAATCATGCTCCTCGATTTCGAAGAGCACCTGCAGCACAAGCAGATCATGCAGCAGGCGTTCACGCGGGATATGCTGCGCCGGTACAGCATCGGACTCGACGCCGGTATCACCCGGGGGATCGCCACCTGGCAACCCGGCCCGAATTTCGCGCTCTACGACGCCGTGAAACAGCTCCTGCTCGACCTCGCCACCGAGGTTTTCGTCGGTGCCGAACTGGGTGCACAGTCCGACCGCATCAACGAGGCGTTCGTCGACACGGTCGTGGCGGGTTTGTCGATCGTCCGCGCCAACGTTCCGGGCGGCGGCTGGCACCGCGGGCTGACAGGCCGCGCACTGCTCGAGGAGTACTTCCGGGAGTTGCTGCCCGCGAAGCGCGTGAGCACGACCGACGACCTGATGAGCGTGCTCTGCCGCGCCGAAACCCCCGACGGCGTCGGATTCAGCGACGACGACATCGTCAACCACATGATCTTCGTCTTGATGGCCGCGCACGATACGACCACCATCACCTCCACCACGATGGCCTATTACCTCGGCAAGCATCCCGAGTGGCAGGAACGGCTGCGGACCGAAGTTCGCAACTACGGCAAATCCGCAATCGGCTATGACGACCTGGAACACCTACCGCTGCTCGACCGTGTCTTCCGAGAGGCACTTCGCATCAATCCGCCCGTCGGGCTCATCATGCGTGAGGCCGTGAAAGACACCGACATCCTCGGGCAGTACGTGCCGGCCGGAACCAAACTGATGGTCGCACTCATCGGAACGCACCGACTGCCGGAGTTCTGGTCGAAACCTGACGAATTCGATCCCGACCGGTTTGCGCCGCACCGGCGCGAGGATCGCGCGCATCCCTTTCTGTGGTCGCCCTTCGGCGGCGGTGTGCACAAGTGCATCGGGCTCTATTTCGGCGGTTTGCAGGCCAAAACGATTCTCTACCAACTCCTTCGCAACTACCGGTGGTCCGTCGCGCGGGACTACGCACCGCCGATGGAGTACGGCACCGGACTGCATCCTGGCGATGGGCTACCGGTCACGCTCGAGCGACTCGGGAGCGAGTGACATGCACGTCATCACACAGAACTGCTGCAACGACGCCGCCTGCGTCGCCGCGTGCCCGGTCGGCTGCATTCATCCCACGCCCGACGAACCCGGCTACGACAGCGCCGAAATGCTCTACATCGATCCGGAGGCCTGCATCGACTGCGGTGCCTGCATCTCGATGTGCCCGGTCGACGCGATCCGCACCGCCGACGATCTCGGCGACGAATTCGCGCGGTATGCGGAGATCAATGCCTTCTACGCTGCGAATCGGCCGCAACAGCCGCGACCGCTGCTGCGCATCGAACCCACTCGAACCGCTCCCAAGCGTGTCGAGCGACTCCGCGTCGCCATCGTGGGCGCCGGCCCAGCTGGTCTCTACGCTGCCGAAGACTTGCTCACCAGACACGGCGTCGATGTCGAGGTCGACGTGTTCGACCGGCTACCAACGCCTTTGGGACTCATTCGCGCGGGCGTGGCACCGGACCACCAGGCGACCAAGGACGCGGGCCAGCAATTTCGCTGGACCGAGCAGCGAACGGGCTTCCGTTATCACCTCGGCATAGAGGTCGGCCGCGACGTCTCGCCTGCCGAGCTGGCCGCACACTTCCACGCCGTGATCTACACCCATGGCGCCAGTGCTGATCGGCGCCTCGACATTCCTGGCGAGCACCTGCCGGGTAGCCACTCTGCTGCCGAGTTCGTCGCCTGGTACAACGGACATCCTGACTTCGCCGACCGCAATTTCGATCTCTCCGGCGAGCGCGCCGTCATTGTCGGGAACGGGAACGTTGCGTTGGATATCGCCCGGATCTTGCTCGCAGACCCCGCGACCCTGAGCCGCACCGATATTGCCGACCATGCTCTGAAGCTGCTGCGCACGAGCACAATCCGTGAGGTTGTCGTCCTCGGCCGACGTCGCCCGTCCGATGCCGCATACACCGGTCCGGAGCTGGAAGCTCTCTTCCGGCTCGACGACGTGGACGTCGTCCTGGAGCACGATGCAGACCCGGATAGCGCCCCGGAACAGAAAGCAGCGGCTCTGCTCAAGACACGATTGGCCGCTGAACTCGCAGCACGACCGATCTCCGGCGCAAGCAAGCGACTGGTATTGCGCTACCTGCGCTCGCCGGTGGAGGTGCTCGGAACGGACAGGGCGACCGGTCTTCGAATCGCACGCAACACCCTGCGCGCCGGCACGGACGGTACCGTACGCGCCGAAACTACCTCCGATACAGAGATATTGGAGACAGGACTCGTATTGCGCGCGATCGGGCACCGGGGCATTTCGTTGCCCGGCCTGCCGTTCGACGACGCACGCGGGGTCGTCCCCAACAGTGCGGGTCGGGTCCTGGGCAGCACCGGTACGCCCATGTACGGGACGTACACGGCGGGCTGGATCAAACGCGGCCCGAGCGGCGTCATCGGCACGAACAAGAAGTGCGCCACCGAGACCGTCGACCGACTGCTCGACGATGCACGCGCGGGGCGCCTGCCCGCACCCGACCGGGACCGCCGGTCACTCGACGACCTGCTGCGGCTACACCGCTCGCATTACATCGATCGCAGCGGTTGGGCGGCTATCGACCAGCACGAGCGAAATACCGGCGCCGAAACCGGTCGGCCACGGGTCAAGGTCACGAGCATCCCTGAGCTGCAACGCCTCGGGGTGCGGTGAGCACGACCCGACGCGGCCATCGCTGACGGTCGTACGCTGTGGGAATGGCGACGCAACCGACCGATGTCGACGTACAGACGTTCCTCGACGCAATCACCGATCCGCGGCAACGCGCGGATTCCGACCGCCTTGTGCAGCTGATGACGGAGGCTACCGGCGAGCTCCCCAAGATGTGGGGCGCGTCGATCGTCGGATTCGGCAATTACCACTACCGGTATGCCAGTGGCACGGAGGGCGACGCACCGCTCGTCGGATTCTCACCGCGCAAGCGTGAGCTGACGCTGTACTTGACCACCGAACCCGAAGTGCGGGAGGAACTTCTCTCCCGAGTCGGCCCACATCGGGCCGGCGCGGGTTGCGTCTACTTCAAGCGACTCGACACCGTCGACCCCGCGGTCCTGCGCGAGTTCGTCGAACGTACCGTCGCGTTCACCCGCGCACAAGACGTCACCGGCTGACCTTTCCTTCAGCGCAGCGACGCATCCAGTTGCCGGATCAGCTCCCCAACCCGTCCACCGCCACCCGGAGCGGCGGGGTAGCGCCGCAGCACATCGACGACGACCGGACCCGCCAGAAGCCGCGCCCGCTCGAGGTGGCCGGCACCGACAGCGGGATCGCCCCCGGCGGCGAGTTCGAACGCACGCGCTGCGTACGCCGCCGATCCGAGGATGTGCTTGACCTGCGTGGCCTTGGCCAGGGGATGCAGGAACGCCGCCCCGACGGTGTTCCCTGCGGACCGCGCCGCATCGCTCGCCGCGGCCTGCCCCGAATCGCGGGTCTCCTGAGCCGCCCGGTGCGCCGCCCACGCGCTGTCCCGTAGCGCTTTGGTCCGCTTGGCGCCGTCGGCGAACTCCTGTGCAGCGTCGATCGCAGCCCGCGGACGACCGTCGCCTGGGCATTCACCCTCGAAGATCGCCAACACCGGCCGCGCGCAGGCGACCGCATAGGCGGCCACCGCACGGATTTCAGCCAGGCTGAGTTCCACAGTCATCGAGTCATTCTGCACCGTGAGTACCCGAGCGAAACGAACCGCACGCATCTACCCTGGCTGCCATGACCGTGCCGACCATTCTCGTCAGTGGCGCCGGAATCGCCGGACCCGCTCTTGCACACTGGCTCACCGAATACGGGTTTCGCGTGATCGTTGTCGAACTGGCCGACGATATCCGCCCCGGCGGGCAAACCGTCGACCTGCGAGGCGCCGGCCGCGAAGTCGTGCAACGCATGGGCCTGCTCGATGAAATGACCGCGCGGGGATTGAAACAGGAAGGCGCGGCCTGGGTGCGCTCGGATGGCAGCAGACGCGCGGAAATGCCGGTGACGGCATTTCACGGCAACGGCCTGATCTCCAAGCTGGAGATCTTGCGCGGCGATCTGGTCGACGCGCTGTACCAGGCGACGAAGGATCGCGTCGAATACCGTTTCGGCACAAGGATTTCGGACCTCACACCGAACCCTGACGCGGTTACCGTCACGCTGACGGATGGCACGACCCTGACGGTGGACATGGTCGTCGGTGCGGACGGTCCCCACTCCGCTGTACGGCGTTTGGTGTTCGGGCCGGAGGAGCAATTCGTCGAACCGCTCGGTGGCTACCACGCGTGGTTCACCGCACCGGACACCGTCGGCCTCGATGGTTGGTATCTGCTGTACCAGGCTCCCGGCGTCAACGCCTCGATGCGGCCGTCCCGTGATCCGCGGATGGCGAAGGCCGGCCTGGCGTTTCGCTCCGAACCGATCGAGTACGACCGCCACGACCTCGCACAACAGCGCGCCCTGCTCGCGGAACGCTTGTCCGGCGCTGGCTGGCAGTGCGACGAGTTGCTCGCCGCGGCGGCTGTAGCGGAGGACTTCTATTTCGATTCGTTCGCGCAGGTACGCATGCCGACGGTGTCGCGCGGCCGGGTCACGCTCGTCGGCGACGCCGGATACTGCGCGTCACCGTTGAGCGGCATGGGCACCAGTTTGGCTCTCGTCGGCGCGTATGTGCTCGCCGGTGAACTCGGCCCCGCGGAGTCGATCGATACGGACAGGATCACCGGAGCTTTCGAGCGCTACGAAGCTCTCATGCGGCCCTACATCGCGAGTTGTCAGCATCTGTCGAACGACCTCGACACGTACATGCCGCCGACCACCAGCGAGATCGCGATCAGAACTGGCATCATGAAGTGGATGCAGCGCTGGCCTTTTCGGCCGTTCGCCGAGCGGAAGTGGTTCACGACGGCGGACGCGATCGAGCTGCCGCACTACACTCACACCTCCTAACCGCCGAAAACCTATCGCCGCAGCTCTGTACCTGCGAAACTGGTGCGATGAGGTATCGCGGATTGTTCGTCGCGGCTGTCCTCGGTGCTGCGGTAATCGGTGCGGCACCGGCTCAGGCGGAACCTGTTTCACCCACGCCAGTTGTCGATATGTCCACCTGCACGTCGGGACCGGTGCTCTGCCCGATCTACGGCGTGCTGCTCGGACTCGGCGAATTCACGGTCGGCAACACGATGGCGCTGCTGACCTACGGCTTCTGCTTGGGTCCGGTGGAGCCGGGCCACGGAGCCATCCTGCCGCCGATCATCTACGACTTCCGCCCCTGGTGCCCAGCCCCTGCGGCCTGAGCAGCGGGGTGGTCGGCAGCGACCACCGGGATCAGACGATCACGCGTCCGGTTACATACCGCAGGCGCAGATCCCAGACGTATGCCTTCATCGCGACGCGCATCAGCACCCGCGGTGTCAACCGGTCGAGCACCCGGAAGACGAGCAGCCACTCTTCGAAACGACGCTGATCAGCCGCGGTCCATTCGTGCCCCAACTTCTCGCGCAACTGCGCCGGCAGAAAGCCGAGTGCGAGAAACTGATTCCATCCGCCGATCAACTTGGAGACCGGTCGCGGCAGAAAGGCGAGCCGGGCGATACCGTCGAGATAGTTCCGCGTCTTCTCGTCGATCGTCACCTTTTCCAATTCGCTGTTCCAATAATTCTGGAACGCTTCATGATTCGCCGGCCACATCGCTCGCGGCACTTGCAACATGGTCGCGAACACCGATGCTGCCTGATAGATCGCGTCCGGGTCGGCGTGAGTGCGACCACCACGGATCAGCCGTCGCGAGTCCTCGAAAACCGAGCTCATGCAGGCGGCAACCCAGAGCTGTAGTCCAGGGTCGAAAGCGTTGTATCGCACCGGACTTGCCGCGTCCGAGTGCACATGCACATGCACGCGGTTGACGGCCTCGCGGTAGATCTCCCGATCCCGTGCCGTTCCAGCAATCGCGACGGCGATGTAGGTCAGTGTTGTCCGACCACGTTTGATCGGATGTTCGTACAGATTCCCGCTGTGAACTTTGCTTTCCATCACGCCGTAACCGACCGCGGGATTGGCCAACTGCATGATGACGTTCGCCGCGCCGTAGGCCGGTGGCAGAACGGCCATTTCGTCCGCGAGGAATCTGGTGTCCACACCGTCGGTCGCACGGCACGGCGCTGGCTTCTCGACTGAACCCATCAGGCAGACCTCCGCAACGTTGCGAACCGCTCGTCGATACACGCGGCGACCTGAAACTATCCCAGTGCGACATGGGCAACAAGCGGTGCCGCCGCCTTACCCTTAGGTCTATGTCCGCGGCCGACGAACACAGGTCGAGTGCAGAGTCCGCGTGGTGGTCGGGCCACATCGACGAGTGCCTCGAGTCCTACGCCCTTGCCTACCGCGACTACGTCGAGGAGGGGCGCCCGGCGGACGCAGCCATGGCGGCGTTCTTCCTCGGTCTGCACTTCGGACTGAAGGGCGATGGGCCACAAGGTCGGGGCTGGTCGAGCCGATGTCAGCACCTGGTCGATTCCATCCCGGAATGCGCGGTCCATGGCTATCCGCTCTACACCGCAACCTATGCCGCCCTGGGGACCGGCGATGTAGACGCGGCGATGACCCACGCTCTCGATATGCAGGCGATCGGTAAGCGCCACGCAGACCCGAACCTCGTTGCGGTTGGCGTACTCAGCGAGGGCCGGACCCTGATCAAACAAGGCCGGGTCGAAGAAGGTTTGTGCCTGCTCGATGAGGCCATGCTCGCGGCGTCGTCGGGCGAGCTGGACCCGTTCTGGGCGGGCGCGATCTACTGCCATCAAATGGACGTGTGCCATCAACTGCTGGACCTGCGGCGAGCAACGGAGTGCACGCGTGCAGCGGAGCAGTGGTGCAAGCCGATACCCGACGCCAACCTCTATCCGGGCGTCTGCCGGGTACATCGGGCACAGGTACTGACGTTGCGCGGCAACTGGTCTCAGGCCGAAGAGGAGGCGACGCGAGCGTGCGTCGACGCCGCTCGGATCCATCCGGTGACGGCGGCCGAAGCGCACTACGAGATCGCTGAGATCCGGCGTTTTCGGGGCGACCTCGCGGGCGCAGAGGATGCACTGCGCCGGGCACACGAGCTCGGCGCCGATCCGCAACCGGGATTGGCGTTGCTACGGCTGGCGCAGGGACGGAAGGATGCTGCGGGGACCTCCATTCGCGCGGCGCTTGCCGACGCGACCCTCGATCGCCTCGGCCGCGCCCGACTCGCCGTCGCACAAGTGGACATTGCACTCGCCGGTCACGACACGGAGACGGCTCGCACGGCGACCGACGAGCTTTCGAGAACTGCGCTGACACATCCGGGTTCGGGCATCGACGCTGCCGCGACGCGGGCGCGGGGAGCGGTGCTTTTGGCCGACGGCAACGCCGCGGCAGCACTTCCGGTGCTGCGGGCAGCCTGCCGGCTATGGCAGGAACTGGAGGCTCCGTACGAAGCCGCCCGGACCCGCCTATTGCTTGCCGACGCGCTGCGAGCGCTCGGCGACGAAGACGCCGTCGCACTCGAATGGGATGCTGCGGCGGCCGTATTCGATCGTCTCGGCGCGCGCCTGGACGCCGCAAAGGTCACGGCGTTGCAAGGCCGCGACGCGGTACTCGCGGGCGGGTTGAGCGCCCGCGAGGCGCAGGTGTTGACAATGATTGCGGCCGGCAAGTCGAACCGCGACATCGCATCGGAACTATTCCTCAGCGAGCGGACCGTCCACCGTCACGTGTCGAACATCTTCGCCAAGACAGGCGTCAATTCTCGTTCGGCCGCTACCGCTTTCGCCTTCGAGCACGGCGTTGTGCCCGGTCGGCACAACTGACCGATCAGCCTTCCCCGGTTGTGGGGTCGATGATCGAAACCACCTCACTGATTTCGTTCGCCGGCAGACCGGCGAGATTCGCATGCTCCCGCACCGCGGCAACATCGTCTGCGATGTAGACGCAGTAGATCTTGTCGGCGGTCACGTAGCTGTGCTGCCACTGCACTCGGGGCGACAGCTTGGCAAGCACATCGTTCGACTTCTGCGAAGCTGCGCACAGCTCGGGCTGGGTCGAGCTTCCGACATCGGTCATATTTCGTTCGATCACGTATTTGGGCATGACTCAAAGGTAGAAATTCGCCGCCGCGCCGCCATCGGCACGAGCTGCCATATTCGGAGTCGGGGTGTGGGCATTTCTACCCAAGAACCCGATTCAGGGGTTGCTTATATTGTGGGTTCATGTTCATAATATGGGTACACTGTGGCTCAGGTCACTCACCCGTACTCGATGGGACCAGCAAATGTCAGACCTCGCGATATTGATCAACACCGCGGTCGCGGTGCTCGCCGTAGTGGTGATGATCGTGCGTTTCAGGTTCAACCCCGTGGTGTCGCTCGTCGTCGGATCCGCCTATCTGGGCCTAGCCGTCGGGCTCGGCGTCGAGGGCACGATCGACACGATCACCAAGGGATTCGGCGACATCATGGCCGAGGTCGGGTTGCTGATCGCCTTCGGCGTCCTGATGGGCGCGATGCTCCAGGAGACCGGGGCCATCCAGCGCCTGGTCGGCGCGCTACTGAAGACCTTCGGGCCGAAACGGATCACCTACGCGCTTTCGCTGACGATCGCGACGATGCTGCAGTCGATCTTCCTCGACGTGCTACTCGTCATCTCCGCACCGCTCGCACGCAACCTCGCACCGAAGATCGGAAAGAACGGCACCGCCCGCATGGCCACCGCGATGGCGATCGGCCTCGAATGCGGCATCGTGCTCACCGTGCCCGGCGTGGCGTCGGTCGCGCTCGCCGGACTGCTCGGAGTACCGCTCGGCAAGATGCTGCTTTTCGGTATTGCCCTTGTCATTCCGACCGTTGCAATCTCCATCGCGATCATGTCCTTCTTCTTCAACCACGGATTCTGGAACCCCGAGCGCGACGAACAACCCTTCATCGGTGAGGATCCGACGCCGCAGGACGTTGCCGAAACCGACTCTGCGCCTGATGTTCCCGTAGTCGACGACGACGCACCCACCGGCTCCGGTGGCGTCGCACAGCAAACCCTCGTCAAGCCAGCGCCTGCCAAGACGAGGCGCCACACCCCGCTGATCGTCCTCCTCGCTCCCCTGCTTGCATCGCTGGTTTTGATTGCGACCGGCGCCATCCTCGATGTCGCCGACATTCACAGCCCCATAGTCGCTTTCGTCTCGAGTCCGGTGATCGCACTACTCATCGGCCTGATCGGCACAAGCTTCATCGGCCGCTACGCAATCGGCGCCCCGCGCATCGAAAAGGCGATCACCACAGGATTCAAGGAAAGCGGCCAGATCCTCATCCTGACCGGCGTCGGCGGATCTCTGGCCGCGACGATCGCCGCGAGCGGAATGGGCGACATCCTCGGCGGGTACTTCACCGCGAGCACCGCCGCACCGCTGCTGGTCGTGTGGGTGATCGCGGCCGCCCTGCACGTCGCAGTCGGTTCCGTGACGCTCTCCGCCATCACGTCGGCAGGCATTCTCGCCCCGGTCGCGCCGCTCATCGGCCTCGATCCAGTGTTGATTGCGCTTGCCGCAGGCGCCGGCTCCCTGTTCGGCGTGCACGTCACCAGCAACACCTTCTGGTTGCTGCAATCGCTGCTCGGTCAGACCACGCGGGGCGCGCTGAAGACCGTCACGGTCGGCGTATCTGTCGCTTCGGTGGTCGCAATCCTGCTCATCATGCCCGCTAGCATCGTCTTCTGAGATCGGGAAAGTACATGAACCAGAACGTAATCCGCCCCCTCGACGGAGTCCGGGTGCTGGAACTCGGCAACTACATCGCTGCGCCCACCGCGGGCCGGATGCTCGCAGACTTCGGAGCCGAGGTCATCAAGGTCGAGCGGCCGAAGACCGGAGACGAACTGCGCAATTGGCGGCTCTACTCCGGTGACACATCGATGCTCTACCGGACGATCAACCGGAACAAGAAGTCCATCGTGCTCGACCTCAAAACCGACGCGGGGCGTGCAATCGTGCTCGACCTCGTGAAGCATTGCGATGTGCTGCTCGAAAACTTTCGTCCCGGGACGCTCGAGAAGTGGGGCCTGGGACCGGAGGCACTCGACGCCGTGAACCCCGACCTGGTCATCACACGCATCTCCGCGTTCGGCCAGACTGGACCGATGTCCCAGCGTCCCGGTTTCGCCGCCGTTGCCGAGGCGTTCGGCGGCATGCGTGAACTCGTCGGCGATCCGGACCGTCCACCCGTCCGAGTCGGTGTCTCCATCGGCGATTCCATTGCCGGGATCTACGCGGCATTCGGCACCGTCATGGCACTGTTCGCGCGGGAGGCCAAGAAGGGGCCGGCTCCGATCCCGCTCGCGAGCCGCATCATGGACGTCGCGCTGAACGAATCCATCCTCTCCGTCATGGAATCGCTGGTACCCGATTACCAGGCCTACGGCGTGAAGCGGGAACGGGTCGGCGGGCGGATGGAGGGCATCGCCCCGAGCAATGCGTACCCCTGCAACGACGGCACGAGCATCATCATCGCCGGCAACGGCGACGGGATTTTCCGGCGCTACATGGAGCTGATCGGTCGTATCGATCTGGGTTCCGACCCCGGGTTACAGAACAACGCGGGTCGCTGGCAGCGCCGTGACGAACTCGATGCCGCAATTGCGCAATGGACGCAAGAGCTTTCGCGTGACGAAGCATTGAAGCGACTCGACGAAGCCGGCGTGCCGTCGGGCCCGATCTACACCGCAGCCGACATCTGCGCCGACGAGCAGTACGCGGCCCGAAACATGATCCAGCAATTCCAAGTCGATACCGGTCACGGCGAACCCGCGACGGTCGGCTTCACCGGAATCGTTCCCGTGATCGGTGGTCGATCGCTGCCGATCCGCAATGTGGGCCCAGACCTGGGTGCCGATACTCGCGAAGTCCTCGCAACAGTTCTCGGGATGTCACCCGCCGAGATCGACGCGACCACCGAGAGCCAGATTCCTCACGAAAGCACGGTGCAGGCATGACATTCACCTACGAGCCGCAAGCAATCTTGCGCGACGTGACGCTCCGCGACGGTCTGCAGCTGACGGGCAAACTGCTGCCGACCGCGCGAAAGCTCGAAATCATCCGGGAGCTACTGGCATTCGGTGTGCCGGCACTCGAAATCGGGTCGCTGGCACGACCAGACCTGGTGCCGCCGATGGCCAACACTGTCGAGGTCATCTCCGAACTCACGCCGGCGGAACTCGAGAAATGCTGGGTCTGGGTCGCGACACCGCGGCACATCGAGAAAGCCGCGGCCGCGGGTGCGCGCAACTTCCAATACTGTTTCTCCGCTTCGGATTCCCACAACAAAGCGAACATCGGCCGGACAACGGAGGAAAGCCTCGCCGCGATGCCTGCCGCTGTCGAATTGACCGAAGCCGCAGGCGGATCCATCCAACTCTGCATCGCCACCTCGTTCACCTGTCCGTTCGAGGGGGTGGTACCAGAGCAGCGGATCGTCGACATTGCGAACGACGAGCGCACCGCAGGCTCCGCCGACATCGTCATCTGCGACACCCTCGGGCAGGCCGTCCCGGCTCAGGTCAGCAGCCTGATCGGCACCGTGCGTACACGAACACCGCAGCGCCGCATTGTTTTCCACGGCCATGACACGTGGGGGCTCGGCGTGGCCAATACGCTCGCGGCGATAGACGCAGGTGCGGCGATGGTCGACGGTTCGCTCGGCGGACTGGGCGGCTGCCCGTTCGCACCCGGCGCGAGCGGCAACACCTCGAGCGAGGACCTCCTTTTCGCCACCCGTCCCGAATGGTTCACGCCCGCAACCCTCGCCGGCATGGTCGAGGTGACAGAGAAGATGCTTGCCGAACTCGGTGAGCCCAACCGCTCGAAGGCAGCTCAGGGTGCTCGGTCCAAAGCGAAGGCGTTCGACTGGGTGATCGGCCAGTGAGCATGCCACGCTTTCTGGTCACCACCGAAATCCCCGAGCCGGGCATGTCCCTGCTGCGAGCTGCCGGAACCGTTCAGGTTCCGGCCACCCAGTTGAGCGCGGATGATCTCGCTTCTGCCTGTGCTTCAGGCGATTTCGATGTCGTGGTCGCGCAGATTCGTGATCGTTTCGACAAGGCCGTGCTGGCGGGCGCGCAGATCTCCGGCGTCTCGAACTACGCCGTCGGCTACAACAACATCGATGCGGACGCCGCGACGGCGAATGGGATCATGGTCGCCAACACCCCCGGGGTGCTGACCGACGCAACAGCGGATATCGCGCTCCTCCTGATTCTCGCGACTGCGCGCCGGTGCGTGGAGGCCGACTCCTTCGTGCGCAACGGGCAGTTCACCGGCTGGGAGCCGAGCCTGCTGCTCGGCCACGATGTATCGGGAATGACGTTGGGGTTGGCCGGTTTCGGCCGTATCGCCCGCGCAACGGCCAGGCGCGCAGCGGCCTTCGGTATGCGAATCGCCTTCTGCCCCCGTCCACCGGGCGACCGGCCGGTCTCCGACGACGAACTGGGCGAGTTTGCCGGCCGCGTCGAACATGTCTCCTGGACCGACCTCGTCGGTATGAGCGACTTTCTCTCCATCCATGTTCCGCTGAACGACGCCACGCATCATCTCGTCGATTCGGACGTTCTGCGGGCAATGAAGCCGACTGCGATATTGATCAACACTGCGCGCGGTCCGATCGTCGACGAGGCTGCACTCGTTGCCGCACTGCAGTCGGGTGAGATCGCTGCGGCAGGCCTGGACGTCTACGAGGACGAACCTGCGCTCGCACCGGGACTGGCCGAGTTGCCCAACACGGTGTTGCTCCCGCACGTCGGCAGTGCGACCGTTGCGGTCCGCGCCGAAATGGCCAGGTTGTGCGCCGAGAATGCGATCGCCATGGCGCACAAGCGCATTCCGCCGCATCCGGTGAACCCTGAAGCATGGAGCGCTAGGCCGGAACCCGGCCGCCGATAGTCCGGGTGATTTTTTCGGCGTACTCGACGACGAGGTCGACCCATTCTTCGCACACCGCGCGGGGCATCCGGATCGTCGGACCGCTGATCATCAACGCGCCCAGCACATCCCCTGCGGTGTCGAAGACCGGCGCAGACAGTCCAGAGGCGGAGTCTTCACGTTCGCCCGCGCTGATCGCGTACCCGTCAGCCTTGGCCTGGGCGATGAGTGACCGCAACTCCGCGGCGGTGGTGACGGTGCCCCCGGTCAAGGGGTCCAGCGGACCGGCCAGAACCTTCTCGGCGAGGTCCGGATTCCAGGCGAGCAGAATTCGGCCTGCCGAACCGGCATGGATCGGAATGATCTTGCCGACGTACATGTCTCGACGTAGCGCATGCCGCGTCTCCGCTACAGCGACACAGACCCGGTGGCCCTGCTCTTCCCTGAAGAAGCATGCGGTCTCACCCGTCCGGTCGCGCATCTCCTTCAGCACCGGATTGACGATGGCCAGAATATCGAGGCCCTTGACCGCCGGAGCCGCCCAGAAAGCCATTTTCGTGCCGATCCGAATCTGGTCCCCGACCCGATCCAAGAAGCCTTGCGCGACCATGTTGGTCACCAAGCGTTGCACTGTCGACGTCGGAAGCCCTGTGGCCTGCTGGATCTCGCCCAGAGTCATCGACGGACGCGTGAGCGAAAAGGCGTCGAGAATCTCGGTTATCTTGCCGAGCACGAGCAACGGCTGCAGCTTCGACGATCCCTGCGCGTCGTCCGTTGACATGGCTGCAAATCTACCGGGCGTTCGGCGATCGAGTGCTGCGACTTCAGAAACTTGCTTACCCATATTGTGATTATAGACTCACAATGCGAACATTGATCCATGACAATCGTTGTTGCACCCGACAGCTTCAAAGGCACACACACCGCGGCGGAAGTAGCACGCGCGATCGCGTCGGGAGTGCGTGACGAAGGCGGTTCCGCGCACGAGTTGCCGCTCGCGGACGGAGGCGAGGGAACGCTCGAAGTGCTGCGGGGCCCAATGGAACTCGAGCTGGTCGACATGGCATCCGTCGGACCGTGGGGCGATCCGGTCGCAGCGCGCTACGGCATGAACCGGGCCGGAACTGCGGTCATCGAACTGGCAATGGCCAGCGGAATCGACCTGCCGTCGAAGGGGTATCGATGCCCGGTTGCGGCCGACACGTACGGAACCGGTCTGCTGATGGCTGATGCCGTTTCGCGCGGCGCACGCGAGATTGTCGTGGCGTGCGGCGGTTCGGCAACGACGGACGGCGGAGTCGGCGCCTTGCAGGCCCTCGCCGAGGCGGGCGGCACAGGGAACACCCGGATCGTTGTCCTTGCCGATGTCACAACGCATTTCGTCGACGCAGCGCGCGTGTTCGGTCCGCAGAAGGGTGCCGACGCCGATGCAGTCCACGTGCTCTCCGAGCGACTCCGCCAGCTTGCCGAATCGTGGCCGCGCAACCCGTCCGGCGTCGCAAGAACCGGCGCCGCAGGCGGTTTCGCGGGCGGCATGTGGGCCCACCACGGCGCGAGCATGGTCTCTGGAGCTGATTTCGTTCTCGACTACGTGGGCTTCGACGCCGCTGCTCGCGAGGCGTCGATGGTGATAGTCGGCGAGGGCCGGCTCGACTCGCAGACCGGTCAGGGAAAGATCATCTCCGCCGTCCTGTCACGTTGCGGGACGACCCCGGTCGTCGCATGCGTCGGATCGATCGGCCCCGACCTCGGCTCTGCCCGCGATCGATTCGCGCACGTCCGCGTGGCCTCGACCCTCGAGGAGCTCAGAGCCGCGGGACGGGAGCTTGCGCGCAGTTGACCCCACTGCACAGCATGGATCAGCGTTAGTAGACATCCATCCGGCGAAACCACGACTCGACGCTGTCGACGAACGCCACCGTCGCGATTTCGCGCGTCGTTGCACCGAGAGAAAACCCAACCGCCAGTCCGACGCCCGTCGCAAGCAACGCGGCGACCGCGTGTTCGAGCAGGTCAGGGTCTACGGCGTCTATGCCGAGCGAGTTCGCCTGGGCCACAATCAACATTCCGATTCCAGCAGTGAACGCACCGACGGTGTCGCGGTTGGACTGCTCCTGAACCGGGTCGCTCCGCGTGGCGATCACAAAGTCGGCGGCAAGCCGAATCCAGGCCGGCTGCGCGAGCAGTCGCTCCCACTGTTGTTGTGTTGCAGCAAGTTTGGCCTGCCCGCCTTCGGCGGCCAGAACGGCACCCGCGAGGCCTGCGAGGACATGTTCGAAATGGCTGCGCAGCACATGAAGACACAGCTCTTCCTTGCCTGCGAAGTTTCCGTAGATCGACCCGTGGGTGCGGCCGGCGTCCTCCGCAATCTGCGCGATTGTTGTCGCGTTGTACCCACGCGTCAGGAAGACCCGTTCGGCAGCGGAGACGATCAGGTCGCGGGTCTGCGCCTGCAATTCGTCGCGCGTCAGCGCCTTCGGCATCGACAAACCCTTCTACGCGCTGCGCTGGTATCAGCACCACGCTAGCTGGCGAACCAGCCCTGGGCGACTCTTGCCATGATGCTCTCATCCATATAACGTCATAATACAAATTGGCTCATAATATTAGTGGCAATCCGAGAGCAGGGGCACGTGAGCTTCATAAGAGAAATGATCAGCAAGACTCCCGACGAGCGTCGCGCGGTCGACCGGAAGTACGACTTTCTGCTCAGGCTGCACGGACGCAACGGCGAGAAGGCGCTTGCCCTGGCCGAGGCCCCGCGAATCGACGATGGGTACTTCGGCCCGGACTCGATCAGCTGGAAGGTGTACGAGAACGTACTGGTCGCAGGGATAGGCGCAATGTCCGGGCTGTTCATGGCCATGCTCGATCCGGTCGGCGCGTACGGCGTCGGGCAGCACACCGTGTACTACTACGACACGCTCGGGCGGATGCGCCGCAGTCTGCTGTTCTTCGCCGGCGCGGTCTTCGGCGACAGTGCGACCGCCGACAAGGTCGGTCGCGATCTGTTTCGCAAGCATGCGCACGTCAACGGCGAGATCCCGGCAACCGGCGAAGAGTTTCGCGCAAACCACGTCGAGGCGCTGAAGTTCACCTACGTCACCGGGTGGGCGCTGCTGTGGCGGGCTTACAAGACGTACGGAGATCCGAATGCCACCGAGGACGACGAGCGCCAGTTCTACGCAGAACAGCACATAGTGGCCGAACTGCTCGGCATCCCCGCGGGCGAACTGCCGCTCACGCCCGAAGCGGTGCAAGCGTGGGTGAACGATGCCGAGCAGAACACAATGGCCTTCACCCGCCCAGCGCAGGAAATCCTCGACTTCCTCACTGCACCACCGTGGACACCGGTGTGGCCGCTCGGAGCGCTCAACCTCTTCGTGCGCATGTTCTTCTGGTCGTCAGTTCCCCTGCTGAGCCCGTACGTTCGCGAAATCGGCGGGCTCGCAAACATTCCGCTGCGCACCAAGCTGTCCAGCGCCGTCATCGCACAGGCCGCCAAGCTTGCCACCCACCCGATCGTGGACCACCTGATCGTGCCGTTCGTCGGCTACGAGATGTGGGGATACGCCCACAACGCACTCCGCCATACCCCGGAAACCGGACGGGTTCCGTTCACTCACAACCCCGGACTTGCGCTCCAGCATGGCAAGGGCGGCACGCTGCAGGAGGCAAACCGATGAGCCGGGTCGACGTCATCTCCAACGAACGGCTGATCGACGATCGCCACCACTTTCATGAGATTCAGGATTTCTGGCAGGACGGTCCGGTGGCGCTGGTCTTTCTGCGTCAGTTCGGCAGCGCGTTCGCACTCAAGCAGGCCATCGATCTCAGCGCTCGCTACTCCGACATCACCGCCGCCGGCGCCAACGCGGTACTGATCGGGCTGGGAACTCCCATCCAGGCGTTCACATTCCGGAAAAGGTCAGGGACCCGGTTCCCTGTGCTCACCACAACGGACCAATCGCTCTATCGCACAATGGGACTGACGCGAGGATGGGTCGCAGCAACAGGTCCGGCAAACCTCGCTCCGCTGATCGGGCTCGTCCGCGCCGGGGTGTACCCGTACCAACCGACCGGGGACAACCGGCAACTCGGCGGCGCCTTCGTCGCAGCACGGGGTGGCAAGAAAGTGGTCTGGGACTTCCGGGCCCACAAGGCGTCGGACATCGCACCCGTCGACGAGATCGTGGATGCTCTCGTCAGCGCAGCGGCGCTGAACCGAGCCGTAGTCGGGTGATCTTCCGGCATTCAAGGCACGCCCTTTGGCCCGTCACCGGGTGGTGGCGGGCTGATCGGGCTTGGGTTCGTTAGAAGGGTGGCGGTTCGTAGTCGCCCTCGTTGTGGGCGCGTTCGCTGCGGGTGCGGGCTTCGTGTTGCTGGATTCTTGTGCGCCGCTTCGGGTCCGGTGCCGTGTCGGGCATCGGGCGGTCGGGTTCGGTCCCGCCCAGCAGCGGGATCGGACCGGTTTCCGCGACCGGATAGGTTTTGCCGTGCGGGGAGGTGATCGACAGTGACCCGTCCTCGCCTTTGGTGAGGTCCCACCCGCCGAACGTCTTCCCCCGGTGATGTTTGCGGCAGAACGGACCCAAATTCTGCGTTGTGGTCGGGCCACCCGCACGGGGATTGTCATGGTTGTACGGGTCACGATGATCCAGGTCGCAGTCCCACGCCGGTACGTCGCAGTTCGGGAACATGCACGACCCCCACAACGCGCGGACATAGTCCTGGACCTGTTCGGTGGGTGTGTAGGAGTCGGTGGTCTTCTCGTCGGGGGTGGTGAGTGGCCGCACGATCGCATCCTTAGCGATA
>NZ_JAEMNW010000011.1 GCF_016481275.1 Antrihabitans auranticaus | reverse complement strand
CGCAACTCAACAACCGCCCCCGCAAAACTCTCGGCTGGAAAAAGCCGGCCGAAGTCCTCGACGAGCTACTGTCCAATCCACCAAATCCACCCGCTGTTGCAACCACCGCTTGAATCCGCCCGAGTTTCTGGCCCTAAAGCCGGTGCGACTCCCTAGTCGGGGTGCGACCGCCCAACCGGGGTGCGACCCCCTAGCCGGGGTGCGAACGGACGGGCCGGGTGCGACTGGACGGACCCCAGACACGGCAAAACCCGGCCCACCTTGCGGTGGACCGGGTTTCGAGTTGTTCGACTACACCGTGCGGTGTGGACTCAGAAGTCCATGCCGCCCATGCCGCCGGTCGGGTCGCCCGCGGGCGCTCCGGCCTTCTCCGGCTTGTCGGCCACAACGGCCTCGGTGGTGAGGAACAGAGCCGCGATGGACGCCGCGTTCTGCAGCGCCGAGCGGGTGACCTTGACCGGGTCGGCGATGCCGGCCGCGAGCAGGTCTTCGTACTCGTTGGTCGCAGCGTTGAGGCCGTGTCCTGCAGGCAGGTTACGGACCTTCTCCGCCACAACGCCGGGCTCGAGGCCTGCGTTGAAGGCGATCTGCTTCAGCGGAGCCTCGAGCGCAACGCGCACGATGTTCACGCCGGTTGCCTCGTCGCCCTCGAGCTTGAGGTTGTCGAGTGCCGGAGACGCCTGCAGAAGAGCCACGCCACCACCGGCGACGATGCCCTCTTCGACGGCGGCCTTCGCGTTGCGGACCGCGTCTTCGATGCGGTGCTTGCGCTCCTTGAGCTCGACCTCGGTGGCCGCGCCCGCCTTGATGACCGCAACACCGCCGGCCAGCTTGGCCAGGCGCTCCTGCAGTTTCTCACGGTCGTAATCGGAGTCGCTGTTCTCGATCTCGGCGCGGATCTGGCTCACGCGACCTGCGATGGCATCGGCGTCGCCGGCACCTTCGACGATCGTGGTCTCGTCCTTGGTGACGACGACCTTGCGTGCGCGACCGAGCAGCTCGAGGCCTGCGGTCTCCAGCGAGAGGCCGACCTCTTCGCTGATGACCTCGCCACCGGTGAGGATGGCGATGTCGGCGAGCTGCGCCTTGCGGCGGTCACCGAAGCCGGGAGCCTTGACGGCGACAGACTTGAAGGTGCCACGGATCTTGTTGACGACGAGGGTGGAGAGAGCTTCGCCCTCGACGTCCTCGGCGATGATCGCGAGCGGCTTGCCGGACTGGATAACCTTCTCCAGCAACGGAAGCAGGTCCTTGACCGTCGAGATCTTGGAGCTGACGAGCAGGATGTAGGCGTCCTCGAGGACCGCTTCCTGACGCTCTGCGTCGGTCGCGAAGTAGCCCGAGATGTAGCCCTTGTCGAAGCGCATGCCCTCGGTGAGCTCGAGCTGCAGGCCGAAGGTGTTGGACTCCTCGACCGTGATGACGCCTTCCTTGCCGACCTTGTCCATGGCTTCGGCGATGAGTTCGCCGATGGACGGGTCGCCGGCCGAGATGCCCGCGGTGGCAGCGATCTGCTCCTTGGTCTCGACCTCCTTGGCATTTTCGAGAAGCTGAGCGGTGACGGCCTCGACGGCCTTTTCGATGCCGCGCTTCAGGCCGAGCGGGTTTGCACCCGCCGCGACGTTGCGCAGGCCCTCGCGAACGAGTGCCTGGGCGAGAACGGTGGCGGTGGTGGTGCCGTCGCCAGCGACGTCGTCGGTCTTCTTGGCGACCTCTTTGACCAGCTCAGCGCCGATCTTCTCGTACGGGTCGTCCAGCTCGATCTCCTTGGCGATGGAAACACCATCGTTGGTGATCGTGGGGGCGCCCCACTTCTTTTCCAGAACAACGTTGCGACCCTTGGGGCCCAACGTCACCTTGACTGCGTCGGCGAGGGCGTTCAGGCCCCGCTCGAGGCCACGGCGTGCCTCTTCGTCGAACGCGATGATCTTGGCCATTGCGAAGTGATCCTCCGGGATATTGAGGTTGACACGCAGGGCAACCACTTACAGGTCGCCCCATAGACGCTGCTGGCCAGGCTCGGTGCCCGCGACGGACGACCGGGGTGTCATTCTCCCGGCCTCACCGTCCCGACCTGGCACTCACGGTTCGAGAGTGCCAACTGCCTTTTTAGCACTCGGGGTGGTCGAGTGCAAGGTCGCGCCGACGATTCCGCCACGAGCGAAGCCGCGTCAATTCTCCGAGCCGGTGGCAAGCTCTTTCGCGAGGTCGTTCGCTCGCGTCACCGCGGCGGCCGCAACCGGCGCTCCGTAATACCAGCCCTGGGCGTACGTGCAGCCGATCGCGCGCACCCTCGCTTCCTGCGCGGCGTTCTCGACACCCTCGGCGACACTCGACAGCTCGAGCGCTTCGGCGAGCACCTCTATCGCCGACGCGAGAACGAACATCCGCCTGTCACGCTCGGCCGCCTCGATGAACGACTTGTCGATCTTCACGATCTCGATCGGGAACCGCTGCAGATTGCCGAGCGCCGAGTACCCGGTCCCGAAATCGTCGATACAGATGGTGACGCCCATCGAGACCAGGTCGTTGAGCAGACCCAGCGCCGACGGATGGTCCTCGATCAGTGCAGTCTCGGTCAACTCCAGCCACAACGCCGAACCTGGTAACCCGTTCTCCTGCAATGCGTCTCGGACATACTCCAGGATCGCGCGGCCGCGGAGTTGGCGTGCGGAGACGTTGACCGCGATCCGCAAGGACGGCCGGTCCGCCCGCCACTGCGCGAGTTGGCGGCACGCGGACCGCAGCACCCATTCGCCGATCTCGACGATCAGGTCCGACGACTCGGCAAACCGCATGAATTCGGCGGGACCGACGAGCCGGCCATCGAGGTGCCAGCGCAACAGGGCCTCGTAGGCGACCGTCTCGCCGGTCGCGAGTTCGACTATCGGCTGGTAATACAGCTCGAATTCCTCGCCCTCGACAGCCCCGCGCAACGCACCGGTCATGGCGAGTTCGGACACCGCGATAGCGCGGAGCTTGTCGTCGAACATCGCGTATCCGCCGGGTTCGGTGGCCTTGACGTGGTACATCGCCGAATCGGCCTCGCGGATCAGGTCGTCCACATTCGGGATCGAACCCGGCTTGGTGAACGAGATGCCGATCGACGTCGAAATGAACACGCGGCCGACGCTCAATTCGAAAGGTTGTTTCATGGCGGTGAGGATCTCGTCGGCGACAGTCTTCGAGGGGTCGCCCCCGCACGATGCGGTTGACGGGGTCTCGTCAGGAACCGTGCAGGCGCAGCGGTCCATGCTCCACGACGCTATGACGAACTCGTCGCCGCCATAGCGATACACCGTTCCGGCGTCTCCCACAGCTGCGACCACCCGCTCGGCGACTAGCGAAATGAGTTCGTCGCCGACGCGGTGCCCGAAGCTGTCGTTGACGAGTTTGAAGTCGTTCAGATCCATGAAATGCAGACAGCAACCTGAGTCG
Organism: Antrihabitans auranticaus; assembly: GCF_016481275.1. Taxonomy (GTDB): domain Bacteria; phylum Actinomycetota; class Actinomycetes; order Mycobacteriales; family Mycobacteriaceae; genus Antrihabitans. The sequence continues at coordinate 117,134 of NZ_JAEMNW010000011.1, read as the reverse complement.
CTGACGCGAGCGGAAGTCAGGTCCACGTAAAGCGCGGCACGGTTCGGCAGGCCGGTCAGGTCGTCGTGGTTCGCCCGGGCCCGGGCTTCCGCCTTACCTCTCTCACTTGCCTCGACTGCGTATTCGCTGCGGATCAGCACCGTCATGAACAGCGTTGCGAACAGGGCGAGGCGGGTGAGGCGGTCGACCTGACCGACCGGCTGGAAAATGACCGCCATCAGCACGGAAATGGTCAGCACCGTGGCGACAACGGTGAATCGGCCCCAGAACCGGTCGACGTGTGCCGCGATCGAAGCCGCCGGCTGTGCCATCGAGGGGTGCAGTGTCGCTGCCGCGTAGCAGCAGAAGGCGAACGGGAGGACGTACAGGACCGCCGCCGGATCGACGCTCTGCGGAAAGGCCTTACTGGCCAGCAGCAGCGCGACAGCAGTCGCAGTCGCGACGACCGCCGCGGCGACGAGGATGTATGCCCGGTTCGACAGCCCCTTCGCGATGCAGAGGTGAACGACGACCATGAACGCGGCGGCGTCGAGCGCCAGGCATGCAAGCCTCAGCAGCGGCGCATCGAAAGCGTTGCCGGTCCGCTCGATCACCGGTGTGACGAAAGCGGCCCAACCCGCGAGCGCAGTTCCGAGGGCGACGAGCGTGGCGTCGAGAGCAACCTTCGGAATGCTCGGGCCACCTTCCCTGCGCAACCAGAACACCGCAGCCAGACCGGTCAGGAACAACGGCCCGAAGCCGAGTGCGCGCAGCGCGGGAGCGATGGTTGGCAGGTCGACGAACCACATCGAAAGAGCAAGTCCCGCAATGCCGTTCGATACGACGATCACTCGCCACGGCAACGCGTCGACGGGCTGATTCGCCTTGATACCCACAACCATCGCAATCGCGGACGCCAATGCAAGCACGGACACCACCACGAGCATCGGCACGATGTAACCGACCGATGTGCCGAGGATCGTCAGAGCAATCGTTGCAATCGCGCCGACCGAGGCGAACGCCGTCGACCACGCTGCGAGACGCTGCTCAGTCGATCCACGCACCATGGAAATCGAACCTCGACCTTCCAACCCAGTGAACAACCTGACCAGTACCCGACCAGTCAGCCCATCCCGCATAGGCCGACAACACCTGCAGCCAGACTAACGGCGACCCGCTTGCGTCGCGTACGAACCTGTCAGGCGAGACGGCGCAACCTCGACTCCCACTGGTCCGGATCCGGTAGCCGGCCGCCCGGCGCAGCCCAGCAGGCGGCGAGCAAATCTTGACCGAGTCTGTTGGCCGCCGCGTGGACGGGCCAGTTCCGCTCGGTCCAGCCGCGATCGTTGTGCGCCGCATCGATTCCGCTTTTTTCCGAGCCGATCAATTCGAACTGCAGGTCTCGCCGCAGCGCACGCACTTCGGGGGCGGCTGGGTCAGCCTCGAGATTGTGCAGCAGATCGCAAGCGACGGTGAGGACACGGGCTCTCGTCCAGCGAAAGGTTCGCCGGTAGGCGCGGGGTAAGACCGCCCAGAGCACGATCAGTGCGACGAGCACGCCGAGCGTCGTCTCGACGAACCGGTCCCGAACAATCGGTCCGATCGGGCTGTCGGCATGACCGGCGCTGCCGACGAGTAGGGCGAGCGGCGTGATGAACGCGACCGCGATCGCGTAGTTGCTGGCGATGAACAGTTCGATCAGGAACTGCAACAACATGAGAACGACGATCAGCGCGTATCCGCTCAGCCCGGCCTCGTGCAATCCTGCGAAGACCACCAATCCGAGTGCTGTTCCGACGAATCGGTGCACTCCGCGAACAGTTCCGTACACTCGATCGAGGCCTTGATGCAGGATCAGAACTGCGCCGATGATTGCCCAGTCGGGCCGGCCGAGGTCCAGGATCACACAGATTCCGCCGCTGCCGACGCAGGCGACTCCAGTTTTGACGGCGGTCGTGGCGGCGTGTGAGTCCATCGCGAGAGACCGCCGGAACCGAAAGCCGAGTGACGGTCGCGGCAACGGGATGCCGAGTTGAAAGGCCTGGCCATCCTCCTGCGCCCCATCCGGAACAGGTTCGCGAAATCCCATGAACTTCCGATGCGCGGCCAGCAGCGTCTGCATCTGCTCGTGGTTCTGCCCGGCGTCGTAACCCGCTGCCCACCCGTTCCACAGCGCCTCGGCCGCGCGGTAGCGGACGCCGCCGAACGGTTCGCCGCGTTCCCGGACGGCGCAGTACTCGTCGATCGCGCGACAGGCCGCTGCAATCGCGGTCCGTTCCGGCTTGTGCGGATCGCGGAGCATTCCCGCCATCGAGACGACGAAGGACGAGGCAACGCCGATCACCGTGCAACTCATGATTACCGCCACCGATACTCCGGACCGTGCCATGAGCAGCCCGACCGCCGACACGAGCACGAAAAAGAACGAGCCGGGCGGCCCGAGGCGACCTGCATCCACGACGAAGACGCCGACCACCGCGATCGCGCTGAGCAATGCCACTTCGAGGATGTGGAATTCCCGGCCTGTAGCGGGATCGCTATGTGCGACAAGTGCACCGAGGGTCGCCGAGACCAGAAGGCAGGCACCTGCGATCAGCACGGCACGCCCACGGACTCGGTAGGGCCGGTTCTCGCCGTAGAGCACCGCGAATGCGCCGAGAATCACCGACAGCGCCTCGTGGGGATAGCCGAGTGCCGTGCAGACCAGCGCAGGCGCACCGAATGCGACGGCGGCCCGCAGTCCCGCGCTCCAACGGGTTCCGAGCGCAGGAGCAGAAATCAGTAGTTGCCGCCCACGTGGACGTGGCGGCAGCGGATAGGCCGAATCAGCGGCCACGGACTATGCCACGGCCTGCTCGCTGCGACCGGACTCGCGGGCGAGCGCAATCGTTGCGACAGCCATAACGACCAGCGCGGCGACCAGTAGCAGCGCGACCTCCTTGTCGGCGTCCAGGTACTCGCCGAGTACGGCAAAGCCGAGTGCCGTCGCGATCACCGGCTCGGTGACAGTCGAAGCCGGTAGCGAGGCCTGCAAGTCGCCGGCCTGATAGGCGTTCTGCTGCACCGCAGTTGCGGTTATCCCGACGACGATGAGCGCGTAGGTCTCGAGTGAGGTGAGCAGCGCACCGACGCCTTCGCTCGCCACCGCGACCACGCCCTTGGTCAGCACCGCCGCAACACCGAACAGCGCGCCGGCGGCAACGCCGAGCAGCACTGCCTTCTGGGCACCGGTCCGCGCGCGAGCGGTCAGCAGACACATTGCGAGCAGCGGCAATCCGATGATTCCGATGATGGCCCAGTGCAGCGCTTCGGCGTGATTCTCACCCGGACGCGGATCGCCGACGACGACCAGAATCGCGACTGCTGCGGTCAGCGCACCCGCCCAGGCCCATTCGCGCGGTGCGATCGACCGCTTCGTCAGCCACGCGCCGAGCGGAAGGGCGAACAGCAATGACGTGACCAGCAGCGGCTGGACCAAGAGCAGCGAACCTTTACCGAGGGCTGCAGCCTGAAAGATGTAGCCGCCCATACCGACGAGTGTCCCCGCCCACCACAGCGGCACGCGGGTCAGCGAACCGACGGCTCCGAGTTTGCCGAGCTCGTCGTCGGGCACCTTTGCCGCCGCGCGCTGTCGAAGAACGGCGCCGACGGCGATGCAGAGTGCGGCGGCGAGGGCGAAGGCGATCGCGAGGGCATGTGCGGGCACCATCGGAGATTAACCGCTAATGCAGGTGATTGCGCCAATCGCGCGGCAGTCGGTCGGCGGGTCCGGGCGCGGTCTGCTCGACCGGATGGTGCACGGGTGCCGTCAGGACCGGTCCGTCGTACATCTGCTCGGTTTCGTAATTCCAGTACCAGTCCTCGCCCGGTTCGTAGCTCTGGATGAACGGGTGCCCGGATTCGCGCGCATGTTTGGACGCGTGCTGGGCGGGTGAGGAGTCACAACAGCCGACGTGCCCGCACTGCGCGCAGCGGCGCAGGTGAAACCACCAACCGCCGGCGCCGTCACACTCGACACAACCCGCGCCACTCGGTGCGACCGACGGATCAATTCCCTGCGTCATCTTCGCTCTCCTCCCTGGCCGCCGTGAGCGGCAGCCGAACGATGAACCGTGTGTTCCCCGGCTTCGATTCCACCCGAATGTCGCCGCGATGCTTGTTGACGACGATCCGGAACGAGATGTCGAGACCGAGACCGGTCCCTTCGCCGACGGGTTTCGTCGTGAAGAACGGCTCGAAGACCCGGCTCTGGATTGCCTCCGGCACGCCGGGACCGGTGTCGACGATTTCTACTGCGGCGCAGTCGTTCTCCTTGTAGGTCCGCACGGTGAGCACACCGCTGCCACCCATGGCGCCGACCGCGTTGTCGATCAGATTGGTCCAGACCTGATTCAGCTCGGCCGCGTAACAGGGCACGAGCGGCAGCCCCCGGTCGTATTCCTTGACGACCTCGATGCCCGTGCCGATCTTTCGTTCCAGCATCACGAGGGTGCTGTCGAGCAACTCGTGCACGTCGACCACCTGGAACGGCGCGCGGTCCATCTGCGAATACTGCTTCGCGGCGCTGACCAGCGACGTGATTCGGTTGGTGGAATCGGCGATCTCGTTCATCAGGAGTTCGGTTTCGATGGTGTAGTTCAGCCACCTGATCGCGCCCTCGAGCACGAAATCCGCGTCGTCACCGATCGTCGCTTCGACCCGCTCGAGCCAGCCGACATCGAAGCCCGCTTGCACGAACGTCGGCGCAAGATCCCAGCCGTTGGCAATTCCGCGATCCTCGAACCACTCGCCGAGGACGTCCTCGCGATCGGATTCCTCCATGGGCGTCAGAGTGGGAGCCTTTGCCACCTGCTCTGCGGCTTGCTCCTGCAGTCTGATCAGCGATTCCAGTTCGGCTGGATCGAATTTCCCCTTGGCGATCATTCCGAGCTTGTGCCGCATGCCGGCGACCCGTTCGCGTAGCAGCGCGGTCGCACGGACAGCCGCTGCCGCAGGGTTGTTGAGTTCGTGCGTCAGACCTGCGGACAGCGTCCCGAGGGCAAGCAGCCGTTCGCGCTGGTCGATGACCATGCGGGCGTTCTGATTACCGAAGAACACACCTTCGAGCAGGTGTACCGCCATCGGGAACCACTTCTGCATCATCCGGGCGAAGGTGCCCGCATCGAGGACGAAGAAGCGTGCCGTTTTCGTGACGTACATCGACGCCTGGTACTTCTGCTCGACGCGATCGCCGAGGTAGGCACTCCACGCACCGGAATACGAGCCCCGATGATCTGTCCGCACGGTCTCGATATCCTCACCACCGGAAAGCTTTCGCAATGCGAGCTCACCCGACAAGAGGACGTAGAAGCACGTGGCCAGTTCGCCTTCGCGGTAGACGACGCCTGGCTCGATCTCTTCGATATGGCCGTCGCGGCACAGCCAGGCAAGCTGTTCGTCGTCGAGCTTCTCGAAAAGGAACAGCGTCTGCAGTTCTGCGGGGTCGCAGGGCAATTCGGTCTTCACGGCATTTCCCTTTTCACGGCATGGCCAGGTATCTGTGCACGAGCATCACTGCCATCGCTCCTTCTCCTACCGCGGACGCGACGCGCTTCGCCGATTCCGCATGGACATCACCTGCGACGAATACCCCTGGGACACTTGTCTCGAGATGGTGCGGGGGCCGTTCGAGGGTCCAGCCGCGTGGCTTCGCGCCGAGATCGGGACCGGCGAGAACGAACCCGCGGTTGTCGCGCTTGACGACGCCGTCCAGCCATTCTGTGCCCGGCGCGGCACCGATGAAGAGGAAGAGCCAGCCGGCGCTCACCGTCTCCTCGATATTTCCCGCGTTGTCCCGCAACCTGATTCGCTCGAGATGCGTGTCACCCTCGACGCCGATCACCTCGGTGCACAGGCGGACCCTAATGTTTCCGATGCCCTGGATCTGCTGAATCAGGTAGTGGGACATGGACTTGTCCAGCGAATCGGCGCGCACCACGATCGTCACCGACCGCGCGCTGCGCGAAAGGTACACCGCCGCTTGTCCTGCCGAGTTCGCGCCACCCACGATGTAGACATCCTCGTTCGCGCAGCGTGGTGCTTCCGTCATCGCGGACCCGTAATACACGCCGCGGCCGGTGAAATCGTCGACGCTGGCGGCAGGGTGCTTCCGGTACGTGACGCCGGTCGCGACGATGACAGTGTGGGCATCGAGCTTGCTCCCGTCGGCGAAGCGGACGGTCCGCGCGGAACCGTTCACTTCGAGACCGACGACGTCACGCGTCGTGATGACTTCGGCGCCGAACTTCGCAGCCTGCCGCCGGGCGCGGTCGGCGAGTTGGGACCCTGACACACCGTCGGGAAAACCCAGATAGTTCTCGATGCGCGAACTCTGGCCTGCCTGACCACCTGTCGCAGTCCGCTCGACGAGAACGGTTCGCAGCCCCTCCGATGCGCCGTAGAGCGCGGCGCCCAGCCCGGCGGGCCCGCCGCCGATGACGATCAAATCGTAGAAGTCACGAGCAGGCGTGGTGCTGAGGCCGACGCGGTCGGCGAGTTCGGCATCCGTCGGATCGATGAGCGCGTTTCCGGCGGCAGTCACGACGACAGGCAGGTGGTCGGCGTCCGCGCCCGCCGCTTCGAGGAGGCGTACCCCCTCCGGCTCGTCGGACATGTACCAGCGATAGGACAGTTGGTTGCGCGCCATGAACTCGCGGACCTGAGACGAGCGGGCCGACCAGCGGTGCCCGACGATCTTCGTCTCGGTGATCGGCCGCTGATCGGTCGACAACCACGCTTCGAGCTGTTCGTCGATCACCGGATACAGCTTTTCCTCCGGCGGATCCCACGGCTTCAGCAGGTAGTGGTCGAGGTCGACGACGTTGATGGCATCGATGGCGGCGTCGGTGTCCGCGTACGCCGTGAGCAGGACCCGTCGAGCAAACGGGTGGATGTCCATGGCCTGCTCGAGAAATTCGATGCCGTTCATTTCCGGCATGCGGTAATCGGCGAGCAGCACCGCCACCGCCTGGCCGCGAAGCTTCATTTCCCTGAGCGCGGCCAGGCCGTCAGCGCCGGACTGCGCCCGGACGATTCGATAGTTTTCGCCGTAGTGCCGCCGCAGATCACGGACGACCGCGCGGGATACGCCCGGGTCGTCGTCGACGCTGAGAATTGCAGGTTTGATTTGCGCGGATGATTCATTACGAACGCGCGGTTCCGTCACCCTTCGAGTATGCCGACCATGAGCAGGTCGCAGCTACCGAACCCCCGGCGGACCTCAGACGCGGTGGTGCAGAACCTGGTCGATCTCGCCGGGGGTCAGCAGGCGTTCGAGCTTCTCGCCCGGCCATGACTTCGGCTTGCCCTGTAGGCGGGCGGTCTCGAGTATCGGGATGGCGCTGTCGCCGTGGCGGCGCAGGATCGAATGCAATTTCACGACCGATCACTCCGTGGGTATCGCGGGCAGAGGCAGTTGTTAAATCTGTGTTGCAGTTCCTCCATCGTCGATACTGCTCCGAGTATTACGTGTTACGCGTGAGGCGCGCGGGGCGTGTCGCCGACCTGCGGTAATACTGTCGGTATGTCAAACGCCAAGAATCTCGAAGCATCCATCGACATCGCCGCGCCCCCGGGCCAGGTGTGGGAGGTCGTATCCGACCTCAAGCGGATGCCGGAGTGGAGCCCGCAGTGCAGGCGGATGCAGCCGCTGGGCAAGGTGCGCGCGGGCACGCGGACCATCAACCTGAACAAGCAGGGCTGGAAGTACTGGCCGACCACGTCGAAGGTTGTTCGGTTCGAACCGAACAAGACGATCGCGTTCCGCGTGCTGGAGAACCGCAGTGTGTGGTCGTTCGAGATCACCCCGAACGCGAACGGCTCGACACTCACCCAGCGCCGCGAGATCCCGCCGTCCGGCACCTCGTGGATTTCGAGTTTCGGCATCGAGAAGGCATTGGGCGGAAACACCAGCTTCGAGGTCGCGCTCGTCGACGGTATGAACTCCACCCTCTCGAGAATCAAGTCCGCGGCCGAGAACGGCTAGCGCGAGACCCGCAGTTCGAGCAAGCCTTCGGCCTCGGCGCGGACCGCATGGAGGTCGCCCGTCCAGCCGATCACCCGCAGGGCTGCGCCGGGGATCAGCCGCGGCGCGTGCTCGGGTGACGTGCCGTCGTCCGAGCGCATGTTGATGACGGTCTCGACGAGCCGGAACGGCAGGTACTGCGCACCCTCGTCCACCTCCGAGCCGGCGGCGATCACCGCTTTGGCCAACTCGGCGTAGTGGGCGCGCAGATCGTCGCGCCGCACCCGGAACGACTCGAAGCGTTCGGTCCGCAGTTCGGGCAGGAGATACAGCGCCCCGAGATTCCACTTGCTCGAGCACAATTGGGCGGTGTCGAACAAAGCCAGCGCGTAGAGCTTCGCAACGGGATCGCCTACGTTCTGCAGCAACCATTCGGCCAGCGCGATGGGCTCGGCGATGGTCTCGGCAAGCAGCGCATCGAGAATGTCGTCCTTTGTCCCGAAGTGGTGGTACAGCGACGCCTGCCGGATTCCGACGGCGTCCGCGATCCTGCGCGTCGACGTGTTCGCGTAACCGCGGCTGGTGAAAAGCTCTGCGGCAGCGTCGAGTATCTCCGCGCGCGGCGTGGGGCCGGGCCGTCGACGCTGTTCGAGCCGGGGTCGGCCGGGTCCGGGGTTAGCCACGTAGTTCATTGTGGCACTGTCCGCGAAATTACCCCTGTGCGCGCAGGCCGGTGAGGTTTCTGTCATCCGATAGAAATTGACGAAACCCAGATGTAACACCCCGACACCGACTGGATACGTGGCCGTCACCACAGCTGCGACGAGACCAGGAAAACTTTCAGGCGATAGGTAACCGCTCGTCTCTCGACACATAAGGAACGACCGTGAGCGCACCCCCCTTGCCTGCCACGACGAACACGCCCGCCGCGAACGGCGACAGTTCGGACGGCGCCGACCTCGCCCACTTCGGCTACGAGCAGCAACTGCACCGCAAGCTCGGCCGCTACGCGTCCTTCGCCGCGGGCTTCTCCTTCGTCTCGATCCTGACAACTATCTTCCAGTTCTTCGGGTTCGGCTACTCCTTCGGCGGTGCAGCGTTCTTCTGGACCTGGCCACTGGTGTTCGCAGGCCAGTTCCTCGTCGCGCTGAATTTTGCGGAACTCGCTGCCCGCTACCCGATCTCGGGCTGCATCTACCAGTGGTCGCGGCGCCTGGCGGGCGAGGCGGTCGGCTGGTTCGCCGGCTGGTTCATGATCATCGCGCAGATCGTGACCGCCGCGGCCGCGGCAATCGCCCTGCAGGTGGTGCTGCCGACCATCTGGAGCGGCTTCCAGTTCATCGGCGACGACCCCGCCCTGACCTCGACGTCGGGCGCCGGCAACGCCGTCTTGCTCGGCTCGATCCTGCTCGTCGTCACGACGACCATCAACTGCATCGGCATCGACCTGATGTCGCGCATCAACTCGATCGGCGTCACGCTCGAAATCATCGGCGTGGCGGCGGTTGTCGGACTCTTCTTCACGCACGCCGAGCGCGGACCGGGCGTGGTCTTCGACACCTCGCAGGCAGCACCCGGCGGTTACATCGCCGCCTTCCTCGTCTCCGGTTTGATGGCCGCATACGTGATGGTCGGATTCGACTCCGCCGGTGAGCTTTCGGAAGAAACCAAGAATCCGCGCAAGGTTGCGCCCCGGACGATCCTCACTGCGCTCTCCGTCTCCGCAATCGGCGGCGGCCTGATGCTCATCGGCGCCCTGATGGCTGCGCCGAGCCTCGACGACGGCGACCTCGCCACCGGCGGCCTCGGCTACGTCATCACGTCGAAGCTGGACAGCCCCGCGGGCACCGTCCTGCTCTCGACCGTGGCCATCGCAATTACCGTGTGCACCTTGGCAGTTCAAACCGCGGGTTCGCGACTGATGTTCTCGATGGCACGCGACGGGAAGCTACCGTTCGCGAAAGCACTCGCAACCGTGCACCCGCGCTTCGGTACCCCGATGCTGCCGGCAATCGTCATCGGCGCTCTCGGCATCGTCCTGCTGCTCGTGAACATGGGCAACGCCGCACTGTTCACAACCCTTGCCAGCGTGTGTATTACGACCCTGTACTTGGCTTATCTGCTGGTCACGATTCCGCTGCTGCTGCGCCGCCTGCGCGGCTGGCCGAGTGACCAGTCGGACGCACCCGCGGACGGAAGCACACTGTTCTCCCTCGGCAAGTTCGGCGTTCCCGTCAACATCCTTGCCGTCGTCTGGGGCGCGGCGATGGTGATCAACCTGTCGTGGCCGCGCGCCGAAATCTACGACCCGACAGGTAAGGGCTGGTGGATGCTCTGGGCCGCACCGCTCTTCGTCCTCTTGACGCTCGCGCTCGGCGCGATCACCTACAAGGCGGTCGGCGCAAAGACTCGTGAAGGAAGTGTCGAGCGATGACGACAGCATCGACGGCCGGGGCGCGCTCGCACGCGCGCGCCCAGGCGGGGGTGGCCGACTTCTCGATTCCGTCGCCGCCCACGGGTGTGGACGCCGCGAAAGTGGTCTGGGCAGAAGAAGTTCCGGCAGCCAGCTACACCACGAAGGTACTCGGCCGTGGCACGCGAATCCGGTTGCAGGACACGGCAGGCAACGCGTGCGCGCACGTTCTGCTCCTGCGGGCGGAGGCGCCCTGGGAACGACTGAACGTCGCCGATACCGTCAAGGTCCCGTGGCAGGCCTATCTCGGTGCCGGCCATCCCCTCCTGTCGGATCAGGGTCGTGTGCTCGCGACGGTCGTCGCCGACACGTCGAGCCACCACGACACCTTGTGCGGTACAACACCAGCGGGACGCGAACTGCTCGCCCGTGGAGGTGCCAAGCATGGCCTGACAATCCGCGATATCGGTCCGACCGTCTCGTTCTTCCGCGGCGTGCGCGTCGATGGAAGCGGGACGTTGAACCCCACCGGAAGCGCCGAACCCGGCTCCTATGTCGACCTGCTGATCCACCTCCCGGTGACGATCCTGCTCACCAACAGCCCGCATCCGCTGGACCCGGCCCCAACGTCTGCACTCGATGTGGTGGCGTGGCGCGCGGCCGACGAACTCGGCACCCTCACCAACACCGAGCCCGAGTACCTGCGCGCCGTACAGAACACCGAGAGTGCTTGGAACGCAATGCAGAACGGAGACTTCGCGTCATGACCGCCGTCGCAACAGCTGTGGTGCTCGACGAGATCGTGGCCGCCAACGCACCGTGGTCGGGGATTGTCCGGGCCGGTGAAACGCTCGACATCATCGACCTGGACGGCAACCAGGCCGTCGACTGCGTCCTGTACTCCGTAGCCGACCACACCGTCCGCTACAGCGCGCAAGCCACCGTCGCCGCCCAGCGCAACATCTTCATCGGCGCGGGCAGCGTGCTGCGGACCGACGACGGCACACCGATGATGACCGTGGTCGCCGACGAGGTCGGCAACCACGACACCATCGCCGGTGCCTGCTCGAAGGAATCCAACACGCTGCGCTACGGACACCACACCCAGCACCAGCACGCGTGTGTCGAAAACTTCCTCGTCGCAGCGGCGAAATGGGGACTCGGCAAGCGTGACATCGTCTCGAACATCAACTGGTACATGAACGTTCCGGTCGAAGCAGACGGCACGCTAGGCATCGTCGACGGTCTGTCGGCACCCGGCAAAGTGGTATCGCTGCGGGCCGAAATGGACACCCTCGTCCTCGTGTCGAACTGCCCGCAGATCAACAATCCATGCAACGGCTTCGATCCGACACCCGTGCGCATGGTGATCTCGCGATGACGTCGAAGATCGACGTCGTTCGGCCCGGAATGCTCACGACGATTCAGGATTGGCCCGGCCGAATCGGCTACTGGCACATCGGCGTACCGCCGTCCGGCCCGATGGACGACCTCTCGTTCCGGCTCGGTAACCGCGCCCTCGGCAACCCTGAGGGGGCCGCCGGGATCGAGGTCACGATGGCGGGTCCGGCACTGCGGTTCACCGACGCCGCAACGATCTGTGTGACCGGTGCGCCCGTACCCGTCACGGTCGACGGGCGCCCGGTGCACCAGTGGCGAACACTGCAGGTGGCGGCCGGATCGGTACTCGATGTCGGCGTGGTCCGCGGTCCTGGCCTGCGCTCCTACATTCTCGTCGGTGGCGGCCTTGACGTGCCCGAATACTTGGGCAGCACTTCGACATTCACGCTCGGCAAATTCGGCGGGCACAACGGCAGAACCCTCGCGGCAGGCGATACCCTGCTCACGCTGCCGTATGTGGGAGTCGACCGCTCCTCGGCGGGTGTCCCGATGGAGGAACAGCCGGTTCTGACCCGGAACTGGCACATCGCCGTGACCGAGGGACCGCACGGTGCGCCGGAGTTCTTCACCCGGCGCGACCTAGCCACCATTACGGGCACCGACTACGAGGTCCATTTCAACTCCGACCGCACCGGCGTCCGACTCATCGGACCGCAGCCGGAATGGGCACGAACCGACGGTGGCGAAGCAGGCCTGCACCCGTCGAACATTCACGACACGGCTTACACGATCGGTGCTCTGGACTTCACCGGCGACACACCGATCCTCCTCGGACCCGACGGCCCCAGCCTCGGCGGATTCGTCTGCCCCGTGACAGTTGTCGCAGGCGAGCGCTGGAAACTCGGCCAACTGGCACCGGGAGACACCGTTCGGTTCGTGCCTATTCGCGCCGACCGGGCGCCGTCCCCCCGCGCTTTGGGGACCGCACGGCGAGCGAACCTGTCGGCCGTTTTCTCCTCCGGCGGCGACGGTGACGATGGGATTCTGGGCCGAACCCAGCATGACGACCACACCGACGTGACCTACCGACGCGCGGGCGACGACGGCGTGCTCGTCGAATACGGTTCGATGACATTGGATTTGGGCTTGCGGGCACAGGTTCACGCGCTCCATCAGCATCTGGTTTCCGAAGCCGTGCCAGGCATCACCGAACTCACTCCCGGCGTGCGCTCGCTACAGGTTCGCGTCGACCCCGACATCATGCCCATCGGCAAACTCATGGGCTTGCTCGGCGCGGCGCAACCGCTCATGCCTTCGGCCGACGAGCTCGTAGTCCCCAGTCGAACAGTGCATCTGCCGCTTTCCTGGGACGATCCCGCGACCCGCGAGGCGATCATCCGGTACATGCACGGCGTCCGTTCCGACGCACCGTGGTGCCCGTGGAACATCGAGTTCATTCGGCGCATGAACGGCCTCGACACTGTCGCCGACGTTTTCGACACGGTCTTCGAAGCCGAGTACCTCGTGCTGGGACTCGGAGACGTCTACCTGGGCGCACCGGTGGCCACACCGACCGACCCGCGGCATCGCCTCGTGACAACGAAGTACAACCCGGCCCGCACCTGGACCCCCGAAAACGCGGTCGGCATCGGCGGCGCATACCTCTGCATTTATGGGATGGAAGGGCCAGGCGGCTACCAATTCGTCGGCCGCACAACACAAGTGTGGAACCACTCCCCCGAGCACACCGAGGGACCTTTCGAAGCGGGCACGCCCTGGCTGCTGCGCTACTTCGACCGCATTTCCTGGTACCCGGTGAGCGCGGAGGAACTCCTCGACCTCCGCTCCGACATGGCCCGGGGCCGGGGTGAGGTCAAGATCGTCGACGGTGAGTTCTCCCTCGCGCAGTACCGACGGTTCCTTGCCGACAATGCAGCGTCGATCGGGGGCTTCCGCACACAGCAGGCCACCGCCTTCGCAGCCGAGCGGCAGGCCTGGCACGACGCCGGCGAGTTTGCATCCAGCGAAGTAGCGGAGGTGCCGGCGTGAGCGAGCGAACCATCGATACTGCCGTCTGGATTCACCGGGGCGATCCTGGCCCCGCGATGTCCGGCCCGCTCGCGGGCCTGCGGCTCGCGGTCAAGGACAACGTCGACGTAGCCGGAATGCCTACCACCGCAGGGTGTCCGGAGTTCGGGTACGAGCCGGCGGTCGATGCGGACGCAGTCGCAGCGCTGCGGTCCGCGGGCGCCGTCGTCGTCGGCAAGACCAATCTCGACCAGTTCGCAACCGGGCTGGTCGGCACGCGGTCGCCGTACGGTGCCGTCGCTGATTCCCTTCGTCCCGAGTACATTTCGGGCGGTTCGTCATCCGGATCCGCGGTCGCGGTAGCCACCGGCGAGGCCGACATTGCGATCGGTACCGACACTGCGGGGTCGGGGCGCATTCCTGCTGCCCTGCAAGGGATCGTCGGGATCAAGCCGACGCTGGGCGTCGTGTCGACCGTGGGCGTCGTGCCGGCATGCAGATCCTACGACTGCGTGACCATCTTTGCCCGCGAGCTCGACGTTGCGAACCAGGCCATGGCGGCGATGGCCGCCGGTGCTGCGGACCGGGCATGGCCGACCGATGCGCGACTCGCCGCTCCCCCCACACCAACTGTCGCGGTGTTCCGCGAGCTACCCGAACTCGACGCGACGTGGACAGCCGCATTCGGTCGTGCGGTGGACCGGTTGATCGACAACGGTGCGTGGATCGTCGAGATCGATCCGGCGCCCTTCCTCGACGCGGCCCGACTGCTGTACAACGGCGGGCTCGTCGCCGAAAGATACGCGGCTGTAGGTGAATTCATCGACTGTCACCCCGATAAGGTGGATCCGACAGTGCGCGGAATCATCGCGGGAGCCAAAGACATTCCCGCACACAGACTCGTCGCCGACCTCGCCGAATTGGAGCGCCTACGTGGGGTCGCTATGGCAAGCCTGTCCGGCGTCGATGGCCTGCTCGTGCCCACAGCACCGTTCCACCCGACGATCGCCGAAGTCGCCGCCGACCCGGTCGGGGTCAACTCGCGGATGGGCACGTACACGAACTTCTGCAACCTCTTCGACATGTGCGCGGTCTCGGTGCCCGCAGGCATGGCAGGCGAGGCGCAATTCGGGGTGACGGTACTCGGCCGGGCATTCGAAGACGCTGTCGCACTCGATATTGCGGCGCTCCTTACCGGTTCGCCGGTCGAGCCGGCCTGGCCATTGGCGGCCGCACCGACGGTCGAGCTCGCCGTCTTCGGCGCCCACCTTCGCGGCGAACCGCTGGAGCACCAGCTCAATTCACTCGGAGCCCGTTGGGCGGGTCCGTTGTCGACCGCACCCAGCTACCGCATGGCTGCCCTGGACACGGTGCCACCCAAGCCGGCGGTAATGCGTTGTCCCGCAGATGAGGTCGGCGTGTCGCTCGCTGCCGAACTGTGGACGCTGTCCCCCGCGGCGCTCGGCCAGTTCCTCGCCGCATTGCCCGCCCCGATGCAACTCGGCTCGGTCGAATTCGACGACGGCACCTGGCGCACGTCCTTCGGCTGCGACGGCACCGCCGCCCGCCAGGGCAAGGACATCAGCGAATACGGTGGTTGGCGGGCCGCTCTGCATGCGGGTGCGGTCGGCTGAAGCGCCGTCGCACCTCTTTTCGGGATCCGCACTGGGATTAGGGCCCTATTTCGAGTGCGGATCCCGAAATGCAGTGCGGCTGAGGTCCCGAGATGCGCCTCAGTACACATCCCGCACGTACCGCTTGTCGGTGGTGAGCTTCTTCTTGTAGGCGAGGGCTTCGTCTTCCGACATCTTGCCGTGAATCTGGGCGATCTTGAGCAGGGTGTTGTCGACGTCCTTCGCCATGCGCGCCGCGTCGCCGCACACATACAGGTGCGCACCCGATTCGAGCCAGCGCCAGAGTTCGGCGCCGTGCTCGATCATGCGGTCCTGCACGTAGATTCGCTCGCGCTGGTCGCGAGAGAACGCCAGGTCGAGCCTGGTCAGGAAGCCGTCGCGGAACATGTTTTCGAGTTCGGACCGGTAGTAGAAGTTCGTGGCCTTGTGCTGCTCGCCGAAGAACAGCCAGTTCTGGCCGCTCGCGCCGAGTTCCCTTCGCTCCTGCAGGAATCCGCGGAACGGTGCGATACCGGTGCCTGGGCCGATCATGATCATCGGTGTCGACGGGTCCATCGGCGGGCAGAAGTGCGGCGCGCGCTGCAGGTAGACCGGCACGGTGCCCTCGTGTCCGCGATCTGCGAGGAAGGTCGAGCACACGCCACCGAGGTCGTCGCGGCCGAAGCGAACCACCGACACCGTCAGCTGGACCTCGTCCGGGCTGACCAGCGGACTGGACGAGATCGAATACTGGCGCGGCTGCAGCGGTTTCAGGACCGATTGCCATTCGACGAGGTCCGCGTCGATCGGGTAGTCGGCCAACAGATCGACCGCCTGCCGGCCCCAGAGGAACTTGTCCAGTTCGTTCTTGTTGTCGCGCCGGAGCAGTTTCGCGAACTGGGGGTCGGAGTTTCGATCGGCGATGAATCGCAACAGATCCGGGGTGATCCGGCAGATGTCGTATCGCTCTCGCAGCGCATCACCGAGCGCCATTTCGTCGTTGCCGACCGTCACCGATCGTGCCGGGTCGAGCCGGGTCGAACGCAGCCAGCCCTGCACCGCGGCGGGGTGATTCACCGGGTAGACGCCCAGTGCGTCGCCGGCGTCGTAGGAGACTCCGAATTCGCTGATGTCGAAACCGAACTGCCGGACCTCCTTGGCCGACCCCGCACCGGTCAGCACTTCGTTGCGGGCGAGTCGAGCCTGGACCGGAGCTGTCCGTGTGAAGAGCGGTTTCAGCGCGGTCGATCCCGGACGGCGCACAGGGGTGAGTGGCCGTTCGGTTGTGGTCTGCCCCAACGCCTTCATGACGTCGTCGAGCCAGTCACGGAAGGGCTCTTCGAAATCCGGCTCGCTGTCGACGCGCGGCAGAATCGGGGTCGCACCGAGAGCGCTGAACCGAGTGTCGACGGCGCGGCCGTGCCCACAGAAATCGTCGTACGACGAATCCCCCATCGCGAATACCGCGTAGCGCGTGCCTGCCATGCGCGGCGCATCCGCGGCGCTGAGCCTGGTCCAGAAGTCGGCACCGTTGTCGGGGGGTCCGCCGTCGCCGAATGTACTTGTGATCACAAGTATCTCACTGGCGGAGACCAGCTCGTCGAGTTCGCTGGTGTCCATGTCCAGGAGTCGTGGCGCAAATCCCTTGGACTCGAGCTCTATCGCACACTGATTGGCGCACTCTTCGGCATTGCCGGTCTGCGACGCCCACAGGACGACGACTTCCCGAGCATCTTCTGCCACAACACGTTCGGCGAGGTCCACGCTGCCGGTCCACTGCGGCACCCGTGAGTAGGTGCCCGCGAGCATACCGTCGACCCACAACTTTGTGCCACGTGAAACAGGCGCACCGGCGGGCAGGACGGGCACTGAGTCGGGCGGCGTGATGTGCAATGCCTTGAGAAAGCCCCCGAGATAGAGCTTCTCGGCATCGGCGAGGACAGGTGGCGACGACAGGTCGATGCCGAGCGCGGCGGCGATGGGGTCTTGGACGGGGACGCGTTGCGGCGTGGTGTCGACGCCCGTCGCACTGCGGATCTTCGCTACCCGGCGCAAAGTTACTGCGCACACCTTGAATTCGGGTTGCAGCGATTCGGCGTCGACCGCGTCACTCGTCACTGCGTTGATCGTCACGTACTCGCCGTGTTCGTCGTTCCAATGGAACGGCGCGAAGCAACTGCCAGGTTGCACCCGATCAGTGACGACGGCCGGCAGGACCGCGCGACCGCGGCGCGACGCCACCTCGATGTCGTCACCCTCGACGAGCCCGAGACGCTCCGCGTCCTCCGGATTGATCTCGACGAACGGGCCCGGATTCAGCTTGTTGAGCTTCGCCACCTTGCCGGTCTTGGTCATCGTGTGCCACTGGTGCTGCAAGCGACCGGTGTTGAGCACCCACGGGTACTCGTCGTCGGGCAGTTCGAACGGTTCCATGTGCGGGCGCGCGAAGAAGTTGGCGCGCCGCGTGGGTGTGGCGAACGCGAGACGCGGCGTGAAACCCGAATCGTCGACGAACAGGTCCTGACTGACGCCGTCGTTGAGATAGCGGATCGGGTGGCGATCGACCTTGTCTCCCGGCGGACTCGGCCATTGCACGGGATTTTCACGCAGTCTGTCGTAAGTGATGCCACGCAGGTCGTATCCCGTTTTCGGGTTGGCGAAGCGACGTATCTCGTCGAAGATCTCCGCGCTGCTCGTGTATGCGAAGTCGTCGCCGAAGCCCATTTCGGTCGCGACCTGAGCGATCAGCAACCAGTCTGGGCGTGCATCGCCTGCCGGTTCGATCGCCTGTGCAAGAAGGGTGAGATTACGTTCGGAGTTCACCATGACCGCATCGGACTCGGCCCACATGGTCGCAGGCAACATGATGTCCGCGTAGGCATTCGTGGCCGTGTCCGTGTAGGCGTCCTGCGTGATGACGAGCTCGGCAGCCTCGAGTCCGGCGATTACCGTCTTTCGATTCGGCACTGTCGCAACCGGATTCGTGCAGATGATCCAGCATGCTTTGATCTCGCCGGCGGCGAGCATGCTGAACATCTCGACGGTGCCCGGGCCGATGTCGGTCCGAATGGACCCGGCTGCCAATCCCCAAGCCTGCTCGACGAATTCGCGGTCCTTGTCCGACGCGACCGAGCGCTGGCCCGGCAATCCCGGCCCCATGTAACCCATCTCCCGGCCGCCCATGGCATTCGGCTGACCGGTCAACGACATCGGACCGCTGCCGGGACGGCAGATCGCACCTGTCGCGAGATGCAGGTTGCAGATCGCGTTCGTGTTCCATGTTCCGTGCGTGCTCTGGTTCAAACCCATTGTCCAGCAGGACATCCAGTTGCCTGATTCGCCGATCCACTGTGCAGCCGTACGAATGTCGGCTGGGGCGAGACCGGTGATCTCGGCGACCCGATCGGGCGTGTAGTCCGCGAGGAACGCCGGCATCGCGTCCCAGCCAGCGGTGTGCTCGGCGATGAATTCCTGGTCGATCCAACCGTTCTCGATGAGGAGATGCAGAATTCCGTTGAGCAGCGCCAGGTCCGTGCCCGCCTTGATCTGCAGGAACAGGTCAGCGCGCTCGGCCGTCGTCGTACGGCGCGGATCGACGACTATCAGCTTGGCGCCCAGCTTGAGCCGATCCGCCATCCGGAGAAACAGGATGGGGTGACAATCCGCCATGTTCGAGCCGATGACGAAGAAGACATCCGCCCTGTCGAAATCGGCGTACGAGCCGGGCGGACCGTCCGCGCCGAGAGATTGCTTGTAACCGGTACCCGCGCTTGCCATGCAGAGCCGAGAGTTCGACTCGATGTGGATCGTCCGCAGGAAGCCCTTCGCGAGTTTGTTCGCGAGGTACTGCGCTTCGATCGACATCTGACCGGACACATAGAGCGCGATTGCGTCGGGTCCGTGTTCGTCGAGGATCTTGCGCAGCCGGGTCGCCGCTTCCTTGACGGCGGTGTCCACGGGGGCCGGGACGCGGTCGGCATCGCGTTGTGTCCGGACGAACGCCGTTTCCATGCGGCCGCCCGCGTTCATGAGGTCCGCATGGGTCGCGCCCTTCGTGCACAACCGGCCCGCGTTCGTCGGATGAAGTTTGTCGCCGGAGACCTTGGCGATCAACTGCCTGCCCGACGCGGGATCGCTCTTCGTCTCCACGACCACGCCGCAGCCGACACCGCAGTACGAACACGCGGTCCTCGTCTTGGCGGAATGGTCCTCAGGCACATACCGATGGTCGCGAATAGACGTTTCCGGCAGGTTTCCGTCTTGGTAAGGACACTGTCAAACGTTCCTCACCAGCAGAAATCTGCGGCTGAGAAGCGACGTGCGTCACAATCCGTACACTCGAAAACGGGTCAGGGGAGGCCAGACCTATTCAGGAGGGTGCCCGAGATGCAACGACGCACGATCGTCACGACCTCTGCGGTAGCGATTGCCGCCACCGTCACGTTGGGGTTGACGGGATGCACAGACCCCGACAACGGGAGCAAACCGGGCGAAGTGACGGTGGTGGGCAACGGCGAAGTCCGCGGTGCGCCGGACATCCTCAACGCAACGATCGGCACCGAAGTGACTGCTCCTGACGTCGAGGCGGCGGTATCCCAATCCAACGAGCGCGCGCAGGCGATGATCGACGCGGTGAAAGCCGCCGGCGTGTCGAGCGACGACGTCCGTACCGAGAACGTCTCGATCCAGCCGGAGTACGGCAGTCCCGGCCCCGACGGGGGTGCGAGCACGATCACCGGATATCGCGCGTCCAACTCGGTAAAGATCGTGGTCCGCGACCTCTCGAAGGCGTCCGACGTCCTCGACAAGGCTGTTCAGGCAGGCGGCAACAGCGCGCGACTCGGCGGAGTGTCCTTCGCGATCGACGACAACTCCGCCCTGCTCAGCCAGGCTCGCGAGCGTGCGTTCAACGATGCGAAAGCCCGGGCCGAGCAGTACGCCGACCTTTCGGACCTTTCGCTCGGCAGTGTGATCACGATCAGCGAGTCCAGCAGCGGGACAGCGCCACAGCCCGAACTTCGCGCCGACTCACAAGCCTCCTACGCACTGGAACCGGGTCAGCAGACAGTCGGCTTCCAGGTAACGGTCAAGTGGGCGCTCGACTAGGCGCCGTCGGCAACGGCCTTGCACTGTTCGCGGTGCTGGCCGCGTGTAGTTCTGCCGCGACACCCCGCCCCTCGACACCTCCGCCGCCCGACTTCCCGGCGCTGGACGTCACGACGGTGCTGACCGGACTCGAACATCCGTGGGACGTGGCAACGGCGCCGGACGGGACAATTCTGACGGGCGAACGCAAGGGACGATTCGTCGCTTTGCGGCCGGGCGGTCAGCCGGCAGAAGTGCGTGCCGACCTCGGCGACCTCTTCGCCTCGGGCGAGACGGGGCTGATGGCTATCGCCTTGGCGAGCGACTTCACCGAAAGCCGAAAGGTCTTCACCTGTCAAGGTTTTCAGAGCGGGGATCAGAAAGACGTTCGCGTGCAGACCTGGACTGTCGACGCGAACTGGACCGAACTCACACGCACCGGAACGTTGATCAGCGGCTTTCCCATCAATTCCGGGCGCCACGGCGGATGCCGCATCCTGCCCCAACAAGACGGTACCGTGCTCGTCAGCGTCGGTGATTCGGCACGTCCGTCGATTCCGCAGGACCTGCAGTCACTGGGCGGAAAGGTCTTGCGCGTCGATGCGACAACCGGGCAGCCCGCCGCCGGGAATCCGTTCGCGGACAGTCCCGTCTACACGCTCGGACATCGCAACGTGCAGGGCCTTGCATTGCAGCCCGAAACCGGCCGCGTCTACGCGGTCGAGCAGGGAAGTTCGCGAGACGACGAGGTGAACCTGCTGCAGGCGGGCGGCAACTACGGCTGGAAGCCTGATCGCGACCCGAGCCGATACGACGAATCGGTTCCGATGACCGACACCGAGCGGGTGCCCGGAGCGATCCCCGCGGTATGGAGTTCGGGCACCCCGACGATCGCTACGGCAAGCGGCACTTTCACGTCCGGCGAATCGTGGCGCGAATGGGATGGCAGCTTGGCCGTCGGCGTGCTCAAAGGCCAAGAGCTGCTGCTCATTCGGCTCGCCGACGACGGTCGGTCGGTCGTCGACGAGGTCTCGCCGGTAGAACTCGACGGCACCTACGGCCGCCTTCGCACCGTCGCGGCGCAACCGGACGGTTCGTTGTTGGTCACTACCGACAACGGCTCCGACGACAAGGTCCTACGGGTGACCCCGCGCTAGGTCGTCGATCGGTACTCAGCCGGGAACAACCGCTGCAGCGCATCGACTTTCGGCGCATCGTTTGCTGCGATGTACGGGTTGTCCGGATGCGTTGCCATGTAGTCCTGGTGATAATCCTCGGCAGGATAGAAAGTGTCGAGCGCGCTCACCGTCGTCACGATCGGCGCGGAGAACGCCTTCGCCTCGTCCAGCTGGGCAATGTAGGCGTTGGCGACGTCGGCCTGCTCGGGTGTGGTCGCGAAGATTTCGGTTCGATACTGCGTCCCACGATCGGGGCCCTGCGCGTTCAGGGTCGTCGGATCAGCGACGACGGTGAAGAAGATCTGCAGAATCCTGCCGTAGCTCACCACGCTCGGATCGAACGTGACCTCGACAACTTCCGCGTGGCCCGACGAGCCGCTGCTGACAGTCCCGTAGTCTGCTGTGTCCGCCGTGCCACCGGAATAGCCGGACACCGCGCTGAGCACTCCGTCGACGTGTTGGTACACCCCTTCGACGCCCCAGAAGCAACCGCCCGCAAGGACCACCTTCGCGGATCGAGCGTCCCCCACTTGCGGGTCGACCGCGGGCGCCGGAACGACCTCCCCCGGCGATGTCGTGTGCCCGGAAACCGTCGACACGTCGGATCCGCACGCGGTTGCCGCAGCACAGACCAGCAACGCGCCGATCACCGATCCAAGTACCCTACGCATCGCCATCGCTAGCCTCTCGTCGATCAGTTCTATTGCGCTGCTTCGAACTTCAGCGCAACACCGTTCATGCAGTAGCGCAGCCCGGTCGGAGGTGGACCGTCGTCGAAGACGTGACCGAGATGTCCGCCGCAGTTGGCGCAGTGCACCTCGGTCCGAGTGCCGTACGAG
The DNA here is from genome assembly GCF_016481275.1 of Antrihabitans auranticaus. Lineage (GTDB taxonomy): Bacteria > Actinomycetota > Actinomycetes > Mycobacteriales > Mycobacteriaceae > Antrihabitans. The sequence goes on along the minus strand of NZ_JAEMNW010000011.1, from coordinate 94,656 downwards.
TTGTCGACCTCTTCACCGACCGCTCCGGCGAGTGGCTGGTAGAAGCTCGGCCAGCCCGTGCCGCTGTCGAACTTGGTTGCGGCGTCGAACAATTTCCGGTCACAGCCGGCGCATGAAAAAGTCCCGCCGCGGTGCTCGTCGTTCAGCGAACTCGAGAACGGGCGTTCGGTGCCGGCATTCCGCAGGACGTTGAACTGCTCAGCGGTCAACCGCTCCCGCCATTGCGCGTCGGTCAACTCGAACGGGAAATCTCCTGCCTGCGGCGCCGCCCGCGCGGTCTGGTCGTATGCGCTGGTTCCGCAGGCCACAGCACCAACTGCTGCCGCTCCGAGCGCCGCCGTCGCCATGAACACCCGCCGGGTAATCACGAGAACACCATGGCCTCAGCCTATGACCGAAAACCCATCGAGTCTGTGACGTCTTTCTGACGATCCGGACCGCCCCGCCCCCTCCGCCGCACCCCGGTTGGGGAGTCGCACCGAATTTATGGCACGAAAACGGGTGCGACTCCCGAGTCGGGGTGCGGCAGAAGTACGGGCGGTGAGGTCGAGCTAGACGGGCAACCCAGGCATCGTGACGACCTGGGATGCGTAGGACAAGCCCGCGCCGAAGGCGATGAGGAGAGCGGTGTCGCCCTTTTTCGCCTCACCGCGGCGGAGCATCGTTTCCATCGCGAGCGGGATCGAGGCAGCTGAGGTGTTGCCGGTTTCGACGATATCGTTGGCAACGGCGCAGGTGTCCGGCAATTTCAGGACGCGCGACATGACCTCGATAATGCGGCCGTTCGCCTGATGCGGGACCAGTGCGTCCAAATCTTCGGTCGTGACACCGGCGCGGTCGAGCGCTTCGCGACAGACCTTCTCCAGCGAGTGCGCGGCCCAGCGGAAGACAGTCGTGCCCTCCATCGTCAGATACGGGCGCACGGCGTCGGTGCCCTGGTCGTCGATTTCGTTGAAGAACTCCATCCAGTCCTTGGTCTGGCGGATCGCCTTCCAGCTTTCGCCTTCCGAACCCCAGACTGTCGGTCCGATGCCGTTCTCCTCCGACGCTCCGACGACAACGGCGCCGGCGCCGTCACCGAAAAGGAACGCCGTGGACCGGTCCGTGAAGTCGAGGGTGTCGGTGAGCTTCTCCACACCGATGACGAGGACGTGGCGGGCGGTGCCGCCCTTGACCATGTCCGATGCGAGGCCGAGTGCGTGACAGAAACCGGCGCAACCTGCGGAAATGTCGAATCCCGCTGTCGCTTTCATACCGAGTCCGCTGGCAACCTGCGGCGCCGCGGCGGGAGTCAGGAGCAGCCAGGTGGACGTTGCGACGATGACGCAGTCGACCTGATCTACCGCGATACCCGCAGACTCGATTGCGCTGCGCGATGCGTCGATCGCCATGGTGAGCACGGTTTCATCCGGCCCGCAGAACCGGCGGGTCTTGATGCCGGACCGCGTCTGGATCCACTCGTCGCTCGATTCGATCGGTCCTGCTACCTCGTCGTTGGTCACGATCCGCGATGGGCGATACACGCCGAGACCCAGAATCGCCGTGTTGGCGGCACCGCTACTCGATGCAATCTGTGCGGGCATGGACATCTCCTAAAGGTCGCGGCCGCCGTTGGCCACATTTCCGGGCAAAAAGTGAGGGCTCCTCATATTCTACTGGACGCTATACAACGGACGCACCTCTGCGCCGACCTGACGTACGCAGACAACGTTTACCGGACGTTTGCTCCGGGTAGTCGCCGTCAGCAGGCGTAGCAAATCGAAACCGAAATACCATCGAGATGTTGCTTCGTTTGCGGTATCAGTCGCTTACCGTTACGCGCACTGGGCGTTACAGATGCGCTCGCACACGAAAGGACCCTCCCATGTGGGGACTTATTTCGACACTCATCATCGGGCTTCTCGCTGGTGCCGTTGCGAGACTGCTCGTTCCAGGCAAAGAGAACTTCGGCTGGATCGGGACGATCGTCCTCGGCGTCGTCGGCGGGTTCGTCGGTGGAACGCTCGGTAGCCTCGTGTTCTCGCCGCACAAGTTCGACATCACGCCACCGGTGAACCACGCTTTCCTCGGCGCGATCGTCGGCGCAGTGATCCTGTTGCTCATCTATAACTTGGTCACGAAGAAGAGCGTTCGGTCCTGATCTCTGGGCAGACGATCAAAATCGGCGAGCCGCTCACGTAAGGTGTGAGCGGCCCGTTCGCATTCCTGCAATGCGAGCGAGCACCCCGATCAGAAAGTTTGAGGACCCTCTCTTGGCACGCCGACCGATGCCCCCCGGCACACCCCCGCAGACAGGACCCGGCCACATCGTCGACCTGGTTCGGGCCGCGGTTCCCCCGCTGCACCCCGCCGGGCTGCCGTTTGTTGCCGGCCCCCTTGCTATTGCAGTGCTCGGCCGCAAGCGCCCGTGGCTCCGCCGCGCCGGAATCGTTTCTGCCGCAGCGTGCGCCGCGTTCTTCCGGCACCCGAGCCGTGTGACGCCCGAACGTCCCGGCGCCGTCGTTGCGCCCGCCGACGGAACAGTTGCCCTGGTCGATTCGGCGACCCCGCCTGCAGAGCTCGGCCTCGGCGACGCACCGCGTCCCCGCGTCAGCATCTTCCTGTCCGTCCTGGACGTGCATGTGCAGCGGAGTCCGGTCGGCGGCGTCGTGCGAACGGTTGTCCACCAGCCGGGCAAGTTCCTCTCCGCGGACCTCGCCGAGGCCAGTGAGCAGAACGAACGCAACAGCATGCTGATCGAGACCGCGGACGGTCAAGAAGTTGCCGTTGTCCAGATCGCCGGTCTGATCGCCCGCCGGATCATCTGTGAGCCGGGTGTCGGTGACACCGTTCGAATCGGGGAGACCTACGGCCTCATCCGCTTCGGTTCGCGGGTCGACACGTACTTCCCCGCGGGAACCGAGCTGCTCGTCGAGGTCGGCCAGCGGGCCGTCGGTGCGGAAACTGTGCTCGCCGAGCTGTCGGCAGCCAAGCACGCACTCGAACCGTGACGAGCCAGGCGGCATCGAGCGCACGCGGCGCTCGGCGAATCCGGCCCGTCCGGCTACTGCCGAGCGCGATCACGATCCTCGCGCTGTGCGCGGGGCTGTCGGCCGTGAAGTTCACGCTCGACCATGAATACAAGATCGCGCTCGCGATGATCGGTGCAGGCGCGGTTCTCGACACACTCGACGGCCGCATCGCCCGACTGCTCGATGCGACAAGCAAAATGGGCGCCGAACTCGACTCGCTCTCCGATGCGATCTCGTTCGGCGTCGCGCCCGCTCTGATGCTGTATCTGGTTCTGCTGCAAGGAAACAACGCGGGCTGGATCATTGCGCTGGTGTTCGCGGTCAGCATCGTTCTGCGCCTTGCCCGTTTCAACACGCTCATCGACGACGACACCCGGCCGAGTTACGCAGGCGAGTACTTCGTCGGCGTGCCGGCACCGGCAGGTGCGCTGATTGCCCTCGTACCGATCGCGATGCTCGAGCAGTTCGGCGAGGGCTGGTGGTCGGAGTTCTACCTCGTCGCGGGATGGACGGTCTTCTCCGCCGCCTTGATCGTGAGCCGGATACCGACGCTCGCAATGAAGTCGTTCTCGGTGCCGCCTCATCTCGCGGTGGTGCTGCTGGTGCTCGTCGCGGTCGTCGCTGCCGCACTGGTTCTCTACCCGCTCGTCGCTCTCATGATTCTTGTGGCCGGCTATCTCGCGCACATTCCGTTCGCAATCCGCTCGCAGCGGTGGGTTGCTGCCCGACCGGAGAGCTGGGACCGCAAGCCTGCGGAGCGGCGCGCGGAACGACGCGCGATCCGGCGCGCGCCAGGTCAGCGGAAGTCCTCGGCCCGGTTGCGGCTGCGGCGGCCGAGTGTTCGCTGAGGCGACTGCTCGACCACCTAACGTAGTGGCATGCCCGAACTGTCTCTCACTGCCCGGCTGAACAATTCCGCAGCCGATACGCGCCGCGGTGTCGTGCGGCTGCACCCTGAGGCACTCGCCGCCCTCGGCCTGCGCGAGTGGGACGGCATCTCCCTGATCGGCGCGCGCAGGACCGCGGCGGTCGTCGGCATCGCACCGCCGGAGACGCCGACGGGGATTGCGCTGCTCGACGACGTCACGTTGTCCAACGCGGGCATCAAAGAGGACGCGACAGTCGTCGTCGCACCGGTGACCGTCTACGGCGCCAGACGCATCAGCGTCAGCGGATCCGCGCTGGCAACACAGGCCATTTCGACGACGACGCTGCGGCAGGCTCTCCTCGGCAAGGTCGTGACCCTCGGCGATACGGTGTCGCTTCTGCCCCGCGACCTCGGTCCCGGAACGAGCACCGCCGCCGCCTCGCAGGCTCTGTCGCGAACGTTCGGTGTTGCGTGGACCTCGGAGTTGCTGACGGTCACATCGACCGATCCGACGACCGGTCCGGTGAGTATCCAACCGAATTCGGCCGTCGACTGGGGATCGGGCGCCGCGAACGGCAGTGCCGCCACTGCGGTCGCAGCGGTCTCCGCGCAGCCGCCACGCGCGGTTCCGGTCGAGGACCTCGTCGGCGCACACACCCAGGCGGCGAAGCTGACCGAATGGCTCGGGCTTTCGCTCGACGAGCCGGAACTGCTTGCCGCACTGAAGGCGGAGCCGAATCTCGGTGTCCTGATCACCGGCCCTGCCGGCGTCGGCAAGGCGACGTTGGCGCGCGCGGTGATCGGTGAACGTCGAGTGGTCGAGCTGGATGGTCCGAGCATCGGCGCGACCGACATAGGTTCGCGCCTGCGCGAGATCAACGCGGGTGTGTCGATAGTCGCTAGCGGCGGCGTTCTGCTCATCACCGACATCGACGCGCTCTTGCCCGCCGACGCGGAACCGGTCGCGACGCTCATCCTCGACCAATTGCGTGCCGCGGTGCGAACACCCGGCGTTGCGTTCGTCGCGACGACCGCGCATCCGAGCGCGGTCGATGCCCGTCTTCGGGCGCCGGACCTCTGCGATCGTGAACTCGCAGTTGGTCTTCCGGACGGGGCGACGCGTAAGGCCCTGCTGGAGTTGTTGCTCCGCAAGGTGCCGACCGGAGACCTCAAGCTCGATGTAATTGCCTCTCGAACACCGGGATTCGTCGTTGCCGACCTCGCCGCTCTGTGCCGCGAGGCGGCCCTGCGGGCGGCGTCACGGGCGAGCAAGGCGCGCGAAGAGCCGGTGCTTGCGCAGGCCGACCTGGTCGGTGCTCTCGATGTCATCCGCCCACTGTCACGTTCGGGCACAGAGGAATTGGCGATCGGCAGCCTGACCCTCGACGATGTCGGCGACATGGTGGAGACCAAGCAGGCGCTGACCGAGGCCGTGCTGTGGCCGTTACGACATCCGGATTCCTTTGCGCGCCTGGGTGTGGACCCGCCGCGAGGCGTCCTCCTGTACGGACCACCCGGCTGCGGCAAGACATTCCTGGTCCGCGCGCTGGCTAGTACGGGCCAGCTCAGCGTCCACGCAGTCAAGGGTGCCGAGCTGATGGACAAGTGGGTGGGCGCGTCGGAGAAGGCGGTCCGCGAATTGTTCCAGCGGGCAAGAGATTCCGCACCATCACTCATCTTTCTCGACGAGGTGGACGCGCTCGCACCCCGGCGGGGCCAAAGTTCGGATTCTGGTGTGGGCGACCGCGTCGTCGCCGCACTGCTGACCGAACTGGACGGTATCGAACCACTGCGTGATGTCGTCGTACTCGGCGCAACGAACCGGCCCGAGCTCATCGACCCCGCACTGTTGCGCCCCGGACGCCTCGAGCGGCTGGTCTTCGTGCCGCCGCCGGATGCCTTGGCGCGCAGGGAAATTCTGCGCACGACCGGACGTTCCGTACCCCTCGCCGCCGACGTCGACCTCGATGCGCTCGCCGAAGAACTGGATGGCTACTCGGCGGCCGACTGCTCGGCGCTGCTGCGCGAGGCAGCGCTTGCGGCCATGCGTCGCAGCGTCGATGCAGCCGACGTCACGGCTGCCGATGTGGAATCGGCGCGACGCGCGGTCCGGCCGTCGCTCGATCCGGTCCAGGTTGCGGCCCTGCAGAGCTACGCGGACAACCGATCCGCATAACTCACGATCGGGAGTACGTTCGGAGGGTGCAAATGGGTGCGCAACGCCACGCCGCCCGGTGGCTCGAAGCGGTCGCGGCGTTCGCGATCGCACTGACGTCTGCCCTCGCAATCGCCGATCCACGTGCCGCGATCGGGCACGTTCCGGGCGCCGTGGACCTGCCGATCGAGCTGGTCGTCGACCTCGTCTCCGTGTCACCCATCGCGGCCCCGCTGGCTGCGGTCGTCGCGGTCTGTGTGTGCGCTGCCCTTCGCAACTCGCGTTGGGCGTGGCCGACCGCGGCCACTGCGACGACCCTGCAAGCGGTGTTGCGGATCCCCGTCTCCGACGAACTCGAGACCCAGGTGTCGATCGCCGCGGCAGTCTTTGCGGGAATCGCGCTCGGCGCCGTCGCTGCCACTGCATGGCGGCGAAGCGCCGCATCTGCGGCGGTCGCGGTCGTGGCCGGGTTCTTCGGCGCAATGCTGCTCAAGCATCTGTCCCTGCAAGATTTCACGTATCGGCCGATCAGCCGGTCCGCGCTCGCAGTCGAGCCGATGATGCCGTCCCCACCCGTGTGGCCGTTCGCGATCGCAGCGGTCGCGGCCGTCGCCAGCGCACTTGTTGCCCGACCGCCCGCGAGCGGTGATTCGCCGCGTCAGCCGCGCCTCGCACTGGCAGCGGTCGCACTTACGATCGCGATGATCGCAACCGAATACCTGGCGGCGCAGTGGCTGGTAGAGCGCCGGATCGACGTCCTCGTTGCGATGACGATGTTGTTCGCTACCACCCTCGTCGCGGCGATCGTCCTTGCTCGCATGGACGGTCCGTGGTCGGGCGCGTTTCTGCTGACGACGACTGCAGTGGTTGCGGCCAGTCATCTGGCCGGCGGGTCCGATGTGTCGCTACTGCCCCGGGACAGCCGCTGGTGGTTGTTGCTCGTCGCGGCCGCGCTGCTCGCAGGCTTGGCACTCGGTGTGCGCCTGCACCATCGGCCGTTGCGGATCGTATTTGCACTTCTTGCCGTTGCAGCCGTCCTCGAACCGGCGTCGTTCATGTCCTTGCTCGCCATCGCCGCCCTCGGCGGCTTCGCGATGGGTGTGAGCCTTCCCGGAGCCGGCCCGCTCGCCGTATCCATAGCCCTCTCCGTCCCCACCACCGGCATCGCGTTCGCCGCGACAACGGACACTGTCACTTACCCGAACAGTTCGACGCGGCTCGCCGCGACCGCTGTCGTCATCGCCTGCGCGCTAGGAACCGTGGCGGTTGGTTGGTTCTCGCAGGCCACGCTCCGGCGAGCTGAGGTACCGTCTCCCGGTGACGCCAAGCCTTCGTGAGCTGATCGCAGCCATCGCCGCAGTGGTGTGTGGTGCGCTCGCAGCATTCGTCGCGACGCCGATCCTCGGGATCAACTGGTCGTTCTCTGCCGAACTCGCCGACACCGAGAAGTGGATTGCCGTGCAATCCAACACGGTGGCGATCGGCGGCGCGCTCGCTGTTCCGGTGTGCGTTCTGCTGGCGAGCCGGGGCTCACGCCAGCTTGCGTGGGGCGCCGCGGCGGGGTTCGCGCTCATCGTCGGAATCGCGACGCTGATCCTTCCGGACGGGTCCGGCATCGACGCCCAGGGCACGTACTACCTGCGCGCGCTGGCTGCCGGCGGCCTGATCGGTGCGGCGGTCGCAGCATCGTGGGGCAGACGGGCACTGCAGCTCGCGCTGGTGCTCGGGGTCGTCGCAACGTGGCTGATCGTGTGGATGCGTGAAGCGCAGGCGTTTCACGACGTCTTCGATCCGGCTGCGCGCCGTGCCGGCGACCCCTGGTGGTGGCTGGTCGCCCTTGCCATCGTCGCGGCAGCCGCGGCCGCAGCGACAGCGCATTCGTCCTACCGTGCCCCACATCCCGGGCTCGCCGGTGTCCAGGTCGCGATCGCCGGGGTGATTTCGTTCGTCGTCGTCAACCGCCTGCTCGGCGCTTGGCTGACCAATGTTGCCGACTCCCCCCGGCCACGGCTGTGGACGGTCACGCTGTCGGTCGTCGCGCTGATCTTCGTTCTTGTCTTCTTCATCTCCCGGATGACGCCGGGCACCGACGGCAGGTTCGTCCTGACGATGACCGGTATCACTGCAGCGGCGATGCCTGTGGTGTGCAGCGCACACGGTCTGCTGACCCGCGAGGTCGACCTGTGGGTCGGCCTCTTCGTGGGCATTCTCGCCGTCGCAATCGGTCTCCGCGCAGCCATCGTCGTTCCGCATCCCGTTGCCGGCCTGGCCGTCGCCGGTCTGGTCCCGCTGCTCGGAGCGCTGTGGCCAGAATTCGGCACCGGCGATGCCTGGATCGTTCTGCGACTTGCACTCCTCGGGCTCGGTGCCGGGCACGCGATCGGGTCCAACTTCGCGAGCGAGTCTCCGATCACCGCGCTCGGCCTGGTCATCCCCTTCACCGCGCTTGCGCTGTCCCGCGCGTATACGATTCCGCTCGTCGGCGCGACCGAGGAGACGGGCGATTACGGGCTGCCGAAGCTGTACGGCGACCCGGAGCTCTTCAACGACAACGCGGTGGCGATCGTGATGACGGTCTTCGTCGGGTGCTGTGCGGCCGCGATACTCACCTACCGGCCGCGGCCCGCAACGCCCGGCCATTTCCGCAGGATCTCCGACTCCTCCGCGCTCTAGTCGACCAGTCCCATGCCTTGCAGATGCCGGAAGACGAGCATCGAGCCGGGTGCGACGTGGTCCATCGCGGCGTACTCGGCGACGGTGAAGTAGCGCAGCTCGGCTATCTCGCTGGTGGGTCGTGGCTCGTCGACGAGGTCGGCAAGAAAACAGGTCATGTGCAGCTGGGTGCCGGGCGGATGGCCATAGGCTTCGGCACGGAAAATTCCCAGCTCCGCGACGGTCGCCGGCACGATCCGGGTACCGAGCTCCTCGCGAATCTCGCGGTGCAGGGCCTCTTCCGCGGTCTCACCGAAATCGATCTTCCCGCCGGCCATGTAGAACGCTGGGTTGTCGACCGACCTGGTCTGCAGGAGGCGTCGGCGCTGCACATATGCCAGCGCTGCGGTCCGGATCTCGGGCACTGGGTCACAGTACCCAAGGCCGCGTTACCTAAGATGGACCTACGGCAGTTCTTCCAGCGCCGCCGTTCTACACCCCGCCGCTGACAACAAACGACGGAGTGCCATTGCTCGAGATACTGCTCGCACACGCGGTCGCCGCTGCTCTGGCACCGGTGTGCGTCCGATACTTCGGGCGAAATGCGTTCCTCGGGCTCGCGCTCGTTCCCCTCGTCTGCCTCGGCTGGGTAGTCGCGAATTGGAACACCGAACGCAGCGTCGATGTCGAGTGGATCCCCGGACTGTCGATGAACATCGTCCTCCGCTTCGACTCGCTCGCGGCGATCATGTCGGTTCTCGTCCTCGGCATCGGCAGCCTCGTCCTGGTCTACTGCGCGAGATACTTCGAGGACGACGAACCACGGCTCGGTGTCTTCGCAGCACAGATGGTCGCGTTCGCAGGAGCGATGTTCGGCCTCGTGACGAGCGACAACCTGCTCGTTCTGTACACCTTCTGGGAACTCACGACCGTCCTGTCCTTCCTGCTCGTCGGCCACTACGCCGAACGCGCGACGAGCCGTCGCGCTGCCACCCAGGCGCTGCTCGTGACCACAGCCGGCGGGCTGGCGATGTTGGTCGGGTTCATCGTCATCGGCGAAGTCGGCGGCAGCTATCTGCTCTCGGAACTCCTGGCGAACCCGCCCCGCGGCTGGCTGACGAACGTCGCCGTGGTCCTGATCCTGATCGGCGCGCTCAGCAAGTCCGCCGTCGTACCGATGCACTTCTGGCTGCCCGGTGCGATGGCCGCACCGACGCCGGTCAGCGCGTACCTGCACGCCGCCGCGATGGTGAAGGCCGGTATCTACCTCATCGCGCGACTGGCACCCGGCTTTGCCGAGACGCCCGTCTGGCACGCGACGATCATCCCGCTCGGGCTCTTGTCGATGCTCTTCGCGGGCCGCCGGGCGCTGCAGGTCTACGACCTGAAGCTGGTCCTCGCGTTCGGCACCGTCTCGCAGCTGGGCTTCCTGACCGTCCTGGTCGGGGTCGGCAGCCAAGACGTCGCGCTCGCCGGAATGACGATGCTTGTCGCGCATGCCTTCTTCAAGGCGGCGCTCTTCATGGTTGTCGGCATCATCGACCACTCGACCGGGACCCGCGACCTCCGCAAGCTTGCCCACCTGGGCAGGCGCCTACCGGTCCTCGCCGGGATCGCGACGCTGGCGGCAATGAGCATGGCCGGCCTGCCGCCGCTGATCGGCTTCGTCGGCAAGGAAGCCGCACTCACAGCACTCGAGTCCACAACCGCGCTGACGCCGGCGGTACGCGTAGCGGTGCTGATCGCGGTTGTGCTCGGTTCGGTACTGACCGTCGCCTACAGCGTGCGTTTCGTCTGGGACGCCTTCGGGGCGAAGGAACGTGCCGAGCCGAGTTCGGCGGTCGCGCAGTTGCACGCGCCGAGTCCCCTGCTGGTAGCTGTTCCCGCCGTGCTCGCCGTGAGCGGTCTCGCCCTCGGGCTCGCGGCACCATGGCTCGACGGCCTCCTGGTCCGGTATGCGCAGACCCTTCCCGGGCCCGGCGGCTATCACCTCGCGTTGTGGCACGGCGTCGGTCTGGCCCTTGGACTCACTGTCCTCGTGATCGTCAGCGGCGTGTTCCTGTATCTCCTGCACGATCGGGTGCGTTGGCGGCGCCCGCTGTTCGGAAACGCGGACCGCGCCTACGACGCCACGCTGCGCTGGGCCGACCGGGTCTCGATGCGGTTGACCGGTTCCACCCAGCGCGGCTCGCTGCCGCTGACGCAGGCGATCATCCTCACGACCCTCGTCGTCTTGCCGATGGTCGTGCTCGCGATCGGGCCGCGGAACGAACTGCACCTCCGGTTCTGGGACTCACCGATGCAGCTGGCCGTCGGCGCAGTCATGATCGCGACGGCGCTCGGCGCAACCGTCATGCGGAACCGCCTCGCGAGCGTGCTGCTCGTGGGCGTTGCCGGCTACGGCTGCGGCGTCATCTTCGCGTTGCACGGTGCGCCCGACCTCGCGCTGACGCAGTTGCTGGTGGAAACGCTGACGCTCGTGATCTTCGTTCTGGTGCTGCGAAAGCTGCCCGCCGAGGTCGACGACCGTGGCGCTCGCGGCTTCCGCGTGTCCCGCGCGATCCTGTCGATCGGTGTCGGGGCGACACTGACGACGATCGCCGCCTACGCGATCAACGCCCGGACCGCGCCGCGGATTTCGCTCGAAATGCCCAACGCCGCTTACGAATTCGGCAACGGCAAGAACGTCGTCAATGTCATCCTCGTCGACATCAGGGCCTGGGACACGCTCGGTGAGGTCTCGGTGCTGCTGGTTGCGGCGACCGGTGTCGCGTCGCTCGTGTTCCGGAGTAGGAGGTTCGGCAGCGCGCCCCGCGTCGCCGACGCGACCGCCCCGAACATCTCGCCGACCGACAGCGTGACGTGGTTGCGTGGCGGCGACCTGATCCACCCGCGGCACCGTTCGCTGGTTCTCGAGATCACCACACGCCTGGTGTTCCCGACGATCATGGTGCTCTCGGTCTACTTCTTCTTCGCGGGTCACAACGCGCCCGGCGGTGGATTCGCAGGCGGGCTGACTGCAGGTCTGGCACTGGTCCTGCGTTACCTCGCAGGCGGTCGCTACGAACTCGGTGAGGCCTTGCCCGTGGACGCGGGCCAGATCCTCGGCGTCGGACTGATCGTGTCCGCGGGCACCGCGGCGATCTCGATCCTGCTGGGCGCCCCCGTGCTGTCGTCGGCGACTTTCGAGATGTCGATCCCGCTGATCGGGGATGTCAAGCTCGTCACCGCGCTGTTCTTCGATCTCGGCGTGTACCTCATCGTCGTCGGCCTGGTCCTGGACGTGTTGCGCAGTCTCGGCGCGCGCCTCGACTCGCCGTCGGAATCGAAGCCGACGTTCTCCGCGAACGGGGTGCAGCGATGACCGCCAACCTCGGACTGCTCATCGTCATCGGCGTACTCGCTTCGGCCGGAACGTACCTGGTTCTGGAACGGAGCATCACGAAAATGCTTCTCGGCGCCGTGCTCATCGGAAACTCGATCAACCTGCTGATCCTGACGGTCGGCGGCGAGGATGGAAATCCGCCGATCGTCGGGCGGACCCGCGAGGGCGCCGAAAGCACGCCGGAGAACATGGCCGACCCGCTCGCGCAGGCGATGATCCTGACCGCCATCGTGATCACGATGGGCCTCAGCGCGTTCGTCCTCGCGCTCGGTTACCGATCTTTCACGCTGACGACCGAAGACCGGGTCGAGAACGACCCCGAAGACGTACGCGTGCAAACGCGCCGCACTCGCGCGGACGCCCCCGACCAGGACCGTTCCGACGACCCCATCACAGGCGAACCGAGCCGCAGCGGCGATGCCTTCGACTCGAAGGGAAACCCCATTCCGCTCGAAGCGCTGCGCAATCGCAAGGATCTGCTCTCGACCGAAGAGGCCGAGGGAGACATCGAATGACGATCGTTCCGGACATCGTCGGCTCGCTGGCGCCGCTTCCCGTACTGATTCCCCTCGTCGCGGCCGCGATCACGCTGATCTTCGGCCGCCGGCCACGTGTGCAGCGCTACACGGCGATCGGCGCCCTCTTCGCCGTGCTCGCGGTGTCGGGGATGCTGCTCTTTCTCGCAGACCGGGACGGCACGACTGCCATTCAGGTCGGCGGCTGGGACTCGCCGATCGGCATAACGCTGGTGGTCGACCGGCTGTCTGCGTTGATGCTCGTCGTGTCGTCGATCGTGTTGCTTGCCGTGATCGTCTACGCCGTCGGTCAGGGTGTTCGCGACGGCACCGAGAATCAGCCGACGTCGATCTTCGCCCCCACCTACCTTGTGCTGTCGGCAGGGATCTCGAACGCCTTCCTCGCGGGCGACCTGTTCAACCTCTACGTCGGCTTCGAGGTGCTGCTTGCGGCATCGTTCGTGCTCCTGACGCTTGGCGCGAGCGAGGATCGCGTGCGGGCGGGCGTCTCCTACGTCATGGTGTCGCTGCTGTCGTCGCTGATCTTCCTGTGTGGCATAGCGTTCGCGTATGCGGCAACAGGGACACTGAACCTCGCGCAGATGGCAACTCGGCTCGAAACGGTCCCCGCCGGAACGCGTACCGCGATGTATGCGGTTCTGCTTGTCGCATTCGGCATCAAGGCGGCGGTGTTCCCGCTGTCGAACTGGCTACCGGACTCCTACCCGACCGCGCCGGCACCGATCACCGCGGTCTTCGCGGGATTGCTGACGAAAGTCGGTGTGTACGCGATCATTCGCACACACACCCTCCTCTTCCCCGGCGGTGAACTCGACGACGTCCTGATGGTGGCAGGTCTTCTGACCATGCTCGTCGGCATCTTCGGTGCGATCGCACAGAGCGATATCAAGCGACTGCTGTCGTTCACCCTCGTCAGCCATATCGGCTACATGGTTTTCGGTGTCGCGCTCTCGACCGAAACCGGACTGTCGGGCGCCGTCTACTACGTCGCCCACCACATCATCGTGCAGACGACGCTGTTCCTCGTCGTGGGCCTGATCGAGCGGCAAGCCGGGTCGGCGTCGCTTCGCCGGCTCGGCGGGCTTGCCGCGGCGAGCCCGGTTCTGGGCGTGCTGTTCCTCATCCCGGCGCTGAATCTCGGTGGCATACCGCCGTTCTCCGGGTTCATCGGGAAGGTTGCGCTGCTGCAAGCGGGTACCGAGCAGGCGAGTGTTCTCGCGTGGGTGCTGGTCGGCGGCGGAACCGTGACCAGCCTGCTGACGCTGTATGTCGTGGCACGCGTCTGGACGAAGGCATTCTGGCGACCGCGTGCCGATGCGCCGGAGGGCGACATGGCAGACAACGGGCCCTCGGCGCTGATCGACGAATCCTTCGATGTCGCGTTCCACAAGCGCGCGGACGTCGGCAGGATGCCCGCGTTCATGCTCGTTCCCACCTTCGCACTCGTCGGGGTCGGGATCGCGCTGACAGTGTTCGCGGGCCCGCTGATCGGCATCACGCAACGCGCGGCCATCGACCTGCAGGACCGCTCCGGCTACATCGACGCGGTCCTCGGACCGGGCTTCACCGCAACAGTGGGAGCCGCACGATGACGCGCGAACGAGTGGTCCAGATCTCGGTCCTCTGCTGGCTGGCGATCGTCTACGTCTGGCTGTGGGGCGACATCAGTGTCGGAAACATCCTGGCAGGACTCGTAATCGGCGCACTCGTGATGTGGTCGCTGCGGCTGCCGCGCGTTCGGGTCGAAGGCCGCGTCCACGTCCTGTCGATTTTGCAGTTGATCTTGCTCACGGGGTACTACGCCCTCGAGTCGAGCGCGCAGGTTGCCTGGCTTGCGATTCGGCCCGGTCCGCTGCCGCCGACCGGTGTCCTGCGCATCCGGTTGCAGATCGAGTCGGACCTCGTACTGGTGCTGTGCTGCGACGTGCTCAACCTGATCCCGGGCACGATGGTCCTCGAGATCGACAAGGCCCGGCGGACGGTCTACGTGCACGTGATCGACGTCGGCAGCACGAAGGCGGTGGGTAAGTTCTATCGTTCGACCCGACGATTGGAGAAGCTCTTCATCGACGGGTTCGAGAGCAACCGAAAGCAAGCGGGGGCGGAGCAATGACGGTCGTCGCGATCATCGCGGGAACCATGCTGATACTGGCGGCGGCGCTGACCTGCTACCGGATTCTCGCCGGCCCTAACTCGCTGGACCGACTGGTTGCCATCGACACCGCGATGGCGGTCGCGATGTGCGGGCTCGCGGTGTGGGCGGCCGCGAGCAAAGACACGACGGTCGTACCCGCGATCGTCGCGCTGTCCCTCGTCGGCTTCCTCGGGTCCGCGAGTGTCGCGCGCTTCAGGGTCGGTGACGACCAGTGACACTGATCCTCGACGTCGTTTCCGGCGCTTTCATGATCCTCGGTTCACTGCTCGCGCTGACGGCCGCGGTCGGGATCGTGCGCTTCAAAGACACTCTTTCGCGCATGCACGCGGCAACGAAACCGCAGGTCGTAGGCTTGATTCTGGTGCTGACGGGAGCGGTGATCCAGTTGCACGGCAACGTCGATATCTGGATGCTCGTTCTCGTCGGGCTGTTCACGGTGCTCACCGCACCGGTGATCGCGCACATGGTCGGCCGCGTCGCCTACCGCGAGCAGGGCACCACGGACGCTCGGCTCGTCGTCAACGAGATGGCCGAGGATCAGGAATAGACCCCCGGTGCGCGGTTACCGAGTTCGTAGACTCGCTAACCGCGTACGGGCGCGCAGCGCCTCTGTTGAAGGCAACCCACAGTGCGGCAAGCGATCCGAGCAGCAACGGCGTCGAAAATTCGGGGTGCGCGGCGATCGGAACCGCGAGATATCGGTACGACGCGAGCAGACCGACGAACAACAGCGACCCCGCACCGACCAGCTTGATCCGGGGCCACGTCCACCCGCGCTCCGGATCACGCAGGGCTGCTTCGACGGTGAGGCAGAGCACCGCGCCTGCAATCAGGTCCACGCCGTAGTGGTAGCCGAGACCCAGGGTCGCCATACAGGTCACGATCAGCCAGAACGTCCCCAGCGAGCGCAACCACCACGGGCCCTGCCTGGTGTGGATGAACAGCGACAACGCCCACGCCGTGTGCATGCTCGGCATGCAGTTGCGGGCTGTGTAGTTGTTGAACGGGATCGGGTTCGGCGTCGTGTCGGCAGTCGGAAACACGGTCGGCCAGATATTCGAGACCTGCGAGCCGACTCCTTCGGCGCCGTAGGCGAAGACCGGCCCGACGACCGGGAATGCAAAGTAGAACAGCGGACCGATAAGGCCCATCACGAGGAACGTGCGCAGCAGATAGTGGCTCGGCCACACCCTGTCGCGGACCACGTTGCGCAGCTGCCAGAAGACGACGAAAACGGCGGCAAACGTCAGGTCGCTGTAGACCTCGGAAACCGCGCCCTGGACGATCGGCGCCACGTGCACGATGCGGTACATAACCCACGACGGAAAGCCCAGGGCGCGATCGGCGAGCAGGGCGTATTCGTCGAGGACAAACGGCCGCAGCACAATTGTCGCGTGCAGGCAGGCCGCCGCGAGTTGCCAGGCCATGATCAGCAACGCGCCCAGCGCAATTCCGCGCAAGGCAAGTGTCCGCCGCTCCCCTGCCCAGCGGAACGCCACGACAGCGGCGAGCACCGGTAAGACGAGCAGCGGGCCCTTGCCGGGATCGATCGCCTCGCCGTGGATTTGCTGAAGCACGCAGGTCTGGACGTCGATCAGCAGCGCTGCCAGCAACGTGATCGTGCGGGCTCGGCGGTCCAGCCCGACCACGGCAACGATCAGCGCACCCCAGGGGACCGAATACGACGGTGGGGCGCCGGCCATATCGTCGAACAGGCCCAGGATCGGCCCGCGGGCATCGTGACTGTTCGCGAACAACTGCATCGCAATCAGCAAGAGCACCGACGTCGCGACCATCATCGCAAGCAACGACGGCCTTCTGGTCATGCAGACTTCACTGCTGCGCTGGGCACAGCCCGCACTGCTGCGTTACGCGCAAAGAATGTGGTGTAGAACAGCACGACCATCGCAACCAGGGACCCGACCAGTAGCGGACCGGAGATCTCGGGGTACTGCGCAATCGGAACCGCCAGGAAGCGGTACGACAGGAGCAGCGCCACGAACAACACGGCACCACCTACGACGAGGCGAATGCGGAAGAAGCCCCAGCCGCGCTCGGGATCGCGCAGCGCCGACTCCACCGTGAGGCAGAGGACCGCGCCGGCGATGAGGTCGACGCCGTAGTGGTAGCCGAAGCCCAGGGTCGCCAACAGGGTGCCGATCAGCCAGAAGGTGCCCATCCAGCGCAGCCAGCGTGGACCGCCACGACTGTGGATGAAGATCGAGAGGACCCACGCGGTGTGCATGCTGGGCATGCAGTTACGCGGGGTGAATTCGTCGAACGGGATCGCCGACGGCGTCAGGTCGAGGGGCGGCACGAAGTTCGGCCAGGAGTTCGACACCTGCAGACCATTGCCGTCGACACCGAATGCGAACATCGGGCCGACGACCGGGAACAGGAAGTAGAAGACCGGACCGATCACGCCCATGACGATGAAGGTCCGCACGAGGTAGTGGCTCGGCCAGCCCTCGGGAGTCTTCGACGCCCGGTAGAGCTGCCAGCAGGCGACGATGATCGCCGCGAACGAAAGCTCGCTGTAGATCCAGTGCAAGAGGAAGTTGCCGACCGGTCCGGATGCTTCGACCAACTGACCGACCAGCCAGGACGGGTTGCCGAGCGCGTGGTCGGATATCTGCGCGTACTCGTCGAGCACCATCGGCTTGCTGAGCGAGGTGATCTTCAACCAGGTCTCGGCGACCTTCGAAGCCATGACGAGCAGCGCGCCGACGGCAATGCCACGCAGTGCGAGCGTCCGTTGCCGACCCGACCAGCGGACTGCCACCGCGACCGCCAGCACGGTCAGGACGATCGTGGGGCCGTTGCCGAGTGCGAACCGATTGTCGAGAAAGAGGAACCGAACGCCTGCCATGGCGACGTCGAGCACCAGCGCAGTCGACAGCGCGACGATGCGCCACTGCTTGTTCAGGCCGACCATCGCGATCAGTAGGCTCGCCCACGGAACGGAATACGAGGCCGGCGTCGCTACGTAGTCGTAGCCGAGCGCAACGAGTGGTCCGCGGATGTCGTCACGGAACGCGACGATCTGTATGCCGACCATCAGAAGGGCACATGCAATGAGCATGCCGAGCAAAAAGGCGTCCGCCGAATGCAGTCGGCGGACCATCGAAGGCCTCGTTGCTTTTCTCAACACAAGAGAACATAGTAAACGGCCGATTAACACATTCCTTGCCAGATGAACTGTGGGCAACGAATCCGCGCCCGCGGTTCTCAGCTGTCGAGCTCCCGGACCAGCGAGTCGACGACCGCAACGAGATCACCGTTGTTGTCGGCTGCGACCTTGCGTTGTCGCTGGTAGGACGCACCGTGTCGCGGAATCTCGGCGACTCGGTCCAGTTCGTCGGAGCACCCGAGGAGGCGCGCGGTAGGCGCGAGCCGTTCGAGAAGATCGTTCAGATCGTCCGTGACGAGCCTCTCGTTGCTGTCCGCATCGAGAATGATCTCCGCATCGAGCCCGTACCGTGCGGCGCGCCACTTGTTTTCCTGGACGTGCCACGGCGGGATGCTCGGCAACGTTTCGCCGTTTTCCAGGCGCGTATCGAGGTCTACGACGAGGCAGTGGATCAACGCGACGAGCGCACCGAGTTCGGCGCGGGAAGGTACGCCGTCACAGACGCGGACCTCGATCGTTCCCCACTTCGGAGCCGGCCGAATGTCCCAGTGCATGCTGCCGATGTGGTCGATCACGCCGGTTTTGACCTGGTCGTGCACGAACGACTCGAACTGGGACCAGTTCTCGAACTGGAACGGCAAACCGGCGGTCGGCAGCTGCTGGAACATCAGCGCTCGGTTGCTGGCATAGCCCGTATCGAATCCGGCCCACACCGGCGACGACGCGGACAGAGCGAGCAGATGCGGGTACTGCAGGAGCAGCGAGTTCAGGATCGGGAAGACCTTCTCCTGGTGGGAGAGTCCGACATGCACATGGACGCCCCAGATCAGCATCTGCCGACCCCACCACTGCGTACGTTCGATCATCTCTTCGTAGTGCGGCGACTTGGTGAGCTGCTGCGTCGACCATTGCGCAAACGGATGCGTACCGGCGCAGAACAGATCGACGCCGAGTTTGTCGGCCGCACGCCGGACGACGTCCATCGTGCCGCTCAGATCGTCGACCGCCTCATCGACCCGGTGATGCACACCGCTCACCAATTCGACGGTGTTGCGCAGCAGTTCCTTGGTGATCTGCGGCGTGCCGTCGTGGGCGTGCAGGTCTTCGCATTCGTCGAAGACATCGGCCGCATTGTTGACCAGATCGCGCGTGGTCTTGTCGACCAGCGCCACTTCCCACTCGACCCCGAGAGTATGTCGCTCCGAAGTTGCGAACGGCACCCTGTGCTGGGTTCCCCCCGCGGACACCGCTACTTCTTGATAACGCCGCAGGCAACCCTGCTGCCAGAGTCACCGGTCGACTTCGTCGTCGCGTCCGCGCCCTGTCCACCCTCGCGGTTCGTGTACCGGTCCGCGGGGATGTTGGCGAAGTTGTCCGGCCCGGAGTGGACGATGATCGTCTTGTTCTCGATGTCTTCCAGCGTGACCATGTCGGTAGCGGTGGTCAGCGTGGCCTCACCGTTCTCGAGCGCCAGCAGCGACGTCAGATCGCCGCTCGAGTGACCGGACTCGTTGCCCGGAATGTTCAGGTGCCCGCCCGCGGACGTGAAGTCGCCGTCGCACTCGCCGCCCTGGTGAATGTGGAAACCGTGGAAGCCCGCGCTCAGCGTCGTGACGTCTGCGGAGACTGCGACGTGACCGTCGGCCTCGGTGAACGTGACCTCACCGATCTTCTGCCCGGCCGAGTTCTCCAGGTCGGCAACCAGCGAATCGCCGGAGCCCGCTTCGAGTTCGCCCGTTGCCTGCTCAGCGGCGGCAATCGAGGGTGCGACCGAAGTGAACGGCGGCGGTGTCGTGCCCTTCTCGCTGGTCGGATCCTGACCGTTCGAGCAGGCAGCGAGGCCGAGTGCCGCGACAGCGACCATCGGCGCAATGCGCCACGTCAGGCGAACACGGTTGGACAACGCCATGGAACCGCTCCTCATTTGGTGGGCGAGCAAGAGCAAGTGGGACTGATCATAGACGGGCTACTACACGGCCCGTAGCGATGCCGGTAAGAATGCGCCAACACTGCAAACCGGCTACTCCGTTACGACGACGACTATGACACCGTCGCCCAGCGAGGTGATCGCGGCGGTCTTCACTTTTGCCGTCGCGTCTATCTCCTCGGCGATCTCGAGCGCAGCCGCCTTCTGATCTGCCGCGCCCTCGTCGTAGAAGACCGAGTTCGCGGCGACCGCCGAATCGGGGTAATTCGCTGTCGTGGCGACGTTCCAGCCGGCCTCTTCCAACTGCGTGCTGACGCGGGCGGCGAGACCGCCGATCTGGCCGCCGTTGTAGACCGAAATCGGATCCGACTTGTCCGCCGTTGCGCTCGCGGCGCTGGTGACGGGGCT
Organism: Antrihabitans auranticaus; assembly: GCF_016481275.1. Lineage (GTDB taxonomy): Bacteria > Actinomycetota > Actinomycetes > Mycobacteriales > Mycobacteriaceae > Antrihabitans. The sequence continues at coordinate 74,429 of NZ_JAEMNW010000011.1, read as the reverse complement.
CGAGTTGCCCGCCCCTCCGGTCGTTGCGCCGTTTGCAGTCGGGGCGACGCTCGAAACCGACGCCGACGAACTGTCGGAATCAGAATCGGACTTGGACAGCGAAAGGGCACCCAGTCCGGCGAACACGATTCCGAGCGCAATCAGAATCATCGCGAGCGCTCGAAGCGGCGGCCCACCGGCGGGCGGATGCGGGTTGCTCACTGATTTGCCTTCGACACTGCAGTGACACTAATCGACAGTGTCAGGTGACTTCGAATCCAAGCCGACGCGCCGCGCGCGCCTTCTGGCGGCTCGCACGCAGTCTGCGCAGGCGCTTGACCAGCATCGGATCGGCAGCGAGGGACTCCGGCCGGTCGACGAGCGCGTTCAAAACTTGGTAATAGCGAGTTGCGGACATGTCGAAGAGTTCCTTGATCGCCTCTTCCTTCGCACCTGCGTACTTCCACCACTGCCGCTCGAAAGACAGAATGTCGTGCTCACGGCGGGTGAGTCCGTCCGCGCCGCGTTCGTTGGCATTGGCCGAATTTCCGGCCGGCCCAGGCTGATTCCGGCTTCGCGCTGCTGCGCCGTCCATCTCACTCCCTTGACAGTGCCCGCCGCTCCGCCCAGTATTCGAGGCGAATTACGCGGATGTTGTTCGGGATCATTGAACCATGATCACGCGTCGGCGTTTGGCTTCCTGCGCGCGCGTCGCGAACCACTACGCCAGTATTCTTGGCGACCATGGCAATTCTTCCGATCCGCATCCACGGCGATCCGGTCCTGCATCGCCCGACCGAACCGGTCACCGAGTCGCCCGCAGAACTTGCGGAGTTGCTGGCCGACATGCGGGAAACCCTTGCGGCCGCGAACGGCGTCGGACTGGCAGCGAACCAGGTCGGCGTCGGCCTGCGGCTGTTCATCTACGACTGCCCGGACTTCGATGCCGACGGTAATCAGATCCGCCGCACCGGGACCGTGATCAATCCGGTCCTCGAGACGTCCGAGATTCCCGAGACGATGCCGGACCCCGACACCAACGACGAAGGCTGCTTATCCGTTCCGGGAGAGACGTTTCCGACCGGACGCGCAGACTGGGCGAAGGTCACCGGCACCGACGAGGACGGTGATCCGGTGACGCTCGAGGCGCACGGTTTCTTCGCCCGCATGCTGCAGCACGAGGTCGGGCATCTCGACGGGTTCCTCTACGTGGACGTCCTGGTCGGCCGCAACGCACGAGCCGCGAAGAAGGCGATCAAACGCAACGGCTGGGGCGTGCCCGGGTTGAGCTGGATTCCGGGGCAGGTTCCCGATCCGTTCGGCCACGATGACGAGTGAGATTCCGCTCGGCACGCGCGTAGTGCTGCGCTATCGCCTACCACCCGGTTATGCCCAGGTCGTGACGGACGTCATAGGCGAGCTGCTGTCGTTGGATCCGCCACGGGTGCGGAGCAAGAGCGGCGAGGTACTCGAAATCGCGGCAGACCGCGTCGTCGCACTGAAAGCGCTGGGCCCCAGACCTATTCGCACGAGCGAGATACGGGCACTGGAACGTGCCGCCGCGGACGGTTGGCCAGGCATCGAACAGGAGTGGATCGACGGTTGGCTGTTGCGCTACGGCGCGGGCTTCACCGGACGGGCCAACTCCGCTGCGCCGCTGGGCGACTCGGTGGGGCCCCTGCCACTCGACAGGATCCGCCAGTGGTTCGCCCTGCGCGGCGAGGACTTTCGGCTGCTGCTCCCCGACCGCTTGGGCGCGGTCCCGAGTGGGTGGCATTCGTGGGACGAGGTCGCTGTGCTCGCAGCGGACATCGACAACATCGTCCTGCCGGACGGTCCGGCAATGATCACCATCACAGATCGCCCCGGCCCCGAATGGCTTTCGCTGTATCGCTATCGCGGCTCGGTCCCGCCGCCCGCCGCGGTGAGCCTGCTCGAGGCGGTCCGCGACGGGCAGGTCGCGTTCGGCCATCTGCTGGTTGTCGACGGTCAGCCGCTCGCAATCGCGCGTGCCGCGATCACGTCCGCTCCGGACGGCCGCCGCTGGGTCGGCCTCACGGCGGTCGAGGTCGCACCGCAGCATCGACGGCACGGTCTCGGAACTCTCATCTGCGCCAGGATGATTCGGTGGGGACTCGACAACGGCGCCACCCACGCGTATCTGCAGGTCGCAGTCGACAACGAGCCGGCGATCGCGATGTATCGGCGGCTCGGCTTCATCGATCACCATCACTACCGCTACGCCCGTCCGGAAGGCTGATCCGTCCCATGCTCAGATTGGCTACCTGGAACGTGAACTCGGTCCGCTCGCGCATCGATCGCGTCATCGACTGGCTCGACCGCTCCGATATCGACGTACTCGCGATCCAAGAGACCAAATGCCGGGACGACCAGTTCCCGTACGAGCGGTTCGACGCGGCCGGTTACACGGTCGCCCATGCTGGTTTCAACCAGTGGAACGGGGTCGCGATCGCGTCGCGAGTCGGACTCGACGATGTGCAGATCACCTTCGAAGGTCAACCCGGATTCGATCGCGACGAGACCGAAAGCCTGTTCTCCGCACCGGTCGTGGATGCTCGTGCGATTGCCGCGACCTGTGGCGGAGTTCGCGTGTGGAGCCTGTACGTACCCAACGGCCGCGCTCTGGACGATCCGCATCTGCAGTACAAGCTGGAATGGCTGGCACGGCTTCGCGACGAAGGCCGGCGCTGGCTCACCGCCGACCCGGACGCGCAGATCGCCCTGGTCGGCGATTGGAATATCGCGCCGACCGACGACGACGTGTGGTCGGTCGAGTACTAGTTCGTCAAGTTTTAACTGTGTAGTCTGTAGTCTATGAAAACCGCAATCTACGTGCGCATATCGAAAACTCAGGGTGGCGGCGACCGGCACGGCGTTGATCATCAGGAACGCGACTGTCGAGCCGAAGCGGATCGGCGCGGCTGGCAAGTGGTGGAAGTATTCGAGGACAACGACATTACGGCGTCGGGCAAGAAACCTCGCCCTGCCTACGAAGGCTTGATGGACGCGATTGAGCGCGGAGCGGTTGATGCGCTACTCATTCGCGACACCGACAGGCTGTACCGAAGACCGCTTGAGCTTGAGCGACTGATTGATCTGGTCGAAAGTCGGTGCGTAGAGGTTCAAACGCTGCGTTCCGGCAGTGTCGATTTGAGTAGCGCTTCAGGACGCGCTCACGCGCGAGGCCAGGCGGTGCAGAACCGCTACGAGATCGAGAAGCAACGGGAACGGATGCTCGACAGCCACAGGAACCGCGCTATCGACGGAAAGCACCGGGGAGGCGCTAGACCGTTCGGTTGGGACGAGGGGCTGAATACTGTTCCCGAAGAGGCCGACGCAATCAGGGAGGCGACGGCCAAGCTGTTGCGGGGCGAGTCGTTACGCGGTATCGCAGCGGAGTTCAACAAGCGCGGCTTACCGAGTGCTCGAGGTGCCGAGTGGACTCCTGTGTCAGTGCGCAAGGTCGTTGCTCGTGCGAGGAACGCCGGTTTGGTCGAACTTCGGGGAAAAATTCTGGAGGGCGTGCAGGGGAAGTGGGAACCGCTTGTTAGCCCGGATGAGTTCTACGGTGTACGTGCGTTACTTGCGGACCCGTCACGGAAGCGAAGTCACGTCTTCAAGCGACGGTACCCGGGCGTCGGTGTCTACCGATGCGGGCGTGTAGTTGAAGGACGGACTTGCGGCAAGCCGTTGGAGTCTTCGAGCGACCATCGCGGGCGTGCGGTGTACCGGTGTCGAAACCTGCATCTTTCTCGAGAGGTCGCGCATGTTGACGCCAACATTGCCGCGTTGGTTGTGGAGCGGCTGGGTCGAGAAGACTTTGGCTTGATCCTTGCGCGGAACGACGTGGAGATTGATGTTGTTGGATTGCAAGCGGAACGGGATAGTTTGGTTGAGCAGAAGCGCGCAGCGGCGGCGGCGTTCGCGGATAGAGATATGGGCTGGGACTTCGAGCAGATCAAGATCATTAACCAGCGGTTGAATGCCAAGATCAACAACATAGACGAGCAGCTAGTGAAAGCCAGAACCGTAAGCCCAACCGCTGATCTGCTCTTGCAGGGTGATGATCTAGCGGAAGCCTGGTCGAAAGCATCGCCTACCGTGCAGGGCAAGATCATCGCTGAGTTGATGGACGTGACGCTGTTGGCGGTTCCAGCGAGCGAACGAAACCAACCATTTAACTTTGACTATGTGCAAATTACGTGGAAAGTGTGACGTAGCTCATACTCAGCACGTCGGGTGACGGGAACAATAGAAATACAGCACGTGTTGGACCCATGTTAGGTTGTCTGGCTTCGGCCAGGTCCGTTCGGAAATGAACACAGCAAGCCTATCGGAAATTGTTGTGTCGCAATGCTGTCAGGGTAGCCCTGGCGCAGACGGAGCTACGACCGTTGTCTACCAAAACAACAAGAACTATTTATGTCGACATTGAACGCATTCGCCGTGAAGCTGATCGGGCAGAACGGGAAGCGCGGCCAACCGACGAATGTAGACGACGTGTCGCAAATCTACTGGGTTGCAGCATTCGGCTGAATGAGTGATTCTCAATCGCGCTATTCCTGCCTTTAATTCGTTTCCGCTACTTTCGTTTGAGCGGCGGGAATACAAACCGAAATGAACACGTTCAAAACACCATGACACTAGACAACATGAAACCAGTACGGAATACCGGCGACTTCTGGGGCACACTGAACAGCGCGCAACTCAGCAACGTTCACGCTGACCACATCGACGGACAGCGTTGCTTCATCTGCGCAGCCGAGTTCCTGATTCATCCGGTGCCGAGATCGATCATGTACCTGTATCGGCGGGAGGTTGGACAGCCCGCAGAACTGGACGCCGAACCGGTAAGCCTGGTCGCGTGCAACGACTGTATTTCGAGTGTGTGGACCGAATGCACCGGAGAGCAACAAACCGACTTCGATGCTGTGCGGCGTCACGGAATGTGTATGGACATGTTCGATGGAGAGTACGCGATTTCGCTGGATTAAGTTTCGACCCGCGTTCGTATCCGTTCCCCCAACTTCCCCGGCACCGAACCGTTGAATACAATTGAATCAAAAAGACTCCAAAAGGAATGAAAAACAATTGAATTACAAAGCGTTTAGCGAATGGGTCGCGCCTACCGGTGTTATCACCACAAAGCAGGGCGACTTCATCGGTCGTTGCTCCTGCCCGGTATGTGGCACAACCGTCCTGATTCGCACCGATCTATGCCTGGTTAACCACGGTTGCCCTGGTCCTGATACGGATACGATTCTTCACAACCTTCTCAAGTTTTACAAACTCGAAACATCTTTCGTCTAAACAAAAACCAATAGGAAAAATGAACACCGAAACCACAACTAAAAAAGCCAATGCCACGCCAGTATCTCGAGATGCCCAAAAGGCGAACCTCGAGGTACTGACGCGCGTATCGACGGAATTTCTAGGCGAGCATTACGACACGCAAGCACTACACGCAACCGTGGCTGCTGCGGCGGCGCATCGACTCTCTGGTTCCCCTGCGTGGCTGGTTCTAATCTCGGGCTCTGGAAACGCGAAAACGGTAACGGTCGATTCTCTTCACACCGTTGAAAACGTTACAGCCGTGAGTGTGATCGGTTCCGAAGGCGCTCTGTTGTCAGCGTCTCCCGCGAAGGACCAAACCAAGGCGTCGACTGGCGGACTACTCCGAGAAATTGGGGACGATGGAATTATTGTTATAAAAGACTTCACGTCAACTATTTCAAAAAGCGGAGACGCGAAAAACGAAACCCTAGCCGCACTCCGCGAGGTTTACGACGGAAACTGGACCCGCAAAATGGGTGTCGACGGCGGAAAATCCTTAACCTGGTCGGGGCGCGTAACTGTAGTTGCCGCTTGCACTACGGCCTGGGACAGGGCGCAGTCTGTCATTGCCGCCATGGGCGACCGCTTTGTACTGTGCCGAATGGACTCGACTTCAAAGGCGGTGCGCATGTCAGCGGGGCGCAGTGCGTTGTTGGGCAGCGGTAACGAATCCACGATGGCGACGGAACTATCCGACAACGTGAAAATCGTTCTCGAGGGTATCGACGTGGACGACCAGCCCAAGCCAACCAAGCAAGAAATAAATGCAATCCTGTGTGCGGCGGAACTGATCACAAAGGCGCGCACAGCGGTTGAACGTGACGGCAGGGAGCCGTCTATGGCGAATGCTCCCGAAATGCCGACACGTCTAGCCAAACAGCTACTCAGCCTATTCCTTGGCGGTGTGGCTATCGGGATGGAACGTGCAGACGCGATGACGATGGTTTTACGTTGCGGTAGCGACTGCATTCCTCCGATGAGGTTGCAGATACTCAAATGGCTCGAGACTAATCCAAACCAAACGACGGTAGATGTTAAGAACGGTATCAACCAGCCGCGCCAGTCCACGGACCGAGAATTGCAATCTTTGCAGCTACTCGGCATATTGGCTCGCACCGAAGAGTCGAGTTGGCGGTACCGACTTGCAGACGGGATCGACCTCTCCGTTCTGCGGCCGTGCCCACAATTCGCACCCCCTTCTCTATAGGCAGGCACACCCCCTACCGTGCCCACAATTCGCACCCCCTTCTCTTTAGGCCGCTACCACCCCCCTCCGGGGGAAGGGGGGTATGCAAAATGTGGGCACGGAGTGACCTGCGGTCTTAATTGACAAAAAACCAAACGTAACACCAAGAACTAAGGGCAGCGCCCTACCAAATTTTGGAATGTAACGTCATCTTTAAACCGGTGCAGAGCGGCAAGGCTCTGTTCCGCGCTTGGTCGGCTTCTGTTCCAAATTCGAAGAGCGTGAATTTGTAACGAGAATTTTAAACCGATTGGTTTCATTTTCACCCTTGGGTTGCCCGTAGCGAAGCGGAGGGTAACAAAACTCCGGTAGGACTCTTGGGCGAGGTTGCCCGCAAGGCTGCCCCGCTTTGGGTTCCGATGTTCCGATTGTCCGTAGTGGGGCTGCCTGGCGGGCTACCTCTCTACTAACCAACGTCACCAAAAAATATTGAAAGAACAAGATCAAAATGAATGAAAATCAGCACAACAGGCTACGCAAAATATTATCCGAAACAACCGGGCTCCTACAACGAACGTCCATGACCCGCGTAGATGCATCCTCGCCCGAGGCCGCTGCGCGTTTTATGTGGACATGTCATGTGTGCGGCTCAGAATCGACGCTCAGTATGGACGAGATTAGCTATTGCATAAACATGGTCCATGCACCTGGTTGCGTTCGTCCCTCCTCTCGGCGCGTCTGATGGCGATTCAAGCGTTCTTGCATGGCCGTTGCATCAGCAATGTAGGGGTGAAGCGGTCACGGTCCCGCTTTTACGATCCGGCGACTAAGGTACGGACGCGAGCCGATTGCGTTGTTATCAATCTGGACGATCTAGCATTCGAGCTTGGCGAATCGGAAGCATTATCACTTGCCGACCGCATAATCGATTGCCTCGAGGATGGCCGGTAGACCGTGAAGCCGAGGAAGTGGCACGACTTCTCTGGTTACAGTGGTGCGGATGCGTTGGCGTCACTGAAAATCGAGATTGCGAAGGCGGTTGTGGACGAACTGAATGTCGTCTACAAGGGTAAGATCAACCAGACCCGAGCGGCTGCTAAATTGCGCGTGCGGCGGCAGGCGTTGGGTCATGTTATCTCGTTTCAGATGGACAAAGTTGGTATGGCATTCTTGCTTGATATAGCGTCCAAGTTGAATATTCGGTATACCTTCCGGCGTGAGTGACGCATAAAACGTCAACAGATCAGCGCAATTCTTGCAGCAATTGATAGCCCTACCAGCATGAATGGCAATTTGTCGCAATAAATGGTATAATAGTTTTGTCACTACAAGAATGCGTTTTTCCGGTCGGACGGGCTACTGAGCCCTGGTCCGGCCATTTTTATTTTGCACCCTAATCTTATCGAAACGATAAAACCGAGCAGAACCCATTGGAACAAAACACAGATGAACACAAAAAACAACGGCGGTGAAACTGTAACCGTCGCAGAAGCCGCCAAGGCCCTAGGCGTATCGCGAGACCGCGTATACCAATTGGTCAAAAGCCTCGAAGCATATAAGGCCTCGCTAGGCGCGCCCTGGTCGATTCCCAAAACGAAGCTGAACGAACTAATTCAAATCCGCCGCGCCGAAACACCCGACTACCGCACGCGCCCCCCTGAACTCCCGTGAAATTGGAATAGCCCACGGGAACCGATCAACGAGAGTCGCGATGGAACCTTTCGTTGATCAGGGACTTTGGTTGATCGAACACCGCAACGAGCAACATCACGGAACTCGTTCGCCGTGGTCAACCGAAGACAAGTGTGCGCCCCCGAGTCCCTTTCGCCGTTTGTTTTGATGCCGCACGTGGGGTTGTGGAATCCCTCACCTAATGCGCTCAACATTCTGGGACTCGGGGCGTACACCCAAAGACATTCGATACATCATTTTCAACAACAGAAAAGAACAATGGAAAATCTAGAAGCAATCAACGCCTTTGTGGCAGAACGCGACCTCACAAAGACCGAAATAATCGAACTCAACCGCCAACTACAGCAGAAGTACAACGTGGATGCGAAGGTCGAAGCGGCCAAGCAGCACGCGCGCGAGGTCATTCGTAGGCGAGGCCAAGTTCCGCGCAGTGAAAGCGAGGCTACGAAGTGATCAACCCTGCGACCCTTCCCACGCTGGTCAAAATGAACCCTGTTCTGCGGGAATCTGTGTTGGCTGAAACGGATTACGAAAAGTACGAAACATTCCTCGAGGAAATCAGAAAGCGGCGTCGCCCGTTCCTGGTCACCCAACCAGCGGGGGCCACAGATGCCATCGTGCAGGACGTTGCAGACGCACTCGAGGTACCGGATGATTTCGAAACCACGGTCGGAAATGCGTACGTGACGGCTAGCTCCTGGCGTGAAATCGCGGAAGCGTATCGAAAACTAGTGGCAAAGACAGAGAACGCCAGAGACGAGCACGTGAAGGAAAAGACATTAGAGATTCTAGGTGACTTGAATCAGCGGATCGAAAACCTCCAAGCGGACCTGACCAAAGACGTAGCAGCGTTGAAGGGAGCGCGGTCGCTAGAGGAGGTCGTCACCAAGGGTTACGAGTGTGTCGAGGCTTGGAACCGAATCGGGTCTGTACATACCGTGACGTACAAAAACATTCGAAAAGCTCAGCACGTCATCACACCGTACGACTTGAATGATGCCGAGGCATTTCTAACCGGTGGTCACCGGCTGAACTATCTTCGCTTCATCCTTCGTAACCATGCGGACTTTGACGATATTCGCGACAGTATCCGGACAAAGCGAACCAGCATCATCGATATGGGTGCCCGGCTTGGTCCGTCACCTTGGCCGGATACTGCTCTGTCGTTTCTGCTCTGGTCGGTGGATGCAAGAGCCGTCTTCTGGGTTCCGAAGCCCGCGCAATACGCGACCGAGGCACCGGCCGATAATTTCCCGCTGGTGTCCCGCCAGAAGGCCCATTCCATGGTGACTGATGTGACCGCAAGATTCGAAGACTAAAAGGAACAAACAGTAATGCCCAACTACACGTCGAAGATCGAACGTCTTCATTTCGCATTTGCAAAATACCTTGCAACGTTGTCCGACTCCGAACTCACCGAATACCTAGAGGCTATTGCCACAACAGGCGCGCCCCCCGTGGTCGAAGAGTAGGAGTGCGTTCCAAGCGAAGGGCGGTTGCCGTAAATGGTGACCGCCCTTTTTCATTTCACTTTGTACCGCCCCTTGCACCAACTGCCGGCCGCAGCCCTGAATATTTCAGACGGTAAAAGGGTACCCCCGGCGCTATTTCGTTCGTCAACGGCCATCCTGTGGCCAAACAAGGCGCATTCCAAGAAGGTTTCACATGTCCACTTTCGAAAACTTCTCGTTAAACCGAGCGGGAGTAAGACAATTTCTCACATCTGACGACCTACACGCGTTCATGCGAGACCAGGGCGATACGGCGGCACGAGTAGCGCGAGCCCGATTGCCCCGCAGAACCGGCAAACTCCGTGGATCGGTAACAAGTTCCGAACACGTCGAACGGGACCGATGGGTTACCACTGTATCCGCAGACGCAGGCAAAGCCTTTCATCTCGAAGCCGGAACAAAAAACATCACTGCTCAACGCATTCTGAAAGCACTAGCTGCCGAAATAGATCAATAAACCTTGCGGTAAAAAGCCGCTGAAACGAGTAACACAATGGCCATAATCGCAAAAGCTGATCTACAGATCAATCCGTCCATGCGCGGATTCTTTACAAAGATCAAAAATGAGCTACGTGCATCGAACATCGTCGCAAAAGTCGATGTAGCGCCGGACATGGCGAATTTCCGTCAACGACTACAGCAAGCGGCACGCGGGCTGACCGTCAACGCCAGACTCAACGTCACCACACAACCGATACAAGTCGATCTTGACTTCGCGCGAGCACGAGCACAGATCGCAGCGTTCCAGCGGTCCGCTCCACGAGTCACTCTCGGTGTAGACGTGAATACCGCCGCCGCGAACCGGCAATTGGCACGTCTGGCACGGACCAGGACGGCGTTGATCCGAACGCGGGTCATCGGGCCTGGCGCTGGCGGTCGCGGTGGCAACAGCAACGGTGGAGGGCTTGGCGGCGCTCTGCTACCAAACGCGGCGGTTCTCGGTCTCAGTGCGCTACCAGCGACGGCAACGGCAATCACATCGGTCACGCAAAGCATCGGGGACCTCGCCAAAGCGGGACTAGTGCTTCCAGCCGTATTCGCGGGCATCGGGGCCGCAGTCGGCACGCTCACCGTTGGCCTGACCGGGATGAAAGACGCGCTGTCTAGCGATCCCGAGAAGTCTGCCGAAGCGTTCGCAAAGTTGTCGGAGTCCGCGCAGAACACCGTGACGGTAGTCAAATCGTTCTCCGAGCAATGGACAGAACTTCGAAAAGGTGTGCAGAACAACCTATTCGACGGAATCGCCGATTCGGTGCAGCGACTCGGCGACAAGGGTCTACCAGTACTTCGGCAGGGCATGGAACAAACCGCTTCCGCACTAGCCAAAGGGTTCAGGTCCACTCTTGACGAATTGTCCTCTGATGCAAGCGTTTCCGACTTCACGAAAATCTGGGGCAACGTGTCGACGGGCATCGACAACGCCACTGGGGCTGCTAAACCGTTCGTTCAAGCCATTCGAGATATCGTTTCGGTTGGTAGCGAGTTCCTTCCGAGCTTTGGAACGGGCCTCAGCAACGCAACACAGAAATTTGCAAACTTCATCGCCAAAGCACGCGAAACAGGCAAGCTAAAAGAGTGGATGCAGGACGGAATTGATTCCGTAAAAGACTTGGGCGCGATTGTCAAAAACGTCGGCTCTACGCTCGCATCCATCTTTAAAGCAGCAGACAACGACGGAAAAACGTTCCTCGAAACGGTACGCGACGTTACAGAGCGTATGTCCAACTGGTCTAAAGGCCTTGAAGGGCAGGGAAAACTACGGGAGTTTTTCGAAAACAGCAGGGAAAGTATGGATCGTTGGCGTCCTGTGTTGAAAGACATTGGGACGCTACTGGTTGCAGCATCGACCGCAGCCGGGGCATGGTCCGCTGTACTCATGCCATTCCTCAGTGGTGCGGCGCAGTTCCTTTCTGAACACACAACTTTGGTACAGGCCATTGTCGTCGCTTGGTTGGCAACGAAAACCATTGTGCCAATCATCCTTGGAATTTCAGCTGCTGTTACAGCGGTTCGGACCAGCATGGCAGGTCTCGCCGCAGCGAGCGGCGCAGCCGGTTTGATGGGCGCTCTCGGTACTGGCGGATTGACGCTCATCGTGGCAGGACTCGCGGCAGGACTCTATTTGCTCACGTCTCGGCATAAGGATGCGGCGGCAGCGGCAGAAGAGCAGCGCCAAAAGGAGAAGGCCCTACAGGACACGCTTGACGAAACAACGGGCGCAGTCACCGAAGGAACGAAAAAGGCTGTAGCACAGGACTTTCAAGACCGTGGAGTGCTGGAGCGGGCTGAATCCTTTGGCATAGATACCAAATCATTTAACGATGCTGCGTTGGGTTTGAACGAACCTGAAAAGGATCGAATTTCGCAGCAGCTTCAAAAAGTGGTTGCGGATGAATTGGCGAACACCGATAGCTTCACTGGTCGACGTGGATACGGTGCCAGGCTGAACAACAATGGTTTGGACACCGATGCGGTAAGCGCGGCTCTGTCCGGAGTACCTGAAGCGGTGGAGCGTTACGCCAATGTGGTCGAGGACGTAAATACCCGTCTTCGCAATGCGGGCGCGAAACCAGGTGATCTACTACCTGACCTTTCCGAACTCAAGAATGAATTGTCCGATGTAGGCGAGAGTGCCGCTACGCTTAGTGGCGAGATGCTCGGGACGGGTGAGTCTGTTGCTAACGCGGCTGCGAGGGCTCGAGAGCTCAACTCCACGCTGAACGGTACCTACGAATTGACCGAACAGGGTGCGCAGTCGTTCAACGATATGGGTATTGCTGTCAGAAGTGTTCCGGATTCGAAAACAGTGGTCATTGAGGATACGACAGCGGAAAACATTGCACGACTTCAAGAACTAGGCGCAACCGTTGTTGACCTGCCGGACGGCACCACAACCGTAACTTTGAACGACGTAGAGGCCCGCGCAAAAATTCGGGAAATCATTGCACCGAAAAGGCTCGAGGTTGAAGTTGTTCCTACCGGTTCGTTTGCGAATGCGTTCACGCGTCTACAGGGTGCCGTTCGGCGCGCTAGTGGTGGCATTGTGCGTGGCCCCGGTTCGGGCACTTCCGACAGCATCATGGCCTTTTTGTCGAATGGCGAATATGTCATTAATAGCGAGTCTACGAAACGGTTTTTGCCACTTCTGGAATTGATCAACAAGAACCTCTTGCCGAAGTTCGCCCGTGGTGGACTAGTGACCGAAGAGGAACGTGCCCGCATGGGTGGCGGTGTGGTCAACATGTCGTTGCTCGAGGCTGTTCGCTCGAAGTACCCGAATGCTGTTCTTACGTCTGCCAAGACCGATCACGGTGTTGATGGGGGTTATCACCCGAAGGGGATGGCAATTGATCTTGGTCCCGATGGCGGTGTTCTTGATTTTCTTTGGCAGAACCGTGATCAGTTGGCGCAGATTATTTTCGATGATCCAACAAAGGTCTGGTACAACGTAAACGGAGAAAAAGCCGAAGGCGCGGAAGCTAGAGCAATTTACGGCGAATCCACCATGGCGCAACACGGAACGCATATCCACGTTGCCGCTTTGAGTCCGGTCAACTTCGGTGGATTCGCTGGCGGGACCGGCCAAGGCGGTACAGGTGAGTTCAAGGCGGTTCCGACTGCCGCGACCGAGCAGGACCGCGTTGTTGATGCCATCATTGCCGAGGGTCGCAAACAAGGAATATCCGACAAGGGCATTCAGATTGCGATTGCTACCGCTTTCGCGGAATCTGGCGGACGTATCCTTGCGAACCCGAACGTTCCGGAGTCGTTGGAGATTCCGCATTCTGGAGTCGGAACGGATCACGACAGTGTGGGACCGTTCCAGCAACGGAACTCGTGGGGTTCTGCGGCGGACCGCATGGACCCGAGCACGTCGGCAGCCCTGTTCTATGAGCAACTGAAAAAGTTGGATTACGAGAAGATGGACCCAGCAGCAGCCGCACAAGGTGTGCAGGGTTCCGCATTCGCAGACGGCTCGAATTACCAGGCGCAAATGTCCAAGGCACAAGAGGCCTTCGCGGCGCGCTCTGGTGGCTCTACGGGCGATTCAGGGGCGTTTACGGGTGGTCGGGCGTCCATGGGTGGAGACGGTTCCGCTGCGCCGGTATGGGTGACCAACTGGCCGGGACAACCGGCCTCTACGCCAGGTGGACCAAGCGCCAGTGATCCGTACTCGACTGGTTGGGGTTCCGTTGGAACAGGTGCAAGTTCATATGGAACAGGTGCAACAAGTTCATACGGAACACAATCCGTAGGACAACTACCAGGATCGGCAGACGTACTCGCAGGAATCAAAAAGGTACCGGAATGGTTGCCTGGCGGAAACCTACTCCAGCCCTTCGTCAGCGCCCTACCTAATTCTCTGCCAACCGAGATCGGACCCGGCGGAGACTTCTCGAGTGCTTGGGGCAGTGGATTGACGGCTGGACCATGGTGGAGCCACGGGGCGCAGTCCGGTGCAGCATTGAGCGGGCAAGCGGCAGCGTTGGCACAGAGAACAGCTTCCGATTTCATCGGATTCTTCAATCCTCAAAACGTGCGGGGAATGCTGGAAACTGGCGTAGCCGGATTGGGTGCAAGTGCGATGAACGGTGGCGGAACGTACGCGCCTACATTCAATAACACGGGAATGTCGCCTAGTAAGGTCGGGGCCGTAATCGCGAGGCATGAGGCGCGTCTAACGAGAAGTTATTCACGTAATCCGACGCGGTAATGCGTAAGGGTAGACCGGGTTGGGTGTTGGAATTTAATTCTGTTTCAACACCCACCTGGTTTATTCCAAGGGGGGGTCAGCCGCCGGCAATTGCTACAACACTCAATACAAACATGAAATACGTTGTGCTGCAAGGGGAGTGGGGGGAGCCCGTATGGGGGTCACTCTTGTACCGCGAAGCACTGCGGCTAGATAATTTCGCACCCCGTTTTCCGCTGGGCTCCAATGACGCTCTGAACAGGGCATGTATTCATTTTAAGTCGAATTATAGGTGTTTTATGGCAAAAATAACGTATCCAAACGGCTTGAAAGAGTCCGGTAAGGCCCTCTATAAGTCGATTGTAACCGTTTATGATCTTTCTGTAAGCGAGAAACAAACGCTGACCGAGGCTTGCCGAGCGGTTGATAGGCTGGATTTGCTGGCATCGGAGTTGGAAAAAGATCCGTTCAATAAGTCGTTGATGGTTGAAACGCGGTTGTTGTCGGCGCACAAGGTCAGGTTGATTACAGCGTTGCGCCTTCCCGAGGTTCTCGAGGACGAGCGCGTGTATAGGCCGCAGAGGCGTGGCGGTTACCGAAATGGCAACCGTAGGTAATTAGCGTGGCACAGTTCAAAAAGGTAGCCCCGGACAAACCGCAGGTACCCGAGCGTTTCCGCGACGGCATAAGCATTGTGTTGTTCGCCAGGGCTGAGTATGAAGCATTCGTGTTGCAACGGAAGTTTCTGAGTGCTCCTCAAGTCGAAAAACAAGTTGCTGATATTAAATGGGTTGCGCGGCAACGGTTCTGGAACGAACTTGATGAATGGTTATTGGCTAACGGTTACGTCCACCACGGTTACGCGCACCGGGCAGGCGTTCACGGTCAGATGCCGATTCGGGAATCAAGTCAGTTCCGTTGGCCCGCGCACAGTTCCAAGTAAGGATTCATTTTGTTGCAATTTCAATTTACGGATACGTTTCGGGTGCATCGACGGCTAGCGCGCGACCGGTTCGGAGACGACGACTACGCATGGCACCACGACATACGGGGCGCTGTAGCCCCTACGGGGGGCAGAGAGTGGGCCTCGAGTCCTGGCGTGGTCTCGAGAGATTCGCACCGTGAAGACTTGGCTCTGTTCACCGAGCTTCATTCTGATGTAATCCATTCGGACAGAATCGAATACGACGGAAGCATGTTCAATATCGTTGAAGTGCAACGATTTACTCAGAAAGCGCTTACCGGTACGCCGGGGTTCAAGGTGTTGAAGCTCGAAGGATTCGACCGGGACTGAGAGTGACGTTTAGTCTTTGAATCCCAACAGTATCGCGGCAACGCCACCGACGAGAGCGATTATTCCGCTCGCAACGAGCGATACACGCTCGAGCGTGAAGCCGTTCCGGCGAGACAGTACGACCGGTTGGCGGCGTGCCTTCTGAATGTTGCTGAAATAGACGCACAGACTCGTAAAGATCAGTAGTACGACGGCTGTCCCTTCCAAGGTCCAGGCCACCGCCTTGTTGCCGTCATTCCAAAGCGCAACAGCAAAGGGAAGCGACCACATGAAGGCGACATAGATCGCAAACGACCGAACCCAACTCCAAAGCTTCCATGTGAACCAGCTTCTATTCGGCAGATTCGCCCAGTAGTGCGAAACCTGGGAGAGGCGGTCGCGCGCAGTGTCGCCTTTCGCTTCCACCCACGGTTCAAATCGGTTGAGACACACTGTGACCTGAGAACCGTCTGCGTACTCGAAAACGCCGAACAGGCGCACCAGGTGCTGCGCATCTTCTACCGGGGCGAGGTCAGATACATCTGTGAGTCTCGCTTCACTTCCGTCTTCCCATGTGGCCTTACCGGCCCACAGGTTCCGCGCGTCGGTCGCGGGAAGTTGCATCAGTTCGACAAGTTCGTCGGTCGTGATCTGGCCGGGGCGCAATGCGACGCGAGTCGGTTTGACCTCTTTCTTCAACGAACGGCTCTTTTCCGATGTAGGGGCGCACGGCGACGGGACAGAAGATTACCGCCTTCGATGCGCACCGCATCAGAAGGCGTACCGCAACTAGCTAGTGGTGAACTCATGTCCCGCGTAGTGGGGGTGGAGCGCCGCAATCTGGTCGCACTCGACGCATACGACTCCGCTGGCTTTTAGCACTGCGCCTTCTCTGGCAACCTCGAGCGCAGCAACCATACGGTTCACAGCTTCGGGGGAGAGGTCTACGGCGACCCCGGCGACCTCGAGCCGAACCAACGGCTGTTCCTCTATAGCGGCGGAACTGATCTTGATTTCAACATCGGGGTAGGTTGCGCGTACGGTCGACGTTGACATTGATGGCCTCTCAAACTGCGAATCTGCTGGTCAGAACACTGTGAATTGTGTACCCGTTAGTACTTCGAGGGCAAGACGCACACCTCACCGGCGGAACGGTCGGCGTTCGACGCGATCGTCGCGGCGGGCTACGCCGACGTGGTCCGCCCGTTCGCACCCGGCCCAGGCGTCTTCACCTATTGGGACTACACGCGGCTGCGGTTTCCGCGGCGCGAGGGGATGAAGATAGATTTCGTCCTCGCCTCGCCTGCGCTGGCCACTCGCGCGACGAGCGCGCTCATCGACCGTGAAGAACGAAAAGGCAAGGGCGCCAGCGATCACGCGCCGGTGGTCGTCGAGTTCGCGTAAGTCGTTGCGGCGGCGGCAGGCATCGCCGCGCCGAGATGCCAACCCTGCGCGTAGCGGTAGCCGAGGTCGCGTGCGAGGGTCAGTTGCCGTTCTGTCTCGATCCCCTCGACGACTGCCCGGACGCCGAACGAGTCGGTCATGTTGCGAAACAGTCGCAGCAACGACGTCGCCCGGTGAATATCCCTCTCAGCGACGAAGCGGCGGTCGATCTTGATGCCGTCGAGCATCCCGGACGCCGAAAGATCGCTCAGCCGACCGATATTCGAGTATCCGACACCGAAATCGTCGACAACGACGGCAATTCCGGCCTCGCTCATTTTCTGCAGCGTGTTGCGCGTCGCGAAGCTGTCGTCCATCATCGCGGTCTCGGTCAGTTCGACGCTGACTCGGTCGACCTCCAGGCCCGCCCCTTTGGCTGCCAGGACGATTCGATTGGGCAGATCACGATCGCGCAATTGCCGGGGCGCGATATTCACCGAAATGCCGATGCTCGAATCCCATCCGGCCGCAGCCGCGAGCGCTTGTTGCAGGATCACCTCGAACAATTCGTCGATCAACGGAGATTTCTCTGCGAGCGCGATGAATTCGTCGGGCCGGATCTTTCCCAATTGCGGATCGTTCCACCTCGCGAGCGCTTCGAACGCCACGACTCTGCCGCATTCGATGTCCAGCACCGGCTGAAACTCGGCGTGCAACGCGTGTTCGGCGACCGCCCGGCGCAACCGCGTCGACACCGTCAGACGGCGGCTCGCGCGGTCGATATCGGGCGAGTAGAACCGGTAGGCAGCGCCGCCCGAATTCTTCGCGGCATACATCGCGGTGTCTGCCCGCGCGAGCAACCCAGCGGTGGTGTTCCCGTCGCGGGGTGACACCGCCACTCCGATGCTGGCTGTGATGCTGACGTCGATGTCTGCCGGCGGGTCGAGAATCGGCAGGTCGATCAGCAGCGGGCCGGCAATGACCGCCAGCACGTCTTTGGCGACTCGCTCCAGTGCAGCGAAGTCGGAGAGCGGCAATCCGATGACCAACTCGTCGCCGCCCAACCGGCCGACGATGGCTTCTTCCGGAACCGCTGTCCGAATTCGCGTCGCGATGCGGTTGAGGACGAGATCGCCCAGCGCATGCCCGTGCGAATCGTTGATGTCCTTGAAGTCGTCGAGGTCGACGAGCAGAACCGCGAAGCCGGCGCCGGCCGCGAGCGCGCGACCGATGAGGCTCTCGGTGTATTGCCGACTGCTGAGTCCGGTTACCGAGTCGTCCTGCGCAAGCTGGCGAAGTGCATTCTGATTCTTCACCTGCTCGGTGACGTCGACGCTCACTCCGAGACTGCCGATCAGCTCACCCGAGGCCGAGTACGTGGGGGTGTACCGCGTTTCGAATACGCGGTCCAGAACCGTCGCCTGAATATCGAATTCCTCGCCGGCGATCGCACGGCGGAAATGTCCCGCGAAATCCGCTCGCTCTGCGTAGACGTCGAAGATGCTGTTCCCGACGAGCTGGCCCGGCGCGAATCCGAGTTCGATCAATGCTCCCCCGGTCGATACGCGAATTATTCCGTCGATATCGATAGCGAAAACGATCAGCGGGGCAGCGCAGAGAATTTCGGACAGCCGCTCAGCGCTGTGCCAGCGGACAGCGTCCGCATCGGTATTTTCCGAAGGACCGGCCGTCATCGGAATTCACCTTCCAGTGCTGCGGGAGCCCTCAGCCTAGTCCACCGTCGTCGTCCGCCAAGGCATCTTCGAGCTGCACCAATGCGGCGGCGAGGGTCTCGCGCGTCGTTGGTTCCAGCTGCGCCAGGGCAGCGGCGAACCTTTGGATCCGATCCGAAGTCAGCCCGCTGACCAGAGCCTTTCCCGTTTCGGTCGCCGAAAGCAACGTCGCACGGCCGTCGCTGCGATCTGCTTCGCGGCGCAGATGCCCGGAGGCGTCGAGCGCAGCCACGATCCGCGACATCGTCGGAGCGGACACTCGCTCGGTGGCAGCGAGGTCGCTGAGGCGCATCGGTCCCGACCGCACGAGAGTCGCCAACGCGGAACCGCTGCCCGGGCTCAGCGCACCGGCGTCACCCGACCGGCGCAGGGCCCGAGTGATCCTGCCGAAAAGCAGGTACAGATCAGCTGCCGTACCCAACGCGTCGTCGTCGAGGTCGCCGGTCATCACACCCCTACTTTGTCGGCTTCGCGCAGTTCCTCTTCCTCCTCGTGAACATATCGACCGCCCGCCCACCACGATGCCGCAGCCCCGAGGAACATCATGATCGCCGCCGCCAGGAACACGACGACGAGGCCCGAATGGAACGGTGCGGACATGAGGTTGGGGAAGAAGTCCTGGCCCGTGAGCACCTCGGCGTCGACGCCGGGCCGGGTCAGCTCGCCGCTCGGCCCGACGAGTTCTTCGATTGGGTTGAAGCCGAGGAACGCCGCGAACAAGCTGCCGACCGGCGGCAATCCGGCAACTTCGCCCGCGACCTGGCTGGACACGCCTTGGTCTTCGAGACCCGATTGCAGCGCGCCGGGCAATGTGTTGGAGAGCCCGATGATCATGAGGGAGAAGAAGATTCCGATCGAAAGCGCCGTGCCGCCGTTGAACAGGGTGCCGCGCATACCGGACGCCGCGCCGCGCTGGTCGGCGGGGACGCTCGACATGATCGCCGCGGTGTTGGGCGAGGAGAACAACCCGGACCCGACGCCGTTGAGGAACACGATGAACGCGAACAGCCAGTAGTTGAAGTCGACCGGAATCACGAGCAGCAAGAGGAACGTGATGCCGACGATGACGAGCCCGCCCGTCGCGAAGGGGCGGGCGCCGAATCGGTCCGACAGCCAGCCCGAAACAGGTCCGGCGGCAAGGAATCCCACCGTCAGCGGCAGCAGGTAGATGCCCGCCCAGAGCGGCGTCGACTCGTAGTCGAAGCCGTGCAGCGGCAGCCAGATGCCCTGCAACCAGATGATCAACATGAACTGCAGTCCGCCCCGCCCGACCGAGGCCATCAACCCGGCGATGTTGCCGAGCCCGAACGCTCTGTTCCGGAACAGCGCCAGCTGGAACATCGGTTGCGCCACTCTGGTTTCCACGAAACAGAAGACAGCGAGCAAGGCTAGGCCACCGAAGACGGCCGACAGCACCCAGGGGTTGCCCCAACCGGTGCTCGAACCGCCGTAGGGCTGAATTCCGCAGGTGATCCCCGCGAGCAACGCAGTGAGCCCGAGTGCGAACGTCAGCGTCCCGGCCAAGTCCAGTCGGCCAGGATTGCGCGCGCCCAGTTCGTGCAGCGACCGGTACGACCAGACGGTGCCCAGAATGCCCAGCGGCACGCTGACCCAGAACACCGCGCGCCAGTCCCACTCCGACAACACGCCACCGATGATCAAGCCGAGAAACGAACCGGCAACGGCCGCAACCTGATTGATGCCCAACGCCATTCCGCGCCGGTTCGACGGGAAGGCGTCGGTGAGGATCGCCGTCGAGTTCGCCATGAGCATCGCACCGCCCACGCCCTGCACGACGCGCCAGAGGATCAACCACATCGCGCCGCCACCGCGGTCGAACGGATCGATCGAAAGCGCGACTGCGGCAACCGTGAAGACAACGAAGCCGAGGTTGTAGATCTTGACCCGGCCGTACATGTCGCCGAGGCGGCCGAACATCACGACCAGCACGGCCGACGCGAGCAGGAATCCCATCAGTAGCCAGAGCAGGTAGCTGACGTTGCCCGGCGCGAGTGGATTCAGGTCGATGCCCCGGAAGATCGCGGGTAGCGAGATGATCACGATCGACGAGTTGATCGTCGCCATGAGCACGCCGAGCGTCGTGTTCGACAGCGCGATCCACTTGTAGTGGGGATGGTCGTGGTCTACCCGGAGTCGGCGCCGGATGGTCGCGGCGTCCGCGAGGTCGACGGGTTCGGGTTTGCTATCGAGGGCAGCACTCACTTACGAGATATTAGTTGCTTAACGCTAAGCAACCAATATTCCGCTCGTCACACCGCGATGACGACATCCCGGTAACCCGGGTTCTCGGCGAGATAGCGCCGGACGTACGAGCACACCGGCTTGACCTTCCAGCCGTAGGCCCGTGCCCGCTCCAGCGACCCCTTCACGATCACGCTCGCCAACCCGCGATGCCCGAAATCCTCGGTGATCACCGTGTGCATGAACGAAACGACGACCGGCCTCCCCGTCCGGGGACCACGTCCCGGGTCGACCTCGAAATACCCGAGGATGCCGACGAGGTCGCCGTTGAGCCACAGCTCGAACCGATTCTGACCTGCATTGTCGGTGACATTCACCGTCGCGGAATCTGCTAACACCCGTGCCTCCATCACACCGTCGCCGATCACCGCGTTGTGATGTACGCCACTATCTAACCGGCAGCCGACCCGGTTGTCACTCCCTTTGCCGAAACGTCTGGGCTAAGGTGCCAAGCGACAACTACACATTTCCACGGGGGCTCGCACCAGCGGGCTGAGAGGACGGCTATCGGGCCGTCGACCGTACGAACCTGACCGGATAATGCCGGCGTAGGGAGAAACACCATGACGGTGACGTCTGTAACCACGGGTCCGATCGAGGGCAGCAGCAAGCACTATCTCGAGCTCGACGGGCTTTCAGTACCTGTTCGCCGCGTCCATCTGACCAATGGCGAGCATTTCGATCTGTACGACACATCCGGTCCCTACACGGACTCGACGGTGACAATCGACCTCGATGCGGGTCTGCCGAAGCTGCGCGACGCCTGGACCAGACCGGCAGCCATCGGCGGCGCCGCCACACAACTCGAGTGGGCACGAGCCGGGATCGTCACCGATGAAATGCGGTATATCGCTGCGCGCGAAGGTTTCTCGCCCGAATTCGTCCGCGACGAGGTCGCCGTCGGGCGTGCCGTGATACCGGCCAATCATCGCCACCCCGAGTGCGAACCGATGATCATCGGCAAACAGTTCGCAGTGAAGGTCAACGCGAACATCGGCAACTCCGCCGTCACGTCGTCGATCGCCGAAGAAGTCGAGAAGATGGTGTGGGCGACCCGCTGGGGCGCAGACACGATCATGGACCTCTCGACCGGCAAGAACATCCACGAGACCCGCGAATGGATTCTCCGGAACTCACCCGTCCCGGTCGGCACCGTGCCGATCTATCAGGCGCTGGAAAAGGTCAACGGCGATCCGACGGCGCTGACCTGGGAGGTCTACCGCGACACAGTGATCGAGCAGTGCGAGCAAGGCGTCGACTACATGACGGTGCATGCCGGGGTGCTGTGGCGGTACATACCGCTGACCGCGAAACGGGTCACCGGAATCGTCTCGCGCGGGGGTTCGATCATGGCGGCGTGGTGCTTGGCCAATCGGCAGGAGTCGTTCCTGTACACACACTTCGAAGAAATATGCGAGATCCTTCGCCGCTACGACGTGACGTTCTCACTCGGCGACGGACTGCGCCCCGGCTCGATTGCCGACGCCAACGACGAGGCGCAGTTCGCCGAACTCCGCACCCTCGGAGAGCTGACCACAATCGCGAAATCGCATGGCGTGCAAGTGATGATCGAAGGCCCGGGCCATGTGCCGATGCACAAGATCGTCGAGAACGTGCGTCTGGAAGAAGAACTGTGCGAGGAGGCGCCGTTCTACACGCTCGGACCGCTCGCAACCGATATCGCGCCGGCCTACGACCACATCACCTCCGCGATCGGTGCAGCGATCATCGCCCAGGCCGGAACTGCCATGCTCTGCTACGTCACGCCGAAAGAGCACCTGGGTCTCCCCGATCGCGACGACGTGAAGGTCGGCGTGATCACCTACAAGATCGCGGCACACGCCGCGGACCTCGCCAAACAGCACCCGCGCGCCCAGGAGCGCGACGACGCGCTGTCGAAGGCGCGCTTCGAGTTTCGCTGGCTCGATCAGTTCGCACTCTCGCTCGATCCGGACACGGCGAACGCCTACCACGACGAGACCCTGCCCGCCGAGCCCGCGAAGACGGCGCACTTCTGCTCGATGTGCGGGCCTAAATTCTGCTCGATGCGCATCTCCGCGGACGTCCGCGAATACGCCGAGCGCAACGACCTCGGTCTGGTAACTAGGGTCTAGCACTGTGGAACGTGACGCTGTGGAACTACTGCCTCTGACACCCGACGGCCAAACGCCGGTTCGCGTCCTCACCATCGCTGGAACGGACTCCGGCGGTGGCGCGGGCATCCAGGCCGACTCGCGCACGATGGCGATGTGCGGTGTGCACGCACTCGTCGCCGTGGCGGCGGTAACGGTCCAGAACTCCGTCGGGGTCAGCGGGTTCCACGAGATCCCGCCGCAGATCGTCGCCGATCAGGTTCGGTCGGTCGTCGGCGACATCGGGCTCGGCGCCGCGAAGACGGGAATGCTTGCGTCGAGCAAGATCATCGACGCCGTCGCGGCCGTGTGCACCGAGGTCGGGATCGGTCGCAACGGGCAGGTCCCGCTCGTGGTCGACCCGGTGTGCGCGTCTATGCACGGCGATCCGCTGTTGCATCCGGAAGCGCTCGACGCCGTCCGGCACACGCTCATCCCGCTGGCGACGGTTGTCACACCGAATCTCGACGAGGTCCGGCTGATCACCGGTATCGACGTCGTCGACGACACCACCGCACGCAAGGCGGCCGAGGCCCTGCACGGCCTCGGTGCGCAGTGGTCGCTCGTGAAGGGCGGGCACCTTCGCACCTCGACGTCGAGTACCGACATCCTGTTCGACGGCGACCGCTTCCTGGAGTTCACGAGCCCGCGAATCGACACCGGCAACGATCACGGCGGCGGCGACACCCTCGCCGCGGCGATCGCGTGTGCCTTGGCAAACGGCTACGACGTCCCGCGAGCGGTGGAATTCGCGAAGGCGTGGGTCACGCGCTGCCTCGCGGCGTCCTACGACCTCGGCGCCGGGCACGGTCCGGTGTCACCGCTGTGGCGGCTACGCGAGGTGCGCGCTTAGGCCTCGCGAAGCTGGAAGATCCGCAGGTCCTCGGGGACTCCGTTCAGCGGCGCCGCAAAAAAGCTTCGCCGATACGGCTTGACGGTGTAGCCGAGCTTCATGAGAGTGTCCGGATGCAGCGCTTGCAGAGTATTTGCTGACAGCATCGTATTGCCGTTTCCACCCGCTTCCATGACGCGCGCGGCAATGGTCACGTCCACGCCCAGCCAGTCGCCGCCGATCTCTTTCGGCGCGCCGGTATGCATGCCGACCCGCATCTGCGGCTTGAAGCCCGCAACCTCGACGTCAGCAAGGTGTTCCCGCATGGCAACAACAGCCTGGACGGCCCGATCGGCCGACGTGAAGACCGCCATGAGCCCATCGCCCATGCGCTTGACGACGCTGCCGCCGCGGTCCACGACCGGCGGCTCGATCGCCTTGGCAACTTCGCGCAGCAGTTTCAGCGTCGCTTCGTCGCCGGCGCCCAGCGACCAACTCGAAAACCCCACCAGATCGGTGAAAACGATTGTGACTTCACGGTTTCCCTTACCGCGACCGACGCGCTCGAGCATCGCCTGCCACACCTGAAGTGCGCCGAGGCCGAGTTCGCGGGCAGCGCCGGGCTCGTCGCCGACGAGCCGATCGGTCACCCGCGCGACCGCACTCGCACCCCCTGGTCCAGCAGTCGACAGCGGATCGCCGAAACCTGGATCACCAGGCAGAACGTTGCGCAGGCGCCGTACCGAGTCGATCACCTGAGGTTTGCGATTCGTCGAATCCAGCCACTGGCCAAACGTGGTGTGACGTGCGGATTTACCCTCGTCCGACCTATCGTCCAGCGCGGCGGGCAGTGGCTGCTCGCCGTCACGAGACGATGTGTCGGTCACCAAACGAGGGTATCTCAGAGGCGGGTGCACAGGGCTGTCACTCGTCCTCGCCCCGAGCCGCCGCACGATCGGTTCCGACGGGAACACCGTCCGGTCCGGTGATATCCAGGGCATACGTGGCAACCCCCCAGGCAGCCGCGGCGGCGTTCAATTCGAGGGCGTCGCGGTTGATGTTTGCCAGAGTATCGCCAGGGCCGTGATAGTTCTCGTCGTAGGGCTTGTCCGCGGCACCGCCCCACTTCGCGGCCTGCTCCGGCGTCTTGTCGCCTTCGGCGCCGGAGAAGACACCGCCCGCGGGGATTTTGTGCTCGATGAACGGTCCGTAATCGGAGCGACCGCTGAAGTCGGAGCCCTCCGGGGAAATCCCGTGCTCGTCGAAGTACTCGTTGAACGTCCGCTCGATCTCGGCGGACCCTTGCGGACCTTCCGCCTCACCCTCGCCGTCCGAGTTGTCGCCGTCGTAGGTGAAGTAGGCGGGGTTCGGCGAACCCAGCATGTCGAAGTTCAGGTAGAGCGCAATGTCGTCGCTCTGTTCCTCGGTCAGTTTCTCGACGTAGTCGGTAGAGCCCAGCAGACCGAGTTCCTCGCCGCCCCACCAGGCAAAGCGCACCGCGTTCTCGATCTCCGGCGAACTGCCGAGTTGGGCCGCGATCTCGAGCAGGGCCGCCGATCCCGAACCGTTGTCGTTGATTCCAGGCCCCTCCGGCACGCTGTCGAGATGGGCGCCGACCATCACGACGTTGTCAGGTGAGCCCGTCTTCGTCTGCGCGATGACGTTCCGGGACGTCTGCCAGACCGTTTCGGCATCGATCTTCAACGTCAGGTCGCCACCGGCCGCGCCGAGACCGAGGAGTTCGGTGTCGTTGATCCGCGCCACGGGAATCTTCGCGGCCTCCGGTGCACCCAGGGTGCTGCCGCCTTCGGCGTTGTGAGCAAAGATCACGAGCACGGCCGCGGCTCCGCGGTCTGCCGCGATGCGCTGCTTCTGCACGAACTCACAGGTACCGCGCGGAACGACAACGATCGCGCCCGCCACGTCGAGACCGTCGTAGTCGGACTCCTCGCAGCCGGGTGAGTCGTCGGCGGGCACCGCGACAAGGCGCCCGCGGACCCCCTCGGGCGGTGTCGAAGGCGAAAACTCGAGCGGTGTGACCTCGAACGTCTTATCTCCGGCCGCAAGGCTGTCAGATCGCGTCTCGTACGTCGCGAACGTGAATTCCGGCGTCTGCACGTCGAAACCCAAAGCCTTCAGCTGGTCGGTCACATAGTCGACGCTTGCGTCGTACCCGGCCGTCCCAGCCGCGCGGTTGCCGTCGTGTTCCTTCGCGATGCGTTCCAGCGCAGCGAGATGCCCGACGACGGCGTCGATCCCGATCGAGGATGCGAACGTCTCGGGACTCAGCTCGTTCGACTCATCCGTGCTGCCCGAACCGCATGCGCTACCGACGAGCGCCACGGCAACCAGCGCAGCAGACAGTCTCAGAGCCGACCTCATTCGAACCCTCCCACAGATTTGAACAGCGTACCGAGTCACAGCGACGGCCCGGTGTGGGAAAACCCACACCGGGCCGATCGTGCACCCAAATCGCCCGGGCAGTGGGCAATTCGGGTGAAATGCGGCTCCCCCGACAGGAGCCGCGTGCCGGTCAGCTCTCAGGCATCGCGCCGGTTCACAACGAAGATCGCGGCACCGAACACGACCGCGACGAAGACCGCGAAGTAGATCAGGCTGCCCCACGGGCCCCAGTGAAAGTCGACGCTCGATGCGTTCTCGTCCATGAAGTGGTTGGCGTTGGCGAACGGAAGGAACGCGGTGATCTTCTCGCCGACGTTGCCGAAAAGCCCGACGAGCGACTCGATCAGCAGTGGCCACAGCACGACCAGCGAGATCGCCGCTGCAGACTGCTTCACGAGCGTGCCGACACCGATCGCGAGGACGACACACAGGAACGCGTAGATCGGGATGCCGTACACGGCTCGCCACTGCTCACCGGTCGACAATTCGAGCGGCGCCTGCGCGTCGGTGTTCGCGATCAGGCCGGCGACAAAGATCGCGCCGAACGCGAGCACCGACGTCAGGACGGCACCGAAGACGCCGACGAGACCCGCCTTGGTCGCAATCACCTTCGTGCGACTCGGCATCGCCTGGAACGTCGTCTTCAACGTTCCGAAGCGGTATTCACTCGTCACGACGAGCGCGGCCATGATCATCAAGACCATGACGCCGAAGCCCGTCACGCCACCGGCTGCGGTCGCGGGAGTCAACCCGGGAAACCCCTCAGAATTCTCGGGATCCGCGATCGCCTGATTGGCCACCCAGCCCATGAGAGCTGCGAAGCCGAGTCCGAGTACAACGATGATCGCTGCCGACCACCATGGTGATCTCGTCGACGTCAGCTTGATTCGTTCTGCTGCCAAGACGCCCATCAGAGCACCCCTCCCATCACTTCGTCGACGCCTTCGCCGTGGTACTGAACATCGTCGCCAGTCAGTTTCATGAACGCCTCTTCGAGCGATCCGCGTTGCGGCGCAAGCTCGAACAGCGTCACTCCGTTGGTACCCGCGAGCTGCCCGATCTCGTCGCTGCGCGCACCGAGCACGACCAGCGCAGGGCCTTCGATGCTGTTGTCCTCGCGAACCGTCAGGCCGTGCGAGGTGAGCAGGCTGCGCAGGAGGTCGAGCTGCGGACTACGCACGCGCACGGTCGATTCCGACGACTTGTCGATGAACTCCTGCACCGTGGAGTCGGAGATCAAGCGGCCGCGGCCGATGACCACGAGGTGCTCGGCCGTCTGCGACATCTCCGACAGCAGATGGCTCGACACCAGGACGGTCCGGCCTTCTGCCGCGAGCCGGTGCATGAACTTGCGGATCCAGAGGATGCCTTCGGGATCGAGTCCGTTGACGGGCTCGTCGAAGAGCAGCACCTTCGGGTCGCCGAGCAGCGCGCCGGCAAGGCCGAGCCGCTGCGACATGCCGAGTGAGAACCCACCCGCGGACTTGCCCGCGACTTCGGTCAGGCCCACGAGGCGCAGGACCTCGTCCACCCGGGACTTCGGAATGCCGTTGGACGCCGCCATCCACTGCAGGTGCGCGCGCGCCGAGCGGTTGGGGTGTACCCAGCGCGCATCCAGCAACGCACCGACCTCGCGCAGCGGGTTGGTGAGGTCGCTGTAGTGCTTGCCATTGATGAGTGCAGTGCCCGCAGTGGGCTTGTCGAGACCGAGAATCATCCGCATCGTGGTCGATTTACCGGCACCGTTCGGCCCGAGGAACCCCGTCACCTGTCCAGGTTTGACAGTGAACGAGAGGTCGTCGACCGCAACGGTCTTGCCGTAGTGCTTGGTCAATCCTCTTACTTCGATCATGGGATCAACTATCTCCCGTAATCGCCGGTAAACACATCGACCGGAGGTCTCGATTCGGGTCATCCAAAAGGATGAGAGAACCCTGAGCCTGGGGTGGGGCGTTGATGATCACGACCAACGGGTCAACAACACGCCGACAACACGAGCCATTTCCTCGTGATCACGACCAACGCCGCACGGGTAGCCGGTGATCACGACCAAAAGGCGCGCGGGCGCCGGTGATCACGAACAAATGGTCAGCAACACGCCGACAGCACGAGCCATTTCCTCGTGATCACGACCAACGCCGCGCGGGTAGCCGGTGATCACGACCAAATGGCGCGCGGGCGTCGATGATCACGACCAAAAGGTCACCAACACGCCGACAACCCAAGCCATCTCCTCGTGATCACCAACCAACGCCGCACGGGCAGCCCCTGATCACGACCAAATGGTCCTGGGCATTGACGATCACGACCAAATGGCGCGCGGGCGCCCCTGATCACGACCAAAAGGTCAGCGACACCCCGACAACACGAGCCATTTCCTCGTGATCACGAACAAATGGCGCACGGGCGCCCGTGATCACGACCAAAAGGTCACCAACACGCCGACAACACGAGCCATTCCCTCGTGATCACCAACCAACGCCGCACGGGCGCCCGTGATCACGACCAAAAGGTCACCAACACCCCGACACCCCAAGCCATTTCCTCGTGATCACCGCACCTGGAAACGCCTAGATCGCCGGCGACGACGCCTGTGCCCAGAACCGCTTCGGGATCCGTCCTGCCTGGCGCGCCCGGTGGCCCGCGCGGACCGCGTCGGCCATGGCCGCGGCCATGAGCGCGGGGTTCTTTGCCCTGGTCACGGCGGTTGCGAGGAGGACGGCGTCGCAGCCGATCTCCATGGCGAGGGCGGCGTCGCTGGCCGTACCGATCCCCGCGTCGAGAATGACGGGGACGCCCGCTGCCTCGACGATCATCTCGATGTTGTGCGGATTCGCGATACCGAGACCGGTGCCGATCGGCGAGCCCAGCGGCATGACTGCCGCGCAACCCGCTTCTTCGAGCCGGCGTGCCAAGATCGGATCGTCGGTCGTATAGGGCAGAACGATGAACCCGTCGTCGACCAGTTGTTCTGCTGCCGTGATCAGCTCGATGGCGTCCGGCAGCAGGTTTCGTTCGTCGGCGATGACCTCGAGTTTGATCCAGTTCGTTTCGAGCGCCTCGCGGGCGAGTTGCGCAGTGAGCACAGCTTCGGCAGCACCCTTGCAGCCCGCCGTGTTCGGAAGCGGCGCTATCTCCATGCGCTTCAACAGGTCCAGCACTCCGGTTCCGCCGGCGGAGTCGATGCGGCGCATCGCAACCGTCGTCAACTCGGTGCCCGACGCGACAAGCGCTTCTTCCAGCACCGCAAGGCTTTCCGCGCCGCCGGTGCCCATGATGAGCCGGGAGCCGAAGTGCCGGCCCGCGATACAGAGCGAGTCGTCAGCCACCCTGCACCGCCGTGAGAACCTCTATCTCCCAACCCTTTTGGACGCTCTCGTCCCAGCGCGCCTTGGGGAAGACGGCACCGTCGACCGCCAGCGCGATGCCTTTCTCCGGCAACCGCAGACGGTCGAGCAACTGCCGAACCGACACTTCTTCGGTCAACGTGTGCTCTTCACCGTTCACGGTGATCCCGATCAAAACTGCGCTCATCGAACCACTCCTGAAAATCGTTCTGGGTCTGCATGTTTGGCCTCGGGTAGCGCCGTTCCAGCCAGCGCCGCAAGGACTGCGTCCACGGTCAGCGGCGCGAGCAGGATCCCGTTGCGGCCGTGCCCTGTGGCGACCACGACCCGGTCCGACACCCTGCCGATCAGCGGAACATTGTCGGCACTGACCGGTCGCAGGCCGGCCGCGGTCTCCGCCAGCTCGTACTCCCCGATGCCCGGGAGCAGCGCTTCCGCATCCGCGATGAGGTCACGCACACCGCCGACCGTCACCCGCGTGTCGTCGCCGAACTCGTACTGCGTCGCACCGACGACGATCCCGTCTGCCCGCGGGACGAGGTACACCGGCCTGCCGTGCACCCGCGCGCGGACCGTTCTGCTCGGCCCCGGCGCGGCACCCGGTCGCGTCCGGAGTCGCAGGATCTCGCCTTTGACGGGACGGACCGGCAATCCCGGCCACAACGCCGCCGACCGCGAACCGGCGGCGAGAACGACCTGATCCCCGCCGACCGCATCGAGGTCTTCGACAGGTTCCTCGAGCACCGAAACTCCGGCTTCGAGAACTGCTCGCTGCAGCGCGCCGAGCAGCAGCCGATTGTCGACGGACCGCTCGTTCGCGGCGAGCAGTCCCAACCGAATACTGCGCGGCAGGGCAGGCTCGAGTGCCCTGACCCCAGCACGGTCCACGATCTCGAGGTCATGGCCTTGCTCACCGACGAACGCCGCGATGGTTCGCAGGTCGGCGGCGTCGGCCGAATCGAGTGCGACGGTCAAGGTGCCGGACGACGTGAAGACCTGCTCGCCGAGCCGGTCCGCGAATTCGGCCCAGCGGTCCAGCGACGCTGCGCCGAGACCGAGCAGCCGCTCTTCGCCGGGCCAGCCTTCCGACAGTGGGGCAAGCATCCCGCCCGCCACCCACGACGCACCCGACGCGGGCTGCGGATCGAACAGTGTTACTTGCCAACCGTTCTGCGCGGCGCGCCACGCGATCGACATCCCGATCACGCCGCCACCGACAACAGTCAACGTCTGCGCCACAACCACCTCACTCCCCGCGCCGGCATTACCCGGATCAGGTCCGAACGGTCGGGGCCGCGTCAGCGGCCTCCCTCTCAGCCCAACCGGGGCTCCCGTGTCCTCTTCCCACGGTAGCGGCTACCGTCGGAACCGTGCATACGCATTCTGTCAGGGGGCCGTCGCCTCGTGAGCGACTGGCCACTGCATACCTGTACCTCTGCACCGATGCCCGGCGCGAGAAGGGCGACCTCGCAAAATTTGCGGACGCCGCGCTGGCCGGTGGGGTGGACATCATCCAGTTGCGCGACAAGGGCTCCGCCGGTGAAGCGAAGTACGGGACGCTGGAGGCACGCGACGAACTCGCCGCTCTCGCAGAGCTGCGCGCCGCGACCCGGCGCCACGGCGCCCTCCTGGCGGTCAACGATCGTGCCGACATCGCGCTGGCCGCGGGTGCGGACGTACTGCACCTCGGCCAGGGCGATCTGCCTGTCCACTACGCACGCCGCATCCTCGGCAACGACGTCGTCATCGGCCGGTCGACCCACAGCCGGGCGCAGGCCGGGCTGGCTGCCATCGAGGAAGGCATCGACTACTTCTGCACCGGACCGATCTGGGCGACGCCGACCAAGCCGGGGCGCACAGCCGCCGGGCTGGACCTCGTCCGCAGCACGCACGACGCCGGACCGTCCCGAACGTGGTTCGCGATCGGCGGTATCGACACCAAGCGCGTTCCGGAGGTCAAGGCGGCCGGCGCGAGCAGGATCGTCGTGGTCCGCGCGATCACCGAAGCACGAGATCCTGAGGCCGCAGCTCGCCAGTTGAAGTCGCTGGTGCTGCAACCGTAGTCACGCCAGCAAATCGCCGGTCGCCAAGGCAAGGGCATTGACCGGCAGCTCGGGCAGTCCGTTCACGTCGTCGCTGACGACGACGGTGAGGATCGACGGGTCGTCCGAATCCGACTCGGCGACCCCCGGCAGCCAACCGAAGCGGCCGTCGGGCAGTTCGATCGTGCGCGGTATCGCGTCGATCAGCTTGTCTCGATCTGCGACGTCTCCGAGCACCATCCGCACCCGGACCGCGCGCAACAATTCCCAGCTGACCGCGAAACCCGGATGCAGCGGCAGACCGCTGACCTCGGCTTCGGGCACCCACCGCAGTTCGGCGCTCTCCCCGTTGCGGATCGTCGACAACGTCGCCGCCGCATCCGCGACGACCGTCGTGTAACTCCAGCCACTCAACGCTCGCGCGGTGACCCGTTCGGCCCGTACCTGCAGCAAATTCTCGGTGAGCCCCGCCTCTTCGCGGGCCTCACGCATCGCGGCGCGAACGGTCGACTCGTGACTGTCACGTGCCCCACCGGGCAGGCCCCAGGTTCCGCCCTGGTGGCTCCACGGTGCACGGTGCTGCAGCAGCACTGCTGACTCGGCACCCTCCAGCGGTGCCCGGACGAGCAACCCGGCCGCGCCGTGCCGGCCCCAATGCCTACTGCCATCGGGGCTCAACGACCAGCCATCACCGTCACCGCGCATGTATCGACTGTATTCGAGGATCGAGGGTCGGGTCTGCCTGGTGGAGCTCTAGGCGTGCGCGGTCGTGACGGGTTCCCGCGCCAGCCAACGCTCCAGGTCCGGCCCGAGAACCGCGAGCGCCGCGGGCGCCATCATCTCCGCGTGCGTCGCCGGAACCTGAGTTGTCTGGATCCGGCCCTGCACGTACGGCCCCCACGCCCGAGCACCGTCGATTCCACCGTGTTCGGCACCGAAGAAGCGGATGTCGCCGTCGAACTGCGCCGGCTTGTAGGTCCTCGTCAGCTCGGCGGACCGCATCGCCGCGGCAATCATCCGCTGCAGGCGCTCGCCGGTGAGCCTCGCCGACGCCCCGCCGAAGACCTCGACCATCTCCTGGGCCTCGCCAACCGTGAGCGTCGTCGGGTCGGCATCGGCAGCGATCTGCACACCGGTGGACCGCAGTGTCGCGACCAATTCGGACCGGACGACAGCGGCATCGATCGCCGGCTCGGAGTCGACGAGCGTCAGCGATACCGACTGGCCCTGGGCCTGCAGCTCCGCGGCCATCGCATGGGCGATCACTCCGCCGAGCGACCAGCCGAGGAGGCGATAGTGGCCCTCGGTCTGCACACGCCGGATCTCATCGACGTACCGCACGGCGAGCGCGTGGATCGACGGTGCCGCGAAGTCCGCTTCCAGAATTGCCGGCGTCTGCAGTGCATAGATGGGCCGCGACGAATCGACGTAACGCGCGAGTTCGCGGTAGGACCAGCCGAGCCCGCTCAGCGGATGCACGCAGAAGAGCGGATCTGCCGAATTGCCACGCCCCACATGGACGATGGGTCGCAACGCAGCATCGGCGTCGGCATTCGAAATTTCGGGTTGCGTGAGCCGCCAGGCCAATTGCTCGACAGTGGGATCGGTGAAGAACCACGGCAGCAGCACGGTCGTACCGAGGTCGTAGCGCAGGATCGCGGACGCCCTCGCAGCGAGCAGGGAATGCCCGCCGAGTTCGAAGAAGTTGTCGTCCAAGCCGATTCGCTCGATACCGAGGACCTCCTCGAAGACGTCGGCGATCGTCCGCTCGACCGGTGTGCGGGGTGCGCGGTACTTCCGCGGTTCGACGACCGGCGCGGGCAGCGCGCGGACGTCGAGCTTTCCGTTCGACGACCGCGGAATCTCGTCCACCACCATCGAGGCGCTGGGGACCATGTAGGACGGCAGTTCTCGCGCAAGCGTGGAACGCAGGTCGGCCGGGTCGACGCTCGCACCGTCTGCCGCCACGACGTAGCCGATCAATTGATTTCCGACGTGCTCGTCGGCACGCGCCACGACCGCCACCTGGGCGATGTCGTGCTGCCGCAGCAAGGCCGCCTCGACCTCGCCGAGTTCGACGCGGAAGCCACGAACCTTGACCTGGAAGTCGGTCCGGCACAGGTACTCGAGTTCGCCGTCGCGGTTCCACACGACGAGGTCGCCCGTGCGGTACAGCCTCGTTCCAGGTGCGCCGTACGGATTGCCGACGAATCTCTCCGCTGTCAGTCCGGGCCGGTCGAAGTAGCCGCGGGCAAGCTGCGTACCCGCCAGGTACAACTCACCCGGAACGCCGACGGGGACCGGGTGTAGGCGCGAATCCAGCACGTACACAGCGGTATTCCACTCCGGCACACCGATCGGCACCGACGTTGTGTTCGCCGCGCACACGGTGTGTGCGGTCACCGATACGGCGGTCTCCGTGGGGCCGTAGAGGTTGACCAACTCGGCGGCATTGCCGCGCCGGAACCGCTGTGCGGTGTCGGCGGGAAGTGCTTCACCGATGACGAGCACCCGGCGCAGAGCGGGTGTGAGTTCGCCGTCCGCGTCGGTGAGCAGCGCGTCGAGCATCGACGGCACGACGTGCAACGTGCTCACCCGCGCCCGCTCGAGCAGAGCATTGAGATAGGACGGGTCGCGGTGGCCGTCCGGCGACGCGATCACCATCCTCGCGCCGGATACCAGCGGCGACCAGAATTCCCAGACGGAGAGATCGAACGTCGCCGACGTCTTCACGAGCACGGCGTCCTCACCGCCGAGCGTGTATTCGGCTCGCTTCCACAGCAATTGGTTCGTAATCGCACCGTGCGACACCGCCACACCCTTCGGACGGCCCGTGGACCCCGAGGTGAAGATGACGTAGGCGGTGTTCGACGCCCGGAGTTCCCCACGACGCTCGGCGGCGGCGATCGGGTGTGCCGACACCCCGGACAGCTCGAGCGTGTCGACGGCGACGACGGGCACGTCGGAGGCGATAGGCAATCCACCGCGCGCAGTAGTCAGCACGCAGACGGGGCGTGCGGTCTCGAAGATGTGCGCGATCCGCGCCGCCGGATGGTCGACGTCGACCGGTACGTACGCGCCGCCCGCCTTGACGACCGCGTACATCGCGACCACGAGGTCCACAGACCGCTCCATGGCCAGCACGACCAGGCGCTCCGGGCCGACGCCGAGTGAGATCAGATGCCGTGCAAGCCGATTGATCCGAGCGTCGAGCTCGGCGTAGGTCAGCTCCGTCAACCCACCGGCTGCGTCGTCGGCGACGATCGCGAGTGCGCCGGGGGCCGCCGCGACCGCCGCGTCGAACAGCGACACCAATGTCTGGCCGGGCTCGACAGCGTGGTCCGTGGTGTTCCAATCCGCGAGCAGACGCGGCCGCTCGGCGGCGTCGAGAATGTCGACGTCGCCGACTATCGCGGCCGGATCGGCAAGCACGCCGCGGATGATCCGCTCATAGCGGCGCGCAAACGTGCGCACCGAACTCTCGTCGAAAAGATCTGTTGCATAGCCGAACTCGATGAGAATCGGCCCGGGATCCCCGTTTTCCTCGTGCTGATCGACGATGCTGATTTGGAGATCGGTCTTCGCGAGCTGCGCGTCGAACTCGACCGCCGCCACCTGCAGGCCGGGCAGTTCGAGTGGCCGGGTGGACATGTTCTGGAACGAAAAGCCGATCTGGAACAGCGGATTACGAGAGACCGACCGCGGCGGATTCAGCACCTCGACCAATCGCTCGAACGGCACATCCGCGTTCGCGTAAGCCTGCAGGTCGGCCTCACGGACACGGCGCAGGAGCGCATCGAACGACTCGTCGTCGTGGACGCGGGTCCGCATGACCAGCGTGTTGACGAACATTCCGATCATGTCGTCGAGTTCTCGCTCACCCCGCCCGGCAACCGGTGTCCCGACGACGATGTCGTCGGCGCCCGACAGTCGTGCGATCAGGACCGCCAGCGCCGCGTGCAGGACCATGAACGGGGTCGCACCGGACGCTTTTGCCAGCGCGAGGATCTCGTGGTGCGTGCTCGCATCGAGTGTCAGGTCCGTCGATGCTCCGCGGAAGGACTGCACGGCGGGACGCGGCCGGTCCGTCGGCAATTCGATGTGGTCCGGAACGCCGGACAACTCGGCTTTCCAGAACGCAATCTGCTGTGCCACAAGCGATTGCGGATCGTTGTCGGAGCCGAGCAGTTCCCGTTGCCAGAGCGCATAGTCGGCGTACTGCACCTCGAGCGGCGCGACAGCGGGGACGCTTCCGGCGGCGCGTGCCGCATAGGCGGCCGCGAGGTCGCGCGCAAACGGCAACATCGATGAACCGTCTGCGGCTATGTGGTGCACGACCACCGCGAGCACGTGTTCGTCCGTGCCGAGTTCGAACAACATGACGTGGAGCGGAACTTCGGTGGTGACATCGAAGCCGCGCAGCGCGACGTCCAGGATCCGCTCTTCGAGTTGCTCGGCAGCGATCGGTACGGGCGACAGATCGGGCACGGGGCTGTCCGCCGGCAAAATCACCTGGTAGGGACCGTCTTTGTCGGTCGGATACAGCGTGCGCAGGGTCTCGTGGCGCGCGATGAGATCACCGAGCGCGGCTTGCAGCGCAGCCTGATCGAGCGGTCCCGACAGCCGGACCGCGAACGGAATGTTGTCGACGGCAGAGTCCGTATCGAACTGATTGAGGAACCAATAGCGCTGCTGCGCATAGGACAGCGGCGGCCGGGCGGGTCGGTAGCCCGCGACCAATGCGAGCCGCGCGCCTTCGCCCTTACGCTTCTCCGCTTCCGCGGCGAGGGCGTGCACCGTCGAGGATTCGAACACGATCCGCGCGGGAATCCGGGCGTCGAGTGCCGCGCTCAGCCGGGCCGCGACCTGTGTCGCTACCAGCGAATTTCCGCCCAGTTCGAAGAAGTCGTCGTCGCGGCCGACACGTTCGAGCGCAAGCACCTGACCGAACACCTCGGCGACAATCTCTTCCATTGCCGACGCCGGTGCCACATAGGCCTTCGTCTCGAGCACAGGCACGGGTAGTGCGCCGCGATCGATCTTCCCGACCGGTGTCAGCGGGATCCGCTCGAGCACGGTGACCGCGGCAGGCACCATGTGCGCCGGCAGCGCTCGAGACAGTCCGGCCGTGAGGTCGCCGGGGCAGAGCTCGCGACCAGTCACAGGGAGAACGTAGGACGCGAGAATGGTTGTACCGCTGGCAGTTCGGTGGCCGATCGTGGTAGCGAAAGCAACATCGGCATGCGCGGCGAGCACCGCGTCGATCTCGCCCAGTTCGATCCGGAAGCCGCGAATCTTCACTTGCGAATCGTTGCGACCGACGAACTCGACGGCGCCCGAATCCCGCAGCCGGACAATGTCTCCCGTCCGGTACAGCCGATCACCCGGGTCGGCCGAGTACGGGTTGGCGACGAATCGCTCTGCCGTCATTCGTGCCCCGGAGTGATAGCCGCGGGCCAGTTGTACCCCCGACAGATACAACTCGCCCGCGACGCCCGTGGGCACGCGGCGAAGCCGGCCGTCGAGCACGTGTGCCGACATGTTCCGGATTCCCGCGCCAATGGTGATCGGCGCCCCTGGCTGGAGCGGATCGCTGATGTTGGTCATGATCGTCGTCTCGGTCGGCCCGTAGCCGTTGTGGAATGCGCGTCCCGGCGCCCACCGGTTCACCAATTCGGGCGGGCAGGCTTCACCACCGACGACCACGACACCGAGGGTTTCGAGACCCTCCGGATCGATCGAAGCCAGCGCCGCAGGCGTGATGAATGCGTGGGTGACACCTTCGGCAGCGATCAGCGACGCAAGTTCGGCGCCGCCGTAGATCTCCGGCGGAGCGACGACCATCGTCGCGCCTGCACCCACGGCGAGCAGCAATTCGAGGACCGACGCATCGAAACTCGGCGACGCGAAATGCAGCGTCCGCGACTGCGCGGTGAGGTGATACCTGTCCACCTGCTCGGCACAGAAGTTCGCCAGGCCGGCATGCGTCACGACGACACCCTTGGGCACACCGGTGGAGCCGGAGGTGTAGATCACGTAGGCCGGGTTCTCGGCTCGCAGCGGTCGTACGCGGTCGACGTAGGAAACCGGCTCAGCCGACAGCGCGGCCAACTCGGCGTCGATCTCGGCGGTGCCGAGCGTGAACCAGTCGACGTGTGCGGGCAGGTCATCGATCGCGGTCGCTACGGTCAAACCGAGCGTCACACCCGAGTCGGCGACCATATGCGCGGTCCGGGAGACGGGATAGTTCGGGTCGATCGGGACGAAACCGGCACCGGTCTTTGCGACCGCCCAGACCGCGAGCACGGACTCCAACGAGCGTGGGATACCGATCGCGACGAGGTCCTCGGGACCGACACCCCGCGTGATGAGCAGCCGCGCGAGCCGCGACGACTTCGCGTCCAACTCCGAGTAGGTGAGCTGGCGACCCTCGTACGAGATCGCTACGGCGGCGGGGTCGAACTCCACCGCTTTTGCCAGCAGTTGCGGCAGCGGAACCGACCGGCGGCGGCGCTGGCTCGGCCCATCGGCCTTGGCGCGCCGTTCCTTCCTGTCGCGACGATTGCTACCTTGCGCAGTCGCGCCTATCGCAGGTCCAGTTGTCGTGTCCATCAGCAGAGCCCCAACCCTTCTCCGAACCAGGTGTACAGAAAACGGTCCCGTATCAATTCCGTATCAGCGCGCTACTCCTTGACGCACAATTCCGATCTCGCTGATCCGAACCATTCCTTCGCGAGCCAAACAATTTCCGCAGCCGAGTAACAACCTGCCCATTCGGCGCGAACAATAAACAACACACCTAAGCCCGACCGAAGGTTGTTGGCTGGGAGGATAACCCGAAAAGCCAGCGCGAATCCAATTGACACGAGCAGCCGACTTGTCAATTCCCTATTACGATATTCAAATCTCGAATAATGCCGCATGTTCGAAACATTTGGGCGTCGTAATACCAATTAAACTGGCCTCGGGTTTGTTTTGCGGGCGTGATAGCCGATATCGATTCGGTGAATACGCGGATTGCCGGTACCTCGCCATCAACCGCGGACGCGAAGACGGCGCCGCCCCAGCTGTGGCGTCCGACACGTACCAACCGGTCCGATTATTCGACGTGAGCCCGAATGGCCGACAGCTTCCCGCGCGGCGAGGTTGGAGCCACGGCGCGGTTGGAGCCACAATGGAGTTCCCAATTGCCTGGAGGTTCGTGTGGTCGGTGCGCCGTCGGCAAACCCGTCGCTTCGGTCGCTGCAGGGCAATCTCACGCCGAAGGCCGCCGCGGCCATCGTTCGCGAACACCTCGATCCCAACGACATCCGGGTGTTCGTGCGGTCCTCCCCCGCCAGGCTGCTCGCACTCGGAGTCGTGATCGTCACGTTGTGCCTGGTCGCCGGGATAGTCGCGGCGAACACGACGAGCAACCGGCAACAAACGCTCAACGAACTACTCGCCGAGAGCGAGCCCTTCGCCGCCTCGGCCCAGCAGTTGTACAGCTCGCTGTCGGTCGCCGATGCGGCCGCCGCCACCGCATTCATTGCCGGCGGGCTCGAGCCGCAGGACGTTCGCGATCGCTACACACAGGCGATCGGAGAAGCGGCAACGGAGCTGACCAGCGCCTCCGGTTCCCCGGATCCCGAGGCACCGGCGCGGAAGTTGCTGTCCTCGGTCGCGTCGTTCCTGCCTGTCTACACCGGGCTCGTCGAGACGGCCCGGACCAACAACCGCAGCGGCTACCCGGTCGGCGCCGCGTACCTCGCCGAAGCCTCGACGCTGATGCAATCGAAGATGCTCCCGGCCGCCGAGGAGTTGCACGCACGCCAGGCGAGCGCGGTCGCCGACACCCAGCGCAGGTTCGTGCAACCGCCGTGGCTGGCTTTCGGACTGCTCGTGCTCGCCCTTGCAGCACTGGTCGTGGCACAGCTGATCCTGTTGCGCCACTGGCACCGGATCTTCAATCCCGGCATGATCCTCGCGTCGTTGACCATGGCTGCCCTGCTCGTCTGGATGATCGTTGCCGGGTGGTTGTCGGCCTCGGCCACCAACCGGGCGCTCCACCACGGCAGCGTGCCGCTGGGCTTGCTCACCGAAAGCCGCATCCTGGCCCAGCAGGCGCGTTCGGACGAGACGTTGAAGCTGGTTCGGCGCGACACGACGGGACAATTCGATTCGTTCTACGACGACGACATGGCACGGCTGGCGCAGCGACTCGGCGAGTACGGAACAGACACCGAAGGCGCACATCTCGTTGCGGATGCACTGGCGGCACAAGAGCGGTGGCTGGTCGCGCACAAGCGCATGAACGACACTCTCGACGCGGGCGATTTCGCAGGCGCGGCCGTCGTAGCCATCGGCCCCGGCGACGCAGACTCGGCAGCGCAGTTCGAGGCGGTCGATTCCGCGATTGCGCAGGCAATACTCGACACGCGCGCCACACTGCGCGCCAACATATCGCGCGCGGCGCGGTCGCTCGAGGCGCTCGGCGCGGGCGCCATGGTGCTCGCGATCCTGTCGACACTCTGGATTGCCCTCGGACTGTGGCCACGCTTGCGGGAGTACCGATGAGCGCCCGAATGCGCCGGTTGGCGTTACTGCTCGCCGTGGTGGTGGCGGCAGGCGCGAGCTGTTCGGTCGAACCGACGTCCAATGCAGAATTGCCCGCCGCCACTGCGGTTTTCACTGCGCCGCCGCTGCCGAGCGGCGCGGAAGCCGCCGCGTCCACAACCCAGAACGCGCCGCCGCCGAACGAGTGCGGTGATCCGACAGCGAGCCTGCGACCGGTCACCGACGAAGGCGAACCGCCCGGGCCCAATGTGGACGCGATCCGCGCCCGCGGCCGGTTGATCGTCGGATTGGACTCCGGCAGCAACCTTTTCAGCTTCCGCAATCCGGTCACCGGATCGATCGACGGCTTCGATGTGGAAATCGCCAAGGAGATCGCGTTCGACCTCTTCGGCGACCGGGAACGGCTCGAGTTCCGGATCCTCAGCTCGGCGGATCGCGTCACGGCGCTGCAGGAGCGCAGCGTGGACCTCGTCGCAAAGACGATGACCGTGACGTGCGCGCGCCGCGAACAGGTCACTTTCTCGACGGTCTACTTTCAGGCGAGCCAGCGCATCCTGGTCGTCAAGAACTCCGGGATCAGGAGTGTCGCGGACCTCGCCGGTAAGCGGGTCTGCGTCGCAAAGGGTTCGACGTCGCTCAATCACATTCAGGAGCGCCAGCGTGCGGCGACGATCATGACGGTCCCGACGTGGGCGGACTGCCTCGTCGTCTTGCAGCAACGCCAGGTCGACGCGATCAGCACCGACAACTCCATCCTCGCCGGGCTCGCCGCACAGGATCCCTACGTGGAAATCGTCGGAGAGTCGATCAGTCCCGAGCCATATGGCATCGGCATCACCAAGGGCAACGACGATCTGGTCCGATTCGTCAACGCCACACTCGAGCGGATTCGGGGCGACGGGACCTGGAACCGCATCTACTCGCGGTGGCTGACCGTGCTCGGGCCTTCGCCGGGACCGCCCACCCCGCACTACGCGGATTGACGCGGTGTTGGATATGAACATGCCGGATGAGGAGGTAGGGACGCAGGCGGCAGCGCCCGACTCTGCCCGTACCGCGGCGGCCTTCGACGCCGCCGACTCCAAAGGCACGCGCGCGACCCCCTTCGAGCCGCCGGGCACGCAGGGCGCACCGCTCACCACGGCGGGAACCGCACGCAGCGGCAGCGACGGCACCACTGGAATCAGCCGCTCTTCGGGGCGCAACTCCCGAACGGTTCGCACCCGTCAAACCGTCCGGCGACTGGGCGGCGGACTCGTCGAACTGCCCGCGGTCACACCCGTCGACCCGCAATCGGCAGTGCTGCGCGATCCTGTTGTCGCCGAACACAAGCGCTACTGCTGGAAGTGCAACAAGCCGGTCGGGCGCGAGGGTGCGAAACCGTACGGCACCTGCCCCAACTGCGGATCGCCCTTCGACTTCCGGCCGCAGCTGCGCAACGGCGACATCATCGCGTCGCAGTACGAGATCCAGGGCTGCATCGCGCACGGCGGTCTGGGGTGGATCTACCTCGCGATCGACCGCAACGTCAGCGACCGGTGGGTGGTCCTCAAGGGCCTGCTGCAGTCGGGTGACGCCGAGGCACGCGCAGTCGCTGTCGCGGAACGCCAATTCCTGGCCGAACTCAACCACCCGAGCATCGTCAAGATCCACAACTTCGTCGAACATCCGCTGCCCGACGGCACGCCGATGGGCTACATCGTCATGGAGTACGTCGGCGGGCGGTCGCTCAAAGCTGTTCGCGCCGAGCACAAACCCAAGCGCCTGCCGATTCCGGAAGCGATCGCCTACGTCATCGAAATTCTGCCCGCGCTCGACTACCTGCACGCGACCGGCGTCGTATACAACGACCTGAAGCCCGACAACATCATGGTCACCGAGGAGTCGCTCAAGCTGATCGACCTCGGCGCGGTCGCAGGCATCGAATCGTACGGATTTCTTTACGGCACACCGGGATACCAGGCGCCCGAGATCACCAAGACCGGTCCGACAATCGCCTCCGATATCTACACGGTGGGTCGCACACTCGCTGTGCTCACACTCGACATGCCGACCGAACGCGGTCGTTACGTCGACGGCATACCGAGTCCCGAAGACGAACCGCTGCTCGCGAAGCACGAGTCGTACTACCGGATTCTGCTGCGCGCCACCAACCCCGACCCGAGTAGACGATTCGCGTCGGCCGACGAAATGTCGGGTCAACTCTGGGGCGTGCTGCGCGAGATACTCGCACTCGAGACCGGCGCCCAGCACCCCCGGCTCTCCACGATCTTCAGCCCGCAGCGCACGAGCTTCGGCACGGCAGAACTGGTCGGTCAGACCGACGCGTTCGCCGACGGCCTCGGTCGTGACCTGACCCTCAACGCGTTCGAAGTCGTCACCGCACTTCCTGTTCCGCTGATCGACCCTGCCGACCCGTGTGCACCGCTATTGGCCGCGGCAGTACACAGCGAGCCGCACCAAACGCTCGACTCGCTCCGGCACGCGCGCGAGAAGATCGCCGACGAGTTCGAAGACGCGGCCGAATCCTTCGAACTGGAGGTGACGCTCGCCGAGGCCAAGGCGCACCTCGACCTCGGGGAGGTCGAGCAGGCACGGCATCTGCTGGATCGCCTGCCCGGCGAGATCGGGGTGTACTGGCGGGTCGACTGGTACCGCGGCCTCACAGGTCTGCTCGGGAACGAGTGTGCGCAAGCGTTCGCCTACTTCGATTCGGTGCTCGCAGCCGTTCCCGGTGAGATCGCGCCGAAGCTCGCGCTCGGTGCGGCAGCCGAACTACAACTGCAGCAACCCGATACGACGGACCGGAAGAAGTGGCGCATCTGCGCCGAGAAGTTCTACCGCACCGTGTGGCGAACAGACCGAGGTGTCGTGAGTGCCGCCTTCGGCCTGGCCCGCCAGCTCGCGGCACGTGGTGACATCGCCGGTGCGATCGCTGCGCTCGACGAGGTCCCCCCGACCTCCCGGCATTACAACATCGCCCGCATGACCAGCGTGCTGATCCTGCTCGCCAGCCATCCGGTCGACCAACTCGACGAAGAGGCGCTGCGCGAAGCTGCAAAGCGGGTCAAGGCTCTGCCGGCCGACGAGGGGCGCGCGCTGCAGATCCGCACCCTCGTGCTGGGTGCCGCGCTCGAATGGGTGCGCCTGGGCCACACCGCAAGTGCGTCGAACAGCACATTGCTGGGTTCACCGTTCGACG
Organism: Antrihabitans auranticaus; assembly: GCF_016481275.1. Lineage (GTDB taxonomy): Bacteria > Actinomycetota > Actinomycetes > Mycobacteriales > Mycobacteriaceae > Antrihabitans. The sequence goes on along the minus strand of NZ_JAEMNW010000011.1, from coordinate 30,848 downwards.
AGCGCGGGTTGCGCCGCGGCGTCGAAACCGGGCTGCGCATGCTCGCCCGCGGCGCTCCCGGCCGAACGCATCGTTACGCGCTCGTCGACCTCGCCAACATGATCAGGCCGAAGAGCTGGCTGTAGCGGCGAGTGCCGCCCGCGCGATCGCCAACTCTTCGTTGGTCGGCACAACGAGCACTGCAACCTCGGCGGAATCCGGGGAGATGCGGCGCGCCACGCGACTTTTGGCGGTGTTACGCGCGTCGTCCACCGCGATACCGAAACGGCCGAGACCGCGGAGCGCGTCGGCACGAACAGACGCGCTGTTCTCGCCGACACCCGCTGTGAACGTGATGACGTCGGCCCCGCCCAGCTCGATCAGATAGGCACCGATGTAGCGGCGCAACCTGTGGATATAGACGTCGTAGGCGAGTTGCGCAGCAGTGTTGCCGTCGTCGATGAGCTGACCCAGCGCACGGAAGTCGTTGACGCCCGATAGTCCCTTCAGGCCGGACCGGCGGTTGAGGAGGTCGTCGATGTCGTCGACAGACATTCCGGCACTGCGGCGTAGATGGAGCACGATGCCCGGATCGATGTCGCCACTCCTGGTACCCATCACCAGACCCTCGAGCGGGGTGAGTCCCATCGACGTGTCGATTGCTGTGCCGCGCAGAATCGCCGACGCCGATGCGCCGTTACCCAGATGCAGGACAATCTGATTCAGCTCTGCCACGTCGCGCCCGAGAAATTCGGCGGCCTGGCCCGACACGTATTTGTGCGACGTACCGTGGAACCCGTAACGCCGGATGCCGTGTTCGCGCGCGAGGTCGAGGTCGATCGCGTACGTGCTCGCCGCAGCCGGGAGGCCATGGAAGAACGCCGTGTCGAAGACCGCCACCTGCGGCACGTCCGGCAGCAGCGCGCGTGCACTTTCGATGCCGGTCACGTTGGCCGGGTTGTGCAGCGGCGCGAGCGCGGACAAGCGCGAAATCTGTTCCACCACTTCGTCAGTGATCACCGTCGGCTTGTAGAACACCTCACCGCCGTGGACCACGCGGTGGCCGACGGACCGCACACCCGCGCCGCTCAGCGGGTAGCCCGATTGCTCGAACATCCCGAACGCCAGGGCAAGCCCCTCCGCGTGATCGCGAATCGGACCGCGATGTTCGATCGTCTCGGTACCGCAATGGTGGGTGACGATGCCGTCGTCCTCGCCGATGCGCTCGACGATTCCGGACGCCACCGCCTCGCCGCCGGCCGCATCCACCAGCTGATACTTCACCGACGATGAACCCGAATTGATGACCAGGACAAGCGAATTCGTCACTGCTCGGCCCCGGCTGCCTGAATGGCGGTGATGGCGATCGTGTTCACGATGTCTTGGACGAGTGCGCCGCGCGAGAGATCGTTGACCGGTTTGTTGAGCCCCTGCAGCACCGGCCCGACCGCGACGGCGCCCGCGCTCCGCTGCACAGCCTTGTAGGTGTTGTTGCCCGTGTTGAGGTCGGGAAAGATGAACACGGTTGCCCGGCCTGCAACTTCCGAGTCCGGCAGTTTCGACTTCGCGACGGTCGGCTCGATGGCGGCGTCGTACTGAATCGGTCCCTCCAGCAACAGATCCGGGCGCCGCTCGCGCGCGAGCTTGGTTGCCGCTCGCACTTTGTCGACGTCCGCGCCGGTTCCCGACTCTCCCGTCGAGTACGACAGCAGCGCGACACGCGGTTCGATCCCGAATTGCTCCGCCGTGACGGCCGACGAAATAGCAATGTCTGCAAGCTGTTCCGCGGTCGGATCCGGGACGACAGCGCAGTCGCCGTATGCGAGCACCCGATCCGACAGACACATCAGGAACACACTCGACACCGTCTCCACACCGGGCACGGTCTTGATGATCTCGAACGAGGGGCGGATCGTGTGCGCGGTCGTGTGCGCGGCGCCCGACACCATCCCGTCCGCAATTCCCATGTGCACCATCATGGTTCCGAAGTAGGAGATGTCGACGACGACCTCACGGGCGCGCTCGACGGTCATGCCCTTGTGCTTGCGCAGTCGCGCGTACTCGGCGGCGAACTTGTCGAGGAGGTCCGAGGTTCGCGGCTCGATGACCTTGGCGCCGCCGATGTCCACGCCGAGTTCGGCGGCCCGGGCACGAATCGCGTTCTCGTCACCGAGAATTGTGAGGTCGGCAATGCCGCGCTGCAGCACCCGCCCGGCAGCGCGCAGCACCCGATCGTCGTCACCCTCGGGAAGCACGATATGCCTGCGCACCTCACGGGCCCGGTGAATGAGTTGGTACTCGAACATCTGCGGTGTGACGACCGACGGAATCGGGACATCGATCTTCGCGAGCAGTTCGCCCGAATCGACGCGCTCCTCCATCAGACTCAGCGCGGTGTCGATCTTGCGCTGTGAACCTATCGTGAAGCGGCCGCGGGTCCGCGCGGCGGCACTCGCGGAATCATAGGTACCGAGCTTCGTCGTCAGGATCGGCAGCCGCGGCTTGAGCCCCGCCATCAGCCGGGCAATCGACGGGTGCGGCAGCATCGCGCCGTTCATGATGATGCCTGCCAGCGACGGAAACCCTTCGGCCTCATGGGCGTTGACCAGGCTCAGCAGCACGTCGGACCGGTCACCGGGCGCGATCACGACCACACCTTCGGTCAGCCGCTCCAGAATGTGCTCGGCCGTCATCCCGCCGACCATCACCTTCATCGCTTCGCGATGGAGCAGTTCGGGGTCGCCGCTGTAGATCTCGCCGCCGATCGCCTTGCAGAGTTCCGCCATCGTCGGCGCCTGCAGCAGCGGGACCTCGGGAATGCTCCAGGTGGGCACCCCGTACCCGGTCAGCGCCGGTGGCATTTCGTCGAGCATTCCCGGATCGCACCGGTTTACGACGATGGCGGCGAGGTGCGCACGCTGCGCGCTGAGCTCGGCTTCGCACACCGCGACCAGCTGCTGCACCTCCTCGACCGTCCGGCCCGCGCCCCGCACCGTCAGCAGCACCGGCGCACCGAGGTTCACCGCGATGCGCGCATTGAAGTTCAGTTCGCTCGGGCTGACGATGTCGGTGTAGTCGCTGCCGATGATCACGACCGAATCGCACCGCTCGGCGACAGTGTGAAACCGCATCACGATCTCACTGAGCGCTGCCTCCGGGTCCTCGTGGACCTGTTCGTAGGACACGCCCATCGCCTGCTCGTAGGTGATGTCTGCGGTGCAGTGCTCGAGCAGCAGCTCGAGAACGTAGTCGGGCTCAGTCGTCGAGCGTGCGATCGGACGGAAGACACCGGCGCGCGCAGTGGTCGCGCCGAGCATGTGAAGGACGCCCAGTGCCACTGTCGACTTTCCGGTATCGCCCTCGGGCGACGCGATGTAGACGCTCGACGTGTGCTTGATGTCCGAGTCCGCGGAAGGCATGCGAGCAGCTTAGTGAGCGCCTCCGATGAGGTGCCGACCACACACACCAGACACTGTCGGGCAACAATGGGATCATGCGTGACCTGATGAGGGAGTGGTGGCGACATCCGGTCGACCGCAACTGGCTGCTCGATTTCTTCGACTCGCGCCTTCTCACGTCGTTCATCAAGGCCGCGATCGGAATAGCAGCCGCGATACTGGCGACTGCGCCCGGCGTCGCGGTGTTCACTGCCTGGGGCGCCGAGAGCGCAGCGGGCCGCTGGGTGCTCGCCGCCATTGCCATCGGCTCCCTGGCCTGGGCTTTGCGATGGTGGCTCGGTGCCTGGCCGTCACTGACCGTGTCCGCCATCTTCCTGGTCTGGGGCGATCTCGCCATCAGCATCGCGTGCCTACTGGAAACCAACGCGGTTGCCGGCCTCGGCGGCTCGATCGCGCTGGTGCTCACCGGAACGTACGCGACCTTTCTGCACGGGCCGAAGATGCTGGCCGCGCATATCGCCTGGTCGTCGCTGACAGTGGTTGCCCTGGCGGTTCAGGTGGTCCGGGATCCCGAATGGGATCCCACCCTCGTCGTCCCGAAGGTGGTTGTCGCGCTCGTAGCAATCGTGGGGCTACCGCCCGCGATGCAGTTTCTGTTCTGGCTCGTGCGCATGAACTCGGTCGACTCGCTTATCGATCCCCTGACCGGCCTGCTCAACCGGCGCGGCCTGCAGAACCGGACGGCGGCGCTGGTCGCAAAGGGGCTCGGCGACGAGCAGGTCATCGCGATGATCGTGGTCGACCTCGACCGGTTCAAGGCGGTCAACGACACCCACGGCCACGCCGCCGGCGATGAGGTCCTCATCCGAACCGGTTTGCGCATCAAATCAGTCCTGCGCAGCGGTGCGGTCCTCGCGAGATTGGGCGGCGAGGAGTTCGCCGTCGTCGATGTCCTGCCACCCGAAGGCATCGACGGCCTCGCCGAACGGATTCGCAAGGCGATCGCGGCACCGGCAGACCGCGTACCCGTCACCGCCAGCCTCGGGGTCGCCGTCACCGGGAATCCGGCCTGTACGCGACAGAACGCGTACGTGGACGAGTTGTTCGAAGATCTGCTACTGCGCGCCGACATGGCGATGTACCGGGCAAAACGCAACGGCCGCAACAGCGTCTTCGTCGACGAGCCGGAAGATCCGGTCGACGCCTGACCGATCAGCCCAGCGCGCGCAGACGCGGACCGAGGTCCCGCTCGAACAGCTCGAGGAAGCGGCGCTGATCGTGCCCGGGCGCGTGGAACACGAGGTGGTTGAGACCCGCATCGACGTACGGCTTCACCGCGGCGACGACCTCGTCCGGATCGGAGCCGACGATCCAGCGCTTGGCGACCTGCTCGATCGGTAACGCATCGGCCGCGGCTTCCATCTCGATCGGGTCTTCGATGCTGTGCTTCTGCTCGGGCGTCAACGAGAGCGGCGCCCAGAACCTGGTGTTCTCGAGTGCGAGTTCGGGATCGGTGTCGTAGGAAATCTTGATCTCGATCATGCGGTCGATGTCGTCGACGGACCGCTCGGCCTTCGCTGCGCCCTCGGCGACGGCCGGCAGCAGCTTCTCGGTGTAGAGGTCCATGCCCTTGCCCGACGTGCAGATGAAGCCGTCACCGGCCCGGCCCGCGTAACGCGCGACGACCGGTCCGCCGGCCGCGATGTACACGGGGACACCGCCCTCGGGGACGTCGTAGATCGAGGCGCCCTTGGTGGTGTAGTAGTCGCCCTCGAAGTCCACGCGGTCGCCGACCCAGAGCTCACGCATGAGCGAAACCGCTTCGCGCAGCCGCGCGAAGCGCTCCTTGAAGTCCGGCCACTCGCCGGCGTATCCGGTGGCGATCTCGTTGAGTGCCTCGCCGGTTCCGACGCCGAGCATGATGCGCCCGGGATACAGGCAACCCATCGTCGCGAAGGCCTGCGCGACGACTGCCGGGTTGTAGCGGAAGGTCGGCGTCATGACGCTCGTGCCCAACAGGATTCGTTCGGTCCGCTCGCCGACCGCCGTCATCCACGCGAGCGAGAAGGGGGCATGGCCGCCCTTGTGCCGCCACGGCTGGAAGTGGTCGCTGACGGTTGCACTGTCGAGTCCGTGCTGTTCTGCGAGGACGGCAAGCTCGACGAGCTCGCGAGGTCCGAATTGTTCCGCAGAAGCCTTGTAACCCAGCTTGAGTGCACCCATATCTGCTCCCTGAATGTCGACTACCTCCGAGACTAACCACGGCCCGAAAACCCGGCCGCCCGGGTAGGCGGCGATCGCAGAAAAAGAAATCCCCACACATCTGGACAAATGGCCAACCGCGCCGTTATATTTCCGAGACCTTGCTGGGCTGTACATCGCAATGCGTGTGAGGTAGTGGTCGCCGCTGTCTCCCAGCGAGGTGTACGGCACGGCAGGACCATGCGTCAAAGCCGCCGCGTGTCTGCCGTGTCGAAGAAGGTAGGGCGATAGAAGTGCCACAGCCCAAACATCTTTCCCGTTCGGGAAGGCGACAACCCGACTCGCAGCACGACTCGTCGACCACACCGCGCCACAGCGCGGAGCTTCACACCGACCCGCATCCTGCCAATGAACCACGCCATCGTGCCGCCGCCGATCTACCCGGCGCCGGCACGATCTTGGGCGACGGACCGGCGAAACACCGAGCAGCGCGCACACTGGGGGCATGAGCGAACGCGAGGAGACCCGGCCGCTGTCCTACCTCATGGACATGGACGGGGTTCTTATTCACGAAGAACACCTGATCCCGGGGGCAGATCGCTTCCTCGCCGAATTGGCGGAGAACAACACCCCGTTCATGGTGCTCACCAACAATTCGATTCGAACGCCACGCGATCTGCAGGCCCGGCTGCGCGGCAGCGGGCTCGACATTCCCGAGAAGTCGATCTGGACGTCGGCACTCGCGACCGCGACCTTCCTCGCCAACCAGCGACCCTCCGGTAGCGCGTACGTCGTCGGTGAGTCGGGTCTGACGACCGCGCTGCACGACATCGGGTACGTCCTCACCGACTCCGATCCGGACTACGTCGTCCTCGGGGAGACGCGGACCTACTCCTTCGAAGCAATCACCACGGCAATCCGGCTGGTCGAGCGGGGTGCCCGGTTCATCGCGACGAACCCGGATGCGACGGGGCCGTCACGAGACGGTTCGCTACCTGCGACCGGGTCGGTCGCAGCCCTGATCACACGCGCGACCGGACGCGAGCCCTACTACGTCGGCAAGCCCAACCCGCTGATGATGCGCTCGGCGCTGCGGTCGATCGGCGCACACTCGGAGAGCACGCTGATGATCGGTGACCGTATGGACACCGACGTCGTGTCCGGCCTGGAAGCAGGCCTTCGCACAGTCCTCGTTCTCACCGGAATCTCCACGCGGGCGACCGTCGACCTGTTCCCCTACCGGCCCACGCTGGTCCTCGATTCGGTCGCCGACCTTGTCGGGCGCACCCAGGATCCCTTCGCGATCTAGGATCATCGCGTGCAACGCCACGTATCGGTCTATCTCGACGTCGACATCAGGGCCGAAACAGTCTTGGAATTTCAGATCACCGTGGCGCAGCAGCCCGGAATCGATGTCACCGAATCACTGTCGTTCGTGCTCGGCGGCGAACCCGTCACCGCGCAGGAGATCATCGGCCTGCACGGCACCCGAATCCACAAGTTCGCCGCAGGCGTCGGCAATCTGCAGGTCAACTACCGCGCGACGGTAGACGGCCGGGCAGCGCTCGACGAGCCGACCGAACTGGACCGCTCCGTCTACCTCAGGCCGAGCCGCTACGCCGAATCCGACAAGTTCTTCGGCTTTGCGGCCAAGGAGTTCGGCGAGTTCAGCGATTCCGCGACCATTCTCGCAAAGGTTTCGTCGTGGGTCCGCTCACGCATGTTCTACGTCCCGGGTTCGAGCGATCCGATCGACGGTGCGTCGGACACGCTTCTCGCAGGTGCCGGCGTGTGCCGCGATTACGCACACCTGGTCGTCGCGTTCTTACGTGCGGTGAACGTCCCCGCGCGGGTCGTCGCGGTCTACGCGCCGGGGTGCGTTCCGATGGACTTCCACTCGGTCGCGGAGGCGTACGTCGACGGCGTGTGGCGGGTCGTCGACGCCACAGGGCTTGCCCCACGGCAAACCCTGGTACGGATCGCGACCGGGCGCGACAGCGCCGACACCGCCTTCCTCGACAACCACGGCGGCGATATCTGGCTCAACAACGTCTGGGTCACCGCCGTCGTCGAAGGCAACCTACCCGACGACGACGTGACCGAACTCGTATCGATCGCCTGACGTCAGACCAACTCGGGCACGTGCAGGTGCGCGAGCGTCAACTCGAATTCACACACCTCGAGGACCTCGGCGCCCGCGTCCGCCGTACCGGCTTCCCGAATCGTCCCGGCTTCGCCGCGTGTGCGTTCCATCGCCTCGGCACTGTCGTAAGTGACCGAGGCACAGGCGATTCCCTCGCTGCGATCGATCATCAGGCTCGCGCTGCAGAACCCTTCGAGTTCCTCGAGCGCGGGAATCGACGACAGCCTGAAGATGTCGACCGCACGATCGAACTGCGCCGGATCGACACGGAACCACGTTGCGCGAACGCAGGCACCGTCGTGCGACGGATGGTTGCGGTGCAGAGCACCGATTTCCCATTCATCGACCTGCGGGCGACCGCCCAGCGCTTCCGCCGCCCGAGTCCGGACCGGATGTAGTTGGGTGTCGGCGGCTCGCATGTCGGCTTCGGTCCGCCACGAGCTCGTGACGATGCAGCGCCGGGTGGTGCGGTCGACGATCATCGACATTCCGAGGCAACCCGGCATGTCCCGGAGCATCGGCATGACCTCGGCTTGGATGAACCTGATCCCCGAATCGATCGAATTCGGGTGCGCTACGACTGTCGTGGAACGTGCGAACACGGCGTTGACCTCCGGTCGGGGCAGCGCCCCGGCGGCGCCACCGGTCGCCTATGACGATGCTCTCCCGGGCGACCGATGGCAAGCAGTCTCAGCTCAGCGCTCGGTCCAGATCGCCGAGCAGGTCCTCGAGGTCTTCGAGACCGACCGAGATTCGCACAACCGCGTCCGTAATGCCCACTGCCGCACGGCCTTCCGGCCCCATCGCACGATGAGTCGTGGTGGCTGGATGGGTGATCAGCGACTTGGCGTCACCGAGGTTGTTCGAAATGTCGATGATCCGCAGCGCATCGAGGACCTCGAACGCACGCTTCTTGCCGAGCCCCTCCGGGGCGTCGAGCTCGAACGTGACGACCGTGCCGCCGCCGCTCATCTGGCTGCGGGCGAGGTCGTACTGCGGATGCGACTCGAGGTACGGGTATTTCACCCAGCGGACCGCTTTGTTCGCCTCGAGGGACTTCGCGATCGTCAGAGCCGAGGCATTGGAATGGTTGACCCGCAGGGGCATCGTCTCGAGGCCCTTGAGCAGGGTCCACGCGTTGAACGGGCTCAAGGCGGGTCCGGTGTGACGCATCAGGTTCTTGACGGGTCCGTCGATGTACTCCTGCGAACCGAGAATCGCGCCGCCGAGGACTCGGCCCTGGCCGTCGATGTGCTTGGTGCCGGAGTAGACGACGACGTCGGCACCCAGTTCGAAACTGCGCTGCAGCAATGGCGTGGCAAAGACGTTGTCCAACACGACCTTTGCACCGGCAGCGTGCGACAGCTCGACGACCCGGCGCACATCGACGAGCGACTGCATCGGATTCGACGGCGTCTCGAAGAACACGGCGGTCGTCGGAACGGACAGCGCCTGCTCCCACTGCTCGATGTCTTCGCCGTCGACGAAGACGGTCTCGACTCCCCAGCGCGGCAGGATCTCGTTGCACACGACGAAACAGGAACCGAACAGGCTGCGCGCGGCGACGAGCCGGTCACCGGCCTTCAGCAACGCGCCGAGCGCGGTGAACACCGCCGCCATGCCACTGGCCGTTGCGAAGCAAGCTTCGGCACCGTCGATCAAACGCATGCGCTCTTCGAACATCGCAACCGTCGGGTTGCCGTAACGCGAGTAGACGAAGTGATCCACCTCGCCGGTGAATGCCGCCTCGGCTGCCTGCGCGCTCTCGTAGACGAATCCCGACGTCAGGTACAGCGCCTCGGCGTTCTCCTCGAAACCGGAGCGCATAAGACCGCCGCGGACACCGATCGTCGCGGGACCGACGCCTTCGGGTAGCGGCTTCTCGAACGCGCCGCCGGTCGGGCGGCTCACGACTGCTTCCAAGGCAAGCCGAGGACCTTCCAGCCCTCCACATCACGCTGCCCGCTCGGCCCGACTGCACCCTCGAAGCCTTCGAGGACGTTGTAGGAGGGCTCGATACCTGCTGCGGTCGCCGCGATCGCGGTGTGCACGGAACGCTGGCCCGACCTGCACAGGAACACGACCGGTCCCGCCTCCACACCGTTGGCACGAAGGTCGTCGACGAAGCTCTGGTTCCGCTGACCGAAGTTGTTCACCCACTCGATGAAGATCGGGGCCTTGCCGATTTCAGCCGTGTCCGGGATGCCGATCGCGCGCCACTCGCCGTCGGTGCGAACGTCGACCAGGACGGCATTTGGATCGTCTCGCAGCAGATCCCATGCTTGCTGCGGGGTGATGTCACCTGCATAGCTCACGGTTGCCACCTTTCACAGTGCTGGGACTCACTCGTTGCACTGGTGTGGCCGGTGAGTCCGCGCTTGCCGCGTCCGGTCGGAGCGCGGCCAGGTCGTCACCCGGAGCACCCCACCGCGGAGGAGGGTTGCCGACCAGCAAGCCGGGGCTTGAGCGCTGGTACTCATGACCTCAGCAGAGAATACCCGATACGACGCTGCGCCCCTGTGCGGCCTAATTGCAGACGAGCCAGGCGTCCTTCTGCTTGACCAACGTCCAGAGCATCGTCTTCTCGTCCTTGTCGTCGACCTTGGTTGTGACGTCGGTCGTCGCTCGATCACCGTCGATGTCGGCTTCGCTCACCTTCTCGACGACGAGGTTGCCGGTGCGGTCGGCGAGCCAGGCATCGTCGAAGCCGGCGCAGGCGGTGTCGCGAATGCGTTCCTCGTCGCCGCTGTTACGTGCTTCGACAAACTCGTGGACGGCGATCCGGATCTGTTCGGTGTCGGACACGTTGCCCTCCGCCGGCGAGATGATCTGGCTGATGATGATTCCGGCGATGACGACCGCAACCACTGCAAGGGCCGCAATGAAAGGGACTGCGGTTCGTTCCCACTTCTGCTCTTCGTCGTCGGTCACCTGCAGGATCATTCCCGCCTGTACCGTTCGGGGCAAATAGGACACCCGGCGGTCGCCGAAAGCAGCCGCCGGGACTTGCCCCGAGGCGGAGCCGATAGAATGGCCGTTCCGAGTAGCGGTCGCCTATTAGACCACGCTCCGCCTGTGCAAGTTAGGCATGGCTTAGTTTAGGCTCGCAAGAATCGTCCAATCGTCGAAAAGGTGTGCGGTAGCAGATGACCGACCAGTCCACAGATTCCCGTCCGCTCCGCGTTGCCATCATCGGCGCAGGCCCGGCCGGTATCTACGCCGCTGACGCCCTGATGAAATCCGACACCGAGGTGAGCATCGACCTCTTCGAGCGGATGCCGGCACCGTTCGGCCTCATCCGCTACGGCGTCGCCCCCGACCACCCGCGCATCAAGGGCATCATCACCGCCTTGCACAAGGTGCTCGACAAGGACCATGTCCGCCTGCTCGGCAACATCGACTACGGCAACGACATCACGCTCGACGACATGCGCCGCTTTTACGACGCGGTCATCTTCTCCACTGGCGCCAACGCCGACCGCGCCCTCGACATCCCCGGCGTCGACCTCGAAGGCTCCTACGGCGCCGCCGACTTCGTCTCCTGGTACGACGGTCACCCCGATGTCCCGCGCACCTGGCCACTGGAAGCCGAGAAGGTCGCCGTCCTCGGCGTCGGCAACGTCGCCCTCGACGTCGCCCGCGTCCTCGCCAAGACCGGCGACGAACTGCTCCCCACCGAGATCCCGGCCAACGTCTACGAAGGCCTCAAGGCGAACAAAGCCCTCGAGGTCCACGTGTTCGGCCGTCGCGGCCCCGCACAAGCCAAGTTCACCCCCCTGGAACTGCGCGAACTCGACCACTCGCCGACCATCGAAGTGATCGTCGACCCCGAGGACATCGAGTACGACGAAGGCTCCGAAGCCGCCCGCCGCAACTCCAAGATCGTCGACATGGTCGCCAACACCCTGCAGGACTGGGCGATCCGTGACCCAGGCACCCGCCCGCACAAACTGTTCCTGCACTTCTTCGAATCCCCCACCGAGATCCTCGGCGAAGACGGCAAGGTCGTCGGCCTGCGCACCGAACGCACCGAACTCGACGGCACCGGCAACGTCCGCGGCACCGGCAAGTTCCGTGACTGGCCGGTCCAATCCGTCTATCGCGCGGTCGGCTACCTGAGCCAGAATGTGCACGAACTGCCCTTCGACGACCAGGCCGGCACCGTCCCCAACGAAGCCGGACGCGTCCTGGACGACGCGGGCAACCACGTCTCCGCGACGTACGTCACCGGCTGGATCAAGCGTGGTCCGGTCGGCCTCATCGGCCACACCAAGGGCGACGCCAACGAGACGGTCGCGTGCCTGCTCGACGACCGCCCCAACTTCGCCGGTGCTGCCGAACCCGACGAGCACGCCATCATCGACTTCCTCGAGGGCAAGGGCATCCCCTTCACCACCTGGGACGGCTGGTACCGCCTCGATGCCCACGAACGCTCTCTCGGCGAGCCCGAAGGCCGCGAAAGAATCAAGGTCGTCGAACGCGAAGACATGCTGCGCGCGAGCGAACCGCACAAAGCCTGACGGTGTGCGTGACCTCGATCACGCACCGAATGCCTTAATTTACGTGACCTTCCCCTTGTAGGACGGTCGGCTGGGGCATGCTTGTAAGCGTGTTCGACGCCCACTTCCACATCATCGATCCGCAGTTCCCGCTCGTCGAAAACAACGGTTTCCTGCCGCAGCCGTTCACGATCGCCGATTACAGAGCGCGAATGGACGGGTTCGGCGTCGACGGGGGCGCGGTCGTCAGTGGGTCGTTCCAGGAGAACGACTCGACGTTTCTCGTCGCTGCCCTCGCAGAGTTCGGCGAGGGCTATGTCGGTGTGATTCAGCTGGATCCCGATGCGACCGACGAGGACATTCTCGAGCTCGATCGGGCGGGAGTCCGGGCGCTGCGCTTCAATCTCAAACGCGGCGCGATCGACATTGCCGGATTGACCCACCAGGCCCTGCGCGCGCACCAGCTTGCCGGGTGGCATGCAGAGTTGTATGTCGACGGATCGCTGCTGCCCTCACTGGAGCCGGTACTCGCCAAGTTGCCCGCGGTGAGCATCGACCACCTCGGAATGTCGGACGAGGCGCTGCCCTATCTGCTGGATCTCGTCGATCGCGGTGCCCGGATCAAGGCAACGGGTTTCGGTCGCCTCACCTTCGACATCCCGCACGTCCTGCGCCGAATCCACAGTGTGAGCCCGGAGGCGCTGATGTTCGGTTCCGACCTCCCTGGTACCAGGGCGTCCCGCTGTTTCGAAGCGGCCGACCTCGACATGATTGCCGAAGCGGTCGGCGGCGACCTGCACAACGTCCTCGAAGCCAATGCCCGGCAGTTCTATCGCCTGCCGCCGAAGGAACCGGAGGACATCGGCGCGCCACCCATGCCGCTCTTCCGCGCGCGGGCTCGGTTACGCGAAGATCGCGGCGAATAGCCACACACCGGCGGCCAGCAGCGCACCGAGGAGCTCGATCAGGATCGACAGCCCGACCGCTTTGGTCGCGTGCCATGTCGCCTGCCACGCCGCCTGCGGGTGTTTGATCCGCTCGAACTCGGAGAGGTACACACCGAGCACGAACCCGAGCGGCAGGCCGAGAATCGGAATGACGAAGAAGCCGACGATGCCGAGCAGGGCACCGATGACCAGCGAGCGCGTCGGAACTCCCGCGTTCTTGAGGTTCCGGCCAGGCCACGTGTACTTCACGACGCCCGAGACCAGCAGCAACACGGTGCAGATCGCGAAAACGGTCCAGCCGGCGGTCGAGCCCTCGACGATCGCCCAGGTCAGGATTGCGCCGAAGATCAGCACCACCCCGGGCAGGATCGGCAACACGACGCCGACCAAGCCGACAAGGATGACGAGTGCTACTAAAAACTCGGCGCCTGCGCTCATGGCTGAAGACCCTATGGCAACCGACCTCGGAGCATCGCGGGGACAGCTGCGTTATACGCTGTCAGATAATCAGCCGTCATCCCACAACGAGGTGCATACATGACCAGAGGTACAGGACCACTCGCAGGAATTCGCGTCATCGAGCTGGCGGGCATCGGCCCGGGCCCCCACGCGGCGCTGCTCCTGGCCGATCTCGGTGCGGACGTCGTGCGTGTACAGCGCGCGGGCGGCCTACCGGGCGGCATCGATCGCCAGCAGTTGCGCAGCCGCACGGTCGTCGAGGCCAACCTGAAGGATCCGGCCGATCTCGACAAGGTCCTCGACCTCATCGATCGCGCGGACGTGCTCATCGAAGGCTTCCGGCCCGGCGTCACCGAGCGCATGGGCCTCGGTCCCGACGACCTCCTCGCCCGCAATCCGCGCCTCGTCTACGGCCGCATGACCGGCTGGGGTCAGCACGGCCCGATGGCCGACCGCGCGGGTCACGACATCAACTACATCTCGATCACCGGTGTCCTGCACGCGATCGGCCGCAAGGGCGAGCGCCCGGTGCCGCCGCTCAACATGGTCGGCGACTTCGGCGGCGGTTCGATGTATCTCGTCTTCGGCATTCTCGCCGCGCTGGTCGAGCGTCAGACCTCCGGCAAGGGCCAGGTGATCGACAACGCCATGGTCGACGGCGCGCTGTCGCTCTCGCACATGATCTGGGGCATGCGCGGTGCGGGCGTGTGGTCCGACGAACGCGGCGTGAACATGCTGGACACCGGATTCCCGTTCTACGACACCTACGAGACGTCGGACGGCAAGTACATGGCTGTCGGCGCGCTGGAGCCGCAGTTCTACGCCGAGTTCATCAAGGGTCTCGGGCTGGACCCTGACGCCATTCCGAACCAGTTCGATCCGCGTGGGTACGACGAACTGCGCAAGATCTTCACCGACACCTTCAAGACCAAGACGCGCGACGAATGGGCAGCCATCTACGACGGCACCGACGCCTGCACGACGCCGATCCTCACGTTCGCCGAGGCCGAGAAGAACGAGCACATCGTCGCCCGCGGCTCGTTGATCGAGGTCGACGGGGTTGTGCAGCACCTACCGGCACCCCGATTCTCGCGCACACCCAACGGTGTACCCTCTGCCCCGCCAGTCGAGGCGACGGACGCGGCGACCATTTGGCGGTAGGTCACAACACGACAACTAGACAATTGACCTACTGAAACCGAACCCCACGCCTCCGCTTAACGTAATAATCCGGATATCAACTAGGCACCCTCCATTGTTTCGGGGTGGGTGGGGATCGAGCGGTAATGTGAACAAGGTGCGGCGACCCCCTGGTCTGAGCGAGCCCGGTGCACCGGCGCGTGTGCCGTTTGCCGTCGCAACCTCGACAGTCATGGCGCGTACGACCGGTGGTCTCTACGCGATGGGCGGAATCCTCGGGACAACCCTCAGCATTTTGATGCCGCACGACGGCCCCGGAAATCGCGGGGTCGTCGCTGTGGCGGCATTCGGTGCCATCTGCTTCGGCGCCGGTCTCGCGGTCCTCGGCGACAGGGTCCGGCCGCGCACGCACCAGGTGCTCGTCGGTGTCGGAACGATTCTGATCACCATCGCCTGCCACCAGTCGACCAGCCCGATCGCGGCGCTCGCACTTGCCAGCTTCTACGTTTTCGCGGCCTGCGATGCGTCCTTCTTCTTCTCCTGGCTCAACGCATCGGTGCAGATCGTCTTCGCGGTGGTCTGCTGCATGGGCGTGCTTCTCGCACGGGGCGACCTGCCGTGGTGGGCGGGGCTGGTGCCGGCAGGTGTGACCGTCGCGGTCGGCGGGGTCGTCGGTGTGCTCGCGAGGCTGGCGTCCGACGCCGACATCGATTCGCTGACCGGGTTGCTCAACAGGCGCGGCTTCGACCGCATGCTGCATCTCGAGCTTGCGCGGGCTACCCGAACGGGTCAGCGGCCCGCACTCATCCTGTTCGACCTCGACCGCTTCAAGTCGGTCAACGACGAACTCGGGCACCGCTCGGGCGACGCCGTCCTGCAGAAGGTCGCCGACGAGTGGCAGCAGATGCTCGGCGGCAACCGCATCCTCGCCCGCTACGGCGGTGACGAGTTCGCGCTGCTGCTGCCCGATATGAGCGAGCAGGCTGCGATCACGCTCGCCGACGACATGCGTGAGCGCATCGCCCTCGGTTGCTCTGCGGGTGTCACATCCTGGCAGCCGGGCGAATCGGGTTCGTTCCTCGTCAGCCGCGCCGACGTCGGGCTGTACCGCGCGAAGCAGGCGGGCCGCAACCGAACGGTCCTCGAATCGTCACGGCGGCCACCACTCGCGGTCGAGCTCGTCGAAGCGATCGCACGGGAGACGCTCGACGTCCACTACCAGCCGATCGTGAGCCTCACCGACGGCGGTGCAACGATCGGTGTCGAAGCACTCGTGCGCTGGACCTCGGTCACGCAGCCCTCGGTCACCACTCAGGAAGTAGTGCGGGTCGCCGAGGAAAACGGTCTCATCGCGAATCTCGATCGCTTCGTGCTCTATCGCGCATGCCGCGACGGCCTCGAACTCCAAGCAGCACTTCCCGACCGGCCACTCATCCTCAACGTCAACGTCTCCGGACTCGAACTCGTCGAAAAGGACTACGTCGGCCGGATCGACGAGGTTCTGCGGGCGACCGGTTGGCCGGCAGCCCAACTGGTACTCGAAGTCACCGAGAGCGTTCTCGACGTCAACACCCCGACCGCGATCGCCAACCTGGGCGAACTGCGGGCGCGTGGTGTCCGAATCGCGATCGACGACTTCGGCACCGGCTATTCGTCCCTCAGCAGGCTCAAGACACTGCCGACCGACTTCCTGAAGCTCGACGGCTCGTTCATCACCTCGATCACGTCCGAGGGCGAGGCGCCGCCGCTGCTCGAAGTCATTGCGCTGCTGAGCGTCTCGCTGGGCCTGCCGGTGATCGCCGAAGGCGTCGAAAATCAGTTCCAGGCCGCGGTGCTCTCATCGCTCGGCTACTCGCTGGCGCAGGGCTACTACTACTGCAATCCGCAGCCGGTCAAAGCACTCGTCGAACGACTGTCGAAGGAAGCTGCGGCATCGCAGCGCAGCGCTGCGCGCGGATTGATCGAACACAGCTGACTCGAAGCACAGCTGACTCAGACGCACACCAGCGCGGCCGTGGCCTCGTCGGAGCGCGGTGACAGCGCACCGTAAGCCGCTGCGACTCCGCTGACAGCGGCACGCAGTGTCACCTCGTTGTGCGTGTACGGCAACCGGACGAACCGTTCGAAGGCCCCCTCGACACCGAACCGCGGACCGGCTGCCAGCAAGACACCGAAGTTGGGCGCCGTCGCGGCCAGAGCTGTAGACACGGGCGTCGGTAGCTGAATCCAGAGCGACATGCCGCCGGGCCCCGGCATCGGGCGCCACTCGGGCAGCTGCAGCTCCAGTTCGTCCAGCAGCGCAGACCGCTGCCTGCGCAGGAGGTCGTGCCGAGCGGCGAGGATCGTGGACGCGCTGCCCAGGAGGTCGGCGGTGGCCAACTGATCCATGACCGGTGTGCCGAGGTCGACGGCCGATCGGGTGCCTGCCACGCGTGTGATGAGCGACGGGCGTGCCCGAATCCACCCGACCCGCAGACCGCCCCAGAACGACTTCGACGCCGAACCGATTGTGATGACTTCCGCACCGCGCGCGAATGCTGCGACGGGGGTGCGCTGTTCGATATCCAGGTTCAGTTCGGCCATCGACTCGTCGACGATGACGGTCATTCGCGTCTCCCGTGCGATCCGCGCCAGCTCCGCGCGGCCCTCGTCCGACATGCAGAGGCCGGTCGGATTGTGGAAGTCGGGAATCATGTAGGCCAATCGCGCCGCGGTCTGCCGGGCGGCGGTCCGGATGCCGTCCAGATCCCAGCCTTCTTCGGGTCGAATCGGCACCGGCACCGGCCGCGCACCGGAGTGGCGGATCGCCTCGATCGCGTTGGGGTAGGTCGGGTGTTCGATCAGGACGCGATCGCCGGGACCGATAAGCGCGGCGAGCAGCAGGCTCAGGGCGTGCTGGGCACCGAGGGTGACCATGATCTGGTCGGGTTCGGTGGGCAGGCCACGCTGCCGGTAGCGGTCGGCGATGGCTTCCCGCAGTACAGCGAGGCCGATCGGCTCCATGCCGTGCGATGTCAGATACGCCGGGAGTGCTTGCAGCGCAGCGCCGTACGCGCCCTCCATTTCAGGCGGTGCAGGCAGCGCGGCCGAACTCATCTCGACGACCGGCGCATCGACGTCGGTCCTGATGTGAATCATGTTCCCTGACCGCGCCGCACCGGACGGCAACGCGACCGTGCTGCGCGAGCCCTGCCGACTGATCAGGTAGCCGTCTTCGCGCAGCACCGAGTAGGTCGATGTGATCGTGGTCCGGCTCAAGCTGAGCCCCGTCGCGAGGTCTCGCTCGCTCGGCAGTGCGACCCCGAGTGGCACCCTGCCGTCGTGGATCAGCAATCGGATCGCTTCGGCCAGCGCCTGGTATGCGGGACGTGCCGACTTGCGGCGGCCATCGTCGTCGTCACGCCAGCGGCCGAGGTCGCGCGTGAGTGAGCTGACACCGAGAACTCGCATGACCATACAGACCAGTATTGGCAAATTGGCCTTGGTTTTCAAGGCCAGTCGACTTGTCGGTGGTCAGCGGCATACTCGGGTCATGACGGCGAGCGATTACACGCTGTTCGACACACCGATCGGCGAATGCGGCATCGGATGGACGGGTAGTCGAGTCGTCGCGCTCCAGTTGCCCGAGGTCACTGCTGCTGCTACGCGGGAACGGCTCGCATCGCTGACGAAAGGCGGGCTCGACAAGGAGCCTCCGCAGTTCGTCCAGGAGGTGATCGCGGGCATTCGACGCCACCTCGCGGGCGAACTCGACGACCTGCGCTGGGCGCCGCTGGACACCACGGCCCTTCCGCCGTTCGATCGCAAGGTCTACACCGTGACGCGCGCAATCGATCCCGGTAACACGTTGACCTACGGCGAGGTCGCAGAACTTGTGGACTCCCGCGGCGCAGCGCAGGCGGTGGGACAAGCGTTGGGCCGCAACCCGATTCCCATCCTGATCCCGTGCCATCGCGTCCTGGCCGCCGGAAACCGGATCGGTGGCTTCTCAGCGTACGGCGCCGTCCGGACGAAGCGCACGCTCCTCACGATCGAGCACGCCCCCGGCTTCGACGACCCGGTTCTGTTCTGACGCGCCTCACATATGCGCGCCGCCGTCGACCCTGATCTCCGTGCCGGTGAGAAACCGGCCGTCATCAGAGCCGACCATGGCGACCACACCGGCAATGTCCTCCGGATTTCCGAGGTTGCCACCGCCGAGCCACCCACGGAGCTTCAGGAAGAGGTCGCCGTCGGAATCGTGCGGCAATCCCATGATGGATTTTGTCGTGATCCCGGACTTGATCCCGCCCGGCACGATGTTCACCGCACGCAAGCCCTGCTTGACGTACTCGAGAGCGATCGCGTGCGTAAAGGCATTGACCGCACCCTTGCTCGCCGAATACGCCGCCATGTACGGGTGCCCGAAGTGCGCGGACGTCGATGAGAAGTTCACGATGCACCCGCCGTACGGAGACTTCAGCAACCACGGCAGACCCGACCGCACCATGAGGAACGTGCCGGTCAGGTTGATGCCGATGACGCGGTTCCAGGTGTCGAGCGACATGTCGTGGGTGTGGCCCGGCACAAGTATTCCGGCCGCGTTGACCAGCACGTCGAGGCTGCCGAGGTGGTCGAGCGCGGCGGTGTAGGCGTCGGCGACGGATTGCTCGCTGCTGATGTCGACGACGACTGTCGCCAGCCGATCGCCGACCTCGCCGGCCCGCTCCACCGTCGTTGCCAGTCCGGCGGCGTCGACGTCCGCTGCGACCAGACGAGCGCCCTCGCTGAGCAATCGCAATGCGACGCCCTGACCGATTCCCGAACCTGCACCTGTTACGAGGACGCTGCGGTCCACATATCTGTCCACGCCAGAACTAGAACACGTTCCAGAATGGGCGTCAAGAGGTCAGGCGAGGATGTCCCGCCGGACGATCGTCTGGTCGCGCCCCGGACCGACGCCGACACACGAAATATGGGCACCCGCGAGGTCTTCGAGGCGGAGCACGTAGTCCTGCGCGTTCTTCGGGAGGTCGGCGAACGTGCGGGCGCCGGAGATGTCTTCCCACCAGCCGGGCATCTCTTCGTAGATGGGCTGCGCGTGGTGGAAGCCGGTCTGCGTCATCGGCATGTCGTCGACCCGCTCGCCGTCCACGTCGTAAGCGACGCAGATCGGCACGGTGTCGAGGCTCGACAGCACATCGAGTTTGGTGAGGAAGTAGTCCGTGATGCCGTTGACGCGCGTTGCGTAACGCGCGATCACGGCGTCGAACCACCCGCAGCGCCGCGCACGGCCGGTCGTCACGCCGACCTCCCCGCCCTGCTTCGCCAGGTAGGCGCCGTGCTCGTCGAAGAGTTCGGTCGGGAACGGTCCCGACCCGACGCGCGTCGTGTACGCCTTGAGAATGCCGAGGACGGTCGAGATCTGGTTCGGCCCGATGCCGGACCCCACGGCAGCACCGCCGGCGGTCGGGTTCGACGACGTCACGTACGGGTAGGTGCCGTGGTCGACGTCGAGCAACGTGCCCTGCGAACCTTCGAGCAGCACGGTCTCGCCGCGCTCGAGTGCCTGGTTCAGTTGCAAGCGGGTGTCGGTGATGCGGTGTTTGAAGCTTTCGGCCTGCGTGAGGACCTCGTCGACCACGTGCTGCGCGTCGAGCGCGCGACGGTTGTAGATCTTGACGAGCACCTGATTCTTGAATTCGAGGGCCGCCTCGACCTTCTGCGTGAAGATCTTCTCGTCGAGCACGTCGGCAACCCGAACGCCGACGCGCGCGATCTTGTCCTGGTAACACGGCCCGATGCCGCGACCGGTCGTCCCGATCTTGTTGTTGCCGAGGAAGCGCTCGGTGACCTTATCGATAGCCACGTGGTACGGCATGATCAGGTGCGCATCCGCCGACAGCAGCAAACGGTCGGTGTCGACGTCGCGCTTCTCGAGGCCCGCGAGTTCCGACAGCAGGACGCCCGGATCGACGACGACCCCATTGCCGATCACGTTGTTGACGCCGGGTGTGAGGATGCCCGACGGGATCAGGTGCAGTGCGAAGTTGTCGCCGTTGGGGAGGACCACGGTGTGGCCGGCGTTGTTGCCGCCCTGGTAGCGGACTACCCATTGGACCCTGCCACCGAGAAGATCGGTTGCTTTGCCTTTGCCCTCGTCGCCCCACTGGGCGCCGATCAGCACAATTGCCGGCATTGAGTCTCCTACGGTCGACGCGCAGCACGCGAGCGGCGAACTGCAGCTACTTGCCGCACGGGGCAGTGGCCGGAAGCACATTCTACTCGAGCCGGGAGAGCGCTTTCCGCTGCACCGGACTGACCTCGACCTCGAAGTTCGCTCCGGTCCCCCGACGTCCTACTCGGGCACGGCAGGTCGGTGGCGTCCACACCTCGACGAGTTCCTGGTCAGCGCGGTCCAGCGCCGCGTGCATATGGAAATAGACGGGCCTGTCGCGGTCGCCGCCGATCAGATAAGTCAGATCGCATTCACTGTTTTCGATTACACCGCAAAGGATTTCGGCTCCCACCGGCCGGGCATCGGTAGCGCAGAACAGACCGGTCGAACGTGCCCGGATCCGATTGGGCAGGAACCACTCGCCGATCCAGCTGTCGTTGTCGACAGCCAGATCGTCGAGTTCGAGTTCTTCCCAGGTCTCGTTGAGGACTCTCACGTTGAAGACTCGGTCACTCGCGTAACCCATCTCGCAATACATTGTGATCACCTTCGAGCTGTCTCGGTTTTACGCACTACATGGGAGTTGCTGCTGCCATACCGCTATCGTGGCACTCGAGTCCGACAGCTTCACGAGTAGCCACTACTGGCTTTCCGGCGTTGGAGGTAGCCACGAACACGGAATACAAGTCGCGAAGCCGCGTGGACATCGTCGTTCTGCGCTGCGGCGACGGACCGGTTCCGATCACCCTTTTGTCGCACCACGCGACGGTGGTGTCCGCGGTACCCGGCGCCGCCGAATTCGAAGAACTCTTCCCGACTCTCGATGCGCTCAAGCGCCCACGCCTCGTCGTACTCGGCGACGACGCCGCCCTCGCCGCCTCGCTCACCTGGTTGATGCGTACCGAACGGCTGTCCGTCGAAGTCGCGCACGTGCCGGTCGAAGCCAGTCCCGCGGCGCGGATCTACAAAACGGGGACCGGTGCGGAGGCAGCGAACCGCGCGCTCAACGGTACGGCGACCGAACTGCCCCTGATCCGCGACGACCGCGGAAACGTCCTGGTAGGCAGCGCAATCATCACCGGACCACGCGGTGCGGCGCTGGAGGGCGAAGCGTACGTCGACGACACCCGGATGTTCACCGGACTCGTCGCCGCGCTGCACATCGAACCGACCGTAGAACTGCCCGGACTGCGTTCCTTCGTGGACACCGGCAAACGATTCCGCCGCAAGAGATGGGTCGCTGGGCGCGCGATGCAGCTCGGCACTCGAGCGGCCGTCATCAGCCGCGACAGTGTGTCGGAGACGCGAACGGTCAAGCGGTCGGCTTTCTACCGCCACCACGAACCGTGGTTGCTGGTGCGCTGAGATGCATCCGTGAACAAACCGATTCCGATTCGGTCGCGTGCAGTCACGCCCAGTCCGATCTTTCTTGCGGTCGTCGCGGTCGCAATCGGCGGCGGGGTCATCGCATGGAACGCCGAACTCGACTCGGTTGCCGCGCACGTCGGTGTGATCACGATGGTCGTCTTCGGCTGGATCGTGTCCGTCTGCCTGCACGAGTTCGCCCACGCCTACACGGCGTGGAAGGCCGGTGACCACGAAGTCCAGATGCGCGGGTATCTCACGCTCAACCCGCTCAAATACAGCCACCCGCTGCTGTCGATCGGTTTGCCTGTGCTGTTCATCGCGATGGGTGGCATCGGGCTGCCCGGCGGTGCGGTCTACGTACGGTCGGGGCTGTTCGACGCGAAGACCCAGCGCCGCATCAGCCTCGCCGGACCGGTGGTCAACGCTGCGTGCGCCGTCGTCCTGCTGGCGATCGTCCGCATCTTCGGCGAGACCGCGTCGCACCCGGTCTTCTGGTTCGGGCTGGCGTTTCTCGGATTTCTTCAAGTCACCGCCACCCTTCTGAATCTGCTACCGATACCGGGGCTCGACGGCTATGGGGCCATCGAACCGTCGCTGAGCCCGCAAACCCGTCGCAGCCTCGACCAATACAAGGGATTCGGACTCGTGGCCCTTATGGCTTTGTTGTTCGTTCCACAACTCAATGCAGCGTTCTTCGACGCGGTCTACTGGTTCTACGAACTGTCGGGCGTGCCTTCGCTGTGGTCGCGGTACGGGGCCTTCCTGACGCAGTTCTGGCGTTGAGGAAAGATATAGTCCAAAGCTGATCTGCGGGGAGATCTCGATGACCGCCCTACTTCAGGCACGACTCGAGAGGCAGGAGGTCTGAGTGAGCGAGCCCGGCTTCGGCCCTGGCGACGTATTCGCCGGCTTCAGGATCGAGACTCTCATCGGCACGGGCGGCATGGGCGCCGTCTTCCTCGCACAACATCCCAACCTTCCGCGCAAAGTCGCACTGAAGCTGCTGCACCGCTCGCTGACCGCAGACGACTACGTCCGCTCCCGATTCGAGCACGAGGCAAATCACGCAGCGCGACTGGAGCACCCGAACATCGTCTCGGTCTACGACCGGGGTCGCATCGAGGACCAGTTGTGGATCTCGATGCAGTACATCCCCGGCTCCGACGCGGCGAAGTTGCTTGCCAACGGACCGATTTCGGTTCAGTCGGCCGTTCACATCATCACCGAGACGGGCAAAGCCCTCGATCACGCACACCACCTGGGCATCCTGCACCGCGACGTGAAGCCCGCGAACATCCTGCTCTCGGCGGGCGACTACCCGGGTGCGCCACAGCGAGTCCTGTTGACCGACTTCGGCATTGCCAAGGCGCTCGACGAGGCCGGGCACATGACCCGGACCGGAACACTTGTCGCCACCTTGCACTACGCATCGCCCGAACAGATCGAAGGAAGCCCGCTCGATCACCGTGCCGACGTCTATTCGTTGGGCTGCACGCTCTTTCACCTCATCACCGGGGCGCCGCCGTTTCCCGGACCCAACTCGTCGGCGATCATGCTCGGCCACCTCAATCGTCCGGTTCCGAAGGCGTCTCAACTCGTCCGGGGAATTCCACCCGCGCTCGACGACGTCATCGCGCGAGCGATGGCAAAGAACCGCGACGACCGCTACCGAAACTGCGCCGAACTTGCCGCAGCGGCACAGTCCGCAATCTCCCACGCGACCCCGTCACCGCCCCCGCCCCCGCGTCCGCCGACACGACCGCCCACACGACCGCCCACACCGCCGCACCCGCAGCCGAGTTGGCAACCACTCATGCCGCCGGGCGACCGCTCACCTCGGCCGGCGCCGTCGAAGCCCTGGTGGAAGGGCCCGATCGTGCCGCTGGCCGCCGTGCTCGTACTGGTGACCGGCGGTGTCGCGCTGTTCGCACTGTGGCCGAAGGACGACTCCAAGTCCAGCAACGGACCGACCACTACGACCACCCCGCCTGCGCAGGCGAACCCCGCCGCCGCGTTCGACGGCATGTACGAGGTGACGTACGCAATCACCGACAAGGCGGGCAAGGACTACTCCGGATCCGACAACTACACCGAGCAATGGGCGGTGCAGACCTATTGCGCAGAATCCGACGGGCCCTGCGTCACATCGGTTTCCACGCGGGATCCAGCGGACACGACACAACGGGAGATGTCCCAGTTCGTCCTGGATTACAACGACGGCAAATGGACCGGCGTGCGCGAACTACAGAAGTCGACGTGCGAGATCCAGGCGACCAACACGCCGCTCGAAGACGTCGACACCTGGGATACGCACACGATCGAGTTCGACGGAAGCGACACCGACAAGCTGACCGGCTCCCGGATCAGGCTCGTCGACGAGCCCTGCGGTAACAGGTCGGAGTTCAGCGTTGCGCTGACCCGGACCGGCGATCTGGTCCCGAACCTCAAGCCGCCGAACCCCGCCGACATCGGCCCGCCCGAACCCGAGTCACCCGCGGCAGCCTTGCACGGCACGTACCAGGCGACGCTGCGCGCGTCCGCGACGCCGCCGGGCGCGACACCCGTGGCACCGGAGGACTACACCGGCCGCTTCGACACCTACTGCCTGCGCAACAGCGAGCGGTGCGCGTCGGTTCTCGTGACCAACGACGTTCCGCAGGGGTACATGTTCATCTACGGCGGCGGCACCTGGACCGCCGAATCGACGAGCGCACCACAGGACTGCTTCGACACCTCCGACGGCCGGACCGGCATCGTGCATTTCACGACCACCATTACGGCTACCGATTCAGCCGACGACCCCGTGAAGGAACTGACCGGTCGCGAGATTCGCGACCGCACCGGCGCCTGCCCGGGCACGTGGGAACTCACACAGAAGTACGAGCGGACAGGGAACTAGTTCTCCGGGGCAGCCGCGAAGCGCAGCACCACACCGTCCCCGATTTCCACGGTGTCGCCGGTCGCGACGCGGTAGGGGTGGTCCGGCGTCATGGGTTCGGCGGCGGAGCCCGCTTGCTGCAGCCGCGAGCCGTTCGTGCTGCGCAGGTCCACGACGCACACCTGTAAACCTTCCAGGCGCACCGCAAGGTGCGTCCGCGATACCTCGGCATTGGGGCTCGGCACCGTGATGAGCTTGGGCAGGTCGGTGACGGTCGTCCGTTGGATGCTCGGCGCGGACCCGATCAACAGCGGCTTGTCGAGCGGGATGGTCATTCCGGTGGACACCTGCAGAACCCGCGGTGCCTTCGGCGGTGGCGCAGCACGAACCGGCCAGGTCAGCGAAATATCCACCGCAAGAACGACTCCCATCGATATGGCCAGGTCCGGGCCGGTCGG
Organism: Antrihabitans auranticaus; assembly: GCF_016481275.1. Classification (GTDB taxonomy): domain Bacteria; phylum Actinomycetota; class Actinomycetes; order Mycobacteriales; family Mycobacteriaceae; genus Antrihabitans. Next base: position 5,220 of record NZ_JAEMNW010000011.1, on the reverse strand, counting down.
CGGGTCGTCGACCATCGTGCGGACGACAGCGGCGGCGAGCGGAGACTGCGTCGTGTGCGAGTCACCGCCGTCGATGTACACGTGCTCTTCGCCGGCACGAATACCCACACTCAGTTCCCCGCGCACGGAGACGAACCCACGGCCGTCACTCCCGCGCAGCACGAGTGCATAGGGCGGCTGCCAGCCTGTCGAGTCGAGGAGGTCGAGCAACGCTCGCTGGTCGGCTCCGGAGCTCAGTGCGCGGAAGAGCCGGTCGACGACGACCGCGTCGACGGCGGGTCCCACGACGAGACACCCGTGCTCGCAGACGACGGCAGGCCAGCCGCCGGGACGATACCGATGCGCCATCGATCAGGCTCGTACGACCGGGGTCGGGCGGGTCTCCGGCACTGGTTCGCCGGCTTGCACGGCGTCGACCACGAGCACGGTGATGTTGTCGTGCCCGCCGTTCTGAATTGCCAGCCGGATGAGTTCGTCCGCGGCAGCTTGAGGGTCCGCGATCGCGGTGAGGACCTCGACAAGAGTGGGGTCGTCGACCTCGCGGGTCAGTCCGTCGGAGCAGACAAGAATGCGGTCGCCCGCAACCATCGGGAGTTCCCAGAGGTCGGCGTCGTAGGGAGTGTCCGCGAGGAGCGCGCGTGTGACGATATTGCGGATCGGATGGAAATTCGCGGTGGAGACGTCGATCTCTTCGGAATCGATCAACTCCTGCACAGCGGAGTGGTCCTTGGTGATCTGCCCGAATCCATTCGCATCGAGGCGGTAGGTGCGGGAATCGCCGATGTTCACGACCATCCAGTACGGCATCCCGTTTTCCTCGGTGACGATGACACCCGTCAGGGTCGTGCCCGGTGGCCGGCCGCCGTCGATCCGGATCCGGCCGATGCGATCACGCGCGTCGGCGAAACACGACCGCAGCATCTTTCCGGTGACAGGCACCTTCCCGGCGAGAGTCGCCATTGCCGCGATGGCCTCCCGGCTCGCGGCATCACCCGCGGACTGACCGCCCATGCCGTCCGCTACGACGTATACCGGCGGCTGGTCACAGTAGGAGTCCTGGTTCGTCTCACGAACCGAACCGACATCGCTTGCGGCACCCCAGTTGAGGGTCGCGCCGGCGATCACCGTGTTGAACGTCATCGCTGAACCTCGTATCGGCACGGGTCGTTCGCCCGTCTCTCTAGCGTAGGTCCGATGCAGCCGATTCGATCTCCGAACGCGCTCAGCGATCTCGACTTCTCCGCGTCCGGTCGGTCCGGATGCGTAATTTCCGCAGGTCTGTCACAGGGCCTTCACTACCTCGCACTTCGACGCTGACGGGCGTCCCAGTGGAGTCCTCGACCACGGTGAGCGGTGCACCGCGGTCGCCCTGCAGGTATTTGTCGCCCCACTGCATGAGTGCGAGAACCGCAGGCAGCAGGTCGATACCCATCTGAGTGAGCACGTATTCGTGCCGAGTGCGCTGCCCAGGCTCGCGGTAGGGGCGCTTCTCCAGCAGTCCGGCCGCGGTGAGTTCCCGCAGTCGGGTCGACGCCACGGCCTCGGTGATGCCGACCCGTTCGGCGAAGTTGTCGAATCGCGTTGTGCCGTAGTACGCCTCGCGCAGCAGCAGCATGGCCGAGCGAGTGCCGACGACGGCCATCGCTTTGTCGATAGAGCAGTCGGTTGCTTGCCATGCCGAGCGGTCCGCGAGGACCCCTTCCAGCCGAATCGGTGACATGAATCTCAGCATACTCTGACTTGCCAAAAACATAGTCAGCTTCTACTCTCTAACTATGGCAATGCAAAGTCAGCTTGCCAGTGGGAAAGGACCCAGTGGGAAAGGACGGAGTGTCATGAGGGACGCAGTCATCGTCGAAGCGGTCCGCACTCCGGTCGGCAAGGGCAAGCCGACCGGCGCGCTGCACGGAGTCCATCCCGTGGATCTCTTCGCACATTCGCTACGCGCAATCGTCGAGCGGACCGGTATCGATCCGGCACTCATCGACGACGTTATCGGCGGCAACGTGACCCAGGTCGACGAGCAAGCCGCAAACATCACTCGCAATGCCGTACTCGCGGCGGGCTATCCCATCTCGGTCCCGGCGACAACGGTCGACCGGCAATGCGGAAGCAGCCAGCAGGCAGTGCATTTCGCGGCACAGGGCGTGCTTTCGGGCGCCTACGACATCGCCGTTGCCGGTGGTGTCGAGTCGATGGGCCGCGAACCGATGGGGTCGAACATTCGCGACAAGTCACCATGGAGTCCGGGCCTTGCCGCCCGCTATCCCGAGGGCCTCATTCCGCAGGGCATCAGCGCAGAGTTGATCGCCAGCCGCTGGGGCATCTCCCGCCAGCGGATGGACGAGTTCGCTTTGAGTAGTCATGAAAAGGCCTACACGGCAACACAAAGCGGCCTACTCACCAAACAGCTCGCAACCTTGCCGGAACTCGCAACAGATGAGGGGGTTCGGCCCGGCAGCAGCTTGGAGACGCTCGCCGGTCTGCGCCCCGCCTATTACAGCAAGGAGGTCGCTGCGCGGTTCCCCGAGATCGGCTGGAACGTCACGGCAGCCAACTCCAGCCAGCTAAGCGACGGCAGTGCAGCGGTCATGATCACAACGAGTGAGATCGCAAAACGACTGGGCCTGAACCCGATTGCACGGCTGCACAGCTTCGCCGTCGTCGGTGACGATCCGTTCCTGATGCTGACCGCCGTGATCCCGGCGACGAAGAAGGTGCTCGCCCGGGCCGGACTGACGTTGCGCGACATCGACCTGTTCGAGGTCAACGAGGCCTTCGCGTCGGTCGTGCTGGCCTGGGCCGACGAGACCGGTGCCGATCTGGACAAGGTCAACGTGCACGGCGGTGCCCTTGCGATCGGTCACCCGCTCGGTGCGAGTGGCGCCCGCATCCTGACGACGATGCTCGGCGCCATGGACGATCATGGCGCGAAGTACGCCCTGCAGACCATGTGTGAAGCGGGCGGGCTATCCAACGCGATGATCGTAGAACGCCTCTAGGCGCTCGCTGCCCTGGCGTACCGGCCACGCAACGGCCCACGTCAGGGCAGCTATCGCAGCAATCGATCCGACGTGGAACACCCACTCGATCGGCAGCAGGGCCGCGGGATCCATACCGACGTGCCGATGCAGATTGCCGTGCGGCATCCACGACGCGAAGAGCCAGATGGTTGCCAGCCAAGCCGTCATCGCGCGGGTCCGGTCGGGGGTCTTGGCAACGAACCAGCCGAGACCCGTGAACAGCACCGCGACTCCTGCGCCGAAGGCGAGGTTCTCAACCATCGCCTCGGCGATCAGCCCGCCGCGAACGTGACCGGCTGCGTCGTGGCCGTGTGAGGCGGGCGCCCAGAATCCACCGAGTGGCCCGATTGGGCTGACGAGCACAGCGAAAACCGTTCCTGCCATTGCGATTGCGATGGTCTGCCTCATGATGCTGCAGCGATCACACGCTCGGCGACGACAGTCAGCAACACGGGTGCCTTGTAGTCGACCAGTTGGTCTTTCGATTGCGGCGTCGCGCGGACCTTCTCCAGGGCCCTCGCAAACTCTGCAGCGTCGTCCTGTGAGTCGAATTCGAGGTCGACGACGACTTTCTCCGGCGAACCCGCGAGCCGGCTGATGCGGTAGGACCGAACGTTCTTGTCGGCCCTGAACCGGTCGAACTTGTCGAAAGTTGCCTTCCACGAGTCGAAGTCGCGGACTGTGTTCTCGAGGTGCAGTGTGGTTGTCATGCGTCCAGTGTGTTGCGGGCAGGGCTCGTCGGCACATCCCCGATCCTGGGGATCTTTTCGTCGTACGCTGACCGCATGGCGGCGACGCGGGAGCTGCTCGACCGAGTCGAGCGCCACTGCTCAGGCGAGCACAGCGCGAAGGCGCTGCGGGAAGCGATCGTGGCGGAACTGCGGCGTGCAATACCTTTCGACGGCTACGTTTTCGCGGTGACCGACCCGGTTACGCGAGTTGCAACAGCGCCGCTCGCCGATGTCCCCGGGCTCCCCTGGGAGCGGTTACCGGAGCTCATTCGGTGGCGCTACCAGACGACAATCAATCGGTGGACCGAGATGCTGGACGCCGGTGAGAGCGCTGCATCGTTGCTGGCGACGACCTGCGGCGAACCGTCCGCATCGCCCTTGTGGCACAACGTTCAGCGCGACTTGGGTGTAACAGACTCCGCCTCAGTGGTTTTCGGTGACCGATACGGGTGCTGGGGGTTTCTCGAACTGTTGCGACGATCGCCAGTTCCGTTCGCCAAGAACGAGATAGCGCTGCTGTCGGCACTGTCGCCGATGGTCACCGCCGGACTTCGACGGGCGCTTGCACGGACCTTCGTTGCGCCGGCCGAGCACGTGACGCGACTGGGTCCGGCCGTTGTCATACTGGGTCCGGATCTGGCGGTCCGCAACCAAACGGCCGGGGCTGCAGAGGCTCTCGCAAAGCTGCTTCCGCCCGACGAGCCCATTTCACCGATTCCGGCGGCCGTGTACAACATCGGTGCGGCGTTGATCGCGTCGGAGAACGGGGTCCCGGTCGGACCGCCGTGGTCGCGGGTCAATCTCGGCGGAAGTCGGTGGCTGACGGTGCGGGCCGACCGGATCGGCGGCGAAATCGCCGTGTCGATCGAGGTCAGCACGTCGGCGGAGCGGATGGATCTGTTCGCGCGCACCCACGCGCTGTCCGCGAGGGAAACCGAGGTGCTCGAACTGCTCGCCACCGGGCTCGACACCAAGGAAATCGCTGCGGCACTGGTTCTTTCGGACCATACAGTCAACGACCACGTGAAGGCTGTGCTGGCCAAATGTGGGGCCCGAAACCGGCAGGTCCTGCTCTCCCGGGCGCACGGGGGTTAGGGCGGGGTCTGGTGCGGGGGCTGGCGGCGGGCGCAAACGTGATTCCACCTTTCTACTTCGCAACGTCTTCAGTCAATGTAACCCTAGCCATATCAACAGGTTTCGAATAGAATAGCAAGTATGTTCGAACAGTTGCTGCAGGCACTCACCGGAGCCGGGTTACCCGACCCCGCCGCCGCGCCGACCCCAGCACTGGTCGACACCGCCACGTCCCTGCACCGGTTCGAGGCTGCCGTGTCCGCCCGCACGCATGCCTATGCGGCGGCGGTGTTTCACCGCTGCCTCGACGAGGCACCCACCGATCCTGATCCGGTGTCGACGATCGACCCCTGGGACGCCGCCGAAGCCGAACTGTCGGCTGCGTTGACGAT
>NZ_JAEMNW010000010.1:129932-139708 GCF_016481275.1 Antrihabitans auranticaus | reverse complement strand
GAGTGGCCGGGGTATGTCGCGGGGTTGGGTGTGGTGGATGCGGATCTGGCCCGGATGTTGGCTGTGGACGGGCGGTGGGAATGGGTGATGGCGGCCATCGACGCGGCGGTGGAGCAGGAACGCACTGCCGGCGACCGCGCGGCAGAGACCACGACGGACACGGCGGGTGACCTGGTCGACATCGATGCTGGTGCCGCGGATCGAGCAGTGAGCGAGGACGCGAAGGTCCCTGACGATGTCGTCGTGGGAGCGGATTCGGTGAGACCAGCCACGGCGTGCGAGGACGCGACTGCCGCCGTGCCGGCTGATCCGGTTCCGCAACCAGCGCGTCCGCGGACTGCTGCGGGCCGGACCGCTGGGGGCCGGACCGCTGCGGGCCGGGCGGTGGCGGCGGTCGGTTCGTGTGCGGGGTCGGGTGTGTGGGACGACCCGGAGTCACCGGGGGCGTTGCGGTACGAGTGGAGTGCCGGGTTGGCTCGCTGGATCCGGGCCCGCGATGGGACGTGCCGGTTCCCGGGATGTGTGGTGGCGGCGGCGCGGTGCGATATCGATCATTGCGAGCGGTACGACCACCGTCGGCCTCGCGCGGGTGGTCGCACGATCCGCAGCAACGGGGCGTGTTTGTGTCGTCGTCATCATCGGTTGAAGACCGCGGGTGAGAACGGGGGTAACGGGTGGCGGGTCCGTCGACTCGGTGACGGTCGGTTGGAGTGGAGGACCCCGACGGGTGAACTGATTGCGACCGAGCCGACGGGGGCGGGGTTTCTCTGGCCGACAACAGAGATCGGTGAGGTCTGCCCGAAACCAGTCGTGGTGCCGGAGTCGACCGATAAGGGTGGCTGGGTCGTGTGCTCTGACCCGACCTTGTTGCAGGAAATGAACCGGACCGGGATCACCGTGGAGGAGCAGCTGCGGTTCATGCTGGAGGTGGCGGGGGTGCGGGTGCACCGCAAACGCGTACAGCCCCAACCACCTACACCGGCAGAGGACCCACCCGACCCCGACGAACCCCCACCGTTCTAGAGGGTGGTCAGCCTTCGAGTTCGGCCAACCGACGCTCGTGGTCTGACAGTGGGTTCGACGGTGTCCGTGGTCACTCCCAGGATCAGCCTGGCCTCAACGGATGTCGCGAACATCAAGCCGTACGAACCGCTTGCGCGAGAGCTCCGTTTGTCACCTATCAGGTGGTCTCGTAGGCTCGGAAGCAGGGTCGACACACGAGCCGTGTTTGGTGGGGGAGATGTGAGGTGGATTTTGGCTCAGGACCAGCGTGATCCCGGTGAGGCGTATCTCGAGCTGGGTCCGGCCGCCTTCGACGTGGGTGTGGAATGGCACGACCAGACCGTTGTGCTGTCGGTGAGCGGAACTGTGGACATGCTGTCGGCGCCGCAATTGTCCGAATCGATTCTCACCGCGCTCTCGAACAGTCCGAAGGCCGTCATCGTCGACCTCGCACACGTGGAATTCCTGGCGTCGGCCGGAATGACCGTGTTGATCGCAGCCAACGAGCAGATCATGGCGTCAGCCCGGTTCGGCGTAGTCGCCGACGGACCGGCGACGGGACACCCGATGGAGCTGGTCGGCGTCGACAAGCTGATCACCATCTATCCGACTCTCGACGCCGCCATCGCCGACATGGCCGAATTGTAGGAGCCTCCAGTGCCGAAGGACCTGTCCGAGCACGCTGTCGCGCCGCTGCGGTGTACGGGGGTGGCGGCCGAACCCGGCGCAGTTGTCCACCCGCGCAGTCAGTTCCAGGCCTGGTTGGTCCAGAACTTCATTGTCGACGCCGAACGGCTGAGCTCGATCACGCTAGCCGTCAACGAGGCCCTCGCAAACAGCGTCGAGCACGCGTACGTGACCTACGATCGGCCCGGCAGTGTCGACGTGCGCGCCGACCACGACGAAGCCGACAGTGTTGTGGTGGTCGAGGTTGCCGACCATGGCCGCTGGCGCGAACCGGCTCCTGACCCGTTGCACCTGCGCGGCCGTGGGATTCCGCTCATCAAGGCGCTCAGCGACAAAGCTGTGATCGAGAAGTCGAACAGGGGCACCAAGGTGACGATGTCGTGGAACGGACTGTCACGGCGCTGACCCGTAGGCGGGCGCACTCACTCGACCGGCACCGCTTCCAACTTTCCCGCATCCACTGCCGCGACCAGCTCAGCGTGGTCGGCTTCGGTTTGGTCGGCGTATCGGACTGCGAACGCACCGATCGACTTGTGCAGCATCTTGTCGTCGCCGAGGTAACCCGCGAGCAGGCGCGGGTCCAATGACCGGGTGTGGGCGCGCGCGAGGAGCGCACCCGCGAGCCTGCCGTAGTCGTCGAGGTGGTCTCGACGCAACAGCGTAGGGTCGATGTCGCCCTTCATGTTTCGGAACTGGCGCACCATGTACGGTCGGCCGTCGATAGTTGTCCAACCGAGCAGGATGTCGGGTCCCGACTGAACGAGTCTCGCGCCCAACACGATTCGCTTGCCCTCATGGTTGGTCGGAGTATGCCCGAGGTAGGGCGCCAGCGCGGACGGTCGCGCTTGCTTGAGTTGCAGCACGAGGGACTCGTCCTTGTTGCCGTGCAGAAGCGCAACGTAACTGCGCAACCCGACGCTGCCGGTGCCGACGATCCGGAATGCGACATCCGAAACCGCAAAGCGGGCAATCAAATTCCGACGAGACGACCGCAGCGTCCCGACATAGGCTTCCAGTCCGTCGGTGACTGCCTCGGCTTCGGCGGCATCGATGCGCGTGAGAATCGGCGGATCCTCGACGAATCGGTGCCGTTTGATTCCGGTTTCGTGGTCGTCGAGATGTGCTGTCCATTTCGCGACGACCTTGTCGCTGGTGTTGAGTCGCGCCTTCTCGGCGGCCTGCGCGAAATCGTCGACCAGATCGTCCGCTTTCGCCTGGCTGACGACAGACGAGTCCGGGAGCGCGGTCCAGGAGCGTAAGAAAGGGGCCTCCGCGAGATCGCGAATCGTGCGGCGGTACGACTTGACGGAGTCCTCTGCGGCGTCGAGGCAGCCCTTCACTCCGACGCCGCCTTCGCGTCCGGCGAGCACGAGGCTCGCCGCGAGCCGCTTGAGATCCCACTCCCACGGTCCGGGCAGGGTTTCGTCGAAGTCGTTGATATCCATGATGATCTGGCCCTGGGGTGACCCGTAGAGGCCGAAGTTCGCGGCATGGGCGTCACCGCACAACTGTGCGGTCAGACCGCTGTTCGGGGAGTCGGCCAGGTCGGCGGCCATCAGCCCCGCGGCGCCCCGGAAGAAGGCGAACGGCGAGGCGATCATGCGGCCGATTCGCAGCGGCAGCAGGTGGGGGAGCCTGGTCTTGTTGCTGGCGTCGATGTATTCGAGAACAGCCGGCCGGGCGGCGCCCGTTCCTGCGTGGTCGTGTGCGGACGTCGGAACCGAATCACGAAGCGCGCGACCGCGATCGTAGACATCCGACGCGGGCGTGAAGGTTCGCAGGTCGACGCTCTTGTCTTGCTCGTGCTTCGCCACTGTTGTGCACTCCCTCTCGACGGACCCGTGCCCTGCGCATCAAGCATGTTATAGCGGCCCGGCGTGAACACGCCTGCCACATCGCGCCGCTCGTCGGCGCCGTGGCCTACTGTCGAACACGATGAATGGCGAGCCGGTCAGCGACCTCACCCGCGACGCTGTCGCGGACGCTCTGGGGCGATTCGACGCGCGCTTGCTCGGTGCGGGCGAGCGCAGACACGCGGCGGTCGTAGTGGCGGTCGGCGTGAACGCGGATTCGGTGCCTGCGGTGCTGTTGACCATGCGGCCCGCTCGGATGCGGGCGCATCCTGGGCAATTCGCGTTGCCGGGTGGGGCTATCGATCCAGGTGAGTCGGTTGCGCAGGCGGCCTTGCGGGAACTTCGCGAGGAGCTGGCCATCGAAGCGGACGAATCCGACATCGTGGGCCGGCTCGACGATTATGCGACGCGGTCGGGTTATGTGATCTCGCCGTTGGTCCTGTGGATCGGTGACCGGATACAGCACACGGTTCCGAATAGCGCCGAGGTGGCGGAGGTGCTCCTGCCGACGATCGCCGAGGTCGACGTGGAGCCCCGGTTCATCCGGATTCCGGAATCGGATCGTCCGGTCATCCAGTGGCCGTACAAAGGTGCCCTGATCCACGCACCGACCGGTGCCATCGTGTATCAGTTTCGCGAGGTGGTGTTGCGCGGGCGCAGTACCCGGGTCAGCCATCTCGAGCAACCGGTCTTTGCATGGCGCTAGTGGGAGGAATGGGATGACGACCGACGACAAGACGGTCCGATCCGATCGAATACTGACTATTCCGAATGTGCTGAGCATCATTCGGTTGATCGGTGTGCCGATCTTCTTGTACGTGCTGCTGGTACTGGAAGCGGATTGGTGGGCCTTCGGGTTACTCGTCGCGAGCGGCGTGACGGACTGGTTGGACGGCAAGCTGGCACGGCTGCTCGATCAGTCGTCCCGGCTGGGTGCGCTCCTCGACCCCCTGGTCGACCGCCTGTACACGCTCGCGACTCTGATCGGCTTCGTCATCCGGGGGATCGTGCCGTGGTGGTTGGCGGTGTTGCTGATCGGTCGCGACGCGGTTCTCGCGTTGACGCTGCCGGTCTACAAACGCCGCGACCTGCCGCCGCCCGATGTCATCTACCTGGGTAAGGCCGCGACGTTTGCGCTGATGTCGGCGTTTCCGTGGATTCTGGCGGCGCAGGTGGATTGGTCCGGTGCGGCTGCCGCGGGTGCGTTCGGTTACGCGTTCCTCATCTGGGGTACCGCGGTCTACGTGTGGACCGGTGGGCTGTACGTGTGGAAGGCGATCGCGGTCGCACGGGCGCTGCCGCTCAAGTGAAGCCGCTCGAGTGAACTCGCTTCTGCGGTCCCTGCTGACCGACCACCTCGACCCGGGATACGCCGCGGCGGCTCAGGCCAGGAAAGACGGCAACGCGCCGGCCTCGCGTCTGAGTCCCGTGTTCTGGTTGATGCTCGGCACGTTGCTTGTGGGTTTGGTGCTGGGAACGGCGGTCCGCGAGACGTCGTGGCGCACGAGCGCCGAAGCCGACCGCGAAGAGATCCTCGCGACGGTGAACGAGGCTCGCGACCGCGGTGCCGCTTTGGCGTTCGAGCGCAACAACCTTGCAGCTCAGGTGGATTCGGCACGAGACCGCGCCCTGGGCGGCGAACTCTCCGGCGCCGACCTCCTGAGCCGCATCGCGATGCTCGAAGCGGCGGCCGCAACGGAACCCGTGTACGGACCCGGTCTCACGGTGACGTTGAGCGATGGCGGTTCGCAAGACCGGTCGATCGTGCTCGACCGCGACCTCCAAGCTGTCGTGAACGCGTTGTGGGAGAGCGGGGCAGAAGCCATTGCCATCGGAGACGTGCGGATCGGCCCGGCTGTGACCGTCCGGCACGCGGGCGGCGCAATCCTGGTCGACAACGGCCCTGTCTTCTCGCCCTACCGCATCGCGGCGATCGGACCCAAAGCACAACTGGAGACGGGATTCGTTGTGAGTGACGCGTACTTGCGCATGTCGGCGCTGCACCAGCTCTACGACGTCGGATTCGCGGTGGACGTCTCAGACGAGGTCGCGCTTCCGGGGGCGAGCTCGCGCGAGCTTCGTGTTGCACAGGAGGTGGGCCGGTGAAGGCGCGCGTCGCGATCGCTGCGTTGCTGGCGCTGGTGGCCGGGATCGTGCTCGGCATCTGGTTCAGCCCGGAGGTACCCGACGGCGCCGCCGCCTACGTGCCGATTGCGGTGGTCGCCGCGCTGGACACTGTCTTCGGTGGACTGCGGGCCCTGCTCGACAGCGTCTTCGATCCGAAGGTTTTCGTCGTTTCTTTCGTGTTCAACGTCTCTGTTGCGGCGCTGATCGTGTGGCTCGGCGACCAGCTCGGGGTCGGTACCCAACTGTCGACGGCGATCATCGTCGTTCTCGGTATCCGGATCTTCGGGAATGCTGCCGCGATGCGACGCCGAATACTGGGGGCGTGACCTGTGTCCGAATCCAGGCACATACTGCGCGGCTGTTCCAGTCCGCGCGCGAAGGCGCTGTTCGCCGGGCTGGCGGTCCTGCTCGTGATGGTGCTGGGGATCGCGATTGCCGCCCAGGTGCGTGGCACCGACTCGGGCGACAACCTCGACTCCGCGCGGCCCGCCGACCTCCTGGCCGTCCTCGACAACCTCAACCGGCGGGAGGCGTCGTTGCGGCAGGAAATCTCTGCGCTGCAGCAGACGCTCGACTCGCTCGAGGGGAGTGGCTCGGCAGCAGCCCTCGACGAGGCGCGGGCCAGGTTGACGGCGTTGTCCATTCAGGTCGGCACAGTAGGTGCGGTGGGCCCGGGTGTGGTGGTCCGTATCGACGATCCCGAGCGCAAGGTCACAGCGGACGTGCTGCTCGCTCTCTTCCAGGAATTGCGTGGTGCTGGGGCCGAGGCGCTCGAATTCGGGGGAGCGCTCGGCGATCGGGTGCGTATCGGGGTCGACACGTGGGTGAGCGGTAGCCCCGGCAGCATCGTCCTCGACGGCAGAGCACAGGCGGCCCCATACGTGGTCACCGCGATCGGCGATGCGCCCACACTGGCCGCCGCGCTGAACATCCCCGGCGGCGTCGCAGATACGGTGTCACGAAGCGGCGGAAAGCTGGCGATCGAGCAATCCCGCGAAGTGACGGTCACCGCATTGCGGGAGCTGAAGCCGCACACCTACTCTCAGCCCGGAAACTAAGCGAAAGGACCCGCAGGGTGAGCGATTTCGAGACTCCCGAAGATTTGCGCTACACCGAAGAGCACGAATGGGTGAAGCGAACCGGTCCGACGACGGTGCGCGTCGGCATCACCGACTACGCCCAATCGCAACTCGGCGACGTCGTCTTCGTACAGTTGCCCGCGGTCGATGACGAGGTCGCTGCCGGAGATTCGTTCGGCGAAGTCGAGTCGACCAAGAGTGTCTCCGACATCTACGCGCCGATGTCTGCGAAAGTTATTGCGGTGAATGAAGATCTGGAGGCCGGACCGGAGGCAGTCAATTCCGATCCCTATGGTGCGGGCTGGTTGGTGGACCTCGAGGTCGCCGACGAGAAGACTTTGGACACAGCATTGAGCGATACGCTCGGCGCGCAAGACTACCTGTCGGTTATTGGCAGTTGAAACGCCCACGCGACCTGGCCGGTCTGCCTACACGCACTACCCTCGGCAAGGTACGGTCATGGGAAACGTGTGTGCCGAACAGTAGGGGCAAAGAACCCACTGAGGAGGAGAAACGGTGAGCGGGAACGACAACGAGCCGGCCTACGGAGAGAGCGCAGCAGAGACCACATCGGTCTTTCGCGCTGATTTCCTCAACGAAGCCGAACCACAGCAAAAACGGCCTGAAGACACCCCCGGGGTAGAGGGTCTGCCGGTTGGCTCGGCATTGCTCGTCGTGAAGCGTGGTCCCAATGCGGGCTCCAGGTTCCTCCTCGATCAGCCGACGACATCTGCAGGACGTCACCCGGATAGCGACATCTTCCTCGACGACGTCACTGTCAGCCGTCGGCACGCGGAGTTCCGGCAGGAGGAGGACGAGTTCCAGGTGGTGGACGTGGGCAGCCTCAACGGCACCTATGTCAACCGTGAGCCTGTGGACTCAGCGGTCCTCGCGAACGGCGACGAAGTACAGATCGGCAAATTCCGCCTGGTTTTCCTTGCGGGTCCCCGATCGCAGGGTGAAGCGGGCTCAGGCTCGAAATGACGGCCGTGGAGGAACGGGCGCGAGGATGGATGTCGATTGGCTCCGTCCTCGATCGTCTGCGCCCGGACTTCCCCGACATCACCATCTCCAAGATCCGGTTTCTCGAATCAGAAGGCCTGATCAGCCCGGAACGTACCCCTTCGGGCTATCGGCGGTTCTCGGTTGCGGACTGTGAGCGGTTGCGATTCGTGCTCACCGCGCAACGGGATCAGTATTTGCCGCTGAAGGTCATCAAGGAACAACTCGAGGCGATCGACAGCGGCGTTGCGACGCTCGGTGCCGATCGCCCGGCCTCGCGGCCGCGCACACTCGGCATCGTGCCGGGCGAAGTCTCACCCGACGAGTTCCGTGCCGATCGTGAGCTTCGAGTGAGCCGGGAAGATCTCATCGCGCGGGCGGATATCACCGACGCGTTCTTGACCGAACTGCTCCGGGCAGGCTTGATCACTCCGGGAAATGCGGGATTCTTCGACAACGAGGCTGTCACGCTCGCAGCGACAGCCAAGAAGATGTCGGAGTTCGGACTCGAGGCGCGCCATCTGCGCGCCTTCAAACTTGCTGCCGACCGTGAGGCAGGTCTGATCGCACAGATCGCCGGACCGATCGCGAAGGGCCGCGATGCCGGTGCGCGTGACCGTGCCGAAGAGACCGTCCGCGAGTTGGCGGCGCTGTCTTTGACACTGCACACGTGTCTGGTGAAGACCGCTGTCCGCGGCTCGCTCGATCACTGAGCGCTGATCGGACGGTCGCCGGCGCAAATGCGCGGAGGCGTCGGAAGACCAACTCGCATAAACTCGTTGTAGGCGAATGGGAGGCGGGCACGATGAGCGAAATGCGAGTGATCGGTATCCGTGTCGAGCAGCCGCAGAATCAACCTGTACTGCTGCTGCGTGAGGCGGAGGGCGACCGCTACTTGCCCATCTGGATCGGTCAGACAGAAGCGACCGCGATCGTGCTGGAGCAACAGGGCGTCGAACCTGTGCGACCGCTCACGCACGATTTGATCAAGAACCTCATCACTGCGCTGGGTCGGACGCTGAAGGAAGTGCGCATCGTCGATCTGCAGGAGGGCACGTTCTACGCGGACCTGGTTTTCGATCAGGATCTGCGCGTGTCGGCCCGGCCATCGGATTCGGTAGCGATTGCGCTTCGCGTCGGCGTGCCGATCTTTGCCGAGGAAGCTGTGCTCGCGGAGGCCGGTCTGGTGATGCCGGACGAGCGCGAGGACGAGGTCGAGAAGTTCAAAGAGTTCCTCGAATCCGTGTCGCCGGACGACTTCAAAGCGACCGACGGATAGGCCCGACATAACAAATGAGTCTCACCCTCAAGTTTAGGTTTAGGCATTGCGCGCGTCGCGTTGATTCATTGAACTCGGCCCCATAGCGTTTCGGGCGTAAGCTCAGCAGTTACCGGCCACGATCCAAGAGGGAGCAGTCCGTGCGAGATACGTCGCAGGATATTCAGCCCGGCCTTTTTCCGGACGATTCAGTTCCCGACGATTTGGTCGGCTACCGCGTCCCGAGCGCCTGCCAGATTGCAGGCATCACCTACCGCCAGCTGGATTACTGGGCACGTACGTCTCTCGTCGTCCCGTCTATTCGCGGTGCCGCCGGCTCGGGCAGCCAGCGTCTGTACTCGTTCAAGGACATCTTGGTCCTGAAGATCGTCAAGCGACTTCTCGATACCGGGATCTCGCTGCAGAACATTCGGGTCGCCGTCGATCACCTGCGTGATCGTGGCGTCCACGATCTTGCCAAGATCACGCTGTTCTCCGACGGCACCACCGTCTACGAGTGCACGTCCGCCGAAGAAGTGGTGGATCTCCTCCAGGGCGGCCAGGGTGTGTTCGGAATCGCGGTCAGCGGCGCGATGCGTGAGCTGACCGGCACGATCGCCAACTTCCCGGCCGAACGCGCCGACGGTGGCGAAGCCGAGGTTCGACCGGAAGACGAGCTGGCCTACCGCCGCAAGAACCGTGTGAGCCGCAAGACCGGTTAACTGTGCTGATTAGCGGCTCCGCAAGCTCCGCCGCTGTGCTGATTGG
>NZ_JAEMNW010000010.1:0-129835 GCF_016481275.1 Antrihabitans auranticaus | reverse complement strand
TGGCGGCTCCGCAAGCTCCGCCGCTGTGCTGATTGGCGGCTCCGCAAGCTCCGCCGCTGTGCTGATTGGCGGCTCCGCAAGCTCCGCCGCTGTGCTGATTGGCGGCTCCGCAAGCTCCGCCGCTGTGCTGATTGGCGGCTCCGCAAGCTCCGCCGCTAGACTAGTGGTCGCGTCGCCGCCGTATGGGAGAGTTCCGGCCCCGCAAGGGAGTCGGACGCCGAAGGAGCAGCACCTCCCCGTCAATCTCTCAGGCACACGGACCGTACGGGCTTCGACGTCTCTGGAAAGCGGTGGATCATTCCACCCGCCCACGGGGAAAGGTGTGTTCGTCGCCGCGAACTATCCGAATCTCTCAGGCGACCACGACAGAGGGGGAGGGTTAGCGCCCTTCTGACCTGGAGACGTCGTGACCCGAAGCTTTGCTGATCGCCATATTGGACCGGACTCCGACGACCTCGCACGGATTCTCGGCGTGATCGGCGTCGAGTCGCTCGAAGCGATCGCGGAGAAGGCTCTCCCTGCGAGCATCCTCGACGGTAGTGGTCTGGATGTCCTGCCGCCCGCGATCTCCGAGCACGAAGTGCTGGCCGAGCTGGCCGCCCTCGCGGCGACCAACACAGTCGCGACCTCGATGATCGGACTGGGTTACTACGACACGTTGACGCCGCCCGTACTCGTTCGGGGGATTCTGGAGAATCCCGCCTGGTACACGGCGTACACGCCGTACCAGCCCGAAATCAGCCAGGGCAGGCTCGAAGCTCTCCTCAACTTCCAGACGATGGTCTCCGACCTGACGGGCATGGAGGTAGCGAACTCGTCGATGCTCGACGAAGCGACGGCAGCCGCCGAAGCAATGACACTGCTGCGCCGCGCGAACAAGTCGAAGTCGCCACGATTCCTCGTCGACAAAGACATTTTCCCGCAGACCTTGGCGGTCATCGCCACCCGCGCCGAGCCACTCGGCATCGAGGTGGTGTCCGCTGACCTCGGGGCAGGGCTGCCGGACGGTGAGTTCTTCGGGGTCCTCGCACAGGTTCCCGGCGCAT
Source organism: Antrihabitans auranticaus (assembly GCF_016481275.1). GTDB lineage: Bacteria > Actinomycetota > Actinomycetes > Mycobacteriales > Mycobacteriaceae > Antrihabitans. The sequence continues at coordinate 128,789 of NZ_JAEMNW010000010.1, read as the reverse complement.
CGGGACGCGTCGTCGACTGGACCGACCTCATCGCGAGCGCACACGAGCGCGGCGCACTCGTTGCGATCGGCGCCGACCTCCTCGCCCTGACACTCGTCACACCGCCGGGTGAAATCGGCGCCGACGCCTGCTTCGGCACCACTCAGCGCTTCGGCGTGCCGATGGGCTTCGGCGGACCACACGCCGGCTATCTGGCCGTCCGCAACAAACATGCGCGGCAGCTGCCGGGCCGACTTGTCGGTGTGTCGGTCGACGCTGACGGTGATCTTGCCTACAGGCTCGCACTCCAGACGCGTGAGCAGCACATCCGTCGCGAGAAGGCGACGTCCAACATCTGTACCGCGCAGGTGCTCCTCGCCATCTTGGCCGCGATGTACGCGAGCTATCACGGTGCCGATGGGCTGAAGGCCATTGCGCGACAAGTACATCGACGGGCGGAGGAGATCGCGGCCGCACTGGGCAGCGCGGTTGTGCACGAGTCCTTCTTCGATACCGTGCTCGTCGCTGTGCCCGGTCGCGCGGAGGGCATCGTCGCAGATGCGAGGTCACGTGGCATCAATCTTCACCTCGTGGACGCCGACCACGTCGGAATCTCGTGCGACGAGGCAACGACCGACGCGCACGTCGACGCTGTGCTTGCTGCGTTCGGTGCCGCACGTCAGGAACCCACGTTCGAGTCGATCGAGAACCGCACCTCCGACTACTTGACCCACCCGGCGTTCACGCGCCATCGCACCGAGACCTCGATGCTCCGATATCTTCGTGCGTTGTCCGACAAGGACATTGCGCTCGACCGCAGCATGATTCCGCTCGGGTCGTGCACCATGAAGCTCAACGCAACCGCTGAGATGGAGGCCATCACGTGGCCCGAGTTCTCGCGGATGCATCCATTCGCACCTGCCGATCAGGTCGCCGGACTGCGCAGCATGATCCAGGACCTCGAGACGTGGCTCGCGGCGATCACCGGCTACGACGCGGTCAGCCTGCAGCCGAACGCGGGTAGCCAGGGCGAATACGCTGGGCTGCTTGCGATCCGCCGCTACCACCTGAGTCGCGGGGACGATCACCGCGACATCTGCTTGATCCCGTCGAGCGCGCACGGCACCAACGCCGCGTCGGCGGTCATGGTCGGGTTGCGAGTCGAGGTCGTCAAATGCCGCCCGAACGGTGACGTCGATCTCGACGACCTGCGGGCCAAGATCGCCGACCACGCCGAGCGACTGGCCGCGATCATGATCACCTATCCATCGACGCACGGCGTGTACGAACACGAGGTCAGCGAACTGTGCGCCGCTGTGCACGACGCCGGCGGCCAGGTGTACGTCGACGGCGCCAACTTGAACGCTCTTGTCGGCCTTGCCCGCCCAGGAAAATTCGGCGGCGACGTCAGCCACCTCAACCTGCACAAGACGTTCTGCATCCCACACGGCGGCGGCGGACCGGGCGTCGGACCCGTTGCCGTTCGTTCACACTTGACCGAGTTCCTGCCCGGTCATCCACTCGCGCCGGAACTCGGTGACGAAGGCACCGTGTCGGCTGCGCCGTACGGCAGCGCGTCGATTCTGCCGATCACCTGGTCCTACATCCGCATGATGGGCGCCGACGGTCTACGGCGGGCAACCCTGACCGCGATCGCGTCTGCGAACTACATCGCCAGGCGTCTGGACGAGCACTTCCCGGTTCTGTACACGGGCGAGAACGGGATGGTTGCACACGAGTGCATCCTCGATCTGCGCGAGATCACGAAGCGTACCGGCGTGACCGTCGACGATGTTGCAAAGCGTCTGGCCGACTACGGCTTTCACGCTCCGACCATGAGCTTCCCGGTCGCCGGCACGCTGATGGTGGAGCCGACGGAAAGCGAGAACCTCGACGAGGTCGACGAGTTCTGCGAGGCGATGATCGCCATCCGTGCCGAGATCGACAAGGTCGGTGCTGGGGACTGGCCGGTCGACGACAATCCGCTCCGCGGTGCGCCGCACACGGCCGGATGCCTGGTCGCCGAGTGGAACCACCCGTATTCGCGTGAGACTGCAGTCTTTCCGCGCGGGAAGTCGCGCCCGAAGGTCTGGCCGGCGGTCCGGCGCATCGACGGTGCGCACGGTGATCGGAATCTGGTGTGCTCGTGCCCCCCGATCTCCGCGTTCAGCGGCATGTGACCGCGTTCAGCGGCATGTGACCGCGTTCAGCGGCATGTGACCGCGTTCAGCAGCAGCTAGCCGAGGAGTCGCTGGATCGCGCCGGCCAGCTCCGGGTCGTTTGCGCTGTTCACTCGGACGAACGACCCGCCGGTGCGTTGGGTGAGGTCCGGCAGTGTGTTGCTGCTGGACGGCTGGCCGATCGCAATGACGTCGATCCGGATGGGCTTGCCGGGATCTGTTGCCGCACCTAGGGTCTCGAGCAACCGCTGGCCGGTGACGGACGAATCGTCGTCGGGGCCGTCGGTGATGAGCAGGATCGAATTGGTCCGCCCCGGTACGAAGCCGGCTAGCGCGGCGCTGTAGGCGTCGATCAGGGTGGGGTAGGCCTGATCGCGCGCCGACGCAGCGGTGCGAAGGCCGCCGAGGGAGTCGTCGAGAACGCGTTTGCGTTCCGCGGCAAGCGGTTCGGTCCTGACCTCCACCCGGTATGGCTTGGTGCCGTCGAGATCCTTGCTGTAGGACCATAATCCGACGGCCGCTGTCTCCGGAGCGGTCGCCACGTAGTTGCGTAGTGCCGAGGTTGCGCCCGCCAACTTGTCGTCGCTACCCATCGACGACGAAACATCGAGCAGCACTGTCGAATTGGTGCCGAGTATCGGGTTCGCGACGATGTCCGCCAGTTGTCGACGCACCGAATCCGGCGCCGGATTCAGCGATCGCTCGACCTCGCCGACACGAAAGCCGCTGTCGGCCAGGATGTCGCGCTGATCCGGCTGCGAAGCGAAGTCGACGAACAGGTCTGCCGTACGATGCTGCGTTTCGTCCACCCAGGTGCCGGACAACGGGACGGCAAGGACTTCGGAAACGACCGTGGCACCGGTCGGTGTGTAGCCGGTGACTTTGCCACCGCTCGCCGCCTTCAGCTGCTGTTCGGTGGCGAAGACGGCGTGTATTTCACCGGTAGCGGGATCTGGTTGTGCGGTAAGTGAATCCAGTGCAGCTTTCGTAGAATCAGTTTTGGGTCCCCCGGCGGCAAGAGTGGACACAGCCGTCACGACGGGTGCCGACCGTACCGCCTCGTCGGAGAGCGGTCCGAAACCGGCGTTGGCCACGGCGGCGGCGACCGCCTCGGTGCCGATGTCCGTGGCCTCCGAGCCTGGACCGGTCGGCAGTGTCAGTCGCAGACCGCCCCAGCCGGCGAGTCCATAGGCAGACAGCGCGTTCTGGTCGCTTTGCAGCCGCGGCAGATCGCCCCAACCGACGTTGCCGCTCTGCAGGGCATCGGCGAGTTGTTGCGGGACAGCGAGTCTGACGGGGCTGGACGCCAGCGGCTTGGGTGTGCCGTCGACGATCGTGCCGGCGAGCGTGGGTAACGAACCGGCGGTCTGGGCGAGCCACAGGCCGGGGCGCGCGCCGAGTGTCCCTTCGTCCCAGTTCCCGGTCGTCAACGCTTCCTGCACAAGCTGTGACGCCTTCGCCTCGACCTGCACCGTCGCACAGTGATCCCGGACGACCGGCGCGGTGTCGTTGTATCGCTGCGCGATCGTCCGAACCTGCGGCGCGACGGAAGGGTCGGCTGTGACCGTAAGGACGGAATCGCCCTCGACGCACGTGGCAGCAGCGTCGCTACCGCGATCGTCGGCGGCGTCGCGCACCTTGAACCAGCCGAAGGCGAGGAGGACGACGACTACTACGGCGACCACCGCGATGATCGGGCCCTTGCTGACCCCTCGGACGCGCTTCTCGCGGCGATGTTGCCCGGATTCATCCGACGAGGTCACGCCGCAAGGTTACCGATATCGTCGTCGAATATGACAACGCGCTCGAATCAGGTCGCCATCGTTACCGGAGCGGGATCAGGGCTCGGCCGGGCCATCGCACGTACCCTGCTCGACGCGGATTTCCGTGTCGCGCTCGCAGGGCGGCGCGTGGACCCGCTCGTCGAGACTGCGGGTTCCCGTCCGAATTCGCTTGTGGTACAAGCGGATGTGACGAAAGCCGACGAGGTCTCCGCACTGTTCGACCGGGTCGTCGACGAGTGGGGCCGCGTCGACGTTCTCGTCAACAACGCGGGAACCTTCGGCCCGACCGGGACAATCGACGAGATCGACCCCGCAGCCTGGGCGGACACCGTCGCCGTGAATCTCACGGGTTCCTTCCTGTGTGCCGCGGCCGCGTTTCGCGTGATGAAGGCGCAGAGCCCGCGCGGTGGGCGAATCATCAACAACGGCTCGATATCGGCGCAGGTGCCGCGGCCTGGATCTGCTGCCTACACCGCGACGAAACATGCCATCACGGGGTTGACGAAGTCCTTGTCTCTCGACGGGCGCGCGTTCGACATTGCTTGTGGGCAGATCGATATCGGCAACGCGGCGACGGAGATGACCAGTGGCTTCGCGACCGGTGCGCGCCAGGCAGACGGGTCGGTGCGGCAGGAGCCGACGTTCGACGCCGCGCACGCCGCCGAGGCTGTCTTGTACATGGCGTCGCTGCCGCTCGCTGCGAACGTGCAGTTTCTGACGATCACGGCGACCACCATGCCGTTCATCGGCAGGGGATAGCCGAAAGGCCTGCACCCAATTCGGGTGCAGGCCTTTCGAAACAGCTGGGTGTCAGGCGTTCGCTGCTTTGAACTCGCGACGACGCCGGTGCAGGATCGGCTCGGTGTAGCCGTTCGGCTGCTTGGTGCCCTCGAGGATCAGCTCCTTCGCCGCCTGGAAGGCTATGTTGGTGTCGAAATCCGGCGCGAGCGGACGGTAGGTCGGATCCTTCTCGTTCTGGCGGTCGACCACCGGTGCCATGCGCTTCAGGCTCTCGACCACCTCGTCCTCGGTGACAATGCCGTGGCGCAGCCAGTTGGCGACGAGCTGGCTCGAAATCCGCAGCGTTGCACGGTCTTCCATGAGCGACACGTCGTTGATGTCGGGCACCTTGGAGCAGCCGACGCCGTGATCGATCCAGCGGACGACGTAGCCCAGGATCGACTGCGAGTTGTTGTCGAGCTCGTTCTGCTTGTCTTCTGTCGACCAGTTCGTGTCGGCGGCGAGCGGGATCGTCAGGATGTCGTCGACCGTCGCGCGCTTGGTCTTGGCGATCTCTTCCTGCCGCTCGAAGACGTTGACCTTGTGATAGTGCAACGCATGCAGGGTTGCGGCCGTCGGCGACGGGACCCAGGCAGTGTTGGCGCCCGCTTTCGGGTGGGCAATCTTCTGCTCGAGCATGTCGGCCATGAGGTCGGGCATCGCCCACATACCTTTGCCGATCTGCGCCTTGCCTTCGAGACCGTCCGCGAGACCGGTATCGACGTTCCAATCCTCGTAGGACAGGATCCACTGCTGCTTCTTCATCTCGCCCTTACGCACGACCGGACCCGCCTCCATGGAGGTGTGGATCTCGTCGCCGGTGCGGTCGAGGAAGCCCGTGTTGATGAACACCACGCGCGCCTCGGCGGCCTTGATACAGGCGGAGAGGTTTACAGTCGTGCGGCGTTCCTCGTCCATGATGCCGACCTTGAGGGTGTTGCGCTCGAGACCGAGCACGTCCTCGATGCGACCGAAGAGCTCGTTGGTGAACGCAACTTCCTCGGGGCCGTGCATCTTCGGCTTCACGATGTAGAGCGAGCCGGTGCGGCTGTTGCTCAGTGCCGCGGTGCCGTTGAGGCTGTGGACGCCGATGAGGGACGTGAATATGCCATCGAGGATGCCCTCGGGGATGTCGTTGCCCTCGGAATCGAGGATCGCGTCGCTCGTCATGAGGTGCCCGACGTTGCGGACGAACAGCAGCGATCGACCGTGCAGCGTCAACTCGCTGCCGTCGAGTGCGGTGTAGACGCGGTCGGGGTTCATCACGCGGGTGAAGGTCTTACCGCCCTTGGAGACTTCCTCCGCCAGGTCGCCCTTCATCAGACCGAGCCAGTTGCGGTAGCAGACGACCTTGTCGTCGGCGTCGACGGCGGCAACCGAATCCTCGAAGTCCATGATCGTCGTGACAGCGGACTCGAGCAGGAGATCCTTGATGCCTGCCGGATCGGTGGCGCCGATCGGTGACTCGGGATCGATCTCGATCTCGATGTGCAAACCGTTGTGCTTCAACAGGATCGACGTCGGGGAGACCGGGTCACCGCTGTAGCCGGCGAGTTCGGAGTTGTCCTTCAACGCGGTGATACTGCCGTTGGCAAGCGTGACGAGGAGCTTTCCGTCGGAGATCGTGTAGCTCGTGGTTCCAACGTGGGAGCCCGAGACCAATGGAGCTGACTCGTCGAGGAACTTGCGTGCGAACTCGATGACCTTGTCGCCGCGAGCCTTGTTGTACTCCCTGCCCGGCGCCAAATCACCCTCTTGGGAGATTGCGTCGGTGCCGTAGAGCGCGTCGTAGAGCGAACCCCATCGGGCGTTCGCGGCGTTGATGGCGAAGCGCGCGTTCATGACAGGGACGACGAGCTGCGGACCGGCCGTCGTCGTGATCTCCTCGTCGACGTTCGCGGTGCTGATGGCGAACTTCGCGGGCTCTTCGAGCAGGTAACCGATCTCCTGGAGAAACGCCTTGTAGGCAGCGCGGTCGTAGCCGGTGCCGGGGTGCTCCGAATGCCACGCGTCGAGTTTGCCCTGGATTTCGTCGCGCTTGGCGAGCAGTTCGCGGTTGCGCGGTGCGAGATCGGCGATGAGCTGCTCGGCGCCTTCCCAGAACGCGTCGGCGTCTACGCCGGTGCCCGGCAGCGCCTCGTTCTGCACGAAGTCATACAGCACCTTCGCGACCTGAAGACCACCGACCTGAACGCGCTCCGTCATGAACTGCCTCACTTTTGCCTGATTATGGACACCTGATCCTACCCGGCGGTAACAGTGGCCAGTTTTCGAACTCTGCTGCCGGGGCGAGCCCACCCGTCAACGTCTGTTGCGCGGGGTGTATTCCGCACGGTCGGCAGAAGTGCGAGCCTGCGGGTCGCTGTAATTTCGACGGCGGTTGTTCTTCCGAACTTCGTGTTTCTTGTCGGTGGGCAGTGGTTGTCTTGTGATCGCGGTCGCGGCCCGTGGCCGGCACGGCTCATGATTCGGAGGACAACGACATGCCAACACGTGACGAGGCCTGGTCGCAGGGAACACCCTGTTGGGTCGATTGTCAGGTCGACGACACTGCCAAGGCCCGCGCTTACTACTCGGCGCTTCTGGGCTGGGACGTGCAGGATTCGCCGCCCGAGGCGGGCGGCTATCTGACGGCCTCGCTGAGCGGAAAGCCTGCCGCCGGTATCGGCGAGAAGTCGGCAGACATGGAAATGCCGTCGGTGTGGACTACCTACTTCGCCGCAGACAGCGCTGACGAGGTGGCCGAAAAGATCACCGGCGCGGGTGGCCAGGTTGTCATCCCGGCGTTCGATGTGATGGACGTCGGCAGGATGCTCATCGCGACCGATCCGACGGGCGCGACGTTCGGAGTCTGGGAAGCCAAGTCCCACAAGGGCGCCGGCGTTTTCAACGAGAACGGCGCCTACTGCTGGAACGAGTTGCACACCGGCGACTACGGCGCGGCCAAGGACTTCTACTCGGCGGTCTTCGGCTACACCTACACAGAGGTCGGCGACGGCGTCGACTTCTCCTATACAACCTTCACGCTCCCAGGCGGCTCCGACAGTGTCGGTGGAATTTTCGACGACACGATGTTGCCTGCGGAAGTCCCGGCGAACTGGTTGACCTGGTTCCAGAGCGACGACATCGACGCCTCGCTCGCGAAGGCGACCGAACTGGGTTCGACCGTCATAATGGGTCCGGACGACAGCCCGTTCGGCAGGATGCTCGTGCTGGCGGGTCAGCAGGGTGAGGTGTTCGGTCTGATCGACCCGAGCACAACGGTCGGCGAGCCGCCAGCGGAAAGCTAGGACTTGGTTCGTGGTGGGACTGATGGACGCGGCAGTCCCACACCGCTCGCGTTGCCGCCGATCCACGCGCCTTCGAGCAACGAGACGCAGTGTTCCACAATCTCTTCCCGCGACGCCCGAATGGAGCCGGACAGCCACGACGAAAAGATTGCGCTGAGACCGCCTGCGAGGCCGACCGACGTCAGAGTGCGCTTCGTCTTTCCGGCCGATGTCGGCAGTTGATGGCGAATGAGCCTGGTGAAGGCGGGCACCTGAGCGATGGTTATGCCGCTCAACGCCGGATCCGAGAACGGTTCGACCAGCAGCAACCGCGCCTTGCGGGGGTGTTCGACGACGAAGTCGACGATGATTTCGATTGTCGCGCGGGCTATTTCGTCTGGTTTGCCGTCGAGGTTCGCGACGGCCGCGGCAAGCGCCTCGTGTACCTCGTTGGCAACGCCTGCGAACATGCCGACGATCAGCTCGTCGCGGCTGTCGAAGCTTTCGTAGAAGTAGCGTGCCGTCAGTTCGGTTCGGCGGCAGAGCGCACGGACCGTGACAGCGGTGGAGCCTTCCTCGCCGATGATGTCGAAGGCGGCGTTCACGAGCGCCGCTCGGCGGAGTGACTTTCGCTCGACGAGCGTGGTTCCCGGCCTCGACCGCGCGGCACCGCCGCGGTGCGCCGATTTCGCACGGGTCACGCTGGCCTTCTTCCTGTACTGCTTCGTGCTCCTGCACTGTGTTTGTGTTCGTCGCACTTTATCTGCGCGCGACGGAGGTAGTTCCCCTATGCGGAATTCGGAGTGATCTGGATCACATGTAGGGCCGTTGACTACGGGTGTTCTCAATCCTACGGTGATCACACGTGTAGTCAATGAAGTCTGTATCCAAACGTGGAGGTCCGAAGTGCCGCAGAAGGTCTACGTAGTCGGCGTCGGTATGACGAAGTTCGAGAAACCGGGCAGTAAGGATTGGGATTACCCCGACATGGCACTCGAGTCGGGCACGCGTGCGCTCGAGGATGCGGGAATCAGCTTCGACGAGGTCGAACAGGGATACGTCGGCTACGTCTACGGCGAGTCGACCTCAGGTCAGCGTGCACTCTACGAACTCGGCATGACCGGTATTCCTATCGTCAACGTCAACAACAACTGTTCGACCGGGTCGACAGCTCTTTACCTTGCCGCCCAGGCGATTCGCGGCGGTCTCGCGGACTGCACGATCGCGCTCGGCTTCGAGAAGATGCAGCCTGGCTCGCTCGGCGCGACGTACGACGACCGTGAACAGCCGATGGCGAAGCATCTGATGGCGCTCGCCGAGATCTCGGAGGTGTTGTTCCCGCCCGCGCCGTGGATGTTCGGCGCCGCCGGTCGCGAGCATATGAAGGCCTACGGGACCACGGCCGAGCACTTCGCCAAGATCGGTTACAAGAACCACAAGCACTCCGTGAACAACCCGTACTCGCAATTCCGTGACGAGTATTCGCTGGAGGACATCCTGGGTTCGCGGATGATCTACGACCCCCTCACCAAACTGCAATGTTCGCCGACCTCCGACGGTTCGGGTGCAGCGATTCTTGCCAGCGAGGCGTTCGTCGACAAGCACAATTTGGCCGGTCAGGCGGTCGAGATCGTCGGGCAGGCGATGACGACAGACTTCCGGTCGACGTTCGACGGCACCTGCAAGAACCTGGTCGGCTATGACATGAATGTGCAAGCGGCGCAGAAGGTCTACGACCAGGCCGGCCTCGGTGCCGACGACTTCCAGGTGATCGAGCTGCACGACTGCTTCTCGGCCAACGAACTCCTCCTCTACGAAGCCCTTGGCCTGTGCGGGGAGGGCGAAGCCGGAAAGTTGATCGACAACAACGAGACGACCTACGGCGGCAAATGGGTCGTCAATCCGTCCGGCGGGTTGATCTCCAAGGGTCATCCGCTAGGGGCGACCGGGTTGGCGCAATGCGCCGAGCTCACCTGGCAGCTGCGTGGCACCGCCGACAAGCGTCAGGTCGACAACGTGACCGCTGCCCTGCAACACAACATCGGCCTGGGCGGGGCAGTGGTAGTCACCGCCTACCAGCGCGCAGAACGTTAACCATCGAAAACCTAAGGAGCGCAAGACAATGGGATCCATCGAAGCAACGCGTGAACTTCCGGTCAAGCCCGAAGCGCTGTGGGCGACAGTGTCCGACACCTCCACATGGGACAAGTGGTTCACCATTCACGACCGTTGGATGGAGGAGCCGCCCGCGACGCTGTCCGAGGGCTCCAAGCTGGTCGCAAAGATCGTCATGCTCGGGATGGCGAACAAGATCGAATGGACCGTGCTGAAGGTCGACGCCCCGACCTCGCTGACGTTGGCAGGAACCGGTATGGCGGGTGTCAAATGCGAGTTCAACTTCACCATCGAGCCCGCAGGTGAGGGCTCCAAGTTCACCGTCTCCGGCGATTTCGAAGGCGCTCTGCTCAAGGGTGCGCTGGCCAAAGCGGTCGAGAAGGACGGCGCGAAGCAGCTCGACACGACACTCGAGCAGTTGACGGAACTCGCGGCAGCGGCGTCCTGATATGAGCGATCTCGAATTCGACGACAACGGCCTGGGCGTCTGGGCCGACGAAGAGCGGTTCGAGGTGACGCGCGAGCGCATCGTCGCATACGCGGAGGCGACGAACGACCCGATCGAGGCACACCTGCGGGGTGACGTCGCGCCACCGGTGTTCGGCATCGTGCCGGTGTTCGAATCGTTGATGACGCCGACGATCGAAGTTGTTCCGATCCAACTGATTCCGCGAGTTGTGCACGGCGAGCAGGACTTCCACTTTCACCGGCCGATCAGGCCGGGGGACAAGCTCGTCTCGCGGGCGAAGATGACCGGCTACGAGGGCTTGGAGAAGGGCACGCGTGCCGCGGTCTACATCGAATGCCGCACGGAGGACGGCGAACTGGTGAACGAGCAGTACGTCACCTGCTTCTTCCGTGGGCACAATGCAGGCAAAGCGGTCGGCGAATTGACGCCGGAGCACAAGTTCGATGCGAGCCTGCAGGATTCGGCCCCGGTCGCGAAGGTAAGCCAGCACGTCGATCTCGACCAGACGTATCGGTACTCGCCCGCATCGGGTGATCCGATGCCGATCCACCTCGACGACGAGATCGCCAAGAGCGCTGGATTGCCCGGCATCATCGCGCACGGTTTGTGCACGATGGCCTTCACGTCGTGGGCGGTGCTGACGGAGGTCGGCGGCTCGGACGTCGGCAGGCTCACCCGCTTTGCGGTGCGCTTCTCGAAGATGGTGATCCCGGGTGACGACCTCGAAACCCGCATCTACCGAAAGGGTTCGGCGAACGGCATCACGTCGTACGGCTTCGAAACCGCGCGCGGCGACGACTTCGTCATCACAGACGGTTTGGCAGAAATCAGAGACTGACCCCGTGCGCGCAGCGAGTCCCTGGACTCGCTGACCGCGCACAGGCGACCGAAGGGAGCAGTTATATGGGTTCACTGGACGGACGGGTTGCCGTCATCACCGGCGCGGGCCGCGGCATCGGCCGCGAGCATGCGCTGCTTTTCGCCGGCGAGGGAGCGGCCGTCGTCGTCAACGACCTCGGTGGAAGCAACACCGGTGAGGGCGCCGATACCGGTCCCGCGCAGGAGGTCGCAAACGAGATCGTCGCGGCCGGCGGGCGTGCTGTTGCCAACACGGACAACGTGGCGACCTGGGACGGTGCGAAAAATCTTGTCGATCAGGCTGTTTCGGAGTTCGGGCAGCTCGACATCGTGATCAACAATGCAGGCATCCTGCGTGACAGCTTCATCGCCGGGCTCGACGAGTCGCAGTGGGACGCGGTCATCGCGGTGCACCTGAAGGGGCACGCGGCCGTTTTGCACCACGCGGCTGCGTACTGGAAGGCACAGAGCAAGGCGGGGAATCAGCCCAACGCCGCCGTGGTGAACACGGCGTCTGCTTCGGGCGTGACGCTGCCAAATGCCGGACAGGCGAACTACGGCGCCGCCAAGGCGGGCATCGCGGCGCTGACGCTCGTCGCCGCGGACGAGCTGGAGCGCTACGGGGTCCGGGTCAACGCTATCGCGCCGATCGCGCGAACCCGGCTCACGCTCGCGACGCCCGGCATGGACGTGCTGTTCGCCCAGGAAGTCGAGGAGGGCGAGTTCGACGCCTTCAGCCCGGCCAACATCTCACCGCTCGTCGCCTACCTCGCAACCGAGAAGTGCCCGATCACCGGCAAGGTCTTCGCCGTCCAGGGCGGCGCCATCTCCGAGCTCGGCGGCTGGCACGACGTGCGGACCATCGAAACCGATGGCCCCTGGTTGATCGATGACATCGCAAACCGCCTCCCTTGAGAGAAGACTCGAACCATGTATGAATGGTCTGAAACCGATCTGCTGATCCAGGACGCCATCCGCCAGTTCGTCGACGCGGAAGTCCGCCCGCACGTCGAGGCGCTGGAAAGCGGCGAGATGAAGCCGTACCCGATCATCCGAAAGCTGTTCGCGGCTTTCGGTATCGATCAGATGGCTCGCGAGTCCATCGAGAAGATGCTCGCCAAGGAAGAGGAGCGCGAGGCTGCAGGCCCCGACGCCTCGGGCGATTCCAAGAAGGGTAAGAAGCAAGGCGGATCGCTGCTCGGCGGGCAGGAGGGGATGGGGCTCATCCTCGTCAAGGAGCTCTGCGCGGTCAGTATGGGACTGTGTGCGGCGATCGGCGTGAGCCTGGGCCTCGGCGCAACGACGATCATGGCCCGCGGCACGCTCGCGCAGAAGAAGCGGTGGCTGCCCGAGCTCGCAACCTTCGAGAAGGTAGCGGCGTGGGCGTTGACCGAACCGGATTCCGGTTCGGATGCGTTCGGCGGCATGAAGACCTACGTCCGGCGCGACGGCGAGGACTACATCCTCAACGGCCAGAAGACCTTCATCACCAACGGACCGGACGCGGATGTCATCGTCGTCTACGCGAAGCTCGACGAGGGCGACGGCGCCGACAAGCGCAACCGGAAGGTGCTGACCTTCGTGCTCGATTCGGGCATGGAAGGGCTGACTCAGCCGAAGGCGTTCAAGAAGATGGGGATGAACTCGTCCCCGACCGGCGAGCTGTTCTTCGACAACGTGCGGGTCGGCAAGGACCGGCTGCTCGGCGAGACCGAGAATCACGAGGGTGGCGACGGCCGCGACAGTGCCAAGTCCGGATTCGTCATGGAGCGCATGGGGGTTGCGGCGATGGCGCTCGGCGTTATCGAAGAGTGCCTGCGCGTCTGTACGGCCTACGCGAAGAACCGCAAGCTGTGGGGTCAGCCGATCAGCGATTTCCAGCTGATCCAGTTGAAGCTCGCAAAGATGGAGTTGGCGCGAGTTCAGGTGCAGAACATGGTGTTCCGTGGCATCGACATGGCACGCGACGGCAAGACACCGAGTCTGGCCGAGGCCTCGGCGGTCAAGTGGTACACGTCGGAAGCCGCGACCGATGTCGCGATGGAGGCTGTACAACTCCTCGGCGGGAACGGGTACATGCGGGAGTATCACGTCGAACAACTGGCCCGCGATGCCAAGTCCCTGATGATCTACGCGGGCAGCAACGAGGTGCAGATCACCCATGTCGCCAAGGGATTGCTGGCCTGATGACCGACGGTGACGAGCAGCCTCCGTTCACCGACATCATGAACTCGGCACTCGAGTTCACGATCCCCGCGGCGCACAGGATGGGCGTGAAAGCCCTCGATGTGCGTCGCGGGTTCGCCGCGACGTCGGTACCGATCGAGGGCAACGGGAATCACTTCGGTGTCATGTATGCCGGCGTGCTGTTCACCGTGGCGGAACTGCTGGGCGGCGCCATTTCGATCGCGTCATTCGACAACGCCGAGTATTACCCACTTGTGAAAGACATCCAGATCACGTTCAAACGACCCGCCAAAACAGACGTCACAGCGGACGCGTCACTCAGCGACGACGAAATCACCCGCATCACGGCGGAAGCGGCGGCGAACGGGAAGTGCGACTTCGTCCTGGAATCGGTCGTCACCGACAGCGCCGGTGAGACCGTTGCGACTACGAAGGGGCTGTATCAGCTTCGCGCGCACGGTCGCTGACCTGAACCTCGGGTGCGCGCCACGCGACTACGGCGGCTCCGGCCAGAATCAGCGCATAGGACCAGACATACAGGTTCACGAGGATGTCCCAGGAGACCCAGGTCGGCGGGAACAGGTAGAGGCCGACGACCAGCCGGTTCAGTGGCCACTGGTAGGCCCATGAGCCGGCAATGGCGAACAGCACGATAGGTCCCGTCCACCACCAGAGGTTGGCGACCGCTCGATGAATGAACCAGATGGTCAGCGGCACGAACCACACCCAGTGGTGACTCCAGGAGAAGGGCGAGAGGATCGAGGCGGTCATGCCTGCGAGCGTGACCGCCAGCAACGTTTCGCCACGACGATGCAGGCGAACGACAACCAACATGCTGACGATCGCAATGACAGCGTCGAGCAACAGCCACACCCAGGTCGGTGCGGGGGCCAGGGTGAGGCGGGTGATCGCGCCCTTGAGTGACTGATTGGACGCATGGAAAGCGTCGCCGATCCGGGTGGAGTCGAAGAACGTCTTGGTCCAGTACTGCCACGAGTCGGACGGGAGGATCAGCGCACTGACCCCCACGGTCGCCACGATCGTCAGTGCGGCGACCATCGCAGCGCGCCATTGCCGCAACGCCAGGAAATAGAGCACGAAGTAGGCCGGGGTGAGTTTGATTCCCGCCGCGATTCCCACCCCGACGCCTTTGATTCGGCTTCCGTCCGGTCGCGCTGTGTCCCACAGAATCAGCAGCATCAAGACCAGGTTGATCTGACCGAAGAACAGAGTCGTGCGGACCGGCTCGAGAAAGCCGGATGCGACGGCGAGCAGCGTGGACAGGGCGAGCACGTACGGAGTGATTCGGTAGCCCAGAATCCGCCAGCACAGAGTGATGATGGTGACCAGTAGAAAGAAGTTGAACCCCATCCAGATGTATTCGCCCACGGTGCCGTTGAGCAGGGCGAACGGAACGAACATCAAGGTGGAGAAAGGCGTGTAGGTGTAGAGGAGTTCGTGGGTGAGGGGCTCGGTGTAGAGCGGCAGCCCGTCGAGGACGTGCTGTGCGCCGTCACGATAGACATCGAGATCGATGCCACCCATGAACAGACCCGCACCCGGCAGCCAAGGATCGACCGTCGTGAACAACAGAACGCCGGCGAGGAGCGAGAACGCGACGATCGGAATTGCGTTCCGGGGGCTTCGGAGCGGTTCATCGCCGCGAGCGGCAAGTCGCCGGGGCCTCGACACCTCCGCAGTACTTCGGCCCATTTCTCCCCCAGGAATTCGATACGTCGGCTCACGATATCCAACGGAGCCGATGTGATTCGCCTTCAGTTCGGATTTTCGGCCGTGCGTGTCGTAGCTGTAGTCGTGTCGGCCAGAAGTTCTCGGCAACGGGTGAACAGGCCGGCTCGCAGGTCTGCGCCACGCGCAGCGATGGCGGTTTGCGCGCGCGCATACTCGGCGCGGCCGGCGGACGTCTCGATGCGCACGGGGGAGTAGCCGTACTCCGTCAGGTCGTACGGGCTCGCGCGCATGTCGAGTTCACGTGCGTCCAAGGCCAATCGGAAGCAGTCGAGGGTGAACTCCGAATCGATGAACGGCGTCAGTTTGAAACACCACTTGTAGAGGTCCATCGTCGCGTGGAGGCAGCCTGGTTGCTCGCGTTGGACCTGATGTTCACGCGTGAGGACCTCGACGTTGCGGGGTAGCGCCGCAGGCGTGAAGAAACGGAATGCGTCGTAATGTGTGCAGCGCAAAGACATCGACTCGACGACGGCATCGGTTCCGTCGTGTCCGAGCCGGAGTGCAACGTTCGAGTGCCTGACCTCCTCGGACTTGTAGACCATCGCCCATTCGTGGAGGCCGAAGCAGGACAGGTTCGCGGGCCGCGCGGCCGTGAGTTCCAATAACCGAGCGGTGAACTCCACCGCGCTTCGGCGGCGTTCCAGAAACGCGGGATCGGCGGTGGCGCCCTCGTCGGTACGGCAGTAGCCGCGGAAGCCCGGGTACTCGTCTGCATTCTCGAGGACCACGCCGAAACCGGGATGCCAGCGCAGCAACTGTGCCGGCCTGTGGCTGTAGTAGGTGAACAGGAAATCGATGACCGGATGTTTCTTACCGTCGGCGTGCCGCTGGACATGCGGACCGATGAGCGCGGACACGCTTTCCCGGTGGCGCTCGCGGCGTACCCGCCACTCGGATTCCGGCAGGACCTGCACGGTTCAGCGGTCCTCGCGTGGCACCGCGTTACCGGTTCCCGGTTCGACATCGGTACCGCGGTGCGTGCCGTCGCGAACGGTGCCGACAAATTCCTCGACCAGGTCCTCGAGTGCGACGATCCCGACGGTCTGGCCCTGCCCGTCGACCACGCGACCGAGGTGGCTGCTCACTCTGCGCAGCCTGCCTAGTGCCTCGTACAGCGGAGCACGGAGGTTGACGGTCGGCAGGGTCCGGATGCCGCTGCGCGGAATGATCGTGTCGGGTCCGGCCTGGTCGTCGGCGACCTCGTGCAGGACGTCCTTGAGGTGGATGTAGCCCGCGAGCGAACCGTCGGACGCGCGAACGGGATAGCGCGAGTAACCCGTTTCCACGACCGCGAGCTCGATCTCGCCGAGCGTCGTGCCGCCGCCGATCAGCGGCACCGAGCGGGCCTTGTCGAGCGGAATCAGCACGTCGGCAACGGTCCGTCCGGTCGTTTCGAGTGCCTGCGTCAGACGGCGGTGCTCCTCGGCGTCGAGCAGCCCCTCGGAGCGCGATTCGCCGATCACCTCCGCGAGTTCGATCGCCGAGACGGTTGCGTCGAGTTCGTCCTTCGGCTCGATCCGCAGAATCCGGAGCGTCAGGTTCGCGCAGAGGTTGTAGAACGCGATCAACGGACGCGCGATCCGCAACCAAGCGAGGTGAGTCGGCACGAGCAGCAATGCCGAGCGCTCCGGTCCCGCCAGCGCGATGTTCTTGGGGACCATCTCGCCGAGCAGGATGTGCAGCACCACAACCAGGGCGAGGGCGATCGTGAAGGCGATCGGATGCAGCAGTCCCTCAGGGACGTTCGCCCAGTCCAGCGGTCGTTCGATCAGGTGCGCGATAGCAGGTTCGCCGACCCGGCCGAGCAGGATCGAACAGATCGTGATGCCCAGCTGCGCAGCCGCGAGCATCAGCGACAAGTTCTCGCCCGCTTTGATGACGGTCGTCGCGCGTCGTTTGCCCTGTGCCTCCATCGCTTCGAGACGGTCGCGGCGCGCGGAGATGAGCGCGAACTCGGCGCCGACGAAAAATGCGTTGGCCAGCAGGAGAAGGACAGTAAGTCCGACACCGATGAAGTTACTCATCCGCGTCATCCCCCTTCACCAGCACCGAAGTGGGGACCGGGGTGAGGAGGACCCGATCGATTCGGCGACCGTCCATCCGTTCGACCCGCGCGACCCAGGTGCCGTGGTGCGGACGCCCGTTGTCGGTACCGATTCGCGGCAGCTCGACCTCGTCGCCCGAGGTCGGGATCCGCCCGAGTTGCGTCAGCACGAGCCCGCCGAGCGTGTCGTATTCGCCTTCGGGCGCGCGATACCCGGTCGCGCTGGAGACCTCGTCGATGCGCAGCAGGCCCGAGCAACTCCAGCCGTCGCCGATCCGTGCGACGTCGAGGCTCTGCTCGTCGTGCTCGTCACGAACATCTCCCAGGATTTCTTCGATGAGGTCTTCGAGCGTGATCAATCCCGCTGTGCCGCCGTATTCGTCGACGACGAGAGCCATCTGCATGCCGTCGGACCGAACTCGTTCGAGCACTTCGTCGCCGTCGAGACTGGCCGGAACTATCGGCACCAGCCGGGCAATGGAGTCCAGTGTCGTCGTCTTGCGCTTGGCTGCCGGGACCGTGAAGGCATGCTTGAAGTGCACGACGCCGATGTTGTTGTCGAGGTCGCCGTCGACGATCGGAAACCGCGAGAAACCGGTTCGCGCCGCGGCAGCGATGAGGTCGGCGACGGTATCTGTCGTCTCCAGCGTGACGATCTTGACTCGCGGTGTCATCAGTTCTTCCGCGCTGCGCTCGCCGAATTGCAGTGAGCGGTCCACCAATTGGGCGGTGCGCTGATCGAGGGCGCCCTTCTTGGCAGAGGTTCGGACGAGGGAGCCGAGTTCCTGCGGGGAACGCGCGGAGCGCAACTCCTCGGCGGGTTCGATCCCGAGGCGTCGCACAATCCAGTTCGCCGTGCTGTTGAGGAAATTGATCGCCCATTTGAACGTCGTCGAGAACATCGACTGGGCACCGGCGGTGAAGCGTGCCGTCGACAACGGTTTCGAGATCGCGATGTTCTTCGGCACGAGCTCGCCGTAGACCATCGACAACGACGTTGCGAGCACCAGCGCGATCGCCAGCGCGATGCCGCTGCCGACGGACTCGGAAACTCCGAACGCCGCGAACAGCGGCGAAATCAAGCGTGCGAGAACAGGTTCAGCGATGTAACCCGT
The DNA here is from genome assembly GCF_016481275.1 of Antrihabitans auranticaus. Taxonomy (GTDB): domain Bacteria; phylum Actinomycetota; class Actinomycetes; order Mycobacteriales; family Mycobacteriaceae; genus Antrihabitans. The sequence continues at coordinate 110,257 of NZ_JAEMNW010000010.1, read as the reverse complement.
GATCAGCGTCGTGATCGTGATGCCGAGTTGGGCGCCCGACAACTGAAACGACAGTGTGCGGTGCGCCTTCTGTACCTGTCGGGCCGGCAGGTCGCCGACGTCGCGAGCGTGCGCGTCCACCGTGCTTCGTTCCAGCGCGGTCAACGAGAATTCGGCAGCGACGAAGAGTGCCGTGCCCAATGTCAAGGCGATGAAGCCGACCAGGCTGAGAATCGTGATTGCTATGTTCATCGGCTATCGCCGCCTGGCGGGGGAGGTCGGGTGGTGCTCGCCGGGTTTCTCTCCCGGCTCCGTAGAGGAGCCCTCCGATGTCGAGCCCTCGTCACTGCGCTCGCCCCCGGAGGCAACTGCACCGGATGATCCTGTGGCGCATCCATCGGGTGCCTCAGGCACCTGGTTTCCTTTCGTAGGGAGACTCGAGAGCAATCATCTTACTAGGAATCTGGCTCGGGTCCGCTCACCAACCGGCCGGAAGCGGCCTGCCTTCCGCGAAGCCCGCGGCCGACTGGATGCCGACCAGTGCCTTTTCGTGCAGTTGGGGCAGGGTCCGCGCACCGGCGTAGGTGCACGTACTCCGCACTCCGGAACAGATATGGTCGAGCAGATCTTCGACGCTAGGACAATCCGGGTCGACGCGCATCTTGGAGCTCGATATACCTTCTTCGAACAGCGCTTTGCGGGCACGATCGAAACCGCTGTCGGACGCGGTCCGCGCGGCGACCGCGCGCTTGGACGCCATGCCGAAGCTCTCCTTGTAGGCATTGCCTTCGCGGTCGACGCGCAGGTCGCCGGGGGATTCGTAGGTCCCGGCGAACCACGACCCGATCATCACGTTCGACGCCCCTGCGGCGAGTGCCAGAGCCACGTCGCGCGGGTGCCGCACGCCACCGTCGGCCCACACGTGGGCGCCGACCTCCCGTGCGGCGGCGGCGCATTCGGCGACCGCAGAGAATTGGGGTCTGCCGACGCCGGTCATCATGCGGGTGGTGCACATGGCGCCCGGTCCTACGCCGACCTTCACGATGTCGGCGCCCGCGGCGACCAGATCCCGGGTACCTTCCGCGGATACGACGTTGCCCGCTACGAGCGGTATTCCCAGTTCGAGGGCGCGGATCGCACTCAGGGCGTCGAGCATCTTCTGCTGGTGACCGTGTGCGGTGTCGATGACGAGCACGTCGGCTCCCGCGGCGGCAAGGCCCTTCGCCTTGGCTGCAACGTCGCCGTTGATCCCGACGGCTGCGGCGACGCGCAGCTTGCCGTTGCTGTCCACCGCGGGACTGTAGATTCCGGCGCGCACCGCAGCCGTCCGGGTGACGACGCCCGCGAGGGTGCCGTCGGCGTGGCAGAGAATCGCTAGCCCGAGGTGGCTGGTTTCGAGCAGTTCGAACAGGGCGCGCGGCGACGCGTCGACCGAATCCTTGACGAAATCGGTTGTCGCGACGGCACGTAACCGGGCGAACCGGTCGACGTCGGCGAACGCAGATTCGGTGACGACGCCGACCGGCATGTCGTTGTCCACGACAACGACGGCACCGTGCGCGCGTTTGTGGAGCAGCGCGATCGCGTCCGACACCGAATCATCGGGGCGCAGGGTGACGGGTGTGTCGGCGACCAGGTGCCTGCTTTTCACGAAACTCACCGTCCGCGCGACCGCGTCGATCGGCAGGTCCTGCGGCAGTACGACCAGCCCGCCGCGCCGCGCAACGGTCTCGGCCATCCGCCGTCCAGCCACGGCGGTCATGTTCGCCACGACGATCGGAATCGTAGTACCCGAACCGTCGACGGTGGCCAGGTTCACGTCGAACCGCGACGTGACGTCGGTTCGGTTGGGAACGAGGAAAACGTCGTCGTAGGTCAGGTCGTACGGCGGGGCATGGCCCGTAAGGAACTGCACGCCTTCGAATTCTACGGGGTTGTCTCGACTGGACTAGTGGGCAGCAACCGCCTCGGCTTTTCCTTGCGACCTCGAGAGGGCAACGGTCGCCACGACGGCGATCGCGACAGCTACGACCGTGGCGGCGATTCCCACGTCGCTCGTGTCCAGGCGCTCATCGAGCACGCTCATGCCGATGAACACGGCGCCGAGGGGTTCGGCGACCGTCACCGCAGGTAGGGAAGCCGCGATATCGCCGACCTGAAACGCCTTCTGCTGCAGATACACCCCGGTTGCGCCGGCACCGACGAGGGCGTAGGTCTGCCAGCTCGACAGTAGTGCGGCGGGACCGTCGCCGACGAGGTCCGTGACGTACTTGGTGACAGCAGCTGCGAGACCGTACAGCAGGCCGCTGGCGACGCCGAGCGACAGTGCCTTCCACTGCCGGTCGACCGGCGCGAATCCGACCGCGGTCGCGATGGCAACGACGGTCAGCAGCAGGGTCAGTGGTATCGCCCACTCGTGCAGGGGTGCATCGGAGTTTCCCTCGGTCGGGTTGCCGATCACGAGAAACGCCGCGAGCGCAATCGTGAGCGCGCCCGCCAGCACCCATGACCGTGGCGTCACCCGCCTACCCGAGTACCGAGTAGCAAGTGGCAACGCGAAGACGAGCGCGACGACGAGTAGCGGTGCCACGACGAGGACCGAACCCAGTGCGAGGGCCAGCACCTGCATTGCGTAGCCACCGCCGTCGCCGACCAGTCCCGCCCACCAGCGCGGACTGCGCAGCAGACTGGTCACGAGTGGTGCGTCGTCGGGTACCTCCGCTGCGGCACTCTGTTGCGCGACGGCGGCGCAAGCGAAGAGAAATGCGGCGATGAGCGCGCACACGATCGAGGCTATGGGGAGTCCTGACACTCGAACAGTGTGCGCCGAGCTCAGAGTCCGTGGAACAACCTGTTCAATTCGACGAGCCATGGGACCGCTACGGCGATCGTAGGAACAACGAGAATCGTGGCTGCGGCGACGTACGCCGCGATGTCTATCCGCAGGTCTGCGCCGGGTCCGCTGAGGCGCTGCACCCGAATCAGCGTCGTCGCACCGCCTGCTGCCAGGGCGCCCGAAGGTGCGGCGGATTGCGCGCATGCGACGAGGGCGCGCGCGAGCGGGCGGCGGCCGGCGACCTTGACCGCCGAATCGTCGGCAAGAAGTTCGACGAGCAAAGTGACGGAACCGAGCGCGGATCCACTACGGACGAACCGCGGGAACGCCTCGTTCACCGCGGTGAAAGCCTCGAGCACCAGATCGTGCCGGGCGCGAAGATGGGAGCGTTCGTGACTGAGGACGGCGGCGATCTCGGAGTCCGAAAGGCTCGCGAACGTGCCCTCGCTCAGCACGACGCGCCGGCGAATTCCTGGAAGGCAATATGCGATCGGCTCGGCTGCATCGAGGACGCGGATGTCCGCTGCGGTTTTGGAACGGTCGCTGCGATCGAGCAGGTCGACCAACCTGCGATGACGGGCCCGCCGCCGCCGTGTCCGCACGCCGACTCGCAGCACCGAGACCATCAGGCGGGCACCGATGAAGAGCGTGATCAAGAAGACGACGACGTAGGTGAGCCACAGCGTGAAGCCGAGCGCGTCGATTTCTTTCGTGGGTGACGTGGTCGGCCGACCGTCGGGGCCGGGGACCAGGAGTTGGCTCGCAATGGCCAAGCCTGATCCGAATGCCGAGAGCACTGCCGCCAAGGCGATCGCCTGCCACAGGACCATGGCCGCGCGGGGTGCGCGAAATGGCCACCGGGCCCTGGCCAGCAATGCTGGAGCAGGACCCGCTAGCGCCAATGCTAGGACGGCGAATGCCACGGCGGTCGTGTTCATCGGTGTGTCGAACCCGCCGGACAGTGTCGGAGTGAGCGATCACCCATTAGTGCCACCGGACCCGGGCGGTGATTCGTGCGCCTTCTCGAGGTTTGCGAGCGCCTCGCGCAGCGCGGCGGCTTCGTCTTCGCCGACCTGGCCGACGAAATGAACGAGCGCGGCGGCACGGCCACCGGACTCGGCCTGCTGCAGAGCATCGACCATCAAGCTCGCCACCAGTTCGTCACGTCCCGACACGGGCGCGTACCGATGGGCGCGGTCGTCGCGTTCCTGAATCACAAGGTCCTTCTTCGCCAACCGCTGCAGGACGGTCATCACCGTCGTGTACGCAAGTTCGCGACGCGCGGACAACGCTTCATGTACCTGACGGACGGTCTGCGGCTCATTCGTCGACCACAAATGATCCATCACCGCACGTTCAAGTTCACCAAGGCCAGCCATCCTTCGAGTCTACGTAGTCAACGACGCAATCGCGTACTACGGGGTGTCGTATTTATGTATCAAATTGTGTGTTATCCCTCATAGTTGCATGTACCAGAATGTGAGGGGGTCGGATTGGGCTGGCTGACAGACCTTTCGCTGCTCGAAGGGTGGCTCCCGCCGCTCGTCACAGTCGCCGGGGTCGCAGGCGCGTGTTGGCTGCTCTTCGGCCGCCGGTCGTGGTGGCGCAGGCGAGCCGTACCGATTGCAACGACAGCCGCCGTCGCGGTGACGATCCTGCTCTTCTTCGTCGTCGAGAAGTGGTGGCGGCCCTTCCCCGACCCGATAGCCACGGAGGTCTACGTCTGGATCGGGATCGGGATCTGCGGGCTGGCCGCGGTAATCCCGCGCGCGCTGTCGGCGGGCGGGTGGGCAGGCCGAATCGCGTCGGTGCTCGCCATGGCGGCCGTCGTCACGATGGCCGCCGTGCAGGTCAATATCGTCTACGCCGAGTTCCCCACACTGCGCGATGCGCTGGGGCTACCCGAAGAAAACCGAATCACGTTTGCCGAGGTTCCCAAGCCGACCTCGACGACTGTCCAGGGGACACCGCTTGTTTCGGTCTGGCGCAAACCTGAGGGCTTGCCGGCGGACGGCAAGGTCACGGAGGTGCCGATACCGGGCGCGAAGTCGGGCTTCGACGCGCGGGACGCGCAGATCTATCTGCCGCCGGCGTACTTCGCGAACCCGCGGCCGTTGCTTCCGGTACTGGTCATGATGGCGGGCCAGCCCGGCGAACCCGCCGACTGGCTCAAGGGCGGCAAACTCGGCGCCACGATGGACGGCTTTGCCGCCGACCACGCCGGGCTCGCGCCCGTCGTCGTCATCGCCGACGCGACGGGGTCGGAGCTCGGCAATCCGATGTGCATGGACTCGCGGCTCGGCAACGTCGCGACCTATCTCGCGACCGACGTGCCCGACTGGGTGAAAGCGAACCTGCAGGTGAACATGGACCCGAAGGCGTGGGCGATCGGCGGGCTCTCCTACGGCGGAACCTGCGCGCTCCAGATGGCGACGAACTTTCCGGACCGCTATCCGACCTTTCTGGACTTTTCCGGCCAGGTCGAGCCCACTCTGGGCGACCGTACGCGTAGCGTCGAAGCCGCATTCGGCGGCGACGAGGCGGCGTACACGAAGATCAACCCGGCGGACCTCATGAGCTCGCGCAAGTATCCGGAGTCGGCCGGCGTCTTCGCGATCGGCTCCGACGATGCCGATTTCAAGCCTGGGCAGCAGAAGATGTTTCACGCTGCGCAGGACGCCGGTATGAATGTGCATTACGCGGAATATCCAGGTGGGCACAGTTGGACGGTGTGGTCTGCCGCCCTGAGCGCACAAATCGATTGGCTGGCACAGCGATTGGGGCTTATCGCATGAACTTGGCTCGTCTCATGAAGTCGGGGCACGTCGCATGAACACTGCTGCCGTGCGGGCGCGAGTCACCGCTGCCGTCGCGCCGATACCGAGATATGGGCGACTCGCTGTGGATACCGTCCGATCCGGCGCGCGTGGTGCGCCCGTCAGCATGGGCGCGCTCGCGTTGCTGTGGGTGCTCGCGATCGCGACCGTCAGCGTGCTGCACGTCTCGTCGTGGGTGGAACGCCACTTCGCTACCGGAATCATGCCCCTCGAGCACGGTCGCTGGTGGACGCCACTGACGGCCGGGCTGTGGGCGCCGAACCTCGTGGGATATCTGGTCGCTACTGTCCTGATCTTCTTGGTGGTTGCGCCGATCGAGCGCAAGATCGGTCCGCGCCGAGTTGCCTTGGCAGCGTTGATCACCCAGATCGCCGGCGCGGCACTCGGTCTGGGTGCGGCAGCGATCGCGAAACTCGTCGACGAGAGTTGGGGCTTCCGGCTGCATCTCGGCACAGCGGTCGGGCCGACTACCTGGATCTTCGGCGTCGTGCTGGTCGCGAGTTCACAGATGGGAACGCTGTGGCGCCGCCGGGTTCGGGTCGGGCTGTTCGCGTTGCTGATCACGCTGGCGTTGTTCGCAGGCCAACTGCAGGACATCATCCGCCTCGCGGCAGCGGTTGTCGGCCTCGCCGTCGGTGTGTGGCTCGTCGGCAAGTCCGAGCGCGGCGAACACATCACAGGCACTCGTCGTGAGGGCAGGGTTCTGGTCGCGCTGATCGTCGCCGCGACCGCGATCGGTCCGGCGCTCGCGGCCCTCTCGCCGCATGCGGTCGGTCCGCTCGCCGTCCTGCGCGACCTCTTCCGTGGTACGCCGTACTCGGCGGCCGAAGTGGCCGAGATCTGCCAGGGCGCACCGGATTCGCTGGATTGCCGGCGTGGAGAGCTGGACCTGCGGTTGTCCGGTGTCGGCCCGACGATCCTCAGCCTGATGCCGTCGCTGTTCCTGCTCGTGCTCAGTGACGGCCTGCGCCGCGGGCGGCGATTCGCCTGGTACGCGAGTGTGGCGGCTCAGCTTGTCCTGCTCGGGTTGTCGATCTTCAACTTCACGATCCGGTTCGTCGACGAACTCGACAGCGAATCGTCCTTCTACGGATTCGACCCGACGACGCACTACATGACGATCGCGCCGTTCCTGACGCCGCTCGCGGTCCTCATCGTCTTGCTCGTCACTCGCAAGTTCTTCGACGTGCGAGCGCCGCGCGCGACCTACGTTCGGCTCGCACTCGCGTTGCTCACCATGACCGTCGGCCTGGCCGTCGTCTACATCGTCGGCGGGCTCGTCGCGCGTAGTGGTTTCAAGCCCGAGCCGACGCTCGGCGGACTGATCGAGGACTTCCCGGACCGGATGCTGCCGCCCGTGTATCTGCAGTGGCTGAATCCGGAATTCCTGCCGGAGAGCTGGTTCGCGACCCTGCTCTACGAGTGGACGGGCGTGGTCTTCTGGCTGTCGGTGACGGTGCTGGTGATGGCTACCTTCCTGGCGCCCGCCTACGGCGCGCTGACCGGGGCGACCGGTCGGGCACGGGAGTTGTTGCGCCGCAGTGGTGGCACGGCGCTGTCGTGGATGACGACGTGGCGCGGCAACAACTATTGGTTTGCCGAGGACGGCGACAGTTTCGTCGCGTTCCGGGTGATCGGGGGAGTAGCGCTCACCACGGGTGATCCGGTGGGTCCGCGCGACCGCTTGCGGGCCAATGTCGTCGACTTCGCCGAGTACGCAGCGGGCAAGGGCTGGACGCCGTGCTTCTACTCCGTCAGCGACGGCGTCCGCCAGATCGCCGCCGATCTGGGTTGGGGTGCGATCCAGGTCGCCGAGGAAACCGTCCTCGATTTGCAGGCCATCGCGTTCACCGGGAAGAAGTTCCAGGACATCCGGACCGCACTCAACAAAGCAAAGAAGTCCGGCGTCGAGGCGGAGTGGGTCACTTTCCACACCGCACCGCTCGAGATCAGCGACCAGATCGTGGCCATTTCCGAGGAGTGGGTCGCTGACAAGGGCATGCCCGAGATGGGTTTCACCCTCGGCGGTCTCGAGGAGGTCGACGATCCGGACGTGCGCTGCCTCATCGCCGTCGACGCGGATCGGCACGTGCACGGTGTGACGTCGTGGTTGCCCGTCTATTCCGAGGGCAGGATCGTCGGCTGGACGCTCGATTTCATGCGCCGCCGCGCGGGTGACGGGTTCCGTCCCGCGATGGAGTTCCTGATCGCGTCCGCGGCACTCAAGCTCGCGGAGGAGGGCGCAGATTTCGTGAGCCTGTCCGGAGCTCCGCTCGCAAAGGTAGAGCAGCCGGAGGGTGGGGACGGCGCGGTCGCGCAGGACTCGCTGACGGCGGCCCTCGATCGTCTGCTCGACGTGCTCGGACGTACGCTCGAACCGGTGTACGGGTTCCGGTCGCTGCTGGCGTTCAAGTCCAAGTTCCAGCCGCGCTACGAACCGATGTTCATGGCGTTCCCGGACCCGGCGGCGCTGCCGAGTATCGGCAACGCGATCGGCCGTGCATATCTGCCGGAAGTGTCCCTCGGACAGGGCATGAAGCTGATGCGGACGATCATCGACCGGTAGCGCTCTGTATGGTAAGCCTAACCTTGCTAAAGGATAGGAACCGAGGAGCCTGGATGCATCCGTCTGCAACCGCTTTTTCGATCGATAGACCACGAGCGGCGTTCGCCGAAGCGGCGACCCGATTGCGTCGGCTGTCGCCGGACTACCCGCGCGTGTACGCGGTGGCTGCGATGGCCGAGCAGGGCAAACGACGCTGGTGGGGACTGCAGGAAGGGCTCGACAGCGGTCGTGTCGACCTGATGTACCGCCGCGCGACCGCCGAGATGTCCTCGGTGAGTGCCGCCGCCGACGTGGTTGCAACATCGCTGATTCATGCCGTGATCGGCCGCGTGGTCGCTTCGCTTGTGCTCGACGGCCGGGCCTGGGATCCGGGTATCGAGAACCTGTCGATCCATCTCGACAGCGACGGTGGCATCGACTGGGCAGGTGTCGACGACACGACCATTCGACTGCTGCCGGACGACTCCCTTGCCGGCCAGACCGGTACCGTCACCGTCCCGTGCGAACAGGCGCTTGCATTGTGGACCGCACATCGGTCCATGACGGCGCTGGACGCAATCTATGAGCGGCTGTCCATGTGCGCAGACCTCGACTATCGGCGTTTCTGGGGCATCGTGGGTGAGGCAGTGGTCGGCGCTGCGACCTACGTGCCGATGCTGGGCAGCGCTCCGGCGACGGTTGGAATGCGAAGGGGCCAGGCGGTTCTCGACGCGATTGCCAATGCCGGCCGTCCCGTGCGCGGCGTCAAGGCTGCGTGACGTGCCCGAAAACGTAGCAGTTGCAAACTTAGGAAAGGCTTGCCTATACTGATCATGGGACGCAATCGGACCGTGCCGGAGTCCAGAGGGCTGCTGAGACCCCCGGTCCTTCCCGCGATGGGCCCCATGCCGGGCAGGCAAGGGGCCCATCGCTTTTCTGGTTTGCGGGGTCGTGTAGTTGTGGAAATGAACTACAACGACAGGGAGAAGCCATTGACCGAGAACGGTGACGTCCGCTTCGAGCACGGCAGCGTGACGCCTGAGCAACTCACCGCATGGGTAGCTACGGGTTTCGACGGTCGCATCGGCCTGCGATACACGGAGTTGACTCCGGATCGTGTGCGTGCCGAATTCGAGGTCACCCCCGACCTGCACCAGCCGGCCGGGCTGCTGCACGGTGGTGTCCACTGCGCGGTGATCGAATCGATCGCCAGTTGCGCCGCCGGCCTGTGGTGGGGGTCAAGGGGCAGCGTCGTGGGCGTGAACAACAACACAGACTTTCTCCGGGCCGCACGCGAGGGCATGTTGTACGGCGAGGCAAGTCCGATTCACCGCGGAAAGACCCAGCAGATCTGGGTTGTGACCATCTCCGACGCTGAGCAGCGCCTGGTTGCACGCGGGCAGGTCCGGCTGCAGAACATTCAGGGGAGCAAGGAGCTGGGGCGCTAACCCGTGCGCGGCAGGGAGTCCCTGGACTCGCTAACCGCGCACGGGTGGCGTGGCGGCCCTACAATTCCCTCACCACGCAGGAGGAGAGGGAATGCGACTGTCGCCGCACGAGCAGGAACGACTGCTGTTGAGCTATGCGGCGGAGCTTGCGCGCCGCCGTCGTGCGCGCGGCTTGCTGCTCAATCACCCTGAAGCAGTGGCGATTATCACCGATCACGTGCTCGAGGGCGCGCGCGACGGTCGGACGGTTGCCGAGCTGATGTCGTCGGGGCGCGAGGTGCTCACGCGCGCCGACGTCATGACGGGCGTACCGGAAATGCTCAAAGACGTACAGGTCGAAGCAACGTTTCCGGACGGCACGAAGCTGGTGACCGTCCATCACCCGATCGGGTAGGACCCATGATTCCTGGCGAAATACTGTGTGCCGAAGGCACGATCGAACTCAACCCGGGGGCGCCGCGAACGGCCGTCGAGGTCCGCAATCTCGGCGACCGCCCCGTCCAGGTCGGTAGTCACGTCCATTTCGCGCAGGCGAACAAGGCGCTCGATTTCGACCGGGACGCGGCCTATGGCAAGCGACTCGACATCCCCGCGGGTACGGCGGTGCGCTTCGAACCCGGCCTGGGGCAGCTGGTTTCGCTCGTACCGCTTGGTGGAGCGCGTGCCGTCTACGGCCTCAGCCTGGACCCGCCAGGCAGATTGGACGACAAGTGACCAGCCTCCCGAGATCGCGTTACGCCGCACTGTTCGGACCCACGACGGGTGACCGCATCCGGCTGGCCGATACGGACCTGTTGGTCGAGATCACCGAAGACCGCTCCGGCGGGCCCGGAAAGGCCGGCGAGGAAGCCGTGTTCGGCGGCGGGAAAGTGCTGCGCGAATCGATGGGCCAGGCCCGTGCGACGCGCGCCGAGGGCGCACCGGACACTGTGATCACCGGTGCGGTGATCATCGATCATTGGGGAATCATCAAGGCGGACGTCGGAATTCGGGACGGCCGAATCGTCGCGATCGGCAAGGCCGGTAACCCCGACACGATGACCGGCGTGCATCCCGATCTCGTGGTCGGGCCCCCGACGGAGATCATCGTCGGCAACGGGCGCATCCTCACTGCCGGGGCGATCGACTGTCACGTCCACTTCATCTGTCCGCAGATCATGGACGAGGCTCTGGGCGGCGGAATCACGACGCTGATCGGCGGCGGTACCGGACCGGCCGAGGGCAGCAAGGCCACGACCGTCACCCCCGGCAGCTGGCACCTCGCGCGGATGCTCGAAGCGACCGACGGGTGGCCGATGAACATCGCGCTGCTCGGCAAAGGTAACACCGTCAGCGCCGAAAGTATGTGGGAGCAATTGCGCGGTGGCGCTTCGGGTTTCAAACTGCACGAGGACTGGGGATCCACGCCCGCGGCGATCGATGCCTGTCTGACCGTCGCTGACGCGGCGGGCGTCCAGGTGGCGCTGCATTCGGACACGTTGAACGAGGCGGGCTTCGTCGAAGACACGATCGCCGCGATCAAAGGCCGCGGAATCCACGCCTATCACACGGAAGGTGCCGGCGGCGGGCACGCACCGGACATCATCACGGTTGCCGCGCACGCGAATGTCCTTCCCAGCTCTACCAATCCGACGCGACCGCACACTGTCAACACGCTCGACGAACATCTCGACATGCTCATGGTCTGCCATCATCTGGACGCGTCGATTCCCGAGGACCTCGCCTTCGCGGAAAGCCGAATCCGGCCGTCGACGATCGCGGCCGAAGATCTGCTGCACGACCTCGGTGCCATTTCGATGATCGGTAGCGACTCGCAAGCGATGGGACGGATCGGCGAGGTCGTCATGCGAACGTGGCAAACCGCGCACATGATGAAACGGCGCCGTGGCGCGCTGCTCGGCGATACGCACGCCGACAACGCACGCGTTCAGCGCTACATCGCGAAGTACACGATCAACCCCGCGATCGCACACGGGCTGGAGTCCGAGATCGGGTCGGTGGAGGTCGGAAAGCTCGCCGATCTGGTCTTGTGGGAGCCGGCGTTCTTCGCGGTCCGTCCGCACCTGGTGATCAAGGGCGGCATGATCGCGTGGGCGACGATGGGCGACGCGAACGCATCCATTCCAACGCCGCAGCCTGAGCTGCCACGCCCGATGTTCGGCGCATCGCCGAAGGCGGCCGCCGCAACGTCGGTGCATTTCGTCGCGCCCCAGGCCATCGAGGACGGGCTTGCCGACCGCCTGAAATGTGATCGAAAGTTCGTTCCGGTCAACGACGTTCGCAGGCGGGGCAAAGCCGACATGCCGCACAACGACGCGCGCCCGACGATCGAGGTCGATCCCGATACCTTCACGGTCCGGATCGACGGCGAAGTCTGGGAAGAGCAGCCGGCCACCGAACTGCCGATGGCGCAACGGTATTTCCTGTTCTGATGCGCCTATCGACGTTGCTGACCTTGGCCGACTCCCGATTGCCGATCGGCGGGCACGTTCATTCGGGCGGCGTGGAAGAGGCCGTCACATCAGGCCTCGTTCGCGACATCGTGACCCTGGAAGCGTTCTTGCGCAGACGGATTCGCACATCGGGTCTCGTCGCCGGCTCGATTGCGGCGGCAGTGTGTGCCGGCCTGGAACCGGCGCTCGCCGACCTCGAGGCGGACGCGCGCACCCCGTCACCGGCGGCACGCGACGCGTCCCGCGCGCAAGGCCGCGGACTGCTGCGATTGGCCAAACAGGTCTGGAGTGGACCGGATTGGTCGAGGCTCGGCGCCCGGCCGCATCTGCCGGTCGTCTGCGGAACGGTCGGGCGAGCCGAGGATGCGAGTCCGTCGGAGACCGCGCTCGTTCTGGTTTATACGACGATGACCGGGTCGGCGACCGCCGCTCAGCGCCTGCTCGCACTCGACCCCGCCGATGTCGCATCCTGCACGTTCCGGCTCGCCGGACTGTGCGACGACACGGCGGACCTCGCTGCGAAAGCCCTCGCAGATCTGTCCGATCCGCTGCTCGACGTGCTGGCGCAGCGCCACGTCGAACGTGACCGCCCACTCTTCGTCTCGTGAATGTCGTTACCGATTGGAGTTTCCATGCCACCGCACCTGATCGACGGCCTGCCGCACACACACGCCCACGACCGGCCGAAACGGGTCCGGCAGGAGGGTGAACCGTTACGGGTCGGCGTTGGCGGGCCGGTCGGGTCGGGCAAGACGGCGCTCGTGGCAGCGCTGTGCCGGCAGTTGCGTGACGAGTTGTCGCTGGCCGTCCTGACCAACGATATCTACACCACCGAAGATGCGGATTTTCTGCGGCGCCATGCGGTGCTGCCGGACGAGCGCATTGCGGCTGTGCAGACCGGCGGTTGCCCGCATACGGCGATCCGGGACGACATCACAGCGAATCTCGACGCGATCGACGACCTCATCGAGGCCAATCCTGGCCTCGACCTGATCCTCGTCGAATCGGGGGGTGACAACCTGACGGCGACGTTCTCGTCGGGGCTGATCGACGTGCAGATCTTCGTCGTCGATGTAGCGGGTGGAGACAAGGTGCCCCGGAAGGGTGGTCCGGGCGTGACCTTTTCGGACCTTCTGGTCATCAACAAGACCGACCTGGCACCGATGGTCGGCGCCGACCTCGTCGTGATGGAAGGCGACGCGGTCCGGGTTCGGGAAGGCCGCCCGACGGTCTTGTTGTCGCTGACCGAAGATCCTGCGGCGAAGCCTGTACTCGAATGGCTGCACCAAGTCAGACATGCGTAGCTGTCTGCGCATCGTCGCGGAGAAGGGCCGACTGCCGCGGATCACTGCGCACGGCGCACTCGCGGCGCGGGTGACCGGCCCGGAAACCGTCCACCTGATCGGTGCTGCGGCGACGCCGCTCGGCGGTGACGTGATCGAGGTGCAGGTCAGCGTTGCGGCGGGCGCGCGGCTTGTGCTGCGCACGGTCGCGGCCAGCATTGCGCTGCCGGGTTCGTCGACAGTGGTCTCGCACAGCGAATGGCGGTTCGACGTAGCCGACGGCGCAACACTCGACGTCGATCCGGAACCGACCATCATTGCGGCTGCCGCCGAGCATCACGCGAAAACCATTGTGCAGCTTACTGAATCGTCCGTGGTCCGAATTCGGGAGCGTGCCCAGATCGGTCGGGCGGGGGAGGGTGAAGGACGCTGGAGCGCGACGTTGGCCGCCGACCTCGCCGGCCGGCCACTCGTCCGGCACCGCCTGGAAATCGGTGCGGGCAGTCCGGGTGACGACGTGATCTCCGCACCGCGGGCCGCCGTCGGCGAGCTCGTCTATCCGGACATACGGCCTAGTGAGGTCCGGGGTATCGACGGTGTGCGGTTGCCGCTCGCGCTCGGTGGCAGCCTGTCGACGTGGCAGGGCTCCCGTCTACCCGCCGACGTCGCTACGGTAGTCGTATGACAGATGGCAGTCGCATGCCAGACGGCCCCGATGAACAGCGGATCTTCGACGCGCACCACGTCGAGCAGGCGCGTGCCGCCGTCGACGCCGCACCCGAACTCGGCCATTGGGTCCGTCGTTTCGAACTGCTCGGAGACCCGACGCGACTGCAGATCCTGCTGGGAATGCACCGCGCGCCGGGAATCTGCGTATCGGACCTCGCGGCCGCGTTGTCCATGAGCCAGACGGCGGTATCGCAAGCGCTACGCCTGCTGCGCAACCAGGGGTGGGTCGCCGTCGAACGGGACGGCAAGAAGATGACCTACAGGCTGGACGACGAGATCGTGCATCGACTGTTGCACGATCTCGGCGCCACGCACGCGCACTAGCCCGCTGCCTGCTCCTTCGTCAGAGCCGCCGGCTCCCCGTCGGCCGATTCGACCGGTGGTGTGCCAGGTTTCGGCCCGACTGCGCCGGCCGCCTTGGCCGATTGCAGCTGCTCCATGGCGAGCCGTGAGTAGATCCAACGCTCGGTGATGGCCAGTTGACCACGTCCGCTACCGATGAACGTGATGAACCACGCGACGACCGTCGTGAAGCGGTTCTTGTGCCCGACCAGGTAGAAGAGGTGCAGGCCGAGCCACGCGAGCCAGGCGAGGAAGCCGCCGAACTCCAGCTTGCCGACCTTGCAGACCGCATTGAAGCGGGACACGGTGGCCATGCTGCCCTTGTCGAAGTACTTGAAGGGCTTGCGCTCGGCAGGGGTGTCGTTGCCCTTCAGGGACGCCTTGATGTGGTTGGTCGCGTACTTGGCGCCCTGAATCGCACCCTGTGCCATACCGGGGACGCCGGGAACCGACATCAGGTCACCGACGACGAAGACGTACGGGTGGCCTTTGACCGTGAGGTCCGGTTCGACGACCACGCGACCTGCGCGGTCCACCTCGGTGCCGTCGGATTGCTCGGCGATCATCTTGCCCAGCGGGTTGCCTTGAACGCCCGCGGACCACACCTTGCACGCACACTCGATGCGCCGCTCGGTGCCGTCCTTCTCCTTCACGGTGATGCCCATGTAGTCGACGTTGGTCACCATCGCGTTGAGCTGGATCTCCACGCCCATCCGCTCGAGCCGGTGCTGCGCCTTCAAACCGAGCTTCTCGCCCATCGGCGGGAGTACCGCGGGAGCCGCGTCCAGCAGGATCACGCGGCAATCGCGTGGATCGATGTTGCGGAACGCGCCGTCCATCGTCCGGTCCGCGACCTCGGCGATCTGTCCGGCAAGCTCGACGCCGGTCGGTCCCGCGCCGACCACCACGAACGTCATGCGCCGATCGCGTTCCTTGGGATCGGTCGTCACCTCGGCAGCTTCGAATGCACCCACGATTCGGCCGCGCAGTTCGAGGGCGTCGTCGATCGTCTTCATGCCGGGTGCGTAGGCGCCGAAGTGGTCGTTACCGAAGTACGACTGCTGTGCACCCGCGGCGACGATGAGGCTGTCGAACGGCGTGACGGTATTCATCTCCATCAACTTGGACGTGACCGTCTTGTTCGCCAGGTCGATCGACTTGACCTCGCCGAGGAGTACTTCGACGTTCTTGTTCTTCCGCAGGATCACGCGCGTCGAAGGCGCGATCTCGCCCTCGGACAGAATTCCGGTCGCCACCTGGTACAACAGCGGCTGGAACAGGTGATGTGTCGTCTTGGCAATGAGTGTCACGTCGACGTCGGCCCTCTTCAGCGCCTTCGCTGCCGTCAAGCCGCCGAACCCCGATCCGATGACGACGACACGGTGCCTTTTCTGCGTAGCTTCTACGCCCATTCTGTGACCCTCCTCCACGATCAAGCGCCGCCACACATGGGACGACCTTTGACAAAACCGTAGTCGGGATCATCCCAAACGTCCTGCCAACGTCCACATCTGCCCGTCGACAAGACGTTTCGTCACCGTTTGAATGCAGCGACCGTAGTTTCGTCTGCGGGGTAGAAGGATTCGACCGCCAATTCCGCCAACGTGACGTCCAGTGGTGTCCCGAACACCGTGGTCGTGCTGAAGAAGGCCAGCTCGGGGCCATCGCCGTCCGGGGCGAGCCGGATCGGAACGACGAGTGCCCGGGTGTCGTGCACGGTGTCGAGGTCGTCACCCGGATAGGTGCGCAGCTCGCGGTGGAGGTCGCGAAGAGCGGCGTCGCCGGTTGCCGAGATCTGGTGGGCGAGGCGGTCGAGGAGGTGCGCCCGCGTCTGCCCAAGATTTTGTATGCGGCGTGCCATTCCTTCCGGGTGCAGCGCCAGCCGCAAGACGTTGATCGGCGGCTCCAGCAGATGCATTGCGCACCCCGCCGTGAACAGCGCGACAGCCTCGTTCCCGTCGACCATGTTCCAGTGCCGGTCGACGACGACGGCGGGGTAGGGCAGGTGGCCGCGCAAAATCTTGCCTATGGCATCGGCGACTGCGGCCATCGGGATGTCGCTGAGTTGATGTTCGGCGTACGCGGGCGCGTACCCGCCTGCGAGCAGCAGCGAATTACGTTCGCGCAGTGGAATATCCAGCTGTTCGCTCAGCTTGAGCAACATCGTCTGCGTCGGCTTGGACCGGCCCGTCTCGACGAAACTCAGGTGGCGTGCCGAGACCTCGGTCCGCGTCGCGAGTTCGAGTTGACTCAGCCGCCGCTGCTCACGCCAATGCTTCAGCAGCACGCCGACCGGTTGGGGTGGGTCCTGGACCATCGTCATGCACCCGAACGTAGTCAGCCGAGGGAAGCAGCGCCATTACCTCGGAGGTAATGACATGCGGGCAGGGGGTCGGGGCCCCGAACACGTCGCTGCTCATCGAGTGCACGGTTCTTCAGGCCCGGGAAGCCGAAAACGGCTGAACAACTATGCGTTCGATGGATGAGCCACTCGACGCATCCGGTCGCCGATCTTGAATTCTCGTTGTGCGTGGTCCGGCCGAGTCCTACTGTGGCACCAGGGGCTGAAACGAGGCCGGAATGCACGAGATGTCGATTACACAGAGTGTTGTCGATGCGGTGTGTGAAGCGGCCGAAGGTCGCAAGGTGCAGTGCGTACGGCTACAGGTCGGAAAACTGTGTGCGGTGGTCCCGCACGCCATGCAGTTCTGCTTCGAACTCGCAACGGCCGGAACCGTCGCCGAAGGTGCAACCCTCGAGATCGAGGAGCCACTCGGCCGGGCGCACTGCCGTGGCTGCGATTCCGATTTCACCCTCGCCGACCTCATCCTTCTGTGTGCATGCGGAAGCGCCGATGTCGAGGTCGTTTCAGGCCGCGAACTGCGGATCACGTCTATGGAAGTGAGCTGAATCATGTGTGCTACCTGCGGATGTGGCGAAGACGAAGCGGTCATCACGGTTCTCGACGAGCGCGGCCACGGTCACGGCCACGAACACGACCACGACCACGGGCAGGTGCACGACCACATTCACGACCACTCGCACGAGCACGGACATGTGCACGACCACAGCCGGGAGCACAGCCACACACACGAGCACAGCCACACGCACGACCACGACGACCACGACCACGCTCCCGAGTTCGTCACGGTCACCCTCGAACAGAACGTCCTGGCCAAGAACGACCTCCTGGCCGAACGAAACCGGGGGTGGCTCGCCGGCCGCGGGATCGTTGCGTTGAACCTGATGAGTTCACCCGGCGCCGGCAAGACGACGTTGCTCGAGCGGACGATTCGGGAGATGCGGGGGGAGCGTCCGGTTGCGGTCGTCGAAGGTGATCAGGAGACGATGCTCGACGCCGACCGGATCAGGGCGACCGGGTGTGCTGTCGTCCAGGTCAACACTGGGGCGGGGTGTCACCTGGATGCTGAGATGTTGCAGGATGCCATGACGGCACTCGATCCGGCGTCCGGTTCGTTGCTGTTCGTCGAGAATGTCGGAAATCTGGTCTGCCCCGCTTTGTTCGATCTTGGCGAGCGCGCCAAGGTTGTCGTCATCTCTGTGACGGAAGGGACGGACAAGCCGCTCAAGTACCCCCATATGTTCGCTGCGGCTGATCTTGTCGTCGTCAACAAGATTGATCTTCTCCCGTATGTCGACTTCGACGTCGAAATGTGCGAAAAGTACGCTCGCTCAATCAATCCCGGCGTGGAAATGATCAACTTGTCGGCAACCACCGGTGCGGGAATCGACGCGTGGTACGAGTGGGTTGCAAGTCGCGCATCATAACGCCTGGATAGCGTTGACAGAACCGATCTTGAGTAGGAGATTAGTGATCAACGCCACACAAGAGGGCCGAAAATCGACTCCGGTGGCGCAGGGACCCCAGCCCAAGTCCCGGAAGGCAGCCAATCATGCCGACAAAGGAAGCAATCAAAGCCGAAGAAACCCTGATTCACGTCCTGTGGATCAATGCGGGTCTCAGTTGCGACGGCGATTCGGTGGCTCTGACAGCCGCCACTCAACCCAGTATCGAGGAGATCGCGCTCGGCGCGCTCCCCGGTTTGCCCAAGATCGCGGTGCATTGGCCGTTGATCGATTTCGAGTGCGGTCCCCAAGGCGGCGCGGACGACTTCCTGGAGTGGTTCTGGAAAGCCGATCGCGGCGAGTTGGAACCGTTCGTTTTGGTCGTCGAGGGGTCGATCCCCAACGAGCAGCTGCACGGCGACGGCTATTGGTGCGGGTTCGGTAACAACCGGGAGACCGGTCAGCCGATAACTACGAGCGAATGGCTCGACAAACTGGCGCCGAAGGCGACCGCGATCGTCGCGGTCGGCACATGCGCGACGTACGGCGGCATTCATGCAATGGCCGGTAACCCGACCGGCGCGATGGGTGTTCCCGACTACCTCGGTTGGGATTGGAAGTCCAAGGCGGGCATACCGATCGTGTGTGTTCCCGGCTGCCCGATCCATCCGGACAATCTGTCCGAGACGCTGACGTATCTGCTCTACATGGCGACCGGCCAGGCTCCCATGATTCCGCTCGACGACGCGCTCCGGCCGCAATGGCTCTTCGGGTCCACCGTGCACGAGGGCTGCGACCGCGCGGGCTACTACGAGCAGGGCGATTTCGCCGACGAGTACGGTTCGCCGAAGTGCATCGTGAAGCTCGGCTGCTGGGGACCCGTCGTCAAATGCAATGTGCCGAAACGTGGTTGGATCAACGGCGTAGGCGGATGCCCCAATGTGGGCGGTATCTGCATCGGCTGCACGATGCCTGGATTCCCGGACAAGTTCATGCCGTTCATGGACGAACCACCCGGTGGGAAGCTGTCGACGAGGGCCTCTGGACTTTATGGGTCTGCGATTCGCAACTTGCGCAAGATCACCAAGAAGACCCTCGACCAAGAGCCGCACTGGCGTGCCAAGGGAACCCAACTCACTACCGGCGCCAAGCGCACCTGGTAATTCCCTGCGCTGAAGATAGGGCAAATTCGAATGACAACGATAATTCCTAACGCTTCCAGTAAGTCGATGGGCGAAGACGGCCTTGTGGAGATGGCCTGGGACCCGATTACGCGCATCGTCGGCAGCCTCGGCATCTACACGAAGATCGACTTCAAACAGAAGGAAGTCGTCGAGTGCCACAGCACGTCGTCGATCTTCCGCGGCTATTCGATTTTCATGAAGGGCAAAGACCCGCGCGACGCGCATTTCATCACGAGCCGCATCTGCGGTATCTGCGGTGACAACCATGCGACGTGCTCGTGCTATTGCCAGAATATGGCCTACGGCGTCCAGCCTCCGGCCCTTGGCGAGTGGATCGTCAATCTCGGTGAAGCCGCTGAATACATGTTCGACCACAACATCTTCCAAGAGAACCTGGTCGGCGTGGACTTCTGCGAGAAGATGGTCGGCGAGACCAATCCGGGTGTGCTCGAGATGGCCAATCGGACCGAATCACCGCATGCCGGTGAGCACGGGCTGAAGACAATCGGCGACATCATGCGAGCGTTGAACCCGTTCACCGGCGAGTTCTATCGCGAGGCCCTGCAAGTCAGCCGCTATACGCGAGAGATGTTTTGCCTCATGGAGGGTCGCCACGTGCACCCCTCGACCCTGTATCCGGGTGGCGTCGGAACCGTTGCGACGATTCAATTGATGACCGACTACATGACCAGACTCATGCGCTACGTCGAGTTCATGAAGAAGGTCGTCCCGATGCACGACGACCTGTTCGACTTCTTCTACGAGGCAATTCCCGGTTACGAGAAGGTCGGCTTGCGGCGGACGTTGCTCGGCTGCTGGGGGTCGTTCCAGGACCCTGCTGTCTGCAACTTCAGCTACAAGGACATGGAGAAGTGGGGCCGGGCGATGTTCGTCACGCCGGGCGTCGTCGTCGACGGCAAACTTGTCACGACATCCCTGGTCGACATCAACCTCGGGATCCGAATCCTCTTGGGTAGTTCGTATTACGACGACTGGACCGACCAGGAGATGTTCGTCAAGAAGGATCCGCTCGGCAATCCGGTGGACCGCAGGCATCCGTGGAACCAGCACACGAATCCGCATCCGCAGAAGCGCGATATGGACGACAAGTACAGCTGGGTCATGTCGCCGCGCTGGTTCGACGGCACGGATCATCTTGCGCTCGACACAGGTGGCGGCCCGCTGGCGCGGCTCTGGTCGACCGCTCTGGCCGGCCTGGTCGATTGCGGGGGGTACGTCAAGTCGACCGGCAACAGTGTGCAGATCAATCTGCCGAAGACCGCGCTGAAGGGACCGGTGTCCTTCGAATGGAAGATCCCGGTGCACGGGAGCAACACGATCGAACGCGACCGTGCCCGTACCTACTTCCAGGCCTACGCGGCGGGCTGTGCGTTGCACTTCGCGGAGAAGGCGCTCGAAGAGATCCGGGCAGGCCGGACCAAGACCTGGGAGAAGTTCGAGGTCCCGGACGAAGGAATCGGCTGCGGGTTCACCGAAGCGGTCCGCGGCGTGCTGAGCCATCACATGGTGATTCGTGACGGCAAGATCGCCAACTACCACCCGTATCCGCCGACGCCGTGGAACGCGAACCCGCGGGACAGCTACGGCACTCCGGGTCCGTACGAGGACGCAGTTCAAGGTCAACCGATTTTCGAGGAGAACGACCGCGAACACTTCAAGGGCATCGACATCATGCGAACGGTGCGGAGCTTCGATCCGTGTCTGCCGTGCGGTGTTCACATGTACCTGGGTGAGGGAAAGACACTCGAGAAGCTGCATTCGCCGACGCAGTCCGTCACCGGCGAATGACAGGGGAGAGCGACTGGCGCACCGCCGGCGAACGCATCGAGTCTTTGCTCGACGCCAGTTCCGCCGGCGGTGTCGTCGCGCGTGAGCGAGCCGAAGAGTTGGTCCGCGAGGTCGTCGATCTGTATGGCGGCGGCCTCGAACGCATGATTGCGATCGCGCGCGACAACCCAGATCTGATCAGGAAGTTCGCTTCCGACGATCTTGTTGCCAGCCTGTTGCTCGTCCATGGTCTGCATCCGGAGGACGTCGAAACGAGGGTGCGTGCAGCGCTCGACAGCGTTCGGCCCTACCTTGGGTCGCACGGTGGCGACGTCGAACTGCTCGGCGTGCACGGCAGTGTTGTCCGATTGCGGCTGACCGGAAGTTGCAAGAGCTGTCCGTCGTCGTCGGTCACGTTGGAGTTGGCGGTCAAGGATGCCGTGCAGGCCGCTGCTCCGGAAACGGACGAGATCGAGGTAGTGGGCGCGGAACCGGCACCGAGCCTGATCTCGGCGGAGTCGCTGATGTCGAAGGTGCACTCGGCACCGGTGCACGTCGCGGGCTCCTGGTATGCAGTCCCCGAGCTTGCCGACCTGCTTCCAGGTGAGGTCGGCGGGTTCGTGGTCGGGGGGTTACCAATCGTGGTGTGCCGGTTGACCGACGACCTGTTTGCCTACCGGGACCGCTGCCCGTCGTGCACGAATTCGATGGCGGGTGCGGTCATGGCGCGCCGGGCCGGGGGAGCGGCCGGTGATGCGATTCTGCGGTGCCCGATCTGTCGGGCGCACTACGACATTCGGCATGCGGGCGCCGGTGTGGACGATGGGACCGACCACCTCGATCCGCTTCCGGTACTTGTCCGCGACGGTGTTCTGTCCATTGCAGTGCCGGTGACGGAGGCCGCCGGGTGACACAGAGCCGGGTGACACAGCAGGCGGGTGGTTCGCCACTCGCAGTGTTGCGGCGGATTGCCAAAGGCCCGCCGAAAGTCGCTGCGGGCGAACGTTGTGAGATGTGTGCTGTGCCGATCCAGGCCGAGCATCAGCACGTCGTGAGCATCGAGAGCCGGCAACTGATGTGTACCTGCCGCGGGTGCTATCTCTTGTTCTCGGATCAGCACGCCACGCTCCGATACCGCGCGGTACCGGAGCGCTACTTGTCTTTTCCTGATTTCGCACTCGCCCCCGGCCGCTGGGATGCCCTGGAAATCCCGGTGGCGTTGGCGTTCTTCTTTCACAATTCGGCAATGGGCCGCACGGTCGCGTTCTATCCCGGTCCGGCGGGCGCGACGGAATCCGAGCTACCGCTCGATGTCTGGAACGACGTCTGCGCCGAAAACCCCGCGCTGGCATTACTTTTACCCGATGTCGAGGCATTGCTGATCCGGGTACCGGAGCGCGGTGGCGATCCGGAGTGCTACCTCGTGCCCATCGATGCCTGCTACCAGTTGGTCGGGAGCCTGCGAAAGGTCTGGCGCGGGTTCGACGGCGGCCAGGACGCGCGTCGCGAGATCGATTCCTTCTTCGCCGATGTCGCGGGGCGTAGCCGAGTCGCGAGGTTGTCGTGACGGCACTGTCGTTCGATGTCCTCGATGTGGCACCTGCAGCTTATGCGGCGACACCGATTCTCAACGCGCGCTTACGCATTGCAGAAACCAGCGGTGCACAGATCCACACGCTTGCGCTGCGTTGTCAGGTGCGGATCGACCCGCACAAACGCCGGTACGACGACGCAGAAGCCGAAGGCTTGCAGGACCTGTTCGGGCCGCGGGAACGTTGGAGTTCCACGGTCCGGAACTTTCTGTGGATGCACGCCAGCGCAATGGTTCCCGGCTTCACAGGATCGTGCGAGGTCGATCTGCCGCTGCCGTGTACCTACGATTTCGAGGTCGGTGCAGCCAAGTACCTGCACGCGCTCCAGTCGAAGGGTGTGCCACTCGAATTCTTGTTCAGCGGCACAGTTTTCGCGAAGGGCGAGACTGGATTCAGCGTCGCGCAGGTACCGTGGGACCGGCAGGCGGCCTACGACATGCCGGTCTCGATCTGGAAAGACCTTGTACGCGAACACTTTCCGAACACGGGCTGGGTGCGGCTGGACCACGAGACGATCGCTGCGCTGGCAAAGTTCAAGTCCGACAACGGCATGCTCAGCCTCGACGATGCCATCACGCATCTGCTTCCGAAGGAAGTGACCGCATGACGACACGGGTGGGTTTGGCGAACGTTCGGGCGGTCGCAGACGCTGTTCTGTACGAGGGCTACCTCCTGTACCCGTATCGATCCACGTCGGCGAAGAATCAATCGCGTTGGCAATTTGGCGTTCTCGGCCCGCCCAGTGCCGCAGCCGACGGACTCGGCGAAGAGTCCGGTATGCGAACGCAGGTGCTGCTGCGGGGGACGGGTCGATTCACTGTCACCTTGCGATGTCTGCAGTTACAGCAGCGTCTGATCGAGCAAGCAGTCGATGGGGGATTTGTGCCGGTTGCCCAGCTGACGGTCGGTGCGACGCAGTGGGTTACGTGGGACGAGGCCGTCGAATGCGAGGTCGAGATCGGTCCCTTCGAACTTGCCGAGATGACGTCGACCTTGGCGTTGCCCGTGCAGTTCCAGGGTGGGTCGGAGTCCGAGCTACTCGCCGATGGGGCCGGACGTGTGGTGCGGCGCCGCTGGCCGTTGCGTGGTGAGGTGAACGTCAGCGCGGTTCCATGCGGCGACCTGACCCGTCTCACCGTCGCCGTGCACAACTCGGCGGTACGGGCGACGACCAAGGACGAGGCGATCAGGACGTCGTTCATCGGCGCACACATGATCATCAGTGCCGAAGGGCCGCAGTTCGTTTCGCTGCTGGAACCGCCGGACGACGCAGCGGCCGCCGTCGCCGGCTGCACCCAGCAGCGTTGCTTTCCCGTCCTCGCGGGCAGACCTGGCGATACCGACGTGATGCTCGCGTCGCCGATCATCCTGTACGACTATCCGGAGGTCGCCGAGCAGAGCAGCGGAGCGCTGTTCGATTCGACCGAGATAGACGAGATCCTCAGCCTTCGCATCATGACGCTCACCGAAGAGGAAAAAGCGCAGGCGCGCGCAACCGACCCCAAGGCAGCGGCGATCATCGACCGCTGCGAGGCCATGACGCCGCAGGACATGGCCGCACTCCACGGAGTGTTGCGCGACCCGCACGCGCGTTTGGTCCCTGAACTGGACGACGAGATCCCATGGTGGTCGGAGGAAGCCGACGGGTCCGTGCAACCGGACGTGGACGGCGTCGTCGTCGATGGTGTTCGGATCGCCAAGGGCAGCCTGGTCACGCTTCGCCCTTCGCGTCGTGCGGATGCGCACGACATGTTCTTCGCAGGTCAGACCGCCAGGGTCGCGCTCGTGCATGGCGACGTCGACGGCGAAATACACGTCGGCGTAATCCTTGTCGACGACCCCGCATCGGAGATGCACGATTGGTACGGCAGGTACCTCTACTTCGCACCGGACGAGCTGGTCCCCTTACAGGGAACTGGAACAGCGTCGGGTGAGAACACTGGAAAGGAGAGTCGACAGTGAGGATCATCGGAGAGATCGCCACCGCTGTCGTGGCGGTCGTTCTTGTCGCCGGCGTAGCGATCGGCATCAGCTCGGTTCCCGACATCAAGCGATATATGCGTATGCGGAAGATGTAAGTGGCCCAACCACTGGGTGAGTCCACACCCGATCGCC
Organism: Antrihabitans auranticaus; assembly: GCF_016481275.1. Taxonomy (GTDB): domain Bacteria; phylum Actinomycetota; class Actinomycetes; order Mycobacteriales; family Mycobacteriaceae; genus Antrihabitans. The sequence goes on along the minus strand of NZ_JAEMNW010000010.1, from coordinate 85,319 downwards.
GCATTCTTGTCGCCGGCATCGGGAACATCTTCTTGCGCGACGACGGGTTCGGGCCGGAAGTGTTGCGCCGGCTCGTCTCTCGAGATCTGCCTGAAGGTGTGCGGGCGGTCGATTTCGGTATCCGGGGAGTCCATCTCGCCTACGAGTTGCTCGACGGCTGGGACGGGCTCGTGCTCGTCGATGCCGTGCCGAATCGTGGTGCCCCGGGAACGGTCCGGGCGTTCGAAGTGAACGACAGCACCAATATCGGCGTCGGCCAGTTCGATGCACATGCGATGGATCCCGGCGCCGTCTTCGCCAGTTTGCGCGCGCTCGGTGGCGAGCTGCCGCCGACCGTCGTGGTCGGCTGCCAGGTCGAGAGCGTCGACGAGGGAATCGGGCTGTCGCAAGTCGTCCGTGACTCGGTCGAGACTGCTGTGGACGCGGTGTTCGACGTCGTCGAAAGGATGGTGGCGGGATGTGTCTCGGAATCCCCGGCCAAGTAGTCCGCATGCTCGAGGGCTACGGCAACCAGTTGGCTCTGGTCGACGTGGTCGGCGAGCAGCGGCGAGTGAACATCGGGATGCTCCCTGAGGAGGTCACCCTCGAACCGGGGGACTGGATCGTCATTCACATGGGTTTCGCCATGGAGAAGGTCGACAAAGCGGGCGCCGACGCAGCTATGGCGGGTTTGGAGATGATGGGGCGCCCGCGGGACCAGTGATTCCGTGTTGCGCGAGCGCGACGTCGGGGTGCGCACGGAGTCGGCTCTTCCACGCGTTCTCGCCGTAGGTCGAGAAGATCGGATTGTCCGGGTCGTCGGTGATACCGGTTGCCCTGCGCCGAAGTGCTTTCGGTAGGTCCATTTCTGGAATCCGAGCATCGAGGGCGGGATTGAAGAAGAAAGGAATCGAGAGCCGCTGCGCACCTCTGGGTGGCGAAGAGACTCTGTGGCGTGTGGCTTTGAGGTAGCCGCCGGTCGCAACTTCAAGCAGTTCGCCCGTGTTGACGATGAATGTTCCCGGAAGTGCAGGGGCGTCGATCCATTGGCCCTGCGCCTCCACTTGGAGGCCGGTCGAATCAGGCTCCACGAGCAGGAGGGTCAGAACTCCGGCGTCCTTGTGTGCGCCGACGCCCTGCTCGCGACTATTGCTGCCCGGGTAACGGACGACTTTGGTGAGGGTCGCCGGTGCCGTCGCGAAGGCAGCGTCGAAGGTCGACGCGGGTGCGCCGAGCGCAGTTGCCCATGCGCGCAGGAGACGGAGCCCGATCGCGGCGAGCCTGCTGTTCCACTCTTCGATGGCCGGACGGAACTCGGGAAGCTCGACCGGCCACTGGTTCGGTCCCTGTAGATTCCAATAGCCTTGGGCTGCAGGCATAGCCGGACGGTCAGGTCCGATGTCGATCTGCTCCCGCCAATCGATCTGTCCGCCCGTGAGTTCGCGGCCCAGTCGCGTGTACCCGCGAAAATGCGGGCTGTGGCGCATTGCGATCCGGTCTTTCGCGTCTTGCGGAAGCTCGAAGAACCGGCGGGCGAGCTTCAGGACGTCCGTGCTCTCATCTTCGCCGACCCCGTGACCAGTGAGGTAGAAGAACCCGACCTCGTGCGCGGCGTCGCGGAGGTCGGTCCGCGTCGACTCGGAATCCAGCGTTCTCAGGTCGATGACCGGCAATTGCGTCACCCCTCGAACCTAGCCCCGGTTCGGTGGGGTGCCACCCCATGGGATCGGCTCGAGGGTAAGCCTTCCTGTCGGGTGGGTTTGACTGGCGACGACACGCGGGATGGGCCGGCAACGCCCTCTCGACGCGTGCACCCACGCCGCCCGCACCAAGACGCACCCGTTTCAGTCATCCGCAACGTCTGCAGTTGTTGTGTTTGGCTGGAGTCGTTGTGGCTGCGGATCGCTGAATCGCTTGTGCCACAACAGTATCAATTGTCACGGGGTCAAGTTTCTTGTCGGACCCCCGGCGTAGTGTCTCGAATATGAGTTCGAGTGGGGGAATCGACTGCGAGAAGGTGGACGAGCTGCTGTCCGCACTGGATGCGGTGGTCGACTCCCTGTTCGCGACCCGCACCGACACCCTGAGCACACCGGAGCGGTTGGAGTTTCTGCGCCGCGTCGAAACCGTGGCACGCCGGTTGCCCGCACTGGGCCACGAACCGATCATGCGACTGCTCGACACCCCCAGTATCGAAGTCGGGCACCGCCGCATCAAGAACGTCCTCGCCGACCTACTGCGCATCACCCCACCCGACGCCCACAAACGCATCCGAGACGCCGAAGCCCTGACCGTGCGCACCGCGATGACCGGGGAACGACTCGACCCGATCCGACCACACACCGCCGCCGCCCAATCCGCGGGCAGTATCGGGCGCGAGCATGTGAAAGTGATCGACGACTTCTTCCGCCACCTCCCCCGGGAGATCGATCTCCCCACGCGCGACGCGGCCGAGAAAACCCTGGCCGACCTCGCCACCACGCTGCGGCCCGACGAACTGCACAAAGCCGCCGACCGGTTGGATGCCTACCTCAACCCGGACGGCAGCCACGACGAACACGAACGGTCCGTGCACCGCAGCTTCCACCTCGGTAAGCAGGGTGCGAACAAACTGTCCCACGGAACGTTCACGGCCGACCCCGAACTACGCGCGTACCTGGAGGTCATTTTCGCCAAGTACGCCAAGCCTGGGATGTGCGATCCGCGTGAGGAACACCCTGTGGTGGATACCGAACCCACGCAGGAGGCGGCACGCCGGGATTCCAGGACGGTGGCGCAACGTCAGCACGATGCGTTGAAATTGGTGTGCCGCAGCATGCTCGCGTCCGGTCAGATGGGGCAGCATCGGGGGTTGCCGGTGACGGTGATCGTGACGACCACCCTCGATGATCTGCACACCGCGTCGGGGCACGGTGTCACCGGTGGTGGATCGTTGTTGCCGATGCGGGATCCGATCCGGATGGCGAGCCACGCTCTGCATTATTTGGTGGTGTTCGACAACGCGGACGGGCGCCCGCTCTACCTCGGCAGGGACAAACGGTTGGCGAGTGCGGATCAGCGGATCGTGTTGCACGCCTGCGATGGTGGGTGCACGTTCCCCGGTTGTGAGAAACCCGGGTACTGGTGTCAGTGTCATCATTGTCAGGAATGGGTAGAAAAGCAGGGCCACACCGATATTGATCAGTTGACCTTCGCGTGCGATCACCACCACTCCCTGATCGGGGATCACGGCGCCGGGTGGGCAACGATCAAAACCAACGGCCGCACCACCTGGATCCCACCCGCCTACCTGGACCCGGACCAGAAACCGAGGGTGAATCACTACTTCCACCCACACGAATACCTGACGGGCACCGACGACGATGAAGAGCAATCACGTGCGAGCTGAAGGCTTTCGTCGAGTAGCGCCTACATCGTCAGGTGCGCACCGCGGTCTGCGGCAAGGCGACGATTCGTCTGCTCCAGTTGCCAGTGGGTCCAGTACGCCAACTCGTCGGCTTGCTGTGGGGCAAGCCAGTCGCAGACGAAGTCCCAGTGCACGGCAACGATGTCACCGACGTGCAGGTGAGTCACGAACGCGCCCTGCTCGACTCGGTATCGGACTTGGCGGTCGACCGCCTCGTCGAGATACAACTGGCCGTCGAACCCAAGCGGCTTGGATCGAACCGCGAGCAGGTCGTCGCCGACCTCGAGGACCGTGCCCCAGCTGATGCGGCACGAGTCGAGGACCTGCAACGGCTGCGGCATTCCGCTGTCGAGAAGCCGCGACCACGGATAAACACCGAACACATGGAACGCGTGCGTCGGCGCCGCCTCGGCGAGGAGATTCTCGTTCAGGTGTTTCCAGTAGCTGCCGGCCTGCGACGCGAACCGGGTCAGCAGTTCGCTGCCGAACCTGGCGCGGTCGAGGTCGCAGGTCAGTTCGCTACCGGTCCAGTACGCGCGGACCACATGGTCGTCGAGTGGGTCGTCGTTCCCGCTGAGGTCGGCGATCAGCTTCTGGTACGGCCACGCACCGCTGAACTTTCGCGCGATGGCGGTGACGTCGAGGTCGACGTCGCGGCCACACGCGACCGCTTCGAGAGCTTGGGCGTCGGCAGGACCGCAGTAGCCCAAGGCATTCGGGGCATACGCATACTTCGCGAACAGGCGATGGCCCGGGGGGTGCACGTCAGACTCCTGCGCGTTGTCCGACCAGTAGCGACGTTTCGCGGTGCAGGCGGCCGAAGTTGTAGTACGCCGCACAGGCACCCTCCGGCGACACCATGCAGGTGCCGATCGGAGTTTCGGGCGTGCACGCGGTGCCGAACACCTTGCACTCCCATGGCTTGATGACGCCCTTGAGGACTTCGCCGCACTGGCAGGCCTTCGGATCGGCGACCCGGATGCCAGGCATCGAGAACCTCTCCTCGGCGTCGAACTCCGAGTAGTTGCGATGGACCTTCAGTGCACTCTGGGAGATGAAGCCGAGTCCGCGCCATTCGAAATGCGGTCGCAGTTCGAATGTTTCGGCCATCAGCTGCAATGCGGCTACGTTGCCCTCCGTCTTCACGACGCGCGTGTACTGGTTCTCGACCTCGCAGCGGCCGTCACGAATCTGCTCGAGCAGCATGTGCACCGAGGCAAGGATGTCGAGCGGCTCGAAGCCCGCCACGACCATCGGCTTTCCGTAGACCTCCGGGACGAACCGGTACGGGCGGGTGCCCACGACCGTCGACACATGCCCCGGCCCGAGGAACCCGGACAGGCGCAGGTCGGGCGATTCGAGGATCGCCTTGATCGGCGGAACGATAGTGACGTGGTTGCAGAAGACCGTGAAGTTCTTCACGCCCAACTGTTTCGCGCGAACCAGCGTGACCGCGGTCGACGGAGCAGTCGTCTCGAAGCCGACGGCGAAGAACACGACCTCCTTCGACGGGTTGTCGACCGCGATCTTGAGTGCGTCGAGCGGCGAGTACACGAACCTGACGTCCGCACCGCGGGCCTTGGCCTCGATGAGGTTTCCGCGCGAGCCCGGGACGCGCATCATGTCTCCGAACGTCGTGAAGATGACGGCGGGATGCTCGGCGAGCGACATGGCATCGTCGACCCTGCCCATCGGGATCACACAGACCGGACAGCCTGGGCCATGGACCAGTTCGACGTTGGGCGGAAGCAGGTGCTCGATACCGTGCCGGTAGATCGTGTGCGTATGGCCGCCGCAGACTTCCATGAACTTGTACTCACCGGTGGCAAGTTCGTTGATGGACTTCACCAGTGCGCGCGCGGCAGCCGGATCGCGGAATTCGTCGACGAATTTCATGTTGTGCCCTCACGCAATCTGGGAGGAGTTGAATGCGTCGATCTCGTTCACGTAATCGGCGCCCATTTTCTGGACTTGGTCGAGCGTCAGCTGGGCTTCCCGCTCGTCGATCTTCGACATTGCGAAGCCGACGTGGACCAGCACCCAGTCACCTATTTGCAAGCCTTCGTTCACGAGCAGTCGAACGCTGATGATCCGGCGAACTCCATTGACGTCGACTTTTGCGAGGTGTTGTTCGGCGTCGACGATATCCACGACTTGCCCCGGGATTCCCAAGCACATCGCGGTCTCCTTTCAGCAAATACGGGGTAGGGGGTCGCCGACGAGCATGTCGACGATTCGGCTGCCGCCGAACGAGGTCCGCAGGGCGACAATGCCTTGCGGCTCGGCGAGCAACTCACCGATCACAGCGGCATTCTGGCCGAGCGGATGCGCCTGCAACGCGGCGAGCGCCGCGGCGGTTTCTTCAGCCGGAACAACGGCGATGAACTTGCCTTCGTTGGCGACGTAGAGCGGATCGATCCCCAGCATGTCGCACGCGCCGAGGACCTGCGGTTGCACCGGCAGTGTGTTCTCGTCGAGAACGACTGCGATGCCGGCAGTTTGGGCCAGTTCGTTGGCGACGGTGCCGACGCCGCCGCGCGTCGCGTCTCGCATCCAGCGCGTCGAGGGTGCTGCTGCGAGCATTGCCTCGACCAATCCGTTGAGCGGTGCCGTGTCGGAGACGATGTCGGCCTCGATCGCTAGTTCGCCGCGAGCCAGCATCACTGCCATGCCGTGTTCACCGATCGTGCCCGACACGATGACTCTGTCACCGGGCCTGACCGACAACGGTGACAACGATCGGCCCGCGGGCACGAGACCCATTCCGGCAGTGGATATGTAGACGCCGTCCGCGGCGCCCTTGCCGACGACCTTGGTGTCGCCGGTGATGATCTGGACCCCGGCCGCCGCCGCAGAATCGCGCATGTCGTCGACGATCTGCCGCAGGCGCCCTATATCGAAGCCTTCCTCGATCACGAATGCCGCCGAAAGCCATTGCGGGACAGCGCCGGACACCGCGAGGTCGTTGACGGTTCCGTGCACGGCAAGATTTCCGATCGAGCCGCCGGGAAATTCGATCGGTTGCACGACGTAGGAATCGGTCGAGAACGCCATGCGCTCACCCGAAGGCAGCGGGACGACAGCGGCGTCCCCGAGTTGCTCGAGCTCGGGATTGCGGAACGCCTCGAGGAACACAGAATCGATCAACGCCGCGGACGACTTTCCGCCGGCGCCGTGGGCAAGGGTCACGACCGTGTCCAGTAGCCGGGGTCGGCGTTTGCGGAACTTGTCGATTCGCTCGAGGACCCGGCCTTCGCGATCGGCGGTACTCGTCATCGATGCGCCCCTGTCATGGTGTTCGATCCATTTGCTTCGGCTTTGGCTCGAGTGAGTTCGTTCATTCGTTCCTGCATTGCCAGCCACAGGCGGTAGCCCACGACCGCGTGGCTTTCCTGGATCCGGTGGATGCTCTGCGACCGGATGGTGAAACAGAAGTCGAGGTCTTCGGTTTCCGCCATTCGACCGCCGTCGTGTCCGGCGAAGCCGATCGTGAGCAGTCCGCGTTTTTTGGCTTCGGCGAGTGCTGTCAGCAGGTCGTCCGAGTTGCCGGAGGTGGACAGCGCGATCGCGATGTCCCGTTCCTTCGCGTGCGCGATGATTTGTCGTTTGAAGATCAGGTCGAAACCCACGTCGTTGCCGAGAGCGGTGACCACCGACGTGTCTGCTGCCAGCGACCAGGCGGCGACCGGCCTGCCGAGCGCGGGCCGGCTGAACAGTGAGGCCAGCGTTGCCGCATCGGTCGAGCTGCCCCCGTTACCGAGGGTGTACAGGCGCCCGCCGGCGGCGAACCGCTCCGCCATCTTTCGTCCGGCTTCGCGAACGTCGGACCCCCACTCGTCCAGCGAAACGCGTTGCAGCCGTGCGCTTTCGCCCGCTTTCCCGCGCGCGGAAGAAGCGAGGTCGGTGAGCAGCGCAGTCGCGTCCTTTTCCTCGGCGTCGATGAACGGGTAGAGGAAGTTCGTGTTCTCGGTCATGGCCGAGCCTCCGCGCCGGTCGCGATGCGCGTTATCGCGGAACCGCCGTGCAGGAGGATCAGGTCGTCGACGGCGACATCGCCCAGCACGGTGACGTCGGCCAATTCCTCACCGTTCGAGGTCCTGACCAAGGCGCGATCGAACGCGGTCTCGGGCGGCAGTATCACTTCGGCGAGCCGGCCCTCGTCGCTGCATGTCACGCAGACGTCGTCGGTGCACTCGGTCTCGATCGCGGTCATCAGCCCGGGATGTTCGAAGCACACGTGGGTGAGCTCCCACAGCAGGTGATACATCAGCACGAACCGTCCGGTAGCCGGAACCATCGGATCGTCGGATTTCACCCAGAGCGTGTGCGTTGCACTGCCCGCCGCGGGCCGGTCGCCGTAACCGATCCAGATCGTGTCCACGCCCCAGGCCGGTGCGCGGCGCATCGCATCGATCACCTGCAAGTTGTCCGCGGAAGCGACTGCGATGACGACGTCGCCCGGCCGGGTCGCGACTCTGCATTGCGCGACGGGGTCGGGTTCCACCAATGCGACAGACGGTAGGGCGCGTTTACCCATGATCACGGGATGGACGAATTCGACGGCAATGTGGTGGGCGTGGGGTTCCCACTGGGGTGAGATGGTCCAGAGCGTCGCGCCTGCGTTGAATCTTCGGGCCAGGGCCAGCGCGGCTGTGGCGAGATCGGCTGCGAGTTCCTCGTCGATGAGTTCGAGTTCGACGTCTGCGCTGGCTGTCATGGCGATCTTCCTATCCTCGCGATGTCATCGCGATGCCGAGCACGGCTTGGCCGAGGCACAGTCCACCGTCGTTCGACGGCACGGTGTTGTGCGTCAGTACTTCGAATCCGCTGTTCTCCAGCGCGGTCTGCAGTAGGCCCGAGAGCAACCGGTTTCCGAACACCCCGCCCGTCAGTCCGATGGTCGGGATGTTGCGTTCGCGGGCCGATCGGGTCGCAAGCTCGGCAGTCGCCGTAGCGAGGGCATGATGGAAGCCGAGCGCCAGTTCCGCGGCGTCGGCACCCGCGCGGATTGCGGTGAGCAGGCCGTCGAGCATGGGAGCGAAGTCGAGGACGTCGCTTGCCACAGCGATGTCGAGTGGGATCGGTCGGGCGGCGGACCGCGCGAGTGCCTCGAGCTCGATCGCTGCCTGCGCCTCGTAGGAGGCGCGTTGGCACACACCCAAGAGTGCGGAGACGCCGTCGAACAGCCGTCCGACACTGGTCGTGCGGGCGCAGCCCGTACCTGTGCGCAACTGCGAGTCGACGAGTGCACGCTCAGTGTCGTCGAGTGCGCGGCTGCATGCCAGTTCTGCGGTTGCCGGGATCCCGGCTTCGGCCAGGAGTGCGAGCGCGACCCGCGCGGGCGTTCGTACAGCCACGTCCCCACCCGGAAGCCAGAACGAGCGCAGATGCCCGGCGCGCTGCGCGTCGAGAATGTTCGGTCCGACTGCGAGGAATTCTCCTCCCCATACCGTGCGATCGCAGCCGTAACCGGTGCCGTCGAAGGCGACGCCGAGCACCGCCGTCCTGGTCCGGCCGTGTTCGGCCAGCAGGGATGCGATGTGCGCGTGGTGATGCTGGACCGTTCGCAGCGGCACGTCGAGGGCGTCGCTGTAGCGCTGCGCCCAGTGCCGCGTCGAGTAGCCAGGATGGTCGTCGGCCACGACCAACTCCGGCGTCACGGCGTGCATGGCAGTCATCTGCTCGACTGATCTCTCGAACGCGCGCTGACTCTCCAGCGAACCCATGTCGCCCAGGTGCGCCGAGCAGAATGCATAGTCCTGGCGGGTCAGGCAGAACGTGTTCTTGACCTCGGCACCCACCGCCAGCACGACCGGACCCGGGGCGGGTAGCGCCACGGGTAAGGGCGCGAATCCGCGAGATCGGCGGATCGGCACGACGCGACCCCGCGACGTGGTCAGTACCGAGTCCTCGCACGGGACGGCGATCGGTCGATCGTGCAGAAGGAAAGCGTCAGCGATATCGGACAGCCGGTGCAGGGCATCGTCGTTGTCGAAACACAGCGGCTCGTCGGTGCGGTTGCCCGATGTCATCACCAGCAGCGGGGGTGTATCAGGCCCGAACAGCAAGTGGTGCAGCGCGGTGTAGGGGAGTAGGACGCCCAGTTCATCGAGGTGCGGGGCTACCTCGGGTGCGACGAAAGCCTTTGGCCTGCTTGGCAGTAGGACGATGGGGCGCGCGGGCGAGGTCAGCAGGTCGGCCGCCACGTCATCGACCCGGCAGATAGTGTCCACAGTCCGCAGGTCTCGGGCGAGGACGGCGAAAGGCTTGTGCTGCCGACGCTTTCGATCTCGCAATCGCGCCACTGCGGCGGAGGATGTCGCATCACAGACAAGATGGAAGCCGCCGAGTCCCTTCACTGCGACCGTGCGTCCCGCGGCGAGCTCGTCCTGAACGGATCGAAGCACGTCGGCGTCGCCGGTGACCGATGTCCCGTCTTTGCGGAAGCTGATCCGCGGTCCGCAGTCGTGGCACGAGATCGGCTGCGCGTGATACCGGCGATCGGCGGGGTCGTCGTATTCGAGCCGGCAACGCGCGCACATTGGGAAGATCGCCATAGTCGTCGCGGGTCGGTCGTAGGGCAGGTCTGTGATGACCGTGAACCGCGGTCCGCAGTTGGTGCAGTTGACGAACGGGTGGCGGTAGCGGCGGTCTGCCGGATCCGTGAATTCCAGCAGACAGTCAGTACACGTTGCGACGTCCGGCGGGATCAGCGTGCGTGCGTTGCCGAGGTGCCTGCTGTCGACAATCCTGAACCCGCGATCGCCACGGGGTGTAATCGAATCGATCTGTATGTCGACGATCACCGACAGCGGTGGTGCTTCGTTCCGCAGTCGTCGACACATCGAATCGACAGCAGAACGGGGACCTTCGACCTCTATGAAGACGCTGGAATCGTCGTTCCCGCAGTGGCCGCTCAATTCCAGGGCGGCAGCGAGGCGTGCGACGAACGGGCGAAACCCGACACCCTGCACAATCCCACGGACGATTATTCGACGGCGGTCGACCTTGTTGCCGACGACGAGTGCTGGATCCAACTGCGCTGTCATACGCGAGTCCACATCGTTCGAGTCGCCTCGCCGATGGGGCTGAGTCGGCGAAAGCCTCGAACTCGATCTTGCTCCTGTCGACCGAAAGCTGCAAGGGCGCCGGCGTGCCCTACGCTCGGCGTCCCGCCGTGGATTTCCCCCGTGCCGGCCGATTGTTCGGATACGCAAAGTCGAGTAATCCGATGGCTGCCGACACATAGTTTTGCGGGGTGTGTCGCGCATTACGTGACCCGCGTCTCGTCAATCATTTTGTATTGGCTTTGTATTGCATTGTGATCGTATTGAGATGCAACTGCGTTTACCGAAGGAGTCGCGCGTTCTACACCTGTTTGTGACCCGAATTACAGGCGGCTTCTGCTAACGAATGCAATTGATCTTGTAAACGTGCTGGTAAGAGGGCATAAATGATCCGAGAATTCGTCTTTGAATTGGCATCTAAAAGTCCGGATTCACGGCCCGAATCCGCTCGACTATCACGGTCCTATTACAGAAACTATGTTGGTTAGTAGTACGGTCATTTCATGTTTGAAACCGTTTCGTTACCCAGTCGAATTCGTGCAACTGCCGACAACACGCTTGGAAATCGCGCAAGCCGCAGGCGGGCAGGTCGCGTAATTGCAGCGACCGTCGTCGCAGGCGCACTTCTTGGCGCATCGTCTGCCGGCGCGATGCCGATCGGTGCCGCAGAGCATGAGGGGGACGCACCGGTTGTCGACACGCAGGTGCTGCGTAACGATCGCGCCGAGTGGGCCGCGTGGAAGATCGAGCAGGTCGCCGAGGCCACACGTAAGGCGATCGAGGCAGAGGCCATGCGCCCGCACACCGTTTCGCCGGCCATCGCGATCTTGACGTCGGGCTTCGGTGAACGCTGGGGCTCGTTGCACGCAGGTATAGACCTCGCGGGCCCGATCGGAACGCCTATCGGCGCCGTCATGGACGGAACCGTCATAGAAGCTGGACCTGCCTCCGGCTTCGGCCTGTGGGTCCGTGTCCAGCACGCGGACGGCACGATCTCCGTCTACGGACACGTCAACGACATTCTCTCGACTGTCGGCCAGCATGTGCGTGCAGGCGATGTCATTGCGACCATCGGTAACCGCGGTCAGTCGACCGGGCCGCACCTCCATTTGGAGATCTGGCTGCCGGGCGGTCAGAAAATCGATCCGCTGGGATGGTTGGCCGAGCACGGCGTCATGCTCGGACCCGTCGACGCGGCCCACTGATAGGGGCCCGGCATGTTCGAACTCGGAGAACTCGAAACCGAAGTAATGGACAGATTGTGGGCGGCGGACACCATGTTGTCGGTCCACGATCTCGTCGAACGCCTGAGTGAGTCCCGGCGGCTGGCATACACAACCGTCTTGACAGTGGTCACGCACCTGCACGAAAAAGGCTGGGTCGAGCGCGAGAAGCGCCAGCGTGCGTACTTCTATCAGCCGACGAGGGGTCGTGCTGAAGCTGTATCGAACGCAATTCGCGAGATCCTCGACCAGAGCAATTGCTCGATCGTCGCGCTGGAGCATCTGGCCGGCACGCTGTCACGCGAGGAATTCGACGCGGTGCAGCGTGGCTGGGAATCGCGTTCGGCGCAGGTCCCGGGCTCGCTCGGCTAGTCGGAACTTCTGCCCGCAAGTAGTAACTCGGCGAGTGTGGATTCGGTCGCGACACCGTCGTCGTAATCGCCCTCGCCGTTGAGCGAATTCATGATCGCCAGCGTGTAGCGCTGACCGGGACCCGCGAAGCCCACGCTGTTGATGACCCAGCCGGTGTCTTCCTCGGACCAGCCGTCCTTGTTTCCGGGTTGGGCCTCGGGCCCAGCGCCCCAGACGCCCCACTGTTGATTCCAGTCGACCTGTTGCATTTCGCCGATGACGAACGTCCGGTGTTCGGCGTCCATCGACGTCAGGACGTATTGCATCAGTTGGTCGAGATCGTTGGGCGTGCACTTCTGGAAGCCCCAGTAGGGGTAGAAGTCCTCGAAGCCGGGTTGTGGTTCCAGGCCGGTCATGCCCAGCAGCGAGAAGTCGTTGTTGTAGGCGAAGTGATCGTCACCGGCATAGCGGAACCACAGGGCGTCGGCGGCATCGTTGTCGGAGGAATGCAGCATCTGCTGCATCAGATCCAGATCAGAACTACTCAGCGTGATCTCGCCCTCGCTCGACCGTTTGAACAGCGCGGCGACCATCGCGAGCTTGATCGTGGATGCCGTCCAGACCTGGTCGGCCGCACGCTCGTTGCGGTAGACCCCGCCCGTTCGGCGATCACGCAGTACGTAACCGACGGTGCCAGGCCGCGTTTCGAGGTACTCGTTCGCCGCGGCGATTCTTTGCTGCATGTCGCAGTCCAGCCCGGATGCCGCTGCCGCGCACAGTGCCGCGGTTGGCGTGGGAAGCGACAGGGTGGTGGTTGCCGACGAGGTCGACGTTGCAGGCGGCTGAGTGGTCGAGATGTCATCGCGCGTCGTCGGCACTGTCGAGGAGGGTGCAGGCGTGGACGAATTGGCCGCGCGGTCCGAATCGGTCGGAATCGTGCAGCTGGTTGCGAACAACGCAGCGCACGCGGCTATCGCCGCGCAAAGCAGCCAACGATGTGGGGGACGAGCCTGCATAATCGTCGAGTTTTGCACGATCCAAAGCCAGTTGCGTATCGGCACGCTGATCTCTATTGTCGACTTCCATGAAGCGCGTGCTCGTAGTACACCGCCGCAGCGGGGTCTGATTCGGACCGACCCCTCGCTGCGGGTCGTGTGCTACCCCTTCGGTCCTTCCTTCGCTTCGGAAGACCACTTCGATGCAAACAATTTCGCGTATCACTGATTGCCGTCCCTCGATCAGCTCGTCCACCTCGGACCCATTCACCGCGCGCTTCGGCTGCGGCATGCCGCGGGGGCTACGCGCGCAGGCCCAGGGGATGTCGTGGACGGACTTCGTCGATCGCTACAGCCCCAGCCCCAGCTCAGGCGGGCTTCGCCTCGGTTCGTGGTCGATGACCGAAGGCCGCGCGGGCCTGCACGACTACGACGCAATACTCGAATTCGACGGCCGGACGCGCGCGTTTCGCACGTCCGGTCCCGGTCCGATCGGTGCCCTGACCGCTGTTCTGCACGAAGCCGGACGCAGCATCGAGATTCTGTCCTTCCATCAGCAGCCGGTTACCGAAGGCACCGCGACCTTCGTGCATTGCGAGCACGACGGCCGGCGGCACTGGGCGATGGCCATCTCGGACCGCCCGACCGACTCCGCGCTCCGTGCCGTGATCGCCGCCGCGAATATCCTCACCGACCGCTAGCTACCGCCAGACTCCGACGATCGCGCCGATCAACAGGAGCTTCAACAGCCAGTCGCCGCCGTGGAGTGCTGCCAGCTTCCACGGCGTCTTCTCCCACAGGATCGCGCCGGTCCACAGCACGAGCGGGAAACCGGCGAACAATGCGAGGGCGAGCAGCAGGGACGATCCGACGTTGTCGACTCCAATCTCGTTCGCGATTCCTGCGAAGACGAGCGCGACGACGAACTCCCGCACCAGTTCGACGAGCATCTTCCACACCGGCGGTCGCGTTTCCGCTGCTGCGGCGCTGACGGTCTGCAGTTGCGCGGCAAAAATGCTGTAGAACACCGACGCCGCGACGAACCCGGCGAGTGCCGAGACCGCGACCGCCCAATAGTTGATACCGCTCATCGTGGCTCTGCCCTTCGCTCGTTTATTGATCTTTCGGGGAACGTCGTAGCCGCCGGACCGGTCTCGACATATGAGGGGATTGGCAGTCCGGTGCCAGGGTTCGCCCAGGCTTCGCACGTTGACTGAGGTCAGCACGTGCTCAGCGTGTGCACCGTCCGACATGTGAAGGAATGATCGACATGGACATCAAACCCGACAGGGACATCCAAGCTCGGCCCCGACGCGCACGTCGTCTCCTGGCACGACTTGCGGTCACCGGCGCGTTGGTCGCCGTTCCGGTGGCGGCCTTCGCCGCTCCGGCGCTCGCGGACACGACGTCGAGCGTCGTCGCGGTCGACCGGAACTGGCAGGGCCAGGGTGACGACCATCGGGACAACGGCAATCGCGGTGACCAGTGGCGAGACGGCAATCACCGCGACGGCGACTGGAACCAGGGCGATTGGAACCAGGGCGATTGGCAGCAGAACGGCTATCCGAATCCGCCTGCGCCCCAGGTCGCGGACCCGTTCGGAGGACTTTCAGGCTTCCTGAACGGTTTGCTGCCCAGCGGCAGCGGCTAGGCCACACCGAGATACCGCAGGCCGGCGGCGGTCGCTGCCGCGGCGATGACGACGAGGGCGAAGGGTGCCTTGCGCCATGCGAGTACGCCACCGACAGCGACGCCGACCGGCCTGGCGACTCCCGCGAGATCGTGCCCCTCGAACAGGGCTGACGTCACGGCGAGGCTGAGGAGCATGACGACCGCCGCAGTCGCCAGGATCATTTCGAATTGCGGAGAGAGCTGAATCCGGGCACGTAGAACGGGCCCGGCGAACCGAGCGGCGTAGGTGCCGACTGCCAAGGCACAGGTGGCGACAACGAGCGTCGTCGTGGAGATCATGCCGTTGCCGGCTTCGAGCGACGCGGTCGAACGACAAGGAGAACGCCGGCGAGGGACAGCAGTATCGGCAGGCCGGCCGGCGCGAACGACGCAGCGGCGACAGCGACGACGGAACCGGCCAGCGCGGCGTTGCGAGTATGCCGATCGCGCAACGCCGGCAACACCAGAGCAAGCAGGACGGCCGGAAATGCTGCGTCCAAACCGAGGGTGTCGGTGTCTTCGATTGCGGTGCCGCCGAAAGCACCCGCGAGCACTCCTACGTTCCACGTGAAGAACAGCCCGACACCGCAAGCCCAGTAGGCCTTGCGGCGGCGTCCGGCGTCTTTCTCCGCAAGTGCGAAGGCAACCGCTTCGTCGATCATCAAGTGACTGCCGATGATTCGCCGTGGCCAGGATGTGCCGATCGAAGGTCCGACCGCCATGCCGAAAGGGATGTGGCGTGCGTTGACGACCACGCCGGCCAGCACGGCAGCGATCGGGCTACCACCTGCGGCAATGATGCCCACGAACAGGAACTGGGCCGCGCCGGCGAAGACCAGCACGGACAGCAACATCGGGAGCCAGATCGGCAGGCCGGCGCCAACGGTGATGGCGCCGAACGAGATTCCCACCAGTCCGCTCGCGAAGCAGACCAGCGCGACATTGCGGGTGAGGTCACGATCCTTCGGTGCAGACTCCATGACAGCGATGCTTGTCAGGGCGTGTGCGGCCGGTCAAGCCGATTTAGGTTGATTTCATCCGTTGCTTATATAAGCAACGCCTGATATGCTTTCCCTCGTGCACGCATTCGACGTCCTGGGGGATCCGGTGAGACGCCGGATTCTCGAGCTGCTCGCAGAAGGTGAACTGACTTCGGGCGCAATCTGCGCTGTGGTGCGGGACGAGTTCGGGATCAGTCAACCGGCCGTCTCACAGCACCTGAAGGTGTTGCGAGAGAACGGTTTCGCCACTGTCAGGCGCGATGGTGCGCGACGGCTCTACGCCGTCGACGCCGGCCCCCTGCGTGACGTCGATCAGTGGTTGGACGGGTTCCGCAGATTCTGGGCACCCCGTCTGGCGGCGCTGGAGACCGAGCTCGCGCGTGGTAAGCGAGAGCGCCGGCTGCAACAAGAAGAAGACCGAAACCGAGGAGATTCGTGATGACCGACGTAACCGACCAGATCAATTCCGTCCGACGCGTGGTCGGCAGCCGAACGCTCGAGTCGGGCGAAGCGCGCGTGACCAAGATCAGTCAGTCCTACAATTCCGCGATCGACGATGTCTGGGACGCATGTACCAATGCCGAGCGGATTCCGAGGTGGTTCCTTCCGGTTACCGGCGAGTTGCGAATCGGCGGTCGGTATCAGTTGGAAGGCAACGCGGGCGGCACGGTGCAGACCTGTAATCCGCCGGAAAGCTTCACTGCTACTTGGGAATACGGTGGCGATACGAGCTGGATCGAGCTGCGGCTCGTATCCGAGGGTGCGGAGCGGACGCGATTCGAACTCGAACACATCGCGCATGTCGACGACGAGAGATGGACGCAGTACGGGCCCGGCGCGGTGGGGATCGGCTGGGAATTGAGCGTGCGCGGGCTGGCCATGCACCTGGCTTCCGGTGCTGCCGTCGACCCCGCGGCATTCGAGCAGTGGTCGATGAGCCCCGAAGGAATCGAGTTCATAACGGCGAGCGGTGTGGGTTGGAGTGACGCCGATATCGCTTCCGGAACCGATCCTGAGCATGCGCGGACGGTCGGGAACCGGACCATCGCCTTCTACACCGGCGCCGAGAACGACCAAGAGGTGTCTGAGACTCGCTGACCCAGGAAAATAATCAGCAATCGCCACGGCGGGGTGGGCTTGTGCGATAGTTTGTCGGCTATCTGCGACCGACCGCGAGGGGGCACAATGCAAAAAGCAGACCGCGGCCGTACGCGGTGGCGACAGGCGTTGATGCTCTTCATTCCAGCAATTCTGGGCGTACTCGCGCTGACCGTAATGACCATTCAGGGCGTACTTCCACTGCACCTCGCGATTTCCGGTCAGCAATTCAAGCTCACCTCGAACGGCGCCGCTGCGATTGCGCCGCAAGGGCTTTCCGCATATCCGAGCTCGATCAAAATGAAAGACGGTTCGCAGGCGCCTGTCTTGATGGCCGGCCTGCCGGAGGCGGAGCTCACGGAGGGAATGTGTATTTCCCTCGTGCTGACGTTGCCGATCGTCGGAACAAACACGCTGCAGATCAGTAGCAGCGGAAATACGACGGTCAAAGACATGGAGGCCGCGGCCGACAAGATGTATATCCGTGGCGCGTCGCTCAGTGCGTCGACGAACAACGGCGAAGCTCCGGCTACCGACGCGGCCAACGTCGACGCACCGGTGTTGATCAACAAGGACGCTTCCGAACTCAACGACCTGTCCGGCGGGCCTTCGGGAGCCCTCGGGCTCGAGGTGCCGGGGCTCGTCAAGATGGGTGAGTTGCGCGCCTCCGCGAGCGGCGCGACCATCTCGGGAACAGCGCAGCTGAACGGAATCGGGATTCCGAAGATCGGTCACGGCAGTGGCACCGAAAACGGCGAGTGCTACTGAGGTGACAGAGTGAAGAAATTGCTGACGCGTTTCCGCGAGTTCCGCTGGACCAGGCCTTTCTGGGGCGGGCTTTTCATGATCGTCGGCGGCGCAATTATCGGCTGGCTACCGCTTGGCCCGATAACTGAAATCGTTCATCTCGGTATCGGCGGAATCGGCGGCTACCTTTGCAGCCTGCTGCTCATGGCAATGGGTCTGACCGTCTGGTTTCGGTCGGATCTGCGACGGGCTGCGGGCGTCGTCGCCGTGCTCGTCTCGCTCGTCTCGTTTCCCGTGTCGAATCTCGGCGGATTCGTCGTCGGGATGATGCTCGGAATCGCCGGTGGCTGCATGGCCTTCGGCTGGCGGCCGGCCGACATCGAAACACCTGCTCCACGCACGCTGGAAGGATCCACCAAATGAAACTCTCAGTCCCGCGCCTGGCCAGCGGCATCGGCGAAGCGGTGGCCGATCGCGCGCGCGCCTCCCGCGAGCGAGCCACCGCCTCCGTCCATTCCTGGAGCGATCATCTGCTCGAGGAATCCGAAGGCAAAGCCAAGGCTGGGACTCGGTGGGGCCGAGGGTCGCTGGTCTTGATCCCGACCGGTGCGGCGGTTGTCGCGATCGGCACCGCGATCAGCCAAGGTGCGCTCGCCGCGAACTTCAACGTTGCCAATCAGCCGATCGATCTGCACATCAACAAGGTCACGGCCCAGGGCCTCGGGATCGTGATGGCCTCGGCGAGCGTGAAGGACGACCAGGGCAACAGCACGCCCAAGGGCATTCTGCACGCGGCGCTCGGCAGCGGTGAGATCGACGGAATCTGCATGATCGCCAAGCAGTCCCTGATGGGCGTGACGTACTCGGTGGTCCTCTCCGTGCCGGAAGGCGAGCAGAAGGCAACCGGAGCGAACGTGCAGTTCGACGTCGAGGGTCTGGTCGCCCATGACGTGGCGCTGACAAATGCTCTGCTCGGCAAATCCGCGGACGAGATCTCGTTGAACGGGCAGTCGCTCGGTGGCCAGCCCGGTGGCTTCGGCCTCGACGCGACGAACGGCACCGCCGTGCTCAACGACGTCTCCGGTAGTGCCTACGGCGCGAGCATCCTCGGCTCCCTCGAGGCGCCGGTGTTCGAAGCGTCGATCCAGGCGGGGGAGGTCACGAGTTGCTGAGCGCCCACGACACCGAGCAAAGCGACGCGGAGCAGAGCGAAACGGAGTCGGCGCCGGCGAAGAAACTCCCGACCGTCGCTGCCATCGTCGCGCTGGCGAAGCCGCGAGTCGCCCTGGCCAGGGCATGGTTTCGCGGCTTCCGCCGGACCCGGCCGTTCTGGGGCGGCCTCTGGATGATTCTCGGCGGCTGGTTCATCCTGCGGATGTCGATGGTCGAACTGCAGATCATGATGTCTGCCGGTTTGACCGGGTTCGGCGGCTGGCTGTCCGGTGGCGGGCTGATCCTCTGCGGTGTTGCCGCGTGGCTTGCGCCGAGTCAGCGCTTCTTCGCAGGACTCATCGGGCTTCTGCTCGCGGTCGCCTCGTTCGTTATCTCCAATCTGGGCGGCTTCTTCATCGGCATGTTCTTCGGGATCATCGGCAGCGCCATGACGCTGAGCTGGGGTGCGACGAAAGCTCGTCGGCGCGGATTGCGCAAGACGGCGAAGGCGAAGCAAGCCGAGGCCGGGGCGGCGAAGGAACCGAGCGAGTCGACCGCATGATCGGTGAGAAGACATCGAGGTGCGGCAGCGTTCGGCGAAAAGCCACGATCCTCGCAACCGCATCGGTAATCGCGGTCTCCGCGTACGGCCCGGCCAACCTTGCGTCCGGCCTCGGCTTCAAAGAGGCTCCCGCGGACCCGCCCGCATCGATCGGTTATGTGCCGAGCTCGGTTCCGGTCCGGATCGAAGCTCCGACGGCCCGCGTGTACGGACTACAGAAAATCGCAGTCAACCAGGTGCTGCAGCTTGCGGACGGGAGCTTCTCGCCGCCGAGTGTGTACCTGCGCGTGAACCGAATCGACCTCGACGACACGATCATCAGCCACACGGTCGGCGGTCATCGCTTCGCAATCACGAATCCGAACAAGGGTGATCCGGCGCAGGCTGCTATTGCAGGCAACGACCAGGGGTCGATCGTCGAGATGTGGCTTTCCGTCGAGGGTTTCGACCTCTGCGTCACGCCGGACACGTTCTATGCGGTCGCGGTGGGGTACGCGGGAGTTTTCGGCGGCAGATTGAATTCGGTCCTTGCGACGATCGCGCAGATATTCGCGCAGTTCCAGGGCACTCCGCTTGCTGACTTTGGACCGTGTCTCCCGTTGAAGACACTGCTGCCGCTGCTCGAGGTCTTCATCGATGCCGGGGTCCCGCTGCCTGCGATGCTGCCGGCCGAGAACCTCGACGTCTATGCGTACACGATCAAGGTGACGACCGAACCCGGTCTGCCCTCGGTGACCGCCCCGCTGGCGGGCGTGGCGGTGACCCAGTGACCGACCGAGAATCAGCGACTCAGCCGTCGGAATCCGTCGAATACCGGACCCGCTGGGGCCGAGCTTCGATCGCGATAGGCACCGCGTTCCTGCTCGTGTTCGGCATGGCCTACAGCATGGCGACAGGAGCGTTCGGCTCGACATACGTCGCAACGACAAGCCGAGGGCAGTTGGCCGCCGATGGCTTGACCACGGACCACGTCGCAGCAATCGTGCGAAAGGTGCCGGTCAAGAACGTCGACGGCAGCATCTACGACGAGTACGTCGCCTCTTTCCTGATCGGAACCGGCCAAGCGAACGGGATCTGCCTGACCGAGAAAGCGTCGCTGCTCGGTCAGACGGTGACGTTGTTGATCGAGGCGGGCGACGACGATCCGTCGACCGATGAGATCCAGGTCAACGGGCTGGTGCTGAATGTGTTCGACGCGAATGCATTCCTGCAGGCTCAGGGGAACACCTACGTCAACAAGAATCCGCTCGACATCGTGATCGACGGCGCACCGACTGCGCCGGGTTCCGGGACCTCGGAGTTCGGGCTCGAGGCGCAGGGCGTTGTCCTGCAACGTGCGACTGCCACTGTTCAGGACGGCGAGTTGGTCGAAGTACCACCGGGCATCAGCCTCAAGGCCCAGATGCTCATGGGCGACTACGAATGTCCGCCGCCGGGCTGAAGTGCGTGACGCTTCCCTTCCAGAAACCTTCGCTCGGAAGCATTTTCGGCAAGTGTGATCGCCTCGTCGTACTCGGCAGCGGCTTCGGGAATGCGGTCCAGGCGTGCCAAGAACTCGGCTCTCGCGGCGTGGAGCACCTGGTAGCGCGGTAGTTCCAGTGCGTCGACGATGGCGAGTGCGGCTTCGGGGCCGTCGACCTCACCGACCGCTATCGCGCGGTTCAGCGCCACGACCGGCGACCGATCGACCGCAGCGAGTTGGTCGTACAGCGCGAGGATCTGGCGCCAGTCCGTCTGCGCCCCGGTCGGGGCATCACTGTGCACGGCGTTGATCGCCGCTTGGATCTGGTATTGCCCTGGTCGATTGCGGCGCAAGCACTCTCGGACGAGTGCCTGCCCCTCCGCGATCAGGTCGGCGTCCCACAGTCGACGGTCCTGCTCGGCGAGTGTGATCAGGTCGCCGTCCGCGTTCGTGCGGCTATCGCGTCGGGACTCGATGATCAGCAAGAGAGCTAACAGCCCGGTGACCTCCGGCTCGTCCGGCATCAGGGTTGCGAACGCACGACCGAGTCGGATTGCTTCGCCACACAACTCGGCGCGGACCAAGCGATCACCGCTGCTCGCCGTGTAGCCCTCGTTGAAGATCAGGTACACGACCGCCAGCACCGAACGCATGCGGTCCGGGAGGTCGGCGTCGCGGGGGATCCGGTAGGGAATCTTCGCCGCCTTGATCTTGGCTTTGGCGCGAACGAGTCGCTGTGCGACCGTCGTCTCCGGCACCAGGAACGCGCGGGCGATCTCGGTCGTGGTGAGCCCGCCGAGCAACCGTAAGGTAAGCGCCACTTGGGCATTCACCGAGAGCGCCGGGTGGCAGCAGGTGAACATCAGGCGTAACCGTTCGTCGCGCACCGGTCCCTCCTCGGTCGATTCGTTGGCCCCATACAACCCAGGCCCATACAACCCAGGCCCATACAACCCAGGCCCATACAACGCGGCGGCTTCGGCCTGCCGGTCTGTTCGCGTTGCTTCACGACGTAGTTTGTCGATCGCACGATTGCGTGCGGTCGTGATGATCCAGCCGGCCGGACTCGGCGGGAGGCCGGTCGTCGGCCATCGTTCGACGGCGACGGTGAATGCGTCCTGGACGGCGTCTTCAGCGGTGTCGATGTCTTTGAAGACGCCGACCAGAACGGCCACTGCCCGTCCGTGTTCGGCGCGGAAGATGCGTGCGATGTCGGCCTCGGTAACGGGCACGGTCGATCAGGCGCCCTGGAAGGGACGCACCTCGATCGGCAACGGAATCGTTTCTGCGAGCCTTCGTCCCCAGTCGAGGGCGGCATCCAGATCGTCGGCATCGATGATCGTGAAGCCGCCGAGAAATTCCTTGCCCTCTGCGAAGGGGCCGTCTGTCATGAGTACGTCGTTGCCGTTCGGGCGCAGGACGGTCGCGGTGTTCGGTGGGTGCAGTGCGCCCGCGAAGACCCACACGCCCGCCGCCTTCATCTCGGCGTTGAGCGCGTCCAGGCGCGCGCCGATCTGCTCCAGTTCGTCGGCGGGCGGAATCGGCCCTGCCGGCTGAACGACACTGAGTAGGTACTGAGCCATGGTGACTCCTTCGTGGGAATGCCGTACCGGCTGTCTGCCGGTCTCACCCTCTATACGAATGAGTCAACGGTAGATCGACAGTTCACCCGTGATGCCGTCATCGAAAGATGCCGGGTACCGAAAGCGCACGAACCAGGTCGTCGGGCTGGCCCAATGTCGCGATCGCGACGCGAATCATCGCTGACCGGGCGCGGGCAGTGAGGTCGGCATCGGGATTCTCGGTAGCGGCGATGCGATAGACGATGAACTCGCAGGCGTTGAGCAGAGTATCGAGATCGAGTGGATCGGGAACCGGTCGCCCGAGTTCGACCATCCGCGCGACGGCGAGTGTGCGGACCTGATCGAGTGCGCGTTCCCGGTGGACCGATACGGGGGAGGCGGGGTCGTACAGCTCACTGAACAGTGGGCGCAGCGCCGGACCGAAGTGGTCGGCCCACTCGAGGTAGGAATCGATAACGGCGATGGCCATGGCGACGTCGTCGTCAGCTTCGCCGATTGCGCCGACGATGCCTCTGACGAGTGCTTGGTCGGTGCGGTCGAGGAAAACGTTGAGCGGCTCGTCGGCATTGCTGAAGTACCGGTAGAAGGTGGGGCGGGCTATGCCTGCGCGCTCGAGGATCAGCGCGACGCTCATGCCGTGCGACCCGTGTTCGGCGAAAACCTCGGCCGTAGCCGCGACGATGCTCTCGCGGACACGCTCGGCGTCCTCTGCCGATTGTGGCGGTCGGCCACGCTTGGGCTGGCTCTTGACTTCCATCACACCTCCGTGTTTAAACTAACACTAGTGTTAGGTGAACAGCAATGTTCATTAAATGCAGTTCGATCACAAGATCTCGAGAGGCACGAACGTGACCAGCACAGTTGATTCGACCAGCGCAGTGAGTACAGAAACGTCGGTTGCCGAGCTTTCGCAGGTCGCCAGCGGCGGCTTGCGCGTGGAGCTCGTAGAGCGACTCATCGCACGCGCAGTCGCAGGCGGCGCATCGGCGGTCGAGGTTTTCGCTCCCGCGACAGGCGTCAAGTTCGCAGATCTCCCGCAGTCGTCGGTCGCCGACGTCGAAGACGCGTTCGCAACTGCTCGCGCAGCTCAGCAGGAATGGGCGGCTCGCCCGGTCGCCGAGCGTGCCGCGGTTTTCCGTCGCTTCCACGACCTTGTACTCGCTGAGCAGAGCCAGATTCTCGACATCGTGCAGACCGAGACCGGTAAGGCCCGCTCGCATGCATTCGACGAGGTCGGCGACGTGGCGGTCAACGCGCGGTACTACGCCAAAGTCGCGAAGTCGCTGCTCGCCTCGCGCCGCCGCAACGGCGTCATCCCGGGCCTGACCCAGGTGAGCGAGGAGCGCCTGCCCAAGGGCGTCGTGGCCGTGATCTCCCCGTGGAACTACCCGTTGGCACTGTCGGCCTCCGACGCACTGCCCGCGATCATCGCCGGCAATGCCGTCATCTCACGACCCGACAACCAGACCGCGCTGACCACACTGTGGGCCAACGAGGTTGCCGAGCGGGCAGGTTTGCCCCGCGGTGTGTGGCAGGTCGTTCTCGGTCGTGGCGCATCCGTCGGGACAGAGCTCATCTCGCGTGCCGACTACGTCGACTACACCGGGTCGACAGCGACCGGTCGCAAGGTTGCGTCGCAGGCTGCCGAACGCCTGATCGGCTACTCGCTCGAACTCGGCGGAAAGAACCCGTTGCTCGTGCTCGACGACGCCGACATCGCCAAGTCGGCCAAGGGTGCTGTCCGCGCTGCGTTCAGCTCGGCGGGTCAGTTGTGTGAGTCGATGGAACGCATCTATGTCCACACAGACATCTACGACGAATGGGTTGCTGCGTTCGTCGCCGAGGTCGAGAAGATGAAACTCGGCGCGGACCTCGCCTTCAACAGCGACATGGGCTCGCTGACCTTCGATCGCCAGCTGACGACCGTCAGCGCGCACGTCGAGGAAGCCCGTGCCAAGGGTGCGACAGTTCTCGCGGGCGGCAAGGCGCGACCCGATCTCGGACCCTACTTCTACGAGCCGACGGTGCTGGCCGACGTCACGCCAGGCATGGCCGTGTACCGCGACGAAACCTTCGGACCCGTCGTATCCGTGTACCGCGCCACCAGCGATGACGATGCGGTGGCGCAGGCCAACGACACGAGCTACGGACTCAACGCGAGCGTCTGGACGCGCAACGTCGGCCGTGGCCGCGCAGTTGCGGCGCGCTTGCGTTCGGGCGCAGTGAACATCAACGAGGGTTTCATCGCGGCTTGGGGCAGCGTGGATGCGCCGTCGGGCGGTCTCGGTGATTCCGGCACGGGTCGCAGGCACGGCGCGGACGGCATCCTGAAGTACACCGATTCGCAGACGATCGCCGTCCAGCGGCTGCTTCCGATCGCGCCGCTTCCCGGTATGTCGGACGAGACCTGGGCCGCGACCATGACTCTGGCTTTTCGGGCCATGCGCCTGGTCGGCCTCAAGTAATCTCCCAAACGGGCTATCGAAGAACGGACAAGAAACCTTATGAAGAACGTCGCCGACAAGACCGTCCTCGTCACCGGTGCGGCAATGGGCCTCGGCAAGCTTTTCGCCACGCGCGCCGTTGCCGAGAAGGCCAAAGCCGTTGTGCTGTGGGACATCAACGCTGAAAACCTGAAAGAGACCGCAACCGAGCTCGAAGCCGCGGGAGGGACCGTCCACACGTACGTCGTAGACGTGTCCTCGCCGGAGTCGATCGCCGAGGCGGCCAAGCTGGTGCGCGAGAACGTCGGAACCATCGACATTCTGTTCAACAATGCGGGCATCGTCCGCGGAAACTCGTACTTCTGGGAGACCGCGAACCGTCGCGACATCGAGCAGACGGTCGCGATCAACTCGCTCGCGCCGATGTACGTCGCGCTGGAGTTCCTGCCGGGAATGATCGAGTCCGGCAACGAGTCTCGGCTCATCAACATCGCGTCCTCCGCGGGTCTCGTCGCTAACCCGCGCATGGCCGTGTACGCGGCATCGAAGTGGGCAGCTGTCGGCTGGTCGGATTCGGTGCGCTTGGAGCTCGAGCAGGCCAAGCACGACCACGTCCGAGTGACGACGGTCTGCCCGACCTACATCAACACCGGCATGTTCGACGGTGCGAAGAAGATGTTCCTGACGCCGATCCTCGAGCAGGACGACGTGGTGAACGCAGCGTGGGAAGCCATGCAGAAGGGCGAGCCGTTCGTCATCCTGCCGTGGACCTCGCGCCTCAACAAGGTGCTCGGCGGGGTGCTGCCGGTCAAGGTTCGCGACGCCTTCCTCAACCTCGTCGGTGTCTACAGCTCGATGGAAGAGTTCAAGGGGCGCGAAGACAAGAAGTGAGCTGATTCGCGTCCGCGTCGGACGCGATGTCGTGAGTGACCAGGTCGGGTACTTCCGCGGGCAAGAAATGTCCGCCCGGAGTGCCCGACCTTTCGCGTGCTGGAGAGTCGTCGCATTGACATGCAGGTAAATGCCTGCATATTGTGGGGTAGTGCCGGACGAGCTGAACGTCGTATTCAAAGCTCTTGCGGACCGAACGCGGCGCAAGCTTTTGGACAGCCTGCACGAAAGCAATGGGCAGACTCTGGCAGAGCTGTGCGAGCGGGTCGACATGACGCGACAGTCTGCGACGCAACATCTGGACCTGCTCGAAGCCGCGAATCTCATCACCACGGTCCGGCGGGGGAGGGAGAAATTGCATTATCTCAATCCCGTTCCGCTCCAAGATATTCAAGAGCGGTGGATCGACAAGTTCGAACGGCCGCGGCTACGAATGCTCAGCTCGGTCAAACGACTAGCGGAGGAAGAAATGACTGACAAGCCGTCACACGTGTACGTGATCTATATCGAAAGCTCGCCCGAAAAGGTGTGGGATGCGTTGACCGACGCGGACCTCACCGCCCGCTACTGGGGTCACAGCAACGTGTCGGATTGGGCCGAGGGATCACGCTGGGAGCATCGCAGGACCGACGGATCGGGAACGGCCGACGTGGTCGGGACGGTTGTCGAGAGCGCTCGCCCGACCCGCCTCGTCACGACCTGGGCCGATCCGGACAGCGAGTCGGCGGAGGGCACCTCGCGGGTGACCTTCGACATCGCGCCGTTCGGCGATATCGTCCGGCTCACCGTCACACATGAAGACCTAGCTGACGAGGACGAGCGGGCGGATGCCGCGAGCGGCTGGGCGGCGGTACTTTCGAACCTGAAATCGATCATCGAGACCGGCCACCCGCTGCCGCAGGCACCGTGGGAGATGCCGTAGGACCGCCCGATGGCCCGTTCGGGCCAGCGGGATTTGGCCCCTTTGCGCGATGCGAGCGGCCGCCGCGGTGCGGTCAACTTGATGCAACCACAACGCAATCGGAGGCATCATGTACGACGGAATCGCAAGTCACGCAACGGCCCAGGTCGATGCTGGAATCGGTGCGCTCGTCGGCACGCTGGTCATCGACGACCGCTACAACGGCCCCCCGGCGAGCGCGAACGGCGGATACGCCTGTGGTCGGATCGCGGCCTTCGTCGACGGACCGGCACGGGTCACGCTCCGGAAGCCACCGCCACTGCACACCGAACTCCAGGTGCGCGGCGGTAGCGACGGTGTGCTTCGTGTGATCGCCGACGACGTCGTCTATGCCGAAGCAGTCGCCGTCGATCCCGGCGTAGTGGTTGTATCGGCACGACCGACGATGGAGCAGGCACGCGCCGCCCGTGAGAGTCATCCGTGGCTGGGTTCTCGGCACCTGCTGTCGGACTGCTTCGTCTGCGGCCCCGAACGAACGAACGGTCTGCACGTCACCCCCGGACCGCTAGCGGGTGCCCCCGGGGTCAATGCGACGCCGTTCGTTCCGGACGCCTCGGTCGCCTTCAACGGCGTGGTCCGGCCCGAAATAGTCTGGGCCGCACTGGACTGCTCGAGCTATCCACCGGAAGTACTTGCCGCGGGACCGCTCTGCCTGCTCGGCCGGCTGACTGTGGTGCAGCGCAGGCCGATACACGTGGGAGACCAGTTGGTCGCCGTCGGCTGGACTCTTTCGATATCGGGACGCAAGTACCATACGGCCGCTGCGCTGATCGACGGTGCCGGACACACGGTCGCGCAGTCCGAAGCCGTCTGGATCGCGCTGACCTGAGCCGCAGCAAACGGCGCGGGCGTTCTACACTCGCGGTGTGCATGCGGCGGAGCAGCGACTCTTTCGGACCGAGGTCGCGGGACGCGACCTCGCATGGTCCGCTATCGGTAGCGGTCCGCCGCTCGTCGTCGGTGGGTGGTGGTGCAGCCATCTCGATTTGGATTGGCAGAACAGCCTTTTCCGCAGTTTCGTCGGTCGAATCGCAGAGCAGCGCACCGTGATTCGTTACGATCGCCCAGGTATCGGTCTGTCGGGGCCGGCTCCCGGTTACCGAGTCACACTGGCTGCCGAGGTCGACAATCTGAGCGCTGTCATCGAGGCAGCTACCGCAGAATTCGGGTCGTCGCGGTTCGACCTGGCGGGAATGTCGTCGGGCGGCGGTGTGGTGGCCTGCTACGCCAGCCGCAATCCCGATCGGGTTGGGAATCTGGTCATCTACGGTTCGTATATTCGCGGAACCGACATCGCCGATGCGAAGGCCCGGGATGCCATCGTCGCGCTCGTCGCCGAGCACTGGGGTGTTGCGTCGAAGTACTTGGCGGACATCTTCCTGCCCGACGCATCTGCCGACGATCGGCGCGATTTCGTCGAGTTTCAGCGCGCCTCGGCGACTGCGGAGGTCGCTGCGGAGACGTTGCGTGCCGTCTACGATTTCGACGCCGGTGCCTGTCTGACGAGCATCGACGCGCGCACGCTCGTCATGCATCGCAGGCAGGACAAAGCGATTCCCTTCGGACTCGGCCGAAGATTCGCGAGCAGTGTTGCCGGTGCACAGTTCCTTGCGCTCGACGGTCTCGATCACTACCCGTGGCGCGGCGACTCGGTCGCGATCACGGACGCCATCCTCGAATTTCTCGGGGCACCGCGGCAATCCGAACCTTCGGTGCCGAAGGACCTATCCGGACGCGAGCGTGAGGTCGTCGTCCTGATCGCACAGGGATTGACCGACCAGGAGATCGCCGCGCGTCTGACGCTGAGCACCCACACCGTCCACCGCCATGTCGCGAACATCAGGACGAAGCTCGGCGTCTCGTCGCGAGCCGCGGCCGCTGCCCATGCGGTTCGCAGCGGCTGGGTCTGACCCCGAGAGCTCTGACCCCGAGAACTACCAACCCCAGGTGTGGACAGGCTCGCCCTCGGACATATTGGTGACGTAGTCGGCGAGCATGCCCGCGAGGGCGACCTCGCGCGAGTCGCCAGCGCGCTCGCGGGCGACAACCGCTTCTCGCTGCCACCCGGAGCCGGACCGCCTGCTCAGGCATCGGGCCTCGATGACGCCGAGGTAGCGGTCGATGACGTCGGAGTCGACGCCGTAGGCCGCAAGACCCGCCTGCGCCATGGGAAGTAGGCGCCGCAGGACCAGTTCCTGCGGGCTGACCCACCCGACCTCCGGCCAGTAGAGGCGGGCGTCGAAGCTGCAGCGTGCACCGGCGCGGAGGTTCTCTCCCGCGGCGTCGAACGACATCTGCGTCCAGACGGGCCGATCGGCGTGTGCCAGCGAGTGCACGGCACCGTAGTAGAACGCGGCGTCGGCAAGCGTGTCGATTATCGACGGGCAGGCAGGCAGGACGCGATTTTCCAGGCGCAGATGATACTTGCCGTCGACCATGTCGTAGATCGGCCGGTTCCAGCGATACACAGTTCCGTTGTGCAGCTTCAGTTCCGCCAGCCGCGGTGCCTCGCCGCGCTCGAGCATGGCAAGCGGGTCCTCGTCCGAGAACACGGGTAGCAGGGAGGGAAAGTAGCGCGAATTCTCTTCGAACAGATCGAATATCGAGGTGATCCACCGTTCACCGAACCAGACGCGCGGCCGCACGCCCTGGTTTTTCAGTTCCTGGGGACGAGTATCGGTTGCCTGCTCGAACATGGGCAGCCGAGTCTCGTGCCACAGTGCCTTGCCTGCAAAGAACGGCGAATTGGCTGCCAGGGCCACCTGCACACCGGCGAGCGCCTGCGCGGCATTCCAGTGTGCGGCAAAGGCTTCCGGTGCGACCTGGAGATGCAACTGCATCGACGTGCACGCTGCCTCGGGCAGGATCGTGTCACAGATCGTCGAAAGCTCTTCGGTGTCAGTTGCTCCGGGCAACTTCTCGCCGGCGATCTGCAGCTCGATATCTTCGCCCCGTGCGGCGAAAATTTGCTGATTGAGCAAGTCGTACCGGGGATTCGCGGAGATCCACTTGTGTTCGAAGTGCTGCTCGGTCAGCGTCGGCAGCATGCCGATCATCGCGAGCCGGCTACCGACCGACCGTGCCCGTTCGTCGGCGGAATTGAGCGATTTCCGCAGATCGCGCTCGAGTTCGCGAACGTGGTTGCCCTGCAAAAGTCTTGGCGCCACGTTGATTTCAATGTTGAACTGGCCGAGTTCGGTCTGGAAATCGGGGTCCGCGATCGCATCGAGAACCTCAGCGTTCGCCATCGCGGGCTGCATCGCCTCGTCGACGAGATTGAGTTCGATCTCCATCCCGATGCGCGGATCGCCGACCTCGAACTGGCCGTCGGCGAGCATGGAACCGAGTGCCTCCAAACACTGGTTCACCTTGGCCCGGAACCGTTGCCGGTCCTGGCGAGTGAACTTGCGTACCTCGACGTCCTCGCCCATACCCAGGACGGTACCCATGTTTGGTGCGGGTCTACCAGGGAGACGGCTGGAAATCCTTCAGGAAGCACCCGTGCAGGTCGTTTCCGTGCTCGCCCTGGACGATCGGGTCGTACACGCGGGCTGCGCCGTCGACCAGATCGAGCGGAGCGTGAAAACCCTCGTCCGCCAGGCGCATCTTCGTCGGATGCGGGCGTTCGTCGGTGATCCAGCCCGTGTCGACGGCCGTCATCAGAATGCCGTCGACGTCCAGCATCTCCTTGGCGCTCGTCCGGGTGAGCATGTTCAGCGCGGCCTTGGCCATGTTCGTATGCGGGTGGCCCGGGCCCTTGTAGGCACGACTGAACTGACCCTCCATCGCGGAGACGTTGACGATGTACTTGCGGTGCGCAGCTGCGGCCGCCATGACTGGCCGCAACCGCGAGACGAGGATGAACGGCGCGACCGAATTGCAGAGCTGCACTTCCAGAAGTTCGACGGGATCGACCTCGCCGACGGTCTGGACCCAGCTGTTGGTGTGCGCAAGATCGGGGACCAGGCCACCGGCATCGATCGCGATGCCCTTCGAAATGCGTTCCGGTGTAGCGGATTTGGCGACCAGTGCGAGATCGGTGACGTCGAGTACGGATGACAGCGAACTGGTCAGAGATGTCGGGTGGGCCTGCATTGTCTTGCCGAACGTGAGAATGTCCGGCAGTGCGCCGATCGGCATCGGACCGGACTCCGCGTCGACGAGCGCTCCGTAGGAACCCGGTGAGCGTTTCACCGTCTGGGCGGCATTGTTGATCAAGATGTCCAGCGGACCGTGTGCGGCGACGCTGTCGGCCAGAGCGACGACCTGTGCTGGGTCGCGCAAGTCGATTCCGACCACGTGCAGCCGATGAATCCACTCGTCGCTGTCCTCCATCGCCTTGAAGCGGCGGACCGCGTCGTTGGGGAAGCGAGTGGTGATCGTCGTGTGCGCGCCGTCGCGCAGCAGGCGCAGCGCGATGTACATCCCGATCTTGGCCCTGCCACCGGTCAGCAACGCCCGCCGACCGGTGAGGTCGGTGCGAGCGTCGCGCTTCGACCGGCTCAATGCGGCGCAATCCGGACAGAGTTGGTGGTAGAACGCGTCGACCCGCGTGTACTTGGTCTTGCAGATGTAGCAGGGCCGTGGCCGGATCAGGGTGCCGGCGATGGCGCCTTCGGCGTTCGAGGTGAGTGGGATTCCCGCGGTCTCGTCATCGATTCGCTCGGGGGAACCTGTGGCGGTCGCCGCGACGACCGCGCGGTCGGCGGCGGACACCGCATCGCGCGCTGCGTCTCGTCTGCGCTTCTTGAGTTTCTTGAACATGTGCCCGACGGCGCGTTGCACCGCGATCGAATCGGGGTGGTCGTCGTCGAGGAGGGCGGCGGATTCCAGCACTCGCAGACAGGTGTCGAGGTCGGCCGCGTCGATGGTGGCAGGTGCTTGCGGTGTTGTCTCGGCCATCGACTTGGGTGTTCATTCCTCGGCTGATCAGGGCGGATGGGTGCGAACCAGTATCCCATGCCGCCCGCTGTGCTCTAGGCCAGCAATCGTGTGGTGATCGTCTCGGCGACCGCGGGCAGGTTGTCGTCGATGTAGAAGTGCCCGCCGGGAAACTTGACCAGCTCGAAAGCGCCTGTCGTGCGGTCGCTCCACGCCCGCATCTGGGGTTCGGAGGTCGTAGGGTCCGAAGTCGAGAGGAGCGCGGTCAGCGGGCAGGAAACATCGGGTCCCGGGACGAAGGTGTAGGTCTCGACAGCCTTGTAATCGCTGCGGACGAACGGCAGGACCATTTCGGCCAGATCGGGGTTGGCTGTCAGCACCTCGACGACCTGCGAGTCGGGTCCGCCAAGACGGCGCATGTCGTCGAGCAGCGCAGTGTCGGACGCGAGGTGCAGGCGCGCAGCTTCGGGGATCTGTGGCGCGGGCCGACCGGACACGAACAGCGAGGTCGGGTGGGTGCCGCGCTGCTCGAGCAGGCGGGCGGCCTCGAATGCGACGGTTGCACCCATGCTGTGGCCGAACACACCGAGTCGTCGCGTGGGATCGACCTGCAGTTCGTCGGCGACGGCGGCGGCCATGGCCACGAGGTCGGCGACCATGGGATCCATGAGGCGATCCTGCCGACCGGGATATTGGACCGTCAGCACCTCGACCTTGGGTGTCAGCGCCGCAGCCAGAGCCCGGTATGCCCCGGCAGTTCCACCGCCGTGCGGGAAGCACAGCAGCACGCCGCGAGCCGATGGGAGGGACTGGGCGGTGCGAATCCACTGTGACGTCACGGATCAACGTCTACCAGGGGTTGGCAACGCACCGCATCTGGGATTGGATCGCGTGATGAAGCCTGGACAGGTTTTCGACCTCACACACACCCTTCATACGGGGTTTCCGCTGTGGCCGGGCGATGCGCCGTTCGAGATGACCGAAGTCGCGTCCGTTGCCGACGACGGCTTCGAGATGAACGAATTGCGGTACTGGGAGCATGTCGGCACCCATGTCGACGCGCCTTCGCACCGTGCCGCCGACGGACTGTCCACGGACCTCATTCCCGCCGCAGACCTGGTCGCTCCGCTGGTCGTCATCGATATCTCCGGACGCGCGGCCGACGATGCCGACACCGTCCTGACGGTCGGTGACATCGCCGACTGGGAGCGCGCCAACGGCTGTGTGCCGAACCGCGCCTTCGTCGCCATGAACTCGGGGTGGGATGTGCGGCTCGGTACTCCCGGCGCGTTCGTCAACCTCGATTCCGAAGGCATCGCACACGCGCCGGGCTTCAGCGCGGAAGCGGTCCGATTTCTCGTGCGCGAGCGCGACATCGTCGGATTAGGTGTCGACACGTTGAGTATCGATTGTTCGAGCAGCCGCGAATTCGGCGCTCATTCGGCGCTACTGAGCGCAGGCCGGTACTGCGTCGAGGCTCTGGCAAATCTGTCGGCCGTTCCTGCGATCGGCGCACTTGTCGTGGTCGGCGCGCCGACGCATCGTGGCGGGTCCGGCGGACCGTGCCGGGTACTCGCGATCGTCGACGCCGACCTGGGGTAAGGCCGATGGTGTAGACAGGCGGTATGTGTCTGATCCTGGTTTCGTGGCACGCGCACCCGGACTATCCGCTGGTGTTCGCCGCGAACCGAGACGAGTTCTACGCGCGCGAGTCGGCTCCGGTGCATTGGTGGGATACGCAACCGCCCGTTCTCGCGGGTCGCGATCTTGCTCCCGGCGCGCACGGCACCTGGATGGGAATCACGGCGGACGGGCGAGTCGCCGCGGTGACGAACGTACGCGAGCCGGGCCGGGAGGTCGCCGATCCCCGTTCGCGCGGGGAACTCGTTGCGAATTATCTACTGTCGCAGGATGACCCGGCGACGTACCTCGAGCGGGTGCAAGCGGCGGGGGAGCAGTACAACGGATTCAATCTACTTGTCGCCGATCACGACGAATTGTGGTGGTACAGCAACCGTTCCGGGGATCCGCAGGTGGTGAAGCCGGGTGTGCACGGAGTCTCGAACGCGGCTCTCGATACCCCCTGGCCGAAGGTGGTCAACGGGATCGCGGGTTTCACATCGGTGCTCCAGACCGATCACGGTGACGGGCCTGTCGACCCGTACCTCGGGCTGCTGGCCGACGACACCCCGGCGCCGGATGCCGAGCTACCGGCGACAGGCATTCCGCGTGAGTTGGAACGCGCCGTCTCGTCGCTGTTCATTGCGACGCCGGAGTACGGGACCAGGGCGAGCACAATCCTGCGGATCCGGAACGACGGGTCGTTCGACATGACCGAGCGGGTGCATTCGAATACCGGGGAAGCGGTGACCAGAGACTTCCGACAGGGTTATTGACGGATTGCCAATAGCGTGTCACGCTGGTGTTCATCAACGTCGATGAATGCAGTGGAGGTTTTCCGTGTCGGTACGTGCGCCGTGGAGTGACGACGAGGTAGAGGCAGTTCGCGATCTTGCGCGCAGCTTCTTCGTCAAAGAGGTCGTCCCGAACGAAGAGAAGTTCGTCAAGCAGGGCTATCCGGATCGGAACCTGTACAACCGTGCCGGCGAACTCGGCCTGCTGTGCGTGATGATCCCCGAGGAGTACGGCGGCGGTGGCGGCACGTTCGCGCATGAGGCGGCAATTCTCGAAGAGCAGATGTACAGCGGCGACGGATCGCTCGGCATCGCTGTCCACAGCGGCATCGTCGCGCCGTACGTCTACCACTACGGTTCCGAAGAGCTGAAGCGGAAGATCCTGCCGAAGGCCGCATCGGGGGAGTACGTGCTCTCGATCGCAATGACCGAGCCCGGTACCGGATCGGATCTGCAGAACATCCAGACTCGCGCGGTGCGCGAGGGCGACGAGTACGTCATCACCGGTTCGAAGATGTTCATCACCAACGGTTTCCACTGCGACGCTGTGATTATCGCCGCGAAGACGGACCCGTCCAAGGGCGCGGCGGGTGTGTCGTTGATCCTCGCCGAGGTTTCCGATGACACTCCGGGCTTCCAGCGTGGCCGCGTGCTGTCGAAGATCGGTGGCAAGAGTCAGGACACCGCGGAACTGTTCTTCGACGGTCTCCGGGTGCCGGTCGGCAACCTGCTCGGCGAGGTCGAAGGTCAGGGCTTCGTCCAGCTCATGCAGCAGCTGGTCCAGGAACGTCTGATCACCGGGTTGATGGCGGTGCCGATGATGGAAGAGGCGGTCCGCATGACCGTCGACTACACCAAGGGTCGCACCGCCTTCGGTAAGCCGCTGTTCGCGCTGCAGAACACCAAGTTCGAGCTTGCGGAATGCAAGACCATAGCCACGATCAGCCGCACGTTCATCGACGACTGCGTCCAGAAGCACCTGGCGGGCGAGCTCGACGTCCAGAAGGCCGCCATGGCCAAGTACTGGCTGACCGACCAGCTGGGTATCGTCGCGGACCGCTGTCTGCAGCTTTTCGGTGGCTACGGCTACATGACGGAATACCCGATCTCGGGCATCTACACGGGCGCCCGCATTCTGCGCATTCTCGCTGGTAGCAACGAAATCATGAAGGACCTCATTTCGAGGACCCTGTAGCCGGTCGGGAATCTCGGTGATCGCTGTGCGAACGTAATGCCATGAGCACGACCGAGACGCAACGCCTACCCGAGACCAAGCGGCGCAGGCTCGAACCCGACGAGCGCAGAGGGCAGATTCTCGACTGCGCCATCCGGATGTTCGGCGAGCGCCCCTACGCTGCCGTGTCGACATCGGACCTCGCCAAAGAGGCCGGTGTCGCACGAGGGCTGATCAACCACTATTTCGGCACCAAGCGCGACCTGTATCTGGTCGTCGTCCGAAAGATGGTCAAACTGCCCGACGACGACCGGACCGAACTCCCGGCAGGGTCGCTGCGCGGGCGGATCGAGGCCATGATCACCTGGCTGCTCGACAACATCGAGGAACACGGCCGGACCTGGGTGGTCGCCGTCGGTGCCGAAGGCGTCGGCGACGATCCCGAAGTGCAGCGAATTCTCGACGAAGCAGACGAAGTCGCCGCCGAACGGGTCCTGCAGTTGCTCGGGCTCGCCGGAAGCGAGCAGGCAGACGAGCTGCGCGCGATGACCCGCGCCTACGGTGGGCTCGTGAAAGCTGCTGGGCGCGAATGGATCGCGCGTGGCTCGCTGACCCGCGACCAGGTGCACCTGCTGCTGTCCGATGCCGCTATGACGCTGTTCAGCGTGACCGCCGCTAAGGTCTCCGGCCCGGCGCAGTAGAAAATTTGGATACCCCCCTGGCGTATGCCGCCAGGGGGTGCTATCGTGCGTTCGTGGATACCCCCCATGGGTACGCAAATCTACGAATGGTGGTGACGCGTTGGCTTCTGAGATGACTCATATGCAGCACGGCAGTTCCTGGTCGATGGCGATATCGGCAACGCTGCACTGCTTGACCGGTTGTGCGATCGGTGAAGTGCTCGGCATGGTCATCGGTACCGCGCTGGGTTGGCCCGGTGCCGCGACCGTTGTACTCGCCGTGGCGCTTGCCTTCGTGTTCGGCTACGCGCTCACGATGCGCGGCGTGCTCCGCGCCGGAGTCGGCTTCAAGCAGGCGGTGAAGGTTGCGCTCGCTGCCGACACGGTGTCGATCCTCGTAATGGAAATCGTCGACAACTCCATCATGGTCGGAGTACCGGGCGCGATGGATGCAGGAATCGACGGCTGGCTCTTCTGGACCGCGTTGGCGTTCTCACTCGCCGTCGCCTTCGTGGTCACAGTGCCGGTCAACAAATGGATGATCGGACGTGGCATCGGGCACGCGGTGGTGCACCAGTACCACTGAGTCAACGAAAAGCGTTGATGACGTGAGCAATACGTTCGAGTGGCGCGGGGTCGGTGAGGTCTGCAACACGCACGATGACCTCACTGGCCCCGGCTTCCCCGAGTTCGCGAAAGCGCCCGATGTGGTCGGCGACTGTCCCGGCGTTGACGGATGCCGCGTACCGGCCCGGTGTCCAGCGACGGGGCCGCAACTTCTCTACGAGGCCGGTCACTTCCGCCTGATCGGCACCCACGAGAACTGTCGACAGATGCGTCATGGCGACGTCTGCGGGATCGCGGTCGACCGCCCTGCAGTGCTCGACCAAGATTTCGCGCTTGTGGCGAACGTTCGCCAGGTCGCCGAAAACGTTTGCGGCGTCGGCATATTGTGCGGCCAAGCGGAGCGTCTTGCGTTCGCCGGAGCCGCCGATCACGATCGGGATGTGGTCCTGCAGAGGCCGCGGATAGCAGCTCGTGTCGGGTAGGGCGAGTTTCGCACCGGCGAACGGCTTGCTGCCGGGACCCCACAGTCGACGCAATGCCACTACGGCGTCTTCGAGGATGACGTAGCGCTCCCGCTCGGAAGGAAACTCCCACCCGTAAGCCGCATGTTCTTCGGCCCACCACCCCAGGCCCAGTCCGCAGACCGCGCGCCCCTGGCTGAGTACATCCAGCGTGGCGACGATCTTGCCGAGGTGGCCGACATTTCGGTAGGTGATGCCGGTGACCAGAGCGCCGAGCCGCACGCGGTCGGTGTGCGCCGCAAGGTAAGCGAGCGTCGTATAGCTCTCCAGAAAGTCGTCCCAGGCCCGCCCGATCTGCGGGATCTGGCGGAAGTGGTCCATGACGTAAACGGCGTCGAAGCCGGCATCCTCGGCCGCGCGGGCGATGTCACGAAGGTTGCCGGCGGTTGTAGCGGCACCGCCCGGAAACGTGTAACTGCCCAGATGCAGGCCGAACTTCAACACGGTCGGGTCGGTCGCCTGTCGGGTCGCCGCAGCCGTCGCGGTCTCGAACGGCTTCGCCACGATACGGAGCGGTTCCGGAGTGAGGACCTCGTCGAAGCCTTCGGTGTCCAGCGTCGCGCGCACCGCGCGCCACGATCGCAGCTGCGCGGTGAGTGCTTCCGCCGGAATCTTCTTGTCCCGCTGCCGGTTACGGCTGCGCGCCTCGTCGGCTCCGATGTCGAACGCGACTGCGATGCACGGAACTTTCGCCTGTCGCGCTGCATCGAGCCACGACTTGCGGCGCTTCGGATCGAGGCCCAGTGTGTCCACGACCGTGGTGAGCCGACGACCGATCCGTTGCGCGACGACGGTGTCGAGAAGTGCGAAAGCATCGGTGCTGGCCGCGATGTCGTCTTCACCGGCACCGACGAGTGCACGCAACCGGTCGCTCGACACGATCGCGTCCGCTGGGAAATGCGCCGCGGCCCAGGTCGATTTCCCGGCCGCGCCTGGACCGACCAGAACGATCAGAGCCGGGTCGGGAAAGGTCCGTGTGGTCACGTCACCCGATGAGGCGGACGATGGACTCCGCGATGCACGCGGGCTTCGCGGCGCCTTCCAGTTCGATGGTCACGTTGATCTGCGCCTGCACGCCGCCGGAGACCTGGGCGACAGGTCCCACGATCGCCGATGCACGCAGTCGGGAGCCGGCGGGCACCGGTGTGATGAACCGAACCTTGTTGAGTCCGTAGTTGATTGCCATCGCAACGCCGTCGACCGAATACAACTGGTGGACGAAGATCGGCAGCAACGACAGCGTGAGCAGGCCGTGCGCGATGGTCGTGCCGAACGGTCCGGCGGCGGCTTTCTCGGGATCGACGTGGATCCACTGATGGTCGCCCGTTGCTTCAGCGAACGTGTCGATCCGTTTCTGGTCGACGGTCAGCCACTCGGTCGTGCCCAAGTCCGTACCTTCGGCGGCCGCGAACTCCGCGATGCTGGAAAAGGTCTTCATACTTTGGAGGCTACTTCCCCCTCGCTCAGTTGTGCGCCTTCAGCCACGCGACGACGTCGTCGATGACGGCTTCTTTCTCCGGCTCGTTGAGGACTTCGTGGTAGAGACCCTCGTACTCCTTGTGGGTGAGGTCCGTGGACGCCACATTGTCGGCGACGATCTTCGAGCTGCTCGGCGAAACGAGTTTGTCGTCGGAGCCGTGGAGCACGAGCAGTGGAAGCGTGACGTTGGACAGGCGAGATTGGAGCTTCTGCGCGGTAGCGAGGATCTCGGCGCCGGTGCGGGCGGGTAGCTTGCCTCGAAAATTCAGCGAGTCGTTGTCGTAGTCTTCGACGACTTGCGCGTCCCGGCTGACTTCGGACGAATCGAGCTTCAGCACACCGAGATTCGGGAGCAGGCGTGACAAGATCGGTGCCGCGGTAAGCGTGACGATGTTGCCGACCTCGACCTCTACGGCGGGCGCGATGATGACCGCGCCCCGCAGGTCGTATGCCGATCCGGACAGATACTGCAGCGCGATCAAACCGCCCATGCTGTGGCCGAGCAGGAAGACGGGAACGTCAGGGTGCTTCGCAGCGGTAGCGCGGATCAGTGTGTCCAGGTCGGCGACCACACCGCTGACGCGATCGATATTCGACCGCACGCCCTCGGACTTGCCGTGGCCGCGATGGTCGATTGCGTAGACCGCGTAGCCGTTCTCCGTGAGGCGGGTGCCGACGTGCTCGTAGCGGCCGCCGTGCTCGGCGACGCCGTGCGAGATGACGACGATGCCGATCGGCGCGCTGTCCGGTAACCAGCCCTGCCAGTAGATCCGGCCGCCGGCCGAACCGGTGAAGCCACCCTCGATATGTTCGCTCACGTTGCACTCCGTTCTGAATCTGCCGCCCACCCAGCGAGCGCAGCGAGCCATGACACGGCAAACTGCAGCGCCAACAGGTTACGTCTTCTTCGCGCGACTGGGTGCAACACGTGGTGGTTCGTTCGGCATCTTGGGATACACGGGCGGCCACGGCGCGTCCATCATGCCGGCGGCCATGTCGCGGTCCGACATTTCCAGAAGCGGTGCGATCGACTGCGGATCCTCGGCGATGCCCGCCCATGGGTCGCCGCGTTCCGCAACCAGCGCAGGCACGGTGGCCAGCGTCAAC
Organism: Antrihabitans auranticaus; assembly: GCF_016481275.1. Lineage (GTDB taxonomy): Bacteria > Actinomycetota > Actinomycetes > Mycobacteriales > Mycobacteriaceae > Antrihabitans. The sequence goes on along the minus strand of NZ_JAEMNW010000010.1, from coordinate 45,903 downwards.
TCTTCGGGTACGACCGTGTCCAGCTCGTCCCACGAGATCGGTGTGGACACCTGTGGCGACACCCGAGGCCTGACGCACCAGGCGCCGAAGACTGTCTTGTGGGGCGCATTCTGGTTGAAGTCGACGAAAACACGAGTGCCGCGCTCCTCCTTCCACCATCCGGCTGTCATCTTCGTCGGGTGGCGACGCTCGAGTTCCCGCGCCAACGCGACGGCCGCGGCCCGGACCTGATAGCTGTCCCAATTGGGTTGCAGGGCCGCATAGATGTGGAGCCCGCGGGAGCCGGACGTCTTCACCTGCGCCCTGATGCCCAACTCGTCGAGCAACTCGCGGGTCAGCACGGCGCCCTCGCGGAGTTGGTCGAAGCCGATTCCCGGTGACGGATCGAGGTCGATCCGAAGCTGATCGGCGAACTCGGGCGTAGCCGCGTGGTAGGGCCAAACGTGAAATCCGATGCAGCCCTGATTGACTCCCCACACGATGTGTGCGAGGTCGGCTGCCACCAGCGCATCGCTTTCGGTGCCGTTCGGTGTCGAGACCACCGTCGTCTGCAACCACGCCGGTGCGCTTTTTGGTACTCGCTTCTGGAAGAACGACTTTCCGCCCGCGCCCTCGGGATAGCGCTCGAGCAACAGCGGCCGACCGCCCAGTGCGGCGAGCAACGGACCCTTCACGGCCTCGTAGTAGCGGACGACGTCGAGTTTCGTATGCCCGGTCTTCGGGAAAAACACCTTGTCCGGATTAGTCACGGTTGCTTCGTTGCCGCCATCGGCTATAACCACCGAGTCGGTCATGGCTGCACCTCATCGAAGATGGCCGCCAATTCCGCGGGAGCTACCTCGTCGAGCTGCGCATAGGTACATGAATCGGGCGTCCGATCCGCCCGGAACCGGGAGAGTCTGCCGCCATGGCGGAATCGTCCCGATTGCACGTGCTCGTACCGGACCTCTGCGACCAGCTCGGGTCGCAGTGCCTCCCACGAGAGGTCCTTGCCGCCTGTCCAGCGGCTCATTCCGCCGGGCATCTTTCCCGAGGACTGGGCCTGTGCCATGGCGTCGGCCCAGTCGCGCCACGGATGGTTGTCGAGCGCGTTCTCCCGCAACGGCGCCAGCTCGGTGAGCAGCGACTTCCGCTTGGCGGCGGTGAAACTGCTCGCGACTCCGACGTGATGCAGGTTGCCTTCGTCGTCGAACAGACCGAGCAGCAAAGACCCGACCCCTTCGCCGTCCTTGTGCATCCGATACCCGGCCACGACGCAATCGGCGGTGCGCTCGTGCTTGACCTTCAGCATCACGCGTTTGTCCTGGAGGTAGGCCTGATCGAGCGACTTGACCATCACACCGTCGAATCCAGCACCTTCGAAGCGCGTGAACCAGTCCTGAGCGACGTCGGGATCGGTGGTCAGCGGCGTCACGTGAACACGGGCGAGCTTTGTATCGACGATCCCTTCGAGCAGATTGCGACGCTCGGAGAAGGGTTGCGGGGTCAGGTCCCGGTCGTCGAGCGCGAGCAGGTCGAACGCGACGAAACTCGCCGGAGTTTCCTTGGCCAGCTTGCGAACCCGGGAATCGGCGGGGTGCAGGCGTTGCTGGAGGGTGTCGAAGTCCAGCCCGTTGTCGGTGACGATGACGATCTCGCCATCGACCACACAGCGCTGCGGAAGCGCGTCCCTGAGCAACTCGACAAGTTCGGGGAAGTATCGCGTCAGCGGCCGGTCGTTGCGAGAACCCAGCTCGATTTCGTCACCGTCCCGGAAGACGATGCAACGGAATCCGTCCCACTTGGGTTCGTAACTGAGGTTCTCGCCGCGCGGAACTTCGGGCGCGGCTTTCGCGAGCATCGGCTTCACAGGGGGCAGCACGGGGAGGTCCACCAGTCGATCGTATGCAAACGCTCCGACAAACCGGTCGAGATGGCCAACCTAGGACGGGCGCTTCGGCACCTCGAGCCCCCGCGCGGCCATTCCGTCCTCCATTGCAGCGGCAACGGATTCGACGACCTTCACACGGGCCCAACGCTTGTTGTCGCCCTCGATCAGGGTCCACGGGCCCGCTTCGTGGTCGGTGCGCGCGAGCATTTCTTCGACCGCTTCCTCGTAGGCGGGCCGCTTCTCGCGGTTGCGCCAGTCCTCTTCCGTCAGCTTCCAGCTCTTCATCGGATTGTGTTCGCGCGCTTCGAAACGCTTCAGTTGTTCCTTGGGGGACAGGTGCAGCCAGAACTTGACGAGGATCATTCCTTCGTCGGCGAGCGTGCGCTCGAATTCGACGATCTCGCGGTACGCGCGCTGCCACTGCTCGACCGTTGCGAAGCCCTCGACGCGTTCGACGAGCACCCTGCCGTACCAGGAGCGGTCCAGCACCGCCATCCCGCCCCAGCCCGGGAGCACCTTCCAGAAGCGCCACAGGAAGTGATGCCGTTTCTCGTCGTGTGTCGGCGCTGCGAACTGAACGACGCGGACGTGACGCGAATCCAGCGGCGCGACGAGGCGTTTGATCGCACCGCCTTTTCCTGCTGCGTCCCAGCCCTCGAAGACGATGCACAACGGCGGACCGAGCGTGCCCTCCGGATCCAGCTGCCCGCCGAGCGCAAGGCGCAGGTGCAGTAGGCGATCCTGTGCCGCGGCCAGTCGTTCGGCTTCTTCCTCGCGGCTCAGTCTCGCCGACAGATCGAGCGCGTCGAGGCGCAGTTTGTCCGATTTGCCCATGTGCGACTGACCTTTCCGGTTCAGCAAGCAATCTGGCGTAGTGCCGTCTGCGCTTCAGTCTGCACCCGCGCGACGTCGGCGGCGTCAGGAATGGATCGGGTCGCAGTTTCGGCGAGTGTTGCGATCTGTGCCGCGATGCAGGCGCGCCGGTCCTCGCTCGCGACCATGGAGCCGAGGTCGCGCAGCATACCGAGCAGCGCGCTCAGCACAACGGGCTCGTTTGCGCCGCGCCGGCGGATCTGACCGACGGCGATCTCGACGAAGTCTTCGAAGCGGCGGCCCGTCACTACGACGCGCTCGATGCCGTCCCTGCAGGAGAACGCTTCCGGACCCAATGCCTTGGTGTTGAGCTTGTTCAGCAGAATCGCGAGTTCGTTCGTCGACTGAACCGACGTGTGGAAGTCGAAATTGTGCATCGACAGCAGGGCGATGTCGACGATCTGCTCGAGCCCGACGGCGACGTCCTGGCGCATCGTGCGTTCGAAACCGATCTGGACACCGTCTTCGAGGGCGGCCTCGAGAGAATCGACATGCGGCAGGTTCTCGAGCGAATTGGGCCAGACCCAGGCGAGAACCGCACCGGCGACGGTGTGCGCACCGACCGGCAACACGGTCCGGATCGTGACGTTCTGCTCGACGGCGATCGCGAGCAACCGATTCGGGCGAATGATCTGCACATATCCCGAGTGACGTGCGCGCAGGGGTGCGGCGCCGGGCGGGAGGTCGTCGGCCAGGTCCGCCGCATCCCCGGCCGATCCGCCGATGCCGGGTGGTTCGAGTGCAATGGTCTTTGCCGTGGTGGTGCCGATCCGGGCGAGCACGGTGTCGATCTGAATCGAATGGACCATGTGGTCGAGGTAGAAGATCAGGGCGCCGATGGACACGAACAACGAGGCGAGTCCCGCGGTCACAGCGAGGCGCGGATACTCGTTCTGCTCGATCCCGACCGTGTACAGGCCGGCAGCGTTGTAGGTGAACGCACCGACGAAGACGCCGAGTACGAACTGAACCGGTCTGTCGCGCAGGAAGTTTCGGAGTAGCCGGGGGGAGTAGCGGTTCGTCGCCATCTGAATTGCGACCATCGACAAACCGATGACGAGGGCCAGAATGCCGACGATGGACGTCGCGACAGTCAGTAGCAGGCGGCGCGCTTCGTCGTGGTCGCCCTTGAACAGAACCGGGCCGAGCAGCGAATCGGGGTGCACCCGGATCCGAGAGAGCACACTGCCCGCAATCAGGGCGACGACGACCATCGACGCCGGTAGCACCCACAACGCGCCGCCGAGGCGTTCACGGCGCTGATCCCACTGGGCCTGTCGCGCAAGACGTTGCCGGTTCACCGTTCACCTAGGTACGAGTCGTTCAGCTGGCGTTCGACTGCAGTTCAGGTTCTGCTGCCGTTGAAGATTCTGCACCGGCGGCGGCGACGCCTGCCTCGTTTCGCGGAAACGAGCGCGGCCGGGGTCATCTGATTCGGGCGTATCGGACTGCCCGGTCGAACCTGGCACGAATGCGGGCGCCCGCCTTGGCGAAGCCGAGTTCGGCCATGAAGTCCTTCAGCAGTTCGTCGTCGCTGCGCTGCCGGCCGTCGGCGTTGATCCACTGCACGACAGCGACAAGTTCACCGTCGCTGTAATCGGTGATCGGCCTGCCCGGGTCGAACGGCTTTGCGTCCGTGCCTGCGATCGCGCGGAAGTACGCGGCCTGCGCACGTGCGATACAACCCTCGGCGTCGGTGAACCAGTCCGTCGCCCAGATGCGGTGATAGGACCACCCGAGCCGACCGAGTTGTTCCTGCCGCAACCGATCGCGATCACGTGCGGTGGGGGAGGAGTGATAGTGCGGTCCGTCGGATTCGATCGCGAGGACCATCGCGCCGGGAGTTGTCGGGTGCTTGGCCGCGAAATCGATGCTGTGGCCGGTGACGCCGAACTGCGCTACCACTGGAATACCCGCAGCCGCAAGGCGATCCCGCACCGCGATGTCGAAGGGAGTCAGCACTTCCTCGCGGTTACGAGCGCCGACCGCGCCCTTGGTAGCAGCGTATTGCAGGTAGCCGCGAAGCATCGCGACGCCTGGGGCAGTGGATCGTTCGGGGTCCATATCGAGGTGGCTGAACGAGCTGACAACGGTCATCCGACTGCGGGCGCGAGTGATCGCGACGTTCAAACGCCGATGTCCGCCTTCCTGATTGAGCGGACCGAAGTTGTGGCTGAGGCTACCGTCCGGGCGCTTACCATAGCCGATCGACAGGATGATCGAATCGCGTTCGTCGCCCTGCACGCGTTCGAGGTTCTTCACGAAGAAGGGCTCGCCGGGCGGGTCGTCGAAGAACCCGCGCAGACGCGGTTTCGTCCGGAGCCGTTCACGCAGTCTGCGGTCGATCCGTTCCATGTGGTTGATACCCATCGTGATCACGCCAAGGGACATGTCCGGTCGCGTGGCCGCATGGTCGAGAATCCTCGTGACGACGCGGTCGACCTCGGCCGCGACGCTGTCGTCTTCGTCGGTGACGGTGCGTGGTCTGCGCACCAGGTCGAGGGACAGGCAGTCGCTACCCGCCACGCCGGGGAAGGTGGTCAGCGAGTCGTCGTAGACCCACGTGTTGGAGAACGCGATCAGGCGCTCGTCGCGGCTGCGATAGTGCCAGGTCAGCGGTCGCGCGCGAGACGTGCTCAGCGCGGCTGTCAGCACGTCGAGAATCGACTCGAAACCTGTTGTCAGCGCGAGGTTTATGCTTCCGTCCTCGTTGACGACGTGCTCGCCCTTGTCTTCGGCGTCGACGGCGAAGAACTGCGTGGGTGGCAGCTGTTTGCGGTCGCCGGCGACGATGACCCGGTTGGCGCGCGAAATGGCGGCAATGGCGTCGGCGGGGATGATCTGGCTGGCTTCGTCGAATACCACGACGTCGAAATACGGCCGGTCGCCCGGTAACAGGTGACTGACGACGAGCGGGCTCATCGCCCAGCACGGTTTGAGTGCAGTCATGAGATCCGGTGCGGCACCGAACAATTGGCGAAGCGGCAGATGGCCGCGTTTGCGTGCCGCCTGCGCGGCGACCAGTCGACTCTGTTCCGGCTCCGCCGCGCCGACCGCGACCAGACGCTGTGCGACCCGGTCGAGAACGCGCGCGCTGGCCTGCTTGATGTGGCGGGCGTCGTCTGCCCGGAATTCCGCGGCATAGCTGTCTTGCCTGCCGCCGTCGAAGTTCGCGATCGCCGGATCTTCGAACCCGACGCTGTCCAGAACCGAGCTGTACCAGCAGACTTCGAATGCGGCGGCCGCCAGTTCGGGGTCGAGGCGCCGGGCTCGCATCTCCGCCAGCAGCGGGTCCAGCCCCAAGCGGCTGAACTCGGTGGCGAGTTCGTTGAGCCGGGGGAGTTTGCGCAACGTGCGTTCGTCACTGGCCAGTGCCGCGAGCAGGTGGACGAGTTGGGGCCGGGGCAGCGACTCGAAATCGACCCAGGCCAAGGACTTTCCGAGTTCGCGCAGTTCGGCGGTCAGTCGATCGACTCTGCCGATTGCGCCGCTGAGGTTGGCGGGCAGGCGAGGAGTGGTCGGGCTGCGGTCGGCCCAGTGTTGCTTCGCGGCCTTGGCCCGCACGAGCGCTGCGTGGAGGTCCTTGCGCTTGGGCTTGTCGGTGGCGGTCCACAAAGCCGCTGCGGTGGAGCGGATCTGGCGCCGGGAGAGGTCGCTGGACATCGTTGCCACCCGCGAGCGACGCGGCGCGGTGGCCGCGATCATGTCGTCCAACGGAGCGCCGAAGACATCCGCGCCGAGTTCGCCGATCGTCCTCGCGACATCCGCGAGCAGGTCCAGGACCTCTCGCCAAGCGGCGATCGTCTTCGGCCCCGTCAGGCGCGTCTGCTGCGCGACCTCGTCGAGCGCCCGCCACGCTTCGGGCAACGTCTTCGTCTGAATGTTGGCAGCGATTCGCAGCGCGGCTTCGCTTTGCTCGGGGGCGTCGATCGTCGCGCCGGACCAGGCGCTGTCGGCGATGCTCAGGGTCAAGCCGCCGAGGGTCGCGAACTCCGAAAGCTGCTCGCGGACTTGCCGCATGGTGGCGGCGTCGAATGATCCGACTTCTTCGCTGCCGAGCCGGACACCGGTCTTCGCTTTGTCGCCATACCGAGCGTCGAGGCCCAACAGAGCGCTCTGCGCGTCGAAGACACTGATCGACCATGGCTGCCGACGCCGGTTCATCGCATCGTCGTGTGTGTTGAGACGGCTGCGTCGCGTAGACAGATGCTGATGCAGCGCAACATGATCCGGCTCGGGACCGATAGGCTGTGCGCGCAGGCCGCTCGTCAGCGTCTGGACCAGTGCCGCACGCGAACCGCCGCCGTCGTGCACGTCGAACACCAGCTCGCCGAGGCCGGTGTGTGTCAGGCGGTCCAGGACGGCCGAAATGGCGGCGCGTTTCTCGGCGACGAAAAGCACGCTCTGGCCGTGCGCGACGAGGGTCGCGATCATGTTTGCGATCGTCTGGCTCTTACCCGTTCCGGGCGGTCCGGAGACGACCATCGACTGCCCGGCGACGGCCGAGTTGATGACGTAACTCTGCGACGAGTCGGCGTCGAGGACGAGGTATTCGTTTTCGGGCGGGTTCTGGTCGGGGTAGTCGATCGCGACTTCGGTTCCGGCCGTTGCGATTGCGCGTGCTGCGGGCTGATGTCCGGCGATCGCGGCGACCACGTCATGTCGGATCAGGGCATCGAGGTTGGCGGCCAGGTCCTCGACCATCGGCATCTTGGTATAGGAGAACGTGCCGAGTACCCGGCGGTCGTTGATCGCGAGACCGGGTACGGAATCGCATCTTTCGAGCAGTCGATCGAACACCGGGCGCGGATCGAACCCGGGACCGTCCAGCAAGCCGACGAGGTCGTCGCCGTCGAGACCGATCTTGAACTGCTCGGACAACAGGTGCAGGAACGCGGGATTGACGACCGGTTCGCCTGTCACGGTCAGCTCGAAGTCGTCCTCCGCCGCTCCTGTCGCGACGATCGCGGCTTCGAGCAGGAGAACCGGAGCCGCGGGCGTTGCGGCGCCGGCTGCGTTGCGCCACGTCGCCATTCCGACCGCGATGTAGCAAATTCCGATGCCGCGCTCTTCGATTGCCTCGCGCGCTTTGTTGCGGATGGCGCGTGCGCGTTTCATGCGGTCGGCGAGTAGCTGCCTGCGGAAGAGCTTCGACAGCGTGACAGCTCGCTTGCTCAGCAATTGCTCCACGGCGAGGTAGTCGGCATCAGCCAGGTCGAGAGTGCCGAAGCGGAGGTCGCGGTAGAAGAGCAGCTGGTTGCGCCAACTGAGGTCGATCAGCTGGCCGCGCCAGGTGTTGACTGCGTCTTTGACCTGGCGGGCGCGCATCTGCGCCGTACCGGCGTCGGGCTCGGCCGTCGTGGGCTCCATGATCTCTGCGGTTCTCGCTCTCGGCTAGCGGTGCCGCAGAAGCCTATCTCGCGACCGCCGAACTCGACGTGACGATGTCGGCAGATTGAAGGTTCAGGCAGCTCAGGCGGTGCGAAGAGTGAGCGCGTGCGCCCGGGCGATGGCTGCATAAACCCGCTCGTGCTCGGCGTCCGTGCCGTCCTGCACGAGCTGCTCGTGGAGCCGGGCCTTGCGTTCGTACCACGCTGCCGCAACCGAGCGCGGCGCATCGGGCGACGGACGGCTGAGCGAAAGCGCCGTCATCTCGATCATGATGTTCATGGCTGCGTCGTCCCTTCTGCCCGTACCTATATCTTGGTGCGGTCGAGTTGCAGCTACGTTGCAGGGCGTGGCCCAGTGTGACATCTTCGTGACTATTCCGATACCGTTCTGAGATATTTTGGGAGCGTGCGTGTCGAGCAGGCTGTTGCGGGGTGGGTGTGTCGGGCGATGCTCAGGTAACAGCCTTGTCGGCGCTGCTGGTCGGCGCGTCGTGCGGCGCCACGCGGGGACTTCGCGCAGCCGGCAGCCTTGTCGGCGATGCTGGTCGGCGCCGGGTGTCGAGGGGGCTGTTGCGGGGTGGGTGTGTCGGGCGATGCTCAGGTAACAGCCTTGTCGGCGCCGCTGGTCGGCGCGTCGTGCGGCGCCACGCGGGGACTTCGCTCAGCCGCACCCCTTTTCGGGATTCGCACCCCGACTTGCCGTGCGACACGCCGTGTGACACCCGAAAAGGGGTGCGGCTCAGCGGGTTCGGCGACCAACGCAGACTATCGATGCCCCGCGCGGGGTCTGCGGCAGTTCGGGATGTGTCGGACCCCTCGTGTTCAATGATGTCAGTCAGGGGGAAGGGAACCGGATCGCACGCTGGTTCGTCCAACGAGGTAAGCACAGCAGGGGGGACGATTGTGATCGATCTACACGAGCTCGCGCAGCCGATCATCGGATTACTGACCAGTTTCGGGACAGGTCTGCTGCAGAGCGGTGGACCCAGTGATGCGTTGCGCTCGACTTCGGTGACGCTCGATTCGGTGCAGACCATCGGACGAAACGGCATGGCCGCGCTCGCTGTCACGTGGGACGGCCGAGCGGCGGACAATGCACTCGCGACGGCGACGTCGGCGCAACGCTCGACAACCACGCTGTCGGACCGCGGAAATTCCATCGCCGACGTCGTGAACGTCGCGTCTGCGGACGTGAATGCCGGGTTGGTGGAACTCGAGGGCATTCTGGAGTCGTTCGTGTCGATCGTGGTCGCGGCCGCACCCACCTTGGCGACGCCACCGGGGCAGCTGCTGGTCGTCAACGCCGCGATGGAACATCTCGGGCGCGCACTCGGCGTGGTCGGAAAAGTCCGCGCGCAATTGGCTGAGCACACCGCGAACATGACGATGTTGACGCCGGGCTTTGTCGACTCGACCGTTCCTGCGACGACCGCGCCTGTTGTGCCCGCGATCCAAGCGCTGGTCAGCGACGCGGGCGCAAAGTTGACGAGCGCTCTGGGGCAGCTGTCGCCTGCGGCAGAGTCGCACGCATCGCCGGTCTCGTACCGCAGCGGCGGCGGGGACAGCACTGGCGGCGGACTCACTGGCGGCGGGCTTTCGCTCAGCGGCCACGGCGGCGGCCACGGCGGTGGAGGCGGCGGCCACGGCGGTGGAGGTTACGGCGCGATGTCCCAGAGCTACGCGGGCGGTGGAATGGGGTCGAGCGGCGGACCGCCGACCGGTCCGATGCCGGCCGGTGCGATGGGTGACTGGATCCGCGAAGCACTCGAAGTCCTTCGCAGCATGGGTTACGACACCAGTCAGATCGATCCGCGCCAACTCGCGATGATCATCGAGCACGAGTCCGGTGGAGACCCGCGTTCGATAAATCTCTGGGACTCGAACGCGGCCGCCGGGACCCCGTCGAAGGGCATCATGCAAACCATCGACAGCACATTCGACGCGTACAAAGCGCCCGGCCACGACGACATCTGGAATCCGGTCGACAACATCGTGGCCGCCACGCGCTACGCGATCGATCGGTACGGCGCGGTCTCGAATGTGCCTGGGATCGTGGGTGTTTCGAACGGGGGCGGGTACGTCGGGTATTGACGCCGGGCGTCAGCCCATGGATTCGTCGTCCTTGAAGCAGACTTTGAATCCGTAGTTCTCGAGATCTTCCACGCCCTTGGGGTCGACGGACGCGCTGAATTCATCGAAGGTGGTGACCGAGTCCAGCTCGTCGGCCCAATCGTCGACCGCGTCGTAACCGGAGTTCAGTTTGTCCGCGTCAGCCGTGGGGGGTGTGATCTTGCGGAGGTCAGTTGTCAGATCGCGTAAGGACTGAGAAATCTCGTCGGCGAACTTTTCGATTCCCGCGTCCGTGAATTCCGGCTCGCCCAGCGCATCGACCTTCTTGTCCCAGTCGGTGCACACCTCGTCTGCCTCGGTGATGTATTCGTCCTTCGTCGGCGCCTTACTACCGCTGTCGTCGGAGCTGCAGCCGCCGATCAGCAGTGCCGTCGCAAACACGGACCCCGCAAGAATTTTCGTGAGCATGGTTCGCCTGCCAATCTGGAAAGGTCTTCCGACGAGAATTGTCGACTCCATAATGCGTCCACGTCCTGCCGGTATTGCGAATATTCGCCGAATCGACCAGTCGGTCCGCGTCTGAAGATCTGCGCAACCGAGCTTCATCGGTCACGATACTTGCGTGAGCATCCCCGATTCCCGCAGTTCTGCCGAGCACGCGCGCCTCGCGGAATCTCCGAAGCCCAGCAGTCCATGGCGCCGCTGGGGACCGTACGTGTCGTCGCGGCAGTGGGGGACTGTGCGAGAAGACTATTCGTCCGACGGTGACGCGTGGTCGTACTTCCCGTTCGAGCACTCTCACTTGCGGGCATACCGCTGGGGCGAGGACGGAATCGGCGGGCTATGCGACCGCTATGGGTTTCTCAATGTCGCGGTAGCGATGTGGAACGGCAAGGATCCGGTACTGAAGGAGCGCCTCTTCGGCCTCACCAACGGTGAGGGCAACCACGGTGAGGACGTCAAAGAGTATTGGTGGGCACTGGATTCCACGCCGACGCACTCGTGGATGCAACTGCTGTACAGATACCCGCAGGCCGAGTTCCCGTACGCGAAGCTCAAGGAGGAGAACGCCAAACGGGACCGCGACGAGCGTGAGTACGAGCTCGCCGACACCGGGATCCTCGACGAGAATCGGTTCTTCGACGTCACCGTCACCTACGCCAAGGCGAGCCCCGACGACGTGTGCATGGTGGTCGAGGCCACCAACCACGGACCGGACGCCGCACCGCTGCACCTCCTGCCGCAGGTCTGGTTTCGCAACAGCTGGACGTGGGGACGGGACTCCCGCAAACCCACATTGCGGCGCCTCGATCCGCCGGAGTTGTTCGCGTCGAATCTTTCGGCGGTGGAATGCACGCACGATTTCCTCGGCCGCATCTACGTCAGCGCAGAATCTGTCGACCAGCCGACGAGGGTGCTCGTATGCGAGAACGAGTCCAACGCCGCGGTGCTCTGGCACGCCCAGAACGAGACGGCGACAACGAAAGACGGCGTGAATCAGCGCGTCGTGCACGGCGACGAGTCCGCCGTCGCGGCCGACGGCGTCGGCACGAAAAGCGCTTTCTGGTACGTCTTCGATTCGGTCGAACCAGGGCAGACAGTGTCGGTCCGGTTGCGCATGTCGCCGGATCAGCCGGGCGAAGACACGTTCGGATCCGGTTTCGATGCCGTGCTTGCTGACCGCAGGTCCGATGCGGAGGCGTTCTACGACGTCGTGTTGCCGAACCGGCTCGACGACGAGGAGCGCTTCATCGCGCGGCGCGCGTTCGCCGGACTGTTGTGGGGCAAACAGGTGTACCGATACACCGTCGAACATTGGATCGACGGTGATCCCGCCGAACCGATGCCGCCGGCCGAGCGCGCAGACCGGCACGCGCGCAACGCAACCTGGAGGCACCTCGCGCTAGCGGACGTCATCTCCATGCCCGACGACTGGGAGTACCCGTGGTTCGCCGCGTGGGACCTGGCATTTCACTGCGTCGCGCTCGCGCATGTGGATCCGGCGTTCGCCAAGGAGCAACTACTGCTGCTGTGTCGCGAATGGGCTATGCATCCGAACGGGCAACTGCCCGCGTACGAATGGGCGTTCGGCGACGTGAATCCGCCCGTGCACGCCTGGGCGGCATGGCAGGTCTACATCATCGACGGGCTGCGCGACCGCGACTTCTTGATCCGCATCTTCACCAAGCTGCTGCTGAACTTCGGTTGGTGGGTGAACCGGAAGGACCTCGACGGTTCGTCGGTCTTCGAGGGCGGATTCCTCGGTATGGACAACATCGGGCTCTTCGACCGATCCGCTCCGCCGCCGGAAGGCTGTCGTCTCGAACAGTCGGATGCGACGAGCTGGATGGCGTTCTACTGCCTGGAGATGCTGAAGATCTCGGTCGCTCTCGCGCTCGAGGTCAAAGCGTGGGACGAGTGCGCAACGAAGTTCCTCGAACACTTCCTTTCGATTGCACAGGCGATGCGGCGATTCGGTTCGCGCGATATTTCCCTGTGGGACGACGAGGACGGCTTCTACTACGACGTCCTCGTTCACCCCGATCGCTCGTACCAGCGCCTGCGGGTGCGCTCGATGGTCGGTCTGCTGCCGATTCTCGCTGTCGCGCACGCACCCGCGTGGACGGCGGAGCACCTGCCCGACTTCACCGCGCGGCTGCGCTGGTTGCAGGCCCGGCGTCCCGACCTGGTCGACGGGTTGCTGGACCAGTCGGGCGACGACGGCAACCACGCCATGCTTTCTCTGATGGACCCCGAGCGGCTGGAGAGGGTGCTGAGCCGCATGTTCGACGAGGGCGAGTTCTTGTCCCCGTTCGGCATTCGGTCGCTGTCGGCGTCGTACAAGGAGCCGTACTCGACCGAGGTTGTCGGTCAGCAGATGGAGATCGACTATCAACCGGGGGAGTCGCGCAGTTTCATGTTCGGCGGTAACTCCAACTGGCGTGGGCCGATCTGGTTCCCGGTCAACGTGCTGCTGGCGGACTCGCTGCGCATCTACGACGACTACTTCGGCAATGCAACGACATTCGAGGTACCGACCGGATCGGGCACACGCCTCACCGCGGCGCAGGCCGCGGCCGATATCGACCGTCGCCTGATCAGTCTGTTCCGCAAGGGACCGGACGGAAAACGCCCGAGCGACGGAGAGCGGATCGAATCGAGCACCGACCCGTTGTGGGACCACATCACCTTCTCGGAGTACTTCGACGGCGACACCGGCGAAGGTTTGGGCGCAACCCACCAGACCGGTTGGACTGCTTTGGTCGCACATCTGCTGTGCCGTAGAAGAACCGGCGGTGAGATCGCTCGGTCCGAACCGGTGAAGGCAGCAGCGGACTATGGTGGAGGTACTGGTCACTAGTCCGTATCGGGGCCGCCGATGGCGAATTTCGATTCCACGCAGCGAGACCTGACATCTGGATTCGCTGCTGAACTCGACGCCGCCGGTTTCGCTGACGCCCAGGCGATAGGGAGCGGCGGATTCGGCGTCGTATATCGCTGCCACCAGCGCGCGTTGGACCGCACGGTGGCGATAAAGGTGCTCACCGCAGACCTCGAGCCGGAGAATCTGGAACGGTTCGTCCGCGAGCAGGTCGCGATGGGTAAGTTGTCGGGCCACCCGCACATCGTCAGTGTCTTCGAGGTGGGTGCGACGGCGACCGGCCGACCGTACATCGTCATGCAGTACCACCCGCACGGTTCGCTGGATGCCAGGATCCACGACGTCGGCCCCATCGGCTGGCAGGAGTCGCTGCACATCGGGGTGAAGATCGCGGGCGCGCTCGAGACCACGCATCGCCGTGGCATGCTGCACCGCGACGTGAAGCCGGCCAACATTCTGCTGACCGAGTACGGCGAGCCGCAGCTGACCGATTTCGGGATTGCGCGGGTCGCGGGCGGATTCGAGACGTCGTCGGGCACGATCGCCGGCTCGCCGGCCTTCACCGCGCCCGAAGTGCTACAGGGCCGGATGCCGGGTGTGTCCTCCGACGTGTACAGCCTCGCGTCGACACTGTTCTGCGCGGGGACAGGGCATGCAGTATTCGAGCGGCAGCGCGGCGAGCAAATGGTTGCGCAGTTTCTCCGGATCACCAAGCAGCCGATACCGGATCTGCGTGATTCCGGCTTGCCCGGTGACGTGTGTGCGGTAATCGAGACCGCGATGGCACGCGACCCCGGCGATCGGCCCGGCAGCGCCGCGGAGTTCGGTGACATGCTGCGCGACATACAAAGTCAGCACGGCCTGCCCGTCGACGAGATGCCGATTCCGGTCCCGGCGTCGGAACCGGGCAGTGCGCCACTGCGGCACATGTCGCTCGTCTCGGGCAACAGTTCGTCGCGGACCTATATGGCCAGGCAGACGTCGCCGCCCACCCCGGCGACGAAGTATCGCCCGCCCGCACCGACTCGGACACTGGTGGGTCGCGACCGGCTGATTGCGACACTGCAGTCCGGGCGCTCCCGTCGGCTGACGGTGTTGCACGCGCCGACCGGCTTCGGAAAGAGCACGCTGGCAGCCCAGTGGTGTGACGTGCTGAAGCTGCAGGGTGTTGCGGTTGCCTGGCTGACCGTCGACCAGGACGACAACAACGTGGTGTGGTTCCTCGGCCATCTCATCGAAGCGATCCGCACCGTTCGTCCCATGCTCGCGCAGGAACTCGGCAAGGTCCTCGAAGAGCATGGCGACGAATCCGAGCGGTACGTGCTGACGTCGTTGATCAACGAAATTCACGACACCTGCGAGCCGATGACGGTGGTCATCGACGATTGGCATCGGATCATCGAACCCGCCACGATCGGGGCGATGGCGTTCCTGCTCGAAAACGTCTGTCCCGGACTGCACGTCGTCGTCACGAGTCGCAGCAAACTGGGACTGCCGTTGAGCAAGATGCGAGTTCGCGACGAGCTGATCGAAATCGACGCCACTGCATTGCGATTCGACGCCGACGAGTCTCAGCAGTTTCTGGTGGACCTGGGCGGTCTGGATCTGGACCGCGTCGACGTCGAAGAACTCACCGAGTCGACCGAGGGTTGGGTCGCGGCACTGCAGCTTGCGTCGCTGTCACTGCGGGCGTGCGAGGATCCGTCGGAACTGATCGGCAGCCTGACTGGCCGGCACCACGCCATCAGCGAGTTTCTCGCTGACAACGTGCTCGATACGCTCGAGCCCGCGACTCTCGACTTCATGCTCGCGACCTCGATAACCGAGCGGATCTCGGGATCGCTGGCGTCGGCGCTTGCCGGAGTGCCGAACGGGCATGCGATGCTCGCCGATATCGAGGAGCGCGATCTCTTTCTGCACCATCTCGACGACGGCCAGTGGTTCCGCTATCACCACATGTTCGCCGAGTTCCTGCGTCAGCGATTGGAACGCGATCAACCCGAACGCGTCGCGCGATTGCATGCCGTCGCGTCGGAGTGGTTCGCCGAACACCATTTGGTTCGGGACGCTGTCGACCACGCATTGGCAGCGGGCGAACAGCAGCGGGCAGTCGATATCGTCGAGCGCGATGGGATCTACCTTCTCGAGCATTCCCAGATGGCGACATTGATCGGGCTGGTCGAAAAACTCCCGAACGCGATCGTCGAATCCCATCCGCGCCTGCAACTAGCGCTCGCCTGGGCGAATATTTTGCTCCACCGGGCAGGACCTGCGAAGCGGGCACTTCGCCTGACCGAACGGACCCTGGCAACGTGCGGCCTGCCGGAGGAAGAGGTTGATGACCTGCGCATCGAGGTCGGCGTCCTGCACAGTGTCGTCGCGCTGCGGGCTGACGGAATCGCCGGGCTGTCGGACCTCATCGAGCCTTGCCTCGAGCGTGCGGACGTGTTGAGTCCCTGGGTTGTCTCCATCGCTGCCAACGTCGCGACCTTCGCGGCCGCCTACCGCTACGACTATGCCGAGGCGCAACGACTGCAGGCCTGGGGCGCGCAGTACTTCCGGCAGGGTAAGGGCACATACAACGAGATCCACGGCCTGTGCTTTTTGGGTCTGGCGGCCAGCCTGCAACTCGACATTGCAACCGCCGAGAAGTGCTTCCGCCGGGCACTGAAGATCGGGCGCAAATCCGGCGGCAGCCATTCCTATACCGCTCGGCTCGCAGGTTCGCTGCTCGGCGAGTTGCTCTACGAGCGCGGTGAGCTCGACGAAGCTCGCAAGCTTCTCGACGAGGGCTACAAGCTCGGCCCCGAAGGTGGCTCGGTCGATTTCAAAATTGCCCGCTACGTCGTCGGCGCCCGTATCAAAGCCCTGCAGGGCGACCGCGCCGGCGCTATTCGCCGACTGAACGAAGGCGGGCGTATCGCCCGCTCGATGTCGCTGTCTCGGCTGCGCGCCGAGGTGGAGAACGAGCGCATTCGCCTCGGTCTGCCACCGCACCCGGACTACGGCGCGCTACCCGTCGTCGCGTATGACTCACGGCGCCGGCCCGTCGACGAAATCGACGAAATCACCGTTCTCTACGAGGAATTCACCGCGATCCGGTTGTTGCTCGCCGACGGCGAGGCCGAACTTGCGTGCACGTGGGCGCAGGAATGGGTCGACCGGTTGACCGACAACGAGCGCCCACGGGAGCTGCTCAAGGCGCGGCGGATGTTGGTCGCCTGCCTGGCGGCCACAGGACGGATCGACGACGCGAAGAAGATCCTCGCGACCATCGCGGCACAGTGCGCCGAGGCTGGTTCCAAGCGGTACATCTTCGACGGCGGCCCGCACGTAGTTTCGCTGCTCCGCGCCCTGTACGAAGACCAGCAGGGCGGCCGGTGGCGCCACGAATGGCCGGAGGTCCCGGAGGCCTTCCTGGCAGAGCTGGTTAACGCCGAAGCGGCACAAACGATCTGATCAGCGGGCCACGGCGCCTAAGGTGAAGAAGTGGCCAGCAAAAGCGACGAAACCCGCGCAGGCGTGCCGCTGACGAACCTCGATCAGCCGTTGTTCGACGGTGCGGACGCACACAAGCGCGACCTCGTGGACTATCTGGATGCGGTTGCCGATCAGATCATCGGAGGACTGCGCGATCGTCCACTGTCGGTGATCCGGGTGCGCCCTGGTCAGGAGCCGTTCATGCAGAAGAACGTGCCGAAGTACACCCCGGAATGGGTGGAGACGACAAAAGTCTGGGCGGAGGCGTCCAAACGCGAGGTGTCCTACGCCCTGTGCAATGACCGGCGCACGCTGCTGTGGTTCGCGAATCAACGTGCGGTCGAGTATCACCCGACCCTCATGCGCGCGCAGCGGTGGGACCATGTCACCCAACTCGTCCTCGATCTCGATCCGCCCGAGGGGTCCGAAGCGTTCGGGCTGGCAGTGCAGGCGGCACAGCTCGTACGGCAAGCGCTTTCCGACTGCGGGCTCGCCGGTGCAGTGAAAACCAGTGGTGCGAAAGGCGTGCACGTCTATGTGCCGATCGACGACACGGTCTCGATCGAAGACGCAGCAGCGGCCACCCGTGCGATCGCCGTCCGTGCCGAGCGAATCGACCCGGTCCTTGCCACAACGGAATTCGTCAAGGACAACCGGCACGGAAAGGTTTTCGTCGACTCGACGCGGGCGGGCGGAGCGACCGTCGTCGCCGCGTACAGCCCGCGGATCCGGCCCGGGGCGCCGGTGTCCTATCCCGTCGGCTGGGGTGATCTGGACCGAGTTGCCCCGTCCGACTTCACGATTCGCTCGGCCCCGAAGCTCATCGGTGCCGGCGATCCGTGGGCAGACCAGCTGCCGGAGCCGCAGGCGTTGCCCGAAGAGCTTGTGGCAGAGGGACATACGATCCCCGTTGCGCGAGTTGCCGCGATGCACGAAGGGAAGCGCCGGGCGCGCGCCAAACGCACGTAGCGAACGACCGGCCGGTGGTACCGGCCGGCCGCTACGCCGGAGTGGGCCCGGATCAACGGTCCTGCACAGCGCGCTCCTGGACAGCGCGGTCATCGATGATCGACGCCCACGACCGAGCGAAGATCAGCACGGCCGCGCCGAGGAGGACGACGTCTTTGATGATGAAAGATCCGCCCGGCGAAAAGAACGGCAGCGTGTGTTCGTAGGTGGTCGAGGTGACGAGGAACGACAACGTCGTCAGGAACGTGCCGATTGCGAGGAGGCCGCCGACGACGCCGAGGATCGGGCGCCATGCGCCGAATGCGATCAGCACCGCCGTAACCACCTCGATGACACCGATTCCCGACGAAACGGATCGGAGGTCGAAGACGTCGAGCAACCAACTCATGATCGGGCTGTTGCTGATCAGCGATTCGATTCCCTGGGCCTCGGCGACGGTGAATTTCATTGCGCCGATCCAGCCGATTGTGACGACGAGACCGATTCTCGCAATTGCGAATCCGATTCTTTCGACTTTTCTGGCTGCGTCGGTGCTGGTCACAATTGCCGGAAGTGTTGCGGTCATGACATTCCTCGATTCGTTGTCGTTTATCAGCGGCGAAGTGTGAGGTGCTGCTCCCGGGAATTGCTTACGACTTCGAAGGCATAGTGGTGCGCTGGCCCGAAACCGTTACACCAGTTGGTTACCTGCGCGACGGACCCCGGCCATCCTGGCTTGCAAAGCTTGTCCGGTGGTGGTGGAGGACAAACGGTCCGCGGCGCGGATCGACCGAGGTCAGCGGTTTGCGCAGCTGTGTGCAGGCGTGGTTCGCCGCCTACCGTTCGGGTTGGGCAGCATCGTCGCACCGACTCTCGTCGGGTTCGCGGCCATCAACGGGTTCACGTTCGCAGTCGACCTTCTGCTGCTGACGGTGTTTCGTGGGTTGCTCGACTGGCCGATTCCCGTCGCGATATCGGTCGCGTATGTGGTGGCCCTCAGCCTGAGTTTCGTCTTGAATCGGACCTTCAATTTCCGGTCGCACGCGCCGGTCGGCACGCAAGCAGAGCTGTATGCCGCCGTGATCGCGATCAATTTCTTCGCGCTCGTACTCGGAGTCGGCAGTGGACTCGTCGCGGTCGGCGTCGAATACCACGTCGCCCGCTTGGTGGCGGGCGCGTGCGAAGCGGCGTTCATGTATTCCGCTATGCGGTGGGTGGTATTTCGCCGCGAATGATTCGGGCGTGCGTCAGCCGGCGCAGAAGCGTGAGCCGGGTGCCGCGGAATCGGGGGGAATGGGGGAGTTCGTCAGATCTGCGCCGGTGAGGATCGCTCCGCTCCACTGGCTGTCGCGAGCGTCCACTTCGACGATGCTCGCGCCGGTGAGGTCGGCACCGCACAGGTCGGCCTTGCGAAGTGACGCGCCATCGAGGATCGCCCCGACCAAGAGGGCGCGTTGCATATTCGCGCTGGTCAGATTCGCGCGGCGCAGGTCGGCGCCGCAAAGGTCGGCACCCCGAAGGTCGACGCCGGTCAGGGTTGCACCCACGAGTTTCGTGTTGCGCAGCTTCGCGAAATCCAGATCGACGTTGGTGAGGTCGGCTCCACTCAAGTCGGCGCCGCTGAGGTCCGCGCGGGTCGGAATCGAACGATGCAGGTCGGCGCCGCACAGCGTCGCGTTGACCATGCTGACTCGACCCAGCCATGCACCGCTCAGGTCTGCGCCACTCAGTTGTGCGCCGCCCAATTCTGCCGAACCAAGATTTGCGCCACTCAGGTTGGCACCGGACAACTGCGCGTTGCGGAGGTTCGCACCCTCGAGGATCGCACCGATCAGCATTGCACCGGCGAGGTCGGCCGCCTCGAGGTCGATCGGCTCACCCGTGGCGTGATTGTTCGACAAGACGTCGACCGAATCGAACGGACCGCCCAACCTGTCAGCCTTGTCCGCATCGGAAAGGTCGTCTTCGGGTTCCGCGGCGCTGGGGTTCTGCTCTTTGCGCCACAGATTCCACTCGTGCACGCTGCGATTGAGGAGTTTCACCTGGTCGGCATTCGCCATGATCGCGGTTGCCTCCTGTTATCGATCAAGTGAGTTGTGTGGTACTGGTTGTATCATTCTCTGCGTTCGACCGCCGCACCGCTACTGTTCGTCGATTTGCTTCCAGGTCGATTACTTCGGGATCGTTTGCCAATAATTCGGAGCAGGTACCGCCAGGGATGCCGCCGGAACCGGTTCTGGGAATCGTGGCGCGATGCTGTCGCCGGAAGAGACGCCACGAAGGCGTCGAATTATCCATGGCATAAGGAAAGACTTCGCCCATTGCACGTTCTGCACCTGCGTAACCAAGGCAGACGAGGTCCGCATCGGCGGTAGGGGCGGGATCTCGATCTCGTGCTCGATTTTCAGCGCGCGGAGGACCTCGAAGGCGATTCGTTCATGGCCGCGCGAACTGAGATGCAACCGATCCCATGACCACATTCGGACGTCGTCGAAGCCGCTCACTTCCCAGAAGTCGACAAGAACGGCACTGTGGCGATCGGCAATCCGGCGGATGCGGTCGTTGTACGCGATGGCGCGACCGCCCAGCCGCCGGAACAACGGGTCGAACGACCGATTGAACGTCGTGAACATGACGACCCGGGCGCCGCCGGCTGTCAGCTTCGCAATTGCGGCTTCGTAGCGGTCGGCCAACTCGTCGACCTCGAACCGGGGTCGCAGAATGTCGTTGCCGCCTGCCGCGATCGTGACGAGGTCCGGATTCAACGCGAGCGCGGGTTCGATCTGTTGCTCTGCGACTTGGCGCAGCAGCCGGCCACGCACTGCAAGGTTGGCGTACTCGAGGTCGGGGACGTGCTGGCGAGCGCGAGCGCCACGCGGTCTGCCCAGCCCGCGCAGCCGTTGGGGCTGTCAGGGCTTTCGTCGCCGACGCCCTCGGTGAAGGAGTCGCCGAGCGCTACGTACCTGCGAATCGGTTCGGTCACCGTTAGGACTGAATACGACGCGCTGGGTGGTGTCAAACGATGGCTTCCCACTCAGTGGATCGCGCCGAGCGCAGAACGGCGTCCACGATTCGAGCCGACCGGACGCCGTCGGCAAAGGTCGGCAAGCCCGCAGGGGACGCACCGCCGATTGCCGCGTAGGTATCGGCGGCGAAAGCCTCGAAGCATTGCGCGTAGCCCTGCGCGTGGCCAGCCGGCAAGTGGGAGAGGCGGCGCTGCTCGGCGGATCCCCGCACGGGATCGCGTGCGAGGACGCGAGCGCCGTCCGCGTCGCCGAACCATGCGGTTTCGGGGTTTTCCTGATCGAACACGGCGCTCGCCCGCGTTCCGTCGAGTTCGAACCAGAGCCGATTCTTTCGACCGGCGGCGACCTGCGACACAGTGCAGGATGCAAGCACTCCGGCGGTCGTGCGAAGCAGCAGCATCGCGGAGTCTTCGGTCGTCACCGGTGCCGCAGCGCGATCGTGGTACGCGATCGCTACCTGCGCGGTCAACGCCTCGAACCGTTGCCCGCCGACCCACTCGACGAGGTCGCACCAATGCGATCCGATATCGGCGAAGGCGCGTGATTCGCCGCCGAGAAGTGGATCGACGCGCCACCCGCGAGTCGCGACATCCAGCATCCAATCCTGGAGATAGCTGCCGTGAACGAGGACGAGTTCGCCCAGTTCTCCGGTCTGCCGGCGGGCACGGATCTCCCGCACCATCGGGTGATAGCGGTAGACAAAAGGGACCGTTGCAACTACGCCGGCGGCGGTCGCAGCCCGTTCGAGTGCGATCGCCTCGGCCAGGTTCATTCCGAGCGGCTTCTCGCAGACCACGTGCTTGCCCGCCTCGATCGCGGCGAGAGTGTACGGCGCATGCGTCGAGTTGGGGGTTGCGATGTGTACGACGTCGGCATCGGACGCGACAAGCGCTTCGAGATCCGCCAGGGCCGGTACCGACCAGCGCGCTGCTGTCTGGGCCGAGCGGTCCGGGCTCGAACCGAGCACGCCGACGATTCGAGCGCCTGCGAGGAGCGCGCCGCGCCGATGGAGGTCGGCCGCCATGCCGGCGCCGACGATGGCAACACGAAGTGGACCGGATACGCGCACGGACTGAACCTAGCCGCTAGCGGACGAACGCCGCTCGGCCCACGACGTCAGCGTTCACGATGTGCTCGATGAACAGCCGTGCAGTCGGCGGTGGCGATTTTGCGGTGACTACGTGCCACGGCCGATCGAGGGGAGTGCCGTCTACGTCCAACACCTCGAGCAGGCCGTTCGCGAGGTCCGGCTCGACGGCGTCGTTGTGGGTGAGCGTGACACCGAGCCCCTCGCGCGCGGCGGCGACGACGGCGCCGTGCGCGCCCAAGGTGAGCGTCGGCGGGCTGATCTGGAGTTGGTCCAGCAGGCTCAGTGTGGTGTCGCGAGTTCCTGATCCCGGGCCGCGAAGCAACCATGTCGCTGCGAGGGGGTCCCTGGCGTGTCCCGGTGAGCCGACGACGACGAGGCTGCTCGGGCGCGTGGCCGCGACGACGAGTCCCGCACCGCGTGGTGGTCGGCCGGCGACGACCAAGTCGGTCTCATGATGGCGGAGTTCGACGAACAGTTCGTCGCGCGGATGGATCGAGAGGCTGAGGTCGACGTCGGGATAGCGGTCGCGGAACGAAGCGAGCAAGGCAAGCACGACGCTTTCGCCCGCTGTGGCGACGACGCCGATGCGGAGTCGGCCCTGTTCGGCGTTCTGCACGGCTGCGTGCGCTTCGTTCATGAGACCGAGAATTGTGCGGCAGTAGTCGGCGTAGATGATTCCCGCCTCGGTCAGTTGGATGCCGCGCCCGGACTTCGCGATGAGTTTGGCGCTGAGCTGTTTCTCGATGTGGGTCACTGCGGCGGATACCGCGGCCTCCGTGATGTGCAGCGTGGCGGCCGCTCGACGAATACTGCCTTGCCCGGCGACGGCGAGAAAGGTTTCCATCCGGGTCGAGCTGACGGCTGCCATGCGGAAGACAATAGCAACCTTAACCGTGACTTTAAGCAAAGTACTGATTGGTCAAAGTAATCGGCAGGTGTGGAGTTCTCCACCCTGTAGCCGCTATCAACGATCTCGCGATCGACCGAAGCTAAGGGAGACAAGTCGCCCAAGCAGACAAAGGATCGCCATGCACCGAATTACTCGAGTCGCACTCTCGGCCCTCGGTGCGGGAGCAGCAGCCGCGGCAATCGTTGGAGCAGCTCCCGCTGGTGCCGAACCCAACGCCGGCTCTGATCCGGCATGGGTCGTGACGACGTATCTCGACTACCGGCTGAATCAGTCCCCGCTCGTACCCGACTATCCGTACGTGTGCGCGGCCGGCAGCGAGTGGAGTCCCGCGGGGATGAC
This sequence comes from Antrihabitans auranticaus, assembly GCF_016481275.1. GTDB lineage: Bacteria > Actinomycetota > Actinomycetes > Mycobacteriales > Mycobacteriaceae > Antrihabitans. Next base: position 22,525 of record NZ_JAEMNW010000010.1, on the reverse strand, counting down.
GGTTCCTGGTGGGCCGCCGCTCGCGCTGCAACCCGACGCGGTCCTCGACATCAGGACGTACGACCCGAGCTCGGTCCAGGTCTTCGAATCCCGCGACCGTCGCTATCACGTGGTCACGGTCGACGTTGCCGGTTACGAGCGGGCGGAGACCCGCTACTTCCTACTCGGTCCCTCTGCGGAGGGCTTCTGCATCGGCGAGATCAACTGAGGGAACTGGAATGACGAATGCGCTCGCAGCTCCTGGTTGGTATGCCAACGGCGGATTGTTGCGCTGGTGGGACGGTACGAAATGGACCGAGCACACCGCGCAAGCGCCGCTTCGCGCGGCGGCATCGGGTCCCGCGGACCGAGCTATGTTCACCGAGCAGGTGCTGGTCTTCAAGAACAAGCCGGTGCTGATTCCGATCAGCGAGTTCACGCTTTTCGACGGCGACGGACGACACCTCGGGAACGTCGTTCCTCGCGGGCAGAACGTTCTTCAGCGGGCGTGCGGTCAACGCCTGGATTTCCTCGATCCCGCCGGTCGCGGTGCTCTGCTGCTCACTCAGGTCAAGAACAGAAACGCCTACACCGTCGAACGGCCGAACATCGGCGAAGTCGGCACGGTCGAGGCTCCGAGGGTGATGGTGAGAGACCGATACAGCCTGACTGTCAACGGCGTGCAGATCGGTGAGGTCGCACGGCCGGGAGGGTGGTCGAAACGCTTCACCGTCCGCGACGAGTGTGGGGAACAGGGGGGGACAGTGACGTTCGGTGTCGAAAAGGCAAATGCGCTCATCATTTCCCACTACTACGCGACCGTTCGGTTCCACGCTCGACCGACCGAGAATCTCGCGACCATGGTTGCTGCGGCAGTCCCGATGGCGTTCAGATCGTTCCTGTCGCGTAGAAGCTGACCGCTCGACACTTAATCAAATAATTCAGTGTCAGAAGAAATATTCAAATTGTGCGTTGAGTCATCGACCGTAATGCTGTGTCCAGAGAGCCACGACGAGCCTGGAGGCATCGATGACCGAAGAAGCAGTGAAAGACCGCTGGGATCCGGGCGTTCAGTCCTATGCGTCGATGGGGTACTACGCGCCGGACTACGAGCCCAAGGACACCGACGTTCTCGCGGTCTTCCGCGTGACCCCGCAGGACGGCGTCGACCCGATCGAGGCAGCAGCGGCGGTCGCGGGCGAGTCTTCCACGGCCACATGGACTGTCGTATGGACGGACCGGCTGACCGCCAACTCGCACTACCAGGCGAAGGCCTACCGCGTCGATCCGGTCCCCGGTCGTGAGGGCGAGTACTTCGCCTACATCGCCTACGACATCGACCTGTTCGAAGAGGGTTCGATTGCGAACCTGACGTCGTCGATCATCGGCAACGTGTTCGGCTTCAAGCCGCTCAAGGCGCTTCGCCTCGAGGACATGCGGATCCCGGTCGCATATGTGAAGACGTTCCAGGGTCCCGCGCACGGAATCGTCATGGAGCGCGAGTATCTCAACAAGTACGGCCGCCCTTTGCTCGGCGCGACGATCAAGCCGAAGCTGGGGCTGTCCGCGCGCAACTACGGTCGCGTCGTGTACGAGGCATGCAAAGGCGGCCTCGACTTCACGAAGGACGACGAGAACATCAACAGCCAGCCGTTTATGCGGTGGCGTGACCGCTTCCTGTTCGGTATGGAAGGCGTCAACAAGGCAATGGCCGCGACCGGTGAGGTCAAGGGCCACTACATGAACGTCACGGCGGCAACGCTCGAAGACATGTACGAGCGTGCCGAATTTGCGAAGGAACTCGGCAGCGTCGTCGTCATGATCGACCTCACGGTCGGTTACACCGCCATGCAGTCGATGGCGAAGTGGGCGCGTCGCAACGGCGTACTGCTGCACCTGCACCGAGCCGGGCATTCGACGTTCACCCGGCAGAAGACGCACGGCGTCAGCTTCCGCGTGCTCGCCAAGTGGTGCCGCCTGATCGGTGTCGACCACGTGCACGCCGGGACTGTCGTCGGCAAGCTCGAAGGTGACCCCGCTACAACCGCCGGCTACTACGACACCCTGCGGGACGACTTCATCCCGACCAACATGGGCAACGGCATCTTCTTCGACCAGCACTGGGCGAGCATGCCCGGTGTCATGCCGGTCGCATCGGGCGGTATCCATGCAGGTCAGATGCATCAGCTCGTCGAACTCTTCGGTGACGACGTGATCCTGCAGTTCGGTGGCGGAACGATCGGGCACCCTCTGGGTATCGCCGCGGGTGCCGAGTCCAACCGGGTGGCCCTGGAAGCCGTGATCAAGGCGCGCAACGAAGGCAAGGACCTGCTGCGCGAGGGGCCGGACGTGTTGCGTAAAGCTGCCGAAACCTGCCGACCGCTCGAGGTCGCGTTGGCGACCTGGGGCGACGTCACCTTCGACTACACGTCCACCGACGCACCCGACGCTGTCCCGACCCCAAGCCGCTGACCTCCCCGTGTGCGGTTGGGGAGTCCATAGACCCGCCAACCGCGCACGGGCTCCAAAGGAGCCAACTCATGACTCTCCGCCACGGAGCCTTCTCCTACCTGCCCGACCTGACCGACGACGAGATCGCGGCCCAGGTTCGATACGCCCTGCTCAACAACTGGCCGGTGTCGATCGAGTACACCGACGATCCGCATCCCCGCAACATCTACTGGGAAATGTGGGGCCTTCCGCTCTTCGACCTGGACGAGCCGGACGGTGTGCTTGCCGAGATAAATGCCTGCCGTGCAACGTTTCCCAACCACTACGTACGCGTCCTGGCGTACGACGCAAGGCTCGGTCGGCAAACGACGGCGCTCAGCTTCCTGGTTCAGCGACCGGCGACTGAGCCCGGCTTCCTCCTCACTCGCACCGAAGGCAGCGACCGTCGGCAGACCTACGGTGTGCAGTCCTACGCGACGACATCGCCCGAAGGTAGCCGCTACGGCGCCGATCCGCGATGACGGGCGCAGCGCCCGGGTTCACGCTGCATCGCCCCGGCGCCGCCGCGAAGGCGGCACGGGAGGCTGTGGTCGAGGAGGTCCCGCCGGTAATTCTCGATGACGACGCCGAACTCGACCTATCGGCCGACTCGGCCCGAATCCACGTCGAGGAGACGCTGCACAAGCTGGACTCCGAGCTGGTGGGACTAGCCAACGTGAAGCGGCGCGTCCGGGAGATCGCAGCGTTGCTGCTGATCGATCGGGCGCGCGGCCAGTTCGGGCTCGCCTCGTCGCGCCCGACGATGCATATGAGCTTCACCGGGGGACCGGGCACCGGAAAGACGACGGTCGCCCTGCGCATGGCCGAGATGCTGCATGCGCTGGGCTACATCCGGAAACCGAAGGTGCACACGGTCACTCGCGACGATCTGGTCGGTCAGTTCATCGGGCACACGGCACCGAAAACGAAGGAAGCGCTCGCGAAAGCCGCGGGCGGAGTGCTGTTCATCGACGAGGCCTACTACCTCTTCCGGCCGGAGAACGAGCGCGACTACGGCCAAGAAGTCATCGAGATCCTGCTGACGGAAATGGAAAGCGAACGCTCCAGCCTCGTCGTGATCTTTGCGGGGTATCACGACCGGATGGAGACGTTCTTCTCGGCGAATCCGGGGTTGTCGTCGCGCGTCGCGCACCACATCGCGTTCGAGGACTACACGCGCGACGAACTCGTCGAGATCTCGGAGATCATGGTGTCGAACGAGAACTTCCGGTTCGACCACGCGGCACGGGGAGCGTTCTCCGAGTACCTCGATGTCCGCATGCAACAGCCACGCTTCTCGAATGCGCGAAGCGTGCGCAATGCGGTGGAACGGTGCCGGTTGCGGCAGGCGAAGCGGCTCGTCGAGCTGAGCCGTCCGCTGACCAAGGACGATCTGATGACACTGACAGCAGCGGACGTGTACGGGAGCAGTGTGTTCGAAAGCAAAGTGTCGAGCGAGCGGTTGGATCGCGAGGCGCAGATGTGAAAGTGTGTACCACTTACCGGTCCGATGTGACGGCGGACACAAACAATGTCGTCACCAACAACGTCACAGCCGCACCCCTGCAGTGACCGCCATGTCCGCGTGACGAGAACGAGACGCCATGCCTACACGTTTGAAGACACTGACGCGCTACACCATCGAGGAGGAGCATCGCCATCCCGGATCGACAGGTGATTTCTCGGCATTGGTGAACGTTCTCGCGACGGCAGCCAAGATCATCTCCAATCACGTCACGCGCGGCACGATCATCGGCATCTCGGAGAACGGCGAGGGCAGGAACACCCGCCGCACGGTCCAGCACAAACTCGACGCGATCAGTAACGACGTAGTGCTGCAGGAAACGCAGTGGGCGGGCCACCTCGCGGCGATGCTGTCGCAGCAGATGGAGACCTTCTACCCGATTCCGCGTGAGTATCGGCGCGGAAAGTACCTGCTCGCATTCGACGCGCTGGATGGTTCGAGCAACATCGACGTGAACCTGCCGATGGGCACGGTGTTCAGCGTCCTGCACGCGCCCGACGCCGGACCGGAGCCGTGTGCGGACGACTTCCTGCAGGCCGGCGTCGAGCAGGTCTGTTCGGGTTTCACCATGTACGGACCGTCGACGATGCTTGTCCTGACGACTGGAAACGGGGTCGACGGGTTCACTCTCGACCGCGAAATCGGTGCCTTCGTTCTCACCCACCCCCAGATGCGGATTCCGGAGAGCACGTCGGGATTCGCTATCAACGCAGCGAACGAGCGGTTCTGGGAACAACCGGTTCGGCGGTATGTCCAGGACTGCCTGGACGGCGCCGCCGGCCCGCGCGGCAAGGACTACAACATGCGCTGGGTTGCCTCACTGGTCGCCGAGGCGTTCCACATCCTGACTCGAGGCGGCGTCTATCTCTATCCGCGCGACACGAAGGATCCTGCGACCGCCGGGCGGGTCGCATTGCTCTACGGCGCGAACCCGATCGCTTACATCATCGAGCAGGCGGGCGGCGCTGCCAGTACAGGCCGGGAGCGAATCATGGAGATCGCGCCCGAGTCTCTGCACCAGCGTGTCCCGCTGATCTTCGGGTCGAAGAACGAAGTGATGCGCATCGAGAACTACCACCTCGACCCGGCCGCAGAAACGATCGGTTTCAACACGTCCCTGTTTTCCACGCGGTCCCTGTTTCGCTAGTCGGGCGAAGCAGCAGCCCGCCGTCCATTCCAGTCCGAGGAGGAGCCATCTCCGTCAAGCATCCGGTTGTTGCGATAACTGGTTCGTCCGGCGCCGGTACGACTTCGGTGACGAAGACGTTCCAGCACATCTTTCGGCGTGAGGGAATCACGCCCGCGATCGTCGAGGGCGACTCGTTTCACCGATTCGACCGGGAGCAGATGAAGCTCGCGATGGCCGCCGAGCCCGACGACGGCAGCGAGAACACGCTGTCGCATTTCGGGGAGGAGGCGAACCTGCTGAAGGAGCTCGAGTCGCTGTTCCGCGACTACGGCAAGGCGGGGACAGGTCAGGTTCGCAAGTACCTCCACGACGACGACGAAGCGAAGCCGTACGGGCAGAGGCCGGGGACCTTCACACCCTGGGAGGACCTCGCTCCCGGCACGGACCTCCTCTACTACGAGGGCTTGCACGGTGCCGCGGTCACGCAGAACGTGAACATTGCCGCGCACGCCGACCTCATCGTCGGGGTCGTTCCGATCGTCAACCTCGAATGGATCCAGAAGGTTCATCGCGACAAGACGACACGCGGCTACTCCGACGAGGCGATCATCGACACGATCCTGCGACGGATGCCGGATTACGTCACCTACATCTGTCCGCAGTTCTCCCGCACGTACATCAATTTTCAGCGCGTCCCCACTGTGGATACGTCGAATCCTTTTGCCGCGCGGACGATTCCGACGGCCGATGAGAGCTTCGTCATCATCAAGTTCTCCGACCCCAAAGGGATCGATTTTCCGTACCTGCTGTCGATGCTGCACGACTCGTTCATGTCGCGAGCGAACAGCATCGTGGTTCCCGGCGGCAAGATGGAACTTGCCATGCAGCTGATTTTCACCCCGTTGATCCTGCGTCTCATGGACAAGCGGCCGCGCCGCACCAGGTAACTCACGGCTGTAGTACTACGCTGCGTAGATGGACATCGTCTACGACGTTTTCGTCATTGCACATCTCCTCGGTATGGCGGCAATAGTCGGCGGTTACGCGTCGGTCTACTTCGGTGGCGGCGAACCGCGGGTGTCCGAGGTTATGGTCTGGGGTGCCCGCGCCCAGATCGTGACCGGTCTGATCTTGGTCGGCCTCGCCGAGTCGGTGGATTCGCTCGGCAAGGATCCGGACCACGCCAAGATCGCTGTCAAACTCGTTGTGGGACTCGCTGTTGCGGCGACGGCCGAGATCGGCCGCGGCAAGGCGAAGCGTGGCGAACTGGTGCCCGCGCTCACGCACGCGGCGGGTGGACTGGCGATCCTGAACGTGCTGGTTGCAGCGGGCTGGAACTGATCGGAATTACCGCTGCCGCGCACGCCGTTCGGTGCCTATGATCGTGCGCGACCAGTCGACACCGTTGCTCGTGACGCGTCGACAAAGGCCTGCGCAACGCGGACCGGGCCATGATCGCGAAGAAGCACACCTGACCGCAGACGGTCAGCTGGTGTATTCGTGGACGAACTCGCCGTCGACGTAGACCCGGTACTTCAGCTTCGCAAACACAGAGTTGGTTACCAACCACCAACCGCCGCGGTCCCTGTCGATCTGCACGACATGGCGACCGGCCTCGAACGAGTACGAGCCCAGCCGGGACCATTGGTTGCAGTACTCGAATACGCGAGGGACTCCGTCGACGAGAATCGACACGAATTCGAGCGCGAGATTGTGCGAGAAGTCGATGCGATGGGCGCGGCCGTGACCGACCTCGAAAGCGAAGTTCATTGTTCGGATCCCCGGTGACGTTGCCACGTTCGGTAGCGGTGGCGTTGTCCACCAATCATCCGAGACCCGCCCGCACCCAAACAGGCCCCATAGGTGTGGGTCGTTCACACCTGCGCGAATCGCTGAATCAGCGAATGTTCGATTTTCGCAAGGACATATCGCTGATCGCCGTGCGTAGGCCGCGCCGCGTTCCCTGGCCAGAAGGGGCCGAACGCGGCGGATCGGGCCGGTCGGTGCGGAACTTCAGTTCGGAGGCCGTTTCGGGAGCATCGTCCGAGGTCGCGGTCAAGAAACTATCGGGGAGCGCGAGCTTGAAAATGGTTCGCAAGGTGAGCATGTACTGGTGCGGAAGCGAACCGGTCGTGTACGGCAGGTCGTACTTGTCGCACAGTGCGCGTACGCGAACAGCTATCTGCGCGTACCGATTGCTCGGCAAATCCGGAAAGAGATGATGCTCGATCTGGTAGCACAGGTTTCCGCTCATGAAGGCGAGCAGTCGGCCGGCGTCGAAGTTCGCGGTCCCGAGCATTTGTCGCAAATACCATTCGTCGCGCGTTTCCTGTTCGAGCGCGGCCGTGGTGAATTTTTCGGCGCCGTCCGGGAAGTGTCCGCAGAATATGACGACGTACGCCCAGAGGTTTCGCAGTAGGTTCGCGGTCGCGTTTGCGCCGAGTGTCCGCCGCCACCGTCGGCCGCTCAGCGCCGGAAAGACGACGTAGTCCTTGCCGACCTGTCGACCGATCTTGCGGATGAAGCTTTTCGTCTGCCCAGACTTGTCCGCGCCGGAATCCCGTTTCTGCGCGGAGTACAAACCTTGCAGAGCGATGCCCCACTCGAAGGTGGCTGCCAGCAACAGGTTTCGCAGCGGTTGCGCGAGATGGCTGGGCTGCCACTGCTGGTCACGCGTCATCCGGATGACGCCGAAACCGATGTCTTCGTCCATGCCGAGAACGTTCGTGAACACATGGTGGCGATAGTTGTGGGAGTAGCGCCACTGCGACGACAGGCCCGCCATATCCCACTCCCATGTGTTGGAGTGGACTTCCGGATCGTTCATCCAATTCCACTGACCGTGGCAGATGTTGTGGCCGAGTTCCATGTTCTCGATGCTTTTGGCGGTCGCGAGTGCCGCAGTACCGAGTAACCATCCTGTCCTGTGCTTGGCGGTCAGAATCAGGGCACGTGACGCGCCGTCGAGAATCCGCTGCAGGGCGATGGTCCGATAGATGTAGTTTGCGTCGCGCTGGCCCAGCGACTCCTCGACGTCGCGCCGGATTGCGTCGAGCTCACCGCCCAGTGCCTCGATGTCCGCGCGAGTCAGGTGCGCATACTCTGCGACTTCGGTGATTGCCATCGCGTTCTCCGGTGGTTGTGCTGTCAGTCGTTGTGTTGGGTTCGATGTCGGCCATTGCCTTGGGGGAGCCGCGCGTATGCGACAAGGGACCGCGCGTCGATCGTGAGGCCGCCGTCTTCCGTCAAGGTCGCGGTGTAAGTCGTCACCCCGGACTCGTCAGGCAGTCCGTCGAACATGTCCTGGTCATGAACGGTCACGCAGGTGACGGCGCCGAAGTTGATCAGTAGATACCGGTTGTCTGTCGGGCTTGAATCGTCGCGCACAGTGACCGTGAAGATCTGTCCGCGCGAAATCCAGTCCTGCGTCGCTGCGGCGACCTCGGGCGGTTCGTTGCCGGGAAAGTGCAAGATGAACGGCAGACCGGGCGAGTTGAGATACGTTCCCATGTGTGTCTTCACATTCGATTGGATTGGTAGCGCATGGAATTCGGCTCAGGGGCTGGGTTGGGGCAATTCGCAATCCGTAACTTGTGGATTGGCGCCGATGTAGTTCAAAGGGCCGGCAATGACCGTCAACGCGATGGTTCCGAAATCGGCGCAGTTCTCCGAAGCGTTCGAAAAGTAGTCGCGTTGGCCGCAAGCGATCGCTCCGATGAGCAGCCAGACGAGTAGTAGGACCGTTGCAATTCGCATTTCACACACCCATGCATCCAGCGGCTGTCGGGATTTCTCTCGAGCAACCGTCATGTTCTTACCGACCGGCCGAGAAACCTCGGTCCGGTCACCGAGCCTGACGCACAGTGGTGGCCAGTCAGCCCGGCCGTGGCGAGGGTGACAACCTTTGGAACGCAACAGATTCGATGAAGCTAACTTCAATATACACTGTCTGTCAACGGTGTAGGTCTACACTGCAGATAGAGCAATAGTTCGACGGAGGGTGTGCTGAATGGTCGAACCGCCTGGAAAGAGTGGAATCGACGCGCCGAACGAGTCCGGCGGGGTCACTCGTGATGCGATTTTGGCGAAAGCGTTGGAACTCATCGACCGTGACGGAGTCGACGGCCTGTCGATGCGCCGCCTAGGGCAGGCGCTCGGCCGAGATCCGATGGTCCTCTACCGGCAGGTCCCGAGCAAGGCCGCGCTTCTGGACGGTGTTGCCGAGCTGGTTCTCGCGCAGTTGTCGGTCGACTCCACGGACCGGGACTGGTCAGGGCAGTTACGTATGGTCGCAAGGGATTTTCGCCGCCTTGCCCTTGTTCATCCCAACGTCGTTCCGCTGTTGGTCACTCGACCGTTGTCGACGCCGCTGGGGCTGCGCCCACTGGGAACACTCCGGCCGCTGGAAGCGGTGCTCATGCTGCTCACCCGGGCAGGTTTCACCGGGTCCGACGCCCTGCATGTCTATCGCGCGCTACTCGGATTCCTCTACGGCCACGTGCTCAACGAGCTGCAAGAGTTCGTCGAACGTCCAGAAGAAACCGACGACCTGCTGCGGCTCGGATTGCACCGACTGCCGATCAACGAGTTTCCGTTGGTGCGCAGCCTCGCGTCGGCGTTTGCGGCATACGACGGCGCTGCCGAATTGGAACGCGGTCTCGATATTTTGCTGACCGGGCTCACCGCAACATTGCCGCGACCCAGTGGGCCCGCATGACGAGTCGTGGCGAAACGAAGGCGACCGGGTCGAAACCCGGCCGCCTGCGTCGAACTTCGGTGGTGTCAGAGCCTGGATGTCGCCCGCAAAGGTGGTTTCCCGGTTGCGGGATCGACCGAATTACCGTATGCGTCGATCCAGTCGTTGACCGCGGTGCCCGAAACGGTTCCGTTCGAACCGGGCAAAATTACGCATGTCCGGGCGTCCGGCGCGTACGGGTCGACGAACGTGACCGCTTCCTGTTCGGGAGCGGTATCCGTGGCAGCCCGATGATTTTTGCGCATTATTTTGTACGTCCGTTCCATTTGTTCCCCAGGCTCGACCGTACGCCTATTCGCGGTAAGATCGTGCAGGGATTTCAAAGCCGTTCTGTACCAATGCAAAATGTCGGTCCCGGGCTCCGAATGCGCACGATTGGCTTGACCTCGAATTCGCTCGAGGTCGGACGATGGTCATGTAACCGGATCAAGATTCGTCCAACAAGAAATCGGAAGGCCGCCTGATGGCACCCCAACGGAAGATCCTCGTAATCGGCGCGACTGGACATGTCGGCAGAGAAGTCGTGAAGCAACTCGCGGAGGCAGGCGCAGATGTTCGTGCGCTCGTCCGCGCTGCGGGCTGGGCAAAGTTTCCGCGCGGCGTTGAAGTGGCTCGCGGCGACCTGTCCGATCCCACCACCCTGCAGGAGCCGTGCCGTGACGTCGACGCTGTGTTCTTGATGTGGCCGTTCCTCGGCGCCGGCACCGCGACCCGAGTGCTCGAAGTGATCCGGCAGAGCGCTAGTCGCGTTGTCTATCTCTCTGCGGCCGGCGTCGATCTCGAACGCGAAGAGCAGATCAGCCCGATCCACCGCATGCACGCAGCCGTCGAACGGGCAGTGCTCGCCACCGGATTGGACTGGGTCGTCCTCCGGCCGTACAGCTTTGCGAACAACAACCTCGCGTGGGCGGACCAGTTGCGCGAAGGACTCGTCCGCGCACCGGGTGCTGCCGAGGCCAGGACGCTGATCCACGAAACCGACATCGCCGCGGTCGCCGTTCGTGCACTGCTGGGCAACGACCTCGTCGGCAAGCGTCTGGAATTGAGTGGACCCGCCGCACTCACGACAGTCGAACAGGTGAACATCATCGGCGAAGCTCTCGGCAAAGAGGTTCGCTACGAAGAGATCTCACGCGAAGCAGCGCGGTCGGACGCTTTAGCGGCCGGGCACCCGGAGGAACTCGTCGAGGCGTTGTTCGACAGTTCGACGGTGTTCGTCCCACAGTTGGTCACGAACACCGTCGAGCAGGTCACTGGCAAAGCCCCGAGATCGGTCCATCAGTGGGCACTCGACCACGCCGAGGCCTTCCAGTAACTCCTCCGGGCGCCTACTTCCGCTTCGGTCCCGCGATGTCCTCGAACACCTTCGGATCGACGAGAGTCGAGGTGTCGCCGAGATCGCGGCCTTCGGCGATGTCACGCAGCAATCGACGCATGATCTTGCCACTGCGGGTCTTCGGGAGCTCGGGGACGACGTGGATCTCGCGTGGCTTTGCGATCGGGCTGATCTCGCGCGATACCTCGGCTTTGAGTTCGGCGACCAGTTCGTCGCCGGTTGTGGTTGCGCTGCCCTTCATGATGACGAAGGCGACGATCGCCTGACCGGTCGTGTCGTCGGTCGCGCCGACAACCGCTGCTTCGGCGACACCACTGTGGCCGACCAGTGCGGACTCGACTTCGGCGGTGGAGATCCGGTGTCCGGATATGTTCATGACGTCGTCGACACGGCCGAGAACCCACAGCGCGTTGTCCTCGTCGATCCGAGCACCATCGCCGGCGAAGTACCAGCCCTGCTCGGCGTAACGCTCCCAGTAGGTTTCGCGGTAGCGGTCCATGTCGCCCCAGATGCCGCGCAACATAGCAGGCCAGGGTTTGTCGAGCACGAGGTAGCCGTTGGCCTCCTTTTCACCCAGCACGACGTCTGTGCCGTTTTCGTCGACGACTTTGGCGCTGATGCCGGGTAGAGGTCCCATGGCTGCGCCGGGTTTGGTCGCGGTCACTCCGGGCAGCGGGGACATCATGATGGCGCCGGTTTCCGTTTGCCACCAGGTGTCGACGATCGGTGCCGTGTCGGCGCCGATGTATTTGCGGTACCAGCGCCAGGCTTCGGGGTTGATCGGTTCGCCGACCGAGCCGAGGAGGCGGATCGAGGACAGGTCGTGGGCGCCGGGGATGGTGTGTCCCCATTTCATGAAGGTGCGCACGAGGGTGGGGGCGGTGTAGTAGATGGAGACTTTGTATTTTTCGACGATGTTCCAGTGGCGGTGTTCGTCGGGGGAGTTGGGGGTGCCTTCGTAGACGACTTGGGTGGCGCGGTTGGCGAGGGGTCCGTAGACGATGTAGGAGTGGCCGGTGACCCAGCCGATGTCGGCGGTGCACCAGTAGACGTCTTTGCCGGGTTTGTGGTCGAAGACGTAGTGGTGGGTGTAGGCGGTTTGGGTGAGGTAGCCGCCGGTGGTGTGGATGATGCCTTTGGGTTTTCCGGTGGTGCCGGAGGTGTAGAGGATGAACAGTGGGTGCTCGGCATCAAAGGCAGTGCAGGCGTGTTCCGGCGAGGCCTTGGCGACGGTGTCGTGCCACCACAGGTCGCGACCTTCCGTCCAGTCGACGTCGATGTCGGTGCGTTTGACAACCAGCACGTTGCGAACGGATTCGGCTCCGTCCACGGCCGCGTCGACGGCGGTTTTCAAGGACACGGGCTTACCCCTGCGGAACTGGCCGTCGGTGGTGACGACCAATTTGGCCTGTGCGTCGTCGATCCGCGAACGTAGCGCCGACGAGGAGAACCCGGCGAAAACGACTGAGTGGGTGAGACCGAGGCGAGCACACGCGAGCATCGCGATGAGGGCTTCGGGGACCATCGGCATGTAGATGGCGACGCGGTCACCGGCTTCGAGACCGAGGTCGGTGAAGGTGTTCGCGGCCTGGGAGACCTCGGCGAGGAGATCGTTGTAGGTGAGGTCGCGGGAGTCGCCGGGCTCGCCTTCCCAGTGGATCGCGACCTGGTCGCCGTGGCCGTCGAGGACGTGGCGGTCGACGCAGTTGTAGGCGACGTTGAGTTTGCCGCCGACGAACCATTTCGCGACCGGAGCGTCGGACCAGTCGAGCACCTGGGTGAACGGTTCGTGCCAGTGCAGGCGGTTGGCCTGTTCGGCCCAGAATGCGTCGCGGTCGGCGTCGGCAGCGTCGAACAATTCCTTGCCCGCATTCGCCTGCGCCACGAACTCCGCGCTCGGTGAGTAGGTGGTGGGCTCTGTTGTGCTGGTGGTCATGCGATTCCTTCTGACTGATGAGGGTCGGGCCCGCCTCGCCGAGTGTGCACTTGCTGTCGCGAACATCGAGTAGTCGCGTCAACAACTGCACACTCGGCGGGGGTAAACTTCAGTGAACGACGGCCTTTTCGGCGCCGACGCCGGTAAGTGAACGAACTTCCATTTCTGCGTCTTTGGCGGTGTTGTCGGTCCGTCCGCCGGCGATCGTGCCGACGACGCCGAGCACGAAAGCCAATGGGATGGAGACAATTCCGGGGTTCGAGAGCGGGAACCAGGCAAAGTCGGAGCCGGGGATCATCGCAGTCTTGGAACCGGAGACCGCAGGGGAGAACACGATCAGCACGATCGTCGAGATCAAACCGCCGTACATGCTCCAGAGCGCGCCGGTCGTGTTGAAACGCTTCCAGAAGAGCGAGTACAGAATCGTCGGCAAGTTCGCCGCTGCCGCAACCGCGAAGGCAAGTGCGACAAGGAAGGCGATGTTCTGCCCGTTCGCGAGGATGCCTAGGCCGATTGCGAGCACACCGATGACGACTGCGGTGATCCGGGAAACGCGCACCTGCTCGTTCTCGTCGACGTCACCCTTCTTGATGACGCTCGCGTAGATGTCGTGAGCGAAGGACGCCGACGCTGTAATCGTCAGTCCCGCAACGACTGCCAGGATGGTCGCGAACGCGACCGCCGAGATGATTCCGAGCAGGACCACACCGCCGAGCTCGAATGCGAGTAGTGGCGCGGCCGAGTTCTGACCGCCTGCAGCGGCGAGGATCTTGTCCGGTCCGACGATTGCCGCGGCGCCGTAGCCGAGCACCAACGTGAACAGGTAGAAGGCGCCGATCAGCGCGATTGCCCACACCACCGACCGACGAGCTTCCTTTGCGGTCGGCACGGTGTAGAAGCGCATCAGAACATGTGGCAGACCTGCCGTGCCCAGCACGAGAGCGAGTCCGAGGGAAAGGAAGTTGAGCTTCGACGTGTTGCTTCCGCCGTACTGCGCACCCGGTTCGAGCACGTCACGCGCTGCTGCCGCCTCGTTGGCCGAGCCTGAAACCGTCTCCTGCGCGGAGCCGAGAATTTCGGAAAGATTGAAGCCGTACTTGGCAAGGACGAGCACAGTCATGAAAGCTGCACCCGCGATGAGCAGGACCGCTTTGATGATCTGCACCCAGGTCGTGCCCTTCATGCCGCCGACCAGGACGTACACGATCATCAGCACGCCGACGACGGCGATGACGACGGACTGACCCGCCCGGCTCGAAATGTTGAGCAGCAGAGCCACAAGTCCGCCCGCACCCGCCATTTGTGCAAGTAGGTAGAACAACGAAACGATGAGCGTCGACAACGCGGCCGCAGTACGGACCGGTCCCTGCTTCAGCCGGAAACTGAGGACGTCGGCCATCGTGAACTTGCCTGTGTTCCTGAGCAATTCGGCCACAAGAAGCAGCGCGACCAACCAGGCGACGAGGAACCCGATCGAGTACAGGAAGCCGTCGTACCCGTAGACCGCAATCGCACCGGCAATGCCGAGGAAGCTCGCGGCGGAAAGATAATCGCCAGCGATGGCGACGCCGTTCTGTGGTCCGGAGAACGAGCGACCGCCGGTGAAGAAGTCTGCGGCGCTCTTGTTGTTGCGGCTGGCGCGGATGACCACGACCATCGTCACGGCAACGAACAGCGCGAAAATGCCGATGTTGGCAGCGGGGTTTCCGACTGCTGCATCGGCGGCGAGGGTCGTCATGAGCGGGGTCCTTCGAGTTCGTTGCGGATCGCTTCGGCGCGCGGATCGAGTTCACGGTTTGCGAACCGCACATAGATGCCGGTAATCGCGAAAGTTGTGACGAACTGCCCCAGCCCGAGCAGAAGTCCGAGATTGATGTTGCCGAAAACCCTCGTGGACATGAACTCGTGCGCGTAGGTGCTGAGCAGGACGAACAGGATGTACCACGAGAGGAAGAAGGCAGTCATCGGAAAAACGAAGCGCCGCAGCCGGCTCCGCAACTCCTGGAACTCCGGGCTGGCCTGCATGTCGACGAAGTCTTGCGCAGTAGGCGTTCGCGCTGGTGGCGACGCCTCGGTATCGATAGAGGTCACGGGTTCTCCTGCGGGAGGAATGGGCGGTTTCCTTGACCGTATTGAGATGCCTGTCACAGGGACAGTGTGTGGCGCCGATCACGCGGTGAGCTGCACGGCCTTTGCGACGAGCGGTCGATTCTGTGCGACGAACGGCACGCCTCGAGCTACGCGGAACGCAGTCCCTGCTCGCGGTCGGAGCCCATGCCGAGCCGTTCGGGAACGTGCAACCGAGTAAAGATTCGGCTGACGTCGGCAGGCGACTGGCCGCGAGTGACCTTGCTGATCAGCACCATCGATGCGAACGCGACCGGCACGCTCAGCGCTGCCGGATAATCGAGCACAGCTGCAGGCCACCCTCGCCACACGTCCTCGCTAACTCCGCCGAGCAACGAAGCCACAGTAGCGCCGGCGGCGACGAAGCCACCCGCCACGAGTCCGGTCGCGGCGCCAGCCGCGGTCAGCCCGCGCCACCAAATTCCGAGGACCAAGAGTGGGCACAGTGTCGACGCGGCGACACCGAACACCAGCCCAACCGCGCGCGACACGTCGAACGAGGAGACGGCGAGCGAGAGCACGAGGGGTACCGCGCCCGCGAGCACCGCGGCTGCCCGGAAGTCTCGAATTCGGCCCCTGAGGACGTCGGTGCTGAGGACTCCGGCGATGCTGACGAGCAGACCCGACGACGTCGACAAGAACGCCGCGAGTGCGCCTGCCGCGACGAGAGCAGCGAGCAACTGACCCGGGAGGCCGGACAGCACCGAACCGGGGAGCAGAAGTACCGCGGCGTCGGAGGTCCCCGTGATGAGCAGTTGCGGCACGTACAGGCGAGCGAATACGCCCAGCAACGTCGGGAACAGATAGAACACGCCGAGCAACCCGATCACCGCCAATGCCGTTGCCCGCGCGGCTTTTCCATCTGGGTTTGTATAGAAGCGGACCAGGACGTGCGGTAGGCCCATGGTGCCGAGGAACGTCGCGAGGATCAGCGAATAGACCTGATACGTCGGGTGCGGACCGCCGAAACCGTTGCCGGGCCCAAGCCAATCAGAGCCTGCCGCGGGAGCGCCGGAAACAACCGGAACCGACGACCCCGCCGCAAGCCGCAACTCCGTGCCGCGGGAGAGTTCGTGCTCACCGGGCAGCAGAAGGACCTGACCGTCGGCGGCCCGTCCGTCGACCGTTCCGGTGATCCACATCAACTCCCGGTCGGCAATCTGGACGACGACGTCCGTCGTGATATCGACCGTGGTTTGCTCGGTGACGACGGGCGGCGCCGGGGTGCCGAGCGAGCGGTCCTCGCCGAAGAAGTGGAACAGGAGTACCAGTGCAGGGATGGCTACGGCGGTGAGCTTCAGCCAGTACTGGAACGCCTGGACAAAGGTGATGGACCGCATTCCGCCGCCGACGACGTTTGCGATCACAATCGCACCGACGACGACCGCGCCGACCCAGTAGGGAGCGCCGAGAAGAATATTCAGGGTCAGGCCCGCGCCCTGAAACTGTGGGATGAGATAGAGCCCGCAGACGAGCACGACGACGACCGTTGCCAGCGTACGCAATCGGCGTGAGCCGAGGCGGAACTCAGCGAAGTCGGGAACGGTGTACGCACCGGACCGGCGCAACGGTGCGGCGACGAACAGCAGCAGCCCCAGGTAGCCCGCGGTGAAGCCGACCGGGTACCACAGTGCGTCGGCCCCGTACTTGGCGATGAGCCCGGCGACACCAAGAAACGATGCGGCGGACAGGTATTCACCCGAGATGGCAGCGGCGTTCCAACGCGGGCCGACGCTCCGCGACGCAACGAGGAAGTCCGACGTCGTGCGAGCCAAACGGACGCCATAGATTCCGATGACGACCGTCGCCAACGCCGCACAGGTCAACGCGATGACAGTCAGCGCTGAGATCGGCTGCCCGTCCACGTCAGTCGTCGACCAGGTCGCTGAAATCCTGCTCGTTGCGTTCGGCAAGCCGCACGTATAGCTTCCCGACGCCGAAGAGCAAGGGGTAGGCGGCAATACCGAGCAGCAACCACGGCAGTCTGATACCCAGCAACGCGGTTGTCCCGAAGCTGGGGAACGCGATGCCCAGCAACGGGATTGCGCACAGGGCAACGACCGTCACCAGAGCGAGGCGGACTGCCAGACCGAGTTGGGCACGCACGAGGCCGCGGACAAGAGCGTCGCCGATCGCAGTGTGTTCCTGCACCTCGACCCGAGTTCGGACCGCCCGCGCACCCCGGCGCTGTGACAGAACGACACGCTGGCGTGCCGGCCGCTCACCGGGGGTTGTCATCGCGCGGGCCTGCTCTGGAGCGGGCCGCGGATCAGGCGGTCCTTGAGCTCCCGGGTATGGCGGCGGCTGACCGGCAGTTCGATGGCAGGGGACTTTCCGTTTGCGCGCACCGAGACGACCAGTCCGGTCCCGACGGTCCGAATGCCGCTGACGGCGGCTACCGCGACCAGATACGAACGGTGAACCCGGAGAAACCCCGCGTCCGACCATCGTGACTCCAAGGTGGACAGCGGGATTCGGACGAGGTGTGATCCGGTGTCAGTGTGCAGACGGGCGTAGTCGCCCTCTGCCTCGACCCAACTCACGCTTGCTCGCGACACCAGCCGGGTCACTCCGCCGAGCTCGACGGGGATGACGTCATCCGGTTCGGCGGGTGGCGGCTCCGGCTGGGTTCGCGCGGCAAGGATCCGGCGCACCGATTCGGCGAGTCTGTCTTCACGCAGCGGCTTCAATAGGTAGTCGACGGCACCCAGATCGAACGCCGCGACGGCACGGTCGTCGCGAGCCGTCACGAAGACCACGGCGGGCGGACTCGCGAAGTCCGACAAGATGCCCGCCAATTCAAGCCCGTCCAGGCCGGGCATGTTGATGTCGAGGAAGACGGCGTCCACACTCTGTGCGCGGAGCAGCCGGAGAGCCGTTGTCGCGTCGCTCGCAGTGTGGATCTCACCGACGCCCGACTGAGCGCGCAGCAGAAACGCCAGCTCGTCGAGAGCGGGCTTTTCGTCGTCCACCGCGAGCACGTTCAGTGTGCGCCGCGGTAGCGCTGGGGAGGGCTGGGTCACAACAGATCCATCGTAGGGCGCGCTCCTCACGGTTGAATGCCTGCTCGAAACTTGGGTACTCGCATGCTGACCTTGGTTCCCGCACCCGGCGCGGTTTCGACCACCAGGCCGTAGTCGTTGCCGAAGGCCGCCCGCAATCGGTCGTCGACGTTGGCGAGCCCGACGTGGGCCGATTCGCCGGACGATGGCTTGCCTGTGCCGGTTTCGACTGAGTCGAGCGCACCCGAGCGCAGCAACTCGGGGTCCATGCCCAAGCCGTCGTCCTCGACGCTGATCACGCAGTCTGTGCCTTCGTCGACGGCGACGACACTGACCGTTCCGAGGTCCGGTTTCCCGGCGAGCCCGTGCCGAACGGCGTTCTCGACGAGCGGTTGCAGTGCCAGAAACGGAAGGACGACATTGAGAACCTCGGGTGCGACCTGAATCTTGACCTCCAGCGCCGCGCCGAAGCGGGCACGCTCGAGCGTGAGGTAGCGATCCACGTTGCGAAGTTCGTCGGCCAGCACGGTGAATTCGCCGGCAGTCCGAAAGGAGTACCTGGTGAAGTCGGCAAACTCGAGAATCAGTTCGCGCGCAAGGTCCGGATCGGTTCGGACGAACGATGCAATCGTGTTGAGGGCGTTGTAGATGAAGTGCGGACTGATCTGCGCTCGCAGCGCACGGACCTCAGCTCGGTCGAGACGTGCACGGGACGCATCGAGTTCCGCCAGCTCGAGCTGCCCGCAGGCATAACGCGCGACTTCGCTCAGGGCGGTCAGCATTCCCGGCCCGGGCTCTGCCACCGCGACGACGCCGAGCACACCGACCACACCGGCGTCCTCGATCAGCAGTGGCTGCGCGATCAGTGCCCGGACGTCGGGGCTCGGATTGGAGACGAGCACGCGGCGGCTGTCGTCGATTGCCTTCTGCGCGAGGTCAGCGAAGCGGTCGGCGAGGTCGGTGTGCGGACCGTCCCAGGCGAGCACTCGCCCGTTCTCGTCGGCGATCGCCAATGCGTCAGCACTGGTCAATACCCGAAGATGTGGCGCAGCCTCGGCAGCCGATTCCGCGGTGAGGCCCTGGCGCAGCGGGTGTGCGGCGAGAGAGGCGGTGTGCAATGTTGCGTGAATCGCGCGTTCCGCAGGCGTTGTGAAGACCCGTCGCGTGCGCAACCACGCTATGACCGCAGCCGCAATCGCCAGTACTACGACGGCGACGACAATTGCGGCTGTGATGGCGGATCCTTTCGCTCGGTGCGCACGTACTGATTGTCGGGCGTCGTGCGCCGACTTAGGCCGAGAACCGGGACAACGGTGCGCGATTGCAAGAGAGTAGTCGGTATGGTTTCGGATCCGCCGTGGTCGATCGTCAAAGTGCGCGGTGCCAGAGAGCACAATCTGAAGGACATCTCCGTCGATATCCCGCTGCATCGGCTGATTGCCGTCACGGGTGTTTCTGGTTCGGGCAAGTCGAGTTTGGCGATGGGCGTGTTGTACGGGGAGGGCAGCCGGCGCTATCTCGAGGGTCTGTCGGCGTACACGCGGCGACGTCTGGATCAGTCGGAGCGACCGGCCGTCGACGCCGTGGAGAATCTTCCGCCTGCTCTGGCACTCCGGCAGCGGCCGCCCGTGCCGGGTCCGCGGAGCACTGTCGGCACCGCATCCGAGCTGCTCAACGGCCTGCGACTGCTGTTCTCGCGCATCGGTGTCCGGCACTGCGTCAACGGTCACGGCGTCGAGCCGGCGTACTTCGACCTGCCCGACGTCCCGAAGCCATGCCCGGTCTGTGCTGAGCCAGTGGCGAATCCGTCGGCAATCGACTTTTCCTTCAACAGCCCGCAGGGTGCGTGCCCGGCATGCGGCGGTCTCGGGGTGCGCGATGAAGTGGACCCGAGTTCGGTGGTACCCGATGAGGCGTTGTCGATCGACGACGGTGCGGTCGTGACGTGGCGCATCGCGGGCCGGCCGTTTCTCGCATCGGCGGCCAAGGAACTCGGTGTTCGGACAGACGTTCCGTTTCGCGACCTCTCGGATAATGAGCGTCGGATAGTCCTGTCGGGTCCGTCGACTCATGTTCCGATCACCGTAGTTTCGAAGGCGGGCAACCCTTTTGCGATGAACGCCGCGTACGACAACGCCGTCGTCGCATTGGAATTACTGGCCGCGAAGACGACGAGCGAGGCGACCCGCACCCGAATCTCGCGGTTCATGCATCGGTCGACGTGCACGGTATGTCACGGCTCGAAGTTGAATCCGACTGCACTGGCGGTGACGGTCTGCGGTAGAAACATCGCTGAAGCAAGCGAATTCACCATCGCGAGCATCGAGGAGTTTCTCCGCGAGGTCGGCGGGCATTCGCAAGGAGCTGTTTCCGACATCGTTGCGACGTTGAGTGCGGACATCCTTCGGCTGCGAGCTCCTTTGGTGGAGTTGGGTGTCGGCTATCTGCCATTGAGTCGGTCGGCGGCGACGCTTTCGACTGGCGAGCGGCAACGGCTGCAGCTCGCCGCGGCGACTGTGAACGACTCCACTGGAGTCCTGTATGTGCTCGATGAGCCATCGTCGGGGATGCACGCCGAGAACGTCTCGGCGTTGGTGACGATGTTGCGGCGCATGGTTGCCCGTGGCCACAGCGTCATCGTCGTGGATCACAATCTGGACCTCGTTCGGCAGTGCGACGTCGTGATCGAACTCGGTCCAGGCGCGGGGGATTACGGCGGGTCGGTCATATCGGTCGGCAGCCCGGGCGAAGTTACCGGTTCGACGGCAGACTTCTTGTCGGGACGGCGAAAGGTCACCGGTATCGACGGTTACGCGCCGCGATCGGTTGGCCGGGTGGCAGTGCGTGATGTTCGCTTGCACAACGTATCCGGGGCGGATCTAGAACTATCGCTCGGTGCGATCACGTGCGTGACCGGCGTGTCGGGCGCGGGAAAAAGTGTTCTCTTGCTGCAGTCAGTAGTGCCTGCACTGGTGGCCCGCCTCGCTGGTGATTCGCCGCCTCGGCACGTTGGCTCGGTGGAGATCGAGGGCGAATTGCGGCGTGTGAAGGTGATCGATGCGACGCCGATTGGGCGCAATTCCCGATCGACGCCGGCGACCTACAACGGTGTGTTCGACAAGATTCGAGCGCTGTTCGCGCTGTCGAACAGTGCGAAGCGAAACGGTTGGGGCGCAACGCGATTCTCCTACAACACTCCCGAGGGCCGTTGCCCGGAATGTGACGGCCTCGGCGAACTCGTGATCGACCTGCAGTACTTGCCCGATCTGCGGACTGTGTGTCCGACATGTCGCGGAATGCGTTATAACGCAGAGACATTGACCGCAACCGTGCACGACCTGACGATTGCGGACGTCCTCGCCCTCAGCGTCGATCGTGCGGTCGAGGTGTTCGCGCAGGAGGAACTGATCCGCCGCGATCTGGAGAACCTGAAGCGGGTCGGCCTTGGCTACCTGCACCTTGGCGAGCCGGCTCCGCAGTTGTCGGGTGGCGAGGCCCAACGGCTTAGGTTAGCGACCGAACTGCCCGCAAAGGGCAGCGGCGCAACACTTTACGTGCTCGATGAACCGACCACAGGGTTGCATTTGTCCGACGTCGACGTGCTGCTGTCGGTTCTGCAGCAGTTGGTGCTGGACGGCGGTACCGTCGTCGCGATCACCCACGAGCAGCAATTGATAGCGGCGGCCGATCATGAGATCCGCCTGGGACCCGGCGGCGGGCCCGAGGGCGGTCGGGTCGTCTACACGAGGTGAGTGAGGCGCCGCGGTTCGCGGGCGGGGGTGGACATGCGGGGCGGGACCTGCCGACCCGCGGCGCCGAGCAGGCGGTTGTCGGGGCGTCGGGCGAGTGGCGTCGAATGGGTTTGGTGCGCAGGTGAACTCGACCCACCAACCCCCGCGGGCGACCAGGCGGTTGTCGGGGCGTCGGGCGAGTGGCGTCCCCGGTAGGAGCCTTCTCGGCGGGCGGGGGTGGACATGCGGAGTGGGACGCGCCAACCTCTGCGGGCGACCAGGCGGTTGTTGGGGCGTCGGCCGAGTGTCGTCCCCGGTAGGAGCCTTCTCGGCGGGCGGGGGTGGACATGCGGGGCGGGGCACGCCAACCTCTGCGGGCGACCAGGCGGTTGTCGGGGCGTCGGGCGAGTGGCGTCCCCGTTAGGAGCCTTCTCGGCGGGCGGGGGTGGACATGCGGGGCGAAGCACTGCAACCTCTGCGGGCGACCAGGCGGTTGTTGGGGCGTCGGAGATCG
>NZ_JAEMNW010000001.1 GCF_016481275.1 Antrihabitans auranticaus | reverse complement strand
CGCGACGAAGGAGCGGCATGTGTGGATCGGCACCGGCCAAGATGGGATGGCCGATGTGTCGGGGTCGTTGCCGGCCGCGGATGCGGTGTTTTTGTCCGGCCGGATCGGTGAACTCGCCAAAGGAGTCTGCAAGCAGGATCCGCGCACGTTCGCCGCGCGGCGGGCGGATGCGTTGATCGCGCTGTCGCGCGGCGACACCCATCTGGCGTGTTTGTGCGGGCGGACCGAGTGCCACGCGGTCACCGGGCAATCGAAGGTGGCGCGGAAGGCGTTGGTGCATGTCATCGCGACTCGGGCGACCGTGGACGGTACGAGTGAGCAGCCGGGGTGGTTGGACGGGTTCGGCATCATCGACGCCGACCAAGCCCGCGATATCGCCGACACTGCGACGATTCGGCCGTTGCTCGACCCCGACGGTGCTGCCGCCGCGAGGAACACAGCCGCGGCCGGTGTTACACCGATCGACCGGACTGACGCGGTCGATGCCCGTGGGTCGTATCGGCCGTCGGAGAACCAGCAGGACTATGTGCGGGCGTTGTGGGGTTCCTGCATGTTCCCCAACTGCGATGTACCGGCCTGGGACTGCGATATCGACCACAACAAGGCCTACAACCACGTCAATCCAGCCGAAGGCGGCCAGACTGCGGTCGAGAACTTGGGACCGTTCTGCCGTAAGCATCACCGCGGCAAGACGTTCGGTGGGTGGGAGCTGATCCGTCATGAGGACGGGACCCTGACCATCACCTCACCGCTCGGCATGACCTATCCGGTGGCGGCGACCGGCCCGATTCCGTTGCTCGGCGGCACGGAACCCACCCGCCCGGACACCGAGCAGGTTCCCGATCCGAAGACCCGCACCAGGTCCGAACAACACGCCGCCCGGATCCGCAGCGAACGCGCCCACAACGCGGGCGACGACGAACCGCCACCCTTCTAAGACACCGTCCCGATCAGCCCGCCACCACCCGCTGGCGGGCGGGCCGTCAAACCCGCACGACCGCAACGGGTGTCACGGTGAACTCCTCCTTCGCAATCGCCTTCGGAGCCATGCGTCTACGCTTCAGCGCCTTGACCGCTGCAGTTACCATCGCCGGCGGACCGCACAGGTAGGCCCGGTACCCCCGGCAGCTCGGGTAGTCGTCGACAACCGCATCGGTCACCATTCCCATTGCCCCGGACCATGTTTCCTCACTGAGGACGGGGCGATACGAGAACCGGGGATCACTGACTTCCAGCGCGCGGAAGTACTCGACGTCGTACAGGTCCACCGAGCGTCGACCGCCGTGGTAGAGCCGAACCGCCGGCAACAGGTCGTTGTCCAGAGCGTGACGCACAATCGACTTCAACGGCGCGAGCCCAGTACCGCCGCCGATCAGGATCGCCGGTTCGGGGTGCGCCTCGACTACCCCGAACTGACCCAACGGACCACGTAGGAACACGGGGTCGCCGACCGTCAACGAGTTGAATATCCAACCCTCCGTAGCGATTCCGCCTTCGGTCAGCCGCACATGAAACTCCAGCATGCGAGATTCCGAAGGTGGATTCGCCATCGAATACTGCCTAGCCACGCCACAAGACGGCACTATCAGCTCCGCATACTGCCCCGCGTCGAACTCCATCGGCTCATCGAGTTCGATCACCAGCCGCCGGGTCCCACGAGCAATATCCGCCAGTTCGCGCACAGTGCCGGCATAGTCCCGCAGCGGCCGCAGCGGCCGATCCGAACCCGCATCGTTCAACGGAGAGATCGTCAGATCACACAACGGCTTCGATTGGCACGCAAGGGCGATCCCGGAATCGCGTTCGCACGCGGACAAGATTGTCTCGTCGGCTGGCCCGTGATCGACCTCGCCGCACAACACCCGGATCTTGCACGTTCCGCACGTTCCCTGTGAACACGCGTGCGGCAGCCACCGATTCGCCCGCAACGCGGCCTCCAGGACCGACCGATCAGGCGCGACCGGAAAGGTCCCCTCCTGGCCCGCGACCGTCACCAGGCGGTCCACCGCTCACACCTCCCACAGGACGTGAAGCGCCTGCGGCCCACGGAAGGTCCAGCCCCAGAACTGCGGCGCACGTTCGGGATCGGGCTCGATGTTCGGGATCGTCTCGAACAGCTCTTCGAGTGCAATCCGGACGATCGCCGTCCCGAGGTACGTACCAGCACAAGCATGATTTCCGGATCCGAAAGCAAGGTGCGGCATCGCGGGCCGGTCGACGTCGAACGCCGAAGGGTTCTCCCACACCGATTCGTCGCGATTCGCCGAACCGTAGGCCAACATGACCGGCGTGCCGGCTGCAAGCTCCAGGCCGGCAATGGTGACGTCATGGTTGGCGACCTTGACCGCCGCACTCCAGATCGGCGCTACCCAGCGCGCGCCCTCGGTGATCGCCCGCGGAAGCAGGCTCGGCTCGTCGACGACCTTCTCGAGCTGATCCGGATTCTGCAGCAGCCCAGCCAAAGTCGTCGTCATGACATGCCCGGGTTCCTGCAGGGCACCGAGCAGGAAGACGTAGATGTTCGGATAGATTTCCGCCCGATCGCGCACCTCGCCGTCCGACATTCCATCGTGCAACCAGTGCGAGATCAGCGTGTGGTCGGGATTCGCAGTCCAGTGGTCGAGCATGGGGTCGACCGTCGCAATGATCTCGTCCTTCACTTTGTCGCCCGCCTCGAACGGCGCCGCATTCACGAAGTTGCCCAAGGCATCCACCTCGGCATTTCCGTAGGACATCGCGAGCGTCTGGAACCAACGGACCAGGGTGTCGGACGGCACGTCCACAAGACCCATCAGATCGGCCACTGCACGCACGCTGACCGGCGCAAAGTAGGCCGCCTGGATATCGGCCGCGCCGAGTCCCTCGATCTTCGCCAAAATGGCTTGTGCCTGTGGCCTGACCAGCTTCTCCACGTAGGTGTCGACCGCGGACGGACGCAACTGCGGATCGATCCATTCACGCAGCTCGCGGTGCCGATCCCCATTCGACGCGAGCACAGTGCCCGCTCCGAACGTGCGGCCACCAGACGGGGCGATCACGGTCGACCAGGTGTCGGAGTCCTGGGTGATCTGCAGGCACAGCTCCCGCGTCGCCACCACGTGCATGCCGACCGCAGGAACGAATGCGACGGGAGCTTCGCGCCGCAGGCGCTCGTAGATCGGGTTCGGGTCGCGATCGAGTTCGGCCATGGTGATTTGGTCGATCCATGTGGTAGACGTTGTCATTGCGTGTACTCCTTCGTTGACTGCGTGGAGGATGCGGTGACGCCCGGGTGAGGGTTCGGGTTGTCCGCCTCGAAGAGTTCCTGTGATCTGGAACACTAGGAGGCGGAGGTGGGCTGCAACATGGCCGAGAGTGCACGGAAGGATGACTCTCCCTGCACCGTGCCGGTGCGGATCAACACAACCGAATTGGCATCGCGGGAGAGCCGCGTCCAGTGGTCCGACACGCTGGATTCGACCTACTGCGAAATGGACGTCGACTGGCCTGACCAGCGCGGACAGTTCGCCGCAGAACTCGTCGTCCGACCGTTCGGCGACCTGACGTTCAGCATGGTTCGCGCGGACCCGCATGCGGTGACACGCACGCCGGACATGATTCGCTCGGACCCCAGCGACGACTATCTGCTGTGCCTGATCACGCGGGGAACCGCGATTCTGCGCCAGCATTCGCGGTCGACGACGCTCCAGCACGGTGCCTTCGGGATTCTCGACAGTGCATCGCCATTCGTAGTCGACGGCGCGACGCGCTTCGAGCAGGTCGTCGTGCGCGCGCCTCGTGAGCTACTTGCCGGGCGCTTGACCGAGCAGACCCTGGACGACGTCACCGGCGTCGGAATTTCGGGCCAGAGCGGCATCGGACGGTTCGTGTCCCGCATGCTCGTGGAAATTGCGACAGCAGAAGACGAATTGCCTGAAGGGTCGACGTCGCCGGTCGCCACCTCGGCTCTGGACCTACTCGTGGCTGCCATCGGCGACCTGACTCCGCCGCTGCGCGGCACTCAGCGTATCCATCGGCAAGATCTGCAAACCGTGCAGCGGGCGATGGAGAGATACCTGCACGACCCCGACCATTCGACTGCCGAGATCGGGATCGAACTCGGAATGTCGGTGCGCTACATACACAAGCTGTTCGCCATGGCAGGCACCACGCCCCGGACCTGGCTGTACGAAGTCCGGCTCGAACGCGCTCGCCTCCACCTCGTTGAAACCGCGCTCACCGTTGCCGAGATCAGCGAGCGCGTCGGATTTCGTGACGTCTCACATTTCAGCCGAGCGTTCCGCCGCCGATTCGGTTCCAGCCCAGCGCAATTACGGGCTCGGGAAGCGTGAAAGTTGTTCGCGCTCAGCGAGGGTGACGTCGCCGGCCGCGAAATGCGTCGTCGGCGTTTCACGCAGAATGACGCGGATATTCGACAGCGGGACGTTCAACGCGTTCTGAGCGGCGTTGCTCAGTTCGTGAATCAGCCGCCGCAACTGTTCGGGACTGCGCCCCTCGGCAATGGTCACCTCGATGATCGGCATCAGCGACTCCCGGTCACAGTCACGCTCCCGAGATGCGTGAAGTGCGCCGCGATGCGCGAGCCGGCACCGATCGGTACCGCGTCGGTCATGCCGCCGGTAAGTACGATCCACCCCGCTTCGATCGCAAAGCCACGCTCGCCCAACGTGTTCGCGGCGAATGCCAATGCCTCGGCGGGATGTCCGTGGACGGCGGCACCGGTCGCGGAGTCGACGATTTCACCGTCCACCTCGAGCAGGCAGGCCTCGAGCCCAAGGTCGAGGTCTTCGGGCCGCCGAGCCACCGGACCGACCACATATCGCCCAGACGAGTTGTTGTCGGCAACGGCGTCGGCCATCGTGAACTTGTAGCCGGAGAACCGGCTGTCGATGATTTCGATCGCCCCGAAGACGTAATCGACTGCAGCCAAAGCGGTTGCGGCGGACACGCCAGGCCCCTCGAGACGGTGCTTCATTACGAACGCTATCTCCGGCTCTGCTCGGGCGTGAATCATTTTGTCCCGCGGGACCGGTTCGCCGATCGGCAGCATCATTCTGTCGGTCAGCCACGCTGTGGACGGCGAATCGACGCCGACCTGCCGCTGCTTGGCCTTCGACGTGACACCCAGCTTCACGCCCGTGACACTTTCACCGCGGGCGATCCGCATCCGCAAGGCGAGATCCTGTGCTTGATAGGCCGTTTCGAGGTCGAGCCCGTCCCATTCCGCTCGGATCGACGTCTGAGCCGTTACCGAATCCTCAGCGCGCAATAGCGTATCCGCCACGCTCGCGGCACACCACGTTGTCATTCCTCTTCCTCTCGACCGAGCAGGGCCGTCACAGACCCGAGCCCACCCATATTCGCGACGACGCAGTCGCCCGCCGATACGGCGAAGGCTCGTGTCATCGATCCCGGCAGTACCACATGTCCCGGCTCCAGCGTTACGCCAAGTGGACCGACCGTATTAGCCAGCCACACAAGCGCATTCAGAGGCGAACCGAGTACCGCACCGCCCGCGCCCGTCGCGACCAGGTCGCCGTTGATGTGGAGTGTGCAGCCGACCAGACGGAGGTCCAACTCGCGGAGCGTGACCGGCCTGCTGCCGAGGATCACACCGCCGGATGACGCGTTGTCGGCGATCGTGTCGAAGATGCCGATCCTCCAGTCGCGAATCCTGGAATCGACGATTTCAAGCGCGGGAAGAACGAAGTCGACTGCACGCGCGGCATCCGCGATCGTGACACCCGGTCCCGAAAGCGGGCGACCGAGGACGAACGCGATTTCGGGCTCGATCCGCGGCTGCAGGAAGGTTCCTGCGGGGATCGGATGATGCTCGAGGTGAAACATGCTTGCGGTCAGATGACCGAAATCCGGTTGGTCGACGCCCATTTGGCGTTGGATCGCCCGTGAGGCAAGGCCGACCTTGTGGCCCTTCACTACGTCACCGGCCAACTCCCACTGCTCGACCTGTGCCTGCTGAATCCGGTATGCGAGTTCGAGAGACGCGTCCGGGTGGTCGGGAGTGAGCGGTTCGATCGGCTCGCCTGTGCGGTAGACGTCGAGTAGCCGGTCTGCTGCTTTTCGTGCTGCGCTGTCCATGGTTTCTCTCTCGATAGTGCGGGGTCAGGAAGCGCGAGCGGGCAGCACGGCAACAGACGGCGTGTCACGCAATTCGATTGGTGCACAATCGTTTGCCTCCGCGATCGACCTGGTGATCGCGTGCGCGGCGGCGACCACTGCGCGCTCCAGTTGTGGCCGGCGCAATGCGAACCGGGTCGCGGGCACGCTCAAACTGACCGCTGCGACAACGGATCCGAGGTCGTCGCGCACAGGGGCTGCAACGCAGTGCACTTCGGGGACGGTTTCGCCCAGGTCCACGGCGTAGCCCGTAGCGCGTATTGCGGCGAGCGTGTCGAAGAGCGCCCGCTCGTTCGTCGTGGTCGACGGGGTGAGGCGGCGCAGCGGTCGCATTGCGAGATACCGCCGCACTTCCACGTCGTCCAACTGGGCGAGCATCACCTTTCCGACCGCAGTGGAGTGCGCGTCGAGTCTCGTACCGACGCGCGCGCCCTGAACCGTGATGTTGTGGTTGCCGAGAATCTTGTCGACATACAGGACATTCCATCGATCCATGACCGCGAGATGCGTAGTCTCACCGTAGTTCTCGACCAATTGCTCGAGGATCGGCGCGGCGCACGACCGGACGTCGACTGTGCCGCGGAGCGTCTCGCCCAGTTCCACGATCCGCCAGCCGAGTCGGTAGCGACCGCGCGAGCGGCACTGCAGGAGCCCCGTGTCGACGAGGCTCGACAACAATGCGTGTGCGCTCGACCGCGGAACGTCGATCACGGCCGCAACTTCCGAGACTCCCCATTCGGGCTGCGTCACGGTGAAAAGGTCCAGTACAGGGCCGATTTTCTGCACTGTTTGCAGCGTCGCCACGTCCAGTTCCGTCCTTTCGGGGAGTTCACCGACTGCATGCGGCTGAGGTATCGTCCGCCTGCCAAGTCCTTGTGATCTGGAACACTAGGACCTAGGAGGTGACCCGCGACATGGCTGACAGCGCACAGAAGCGTGCCTCCACGCGCACGGCCGCAGCCGCTCCCGACATCGCGCTGAACACCCGCGAACTGGACGTCTCAGAGGGGCGATCCCGGTGGAACGAGACCATCAATCGGCTCTACGGCGACATGGATGTGAACTTCACAACGCCCAGCCAGCTATTCGACGGCGAATGGGGCGGGCGAGCTTTCGGCGACCTGCACGTGAGCACGATTCGCGCGCAGAGCCACGTGGTTCATCGCACGCCCGGCATGGTCCGCGACGATTCGGATCGCGACTATTTACTGGTCATGATCACCGACGGGCAGGTCGAGGTGCAGCAGTTCGGGCGCACGACCGTCTTGGAGAACGGTGCGTTCGCGGTGCTCGACTGCGGGGCTCCGTTCGTCTTCGAGGCCCGCGGCGACTTCCGTCAGGTCGTTGCCCGCGCGCCACGCGACCTGCTCACAGCCCGACTTCCCCAGCGAACGATGAACGGGCTAACTGCCCGCAATATCCCCGGCGGCACCGGCGGGGGCGCACTTTTCGGCCACCTTCTGCGCGATATTGCCGCGCTCGATTCGCCGCTACCCGCGGGCTCTGCGATGTCGTTCTCCTCTTCGGCGCTCGACATGCTCGTCACACTGCTCGCGGACAGTTCAGCAGCACTCAGCAGCACAGGCCTCAGCCACGCGGAGGATCTCGCCCGGGTGCAGCAGGCAATCGAGCGAACCTTGCACGATCCGGATCACACGCTGGCCGATATCGGTGCCGAGTTGGGAATGTCGGTGCGCTACATCCAGAAACTGTTCAGCACCTACGGCACCACGCCACGTGCGTGGCTATACCAATCGCGACTCGAGCGAGCCCGGAAGTATCTCGTAGCAACAGATCTCACCGTCGTCGAGGTCAGCGAGCGAGTTGGGTTCCGGGACGTCTCCCACTTCAGCCGGACCTTCCGCAGTCGCTTCGACGTCAGTCCCGGTCAGTACCGCAGGGATCGCGTCGACCCAGCGCTCTGAGCCTGGCGCCATTGCCAGCCAACTGCCAGCCTGTGTGCAGGATCGGCGCAGGCTGAACCAGCATTCTCAGCGCTATGACCGATTCACTCGCCCAACGCGAACGTCACGTACCCGGCCACGTCGCGGCGCCGACGCTCGACATCGTCATTCCCGTCTACAACGAAGAGGACGACCTCGAGACCTGTGTCCGTCGGCTTCATCGCTACCTGACGCGCGAGGTGCCCTACTCGGCTCGGATCACGATTGCCGACAACGCGAGCACCGATTCGACTCTCGCTGCGGCATATCGCGTCGCGCTCGATCTAGACGGGGTACGGGTGATTCACCTCGACGCCAAGGGGCGCGGGCGGGCGCTGCGGTCGGCCTGGCACGGGTCCGACGCCGAGGTCGTCGCCTACATGGACGTCGACCTCTCGACCGACCTCAACGCGTTGATGCCCCTGGTTGCGCCGCTCGTCTCCGGTCATTCCGATCTGGCGATCGGTTCGCGCTTGAGCCGCACGTCGCGTGTCGTTCGCGGGCCTAAGCGTGAATTCATCTCTCGTGGTTACAATTTCGTTCTGCGTACCTCGTTGCACACGAAGTTCTCGGATGCGCAGTGTGGGTTCAAAGCGATCAGGGCCGACGTCGCGCGCCAGCTGTTGCCGCTGGTCGAGGACGGCGAGTGGTTCTTCGACACCGAGCTGCTCGTGCTCGCGGAGCGGATCGGGCTGCGAATCCACGAAGTGCCGGTCGATTGGATCGACGATCCGGACAGCCGCGTGGATATCGCCGACACCGTCCGCAAGGACCTGCTCGGAATGCTGCGGCTCGGCCGGGCGTTGGTAACCGGTGCTTTGCCGCTCGACGAGCTGCGGGCGACGATGGGACGCGAGCCCTTGGTGGCCGGCGTGCCCCGCGGGATGGTCGGGCAGCTGGCACGATTTGCCGTCGTCGGGGTAGCGAGCACAGTCGCCTACATCGTTCTGTACCTCCTGCTCCATCCTGTGATCGGCGCGCAGTCGGCCAACTTCGTTGCGCTGCTTGCCACTGCGATCTTCAACACGGCGGCCAACCGTTTCTTCACCTTCGGCGTCCGCGGATCGTCCTCTGTCGCAAAGCATCAGCTGCAGGGTCTCGTGGTCTTTGCCCTTGCGCTGTGCCTGACGAGTGGATCGTTGTTCGGTCTGCACGAGTGGCTTCCGGAAGCGGGCAAGCATGTCGAGCTTGCGGTGCTGGTCGTGGCCAATCTCGCTGCCACGGTCACCCGGTTCGTCGGGTTGCGCTGGGTGTTCCGTGAGGGGCAGGTCGCTCGATGACGACCACGACTGTCGAAATCCGCCGAAAACGCTGGGAGTACGGTGCGCTGGCCGCTCTGCTCGTCGGAACTGCAGTCGCCTACCTATGGGGCCTCGGTGCCGGCGGCTGGGCCAACTCCTTCTATTCTGCTGCAGCACAAGCCGGTTCGGTGTCCTGGAAGGCCTTCTTCTTCGGCTCCTCCGATGCTGCGAACTCGATCACCGTCGACAAACCGCCCGCGTCGCTGTGGCTGATGGGGTTGTCCGTCAGGGTGTTCGGGTTGAGCAGTTGGAGCATTCTGGTTCCACAGGCGCTGCTCGGTGTCGGGTCGGTAGCGCTGTTGTGGGCCACGGTTCGACGCTCGTTCGGTCCGAGTGCCGGTCTCCTTGCCGGTGTGATTCTTGCCGTCACACCGGTTGCGGCACTGATGTTCCGGTTCAACAACCCCGATGCGTTGCTCGTTTTCCTGATGATCGGCGCGACGTGGGCGCTGCTGCGGGCAGTCGAAGACGGACGCACGCGGTGGCTGATAGCGACGGGTGTCTTCGTCGGATTCGGTTTTCTCACAAAGCAACTGGCTGTGATGCTGGTCGTGCCGCCGCTCGCTCTCGCCTATTTGCTTGCGGGCCCGCCGAAGCTGGGCAAACGACTGCTTCAGCTTGTCGCCGCGGGTGTGGCTCTGGTTGTTTCTGCAGGCTGGTGGCTGCTCGCAGTCGAACTGTGGCCGACGTCGTCTCGTCCCTGGATCGGTGGTTCACAGGATAATTCGATCTTGGAGCTGACCCTCGGCTACAACGGGCTCGGCAGACTCAACGGCAATGAGCGCGGGAGTGTCACGCCGGGGAACATGCCTGACGCGCTCGACCTCGGCAATCGGCCCGGCGGCGGAAGTATGTGGGGGAACGCGGGCATCACCCGGATGTTCGAGCCCGCTCAGGCAGGTCAAATCGCGTGGCTCATCCCGGCGGCGCTCGCGCTACTGGTCCTCGGAATCGTGTTGCGAGGCAAGCAGTCCCGGCTGGATCTGCAGCGAGCCGCGCTGGTCGCCTGGGGCGGTTGGCTTCTCGTGACGGGCCTCGTCTTCAGTTACATGGAAGGTATTTTCCATTCCTATTACACGGTCGCGCTCGCGCCTGCGGTCGCTGCTGTGGTCGCCGGCGGTTCCGTGCTCGCATGGCGGCAGAGGGACCGGGTATGGGTGCGGATCGCGCTAGTCGTTGTCCTTGCGATCACAGCGGTAACGGCGTGGATTCTGTTGGGCCGCAGCGCAGATTTCGTCCCCTGGCTGCGCTGGACGATCGCCGTCGCCGCAGTCATCGGCGGAGTGTTGTTGCTAGCCGGGCAGGTGTGGTCCGCGCGCCGGATCACCGTCGCAGCAATTGTGGCCGCTCTGTTCGTCGGACTCGCCGGGCAGGTCGCGTACGCGGCCGAGACCATCGGTCGCCCGCGAGCGGGAGCGATCGTTTCGGCAGGCCCGGACGTCGATTCCGGCTTCGGCGGTGGTCGAGGCGGAATGCCGCCGATGGACGGCAGGCCGGGGCAAGAGGGCAGAGGGGAGGAAATGTTCGGGGGCGCCGGCGGGGGATTGCTGAACGGCAGTACCCCGAGTGCGCAGTTGATCGCGCTGCTCGAGTCCGACGCCGGCTCATTTCGCTGGGTCGCGGCAACGATCGGTGCGAACAGCGCCGCGGGCTACCAACTCGCAACGGAAGATCCGGTGATGCCGATCGGTGGGTTCAACGGCACCGACCCCTCGCCTACCTTGCAACAGTTCCAGCAGTACGTCGCGAACAAGGAGATCCACTACTTCATCGCGGGTGGAATGGGTCGCATGGGCGGTAGCGCGGGCGCGTCTGCGCAGATCGTCGCGTGGGTGGAAGCGAACTTCCACACCACCGAGGTCGACGGCGTGCAGGTGTACGACCTGTCGTAGGTGGCCTCTAGGCTTGCAGGCGTGCGCGTACTAGTAATCGGCTCCGGTGCTCGGGAGCATGCCCTCGTCACGGCGTTGTCCCGAGATTCTGCGGTCACTGGAATCTATTGTGCCCCTGGCAATACCGGGATATCACGGCTCGCGAAGACGTATCCGGTGGATGCGTCCTCGGGCGACGAGGTCGTTGCGCTTGCCAGAAAGGTCGAGGCCGATCTCGTCGTCATCGGTCCCGAGGTGCCGCTTGTGCTGGGTGTCGCCGACGCTGTCCGATCCGCCGGAATCGCCTGCTTCGGCCCCTCGGCTGCGGCAGCGCGGATCGAAGGTTCGAAGGCATTCGCCAAGGACGTCATGTCTGCGGCGGGTGTCCGAACCGCCCACAGCGAGATCGTCGACAATCCGGCGAACCTCGATGCGGCGCTCGATCGCTTCGGGCCGACGTGGGTCGTGAAGGACGACGGTCTGGCTGCGGGTAAGGGAGTCGTCGTCACAGCGGACCGCCTGGTTGCCCGAGATCACGCCGCGGAACTGCTCGAACGCGGACACCCCGTACTGCTCGAATCGTTCCTCGACGGCCCCGAAGTCTCGCTGTTCGTGCTGGTAGACGGCGAGACGGTGGTGCCACTGCTGCCTGCGCAGGACCACAAGCGGGTCGGCGACGGTGATACCGGACCCAACACAGGTGGAATGGGCGCCTACACGCCCCTGCCGTGGCTGCCCGAGAGTGTCGTGACAGCGATCGTCGACGACGTTGTCCGGCCGGTGGCGACGGAAATGGTTGCGCGGGGCTGTCCGTTCTCGGGTCTGCTGTACGCCGGGCTCGCGATCGGTGCCGAAGGTCCGGCCGTCGTCGAGTTCAATTGCCGGTTCGGCGATCCGGAGACGCAAGCGGTTCTCGCCCTGCTCGACAGCCCGATCGGCGAACTCCTGCACGCCACCGCCACCGGCACCCTCGACTCCGTGGCCCCGCCGCAATGGCACGAGGGTGCGGCGGTCGTGGTCGTGCTGGCGGCAGAGAACTATCCGGGGCGTCCGCGCACCGGTGACGTGATCAGCGGTGCCGAACTTGACGGCGTGCTCCACGCCGGTACCGATCAGCGGGCCGACGGTGCGGTGGTCTCCGCAGGTGGACGGGTGCTCAGCGTGGTCGGAGTCGGTGCGGACCTCGACGGTGCGCGCACGGATGCCTACGACAAACTCGGGGCCATCAAGTTGCCCGGCGGCCATTACCGCACGGATATCGGCCTCGCAGCTGTCGAGGACCGCATCAAGATCTGACTAACCGACCTGCAGGCCGTGCACCGCGAGCCAGCGCTGCGGGTCGACGTGCTGACCGTCCATGATCACCTCGAAGTGCAGGTGCGGACCCGTCGAGTCGCCGCGGTTGCCCATGCGGGCAATCTGCATTCCGGCGGGCACACGCTCGCCGACCGACACGAAGAAGTCGTACAGGTGGCCGTAGACGGTGGTCGCGCCGTCGTCGTGGCGGATCCGGACCCACAGACCGAAACCGCTGGCCGGTCCGGCGTCGATGACGGTTCCGTTGGCGACCGAGTACACGGGCGTGCCGATCGCATTGGCGATGTCGATCCCGGCGTGGAAGGTGCCCCACCGTGCCCCGAAGCCGGAGGTGAAGGCGCCGCGGGTCGGCAGGGCGTAGCCGCCGATGCCGGGTATGACCGCGCCGCTGCCGCCGGATCCGGCCATCCACGGCTGCCACTCACCGGCCACGGCCGCCGCGGCCTCACGCCGGGCGCGTTCCAAGGTTGCGCGTGCCGCTGCCTCGACGACCAACTGTTCGCGGTAGTTCTCGCCTTTGACGATCTGCTTCAGAAACGACGGGTCCGGGCGAGGTGGGCTCATGATTTGGAGCGCGTGAGGGGGATCGAGCGGGCGAATCTCTGCCTGAGCAACAGGCGGCATGCCATCGGCCATCGCGATCGCGGTCCTGGGATGTGACGTATCTGCGGCAGCGACAACCGCCGCGGCGGCGAGCACCGCGACGAGCACGCGGGTTCGACCCTGCAAGCCACAACCTTCGATAGTTCTGTAATCACTCACGTTCCAACCCGCCGACGATAACAGGCATCGACACCGCCTCGGTCGCCCTTCACCAGAACGTGATCCGGATGCAGCTTTGCCACGTGCGCGCGCTAGCGTCGAGGTGTGCGCGCGGAATCGCTTCGGTCCCAGGTCGAGCCCTTTTACGTCATGGACGTGTGGAAAGCCGCCGCGGAGCGTATGCGCACGCACGGCGATCTTCTGTCCCTTGCCGCGGGGCAACCGTCCACGTCGGCGCCCGCACCCGTGCTGCGGGCGACAAGATCGATCCTGGACACCGAATTGCTCGGTTACACAGAGACATTCGGTATCCGGCCGCTGCGGGAAGCTATCGCCGCGCATCACACGGCAACCTCCGGCATCGACGTCGATCCGGACGAAGTGGTCGTGACCACAGGCTCTTCGGGCGCGTTCACCCTCATCTTCTTGGCGGCCTTCGACGTCGGTGACACAGTCGTCGTCGCTCGGCCCGGTTACCCGGCGTATCGCAATACCCTTGCGGCCCTGGGCTGTCGGGTCGTCGAGCTCGATTGCGGACCGGACACGAGGTTCCAGCCGACCGTTGCGATGCTGGACGCACTGCCCGCTCCGCCTGCTGGTCTTGTCGTTGCCAGTCCGGCCAATCCGACGGGCACGGTCATCGAACCGCTCGAGTTAGCGGCGATCGCGCGGTGGTGCGATGCTCACGGCACGCTCCTCATCTCCGACGAGATCTACCACGGCATCACCTTCGATTCCGAGGGCGCCGTGCCGACCTCGTCGGCATGGGAAACCTCGCGGGAAGCAGTAGTCGTGGGGTCGGTATCGAAGTACTTCTCGATGACCGGTTGGCGGCTGGGCTGGATGTTGGTTCCGCACGGACTGCAGCGCGCGTTGCAGCGGCTCGCGTCGAACATGACCGTGTGCCCGCCCGCGATATCGCAGTACGCGGCTATTGCGGCGTTCACGGAAGTGTCCAAAGCCGAACTGGATTCCCATGTTCGGCGGTACCTGACCAATCGCGACGTACTGCTGGAGGGTCTACCCACGATCGGGATCACCGATCTCGCTCCTGCGGATGGGGCGTTCTACGTCTACGCCCACATCGGCCACCTCACCGACGATTCGGCGCGGTGGTGTTCGGACGTCCTGGCGCAGACCGGCGTAGCTCTCGCGCCCGGCATCGACTTCGACACCGTACGCGGCATGCAGACCGTTCGACTGTCCTTCGCCGGCGCCACAGCGGACGTCGAAGAGGCGCTCGCGAGGCTTGCGACGCTGTGAATACACATCTCGGACTTCTGTACGCGGGCTTTACAAAATCGGTGCCGCCTTCGCCATTCCGCATGGATGGAACGCGGACTCCTGGCACCATTACCAGGTGACCACAGCCACCACACCCAAGGGCGAGAGACGTCGCCGGGCGTTGGTAGCGGCCGCCGCGGAGTTATTGCTCGAGGGTGGATTCGACGCGGTCCGGCACAGATCGGTTGCGACTCGCGCGGACCTGCCACTGGCCTCGACGACGTACTACTTCGAATCGCTCGACGACCTGATCGCACGCGCGGTCGAGTTCACCGGCAGTGCCGAACTGGACTTGATGCGCGTTCGCGTCGGCGATGTCAGCCATCGCAGGCGCGGTGCCGAATCGACGGTCGATCTCGTCGTCGATCTGCTCGTAGGGGAGGTCGGTGACGCCCCCGCGCGCGAACAACTGATCGTTCGCTACGAGCGCTTCGTTGCCTCGGCACGGCACCCGGAATTGCGCGACGTCCAGCTGCGGCTGCGGGCGCAGCTCGACGATCTACTCGCTGAAGTGCTGCGCCGTTCGGGCCGCATGGTCCGGCAGGAGCAGCTGCGGCGGCTGGTCGCGATCGTCGACGGTGCCGTCGTCGGAGCCTTGAGCGAGGTCGATCCGGACCCGCGCAAGATCGCCCGCGGTGCACTGCTCGAGGTGATCGACATCGTCGCTCCGGCGGTCAACCGCTAGCTACAGCCCTATTACACTCGACAGACGTGAGCAAAATCCCGAACGTCCTGGCCAATCGCTATGCGAGCGCCGAGCTTGCGCGGCTGTGGTCGCCGGAGCACAAGATCGTGCTCGAACGCCGGCTGTGGCTCGCTGTGTTGCGAGCGCAGGCGCAACTGGGGATCTCCGTTCCTGCGGATGCGATTGCCGACTACGAGCGCGTTCTCGAGAACGTCGACCTAGATTCCATCGCAGCGCGGGAACGCGTCACCCGCCACGATGTGAAAGCTCGCATCGAGGAGTTCAACGCGCTTGCCGGTCACGAGCATGTGCACAAGGGCATGACGAGTCGCGATCTCACGGAAAACGTTGAGCAGCTACAGATTCGGCAGTCGCTCGAGCACGTGTACGCGCACGGTGTCGCGGTTGCGGCACGGCTCGCGGAGCGCGCGGCGCAGTATCAGGCACTGGTCATGGCCGGGCGCTCACACAACGTCGCCGCGCAGGCGACCACACTCGGAAAGCGGTTCGCTTCGGCCGCCGACGAGTTGCTCGTCGCACTCACCCGGGTACAGGAATTGCTTGCCCGGTACCCGCTGCGCGGCATCAAGGGCCCGATGGGCACGTCGCAGGACATGCTGGACCTCCTCGACGGCGACGCGGCAAAACTGGACGCTCTCGAACACGCGGTTGCCGAACACCTGGGATTCTCGAACGTGTTCACGAGCGTCGGTCAGGTGTACCCACGCTCGCTGGACCACGACGTGGTGTCCGCGCTGGTGCAGGTCGCTGCGGGACCGTCGTCGCTTGCCCACACGATCCGGTTGATGGCGGGCCACGAGTTGGTGACCGAAGGGTTCCAGCCCGGGCAGGTCGGCTCGTCGGCGATGCCGCACAAGATGAACACGCGCTCGTGTGAACGCGTCAACGGCCTCGCGGTCGTCTTGCGCGGCTACGGCTCGATGGCAGCCGAACTCGCGGGTGCGCAGTGGAACGAGGGCGATGTCTTCTGTTCCGTCGTGCGTCGCGTCGCGTTGCCGGATGCCTTCTTCGCGATCGACGGCCTGATGGAAACCTTCCTGACCGTGTTGGCCGAGATGGGGGCCTACCCCGCCGTGATCAGTCGTGAGCTGGACCGGTACCTGCCGTTCCTCGCGACGACGCGAATTCTGATGGCGGCGATCAGGGCCGGAGTCGGTCGCGAGACCGCACACGAGGTCATCAAGGAACACGCCGTCACCGTCGCGCTCGCAATGCGCGAGCAAGGTCGCGAACCGGACCTCCTCGACCGACTGGCCGCCGACGACAGGCTGCCGCTCGACAGAGCGGCACTCGAAAGTGCGCTCGCTGACAAGTCGGCATTCATCGGCGCGGCAGACGCGCAGGTCGCCGCCGTCGTTGCGGCCGTACAGAAACTCGTCGACGCCAACCCGGACGCGGCGAAGTACGAACCTTCGCCCATTTTGTAGTCATGACCGTATTCACTGAGATCATCGAGGGCCGCGCACCCGCGAGCAAGGTCTACGAAGACGACGACGTCCTCGCCTTCATGGACATCCGGCCCTTCACACCGGGGCACCTGCTCGTGATTCCGAAAACACCGGCCAGTTCGCTCGCCGAACTCGATCCGGTGATCGGCGGCAAACTCTTTCAGGTCGGGCAGCGGCTTGCTGCTGCCATGCGGGCGAGCGA
Source organism: Antrihabitans auranticaus (assembly GCF_016481275.1). Classification (GTDB taxonomy): domain Bacteria; phylum Actinomycetota; class Actinomycetes; order Mycobacteriales; family Mycobacteriaceae; genus Antrihabitans. The sequence continues at coordinate 1,690,477 of NZ_JAEMNW010000001.1, read as the reverse complement.
GGTGGGGTGTGACGGCGTCAACTTCTTCCTTGCTGACGGTGTCGCTGCTGGTCAAGAGGTATTTCACGTGCACCTGCACGTGATTCCACGAACAAGTGGAGACGGGTTCGGGTTGCGTGGCCGCCCGACTCATCCCCGGCGCCCGGATCTCGACTACCTCGCCGGCTCGATCCGCGGCGCTCTGGAACGGCAGTCCTAGCCCGCTCCCACGGGTGTCCTCACTACCCGGCAGTAACAGATGTGCGGACTGGTACACCGTTGGCGGTCCGCTACCGCTAGGGTGCCTCTGGTGCGCCCATCTTTGTCTTCGTATCCCTACCTTGCCGGCGGGAAGATCCGCGATCTCTACGAGATCGACTCCGAGCACATGCTGCTCGTCGCGACCGACCGAATTTCCGCGTACGACCACATCTTGAGCACCCCGATCCCGGACAAGGGCCGGGTGCTGACCGCGATGAGCTTTTTCTTCTTCGACGTTCTGGGCGGTACGAACCACCTCGCGGGCGATCCGGACGACAAGCGGATTCCCGAGGAAGTGCTGGGGCGCGCGATGGTTGTCCGCCGTCTCAAGATGATCCCGATCGAATGCGTCGCGCGTGGTTATCTGGCGGGTTCCGGGCTCGCCGACTACCGCAAGACCGGCAAGGTCTGCGGCATCGACCTGCCCACCGGCCTCGTCGAGGGCAGCAAGTTGACGGACCCGATCTTCACCCCGGCCACCAAGGCGGACCTCGGTGAGCACGACCTGAACATCGATTTCCAGGCTGTGATCGACCAGGTCGGGCCCGAGTTGGCCGTGAAGATCCGGGAAGACACCCTCGATATCTACTTCCGTGCGGCCCAATACGCGGAGCAGCGCGGCGTGCTGCTGGCCGATACGAAGTTCGAGTTCGGACTCGACACGAAGAACAACCTGGTCCTCGCGGACGAGGTACTCACGCCCGACTCGTCGCGGTACTGGCCTGCCGACGAGTACGAGGTCGGCAAGTCGCAGCCGAGCTTCGACAAGCAGTTCGTCCGCGATTGGCTCACCGGCCCGGAGTCGGGTTGGGACCGGGAATCCGACACACCGCCACCCCCGCTGCCGGACGATGTCGTCGCGGCGACACGAGCGCGCTACATCGAGGCCTACGAGCGGATCTCCGGTCTGTCGTTCGCCGATTGGGTGCGCTGACCCGTCCGCTACGGTGGACGCCATGCCTGCTGACACTGCATCCGACCAGTTGAGCGAACAGCTCACTGCGCCGGTGGCCAAGAAGGTGCCCTTCGAGCGCACACACCACGGCGATACCTTCGTCGACGAGTACGAGTGGTTGCGCGAGAAAGAGGATGCAGAGGTCGTCGCGTATCTGGAAGCAGAAAACGCGTACACCGATCAGCAGACCAGTGATCTCGCGCCGCTGCGGGAGCAGATCTTCGCGGAGATCAAGCGGCGGACGCAGGAGACCGACCTGTCGGTGCCCACTCGGATGGGCTCGTTCTGGTACTACTCGCGAAGCTTCGAAGGTAAGCAGTACGGCGTGCATTGCCGCTGTCCGATCAGCGGACCCGACGACTGGACGCCGCCGTCGCTCACCGCGGATACGGACGTGCCGAACGAGCAGATCCTGCTCGACAGCAACGAACTCGCCGAGGGGCACGACTTCTTCTCGCTCGGGGCATTCTCCATCAGCCATGACGGGACGCTGCTCGCGTTCTCGGTCGACGTGGTCGGCGACGAGCGATACACGTTGCAGTTCAAGGACCTTCGGACTGGCGAACTGCTGCCGGACGTCGTGCCGGGAACGGCGCCGGGTGTGACGTGGGCGCTGGATCATCGGCACGTCTTCTACCTGACCGTCGACGATGCATGGCGGCCGGACACGGTCTGGCGGCACAGCCTCGGGACGGTGAAAGAGGAAGATGTCAAGGTCTTTCACGAACCGGACGAGCGCTACTGGGTCGGTGTCGGCTCGACCCGCAGCGAGAAGTATCTGATGATCTGGGTCGGCTCGAAGATCACAACCGAGGGCTGGATGCTCGAATCGGCTGATCCCACAGGCGATTTCCGCATCATCCTGCCGCGGCGCGAAGGCATCGAATACAGCGTCGAACACGCGGTCGTCGGCGGTGAGGACCGGTTCCTCATTCTGCTCAACGACGACGTCGACGGCTCGAAGGCAGTCAACTTCTTCCTGGCCGATGCGCCGGTCTCGGATCCGTCCGACATGACCACCTTGATCGAGCATCGCGATGACGTGCGTTTGGAGGAGGTAGACGCGTTCGCCGATCACCTCGTGTTGAGCTATCGCAGGGAAGCGCTTACGCGACTGGCGATTTGGCCCTTGACCGCGGATGGGTACGGCGAGTTTCACGAGCTCGATTTCGGGCTCGAACTCTATTCGGCGGGGATGTCGAGCAACCCGGAGTGGTCGCAGCCGATGCTGCGCGTCGGGTTGACGTCGTTCATCACGCCGACGCAGGTGTTCGACTACGACCTCGCGACGGGCACGCTCCTGCTGCGCAAACAGCAGCCGGTGCTCGGCGGATACGACCCGAACGAGTATGAGCAACAGCGCGATTGGGTGACTGCTGCGGACGGAACGAAGATTCCGCTCTCGCTCGTCGCGCGAAAGGGTGTGCTCGGATCGGGGCCGGCACCGCTGCTGCTCGGCGGCTACGGCTCGTACGAGATGAGCCAGGATCCGGGTTTCTCGGTCGCGCGCTTGTCATTACTCGACCGCGGGATGATTCTCGGCGTCGCGCATGTCCGCGGCGGCGGCGAAATGGGCCGCCTCTGGTACGAGAACGGCAAGAAGCTCACGAAGAAGAACACCTTCACCGACTTCGTCGACTGTGCACAGCATTTGATCGACAGCGGCGTGACGACAGCTGACAAGATGGTCGCAACCGGTGGCAGCGCAGGTGGCCTGCTGATCGGTGCGGTTGCCAACTTGGCGCCCGAGCTGTTTGCCGGTGTGCTCGCCAACGTGCCCTTCGTGGATCCACTCACGTCGATTCTCGACCCCTCGTTGCCGTTGACGGTGATCGAGTGGGACGAGTGGGGTAATCCGTTGGCGGACAAGGACGTCTACGAGTATATGAAGTCGTACTCGCCCTATGAGAACGTCGAGGCGAAGGACTATCCGGCGATCCTCGCGATCACGAGTCTCAACGACACTCGTGTTCTCTACGTCGAACCTGCGAAGTGGGTCGCGAAGCTTCGCGCCACGAAGACCGGTTCGACGCCGCTGCTACTCAAGACAGAGATGACAGCGGGGCACGGTGGCGTCAGCGGGCGCTACGCGCGCTGGAAGGAAGTCGCGTTCGAGTACGCGTGGGTGCTGCAGACCGCGGGCGCCGTCTGACCCGCTCAGCGCCACTCGTACCTGACCTGCGGCCTACCCGCGCGACCGTACTCGGTCGCGCGGGTGACCAGCCCGTCGTCCGCCAGCTTCTCGAGGTAGCGCCAGGCAGTGACGCGTGAAACGCCAATAGCCGCACCGACTTCCGCGGCGCCGAGCGGCCCGTCGGCGGCACGTAGCGACCGCGCGATCTCGTCGAGGGTCTGCGGCGAGATTCCCTTGGGCGATGCCGTGCGCTCCTCGGGTGCGCGCAGGACACCCATCGCCCGGTCGATGTCGCGTTGACTCACCGCGGATTCGCCTGCCGGCAACGCATTTCGATACTCGACGTATCGCTCGAGTTTGTCGCGGAACGCGGCGAACGTGAACGGCTTCAGCAGGTACAGCACCACGCCGTGCGCGACTGCCGACCGCACCACGGCGAGGTCGCGCGCCGAGGTGATCGCAATGACGTCCGGACTCGGCCGGATGTTTCCGAGTGCCAGCGCGATGTCGAGCCCGTTTGCATCCGGTAGGCCTATATCGAGCAGCACCAGGTCGATCGGCGCGCCACTGGCGGCGGCGGCCGTCGCGGCGCGAATCGCATCCCGACCGGTGTGCGCGACGGCAGCGACGGTGAAACCGTCGATCCTGCCGACGTAGCTGCGATGCGCGTCGGCGATCAGTTTCTCGTCTTCGACGATCAGTACGCGAATCATCGGCGCTCGCTCGGAATGGTGACGACGATTGCGGCGCACGGCTGTCGCTCGGTCGCTATCTCGCCGCCGTGGCGGGCGACGAGTTGGCTGATCAATGCGAGTCCGAGGCCGTGATGGCTGTCTTTCGTCGAGTATCCGCGGCCGGTCGCGCGTTCGAACTCGACGGCGGACATTCCGGGTCCACTGTCTGCCACTCGTACGACGAGTCGTGAAGTGTCCTGTTGGACAGTCACTTCCACCCAGGCATCGTCGGTTTGCAGAGCGACATCGACGGCGTTGTCGACGAGATTTCCGATCAGCGTGACAGCTTCGTGCGTCGTGAGCGGAGCGAGACTGTCGGCGGCCGTGTCTTCGCTGACGGTCAGTTCGACGCCACGCTCGGCGGCCTGCCCGACCTTCCCGAGAAGTAAAGCGGCAATGGCGGGTTCGTGCACCGACGCCAGCAGTCGGTCGATGAGGTGCTGGGACAGTTGCAATTCCGCGGTCGCGAACTGTACGGCCTCGTCGTACCGGCCGAGTTCGACCATCGTGATCACCGTGTGCAGCCGGTTCGCCGACTCGTGCGCCTGTGATCGCAGTGATTCGGCGAACCCACGGACCGAGTCGAGTTCGCCCATCACGCTTTGCAATTCGGTGTGGTCACGAATAGTGAGGACCGTTCCGATCCGGCGGCCCTCCCATTCGACCGGGTGCCGATTGACGACCAGCACCCTGGACGGGGTGACATGCATTTCGTCGCGCAGTGTCAATTCAGAACGCGTCGACTCCGAGCTGGGCCGCATGGACTCTGGTAGATCGGCGAGGGTGACCACACCGCTGCTCGGGAGGTCGAGCAAGCGGCGAGCTTCGTCGTTGACGACGTCGGCGTTGTCCGACGAGCCGAAAACAACGAGCCCTTCCCGGATCGAATGGAGGACCGCGTCGTGATGCTCGTACATTGTGCGCAGTTCGGCCGGGGCCATGCCGAGGGTTTGGCGGCGGAGGCGGCGGCTCAACAGCACCGAGCCGATCGCCGCGAGTGCCAGGCCGATCAGCGCGACACCGAGAATCGCCGGCAGGCCGTGTGCGACCTGCTCGCCGATCTGCGCGCGCGTGACCCCCGCAGACACCAGTCCGATGATCGTTCCGTCGTCGTCGTACACCGGCGTGACGGAGCGGATCGACGGGCCGAGGGTGCCGGTGTAAGTCTCGGTGAACGTTTCGCCTGCCAGCGCTCGATCGATGTTGCCGCTGAACTGTTTCCCGATCTGATCGGTATTCGCGTGCGTGAATCGGGTTCGGTCCGGTGCCATCACGACTATGAAGTCGAGCCCCGTCTCGAGCCGGATGCGTTCCGTGCGGGGCTGCAGCAGGCTGGTCGGGTCGGGGGCGCGTAGGGCAGCGGCGGTCGACGGCGCCGCCGCGAGGCTGACGGCGACACCGACGACCTCCTGGCGCGTCGCGTCGTCGCTGTCGCGGCGGGCATCGAGCACGGCCAGCACCGTGCCGGCGGCGACGACAACGGCAAGCACGACCAACTGCAGGATCAACACCTGGCGCGCTACCGACACCTTTGCCGCGGCCACCCTGCCTCCTTGTGTTCGCTCGTCCGGTGAACGTAATGAACGCAATCGTGACTGAGGTCACGTCCACACGCCAACATTCTTCATGAGGCGGAGTGATGGACCTCACTTCGAGAAGTTCCCCCGAGAGGACACGGCGATGAGCAACCGGACAGATACGAAGATCCCACCCAAGAAGCGCGACAAGACCCACTGGCTCTACATGGCAGTCATCGTCGCCGTATTCGCGGGCGTTCTCGTCGGCTGGCTTGCGCCGGACACGGGCAAGTCGCTCGGCATACTCGGCACCCTGTTCATCAGCCTGATCAAGATGATGATCAGCCCGGTGATCTTCTGCACGATCGTGCTCGGCATCGGATCGGTGAAAGCCGCAGCGAGCGTCGGTAAGGTCGGCGGGCTTGCACTCGGCTACTTCATCGCAATGTCAACGGCCGCACTCGGTATCGGCCTGGTCGTCGGTAATCTGCTCGAGCCTGGCAGTGGGCTCGACATCGAGGCCAACGCCGGTGCCGGGGCGCAGTTCGCCGAGAAGGCGCACGCGGCCGGCGGGACGATGGAGTTCTTCCAGGGCATCATCCCGACCTCGCTGGTGTCGGCGCTGACCGACGGCAGTGTGCTGCAAACCCTCTTTGTCGCGCTGCTCGTGGGCTTCGGACTGCAGGCGCTCGGCAAGACCGGTGAGCCGATCCTGCGCGGTATCGGTTCCATCCAGAAGCTGGTCTTCCGGATTCTCTCGATGATCCTGTGGCTCGCCCCGATCGGCGCCTTCGGTGCCATCGCGAACGTGGTCGGCCAGACCGGCCTCAACGCGGTCGTCCAACTCGGCACGCTGATGCTCGCCTTCTACGTCACTTGCGCAATCTTCGTCTTCGTCGTCCTCGGCTCGATCCTGCGCTTCGTGTCCGGTGTTTCCATCTTCAAACTGGTCCGCTACCTCGCTCGGGAGTACCTGCTCATCGTCGCCACCTCGTCTTCCGAGTCGGCTCTGCCCCGCTTGATCGCGAAGATGGAGCACCTGGGTGTGCAGCGCACGACGGTCGGCGTGGTTGTGCCCACCGGCTACTCGTTCAACCTCGACGGCACGGCGATCTACCTCACGATGGCCTCGATCTTCATCGCCGACGCAATGGGTCAGCCCCTGGCGATCTCCGAGCAGCTCGGTCTGCTGCTCTTCATGATCGTTGCTTCGAAGGGCGCGGCAGGCGTCAGCGGCGCCGGACTGGCAACGCTCGCAGGCGGTCTGCAGAGCCACCGGCCCGAACTGCTCGACGGTGTCGGATTGATCGTCGGAATCGACCGGTTCATGTCGGAGGCCCGCGCGGTCACCAACTTCTCCGGAAACGCAGTCGCGACAATGCTGGTCGGCACCTGGACCAAGACGATCGACAAGGTACAGGTGAACGCGGTTCTCTCCGGCAAGCTTCCGTTCGACGAGGAGACGATGGTCGACGACCATCTCCCCGAAGACGACGCGAAGCCGGAACCGAAGAAGGAACTGGCGGGCGTATAGCGAATCAAACCTCGTGCGCGGTTGGAGAGTCCATGGACTCTCCAACCGCGCACAGGCTTGTGTTCACGGCAAGTACACCTTGACCTGCGACCGTGATACCTATGAACGGTGAACTGATCGTGTCGATCTCGGGGATCAGGAACGCAACGCTGGACGCGGCGGCGGAGTTTGCCGACGCGATGGACGGTCGCGGGGTGCGGCTGTCTCTTTTGGTTGCACCGCGGATGAGTGACAAGTACCGGCTCGTGCGCGACGACGAGACGCAGGAGTGGTTGCGCGCCAGGCGGGATGGCGGCGATGCGATCGTCCTGAACGGCTACGACGTCGCGGCCACGCGCCGTCGCCGCGCCGAGTTCGCAACGCTCCCGCAGCACGAAGCGCGCTTGCGGTTGATGGCAGCGGACCGCGTCATGGAGCAAACCGGTCTGCGCACAAGGCTTTTCGCCGCACCGCAGTGGACTGCCTCGGACGGTGCGCTTGCGGCTCTGCCGACTGTCGGCTTCCGGTTGGCTGCGGGTCTGACCGCGGTGTACGACCTGGAACGCGGTACGTCGCAGCGCTCGCGGGTGTACGGAATCGGTGGCGGCTTCCGGGCCGAACCATGGTGGTGCCGTGCTCTTGTCATGGGCTCGGGCAGGATTGCCCGCCGCGGTGGCACCTTGCGACTGGCCGTCTCTGCCAAGCAGCTCGACCGCTCAGGCCCGCGGCAGGCGATGCTGGACGCGATCGACCTCGCCCTGCACCATGGTGTGGCCTCGGAGGTCTACCGCTGGCTGCCGCAGGCCGCGGCCAGAGCCGCCTAGCGACCGACCTCCAGCGACTCCTCTTCCGGCAGCGTTTGGAAATCGGTCGCGGGATCGGCCATCTCACGTAAGCGCGCGTAGTAGATGCCGCGGCCGCTGTCCGAGATCACTTCCTGATGAATCGGAAAGGCGAACCGGGGCTTGACCGCCCGCAAGTAGTCGATCGTTTCGCTGATCTTCATCCACGGCGCCGCCGCGGGTAGCGCGAGCACGTCGACAGGTACGTCGGGCACGAAGAGTGAATCGCCGGGATGCATGAGCTGCGCGGGTTCGTCCTCGGTGCCGATCAGGTATGCCGTGTTGTCGATGATCGGGATATCCGGGTGAATGACCGCGTGGCGGCCGCCGGCTCCCGCGATTCGCACGTTGCCGACATGGACGACGTCGCCCGCGCGCACAGCCGTCCACGGTGCGCCGAGTTGCTCGGCCGTTTGCGGGTCGGCGAACAGCTTTGCCCCGGGATTGGCGTCGACTAGTGCCGGCAGCCGGTTCGGGTCCGCGTGATCCGGGTGCTGATGTGTGATCAGGATCGCGTCGAGGCCCTCGATCCCCTCGAAGCCATGTGAGAAGTTGCCAGGATCGAACAGCAACTTCGAACCGTTCACCTCGACGAGGACACACGAGTGGCGGAAGTGACTCAATCGCATGGTTCCCAGTATGCGCTCGAACGATGCACCGAGTGGCCGGTAAGCTGCCAACGCATATTGCAGTAACACCAAACGCAATACACCAAACGCAGCAACATCGAACGCTAGGAGCAACAGGTGGTTCGTGTCGTGGTCGATGTCATGCCGAAGGCTGAGATCCTGGACCCGCAGGGGCAGGCCATCGTGGGGGCGCTGCCGCGCCTGGGCTTCCAAGGCATCTCCGGCGTACGTCAGGGCAAGCGCTTCGAGCTCGAAGTCGCCGACGACGTCGACGACGCCGAGCTCGAGAAGATCGCCGAATCGCTGCTCTGCAACACGGTCATCGAGGACTGGAAAGTGACGCGCCTCGCATGACCGGCACCTCGGCTCCGCGCATCGGAGTCATCACGTTTCCCGGCACGCTCGATGACGTCGATGCAGCTCGTGCCGTCCGTCTGGCGGGTGCCGAGGCCGTTAGCCTGTGGCACGGCGACGCCGACCTCAAGAGTGTCGACGCGGTGATCGTGCCCGGTGGCTTCTCCTACGGTGACTACCTGCGCGCAGGTGCCATCGCGCGTTTTGCGCCGGTGATGGGCGAGGTGATCGCCGCGGCCAGCGCCGGGCTACCCGTTCTCGGCATCTGCAACGGTTTCCAGGTTTTGTGCGAAGCGGGGTTGCTGCCCGGTGCGTTGACTCGCAACGACGGCCTGCACTTCATCTGCCGCGACGAGTGGTTGCGCGTCGAATCGAATTCGACCTCGTGGACCTCGCGTTACGAGCAGGGTGCGGAGATTCTGGTGCCGCTGAAATCCGGTGAAGGACGTTTCCAGGCGTCGGCCCGGGTGCTCGACGAACTCGAAGGTGAAGGCCGCGTCGTGTTCCGCTACGCGGGTGACAATCCGAACGGTTCGCAGCGCGGTATCGCCGGCATTGCGTCGGCGAACGGTCGCGTCGTCGGCCTGATGCCGCACCCCGAACACGCAACCGAGGCGCTGACCGGCCCGAGCGACGACGGCCTCGGCATCATCTACTCCGTGCTCGACTCGCTGGTATCCGCCTGACATCGTGACCGCGGGTCGTTCGGGCTCGCTGCTTCGCCGCAACGCGTCGTTCCGCTTCCTCTGGACCTCGCGGTCCGTCTCCTACCTCGGCGAATCGCTGGGGCTCGTTGCTCTGCTGGTGTACCTCGAAGGTCGCGGCGGTGCCGCGCTGGGCGCGGCCATGCTCCTTCTTGCGATCGACTTCGTGCCGGGCCTGTTCGGTCCGGTCGCGGGCGCGATTGCCGACCGATTCGATCTGCGCCGCGTGCTGATCTGCTGCGAAGTGTCTCAAGCCGCGTTGACGGCCATCGTCGCGCTGACCTTGCCCGGTCTGGTTCCGCTGCTTGTTCTCGTCGCGATCAGGCGTTTCGCCGCGCAGATCTATTTGCCCGCGTCGCGCAGTGCGGTGCCGCTGCTCGTCGACGACGAAGACGTCGAATCGGCGAACTCGACGCTGGGTGCAGGCACCTATGGGCTCGAGGCCGCCGGACCGCTCGTCGCGGCGGCCCTGTTCCCGCTGCTCGGGGTGCAGGGGGTTCTCGCCGTCACCGCCATGACGTACGCGGCGGCAGCGTTCATCCTGGTGCCATTGCCGGGGCTTGCACCCGGTGCAGACGGCGAACACCCCGGCATCGTCGCCGCAACCCGCGCCGGTTTCGGATACCTGTGGGCAACGCCGACCGTCCGGGTGATCGCGCTCGGATTCTTCGCAGTCGTCGTGTTCAGCGGGGTCGACGACGTTGCGCTGGTCTTCTTGGCAAAGGACACCCTCGCTGCCAGCGACGCGGCGGCCGCGGCGTTGTATGCGGGCGTCGGCATCGGTCTCGCGGTCGGCTACCCGTTACTGGCCAGATACGGTTCGCGGTTCGCGATGCTGCCGCTGCTCGTCATCGGGTTCGCCGTGAGCAGTCTGGGCAACCTGCTGACCGGACTCGCATCGGCAGTCGTTGCGGCGCTGCTCATTCAGGTCGTTCGCGGGCTGGGGCTGAGCGCGCTCGATGTCGCGCTCAACACCTACCTGCAGCGGACCGTGCCACAGAACGTCCTCGGCAGAGTGTTCGGGACGCTCTACGGCCTGGTCGGCGTTGCGGCCGGCATCTCCTACCTCCTCGGCGGAGTCCTACTCCAGTTGACCGATGCACGAACGACTTTCGTCGTCGCGGGTGGCGGCGGCCTGCTCGTCACGGTCGCGACCGGTTATGCCTTGCGCCGGACTCTCAACCGGCGTGACTGAACGGCTCGTGCTCGGAGAGCAACCGCTGCATGCGGGCCTCTTTCAGCATCGCTTCCTCCTGCTGGTCGCGGACCACCTTGGCGAGCGTGAATGAACTCGTCACCAGAAACAACATCGACATGACGAGGAAGCCTTTGGGCCACGGGTCGAGCGGCAGGTAGTAGATCCCGGCGAGCGTGCCGAAAAGGCTTACGCCGAAGGCGATCACGGACTGGATGTAGAAGGCGGTGGTGTTTCTTGCCTTCGAGTTGGGTTCGGTCATGGAGGAAAGTGTGCCGAGCGCGGGTCGAAAAGGAATGAGTACGAATACTCGAGTGCAATCGGGTACTTCCCGCGCGCCGCTTCTAGGATCGAGCCATGACACTCGCGACCGCACCGGGCCTGTGCAGCTTCATCGACGCGTCGCCGTCGCCGTTCCACGTGTGCGTGACTGTCGCGAAGCGGCTGACCACATACGGGTTCACCGAACTCGCGGAGATCGATTCGTGGCCGCAGGGTCCCGGTAGGTACTTCGTCGTCCGCGGCGGATCGCTCGTCGCTTGGAGCACCGAGGGTGTCGATCCCGCCGCGCCGTTCCGGATCGTCGGTGGCCATACCGATAGCCCCAACCTCCGGGTGAAACAGCATCCCGACCTGAAGTCGGCGGGTTGGCAGCTGGTCGGACTCGAGCCGTACGGCGGGGCATGGCTGAACTCGTGGCTCGACCGTGACCTGGGCCTTTCTGGCCGATTGAGCGTACGGGCCGGAAACTCGGTGCAGCAGAAACTGATCCGGGTCGACGAGCCGATACTGCGCGTGCCGCAGCTGGCAATTCATCTGAGCGCGGACCGCAAGGGGGTCGAGCTCGATCCGCAACGGCACGTGAACGCCGTGTGGGGTACGGGATCGGCGCCGTCGCTGATGTCGTATCTGGCTGCGGTCGCGGGAGTTCAGCACACCGACGTGCTCGGTTGGGAACTGATGACGCACGACCTCGCACCGAGTCAGCTGATCGGTGTGGACGCCGACCTCGTCAGCGCGCCGCGACTGGACAACCAGGGCACCTGCTACGCCGGAACCGTTGCCCTGCTGGCCGCCGCGGCCGATCCGGGTTCGCGAATCCCCGTGCTCGCGTTGTTCGACCACGAGGAGGTCGGCAGCGGCTCCGATCGCGGTGCGCAGTCGGATCTGCTGGCAACCGTGCTCGAGCGAATCGTGTTGGTGCGCGGAGGAACCCGCGAAGACTTTCTCCGCGCGATGGCTGGATCGATCTGTGCGTCCGGCGACATGGCGCACGCGACGCACCCGAACTATCCGGATCGGCACGAACCCGCGCACAGGATTGCGATCAACGGGGGCCCGGTGCTCAAGGTCAACCAGAACCTGCGGTACGCAACCGACGCTGCGGGCGCGGCCGCGTTCGCGCTGGCCTGTGACAGTGCGGGAGTTCCGTTGCAGCGCTACGTACATCGCGCGGACCTGCCGTGCGGGTCGACGATCGGGCCGATCACCGCTGCCCGGACCGGGGTGGCGACGGTCGACGTCGGCGCAGCGCAGCTGGCGATGCATTCGGCGCGTGAACTGATGGGTGCCGACGATGTCGGTGCCTACGCGGCTGCGCTGTCGGCTTTCCTCGCACCCGAGTAGGTGGAATCCTATGGCGCGCAAAAGCGGTTGGCCGGGCACTTCGTCCTGTTAGCCTGATCCGGTCCCACTTCGTAGCCCGTTCGACTCGAGGTGCACTATGACCGTTCGCCCTGCGTTGCTGGCCGCCGTAGTTTTCGTCGCTGGAGCGCTGCTGTCCGGCTGCGGCGACGACGACCTCAGCTCCGGTCCACAGACGACCGCCGAGGCAGGCGAACTGCCGATCCTCGTTGTCACCGACTTCCCCAGCGAGCTGAAGGTCGTGCCGAACGAGGGCGCGGACAACGAGCCGGTTCCGACGGCCGATCCGGCGGAGTGCGCTGCGGTGAACGACGAGGTCGAGAAGCTCGACGCCCAGTCGGAGTCGATCAAGATGCAGAGTGACGACGACAAGGTGACCGTCGAGTTCACGGTCGGCGAGTTCAAACCCGGCGCGTTCAGCCTCGACGAGTTCACGCAGACCCTGGATCGATGCAGCACGATGACGCTGACCGACGCCGAAGGTACGGGCAAGGTCACACTGACCCCGCACGACCTCTCGTTGTCCGGTGCGGACGGGGTTGCCAGGCAGGTTGCGATCGATGTGACCTCAGGTACGGACCAGGCATACCTCGCGGGCTACATCGTGTACGCAACGGTCGGCGATTACGTGATCCACGGTGCGCTGAACGAGACTGCGGCTGGTCCGATCCCCGCGGATCGAGCAGCCGGAGAAGGGATTCCGTTCACGAAGGAGTTCTGGGACCTCGTGAATCTCCAGGTCGACCGGGCCAAGGGCACCGGGTAGATAGACTCGTCGAACTATCGGGGACAGACGAATGTTCGGGGGACTACACGTGTCGAAGCGACTTTCACTGGCGGCCGTCATCGTCGGGGCCGGAGCCATGCTCGCCGCCTGCGGGACCACCGTCGAGGGCGAACCGGCCGCTGAGGGCATGGATCTGCCGATCTTGAGTCTCGACGACTTTCCTGCAGGTTTCGAACTCGACGCTTCGGACGGCGATTCCGCGGACGTCTCGACCGATCCGGCGTCGTGTGAAGACATTCCCTCCGCCGACGACGCGCGGACCGCACCCCGCAACGAGATCGACGTCGAGAACGACGATGAGAACGTCAACATGGCCTTCACCGTCGTCGACCTCGCCGGTGTCGACTACGGCGTCTCCGAGATCGAGGACGAGCTGGAAACTTGCAGCTCTGCCGCGGTAACGGGCGACCTGGAGGGCGACCTGAGGTACCGGCCGTTCGAGTTCGAGATCGACGGCGTGGAGTCGGCGTCCCGCGTCCAGTTGCTCGAGGTCACGGCATCGGGCCAAAAGGTCTATTCGGTCGGTCTCGTCATCTTCGCGAAGGTCGGCGACTACGGCGTTTCGGCAGCTCTCACCGAATTCAAGCCGGGCACGATCCCCGCCGGCCGTAAGTCCGGAAACGACGTCGAATACAGGGACGAGTTCCTGGCATTGGTCGAGGAGCAGGTCAAGCGCGTGGAGGCGCTGCAGTAGCGGCGCCGGTCGTGACGGTGGCCCCGGTTAGACTCTGACCGAGGCTTCTCGCCGCAGCGAAAGGAACAACACTTCGTGTCCACGCACGTCGATACCGTCAGCGCAGCCGCGGAAACGCCCGATGCAGCTCAGCCGTACAAGGAACTGGGGCTCAAAGAGGACGAGTACGCCAGGATCAAGGAGATCCTCGGCCGCCGTCCGACCGATGCCGAACTAGCGATGTATTCGGTCATGTGGAGCGAGCACTGCTCCTACAAGTCGTCCAAGGTGCACCTGCGCTACTTCGGTGAAACGACCACCGAGGAGATGCGCTCGTCGATGCTCGCGGGCATCGGCGAGAACGCGGGCGTCGTGGATGTCGGTGACGGCTGGGCCGTCACGTTCAAGGTCGAGAGCCACAACCACCCCTCCTACGTCGAGCCCTACCAGGGTGCGGCGACCGGTGTCGGCGGCATCGTCCGCGACATCATGGCGATGGGTGCCCGGCCGATCGCGGTCATGGACCAGTTGCGCTTCGGCGCTGCCGATGCGCCTGACACTCGTCGCGTCGTCGACGGCGTGGTCCGCGGAGTCGGCGGCTACGGCAACTCGCTCGGCCTGCCGAACGTCGGCGGTGAGACCGTCTTCGATCCGTCGTATGCGGGCAATCCGTTGGTCAACGCGCTGTGTGCAGGCGTCATGCGAACCGAGGATCTCCATCTCGCCTTTGCTTCCGGTGCCGGCAACAAGATCATTCTGTTCGGTGCGCGGACCGGTCTCGACGGCATCGGCGGGGTTTCGGTGCTTGCGTCCGAGACGTTCGAGGGCGACGAGACCGGCGGCGGGCGCAAGAAGCTGCCTGCGGTTCAGGTCGGCGACCCGTTCACGGAGAAGGTGCTCATCGAGTGCTGTCTCGAGCTTTATCACGCCGGTATCGTGATCGGCATCCAGGATCTCGGCGGTGCGGGGTTGTCTTGCGCCACTTCGGAATTGGCTGCGGCCGGTGACGGCGGTATGCGAATCGAGCTCGACAAGGTGCCCATGCGGGCGACCGGAATGACACCTGCCGAGGTGCTGTCGAGCGAGTCGCAGGAGCGCATGTGCGCCGTCGTCGCACCCGAGAACGTCGATGCCTTCATGGCGGTCTGCAAGAAGTGGGATGTGCTCGCCACGGTGATCGGTGAGGTCACCGACGGTGAGCGGCTGGTCGTCACGTGGCACGACGAGACGGTCGTCGACGTGCCGCCGCGCACCGTTGCGCACGAAGGTCCGGTGTACGAGCGGCCGATTCAGCGGCCCGCCGACCAGGATGCGCTGATCGCGGCGACCCCTGACAACCTGGCACGCCCCGCATCGGGTGCGGAACTGCGTGCGACCTTGCTGCAGATGCTCGCGAGCCCGCAGTTGTGCAGTCGTCGCTGGATCGTCGAGCAGTACGACCGCTATGTCCGTGGCAACACGGTGCTCGCCGAGCATGCCGACGCCGGCGTGATCCGCATCGACGAAAAGACGGGGCGCGGCATTGCGCTCGCGACCGATGCATCCGGCCGCTACACCCGCCTCGACCCCTATACCGGCGCTCAGCTTGCCCTTGCCGAGGCGTATCGCAACGTCGTCACGACGGGTGCAACGCCGAAAGCGGTGACGAACTGCTTGAACTTCGGATCCCCCGAGAATCCCGAAGTGATGTGGCAGTTCCAGCAGGCGGTCCGCGGCCTCGCGGATGGCTGTGTGGCGCTTGGGATTCCGGTCACCGGCGGCAACGTGAGCTTCTACAACCAGACCGGAACTACGCCGATCCTGCCGACGCCGGTCGTCGGTGTCCTCGGCGTCATCGACGACGTGCACCGGCGCATCCCGACCGGCATCGGGCATGAGCCGGGGGAGACGCTGATCCTGCTCGGCGACACTCATGACGAGTTCGGCGGATCGATCTGGACCCAGGTCGTCCACGACCACCTCGGCGGCGTGCCGCCGAAGGTCGACTTCGCGCGTGAACAGTTGCTTTCCGAGGTGCTGCTCGCGGGCTCGCGGGACGGCATGATCACTGCGGCGCACGACCTGTCCGAAGGTGGCCTTGCGCAGGCAGTCGTCGAAGCGGCGTTGGCTGGCGAAACCGGTTGCCGCATACTGCTTCCCGAGGACGCCGACCCGTTCGTCGCGCTGTTCTCCGAGTCGTCCGGCCGGATCCTCGTCGCAGTTCCGCGCACCGAGGAGACGCGCTTCCAGAAGATGTGCACTGCGCGTGGATTGCCTTGGTTCCGAATCGGAGTGGTCGACCAGGGCTCGGATTCGGTTGAGGTTCAGGGTCTGTTCGACGTTCCGCTGGCGGAGTTGCGGTCGACCTTCGAGGGCACGCTTCCCGCACTGTTCGGTGCGTTCACGCCCTGACCGAGACCCACAGGTGATGTCGTGACTCGATCAGGTACCGGCGCGACGGCGCCGAAACGTGTCCGGGACTCGCGTATTGTCCGGGCGCGGTTGCTGATTCGCAGGATCGAGCGCGTCGTCGACCTCAACTACGTCGGCTTGGTCGTCGCGGGATTGTTTTTCGCGTGGTCGGTCACGCCGTCCTTGTTGCCGCGCGACTGGATGTTTCAAGGCTTGATCAGCGGCATCAATGCGGCGATGGGCTACGGCGCGGGTTGCGTGCTGGAGTGGTTGTTCCGCAAGTTTGCCGTGCCCAGGATCCAGATCTCGCAACCGCCGGACTGGGTGACGAGCACGGTCAAAATCGCCGTGCTGTTGACGGTCGTCGGCGGCGCCGGGTACATGCTGATCCTTGCGGCGCAGTGGCAACGGCAGCTGACCACGCTGATGGACATGGCCGGTACGTCCACGTCGGCGTACCTGCGGACGGGTGGGCTCAGCCTGCTGGTTGCGGCAGCTGTCGTCGCGGTCTTCCGTTCCCTGCGCGCATTGGTGAGATGGGTTGCACGGCAACTCAATCGGTGGGTGCGCATACCGCGGACCCTGGCGCCGGCAGTGGGCATCTTCCTGATCGCGTTTCTCACCGTCACGTTGTTCAACGGCGTGCTGGCGAAAGCGCTTTTTGCCGTGGCGAACTCGGCGTTCAGCGTGCGCAACGACCAGACCTCACCGGCGGCGATCCAGCCGACTCTGCCGGAGCGGTCGGGCAGTCCGGCGTCGTTGGTGCCGTGGAAGACGCTCGGCTCGGAAGGGCGCTGGTTCGTCTCACAGGGGTTGGACGCCAACACGATCGGGCTCGTCACCGGTAGGGTCTCCGAAGAGCCGATTCGCGTGTACACGGGCCTCGAGTCGGCCGACAGCCCCGAGGCCCAGGCCGATCTCGCAGTTTCCGAACTCGACCGAACCGGCGCTTTCGACCGCAGCGTTCTCGTCGTCGTGACGACCACCGGCACGGGCTGGGTCAACTCCACCGCGGCGAACGCAATCGAGATGATGTACCACGGCGACACGGCGATCGTCGCGACGCAATACTCGTATCTGCCCAGCGTGCTGTCCTTTCTCGCCGACAGCACGAAGGTCGCCGAGGCGGGCAAGCTGCTCTTCGACAAGGTCTACGAGCGATTGTCGGCACGGCCCATGAACGAACGGCCGAAACTTCTCGTCTATGGCGAGAGTCTCGGCTCGCAAGGGTCGGAGTCCGCGTTCGACGGGATCGCCGATATCCGGGCGAAGGTCGACGGTGCGCTGTGGGTCGGTCCACCGAACTCGAATCGCATTTGGCGGCAGTTCGTTTCGCGTCGCGATCCCGGATCACCCGAGGTCGAGCCGGTCTACGCGGACGGCCTTGTCGTCCGCTTCGCCGGAGATTCCGGCGATCTGGCCCAACCGCCACGAGCCTGGCTTGCGCCACGGATCGCCTACTTGCAGCACCCGTCCGATCCGATCGTGTGGTGGTCGCCGGACCTCCTGTTCTCCCGTCCGGACTGGCTCGAAGAGACCCGCGGTGATGACGTGTCGCCGGAGATGACGTGGCGTCCGGTCGTCACGTTCTGGCAGGTCGCCGCCGACCTGACCAACGCGACCTCGGTGCGGACCGGTCACGGGCACCGTTACGGCACGTTGGTGCTCGATGCCTGGGCGGCGCTGCTCCCGCCTCCTGGCTGGACCGCCCAGGATTCTGAACGCATCCGCCCGGTCCTCGATGCGCTCGACGATTACGAGCGCGAGGCGAAGTGAGGCGGCGACAAGGCGTCGCCGTTGCCGCGGCGGCCGGGGCCGTCGCGTGGAGTACGTGGGCGCTGCCGTCCATCGGATCAGGGCGGGCACGCGTCGCGGCGAATGTTGCTTTCGCTACGGGCTTCGCGTACGCGGTTCGGCGGTTGGCCGGTCGTAGTGAACCGGTCCGCTGGGTGGCCCGCGAGGGTCTGCTGGTCGGCGCGGCTGCCGCAGCGGTCCCGATCGGCGGGTTCGTGGTCGCGGCGGCGCTGCCAAGCGCTCGAACGCGGCTAGCCGAGCGCACCGACGATACGACGACCGCCGAGTTTCTCGAGTGGATTCTCGTCCGCATACCGGTCGGCACCGTGTTGGCCGAGGAGTTGATCTTCAGGGGCACGGTGAGTCCCGTCCTGGAAGACGCATTCGGTCTCGCCGTCGGCGGCGGACTGGCAGCCACCGCCTTCGGGCTGTGGCACATACGGCCGGCCATGATCGCCGGCGACAGCGTCGTCGGCACGGTTGCCGCGACTGCTGCCGCCGGGCTTGTGTTCGACTGGCTGCGCCGGCGCGGAAACCACCTTGCGGGACCCGCGCTGCTCCACCTTGCGACCAACGTCGGTGGTGCGGTTGTTGTGCGTGCCGTCTCCGGCGAAAGGGGTGTGTGATGCCCGGCCGTGCGCGCGTCGACCACGCGACCGTTCAGCGTGCCGTCGCGGCGATCGCCGACTGGCTGCGCGACGACAGCAGCGACGCGCCGGGGCGTAGCGAAATTGCTGCAGCAGTGCGTTCCAGCGCGCGGCTGCTCGCCGCAGATGCGCCGGGGTCCTCGGTGGAGGTCCGTGTGCCGCCGTTCGTGGCGGTCCAGTGCATCACGGGTCCGCGCCACACCCGCGGGACTCCGCCGAACGTCGTCGAAACTGACCCAAGGACGTGGCTGCGCCTGGTCACCGGCCTCGTCGACTTCGAATCCGCGGTCGAGAACGGGTCACTTGTCGCGTCCGGGAGCCGCGCACACGAGGTCGCGCGCTGGCTCCCGCTGGCCCGGATCTAGATCGCGCCGCGCTTGAAGCCCTTGCGGTCGTAGATCCTCGTCGCGATTACGCCGAGAACAAGGCCGAACCCGAGCCCGAACGTCGTCATCAGGAAGCCGTGCAGCAGCCCGGAGTCGTACCGGGCGTCGAAGTAGAGAATCGCGCGCACACCGACGAAGACCTGGTGCAGCGGTTCGAAATTCGCGAGCCAACCGAAGAACGGCGGTTGGCCTTCCAGCGGCACGGTGCCGCCGGAGGACGGAACGCCGAGGACGATGAAGATCACGAGGTTGATCAGCAGGCCGGCGGTGCCGAACGCGGCCATCACGGAAACCGCCGTGATTCCCACGGCCGCGATGGCGTAGGCCCCGAACGCGAACAGAGCGGGTGCGCGGGACATCGGCATGTCCAGGAATGCCGAGATACCGACGTAGATCGCCGAGACGACGATCCCGACGACGATCATGATTCCCCACTTGACCAGCAAGGTGTGGAATCGCGAGACGTGTGCGGACGGATTGAACATGAACCACGGCCCGAACTCGGCGGGGGCGAAGCCGAGCCGCGCGTCCACGAGCGAACTCACGATCATCGCGCCCGTGAAACCGGCCAGGAGCAGCAGCAGCGAGTAATAGAACGCCGACAGCCCATTGCCGGTGCCGTCGGGAAGCGGATTGAACGCGACGGTGTGGACGTTTACGGGTTCGGAGACTGTCAACTTGGTGACCGCCGGGAGTTCGCCGTCCGGGCCGACCGCCTTCTGCAGCTCGGCCGTCAGCTGTTCGCCGACTTTCGCGTTCACCTGCGTCATGGCCTCGTCGAAGAATGCGGTCACGATCCCCGTCGCGAACGGTCCTGCGCGCGGGTTGGTCCTGACGGTGATCAGCGGTTTCGTGATGTCGCCGGGCGCATTCGCCCCGCTCGCGATCGCGAGGTTCGACATGATCTTGCTGAAGTCGCTCGGGATGATGATCGCGCCGTAGACCTCGCCCTTGCGGAGCATCGATTCCGCGGACCCGATGCCGACCTCGCGAACCGCGATCTTGTCGCTGGGAATCTGTGCGACGAGGTTCTCGGCGATCTGGTCGCCGTAGTTGTTCTGCCCTTCGCCCTCGTCCTGGTTGACGAGCGCGATGGGAAAATCGTGCAGGTTCTTGCGCGGGTCCAGGATGCTGTCGAGATACAGGACAGCGAGCAGCGACATCAGCAGCGTGACCACGACGATCGGTGGCAACCAGACGCGCGGATGTCCGAGTAGTCGCTTCAGTCCCGGCGACTCCCCGGTCGGCGAAACGGCATCGACCTGGTCCGGTTCGGCAGCGCCACCCTCGTTGCTCGTCACGCGGGTGACGCTAGCAGTTTCGCTCCGGAAACCTCCGGCTTTCACGACGCGCCGAAGCAACAGTGATTTGCCTGACATTCGCCGACGAAACGTGCAGGTAAGGGTGGTTGCGCGCCGGTATGGGGCTAGCAGCGGCAGAAATCACCCGTAGACTGATCTCGCCCCCCTATCCCAGCCGCAAAGGGAGCACCGTGACTAAAGCCGAGCAGTCGGTCAGCAGTCCAGCCCGGTCCGAAGATCGTTTGGATCAAGACGAGAACGAGCCCCGCGAGGAGTGTGGGGTATTCGGCGTCTGGGCTCCGGGCGAAGATGTCGCAAAACTGACGTACTACGGGCTGTACGCATTGCAGCACCGCGGGCAGGAAGCCGCGGGCATCGCAGTCGCCGACGGCTCCCAGGTGCTGGTGTTCAAGGATCTCGGGCTGGTCAGCCAGGTTTTCGACGAGCAGACCCTCAAGGCAATGCCAGGTCACGTCGCTATCGGCCACTGCCGCTATTCCACGACCGGTTCGACGAGCTGGGAAAACGCGCAGCCGGTCTTCCGTACCACCGCTGTCGGCACCGGCCTCGCGCTCGGTCACAACGGCAACCTCGTCAACACTGCAGAACTTGCGAGCCGTGCTCGCGAAGCCGGCCTGATCAACGAGCGCCGCGCGATGGCTGCGACTTCTGATTCCGATGTCATCGGCGCCCTACTGGCACATGCGGCTGCCGATCAGACCATCGAGCAGGCGGCCCTCAAACTGCTTCCGACGGTCCGCGGCGCCTTCTGTCTCACCTTCATGGACGAGAGCACGCTCTACGCCGCGCGCGATCCCTACGGTGTGCGCCCCTTGTGTCTCGGCCGTCTAGACCGTGGCTGGGTCGTCGCGAGCGAGACGGCAGCCCTGGACATCGTCGGTGCATCGTTCGTCCGGGAAATCGAGCCTGGCGAACTGCTCGCGATCGACGCCGACGGCGTCCGGTCGTCGCGGTTCGCGAGCCCCGAACCCAAGGGCTGTGTGTTCGAGTACGTCTACCTTGCCCGGCCCGACAGCGTGATTTCCGGCCGTTCCGTACACGGCGCCCGTGTCGAGATCGGCCGCCGCCTAGCCAAGGAACATCCAGCCGACGGTGACCTGGTGATTCCGGTTCCCGAATCGGGAACGCCCGCCGCGGTCGGATACGCGCAGGGTTCGGGAATCCCGTACGGCCAGGGCCTGATGAAGAACGCGTACGTCGGCCGCACGTTCATCCAGCCGTCGCAGACGATCCGTCAACTCGGAATTCGCTTGAAGCTCAACCCGTTACGTGAAGTGATCCGCGGCAAGCGGCTCATCGTCGTCGACGATTCCATCGTCCGGGGCAATACCCAGCGCGCGCTGATCAGGATGCTGCGCGAAGCCGGCGCGCTGGAGATCCACGTGCGCATAGCGTCACCGCCGGTCAAGTGGCCATGCTTCTACGGAATCGACTTCGCGTCGCCGGCGGAACTGATCGCCAACGGCGCCGGTACACCCGACGCGCTGAAGGGGCATAACTTCGAGGACATGCTCGAAGGTGTGCGCCGGTCGATCGGTGCCGACTCGCTCGGCTACATCTCCATCGACGGCATGATCGCAGCCACCGAGCAGCCACGTTCGCGCCTCTGCTCGGCGTGCTTCGACGGCAACTACCCGATCGCGCTGCCGACCGAAGCTATCGGCAAGAACCTGCTCGAAGGCCTCGGTTCGTCGGCCGCGCGTGCGGCAGACGACACCGTCAGCGCGCTCAGCAGGCCCTGAGCGCGCCGACGCGACCGCGCTAATCGCGTAGTGGCCGACCCTGTGGGTCGGGAACCTTGCCGATGAAGATCAGGATGCAGTCGATCAGTGCCCAGACGCCGAGTCCGCCGCAGGTCAGGAGCTGGGCGATCGCGACGCCGTTGTAGCCCAGGTACCAGCGACCCGCACCGAATCCGCCGAGGAACAGCTGCAGTAGGCCGGCAACCAATTTCTGCTTGTCCGAGAGCGGCTGACCGGTCACGGGATGACGACCGTAGGGCGCGGTGGGGTCCGGCGCGCCGTAGGGCGAAGGTGCACCGTATGCGGGCTGGCCGTACGGCGGTGGCTGCTGGCCGTACTGCGGCGGTTGCTGGCCGTATTGCGGCGGTGGCTGCTGCCCATACTGCGGCGGTTGCTGGCCGCCGTTGGGCTTGTACTCAGGCTGATCGTTGTAGGTCACAGACGAGGATATTGCCAGAATATCTGCCGTCTGGGGGAGTGAAGTTTCGGCCATCCGTGCCACCCCCCGAAAGCTCGTCGGGCGGCCGTCGCGAACTGCGATATCGCCTGGAGGGTTGCAGTACGGTGCTTGTGTGGACGGGTCGACACGGCAAGGTTCTTTCCCTGGCAGTAAGTCCCCGCTACGCCGTCGCATCGGACACAAGAAGAAGGTCGTGACTGCGATCGCAATCACTGCGCTGGTCGCAGCGGGCTGCGGCGGAAGTTCGGACGACGGAGCCGACTCGGATGGCGCAATCGTCGTCGGTACGGCAGACCGGGTCGAAGCGCTGGATCCTGCGGCTGCGCAGGATCAGGGTTCGTCGGCCGTGATGAATCAGGTCTACCGGTACCTGCTGAATTATCCGCCCAGCGATCAGCTCCCGCGTCCCGATGCCGCGGAGCGCTGTGACTTCACCCAGCCCACGGTCTACACCTGTGTGGTCAAGGACGGGCTCGAGTTCGCCAACGGCAATCCGCTGACCGCAGCGAGCGTCAAGTACTCGTTCGACCGCATCGCGAAGATCAACGACAAGAACGGTCCCGCAACACTTCTCGCGCAACTCGACCATGTCGACGTCGTCGATCCGCGCACCGTCGCGTTCACGATCCGAACGCCGAACGATCAGACGTTTCCGCGTGTGCTTGCTTCGGAGGCCGGCCCGATCATCGACGAGAAAATTTTTCCGCCCGACACACTGCTCGACGACGACGCGATCGTTGCGGGCAAGCCGTTCGCCGGGCCGTACACGATTTCGAACTTCCAGAAGGACGAAGTTGTCGAGCTCGAGGCGAATCCCGACTACGACGGTGCGCTTGGAAAGGCGAAGTCGCCCAAGATCCGGGTGCGGTACTTCGGCAGCCCGGAATCGTTGACGACCGCGACCGACGACGGTTCCATCGACGTCGGATTCGACGCATATCGCCCTGCGGACGTCGAATCCTTGCGCGACAACAGTGAACTCGTAGTGCACCAGGGGCCGGGCGACGAGTTGCACTATCTGGTCTTCAACTTCGACACGATGCCCGGTGGTTCGCCGGAACAGAAGTGGGCCGTGCGCAAGGCAATCGCGTCGTCGATCGACCGCGACGCACTCGTCGCAACCATCTACAACGGCACCTTCGCGCCGGCTTATTCGGTTGTGCCAGAGGGCTTTCCGGATGCCGTTCAACCTTTCCGGGACCTCTACGGCGACAAGCCGAACAAGGAAGCGGCCGCTCGATTCGCGGCCGAATCCGGTGTGCCGACGCCGATAGTTCTCGATATCGAGCACTGTCCCGAGCACTACGGTCCGACGAGTACCGCGGAGTACGAGGCGATCGAAGCGCAGCTCGAATCGACGGGTCTCTTCACGGTGAACCTGAAGACCGCGGCCTGGGACACTTACGACCGCGACCGGGTGCAGAACGCATATCCCGAGTACGAACATCGGTGGGAGGCGGTGCTGCCCGATCCCGACGAGTTCATAGTCCCGCTGTTCGGTCAGTTCAACGTCCTGCAGAACCACTTCGCCAGTCCCGTGGTCGACGATCTGATCCGGCAGGAATCGACCGAGCTCGATCCCGTGCGCCGCGCGGAGCAGCTCAGGCAGCTGCAAGACGAGCTCGCTCGCACCCATATCCCGGTGCTACCACTGGTTTCGAGCAAACACATCGCAGTCGCGCAGCAGAACGTCCAAGGGGTTCCGGAGACGCTGGACGTGACGGGCAAGCTCCGATTCACGACCTTGACGAAGAGCTGAGGGACTTCGGTGTGCTCGACTCCGGTAGCGTGAGCTGGCATCCGTAGGCCGAACAAAGTTGGAGCGCCCTCGAAAATGAACGACTCGACCGACCGCCGTCCAGGCGCATCGTACGCAGCTGCGGGCGTGGATATCGAGGCAGGCGATCGCGCAGTCGAACTGTTCGCGCCCCTTGCCAAGCGCGCGAGTCGCCCGGAGGTCCGGGGTGGGCTCGGCGGGTTTGCGGGGCTGTTCGCGCTCAAGAGTGGCTATCGGGAACCTCTGCTTGCCGCCTCGACCGATGGCGTGGGCACCAAGATCGCTATCGCGCAGGCGATGGACAAGCACGACACCGTCGGGCTCGACCTCGTCGCGATGGTTGTCGACGACCTGGTTGTCTGCGGTGCCGAGCCGCTGTTCCTGCAGGACTACATCGCCGTCGGCAGAGTTGTCCCGGAACGTGTGGCGCAGTTGGTCGCGGGCATTGCAGACGGCTGTGTGCGTGCCGGCTGCGCTCTTCTGGGTGGTGAAACTGCCGAGCACCCCGGTTTGATGGCGGACGGTGATTACGACCTCTCAGCGACGGGCGTGGGCGTCGTCGAATCCGAGCTTGTGCTCGGACCCGAGAAGGTGCGTCCCGGCGACGTCGTCATCGCGATGGGCTCGTCGGGATTGCACTCGAACGGCTACAGCCTCGCGCGCAAGGTGCTGCTCGAGATCGATCGGATGTCGTTGAGCGCACATGTCGAGGAGTTCGGCCGGACGCTCGGCGAAGAACTGCTCGAGCCGACCAAGATCTACGCCAAGGACTGCCTCGCGCTCATCGCCGAGACCGACGTGCGGACGTTCTCGCACGTGACCGGCGGTGGCCTCGCGAACAATCTCGCCCGTGTGATGCCGCGTGGCCTTGTCGCCGAGCTCGACCGCGGCACTTGGAATCCCGCGCCGGTCTTCAAGATGATCGCGCAGCGCGGCCGGGTCGACCGGGCCGAGATGGAGAAGACCTTCAACATGGGCGTCGGCATGGTCGCGATCGTCGCGCCCGAGGACGTCGATCGCGCGCTCGCGATCCTCACCGCGCGCCACATCAAGTGCTGGACCCTCGGTTCGGTGAAGAAGGCTGCAGGCAAGCCGCAACCCGACAAGCACGAGGCCTCGGGCCGCGCTGTGCTGGTGGGGGACCACCCGCGCTTCTGAGGGCCTTTCAGACGCATTCGGGCCGCACCGGCACACCGGGGCGGCCCGAAGCTGTGCCTGGGCAGAGGATGTCGCCTACCGACCTGCAAACGTGGTCTGGGCACGGCTGTCACCGCGATGTGGTGCGGTGTGAGCGTTTGCTGGGCCGAAACCCATTACGCACGAAGGAAGGGGAAGCCGATGCGTCGGCCTCCCCTTCGAACGTTCAGTTATCAGCGACGCCAATCGTCGTAGTCGTCGTCATCCCATCGGGAACGGCTTTCTGGCTCGTCCGTTCGGACGCCGTTCCGGTGCGAGCTGGGTGTGCCTCCTCCGGAGAGCTCTCGCTGCAGCTCCTCGAAGTCAGTGGTTGGCGAGCTGTACTTGAGCTCGCGTGCAACCTTGGTCTGCTTTGCCTTAGCCCGGCCGCGGCCCATGGCTAACCCCCTCGCGCCTTTGCGGGGCGGCCTGGGTGTTTTGGCGGCCCCGTTTGAATGAGTATTTTTCCTGACACACACTCTAGCGTGCGAATCGCGCTTGCGCTTCCACCCTGCAGAGTGTGCAGGTCAGGTGTCCGTCATTGTGAAACAGCCCCGGGAATCGCGCGAACGATGCCCACGCGCGCTCCGCCGCCCAAAACAGGCTGTGCGGCGATATCTGTCGGGTCCTCGGCCCACTCGACTCCCATTCGGCTCAGGATCGCCGCGGCGAGCGGCAGCCGTGGCCGATCGCTCCCGTCGTCGATCTTGAAAGCGAAGGCCCGGCCGTCTGCCAGCGCACCGACCTGAACACCGTCCGCTCCGGTTTTGCACAACAGACCGGGCACAGCGGTCATCAGGCGCAGATCGGTAGTTCCTTCGCCCGAAACAAGATCGGGGTGCGCGCGGATGGCATCGGCGATGAGGCGCTCGGGGGTCGTATCGGGAGCGGTAGTAAGCCTGGCGAACGCGCGAGCGAGGTTGACGAGCGAGACGGGAACGATCGGCAGCCCGCAGCCGTCGATCGCGAGCTCGTTCTCAGGTTCGCCGGTGAGGTCGGCGATCGTGGCGGCAACCGCTTCCTGTAGCGGGTGCGTCGAGTCGAGGTAGGACTCCAGCGGCCAGCCGTTGATCGTGCAGGTGGCCAGCATCGCCGCATGCTTGCCCGAACAGTTCATGTAGAGGCGCCGAGGCCGGGCGCCGTGAGTCAGCACCTCGGCGCGCGCGACTTCGTTCGCCGGCAGATCCGGCGGGCACTGCAGCTGGTCCTCGACAAGGTCGAAGCGATCGAGAAGGCGGCGAACGAGTTCGATGTGCCGGCGCTCGCCCATATGTGACGCGGATGCGATGGCGAGCTCCGCTGCGTCGGCGGGAACGAAACCGTTGCGCAGCAGCGTGAGCACCTGCATCGGCTTGTTGCAGCTGCGCGGGTAGATCGGGGTGTGGACCGCGCCGATCTCCAGTTCGGGGTCACCGTCGACGTCGATGACGACGAGCGATCCGCGATGAACGCATTCCCGGAAGCCCGACCGGACAACCTCCACGAGATCGACGCTCACCGAGTGAGCCGTTCGAGGGCGCTCTCGAGACGGGGCCGCAGTTTCGCCGAAATGGTCGGTTCTCCGTCGAGCAGCCGTGCCAGTCGATCGGCATCGGCGCTTCGGAAGACGTCGCGAATCGTGACGCCGTGCGCGGGTGTGTGCACGATGTCTATCCGATCACCTGCGGTGACCACGCCTTCCTCCAGTACGCGCAGATAGGTCCCGGTGTCGCCCCGCTCGGCGAAGCGCCGCACCCAATGTTCCTCCCGCGCCCAAATCTGGAAGCTCATACAGGGAGTCCGTGGCGAGGTCACTTCGAACAGTGCGGTACCGACCTGCCAGCGCGTACCAACGACAGCATCGGTGGCCGGAATGCCGCTGACGCGGAAGTTCTCGCCGAACCAGCCAGCGGGCAACGGCCTGCCGAGCTCGTCGGACCAGCGCTGCGCTTCGGCGTCGGAGTAGACGTAAACGGCCTGGTCGACTCCGCCGTGGTGTTTGGGGTCGCACACGTGGTCACCCTCGAGGCCGAGCTTGGTGACAGAAACACCGCCCTCGACCGGTCGCTTGTCGATCGCGGTGAACGGGACGGCACGAGGCTGCGGCAGGTCTTCGTACACGACGCAGACCGCATCGAGCACACCCATCAGCGACCCCGCAAACGGTCGACGGCCGCGCGTCCGGCCTGTACCCCGTCGCTACGCGGAACGGAGTCCGGATCGATCGACGCCGCGCACGGGCCGGCCTCGAGTTGGGTGTCCGCCGGAACGTTTCGCTTGACGAGGGCGAGCGCGATCGGACCGAGCTCGTAATGATCGATGACGGTGCCGAGACGCCCCACGCTGCGGCCGCCCGCGGTGACCGCCTCGCCGGGCTCAGGTCGGCTGTCAGCGGAACCGTCGAGATGCAACAACACCATGTGCCGCGGCGCTTTGCCGAGGTTGTGCACCCGCGCGACCGTTTCTTGCCCGCGGTAGCAGCCCTTTTCGAGGTGGACGGCACCGCCGGTTTCGACGCCACCGATCCAGCCGACCTCGTGCGGGATCGTGCGGTCGTCCGTGTCGAGTCCGAGCCGCGGGCGCAGCGCAGCGACGCGCAGCGCCTCGAACGCCCACATACCGGCCGGTTGTGCACCTGCGGCGGTCAACCGGATCCACAACTCGCCGAGTTCGGAACGCGGAACGAGTAGGTCGTAGGAATTCGACGTCGGCCATGCCATCTTCCGAACGAGACCGCCGCCCGGCAGCGCAACCGCTGTCTCGGGTAGAGCGTCTATGCCGAGAGCGGTCGCCAACCGTGAGGTCGCGGGTCCGAGCAGGCTGAGGACCGCGTAGTCGTTGGCATCTCGCGGCTCGGCCTTCGACCAGAACACCATCTTCGTCAGAAACGCGAGCAGCGCTGGGCCGTTCGCGGCCTCGGTGTCGATCCAGGTCGTGCCGCCGAGATCGGTCATGACGAAGTGGTGCTCGACGCGACCGTTCGCGTCGAGGCTCAGGTTCTCGGCTGTGGTGGCATCGGGAAGGCTCGCGACGTGCTGGCTCGAGATGGTGTGCAGCCACGTCAGCCGTTCGGTGCCGTCGATCGCGATGACGAATCGATGCGAGCGGTCCACGATCGCGGCAGCGTCGACGGCTGCGCGCTGTTCCGGAAACGGGTCGCCGTAGTGCCAGGCGACGGCCTCGTCGGGAGTTTGCGGGGGACCAGGTACCGCGCCGGCTGCCCCGAGTAGTGGACTGGGTTGCACGGACTGAGTTTCGGTCACCAGTCCATCCTAGTTTCGGCCTAGAGGTTGCTGTCGGCAGCCGGGAAGCCGTCGGGTGAGAGAGCCGCCGATCCGGCTCCTGGCTTCGCCGCCTCGGGGCAATTCAGGCCGAGGGTGTAGGCCGCCATCGAGATCGACCCGGCCGCGTGGCCGTCGACGAGCAGGTTCAACGGTTCGGTGTCGGCGAGGCCTGCGATGTAGAGCATCGGTAGGTAGTGGTCCGGCGTGGGGACGGCAAGGCGGAAGTCCGGATGGCTGTCGAGCGCGGCGATCTCGGTGGGGTTGCTCTCGAGCTGTTCGCGTGCGGCGTCGTCGAAGCGCAATGCCCAGTCGTAGCCGGTATCTGGCTGACCGAAGTCGACGGCTCGCAGGTTGTGGACGATGTTTCCGCTCCCGATGATCAGGACGCCGTCGTCACGTAGCTGTGCGAGCTTGCGGCCGAGTTCGAGGTGGTGATCGAAGTCCTTGAACGCATTCAAGGCGAGTTGGACCACGGGAATCGACGCGTCGGGGAACGCGTGGACCAGCACGGACCAGGTGCCGTGGTCGATGCCCCAGCTGTCGACGTCGGCCCCGCACCACGTGGGCTTGACCACATCGGCGACCTGCGTTGCGAGCTCGGGTAACCCCGGTGCCGGGTACTCCACGTCGAAGAGCGGCTGCGGAAAACCATAGAAGTCGTGGATCGTCCGCGGACGCGGCATGGCGGTCACGGCGGTCGCGTTCGTATACCAGTGGGCCGAGATCACAAGGATGGCACGCGGTTTCGGGACGGACGCCCCGAATGTTCGCCACGCCTCCGTGTACCGGTTGCGTTCGAGGGCGTTCATCGGATTGCCGTGGCCGATGAACGCTGCGGGCATGGTCTGCGGACCCATGAGCCAACCCTAGTAGTCCATTGCCGCCCTATCGAGCCTGCTCGCGTCGATAGGCTTGGTGGCATGGCTGATCGAGTGCTGGTGACCTTGGATGGTGCGGTTCGGGACCCGGACAAGCCGCTGCTGCACGCCGACGACCTCGCGGCCGTCCGGGGTGACGGTGTGTTCGAAACCGTCCTCGTCCGCAACGGCAAGGCGTGCGTCATCGAGCTGCACCTCACGCGCATGCACAAGTCGGCCGAGGCGCTCGAATTGCCCGAGCCGGACCTCGTGGCCTGGCGCAATGCGATCAAGGTGGCGCTGAAGAAGTGGGGTGGGGAGACCGACGGTGCGATGCGTCTGGTCCTCAGCCGGGGCCGGGAGATCGGTGGATCCCCGACCGCATACGTGACCATCGGACCGGTTGCCGAGCGCATCGAGCAGGCGCGCAAGGACGGCATATCGGTCATGACGCTCGCGCGGGGGCACTCGATCGAATTGGGCCAAACCGCGCCCTGGCAACTCCTCGGCGCGAAGACGCTGTCCTACGCGACGAACATGGCTGCGCTGCGGTTCGCCCAGCGCTACGAAACTGACGACGTCATCTTCGTCAGCAGTGAGGGCCGTGTGCTGGAGGGCCCGCGATCGACGGTTGTGATCGCGCGCGGTAAGACGCTGATCACACCGCCGCCGCAACACGGAATTCTGTCCGGTACGACCCAGCGTGCGGTCTTCGAGGTCGCCGAGCAAGAGGGCTTCAGCTGTTCCTACGAGCCGGTCTTTCCGGCAGATCTCATTACCGCAGAGGGACTTTGGTTGCTCTCGAGCGTGACTCTCGCCGCGCGTGTGCACACCCTCGACGGCCTGAAGCTCGCGGAAACCACGCGTGGTGCCGAGATGGTGGCGCTCATCGAGAAGGCCATCGAGACGGTCGGGATTATGGCGTAGCGCACGAAAGGGTTCCCGCAGGTTTCAATATCTACTACAGTCAGTAGTACGCAAGCTGTAGTAGACGATGGCGGGAGCAGGCATGGATGCCTTGGACATCTCGAGATGGCAGTTCGGGATCACGACCGTCTACCACTTCATCTTCGTTCCCCTGACGATCGGACTTGCGCCGCTCATTGCCGTCATGCAGACGGTGTGGGTCGTCACGGGCAACGACCAGTGGTACCGACTCACGAAATTCTTCGGCAAGCTCTTCCTGATCAACTTCGCCCTCGGAGTCGCGACGGGCATCGTGCAGGAGTTCCAGTTCGGCATGAACTGGAGCGAGTACTCGCGGTTTGTCGGCGACGTCTTCGGCGCGCCGCTCGCACTCGAGGGCCTCGTCGCCTTCTTCCTGGAATCGACGTTCCTCGGCCTGTGGATCTTCGGCTGGGGCAGGCTTCCGAAGCTTGTCCACCTTGCGACGATTTGGCTGGTTGCCATCGGTGTCAACGCGTCTGCGTACTTCATCATCGCGGCCAACTCGTTCATGCAGCATCCGGTCGGTGCCCGCTTCAACCCCGAGACCGGCCGCGCCGAGCTCACGAGTATCTGGGAGCTGCTGACCAACAACACTGCGCTTGCGGCGTTCCCGCACGCTGTCGCGGGCGCGTTCCTGACCGCTGGGACGTTCGTTGCCGGCGTGGCCGGATGGTGGATGGTGCGGGGCTTGAAACACGAGGACGGCGACGGCGCGCGCATGTTCAGGCCCGTCGCGCGACTCGCCATGGGCGTGATCATCGTTTCGGGTGCGGCGCTGGTCTACACCGGCGACGTGCAGGGCAAGCTGATGTTCGAGCAGCAACCGATGAAGATGGCATCCGCGGAATCGTTGTGCCACAGCGCGACCGATCCCGATTTCTCGGTGCTGACCGTCGGCACACACAACAACTGCGACAGCGTCGTGCACCTCATCGAGGTGCCGGGTGTCCTGTCGTTCCTCGCCAAGGGCCAGTTCACCGGCGTCGACCTCAAGGGCGTCGTCGACCTGCAGGAAGAGTACGTCGAGAAGTACGGCCCGGGTGACTACCGGCCGAACCTGTTCGTCACGTATTGGGCCTTCCGCATGATGATCACCCTCGCGGCCGGCTCTGCGCTGCTCGCGCTCGCGGGCCTGTGGGTGACTCGGGGTGGCCGGGTGCCGCACCAGCGGTGGTTCGGGTGGCTCTCGCTTGCCGCGATTCCGACGCCGTTCCTCGCGAACAGCGCGGGCTGGGTGTTCACGGAGATGGGTAGACAGCCATGGGTGGTAGCGCCCAATCCGACTGGTGTGGACCAGATTCGGCTGACGGTCTCGCAAGGTGTGTCGGACCATCCGGCGTCGACAGTGGTGATCTCGCTGGTCGTATTCACGCTCGTGTATGCCGGCCTTGCCCTGGTCTGGTTCAACCTGATCAGGCGGTATGTGGTCGCCGGACCGTTGGAGCACGATACCCATCCGCACGCGCACGATGACGATGACAGCGATGCGCCCAAACAACTTTCGTTCGCGTACTAGGAGTCGTCATGGGAATGCACGAGATGTGGTTCGTCGTCATTGCCGTCCTGTTCGTCGGCTACTTCCTGCTCGAAGGATTCGACTTCGGGGTCGGGATGGCTTTCCCGGTCCTCGGTCGCACGGATACACGACGGCGCGTGCTGCTCAACACGATCGGACCCGTCTGGGATGGCAACGAGGTCTGGGTCATCACGGCGGTCGGGGCGATGTTCGCGGCATTTCCGGAGTGGTACGCGACGGTGTTCTCGGGCTTCTACCTGCCGCTACTGCTCATCCTCGTGACGCTGATCCTGCGGGTGTGCGCCATCGAGTGGCGCGGCAAGCTGGATGATCCGTTGTGGCGCAAGCGTTGTGACCTCGCCATCATGGCGGGCTCGTGGGTGCCGGCGGTGTTGTGGGGCGTGCTCTTCGCGAACATCGTGCGCGGTGTTGCTCTCGACGCCGACAAGCAGATCACCTCGGGCTTCTTGGACGTGCTCAATCCGTACGCCCTGCTCGGTGGAGCAACCACCGCAATGCTCTTCTTTCTGCACGGCGCGGTGTTCGTCGCTTTGAAGACGGCAGACGACGTTCAGGTCGATGCCGGGAAACTCGCTGCGCGACTGGCAGTTCCAGCCGGTCTCGTGGCAGCGGCGTTCGTCCTGTGGACCCAGGTTGCGTACGGCAAGTCGTGGACGTGGCTAGTGGTGGGGGCTGTCGTAGCCGCATTGGCCGGGGTAGTTCTGCTGACTCGCTCGCGCCGTGAGGGTTGGGCTTTCGGCGCAACGTCTCTTGCGGTTGTAGGTACGTTCGTCGTGCTGTTCGGGTCGCTCTTCCCGAATGTGCTGCCTTCGACTCTGGGTGCAGAACTCAGCATGACAATCCACACCGCGTCGTCGAGCCACTACACCCTGACGGTGCTGAGCTGGGCGGCGGCGTTCACGGCTCCGGTTGTCGTGCTCTACCAGGCCTGGACGTATTGGGTCTTCCGGCAACGTATTTCGACGGCCCAGATTCCGCCGTCGATCGGGCTCGCGGCGCGGCGGCGTTGACATGGCCACCGCACTCGATACGCCGCGCAGGAAGCGTCCGATAGACCCACGACTCTGGCGCTGTTCTCGGACGGCCCGAAAGTACCTCGTTCTCACGATCGGTCTGTCGCTGACGATCACGGCATCGATCATTCTGTCTGCGTTGATGATCGGCTCGATCCTGGGCGGCGTGATCACCGATCCCGCGCGGCGATCGCTCGGGTCGTGGTCTGTCGAGCTGATCGTCCTCGGACTTGCGCTGGTGGTCCGCATCGGAGCGACGTGGTTACAGGCACGCTTCGGCCATCGCTCCGCTGCACAGATCGTCGCAGAGTTGGAGAACGAGGCGCTCACGGCTGCGACCAGGTTGCCGACCCGCGAACTCGACTCGCGCAGTGCGGAACTGACCCAGGTCATCACCCGCGGTGTCGCGGATCTGCGCGCCTACCTCGCCGGATACGTGCCTGCGCTCTTCCTGGCTGCGATCGTCCCGCCGACCGTCCTGGTCGTGATCGCCGGCCAGGATCTGATCTCCGCCGGAATCGTGTTGGTGACGTTGCCGCTGATCCCGGCGTTCATGATCCTGATCGGGTTGCTCACCAAGGGCAAGGCCAACACCACGCTGCGGACGATGAGTATGCAGTCGGCTCAGCTGCTCGACCTCCTGGCGGGGCTACCGACTTTGCGTGCCCTCGGTCGCCAACACGGACCGGCCGATCGGGTTCGCGAGCTGGGGGAGGCGCATCGGCGAACCGCGATGTCCGCGTTGCGTATTGCGTTTCTGTCGGCGCTCGTGCTCGAACTGCTCGCGACGCTGTGCGTGGCTCTGATCGCCGTGAGTATCGGCTTGCGGCTCGTGTTCGGTGAAATGGCATTGACTGCGGGAATCGTCGTGTTGATTCTCGCGCCCGAGGTGTACCAACCGTTTCGGTCTCTTGGCGAGCGGTTTCACGCTGCGGAGGATGGAATGACGGCTGCAGACAAGGTCTTCGAGGTTCTCGATGCGTCGCGCGGGGGCGCACGCGGTACGTACGGTCGGCCACGTCGCTGTAATGGCGTGATCGACGTCTCCGGTCTGGGCATGATCGCGCGAGACCGTTTGGCGCCGAGAAACTTCAGTGCAGTGTTTCGACCGGGCCTGGTCACCGTGCTGACCGGTCCGAACGGCGCCGGCAAATCGTCTGTGCTGCAGGCGGTTCTCGGGCTGGCGGAACCCACCACGGGACGGGTGGCCATCGACGGAACCGACATCGGTGCGATCGACCCGGAATGGTGGTGGGAGCGGGTCGCATGGCTGCCGCAGCGACCGGTCCTGATCCCGGGCACCCTGCGCGAGAACCTCGAGCTGTCCGGTCCCGTGGGTGCAGTCTCGCAGATTCTAGATAATGCCTGTGCGGCAACAGGATTGGATCAGGTACTGGCCGAGTTGCCCGAGGGCTGGGACACGGTGGTCGGCACCGGTGGCGCCGGACTGTCTCTCGGTCAGCGGCAGCGTCTAGCGCTGACCAGAGTGCTGGTCGGCGGGAAGCCGATTCTTCTCCTCGACGAGCCGACCGCGCATCTGGACGCCGAAAGTGAAGCAGCAGTGCTGAGTTCGCTGATTTCGTACGCTGACCGCGGTGCGACGGTGGTTATCGTCGGCCATCGTCCCAGCGTCCTTGCAGCTGCCGACGTCGTCGTGACGGTAGGAGGCGACGATGAATAGCCCGCTCCGCAGAGCGCTGGCCCTGCTCGAGTTGAAGCCGTCGCGAGTCGTAGCCGCTGTGGCGGCCGGCGTGGTTGGCCTCGGAAGTGGACTGGCGCTCGCTGCCGTCGCGGCCTGGCTGATCGCGCGGGCATGGGGAATGCCGCCGGTGCTGGAGTTGTCCGTAGCGGTGGTCTGCGTTCGGGCACTGGGTATCTCTCGCGGATTGTTCCGCTACCTGGAACGGCTCGCGAGCCACGACACGGCCTTTCGTGCGACTACGGCCGCTCGCAGTGCCTTGTACAAGCGGCTGGCAAGTGGCGACCCAGCCGCCGTTACGGGCTTGCGCCGCGGCGATGTACGTAACCGGACCGGCGCCGACGTCGACACCGTCGCTGCCGTGGTGGTCCGCGCCATCGTCCCGATTGCGATCGCCGCTGTGCTGGGGGCAGCGGCGGTCGTTCTCCTGGGCACGATCTCGCTCACGGCCGCAATCATTCTCGCGACGTCGCTCGTCGCCGCCGGCGTCATCGCACCTCTCGTCGCAGCGCGTGCAGCCCGCCTGGCGGAAACGGCCGGGATGTCTGCGCGGGCCGAATACACCGAGCAAGCGGTAACCGCGCTCGATCACGCGGCAGAACTGCGCGTCGCGGGTCGGCTCGACGACATTGTGGGCGCGGCAAAGCACGCCAACACCCGCGCGACCGTCGCAACCGACCGTGCGGCATTGCATTCGGCGATCGCCGCAGCCACTATGCCGCTGGCGATGGGTGCGTCGATAGTCGGGACGCTCGTGATCGGAATCCTGCGCTACGGGTCGGGCGACATGAGTCCGATGGCGCTCGCGATTCTGGTGCTGCTGCCGCTCGCGTCCTTCGAGGCGGTAGCACCGCTGCCGCAAGCGCTCACCGCGCTCACGCAGGCCCGCGTCGCGGCTACTCGGATCGTCAGCTTGCTCGACCTCGCGGGCGATCCCAGCGCGTCCTCGGGCGCGCCTCTGCCCACCACCATGGAAGTCCGCTGCTCGGACCTCGTCTCCGGGTGGCCTGGTGGCAAGGCGACCGCACCGGTTCGACTGAACCTCGCAATCGGATCGCGGACCGCCGTCGTCGGCTCCAGCGGATCCGGTAAATCGACGTTCCTCATGACGCTTGCGGGGCTGCTCGAGCCGGTCGGCGGTCAGGTCACAGTGAACGGTATTCCGATCAGTGACTGGGATCCGGGCGATGTCCGCCGCCGAATCACCTATTTCGCCGAAGACGCACACATCTTCGATACGTCGCTCCTCGAAAACCTACGCGTCGCGCGCGGAGATCTGGGTCGGGCGGAGGCGGACGAGGCGTTGCGCGCGGTTGGGTTGGGGGACTGGCTCGACGGTCTGGCAGACGGCGTCGATACGGTGCTCACCGGTGGCGATCGGGCGGTGTCAGGTGGTCAGCGTCGCCGGATTTTGCTGGCCCGCGCGATCGTCTCTCCCGCCGAGATCCTGCTACTCGACGAGCCGACCGAGCATCTCGACGACACCGGCGGAGCCGATCTGCTGCGTGCGCTGCTGAACCGTCGTTCCGGTCTGGTCGATCCGCGGCGGTCGGTTGTGGTCATCACCCATCAGCTGCCTGTTGATCATGGCGCTGACCAGGTCGTTTGCTTCGATTCCGCGCTGCGCGAAAATACGTTGCCGGACCCCGAAAATCCACGTACCTTCGTCGGTACACGAGGAAGGAGGTGGTCTGAAGTTGGTAAATTTTAGGACGCGTGAGGTGGCTGCCAGCTAGCCGCTACCGCTGACGGGTTCTACAACCGCGCGAGCGGCTCGCGAATCCCAGGCAGCTACCCGGCCCCCGAGCCCCCGGTCTAGTCCGACCGGGACCTGTGCCGACGACTTGTAGTTCGTTTGCATCGGTACGGTTCGGGGGCCGCTCTACGTCTGGATCCGTTCGAGTTGACGCACGAGGGTCCGGCAGATGGAGCGTTTCCGATCCGCGTCGAGGCCGTGCATCAACAGGCCCTCGATGGCGAAGACCCAAACCTTCACGACGTCGTCGACGTCCTCTCCGCCCACACCGGCACTGCTCAGCTCAACTCGCAGCAGTGCCTCGCTCGACGTGTGGAAGAAGTCGTGCCAGGTGCTGACGGCATCGGACAGCGCCACGCGCGAATGCACCGTGCTGATCAATTTGCTCACCGACTCGAGTCGGTCGACCAGCCACAGCAGGCGGTCGGCGAGGTCTGCCGGCGGCTGGGCCAAGAACTCTCTCGTCGCCTCGGCGAGGACCTCGTCGAGCACCGCGAGGAGGACGTCGTCCTTGTCGCGGAAGTACCAGTAAATCGTGTTCGGGGCGATCTCCGCGCCCGCCGCGATCCGGCCCATGGGCGTCACTTCGTAGCCCTCGTCGATGAACAGACGCCGAGCGACCGCGACTATTTCGTCGCGTTTCTCTTCGCGGTCCTGTGGACGCTTGTTTCTGGGCACTCTTCCCCTCGGCTTTTGCGAATCCTATCTTGAATGCCGATCAAGAATACGTTAGGTTCATCTTGAACAGCATTCAAGAAGGAGATCCGAATGGCGTCAGACAAACTGGCAGTCGATACAGATCGGTTGCCCACCGCTGAACTCGTCGCACTGTTCGCGACGTTGGAATGTCCTCCGATCGAGGAAATGGACGGTGAGTACGCGGCTCGACTCCTCACTCAGCCAGACCTCTTGGCGACCGTTGCAGGGCTGTTCAGCGTCGGAAATCCGCTGTTGCCTTGGTTGGCCAAGGCGTTCCGGCCCGTCGACGCTGAATCGGGGCGTGGCTACAACACTTTCCGGCAGTTCGGCAGGGTCGTGCAGCGCTATCCGATGATCACTCGCATCGCACCGTCGCGTTTCGACGGCCTGCCCGCGTACCACCTGATCTACGGCGCGTTCCACTCGCTGTGCGGCGACATTCACATGGTCGACGAGGTCCGTCGGGTCTCGCCGGGTGTCTACCTGGGAATCGGGACGTGGGGATTCACAGACGGCCAGCGGGCAAAGCCACTGCCGTTTCTCCTGGAAGCGACAGGTGCCGCATATCGCGGGGACATCGGAAGGCGTAGAAGCGGTTTCGTCGTCAGCCCGCGTGAAATCCCCGCACTCGAAGGAGACCGTCGATGAGCAATCGAACTGCCTTGATCACCGGTGCCTCCGCCGGAATCGGCGCGACCTTCGCGAGACATCTTGCAGCCGAGGGATATTCACTCCTACTCGTCGCCCGCCGCGCGGATCGACTCGACGCACTCGCCGCTGAATTGAGTGACGAGTACGGCATCCGCTGCGACACCTTCGCGGCCGACCTCACCGACCCGGCTGCGCCAGCTGCGATCGTCGACCATGCTGCGGCACAGGGTATTACGATCGATGTGCTGATCAACAATGCCGGGCTCTCGGGCAAGACGAAGTTCGCCGAAACATCGTGGGAAACACTTGCGGGCGAGATCCAGTTGATGGTCACGGCCGTCACCGAACTCGCGCACCGCGTAGTGCCGGGGATGAAAGAACGTGGCTGGGGCCGCATCGTCAACCTGTCCTCGCTCGCGGCGTTCTCGCCGCCAGGGGCCAGCCTGCTCTACACCGGCATCAAGAGCTACGTGCTGAACGTTTCGCAATCGCTCGACATGGAGTTGAAGCCCCACGGCATCCACGTCACCGCGTTGTGCCCCGGATTCACGCACAGCGAATTCCACGACGTCATGGGCACCCGCGGCTCCGCGTCGCGGCTGCCGGGGATTCTCTGGCAGGACCCGCAGGACGTCGTTCGTGAAGGCTGGGACGCGGTCTCGAAGGGCAGGCCGGTCTGTGTTCCAGGGACGGTGAACAAGATCGTCTCGAACAGCATGCGACCGGTTCCGTTCCGGCTGCAGTACTTCCTCGGAAAGACGTTCAACCCGTTCAGAAACGGCTGAGAGTCAGCCGATGTAGCGGGCAAGCCGCGCCGAAAGGCGCGGCTTCAGCTCGCCGTCGGCGTCGACACGTTCCTCGACATAGGCCAGGTCGCCGCCCTCGATGATCCCGTAGAGCCGCTTCGCACCGCCGACCACGGCGCCCGACTGACTGCGAATCACGACGTCGGTCGCCAGCTCCCACGACGCCTGCGTCAGCGCGTGTCCGTAGAAGAGTTCGACAACGCCGGTACTGTGCGTGAGCAGCAATTCGACGACTTCGTCCTTGCCTTCGCCCGCTACCCGCCAAAATCCGGATTCACGCAGGTCCGGACCCGCGTACGAACCCTCGGCGTCGAGCTTCCACGAGCGCGATTCCCAGTTCAGGTAGCTACCACCGTCGTGCGAGACGACGATCTGCTGCCCGAAGGGATAGTCGCCGGAATCAGGGTCGTTGCCCTCGCCCTCGCCGCGCCACACGCCCACGAGTGGAAGCAGGGCGAGCAGGTCGGGGTTGAGGTCGACGCCTTCACGCAAATTTGCCGTATCGGCGGGAATCGGTAGGTCTGGCAGCGTCGGCACATTGCGCACCGCCGTGACCTGCGCACGCTCGACGGCGTCTGCCACTGCCTTGTCGCCGCTCAGGCGTGGCGCGGTCTCACCGGTCTGCGTCGACTCCTGACTCACGACTCGTCGGTGACGAGACGGTAGATGACGTAGAGCCCGAACCAGGTGATCAGCAGCGACGCCAATCCAAGGAGAACCTCGAAGAATAGGACCACGCCGGTAAGTTTAGACCGCCGTGCTCGCTTGGGCGAAAGGGCGTTTGTCACACCCGCCGGCTACTGCGGTGATCACGAGCAAACGGCTCCAGCCACACCCACACCCGCGTGATCACGAGCGAACGGCGAGGGTATGGGGCGTGTCGTGAACCAGATGCTCGTGATCACCGCTGCGGCGGTGCTGCACAAACGCAAACGGCGCCTCTCGAGTCGAGAGGCGCCGCTGAGCGGGTGGATCAGACGCCGACGGTGACGTCCACGTTGTGAATACCGTTGCCCGCGGGGTGCACGGTTGCGTCGCCGTTGCCCGAAGGCGAAAGTGCGCGGACCGTCCAGTCGCCCGGTGCCGCGAAGAAACGGAAGTCACCGGTGCCCGAGGCGACTACCTCGGCCGTGAACTCACCGGTCCGGTCGAGCAGGCGGACGAACGCGCCGCCCACGGGCTGCCCGTCACCGGCGACAACTTTGCCGGTGATGACCGTTTCCTTCTCGACATCGACGCCGGCCGGGACGGCCTGGCCCTGCGTTGGTGCTGCACACATACTCTTACTCTCCCAATTCGATCGGTACACCGACGAGCGAGCCGTACTCGGTCCAGCTGCCGTCGTAGTTCTTGACATTCTCGTGACCGAGCAGTTCCTTGAGGACGAACCAGGTGTGGCTGGAACGCTCGCCGATACGGCAGTAGGCGATGGTGTCCTTGGATCCGTCCAGGCCGGCCTCGCCGTAGATCTCGGTGAGTTCGTCGTCGGACTTGAACGTGCCGTCTTCGTTGGCTGCCTTGCTCCACGGCACGCTCAGTGCGCCGGGGATGTGGCCCGGACGCTGGCTCTGCTCCTGCGGGAGGTGTGCCGGTGCGAGGATCTTGCCGCTGAACTCGTCTGGCGAACGAACGTCGACCAGGTTCTGCACGCCGATGGCCGCAACGGCCTCGTCGCGGAATGCGCGGATCGACAGGTCCGGCTCGGCGGCCTTGTACTGCGTGGCCGAGCGGGTGACGGCGTCACGCGAGAGGGGGCGTCCGTCGAGTTCCCACTTCTTGCGGCCGCCGTCGAGAAGCTTGACGTTGTCGTGGCCGTAGAGCTTGAAGTACCAGTAGGCGTAGGCCGCGAACCAGTTGTTGTTGCCGCCGTACAGAACGACCTGGTCTTCGTTGCTGATGCCGCGCGCCGAGAGCAGGTCTGAGAACTGCTCGCGATTCACGAAGTCGCGGCGGACCTGATCCTGCAGATCCTTCTTCCAGTCGAGCTTGATAGCACCCTCGATGTGGCCGCCGTCGTATGCGGACGTGTCTTCGTCGACCTCGACGAAGACGGTCCCGGCGGCGTTCAGGTTCTGCTCGGCCCAGTCGGTGGAGACTAGGACGTCGGAGCGAGCCATTTGTTTCCTTTCGATGTGAATTACGTTGTAGCAGTATGTAGTTGGCGGATATTTAGGCGGCTGACGGTTGGCTGGATCGATTACGGAAGTAAGCGACGAGTGGGTAGATCTGGCAGCCTAGGCAGAAGCCGAAGGCCGCGTTCAGGAACGCTGCGAAAAGGGCGAAGCCGGTGAAGATCGTGCCGACCAGGCCGGCGCCCAGCGCGAACGAGACGACGCCAGACACTGCGAACAGGAATCCCACGAGCTGCGCGAAGCGCAGGGGCGCGATGGGTTCCTTCTCGGTCGGCGCGGAGATCCGCGGCAGGACGACCTTGGAGTAGAGGAGGCCGTACGGGCTCCGGTGCGGACCGCGGCTCGCGCCGAGGGCGAATACGACACCCTGTGCGGCAAGTAGAACAGCCGCCGCAACCAGCGAGAACGATGCGGTGATGAGCACCGCGACGAGAACCGCCGTGGTGATCCAGGCGACGAAGCGGGGGCCGCGAACGTCGACCTGAGTCTGTGCAGCGGCCGGGGTGGACGAGCTGCCCGTCGATGTTGTGGATGAAGTGGTGGACATTGTCATGCTCCTGCACGCGGAATTGCGGATGGCCTGGAAGTGGCGTTGGAACGCGATCAGAGTCGATCACCGATATCACTTATGACTGACCGAATCAGCTCATGTGATGGGAATGCGACGCCGAAGCGTTCAGCGGCAGAGGCAACAACAACCGCCGAGGCGGCACAGGTCGACTGTGCGGCGACGGGTGAGCATCAGCTCGCGGCGGGTTTGCACGTCCCGCAGTTTACCTGTTTCTGCGCGATTGTGAACCGCGACCAGGGGATATCCAGCAAACGACCGCACGATTTAGGCGCTGACCTGCGCAAGCGCGCTGCGCAGCGCGCCTGAGGTGGGAACGCCGGAGATGCGGAAACGCTCGGTGGCGGCGGTGTCGAAGATGAAGGTCGTCGGCAGGGAAAGGACGCCGAGCTCCTTCGCGAGGCGGGGGTGCTCGTCTATATCGACTTCGATCTCGGCGGGAGCAGTCGGCGTGTGCTCGAGATCGGCCAGCACCTGCCCGACGACGCGCCGCACCGCTGCACACGGACCGCACCAATCGGCCGAGAAGTGGAGAATCGTCGGTCGACTCGCCTGCACACCGACCGCGGCCA
The DNA here is from genome assembly GCF_016481275.1 of Antrihabitans auranticaus. Classification (GTDB taxonomy): domain Bacteria; phylum Actinomycetota; class Actinomycetes; order Mycobacteriales; family Mycobacteriaceae; genus Antrihabitans. The sequence continues at coordinate 1,648,360 of NZ_JAEMNW010000001.1, read as the reverse complement.
AGAGCTCGGAACGCTCCGAGCGCTCGGAGTCACCGCTGGTCCGGACTCGACCCCACCTGCTTTTCCATACAAGTCCCACCGCTGATGCCAGCAGCAGAACGACAAACAACACTGTGATCTGCGTCATGAGTTCTGCAGGTCGTCGAAGTTGATCGTCACATTCTCACCCGTACCCTCGATCACGATCTGGGAACCAACCGCCGACACCTTCGTCGGCAAAACACCGAACGGCAGTGACCGCGTGTCGATCGATTGGTTGAACAGTGCGAGCACCGCTGGTACGTCCAACTCCGGAACACTGAAATTCAATCCCGGTCCGAAGTAAAACTCTGTAGCGACGATGCGGAGCTGCTCTTTCTCGAGAATCATTTCGGCTTCGACGCTGACCTTCATCTGTTCGAGGCCGACCGGAACGGTGCCGGTCAGGACGATTCCGTCGTGGGTCCACAACCCGGTGCCGCCAGATCCGCCCGTACCGTCGGATTTGTCCGCCGGAGAAGCAGAAACCTGCAGGTCAGGAATATTGAATGCCTGTCCGAGCTCGGTTGCATCGATGCGGATCCGGCCGTCCACACGATCCACGGGAACCATGTTCAGGTTGCCGTCGATCAGGTCGCTCATAGGTACGGAGACTCCGGTCAGCGTCGCTTCGATCGTCGTTTGGCCGATGAGGTCGGCCCGGACGCCGCGCGCGCTCAATTCCACGCTGTCGTACTTGCCGTTGAGGGCGTGGGAGAGAAACGGAAAACCGTGAATCGTCACCTCGGGGTCGGAGTTCAGCCCGGCACCTTCGCGGATCGCGCGCGAAACCCGATATTCGGCATATGCCGCTGCTCCGAAGTCCACGACGACCGCGAGGCCGACGAGGCATACGAGACCGATGATGAGTTTGCGCATCAGCCCATTGTGACTGATCAGCGCCGCCGTTCCTGACGACGTGTGCCCGTGTGCAGTAGGTTTGCCGTGCTGACAAGCTAGTCTGTCACCCAAAGTACAAGTGCCTGTCACATCGTCGTGTGCAGCACGTGGACAATTTGCGACGGCGTGATGGGAGGGTCCCGTGGAGCTGCTCCTTTTGACGTCCGACCCCAATCCCGAGGCGGTTCTACCGTCTTTGGCGCTCTTGGCTCACACTGTGCGGCCTGCGCCGACCGAGGTTTCGTCGCTACTCGAGGCCGGTAACGCAGATATCGCAGTCGTCGATGCCCGCACCGACCTTGCGGCGGCCCGCGGACTGTGTCGACTGCTCGGAACCACAGGCTCGTCCATACCGGTGGTCGCGGTGCTGACCGAAGGCGGTCTGGTAGCTGTGAACGCCGACTGGGGTCTCGACGACATCCTTTTGCCGAACACCGGCCCCGCGGAGTTGGATGCGCGGCTGCGGCTGCTCGTGGGCCGCAACGGCGGGATCGCAAGCCCGGAGGCGTCGGGGAAGATCACCCTCGGCGAGCTCGTCATCGACGAGGGCACCTACACGGCCCGGCTGCGTGGACGTCCACTCGATCTCACATACAAAGAGTTCGAACTGCTCAAATATCTCGCCCAGCACGCGGGCCGCGTCTTCACTCGCGCCCAGCTGCTGCAGGAGGTCTGGGGCTACGACTTCTTCGGCGGCACCCGCACGGTCGACGTGCACGTGCGGCGCCTGCGCGCCAAGCTCGGTACGGAGTACGAATCGCTGATCGGCACGGTCCGCAACGTCGGCTACAAAGCTGTGCGGCCCAGCCGCAATTCGGGCAAGCCCGACGTGGTCGTCGAGGATCTGGATGACGACGACGCGGACGGATACATCCCGGCGAACGGGTCGGCGCTCTGACTGCCGGCGGGTTCGACACGCTCGACGGCGACGTCATCGCGCGGGTCGAGCAGATCGTCGATGCGGCCACGAAAGTAGATGGCACTGCACCGATTTCCGAGCAGGCAGTGCTCTCGCTGTCCGGTTCTTCGGTCACCCACCTGGTGCGGACGACCGACGACCGCGTTGTCGGCTACGGCCAAATCTCAGCTGCGACCGGCGAACACCCTGCGATGGCGGAGGTCGTCGTCGATCCCGAACACCGGGGCAAGGGCGTCGGCACCGACCTCGTGCAGGCTGCGTTGACGGCTGGCGGTGCCGGAACGAGGGTATGGGCGCACGGCAATCTCGAACCTGCGCGCGCGGTCGCAGCGCGGCTGAAGCTGGTTGCCGTGCGCGAATTGCTGCAGATGCGCAGGCCGCTCACAAATAATCCTGTACCGAGTTACGTGGTGCCCGATGGGCTTTCACTGCGGACCTACCGACCGGGTGCCGACGACGCTGAAATCCTGCGAGTCAACAACGCAGCATTCTCCTGGCATCCGGAACAGGGGGGCTGGACCGCGGCGGACCTTTCCGCCCGGCAGGCCGAGGAGTGGTTCGATCCGGCGGGTCTCTTCCTCGTGGTCGACGACCAGGATCGGGTGCGCGGCTTTCACTGGACCAAGGTCCACACCGAGACTCCGGAACCCATCGGCGAGGTCTACGTCGTGGCTATCGATCCGGCGGCTCAGGGCGCCGGCCTCGGCCGCGTGCTGACCCTGGCAGGGCTGGAATATCTGCAGGTCAAGGGTCTGGACGCGGTGCTGCTCTACACGGAAGCCGACAACGCCGCCGCGGTGCGGCTGTACGAGAAACTCGGATTCACGCGTTACCACGTCGACGTCGCATACGGCACCGCCGTAACAAGCGTCACAGTATGAACCAGTTCCGGACATAACGCCCAGGCTGTTCACTCCCCGTTCACCGAACCGGGACCGTTTGTCCACCACGCGCCTTTACGTTTCTCGTTGGGCAGCGCGCTGCTGCCTGGTGCGGGCAACAGGCCGGCACCGCCGAATTTGCCGCAGGGCTAGCCCCGTCTAGAACGCGGTGGATCGAGATTCCCGGAGGAATTAGGTGAACCGTAAGCGCAGCAGCGCCCTTATCGGTCTGGCGGTCGTGGCAACACTGGCCGCAGCTGGTTGTGGCAGCGACGATACCAAGGAGACGAGCACGTCCAACGCGGCCAGCAGCATCAGCTGCGACGGTGCGAAAGACAAGCTCAGTGCAGAGGGATCGTCGGCACAGAAGAACGCGTTCGACGAGTTCAGCGCCGCCTATGCAGCCGCGTGCAGTGGCAAGACCATCGCCTACAACCCGACCGGTTCGGGTGCAGGCCGCGAGCAGTTCCTCGCGAACAACGTCGACTTCGCAGGCTCCGATTCGGCGCTCAGCGAAGAAGAGGCTGCTCGGGCCAAGGAGCGTTGCGCAGGCAACGACGCGTGGAACCTGCCGATCGTCTTCGGCCCGGTCGCCCTCGCCTACAACGTCGACGGCGTCGACAAGCTCGTTCTCAACGCGGACGTGACCGCCAAGATCTTCACCGGCGCGATCAGCACCTGGAACGACCCGGCCATCGCCGCCCTCAACTCGGGCGTGACGTTGCCGGACACGAAGATCACGCCGGTATACCGCTCCGACAAGTCGGGCACCAGCGAGAACTTCGGCCGCTACCTCGAGACCGCGGCCCCGCAGAGCTGGGACAAGGGCCACGACGGCACCTGGAAGGGCGGCGTCGGCGAAGGCGCCGAGAAGTCGGCCGGTGTTGCCGAGAAGGTCAAGAACATCGCCGGTTCCATCACCTACGTCGAAAAGGGCTACGCCGACGACCTCGGCCTGGTCTACGCCCAGGTCGACAACGGCGCTGGCGCTGTCGAGCTGACCGCTGATACTGCCGCCAAGTCGGTCGACACCGCGAAGTTCAAGAGTGAGGGCAACAACCTCACCCTCGACCTCGCCTCGATCTACGGCACGAAGGATGCGGGTGCGTACCCGATCCTCCTCGCCACCTACGAGATCGTCTGCTCGAAGGGTTACGACGCCGCGACGTCGATCGCCGTGAAGAACTTCCTCACGGTTGCGGTGAACGAGGGACAGAGCGGTCTCGCCGAAATCGGCTACGCCCCGCTGCCCGATGCATTCAAGGAACGCGTCACGACGGCGATCAACGCCATCGCCTGATAGCGCGACCGAGGTCCTGCCCGGTCGCGTGAGCTTCACACGCGACCGGGCATGGATTTACCATCAGCCGTACTAGCTAAGCGAGTCACCAAGATGAGCGACGCACCGCCGCATCCCCTTGCCAAACACGAGCCACCGGAATTGCTGCCCGAGCCGGGTCTGCCGGTCAAGCAACCGAAGGAGCCCAGCGTGGAGCCGGCCAAGTCCAAGAAGGCCGTGGTACGACCCGGTGACCGGATCTTCTCCGGTCTCGCTGTCGGCTCCGGCGTGTTCATCGTGGCGCTCATCGGCGCTGTCGCATTCTTTCTGCTGTGGCGCGCGATTCCCTCGCTTCGCAACAACGAAGAGAACTTCCTGACTTTCCGCGGTTCATGGTCGACGGACGACACGTCGGCAATGCACTTCGGCATCCTGGACCTGTTGCAGGTCACCGTGTTCGTCTCGGTGCTCGCGCTGATCATTGCGATGCCGATCGCGCTCGGTATCGCGATCTTCCTCACCGAGTACTCCCCGAAGCGCCTTGCCGCACCGCTCGCATACGTCATCGACCTGCTGGCAGCGGTGCCCTCGATCGTCTACGGCCTCTGGGGCATTTACGTCCTGGCACCCGCGCTTTCGCCGATCGCACTCTGGTTGAACGAAAACCTCTCGTGGATACCGCTTTTCGCCACGGGAACCGCCGACATCAAGGCGGGCGGAACGATCTTCACCGGTGGCATCGTCCTTGCCGTGATGATCCTTCCGATCATCGCAGCGGTGACGCGTGAGGTCTTCGTGCAGACTCCGCGGGCCAACATCGAGGCTGCGCTGGCGCTGGGAGCGACACGCTGGGAGATGGTGCGCACCACGGTGATTCCGTTCGGACTCTCCGGCTACATCAGCGGATCGATGCTCGGCCTCGGTCGTGCTCTCGGTGAAACGATCGCGCTCCTGTTGATTCTCGGTTCCACGTTCCAGGTGTTCGGCTGGTCGGTGTTCGACAGCGGCAAGACCTTTGCCACGCAGATCGCGTCCAACGCACCCGAATTCAACAACGATCTCGAGGCCGGCGCCTTCATCGCCGCAGGCCTGGTGCTGTTCGTGCTGACCTTCGTCGTCAACTCGTTCGCCCGGGCAGTCATCGCTGGAAAGAAGGATTGACCGTGACCGCCACCCTCGACCGTCCCGTCAAAGAGCCGACCTTCCGGCGCACGAGTACCCGCCGACGATTCGTCGACAACGCTGCGACCGTTCTCGTCACCCTCGCGGTCCTCATCGCCATCATCCCGCTCGTCTGGGTGCTCTACTCCGTGGTGAGCCGCGGATTCAGTTCGCTGCTGGATCCCGACTGGTGGGGCAAATCGCAGAACCTGATGACCAACCGCACCGAGGGCGGCGGCGCCTATCACGCTGTTGTCGGAACGCTGATCCAAGGCTTCATCTGCGCAGTCCTCTCGGTGCCGGTCGGCCTCTTCGTCGCGATCTACCTCGTCGAGTACGCCGAGAATTCGCGCTTGGGCAAGGTCACGACGTTCATGGTCGACATCCTGACCGGTGTTCCCTCCATCGTCGCGGCACTGTTCATCTACGCGCTGTGGGTCACGACCTTCGGGTTCCCGCGCTCCGGCTTCGCCGTGTCGCTTGCACTCGTATTGCTGATGGTTCCGGTGGTCGTCCGTTCGGCCGAGGAAATGCTGCGGATCGTTCCGCAGGACCTCCGGGAAGCAAGTTACGCACTTGGCGTGCCGAAGTGGAAGACGATCATGCGGATCGTCGTTCCGACGGCCCTGTCCGGGATCGTCACCGGCATCATGCTCGCGCTCGCCCGGGTGATGGGTGAGACGGCGCCGCTGCTGGTACTCGTCGGCTACACGAAGACCATCAACTTCGATCTCTTCAACGGAGAAATGGCCTCGTTGCCCGGCATGATGGTCGACCAGCGCAGCGGCTCGGTGGTCGGTCTCGCAGAAGACAGGCTCTGGGGTGCTGCCCTCACGCTGATCTTGCTTGTCGCTGTCCTCAACATCTTCGCGAAGCTTGTCGCCAAGTACTTCTCGCCGAAGCAGGTTTGACCTTTACAGGCAGCGCCCCCAATTCGTCTCATTTACCAACGTAGGACTCGAGGAGCCAGACATGGCGAAGCGTATCGATATCAAAGACGTCAACATCTTCTACGGAAAGTTCCACGCGGTCGCCGACGTCGCGCTCGCCGTTCCGCCGCGCGCGGTCACAGCTTTCATCGGACCTTCGGGCTGCGGTAAATCCACCGTGCTCCGGTCCCTCAACCGCATGCACGAGGTGATCCCCGGCGCGTACGTCGAGGGTTCGATCCTGCTCGACGGTGAAGACATCTACGGCAACGGAGTCGACCCGGTCGGCGTCCGCCGCACCATCGGCATGGTGTTCCAGCGGCCGAACCCGTTCCCCACCATGTCGATTCGGGACAACGTGGTCGCCGGACTGAAGCTGCAGGGACTGCGCAACCGCAAGCAACTCGACGAGACCGCCGAGCGTTCGCTGCGTGGTGCGAACCTGTGGAACGAGGTCAAGGACCGCCTCGACAAGCCCGGCGGTGGCCTCTCCGGCGGTCAGCAGCAGCGTCTCTGCATCGCCCGCGCGATCGCGGTTCAGCCTGACGTTCTGCTGATGGACGAGCCGTGCTCGGCCCTCGACCCGATCTCCACGCTCGCGATCGAGGACCTCATCACGGAGTTGAAGAAGGACTTCACCATCGTGATCGTCACGCACAACATGCAGCAGGCTGCGCGCGTAAGTGATCAGACGGCGTTCTTCAACCTCGAAGCCACCGGAAAGCCGGGCAAGCTCATCGAAATCGACGACACGGAGAAGATCTTCTCCAACCCCACCCAGAAGGCGACAGAGGACTACATCTCGGGTCGATTCGGGTAGCAGTAGTCGCGACAAGACCGCGTCCGAGGCATAGCATTTAGCTGGCTGATCTTGGCCGTTCCTTATGCCGATTTGTGCAAGGAGTGGTGATCGTGACGAATGCTGCACCCCGCCCGATGGCGCTGGGCGATGACGCCGCCCGGACACTTGCGAATGCCACCAAATCGGCTCCACAGATGGAGTCGATCACCCCGCGGTGGTTGGTGCATATGCTGAGCTGGATTCCCGTCGAAGCTGGCATCTATCGGTTGAACAAGGTGATTCACCCGGAGTCGGTGGACATCCAGTGTGACAACTTCGACGAGTCGCCGTTGCCGGAGACCTTCGTCGATTACCAGAAGGATCCGCGGGAGTATCGACTCAAAGCCGTGCACACGATTCTCGACGTGCACACCCGTGTGTCGGACCTGTACTCGAGCCCGCACGACCAGATCGCCCAGCAGTTGCGCCTCACGATCGAAGCGATCAAGGAGCATCAGGAAGGCGAGCTGATCAACAGCCCCGACTACGGGCTGATCGCGAATACTGCTGACAAGCAAAAGCTTTCGACCGTCGGTGGGCCGCCGACGCCGGACGACCTCGACAACATGATCGCGAAGGCCTGGAAAGAGCCGGCCTTCTTCCTGACGCACCCGCAAGGTGTCGCGGCCTTCGGCAGAGAGTGCACCCGCCGCGGCGTGCCACCGCCGACGGTCAGCCTCTTTGGTTCGCAGTTCCTGACGTGGCGTGGCCTCCCGATCATCCCTTCCGACAAGGTTCCGGTCGAGGGTGGTGCGACGAAGTTCCTGCTGATCCGAACCGGCGAATCGCGCCGCGGCGTCGTGGGCCTGTTCCAGCCAGGGCTGGCTGGTGAGCAAAGTCCGGGGCTGTCGGTGAAGTTCATGGGAATCGATCGCAGCGCCATCGCGTCGTACCTCGTGTCCCTGTACTGCTCGCTCGCGATCCTCGCCGACGACGCTGTTGCGCTGCTCGAAGGTGCGGAAGTCGACAAGTTCCATGACTACGCCCCCACCTACCGGAAGTGACGGGTCGGCGCGACCGCCGTGGCTCCCTGACGAAGCGACGCTGAACCAGCTTGCCGGACAGTTCTTTTCGGCACTGCCGGGGTCACCTGGGGTAGCGACGATCGGCGTTGCCGAACCGAGCGAAGCCGCACTGCCGAGCTTCCCGACGAGTCCGCCGAACGGTCCGCCGAGTGCCGACGCGGGAACGTCGTATGCAACGACCGCGCCGTCGCACGGTACGCCGTACGTACCTGACGTTCCGCAGCTCGACCTCGCAACGCCGCTACCCAGTGCGGGCTCCGCGTTCTACTTCCTCGACGAGCCGAAAGCGTATGCGGCACCGGACCACTCGCCGACCGCGCCGCAGACCTCCCGCCCGACGTTCTACTTCGCCGACGACGTAGTTCCGGACCTCACCACTGCCGACGATCCGCATCCCGGCTTCGACGTGAATGCCGTTCGCCGCGACTTCCCGATACTGTCCGAGCGGGTCAACGGCTTCCCGCTCGTGTGGTTCGACAATGCCGCCACGACGCAGAAGCCGAGCGCCGTGATCGAGCGGATCAGCTACTTCTACGAGCACGAGAACTCGAACATTCACCGGGCCGCGCACACGCTGGCAGCCCGTTCGACCGATGCCTACGAGAAGGCAAGAGATACGGTCGCGCGCTTCATCGGCGCATCGTCGGGCGAGAACATCATCTTCGTGCGTGGCGCGACCGAGGCGATCAACCTCGTCGCTCAGGCATGGGGAAGAAAGAATATTCGCGAAGGCGACGAGATCGTCATCAGCCACCTCGAGCACCACGCGAACATCGTCCCGTGGCAGATGCTGGCGTCCGAGACCGGCGCGGAGATCAAGGTGATTCCCGTCGACGACAGCGGTCAGCTGCTACTGGGGGAGTACACCAAGCTGCTGTCCGACCGGACGAAACTGGTTGCTGTTACGCAGGTTTCGAACGCGCTCGGGACGATAACACCCGCGCGTGAGATCACCGAGGAAGCCCATCGCGCCGGTGCGACCGTGCTGATCGACGGCGCGCAGTCGATCCCGCACACGAAGGTCGACATGCAGAGCCTCGGCGCAGACTTCTTCGTGTTCTCAGGACACAAGATCTTCGGGCCGACCGGGATCGGCGTGGTCTACGGCACCGCAGATGTGTTGCGCGACATGCCGCCGTGGCAGGGCGGCGGGAACATGATCCAGGACGTGACGCTCGAACGGTCCATTTTCCAACCGCCGCCCGGGCGGTTCGAGGCGGGGACCGGAAACATCGCCGACGCTGTCGGGTTGGGTGCTGCGCTCGAGTACGTCGAACGGATCGGCATCGACAACATCAGCAAGTACGAGCACTTCCTGCTGGAGTATGCGACGCCGCGCATGGCCGCGGTGCCCGGTTTGCACCTGATCGGCACCGCCACGGACAAAGCGAGTGTCGTCTCGTTCGTCCTCGACGGCTACGAGCCGCTGCAGGTCGGCAAGGCCCTCAACGAGAAGGGTATTGCGGTGCGCGCGGGACATCATTGCGCGCAGCCGATCCTGCGGCGATTTGGACTGGAAGCGACCGTGCGGCCGTCGTTCGCCTTCTACAACACGTGCGAAGAGATCGACCGCATGGTCGCTGCCCTGTACGAACTGTCGGCAGACGCCGGAAACCGCTAGCGGTTCGAGGCGATTCGCGCTTCCGTCGATTCCTCGGTCGGTAGCGCGCCGGTAACCAGGAAGACGACCCGGCGGCCGACCTCCACAGCGTGATCGGCGAAGCGCTCATAGAAGCGACCGAGCAGCGTGACGTCTACGGCAGCGGCGACGCCGTGCTGCCATTCGCGATCCATGAGGACCGTGAAGAGATGGCGGTGCAGGTCGTCCATCGCCTCGTCTTCCTCGCTGAGGCGAGCAGCACGCTCGGGGTCGCGAGTCTCGAGGACTTCCTTGGCGGCGGCACCGAGAGCGACGGCAATACGACCCATCTCCGCGAAGTAGCCGTTGACCTCTTCGGGGAGCACATGATTCGGATGCCTGCGCCGCGCGATCTTGGCCACGTGCAATGCGAGCGCGCCCATGCGATCCACGTCCGCCACGATCTGAATGCCGCTGACTACCGAGCGCAGATCGCCCGCAACAGGTGCCTGCAGGGCGAGCAGTGCGAAGGCGCGCTCCTCGGCGATCTGGGTGAGCTCGGCGATCTTGTCGTACTCGGTGATCACTTGCTCGGCGAGCGCGAGGTCCGCCTGAAGGAGTGACTGTGTTGCTTGCTCCATCGCGGATCCGGCGAGGCCCGCCATCTCGCCGAGAATTTGAGCAAGCGAATTCATTTTTTCGTTATAGGCAACGCGCATAAATTGAAACCCTACTTTGTGGGGGAGACCAAGTCACGATCAAACGGTGAACGGAGAGTGAAGAACCAGCACGTCGGAACAGGTCAGGAGCAGGATTCGTCGCCGGCATTGGTGACGGCGAGGTCCGCGGGCAATTCGGTATTGGCTCTGGTGATTTGCGCCGGCGCGAGCGCAGTTCCGACCCTCGTCGGCGTCTTGACGAGTCCGCTGAAGTTGGTTCCGATGACGAGTTCGATCGTCGTACCCAGTCCCTGAACCTGTTCGATGACGGCGTTCGGTATCGCCGACGCGACCGTCTGAGCCTCGGCTTGCTGACCTTCGGAGAACCGCACGATCGTGTTGGAACTCGTGCCGCTCTCGTAATTGCCGACGTTCGCAACGTCGAATCCGTAGTCGGCGAGGCTCGTCGCGGTCGTCGCGGCGAGGCCGGATTCGCCTGACGCGTTGGAGATCTGCAGCGAGATCGAGGAGGGGTCGACGGCAACGCTCGGTTCGACGGTTGCCGTCGAACCGTTCGTGCCGGTCGGGGAGGCCGATGTCGTACTCGACGTCGAGCGCTCTTCGCCCGGCAGCGGATCGTCGCTGATGATCGCGTTGAAGATTGCCTTGATGTCGCTCTTGCGGGGAATTTCGTTGCCCCACTCGTTGGTTCCGTCGGTCGGGACGGTCAGGAACGTGACGGCTCCGGCGTCGACGCCCTGGAGTGAGCGGCCAAGGGTCAGGAGGTCGCGGGTTGTGACGTTCTGTACGAAGGTTTCCCGTGTGAAGGCCTCGATGAAGCCGTTCAGCTTGCCCGGGTCGAGCAGCACGTTGTTGGACAACGCGGACCGAAGGAGGGACGAAAGGAAGCGCTGCTGGCGTTTGATGCGGCCGTAGTCGCCGTTGCCCTCGGTCTCGATGTTGCGTGCACGCACGTAGTTGAGGGCGGTTGCGCCGTCGATCTTCTGCTTACCGGTCTGGGTGAGGATTTCGCCGAGTTCGTAGTCGACCAGCGGTTCCGTCGTGCATACCTCGACGCCGCCGACCTGGTTGACCATCGCTTCGAAGCCGGAGAAGTCCATGCCGACGAAGTGGCCGATCCGCAGGCCCGACATCTTCTGAATGACCTTCACCAGGCACTTCGGGCCACCGAGTGCATAGGTCGCGTTGAGCTTGTCGTTGGGGGCGGCGTCGAAGATTTCGTCGGTGTATTCGCCCTTGTCGTTGTTCCAGCCACGGCACTGCGGACGGTCGACATCGAGGTCGCGGGGGAACGAGACCGCGACGACGCGTTCCCGATTGGCCGGAATGTTGACGAGCATCACTGTGTCGGAGCGGGCCGACCCCTCGAACTCGTCGGCCGTTCCGGCCCCGACCTCGCTGTTTGCGCCTGCGCGGGAGTCGGTGCCGACGATCAGGAAGGTCTCGTCACCGGTCTGGCCGACCGGGTCGACGACGTCGGTCGAATCTTGATCGAGCGCGGAAACCTGGATGAAGTGCTTGTCGGTCGAGCGTAGGTAGCCCCACGCCATTCCGGTCATCATGACTGCCAGGATCGCGACGATCGCGACGACCGAGCGGCCGACAATCCGCATGCGACGGCGGCGGCGTAGGCGACTCATCGCCAACCGGGTCAGCGGCGGCTTGACGCCGACCTCTTCAGGCAGAGCCGGCGGCGGCGGAAGGTCCGCGAGTCGGGCGGCGCGTTCGATCGCCGGTTCGGAAGCTTCGTCCTCGGTCGCTCGTGCATGCGAAGGGACGTGCGGAGGCTTTTCCGACAGGTCGGGCATCGGGGTGTCGACGACCCTGGGGATCGTGTCCGTATCGTCCTCGCGGTCGCGCGGGGAGCGGTCCTCGCGGCGGCCGACCTTGTCGACCAACTGCGAGACCGAGACTGCGTCCGAGCGGCTCGGGCTGCGAGTTGCCTCGCCACGGCCTGCCGGACCGCGGAAGTTCAGGCGGCGTTTGAGGCGGTCCGTGCGTTCGGATTGGCGGGAGCGGGCGTCGTCGACGACGGGCGTCTCCGCTGGGTCCATGAAATAGCGTTCCCAGGGGGCGCGGCCATCAGGTGTCGGGTTGCGCGACGAGCGATCATCTCCCACCTACGCAACCCTGTTCTCTCGTTCTGTACCGAATGGTTTCCGCAATGATAGTGACTAAGTGTGAGTGGTCCACTCCGGAAACACTTGCGATGCCGCGCCGGTCACTCAGCCGAACTTTGAGCAAATACTCCGCTAACCACCGCTGTGCATCAGATCGGCGCCCGCAGGTACGAGGCAATCCTCGGGGTCGTCGAGCCACCCGTCGGGAAGTGCAACGGTGCCGGGTGAACCCTGGCGGCCGCGCGGTCCTTCGGCGTCTTTCGGGAACGGCACCGACGAGTCGAGTTGACCCAGGAGGTCGTCGAGCTCGGTCAGCTTCGAGACGAGCGCGAGCTCGACCCGAAGTTCGGAGCCTGCCGGGAATCCGCGCAGGTACCAGGCCACATGCTTACGAAGCTCCCGCATGCCCTTGGCCTCACCGTGGTGGTCGGCGAGAAGCTCCGCGTGGCGGCGCATGATCGTCGTGACCTCGCCGAGGTTCGGCGGCTCGGGTTCGGGCACGCCGTGCATCGCCGCGCTCAGTTCCGCGAACAGCCACGGACGGCCCAGGCAACCGCGGCCGACCACGACGCCGTCGCATCCCGTTTCAGCCATCATCCGGACCGCATCCTGCGCCGCGAAGATATCCCCGTTACCGAGCACTGGGACATCTGTCACATGTTCCTTGAGACGCGTGATCTGATCCCAGTCCGCAGTCCCCGAGTACCGCTGAGCGGCCGTCCTGGCGTGCAGGGCAACCGCTGCCGCACCCTCGGCCGCGGCGATCCGGCCGGCGTCGAGATGAGTGTGATTGTTCTCGTCGATCCCGACGCGGAATTTGACGGTCACCGGAACGCGCGTGCCCTCCGTGGCCCTGACTGCGGCCGCGACGATCTTGCCGAACAGCGTGCGCTTGTAGGGGAGCGCGGCACCGCCACCCTTGCGGGTGACCTTCGGGACCGGGCAGCCGAAGTTCATGTCGATGTGGTCGGCCATGTTCTCGTCGACGATCATCTTGGCGGCGCGGTACGTCGTTTCGGGATCGACCGTGTAGAGCTGCAGTGAACGAGGTGTCTCGGTGGGTCCGAAGGTCGTCATGTGCAGCGTCGCGGGCTGGCGCTCGACCAGTGCTCGAGCGGTCACCATCTCGCAGACGTAGAGCCCGGAGACGCTGCCGGCGCGTGCGATCTCCAGTTCGCGGCAGAGCGTCCGGAATGCGACGTTCGTGATGCCGGCCATGGGTGCCAGGACGACGGGGCTCGCCAGTTCCAGTGAGCCGATACGGAGAGAATTCACTACAACAACCTCACACAGCACTGCGTCCGGCACCGATCGGTGCCGGACGCAGTGAACGGATCGAAAATCAGGATGCGCGCTGCTCGCGCAGTTTCGCTTCGCGGGCGAGCATCCGGTCACGCTGCTCTTCGAACTTCAGAACCTGGCCCTCGAGCTTCTCGAGGAACTTGGCGAGATCCTCACGGATATTCTCGCCTTCGGCGGTGAAGTCGGTGCGCTCGAAGACGTTCCACTTGCGCAGAACCGGCTGGACGACCTCTTCGAGGTGCTGACGCAGGTCGTAGATGCCGTGCTTGGCCATCAGGACCCCGTTGCGGCGGAAGTTCGGCATCCCGGCGCCAGGCATCTGGAAGTTCTGGACGACGAGGTTGATCGCACGCAGCGTCTGGTCCGGCGACAGGTCCATCGCGGCACCACAGATGTTGCGGTAGAAGACCATGTGCAAGTTCTCGTCGGCGGCGATGCGCTGCAACATGCGGTCGGCGATCGGGTCGTGGCAGACCTTGCCGGTGTTGCGGTGGCTCACACGGGTCGCGAGTTCCTGGAACGTGACGTATGCGACGGAGTGCAGGAGCCCGGCCTCGACCTCGGCCGGCAATGCGAACCCGTTGGTCATGTGTTCCATGCGGAACTGCTCGAGCTGAACGGGATCGACGCCGCGAGTGACGACCAGGTAGTCGCGGATCGCGATGCCGTGGCGGTTTTCCTCAGCGGTCCAGCGACCGACCCAGGTGCCCCAGGCGCCGTCCATGGAGAAGTTTTCCGCGATCTCGCGGTGGTACGACGGGAGGTTGTCTTCCGTCAAAAGGTTGGTGATCATCGCAGCCTTCGCGACCTCACCCAAACGGGACTGCTCAGGATCCCAGTCTTCGCCGCCGAGCGCAGCAAAGTTCCGGCCCTCGTCCCACGGAATGTAGTCGTGGGGGTGCCATTCCTTCGCCATTCTTTCGTGACGGTTGACGTTCTCTTCCGCGGCTGGCTGCAACTCCGTCAGCAGCTCGAGTTGGGTTAATTCCCTCGCCATAGCTTGCCCCTCGATTGATCGCAATTTCGTAAATTCGGCCCGTCCTTGGGCTGGCGCATCGTAGGTCAGCCTACGCGACCGTAGGTGCGAAGTGAAAGTTTTCCACACCTCGCACCCACGGCCGACCACATGCATAAAGAGGCGCGGGAGGCGTCTAGCGCTTCCCGCCGCCGAGTAGACCACCAAGTACATCGCCGAGCGCGCCGCCGGCGTTTCCACCGAGAATACCGCCGAGCACGCCGCCCAGCCCGCCAGCGCTACCGCCGCTGCCGCTGCCGCTGGTGGCGCTGCGGAGGAGCCCGCCGAGGAGGTCGCCGAGAACGCCGCCACCAGCCGACTGTGCCTGCGGAGTAGGTGTCGGTGCGGGTGTCGCGGCGCCCCCACCACCGGTCAGCTGCTTGGCGACGTAGGCGAGGACGATCGGCGCCAGGATCGGCAGCAGCTGCTTGATCAGCTCGTTGCCGCCACCGCCCACGCCACTGCCGAGGGTGCTGACGACCTGGTTCTGAGCCGAACCGAAGATGTTGCTGACGATCTTCGTGCCGTCGTTCACATCCACCTGGTTGATGTCGACGCCGCCGTCGAGGAGGTCGCCGTGCTGGCTGAGTGCGTTCTCTAGGGAAGCTGCGCCTTTCGGATCCTGCGCGTTCGCCTCCAGTCCGCCGACCAGCGTTGGAATTGCGGCCTTGACCGCGTTCGTAGCCGTCTGCTCATCGACGCCGAGCTGACCGGCGATCTGGCTGATGGGAATCTGGGACAAAAGATCTTCGAGTGATGC
Organism: Antrihabitans auranticaus; assembly: GCF_016481275.1. Lineage (GTDB taxonomy): Bacteria > Actinomycetota > Actinomycetes > Mycobacteriales > Mycobacteriaceae > Antrihabitans. Next base: position 1,632,951 of record NZ_JAEMNW010000001.1, on the reverse strand, counting down.
CATTCGGCCCCGCCTATTCGTGGGCATTACCGTCAAATGCCCCGTGGCGCTGACAATAATGAACCCTTCGCATCGGCGGGAGAGTTTGTTTCCCCGAGGTCTTTTCCTGATCGGCGTTAGGCTGACTTCGACGATTCCGTCGACACAACAGGGAGTGTGCAATGTCAGAGCTCGACGCTGAGTTCGCCCAGGCGCAAGAGGATGTCAAGAAGCTCACCTCGCGGCCGAGTAACGACGATCTGCTGAGCCTCTACGCATTGTTCAAGCAGGGCTCGAAGGGTGACGTCGACGGCAAGAAGCCAGGCCGTTTCGACATGGTCAACCGCGCCAAGTACGAGGCGTGGGAGAAGAAGAAGGGCACGTCGAACGACGCAGCCAAGCAGGCCTACATCGACCTCGTCACGAAGCTGCTCAAAGGCTGACTGCTGAGGCTCGAAAAGTTATGACAGACAACATGCGTCGCCTCGAGGAGTTCGTCGCCGAGCTCCCCGAGGCTGTGCGCGTCGATATCGAAGAGTGGGGCGGGCACCCGACGTTTCGGGTTCGCGGCAAGAACTTCGTGTTCAGCGACCTCGACGCGACGAGTCTGTCCTTCAAGCTGACGAAAGACGAAGCGGCGGCGGTCGTTGCAACCGATTCTGCCGCGGAGCCGGCCGGCTACGGCCTCGGCCGGCACGGGTGGGTCAATCTGACGCTGCCCCCGGATGCCGACGACGAGCGGTGGAGCCAGCTGCGCGAATGGGTGCGGACCTCGTTCACCCTCGTCGCGCCGAAGAAGCTGGCGCGCATCGTCGAAGCGGACGATTTCTCGTCCTGAAGTGCCCCCTCTCGGGCTCGAACCGAGGACCTGCGGATTAAAAGTCCGTTGCAGATCTTTTATAACACGCGGATCTGTGACGTGCAAGTTTCTGCCTAATAATGCCAGTTCAAGCGATATTTTTCGATTGCATCGAGTGGAAACATTGCGACTCGGATGGCAGCGAAAAGAATCGTCTCTGCCACATGTTTGCCACACGGGTGGTTGTGTGTTGCCACACGAATGGCGGATGCGCGGAGTACGATCTGCGAAATAGGTGGCAGTGCGTGCTGCTGAGTGGGGGCAAAGGGGTTGTTGTGGCCGCGAACGGGAAGACGCCGAATCAGCGACTAACAGCGCTGATGGTTGAAACTGGAGTCAGCAACAAAGGCCTTGCTAGTCGCATGCGTGAAGCGAGTGTGCGTTCAAACGGCGAGCGCATCGCAACTACCCACACCACGATCGCAAAATACTTGAGCGGGATCATTTCCCAGCCAGGGCAGCGGAGCTGCGACGTGTTGATTTCTGTTCTTACCGAACTGACCGGGCGCGACCTCATCCCGGCTGATGTGGGCTATCCCGAAGCAAGTGTTTCGACGCCAAAAGGCCTGGCCAGTTCCGATGAAGGCTTCGAAAGCCCGCTTGTCATTGCCGCGCGGTTGCAACAGATTTCGTCGACGGATGTTGACGACGGGGTCCTCGACATCATCGATTTTGCTCTGACCGACATCCTTCTGCGCTACGAGCTCGAAGGTCCTCGCCGTCTGGCGCCGGAGGTTTTCGCCCTACGTCGGCGGATTGAAGTGCTTCGGAAGCAGACTCGTCATCCCCTCCAGCTACACCGGCTATACGTCCTCGCCGCCAAGCTTTCGGGGACGCTCGGATACATGGCTGTGAATCGGGGCCGATTCGGCCATGCGCGAATCTATTGCCGCGAAGCGTTCGGCATCGCATCGTTGATCGCCGACTCCGGCTTGCAGGGCTGGGTCCGCGGAACCGAAAGCTTCTGCGCCTACTACGTGGGAGATTTCAAACAAGCCGCGGATCTCGCACGTGATGGTGTTCGATATGCTGGCAACGGCCCGCAGTCTGTCCGGCTCTACTCGAACGGTCTTGCGCGGGCCTTGGGAAAGCTCGGCGATGCTGATGGGGTCGAGGAAGTGATCGCGGCAGCTATGTCGCTCTCAACGATGCATAGCCCTTCGGAGGGGCTCACTCCAGCACTAACATTCGATTCGTACGGTGCCGCGAGGCTGGCCGCGAACGCAGCGACTGCGTTTCTTTCTGCTGGCAAGTTCGACCGGACCTTGGACTATGGGCACGATGTCGAAAAGCTCGTCAATGAGTCTGATTCAGTATGGAGCAGATCGCTCGTGCGACTCGATATGGCAACGGCGCTGATTCGTTCCAGCCGGCCGGACGTCGAACAGGCGATGCAACTGGGGCACGAAGCCCTGATGGCATCGGACGACCGCCCAATCCGATCTGTCTGGCAGCGTGCCCACGAGCTGGGTGCGGTCGCGAAATCGGTCAAAGTACCTGAGGTCAAGGACTATTCAGACGCATTACGTGAGTGGTCGACACGTGCGAAGGAGTTTTCAGCACCGGCCGCTCCGTAGTGCCCCGAGTTGGCATCTCGCAGAACGACTTTATGGCGATTTGCCCACCGATACTGCTGGCCCTCCCGACGAACTTCGACGAGATCTACGCTCGACACCGGCACGACTACTGGCGGAATCGACCGCAGTTGCTCCACACACTCCACGAGTTCATCCGTCGGGCGTCTGCAATTGCTGTATGCGATGCCGAGATGCGGGCGGAACAAGCTCGTATCCACAGGACTCGCGCCCGGGCGGAGGCTCGCCTTTGCGAGTTCGTGGTGGAGGCGAAACAGGTCGGTCCACGGTGTAACCGAAAACCTCGCTGCACCCTTCGAGCCAGCTAACGGACCGATCGTGATGGAAAACGCGTCCACCGATTCGAGGCGTTCTGCAGCATCAGCGGCAATGGCGTCTAGTTCGAAACTCGAGACCGCGGCCGACGGCCCGACCTTCAACACTGTCATGTGCAAGCCGTCTACCGGCACTGGGTCGAGGTACTCAGTCGGCAAGGCCGCCTGGCAGCGTCGGGCGAGATTCGCGAGCTCGCCGTCATCAAACGTTAGGTACCAGTAGTAAGCCGAGTAGTTGTCATCCCAATTCCTAAGGGACCAATGATCGTCGAGCGTCGCCACGCCACGAAACGCGGCCCAGTCGTTGCGGCGGATTTCGCCGGCGTCAGAAAGCGAAGCGGGGAGCGACGTCGGAAATGCATGTCGTGTTGGCATCATCTGTTCCAGTTCCTCCCGCGCTCCGAGGTCGGCCCACGCGATTACGAATCCTCAGATCGTCACGAAGGCTTCGTCGCCGAGTCTACGGTGTACGCGTTCCCCTCGCCTTTCCGAGTGAAGCGAACGGCCTGGTCGGGGTTTTGTGTGCCCCACGGCGCGTCGAGTGCCCCCACTGTGTGCACTGCCGTGTGACGAAGATCGTCAGTTTCATTGGGTTGCAAGGTGTTTCCGCCGCAATCAATCCAAGGAGCGAATTCGATGGCTCATTCGAAGAAGTGCCCCCATGGTCGCCACAGTTCGCCCGGCGATCCGTCGTTGGTGAGTCTGCAGGAAGGCGCGCAAACGATCGGTGTCTGTGTCAAGACGTTGCGAAACTGGATTTCGGAAGGCCGGCTCACCGGCTACCGCCTGGGTCCGCGCGCCATCCGTATCGATCGAAACGAGCTGTTCGCTCTTGCGCGGCCACTCGCGGGCTCGCACACTCGCAGTTCGTGAAGCTCAGCGATGAGTGGAGCTGGGCGAGCGCGTTCGCCTTTGGTGTTCTTGTCCATGAGACCACCCGGACCTGGCGTGGTTTGTCGGCGGAGCATCCAAGTGACGATTTATCAGGGGACGTCTTGAGAAGTCACGTTGTGTGGTGCTGTCGTCCTGCCTGTACACGGGAATCTGTTTGTGCCCGAACCGATTCAACAGTGACCGGGCAGGTCACTCGGCCGGGCGCCATTGCTGAAGGGACTTCACACATGCAGGCACACAATCGATCAGGCGCCGGGACACCAGTCTTGATCGACATCCAAAAGGGTGCCGAACTCGTCGGAATTCATCCGAGGACGCTGCGCCGCTGGATCGCAGAGGGCCGACTGACAGGCTACCGACTCGGCGCGCGAGCATTCCATGCCGACAAGAAATAAAAGCCTCGCGCTCGCAAAGCCATTCGCGACGGCGGGTGGCGCGTGGTGAACGCCTACGAGATGAAATTTCGGGAGCTTGGGAGGCTATTCCATGTATTCGAGGACATGGCGGCGTCCGCTCAATCGATAGGCCGCGAAGGGGTTGAGCCTGAATCTGGATTCCCCAACCAGCGGTTGGCTCTCGCGGTCAGTGCGATGGTCAGCATCGCCAATAGCCAGCGCGAAGTGTTGAATAGGCTCCGCGCGCACGCCCGACCTGGAGGTAACACGCCGCCGAGCACGACTGGGAGCGCAGGTAGTCACCGCGGCGCGTCGCAGCGAACCGGCGATCCGCGCCGCCTGCTCGCCGACGTCGGTCGCGGGCCTCGATACGTCAATCAGGGCGGTTTCGCCCTCCGGACGGGGTGGAGGGCGACGAGCGGACGCAACTCGTCGCGATCACGATACGACGGGTCGTGCTGCTACACATGACGGCTAGCCGGGCTCGCCCACTCCATATTGCAACCATCTCCGCTGTCGGCTTGACAGTCGCGATCGCCACAGGTGCCTTCGTGCTCTCATTCGCGGCACTGTCGGACTTAGCGGTCCAAGCTGGCCAACCGCGTCGCCTCGCATGGATTTGGCCAGTCATCGTTGACGGAGCGATCCTGCAGTCAACCATCAGTGTTGTGACTCTGGCGCGTTTCGAAAATGCCAAACCTGCGCTGCGGTTCTTCTGGATGGTCCTCGCGAGCACAGCCAGTGTTTCAGTGGCCGGCAACGCCTTTCACGCCGGAATATCGTCGGGCCGCACACTCGCGCCGTTGGTGAGCGCGGCCGTGGCAACCGTCGCGCCAGTCAGCCTTCTCGCTGCTACACATGGGATTGCTCTCCTCATCCGGATCACCCAACACGCTGAACCGATGCCGAGCAAAAAAGACCACCCGATTCCGGGTCAACCCGCGTCCCGGCAGCGATCGCCAAAGTCAAGTAAGGCAAACGACATTCGCCCGCCTAGACGATCCAAACCGAGTCCGACACTTTCACCCGTGACTGCTTCGGATCAACATGCCTCGAACGATGACCCAGCAGGAGTCGCCGCCGCACTGAAAGCGGAGGGCTGGTCACATCGGCGGATCGGCGTCCGGCTTGGCGTGCATCACAAAACAGTCGGACGGATGCTGCAGAAAAGGTCGCAGCCCGCTGAAGCCACAACTCCAACCGAGATTCGGAATATCTCGACCGCAGACGTGTAGGAAAACGACAGTATTTATCCAGAAGGGACAAGGCATGAGCCATCCGCCGACCGATCGAGACATGCTGACCGCCAACGAAGTCCGCGAAATCACCGGCGTGCCGGTCTCGACTCTGCACGACTGGGCATCGAAGAGAGAGCGTGGACTCGATGCCCCCGGGCCGCACCACATGCGCTTGAGCGTCCGCCATCGCAGGTGGGCAAGGCGGGACGTGTACGCCTGGCTTGAATCCGCACGAGTGTGATCGATCAATGAGCTGGAAAGCAGTTGATTGGGCCACCGACGCAGACGTTGGGTCACCAACGCTCAAGTTGATCTTAATCTTGCTCGCGAACAAAGCAGATGAGCGATTCTCCTGCTTTCCGTCGATCCGGACGCTGATGGCTGAATCGGGCGCAGGCAGAAGCACGGTCCTTCGTGCTCTCAAAACGTTGGAGGCCGACGGGCTGGTCACCAGGCGTGCCCAATTCCACGACTCGGGAGCGCAGCGGTCAAGTCGATACTTCCTCAACCACCCTGACGCGCCGCATGTTTCACCCCGTCCCGATTCGACACCCCCCGGTCCCAATCCGAAACGCCGCCCGGTTCGCCGTGAAACGGAGGGGGTGTCATATCGAGACCCCACGGGAGTACCGGTCGTGGACCCCAATAACCCCTCAAGGGAACCCCCATCCGAATCCATTGACGCGGGGGCCGAGCTTCTCCGGACCCTCCCGCCTGCGTGGACAGTTGGCCGGAAGGATCGACTCCTACTGGCACCGAAGATTGGCGCTGCACTTCGCGCCGGCTGGGACGCGAAGCATCTTGCGGACTATCTGGCGAAGAACCCGGTAGGCGTGCGTTTTCCTGCTCGGGTTTTGTTGGCACGACTCGCGGATCTTCCTGGGCCGCCAACGTATTCGACGAAACACTCGAACTCCGGATTCCCGTGGTGCGGTAAGTGCGAAGACTCTCTGTCGAGAACAGTCACGGTTGTGCAGTCAGATGGCTCGGATCGTGCTTCTTTTTGTCCACGATGCAGTCCGCAGGCGCGAATTCGTACTTGAGAATCGGTGCTGACGCCAGTACCCCACGAGTAAGCAGTGATGGGAAAGTCACACAGGGCATATTCAATCTCGGCGCGAGGTTCGACGTCGTCCTGCCTCACAGCCAATCGGTTCAAGCACACAATCGTCCGCACCAAACGAGAAAGTTCGCCAGATCGAGGACAAAGCGGTCTTCAGACACGCGCATCGTTAGATCGGTGTCATCGATGACGCCCGACGCAATTCCGACTTGTATGAGTGTCACGGTTCCGGATGGGTTTGCTGCCCTTAACGTTCCGTAGCAGACCGGAAGGGTTGACTCGCGTAATTCCTGTCACCCGCAGTTCGGGTTGACCCTCGTGAGGTGTGTCCACCCTTCCGGTCTGCGTTCGCGGCGTGACTCGAGAGAGGCGTGACCAGAAGCTGCAATGCGAGGTACTTGAAGTCGGATTGTCCGCCGCGGATCCCAACACACAACAGCGAAGGGAACCGAATTTATGATCGTGATCGGCATCGATCCACACAAATCCACGCATACTGCCACCGCACTCGAATCCACCACCAACGCCGACCTCGGTTCGCTACGCATCGATGCCTCTATCGCCGAATACAAGCGACTGATCGGCTGGGCGAAAGCCTGGCCGGACCGGACGTGGGCCATCGAAAATGCCGACGGACTCGGCCACCACCTGGCGCTATGGTTGCTAGCTCTCGGCGAGGTCGTGCTCGATATTCCGACGACCGCGACGGCGCGGGTTCGGGAACTCTCTCGCGGCGGTCGCCGCAAGAACGACCGGATCGATGCTGCGGCAGCAGCGAGTGTGGCAGCGCTGCAAGGTGATGCGCGTCAGGTCTACCCGGAGACCGTCACCGACTCTCTCGCGCTCCTCGATGAGCGGCGAGTCAACCTGTCACACAGCAGAACTCGTGTTGTGAATCAGTTGCATGCGTTGCTGCGCGAGTTGATGGCCGGCGGCGCTCCGAGATCGCTGACCCCTGTCAGCGCGATCGCCGCGCTGCGTGGCTTTCGCCCCCGCACGGGTTCGGACCGAGTTCGTGCGGAGCTGGCAAAGGAGCTCATCGCCGACGTCCGGCGCTTCGATGAGCAGCTGGTGGCCAATCGCAAAAAGATGACCGCGCTGCTCGACGAGCACGGCACAAGGCTGCGCGAAATCGACGGTGTCGGGCCGGTCCTGGCTGCCCGTGTTTGTCGGCCGTCGCGTAATTCCCCAGGGGTAGCTGTCACGTAATTCCTCACGTTCGGCGCTGCTGTGCTGAGGGTAGCTGGGCATGTGGTCGGTGTCAGGTGGCTGTTGCGCCGGGTCGTTTGCGTGGCCGGTAGGACGGGCCGTCCATGAGGACTTGATGGCTGGTGTTGATCAACCGATCGAGCAGCGATTCCGCGACGACGGGGTTCGGAAACAGCGGATACCAATCCTTCGGTGCTCGGTTGCTGGTGAGAATTACTGGTTTCCCCGCGATGGCACGGTCGGAGACCAGGTCGTAGAGGTCATCGGATTGGGTCGGGGTGTGCTCCCGCATCGCGAAGTCGTCGACGATCAGAACCAGCGGTCGGGTGTATTCACGCATGCGTTGACCGATGGTGCGGTCGGCGTGACCACCGGCGAGGTCGGCGAGCATGCGTGAGCATTTGACGAACCGGATGTCGCCACCGCGGCGGGCGACTTGATGGCCAAGCGCTTGTGCCACATGGGTTTTCCCGACCCCGACGGGTCCGTAGAGGATCGCTGATTCGCCGGCATCGAGCCAACGCAGGGCGGCGAGATCGCGCAGCATCGCCGAGGGAAGTTTCGGGCTGACGGTGAAGTCGAAGTCCTCGAAGGTGGATTGATGCTCGAACCGTGCCCGGCGCACCCGCCGCGCCAGCGCTGCGGTTTCGCGGCGGGCGACCTCGTCCTCGCACAGCACTTGCAGAAATTCCAGATGCCCGAGTTTTCCGTCCCGGGTCTGAGCGAGCCTGGCGTCGAGGGTGTCGAGCATGCCGGTGAGTTTGAGGGTTTTGAGCGCAGTCCGCAGACTGGGGTCGTGAATGGTCATGACAGTCCTGTTTCGTCGATGTGGTTGCAGCGGAACATGATCTGGCGCACGGAGTTGGTGGTTGTCAGGCGCTGAGTTCGGTGTCGAAGGCAGCGGGGCCGCGCAGCATCGCCGGCGGCGCAGGAACTGGAGTGGCCGGTCGGTCGCCGTGTTCGGTGCCGGTGACGAGGATGCCTTTGACGGTGCGGTAGTGCGGATCACCGACCTCGAGGGCGCGAGCACAGGCGGCGTCGAGGCGCGTGTCGTCGTAGGTGTCGCGCAACCGGATGATCGCCTGGATCGCCCGCAACCGGTGAACGGCGTTGACCTGGGACAACTCTGCGATGATCGCGACGGCACCGGGCCCGATCTGCTCGGCATGAGTACGGCACCACGACACGCTGCGCAAGGTGTGTGCGACCTTGTGCGGCGGATAGTGTTCGAGATTGGTCGAACGCCCCGACAGATGACGGACATGGGTGGCCGCGACGGTGTCGTCGTGGAAGATCTGCACCACATCACCGGCGGTGCGGACACTGACCTTCTGCCCCATCAACCGCCACGGCACCGAGTACAACGCTTTGCCGGATTTGACGTGGCAGTCCGGGGCGACGGTGCCGACCGTGTAGCTCACCGTTTCGAATGGGCGAGCGGGCAACGCGGCGAGAGCGTCTTTCTCGACCGCGTCGAACACCGCTACCGGTGTCGCACCGTCGAGGCCGCGGTGCTTGTGAACCCCGTAAACGTCGGTGGCCCAACGCAATGCCTCGGCCTGCATATGCTGCAGCGAGGCGAATTCGCGGCCCGAGAAGAACGAATCACGAATATAGGGCATCGGTCGTTCCACCCGCGGTTTGTCCTTCGGTTTGCGAGCTCTGGCCGGGTCGACGAGGGTGCCGTAGAACGCGGCGAGTTCGGCGTAGGCGCGGTTGATCTGCGGGTCGTAGAGATCGGGCCGGTCGACACCGGTCTTGAGGTTGTCGCACACCAATCGTGCCGGGATGCCGCCGAAGAAGTCGAATGCCGCGACGTGGGAGGCGTTCCACGATGCCTGGTCCAGCTTCAGCACCGGTTGCACGAACAGCTTGCGTGAGCACGACAGGATCATCGCGAACACCCACACCGCGACCCGGCGGCCCGAGACCGGGTCGAACCACATGCCGAGTTTGCCGTAGTCGATCTGGGCTTCACTGCCAGGTTCGACCGCACCACGCGGGACGGTGACCTTGTCCTCGACGGACTGTTCGGCGAAAGTGGCTGCGATGTAACGTCGTACCGTCGATTCCGACACGTCGAGCCGGTGGTCGTCGCGAAGCCGTTGCGCGATCGTGGCGACCGTGACCGGCACCGCGAGTTGCTCGGTGATCCAGTCGTGGTGCACCGCGATCAGCGGCCATGTCACCGCTCGTGCTGCCGGGTCGTCGAGTTCGGGGAACCATCGGCGTATGCGCTTCCGCCACAACACTTCGTCGAACGCGACGTCGGGTGCAGGTGTCAGACCCTCGGCTAGTGCTGGGGCGAGGTATTTACGAATAGTTTTTCGGTCGATGTCGAGTGCCTGATAGATCTGCACCTGGGATCGGCCCGCGTTCCAGTGTCGGAACATCTCCACGAAGTCGGTCACTTTCCACGTTCTCCTTGCCACCTCAGGCCCCTTCCAGGCCCTCGGTGGGGCACTGAACGGAGCGAACCTGAGCAGCACCCGAACCCCGAACGGACACGCCCCAGGGGTGGGGAATTACGTGACGGCGGGTGAGGAATTACGTGACGGACAACCCCTCAGAGGTGGGGAATTACGTGACTGCTGACACCCCGTCGCCGTCACCGCAATCACCGGTCACGGCAATCCCGAACCCATCGAGCGCGCCCGGACAGCGTCCCGACGCCGGATCGAACACGCAGCCTGCTGGTATCGGGGTTCCGACCACCGATCGGCTCGGCCGCCGAATCGACATTCCGAACTGGGTCGGTGGGTGGGCATTGCCGCAAACTCCGGTCGAACACGCACCCTATCTACCGATCGTGGCGGTCGACGCACCTGCAGGACTGATGTGGCAGCGCGTCAACGACGGTGTGGCCGTGCCGTTTTCCACCTCCGACGGGCCGACCACCATCGACGGCCTACAGGCGGTCGGATTTGCCCGTACACCGCAAGGGGCCGCGCTCGCGGCCGCGCAGATCTTCTATCGTCTCGCTGCGGTCGACAACCGCACCGCCCAGCGCATGTTCGACGAGCAGACGGTGATGCTGCCCGCACAACGACAGCTCGTCGATGACCAGTTGCGGCAGGAAGGACCGGGAAAGCACCGAACCCCGGCGGATGCGCTCTCCTACATCTCCAAGACCGATGCGTTCCGATTGCTCTCCTACGCAGAGGATTTCGCGGTCGTGGAGTTTGCAGAGCAGAGTCCGCCGACCGACGACGGTAAGCCTCGGTGGGGCACGTCTCGGCACACGGTGGTGTGGGAGGGCGGGGACTGGAAATTGAAGTTTCAGGACAACGACACCGACCAGCGCGGCTACACCAGCACTCTCGGTGGGTGGACACCATGGTGACCCGACTGCACCGCCTCGTCCGAACACTGCTGCTCGGCGCGGTCCTGGCTGCTCTTGCCCTGTTGCTGACGGCTCCGATCACCTCCGCCGAGCCGGTGCCTGCACCGCCGCGTACGCCGGACGCTGCTCCCATACTGCCTCCGGTCGGCGCCGGTGATCCTGGAAATACGTTCGGCTTCAACGAGACCTGCGAAAAGCTCGGCGAGAAGTTCGACCCGGGTGGGTCGAATCTCAATCCGCTCAACGCGCTGCCGAACCTGCTGTCGTGGTCGGCAGAAAACCAATGCAAGATGACCAACGTCGTCACCCATCCGGGCGAAGCGCTCAATGCCTTCTGGAACTCCAGCTTCGGAAAGTCGACGAAGGCCATGATCGCCGGCGTCGCCGATGGCTACGGCACCGTCTTGAACTGGTGGTTCTCCATCCCCACCCCGAAGCTTGCCGACGTCGACTATCTGACGGTGCTGCAGAGCTACATGATGCCGATCCAGCTCGGCGTGCTCTGTTTCGCGATCATGCTTGCTGCCGTGCGCATCGCCTGGGCACGGGCGGGCAGTGAAGGCGACGTCTCGCTGGACCTGCTCAAGGTGATCGGCCGCGTCACGTTCGTCACCACGATGTTCGGTGTCGTGGTCGCCGGTGGGACGAAACTGGCCGACGTCTTCAGCTTGTGGTTGCTCTCCGAATCGAGCGGCGGCGATCTCGGCGACAAAGTCGAGGCGATGTTGCTCGACGACAATTCGACCTGGGGGCCCGGCTGGATCCTGTTGATCGCGATCTTCGGGATGGGCGGTGCATTGCTGCAGGCGGTGTTCCTGGTGATTCGACAGGCATTCTTGATCGTCATCGTCGGGTTCATGCCGATGGCTGCCGCGGCCTCGGGTACGGAGATGGGCGCGAACTCCTACACGCGGATGATGCAGTGGACGTTTGCGTTCATCGCGTTCAAACCGATCGCCGCAGGAATCATGGCGACGGCGTTCTGGGCCGCCGATCCCGGCTCTGATGCCAGCAAGCTGCAAGGGCTGATGCTGCTGACGGTGTCCGCAGTTGCGTTGCCCGCCGTCATGCGGGTTCTCGGGGTCAGTTCCATGGTCGGCGGGTCCGGCATGGGCGTCGCCGGGGCCATGATGTCCGGTGTCGGGGCAGCTGCTGCCGTCGTGAGCGGCGGGGCGGCGGCGGTCGGCGGTAAGGCACTGGCCGGTGTTCGGGCCTCGACCGCGCGCAGCAGCGCCGCCGCGGCGCCCTCGGTCGGCGGTTACACCGGTGCCGCAGCGAAGTCCGGAGCACGGCAGATGCCGTCCGCACCCCATGCCAAGTCGTCGGGATCACCGGGATTTTCCAACGGTTCTTCCGCGTCCCAGTCCAGCAGTTCGCGCACACCGACCGGGCTCAGTAGTGCAGCGAAATCCGGCAAGTCCACCAACGCGGTGGCGACCTCGCGAGCTGGCACGGCAGTGCTCGATCGCGGTAGTCACGGCGGTGTCGACGACATTCCGCACCGCAGCCTCGGTGCGAACGAGGTTCCGCTGTGAGCGGCCGGCCCCAACGCCAGACCTACATCGGGTGGAGCCAACCGAAGTCGGCGTTCCTGGCCGGAATGGGTCTGATTCCCAGCATCTATCTGCTGGTCATCTTCGTGATCTGGATCTTGTCGGTCTACGTCATCGGACTGGCGAGCTCGCTGGTGTTGGCGCTCGTCCTGCTCGCGACGTGGGGGCCGCTGGTCCTGCGAATCGAAGGAAAAACCACCTACGAGTGGGTCCTGCTCTACAAGCAATGGCGCAAACATGTGAGAAAGGGGGAGGACATGTACCGATCGGGCCTGTTTTCTCGCGTTCCCGGCCGTACCTGCCGACTGCCCGGCGTGCTGTACCCGACCCGCCTGCACGAAGGGTGGGTCCAACATCAATCCCGGCAGGTGTACGGCGTGATCGAGATGCCGTCCCAAAACCAGTTCACGGTCGTCATCGAATGCTGGCCACAAGGCAACGAGGCCATCGACCAGGACGCCGTCGACGACTCGGTATTCAACTGGACCAACTTCTTGAACTTCGTCGCCGAACCCGGCGACATCGACGGTGCCACCGTGATCATCGAAACCGGACCGGAGACCGGTAACCGGATCCGCCGCGAAGTGCGCGAACTGTGCGCACCCTCTCGACCGGGCGGTGATCTCCCCGCCGCGATGATGGCCGAAGCCGCCGCGATGCTGCCCTCGGGTTCGGTGCGGATGTGGGCGCGAGTAGCGATCACCTTCCGCGCCACCACTGCAGACCGGCGCAAAGACGCGGGCGAACAGATCAAAGAGATGTCGCGGCGCATGGGCGGGGTCCTGACGGTGCTCAACGAAGCCAACCTCAACCCGCGGCTGCTGCCGCCGGAAGAAATCGTGTCGTTGACCAAACGCGCCTACAGTCCCTCCACCTTGGCCGACCTCGAGCTCGGCGAAATGGACGGTGGCCACGACATCGGCTGGGAAGACAGCGGACCGATGGGCCACCAGGAACGCATCTCGAGCTTGTACCACGACGGATGCTGGTCGACGACGTGGGAAATGTCGAAAGCGCCGGCATCGGCGGTCACCGAAACGGTCCTGCGTCCGCTGCTCGACGTCAACGGCGATCTCGTGCGTAAACGCGTCGCCATCGTCTATCGCCCGCACTCGCCGGCCGATGCTGCCGCAGCTGTGGACTCCGACTACAAGAACGCGCTCTCGGGCCGCAACGGACAACGAGGAATCGGATCGGTCGAGGCGAACCTGAAAGTCGAGTACGCCGAGGCGCAACGTGAAGAACAAGGCAGAGGCCACGGGCTGACCTTGTTCGGTGTTCTGGTCACCGTCACCACGCCCGAAGACGGGGACCGGCCACGCGCGGATTCGATCACCAAACAGCTCGGCGTCCGAGCGCGACTACGGCTGCGGCGAGTGTATTTCGCTCAGGCCGCGTCGTTTGCCGCCACGCTCGGCATCGGGGTGCTGTTGCCCGATCACGAGAGCGTGTCGCGGAAGTTGGCGTCGTGATGACCCGGGCGGGAGTTCGGGGCCGCCTCGGAGCCCGCGACATGTCACACCTGCCACCGAGTTCACGCCCTCAGTCGAGTGGTCCGGGCGGACGTAAACACCGCAAAGCGCAAGCAGCGAAAGCCGCAGCGGCACAACGCGCTCGGATGGACTTGCAGTTGCTCGACGACGACGAGCGAGCCGAGCTGACCCGCACCATGCAGGCTGGTCGCAACATATTCGATTCGACTCGGGCGTGGATGCTGCTACGTCGTGACGATCGTCGCCGCGGCGAGAACGCTGCGCCGATGCAGAAGGTGTCGAAAGCTCCCGCACCGTTGCGTGCCACCGCGCGTGGTCTGAGAGGGCTCGGCGGGGGGCGCACCGGACCGATTCCGAACACGGTGGAGTATCGCGGTACGACACTGCAGGTCGCTGGGCTGTGGCCATGGCCGGTCGGTGCCGGTGCTCCGCTGCGCGGAGTTCCGCTCGGATCTCACCTCTACACCGGCGCGCCGGTCTGCTTCGACCCGTTGTCGTGGTTCGTGCGCGCAAAATTCTTGCAGCAACCGTCGATGATGCTGCTCGGCCTGCCCGGCTTCGGAAAGTCCACCCTGGCCCGAAAGATCGTGCTGGGCTTGGTCGCCGGCGGCGTGACGGCACTGATTCTCGGCGACCTGAAACCGGACTACCGCAAACTGGTGGAAGAGCTCGGCGACGCCGGGCAGGTCATCACCGTCGGGCACGGGCACGCCCAGATCAACCCCCTCGACCTGGGACCGCTGGCGCAGATCCTGCCGATTCTCGACGCTGCCGGGACCAAGATCGCAACGAAGATGGCACGGATTGTCCGGACCCGGATCGGGGCGGACCGTCTGCGCCGGGTGGTGGCGTTGCTGCAGCTCAACCGGGGCCGGTTGATCGAAGACTACGAAGAGTCCGCCATCGGTGCGGCGTTGGACTGGATCGACGCACACGTCGAGGGACAGCCGCTGCTGGCCGACTTGGAACGCGTCCTCGACGAGGGTCCCCCCGAGGTGGTCGAGGCGTACAAAGCGACCGATCAAAAGGAATATCTGCACGAGTCGCGCTCTCTGCGTCGGTCGTTGCACGCACTGCGCAAAGGTGTGTTCGGCCAAGTCTTCGACGGTCACACCACCACCCCGATCGACATCAACGCCGCCGCGGTGTGCGTCGATGTGTCTCAGGTCGCGGCGGCGGATCGCAAACTCAAAGGCGCGGTCCTGCTGACCTGCTGGGAACACGGCTTCGCCGCCACCGATGCCGCCCACATTTTGGCCGATGCCGAATGTGGTCCCAAGCGCAACTTCCTGGTGGTGCTCGACGAGATGTGGCAGGTGCTGCGTGCCGGCGTCGGGATGGTCGATCGCGTCGACGAGCTGACCCGCCTCAACCGGGTGTGGGGCACCGCGTTGCTGATGATCACCCACACGGCCAGCGATCTGCCCCAACAGGTCGACGAGAACGGTGTCCAGTCGGCACCGGGCTTCGTCGAGCGGGCCGGAGCGTTGGTCGTCGGTGCACTCCCACGCAAAGAGATGGCGCGACTGGAAGACATCAAACCGTTCACCGAAACCGAAGTTCGTGACATCACGTCCTGGTCGTCTCCGCCGGCGTTGACCGGTGACGGCCGATCGGCCTCAGCCCCTCCCGGTCAGGGAAAGTTCTTCATCAAGATCGGCGAGCAGGGCGCGGCGGGTATTCCGCTGCGCACCATCCTCTTTCCCAGTGAAATCGCCTCCGGTGTGCACGACACCAACTCCCGCTTCGATCTCGACACCGAGTACACCAAAGAGTCCGCAGCGTGGGCGGCATGAACCAGGTCGGCGGCGGCAAGCGCCGCTACAGCCGCGAATTTCGCGACCAGTGCGTGCGCCAGGTCGTCGCCGGCCTCGCGTCTTACCGTTCGCGTGAGGACGCGGTCGTGGCGATCGCCGCCGCCGCGATACCGGTGACGACACTGCGCAACTGGGTGCGGGCCGAACTCGGTGCAGCTCGCACCGACCGGATCCCTGCCGATACCGAGCTGCAACTGCGCGAACTGCGGCGACAGCTGCACGAAGCACAGCAAGTCGTGACGGCCCTGTCGATGTATCCCTCAGTGCAGCACCGGGTGTCGGTCCAGTCGTGAAAGGTTTTGCCCCCAAAATCTTCACCCTGACGATGACGTTCATCGTCGGGCTGGTCGTGGCGTTCGTCATGATCTTCTCCGACCCGGGCGATGACGACACCGCGTGCAACCCCACCCTGAACCCCGGTCAGACGGTTGCACCGCCTCCAGGCGGGCCGGGTGTCAAAGTGAAACCGATGGCGGAAGGGACTTATCGCCTCAGCTCGCCGTTCGGGCCTCGGGGTGGGGGCATGCACAAAGGTGTCGACTTCGGTTCCACTGCCGGTGCCGCGATCTACGCTGCAGCCGACGGTGTGGTCTCTGCCGCCGGTTCCGCATCCGGGTTCGGCCAGTGGATCGTCATCGATCACAACATCGACGGCGCGGTGTGGTCGACGGTGTACGGGCACATGTTTCCCGAAGGCGTCCTGGTCAAGGCAGGCGACACCGTCAGCGCCGGACAGCACATCGCCGACGTCGGCTACAACGGCGAGGTATCACCGCCCGGACCCGGCGGAGCACATCTGCATTTCGAAACGTGGTCCGGTGGCCACGACAGCGGAACCGCGGTGGATCCGCAGCCCTGGATCGACGCGGGATCCGAACCGACCGGTCGCGGCGCGGCACCGCCAGTACCGGGCCCGGCGGCACCGCCCGTCTTGGCGGCCGCGACCGGCGAGCTGCCACCGCTGCCCGCAGCGCTGGGTTCGGAACAACACTGGCAGGTCGACACCATCCGGTTGGCGCGCGCGATCGCAGCCAACTTCCCGGAGATCAAGTCGATCGGTGGATGGCGCCAATCTGATTCCGTCTCTGACGATCATCCGTCGGGTCGTGCTGCCGACATCATGATCCCCGACTACAACAGTGGTAGCGGTAAAGCGTTGGGGGACAGGGTCGCCGAGTACGTGATGGCGAACAAGGATGCCTTTCATGTCGAGTATCTGATCTGGCGGCAGACCTACCGCCCAGCCTCCGGTGAATCGAACACGATGGAAGACCGCGGCAGCGACACCCAGAACCATTTCGATCATGTGCACGTGACGACCGTCGGCGGTGGGCATCCCTCCGCATCCACGGTGTACGGGTCGGCTCCGTTCCTGGCCGGCGCACCCCTGCAGCCGCCGGTATGCACCGATCCCGCTCGTGGACCACCTGGTGTCGACAATCTCGACCCCGCGTCGGTTCCTGCCGACTTCGTGCCGTGGCTACGTCGCGCAGGCACGCTGTGCCCACAGATCAGCCCCGCACTACTGGCGGCGCAGATTCAGCAGGAAGGCAGCTTTCAGCAGCCCGGCTACAACTCCTCGGGAGCATCCGGATACACGCAGTTCATCGACGACACCTGGGCCGCCTACGGCTTCCCCGTCGACGACAACGGTGCACCGACCGGCCCGGCCGGGACCGGTGATCGCAACCGCATCGGCGACGCCGTCATGGCCCAAGGCCACTACATGTGCGATATCGCCGCCAAGGTGGACGGCTGGATCGCCGAAGGCAAGGTCCAGGCACCCAACGGACCGAAAGAGCTGTATCTCGCCGGATACAACGCCGGCGAATACGCCGTGCTCAACAGCGGCGGCTTCCCGACCGGGGCGTCGGATTACGTCAACCAGACCCGCCCCTATGCCGACACCATCCTGGCGAACGAGGCGCGCTATGCCACGACCTTCAACTGAAAGGGCTGATCACACAATGGATTCCAGCACAGCATTCGACGCGAAGCGGCCAGCAGCATGACAGCGCTGCGCACTCGGACCGCAGTGATCGCGGCCGCGATCGTCGCAGTGATCGCACTGATCGGTGCCGTCGTCCTGGTGGTCACGCTTGCCGGGTCCTCCTCAGAGCAGCAGCACGGCGGCCGCGACGACTCCGGGCACGTCGACGGCCCCACCCCAGGCAATGCCGACGCCGCGACCGCGACGCAGCAGGCGCTCAGTGCGATGTTCTCGTGGCAACCGAAGAACGATCCATCACCTGGTACTGCAGCGACCCGAGCGTTGCCATGGCTCGGTGGCGAGCTCGCGGCATCAGCGAACACACCCCCCGCTGCCGGAATGCGTGAACTGCCCGAATGGGCGGCATGGCGAGCTGCCGGCGACATCGTCAGCGCCAGCGTGCTCGTCACCGACAGCATCGACACCACGCAGGGGCGCGCAGTGTCCGAAGCGGTGGTGACCCAGACCGTGCTCCACCGCGACGGGACGTCGACGCGGTATCGACAGCTGAAAGTCCGCGCTGTGCTCGAGTCCACCAGCGACGGGTGGCGCATGACCGAATACAACGCCGCACCCACCCGATGACCTGCACCGTCCGACACACCCGAAAGGCGTCCACGTGAGCGAGAACGAACTCGACGACATCAGCAGGGACTTCACCCAGTTCGCTGCCTCGGCCCTGCAGTCCGCCCGCAAAACGGTGGAGATGCATCGACGACTCAAGACACGACGCGAACGCACTGTCGACCGTAAGCAGCGCACCGCGGAGTCGCGCGTGCGAGTGCAGGACAAGGCCCGACGAGAAGCCGACCGGGAACAGCGGGAGCGTGAGCGAGCGGAACGGCACGCCGAACGCGCTCAGCGGACGACCGCGCGGACCGAGGAACTGGGCAAACAATGGTCCGCTCAGGATCTCGCGGCGCGCTGGGCGGTAGCAGAATCGCTGCGCGATGCCGATCCCGAGACCGCCGACGCCTGGTCACAGCGCATGCGTGAAGACGGTATCGACCCCGACGCGGCCATCGCCCTCGCCGACGCTGCCGACCGCGCCCCATCCAGCGACGAAACGGCGGCAGAAGCCCCACTCGGTACCGGACGTGACGCCGGTGAATTCGTCGCCGAGCTCTTGGCCGAATCGTTGGCGCACGACGAGCTCGAACGGCTCGATGACCTGTCCGAGGACCGCACCGACAACCGTCTCGACGACCAGCGCATCGCCGATTTGATCGGTGTCTCCGACCCGGCATGGCTCGACGGCGAACCTGCCTCCGTCCCCACCACATCCGACACACACGCTCCGGTCGAACCGAACACACGTGAGCTGACAACGGGAGCAGAACTGTGAACGGCAACCGTCGCACCGGGACCGTGCAACTCGTCGCATTCGGTGCCGGAGCTACCCTCGTGCTCGTTCTCTACCTGAGCTTGCGTGCTGGCGACGCACTCGCCGGCACCGGCCAAGATATTCCTGGCAATCCGGTCGCCGCGTTCCTCAACGTGGTGGGCGGCAGAATCACCTGGCCGGTGCACGCCACCGTCATCGCGATCGTCGTTCTGCTTCTTCTCATCGGGGCAGCGTGGTTTCCGGTCAGGTGGTGGCACCACCGCGCTCTCCACACACGAGTGGATCATCTGGCCAAGTCGATGGCCAACCCGTCGCAACTGACCGAGGTTCATGGGGCGGGCGCAAAACAGAAGTCTCAGCGGCTCCGACCCGACATCGAGCTGCGTGGTCCCGACACCTACGGAATTCCGATCGGCAAAACCGTGCGCGGTGGCCACACGATAGTGATGAGCTGGGAGGACGTCGGCGTGGCGTTCTCCGGCCCGCGTACCGGAAAAACGCAGGCCCTGGCCATTCCCGCCGTGTGCAGTGCGCCGGGTGCGGTGATCGCGACGTCGAACAAGCGTGATCTGCACGATCACACGCGCGGGGTCCGCGAAGCCGTCGGTCGAGTGTGGATCTTCGATCTGCAAGGCATCGCGACCGACGGTGGCCCGCAGTGGTGGATCGACTTACTGCGTGGAATGTCGTCACTCAAAGCAGCCCGCAAACTTGCCGGCTACTTCGTCTCTGCGTCCAAAGAGGACGGTGCCCGCGTCGATGCCTACTTCGACGGCGGTGCCCAAGAACTCCTCGCACTGCACATGTTCGCCGCCGCAGTCGGCGGCGGAGATCTCCTGCACACGCTCGGCTGGCTTTCCGACGACGACACCGCCATCCCGGCGATGTTGCTCGAGGCGGCTGGTGAAGCCATGGCGGCGGAGAAGATTCGCAGCGCCCAACGGCTCAATCCACGACAGAAGGACGGCCTCTTCGACATGGCGCGCCGGTTCCTCAACGTCCTCAACGATCCGGAGTACGCGAAAGCTGTTCTGCCGCAGCGCCGCAAGCAGTTCGATCAGGACAGCCGACTGGCCGCTGTCGCGTTGACCCACGACCTGCCCGAGTTCGACGTCGACCGTTTCGCCAGCTCGACGGACACCCTGTATGCGATGTCGCTAGAAGGTCCCGATTCGGCGACCGCGTTGACGACGGCACTGGTCGGTCGGCTGCTCGATACGGCATTCGTGGTGGCGCGACGCAGCCCCGGTGGACGGCTGCCGACACCGATCGTGGCGGTGCTCGACGAGGCCGCCAACGTGTGCAAACTGTCGGATCTGCCCAAGCAGTACTCCCACGCCGGATCCCAAGGGGTCGTGCTGTTGACATTCCTGCAGTCGCCGGCCCAAGCCGGGGAAGTGTGGTCGGAGCAGAAGCTCGCCACGATGCGTCAGGCGTCGAACATGCATTACTACGGCGGCGGCGTCGACGACGACAGCTATCTGCAGTCGATTTCGCAGCAGATCGGCGAGCACGACGTGGCGCGCTGGTCGTCGAGCCACTCCAACGGCGGCCGATCACGTTCGCAGTCGTGGTCGCGGGAAACAATCGCACCGATTTCGGTGCTCGCCGCACTGCCGAAAGACCGCGCCATCGTCATGACCTCGGGCAATCCACCTGTGCTGGTCCGCAAAGCGTTCTGGAGTGAGGGCCGGTTCGCCGAGCAGATCCGCGCATCACTCGCGACCTACGAACCGAAAAAGGGCGCACTCGCCCTGAGCGGACTCGACCTCGATACCTCGACAGAGCAGGAGCTCGCGTCATGACCAACGATTACGGCGACAACCACGACTACAGCGACGTTGGCGACTACGACAACTACGACGTGCCGACGTCACCGCCACGAGGCAAAGCCGGACGCAGACGCAGCACGACACCGAAACCCAAGTCGGGCCCAGCATCGGAGAAAGTCGAGAAGGAACCCGAACCCGACGTGTTCGCCGACGTCGGCGAATTCGTCGAACACTGGCTGGCACCGGTGCTGGCCGGGAAGCTGCTCGGCGGCGGCCGGGGTCGCACCTGGTGCCGACAGTGGTGGCGGCACCGGGAGGTCAGCGTCCGACTGCACGCATTGTGGCGCGGGTGGGAAGGGGCGCGGCGCAGCGAGGAACCGCTGGCGATGAGTTCCTGGTGGGTCCAGCACACCGACCCGCATCTGCGCGCACTCTGCGATGGCGAGGCCGGACCGATGTGGCGCTGCACCCCGGAGGCGCACGTCGACATACCTGCTTATCCGACGATCCCCGTACCTGTCGGGTGGTTCGACGCCGACCGCGACGACGAACAGCCGCCCGCAGACGGTGGTCGCGGACCAGATTTCCGGACCATCAGGGCCCGTACCGCAGGAGATGCAGCATGAGCGGCGGCTGCGTTACCGGTGTC
The DNA here is from genome assembly GCF_016481275.1 of Antrihabitans auranticaus. Classification (GTDB taxonomy): domain Bacteria; phylum Actinomycetota; class Actinomycetes; order Mycobacteriales; family Mycobacteriaceae; genus Antrihabitans. The sequence goes on along the minus strand of NZ_JAEMNW010000001.1, from coordinate 1,611,443 downwards.
GATCCGCCGATCCGATAGCCCTTTCGCACTGTTCGTCACGATCGATCGTCATCACATTCACGCTTTCCCAGACCCTGGCGGGTGGTCTAGACCCGCCAGGGCAGGGCAGCCAGAGAACGGAGCTCCGGCCAATGAGTCACCATAATCACCACGAACGCAGGCACACCCGTCGCAGGGTATGCATGCAGAGGAGCTCCCTGGTATGCCCCGCAAACAGCGCCGCGCCGCCACCGACACGCAACTGGATCTTTTCGCCACCGAGGAAGGTACCGCCGCCGATGACCAAGACCCCACCCGAGGATCTGCGCCAACTGGTCGAGGAGACGTGGCGGACCCATATCGGGCTGCCGGAGGACTGGTCGCAGACGCAGAAGGCGAACTTCGTCGCCGACGAGGCGCTGCGGATCAGCGACCTGATCGAGACGCAGATGCAGGGCCAGGGACCGCTGGTGCGCCAATGGTGGGACGAGCACGGCGAAGCACCGGACTACCGGACGACGGTGACGTTGATCGAGACGGCGCGTCGCTCGATCACCGAAGCGGTGCTGGCGCAGGAACTTTACGAGCAGATCCCGCACTCGGAGGAGGACTTTCCGGAACCGGTGAGCGTGGAGGAGGCTCGCGAACGGGAGATGCTGCAGGAGCAGGTGCGGCTGCAGGACGCGGCGGGGGACCGCGATCGCTGGATCGATCCGCTGCGGCGGCGGGATCCGAGTTCGGAGGCGAGCGAGTTGTCGCGCCGACTGTGGGCGGATCGCTCGGCGCTGTTCCGGGTGACGGGGGCCTTTTTGCTGCAAGCGCGGACCGAGGACGGCGAGCCGGTGCCGACCGGCCCGAGCGATCGGCTGGCAGCATCGTTCACCAACCAAGTCAGTCAAGCGTTGCTGGCGGCGGGCAAGCCGCTCGACGGCCCCGGAAGACTCGTCGACCCGTAGCCGAGGGCCAGGGCGATCTGTTCGCTCTCGACGTCGACGGTGCCGCACCGCTGGATCCGGCGGTCGCCGATCCGGGCGGGACACCACTGCCGCCACCGCCGGCCGAGGTAGTGGCCGCGTTCGGGATGTCAACGCCGCACGTCGACACGGTCGCCGCGGCCGAGGCTGAGCAGGCGCCCGGTGCGTCGGTCTCGATCGCCGCGACACTGACACATACTCCCGACCGCGGTGCGCCGCTCGTCGACGAGCACCAAGCTGTCGAGACACCGGTCGTCGAACAGCCGGTGTATGTGGCACCGGTCGATTTCCGGCCCGGCACCGAGGTGTTGCCTCCGCCAGGGGAGAAAGCGCGTGCTGCGGCCAACATTGCTGCGATCCGGATCGTGCGGCGCATCGAAGCCGAGGACCGCTACGCCACCGCCGAAGAGCAGGCGGTTCTCGGTCGATGGTCTGGCTGGGGTGCCGCTGCGGGGATCTTCGACCTCCGCAAACCGGAATGGGCCACCGAGCGTGAGCAGTTGCGTGAGCTGCTCGACGACGCGCAATGGTCGCAAGCTCAACGCAACACTCTCAACGCGCATTACACCGATCCCGCTATCGCACAAGCGATGTGGCGTGCGACGGAGCAGGCCGGGTTCGGTGGCGGTCGCGTCCTGGAACCCGGCTGCGGGTCGGGCACGTTCCTCGCTCACGCCCCCACCAGCGCGCAGATGGTCGGGGTCGAGCTCGACTCCACCACCGCGTCCATCGCCGCGGCGTTGCATCCGTCGGCGCAGATCCGCAACGAGGGTTTCGAACTGACCCATGTTCCGGAAGCCTCGTTCACCGCCGCGATCGGCAATGTGCCGTTCGGCGACTTCCGGCTCCACGATCCGGCGCACAACCCGTCACGGCTCTCGATCCACAACCACTTCATCAACAAGGCCCTCGCGGTCACCGCACCCGGTGGCTACGTAACGGTCCTGACCTCGCGCTACACCATGGACGCTGTCAACGCTCGCGCGCGACAGGAGATCGCCGACAAAGCCGATCTGCTCGGCGCGATCCGGTTGCCCGAAGGCGCGTTCTCCCGGGTCGCCGGCACCACGGTCGTCACCGACATTCTCGTGCTGCGTCGTCGCGAAGACGGCCAGGAGATGACCGCCCGGACGAAGACATTCTTGGGGTTGACCTATTCGACGGTCTATCAGGACGGGCGACAGCTGGGGCTGCAGGCCAATTCCTACTACGCCGACAATCCGCACCACGTGCTCGGCACGATGGAACTCGGACGCGGTCAATACGCGGCCGAGCAGCTGGTGGTGCGCGGGGAGAGCGGTGCTGCCCTCGCCGCCCAAGTCGAGACAGCGTTGTCCGGCATCGTCGAGCAGGCGCGACGCTCCGGTCTGGCGTTGACGGCGAGTTGGGCGAACACGATGGGACCGACCCGCGCCGATTTCCAACGCGGACTCACCCGCGCCCGCGAAAGTGGACGGGCCGGCACCACCATCGGCACCTTGTCCTACGACCCCCAAGCCACCGAGATCCGGACCTGGAGCGGCACGAAGTGGACACCGGTCACCACACGCAGCGCCAAGCAGACCGCCGAATGGGGCGCGCTGCTGGATCTGCGCGACGTCGCGGTCGCGTTGATCGACACCCAGCGCGAGGATCAACCCACGGCCGAACGAGCCGCATTGCGTGCCGAGCTGAACCAGCGCTACGACGCCTACGTCTCGCGATACGGGCTGATCAACCGGTTCACCTGGTCGAAGGTCGCCGATCTGACCGACGCGCAGCACGACCGCGCCCTGGACACGCTGCTGGCGCAGTGGCGGATCTCCGAAGGCAGCAGATCGGCACCGTATGAGGGTCCGGTGCCGGATTCGATCCTGACGCAGCTATCCGATCAGGCCTGGATCAATCCGAAAACCCCGCACAAACTGGCCTCGCACCTGGGGAAAGCATTGCGGGCAGATCCGTCCTTCGCGGCGGTGTTGGCGTTGGAAGAGTTCGACGAGACCAAGATGAAAGCGACCAAGGCAACGCTGTTCCACACCGACGTGTTCGGGGTGCGGCCCGGCCGCGAAAGCGCCGACACCCTCGCCGACGCAGTCGCGATCAGTCTGGATCAAACCGCCCGCATCGACATCGACCGGATTGCCGACCTACTCGGGACCACTGCCGAGCAAGTGCAGGCTCAGTTGCCCGAATCCGGCACCGCATTCCGCGGTGTCGCCAATCCGAACGTGTGGGTGCCGGCCGCGCAGTACTTGTCGGGCAGCGTCCGCAAAAAACTGGCCGCCGCACACGAATTCGCGGCCGTCGACGAGCGCTACCGGCCCAACGTCAACGCATTGACCGCGGTAATGCCGCCGCCGATCCGCACCGGGGTCGAAGTGCGACCCGGCACCGGGTGGATCCCCGATTCCGATTACATGCAGTTCATGCGGGACACGTTCGCGATCCCGGCCGATGTGTCGGTCACGATCGAGAAAGCTGCTGGTCAGTGGTCCATCCAGGCCGGGTACTACCCGGCCAGGGCCGAGCAGGACATGAAATGGGGCCTGGTTCCCAAGCCTTACCCGTCGGCGACGCGGTTCAACTTCGAGCACGCCGACGCAGAAAAGCGTGGCTGCTACGACGCCGGCGTTCGCAAAGGTGCCTACGGCTGGCGGGAGGTGTTGACCGATCTGCTCAACAGCAAACCGATCGAGATCACCAAGTCCAAGCAGTACCGCGATGCGTCGGGCGGCGACGTCCTGCACGACGCAGCCACCCGTGCCGCTCAGGCCCGCGCACAACGACTGTCACAAGAGTTCGGTCAGTGGGCACTGCACACCGATACCGACCGCACCGAACGGCTGCTGGACCGCTACAACGAGCTGTTCAACTCCGTCGTCGCCCCGTCCTACGATGGATCCGCACGCGTCTTTCCCGGGCTGGGGTCGTCGTTCAAACCCTATGACTATCAACGCAATGCAGTCGCGCGCATCGTCAGCGAACCGTCGGTGCTGCTCGACCATGTAGTCGGTGCCGGCAAGAGCGGCACCATGTTCATGGGCGCGATGGAACTCAAACGACTCGGCCTGGCCGCCAAGCCGTGGATCGTGGTGCCCAACCACATCGTCGACCAGGTGACCAGTGAGGCGTTGCGCTGGTATCCCGGTGCGAAGGTGCTCTCCGGTGCGGCCGCGACCGATGCCGACATGCGGCGCCTCTTCGTCGCGCAATCGGCGTCGCAGGACTGGGACATGGTGATCGTGCCGATGTCGGTGTTCGTCCGGATCGGGGTTGCGTCGTCGACGAAAGCGGAATTCATTCAGATCCAGCTCGACAAACTCAATGCGTTGGACGCCGAACACGACGACAGTGTCAAAGCGATCGAAAAGGCCAAGGCCACACTGGAAGCCAAACTCACCGAAGCGCTCGACGACGAGAAACGCGACACCGGCCTGAGTTTCGAATCGTCAGGCTGTGACTACCTGTTCATCGACGAGGCGCACAACTTCAAAAACCTCGTCCGCGCCTCCCACATCGAAGAACTCGCCTGCTCAGGGTCCGATCAAGCCCTCGATCTGCAGATGAAGCTGACCCATCTGCGCGATCAACGCCGCGCCCAGGCGATTGCCGCCGGGGTCGGCGACGACGAATACGTCGAACGGGTCGCCACCTTCGCCACCGGCACACCGGTCGCGAACTCTCTCGCCGAACTCTGGGTCATGCAGACCTATCTGCGTCCGGATCTGCTCGCCGACGCCGAAGTCTCCGACCTCGACGAGTGGGGAGCCGCGTTCACCGAAACCGTGGAACGGGTGGAGCTCAACAGTTCCGGCAGTCGACTACGCCCGGTCACCCGGGTGGGCGAATACACCAACGTCGGTGACCTGGTCGCCATCAACAGTGTCTTCACCGACTTCGTCGGACGCGAACGAGTGCCGGTTCCGTTGCCGGAGAAGAACACCGGCACCAACGAAGTCGCGGTGTTCACCCCGCCGCAGGAGGTGCTCGACTTCATCGCCGACCTCGGCTGGCGCGCCGATCACGGTGATCCGTCCCGCCCCGACATCGACAACACCCTCGTCATTGCCGATCACGGGCGCAAAGCATCCCTGGATCCGCGGGCGGCGCATCTGCACCTAACCGCGAAAGAGTTCCTTGTCGACGGCACCACCCGCGCTGCGGTCGTGTCGCAGAAGATGCTGGAAATCTGGAACGCGACGAAAGACAACACCTATCGCGACAAGTTCGGCGAGATGTCCCCGACACCGGGTGGGCTGCAGATCGGGTTCTGCGATCGCGGCACACCGAAACCGGGGGAGTGGTCGGTGTATCAGGAAATCAAAGATCGCCTCGTCGCCGGCGGGATGGACCCGCACTCGATCCGGTTCGTGCACGACTATCCGAAACCGTCGCAGAAGGCGCAACTGTTCGCCGACTGCCGCAACGGCCGCGTCGCGGTGTTGCTCGGATCGACGGAAAAGATGGGCACCGGCACCAACGTGCAGGACCGGGCGGTGGCGTTGATACACATCGACGTGCCCTGGCGCCCAGCGGATCTGGAGCAACGCGAAGGCCGCATCATCCGCCAAGGCAACCAGAACGAACAGGTCCGCGTGCTCAACATCGTCGCCGAACGCACCTACGACACGGTGATGTGGCAGACCGTGCACAAGAAGGCGCACTACATCGAACAACTCCGCCGCGCCGATCGGTCGATGCGTCGGGTGCCGAACCTCGACGCCGACTCCGTCGCCGAGAATGCCGCGCTGACAAAGGCTCTCGCGACCGGGGATCAACGTTATATCCGGCAGGTGGAGCTCGACTCCCAAGTCCAGGACCTGCAAGCCCAGGCCGACGCGCATTTCGCCGAGCAACGCAGCATCGAACGCGACCGTGACCGACTCCGGACTCGGGTTCCGTCGTCGGAGAAACGATTGCATCTGCTGACTGCGGCTGTGCCGGCGTTGCAGGCATGGCGAGACCGCGACGGGTTCGACATGACGATCGGCGGCCGCCGATTCACCAAGCGGTCCGAGGCGTCGGCGGCGTTGCAGATGTCGTTGCGTGAGGCGTGGGGAGCGTTGAAAGGCAAAGGTTTACACGAATCACTGCCGGTCGCCGAGATCGCCGGACACACCGTCGAAGTGGTGCGGTCGATGACGTCGAGCGAACTGTTCGTCCGCTTCGAATCGTTACCGATCGCCAACCGCGCCTTCGATCCGAACGAGCTGTACACCCCGATCACCACTGCGACGTCGGAGCAGGGTCGGGCCGCGCGGGCATCGGGAATCATGACGCGAGTCGAGAACATGGTCGACGACGCCGGCGCGGAACTCGCTCGACTCGAATACAACCTCACCGAGGACCGACGACGGCTGGCACTGCTGGAGAACACCACCATGAGCGACTTCCCGGACGCCGTGCAGTTGCAGGACCTCAGCACCGAACTGCATGTGCTTCGGCGTGAGCTGCGCGATGCAGAAAACAGTCCGGAAGCGTTGGCCCGCAACCTCGCTCGTACCCAACGACTCGAAGCGAAAGGGCGCGAAGACGGATGGAGTTTGATGCTCAACCCGACACCGGCGCTGGTCGAAGACCTCGGCTTCGAAGACGCCGACGCTGTACGGGAGATGATGGCCACCCGCGAAATGGAGGCCCAGAGCGACCTGCACCCGCAGGCGGTCGCCGAATCGCCGACCAGGCGGGGAAACCAGTCTGCGGCTCAGCTGATTGCCATGACCGCTCCGCCTGCATCGACACGGCAACGGCACAGCACGACAGCGCACCCGCTGACAGCTCCGACCGATGATGTCGGACCTACCAAGAACACTGACTACGGCGCACACCCGGGGCAGATGTGACATCACGGTGCAGGACCCTCGGAAATGCCCATGCCATTCTCATGGTCGACACGTTTTCCACTCGGGGAGGAACAAAACTGTGAAAATTAGCGCACTTCGCACACCGTCATACGCTGCAGGCATTGTCGCCGGCTGCATAGCAATCACGTTGGCCGGGTGCGGCTCGTCGAGCGACACCGAGACCGCGGCGTCGAACACACAGGTTCCGTCGGCCACTCTCGCTCCCACAACCACAGCTACCGCGACGGTATCCACCGCCCCGTTGCCACCGGCAGGGCAGGAGACGCCATTGACCGATGTAGACGCGAACTTCTACACCGGGCAGGCGTTCGGAACGCATTTCGTCGACGGGACCGGCAGGGTCGCGTGCAACTTCAACCCGGCCATGGGAGGCTGCGTCCTGACCGCAACCCCACATCGTGCCCCCGGCACGATGCCGGTATGCGCTGGTAGTGACACTGCAATGCCCTACACGGCCGTCGGCTGGCGCACTGCATCTGAATTACAAACCGAAGCACCGACCACGTGTCGGACGCTCGACAAGGTCTTCAACATGCCGCTCGGACCCGGTCCAGACGGGACGTTCAAAGATGCCGCACTCCCGGCGCACTCGCGGATCACCATTCGAACCAGCTTCGACGATCCCGCCGCGGCGATCGTGTGCGAATCGCGCAAATCCGGACTGCGTTGCACCAACAGCGCCGGTCACGGGTTCTTCGTAGGTACGGGCGGACTCGAGGTGTACTGAGATTTTCTACGTTCTACAACGTCAACCAGTAGATCGTCGAACATTGGACACCTCGTGTGCGCATGCCGTATTCGACGTTTTCGAGTACAGTATTTGTCACATTTGGCGATATTAGTACGATATTTGTGTAACCTCGCTCATATGCCCAGCGGTAACAGTGTTGCCTATTTGTCGACCTTGAAGGGAGGTGACTCGTCATGGATGTCTTGACGAAAGCGTGTGATGACACGGCTCGTATGCCGACCCATAAAGTTGCCGAGTACCTGCTGGAGCGACTGGGGCGAACCTTGACGGCCTACATCGCGAACTCGCGAAGCCGAGCGATGCCTGCGCGGTGGGCGGCGCCTCCGGGCTCGGCAACACATGCGACACCGTCCGACGAACGGGTCACTCGGTTGAAGGCAGCGCATTCAGTTTTCGTATCGATCGAGGACGCCGAGAACGACCAGGTTGCCCGGTCGTGGCTGATCGCAGCGAATCCGCGGCTCGATGGACACACGCCAGCAGAGTTCATTCGCGATTCCAAAATCCCCGCTGTCTATCGCGCTGCGGCCGCATTCGTCTCGGGTGAGTATTACGCCTGAGCACGTGTGAGTGCACAGCGCTGTCGGGCCTGCTCCTTATACTGATCGTTCGGTATAAGGGGGAGGCCCGAGGTGACTGCTCAGACCTACGGCGCCGATGCCGTGTGCGCCACCACAGGTCTGAATTTGGTACCCAGTAGCGGGCGTCGAATGTTCCGTGTCGCACGAACTCAGTTCGGTCCACTTCAACCGCCGCCCCGCGTCAAGACCGCGAATCCTGTCACGTGGTCGCGTTGGGATACTCCAGGACGCACCATCTACGGCAGCTCGACGGCGGAGGGTGCATTTGTCGAAGTACTCGAATACATCACCCCGGATCCGCCTGCCGTTGCGATGAGTGATCTGTTCGACGACGTCGAAGACTCCGACGATTTGACCTTCGACTCGCAGATTCAGCGTGAGCTGCCATTGTGCGGCGCGATGGCACCGCGTTCGATCTCGAAGGGATGGCGGGCGGTTAGAAACCTGTACGAGCTGGTGTTGCCTGGGAACGGCTGGTTTGTCGACGTAACCGGGGCCGGCAGCATCTCGGCCATCGAGGAGCAATTGCAGATGTTGTTGACCACATGCGGGGTGGATCGGTTGACGTTGAGCGAGTTGACGAGCTCGTCGGAGGACATGAAGCAGCTGACAACTGGAATCGCCACGTGGCTACGCGAGTCTGTGGTGCTCAGCGACGGGTCCCGCCCTCATGGTGTTGTGTACCCGTCGAAATGGGGTACTACGGTCCAGAATTGGGCAATGTGGCTGCGCCGGGCGGATGACGGCACCGGTAGTGATGCGGTTTGGATCCACGAGGCGTCGGACATAGGTCGCCACACGCAGCCATTCGTCGAGGTTGCGACCAACCGTCGAATGCGGACTTACTGAAGTTCACGTCGCGCCGAACGCTTTTATCTGTAGGGGAAGCACGGTGTGAATCACTCGGAGTCATGTGCTGTCATTACTGGATAGCCCTTGTGGGAGACAGTGATATCTGTAACTGTGTCACGCACTAGTGGGTGCCGTCCGATCAAGCTGCAGCCGCAGGGCGTCGAGGTCGCGCTGGGCTTGGTCGAGGATTTCTGTCGCCGCCTCGCGGCAGTATCTGATTTTGTCGGCGCCTTCGACGATGACCAGGTGGGTGTCGCCCTTGAGGATGTGGTGAGCCTTCTTCCCTCTCTGGTGGGCTGAGCATTTTCGTTGATGGTTGGTGCGCGGGGTTTCGATGCTGATGTGGCGCAGAACCGCTTTGGTGGGCATGTCGATCTCCTGTCGAACCGGGGACTCGGATAATCCGCGTCACTTCTTCTTGCTGAGTTGATCTCTCAACGCGTCGCGGACGGAGTCGCCGATCTCGTCGAGGCGCTCGAAGATGGTGGTCATTTGTTCGAGTGTCCACTGTCCACGGCTCGCCTTCGCTTCGCCGGCCACGTGGTTGATCGCGGTGTTGATGCGGCGTATCACGATCGCCGAGTTGTATTGGCGCTGGCCGGGAGTCACGGCCATGAGCTGATGCCCGCGATGCGGCAGCTTCAGTTCCGTCAGGACACGATTGGCGACGGATTTCGCACGCTCGTTGACCCGTGTCTTGGTCGATTGGCGTTGCCGCTGCGGGGAAACCGGTATCGAAGCCGGAACTGGTGCCGCTACCTGCTTGGCGAGTAGCCGCTCGCGTAGCTGCTCGCGTCCGACGAGATCGCCAACGGTGATCCCAGGCGCGATCTCGCGGGAGAGCAACTCGTCGAGTACCCGGTCGTCCGTCGGGTCGAGGTATGTGTGTTCGACAAAACTGGTGAGTATTTCGTTGTCGACGAGCATGCCCTCGTCGAATCGGCGGGGGCGTGGCTCGCTTTCTCTGCCCTTGGGGTCGTCGTCGGTGTTCCCGTCGACCCAGGTGCGGATCAAGGCTTGGTCGTCGAGATCGAGTTCCCGGAATTCTGTCCAGCGAGCGTCGTTGTTGAGTCCGACGTGAGACACGATGTGTCCCTGGTTGTCGGGGTGATCCGGAGCGGACTCCTGGACGACACGCATGACTCTGCCGACGAACTGGACGTAGGGCGCAAGACTTCGGAACGGCCTGAAGATTGCCGCGACACTCAGGCGGGGATGGTCGAAGCCCTCGCCGAGCATCTGGACCTGAACTATGCAGTCGAGCTGGCCCTGCCTCAGCCTCTCGATGACGGCGTCCTGGTCGTCGTCTGCCATGTCGGAGTGGATTTCGGCGGCTCGGTAACCGCATTCGGTGTAGATGCTGGCGACTTGTCGCGCGTGGTCGACCGAGCATGCCGCGGCGATGATCTGGTGCTGGATGCCTGTCTCTGCCCGCATGCGGTCGCACTGCTGGATGCTGGCTTCGACGATGTGGCGGTTGCACTCTGGGCTCAGGGCGACACCGCGGCGAAACCACGCCTGTTCGCGAAGCTCGAGGACTTCATCGAGAGTATGGCGGCGGATATCGTCGCGGTAGGTGAAGTAGAGCTCCGAAGGAGCAACGTTGCGGGAGTGGATCTGCTTGATGTAGCCGTTGATCATCGCTCGGGTGAAGGGGTAGCGGTAGACGATCTCGCCGTGAAGTTGCTGCTGGTCGGACCGAAACGGTGTTGCTGTCAGGCTGACGACCTTTGCGTTGGGAAATCGGCGGAACACCTTTTGCCAGCTTTCGGCGGCGGCATGATGCCCCTCGTCGACAAGGATCATGTCGAAGAAGTCTTCCGGGAACTGGGGCAGCCAACGGTCGGCTTGGCTGGCTAGTTGCTGAATGTTGCAGACCACGAAGTCGCTCTCGATCGCGTCGTGGATGTTCGCGTTGACTCCGTCGAGCACCGCCATCCAGGGGCCAGCGGTGAAGTCAGAGATCACCCGGCATTTCGTCCAGAAGCATTGTGGGCTGGTGATATCGACGGCGTCGGCGACGCCTTTGCGAATCGTGAGGTTCGGAGTGATCACCAATACCCTGCCCTTCGCGATTCCGAAGGGCAGCGTGGCCATGACGCCGGTCTTCCCGCAACCGACGGGGATCTGCACGATCGCCGGACCAGCGTCGGCAGCGAAGTGCTCGCGCACTGCGCGATGTGCAGCGCGTTGCGGGCCGCGCAGCGCAGCATTGGCTTCGATGTCCGCGTTGGCGGTCGCGAACACGCTGGTGTTCCCGTCCGCAGCGGCAGCCTCCTCGGCGCGTCGGTAGACCAGTCGGAACGGCTCCAGGTCGGCGCGCCGATAGAAGCGATAGTCGCTGCCGGGCCGTCGCACGGCCTTCAAGGTGCCGTCCCTGTCCCACCGGCGGAGGGTCTGCGCGGATATCCCCAAGTAGGTCGCCGCCTCCGACACACGCATAAATTCTTCATCAACCATGCTGTTACTATACAACCTTAGTCAACTCTTCCATATCTGCACACCGATTTGCGAGGCGGCCGTCCTCGCCGGTGTCGTTCCCGACGGCATCATCGCGACCCGGCTATGTGCAAGCCTGCGCGGAAGTGTTGGGCCGCAAGAAGTCCGGACGGTTCGTCGTCTTCGAGGTCGACCCCGACTACCGGCCGCCGGCGCGCGAACGGCGAGATGTGTTCGTTGTCGTGCTTCGAGCAGGACCGCGACGTTCTCCCGATCAGCAAAGACCACCTGAGAGGCGCATCGGGCGACTAGCTCGGCGAGGCGACGATCCGGGACGGGCTGCTGGGGATGATCACCGTGCGGTACACCCAATCCATCTCGGTCGCATACGTTCGCGACGGCGTGACCGTCGGGATCGGCGCCGGTCAACAATCCGCGCGACTGCGCTGCCCTTGCCGGCGACACGGAATCTGGTGGCTACGAAAACATCCCGCATTTCGGGGCACTCCCGACACCGCAGGGCGAACAGCGACCGGACCGGCTGAACCGCCAGTTCCGCGCAGCCGCGAACGCCCAATCGGCCGACGACCCCGAGTCGACGATCACCGAGCATCTCAGCGATCGGGAACGCCGCGATTGGGGCATCAACCTCACCGGTATGACCCTCGTGTCCGACGGGTTCCTGTCCTTCCGTGACAACGTCGCCGCCCGCCGCAAACACGCGATCACCCTCGTAAACACCGGACTCCGCCTGTTCCATCACTGACAGGTGCGTTACATGTACACAACGCTCCCGACCAGCACAGATAGTCATTCGGCGCTGCCGTCCTTACTGATAAGCAGTTCAGGTAGGAGCCGCCGAAGAACTAGTTGTCCCGGTCGAGCTCGTGTTCGTGGGCGGGGTCGAGCTCCGGTGGCGTTACGTCCGTCGAGCGGTGAACTTGATCCCGTCCTTCGCGTTCACGTAGACGGTCTTCGATTAGACATTCGGTCGCCGTTTGTGCTTCGCGGCGAGCTTGTTCGGCCAGAAGCGCGTCGAGTCTGGTTGCTGCTGTGCGGCGTTCGGCGCTGATTTTCTCGCGCATCTGTTCACGCTCGTCTTCTGCTGCTGGACTCGCATCTCGCTCGGCGGCTTGGACGTCTGAGTTCTGGACTTGGGCCTCGATCCGGGTCCAGTCCGACGGGTGTGCGCCGGCGTCGGCCGCGCGGTTGGATGCTGCGATGGTCTCGGTCTGAGCCTGGTGGTGTTCGCGTTGGCGTTGTTCGCGGACTCGGTCTGCAGCCGCGAGTTCGGCGGTGAGTTTGGAGCGCGCGCTAACTCGAAAAGAGAGAAGTCGTTCTACTTGATTGCGTAGTTCGGCAGCTCGTGCATACGCATCGCGTAGTGCGGTTTCGGCGGAATCTTCCACGCTGGCAGCGGTGCGAGCGGCTGCGATTGCCACGACCTGACGGTCGAGGGTGTCGGCGGTCCTCTCGTCCTCGTCGACGACGGTCTCTGTCCGTTTCCACCCGATCAGGTCGTAATCGTCGCGGGACAGACGTCGCCGGATCCCGTCGACGCGGGTGGCGAGTTCGGTGTCGGTGAGTATCCGGAACGGATCCGACGCGACAGCATCGGCGAACGCGGCAGCGTAGTCACGGCGTTCGTGGCGCACGGCTAGGGCGCGGAACGTGGCATCGGATGCGCGGAGGGTGCCGGCGGCGGCGAGCTCGCGAGCTCCGGCCATTTCGGCGCGGTCCAACTGTGTCGCAATACGTTCGGCGACGATACGGGCCTGGTGCACGATGTCGAGGTCGAGTTCTTGCGCGAGGACACGGGCTTGTTCGACATCGTCGCGAGTGACGACACCGCGTGCGCCGGCGAACGCTTCGAGAGCCGACTGGGCGGCATCGGCGTCGGTACGGGCGGCGTCAGCGGTCGAGCGGTAGTACTGGGCTTCCATTTCTTGCAGGCTCGCGTCGAGTTCCAGCGACGCTGCCGTGGTGTCATCGCCGGCAGCGCGTGCGATCGTGGCGTCGCGTCGCATGGTCGCGACGGCATCCTCGGCTGCCGAGGCTGCGAGGTCGGCGTCGACCCACCGTTCGTGCGCGTCGAGAGCCTCGATCCGGTACGGCCGTTGCGCGTCGGCACGGTAGGCAAGATCGAGAATCATCGGCTCGGTCGCGGCGACATGCTCACTGGTTCCGGCATGGAACGCCGACCACAATCTGGCTACATGGTGTTCGGCGGCGGCGAGATCGGCACCGAGTTGCTCGATCCGATCACAGATAGCCAGGTCCGGGTAGAGAAGTTCGACATCGGGGAACGGTGCCCATTCCGCGACGTCGACACCGAGGTCGTCGAACAGGTTCGGTAGTGCCCGTTCGCTGTCCAGCTCGACGAGGTCGTCGACCGGATCGAGGTCCTCGACCGGCGGCGCAAGGCGCAGCAGCGAGTCCAGGTAGTCGTCGTCGCCGACAGCACCATTCTCGGCAGTGGCACCGTTGTCGAGCAACTCGACGTCGAACTCCGCATCGGCGGGATCCGGGGGAGCGGACTCGACGTCGACCGGCTCGGCAGGCAGCGGCTCGTGGCCGAGTCTGGGCGCGGTGAGCAGTGTCTCGATGCGCCAGGTCATGGCGGTGGCGACCTGATCGGCGCGGATCGGGTCATCGTCCTGGGCGGCGAGGATCGCCTCGTGCGCGACGGTCAGCAGCTGGGTGGGAGTCCACTCGGCAGGGTCGGCGGAGTCGATGACAGCGACGAGCCGAGCGAACGCAGGATCGGCGATCACGCGGTCGGAGTACTCCGGCACCACCATGTGCAGTGCCGGAAGCCAGTCGGGGTGACGGGAGGCCAGATCACCGGATTCGATGTCGGAGACGACCTCGGGTTGCAGGGTGCGCGACATACGCCACCACAGGGCGGCAGCGGCGAGTTCGTCCGGCAGGGGCCGATCGTCGACGCAAGTTCCGACGAGGGCGTGCACGTCGATTCCGGCGTGTTTGGCGAGGCTGAGTTTGTCGGCGAGCACCGGCCAGAACGGATCGAGCCGGATCCGCGGATCGAGCTTGTCGACCAGTGGTGCCCACAGCGCGGCGGCACTGTTGGGGTCGCCGATCGCCCTCGTGGCGCGGCCGTCGAGTCGACGTTGGTAGCGCGATTCGACGACGGCGTAGCGGTCGGGCCCGGTGGGGCGGCGGTCAGTGTCGTCGACCCGCATCGCCGCTCGCCACACCGCGAGATCGGTCAACAGTGCGGGGTGCTCGCCCACGATCGGACGTGCCCACAGCGGTGCATCCGACACCGACCATGCACTAGCGGCGGTGCGGACCTGCTTGGCGAGAGTGGAGACGAGTTCGCTGCGCGCCGACAAATACGTGCTCCACGTCGGCGACTGTTGCAGTGCTGTCGGGATCCCGCGTTGCCACGGCAATGGGCCGGCCCCGCTGGAGTGTGCGCCGGTCTCGTCGAGTCGCCAATCCAAGACGGCGGAAACGTCGGCCGCGGTGTCGAGCGCACCGTAGATGCGGTTCAGTTTCGGTGAATGCGCCGCCGCGTGCAGGTCGGCGACGGCGTCGCGCCCGTCGACAGCGAGCGTGGCCAGGTGCTTACGCAGCGTCGGCCACGCGGCGGAGTCGGTCAGCCCGGGCCAGGTGGCTTCGGCGCCGGTATCGATGGTGGCGAGCGCGTCGGCTCCGATCGCTGTTTCGGCAGCAGAACCGACGGCGTCGGTGTAGGCCGAGGCGGCGTGGGCGAGTCGCCCACGCGGATCGTCGAGTTCGCGCTGGGCTGTGGTCGCCGACACTTGCGCACTGGATCGGGCGAGTGTGTCGGTCAGGTAGTCGACGGCGGTAAGGGGGTTGAGCACGTCCGGATGCAGCGCTTTGTGGACGTCGCCGTCGGTGGCGGTCGCAACGTAGACGTCGTTGCGGCGGCGTCCGCGAGTGAGCGGGACATAGAGATCTTCGCGGCTGCTGCGGCCGTCCTCCAAGGTGTGGGAGGTTTCGGCGGTGATGCCTTGGGCTGAGTTGGCGGTGCAGGCGTAGCCGAGTTCGAGGTGCGCACGCACATAGCTCGCGGGCAAGCGAACACGGCGTCGGCTACGCAGATGGGTGACGTCGAGGGAGCCGTCGTCATGGATGTGGTTGATCGTCCAGCGGTAGCCGTTGCGGACGTAGTCGGTGCGCGACATGGACAGTCGTCGATCGTTGTTGCGGGTCAACACGACGTCGCCGACGGAGGCAGGGAGGCCGTCGGACAGCGCGACCACCGCTCCGATGCGTCCTTCGGCCAGGCCTGCGATGCGATCGGCGCGGGCACGCATGTTCAGGTCGGCGACGAGTTCGCGGGTGGGGGCCATCATCACCGAGTCCAGACCGGTGGCGCGGTCACGCGACCAGGCGCTGTAGAGCGTGTGTTTGACCGTTTCGGTGTCCCCGACGTGGACGCGTTGGTTGTCGATGTAGAAGGCGATCGCGGCGGGATCGCCGTCGCGCAGGGCGAGGCTGGCGTTGCCTTCGGCGGGGTCGGTGAACCGCATGACCTGGGTGAGGGTGATGGTGCCCGCCGATTCGGCGATGTCGCGGATGACACCGCCGGCGGCGATCGAAGACTTCTGTTTGTCGTCGCCGATCATGCGGACACTGCCGCCACGCGACAACACGAAACGCATGGCAGCGTCGAGGTTTTCGGTGCCGGCCATCGCGGCTTCGTCGATGATGACGAGCGTCTTGTCGTCGATCTCGCGTATCCACCGCGGAATGTGTACGGGCTGTCCGGTGCGTCCGGCCTTTTCCATCGTGGCCAGGACGTGGGTCATTTTGTCGATGGTGTCGGTGGTGGTGTCGATCTCTTCGCGCAGGACGCCAGCGGCGGCGCCGGTCGGCGCGAGGCCGATGATGGTGCCGCCTTCGCTCTGCCACGCGCGGGATAGAACCTTCATCGCCGTGGTCTTGCCGGTGCCTGCCGGGGCGATCGCCACTTGCAGGCGAGCACCGGAGGTCGCCATGCGCCGGACCAGCTCGGCCTGGCCGGCGTTGAGAGTACGGCCGTCGTTGTTGGCGGCGTATTCGAGCAACGCCACCGCGACAGTGGAGGCGGGGATCTGATGCCCGCCGGTCTGATGAGCCGCTGCGATGAGTCGACGTTCGGCGGCGACCACAGCGGCGGATGTGTAGAGCTGACTCCGCGCGGTGGTGTAGACGCTGGTGCCGTCCAGGCGGCGCAATGCTGCTGGCTCGTCGAACTGATCCGGCAGACGACGGGGGATCGAGCGACGACCGCTCAGCGCTTCGAGCACCAGTTGGTTCACTAATCGTGTGCCCTGTTCGGGGTCTGCGTTTGCTGCCCGGACGATCCGCTCCGCTTCAGCTCTGACGTGCGCTTCCTGCCATGTGGCGCGGCTGGTCGCCACTCGCGAGACGAGCGCCTGTGCCGAGGTGGATATCCATCGACCGTCGAGATCGGCGCGAACGCCGGGATTGGGGTGGCGCGCTCGATGCACCATTTCGGATAGAGCCTGTGCGCCACCGACGACTGCGATGGCTTCGTGGCGCCAGGTGGCGCGCTGCTCTGCTTCGGCCCGTGGCTGATGCTTCGTTTGGCGGGTCTCCAAGGTGGCGCGTTCGGCGAGAGCAAACATTTCGTGCGGTGTCGGCTCACGTCCGTGGTCGGCCTGGAAGCTGTTGGCGAGCGCGCCGGTCCGCTCGGTTATGGCGGCGCTTCGAGCCGACCAGCGCTCGATGAGGCGATAGTCAACCCCGACAATTTCTCGAATTGGGCGCTTTTCGTTTTCGACCGACGACCGTTCGGCAAAGTGCAAGCCGAGTCTGTTTCGGAGGTGTGCTTCGAGTCGAGTGTTGTAGTGCTCCGATGCGCAGACGGCCCATCTGTAGAGCATTCGTGCATCCAGCGCCAGCCACCGCCAGCTGCCATCTGCGGTTCGGGCGCGGACTTTGTTGGTGATTACCACATGGGTGTGTAAATCGGGGTCGCCCGCTCGTGAATCGCGGTGCGTGAATGCTGTCGCTACCAGTCCGTCCGTCTCGACCTGTTGCACTCCGTCGGTGCCAAGCCGTGTGTATCCGGCGACTTTCTCGAGAAAGGTCAAATAGTCGGCCACGGCGGCGCTGTGACACGTCTCGATTTCTTTGGCAATCGATCGTGGCGCAATTGCCCACAGTGCGGATACGGACTTGACTGGCGAGCAGCAACCGTCGAATCCTGCGACAGCGGTCGTCCGGTTCCGTGAGTTTCGAGCAGTCCATCCAGACAGCTCGCGCTCGTCCGAAGGGGCGCGGTCGTATTCGGCGATGAACATCTCTGTCGCTACCTCGGTACGGATTCGTGCGCGTTCCTCGTCTGGTATCGGCGCGACGCCTTTCTCCCCGTTGGAGACGTTGAAGTCAACAAAGCGCTCAGCAACGGTTTGTCGAAATTTGCTGGCGCCGTTGTAGATCCGATACCGGGCGCCAATCCGAGTGGATGTGTGCGCTGCGCGTGTGGCGGCCTTGCGGTCGGCGCCCTTGGCGATTTGGTCGGCAAGAGTCTGACGCCCGATCTTGTCTGCGTCCGGATGTAGGCCCTCGCCATAGAGCGCCTTCATCTGTGCTTCTGTGACTGGATCGCCGCTGTCGATCGAGTCGAACGCAGCGAGTCCCTTGCCGAGCCACCGCCCTGGCGACTCTCCCTTCGCGGAGTAGTAGTCGGACAGCGACGTTCGGCCCTTCTCGGTGCTGTCCATCGCGGCAACCGACTTCACGTAATACGTGTAGCCATCGCCAGCAGTGAGTTTGTGAAGCGTCGCTGTCACATTCTCAGAATAGCGGACGTTATCTTCTTGTTATCCTTAATGCAAGAGGTGTGAAGGTGAAATTTTGGTGTGGATGCTTATCGGTGAGTCAGATTGCGACTGGTTCGGTCGGTACGGAGCGAGGTTATGGCGAATGTTTATCGACATGGACTTGTATGTCTAACGGGTTGCTTGATTGGAGCTTTTGGCACGTGTCGTTCGCACGCTTTCCGCTGTCGTCAAATTCTTATTATTCCAATTGGAACAATAGGTCCGAATGGTCCAAAATCGCAATTGTGAACCGGAAGGACGTTGATATTCGATGGAATCGGGCTGGTGACTCTGTGGGAGCATTCGCGCCTCACCGCTGGTGCCGCAACTCACGCTAGTCAGGTACGACAAGCTCGCCCGACGATCAGACTTTGCCGAATACAAGTCGGCGGACCCAGCCGAGCAGTTGGGCAAGTGTGACTAGCGATCCGAGCTCGGTCGCCTCGCGTTGCCGACACGTCGGCTCTGGTGCACTCGCTCCGCCTCCCAGCCGGCAGCGGCCCTTCTACGATCGCCGTCGCCTGTGTCAGTACGAGCAGCTATCGTCCAAATTCATGGAGGTGAACAAGGAGACTCGACAAGCGGTGGCGGCAAGTGATCCCATCGCCGAGCACTACTGGCAAGTTGCTCGCGCTCTGTACCGCACCTTGCGCTGCGACGGTCCCGCTATGGAGACGCTCGACCCAGGTCCGATCGTGCTCCGTCGTGACGAACATGTGTACCTGCACCTGCCGACAAGGTATGCGCGGTATACAGCAATCGAAGACGGGTATCCGCCCGCCTGGAATGTGCAGCAGAGTGTCGACGTGCTGGTCACGACCGACGGTCTGATCGTCACGCTGCGCGACGGAGATGTTCTTCGCTTCGATTGGGAGCGCGTCACCGCGTTCCATCCGGAACCGACGCGATGGACTGTGACATTCCAGTTCGACGGCGAGGCCAGCCCTCTGCGGTTGCGGGGTTACGCCGCACCACAATTCTGCGTGTACGCGACGCTGCAGCTTCGTAGCATCGACTACTTCCTGACCAGCGATCCGCTCAGCCCACTTCTGTAGAACGTCGTCGCGCCGGGCGCTGGCGCATTAGAACAGGGACAGTTGATCTTTGCGGGCTCGTTCGTCGGCGAGGGTTACGTAGGCGTTAGCCAGTCGTCGAGCGGTGTCGCTGGTGCACACCAGCTCGGTCCGGATTGCGCTCCACGGCGTGCCGGATTCGTGTAGCCGCTGCGCATGTGCACCGACCTCGAAATCCTCCTCTGCGAGGGTACTCATTGCGTGAGTGGCTGTCGGCTCCGGCGTCGAGCCGAGCCTTCGCATCGCGACGTGCCCGGCCGAGGACACACATCTGCTCGAAGAGTTCGTCTTCGCTCGCCTCGGCAGCGAGCTGCGCCAACGTGACGGCTGCGGTGGCGTATCCGCGGCGGTAGGACTGCGCGAGTACAGCACGTGCGTAGTGCGATATCTCGTGTTCGCGGGCATCAGCCAAGGCGACGTCGGTGAGTGCGCGACTGAGCAGGCCGCTGACTTTGCCGGCGCGCGGCAGCTCGGCCAACACCAGCGCCGAACGGTGCGGCCGGGACTCGGTCACCAGGCGTGTGATCACAGTGAACAGCAGCGCGGCGCAGACCGGACGGTAGAAGTCAGCCGGTTTGAGTAGGTTGATGACGGTGCGGGCAGCCTCAGGGCTCGCCACAGTAGTGCGCGCAACGTTTGTGCTTCGACGTCGAGCTAGGTGTAATTCAGGTCGTCGGAGTCGAGAGCGGCATGGAACTCGCCGGCCATGTCGGGCATGGGGGTAGCGCTCATCGGTTCCGATTCTTCCGTGTCGCGGTATCGAGTGTGAGGTCATCCGCCGCGCCAGCTCCGAGCTCGGTGTGGGATGCCG
Organism: Antrihabitans auranticaus; assembly: GCF_016481275.1. Classification (GTDB taxonomy): domain Bacteria; phylum Actinomycetota; class Actinomycetes; order Mycobacteriales; family Mycobacteriaceae; genus Antrihabitans. Next base: position 1,591,313 of record NZ_JAEMNW010000001.1, on the reverse strand, counting down.
GATGTGCGGCGGTTGCATTCAGGTGGCTATCGAGTGGCGACGGTTGCGCGAGCTCGCGAGGGTCCTTCTCAGTCAAGCCGCTGCGGCAGCGAGCGCGGAAATGCGGTTGGGACGAAACCGCCGAAATGAGTTCCGCCGTCCATGACAATCACCGGTGCCTGTAGGTGGCCCAGGCTCAACACGTAAACCCGCGCGGCGTCGTTTTGCGAGATGTCGACCAACGTGTAGTCGATTCCGGCCTTGTCGAGAGCAACGGTACGTCGCGTTGCACTGCACGCATGCAGGCTTGGTGTAAATGGTGACGGTCAAAGTGGAACCCCCGCCGAGAGAATGGTGGGACATGGCGACCGAGAACGACGGGTCCTCCAGGCACGGATCGCGGCGCATCAATCGTGGGCTCGAACGACGGATCGTGCCGCGCGGACGCAAAGGCTCGCGAGGCTCTTCGAGATAAGTTCGAGCGTGAGGCTGCGTCGGCGGGGGAATTGACGCCGCAGGGAGTTCTTGCGCGCGGCTGCAGCGGCACCACGTTCTCCGGCTACGTGGTGAGAGTCGTAGCGAGCTTATCTCGGTTACTGGGTTCGCAACGCGCGAAGCGCGGGCTCTTGGTCGCGGTCGCTATGGCGCTCGCGATCGTGGTCAGGGACGTGTCGTCGGCCGGGCGTCCAGGGGGCGAGTACGACTGCCCCAACGCCGACGATGATGGCCAGGACCAGCGACGCTTGTTCGGCGCCGTGCACGAATGCGGCCTTGGCGAAGTCGGCCAACTCCTGCGCGGCAGGACCTGTCCGGTCGGTGACCTGCAGGGCTGCTGCGAGTGAGTCGGATACGGGCTCGCGTGCTTGTTCGGGCAGTCGGGGCAGTGCGGGTTGGATGCGGTTGCTGTACCCCGCGGCGAGCACGCTTCCGGCGATGGCGATCCCGATTGCTGCGCCGATTTCTCTGGCGGCGTCGTTGACGGCCGCGGCGACCCCCTGCTTCTCGGGGGGTGTATCCGCCACGATGGCAGCAGTGGCGGGTGCGGTGCACAAACCCAACCCAGCACTCAAGATGAGCAGTGGCCACAACATGTCGACATAGACGGCATCGACGCTCAGCCGGCTGATCAGGAACAACCCCATCGAGATGAGCAACAGCCCAGTAACGGTCACCATGCGTAGGCCGACCCGCTCGGCGAACCACGGCGCGATCACAGAAATCAATACCAGCGGAATGATCATCGGAGCGATCGCCAACGCGGAGTGCAGGGGGCGGTAGCCGAGAATCAGCTGTAAGAATTGCACGAGAACCAGGAACACCCCGAACATCACGACGAACTGGAGCGTGATCGAGACGGTCGCGCTACCGAACCCGCGATGGATGAACAAGTGCAACGGCAATAGCGGATGCTCGACTCGTAGTTCGACGGCAACAAAGATCGTCGCGGCGACCAGTCCGGTCCCAAGGAGACCGAGCACGACCGGGTCGTCCCAGCCGCGTAGCGGCGCCTCTGTCAAGGCGACGACGATGGCCCCGATCGTGACCGCGATGCTCACCGAACCCACTGGATCCATTGCTGGACGTAGTCGGTCGACGGATTCGGGAATTGTGAAAGCCAAGATCAGCAGCACCAACCCAATGGCGGTCAATCCAGCGAAGATCGACTGCCACGACCACACCTCAAGCAGAACGCCGGATCCGAGAATGCCCAGCACTGCACCGGATCCGGCCACACCTGCCCAGATCCCGACCGCCCGTCCGCGCTGGTGCTCCGGGAGACCTGTGGTCATAATCGACAGAGTCGACGGCATCACGAGTGCGGCGCCGGCACCAGCGATTGCGCGTGCGGCGATCAGTGAAACCGGGTCCTGCCACAGCAGCGGTATTGCCGATGCGGCCGAGAATACCGTCAGTCCAGCGATCAGTACGGCCCGTCGACCGTAGCGGTCACCCAGCGCGCCAGCAGGGAGCACCAGACACGCCAATGCGAGGGTGTAACCGTCGACTATCCAGGTGAGTTGGACCTGGGTCGCACCAGTCGCGGTCGCGATGTCGGTGAGGGCGGCGTAGAGCGCTGCCATCGACCCGATGACCAACGCGACGGACAGGCACGACACCACCAGCGTCCATTGCTGGGCCCGCGACAAGCGTAAAGTCGAAGATTTGGTCGATTGCATCGCGCCTCCTCTGTGCAGATATCGCCAGTAGCTGTCCGCTACTATCGGTATCATAAATGTTATCGGGACGACAGTGCCATCGGTGTTTCGGTTCGGTTAGCGAACGAGAGGTGCATACAGGGATGAACGCTGATTCTGGATCGTGCGCCGATGATGACGACATCGATCCGCGGCGGATGCGCTCCCGTGCGCGGTTGCTGGACGCGGCGACTGGGTTGCTCAGCACCGGCGGTATCGAGGCGGTCACCATCGACGCAGTGACAAAGGCGCCCAAGGTTGCCCGCACTACTTTGTACCGGCATTTCAGCAGCTCGACGCATCTGCTCGCTGCAACCTTCGAGCGACTGTTGCCTCAGGTCACGCCGCCGCCAGAGAGCGGGACATTACGCCAGCGTTTGATCGAGTTACTGAGTCGGCAAGCGGTTCTGATCGAGGAAACGCCGATACAACTCACGACGCTGGCCTGGCTCGCGCTCGGGTCCACCGCTTCCGGCAGCAAGTCTGGCGGCCCGCACGAAGATGGGTCACGATCGATGGGTGCGCTGCGCGCCCGGGTCGCCGATCAGTACCGTGGGCCGTTCGATCAGATACTCGACAGCCGCCGAACTCGGCGAATTCGACACCACAGTTGCCTTGTCGCAACTGGTCGGGCCGATAGTGTTCGCACGCCTGACCGGTATTCACGCCTTCGGTCAGTCCGACTGTGTTCGCCTGGTCGATGACTTCCTCGCTGCGCGCAGGATGTTTCTCCTGTAGAAGCATCCGGGGACCCAGCAGCCGCTCAAAAGAGGCGACTTCTGGTTGCATTGAGCAACACAAGAGCCTGGCAGGCTGAAAGAACGCAGCCTCGCCGATGTCCGATGGAAATATCGGCACGCCGACTCCAATCGACGACAATGCGAAGATCGCTGGAATAGCTCACGTTTCGAAGGGGAACTGCTTCGAACGCTAGGTTGTGCGGTCAGCTGGGTGCGCTATCGGGCGGTTCGGGCTACAGATTCACCTTTCATGCTGGTCGTGAGAGAACTCTCTAGGAGATCGGCCGGTCCATCGCTTGAAGGCGTGTGAGAAGTTGGATAGGTCGCTGTATCCGAGATCCGTCGCTATCTCACTCACCGAGATTGATCGGTCGAGGAGTCGTAGCATCGCACGCTCGCGCAGGCATGACTCGCGCAGCTCGCGAAAGGTGGTCCCCTCTTCGGAGAGGCGCCGCTTGAGTGTGCTGGTGGAGATTGACAGCTCGTCAGCTACCGATTGTCGGCTGCTTTGCCCGGGACGATCCTTCTCCAGGAACCGTCTCACCTTCTCCGAAAACGATGTGGTCCCGCTCCGCTGTTCGAGAGTTTGCTTCAGGTCGACTATGGCGAGTCGATACGCGAGGGGATCGGAGAACCGGCAGACCTCGCTGAGCGTTTCAGCGGGGACATGGAGGAAAGACATTGGGGCGTTGAAGAGCAGTCGCCCGCCAATAATTTCTTCATGGTTGGTCATGAAGGTCGGCACCGGCCAAGTCAGGTGGAGTCTGACGGTTGCAACGTCTCCGGCGAGCATGTCGAGTAGTCGCAGCACTGCCAGCCCGCCGTAGGTGACGACCAAGCAGTCCAGTGCGGGATCGCTTGTGTGTCCGGTGAGTGCGATGGTAAGGCCGTGTTCACTTGGATAAAACTGTGGACTCAGGGCTGTCGAGATCAATGGCAGATAGGTGAGCAGTTCCACGATCTCGGCTACGGAGCCTGCGCTGACCAGCGGAAAACTCAAGGGGCCGAACGATGTCAACTGGGCCTGTTCGGCGAACGCGAAGCCGAGCAGTATTGCCTGGTCGACATCCAGCTCGGGATAGACCTCCCGAAACCACCGTAGAGGGGCCTGAACCTCACGCTGGATTAGAAGGCCTTCATTCGTTCCCTCGCGAGTCATGACGTTTCGAAACCGCGCGACGGCGTCTGGGTCGAGTGCTTGACTCTCGAGCAGTTGCACGAACGCGAAGGGGGGGACACCGACTTCGTAGAGGCTCAATTTGTTGCGCATCCTCTGAACCGAACTCACAAATATATGACTCCGCCGAACATAGCCTCGGCGGTCCTCGTCGACAACACTTTCACTTAGTTCCCGTGTCGAGGACGCCGCATTAGGAGTTGGCTATGTCAGTTATCACATTTGTCTCCCACGACGGCGACAAACACGAGGCGCCCCTCGAGGAGGGGCACTCGCTGATGCAGGTCGCAATCAACAACGCGGTGCCCGGCATCGACGGAGACTGCGGAGGCGAAGCCGCGTGCGGTACGTGCCATGTGATCGTCGATCCGCAATGGTCCGAGCAGGTCGGACTGTCGGGCACCGTTGAGGAGGAGATGCTCGCAATGAATCCCGAGCGTCAGCCGACCTCCCGGCTGTCCTGCCAGATGGTGGCCTGCGCGGTATGGGACGGCTTGATCGTCCAACTGCCTGAGTTCCAGATGTGACGACGACAGAGAGGGGCAAGACGTGATGAAGATTCCAGAGGGGATCACCGCCAAGATTCAGTCGACCATCCCGATGGACTTGCAGATCCAGGGCGCTCAGATGTACGACTACACCCGGCGATGGATGACCGGGACGAACGGGGAGAAGCTCTTCGTCGAGCGCCCCATCCCGCCGGTGGAGGACGTCGAACTGGCCGACATCGACCTCAGCAACCCATTCCTCTACCGCCAGGGCCGCTGGAAGTCCTACTTCGAGCGCGTGCGCAACGAAGCTCCGGTCCACTATCAGCCCAACAGTCCGTTCGGCCCGTTCTGGTCCATTACGCGGCATGCCGACATAATGGCCGTCGACAAGAACCACGAATCGTTCTCGGCCGAGCCGGTCATCGTAATCGGGGTCCCACCTCGCTTTCTTGATATCGAGATGTTCATCGCGATGGATCCGCCACGTCACGACGTGCAGCGGGCCGCTGTACAAGGTGTGGTCGCGCCGAAGAACTTGCGCGAGATGGAGGGTCTGATTCGATCGCGAGTCCGGGAAGTGCTGGACAAACTGCCAGTTGATCAGCCATTCGACTGGGTTCAGAGTGTCTCTGTTGAGTTGACGGCTCGGATGCTTGCCACCCTCCTGGACTTTCCCTACGAACAGCGCCGCAAGCTCGTCTATTGGTCAGATCTCGCATCGTCGATGGAGCAAGCAAACGGAGGTCCCTCTGACAACGACGAGGTGTTCCGCGGCATGCGCGACATGGCGCGAGGGCTCAGTGCGCTCTGGCACGATAAGGCGGCTCGGACAGCTGCCGGCGAGCAACCCGGCTTCGATCTGATCACCATGCTGCAGAGCAACGAGGACACCAAGGATCTGATCAAACGCCCGATGGAGTTCCTAGGCAACCTGGTGTTGCTGATCGTCGGAGGCAACGACACGACCCGGAACTCGATGAGCGGAGGTGTTCTTGCGCTCAACCGGTTTCCTGACCAGTTCGAGAAGTTGAAGGCGAACCCGGACCTGATTCCCAACATGAGCTCGGAGATCATCCGCTGGCAGACACCGCTTGCCTATATGCGCAGGATCGCCAAGGCCGACACCCTGCTCAACGGGCAGTTCATCCGCAAAGGCGACAAAGTCGTGATGTGGTATGCCTCGGGCAACCGCGACGAGCGTGTGTTCGAACGCCCCGACGACTTCATCATCGACCGGGCCAACGCCCGCAACCACATCTCCTTCGGCTTTGGTGTCCACCGCTGCATGGGAAACCGGCTGGCCGAGCTGCAGCTGCGGATTCTCTGGGAGGAGTTGCTTCCTCGCTTCGAAAACATCGAAGTCGTCGGCGAGCCCGAATACGTGCAGTCCAACTTCGTGCGCGGTATCAGCAAGATGATGGTCCGCCTCACCCCGAAGTCCGACGCATGACATTGCAGCGGGCCCTCATCGTCGGGGCCAGCCATGCCGGGGCCCAACTCGCGGCCAGCCTGCGCCAGGAAGGGTGGGTCGGGGAGATCGTCCTCATCGGCGAAGAGTCTGCGTTGCCATACCAACGCCCTCCGCTGTCGAAGTCCTATCTAGCCGGGACGAGCACACTCGACGAGCTCGCGATCCGCAGCGCCGAGTTCTACCGCAAACAGGGAATCCGACTCCTGGACGCGACGGTCACGGCGATCGACCGCTCGGCTGGTCACGTCGTACTGAACACCGGCGACGCACTGCCCTACGACAAGCTCGCGCTGTGCACCGGCGCTCGTCCTCGGCGGCTCTCCACACCTGGCGCGGACCTGGCCGGGGTGTACTACCTACGTACTGCCGCGGACGTCGAGAGTATCCGCGAGGCCGCCAGGCCCGGGCTTCGGGCCGTTATCGTCGGCGGCGGCTATATCGGTCTGGAGACGGCCGCCTCGTTGCGTGCGCTCGGTCTGGAAGTCACCGTGCTCGAGGCGACCGGGCGCGTCCTCGAGCGGGTCACCGCCCCCGAAGTATCAGCGTTCTTCGACCGGATCCACCGGGAGGAGGGTGTCAACATCCGGACGGGCGCACTGGTCGAGGCCCTGTCCGGTGACGGTAGGGTCCGCGAGGTAGTCCTCGCTAGTGGCGAATCGATTCCCACCGACCTCGTCATTGTCGGCATCGGCGTGGAACCGAACACCGAGCTCGCCGCCGCCGCGGGTCTGGTCGTCGACAACGGTATCGAGATAAACGACCACGCGCGGACCAGCGCCCCCGACATCGTGGCCGCCGGGGATTGCGCCAGCCACGTCATGGCCCGTTACGGCCGTCGCATTCGCCTGGAGTCCGTGCCGAGCGCGGGCGAGCAGGCCAAGGTCGCCGCTGCGACCATCTGCGGGAAGTCCAAGAAGATAGCGGCGCTTCCATGGTTCTGGTCGGATCAATACGATCTCAAGCTCCAGATCGCTGGTCTCAACACCGGCTACGACGAAGTTGTCCTCAGCGGCGATCCGACCCGGGACCGCGACTTCAGCTGCTTCTATCTCCACGCGGGCGAGCTCATCGCCGCCGACTGCATCAAACGCCCCCGCGACTTCATGTTCAGCAAGCGGGTCATCACGCAGCAACTCCCTGTCGGCCGGGCCGAACTCGTGCTTGCCGACTCGGCCTGAAGCGTTGGGTCCGTTGGGGCGACAGGCATAAGCAGCGAACGCGGGACCGATTCGGAAGGACTTCAATGACGAACGTCATCCATCTCCCGCTGGCGAAGGGTCGTGAGCGGCTCTCGTCGGTCCTCATGGTGCCACTGCCGAGTCGGGTCGACGCGGCCCTGCTGGGGGCCAGTGACCGGTGGCCTGTCCGTGACCTCGCCCCGCCCCCGGCGGGGTCGGGCCTGGAGCCGGTCCGAGGGACCGCCGGACTGCCTCTGCTCGGTCACACGCTGGACTACATCCGGTTCGGCTCTGACTTCACCCGGCTCAGATACCAGCGGTTAGGACCGGTCTCGTGGATGGGCGCCTTCGGCACGAAAATAGTGATCGTGGCCGGCCCGGATGCCACGCAGGAGGCACTAACAACCAAGGCGAAGTCGTTCTCCCAGGACGGGTGGACCTATCTCATCGATGCCTTCTTTCACCGGGGCCTGATGCTGATGAGCTTCGACGAGCACAAGATGCATCGTCGGATCATGCAGGAGGCTTTTACCCGCGACCGGCTCGCCGCCTACGTCGACCAGCTCGGCCCGACGCTGGAGACGAGCATCCCCAGGTGGACACCGGGACAGTCCACGCGAATCTACCCATTGCTGAAGGCCTTGACTCTCGACGTCGCAACGAACGTCTTCATGGCGGGTCGGGGAGGGAGCGAGGACACCGACGCAATCAACGACGCCTTCGTGGCCACCGTTCGTGCGGCCAGCTCGATCATCCGTTTCCCGCTGCCTGGGACTCGGTGGCGAGCCGGAGTCCGTGGGCGCGCGCTCCTGGAGGACTACTTCAGCCGGCACGTGCCGGCGGCGCGAAGCGGCCAGGGAAGCGACCTGCTTTCGGGGCTGTGCCATGCGAGCACGGCCGACGGTGAGGCGTTCACCGATGAGGACGTCGTCAACCACATGATCTTCTTGATGATGGCTGCCCACGACACGTCGACCATCACCACCACCGCTGCCGTCTACTTCCTCGCCAAGCACCCCGTCTGGCAGGAACGGGGTCGGGCGGAGTCCGACCACCTCGGTGAACGCCGCCCGGACATCGACGACCTGGACTCGCTGAGGACTCTCGACCTGGTGATCAAGGAAACGCTGCGTCTGGTGGCGCCCGTGCCGATCGTGATGCGCAAGACGGTCGAGAATGTCGCGATTGCCGGACGCCACATCCCCGCGGACACCCTGGCGGCTGTAGCTCCGGCGGTGAACCACTTCGACGAGTCGTGCTGGACCGACCCCGACACCTTTGACCCTGACCGCTTCAGCGAGCCGCGGCGTGAGGACCAGAATCACCGCCTCGGGTGGATTCCCTTCGGAGGAGGGGTGCACAAGTGCATCGGTCTGCACTTCGGCACTCTCGAGGTCAAGGCGATCCTGCACCACATGCTGCGCACCTACAGCTGGACGGTCCCCGATCAGTACGAAGCTAGATGGGACAACACCTCGCTCCCCGTCCCTGTCGACGGGTTGCCGATCACCATGGAGCCTAGATGAATCCGGCACCGGCGGCGCAGTTGCGGGCGACCGACTTCCTCGACATCGAGCACGAGTCAGTCCGGGCGTTCACCGCAAACGCCATTGGGAATGCGCGCACCGACCGGGACAAGGCAACGCGCCTCTTCGCCGCGGTCCGCGACCAGATCTGGTATGATCCCTACACGGTGTCGGACGATCCGGCCCACTATCGAGCGAGCTTCGTCCTCGAGACCGGGCGCGCCTACTGCGTCCCGAAGGCGGTGCTCTTGACCGCGGTTTGCCGCGCGGCAGGGATTCCGGCGATGCTGGGCTTCGCTGACGTCCGTAATCATTTGCAGACCGAAACACTACGAGCGCTCATGGGCGGCACGGACCTGTTCGTCTATCACGGCTACAGCCATCTCTACATCGACGGCCGGTGGATGAAGGCCACGCCCGCGTTCAACAGCGAATTGTGCGCGCGCTTCGGTGTGCCACCGGTGGATTTCGATGGCGATAACGACGCCCTCCTGCACGCATTCACGGCAGACGGAGCCCAGCATATGGAGTACGTCCGCGAGCGCGGCATCTTCGACGACCTGCCTCTGAACGCGATCCTGACCGCGCTTCGGCATACGTACGGACCGCTGATGTTCAAGTCCGCTCCCGTGATCGCTGACGCTTTCACCGACACACCCAGTGGACACAACCGGCCCGACGGGATCTCCGCCGGTTCCCACTCACCCGGGGAGGAGCGATGAGCACGGCGCCCGCAGCGGAACGCCTTGGATGTGCGCAACCTTGCCAGCGGCCAACTGGTCGGAACCGTCCAAGGCGGTCTGTTCAACGCCGGGCATGTCTACCTCTCAGTGGAGCGGGTGAACCTGCTTGCCGAGATCTACGACGAGTTTGGAGCCTGGCTGACGGAGCGGGTGAGGTCCCTGGCCCAGGATAGGGCGGCAGGTTCGACCGGGTGCGACTGCTGATGACGCTCAGCGAAAATGCTCAGACTTGCTCGGCGAAAGAGCCCACCTGTGAGCTGTGTTCACTGTAGTGGTTGGCGGGTTCCGGTCGTTGCTCTTCGGAGGGTGTCCGACCGTGCGTGGTGAGAGATATTGTCAATACCTGTGGATCCCCGATCCACAGGTATTGACAATATCTCAACCCGATCGAATCGACTTTTGCGACCGTACGATTGCGGACGAAGGTCACCAAGGGTCCCGGGTCTCGTGCGGCGGGAATTGCCATGTCTTACAAGCTGATCGATGCCGCGCAACTTCGTTGGCGGGCGGTCAACGCACCCCACCTGGTTGCGCTGGTCCGTGCCGGCGCGGTGTTCCACAAGGGCAAGCTGCTCGAACGCCCCATCGATATCACGCCCGAAGCGTCAACAACCGAGCCGGAAACAGCCGGATCGGAGGTCGCATGAAATCCCCGATCCACAGGTATTGACAATATCTCTTCGAAAAACGCGACGACTATGTCCGATCGATCAACGGCTTGCGCATTGATAATGGACTGCGGGCGCCCACGAGGGTGTTACAGCGCTGCGCTCTTACAGTCAGGGCAGAAGCGCAATTCGCGCGCGCTGGCCGTTGTTGATGTTCCAGTCATTGCTTTGGTCGCACACCGCTGCGCGTTCTTCGGCAGTATAGCCTGGCGATGCGATCACTACCAACACTCCAGTCATCAGCTGCGTCATCTAGACAGTTTGCCCGACTAGATCACCAATCAGCTCCCTCAGCCAAGTTCTCTCAACGGCTTCGTCGAACTCATTGAGGATGCAGATGGTTGTGAGCTTCAGGGGCAAGTCTTGGCACCGACCCACCTCGGACGTCTCGAATAGGCTCTTGTTCGGCCACTTCGTTGAGGACGGCGTGGATGCGACTCTGCTGGGTAGCCAGCAACCATGTCGGGCTTCGACGCGCCTTCGAGCTCTTGCGGCCACATCGGCGACCGGACCAAGCTGTGTTGCCGCCGTCTGCGCGCCGATGCAGCCAGTGCGGCACTTGCACGAATTCATTTCAGCAGTGGTTGTCTCGCCACTTCACGCTCGATCTCCAACGTAGGCATGACATGCTCCAGGCGGTATACGAAGCGTTGGCCAACGCAGCCGAGCACGCCTATCCGGACACATCCGAAGTGTCGACCGCCACGATGGACCTGCATGTCGACTACGACGCCACCACCGATGTCCTCCAAGTCAGCGTCTGTGACCACGGGCAGTGGGATGCACCTGTCGAGGATCCGCGGCAGCGCCGCGACCGCGGCATACCGCTCATGCACGCACTCGCCGACACCCACATCGAATCCGGTAGCACCGGCACCCAGGTGCGGCGACAGTGGCACTGCCTTCGCATCTACTCGGTAGGTCGGTAGCCCGATCCGGCGGCGCACTTGCAGATGCCCCTGGCCAGCGTGCTCAGTGTGATCCACACCGGATGCGGTCTCTCCGGTGCGCCGGATCGGTTAGATTCACACACAAGCAGCTGCCGGGCGGCCGCAGCAGGTCCGGGCTGGCTCGCGACCTTCTTTCTTCTCGACTCGCCAATAGACCGAAGGACAACACAATCGACATTCCGACGCCACCGCACTTGAGTGTGAACAGTCATGTCGTCGAGGCCGTCACTGTCATCACCGCGACCGGTGATATCGACATGGGCGCCGCGCCCCGCCTGATCGAGGCACTGCGCGAGGCTGCCGAGAACGCAGACCGGGCGTTGGTCGTCGACCTCACGCCGGTGACGTTCTTGGCCTCGGCTGGCATGTCCGCGTTGGTGTTCGCGTGCGGTCGCGCGGTGTCGGATTCGCGGTTGCTGCTGCCGGGCCGGTGACCGCCCGGCCCCTCACACTGATGGAGCTGACCGGCACGCTCGCCGTAGTGTCCAGCCTCGATGAGGCCCTCGCTGCCGTTTCCCGGTAGACCGCGGGGTCAGGTCACCGGGCCGGTCCGTCGAGCAGCACGTCCACCAATTCATCGGCAGCGAAGTGATAGTCCGACACTGGAAACCATCGCTGCCAGTCGATGATGTGCACGGTCACCCGCGATGCGGCTTCATCGAGGCGATAGTCCCGCCACGCGCAGGCGAGAATGTTGTCGTTGCCGTCGGTGACCAGAAGCCGACGGCCTGCATAGTTCGGCAAATCCCGGGCGGGCACCCGCGCAAGATTCAGCCTGCCCATCTGCCGCACCCTGTGCACGGACCGGCGAACGGCGTGCACCACCGACGCAAGCTGCACTGCGTCACATCAATGCCCCACTCTCGAAGCCAAAGCCGCCCCCAACCAGGCTGAAGTGGCACCGCCTCATGCCAGCGGTAGAACGAAATCAGTGCGGCCAATCGAGCTTCCATCGTGGCGGCGGTCGGCGGCACACCGGATGCGGTGATGCTGTGCTCGACCGTGCGGCCGTTTCGCAGCCACGACAGGAAGGCGGTGACGGCCGGGACACCGACATCACGCCAGCTGTCGGCCTGGCCGCGTTGTGTCAAGGGTCATTCGAAAATCCGGGTAGGCGGACACCAGAGCTCCGGACTGACGGACACGAGTTCTCCGGATACGCGGCCATGGATACTCCGGTCGACGGACGTGACAGCACGGGGGGATTGGGTCGGGCTGTGCGGAGTTGTGCTGGCGGCGATCACGCTCATCGAGCCGGCGAACGTCTTCGCGCGATCTAACGTCAAGTTCAAGCTCACCGTGCTGGCGCTGCTGCCCGGCGCACGATGGAAGCTGACTCGCCGCGCGATGATGGCTTGGGCGTTCGGCAACCCAGCCGGGGGGCGATCCGATGTATCCGATCGTCGATCTCATCGTCGCCGGCGCCGCATGACTTCCGCACGCTCGGCACCAGTCCCGCGCCGGGCTACCCGAACGACGCGGTGCTGGCTGCCTTGCATATCCCGACGCTTGTCCTGTTCTTGCGGGCGTAGCGTCTACCACGACGCGGTCGCCGCCGAGGCTCGGGCGCGTCAACTGGTGCCGGCCGGTCAGGTCGAACTGTGGCCGACCGCCACGCACGCCGTCGCTGCCGAGCGTCCCGACGAGGTGAACAACCATATCCTCGAGTTCGTCCAGAGCGTCGACCGAGTGTGAGCGCGGACCTCGATCGCCCGCATCTCGATGCCCGCGACGTGATGGAGCAACTGCTGCCGTTGATCAGAGGAGGGGTTGGACTCCTTTTCCTGCAAGGGGCTTCAGCGAGGCGGTGCGAATCCCCTTGGGTAGCAACCAGATGTGCGTGATGCAATAAACGATCCACTGTGGCGGTGGCCAATGTCTTGGGCATGATCGAATCGAAACCAGACGGATGCAAATTGGACGTCACTGCCACGCTGCGTCTTTCGTATGCGGCATCCACCACGCGATAGAACGCCTCGGCGGCATCCTGCCCTGCCGGGAGCATACCTATGTCATCGACGACCACGAGATCGCAGCTGCAAATCTTCGCGACAGCGCGCGCCACCGATCCGTCTGCCTTCGCCTTTCCGATTGTGGCGGTGAGGGTTTCGAGGGTGAACCACGACACCCGCAGATCGACCTCGATCGCGGCGTGCGCCAACGCCTCCACGAAGTGCGTCTTGCCGGTCCCGCTCGCTCCACTCACCGCCAAGTTCTTGCGGCGGTGGACCCATTCCAGGGTCATCAACGCGTTCTGCGTCGCGACCGGGATCGACGAGTCCTCGGTCCGCCACGACGAAAACGTCTTGCCGGTCGGGAAATTCGCCGACTTACGGCGCATCCGCCGAGTCGCCGCATCGCGGCCGACGACCTCCTCCTGCAACAAGACACGCACGACCTCGGCCGGATCCCAGCGTTGCGCCCGCGCCGTGGCGAGGACGTCGGGCGCTGCCTTACGCAGATACGGCAGCCGCATCCGGGTGCAGATCTTGGCCAGCTCGTCCGGCAGCGGCGGGGCGTCGTTGCGGCTCATGCGCCCAACCTCCGCCACGGACCGGTGCCCGGCTGCGCCGAGTGTGCTTCGTCGATTGCCACCACATTCGACGGCGCGGAGTCCTCGTGACCGAGGTGGTCGAGGATCGACACCAGATCGCCGTCGTCGAACCGGCCGGCGGTCGCGGCGACCGCCAGCGCGTGGTCGACCCGCTCCAGGCCCAGGCCCAGGCCCAGGCCCAGGACGCGAGCGAGCTCGACGGCCTGGCCCATCTTGCGGCGGATCCGGACGACGCCGGTGGCCGCGGCCTCGGTCAACCATTGCATGGCGCCGTCACCGAGCATGAGGAAGTCGATCTCGGCCTCGGTGCGCGGCTTGGGTTTCGGTGTCCGCAGCACCGAACCGTCCGGATGATGCGGGTAGTGCTCGTCGAGGATGAGCGGGTTGCCCGGTGTCGACAACCGGTGCCGCGCGATCTCCGACAAGCCGGTGCCGATGCGGGCGACGACAGCGAGTTCCTCGCCGGAGACCCGGCACCACACCCGTTTCCCTTGATGGCCGTCCGGGGTGGAGTAGCGCACGTTGTGCCAGCTGATCGTCTGATCGGAATTGACGAGCCGTTCGTCGCCGAGCGCGAGGATGTGTGGGTTGTCCGGCAGCACATGCAAATTCGGCAGCTCCTCGACGAGGCGATCGACCCGCGGCACGCCCGTGGCGCGGTGCGGACGGGCGTTGACCTGCTCGCACCAGCGCGCGCACGCGGCCTCCAGCTCGGCGAACGACGCGAAGTCGGGCAGCAGGTTCGCCTCGGTCGGCACCAGATCCGCCTTGGCGATCTTCACGGTGTGCTCAGCACCACCCTTCGATTCCGGGTCGAACGGCTCACACGTGCGCACCGCGCAGCCGTAATGCCTAGCCGCGGAGACGATGTCGGGGTGCCGGACCGGCAGTCCGGCGATCCGGTCGATCGTCACCGTGCGCGGGTTGTCGGTCAGCAGATACGTTGGGGCACCACCGATCCGGCGCAACATGGTATCCACGCAGGCAATCAACGTGGGCAGCTGCTGATCCCACGCCGGCAACACCACCCGATACCGCGACCACGACAACCAGGCGCAGAACAACTGCGTGCGACGACCGGCGACGCGTGGTCCCTCGCCCCAGTCGAACTGCAGCCAATAGCCCGGATCCGGAATCCACGGACGATAGCGCCGCCGGTGCCCGTCACGGTAGGCCTGCTTCGCCTCGGCCACCGCGCGGCGGGTGGTCCGCTCGGTGCCGGCAAACCCCATCGCCTGCACGCGTTCGTGCACGACATCGGCGCGGATCTTGCCGTTGGACTTGTCCACCAGCTCCTCGATCTTCGCCAGGAACGGATCGATCGCACGTGCCCGCCGCTCCCGCTCGCCGACGTCGCGGCCGGAATCGCGCAGCGCGACATACCGTGCCACGGTCTTCTCGTCACAGCCGACCAACACCGCAGCCGAGTGTGCGCACCTCGTAAGGTCGTATGCCTCAAGAATTTCCATTACATCCATGCCAGACTTGGTCACGGGTCTCGTCCGATCTTCAGTTGACTTGCTGGGCCAAAAGCAAGCCAACTGGTCGGAAGGGACCCTTTCCGTCATTTTAAATCGGGCGTGTCGCCCTCTCTGGCAGGCTTAGGTGAGACACTCGGACCTTCCCGAGAACCTGTCTTTGAGGGCATGACTGGAGCGACATCCCATGAGCAGCCCGACCACAACGACCTCGTCTGTCCAGGCGGTTGATCCCGCCGCGAAACCGACCCGCCGGACGTTCACCAACGAGTACCGAAACAAGATCATCGACGAATACGCCCAAGCCCCGCACGGGGAGAAGTCTGCGGTCCTGCGGCGTGAGGGGCTGTATCAGTCCCAGCTGCGCGAATGGGTCCAGGCCCGCAAGGGGAAGGATCCCGGCGGTAGGTCGTCCCGCTCGCGCGAGTCCGGCGGTGACGCGGCACGCAGGGAGAACGAACGCCTCACCCGCGAGAACGCACGCCTGGCCAAGCAGCTGACACAGACGGAGGCCGCGCTCGAGATCATGGGAAAACTGCACGTGCTCTTGGAATCGGTCTCCGAGAGCACGGGCACATCGACGTCACCGAAGAAGCCCTGAGCAGCACGTTCGCCGAGTTGCAGGAGGCATCGATCCCGATCCGCCGGTCGTGTCAGCTGATCGGGCGATCACGAGCCACCCACTACCGCCACCAGCAGCCACCCGTTCTCGGCCCGAAGAGGCCCAGGACCGTCCCGGACAACGGTCAGGCACTCACCGCCGCCGAACGAGCGCACGTGCTCACCGTCATCAACACCGCTGCGTACGCGGACCTGGCGATCTGCCAGATCTGGGCCCGCGAACTCGATGAAGGGAACTACTGGTGTGAACCATCCCGGCTTTGATGCACACCTTCCCAATTGGAAAGGTGACTGCTCATGTCGAAGATTTATTCAGCCGAGGTTCGTGAGAAGGCGGTTCGTCTGGTGCTCGAGCATCGCGGTGACTACCCGTCGGAGTCCGAGGCGATCCGCACCATCGCCGAGCGGATGTCGTTGAAGGCCGAGACGGTACGAGTGTGGGTCCGCAAAGCCGAATCGAACCGAGGACCCTGCGCCGGCCACGTTGCCCGCCGAGGCTGAGGCCGAGCTGAAGGCGTTGCGCCGCAAAACGCGGGAGCTGGAGCAAACCATCGAAATCCTCAAGGCCGCAACGTCTTTCTTCGTGCGGGAGTGCGGCCCGCCACACAAGTGATCTGCCGGTTCATCGCCGAGCATCGCGCTCGGTTCGGGGTCGTACCGATTTGCCGGGTGCTCACCGAGCACGGCGCCAACATCGCCCCGAGAACGTTCTACGCCTGGTCCAAGCGCCCGTTGTCGAAACGAGCACTCTGGGACGCCACCATCACCTCGGTGCTGGCGTCGTACTACGTCGAGCATGACGAGCGCGGACGGCGAAAGCCCGAGTCGCTGTACGGGTCGTTGAAGATGTGGGCTCACCTGCAGCGTCAGGGCGTCGAGGTGGCCCGCTGCACCGTGGAGCGGCTGATGCGCGCCAACGGCTGGCAGGGTGCGACCAGAGCCCGCACGGTGCGCACCACGGTGCCCGATCCGTCGGCGCCGCGGCCACTGGATCTGGTCGACCGCAACTTCCGGGTGCAGCGCCCCGACAAGCTCTACGTCGCCGATTTCACATATGTCAGGATGGTGCCCTGCTTCGCATACACGGCGTTCGTTATCGACGCGTTCGCGGGCACGATCCTCGGCTGGGAATGCTCGACGTCGAAGGAAACCGCGTTCGTGCAACGGGCCGTCAACCAGGCGGTCGCGTTGCGGTCCATGCAAGGCAACCCGTTGCAGAGCAACACTATTCACCACTCGGATGCCGGTTCTCAGTATACCGCGGTCCGGTTCGGGGAGACCTTGTTCCTCCAGGGTTTGCTGCCGTCGATCGGATCGGTGGGCGATGCCTTCGATAATGCCCTGGCCGAGACCACCATAGGGCTCTACAAGGCCGAATGCATCGCGGCGGACTCACCGTTTCGCACCGGGCCGTTGCGGACCGTCGGCGACGTCGAGGAAGCCACCTCCGCATGGGTGGCGTGGTACAACGCGCAAAAGCTCATGCACCGCCTGGGCCGGATACCGCCGATCGAGTACGAAACGGCGTACTACGCTGCACACCACGGCAATCAACCGATAACACACAAATAAAAATGTGTGCATCAAACGCGGGACGGTTCAGTGCTCGATGTCGAGCATGTACCGCATCGCGTCCGCCGCAGGTCAGAGCCGGGAACGGCGCCGGTTGGCAACTCATCCGGCGAAGGTCAAACCCGAACTTCTCGCCGACGGGCCCTCGCAGGTTTGGACGTGGGACATCACCAAACTCCGCGGCCCCAGCAAAGGCGTCTGGTTTCACCTGTACGCGTTGATCGACATCTACTCCCGTTGCAACCCGGCGTGGATCGTGGCAGCTCACGAAAGCGCTGATCTGGCAAAGGATTTCATCGACGAAGCGATCACCTGCAATGGTGCTGTCCCGCATACGGTGCACGCCGATCGCGGCACGTCCATGACCTCGGGTCCGGTGTCGGCGTTGCTGAACAACCTCGGGATCACGAGGTCGCACTCGCGACCACGAGTTTCGAATGATAATCCCTTCTCGGAGTCGCAATTCAAGACTCTCAAGTATCTGCACGATTTCCCGAAAGCCTTTGCCTCACTGGCTGATGCGCGCCAATTCTTGGAAGGATTCTTCAACGAATACAACCACATTCACCGTCATTCCGGCATTGGCTGGCACACACCAGCTTCGGTCCACTTCGGCACCTCGGACGCGGTCGACGAGGCCCGTCAGATCACTTTGACCGCCGCCTACCAGGCGAACCCGGCACGGTTCTCTCGCCGACCGGCACCACCGAAAATGCCAGCCGTCTTCTTCATCAACGAACCCGTTACCCAACCACAGATGAACTGACCTTCACTGTCTCACTTGACTTGACTAATTCCGTCGCGACCCCGCCGTCCGCTGAGCCGGAAATCTCGTGTCCACCGATCCGGAGAACTCGTGTCCGTCAGCCCGGAGCTAACTGTCCGCCCATCCGGAGTCTGACGTGTCCGCTGGCACGTTGCTCGAGGAAGCTCCACCACTGGGCCAGTGAGGTCGCATATCCGCGGACCGTGTTCGGCGACCACAGATGCCGATGCGCTTCGAGCCATTCCTCGACCGGTCCGACACTTCGGTAGCCCTCGTCGAGCACCGTCCAGGTCCGTGCCTCACCTGTCGGAGCCACCGCAACGGGATACGCCATCGTTGCCGTTCCTTCTCGTCGAAGAACACCTGCTGATAACGGTGAATCAACGATGGCAGGAGACTCTGACACCTTTCGTCATAGACGTTGATGAGAGCGTGTTTTCACCCCTGTAACCGGTGGCCCGATCAGCAAGATGTTCGTCGCAGTCTCGAGGTATCGACAGGTCCCGAGCTCGGCGATCAGCTTGCGGTCCAATCCCGGGGCGGCATCGTAGTCGAAATCGTCGAGGGATGCCGGTGTCGGTAGGCACGCGAACCGCAGCCGACCGGTCAGGCGCCGAGCCTCGGTCGCCGCCACTTCGATGGACAGCAGTTCTTCGAGGGTGGCGGTCATCGTCGTGCCGTCCTTGGCCGCTCGGTCCAGGACCGACGGCAATGCTTCGGCCGCGTCGTGCAATTTCAGTACCGCCAGATGTCCACGCAAGCGTTGGTAGAGACTCGCTGCTGCGGCGGTGTTCGGCGCGGGCACCGCGTCTGAGGTCGCGGTGACGGGTCCGGTGGCGGTCATGACAGGGTGTTCCTTCCGTGCGCAGCACGCTCGTAGGCGGATAGATCGATCACCGTCGGTACGGGCGTCGAGACGGTATCGGGTTGGGAATTGTTGCGGCGCAATGTTTCCGCCGCCGCCAACGAGTCAGGTCCGGGTGGGATCCGTTCCTTGCGGCGATGCGGTCGACCACCGCCGGTGGCACCGGCCATTGCGGCGTGGTCGAGGGCGTAGACGTGGCCATGGTCGCGGACCATCACCCCGGCACCGTCGGCAGCGAGTTGGTGGCGGGCGATGGTGATCTGGGAGGTGGTGACGATGTCGATCACGTCCGACCCCAACACTCGTGTGACAGTGACCTGTGCCGAGGCAAGTTCCGGAGGCACCGAGTACCGATTGCCGCGGTAAGACACCAACGCCTGGCGGGACACCGTGCGTGTTTCCGTCAGAATCGCGGGATAAGCCGCAACAGGTAGTGCCGCCACCGGTTCGGCCGCAGCGACCGTCGCCACCGAGGATTTACCGTCGGCGGTGGGTCGCAGCCGGGTGTCGCCACGCAGGGAGCAGAACTTGTCGAGACTTCGTTGGGCTTGTTCGACGGTGACATCGTCGGCCATGGTGCGCCACCATCGTTGGGCGGCAGTGTGATTGGCCTTCTCGACCACACCTTTGCGATTGCCGGAGCGGGGCGGGCAGATCGATACCGCGACCGCGTAGTGCTTCGCGACACCAGCGAAACTGGCTGTCACCCTGCCTGATTCAGGGTGACAGACTGTGGCCATCCGGTCGAAACGCCAACTACGGGTGAGCCCGCCCAGCTTGCGGGAGACCCGGTCGAGTCCGTCGACCAAGTGCGGTTGCGTCGTGGCCGGTGCCAGGACGCCGCGCCATCGCCCGGAGTGCGCGAGTGATCCGACCAGCAGATGCGCTGTCGATCCCCATTCCCATGAGGCGGGCGGGTTCGGCAGATCGACCCAGTCCCATTGGGTTTCGCCACCGGGCGGGTGTTCGATCACCGCACTCGGACGGTCCAGGACACTGGCACAGTCTGCGCAGATCGGGCGGAGTTTGCGCTGGCGGATCTGCCGCGTCAGTGTCGGATAGGACAGGGGGTAGCCGAGGTCTTCGAGTTCGTCGCACAGCGTGCGGGCCCACAGGTGCGGATCTTCGCGTAGTCGGTGGGTGACGTAGTCGATGAACAGTTCGAACGAATCGGGTGTGGCGGGTTTGCGGGCGCCGGGGGTGGTGACGCCGTTGAGGTAATTGCGGACTGTTCTGCGGTTTCTACCGGTGTGTCGGGCGATGGCCGAGATCGACCATCCTCGTTTGTGTAGGGCGTGTATTTCCAAGTCGTCCTCCCATGTGAGCATGAGAAAGCGGGTCTCCCTCGAATGGCTGGTGTGTGGTCAGAGACCACCAGCATCGAAGGAGGCCCGCCCTCATCGGCGGAGCCACACGGGTGAGCACTTTCGGTGAGCAGAACTGGGCAGTTTCAACGAGCGCCGTCAACGGCGCGATCACACAATTTCCGTCAGCGTTGAACCACGCCTCCTGCGACGCCCGTGAACCGCGAGCGCAAATCAGTCTTTAGTAGTTTGCCGGTGGCGTTGCGGGGGAGTTCGGTCACGAAGTGCACCTCGCGCGGGCACTTGAAATGGGCCAATCGCTCCCGGCACCATGCGATCAACTCTTCAGCGTTTGGCTGCTGTGCTTCGGGGGCCGCGACGACCACCGCGACCACGCGTTCACCCCACCTTTCGTCGGGACCGCCAACAACTGCGGCGTCGCGCACACCAGGATGGTGGTAAAGGGTCTGCTCGACTTCGATGGGATAGACGTTTTCGCCACCGGAGATAATCATGTCCTTCTTGCGGTCGACCAGAGTTATGAAACCTTGCTCGTCGATCCGGCCGAGGTCCCCGGTGTGAAACCAGCCACCACGAAACGCGTCAGCGGTGGCCTCGGGACGCATCCAGTATCCGCTGAACACGTTGGGGCCGCGCACAATTAGCTCTCCTACGGCACCGGCCGCGACGCCGCGATCGTCACCGTCGACGATGAGGCTCTCGACATGCATAGCCACGCGACCGATCGAACCTGCCTTCTCGACAACGTGCGCAGCATCGAGGATAGACACCAGAGGTGCCGTCTCGGTCATCCCGAAACCCTCGGTAAAGGGGACGCCGCGCTGCTGCATGAACTCGATCACCGGCAACGGGCACGGGGCACCACCGACCATGGCCAATCTCAGGGCCGACAGATCGTACTTGTCGAAGTCCGGCACCTGGGTGATCGCCGCCCACATAGCGGGCACCATGAACTGCACGGTCGCTCGACACAGCGCCATCACCTTCAATGTCGCGGCCGGGTCGAAAGACGGCAGTATCACGTTGGTCCCGCCGACGTAGAGCAGCGGTAGAGTATGCACGCCAAGCCCGCCGATATGGAACATGGGCGCCACAGTGACTGTGATGTCGCT
Organism: Antrihabitans auranticaus; assembly: GCF_016481275.1. GTDB lineage: Bacteria > Actinomycetota > Actinomycetes > Mycobacteriales > Mycobacteriaceae > Antrihabitans. Next base: position 1,569,902 of record NZ_JAEMNW010000001.1, on the reverse strand, counting down.
CTGTCTCAGGCCTTGCTCGGTGGCCAGCACGTTGATCGCGTTCCATAGTAGATTGTCGTGGGTCAGCATTGCGCCCTTCGGACGCCCCGTGGTGCCCGACGTGTACATGATGAACGCGACGTCACGACCCTCGACATAGGCGCGGAGCGGCTCAGGAGAACCGCCGTCCAGCAGCTCGGTGTAGCGGAACTCGGCGTTGCTCGGCTCACCACCCACCGTAATCATATTGCGGACCCGCACTTCGGGCTCCGCCACAGCCGCCCGTCCAGTCGCGGCGAGGGGTTGGTGGACCACGAACGTGTCCGCACCGGAATCGGCAAGAATATAGCCGATCTCGCCTGCACCCAGCCGCACATTGATTGGCACTAGGATGGCTCCGATCTTGGCGGTGGCGATCAGCACCTCCATGAACTCCACCGAATTGAACAGCAACGCAGCGACCCGGTCACCCTTGCGCACACCCAGGTCAAATAGCGCGGACCCGAGTTTGTTTGTGCGACGCTCGACGTCCCTATAACTCAATGTGCGTTCGCCGGCCACGAAGGCTGTCTTGTCCCCGTTCAGAAAGGCGCGCTTGGTAACCCAACCGCCGATTCCGTTGTCCATCCTGTGCTCCTCGTCTGCAAAGTTGGTATCGATTAAGATCGGGGAATTTTGTTGCTGTATTGAGCGGCGTCATCAAAAGTCTTCGGGGTTATCCGTGCGCTCCGCACATTCCGCACCGTCGATCGCGACGCTTAACACCCACTTGATTCCCTAAAACCGCTCCAGCCAAAGTTACTAGGCGGTTTCAGAGAGTTCAACGCGGCGATAGCCACCTAGCGGCGCTATTGCTTCGAACGTGTAGCCCGTCAAACCGAATCCAGTACGGCGCCAGGACGTTCGATTCGTCTTAGTAGGTCGAGATGGAAGTCGTGGTGACTGTCGAAGTACTGGCATTGGCGTGGGATGGCAATTTGCCAAGGAATTGCCGGTGACACCCGCGGGAGCCTCTCGGAAAATCCGGTTATTCACTTCAGCGGTGTCCTCCACTCGACTTTCGGTTCGGCACTGCACAAGCGCAGCCGGACTGGGATCCGGTATCGGGAAATCATTCCTAATCCGACGACGGTGCCAGCAAGGCAGGCCAATCCCCCCGCGGACTCAAGTTGGCCGGCGACGGCCCCTGTCCGTCCTTTTCTTCGCGTGTCACCAGATTGGACGTCACATGGTCTCGCGGTTCGATGGAAGCTAACTGCCGCGCGAACTGCGTCGCGAAGCCGGGAAACATCGTGCCGTTGTAACCGTCTGCAGTGAGGTACCAACTCTTGCAGCCCGAGTTCCAGGTGGTCCGCGCAAGTCGACGCTGCACCTGGTGGTGAAACTCTTGCTGGCGATCCGCGCGCACGTCGAAGCTGAGCAAATCATCTTCGACGATGAATTTAACGGCCTTGACGATGTAATCGATCGCGGACTCCATGTAGACCAGAGCTGAGTTATGCCCCGGACCGGAGTTTGGACCGAAGGTGAAGAACAGGTTTGGGTATCCAGACACGCTGACGCTCTTGTATGCATAGGAGCCACGAGACCATTCCTCAGCGAGTTGCCGCCCGCCCAGGCCGGTCACACGAAAGGGGGTGCCGGTTTTGCATACGTCGAATCCTGTCGCGAAAACAATGCAATCCACCTCGTGTTCGATCCCGTCCGCGGTGCGAATCCCGTTTGGCGCTAACGTCGCAATTGGCCATGTGATCAGCTTGCAATTGTCCTGCTGAAGAGCCGGGTAGTAGTCGTTGCTCATCAGCATTCGCTTGCACCCAGGGCGGAAATCGGGCATGAGCTGGTATCTGGTCCATGAATCGTTCACTTGTCGGCGCAGATTCGCCCGCGCGACCCATTGGATCGCGGTGGTGACGGGCGTGTCCCACACCATGCCGAGCGCCATCATCTCGTGAAGCCAGAACCACGCCTGTCGCGCAGAACTCTCCGTAATCGGCAGTCGACGGAACATCGACTTCGTCCATTCGGGATGAGGCAAGTCCACGCGGGGCAGGACCCAACCCGCAGTGCGCTGAAACACTTTGACGCTATGCGCAGCTTTGACCACTTCCGGAATAATCTGCACGGCACTGGCGCCCGTACCGATCACCGCTATCCGCTTGTCGGAAATGTCATAACTATGATCCCAGCGAGCGCTGTGGATTTTGTGGCCCGCAAAAGAATCGAGCCCACGTATATCGGGCAGGCTCGCATTTGCTAGCGGTCCCGACGCTACAACTGCCGTCCGTCCGCGATAGGCAGTACCACCCTCCGTTTCCGCCGTCCACGTCCCGGTTTCGTCATCGAAGCCGATTCCTGTGACATTCGCTCCGAAACGGATATGCTGCTCGAGCTGATACTTGCCCACGATGTGCTTTATGTAACCGAGGATCTCGTCGCTACTGGAGTACGTGCGCGACCACTCCGGGTTCGGCTCGAAAGAGTACGAGTAGAGCAGCGACGGAATATCGCATGCGGCGCCGGGGTATGTGTTATCACGCCAGGTGCCGCCTACCTCGTGGCCACGTTCGAGGATGACAAAGTCGTCGATCCCCTTTTGCAACAGCCGGATAGCGGTGCCAAGGCCGGCGAACCCAGCTCCGATGATCAGAACCGTCGATGTCTCTGTCATCTCGACACCGGTTCGTATGTGAGTTCCTTCGTCCACGAGGGGACTTTGCCGAGCACCCGAGTTGGGAAGTGGTCGATCGCAATACCCATTTTCTCGGCGACATACTGGAAGGGCTGTGTCTGTTTGATGGCAATCGCCATGTGGTACTTCATGAGGTGATAAGTCGGCAACCGCCGAGTGTTTTCGCTTCGGTCTCCCACATTCGAGTACCGGTTGACCGCGTTGTACAACTTCTCCTCGGACAGTCCCATCGCGGCAATGTTTGCCATCATCCTGGCCAGCAGAGGGGCGTACAGCACGAAGCCGAGAGCAAAGTCCGGCCGTAGCAATGTTCCCGCCATTTCGATCACGTGTCGGCGGATGGGGCTCGCACCGAGTTGGTCGAGTACCTGGAAGCCGACTGCCAAATGCCGTGACTCGTCGTTGTTGATATTCTTGAAGACTTCACCACATACAGGGTCGTGAACTTCATCGAGCAAAAACTTCAGCAGCGCGCCGTCGAGGGCGCATTCCAGTGCTGGGATCGCTGATCCGATCACCGTGAGAGGGAGATCGTCAGCGTAGCGGTCCAACCACTCGATCACGAGGCGAATGTTTTTGTTCGGCACGGGCGTTTCGCCTTCTTCGAGCATTCCCCAGCGGTGCATCAACGCCAACTCGGCGTTGGCATGACGCTGTTCCTCGGCGTGGAAGTAGGTGTAGATATTCTTGAGATCCTCGAAGGGCGCCTTGGGTGCCATTGCTGCGAAGGCTCGGGCGCCAACATGTTCGATCCACACCACATCGGACATGAATTGTTTGAGGGTGGGACGCTGCTCGTCGGTAATCAGCTCCGCACCTGGTGCGTCCCAGTCGATATCGGCCAGAGCCCACTGTCGATCCTTGATCGTTTTCAGCATTTCGCTGTATTCGAACGTCATTGTTCTCCTACTTCCTTGTTGGTTATCGCGCGATTCTCTCGATCAGGCCGAGTGCCCGCGTGTACGTGGCAGGCGCCGCCCGTTTAATTTGCCACGCAATCTTTGCGTCGAATTGCGGAAGAACATGAAGTTGCCCGCGGTCGTGTGCGTCGAGGGTGCTTCGCGCAACCGACTCCGCGGACACACCGGTCCACTTCATAAGCGTGGCCGCCAGCTTGGCGGCAGACTGCTCGATCTCCTTACTGTCTATGATGTTGGTCTTGACGAAAGTCGGGCACAGCACCGTGACCGCGACGCCGGTCCCGCTGAGTTCTGCCGCCAGTGTTTCCGACAGCGCCAGGACACCGGCTTTGCTCACGTTGTAGGCACCCATCCGAGGTGCCGCACCGAAACTGGCTGCCGAGGCCACGTTGATGACTCCGCCGTTACCTCGCGCGCGCAAGCGCGGCACGAATACCTCGCATCCATGAATTACGCCCCATAGATTGACGTCAAGAGTCCGACGCCAATCGCGCATCGCCGTTTCGCCAATCAGATTTCCGCCGACGCCGATTCCAGCGTTGTTAATCACTAGGCCGACCGCGTTTCCCAACCAACGCTCCGAGGCGTCGGCAAGTTCGAGAACCTGTTGCTCGTTAGAGACGTCGCAACAGAAGTCGACGGCCCGTCCACCAGCTTCCGTAATCAGCGTGACAGTCTCTTTCGCCCGGATCGGATCAATGTCCGCACACACCACCCGGCCGCCCCGGCGAGAAAGCTCAGAAGCAAACGCGCGGCCGATTCCGCTGCCCGCGCCTGTGACCACCGCATCGGCCTGTTGAGTACGGCGGTCGGACCCACCGAACGACAGAATTTTCACGAGTCTCCTCTTTATGGTGAGCCTGGGCGGCCCGACTGGTACGGCAGTTAGTCCTAGCGCCAAGCCGATTCCGGCAAGGAACCTGAGAGCACCTGGAAAAGGTGCGGCCGGTGCGCCGATGGCGCGCGTGGTTTTTGCGCGAGTCCGAAAGAATGATCAGATCGCGCCGGTACAAGGGATGCTCGGTGCTGCCCTGGCCGCGTCGATCATCGACAGTTCGGCCAGCATCGGCGTTCGTCTAGCCAAAGCAGTTCGCTGGACGCCACACGCGCAAAGACGACTCTCGCTGCCGCGGCTGGACTTCAGCGGCGGCGACGCGCGGAACCATTTTGGTGTCGCGTGACACCATTGCCTGCACATGCCACCAGTTTGCGGTTCGCCGTCCGCCTTGTCAAGATGGGGGTGTGCGTGTAGCAGCTGGAACGTGGGGTGGGCGTACCACGGAGGAACGTCGTGCCGAGCGTAGGAAGCGGCTAATCGACGCAGCGACCGAGATTTGGGGTGAAAGCGGCTGGGCCGCAGTCACGATGCGCGGTGTCTGTTCCCGGACCTCGTTGAACGATCGGTATTTTTACGAGGACTTCAAAGACCGCGACGCTTTGCTCGTCGCGGCGTGGGAGAACGCTCGTGATGAAGTGTTCGGCGAAGTTTCTGGCGTATTCGTTAGCAATCTGCATCAGCCGATGCTGGTTACCCTTCGCGCTGCGATTTCTGCCGTCGTAGAACGCACGGCGAGTGACACCGGCCGTGCTCAAATCCTCCTGATGCATCATGTCGGTAGCGCACTTCAGGATCACCGGGCGGCCGCGCTCCAACAGGCGACTGAACTTGTACTTCTCGCCGCGCAACCACATTTGCGACCGGGGGCCGATGAAACCGGTCTTCGCATGGACACCCTTGTCGCCGTCGGTGGATTCGTCGAGCTGATCAGCGCATGGCAATCTGGCCTGCTCGACGTGGATGCCCAGCATATCGTCGACCATACGAGTCGACTGGCAGCGACGCTGTCGGAACGGTATCTCCGGCAAGATTCTTAGCGGATCCGTGCAGGCGGTGGGTGCGGGTTTTCGCGAGCGCTTGCTGGAGTAGCCGAAAGAACAACAAGTCGCGATGGATGCAGTTTCGGCGGTTGGATCGGATCGTGAATTGGTCGAGGCAATAGCCGTGGTGCTACGAATTTAGTCCGTGGTGCGGGTGCCGGCGACCCATCGTTAAGCAGAGAGCTGACGTGCGCCAGGGAGTTCGACGTCCGGGCAGGTCTGGTGACGCGCTCAGGTTGACCAGTTGGTGGATGTACTCGTCGAATAGGCACTGGCAGCAGACCCGACCGTCGGCGCGGACTAGAGTTCCGGGTTCGATGAAGTTCCTCAAGACCGGTAGCAGGAATTCGTCGTCGGAATGCGGGATTGATTGCAACCGGACGCGGCGTAGTTGATGGCGGTGATCTTCTCGACGGCGATGACGAGGGTCGGCTTGTCGGTACCGCCGCCAGCAGTTCCGCAGGTTCTGCCGCCGACGAAGCTATCGTTGACCTCCACGATGCCGCCAAGTTGGTCGCGATCCGGACGCACGATCGCGCGCCGCAGTTTACGCAGCCATGCCCAGGGGGTCTCATAGGAGCCGAATCCGAGGGACGCTTCGGGAGGTTGGCCGCCGAGATTCCGTTCTTGGACTTCGTTGAGTAAGCGTGCGAAATGGGACGAGAACCCGCGTGGGCGGCAGATATGACGGGAATGATGCGTTCACCGAGGCGGCTGCCGGTGCGCAGGGATCTCAAGCGCGCGTTCTGGCCGGCAACATCACTGGTCGGGGAGTCGGTCCTTGAGCGTGATCCGCCGGCTCGAAATCGGGACTGATGTAGTCGAGCGTGATATGACGCTGGCGCCGGTTGACCCAGCCGACCCATTCCAATCGTGGCGAACTCGAAGTCGTCGATCGTCTTTATCCGCCGCTTCAGGAACGGACTCCGCTTTGAGACCGCCTCGGTTTGAATAGCCCGATCGTCGTCTCCGCAAGAGTATTGCCCTCGACGCCCTCGACGCCCTGCTGGATGCTGCAATCCCTTCCAGCACGAGCGTTTCCGAGAACGCTACGGATGGTGTTGAAGGTCCGCGAACGGGCGCGTGGTCAACGTGCACAACCCTGGTCGCGACCGGCGTCAAGACCAATGGGTTCCGCGAGATTCTCGGAATCGAGGTCACCAGCAGCGAGGACGGCCCGGATTGGCGTTCTTCCGCGGCCGCGTCGCACGCGGTCTCTCCGGCGTCGCGCTGGTCACCTCCGAAGCCCACGACGGCCTTGATCGCCGCTGTCGGGGCGATTGTGCCCGGCGGGAGCTGGCAACACTGCCACACCTCCTGCGCGGTGATTATGATGTCGATTACCCCGAAAACGTCATGGCAGTCGGTGCGGAGCCTGCCGCATTCGGTGTTCGATCAAGCCGACCCCAAGTCGGTTGGTGCCCAATACAGCCGGACGCTCGACGCGTACACCTCCAACTACCGTTGTCGGCGAATCGGAGGTGGCTGCTTCTAATGCAACCCCTCATACTCGGTTAACGAGACCTGGCCAGTCCGGCTTATCGGTGTGCTTGTGGGAGACGCCTTGTGATGGCCGGTGAGACTCCGCACGCGGTCGATCACTCGGCCGGACTACTCACCAACCGACAACCAAGCGAGCCAGCATTGCATCAACGACCGGGCAGTCACCTCAAATGCGCAACGATGCGATGAAGAGCGCAACACGCGAACATTGATGTATCGACGACGCGAACTATTGACCTGGTCGATTCGAAACTGTCATGATAGGTTCAACTTCGCTACTCCCAGTAGCGAATCTGGCATTTGTTGCCGGTAATGGTGCCGCACTGATGAGGAGAACGACCGTGCCACTCGGCGTGAATCGCATTTACGAGCCAGACTCAGAGAAATGGAATCGACCTCACGTTGAAATGATCGGCCCCGCTGCGTGGCAGACGCGTGTCAACGCGGCGGTTATGGCCCGAACGCTGAAGCCGCTGCTGTTCGCACTCACTTTGCTGGGCCGCGCATGCAATAGCCGGAATCCCGAAACTCTGCAGCGCATGTCGTTTGCTTTGGCCGACAAACCGTCTGTCTTGACTCGGCCGATCAAGAACACACTTCTCGAGAACGTTCAGCTCCCGCATTGCAAGGCGGAGTGGGTGAGTGCACCCGAAGCAGTCGGACCCGACGCACCTACGATCCTCTACTTACACGGTGGCGCATTCATCACCTGCGGGCTCGGAAGCCACCGACGAATGATCAGTCACATTTCGCGTGCTGCGTGCGCGCGGGTGTTGAGCGTCGACTACAGGATGCTTCCGATCAGTCCTATCGCCGATGCGATCGCTGACGGACTCGATGCATATCGAATGCTTCTCGCGTCGGGAACGAGCGCGAATTCCATTGTTATCGCTGGAGATTCAGCCGGGGGTTTTCTCGCTACGATGACCGCCCTCAGCATAAAGGAGGCGGGTTTGCCCCTCCCCGCCGCTCAGGTTTTGCTTTCCGGACTTACGGATTGCGACATGCGCACCAAACTCCCCCCGATGCGGCCATTTCCGGACGCCATGTTTCCGTCGGCAACGTTGAAGTTCATTAACGACGTATTTGTCACCAAGAACGGAACCGAAGCAGTGTTGCAGTGCCCGGTGCATTGCGATTTGTCCGGTCTCGGCCCCTTCCTGCAACAGGTGGGGTCGCGCGAGGCTCTGCGTCATGATGCGGCCGAGCTTGCACGCCGACTTAATGAAGACGGCGTGTCCAATTGGCTTCAAGTGTGGGATCGGGCACCGCACGTATTCCAGGTTGGCGCAGATTTCAACCCGGACGCGCGCCGAGCTATTACAGACATCGGTGAGTTCGTCAGATCTGTCGTTGCTACGGCCACGGCTGGTTCGACGCAAGCCGAGGCCGGATGACTGCTGGGGGATACTTCACGGATATGCTGGACAATCAACTTGAAACGTGAATCACCAGGTGAGTCCGGAGACTCAGTGGTGGAGAGCCGGCACGCTGCTGGGCTTTGTTGCGACTGTCGTAGGCCGCGTCGAGTTCGACTGGCGGGATCGGCGTGTACGCGCCGCGTCCTGCCCACATCCGCCAGGTTTGAGCAGGTGTCAATTGGAGGATGTCGCCCGCCATGAGCATGGGACCAGGTTGAGCTGATTTAGCCACTGGGATGGGACCACCTGTTTTGCCAGTTATGGGACCACCGGCGCGTCGCGCCGGTGGTCCCGTCGTTTGCTGGCTCTACGCCACCAAGCTGGGATGACGGGTTCGGATCCGTGATGTCAAGTGATCATTTCTGATTCGTCCGTGGTTGAGCAAGAGGCGTAGTCGGTAATTCTGAAAGTTGCGGTATCCGCGAGCGACTCGCTTGGTGTTCTTCACCTGCAGATTCAATGCCTCGGTCGGCCCGTTGGAGACGGTCGGATGATCGAAATGGGCGAGGAATTCGGTTCGCCACGCCGTGAGAGTGCGGCCGAGTCGGGCGACTTCCGGAACGGGGCAGTCGCGGGCGGCGCCGATGAGCGCTTCGGCCGCGTCTTTGTCGCGAATCCTGTAGCAGGACATCAGATCTTGCGCGATCGACCAAGCGGCGGAGAGTTCGCCGTCCGGGTCCTGCATCGAGCCCATCCTGCAGACGTTGCCAGGCCTTTTCGGTGAGCCGGTCGCACCGGCGGCGCAGGACGCGGCGGATCCGGTAGAGCGGGTCACCGACCCGACCACGATGCCCGCAGGTGTCGGTCTGCACCCGGCGGCGCACGTCGTCGACGGCGGTCAACCCGAGTTTGACGACATGGAACGGGTCCAAAACGCTTACCGCCGTGGATAATTCGCGCGACAGAGCGGTGGCGTAGCCGCGGAACGGATCCAACGACGCGGTCGTGACCCGCGCTTTCCAGGCGTCCTCCCGCTGGTCGAGCCACGAAGTCAGGACGGTGCCGGATCGGCCGGCGACAACGTCGAGCAGCCGCGCAGGACGGCCGGCAGTCAGGTCGGCGATCCCGGTGGCGTACATCGTGGAATGGGACGCGCACGCGCGCATGAACGCGGTTTCATCCACCCCGACGGCCGTCACCGTGTCCAGTCGTGTCGGGTCGTCGATAATCGGGTTTCCGCGGGTGGTGACGAGCCGCATGACCGTCGTCCACCCCACGCCCAACAAGTCTGCAACGTGCGATATCGCGGCATCACGGATGCCGACCTGCTCGAATGCCCACGCCCGGGCGCGTTCGGTCAGACACGCACGCGGTGCGATCGCCGGATGCTGTTCGGTCCAAGTCTTTCTGGGGCACAACGCATGTGGACAGCACCAGATCCGTTGTGCCAGCACAACACGACCGGGCGACCGGCGATCGGCAGGTCGCGCACCCATACCGGGCGCCGGTCCTTGGCCCGTGCCACGGCCCCGCATTCGGGGCAGCCCGTGACATCGGCGGTAGTGTCCGTGAGTATTTCGACCTCGCCGCCGATCTCTACGGCAGCGAGTAGACGAAACCCGTCCAACCCGAACAGCACAGCAACAGAACCGCTAAAATCACGTTCCACCTGGGGCTCCTTCACGATCGTGATCACTTGGTCGTAATCACGGATCGTGCGAGCCCCAGGCCCCCGATCAGGTCATTTCACCCGGCAAGTCGCCCAGGAAGTTTCCCCACCAATCCCAGGTTCATGGAGAAGAGCTGCCAACGACGGTCCAAAAGTAGACCAGTTTCGATGGTCGAAAAGCAGACCACGGTGGTGTAGTTATTGTGCCGCGTTGTCGGCGCGGGCTGAGGGCAATGTGTCGATTCCGGTGTCTTTGAGGCGATAGCTCGAACCTTTGAGGGTGAGTACTTCGGCGTGGTGGACGATGCGGTCGATCATTGCGGCGGCGACGACCTGGTCGCCGAATACGTCGCCCCAGCGGGCAAAGGGAAGGTTGGAGGTCAGGATGAGCGAGGCATGTTCGTAGCGGCTGGACACCAGTTGGAAGAACAGGTTCGCGGCGTCTTGTTCGAAAGGGATGTATCCAACTTCATCGACAACGATCAGCCCGATGCGACGGAGTTTGACCAGTTCGGCCGGTAGTTTCCCGGCGGTGTGGGCCGCTTTGAGTCTTGCGACCCAGTCGACTGCGGTGGCGAATGCGACGCGATGTCCGGTTTGAGCCGCTTTGATCGCGAGGCCGATCGCGAGGTGTGTTTTGCCGGTTCCGGGCGGGCCGAGCAAGACGACGTTACGGGCCGTGGTCAGAAACGCCCCGGTTCCGAGGTGCGCGATCACGTCCCGACCGAGTGTGGGTTGATGGTCGAAGTTGAATTCCTCCAACGATTTCCGGTTCGGGAATCCAGCCGAGCGGATCCGTATCTGGGCACCGGAGGATTCGCGGGCGGCGACCTCGCGTGAGAGGACCGCAGCGAGGTATTCCTCGTGGGTCCAATTGCCTTCGCGGGCTTGGTCTGCCAGCCGAGCAGCGGACTCTCGAATCCGCGGCGCTTTCAACGCATGTGCGTAGTGTTCGATCAGCTTGGTCGGCTCTTCGGTGCTCATCAGGCAACCTCACCCTCGAAACCAGTACCGGCACTATCGAAATCGACGCCGAAGGCGCGGTCGTAGTCACCGAGGTCGCGGACCGGATGGGCGGTGTCGGTGTCTGTTCGGGTTTGCTGGAATTGGCGTCGCAATCGGGCTGCGGTGTCGACATGCGCCGGGTCGGTCAGGGTCAGCCCGGTCGCCCACAACCGGTCATGGCGGGCAACCCGGTGTCCGGCGCGAGTCACGGTGATGTCGGCCAGGCCGACATGAACGTCGACCATCTGCCCGATCGCCGACGGGTCGACCGAGTAGTCGTTGCCGGCCGCGCGCACGTAGTAGTCGCGTGGCAGCCGTTGCTGGGTCACGGTCGTGGTTTGAGGTGGCATGGGCGGCAACGCCAACATCGCTCTCGTGTCGGTGCTAACCAAATCGGTTGGGCGTCCGCCGATCCGGCGTACGGTGCGGTTGTTCGCGATCGGCAACCACTCCGCGAGTTGGGTGTTGAAGTCGGTCGGTGAGGTGAAGGCCCGGCCGGGCATGAACGACGTCTCGAGATATTGATTCGCCCGCTCGACCACACCCTTCGATTCCGGGTCATACGGTTTGAGTTGCACGATCTTCGTCGCCAGCGTGCCCGTGAACGCGGTGACCGGATCGGTCAACCGGCCACGGCGACCGATGCCGGTCTCGTTGTCCCACCACAACTCGTGAGGAACAGCACCGAGCTGGTTCGACAGCAGCTGCCACATCCCGGCGACGAGGTCCATCGTGACGCGTGAGGGCAGCATCGTCGCGGTGATGAACCTCGAGAACGCGGCCACCATCACCAGTACCGGAGGGCAACCGACCTGCCCGAGTCCAAGCGGAATCTTGGCGGGCGGGAACCACAGATCGCACTGCACCGCCCGACCCGGCTGATGATCGAGCCGGTCGGCGGGATCGGCCGGCGCATACTCCGGTCGCAAAGCGCGGACCCGTTCCCGCAGCCACGTGATCGACCCGACCCAACCGATACGCTCCGCGATCACCGTCGCAGGCATCGTCGGATACGCCGCAAGCAAGGCACGGATCTTCGGCTCCGCTGCATTGATCGCCGAATCGACCGGCGGCCGGTGATACTTCGGCGGCGACTCACTCGCCAACGCGGCAGCCACCGTGACACGCGCGACCCCGAGCTTCGTTGCGATAGCCCGCTGCGACAACTTCTCGCCGTGATGCAAGTGCCGGATCAACGCCCAGTCTTCCAAAGAGATCACCCATCCGATCGTGGTTGGGTGGTCTGCTTTTCGACCGTCGTTATTGGTCTACTTTTGGACCGTCGTCAGCAAGAGCCCGTTTGCTCGTTCGATCGTTCGTGACAGGTCAGTGATCATGGAGGGCGGCGGGCATGGCTTTTCGGGAGGTCAGTGTGAACGAGATCAGAGAAGTACTGCGGTTGTGGCTCGGCACGGCCGGTTTGCCGGCGCCCGGTCTGCGCACGATCGCCGAGCATGCCGGGGTGGACCGCAACACAGCCCGGCGGTATGTCGAGGCAGCCCAAACTGCCGGATTGGAACGAACGGCAGATGCCTCGGCGATCGACGACGACCTGGTCGGGGCGGTGGTCGAAGCGGTCCGGCCGGATCGTCCGCACGGGCACGGTGCGGCGTGGGATCAACTGCTGGCTCATGAGCAGCAGATCACCGACTGGGTCGCCGGTAACGGGGAGCACCCACCGTTGACGATCACCAAGATCGAGGTGCTCCTCACCCGGCAGGGATGTGTCGTGCCGTATCGGACGTTGCACCGATTCGCCACGGAGCGTTGCGGTTTCGGCAGCAGGAACCTCACCGTGCGGGTCGCCGACGGTGACCCGGGCATCGAATGCCAGATCGACTTCGGGTACTTGGGATGCTCACCGACCCGGAGGATGGGCGGGCTCGGAAGGTGCACGCGTTGATCTTCACCGCCGTCTACAGCCGGCACATGTTCGTCTGGCTGTCCTATTCGCAGACGTTGGCGGCGGTGATCGCCGGCTGCGAGGCGGCATGGGAATTCTTCGGTGGTTATGTGGGTGTCGATACCACGGTTTGAGCCGAGACGGCGTGAGAATAGGCGCAACCCGCGACGGGAAGCGCCGATGTTGTGGACACCGTGCTTGGTGCGTTCGTCTGGTCCGGACGGTCAGGTCCGGGCCAGCCTGGGTGACCCGCTGCTCGACGACTACCTGCGGTTTGTCGCGGCACGCTCGCGACCGAACACGGTGCTGGCGACGGCGTACGACCTGAAGGTGTTCTTCTCGGTCGTCGGCAAGGAGCCGGCACGGGTATCGACGACGGATGTGATGGAGTGAACCATCCCGGCTTTGATGCACACCTTCCCAATTGGAAAGGTGACTGCTCATGTCGAAGATTTATTCAGCCGAGGTTCGTGAGAAGGCGGTTCGTCTGGTGCTCGAGATCATGGGAAAACTGCACGTGCTCTTGGAATCGGTCTCCGAGAGCACGGGCACATCGACGTCACCGAAGAAGCCCTGAGCAGCACGTTCGCCGAGTTGCAGGAGGCATCGATCCCGATCCGCCGGTCGTGTCAGCTGATCGGGCGATCACGAGCCACCCACTACCGCCACCAGCAGCCACCCGTTCTCGGCCCGAAGAGGCCCAGGACCGTCCCGGACAACGGTCAGGCACTCACCGCCGCCGAACGAGCGCACGTGCTCACCGTCATCAACACCGCTGCGTACGCGGACCTGGCGATCTGCCAGATCTGGGCCCGCGAACTCGATGAAGGGAACTACTGGTGCTCGATGTCGAGCATGTACCGCATCGCGTCCGCCGCAGGTCAGAGCCGGGAACGGCGCCGGTTGGCAACTCATCCGGCGAAGGTCAAACCCGAACTTCTCGCCGACGGGCCCTCGCAGGTTTGGACGTGGGACATCACCAAACTCCGCGGCCCCAGCAAAGGCGTCTGGTTTCACCTGTACGCGTTGATCGACATCTACTCCCGTTACAACCCGGCGTGGATCGTGGCAGCTCACGAAAGCGCTGATCTGGCAAAGGATTTCATCGACGAAGCGATCACCTGCAATGGTGCTGTCCCGCATACGGTGCACGCCGATCGCGGCACGTCCATGACCTCGGGTCCGGTGTCGGCGTTGCTGAACAACCTCGGGATCACGAGGTCGCACTCGCGACCACGAGTTTCGAATGATAATCCCTTCTCGGAGTCGCAATTCAAGACTCTCAAGTATCTGCACGATTTCCCGAAAGCCTTTGCCTCACTGGCTGATGCGCGCCAATTCTTGGAAGGATTCTTCAACGAATACAACCACATTCACCGTCATTCCGGCATTGGCTGGCACACACCAGCTTCGGTCCACTTCGGCACCTCGGACGCGGTCGACGAGGCCCGTCAGATCACTTTGACCGCCGCCTACCAGGCGAACCCGGCACGGTTCTCTCGCCGACCGACACCACCGAAAATGCCAGCCGTCTTCTTCATCAACGAACCCGTTACCCAACCACAGATGAACTGACCTTCACTGTCTCACTTGACTTGACTAATTCCGGCCTCGGACTACGGCGGCTCGCCCCACCCGACCCGTTGGGTGTACCGAACCTGCGACCAACACCCTATGAAGGAAGCATGACTGCCTATCGCACGATTATCGTCGGGACCGACGGATCTGAATCATCGCTGAAGGCCGTGGACAAGGCTGGTGCGATTGCAGGTGATGCCGACGCCGAGCTGGTTGTGGCGTGCGCCTATTTCCCGAACGATGCCACGGTCGCTGCAGCGGCGGAGAACGTTTTGAAAGACGAAGTGTACCAAGTTCGCGGAGAGGGCGTTGACGCGCGTCTGCCATGCGGCCGAACCGATCATTTCGACTTTAGGCCGATTCCATTCCGCAGGCGGCTAATCGAATCCAAAGCCCATCCCCTCTATGTGAGATGGTCGACGAGGGTGCCCTCGGTACCGAACAATTCAGCGCGCCAGTACTCGAGAAGCGCCTCGTTGTCGATGTCGGAGGGGTGGAAGCCCGGCTTCATATAGCGCAACAGGAGTGGCGTCATCCCCTTGAAGAGCGGCCCCCGCAGCGTCGCCACAGTTCCACGAGCAATTCGCACCGGATTGCGCCCCTTCGGATCCTGAACCACCGAAACCAGCGTTGCTGCAGCGATGAGCGGGAACGCGACGCCGAACATCGTCACCATCGTCATGATTCGCGACCATTCGCGGCCGCCGACGGCTTTGTACACGTCGAACGCCACAGCCTTGTGCTCGACCTCCTCGAGCGCATGCCACATCAGCAGGTTCTTGACCTCCGGATCGTGGGCCATGTCCTGCACCTCCTGACTGGACAGGATTCGCTCCGCGAGGACTGCCGTGAAGTGCTCCGCCGCCGCGGTCATCGCCAACGGTCCACGCTTTGGCAACCATCCTTCTAAGCGCTCTACGCCCTTGAGGATTGTGTCCACCGTCCTGGTGCTGTACCCGATTTCCACGAGCTTGTCGTTGAGTCGACGGTGTTCTTGCCCGTGCGACATTTCCTGACCGATGAAGCCTCGAATCTGCTGCCGCAGCACGGGATCAGCGATCTGGTCGCTGTACCGGCGAACCGACCGGATGAACAACTCTTCACCGACAGGAAACGACATCGACAGCGTGGCGATGAGATGACTGAACACCAGGTCGTTGTTCGCGAAGTGCCGCACCATCGGCGTCGGTTCACCGAATTCGAACTTGATCCGTCGCGGCTTGACACGGTCGATCGGCGCGGTCCGTACCTGTTCCTGATTTGCGGTCATGCCGTCCTCCTTTGGGTGGTGTTAATGCGCTGGACCCTCTGAGTACGGACCTTGCGGAGATCGAACATCCGACCCAAATGGGGCAGGTGTTGCAACGATCGCTGGAATCCGCCCTTCGAGCACCCATGCTCCGTGCTTGTACTTTGCGCAGCAGAGGGCAGGTCACCCTCTGCGATTCATGCAGGTATAGCCTGCCAGTATACGCTACTACATGTATCGCAATTTGCGCGATCACATCTCGGTAAACCTGAGCGTGCACAACCCCACGAGCCGCCCTTCTCGCCTCTTTATTCTGACCAAATTCATGCGAAATAAAGTGTAGAACAACACTATTCGACTTAACTGATCGCGTGCTGACCGCGATACGAACCGGATCCAGAACGGATGCAGTAACAGTACCGATAGGACCTAATAACGACGTGGCACAGCCCAGGGAAGCACTCGGCCCATCTCGGTGCCCTCTCTGGCAGGCTTAGGTGAGACACTCGGACCTTCCCGAGAACCTGTCTTTGAGGGCATGACTGGAGCGACATCCCATGAGCAGCCCGACCACAACGACCTCGTCTGTCCAGGCGGTTGATCCCGCCGCGAAACCGACCCGCCGGACGTTCACCAACGAGTACCGAAACAAGATCATCGACGAATACGCCCAAGCCCCGCGAGATATTGTCAATACCTGTGGATCGGGAACTTTCAAGCAACCTCCGATCCGGCCGCTACCGGCTCGGTTGTTGACGCTTCGGGCGTGATATCGGAAGGGCGTTCGAGCAGCTTGCCCTTGTGGAACACCGCGCCGGTACGGACCAGCGCAACCAGGTGGGGTGCGTTGACCGCCCGCCAGCGAAGTTGCGCGGCATCGATCAGCTTGTAAGACATGGCAATTCCCGCCGCACGAGACCCGGGACTCTTGGTGACCTTGGTCCGCAATCGTACGGTCGCAAAAGTCGATTCGATCGGGTTCGTCGTGCGCAAATGCACCCAATGCTCGGCCGGATACCGATAGAACTCCAGCACATCGGCGTCGTCGACGATTTTCGCGACCGCCTTCGGATACTTCGCGCCGTAGTC
Organism: Antrihabitans auranticaus; assembly: GCF_016481275.1. Lineage (GTDB taxonomy): Bacteria > Actinomycetota > Actinomycetes > Mycobacteriales > Mycobacteriaceae > Antrihabitans. Next base: position 1,553,076 of record NZ_JAEMNW010000001.1, on the reverse strand, counting down.
GAGGGCGAACGCCTTGACCGCAAGCTGGGGCCTTGTTGATGTCCTCGGCGTTGTAGATCTCCTTCATCGCCGCCAACGCACCGGGATGCGCCGACTTCGGCAGCGCTGCAAGTACATTGGCTTGTTTGTGGAACCAGCACCGCTGCTCCCGGGTCGTCGAGAACACCTCCCGCACAGCCTTCCAGAACCCGAGAGCACCGTCACCGGCCGCCAACACCGGCGCAGCCATGCCGCGGCGCCGGCAGCTGCGCAGCAGATCCGCCCACGACTCGGTCGACTCCCGGTACCCGTCGGTCAACGCGACCAACTCTTTGCGACCGTCCGCCCGGACGCCGATCATCACCAGCAGGCAGAGCTTTTCTTGCTCGAGCCGAACCTTGAGGTGGACGCCGTCGACCCACAGGTACACGAAGTCGGTGCCGGACAGGTCGCGCTCCCCGAATGCCTTCGCTTCGTCCTGCCACTGGGCGGTCAGCCGGGTAATCGAGGCTGCCGACAGCCCGGCACCCGAGCCGAGGAACTGCTCCAACGCGGGCCCGAAATCGCTGGTGGACAGCCCATGCAAGTACAGCAATGGGAGCACCTCGTTCATCTGCGGTGACTTCCGTGTCCACGCCGGCAGGATCGCCGACGCAAAGCGTTGCCGCGCACCGGAATCCGGATCGACACGCTTGTCGTTGACTCGCGGCGCCTGCACCGTCACGGCACCGGCCGCGGTCAGTACGTCGCGTTGGTGGTGGGAGCCGTTTCGAACCACCAGACGGTGGCCGTTCTCGTCGACCTGATCAGCGAACTGGTCGATGTAAGCGGCGACCTCGGCCTGCAACGCCGCCGCGAGCATCTGCCGGGTGCCGTCGCGAACGATCTCGTCGAGCAACGACCGCACGGGCACATCGCCGTCCCCATTGGACGAATCGGTGTCGTGAACTACCTTGAGCAAGGGCGTACCTTCCCAACCAGCGCGCCAACGCTGGTCTTGATCGAATACCTGATTCCGTGAAGATCATCCTCCGGGAAGGTGCGCCACTCCCAAAACCCTCATCCACAGGTATTGATCATTGCTCCCGCCTGCTCGGTGCCCGAGATTCACAAACTCGCCGAAACCATCGAAACGTGGCAGGAACCGATGATCCTCGCGATCGAGACTGGACTGTCCAACGCACGCAGCGAGGGCTACAACCGCATCGTCAAACACGTCGGTCGAATCGCGTTCGGGTTCAGAACACCGGACAATCAACGTCGCCGGGTACGGTGGGCCTGCACCCGCCTATCACGGCGAGCGCCATCCAGGGCCAGGCACTTACGCCCCTGCTAAATCTGAAGAGCCAGTTTGCGGCCGGTCTGTTTTGGCGTGGATCGACATAGGCGTGGACGGGGGAGAGGCTGCGCAACGCGCCGCAGACTCAGATAGAAACTGAACCGCGTGCCGAACTTCCGATACCTGGCTAGTGACGCGAGTTGACCACCCTCGGGGAGCCTTCGAAAGGGTCGAAGCCGAACAACACCTCTACTGCGACCTGCCACGTTGGTAACCGGTTCGTACCCGAAAACCTCTTGTGAAGAACAATTCTGCGCCCGGTCCGGAAGCGGAGACGTGCTCGTCGGTGCCGGACCGCGACGAACCGCACGGGTGCAACGCCGCAGGCAACTGGTGCACCATGCAACTGGTGAAAACGCCGGAGGCAATAGTTACGACGCCGCACCGACTAAGGGCGCCGTCTCGACATAGAACGAACCTAATGACCTTGCCGGTGCCCGAGGGAAAGCATTTGATGCAATCATTTGATCACCGGCTGTTCCGCACTGGATCGAGTTTCGTCTATGACGCGAACATTAGACGAATCTAGGGGCAAATGGCGCCTGAACTCGACGTTTCGCGAACGGCTGGTGGCGTCGATGATACCCCAAATAATTACGCTGAGCTGACCGATGAAATCGTCTAAAGACAAGGCTCGGCTGCGACTGAACTGAGACTCGATCCACCAGTCGGTGGCCGAGAGACCGGCGCCGACAATCGAACGAACAGTCATGTCGATCCCTTTGGTGCTCACTCCCGAACTTTGCAGTGCCGATGCGAAGTGATCGGAGATGAGCGTCGCAAGTTGCTGGGTGTCATCCAGAGCAGGGTCGGGACCTCCAGAACGGTCGGAGAAATGGCTACGCATCAGGTAGCGAAATACGTTCGGATGGAGATCTACCAAATGCGCGTACTGACTAACCGCCGTGTGAATAATGTCGTCGATAGAGTCCGACTCGAAATTGATGCTTCCAAGAACGCCCTCCCAGAGCAAGGCCTTGACACGGCGAGCGACAGCATCATGCAGATCGCGCTTATCGTTGAAGTGTCTGTATAACTTGGTTTTTGTAGCACCAGCTTCTTTGGCGATGTCATCCATGTGTGCGTCTGGGCCATTCTTGTCGAAAGCGCGAAAAGCCGCCTCGACTATGTCCGCACGTACCGCCGCGCGGTGATCGAACCAACGAGATGAACGTGCGTCAACCCTTTTGACCACACCGTCTCCGACTGTTGATGCTACGCCCGCGTCTAACGTGCCGAGACTACATGACACTCCGATTTCTCGCGGAGGCGCGCACGGATGTCTCCCCCCGCTAGTTGTCGAAAAGGGACAGCGACCACGAGCGAAGCGATTTCGAGGTTGTGGTCAGATGTCGAAGGTGACGGTAACCTCATCGGTCAAAGGGAGTGCCTGACATGCTAGGCGCTCGCCTTCCGCGATGTCGGCAGCGACGAGGATATCGTTCGCCAACATGGCCACATCCCCCTGCAGCAGTCTGCACACGCACGCGCCGCAACTCCCCTCTTTGCATGAGTACGGTGGTGAGTAGTCCTCGTTCAATAGCGCGTCCAGCAGCCCGAGATCTCTCGGCCACGCGATCTCGATCTTCTCGCCGTTCAGATAGACGATCGCTTGTGCGCTGTCTTCGGCCGAGGCGGATTTGGCGCGTTCCTTCACCTCGAAGGGATTACCATGCAGCGATTGAAAAACCTCGCGGTGTATTCTGTCGTGGGTGACGTTCACGCTTTCCGCAGATCTAACGACTAGATCCATGAATGGCGGAGGGCCACAGACGAAGAATTCAGAATTTCGGTGCGCCGAACACAGGTATTTCACGACATCTGCGGTCGGCAAACCTTGCTCGCTCTCAAGCCAGCTCTGAATGTCGAGGCGTTCCGAATATTGCTTTGCGTAGTGGGCTAGGTCTGGACCGAAGATCACATTCTCGGAGTCCTGATTCGCATAGAACAGCGTGATATGGCCCGAGCCCTCGGCCAGTGCGGATTTGATAATGGACATGATAGGAGTGATACCGCTGCCGGCAGCGAACAACACCATGTCTCGATCGAGGTCCCTTGGAGTGAAGTGGCCGGCAGGGGGAAGTACTGCTAAAATCATTCCCGATTCGATGTTGTCGCACAACCAGTTGGAGGCGTATCCTCCTTCGGTCCGTTTAACCGTGACCGCAAGGGTATCTTCGGTGTGCGGAGAACTCGACAACGAATAGCAACGTGCAACAGATCCATCCCTCTCGCTCGGAACACGGAGCGTTAGAAACTGGCCAGGTAGATACTGGAAATGCTCGACGCCCGAATCCGGGACGTCGAAGACGATGGATATCGCCTGTGGGCTCTCCTGGAAAACTTCAGCAACGCGGAGTTCCAGCCCAGGGCTCAATGAAGTCAAGGTACAGATCCTTCGTGATTTATGACAAATAGTTCAATAACTCAGGCTGCGAGCGAAAAAGCTACGGCGTCTCGCTACGCAGCAAACCCGACTTCCGCCCGATCGCGTAGCCCAGGCGGGCCAAAGGCGCATTTATATCCTGATAGCGTGGCCCAACCACCCGAGTGATCACATCGAATCCCCGAGCGTCTGGTCCAATCAGCACGCGAGGCTTATTGTGACGCACTCCCTTCAGGATCGCGCTCGCTGCTCGCTCCGGTGTTGTCAAGGCTATTCGGTCGAAGTGCTCGACCATCTTCCCAAGGTCGCCAATGGCCTCAACGCCGCGAGCATTACGCGCTATGTTTGTTTTTATGCCACCTGGATGCACACATGTCACGCCAACCGGGTGGCGTTCAATTTTCATTTCTTGTCGAAGGGCTTCGGTGAACCCTCGGACCGCAAACTTGGCGGCGTTATAGGCACTTTGACTAGGAATCGCCATCAGCCCGAATACACTGGAAACATTCACAACGTGCCCGTCGCCCGACTCGATGAGTTTGGGGAGGAACAGTTTCGTCCCGTTCGCGACACCCCAGAAGTTGACTCCCATCAACCAGTCGAAGTCTTCCCAATTCATGTCGAGGACGTCGGCGCCCAGAGCCACGCCGGCGTTGTTGACCAACATGTTGACGGAGCCGAAGTCCTCGATTACCGCCGAGCAATGGTCCTTGAACGCTTCTCTGTCGGCGACGTCGAGCTTATAGGCTCGAGCAAGAGAGCCCAGTGATTGGCACTGCGCGGCCGTTTCGGAAACCCCGTCGATGTTGACGTCGGACAACGCCAATCGGGAGCCCTCTGCGGCAAGCTGCAGCGCGAGTGCGCGCCCAATTCCTGATCCCGCTCCCGTGATCGCAACGACTTTATTCGAAAATGTCCTCATGACTTCGCCTTTTCTGCCATGTCGGCGCCTGCTGTATCCCGCTTTGTCGTATTCGATTCTGGACGTCCGGTAAATTCGAAGTCGGACTCGGACACCTTGCGAGTCTGTAACCAGTACTGCCAGGTGAAGCCGGGCCACACTGTCCGGTTGACACCGTTCGAATCGAGGTACCAACTTGTACAGCCGCCGTTGGTCCAGACTCCGTTGGCCAGTTTGCGCTGGATTGTGCTGTTGAAGGCATTTTGAACAGACTCTCGCACGGTGAGTGCGTCTGCTTGGCGTTCGGAAGTCAACCGAATCGCTTGGAGCACATATTTGATTTGGCATTCAATCATGAAAACTACTGAGTTGTGACCCAGCCCCGTATTCGGCCCGAGTAGGAAGAAGAGGTTCGGAAATCCGGCTGCCGTAATTCCCAGATGGGTGTTAATTCCGCTGTTATTCCAATGTGCTGCCAACTCGAGACCGGTAGAACCTTTCAACTTAAGGCTGTCGAATCCGTCGGTGACGTGGAATCCGGTTGCATAGATGATTACGTCGACCTTGCGCTCCTGGCCGTCCGTAGAAACGATACGATCTTCGTTGATTTCTGCGATTCCATCGGTGATCACGGTTGTCGACGGCAAGTTCAGAGCCGGATAGTAGTCGTTCGATCCGAGGATTCGTTTGCAGCCAATTCGATAGTCGGGAGTCAGACGCTCTCGTAGCGCAGGATCATCGATGGAACGGGCGATGTTCCGCCTCGCTATATATTCGATTGGCCGCATCAGGTTGGAGTGCCCGTTGAGCCCGATCGCCAGAGATTCCGCGGACCAGTAGATCGCGGAGCGCAGGATTCTCGGCAGCAGGGGTGTGCGGGCGAACATCTTTTGGAGGGAACCCGGGACGGAGAAGTTCCTGCGCGGAAGCACCCATGCTGGTGTCCGCTGATATAGCTGCAATTCGGCGACTAGCGGCGCTATCTTGGGCACAAATTGAATGGCACTTGCGCCGGTGCCGATCACGGCTACCCGCTTACCCTCCAGCGAGCATTCGTGATCCCATTGTGCTGAATGAAACGATTGCCCATTGAATGTGTCCTGACCTTTGATGTCGGGAATGTTCGGTATGTGGAGAGCGCCAATTCCGGAGATTAGGAAGCGTGCGACATACTCGCTTCCGTCAGATGTCGTGACACGCCATCTCGATTCAGCCTCATCCCAATAGGCGCTGGAGAGAGCACAGCCGAAGTGCGTGCGGGAGTACAAGTCGTACTTCGTGGCCAGACCGGTGAGATAGTCCTGGATCTCTTGTTGCCCCGCCCATACTTTGCTCCAGTCGGATCTGGGTTCGAACGAATACGAGTACATGTAGGACGGCACATCGCAGGCGCAACCAGGGTATACATTGTCGCGCCACGTTCCGCCTATGTCGGATGCCTTTTCGATGATAAGGAAATCATCGAGTCCAGCCTTGCGAAGCTGCATCGCCATGCCTAGTCCGGAGAATCCGCTGCCGACTATCAGTACGTCTGTGCGGTGAATCTTGGCACCGGCCGAACTGGGCTTCGACTTCCTGGTTGTGCGTGTCGTCATTTGTATCCTCTAGGGTGAGTTTGCAGTCGTTGGAGTCATTTGTCTTGGAAGTCGCGCGACGAGCGGTGCCGCGCGGCGGGATCATCGGAAAATATGATGCGAAGCAGTCACTTCAAGTCGTCCGGAAGGCTTCTGCTCAATCTCCAAAGCCAGCCGGTGATCTTTCCGTCGAGCATTCCCGCTTCATAGAAGAAACGAATCATCGGCTCCGACATGAACTGAAGATTCTCTCTGTAGTGGGGGCCGAATTGGCATGCGATGAATCCCCTCACTGGATGTATGCCGACTGATCGGTACACACGTGGATTGACTAGAATCGGGTATGCGAGATTTGCGATGACGGCGAGTACTCCGCGGTGCCATGCTCGTGTCACTCTGCGACGGCTTTGCATGCCGTCAACGAGTTCCATCCGCGCAAACGTAATATGTCGCGCTTCTTCAAGTACGTGAATCTTCATGAGTTGCCTGAGTTGCGGTTGTAATTCTTCGTCGTTCATTGCTTCACGCTGGCCTCGGTCCAGTATTTCCTCGATAAGCAACGTCGCGCCGGATACGGACGGCCCGAGAGGAATAAAGTGAAGGATCTTCGCGAAGGTTAGAGTCCCGATCGGTAGTTTGTATGGCGCGATACCAGTTTTATTGATCAATCGAGCAAACATCGTCGAGTGGCGCGACTCGTCGCCGACCTCAGTCAGGGCGTAAAGCGATTTGTCGTCCGTGAGGTCGCCTCTGGCGGCCGTGCGTAGCAATGCAGAGCTCAAGAAATTCTCGGCGTATATGCCGAAGCTCAGTATGCTCACGATTTCATGTTTGCCTAGCTCCACTCGCTGTGCCGGAGTGAGTCGCTGCCAGATCTTTGTACCGTAGAGCGAGGTCCTGTGTTCGGGTAGCCATTTCTTGTCTGGCACCCACGGACTGTCCCAGTCGATGTCGACTTCAGCATCGTAAGACTTCTCCGCAGACGATCTCAGTAGCCGGCCAGCGGACTTCTGGATGTCTACCGGCCTCCTCCCGACTACCCGCACCGAGCGATCGCCGGAGGTGCTGTCGTTGTTCATTGCAACTTTTTGACTTGTCATCTTCGCCATCCTTTGCAGAGTTCGAGTGCTTCCGGTATCCGCATCCGCCTGTGTGGCGGGCGTTGGTCGTCTCGCAGACGCGTTTGCCTTCCAGCGAGTTTGACCAACGAGGCAGTAGCCGTTACTCGGAGTATGCTATACCTTTGTGCGTAAGCGCGTCGGTTGTCAAGTCCCGATGTTGCTTCCGAGAGGACCACACTCTCATGAGGGCGGGAGTGGATGCGAAGGTGTCGGCTGACCGCAAGAAGCAATCCGAAACCCTAAGGAAGACAGCACATATGGCTGATTCACACGAACGCTCGGACTACATAGGACCCGGCAGACTGACGATCGACGGTTGCGATTTCGACGTCGAGATCGAGCTGCGCGGCGTTTTCCAGCCGATCGATGGTCTCTATCGCTGGTACGGCCGCACCCGGCCAGCCCCTCAGCTCTGCGAGGTTCTGCGGGGGAGACGCGCCAAGGCCAGGTTGAAAACGCCTGAAGGAGAGTCGGTTGCAACAGTTGGGGACCTCGACTTTTGGGGTCGCTACAGGCTGGAAGGAACCGGTCGACCGCCTTTTCATCGGCGCGCGTCGGTGGAATGACCGACCCGGGTGTCAGTGCAACCGCAGGTGAGACGCCGTCTGCGATGGCGGAGATTGCCCGACCGGACTAGCGCTATGGGCAGTAGCGAAACGCAGTCAGCGACTGCACATCGTCAAGAGAACATCCGCAGCAGTCAAGATCAGACTGATGAAGGATGACGTGCTCGATTAGGTGTGGACCTGATCAAGGTTCCGATCGTCGGTCCAATACGGCCGTACTCGCGATTGCGTAGGGCACCAGCGCATCCAGAATTGGGTAATCTGGGAAGCAAAACGATCCGTGCAAGTGCAACTCGCGTGCTGCCAGGCAACGCCAGCGGTGATCGCTTCGTGCGGCGACGGGTCTCATCATCGGTTCCGCTAGCGCTGATTGAGTGGTCAGGCCTGGCCTTCCGAACGATCTTCGACCTTGGCCAGAGCTACGCGACCTCGGACCAAAGGGCGACCGCTGTCGCTGATCTCGGCACCAGCCTTTCTGGCCGCAAGAAAATCGTCGACAATCTGAGTGAGTTGGCTCGGCCCCAACGAATGCAGACCGGCGAGTCGTGCAAAAACCAGGGGACCCACGAGTTGCGTTATGGCCAAGGTCGTGTCGAAGTCACCAAGTTGCCGCCTCGCTTGGGGGCTATCGAGCAAATCATCGAAGGGCTGTCGATATCGATGGACTACTTGGGCCCGCAGCGACTCCACGGCGTCGCTGTCGACGCCGACCAGGTTGTCTCCTTTGACTCCGACCGGGTGACCGCTGTCTAGCTGAGCGGGGCCGAGTCCCACCCAACAGAGAACAGAGAGCTGTACTGGCGCAGCATCGATCAACTCAGCCGACCGACACACTATTTCGACGAGTCGAGCTCGAAGATCGCCTCCCACGGGGGGCGATACCACCGGCGGTAGGAGATGCTCGAAGGCGGCGGCGAGGAGGTGGGTGCTGCTCCCAAACTGCCGGTAAAGCGTCGTACGCGCAACCCGCGACAGCGCTGTCACCGCTTCTATGGTCACAGCCCCGACTCCCCCCGAAGAAAGCAACGACGTTGCCGCTTCGATGAGTCGGGCCCGTGACCGCGCGGTTCGCGGGTCCACATAGTCACCATCCGCCGACTTCAGCGGCCGCATAACGATACCGTCAATTCGTTTTCTAGTCTGCAAGTGCCCACAACGTCGAGTCTACGGGGACCTGTTGCTCGATGAGGTAACGCACCGATTCCCTTGCAGAGCCTTCACTCGTCACATCAGTCTCGTTCTGGCCGTCCGTTGTAACTCGCCATGGACTTCGACAGGGCTGAGGCAAAGTCGTGTTTCAGCTGGCAGTCACCAGTTTTAGTGCCCGTTTGGGGTCTCGTCCGTTGTGCCGCAGTGCTTTTGCGATGTTGTCGTGACCTGCCAGTCGCAGCAGGCTGATCGCGAGGTTGCGCAGACTGGCCATCATCTGCGGCCCGCCGCCGGTACGCACGGTCGAGAGGTCCTCGCCCATCGTGACATCGCGGACCCAATGAAGCTTGTTCTCCACCCGCCAATGCCCACGGATGTAGCGGGCCAACTCGCCCGGTTGAGCTTGTGGCGCGGTCAGCGAAGTAACTGCGTACACCGTCTCCTGCGACGCCCGCGCACTGCTGCCGATCCGTTTGCGGGTACGGGTGATCCGCACGGCCTGCGCGGCGTGCGGGAACGCGATTCCTGCGGCGATCGTGACCACCTTGTAGGTGCGGGTCACCTTGCGGCCGTGGCTGGTGTCGGTCTCACGGTGCCCGTCGGGGACATCGCCCCAGGGCAGCGACGCCAACTGGCGGCGCAGCTTCGGCTGGTTTCCCTTCACCGTGAGCACGTAATGCGCTCCCCGGCCGTGCAGGTACTCGGCATGCCCGCGCTGGGCATACATCGCGTCCGCGGTCACGACGACCTCGGTCAGATCCGAGATGGAATCGAGAAGTGTTGCAAACATGGGGATTTCGTTGGTTTTGATGTCGACGTCGACCTGCCCGAGCACCACACCTGCGCCGTGATCCAAGCACGCCATCAAATGCCGGGCCCGCTCATCGCCGGTCCGTGAGCCGCGCAGGGTTTTACCGTCCACGGCCACCGCCCGACGCCGACCTGCGGTCCCCGCCGCCCGCGCAGCGCACAGCCGCGTGGCGATCCACGAGCTGATCACCGCGTCGAAACCGTCTCCACCCGCGCGGGTCAACGCCCGACGGATCGTGGATGCGTCCGGCGCTCCTACTTCCATACCCCGCAGGGTGTCCCCGGCCGCGTCGGCTGCCCATTCGGCGATCGCGGCGAACGACTTCGCGCCCGAAACCACCGCGCAGATCGAGACGAACACTATTGCACCGAACCGGTGGCGCACACCACGCTTCTTACGTGGATCCGGAACCGATTCGAGGGCGTCGAGCAAGCTTCGCCGAACCGCGGCGGGGATCTCCGCGACCGGCTCGAACTGGCGGGCAAGGGCATCGATAGGTGAAGATGAGACAGCAGGCACGGCGGGCTCTCCGAGGATCAGACGGCATAGGAACCTTCATGATCAACGGTCCCGCCGCGCCTGCGCCCAAACCTGAATTCTTCGGCGTGTCGCATATCAAACCCGCAGCTCAACCCACCTGACTATCGACTTTGCCTCACCCCTGTGGACTTCGATACTGCCGTTGCCTGTGCGGAATAGTGCAGATGGAGAACGGTAGTCGACTGCGGAGTTGGATCTGTATCAGTCGGAGTGAGCGCTTCGTTTGCATCGCTGGCCGGCTCTCCTTGGTTGAACTGGCCGCGAATCGCTCGACCTCTTCGGCTGGAGCCAAGCGGACCGCCTGCATGCTCGTGCTGAGGTAGCGGCTTGTTCGTCTCGTTTTGCCCGTTAGTCCAACAAACGGCGAGGAACCGCCAGGTGACGATCGGCCTCCAGTCCAGTGGGGGGCCGTACTCGTGTCCTTTAGATGATCTCGAATGCGCTTGAATCTAGGTTGAACGGTTACATCGTCAGTCTCATGCCGTAAGGCAAAGCTGCCTCCGCGATTGGTAGACAACTGCGACGGCTCGAATTCACTTTGGCCTGCCGGAGCGGTGGACCAGCAAAGTCCGAGTGGGTTTGCAATGTTCGATACCGCTGGTCTACCAGCGTTCTGGGGTCGAACCGGGCCTAACTCGCGGCCAGCGGTACGCCGCGTCGGCACCCAATTCGGTTGCCGCACGGGCGAAGAATCAGCTGTCGCGATCCACAGAAACGGTAGTCTCGGATGCCCTCGAACGGGCAGAACTGTCGCCCGGGTCGTGTACGTCGGCGACAGTTGTCGGCTAGATCTCTCGCACTTCGGCTGCATTGCGGTACCTTCGGTTCCCAACCCCGGGTGAACGTCGGCTTCGCACGCAAGTGTTTGGTGCATGTACTTCGATAGGTTTCAATGATATGGGAGCACAACAGAATTCAGCTTCAGGGTAGTTTGCCCGGGGCGAATCGGCCGCCGTTGTTCGCTGAAATGACTAAGGCGGTCAGCGGGCTTGTCTAGTTTTTCTGAAAAAAGTACGTGACATGGGGTACCGCATACATGTACTGTTCTGAGAAGCTCGAACCGGCAGTAGACGAGCTTGTGCGGCGGAAGGCAGCGGCGTCGCGCGTTGCTGTTCCGGGTGCCGGCGACCACAAGGAGCCGTCGTTGACGCTCCCGATGAGGCCCAACGCATACTGCGTTCACAGTGTGTGATATCAAACGTATCTACTGGAGGAATACCAATGACTACGGCTCGCAGATCCACTTCTCTGAATCCGGCCGACCACGGCAAGCCCGCACCAATCGCCCCGGTGGACCGAGTCAAGCTCCGCCGAATCAAGTTCGAATTCGGCGAGCCAACTCCGATGGTGCGCCACTTCGCGAACAACGACCTCGTTTTCAGCCACCTGATCGCGATGCTATCGATGTCGTTTCCACCTGGCGAGGAGTTGTTCATCCGGTCGGTGCGCCGATACAGCGACCAGATCAAGGACCCTGCTTTACGCCAGCAGATTCGCGGCTTCATCGGTCAGGAGATGTCGCACGGACAAGAACATCGTTCCCTCAACGACAAGCTCGTGGAGATCGGTTACAGCACCAAGTTCATGAATGCAGTCTTCAAGCCGATTCAGCGCTTGGAAGATTGGCTACCCAGCCTCATGCCTTTGGCGATGACCGCGGCCGCTGAGCACTTCACGGCGATCCTCGCTGAGCGCATCCTGTCGAATCAAGAGGTGCAAGACATGGCCCACGATCCGGAGGTCAAGAACCTGCTGATGTGGCATGCACTCGAAGAGGTCGAGCACAAGGCGGTGGCTTTCGATGTTTACAAGACCGTCGGCGGTCCCGAGTGGTTGCGGATTGCGATGATGGCGGGAATGTCCAGCCTTGCATTCCCACTCATCGCTGTGGCGACGTTGGTGTCGCTGGTCCAGGATCCCGATGGGCGCAATCCGGTGCGGATTGCACGCGGAACTGTCGCGACGCTGCGAGGGCCGCTTTTCAAAGGGTTGACGCCACCCCTGCTGCGCTATATGAAGCCGGGCTTCCACCCGTCCGACATCGACAACGAGGCGCTTCTGGCGTACTGGCGCGCTGAATTGTTCGGTGCCGAGGGCACTCTCGTCGACCATCTCAAATAATGAAAAACTGACAACGACAGGATCCCGCGCATGACCTCGAGTACGCAAGTCGAGACGACGGCCAGTTCTGAAGAAGAGGTTCCCGATCACGAAGTCGTCGTCATCGGGGCCGGGTTCGGTGGAATTGCCTCCGCTATCGCCCTGCAGCGTAAAGGCATCCACGACTACCTGATAGTGGAGAAATGGGGCGACGTCGGAGGGACTTGGCTGGCCAACACTTATCCTGGTGTGGCAGTGGACATCCCGTCGTTCATCTACAGCTTCTCCTTCGAACAGCGAGCAGATTGGTCGCGCGTTTTCGCCCCAGGCGCGGAGTTACTTCGGTATGCGAAAGACATTGTCGCCAAGCACGGCCTGCGTGAGAAGTTACGCGTGAACACCAAGATCGAACACGCTCAATTCGATGAGACGCAGAACCTTTGGCGGCTGCGTACCGACGGCGGGGAACAGATCACGTGCCGGTTCCTGGTTCCCGCCGTCGGTGGGCTCGAGCGGCCGAAGCTGCCCGACATCGACGGACTCGATTCGTTTGCAGGTTCGTTGATGCACACCGCACTGTGGGATCACGACGTGGATCTCACGGGAAAACGGGTCGCTGTCATTGGCACCGGCGCGACCTCGTTGCAACTGGTGCCGGCGATCGCCGAGCAGGTCGGCAGACTCACGGTGTTTCAGCGAACGCCGATCTGGTTGGGTCCTAAACCCGACGCGGAGATCGGGTCTCGTGGTCGACGAATTCTGGGCCGTCGAACTCTTCGGTCCGCATTCCGCGCTGTCGGCACGGTCGGAACAGAACTCGCTATGAGCACCATGCTGGTGGGACCGGCGTGGCTGAACGACCTCAGCAGACGCGCAACGGAGCATCAGATGCGCAAATGGATGCGCTCCCAGGTCGACGACCCGGTCACCCGCGAGAAATTGATCCCGCAGTATGGGTTCGGCTGCAAGCGTCCGTCCATGTCGAACACGTATCTGAAGACCTTCAATCGCGACAACGTGAGCTTGGTGACCGAATCCATCGAGCGGGTCACTGAGAAGGGTGTCGTGACGGTCGACGGAATCGAGCACGAGTTCGACGTGCTGATCTGTGCCACAGGTTTCAAGCTGTGGGACAAAGGGTCGATGCCGCCTTTCCCGGTTGTCGGACGCGGCGGTCTAGAGCTCGGAGAATTCTGGCAAAATAATCGATTCCAGGCCTATCATGGTGTGTCGATCCCGGACTTTCCTAACTTATTCCTTGTCATCGGGCCTTACGGGTTTGTGCTCGGTTCCTACATCTGGATGATCGAGGCCACCACAGCTCACCTGAGCCGGGCAATCGGTGAGGCGAACAAACGTGGTGCTACAAGTTGCGAAATCCGCCGAAACGTCCACGATGCGTACTTCAAGAAATGCTTGAAGCGACAAGAATCGAACATGTTGTTCACCCCAACATGCGCGGGGTCGAACACGTATTACCTCGACCACCACGGAGATTCGCCATTTCGGCCGTCCACCCATGGCGAAATGTACTGGCAGAACCGCCACTACGACCTGAACGACTACGTCTACGGCATAGAAACGCTTCGGCCCGCCATCCCGGCCGGAATAACCTCAACACGGCGCGTCGAGAATGGCGACCAGTGACTCGACTAAGCACGTTCGATTGTGGGTGCGCGGCTGATCCAGCAGCACTCCTGCGAAAGTCTGACGATGTTCCCCAGCCTGCTGGGTCATCCGTGCCGGCCGCCGTTTTGGTCCCTCATAGACGGCGATTTATGTGCGATTAATTCAGCCGAAATCTAGGGGTAAGGAATGACGGATGCAAATGTACATGCGACCGCTACGCGAGGCGCTCCAGACAGGGTAGCTGCCCCATATGTAAGGATCGTGCGAAAGAATTTCTCCGACTCGGTCGTCTCGAGCTTGCGGACGTTCGGTCGAGCAGTGGACGTCGCCAGGGAGTCCGTCGGTGGCGCGGGCCGCGATATTGTCAGTTTGAAGTTTCAGTGGCGAGAGATGCTTCAACAGTGCTGGTATCTGATCACTGTGACGGCGCTACCAGCGATCCTGATGGCGGTGCCGTTCGGCGTGATCGTCTCGGTGCAGGTCGGTAACCTGATTCATCAGCTCGGCGCGGATTCTCTACTGGGAGCCGCCAGCGGCCTCGGGGTGATCAAACAGGGCGCCCCGTTGGCGACAGGTCTGCTGTTGGGCGGCGCCGGCGCCGCGGCGATCGCAGCGGATCTGGGCGCCCGCAACATTCGCGAGGAAATCGATGCTTTGCGCACAATGGGCATCAGCCCTATACACCGGCTAGTCATTCCGCGCATGGTCGCGATGGTGATTGTTGCGCCGATGCTGAATATCCTGATCATCTTCGTCGGCGTGTCGGCTGGCTACGCTGTGGCGGTCGGTGGACAAGACGTGACACCGGGTAGTTACTGGGGAACGTTCGGTTCGTTTGTGACCCTCGCCGACGTATGGGTATCCGTCCTCAAATCAATGATTTTCGGGTTTCTTGTCGTAGTGATTGCCTGTCAGCGCGGGCTCGAAGCAAAGGGTGGTCCACGCGGTGTCGCCGACGGCGTAAATGCCGCTGTGGTTCTGTCAGTAGTCTCGATCACCATCGTGAACTTATTGATCACTCAATTGGTCACGATGTTCATTCCAGTGAGGCTAGCCTGATGCCCCCGTCCGGTTATGCACCCAAGCACGTCGGCTTGGCGAAACGGATCCTCGGCAAACGCGGCAGGTCCTCGGCACCGGTAGAAACAATCGGCTTCGTCTTGAGTTTCGTGTGGCAAGCCCTGTCGTCGATCCCGATGACGCTCAAGCGGTATCGCGCCGAGACAATGCGCACCATCACGGACATGACGTGGGGGCGCGGGTCGATCATCGTGGGCGGTGGCACTGTTCCGATGCTGATCGTGCTCGGCCTGGTGATGGGCGGTTCGGTCGGGATCGAATCGTTTGCGACCCTCGACATCATTGGAATGGGCCCCGTCACCGGCCTCGTCTCGGCATTCGCGAACACTCGCGAGTTGGCCCCGATCGCTGCCGGCATCGGATTCGCGGCCCAGGCCGGATGTCGGATGACTGCTCAGATCGGATCGATGCGAATCTCTGAGGAAATCGATGCGCTGGAAGCGATGGGCCTGCGGTCGATACCTTTCGTTGTCACGACCAAGGTGATCGCCGGGGCAATCGCGATCGTTCCGACGTTTCTGATCGCGTTGATCCTGAGCTATTTCTCCTGCAGCTTGGTCATCGTTTTGCTGCACGGACAAGCCTCCGGTGTATACGACCACTATTTCTTTCAGTTCATCAGTGGCTGGGACGTGACCGCAGCGGTGATCAAAGTGCTCGTCTTCTGCATCGCCGTCATTCTGATCCATTGTTACCAAGGCTTTTTCGCGACCGGCGGGCCGGAGGGGGTGGGTATTGCATCTGGTCGGGCTGTTCGCGCGAGCTTCGTGGCGATCATCGCCCTCGACATGTTGCTGACCCTCGCGCTGTGGGGTTTCAATTCATCGATCGAATTCACAGGTTAGGGCTATGCCGATATACGGAATTCCAGGCGTATCGACCACTAAGCGCCGCTCACAAGTAACGGGTGTGCTTGCTCTAGCGGTGGTCGCGGTGGTCGCGATCTCGTGGATCGTGATCGACAATGCCCGCGGGGACAACCGGATGGAGATCGTTTTACAGACGGATCGGATCGGGGACGGTATCGCGCCAGGTACCCAGGTCCGTCTCGATGGAGTGAACGTCGGCTCGATTGCCGCGATTGACAGTGGGGAGGCCGGGCGACAGCTGATCACTTTGAAGCTGAACCAGTCACGGCTTTTCGGCGTCACCGACAACCTCGCCATCGACTACGCACCGGCAAATCTCTTCGGGATCAGCGAGGTCGAGCTGAAACGCAGGGACGGCGGTTCGCCGTTGCAGGAGAACGAAATAGTCGATCTCAGCGACGATCCGGCTAGGGCGCAAGACGCCACCATGGGTGCGCTTATCCGGTCCCTCTCGCAGACGAGCACCGAGGTGCTCACCCCGCAACTCGCCGAAAACCTGACGAGGGTTGCCGCTAACCTCGGGTGGTTCACCCCGCTAATCGAAGCCATGATCGCGACCGGTCAGAACCTCGCCGACACACAGAAATACCCCGTCTCTTTCCTGCTCGGTCAATATGGATCTACGCTGACGGGCGCCGCCGAGCTTATCGATGGCACCGTCAAGCTGCTGGACCGCTTCAAAAACATCGAAGTGTTGAGAACCCAGCGCGATCTGTTCGACACCGGTGTGAACACCATCGCGAAGGATTTCTTTCCGGCGGTCGCCGACACGCTCTTCACAGCGCAGCGTTACCTCACCGGCTACGCCGACATGCTGACACCGATTCTGAACATCACGAGTCAGATGGTGCCCTCTCCGCAACTATCCGGCTCCCAGCTCCGCGAAATACTGGACCGACTGGACAACTCGTTCACCGAAACACCGGACGGACCGATACTCAACCTGGCGCTGACGCTGCGTGGAGTCCCAGCGTTGTCGGTACCACTGCTCGGGACCTCTTCGGCTCCCCTAGCGGGAGGCGCGCGATGAAACCAGTCTTCCAGGTCGCGTGGAAGTTGACATTGTTCACGGTCGTCATCGCTGTGTTGCTGGCGTTCGTGGTCCAAGCGGTCAAACGGCCAGTGTCGGGAGACACGCATGATTACGCTGCCGTTTTCACCGACGCTAACGGACTCAAGTCCGGCGACGACGTGCGCATGTACGGCGTACAAGTCGGCAAGGTGCAGTCGATCGAGCTTGACGCAAATCAGGCGGTGGTGAGATTCACCCTGCAACGCGAGCGAGCGATCTATGACACGAGCAAACTCGCGATCCGCTATCAGAATCTCACTGGCCAACGGTACGTCGATATCCAGCAACCGGCGGTGTCGGCTGCTGAGATAGCGGCGAGAACGACGATCGGAACGTCGCAGACCATTCCGTCGTTCGATATCACAGCACTGTTCAACGGGTTGGAACCCGTTCTCGCCGAATTCTCACCGGGCGCCCTGAATCAATTCGCGGAGACCATGCTCGCCGTGATCGAAGGTAACGGCGCTGGAATCGGACCGGCACTTAAGTCGATCGAGACGCTGAGCAACTACGTCACCGACCGCCAAGCCGTAATTTCGGTCCTTTTCTCGAACCTGAGGGCGGTCTCCGACAAGATCGGCGGGAAGTCGGGGCAGCTGGTCTCGCTGATCACCAAACTTTCGACTTTGATCGCCACGTTGCACGACAAGATCGGCAGCATTATCGAATTCGCCCTCATCGCTCCACCCATCCTGGGGCCGATCAACGATCTGCTTGCCACCCTGGGGCTTACAACCGAGACCAATCCCGATTTCGACACCGATATCAAGTTGCTGTTCCCCGATCCGCAGCACGCGGTCGAGGTTCTGGGCCGCTTACCTGCGCTGCTTCAATCGCTCAATGCCCTCATACCTGACACCGGGCCGGGCGTGAATTTCACCTGCACGAACGGGAACGCGTCGGCTCCGGGACCCCTTAACGTGCTTATCGGCGGGCAAAGGATATCGATATGCAAACGCTGAATCAAAGGTCACTCAGAAGGTTTGGCTTCGCAAGCGACAAGCCGATTCTGCACGGTGCAGCGCTCGAACGGCACGAGTTGCGCTGGGGCATAGCAGGTGCAGTTGTCGTAGCGCTCGCCCTGGTCGCTAGCGCTGTCATCTTCGTTGTGCCACTGGGCAAGTCGACCTATACCGCCGACCTGTCCGAAGCCGGGTCGATCAAGGTCGGTGATGGCGTTCGCCTCGCCGGAGTGCCGGTCGGGAAGGTGACATCGCTCGAGCTACGCTCCGACACCGTCCACATGACATTCACTGTCGATAGTGACGTCTTCCTTGGCGACCAGACAACGCTCGACATCCGAATGCTCACCATCGTGGGTGGCCACTACGTTGCCGTCACTCCGGCCGGCACATCCGCGTTGGGAAAACGATCGATTCCAGCCGACCACGTCCGGCTGCCGTACAGCCTGTCGCAGGTGTTTCAGGATGCCGCTACGCCTATCTCCGATGTAGACGGCGAAACCTTACGCAAGAATTTCGCGGCCGCGCAGTCCGCGATCGCGTCGAGCCCGGAGGGAATTCGACGAACAGGGAATGCGATCGAATCGCTTGTCGACGTCCTCGAAAGGCAGAACGACGACGTTTCCCGAATGTTGGCATTCGTCGACGAATATTTGACCGCCGTCAATGCGTCGAAATCGGTACTCGGCGACATGATCACGAGAATAAATCTGATGGAGACGATCGCGATCGACAAACGAGCGGAGATCGATCAAGCTATCACCACGATCGGCGAGGTATTGTCGCGCATCGCGGCGCTCGAGCCGACGTGGCAGTCCACGTTGAAGCCGATGGCCCACAAACTTGCTGAAGCCATTCCCGAAATGCAGCGGTTAAGTGAAAAACTCGGGGGAGTCGTCGTGAGTGTGCAGGACTTGCTATCGCGACTACAGCATGTGGTCTCTCCGCAAGGTGGCGTTCTTATCGACCAAGCGTCGGCCACGATCGCGGCGCCTGCTCTATGCATACCCGTTCCCGGAAAGGCGTGCTGAGACAGTGGAACGGCTGCTTGCTTCCCGCGGTTTAATGTCGATCGTTGGAGTGATCGTGACAGGCGCAATCGTGGTCGTCGCCTACTTCATCGTGTTCGATCCCGCCAAAAGGACTCAGAGTTACTGCGCCCTCATGCCCGACGCTGTCGGTCTCTATACCGGGAACCAGGTCACTATGCTCGGCGTGGCGGTCGGCACCGTGACCGATATCGAACCGCAGGGCGAGGCAGTGCGCGTCGACTTCGATGTAGATGCGGACCATCCGTTGCGCGGAAACATATCTGCGACCACGGTGTCGGATACGATTGTGGCCAACCGCAACCTGGCCGTAATCGGTGATGGCAACGCGAGTGTGGACTGGGACCCGAACACGTGCATCACACATACGCTGACGCCGAAGAGTATGACTCGAACATTGAACGCGCTCGGCGAACTTGCTGACGAACTCAACGGATCCGATGATCCTGCGGAAAAGGCCCGGATCGCCAACGGTATCACCGCATTCGACAATGCAACCGCCGGCACCGGGCCACAGATCAACGACCTGATCCACAAGCTGGGTAGGGCACTGAACTCACCCGATGCCGCGATCGGGCACATCGGGGCGCTAGTCGACGCGCTCAGCTCCCTGTCGGCGAGCGTTTCCACCGGTTGGGGCGACATCAAGGACATGCTTACTCGATTTGCCGTGGTCCTCGAACAGGTGAACTCAGAAGTACTGGCTCCGGTGGTGCCCATCGTTGATGACCTTCGCGCCATCATCCCGTGGCTCAACGACATCACCACCAAGTTCGGCGGCCCTATCCTGCAGGTCCTCGATGCCTCGGTTCCACTGCTTCATTTCATCGGCGCCAATGTCGGCACCATTGAGGAAATCATCCGGATGATTCCGCCGGTTGCCGGAGCCTTCCAACGTTCGACCGACCCTCACAGCGGCAAGCCCGCTCTGACGTATGCACCACCGAGCGTTGCTATTTCGCAGTCGAACGCGAACCAGGTGTGTTCAGCGATGAACATGATCGCACCCGGTCGGTGCACGTCATCGGCGGACGGGCTCGCGGACGTACAGCTAGTTCCGTTGGTACTCGCCATAGCCGGTGCGCGATGACCGCGGGGCCCCGAGTTCGCGTTTCGCGGAGGCTCGCGACAGTGGTCGCATTACTTTTGGCAGCAGCCGTGACTCTGAACGGTTGCGCGTTCGACCCGTCCTCGGTGCCATTGCCCGGAACTACAGTGTCTGGAGAGACTTACCGCGTCCGAATTGAGTTCGAAAATGCACTGAATCTGCCGGCGCGCGCCAAAGTAGCGTCCAATGGTATCCGGGTCGGCACCTTACGCGCTGTGACGCTCGTGGATCCGACCGAAGCACACGACGGGTATGTCGTCGCTGATGTCGACATCGCGAAATCGGTCAAGCTCCCATCCGCAACAACCGCGGAGCTCCGCCAAGCTACAGTCCTCGGCGATATCTATATCGCCCTCATCACGCCGTCGAACGGCTTCGATGATCCGATTCCAGATGGCGGAACCATCACACGGAAGCAAACGAAACCTGCACTGCAGATCGAAGACACGATGGCCGGCATTGCAACCTTCGTCCAAGGCGGAGCAATTCACGAAATGCAGGACATCATCACCCGGATGAACTCTGTGCTGCCTGCGGATCCGAAGGAAACGGCCAGGATATTCCAAGTTGTCGGTGCAGACGTTGAGGACGTATCCGTACACCTTGACCAGGCAGACGCGTTTCTCGACGGAATGCAGGCCACCACCGGTGTCGTTATGGAAGATTCGACTATACTCGCCGAACTACTCACTGAAGCGGGCGTCACTCAAGCGACGGACGCAATGACGTCGCTCATCGGGTTATTAGGCCTCTACGACGGATTCGCAGCGATCACCCGTTCTTTGGCGTGGGTGTCACCACTCGCGGCAGCCGGAAACGCGGCAGCCAAGGCATTCATGCCACTTGCCTTCACAGCGCGACCTTTGGATCTTCAGGCACCGTCGAATTTGAACAAGTTGGTTGCGTTGATTCGCGAAAAAGTCATTCCTTTCGCCGATCACGGACCGAAGGTGAACATCGTCGGTGTTCACATCGAGGGTTCACCTGCCGTTGCGGGACTGTCCAACGAAGGCCAAGTCGATCGAATTATCGACACTCTCAGGATGATCGGGGCAGTCCGATGAAGTTGAGCTCACTGGTGTCACTCTCTGCGATCGTGTGTGTGTTGGTGTTCGGCATCGGCTACCTGACATTCGGTGTCATACGCGTGGATTGGTTCAAGGACTACACGACCGCGACCATGCTGCTGACGAACTCGGGAAGCCTCGCTCCGCGTTCCCCAGTGCTTCTTAGAGGTGTCAAGGTAGGCGAGATCACCTCGGTTGACAACGTCGCAGAGGGAGTCGAGGTGAAATTCCGAGTCGACGACAAATTTCGGATCCCCACGGCGAGCACGGTCATGATCGAGAATCTCTCCGCGCTCGGCGAACCATATGTCCAATTCACTCCCACTCGGGACGGCGGACCCTATCTCGAAAGCGGCCAGCGAATCGACACCGGGACAATCCAGATGCCGCTATCGATCCCAGAGGTCGCCCGAACAGTGACCAATCTGCTTAACCAACTCGATCCAAAGGCGCTCAGTAACATCGTCAACACGCTCGATCAGGGCTTGGCCGGGACCGAATCGGTGATTCCGCAGCTCGCAAAGTCGACCAGCCTGTTGGCCGCCACCATCCTGAGTCGAAGCCCACAAATTCGCAGCACGATGACCGATCTACAGGCGATCGGCGCGGATATGGAATGGGCCGGCCCCTCGATGGCCGCGGCCGGCCCAGAATGGGGCAATTCCGGAACCCAGGCAGACCTCATCGCTGAGGCGATCGGGAAACTAGCGAGGATCGGGAAAGTTCCCGACGACTATGTACTAGGCAATGGGTTGGTGCCGTTCTTGAACAACGTGTCGGCCTACCTGATCGAGGTCGGTCCGGACTTGCAGAGACTTGTGCCGATCATCCAACCGCTCGCCGCCGCATCAGAGGCGTCCATCCCGCAAATCGACATCAGCGCGCTAATTTCACAAGCGCTGAACGCTACCGGTGACGACGGCGCTCTTCATCTGCAAATAAATATCAAATGATCTCCACCGCAACAAGATCGGAACGCCGATGATACCCCAAGCAGCAAACAGAACAGAGAAGCGGATAGCAGAGGACGGCGACCCGAAGACCTCCGGTGCAGCTCCAAAATTAGCTACTACCATCCATGTCCGCGAGCGGGCGACCATCTCGATCCGAACGTCGACCATGGTCTACGGTGCGGTCATCGTTGTGTTGGTTGCCGCAGTGTCGGCTTTCGGCGGGCTTTGGCTCTCGGCCAAAAGCGATCTGAGCGACAGGGACGCGAGGGCCGCCGCCGATCAGCGGGCCGAACAGGTGGCAACTGACTACGCAGTCGGCGCATCGAACATCAACTTCCAGGACGTCGATGCGTGGCTTGGGAAACTGAAGGCCAATACTTCGCCGCAACTCGGTAACAAGTTCGACGCGACAGCACCGCAGTTACAGGAAATCCTCGTCCCGCTCAAGTGGACTTCGACAGCCGCCCCCATAGACGCCGTGGTCGAGTCCGAGGCCGACGGAATCTACAAGGTAAACGTCTTCCTCAACGTTACGTCGACGAGCGCGCAGACTCCCGCGGGTGCGCAAACCACGGTCACCTACAACATCACCATCGACACAAACTCGGATTGGCTGATCACCGACGTCGGCGGCATGGACGGTGCTTTACCCGCGAAGTGACCTCGAATTGGGCGAAGCCCGCCCCAGGCCGAATCAACGCCCTCACTCCAGATGATCCCGTCAGGCGCTGACTGACCATGTCGGTGGCCCTCAGGGAAGGATCAATACCGTGTCGATAGCTATCAGTTCGGATCACCTCGCACTTGCCGAGTCGGTGCGATCGCTCACCAAGCGGACCGTCACTTCCGCGGACCTACACGAAGCCCTTGATGCAAAGGTGAAGATCCCGCCCGCCTACTGGCGCGCAGCTGCCGACATTGGGCTATTCGGGCTCCATCTTCCCGAGCAGTTCGGCGGTCAGGGGTTCGGATACTCCGAATTGGTGGTGGTCATCGAAGAATTCGGGCGATCCTCCGCACCTGGTCCGTTCGTGCCGACGGTGTTGGCGGCCGCCATCGTCGAGCTGAGCAGCAACACGGACGCGAAGGACGAGCTTTTGCCGTCCCTCTCCGATGGGTCACAATGCGGCGCGGCGTCGCTGCGTTCCAACGTGGTCGGGTGGATCGAAAACGACCTGCTCTACGTCGAAGGCACTGCCAGTTCAGTAGTCGGCGCCTCGGCCGCTGACGTTGTGGTGCTGCCGGTTTCGCTCAGAGCAGGCGAATTGCTCCCGACGTGGATTGCACTGGATGCCTCCGACCTAACCGTTCGTGACGTGGAGAGCGTCGACCTTTTGCGTCCCATCGCAAACATAGAGATCTCTGCGCAGGTTGTTCCTGCTAACAGGGTGCTCGGTGTCCTGGACGTGGCGAGGGTACGCAGCATCGCCGCCGTTCTCTATTCGGCCGAGGCGGTCGGGGTCGCATCGGCGTGCACGCACATCGCATCGGAGTATGCGAGGGTGCGCCACCAGTTCGGTCGGCCCATCGGCCAGTTCCAGGCTGTGAAGCACAAGTGCGCAGCGATGTTGGTCGACGCGGAGCGAGCAGCCGCTGCCGTCTGGGACGCAGCCCGCGCGCTCGACGATGCCACCTCGAGCCATGTTGACTTTTCAGCCGCAATCGCAGCCGTGCTCGCACCGCGTGCGGCCCTCACAACCACCCAGAACACTATCCAGGTGCTCGGTGGTATCGGGTTCACCTGGGAACACGATGCCCACATCTATTACCGGCGTGCCATCGGAATCGCCGCCGCACTCGGGCGGAGCGCGGACTGGAGTCGCACGGTCACGGAGCGCGTGATCGAGTCGGGTTTGCCCTCGATCGAGGTGACCCTGTCGGACGATGCCGAGCGCCGGCGGGGCGAGATCCGTTGCGCGGTAGCACAACTGGCGGCCGTCCCGGCCGACGAGCGGACCGAGCGGATCGCCGCCGGGGGTTGGGTTCTGCCGCACCTGCCGGTCCCATGGGGTCGTGATGCCAACGCAGTCGACCAGGTGATCATTCAGCAGGAGTTCAAGGCAGCCAAGATCGTGCGACCCGAGATTGCGTTGGCGAACTGGATGGTGCCCTCGCTGATCGCGTACGGCACATCCGAACAGCAGCAGCGCTTCTTGCCCCAGACCCTGCGCGGTGAAGTGTTCTGGTGTCAGTTGTTCAGTGAGCCGGGCGCGGGGTCGGATCTTGCATCCTTGACGACCAAAGCCACCAAGGTGATCGGCGGTTGGCGGTTGACCGGTACTAAAGTGTGGAATTCGTTGGCCCAGTTCGCTGATCGGGGTTTCTGCTTGGCGCGAACCGATCCAACGGCTCCGAAGCACGAAGGAATCACCTATTTCCTGATCGATATGAAAGCTGCTGGCGTCACCGTGAAACCGCTGCGGGAGCTGACGGGATCTGCGCTGTTCAACGAGGTGTTCCTCGAGGACGTTTTCGTTTCCGATGAGGATGTCGTCGGCGAGGTGAATAAGGGGTGGGAGGTCACCCGCAACACGCTTTCGAACGAGCGAGTGTCACTGTCGAATAAAGATCTTCCGCTCTACGCAAGTTGCAACGACGTCGTGCGCTACGCGCAGAAAACCGAACTCGACGCCATTGCTCAAGATCGCATCGGACGCCTCGTTGCCGAGGGCTACACAGTTCGTCTACTCAACTTGCGTTCCACAATGCTGCAGATCGACGGTACCGATCCCGGCGCATCGTCGAGTGTGGCGAAGCTGCTGAACATGCGCTTCGGCCAGCACGCCGCCGAGGTCGTGCACGCCGAATTCGGGCACGAGGGCGCATCCGCGAACGAATCCCAAACTGCCGGTAAATGGGCCAGCTACCTGCTCGCGAGTCGGGCAACCACAATCTATGGCGGCACGACTGAGATACAGCTGAACATCATCGCCGAGCGTCAGCTACACCTGCCACGAGATCCAGTACCGATCGAACTGTGACTCTGCATTTCGAGTCCTGCGGCTGACTCATCGTGCGCTCCAGGGCTGCGCGGACTTTCGATCCACGACCAGCAGTCGCGATGCGAACGATCGGCGAGATAACCCGGTAGCGACGAAACGGGAAGCGTGCGCTTGGGTGTGTAGCAGGAGCCCTCACCGCAGGAGGCACCGCAAGCTCGCTCGCAACGGCATCACCGATACGGGGAGGCCCGGACTCATTCTTTCGAATATTGCTGCCTAACTTGTGATTTAGCCTCAGTGCCACCACTTCAAGCCGTTCGGCTCGATGCGGCGAGCGAGTCGCAATCATTGGATCGGCAACGGCGAGTCGCGCATCGCCGGAGTCGCGAGACGGCATACGGGCTCTCCACGGCGATCGGGCCGCTCGGCCGGCACGATGACTGTAACGACGTTCGATGCCGGTGGCGAGCTGGGCAGCGGCGCCACCTATTCCCGACAACTATAGGTTAGGATACGATACCGATAGTATCGAATCTGGAATGATGATCGGTCCTCTCCCTTGGGAAGGGAAATCCGAGGTGAACTGGGCGCTTCCGCAATGGTGCGCGTGGGACCGACATTTTGAGTAGTCAGGTAGGGGTCAGTGAAGGCCAACAGAGGCATGAGTTTCGATCGGCTGGGGCACTTCGTTGTGCGCGCAAGATGGTGGGTGATCGGCTTCTGGATCGTCTTGGCGGCGGCGTTGAACATCGCTTTTCCTCAGGTGGAGAGTGTCGTGCGCGAACAGTCGGCTCCTGCTTTCCCTCCTGACTCGCCCACATTCGCAGTTCTGGACAGGATGGCGAAGGCATTCGACGAAGAGGGTTCCCGCACGACGGTCATCGTGGTCCTGGAAGACAAGTCCGGCCTGGATCAAGGTGACGAGCAGGTCCTGAGAAATCTGGTTGCAGCGCTGAAGGCGGACACCGAACACGTCCTCAGAGTGCAGGATTTCCTTGACGAGCCGCAGGGGAAAGCGCTCTTCACCAGCCACGACAACCAGTTGTGGTATCTGCCGGTCGGCATTCAGGGCGACATCGGTACGCCTGACGGCAACGCTTCAGACCTTAGGGTCCGAGATATAGTCGCAGAGACGACCCAAGACTCGAACCTAGAGACGCGGGTGACGGGGCCGCCAGCCACAGGTACCGACATGGTAGTCATCGGTGAATCCAGCATGGCGTTGATCACGGTGGTGACCGGAGTCCTTATCACGCTGATTCTGCTGCTGATCTATCAGTCGCTCGTGACCGCCCTGCTTCCGCTGATGATGATCGGAATAACGCTCGTGGCAGCGAGAGGAGTTGCGGCCGCGTTGGGCCTCGCAGGGTTCGGCGTGTCCGCTTTTACAGTCGCGTTCATGACGGCAGTTCTGGCCGGCGCCGGCACCGATTACGCGGTTTTCCTCATCAGCCGATACCACGAGTTCGTCCGCGGTGGGCTCGCATATGATCGCGCGATAGGCGAAGCTGCGGGCGTAATCGGAAAGGTCATTGCGGCATCAGCGGCCACCGTGGCACTCGCGTGCGCGTCGTTGGCTTTCACGCAGCTAGGGTTCTTCGCCACCGCCGGTCCCGCGTGCGCAATAGGTATCACCCTTGCCTTTCTGGCGTCAGTCACGCTGCTGCCGGCGGTGCTTTCGGTAGCGGCGGGTAAAGGAAAAGCCCTGCCTAAACGCGACCGCACGGCTCGTGCCTGGAAGAGGGTCGGTGTGGCCGTGGTTCGACGGCCGGTGCGTGTCCTTGCGATGAGTCTGGTGCTTCTGCTGGGGCTGGCTGTGTGTGCAACCTTTATAGACGTTAGTTACGACGACCGCAGTGGTCTACCTGACGATCTGCAGAGCAACGAGGGTTACACGATGCTCGATGCGCACTTTCCCAAAGACTTTGTACTACCGCAGTATCTGGTGATCGACAGCGAGTCCAATATGCGGACGCCCGAAGGCCTCGCGGATCTCGAACAGATGGCTGCGCGAGTGGCGCAACTCCCGGGAGTCACAGCTGTTCGCGGAATCACGAGGCCCGACGGCAAGCCGCTGACGGAAAGCTCGGTCGCATATCAGGCAGGTCGCGTCGGGTCCGGCCTGGCCGATGCCGCCAGCGAGATCGATTCGCGCGCAGCAGAATTTACCCCAATGCTCGACAAAGTCGACCAGATGGTTGCAGCCATCACGGATTTGCGCGAAATGTCGGAGCCCGTGTTCGCCGCAGCGGTAGAAGCGAGCGACTTGCTAGACAGAGCAGGGGGTTTCGACGGGCTGGACGCCGGGTTAGCCGAGGTGCAGGGCGCGTCTGATCAGCTCGAGGCAATGAATGGTACGTTCGATGAATTCGCTAATGCCGCAATGCAACTTGCCGATCTTGCTAAGTCTGCCGAGCCGTTGATCAACGTACTTAATACCAGCTCAATGTGCGACGTCGATCCGCCCTGTGTACAACTGCGCTCTCAGCTCGAACTGTTCGTGGGGGTCGGCGACGATTCGCTCGGTGCCCGCGTAGCGCGACTGCGCGACGCGTTGACGACGCTGACTGGAGGGCCGTCGATCGCCGAAACCCTAGGAGAAGCTCGACATACCCTCGCCTCGGTAAAGTCTGCGATCGTTGCCCTCGGTGGAGACCCCAACGATCCTGGGGGACTGGTGAGGACGGCACAAGGAACCATCGGCACAATGGCAGTCGATGCGCAAGCCTTCGGTAGCCGCTTCGAAGAGCTTGGCCCCGCCAAGGATCAGCTGCAGGCTGGTCTCGAGCAGGCGGCCAACTATCTGCTGGAGCTGAAAGATAAAGCCTCCTCGCAAAACATGGCGGGATTCTACATTCCAGCCATCGTCGTCAACAGTATCGACTTTCAAACCGCGGCATCTGTGTTCGTCAGTGCGGACGGGCACGTGGCTCGCTATCTAATTTCGACGGAGTACGGGGCATTCGGCGACGAGGCAATCGAGCTGACCGGAAAGATTCGGCAGACGGCACAAGGCGCAGTGCCCAACACCAGTTTGGAGAACAGTACCGTCGAGGTTGCTGGTGCCACCTCATTGACCGAGGACGTCAAGAAATACCTGAACGACGACTTCCTACATATCATGATCACCACGTTGATCATCGTCGCGTTGGTTTTGATTCTGCTTCTGCGGGCGGTCCTCGCGCCGCTGTATCTGCTGATTTCGGTTGTGTTGTCCTATGTTTCGGCTTTGGGTCTGGGCGTTATCGTCTTTCAGCTCTTGTTGGGTCAGGAACTGTCTTGGATGTTGGCACCCATGGCCTTCATCGTGTTGGTGGCGGTCGGGGCGGACTACAACATGCTGCTCATTTCCCGGCTGCGGGACGAGTCGTCCCGAGGTATTCGCGTCGGCGTCATTAGAACCGTCGCGTCCACTGGCAGCGTCATCACCTCTGCCGGAATCATTTTCGCGGCGAGCATGTTCGGACTCATGGCAGGTCAATTCCAGGGCATGATTCAAATCGGTTTTGTGATCGGAGCCGGACTGCTGTTGGATACCTTTATCGTGCGAACAGTCACCGTTCCGGCCCTCGCCTCGTTGATTGGCCGTGGTAACTGGTGGCCTTCGAAAGTCTAAGGAAACCCGGAACCAGTCGACATTGCCCCAACTGGATTGAGGACCAAACGCATGACACAAGTGGCGTCGTCTCATGCGCGTCCGCTCGATCAAGATGCCGGTAGGTTCGCCGCCGCCGCTCACGTGTTAGAGGTTGGGTACAGCGGGCGTGTGGTCAACATTGGCTTCATTGTTGCGACCGGCTTCGACGCTGATGGGTTTGCGAGATCCTCGCCATCGACATCACCAGCATCGAGGACTTTGCCGGAAAGTAGAATTCCGCGGCTCACCGGGGCGTTGCAATGTCAAATCGACGGTCAACCCATATGTTTGCCCGCGGTCGGTGCGCCCGGCACGAGATGGTAGCCCGATGCGGCACCCTTTCAGGGTGACTCTGACGTCGATCACCCCGAAGCGGCCTGACCGTTGGGTGCGGCCGTGCTGCATCCGGTAACGATCGAACCGAACCGAAATCGTTTGATGTGCAATGTAATCGGAAGGCCGACGCGCTCGCGACAAGCTTACCGAGTGTCGCCGCGCATCGGGACCACGCGCGTGGACCTGCTCGCATTCACATTCTTAGGTAGATCTTGGTTCAACAACCGCACAACGGTCGAACTAGGCACCGTCGCCGTACCGACGTAGTCGGCATCCTTGCCGACCGGACGGCCATCGTCCGCCTCGATGCCGTCGCACGTTCCGGGCACCGATATTGCCACCAACCTGATAAAGCGCCCGTCGCGTTTGATCCAGTCTGGCTCGTACGATCGCGTACGTTGCGCGAGGCGGACGAAACGCTGTGTTTGTTTGCGGCGTTGGCGATTGCCGACGATGGCGCCGCGCGCCGCTCGAATTCAATGTGATGATACTCAATATTGCTGCTATTTGAGATGGTCCACGAGAATGCCCTCGGCGCCAACAGTTCGGCTCGCCAACGCTCTAGGAGCGGCTCGGTATCGATGTCGCTCGGATGAGATCCCGGTTTGACGTATCGCAAGAGGACGGGTGTCATACCCTTGAAGAGAGGTCCCCGCAGCGTCGCCACGACTCCGCGGGCCACCCGGATCGGGTTGCGCCCCTCCGAATCCTGGACCACCGAAACCAACGTCGCCGCGGCGATGAGCGGGAAGGCGACGCCGAACATCGCCAACATCGTCACGATCCGCGACCATTCGGGGCCACCGACGGCTTTGTACACGTCGAAAGCAACGGCCTTATGCTCATGCAGAGGCGTGTGTTGGGTATTGCAGGGGTTTCAATCTCCTCCGGGGCATCCATGCTATGTGCTTTTGCCGCATCGCAGCGCCTTCTCGCCCGCAAACGACCACGTACTTGGGGCGAGAATTAGACGATACTTCGTGTAATGCATAGGTTCAAGGTTCTCAACGGTTCACGGCTACCGAGACAGCCTGGAGCGACGTTCTCCTACCCCGATCAAGAAGCCACAGACTGGTTGAAATAGGCGCCTTGTCAAGATTATTCGGTCATCCTGATTCCCGCGTTTGCATGACGCGACTGAGAACGGGGACGGTCGAAGGAACAGTACCTGCAGGTCCATAACTAAGGGACAGGCTATCCGATATTGCTGAACCTGGCCGTGGAGGCTGGGGATGAGGCCACCGGAAATGCGCTTGTCCAGCATTGCCGGCCCCGACGGACTGCAGACCCGCGCGAACGGAAATCGCCAGTTCGGTTTGGATGATCGCGGGTGCGCGACTCGAAACGGCCTCCGTGCCATCGAGGCGACGCTAAGGGTGGCATTGAACAGCCTGTCGGGTCGTATCGCTCCGCCATTGACCGGAGCGGCTCTAGCGACCGTGTGAGCGGGGATCCAACGCGATCATCGAATCGTCACTTCAAACTCTGTGCAATGTCATTCCGCCCGGGCATTCAGTGACTGCGCGGCATCGGCGAGCGCGCTGACCAGGGTCTCCTCGAGGTGTGGTAGGAGTGCGGCGTGTTGGGCGGCGTGAGTGGCGCGTTGCTGTGCGGTGTGGTCGATGGTTGTAGCGGCAACTGCGACGGCCGTCCAGGCTTGTGCAGCTCGGCCCGCCGCGACTGCGGCGGCCTGGAGGGCCGGATCAGGGGAGTGGGTGGTGAGGTCAGTGCATCCCTGGGAGAGCAGGCGGCGGAAGAGTCCGCCGCCGGTGCCTGCTTTTTCGATGAAGGCAGCGAGTGCGCTGAGGGCGTCATGGAGTGTCGGTGTGTCGAAGGTGTCAGACCAGTGACACAGATCTTTGGAGAAGGCGCGGACACCGGCAAGTCCTGTTCCGGCAACCACATTCGGTGACGCGGCGGCGAAAATGCCGGGTCCGCCGTTGCGGAGTGTGTAGGCGGATCGCTGCAAAGCGTCGGCCGCGGTAGTGAGGAGGTCGGGTGCGGAAGTTGGCCAGTCGACGACGTAGGTGGTGTGGCGCGTGGGTATCGGGAAGCCGGTAGAGGAGCGGGCCCGCGCCAACGCGTCGTAAGGGACCGTTTGGACGGCGTCACGGTCGTTGTCGACGACATAGGCGATTCGGGCAGAGGCGTCGTAGCCGATGACGACGATGTCGTGGCGGCTCATCGTGAACCGCACGCGCAGGTAAGGAAGTTCGGCGATATCGGCCCATACCATGACCGGTCGTCCGGAGTCGATTTCGGTGGTGACCCATTTCCACCCGAGGTCGGCGTCGTCAGTCTGGCGTAAATCCGTATGAGCGCCGAGTCGGTCGAGCAGGTCGAGTTCCATATCGGCTCCGCGTCCGACGAGGTACAGCGGGGGTTGCAGGCTGCCGTCCCGGATATAGGCGAAATCGAGTGCCCCTCCGAGAGTGAACACAAGGCCCTCGCTTGGCGGCCTGCCCCAACCGAGCTCGGCCCATTCCATGAGGTCGCGCAACGCGCCCGATCCGCAATGGCCGGCCTTCTGATGTGGGTAGTCGATCAGGACACGGGTCATCGGGAGACTACTTTCAGGCTAGACAATCCGCGAAACGACATTCCGGTTCGCCAAATGGGTTCACTCGCCAGCGTGAGCCGCGGAAAGCGTGAGACGAGGCGTGGGAACAGTTCGATTCCTTCAAGTCGAGCCAGCGGTGCACCGAGGCAGAAGTGGATGCCAGCGCCGAATGACAGTGGGACGGTTCCGGTTCGAGTTATGTCGAGCACGTCGGGATTGGGGAATCGGTCGGGGTCTCGATTCGCGGCGCCGAGAAGGGTGAGCACGACCTGGCCCGGTCGCAGGTCTATACCGGCAAGCCGGGTTGCTTCGAGAACGGTCCGTCCATTGGTTTGTACGGGCGCGTCGTAGCGCAACAGTTCGTCGACTGCGGTGGCGGCCAAATCCGGACGTTGGCGTAAGAGCGCCATCTGATCGGGGTGCGACAGCAGCGCGGCGACGCCGTTTCCGATCAGGTTTGTCGTGGTTTCGAATCCTGCCGCGAACAACAAGATAGCGGTACCGACGCATTCATCGTCGTCGAGAGTGTCGTCACCGCGGGCGGCGGCGAGCCGGCTGAGCAGGTCGTCAGACGGATCAGCCCGTTTTGCTGCGATAAGTTCGGAGAAGTACTGGGCGAGTTGGTCTTCGGCCTCACAGGCTCGGGTTAGGTCGGCAGTGTTTGCGCTTGGTTCGAGTGAGGCGACCAGTGCGCGAACCAGCGGAGCGGCGGCGGAGCGAGCCTCGGCAGGAACTCCGAGGAGGTCGCCGATTACGTTGACAGGCAACGGCAATGCCAATTCGGCGATGATATCGGCGACCGGCTTTTCGGCAATGCCGTCGAGTAGGCGATCGATCTGGAGGACTATTCGGGCTCGGAGGTCCTGGACGTGGTGGGGAGTGAATACGTCAGCAACGAGTCGTCGTAGGCGCTGATGGTCGGGTGGATTGCGAAACAGCATCGTGCGCCGGAAGCGGTGCATGGCTTGGCGTTGTAATTCTTCTGGGATGTCGGTCAGCCCGAACCCGAGAGACTCGTCGACCTTCCCGAGCCTGCGATCCCGCAGAGCGGCGGCGCAGTCGTCGTAACGGCTCAACACCAATACACCAGACTGGGTCAACAACGCCGGATGCGCTTCGCGGAGCCGGCGGAAAGCGTCGTACGGGCCAGCCTGGCCATGATCGGCGAGCAGTGCAGCGAGCAGCAACTCGCGCGGCGGTGCGGTCACCGTCGGGCCTGAATGACTGGGGCCCGACTGGTGAAGTGCGCGGGACCGACCACAATGAACAGCGCGTCGGCAGTGGCAACAACTCGCCCGTTTTGGTCTTCCACTTTCGCCCGGAGTCGCAGCTTGCGCCCGTTTCGCGACAGCATCTGGGCGTGCAAGGTGTACTCGGTCTGGAGTAATACCGGGGCGAGGTAGTCGACTTCCAGTTTGCGTGTCACTGCCAGTTCACCGACCACATACAGCACGAAGCCGAACAAGTCGTCTAAGACCGTCGCCACTGCGCCGCCGTGAGCGATTCCCGGCGCGCCGACATGGCGTCCGTCGAAGACGTGACCTGCGACTACACCGTCCCCATGTCGGTATGCGCGCAGGTGGTGCCCATGCGGATTCGCGGGACCGCACCCGAGGCAGTCCCCGTGGTGGGGCGGAAGCAGAGCCGAATCATGCTCAGTCGTCTGCATCGAACTTAGCCAATCCGACATGCATGGATTCGATGACGTGAGACTGATGTCCTTGGCGTCGTGCATTGCATACCTCACTCTCTGTGGCGACAGCTGCGTTGACTGCGCAACTCCCGAATTTGTTCGCCACGCACACTATTGGATACAAAAAGTCTCATGGTGTCAACAAATTTCCAAAGACTGCCATTTCGACGGAAAAAGTCCGAACGCATACGGTATGTCGGGATGGTGCTTCCCAGCGTTTACATATGGACTATGCGTCGGTAACTGTAAATTTATGAACAAAAGTGCCACCTGATACAGTTCGTTGCGTGGTCGATGAATCTGTTCGGTTGTCGTTTAGGCGGCATTTGCGCAAGGAGGCGATCCGTGCCGCGCACGCGCTGACCCTGGAAAAGGGTTGGGATCGGGTCAGAGTGAGCGAGGTCGCAGCCCTTATCGGAGTGTCGCGTCCGACTTTGTACAAGGAGTTCGGTGACAAGCAAGGACTCGGAGACGCACTCGTTCTGGAGGAGGCCGAGAGATTCTTGGTGGGGATTGGGGCGACGCTCGATGACCACCGCAACGCTCTCGAAGAAGCGATCCCGGCTGCCGTTCGCTACACGCTCGACGAGGCTTCGTCCAGTCCGTTGCTGAAGTCGGTGCTGACCTCCCCAGGTGCCGACAGCCGCCCCGAAGAGACGGGCGTGCTGCCGCTGCTGACCATGTCGGCGTCGATGCTCGAGCTCGCGTCCGCACGGCTAGTGGGTTGGATCGGAAAGCATTTCCCTCAGCTCGATAGCGATGACGTCATCGATGGTGTCGACGCGTTGATCCGGCTGACGATCAGCCATGTTGTGCTGCCCACGTCGGACAGCGCCGAAACGGGACGGCGAATCTCCGAGGTTGCCCTGCGCTACCTAGGTCTCGCGAGTCAGATGACCCTCTCCCCGTAGTGACCGCCTGAGTGGCGTCGATCCCGCATCGCCCACCCGATTTGTGGACCATTTCTGGACCACACGTCACGCGTGCGTATGCACGTCCCGCAGGTCGAGGCGGCATACCTCTCAGTGCATAACGTGCGTCACGTGCAGGAACGCGGTGACAACCGTCCTGGGGGTCAAGTGGTCGCAGGTTCAAATCCCGTCAGCCCGACAAAAGCATGCAGGTCGACGCGCCAAAGGGACAGCGTTCGGGGCGTCGTGCAGAATGGTCCGCTGAAGTTGGGACGCAGTCGCTCGCTCGTGAGTGCAGAATCGTGGGCGCTGCCGCTGCTTCCGAGGTCGCGTTATGTCCGTCATGCGCTGTCACGATTCGCGCTGATGTGCCGGTGACGGCAACAATGCACGGGGAGTGCATTTGCCTGCGTGGCTTTCGAGTGCTGACCGGCGAGGGCGATGCGTACCTCGGTGTGCAGTATTGCTGTCCCAGCGGATGTGGCGAATCCAGCTGCCTGAGTTCGTCAGGACAGTTTAGTGCGGCAGCGTGAGCAGTAGGTGATCGATCTGCTCGCGCACGGTGACAGGAAGCTCTACGTCGGTAATTGCGTGCAGGAGTTGATGAGCGAGTTCGCGCAGCTTGATGTTGGCATCTTGTGATCGCCACACCAGCACGTCGAACGCGCGCTCGGCGTTGATTCCGTAGGCGAGCATGAGGACGCCTTTGGCGCGCTCGATGGTGGCGCGAGATTCGGTGAATTCGTGCACCACTGAGTCCATGACGGCTTGCTCGTCGGCCCGTTGGGAGTCGGTGACGTCGATGTAGAAGCCGCCTGTGCCGACTATCTGTCCCGCGGAGTCGACGGCTCGGTCGCCGACCACGATGACTCGGCGAGTCCGGCCATCAGTGTCGATTATGCGATGCCGACTGCTGAATGGCGCACCGTTGCGTGTGACTTCGTTGAAGAGGGCGGCGACGGTGGACTTGTCGTCGGGGTGTTTGTGGTGCAGCAGCAATTCGGTGGTCGGAGTGACTGTGCCGGGGGAGTAGCCGTGCATCCGGGCGACCGCGTCGGACCATTCCCATCTTCGGTCGTCGAGGTAGAACTTGAAGCTTCCTACGCGCAGCGGTTCGCCGCCGTCGGCGTCGGAATCTCTGGGGTTCACGTCCAGAGTTCTACCGCACTCGTGGCGGCACCTGTCGCGCTTCGGCAGATCGCATCCGTTGAATCGAAGTCGACTGCGGTGTGTGCCGCGCTGGGTTGACGAAGTCGAGGCAGCAGTTCGGGCCTGGTGTTCGACGTCCTTCCGTGCGGAGCGTGTTGGTCGCTCGATTTTCCGCTACCCCATGATTACCCCACGCCAACAAGAAAGGCCCCCTCGAAAGGGGGCCTGACCTGGTCTGACTGTGGTGCGCGATACTGGGATTGAACCAGTGAAATGATCGATGTCGGGTGCCAGGCTCGTTTTGCACCGCCGAATCAACCAGCGGTGGATCGCATCTGAGTGTTCTGCGGGTACGAACTCGGGGTCTTCGGCGAAACGTAACGGTCACGGCCGGCCGATCAGGATCCTCGGTGTTCCAGCGAACCGATCGGTGCAATCGGTGCGGACAATGGCTCGGTGGATGAATTATATTGTGCTGCAACATGGTTGATGCATTCTGCCAGATGAGGACTCTCCATGTCGGGGCCGTGGTGGACGGGCAGCCGCCAAATCTGGGCGGTAAGATACCGGAAACCCTTGCGGGTAAGTCGAATTGGCTTCGGAATCGTTCTGATGTCACAACG
This sequence comes from Antrihabitans auranticaus, assembly GCF_016481275.1. GTDB lineage: Bacteria > Actinomycetota > Actinomycetes > Mycobacteriales > Mycobacteriaceae > Antrihabitans. The sequence goes on along the minus strand of NZ_JAEMNW010000001.1, from coordinate 1,516,970 downwards.
TCGTATAGCGAACCACTGTAGCCGAGCCGAGCCGCAGTTGCAGTTGCAGTTGCAGTTGAGAGCCAGCATATTCTGACGAAACGCGATGCAGTTCAAACGCTCGAAGTCGGGTAGTCGATGACGGAGTTGCCGGGAGATCTTGCGGCGCTCGGCGGCGTCGCGCCGATGCCTGGTCCTAGCGGTATAGAGCCGATCCGGTAGGTGTGGTTGGTCGGGCCGTCAGTTAGAGCGGATTCCCACGCGCGACTGGACCTGATCGCGTACCTGCGTGTAGACGTCGACACCGACAGACGGAGCGACCCATAGCGAGACAACGGCGGCATAGTCGATGGTCGATCCGTCGAGGCCACCAGCTTGTTCGAGACACTTGACCTTGACAGTGATGGACGATCCCCGGCCGGACCCGAAGGCGCTGCGGGTTTCCCACGACAGGTGCTGGACGGTGGCAGCTCCGGCCTTGGCTGTATCGATCGGTAAGCCGACGGGCGTTTTGAGAGCAGGTATGGCCCCGGCGGGTTTCGTGAACGAAAGGGCGGCACGCCGGTATTGGCGATGTCGCCAATTGATAGGGGACAGCCACGCCAGCGAAGCGTCGATCCGCTTGGTTTCCAGCACGCTGAGGCCGTCGGGTAGCGGAACGGTCAGCTCCTGCTCTTGGCCTGCGCCTAGCTGTCCCAGAAAGAGCAGCACTGCCTCGTTGGTGGCGCAGCCTTCAGCGAGGTTGCGGACGACGAGTCCGTTTCCGACCATGCGCTCGAGAGGGATGTGGGTATTAGGCGCGGCGAGTTCTCGGAATGAATCGGTCCCGTGGACGAGGAGCGCTTTGATCGCGGCCGCGCGCTGGCGGCGTGTGATGGCGGCGCCGTCAGTAACTTGCTCGACGAGGTCGTAGAGAGCGGCTGCTCGGCGCGTGACGAGAGCAGTCGCCACGCTCGTCCCCACTGTGTAGGTCTCGCGGCCGATCGTGGTGGACGCGACTTTGACACCCGGGCCACGGGCGGGAGCCGTGCCAAAGTTTATGACACTGCTGGGCTGGGCGGCCGGCACGAACATGGCACGACCGCCGGGTGCAGCGAGATCGGGCTTGATGCTTCGACGGTAGCCAGAGCCGATTGATGTCACGGGGCTGACGCTCGTAAGGCCATCGGCAGGGTCTTCCTGATAGGCCGGGGTTCGATGCCGGAGGAGTCAGCGTGCAGGGCGCCGACGGTGATGGCGTTGATCGACTCGGCCGGTGCAATGAGGCGGCGATCGATTTGGTGCCGATCGAGCGCATCGAGCATGGCTCTTCGGCGGTCTTCGCCCAGGAGGGCAACGAAGTCAGTGCTGTTCATCGGGCTGAGGTTCAGGCTCAGGTGGTTCCCGGCCGAGACGACGACAAGGACCCCGTACTCATAGCTCAGCCAGTCAATCATCCGTGCCCACGATGAGACGATGCTGTCGAAGGGCGTGGCGGGGTCGCCAACGGAGAGATTGATGATGGCGATGTCAGCACCAGCGGGAGCGGTGCCAGTCGGGCCTGGTTCGAACAGGTCGCGAAATGCCCCGCGCATCAGGTCCGGGGCAAGGTCCAGCAGGGGCAGCTCTTCGATGCGCTGGAGTGTCTCCGGCGAGGGGACCAGTATGGGGCGAACCATGACCGGCCGGGCGGCGGCGAGGTCGGGTGATTCGCTTCGGTCGCCCCACACCACTGCTGACGTCATCCAAGTTCCGTGTCGGCGCTCGTCGACGTTGTAGCCGGCGGTGAGGTCGTCGGGGTCATAGACATTGACGCGGTCTTCCAAGAGCGGGTGATTAGTGGCCGGGAGTCCGTCGAAAAGGCACACAACCGGCGAGCCGGTCGGCATGGCGGCCGTGGAGCTCGCTTCCTCGGCGGTGTCGGAGCTCGGCTGAGCTATCACCTGGCCGGTGACGCGGAGGTACATGACGTTCGCGGATTTAACTAGCTGAATGGTGTCGAGGTTACCCCGAGCCAGAACCTCGACTACCTCGATGGGAAGGTCGCACTTCAGACCGTGATATCCGATGTCTTCGTTGATGACACGGTTAAGAACGGCGCCCCCGGCCTGGCTGACGAGAGCCGTAACTTGGGCTTCCGCCGCAGTACGGGTTGCGGTCGAGCCACGGAACCACAACTCGATGTCGACGGACCGTTTGCTGCCGGGAAGCTGTCCGGCGAAATGGTCGTCCCAGTTGGTCAGCTTGAGTCGGTCCTGTGGTCCCCATGGTCGTACGTCTTTGAGATGCAGAAACAGGTCGCGCATCTTGGCGTAGCCGTGGCCGAGTTTCTGGTCGGCCTTCCATGCTCGCCAAAGCCCGAGCAGCTCGTGCATTGCCTTCTGATTGAGGCAAACGGCATGGAGGGTGCTGGATATGACCGGCGCTGCTTTGGTGTTGATCATCTCGAACTCGTCGTCAGCCGCGGCGCTGGACTCTGTCTCGGTCAGTAACTCGATGTTGAGTTTCTTGGCCACGCTGGTCAGGTCGAGGCGCTCGTCTCTGGCCTCGAGTACGAGCACGAGTTGAGGGTCTGCGGCCGGGAGTGATTCGGCGAGCTGGATCTGGGTCTGGAAGGCGTCGGACGCCGCGACGAAGCGATCTTCGAGGCGCTGGCGCCTCGCGTCTAGGGACGGAAATCGGACTTTGCCGCCGATGCGCCCTTGAGGCAAGGTGGTGGCCTGCGCTGTGCTGACGGCACCAAGAATTACGGGTCGTGCTGTCGAGGCGGCACTATCACGACTTGCCATCTAGCCGTCGGGGTTGGCGCGCGTAGACCAGTGCTTCAGTACCAATTGCGTCACTTCGGTGGGATGAGGTTCGGGTCCCGACAGGATGGAGCGTCGCTGAAGGTCGAGAACGAAGTCCTCCAGCTCGGCGAAGCTGACGCTACCCAGACGGTCGGCGATGCTGCGAGGACTGAGTCCGAAGTCGACGTTATTGCGGCTAGCCCAGGCGCTTAAGAACTCGATCTTGGCGGCCCGGGTCGGCTGGGGTAGCTCTAGTCGTACCTGCATACGACGCCAAACCGCGCGGTCTAGCAACTCAGCGTGATTGGTGGCGGCGACGACAACTACGTGCGACGGGAGTCGGTCTGCCTGGAGAAGTAGAGAACTCACGACCCGTTTGATCTCGCCGGTTTCGTGGGTGTCGCCTCGCTCTTTGGCGATGGTGTCGAACTCATCGAAGAAGAGCAAGCAGGGACGGATACGGACCGCGGCGAAGAGCGTGTCCAGGCGCGAGGCCGTCTCACCGAGGAAGCTGCCGATCAAGCCTTCGTAGCGGACGGTGAGGAGAGGAACGGCTAGTTCGGATGCAACGGCCTCGGCCAGTGACGTCTTACCGCCGCCGGGCGGACCGCTGAGTAGAACGCGGTGGCGAGGCTCGACGCCGTGACTGCGTAGAAGGTCGCGACGATGGTGTTCCTCGACGAGTTCACTGATTGCAGCTCGTACGGTCGACGGCAGCACGAGGTCGGTGGTGCGTCGCTCGGGCTCCAGCTCGTAGAACAGCGCGGAGGCGGCCTCGTTGCGGGCTAGCGGGGCGACGTTTGATCCTGAGCGGGAGCGCCGGGTGAGGGCGTCGGCGAGCTGGGAGGCCAAAACACCGTGCTTCTTGCCCTCCTCCTCGGCGATGAGAGCCTCGGCGGCGCGACGAAATGCCAGTTCGTCCCCACCCGCTCCAGACTTCACGAGAGCAAGGAGTAGGTCGGCGCGTGCCATCTTTCCTCCTCGTCGGTTGCTTGCGTCATCATCGTTGCAGACTCTGACCGAGTGGGCACTGACCCCACGCCAGGATCAACCTAGTGCGGTTTGGGCGCACCAGCCAGCAGGACTCCAGCTGAGGCTATTCGCTGAAAATCGGATTGTCCGGGTATGCCGCATGCTCGAATCCTGCATATGTCGGACAAGGATCGATTAAACGGATGGATCAACCCAACGCCGACCGTACGTTGTCCCATTGTGACCTAGCGCGATGTGCGTATCGCATGGTCGTTGTGATTGATGCGTGCCCGAGCAGCCGCGAGACCTCTTCAATCGGCACACCAGCCTCCAGAAGTCGGCTCGCGTACGTATGCCGCAAGTCGTGCAACCGGACATGCCCGATCTGGTGCCGCTTCTTGCCGACTCCGACATAGGCGATCCGCACGGATGCCTCGAATCGATGTCTGAGGTTACTAGGATCGAACGGCCGGCCCTGTGTATGCGCCAGAACAAGACCTGAGTGGACACGGGCGTTCCTCGGGTACTCGACAGGCGGCGCCGCCGGCCGGCCAACGCCACCTTTGTTGAGCCTGGCGTTCAGTAAGCCTGCCAAGGTCTCGCCGACCGGGATCGTTCGGCGCTCGTGGTCCTTGGGCGTCTTCATCAACTGAGCCACGGGGTCGTAGGCCCATTCGACTGTGAGTTCTTTGCGCTTGAGGTCGACGCTTTGCCAGTGCAGGCCCATTGCTTCGCCGAGCCGGATGCCGCTACCGAGCAACAGCTTGACGACAAACGCGTCGAACCCGTCCAGAGACGCTTCGATCGCCGACACCTCGTCGGCGTCGAGGAACCGTTCGGGCATAGGGCCAGCCTTCGGGAGCTTTATTCCGCTGCACGGGTTTGTCGGGATCAGCTTCGCTTGCAGTGCGGCCTTCATCGAAGAGCTCAGAAGGTAGTAGCACTTGGCCACTGTCGAGGGAGCCATGCCGCTGTCCGCTAGGGCGGCGACCCAGCGCTGGACATCGTCCCCGGTGATTGACCGCAGTGGCTCGTTCTTCCAGCGGGGTCGCACGTGGTCACGTAGCCGGCCCTTGTCCGAGCGCTCCGTGCTTGCCACAACAAGGCGCATACCCTCCCATCGTGGTTCCCACTCGCCCCACGTCACGGTCCTGGCCTCGCGGGGAGTGGGGGACCCGCGCTCGTTGACCTCCTTCGCGCCAGCTTGGCGCACAGCTTCGTCTTTTCGTCCGAAGGTGCCGGCACTGCGCTTTGCGCCGTCGGCGTCGCGATACATCCCGCGGTACTTACCGGACGGCAACTTCTCGGCCCACGCCATCGCTTCCCCCTCCCGTGGTGCCCAAAGGGCGTCGGGTAAGCTAACCAGCCGAGCCCCTATAGCTCAGTTGGTAGAGCTACTGACTTTTAATCAGCAGGTCGCAGGTTCGAGTCCTGCTGGGGGCACTCATCTTTGGGGCTACGTGCCCCACATTTGCCCCACGATTCTAACGTTCCCACTGGTAGATGCGCCAGAACCCTCGGATTAAAAGTCCGTAGCTCTACCAACTGAGCTAAAGGGGCGCGGTCGGCAAGTCTAATGTGCCGAAATCGAGAGCAGAACACCACCCACTTTTGCCGTGTTGGCGTGTCGTTTCGTCCGGCCTGCGGCCTGCCCCCAGAAATAGGGTCTCACTGGCCTTCCGGCGCAGGGTCCGTGCCGCTATTGTTCGTGCCGACACGCGAGCAGCGCCCAGAAAGCAGGAGTCCCGATACAAAGTTTCGCTCGGGTGCGCACCCCCTGCAGCGCACCCGAGCGATCAGAACTATACCACCCGGTGTGTTTTCTGTGGTTTCGTGAGAACCGACCAGCTTTCCGGAAACAGAACCTATACCCTTTGAGTGTGTCGGGAAAACACCACAAGATGCGACGGCGGCGCGGTTTTCGGCGACGTTGACGGCATCTGCTTCGGAGACGAGGGCGCATGGCACGGCAGCAAGAGAGGGCCCGCCGTACCCGGGCGGCGATCATTGGATCAGCCGCAATCGAGTTCGGCAAAAGTGGTTACGCGGCTGCGTCGCTGAACCGGATTCTCGAAGGCTCGCACGCCACCAAGGGTGCGATGTACTTCCATTTCGATTCGAAGGAAGACCTTGCGCGCGCGGTCATGGAAACCGCGCTCGAGCGGTATGCGGAGACCACCCAGCGATGGGCTGCCCGAACCGAACTCGACCCCTTCGAGATTCTGCACGGCATGATCGACGAGCTCGCGCTGCGATTCCAGACCGACGTGATCGTTCAGGCCGAGTTCCGGCTGATCATCGAGCCCGACTTCTACCAAGAAGTCCAGACTGGCGGCGGCAAAGTATGGGGGCAGACGGCATTCGCGCTCGCCGAGCGCGCAAAAAGCGAAGGACTCTTCAGAGCGGACGCGGACTGTGTGAAGTTCATGCGCACCCTCTCCGCCATACTCGCCGGCCAGCGGTACATGGCCGACCTCCTATCCGAGCACGCCGACCTCCGCCGGCGGTTCGAGGAGGCCTACGAAGTGGTGCTCGAAGCGATGGCGTCACCCGAGTGGTTGGCAAGCTGGCGCGCCTCCGGCTGGCAGACGCAAGCAAGCCTCGACGACGTCAATTCAGGCCTCTGACTACGCGGTTTGGGAAATCGGGCGAATCTGTCCTAAGCTATCCCAGCTCCCAACGGAACGCCGTTGGGGTACTGGTCTGGAGCAATCCGACGGGCCCCCTTCGTCTAGCGGCCTAGGACGCCGCCCTTTCAAGGCGGTAGCGCGGGTTCGAATCCCGTAGGGGGTACGGTTAGGCCAGTGTTAGACCTGCTACAAAGATAGATGCAAGGCCCTGTGGCGCAGTTGGTTAGCGCGCCGCCCTGTCACGGCGGAGGTCGCGGGTTCGAGTCCCGTCAGGGTCGCAATATTTGCGGGTGACACCGCAGACGCGATTGGCATTGAAGTTCCGGTGCCGTCCGGCCAGGTAGCTCAGTTGGTACGAGCGTCCGCCTGAAAAGCGGAAGGTCGCCGGTTCGATCCCGGCCCTGGCCACCAGAATTTCCGTAGGTCCCCAATTGTTCGATCTTGTTCGGCATCGAAGGCATCAGAATCCGCGAAGTATCCGCCAGTATCCGCCGCGAGTGAACGGCTTGTCGTTGAGCGGAAGGTCGTCGACGATTGGCCTACCAATTACAACTTCCGTCCGGTGTGGCTGGCGTATCGACGGTGGGGCTACCTGATCGAACGGCCGCAACACTTCGGCCTTGCGATCGTCGCGAGACATGCGATCCGAGATACATTGGCCTCGGCCAACGCGGCAATGGCCGCGTCGCCTTCAGAGCCGGTTTCCGAGTGTTGCGTCGATCGTTTGTCCGGTGATGCTTTGCGAGCGTGGGCTCGCGAGGAAACAAGCGATGTCTGCGATGTCTTCGACCGTCGCGAGCGACTGCAGGGCTGTGGTGGCCGCTGCGGAATCGGCGGCGGAGTGCTGCCCTCGGAGCAGGTGGGCGTTCATGTCGGTGTCGACCAGTCCGGGAGCGATAGCGTTGACGGTTATCCCGCGGTCGCCCACGTGGGCTGCGAGGGTTCGGGTGAAAACGTCGATCGCCCCTTTCGTCATGGCGTAGCCGACGATGTCGGGCCGGGCATAGCGGGCGGATCCAGAGGAGATGTTGATGATGCGCCCGCCGTCACGGATCTTGGGCAGGGCGTGCTGTGTGACGAAGAACGGTGCTCGCTGGTTGACTGCGGTGAGCCGGTCGAAGTCTGGTGGAGAGAGTGTCTCGATCGTTCCGGGGGGCGTTGATGCCGGCGTTGTTCACTAGCACGTCCAGTTCTTGGGGCAGCCCGAGTCCTTCTGTGGCACGGTCAAATTGCTGCCACAGACGAGCTGGCCCATCCGAGTCGGCGAGATCGGCGAACACATTGACGGCGTGCCCGGGTGCGTCGCTGAGCTCGCGTGTGAGCGTGCGTGCGGCAACGCTGTCGACGCGGGAGTGCACGATGACGGTTGCGCCGGCCGCGCTGAGTGCTCGCACGATGGCCCCGCCGATTCCGCGACTGCCGCCGGTCACGACGGCGACGTGACCGTCGAGTTCGGTCACCGGTTCGCGGCGGCTTGCAGGCCGAGTGCGACGTCGGTGATGAGGTCTTCTTGTCCGCCGACGAGTCCGCGCTGTCCGACGGCGAGCAGGATGTCTCGAGTGTCGAGTCCGTACTGTTTGACGGCGAGCAGGATGTCTCGAGTGTCGAGTCCGTACTGTTTGACGGCGACTTTGGTTCGGGGCATGGTGGTGGCTTTCTGTTCTCAGGCGGTGAACGAGACGCGGACGTCGCCGACCCCGGTGATGGTGGCGGTGTAGGTGGCGCTGCGGGCGGGCACCATGGGTCAGAGTGCGCCGGAGAGCACGACGCCACCGGCGTGCAGTGGCGACCCGAAGGACAGACTGGTGTTGGCCAACCAGGCCAGGGCGTGCCAGGGGCTGCCGAGACGATCCGATCCGACACCATGGGAGATATCGGTGCCGTTTTCGGTCATGGTCATTTCGATGGCGGACAAGTCGGGTGCGTCGGTGCTGGGTATCGAGCCGCCGAGCACGTACAGGCCGGAGGAGGCGTTCTCGGCCACGGTGTCGGCGAGGCTGATGTTCCATGCCTCGATGCGGCTCTCGACAATCTCGAACGCAGCGACGATGCGATCGACGAAATCCGAAGCGGTATCGGCGGTGATGAATGCATTGATATCGCGCGCGAGGACGAACGCGATCTCGGCTTCGATGCGTGGCTGGAGCAGTCGTACGTGCTCGACCCGAGCGTCGTTGCTGCAGTCCATGTCTGCGAAGAGCACACCGAAGTCGGGTTGGTCGACGCGGAGTTGTCGTTGTACTGCCGGTGGGGTGAGTCCGATCTTGCGGCCCACGATGCGGCGACCGGCATCGACGGCCGCTGTGACGTTGTGGGTTTGCACCCGGTAGGTGGTGTCGACGTCGTCGGGGTCGCCCAGATCGATCACCGGCGGGCAGGGGCGTCCGGTGTGGCTGCGGTCGCGAGGCGGTCGGCCGCATCGACGACGATTGCGGATTCCACTGTTGGAGTGGTCATCTGGTGGTCATTCCGGTGGCGGGCGAGGTCATTCGGCGAGGAACGACAGCACGACCTTGTTGAAGTGCTCGGCTTGTTCCCACTGTGGCCAGTGCCCGGCGTCGGTGATCAGCTCGAATCGGCCGCCAGGAATTTTCTCGGCCATGTCCATTCCGGCTCCGGCGGGCCCGGAGGGGTCGTTGCTGGTCCAGATGACCAACGCTCCGTTGGGGACGGCGGCGAGTTCGTCGTCGGTGATGCGGTTGCGCAGTCTGATGTCGGGATCTTGCAGGCACAGGATGTGTCGCATCGAGTCGGCGAAGCCGGGCTGCGAATAGATTCCGCGCCGGATTTCGACGAGTTCGTCTGTGACACTGTCGTTGTCGGCCATCAACCATTCCAGCCTTGCGCGGATGCGTTCAGGACTGGGGTCGTCGGCCGCGGCTTGGGACAGGCCGCGGATCTTCGCCATGACTTCGGGGCTCGACATCGTGCCGCCAGGGGTGTTGAGCACCAGCTTGCCGACCCGACCGGGATGTGCGGCAGCGAATTTGACGGCCACCCAGCCGCCGAGCGATTCGCCGTTGAGGTGTGCTTTGTCAACGCGGAGTGTGTCGAGAAGTCCGAGGAGGTGCTCGACGTAGTCGTCGAGTTCCAGATCATTTTCGGCGTGGGTGGTGTAGCCGTGGCCGGGGTAGTCGAACGCGATAACTCGGTGCTGGGCGGCGAAGTCGGCGAAGTTGCGGGTGTAGGCCTCGAGGTGGCCGCCGGTGCCGGGCATCAGCACGACGGTGTCGGGTCCCGTTCCGGCTTCGAAGATGCGGGTGTTCCAGCGGCCGACCTGGACGTGGCGGACGGTGTGGTCGAGTCCTGGAAACGAGGTCCACACCGAGGGTGCGTGAGTCATGGGAGTTCCTTTCAAAACATATGCGGTGCTATGTGATCCGCGCAGTTATGCGGGTAGCGCGGTGGTAATGGAGAAGCCGGCGATCCATTCGGGGATGGGGCGGTAGTAGCTCGACCGCACCCGGTAACGGCCTTGGGTCGCGAGTGCTGCATACGCGGCGATCCAGGTCCGGACCTCGTGCGAGGAGTGCCCCGCTTGTTCGACGAACCAGTCGTTGGTCCACGAGTCGATCTGGTCGAGGTCGCCGGACGCCAGGACCGTGAGCAGGTTGCGGTCCCAGTCGGTATTGAGCGGTTGGATCGTGGCGACTCCGGCGGCGAAGTCGCGTCCAGCGTCGATGACGCGTTGCTCGCGCGCTGCGCGTTGCTCGGGCGTCGGGTTTCGACCGGAGATGAGCGTTTCACGGACCGGGGGTGGAGCGGTGTCGAGGCGCGGTACCGGCGGATCGTGGGACAGCCCGCCGGATCCGACGAGCAGCACCCGGCGATCCAACGCAGCGGCGACGTGGCCAACTGCGTTGCCGAGCAGGCGGATTCGACTGACCGGACAGAGCGGCTCGCCGACGGAGTTGATGAAGATCGGGACGGTCGGCAGGGCGGTGATCGACCCGGTCAGCAGTTCCAAGGCCTGGGCGAACCCGTGATCGACGTGCATCCGTTCGGAGAACGCGGTGTCGACACCGGCGGCGAGCACGGTCCGCGCGATTTGATAGGCGGCGTCGCGGTCGACGTCGAGCGGACCGGCCTGGGTGCCGTAGTCACCGACCGATTGCGCGGCGGCGCCGATACAGAACGGTGGCAACAGGTCGTAGAACACGCCGTTGTAGTGGTCGGGCGCGAAGATGACGACCAGTTCCGGTGCGAAGTCGGCGATGAAGGCTCTGGCGTCGGCGAAGGCGGCGTCGACTTCGGCGACGACGGCTGCGTCGGGGTCGTTTCGGCCCATCAGAGGTGAGTGCGACATGGTGCACAGTGCGACAGTCATTGTCAGCTCCCTCCGTGCGTGACCGCTGCGTCGGCGGGCGTGGCGAGGACGGCGGCCAGCGCAGTCTGCAGGTGCTCGAAGGCGTCGTTGTCATCCCAGATCGCCGGGCTGTGCCGCCACGCGATGTATCCGTCGGGACGCACGAGCAGGGCGCCGGCTTCGTGAGTTTCGCGGATCCGTTGCCAACTGCGGTAGGGGTCCTCGGTGCCTTTGGCGCCGATCACGACGGTGCGCAGGAACGGCAGGTCGAGTTTGTTGGCGGCGTTGACCCAGGCGGTGCCGGCCAGGCCGGTGACCAAGGTGAACTGTCCTTTGCCGGTGACGTCGAGGGTGGAGGTGCGCAGACCGTTGCTGTCGACCAACCAGGTGTGCGGCAGTTTCGCGCCCGGGCGGGTGGTGGCTTGCAGGTAGAGTTGGCGGTCGCGTTCCCACTCTTCTTGTCCTGCAGTGGGATCGGGGATTATTGCGCTGGATTCGTAGCGTTGGTTCAGTTCGACGCCTTGGGCGTTGAACTCGTAGTTCTTCAGTTCCAGTGCGCGACCGAGCGCGTCGCGGACCTCGACGCCGTGGGGGCTGGGGTCGCGTAGCTTCTCCAGCCCGGCCGCGATTGGGTTGGCGGCGCCTTCGGTGCGGAAGCATTCGTTGATCGGTCCGTAGTCGACGCGAGATTGGTTGGCGCGGGCCACGATCTGGCGGCCGACCGGTTGGCGTTCGTGTGAGTACGACTCGAGCATCGCGTGGTCGGCGTAGCCCTTGAGCACGAAGGCGAGTTTCCAGGCGAGGTTGAACGCGTCCTGGACGGAGGTGTTGGAGCCGAGTCCGCTGCTGGGTGGATGGCGGTGCACGGCGTCGCCGCCGCAGAACACGCGCCCCTTCGAGTAGTGGGAGGCGCAGGCTTGGTTGACCTGCCAGGTCGAGGTGGTTTCGATGTCGATCTCGAGGTCGGGGTCACCGACCAGCGTGCGGATCTTCGAGGTGATCTCGGCCGGGTCGAAGTCCGGGTCGCCGTCGGCCATGTCGTAGCCCCAGCCGGCGATCCATTTGTTCCAGGGCCGGATGGCGCGTAGCAGTCCCATGCCGATTTCGCCGAAGCTGCTGCCGGGGGCCATGATCCAGTGCAGGATGCTCGGCCGGTGTTGGACGTATCGGCTGAGGTCGGCGTTGAAGAGGACGTAGGCGGTGGCGGCCCGCCCCATCGTCCCTTCGATTTCGAGACCGATGTCGTCGGCGATTTGGGAGCGGGCTCCGTCGGCTCCGATCAGGTATTTGGCTCTGATTGTGTAGTCGCGCTGTAACAGGTGATCGCGGACGGAGACGGTGACACCGGTGTCGTCCTGGACGTGGGAGAGGTATTCGGTGTTGAAGGTGTAGGTCGCGCCGCGGGCGACTGCGTTCTTGAAGATGACCGGTTCGAGGTAGAGCTGCGGGATGTCGAGCAGTCCGCAGGGGCTGCCTTTGATGTAGTCCCCGACTCGGTCGTCGCCGGTGCCCCAGGTCCGGACCCGGGCGATTTCGTCGCCGGCCAGGCTGGTGGTGAACAGCGTGTCGCCCATCAGTTCCCACGGGGTGGCGTACTTCTTAGCTTCCTCCTCGATCCCGAGGTCGCGCAGCACCTCCACGGCCCGCTGGTTGGTGATGTGCGCGCGGGGTGTGTTGGCCAGCCAGTTCCATCTGCTGACGAGGTGAACCCGAACTCCGTAGGTGGCCAGAGCCAGGGCCGCGGTGGATCCGGTGGGTCCGGTTCCGACGACGAGTACGTCGGTGTCGAAGTCATTCATGGTTGTGTCGCTTCGCTTGTCGATTACGGGACGCTGATGAAGTTGGTGAAGCCGCCGTGTCGTGCGGGCAGGCTGTCGAGGGCTTCGTTGATCTTTTCCAGCGCGAAGGTGTGGTGCTCGAAGACGGACAGGTCCAGGACGCCAGCGCCGGCGAGGTCGGCCATGTCTTGGGCTTCTCCGGTGGAGAACCACAGGCTGCCCAGCAGCGAGATCTGCGAGCACATCATCGAGAACATGTCGATTTGCGGGCGCTCCATCATGCCGCCGATGTCGACAGCGATTCCGCCGCGCCGCAGCGTGGAGATTGCTTCGAGCATCGACTCGGCCGGTGCCCCAGGGCCGAGGGCGTCGATCACGATGTCGACACCTGCGCCCTCGTTGTGTTCGCGCACCCAGCCGCGCAGATCGCCGGTGAGAGTTGACCTGACGTGTATGCGATCGGGAGCGATCGCCTTGACGTCGGCGAGCAGTGCGTCGTCTCGTCCGGTGCCGAAGATGTGGGTGACACCGAGGCTGAGCGCGATCAAGCAGGCGCCCAGGCCAAGTGTTCCGGAGATCCCGTCGATCAGAACCGTCGTTCCCGGACCGGCGCCCGCCTTGCGCAGCGCCGAAAACGCGGTACCGAGGTAGCCGAATCGTGCACCTTGCTCGAAGGTTACCGAGTCGGGCAGTTTGACCAGATTTCGTTGGGGTGCAGTCAAATACTCGCCGAGCCCGCCGTAGGGGTAGGCGTCGAAGAGTTTCTGGCCGCCGGTGCCGAACGCGAAGTAACCCATGAAGGTGTAGCTGTCGCAATTCTGGTCCGCCCCTTGCCTGCAGGCGCGGCAGGACCCGCAGGACAGTCCGGGGTTGACATAGACCCGGTCGCCGACCTGGACATCGGTGACCTGGTTGCCGACTTCGGTGACCACGCCGGCGCTGTCGAGTCCGAACACTGCCGGCAGCTTGGGCAATGGCAGGTAGGGGAACCATTCGGCGTAGGTGGCGAGCACGTTCTTCAGGTTCGGGACCACGTTGCAGGCCTTGACCTGCACGACGACGTCGGTGGCACCGGGGTGGGGGATTGGAAGGTACTCGAGTCGCATGGGCTCGTCGATGTTGTGTAGGCGAGCAGCGAGCATGGACTGCATTGTCGTAGAACTCCTTGAGGATGGTTTTTGCGCAGGCACTTTGGGCTAGGTGGTGACGGAAGTCGCGGTGAGAGCGCGGGTGACGTCGTCGATGGTGGAAATGTCGGCGAGTAGCCCGAGCGATTCGATGCTGGCCTCGTGCGCTGCGGGTGTGGCCGCGGCGCAGGCGTCGGCGACGATCACGGTGTGATAGCCGAGGTCGCTGGCGACGCGTGCGGTTCCTTCGACGGAGAAGTTGGTCGCGACGCCGGCGAAGGCGAGGCTGGTGATTCCCTTGCTGCGCAACGCATCGTCGAGTCCGCTGCCGGCGAATCCGCCGACCCGTTGGTGATCGATGACGACGTCATCGTCGTGCGGTGTGAGGGGTTCGACGATCGCGGTGAGCGGGTTTCCGTCCGTGAGGCAGCCGGACTGTTGGACGATGCCCAGGATGGGGGAGTTGACCTCGAGGTCGGAGAAGTCAGGTTTCCAGGCGACGCGGGTGTAGACGACTGTTCCGCCGGCATTTCTGAATGTGTCTGCGAGCGTTGCGATCTTGGCGATCACGTCGCGTTCGACTACTTGCTGGTAGAAGAAGTCGGCGAAGGCGCCGTCGGGACCGACGACGTCTCCCTGGCAGTGGATGACCATCAGTGCGGTGGTGCGGGGATCGAGTTCCATGGCGTATTCCTTTGCAGTGGTGTGGGTTTGGGTCAGGCGTAGGCGATGATCGAGTGGCCGATGTTGTCGATGTCGCGCTGGGCGGTGAACGGATTGGACAGGAACACCTGCAGAACGTCGACGCCGGCCTCACGCATCAGCGCTGCCTTTTCCTGCAGCTGGGCGGGGGAGCCGTAGAGGCACCAGTAATCGACGAGTTCTTTGGTGATGATCGGACGGTGCTTGGGGTCGAGGCCGCGCAGATACTTCGCCCACACGTCGAGGTAGTGCGGTTGATTCGGTGCGGTCGGGTCGCCCAGGTACTGCTGTGCGGCGATGATCGACGCGTCGACGATCGGGTCGCCGAGTTGGTCGCGGTGGTCGTTCATCAACCCGGAGTTGGTGATGCAGGAGGAGATGGGGCCGGAGCCGAATCCGTTGGTGACTCCGTCTTCCCAAGTCTCGCCGTTTTCGAGCTGGTAGAACCAGGACAGCGATACCAGCTTGACTGAGCCTGGGGCGCGGCCGGCGTCGGCGACGGCTTTGTCGAGTTTGTTGCGGATCAGTTTGATCATGTCGGTGTTGGGGCCGAGGCAGTAGACGATCGCGTCGGCGTATTTCACGGCCTCGGTCAGTCCGCGTGGACCGCCGGCGGCGACCCAGATCGGGATGTAGTCCTTGACATTGAGGAATCCGCTTTCCTTGTCGAGGAATTCGACCTCGCGCTCCTGGCCCAGCCATTTGTGCACGACACGACGTCCGGCCATCAGTTCACGCGAGACTTCGATTGTGTGCATCAGTTCGGAGATCTTCGCTGGGCGATTACCCATCGACCTCAACGCGTTGTTGGCTGTTCCGATGCCCAGAAACGTTCGTCCGGGTGCGAGTGCGTTGAGTGTCGCCATCGAGTTCGCCGTCACTGGCCCGATCCGGGTCAGCGGATTGGTGACCATCGTGCCCAGATTGATGGTGCTCGTCTGGGCCGCGGCAAGGGCGAGGAACTGATACGGATCGCTGAACAGAAGGGGGCCTTCGCCCACCCCGAAGTGGGTGACGCCCAGATCTTCAGCCTGCTTGACCATGTGAACCTGATCGATCTTGGCGCACGTTCCGATGCTGAATTCCATAGTTTCTCCTCGTAGACCGCCGCGAGTCGCGTCGCCGGACGACCGGCGGCAATATCGATCGCGATGTTGTTGGCGTTGCCAGAACATCCGCGCGGGAGATCTCAACTTCTAGAGCGGTAGCATGCTAGCGTGCTAGGCAACCATAACCTGCAGTGACTCAGACCACAAGTACTAGAATGCTAGTGCTAGAATTCCAGTAGGTTGGGCGTCGCAAAATGGGAGGGACCGAATGGCGAACACTGGTCGACAGCGAAAGGTGACGACTCGATGACGGCCGCGAATCCGTGGCCGCTGGTTACCACGAGCGACGCTGCCACAGCGGTCGCGGGCGCACGCCTCTCCGGTGCGCGTCTTTCCGCTGCTCTATACGACACCCTCAAAGCGCGGTTACTCGAAGGGAAGTACGACGCCGGAGAAAAGATCGTCGTCGAGACCGTCCGACAGGAATTCGGCGTCAGCAAACAGCCGGTCATGGACGCCCTTCGGCGCCTGTCCAGCGACAAACTCGTCGAAATCATTCCGCAGGTCGGATGTCAGGTCGCCAGCTACGGCACCCAGGAAGTCGAGGACTTCTTCACACTCTTCGGAGGCTTCGAAGGCACAATCGCCGGCGTCGCCGCGCTCAGGCGCACCGAAAACCAACTACTCGAACTCGACTTGATCTCCGCCCGCGTCGACGGACTGCTCACGTCCGACGACCCAGCCGTGCGGGCCCACGGCTACCGCATCTACAACCGCGAATTTCACGCCGCGATCCACAAAATGGCGCACTCCCGGATCATGGCCGAAACTAGCCAACGCATGTGGGACCTGTCTGACTTCCTGATCAACACCACCGGCGTCGTCAACCCACTATCGAGTGCGCTCGAGGAGCGCCAGCACGACCACCACCGGATCACCGACGCCCTACGTGCTCGAGACGCAGACGCAGCCCGCAGCGCCATGGAGCAACACATAGTCGGCACCATCTCCGTGATTCGGGATGAAAGTGTCAGCGTCGAACTCTGACGGATCTCCGACGGCCCCTGTGACGGCACTTGTCGGTGATCAGCGTGCAGCTAGTCTGCACCCCGCCTGTGCACCGTTCGCGCCATGAAAATCAATGGTCCCATCACCGTTGTTCTCGAGCGCCACACCGTCGAGGAACTGCTAATCCTCACGGACCATGTTCGAAGGTTCGGGCTAAGACCTCGTCGAATCGAGTCTGCCGACGCTCGAGGAACTGGAAGCCGAACTCACCGACGACGGCTAGCTCTATTGACGAAACATCGAGCGCGATGCAGGACAAACTGGGTGCACCGAGGGGGCTTTTCTAGTCATGGCGGCTGAACCGATCAAAGAGAACAACGAGCAGAAGCTGCGGCGCGCATGGGTCCACGAGGAGGAGACCTTCAAGGACATGTCGGAGGAGTTCGAGCGCAACAAGAAAGCGGCCAGCACCGGTGAGGAGCTGCAAGCGCTGTCCAAAGAGTTTCAGCAGCTCCGCGACGCCCACCGACAGCCAGAGGTCGCTGCCGGGCGCGTCGCGCAGGGGGAGGCACCGTGATGATTCGCCAGTGTTTTGGGTGACTTGGACCGAAATCGCCGTCAGCCATGAGTTTTTCGCGCGTTCGAAGTCCGGCAGTCTCGCCGAGCCGTCATCGAGCGAAGAACTTCGCGATCAATTTTACGCGTCCGTCGGGCAATTGCCGCGAGTGCGCATGCCATCGAGGCTCTTTACGGTGAACTCAAATACCTGATCCCTGTGCAACTTCGGGCAGACAAGGCAGTACCTCGTTATCCGGAACGCGTTCGCGGTGGCCTTCGGATGGAACTCGCAGACGCGGGACCAGATATCGACCCGTCTGGAGCAACTCTTTGGTTGGCGAGATTTTGTAGTACCCCTACACCGAGCGGTTCGGGTTTGTGCTGAGGACTGTCACGGTTCCCGTGTTGCCGTCGAGACGGATGCGCTGGCCGTCGACAATGCGATAGCTACCGTTCTCGGTACCGCACACGCACGGGATGCCGAGTTCGCGCGCGACGATCGGTCCGTGGCTGAGCATGCCGCCGTGATCGGTGACGACGCCGCCGGCGACGAGAAACAGCGAAACCCAGCTCGGGTCGGTCGTTTCGCAGACCAGGATGTCGCCGTCGTCGAGCTCGGTCGTCGATGGATCGCGAACGACGCGTGCACGCCCCTCGACGATTCCGCCGCTGGCGGCAACTCCGGTCACGACGCCGTCGACGCTCGGTGCGCTCGATTCGCCCGCCTTTGCGAGCGTCGGCAATCCGGTCCACGCCTGCGGGAGACGGTAACTCGTCCGCTCGTCGTACTCGGCGCGGCGTCGTTCGACGTCCGCGTGACGGTCGTCGGAGGCGCCTCGTTGCAGTTCGTCGTACGAGAGATGGAAGACGTCGTCGACCTGATCGATCACGTTCTGTGCGACCAGTAGTGCGCCGTGCCGGCGCATTGCCGCGCGTGCGACATCGAATGTGAGCAAATAGCCGGCTTTGCCCTGTTCCCGTAGTGCGAGCCAGCGGGCGGCAAGCCGGACAACGAGTCCGAGTCCGACCCGTTTGCGCTGGGGCACCGAGGATTCCAGTTCGGCCAGTGCCCGCAGGCGCGTCTGCTCTTGCTCAGCACTCCGATTGCGCGGCGCACGCGGACTGTCGGCCGCGATCGCGCGGTAGTCGGTGCGCCGCGCGAGGACCGGAGTCGGATCCTCGCGCCACGAAACGCCGGAAAGCTGGCCCTCGTTGGTGCCGTGGTAACCGTGGCGATCTGAGAACTCACGCAATGTGATCTCGTCGTGGGCGAGGGCCCAAAGATCATGTGCGACTTCGTTTTCGTCCGAACCGACGCCGGACAGCAGCTTTGCCTCTAGCCCGGGGAGCCCGAGTTCGGCGAGCTTCGCAGCGAGCCTGTCGGCGAGGCCGGAGCTGACGAAGGCGACGACGAGGTGCTTGATCATGATGCTCTCGAAACGACTGCGGGCGTCGTCGAGCAACGCGGCACACCCTGCGTGGTCGAGATAGCCGATGGTTTCGAGCTGTTCGAGGCGCCACCTGCGCAGCTCGGCGAACTCGGCATCGTGCTGTTTCGGCAGGCGAACGACAGCTTGCGGTGCCTTGGCGAGTATCACGGGGTAGCGCCGCGTGGTGTTTGCGTCGATGGTCTCCGGTCGAACGTAACCGAACAACTGCTGTTCAACGGCAGTTGCCGACGTGCCAGGGGTGACGTTCGCAATCGTTCGGAACTTGTCGATGTTTGCCGCCGCGCGTCCGGCGAAGAGCGTCCAGAACATGTCTTCGACGCGGTCCGGGACGTAGATCTCCTTCGGTGAAAAGACACCGAGGCTGACGAACATTTTCCGGAACGCGAGTTCCATCGGCTCGTGGATGAAGGTGAAACCGAGCGTTGTGAAGACGCCCGGAAATGCCTCCGCGACATTGCCGGTCGTCCATGTCAGCGCGGGATCGATTGTCGCGTTGTCGAGTGTCTCCTCGACTTCGTAGCGGGTGCTCATCGTTGCCTCTTCTGCAGCAGCTCGGCGAGCGAGCCTTCGGTGTCAAGTTCGTCCCGCGCCCACGAAGTGAGGAGGGCCAGATCCGGGTCGTTTTCGGCGCTGGCGGTGACCATGCCCAGCTCGCCGATGTACACCGCGCCCGTGGTTGCGTCGACGGTGACGGTCTGACCCGCGAGCGACGCGAGTGTGCCTGTGCCGCAACCGACGACGCAGGGCACCGCCATCTCGCGGCAGACGACCGCCGCGTGTGACGTCGAACCACCGAGTTCGGTGATCACGGCCGCTGCGGCGGACATTGCGGCGACGTCGTCGGGGTCGGTGGTCGGCCGGGCCAGAATGACGGCATCGCCGTTGTCGGCGCGTTCGAGAAGCTCGTCGGCGTCGGTGACCACGATTCCGGTGGCGAAACCGGGACTTGCCGGTTTGCCTGTCGCAACGACCTCAGCGGTCCGGACAGCGGCTGTGTCGAGGCGCGGAGTCAGAAGCGCGCGAACGTGATCGGGCTCCACGCGGTCGAGTGCCTCTGCTTTCGTGATGAGGCCTTCGCGGTGCATCAGCACCGCGAGTCGAACTGCCGCTTCGGGCGAGCGTTTTGCCGCGCGTGACTGCAGGAGCCACAGCGTGCCGTTCTCGACAGTGAATTCGATGTCCTGGACATCCCGGCCAGCGGCCTCGAGCCGAGCCGTCGCGGCCAGTAGTTCGGCGTGGACCGCCGGCATCGCAGCGCCGAGAGCGTCGAGCGGAAGGGCGTCGGCGCGACCGGAAACCACATCCTCGCCCTGACCGCCGGCCAGCCATTCTCCATATGCGTCGGCCCCACCGGTCAGGGGATCGCGGGAGAACAGAACGCCGGTACCAGACTGGTCGTTGAGGTTGCCGAAGACCATCGCCTGCACGGTGACAGCGGTGCCGCCGTCATGGGATAGCCCGCGGTTTTCGCGATAACTGATCGCGCGCTTGGATTTCCAAGATCCGAACACCGCTACGACTGCGAGCCGCAGTTGCTCCAACGGATCGGCGGGCGGGGGAGTGCCGACCACCTTCTCGAACTGTTCGTTGAATCGCCGACGGGTGTCTGCGGCATAAGCGGGATTGCCGCTTTCGTTGGCGAGGGCGATTTCGACGTCGTCGGTGAATCCGAGATTGAGAACGGTGTCCATCATCCCCGGCATGCTGGTCGCGGCACCTGACCGTACCGATACCAACAGGGGCTGTGCCGGTGCGCCGAACGTTCGCCCGGATACCTTTCGAGCCCCGCCATCGCGGCGGGAACGCGCTGCCAGATGTCGTCCGGCAAAACCCCTCCGGACTCGTGGAAGTGGCGGCACACGTCTGTCGTGATGACGAATGCAGGCGGGACGGGTATCCCAAGCGCCAGCATTTGCTGGATGCTCCACGCCTTTCCGCCAAGCAGCTGCCGACCACCCGACGAGGATCCGTCGAGGACAACGATGGGATCGATTGCGGTAGTCATTCGGCTCTTCCTGCTGCGGCTTCTTCGAGACGCGACAGACCGGCCAGGCCGATCAGGTCTTCATGCAGCTCGAACCACACCGTGTGATAGCTGTCGATGAGCGGCGATGCGAACCATTTATATTCGCCTGCAGCAACATTCGAGAGGGCATTCGCGAAACGGTCCGGGTACGGAGCGAGTCGAGGTGCCAGCGCAACGAACTGCTCGAGCAGCGGAGCAAACTGGCGGTGGACCTCGCCGAGCCGTGTCATGATGCCCGCGTCGTATGCGGCGTCGCTGTGGTCGTTGGGGCGCGTGCCGTCGATAAGCTGCCAGTCGGTGACGAGCTGCTTGAATGCGGAGTTGATCGCGTCGAATTCGTGATAGCGCTGGGTGAGTTTCTCACGGTCCACGGCCACACGCTCGGCGGCAAGCAGACCTTCGAGTTGTGCGCGACCGTCCGCAGTGAGCTTCAGCCGCGCCCCGGCACGGTCGAGCGAACCGGCTTCGATCAGCGATTCCACCACGCCGGTTACGTCGGCTTCAGCGATACCTGCCGCAGCGGCGAGAGCGGACTCGGTTGGGCGTCCTTTGAGGCGCGCTGCCTGCAGGATCCGAAGTTCGTGTGTCATGGTCAACCTGGCTTTCGGGGATGTAGCTGTGTCTCGGCGGTTGTGTCTAGGCGACGCGATGGACGATGCCCTGCTCGAAAAGGCCACCGCCGATACGGCCGTCGCTCTCGAGGGACATGAAGTCGTCGTAGGTCCCGAAGGCGGGACCGTCGGTCTCAGCTGGTCCCATCGGGACCCAGAAGCCTGCCTGGCGAGACCGCAAAGTCACCAGACGTGTTGTGCCGTCGGCGAGTTCGAGGCGTGCCCACAGATACTGCGCAGCGGCGTTGCGGGCGAAAGTGATTCCGGTGATGGACAGTGAGCGTTCGCCGTCGATGACGAATCCGTCTGCGGCGAGCGTACCGTCTGTGCCGAGAAACTTCATCGCAGTGATGAAGGTCGAGTCGTCGACCGCGATAAGCCCGGCATACTCGGCCCATTGCGCGGCCTCGTCGCGGAAACCCCAAGTGCGGTCACGCATTCCGTGACCGGCAGTCGCGACAGTGGTGTCGTCGACCGTCACGATACCGACGACCGTGCACGCCTGCTGGAAGTGCTGCAGCGGCTTTCCGGGCACCAGTGCGGGAATGAGAGCGTTCGTCGCATAGTCGGCGGCGACGAACAGCGGGGCGTTGACCAATTCGGCTTGCACCGTTGGATGGTCCACCCGGACGTTTCCGTCGAGCCCGAAGTGGATGCTGTCACTGCTGAATGTGCCTTCGCCGAGCGGCTCGACAATCTCGACGATGCGGCCGGCAAGCGACACGCTGAAGCGTGCCCTGCGAGCGCTCGGCGCGTTGGGTGACGTCGAAACGTGCAGCGTGCCGAATACTTGCGCGTCGGCGTCCCAGAACGAGAGGTACGCGTTGTCCTTCCACACCGGCTCACCGACTCCTGCGGCGTCGGCATGGATCGGCTCGGACAGACTGCCCCAGAGCTGCTCGGTCGGTGTGGTCACGGTCATCACGAAGTTCCTTCCCCTGGTCTCGACACCGCGGAAACGAGGTGCCGTGCTTCATCTTTCGGTGTGTTGCCAAGTGTCCGGTTCCGATGCGGCACGTACTTCGCTACGTACTTTCGAATCGCGTACTTTCCAATCGCGCACTTTCCAATCACGACGCGCGCTCGAGAATCTCGACGTTGCCGGTGCTTCCGTCGACGCGGATGGTGTCGCCGGTGCGCACTACCTGCGTCCCGTTGCCGGTGTTCATCACACAGGGGATTGCGAGTTCTCGGGCGACGACTGCCGCGTGGCTCATCATTCCGCCGATGTCGACGACGAGCGCCCGGGACAGAAACATCAGGGACACCCAAGCTGGATCAGTGGTGCGCGCAATGAGAATGTCGCCGTCCTCGATTTCGGCCTCGCCTGGATCGAGGACCACGACGGCCCGACCGACGACCGTGCCAGTAGACGCGCCGACACCGAGCAGACTCGTTACGCCGGTCGTGTCGACGCCCTCTCGCAGTGTCGCGACAGGTCGTCCGGTCCACGACGACGCAACGTCGTAGGCCTGATAGCGCAATCGGAGCTCGCGGCGATCCGCTACGAGGGACCTGAGATCCGCGGTGAGGTCACCTGTCAGTTCGTCCCGGGTGAGATAGAAGGTGTCGTCGGCATCGTCGAGGCGATCCTGCGCGACGAGTTGGGCTCCGATGTGACGGGCCGCGGCCCGGATGACGTCGATGCTCTGCAAGTACGCAACCTTGCCGACGCCGCGCAACGGTACGAACCGACGGGCCAGCCGCAAAATCAGGCGTGCTTTGATTCGGCCGGCGAGCCCGGTCGAGGCGAGTAGTCGTGCTTCGGCTTCGTCTCGGGCAGCGGCATGTACTGCGTCGGCGGCCGACGGTGCTTTGGCGTCGACCATGGCTCGGTACTGCTCGACCAACCGAACCACCGGGGTCGCATCCTCGCGCCACGCGGTCGCGGAGAGCTCACCTTCACCTGGTCCGTGGTAGCCGTGTCGTGCGAGAAACTCGTGCAGGGGCAATCGGTTTCGCGAGACGTCCCACATGTCTGCGAGCACGACACTTTCCTCGTGCTCGCCATGCCCACGCAGGAGTACTGAGGCGTCGACCCCTGCCATAACAGCTATCGCGGAGAGTTGCTCGAAGACTGGCTGGATTGCGCCTGCCGCCATGACGGCTTGCTGCCCGAGGGCCTGTGCGAACCGGTCCATACCTTCGCCGATGCGTCGCTGCGCCTGCGCGATCGTCAGTCGTGGGGTCGTGACAATTGCCGCCGCCCACCAGACATTCGTCTCGGCTCGGAGGCGCTCCATATCGCGGGCGGCGCGCAAGAGCGTGCGCGGGTATCGCCACACGATGAAGGGCAGCCTCCGATTAGAGGGTCGGCTGACGAATGTGGGCGGGACAAAGCCGAAGAAGTCGCGCGAGAGCGCTTCGCCCGACTGGCCGGGGATGAGGTCGCCGATCTCGCAGAGGAAGTCGACCCGTACGGCCATGCGGCCGTAGAAGGCGTTCGTGATGCGCTCGGCCGGATCGGCAGGAATCTGGCGGCGATTGCCCGCGAGAACCCCCATCGCGTGAAAGGGCATGCGAAGACCAATTTCGCTTGCGGGTACCCAGGCGCTTGCGCACAGTGGCGTCATCACTCCGGGAACTGCTTCGGCCAGGTTGATCGAACTCCACGACGCGTCATCCGGAGACAGTGCGTGCAGAGCGTTGGGCTCGTCCTCGACGACGGTCTGCGCTCTCGTTGTCTCTAATGGTGGCATCCGATTCTCCTGCGTAGTGGCCCTAATGGATTCAGTCTGGCCGTCCCGGAACCAAGGCGAATCGGGTCGAATACGCACATGGATACGTAGTTGCGGGATGGCGCCGTGAACCCTCGATTCGTCGTGCTCGCCCACGGTTTCGCTGCGTTCCGCGAACTGAGACTCGACGTCTACGCCGCGCGGTTCGCCCAGCCCGCTTTGCCGGATTCGTCTTCGACTACCGACATTGGGGCGCCAGCGAGGGCTCGCCGGGACACAGTCGGGTGCAGGCTCACAGGACGGCTCGTCTCGCGTTTGCGAGTTTGCGCTGGCCAGCGTGGCGTGGGGCTCACTGGACCGTCCGAGGATCCGCACAGTTCCGACAGATTGATTGAGCGACGGCCTTGCCGGATCGCCGGTTGCTCACGTCGCGCTGCTGGTAGGAGACGCGCAGTCTCAATCAACCTGTCGCACCGCAGGTCAGCCTCGCAGGGCCTATCGGATCAATGAGAACGGACACCAGGATGCCCGGCCGCACTCAATCTGTCGTTCCCGCGGTAACCGATCGCTTGCTCGGCTGGATCACGCAAGGGGGATCGCAAAGGATTGACCGACAGGCGTTCGACAGGTTTCACAAGTTCCCGCTGTTTGCGGGACGCTTCCCCGGTTCTTGTCGCGCGTGGAGGCGTCCGCCCACCATACCCAGCAACGCGGGTAGCAGCGTAAACGCGCCGAGTATCGCCGTGACGACAGCGCCTGCAGCGATCGCCGTCGCCATGAGTGTGCTGTGGCTGACGACGGACACCGCGAGTAAAGCGATCAGGGCCGCGGCACCTCCGACGAACACTGCGCCGGAGGACGCTCCGATGGCTCGTCCTACCGCTTCGGAGGGATCGAGTCCGGCGTCGTGGACAAGCCGCCGCTGGCGGAAGAGGACGAGAAGCGTGTAGTCGATGCCGAGCGCCAAACCGATTATCAGTGCCGCGACGGCAGTGGTCGACTGCATCTCCGGGATCAGCGACATTGCGATTGCTACACCGAGACCGACTGCCCTGCCCGAGAACGCGGCAGTCGGGGGCAGTCCCGCTGATATAACCCAAACGAAACTGGCGAGGAGGATTACCGCGGCGGGGACTAGTACTGGTGCCCCGAAGTCAGGCAGGTCGCCGAAGATCGGGGCACGGACGGCGACCAGAATGCCGACGATGTGCGTGACGGCTATCACCCAGCTGGCAAGGAAGTACCACCACTCGTCGAACGCGGCTCGGCTCAGTCGGAACAGGAATGTACTCACTACAGATCCTCCTCAAAGTTGATTGCATGTCGCGCCACGCGGCGGTGCATGTCAGGTCGAGAGTAGACTCTCGTTTTGAGAGTGCGCTATCATTAGTGGGACAGTGCATCCGTGGCCGACATCGTGACCTACGGCACAACAGGCGGAGGGCGACAGCAGTGAGCGAACGACAACAGCGGGTCGATGCCTACGCCAGTGCGAGCAGAATTGTGGTGGCCGCGCGGGACCTCTTCTCCGAGCATGGTGCGTCAGTCACGTTGAGCGAGATCGCGCGTCGCGCGGGCGTCGGTCCTGCGACGCTGTACAGGCACTTCCCGAACCGGCAGGCCCTCGCGGAGGCGGTGTATGAAGCCGTATTCGTCGCGGACATCGAGCCGTTGCTGGCGAAGTTCGAGAACAGCGTTGCCCCGCGTGCGGAGCTCCTCGATGTGTGTGAGCGGCTTGTAAAGCTGCTGCAGCGACAGCAGGGTCTAATCTCGTCGCTGAACAATCTCACTGACTTCACGCACACGCTGCTCGACCGCCACTATGACGCATTCGCGAGGGCAGTCCACCAAGCCCAGGCGGCCGGTAATCTGCGCCGTGACATCGGCGCTCGCGACGTCACGAATGTGCTGGCACTTGTTACGACCGCGTTTACCGCCGTGAACCTCGACCGAACAACTCAACGGCGATATCTAAGTTTGATGCTCGACGGACTCGATCCTGCCCACGCGAGCCCGCTGCCTCCATAATCGAACCAGCGCAGTGTCGCGCCGGAGTCGTCGCCGAGTTATTCCTGATATGGCCGCTGGACAACAGCCAGCTGAGAAGCGCGCTTCCCGGCGCCGCCCACCCGGCAGCCGGGTCGACCGTACGGTGATGATCTGGGCGCTCATCGGCCTCGTTGCCGCAAAAATGACCACGTACGTCGTGGCATGGTGGCGTCACCGCGAATCGCAGGCACCGTGCTGGACAGTTTCGGCTGGGATCTGCTCAGACCCACCCACCCGTTGAGGCTTGCTACCTCGAGCTTACTGAAACGCTTGCTGCCGAACTTTGGCGACACGTTCGGTGTGCGTGGACTAATGTCGATCGAGTTCTACGGGGACGTCCGCTATCAACCTGCGTTGTTTGGAAAGTCGTTGTGTCTCAGCACTACTCGTTCGCGCCGTTCGAGGGCTCGCGGACAGAACTGCTGCATTCGGACCGGTTATCAACACCGTTGTCGGGGAACAGCCCAAGCTCGCATGACGAACTTTGGAGCATCGGCTCGGCGAGGACGAATACGCCGAGCGCTACGCAAGCAACGGCAGTGGTGATCCAGCCTGCCGAGTGAGCGCCACGGGTCAATGATCCCTGATCAGTGCCGATTCGGGCGTAGCCGCCTGCCTCGTTGGACCAGACGGATTGCTGTCGAACTTCATGAACTGGCCAGGCATTTCGCCAGTTCGTCAAGCAGGATCGCCTACCCATCCGGCCTCCGCGTGACGTTACCAAAGGCTTCGCTGATCCCGAAAAATGTTGTTGCAGTTGATGGTACGCAATGCACAGGCGTAGAGTTTGACATAAGATTGATAACCGGAACCTTAATTGCGTTCGGATGCAACACCTTCGGGCCGTTCCTCAAGTTTTGTCACTGTGACGCATTGGGATCCATGTCGGACATTGGCGATAATGTTCCGCGTGTGCGAACTATGTCTACGCCCATCGGAGAACGCTGAACCGAAGTTGCGGATGCGGCGGAGGCGCTGCGCGAGCAGATGGACGTATTGCTCGATCGCGCGGCGGAACGAATTCTGAAGACGCCGGCCGCCGGTACGTCGTCGTGGCATGTGATGTGGCAGAACCGCGACTCGTCCGACGGCCAGGCGCATCGGCGTCGCCACTCTTGATACGAATTTCCGTCGCGCACCATCGGCTGCGGGAGCAAACGCGCGAGGATGTCGCGGCGGCCGATAAGAGATCGTTGCCCGGGAGGTCGCGGCGGCAGTGTTCGGGTGATAGTGCCATACGGGGCCAGGGCTACGGGTCGCGTGCTGCAGGAGTTCCAATTTCGACTGACCCGGGCCATGCATTTTGCGGCGGCAAGCGGACGGTCGCACTCCGCCCAACGAGTGCAGTTCGATAGGGCCAGGATCGGGCCAACGGCTCAGACCAGGAGATCCGAGCCCTCCAATCCGACACAGTCGATCCGACATGACCAGCACGAATGCTGTTTTGGCGCAATGCATTCCATCTGAAAAGCGGAAGGTCGCCGGTTCGATCCCGGCCCTGGCCACAACGGGTTTTGCCCCTCTGCCAACGGCTCGAATGAAGCCAAACTCGAGACTCATGCATCGGGCGGACGCTAGGCCAAATGCATCCAGCGCATTCCGCGATCATGTCGAGTTCGTCGTCGTAAGTCGGCGCGTCCGGACTCGCCGACTGCTCACCGCGGAGTTCGACTCAGCCGCAGCAGTTCGGGTAGAGCACGAGGGTGTGCGTGCGCCAGCACTACCGCCCCCGCGGACGAGGCGGAATTACAGAGTGCCGACACGGCATCGTCGACCTGCTGCCGCTGCGCGACGCTGCTGCTGGACCCGAGAAGAGCCAGCAGCAGCCGTCGAGAATCCGACCGCGTGTCGGGGGTGGAGCCGGGCGACTGCTAGTCGGGGTCACGACACATGCCGGACTCGTCAGGTTGCCCGCCAAGGGTCTATGTGCACCCGCAGCTCCCGGTCTCGGCGGCGTTCTCCGCATTGCAGCAGGACGATTTTTCGCTTGGCTCGCAGCAGACTTGCTGCTTCGCCGGCGCGCAACACGTGTTGGTCGGCGTGACGTTCTCGGCAATCTTCGACTCGTTCATGGCAATTCTCCTCAGTAGGAACGGTTTTGCTTGCTCCTGTAGAGACGAGCAGTCCGGTGAATGGACGCAACCGCTATGCGGTGTGCGTCGGATCCGGCGATTCCGCGCAGCCGCAACTCTCGGGTCGCGTGTAGTCCATCGGTAGGCCGCGAGCGTCGAGAGTCAGTGTGCAACAGCGGCGGAGGACGTCTGCGAGTTGCTGGCGACCGCGCTGGACCCGCGACTTCATTCCCGACACCGAGATGCCTTCCAGGCGCGCCGCGTCGGCCTGGGCGTTCCCGTCGAGATCGGTCAATTGCAATGCCCGGCGATAGGTGGGTGGCAGTTGCTCCAACAGCGGTCGCAGGCATCCCGCGAGTTCCGTCATCACAGCGTCCGGTTCGCTGTCCCAACTGGCGTCGGTGTGGTCGGGTTGTCGGTCCCCGGGTGCGGCATCGAGCTGTTCACGAACGCGTGCGACACGACGGTACTCGTCGGTGATGGCATTGCGCGCAATGCGAAAGACCCAGGCGGCCAGTCGCTCCCGGTCGTCGAGGTTGCCGACACTCTCGTGAATCCGGATCAGAATCTCGCTAACGATGTCGTCGGCTCGGAACGGGTCGTTGATCCGTCGATGCACGAACGACCGCAACTCCGCACCGAATCGGCGCCAGACGTCTTCGACTGTGGGATGGCCGGTCTCGGCAGTCATCTCCTGCAGGCTCATGATCGAGTCCTTCTTTTCGTTGGGCACAGAGGTCGCCTCCGACGTCCGCACCCGTACAGACGACGGTACTGGCCCAAGGACGCAACCGAACCCCCTCGGCGCAAATCTTCGTGCGTCCATCTGAAATCGCCGGCGTCTGAACAGGCACAACGTCGATTCAGGAGGCCGCACTCATGTCCAACGAATTCCCCACTGCTGTTCGCACCGCCGAATCCACGCGAACCGTTCCCGCGGTCGTTGTCGAGGATCTCCACGTCACCTACGGCGGCGCGTGGGCACTCGACGGCGTGGACATCGGAGTGCAGACCGGGATGACGCTCGGCGTTCTCGGGCACAACGGCGCCGGCAAAACAACCTTGATCAAGGTGCTCACAACCCTGCTGCGCCCGACCACCGGGCGTGTGCGGGTCGACGGACTCGACGTCGTCGCCGACGCAACGGCGGTCCGCCGGCGGATCGGGGTGACCGGCCAATACGCCGGCCTCGACGAATTTCTCACCGCCCGAGAGAATTTGGAACTTGTCGGCCGTCTCGCCGGACTCCGCGCCGGGGCTCGAGTCCGGGCGGGTGAACTGATCGACCGGCTCGGATTGCACGATCTGGCGTCGCGACGCATCGGTGAGCTCTCCGGCGGATCACGCAGGCGGGTAGATCTGGCCGCCAGCCTCGTCGGGTCTCCGTCTGTGCTGTTCCTCGACGAACCCACGACGGGGCTCGACCCTCTCGCCCGCACCGCGCTGTGGGAGGTCGTCGACGAGCTCACCGCCGTTGGCACCACGGTCGTGCTGACCACCCAATACCTCGAGGAAGCCGACCGGCTCGCGGACCACATCGTCGTACTCAACCAGGGCCGCGTCGCTGCCCGCGGCACACCCGCCGAACTGAAACGCCTTGTCGGCGGCAAGGTCGTGACCGCCACGATCCCCGCGTATCGACTCGACCGCTTGACGTTCGAGCCCGACACCGCACATCCCGTCGACGCCGACCGGATTCGAATCTCGGTCACCGCCGGGGACGCCATGACCGCTACCGACGTCGTCGCCCGCCTTGTCCGCGACGGTGTCGAGGTCAGCGAACTCGACATCACCTCACCCAGTCTCGATGACGTCTTCACCCATCTAGCCCTGCAAGGAGCCAACTCATGAACGCCATGCTCGTGGCGGACGCCACCCGGTCACCGGTCACCGACCAACTGATCGCACTCGTCGTTCGTAACCTCCGCACCAGCGCACGAGTCCCGCAATTGCTGATGTTTTCGCTGACGATGCCGATGGCGATGCTTGTCTTATTCAGCCAGGTATTCCGCAGCGTCGCAGCCGGACCCGGCTTTCCGACCGGTGTCAGCTACATCGATTTCCTCACCCCCGCCATGCTTGCCGTGTCCACCGTGATGGCTGGCACCAACGCCGGGGTGTCCGCGGCCATCGATCACACCAACGGTCTGCGCGACCGCTTCGCTGCCCTCCCGATGCGATCGTGGCTACCCGGCCTGGCTCGCACGATCAACGAAGCCGTGTTCACCCTTGCCCGCGCCGCACTCCTGGGTGTCGCCGCCCTCGCCCTCGGCTTCCGGTTTCACGGCAACCTCGGCGACGCCGTCGCCGCACTGGTCGTCCTGGTGGTGTTGGCGGCGGCAATGAGCGCGCTGTTCGGGCGTATCGGCGATCGCCTCCGCCGTCCCGACGTTGTCCAGTTCGCCGGAATGATGGTGATGATGCCGTTGATGTTCGTCTCGAGCGCATTCGCGCCGCTGGACACCATGCCCGGCTGGATGAAGGTCGCAGCGACGCTCAACCCGGTCGCACACGCCGCCGACGCATTGCGCGGGCACGTGCTCGGCGCTGCCACCGTCGGCGACACCGTCACCGCAATTATCGCCGCGATCGCGCTGTGGGTCTTAGTCACGATCGTGCCCAGCCTCGGCCAGTTCCGCCCCACCACAGTTTCGAAATAGATCGATGATCATCGACGAAAGGATGAAGTCAATGAACGGCATGGAAATGAACGAGTTGCCCGTCGTCGTGGTCGGCGCCGGACCGATCGGCCTCGCCGCCGCCACCCAGTTGCGGGAACGCGGTCTTATCCCGTTGGTGTTCGAACGCGGACCCGCGGCAGGCGCGGCGGTGTCGCAATGGAACCACGTGCGACTGTTCTCCCGGTGGGGCGAGTTGATCGACCCGGCCGCGCGCCGCCTGCTCGAAGCGACGGGCTGGACCGCACCGGCCCAGAATTCCTATCCCACCGGCAGGAAGTGGACCCGCGACTATCTCGTCCCATTGGCCGACGCGCTCGGTGCCGCAGTGCAATTCGACACCGAGGTCATCGGTGTCGCACGTCGCGGCCGGGACCGGGTCGTGGATGCCGGACGGGACAGCGAACCGTTGACCGTGCACGTCCGACGCGGCGACGGCAGCGAAGACCGAATCGTGGCGCGCGCCGTGATCGACGCCTCCGGAACCTGGGGTGCACCGAACCCGCTCGGCGGCGATGGTCTACCCGCCCTGGGCGAGCGGGACGCAGCGGACTCGATCACCTACCGGGTCCCGGACCTCGATGATCCCGCGGTCCGCGCCCGCTACGCCGGACGGCACACCGTGATCGCCGGCAACGGACACTCCGCGCTCACCGCGATCATCGCACTCACCACCCTGGAGCACGACGCACCCGCCACCCGGATCACCTGGGTCCGACGGCGCGGCGACGTCGGCGCCACCTTCGGTGGCGGAAAGTCCGACCAACTCCCCGCCCGCGGCGCCCTCGGCGAACGCGCCAAGCAGGCCGTCGACGCTGGGCTCCTGCGTGTTGTCACCGGATTCCGCACTGCCACTGTCGAACCCACCATCGACGGTCAGGTCGCGTTGGTGTCCGACGCCGGGCAACGCATCGACGCGGTCGACCGGGTCGTGGTCCTGACCGGATTCCGGCCGGACTTGTCGTGGCTTTCCGAGATCCGGCTCGGCCTCGACCCGGTGCTGCAAGCACCAACCGTTCTGGCCCCGTTGATCGACCCAAACGTGCACTCGTGCGGGACCGTCTACCCGCATGGCGTCGCCGAGCTGACTCATCCCGAACCCGACTTCTACCTGGTCGGCATGAAGAGCTACGGCCGCGCCCCGACGTTCCTGGCGATGACCGGGTACGAGCAGGTCCGCAGCATCGCCGCCGCGCTGGCCGGCGACCGCGACAGCGCCGAACGGGTCGAACTGACACTCCCGGACACCGGCGTCTGCGGCGGTGCCGGAGTGTTCGACACTGATGGCAATCGCGACGGTGCACTCGCACCCCCGATATCGATCAGACTGTCCGCGTCCGGCGTCAATTGAGCAATGACCGCCACGACGACGATCCCCTGATCAACACCACCGGCGTCGTAAACCCACTGTCGAATGCGCTCGCGGCGCTACTTATTCGATCTTGTTAGCCAGCGCTACCACTGGTTCAGCAACGCGACCAGACGCAACTCTCAGTCAGCCCGACGGGATGTCTTCTGCAAGGCACGAATCCGACGATGCGAGGAAACCGGGAAAGAGCTACCAGCCAGGGGCGCTGCCGGTGCAGGTTTTGGTTGTGAGGCGACCGGCAATCGCACCACCAGGTCACCGAGACAACCGCGGGCGTTTGAGAGGTCGAGGTATCCGGCGGTGACAACAGCGAAGCGCCTGGCTCGGATTCACAGGTTCAGCACCTTTCCTGCGAAGCCGTCCTGAGACGCGTTGCGACACGTTTCGGTCGGTGGCGGGCAATGCCTACGACCTTTGCCCAGTCCTGTCGGCGCCTTCCATGACGTGTTGCCACCACTGAGTCAAGGGGCTGGGTTCGGGCCAGACGCAGTCCGGGCGCTCGGACGGGGCGTTATTGCGCGAGCGAGACCGACGTGGCTTCCGTGTCGACGTAGCCATCTGGATCACCTCCTGCAATGTTTCCGCTGCCGACCGGGACGAGACGAGTCCATGGTGGTTCTGCTCGTCAGTGCCGGCGGCGGGTACGGCGTCGTCGGCAGTCTTCCGATCTTCTTTCGGGTGGATGGTCAGGTGAGGTGGTGCCGCCCGCCCGAGTGAGTGCCGTGTAGGGGCGGGGCGCTGTCGAATCCGGACTGTTGCGATGTGTGTGTCCGGTCGAGTGAAGCGCGGGGACTGTGAAATTGGGGTGCGGGCGGCAGCCACGGTATCGGTGTATCGCTGTGATGGCCTCACCTACTTTCATTTGCTGCGGTGTGGTTTCGGGTCGGCGGGGCGCGTTGGGTCGCGCGCGTGGTGCCGGTGCCGGGGGTGCCTTCGAGTTTCCGGATTCGGGTGCGGACCGCACCGGGTGCCGGGAGCCGGGCTGTGTCGCCGGTGACTCTCGGTGCGGGGGGTGGGCACGGTCGCGGACGTAGTGCCGCGCAAAGGATTTCCTCGATGTCTACGAAGAGTTCCTCGACATCGGGATCCACAGACCACAGTTCCGGCTCGTGCGTGATCGTGCCCACCGCGTCGATCGGGGATGTGTCGGTGCGAGTCATCGTGCTCACTCCACCACTGTGCTCAATTCACCAGTGTGCTCAATTCACCACAGTGCTCAATTCGCTACTGCGTGGGTCGGTCAGGCGTCGATCGATTTCCGCCCGTTGTGGTGGGCGATGTCGATCTTGCGGGGTTTGGCTTTCTCCGCGACCGGAATCCGTAGGCGCAGCACACCGTCGGTGTACTCGGCCTCGATTCGGTCGGTGTCGAGGTTTTCGCCGAGGAACAACTGGCGGCTGAACACCCCGCGCGGGCGTTCGGCGGCGAGCATGTCCCGGGTGGTGTCCAGGTCGGGCCGTTCGGCACGGACGGTGATCACGTTGCGTTCGATGTCGAGGTCCAGCGAGTCGGGTTTCATCCCGGGTAGGTCGAACTCGACCACGAACTCGTCGCCGTCGCGCCACGCGTCCATCGGCATCACCGCGGGTCGTGCCGCGGTGCCGAAGACCTGTTGGGTCAGGCGGTCGAGGTCACGGAACGGATCGGTACGCATCAGCATCGTCGCCACCTCCAAGTTCTCCAATCTGTGTTGTGAGGAGCCAGTTATCTGTCTTGGCTGGCATAGATTTGTTGTACCACTACGCGCATATTGGTGCAAGACCGCAAAAGTGGAAATTTCCGCGATCGGGCGGAGATAGGGAGGTGGACGATGGATGCGGAGCCCAATCTGTTTGGGGGACAACCACTGCCGGGTCGGGGTGTGTTCGGGATTTCGGTGGCCGCGCAGTTGTCGGGGGTGGCGGCGCAGTCGACACCTTTGGATTGACTGCAGGTTCGATCAAGATCATCGCCATCTCGAATGCTGCGCTGGCACGCTCGCGAATCGGGTCCGCCACCACGAATACATGGCATCGGTTCGGTCCAGTGGGCACGAGTGGGTGCCGATGACAAGTGTCGTGACGCCAACGCCGCCAAGAGTCGGCGACGCAGACGAATCACGACTCCTGAATTCTGCTCGTCCGTCCAGGGTGATCGCGTGAAACGGTCAGGGCCCAGTCATCTTTGGAACGCACCCCGTCGCAAACTGCATCCGCGCTCGATATCGACGGCATGATCGTCGACGCCAGCAGTTCGATATTCGCCAGCATTTTCGGTCTGACGACCACCCACGACGGTCGAATTCTGCAAGGAACGGTGACCGGAATTCTGCGAAATCGGCTAAGCACGGCTGTGAGTCTTTTGCACCTCTATGGACTCGCAGAAGACTCACAGGGGTGGGGGTGTCGAGGGATACGATTGGCGCGTGCTGATGCGCTCGATCGCTCTCGCTGCACTCGCCCTGATCACGTTGTCGTCGTGCTCATCGTCGAAGTCCGACGACACCGACGCCTTCGCGAGGTCGGTCGACATCGGCGGCCGAAATATCTATCTCACCTGCAGTGGCAGCAACTCCGGCGGCGCGCCGACGGTCCTTCTGGTCGCGGGATATCACGATTCTTCGGACGCCTGGACCAGCGAGGATGCGTTGGGGTTGCTCGCTCCGGCGAAAGGTCCAGCCGTGTTTCCTGCGCTGGCGAAGTCGCACCGCGTCTGCGCATACGACCGGCCAGGCACCATTCGCTACGAAGGTGACGGTCCGCTGACCGACCGCAGCACACCGGTTCCCCAGCCTCGCACCGCGGCCGACATAGTCGCCGAACTACACGCGGCGCTTGCTGCGGCTGAGGTCCCTGGTCCGTACGTTCTGGTCGGGCATTCTCTCGGTGGGCTCATCAGCCTGCTGTACGGCAAGACTTATCCCGACCAGGTTCGCGGCATCGTTTTCGTCGATTCGCTGAGCCCGACGCTGCCGGAGACGATCGGTGCGGCGGCCTGGGCGATCTATCGCGACCAGCTCTTGAACCCACCGATCGAGCAAATGCCGATGCCGTCGATGAAGAGTCCGAACTCCGAGCGCGTGGACATCGACGCGAGCATCGCGCAAGTGCAGGCCGCTCCCGCGCTACCCACCATGCCGGTGGCGGTCATGACGAAGACCGAGCCGTTCGCGGTAGCGACGCTGCCTAGCGGGCTGACGACAGAGACTCTCAACCAGAGCTACCAGAAGGCTCAAGACACCTTCGTCGCCCTGGCTCCCCGCACTCCCCACATCTTCGCCACTGGCAGCGACCACTACATCCAGTTCTCGCAACCCGACCTGGTCGCGCAGACTGCTGACCTCGTCGTCGAGCGGGCAACGAACTAGTCCTGCTGAGCTGCAAGCCGGGTAGCAATGTTTAGAACGTGAGGCACTGCACGGTCATGACAGTGGACTGCGGATAACGCGAGTTTCTTTGCCCTGCTAGCCGTCTGCGCCTCCAACGCGTCATACGCGACGCCACCGCCTACCAATTGACCGCGATGGGTCGCAATCTCGGCGCTGCACTCGAGCCGCTCAGCCAGTGGGCGACCCACTGGGCGGCGATGCCAGCCGACGAAGCCGCACCGACTCGACGAAGTCCTGGCCGCGGAACCACCTAGACGGGTCACGAGACTCGGCGCCGCGGGCCCCGCGGTGCGTATCGCGCCAACTCAATGTTTCTGAAGGTATTGAAAGACAGATTATTTCGGGATGCAGCGCTGCACGGCGAGGTGAGATGTGGCGGGCCCTGTTGTGACACGCGACATACCCAACTGCGGTGTCCTAGGGCCGAATCTGACCTAGTCCGTCTCTACGTTGGTTCTCATGAGCACTGACATTGTTCCTTTCCGGATCGAAATCCCGCAGGCCGATCTCGATGACCTGCGTGGGCGTCTGGACAAGGCGCGGTTGCCCGCACCGTTGGCCGGTGACGGCTGGGACGTTGGCACGCCGACGTGGTGGATCCGGGATCTGGTCGAGTACTGGCGGACGGATTTCGACTGGCGAGCGATCGAGGCGCAATGGAACAAGTGGCCACAGTTCGTGACCGAGATCGACGGTCAGACAGTCCATTTCCTGCATATCCGCTCTGCCGAACCGGACGCGCGAGCGCTGGTCTTGACTCATGGCTGGCCGTGCACGTTCGTGGAGTTCGCAGATGTGATCGGACCGCTGACCGATCCGCGGGCGCACGGCGGTACGGCGGAAGATGCCTTCGATCTGGTGATTCCCTCACTGCCGGGGTTCGGCTTCTCCACTCCGTTGGCCGAGGGGTGGGACAACTACAAGACCGGGCGTGCCTGGGCCGAACTGATGCGACGGCTGGGATACGACCGCTTCGGTGTGCACGGCGGTGATGCCGGTGCGGCGGTCAGCCCGTTGGTCGGCGCGGCGGCGCCGGACCGGGTCACGGGTATGCACGTCACCACCGGGCCTGCTCCGGTGCTGTTCTCGCCGCCGCCGGCGGACGAGTACGCCGAGCTCACCGCATCCGAACAGGACCGGTTGGACCGGTTCTTCCGGGAGAATCCGGGCACGCCGGGGTATCTCGCGGTGCAGGCCAGCCGACCGCAAACCCTCGCCTACGGGCTTGTTGATTCACCGGTCGGGCAACTGGCCTGGATCATGGACCGCTTCTGGGAGTGGACTCGCCCGAAAGAGGCTCTGCCCGAGCAGGTTATCGACAAGGACGTCCTGCTCACCAACGTGATGTTGTACTGGCTGACCGGTACCGCCGGGACCTCGGCCTATGCCACCTATGTCCGCGGTGGCGGCTGGGGGCCAGAGCCCAGCTCCGGGGTTCCCACGGGGGTGTTGCTGACCCCGATCGACTGGGCCATCCGCCGCTACTCTGCGCCCTCGCACAACATCACCCGATGGACCGAACTCGATCACGGCGGCCATTTTGCCGCCCTCGAAATTCCCGGCGAACTCGTCGCAGACCTTCGAGAGTTTTTCCGCGACAAACGATCCTGACCACTACCGAGACCGGGTCAGGCACTGCCGGACGGCGGTGACCTGACCAGAAAGAGACGTTGTCATGAGCACGATCACAGTCATAACCGGCGCCAACAAAGGACTCGGCTACGAAACAGCCCGGCAACTGATTACAGCCGGGCACACGGTATGGATCGGTGCGCGCAGTCGCGACAATGCCGATCGCGCGGCGACCGAACTGGGGGCACGGGCGGTGCTGATCGACATCACCGACGATGTGTCGGTGCAGGCCGCGGCGGAAGTGGTGCGCGCGGAGAGCGGTCGGGTGGATGTGCTGGTCAACAATGCCGGTATTGCGGATGTCTCCGGTGACGACGTCACCGGTCCGGACATGGTTGCGGTCCTTGATACCAACGTGACCGGCATCGTCCGGACGATGCACGCGTTCGGGCCGTTGCTGGCGCGCGGTCGCGGTGTGGTGGTCAACGTGGGCAGCGGCCTGGGTTCCTTCGCTCGGGTCACCGACCCGCAGCGGATGGAATCACAGGTAGCCTTCCCGGCCTACAACGCGGCCAAGGCGGCGGTATCCATGCTGACGGTGCAGTACGCGAAGGTGTATCCGCAGTTGCGGATCAACGTGGTCGACCCGGGGTTCACCGCCACCGATCTGAACGGGTTCACCGGGACTCAGACCGTCGCCGAAGGTGCCGAACCTATCGTGGCAGCTGCCCTGATCGACACCGACGGTCCCACCGGTCAGTTCTTCGACCGCGACGGAGTTGTGCCCTGGTAGTGGAACTCAGCCGAGCGCAGCGGTGATCCGCTCGGCGAGCGCGGTGAGGTGCTCGACCAAGGTCGGAGGTTCCAGAACCCGGAAAGGGATGCCGAGCAAGACGATGTGGGCGGCGAGCTCGGCGAGGTCGTGTGCGCCGGTCACCAAGACGCAGGTCCGCTCGTCGACCGTCTCCAGTATGCCGCTGGTCGGTGAGATCCGTTCCGCCGCTTGGGTGCTCGTGGCGTAGAGCAGCACCCGAGCGCGGTAGCGGTAGGGCGCGGTGGTGATGCCGTGGGCGACACGCCCGGCGGTGTCGACGTCGGGGGCCTCGCGGGCAGTGAACCGGGGACCGGTGGGAATGCGGGGGACCAGCCGATCGACGCGGTAGGTCCGCCAGGCGTCACGGTCGGTGTCCCAGCCGAGCAGATACCAGTGTCGGCCGGTGTGCACGAGCTTATGTGGGTCGGTTTCGCGGCGGCCGACGATCCCGTCGTGGGTGGTGTAGTCGAACCGCAAGCGAAGTCGATCTCGAACAGCGGTCGCGATCGCGGTCACGACGGCAGGATCGGCCGGGGTTGTCCCGGCCGGCAGGGTGACCGTGGCCCCGTGCACGGTGGTGAGGCGATGGCGCAGGCGGGAGGGCAAGACCTGTTCGAGCTTGCCCAGAGCGCGGCGGGAGCTCTCTTCGATGCCGGTGATCGTGCCGGCCGCGGCAACGCTCAGGCCTAAGGCGACCGCGATGGCCTCGTCGTCGTCGAGCAGCAGCGGAGGAAGTTGGGCACCGGCGCCGAGCCGGTATCCCGCGACCCCGGGCACTGCGTCGACCGGATAGCCCAGATCACGCAGCTTCTCGATATCGCGACGCACCGTACGCACATCGACGTCGAGACGCGCGGCGAGCTCGCCTCCGCTCCATGCGCGCGAAGTCTGCAACAACGACAGCAACCGGAGCAAACGCCCAGCAGTATTCGACACCCGACCAATCCTGCCTGACTTCTAGGGCGGTATCTGACCTAAGTCGGCAACCGCGCTCGCCGACGGGCGCTGTGCACAGCTAGAGGCGCGATGGTCGTCGAGCATGCGACGGTGCACTCCGCCGGGTCCATCTCGTGAGTCGACACGGTGGGCCCAGAGATTCCAGTCCGACGCCGGTCTCCATTGGCGTCCCAAGGAGGCCCGTAGCAGGGCGTCACATAGTCCACGACAAGGAAGTCTTATGCGCGAACTCAATATGACCGCTCCCGGAAAGTTCCGTTGGGTCGAGCGGCCGAAGCCGACGCTCGTCCACGACGACGACGTGATCGTTCGTCCCTACATCGTGGGGCGCTGCGACGGCGATCAGATACCGACTTCGGCTGCGCTGCTGCGAGTGGTGCGATACGCGCAGAAAGCGCGGCTGCTCGATCCGATCCTGCGGGAGGGCTTCGGTCCCAAGCCCTATGCCGAGCCCTGCGCGATTGGGCACGAGTGCGTCGCAGAGGTTGTCGAGGCTGGCCCGGGCGTTACCGAGGTCGCGGTTGGCGACAAGGTGGTTGTGCCGTATCAGGTGTCATGCGGTCAGTGCGAGATGTGCGGGCGCGGCAAGACCGGCCTGTGCTCGACTACGCGTCGCGAAGACACCGGGAACACGCGCCTGTTGTCCTGGTACGGACACGGTGCGGCGACGGGGCCCTACGGAGGCATGGCCAGCGACTTCCTTCGCGTGCCCTATGCCAACCACATGCTCATTCGCATCCCGGACGGCCTGGACCCGTTGCGCGTGGCAGCGGCCTCGGACAATCTCTCCGAAGCGTGGCGCTGCACGGTGCCGCATCTGAGGACCCGTCCGGGCGCGAAGGTGCTCGTAGTGGCCGGACTCCTGCCGGCGGTCGGCCTATATGCAGCAGGGATAGCGGCCGCGGAGGGTGCCGAGGTCGACTATCTGGATTCGAATCCGCGTCGGCTCGGGATTGCCGAATCGCTCGGCGCGGTAGCGAGAAAACGGTCGAAGCTGATCCGATTCCCCAAGCCGCACTCGTTGTACGACCACTCGTTGTACGACCACTCGTTGTACGACATTGTCGTGGACGCATCGAACCTTCAGACCGGGCTGCTACACGCCGTTCGCTCGGCCGCGCCTGGCGGGGCGTGCGTCATACCCAGCTACCATCTCGCCGCTTATACCGGCGTGCCGATGATGCACTTGACGTTCAACGACCTCAACCTCCACGTCGGTATGAGTCACCCCGCGACCAGCCTTCCCGAGGTCCTCGAATGGGTGAAGAACAACGACTTCCCCGCGGAGAAGGTCACCACTGCTCTCGTGGATTGGGATGACGCCCCCGAGCGCTACGCCGGGCGGACCACGAAGCTTGTCCTCCACCGCCCACCGCTGACCTGACCGGTCCAGACCTCCGTCGTCACAAGCACGGGGCTGGAGATGTCCGAGCAGCTTTCGGCTACCGATAGCGCCGGTCTAGTTGGAGCAGTACGGCGACCAGCGCCGCGGTGACGAGCGTGCCTGCTGCGGCGGCGGCCAGGACGCTGTCGATGCCGTATGCAGAGACCGCGGTCGCGATCTTCGTCAGCATCGGCGTGACGAAAGACGGTTGATCGGGAACAAAATCGAGGACTCGCAGACCCGCGCCGGATCCGAGTGCATCGACGAGCTCTGCTGCCGGACCAGCAGACATGTTGCGTGTCAACGGTTGTTGTGCGAGGAGCTCCTCGGCACGGATCGCCGAACGGTTGTGCAGCAACGCGCCGAGCGCCGCAATCCCGATCGCAATTCCGATCTGGCGGGCGGAGTTGACCGCGCCGGTGGCCATGCCGGTGCGGCGGCTCTCGGCAGATTCGAGCGAACCTTGTGCCGCGACAGCGGTTACCGCACCGAGGCCCAGGCCCGCGAGTGTCATTCCCGGCACGAAATGCAGCCAGTCGTCCTGCGCTTCGACACCGGTGCACAGCCATAGGCCGATGCCGATCGCGGCGAGGCCGAGCGGCATCGACCATCGCATCCTGACGCTGCTATAGGTCACTGCTGCCACAGGCGCTGCCAGAAGGCCGGCCGCTGACATCGGCAGGACGCGCAGCCCTGCTTCCAGTGGCGAATAACCCAGCGTGTTCATGAAGTACAGCGCCAGAAACGTCGACACCGCAATGAGTCCTGCACCGCTCGCCGCCGCTGCCAGTAGCAACGCCGTGTAGGCCGGTCGAAGCAGAAGACGCAGGTCCAGCAACGGCTGCGGGCACATAGATTCCCACACCGCGAACCCGACGAGCAGAGCGAGCGCCATTGCGGCCAACCCGAGTGTTCGAACCGACGTCCAGCCCCAGTCGTTGCCCTGCACCAGGACTAGAACGCCTGCGAAGAGTCCGGTTGTCAGCAGTGCGGTACCTGGCCAGTCGGGTTGCTCAGCCTTTTCATCACGTGATTCGCCGATAACCCGGGCCGCGATCGCAACGGCGACAATGCCGATGGGCACGTTGATCACGAAGATCGACTGCCAGCCAAGGCTTTCCACGAGCGCGCCGCCGACAAGCGGTCCCATGACCGAGGCAGTGGCCATCACTGCTCCGACGACACCAATTGCGCGCGAACGGGCGGCGGGATCGGGGGTAGCCGCTGCCACCAGTGGGAGCGCGACACCGAACAGCATGACAGCTCCGGCACCCTGCACAGCCCGGAAGATGTTCAGCGACAACATGTCTTGGCTCAATGCGCAGGCCAGGGACGCGGCGCTGAAAACGGTCATACCGACGAGAAA
This sequence comes from Antrihabitans auranticaus, assembly GCF_016481275.1. GTDB lineage: Bacteria > Actinomycetota > Actinomycetes > Mycobacteriales > Mycobacteriaceae > Antrihabitans. The sequence goes on along the minus strand of NZ_JAEMNW010000001.1, from coordinate 1,475,699 downwards.
CAGCCGGCGGCGTCCGACGCGATCACCGAACGTGGCCGCAGTGAGCAGCAGACTTGCGATCGGGAGGGTGTAGGCGTCGATGACCCACTGCAGATCGGAAAGAGACCCGGCGAAGGTCGCCTGAATGTCGGGTAGCGCGGTCGCAACGATCGTCATGTCCAGCATGAGCATGAACAACGCGACACAGACGAGCGTGATCGTCCCCAGCGCATTCGTTCCCGTGTGCGGGCCATCGGACGCCGTCGCGGTCCGGCTGTCAGTCTCGAAGGCGTCGTTGCCTGTCGTGATCATCGAAGCTCCTTATTGAGAAGTATTACAATAAGGACGATCGCAGTTATTGGAGTACGCGTCAATAAGAGGTGACGGCGATTACGATCGACGCCGTGTCGACTGCACGCAAGCGATCCCGCCTCAGCACTGAGGAACGCCGTGCCCAGTTGCTGGATGTCGGTGCCCGAGTGTTCGGGGCGCGGCCGTTCGACGACATTTCGCTCGAAGACGTCGCTGAGCAGGCGGGAGTATCGCCGGGGTTGCTGTATCACTACTTCGGCGGTAAGCGCGAGTTTGCGGCGGCGGTAATCGAGTCACAATCCACCCGGTTTCTGGAGATGACCAAGGCGGACGAGTCCCTACCCGTCGAAAAGCAACTTCTCGGCGCGTTGGATGCATATCTGCAGTACGTGGAAGCCAACGAGCACGGTTATCGCGCGCTGCACAGCCCGGGGATGATGGCCGACAAGAGCGTGGCGCAGCTCTCCCGCGCGGGAATGCGTCTGCAGGAGCAGCGCATTGCCGCCGCGCTGGGCTTCTCTGAAGACATCCCTGCCGAGATAGCGCTTGCGATTCACGGTTGGATCGCTTTCACCATCGCTGTCTGCCTGCGCTGGCTCGACCAACGCAACCGCACGCGCGCGCAGGTTCGTGACCTCTGCGCGAACTCCTTACGCGCCATCCTGAATGCCACTGGGTTGGTATCACTCGACGACCCGCCGACCTGACCACGGGGCCATCGTTCATCGGACAGTCCCGATTGCGTCGAGCATGGGTGCCAGGTAGCGACGTGCGAACGTGCGGGCGTGGTCGGTGGGCTCGAGATCGATGGCGGTCTGCGGTGTCAGGAGTAATGAGATCGCGATCCGGATGTGTAATTCGGCAACGGTGCGCAGGTGCTTCTCGATGTCGGCCGGGAGTGGTCGATCTTCGTAGAGTTCGTGTTTCCAGACCGCGAGGATGAACTCGCGGATGGTCTCGACGAGTGGGCCGGCGCTCGTCGTGAGCGCGGGCAGGACTGCTTCGGGTTCTGTGTCGAGCAACCGTTGGATCAGCCGATGGTTGCGCACGTATTCGAGTGTGTACACGGTACTTTCGGCCATCCGGTCGCCGACGTCGGCGAGGCCGGCGACCGCGGCGGTGCTCCCGGCGAGATAAATCCGCAGTTCGTTATGCAAAACGGCTTCGGTGAGCGCGTCTTTGGTGGTGAATCGGCGGTATACGGTCGCACGGCCGATGCCGGCGCGTTTGGCGACGTCCTCAACCGTTGATCGGCGCCAACCTACCGCCGCCATCTGGTCGACAGCGGCCGCGAGTATGCGTTGTGTGAATTCGTCCGGGTCGGCGAGCAATGCCATTACCGCGGGGTCGGGGTCGGCGAGTGTGCCCACCAATCTGCCCTGTGTCATGCGACACGCTCCTTCACCTCTGCTGGACCTTCACGCTACGCTGCGAGACAGAGATACGAAATGCGTATCGCAAGTATCAACGAACAGGAGTGTGCACGATGCGAGTTGTCTGCCCCGGGGGAGTCGAAATTCATCAACCGTGTGATCGCTCGACGGCGGTGCGCGCATGAGTGCCCCGACCACCAGCCGCCCGTCGCGCATGCTGAATGCCTCGGATGGTCTCGACCTCGCTGTCTACGAGTCGGGAACGCCAGGGCGACCAACGGTGGTGCTGATCCACGGTTATCCCGACGACCACACGGTGTGGGATGGGGTGGTCGAGAAGCTCGGCGGCCGGTTTCGTGTCGTGACCTACGACATGCGCGGCGCGGGACAGTCGGGGAGGCCCAAAGATACTGCGGGATTTCGGATTTCGCAGCTCGTCGACGATCTGGAAGTCGTACTGATGGAGACCGCGCCGCAGGGTGCACACATTCTCGCCCACGACTGGGGGTCCATCTTCACCTGGGACGCGGCGGCGGATCCGCGATTCGGGAACCGGATCCTCTCCTTCACCAGCATCTCCGGTCCCTCGTTGGACATGCTCGGCGCGTGGATCAGGCGCTTCCGCCGCAACCCGCGGGCAGTCGCGGCGCAGCTTCGAATGCAGGCCTACTCCATCGGCTTCCAAGTGCCGGCCGCTCCCGAGTTCCTGGCCCGGCGCGGGATTGTGGCCCGAGTGGTCGCGTCCTCGAGCACCGCCGGCGAACCGTTCGGCGCCGCGCACACGGTCTCTATGGCCGACTCCATCGACGGGATCGGGTTGTACCGTGCCAATTTGGTCAGCCGCCTGCTCAGACCGCGCCCACGGACCACCACTATCCCCGTCCAGGTGCTCGCGCCGGTCGACGAGGTCAACATCAGCGTCGCCGCGCAGACCCAGGCTCCGGTGCCGTTCGCGACTGATCTGCGCGTTCGTGAGATCGAGGGAAATCACTGGGTGATTGCACAGCATCCCGCGTTGGTCGCAGATCACTTCGTGGACTTCGTCGAGGATCTTTCTGCGTCGAATTAGACCGCCTACCTCTCGTGGGCTGCCGCACAGAAGTTGCGATGCCTTGCCCGACCTACCCTCCTTTGCGAAGGACCATCCGAAATGACATCGATCCGATCCGGATTGACTAGCCACCTCCACCAGTTCACCCAGTCGCGCGTACAAGTTGTCGTTGCTGCCATGGGGCTCTGGTGGGTGTCCAACGGCCCGCTCGGGTTGATCATCGGTGGACTGACCTTCGCGGTGCCGGCCCAACCCGCTCAGACGGTGTGGGTGCTGTTCGTGCCGGTGAACGTAAATGCTTGGCATGCCGTGTTTCACATGCTCACCGGGCTGATTGGGCTCGCGGCCGCGCGTCGCCGGGAAACCGCCCTGATCTACGCAGTTGCAATGGCGGTGGTTTACCTGATGTTCGGAGCGCTCGGACTATGTCACGGCGCGAATGTTGTGCTGGGAGTAATGGCCGTCGACACGTTCGGTAGCTGGGTGCACTTGACCGAAGCAACGATTCTGATCATCGGCGCAGCGATTACCCTGCTCACCGTCACCGGCGGCGTCGACGACCATCGGGGTCACCGAACGCCCGATTCGGGTGACCGGTCTGGACGCCGTGCTGGGCATTCATCCTGATCTGGACACCGTTCTCGCTGCGCTGACTCCGTGACTACGGCACAGTCGGGTTGTAGTTGTGTCAGCGATCGGGCCCACGTACAACGATTTGTGCGGCGATATCGCGAAGCAGGATGTTGCTGTCCTGCGAGAGGCGAGTGAGTAGTGCGACCGCTTGGATCGCGTCGATGCCGAAGCGTTCCATAAGCATGCCTTTCGCTTGACCGATGATGTCGCGGCTGGACAGAGCGGAGTCGAATTGGTGCTGCTTGTCCACCGCGATCAGCCCGACCGCCGCGTTGGTGGCCAGGGTCAGCGCGGTTGTCTCGTCGTCGAGGTCGAAGGCGTGCGGGTCGGTGCCGAAGATGTTGAGTGCGCCGCGACCGCGGCGATGGGTGAACAGCTGCAGCGACAGGGCGCTGTGGATGCCCGCCTCGACTGCGCTGGCGCAGAATCGCGGCCACCGTGTCTCGGTCTCGAAGTCGTTGCTGCGGACGAGTACCTCGCCGACCGCTGCAGCCAGGCAGGGGCCTTCACCGAACTGTTTCTGCACTGCGTCGAGATGGACGGTGACCGGCGACGTCGGAGCGACCGACTGAAAGTCGTCGCCGTCGACCAACATCACATCAGCACAGGTCGCGCCGTCGATCAAACGCACCGCGGCCGCCGTCACTGCTGCCAGGATGTCGGCCAACGCCGCGCTCGCAGAGAACGTGTCGGTGATCTCGGTCATCGTCTGCCGGATCGTGTCGTTGCTGATCTGATCGGTCACGTCGTCGCTTCGCTTTCGCTGGCCCGTCGTGTCCCGTCCACGGTGGTGGGATCTTTCGCGCCGGTACACCACGACACTAACCGCTACCGGACTTGTCGCGGCGCCAGGTGAGTGGTGAGTACGCCGGTCCCGGCGAAACCCAATCTTCCACGAGTCCGCGAGTTGTCGAGCAGGCTCGCGGTAAGCAGGATGGCCAACTCCGCCACAGTGGCGTGTTCCGTCGCATCACCCTGGCTCCCTTGCTGGCGAGGTGTTGGGTTATGGGTGGTGGACCAGTCGGCCGAGCAACAGCGCAGCAATAGTTGCCACAACGGTCCATGCTGCAAGAAGGCCGATCACCGATAGCACTCTGTATCCCATCGAGGAAGAATCGCGCGTGGCATTACACGCGTCCGCGCGGTTCGGCGGCGAAACAATTATCGCGTGTCATTGCATCTTCAACAAACTCGATTAGGAACTTCGCTGCGCGCTCGAGGACCCCTATTTCGGTGCCGGTGTCCTCTAGTCGATTCGTGATCGATGTGCTAGCTAAAGGCCAGTTCAGGAGACATTCTGGGTCCGCGTGGGGTCTATGTGTGAGGCACGCGAAATGCCGATCAGGAGTGTGTGTCAGCACACAGTCGAAGGGTCTGTGTCGCGGCGTACAAGTGTGCTTTATTTCATTGGTAGAACGCGCTGGTCTTATCCGCATTGCATTTCGCCGAGCCGTTTTCGACAGTTCTCGGGGGTTGTCGAAACCCTTGGATTGGCTTTCGAAGCCAGGGGAGAAATGTGGATAAGACGGGCGCGTTCATACCGACCACCGGCGCTTGTCGAGCGCCGGTCTCGAGTGTCGAGCCGAGGACCCCGACCCCCGGTTCGGCTATTGTCCCCGCACCCCGGATGGCCGCACCGACCCGCGACCGAGGGGTGCGGGGACTTCCACAGGCCCGTGGGGACAAAAAGTCCCGGGATTTGGTACCGGCAGTAGCTAGTACCGGAAGTACCGTGTATGTTCGCCTCATGCGAAACGCCTGATTCGGCGGCTCCTGTCAACCAAGACGACCTGAAAACCCAAATCGATCGAGGACCAGATGCTCTTCGTGCTACTTCTTGCCGGCGTTGTCATCGCGATGTGCGTTCTTATGCATTCGACGGACGGAATCGACTACCGCGCAACCGAAATTCGCGGCGCGAGGGCTCGCCTCCGTGCCAACCAGTTCCGACCTCGCACACTCGAGCGTCGGTAGCGTCGAGGCCTTCGGCTCGGCGTCCCGCGCCGGGACATGGGTGATCCGAGATTCGAACCGCGGATCGACCCCCTGATCCGTGCTTGGCGCTACCAAAAGTGGCGGCGTGCAATCACCGCCAGCGAAGATCTCACCCGGTTTCACACATGGCAACCAATCACACTTCGGACCGCCAACACCGCCGCCCCGGATGAGGGTTGGACCACGTCCGAGATGGTGCTGTGACGCGCTCGACGCTTTTCGAATCACTTTGTTGTCCTGCGATTTTCGTAGCACACGGCACGCGAATCCGCTAGGGGAGAAGGTCATCGCACCGCACTACGAAGACAGCTTGTTGACGATGAAACCGCGCGGCACGATGTTTTCGATCGGCTCGTTTTCGGGCCGGTAGGACCCGTGGGTCGGAAGCGAAAGGCTTCATGCGGTGGGCATGTTCGTTCTCGCATGGGTGGTGGTTGCAATTGTCGCCCTCATCCTCGGAAGGCTGATCAAGCGCGAATAGCCAGCAGAATGCCGACCTTGCCGGGTCGACGCATTCACGGGATATCGACGGGAGAATCGGAGAGCCGCGATGCTGATCGAGCTCGCCCTCCTTGTCGCGGCAGGGGTTTCCGGGCGGCAGGGGTTTCCGGAATGGGAGCCGCAGCGGCGACTGTGCTCACATGGGCGATCCTCGCGAATCGCCGCGGATCCGGCAAGGGCGCGACTTCCCGGCCGCCTCGCGATACCGACCCGGTCTCGCGGGCCGAGCGCGGTCAGGCCGCGAATCAGCCCCACGCAATGGACGCTCGAAGCGGGCGATTCGGACCTACGACCGCTGCAAACTGTCAGCAATACAAGTAGTTGGCACGTGTGGCATGCACCTGCGATCACTCGAACTCTGGACGCAAGCCGTCGACGCCGACCCCGAGCGGACTTCGAGTCGGCATTGCCGCCTCTGTGCGACGGCGTGAACGTGCGCCGTCTCGTTCCGAAATCGAGGACCAAATACCCTTGTGCGCAGCACTTCTGCCGATTCTCCAGACGCCTCAGAAGCGCGGTTTGGTGGAAATTCAGGCGGTCCGGGTGACCAACGACTCAGTCTCCGGACGGCGTGATGCAAAACATGTTCACCCCGGTGGCGATCCCGCCACTCGTGTGGTTGATTCCTTAACTATCTCGACACCGCAGTTCAGCTAACTCTCAGAAATACCTGGTGGGCTCTTCGCCCACTGTTCACTTGTGGTCGCAATCCTTCCGGATCTGCTTCCACTGCAACGACTTTCAGACGGGGGATTTTGATGATGCTAAGAAAATACGCGGTGACCGCGCTCCTGGTCACCGCCTCCACCCTCGCGCTCACCGGCACCGCCAGTGCCGCACCGGGCACCGAATCGGCGAGCGAAATCCATTACACCGCAAGCCTGGACGACAAATCGGTCGTCGTCGAAACTGACGCCGGATCCTTGGCGACAGCTAACGGCCAGTTCCAGATCCTCGACACCGCCGGCAATGTCGTCGCAGGACTTCCGCTGACCTTTCAGGCGGCGGGGCAGTCCTGGCCGATCGTCGCCGAAATCATCGGAAATACAGCAACTCTCACCCCGACCCAGGTATCGGCCATCGATCTGGACCGCCACCCCGTCGACGCCGCGAGCGACGCCATCTTCAACCAGGCCCTGTCGAACTTCGGCACCACCGTCGGTGCCGGCGTCGCCATCGGCGGCTTGATCGGAACCGCAGTCGGTGCCGGAATCGGCTGCCTGGCAGGTGGACTCGCAGGCGGAGCGGCAGCAGCGGTGGTCACCATCGGGACTCTCGCCATACCCGGCGCGATCGGCGCCTGCATCGTCACCGGAGCCGCGGCCGGTGCGATCGGTGCCGTCGTCGGCACGATCGTCGTCGGCGTACCGGTTGCCATCGTCGCCGGAATCCAGTTCTACAACGTCACCCACCCCGCCTGACCCGACCGCTCGGCATCTCCGACCCACACCCGGGCCGGACACCGAAACCTCCGGGGCTTCCCCGGTGACCGAGTCCCCACACCTGCTACGGCGCACGCCCCGACCGTCAGTCCTAACAGGTGTGGGGACCACGGATGTTTGGCCAAAGCTGTTTGTAGCCCAGGGGATCCACGCGAGGCGACGCCGCTGACGCTGACAACGTCAGTGTCACGAGTTGTCTACCATCGATTCTCGGCGAACCCATGAGCCGCCTATTGCTGGCACGGCCATCGTTCCAAACAACCCGGGGTGTGTCGGGTCATGGATCCCGTGCCGCATTTGTCGGCACGTGCTGAGAATACTTTGAGGTAGTCGGTTCGATCCCGTGGCGGGCCAACAGGTTTCATGCAGGTCGAGGCCCCCCGTCATCGTTCGGGCTTGGGCGAGCATCGTTGGTGTCGTCGAGAGCGTCGTCCTTGGGCGTGGCCTCTATCGGGTTATGGCGGAGACTGTGTCGTCGCCGAGGTTCGAGACATAGGTGGTGTGATTGCCGGGATCGATCACGATCTCTTGAGGGTTGGCCCCTACAGGAATGGTGTGCGTGAGTGTCCAGGATTCGCTGTCGATGATCGAGACGGATTTGTCGCCGTTGTTCAGGACGTAGACGGACCCCAGGCCTGGATCGACTGCCACGTCGATTGGATTTCTCCCGACCTTCACGGTCGCCGTCTTGGTGCGGGTTTCGGTGTCGATGACCACGAGTGAGCCTTCGAGAGTGGTGGCGTAGAGGCGATGGGCGGCCGGGTCGATCGCGAGTCTGGAATATTGCCCGACGTCGATGACGGTGGACGGGGTCAGTTGTCCGGACTCGAAGACCGCGACCGTAGACCGCACCGTGACGTACGCGGTGTGGGTTGTCGGATCGACCGCGACATCCAACGCGCCTCCCTGTCCGGCGTCGAGTGTGCTTGTGACGGTGTTGGTTTCGGTGTCGATGACGGAGACTCGGGGGATGAACCCGTGTACTACATAGAGTTTGTGGTCGGCGGCGTCCACGGCCACGGCGGTCGCGTTCCTGTCGACTTCGATGGTGTCGATGATTTCTCGGGTATCGGTATCGATCACCGACACCATTCCGTGGTGGTCCTGGTCTCCGATGTCGAAGTGCGTGACGTAGGCGGTGTGCGTCGACGGATCGATAGCGATGTCGTCGAGGTTCACGCCGACGTCGATGGTGGCTTTCACTTCGTGAGTATCGGTGTCGATTACCGACACGGTGTGTCCGGACCTGTGGACGACGTAGACCGACTCGTTTGCCGGATCGACGGCCACACCTGCGGGTTGGGAGTCGAGGTCGATTGGGGCAGCCAGCTCCGGCGGTCCCAGCGGCAGTTTCGCGGCTGGCGTGGCGTCGCCGGACGCCGCGCAGCCCGTCAGGAGGGCCGTTGCGAGTATTGCTGTCGCGGCGGCGTATCTGCGCGTGCCTCGGAGCCCGCCAGTGTTCATGTCGACCTTCAACTTTCCGAGAATGATCGCGCCCTGGAGTTCGCGGGTGGGGAGACCGGTTCGATGTTCGGTTCCGATCGGTACACGTGCAATGGTTCCGGACGCTGGACCCCGCTGACAGGACCCATAGGGGTGGCGTCGCCCCACCCTGTGGTTCTCGATGCCTCCGGCCGTCTCGAGGGGCCGGTCTCAGACGAATGCGCAAAGCGTCCACAAACTGCAAACGCGTCGCCACTTCGATCCCGCCCTGGCCGCCAGTGCTTCTCAGGTCAGAACCCGTTTGTTCGATCTTGTTCGTGTGCAATCGATTACGGCGCTGCGGACATACCGATCGGGCGACGAGGCCGATGATCGCACAACTCCGTCGGTGGGATGTGCGACAGTGCAGTTCGAATCGACCGACTGGAGGACCGATGGGGTGGCCCAACGAGTGGCCGGCAGTGGCGCGAGCTATCGCGACGGCGACCGACGATGCCGTGGCTGCGGCGCTCGCCGAATCGAGCGACGAATGCGACGATGCTCTGAGTGAACTCGGCGCGCTGCCGTACGAGCAGGTCGTGTCGGTGCACTTCCGGATCGTTCGGGAGTTGATGGAAACACTTCATCCCGATGGGCTGGCAGGGGAGGACGTGTCCGACGCGCTCGCCCGATGTGCTCGGCGAAGCGCGTGGACTCCGCGACTCGACGTGCCCTCTCTCGCAATCGTGCTGATCGGCGCTCTCGGTGTCGGCGAACTCGACGACGTTTCCGCCCACGAACCCGGTCGGGTGCTTGTCGCCTCCGTACTTGCTATCGCCGATCTGGCTGCCGCAGCGAGGATTTCGGTCTCTGACTATCTGCTCAGTGCGCTGAACGACATCGCGCGTGCGGAAACCGTCGAGATGCCGTGAAAGTGCGTTGCTGCCTTGAGAGTGGGCGCTCCGAGCCGACCAACCCCACGGACCTAACCTGGGTCCGAGACATCCGCGCGCTCAGCTACTTTCGCAGCTTGCGACCTGTGGAAACTGCCCGATGAGGGGCGGACCATTCCGTATGGGTATCGACCGATCACACACTCTCCGCCGACCGTCGTGAGGCCCTCTGGGAGCGCAGCGCGGAACTGGTCGGCATGAAGCCCTAGCACGTGTCGGCCACTGATCACACGGATTTTTGTTCCAACAGTTCCACCAGTCGGTCAGTGCTCAGAATATCGCCGAATGTTGTGTAGAACGCGCTCAGGGCCGCGTTGTGGTCGGCGTCGGTGGGGGCGGCGTTGGCGTCGGTGACCATGATGACTTCGTAGTTCAACATCATCCCGTCGCGCGCAGTCGACTCACAGCACACGTCTGTGAGGCAGCCGGTGATGATCAGCGTCGTGATGTCGTGTGCGCGCAGCCAATTGTCGAGTTCGCTCGATCCCTGGACGAGTGCCGAGAACCTGGACTTCTCGATGACGGTATCGGCCGGTTGCACGTCCAGGCCGTCCCAGATCTCGTGTCCCTTCGTGCCTCTAGTGAGCGCGCGATCGTGATTCGTTGCACCCTCGACGGTCATAAGCCGATAGAAGGCCGACCAGTCGACCGTGACCTGATCGGTGTAGGTCATGGCGATCCAAACGACTTTCCCGCCGGCCGCACGTAGCCCTGCAGCGAGCCGGTTGACGTTCGGCACGATCTCCGCAGCTGTCTCGACCACAACGAATGCGGCACCGGGAAGCATGAAGGCGTTCTGCAGGTCGATCACGATGAGCGCTGTTTTCTTGGGGTCGAAGTCCTCGTAGACGTGCTCGGCTCCGCGCTTGGCGATGACGCGTTCGACAACCCATGGCGCGATCTCGACCTTGTGCATGGTGGAAGTCTATTCGGATGCCTAATTCCAATCAGGGCAATTTGACCAATTGTTTCGCGCACCGAACGGGCCTCTGTTGCAGCGTATTCAGAGGAAACAATATTCAGTGCCACCGTCGCTGGAGAAGTGTGTTTTGCTCACTGCAACAACATGTTTCGGGCCGAGAAAAGTTGGGCAAAGTTTCGAGCCGATGACTGACGTCCGGTCATTGCTGCAGGATTGGATTCGACGGACTTCGAAACGAGGGTTGACAGAGAACGTTTCCTCGGATCGGGTAGTCGATTGTGGACGACCAAGGGATCGGCGATGCACTAGCAGGCCATTTCGTGACCGAGGCATTCGAATACGACGGCGGACGCAGGGTCACGGTGTACGTTCCGCCAGAGCCACCTGAGGCCGTCGTGTTCGCCGGTGACGGGCAAGTGCTGGCGCACTGGGGCGGCCTCCTCGAAACAGCCCAATTGCCTTCCACCATGATCGTGGGTGTCCATCGGCTCGCCGACGAGACGCTCCGACTCCATGAGTACTCACCGTATTTCGACCCCGACCGGTTCGCGGCTCACGAGAAGTTCTTCGTCGAGGATGTGCGCGAGTGGACTGCGTCGCGGTTCGGCGTGGACCTGCCCACTGAACGAACCGCCGTGTTCGGGGTATCTGCGAGTGGAGAGTTGGCTCTCGCTCTCGGACTAGGGCATCCGGAGATCTACGGCACGGTCCTCTGTGCCTCACCAGGCGCGGGTTACCAACCGCCTGCGACGATGCCGAGTTCCCTTCCGCGCGCGTACTTCGTCGCCGGTTCGTCCGAGCCGTTCTTCCTCGAGAATGCGGCTCGATGGGCAAACGCGCTGCGCGGTGCCGGCGCAGACGTCGTCATCAGCGAGCGGACCGGATCGCACGGCGGTGCATTCTGGCAGGAAGAGCTTCCGCTAATGGTTGCCTGGGCATTCACGCGCAGCTAGCCGGTCTCCACGAGCGTCACCCCCGAGCACGTTGACCGATGGCTGCTTCGGAAACGATCTGGCCAATTCGACCTGCCCGTGTTTCTTCTCGAGCGGCAGTAACGATCCACCACAGCATCTGTTTGCGGGCGCTCGGTGGGAATCCGTCCCAGTTGCTTCGAGCGCACGGGTTTCGGTCCAATGCCACCGTCAAGTCAGGTGGTTCCACGAGGTCTTCGACTTGGTCGGAAATCGTCCACCAGCCAGTGGATTTCGCGGCGGCAATGGCGTGACGACCAGCGTCGGTCATGAGGCCACTTCTCTCCATATCGGCTGCGCGTTCGCGATTGAGTCGGGTCCAGGAACTCTTGGGTCTGCGCGGCGTGAACAGTTGTAAGCTGCGCTCCTCGTCGAGGACGGTGTTCGTGGAGTCGATCCAACCAAAGCAGATGGCTTCCTCGACGGCGTCGGGGTAGGGGCAGCGTGGCCGGTCGGTGGTGTTGCGCCACGAGCACAACCACACGCCCCGGGCCGATGTGACGTTGTGCATCAGCCACTTTCGCCACTGCACCCGAGTTTCGGCGTGGACGATCGGGTAGTCGAACTTCCACGTTGGAGGGTGGGCGGAGATCGGCGGCGGTGATTCCGAATCGGCCATCGTTTCCTCCTAGTTCGCATCGTGGTGGTCGGGTAGCTTCACACCCTTCAGTGTGTCAACGATCTAGGACTGTTTGTGTCCGCAATGTTGTCCGTCGGCAGAGGCGAGCGGGGCTATCGTGCTCACGAGTTACGGCGCACCAATTCCTGAATGAATGCGGCGACTTCGTCAGGCCGTTGCTCTGCCATGAAGTGGCCTGCTTCAGTCGGCTGGTAGGTCGCGCCGGGGGCCCACTGCTGCCACAGGGCCTGCGCGTCGAATCCAAGCTGTGAGCCCCAGTCTTGGGAGAGCACAGCGACAGGCATGGCCAGTTGGGCACCCGCCTTTCGGTCGGCGCGGTCCATCTCGAGATCGATGCCGGCCGAAGCCCGGTAGTCGGCGACGATGGACGCAACTGAACGTGCGCAACTGTCGATGTAGTGCTGTCGGATGTGCGGCGGGAATGTGGCGCCGTCCGAATCCCACGCGTCGAGGAACGAACTGAAGAAATCATCGGCCACTGCTTCGATCATCCGCTCGGGCAAGCCCTTTGGTTGTGCCATCAGGTACAGGTGCCACGCGACCGCGGCATCGACGCCATGTAACACGTCCCAGGTGTCCATGGTCGGCAAGACGTCCAGGATGCCCAAGTGGGTGATCGTTTCCGGGTGGTCGAGGGCGGCCCGGACTCCGACGAGGGCTCCCCGGTCATGTCCGACCACGCTGAATCGCTCGGCTCCGATAGCGCGCGCGACGTTGACGATGTCGCGCGCCATGGTCCGCTTCGAGTAGGTGTCAGGGCTTTGGGCGTCGGGTTTGTCGCTGGCGCCGTAGCCGCGCAGGTCGGGCACGATAACCAGATACTGCTCCGCGAGCGTGCGGGCAACGTGTCGCCACATCAGGTGAGTCTGCGGGAAGCCGTGCAGCAGGACGATGGGATGACCGTCGCCACCAATGGCGACATTCAGCGCAGCGCTGCCTTCGCCGCGGATCCGTCGGTAGTCGAAACCGTCGAGGGTCGTGCTCGTCATGAATGCACCTTTCAGGAGAAGATGGCCCGCGGCGGCGCTGCGGGGGTTGTGGCGCTTGCCTCTAGCGCCGGAATGAGGATGTTGTCAACGAGGTGAGTCAGGTACTCGGGTCCGGTGGGGAGACCGTTCAGCCGGCGTAGGAGCAGTACCGAACCGGTGATCTCCTCGTATGGGAACGGATGCGCGCCCGCAGGAAGCTCGCCCCTATCGATGGCGGCCGATAGCACTGCCGCAGGCAGTTTCGCGCCAGTCGGCCCTGTCGACTCTTCGATGTGGCGGCAAAGATCGGGGTCCTCCAGGCCTGCTTGCAGAAGCATCAAGCTCATCGTCGGATCCGCCGAGCGCAGAGTCGCGTCGAGCCGTTCGCAGAGGACAACCAAGTCTCCGCGCAGAGTGCCGGTGTCGACGGCGGTATCGGAGCCGCCCGACGCTGGGCCTGCTTTTATCGCAGCAACGACCATGTCGCGCTTCGTCTCCCAGCGCCGGTACAACGTTGCCTTCGATGCGCGGGCACGGCGCGCCACCGCCTCGAAGGTCAGTGCGTCGTAGCCCACCTCGCCCAGAAGCTCCAACGTGGACGCAAGGATCTCTGCTTCGCGTGCGGGGTCACGAGGCCGTCCGGTGCGTACCTCGGCGACCTGTTCTCGGGGTTCAGCGTTAGGAAACGGCACGTTCCGTATCGTAACAGGTCACCAGCATGCCGGAAATACTGGCTCGCTGCTCGGAGTTCGTTCCTATGACGACCCTTCGAGAGGACTCCGGAATGCCAAATGCCACATCCCGATTCGACGGCAAGATCGCCTTGGTTACTGGCGGGAGCAGCGGCATCGGTTTGGCCTCCGCCCGGCGACTCCTCGACGAGGGGGCCCAGGTGATCATCGTTGCCCGTGGAAAGCCGGGTGTCGATGCTGCGGTGGAAGAGTTGAACGCCGGTGACCGAGTCATCGCCTTCGTCGGCGACGTTGCCGATTCATCGGATCTCGATGCCCTCGTCGACGTGATCACGGCCAGCCACGGTCGCCTCGACGTTGTGTTCGCCAACGCGGGAATCGCCGCCTTCGGGCCGACCCCGGATATCACCGAGGCCGAGTTCGATCGGGTGGTTGCGACGAACTTCAAGGGCGTCTTCTTCACTGTCCAGAAGACACTTCCGCTCCTCGCCGACGGTGGTGCGATCGTTGTAACCTCGTCCTGGGCGGTCCACCGCGGTGTGCCAGCGGCCTCGCTCTACTCGGCCACGAAAGCTGCCGTCAGCAACCTTGCGCAATCCCTCGCGGCGGAACTCGCTCCGCGCAGGATCCGCGTCAACTCGATCAGCCCGGGTTATATCGAGACGCCGTCCTACCGAGCCAATGTTTCCGACGCTGCCAAAGCCGCGGCCGTCGCGACGGTCGCGGCCGGCCGGCTTGGCACATCCGAAGACGTCGCGGCTGCGGTCGCCTTCTTGGCATCGGACGATGCGTCTTACCTCAATGGCCAGGACCTCCAGGTCGACGGAGGTCTCATCGCCGCCGTCCCAGCCATCATGGTCTGATTCGCCGACGGCCATCGCACACACAGCTACGGTCCGGCGGAATGGGTCTTGCGCGCGATCACGATGGCCGGACGACCGACGTGGCAGCAACTTCGGCCCGCTTCGCTCGCTCACACTGGTCGAGAACAGTAGGTTGACGACGTGGACCTGCTACTCGGCATCGACATCGGAACGGGAAGCACCAAGGGCGTTCTCGTCGACTCGGCGGGAACGGTGGTCGCGACCGAAATCATCTCGCACAGCATCGAATTCCCCAGGCCCGGTTGGGCTGAGGTGGATGCGGAAGCACTGTGGTGGCGTGAGGTTTGCGACATCAGTGGTGCACTCATGGGACGGGTACCGAGGGGTGGACAGCTGGCCGGCATGTGCGTCAGCGGACTCGGCCCGTGTCTGGTGCTGTGCGACGAAGGTCTGCGACCGCTGCGAAAGGCGATTCTGTACGGCATAGACTCTCGCGCGATGGGCGAGATCGATTCGCTGAATGCGGAATTCGGGGAATCCAGCATCGTCGACCGGGCCGGCTCGCTGTTGTCGAGCCAGGCGGTCGGGCCCAAGCTGGAGTGGGTTCGCTTGCACGAGCCCGCCGTCTTCGAGGGTGCCACCGGTTGGTACGGATCCAATTCGTACGTCGTTGCAAAACTGACGGGCGAATACGTCATGGATCATCACACCGCCAGCCAGTGCGACCCGCTGTACGCGACGAGAGAATTCGACTGGAATCACGAATGGGCGCTGCGCATTTGTGGTCATCTTCCGTTGCCTCGATTGGTCTGGCCCAGCGACGTAGTCGGTACGGTGACGCCGCAGGCCGCCGCGGCAACCGGAGTACCCGCCGGCACACCGGTCGTCGCCGGGACCGTAGACGCCTACGCGGAGGCATTTTCGGCCGGCGTGCGCGCTCCCGGTGACCAGATGTTGATGTATGGCTCGACGATGTTTCTGGTGCAGATCATCGGCGAGTATCACACCGACCCGGCGCTGTGGACGACGACAGCCGTCGACCGTGGACGCTTCGCGCTTGCAGCTGGAACCTCCACCGCGGGTACGTTGATCGACTGGTTGCAGTCCGTGACAGGTGGGGCAGCGTTAGCCGATCTGACGGCCGAGGCGCTGGCTGTTCCGCCGGGCGCCGACGGTTTGCTGATGCTGCCGTATCTGGCGGGTGAACGCACTCCGGTGTTCGACCCGCAAGCACGCGGGGTTCTGGCCGGGTTGACGCTCCAGCACACTCGTGGGCACTTGGTTCGCGCTGCCTACGAAGGCATTGCGTTCGGCATCCGGCACATTCTCGAACGCTTCGACGATGCCCACCGCGCGTCTCGTACGGTGGCTGTCGGCGGCGGCCTCAAAAGTCCCGTCTGGGCGCAGACGATCAGCGATGTCACCGGCCGGGCACAGCTGGTGCCGAAGGAAGCGATCGGCGCCAGCTACGGCGACGCGCTGCTTGCGGCAATCGGAGCGGGATTGGTTGCCGCCGATACCGATTGGACGAAGATTGTCGGACAGATCGAGCCCGACTCGCGCAACCGCGGCCGTTACGACGACCTCTACGGCACCTGGCTCGAGCTGTACCCGGCGACGCGCGATCAGGTTCACCGACTGGGCGACCGCGGTGATCGCCAGGCCGCCAGTGCGGTGTCGAGAGAGTCGACGAGTCGGGCGTAGCTCTGGTCGATCGACTGGGGTATCTGGAACCCGTCGTTCGACTCGAGGTGTACAAAGCCGTGCATGGTGCTGCGGATCAGACGTGCCGCGTCGACCGCGTCATCGCCGGTGATGCCGTAGCCGTCGAGCACCGCGTACAGCACCGAGAGGATCTCGGAGATGGCATGCTGCACCTCGTCGTCGGGGATCGGGCGCACAACGTAGCTGTAGCGGCCGGGGTGCGCGCGGGCGTAGTCGCGGTACGCGGTCGCGAATGCCCGCAGTGCAGCTGGTCCAGCTTTGCCAGTCGCCGCACGGCGGACATCCGCGCCGAGTTCGCGCAATACGCTGAGGGCGAGCAGTCGGTGCATGCCTTCGATGCGGTCGATGTGTTTGTAGATGGTCGGTTGGGCGACCCCGACGCGCTCGGCGAGGGCGGACAACGTGAGGCGTTCGGGTCCGATCTCGTCGACGAGGCGCGCGGCCTCGGCGACGAGTATCTCGGGATTCAGGCCAACCCTAGGCATCGACAGTCTTCGCGATCAGACGTGTCACGGCTGCAGCGGTGAGGTCTTGGGCCTGCGCCTGGGGGTAATGGCCGACGTCGGGTATCAGCACCACTTCGCCGTTCAGTTGCCGACCGATCCACTCGGCCTCGGCGACCGGATCCGGCCAGTCGACGTCTGCCTCGCCCATGACGACCACGACCGGTGCAGTGACATCGGACAATCGACTTTCGGCTGGGGCGTGTGACGTACGGGTGGTCTGCACGAACGCGTGCCAGTGGCCGGGTAGGCGTAGATTGTCACGTACTCGCCCCTTGTGTTCTTCGTAGCCCAGCGGTTTCTCACCGGGTAGCCATTGCGGATAATAGGACATGAAAGCCATTGGCCCCCAAGGCTTGATGAACATCAGTCGCATCATCAGTTTCTGGGCGAACCCGGCTTTCGGGTTACGGACGAACGGTCCCAACAGCGCGAGGCCGCGCACCTTGTCAGGGGCTTCTGCCGCCGCGAGCACGGCTGCGCCAGCCCCCATCGAGTTGCCGACCACGAACGCTGGTTCACCCAAGACGTCCACGAGTGCGGCTATGTCGCTCGCCAGCGCCACGTCGTCGTAGTCGGTGAAGGTGGCGTCGCTTTCCCCGTGGCCGCGGAGGTCCATCGTCACCACTCGATGCCGCTCGGCAAGCAGTGGTGCCAGCAACCGATAGGACTGCCGAAGCTCGCCCATCCCGGGCACGCAGATCACCAGTGGGCCGCTCGCGCCGGTGACGTCGTAGGCAATTCGCCCCTCGGGGCGATCCAAGTACTGGGTAGGTTTCATAGCCATAAAGCTATACCGTATAGCTTTCGCCGTCAAGAGCTGGCGGTAATTTCACGAAGCTCGCGGTTCGGTCGGCCGGTACCCGACGGCGTCTATGTCGATATGCGACGGATATGCCTTTCCGTAGTAGTCGACCCACGATCTGTCTTTCGGATCGGGAAGAATTCTGCGACCGAGCGCGTAGGCGCGCAGCGTGGTGGCGGCGAACAGGCGTGCCCAGCGTGGGGGTGTGGGGAGTCGGTGGACTGCGAGGAGTTGGTCGTCGCACAGCGCCATCGCGAACGCGCGACCGAACCATTGCAATTTCGACGGGAACCACCTGGCGGCATAGTCGTCGATCACAGCTCGTGCGACGGCCGCGCCGCCATGGGACCACGCCCAGGTCGACCGCTCGTAGGCGATTGTCCAGGAGTGGAATTCGGTTGTGGTGTCGGGAATGTCGTGCAAGCCCATCGCCCTGCCGACGCCTTGCCAGAACCTGAGGTTCGCGTCCATTTCGGTGGCCGTGAGGACCTCACAGCCGAGCATGGCGGGAATCCGGGCGGGTTCGAGGGCAAGGGATGCAAGCGTGTAGAGGCTCTGGTCGTTGGTTATCGGAAATCTGCTGTGGATCTGGTTGAGTCGCGAGATCGCGGCGCGACCTCGACCGGAGGAGTATCCCTGTCGCATGAACTCGCCGAAGAACACCATCGTGTCGTCATTGCGTTTGCGCGTCGCCTGGATCATTGGTGCGCGCCCGCCGCGATAGACGACTTTCGCGATCGAGGGCACTGCCATCTGCCGGCAAAACGCAACGGTGTAGAGGGCAGAGGTCAGAATCGGGTCGCCGTATCGCACCTCGAGGGTCAGGTGCGTTAGGTACTCGTGGTCCGCAACGGGATCGAGGCGTGCGGCTATGTCGCGGGCCCACCGCCGGCCCTGTCGTCGGGATGCGGCCAAATGGGAGTCGACGCTTGTCATGTGCCGATCCTAAGCAACTTACTTGCGTGTGCGCAAGCATGTATTTGAGGAATCGACCTATACTCGCAGCCATGTCGATTCCCTCCCGGACCCAGGTCGAGCGGTCGTCTACCTCGGCGGAGCGGCTCAGGCTCGCCCTTGCAGACCTCGTCATAGAGCAGGGCTACATCTCGACCACTGCCGCGGAAATCGGCGTGCGCGCCGGCTACAGCCGGGCGATGGTGCGGGAGCGGTACGGCTCGAAGGATGCCCTGCTCATCGCTTTGCAACGCGAGTACGAGGAACTTCTTGTCGGCGACTCGACCGGACTCGAGGGCGCGACCGGACTCGACAGCCTGCTCGCGGGTTTCGATCGGTTACTTTCCTTCGCGCGCGACCATCCGCGCCTACTTCGCGCAATATTGATCGTCAGCTTGGAAGGCGCTGCGGGAAACCATCTGATGCGACCGGAGGTTCGCCGTTGGCTAGAGCTGCTCGTTGGGCAATTCGAGTTGTGGCTCACAGCAGGTCAGAACGACGGTTCGATCCGCGCCGACCTCGATGCCTCGGCAGAGTCGGAACAACTCGTCGTCGAGGCAATCGGTCACGCCTACCGCTGGATCCAGACCGACATCGCTGTCGGCTTCACCGATCGCATCGAGAGCTGGCGCAATCGGGTGGTGCGACACCTCGCGAGTGGCCGCCGTAGGGGAGAGGGTCGTACCCAGCCAGTCGAAAACTAGGCGCTCCCAAGCCTTTTGACCGAGCCCTCCGCAGTGTCCGAAAAGCCCCGTCGACGCGAGTCGGGCCGAAGAGGTCCCGGGCGAACGGACGGGCTGGTCGTCTGGCGCGAAAACCAGCATCGCTCGCTCACTGGAGCCAAACGGGAACCCTCAACCTGCACAATGTGTTCTGACGGCGGGAATTGCCAACGTCGATCCGCGCACCGGCCGAAAGTGAGACAGTGACTCTAGCGGCCGTGTAGATGAGCCAAGGAGCGCGGATGAACCTCGAGAAGGTGGTCTTCGGTTTTTTCGTGTTGCTTGCTGCGACACTCAATTTCGGGTTCTTCATCGGGGACATGTCGGACCCCACGATGCACAACATCTACGAGTTGTTCGCGGCGCTGACGATCAGCCTGATTGCCACGGTGCTCAAGTTCGGCGACCGGACACAGCTCGGAGCCGTGCACCTGGCGACCAGTCTCGTCGCAGATCTCCAACTCGTCTCTGCCGGGCTGGTCTGGCTGTTCGCCGAGCAGATCACCGGACACGGAATGACAGCAAGCTCGACAGCCAGCATGGTGTCGCTGTCGGGCGGGGCGCTCCTGGCCAACTTGGTATCGGTAGTCCTGCTGGTATCCGAAACCATGACGTTCCGCCGTTGATCCGGACCTGCAACGATGGCCAATCCGCTGCTGATCGCGCTCCGACAACTCGGGACCCGCAAGGGCCTGCCGCCACCGTCTGCGGCGGCGGATTTGGACTACGCGCCGCCCTCCGCCTCGATCTTCCTGGTCATGCGTCGACTGCGGGCACCGCTGATCACGTTGATCGTGCTCTTTGCCATCAGCGTTGTCGGCCTGGCACTGATTCCCGGTGTAGATCCGGCGGGCAACCCGTACCGACTGACGCTGTTCGACTCCTTCTACGTGATCAGCTACACAGCGACCACAATCGGATTCGGCGAACTGCCCTACCCGTTCACCACGGGGCAACGCCTGTGGTTGACCGTCTCGATCTATTTGTCCGTCGTCGGCTGGGCGTATGCGATCGGATCGATGTTGACGATGCTGGGCGATCAGGGTTTTCGCCGCGCGTTGGCGCTGCAGCGATTCGCCCGCAAAGTTGACCGGCTCCGTGAGCCGTATCTGTTGCTCGCCGGTTACGGCCAGGCGGGTCGGCTCCTGGTCAAGGCGTTCGACGAACTGGGCCAGCGAGTCGTGGTTCTCGACAAGTCCGACGAACGAATCGAAGCGTTGGATCTCGAACCGCTGCATGCCGATATCCCGATGCTCGTCGCCGACGCCGCGAGTCCGCGCCTGTTGACGCTCGCCGGGCTCGGACACGCGAATTGTGCTGGCGTCCTTGCACTTACCGATAACGACGAGACCAACCTGACGATCTCGATGACTGCCGCGTTGTTGCGGCCCGACCTGCCTGTGTTCGCTCGCACCGACTCGGCACCCGTCGCCGATCGGCTTCGCGCGTTCGGTACGCCGACGGTCGTGAATCCATTCGACCTCTTTGGCGACAACCTCCGGGTGGCTCTCCGCGCGCCGGCGACGTATCAGCTGCTCGAATGGCTCGAGGCTGGACCGGGTGCCCGTTTGCCGCAAAGGGGGAAGCTGCCGCCGGCCGGTCGTTGGGTCATGTGCGGTTACGGCCGCTTCGGTCGCGAATTGACAGCGGATCTGCGCGCGGCGGGTTTGGATGTCACCGTCATCGAGTCGACAGGTACGCACACCGACGTGATCGCGGGAGACGCGTCCGAACTCGGCGTACTCGAGCAAGCGAGCCTGGACACCGCGATCGGGTTGGTCGCGGCAACGGATAACGACACGACCAACTTGTCGATTCTGGTGAACGCTCGGCAGCTGAACTCCGACCTGTTTCTCGCCGCCCGGCAGAATCGGCGATCCAACGCGGCGTTGTTCAAGGCGATGGAAGTCGACGCGCTCCTTGTGCCGACCGAAGTGGTCGCCCGCCAGGTCTATGCGCAGATCAGCACGCCGCTACTGTGGCGATTCCTGCGCGAAGTACCGGCGCGTGGCAACGAATGGGCGGCCGATCTGGTCGATCGGCTCCACACACATTGCGGCCGGGCTCTGCCCGCCCTGTGGAAGGTGACGCTGGACCGGACCAGTGCCCCGGCATTGGTCGACCTGTTAGCTGACGGTCGGGTCACCCTTGCTGGGCTGCTGCGTGATCCCGAGGACAGGAACCGGCGATTGAAGGTCGTTCCGTTATTGCTTGCACGAGCGGACGAAACCGTCGTGTGTCCAGACGACGAGGTCGTCCTCGCCGTCGGTGACGAACTGCTGTTCGCGGGCAATAGTCACACTCGCCGCGAACTGCAACTCACGATGCTGACCGACTCGACCGCGTCGTACGTCCTGTTCGACAGGCATGTTGCGGCGGGCCTGATATGGCGGAAATTATCCCGACGATCCGCCGCTAATTGACACTGCTGGATTCATGGCGTCGCCGGATGTAGAGCTCGAAGCCTGCTGGCTTCACACCACCAGATTCCTGCACCTCGAGCCGGTAACCCTCCTGCGGCACAGTGTCGAACCTCTGCAGAATCGTGCCGAGCAGAAGGAGTGACTCGTGCACCGCAAGGTGGCGGCCGATGCACGATCGCATCCCAGTTCCATAGGGCTTGAATGCGTGAGCGGGCCGGGCTTTTACACGCTCCGGGAGGAAGCGGTCAGGGTCGAATTCGTCGACATCCGTGCCCCACACGCGATCACGGTGCAGTAGTGGGATGAACACGACGACCCATTCGCCCTTCTCGAGCGGATACCGGTCCGCGAGCAAAGTGTCTTGCCTCGCGACGCGCAAGAATCCCTGCACCGGCGACCACAATCGCAAAGCCTCGTCGAGCACCCGGCGCACATACCGCAGCTTTGTGACCTGTTCGAACGACGGTGGGCTCGCGCCGGGCGGGCCCCACACTCGATCGACCTCGGCCCTGGCGCGCTCGAAGATCTCGGGATTCTGGGACAGGTAGTAGAGCGCAATCGACGGCGGGCAGAAAGTGGCGTCGGCGCCGAAAATCAGTCCGATGACCTGATATCGAATGTCTTCGTCGCTGATCTGGTCAGGATTGTTCGGCCCACTCGCTCCCAGCATGACGTCGAGGATGTCGTTTCGCTCATCGCGCGGATTGGCTCGCCGCTCCCGAATGACGGCGTCGACAACGCCGTTGATGTAGGAGCCGCGTTTGTCGCTCGCTTCCTGCGCACGTCGCATCAGCAGCGTACTCAGCGGCACCCGTCGCATGATGTTCGCGCGTTCCGACTGGTTGATCATGGCAGTCAGCGCTGCCATGAACGGATGCGGATCGCCGCGTTCGAACGAACCGAAAGCTTGGCCGAATGTCACGCGCCCGGTCATCTCGTTGGTTGCGCGGGATAGCTCGGTAGCCACATCGACGGCGGGACCGTCCACTTTGGTGAGCCAGTATGCGGCGAATTCCATTGCAACGTCGGCCAAAGTCGAGTGATAGGCGCGCATCGCCTGTTGCGAGAACGCGGGCTGCATCAGCTCGCTCGCCTTTCGCCACGTCGGATCGTCGACGTCGGCGGACACGAGACCGGACCCGATCACCTTTCGCAACTGGACGAGTTCGGGGCCGACGTACTTCGCGAACCGCGACTCGTCACACAGATCGGCAACCACGCTCGGATCCGCCGCGACCACCAAGCGCTGACCGAAGACCTTGATCTCGAAAATCGGTCCGAGTGACGACCCGAGGCGTTGGATCGCAGCCATCGGACTGCGTGGCGACAGGCGAAAAACGTCACCCAGTAAGGGAACTCGACCTGCTGGATGAGGATAAGGCGCCCGCACCGCCGGCTTTCGTGGCTCGGCCAGTCTCCAGAACATAACCCGCGCAAGCATTTCCGGGTTCATCTGTCCTCGAATCACTCGATACGATCGTGACTCGTACGGATCTTCGCGAGTTGCGATCGACGCAATGGGTCTTTGATACGGCTGCGAATCAATACCCAAGGCCAGGCTGTTACCGTGCCGAACTCGAGCATACTGCTGCACTCCGTCGGATTCGCGCTGCTGAACTTTCAGCCCCGGAAATCGGGGGTTTTGCTTCAGACCGCAACGAACTTGAACGTGTTGTCGTCGCTGACGATTCGGCCTACGCTGTGCCCCGCGAAATGTGTTCCGAAAAGTAGAACGTCGCCGTCGGCGACGTATTCGAGAAACTCCCGGCGGCGCTCGGCGGAGATACCTCGGTCCCAGTCGCTCTGCGAGCTCCAGCTCGGACGAGCGATCTGGATGGGGTGATGAATGAAGTCGCCGGTGATAAAGCCCACTTCGCCCTGCGATTCGATCGTCAGGCTGTGATGGAACTGTGTGTGCCCAGGTGTCGACGTATACCGAACTCCTTCGCAGACAAGATGATTCATCGGTACCAGATCGAGAAGTCCCGCATCGACGCACGGATCGATCGACTCTTCGAACAAGAAGCGCGTCTGAAGGCGAAGGTCGGCGTCGGCATGCTCGGAGAGCGGCTTACCTTCTGCTAGTCCCAGGAAGTATTCGAATTCGTCCTTGACGACGCAATATCGAGCGTTCGGAAATGTCGGTTCCCAATGTCGGTTGCGCAGCACCGTATTCCAGCCAACATGGTCGAAATGAAGGTGCGTCGCGACGACGTAGTCGATCTGCTCCGGAGCGTATCCGGCTTCTGCCAGTCGCTCCAGGTACGAGGTGTTCATGTCGCTCCACGCAGGAACGAGGGGTATGTGTTTGTGATTTCCGCATCCGGTGTCGACAAGGACGACGGCTGCGCCCGTGTCTACGACGTACGAATGCACACTCCACAGTGTTTGACCGCTCTCGGTGGCGTAATCCGGATACAGCCAGCCGATGTCTTTCACCGCCTCGGGAGTGGCTTCCTTGATAAGCCCGTCGAGTTCGCCGACCTCGATTGCCATTTCGACAACCTGCGTGATCGTGAAGTCGCCGATCGTCCAACTGTTCGTCATTCGCTTTCTTTCTCGACAAACCGGCTCGCCTGCCTCTGCGCCGACCTCGAGCCCGGTCGGATTCCCGAACTGTACGGCTTTGCGGTGCTGACTCCCACCGAACTCGACGCGAACCTCAGGTTCCGGCAAGGCATCGCTGCCGAAATGTCGCAAATATCCGTCCTGACCGGTATGACCTGCGCTAATGTCGCACCGAAGCCGCTACGACCGATAGGGGCACCGTGCGGGACTCCGCGAATACTGCAACGAGGGCGGCGGGCTCGCCGCGGTTCGCGTGAGCGTCCACGTTCTGCAGGTCGAACCGCGCGATGTGTGCGCGGCGAATCTCGGTCTCGTGGTCGGTGCGCCGGCTCCCGTCCCGCTTGCCGAGCTCGTCCTGGGCGGAGCCCACGTCGGTGTGGTCCTCGGAGTTCTGGGTGCATCTCACGTGGTGACGGTTTCGAGCAGCGGTTCCGCATTTACCGAGCAGGTCTCCTGTGACGCCCTGGGCATGGGCGGTGAGTACTTACCGGCGGACGCGAGCCGGGGCGGATACCGGTTTCGGTCGTCGACCGCTGTGGCCGACGAACTCGAGTTCGCCGCGCTGGCCGAGCGGCTTCGCCAGCGGAGCGCACGGGAACCCAACTGGCTCTGCGGGACTTTCCCCGGGCAGGGTACTGCGGTGACTGTGCTCACGGCGCAGGTCGGAGACGGTCTTTGCAGCTGGAAAAGCTGGCATCTCTATCCCTCGGTCGCAGGCGGCGGAACGATCGTGACAGCCGAAAGCAGGTGGCGGGCGTGAGAAGACGCGTCGCGATGATTGGTGCCGTGTGTGCCGCGCTGCTGCTCGGCGGATGTAGTGAAGACGAACCGCGTGACTTCGTGGGCGACTTGTACGACAAGACCGGCTCTTCCGCGGACACCGTCAACTATCACTCGGACGATCCCGTGGACCGCACGGTGTCGAAGATCGCCGCCGAAGTCAATCCCGCGGCGCGGGCTACCGACGGCGCGAATCAGTATCTCCGCTACGACGACGAAGTCATCATCGTCAGTCCGGCTACACCGAGCGGCAGCAACATCGTCGTCGAGGACGTGGACGCCAAGCTCAACAACGGCGCGTACTCGTACCTCGGTCCCGGCTTCACCCCGGCATCCGCGGCCCAGGACAACGAAGGTGGCAAATGACCAATCAACAGGAGATCCTCGTGAGCACCAGCCATCTCGCTGTCGAATTCGGCAGCGTCAGTTTCAGCGGGCTCGGGTCCGGGCTCGCTGCCACGATTGCGTACTTCTTCGTCGGCACGCTCGTCTTGTGGGGCGGATTCGTGACGCTCGACCTTCTGACTCCCGGCAACCTGCGTCAGCAGGTATACGTCCAACGCAATCCGAACGCCGCGATCCTGCTCGGCGCGAACCACATCGCGCTGGCGATCGTCGTCACCACAGCGATCGTCGCCAGCGACGCCGGCTACGCGCAGGGACTCGTGGAGTCGGCGGCATACGGCGTGCTCGGAATCGTCCTCCAGGCGGTTGCGCTCCGCGTGGTGGATCTTGTTGTGCCCGGCCATCTTCGGACTTTGGTAGACGAACCCGAAATGAGTGGCGCCGCGTGGGCCGTGGCGTCGACGATGGTGGCGGTCGGTCTCGTGAACGCAGCCGCACTGACGTGACGTCGCTGGGTACTCGGGCGACCGATCCGTCGGCAAACGAGGCCGCGGAGCGGTTGCCACGCTCGACGGCGCGGCCGCTCGGCAAGTCCGCGCGGGTCGCGTTGCTGGCCGCCGTCGCCGCGTGCGCTGCCTGTGGTCTGATCTACGAATTGGCTCTGCTCACGCTCGCCACCAGCTTGGTGGGCGGTGGCATCACACAGATTTCGGTCGTCATAGCAGGGTACGTAGCCGCTCTCGGGCTGGGCGCCCTCGCTGCGAAGCCCCTATTGACCCGGGCGGCAGCAGCTTTCGTGGCTGTCGAGGTCGCGCTCGGCATTCTGGGCGGGCTCAGCGCCGCAGCGTTGTATGTGTCGTTCAGCTTCATCGGCGTGAGCACCGCCGTCCTTGTGGCCGCGACATTCGTCCTCGGTTTGCTCGTCGGTGCGGAAGTACCGCTTCTCATGACGCTGCTGCAATCCGGTCGCGTCACCTCCGCCGCAGGCACGGGTTCCGTGCTGGCCAACCTCAACGCAGCGGACTACCTCGGTGCGCTCGCCGGGGGACTCGCCTGGCCGTTCGTCCTGTTGCCGTGGGCGGGGATGATCCGCGGGGCAGCGATCACCGGGATGATCAATCTGCTTGCAGCCGCAGTTGTGGCGCTGATTCTTCTGCGGTCGCAGCTGAGCGTTCGTGCGCGGATCGTCGCCGCTGGATCGCTACTCGCTGCCGCCGCAACACTCGGATACCTCCTCGCCGCGTCCGCCGAAATCGAGACGACCAGCCGGCAACGACTCTATTCCGATCCCATTGTTGCCGTACGACTCTCGGTGTATCAGGAGATCGTGATCACCGAACGAAACAACGACAAACGTCTGTTTCTCGACGGCGACCTGCAGTTCTCGAGCGCCGACGAGCACCGCTATACCGAGTCTCTTGTCTACCCGGCGCTGTCACGCACTCCCGAGAGCGTGCTGATCCTCGGCGGAGGAGACGGCCTCGCCGCGCGAGAGGTGTTGAAGATTCCGTCGGTTCGGCAGATCACTCAGGTCGAACTCGACCCCGCGATGATCGAGATGGCGAACACCGAGCTCGTCGACCTGAACGACCGCTCGTTGGCTGACCCCCGGGTGCTTGTCGTCATCGAGGACGCGATGACATGGCTGCGAAACCATGCCGCCGAGGGGCTCGACGGGTTCGACGCAGTCGTCGTCGATCTACCCGATCCCGACACACCGGCACTGGGCAGGCTGTACTCCCTGGAATTCTTCGGCCTCGCCAAAGGTGCGCTGAACCCGGACGGTTTGCTCGTCGTGCAATCCGGCAGTCCGTACTCGACCCCCGACGCATACTGGCGAACCGTCTCTACAGTCGAGGCAGCAGGGCTCGCCGTCACGCCGTATCACGTCTTCGTGCCGAGCTTCGGCGACTGGGGTTACACGTTGGCGCAGCAGGGAACCACGCCGCCCGCCCTGCAGATCCCGGTTGCTGCACCGGAATTGCGTTTTCTCGATCAGGCGGTGCTCGACGGCGCCACGGCGTTTCCGCGAGACCGGGCGCCACGGCATCTGGAGGCCTCGACGCTCGAACACCCTCGGATCGTGGAAGATATGCGTCGGGGTTACCAGCGATAGTCATCGAATTACTCTGCGCTGCCTGAGGTTTTGTGTCCCGCCCGCGCAATGACGTGAGAGGAAACAAGACTGCGCGCGTCAGCCGTTCCAGCGTGACCAGGCGGCCTGGCGGGTGGTTCCCGCGAACTCGGCGACTTTCGCCCAGGAACCGGCGGCCGCAAGGGTGCGAGCGCTGACCCCGAGGCTCTCGCCGACCAGTGCACTCAATCGCAAGAGCGCTTGGAAAGCCTCCGGGTCCGCGCTCTCTGCCAGTGCCGACACCGCGGCGGCGGCGGCCTGTTCGAGCTCACCGAGTCCGGCGGGTTCGACCAGCGCATGGGGGACATCGGAGTCGTCATCTGTCACCCGATCACAATATGGGGGCCGTCAACTCCCCGGCGAGATCCGGGCCGCCGAGAACGATGTTCTTGGTGGCGCTTGGATCGTCGAACCCGCGGCGCCATGTTGCGCTGGGCCACCGGTATTCGACCGTCAGATCCGCGGGTCGGTACACCGCGGTGTAGAGGGTGCCGAAGCCCCTGTCGTACTCGACGTTGTACAGCGGTCTCGCGAGGAAGGCCGCGGCGATATCGTCGGGTTCCCGTCGCTCGGCGATGAGTTCGGCCAATCGGTCCAGCCGCTGCACGCTCGAGAATCGCGCCGCGCGTTCAGGGTATTCGGGGATCGACCCGTGGTGGTTCGTGGCGATCGCAGCGGCGGCGAACTCGGGCTCTTGCCCAGGTGCCACGAATGCGGTGCACGCGTCGCCGCCGGCGTCGACCATTGTCAGGTTGTAGGACATCGCTATAGGCAAGTCCTGCAACAGCTCTCGTGCCTCGCAGGTCGTCTCAGCGACTTCGAGCAAGTACCGAATCACCAACGGGATCGCAAACCCCGGGCCGGACCCCGGTCGGCCACCGTAGGTCAGTGAGACCACCAGGCCCGCGTCGTTCATCCCGTCGAGCAATCCCCACAGGCAATCCCCGGTGCCGATCACTCGGCGTCCGGTGAACGCGCTCGAATAGATCGTCCGCTCCCACAGATCGGGGCTGTAGTCGTAGTTGCGACAGAGCACCGGTTCCGGTCCGGCGAACACGGCCTGCGAACAAGCCGGAAGGAAGGCCGGAGCATTCCACAGCGTGAGCATGCGGGCCGCCGTTTCGTCGTTGCCGGCAAGACTCACAAGTCGGGTATAGGTCGGCAACAGTTCGGGCATGTAGTGGGCCAGCATCGACTGCGAGGTCGCGAGATCTGGCCTGCTGCCGGAAGTTTCAGTCAGATACCAATCACGATAGGCCGGCCAGGTCGTGTCGAAAAGCGCCTTCCACTCAGGTCCGGGCGTCGCCTCGTTGATGCCGTAGACGGTCAGTGGCAACGGGGGCTGGGGGCAAGCAAATGTTCGATCCATGCTGTCAAGGTTTCCTTGACAGAGGCAGTCTTGTCAAGAAAACCTTGACAAGACACGGTCCCCGCCGCCGATGAGGAGTTGTTGTGCCCCTTTCGTCGAATCCGGCACCCGAACACAACAGCGCGAGGCGAGCAGTTGCTCGCCCCGCGCTGTCTATCTGTCGGACGAACTTCCGTCAGATGTTCGTACTGGTCGGGATATTGCTGGGCAGCAGGTACTCGTAGGGCTGCGACCTGGTCATGTTGCGCACGTTGATCTCGTTCTCGGCACCCTGCAGCGCAGACCTGAAACGTGCGAGCGCGCCCGTCACCTTCGGGTCATAGATGGCCTCGGGGAACGGGAACACATTTGTCCGGTAGTCGCCGAGCGGGCGGTAGTAGATCGTCGCCAGCACATTGAGGAAGTAGAAGTTCGCAAGTGAGACGAAGACCGACGGGAGCATCTTGATCCAGTCCGCTTCGGAGTGGCCTGTCGTCGTGGTGGGTGCCGCGGTCGCGGTGAAGCCACTGGCGAACGGCGCGTAGGTCATCAGGTGCGACTGCGGGTAGTTCACCGATGCGTGGTAGGCGCTCGCGGTGAAGGTGATCATCGTGACGGCTTCGACGAGTTCTTCGATCGTGGTGAGTCGACGGAAGCCCTTGACCTTGCCACGAGTGATCACTTCGTCGGCAAATGCGGTGAGTTCCACGTCGCCGACGACGTCTGCATCGCTGTGATAGTAGGCACGGATGTACTCGTCGACCCAGTTGTGCAGGACGTCCCAGATGAGCAGTGCGTCGTCGCGGTAGGGGAAGTCGAGGACCGATGGGTTGTCGACGCCGCGTCGCGCGAAATCGGCAGCGGGCATGCGCTCGTAGAAGTCCCAATCGAGCCGGTCCTTGCCGACCGTTTCGCGGACATCGTTCAACGGTGCACCGATGATGACATCGGCGAACAGGTTCTCCGGGAGGATGACGTCGGCTGCGAGTTCGTTGACGAAGAGGTCGCCTTCGAAGTGCGGCACGAGCAAGACGCTCAGCGGATGTGCGGGCGCGAATGCCCGGTGGACCGAAACCGCGAACGCCTCCGAAACGAGGTGTGCGCGTCCGAGATGGGCGAGCATTTCGTGATGGTTGAAGTCTGCGGTCTGCACGACTGTCTTTGCCATCTGCCAACCCCAGTGACGCGATTGGTCGTCGGGGGCGGGGCGCACGAACATCGGAGCGACGGCCGGATCCTGGCCGCACTGAATTGCAATCGCCTGGAGGCTCTTCTTGCCTTGCGGAACGACGAACACGGCCATCGGCGCGTTGTTGTGAGTTTCGCCGGCCAGCAGTTTGTAGGTCGCGCGCTCGGGCGCCATCTTGCCGAGCTCCTCGAAGTCGATCCAGAAGAGGCGACCGTCGGCGATCGCGCCATCGAGGGTGTCGGACGTATTGCCCAAGCCCTCTTGGAACTGTGCATTCGTCAGCGGGAATTTAGCGGGCAGTGAACCATTGACCCGCTCGATGACGTTCGTATTGAATCCGCCGATGCGCATGTAGGCGAACAATTCGTCGTCGTGCACATTCTCGGCGACAGGGGGCAGCGGCATCGTGCCCCAGATCGCGTTGTATTTCGCGAGCCCTTCCTGCGTGCCGAAATTGCCGATGCCCTGGTTGGTGTTCAGCAGGGCGGCAAGGTTTTCGCGAAGGTTCCCGATCACGATCTGAATCTGACGGAAGACGTCCATGAGTTCGGTCTGAATCAGCGTCGCTTCGGCGGCATCCTGCGGATCGACGTGGTGCACATACGCATCGCCGGGCCGCTCGCCGACCATGTTGTACTTGCCACCACCGAGGTTCCGAAAGCGCATGCGCCCCGAATCGAGCCGCACGTTCAATTGGTTGAACTGGTTCTTCGAATCGGCCAGCGTGCCGGTCGCGCACGCATTGATCTGCGGGATGATCGTGCTGACAAGGTTCATACCGAGCTCGATCAGCGCGTCTGCTCCGGTGATCAGCCACTCGATGGTCGGAAGTGCGTCGATCGGCGGAAACACGGCAAACGGTACGCCGACGATGAACGGGTGCGCCTCGGTCCACTGGTACTGGGCTTGTGCGGCCGCCAGCGTCGCCTGCCGGATGACCGGCATCGGGTCATCCTTCGGGAGCATCGGCATCGGAGGTTCGAACGGCGCCGCCTGAGCGGTCGGCATTCCCCCGGCGAATGAGGCAACTCCGGCCACGGCGGGTGCCATCGCGGACAATTGCAGAAGGCGGCGTCGGTTCAGCTTTTCTTGCATTTTCTTCCTCCCGATCAAATGTGAATAAATGCGATTTCGCGCAGGAACGGAAATCGCGCAGTCTCGATATTTGGACAAGCTGAGGACGCCGAGAAACAACGTTCCTACGAGTCGTCGTTGACCCGGTCTTGCCAAATGCGGACGCACGAGTGCGCCCGCAAAATGTGTGGGTTGTGCGCGTCAGGAATTGTTCGATCAGGTAATCGGTGCGACCCGAGCACGCGCGCGGATCGAATCCTCCGCGGTGAAGAGGATGTCCAGCGCAGGGCCGTTGTCGCGGGTGCGCATGTGTAATCGATCGGCGGGCTCGCTGGAAGCTTGGTATTCGACGATCGCGCGGTGAGGTCGCGCTAACAGTTCGTTTGCCGGTGCCGGAAGGGACGTGCCGGGTCCGGGACTGGTCATGGTCGGCTTCTCCCTTCCTTCGTTTACGTTCCCGACGGTAACTGTTACGAGCGGTTACGTTCGCAGAAATCTCCGGCAAAAGCACGTAACGAGAGCCGGGCGTGATCGACGTCATGTCTTGCCGTGTGTGACGGGTCACGCCTGGTCAAGGCATGCGACACGGGCCACCGGCGGGGTGGCGGCCCGGCTGGGGCAGCCCTGCCGGCCGCGCCGGTGCGCACCTGTGACGGCCATGGTATGGCCCTTAGAAACATGGGCCTCCTCACAAAACGGGCGCGCTGCCGATGCGCCTAAATGACGGCTGACGTGCGCTTATGTCGATTCAGACAACCCAGGCGGGGCTGCTGCGTCACTGACCGTGCGGAAAATACCCCGTATAGTCCCGAAGCTGTAACCATGGGTAACACATATGTGCCCATTGTCCGCCGGAAGGTTCGTCAATCGAGCGAGGTTCCGTACCGGCACAAACATTTGAGGGAAATATGAATACAGCGCAGCGTCGCAAAGGCAAGAGGATGGCCGTCGCCGGCCATTCGTTCGTCCTCCTCGCATCGCTGGTCGCGATGCTGCTTGCAGCGCCGTCGACCGCGACCGGCGAGGAGCCCACTCCGGGCCCGGCCGGGGAACTCTACGTTCCGGAGGTCGGCAACGACTCGGTCGCGGTTCTCGACAGTGCCGACAACTCGACCAAGGAGCGTCTGCCGATCCACGCGCCGGTCGGGCCGTCGCGACCTTCGGTGCTGACCAAGACCCCGGATGGGTCGAAGATCTACGTGCACAACTTCGGGCTCGCCTCGCCGACCATCTCGATCATCGATCGCAAAGCCGGCACCACACGGACCATTCCGGTCGAAAGTACGCCGATGGGAATCTTCACCTCCGCCGACGGCAAAGAGATCTACATTCCGGAACTGAACTTCGTCGTCGAGGTTCTCGATGTCGAGACCGACACGATCGTGCGCAAACTGCGCTTCGCCGACATTCCGGTCGGAGCGATCGCAGGCCCGGACGGAAACATGTACGTCGGCTTCGCGTCCGGACTGATCGGTGCATACGACCCGAAAACCGGTGCGACAGTCAAGCCTCCGATCTGGAGCGGTGGAATCGCGACGTTCTGGTACGACTGGGCGAAGGACGGATCGAAGCTGTACACGTCCACGATCAACTCCATCGGCGTGATCGACATGGACAAGTGGCAGCTCACCAAGACCATTGCGACCAACCCGAACGGGGCCGGCGGTCTGCTCAACCCCGGTGCCTTCATCAACGAGGTTTCGCCTGACGGCACGAAGATGTACGTGACGATGTTCGGCGCAACCGGTGTGCTGATCGTCGACCTCATCACCGAACGCGTTATCGGCACCGTCCCGACCGATGGCTACACGATCGGCGTCACGTTCAGCGACGACGGCAGCCGCGGGTACATCACCGATGTCGGTCCCGCTCCGCTCGACTTCTTGCCCGGACCCCTCGGCGAGGGACCTGTCTTCCTCAACATCATTTCTCTCGCAGCAGGTTTCGGACCGGGCACGCTCATCACGTTCGATCCGAAGACCGGTCAGATTCTGGACAAGACCGAAACCGCCGCCGGTCCCGGTTTCCCGGTTTGGGTGCCCGACCTGTGATGCGCGCCAGGTTCAAGTTCGAAGGGAGCTCCACTGTGAAATCCCATGAAAGGTCAACTTCCATGAAAGCCGGATTGCGAAGGGTGGGGATCGCGACTCTTGTCGCTGTGACCTGTTTGCTCGTGCCGACAGGCACCGCCGCTGCCAACCCGTCGATCGTCGGCAGCACATCGGGTAACGGGATGATCTACATTCCCAACTACCAGGTCGGCACCGTCGAGGTCGTCGATCCGGTTTCGCAGAAGGTCGTCAAGACCATCCCTGACATCGGCGATCACCCGCTGGTCATCCGAACGACGCCCGACCATTCGAAGGCGTACGTCAGCAACTTCGGACCGATCGGCTCCTTTGCCACCGTCATCGACATGAAGACGGACACGGTGATCAAGAAAATCCCGACCCTCGGCGCGCCGTACGCGGTGTTGACCATGTCGCACGACGGTCGGTACGTCTACCTCCCGACACTGCTGTCCACGGTGCAGGTCATCGACACGCAGACCGACGAGATCGTGCGCACGCTGCCGATCGCGATCCCGCCCAGCCCCGCACACATGGAATTGTCGCTGGACGACAAGATCATGTACGTGATGTCCGGCGCGGGAACTGTCACCAAGTACGACACCGTAACGGGCGCAATGATCGATACACCGTTGTTCCTCAACGGATTTGCGCCGGGTTGGGGAGCGATGAGCGCGGACGGCAAGACGCTGTACGCGGTCAACTACTACGCCGGTGTGACATGGATCGACATTCCGAGTTGGACCGTCACTCGTACGGTCCAGCTGCCGGTCATGGCCGGAGCGATTTCGGGAACGCTCACTCCGGACGGCTCGAAGCTCTGGATCTGCAATATCGGCGACAACACGATTGTGGAACTCGATGCACACTCCGGTGAGATCCTCGAGACGCACCACCTCGATTCGGCGCCTGTCTATGCCGGATTCTCGGCTGACGGTGGCACGGCATGGGTGAGCAGCCTTGGCGGTACATCGAACTTCATCGACCCGGTGGCGGCGTCGAAGTTGTTCATCGCATGGTTCCCACCGAGCGAGGAGTCGCGCTACCTGGACGTCTACGACACGGCCACGTTCACGCGAACCGGACGGATCGAGGTCGACGACGCCCCAATTTCCGGCGTCTACCCGGGCTGAACATGCTCTGAGCTGGGAATAGCGGTCGGTTGGTGGCGAGACACCGGCCGACCGCTTCGGCTGTCTAGGTACACGGGTCCACGGATCTACGTACCTAGACAGGTGGATCTACGGATGTGACGGGGACCACTGTCTTGCGAAAGTTGGTAGGCAACCAACGGAAGGCCGGGAAGCCCGGCGATCGCAGAGGCAGGACCCAGAGATGAACGTTCTAATCGAAATGACTGCCCTCTCGATCAGTCGACCGGCCAGCTGCACGGACCCTGAGCAGCTGGCTGCCTGGTACGAGGCCAAGGCGCGTCTGCACGAACACCTGGCCGCCGAGAACAGCGCGGACCACGCACGTGAGATCGCACTTGCCGCTGCCGCTCACGAACACTCGTTGCGTTTGCTGCGGACCAGTGCGGCCGCCTGATCCGGCTTTCCCTGTTCGGTAAGCGCTATCCGATCGACGACAATTTGGGCGTGCGATCGAAATTTACTGGTGTGCAACACTTTTCTGCTCATCATGACTCACAGTACGGACCACGCCCGGGTGAGAACATCGCGCAAGATCTCGGTCATTTCGTCGAACTCGGCCTGTCCGCAGATCAACGGCGGAGCGAGCTGCACGACCGGATCACCCCGGTCGTCGGCGCGGCAATACAGCCCGGCTTCGAAAAGGGCCTTCGAAAGAAAGCCGCGCAGCAGTCGCTCCGATTCGTCGGCGTCGAAAGTTGTGCGGGTTGCCTTGTCTTTCACCAATTCGATTCCATAAAAGAAACCGGCGCCGCGGACGTCACCGACAATCGGCAGGTCAAGCAGGGTCTCGAGCGATTGGCGGAACGCTTCGCCGTTCTTCTTGACGTGGTCGTTGAGTCCCTCGCGTTCGAAGATATCGAGGTTGGCCATCCCGACCGCGGCCGAGACGGGGTGCCCGCCGAAGGTGAAGCCGTGTGCAAATGTTGTATTGCCGGTTGCAAACGGCTCGAACAGCCTGTCCGACACGATCATTGCACCCAGTGGCGAGTAGCCGGACGTGAGACCCTTTGCGCACGTGATGATGTCTGGGACGTACCCGAAGTCGTCGCACGCGAACATCGAGCCGATCCGGCCGAATGCGCAGATGACTTCGTCCGAGACCAGCAGGACGTCGTGGCGATCGCAGATCTCGCGAACCCGGTCGAAGTATCCGGGCGGCGGGGGGAAGCAACCGCCCGAGTTCTGCACAGGCTCGAGGAAAACGGCAGCGACGGTGTCGGGTCCCTCGAACAGGATCGCCTCTTCGATGCGGTCTGCTGCCCACTGCCCGAACGCCTTCGGGTCGTCGCGAAGCCCCTCCGCGGCCCGATAGATGTTGGTGTTCGGCACTTTCAGCGCACCCGGCACGAGCGGCTCGAACGCCTGCTTGGCTGCTGGGATTCCGGTGATCGCCAACGCTCCGTGCGGTGCGCCGTGATAGGCCACCGCCCGCGAGATCACCTTGGTCTTGCTCGGTTTTCCAGTCAGCTTGAAGAACTGCTTGGCCAGCTTCCATGCGGTTTCGACAGCTTCACCGCCACCCGTCGTGAAGAACACTCGATTCAGATCGCCAGGCGCGTAATCAGCCAGCCGCTCGGCCAGATCGATTGCAGCGGGATGGGTGTAAGACCAGAGCGGAAAGAACGCCAACTCGCTGCCTTGCGCCATTGCAGCTTCGGCCAGTTCGCGACGGCCGTGCCCGACCTGGACGACGAACAGGCCGGACAGTCCGTCGAGGTAGCGCTTGCCTTTGTCGTCCCAGATATAGGCGCCCTCGCCGCGCGCGATGATCGTTGGGGGCGTATCGGTGTACGCGGAGTGGCGGGTGAAGTGAAGCCACAGATGGTCTCGGGCTGCGTCGCCGCGTGCCGTTCCACGCGGTGTTGTGCTGGGTGGTGTCGTGTTGCTCATCTGGTCCCCCAGTCGTAGCGCTGTCGTTGCAGTTTCAGGTAGAGGAAGGTCTCGGTGCTGGTCACACCGGCGCATGCCCGGATCTTGCCGCTCACGACCTCGAGCAGGTGTTCGTCGTCCTCGCACACGATCTCGACCAGCAAATCGAACGAGCCCGCGGTGACGACGACGTAGATGACTTCGGGCAGCGTTTCGATTTCCGCGGCGACCGTCGCCGGGTCGCCGACCACTCTGATGCCGACCATCGCTTGGCGATTGAAGCCGACCTGCATCGGATCGGTCACCGCAACGATCTGCATGACCCCGGCCTCGAGCAGTTTCTGGACCCGCTGCCGAACGGCGGCCTCGGACAGGCCGACGCATTCTCCGATGGACGCGTACGACCTTCGGCCGTCCTGCTGCAGGGCCTCGATGATCGACTTGGACAGGGCGTCGAGTGTCGGGCCCGGACCGTCGCGATTCGCCATGCCCCGATCATCGGCCTCGAAACCGAGAATTGCCACGAAATTCGTCGAATTTACATAGAAGAAGCACTAATACCCTTGCTGTCGGCGTAGTTTACTGCGATAAACGCAGGACAGGTGCAAGTCCTGCGTCAACTGCTCAGTAGTCGGAGTGACCCATGTCAACGAATGCTGCAACCGAACCCCGTACATCCGACGACGGTGGCAAGGGCTTGAAAACCGGTGCCATCGGCTTTGCCTCGAGTGTCGTCATCGGCGTCGCCTCGACCGCCCCCGCGTACAGCCTCGCGGCGACGCTCGGTCCGATCGTCGTGCTGGTGGGACTGCAAGCTCCGGCGATCATCGTCCTCGCTTTCGTTCCGATCCTGTTCGTATCTATCGGCTACCAGCAAATGAACAAACGTGAACCCGATTGCGGCACAACGTTTACCTGGGCAACCAAGGCGTTCGGACCGAAGACCGGCTGGTTGGGCGGGTGGGGCATTATCGCCGCCGATGTGCTGGTCATGGCATCCCTCGCGCAGGTTGCGGGGCAGTACTTTTTCCTGCTCATCGGTGCGGAGAGTATCGGCCACGATCCCGCGAGCGGCTGGGTGCTACTTGCCGGCCTGATCTGGATGGGTCTGATGACCTACATCTGTTTCCGCGGGATCGAGATCTCGGCCCGCTTCCAACAAGCCCTGCTTGCCCTCGAAGTGCTGGTGCTGGTTGTCTTCGCGGGTACGGCGTTGATCAAGGCATTCGGCAGCAATCCGCCCGAGACTGCGATCGATCCGTCGTTCTCGTGGTTCAACCCGTTCGAGATCGACAGTGTCAGCACGTTTGCCCAGGGCATCATCCTGATGTTGTTCATCTACTGGGGCTGGGACTCGGCGGTCGCGATCAACGAAGAGACGAAGGACCGCAACAAGACGCCCGGTCGTGCGGCGATCACGTCGACGGTCCTGCTGCTGGTGACGTACGTGATCGTGGCGTTGGCAGCACAGTCCTACGCCGGTGTCGGCGAAGAAGGCGTCGGGCTGGCAAACGAAGAGAACTCCTCAGACATCTTGAGCGTGATCGGCACTGCCGCATTCGGCGATTCCACCTTCGGATCGGTGATGGGTAAGTTGCTGATTCTGCTCGTGCTGAGTTCGGCTGCCGCCTGCACGCAGACGACGATTCTGCCTACCGCACGCACCACCCTGTCGATGGCGGCGTTCAAAGCGATACCGGCTCGATTCGCCGATATCCACCCGAAGTACCTGACACCGACCAATTCGACGATCTGGATGGGCGTCATCTCCGCCCTGATCTACTTGGCGATGAACTTCTACTCCGGCGGTGGGCTCGTCGAAGACGCCGTCACTGCGATCGGCATGATGATCGCGTTCTACTACGGACTCACCGGCTTTGCCTGCACCTGGTACTACCGCCGCGAGCTCACCGGAAGCGTCAAAGATTTCTTCCTGCGCGGTGTCTTCCCGACGCTCGGCGGAGTGTTGCTGTTCGGCGGGCTTCTCCTCACCGCGGTCCAGGACTGGAAGCCGGAGAACAGTGCGGTCGTCTGGACCACGCCGTGGCACTGGACGATCGGCTGGGCATTCATCATCGGGGCTGGTTCGGCGATTCTCGGTGTCGTGCTGATGATTTGGGCGTCGCGCGTCTACAAGCCTTTCTTCCGCGGCGAGACCCTGAACCGTGACACCCCGATCTTCCTGGCCGAGGATGCGCCGATCACGTCGGGGCTCATGTTGCCTGATTCCGGCACCCCCGGCCTGGTATTGCCGCCCGCGGAGAAGTGATGCGCATCCTGCTGGTCGGTGCCGGAGGCGTCGGTGATGCGTTCGCGCGAATCGCGGCGCGGCGTGACTTCTTCGAGGCGCTGGTGATCGCCGACTTCGACCTGACACGCGCACAGCGGACAGTGGCTGCCGTGCGCGAGCGGTATCCGGATGAAAGGCGCATGACAGCAGCTCGCGTCGATGCATCCGACAGTGCCGCGGTGACGGCGTTGAGCAAGGAGCATGCGATCACGCACGTAATGAATGCCGTCGATCCGCGTTTCGTCATGCCGATCTTTACCGGGGCATTCGACGCTGGTGCAGACTACCTGGACATGGCGATGTCGATGTCACGTCCCAACCTCGAACGGCCTTATGCGCAAACAGGAGTCAAGCTCGGCGACGAACAGTTCGCCCGGTCGGCCGAATGGGAAGACGCCGGTCGGCTCGCTCTCGTCGGTATGGGCGTGGAGCCGGGCCTGTCCGACGTGTTCGCCCGATATGCGGCAGACCACCTGTTCAGCGAGATCGATGAACTAGGCGTCCGCGATGGCGGCAACCTGGTCGTCGACGGATACGACTTCGCACCGTCCTTCTCGATCTGGACGACGATCGAAGAGTGCTTGAATCCGCCGGTGATCTGGGAACGCGACCGCGGTTGGTACGTGACAGAACCGTTCAGCGAGCCGGAGGTTTTCGACTTTCCCGGTGGCATAGGCCCGGTCGAATGCGTGAACGTCGAGCACGAGGAAGTGCTGCTCATGCCGCGGTGGGTCGATGCGCGGCGCGTGACCTTCAAGTACGGGCTGGGCACCGAATTCATCGACGTATTGCGGACGTTGCACAAGCTCGGTCTGGACAGCACCGAACCGGTCAGCGTCAACGGTCGCGCGGTTTCGCCGCGCGACGTCGTCGCGGCCTGTCTGCCCAATCCGGCGACGCTGGGCGATCGCATGAGTGGCGCTACGTGTGCGGGTTTGTGGGTGACCGGAATGGGTAACGACGGCCAACCCCGCGAGGTCTATCTCTCACACGTCGTCGACAACGCGGACAGTATGCGCGACTACGGTGCGCAATGCGTGGTGTGGCAGACCGCGATCGATCCCGTTGTCGCACTTGAATTACTGGCATCGGGACGCTGGTCGGGAATCGGCGTGCTCGGTCCGGAAGCCTTCGACGCCGTGCCATTCCTGGACCTTTTGGGCTCCGACGCCCCGTCGGGTTATGCCAGTCCCTGGACGTTGCAGGATCGCTAGCCGGGAGAACCCGCCAGACCGGCTCAGCCGCACCACTTTTAGGGAGAGTCGCGGCGTGTCGCTCGGCAAGTCGGGGTGCGGATCCCGAGAAGGGGTGCGACCGACGATGGGCGGGGGGAGTTGGGTCCTTATGTCGACGCCCCGTCGGGTTATGCCAGTCCCTGGACGTTGCAGGATCGCTAGCCGGGAGAACCCGCCAGACCGGCTCAGCCGCACCACTTTTAGGGCGAGTCGCGGCGTGTCGCTCGGCAAGTCGGGGTGCGGATCCCGAGAAGGGGTGCGACCGACGATGGGCGGGGGTAGTTGGGTCCTTATGTCGACGACGCCCGCAGGGTCCACGTGCCGCACCCGTGTGAGTCGAACGCGTAGTCCGTGGGCTTGATCGTGACCTGAGAGCGTCCCGCGACGATGTAGTCGTTTGAGATGATGTCGTCGAATTCACCACTCGTGCCGGACAGTCGCTCCCAGTAGCAACCGAAGTCTTCGTCGGGCCCGCTAGTGGAGTAATTGCCGGGCGCAATGTCCACGCCGACTATATACAAACCGTCCGACATGGACGACGCCGGAACGGCTGAAGCGGGTGCCGCGCCGATCAGGGCAATGGCAACTGCGAGGGCTCCTGCGGTAATCACGGTGGTACGCATGACTTCTCCTATCGTGGGCGCGCCGCGCATGGGCAGCGCAAGGTCGGGATAGCTGGAATTGGATTTGTGGACACCGTTCCCGGCGCCTCGTTGTCGATCAAATATCAACCGCCGCTTGGGTTTATTCGATCGCGTGCATATACCGAGTATCCGATCGGTTCTGGCGAACCACCATCATTTGGTCAACTGACGCAGAAAGTCCTCTCAGGGTCTTGTCGCGCAGACACTTGATACATCAAAGCAAGTGTGCTTGTCTGAAACAAGTAACTCGACTGGAGGTGAAGACATGAGCAGCACTATGGTCATCGTCGCGGGGCACGTCATGGTCGAACCGGATCAGCGCGAGGCATACCTCGCAGGTTCTCTGCGAATCGTCGAGAAGGCCCGCCCTGCCGCTGGGTGCCTCGACGTCTCGATTGCCGCCGACTTGATCGACCCTGGCCGTGTCAACATCTTCGAGCGCTGGGAATCCCAGAAGGCGCTGGATACGTTTCGGCGCAGGGGCGGCACCGGCAATGTGAAACTCCCCAAGATGCTTTCGGCGTCCGTGTTGGAATACGACGTCGCCGCCGAGCGGCCGGCGTTCGGGAAAGCCAATAACTGACGAGAAAGGAAGACTGACAATGAAATTGACTGCCACCATCATGGTCACGGTCGACGGAGTCATGCAGGGTCTCGGCGCACCGGACGAGGACCGCAGCGGCGGATTCGAGCGAGGCGGCTGGATCGAGCCACTCTTCGACACTGGCGCGATGACCTTTCTCAATGAGGTCTACGAGCGCGCAGATGCGTTCCTCTTCGGCCGGCGGACATACGACATCTTCGCGGGCTCCTGGGGGCAGGTGGAAGATCCAGGCATGAATCCCGTTGCAAAGGCTCTGAACTCACGACCGAAGTACGTTGCGTCGACGACGCTCACCGATCCGCAATGGGCTGACACGACCGTGCTCTCGGGAGACGTTGCTGCGGCGGTCCGCGAACTCAAGGCCAAGGCCGGCGGCGAGCTGCAGGTGCACGGCAGCGGCGCGTTTGTCAGGTGGCTGCTCGACAACGAATTGGTCGACGAGATCAACCTGCTCATCTGCCCGGTAGTCATCGGCCAGGGCACGCGGCTGTTCCCCGACGCAGGCCCGGACATCGCTCTCGAACTGATCGCATCGAGCACTACACCTGGCGGCGTGACGATTCAGGTGTACCGGCCCAACGGGCGTCCGCAGTACGGAACCGCGACGGCCGACCTGAAGCACGTCACATAGCGGGTGCGCTACCTTCGGTCGACTGACATTCCACCGAAGGAGAACTCAGTGACGATCGCCGATCGACCACTCGCAGGCCGGACCGCCCTCGTCACCGGAGGTGGTCGCGGAATCGGCCGCGCCATAAGCCTCGGTCTGGCCGCCCGCGGTGCCGCCGTCGCGGTCAACTGGGCGCGCGACGAGGCCTCGGCGACTGCGACCGTCGAAGAAATCCGGGCGCACGGGGGCACAGCGATCCCGATCCAGGCACGCATCGACGATGTCGCTGGCCATCAAGCGTTGGTCGATGCAACAACCGGTGCGCTCGGACCGATCAGCATTCTCGTCCACAACGCCGGAATCGCCAGTCGCGGAAAGCTTGTCAGTGATACCGACGCCGACGAGGTCGTACGGCTGCTCGGGATCCAAGCGGTCGGACCGCACCAGTTGACCAAGGCGGTCCTGCCGGGCATGCGGGACTGCCCGCGTGGCGACATCATCATGATCAGCAGCGTCGCCGCGCATTCGCTCGCGTCGCACGGCGCTCCGTACAGCATGGCGAAAGCAGCCTTGGAAGCCCTCGCCTACACCCTCGCCAAGGAAGAGGTTCGGCATGGAATCCACGTCAATATCGTTGCACCCGGCCTAGTTTCGACAGACATGGGGGATCGGTTGACCAATGCGCTCACCGGCGGTGCCAGCAAGCGCGCGGCTGATCTCGACGCCGACTATCCCTACGGACATGTCTGCAGGCCCGAAGAGATTGCCGACGTAGTGGCCTTTCTCACCTCACAGCAGGCCGCGTATCTCACCGGGCAGCGCATCGTCGTCGATGGCGGTGCGAACCCGCATCGGCCGTAGCCTCAGACGGCGCTCGAGCATATTCAGAGAGAGTCATCGAGGGCGGGACGGCTCCATGTCTGTCGCGCGCCTATACCTTTTTCGACGAGGCCCAGCTCCCGTAGCTTGGAGATTGCCATCATGGTGAAGAACATGGGATTCGGGTTTGCACCGGAAACCCCGATTTCCTGCGAACGCGCAATGAACGCTTGCACGAACGCGGGCAGGTCGTCGACATCGGTTGTGAGCAAATCCTGTGCGGCGCCGTCGAGCGCGGCGGCATGCTCGAGCAGTCTTGTGAGCCGTTCTGTCGCCGCAGGCCGGTCGAACACTTCGAATGCGTGGCCCTCGGTGACTTTGTCGACGGCACCGGTCTCGACCAACGTCAGTGCCTGTGCGACTGCCGCGAAGATGTTCAGCTGGTTGGCGTCGTGCATGGCGCCGCACGGTCCGTTCGGCTCGTCCGAGAGGTGGAGCAAGCGCGCATCGCGCAGATGGACTACCAGTTGGCCGGCGCAATGACCGCGCGTACGCAGGACTTGGACGGCACCGTCGCCGAACGACCAACCCGACATGTGTTGCGAACCGATTGTCAGGTGTTCCAGAGGTAGTTCCTCGAATGTGCGGGTGATGTCCGTTATCGGAACCATGGGCTGGAACAGGTCCAGCAGCCGGTGTGCGGCGGTCGCAGGGTCTTCGAATCCTGGCACCAAACCGGATACGCGACCGAGGCTCGTTGTCCAGTAGGAGAGTCCGTGATCGTGGTACTGCGCCACGTCGTGCGCGCTGACATAATGCCGGATACTCGACGGATCCAGTTGTGCACCAAGCTCTTTGACGATGTCGTTGTTGCCCACGTGGTCGGGATGGCCGTGGGTCGTGAGAAGTAGGATCCGCGACCATGGCGCGAGGTCGTCTGCCGCTGATCGGATCGCATCCCGAACTGGCGACGTCACGCCGCTGTCGACGATGACGAGGAGCTCGCCCGTCCGGTGGACGATCACGTTGCACACGTCCGGTTGGCGGGCGGCCATGTCGAGCTCCTGGCCCACGATCAGGCGTGTTCTGGCGTCGATTTCGATCTGGTCGCCGAGTGTCACCGCTCGGTTGTACCACGTCCTCCGCGAGCGTGCGTGCAGGTCAGCACACTAATGCGAACGCGCTGATGCGCTGGTGATCCGCTCGTCGTAACCACTGCGCGCGGACCGGTCGAAACTCAGGAATGCCGTGTCTGCGCCGAGCAGGTGATTCATCCAATCTCGCAACCTGCGGCCGATCAGTGGCTGAGTGCGCACGATCGGGCCCAGGATTGCGGGTAGGTACATGTCCGGCGTGCGAGACACGATGCCGCGGACTATGGCCTCGGCAACGTCCTCCGGTTCCAGGGTGGGAACGAACTTGGTGCCGACCGTTCCGGCGATCAGTTCGGTGTTCGTGAACGATGGCATCACGCACGTGAAGGACACGCCGGACTTGGCGAACTCGACCCGTGCCGACTCGGTCATCGAGATGACGGCTGCCTTGCTCGCGGCGTAGCTGAGCCCGCCGGGTACCGGTGCGGTACCGGCGATCGAT
This sequence comes from Antrihabitans auranticaus, assembly GCF_016481275.1. Lineage (GTDB taxonomy): Bacteria > Actinomycetota > Actinomycetes > Mycobacteriales > Mycobacteriaceae > Antrihabitans. The sequence goes on along the minus strand of NZ_JAEMNW010000001.1, from coordinate 1,431,561 downwards.
GCGACGTTCACGACGTGCCCCTGGCCGCGGGCGATCATGCCCGGCAGCGCTGCACGCATACCGATCATCGGGCCGGCAACGTTGATGTCGAGCACGCGCTTCGATAGGGCAGTGCTTTCATCGAGGAACGGTCCGATCGGCATGATGCCGGCGTTGTTGATGAGCACATCTAGCGGCCCGAACCGCTCTTCTGCACGTGCAAGGAAGGCCGCAAAAGACTGCTCGTCGGTGATGTCGAGTCGCACAGCCTCGACATCGGGCCCGAGAGTTGCGGCTGCGTGGAGTACGGCGGATTCGTCGATGTCGCCGATCACAACGTTGGCGCCGCGCCGGTGCAGGGCCGCCGCGGTCGCGAGACCGATACCTCGCGCGGCACCGGTGATTGCCACCACGCGACCTTGAATCCGTTTCGCCAGTTGTGTTTCGTTCATTCCTACCTACTCCATCGAAGGTGGTCGTCCGGTGTTAATATATTGGAATATAGATTAAAAAGCTAGCGGCCTGTGAATTGCGACGGCGACCTACCTCAGTCTGCCGCCGCAATCTCGTCGAGCCTGCGCTCCAGGAACAGGCGTACCTGGTCGTTGCTAGCCGTGTCGATGGCGGCTCTGTAGAAGGGAGCGGCCTCGGCCAACCGCCCTGCCCGACGCAGCAGGTCGGCCCTTGCGGCGACGACGAAGTGCGAGCCTGTCAGTCGGGGATGGTCGGCGACCTCGTCCAGGGCGGCCAACCCGTCGTCGAAGCCGTCCCGAAATGCCACCGCCACTGCGCGATTGACCAGAATCACGGGTGATGTCGAGTAGTTGACCAGCTCGTCGTATCCGGAAACGACGGCCTGCCAGTCGGTTTCGGCCCAACTCGGGGCAATCGCGTGTGCGCCCGCAATCCTCGCCTGCGCAAGATACGGGCCGCGGCCGTCGGTGGCAGCCGACACCAGGCAGCTCAGCCCCGCTCGGATGGCAGCCCGGTTCCATTTCGTCCGGTCCTGCTCCTCGAGTGGGACGAGCGCACCGTCGACACTGCGTTGCGATCTGCGGCTGTCGTTGAGCAGCATCAACGCAAGGAGCGCTCTAGCCTCGGATTCGTTCGGCAAGAGCGAGCACACCAACTTGCCGAGCCGGAGGGCTTCGTCGCACAGTTCGTCTCGCACGGCCGACGGCCCCGACGTTGCGAAATAACCTTCCGTGAAGACGAGGTAGATGCATGAGAGCACACTGGTCGTGCGCTCCGGCAGAAGGTGTGCCGGTGGTACGCGCAGCGGGATGTTGGCGTGCCGGATCTTCGACTTTGCGCGTGTCAATCGTTGCGCCACAGTGTGTTCAGGCTGCAGGAACGCTCGCGCGATCTCCGACGTCCGCAAGCCGCAAACGAGACGCAGTGTGAGCGCCACCTGGGATTCGGGCGACAGGGCAGGATGGCAGCAGGTGAATATCATCCGTAGCTGGTCGTCCGGTACCGGTGACACGTCAGGCCCCTCGATCGGTGGCGCCAATAGCATGGCATCCGATTCCTTTGCGGTCCTGGCTGATTCGCGTCGGATGCGATCGAGCACGCGGTTCCGGGCTGCGGTGGTGATCCATGCGCCGGGATTCGACGGCATGCCCCTTTCCGGCCAGGTGCGCAGCGCATCGGCGAATGCTTCCTGGACGGCGTCCTCGGCGGCGCCGACGTCGCCGACTATTCGCGCGACAGTGGCCAGAGCCCGACCGAACTCGGCGCGATAGACGGCGTCGACCTCGGCCGGGCCCGGCACTTTCATTCGCCCAGATCGACGATCTGCCGCAATTCCACCCGACCTTTGTCCCCGAGCGGGATCTGCACCGCAATCGCGGTTGCTGCCTCGCGATCCGGCGCGGCAAACATGTAGAGACCGTTCGCGACCTCCGCAGACTCGGTGAACGGCCCGTCGGTGAGAAGTACCTGTCCGTCGTGCACTCGGACGGTGGTCACCGAGTCGGGCAGGTGAAGAGAACCGCCGCCGCGAATGACGTCGCCGACCTTCTCCCCGAACCGGACATGCTCGGCTGCACCGGCGTCCCACTCGGGCGTGCCGGGCGCAACGATGTCACCGGGCGGCTCGAGCAGCAACGCGAGCCACCAATCGGACTGCGCCCCTTCGGCCTGCATGTATTCCGCCATCGGCCAGACTTCGACGTAGCCGTCCGCTGCGGCTGGAATCTTCTGCACGAGCTGCAGGCAGTCGTCCAGGTTCTCGGTCTCGAACACCGTGAACCCGCCGACGACTTCTGCCTGCTCGGTGAACGGGCCATCGGTGACGATTGGGTTTCCACCGCTGTGTGTGATGTTCACAGCCGTATCCGACGGGTACAGAGCGGCGCCGCCTGCGATCGCTTTGCCGGCCGCCGCCTCGAATGCGGCATACTTTTCGAGCTCGGCGTCGAACTCAGGGGACCCAGGTTCTGGCTCGGGGCCGCCTTCCTGTCCGAACAGCAGCGCTAGATAGTGCATGACGTCATCCTTCCGCTCGTTGGCGAGGTCTGGAACCCCTCCTACCAAATCGACGAACGAAGAATGGTCTTATCTACGTCGGTACAGCCTCGAGTTGCATCGCCTGTTTGACGAGTTCGAACGAGCAGTGCGCTCGTATGCAGAGCTTCCTGCAGAGGTTGTCGATGCAAAGCACTGAAACGACTACCAGCGCATATGCACCTGCTCGGCCCAGCCGAGCAGACTGTCTACGGCGAGAGGTGGCTCCCCGTCGGGATAGATCAAGCCTGAATAGTGGCCGAACACCTGGCGCGTGTCGTTCGACAGCACCAGTGCGTTCGCTCGCACGTGCCGCTCGTGAAACGGCATGAACGTCAGGTCGACGGCATCTGGGGCGGCTATCCGCCACGGTTTGGTGAGATCTCTGGTGTCGTAGGTCCAGTTCAGTTCAGAACCGATCTTGGTAACGCGGCCGTCGACAACGAGAGCGTTCTCGGTGAGCCCGGTGCCCTCGGTCCACTTGCCGCCCAGTTGGATACCGACGGTGCGGTCGCCCGCACGGCCCGACGCAGCACCCCAGTTCCACAGTGTGTCGTAGGGCCAGCGGCCACGGCCATGGTCCAGCACAGACCACCCGTCGTCGAAACCGAAGGTGCGGCAGCCGACAGACACCACGCCCTCGGCCGGCCGTGCGACCTGCTTGGACGTGTACTGATAATGGTGGTCGTCCCAGGGGATGACGACGTTCATACTTTCGTGGCCTGCGGGGCGCGCGGAGAAGAGGTCTGCCTCGAGGTACCCGTGCGCAGTCAGGCAGGACGCGAGCACCCGAGTGCCGCGGGCCGCCGGAATGATCGATACCCGCACCTTGCCTGCGGTGACATCGATTCGCCCCCCGTCGAGCGAGTCGGGCAGCGCGACGCCCCGGCTCAGCGGCGCGACGCTTACCTTCTCCAATTCCGCGCCGCCGTACTCCAAGAAATAGACGCCGGTGAGCGCCACGTAGTCCAGGCTGCTGACGGTTACCGCAACGAGGTGGGTGTTTGTGGTGAAACACCAGTATTCCCAACGCTTTCGACGTCCCCAGCGGCCGGGCAGGGCAGTGTCGTGCATAGGTCGCCGCGACCAGCCGACCGCATTGCGGTCAAGGCGGCCATCCGGCCGAGCCAGGGTGACCGGGGTAGCGATCTCCCGCTCGTGTGTGCTCATGAATCGGACGCTACAACGGCCGGTTTGGCGCACGCGTTCGGGTCAGTAGTGCGGAATCAGCCGAAGGTACGTTGGAAACCTTTGTAGCGCGTTCCCTGATAGACGAGCTCGCCGGAGTCTCCCTCAGCGATTTTCCCGTATTCCTTTCCCCGGATGCGGAATTCGCGCCGTTCACCAGAGCCGATCTGGAAGGTGACGAAGTAGGTAGTCGACGTTGGACCATCGGAGTGGCCCGAGGTGTCGGTGCGCTTGGTGACTGCCCGGGCTCGTTCGTTGAGCACCGGCTGCTGGTTGTTGTCCAGCCACTGGACGACGCCGCCGATGATGACGAAGGCGAACACGCCGGCTACTGCAGTGCCGACGAGAACGAAGAAAACGAGACCCAGGTCTTCCACAGCTACTCCTTAGCGTCCCGGGTGGGGGTGCACTTGCGTCTGTGGAATAGCAGCGACTCGGCGAAGTGTTATCGGCTTGCCGGTCGAATATTTGTGTCTACACCCCTCGACGTGGTTTACCCCACCCGTGGGGTGTGGGCAAACAACTCCTTTGGGGCGTTCCCCCGTCTGAGCTGGACTTTTACGGTTGACGAGGTAAGTGAACAGCCTCGACAGAAGGATTCATCATGGGACTCACCCTCGACCCGATCAGTGCATTGATCTACTACATCCAGAACGGCCATTGGCCGCAGTACATTCAGCTCTGAACATCGGGAGGTCGAGATCTTCCGCTCACCTCACGAGATCAATTGCGACGCAACGCGGTCGGCTGTAGCTCTGCGATGGTCGGGTAGCCGTCGATGGCCATAAGGAGGTCAGCTTCGGCAAGCAGCGAACGCAGCACGTGGACGATTCCGTCGACACCGCCGATGGCGAGGCCGTAGGCGTAAGGCCGGCCGATGCCGACGGCTGTTGCGCCGAGCGCCAATGCTTTGACGATGTCGCTGCCCGACCGGATACCGGAGTCGAAAAGGACCGGAAGTTCGTCTGCCGCTTCGACGACGTCGGGCAGCGCGTCGATGCAGGCCAGCCCGCCATTGGCCTGCCGGCCGCCATGGTTGGAGCAGTAGATGCCGTCGACTCCCGCGTCCTTCGCCTGCCGGGTGTCTGCACCGCTGCTGATCCCCTTGAGGATCAGCGGCAGCGTCGTGAGCGAGCGCAGCCACGGGAGATCGTCCCAGGTGAGCGGGTTGCCGAAGATCTGCACCCATTTCAAGATCGCTGCTTGCATGTTCTCTTCGGGTGCGTGGCCGAGCGCTGCCCGGAACACAGGATCGCTGAAGTAGTTTTCCAGACACTGCCCGCGCAGTTGCGGGAAGTTCGACGTGCTCAGATCGCGCGGTCGCCAGCCTGTGACCCACGTGTCGAGCGTGACGACGATGCCCTTGTAGCCTGCGGCCTCCGCACGGCTGACGAGGCTGGCGGCGATATCTCGGTCGGTCGGCGTGTACAACTGAAAGAAGCCGGGCGTGTCGCCCATTTCCGCGGCAACCGTCTCCAGCGGGTCGACCATGAGGGTGGACCCCACCATCGGGACTCCGGTCTGGGCGGCCGCACGCGCGGTGGCGATATCACCGTGACCGTCCTGGGCACACGGACCGATTACTCCGATGGGGCTCATGAAGACGGGCGTCGGTAACTTCATGCCGAACAGTTCGATCGAAAGGTCGCGCTCGTTCGTTGCCCGCAGCATGCGGGGGATCAGTCCCCACTTCTCGAATGCCGTCACGTTGCTGCGTTGGGTGAACTCGTCGCCTGCGCCGCCGGCAACGTAGGACAGCAACTCGGGAGGCAGCGCCGCGGTGGCTCGGCGTTCGAGTTCGTCGAAGTTCATCGGCATCTTCGGGAGAACGCCCTGCAGGCCGCGGAGATAGATCTCGAGCTGGAAGTTGCCGAACGGCGGCGTCAGTGCCACGTGGATTCCATTCTTCGGACGGGTAGAGGGGGTGTTCCTCCATTACACGCCAGTCGAGGCTAAGAATTGTTGGCTTGCAGAAACTTTCCCGCGTGCAGCGTGGTGCCGAACCCGTCTGCGAAAGAGCCGTACTCGTACAGCACATGACCGGCGACTACGGTTGCCGCGACCGCACCGTCGTTGCGGTTGACCATTCGGTTGACGCCGTCGAGTCCGGGCATCGGGGCTTCGGCGTATTCCCCGCTGGTGCCGTCGAATCCTGCCGGGTCGATGATCGCGACGTCGGCGCGACTTCCGATCGTCAGGTGCCCCGCGTCGAGGCCGTACCAGTCGGCAAGTTCACCGGTCAGGCGATGGACCGCCTTCTCGATCGGCATGAACTTGCGTGTGTGGACGCGTTCGAGCATGCGCACCGCGAAGTTGTAGAACGCCATGTTGCGAAGATGCGCACCGGAATCGGCGAAGCCGACCTGGACGACCTCGGACTGCTGTAGACGGTCGAGGACGTCGTCACGGTCGTTTGCGATCGTTGTGCACCAGCGCAGTGCCTTGCCGTGTTCGACGGCCAAGTCCAGCAGCGCGTCGGCGGGTTCGATTCCGCGATCGTCGGCTACTGCGCCGAACGATCGACCGACGACCGAGGCGTCGGGGCAGGCGACGATCTCGGCGTCGTAGAGATCGCGATGCCACACCTTGAAACCCTTGGCCGTCATTTCCTTTCGGAACGTACGTCGGTAGGTCTCGTCGGCGAGCAGGTGGCCACGCTTCATCACGTCGCGAATACTCAAAGCTGCAGCGCCGGAGCCGAATTCCTCGAAGACGACGAGATCGATGCCATCGGCGTATACCTCGAACGGCACCGGCAGATGCTGCCAGCGGAATCCGTCGCCGCCGAGTTTGTTCACGATCTTGGCGGCCGCGATCGCCATCCTAACCACGGTGCGATCGGCCTTGACGTCTGCGGCGCTGATGATCGTGGTCTTCAACGGCCTTCGCTTCAGGCCCATGCTCTGCAGGAAGTACCGCGCCATCTCCGACCGCTTTGCCAGGTTCGGGGTGCTCTGGTGGATGCGGCCGCGGGCGCGCAGTATGTCGTTGAGCGCGCCGAATTCCCGCCAACTCGCAAAGGTCGAGGGGAGCAGGCGCGCGGGCCAGCGGGTGCCTTCGAGTTTGGAGAAGGAGCTGCGGATGGTGGACAGTCCGACGAAGCCGGCATCGAGAGCGTCGCCGAGCATGATCTTCATGCGACCCAATTCGGCCGCAGTCGGTTCGACGGTGGGGTCGGTGGCTCGATCCAGCCCCAGCACCGCTGCGCGGATGTCGGAATGCCCGATGAATCCCGCGACGTTTGCGCCGAGGGGGCGCTGATTGATCGCGTCCACGTACGACTGTGGACTCGACCACGTCTTGTGTTCTTTGACCGCGGAATGCACTGCTTCCCAAGGCAACGCCTCGACGCGAGAAAACAGGTCCGCGCAATCGTCGGCGTCGGCATATACCGTCGAGAGCGAGCAGTTGCCGAGAACGATCGTGGTGACGCCGTGGCGCACGCTTTCGCCGAGCCCCGGCGAGCCGAGTACTTCGGCGTCGTAGTGGGTGTGCACGTCGAGCATTCCTGGGAGGACCCACTTTCCCGTCGCGTCTATCTCGCGCCCAGCCACGGGGTTTTCGATACTGCCTGGTTCGATGCTGCCGACAGTGGCGACCTTCCCGTCACGAATTCCGAGGTCGGCTGTGACGGGCGCGGCACCCGTGCCGTCATAGATCGTGCCGTTACGGATCACGAGAGAGTAGTGCGACATCATCGGCCTTCCGATACTCGCCAGTATTCGAATCGATACCAGCGAGTATGCGGCGGCGCATCGCTGCGGGCAATGCCACCCGCGTCGGTTGACCGTTCAGTCTTCGGGAAGAGCAGCGAAGGCCTTCTTGGTGTTCCGGTACCAACCCAGCCCCGCGATCGGTCGCTTCCACCGGCCCTGCATGTCTTCGAGCGCGCTCCGGTGTGTCTCGTCGCCCTGCGCAACCATGTCTTTCAGATGGCTGTCCTGCGCGTGGATGACGTCGTCAGCTTTCTTGCCCTGGAACGCGGTGTCGCAGGGCCCGCCCATTTGCTTGCATGTCATTGTTTTCATGCCAATAACGTTATCCGCGTGGCCATGCGGGCCGCTTCTCGATTCCTGATCAGTTGAGGCGGTACACCCGCCGGGCAGTCAGACCGAAGAATTCGGCGTGCTCGTCGGCCGACAGATCAGCGATCGTCGCTTCGATGGTCCGCACCATCGTCCGGCAATCCCACAGCAGATGGTCGACGGGGTAGTGCGAGGCGAACATGCATCTGTTGGCTCCGAAGATGTTGAGTGCCATACGTATCCATGGTCCGATTGCTGCCTCGGAGGTGCCGAGGATGAGTGCGATGCCCTGCATTTTGAGGACCACGTTCGGGAACTCGCTCACCGCCCGCAGACGTTCCTCCCACCGGGCGAAGCCATCCTCGGAGCGGTCGAGCGGCCAGCCGATCGCCTCCACCACGAACGTGGTGTCGGGAAACGAGCTGATCAGATCGTGCGTCTCCGGCAACTGTTCGTCGTACACGAGTAGGTCCCATACGAGCTCGGTAGCGGCGACCTGCTCGAAACCGTGCAGCCAGGCGGGGTCGGTGAGGTAATCGCCGCGCGCACCGAGTCGTTTGCTGGGGTCGGCGGCCCAGTACAGCGGTTGCCGGACTGCGCGGACGACAGGTAGTTCCCGATATCGTGCGAGAACGTCTGCGACGTCGTCCGAATCGAGCTGGATCGCCGCGATGAAGGCACCTGGCGAGCCGAAGTTGTTGGCGCAGTGCTGAACCCATGCAGCTTCGGCCATGCCGTCCGATGCTCCGATCTCGCAAGCGACCGAGGCGGTGAAGCGTGCGTCGTCGACTTCGGACCGGTAGTGCTCCGGGAGGTACTCATGGGCAGCGTCGTAGTAGTTCGACAGCAACGCTGTCAGCACCGGCTGACGGGTGTCGATCCAGGGGTAGACCAGCTCGGTCGAATTGATCAAATGATGATGAGCATCGACGATGTCCACCCACAGATCATATTTCAGATACGTACGGAATCGACGCCGGAAATCACCGCATCCGCGCGGGACCGGGTTCGTTCGATCAACGCGGCGTTGGCGCCGTCGACTGTCCGGGCCCAGGCCGCGGCTACGGCAGGGGAGCGACCGTGCCGGGTATGCCGGTCGACAAGCCGAACCAGCCGCTCGGATTCCGGTGTTTCGCAGAACCAGGATTCGGCGAGGAGGGGCCGAATCTCGTTCCACGGCTGCTGATCTACAAGCAGGTAGTTTCCTTCGACGACGATCAGGGGAATGTGCGCGGGGATCGCGATTTCGCCGGCAACCGGTTCGTCGATGGTCCGCTCGAAGCTCGGCGCGTACACCGGGTGATCGACTTCGACGAGCAGTCGCCGCAACAATGCAACGAAACCCCAGCCGTCGAAGGTGTCGATCGCTCCTTTGCGGTGGTGTATGCCCAAGGTGTCCAGCGTGGAGTTGGCCAGGTGAAATCCGTCCATCGGCAGATGCACCGCGGTGTGCACACCGGATACCTCGTTGAGGGTGTCCACCAGATGCTTTGCCAGAGTGGTCTTTCCGGCGCCAGGACTGCCCGTTATCCCGAGTAGCACACGCCGGCCCGGTTGGATCAGCGCGCCCGCGCGGGCGGCCAGGTCAGCGGCTGGCATCGACTGCGCCGAGCATGTTCACCAGGTAGCGGTAGGCGTGAGCCGCCAGGGCAGGGCCGTCGTCCCAGAGGTTTCGCCAGATCGCGAGGTCGTTGGACAGGGTCGGGGACACGACGGCCGACGAGAACGATTCGAACGTGATCGGCCCGGTGTAATCGATATCGGCCAACGCGTGGAAGAACGAGTTGAAATCCAGGTGGCCGCTGCCGAGGTAGCCACGGTGGTTCTCACCGATGTGTACGTACCCGAGTCGATCGCCGACCAACATGACCGGGCGCCGGAAATCGTCCTCCTCGATATTCATGTGATACGTGTCGAGGTGAATGACGACGTTGTCGGCGCCGATGTCGTCGGCGAGCCGCAAAGCATCTGCGGCAGTGTTGATTACGTTGGTCTCGTATCTGTTGCAGACTTCCAGGCCGAGGGTCATGTTGTGCTGCGAGGCTTCCTTGGCCAGCTCTTGCAGCACGGCCACGACGTTGCTGCGACCCGCCTCGCTCAGCGGCTGTCCGTACTTGCCGAGTGCGCTGTACAGCGCGCCGGTGAAGTGGGTGCCGCCGAGATTGTGCGTGATCTGCAACGAACTCTGCAGCAAAGCAGATCCGCGCTCGACGACCGCGAGGTCGGTACTCGAGACGTCGGCGTCGAAGGCCAATCCTCGTGAGCACACGATCCCGAGGCCCGCTGCTTCGAGCGCCTTTCGTGCGGCAGGGATGTCGATCTGGGCGGCATCGTGCAGCGACATCTCGAGCAGATCGAAGCCGGCTGCCTTGGTTTCGGCGATGGTGGCTTCGACTTCGTCGGGCGTTGTGCCCCCTGCGAATACGAGCGCGTGAACGCCGAGTGGATTGGTGGCCATGGAGATTCCTTTGCGTGGATATTGATTGCTGGTCAGGCGGATTGCGCGCCGGTGATCAGGGCCACCAGTTCGTTTCCGGTGGTCTCGCTGGTTCGGCGGCCGGCTACTGCGACGCCGGCGCGCATCACCCACACCTGGTCCGACAGTCGCATGACCTGATCGAAGTTGTGGCTGATCAAGAGGACCGCGACGCCGGAGTCCTTGAGCTTCGTGATCACGGACTCCACCCGGGCGGTCTCCTGTACGCCTAGCGCCGCAGTCGGCTCGTCCATGATCACGATCTTGCTGTTCCACCCGGCAGCACGGGCGATGGCAACAGCTTGCCGCTGACCGCCGGACAGGCGCCGGACTCGGCTCGTGACGGGCGGTGCATTGACCGCCAGACCTGCGATCTGCTCGGCTGCAGCCTTTTTCATCGCCTTGCGATCCAGAAACCGGAACGGACCGAAGCCGCGAGTCAGCTCGCGACCCATGAAGAAGTTCTGCCACACCGAAAGTTCCTCGACCATAGCGAGGGTCTGGTGGACGGTCTCGATGCCTCGCTCGCGTGCGCTGTGCGGCGAGTCCATCGTCACGTCGTAGCCGTCGAGAGAGATCGTGCCCGACGTCGGCTGATGAATGCCGGACAGACACCGCACCAGGGTCGATTTGCCGGCCCCGTTGTCACCGATCAGGGCGGTGACCTCGCCACGACGCATGGTGATCGATGCGCCTTTGAGGGCCTTGACTCCGCCGAAGGATTTGGTGATGTCGGTGACGGTCAGGATGTAGTCGTTGTCCGTGTCTGTGGCCTGTGTGGAGACCGCGATCGATGCGCTCATTTCGTCTGGAACCTCGTGAGTAGGGCCGCGAGGACGACGACAAGTCCGACGGCGAATGGTTGGTAGAAGGTCGAAACATTCAGCAGGGTAAGGCCGTTCGTGAGTGCCGTAAGAAGGAAGGCGCCCAGGATCGGACCGACGATCTTGGCTTTGCCGCCGGTCAGTGCAACCCCGCCGAGGACGACAGCGGCGATGGAGTTGAGCAGGTACGCGGTGTTGACAGCGGGTTCCGCGGCGCCGACCCGAGCAACGAGCAGCAGTGCGGCGAGGGCCGCGAGAAACCCGGAAATCACATATACCGCGATGCGTACCCGGGTGGCGCTCAGGCCGTTCGCGACCGAGCTCTCCTCGCTACCGCCGACGGCCTGTACGTGCAGACCGAAGCGTGTCCGGAACATCACCAGCCACGCAACCACTCCGACCACTCCGGCGATGATGATCGGGTAGCCCAACCCTGCGAACGATCCGGTGGTGAGGTTCAGCAGCTCCGAGCTGTTGACGGTGATGGGCTTACCATCCGAGAGAATCAACGCCAGACCGGTTGCCACGCTGAGTGTTCCGAGGGTCGCGATGAAATCGGTGACCTTGCCCCGCGCAATCAGAAACCCGTTGAGCACCCCGATCGCGCCGCCTGCAACAAATGCCGCAACGACGGAGACCGGGAAGCCGAGCCCCGCTTCCCACGCCAGCCCGAACCCGATCGCGGCAACTGTCATCGTCGCTGCGATCGACAGGTCGATTCCGCCGGTTGTAATGACGAACGCCTGGGCGACTCCGAGGATGACCAGGATTGCCGCGGCGAGCAGCATCGCCTGGATGTTGCCGATGGTGAGGAAGTTCGGGGTCAGGATCGTGAACACAACTACCAGGACGACGAGTCCAACGGGGGCGGCATGCTCGGCCCAGAAGCTGAGCTTTCGCGCGTCCGAGAATGAGCGTTGCAGTGTCGATGGTTCCGTTGGTGTGGCTAATTGAGTGGTCATGAGGCGTCGGTTTCTCTTCGAGGGTGGCAGGCTAGGTCGGTGAAAGGGTTGGGCGCGAACGTCATCGGCTGCTCGCCAGCAGCGTTTCGAGGGGGTTGTCGAAGGCCTCGAACGGGCGCGGGAACTGTGCGATGGCGCTTTCCGCGTCGTCACGGGTGACCAGGGCGGTCGGCGATTCGATGGTGTCGGGCAGTTGAATGCCGGCGGCCGCCGCTTCGCATGCCTGCAGGCCGAGTGCCCCGATCGTGTACGGGTACTGGGCAACGGTTGCGCTCAACCCGCCGCCGGCGACGGACTCGAGCGCATCTTTGTTGCCATCGACGCTCACCACGACGACTTTGCCTGTGAGCCCGGCATTTTCGACCGCTTTGACGATGCCGAGGCCCATGTCGTCGTTCGCCGCGAAGAACGCCTTGACGTTCGGGTTCGCCGCGAGGATGTCGGTTGCTTTGGTAAGTGCGACTTCGCGCTTCCAGTCCGCGGCTACCTCTTGGACTATGTCGACCTGACCGGCGACGGCAGCCTTGAACCCGTCGATCCGGGCGGCGCTCGTCACGTCACCGGCAATGCCGCCGACGACGGCAACCTCGGCGTTCGGACCCGCCTCCGAGACGATGAAGGCACCGGCTTTGCCGCCGGCGGCCTTGTTGTCCGTGCCGATGTACGTGGCGACGTCGAGGTCGGCGACCTCGATCGCCTCCGGGTCGAGCGGGCTGTCGATGTTGACCACGGGCTTGTCGGGTGAAGCCATCAGCGTGAGGGTCTGGACCAGGTTGGTGCCGCTGATCGGATTCACCACGTAGCAGTTGTAGTCCTGCACGCCCAGGGCCGTGAGCTTGTCCGCCTGACCGACCGTGTCGGAGATATCGGCCGCGGCCTGCACCGTCACGTCGGTCCCGGACTCTTCTGCCGACGAGATCAGACCGTCCTCCATTGCTTGGAAGAACGGGTTGTCCAAACCTTTGACGATGGCCGCTACCTGCACTGTGCCGTCGTCCGTCGTGTCGCCGCGCGAACATCCGACGAGGGCGACCGCCAACGTCAGCACTGGAACTGCAACCTGTGCGCGGCGCCGCCAAGGCTTCGTGGACGTCGTGCTGTCGATCATGTCGTACCCCTTGTGGCTCAGAACACTACCGCGTGGTGCTTCTCGAAACTAACGCACCTTTTGTGTGATTGCAATACAAAAGTGTGCATTCTTTTACTGCTGTTGCATGTAAACTACCGTCGTAGGACATCGCCCCACACGTTCGATCGGAGACCGAGATGAGACCACCCGAGACCGCATCCCACGTGGGTGACGTGCTGGGTCTCTTCCGTGATTTGGGGGAGCTGAGCCGGATCGAGGTCATCGAACGGTCGGGATTGTCTCGTTCGACGGTCAATCAGCGGCTTGCAGCACTGCTGGACGCGCGGCTGATCAATGCGGTCGACGGCGGCGAATCCACCGGGGGCCGACCTTCTACCCGGTTCGCATTCCACTCGGAGCGCGCGGTGTTGCCGTGCGTCGATATTGGAGCGTCCGGGTTCGTCGCGTCCGTATGCGATCTCAGTGGCACCCCGCTACGGCACCAGAATCACAGCGTCGACGTGTGGGACGGTCCGGATCGGGTCCTCGGCCTGGTGGAAACTGCGTTTGCCCGGCTTCTGTACGACGACGACGAAATCTGGGGTGTCGGTGTCGGTGTGCCGGGGCCCGTGGAGTTCGCATCGGGGCGTGTCGTGAATCCGCCGATAATGACCGGCTGGGACGGCTTCGATATCGCCGGTTGGTTCAGCAAGCGCTATCCCGGCCCCGCGATCGTCGAGAACGACACGAACTCGCGAGCGGTCGCCGAGTCGCGGCAGACCGGGACCGACAACCTCATTGCCCTCAAGATCGGCACGGGCATCGGCTCAGGTCTGGTGTTCAACGGGCAGATCATTCGCGGCAACGAGGGGGCCGCCGGGGATATCGGGCACATCCTCGCCACCGCGGCGGATCAACTGGCACCGCTGCCATGCCGGTGCGGCAACGTCGGTTGCGTCGAGGCGTATGCGGGCGGTTGGGCGCTCATTCGAGATCTGTCTGCGGCCGGTGTCGATGTCACGTCCGTCGCGGAAGTCGCCACGCTGGTCCAGCAGGGCCAGATGGATGCGGTCCGGTCGGTGCGGAACGCCGGGCGCGTGATCGGGGAAGCTATCGCGAGCCTGGTCAGCATCTTGAACCCCGCCACCATCGTGATCAGCGGGCAGCTTGCCGCCTGCGACGAGATTTTGCTTTCGGGCATACGCGAGAAGATCTTTCAGCGTGCACTGCCACTGGCGACCCGGAATCTCCAGCTGCGCCGCAGCGACCTCGGCGAGCTCGCCGGCGTCACCGGACTCGCGTTGATCACTGCCGATCGGCTGTTGGGCGTCGACAACGTGGATCAGACAATCGCCACGCACAGCACTCCACCGGCGGCGCGACCGACAGCAGGCTAGGCAGTTCCGTTGTTCGCCGGTTGCCGATAGTCCAGATTTGCGGCACGCAGTGCGAGTTGTCGTTCGTCGTCGTTGAGCTCGCCTGTCCGCTGTGTCGACACGATCTGGTGCCGCCGCTTGTCCAATTGGTCTGCGCTCATGCCGAATTCGGTGAGGACGTCCTCTTCAGGCGGTCCGCCGTAGGGCGCCCACGCGAGCAGGAATTCGAGGATTTGGCGGTCGAATCGATTCATCGGACCGTCAATCCATGAAGGTGACGCCGCTGTCGCGACGGCTCCGGTCGACCGAGAGCTGGAAAACGTCGGCGCGTGCGTAATGACCTGCGACGTCGAGGTCCAGCGTCTCCTCGTACCGCCGTGCGATATCCAGCGTCGCGATGACTGTCCGGGCTTCGCCGAAGACCGGCTCGACGACCCAGGTCCCGTCCGGACCGACGATGCTCGACCCGCCGTCGAACAGCAAACCGGCCTGCGGTGCCTCGGGCCCGACACCTGCGCGGTAGGCGTCGAGGAGGTCGGCGGGAAGATCGTCGGTCGAGACGATCTGGCCCGCCGACAAGACGAAGCAGCGTCCCTCCAGCGCGTAGGACCGTGCCGCGATCCGGTGACTCTCCGGCATATCCGGCCAGGCGGCGATATGGATCTCTTCGTTCTGCGCGTGGAGTGCTTGGCGGGCAAGGGGATTGAAGTGTTCCCAGCAAATCAAGGACCCGATGCGGCCGGATGGCGTGTCCACGACGCGTAGACCCGCGCCGTCGCCTGCCGCCCACACGATCCTCTCGGTATGCGTCGGTGTCAGCTTGCGATGCAGATTCAGCGTGCTGCCGTCGGAGCCGATGGTGACGAGGGAGTTGTACAGCGTTCCGGACGCCTTGCCTGCACGCTCGTTGAGTCCGAGAACAACGGTCGTGCCGCACTCGGCGGCCGCCTTGCGGATCGGGTCAAGGTCGTCGTCGCCACCGACGTGGTCGAGCGTGGGGCTCTGTTCGAGCAGGCGGGCGTGCCAGTGCTGCGCCTCGGTGTCTCGCCAGCCTGCAAGGCCGAATACCCATGCTGGGTAGCACGTCAGCCACGTTTCCGGGAAGACGACCAGGTTCGCGCCTGCGTGCGCTGCCTCGGTGATGTGCCCGACGGCGCGACGCACCGACTCCTGCAGGTCGAGAAGGGCAGGCGGGTGCTGGACGATAGCGACAGTCGTCTGCGTCATCCGGTCGCTCCTTCGAGCACGGCTGCGCTCTCGATGCGCGCTGCCGCCTCTCGATTGCGGTCGAGATTACGTGCGAAGAGCACGTAGGCCAGACTCGCGACGGCCAAGCCGACCACGAACGAGAAGTCCGCTCCGCCAAACGCTTCGGCCGCAGGCCCGACGTAGAACGTTGTCGAGAAGAAGGGAATCATCGCGAGGAATCCGAGGGCGTATGCGGCGACACCAGGCCAGGCCCAGTGGCCGTAGATGCCGTCCGGGTCGAGGATTTCCGCGATCGCGTACTTGCCGCGCCGCACGAGATAGAAGTCGACCAGGTTGACGGCCGTCCAGGGCACGAGGAAGTACAGCATGAGCAAGACGAAGTTGTTGAAGCTGTTGATGTAGTCGTCGGGGATCAACAGGGCAACGACCAGTGCCGCCAGGCCGACCAGGACGAGACCGATGATGCGCAGTCGCACAGTAGGTTTCACCTTGCGGAAGCCGTCGATGGCGCTCGCTCCGGTGAGCATCGCACCGTATGCGTTCACGCCCATGATCGAGATCAGCGCTAGCACCGAGGTGATGACGACGATCGAGCCGAAGCCTGGGAACAACAGGTCGCCGACTTCACGCAGTGCGAGGATGGGGTCGGGGCCGGGTAGGTAGGTCGCGAGAATCGCGCCGAGAGACATCAGCCAGACCGCGGAGAACGTCGCACCGGCATAGACCGCGGTGATCAGTTTGCGGGCGGACGCATCGGCGGGGAGGTAGCGAGTGTAATCGGAGACGTATACCGAGTAGCTGATGTTGTAACCGGCGGCAAGGGAGAACTGCACGAGGAATGCCGTGGTATCCCAACCCGCGGTCGCAGCGGGAGCGTCGAGCGCCACCGGGTTGGTCGAGAAGTGCACGATGGCCACGACGGTGAGCACTGCGAATACGGCGATGAGCAGGTAGGTCAGCCAGCGCTGGACGAAGTGGAGCAGGTCGTGCCCGACCACTGCGATGACTATCGATACCGCGATGAGCAGCGGGTACCACAGTAGCTTCCCGCCGGGCAGGAACAGTCCGATGCCCTGGGCGCCGAGGACAGTGTCGAAGACGAGGAAGCCGACGTAGACGAAAACCGTTGCGGCGAAGGGCACTGCCGTACCGCGGCTGCCGAATTGGGCGCGCGACTGAATCATCTGCGGCAGGCCCATTCGGGGGCCCTGATTGGCGTGAAACGCCATGAAGAACGTGCCGAATACGACGCCGAGGACGATCGCGAGCACGCTGTAGCCGATGCTCAGGCCCATCGATGCGCCGACGAATCCGGCGACCATAGTCGGGAGCACGAAGTTGCCGGTGAACCAGAACGGACCTTGATGCCACACCTTGCCGTGGCGTTCCGAGCTGGGCACGTAGTCGATCGAATGTTGTTCGATCGCGCTTTCGCGTGCTGGTGGGGTCGTTGCAGAGGACATGCGCCGGAACCTCGTCTCTCGACATTCGGAAAGTTACTGATAGACAACTTTCAATGTCTGTAGGACAACTTTGTGTCCTGGGTAGTGTGACCCCGGACACCGAGCGTGTCAAGGCTCGTCTGTGTGCCCGATCCAGCGACGTGAGGACCCGATGAAAGCGCTCCACCCAACCCCGTCCGACCGGCCCGTCCGCGTCGGTGCCCGCCTGCGCGCGTGCCGGAAAACGCAGGGGCTGACGATCGAACAGGTTGCCGCGGCGACCGGGTTGACCAGGGGATTTCTCAGTCGCGTCGAGCGTGACGAAACCTCGCCGAGCGTTGCCACGCTGGTGACCTTGTGTGAGGTGCTTTCGCTACCGGTCGGGTCACTCTTCGAGGACGCCGACACCGAGGTCGTCCGCCTCGCGAAAGCGCCCGCGATCAACATGGGTGGCCGCGGCGTCCAGGACCTGATGATCACTCCCCGGGCCCAGTCGAAGGTTCAGATGCTGCGCTCGCATTTGGCGCCCGGCGCAAACGGCGGCGAGAATCTCTACACGATCAACTGTGAGGTCGAAGTGCTCCATGTCGTCAGTGGAACGGTCACGATGCAATTCACCGGACGCACCGAAACCCTCGATGCCGGTGACACGCTGACCTTCTCGGGGCGCGAGCCGCACAACTGGCGAAACGCCGGATCTACGCCCGCAGAGGTGTTGTGGACCTTCGTCCCGGCGCCGTGGAGTGGTTCGCGCTGATCACGCGCGGCGGGCGATCTCCAGCGCCAGTTCGAGGTTTGCCGCGCGCAGGGCGAGTTGCCGCTCGTCCGCACTGAGCCGACTCGTTCGTTGCGTCGACACGATCCGGTGCAGTCGCTCGTCCAATTGGTCTGCGCTCAGACCGAATTCGGCGAGGACCTCTTCGGCAGGTGGCCCGCCGTACGGTGCCCAGGCCAGTAGGAACTCGAGGATTTCGCGGTCGAATCGATCCATCATGAGGAGTCCGTGTGCTCGATGGGGGTGAAGCTTTCTACGCGGGTGCGCAACTCGATGAGATGCTTGGCATGGTCGTCGAGAGCGCGGTCTTCGTTCGAACGCGGGTACCACGGCGGTATCGCCACGGGCGCGCCGTCGGCGTCGGGAGCGACGAAAACAGTCAGCCCATGTGCGGCCAACCGCATGTCATGTGTGTGTGTGTGGGTCGGTCCCGTCGACATGCACGCTGAGATGCATGCTGTGCGGTCCGGTGTGTAAGAGCCGGGCGGTCACTTCGATCGCCTGCCCGATGAGAAGTGGCCGGTAGAAGCGAATTCCGGCGATGTAGGACGCGAGGACCCGACTGCCCGTCCAACGCGCTGCGCATGCGTAGGCGGCCTCGTCGATCCACCGCATGGTCTTGCCGCCGTGCACCTTTCCACTCCAGTTGATATCCGACGGTGCGGCCAGAAATGCGAGCGTCGTGGTCGGCGCGGTGCCTGCTGTCGTGTACCGCGTGCCGATCATCGCGGCTTCGATTTCGGCGCGTATCCGGATCCGGGCTTGTGCTTGCCGAGCCCGTTGCAGCTCCGCTGGAGTGTGGGGTGTCCACGCCGGAACCGGTACCGGCTTACTGTCCGAGTCGACGGCGACGAAGACGATCAGGCACTGCGACGCCGCGCTCGGTTCACGAACCGTGGGTTCGTTGGAGCGCACCGTGACGAGGATGTGCATGCTCGTGCGGCCCGTGTGAACGATCCGGGCATCGAGTTCGACGAGCTCGCCAACTGCAATCGGGCGGGTGAGATGAATATTGCCGACGTAGGCGGTGACGCAATACCGCCCACTCCAGCGGGCGGCACAGGCGTATCCGACCTTGTCGATCCATTCGAGGAGCGTGCCGCCGTCGACCGCCCCGAGTGGGCCGGCGTCGGCCGGTTTGACCAGAAAGCGGTGGACTGCGTGCCGGGATCGGTGGTTCTCGTGTGCACGGGTGAATGACTCCTCGAATCGAGCCGAACGCCCTGCTTCAGTCTTCGAGGACTTCGTCGCTGTGGACGATCGCGGGGACCTCTTCGGCGATGTTGTAGCCGCGGCAGAACCAGAGGTACAGCAGACCCGGCACGATCATGCCGACGATGAAGGCGATGTCGACTCCGTCGAGCGCCTCCGCGATGGGGCCCTTGTAGAAGCTCAGGACGGCGAAGGGGATCTGGACCAGCAAGCCGATGAAGTATGCGGACAGTCCACGCCACGACCAAAGTCCATAGATGCCATCACGTTTGAAGATATCGGTGATCGCATAGTGGCCCTTGCGGACGAAGAAGAAGTCGACGAGGTTGACGGCACTCCACGGTACGAGGACGTACAGGAGGATGACCATCAGATCATTGATCTTGGTGAGCTGGTCGGTGCCGAGGTTGATCGAAATCAGCAGCGAAACAACAACGATTGCGATGCTGGTGATGGACTTCATGGCTCGGGTCGGCGTGGTCGGACGGATGCAGTCCACGATCGTCGCGACAGAGAGCATTGCGCTGTAGGTGTTGATTCCGATCGTTGCGACGAGGGCGAGCGCCGAGAGAATCGCGAGGACAGTGCCGAGGTTGGCGAAGACATAGTTGCCCGAATCACTCAGTGCGACAAGCGCATCTGTCGCTCCGGTGCGGGTGGCGAGCCACGCGCCCATCGCCATCAGCCAGACCAGGGCGGTGCAGGTGCCGGCAACGACAGCGAGAACCAGGTGCGACGATTTCGTCGTCGTCGGTAGATACCGGGTGAAATTTGCGATATCGGGGGCAAGGGTGATGTTGTAGCTCGCCGCGGTTGCGAAGACGGCCATGAAGGCCGAGGCCTTGAAGCCGCCGTCTGCCGGGGCGGTGCCGCCGAGATGTCCGGTCATCATCGCTGCGGTGAGGATCAGATAGAACGGGATCGACAGCCAGAACAGTGCACGGAAGGCGATGTGGAGCCAATCGTGGCCGAAGATCGACAGGATCGCGGCGCCGGCGGAGACCAACACGGCTATCAGTACCGGATTCCAGCCGTAGAGGTTGCTGAACCCGGTCTGTAGGACATTGGTTTGCAGGACGCTGAAGCCGATGAACGTGAACACCGTTGCGACGACGGGGATGAGAACCCCGAAATAGCCGAACTGGGCGCGAGATTGAATCATCTGGGGCAACCCGAGGATCGGTCCCTGGGTGGCGTGGAAAGCCATTGCCAACGAGCCGAACAGCGCTCCAAGCGCGCCACCGAGGACGGTCCAACCCAGGGTCAGGCCTTGAGCTGCGCCGATGAAGCCGAGTGCGATGCTGAAAAAGCTGAAGTTCGCCAGAAACCAGAAGGGGCCCTGTTTCCAGGCGGTGCCGTGGCGTTCGTGCTCGGGGATGTAGTCGATCGAGTGCTTCTCGATCAATCCTTCGGCCTTGTCCAGCGCGGATTCGCCGCCATCGGGTCGATGCAAAGGATCTGTCCCTGCTGCAAGTTCGTTAGTGGTCACGCGATGTCCTTTGTCGAGATCTCGGCTGGGAATCCCGCGTGCCGCACGTCAGAGGGCGGCACCGTCGCGGGGGTTCTGGTCGGAGGCGGGGATCGCTTGCCGTGATGCAGCTCACGCCTTCAGCCATGATATACGGTACGCCATGATGGGGGAGAGTCAAGGTTTTGCGTGAACTTTCCCGCTCGTTCGGAGCAAAATGTCCAAGTAATGCCAGTTCAACGCGGTTTGATCGTCGCGACGCGCTCGTATATCGAGGTGTGGTGTCTAGTATTTCGGGGGCAGCATGTCTGGAGGCGAAGCGCGGCTCAGACTCTGGCATGGCCCGCGATATACGGGATATGCTTGGCCAATGACGTCCCAGTTGCAGCCGCTCGCCACTCGTCCCGACAATTTGACGTCCATGGTGTTCGAGGCCATTCGCGACAGCATCGTGAATGCGACGATCCCGCCGGGCAGTCGGATCAGCGAAGCATCGGTCGCTGCGCAGCTCGATGTCAGCAAGACGCCGGTGCGAGAGGCGTTGCTGCGGCTGCGCCATATCGGTCTGGTGGAGCCGACCCAGCGTGGGCTGCAAGTGATTCGACCATCCGTGAAGGCGATCCGAGACGCGTACGAGTACCGCGCCGGGATCGAGAGCGTGTCTGCCCGTTACGCGGCGAACCGGGCGTCCGCTGAGGAGATCGAGCGCATCTTCGGTCTCGCGGAGCAGTCGCTGGCTCGTGCCGAGGACGCTGATCCTGCCGGTTTCCGCCGGCTCGACCGGGAGTTTCACACCGCTGTCTCCACGGCGACGCGAAACGACATACTGCAGCGCTCGATCGAGGATGCGCTGGTCCTCACGTCGGCGCTGCGCGAGCGAGACGTGGCACCGTCCGGCGATTCGATTTCCTGTGCGCACGAACATGTTGGGGTCGCCCAGGCGATCCAAGCGGGCAACGCCGACGCTGCGGCGGATGCCATGTCTGCCCATGTGCTGCATGTCATGTCCCTGGTGTTGAGTTCGCGTCCAGCGGCGAACAAGGGAGTCAGTTCGTCAGGACTGGCCCCACGTGGGGATCTTCAGCCCATGTAGCCCTGCGTACGGGGCCGGTTGCGGAGCTGACCACTCGGCCAGCACCCGTGCATCAGGGCGGTAGATTTCGACGCCGATCGGTCTGCACGTCTCCAGTGGGTCGCCGGCATCGGGGCCCCACTGCCGGATCGAAAGGTCGCCGCCCGGGCAGGTGGACAGCGCGCACAGCAGATCGATCTCGGCGAGAAACTCGAAATAGTCGCCCTTCTGCGCCGGGCAGGCCTTGTTGTAGTACTTGTCTTCGTCGTTCAAACCGGTGACCTGAAAAACGTTGAGCACGTCGTGCACATCGAATTCCGTCAAGCCGTAGGGCATTACAGCGCGCGTCAGATTCGAGTGGCAGTGAAAGTCGAACTGCTCGCCGGCGAGGAGCTGGTTGGTATACGGGTCGCACCGACTGCCGAGGAGGTCATGCACGCGGCCGCCATCGGAGTCGATTCCATAGTCGCCCAACGAATCTCCGGTAATCGTGACGAGCGGGCGCAGATAGGGAAGGTTGGACCACAGTCGGTCGTAGGTGGTCACATGCGCCGCCTGGAGCTGGCGAGTCTTGGCTGCCCACATACGTTCTCGTGGGTTGTGCCGATTCCAGATGTTGAGATCAGCCACCTGCGGACCTTCGGCTTCGACGATCCTGCACAGGTGGCCTGCCGGTACCTCCCAGGCCCGGCCACTGCGAATCGGAATGACGAACGAATCGACCAGCTCGCGGTCGCTCTCGGCGATCGCTTTGTAGAGGCCTTTGTCGACGTCGAGTGCGCCACCCGCGGTGGCCTGGTATGCGGCGTCGGTTGCGCTGCTCATGATTTCTCCCGGGGTGCTGGTGTGAAGACGGATCCGCGTTCGAGCACGGGATCGAGGATGCCGGAGGACAGTTCGTTCGCAGCATCGTCGAACGCTGCCGGGAATCGGCCCTGTCCGGGGTAGCCGATTCGCTTGGTCACCTGCGGACTCAGCAGCCACGCGCCGGCGACAACTGCCGACAGAGCCTGGAAAACTTCGGACCGTTCTGCGTGCATCGTGCGCAGGCTCTGCTCGACTTTTGCCGCATCGGACCCGTGAAGTTCCTCCAGCACAGCGGTTATCGCGTCGAAGGCATCCGATCGTGCGTTGAGTGCGGTCTTCAGTGCGGCGTCGAAATCGGGGTCCGACGTTGCTGCGGGGTCGTCACCGGCCGCCGGGACGAGCACGTCGGCAATCGCATGAAGGGTGTCGACTTCAGCGGCGGTGAGCGGTCGCGGAATTCGGAACGGCTCTGGGACCGAAAGACGTTCGCTCATCGGACGACCGTTCCGTCCTTGGCGGTGCGGACCAGGTTCTTGGCGATCCGCAACGCCAGCGCTGAGATGGTCGCGGTCGGATTCGCCGAGCCGCTTGTGACGAAAACGCTTCCGTCGGCGACAAAAACGTTAGGGGAGTCGTGCATTCGACCGTAGGAGTCGACGACCGATGTGGCAGGGTCGTTGCCCATCCGTGCCGTACCCAGGAGGTGCCCCGGGAGGTCCGGCATGACCTCGACCGGGAACGTCTCGGCAGCACCGGAGGCGGCGTGCACCTCCTCCATCCGGTCCACGGCGAACTTGATCAGTTTCCAGGTGTTGTCGGCGATCGTGTAGCTCACCTTCGGTGCGGGGATGCCGTGGTTGTCGACGAGTTTCGGATCGAGGGTGACCCGATTGTGTTCTTCCGGCAGGTCTTCCGTGTTCGCTGCCCAGATGATGCCGCGGGCATGCGAGCGCGCGGCGTGATGGATCGCCGGCCCCCACAATTCGTCGAATGTCGATGCTTCGCGCCGAGTTTCGATGGCATTCAGCGGTCCAGGTGTCGGCAAGGTCATCATCTTGATCCCGCGGACGAAGTCGTGCTCTGGGCGCGTGTCATAGAACTCCATCGAGTGAATGTTCTGGCCGGACGGGCCCTTCCAGCTGTCGAGGTCGTCGTCGTAATAGCCGGTTACGCCGGGGTTCGGGTGCAGCATAAGGTTTTTGCCGACCAGGCCTGATGAGTTGCCGAGCCCGTCGGGGTGTGCGGTGGAGTCGGACAGCAGCAATAATCGTGGCGTGCCGACACCGTTGGCGCACACCACGACCGCGTTGGCACGCTGGCGATGTTCGACGCCGTGGCGGTCGAGCCACAGCACTGCGTCAGCCCTGCCATCGGAGCGGGTCTCGATGCGCCGCACGCGCGCGCCGGTCACCAGAGTGGCGCCGGACTTCAATGCGTGTGGCCACCAGGCGATGTCAGCGGAGGCTTTCGCGCTTTCCGGACAACCCCACTCGCACACACCCCAGCGCGCGCACGCCGACATGGCCTTGAACTTCTGGCTCGGGATGGCGTTCGTACCGGGCCACCAGTGCCAGCCGAGTTTGTTCATTCCGGCTGCGGCGCGCATTCCGCCTTTGCCGATCGGCATGGGCGGCAGGGGATAGTCGAGCCCGTCCGGGTACGCGGGGTCACCGCCAAGTCCGGATACCCCCATGAACGCGTCGATCTCGTCGTAGTCGGGCGCAAGCTCGGCGTAGGTGATGGGCCAGTCGTCGGCTACGCCGTCGAGGGTTCGAACGTGAAAGTCCGACGGTAGCAACCGCGGCCACTCGGCGCCGTAGTAGACGGTAGAGCCGCCGACACCGTTGAACATCGACGGCGCTATCGCCGAGGCTGAGACGTCGAGCGGGTAGTCGGAAGCGAATTGACGCACGTTCGGGTCGTGCGCCCATTGCTTTTGAATGAGCAGTTCCCATTCCGGCTTGTTACCCGGGTAGTCGCTTGGGTTGACCCAATCGCCTTGCTCCAGGCATACAACCTTGAACCCGGCTTCCGCCAGGGTGTAGGTCATGATCGCACCAGACGGTCCCGATCCGATCACTACGGCGTCGGCGTCCGCTGTGTTGTCGTCCATCATTGCTTCTCTCTTCGCACCGAGGGGCACGGCTACGGCGCGATGTTGTGCATGACGTGCTTGATACGGGTGTAGTCGTCCAGCGCGTACATGGATAGGTTCTTGCCGTAACCCGAGTGCTTGAATCCACCGTGCGGCATCTCGGACACGTTGACGGTGTGGCAGTTCACCCACACCGTGCCGAAGTCGAGTCGGCTGGAAACGCGCATCGCAGTCGAGTTGTCGGTGGTCCACACGGATGAAGCGAGGCCGAAGCGGACATCGTTGGCGCTGCGCACGGCGTCTGCTTCGTCGCTGAATGTCTGGATGGTGATGACAGGGCCGAAGATTTCGTTCTGGCTCATCTCGTCGTCCTGTCGGAGTCCTGCGATAACCGTTGGCGCCCAGAAGTATCCGCGTGTCCCGAGCTGGGTACCGCCGGCGAGAACCGCCGCGTGCCCTGGAGTTCGCTCGACGAACCCGCTGACCTGCGCCAGTTGGTTTGCGTTGTTGAGTGGCCCGCAGAAGACGTCGGGATCGGTCGGGGACCCGACCTTTGTTTCTCTGGCGCGCTCGGCGAGGCGAGCGGCGAAGTCGTCC
This sequence comes from Antrihabitans auranticaus, assembly GCF_016481275.1. GTDB lineage: Bacteria > Actinomycetota > Actinomycetes > Mycobacteriales > Mycobacteriaceae > Antrihabitans. The sequence goes on along the minus strand of NZ_JAEMNW010000001.1, from coordinate 1,406,477 downwards.
GCGACGGACTCCGCCACGAGCACCCGGGTAGCCGCGGTGCAGTCCTGGCCGGCGTTGTAGTAGCCGGCTTCTGCGATCGTCGTGGCAGCCGAATCCAGATCGGCGTCGGCGAACACGATGACCGGTGACTTGCCGCCGAGTTCGAGGTGCGCACGCTTCGCGTCGTCGGCGGCGGTACGGGCAACCTCGAATCCTGCCCGGACCGATCCGGTGATGGCAACCATCTGCGCGGTCGGATGCGAGACGACGGCTCGACCTGTGTCGCGATCGCCGCAGACGACGTTCAGAACACCCGGCGGGAGAAACTCGGCTGCGATGGAGGCCAGTAGCACGGTCGAAACAGGCGTTGTATCACTGGGTTTGAGAACGACAGTGTTTCCGGCCGCGATAGCTGGAGCGAACTTGCCGACCGCCTCGAGCAGTGGGTAGTTCCACGGCGCGACCTGGCCGATCACTCCGATCGGTTCCCGGCGAATGTAGGAGGTATGGCCGGATGTGTACTCGCCGGCACTCAAGCCCTCGAGGACCCGGCTCGCACCGGCGAAGAACCGGATCTGATCGACCGCATCCGGCAGTTCGTCGGCTCGCAGCAGAGCGATCGGCTTCCCGGTGTTCTGACTTTCGGCGGCGATCAACTCCTCGGCTGCGGCTTCGACTGCGTCGGCGATCTGCAACAACAAGGCCTGGCGCTCCCGCGGGCTCACGGTTTTCCACAGTTCGAACGCCGCAGCCGCCGATTCGTAGGCCGCATCGACGTCGAGGTCACTCGACAGCGCTGCTGTGCCGAACAACTCACCAGTACAGGGGTCGATCAGGTCGGTCGTTCTGCCCGATGCGGCATCGACCGACTTGCCGTCGATCACGTTCTGGATGGTTCTGGTCATGCCGCTCCGATCAGATCTGCTTTTCGTCCTACGAACTTTGGTCGGTGAGCTGCGTCGATCTGCCGAACCACCCATTACGATACAGGATTGTCCTACGAAAACTAGACTGTAACCGCACTAAATTCCGATATAAGGGCTGGTCTGTCGGATTAGTCCGAAAGATTGTCCTACGAAAGAGCGTGAATCGATGTTGAACAATTGAGCTGGGAGCGCTGCTAGTGTGAACCTGTGTCCAGCATTGTCGACTCACACAGCGCGGCGCCGACGGTCGCGTTCAGCGCTGAGCGGGTAGCCGAGACTCTCCGCCGCGAAGTACTCGCGGGCGCACTCGGTGCGGACGCTCGAATCAAGGACGCAGAGTTGGCGCAACGGTTCGAGGTGTCGCGCAATACCGCTCGAGAAGCGCTGCGGCTGTTGGCGGCTCAGGGCCTCGTCGTACTTCGATTGCACAGCGGTGCTGCCGTGCGCCGACTCGATATCGATGAGGTGCGAGACATCTACCGGGTCCGGCGGACGTTGGAATGCTCAGCAGTACAGAACAGTTCACGTGCACACGAGCAGCGCCTCCTCGCGGTAGAGCGAGCGGTTGTCGAGGCCGAGGAGCATCTGGCGCGCGACGAATGGGCGCAGGCTGCGACCGCGAGCCTTGGCGTGCACACCGCCATCGTCGGATTGCTCGAGTCGCCGAGCATGTCCCGGTTCTTCGATGAGCAACTTGCGCAGCTGCGAATCGCGTTCTGGGCGTTGCCGATCGATACCGAATTCCAGACCTTGTGGATCCCGCGGGATCGCGAAATCGCCGACCTCCTGCTGGGCGGAAAGCGTGAGCTCGCTGCGCGGGCGTTGTTGTCCTACATCGACGATTCCGAGGCTCGCGTACTCGACGCCATGCGCGCCGAGGCGCGAGCTTCGCGGATCTAGCTCAGACGCTCGCGATCAACCCGCCGTCGACGCGCAACACGGAACCCGTGATGTACGCGGCCCTCGTGCTCGCCAGGAAGGCAACGGCATCGGCGTACTCCTGCGGGTCGCCGTAGCGGCCAACCGAGATGGAGCTGACGCTGTCAGCAGTCACGTCGGCAACTGGACGGTTCTCGCGTTTGGCCTTCGCCTCGTCGAGAAAGGTGATTCGCTTCGTCGCGATGCGGCCTGGAACGATGACGTTCGACGTGATCCCATGCCGGCCGACCTCTTGGGACAGGGTCTTGGACCAGCCGACGAGGGCGGAGCGCAACGCATTCGACAATCCGAGGTTCGGAATGGGCGTAATCACGCCGGACGATGCACTCGTGACGAGTCGGCCCCAGCCGCGCTCCTTCATGCCGGGCAGCACCCGATCGGAGATGGCAATGACCGACAGCACCATCGACCGGAAATGCTCGCCCCAGAGTGCGACGTCCTGCCCGGATACCGGCGTCGGCGGCGGTCCGCCGGTGATGTTCACGAGTATGTCGACCGGGCCGAGAGTGTCCTCGATGGTCGTGATGTGACCGGATACGGCATCGAGATCGGCGAGGTCCCATTTGAGCGCAAGGGATGCGTTCTGTAGTTGGGCGGTCGTTTCCTCGAGTGCATCTTCGTTCTTGTCCGAGATCGCGACTGCGGCGCCCTCGGCGCTCAACGTTGTCGCGATCGCGCGACCTAGCCCGCCTCCACCACCGAGCACGAGCGCGACCTTGTTCCTGATGCCCAGATCCATTGGTTCCTCCGATGAGAGTTAGTTGCTTGCTTACTGATCCGAGACGACGGCCTGCGCATTGACCTCGAACAGGACACCTGGGCGCAAGCCCACTGTGACCGTGGTCCGGGCAGGAAACGGCTCGGCAAAAAATTCGGTGTAGACGGCGTTCATCGCCTCGAAGTCGTCACCGCTGGCGAGAAACACGTTGACCGACACGACATCGGCGAAGGTTGCGCCGCTCAGCGCGAGAGCGCCGCCCAGATTTTCGAGCGCAAGCCTCGTCTGCGCCTGGAAACCTTCAGCCAGGGTCTTGTCGAGGTGGTAGCCGCACTGGCCCGCGGTGAAGACGAGATTGCCGCGACGGACGCTCGGCGAATAGGGTCTGTTCATTGAATGAGCTTTCGGGTCAGAAGAAGGTCCGGATCGCGTCGACGACCGTGTAGTCGTCGTCGATCACCGGAATGAATCGGCTCTTGTCGAATGCCGTACACGGATGTGAGAGACCGAATACGACGATGTCACCCGGCCGGATCGCCGATTCGACGTTGACGCGCAGAAAGGCGTGCTGATCCATCACCTTGAAAACCTCGGTGGTGCTGCCGAGTTCGGTGACCGATCCATCCCGATGGTGCACGCGTAGGGCGGTCGGGAGGCCGGCGTCGTACGGCACGTCCCGCTTGCCGCTACCGACGATCACCAAATCTGGTTCCGGGCAGGATAATACGCTGCCCCAGGCTTCGAGGGCGTTCTCGAGGTGCAGCGTCTCGTGCTCCGCGCGACGGCCGTCGAGTGGTGACAGCGAGTGATACTTGCCGAGGTCGTGGCTGAGGTAGCAGCCGCTGCGAAGTACCAGTCGGACAGGTTGTTTCGCATTCGGCCAAGCCGCCAGCTTGGCGACGACGCGGTCGAAATACGAACTGCCGCCGGCTGTGACGATCACGTCACCGGCGCCGAACAAGTCTCGTTCTTCCAAAAGATCGACGAGGCGCCGGACCCGGTCGAACAACACGTCGATTGCGGCAAGATCGGTCGCCGAGCCGCCGGACGTCACGAGGCCTTCGTAGGTTTCGACACCGCGCAAGGTGAGGTGCCGCGCTGCCGAGACAGCATCGGCTACAGCGATTGCATCCTTCTCGGTCCGGATACCGCCGCGTCCGCCGTCGATGCCCATCTCCAACAACACATTCAGACTGAGATCGGCACCGGTCGCTGCGATGATGTCGTCGATGTAGGAGACGGTTTCGGGATCGTCTACAAGGCAGTAGAAGTCGAAGTCCGGATTCGCGGTCAGCTCACCTGCGATCCAGCGGACGGAGTGCGCATCGGACAATTCGTTCGCCATGATGATTCGGGTGACGCCGTACTTCCGCATGATCGCCACCTGTGAGGGCGTTGCGGCGGTCATTGCCCAGGCGCCCGCCGCAAGTTGGCGTTCGAACAATTGTGGTGACATTGTCGTTTTTCCGTGCGGAGCGAACAACGCGCCGTGGCGTACGCAATACTGCGCCATCGTGTCGAGGTTGTGGTCGATTGCGTTACGTCGCAACGTCGTCACCGGTAGCGCGAGATCGCCTCGCGCGACGTTCCAGCTTTGGTTGCCGACCTCATCGAGACGGACGGTTGCACCGAGCGGCACGCCCTTGTACGTGGCATCGATTGTCTCGGATAGCAAGTCGGCCAAGGCATCGCGATTCATCGAACTCAGCCCTGCTTGATCGTGTTGCGCAGTATGCCGATTCCGGGAATCCGGCATTCGATGCGGTCACCGTCGGCGACGACGAGCGCGCCGGGTGTGCCGGTCGAAATGATGTCGCCCGGGAACAGCGGCATCACCTGGCTGTGGAAGCTGACGAGATGCCGGGGAGAGAAGGTCATGTTGGAGACCGTGTTCGAGCGAATCTCGTCGTCGTTGCGCACTGTAGAGACCTCGATGGCGCCGAGTTCGGGAAACGTGTCCCGCACTTCTGCCATCGGCACCAGCTCGGGCCCGAAACAGAAGAAGTTTGGAAAGTTCTTGGCGCGCGTGAGAAAACGAGGATTTCTGCGCAGGATGTCCTCCGCTGTCTGGTCGAGGATGGTCGTCACTCCCCAGACGTAATCAAGGGCATCTTCTTCGGACACGTTGCGACAGGTGCGACCGATGATCAGCCCGATCTCGGCCTCGGCGGTCACCCTGTTGCTCAACGTGGTCGGCGGCAGTTCGATCGGTTCGTCCTGGCCGACAATCGTGTGGTCGCCTTTGATGAAAGACGCCGGCTCGTCGGGTACCGATTCGGACAGGTCTCCTGCGTGGTCGCGGTAGTTGAGCCCGATTCCCCAGATCTTGCGAGGGCGCAGATAGGGCGCCGTGAACAGCATCTCGTCGACAGGGACGAAGAGGTCGTCATGGGCCCGTGCGGCTAGGGCGAGCACATCATCGTCCGCATCGAGTTCGACCAGGTCGCGCACGTCGCCGTCGAAGTTCGGCAGAACCGAGTCGGCGAACAGCACCCCGCGCTTCGGGTCGACGAAGACCGCTCGTCTGGTGTTGTCGACTTTCACGGTCGCCAAGCGCATTGCGTTTCTCCTGTAATCGATTCTGATCGAGCTGACCTGTCTAGCTAGAATTGACGATATACGATATCTCGTTGTTGGACAACCGACAGCTCAAAACTTGCGCCTCTCCCGCCGCGCCCCGTTTAGGGATACGCACCGGCTTTAGGGTCATATATCCGGTGCGCATCCCGAAAAGTAGTGCGGAGCAACAGGTTACCAGCGAGGATGGGGAGCGTAGGAGGTCTGCCGATAGGCCGCTGCTCGGACGGCTCGGTTTGCTACCTTCCGCCATAGTGAGATACGGTATATCGTGAACGAGCAACGGGATCGGAAGGAAGCTGCCATGGTCGCCAAACCGGAATCGCATCCGGCATTCGAAAGCCTGGATCGATTCGCAATCACGGAGATGCGGCCGCCGACGAGTCCCGCCGGCGTGGTTGCGCCGTTCTACAACCTGGTTCGCGATTCCGCAGCGCCGCCGCTGTCGTATCAAATCGCGCAGGCGATCCTCGGTCGGGAAAAGGGGAAGGTGCTCATCGTGACCGGACTCGTCGACGCCGTACGGTTTCCGTGCGGCGAGATCGACGGACCGATCGGATCGATTGCGCTCGCCCGCGCGCTGACGTTGCTCGGCTTCGACGTAACGATCATCGTGGATGCGGAGGCGATGGCGCCGATCCAATCGATCATGGACGCCGCTGACCTCCCAGCGGTCACTCTGCGCCGCGCAGATCTGCCCGATACGGAGTCTGCGCGACGTTTCGGTGCGGGCTTCGACATCGTCGTCGCCGTCGAGAAGCTGGGCAGAAACTCGCGTGGCACAAGACATCTCGTGTGGGGCACGCTCGTGGACGTTGGCGACCCGTACGGTGACGACTATGTTCAGGCCGGCGCAGACTCCGGTGCCTTGACGATCGGAATCGGCGACAACGGCAACGAGATCGGCTTCGGCAACATCCGTGAACAGGCCGAGCCGTTGACGCCCGCGGGCGTATCCGTCGCCGGTGGATTCTTTGCTGCCACGCTCGTCGACTACTTGTTCCCGGCGTCGGTCTCGAACTTCGGGTGCTACACACTTGTTGCGGCGCTGGCGATCTGCGCGGCGAGAGGCGATCTTGTCCTGGACGGTGAGCAGATCCGCCGGTGGACCGAGGTCGGCCTCGACGCCGGATTGCGCAGCGGCGGTGTCGACGACGTCGCTTTCCGTGGTGACGACGGCATCCCGACTCGCTTCGTGGCCGCCACCGCGGAAATCATGGCAGGCATCGTGCACCAAGCGCTGCTCGGCGCACCCTGGGTTGCGAAGGACCTCGTGAAAGAAGCACATACACAATGACATCGACTCTGGACACGATGCGTGACGCGAGCCCGCAACAGGCATGGCACGCCAACCGGAACAATGCCTGGAACCGTCCGACCTCCGGAATCTGCCACGGCTACGTGCAAGCGAATCTGGCAATCCTGCCGGCGAAGGACGCGTTCGACTTCTTTCGATTCTGCCAGCGCAATCCGAAACCCTGCCCGATCCTCGAAGTGACCGATCTGGGCGACCCGGAACCGAAACTCATTGCGCCGGGGGCGGATCTACGCACGGACCTGCCTCGTTACCGCGTCTACCGCAATGGGGAACTGACCGACGAGCGGACCGACATCGTCGATCTGTGGCGCGAGGACCTCGTCGCATTTCTTCTTGGTTGCAGCTTCTCGTTCGAGCACCTGCTACTCGACGCAGGCTTGCCCGTTCGCCACATCGATCAGAAGGTCAACGGCCCTGTCTACGTGTCGAATCGGGATTGCGTGCCGGCCGGCCAGTTTGCAGGCAAGCTTGTCGTGTCGATGCGGCCGATGCCGCCGGATCGGGTCGTCGAAGCAGTCACCATCACCGAGGCGCACCCCGAGGTTCACGGCGGACCGGTGCACATCGGTTCACCGGCGGCTTTGGGCATTCCCGACCTGGACAAGCCGGACTGGGGCGACCCCGTGACGATGGAACCCGATGACGTGCCGGTCTTCTGGGCGTGCGGCGTCACGCCTCAGCAGGTCGCGATGGAAGCCAAGACAGAACTGATGATCACGCACGCAACGGGACACATGTTCGTCACGACGCTCACTGTCGAATAGCGCGCTCGATTGCCGCTGCCGAGCGGTCGATATCGTCGTCGGTCGTTGCCCAGTTCGAAATAGACACGCGCAGAACGTATTCGCCGTTCCAGGTTGTGCCACCCAACCAGCACGTCGCGTCCTGCTGGATAGCGGCCACCGCGGCGCGGTTGGCATCGTCGCCGCCGGGCAGTCGCAGCAGGACTTGGTTGAGGACGACGTCGTTGATGATGTCTGCGTCGCGAATCGTCGCCAGCCGCTCGGCTATCCGCCGGGCCTGGGCGCAGTTGCGTTCGATCAATTCGGCGATTCCGGCTCGGCCGAGTGAACGGATCGCCGCGTAGACGGGAACCGCGCGGGCACGGCGGGAACTTTCGGGAACGTAGTTGGTGTTGTCGCGCTGACCAGGATCAACCACGAGATACGGACCGGCGAGGCTCATTGCGGCGACGTGCGCGTCCGGGTCGGCAACGATGGCCATCGCACCGTCGTAGGGCACATTGAGCCACTTGTGGGCGTCGATCGCCCAGGAGTCGGCCCGTTCGACACCGTGCGTGAGGTGCCGGGTAGCCGGGGCTGCTGCAGCCCACAGGCCGAACGCTCCGTCGATGTGCAGCCACGCGTTGTGTTGCGCGCACGCTTCGGCAATCGGATCGAAGGCGTCGAACGAACCGGTGGCGACGTTTCCCGCTTGCGCGCAGACGATAGTCGGTCCGTCGGCGTCGGCGTCGGCGTCGGCGAGCGCGTCGCGCAGCGCCTCGGGATTCATCCGGCCCTGATCGTCAGCGGGAATTCGAATTGCGGTTTCGGCGCCGAGCCCGAGCAGCCGTAGGGCTGTGTAGATGGTGGCGTGCGCGTGCTCACCGCACAGGATGCGAACTGGCGGTGCACCATTGAGTCCGTATTTTCCGACGTCCCAACCTGCCCGGGCGAGCACTGCATGCCGGGCTGCGGCGAGACACGTCGTATTCGCGCCCTGCCCACCGGTCACGAAGCCGACGCTCGCGTCCGCAGGCAGGCCGAGGAGGTCGAGCGTCCATGCGGAGGTGATCTCCTCGATCGCGGCGGCCGCGGGGGCGAGGGAGTGGAAGGCTGCGCACTGGTCCCATGCCGAGACCAGCCAGTCGGCAGCCAACGCCGCGGGCAGAGCGCCTCCGATCACGAAGCCGAAATGGCGCGGCCCGGCGCTGGCGACCAGGCCGGGTTCGGCGCCTGCGGCCAGCGCGTCGATGACCGCACCAGGGTCTTCGCCACGCACGGGCACCGGTCCGCCGAGCGCCGCGCGGACGGCACTCGCATCCACCCGTGCCGTTACCGGCCGCTCATCGAGAGACTCGAGAAACGAATGCGCGTGCTGTGCCGCGGTTGTGAGTCCGGCAGTGCGATCGGGCCGCAGCACGACGTCGCTACGCTCAGGCCGCGCCGGAAACGAGTACGTCGGCGGCACCGGCCATGTGCTCGACGACCGTCGCTGCGGCTCTGTCTGCCTCGCCGGACTCGATCGCGTCGACGATCTCGAAATGTCTCGCGGCGTCCATGTTGCGAACGGCGCGCTCGACACCGGCAAACATGATCGACATCCGGATGCTGCCCTCCAACGACGACCACGAATGCAGCAGCGTGTCGTTGCCCGTGAGACGGCACATGGTGCGATGGAAGTCGAGGTCGGCCTCGATGCGCTCGTCGAGGTCGGCGGCTTCGCACGCGACCATGCGATCGACGGAGTTCCGCAACGCCGTCGTGACTTCGGCACGGTCGTGTTGTGCGCAAAGTTCGCGCGCCGCAAGAGATTCCAACGCCGCTCGTACCTGGAAGATGTCGCGGATCTCCTTCGTATCAAGGTGGCGTACGACCAGTCGTCCCCGATCGCCCTCGGAGACGAGGCCCTCCTGCTGGAGTTGACGGAGTGCCTCGCGCAAGGTGCCGCGGCTGATCTGCAACGCGTCGGACAGTTCGGTTTCCACCAGGTGCGTTCCAGGCTGCAGTTCGCCAGTTGTGATCGCACGTCGAAGCGCGACCAAGGCCTGGCGGCGCAGGCTGGTTTTTTCCAACCGCAGCAGTGAACCCGGATCCTGCGCCATGAATGCTCCTCGTCCCGTCGACCGACTGTTGACAGCTGGTCTGTCAACAGTTGATCGTACGCTAGGAAGGGTGCTCCGCACCCTGCGCGCGGTTAGCGAGTCCACAGCCTCGCCAAGCGCGCACGGGCGCGGAGCGCCTACTGCTTTCATGCGAGGTTTTCGAGCGTTGTCGCAACGATGCGCGACGTCGACAGGCCGTAACGCTCGTGGAGCGTCGGAAGTGCGCCTGCGGCGAGGAACTCGTCCGGCAATCCGACCGGCACGATCTTCGCGGATACTCCCGCTCGGACAGCGGCGGAGGCAACCGTCTCGAACAGTCCGCCGACGATCGTGTGGTTCTCGCACGTAACTACCAGCCGGCCCGAGTCGACCTCGCCCAGAACGGTTGTCGCGTCGAAGGGCTTAATCGTGGGTGTGTGAACGACTGCGGCGTCGACGTGGTGGGCAGCAAGGGCTTCGGCAGCCTGCAGCGCGCGCATCGTCATCAGTCCGCTGGAGACGAACACGACGTCGGCGCCCGTACGAAGTACCTTCGCTTTGCCGAGTTCGAAGGTGTAGTCGTACTCGTCGAGCACTGTCGGCACCTTGCCGCGCAGCAGGCGAAGGTAGGTCGGGCCCTCGCTGGCTGCGAGCTGCGGTACGGCCTGTTCGATATCGACGGAATCGCACGGGTCGACGATCGTCAGGTTCGGCATGCCACGGAAGATCGCGATGTCCTCGGTCGCTTGGTGGGATGGCCCGTATCCGGTTGTGAGACCGGGCAATCCGCCGACGATGTTGACGTTGAGATTCGGCTCAGCAATATCGAGGCAGAGAAAGTCGTAGGCTCGGCGCGCCGCGAACACCGAGTACGTGGACGCGAAGGGAATGAGTCCCGTCTCGGCCATTCCTGCCGCTGCGCCGAACAGCAGCTGCTCGGCCATACCCATCTGAAAGAACCTGTCGGGGAACGCCTCTGCGAAGATATGCATGTCGGTGTACTTGCCGAGGTCGGCGGTCAGTCCGACGATTCGCTTGTCCTGCTGGGCTGCCGCGACAAGCGCGTGGCCGAACGGCGCCGGCGTCGTCTTCTGCCCCTCGTCGGCGAACGAGGCGATCATTGCGGACGTGCGCAGGCGGGGTTTCGTAACGGTGCTCATCGTTTGCTCTTTCCTTCGTACCCTGCGGTCAATTGGTCGCGGCAGACTTGCCATTCGTGCTCATCGATGCGCATGAAGTGCGCTTTCTCGCGGTTCTCGAGCAGCGACGCGCCTCGTCCCACGCGAGTATCGGCCAGGATCACCGACGGCTGGCCGACCGGTTTCGCCTGTGCTGCAATAGCATCGAACGCATCGAGCAGCGCCCCGACATCGTTTCCGTCGACCCGCCGAACGAACCAGCCACATGCTGCCCACTTGTCGGCCACCGGTTCCGTGCGCAGTACCGAGGCGGTGTTCCCGTCGGCTTGGAGCGCGTTGATGTCGACCATGGCGGTCAGGTTGCCGAGGTTGTGGTGGCTCGCCCCCATCGCTGCCTCCCACGTCGACCCCTCGTCGAGCTCGCCGTCGGAGAGGAAGTTGAAGACGCGCGAGCTCGAATTCTGGTGTCGCAGGCCAATTGCCATTCCTACGGCGACCGTGAGGCCGTGGCCGAGCGATCCGCCCGAGATCTCCATGCCAGGCGTATAGCTCGCCATGCCGGACATCGGCAGGCGGGACTCGTCGGAGCCGTAGGTATCGAGTTCGTCGACCGGGATGATGCCCGCTTCGGCGAGCGCGGCGTACAGGCCGATTGCATAGTGGCCGGTCGAGAGGAGGAACCGGTCCCGCCCGTTCCAGTGGGGATCCTCGGGGCGGTAGGTCAGCTGGTCGGCGTACACCGCTGCGAGGAGGTCGGCAGCGCCGAGCGCTTGCCCTACGTAGCCCTGCCCCTGTGCTTCGCCCATGTTCAGTGCGTAGTGGCGCATTCGATAGGCAGCCGCTTCGACGCGTTCGCGCCGATCGGTGCGCAGCGACTCGAGGTCGCGTGTCGATACAGTCATGATCGTCCTAAGGTTTTGATTCGAAGCTGTTACGAAACAGCGGATTCAGGCGGCAACTTTGGTGTCGGCGTATGACTCGGCCGAGGCTGCTTCGTCGGCGAGTCGGCGTTCGCGCGGTCCCCAGGTTTCCCTGGTCAGTACAGCCGCCCACAAGCCGATCGCGGCGTAGAAGGTGAACAGCAGGGCGGGTCCGATCCAGCCGAAAGAGACATAGAGCAGCGTCGTGACGAAGGGCGTGAAGCCGGAGACCATTGCGGAGATCTGGTACGCCAACGACGCACCGGAGGCACGGGTCTTTGCCGGGAAGAGTTCCGGGAACCAGGCGCCCTGTGCGCCGGCAAGCGAGTTCTGGCACACGGCATAGGCGAGGACGATCGTGGCGACGATGAGTACGGCAAGGCCGGTATTCACCAGAAGGAACATCGGAATACCGAATGCGACAGCGAACGCGGTGGAATACAGGTAGACGGTGCGTCGGCCGATCTTGTCCGTGAGCCGCGCCCACGCCATGGTCGCGAAGATGCCGATTGCGCTGGCAATGCAGAGTGCCACAAGCGTTTCGGTCTTGGTCGCCAGCTTGGTGTTGTGCAGGTAGGAGATCATGTAGGTGATCGACACGGCGTAACCGGCGGTCTCGGCAATACGCAAGCCTATGCCGCGCAGGATATTTCGCCAGTCGTCACGGATGACCTCTTTGATCGGCGATGCGACGATATCGCCGCTCTCTTTGACGTTCTCGAATACGGGTGACTCGGGAACTCTCGCCCGAATGATGAGTCCGACGACGACGAGCAAGATGCTCGCGAGGAACGGCACGCGCCACGCCCAGTCGCCGCCGAGATGCACGCTGCCGAGGAATACGAGGTTTGCGAGCAGTAGGCCGACCGGGAAGCCGGCCTGGACGACGCCGGTGTAGCGGCCCTTTTCTTTCCAGGGTGCGTGTTCGTAACTCATGAGGATTGCGCCGCCCCATTCGGCGCCGAAGGCGAGGCCTTGGACGATGCGAACGACGACCAACAGGATCGGGGCGATGATGCCGGCCTGGGCATAAGTGGGTAGTACACCGATGAGGAACGTTGCCAACCCCATCACGATCAGGGAGGCGACCAGAACCGGCTTGCGGCCGACCTTGTCGCCGAGGTGACCGCCGAGAATGCCGCCCAGCGGGCGGGCGGCGAATCCGACGCCGAGCGTGGCGAACGCGGCAAGCGTGCCCGCCACCGGGCTTGCGCCCGGAAAGAATGCTGTTCCGAAGTACAGCGCAGCGGCAGTACCGAAACCGATGAAGTCGTAGGTCTCGATGACGGCACCGACGCCGGAGCCGACAGCAACCCTTTTCGCGTCCGGAGTCCCGTGGACCGGACCGCGCATCTGCAGAGCTTCAGCGCTCATAGTGCTCATCCCTTCAAAACAAGAATAGTGACTGACTGTTGACCGTCAACAGTGTGACGAGAAATAGTGTGAACCAAGCCACAGTTGACTGTCAACAATGAACAGCAGGTAAGTTGCCCGTTGACTGTTAACAGTCAACTCAGCTAGTGTGCTCACCATCACATACGCACCGAGCAAGGGATGAGCGACGATGTTCCACCACCGACTGGGGTGTTCCACCATCAGTTTTCGGCACCAGCCACTCGGCGAGGCCCTACGGACGATCAGCTCGCTCGGCTTTGCCGAGATCGATCTCGGTGCACTACCGGGTGTCTGCGACCACGTTCCCTACGTTCTCGATCGCGCAGCTGTCGCTGCTGTCGCGATCACAGTCGCGCGGTCGGGCCTAGCCGCCCGATCGATCAACGGCGATATCGGCGACCTCAACGTCGAACTCGACGCGCAGGGCCGGCGGGCGCGCGGAGAGCACCTCGCGATGCTGTTGGAGCTTGCCGAAGCGATCGGTGCGCAAGCCCTTGTTCTGCCCTGTGGGGCGATCGACCACACGCCGATCCAGTCGCTCGACGCCGACCTCGACCGGATCGCGAACGAACTTTCGACCGCGGCCGAAAGGGCGAACGAACGCGGTATTCAACTGTGGGCAGAGACTCTGCACCTACACCGTCTCTGCTGCAACATCGAGCGCGCAACGGCTTTGAGTGAGCGGTTGACCGCCTCCCGTGTGGGCGTCGTGATGGATTTCAGCCACATCGTGGCCTCGGGCGCCGATCCCGTCGCGTTCGTCGAACGTTTCGCAAATCGGATCGAGCACGTACATCTGCGGGACGCTGTCCCCGGCAACATCAACTTGAGCATCGGCAAGGGTGATGCCGATTTCGCGGCCGGAATCGACGCACTGACGCGGCACGGTTACCGCGGCCACTTCTCCCTCGAACTCGAGACCCGCGACGTGACCCACGAGGGCCGTCCAGCAGCAACACGTGAAGCCGGACAACTCGTTTCGGCACTCATCTGACCCGCACACCCACGAAAGCAGGAAGAAACAATGAGCACAATTCAGCGCACCGCAGTGATCACCGGCGCAACGTCGGATCGCGGAATCGGCATCGGCGTCGCCCGGCGCTATGCCCAAGAAGGCTGGGCGGTCGTCGTTCTCGATCTCGACGGGGAAAAGTCGGCAAAGGTCGCCGCAGAGATAGGCAACGAGTTCGCGGTACCCGCATTCGGCTACGAAATCGATGTGACAGCCGAGGATTCCGTTGCCGCTGCACATGCCGCGGTCACTGCCGAGGTCGCCGCAGGCAACCTGCCGGTCGTCGGCGCACTCGCCAACATCGCGGGTATCACGTCACCTGTGCCGTTCCTCGAGACCACGCTCGACATCTGGAACAAGGTCATGGCCGTGAATGCAACCGGTACCTACCTCGTCACTAAGGCATTCCTACCGGGAATGCTCGAGGCCGGGTGGGGTCGCATCGTCAACATGTCGTCGGTGTCAGCACAACGCGGCGGCGGCGTTTTCGGCAAGGTGCCGTACTCCTCGGCGAAGGCTGCGATTCTCGGCTTCACAAAGGCGCTCGCACGCGAACTCGGCACCAGCGGCGTGACCGTCAACGCCGTCACTCCTGGCGCGGTCGACACCAACATCCGCGTCGGCGCGACCCCGGAAAGCGAGGCAGCCCTGGCTCGTGACATCCCGGTGGGCCGCACAGCGACGACCGATGAGGTCGCTGCCGTCATCACGTTCCTGTCCAGTGCCGATGCCGCGTACCTCACGGGCGCGACCTTCGACATCAACGGCGGAAGCCACATGCACTGACGGGCATTCGCCCGCAGTCCACCGAATACTCCAGAGGCACATCATGACTCGACTGTTCAACGATCCCGCAACTTTCACCGAGGACATGCTCGAGGGTTTTCTCGACGCGAACGCACGCTATGTCGTCGGTGTACCCGGCGGCGTTGTCCGCGCTACGAAGACGCCCGAGGGGAAGGTCGCGGTCGTGGTCGGGGGTGGGTCCGGGCACTACCCCGCGTTCTGCGGAGTCGTAGGCCGAGGTTTCGCCGACGGAGCTGTTGTCGGCAATATCTTCACGTCCCCGTCGGCCCAACAAGCCGCATCGGTTGCCCGCGCCGCACACGGCACAGCCGGGGTTCTCTTTCTCACTGGCAACTACGCGGGTGACGTCATGAACTTCGGATTGGCCGTAGCTCAACTGCGATCCGAAGGCATCGACACTCGCTTCGTGGCTGTCACGGACGACATCGCCAGCGCGTCGATCGAAGACATCGGAAAGCGGCGCGGAATTGCCGGGGACTTTACCGTGTTCCGTTGTGCGAGTGCGGCAGCCGAAGAGGGCCACGCCCTCGACGAGGTCGAGCGGATCGCACGTGTGACGAACGACGCCACGCGCACACTCGGTGTCGCATTCGAGGGCTGCACTATGCCGGGAGCGAGGTCGCCGCTTTTCGCGGTCGAGCCGGCCACGATGGGCCTCGGTCTCGGGATCCATGGCGAACCCGGAGTTGCGAGTCACCCGTTGCCCACTGCCCGGGAACTTGCCGAGGTACTCGTCCGCGGCGTGCTCGCCGAACGTCCGGTCGGCGCGGGTAACCGTGTCGCCGCAATTCTCAACGGGCTCGGCCGCACGAAGTACGAGGAACTGTTCGTGGTGTGGAAGACCGTTTCTTCTTTGCTGGCGGCAGCGGGCTACGTCGTCATCGAGCCGGAAGTCGGTGAGCTGGTGACGAGCCTTGACATGGCAGGGTGTTCGTTGACGATCACCTGGCTCGACGAAGAACTCGAACGCCTGTGGACCGCACCGGCGGATACGCCTGCATATCGCAAAGGCAGCGCGGCACCGGTTGCTGGAGTTCGTCGTGAAACAGTCAGCACCACAATCGAACTGGATTCTGTGGCCGTCGTGGTCTCCGACGACGCGTCGCGGCTCTGCGGCCGGTTCGCGGCCGACGCCATCGCAGCGATCAACCGCACGATGGCCGGTGCAGAGGACAGGCTCGGGCGCATCGACGCCATCGCAGGCGACGGCGACCACGGTCGCGGGATGGTCCGCGGCTCAGCCGCAGCCGCCTCGGCCGCAGCGGATGCCGTGCAACGCCATAGTGGGATTTCCGCTGTGCTCGGCGCCGCCGGCGCGGCATGGGCCGACCAGGCAGGTGGCACCTCGGGCGTGCTCTGGGGTGCTGCCCTCGGCGCGATCGGCCGCACACTCGGCGACCACGGCATACCCGACGACGCGACGGTGGCTGCGGCGCTGCGGGCAGGCTACGACGCACTGGTCCAATTGGGTGGCGCCAAGCCTGGCGACAAAACGATGCTCGACTCGCTGTTGCCGTTCGTCGAATCGGTCGAATCTGCCGTCAGCGCTGGACAGAGTTGGCGGGCGGCATGGGCAGCGGCCGTTGACGTTGCCCACGACTCCGCTGCCGCAACCGCCGCCCTGCGGCCGAAGATAGGCCGCGCTCGTCCGCTCGCCGAGAAGAGTCTCGGCGCCCCCGATGCCGGCGCGGTATCCCTTGCGATGTGCGTCGGCACTGTCGCCGAACTTTTCGAAACCGAACGGAGCGTTACGAAATGAGTGATCGATTGCGAATTGTGGTCGGCTGCGACGATGCCGGCCTGCAATACAAAGACGCGCTCCGCCGCGACCTCGAAGCAGATTCGAGGGTCGCGACCGTTGTCGACGTCGGTGTCGGTCCGGACGAACACACCGCGTATCCGCACGTCGCGGTAACTGCCGCCCGCATGGTTGCTGATGGCACTGCCGACCGGGCGCTACTCGTTTGCGGAACCGGTCTGGGAGTGGCGATCAGCGCGAACAAAGTGCCGGGTGTTCGGGCCGTGACCGCGCACGACAGCTTCTCCGTCGAGCGTGCGATCCTCAGCAACGACGCACAGGTACTGTGCCTCGGCCAGCGAGTCGTCGGAATCGAACTCGCTCGGCGCTTGGTCACAGAGTGGCTCGGCTATCGGTTCGACGAGTCTTCCGCGTCGGCGGCGAAGGTCGCAGCAATCGGAGCCTACGAACCGGCTCGACTGCCGTAGCAGCCACGCGCACGGTCAGTTGGTCGTATTCTCGCGTTATCGCGGGAAGACGGGTTTACCGATGAGCGGAGCTGACCTCGGACCTGGCGACTCGTTCGCCGGGTACACGATCGAGGCCGTCCTCGGTGTCGGCGGGATGGGCGGCGTCTACCTCGCCAACCATCCCAACCTGCCGCGCAAGGTCGCACTCAAGCTGCTGCATCGCAGTCTCACCGCAGACGACTACGTCCGCTCGCGCTTCGAGCAGGAAGCCGAGCACGCCGCCAGACTTCAGCATCCGAACATCGTGCCCGTCTACGACCGTGGCCGCCTGGGCGACCAACTGTGGATTGCGATGCAGTACGTATCCGGTACGGACGCTTCGAAACTCCTCCGAGACGGTCCCTTGCCGCCGGGTCGCGTGATCCACATCATCACCGAAACGGGTCGGGCGCTCGACTATGCGCATTCGGTCGGAGTCCTGCACCGAGACGTGAAGCCCGCGAACATTCTGCTGGCGGACGCGGCTCATCCGGGCGCGTCCGAGTGGGTGTTGCTCGCCGATTTCGGGATCGCGAAAGCAATCGACGACACCGCTCATCTCACAAAGTCCGGAATGCTCGTCGCGACTCTCGTCTATGCATCGCCTGAACAGATTCAGGGCCTGCCACTCGACCATCGCGCGGACGTGTACTCGTTGGGCTGCACGCTGTTTCACTTGTTGACCGGGGTACCGCCCTATCCAGGTCCGGCAGCCGCCACGATCATGCACGGCCACCTCAGTCAACCGATCCCACGTCCGAGTGCGGTCCGTCCGGGGATTTCACCTGCGTTCGACGCCGTCATCGGGCGAGCATTGGCAAAGAACCGCGAAGGGCGTTACCCCAGCTGTGGAGAGTTGGCCGCGGGAGCGCGCCGAGCGCTGCAGGCGCGCCCGCCGCAGCCGACGGTTGTGCGCACCGTCGAGCCGCCGAGGGTCGCCCAGCCGCAGACCTACGTGGCGGCAGGTGGGTACCCGCCCAGTCCGGGTTGGGCTGCACCACAACAGTTCACGCCTGGACACAATCCCGGGATGCCGCCGCCACCGAGTCGGCATACCGCGGCGATAGTCGCCGTTGCCGTGGCACTCGTGCTCGTGGGGATCCTGGCGTTCGTCCTGTGGCCCAGCGACTCGGCTCGAAAGTCGACCGCGACCGGAACGACCACTGCGACAGCGATCGATGCCGCGCAGGTACAGCGCGTGCTCCCGTTCACCCCTGCGAGTCTCAGCGGATTGGCCGTCAGTGCCACGGGCGACGTCTACACGATCGATTCGGCCGACGGCCGCGTGCTGAAGTTGCCGGCGGGGTCTGCGACGCAGGAAGTCGTGCCGTTCTCCGCTGATCTCGAGGGGCCGACCGGGGTAGCGGTCCGCGGCTCCGGAGAGGTCTACGTCATCGAGTACCTGTCGGGCAAAGTGTTGCGGAGCAATGGTGTAGACCTGCGAGTCGTACCCTTCACCGGCGTCAGTCTGGTCGTCGACATCGCGGTCGACTCGTCCGGGAACGTCTACGTCACGGACGCGCAGAATTCACGAGTCCTGATGCTCGCCAACGGCGTTGGGCAACAGGTTGTGCTGCCGTTCGACGACCTCGTGGATCCAACGGGTGTGGCGGTGAACGAGGCCGGCGATGTCTTCGTCGCCGACAGCGGGAACAGCCGCGTTCTCGAACTCGCAGCAGGATCGGACACTGCGGTCACGCTGCCGTTTCGCGGACTCAGCTACCCCGTCGGTATTGCTCTGAACGATGCAGGCGATGTATTCGTGGCCGACAACGGGAACAACCGGGTGGTCAAGCTTGCTACGGGATCGTCCGATCAGGTCGTGCTGCCATTCGACGGCCTGCAATATCCGCGCGATGTGGCAGTCGGCTCGAACGGAAGCGTGTACGTCGTCAACCTCACCGAGACCAACCAAATCCTCGAACTGTCGGCAGGCTGACGCGCAAACAGCGCGAACAATGCGGAGTAGGCGCGCACTATTGGCATATGGACGCCGAACAGAAACCGGAAGCTCGTTCGAGTGACAGTGGCGGCGCCGGTCACCATGTCGTAGTCCCGACGGCCGACGGCACAGACTATGCGTCTTTGCGGCGGCAGGCGATGCCGCGGGAGGAGCGTTATTCGCTGGGCAGGAAGATGCGCGGGGAGACGCCGAGATCGTCACTCGGCGAATGGCGAACCGATCGAGATCGCCCGTATGTCATCGCCCTCGTCAACGAATCGCACCGGGGCCGAATCGATTCGCTGATTCCGGTTCGGGTGGGTCGAATGGTGGCCTCGCCATATGGGTTTCTGCGCGGGTCGGCGATCGTCATGGCCTACGACCTCTCGCTACTGCCTGCCACCGGCATCCGGCCAGTGATCTGCGGCGACGCACACCTGGGAAACTTCGGCTTCTACGCGTCGCCGGAACGCGATCTTGTGCTCGACCTGAACGATTTCGACGAAGCACATCCCGGCGGCTGGGAGTGGGACGTTCGTCGGCTCACGGCAAGTATTTGGATTGCGGGACGGCAGAACTCGGCCACGGAAGAGCAATGTGCCGATGCTGTCGAGTCGTGTGTTGCCATGTACCGCAAGCATATTCGTTGGCTGGCCGAGCAGCCTCTGCTTGCAAGATCTTTCGAGCGACTCGATCGCGGCCGCTTGCAGACGACGGCGTCGGATGAGTTACTGCGCAAGGAGATCGAGCGTTCGGCGGAACGGGCGCAGCGGCGGGTCAGCGATCGTGCGCTGCCCAGGTTCACAGAGGAGGCCGAGGGGCGCCGGCGAATCGTGACGGAGCCGCCACTTATCTCGCGGTTACCGGACGCCGAAGCCGACCATCTTGCCGAGGGCCTCGACGACTATCTCGGCACGTTGCCGAGCCACTGGCGGCGCGTGCTCAGCGGGTACACGCTTGTCGATGTTGCACACAAGGTCGTCGGAGTCGGCAGCGTCGGGTTGCGGGCGTATGTCGCACTGTGCGAAGGCAGCAGCCCGGACGACGTCGTCTTCCTGCAGCTCAAGCAGGCCCGGCGCTCGGTGGTCGCCCCTTTCGTGCACGGCGACTCCGCATGGCACGACCATCAGGGCAGGCGCGTCGTCGAGTATCAGCAGGCACTGCAGACCGTCAGCGATCCGCTGCTCGGGTGGACCACGGTCGAAGGCCGCCAGTATTACGTGCGGCAGTTCCGGAATATGAAAGGCACAATCGCGATCGATCACCTGACACCGTCGGCTCTCACCGACTATGCCGGAATCTGTGGTCGGCTACTCGCAAAGGGTCACGCTCGCACGAGCGGTGCCTCGATGATCGCCGGATACGTGGGGAAATCCGACAAACTCGAGGTTGCGCTGTGCCGCTTTTCTCGCGCGTACGCCGACCAAACGGAGATCGACCATGGCTTGATGGTCGATGCGGTCGCGCGCGGGGAACTGCCGTGTGAGTCCCCGGACTAGCTGAGGCCTATACCGCGTTCTCGGGAATGCCGAGCATCGCGAGCAGAATCCGGCAGTCGGGGGCATCGATCGAGTGCCCGGCGACAAGCCTTTGGGCTTGGCGGAAGGTGTCGAGCTGGTGCTCGCTGAGTGTCGGTTCGTCGAGTTCGGACATGTCGAGATTGGACATATGGGCTAGACCCCTTACTAATGGTGACGCCGAGCGGCAATCAATGCGCGGCGAGTGAGCCGGTGTCAGCCGACATCTGTGATCGCCACGAAGGGAAAGTTGCACCGTCCTGGAGTGCCCAGTCTACCCGCAAATGTCCGTACATGGTCGACGCTGTGGCGCGTGGGGTTCTGGAGGCGGTAGGGGCTCGGTGTGGGTTACAGGAAGCTAGCTGATCCGCAGGATCCCAGTGATCGTGCCCTGCAGTAACTGACCGTCGCGGGTTATGAGCGGCGCGGTCTGTAGCGGATCGTTGACGATGGTCGCGGGTAGCGGTCGGTCGGACAACACACTCCCTGTTTCGGGATCGACAACCGTGAACGTGTAGCCGTCGAGCGGGGTTGTGGTGTCAGCGCCGACGCGGGAGACGGTGTAGATGTTGCCGTCGGCAGTCGAGAGGCGCGGCACCGCGGAGCTGCGAATTCGGTTGTCCCACACGGTGTGACAGCCAGCCTCGGCTACGTCGACGCGGGTCATTCCTCCGACGAACGGAGCCGACGCGGGCTGTGCCGGGCCGGCACCGTCGGGCACCGCTGGATACGGGTAGCCGTACGTGCTAGCGACGACGACCGATCGGCCTATTCCGATCGGCGAGTTCTCGCTGCCCGCACCTCCCTGGGTGAGCACTGGCTGTGAGCACACCAATTCACCACTGCCCGAGCGATATACGAGCAGGTGCACCTGGCCGTCCGCGTTGTCGACGATGGTCAGATAGTCGGCACCCGTGGCTGGGCCGAAGTAGGTCGGTGTGGAACCGGTGCCCCAACTCAGTTGGCCGGGTTTGCGCGCCGAACCGCGGTCATACGCTGCACGCCAGAGGATGCGCGGCATTCCCGTGTCGTCCGTGGCCAGCTCGTAGAGGGCGTGTGTCGTGGCGACGGCGACCCTGCCACCCGGCGCCGATGAGATACTGTTCGCAACCAGTTCGCCTTCCGGCAGCTGCGTAGCTGCTGTAACGCCTGTCGGTCCGACGACCCCGACACGCCCCTTCCCGGTGGCGAACCACACGTTGCCCTCCCAATCCGGGACGAGGCCGGTTGCGCCGTCGTCGCTGGAAATGACACCCGTCAGGTCGATCGACTCGTCGATGCCGAGGCGCCACGCACCCGACCGATCCCGTTCGTGGCCGACGCGAATCAGCTGCCGATTCCCGTCGAGCGCAACCAGCCGATCGTTGTTGTCGACGTAGGCGTACACCCCGCCGAGCAGGCTGCCCTTGGCCAGCCTCAGTTCGGCGAGTGGTGGTCCTGAAGGGCCGATCAGGTAGACGGTCGGGACCTGCCCGAGTATCGCCGTGCACAGCGCAAGAACGAGACCGTCGCTGCCCTGCAGGATTGTCGGGCATGCCGCCGCGAGCGGGTAGCCATGTATCGCAATGTCTCCCGTGCCGGGTCCGGCGAACGGTGACGTGTCCGAGGACTCGGCGTCACCGTGCATCGTTGAGGTGCCGGGCTGCCCCACGTATGGATTGTGCGGCGGCGTTGGGCCCCAGGTAGATTCGGCCCTGGCAGGCAAAGGCGCCATAACCAGAGCGCATGCGCTCACGACGACTGCTCCGATTCTGTTCCGAGACATGCGCACCACGCAATTACAGCAGTCCGTGCGAGCGCAGGTCGGCCACGTACTTTCGAATCAGTGGCGCGGTCAGGTGTGGAATGTCATCGAAGGTCTCGGTGCTCGCTGTCTGCACTGCGGCGCGGAATCCCTTGGCCGGCAGTGCGGAACCACGAATCGGCAGAGCGGGACGACGATACGCGTGCAGTAGTGGCAGTACGGATGCCTGGCGTTGCTTCTCGGGTAGCGCCCGCAACGCCGTCTCGAAACGGCTGAACCAGTCGCTGTAGTCATCGATACGCTGGATGTTGTGTCCGGCGTCGATGAGCCATTCGACGAACTTGTCCAGCGAAATTCCGTCGTCGTGTGGATTGACGACGTCGAAGGTCTGAAAACAGGAGGTCGCCTCCGCCCCGAGTGTGGTGACTGCAACCGCAACGAAGTCGGCCGGTAAGCCGTCGTAATGCGCGCGCTGCCGGTTGCCCTTCTCGTCGGTTCGGTAGAACGAGAGCGGCGCAATGCCGGTCGCTGCGACGCTGAGTACGAGTCGTGTAAACATGTCGGGCACGTTGAGTTGGCCGTCGAATCGACTGTGCGCCAGGATCATGTCCGATCGGAAAACCGAGACGGGGAGGCCGCACAGATCGTGTGCCTCTCGCAGCAGCACCTCGCCGGCCCACTTGCTGTTCCCATAGCCGTTCGCGTAACCGTCGCCGACGGTTCGCGTCGCGCTCATTTCGCGGACGTCACCGTCCTCTTCGAAGGCCGAGGGCGCTATCTGCGCGGCCACTGCCACAGTCGACAGGTAGGTGGTCGGCTTCAGACGGGTAGTGATTGCCAACCGGATAATTTCGGCAGTACCAACAACATTGGGGCCGAAGAGTTGGTCGTAGGGCAGCACGTGGTTCACGAGGGCGGCGGGGTGCACGATGAGGTCGACTGTCTGCGCCAACCGATTCCACGTTTCGTCGTCGAGTCCGAGGTTCGCCTCGCCGATGTCGCCGGCCAAGAGTTCTAGATGTCGCGACGCGAGGTCCCAATAGCGGGCGAGCAGTGCGGGATCGCCGGAGTCGAATACTTCGTCGAGTCGCTCTCGAGCTGCGTCCACATTCCTGCCGCGCACGATGCAGATCAGCGTGCCGCCGTCGCGCTCCATTCGCTCGAGCCACTCCAGGCACAGGAAGCGGCCGAGGTAGCCGTTCGCGCCGGTGAGCAGAACAGTGCGAATGCGCCCGTCTCCGTGTGGCAGATTCTTTGCGGCGTTGAGGGTTCGGGCGTCGATGAACTTGTCCAGCGACAATTCGGCGGCAAGTGCACGCTCACGCGAACCGTGCACTGACGTGTAGGTCGGCCGAAGCGAACCGGAATTTCGCTCTGCGGCAATGTAATCCGCAAGGTCTTGCAACCCGTTTGCAGGACTGACGATCACTCCGACCGGTACGGTGATGTCGAAGATCTCGGTCAGAATATTCGAGAAAGAGAGTGCCGATAGGGAATCCCCACCGAGGTCCGCAAAATGCGCGTCTGGTCGCAGTTCGCTCGGTGCACAGCCCAGCAGTGCAGTGACCGCGCGGCTGATCGTCTCGAGCACGGGCAACGCCGCGGCCTCGTGGCGCAATGCGACAAGGCTGTTGACCTCTGCTGCGGCCAAGTCGGCGTAAAGCTGCTGCAGCCGGTCGTTGTAGCGTTCGATCAGCTTGGGCCGCAGCAGCTTACCGATCTCGGACAGGAGACCGTTTGCGGTGGTGAACGGCTCCGTCTCGATGAGAAAATCGCGCGGGATCTCGTACGAGTTGAGGTCGGCATCCTTGGCGATCCGATGCAATGACTCACGCAGCGCGCCTTCGAGATCCGCACGCGTGAGTGCTTCGGCGGTCGGCACGATGACGGCGAGCAGGTAGGCACGCTCGCTACTGCCGTAGACGAAAATCTGTTCCAGCAGTGGGCTGCTCGCGAACGCGGCCTCCACCTTCGCGACAGTCACGAATTCGCCTTGGGACAGCTTCAGCACGTTGTTGCGACGGTCGACATAGACCAAGCGATCGGGCCCTATTTCCGCGACGACGTCGCCCGTCCGGTAGAAGCCGTCGGTGTCGAAGACCTCGGCATTGACGTCGGGCCGCTTGTAGTAGCCGGGAATCATCGTGGTGGTCTTCAGCAGCAGTTCGCCCCGCGAATACGGTTTGTCTGTACCGAAATAACCGAGTTCGGGTACGTCGACGAGCTTGTAATCGAGCACTGGTGGCCGACGGACGATCGTGTCGATCACAACTGCGCCGCCGGCTTCGGTCGACCCGTATCCGTCGTGGAGTTCCAGTTCGATGATCGATTCGACGAAAGTCTTCATTTCTGCCGCCAGCGGCGCACTCCCGACGACGACCGACATGAAGCGACCGCCGAGAAAATGCTCGCGCAGTTCAGCTTTCACTGCGGAATCGAGAGCGTCGAGGTCCACACCTGGCATCGATCGTCGGTCCATCTCGCTCTGGTAGCGCTGAAAGATCATGTCGCATACACGGGGAACGAAGAACAATTCGGTCGGTCGCGTGAGCGCGATGTCTTCGAAAAGTGTCGACATGTCGCTTTTCGCAGTGAAGTACGCGGTGCCACCGCGAGCGAGGACTCCCTGCAGCGTGATACGTCCCGCGATGTGGCTCAACGGCATGTAATTGAGGTTGATGGCGGCGACTTCTGGCTGCGACAGCCACACCGCCTTGACCAGACTGTCCGTGTACATGGCGCCCTTCGGCGTTCCTGTGCTGCCGGAGGTATAGATCAGCAGGGCAAGGGGGTCGTCGTCGGCCTCGGGAACGAAAAGCGGAGCCGACGGCAACTCGCGCCCGCGTTCGAGAACTTCGTCCAGCGTTTCGACGAGCACTGCCGCGTCCACAAGTCGAACGCGAGCGGCTTCGAATGCTGCACGATGGCTGTCGTCATCGGGGTGGTAGTCGAACACCAGCAACCGGCGCGGGGGATTGCCCGAGAGTGCGAGATTTATTGCAGTGTCGATGCTTTCGGCGCTCACGGCGAGGGTGTGGGGCGCCGTCTCGGCGATGATCGCCGAGAGCTGCATGACGGACGCGCCTGCCTGGAGCGGCACGGCAACCGCGCCGAGGTGGACGCACGCCAGGTCGATAGTGGCGTAGTCGATGCTGATGAAGCCGAGGGTGGCAACGAAATCGCCTGCACGCAGGGCATGTTCGGGATCGTGATGCAGCGCCGACGCAACCGCTCCTACTCGCGACCACAACTCGCGGTAGGTGACGGTCGCAAATGTGGGCAGAAGGTGCCGAGTTCGATGGCCGTCGGCATCCTGGACCAACTCGAATGCGCGCTGCCCGACGGCAGGGCGATCCGCGTAGCGTTCCATGACGGTCGTGACGACCTGGGCGAGGCGAACTCCGGGTGCGCGTAGCTCGGCACCTACCGCGGGGATCGGGCGGGCGTCGCGAAGCTCCTGGTGAGCGGCGTACAGGTCGGAGACGCGCTTCGACAGAGTTGTCCGGGGTGCACCGGTTTGCCGGGGTTCATCGGCCACGACGAACCGCCGCGGCATCGAGGCGCAACCATCGGCCGAAGAGAACGCGCATACGAGACTCCTTTGTCCAGTAGTGCGTTACCTTAGCTAAGGATTACGAGAAGCACACGTGGCCGACTTCAGATGTCCAGCACGTGCGGCAACCCGGCGCGGTAGCGGTCGCTGTCGATCCGCTTGAACGGTTCGAACTCCGCCGGCGCCACCATGGGGAAGATTGCTGCCCGCGGCGCAGAGTCACCCGCTGCGTCGAGGATCGCGTTGGCAACAGACCGGCCCGATTCGTTGGCGCCCTCCATCGTCGCCAGGTCGATGTTGTTGCGGACGTGATCACCGCCGAAAAAGAGGTTCGGTATTGCGCTGTGTGCGGTCGGTCGGTTGTCGTAGGAACCGATCGTGTTGACGAGCAATGGTGTTTCGTTATGGGTCGTACCGTCCGACCAGGTGACGCCGGGGTCGAGGTGCCACGAGTGGATGTCTTCGTCGCGCAACCAGTTCGTCGACGTGTTCAGCCAGCGCTTCAGCTGTGCCCAGCATTCCTGCATCACTTCGTCTTTCGTGCATTGCTTGGCCGGTTTGCCGAAGAGGAGCCCCGGTGAATCCCAATCCGAGATGTCGACCGACAGGCACTCCCGCACAGTGCCGTCCCCGTAGCGGGAGGCGAAGTCACCCGTCCACATCGGCGCCTGGCGCAGCGCCGTGATGGCCCACGGCGATCCCATTGCCGCGATATGGCCTTCCGGAATGTCGGTGGATCGCTTGAGGAAGAACTGGATTCCCACCATCCAATCCATCACCAATTCGCGCATTCCTGCGAGGTGCGGATCGGCGTCGAGGATGTCGTTGCTCAGCAACGGAACTGCCTTGTCGACCGGCATCGCACACACGTACCAGTCGGCTGCCACGGTGCTGGACGCACCGTTTGCGTCGGTGACGGTGACGTTTTCGATCCTGCCGTCACGCAGCCCCAGCCGTGATGCGCGCGCACCCATGACGAATTCCACACCGCGGGAGCGTAGATAGCTCACCCAGGGGTCGATCCACACATCGTTTGTGGGGCCGTTGAGGATTCGGTCGGTACCGCCGCGATATGCGGGAAAGAGGCCGGTGCCGGCGAGGACGAGTCCTTCGCCGATTGTGCCGATGGTCCGGGCCGATGCAAGGTGCGGTTTGGCCGCGACGGTGATTCGGGTGAGCGCGCTGACGAGATACTCGCGGTAAGCCGGAGACTTGCCGTTGGCCTGGAGCATGTTCTCCCAGGAGAGGTACTCGAACTGTCCGAAGCGCCGTTCGGTGCAACTGGTGAACCACATTGTCATCTGTTTTGCGAAGAACGCGAGTTCGAGCGGCGGCAGCTGCGGGATCAGACCGAACGACGAAATGATTGCTGCTTGAAGCAACTCGGGCGTCAGCTGGGTCAGGCCGCGTAGCCCGATCGGTGCGAAAACCGGTGGTTGGTCGCGGAGTCCGAGGATGGCCGATTCCACTTCGACGAGGTTGTCTTCGACCCCGTTCCCATTACCGGGAAACGGGATTCGACTCATTGTGTCCGGAACATGTTGGTAGCAGCCGGGAAAGAAGCGAAACCCGTGCTCTCCGGGTAGGTCGCGGCGGCCGCCCGTTCCGGTGCCGGCAACTCCCAGGCTGCGCGCCTTTCCACCCAGGTATGCCGGCTCGTAGACCGTCACGGCGTAGCCGCGTTCGATCAACTCGTGCGCGGCCGACAATCCCGACATTCCGCCGCCGAAGATTGCGACGTTCCTTTCCGCAGTCCGGCCGGGCGATCGCCGCGGTGCCGGCGTCGCGTGGGTCGTCGCAGGTAGCGCGATGGCGGCAGCCGCTGCCGCGCCGGTGAGGAGAGCGCCGCGTAAGACGCGGCGGCGGTCGATGCCCATTCGCGGCGCGCCGTTATGCGGTGTGATCATGTGCGATCTCCTCGTTGTGAGTGAACGTCGGTGGGGCAGGTAACTCGGGCAGACTTGAAAGCCGTGAACGAAGGCGTTCGAACAACTGCGACGCCGCCTGCGCCAGCTCGACGCCGAGGTTCGCGAGCACGCTGAGACGACTGCCGGGCGCGTGCAGTAACGCGCGCGCTGCCAACGTTGCGGGGCTCGCAATGCGACTGGGTTTGCGTGTGCGGCAGAAGACTTCGAGCGTCGCTCGGGCGAGGGCGCCGTCTCGCTGCGCGCCACGGTACAACTCGATTTCGAGGGGGCTCATCGACTCGCCACGGGCGAGGCGGTTGGTCCACTGGTAGACCTCGAGGCAGTCGCGTTCGCGTGCGCGCTCCCACCGGTGGGTGGCAGCGTCGAGTGCCTCGGGGTCGTCGAGCGCATGTGCGGTGGCTTCGCCGAGTAGTCGGCCGTAACGGAGTGCATCCCGAATGCCCTGTGCAGTAACAGGATCCTTGAAGTGTCCCGAGTCGCCCGGCAGTGCCCAGCCGGGTCCCGAAGACCGTCGAAAGTAGGAGGCGAGATTGGTCGCCGCCCGAACCTTGCCGACCATTCGGCAGCCGTCCAACCGTGCCGAAAGTTCGGGCAAACCGGCGATGGACTCGCGATAGATCGCGAGGGACCGCCCCGGTCGGTGCTGTGTGGTCGAGTCCGGGGGCGGTTGCACGAGGCACAGGACGAGGCCGTCGTCGCAGGGGAATGCTGTTCCCAGCAGCGAACCGACGCGCCATTGGGCTGCGATATCGCGCCACTCGTGCCTGCTGTCTTCCCAATATGCGAAATAGCATTCGCGTCCACTCGGTGTGCTGCGGTACGGCTCTGCGACACCGACGAGGCGCGCGATCGTGCTACGTCTGCCATCCGCTCCCACTACAAGTGATGCACGCAATTCCCGTTGAGCGCCAACCGAATCGGTATATGAGACGCCGGCTACGCGGCCGGCGTTCCAGACGACCTGGTCGACACGGCAGCCCTCGCGGACGTCTGCGCCGGCTTGGCGGGCCGTGTCGACAAGTGCCGCGTCGAGTCCCGTTCGTCGCACGCACAATGCGTAGTCGATGCCGTCGAGCGCCGGGAACCGTGCCGTGATCGTGTGCCCCGACCCGGCTGCGAGCGCGGTGCGCAACCGCGGTGCGCCGTTCGCCAGGACACGGTCGAGGGCGCCCAACTCCTGGAGTTCGGCGAGTCCCGACGTCCACAACAGATGTGTGGACAAGGTGTCGGACGGGAAGCGAGCGCTGTCCAAGACGACCACGCGCCGACCAGCGCGCGCGAGCGCGACCGCTGTCGCGGAACCTGCGCAGCGCGCGCCGACGACGATTGCGTCGGCGTGTTCGCCCTCGTTGCCGGATGCCATGTGTCTCCGAGTCAGTATGCTTCGGACATAGTGTCCGATAGGATCGTGGCGCGGCGTTGGCGGAATGTCAACAGCGGTCGGGCTCGGTTTTCGAGTGTGGAAGGCAGAATGACTTACATGAGTGAAACGGCGAGCAGCTGATGCCGTCGTTGACGCGGCCGCCGAAGGTTCGCCAGCAGCGGGTCGACGATCTGCGGGACGACTTCGAGCAACGGGTCCTGGTCGTGCTCGAAGACTTGCTGGCCGACGGAACGCCGTTCACCGAACTGGCCGTGCAACGTATTGCCAAGGCCGCGAACGTCGCCCGATCGACGTTCTACCGATACTTTCCCGACAAGAGTCAGCTGCTGATTCGCATGGCGGATCTTGCGACCGAGGATCTGTTCGGTGCCGCCGAGGAATGGTGGCGCGCGGACCACGCCGATGCGCAGGTCAGCGTCGTCGCTGCGATGCAACGCATGATCGCGGGCTTTCGCGAACATCGCTGGGTGCTCGTTGCGCTCAACGAGGTGTCCGCATACGACCGCGACGTCGGACGATACTGGCGTGCTCGCGTAGAAGGCTTCATGGCCGTGGTGTGTGCGCGACTGGAAGCAGAACAACGGGCAGGCACTATCGATGCGAACCTCGATGTTCTCGCAACGGCGATCGTGCTCACCTCGATGGTCGAGCGGTCGATCTCCGTGGGTTTCATGAGCGACGCGCCGATCGGCGACGACCAACTCGCACATGCCCTCGGCCGCGCGATCTGGCTGATCGTCTATGGCTCGGGACCTGACCGATCCGACTAGGCGTTGCTATCCTTGCCGGGTGATGAACATCCGACAGGCATGGTGGCTGCTCCGGCAGCCCGTCTAACCATGTCCGCGGGCTGTACGCAGCCTGCGGTGTCATCCTGAGTGAACGCGGTTCGTGCAGCCCCTCGACCACTCAGGAGCTGTCATGAATTCCTTCTCTGCCACCCTCGCTCGCAGCGAGAGCCTGCGCTCCGATGTAAGCGCGCGCCCGCACCGCTACCGAATCCTCACTGGCGAACGTCCAACGGGCCCACTGCATCTGGGTCACTACTTCGGTACCGTTGCCGAACGCGTGCGACTGCACAACCTCGGCGTCGACACTGTGATCGTCCTCGCGGACTACCAGGTGATCACCGATCGCGATGCCATCGGTGCGGTCCGCCGGAACGTCTACGGTGCGGTGCTGGATTATCTGGCCGCGGGCATCGATCCGAACAAGGCGACGATCTTCACCCACTCGTCGGTCCCCGCCCTGAACCAACTACTGCTCCCGTTCCTCAGCCTCGTGACCGAGGCCGAACTGCATCGGAAACCCACGGTCAAAGCGGAACTGGCTGCATCGGGCCGCGCGCTGAGCGGGCTATTGCTGACGTATCCGGTGCACCAGGCCGCGGACATCCTCTTTTGCAAAGGCAACCTCGTACCTGTCGGGAAGGACAACCTCCCCCACATCGAACTGACCAGGACGATTGCCCGCCGCTTCAACGAGCGGTACGGCGACGTCTTCCCTGAGCCACAGGCACTGCTGACTGCCAGTCCCGAGGTCCCCGGACTCGATGGCAGGAAGATGTCCAAGAGCTACGGAAATGCGATCGGCCTGTCGATGACCGCCGACGAGACAGCCGCCGCGATCCGCAGAACTCCGACCGATTCACAGCGGACGATCACGTTCGATCCCGAAAAGCGGCCGGGGGTGTCCGCGCTGTTGACTACTGCCGCGCTGTGTTCCGGGATCGACGAAGATCGACTGGCGGCCGGTATCGGCGCTGCAGGCGCAGGCGCGCTGAAGAAGCTCACCACCGATGCGGTCAACGACTTTCTCGCGCCCCATCGTTTGCTGCGTGCCGAACTCGCGAGTGCTCCGGACTACGTTCGCGAAGTCCTGCGAGACGGCAACTTCCGTGCGAACGAAATCGCCGCACGCACACTAGGCGAGGTCCACGCGGCGATGGGAACCGAATACCTCTGACGCGCGGTCAAATATGCCGTTTTTGGAAGCGCTCGGCCTGGACCGCGATGCTTCGCTGGATCAGTTCGTTCGCTGCTGTCGTATCCAGTCCGGATTCGATAAGTAGCGCAAGCGTGTGCTGGCCGAGTGCGGGGACGTCCCCCATGGCTGCCTCGGTGTCGGCAAACGTGATCGGCGGGAGTAGCGCGTCGACCTGCGCGTGTTCGGTTGCGATCGTTCGCCACCGCTTGCGGGCGCGAAGCTGTGGGTGATCGACGACCTGATCGAGCTGTTTGATCTGCGCGGCGGGTATGCCGGCTGCGGCGAGCCGGGCATCGAGCTCTGAGGTGTTCCACTGCGAAGTCTGTTGTGCCACAAGCGCATCACATTCGCTGCGATGGCGTACTCGTTGCACATTCGTTACAAATCGAGGGTCGTCGGCAAGTGCGGGAGCATCGAGTACCTCGGTGACGAGGGCGCGCCAGCCGCTGTCGTTCTGCACGCCGATGAGCACCTCGCCGTCGCGGGTCGGGAAGGCGTCGTACGGGGCAATCGAGATGTGGCTCAATCCCATTCGCGGCGGTTGGCTGCCCGTATACATCTGGGTGTACATCGCGTGACCCAGCCATTCGACGGTCGCGTCCAGCATCGACACGTCGATCGAAGCGCCTTCACCGGTCCGGCACCGACGCAGCAAAGCCGCGAGAACTGCTTGCGCACAGTACATTCCGGAGGCGATATCGGCGGTCGGAATTCCGGTCTTGACGGCAGTCTCGGGCGTGCCGGTGATCGACACAAGGCCGGCTTCTGCCTGAATCAGCATGTCGTAGGCCTTGCGGTCGGTCATCGGCCCGCCCGTCCCGTAGCCGGAGAGATTCACGACGACCAGCTCCGGGTGGTGTTCCCGGAGTTCGTCGGCTCCGAGGCCGAGGCGCTGCGCCGCACCGGGGGCGAGGTTCTGTACGAATACATCGGCACGGTCGACGAGGCGCCGCACCGCGGCACGGCCCTCGATCGATTTCACATCGATTGCGAGCGATTCTTTCCCGCGGTTGAGCCAGACGAAATGTGCCCCGGTGCCGTGCACCACATGGTCGTAGTCGCGCGCGAAGTCGCCGCCGTCGACGCGTTCGACCTTGATCACGCGCGCACCGAGGTCGGCCAGATTCCGAGTGGCGAGGGGAGCGGCCACGGCTTGCTCGATCGAGACTACGGTGACTCCGTCGAGCGGCTGCGTCACAGCGCCTTCTTTTTCTCGGCTCGCACGAGACCACCGCCGATGATGAGGCGCTGGATCTCGCTCGTGCCTTCGTACAAACGCAGCAGACGGACATCGCGGTAGATCCGCTCGACCGGCACTTCCCGCATGTAGCCGGTGCCGCCGTGGATCTGCACGGCGAGGTCGGCAACCTTGCCGACCATTTCGGTGCAGAACAATTTGGCTGCTGACGGCGCGATTCGCCGATCCGTGCCGTCGACCCACGCTCTCGCCGCTTCCCGCGCGAGTGCGCGACCGGCCATGACGCCCGTCTGCTGATCCGCGATCATGGCCTGGACCAGCTGGAAATCTCCGATCGCCACACCGCCCTGTGTCGCGCTGGCCGCGTACGCGACCGACTCGTCCAATGCGCGCTGCGCCTGCCCGACCGACAGCGCTGCAATGTGGATGCGGCCGCGAGCCAGTGATGTCATGGCGGCGCGGTAGCCCACGTCACCGGACCCGCCGACCAGCGCCTCCGGACCGACCCGGACCTGGTCGAAGCTGACATCGGCTGTCCGCGAACCTTCCTGCCCCATCTTCGCGTCCTTCGTGCCGACCTCGAGCCCCGGCAGATCGGCCGGGACCAGGAACACTGCGATGCCGTTTCCGGCCGCCGGCTTCGGGTCGGTGCGGGCAAACACAACGAACAACCCGGCCTCGGTGGCGTTGGTGATGAAGCGTTTGCTGCCGTCGATGATCCAGCCGTCACCCTCGGCTTTGGCAGTGGTCCGCAGCCCAGCGGGGTTCGAGCCGGCGCCGTCTTCGGTGAGCGCGAAGGACGCGACGACCTCACCTGATGCGATGCGGGGGAGCCAGTGGGCCTTCTGCTCGTCGGTTCCGAACCCGACGAGCACCTGGCCCGCGATGCCGTTGTTCGTGCCGAACATCGAGCGCAGCGACAGCGACGTGTAGCCGAGTTCCATGGCGACCTCGACGTCCTGGACGAGGTCGAGTCCGAGCCCACCCCACTCCTGGGGAATCGCGTAACCGAACAATCCCATGTCGGCGGCCTGTTTGCGCAGGTCCGATGGGATTGCGTCGGTGCTCATGATTTCCAGCTCACGAGGGACGACGCGGGTCCGCACGAAGTGGTTGATCTGCCTGAGCACCTCGGCGAAGACGTCCTCGGGTACCTCGGGATTGAGGTTTTGCATGGGTCCACTATCGCCGTATGGATGAAGATCAGTCCAATGCTTGTAGTTCTGCAGTTGCCTTCTTGGCAATGGTGATCGCCTCCCCACCGTGTGATGTGCTGGCTCGCGGCAGAAATAGGTATGCGTCTACGTAGTTCGACGGTGTTGCTCCCCGGGGGGCGGCGCGCAGGCTGAATGCAGCCCACCAGCAACAATCAGTCGAGGTTCCGATGAATCAACACAACACTGAACAGTTGGCAAGCACGACGGCGACCGGCGCGCCGACGTTGCTGATCAGGCGGTGCGGGACCTGCAACAAACTGCTCGCGCCGCTGACCGTGGCGTGTTCGTTCTGCCAAGGCTTCGACCTCGAGTGGGTGCCGTCCTCCGGCACCGGATCGATCGTGTCGTGGAAGGTGACGCACCGCTATCCACACGGGCCGCACGGTGAATTGCTGCCGTCGACGAAGGCGATAGTCCAGCTCGACGACGGCCCGTGGGTCTATTCGACGATCGAGGGTGAAGTGCCGCCCCACTCGGATCGACCAGTGCGCGTGCAGTTTCAGCCGTCTCCCGTCGGCGGGGCGTTCCCGGTCTTCGGTATTCGGCCGAGCGATGCCGTAGCAGCGCCCGAAACTTGGCCATTGGCCGGCTAGCGGTCTGCGTCAGCATTTCAATCGCGCTGCGTGCAACTGGTGGATCGTCCCGCGGATTGGGCAACGATTCCGAATATGACATCGACTGCCCCGAAGTATGTTTCCGATACCGAGCTGGACGAGATCTTCGCACCGATCTTCGAGCGAATCGCTGCAGGCGCCGTGGAGCGGGAGACCGACCGCAGGCTGCCGTACGACGAGGTCAGCTGGCTGAAAGAGGCGAAATTCGGAGCACTTCGCGTACCGGTCGAGCACGGCGGCTACGGCGTCAGCGTCCGTCAGCTCTTCCGGCTCCTGATCGATCTGGCAGCCGCCGAGTCGAATCTCCCGCAGGCGCTTCGTGTGCACTTCGTGTTCGTCGAAGACCAGTTGCTTGCCGAGCTCGGACCCGCGCGCGAGAACTGGTTGCGCGCAGTCAGCGACGGCGCACTCGTCGGCAATGCGATTACCGAACCCGGTGTCGGTGCCGTGGATCGGTACCGCACCACTCTGACAGCGGCGGGCGACGCGTGGGCGCTCAACGGCGTCAAGTACTACAGCACGGGCTCGCTGTACGCCGACCACATCCTGGTTGCCGCCGACCGCGACGGCGAGCGGCTCGGCATCCTGGTCGACGCGAATGCCGAAGGCGTGCGCCAGCACGACGACTGGGATGGCTTCGGGCAGCGGTTGACCGCAAGTGGGACAACCGAATTCACCAACGTCGCCGTTTCCGAAGACCGGATTCTCGGGCCGGGCTACGGCGGTCCCGGTGCAACCTATGCGACGTCGTATCTGCAGCTCTTCCAGCTCGCGGTGCTCGCAGGAATCGCGAAACGTGCCGAGCGTGACGCACGAGAATGGGTTTCGGCGCGCACCCGCACCTACACCCACGCCGCGGCCGACCTGCCACGCGAGGATCCGCTGGTGCAGCAGGTCATCGGCCGGCTATCCGCGGCAGCGTTCGCGGCGCGGGCGAGCGTGCTCGCGGTAGCCGATGTCCTCGACGAGGTGCTCGCGCAGGGTGCAACGGACGAGAAGCTGCTCATCGCAGCAGAATTGGCGGCCGGTCAGGCCCAGCTCGGTGTGATCGACACCGTCCTCGCTGCGACCACGCAACTGTTCGAACTCGGTGGCGCGTCGATCGTTGCGGAGCGCCACCAACTCGATCGGCACTGGCGCAACGCTCGAACGATCTCGGTGCACAACCCAGCGATCTTCAAGGCGCGGTCGATCGGTGACCACCTGCTGAACGGAACGGACTTGCCGTTCGCGTGGAGCGCGGGCGAACGCAAGTCACAGGACGCCGCTCGATGACCAGGCAAATCAGGTTCAACGCGTTCGACATGAACTGCGTCGCGCATCAGTCACCCGGACTGTGGCGACACCCCGACGACCAATCGCACCGCTACAAGGATCTCGATTACTGGACCGAGCTCGCAAAGCTGTTGGAACAGGGCCGATTCGACGGGATCTTCATCGCGGACGTGCTCGGCACGTACGACGTCTACGGCGGCGACGATGTCGCCGCACTACGCCAGGGCGCGCAGATTCCGGTCGCCGATCCGCTGTTGCTCGTGTCGGCTATGGCGGCAGTGACGGAACACCTCGGTTTCGGTATCACGACGGGGACCGGATTCGAGCATCCGTATCCATTCGCCCGGCGGTTGTCCACCCTCGATCATTTGACGAAGGGCCGGATCGGCTGGAACGTGGTGACGGGCTATTTGCCCTCGGCAGCAAGAAATTTCGGTGCCGACGACCAACTCGACCACGATACGCGTTACGACCACGCGGACGAGTATCTCGAGGTGCTCTACAAGCTGTGGGAAGGGTCGTGGGAGGACGACGCCGTAGTCCGCGATGCGGCGAGCGGCGTCTATGTAGACCCGGCCAAGGTGCACCACATCGGCCATCGCGGAACGCATTTCACCGTTCCCGGTGTTCACCTTTCCGAGCCGTCACCGCAGCGCACCCCGACTATCTACCAGGCCGGCGCGTCGACTCGTGGCGTGAAATTCGCGGCCGAGAATGCCGAGGCGATCTTCGTGGCGGGTCCGTCCAAACGGATTCTCGCGCAGACTGTCTCGCGAATCCGGGACGCACTGCAAGCAGCAGGGCGGGACCGGTATTCGGCGCGGATCTATGCCTTGGCCACGATCGTCACCGACGCGACCGACGAGGCCGCCCGACTCAAGCACGAGGAGTATCTGTCCTACGCAAGCATCGAAGGCGGCCTTGTCTTCATGTCTGGCTGGATGGGCATCGATCTTTCCCGCTACGACCTGGACGATCCGATCGGTCAGGTCGAGAGCAACGCAATCCAGTCGGCGGTCGCCGCATTCCAGGAATTCGATGACGACGGTCGCGAGTGGACCGTCCGGGATATCGGCCGCTGGGCCGGAATCGGTGGGATGGGTCCGGTGTTCGTCGGATCCGGCGTGACCGTCGCCGACGAACTGCAGGACTGGGTCGATGCGACCGACCTCGATGGCTTCAACCTCGCGTACGCGATCACCCCAGGAACGTTCGAAGATATTGTGACGCACATCGTTCCGGTGCTCACCGAGCGTGGTGTGTACGCGCGCGATTACGCTCCGGGAACTCTGCGCAACAAGCTGCTCGGTGCGGGTGATCGCCTGCCGGACGAGCACCGCGGTGCGAACTATCGACTCGGGGCACCAGGCTCGACGGCTCTGCCGGATTCCGAGGTGCGGGCGAGCGCGCTCACGGCGTGAGTTGCTCAGCGATCGCCGAGGGTTCGCAGGAACACCTCGGCGATCGCTTCGAGGCCGTGTCGATCCGCCTCGTCGAATCGGTCAGGTGCAGGGCTGTCGAGGTCGAGCACGCCGACGAGTTCGCCACCGAGCACAAGCGGCACGACGATTTCCGATCGAGTCTCCGCGTCGCAGGCGATGTGCCCCGCGAATGCGTGCACGTCCGGGACGAGTTGAGTCTGTTGGGTCGCCGCAGCGGTGCCGCACACGCCCTTGCCGAGCGCGATTCGAACGCATGCAGGCTTGCCCTGGAACGGTCCGACGACCAACTCGTGGCCGTCGAAGAAGTAGAAGCCCACCCAGTTCACCTCGGTCAACGCATGGTAGATCAGCGCAGATATATTGGCCGCGTTGGCAATTCGGTCGGTCTCTCCTGTCACCAATGCTTCGGCCTGGTCGGCGAGCTGGCGATATTGTTCAGCCCGGTCGCCGTGGAGTTCCGTGACAGTGAACGACATAGTGCAATCGTAGGCGGTCGGCAATCGCGATAATGGAATCGATTCGCGGTGATCGCAACCCTGCTGAAACATGCACGGCGAAGCAAGAATTCGATCATGACCACACAGAATTCCACGTCCCCATCCACCCGGACCGCTGCAATCATCGGCGCTGGCCAGACCGGAGTGACCGCTGCTCTGGGCCTGCTCGACGCCGGTTTCGACGTCACCATCTACAGCGACCGTGACCAGCGGTCGTTGCGCAACGACGTTCCCGCCACTGGCACCGCGCTGGAGTTCGGCGAGACGCAGCAGGCCGAGGTTGCCCTTGGCCTCGATCCTTATACGTCCCGTGCACCCCGGCACTCCGGGCTGAGCGTCCGAATCGCCGGTGCCGAGAATGCAGAGCTCATCGCGTTCGACGGCAACTTCGACGGGTATGTGGGCGTCGCGGTCGATACCCGGCTCAAGGCCGATGAGCGGCTGACAGCATTCCAGGAGCGTGGCGGCAAGTTCGTCGTCGAGCAGGTCACACCCGAGACGCTCGACCGGATCGCGGCCGCTAACGCTTTGACCCTCGTCGCGACCGGTCGTGGCGGCCTGTCGGATCTGTTCGCCATCGATCCGGTTCGGTCGGTGTACGACGCGCCGCAGCGAAAGTTGCTGACCGTCACGGTCACCGGACTCGGCTTCGACGAGGGCGTCTTCGCCCACCGCAGCCCTGCGGGTGGCGCGCACAGTGGTTTCTCTATCCTCGCCGAGCAGGGTGAAGGCTGGTGGGGCCCGTACCTGCACAAGGACGCCGGCCCGAGCTGGGCGTTCCTCGGCTGGGCGCGGCCGGGCAGTGACTGGGAAAGTCGTTTCGCCGCAGCCGATTCTGCCGAATCCGCGCTCGGCATCGTCAAGGACCTCTACCGCGACTACATCGACTGGGATCTGCCCGAGGTGCTCGCCACAGAGGTCATCGGCGAGGACCCGCATTCGTGGCTGAAGGGTGCTGTCCGCCCGGTCGTTCGTGCAGGTGTCGGCCGGACCGCGAGCGGTCATGTCGTCGGCTCACTCGGTGATACGTCCGTCGCATACGACCCGATCGCCGGCCAGGGCGCGCAGAGCGGCCTGATCCAGGCGCAGCGACTCGTCGCCGCCGCGGCGGTGCACGATGGTGCGTTCGACGAAGAATGGTTGACGGGGCAGTACTCGGCGTTCCTTGCCGCGCGGTCCGACGCAGCGAACAAGGTCACCCGGTTGTTCCTGAGCGATCCCGAGTTCGCCGACATCGGCGGACAGTTCTTCGCGACGGCTGCGGTCGATCCGCGGTTTGCCTCTGCGCTGGTCGGTCTGCTGCATCGGCCACAGCCGTTCCTGGGCGTCGACTCCGTCGAAGCAGCGGGCGCGTACATCGCGCAGGTCACCGGCGAAGACCCCGCCGCGTTGCTGGCGCGCTTCGCGCCGGCGGGCCGATTCGAGCGGTCGACGTTCGCGCCGGCGCTCGTCTGAGCCTGGCTTTCCGATCCAGCACCGCGGCCCTGTGGGTCGCGGTGCTGGCTCTTCTACGGCGTTGTTCGAGAAAGTACGAAGACAGGAATGACCCGCTTCGTTCGGGTTTTGTACAGATCGAAGTTCGGCCACACGGAAACCAGTACTTCCCAGAGGGTTTCGCGTTCGGGGCCCTGCACTTCCCGCCATTTCACGTCGATCTTCTCGCGCTCGAAGACGATCGACGCGCCGTCACTGGCGCGCAGGTTGTGAACCCAGACCGGCATCTTCTCGTCGCCGAAGTACGACCCCGCAACCAGCCATTCCCCATGGTGCGGAACGCACAGTAGCGGCGTGGTCCGCGGGACACCCGTCTTGCGGCCGGGCACGCTCAGCATCATGTTCGGCAGCCCGGCAATGTCCAGGATGCTGACGCGTCCGCGACTGACCTGCTGCAGGCGTCGGTCGGTCTTCTCGATCAGGGGAAGTGCTTTCGGCATCCAGGATATGGCGCCGATTCGAACAGCCAGAGGAGTAAGTAAGCCCACGGGCGAACCCTAGCCGACGTCAGCCCGCCGGGTTGTCGAAGCAGGCCTGTGCGCCGCCGGCCTCGAAGGTAGCCGTATTGCAGTAGACCGAGCGTGGGTAGTAGGGCCCCATCGTCGACGCCGGATCGGAACCGGTGTTCTGGGAAAACTGAATCGAATTCGGATAGAACGCCGCAGACGGGAGCATGTACCGCATGAACAGCACCTTCTTCGGCACCGAGGTCGACCCCCAGTCGAGCACCGTGACGCTCGGGTCGGTCGCTGCGCGCGCCGGGACGTCGCCGGCGGCGGCCACAACGTAGGTGTAGTCACCCTGGCCGTTTACGCCGGTCTGGAAGTCTGCGGCGCAGGTCACCACCGGATATGGCGAAACCTGATCGTTCTGGCACATCGACCAGTAACGGACCTGCGTGTCGGAGCCGGCGACCGTCTGGCCGGAACGGGTGTCGGGGAAACTTGGTGCCCGACCCTGGACCACAAGAATTCGCTGCGGGCGGTACGTCAATCCGGCACCGATGTACTTGTTGTCGCCGTTCGGGAACAGACCTGAGGTGCTGGCCGGATTGACGAAGACCGCTTCGGGAACATTGCCCGGGAACGCACCGGAAGCCGCACCCGCGACGACTCGATCGAACAGCGCTTGCAGCACCATCTTGCCCGGTCCATCGGGCATCGTCGCCGGGTTGAATACCGTGTTGCATGTCTGCAGTGGCACCGATGCGCCGTTGGCGTGCGTGAGTGTGACGGCCGGTAACGGCACGCCTCCTGGAGCCGAGCTCGGGTTGTCGGGCACGTAGACCCGGATGATGAGGAAGCCGAGCGGCACGGTCTGGGGGTCGACACCCGATGGCAGTCCTTGAATCTGATTGCGCTCGTGATCGGCCGCTCCGCTGACGACGGTCGCATGCCACTGGCGTTGCGGTGGTGCGAACGAAGCCGCGGCCGCGTCGACGAAGGGATTGCTGCTACCCGCATCGGGACGAATCTGGTTGTCGCGCAACGTATCGATCGTATTGAAGTCGGTTCCGTAGGTGTTGAGCGACATGTACCGCGCGTATGGGTACGTGCCGGACAACTGAATGCTGTCGCCCGGTGCGAGGGCGTACGGCAGCACCCAGTACGTCGCGTTCGTGTCGGGGAACGCGATGTTGAGAACTTGATTGTTGGACATGAATTCCCACGCACACTGCGGCACCGCGCCTAACCCGGGTGGTGCGGCAGTTGCAGGGCCGGCGCCGATCAGCAAACCGCACGCTGCGATCGTTGCTGTCACACAGGAGATTACGGTGATTTTGGTGCGATTCAACGCTGCGAGCATGGCGATCTCCGATGCAAGAAACTCCGGTGTGGAACTGACCAGCACTTTATTCGCAGTGTGGCACGTGCAGAGTAGTTCAGCGCCGATTTCGGCGAAAGATGATCTAGTCGGATTTGTCGCTGCTCGAGTCGATCCCGAAGTCGACGGTGATGACCTCCAGAATCTCGTCACCGAGCACGATCTCCCCGCGGTCTACGAACG
Source organism: Antrihabitans auranticaus (assembly GCF_016481275.1). Taxonomy (GTDB): domain Bacteria; phylum Actinomycetota; class Actinomycetes; order Mycobacteriales; family Mycobacteriaceae; genus Antrihabitans. The sequence continues at coordinate 1,365,899 of NZ_JAEMNW010000001.1, read as the reverse complement.
TGGACGTGAACGTGTCCTTGGGTGTGATCGCGATCGTCAGCAGAGTTTCGTGTTCGAGGGCCTCGCCGTATCGGTGTTCGACATTGATGAGCAGGCCCGCGACGAGAGATTCGGTGACGCTGTCGCCGATCCGGAATTGCGAGAGGATCGCAAGGTACTTGCCGATGTGACCCACTGTCAGATTGTCTGTCGTGACGCGTTCGATTGTCATGCTGCGTCAACTTATACCGCGGGTGCCCCTGACGTCTGTAGCACCGCGAATGCGGTTGCCAACTGCGTGATCTTCCGCGCCCGGCTGATCCGGGGCGGGTCGCTACCGTCGCGGATCACACTGCCGCGCGCGGCGAAATCCGCGAGGAATTCGTTGGCCCACTCGACGTCGGAGAAGGTCGGGCTCATGGTTTCGTTGACGACGGGCGCCTGGGCAGTGTCGAGGCACAGCTTGCCCGTGAGACCGAGACCCACCGACATCGTCGACTGTTCGCGCAGGATCGACCCGAGGTCGCCCACGGTCGGTCCGTCGATAGGGCCGGGCAGGTTGCCGATCCGGCTGGCGACGACGAGACGTGAGCGGGGATATGCCATCGCGATGGGGTCGGCGCTGGTGCCGGTATCGCGGCGGTAGTCGCCACTGCCGAACGCCAGTCGGAAGGCACCGCGGGCGCGGGCGATGCTCGATGCTTCCTCGATTCCGAGCGCCGACTCCACGAGAGCCATGACGGGTGTGGCGCCGCCGAGTCGATCGAAGGTATCGGTGATCTGTTGTGCGGACTCAGCTTTGGCGAGCATGACTCCGGCGAGGCCGGGTGCTCCCCGCAGCCGGTCGACATCGTCGGACCAGAAGGGAGTCTCGCAGCTGTTGATACGTACCCAGGCAGAGTTGTGTTGCAGCCAGGCTGCGACGGCATCGCGCGCGGCGGGCTTGAGTACCGGATCCACCGCGTCCTCGACGTCGAGGACGATCTGGTCGGCCTCGGAAGCCTGTGCGGGATCGAACAGTTCGGCGCGCGCGGCGTTAACCAACAGCCACGATCGGGCCATTCCGGCGTCGATCGGTCGACGCACGGGGGTCGTCTCCAGTTCCATACCCACCACACAACCGGCCCTGCACCCGATTTCCTAGATTGCGTGCATTGTGTGCGCGGCAGACAGAAGTGACCAGTAACGCGCCTCGCGCGCGGTGAAGTCGTTGGACGTTATCGCTCCGAAAGCTGCAGCGTCGCGGGCGAATCGGGCCGGGGCGTCGGGTAGAGCGTCGGGACCTTCGAGGCGAAAGCTGCTCGGCGCCAACGGTCCGAACAGCAGGCCGCGGCGTAACTCCGGCCAACTGTCGAGGTGCGGCTCCACCCCCGCTGCACGAGCGAAGGTCAAGGCCGCCAGGTTCATTCGCGTCTTCTGTGGCATGCCGCGCCGCGAGCGGTACACATCGATAGCCAACTTTCGGTCGGCGGGATTCGTTGCGGGGATCGTGCCGCCCCACGTGTAGGCGATCCAGCGGGCCTGCAGTTCCATGGGAACGAAGTAGCCACCGGACTGGTCCCACATGCCCATGAACGCGAGGCCGGGAAGGTCCGGATGGAAGGTGTACCGGTCGGCGTCGAGGTGCACAGCGTCGAGATCGAGGATTGCCTGGACTTCGTTGCTCAAGAAGGGCAGGCGAAGCTCGAATCCGGTGCCGAACATAATCGCGTCGAAATCCTCGGCATGTCCGTCGGCGAAGGCGACAGTCGTGCCGGAGACCGATGTCATCCAGGGCCGCACCGAGATTCGGCCCTCCGCCACGAGCGGCAGATACTGCTGGTTGAGCGTGACGCCTGCTTTGAAGAGCGACGGATCGGGCGTCGGAGCGCCGTATTGCTCGGGGCTGCCACCGGCCTCGACGACGATTTCTCGCAGCTGGCGGTCGACTTCCGGTGCGGGGAGCTGCTCGGTGGCGAGTGTGCCGTAGCGCGTGAATATTCGGTGATCGGACGGAACCCCAGCGGCGAACTTCGGCAGGACATACCGCTGCCGCCGCTGCGTGACGACGACGCGTGCAGCGCCCTGCTGGGCGAGGTCGGCGGCGATCTCGAGTGCACTGACCGCACAACCTGCGACAAGCACGCGCTGGTTCCGGTACTGCGCGGAATCACGATAGTGATACGTGCTCGTCGCACCTGCCGATCCGGCGAACGTGTCGAGCCCGGGAACCGCGGGGATTGCGGGGGCCTGAAACCTGCCGGTCGCGACCACCACTCGCTCGAACGACTCGTCGCCGTCCGCGTGGCTCACCACCCAGCCGGTCGCGTCCCGTCCGATGTGCTCGACCGAGGTGCCGAACCTGATGCGCGGGACTAGGCCGAACAGCTGGGCGTAATTCTCGAGGTAGTCGAGAATGCTTCTGCTGGAGGGGAATACGGCGTCATCGAGTGGATCGAGGTCGCTGAACGCGGTCAGTACGCGGCTCGTGTTCGTATGCATGGAAGGCCACACGCCACTATGGCCGGGCAGTCCACTCCACTGACCGCCGAGGCGGGAAGTCTGCTCGAAGATGGTCGGCTCGAAGCCCTGTGACAACAGCCAGCGTGCAACAACCAGCCCGCCGGGCCCGGCTCCGATTACCGCGACGCGTCCCACCATCGGGAAACTGTCGCACGACCACCGCCCCGAACGCTACGGTGCGATGCCGCTGAGGACGGCCAGGATTCGCCCGCTTCGTTCGTTCATCTGCGCCGCTGTCTGTTCGGGATGGCGCAACCACCAGCGCACCAGCGCGGTCACGGCGCTCATCCAGAGGTCGGTGAGGACCGAGATGTCGTCCGGGTCGGTGAAGCTCGCGGGCTCTGCCAGTCCCGATACACCGCGGGCAGCCTGCCCTGCGATGGTCAGCCGGACCTGTCGGGCGGCCTCATGCGCCGGACCGCCGGCCGGTGGCGTGCGATCGTTGATCACGTTCCAGTCGTTCGGGCGGGGTTCGAGTGCGTCGAAGATTGCGGCAAGCGTATTCGCGGCGGTCCGAATTGGGGAGTCGCCGGCGGACAACACCCGCTCGATCGGGTCGACCAGGTTGTCGCCTGCCCTCTTCACGCACGCGATGAAAAGACCGTCTTTGGAACCGAAGTAGCTGAGCACCAACTGTTTCGACACGCCGGCCGCGGTTGCGACAGCGGAAAGGGCAGCGCCCGCATAGCCGTACCGACCGAACTCGGCGGTTGCCGCGTCGAGGATCTGTTGCTCACGCTGTGCGCGTGGCACACCTTTCGAACCCACCGCTCTCGTTTCCGGCACCCTCGCATTGTGCAGGTGCCTGGCGGGGAGCCCAACCCGGCGGGCAGACGATGTATCCGATCTTGTCGCGCCAGCGGTCGGCTCGGCGGACGTCGGCGATAATTTTCCCGTACTCGTGATACTGCAGCTTGAACACGTTGTGGGTGTCGACCGGGGTGGTCAATCCGTAAGTCGGAGTGTGCAGTTCGCGTTGGAAGGTGCCGAACATGCGGTCCCAGACGATCAAGATCCCCCCGTAGTTCCGGTCGAGGTACTCCGGGTCGCTGCCGTGGTGAACACGGTGGTGTGACGGGGTGTTGAACACGAATTCGATGGGGCGCGGCAGCTGTCCGATGGTCTCGGTATGGCTGAAGAACTGATAGATCAGGTTGAAACCGAACGCGACGTAGATGGTCCACGGTGTGAACCCGAGAAGGGGTAGCGGTAGCCAGAAGATCGCCTCGGACCAGGGATTCCACTTTTGCCGCAACGCTGTGCCGAGGTTGAAGTACTGACTCGAATGGTGCGCCTGATGTGCAGCCCAACCGATCCGGACCCGATGTGAGAAGCGGTGATTGCAGTACCACGTGAAGTCGACGACCACGAACAACAGCAGCCAACTCCACCAGGTGTTCGACGGAATGTGCCACGGTGCCAGATAGGTCCACATGATGACGAAAAGCACCATCGTGAGGAATTTGAACAGCGTCATGAAGACAAGCGCACCCATCCCCATCGTGAGGCTCGTGCGCGTATCGACTGCGGAGTAGCCTCCGCGCGTCTCGTGCTCGCCTGCCACGCGGAGTAGCACAACCTCGATGGCGATGAACACGCCGAAGAAGGGAAGTGCGTACAGAATCGGGTTCTGCACCTGTTCCCAGACAATCGACAGCATTGTTGCCTCCTCGTTGACCGATCGGTAACTTACCAATCGGTCAACTGGTCGGTCAAGTCAGCGTAGGGGAATGAATCGGCGCAGCTTCCCGCTCCCGGAGAGTCGCTGTAGGCGGTCGACGATCTGGATCCGCACAGACGCATCTGCCAGCCCCTGGACACGGAGCGCAGCAATCACCGCTGCCGCCAGCGCGACCGGATCGGGATCGCCGACCGCGAGAATGTCGGCACCGGCCGCGGTCTGCGTGACCTGGTATTCGGACACGTGCGGATCCGTGCCCAGGACGTAGCGGAAGGCGCTGGCAGGCACGGTGACCGGCCCGTAGCGGAAATCATCGTCGCGTCGGCCACCGATGTCGGCCACCCGCGCGAATGCGCTTCCACACGGGCACGGCTCGGGGAGCAGCGTGACCTGGTCGCCGAGGTCGTAGCGGATGAACGGGAAGGTCCGGTTCGCCAGACCGGTCGCGAGCGTTCGTACCGCGGGTGCGTCCGGCGCGACCGGAATGCCGTTCTCGTCGACCCGCTCGAGGACAACCTCGTCTTCGGCAATATGCAGGCCCTCGCCCAGCGCGCAGCCGACGGCCTGCACACCGATCTCGGTCGAACCCCACAGGTTGTGCACGGGTGCAGCCCACGCCTCCTGGATCGCGTGGCGGTCTTCGTCGAGAAGCGGCTCCGAGTTGGTACTGACGCGCACCGGCGAAATTGCCAACTCGCCGCGCGTTGCCGCGCGCGCAAGCCTGCCGATCACCGATGCGTAGCCGACGAGATGCGTCGGCCGGGCTGCGGCAACGGCTGCGAGCACCTCGTCGAACGGCGCGCCGACCGGGATCACGACCGTTTCCATCCCGGGCGCCGTCGGGACATCGAACAGGGGAGTGCTGGCATGCGGGGGCTCCCCTGCCGAAAGAACCGCGAGGCGCGTCGGACCAGTCGTCCTGCGCATTTCTTCGCGCGCTTGCATTCGCCATGCGAGGCACGCGGCCGAGACGAAGAACTCCCAGCCCCACACGTAGACGCCCCGCACGCCGCTGGACCCGCCCGAGCTGAAGATCTGCTCATCGCCGGACGTGTAGGAGAACCACGTCTGCCCCGCCAGAGTCTGCTCTGCGCGGGCCCGGTTCAGGCCGCCTACGGTGACGATGGAGTCCCAATTCTCTTGTGCGTCTTGCTTCGTCATCATTGGCAGCAACCCCAGGTCTGCGACCGAAGCTGTCGCTGGATCGAGGTCGCGTAGTCGCTCGGCATGGAACGGCGACCGTTCACGTGCGTAACCGAGCAGCGCGCGCAGCCGTGCGTTGCGGAAGTGCTCGATCTGCTCGCGGGACCAGTCCAGGCGTCCAACGTGGTCGTCGAGCGCGGCCTGCACCTGGTTCAGATGAGCGGAGCGCATGCGCTCATATGCCGATCGGGACATGGCACCCCTTCGTGACAGGTGTTATTGCGGTCGGTAGACGACGATTCCGGGTGTCGACTGCACATAGTCGGCGAACGGGGAGTCGACCACGGCGGAGTTCTCCGCGAGCGAGGAAGCATTGCGGAACATAGGGCCGCTGGGTGTCATGACGAAGATCCCGACGTGGGTGACGTCCAGGCCCGGGAGGTCGGCGTAGGCGCCGATGTAGTCGCCGGTCCGCAATTGGCCGATCACAGCCTGGTCCACCGCGGCGCTGGGAATGTAGGTGATGGTGCGATCGACGACCGGTAGACCGGGAAGAATGGTTCCGCCGTCGGCTTTTGCATTCAGCTGTTTGGCGACCGGCACTGCGGCAGGACTCAGCGATGCGGTTATGTCGGTTGCGAGGTCGGGCGACCAGTCGCTGAAGAAGTGTCTGCGCTGGAGGAAATCGACTTGGCCGTTGCGGTATCGCGTCGCGATGAGGTTGGCCACGAACTGCTCGCGATCCGTCGACCGGGTCAACGCCTCGACGTAGTCGAGATAGGTGAAGCAATCGACCCGTCGAAAATCGACGACGAGCTGCTCGGGTTGCGTCGCCGAGCCGACGAGCATGTCAGCGCCGTACGGCGTGCCCAGGAAATTCGCAGAGACAATCTCGATCGATTCGCCCTTGCTCACGGCTCCGGCGGCGGCGCGCAGCGCGACGAGGTCGTCGATTTCTCGTGCGGTGACGTCGTCGATATCAGCGCTCGGTGCACCGATCGCCGCTGGCGGCAATAGTGCTGCGCCGCAAGCGATTGCCAGCACGACAAGCAACACGCGAACGATGGTTCGCAAGACGCCTCCACATTCGGTCCATGCACGAGAGCAACACCAACGGTAGCAATAGAACCGGACTCGGCTGCTTCGTTTGCGTAGCGAAGGTCGGAGTGGGGTAGACGATGTGTGTGTCAGCTGACTTATCGACGGATTCAGAGCGGCCCGAACTCGCCGGTCGCGACCCGCAGTTCATCAGAACGATGCTGCCGCGGCTGTGGCTGGCGGCAACCCTGTGGTTTCGCGCCGAGGTGGACGGCTTCCGGAACGTCCCGGATGAACCGGTTCTGTTCGTCGGCAATCACAGCGGTGGGGCAAACATTCCTGACACCTTCGTTTTCGTACTGGCGTACAACACTTACTTCACGGTGACTGGACGCCCCCTCTATGCGCTCGCCCACGAGGTGGTGACGCGGATGCCGATCCTTGGCTCGCTGAGCCGCAAGATGGGTGTCGTGCCTGCTGATCCCGACGTCGCGGCAGCCATCTTCGAGCAGGGCGCTTCGGCACTGGTCTACCCGGGCGGCGACGTCGAAGCCCTTCGTCCCTCGCGCGACCGAAACAAGATCGTGTTCGACGGTAGACAGGGCTTCCTCAAGCTTGCGCACACTGCCGGCGTGAAGATCGTGCCGGTCGTCGCAACCGGTGGTCAAGACACCTTCTACGTCCTCAACGACGGACGACGGATGGCGCAATTGTTGCGTTTCGACAAGTTGTTGCGGATCAAGAGCGTGCCGCTGAGCATCAGCGTGCCGTGGGGTCTGCTGCCCGGCGACCTACCCCACATCCCACTACCGGCGAAGATCCGGATTCAGGTACTGAAACCGATCGATCTGCACGAGCGTTTCGGCGACGAACCCGATTGGGATGCCGCGTACGAGTACGTTACGAGCGTCATGCAGACCGGCCTCTCGAGGCTTGCATCGAAAACTGTTCTGCCGTTGGTCGGGTGAGCGCATGAGCGAAAGCGCAACGGTCTCGCGGAAAATCCGCCGACCCACCGATGAGGTCGCGGCGTTCGTCACCGACCCGCACGAATCGCTGCCGCTGATCTCCGGCGTCGGCAGATGGAAGTGCGTGGGTCCCGAAGGCGGCGGCGAGGGCTGGGACGTCTTCCTCGATGTCGGCGCGATCCAGATCGGCGGCCGCGTTCTCGTGACGCGACCGGACCCGTATCGCCTGTGCTGGCGGACGACACGGGGAACCGAGCACACGTTCGAGGCAGTAGTCGAACCCGCTGACGACGGCAGCGTACTGACGATGTCGGTGACCTACGACCTGTCGGGCCTGCTACTCGCGCGGCTGACCGAATTTCTGGGCCGCGGCATCCTCACCCGTCACCTCGAGGCGGCCGCGGAGGAGATTCGTCACCACCTGGAGTTCGAAAGCGGCCCCTAGCGGGCACTACCGAATCAGAATGATGAGCGGGAGGTGGTTCTCGATGAACCCCATGCAGCGAGTGCTCTGGTCGGCAGTCGGCGCGGCGTTGCTACTGCTCGGCGTGATTGCTCCCGCCGCGGCGGCACCACCCAATCCTGCGGCCCCCGATGCGGTGAGCGTTTCGGCGTGGGCAGTGAACAAGACCGTCACGATCCGAGTGACGAACAGTTACTCGGCACCGCTTACGGTCTGCGGTGTGTTTCTGTTCAAAGAGCCGAACTACCCGCACAACGGGACTCCCCAGAATTTTTGGGGCCCGGTGGATATTCAACCGGGCGAAACCAGGGAATGGGTGAGCACAACGTTCCCGATGTTCAACGGCAATTATCAGGTCTATTGGACATGCTCCGCCGTCGAGAACGGCGCGGAGGTGCGGTGGGGCACGGAAACGCCGTCGCGCAGCGCTGGTGATGGCTGGACGCCTACGGCCGCGCCGGTACCGGTCGTCGTGAACGCGCCGACCTGCCTGGGAGCTGTCTGCATCCCGCCGGGTCTGGGTTTCTGAACACCATAAATCTCGTCCGCACGGACACTTCTGGGGCTATATTTCTGGAACATTCACTCGCGGGGGTCGGATTGCCACTCACCCCCGTGGAGGTCAACGTGCCGTCGTCGGCGAAACAACACAGCTTTCTTGGCCGGGCCCTCACCGGTCTGGCCTGCCTGGGGCTCGCGGCCGCAACGCTGGCGGGTTGCGGAACGAAGGACGACGAGGCCTCGTCGGACCCGGACACGTCCGACTCGGAGGCCGATTACACCGCACTGCGCGAGGCCGCGAAGGTATTCGACTGCACGAGCGCATTCGGCGATCTTGATGCTGCCCACATCGCGAACGACGTTGCGGGGCAACGCGCGGCGGCCGCCGAATACCGGAAGATCATCGCGGCGTGGGACGAGAAGGTGCGCGCGATCGACTTCCCCGACGGCAGCCGCGAAGCGGCCGAACGGCTGTACCGGACAAATACCGATGAGCTGAACAGCCTCGACGATATGGCAGCTGCGACAGATGCCAACGAGGCCACGATTGTCGTGTGGGAGATTTTCGTCGCTGACTGGGAGAACACCGTCGCCAACGATGAACTTCAGGCGAGCCTCGGGCACCCGTCAGCGCCGGCGCTCGTCGCCGCACATCAGCTGGGACTCGCACGAAGCAAGTCCGCGAGTGCGAGCGCCGAGGCCGGACAGCCGTTCAGGGACGCGCTCGCTTCGGGAGATCTCGACGCCGCAATCGCAGCCAACGAGATCGAAATCGGCGGACTGGAGACCTATCTCGACGAAATCGACGCCATCGAATTTCCCGATTCGGTCGATTCGCAGGTCGAGCAGTTGAAGAAGGACGTGCAGGCGCAGATCGACTACGACCACCAACAGGTAGCTGTGGCTACGACTGCCGACATCGTCGAATCGCCGTCGGACGGGTCCGCCGAGGCGAAGACCGAGGCGCAAACCCACGAGGAACTGCAAAACACGCTCAACGACATGGCGCCGCCGTCGGGGCCCGATCCCGTGTGTCCCTCGGAAACCGGCACGCCGAACTGAAGGATCCTAGAGTTCGTCGATCGTGATCAGCCGATCCTGCAGGGCTCGCGCGACCAACGCGGCCTTGGTCGGCGCGGCGCGGCCCACCATGGCGTACTTGGCGCGAATCCGGGTCAGATGGGTGTTGACCGTGCCGACGGACAGATACATCGAGTCCGCGACGGCAACTTTGGAGTCGGTGCGAAGCCAGCCCAGCAACACTTCGATTTCGCGCGGCGACAAATTGGGGTGCGCGTGCTGTTCGGTCGAAGCGGCGTCATGGAATGTGGCAGTCACCGGGGTTCTCCAAACTATGAGCCGAATGCGGGCGTCCTGCATGCAATCCCCGCTGGGGAACCGCAGTTCTCGGTCGGCAACTACCCCTCGAAGAGCCGACCTCGAACGTCCACGCGGTACACCGCTCTTCATCTTTCCATATGGATATGTCTTCTGGGTAATAAGCTGAACGGCTTCCGATGCGTAAGATCAGTGCATGCCGAGCGGGAAGCGACTGGCAGGTCGCGAACAGGCTGCCATCGTGGAACATATCCGCGCAGAGATGGCGCGTGCCGGCAACATGAAGCAAAGCGAACTCGCCAGGCTCGCCGGCGTGCCGGAAACGACGCTGAGCAAGATCTTCAACGGTGACTCCGTGCTGGACGTCGAGCAGACCTCCGCAATTGCCGCGGTGTTCGGACTACCCATGTGGGAGCTTGCAATGCCCCCGGAAGCCGGTCGTGAACGTGGACTTGCGAAGCGGCTGAAGCGCGCCGTCACGCGGGATCGTGACGATATCGACGTCGACCGGAGTGCGCGGGATCTCGGTCTGTGACGACGGAAGCCCGCCAGTAGTGTGAGGCTTCGTGTCAACTGACCGGTATGGCGGCGCGCAAGTCCTCGTCGACCTCATCGCGCTCGGCGTTCCCACTGCGCTCGGCGCCGTGTGGATCGCGCGCATGGTGGATCACAATCAGCCTCGGCATCGGGAACTCACGCGCGTCTGCGGTCTGCTCTTCTTTGCGACCCTGCTCTACATTCCCGCAGTTCAGGCACAGATCGATACGCTCTCAGAGGACCACTTCGGGCTGGCGCACATGCACGTGCTCGTCGGCAGATGCCTCGTCCTGCTCGCGGCGGGCGAATACCTCTCACTCGGCGGCCGGCTTTCGAGCCGTCCGCTCCTCGTGAGTCTCGGCAGGCCGCTGGCCGCAGCCGCGGTGATCACTCTGCTGACCGTCTACGCTTTTGCGCCGATGCGATCGGACCCCGACGGCGGCGACACTGTTTTCAACGTCGTCTACGGCTGCATGGCTGCGGCCGCATCCGGCACGGTGTTCGGCGTCGCGGCGTGGGCGCGGCGGCAAGCGATCAGCCCGGAGGTCCGCCGATCGCTCAATGCCTTGGTGTGGGCGTCTGCGCTCGGCCTCGTATACGGTTTGTTGGCGGCGGCTTCGGCGAACCTGGCGCTCGTACGATTCGTGGCGGCCGGGTCATTGGTGGCCCTCGCGTTTGCGGGTGTGCGCGCAGTGTTGCGGCACCAGCGTTTGCGCCGTCTCGGCGACTGACGGCCGCTGCCGTGAAGACTGTATCTGCGATGTAGTCAGAGATGAGTGCGGAAGGGTGCGCGGAGTCCTACTGTGGACCCTGCGACGAAACCGGTTTCGGCACAGCTACGCCGCGCGAGCGAAGGGGTGCGAATGATGAAGAAGTTGTCACGGGCGGCGTTGTTGACCGAGTTGGAGCCGGTCGCCGAACAAAACCTGAACCGGCATCTTTCGGTTGCCAAGGAGTGGCATCCGCACGACTACGTGCCGTGGGACGAGGGCCGAAACTATGCCGCGCTCGGTGGCGAGGACTGGGATCTCGCCCAGTCGCAACTGAGTGAACTCGCACGGGCCGCGATGATCACCAACCTTCTCACCGAAGACAATCTGCCTTCGTATCACCGAGAGATCGGCGACAACTTCTCGTTGGACGGCGCCTGGGGTACGTGGGTCGGCCGCTGGACCGCCGAGGAGAACCGCCACGGCATCGTCCTGCGGGACTATCTCGTCGTCACCCGTGCGGTCGATCCTGTCGCGCTCGAACGTGACCGCATGGAGCACATGACCAACGGCGCGGTCGCACCGCCCGGCGGCGATGACGCGCGATTGCTGGCATTTCTCGCGTACGTGACCATGCAGGAGCTGGCGACGCGCGTTTCGCATCGCAACACGGGCAGAGCATGCAACGAACCGATGGCGGACCGGATGCTGCAGCGCATCGCCGCGGACGAAAACCTGCACATGATCTTCTATCGCAACTTGTGCGGCGCCGCGCTCGACGTCGCGCCGGACCAGACGATCGAGGGCATCAACCTCATCGTCCAGAACTTCCAGATGCCCGGTGCGGGCATGCCGAACTTCCGCCGCAACGGCGTCCTGATGGCCAAGCACGGCATCTACGACCTGCGCCAGCACCTGGAGGAAGTTGTCATGCCCGTGCTGCGGAAATGGAACATCTTCGATCGCAACGACTTCAGCGCCCACGGTGAGAAGGTCCGCGACGAACTTGCCGCGTACCTCGACGACATGGCTACCGTGAAAGTGCCGAAGTTCGAGGAGCAGCGTGACCGCTCACTGGCGAGGGACGCACGCAAACACGAGCGGACTGCCAGTTAGGTAGGCGCTGTCGAGACCTGAGAAGGACTCTTCTTCGTTGGAGGGTGCCGTGCCGGACGCATTGGACGACATGGGCATTCTGCGGTCCGTGCTGGATCGCTCACCGGACATGATCTCGGTGTCAGAGGGCAACGGACGCGTCATCTATGTCAACCCAGCCGGATTGGCGCTGGTCGGTCTGGCGGCGCTGCCTGCTGGCGAGCCGCTGTCGACACCGCAATTCTTCACCCATCTCGGCCATGTCATGGCAAGTGATGTGGAACTGGCTCTCGCCAGGTCGCGGGAATGGCGCGGCCTTACCGAACTGCGGAACTTCGCGTCAGGTCAGGCGATCCCCGTCGAGATCGCTGCCTTCACGGTCGATCGTCCGAGCGGTCAACCGAGCGTCATCGTCTCGATAATTCGGGATCGCCGGGACGAACATGACGACATTCGGTGGCAGGCGGTCATCGAGGCGTCGGAGTACCGGGCAGCCGAACAAGAGGCCGTCGCAGAGTTGAGCAAATTGGCGCTCAATGGCGAACTCGAACAACTCCTCGTCGCGGCAACCAAAGCCGCGTCGACGTTGATGGGCGTACACAGATCGATGATCACCCGCCCGATCGTGGGCGACGACGACAACATCCTGGTCGCAGCATTCACCGGGAAACCACCGCGGCCCGCGACGGTGCCGGCGGGCAACATGTCGCTGATGGGCTGCGCGCTGCTGGCCAACGACGTGATCATCTGCGAGGACCGAGACAACGAAACGAGATTCTCGACCGCTGCGATGGCGTCCTACGGATTCCGCAGCGGAGTGTGCGTGCCGATACCCGGCGCCGAAGGTCCGTGGGGTGCCCTGTCGGTCCACAGCAACCAGAACCGGATCTACACAGAGCGCGACGTGTCCTTTCTGCAGACCGTCACAGGCGTGCTGTCGGCAGCTATTCGGCGCCTCGATCTCGACCGGCAGCTGCACGAACGCAGCATGCACGATCCGTTGACCGGTCTGCCGAATCGCACGTTGGCCTACGAGCGAATAGAGCAGGCGCTGGCCAAAGCGGATGCCGAGGGCACGTCGATCGCGGTACTGCTGCTCGACATCGATGATTTCAAAATCATCAACGACAGCCTCGGTCACGAAGCCGGCGACCGAGCGCTGTTGCGGTTCGCGAGCCGCCTTGCTGCGGCCGCCCGGCCCGAAGACACGGTCGCGAGGGTCGGTGGTGACGAGTTCTTGGTCATTTCCGACCGCATCGAGGGCATCGCCCATGCGCAACGGCTCGCGCACGCCCTGACCGAGTCGATCAGCACGCCGCATCCGCCCGGCAACGAGCCCACACCGCTGAGTGCCAGTATCGGCATCGCCGTCTCGGAGCCGCATTCCACGCGACAAGAACTCATCCGACGTGCCGATTTGGCGATGTACCGGGCGAAACACGCCGGCACCGGCGGCCACGCGGTCTTCGATCACGACGACGTCTACGACGCGGACCGGACTCGCCGCTTGTCGGTCGACCTACGCAGGGCGCTCGGCAGCGACGACCTGAACCTGCGCTATCAGCCTCTGGTTGATCTCGTCACGGGTGACATCGTGGCCGTCGAGGCACTGGCGCGGTGGACGCACGCGGACCTCGGAGTAATCGACCCGGCGGAGTTCGTGGCGGTCGCCGAACGCACAGGACTGGTAGGTGAATTGGGTGAGTGGGCACTGCGGACCGCCTGCGCGCAGGCCGCCGAATGGCGGAAGTTCAGCGATATCAGCGTCCGGGTCAACGTCAGCGCACTGCAGTTGCGTGATTCGGCGTTCGTGGCGAAGGTCGCCGCAGTCGTCGCTGCGACCGGACTCGAGCCGCAAGCGCTGGGATTGGAAATCACGGAGACCGTCTGGGTCGCAGATACGGCCCGTGTCGCTGCGACACTTGGGGCGTTGCACCGCCTCGGCGTCGGAATCTCGCTCGACGATCTGGGCAGCGGCTACAGCTCCATCAACTATTTGAGCCGCTATCCGGTCTTCGAGTGCTTCAAGATCGATCGGTCCTACGTCGAAGGTCTTCCGGCGGCGCGACCCAGGGCGATCGTTTCGGCGATCGTGATGCTTGCTCGCGCATTCGATCTCACCGTCGTCGGCGAAGGAGTGGAGACCGTCGAACAGCTGGAAACCCTGCGCGCGTGCGGATGCGATCTGGCCCAAGGGTTTCTGCTCGGCAGACCGCAGTCCGTCGCCGACACCACTGCACTCCTTCGCAGCCAGTGTGCGACGCGGGAGAGCAGTTTGTAGCTCAGCGAGCGCGCAGCGCAGCGACGGGACACGCGTCGACGGCCGAATCCACCTCTGCCTCGAGTTCGCTTGGTAGGTCGGCGGATTCGAACTCGGTCACCAGTTCGCCCTCGTCGTCGAGGGCGAACACGGTCGGGGCTTGCAGGGTGCACATGCCGTGCGCTTCGCAGCGATCACGGTCGACAAATACGCGCATCAGACGTTCTCCTTTGCAGGAACGAGTTCGAGCGGAAGTTGCTCGTGGCGATGAATGATGTTGTTCATCGCCCAGGAAGGCTTGCCGTTCGGCAGTATTCGCTCGACGCGTTGGGCAAGTGCGCGCAGGATCGCTTCGGTTTCCAGACGTGCGAGCCCCTGTCCAGCGCACCCGTGGGTGCCGTAACCGAAGCCGAGTTGGTTCGTCGCGTTGCGATGTACGTCGAAGGTGTTCGGATCTGTCCATTGCAGTTCGTCGCGGTTTGCCGACGCGTACATCACGAGCACTCGTGCGTCTCGCGGAATGGTGGTATCGCCGATTTCGACTGTGCGACTGGTCGATCGGGCAAACGCACGCAGCGGTGACTCGATCCGGACGACTTCGTTGACGGCGTTCGGTATCAACTTCGGATTGGCTCTGATCTCGTCCCACTGCTCGGGGTGACTTGCGAATAGATGCAGCGCACTCGAGATTGCGCTGATCGTCGTGTCGAGCGAGGGAGCGAGATAGTCGATCATCAGTGCCGGGCACTCCGCGTGACCGATCTCGCCCGCGTCGGCTGCAACGAGAACGTCGTGGCCCATGCTGCCGTCGATGATCGACCGTTGCTCCACGACCCGCCGGGAATAGCGCAGCATCTCGATGCTCGCGGGAATGGACTTCACCGACTGCCGATTGATCGGCCCGAGTGCGTCGAATGTGGCTCCTGCCCAACGCAAGAGCTGGTCGCGCCCGGCCACCGGCCAGCCGACGAGATCGGGGACAACCGCCAACGGGAGGGCGCTCGCCAAGTCATGGACGCCGTCGATCTGCCGTCGCGACATCGCGTCCTCGACGATTCGGGTTGCCTGCTGCTCGACTGCGGCACTCATCGATCGGAGCGCGCGCGGAGTGAGTCGGTGCGCGACGAGCTTGCGGCGCCTGTCGTGCTCTTCGCCGTCGCTGTTGAGCGTCGTTCCGCGCGACATTCGGTTCGTGACACAGTTGAGCGCGACTCCGCTACCGGACGTGAAAGTCTCCGGATCCCGAAGTGCGGCTTTGCATTCGGCGTATCGCGGCAGTGCGTAGACCCGATGCCGTGGGAGCCACACGACTGGACCGAGCTCGCGCATCCGCGCGTAGTGCGGGTAGGGGTCCTGGATCGCCGCGGGGGTGTAGATGTCGGGACGGTACTGCGGAACGGTACGGGTCATGTGGTTCTCCTTCGGAATAGTTCTGACGATATCGTCACTTACGAGGCGGGGATCAGTCAAGGTTACTGACGATATCGTCATTTATGACGCGTGCTGCTAGCATCTGGGTGTATGGCTGGAAAAGAGGGCGGCGAAAGCCGCCTCGAACGACGAAAGATGCGCACTCGCGCGGCCCTGATCGCTGCCGCTCAACGGTTCATCGCGGCGGGGAAACTCAATGTGCCCGTTCTGGAGATCACCCAGGCCGCGGACGTCGGCATGGGGTCGTTCTACAACCACTTCGAAAGCAAGGACCAACTGTTCGAAGCGGCGGTCGACGAGGCTTTGGACGCGCACGGTGTACTGCTCGATGCGCTCGCCGAGCACTTCGCGGATCCGGCCGAGATGTTCGCCCAGAGTTTCCGGTTGACAGGCCGATTTCATCGTCGGCAACCCGATTTGAGTCGTGTGTTGCTCAACAGCGGTCCGGCGCTGATCACGGCGGAGCGGGGTCTCGCACCTCGTGCGCTGCGGGATATCGAAGCCGGCATCGCGGCGGGACGATTTACCGTGGCAGATCCGCAGCTGGCCCTTGTGATCGCGGGCGGGGCGGCCATGGGCCTCGGTCAGCTGTTGCAGGATCAGCCCGAGCGTGACGACGCAGAGGCCGCTGACCAGGTCACGGAAGACCTGCTGCGGATGTTCGGTATCCCAGCTGCCGAAGCGAAGGCGATCTGCTCGCTTCCGCTACCGAACTTCGACACGCTGGTGCCCAGCGGTACCGCCGCCTGAACTAGGTGCCGAGTCCGGCGGCGAGCAGCGCGGCTAATTCGGTGTAGGCCTGCGAGTCGTCGAGGCCGGTCCGGCGAATTACTTCGCGAGTCTGGATACGCACCATCATCGACGCCGCGACGTCGGCGACAAAGGCAGCATGCACGTCGCGCACGTCGCCCGAGCGGACACCGTCGGTGATCAACTGCGCAACACGGTCGGCGGCGATCGCAGTGTTCTGTTCGTAGATCTCGCGAGCGGGCGAGAATGCGGCCAAATCCTCCATGAACTGCTCGGACGCCGGGCGCAGGGCGTCACCGATGGCGAGGACGTAGGCCGTCAGGCGATCTCGTGTGCCCGTCGACGACGCAAGCACCGCTTCGGTGCTCGCGGTTGCGCCGCGGAAGAAATGGACCGTAGCGGCCCGCACGAGCTGCTCTTTGCTGCGCGCAAGTGTGTAAAGCGTCGACTTGGAGCACTTCAACCGCGCCGCGACCTCGTCGAGCGTCAGATGCGCGAATCCTTCGGTCAGGAAGAGGTGAACCAGCTGGTCGAACAGTTCGGCCCGGCGTGCGGTTGCGTGGGCTGAACTGGTGGCGCTCGACATACTGGAAACAGTACTGCAGGATCAGCTACAGTACTATTGATACTGCGAAGTTCGTCGCAGTACTGCTGCCTGGAGGACTCGTGCCCGTCGAACGCCTGCTCCCAACTGACGATGCCCGCGATCTGATCGCGTTGACCCGCGACGTGGCCGACAAAGTGCTCGCGCCAGCGGTCGATCAGCACGAAAAGCTCGAAACGTATCCGGACGGCGTCTTCCGCACGCTCGGCGAAGCGGGACTGCTGAGTCTTCCGTACCCGGAGGAGTGGGGCGGCGGTGCCCAGCCCTACGAGGTCTACCTGCAGGTTCTCGAAGAACTTGCCGCGCGCTGGGCAGCAGTCGCCGTAGCTGTCAGCGTCCACAGCTTGGCGTGCTTCCCCCTGTTCACATACGGCACCGACGAGCAGAAGGCCAAGTGGCTCCCCGAGATGCTCAGCGGCTCGATGGTCGGCGGCTACAGCCTTTCCGAGCCGCAGGCCGGATCGGATGCCGCAGCGCTGAACTGCAAGGCAGCACCGACCGAGGGTGGCTATCTGATCGACGGCGCGAAAGCCTGGATCACACACGGCGGGATTGCCGACTTCTACAGCCTGTTCGCACGGACAGGCGAAGGGTCGCGGGGAATTTCGTGCTTCTTGATTCCGAATGGGCTGGAAGGCCTTTCGTTCGGCAAGCCCGAAGAGAAGATGGGGTTGCACGCGGTACCGACCACGGCCGCGTTCTACGACGGAGCCTTCGTGCCCGCCGAACGCCGACTCGGTGACGAAGGGCAGGGCCTCCAGATCGCTTTCAGCGCATTGGATTCCGGCCGACTGGGGATCGCGGCAGTCGCCGTTGGCATCGCCCAAGCCGCTCTCGATGATGCGGTCGCCTACGCGAAAGAGCGAAAAGCTTTCGGAAAGAACATCATCGACCACCAGGGCCTCGGCTTCCTGCTTGCCGACATGGCCGCCGCGGTGGATTCCGCCCGCGCGACCTACGTCGACGCCGCACGTCGCCGCGATGCTGGACTTCCTTACTCGCGCAACGCATCCGTCGCGAAACTTGTCGCCACAGACGCCGCGATGAAAGTCACGACCGACGCGGTCCAGGTGCTGGGCGGCTACGGTTACACCCGTGACTTCCGCGTCGAGCGGTACATGCGCGAAGCCAAAATTACCCAGATCTTCGAAGGCACCAACCAGATTCAGCGACTCGTGATCAGTAGGTCGTTGGCCGCCTCGCTGTAGGCCGTTGCGGGGGTCCGTGTCGAGAGTGCGGTTTTGCAGGTGGTGGGTCGGCGTGGCGGCCTGTAGAACTATGCACTCGATGAGTGCGGTCACAGACTTGCAGGTCGACGCCTACTCGCGTTGTGGTGCAGTGTTGCCGCGCAGCGGGCACGGTCGGGCGTGCACGGCCACGGCGGAGGCGAACCGGATGGTGGAGACACTGTCGGAGCGACTCGATGCCGAACCGGGCCTGTCCGTTGTGGAGCTACGAACTGGCACCGCATGCAATCGTGCACGCCCGCAACACACTCGGCCAACACGCACTCACACTGCCGGCGTTCCGGTGAGCGGATAGCCGCGCAAGTAGGATGCGACCATGTCCACGAGCGGTGCACCCTCGCAGCCGAAGGTTCGGCGCACCCAGGAACAACGCAGCGCCGAAATGCAGGTGCGCCTACTGGACGCCACAATCGACTGCCTCGTCGAGTTCGGCTACGCCGGTACGACAACCCCACGGGTTGCCGAAAAAGCCGGCGTGACGCGTGGAGCGCAAGTGCACCACTTCCGATCGAAGACAGACCTCGTTGTCGCTGCAATTCAGCATCTCGCAGCGCGTCGCGCAGAGGCCGCGCTCCACGAGATCGGAAGCTTCAATTCTGCACAGGATCCGATACGCGGCATCCTGGATTTGTTGTGGGACGTCCATCAAGGACCGATCTTCGTTGCAACCGTCGAGTTGTGGGTTGCAGGGCGAACCGACCCGCTGCTTGCGAGCGAGATGGCCAAATTCGAACCCCTCGCGACGTCGAACATCCTGACGGCACTCCAACAAGCATTCCCCGGCCGCGACGCGAGCCGTGAACTCGTGTCCTTCATCTTCACCGCGATGGACACGATTCGCGGGATCCTGATTTCCAACTTCGTCGAACCCGACAAAACCCGCGCAAAGCGCCAATGGGACAGGGCCGCAACCGCATTGCACGCGACCGGTTCGGGACTGCTCAAGAGCTCGCGTCCTAGCTGAACGTCTTCTGCAGATACGCGACGATGCCGTCTGCTGAAATCGATCGCCCGGCGTAACCGAGGTAGCCGTCGGGGCGAACGATGAATACGGCGGACGACGAGACGTTGTACAGCTGAGCGAAATTCCCGTCGGCGTCCCGGACCGTCGGCAGAAGTGCTTCTGCAACATCGGCTTTCGGGTCCGCGACGATGTACACGTCGAGCAGTCCGTGCGCAGCTTCCGTCGCGGCTCGCGCGATGTCTTCGAGCCCGGCGAGGTCTGCCTCGGTCGTCGTCGCGTCCGCATAGATCAGCGCAGTGTGGCGCAACCTGCCGAGCAACGTGAATAGTCGCAATGGCCAGGCCACGACCTCCCGCGTCAGGCCCGTTGCATCCGGTGCACGAGTGCCCGCGTGCGGAAGTGGCTCGGCTGCATCCGATTTCGCGACGATCGGGCTGTCCGCGTAGTTGATGAGCAACTGCGCCTCGCGCCGAATGATGAAGTCCGGGTCCTTCGAATCGGCACCGATTCCTTCACGTGCGCTGCGAACCGTCCTGCCGACCACCTCTTCGCCGACAGGACGGCGCTCGGCATCGTAGCTATCGAGCAGTTCCGCGGCGCCGATGCCGCGTGCCGCCAAGGCAAGCTTCCAGGCCAGGTTGTGCGCGTCTTGAATACCGGTGTTCATGCCTTGCGCGCCGGTAGGCGGATGGATGTGAGCGGCGTCGCCGGCAATGAAAACCCGTCCGCGGCCGTAGGAATTGACGACTCGATGGCTGATCCTGAAAACCGAAGACCAGCGCAGGTTCTTTGCTGTGGTCGGCTCTGGCGAGAGCCGGTCCAGCACCGCTTGGATATGCGACAGTTCAGGTGCCCTGCCGCCTTCGAAACCGTGCGCGATCTTGTCACCGGTCGACGCGGGCGCGCTCGCGAGGTCCTCGGGCACGAACATCGACATGCGGTACCGGCGCCGGCCGGGCAGCGGAATACACACGAGTACGTCGTCGACCTTGCCGTCGGTCTGGTGTGTCGCTCGGACTCCATACTCCCGCGGTAGGTTCCAGTCGACCTCGACGTCACCGAGCATGTACTGCTCCTCGAAGGCGGCGCCTTCGAAGGTGAGCCCCAGCGACTTGCGGACCACGCTGTGCGCACCATCGCAGCCGATCAGATACTGCGCGCGGACCTCCTCGCCTGTGGACAGGACGGCACTCACTCCGTCAGCGTCCTGCTCGAAAGACGTGAGCCCGGCGCCCCGTTCGATCTCCAGACCGAGTTCGGTCAGCCGCTCGCGCAGGATCCGTTCCGTGGCGTACTGCGGCAATCCGATGAATCCGAAGGGCACGTCGGTGGGCACGACCATATCCATCCGGTTGACCTGCTCGCCGTTGACGTAGACGATCTGGCCGCGCATCTGGATTCCGGCGTCGAGGACCTGCCGCAGTACGCCCATGCCCTCGAACACTTCGAGTGTCCGGGGCTGAACGCCGACCGCCTTCGCATACTGCGGTGGTTCGAGCAGGGGGTCGACGATTCGGCACCGAATTCCCCTCCGCCGCAATTCGATTGCTGCAGTCAGGCCGATCGGCCCTGCGCCTGCGACGAGAACATCGGTGTCGGTCATCGCCTACCGTCCTTCATAACGAGGGAAATGCCGTTGCAAATGTCGATTATGCGCGATCTACCCGTTCGATATTCGGGATCGACGTGCGAGTTCGACGGTGGCTGCCCGCAGTTCACCGATTGCTGAGATCGGTGCCGCGTAACCGACGCGGGTCACCGCGAAGCCGCGCGGTGTGGTCACGTCGAGATCGAGTCCATACCGATCCGCACCGAAGCAGGTCGCGACGGTTGCGTCCGGAAATCCGCCGAGTACCTGCGCCATCGCAAGCAGTGAGTCGGCGTGGTCGTCGTTGAGATGCGTGATCGCGCCGCCGGCGACGGGGCTGATCGGATCGGCAGTGGCAGCGTTGTAATCCTCGGCTGTCGCGGAGTCCATCCGCCCGTACCCGCCGACCCAGCGCACGCGCTGCACGCGCAACACCCACAGTGAGAAGTCGCTGAAGTCGATGTAGATTTTCGCCGCGGGCACCGCGGCGAGATGTGCCTCGCGGGCAGCTGCGAGTTCGTCGCCGACCGGTCGCTCGACGACGCCGGCGAGCGTGATCCGAGTGCTCGCCAGTGGGTCCTTCGGCGGGTCCGGGGTGACGATCGCGAGGCTCGCACGCGGATCGTGTGCGAGGTTCCGCCCGTGTTCGGCCATCCGGGACACACAGAGGACCGGCGCACCGTCGAGCAGGCCGTAGGTGATGAACGACGCCCACGGATCGCCGTCCGAGGTGAGGCTCGCGAGTGTTGCGACGTTGGTCGATGCGGCGAGAGTTCTTGCCTCTTCCGCTGCGGACGGACGCGCCGGATCGGCAACGGCGGTCAACGGTGGTGGGACGGTGGGCGCATCGCCCGGGTCGCCATGATCGAGGGTCATTTCCGCAGGCTACGCGGACCTACCGATCATGGCTTCCCGTGGTCTGTGCTCAGCCCCGTTTCGGACGCAGTGTGTCGGTTCCGTTGCGGACCGCCGTGGAAACGAGCGTCTGCCACCACTGCCGGTTGTGGTCGGGTTCCTTGGCGTCGCCCATGCGGTGCATTTGGTCTGTGTGCCACTGCAAATCGAGCAGACTTTCCAGCTTCCGAAGGTCGTCGATTCGGCCCGACATGGGGAGGGAGATCCGGCCCGTGGTCAGCTTGTCGGTTCGCTGCTCCAGCAGCGCGCTCGGTGCGTCGGGCGTCGTGCATGCGGGACGACCGAGCCCGACGATGTCGCAGTCGCCGGCGGAAACAGCTTCGGCCATTGCGGCCAGGGTGCGGAAGCCGCCCGTGACGGCAATCGGGACATTGCCGGCGAGGTCGGCAACCGACCGCGCGTAGTCGAGGAAGTACGCCTCACGCGCTGCCGTCGACGCGCGGACGGCACCCATCATCGCGGGGGCTTCGTAGGAACCACCGCTGACCTCGATCATGTCGATGCCTTCGTCCACCAGCGCACGGACCACGTCGCGGGACTCGTCCTCGGTGAACCCGCCCCGCTGGAAATCTGCGGAATTGAGTTTGATGCCGACGGCGAACCCGGGCGAAACGTTGCTGCGAATCCGGCGCACGATTTCGAGCACGAACTGCCGGCGCCGTGTCGCATCTCCGCCCCAACGGTCGGTCCGCTGGTTGACCAGCGGTGAGAGAAACTGCGTCACCAGGTAGCCGTGCGCACCATGGATCTGGACGCCGTCGAATCCGGCGGCTTCGGCAACGGCGGCGGTCGTCGCAAATCGTTCGATGATGTCTACGATCTCGGCATCGGTCAGTTCACGGGGCCGCGTCGCGCCCGGCACCTTCGCCGCGATCGCGCTCGGCGCGACCGGCTTGCTGCGGGCGAGTGGATTCGATTGCCGTCCAGGATGATTGATCTGCATCCAGAGCGGCGTGCCGCCTTCCTTGAAGCCTGCGGCCCACCGTTTCAAGCCGTCGAGATTCGAGTCGTCCTCGACGACGACGTTGCCCGGCTCGCCGAGATGCCTGCCGTCGACCTGCACATTTCCGGTGACCACGAGCCCGTATCCACCATCTGACCAACGCGCGTAGAGCCTTTCGAGACGCTCGGTGGGACGGTTGCGGGAATCGGCGAGCGCCTCGCTCAGCGCGGACTTCATGAAGCGGTTGGGCAACTGCTGGCCGCAGGGGAGTGCGACGGCGTCGGTCAGTGCGACTGTCCTGGTCATACGGACACCGCCTCAGGTGATTTCGCTGCAGGCACCTTCGGGGCGACGTGCGCTCCCAGCAGGAATCTGCTTGCCGTGGCAAAGATTCGTTGATAGCTCGGGCCGAGCACCCGAACGATCAGGTCGAAAGCCTTTGCGTCCAAACCGATCAGGACGCGCGAGTCGCTCGACGTGACACCGCGCAGGATCGTCTGAGCGGCAGACTCCGGGCTCGTGTGAGTCAGCTTCTCCTCGAAAAGCTTTCGCAGGGCTTCCATCTCGACGCCCGTGCTCGACGTCGCGTTCCGGACGATGTTGGTCTTGATGCCGCCCGGGTGCACACAGGTGACGCCGACGGGATGGCCGGCGACCAGCATCTCCTGGCGTAGCGACTCCGTATAGCCGCGAACTGCGAACTTTGCTGCATTGTAAGAACTTTGGGTCGGCACGCTGAACAGACCGAAGACACTGGAGATGTTCACGATGTGCCCGTCGCCGGAAGCTATCAGGTGTGGGAGGAAGGCCTTGGTGCCGTGCACGACGCCCCAGAAGTCGACGTTCATGACTTTCTCGACGTCCGCATACGGCGAGTCCTCGACGGTTCCGAAGATCGTGATGCCGGCGTTGTTGATGACGAGGTTGACCGTGCCGTAGAACTTGGCGACCGTATCGGCGTACGCGGTCATGTCCTCGCGGTTGCTGACATCGAGGACCTGGACATGCGGCGACGGGCCGTGCGTCCGGCAGATCTTCGCCGTTTCGGCGAGTCCGGCAGCGTCGACGTCGGAGATCGCGACCCGCGCACCTCGCTTTGTCAGGTCGATCGCCAGTGCACGACCGATGCCGGATCCCGCGCCGGTCACGACAGCGACTTTGCCATTCAGTTGCTTCATACCGCTCCTCGTCAACGTTGACTTGCAAGGTCGGACTCTAGTTACCAGTCGAGTGACTTACAAGTCCCTCGACTTATAAGTCGGGAGTCGCTACGATCCGACGATGGAAACCCGCACGCGAACGCAGGCCGAGCGCCGCGCTGCGACAGTCACGGCCCTACTCGACGCGACTATCGAAACGCTCGTCGACGTCGGCTACACAGCTCTGACCACCAGAGGCGTCGCCGACCGGGCGGGTGTCAGCCAAGGCGCGCAGCAGCATTACTTCCCGACCAAAACAACTCTCGTCGAGGCCGCAATGCACCGGTTGGTCGAACAACTCGCTGCGCAAGCGGCCGCGCGCCCGATCGATGCGGATACCGAGCGCGAGCGTGCGGAGATTCTGCTGGAACGCCTGTGGGAGTTGCACAACCTGCCGATCTGCCCCGCGGTCTTCGAATTGTTCAATGTCGCACGAACCGACCCCGACATGGCCGCGAACATCGGCGCCATCCTCGGATTCGGCAGAACTGCAATGCAATCGATTGCGGTGTCGATGGTCCCGACCTACGCCGCACGGCCGGATTTCGGCGATCTGATCGATCTGGCGGTGTCGACGATTCGGGGGGCCGTCATCATGTCGCCCATACCGGGCATGGGTGACGTCTACGCGAACTGGCCCGTGATTCGCCGTCATCTCATGGCCGTACTGGATGCTTCGCTGGCCGACACGGCAAAACCAGGTTCGTAAGCACCTTTCACCAGCGCTGCTGTGTGAATATCCTGGAGCAATCACACGTTTCGCACGAACCAATGCTGGATCGAGGTGTTCGAGATGCGGATCTCAGACGTGCTGAGGGTCAAGGGCGCGGCTGTAGCGACGGTCGAGCCGACGGCGACTGTCGCGGAACTGATTGCCGCCCTTGCGGATCACAACGTAGGTGCCTTGGTTGTGCTCGACGGGCAGCGGGTGATCGGCATCGTTTCCGAGCGAGATGTCGTGCGAAAGTTGCACGCAGACGGCGAGGCCCTCATGCACAGCCGGGTATCGGAGATCATGACCAAGGACGTCTACACATGCGCGCCCGACGACACGGTCGACAGCCTCGCCGAGGCGATGACCCAGCGTCGTGTCCGCCATATGCCGGTCGTCGACCCTGACGGCTCACTCGCGGGCATTGTCAGCATCGGCGACGTAGTGAAGAGCCGGATCAGCCAGCTCGAGAGCGACCGCGAGCAGTTGGAGTCCTACATAGCTCACGGCTGACACCCCGTGCGCGGTTGGAGAGTCCAGGGACTCGCTAATCGCGCACAGGGGCGAGCGCTTCCAGCCGGGCCGGGACGTGCTTGTGCCATGGCGTGCCGGCGAACTCGTCCTTGAGGCCGAGGCTCGTCAGCTCGTTCGGTGCCACGCCCGCGGACCGGCTCGAACCGTCTGCGGCTGGGAAGTCGAGACCGAACCCGTTGGGCAGGGCGATGTTTCCGCTCGCCATCATGTCGCTGATCTCGACGGTGACAATTGCCTCGCCGCGTTCGGTGACCAGGCGCGCGCTCTCGCCGTCGGCGATGCGCAACGCTCCCGCATCGCCGGCGCTGATCCGCAGGTTCCCCTGGCGATCTCGCCGTCGCCATTCGGGATTGCGCATGATCGTGTTCGCAGTGAACGAGCGCCGTTCTCCGGCGGCGAGAACGAGCGGGAACTCGTCGGTCGTCCACACCGACCGTGCGGTGCCGAGGCCGCGGACCTGGTCGAGGAAGTCGTCGACCGCGATGGTGAAGCGGCGGTCCCGGCGCTTGACGTAGTGCCACACGTCGTCCCAGGTGTCGGCGGTGAACACGACACCGGTCGGCGTGTTCAGGACCGCATCGAACAATCTGTTCCCAGGCGTGAGGCCTTTACCTGTGAAACCAGCGCGCGCGACTGCCGCACCGTTCGACAGAGCGCACATCTGGGCGACACCCCACAACACAGCGGCGCCGCGCAATTCACGCGGCAGCGTCTCCCCGAGCGTTTCGTAGAGCAGGTACGGCGCGACCTTCGCGAGCCGCGGTGCGCCGGCGACAGTCGCGAGGAAGGTCGCACCGAAGGTGTCCCTCCCTGCCCGCGCGGCAGTTCGCAGGCGATCGAGCGTCGCCTCGTCCACGACGTTCATCCGGCGCAGCAGCGCAGCGTAGATCTCCGGCTCCGACCTAGTGCCCGTCATCGGTTCGAGGATCGGTTTGCGCAGGTGGAAGACGTTCTTCGGAAACTCGAAGTTGAAGAAGGTTGCCTCCGGCTTCTCGAATTGGCTCGCCGCCGGGAGTACGTAGTCTGCCTGCCGTGCGGTTTCGGTGAACGCGACATCGATGACGACCGACAACTCGAGTTCGCGCATGGCGTCGCGGAAGCGTTTCGAGTCGGCGAGCGAGTGAGCAGGATTCGAACTGTCGATCCACATCGCCCGGAAGCGGTCGGGGTGGTCGGTCAGAACTTCGTCGGCGATCGAGTTGCACGGAATGAGTCCGCCGATGATCTTCGCTCCGGTGACTGGCGTCGTTCGGCCTGCCCCACCCCCGCCACCGCCGGAAAGCATGCCACCGGCAAGCGGCACCATCGCCTCGAGCAAGCGCCGTGACCCGCTTTCGACGACGGGTCCGAGGGGGCCCGAAAGAGCCGGAAGGGCTCGGCCGAGCGCTGTGCCTGCCAATGTGACGGCCCTGGTGGTCGCGGCCTTCTTCGCCCGGTCCAACCGAGTCGGCGTGCGGCGCGGGCCTACGGGCGGTCCGGATCCGCCGGCAAGGGCGGCGAAGCTGGAGTGCAGAAACATCGTGCCAGGGCGGCCGAAATTGCCGGTGAGGATCCACAGCATCTTGTTCAGGTACGAGACGAGGGTGCTGTTCGGTGCCTGCTGAATGCCGAGGTCCTCGTACACGCAGACGCTCGACGCTGTCGCGATTCGCCTTGCCGCGGAACGGATCTGCTCTTCCGAGACACCGCTGGTCGCAGCGAATGCGGGGATGTCGACGGCCGCGAAAGCGGCACGTACCTCGTCGTAGCCGCTGGTATGCGCCGCGATGAAGTCGGCGTCGACGAGGTTCTCCTGCACAATCACCGCGACCAGTGCGGCGACCAGCCACGCATCGCCACCCGGTCGAACCTGCAGGTGGTAGTCGGCCATGGCTGCGGTTTCGCTGACTCGGGGATCGATGACGATCATCGACCGTGCTGGGTCGGTCGCGACCTGCTTCAGGGTGGGCCGGGCGCGCGGGAAGCTGTGCGATTGCCAGGGATTCTTGCCGACGAACACCAGGACTTCGGCGTGCTCGAAATCGCCCTTGGTGTGCCCGCCGTACAGGCGGCCATCGACCCAGATTTCGCCGGTCTTTTCCTGTGCCAGCGCATTCGAGTGGAACGTCGAGCCCAACGCCCCGCGCAGCGCGAGAGCGTTCGCCGAACCGAGATGGTTGCCCTGTCCACCGCCGCCATAGAAGAAGATCGTGTCGCCGCCGTAGCGCGCTTTGATCGCGGTCAACTTTGCTGCGATCTCGTCGAGTGCTGTGTCCCAGTCGATTTCGACGTAGCTGCCGTCCGCAACGCGCTTCATAGGCGTGGAGATGCGATGTGGGCCGTTCTGGTAGAGGTCGAGGCGCATTGCTTTCTCGCAGGTGTAACCCTCCGATGCGGGGTGCGTCTTGTCGCCGCGGATCTTCGCGAATCGACGTCCGTCGAGTTCGACGGTGATTCCGCAGTTGCATTCGCACAGCACGCACGCGGTCGTTTTCAGCTTCTCTTCGCTCACGTGGCTTCCTCCGTCGGCAATATGCTATGCAACATAGCATAGGAGACGGCTACGCGCGGACGATGCAGCGGAATCCCAGATGCGACGTCGACGTATCGATTGTCTGCGGCATCCGGGCGGCAGGCCGGTAGCGCCGGCAGTAGTTCGGCGCGCACAGGTGTGAACCGCCCTTGATCACTCGGCGCGGGATGCGGAGGCCCTGCGCCAGTTCGGCGGGGTCGTAGCTCGTGTCCCGTTCGCCACCAAGCGGATTGGTGACAGTGCAGCACGCATGCGTGACCATATGCCGGTCGCCGAACCAGTCGGTCGTCCACTCCCAGGCATTTCCGATCATGTCGTACAGGCCGAACCCGTTCGCCGGAAACGTGCCGACCGGAGAGGTCCATTTGAAGCCGTCCGGCATATGGTTCGTCAGCGGGAAATCGCCGTGCCAGGTGTTGGCCATGAACCTGCCATCCGGCAAAAGTTCGTTACCCCAAGCGAACTCGACAGCATCGCGCCCACCGCGTGCGGCGAATTCCCATTGCGCTTCGGTGGGGAGTTGCTTGCCGGCCCATGCTGCGTACGCCTCGACGTCTTCGAAGGCGACATGCACGACGGGATGTTTCGACTTGCCTTTGATGGACGAATCCGGACCCCGCGGGTGGCGCCAGTCGGCACCGGGAACGAATCGCCACCAGTTGTAGTGGTTGCTCAGGTCTACGGGAACCTTCGGTTGCACGAAAACCGTCGAGGACGGAACAAGCATGTCCGGGTGCGCGCCGGGATAGTCGGCCGGATTCGGTGCGCGTTGCGCGAGCGTCACGTAACCCGTTGTGGCGACGAACTTCTGGAACTGGGTGTTCGTCACCTGGAAACGGTCGATCCAGAACCCGTCGACGGAGACTCGATGTGCGGGAGCTTCTTCCGGATAGTGGTCGTCGGATCCCATGAGAAACTCGCCGCCCGGAATCCAGATCATGTCTGGAGCGGGCGGTGCATGCGGGTCGAGAATCATTGCTCATCACCATAACGGCAGCGTTAGAATTTGCGCACCGAGTTCGCAGTCGAACGAATCGAGGGCGCCGTGACCTTCGCAGACCTGCCGAGCAAGCCCAACATTCTGATCATCATCACCGACCAAGAGCGTGAAGTGATGCACTGGCCGGACGGCTGGGCGGAGGCCAATCTCCCGGCCCGGAATCGAATACTGGCGCACGGTATGCAGTTCACCCGTGCCCAGTGCAATGCGGCGGCGTGTTCGGCCAGCCGCGGCACCCTACTTACCAGTCGGTATCCGGCCGAGCACGGTGTCAAGAACATTGTCACGAGTGACGATCCCAAATCCGAAGTGCAACGCCATCTTTCGGTCCTGCCCAGTCGCCTGCCAAACCTTGCGACGACGATGGCTGCGGCCGGCTACCACGTCGCACTCAAAGGGAAACTGCACCTGACCCGTCCCGTCCGCTACAACGCCGAGATGAAGCGGTACTACTGGTCCGACGCGGACAAGAAACACCTGGCGAACCGGTACGGTTTCCACGGCTGGAATCCGCCGGATATGAGCGATCCGACCAGCCTGGCCGATCTCGGCGGTGGATCCGTCAACAATGATGGACGCTTCGTCGACGGCACCGGCACCGCGGCGGGACATGATCGTCCGCACGAAGACATGCACCGCGAAAGCGCGGTCAACTTCATCGAGACCTACGACCGACCTGAGCCGTTCTGCCTCATCGTCGCGCTCGTCAATCCGCACGACGTGCAGGAGTATCCGGGCCGCGGCATTCGTGCGTTGAAGGAACGGAACTTCACTCCCACGTATGCCCAGGGCGGCTATCGTCTGGAAGACTTCAAGGACGTCGGAATCGGCCTTCCGGCAAGCGTGGACGACGATCTGTCGACGAAACCCAGTGTGCACGCTGGATTTCGGAAGTTCCTCGGCCTCGCGACGGGACATGTCCGCACGAAAGAGCGGCAACTCACCTATGCCAACTTCTATGCATATCTGCACAAGCAGGTCGACAGCGAGATCATGAAGGTCCTCGATGCGCTCGACGCAAAAGGGCTCACCGACGACACGCTGATCGTCCGGACCAGTGATCATGGTGAGCTCGGCATGGCACACGGCCGCAGTCGGCAGAAGTTCTACAACGCCTACCGGGAATCATTGAGTGTTCCGCTGATCTTCTCCAATCCGCGGATGTATCCGGAACCGAAGCAGACGGATTCGTTCGCGAGCCTGATCGATGTTCTGCCAACACTCGCGACGATTGCGGACGCGCCGGGCCGCGAAAACCACGGTTTCAGGGGACACGACCTCACCCCGATTCTGGCTGATCCGGCAGTCACGGTTCAGGACGTGCTGCACTTCACCTACGAGGACGACGTCTTTCCCGTGACGGGGGCCCGATTCATCCGCGCGATCGTCGAGGACCTCTGGAAGTATGCGGTGTATTACGACCCGTATGGCGGCGCTCCGATGGAGTACGAACTGTACGACCTGGCGGCGGATCCGCTCGAGATGAAGAACCTCGCTCATGCAAAGCACCGAAACGCGGAATCCGACGTAGAACGGGCCAGATTGCATCGCCGGTTGACCGAGACAATGACGAAGAACTACACATTGCCCGACGAGATCGAATGGCCGGACGCCGACGACTTCGCGCCGAGCGCCCACCTCGCCGATACGGCGGAAGCGGAAGAGGACGAACCCGCTGCTGCCTCGACTTAGGGCTCGGCGAGAGCGGTCGTGCCCCACACGGCGCGAGCACCCGAGTCGCCGATGCGGTAGACCTGCACGCACGTCGCGATCGCCACAACGATCGTGACAGCAGCGATCGCCCACACCACGGCGGGTTTCAACGGTTTCGCGCGCTGCTCGAAGTAGTGCACCGCCGTGACTGCCGCTGCGACGAGCGTCAGCGCGAGCGCGAAGTAGATCATCGTCTCGCCCAGGTCGGCGTGGGTTTCGATGGCAGGCACTTCGCCGAACTGGTCTTCGAGCCATTCGCCCGCGTTGGTTGTGATGGGGGTGAGCACGAGGACGATCAAGGCGAACGGCAGCAGCAGCCAGATGAATCGGCGGCGTGCCGCGGGCCAGAGGGCGCACGCGATTGCGAGCACCGCGGTCAGCGGTGTGAGTACGACGATGACGTGGACGAGAAGTGGATGGGTGGGCAGTCCGTCGAAGGTGGTCATCGGATTCCCTGTTGCGCGCGCACGTTGATTCCGCGGTACATCGCTTCCAGGCCGACGACGAGTGCGATTGCGAGGACCACATGCATCGCGGCAAGGGCGGTCGTACTCACGCCGTCGAAGTCCGCGTCGATCGTGAGCCAGATCGTCAGAAGAGCCAGTACCGGGCCGATGACCTGCGCGATCCGAACGAAGATCGGCCACTGCAGCGAGAGCAGTGCCGCGGCCAGCATGCCGACCGTTGCCGGTCCGAGCGTCAGGACGATGACACCCATCGGCGCGGCCTTTCGTGCTACATCGTTCTCGTCGACGAACTCGAAACTGCCGCCTGCAGCCAATCCGATCAACCAGATCACCAGGTTGACGGCGAGCGCGCCGAGCACGGTGGCAGGAACGGCTTGGGTTCTGGTCAGAGTCAACGACCTGACCGAAAGTGCACCGGGCATTCGAACTCCTCAGGTGGGCTGTTCAAGATCGTGATGTCTTGATTCTCCCCTTTTCACGCGCTACTTGGTCAAGAAGTTCAGTCGCGGAATGTGCCCAGAATCGTCAGCGGCGCGGTCAATCGGTCGTCGGTGAGCCGACCCGCGAAATGGCGTTCGAACAGACGATTCGGGCCGAAGCTTGCTACCGCTGACGCGCAAATCGCGCGCGAGCTGGCGCACTACGAGGCCGCCAAGCTCGGCGCGACGTTGCGAACTACTTGGTGATGCCGCGGCGCATGCCCTCGAGTCCGAAGTAGACGACCGCGGCGAGTGCGACGTGCATCGCGGCGAGCGACACCGTGGACGCACCGTCGAAGTCGGACAGGATGGTTCCCGCGATCGTGGCGAGCGACAGGACCGGTCCGACGACCTGGGCGATACGGATCACGCTCACCCATCGGAGTGACAGCAGTGCGGCGGCGGTCATACCGACGATCGTGGGCACGACGGACAGGACGACGACGCCGCCCGGCGCGACAGTCATCTTTTCGCCGGCATCGGTGACCTCGAACGAGCCACCGGCGCCGAGGCCGATGAGCCACAGTAAGAGGTTCACGGCGAGGCCGACTACGACGGTCGCCACGACGGCTTCGACACGGGTCAGTTCGAGGGATTTGATTCGCTGCGTGCGGGTTTCGAGGGTGGTGGTCATCTGAACTCCTAGGGGTTTCGGGTTGTCTGCATACGAGTGTTCAACCTGAACTATGGTTGAGGTCAAGTCGTCAGGCGTAAACGTTGTCGAGCCAGGCTTGCCACGCTGCCTGCGTCGCCTCCTGGTCGGCGGTCGGGTCGAAGATGTGATGCGCGGCGTCGACTGTGCCGCCGAAGTGGTTGCGGCCATAGAAGCGGTACAGGGTGTCGGCGCTGCGGAGGCCGATGAAGTAGTCGTTGGCGTAATCGACTTCGGCGTCGATCGTGCCCAAGCCGGGCACATCGAAAGTTACCGCGTCTCCGACCTGTGCGGTGGCGCCCAATCCGATTGCCCGACGGAGGATGTCGACTCCGTCGGGTGTCGCCGATCCTTGCGGTCCATCTGCGGACACGTAGGTGACCGGTCGGCCGGGGAAATGACGTACATACTGGCCCAGACTGTGGAGGTAGAAATCGGTGTGCCTGCCGGCGCCGTCGTACTGGTTGTCCCAGTCGTCGGTGAAGATGCCGGAATGCACGTACCGAAGCGTTGCCGTACTGCCGTCGCGCGCCTCGATCAGGTACTCGAGGGCGTTGAACCACCCGTCGGCTTCCTGGCGTACCGCAAACTTGTTGGGCGGTTCCCACGCGACGACGGGGTCGGCATCGGGCTGCGTGCCGTCGATTGCAGGGTCGCCACCCGTCGGAAACATCCAGCCCGCCGTGCCCGCGGTGATCGCGTCGAACACCTCCTGCGGGCTGGCGTGCAGTACGACCTGGCGCTGAATCTTGAACTCGGGCATGGCTATTGCTCCTTCTTGGGGCTCGGATGTAGGGCGACGACGAATCGGTGGTTGCGCCCGTTCGCCGTAGTTTCGTTGTGGTACTTGGCAACCAGTGTCTTGACTGACTCGCTCAGCTCTTCTGCGAATGCGGCACGGTCCGCGGCCGAGGCGAAACGAATGTCGCTGTCGATCGCAAAGGTCGCGAGTTGCCGCTTGGCCGCTGTTGCGCCGGTGATGAGGTCACCGACCTCACGGACCAGCCGTGCGGCGAGCGCGAGCATCCAGCGTGCCGACAGCTGGTCCGGGAACCGGCTGGGATCTGGCGCGACTGCCGAGAGCGCGGTAGGGGAGATGACGAAGGACGCGGCGGTCGCTTGCATCAGCCGCTCGACGACGTTGCCCTTCTTGCGTTCCTCCACGAGTTCGATCAGCCCGTGCTTTTCGAGCGCGTGGAGGTGGTAGTTGGCCTTCTGTCGCGTCAGCCCGACCTGGCCGGCCAGGCTCGATGCGGAACCCGGTTCGACCAGTGCGGCCAGCAACGCGGCCCGGGTGGGGTCCAGCGAGATCTCGGCGGCGGCCGAACTGTTGATGACTGCTACTTCGTGCATGGGACAACTGTCGTACCGAAAACAAAATTTGTCAAGACAAGAAATATTGTCGGTGACGGCGTGAAGTCCAAAACACCCCCACTCGAGAGCCAAGTGGGGGTGTCTGGGGACCGATCTGGGATCAGCCGCGTCCGTGAAGCACGTTGGCGAGGGTTATGACTGCCTTGTCGTTCGAGGCCGTTCGACCGAAGCTCGTGAGGTTCATGAGGCCCGGCATGCGCCGGCTCGCAACAGCTTTGGCGTAGGTGAACTCGCGGAGCCCGTCGGCACCGTGAATGCGGCCGAAGCCGGAGTCGCCGATGCCGCCGAACGGGAGCGACGGAATTGCCGCAAACGAGATGACGGAGTTGACGGCCGTCATTCCCGACCGGATGCGGTGGGCGAGCTCCTTGCCGCGCTTCTTCGAGAACACCGTGGAGCCGAGGGCGTACTTCGAGTTGTTCGTCAGCTTCACTGCCTCGTCCATGTCGCGAACCTTGGCGATGGTCAGCGTCGGTCCGAACGTTTCCTCGGTGTTCGCGATGGAGTCTTCCGGCACGTCGACGAGGATCGTCGGCTGGACGAACCGCTCGCCGACCGATCCGAGGCCGCCGAGAATTGCCCGGCCGCCGCGCTCGAGCGCGTCGGTGATGTGCCGGCGGACCACGTCGGGCTGGCTCGGCATCGTCATGGCGCCGATTTTGGCGTCCGCGTCGCCGCCCGCTCTAATTGGCTCGGCCAATTCGGTTACGGCGGTGATGAATTCGTCGTACACATCCTGATGGACGTACACACGCTCGACTCCGACGCAGGTCTGGCCGGCATTGGCGAGACCACCCCAGACGGCTGCGTCGGCGGCCTTCTTGATGTCGGCGTCCGCATCGACGATGAGTGCGTCCTTGCCGCCGCCCTCGATGATCACCGGCGTCAGCGTGTCGGCGCACGCGTGCATGACGCGCCTGCCTGTCGCTGCCGAACCCGTGAACGCAATCTTGTTCACACCCGACCGGCACAGCGCTTCTCCGGTGGCGCCGAAACCTGTAATCAGCTGCAGTACAGGAGCTTCCGGAACAACCTGCGCAAACGCGTTGACCAGCCACGCGCCGACGCCAGGCGTGTACTCGCTCGGCTTGAAGACGACCGCGTTGCCGGCCGCGAGCGCATAGGTGATGGAGCCCAGCGGGGTGAAGACGGGGTAGTTCCACGGACCGATCACGCCGATCACGCCGAGCGGCAGGTATTCCACCGACGCCGAGTGGTCCGACATGATCAGGCCCGACGAGACGCTCTTGCGGCCCAGAACCTTCTTGGAGTTCTTCGACGCCCAGGCGATGTGGTCGAGAGCCAGAGCGGCCTCGAGTTGGGCATCGGAATGCGGCTTGCCGGTCTCGAGGTGAATCACGTCTGCGAGTTGAGCCATCCGGCGCGCGATGACACCGGCGAATGCGCGTAGCCGCTGGCCACGCTCGTCGTAGGTGAGCCCACTCCACCATTCCGCTGCGACGCGCGCCTTTTCGACGGTCTCGTCGACCTGCTCGGCTGTATTGACCGGGTAGGTACCTACGACGTCACCGGTCGCAGGATCGAGTGAATCGAAGGTTTCGGTGGAAACGTCTGCTGTGGTGGTCATCTGGTAGCTCCTGACGGGGTGCGGCCGAGGATGAGGTCGGCGGCCTTTTCGGCGATCATGATCGTTGGTGCGTTGGTGTTGCCCCGGACGACTTCCGGCATGACGGACGCGTCGACTACGCGCAGGTTGTCGACACCGCGAACGCGTAGCTGTAGATCGACGACCGAATCGTCGCTGCCACCCATCGCACAGGTGCCGACGGGGTGATAGAGCGTCTGCGTCCAGGTGCGAACGTGCTCGGCGAGTTCTTCGTCGGTCGCGCCGTCGACCTTGCCCGGAATGAACGGGCGATCGAGGAAACCGTTGATCGGTGCATGCTCGGCGATATCGAAAGATGTTCGACAGCCGGCGATTACGGCATCCATGTCGGCCGGATCCGCGAAGTACGCAGGATCCATCGCCGGCTTCCAGGACGGGTCGGCAGACCGCAGCCGCAGGTTGCCCCGGCTGGCGACGTTCACGAGTGTCACACCGCACGTGAACATTTGCGAAAGGGGCTCGCGGAAACCATTGTCGTAGAAGCCCGTCGGAGCGACGTGGATCTGGATGTCGGGTGCGGCCAAACCGTCTCGGGATGCGAAGAACGCGCCGCCTTCGCCGACGTTCGACGCAAGCGGACCACGTCCGGTTGCCTGCCACTGGATGAGACGGGCCGGGTTGACGAAATCGGTGAGGTCGGAAGTGCCCTTCGTGTACCAGAGCAACGGAATCACGGGATGATCGTGCAGGTTCTCGCCGACGCCGGGCAGATCCACGGCGACGTCGACGCCGACCTCGCGCAGATGCGCGGCCGGACCGATTCCCGACAGCATCAGCAGTTGCGGCGAGTTGATCGCGCCGCCCGAGAGAATGACTTCGGCGTTCGCGTACGCCGTGTGCTCGACGCCCTTGTTCTGGTACGTCACGCCCATCGCCTTGGTGCCGCGAAGCAGCACCTTCGTGGTGAGGGCGTTCGTGCGGACCGTGAGGTTCGGTCGTTCCAGCGCCGGCCGCAAGTAGCCGTCGGCGGTGGACCACCGGTGCCCCTTCTTGCACGTCACCTGGTAGCGGCCGGCGCCTTCCTGATCGGCGCCGTTGAAGTCGTCGTTCGGCTTGAGCCCGCTGGCGACTGCCGCCTCGACCCAGGCGTCGGTCAGCTCGTGGGTATAGCGGCGGTCTTCGACATGCTGCGGACCGTCCGTGCCGTGATACGGAGCGCTGTGACGGGTGTTCGATTCGGACTTCACGAAGTACGGAAGGATGTCGTCGTAGCCCCAGCCTTCGGCGCCGTAGTTGTCACGCCAGCCGTCGTAATCCGCGCGGTTCCCGCGGATGTAGATCATGGCGTTCATCGACGAACAGCCACCGAGCGCCTTCATACGTGGCCAGAATGCCTTTCGGCCACCCATGTGTTTCTGCTCGGTCGTTTCGTAGTTCCAGTCGAACTTGGTCTTGAACAGCCCCGCAAACGCGGCGGGAATGTGAATCTCGTCGGCATCGTCTTCGCCGCCGGCCTCGAGTAAGAGCACGGATGTCCCGGCATTCTCACTCAGTCGATTGGCGAGCACGCAGCCCGCGCTACCTGCGCCGACGATGACGTAATCGAAAGAATCCTGCTCGGTCACTCATTCTCCTTGGCGTGGAGGCCGTGACGTGCGTCACGTGCCACCATCCAACTGTATTGCTCCGACAGCTCAGAACCCAGGGGAGCGGCGGCCACAATTTTGATAGATTTGGCCACGGCGGCGATCGATACGAGGGATTCGCGTGACGGCAGCTTTGGTTCGGCGACGCGCACCGAGCGTTGCGCTGATGACGGAGTTCGCCGTCGAACAGGGATTCGCGGCCGACGAGTGCCTGCGCGGCACCGGGTTGTCGGTTGCCGGGCTGGCAGCTCCCGAACTCGTGGTTTCCCGAGAGCAGGAACTCGCGGTCATTGCCAATCTGTGTTCGGCGCTGGACCGGCCGGGCCTCGGGATCGAAGTAGGGCGGCGCTACCACGTCACAACGCATGGCATTTGGGGATATGCGCTCATCAGCAGTCCCACGCTGCAGGCGGCAATCGACCTCGGCCTGCGCTATCTCGATTTGTCCTTTTCCTACTGTCAGATCACAGCCCAGCACGAGGGGGACGAGGTAGCGCTTGTCGTCGACCCGGGACCCGCGCCGCCGTCGCACCGGACCTTCGTCGCCGAACGTGACATCGGGATCATCGACGCGCTCCGGGGCGAGCTCGTCGGTCCCCTTGTGCCGTTGGATCGTGTTCAACTACCGCATCGATCCCCCGGTCGTGAGGTCGCAGAGCGGTTGCGCGCTCTGGTGAATGCGGACATCCAGTTCGGTGCGCCGCGGTATGCCGCGTGCTTCAGTCGGAGCAGCGTCGAGCTCCCGCTGCCGCTCGCGAACCCGCACACAGCCGCAATGGCCGAGCAGCAATGCCGAGAACTGCTCGAGCGGTCCGAAACGCACACCGGCCTCACGGGCCAGGTCCGCAACGTGTTGCTCGGCAACCCGGCACGGTCGCCGACGGCGGAACAGGTTGCGGCGTCGCTGTTTCTTGCACCGCGCACGTTTCGCCGCCGCCTGATCGAGGAGGGGACCTCCTACCGCAGCCTGCTCGACGAGGTCCGCATGCAGGTCGCGCAAGACCTGCTCGGTCAGACCCGGCTATCGGTCGCCGAGGTTGCCGAGCGGTTGGGGTACGCCGAGACGGCGAGCTTCACGCATGCTTTTCGCCGTTGGACGGGGTCTGCTCCGCGAGGTTTCCGAGCGTCCGCGCACTGACGAATCGGCGGGCGGCGCCGGTGATCGGGTCGTCGAATTCGAGCGAATGGGCAAGTAACCGTAGCGGATTCGAGTAGTCGCCGGGCGCGACGTCGTACAGCACCGGGTAGAAATTGTCGCCGGCAATCGGTATGCCGAGCGAACTCATGTGCACGCGCAGTTGATGCGTCTTGCCGGTGTGGGGGAGCAGGCGGTACAACCCGTGGTCACCGTTCCGGTCCAGGAGTTCTACGACGGTCTCGCTGTTCGGGTCGCCCGCCACCTCCCTGGCCTGGAGCACGCCGCGTTCTTTCACGATCCGGCTGCGCACGGTCCGTGGCAACTCGAGCGCGGGATCGAAACCCGCAATTGCGTGATACGTCTTGCGCACCAGGCGTTCTGCGAACAGCATCTGATACGCGCGCCGGACTTCCGGGCGGACCGTGAAAACCAGGACGCCGGCCGTCAGTCGATCGAGCCGGTGGGCTGGACTGAGGTCGGGAAGGCCGAGTTCGCGCCGGAGCCGGACCAGTGCCGTCTCGACGACGTACATGCCGCGCGGCATCGTGGCCAGGAAATGCGGTTTGTCGACGACGAGTAGGTCATCGTCGCGGTGCAGGATGTCGATCTCGAACGGGACGCGGTCCTCGTGTGGTGGATCACGGTAGAGAAAGACGAAACTACCGGCGCGGTATGGGGTTTCGCCGGTAATAGCGGTGCCGCGCTCGTCGACGACCTCGCCGAGGCCTACCTTTTCCCGGATTCGCGTGGCGTCGTCAGGGAACCGTCCGACCAGGTACTCCAGCACCGTCGGCCACTCGCCGGCAGGCAGCCGCAGCCGCGTCGGGTTCAGTCCGTCGCGGATCGGGAGCACGCTATTTCGCCGGCCAGTTCGCCAGTGTGTCGACGAACAGTTGCCGGACGGTGTCGACGTTCTCGTTCAAATCGTCTGGATCCCAACCTGTTACGTCGATCGGGTCGAGCACGGCGACATCCACAGTGCCAGATCGAAGTGCTGTTCCGTTGCGCCACAGCATCTCTCCAGCGTTGCGGATCACAATCGGGATCAGCGGCACACCAGCCTGAATTGCGATGTGGAAGGCGCCCTTCTTGAACGGACCGAGCGTCGGTGTGAGTGAGCGCGTGCCCTCGGGCGAGATGACGATGGACAGTCCGCCTTTGAGGGTTTCGACGACGGGAAGCAATGCTGCCTTTGCCTTTTCGGTGTTCTGTCGGTCGATGAAGGTGGCGCCCATGTATCTGAACAGGGGACCGAAGACCGGGTTCGTCGCGACTTCCTTCTTGCTGATGCCGGTGAAGCCGCCCCGCAAAACCTTTGCCAGCACGAACATATCGAGTTCGCTCTGATGATTGAAGATGAAGACCGCTGGACGTGGCTCGACCGCATTGTGGGCACCGCTGATCGAGACATCGATGCCCGCGAGCTTCAGGGGGTAGTCGCCAGTATTCGCGAGGATCTTGTCGCGGGTGCGGATGTGGTCGCGGGTCTTCACACCACCGGCGGCCGCCGCGGCGACTCCACCTGCGAAACCCGCGAAGAAGCCGACCGTCCGCGCGGCGCGGATCGGTCCGGTATTGCCACGCGGCTTGAAACGCAATATCGGCCAGTTGTTTTCGGCTGCTGCGCCGCTCAGCACGCGGTCGGGATTGACTGCTGTCGGGGTGCCCACCAAGGCGAGAAACCCGACGTCTTCGCCACCGTTGGAATATGCGTAGCTCGAAGCGAGGTCGAGTCCGCTCTCGGCGGCATAGTCCTTGACCGCCATCGCTTTGCCGCTGCGCCACATCGGGCGGTCGGTGACTCGACCGGTGAGTACACCGTCCTCGACCTCCAGTTGCGTACACAGCACGCGCTGGATGCCGATAGCGCGCGCAGTCGGTTCGATCTGAAAGCGAGTCGCCGACGACGCGATCGCGAGCGTATGACCGGCACGCTCGTGCGCGCGGATCAGCTGCCACGCTTCGGGATACAGGTGTCCCGCAATTCGCTTCTCGAACAGGCGACTTCCGATGGCGTCCAATTCTGCTTCGGTGTATCCACGCCAGCCTGCGAGCGCCAAGTCGATGAACCGCGCGAAGTCGGCTTCGGTCTTGCCGCCGCGAATCCCGGACATCATCGTCGCCGCCACCTCGCGCGCCGTCAGCCGCCCGGCCCGAACGAAATGGCGGAAGAAGGGAACACCGCTGAAACCGTGCACGATCGTTCCGTCGAAATCGAAGAACGCGCCGACAGTCGGTCCCTGCGGACCGGAACGAATCCGGGTGAGGGCATCGTCGAGTTCCATGAGGTCGAGATCCATCAGTAGGCCCGCCGGTTCGCGGCGTCCATCGACTCGGCCCTGTCTATGCGGTCACCGAGCGCCCGCAGCTCGGCTGCGAAGGCTTCGCGCCGTTCGCGCAGTTCGTCGCCACCCGGATCGACGAGGTTCCGGTTGGCGGCCAGCCGCAACGCCGATGCGAACAACTCGGACGACACCGACTCCGGACTGTGCAACCGCGCCTGTAGCAACATCTGCTGACCTACCCGGACGCACTCGTCCATGAACGAGTCCTTGTCGACCTCTGCCGCCGGATCGCGCAACGCAAGCCGCTCCGCCACAACGAGCTGAGCGCCGAGGAAAGCCCGTAACGTTCTGTGCACCATCATGAATTTGGTGCCGACGAGCTGGTCCAGAAGCTCGGCCGCAGTGGGCGTGCGTTCGTTCCATTCCGGGTCCACAAGGAGCAGTTCTGCCTGCATCTCGTCTTCCCACACGTCTTTCTCGGGGAAGAAGAACTCGAATTTCAGCAGGTCGCGTAGCCGGCGGGCTTCGGCAAGTCCGGCCGCAAGCGGATCGCTCGACTCGCTGTCGGCGGCGGTGAAGATGCCGAGTTCGAGTAGCGAGCGGTTGACGAACCAGTGGATCGCACTGTTGCGGTAGAAGGCCGCGATCAGGTGCTGGCCCGGTTCGATCGAGTACACCGCCTGTTCGCCCGCGGTGTAGGCGGTGACGACCTTCGCCAGGGCGAGGCGGTCGAGAACTCCCGTCAGGCCGATGCGCGAGGCAAGCACATGTAGTTCGCCCTGTGGAATCTTGCGCTCGTCTATGTACTTCAAAACCGGACCGAGAATGTCCTGAATTTCGGGGACGGTGAGCGCACGGCCCCGAACACCCAGAAGGGCAAGTGTCACAAGCGCGTTGGCGACGATCGGGGTTGCCTTGTTGATCCCGACGGCAACTTCGAAAGCGACCTTCTGCACGGCGAGTCGCGACTTGGCCTCGTCGGGTTGCGCGCCCGAATCGGCCATGATGTCGCCGTGCGCGATCAGACGTTCACGCGCATAGAGCGGTTCGCCGAAGCGCAGGTAGACGTGACCGGCCGAGTTCTGCTGGCTGCGCAGGTACTGCGCCATCCACGCCAGACCCTCGGGTTGCTTCTTGCCGCCGAGTTGCTCGTCGGAGATCGCCCCCAGTTCATTGAGCCGTTCATAGCTGATCGCGACCGGAATCAGCAGCGCATCCTCGGCCCGGCCGCTGCGCACCGCTTCGGCCAGGTAGTTCAGCAAGCCGTACTTCGGCGGCCGCAGCTTGCCCGTACGGGTTCGGCCGCCTTCGAAATACCACTCCATGTTGAACCGCTTGGAGAGCAGATATGCAAAGTACTCCTCGACGACCGCGCGGTAGATCTCGTCGTCCCCGAAGCTTCTGCGGATGAAGACCGTGCCGGATCGACGGGCGATCGGCCCCAACGGCCAGAAGTTCAGGTTCGCGCCACCGATGAGGTGATTCGGCGGAAAGTCGTTTTGTGCGAGGACGTCACCAAGCACGAACGCATCGACATAGGACCGGTGCGACGGCAGGAAGACCAGTGGATACCGGCGATTGAGTGCGCGCAGCTCCTCGAGTCCGGTTTCGTCGGCGTGCACCGTCCACGCTCGCTTGTGCATCGGTGCCATGGCTTGGCTGAAGAGGTCGGACACGAGCCGGCTTTGCGTTGCGACGAGTTCACGAAGAGCGCTTTCGGCGCGTTCGTAGGTTTCGTCTCGCGACATGCCGCTCTTCGTGGCGATCTCGTCGAGTTCCTTGCGGAAGGCCGCGCCGTCCAAGATCTCCTCGACGACCAGGCGGGGCACCTTGTAGCGGTCGCCGATCACGGACCGTTCCGCACGCGACAACGTGACGACGGCACTGCGCACTACGTAGCGGGCGAGGGACCGCGGCGCCGGGTCGCCGCCGGATTCGAGGTGGCGGTTGCGCAGTTCGTCGAGCGTCGCAGGCTCGCCGGTCAGCACGCGGTGCCGATCGGGCGAGCGCTTGACGATCCAACGCTGGGCGAACCGGTTCGGGTTTCGGGGGTTGTTCAGTGTAGCAACGTCTTTGAAGCTCGCGCGCCGGACGCCGTCGCGTTCCTTCGGCAGCCACAGCACGCGGACCGGCAGCACGATCGGATTGTCGCTGCGGCTGACCAGCCGGTTCACGACTTCGTCGGTGTTGAGGTCGACCAGGACCGGCGTCTTGGTGCCGGCGTCACGGCCGAGACCGCCGTTCGCCAGCCACTGACTGATCACCTCGCGTTCGACGGGGGTCGCAACTTCTGCCAGCACGACGGTCGTTTGCGGTGCGATGTCCGACATGGCATCCCTTCACGCGTAGCTGGGGCGGCAGAAACAAGCGTGCCGATACTCAATCTTGCTGCGCTCAGCATCGAGGCGTCAGCCGATTGCCGCAACCGACGATACGTTTGGTGAGAACACCGGCACCGGATCGGTAGCATCGACGCGGTGGCGGCAGTAGAAAGAAGCACTCCGGCGAAGCGTAGCTACGGCGGCCGATCCTCCGAACAGCGTAGCGACGAGCGCCGCGAACGATTGAAAGCCGCTGCACTGCAACTGTTCGGGTCACAAGGCTATGCCGTGACGTCGATCGAGCAACTGTGCGCAACCGCGAACGTCTCGACGCGGAGCTTCTACGAAGAAATGGGAAGTCGCGAAAGTCTGCTCATCGCGCTCGTCGAGGAAATCACCGCGCGAGCCGCCGCGGCAGCGCTTGCAGCGCTGGCCGCGGCAGCAGAAGAACCGCTGGCGGATCGCATCACCAGGAGCTTCGAAGCGTATTTGGCAGTGACGTGCCGCGATCACCGGAGTGCGCGCGTCTGCTACGTCGAAGTTGTCGGTGTGAGCGCAACCGTCGAGAAGTGGCGGATCGGCTGGCGGGAGCGGATGTCGGCCGTGATCCTCGCCGAGATCGAGCGCGCGGTCGAGCGCGATGAGGCGCGTGGTCGGAACTACCGATTGTTCCCGGTAGCCGTGATCGGCATCGTCAACTCACTTGCACAAGAATTCGCCGTGACTGCCGGCGGCGACGAAGCAGTCAGCGTCGACGAGATCTGCGCAGAGGTCGCGGTATTCGTCACGGGAGCTCTCGCCCAAGTTTGACGAGTTCGCAGGAATGCGGGGCTAGGCTGCGACAATGGATTGGGCACTGCGATCGTGCGCCTGGCGTGGCCACGAGACTTATTCGCCGGATGAACCCGAGTTGCGTGCCCGGCTACAGGTGGACACCGCGATCGGCGAGGCATGGCGCTGCCTGCGGTGCGGGAACTTCGTTCCTGGTGAACCGCGCGGAAGTGGTCCCGCGGATCAGGCGCCGGAGGTCCCACACGGCAGATTGCTCCGCGACCGCTGGTTGATGCGCCTGCTCGCCATCGAACGGTTTGCCCGTGCGCTGGTCCTGCTTGCGATTGCGTACGGCGTCTTCCATTTCCGTTCGTCGCGAACCGATTTCCGAGCGGCCTACGACGCGGATCTGCCGCTCTTGCGGCAACTAGCGGACCAAATCGGCTGGAACATCGACAACTCGAAGATCGTCCACGGGATCGACAAGGCACTCGACCTGTCGAGTACGACGCTGCTGTGGATCGGTATCGGCATCTGTGCCTATGCCGTCCTGCAGATCGTCGAAGCGGTCGGACTCTGGTTGGTGCAGCGGTGGGGTGAATATTTCGCCGTCGTTGCCACGAGTATCTTTCTGCCGCTGGAGATCTACGAACTGACCGAACGCATCACCGCCCTGCGCATCGGTGCGCTGGTGGTCAACGTCGCTGCGGTGGTGTGGCTGATCTGGAGTAAGCGCTTGTTCGGCGTGCGGGGTGGCGGAGCGGCGTATCACGCCGAGCACAGCGCAGAGAGCTTGCTGACCGTCGAACGAGCTGCCGCGGCAGGCGTCGGCTCACGTAGCGGCGACCTCGAGGGTGGGATCGAGCATGTCGAGCGCGTAGGGCAGTGACAGCGGCGACAACAGTTCGAGCCCGGTGCCGGTCGCAATGTCGAGCACCGCGACGCTGCCCTTCTGCACCGACGGAAGCTCGTAGTAACCGGGTACAGCGCCGAGCGCATCAGCAGCCTCGGGGGATGTCGC
The DNA here is from genome assembly GCF_016481275.1 of Antrihabitans auranticaus. Taxonomy (GTDB): domain Bacteria; phylum Actinomycetota; class Actinomycetes; order Mycobacteriales; family Mycobacteriaceae; genus Antrihabitans. The sequence goes on along the minus strand of NZ_JAEMNW010000001.1, from coordinate 1,321,851 downwards.
TGTGATCACGAGCAGATCTGTCGGGAAGTCGACGATGCGTTCCAGCGGAAATGTCTTCCGCCCGGCTTGGGGGTCTGCCGTCAGCTGCGGCGGCAGTTTCATGCCCAGCTTTGTGAAGAGGGTGTTCGCGCCGATTTCCGGCGCCGTGATCGCCGAGAACTCGGTCGGTGACTCGACCCGAATGGCGGCGTACGTCTTGCCCGCGAGACCGGGGTATTTCTTGGCGATGGCGTCGATGCGACCGTTCAGATTCGCGATGAGGGAGGCTGCCTGGCCCTCCCGATCGAGAATCTTGCCGAGGACGTCGACCTGCGCGGTCCACGAATCGATCTGGGTATTACCGAGATTCGGCACGGTCGGTGCAATCTTGGACAGTCCGCCGTAGTTCTTCTCGTCTGCCGCGAATCCGGGCGTGAGGATCAGATCGGGATCGAGCGCCTGCACCTGAGCGAGAATGTCGCCTCTGGGATCGATCGCGACCGAGTCGGCAAGTTCGGGCGGCTCCCACGGTGCGGGGGCGCCCGTGCTCACGGCGACGTCGTCGATGTAACCGACCGGGGTTATGCCCAGTGCTTCCGTCGCGTCGAGCCATTGCGTCCCGAGCGCCACGATACGTTCGGGAATGCCGTTGACCTCGGACTGTCCCAGCGAATGGCCGATCGACACGCGGCGATTCTCGTCACCACTGCCGCACGCGGTGGCCAATGCCAACGCTAGAACGATCACGGCGACGATCGAACGCACGATTGCCGGCCCGCCTGGCTTCACATCGACTCCTCACCTGATCTCGGCTGTGTCCACAGCGACGATACAAGTGCCGGTGGACTGGTTGGGCCTTTCGACCTAGCCCGCTGCGGGGTTGTAATCAGTAGGCTGGCAACCGTGAGCAGCGCCAATAACAAATGGACAGTGCAGAACATGGCCGATCAATCCGGCCGCACCTTCATCGTCACAGGTGCGAACAGCGGGCTCGGCGAGGTCGCTGCTCGATCGCTGGCGGCGGCGGGAGGACACGTGATCCTTGCGTGCCGCAACGTCGACAAGGGCGACACGGTCGCGCGCAGTGTCGGCACCCGCGCCGAGGTTCGGCAGTTGGATCTGGCCGACCTCGCGTCGGTACGGGCCTTCGCGGATTCCGTCGACAAGGTCGACGTCCTGATCAACAACGCGGGAGTGATGGCGGTGCCGCACCGCAAGACCGCGGACGGCTTCGAAATGCAGTTCGGGACAAATCATTTGGGCCACTTCGCCCTGAGCGGGCTGCTGCTGCCGAAGATTTCCGACCGCGTCGTCACCCTCTCGAGCAACATGCACCTGGTCGGATCGATAAACCTCGGCGATCCGAACTTCGAACAGCGCCGCTACGACCGGTGGATCGCCTACTGCCAATCGAAGCTCGCGAACCTGATGTTCGCCTACGAGTTGCAGCGCCGGCTCGACAAGGCAGGCTCGAAAGTAAAGTCGCTCGGTGCGCACCCCGGTTACGCGGCCACGGAATTGCAGGGCCGAACCGAGTCGATCCAGGACAAAGTGCTGGCCCTCGGGAATCGGCTGATCGCCCAGAGCGCCGAGATGGGTGCGCTCCCTGAGCTGTACGCGGCCACCGAACCCGGCGCACCGGGCGGTGGCTACGTCGGACCCGACAAACTGGGCAACAACCGCGGCCATCCGAAACTTCAGGGATCGAGCAAGAAGTCCAAGGACGAGGCGGTCGCTGCCCAGTTGTGGGAACTGTCCGAAAAGTTGACCGGAGTTCGGTTCGCGCTTTAGTCGTCGGTGACCGTGACCTTCACCGGGATGTTGCCGCGAGTGGCATTGGAGTACGGGCACACCTGATGTGCTTTGTCGGCGAGTGCTTGCGCTTCGTCGGCGGCGAGGTTGGGCAGGGTGACCTCGAGTTCGACTTCGAGCCCGAAGCCGCCGTTGTCGGTGGAGACGAGACTGACCTTCGCACCGACGGCCGAATCGGAGATGTCGGCCTTCGCGCGAGCACCGACCAGGCGCAGTGCGGAGTGGAAGCACGCTGCATAACCGATGGCGAAAAGCTGCTCGGGGTTGGTGCCTTCGCCGCTGCCGCCGAGTTCCTTCGGCGATGTGAGATCGAGGTCGAGCTTGCCGTCGGACGTGCGTCCGTGGCCGTTGCGGCCGTCACCGGTAGCGAGGGCTTCTGCGGTGTAGAGAGTCATTTTTCCACTTTCGTCAGTGATGCGTTGAGTGAATCTGTCAGTCGGACAAGGACTTCCCTGAGGTCGCCCAGATCTTCTACGCGAAGTCCGCTGTTGCGCGCGACGTGGTGCGGGATGTCGCAGGCTTTGCCGCGAAGCCCTGCGCCCTTGTCTGTGAGCCGGATCTCGACCCGACGTTCGTCGGCCGTGAGGCGTTGCCGCTTGATGAGGTCGAGCGCCTCGAGCCGTTTGAGCAAAGGTGACAACGTGCCCGTGTCCAGGTGCAACGCGTCGCACAGGTCGCCGACGCCGCGCCCGTCTCGCTCCCACAGTGCAAGCAAGACGAGGTATTGCGGATAGGTGACGCCGAGTGACTCCAGAACTGGCCGATAGGCCGCAGTCATCGCCCGCGACGCGGTGTAAAGCGCGAAGCACAGCTGGCGGTCGAGTGACAGTTCGTCGGGCACGGAGATAACTGTAGTCCACAATTAAGTTGTGTGCAATATAAGTTTCGATTCGCTCTTTCCACCCCGGTGATCACGAACGAATGGTTTGTGACACGCCGGGAGGGCTGACCCTTTGCTCGTGGTGGGCCGCCTGGGCTGGCGAGTGGGCCCGTAGGGGTGCTCGCGAACGGGGTGCAGCCCGCGGGGTTGGTGATCACGAACGAATGGTTCGCGACACACCGGGGCGACTGACCCTTTGCTCGTGCTCGGGCGTCCGGCCTGGCGAGTGGGCTCGAGGTGCAGCCCGCGGTGTTGGTGAGCACGAACGAATGGTTTGTGACACGCCGGGAGGGTTGACCCTTTGCTCGGGGTCGGGCGCCCGGCCCGACGAGTGGGCGATTGTGGTGGCGCCACGGCCCATCTCGCGCCGCGAAGGCCCGGTCGGCCAGTCTGCGGACCGGTCGCGCACCTCGAGCCGCGGCGAGCACGAACGAATGGTTCGCGACACGCCGGGGCGGCTGACCCTTTGCTCGTGCTGGGGTGTCCGGCCTGGCGAGTGGGCCCGTGGGGGAGCTCGCGAGCGAGGTGCAGCCCGCGGTGTTGGTGAGCACGAACGAATGGTCGGTGACACGCCGGGGCGGTTGACCCGTTGCTCGTGTTCGGGCGCCCGGCCCGACGACTGGGCTCGAGGTGCAGCCCGCGGCCCCGTGAGCACGAACGAATGGTTCGCGGCACGCCGGGAGGGCTGACCCTTTGCTCGGGGTCGGCGCCCGGTCCGGCGAGTGGGCTCGAGGTGCAGCCCGCGGTGTCGGTGAGCACGAACGAATGGTCGGTGACACGCCGGGGCGACTGACCCTTTGCTCGGGCTCGGGCACCCGGCCCGGCGAGTGGGCTCGCGGTGCAGCCCGCGGCCCGTGAGCACGAACGAATGGTTCGCGACTCACCGGGGCGGCTGACCCTTTGCGCGTGCCCGCGGCGTCGTTGGTCGCGTGTGGGCGCCTGGTATGGTCGTCGGCATGCAACGCGCATATTTCTGGTTTACGAAGCCGGCCCCGGGTGGGTCGGTCTACGTAGCCATGCTGGACGCGCTGCGCTGACACACCACCCCGAGCCGGATATAGACCGGCTCGCTGGGTAAGCGACTTCTCCTGGGGCCGGCCTTCTACTAGGAAGCCCAACAGTGACAATCACACTCGATGCCGAACTGGACAACCTGCGCACCATCAGCGTGAGTCCGCTCATTTCGCCTGCGCAACTGCGCGCGCGCCACATCGCCGACGCTCCCGCGGCCGCAACCGTGCGCTCCGGTCGCCGCGACACGGTCGACGTATTGAACGGTGCCGACGACCGAATGCTGGTCGTCGTCGGACCCTGTTCGGTACACGACCCCGCCGCCGCGCTCGAGTACGCGGAGCGGCTGGCGACGAAATCGGCAGAACTCGGGGACCGCCTGCACATAGTCATGCGGGTCTACTTCGAGAAGCCACGCACGACGCTCGGCTGGAAGGGCCTGATCAACGACCCGCATCTGGACGGCAGCTTCGACGTGAACACCGGACTGAGTATCGCGCGAAAGCTGCTGTTGGACATATCTTCTCGCGGACTGCCAGTCGCATGTGAGTTCCTCGACCCGATCACTCCGCAGTACATCGCCGACCTCGTCAGCTACGGCGCAATCGGTGCTCGCACCGCGGCCAGTCAGGTGCACCGGCAGCTGAGCAGCGCGCTGTCGATGCCGGTCGGCATCAAGAACGGCACTGACGGCGACATCCAGGTTGCGGTCGACGGTGCCCGCGCCGCCGCGGCGAGCCACGTGTTCCCCGGTATGGGGCAGGACGGTCGCGCGGCGTTGATTCAGACCTCCGGCAACGAGGACTGCCACGTCATACTTCGGGGCGGCAGTGGTGGCACCAATTACGACGCGGCCTCGGTCGCCGAGACAATGACACGACTGCGGAAGGCGGGTTTGCCGGAGCGGGTGGTTGTCGACGCCAGCCACGGCAACAGCGCGAAGGATCACAATCGGCAAGCAGATGTTGTCGCGAGCATTTCGGAGCGAATTGCCCAGGGCGACAGCAAGATCGTCGGCGTGATGCTCGAAAGCTTCCTCGCGGCGGGACGTCAAGATCTCACGTTGGGCCGCAAAGCCGATCTCGCATACGGGCAGTCGATCACCGACGCCTGCGTCGACTGGCCCACGACGGAGAACCTGCTCGACGAACTCGCAGCGGCGGTCAGCGCACGTCGTGCGGGCGAAACTGCACGCTGATCCTGGGGCCCACGGGACGCGCGGTTTTGGGCACCGCGTGTTCCCAGGTCCGTTGGCAACTGCCGCCCATGACGAGGAGGTCGCCGTGGCCCACCAGGTAGCGGACCGACTCGCCGCCGCCCCGTGGGCGGAGCAGCAAGGCGCGCGCTTCGCCTAGCGACACGATCGCGACCATGGTGTCGTCGGTCCGGCTTCGCCCGACTGTGTCGCCGTGCCAGGCGACGCTGTCGGAGCCGTCGCGGTAATAGCACAGCCCGGCGGTGGTGAACGGCTCACTGAGTTCGGCGCGGTAGTGCTCGCCGAGCGCTCTGCGCGCCTCGTCGAGCACAGGATGCGGCAATGGCACCGTCGCGTCATAAAAGCATTGCAGCCGAGGAACGTCCACGACACGGTCGTACATCTGCCTGCGGTCGGCGCGCCACGGTACGTCGGTCAGCAGTGTGGTGAACAGGTCTTCGGATCCGCTGATCCAGCCCGGCCTGTGGTCGACCCACGCTCCCGCGCCGAGTGTACGACGCCGAACGGTGCCATCGAGTTCGCCCAGCTGCGGACCGGTAACCGCCACGTCGAACAGCGAAACCTGATGCGTTACGAACATGCGTTCGAGGTTACACCGGCGGTCCGACATCGAGCATTGCTCCGCCGAGGTCGATCACCGACTCGTCGAGATTGCTGTACCGGCGGAGGTACGGCGTCATCGCGATGTCGTTGATCACGCTGATCACCGCCTGCGCGCGAATGCGTGCGCTCGTCTGATCCCAATCCGGATGGATCACGCGCAGGAGCCGCACCCATTCGGCGATGTAGTCGTGCTGGGTGGCACGCATCCGGTGCTGATCCGCGCTGGGGAGTTGCACGATCTCGGTGATCAGCAACTGGATCATCTGCGGATATTCGAACGCGAACTCGCAGTAGCTGCGCAGCAGCCGGCGGACCCCGTCGCTCGCGCTGTCCGCACGCGCGAGCGTTCGATTCATGTCGGCTCGCAACTGTTCGTCGCCGCGCACCATCGCCGCCATCAACACTTCGGCTTTGCTGTCGAAATGGTTGTAGACGCTCGGTCCGGCGATTCCTACAGCGGCGCCGATCTCTTCGATTCCGACATTCGAATAGCCGTGCTCGGCAAACAGTTTCACCGCGGCAGCGAGGATCGTCTCGCGCCGGGACCGCTCGAGGACGTCGCTGTGCTGCGCCGACGTCGAGGACTCGACCAGACTCGGCACGTCGGCGTCGAGCACGGTTTCGATCACACCGGCGAGCAGGCGCACGAACTCCGCATGCGGCAATTTCAGACTGTGAAACGAAATGCTGGTCCCTGCGGCGAGCACGCACCAGCTGAGAAATCGACTTTCCGCGGGCGCGATGCCGGGCCGCGCAACTTCGATCATCGAGCTCAGTCGCACACCGACGCCGCGAACCTGATCGAGGATTGCCGCACGGCTCTCGTCGGTCAGGCTGCGCGCTTCTCGCCGCGCGAGGACGCCCATCGCGCGGTGCGCGATCATTGTCTCGGCGAGCTTTTCGGCGAGCTCGGCCGATTTCGGGCTCGACTCCGCGAGCATCTTGTCGAGCGCCTCGATCGACTTGGCGATAACGGTCGTCAGCAGTTCGTGCTTGCTGCGAACGTGTCGGTACATCGCCGACGGACCGATCGCGACGGCTTCCGCGATGTCGCTCATCCCGACGTTCGCAAATCCGTTGGTGTAGAACAGATCTTCTGCGGCATCGAGAATGAGCTCGCGGCGATTGGCAGGCCGGGTGCCGCGCGCGGGACGCGTATCCGGCTGCCCTTCCGTTGAGCTCAACTCGACTCCCTATGTCACGTCACATGGTCAGGAAACGCCGCTGTCGGCGCCCTCCCAGTATTTCTTCCTGAGATCCCGCTTGAGGATCTTGCCAGCACCCGACATCGGTAGTGCGTCCACGAACTCGGCGCTGCGCGGAATCTTGTAGTTCGCGATCAGGGCCTTGCAGTGTTCGCGAATCTCCTCCTCGGTCGCGGTGTGTCCTGGCAGCAGGACCACCACGGCGTGCACCCGCTCACCCCACTGCGGGTCGGGGACGCCGATCACCGCGCACGACGCAACCGCGGGATGCTTTGCCAGCGCGTTCTCGACCTCCGCGCTGTAGACGTTCTCGCCGCCCGTGATGATCATGTCCTTGAGGCGGTCGACGATGAAAACGTATCCGTTCTCGTCCATGCGGCCGCCGTCACCGGTGTGCATCCAGCCGTCGCGAATCGCCGCAGCCGTGTCTTCGGGGCGGTTCCAGTAACCGAGCATGACGTTGTCACCCTTGACGACGACCTCGCCGACCTCACCGATGGGCAGTTCGTTGTCATCCGCGTCGACGATCCGCACCTCGACGTGGGCGCACGCGCGTCCCGCTGCGCGGCGCAAGGCCGGGTTGTCGTGGTCCTCTGGCGTCAACAGCGTCGCGACGGGCGAGAGTTCGGTCATTCCGTATGCCTGAGTGAAACGTGCTGAGGGGAAGGCCTTTTGGGCGCGCTCCAGCACGGCCTCGGAAATCGGCGACGCACCGTACAGCACGCGCTCGAGGCTGCTCAGGTCATGATCGCTGACGGCGGGGTCGTCGACAAGCATCTGGATCATCGTCGGCACGAGCAGCGCGGCGTTGATCTGGTGCTCCTCGATCGCCTTCAGCACACCCGCGGGTGTGAACATCGGCACGATCACGTGGGTGGCGCCGACTAGGTTGCCCATCGTCCACGCGGCGATATCGGCGAGGTGGAACATCGGCGCGGCGTGCAGCAATCTGCTGCCCGGCGAGACGAGAGCGACCGTTGCCTGCGAACCCAGCCCGGAGCAGACCATGTTGTTGTGACTGAGCATGACGCCCTTGGGATGCCCCGTCGTGCCGCCGGTGTAGAAGACGCCGACCAGGTCGTCGCCACCGGTGTAGGTATCCGCAATCGGCTCGTTGCCGGCCACGAGTGCCTCGTAGGAGAGGGTGTCGGCAGGCTGTTCGCCGTCCCCGATGAAGATGACGGCCGAAAGCCCGGGGAAGGCGGCGCGGATCGGCGCGATTGCCGGTGCGAATGCGTCGTCGACCAGCAGCACCTTCGTGTCGGATTCCTGGAGCGAGTAGACGATTTCGGCGGGGCTCCAGCGAATGTTCACGGGGTTGACCGCAGCGCCCAGCCACGGCACCGCGTACATGTACTCGTGGTAGCGGTCCGAGTTCAGGCTGAGAATGCCTACGCGGTCGCCCTTTTGGACGCCGAGGGTGCTCAGCGCGCCCGCGAACCGAGCGATGCGATCCGCGGACTCGGAGATGGTTCGTACACGATCCTTGTAGATCGTTGCGATCGCATCGGGACGCTGTTGCATAGCCCGATGCAGTGACTGGGTGAGATACATCTGTGTTTCTCCTGGTCTGCGGACGCTAGAGCGAACGCGCGATGAGTTCTTTCATGACTTCATTGGCGCCAGCGTAGATCCGTTGGACCCGTGCATCGGCGTACATTCGCGCAATTGGGTACTCCAGCATGTAGCCGTAGCCACCGAAGAGTTGCACGCAGCTGTCGACGACCTCGCCCTGTATCTCGGTGGTGTAGGCCTTTGCCATCGACGCCGTCGGGCCATCGAGCTCGCCCCGTAGGTGGCGCTCGATGCAGCTGTCGACGAAGACTCGCGAGACGTGTGCGCGGGTGGCGCAGTCAGCGAGCACGAAGCGCGTGTTCTGCATGTCGAACAGCGCACCGCCGAATGCCTTGCGGTCCTTCGTGTATTGGACCGTCAGGGCGACGGCCGCTTCGGTCGCCGCTGCCGCGCACACCGCGACAACCAGTCGTTCGTGTGCCAGCTGCTTCATGAGGTAGCCGAAGCCGGCGTTCTCCGCACCGAGCAGGTTCGCGGCCGGGACGCGTACATCGACGAAGGACAACTCCGCCGTGTCCTGACCCTTCATGCCGACCTTGTCGAGCAGTCGCCCGACCTCGTAGCCCGGTGCATCGGCGGTTTCGACGACGATCAGCGAGATTCCCTTGGCACCGGCCGACGGATCGGTCTTCGCGACGACGATGACCAGGTCCGCGTGCTTTCCGTTCGAGATGAAGGTCTTCTGACCGTTGACAACGAAATCGCCACCGTCACGAACTGCGGTGGAGCGCAACGCTTTAAGATCGGAACCCGCGCCGGGTTCGGTCATCGCGATCGCGCCGACCAGGTCGCCGGTTGCCATCCCGGGCAGCCAGCGCTTCTTCTGTTCTTCCGAGCCGTAGGCAAGGATGTAGTGCGCGACAAGGCCGCTGTGCACCATGTTGCCGAAAGCAGTGTCTCCCAAGCCGTATTGGACGTCGAACAGCGCGAAGTCGTGTGCGAGCGTGCCGCCACCACCGCCGTACTCCTCGGGAATCGACGCGCAGAGTAGGCCGAGATCGCCGGCCTTCCGCCAGAAATCTCGGTCGACGCTCTTCTGTGCCGCAAACCGTTCCTGATGCGGCATCAGTTCGGCTTCGAAGAACTTCGTTGCCATCTCCCGCAGCGCGACGATCTCGTCGTCGATCCATGGGGACTTGTATGTGCTTGTCATCGACGACCTCAGATGTTGAAGCCACCGCCACAGACCAGTGTCTGCGCGCTGACGTAGTTGGACTCGGGGATGCAGAAGAGGTAGACCGCGCCTGCGGCCTCTGCGGGTTCGCCGCCACGGCCCAGCGGAATCATCTGCTCCATCGCCGCAAGGAGGTTCGGGTTGACGCCGACCTTGATTTCCTTGCCACCGACGTCGATGGTGCTGTCGCCACCCGCCGGTGCCGACGTCAGGCGGGTCTTGATCAGCCCGAATGCGACCGTGTTGACGGTGACGTTGTAGCGGCCCCACTCCTTGGCCAGGGCCTTGGTGAGCCCGGTGACGCCGGCCTTGGCCGCCGAGTAATTGGCCTGGCCCGCATTGCCGCCGGTGCCGGCCATCGACGAGATGTTGACCACCTTGCGGCACGGGATCGGCTCGCCGGCTTCCTTGGCCTTCTTGACCAGGGCAGCGATGACCGGTTGTGCCGCCCGCAGGATCCGGAACGGTGCCTTGAGGTGCACGTCGAGGATCGCGTCCCACTGCTCGTCGGTCATCTTCTGGATGACGGAGTCCCACGTGTAGCCGGCGTTGTTGACGATGATGTCGAGACCGCCGAAGTTGTCGACCGCGGTCGCGACGAAGCGCTCGGCGAAACCTTCCTCGGTGACGCTACCGACGCACGCGATTGCCTTGCCGCCGGCGGCTTCGATGGCTGCGACGGTCTCCTTGGCAGGTTCGGCGTCGAGGTCGTTGACGACGACGGAAGCGCCTTCGCCGGCGAGTTTCAGTGCGATCTCACGGCCGATGCCACGGCCCGAGCCGGATACGATTGCTACTTTGCTATCGAGAGTTCCCATGTGTACAAGTCCTTTTCTACAGTGCGACTACGGCATCGCCGGTCAGGGTTACCGTGCCGTCTTCGAGGCTGACGGTGAGTTCTAGTGTGGCCAAGCCATTTTCGATGGACGTGACCTTCGCTGTTGCAGTCGGCTTACCGTGCACCGGGGTGATCGACGCGAATCGGACGCGGTAGGAACGGATCTGGGCGATGTCGAAGTTGTCCGTGAGCAGGCGGCCGAGAAATGCCATCGATAGCATTCCGTGGGCGAAGACGTCCTCCAGCCCTACGGATTTCGCTACGTCGAGGTCGATGTGCATCGGATTGTGATCGCCCGACGCACCGGCGAACAGGGCCAGGGTCGTGCGCGAGATCGGCTTCGATTCGAGGGCGGGAAGCTCCGTACCCAAGGCGAGTGTCATTGCGGATTCCTCACGACTATAACGGATTTGAGCTCGGCGACCAGTGAGCCGTCGGCCTTCGTCACGCTGGTGTCTTTGACGATGAAGTCGAGTGCGCCGCCCTTCTTGCTGTAGACGTCGCTGATGCGGGGCGTTGCGGTCAGGACGTCGCCCGCACGCGCCGGCTGGTGGTAGGTGAAGGACTGCTCGCCGTGGAGGACGTAGCGCAGGTCGATACCAAGCTGGTCCGCCCATCCGAAGGGATTCGGGCTCTCCAGTTCGATCGAGAACAGAACCGTCGGCGGTACGCGCAGATCGTCGTCGACCGTGTCGCCGATCGCTTTGGCGAAAAAGCGGAGCCGTCCCTCGTCGACGGTCAAAGTGGTTGGCGCAAGCTCGGTTCCGATCATTGCTGGATCGATGGCCATGCTCAGCTCACCTTCTCGTACAGGGTGACGACGGCCGCGCCGCCGAGCCCGATGTTGTGCTGGAGGGCGACCTTCACGCCCTCGACCTGGCGCGCCTCCGCCTGGCCCCGCAGCTGCCAGACGAGTTCGGCGCATTGCGCGAGGCCGGTCGCTCCGAGCGGGTGGCCCTTCGAGAGCAGTCCGCCGGACGGGTTGGTGACCACGCGGCCGCCGTAGGTGTTGTCGCCGTCGAGGATGAACTTCTCGGCGGTGCCCTCGGGTGTGAGGCCGAGGCCTTCGTAGGTGATGAGTTCGTTCGCAGTGAAGCAGTCGTGCAGTTCGACGACGCGGATGTCTTCGGGGGAAACGCCGGACGCGGCGTAGACCTGATCGGCAGCAGCCTTGGCCATGTCGTACCCGACGATCTTCATCATGTCTTTGTCGGCAAAGGTCGAGGTGAAGTCGGTGGTCATCGCCTGTGCGCTGATGATCACGGAGACATCGAGGCCGTGCTTGCGCGCGAATTCCTCACTGCAGATGACGGCAGCGGCCGCACCGCAGGTGGGCGGGCACGCCTGCAGGCGGGTCAGCGGACCGTAGAGGTGCGGCGATGCGAGGACTTCCTCGACAGAGGTGGGTTCCTTGAACACCGAGTACGGGTTGTTGGCAGCGTGCAGCCGGGATTTCACGGAGATCTTGGCGAACGTCTCCAGCGCGGTGCCGTACTTATCCATGTACTGCTGTCCCGCGCCACCGAACATCTGGGCTGCGAACGGAGCTTCGGTGCGGGGCTGGATCTCGTCCATCACCGCGTCGAATCGAGTGAACGGGCTCGGGCGGTCGGAGTATCCGACGGCCAGCGCGCCGCGCTGCATCTGCTCGAAGCCGAGCGCCAGGGCACATTCGACGGCGCCGGACTCGACGGCCTGCCGTGCCAGGTACAGCGCTGACGAACCCGTCGAACAGTTGTTGTTGACGTTGATCACCGGGATGCCGGTCTGTCCGATGCCGTACAGGGCAGCCTGGCCAGAGGTCGAGTCGCCGTACACATAGCCGACGTAGGCCTGATTCACGTCCGCATAGTCGACACCGGCGTCCGCGAGCGCGGCACGTGCGGCTTTCTCACCCATGACGTCGTATGGCGCGCTGTTGCGCGGGGTTGTAAACGGGATCATCCCGACACCTGCCACGACTACTCGTCGAGTCACTGTTCCTCCTCGAAACTATTGATCATTCACTTAGCGGAATTGAACCCAGTGAAGCAGAGGCTCGGTGTATTGGCAAGGGTGACGGCCACTGCGTCGTAACTGGACCGCGACGACAAGGCCAATCAAGTGAAGGCTGGGAGCATGTTGACGACCAGTGCAATGGCCGGTGTGGGAGCGATCGCGCTCGGGATGGTGCTGACGCCGGGCCCGAACATGATGTACCTCGTGTCGCGGAGCATCACCCAGGGGCGAGCAGCAGGCCTGGTGTCACTCGCGGGTGTGGCCGCGGGATTTCTCGTCTATCTGATGGCGACAACCGTCGGGATCACTGCACTCTTCGTCGCAGTGCCGCAGCTGTATCTCGCGGTCAAGTTGGCGGGTGCCTGCTACCTCCTGTGGCTCGCCTGGCAGGCTGTGCGACCCGGAGGCTTCTCGGTATTCGAGGCGCGGTCGCTCCCGCACGATTCGAGGCGCAGGTTGTTCACAATGGGATTGCTGACCAACCTGCTCAACCCGAAGATTGCGATCATGTACCTAGCGCTGATTCCGCAGTTCATCGACGTCGATGCCGGCGCAGTGTGGTTGCAGAGTCTGGCGCTCGGTGGCGTTCAGATAGCAATCGCGCTGACGGTCAACGCGCTGATTGTGTGTGGTGCTGCAGTCATTTCGAGTTTCCTCACCCAGCGGCCTGCCTGGTTGCGTGCGCAACGTTGGGTCATGGGCACAGTGCTCGGCGGCCTTGCGATCAATCTTGCGACCGATCGGGCACGACCGGCCATGGCATAGCGACCAGTGCTTCGATCTCGCTGCGAATCCTGATCAGGAGCTGCTCCGGACTGGTGAAATCCGCAGGGTGCAGCGGTGGTCCGAACGCCACCCGCACCCGCTGGTCGCGCCTGAATGCCTTGCCGCCGTTGCGGTCCCGCTTCAGCGGCAGCACGTTGTTGCTCCCGACGATGCCGGCGGGGTAGACGGGTGTGCCGGTCGCGAACGCGATCTTCGCAACCCCGATCTTGTAGTCGACGTCCGCACCCGGGCTGACGCACTTTCCGGTGGGGTAGATCATGACAAGGCCGCCGTATTCGATTACCTGCGTTGCCATTTCGAGCGCCTGATTGCCGGAATTCCGGTCCCCGCGTACCACGGGGATGGCGCCGAGGAGCTTCATCAGCCAGCTGGCTTTGGGCATTGTCCACAACTCGGCCATGGCAATCGCGATTGCCCGGCGCCGAAGAGCGCCCCAGAGGAACACCGGATCGGCGATCGAAATGTGGTTGCACGCAACGATTGCGGCGCCCTTGCGCGGAACCACCTCGCGGTTCACGACCGTGACGCGGACGAACTTGATGAACGCGAGGAACCGCGCGAGCCTGCGCACGAGAACTGTCGTAATCGCAGCGCGTTTCCCGAGCCCGCGCGGTCGTGATCCGGTCGTCACGCCGAGATCCGATCCGGAAGGCCCAGCAGCGCAAGGATCGCAGGATCGAGGAAGCTGTCGATTGCAGTCACCTTCTCGTTTTCGATAGTCAGGACGTTCACCGCGCCGAGGAGGAAATCCGGGCCGCCAGGCGTGCCCTGGTAACAGGCCAGCGACATCTGCCCGCTGACGGTCGTCGGAACGACGCGCCAAGGCGTCGCGAAGACGCGCTCGTCGAGAAAGAGTGCAACCGCCGACTTTCCGTCGAACCACGCCGGCAATGGCGGCATCGTGAATCGGACGTCGTCCGACAGAATATCGAGAAGTGCCCGCAGGTCAGCCGTTTCCCAGGCCCGGACGAGCGCGGTGGACAACGCTGTACGACCAGTCCGACCCATCGACCTCAGGGTGGCCTGCTGGCTGCGATCGGGAGCGCGCTGCTGGAGAGTCTTGCGTGCGCACTGGAGAGCGGTGGTCGCCGAGTGAACCGAAATGTCGAGCAACTCGGCGGTCTGTGCCGCCGAGAACGCGAGTACGTCGGCCAATAGCAAGACTGCACGCTGGTTTGCCGGCAAGAACTGCAGGGCAGCGACGAACGCGAGTTCGAGGCTCTCGCGAATGTCGTACGACATCGCTCGATCGGTCGCCCCTGTCAGAAGCGTCTCGGGATACGGGTCGAGCCACACGGGTTCGTCGACGAGGTCGCCCAGATCGTCGACGTCCTCGAACGCGGGCCCGAAGTCCATCGACAGCAGGCGCTGCCGGTCCCCAGCCGCGTCGATGCACGCCATCGTCGTGACCCGGTACAGCAGCGAGCGCAATGACGGGGAGTCTTCGGACAGTCCGAGTTCATGAGAAGCGCTGAGCAGAGCCTGTTGGAGCACCTCGTCGGCGTCTGGTATCGACCCGAGCATCCGATAGCAATGTGCTTGCAGCTCAGAGTGATACGCATCGCCGAGGCGTCCGAAAGCGGCCACGGTCATGACGTCGCCCAATGTCGGGGCTGGCGCAACGGCGCGGACAATCGAGTCTGCCCGTCGCCTCGTGCCGCGTCGAGTTGGGATTGCACGAGGTAGAGGCTGTCCGTCAGGTCTGCCCGGCTCAGGTCGGCGCCCCGAAGATCCGCGCCGATCAGGTCCGCACCCCGCAAGTCGGCGCCGGTTAGATTTGCGCCGATGAGCAGGGCGCCACGCAGGTTTGCGCCACGCAGATCCGTCTTCCGGAGGTTTGCCCCGACGAGGTCGGCGCCGCGGCGATCCTTTCGTTTTCCCGGAATTCCGGCTCGCACGAGTTCGCTCGCCTTCAGTAGCAGGGCGTTGACGCGGCGGCGGAGTTCGCCGATGTCGGCCGAAAGGATCGACGCCGGTGGCCCGAGCGTGATCTGCTCGATTTCGCCGCGCACAGTGCGAAGCGCGTCGTGGACGGCACGTGCCTTGTCGAATGAGATGGCTTCGGTTATGTACCAGAGCAATTCGTGCAGCGGCCGCATGGTCGTGAAAACGTCGAACATCTCGCCGGCAGAGCCGGGGTGCTCGCGCCAGCTCTTGCCCGCGTACGTGACCTGGGCGACCTTCTGGCCCGCCCCGAAACAGTCATACACCGTGCACCCCGGAAACCCGCGCGGTCGCAGTTCGGTGTGAATGCCGCAACCGAAGTCGGCCAGCAGATTCGGGCAGGGCGTTGCCGCGGGCTTGTCGATCGCGAAATCGGAAGACTTGGCGAACGCGGGTGCGACACAACACAATGCGAAGCAGTGTGCGCAGTCGGCTTGCAGGTCGGTAGTTGTCATAGACGGTGCAGGCGCTCGATGCCAGCCGAGATGGTTTCTTCGTTCTTGCAGAAAGTGAAACGTACCAAGCTGTTCCAGTTCTCTGGGTGATCGGTGAACACGCTGACCGGTACAGCGGCGACGCCGATGCGGGCCGGCAGCTTGCGGCAGAAGTCCAGTGCATCCGTTTCGCCGAGCGGAGTGATATCCGCGCAGACGAAGTAGCTGCCCTCACTTCGCTTGACATCGAAGCCGGCCTCGTCGAGAGCCTTCGACAGCCTGACGTATTTGTCCTGCAGGGTATCCCGCAAGGTGTGCACCCATGGCTGCTCATGCTCCAGCGCGTACGCAACCGCCGGTTGGAACGGTCCGCCCGCAACGAAAGTCATGAACTGCTTGGCCGCGCGCACGCCGTCGATCAACTGCTCGGGTCCGCACGCCCAGCCCGTCTTCCAGCCGGTAACGCTGAAGGTCTTTGCGGCGCTGGATATCACGACCGTCCGCTCGGCCATACCGGGCAGCGTCGACAGTGAGACATGCTCGCGCTCGTCGAAGGTCAGATGTTCGTACACCTCGTCGGCAACGACCAGAATGTCGTGCTCGCAGGCTATTTCAGCAATTGCCTCGAGGTTTGCGCGACCGAGCACCGTGCCGGTCGGATTGTGCGGCGAGTTGACGATGAGCATGCGAGTGCGGGGCGTGATGGCATTGCGGACACTGTCCAGGTCCACGGTGAAGCCGCCGCCGTCCGGGACGAGCCGAGCGGTTCGCCGGACCGCTCCCGCGAGCGCGATGGCGGCAGCGTAGGAGTCGTAGTAGGGCTCGATCAGGACGACCTCGTCGCCGGGCTCCACGAGGCCGAGTACTGCTGCGCTGATGGCTTCGGTTGCGCCGACCGTGACGAGAATTTCGGTATCCGGATCGTAGGACGTCCCGTAGCGGTCGAGGCGGTCACGCGCGATCGCCCGCCGCAGAACCGGCATGCCGCGGCCGGGCGGGTATTGGTTCAGCCCGTCCGCAATGGCTTGCCGGGCGACCTCGAGCATCGCCGCGGGTCCGTCGGAATCGGGAAATCCCTGCCCCAGGTTGACGGCGTCGTGCGCGACAGCCAGTTCGGTCATCTCGGCGAAGATCGTCGACGCGAACGGGCGCAATCGTTCGACGGTGCGATGGGGGGACGCAGACTGCATGGTTCGCAGGGTACTCGAGGTACGTCGACCGGCGCAGTCACGTTTCGCGACGCTGCATCGTCCACTGTGCAGAGCCCGCGAAAAGGGGCCACGACGCAAGGAGAAGAACATGGCACGTATTGCGGCAGTCAGCCCCAGGGAAGCCGGCCCGATGGTCAAACTCGGCTACTGGTACGCGAAGCGCCGTTACGGTGCGGTGCCGGAACCGTTCGCAGTGGTGGCGCACCACCGGAAGTTGTTCGTCGCGGAAGCGATCGCGGAAACGGCAGCAGAGAAAGCCTGCACCGTGCTGCCACCGAGCATTCGAGAACTCGCCGTCTACCGGACGGCATGGACTGTCGGGTGCTCATGGTGCGTCGACTTCGGGGCGATGCTGATGCGGTTGGAGGGTCTGGATATGGCGAAACTGAAGGAAATCCACGACTACGAGAACTCGCCCGCCTACAGCGCCGATGAACGCGCGGTGATCGCCTACTCGGATGCGATGACGGCAACCCCGTCCGACGTCACCGACGAACAGGTCGCCGATCTCGAGCGGAGGTTCGGCAAGGACGGTGTGCTCGAGCTGACCTACCAGATCGCTCTCGAGAATCAACGCGCCCGGATGAACAAGGCCCTCGGCATAACGGAACAGGGCTTCAACACGGGCGATTCGTGCCGCGTACCGTGGGCCGACGACGCCGAGGTGGCTACGAAAGCCTGATGCCGCCAAGCTTTTCCGGATTGGCGATGTCGTACGCGCCGACGATGCGGCCGTCGCGGACCGTGAATCCCTGGACGCGTTGCGGGAACCCACGGTGATCGTCGGTCGCGGGCAGGTCTGGGTGCACCATGCCGAGTTGGCCGTTGACCAGCGCTGGCACGTACGCGGCGAGTTGCTCGATTCCGTATTTGCGGACGAGGCCGAGGAAGAATCGCGCGATCTTCTCCGGTCCCTTGATGATGTTGATGGCGGTGCTCGTCGTGCCGTTCGCATCGCCGATGAGTACGGCATCGGGATGCAGCACGGCGACAACCGCTTTCAGATCACCGCTGGCGACCGCGGCCAGGAACCGCTCGACGGTCTCCTCGTGCTCGGCGTCCGACACCGGTTCCGGGAGTTCGGACACTGCTTTCCGTGCCCGCGACGCCAGCTTGCGTGCGGAATCGACTGATACGCCGAGGATGTCGCCGATCTCGTCGAACGGCACAGCGAAGCCGTCGTGCAGCACGAACGCGACGCGTTGCGGGGGTGTGAGGGTGTCCAGGACGACCAGTGCGGCGAGGCGGTTCTCCTCGTGCTGTACGACGGCCTCGAGCGGATCAGGCTCGTGCGCCGCGGCGATCGGCGACACGATCGGCTCTGGAAGCCATTGTCCGATATAGCTTTCCCGGCGTACGGCGGCAGATTTGAGTCTGTCGAGGCAGATTCGCCCGACAACTGTGGTGAGCCAGCCGCGCAGGTCGCGGATGTTTTCCGTCTCGGCACTGGACAGCCGGAACCAACTCTCCTGCACCGCGTCTTCGGCGTCGGTCACGCTGCCCGTCAAGCGATACCCGACCGACAGCAGATGGCTGCGGTGTGACTCGAAAGTTTCTGCCAGAACCGAGGTCGTCACGCTGAAGAGTCTACGTCGATCACGATTTCCCGAACCCTGACCCGGCTAGGGTGGTGGCATGCGTTTCGGGATGTTCGTTCCGCAGGGGTGGCGGCTCGACCTGGTCGGTATCGAGCCTGCTCGCCAATGGTCGACCATGCGTGAGTTTGCGCAACGCGCAGATACCGGTGAAGCGTGGGAATCGCTATGGGTCTACGACCATTTCCACACCGTCCCGTTGCCGACCGACGAGTCGATGCACGAGGCGTGGTCGTTGATGTCGGCCCTCGCCGCGTCGACGGATCGAGTCAGGCTCGGCCAGATGTGCACTGCGATGAGTTACCGCAACCCGATGTACCTCGCGAAGGTTGCGGCGACGGTCGACGTGATTTCCGGTGGGCGAGTCGAGATGGGCATCGGTGGCGGTTGGTACGAGCACGAATGGCGGGCCTACGGGTACGGCTTCCCTTCTGCAGGCGTGCGACTCGGCAGGCTCGACGAGGGCGTGCAGATTTTCAAGCAAGCGTGGACGACCGGGCGCGCAACCTTGGATGGCAAGTACTACCAGGTCGACGATGCCATCGCCCGACCGCTTCCCCTGCAGGAGAACGGCATTCCGATCTGGATCGCCGGCGGCGGGGAGAAGGTGACGTTGCGGATCGCGGCGCAGTACGCGGATTACACCAACTTCGTCGGCGATGCCGCGGGCTTCGCCCACAAATCGGACGTCCTCCGACAGCGGTGCTCCGACGTCGGCAGGGACTTCTCGTCCATCGTCCGGTCCGCAAACTACAACGTCACGATCGGCGCGAACGAGACCGAGATCGCGTCGCGCCTGGCGGCGTTGACCGCGCGGCTGGAACCGCTGGTCGGGGACCGCAAGGCAGCCGAGCAGATCGACGCTCTGCGGGAGTCCGAAGCGTTCGGCACGCCGGAACAGATCGTCGAAAAGCTGAGTGCCGTCCGCGACCTCGGGCTAGGGTACGCAATTTGCTACTTCCCGGAGGCGGCGTACGACGCGTCGGGCATCGAACTTTTCGAGCGAGAGGTCATTCCCGCGCTGCGTTGATCGGCGCTGTGGAGAGGATGTAAACGTGGATCTCGACGAAGCGGCTGACGAGCTGTACGGCGTCGACCTCGCCGACTTCGTCGAAATGCGGAAGTCGCTGGTTGCCCAAGCGCGCGGTGACGGTGACAAGGCGCTCGCCGCCGAGATTGCGAAGCTGCGCAAGCCGACACTTGTCGGCTGGCTGGTGAACATCCTGGCGCGCGAGCTGCCCGACGAGATCGGCGGCGTTCTGCAACTCGGCGACGCGCTGCGAGACGCCCAGCGCCACCTCTCCGGCGCGGACATGCGCCGACTGAATACGCAAAGGCAACAACTGGTCCGGGCTTTGGCGCGGCGCTCCGGTGAGTTCGCGAACGACCGCGGCCGCGATGTCGGAGACGGCGCACTGCGGGAGGTCGGCGAGACGCTGCATGCCGCGATGGCCGATCCGGAGGTCGGCGAGCAGGTCCGCCTCGGCCGGATCATCACGGCCGCAACCTACAGCGGCTTCGGCCCAGCCGGGTTGGCCGTGGTCGGCGGGAAGGCGCCCGAGCGCGCTCCCGCGCAGAAGAAGCGCGATTCCGGTGCGCTCGCCGCTGCCGCACAGGCGGAGCTCGCGGAAGCAGAAGCCGCCGTTGCAGCGGCCGAGGCGGAGTCCGAAGCGGCCGACAGCGCCGTGGAAGAGGCGGTATCCACCGTCGAAGATGTGGAGTCACGGATCGAGGAGCTGCGCGAGGAGCTCGAGCGAGCCGAGCAGGAACGCCAGTTCGCCCGCAGTGCCGAGAAGGCTGCGGGTGAGGCGAAGAAGCGCGCCGACCGCGATCTCGAGCGCGCACACGCCTGGGCCGAGAAGGTCCGCAAGATTCTCGACGACCTGGCCTGACGCCGGTCGTCTTCGCGTCTTAAGAATTCTTTAAGCCGACGCCAAACGGTGCCGGGCATGCTCTTCGCAGCCCAAGAGGGAGCTGGGGCCGGGTCCACTAGAGGGGGGTGGATCGGGCCTTCGGACCCGTGCGCGGTTGGAGAGTCTTGGACTCGCTGACCGCGCACGGGCGCGCAGTGCCTCAGGCCTTCGAACCGCTCAATGCGAGCGCGGCTCCGACGCCGACGATCATCGCGCCGCCTGCGCCGCCTACCGCTTCCAGCCGTTTGGGGGAGCGCGCAAACCAATCTCTTGCAGTGCCCGCGAGCAGAGCCCACGCACTGTCGGAGACCAACGCGATCGTGCAGAAGATTGCGCCGAGAACGAGAAACTGGAGCGGCAGGTTTCCGGTGGACGGGTCCGCGAACTGGGGGAGAACCGCCGCGAAGAAGACAATGGACTTGGGGTTGGTCATCCCGACCACGAAGCCTTGCCGGAACACTTTCTTCCCAGTTGGCGTGACCGGTGCACCGAGGGTGTCGGATAGCGACTTACGGTGCCGGAATGCTTGCACGCCAAGATAAATCAGGTATGCCGCGCCGATCAGTTTGATGACCGTAAGGGCGACGGCCGACGCTGCCACGATTGCCCCGAGGCCGATGACAACGCCGATCAGCGGGACCGCGGTACCCGTCGCGTTGCCGACCACTGTGGTCAGCGCCTGGCGCCGGCCGAGCGACAGGGCACGGCCGACCGCGAACAGCACGCTCGGTCCGGGAATCACGATGATGATGAACGCTGCAACTACGAACGCGATCAAATGTGTGGTCGGCACCATCAACCCAGGGTATCGGCGCTGTCACCCCATTTTTTCAGCGCAGATGATCGGGCAGATCTTTGTTCTCCAGCAGCAAGCGGTGGTTCGCATTCTTGCGCACCTTGGCAACCAACTCGAGATGCGCGGCGACCAACGCCCATTCCGACTCGACGATCGCGTTGCGGGCGTCCTCGATGACCGCGGTATCGGCGGTGCCCCACGCGATCGGCATCGGGTTCACCACCTGCCAGGTGTCTCCGGCGGCGCGCGCGGTGCGATCGAGCACCACCGAAACAGCGGGAACCCGCTCGCCGGTCTCGACCGGATGGCCCGGCAACCGCCGAACATTCTTCGCAACCAGCGCGTACTTGCCCGCTGGCTTTCCGATATCGATCAGGGCGAGCAGCGTGACGCCGTCCGCGCGGGTCTCCGCGATCATTGCGGGAACCAAAGCGCTCTCGGCATAGAGCTTTTCGACGCTACCCACCCTGCGTGGCGCCCAGATCGCGACCCAGAGCGCGGTCGCTGAACCGATCGCCAGAACGACCGCGATGATGAACGACCAGGGGTGGCCGATCGAAATCAGCAACGCGGCCACTGCGCCGAGACCGATCGCCGACACGAGCGCCACCACACGAAGCCGCCGCACATCCGCCATGATCTCGTTGGCGGACATGGCGTGGGCTCGATCGACAACGAACTCGAAACGTCGCACTCCTCATTCCTAGCACGCGGTGGCGACACAGCGGCTGGGTGATGATGGTCACCCGATGGTCGGGCCGAGGAGGTCGTCGGCGTCGGTGATGCGGTACGCGTAGCCCTGTTCGGCGAGGAAGCGCTGCCGATGCGCCGCGTATTCGGCGTCGAGGGTGTCGCGGGCAACTACCGAATAGAAGTGCGCCTGGCCACCGTCCTGCTTCGGGCGAAGCAGCCGACCGAGGCGCTGGGCTTCCTCCTGCCGTGAGCCGAACGTGCCCGAGACCTGAACTGCGACAGAGGCTTCGGGTAAGTCGATCGAAAAGTTGGCGACTTTGCTGACCACCAGCACCGGAATCTCGCCGCGCCGGAACGCGTCGTACAACTCCTCGCGCTCCTTCGTCTTCGTCGACCCCTGGATGATCGGCGCGTTCAACGCGTCGCCCAGTTCGTCGAGTTGATCGAGGTAGGCCCCGATCACCAACGCCGGCGCATCGGGATGACGGGCCAATATGGATTGGACCACCGGAATCTTCGTACGTGCCGTCGAGCAGAGCTTGTACCGGACATCGGGCTCTGCGACCGCGTAGGACATACGTTCGGCGTCGGTCAGCGTGACCCTGACCTCGACGCAGTCCGCGGGCGCGATCCATCCCTGCGCTTCGATGTCCTTCCAGGGCGCGTCGTAGCGCTTGGGGCCGATCAGGGAGAACACGTCGCCTTCCCGGCCGTCCTCGCGGACGAGTGTCGCCGTCAGTCCCAATCGGCGCCTGGACTGTAGGTCCGCCGTCATTCGGAAAACCGGAGCCGGCAGCAGGTGGACCTCGTCGTAGATCACCAGGCCCCAGTCGCGCGAATCGAACAGCTCGAGGTGCTTGTACTCGCCCTTGGTCCGGCGCGTGATGACCTGGTACGTCGCGATGGTCACGGGCCGAATCTCTTTGCGCTCGCCGGAGTATTCGCCGATTTCCTCCTCGGTGAGCGAGGTGCGGGCGATGAGTTCGCGCTTCCACTGCCGTCCCGCCACGGTGTTGGTGACCAGAATGAGCGTCGTGGCCTTGGCTTTGGCCATTGCGGCCGCGCCGACCATCGTTTTTCCAGCGCCACAGGGTAATACGACGACGCCGGACCCGCCGGCCCAGAACGAATCCGCAGCCATCTCCTGGTAGTCCCGCAGATGCCAGCCGTCGGTGCCGAAATCGAGCTCGATCGGATGCGCTTCGCCGTCGACGTAGCCAGCTAAATCCTCTGCAGGCCAACCGATTTTGAGCAACATTTGCTTGAGGCGGCCGCGTTCGCTCGGATGGACGAGCACGGTGTCGTTGTCGATCCGGTTACCGAGCATCGGCGCGATCTTCTTGTGCCGCAACACTTCTTCGAGGACCGCACGGTCCAGGCTGACGAGGGTCAAACCATGGGCAGGATTCTTGGCCAGCTGCAAGCGTCCGTAGCGGCCCATGGTGTCGACGATGTCGACCAGCAACGCCTGGGGGACCGCATAGCGCGAGAAGCTGACGAGAGCATCGACCACTTGCTCGGCGTCATGACCCGCAGCCCGCGCGTTCCACAGCGCAAGCGGAGTGACCCGATAGGTATGGACGTGCTCGGGTGCACGCTCGAGTTCGGCGAACGGTGCGATGGCGGCTCGGGCGGCCGGAGCGGACTCGTGATCGACCTCGAGGAGCAATGTCTTGTCGCTTTGGACGATCAGCGGTCCGTCGGTCACAAATGCCTCCTTGGCACGGGGAATCCCTCCATTGTCCAGGTCGGGCCGACATGGCGCCACGTCGCGCGGGTACGCCGAACGGTTTCGCCTACGAGCGTACTTGCTTCTGGCAAGTGCACTTGCTCATCCGTATCTGCTCGGTAGCATGGGCGACATGCGTACACGTGAGTACGGCCAGTTCTGCGGACTCGCTCGCGCCGCGGAGGTCCTCGGCCAGCGGTGGACGATCCTGATCGTGCGCGACCTGCTCGTTGGGCCGCGCCGATACTCCGACCTCCTCGCGGGATTGCCGGGAATCCCGACAAACGTGCTGGCCAGCCGGCTCAAGGAGCTGGAGGAAGACGGCCTGGTCGTACGCGAGGCCCGGGCGGGTTCGGACCGGTCCGTTGTCTACCGGGTCACTGCGCGAGCCGAAGAACTGCGCACAGCGCTCGACGCACTCGGCCGCTGGGGTGCGGCCGGGATGCGAGAACCACGCGAAGGTGAGTTCGTCACCGACGCGTCACTGGTGGGTTCGCTGCGTGTCGCCGGGCAGGGACGAACGCCACCGCGTAGGCGTCAGGTGACCTACGAGGTCAGGGTCGGTCCGGCTGTCGTGAACGCCACCGTCGCGCGCGGCGAGATCACCGTCGCCCCTGGCCCGGGTTCTGCGCCCGACCTGGTCATCAGCGGTGGCCCAGGCTTTCGCGACGTCCTTGCAGGCGTGCTCGACGCCGACGCGGCCGTCGCAACCGGTGCTGTCGAACTCAGCGGGGACGAGTCTCTGTTCGCCGATTTCCAAGCCACGTTCAGCGTTCCGTACAGCGCCACACTCGCCCTCTGAAACGAGCTAGTCGACCAGCGCGACGGACGAGATTCTGTGCAGCGTGAAATGCCGGACGGCACCGGTCGCCGGATCGAAGGCATCCAGCTGGCCACCGCCGACCTTCACCGGCTCGACGACGCGGTTCGTCGCGGTACCCGCAGCGTCGACGTAACCGATGCTGACGCTGCGCCGGACCCGCACTGCAAGTTGCAGCAGTGCCACCGTCGCCGCACTGCTCGCGCGGCTGCCGTCGGAGCGAACACCACCGGTCAGATTCACACTCGCGGCGTGGTCGCCCGCCCGTAGCTCGCGGACCAGCAGGTCGAGTTGCTCGTCACTCGGTAGGGCGGGTGCACGTAATTGCGGGCGCAGCCGCCTGGTCGCGATCCTGGCACCGTGCGGTCGCACGTCCACGATCACTCCGGCGGAGTCCTCACCGGCGGGCGCGAACCCCGCGCTGCGCAATTGGCTGAGGACCTCACTGAGCGGCGCCTGCGAGATCGCGACCGTCGGTGCCAAGCCGCGGAGGGCGAGATCCTCTGCGACGGGGGAGGCGAGCAGTTGGGCAAGCAAAGCGGGATCCTCGCAACGGATGAACGACGACGCAACCCCTGCCCGCAATTGGCCGTGGCGGCGGGCGACGTCGTCGACCAGGTAGGTCAGCGATTGCGGGACGGGCGTACGCGATTTCCCCGAGAACAGCGCGTGCAACTCCGACGCGCTCATTCCGGCATCGAGCGCCCGGCGGACACTTGTTTCGCTGATGCGATAGACCGCGGCGGCACCGGCCGACTCGAGGTCGGCAATCAGTGAAATGCGGCTTTGCAGATCAGCGGTCAGCGGGCCTGGTGCGACGACCGTCAGGTCGGCTTGCAGGAGCACATGATCGATCGGCGGCGGGAGCGCTGCATCCATCTCGGCTTCGGCGTCGCCGCCGTGCACGAGTGCCCGGCCCGGCGAGGTGAGGGCGCCCCGCCCGACGAGCCCGAGAGCGCTGGCCTCTGCCAACGTCGCCTCAACGGCGCCGAAGGTGAAGCGCTGGGCCCAGCGCGGTCTGCGCCAGGCGATCGCGCGAGAGAGGTCGGCGGCGTCCGCGGACTCGCCCCGGCTCAGTTCGGCGAGCACGGACAGGATCAGTTTCCGGTCCCGTGGTGCGACCGCGCTGCGGACCTCGTCGGACAGCGCTGCGATCGGCTTGTCGTTGGCGTCGCGCATACCGATGAGCCACGGTCGGCGGGGTAGGTCGAGCCATGCCTCGGCGAGCGTCGCCCAACGGCGAGCGGTCGGGGCTTCGAGCCAGCCGTCCGCGGCGGCGGTCGGTGCCCAGAAGTCGTCGACAGTGTCGGAAATCGGTGCCGGAACGGGACTTCCGCTGACGATCAGGCCGGCACCGGCCAGCAGTTCGACCAGGAAACTGACACGCTCGTCGTCGACGCCGATTCGCTTGGCAATCCTGCGCAGTTCGCGCACTCCCATGCCGCCGGCGCGCAGGGTCGGTGCGGGTAGATCCCCGAGCGCTTCGATGACGTCCGCGCAGTGGCGCAACACCTCGAGTGCCTCACCGGCCCCGACGTCGTTGGCCTCCTTGGGCTTTCCCTTGCGGGTCTGCAACACGGGTGCGGTCATCGACGATGGATCCGTGATCGGTTCGCCGCGCAGCAGTTGTCCGACGTGGTGCGGCAGCTCGACCGTCTGCTCGTCGATCCAGGTGAGCAGGCGCATCGCCAGGAGACGCTGGACCGGACGGTCCGCGGGTGTGCCGGGTGCGGCGTCCTTGGTGCGTCCGATGGGTGCGGTGTTCGCGAGGCGTTCGAGCAGGCTGCGCTGCGGTGGATCGAGCTGGGCGAGGGCAGCCGCTATGTCGTCGGGCGCGAGTGCTTCCTCCGGTTCGAGGGATCGCCCGATGGGCCACGGCACTACATCACGCGCGGTCGGAACCAGCTGGATGCGTTTGTTGCCCCAGATGAGCGCTCGCGCTTTCAGAGTGTCGAGCGCGGCTTCGACCACGCGCACCGGCGCCCGATCGCCGATGACGCCGATGAGAGCGGCAGGGTTCACAGCGCTCACATGAGCGTCGATGAGGGCGAGACTTTCGATCACAGCGAGAACGAGGGTGTCCAGGTCGTCGGCCGCGCGCAGTACCGACGCGCGCTGCACCGCCCGGTTCGCCAGGACGTTGAGCGAGGCCGGCGGCGGGACCGTGAGGTCGGGCCGCAGCCGCAACAACTCGACCAGGGCGGGGTCCGGCAGGGCCGTCAACCATGCGGCGAGGCTTTGGGTGCCGGTATCGCCTTCGGCTCGGTCGGTGGCGGTCATCGATACCAGATTAGAGATCCAGCTGTACTGAGTGGGCGCTCGGTGTCAAAATGAGCGCGTGGTTAACAAATCGAGCAAGACATACGTCGATCCAGGCTGGCCGCAACTCGCGGACGGAGACGAGGCGGTGACTGAGCTGTCTTCGAGCAGGTCAGGCGGCCTCTCGCCGTACGGCGAGAACCTGGAGTTTCCGCTGCCCGCCGAGGACCTGCCCTACGTCCACCCCGTCACGGTCATCAACCGCTAGCCGACCACTACCCGATCAAAACGGCGGGCCCGCATCGAAATTCGATGCGGGCCCGCCGTTTGCTGTCCTGAGGATCAGTGCGGAAGCAGGTTCATGTTCGATGTGACGAAATTCGCAACCGCGGGATCGAGCTGGAATCCGTTGGATTTCGCGGTTTCGTAGACCGACTTGACCGGGTCCGGCAACGCAAAGCCGTTGGCGGCCGCGTAGTCGATGGTGCTGTCGATCGATTCGAAGACCTGATCGGTGCTGTCGGCCGCGAGTGTCTCCGGGGAGGCCATGGTGACCTCGGGAATCGACGGGACGACAGGTGTCCACTGCTGCGGCGCACTCTGCGTGGGCACGCTGCGCTCGGTTGGGCCGCTGTTCAGGCCGAGGTTCGACGAGCAGGAGGGCCAAGCGCCCCAGCCCTGCGTCGCGAGCACCTTCTCGGCGACAGCGATCTGCTCTTCGCGTGAGGCCTGGTTCGCGTTCGGGGCGTACTCCCCGCCACCGTGCGCCGTCCAGGTGCTTGGCGAGAACTGCAATCCGCCCTGAAAGCCGTTGCCCGTATTGATGCCCCAGTTGCCCCCGGACTCGCACTGGGCGAGCTGGTCCCAGTCGCTGTCAGGCGCAGCATTGGCGACGCCGGCGAAAGCAACGCCGGCAGTTCCCATGATCGCGCCGGTAACGGCGACCTTTGCAACTTTACGACCGGCGTTGGTCGGTTTTCGATGGCGTCCGCTCAAAATGTCTTACCTCTCCCGCACGCACCTACGAGGTCAGCTGTCGGGTTCGGGCTGAGAGGTCGCCCGGCCTCGGCGCTCTTGCGAGTGCGTCTGGCTTCACCCCAAAGGAATGGCTCTTTCGAGTCTTTCCAAATGTCCCTGTGGGGAACGTGGGTCCCCCGCCCCCGTCCCTCGTGTTTCGTCGGGTTCCGGTACCCACGGGACGGGGTTTGGCGCGGCGGGCCGGATGTCGGCCGAACTACCGGCCGCTGATGACCGTACGACTTCGGGCGGTAAAAATCACCATTTGGTAACCAGCCCGCGCGCATACACAATCAGGCCGTGACCCGCAATGCATTTGTCCTTGTCGCAGCTAGATGCGGCGTGTCACGCTGCGCCTCTTCTCGTGGCCGGGCCGTGACCGCGTTGTTATGTGACTAAAATCACACCATCCGCGGCGTCACGAAGTTGCGGTGACCGACGATCAGACTCGCGACGGGAAGGCATCGGCGTCGACGATGTCCTTGCCCAGCGGCATGAGCGAAATCGGGATCATCTTGAGGTTCGCGATTGCGAGCGGGATGCCGATGATCGTGATCGCCATGGCGACCGCGGTGACCAGATGGCCGATCGCGAGCCAGATGCCGGCGATGACGAACCAGATCACATTTCCGATCAACGACGCCACGCCTGCGGTCGGTCGTTCGACGACGGTACGGCCGAACGGCCAGAGCGCGTAGGCACCGATCCGGAACGCGGCGAGTCCGAAGGGGATCGTGATGATCAGAACGCAGCAGAGGATTCCCGCGAGAAAATAGCCGAGCGCGAGCCAGATTCCGCCGAAGAGCAACCAGATGATGTTCAGGATGAGCCGCATGATTACGTTCCCTTGTTCGCGGTTTGTGCGCGTCGCCCCGAGCGCAGCGCATAGACGATAGCGAGTAGCAGTCCGAGCGGTGTGCCCAGTGCGAGCCAGAGCAGCACAGGGATCGCCGCCGAGTATCCGACGGCCGAGAACGTGAACGCGCCGGCGATGGCCACGATGCCGATCGCGAACAGGATTGTGGCTGCGATCAGGAGGTTCGGCCGTTTGCGCCGGGAGGATCCGGTGTTGGTCACATCCCCACCGTAATCCCACTACCTGGTCCGTTATCGTGTCCAGCGAGCGGCCCGCGGAAACGAATGTGCCGATCACAGGCTTCACAGCTAGACTTTGGTATTCGCGTCCTGCGCACTCAAGCGGGGGCGCGTTCTTAGTGCACAGGCAACTTTTTGCTAGATCTAGAAACGAACGGGTGAGCGCAGTGCCAACCGGCAAGGTGAAGTGGTACGACGTCGAAAAGGGATTCGGTTTCCTTTCACAAGACGAAGGCGAGGACGTGTACGTCCGGTCGTCGGCACTGCCCCAGGGTGTCGAGGCGCTCAAGCCTGGTCAGCGTGTCGAGTTCGGTATGGCGGCGGGCCGCCGTGGCCCGCAGGCGCTGAGCCTGAAGGTGCTCGAGCCCGCGCCGTCGCTGCGCGCCACCGCGAATGCCCGTAAAGAGCCACCGGTTCGCAAGCACACGCCGGACGAACTGCACGGCATGGTCGAAGACATGATCACGCTTCTCGAGGCCACAGTGCAGCCCGACCTGCGCAAGGGGAAGTACCCGGACCGCAAGACGGCGCAGCGAATCTCGGAGGTTGTCCGCGCGGTCGCGCGCGAACTCGACATGTGACGTTCGTCAGTCGATCTTGATCGACCAGTACGCCCGAGCGACGTACTGGTCGTCGCCTCCGGTATCGGCGGACGGCAGTCTGATCTCGATGACCGAGAGCTGCAGCGGCGGGTCCGCGTCGGACTTGATGTTCAGGCTGTGGACCTCGTTCGGGCGGAAGACGCGATCCGGCGCCATGACGAATTCGCCGTCGGGCGTCTTGAATTCGGTCGTCAGTACCCAGACCGCCGAGCTGATCTCGTCGGGCAGTGAAATTTGAACCGAGCCGCCGAGCGGCACGTGGAGTTCTGCCTGCGGTCCGTCTGTGCAGTCGGTACCGGCGATCGAGCAATACTTCACCGGTTCGACCTTCACTGCGTGACCGTTCGAATAGGCGTGGAACCACGGTGGTTTGGATTCCGCGTTGCGGATGATCACGGTCAGTACGGCGACGAACGCGATCCCGGTGACGAGCACGAGTGTGCCGAGGATGACGAGCGTCTTCTTGGTTTTCGGAGCCAGGTTCACTGGGCGTATCTCGTCGTTCCTGGGTAGGAGTTCTTGACTTCTTGTTTGGCGTGTACAGGCCTGTTGCCGCCCAGACCGGGCAGCAACGAGTGTCCCGTGTGACTTGCGATGGTCTGTGCGAGCCCGATCGCGAGGACGGCGGAAACCGCGGTGAATCCGATCCAGAACTGGGTCGGCATCAGGACGCCCATCGCGCCACCGAGGACCCAGCTGAGCTGCAGGACGGTTTCGGATCGACCGAATCCGGACGCCACCGACTCCGGAGGTAGGTCGTCCTGGATCGAGGCGTCCAAGGAGACCTTCGCCAGCGCGCTCGCGCCGGATGCGACAAGTGCGACGACTGCGGCGGAAATGAGGTTGTTCGCGAATGCGGCGACGATCGTCACCACGGTGACCGCGATCGTGCACCGCAGCACCACCACGGCAGGCCGGCCCAGCTTCAGCCGTGCACCGGTGGCATTGCCGGCGAAGTTGCCGAGTCCGGCGGCGACTCCGACGAGGCCGAGCATTGCCGCCTGCCGCAACGCGTCATGCTCTGTCGCCTTGGCAACGAACGCGACATACAGCGTCAGAAAGCCGGTGATGACGCGGATGGTTCCGTTGCCCCAGAGACCTGTGACGACAGAACGGCCGAGCGGCTGCCGGCGCTTGCTCGGCTTGACAGTGTCCTGGCGGTCGGCATCGAGGACGGTCCTGTGGTGGTCGCCGCCGTGATAGCTCAGCGTCGCAGGCACTTCGCCTTCGGTGATCTCCACCCATGACGGAATCTTCATGCTCAGATAGGCGCCGGCGGACCCGATTACCGCGGCGAAACCGAGTGCGCCCGGCGAACCTGCGATCGCTGCGAGTGCACCGGCAACTGCTCCGGCACCGATGGTGCCGCCGAGCAAGCCGAAAACCGTGAGTCTGGAGTTGACGCGGACGAGGTCGATCTCGGGTGGCAGGACGCGCGGCGTCACCGCACTCTTCAGCACCGCGAAGGACTTACTGAGCACGAGAATGACGAGGGCGATGGGGTACAAGACCAGGCTGTTGTCGATGTTGAAGACGAGCACGATCGCGAGGACCGCACGACCGGCGAAGGACGCGGCCAGCGCAACTCGCCGACCGTGCTGCAGGCGGTCGAGCATCGGGCCGATAAGCGGTGCGATAACCGCGAAAGGCGCGATCGTGACGAGTAGATACAGCGCGACCGCAGGCTTGTCCTCACCGCTTGCCGCAGCAAAGAAGAGAGTGTTCGCCAGTGCGATCGCGACCGCGGCGTCGACGGCGAAGTTGGCCATCGTCGCGTAGGTGAGTGCGGTGAGGCCGGATTGCTCCGCGCCGTCAGCTTTCGCCGCGCGCTGGAACGTCGCGAAGCCGCGCTCGGTGAGTTCGCGGCTCCGCATCGCGGCGACGCGCGTGACCGTCAGCTTGCGTGGCGCCTTCCGACCGCTTTGGAAGCCAAGGCCATCCGGCCGGCCCTCCTGCTGATCGTCGTACGCCGGACCGTCCGCGTCGTCCCGCCGCGTGTAGGGCGGCGGCGGGCTTCCGGGGGGCTCGTTGCGCGGCGGCTGCTGGCGTTTGGGCGGCTCGACAGGATGCAACGGCGGCAACGGCTGACGACGCGTGGGCACATGCCTCGGGGGATAGTTGTCGTAACCGGGGTGTTTGCCACTGCGACTCGGCCAGCCCCCGGTGCGATCCTTGGGCTCGCGTCGGTCGTCCACGGGTCAATTCTGTCTTACCTTGGCGGCATTGGCGAAAGCGGAAGGGTCTCGCTGCGCGCGCCGCCCCTTTCCCGCGGCCTGTTGTGCAGCCCACTGCAACCCCTACATGCGGTAGTGCGGCAAAATAGAGGTGTGAGCGTCGCCCCTTCATCCGAACTGTCCGAACTACGCGACATCCTGGCGCAGGCTGCCGACCTGGCCCGAGCCGCGCTCGTCGACCTCGGTGAGGAAGGCGTCGGCGCCTACCTCGGTGTCACCGCGGATGATTCGTGCGCAGCCACTCATCGCTTCGAAGCCACGCTGCCCGGGTACCGGGGCTGGCAATGGGCCGTCGTCGTTGCCGCAGATCCGGAATCGGATCACGCGACCGTCAGCGAATCTGCCCTTCTGCCAGGGCCGGACGCACTGCTCGCCCCGGACTGGGTGCCGTGGGATCAGCGCATCCGACCGGGCGACCTGTCACCAGGCGACATGCTTGCGCCGGTCGCGGACGATCCGCGCCTGGTGCCGGGCTACGTTGCAACGGGCGACCCCGAAATCGACGATGTCGCCCTCGAACTCGGGCTCGGTCGCAAGCAGGTGCTGAGTCCCG
Source organism: Antrihabitans auranticaus (assembly GCF_016481275.1). Classification (GTDB taxonomy): domain Bacteria; phylum Actinomycetota; class Actinomycetes; order Mycobacteriales; family Mycobacteriaceae; genus Antrihabitans. Next base: position 1,289,879 of record NZ_JAEMNW010000001.1, on the reverse strand, counting down.
AGGGGCGCGGCGATGCCGCACAGCGGTGGTTCGAGAACGATTTCGGACCCGAAGCGGAGATGGCGAAGGCCGCGGCCTCGACCTGCGGTCGCTGCGGTTTCTACCTGCCGCTCGCCGGCGCGATGCACGACAGCTTCGGCGTGTGCGCCAACGAGATGTCGGCGGACGGTCACGTCGTACACACCGAGTACGGCTGCGGCGCGCACTCCGACACGGCGTTGCCGACGGGCGCTGGCTCGCCGATGTACGAGGCGTTCGACGACGGTGCCATCGAAGTAGTTCTGGAAGCGGAGCCGAAGGCCGCGGCTGGGAGCGAACCCGAGACTGACGAAGGCTCGGCAGTCGAAAAAGGCTCAGCATCGACGGACTGACCGACCCGTTCGGCACAGCGGCGCTCCGTTCGGCGCTACTGCTTGCGTGGAAGTCCTCGCCGACCCGGTTGCGTGAAGACGAAGCGATCGAGGCCGACCTTGTTCGCGCCGGTTACCGGGACCGCCTGCTCACCGAGTTGGTGCAGAATGCCGCCGACGCTGCCGCTGCAGCGAATGTTGCGGGGCGCGTGCACGTCTGGCTGGACGGTGGCGACCTCCACGTTGCAAATACAGGTTCGCCGCTGAGCGCCGAAGGCGTACAAGCGCTTTCTGCAATGCGGGCTTCGGGCAAACAACCATCCGTGGACAGCGTCGGACGGTTCGGCGTCGGTTTCACCGCGGTGTTGTCGGTCGGCGATGAGATCGAAATGCGCTCGACCTCCGGTTCGATCTGCTTCTCGGCGCGACGTACACGAGCTGAGCTGCAGGGCAACGGGATAAGCGTCGTTGACACCGTACCGGTGCTCCGTCTCGCGTGGCCGACCGGCACATCGCCTGCGGCCGGGTACGACACCGAGGTCGTCGTGCGGTTGCGTCCGGGACTCGATGCTCGCGCGTTACTCGTTGCGATGCAAGCCGAAGCAGTCGACCTCCTGCTGGAACTGCCCGCACTGCAATCGATTCGAATCGGAGAGGGAGAGTTCGCGCGTACCGTCGAAGCTCTGCCGGGTGGACTCGAGGACGTCCGAATCGCGCAGCACCGCTGGTGGCAGTATCGGCTGGCCGATCGGCGCTGGCTGGTGCCGGTCGTGGCCGGCGAGGTTGCACCCGTTGCAGAAGACGTGCTCCGCGCGCCGACTCGGTCCGACGAAGGTCTTTCGCTGCCGGCAGTTCTCATCTGCGACATACCGATGCAGCCCGACCGCAGACGAGTCCTTCCTGGCGGACCGGTTGCCGAATTAGCCTCCGGTTACAGCGATTTCGTCCGATCTCTGCCTGCAACCGTGCGCCACAAGCTGATCCCCGCTCCTGGCTTCGCTCGAAGCGAGGTCGACAGAGTATTGCGCGAGGCGCTGCTGGCCGAGCTACGTGCCGGTTCCTGGCTCCCTGTCGTCGGTGTCGCCGCTACCGCCAAGCCTACGCGCGCAACTGTGCTCCCAGGATTGACCGCAGAGTTGGCGACGCTGCTCGAGGACGTGGTGCCGGCCCTTGTCGTTCCCGAATTATCCGGGCAGGAAACAGCTTCGGCGTTCGCGCAAGTCGACGTTCACCGGCTCGGCCTTGCCCGCCTCGCCGAAATGTTGAGTGGTATCGAGCGGTCGCCTGTGTGGTGGCGAGACCTTTACGACGCGCTGGAACCACTCGTGATCGACGCCGTCGCCGTCGAGGAACTCGGTGCGCTGCCGGTCCCGCTCGCCGACGGGCGGACCGTGACGGGTCCGCGTACCGTAGTCACCGCTGTCGACCTCGTCTGGTCCGGAAATGGTTCGGACGCAATGCTTCCGGTGCACTGGGCGCGGCTCGTGCATCCTTGCGCGGTGCACCCGTTGCTGGGGCGTCTCGGTTCTCGGCAGGTCGGTGCTGCCGACCTGTTGCTGGACCCCGAATTGCGGGCCGTCATCGACAACGTCGAGGACGAAGACGCCGACGACCTCGCCGGTGCCGTGCTGACTCTTGCTGGGGGAGTGTCGGATCCGAGCATTCTCCCCTCGTGGCTCGGCTTGTTGCTGCTCCCCGACGAGGACGGCGAGCTCAGGCACGCCGACGAACTGCTGCTACCGGATGCGCCGCTGCGGACCGTGTTGCTACCGGAAACGCCCTTCGGCACAGTGGATTCAGCACTTGCCGAACGTTTCGGCACCACCGCGCTCCGGGCGGTCGGCGTGGGGTGGACGTTCCAAATCGTGCGTGACGACCTCCCGACCGGTCCCGACCACGAACTCGACGACGAAGACAACTGGTGGTCGGACCTGCCCGATGATCCGGAAGCGCTTGTGGCCGTTCGTGATCTGGACCTCGTCGATCCGGCAAAGTGGCATGACGCCTTGACGCTGCTGGTGGCTGACAGCACAATTGCGCCTGCACTCGCCGATCGTCGCGGCTACATAGCATGGTGGCTGCGTACACATGCGGTTCTCGACGGCCAGCGGCTCGGCACGTTGCGCAGCGCCACAGACAACACCTTCGAAGGGTTGCTCGACGTTGTCGAACACCCGCGCGCACCTGCATTGCAGTCGTGCCTCGCGAGCGCGGACGATGTCGACCTCGATCTGATTCACGTTCTTGTCGACCGGTTGGCAGATCCGGAGCGGTTGCCTACGCCGGCGGTCGTCGTCGATACGCATCGTAGGCTCGCGCTGTGTATGGCTGCCGGCGTCGTCGACCCCGATTCGATTTCGCTGCCTGACCGGGTGCGAACGGTCGCTGCGACGTTGGCCGATCCGGCAGACGTCGTCGTCCTCGATCAGCCTTGGTTCGCTCTCGCTATTCCGCCCGACCGCCTTGTCGCAGGAGATATCGCAACCGCTCCTTCGCTCGCCGAGTTGCTCGATCTGCCGCTGGCGTCCGAGACCATCCGCGGTGAAGTGATGGGCGTCGGACGGGCAAGTACGTGGGACGCCGAACCTTCGCTGGTGCTCGCGAGCATCGGACTGGGAGTCGCCCTGTCGACGGGTCCGGTGGTTGTGCACGACACGCTTACCGTGCGGTTGAGCGGCGCGGTCGAGGCGACGGTCGACGTTGCGCTGTGGGTGGACGACGACGGTGTGACGCATGTTGCGGCGACGAGTCCATGACGTCTCTGGACAACCGCGTACTCGACTTTTTCGTCGACCACCGTGTGGGTTGGTTGACGGATACCCTCCGCGTCGTCAGTGAGGTCCTCGGTCTCGGCGGTCTCGGTGTGCTGTCGGTGATCTTGATGGGTGTGCTGGTCCGCCGCGGAGAGTCACGTGACGCTTTGTTCGTCGGTGCATCGATGGTGAGCGGTTGGCTGCTCATGTCGCTTTTGAAGCTCGTATTCGGCCGCGCGCGCCCGCCCATGCCGGAACGGATGACCGACGAAACGACGTTTTCGTTCCCGTCCGGGCATGCAATGGTTTCGGCAGTCCTCGCCACGGTGGTCATCGTGCTCGCACTGCGGCATCAGTTTCGCGGTCGCGCTCTCGTTGTCGGCGCTGCAGCATGCGCATCGTTCGTCGACGGAATCAGCCGACTGTATCTGGGCGCGCACTGGCTCACCGATGTCGTCGCAGGCTGGATCATCGGCGCCGCCTGGGTGCTCGTATGGGTCTGGCTTCTTCGGCAGAAGGCGTGACGAGCGGTCTGTTGCCAACCGGTTGCCGCAGCCACCGATAGCTCCTCGCCGTTCCCAAATCGCGCGTGCCCGACTGTGATCGAATTGACTTGCTCTTCCAGGTGTGGTTTTACTTCACACGTGTCCACACGATTGTCGGTCGAGGAGCGCCGCGCGCACCTGATCGAGGCTGCCATCGGTTTGGCGGAGCGCAAGGGAGTCGCCGCGGTCACCACGCGCGACGTTGCGCAAGCCGCGGGTGTGTCACTCGGAGTCGTCCATTATTGCTTCGAGAACAAAGACGCCTTGATGACCGAAGTGGTCAAAACATTGACGACCGAGCTACGTGATTCGGTCGACGGGGATCCGCGTGTTCACGAATGGCACGAGAAGGGTCTGGGCGCATTGCGCTCGCTGCTGCGGATGGCTCTCGGCGTCATGTGGCACGACATCGAGCGGACACCCGACCGTCAGTTGCTGACCTACGAAATCACGACGTATGCGCTTCGTGAAGGTGACGCGACGCCCGAGCGGCTGGGCATCGCACGCGAGCAGTACGCGTTCAACGACTCGACCTTGCTCGCCGTTCTGGAGATGGCGACGAGCCTGACGGGAACAGCGTGGCGGCTGCCGCCGAGTGCGCTGAGCCGGCTCATGTTGTCGATGATCGACGGCCTGGTCTTGCGCTGGCTCGTCGACGAAGACAGCGTCACCGCCAATGAGCAGCTCGACCATATTTCGGACATCGTCGCAGCTCAAGCTATCGAATAGCGCGAGCCGAGCCAGTTCGCGACGGGACTACACGAGCCCGGACTGTGCGCCCTTGCTACCGCGTCGTGCCGCTCGTCGCTGAATGGTGAAAATAGTCGTTCCCAGAGCGCCGACCGCGAATCCCGCCAGGGACACCGGGAGGTAATCGGCAAAGCGATCACCGGTCACCAGAATGCCGAAAACAGCGATGAGCCACAGGCCGGTTCCGATCGCGAGAACGGGACGCGGGTCCGTGAACCTCGAGGGGATCTCGGGGACGGCAGGGTTATGGTTCACATCACTACGCTACCGCGCTGATCGCAGCGGCAATTACCTGAATCGCGCTGCTCAGTTACCGTATTGTTTTCCAATGTGACAACGTCGATCGACTTGCGGGCACTCGCCAGTGATTTATCGCTGGCGGTCGTTCGTTTGACCCGCCATTTGCGGGGTCGCCGGACGGAATCACAGGTTTCGCTCACTCAACTCTCGGCTCTGGCGACGCTCGCCAGCGAAGGTGCCATGACGCCGGGGGCTCTCGCCGCGCGCGAACGCGTACAGCCGCCGTCGATGACGCGCGTGATCGCGTCCCTCGCAGACATCGGTCTCGTCGATCGAAAGCCCCACCCGACCGACGGCAGACAGATCATCGTGTCGCTGTCGGAGGCAGGTAGCGCGTTGATCGCTGACGAGACAAGCGCGCGCGAAGCTTGGATGACCGAGCAGCTCGCCGGGCTTGCTCCCGAGCAGTTGCGGCTGCTGCAGGACGCGGTCGCGATCATGACGGACATCGTCAAGAAGTCGGAGTAGCCGACCGCAGGGCACGATGGAATCGTGGCCGCAGGCAAAGTCTCGATGTTCAGGGCGCTACGGACCCGCAATTATCGACTGTGGGCGTCCGGCCAAATCGTGTCGCTCATCGGCACCTGGATGCAGCGCGTCGCGCAGGACTGGTTGGTCCTGACGCTGTCCGGCGGTGACGGATTCGCGGTCGGAATCGTTTTGGCGTTGCAGTTCGGTCCTACGCTGGTGCTGTCTGTGTGGGGTGGCGTGCTGGCCGACCGGTACGACAAACGCAAGATTCTCGTCGGTACCCAAGTGGCCATGGCCGTGTCCGCTGCGATTCTCGCTGCACTCGACATCGGCGGCGTCGCGCAGCTGTGGCACGTCTATCTGCTGGCGTTCGCGGCGGGCTGTGCATCGGCGATCGACGCGCCCGTGCGGCAGTCGTTCACCATCGAAATGGTCGGCAGAAAGTTGTTGTCGAACGCCATCGCGCTGAACTCGATGACTTTCAACCTCGCGCGAATCATCGGACCGGCGATCTCCGGCATCGTGATCACCTTTGTCGGTACCGGACCGGTCTTCGCAATCAACGTCGTGTCGTTCGGCTGCGTGATCGCAGCGCTACTGGCCATGAACCAGAACGACCTCCTGCCCGTCGAGCATGCCGGGCGTGGGCGCGGCCAGATTCGCGCGGGGTTCCGATACGTCTGGGCACGAGCCGACTTGCGCGTCCTGCTGATCACCGTCTTTCTCGTCTCGACGTTCGGTATGAACTTTCCGCTGAGCCTCGCCGTGCTTGCCCGCAATACCTTCGGTCAGGGCGCCGACGCCTACGGGCTGCTGTCGACGACGCTCGCCGTTGGAACCCTCGCGGGTGCGGTACTCGCCGCGCGGCGGAACGGTCCGGTCCGGCTGCAGATCTTCCTCGGTGCGGCAACGGTTTTCGGCGCGCTCGAGGCGGTCGTGGGCGTGCTGCCGAACATGACTGCCGTCGCGATCATGCTGATACCGACCGGCGCGGTGATTCTCACCTTCACCACGTCGGCGATGAACATCCTGCAGATGTCGGTTCCGTCCGATATGCGCGGCCGGGTCATGGGTATCTACATGCTGTGTTTCCTCGGTGGAACGCCGTTCGGCAGTCCGGTTCTCGGCTGGCTCGCGGATATCCTGTCGCCGCGAGCGCCGCTCATTATCGGCGGCCTGATATCCCTCGTCGCGGGCGCAACGGGTGGACTATTGCTGATGACTCGCCATAGGCACACGGTGGCGACCGAGGCTCCGGTGAACCGGGAGCTGGTGTGACACGTACTGCTGAGGGTGACGACAACACATGAGATCGACGACGTGACGAGGACCGTGACGAGTCCGCGGTTCGGCCTGCTTCATCTGTTGTCGGCAAATACCGATCCCGAGGGCTACTTTCGGCGTCGCGCGCGGGAATCCGAACCGTTCGCGATGACGTTTCCGGGGCTCGGCGAGGTGCTCTTCACCGCGACGCCGGAAGGCGTGCGCGAGATATTGACCGCGCCGTCGTCGTCGTACTCGGCACCGACACCGAACCCGATCGAGCCGCTGGTCGGCGCGGGCTCACTGATTCTCCTGTCGGGGGAGCGGCACCGGAAGGAACGGGCGCTGCTCATGCCGTCGTTTCATGGCGAACGGATGCGGGCGTACGCAAGTGTGATGTGCGACGCCGCCATGGACGAAATGCAGAACTGGTCGCCCGGCTCGGAGATCGCGGTTCGTGCGGCCGCACAATCGATCACGCTACGCATAATCGTCCGCGCGGTCTTCGGCATCGAAGATCGGGAGCGAAGCGCCGAATTCACCAGTGCGATAACCGAACTGATGCAGTCGTTCATAGCGCCGCTGGGATTCGTTCCGCTCCTGCGGCGTTCGATCGGCGGTTGGGGGCCGTGGGCTCGCTTCGTGCGATTGCGCGACCGCTTCGACGACATTCTGCGGCAGGAGATCTCGGATCGGCGACGCTCCGGCGCGGCGGGCCACGACGATATCCTCAGCCTGCTGCTGTCAGCGACATACGAAGACGGCAGCGGGCTGACCGACGACGACCTCCTCGACCAACTCAGGACTCTCCTCGTCGCCGGACACGAAACCACTGCAACATCTTTGGCGTGGGCTTTGTACTACGTGCATCGCGAGCCAGGCATCCGCGAACGGCTGCTCGTCGAACTCGACGGTGTCACCTCTCCGACGGAACTGGCGAAGCTGCCCTACCTGTCCGCGGTATGCCAAGAGACGCTTCGGATGCACCCCACGGTATCCATCGTGCTGCGCAGGCTCAACCAGGCGTTGACAATTCGCGGAGTGGCCCGGTCGGCCGGCGATGTCGTCGGAATCGCTGTTCCCGCATTACATTTCGATCCAACTGTGTGGTCTGCGCCCGAACGTTTCGATCCTGACCGCTTTCTCGTGCGTAAACCGACACCATTCGAGTACACGCCGTTCGGCGGCGGTCATCGGCGTTGCGTCGGTGCGGCTTTCGCCAACTACGAGCTGGCTGTCGTGCTCGGCACGATCATCCGGACAGCCGACCTCGAACTGCCGGACAGCGAACGGCGCCGCAAACCGCCGCGTGCCGTGCCGCACGGCATCGCGGCGTTGCCGCACCGGGAGATCGTGCTCCGCAACCGTGCGTGGTTGGAGAGTCCATAAACTCTCCAACCACGCGCAGGGGCAAGATGGACCGGTGGCACAGACTGTCGACATCGATGACCCCACCGATCCCCGGCTCGATGATTTTCGCGACCTCAACTCCTCGGATCGCCGCCCGGACCTGCCCGAGGGCAAGGGTTTGGTGATTGCCGAGGGAGTGCTCGTCGCGCAGCGGCTGTTGACGTCGAGGTTCGAGCCGATCTCGTTTCTGGGTGTCGAGCGACGCCGCGCGGAATTGGCGGCGGACCTCGAGGCGACGGATGCGCCGTTCTACCGAACGACTGCCGAGGTGATGGCCGAGGTCGTGGGGTTCCACCTCAACCGCGGGGTTCTGGCGGCTGCCCGGCGACCGGACCCGCTCGACCTGGACGCGGTGCTGACGAATGCGCACACCGTCGCGGTCCTCGAGGGTGTCAACGATCACGAGAACATCGGCTCCATCTTCCGCAATGCCGCGGGTCTCGGCGCGGACGCTGTGCTGTTCGGTGGCAGGTGCGCGGACCCGCTGTACCGCCGCGCGGTCCGTGTATCGATGGGCCACGTCCTACGAGTGCCGTTCGCGACCGTCCCCGAATGGCCACGCGGGCTGGAACTGCTGCGGCACAAAGACTTCCGAATCGTCGCACTGACACCCGACCCGAAGGCCGAGACTCTGGCAACGGCGATGACGGGTGGTCGGGTCGCCTTGTTGCTGGGAGCCGAGGGGCCGGGTCTCGCCGAACATACGATGCGGCAGTGCGATGTCCGCGCACGTATTCCTATGGCCCCGGGGACGGACTCGCTGAACGTCGCGACGGCTGCGGCAATGGCGTTCTACGAACGTGTCAGGATGCACACGTGAGTTCGCCGACTTACGGTCCGCCGAGACCCGCTCCGACGCCGTGGTTCACGGGGTTGTTCGTTGCAGCTTTTGTCGCGGTGCTGACCGCCGTGGCCGTCTTTGCATTCGGCGTTGCGCTCGGGCGCATCCAGCCTGTGCTCGCCGTGTGTATCAATCTTGTCGCCGTGGGTGGCGCAGCGCCCACCGTCTGGCGATGGCGATCAGTACTCGTCGTCCGGTGGGTGGTCTACGGGCTCGGTGCGGGTGTTGGGCTCGGCTGGATCGCGCTCATCCTCGACATGATCTGAGGACGGCTACTTCCGTCGCCCCCAGCGCCAACGCCTACGCGGTTCGGGTGTTGTGGGCGCGTCCTGCGGCGGCGGCCAATTCTGGTACAGCGGAGCAGGTTCGGGCTCGGCGGGAACCTGCTCGTCCTTGCCGTAGAGGTCGAAGCGGCACACGATGATTCCGGCAGGATCGATGGCACTGTTCTCCGGCGAGTGGCGATACCGGAAGCCGAGCGAACGTTCGTTGCCCTCGTCTGCGAAGTCTTGGGGATCGAACGGCAGCGATTGCGGATCGGGCAGGATTCCCGGTACGTGATCGATCGGATGCTCGCCCGCCCAGTAGGGCATCTCCCACACTAGTGGCAGGCCCTCGTCCTCCAGGATGTTGATCGTCGTGGCGCTGAAGGACCGGCGCAGCTTGCCCTGCTCCCACAGGCTGAACGCGCCCCACTTCATCGCGGGGTCCAGCCCGGTGAAGACGGTCGTCGCCGAGGCCAGCGGCCGGACCCATTCCGCAGGCAACCGCGAAGGGTGGGCCACGGCGAGCTGAGGGCTGCAGAAGACAGTGATTCCCGGGTAGCAGCCGATGTAGATTCCACGTCCGTCGACGCCCGCGCTGGTCGACAGCGGACCTACCGCCTTGGGAACGATGACAGTGTCGGGAAACAACTTGCCGGCCAACGCGTATGCAGCCTGCTGATCGGGCTCGCGATGATTGCGAAGCGCTGCGACCGGGTCGGGGGTGTCGACGTACCAGAGTGTCGCTGCTTTGGCCCCCACCGCCGGATCCCGCCTTCCGCTAAGACTGTGCGCGGTTAGCGAGTCTATAGACCCCTCAACCGCGCGCGGGCGGCGCAGCCGCCTAATGTCCTGAGCTGCGCACCCCGAGGAGGACGTCCTCCCATGACGGCATGGCCGGCTTTCCGCGTTTGTTCTTGTTGCTTGCCGGCGCGGGTGTGCTCCGTGCAGCCGGTTCGTCGTCCACCTCGACGGTTTCGACCTCCTCGGCCTGCTTGTGCGTGTCGCGATTGGAGGTCGGCGCCGTCTCGAAGTATTCGTCGAGGGTGTGCTGGGAATCCTCGGAGCGATGGGCCGCCGCCGACATCGGCGTCACCTTGGCGAGCCCGCGCAACGGCCGCCCGAAGTCGGGGTCGACAAGATCGGTTGCCGCATCGTCGAGGGCAACGACCGTGCCGCCATGGGCGTCTCGCGTGAATCGCCAGTGCGCGGCGTTCGCTGTGCGCCCGGCCTGCCAGCGCAACTGTGCCACCCAGTGGCCGTCGGAGCCTTTCCAGGCATCCCATTCGGCGATGTCCAGGTCGTGTCCACGGGACCGGAAGGCAAGTGCGACAACGTCTGCGAGGGTGAGGACCGCGGGCCCGTTGTCTCGCAACGGGTGTCCGAGCTGGGCCAGCTGTGCTGCTCGCGACCGCTCCAGGAGTACCGGATACGCATATCGTTCGACCTTGCTCGCCGGCATACCGGATTCGGCGGCGACCTGTTCTATCGTGGCGCCGGCGCGAATTCGGGACTGAATGTCCTTCGGCCTGAGCGTGCTTTCCATCTCGATCTCAATCTGTCCGAATCGAGCGATGTCGCCGCGTGATGCCGCGCGGAGCTTGTCGTCAGCGGGGAGCCGAAACTTCTCGCCGGTGGCTTTGTCGGTGCACACCAGGTGCTTTCCGTCGGGCGCCAGTCCGATTACTTCGAGTTCGCGCACTTCGACCTCCTTATCGCACCGGCTCGCGATATTTGCCCGTACGCCGACAGTAATGCACCTGTGATCTTGCATCAGGGAGGACACGCGGGCGGGGAATCGGGGCATTCGCCTGCCGCAGGGGATAGGCTGCTCAGTTTTGCATCGCAACGAACGATTGGGCAGCGCAAACTCCCACCCCGCGTACATGTTTCGGTGCGCGGGGTGGGGGCGGCAGATCAGCCGAGCTGGGCGACGACCCAGTCGATGCAGCGGGTGAGAGCGGTGATGTCGTCCGGCTCGATCGCCGGGAACATGCCGACGCGGAGCTGGTTGCGGCCGAGCTTGCGGTAGGGCTCGGTATCGACGATCCCGTTGGCGCGCAACACCTTGGCGACAGCTGCCGCGTCGACGGCCTCGTCGAAGTCGATCGTTCCGACGACCTGGCTGCGATGATCGGGGTTGGTGACGAACGGCGTCGCGAACTCGCTCGCTTCGGCCCACGCGTACAGCCGTGACGACGAGTCCGCTGTGCGCTTGACGGCCCAGTCGAGCCCGCCGTTGCCGTTCATCCATTCGATCTGGTCAGCGAACAGCAGCAGGGTGGCCAGTGCCGGGGTGTTGTACGTCTGGTCCTTGCTGCTGTTGTCGATCGCGATCGGCAGCGAAAGGAACTCGGGCGTCCAGCGGCCCGTGCCCTTGATCTCCTCGACGCGGGCGAGCGCGGCGGGGCTCATGAGGGCGACCCAGAGGCCGCCGTCGGCCGCAAAGCACTTCTGCGGCGCGAAGTAGTACACGTCTGCGTCGGCGACGTCGACCGGCAGTCCGCCGGCACCCGACGTGGCATCGATAGCGACGAGCGCGTGCTCGGAACCGGCCGGTCGCTGCACCGGAATCGCAACGCCGGTCGACGTCTCGTTGTGGGCCCAACCGATGAGGTCGGCTGCGGGGTCCGAGACCGGCTCGGGCGCGCTGCCGGGATCGGCGCTGACGACGATCGGGTCGCCGATGAACGGGTTGCCCTTTGCCACGGACGCAAACTTCGAGCTGAACTCACCGTTGGTCAGATGCAGCGAGCGTTCCCGGATCAGACCGAAGGCGGCCGCGTCCCAGAACGCGGTCGTGCCGCCGTTGCCGAGCACGACCTCGTAGCCGTCGGGAAGCGAGAAGAGGTCGTGCAGGCCCGAACGGACCCGTCCGACAACGTTCTTCACGGGCTTCTGCCGGTGGCTCGTCCCGAACACCGAGGAACCGACCTCCACGAGGTGGTTCAGCTGCTCCGGGCGCACTTTCGACGGTCCGCAACCGAACCTGCCGTCCGCTGGCTTGAGTTCGGCTGGGATGGTCGGTGTCGTCGCGTCAGGCATCGTCGTTTTCGTCCTCGCTTGTGTGTGCAGGTAGAAGCGCAGTCTATCGAGCCGCGATGGTGTCCCAGCCTTCGACCGCCTCGGGCATCCTGGGCTCGGGGCCGACATACAGGGCGGCAGGGCGGACGAGCTTGCCCAGTCGTTTCTGCTCGAGGATGTGCGCGCACCAGCCGGCGGTCCGGCCGCAGGTGAACATCGCGGGCATCATGTGCGCCGGGACCTCGGCGAAGTCGAGGATCACCGCGGCCCAGAACTCGACGTTGGTCTCGATCGCGCGGTCCGGGCGGCGTTCGCGCAGTTCCGCAAGCGCGGCCTGCTCCAGCGCGGCGGCGACCTCGAAGCGCGGTGCGTCGAGGCGCTTCGCAGTGGCGCGGAGCACGCGTGCGCGGGGATCTTCGGCACGGTAGACGCGGTGGCCGAAGCCCATCAGCTTCTCTTTTCGATCGAGGATGCCCTTGACCAAAGCCCGTGCGTCATCGGACTTTTCGACCTCTTCGATCATCGGCAGCACGCGTGCCGGGGCGCCGCCGTGCAGCGGACCCGACATGGCGCCGATTGCACCGGACATGGCGGCCGCGACGTCGGCGCCGGTCGAGGCGATGACGCGCGCGGTGAAGGTGGAGGCGTTCAAACCGTGTTCGGCCGCAGAGACCCAGTAGGCGTCGATCGCCTCGACGTGGCGGGGATCGGGGTCGCCCTTCCAGCGGGTCATGAACCGTGCGGTGACGGTCGAGCATTCGTCGATCACAGTCTGCGGGACGGCGGGCTGGTAGATGCCGCGCGCGGACTGGGCGACGTAGGACAGTGCCATGACCGAGGCGCGGGCGAGCTGGTCGCGGGCGGTGGCGTCGTCGATGTCGAGCAGGGGCTGGTAGCCCCAGATCGGCGCGAGCATGGCGAGACCGGCCTGGACGTCGACGCGGACATCGCCGGTGTGCACCGGGAGCGGAAACGGTTCGGCCGGGGGCAGGCTGTGGCCGAACCGGCCGTCCACCAGCAGGGACCAGACGTCGCCGAAGGTGACGTTGCGGGCGACAAGTTCTTCGATGTCGACGCCGCGGTAGCGCAGTGCGCCGCCGTCCTTGTCGGGTTCGGCGATCTCGGTGGTGAAGGCGAGGACGCCTTCGAGGCCACTGACGAAGTCGGCCGGGACCGTCGCGCTCGGTGCCATGGTGAGTTCTCCCTCGTTCGCGCGTCGCCGGTCCGGGGACGCTGAATGCGTTGAACGGTTGCGCGATGCGCACGTGCGGGATGGTCACGCGCGACGTCGAGCAACGACCACCGGCCGGGGCGGGTTTCTACGCGCGGGAAGAATCCGCTCGACACCCGCTCGACGCGGTGCAATTCAAGTCAACTTTAGACCGGCCGACCCGGGCCGGATCCGTCGCCCCTACTCGGGAGTAACGTGCGGGAAGTGCCATCCGAACCTCACAACCTCGCTTCGATGAGGGTGAACTACGGCTCTCCCGATGCGCCCGACCTCGCCGCTGCGGGCGTGCCGGGTGAGCTGGACGAATCATGGCTGGCCGACGGCTGGGAGCCGGTGTTGCGGCGCTGGTTGGCCGACGCTGTCTCGGCGTCGGTCGTCGAACCGAACGCGATGGTTCTCGCGACGATCGACGCAGCCGGTCACCCCGCGTCGCGAACCGTTCTGTGCAAGGGTGTTTCGCCGCGCGGGATCGTCTTCTACACGAATTACTCGTCCGATAAGGCGAGACACTTGGCTGCAAATCCGTATGCCTCCGCGACATTCGCGTGGCCGCTGATCGCGCGGCAGGTCACGTTGCGGGGGAGCGTGGTGAAGGTCGATCGCGCGGTCACCGAGGAGTACTGGCGCACTCGGCCGCGCGGGTCGCAACTGGGTGCGTGGGCGTCGGAGCAATCGCGTCCCGTGGACTCGCGGTCCGCCTTGGAAAGTCGGCTCGACGTCGTCACAGAACGGTTCTCGGGTGTCGAAGACATTCCGCCGCCGCCCGATTGGGGTGGTTTCGAGCTGCAGCCGAGCGTCGTCGAGTTCTGGCAGGGGCGGCAGAATCGGCTCCACAACAGGCTCCGGATGACGTGGCTCGACGACCGCTGGACGGTCGCCCGGTTGCAGCCTTGAAGCGCGGTCTGCTCGCCGATGTCACTCCGCTGCGCAATGCGGACTTCCGGCGACTGTGGACGACGAACATCGTCACCGTCATCGGCGGCCAGCTCAGCCTCGTGGCAGTCCCGCAGCAGATCTTCGAGATCACCGACAACTCCGGCTACGTCGGGCTCGCCGGACTGTTCGCGCTCGTTCCGCTGATCCTCTTCGGGCTGTGGGGCGGTGCTCTCGCCGACGTGATGGACCGGCGCAAGCTCATGATGATCACAAGCGTCGGACTCGGGGTCACATCGCTCGGATTCTGGGCGCAGGCCGCGGCGGGCGTGAACAACGTCTGGCTGCTGCTCGGGCTGCTGTCGGTGCAGCAGGCGTTCTTCGCGATCAACCAGCCGACCCGCAGCGCGATTCTGCCCCGGCTGCTACCGGGGCACCAATTGGCGGCGGCGAACTCGCTGAGCATGACCGTGTTTCAGTTCGGAGCGATCGCGGGACCGGTCCTCGCGGGCATCCTGATACCGGTGATCGGGCTCGAATACCTGTATCTGATCGACTCGATCGCCCTGCTCGCCACGTTGTGGGCCGTACTGCGCCTGCCTGCGTTACCGCCGACCGGTTCGAGCCGCCGAGCCGGCCTGCGAGAAGTGCTCGATGGGTTCCGCTACCTCGCCGGGCAGCGAATTCTGCTGGCGTCCTTCGTAGTCGACATCGTCGCGATGGTGTTCGGCATGCCGCGCGCGCTCTTTCCGCAGATCGCGCACGAAACCTTCGACGGCCCAACCGAAGGCGGTGTCGCGCTCGGGTTGCTGTTCGCCGCCATGTCGGTCGGTGCGGTCATCGGCGGTGTGTTCTCGGGCTGGCTGCCACGGATTCGGCGCCAAGGTCTCGCCGTCGTTGCATGCATCGTGGCGTGGGGCTTGGCCATGCTCGGTTTCGGGGTGGCGATCGGTTCCGGTTCGGGGTCGGTTGCGCTTTGGATTGCGTTGGCATTCCTCGCGATAGGCGGCGGCGTCGACATGATCTCCGCCGCGCTTCGGATGACGATGTTGCAGCAGGTCGCCACCGACGAGGTGCGCGGCCGATTGCAGGGTGTGTTCACGGTTGTCGTTGCGGGCGGACCGCGGATCGGCGATCTCGCGCACGGTGTCGCTGCGGCGAGCGTCGGTACCGCGGTTGCGGCTGCCGGTGGCGGGATTCTCGTCGTCGCCGGAATGGTGGTGTGCGCCGTGGCTTTCCCTGCGTTCGTGCGGTATCAGGTCCGGACTCGGGTCCGCGGCGCGAATCTTGCCGACGACGACCCGTTGGCATGACAAGCGGGACTTGCGCAGAGCAAACTAGGTCGCATGGCACAGCCGGAAAAACGTCCGCAACGTGAATCCCCAGCGCCTCGCACCTTCCAGATCAAAGGTGGCGGATACCGGGCAGACATCGTGTCCACCGGTGCGGGGCTGCGGCTGCTCGAGAAATCGGTCGACGGGAAGGTCGTACCGCTGACCGAGACCTGGCAAGCAGGCACCAAACCGCCGCTTTCGGCGGGTCTGATCCTCTGCCCGTGGCCCAACCGCATCCGGGACGGGTTCTTCTATTTCGACGGGATCGAGCACCAGCTCGAGATCACCGAACCGGCTCGCAACAACGCGAGCCACGGTTTGGTGCGCCGCAGTGAGTGGCGGCTCGAGGAGCATGAGGAAAGTCGGGTCAAACAGTCGTTCGATCTCGGTCTGCACAAGGGCTGGCCGTATCCGATGCGACTCGGCGTGACGCACGAACTCACCGCGGAGGGACTCGTCGTCATCCACACCGCCACCAACACGGGGACGGTACCTGCGCCGTTCGGCCTCGGAATCCACACGTTCCTGCGCGCCGGAGACACGCCGCTCGACGAATGCACTCTGCAGCTGTCGGCCGGTGTTCGGCAACCGCTCGATCCCGAGCGAATGTTGCCCGTGGGGCCGTGCGTTCCCGTTGCCGGCACCGAGTACGACTTCAGCACGCCACGGCTGCTGGAAGGGGTATGGCTCGACACGCCGTTCAGTTCGCTGCTGACGGACGCCGACGGCCGGACCCGGCACGAATTGCGGGCTCCGGATGGAACCGGCGCGATGCTGTGGGCCGACCGCGATTTCGGCTGGGTGCAGGTCTTCACCGCGGACCCCGCCAAGGACCAGGCCTATCCCGGACGCGGTCGCGCACTGGCCGTGGAACCGATGACCTGCCCGCCCGACGCGTTCAACACCGGGATCGATCAGATAGTCCTCGAACCACGGCAGACGTGGAGTGCCGCGTGGGGAATCGCGGCGCTGTGAATACCGGCACCCGGCGAAGTAGGCGACCCTCCTTGAGCGGCGCCGAGCCTTTGCGACTAGCGTCTGATCGACTGCACATGCGTGACGTGCAACCGCACTCGACAGGGATTCAAGCTGAGAGGGATCTTCGTGTCCGCTGAGAACGACTTCACACCTACGCTCAGCTACCCAGGTGGCGAGCACAAGATGTCGATTGCCAAAGCGAGCGAGGGCAACGACGGAATCGAACTCGGGAAGTTGCTTGCAGCGACCGGGTACACGACGCTCGATCCGGGCTTCGTCAACACCGCCTCGACCAAGTCGGCGATCACCTACATCGACGGCGAGAAGGGCATCCTGCGCTACCGCGGGTACCCGATCGAGCAGCTCGCGCAGCACTCCACCTTCATCGAGGTGAGCTACCTCCTTATCTATGGCGAGTTGCCGACTCCGGAGCAGTTGGAGTCGTTCACCGACCGGATCCGCAGGCACACGCTGCTGCACGAAGATCTCAAGCGGTTCTTCGACGGCTTCCCCCGTAATGCGCACCCGATGCCGGTGCTGTCGAGTGCGATCAACGCGCTGTCCGCGTACTACCAGGACTCGCTGGATCCCGACGATCCGGAGCAGGTCGAGCTGTCGACGATCCGCTTGCTCGCGAAGCTGCCGACCATCGCGGCCTACGCCTACAAGAAGTCGGTCGGGCAGCCGTTCCTCTACCCGGACAACTCGCTGAACCTGGTCGAGAACTTCCTGCGGATGACGTTCGGTTTTCCGGCCGAGCCCTACGAGGTCGATCCCGAGATCGCCAGCGCGCTCGACATGCTGCTGATCCTGCATGCCGACCACGAGCAGAACTGTTCGACGTCGACGGTCCGGCTTGTCGGATCTTCGGATGCGAACCTGTTCACCTCGGTATCCGGTGGCATCAATGCGCTGTGGGGCCCGCTTCACGGTGGCGCCAACCAGGCGGTCCTCGAGATGCTGGACAAGATCAAAGAGGACGGCAGCACCGCTGCGGACTTCGTCAAGAAGGTCAAGAACAAAGAGCAGGGCGTGAAGCTGATGGGCTTCGGGCACCGCGTGTACCGGAACTACGATCCGCGCGCGATGCTGGTCAAGGAGACCGCGCACACGATCCTCGGCAAGCTCGGCGGCGACGACGAACTGCTCAACATCGCGATGGCTCTCGAAGAAGCTGCGCTGACCGACGACTACTTCATCGAGCGCAAGCTGTACCCGAACGTCGACTTCTACACCGGCCTGATCTACCGCGCGATGGGCTTCCCGACGCGGATGTTCACGGTCCTGTTCGCGATGGGTCGTCTGCCCGGCTGGATCGCGCACTGGCGCGAAATGCACGAAGACGCGACGTTGAAGATCGGTCGTCCCCGCCAGATCTACACCGGTTACACCGAGCGCGAATACAAGGAGCTGACCAACCGATGAGCAAGCCCGAAGTCGAGTTCCAGGACGGCCCGGCACCCACCGAACTCGTGATCAAGGACATCACGGTCGGTACCGGTGCCGAAGCCGTTCCGGGCGGAACCGTCGAGGTCCACTACCTCGGTGTCGAGTTCGACAGCGGCGAGGAGTTCGACTCGTCATGGAACCGCGGTGAGTCGATTCAGTTCCCGCTGCGTGGTCTCATCCAGGGCTGGCAGGATGGCATCCCCGGAATGAAGGTCGGCGGCCGTCGCCAGCTGACGATTCCGCCGCACCTGGCCTACGGACCTGCCGGTGGCGGACACCGTCTGTCCGGCAAGACCCTGGTCTTCGTGATCGACCTGATCAACGCAGGCTGACACCACACGCGCGAGCACGATCACGGGTTCGTGCTGCACAGGGTCGGTGTGTACCAGTTTCTTCGGTAGCTGATGGCCTATCGCAGTGAGAGAAAGTCAGTAAAGTACTCTCAGGCGAATGTCAGTGAGGAGTCAATGGTGACGAACGACGCGCGAAGCGAGCTCAAACGGGACCTCGGCGAGGATCTTGCCGTCCTGGACGCCATGTCCGACGAGGACGCCGCGGACTTCCTCGTGCTGTTCAAGGAAGCTCGCGTCGAAGAGACGAAGAGCCTCGACGCGTCGATCGACGCCACGATCAACGCGCTGCCGTGGGTCTTCCGCGGCCCCGCGCGCAAGATCATGTTCGGTGGCAAGAAATGAGCGACCTCGTCACCCGTGCGCAGCTGGTCATCCTGGCGAAGCAACTGCATGTTCCGGTCGAACGTGTGCAGTACCTCGAGAAGCTCGGTGCTGCCCATCTGCTGGAGTTGCGGCAGGCAGTCGCGGACTTCCTGTTCGACGAGAACTCCGAGACGTTCAACCGGATCAGTGCTCTCGTCCCGATCGTGCCGCTCTCGATCGCGATGCCGATCGTGCAGAAGGTGACCGCGCCCGAGATGGCCGGTCGGGCTGCCGGCGCGGTCGGTGTCGCGCATCCGAAGAAGGCCGTGCAGGCCATGACGCTCGTAAAACCGGAATACGGCGCCTTGTGTGCGCCGTTCATGGATCCGCGGGCGGTCGGCACCCTGGCCGAAACCGCACCGCACGAACCGGTGGTCGCGATCGCGAATGTGCTTCTCGCGAGCAAGGATTACATCACCGGCGGGTTGTTCGTCGAAGCGGCGACTCCGGAGCTCATCCGTGCGGTCGAAGCCGGTGTCGACGACGACGAAGGCCTGATCCGCACGGGGTCCTATGTCTACTCGGGCAAGGTGCTGAGCGAAGTCCTGCGGGTGATGGTCGAAGCGTCGCCGGCCCGGATCTCGCGCCTCGTCCGCACTACCGTCGAGGGTCCTGTCGACCTGCAGCTGGCCGCGCTTTCGGTGTTCTCACGTCTCGACGGCGACCTCGTCGAAACGATCGGCGACGTCCTCTTCGACGAGATCGACGTTTCGACGGTCGCGACGCTGGTGCGTAATTATCTCGCCAACGAGGCAGGCTCCGAGCTACTCGAGTTTGCGGGCAATCTCAGTTCCTCTGCGCTCGACACCTTCGCGGCGAACCCGGTGCTCGAGGACGACGACGCGTTGCGGACGTTGGTTGACGCAGCTTCGGATAAGGATGCGCCGGGGGTGTGGCGCGGCCTGGTCGATGTGACAGCGCATGCGAACGCGGCGACCCAGGCCAAGATCCTCGACTTCGTTCTCGAAACCGGCGACGGAATCCCGGCGCGCCTTGCGCACGTCGCGACTGCTGGTCACCTGTGGCCCTCGGTGTTGCGGCTGCTGTCGAGCCAGGATGATTCGCTGCAGGAACGGATCGCGGAGAAGTGGCAGCCCAGCCTCGCGGATGGGGAGCACGCGACTGTGGCACGGCACATTCAGGAGCTCAGGCTCGACGACTCGCTGAAGGCGTTGAAGAAGGTACTGGCCAGATAGTCGCTAGGCCGCGACGCTGGCCTAGCCGGACTCGTCGGCGAGCTCGATGACCAACCGGGCTCCACCGAGCGTGCTCGTCTCGAAAAATGTTCTGCCGCCGTGTAATTGGGCTTGCTGGGCGACGAGGGCAAGGCCGAGGCCCGAGCCTGACATGGTCGCGGTGCTGCCGCGGTAGAAGCGGTCGAACACCGCCTCGTGTTCGCTTTCCGGGATGCCGGCGCCGTTGTCGTCGACTGCGACCTTGATTGTGTTGTCCTCCGAACGCTGCGCCGAGATGATCACCTGGGTCGCGCCGCCGTGCCGAACGGCGTTGCTGAGCGCGTTGTCGAGGGCCAGTCGCAGCCCCGCCGGCAACCCGCGCGTGATCAATGATTGATCGGCGTCGACTCGGACGGTCACCTGCGGGAAGTGCCGGTGTGCGTCGTGGGCTGCGAGGTCGCAGAGTTCGACGATGTCGGTGTCGATGTAGTCGCGATCGGAAGCGAGTTCGCCCGAGGCGAGCCGTTCGAGCGCGGACAGGGTCGCCTCGACGCGGCCCTGCGCGCGCTGCAGGTCACCCAGAATCTCGACTCGCTGGTCGTCGTCTAGATCCAGGGTTCGCAGTACTTCGATGTCGGTTCGCATGGCGGTGAGGGGTGTACGCAGTTCGTGCGCAGACGCCGCAGCAAAATCGCGGGCTGTCGTCAACGCGGCAGACGTCTCGGCTTGCGCATCTGCCACCCGGGTCAGCATGCCGTCGATCGCGTGGGCCAATTCCGCGGCTTCGCGCACTCCGGTGACCTTGGGCATCGGTTCGGGAGGTCGCGCGTTGACGCGGCGGGTGAGTTCGGCGATCGGACGGACAGCCAGACCGCCGAACAGCCAGCCGAGGCTTGCGGCCGCCGCGATGGTCAGAAAGCCGGCGACGACGACCCAGCGCTGTTGCCGTTGCGTCGTCTCCGTCGCTTCTGCAGCGGGCAGGCCGAGTGAAACCGTTTGACCACCACGGTTTTCCAGTGTCGTCGTGAACACCCGGTACAGGGTGCCGTCGACGTCGACCGTGCGCGAGCCGTCGGGGAGCTCGGGGAGTTCGACGATCGTGCTGCCGCGCACGTCGTCACCGTTCCGCACCGTCAGCGCGATGTCGTCCTTCGGGCCGAAGCGCGACCAGATCTGCACCGCGATGTCCGCGTTGAGCAGGACCAGCCGCGATGCGGTCTCCAACCGCCGGTCGATTTCCTGCAGGTTGTTGCGCTCGATGACCTGAGCGACGAGCAACCCCAAACCGATGGCGATGATCGTCGCACCGAGTGCCGCCGCGGCAGCGACTCGCGCGCGCAGGGAGTGCGTGCGAATCATCTGGGTGCTCGCAGAACGAAGCCCACGCCGCGGATCGTGTGCAGCACCCGCGGATGGCCGTCGACTTCGAACTTTCTGCGCAGGTAACCGATGAACACGTCGACGACGTTGGTGTCGGCAACGAAGTCGTAGCCCCAGACGAGTTCCAGCAGGCGCTCCCGGCTCAGGACGACCCCGGTGTTGCGGGCGAGCACCGACAGCAGTTCGAATTCTCGCTTGGTGAGGTCCACCGGCATGCCGGCCAGGAGCGCGCGATGCCCCGGCAGATCGACCTCCAGCGGACCGACGGTGATTCCGCTGGTGTCGGTGGGAGCCGGTGCCGGATCGGCCTTCCGGCGCAGCAACGCGCGAATCCGCGCCACGAGCTCGGCGAGCACGAACGGCTTTATCAGGTAGTCGTCGGCGCCGGACTCGAGGCCCGCAATACGGTCGTCCACCGAACTGCGAGCGCTGAGAACGCAAATGGGAACATCGTTACCCATCGCGCGCAGGGCTGTCACGACGCCGGCGCCGTCGAGCACCGGCATGTTCATGTCGAGCACGATGGCATCAGGCGAGTTGGCGGTCACGCTGCGCAGGGCGGAGGCGCCGTCGCGCGCGGTCAGCACTGTGAAGCCAGAGAGGCGGAGCCCGCGCTCTACCGATGCGAGTACGTCCTGATCGTCGTCGACAACCAAGACGCTCGCCTGGCTCTTCATATGCGCTCCACTCGACAGGTCAGTAATTGTGGCAGGTGTCCGCAATCTCTTGGGCCTTCGCCTGGAACTCGTCGGCCCGCGGGCTGTTGCGCAGTTCCTCGCGGCGCTCCTGCAGACGTTGATGCGCCGCGAGGAACTGTTCGAGGGCGCCCTGCCGCTCTGCTACAGGCAATTCGAAGAATGCTTCGACCTGCGCCTTGCGTTCGGGGTTCTCGTCCAGGCGTTGGGCGAGTTGGGGTGTCGTGACGTGCATGGCGGCATCGATCTGTTCGAACGAACAGGTTGTCTCCAGCAGTGGTCCGGCGGGGGATGCCGGGTCGGCCGCCGCGGTTGCGGGCGTCACGACGAGTGCGGTACCGGCGAGCGCAAGGGCCGCCGCGGTGAGGCTCGATCGAACGAGCGTCTTGCGTGGTGACTTCATGCCTCGAACGTAGGACCGGTTCGTGGGATGCCGTTGTGTGCACTATGAGAAGACTCTGTGGATGCCTATTGCGGGCCGATCTTCTCTGCCAACACGGTAAGGACCGACTCGTCCTCGATGGTCGACGGTACCGCGTACTGCTCGCCGCCGACGATCTGGCGCATCGTCTTTCGCAGGATCTTGCCCGACCGTGTCTTGGGCAGCGCCGCCACTACCGTGACATCTCTGAACGCTGCCACCGCACCGATCTCGTCACGAACCCGAGAGATCAGGTCGGCTGTCAACTGCTCGTCAGAGATGTCGGCGCCGGCCTTCAGTACGACGTAGCCACTCGGCCGTTGACCTTTCAGCTCGTCGTGGATGCCGATGACGGCGCATTCGGCGACAGCAGGATGTCCGGCAAGCACAGCTTCCATGCCGCCCGTCGAAAGCCGGTGCCCCGCAACGTTGATGACGTCGTCGCTGCGACCGAGGATGAAGACGTAGCCGTCGTCGTCGACGTATCCGGAGTCACCGGTCAGGTAGTAGCCGTCGAAAGTCGAGAGGTAGGACCGGACGTACCGGTCCTCGTCGCGCCACAGGCCGGCGAGCGTACCGGGCGGAAGTGGCAGTGCGAGAACGATATTGCCTTCCACGCCCGGTTCTACGGTGGCGCCGGTGGAGTCGAGGACCTCCAGTCGATAGCCGGGGACGGGGACGGTCGGCGAGCCGGCCTTGATCGGCATATGTTCGAGGCCGCGGAGATTGGCGCAGATCGGCCAGCCCGTCTCGGTCTGCCACCAGTGATCGACGACGGGGAGCCCGAGCACGGCGCTCGCCCATTCATAGGTGTTGGGATCGAGTCGTTCGCCTGCGACGAACAACGTCACCAGCGACGAAACATCGTATTTGGCAAGCTCTTCGGCTTGCGGGTCGACCTTGCGAATGGCCCGTAGGGCGGTCGGCGCGGTGAAGAGTGCACGCACACGGTGGTCCTGGACCACGCGCCAGAACGCGCCGGCATCCGGAGTACCGACCGGCTTGCCTTCGTAGAGCACGGTCGTTGCGCCGACCAGCAACGGCGCGTACACGATGTAGGAGTGGCCGACGACCCAGCCGACGTCGGATGCCGCCCACATCACCTGGCCCGCACCGACGTCGTAGACGTTGCGCATGGACCACGCGAGTGCGACCGCGTGGCCGCCGTTGTCACGGACCACGCCCTTCGGTTTACCCGTCGTGCCCGACGTGTACAGGACGTACAACGGGTCGGTGGCCGCGACGCTGACGGGGTCGGCGGGACTCGCGCTGCCGGCGACCGCGTCCCAGTCGAGGTAGCTGCCGAGGTCGCCGGGGATCTCCGCGCGCTGTTTGACGATGACGGGGCAGGTCGCCTGCGCAAGTGCCAGTGCCTTCTCGATGATCGGCAGGTATTCGATAGTCCTGCCTGGTTCGAGGCCTCCGGTTGCGGTGACAACGAGCGCTGGCTCGGCGTCGGTGATGCGGAGTGCGAGTTCCTTCGCGGCGAAGCCGCCGAAGACCACCGAGTGGACGGCACCGATGCGGGCGCAGGCCAGCATCGCGATCGCTGCTTCGGGGATCATCGGGAGGTACACGATGACGCGGTCGCCCTTGGAGACGCCCTGGGCCACAAGGGCTCCCGCGAATCGAGCGACCTCGTCGAGCAACTCGCCGTAGGTGTAGGTGCGCTGCAGTCCGAGCATTGCCGAGTCGTAGATCAACGCTGCGCGGTCCCCGTTGCCCGCCGCGACATGGCGGTCGAGCGCGTTGGCGCAGGTGTTCAGGGCCGCATCGGGAAACCATCGGTAGATGGGCGCGGCAGAATTGTCGACCGCGCGGGTCGGCGCGATGTCCCAGTCGATCGCGTCCGCTGCGTCGAGCCAGAAGCTCTCGGGATCGTCCACGCTGCGCTGATAGGCGAGCGCATACGCGCCTGCGTCCGGCATTTCGTGCTCCTCGGTGGCGTCGAATGTGGCCCTGCTCACCATAGTGCGAGGAGTGGATACGCTCATCGGGTGCGCCCTTCAGCGAACCGAATTTCCGCCCGTGACCTCATCGGTCACGTCGTCGACCAGGGAACTTTCCAGAGTTGGGACGGTCCGCTCGTGGACGTGCGGCCCGGGGACAAATACCGGGCCGACCTCGCTGCCGCGGCAGCGCGCAGCGGCGAGGACGAATCGGTGCTGACCGGTGCGGGACAGGTGCGCGGCAGGCCGGTCGCCGTGATCGCGTGCGAGTTCGGTTTCCTCGCCGGTTCGATCGGTGTGGCTGCGGCCGAGCGGATCGTCACCGCCATCGCCCGCGCGACGGCCGAAGGGTTGCCTCTGCTCGCGTCGCCGACATCGGGTGGCACGCGAATGCAGGAGGGCACACTCGCCTTCGTGCAGATGGTGAAGATCGCGGCAGCGGTCGCGGCGCACAAGGCCGCGCACCTGCCGTATCTGGTCTACCTGCGGAATCCGACGATGGGCGGTGTCTTCGCATCCTGGGGGTCGCTCGGGCACGTAACTGTCGCCGAGCCCGGCGCGTTGATCGGGTTCCTCGGTCCGCGCGTGTACGCGGCGCTCTACGGCGAGGAATTCCCGGCAGGTGTGCAGACCGCCGAGAACCTGTACCGAAACGGCGTGATCGACGGCGTGGTGCCGGTCGTGCGGTTGCGCAACATCATCCATCGCGCGCTCTGTGTGATGACGGGGGAGACCCGCTGGGCCGCGGTGCCGCCAGAGCCTGCGGTCCCGCTGCCCGATGTCCCGGCCTGGGAATCGGTGACGCTGTCGCGAAAACCCGACCGGCCCGGAATTCGCGAGTTGCTGCGCCACGCCACCGAGCGAGTCCCGCTGAGCGGGACCGGACAAGGCGAGGCGGACCGCACGGTCCTGCACTCGTTGGCGAGGTTTCGCGGGATGCCGTGTGTGCTGTTCGGTCACGACCGTGAGGGTCAGTCGGTCGACCGCGCAATGGGGCCCGCGGCGCTGCGCGAGGCGCGGCGCGCGATGCGCTTGGCCGAAGAGTTGCGCATACCGCTGGTGCTCGTCATCGACACTCTCGGAGCGTCGCTGTCGAAGGAAGCCGAGGAGCGTGGTCTGGCACCGGAAATAGCCCGCTGCATAGCGGATTTGGTGACTCTCGACACCCCAACCATCTCGGTGCTGCTCGGGCAGGGCAGCGGTGGTGGTGCGTTGGCGTTGCTACCGGCGGACCGCGTCGTCGCGGCGCAGCACGCGTGGTTGGCTCCCCTGCCGCCGGAGGGTGCCAGTGCGATCGTGTACCGCGACACCGATCATGCCGCTGAAATTGCTGCGGCCCAAGGTGTTCGGTCCATAGATCTGCGACGCGACGGCATCGTCGACGTCATCGTGCCCGAATTGCCTGATGCCGCACTGGAACCCGCAGATTTCGCGGTCCGCATGGTCGCGGCGATTGCGACCGAGCTGCGCGGTCTGACCGATATCACTGCTGCGCAGCGCTATTCGGTTCGGTCGGCGCGCTATCGCAACCTAGGCCGTGCCTAACCGCTCGCCGTTGCGCCGGCTGTGACGGACACCAGCACGGCTGCCAGCACGGTCGTGTTCACGGCTTCGACCGCTTTCCGGACCGCCGTGCCCGCCCATTCGCCTTCCGCAATCTCTGTGGCGCGCTTCTTGATCGCCTTCCGATCGGCGTCCGGAAACACTTTGTGGACGCCGTCGATCGCGGACAGGAGAGAGATGAGTGCCGCGTTGTGTGGGCTCGGTGTCGCGTTGTGGATGAGCGCCCGTTCGAGTTCGAGGCGAACCGCCTGCTTTCGGCGGGTGTCGCGCGCCGGCCACTTCGTCGTGGGAAACAGTCCGAGCACCTTGGTGCGTTGCTGTCGAATCGAGCCCTGCTTCTCCAGTTGGGCGAGGACCTTCTCGCGCAGACCGCGCTGCAGCTTCTCGATCACGCGCTGCGGCTTCATCGGCTTCGACCTGCGAATTGTCTCGTACGCGGCCGTGATGAGTGGGTCGGTGAGCAGGTCCGCGCCCCGAACGGTGACGAGCCGGCCAGCCTTGGTCTCCTCGTTCTTCTCGCTGACGCGGACCGCCTCGGCCAGCGCGAGTTCGAGAACCACGGCCCCGGCAAGCGCGCGGGGAAGCTTGGTGCTGTCCGTGATCTGCTTACCGGATTCGTCATCGAGCAACAGCAACAGCAGATCTTGTGCGATCGTCGGCATATCGAATGTCCTTTCCGCGCAGAACTATTGGTCTTCAGGCTCGGCGTCCGGGCGCGTCCAGCCAAGGATCATGGCGGGCGTGCAGCCGCCGACCATCAGGGCGACGAGGGTGAAGATGGCGCCCGCGTAGTGCCAGTCGGCGTTGCCGTCCGGTGCGAAGACCGCGCCGAACAGCAGGTAGAACACGGCAATCAGGCCAAGGTTCTGCGTCACCGCTAGCCCGATGGAGCGAGCGCTGTCCCGTTGCTCGACCTCCCACTCGTCCAATGTGCTCGCCGGCGCATCGGCCTGGCGCCCGGAGACGACCTGCAGCATGATCCACGCCGGGAAGAAGAGCAGGCAGACCGGGAACCACAGCAGCGGTGCGCGAGCGACGCCGAAATGGCAGAGGACGCCGACCGCGAACATGAGCGCGAACACGACGCCCAAAGAGACAACGAGAATTCTGCGACGCGACTGTGTTCGCCAGGCGGGGAACCACGTCGACCAGCGTTGCTCGTCGGCGAGGAAGCGGCGGGTACGCCTCGTCTGATAGCGAGTGATCAGGCTGGGCTGGGTTGACCCGGTCATCGCGATTCGCCTCCCTTGTCGTGTTGTTCGATTCGCCCGTACAACTCGGTGGAGAGCGGGGCGAATTCGGATCGCGAGAACACGGCCTCGACCGGCAGGCCGAAGACCTCGCAGATCCGCAATGCCAGATCGAGGCTGGGGTAGTGATCGCCCCGCTCGAGTGCGCCTACGGTCTGGGGGTTGACGTCGATCGCTTCGGCAAGCGTCGCGCGTGTCATTCTGCGTTCCGCGCGCAGCACCCCGATGCGATTGTGGATGGGGAGAGTCTCCCCTCGTCTCACCGGACTCATGCAACTAATTGTTGCAAAAACACAACGATATGTCAACCAGTTCAAATGGTCTCTTGCAATTGCCCGTCAGTCATCCGCCACCGTCGATTGCTCCGGACAGTGTCGAGCATGCGCCGGTCATGCGTGACGAGCAGCAGTGTTCCGGCGAAGTTCTCCATGGCGGATTCCAGCTGTTCGATCGCCGGCAGGTCGAGGTGGTTCGTGGGCTCGTCGAGGACGAGGAGGTTCACACCCCGCGCCTGCAGGAGTGCCAGCGCAGCCCGTGTGCGTTCGCCGGGTGACAGCGAGTGCGCCGGACGCATGACATGGTGCCCACGCAGGCCGAACTTCGCGAGCAGTGTGCGAACGTCGGCAGGGGTGAGGTCGGGGACTGCAGCAGAGAATTCGTCGACCAGTGCGCCGGATCCTTCGAACAGCCTTCGCGCCTGGTCTATTTCACCGATGGCGACGCCCGAGCCCTGCATTGCCGCGCCGCCGTCGGGCGATCGCTTTCCGAGTAATAGGCTCAGCAACGTGGACTTGCCCGACCCGTTCGGTCCGGTCACGAGAATTCTGTCGCCCCAATCGATCTGGGTCGTGACCGGACCGAAAGTGAAGCCGGGGAAGCGGACCACCGCACCGTTCAGAGCGGCAACGATCGATCCGCTCCGCGGCGCCGCGGCGATCTCCATACGCAGTTCCCACTCTTTGCGCGGCTCCTCGACGACGTCCAGTCGCTCGATCCGACGCTGCGTCTGGCGCGCTTTGGCGGCCTGCTTCTCGGTCGATTCGACGCGGAAGTTGCGGCCGATCTTGTCGTTGTCCTTCGACTTGCGGCGGGCGTTGCGGACGCCGTTCTCCATCCAATTGCGTTGCATACGAGCGCGTTCTTCCAGGTCCGACTTGGTGTCCGCGTAGTCTTCGAACGCATCGCGAGCGTGTTGCCGTTTGACGGCACGCTCGGCGAGGTACGCGTCGTAGCCGCCGTCGTAGATTCCGATCTGCTGCTGCGCGAGGTCCAGTTCGACGATGCGATTGACGCTGCGGGCCAGGAACTCGCGGTCATGGCTGACGATGACAAGAGCATTCTGCGCGCCGTCCACGAACCGTTCGAGCTGTTCGAGACCGGCGAGGTCGAGGTCGTTGGTAGGTTCGTCGAGTAGCAGAATGTCGTAGCGCGCCAACAAGATTGCCGCGAGACCGGCACGTGCCGCCTGCCCGCCCGACAAAGTGGCGAGTTCGGCATCGAGCGCAACGGTAAGACCGAGATCCGCGACGATCTTCTCTGCCCGCTCCTCGATATCGGCGCCGCCGAGTGCGAGCCAATGTTCGAGGGCGGGAGTGTAGCGGTCGACGGTGGGGTCTGTGCCGAGAGCATCTGCGGCAGAGTTCATTTCGTGCTCCGCCGCAGTTACTCCGGTCCGCCGCGCAAGATAGGCGTGGACCGTCTCGCCGGGAATTCCCTCCGGCTCCTGCGCGAGGTAGCCGACCGTCGCATCCGGTGGTGCGAGCGTGAGCGTGCCTTCGACATCGGCATGGTTGTCACGCCCGGCGAGGATCTTCAACAGCGTCGACTTTCCCGCGCCGTTCGCACCGACCAGCCCGATGACGTCGCCGGGGGCGACTATGAGGTCGAGGTCGGCGAACAAGGTCCGTTCGCCGTGAGCGGCGGACAGCGCGGAGACATGAAGAGTGGCGGACACCGGTCAAGCCTATTGCCAGCGGTTCTCGAAGTTGTCGGCGTGACGTGGCACGGTGGAGGTCATGACCTTCAAGAGCGAGACGAGTTCCGTACCGACGATCGTGTTGAACGACGGCAACGTCATCCCAGCACTCGGCTTCGGTGTCTGGCAGGTGCCCGACGACGAGAGCTATGCGGCGGTCGGGATCGCGCTCGACGCCGGTTACCGGAGCATCGACACAGCCGCGATCTACGGCAACGAGCGCGGCACGGGTAAGGCGATAGCCGACTCCGGTCTGCCGCGCGAGGAGGTCTACGTGACCACGAAGTTGTGGAACGACGACCAGGGCTACGACGCAACACTGCGCGCGTTCGACGCGAGCATGGAGCGCCTGGGACTCGAATATCTCGATCTCTACCTGATCCACTGGCAGTGCGCGGGTCAAGGTCTCTACATCGACACATTCAAGGCATTTCAGAAGCTGAAGGCAGACGGTCGGGTTCGTTCGATCGGCGTCTCCAACTTCACCGAGGCCACACTCGAGACGCTGATCGACGCCGTCGGCGAGGTGCCCGCTGTCAATCAAATCGAACTCCATCCGCTGCTCACGCAGGAAGCGCTGCGGATGTTCGACACGCAGCACGGCATCGCGACCGAAGCGTGGAGCCCACTCGGCAGCGGTCAGGCGCTGGGCAACAAGACGATCGGCGACATTGCGAACGAGCTCGGGAAAACTCCTGCTCAGGTGATCATTCGGTGGCACTTGCAGCTAGGCAACATCGTGATTCCGAAGTCGGTCACGCCGGAGCGGATCAAGTCCAACTTCGACGTGCTCGGTTTCGAGCTGAGCCCTGAGCAGGTGCACGCAATCAGCGGGCTCGACGAGGGGCATCGCACGGGCCCGGATCCCGCCGAGTTCGGCAACTGACACGGGGAGTCATGCCCGCAGTGTGTGCAGGAGTTCCTGTGTCGCGGCTCGGCCGGCTCGGTTCGCGCCGATAGTGCTGGCCGAAGGTCCGTAGCCGAGCAAGTGGACGCGGGGGTCTGTCGCAACCTGGGTCGCGAGCCGCCCTGCCATGGTGATCCCTCCGCCGGGCCCGCGAAGCCGTAGCGGTGCGAGGTGGTCCAGTGCGCTGCGGAAGCCGGTGCACCACAGAATGACGTCGGCCTGCATTTCGGTGCCGTCGGCCCAGCGGACACCGTCGGGGGTGATCGTCTCGAACATCGGCAGCCGGTTCAGCACGCCGCGCTGCTGTGCCGCGCGGATCCGGTCGGTGACGGGTAATCCGGTCACCGACACCACCGAGCCGGGCGGCAGACCACGTCGAACACGGTCCTCGACCATGGCGACTGCTTTCCTGCCGATATCGGGTGTGAATGGCTCATCGCGAAATACCGGTTCGGATCGAGTTACCCACGTGGTCGTGGTGACGAGCGAAACTTCGTCGAGAAGCTGGACCGCGGAGATGCCGCCGCCCACGACAATGACGTGCTTGCCCGTGAATTCCGCGGCGGAGCCGTAGTCCTTGGTGTGCAGCTGGCGACCCAGGAATGTTTCAGCGCCCCGGTAATGCGGGATGAACGGGTGCTCCCAGGTGCCGGTCGCGTTGATGAGACCTTTTGCGGCGATCTCGCCGCGATCGGTTTCCGCGGTGAGCGCGCCATCGTGGTCACCACGATCGCAGACGACCGTGACGGTGGTCGGCCGTCGGACTCGAAGGTCGAATCGCTCCTCGTACCGGCGGTAGTAGTTCGGTACGGCAACCGAGGCCTGAACTTCTTCCGAGTGAGGCGCCAGCGTTTCGCTGAACGCCATGCCGGGCAGGTCGCTCACGCCGTTTACCGTCGTGAGTGTCAGTGAGGGCCAACGGAATTGCCACGCACCGCCGGGACCGGCTGCGTGGTCGACGACGAGGAAGTCGGTGCCGGCCACCAGGCCGAGCCGGCGCAGATGATATCCCGCTGACAGACCAGCCTGGCCTGCGCCGATGACCAAAACCTCGACCTGCGTCACCCGGCAATTAGACCCCCATGGGATGCGGATGAACATTCCGGTACCGATTGGTAGGTTGCTTTCGAGCAGGGTCGAGCGATAGCGAGGGGTAAGCGCACATGATCGGAATCAGTCGCGACGGGGATGTCGTCACAATCGAATTGCAGCGCGAGGAACGACGGAACGCGCTGAACGGCGAACTGTGCGAGGCACTGCGTGAGGCCGTCGAGAAAGCGGCCAACGACGACGCGCGAGCGATTGTGCTCACCGGTCGCGGCACCGTGTTCTGTGCGGGAGCGGACCTTTCGGAGGTCTATTCCGACGACTTCACCGGGAAATTGCTCGAGATGCTGCACACCGTCGACTCAGTGCCGGTTCCTGTGATCGCCGCGGTGAACGGTGCCGCGCTCGGTGCGGGTACACAGCTGGCGATCGCCTCGGATCTGCGGGTTGTCGCGCCGGGGGCGTTCTTCGGAGTGCCCGCCGCGAAACTCGGAATCACGGTCGACCGCTGGACGGTGCACCGCCTGTCGTCGCTGGTCGGGTCGGGTCCGGCGCGGACGATGCTGCTCGGACTCGAGTCCCTCCACGCACCGGAAGCCCTCACCCACGGGTTGGCGAACAAGATCGGCACCGTTGCCGACGCGCAGGCGTGGGCCCACAAGATCGCAGCCCTCGCCCCGCTGACGTTGCAGCACCTCAAGTTGGTTTTCAACGACGACGGCACCCAGGACACCGAATCCCCGGAACAGCGTGCGGCCCTCTACAAGGCCTGGCTCAGCGACGACGCCAAAGAGGGTCGGCTGGCCCACAAGGAAAAGCGCCCCGCCAAGTTCGCCGGGCGGTAGGTCGGGGATTCTGGCGCGACCAGGCGCTTGTGGGAGTGATTACTCGCGGTTGGTTCGGCTGAGAGCCTGTTCGGCTGGCGAACATGGCCGATACCGCGAGTGGCAGGCCCGCGAGCCAAGCCCAGAGCGAAGCGAAGGGCAAATAGTTACTGTGAGGGTGTGAACGTCAAAAGCGCTGCCGCGTCCGCTCTCGGGTTGGTCGGTCTCACCTGGGTTGTTCGTGCGGTGGGGGAGATTCCCAACGCCATCGGGGCGTCGACAGACGCGATCAAGGCGTACGTGGCCGGTTCGTCGAACTTCCGGAACGGTCAGTTCCAGAACACGGAACCGAGTGATCAGATCACGACGGGCGGGGATCCGACGCCGCTCGTGAAGGGGATGCTGACGCGCGGCAAGATCGGTCGCCCGATCGGTGCGGTACCGCTGTCGACGCCGCTGGCTCCGGCGGACGCGGCCGAGCTTGCCCTGACGTGGTACGGGCACGCATCGGTGCTGGTCGAGATCGATGGGTTCCGCGTTCTCGCGGATCCGGTGTGGGGCGAACGGGTTTCGCCGTCTACGCGGGTCGGGCCGGCGCGGATGCATCCGGTTCCTGTTGCGCTGGAAGATATTCCGAAAGTCGACGCGATCGTCATCTCGCACGATCACTACGATCACCTCGATCTGCCGACCGTTGAGTCGTTGCTGCAGAATCAGACTGCCCCGTTCGTCGTTCCGCTGGGAATCGGTGCGCACCTTCGGCATTGGAACGTTCCGGAAGATCGGATCGTCGAACTCGACTGGGGTGTAAGCACAGCCGTCGGTGATTTGACGATCACCTGCACCGAGGCGCGGCACTTCTCCGGCCGCGGACTGGTCCGGAATACGACGCTGTGGTCGTCGTGGACCCTCCAAGGGCCCACGCGCCGTGTCTTTTTCGGTGGCGACAGCGGATACGGCAAGTGCTACGGCGAGATCGGGACTGCGCACGGACCGTTCGACCTCACCATCCTGCCGATCGGTGCCTACAACGATTTCTGGCGTGAGATTCACATGAATCCGGAGGAGGCTGTGCAAGCCCACGCCGACCTCAACCGTGGCGACCCGACGAACGGCACTTTGGTGCCGATCCATTGGGCGACGTTCAACTTGGCGTTCCACCCGTGGGGCGAACCGGTCGAGCGGTTGGTCGCCGCGGCCCAGCAGGCGCGCACTGCCGTATTCGTGCCGCAGCCAGGCCAGCGCGTCGACGTCCTACGCCCGACCGCGCAGCAATCCTGGTGGGAAGGGTTGAGCAGCACGCCGGGCTGAAACGAACCCGAGCGGCTAGCGCCCCGCTGTCCGCTCCGCGAGGAATTCCTCGAAGGTGATGGTGCCGACCTTGTTCGGGGTGAGGTTGTGCCCTTCGCGATAGCCGGCGAACGTTTTCCCCGGCGCCGAGATCGACAGGACCCGGCGGTGGCGCCCGAATGCCGCGAGATAGCTGCGGCCCATTTCTTCGGCGGTTTGCACTACGGGTCCGCCGATATCTGGGACTCGACCCGCGGCCGGCTGCAGGGCGAGTTCGCTGAGGCGCAGCGCGACATCGCGGACGTCGATCGTCTGAAATGAAAAAGCGGGGGTGAGCAGGACGGGAGCGAATCGTTGCGCGGTGAACATGGACAGCACGAGGTCGTGGAACTGGGTTGCGCGCAGCGTCGTCCAGGGGAGTTCGGCGGCCGCGACGAGATCTTCGATCTCATGCTTTGCGCGGTAGAAGAAGAGCGGGATGTCGTCGATTCCGACGATGGAAATATTGACGAGGTGCGGGGTCCCGGATCGCCTGGCTGCGGCGATCAAGTTCTTGGTGACCTCGACGTCGGCGCGGCCCATATTGGCCTGCCGGTACCCGGTCGCGCAGTGCACGATCACGTCGACACCATCGACCGCGGCGTCGACGCCGACGTTGCTGCGCAGGTCAGCGGTAGCCCACTCCGAATCGGGAACGTCCGCGGGCTTGGGTTGCCTGCTCATCACACGGACACTCGCACCGTCCTCACGCAGGGTTCGGTGCACAGCACGGCCCAGCGTGCCGGTACCGCCCGTGAGGAGCACCTTCGTCATTGCGCTGTCACCCGTCTTCCTTGATCGTCCCTATTGTGCCGATAGGTCCGCGCGCCGTTGGCGGTGAGGTCGATCACAACGATTTTTTTCCTACCCTCCGGGTCGTACTTCACTAGTGTTGGAGTCGGGGTTGCCACATGATGGCGGGCCTTACCGAGGGTCACGAATTACAGCGGCCACGAATTCTAGGAGATGCAAGTGGGAGCATTCGATTCGATCAAGGGTCTCGCTGACAAGGCGAAGGACTTCGCCGCGAAGAATCCGGACAAGGTCGACGGTGTGATCGACAAGGCGGGCGACGCAATCGACTCGAAGACGGGTGGAAAGTACGCCGACAAGGTCGACAAGGCACAGGACGCGGCCAAGAAGGCTCTGTAAGTCCGCACGTCCGCAGCGAACCGAAGTTCCGCCGCACACGTTCTACAACGAGGAGACACCATGGGTTTGAGCGACAAACTGAAAGACGCAGTAGACAAGGGTAAGGCCGCAGCGGCCAAGAATTCCGACAAGATCACCGGTGCTGTCGACAAGGCCGGCGGCTTTATCGACCAGAAGACCAAGGGTAAGTACTCGGACAAGATCGAGAAGGGCAAGGCGGCCGCGAAGAAGGCCATCCCGCCGCAGCAGTAACCATCGACACAAGGAGCCGCAATGCCGGACGTACGTAATCGCGACGCAGTCGCCGAACTGCTGTACGACCGGGATTGCGGCTTCTGCGTCAAGTCGGCCAATTTTCTCGCTCGCATCGATCGGCGCGGGCGCGTGAACATGACCGCGTTGCAGGAGAAAGGTGCCCCGGAGCGTTTCGGTCTCACTCTCGACCAGGCGTTGGAGCAGGTCTGGGCCACCGATTCGCACGGCACACGCTACGGCGGCGCCGGTGCCGTCAATCTCGTTTTCGGCGCCGCGCTCGGAACGCGAATTCCGTTGTACATCTACAAAATTCCAGGGATCCGGTGGGTCCAGGACGCGGTTTACCGGTGGGTGGCTGCCAACCGGTACCGGCTGCCGGGGAAGGGTGGCACCTGCGCGGTGGAACTGCCGCAGTGAAGCTGAACAACGCAGTGAAGCCGAACAACGCAGTGAAGCCGAATAGCGCAAGGAAGCTGAACAACGCAGCGAAGCGGATCGCCACGGCCCTGCTGTGTGCGCTCGCCCTCGTTGCTTGCGGCACCTCGGAGGATTCGACACCACCAGCGACCAGCGCCGGACCGCCCGCGCCGCTCGGGGCCGAGCGTGGCGCAGTCGTCGACCAGCAGCAGACGTCGACCGAATCGGACGGCAGCCGTCGGACCGTCGTCCGGTACCGCTCGACCTCCGGCGTCGACGGCAGCGGTACGGAAGTGTCAGGAACAGTGTTCGTCCCGGCCGGATCCGCACCCGCCGGCGGCTGGCCGGTCGTGACGGTCGGTCACGGCACGACGGGCGTCGACGATGATTGCGCGCCGTCGACCTCGCCCGACCTCCTGGGCAACGATCGATTGGTTACGCCCTTGCTGGAGCGCGGCTACGTCGTCGTGATGAGCGATCTGGCGGGTCTCGGGACGCCGGGCCCGCATCCGTACCTGGAGCCGAAGTCGGCCGCCTACAACATGATCGACGCCGTACGCGCGGCAAGGCTGATCGCCGGCGACGCCTCGGCGCGCTGGGTCGCGCTCGGAGCTTCGCAGGGTGGCCAGGCGTCATGGGCGGCAGCCGAGTACGCGGGGCAATACGGCGATGGCCTCGACTTCCTCGGTTCCGCCAATCTTTCACCCGCAGTGGACCTCTCGGCCGTGATCGAGGAGGACGGTGCAGCCGATCTGAAGGTTCCGCAGCAGGTCTTTCTGCCGGCCCTGATCGCTGGGTTGCAGGTGCTGCATCCGGAACTGAATCCCGACGACTATATGCACGGAACGTTGGCCGCCGAGAAGGACACACTGCTCGCGTGTACCGGACCGAAGGCCGACAACAAACTCGCTGTGGCGTTGCGCCTGAAGCCCGAAGACAGCCGTCCGGTCGATGCCGCGGCTGCTGAGCGCATGCATGCCTGGTTGACCGACATCGCGTTGCCGAAGCAGCAGGCGGCTGGGCCGATGCTGGTCGTTGTCGGGGAGAACGACCCCGTCATCCTGGCGGATTGGACGATCGGTGCGGTCGCGCGCGCGTGCGACCTCGGTGACGTTATTGCGCTGAACGAGCGACCGAACGACGGCCATGCGACGTCGGCGTCGATTCCTGAGGCGGTCGCGTGGATCGCCGACCGATTTGCCGGCCTTCCCGCCCCGGACACCTGCGCAGGTGCGAGCCGATGAGCGATCCCATCGAGCGGCCCAGCGCCGCTGCACGTTTGCCTCTGGAGCGATTGCGCGCACTCTGCCTGAGTCAGCCGAACGCGACAGAGCGGATCAGTCATGGCGAGCCGGCCTGGTTCGTGCGGAAGTCACCGCAATTCTTGACGATGGCCGATCACCACCATGACGATCGCGTCGCATTCTGGGCGGCCGCTCCGGCTGGGGCACAGCAGGACTGGGTCGCACGTGATCCGGCGCGGTTCTTCGTGCCGCCGTACGTGGGCGGCCGTGGGTGGATCGGTGTCTACCTCGACGTCGAACAGAACTGGGACGACATCGCCGATATCGTCGACGACGCGTATCGCACGGTGGCTGTCAAACGGCCGGTGTGATCCTCGACCGGTGCTGCTCGATGCGCGCCGACGGCTTACGTGCCACGGTAGTATCTGCCGAGCAAACCGAGCGCGCGCCTTCGGCAGGGCGCGTAGACCACGACAAAGAGGTCAACAATGCCAGGCCGTCACAGCGTTCCGATCGAAGTCAGGCGACAGCATCGTCAGCCCCGCGTGTTCAAGTGGGCCGCCCTCGCAGTTGTTGCGATCGTGCTGATCGGCCTGGGGATCTTCGCTTTCACCAAGTTCGGTGGCGGCAGCGGGTGTGACAGCGTGGACGAGTTCTCCGTT
The DNA here is from genome assembly GCF_016481275.1 of Antrihabitans auranticaus. Lineage (GTDB taxonomy): Bacteria > Actinomycetota > Actinomycetes > Mycobacteriales > Mycobacteriaceae > Antrihabitans. Next base: position 1,253,083 of record NZ_JAEMNW010000001.1, on the reverse strand, counting down.
GCTGCCGATGCCACGATAGCGCCGGTAATCACGAAGATCGCTGACGACACGTCCGCTGAAGACCTCGGCTGCGCGAAGCTGACTGTCGAGGCCAAGCCCTCCGCCGAGGTTGCGGCAACGCTCACCAGTCCCGAAGGTGCGCCCGCCCTGTGGATCCCCGACTCCTCGCTGTGGACTGTACGAGCGGCGAAACTGACCGGAACGCTGCTGGACGTCGCAAGTCAATCGGTGGCGACGACTCCAGACGTCATCGCGACGCGGAAAGACGATGCGCCGTTGTTCAACAACTGGCTGGAGGTCCTGAACAGTCCCGGTGGCATCCGGATCGGCGATCCGCTCACCGATACGGTCGCCGATGCACCGATCGTCGCCGCGCTGGCCGAGGCCGAGCAGGGCAAGGTCGACAGGAACGCGGTGACGGCCGCGGTCGTGCCGATTGCGCAAGCGCAGCAGGCGAACCCGCAACGCAAGAGTGCGGACGAACGGCTCGGCGAGGTTGTGCGCGACGGGGGTCTTGCGATTTCCACGGAGCAGCAACTCGTCGAGTACAACGCCCAGAACGCGAGCGCGAACCTTCAGGCATCTGTTCCCCTCACCGGAACTTTCGTGCTGAACTATCCGATCGCGGTGACCGAGCCGTCCGGCGGCAACCATTCCGACGCGAAGGACGCCGGCATCAAGCTCGCGGAAGCGCTGGAGGGTGACGCCGGCCGTAGGGCGTTGTCGGAAGCAGGTTTTCGCCTTCCGAACATGTCTCCATTGAGCGGTGACCGCGGTTTGGGCGACGAACAGGTCGTGCCGCTGAACCTCACCGACACCGAGGCGATGGCAAATCTGCTGCGCCAGTACGCGGTTCTGGCCTTGCCGTCGAAATTCCTTGCTGTGCTGGATGTTTCGGGATCAATGAATATTGCCGCGGGTACCGGCACGCGAATGTCGCTGATGATTCAAGCGATGGAAGCGGGACTGATGCGGTTTCCCGACAACGCCCAGATCGGTTTGTGGGCATTCTCGATCGACAAGGGCGGGCCCGGGCAGGATTGGCGCGCGATCGTTCCGACGCGGCAACTGGGCGAGAACGTCGATGGCAAGCTGCAGAAGCAGGTCCTCCTGGAGGAGGCACGCGGCCTGACCGCCATCGTCGGCGGTGGAACGGGTCTCTACGACACAACTCTCGCCGCTTTCCGTGAGGCGCAGAAGAACTACGACCCGAAGTACGTCAACAGTGTGGTTCTCGCGACCGACGGCGCCAACGAGGACTCGAACAGCATCTCGCTGCAGACGCTGCTGGACACGTTGAAAAACGAGCAGGACCCGGCGCGGCCGGTGATCATCGTGACGATCGGTATCACCCAGGACGCAGACGCCCGTGTGCTCGAGCAGATCTCGGCGGCAACGGGTGGCAAGTCCTACACGACGACCAACGTGGCCGACATTCCGAACGTCATCGTCGACGTGCTGCAGGCCCGGACCGCCGGCCGCTGATCACTCGAGACGCGATCACTCGAGAACCTTGGCCCCGGCCGTTTGTGCCAGCCATTCGTCGGCCAGTCGATCGAGCACGCCCTCCTGGTACAGCGAGCTCACCGCCGCCGATACACACGGCGTCATGGGACTGCCCTTCTCGAGGACGAGACCGAAGAATTCGGTGACGTCGTTCGGCCGCGGGAACTGTCCGACGAGAACGCTGCCTTCGATCTGGCTGTTCGAAATCTGGAAGCCGGTCGGAATGTCGACCACCAGAGCGTCGATGCGGCCGTCCTCCAACGCTGCCTTCGCGTCGTCGGTCGTCGCGAACTCGAAAGCGGGCGTCGTCGGCCTGATCGTCTCGACGATCGCGGCGAGGCTCGTCGAACCGCGTTGCGCCCCCAGCCGGAACGCGCTCAGGTCGTCGAGATTCTCGGCCGCGGCCGCCGGTGTGCCCGCCATTGCGACAATCGACTGCGCGACCGCGTAGTACTCCGCCGAGAAGTCGACTGCTTCTCGGCGGTCACCCAGGATGGTCACCTGGTTGATGTCGAAATCGAAGGGCTTCTCACCGGGTGCGAGTGCCTCCTCGAACGGCACCGCGACGAACTGCGTGTTCTCGGGTGTGTAGCCGAGTTTCTCGGCGACGTTGCGGGCGACTGCGCCTTCGAAGCCCTTGCCGTTGGACGGGTCGTTGCCGACGAACCAGGGCTCGTATGCGGGGGAGTCGGTCGCGATCGTCAGCACACCGTCCTCGACGGTGACACCACTGCCCGGCCCACACTCGTTCACGGCGGTCGTCGGTGGGATCAGGGTCATCGCAGGACCCGCCTTGGTTGTCGCGCTGGTGGTGGACTCCGAGGCGTTGTCGGAGCCCGAGCAGGCAGCGAGCAGCAGCGCGGCGGCAGCTGCGACGACGAGTGGGCGGGCGAGGGCCGCCGCGTGGGTATGCACGCCGCAATCTTGCCCGTACCGACCACGTGCGGCAAGGTTTCAGCTATGCCAACGCGCACCATCGACGGTCAGCGGCTGGAGCTGTCGAACCTGGACAAGGTGCTGTACCCGGGTACCGAAACCACCAAGGGCGAGGTGATCGATTACTACACGGCGATCGCCCCGGCAATGCTGCCGCACATGGAAGGCCGGCCCGTCACACGGAAGCGGTGGCCGAACGGGGTGAACGAGACTCCGTTTTTCGAAAAGAATCTCGCAAAACACGCTCCGGTGTGGTTGGAGCGCAAGGGGATCACCCACAAGGATCGGACGATCGAGTATCCGGTGATCGATTCGGTTGTCGGCCTTGCGTGGCTCGGTCAGCAGGCGTCGCTGGAAGTCCATGTGCCGCAATGGCGTTTCGACGGTAGTCAGATGGGTCCGGCGACGCGTCTGGTGTTCGACCTCGACCCCGGCGACGGCGTCGGTCTTCCCGAGTGTGCCGAGGTTGCGCTCGCGGTGCGGGACATGGTTGCCGAGATCGGGATGTCTGCCTTCCCCGTCACCAGCGGCAGCAAGGGCATCCACGTCTACGTTCCACTGGATCGCAAACTCAGTCCCGGCGGCGCGTCTACCGTCGCGAAGCAAGTTGCCAGCAACCTTGCGAAGCTGTATCCGAAGCTTGTCACCGCGACGATGGCGAAGTCTGCTCGCACCGGAAAGGTATTTCTCGACTGGAGTCAGAACAATCCAGCGAAGACGACGATTGCGCCGTACTCGATGCGCGGAAGAGACCAGCCGATGGCCGCGGCGCCGCGTACCTGGGCGGAGATCGAGGACGTGGACTCGTTGCAGCACTTGCGGTTCGACGAAGTACTGCGGCGCTACGAAGCTGACGGCGACCTCCTCGCGGGCCTCGACCCCGGTGCGGATTCGCTCGAGAAGTACCGGAGCATGCGCGACCCGAAGAAGACGCCGGAGCCGGTTCCGCAGCAACGACCGAAGACGGGTGACAACGATCTCTTCGTCATCCAGGAGCATCACGCGCGGCGTTTGCACTGGGACGTGCGGCTCGAACGGGACGGCGTGCTGGTCTCCTGGGCGGTGCCGAAGGGTGTTCCGATGACCGCCTCGGACAACAGGCTGGCGGTGCACACCGAGGACCACCCGCTCGAGTACCTCACGTTCCACGGCTCGATCCCGAAGGGCGAGTACGGCGGCGGGGAGATGACGATCTGGGACACCGGAACCTACGAAACCGAGAAGTGGCGCGACAACGAGGTCATCTTCAGGTTCCACGGCGAACGGGTCGAAGGGCGCTACGCGTTCATCCAGACGAACGGCAATCAATGGTTGCTGCACAGGATGAAGGAACAGGCACCGCCTGCCGCGGAACGTAGACAGTCCGAGTTGCCACGGGATCTGGCGCCGATGCTGGCAACGAGCGGCTCGGTCGAGGGCCTGAGCGCCGACGAGTGGGTCTTCGAAGCGAAATGGGACGGGTACCGGCTCATCGCTGAAATCGCGTACGGGGAGATGAAACTTCGCAGTCGGGCCGGCAATACGGTGACCGACCGTTATCCGGGCCTCGCCGAGATCGCCGCCGAACTGGCGGACCACGAAGTCGTCCTCGACGGCGAGGTCGTCGTGTACGACACGAAAGGTGTCCCGAATTTCGGGTTGCTGCAGGTCGGTGGCAAGGACGCGGAGTTTCTGGCATTCGATCTGCTGTACCTGGACGGCACGTCGCTGCTGCGGAAGAAGTACTCCGACCGGCGCCGGGTGCTCGAAGCGTTGGCCGCGACGGCGCCGTCACTTGTCGTCCCGCCGCTGTTGGAAGGCAGCGGTGCCGAAGCGCTGGAACACAGCGAGAAAGAGGGCTGGGAGGGCATCGTCGCCAAACGCAAGGACGCCGTCTACGTCCCCGGTAAACGCAGCGCGGCATGGGTCAAGGTCAAGAACTGGAAGACGCAGGAAGTGGTGATCGGCGGCTGGCGGCGTGGCCAGGGCGGGCGGTCCGGCAACATCGGATCGCTACTCGTCGGTATCCCGGACGAGGACGGCCTGCGCTACGTCGGCCGGGTGGGTACGGGTTTCACCGAGCGGATGCTCGACGACATCGGCGCGAAACTGCGTCCGCTCGAACGAAAGACCAGCCCGTTCAACGAGGAATTGCCCGCTTCCGAACGCAAAGACGCCGTCTGGGTCACGCCGAGGCTGGTCGGCGAGGTCCGTTTCGGGGAGTGGACCGGGACCAATCGCCTGCGGCACCCGGCCTGGCGTGGGCTGCGCGACGACAAGTCGCCCGACGAGGTACGCCTGGAATGAGGGTAGGGGCTTCGCCCTTGTGCGCACTTAGCGAGTCTATAGACTCCCTAACCGCGCACGGGTGGCTACGCTGCAGGTATGCGTGAGGGAATGCTGAGCCTGCACGAACTCGAAGCCAAGGTCGCGGCAGGTGTCGTAGACACCGTGCTCGTGGCGATGACCGATATGCAAGGTCGTCTGCAGGGAAAGCGTTGCGCCGCAAAATACTTTCTCGACGAAGTGGTTCGCCACGGCACCGAGGCGTGCAACTACCTCCTCGCCGTCGATGTCGACATGAACACGGTCGGCGGGTACACGATGTCGTCCTGGGAGCACGGCTACGGCGACTTCGTGCTCGCTCCGGACATGTCGACGCTGCGTTCGGTGCCCTGGCAACCGGGGACCGTCCTGGTGATCTGCGACGTCGGGCGGGTCGACGGCGGCGGGCCGGTCGCGCCGTCGCCTCGGCAAGTGCTGCGTGCCCAACTCGATCGACTGGACGAACGCGGCTTGCGGGCGTTCGTCGGCACCGAGCTCGAGTTCCTCCTCTTCGACGACTCCTTCGAGAATGCGTGGTCGAGTGGCTACACGAATATGCGGCCCTCGAATCAGTACAACGTGGACTATTCGTTGCTCGGTACTGCACGGGTCGAACCCGTGCTCCGCCGGATCCGGAACGAAATGGCCGGTGCCGGGTTGTATGTCGAATCTGCGAAAGGCGAGTGCAACCTCGGACAGCACGAGATCGCCTTTCGCTACGACGAAGCGCTGATCACCTGCGACAACCACGTCATCTACAAGAACGGTGCGAAAGAGATCGCCGCGCAGGAGGGCAAGAGCCTGTCGTTCATGGCGAAATATGATGAGCGTGAGGGAAATTCGTGTCACATTCACATCAGTCTGCGTTCGACTGATGGTGCCGCGGTGCTCGCGGGGGACCGCCCCAACGGCTTCTCGGCACTGATGGAGCACTTTGTCGCGGGGCAGCTCGCGTGCTTGCGCGAGTTCACCTATCTGCTGGCGCCGAACATCAACTCCTACAAGCGTTTCGCGGCGGGCAGCTTCGCCCCGACGGCAGTGGCGTGGGGGTTGGACAACCGCACCTGCTCGCTGCGTGTGGTCGGCCACGGCGAATCGCTTCGTCCCGAAAACCGGCTGCCCGGCGGAGATGTCAACCCGTACATCGCGGTTGCCGCGCTGATTGCGGCCGGGCTGCACGGCATCGAGAACGAGTTGGCGCTGGAAGCTCCGTTCGCAGGCAACGCCTACGAATCGGACAAGGAGCGCGTGCCCACAACTCTGCGCGAGGCCGCGGACCTGTTCGCGCGCAGTACAATTGCGCGCGACGCGTTCGGGGACGAGGTGGTCGACCACTACGTGAACGCCGCGCACGTCGAGCTGGCTGCGTTCGAGAGTGCCGTTACCGACTGGGAGCGCAAACGTGGCTTCGAACGGCTCTGATCGTCGACCCCTGATCGGTGTCACCACGTACCTCGAAGATGCCCGCTACGGACCGTGGAACACCCACAGCGCAATCCTGCCGCGGGTGTATCTCGACGCTGTCGAACGCGCGGGCGGAATCCCGGTCCTGCTACCGCAGGTCGGCACCGGCCAGGCCGAGATCGCTTCGCGGATAGACGGTTTGGTGCTGTCCGGTGGTGCCGACGTCGACCCGGCACGGTACGGGCAGCAAGCCCATCCGCGCACTCGCAACACCCGGCCAGAGCGGGACGCGTTCGAAGTCGGACTGCTCGCCGAGGCAAAGGCGGAGCGTCTTCCGGTATTTGCGGTGTGCCGTGGGCTGCAATTGCTGAACGTCGTGTACGGCGGAACGCTCGTGCAGCATCTACCAGACGAGCTCGGTCACGACGAACACCTGCCGACACCGGGTATGTTCGGCACGCAGATCGTCAACACCCTCGCGGACAGTGCGGTGCGAGCGATCGTAGGCACCGAGATCGAAGTCCGCTGCCACCACCACCAGGCGGTCGCCGAGATAGGCGCGGGTCTGCGTGCGACGGCATGGTCGGCGAACGGTGTCATCGAGGCCGTCGAGCCCATCGACGACACCGGACCGTACCTGCTTGGCGTGCAATGGCATCCGGAGGAGGATGCGACCGACAAGCGGCTGTTCGCGGCGCTCGTCGCCGCGGCGCAGGAACGAATGGGGGAGCAGTGACGGACCTGATCAACCCGGCGACCGAAGAAGTCGTCGCGAGCGTCCAGGCCACGGACCTCGCGGCCGTCGACGCTGCGATCGAACGGGCACACATTGCGCTCGCCGCTTGGCGCGAGGTCGCGCCCGGTGATCGTGCCCGCCTGTTGCGCAAGTTTGCCGACGCTGTCGACGCCGATCTCGAGAATCTCGCGCGTCTCGAGGTCGCCAATTCCGGTCACACGATCGGCAATGCGCGCTGGGAAGCGGGCAACGTCCGCGACCTGCTGGAGTACTACGCGGCAGCACCGGAGCGTTTGCTGGGCAAGCAGATTCCGGTGGCGGGCGGCATCGATGTCACGTTCAACGAGCCGCTCGGCGTGGTCGGCATCATCGTCCCGTGGAACTTCCCGATGCCCATCGCCGCCTGGGGGTTTGCGCCTGCGCTGGCTGCGGGAAACACCGTCGTCCTCAAACCGGCGGAACTCACCCCGCTGACCGCGATCAGGCTCGGCGAACTTGCCCTGCAGGCAGGTATTCCGGCAGATGTCTTCCAGGTCCTGCCGGGAAAGGGTTCGGTTGTCGGGCAGCGGTTCGTGACGCATCCCGCCGTCCGCAAGGTCGTCTTCACCGGATCCACGGAGGTCGGGCGGCAGATCATGGCCGGGTGTGCGGCACAGATCAAGCGGGTCACCCTCGAACTCGGCGGAAAGAACGCGAACGTCGTTTTCGCCGACGCCGATATCGAAAAGGCTGCGGCGACGGCGCCCTACGGTGTTTTCGACAACGCCGGCCAGGATTGTTGTGCGCGCTCCCGAATTCTTGTGCAGCGCAGTGTCTTCGATAGGTTCATGGAGCTGCTCGAACCGGCCGTCCAGGGTGTTGTCGTCGGGGACCCGGCTGACGACACGACCGAGATGGGGCCGTTGATCTCTGCATCGCACAGGTCGACTGTTGCGGGCTACATCGAACCGAGTACGCGCGTGGCGTTCCGCGGCAACGCGCCCGCCGGTCCCGGATTCTGGTTTCCCCCAACGGTTGTGCTGCCATCTTCGCCGACGGACAGGGTGGTCGCCGAGGAAGTCTTCGGGCCCGTGGTGACCGTTGTGCCGTTCGAGGACGAGCGCGACGCCGTGCGGATCGCGAACGACACCGATTACGGGTTGTCGGGTTCGTTGTGGACCAACGACCTCGGCCGTGCCTTGCGGGTGTCGCGCGCGCTCGAAGCCGGGAACCTGTCGGTGAATTCGCATTCGTCGGTGCGCTACTGGACGCCGTTCGGCGGATTCAAACAGTCTGGCCTTGGCCGGGAGCTCGGCCCCGATGGCGCACTGGCCTTCACCGAAGTCAAGAACGTCTTCATCGCTACCACATAGGAGAACACGAAACATGGTGCAGCGCTTACAGGATCGGGTCGCGGTCGTCACCGGTGGTGGTAGCGGCATCGGCCTGGCGACCGTCAGGCGGTTCGCGTCCGAAGGTGCCCGCGTGGTCGTCGCCGACATCGATTCGACAGCAGGAGCGGCGGCAGCCGAGGAGGTCGGCGGCGAGTTCGTGCAGCTCGACGTGACCGATCCCGAAGCCGTTGCCGCACTGTTCGACGGGACGGCAGAGAAGCTCGGTTCGGTCGACATCGCGTTCAACAACGCCGGAATTTCGCCGCCGGAGGACGATTCGATTCTCACGACGGGCCTCGACGCCTGGCGCCGCGTGCAAGAGGTGAACCTGACGTCGGTCTACCTCTGCTGCAAGTATGCGATTCCGCACATGCAACGCCAGGGCAAAGGGTCGATCATCAACACCGCGTCGTTCGTCGCGGTAATGGGTGCCGCGACGTCACAAATCTCCTACACGGCATCCAAAGGTGGCGTGTTGGCGATGACCCGAGAATTGGGAGTTCAGTTCGCGCGTGAAGGGATTCGGGTCAACGCGCTGTGTCCCGGGCCGGTGAACACACCGCTACTCCAAGAACTGTTTGCCAAGGACCCGGAGCGTGCGGCGCGCCGGCTGGTTCACATACCGCTGGGGCGCTTCGCCGAGCCCGAAGAGATCGCGGGTGCGGTGGCATTTCTCGCAAGTGACGACTCGTCGTTCGTGACGGCAGCGCAGTTCCTGGTCGACGGCGGGATCGCTGGGGCATACGTCACCCCGCTCTGATAGCGCCGCAACGCGTCGCGCGAGCAAATGGCGCGCAATACTATGCATATGACCGCATCGATGCGCCCGCTGGCCAGCCAGCACGTGGCCATCCTGTGTGCCGTCGGCGTGGTCGCGTTGTGGTGTGTCGGCGTCTTCGGCGGCGTGCTGCCGACCTCCACCGAGCAGATCGTGTCCAACGTCGGGCAGGTGTGCGCGGCGTATACGGCGGGAATTGCAGCCTTCGTTCGCTATCGGTTGTCGGTCCGGCGTGATCTGCGCCGGTTCTGGTTGCTGCTCAGCATGGCGACCCTCGCCTGGGGGTCCGGGCAGGCCAGCTGGTCGTATGCGGAGATCTTTCGGCACGACGCGTTGCCCTTTCCGTCCGTCGCGGACATCGGCTTCCTCGCGCTCCCGCCGCTCGCCGTCCTGGCGCTGCTTTCGCTGCCCGTAGCGGCCGCGACGACTGCCGGCCGCTTCCGCAGTGTGCTCGACGGTTTGCTCGTCGCCGCGTCGACCCTGCTGCTCGGCTGGGTTGCGGTGCTGCGCACCGTGTTCGACGCCGGAGCCGACAGTGTGTTCGCCGAGGCGGTGGCACTCGCCTATCCGATCGGCGACGTCGTCGTGATCACAGTCGTGCTGTACACGAGCATGAGCGAACGGCGCCTCGCGGCGAACTTCCGCGCGCCCTACATTCTCGTCGGCCTCGGGTTGATCGCGATTACGGTTGCCGACTCCGGATTTGCGTATCTCTATGCGGTCGGTGGTTACGCGACGGGGGAATTTCTCGACGTCGGCTGGTTCGCGGGCTTTATCGCGATACTGCTCGGCACGCTGCCGTGGCGCGGATCCGACACCCCGCAGCCCGAACGATTCCCGGCGACAGGGGCAATCACCCCGATGTTGCTGCCCTACGCGGCCGTCGGTGGTGCGATCGTCACGTCCGTTATCGACCTCGTCCATAACGGCACGGTCGATCCATTCGTGTCCTGGCTTCGGACGGCGATCGTGGTCCTCCTCGTCGTCCGGCAGGTGCTGACACTGCTCGAGAACCGTTCGCTGACCAAGCACCTCGAGGAACGCGTCGCCGCCCGTACCGCAGAGTTGCGGTCGAGCAGGGAGCGCTTCGCCGCCTTGGTCGCCCACAGTTCGGACGTGATCATGGTCGTGGACCGGAACGCGACGGTCACCTACCAGAGTGACGCGAGCGGACGCGTCCTCGGCCTGGCGCCCGAGGCGATGATCGGCCGGCCCGTCTCGACGATGATCGGCGACACAACCGAGATCGAAGCCTTTCTGGAAGCCCTCGAATACACTGCGGCAGAACCGCTTCGAATCCATTCGCTCGCGAGTACTTGGGTGCGCGAAGCCGACCGGCGCAGCGTCGAGGTCACGTTGACCAATCTCCTCGACAACCCTGACGTGGCGGGCATCGTGCTCAACATCCGCAACGTGAGCGATCGAAAAGTACTCGAGGAGCAGCTCGTCCATCAGGCGTTTCACGACGCACTGACGGGGATGGCCAACCGTGCACACTTCCGCGATCGCCTCGAACGTGCAGTTGCCGAACGGGGTTCCTCGTCCGGTGCCGTGAGCGTGTTGTTCATGGATCTCGACGGCTTCAAGACAGTCAACGACACCCTCGGTCACGGGTCCGGCGACCTGATCCTGTGCGAGGTCGCCGATCGGATCGCCGACCGGACCGGTCCGAACGAGACCGTTGCGCGGATCGGCGGTGACGAGTTTGCGGTCCTTGTGGAGGGTTCGCCCGATCGCGGCTATCTCGGTGCGCTGGCCGAGCGCATCACCGGAACGCTCCGTGAGCCGTTCAGCCTCGACGGTCGTGAAATCCATCTCGGCGGGAGCATCGGAATTGCCGATCTGACCGACGATGTCGTCAGCGGCGAACAACTACTGCGCAACGCGGATCTTGCTATGTACGAGGCGAAGTCGGCCGGTGACGGCAGCTATGCGTTCTTCGTGCCCGCCATGCACGAGGTGCTCGTCGAACGCGTTCGGCTGGAGGTGGACCTGCGCGGTGCCATCGAAACAGACGGGTTCGAGGTCTTCTACCAACCGCTCGTGTCGCTGTGCAGCGGCGAGATCACGGGCGTGGAGGCGCTACTGCGCTGGCACCATCCGACACGCGGATTGGTCGATCCCGCCCAGTTCATACCGGCAGCGGAATCGACGGGTCTGATCCGTCCGCTCGGGATGTGGGTCCTGTGGACGGCGTGCCAACAGGCCGCGCACTGGCAGCAGGGCCTGGCCGATCGCCAAGACCTACGGGTCAACGTCAACATGTCCGCGAAACAGCTGCTGCAGCCAGACCTCGTCGAGCGCATCGCCGAGGTGCTGCGTGAAACTGGGCTTGCCGCGTCGAGCCTCGTGCTAGAGATGACGGAGGGCGTGCTCATGGTCGATTCCGAGGCGACGCTCGAAACACTCACGGGTATAAGGGAACTCGGTGTTCGAATCGCGATCGACGACTTCGGTACCGGCTACTCGTCGCTCAGCTACCTGCATCATTTCCCGGTGGACATACTCAAAATCGATCGCAGCTTCATCAAGGGCCTGTCCGCCGGACGAGACGCCGCTCTGGTCCGCAGCATCGTGAGCCTGGCGCAGTCCCTCGGCATGGAGACCGTTGCCGAAGGTATCGAGCGGGTGCAAGAGGTGCAGTTGCTCCGTGAGCTCGGGTGCAGCACCGGGCAGGGCTACCGCTTTTCGCCGGCCGTTCCGGCGAGCGCGATGTCGATGATCCTGTCCGGGCGGAACCGGGATCTGATCTCGGAGCCGATCGGATCAAGCGACGACAAGCGTTGACTCCGATTCGGAATCTGCCGCGGCCGGGGTGCGGACCGTGCGCCGAGTGGCGGTGATCAGGAGGGCACCGGCGGCAACGACGATCACCACGATGAGCCAACCGGCCGTGAAGACGCCGTGATCTCTGCTCACTACGCCGAAGAGCAGAGCAAGCGGTAGAAACGTTGCCCACGACAGCGTGCTGACGCCCGAGGCGACTCCGGTGCGAACAGTCGAGGACACCGAGTCGTGCAGCAATCGTGTGACGTGGATGCTCGCCGCGATCACGCCGATCGCGAGCACGATTTGCGCAACCGACACGGCCGCGATGCTGCGCACTGTCGCTGGGACGATGCTCGCCGTAATCATGACCAGAACCAGTGGCACCGCGTGCTCGGCGCGGCCCAGGTCGAGCCGCGCTGCGAGCAGACCGCCGATGCCGAGTGCCGACACGAGGCCTGCCCACAGCGGTCCGTACAACGCGGGTGATGCGTCGAGCGCAGCGAGCCACAGTGGTCCGAATTCGAACAGCACATTGGACACGACCGCGGTCAGCAGTGCCAGCGCAAGGATCGGTAACAGGGCGCGTCGCCGCGTGATCGTCCGAATGGTCACTGCGACATGCGCTTTCAGCGATCCTGCAGACGCTGCGCGATGAAGCCGGGGCTCGTCGAAGTACAGCAGCGCTGCGACCGACAGCAACGCGATCGGGACAGTGGTGAAATAAGTTGTGCGAGTGGATGTCAGGGCCGCAAGAACGCCGCCTGCAAGCGAACTCGACACGAGCGCAATGCTGTTGATCATGCGGATGCGCCCAAGGTGCTTCTCGAATGTGTCGCTGACCCCGGTCTCCTCCAGGACCGTGTCGTACACGGCAGCGTCCATAGTTCCGGAGTACATCGCGAAATAGATGCCGAGCACCAGGGCGCTGACGACGTACAGGGCAACGCCCGAACTGAGTCCACCGATGAGCGCCGTTGCGGCGAGCGCGACGCTCGAGATGATCAGCACGCCGCGCCTACTCCAGCGGTCGGCAAGAATTCCCGAAGGAAACTCGATGAGGGGCACGACGGCGGCATACGCTGCCGCCATGACTCCGATGCTCGCGGCGTCGAAGCCGATCTCCGTCATGAACAACTTCTCGACAGGCAGCCACAGCATCACCCCCTGCAGGAAGTACGCGACCTGCAGTGGCAACAAGCGGTGGCTGACGGAATCCGTCGATGCGGGCATTTTCGGCGCTCCTGGCGTGTCAGGTTTGGATCCGGGCATGACTACAACCGGTACGTCGAGACCGGGCGCGCTGTCTCGACGTCTCCTACGAAGGAATTTCGCGATCCGGAAAGGTGGACCCATGAAGTACCTCGTGCTGATCTACAGCAATCCGACGAGTTGGAACGAGCCGCCCGACGACGATTACGCGGCCTGGCGGGAGCATTTTGCCCTGGACGAGGAGCTTGCCGAGCGGGGTGAGCTGATCAGTTCGGAGCCGTTGGCGGACCCAGAACTGACCCGCACGGTCCGAGTGCGAAACGGTGTCGTCTCCAGCACCGACGGGCCCTACGCCGAAGCAAAGGAGTACCTCGCCGGGTACTACCTCGTCGAATGCGAATCGATCGAGCGAGCCGTCGAGATTGCGGCGCGGATGCCGGACGCTCGGGTCGGCGCGGTGGAAGTGCGACCGGTAATGAACAACGAGGGACTGGAGATGTGACTGTATGGAGCGGGTTCCGCTCCTCGTTGAAGGTTCGCTGCAAGATGGGCAGAATTGAGTAATGGTGGGGCCCGAGGATCTCAAATGGGTTGTCCGTGAAATCGAGGACCGGCTGCAACGCGTCGTCGACGTCGAGGAGTCGCTGCGCGCGCGTTTGACGCGCGATCTTTCCCGCGCACACCTCTATCTGAAGGCAGTGGGAAGCGGCTACTCGGACCTGGTTCCTGAGCGCCTGTCCGTCGACCTGTTGCACCGATACAAATCGCCGCGATCGGTCGACACCCTGGACGACGACGATGTGCCGCCGAGTGCGGTCGGGTAGCTGGTCACAGCAGGACGAAGCTCAGCACACAACCGGCGGCGACGACGCCGACTGCTACCAGGGCGATCGCGTCACGCACGCCGGGTCGTGACGGGTAAGCGGTGAGCTGCCCCGTTCCGCCGCGTGCGGTGATCGCTTCACCGAGTTCGCCCGCCCGCCGCATCGCGACCACCATCACCGCGGTGACGATGTCGATCAGGGCGTTGTTGCGCATGCCGTCGGGCCGTCGTTTCGGCCGGAGCCGGCGCGCGGCACGCAGGATCCGGAGGTCTTCGATGAGGAGCGGCAGGCTGCGCAGGCACAGTGCGACCGCGACGGCCCACTCGTCGATCGGGATCCGCAACTTCCGCAGCGGGGCGCCGAGTGTCGCCATGGCAGGCGCGATCTCGTTCAGCGGCGTCGTCCACGCGATCAGCATCGACGCAGCGAGGAGCAGGAGACCGAATGCGGTGACCTGGCCGTACCGTACTACCGACTCGAGCCCGACCGGAATGTTGATCGCCGCGCCGAGCGACAGCAGGCCCCAGAACCACCACGGCAGACGAGGCAACGCGCGCAAGGGAATTCGCGCCAGGACGCCGACGCCGATGAGGAAGGCTGCGATCATACCCAGCACCGGCCACGTTGGGATGAACATGAGCAGCAGGCTGATCACGAGGACGGTGATCAACTTCGTGCCCGCCCACATTCTGTGCACGACGCTCGTTCCGGGCACCCGTCGAAGCAACATGGTGCTCATGACGTCTGCCCGGCGTGGCTCGGTTCGTCGGTGGCCACGCGACCGCCGTCGAGGCGCACGATTCGGTTGCAGACCGTCGACATGCCTTCGATGTCATGGGAAATGACGACCAGCGTCAATCCGTTTCTGCGCAACGATCCGAGCAGATCGATGATGCCTCTTCTCCCCTCGGGGTCGAGCCCGGCGAGCGGCTCGTCGAGCACGACAAGGCGGGGCTTGCTGGCGAGGATCCCGGCGAGCGCGACGCGACGGGCCTGCCCGCCGCTCAGTTCGTCGATTCCGCGGCCCGCGAGTATGCGGTCGAGGGCGACGTCGTCCAGCGCCTGGCCGACGCGGGCCGAACCGACGTCCGGTCCGCCCCAGGAGGCGATCTCACCGCCCACTGTCCTGCGGAGCAATTGCAGCCGTGAGTGCTGGAAGGCGAGCCCGACTCGCCCGACCTGCGTCGTCATCGGCCGGCCCGCCAGTTCGCACGTGCCTTCGGTCGGGTCGATCAGCCCGGCCATGATCCATGCGATGGTCGATTTCCCCGAACCGTTACCGCCCACGAGCAACACGCCTTCGCCGCGGCCGACCGTCAGATCGATGCCGTGCAGCGCCTCGGTGGCCCACGGCGTCCCCGACAGATAGGTGTGCCGGACACCGCTGAGCCGGAGCAGCGGTTCCCCCGCATGCTCGGAAATCTGCGGCGCCTGCGACTCGGTTCTGTGCCACGTCGGCAGGTGTTCGACAGCGCGACCACCGGAAAGATGGATGACGCGATCGGCCGCCGCGGCCTCGATCTCCTGATGTGTGATGAGCACTACGGCCATCGAATGGCGTTGGGGGAGTGCGGAAAGCAACGCGACGAGCTCGCGTCGTCCCGCAGGGTCCACCATTGCGGTTGCCTCGTCGGCGATCAACAGGCTCGGCTGGCGGGCAAGTGCGGCTGCGACTGCGAGCCGCTGCTGCTGACCACCGGAAAGCGAGCTGGTCTCCCGTGCTCCCAGACCTGCGAGACCGACTTCGGCGAGGAGCCCCTCGACATCGACCTCTGTGTCGGTCGGCAAACCCCACACGACATCGTCGGCGACGAGAACGCCGAGAATTTGGCTCTCCGGCCGCTGCATCACGACCGCCGTGCCACCGAATTTGCCGAGGCCTGCCGAGCCCGGTCGCGTGACGGTTCCGCTGGTCGGTGGGCGGCCCGCGAGGATCCGGGACAGCGTCGATTTGCCCGACCCGTTGTGCCCGACGACCGCAACGAACTCGCCGACGTTCACGATCAGCTCGACACCCTGCAACGCGTAGGTCTTGCCGCCGGGATAGCGGTAGCTCACCGCGTGCAGTTGGACTGGAAGCGGCGCGACTGTGCGGTCGTCGTTCGGTGCGTCGAGATGGTCTTCGGCCGGCACCCAGGCCAGGCGGTCGATGACCGCCCCGAGCAGGAACCACGCGAAAATCGCGCTGAGAATCGTGCCGATCGTCACGGAGGCGCCGATCCAGATCCACCAGTAGTGCAGTGCCGTCTCGACGAAGTCTGCGAACGCGTCGCCGATCGGCGCGAGGAACGACTGTTTGGCCGCGAATTCCCCGATGCCGCGAGCCGTGTCGCGCAGCGTGTCGAACAGGAGGTTGCGCGTCGTCGAGAACACGAGCAATGTGCCGACCGCAAACGCGCCGGAGCCGAGACCGGCGATCGTCGAATAGACCAGCACCGACGCGAGTCCGCCGCCGCGTCGTTTCACGGTTCCGACGATGCCGCCGAGAATTGCGCACGACGCCACACTCAGCACCGCGGGCACGCCGCCCGCAACGAAGCCGACCAACCCTGCGCAAACGGTTGCGGTGAGGAACGCACGCGCTCGATGCCGTTGCGCGATGATGCCCATCGGTATTGCCGCCAGCAACTGCAACGCACCGAGGAACGGGATCAGGTTCGCCAGCACGGAAAGCGAGATGGCGACTCCGCCCAGAACTGCCCCGGTGGCAAGCTCGATCGGACGCAGCGGTCCGCTCGGTGCGGTTTCGGGCGGCGTGGTTGTCACTGTCTCAGTGTGCCAGGGACCGGGAAGTCAGGCTTGCATTCATGCGCATGTACGCATATGTTATCCGCGTGGGTCATGATCATTCGCATACGTCGACAGCTCCGGAAAGCGCATCCGGGAAATATTTGAGCCGCCTCGCCATGGCCCTGGGCATCGGGGTCACGTTCATGGCGGTGGAGTTCATAGTGGCGATCGCCACGTCATCGCTCGCGTTGCTCTCCGACGCCGCACATATGGCGACGGACGTGGTCGGACTGTCCATGGCGCTCGCGGCGATCATGCTCGCAAAGCGCACCGTCGCAACGCATTCGCGCTCCTTCGGGTACTACCGGGCAGAGGTGCTGGCAGCCCTGGCGAACGCGATTCTGTTGTTCGCCGTCGCAGGCTACGTGCTCTACGAGGCCATCATCAGACTCGGTGAGCCGCCGGACGTTCCAGGTGTTCCCGTCCTCATCGCGGGCGGCGCGGGGCTCATCGCCAACATCGTGTCCTTCTTCCTGCTGCGGTCCGGGGCCGAGGAAAGCCTGAACGTTCGCGGTGCATATCTCGAGGTTCTCGCGGACCTCGTCGGTTCGGTCGGCGTGCTGGTATCCGCACTGATCACCATTACCACCGGCTGGCTCTATGCGGACATGATCATCGGCGTCGCGATCGGGCTCTGGGTGTTGCCCCGTGCGTATGTGCTCGCCCGCGGATCGTTGCGAATTTTGTTCCAGCACAGCCCCGACCGGCTCGACGTCGAACTTATCTCGACCACGCTCGAGCAGTTGCCGGGCGTCGCAGACGTGCACGACCTCCATATCTGGACCCTGACGTCGGGAATGGAAGTCGCCTCCGCGCATCTCGCAATTGCCGTCGGCGCGAGCCCCGACGAGGTGCTGCGGTCGGCGCAGGACGTCCTCGCGCACGACTATCAGATCGAACACGCCACCCTGCAGATCGAGGGGGAGGACACCGCCAAGCGGTGCCACGAGTTGTCTTGGTAAGGGCCGAAGGCTCTATGCACACCGTGGGTGTCGACCTCGCCGGTAGGAGTGAGCGAACCGCGCTGGCTGTCGTGGCATGGACGGACGGGGCGGCAACCGTGGTCGAGCTGAAGGTGGGCGTCACGGACGCCGATATCGTTGCTGCCGCCCACGGTGCCGAACGGATCGGTATCGACGCGCCGTTCGGTTGGCCCGATGCGTTCGTCGAACTCGTAACCGCGCATCATGCGATGCACCCGACCGTCCGACCCGCCGAAACCCCCACCGACCGGCGAACTCTCGTCAGGCGACGGACCGATTGGGTGGTCCACGAGCGCACCGGAATCGTTCCGCTGAGCGTCTCGGCAGACCTCATCGGACACGTTGCGCTCCGGTGCGCAGGCATCCTCACTCTGTTGGGTGCCCGTGGAATCGATGTCGACCGAGCGGACGGGTCCGCGGTCGAGGCCTATCCCGCGGCGGCTCTGCGGTCGTGGGGCCTAATTCACAAGGGCTACAAGACTTCCGGAACGGGTGCGTTCGCCGAACTTACGAACGCGGTGCTCACCGCGGCGCCGTGGCTCGACCTCGGCCGGCACGCCGAATTGTTCCGCACCGACAACGACGCGTTCGATGCGGTCGTCGCGGCACTTGTCGCGCGCGCTGTCGCGGTCGGCCAGGTTCTGATTCCCGACGACGCCGACCGCGAAATTGCTCAGCGTGAGGGCTGGATTCAATTGCCGGTCGGCGAGTTGGGCGATCTCGTATCCGCTGACTGCGCGACTGAAACCCCTTGAGCCGCACCCCGACTAGGGAGTCGCACCCGAAATAGTGCCCTATTTCGGGTGCGACTCCCGAGCCGGGGTGCGGCTGGGCAGTCAGGTTGGGCGGCCCGCCTAGCCGACTACCTTCGCGGGGGCCTTGACCGACACGATCGGCAGGTGCAGCGCACCGACGGCGGCCGCCGGAACCGCGGGATGCTGCGGGGCCACCGGCTCGATCCGGGTGTAGGCGGAGCCGAGGGGCGGGCGGGTGTCTTCCTCGTCCTTGTTGGGCCAGAACGCCATTGCGCGTTCGGCCTGTGCGGTGATCGTCAGCGACGGGTTGACGCCGAGGTTTGCGGAGACTGCCGAGCCGTCCGCAACGTGCAGACCGGGGTGGCCGTAGACGCGCTGGTACGGGTCGACGACGCCGGTTTCGGCCGAGTCACCGATTACGCAGCCCCCGATGTAGTGCGCGGTCGCCGGGATGTTGAGGATGTCCATCGCCAAGCTGTGGGTGTCGCCGTCGACCTTCTTGGCGAAGCGCCGCCCGACGTCGTGCGCCAGCGGAATCCACGTCGGATTCGGTTCGCCCTGGCCCTGTTTGGTCAGTAGGAAGCGGCCGCGAAGGTAGGAGGTCAAGGAGTTGTCGAGCGACTGCATGACGAGCAGAATCACCGATCGCTCCGATGCGTGCCTGGCATTCAGACTGCGCGCGAACACGATCGGATGCAGCACCATCGCAAGCAGGAAGCGTAGGAAGCGGAATGCGCCGCCGTCGACGATCGGTACGGACATCGGGAACAGTGCGTTCTGTCCTTCGCCGTAGTGGCACACCTCGATGTGGGTGTTCTCCTCGGGATGGATCGACGACGTGATCGCGATGCCCTGAGCGAAGTCGTTCCGTTTGTGGCTGACGACGTTCAGGATCGCCTCGGAGTTGCTGCGCGTCAGCTCACCGAGGGTCGGCGACAGGTTCGGGAGCGTGCCGTTGTCGCGCAGCTTGTGCAGGAGTTTCTGTGTCCCGAGGGCC
The DNA here is from genome assembly GCF_016481275.1 of Antrihabitans auranticaus. Taxonomy (GTDB): domain Bacteria; phylum Actinomycetota; class Actinomycetes; order Mycobacteriales; family Mycobacteriaceae; genus Antrihabitans. The sequence goes on along the minus strand of NZ_JAEMNW010000001.1, from coordinate 1,233,719 downwards.
GCGGCGGCGAAAACGACGTGATCGGCTGTGAAAGTCTTCTTGCCCTTGCGAATCCAGCGATCGGGACGTTCGGTGTCGATCGCGTAGCCACCGCCGGCGAGCGGCCGGACATCGGTTGCCGACGTCAGCGGATGGACCTCCGCCCCTGCCTTTTCGGCGAGGTACAGGTAGTTGGTCGTCGTGGTGTTCTTCGAGTTGTGCGGGCAACCGGTGAAGCACCGCGCGCAATGCTGGCACCCGGTGCGGTCCGGTCCTACACCGCCGAAGTACGGATCCGAGACCTCCTGGCCCTCTTTGCCTTCGTTGAAGAAGACGCCGACGTTGGTTGCGTGGAAGGTGTCCGCGACGCCGAGGTCTTCCGCGATCTCCTTGATCACGTCGTCGGCGGGAGTCATCCGCGGGTTCTTCGCGACGCCGAGCATGCGACTGGCCTGGTCGTAATACGGTGCCAACTCGTCGCGCCAGTCGGTGATGTGCGCCCAGTGCTTGTCCTTGTAGAAGTCGGACAGCGGCTCGTACAACGTGTTGCCGTAGATCAGCGATCCGCCGCCGACACCGGCGCCCGAGAACACCGCGCACTTGCCGAGCAGGCTGATCCGTTGCGGACCGGTGAGACCGAGACGCGGTGCCCAGATCGAGTTACGGATGTTCCAGTTCGTCGCAGGGAAGTCTTCGGGATCCCAGCGCCGGCCTGCTTCGATCACGCCCACGCGGTAGCCCTTTTCGGACAACCGCAGCGCGCTGACGCTGCCGCCGAACCCGGACCCGATGACAAGAACGTCGTAGTGGATGGTCTCTTTCGTCATTACCGTCCCGCTTTCGTGACTACGTAGTCGCCGGCTTCGAATTGCCTTGTCCACATCCGGTACAGCAACGTCGCGCCGGGCCAGTTGTTGGTGATGCGGCCAGATGCATTGCGGTACCAGCTCGAGCAGAAGTTCCAGGGCGTGTCGACGAGCCGTTTCTGCAGTTTGTCGTCGTAATTTTGCTCCACCTCGGGCCGTACCGACAGCTGTATGCCCGGTTCGGTAGCGAGCCGCTCGACGACCTGGCGGATGTAGCGTGCCTGCGACTCCAGCATGTAGATGATGGATCCGGAGCCGACGTTCGTGTTCGGTCCGTACATCAGCATCATGTTCGGGAAGTCCGGTACCGCCATGCCGAGGTACGCGCGACCGCCCTCGGGCGCCCAGACGTCGGCGAGTTTGCGTCCGCCGCGCCCGTACACGTTGATCGGCGCCAGGAACTCCGTGCCCTTGAATCCGGTGCCGTAGACGATCACGTCCACCTCGTGTTCGGTGCCGTCGGAGGTCCGCACGCCGGACGGGGTGATTTCGGTGATCGACGTCGTTTCGACGGCGACGTTCGGCTGGGCGAGCGCCGGAAAGTACTCGTTGGAGAACAGGCCGCGCTTGCAGCCCGCCGCGTAGTCCGGGGTCAGTTTGGCGCGCAATTCGGGGTCGGGCACCTGCTTGTCTCGGTGCCGATCGGCGAGGGCGACAACAGGTGTCTTGAGCGGCGGAATATCTGTCAGGGCGAGCGCGAGAAAGTCGAAGATCGACCAGATGACGAACCGCTCGGCCAGTCGGCTGGGCGGGAAATACTTGAACATCGCGTGGTGAAACGGCGTGTATTCGACGTCCGGTTTCGGCAGGATCCACGCTGCCGACCGCTGAAACAGCGTGAGGTGCGCGACCTTCGGCTGGATCGCGGGGATGAATTGGATCGCACTTGCGCCGGTTCCGATGACGGCAACGCGCTTGCCGGTCAGATCGACGTCGTGATTCCACTCTGCAGAGTGGAACGCGTCGCCGCCGAACGATTCGATTCCCGGAATCGGAGGCATTGCTGGACGTGAAAGCTGACCGACCGCGGGAATGAGCAGGTCGGCGGACAGGTGGCTGCCGTCCCTCGTCGTCAGCGTCCACCGCGAGGTGCTTTCGTCGAACTCGGCGTCGGTGACCTCGGTTCCGAAGCGGATCTTGTCGAACAAGTTGTATTTGTCGGCGACCGTGCGCATGTATTCGTGAATGTCGGCCTGCATGGAGAAGCGCTTGGGCCAATCCGACTTCGGCTCGAAGGACCACGAGTACAGCGGCGACGGCACGTCGCAGCCGGCGCCGGGGTAGGTGTTCTCACGCCACACGCCACCGATGTCGGTCGCCTTCTCGACGATCGTGTAATTGGTGAAGCCCGCTCGTTCGAGTTCCATCGCCATGCCGAGGCCGGCGAACCCCGCCCCGATTATCAGTATCGAGGGCTGCGCTTTCCTGCTCATGAACATCCTCACTCCGTTGTGTATGCAGTCGAACTTACGACGGTCGGCTGGCGTGGCGAAGGGATCTGCGGACTGTTGATCCACATTTTCGGCCATAATCGAGGGATGGTGGATCCTGTCCCGCTCGTGCCGGCCCCGGGAGTCCTCGATTGGGACTTTCCGCGCAGCATTGCGAGCATCGCGCTGCTGACCGCTTTCGCCGCGGAACGCGGTGTCAGTGCGGATGCGATGCTGCGCAACTCCGGCGTCACGCCTGCGGACCTCGATAGGCCGGACGTCCAGGTCGACGCGCGCGCGGAATTGGTCGTCGTGCGAAATTTGCTCGACGCGATCGGTCAGGCGCCAGGTCTCGGGGTGGAGGTGGGACTGCGTTATCACGTAACGACGTTCGGCATCTTCGGGTTTGCAATGGTCAGTAGTCCGACGCTCGGCGATGCGATCGCGCTCGCCCTGCGCAATCTGGAGTTGAGCTTCACGTTCTGCATTCCGGTCGCCGCGATTGCGGGGGACGACACCGTGACGCATTTGCACGACGAGCGCGTCCCCGAGGATGTCCGGCAGTTCCTTTTGGAGCGAGACGCGTCGGCGATGCACAGTGTGATGCGCGATCTGCGCGGCGGCGTGGCATTACCGCTGCAACGCATGGACTTTCGCTTTCCGGAACCGCCCGACAGCGCCGTGTTCCTGCAAGGCTTCGGTGTGATCCCGCGGTTCGGGCAGCCAGCGAATATCTTCACGTTTCCGACCGCCGAGATGAATCAACCTCTGCCGCAAGCCAACTCCACGACCTGGGCGATGTGTCAAGCTCAGTGCAGGGACCTGATCGAGCGTCGGCGATCCCGTACCGGTATCGCACATGACGTGCGAGACAAGCTGATTCGGCTGGGCGGTGCTCCCGCGGGGATCGACGAGGTTGCCGCCGAACTCAACCTGAGCACCCGAACTTTGCGTCGACGCCTCACGGACGCGGGTACGAGCTATCGCGATCTGCTTGACGAAGTTCGGGAAATGCTCGCCGAAGAGATGCTTTCGACGACGCCCATGTCGGTTTCCGATATCGCGGTGAGCCTCGGCTATGCCGAGGCGTCGACGTTCATCTATGCGTTCAAGCGATGGAAAGGCACGACTCCGGCCGCCTACCAACGGGATCGGCGAACCGCCTAGGTGTGTTTGTGCGGTGAGTATCCGCGGCGAAAGCCGCGCCGCTTGCCCGCGTCTGGTTTGGCGATCGACCGGAAGTGCGTCGTCAATCTCAGATCGTCATCGAGAACGTGGAACGCGACCGACGGCGAGGTGGCGTAGTCGACGATCGGATCGTGTGTGATGCCATCGCCTTCCCATTCCGGTCCGAGTACTGAAGAGACGCTCGGGCCGACGATGAGCGGCACCCCCGCGAACGTCGTGATCGCGGCCGTATGCGCGTGGCCGCACAGCACCGCGACGATTCGCGAATCGTTGGCGATGATGGTCGCAAGCGCGTCGGGTGCGTCGAGTCGAATCGGGTCGACGATCGGGCTGAACAGCCGCACCGGCGGGTGGTGCAGCGCGATGAAGATCGGGGCGGTCGGGGGAGCGTCGTCGAGAACGGTCTGCAGCCACGCGAGGGTCTCTTCGGACAGATGCCCGTCCGATTGGCCGGGAATCGACGAGTCGCACATTGCGATCACGGCATCGCCGACCATATGCACGCGATTGATGGGTCCTGACCCGTCCTCGAGCAGGAAGTCGGACCGGAAGGACTCGCGCGCGTCGTGATTGCCAGGGCAGGTCAGAATCGGTACGGAATCCGATTGCAGCGCCGCGCGCGCATGCTCGTATTCGACGGCAGCCGCACTGTCGGCGATGTCGCCGGTGACGAGGATTGCGTCCAGCTGACCGGGTAATCGGTTGAGGTACTTCATGACTCGTACCGCACGCCGGACAGCGCGCCTGCCACCGTCGAAATGCGTGTCGCTTATGTGTGCTAGGACGAGCATTCGACTCGCTTCCTTCGGACGACACGGTCTCGACTACAGGCTAGCGAAGGTGTGTTTGTTACGAGGCTATTGACATCTCCTGCGTACGAGTTATATTTAACCTGTTGGCTAATTAACCAAAGGGTGTAATAGGTGGAAACGGTGACCGCAGATCAACTGAGCAGCACTTTTGCGGCGCTCGCAGACCCGACGCGACGGGCAATCCTTGCCCGGCTCGCACGCGGCGAAGCGACAGTCACCGAACTCGCCGAACCGTTCGAAATGAGCCTGCCCGCAGTCTCGAAGCATCTGAAGGTGCTCGAGCGGGCTGGGTTGATCAGCCGAACGAAAGACGCGCAGTGGCGGCCGTGCCGGCTCGAGGCGGCACCGCTCGCGAGCGCCACCGACTGGTTGGAGCGTTATCGCCAGTTCTGGTCCGAGAGCTTCGATCGCCTCGACGACCATCTCCGGGAAATCCAAGAAGGACAGCAAGAATGACTCCGGCCTGGATCAGCGGAAACTACTGAAACCCAACAATATTGGAGCAGTTATGAGCACATCGGAACGTGAGTTCACCATCGTCCGCGAGTTCGCAGCCCCCCGCGAGCTGGTCTTCAAGGCGTGGCTCGATCCGGACCAGATGACGAAGTGGTGGGGTCCGCACAACTACACCACGCCGCGATCGACAATCGAGACCGATCCGCGGCCCGGTGGAAAATACCGCGCGACAATGGTTTCCGACGAAAGCGGTGCGGAGTACGGCACGAGCGGCACGTATCGCGAAATCGTCGAGCCGGAGCGTCTCGTATTCACCTGGGGTGACCCGACCGCCGACGGCAGCACCGAGCGCGAGTCGGTGGTGACGGTTACCTTCGATCAGACCGGCGACAAGACAACGATGACGTTTCATCTCGTCGCCCCAGGACCCCTGGCAGAGGAGGACGGTGCCGAGGACGGTTGGGGTCAGAGCCTCGATCGCCTGGTCGGGTTCGTCGGCGAATTGTGAGCTGGGGCGGTCGGCGTAGTGATCTGGTCCAGCGACTGGGGGCGTCCGTAGAGGTAGCCCTGGGCCCGCGAGATGCCGAGCTCGGAAAGCAGTTCTTCCTGCTCGGTCGACTCGATTCCCTCGATGATCAACTCGAGCTCGAACGCTGAGCTCAGGGCCGCGATAGCCGTGAGCATCGGGCGGGCCGAACGGATGTCGCTGATCACAGGGCGATCGATCTTCAGAACGTCGCACGGCAGCGCCGCAAGCCTGTTGAGTGACGAGTATCCGCTGCCGAAGTCGTCGATCGCGATACGCACACCGGCCCGACGAAGCTTCTGCAGCTGAGCGATCGCCTGCACCGAATCCGCGGCCAACTCGCTCTCGGTCACCTCGAGCACGAGCTGATTCGCAGGCCAGCCTGTCGATGCGGCGATTCTCAGCACGTTGGTCGCGTAATTCTCGCGGACGAGTTCGAGACACGACACGTTGACGTTGATGACGATCGCGATATCCGGCGTGGCGCGCTGTATGACGTTCGCGTCAGAGCACGCGCGGTGCAGGACCGCACGTCCGAGTTCGCCGATCAAGTCGCTGCCTTCGGCGATGGTGATGAGTCCGGACGGTGTGAGTTCTGGTTGTTCGCTCGACGACCACCGGACGAGAGCCTCGTACCCGACCGTGCGGCGCGCACCCGCCAAGTCGACGATCGGCTGATAGTGGACGTCGACGGTCCCGGATTCCAGTGCCGCGCGCAGTTCGGTGACGACCGCGGGGCGCTGGGAGGATTCCAGCATCGTTTGATTCCGGCCGGTAGCTTTCGCGCGGTACAGGCCGATATCGGCGCGACCGACGAAGAGTGATGCCGTGTCGCCTTGGCGCCAGGAGGTGACTCCGGCCGAGCAGTCGGTCGCGATGGCGGCACGCATACGGTCGGCGATCTCGATTGCCTCGGCCTCGGTTGTGTTCGGCAGCAGGAGCCCGAACTCGTCGCCGCCGTACCGGGCCAGCACCGCGTCCCGGCCCAGCTGCTGTACCCAGCGATCGGCGACGTTTTTCAACATCGTGTCGCCCGCGCGATGGCCCAACCTGTCGTTCGTGGTTTTGAATTCGTCCAGGTCGAACAGCACCATCGCGACTTTCGGAGGCGCGCCCGGTGCGGTAGTCACGGCGGTGAGTGCGCGGTCGAAGCCACGTCTGTTGAGTAATCCTGTGAGCGAATCGATGTCGGCCTCCGATGCGACCCGGCTCAGAATCGCGACGCCGGTCCCCACGATGACCGTCGATGTCACTGGCAGAAGTGCAGCCCACCAGGCCAGTTCGGGTCGGCTGGTCACACCGAATGTGCACAGTGGCAACGCGAATGCGGCGAGACCCGCAGCGCTACGCCACGAAAATACAAACGCGGCGTGGCAGGCGATGCAGGGATACAGACACGAGAGTGCCATGGTGACAACGGGATCGGGGGCCTCCATGAGCATGTAGGTGAGCACGACCGTCGCGAATGCGATAAGTCCCGCGTGGGCGGGCGCGCTCAGGTAGCGGCCGAGGGCGAGCACCAAGGCACCGGTAAACACCGAGATGATTGCACCGACGAGCAGGATGCCCCTGTTTCCAGTGGACCCCTCGGGAATCACCGATGAGACGACGATCCCCATCACTCCGACCACGGCGAAGAATGCGGCCGCGATACGAGCCATTATCGGACGTGTCGCCAGGGCAGGCGGCGCGCCCACGAGCAAACGGATGTCGCTCAGGACGCCGGTTCTACGCACGACCAATGAGCGTAATCCGGTCATGGCGTGCGCACGTCCAGCATGCGAGTATCGATCTTGCCGTGCTCGGCCCACAGAGGAGCTTTCATGAAGACTCTCCGCTCCGCCGTACTTCTGACGGTTCTCGCCGTTGCCGCAGCAGCCTGTTCGGATTCCGATTCGGGGTCGTCGGGAAATGTGCCTGATGCGGCCCGCGAGATCATGGCGAAACCGAATTATTCGACGGCGCGATGGATCTATTACGTCGTCGACGCCGAATCCGGCGAGGTCCTGCTCGAGAACCGTCCGGACGAGATGATCTACACGGGCTCGACCGCAAAGAACTTCACGGTCGGGTCCGTGTACGAAACCCTCGGCCCCGAAACGACACTCACGACACCGATCTACGCGACCGCACCGGTTGCCGACGGAGTTGTGCCGGGAGACGTAGTTCTCGTCGCGTCGGGCGACTTCGTCCTCGGCGGCCGTGGCGGAATCGAAGGCAAAGTCGAGCACACCTTCTACCAGGACACGGTCGACCACGTCTACGCGAACATCGCACCGAATGCCAGGCCGACGTCGGATGTCGGAGATCCGCTCGCGGGACTGAACGATCTCGCGCAGCAGGTCAAGGCGAGCGGAGTGAACCGGATCGACGGTGACGTTCTCATCGACACCCGCTTGTTCGAGACCTACTCGGGCGGCGACGGCGGCGTGACGCCGATCTTCGTCAACGACAACCTGCTGGACGTGACCGTCACCGCGGGTAGCCCTGCGACGATCGTCGTGTCCCCGCAGACAAGTGCGTATTCCGTTGTCTCACAGGTCGATACGGTTGCTGCCGATGAGGACTCGTCGTTGTCCGTCGAGCCGGATCCGACTGACCCGACCAAGCTGATCGTCAGTGGCTCGATTGCCGAGGGTAAGTCGCAGCTCACCACGTACCAGGTGCCCGACCCGGCGGACTGGGCGCGGGTGCTGTTGATCGAGGCACTCGGTCGCGCGGGCGTGAGCGTCGGTGCGCCTCCGAACCGGCCGAACAACGAAGGTGCGCTGCCCGCGCCCGCTGCGTTCACCGATGACCGGAAGCTGGCGTCGCTGCAGTCACCGCCCCTGTCGGCGATGGGCGCGATGATTCTGGAGACGAGTTACAACGCGGGTGCCAACGACTTCCTCTGTTTGCTCGCCGTCGAGCGCGGGTCGACCGATTGCGCAGCCGGGCTCGAGACGATCTACGACCTCGCAGGCAAAGCCGGTTTGGATACGACGGCCGTCTTCCTCACCGACGGCCAAGGTGGCGATCCGGCGTCGACGACGCCCCGGCAGATGACGAAGTGGGTGCAGTGGGCGAAGGCCCAGCCGTGGGGTCAGGCGTTCTTCGACGGTCAGCCGGTATTGGGCGAAAGTGGCTCCTTGGCTCCCTACGGTGGCGACAGCCCGGCCAAGGGCAAAGTGGCGGCCAAGGCCGGCACAGGTGTGGCGTTGAACCCGGTGAACGGTCGGCTGCTCTCGAACGTGCAGAGCCTCGCCGGTTACATCACGCTCGACGACGGGACCCTGCTTGCATTCGATCTCGCAATGGGTGGCGCGACGTTCGACGAATTGTACGACGGACTCGTTCAGGCCGGCGGTGATCTGGCAGGCGTCGCGGCAGCGTTTCAGGAGGGGCTCGGATCATGAAGATCATCGCAGCGGGCGTTGCCGCACTCATGACGGTCGCCGTTGCCGGCTGTGGCAGCGACTCGTCTTCACAGCCCGATCCGCTCGTCATCCCCGATGACATCCTCGCCATCATGGACGGCCCGCGATATCAGAATTCGACGTGGAGTCTGGTCGTCCGGGACGTCGAGACGGACGAGATCTTCTACGAATTGAATGCGGACAGAATGTCTTTGACGGGTTCGACCCGCAAACTGTTCTCGGTGGGGTTGGCGCTCGACGCCTTGGGCGCGGACCATCGCATCGCGACGCCGGTACGCCGAGTCGGCGAGGTCGATCCTGCCGGTGCTCTACAGGGTGACCTGGTACTCGTCGGTTCGGGTGACCTGACCTTCGGCGGTCGGCGGGTCGATGCAAACACCGTGCAGTACACCGATTTCGACCATAACGACGCCAACGCCCTTGGGTCCGCGATCTTGACCCCGCAGGACCCCTTGTATGCACTCGATGAGTTGGCTCGTCAGGTTGCGGCGTCCGGAATCAGGTCGGTGAACGGCAACGTCGTCGTCGATGATCAGCTGTTCGATCCGTACCGGGTACCCAACGGAAACTTGCTGATCACACCGATCATCGTCAACGAGAGTATGATCGATGTGACGGTGACGCCCGCGGAGACGGGGCAACCGGCTGTGGTCGAATACCGTCCTCGGACAGCGGCTTTCACGGTCGGCGGACAGGTGAACACCGCCGAGCCGGCTGTCGTTTCACTGTCGGGCAACGGCCGGATCGAATGCATCGGAGCGCCCGGTTGCGCGGGCGAAGTGAGCGGTACCCTGCCAGTCGGGTACAAGGCGCCCTTGACGCAAAGCGGTTCGTTCGTAGGAACTTTCAGGGTGGAGGATCCTGCGTCGTTCGCAAGAATTGCGTTCATCGAGGCGCTACAGCGACACGGCGTCACGGTCTCGGCCCCGATGCTCACGACCAATCCCGCTGAGCTGGCGTCGTCGGACGGGACGCAGGTCGCTTCGTACGAGTCGGCACCCTTTGCGCAGCAGGCCAATCTGGTGCTGAAGGTCAGCCTGAACCTGGGCGCCAACCTGAGTCTCAGCCTGTTCGGGCTCACGCAGGGCGCGCGGACGATCGAATCGGCGCTCGCTGCCGAACGTGAAACGCTGACAACGGAATTCGGCATCGACGGAGCGCAATTCGACTTCCCGACCAACGGCAGCGGCACGCCGGACAGCCGGGCAACGCCACACGCCATCGTCGGATTGCTCGACAAGATGGCCGACACTCCCGTCGCCGAGCAGTTCCGCTCGGCGCTGCCGGTGCTCGGCGAGAACGGGTCGCTCGCAACGAGCGGTCGAGACCTTCCCGGTCGCGGCAACGTGTTCGCCAAGCCGGGCACCACACTGATGCCGGGCGCCGACGGCGAGACAATCGAACTCAAAGCCCAGAACCTTGCCGGCTACATCGAAACCAAGAGCGGCAGAACCGTTGCGTACGCGCTGATGCTCAACGACGGTGGAACGGTCACCGACATCGCTGCCGACGTCGGCGCGGTCTTCGAAGACGAAGCCCGGATCTCGAGCCTGATCTACGAGAAGTTGTAAGTGCCCTCGGCAGGATTCGAACCTGCGACCTACCCTTTAGGAGAGGGTTGCTCTATCCCCTGAGCTACGAGGGCCTCGGTGCACCGGGGTGCTGTGTGAGTGTAGCGGCCGACCTCACGCCTATGCGATTCTGCGCCTGGCACCCCGCCGAGCAGGTGGTTGTGGGGGTGGCTTGTCGGGCGATGCTCAGCCAAGGGCCTGCTCGGCGGAGCGACTCGGCGGAGGCGGGGTTTGTTCGTGAAATAGTCCGTACAGACTGCGCATTCTGTACGTAAGTTGCTGCGAAGAAGGGCGCTGGGGGCGGACCCGCGCCCCTGCCCGCCGAGTAGGTGGTTGTGGGGGTGGCTTCTCGGGTGATGTTCAGCCAGGGGCCTGCTCGCCGAGGCAACGCGGACATTAAGACCCGCTGCGCACCTTGTCATAGCGACTGGCCAACCGCTTCGAGGTGTTGAGCGAAGTCAGCGCCCGGTGGAGGTCGTCGCGCTCGGCTGGGTCGAGGTCGGCGAAGACGTCGTCCTGAACGGCGTTGATGATGCGATCGAGCTCGGGAAGCGTGACGCGGCCCTTGTCGGTGAGCGTGATGACGTAGCGGCGACGGTCAGAGGGATGGCGCTCTCGAACTGCCAAACCGTGCTGCTCGAGGTCGTCGAGGGTGGTCACCATCGTCGCCGGATCGATCCGCAGACAATTGCCGATATCTACTTGGGACATTTCGCCACGGTCGGCGAGCGCTTGCAGGATGCTGTAGTGCCGAAGCCGTAAGCCAAGGCCGATCAGGCGTTCGTCGGCCATCCGGAAGGCGACCTGCCCGAGTTTGAGGAGTAGGCAGACGGTGTGCTCGGAGGTCGAGCCCGGCACCAGTTGCGTGTCGTCGAGCAAGAACGCTCCTCGAGTCTGTGGACAGTAGAGCCAAGTATGACCAACGTATTGACATCTAGCAAGTTTTGTCGAGTCGTGCGCAAAGCCAATGGTTTGCCACCTCGACCACATTCGCAACGTTGCGACGGGGCGCCGGCCTCGGCTCCCTGAATGCACGGCGGAACCGCCAAGAAGTGTTGCGGGGGAAGCGATCGGCGTGTCGCGATGCGACGCGAAAACTCGTTTGATTCAAAAGTTGATCAAAGAGGTATATTCCATTTGATTGTGACTCGGATCACAACTCGTGACCCAGGTCTCGTACGCAAGGTCGTTCTGAAAGGAAGGGCTTGATATGAGCGAGCATGGTGCCATCCCCGACGAACCGTCGATCTTCGACGACGATGAGGAAGCAACCGGTCACGGCGTTGTCCGCATCGCGTCCGTAGCGGCACTCGGCGGTTTGTTGTTCGGCTACGACAGCGCAGTTATCAACGGTGCGGTCTCTGCAATCGAGGACAACTACGACATCCACGGTCAAGCACTGGGCTTTGCCGTCGCAGCGGTGCTGCTGGGCGCCGCCGCCGGAGCCATGAGCGCGGGTCGGTTCGCCGACCGCTTCGGCCGGCTCTTCGTGATGAAGGTCGCGTCGGTCCTCTTCTTGATCAGCGCCTTCGGTGCCGGTCTGGTCGACAACCTGTGGTTGTTCATCTTGTTCCGAGTCATCGGCGGTGCCGGCGTCGGAATTGCGTCCGTCATCGCACCTGCCTACATCGCGGAAATCTCGCCCGCCCGGATCCGCGGCAGGCTCGGATCGCTGCAGCAACTCGCGATCGTGTCGGGCATCTTTCTGTCGCTGCTGATCGACTTCCTGCTCGCGCAGGCAGCCGGTGGTTCGAAGGAGGAACTGTGGCTCGGCCTGGAGGCCTGGCGCTGGATGTTCATCGTGATGGCGGTGCCCGCAGTCGCCTACGGTCTGCTGGCCCTGACTATCCCCGAGTCGCCACGCTATCTTGTTGCACGCCACAAGATCCCGGAAGCTCGCAAGGTGTTGACCGCGCTGCTCGGCGAGCGGAACCTCGAGATAAAGATCAACCGCATCCGGGAGACGCTGAAGCGCGAAAAGCCACCGTCATGGGGTGACTTGCGGGCGCCAGGCGGCACGTTCTTGCTCCCGATCGTCTGGGTCGGCGTTCTGCTGTCGGTGTTCCAGCAGGCCGTGGGTATCAACGTGATCTTCTACTACTCCAACGTGCTGTGGGAGGCGGTCGGATTCAGCGAGGACGGCTCCTTCGTCATCACGGTCATCACATCGATCGTGAACGTCGCGACGACGATCATCGCCATTGCGCTCGTGGACAAAATCGGCCGAAAACCGCTGTTGCTCATCGGCTCTGCGGGTATGACGGTGACGCTCGCGACCATGGCAATCATCTTCCAGACCGCGTCGCTGGATGCCGATGGAAAGCCGGAGTTGACCGGTGTGACGGGTCCGATCGCGTTGATAGCGGCGAATCTCTTCGTCGTCGCATTCGGTATGTCGTGGGGCCCGGTCGTGTGGGTGCTGCTCGGCGAGATGTTCCCGAACCGCATCAGGGCTGCGGCACTCTCGCTCGCCGCCGCCGCGCAGTGGGTTGCGAACTGGGTCATCACAGTCAGCTTCCCCGAGCTGAAGGACATTTCGCTCGGGTTGGCGTACGGCATCTACGGCGTCAGCGCACTGCTCTCGTTCCTGTTCGTCATGAGATTCGTGCGAGAAACCAAGGGCGTGACACTCGAGGACATGCACGACGATCTGGCGCCACTGCCGACGCCACCCGCCGTTCCGCATTAGCTGTAGCTGTGCGCGCCTATGGGCGCGCACAGCTACGTTTGGCTACTTCGAGCGCAGCATGCGCATGACCAGTACTGCGTTGGCCACGAGCAACAGCCCGGTCGCGATTGCAGCGATATGGATGCCGCTCACGAAGCCAAGGTGCGCCGATTCGAGCAGTGCGCTGTGCACGCCCGCAGGCGCCGACTGAGCGACTGCCACCGCACCGCCGAGAGTTTCGCGTGCGGCGGCGGCATGGACATCCGCGAGGCCGGTCAGGTCCAGTCCATCGCGGAATATGCGCAACACCACGGAACCGAGCACGGCGACGCCGAGTGCGATGCCGAGTTCGTACGCCGTTTCGGAAACAGCCGAGGCCGCTCCCGCACGCGCCGGTTCCACGGAGCTGACGACGATGTCCGACGTCAACGTCAGTGCGATACCGACACCCGCGCCGACGAGCGTGAAGGCAACCATGAACACCGCGATGCCACTCGTCGTCTGCAGCAACACCATCGCGCCCGAGCCGATCGCGCCGACGACCAGGCCGGTCGCCAGGACGTCACGCGTCTTCCACCTACGCACGAGCCATGCGGCGATCAAGGCGGTCACCATGCTCGCGCTCATGCCTGGCAGCATCAGCAAACCGGCCTCGAGCGGCGACTTGCCCAGCACCGATTGCAGGTACTGCGATCCGAAGAACAAGACGCCTGCGAGCGCGAACACCGACATCAGGTTCGTGAGGACAGCCGTCGAGAAGCGCTTGTTTGCAAACAGGTCGAGGTCCAGAAGCGGGTCCGCCAAGCGACGCTGCCGCCTGATGAACAACACGCCGACTGCGATACCCGCCAGCCCTATGACGACCGCCTCGGCGTCCAGGCCGTGCACGGCGATCTCCTTGACGGCGTAAACGATCGGCACGATCGCGATCATCGACTGCGCGGCGCTGATCAGGTCGAATCGACCGGGATTGCTGTCCTTGTGCTCCGGGATCAAGAACGGACCCGCGGCGACCAGGGCAATCATGACGGGCACGTTGATGAGAAAGACCGAGCCCCACCAGAAGTGCTCCAGCAGCCAGCCGCCGATCAGCGGACCGGCCGCGGCGCCACCGCCGGCCATCGCGCTCCACACGCCGATGGCAGTGGTGCGCTGGCCCGAGTCGCGGAAGATCGCGCGGATCAGGCCGAGGGTCGCCGGCATCAGGGTTGCGCCGGAGATGCCCTGCAGCACGCGCGCGGCGATCAACATTTCCGGGTTCACCGACCACGCGGCGATGGCCGATGCAACGCCGAAGCCCGCGGCACCCCACAGCAGCAGGCGGCGCCTACCTATGCGGTCGCCCAGTGTGCCCATCGTGACGAGCAGGCCCGCGAGCACGAACGAGTAGACGTCGATGACCCACAGCAACTGCGTGCTGCTCGGTTGGAGATCCGCGCTGATGGCGGGGAGTGCGAGGTCGAGGACCGTTGCGTCGACAGAAATAAGCAGCACTGCGAGCGACAACGCAATCAACGCGATCCACTCTCGGCGGGAGGCGCGCACGTTCTCGTCCGCTCCCTTTGTGCCGACCGTGATCGTCATGAACCTCTCCTGAGTTAGTTCGCTTTACCGTCCAGCCGGTACAGTAGCTTCAGGCTAGCACTTAACCGTCCAGCCGGTAAAGTGATTTAGATGTCAGTCAGCACACGTGACCGCATCCTCGACGCGCTCGAGGCCCTGATGCTGGACGGTGGGCTCTCACAGATCACCCTCGAGGCGGTCGCGGCGAAGGCTGGTGTGTCGAAGGGCGGATTGCTCTATCACTTTCCGAGCAAAGAGGACCTGTTCGCGGGAATGGCGCGCCGCATGGGGGATCGCTACGAGCAGCAGTTCACCGAAGTCGGTGGGTCGGTCGCCGAGTGGTACCTGCGCACCGCGGACGATCCCGAAGAAGCCGCGCTGTATCGCTCGCTGATCGCTGTCCTGCGCAGTGTCGACGGCAGCGAGGGGCTCGTGCAACGCGCCGTCATCGATTCGATGGCCGTGTACAACGAGGCCCTACAGGCCGAGATCGGCGACCCGGTCCAAGCCGAAATCGTCCGACTCGTGGGCGACGGTGTCTTTCTCGCCGGGCTGCTCGGCATGCCGGCTCCCGAACCCGAACTGTACGCAAAAGTGGTCGAACGCCTGCTCGGCCGCGGTGAATGAGTAGCGCCGTATAACGGCCAGATCACTATTCGCGCTCATGTCCGCATTGGTCGGTTGGTTAAAGACCTGAAGTCCAATTACCCTGCGTACAGGTTGCAATATTGTCCGAGAATTGCTTTGATGACCCGGCAAATCGGCGGGGCGGGGAATGGGAGCTATGGCAGAGGCGCGTGCGAAGATTCGGACATCGATCAGATTCTCGACGCGAAAAGCTCTCGGTAGTTTCTGTGTTGCGACGGGACTAGCGGTCGCCCTGCTGCTCAGTGGATTGACGGCTGCGACCGTCGCGGCGCAACCGCTGTACCCGACACCTGATCCCGATCCGTTCTACGCGCAGCCCGCCGATATCGCGAGCACTTCTCCCGGTGACGTCATCGACCACCGGCCGATGCCGCCGTTGCCGCTCTTCCCGGCAACGACCATTCATCAGATCAAGTTCAGGTCAACCAACTCCGAGGGCCTGCCGATAGCAGCGACAACACTCGTCATGCTGCCGGACCGGCGCACCCCCGACGGACCACTGCTCTCCTACCAGCACATCATCAACGGTCTGGCCACTCGATGCGCGCCGTCGCGAGCGCTCTACACCGATGATCAGACGGTTGTCGTGCGGGAAGCTCCGGCGCTCAATATCGCGTTGCAACGTGGCTGGGCGGTCGCGCTGCCGGACCATCTCGGTCCGACCGCGGCGTACGGTGCCGCAAAGCTCGGCGGTCAGATCACGCTCGACGCGATCCGGGCAATCCAGCGCTTACCGGAACTCGCCCTCACACGCAGCCCGATCGGGATGGCCGGCTACTCGGGCGGCGGAATGGCGACAGCCTGGGCGGCCGCGCTCGCGCCGACCTACGCACCCGAACTCAACATCGTCGGCGTCGCAGAAGGCGGCGTACCGATGAACCTCGTCAAAATGGCCAGAGGACTCGGCGACCAACCGCATCCCGTTTTCGGCCTTGCGCTGGCGGCGGCAATCGGCCTCGAACGCGAATACCCCGACCGCTTTCCGATCAGCGATCAGATGAATGCGCGGGGATTGGCGTTGCGCAACTCGGTCGCGAACGGGTGCACGAATGAAATCCTGGCGTTCGGAGCAGGGCACAGTGTTGTGGAACTTGCGTCGTCGATGAGTTTCGCGTCGAATCCACTGGCGTGGGAAGTGGGCGACGAGAACAGTGTCGAGCTTTATCCAGGTGTTCCGACCGCGCCGATATTCGAATGGCATGCGCCGCAGGATGCACTGATTCCCGTCGATTCGATCGTCGCGACCGTGAACCGCTATTGCGCCGCCGGAGCGCGGGTGCAGTCGGAGCTGTTCCCGAGCCCCGACCACTTGACGACCGCCGTGCTCGGCGCACCCGCTGCGTTGAACTACCTCGATCAGCGCTTCCAGGGAATCCCGGCGCCGAGCAACTGCCCGCGCTGAGCTACCGCTCGATGTGGGCGCACATCCGGTGCGCCGCGTCGTGCAGTGCGGCGAGGACGTCGGACGCGTCGAGCGCGAGTTCGGCTCCGATGGACTCGGCGTTCTGGGCCCGGTAGAAGGCCATCGCCAAGGCGACGCGCTCGGCCGTCGGTAAGTCGGCGAGGGCTTCGATGACGAGCCGTCGCTCAGGTCTACCGGGCACCTGCACAGTGCCGCGTGCACTGCCGACCACGACATTCTTTCCACGCGAGAAAAACTCTTGGACCCCTCATCTTTGCGCGGTAGCGCTGTCGCCAAAAGTCACCCCGGGGTGGGTAATTCACCACCCTGGGGTGCACGCGCGATGCTCCGGCGACCCACCGGGTTCGGGCGAAGAGGTTGCGGAACGATCACGGAGTTGTATTCTTCTACTCGTTCTATATGGATTTGTTACTTATGTCCGGCCGACCTATCGAGGACAGAGCATTGTCGCAGCAAGCCGCCAGTACGAAGATGCATTCAGTCTCGATCCTCGCGCGCGAGGGCGTGACCAGTACATCTCCTGATCGCGGGCGACATAGGGTCGAGCCACGGACCATCGACAGCAAGGCTGTCGTCGCGACGGTCGCCGTCGCCGCCGGCGCACTGCTCGCCACCGGATATCAAGTTGGTAACCCCACGACCGCGAACGCGGCCGAAGACGGCTCGGATCAGTACGACATCGCAACGCCGGTCGCCAATCCGATGCCGCCGGAATTGCAGTCGATCGCCGCTATGCCGGGTGTTCCCGAGTTGGCACAGCAATTGCTGCCGATCGCCCAGGCTCCCGGGCTGCCCCAGTTGCCGCCGGAGATCACAGGCGCGATCGAACAGATCAACCAGTGGGGCGAGGACATCGCCAACCAGTTCCTCCCGCACGCGCCGGTCGTCCGTCCCGTCAACGGCGTGATCACCTCGGGCTACGGTGCGCGATGGGGTGCGATGCACTACGGCCTCGACTTCGCCGATTCGATCGGTACGCCGATCAGTGCCGTCTCCAACGGAACCGTCATCGAGGCGGGGCCCGCATCCGGGTTCGGTCTGTGGGTGCGGGTTCGCCACGACGACGGCACGGTCTCCGTCTACGGCCATGTCAACGACATCACGACGTTCGTCGGCAAGCGGGTCAATGCCGGCGAGACGATCGCGACCGTGGGCAACCGTGGCTACTCGACCGGACCGCACCTGCACCTCGAGATCTGGGACCCGAACGGGCAGAAGGTCGATCCTGCCCGCTGGCTCCTCCAGAAGGGTGTGTCCCTCGGTCTCGGTGCGTCGAACGCCTGACCGCTACTCCGGCCAGTCGCCGTAGTCGGGTGCCGCGTCACCCGGCTGTGACGGTGGCAGCGTCAGCGTCATGCTGGCGAGGTCGGCTCCTCGGATCGTGAGCTTGTCCGCCCATTGCGGGTACGGGCCGTTGTGGCCGCGCACTGTTTCGGTATGTACTTCACTCAGTTGCACCCGACGCCATTGGCGCAGCTCGTGCTCGTAGAACCACCACTGCTCGGTCAAGCTGGCAAGACCCCGGTCGAGGACGACTCCCACTGCCGCATCCCGGTCGCCGGCGTCGGCGATGTGGCCGCCGAATACCGTCAGCGCTCGCCACGGTCCGCTACCGTGTGCGGGCTCGACGAAGCCGACCAACTCGTTGTCGGCGCTTCTGTGGACCGGTTGTCTTCGGGTGGTCATTGCCATTCCTCTCTGTGTAGTCGTCCAGCATCCCGGTCGGCGGCGGTCGGCTTCAAGCGGTTTTCCGGCGCGGCTACGCTCGCCCTATGGACTTCGCCTTATCTCCCAAGGCCGCAGATCTTCATCGTCGCGTTGCCGACTTCATCGCCGCCGAGATCGAACCGATCGAGCACGGGTACCACGCCGAGCTCCTCGGGCTCGACAACCCGTGGCAGGTGCTCCCTGTCATCGAGGAGCTGAAGGCAAAGGCGCGCGAGCAGGGGCTGTGGAATCTGTTTCTGCCGGGGACGCTGTCGAATTCGGATTACGCGCCGCTGGCTGAGCTCATGGGCAGGTCGTTCATCGCGCCCGAGATTTTCAACTGCAATGCGCCCGATACCGGAAACGCTGAGGTGTTGGTGCACTACGGCAGCCAACAGCAGAAGGACGAGTGGCTCGCGCCGCTGCTCGAGGGCAAGATCAGGTCGGCGTTCGGGATGACCGAGCCGGGCGTCGCGTCGTCGGACGCGACGAACATGGAATCGACTGTGATGCTCGACGGCGACACGGTGGTGATCAACGGCCGCAAGTGGTTCTCGACGGGCATCGGGCATCCGAATTGCCGTTTCATCATTTTCATGGGGCTGACGGACGCGAACGCCCACCGGCACCAACGGCACTCGATGGTCATCGTTCCGGTGGATGCGCCAGGTGTGAGTGTCGAGCGGATGCTTCCCGTGTTCGGCCTGTTCGACCCGCCCTACGGGCACGGTGAAGTCAGTTTCACCGACGTCCGGGTGCCGGCGGAGAACGTCATTGCGGGTCCGGGGCGCGGTTTCGAGATCGCACAGGGCAGGCTCGGGCCCGGCCGGATTCATCACTGCATGCGGTTGATCGGGTTGTCGGAGAAGGCGCTCGAACTGGCGTGTACCCGCGCCTCGACGCGGACCGCTTTCGGCAAACCGCTCGCCAACCTCGGCGGCAATAGGGAGCGAATTGCCAAGGCGCGCATCGCGATCGAGCAGGCGCGACTGTTGGTGCACTACACCGCGTGGCTGTTGGACACGCACGGCATTGCGGGTGCCATTTCGCAGGTCTCGCAGATCAAGGCCGCCGTCCCCGTCATGGCGCAGGAAGTAGTCGACATGGCCATTCAAATTCACGGCGGCGCAGGTCTCACCGACGATTTCCCGTTGGCTGCGGCCTACGCGGGCGCCCGCTCGCTGCGACTGGCAGACGGTCCGGACGAGGTGCACCTCGGCGTCGTCGCGCGAATCGAACTTGCCAAATACAAAACTGCGGGAGACGCCAAGTGAGCAGACCGGAACGCCGCAACATCCTCATCACCGGCGCGAGTTCGGGACTCGGTGAGGGCATGGCGCGTTTGTTCGCTGCGAAGGGCCGAAACCTGGCGCTGTGCGCGCGGCGGACCGATCGGCTGGAAGCGCTGGCTGCCGAACTGCGCGCGGCACACCCTGACATCACTGTCTTCGTGGCCAAGCTGGACGTCAACGACCACGACGCCGTCTTCCGCGTGTTCGACGAGGCCGCGGCAGCGCTCGGCGGTCTGGATCGCGTGATTGCGAACGCGGGCCTCGGCAAAGGTCAGCCGATCGGCACCGGAAAGTTTGCGGCGAACAAGCAGACGGCGGACACCAACTTCATCGGCCTGCTTGCCCAGTGCGAAGCGGCGATGACGATCTTCCGCGAGCAAAACGCTGGTCACCTCGTGGTCGTCTCGTCGGTCAGCGCGGTGCGCGGCGGGCGCGGCAACATCACGACCTACGCGGCGTCCAAAGCTGCGGCTTCCCACCTTGCAGAAGGCATTCGCATCGACGTTTTGAACAAGCCGATCACGGTGACCACGCTGCTGCCGGGTTACATCGAATCGGAGATGACCGCCAAATCCGGAAAGACGCCGTTGCTGGCGTCGGCCGAGAAGGGCCACCGGGCCCTCGTGAGCGCGATCGAGAAGGAACCCGCGACCGCGTACGTCCCGTGGTGGCCGTGGACGCCATTGTCCAACGTCATGCGCGTCAGCCCATTGTGGTTACTGCGAAAGCTGAGCTGAGCGCTCAGCTGTCCGTGCTGTCGATGTGCCAGTTCTTCTGCAGCGCAAACGAAATGCGCGTCGGGACGTAGAGTGGCACGTTCTTCATTTTGGCGAGCGCGACGATGTCCATGATTTGCTGGCGCTTGTTGAACTCGTAGGCGTTGCGGTATTGCGCATCGACAGGCGGGATCACGACGAGGACGTCCGACTGCTTGTGCCCGTCGACGGCACTCGTCAGAGCGAACGACCACAGTTCGCGTCGGCCCTTGTCGTCGACCACAGCCGCCGCGGTGATCCGCTCGACCTGATTCCAGAGCAGGACACGCTTGTGCAGCAGCTTCCGGACGACGATCCGGGATTCGTCGAGAACGATCGAGAACGACGCGCGGAGCGCGACGATGATAGTTATGGCGAGAACGAGCCCGATCAGAATCGCGGTCACGACTCGGCCGTAGCCGAACGCGGCGACGATCGCATAACCGATCACCAGGCCCACGACGAGGCCGCACGCCACGTAGACGATTGTCCGCAGCGCGTTCGTGGATCCGGCGCGCACCCGAAGTGGAATTGGATCGACCATGGCGCCACGATAGAGCGTCGCCCCGTTGACAGCGTCGGTTCGCCCACGGTTTACGGTGTATGACAACGGACGGATCGTCCGAGCGAAAGGTGACTGACATGCGTATCGGGCTGACCGTCAACTACGCCAGTGGGTTCAGCGAGATGGCTGCCGAGGTTGTCGACCTCGAGCAGGCCGGACTGGACATCGTTTTCGTCGCGGAAGCGTATTCCTACGACGCGGTGAGTGCCCTGGGCTTTCTCGCGGCTCGGACGTCGCGCCTGCAACTGGCATCCGGCATTTTGCAGATCTATACCCGGACGCCGTCATTGACAGCCATGACAGCTGCCGGCCTCGATTTCGTGTCCGACGGCCGGTTCGTGCTCGGTCTCGGCGCATCCGGACCGCAGGTGATCGAGGGCTTCCACGGAGTGCCCTACGACGCACCCATCGGCCGGACTCGCGAGATCGTCGAGATCTGCCGGAAGGTGTGGCTGCGCGAGCGCCTCGAATACGACGGCAAGTACTACAAGATCCCGCTCCCCGCCGACCGGGGAACCGGACTCGGAAAATCGCTGAAGCTGATCAACCACCCTGTCCGCGAACGTATTCCGGTCCTGCTGGCGGCCTTGGGTCCCAAGAACGTCGAGCTCACCGCAGAGATCGCCGAAGGCTGGCAACCGATCTTCTTCAACCCCGAGAAGGCGCAGGATGTCTGGGGGACTGCGCTGGAAAAGGGTTATGCCAAGCGCGATCCCGCGCTGGGTCCGCTAGAGATATTCGCTGGCCCAGCACTGGCAATCGGCGAGAATGTCGATCACCTACTGGAGTGGGTGAAGCCGCACCTCGCCCTCTACATCGGTGGCATGGGCGCAAAGTCGAAGAACTTCTATCACGAGCTCGCGACGCGCTACGGCTATGGAGCCGAAGCCGACCGGATCCAGGATCTGTACCTGAGCGGCAAGAAAGACGAAGCGGCGCGGGCGATTCCGGATGATCTGGTGCGATCCATCTCTCTGATCGGCCCCGCCGGTTACGTGAAGGAACGGATCGCGGCATTCGCCGAGGCAGGCGTCACCACGATCAACGTCGCGCCACTTACCTTCGACGCCAAAGAGCGGTTGCAGATGGTCGAGCAGCTACGCGGGCTGATCGACTGACGTCGAGGCATCCCACCAGGATTGCCATTTCTGCTGCAGCGCTGCGTGTTCGGCATCGTCGAGACCGTAGGTCGTGAGAATGATCATCGAACCGCCGTGTGGCCGTTGCGCATTGATCGGTTGCTTGGCTACGACGAGCAGTCCTGGTCCGGCGTCGTCCACACTCACGGCGGTTTGATTGGCTCCGACCAGTTGGACCGATCCGCTGAAACCGAGATCGGACCGGTGTCCATCACCTACCGACAATCCGTTCAGGTGCAGCGTGTCTCGTACGTCGGCGTCGTCACGCAGGCGACCCTCCAGCATGAGGGTCCTGCGTTCGGCGAGGCCGTGCCGCTCGATGCCGAACTGGAGCTGAGCGAGAAACGACGTCCAGCCTTCGGTGATGTCGTCGTACCAATCGTCCCATTCCGGTGTGGTGCCCTTGGGCGCCCTGGTGATCCGTACGACGGTGCCGGCGTCCGAGGGGTGGAGGGAGAATTCGTCCTCGTTGTCGGTGCGGAATACGTAGTTCGCCGCGTCGTCGAGGGATACCGATTTGCGGTAGATGAAGTCGACTTCTTCTTCCAGTCCTTCGACGACCCAGCCGTGCCAGCGGCGAATCAGATCCGGATCACGTAACGCCTGCCAGACCACCTCGGGGGCAGCCGCGATCGTCACTTCGATTGTCACACCATTGGATTCGGTCATCCAGATCACTCCTTCGGCATCGGGTAACCGGCAGCAAGGATGCGAAACGACCTGCCGGTGGGAGAGTCGAAGCGCTCGATAACCTCTGCCATTGCGGACGCGAGCGCCTCGGTGAAGCTGTTGACGTCGCCTGGATCGGCGAAGCGAATCTCGGATTCGAGCGTGTATGTAAGCAGTCTCGTTCCGCCGCGATCGGCTGCGGCCTGCATCCGCGCGACGTCCCGGACGACCGCCGACGCGGCATTGACAAGGTGGTCGGCGGCGTGGCGAGCATTGTCGAGATTGTCTGGGGCACTGAGGATATCGGGATCGATAACGTATGTTCGCGCGCGTAGTACGCGCTCGGTGAAGCCGCGCCGGCGTCGTGTCTCGACCAGTTCGATCAGCCCGGCCTCTTCCAATTGCCGCAGGTGGTAGCCGAGTTTCTGGCGGGGCACGTTCATCTCCGCCGCAAGTTCGATAGCCGACGCAGGCTCGCGCAAACGCTCGAGGAGCGCGCGGCGCACTGGCGTGAGTGCTCGCCGCAACTGCTCCGGATCTCCGACCAACTCCACGTCGCCATCGTCTAATAGACAAAAGAATTTGTCAATTAGCGGCCAAAGGAACAGCCCCTCGGGAGGAGGGGCTGCTACTTGGCGACAGTGAGCAGGAAGGCGACGTCCTCGAGTGCTTCCACGCTGTGCCTCGCGTTCGGGACTACGAGCAGGTCGCCCGTCGAACCCTTCCAGATGTTCTCGCCGCTGATCAGCTGCAGCTTTCCGCTGAGAATCAAAAGGGTGGATTCGCCACTGTTGTCGTGCTCGGCCAGGCTCTGGCCTGCGGACAGACCTACGACGGTCTGCCGCAGACTGCGGGAATGGCCGCCGTAGATGGTCTGCGAACTGCGGCCGCTGGACGCCGTACTTGCCAACTTGAGCTGCTGGCGTGCGACGGCGGTCAGTGACTTCTTATCCATGTGATGCCTCTCCCGGGGCTGTGGGGAAGGACCCTGCCTTAGGAGTATGACGCACATGACGAGGACCCGGCGGAGGTTATCGGCTAACGGATAGGCGACGGCTGCGCAGGCCCAACCACTGCAGTGCCGCGAAGCCGCCGACGACGCCCGCCTGCATGGCGGTCCAGGCTGTTCCCAGCGTGGTCAGCGACGGTGCTTCGATAGCGAAAACGATGCTGGCCGTTGCCCAGACGGCGTTGCCGCCGATGACCAGCGCAACCGCGGGGCGGCTCGGCTGCTGCTGCGACCCGAGTACCCAGACGGCAACGCCATAGGCCAGCAGGAAGAGTCCGATCGCGCGAAGGAATCCGGTCTCCGGTCCGAGTACGTCGTCGAGCAATGTTGCCGCGACGAGGTAGGCGACGCCGTTAGCGGCGGTCACTACGGCGTCGAGCTTCAAGGCGAACTGCAGCAGCGTCATGTGGGTCTTGTTCTCGATCGTGGCGATCATCGCGGTGCCTCCTGTTGTCGGTTCGTTGACAACTCGAAGCTTCGCCGGTCGAGGTAGGCCGGACAATTACCTGACAGGTAAGTACGTGAGGAATCGGTACCGGGTGCCGGACTGCGTGGAGGATTGCCACGGGGCGTCGTCGTGCCGCCAGTTCGGTCCGATTCTGGGCGCATACGCGTCGCCGTCGATCTCGGCGTCGATCTCGGTCACTGCGAGCAGGTCGGCGAAAGGCATTGCTGCCGTGTATAACTCACTGCCGCCGATGATCCAGACGTCGCCGTCGACCGATTCCAAGGCCTGCTCGAGCGAATTTGCGACGTCCGCGCCGTCGGCCGTCCACGTCGGTTGGCGGGTCACGACGATATTGCGCCGCTCGCGCAGTGGCCGGAACCGAGGGGGCAGGGAGTCCCAAGTCCGGCGGCCCATCACAACGGGGTGGCCCACCGTCCGAGCTTTGAAATAGGCCATGTCCTCGGGGATCTGCCACGGAATCGTGCCGGCACGACCGATGACGCCCGCGGTCGTCTGAGCCCAGATGAGGTTGATGCGCCTAGACGGCAACGGGTGCCTTGATCGGCGGGTGGTGCTGGTAGCCGACGATCTCGACGTCCTCGTATGCGTAGTCGAACAGCGATTCCGCCTTGCGCAGCTTCAGCTGCGGAAAGTCGAACGGCTCACGCTCGAGTTGAGTGGTCACCTGTTGAACGTGGTTGTCGTAGATGTGGCAATCGCCGCCGGTCCAGATGAATTCGCCGGGCTCGAGGCCGGTCTGTTGGGCGACCATATAGGTCAACAGGGCGTAGCTCGCAATGTTGAACGGAACGCCGAGGAACAGGTCGGCGCTGCGCTGGTACAGCTGGCAGCTCAATTTGCCGTCGGCAACGTAGAACTGGAAGAACGCGTGGCACGGAGCCAGCGCCATCTGGGGAATGTCGGCAACATTCCACGCCGACACGATGATGCGCCGCGAATCTGGATTGCTGACAAGGGTTTTCAGCACTTCGCTGATTTGATCGATGTGCTCGCCGCCCGGCGTCGGCCAGGAACGCCATTGCACGCCGTAGACGGGACCGAGCTCGCCGTCGGCGTCGGCCCATTCGTCCCAGATCGTAACGCCGTTGTCCTGCAACCACTTCACACTCGACTCCCCGCGCAGGAACCAGAGCAGCTCGTACACAATGGATTTGAGGTGGACCTTCTTCGTGGTGATCAGCGGGAAGCCGGCAGCGAGGTCGTAGCGGAGCTGATGTCCGAACACGCTGCGCGTGCCGGTGCCGGTCCGGTCGGCTTTCACCGCGCCGCTCTCCATGACACGCCGGAGCAGATCTTCGTATTGGGTGTCGGTCGCCACGGCCCCAGTTTACGGTCGCGTCTGCGGCCCGTCCGGGAGGCGGGTCGAAACTGTGCGGATTCGCCCGAAAAGCGGGTGGAACTGCACAAACTTGGCGCATAACGGAACCGCACTCCGGGCAACCGCGTCAAACCGCCCGTGACATCGAGAAAAGTCAACGCGGTCATGGCCGCACAAGATGGAGTCGTGACGCTGGCGCAAGCGGTCCACGCGGGCATGTCGGAATCTGCGGTGAGTCGACGCGTCTGCGCCGGTGACTGGCGACGTCTGTCGAGCGGGGTCTATCTGCGTGCGGACAGGGCCTACGGACCCGCTGCGAGGCTTCGCGCTGCGGTCTTCGCTGCAGCTGAGGGCGCGATTGCCTACGGTCCGAGTGCGGCATGGTGGCGCGGCTTACTCGACAAACCCTCGAGCGAAAGATGGGTCACGGTTCCGGCACGCCGACGGACTCGGCCCCCTAGTGGTGTTCGGATGCGACGCAGGGATCTGGACGCGGCCGACGTCGGCGTCTATCGCGGTCTTTTGGTGACCAACCTGCCGCTGACCGTGCTGGAGTCCGCAGTAGAACTACCGAACGGCTCGGTTTTCATGGATCGCGCATTGCAGAACAATGTTCGCCTGGCGATGCTGCGAGCGGCGCATGAGCGAAATCTCGGACGGTGGGGCAGCGCTCGCGCCGCGGCATTGCTGCATTCGGCGGGCGCAGGCGGCCATTCCGAAGCAGAGCGGATGCTCCATCGGCTGCTTCGGGGGGCAGGGATCATTGGCTGGCGACAGCACGTGAACAGCTGCGGATTCGAGATCGACGTGGCGTTCGGCCACGCCAAGATTGCAATCGAGGTCGATGGCTGGGCATGGCATCGCGATGCCGAACGCTTTGTCCGCGACGCCGAGCGGCAGAACATTCTCGTCAACGCCGGGTGGGTGGTCCTGCAATTCACGTGGCATCAACTGACGCGAACTCCGGAAAAGGTGTTGGCAACCATCACTGCGGCGTTAACGGCGGATTCCGCCCGGAATCCGGTCGGAATCGCACACAATTAGCGAAACAGGCTATTGGCGACCTGCCAATAGCTGTTACTATGAGAGACATGGCGCATTCTTCTCTCAATGGACTGTCCGTTGCAATAACCGGCGGCGGTCGTGGCATCGGTCGCGAGATCGCTGCGGCATTTCTCGGCGCGGGTGCTCGGGTCGCGATCGGAGATATCGACGTAGATGCGGCGCTGGCGACCGCGGCCGAACTGGGCAACGGTGCCACGGGATTCCCTCTCGATGTCACCGACCCGACTGGCTTCGCCGCCTTCCTCGACGGCGCGGAAGCGGCGCTCGGCCCGCTCGACGTGCTCGTCAACAACGCGGGGATCATGCCGATCGGACCGTTCCTCGCGGAATCCGATGCTGTGACCGACAGAGTTGTCGACATCGATGTGCGCGGCGTGCTCACCGGCACGAAGCTCGCCGGGCAACGCTTCCACGCACGCGGCAGCGGTCATGTCGTCAATATCGCCTCGATCATGGGCACCCTCGCGTCGCCGAATGCTGCGTCCTACTGCGCGGCCAAGTACGCCGTCGTCGGATTCGGGCAGGCGCTCCGGCAGGAATGGCGTGGTTCTGGCGTACACATAACGACGATCTGCCCAGGCTTCGTGCGGACAGAACTCATTGCGGGCATGAAGGCGAACAAAGCGATGGAGAAGCTCGCGATGGTCGATCCGGACGCGGTCGCGGCTGCAGTGCTCACTGCGGTCGGGTCCGGTAGGTCGGGCCAAGTGTTCGTCCCCAAGACCGCCGCCGCGTTCGCTGCAGCGTCGAGCACGCTGCCCGGCGACATCCGGGACACGCTGTTCCGCTTGGCCGGTGGCGCGAGCGTGACCGAAACGATGGATCTCGAGGCCCGCGCGGCCTACCAGAAGCGGGTGGAAGGAAAGTGATCGAGATGCGCGCAGAACTCGGTGTTGCAGGAGTGCCGGAGACCGACCTACCCGCGGACCTCGTCGCACGCCTGCCCGAGAACCGTAGCGGCGCACCGTGGGAATGCCGTGCACAGTCACTCGTGTGGACGGGGATCGGCGGCCGGGCAGCGCGCGCGGCCTTGCCGGAAGGTATTCGGGCGCAAGTCGATCCGTTGGCAGTAGTCGGCGGGTTGGTGCGTTACGTCGATACACCGGTCGGGCCGTACGACGAAGTGCTCGGCATAGTCGGGGTCCGCGACGGTGCGAAGGTTCGCGGCAGCGTCACCTTCATGGCCGTCGACTCCGAAGTGAGTCTTGTTGGTGGACGGACGAACTGGGCGATGCCAAAGACCCTCGCCGAATTCAGTGGCGACATCGGCAACGGCGAAACCATGACCGCGACCAGCACGGTCGGAATTCCGTGGCGGGTATCGGCGACGCCGCGAATCATCGCTCCGCCAGTGCCGTTCGTGACGAAGATGAAGGCTGTCCAGCAATTCGCGGACGGTCGCGTAGGGGCATCTGTGCTCGGAGTCAGAGGCAAGATGCGCGCGGCCTTGATCAACGTCGAAGTCGAGTCCGACGGTCCGCTGCCCACCTGGTTGCGCAAGGGCAGGCACCTCGGTGCCGTCGTCGAGTCGATGACCTTCACCCTCGGAGTCCCGGAGCTGTCCACGTAGGCTCCCGAGAATGCGGAAGCTCTATGTGATCGGGATCGGCGCGGGGGATCCAGACCAGGTCACCGTCCAGGCGATCAAGGCGATGAACAAGGTCGGCGTGTTCTTCGTGATCGGCAAGGGCGCAGAGAAGCAGGAACTCGTCGACGTTCGGACCGGAATTCTCGACGAGCACATGGATCGCCCGTATCGCATCGTGGAAGTGCAGGATCCGCCGCGGGACCGCGCACCCGAGAACTACGGCGCGGTCGTGGACGACTGGCACGACCGCCGCGCGGACCTCCTGGCAGCTCGCTTCGCCGAGCTCGGTGACGAGGACGCCGCGATCCTCGTCTGGGGCGATCCGGCGCTGTACGACAGCACGCTGCGCATCGTCGAGCGCGTCCGCGGCCGGCTGGATTTCGACTACGAGGTGATCCCGGGAATCACTGCACCGCAGGCGCTGGCGGCTCGCCATCGCATCGTCCTGAATCGAATCGGGGAACCGATCCACATCACGACCGGCCGGCGGCTCGCCGAGGAAACGGTGACCAACACGGTCGTCATGCTCGACGGTGAGTGCAGCTTCACCAAAGTCGAAGGCGACGTGGATATTTGGTGGGGCGCATATCTGGGGATGCCCGACGAGGAGTTGATCGCGGGGAAACTGCGCGATGTCGAGGGGCACATTCAGCAGCGACGCGCAGAACTTCGTGAGCGCAAAGGCTGGATCATGGACACCTACCTGCTGCGTCGCTGATTACCCTGGAGCTATGCCCGAACTCCCCGAGGTCGAAGCTCTCGCGCAGTTCCTGGAGAAGAACGCGGTCGGCGGTGTGGTCGGCCGGGTCGACATTGCCGCGCTGAGCGTGCTGAAGA
The DNA here is from genome assembly GCF_016481275.1 of Antrihabitans auranticaus. Lineage (GTDB taxonomy): Bacteria > Actinomycetota > Actinomycetes > Mycobacteriales > Mycobacteriaceae > Antrihabitans. The sequence continues at coordinate 1,204,760 of NZ_JAEMNW010000001.1, read as the reverse complement.
CCTTCGATCCGCCCATAACCGACCTGCAGGGCAGGGACGTCACGGGCACCGGCCGGTGGGGCAAACACCTCGGTATCGGGTGCGATGGACTGTGGTTGATCACGCATCTGTCCCGGGCCGGGTGGATGCGGTGGATCGACAATCCGAATCCGGCGCCGCCGAAACCGGGCGGAAAGAGTCCGCTCGCGTTGCGTATTCATCTGTTCACCCCCGAAGGCGCGATGCCGGCAATCGATTTCACCGAGGCCGGAACCAAGAAGCGCCTTGCGGTCTGGCTCGTCCGCGATCCGCAGGAGGTGCCCGGGATCGCGAAGCTCGGTCCGGATGCACTTGCTGTCAGCGAAGCCGAATTCGCGACGGTGCTGAAAGCGACGTCGCAGCGGGTCAAATCCGCACTGACGGACCAGATGGTGCTCGCGGGCGTCGGCAACGCGTACTCGGACGAAATCCTGCACACCGCAAAGATCTCGCCCTTCGCGACGACGGGAACCATGTCCGCGGAGAAGCTCTCGGCACTCTACGGCGTGATGCGGGAGGTGCTGACCGACGCGGTCGACCGGTCTGTCGGGCAGGACGCCGCGCGGCTCAAGGGCGAGAAGCGGTCCGGCATGCGCGTGCACGCCCGCACCGGATTGCCGTGTCCGGTGTGTGGCGACACGGTGCGCGAAGTCGCATACGCGGAGCGCTCGTTCCAGTACTGCGCGACCTGCCAGACCGGCGGAAGAGTGTTGGCCGACAGAAGGATGTCGCGACTGCTCAAGTAGGGCGGTGTTAACGCTCCGGGCTCCTTCCGCCATTCCCTTGATGTGCGTCGGCACAGGTCGGGGAGGAACGAGGAATCCATGAAGAACGTGGTCCGAGCGCTTGCGCTCATCGCTGGTGCTGCGGCAGTCGTTGCGGGTTGTGAGACGGAAAGCGGTTCGCCGAGCGCCGCGGAAACATCGCGGGCGGCGGCGACCTCTATTGCGGCGGCCTCGACCACGGAGGCTCCTTCCGAGAGCGAAACGGCAACAACGACTTCCGCGTCCGCAACCACGACCGCCGACACCGCGAGCAATACGAGCGGCGACGGCCTGTGCGTCGATCCAGGTTCGGCAGGCGTCCTCGATGCAATCGCGACCCTCCCGTCGACGAACGACTGGGCAATCGAGGACTCGAGCGAGGCGACGATCGGCGACTGCCCGGAACTGGGCTGGATCACCGTGAGCGGCGGTGCGTCGGCGGCGGCACCCATTCACGTGCTCTTCTTCCACGACGGCACCTATCTCGGCACTGCGACGTCGGAACCCTACGCCTTCACCTACGTGTCGGCCGAGTCTGCCGACACCATTTCCGTCGACTACAAATGGCTCGCCGGCGACGAACCGTTCTGCTGCCCAGCGGGCGGTCCGGCGACGATTCCGTACACCTGGGACGGGTCGCAGGTCGTAATGACGGTGCCGCTGCCGGACGAGGTGCGGTAAACGGGGTCAGTGCGCCGCTGCGCGAATCGCGGCGCAGTCGTCCCAGGTCGGCAGTTCGAGACCGCGGACCGCGTCCGCCGACCGGGCACGACCGAGGTTCCATTCGAGCGCGTCGTGGGGTTCGTTGCTACCGGCTTTGTCGAGCAGGATGCACATCGCGAGGTCACGCGGGAGACCCGCCACGATCGTCGGCACGGCATCGTCGCCCAGGGTCCCCAAGTAGACGGGGTCGATCTTGCCGGTGTCGTTGTAGCGGTCGATATTGCGCTGCGCGACCCACGCCTCCGGGTTTGCAAGGCCGATCGCGAGGACGAACGCCGCGCCGGAAATCAGCGCCGCACGCGGCACCCACGCCGCGGCCGACTGCAGTCTGGCAATCAGCACGAGGACGAGCAGCAGACCGAGCCACAACTCGAAGGCGATGACGAGCAGGCGCAGCACTGTGAAGCCGTATGCCTCCTGGTAGACGTTCATGCGGAACAGCGCTGACGCGACGACTATCAGTGCGAGCGCACACAGCAACCCGAGGACGACGCGCTGGGTGAGCAACTCTCCCGCGGTCTCACGCGGAGCCTTGCGGGCCGCGATGGCAACCGTCACGAGGGTTAGGAACGTGATCAACGTCAGCTGTCCGAAACCTTGATGGACGTATTCGGCGTAGGTGAGGCCGGTCGTGCGTTGCACGTAATCGTGCCCACCCCACATCGCTGTCGCTTGTGCCGCAACGAAAGCCACGAAGATCGCAATGACGAAGCCGACCGGCACAAGCCACTCGAAGGGCCGGGAAACGCGTTTGCCGCCGGGGAGCGCAAGTCGATTGATCTGCGGCGGATTGATCGCGACGTAGCACGCGGTCAGCACGAAGCCTGTGACGACGAAGCCGACGAACGTGCGCAGCACGAGACCGTCCGCTTTGATGTTCGGCAGCACAGCTTCGGCCCAGGAACCGAAAACGGCGTCGCCGGAAGCGAACAGTCCGCCGAAGAGAACCAGGGCGAGCAGTGAAATCACGGCCGTCCGGGCTACGGGCCACAGGATCGAAAACCTCGACATGGCAGCGAGTGTCCGGCCGAGCAACGGCAGTCCGCGGATCGCGGCGAAGCCCCAGGACAGCCACCCGCCAGCGATGGACATGATGCCGCGCGCATCGGTGAGCGCCGACATGACGAGCAGTCCGGCGATCGCCACCGCGATGAACGACAGCCAGCCCGCCGCCCGCAGCACCAGCATGGACGAAAGGCCAACCGCGACAACGGCAAGGACGATCGTCCATGGCGCGCGTCTGCGTACGGATGCATAGAAGACGAGCGCACCCGACGACAGCAAGACCAGCAACGTGCCTAGCCCAGCGTCACGAGCGGGCAGGATCAGGGCCCCGGCCGCTCCGATCCCCACCGAAGCGAGAACGAATCCCGGGCGAACTGTCCGATCGCGCTCCGGCCAGAGGCTGCCGAAAAGCGAGTCGACAAACGGTGGCGGCGGCACTGGTTTCGCGAACGGCGGTGGGGGTATCGGCGACTGAACCTGCGACGGTGCTGCGGACATCGGGCTCTCCTTGGTTGCTGGCGGCTTCGGTGCTGTGGGTGCATCCGGGTGGACGGTTGTGCGCGGTATGCGGGGCAGGACAGCTCGTACTCGGGCTCCCGGCCGGTCAGGGTCTGTCGGCACGACGGCGATCGATCCACCGTGCAGCTCACACACCCAGCTGGCGATGGCGAGGCCGAGGCCGGTGCCCCCACCTGACTCGTCCCAGGTGCCGAAGCGGTCGAAGACGCGCTCGGCGCGCTCGACGGGAATGCCGGGACCCTCGTCGGATACCTCGAGCGCCCAGCGGTCGGAATTCACGGAAAAGCAACGGACAGTGACGGTCCCGCCGTCTGGACTGTGGCGCACGGCGTTGTCCAGCAGGTTCGCGACCACCTGGGCGAGGCGTCCGGCGTCCGCCTCGATGGCCAGGTCCGATTCGACGTCGGTCTCGACGGTGATCAGCCGATTACCCGCCCCCGCCGCCCGAGCTTCGTCGGCGCCCTGTTCGAGCATTTCCGCGAGGTCGATCTCGACGATTTCGAGCTGACGCAGACCGCCTTCGACGCGACTGAGGTCCAGCAGGTCCGAAACCAGTGCGCCCAGCCTTTCGGCTTGTGCGAGGGCAGGACGGAGGGCCTCGGCGTCCGGTGTGACGACGCCGTCGACCAGGTTTTCCAGCAAGGCCAATTGGGCGGTCAACGGCGTGCGAAGTTCGTGCGAGACCGTCGCGATGAGTTGGCGGCGTTGCTGGTCGACGTTTGCGAGGTCGGCTGCCATCGTGTTGAAGGCTCGGGCCAGTTCGCCGACTTCGTCCAGCGATGTGGCAGTGACCCGGCGTGAGTAGTCACCGGTTGCCATGACTGCTGCTGCCGCTGTCATCTCGCGCAGTGGCGAGGTCATGCCCCTGGCCAGCCAACCGGTGACGCCGACCGCTGCTGCGACCGTCACCGGGAGTGTCAGCCATGCTGGAACGTCGGCACGGTCGCCGACTTCCGACACGACCGATGCCGTGATGATGCTGAGGCCGACGAGCACGCCGAGCTTGACCTTGATCGAGCGGAAGCCGTCGAGGGGACGTTCGGTGTTCACGACTCGACAACCAGCGCATAGCCGACACCGTGCACGGTCCGCACGCGGTGCCCACCGATCTTGGCGCGCAACGCTTTCACATGGCTGTCGAGAGTCCGGGTTCCCGCCGCATCCGACCACCCCCAGACGTCGCGCATCAGCTGGTCACGCGAACGGACGATGCCGGGTTCGGTTGCCAGAGCCAGCACGAGGTCGAACTCCAGCGGTGTCAGGTGAACATCGACGCTGTCGACCGTCACCCGGCGCGCACCGCGGTCGATCGACAGTCCGTCGACCGTGAGGATGGGCAGACTCGAGGACGTCATCGCCTGAGCGCGTTCGACGCGGCGCAGCAGTGCCCTGACCCTTGCGACGACCTCGCGCATCCGGAAGGGTTTGGTGACGTAGTCGTCTGCGCCGACCGCCAGCCCTACCAGCAGGTCTGTCTCGTCGTCGCGTGCCGTGAGCATGAGGATCGGAACCGGTCGCACCGCTTGGATCCGGCGGCAGACCTCGAGGCCGTCGAAGCCGGGCAGCATGACATCGAGGACGACGAGGTCCGGCAGCTGTTCGTCGTGGGCAACGACGGCACTGGGACCGTCGAATGCCCGCAGGACCCGAAACCCCTCGGCGCCAAGACGATCCGTCAGGGCTTGATTGATGGTCGGGTCGTCTTCCACGACGAGAACGGTCGGCGTATTGCCGGGCGCTTGGTTCATGCCCTGAGACTAGGGCCGCGCCCCTGCAGTTCAGGCGGACAACCTGTGGAGATCTTGTGAAGACAGCGTCAGCGACGGTGGTGGTAGCCGATCCAGGCGCGCCGGCGGTCGGCGTTGGGATCCGCCTCGACGCGTGACACTTCGTCGATGATCAACGTCTCGCGCCGGTCGGTCGAGTACGCCGGCCATTCCGGACCCGGGGTGCCGTGGTGTGCGAAATGGATCCAGTGCGACATCACGGTCTCGGCGACGTTTCGCAAAGCGCTGCGCCCACCCAGCAGCGTTGCGCGCCTGCCCATTCCCTCGTTCGCAGCGTCGAAGACCGCGAAGAGTTCCGTTCCATGAGTCGCCCGCAAACCGCTCAGCTTGAGTAGGCGTGGCTCGAAATCGTAGCGGTAGCAATATGTTCGGGCGTACTGTGCATGTCCTTGCGCACACAGGACGGCAGGCTCCCAGAAGACCACATCGCCGCCGAGGTCGGCGGCTGCGCGCCGACCAGGGTATCCGGGATACGACGCTATCGCCCGTGCCTTTACCGCGGGGTCCGTCTCGTCGAACATCTTCTCGATTCGCTTCTGCGTTGTCGGGATGATGTCGAGAAACAGCGGAAAGTATCTGCCCTCATGGGAATTGGTACCGATGATCAGTGCAACCTGCTGCGCGGTACCGTCGGCGAAGGCGTCGAGAGGGTGCGTCGGCAAGAAGTCGCCGTCGACGACGGGTGCTGTTGCCCGCGTTCCGGGCTGCTCTTCCGTGCAGCGTTGGGTGAGCGTGTGCGTCGCGTTCACGAGGTCGGTTGCCGAGGCCCGCAGCAAGGCCTGTGGTGCGTCCGCTGGGCGCGCCCCGAGAATGTCGACGAACTCCGCTGCCCACGCCGCGGCCCTGTCTTTGCCGTATACCGAAGCGGCAGGCGGGCTTTGCGCGATCGCACGGCTGAACTTCCCAGCCGCCGCAGGTGTGCACAGTAGGGTTGTGACCGCATTCCCGCCCGACGATTGGCCGAAGACCGTGACATTGCCTGGATCGCCGCCGAACGCGGAGATGTTGCGCTGCACCCAGTCCAGGGCGGCGACCTGGTCGCGGAGACCGAGATTCGACTCGAAAGGTCTTTCGGCGGTCGCGAACTCACTGAAATCGAGGTAACCGAGAGCGCCCAGCCGATAACTGATCGACACGAAAACGAGATCGCCTCGCCTGGCGAGACTTTCACCTCGATACAGGGCATCGGCAGACGAACCGGTGACGTAGGCGCCACCGTGGATGAATACCATGACCGGCCGAAGTGCTGTGCTCGGCGCGGCAGGGGCGACGACGTTCAGCGTCAGGCAGTCCTCACTGCCGCCAGGTGTATTCCGCTGCGGCGCAGGCGGTCCGAACACGGACCCGTCCCGCACGCCTGCCCATGGCAGCACCGGTTGCGGTGCGCGGAAGCGAAGGTCGTCCACCGGTGGTGCGGCATAAGGAATTCCGCGCCACGTTCGCAGGCCGCTCGACGCGATGCCGCGGACGACGCCGTCGCCCGTCTCGATGTCGAGCACCTCTGAAACCTACCCCGCGGCTTCTGCGGCTGGATCCGCGGCGGGGGCATACGGACGTGGGTACAGCGCCCACGCAAGCCGCCGATCACGATCGATATCGGCGACGACGCGCGTCGTCGTATCGAATACCAGCGTCTTTCGCGTCGTCGTCTTGTACTCGGGCCACGAGGTCAGTGGCGCACCGTAGCGGGCAAAACTGAGCCAGTGCGCCTGGACGCGCTCGGTCACCGAGTGCAGGTCGCGCCTGCCACCGATCACGGTCAGTGCCCGTCCCGCCTTCGTTTCGCCGAATCCGAAGACGGCGATGAGCTCGGACGCATGTGTCGCGCCGAGACCCATGCGGTTCAGCATCGGGGGAGCGTAGTCGTAGCGGTAGTTGTACGTCGGCGCGTGCTGGCTGTAGGCCTCGCACGCCGTGATCGTCGGGCGCCAGAAGATGAAGTCACCGCCGAGCTTTATTGCGGTCCGCTCGGACGGGTAGCCGTGATAATGCCGCGCAATGCGATCAAGAGGCACCGAGTTCGATTGCGCGAACATCTTTTTCACACGCTCGGGGTTGGTGGGTAGGTCGTCGAGGTACTTGGCGAACAAGGAACCCTCGTGGCGGTTGGTTCCCATGATGAGCGGCACGTTGTGCGCGTTTCCATCGGCGTACGCGTCGAGTGGATGCTGTGGGAGGTAGTCGCCGTCGATGACCGGCATCATCGTGAGAACACCCGGGTTGTTCGCGAGATTCTCGCGGAAGACGCGCCCCGCCGCGCGCCGAAGCACGTGCGGATCGGCCGAACGCAGCGCCTCGGCGGCGTTGTCGGCATCCGCGCCCAGCGCCTCGACGCAGCTGCGCCCCAGGTCGGCCGCCGTGTCCGCATCGAGACCCCAGTCCGCCGGAGAACTCTGCGCGATTGCTCGGTGGAACAGGCCTTTTGCAGCAGGAGTTGCGAGCAGGGTCGTTACCGCTGCAGCTCCCGCGGACTCGCCGAAAATGGTCACGTTCGCCGGGTCGCCGCCGAATGCGGCGATGTTGCGCTGCACCCACTCGAGCGCCGCGACCTGGTCGCGCAGGCCTAGGTTGGACTCGATCGGCGAATCCGCGGTTCCGAACTGCGTGAAGTCGACATATCCGAAGACGTTGAGCCGGTAGTTGAACGAGACCACGACGACGTCGCCATTACTGGCCAGACCATTCCCGTGATACAGGCTGACAGCTGATGTGCCGAAGACATATCCGCCGCCGTGAATGAACACCATGACAGGTCGCGGTGCGCTGCTGGGTTCGGCCGGAGCGGTGACGTTGACCGTGAGGCAGTCTTCGCTCTGCGGCTGGCTGGTCCGTGCACCGATCCGGGAACCGGACGCATGCTGGATGGCAGCGTTGCCGTACGTGGTGGCGTCCCGCACGCCGGTCCAGGGTCGAGCGGGTTGCGGAGCTCGAAGCCGGAGGTCACCGACCGGAGGTGCGGCGTAGGGAATCGACAGCCAGCGCAGGACCTTGCCTTCGCGGTGTCCTCGCACAATGCCTTCGGACGTAGTTACCTCTGACAACGATGTCATGGTTCGGATCATAACCACGCGATCATGATCTGCGCTTCTCGAGCAGGCGCAGCCACACCTCGCTCACCGTGGGGTAGGACGGCACCGCGTGCCACAACGTTTCCAGCGGAACCCCGCCCACGAGGGCCACGGTCGCCGCGTGAATGAGCTCGCCGACCCCGGGTCCGGCAAAGGTCGCGCCCAGCAGAAGGTCGGTCGCGCGATCGATCACCAACTTTGCGTGTCCGTCGAAATCGTCACGGGCGAGAGCAGATCCCGCAACCGCGATGTCCAGCTCGACGGTCTCGACGTCGAAGCCGTCGGCGGTGGCCTGCTGTTCGGTGCGGCCGACGGAGGCGACCTCCGGACTCGTGAACACGACCTGCGGCACTTGGTGACTATCGGCGCTGGAGCGGAACCGCGGACCGTTCAGCGAGCGCCCTTCCGCGCGAGCTGCGATCACGTCGCCGCAGATCCTGGCCTGGTACTTCCCCATATGCGTGAGTGGCGCCCGGCCGTTGATGTCGCCGACCGCGTAGAGCCATTCCCCAGCGGCTGTCAGGTGCTCGTCGGTCGGCACGTACTTGCCGTCGGTCAGGCCGACCGTCGCGAGCCCCAGATCGGCACTCGATGGCGACCGGCCTGCGGCGACGATGATCTCGTCGACTTCGAACCGCTCGTCGCCGACCGTTACGGTCGCGGGGCCGCCGTGAATTCGGCCGATCCCGGTATCCTTCGCGCCCGGGCGTTCGATCTCGTCGACGCCGGTGTCGAAAAGGATCCGTCCCCGGCCCTGGGTCAGCGCCGCGGCAACCCGCTCGCTGGCGAACGGTTCGGCGGTCGCCAGGACAGCCGAACCGCGTACAACCATGGTCAGTTCGTCCGTGCCGAGTTCGAGCAACCACGTCGCGGCCTCGCATGCCACGACGCCGCCACCGATGATCAGAACCCGCTGTGGCAGTTCTGCCATGTTGGTCGCGTCGCGTGACGTCCAGGGCAAGGCGGCGCGGAGCCCGGGGACGTCCGGGACGTTCGCCGTCGTACCCGTTGCCAGCACAACCGCATGGCGCGCGGTGATCGTGCGGGAACCGCTGTCGGTCTGCACCTCGACCTGCCGCGCGCCGGTGATCCGGCCACGCCCGCGGATGACGTCGATACCGGTGTCGGTCGCCCACTTGACCTGAGATTCGTCGGATCGCTTGTGCGTGAACGAATCTCGTCGAGCGAGTACCGCCTCGAGGTTTGCGCTGCCTGCCGCCACGAGTTCGCGCACCCCGCCCATTGCACGCGCGCCGTGCAGGACATGCACCGGTGCCAGCAAAGCCTTGCTGGGCATACATGCCCAGTACGAGCATTCCCCGCCCACCAGTTCATGTTCGACGATTGCGGCGGTGCGGTCGCTGCCGGCGATTGCGTATGCGGCGGCGTTCTCGCCGGCGGGACCGCCGCCGATCACGACGACGTCGTAGGTATCGGAGCCGTTCGAATCGGATGCCATGCGACAACCGTAACCCCGGTCGCCGACACCGGCTGTCTACTGCAGATAGCCCTCGACCTGAACCGCCGACTGCACGGTCGCGTCGTCCGGCGAGAGGTTGGCGTCGATGCGGGCACGACGCTGTCGCAACAGATCCCAGCATTGGTCGAGGAGGGTCTCGAGCTGCGCAAGCTGGCGCTGCTCGGACTCCGGGTCGAGTTCGCCGGCCGCCGTCTTCGCGCGCAGCTCGTGTTCGCTGTCGACCAGGTCTTTGATCTGTGCGAGCAGGTCTCGTTCGGTCATAGCACCACCGTACTCACGATCAACTCCAGTGCGGCGGTCAATTCGGCACGGTTGCATGCCGTGTAACCGAGAGCGATTCCGAAGGTCTGCGGGGCTCCGATGTGATGGCGGCGCAGTCCGTCGAGCAGCAGCCCGGCGTCGCGACCGCGCGCGACGGACGCGGTCTCGGCGTCGCTGGAGGGCAGCGGTAGTACGACGTGCGCCCCGGCGTCGTCACCGGTCACCGAGATTCCGGCGCGTCGCAGGGTGTCGACGGTTTCGGTCCGGCGCTCCGACATCTCCTTTCGGATCCGCCGCAGGTGGCGCGCGAGATCGCCGGAGCGTGCCAGCTCGACGACGACCCGCTGCCCGGCGGGGCTCGGCTTCGTTCCGGTCCACTCCCGATAGCGCAACACAGCATCCGCGACCCGCGGGGGCGCCACCATCCAGCCGACCCCGAGTGCGGGCGTCAGGATCTTGCTGGTGGTACCGAGGTGGACGACGACGTCGGGGCCGATTGTGGCAAGCAGCGGGAGAGGTGCTGTGTCGTAACGCAGTTCGCCGTCGTAATCGTCCTCGATGACGAGCAGGCCGGCACGCCTGGCCAATTCGACCAACTGAATCCGCCGCGCCGCGGGCATGCGGGCGCCGAGCGGATACTGGTGTGCGGGTGTGCAATAGACGGCGCGGGCGGCGGCGGGAATCGCGTCGACGCACAGTCCTTCCCGGTCGACCGGAACGGGGACGACCTGCATTCCCGCTGCCCGGAGCGCGCCGACCGACCGGAGGTAGCCGGGTTCTTCCATCGCGACGACGTCTCCACGTTCGAGTACTGCCGCCGCGATCTCGCCCGTCGCTGAACTCGTTCCGTTCGTCGCGAGAACAGTTGCGGTGCTGGATAATCCGCGGTGCCGGAGCAAGTGCTCCGCGACGGCGGTGCGGTAGGTCGGCAAGCCTTCGTAGTAGGGCCTGATCTGCGGTGGCCCGTCGGCTGCCGCACGCCAGGCTCGGCGCCACGCCGCGAGGTCGATATTTGCCGCGGACGGTGCACCCGGCGCGAGGTCGATGAGTTCGTCGTTCGAGGGCGTCCGCTCGACCGATTGTGGTTGCGCCGGTAACGGACCGGGCGCTGCAGTGACGAAGGTTCCGGAGCCGTGGCGGCCATCGATCCAGCCCTCGGCATGCAGTTGCTCGTATGCCGCCGACGTGACGGTGCGGCTGACACCGAGCCGCTGCGCAAGTGCCCGCGACGATGGCAGGCGGTCACCGCCGCGTAGCGCACCGTGCGTTGCGGCGTTGCGTAAGGCGTCGGCGATCTGCACCGCAAGCGAAACGGACGACTCACGGTGCAGCGTGATCGGCAGATCCTCGGCGATCTCCACCAAGTGGCCTCTCGAAATACTTTCTCAGTGGCTATATGACAATGCCACTTTGCGGCACAAACTTGAGTCATGTCAATCGATACTGCGCTCTCACCGACTCCGCGTAGCACAGTTCGTCGCCTCCGCGACCGTGCCCGAACAGACCGTAGCGAGCTGTTCGACGTCTTGGACGGCAGCTTGGTCTGCCACCTCGCGATCGTCCTCGGTGGCGCCCCGATCGTGCTGCCGACCGGGTTCGGCCGCGTCGGAAACATCCTCTACCTGCACGGTTCGACCGGCTCGATGAGTATGCGCGCGGCGCTCGAGCAGGACGTGTCGATATCGGTCACCCTGCTCGACGGGCTGGTCTACGCGCGCTCGGTGATGCATTTCTCCATGAACTACCGGTCCGCTGTCATTCACGGCCGCTGCCGGAAGGTCGAAGGGGACGAGAAGATCGTCGGCCTGCGCGCAATCGTCGAACACCTGGCGCCGGGGTCGTGGGACTATGCGCGCGAGCCCAACAAGCGTGAGCTTGCAGCGACCGTCGTCCTCGCCATCGATCTCACGGAAGCATCGGTCAAGGCGCGGACCGGCGGCCCGGGGGACGACGATGCCGACATCGAGCGCGGCGGCGTATGGGCGGGAGTTCTACCGTTGCAGCAGCATTGGGGCGATCCCGTACATTCGTCGGATCTGGAGCGCGCCTACGAGGTTCCCGAGCATGTGCAACAACGGATCACCATGCGGTAGCTATCAGATCCCACGTGCCGAGTTCGGCGCAGGCCAGCTCGCGCAATTGCTCGTTGGACGCGATGTTTGCGGGATCCAGGCTGACCAGGGCGAGACAGTACCGGTCGCCTGTGCGGTTCAGGTAGCCGGACAGTTTGGTGCGCAACAGGTTCCAGTGCCGCGGCGCGATGTAGGGGTGAATGGCACGCGTCGCGATGCCGGTCGTGGGATGACCGCCGACGTCGGCGAGCAAGGGCGGCAGCGTACCGATGTTGGAGCACAACACATCTCGTTCGCCGGCGCCGGCGGCGAGCTTGTGGGCGAGCCTGGCGGGCAGTACCTGGAGCAACTCTTCGGGAAAGCCCGCCGGGCTCGTCATCGGGTGGGCGTAGGCGTCGCGACAGATTCGCCGAATGTCGGTGAGTGAATCTGCTTGGGAGACTGTGGCTTCTGCCATCGCCATCGCGTTTCCTACCGTGTCGTCGGCGCGTGTGTCCACGGGGAGAGCCACCTCGATCGTATCGTCGGTCCACCCACTCGACCGCAGGATTCCGACAACGAGGGCGACGAACAGGCTGTTCGCGGAGCCACCGCGCTCGGCTGCCACCCGATCCCATGCGGCGGCGTCGACCAGCACGATCGCGCTGCGCGCTTGCGCGTGCAACATTCCGCGCGCTGCCGGCGCAGCCTGCTGGAGTTCGGCGCGCCGCTCGGGATGGGCAACGAGCCCACGGATTGCGCGCGCAGTGCCCTTGCCGACGATGCCCCACTGGCGGCGAGCATCCGCCCAATCGGACGTATCCGGTTCGGGCGCAACAGGTTGCCGACCGGTAAGCGCCTGCTGTGTGGCCAGGACGAGTCCGCGCGCATCGGCGAGAACGTGCGAGCACACCAGCGAGACCAGGGTGCCGCCGTCGTCGAGGCGGGTCGCCGACAGGCGCCAGCCGGGTCCGGTTGTGGGGTCCAGCTTCGGTGCCCGAGCGTCGGCCCACTCGATGAGCCGGTCGGCGGGTAGCGGTGCTTCGGTATAGGTCAGCGGGTACGCCTCGGCGTCGACGCGCCATCTTGGGCGGGCGCCCGGGATGCGCGACCGCACGACGCGGCGACCGAGTGGTCCGGTGGCGAGTGCGGTGTGGACTGCCGCGAGCGCGTCGGCATCGAACGGCACGGACGTTCGCCACAGGCCCTGCATGGCGATAGGTGTGCCCAGCCCGCGATGCGAGCGCAAGAACATCTCGTCGACGACGGAAAGGCGGGTCACGTCGGCAGACTATCGGGCGGGGTTGCGTGAAGCGATGAATCAGTGCTTCACTTCTTACGTGCCGTACCGCCGCAGCCCCGCAGTCCAAGCGCGCCTCGATGAGCAGGAGCGCGAGATTTTGCGGTCGGCCATTCAGGTGCTCGCGGAGCAGGGCTATCAGGGCTTGTCGATCGCCGTGGTCGCCGCGAGCGCGGGCGTCGCCGCAGGCACCGTCTACAAACACTTCACCAACAAGGCCGAATTGGTGACGGCAATCTTCCGTGAGGTCGTGGGCCGGGAGGTCGCGGCCGTCGCGGCTGCCGCGCATGCCTCCGGATCGGCGGTCGAGCAGGTCACCGCCGCCGTCGAGACGTTCGCCGGACGTGCGATGAAGAACCCGACGCTCGCGTACGCGCTGCTGGCCGAGCCCGTCGATCCGGAAGTGGACGCGGAGCGACTGATCTTCCGCAAGGCGTTCGCGCGCACTTTCGAGGGTGCCGTTGCCGCTGGCGTCGAAGCTGGAACGCTGCCGCCGCAGAACGCGCAGTTGAGCGCGGCGGCGCTTGTCGGTGCGGTGGCCGAAGTTTTGATCGGGCCGTTGGCGTCCGACCCCCATCCCGAAATCGTCCTGCCCGAACTCGTCGCTTTTTCCCTTCGCGCCCTAGGAGTTTCACGTGCCGACGCATGAGGTCTTCAACCAGGTTCCGAACATCCTGCCGTACGACACGGCAGACCACCCAGCGTTGCTGGAAGGGCTGCGGCGTGAGGGTGCCGCATGGGCCGAAGGCGAGGTCCGCGAGATCGGCACCCTGGCAGGCAGTGTGGAAGTGCAGGAATGGGGCCGGGTCGCGAACGAGTACCCGCCGGTGCTCCGCACCCACGACCGGTACGGCAACCGGATCGACGAGGTCGAGTTCCACCCGTACTGGCACAACCTGATGGACGTCGCAGTCTCGCGCGGGCTGCACGGAACACCCTGGGTCCAGACCGAAGCCGGCGCCCATGTCGCGCGGGCAGCGAAGCTGGCGGCTTGGGGCCCGTCGGACGCGGGTCATATGTGCCCGATCTCCATGACCTACGCGGTGATTCCGGCGCTGCGGCACAACAAAGAACTCTCCGAGCGCTACGAACCGCTGCTCGCCTCGACGTCGTACGACTACGGTCTGCGCGAGCCGTCGACAAAGCGCGGACTCATCGCGGGTATGTCTATGACCGAGAAGCAGGGTGGCTCCGACGTCCGGGCAAACACCACTACTGCGACAGTGCAGCCCGACGGCAGTTACGTGGTCGTCGGGCACAAATGGTTCACCTCCGCGCCGATGTCGGATATGTTCCTGACTCTCGCGCAGACACCGAACGGTCTCTCCTGCTTCCTGCTGCCGCGGGTCCTGCCCGACGGCACGCGCAACCGGATTCAGTTGCAGCGCTTGAAGGACAAACTCGGCAACAAGTCGAACGCGTCGTCGGAGATCGAGTACGACAATGCGATCGGCTGGCTGGTCGGCAACGAGGGCGAAGGCGTGAAGACGATCATCGAGATGGTCAACATGACGCGCCTCGACTGTGTCATCGGGTCGGCGACCGGGATTCGGGTCGGCGCAGTGCACGCCACCCATCACGCTCGGCACCGAGAGGTGTTCGGGGCGAAGCTCGTCGATCAACCGGCGATGCAGAACGTCCTTGCCGACTTGATCGTCGAGTCCGATGCGGCAACAACGATCATGATGCGATTGGCAGGCGCCACCGACCGGGCCGCCCGGGGCGACGCTCAGGAAGCGTCGCTGCGGCGAATTGCGTTGGCGGTAACCAAGTATTGGGTGTGCAAGCGCGCGCCGATGCACGCGGCCGAGGCACTGGAGTGCCTCGGCGGCAACGGCTACGTCGAAGAATCGGGCATGCCGAGGCTGTATCGCGAAGCACCGTTGATGTCTATCTGGGAGGGGTCCGGCAACGTCGCCGCATTGGACGCGCTGCGGGCCATGGCCCGGCAACCCGAGACGGTCGAGGCGTTCTTCACCGAGGTGAACCTCGCTTCGGGTGCGGATTCTCGACTCGACGACGCAATCGCGCAGATCGGCAAGGAACTGTCCGATTTCGAGGACATCCAATACCGCGCCCGGCGCATCATCGAGCAGATGGCGCTGGTCCTGCAGGGGTCGCAGTTGGTTCGCCACGGGGATCCTGCTGTGGCCGATGCCTTTTGTGCGAGTCGGTTGGGCGACGACTGGGGAATTGCCTTCGGCACCTTGCCGACCGGCGTCGACGTCCAGCGGATTCTGGCGCGCGCGTAGGCGGTTGCGACCCCACCCACCCGCCGAGTGTGCAGTTTCCTACGTGGTTTCTCGGGAAACGCGACAACAGGTGCACAGTCGGCGGGGGCAGGCGAGGCGGGGGCAGGCGAGGCGGGGGCAGGCAAGGTGGCCGGACGGACGGGCATCTGACGATCTCGGCCAGACGGTGTTGCGGGCCGCGATCGGCGCATAGCTTGGGGGAGTGCAGATTGCGATTGTGCTCTACCCAGGAATGACCGCGCTCGATGCGATCGGGCCGTACGAGGTCTTGCGGATGCTCCCCGACGCCGACCTCCGGTTCGTCTGGCACGAGCCAGGACCGATAACAACGGACAGTGGCGTGCTGATTCTCGGTGCGACGCACTCCTTCGCCGAGACCCCTGCACCCGACCTCGTGCTCATCGGTGGGTCCGGACCGGACACGATGACCACCGCCGCCGACAAGAAGCTACTTGCCTGGCTGCGGCAAGTGCACGAAACGTCGACCTGGACGACGTCGGTGTGCAGCGGCTCGGTAATTCTCGCGTCGGCAGGTCTGCTCGATGGTTTGGCGGCGACAAGTCATTGGGCGACGCAAACCGTCATAGGGACGCTCGGCGCAAAACCGCAGCGCGACAAGCGAATTGTGCAGCAGGGCAAGATCGTCACAGCCGCGGGCGTGTCCGCGGGCATCGACCTCGGTCTGTGGCTGGTCGGCGAGATCGCGGGCCGGGAGCACGCCGAAGCGGTTCAACTCATGATCGAGTACGACCCGCAGCCACCGTTCGATTCCGGGCACATGAGCAAGGCGTCCGGACGCGTCAAGGCCAAGGTCGCCGGCCTGGTGCCGAGCCAGGTGTCGTTTCGCGATGTCGGCGGTGAACTGGTCGGGACCACGAAAACGCTGTGGATGAGCGCGATTCGCCGCGCTCGCAAAAAGTCCAACGCTTAGCTGTCGCTGTCAGCGGCCCCGTGCGGCGCGGTACCAGCTGACCAGCGCGTCGGTCGACGAGTCACCCAGCGAATCGGGAGTACCGGCCGACGTCAGAGCAGGCTCCAATTCGAGCGCCTGCTTCTTGCCGAGTTCCACGCCCCACTGGTCGAAGGGGTCGATACCCCAGACGGTGCCTTCCACGAACACCTGATGCTCGTAGAGCGCGATCAATTGACCGACGACCGACGGCGTGAGCTTCGGTGCCAGGATCGTGGTTGTCGGACGGTTGCCAGGCATGACCTTGTGCGGCACGATCTCCGGCGCTGTGTCTTCGGCGGCGATTTCTTCGGCGGTCTTGCCGAAGGCCAGCACCTTGGTCTGGGCGAACATGTTGCTCATCAGGATGTCGTGCATGCTGCCGGACCCGTCGATCGTCGGCAGGTCGTCTGTCGGCTCCGCGAAGCCGATGAAGTCCGCCGGAATCAGCCGCGTGCCCTGATGGAGCAGCTGATAGAACGCGTGCTGCCCGTTGGTTCCCGGCTCGCCCCAGAAGATTTCACCGGTCGACGTGCTGACGGGATTTCCCGTGGCGGTGACCGATTTGCCGTTCGATTCCATGGTCAGCTGTTGCAGGTACGCCGCGAATCGCGCCAAGTCGTTCGAATACGGCAGCACCGCACGGGATTCGGCGCCGAAGAAGTTCGAGTACCAGACACCGAGCATGCCGAGAATCACCGGCGCGTTCGACTCCAGCGACGTGGACGTGAAGTGCTCGTCGACCGTGTGCATGCCGGCAAGGAACTCGGCGAACCGTTCCTTGCCGATCGCGGCCATGACCGACAAACCGATCGCCGAGTCGACGGAGTATCGGCCGCCGACCCAGTCCCAGAAGCCGAACATGTTCGCTGTGTCGATGCCGAACGCGGATACGCGCTCGGCGTTCGTCGAGACCGCGACGAAGTGCTTGGCGACGGCATCGTCACCCAGCGCGGCGGTCAGCCAGCGCCGGGCGGCAGTCGCATTGGTGAGGGTCTCCAGCGTCGAAAACGTCTTGGACGCAATGATGAACAGCGTGGTCGCGGGATCGAGGCCGTCGAGCTTGGCTACGAGGTCCGCAGGATCGACGTTGGAAACGAATCGTGCGGCAATACCGGCATCGGCGTAGTGGCGCAACGCTTGATAGACCATCACCGGACCGAGGTCGGAACCGCCGATGCCGATGTTCACGACTGTCTCGATGCGTTCGCCGGTGGCCCCCCGCCATTCCCCGGAACGCACGGAATCGGTGAACTTACCCATCGCGTCGAGGACTTGGTGCACGTCGGTGACCACGTCCTGCCCGTCGACGGTCAACGACGCGTCCGCCGGGAGACGCAGCGCGGTGTGGAGTACAGCGCGATCTTCCGACGTGTTGATGTGCTCGCCCGCGAACATCGCGTTCCGCCGCGTATCGACGCCGGCAGCGCGGGCCAATTCCACTAGCAACCCGAGGGTTTCACGCGTTACCCGGTGCTTGCTGTAGTCGATGTAGAGGTCACCGATCGTGACGGTCAGCTCGCTGCCGCGCTTCGGGTCTTCCTCGAACAGCGTTCGCAGGTGTTGTCCCGAGAGTGCGTCGAAATGACTCTGCAGGTGCTGCCAGGCCTGGGTGCTGGTGATGTCGCCGCTCATACCGGTCGAGCCTAGTAACAGACGTCCGGTGCGCGCCCGGAGATTGCATGAACCCGCAGTGAATGGGTGTCGCTGTGCGGCATGCTGATTCCATGGACGAACGCGAACTTCTCGGCTCTGTACCGGCAAAGCTGTGGATCGGCGGCGCGGAAGTCGACGCGACCGACGGCGCGACTTTTGCCGTCGACAACCCCGCGACAGGTGAGCCGATTGCCCACGTCGCGAACGCTTCCCCGGCGGACGCGGTCAAAGCGCTCGATGCGGCGGCCGCCGTGCAGGCCGAGTGGGCGGCTACTCCCGCCCGGCAGCGCGGTGAGATCTTGCGAGCCGTCTTCGAGGCGATCACCGCTCGGGCGGACGACATGGCACTGCTCATGACGCTCGAGATGGGCAAGGCGATCGCGGAAAGCAAGGGCGAGGTCGTGTACGGCGCCGAGTTCTTTCGCTGGTTCAGCGAGGAAGCGGTGCGGATTCACGGGCGATATCAACACGCTCCGGCCGGAACCGGCCGGATCCTCGTCACCAAGCAGCCTGTCGGCCCGTGTCTCGCGATCACGCCCTGGAACTTCCCGCTTGCGATGGGCACCCGCAAGATCGGTCCGGCGCTGGCGGCGGGGTGCACGATGATCGTCAAACCGGCTGCGGAGACGCCGCTGACGATGCTGATGCTGGCGAAACTGTGCGGCGAAGCGGGTCTGCCGAAGGGGGTGCTCTCGGTCGTGACGACGACGCACTCGGGGGACGTGACCGATGCGCTGCTGCATGATTCGCGGCTGCGCAAACTGACCTTCACCGGATCGACGGGCGTCGGGAAGATGCTGATCGAGAAGTCCGCGGCAGGCCTGCTCCGCACATCCATGGAACTCGGCGGCAACGCGCCGTTCGTCGTATTCGACGACGCCGATGTCGATGCCGCTGTCGACGGGGCGATGCTCGCCAAGCTCCGCAACGGCGGAGAAGCCTGTACGGCGGCAAATCGCTTTCATGTGCAGAACCCCGTCCGCGGCGAGTTCACCGAGAAGCTCGCGGAGCGGATGGCGTCGATGGCGATGGGCCCAGGCACCGACCCGGCTACGAAACTCGGTCCGTTGATCAATTCGAAGCAGCTGGCAACGGTCTCTGAGCTGGTGGAAGACGCGGTGGCGGTCGGCGCGGACGTGCGCATCGGCGGCACGGCACCGGGTGGCCCTGGATTCTTCTACCCCGCGACCGTCTTGGCGGACGTGCCGGCCAACGCGCGAATACTCAAGGAGGAGGTATTCGGTCCCGTCGCGGCGATCACGGGGTTCGACACCGAGGACGAGGGGATCGCGGCTGCCAACGACACCGAGTACGGTCTGGCGGCCTACATCTACACCCAGGACCTCGGGCGAGCGCTACGCGTCGCGGAGGCCCTGCAAACGGGAATGGTGGGTGTCAATCGAGGCGTCATCTCCGACGCTGCCGCGCCCTTCGGCGGAATGAAGGCCTCTGGATTCGGGCGCGAGGGTGGATTCGAAGGAATCGACGAGTATTTAGAGACGAAGTACATCGCTTTGCCGCTGTGAACGTGTGTGCGTTTCGGATACAGGACATACGAGAACCGCCGTCGGACCGTGTGGTCCGGCGGCGGTCGGGAGATCAGTGGCCGAGCCGGCCTCGTCCGAGGCGGAGCAGCAGCATTGCGAGGGTATGGCCTTCTTGCCCCAGCTCACTGAACCGCTCGAGCACCTTCATCTCGCGGCTGTGTACCAATCGGGTACCGCCCGACGCCATGCGCGTTCGGCCGATGATGCGGGACACCTCGGTGCGTCGCTTGATGGCGGCCAAGATCTCGGAATCGAGCTGATCGATCTCTTTGCGGAGCTTCTCGATCTCCGCCTCGCTCTTGGGCAGCGATGAATCGGAGTCAGTGATCTTTGTAGGGCTGCTCATATCATCTCCTCGTTTCAGAACGTGGATCGCCGGACAACCGCGTGTCGTTACGGATCCAGGTTCCGGTCCACAAAACCGACCTGGGACTGCGAAATATTCCCCGACCCGTGGACCTGTCCGGTCAACAGCGGGCAACCAAGATATCCGGTCGGATATCCCGCCGCGCTGCGAGCCGAGACGCTGATCATGAAATCAGTCTGCCACGGGTCGGTACCTTTGCAAACCAGAATCAGCTGTGATCTCTCTGTTAGTGGTGTGTCAGGGGAGGTCTCGGCGACTGCTGCGTTGACCAGCGGACCGTAACATACCCGTTATCGTTCCGTTATTGCGACAGGGGTTAGGTGACGATGCTCGAGATGGTGTCGGACCAGCCCGGTAGCGTGGATACACGATGAACGCCGCACCGAACGAATCCGTCACCCCCACACGGCCGAAAGCCGATCGCGCAGGACTCGATACTCATACCGTACCAACCGGTCCGGGCGGTCGCGCGCGGAAAGCGGCGGCGGTCGAGGACCAGGCAGCACGTCTGCTCGAGGGCCTGAATCCGCAGCAGCGTACGGCGGTGGTGCACACCGGATCGCCTCTGCTGATCGTTGCCGGTGCCGGTTCGGGAAAGACAGCGGTGCTCACCCGCCGGATCGCCTACCTGCTTGCCGCGCGCGAGGTCACACCCGGTCAGGTGCTCGCAATCACGTTCACCAACAAGGCCGCCGGCGAAATGCGTGAGCGTGTGATCGAGCTCGTCGGACCGCGCGCACGAAACATGTGGGTGTCGACGTTCCACTCCACCTGTGTTCGGATCCTGCGCACCCAGGCGGCGCTGCTGCCGGGTCTCAATTCGAACTTCTCGATCTACGACGCGGACGATTCGCGCCGCCTGATCACAATGATCAGTCGCGATCTCGATATCGACGCCAAGAAATTCTCGGCCCGGCTCCTGGCTACCGGAATCTCGAACCTGAAGAACGAATTGATCGGACCCGAGCAGGCCGAGTCGGACGCGAAAAGCAAAGGTTCACCGCTGGACCGGTTGATCTCCGACGTCTACACGATCTATCAGCAGCGTTTGCGGACCGCCAACGCGCTCGATTTCGACGATCTGATCGGCGAGGTCGTTGCCTTGCTCCAGGATTATCCCGAGGTTGCGGAGTATTACCGCCGCCGCTTCCGGCACGTTCTCGTGGATGAGTATCAGGACACGAATCATGCGCAATACGTTCTGATCCGGCACCTTGTCGGTTCGTCCGGCGGCACGTCCGAGGTCGGCGGTGTCGGTGTCGCACCGGCCGAATTGTGTGTCGTCGGTGACGCGGACCAGTCGATCTATGCGTTCCGCGGCGCCACCATCCGCAATATCGAGGAGTTCGAGCGGGACTACCCGGACGCGCGCACCATTCTGCTGGAACAGAACTACCGGTCGACGCAGCACATTCTTTCGGCCGCCAACGCACTGATCTCGCGCAATACCGGCCGCCGGGAGAAGCGGCTGTGGACCGATTCGGGTGACGGCGACCTGATCACCGGCTATGTCGCGGACAACGAGCATGACGAAGCGTCCTTTGTCGCCGCCGAGATCGACAAGCTCAGCGATGCCGGTGCAACGAAATACAGCGATATCGCCGTCTTCTATCGGACGAACAGTGCGTCGCGCGTGTTCGAGGAAATGTTCATCCGGCGCGGGCTCCCGTACAAGGTCGTCGGCGGAGTGCGGTTCTACGAGCGCAAGGAGATTCGCGATGTCGTCGCCTACTTGCGGGTGCTCGACAATCCCGAGGACACGGTAAGCCTGCGCCGGATCCTCAACACCCCACGCCGGGGGATCGGGGACCGCGCGGAGGCCTGCGTAGCCGTTCATGCCGAGCAGAAGAACGTCAGTTTTGCGGAGGCTTTGCGTGCCGCTGCCGACGGTGCGGTCCTGTTGCTCAACAGTCGCGCCCAGCGCCTGATCGCCGACTTTCTCGACCTACTCGAGAGCTTGCGCGCCGTCGGCACACACGACGATGGCTACTTCGATGTCGGCGAGGTAGTGGAGGCCGTTCTCGACAAGACCGGCTATCGTGCCGAGCTTGCCGCGAGCAGTGATCCCCAGGACGGCGCTCGGCTGGACAACTTGAACGAGCTGGTCAGTGTCGCAAGCGAATTCAGCTCCGATGCACGGAACGCGTTGGCGCTGGCCGAGTCCGAGGGCACGGTCCTCGCCGCGGCCGAAGGTGAAGTCGAACCAGGTTCGCTCGCAGCGTTTTTGGAGCGAGTCTCTTTGGTCGCCGACACGGATCAGATTCCGGATTCCGGCGAGGGCGTCGTCACGATGATGACGCTGCACACTGCAAAGGGTCTCGAGTTTCCTGTCGTCTTCGTGACGGGTTGGGAAGACGGCCAATTTCCCCACATGCGTGCCCTCGGTGACGCCGCCGAGCTCTCGGAGGAGCGCAGGCTCGCCTACGTGGGAATTACGCGCGCCCGGCGGAGTTTGTACCTCACGCGCGCGATCGTGCGCTCAGCGTGGGGTCAGCCGGTCAGTAATGCGGAGTCACGCTTCCTCCAGGAGATCCCCGGCGAGCTCATCGATTGGCGCCGCATGGATCCGGGCAAAACGCTCGGTGGTTTCGGCGGCGGGTTCGGAAGTGGGCGAAACCGCGAATGGTCGGGTCGGGACTGGACGCAGCCCGATCGTTCGAGCCGCCGTTCGGAGAGCTTCGGAAGTGCGCGCCCCGCTCCGGGGTCCGCGCGGGCGCGTGGGCGCAGCAACGAGGTCTACAAGGTGGGCGATCGGGTCAGCCACGACAAATACGGCCTGGGAACGGTGATCTCAGAGGACACGCTCGGCGAGCACAAGACCGTGACGATCGATTTCGGTTCGGCCGGCAAGGTCCGTGTTGCGCCGGGATTCGGCGCTCCGATGGTAAAGCTGTAGAAACGACGAATCCCCGGGGAGCACCCGGGGATTCGTTATTTGTCTGATTGCGTGTGCAGACTCAGTCCCGCTCGACGCCGAGGCTGATGCCGCGTGAAGCGAGCCAGGGCAGCGGATCGACCTTGTCGGAGCCGTTGAGCCACACCTCGAAATGGCAGTGCGGGCCCGTGGAGTAACCGCGGTTGCCCATCTTTGCGATCTCGTCGCCGGCCATGACGCGCTGGCCGACCGTGACGGTTGCCGAATCGATGTGGCCGTAGATGGTCACGGTGCCGTCGGCATGCTTGAGGCGGACCCACATTCCGAAGCCCGAGGCGGGGCCGGCATCGATGACCTCGCCGTCCGCGACCGCGAGGATCGGAGTGCCGATGGCGTTGGCGATGTCCACACCGGCGTGCAGCGTGCCCCAGCGGGAACCGAAGCCGGAGGTGAAGGTGCCGACGGCCGGGAGGGCGAACATCGGTCGGCGAGCTGCGGCCTCACGTGCTGCCTTCTGCTCCGCGAATTCCGCGCCGCGAGCAAGCATCGTCGTGAACTGAGTCGTGTCAACCGGCGACGCGACCTCGAGAACCTGGGGTGCATCGGAGGCAGACGTGCTCGCGAGCTGCGTGCCATCGCTGGTTCCGAGGAATCCTGCGGCCTGCGGCATTGCAGTGATGCCGGCGGTCGAGGCGACGTCGGAAGCCGTGTTCGACGTCGGCGCGTCCGTAGCAGCGTTGCTGAGCGCGGCTTGGCCCGCAGCCACCACGGCACCTGCCGCGACCGCCACAACAGCTGCACGGCCCTTCAGGGCGGCAGGAGGGGCGGGCAGGCGGTGAGCGCCGCCACGTCGAACGGGACGAGTGTTCTCGGACACTTCGTACGCAGCGGGCTCGGGCGAGTAGTCGGTGGTGCCGGTGCCGTCAGGGCGCCATGTGTAACGCGGGCTGGTTTCGGGTAGATATTCGAATAGCTGATCGGTCGAATCGAAATCGATTGTTCCGGAAGTTGCGCCCTCGGACAGTCCGAAATCCGCGCGACCAGCGATATCGCCGGTGGCATCGGGTTTTGGGTTGCCGGTCACGAACCTGCTGGCAGCGAGCTGACGGTGCATCAAGACTTCCCGTCCTCCTCATCGTGACCTGGTTGTGACTAAGACCTCGGTGACGGTAACGAAACGATTGCAGGGCGCGCAAGCCAACTGGCCTCTGAGCCGGAATATGTGAGATGCATCACAAACTGACCTGGGAATATGTTGGTTCTCACCAAAACCCTCGATGCACTATCGAGACATCTCGGGCGTGTCACAAACAGGCGTGTCGGTAGCGGAACGTAGCGTCACGAGCGTGACGGCCGCAACTTCCTTTCGATCGAGTTCTGATTCCGCTGGTCAGAGGCATCCGTCGGTGGTGGCCTGGAGTGCGGTGGGGCTTGCTGCGTTTGGCGGCATCGCGGTCGCGGCAGCGCCGTCTTTCAGTTCGGCGCGAATAGCTGCCGGCGGCGCGGCCGTCGAGTCGGTCGGGTCCGCGGCGGTGGTTGCGGCCCTTGCCGCGCTGGTCGTCCCAGTGCTTGCCGGGCTGGCTTTGCGTGCGGGTCGAGGGGGCGCATTCCTGGGTTTGCTGGCAGGTTCCGGCGCCGTCGCCTGCGGACTCGTGATCCTCGATCTGCAGCTCTTCGCCGATCCGATCGACGCCAACCGATTCGAGCTCGCCCGGCCTGCGTCGGCTGCTGCGCTCGAAGTGGGAACCGGGGCCTTCTGTGTGCTGATCGGGCACGTGTTCGTCGTGGTGGCCGGACTGATCGCGTTGCTGGCGCGGCGGCGCGACCAACGTGCCGACGGCGCGTCCGATAGCGACATATATAAGGACAACTTCGATGAAACAGTCGCCGAGCGAGCTGGCAGCCTTTGGGCGATATGTGCGGTATTAGCTGCGATGGTGCTGTCGATCGCTGTGTTTCCTGGCGCATGGACGACGTCGGACCCGGTTATCGTCGCCCTCCCGGCGTTGGACAGCTCGTGGCTCTACCTCGGCGGCACGGTTGTTGTCGCGCTCGGTGTTCTGGCCCTCACGGCAATGTGCCTCGCGTCGACGGCGCTGTCGGTCGTAGCGGGCGCTTTCGTCGGTGCGGGCGTCAGCGCTCTCGGGCTGACCGGATCTCGGCTGGTCGCAGGGCTCGCCGATGATCGCATCGACGCGACGTCGGCAACAGTGGTCGCGACGATCGCCGCTCTCGGACTGATCGTTCTCGGTGGCGTGCTGCCGGCGGTGTCTGCACGTCGCGAACGCGGGTCGCTGATGCCGGACGCGATCCAGCGCGTGCTCCCTCGGGTTCCCGGGCGTCCGGTTCGACCGACCGTCGCCACCTGGCACCGTATGGCCGGCGGTGCCGGACTGGTCGCGGCGGTGCTGATCGGTGCTGGCGCGTTATTGCCGACGATCACGGTGCCGACCGGCCTGCGCGATCCCGATATCTACGCGACCCGGACTGCGCTCGTCGCCGCGATGGTCCTGGCGATTGTCGCGGTCTGGCTACTGCTGTCCGAATTTGCGGCGACGGTCCGTCCGGCGCTCGGCGTGCTGGCTCCGGCTGTGCTGATGGCTTGTTCTGGTGTGCTGCAAGCAGCGGTCGCGGGGCAGCGGATCGACGGCGTCGGCGTCGGAATCGGCGCGGTCCTCGTGGCGGTCGGCGCGGTCGTAGTGGTATTCGCCGGGGTGAGCGTCGCGGTTGCCGGCTCACTCGAACGCGACGAGATCGATCGTTCAGGCGACGCCGAACCGAACCGCACGATCGCCGCGCTGGGCGGTGCAGGCGCGTTCTTTGCCGTCTTGGCTCTCAGCCTCCCCCTGTATCGCGGCACCGACGGCAGCGCGGCTTCGCTCGCGTTTCCGTGGGGGTGGGACACCTGGGGGCAGGTGTTCTTCGGCATCGCTGTCGTGGTCACCGTGATCGTCGGCGCCAATGCACGACCGATTCGCTCAGCTGCGCTTTTCATCGGTGCGACGATTGGCACCGCGATCTATCTCGCCAGTTGGCCGTTGACGGCGGGACGTGTAGCGGATCCCGCAATCGGACTGGCGGTACCGGCCGCGACCTGCGCAATTGTTCTGCTCGGAGTGGCCGCTGCGGTCGCCCTTCGGTCACGAAGCGCCGTTGTTCGACGTTGAATGCGCGGGAAGTACTCGCGGGTAGCCATCTGCGGTGGCAGGATTTGCGTGGGCCGAAGCGCATAGCACGTATGCGCCCGCTTGGCGACTGCTCGAACTAGCTAGAGTCCCAAAACGACCCGCTCCTACCCGCGAGCGGGTGTCAACGCAGACGAGATGGTGAGTAGATGGATCTCTTCGAATACCAGGCGAAAGAACTTTTCGAAAAGCACGGAGTTCCTTCGTCGGCGGGTCGGGTTACCGACTCTGCCGAGGATGCGCGCAGGATTGCCGAAGAAATCGGTAAGCCCGTGATGGTGAAGGCACAGGTCAAGGTCGGCGGCCGCGGCAAGGCGGGCGGCGTGAAGTACGCGGCGAATGCGGATGAAGCATTCACACACGCACAGAACATTCTCGGGCTCGACATCAAGGGCCACGTCGTCAAGAAGTTGCTCGTCGCCGAGGCGAAGGACATAGCCGAGGAGTACTACATCTCCTTCCTTCTCGATCGCACCAACCGGACCTACCTGGCCATGTGCTCGGTTGAGGGCGGCATGGAGATCGAAGAGGTCGCAGCGACCAAACCTGATCGGCTGGCGAAGGTTTCGGTCGACGCAGTCAAGGGTGTCGACCTCGAATTTGCGCGCAGCATTGCTGAGCAGGGGCACCTGCCCGCCGAGGTTCTCGACGCGGCCGCTGTCACCATCCAGAAGCTGTGGGAGGTTTTCGTCGGCGAAGATGCCCTGCTCGTCGAGGTGAACCCGCTGGTCCGTACGCCGAACGACGAGATCCTCGCACTCGACGGCAAGGTCACGCTCGACGCGAACGCCGACTTCCGGCAGCCCGGACACGTCGAGTTCGAGGATAAGGATGCGACGGATCCGCTCGAGCTCAAGGCCAAGGAGAACGACCTCAACTACGTCAAGCTCGACGGCGCGGTCGGCATCATCGGAAACGGTGCCGGGCTGGTCATGTCGACACTGGACGTCGTTGCCTACGCGGGCGAGAAGCACGGCGGCGTCAAGCCGGCGAACTTCCTCGACATCGGCGGTGGCGCATCTGCCGAGGTCATGGCGGCCGGGCTCGACGTCATCCTCAACGACGATCAGGTCAAGAGCGTCTTCGTGAACGTATTCGGCGGCATCACCTCCTGTGACGCGGTTGCGAACGGCATCGTCGGTGCTCTGAAGACCCTGGGCGACGAGGCAAACAAGCCGCTCGTGGTCCGCCTCGACGGCAACAAGGTCGACGAAGGCCGCAAGATTCTCGAGGACGCCGCCCACCCGCTGGTGACACTGGCAACGACCATGGACGAGGGCGCCGACAAGGCCGCCGAGCTCGCTTCGAAGTAGGGACTGGAAAAGATGTCGATTTACCTCAACAAGGATTCGAAGGTCATCGTCCAGGGCATCACCGGCGGCGAGGGCACCAAGCACACCGCACTGATGCTGAAGGCGGGCACCCAGATCGTCGGCGGCGTCAACGCCCGTAAGGCAGGCACGACCGTCAGCCATGACGGCGGCGTCGAACTGCCCGTCTTCGGCACCGTCAAGGAAGCCATCGAGAAGACCGGCGCGGATGTCTCGATCGCATTCGTTCCGCCGAAGTTCGCGAAGGACGCCATCGTGGAGGCCATCGACGCGGAGATCCCGCTGCTCGTGGTCATCACCGAAGGCATCCCCGTGCAGGACTCGGCGTATGCCTGGGCCTACAACGTCGAAAAGGGCAACAAGACCCGGATCATCGGACCCAACTGCCCCGGAATCATCACTCCCGGTGAGGCGCTCGTCGGAATCACGCCGGCCAACATCACCGGCACCGGCCCGATCGGTCTGGTCTCCAAGTCGGGCACGCTGACCTACCAGATGATGTTCGAGCTCCGGGACTTCGGCTTCTCGACCGCCATCGGCATCGGCGGTGACCCGGTCATCGGCACCACGCACATCGACGCCATCGAGGCGTTCGAGAACGATCCCGCCACAAAGCTGATCGTGATGATCGGTGAGATCGGCGGCGACGCCGAAGAGCGTGCAGCCGATTACATCAAGGCGAATGTAACCAAGCCGGTCGTCGGTTACGTCGCGGGCTTCACCGCTCCCGAGGGCAAGACGATGGGCCACGCCGGCGCAATCGTCTCCGGCTCGTCGGGCACCGCCCAGGGCAAGAAGGACGCGCTCGAGGCAGCCGGTGTGAAGGTCGGCAAGACGCCGTCCGAAACCGCTGCGCTCGCTCGCGAAATCCTGCAGCAGGCCGCGGTTACCGCATAGCACTCCACAATTCGACCGAAGGTCACCTCCAAGCACGCGGGAGGTGACCTTCGGTCGTTTGCGGCCCGCGGAGGGCGACAGCAGAAGGGCCCCAACCGAGTTGGTAGCGTCCTCGTCGACTACTTGCAGTGCTGCTGTGAACCGTCTGCGTTGGGGGCGCCGACTCGTCGGCGACACCTACCCTTCCTACTGAAACAGCGCAGAATGTGCAGTAGCGTTCCATTGACCGAGTCGAGACGCGAATAGGAGCCAGACATGTCTAACCCGACGGGGGGTCCCGGGTACGGTGCACCGGCCCAGCCGAACCCAAGTGCCAGCACGACGAAGGGCCTGCCCTTCATTCTGACCGCGGGGGTTGCGGGCCTGGGTGTACTGAATTTCCTGCTGGGCTTTGCGCCGGCCGCAAAGGCGGATATCCGCGGTGCTGAAGGGGTCAGCTTCTTCGAAGGTGGCCCGTACCCGGTACTCGCGCTGCTGCTCGTTGCAGGTGTGATCGCCGGCTTGTCGTTGTTGCCCAAGCAGGATTCGAGCGCAGTCAAGCTCATTGCCGCAGCGGCGACGATCGCGGGCTGGGTTTCGTTGCTCTTCGTGGTCTTCAATTACGACACCGGTGTCAACGTCGGTGTCGGCGCGTGGCTCGTCATCTTCCTGGGCTTGGTGCAGGTCATCGCTGCCGTCGGCATCGTTTTGCTCGACTCGGGCATCGTCAAGCCACCGGCGCCGCGTCCGGCGTACAACGGCTACGGACAGCCCGGCGGCGGCTACGGCGGTCCGCAGGGTTACGGCCAGGCACCGCAGCAGGGTGGTTACGGTCAGGCACCGCAGCAGGGTGGTTACGGTCAGCCGCCGCAGCAGGGTGGCTACGGTCAGCCGCCGCAGCAGGGTGGCTACGGCCAGCAGCCGCCGGCGGGCCCGACCCAGCAGTATCAGCCGCCGACCGGTCAGCGGCCGGGTCAGCAGCCCTACGGCTCCTCGGGCCTGAACTTCGGTGGCCAGAGCGGTGGCGGTGCGCCGCAGCACCGCGCGCAGGACGGTGGCAGCGATGCCACCCAGGCATTTCGCCCGGAGTAACAGCACTCCTTCTGTGTGACTTCGACTTCCGTCGGCGCGCCTGAGCGTTACGCGCCGACGGAAGTGTCACGCTCGGGGAGATGAGTTCTCTGCTTGACACCCCGACCAAGCGTCCAGGCGACCGTCCCGCGCCGACGCTGAATCCCGACCTGGCTCGACGACTGACCCTCGTGGCGTTCCGCCCGGCGGTCGTCGCGCTCACGGCAATCGCCGCAATAATCATCATCACGCTCGTCGCGGCCAACAGCGACCTGACCGGGATGGCAGGTGCGGTCGCCGCGAGTTGGCTGGGCATCCATCAGGTGCCGCAGACGATCGGCTCTGCCGCTATCGGAGTTCTGCCCCTGCTTCCCACAGTCGTTCTGCTGTGGATGGTCGCGCGTAGCTGCGCAAAGGTCGTCGACGAAAAGACCACCCGGCGCGAGCTCGCCTACGTGGTCGGCGCAGCGGTCGGCGGGCCTTTCCTGGTCACCGCCGTGTGTCTCGCGGTCATCAAGGACGCATCCGAAGTTCTCGTTCTCGCGCCGCCCAATACTCTCGCGGCATTCGGTTGGACGATTTTCGTTCATCTCGTCGGCGCTGCGATCGGAATCGCGACCCAACTCTGGCGGCAGATCGTATTGCGCGCAGACGTGCCCGGCTGGGTGCTTGCGGGCCTGATTGCCGGTGTGCAGGCAGGTCGGCGCCTGCTCATCGCGGCTACCACCGTCACGCTGCTGTGTTTGGTTGCTTCGTGGCCGACAGTCGGTGCGCTGTACGAGAACTCGGACGGGTTCACCGGTGTACTCGGGCTGACGGCCCTGTCGCTGCTGTACCTCCCGAACGTCATCGTCGGAACAATGGCAGTCCTCACCGGTGCCACGGCCGGCATCGGCGAAGCGTCGATCAGTCTCTTCGGCGTGATCGGTGGACCCGTCCCGGGCCTTCCGGTCATGGCGGTCGTACCGACCGGCCAACCGCACGGGTGGTGGCTCGGACTGCTGGCGATCCCGGTCTACGTCGGCGTCCGGCTGGGCCGCGACTGTGCCGCCTCGGGAACGGATCGGTGGTCTGCAGCGAAATCGGCCGCCGCGGGGGCAGCCGCCGTAGGTCTGGTTGCCGGTGTCGTCGCCGCCACCGCCGGTGGCACCCTTGGCACATTCGGGCACGTCGGAGCCGTCGCTTCGATGTTCGGTGTGCTGAGTTTCGGGTGGCTCGCGCTCCTCGGGTCGACAACCGCGCTGATCACGGGCCGCCCGGGTGTCCCGCGTCCGGACAAGGCGGACACCACCGATGACGAACCCGAGGAAGAACGCGTCGTGGCCGCGTTGCCCGCGGTGGACGCGGAGATCGTGGACGAACCGATCGCGCTGGAAGCAGCCGGAGCGACCGTCGTACCGAACGAGCAACTCGACGCTATCGACGCCGAAGTGGTGGACCTCCCCGAAAGCGGGCAATAGCGGGCCGACTAGGCTTTGCGCGGTCGGATACCGTCGGAGCCAGGAGCGCAGCTGAGTACCTCGCCTGATGTCGCACCGTCGCCGGCCCGGGTTCGGATCGTAGTACTCGCGTCGGGGGCCGGGACTTTGCTTCGTTCGCTGATCGATGCGTCGCGGGCGAAGGGCTATCCGGCCGACATAGTCGCAGTAGGCGTCGACCGCGTCTGCCCAGCTACCGATCACGCCGACGCTGTCGGGATCCCGCATTTCCGTGTCGCCCTGCGCGATCACGCCGACCGGGCAGCGTGGGATGTCGCACTGACCAAGACTGTCGCCGAATATCGGCCGGATCTCGTCGTGACCGCCGGCTTCATGAAGATTCTCGGTACCGGTTTTCTCGAGCGCTTCGGCGGCAAGATCATCAATTCGCACCCTGCGCTCCTGCCTGCTTTTCCCGGCGCGCATGGCGTCGCGGATGCGCTCGCGTATGGCGTGAAGGTCACCGGCACAACGGTGCATTTGGTCGACGGCGGTGTGGATACCGGCCCGATCCTGGCGCAAGAGGCCGTCCCGGTGCGCGACACCGATGACGAAGCAACCTTGCACGAACGAATTAAGGTCGTCGAACGACGACTTTTGGCGGAAGTCGTTGCCGCAGTGGCTCGACGAGGTGTCATTTCAGACGGACGAAAGGCCCAGATTCCCAGTGAGTGAACGTAAAGCAGTACGCCGGGCGCTGGTGAGTGTGTACGACAAGTCGGGCCTCATCGAGCTGGCCACTGGGCTGAACGCTGCCGGGGTCGAGCTGGTTTCGACGGGTTCGACCGCGGGCAAGATCGCGGACGCCGGCATCCCTGTGACGAAAGTCGAAGACCTGACCGGCTTTCCGGAAACGCTGGACGGCCGCGTCAAGACGCTTCATCCGCGCGTCCACGCCGGAATTCTTGCGGACACTCGCAAAGCGGAGCACGTCGATCAGCTGGTCGAACTGGGCGTGGAGGCGTTCCAACTCGTCGTCGTGAATCTCTACCCGTTTACCGAGACGGTCGGTTCCGGTGCGACTCCGGACGAATGCGTCGAGCAGATCGACATCGGCGGTCCGTCGATGGTCCGCGCTGCCGCGAAGAATCACCCGTCCGTTGCTGTCGTCGTCGATCCGGCGCGCTACAACGACGTGCTGGAAGCCGTTGCGGGCGGCGGTTTCACACTTGCCGAGCGGACGGCGCTCGCCGCGCAGGCGTTCCAGCACACGGCCGCCTACGACGTCGCCGTCGCAAGCTGGATGTCCAACGTCCTGGTCCACGAAGAGTCGGGCTTCCCGACCTGGATGGGTGGCACCTGGAATCGGTCCGCGGTGCTGCGTTACGGCGAGAACCCGCACCAGGCCGCGGCGCTGTACACCTCGGGCTACGGCTCAGGCGGACTCGCGCAAGCCCAGCAGTTGCACGGCAAAGAAATGTCGTACAACAACTACACGGACGCAGACGCCGCCTGGCGCGCCGCGTTCGACCACTCCGCGCCCGCGGTGGCGATCATCAAACACGCAAACCCGTGCGGAATCGCGATTGCCGAAGACATCGCAGACGCGCATCGCAAGGCGCACGCCTGCGACCCGGTCAGTGCCTTCGGTGGCGTGATTGCCGCGAACCGTGAGGTCACGGTCGAGATGGCGCAGCAGGTTGCCGAGATCTTCACCGAGGTCATCGTTGCCCCCAGCTATGCCGACGGTGCGGTCGAGGTCCTGCAGCGCAAGAAGAACATCCGGGTTCTCGTCGCCGCGCCACCCGCGCGGGCAGGCGCCGAGCTTCGACCGATTTCCGGCGGCGCCCTACTGCAGCAGCGCGACGTGCTCGACGCGGAAGGCGACGACCCCGCCAACTGGACTCTCGCGGTAGGGCCCGGTGCCGACGAGGCAACGCTCGCAGACCTCGAATTCGCTTGGCGCGCATGCCGGGCCGTGAAGTCCAATGCGATCCTGCTCGCACACGACGGCGCGTCGGTCGGAGTCGGAATGGGGCAGGTCAACCGCGTCGACGCGGCACACCTCGCAGTGCAGCGCGCGGGCGATCGAGCCAAGGGATCGGTAGCGGCATCCGACGCCTTCTTCCCATTCCCGGACGGTCTGGAAGCGCTCATGTCCGCGGGTGTTCGCGCGGTCGTGCAGCCCGGTGGTTCGGTTCGCGACGACCTCGTCATCGATGCCGCCCGGCAGGCCGGCGTCACCCTTTACCTGACGGGTTCGCGGCACTTCGCGCACTGAGTGTGTGCCTGTGCGCAGTCAGGCGTCTCTGGACTGAACAGAGTCTATGAACTCGCCAACCGCGCACGGGCAGCTTGCCGCCTGCGGAGGCGACGCGTCAGGCGCCAGAGGACCCAGGCGAGCAGGCCTAGCAGCACCGGCACGAGAATCGGCAGAATCAGAGTCACCAGCGACACGAAGAACGTCACGATGTCTTCGACTATCGACACGATCGGATTGGCGATTCCCGCCGTGGTCGCTGTGCTTGCGGCACGCAAGCCGGCCTGCGCACCGCTGAAGGTCAAGGCGTCGGCGCACCGATGATGATTCCTGCGATTGCGGCCGTCGTCGGATCGTGTGACGAGAATACGGACCCCGCCGCGACTACTCCCGCGATCGGGCCCGTGACCGTACCGACCATCGAAAGCACGTTGTCGACGAACGGAATCAGGTCGGCAGACAATTCGGCCACGGTCGCGATTCCGAGCGCGACGAGCGCGGTCGTCGATCCCACCCATGCGAACGACTCGTTGAGGTCGATGCCGAAGAGTTCGAAATGCGCTGCCGCGCTGAGCATCAGCAGTGGCAGAAAGGCGCGGAACCCGCTGGCAGCGGCCAATCCCAGGCCGAGCAGCGTTGGCAGGACCCAGGTATCCATGAGCGCATCCTACGAGGTAGCCAACTTCCGATGGCCGCATCGCCAGAACACTCGTACGGTGGGAAGGTGACTCACGCCAAGACCAGGCCCTCCACACTCGGTGAACTGCGCGCTTCCGGGCACCACCAGCTTTCCGTCAAGCAAGAAATTCGGGCCAACCTGCTGACCGCACTCCGGAACGGCACTGACCCGTGGCCGGGCATCGTCGGCTTCGAAGACTCGGTGCTGCCCCAGCTGGAACGTGCGCTGATTGCCGGTCACGACGTCGTGCTGCTGGGCGAGCGCGGTCAGGGAAAGACGCGCCTGCTCCGCACGCTGAGTCTGCTGCTCGACGAGTGGACTCCCGTCATCGCAGGCAGCGAACTCGGTGAGCATCCGTACGAGCCGATCACACCGCTCTCGCTGCGCCGTGCTGCCGAACTCGGCGACGCCCTCCCGGTCGTATGGCGGCATCGCAGCGAGCGATACGCCGAGAAGCTGGCGACCCCGGATACCAGCGTTGCGGACCTCGTCGGCGACGTCGATCCCGTAAAGGTCGCCGAGGGCCGGAGCCTCGGAGATCCGGAGACCATCCACTTCGGCCTCGTTCCGCGGGCACACCGCGGCATCGTTGCGATCAACGAGTTGCCCGACCTCGCCGAACGCATCCAGGTGTCGTTGCTGAACGTGATGGAGGAGCGCGACATCCAGGTGCGTGGCTACACGCTCCGCCTGCCGTTGGACGTGCTGCTCGTCGCGAGCGCCAACCCCGAGGACTACACGAACCGCGGCCGGATCATCACTCCGCTCAAGGACCGTTTCGGTGCCGAGATACGGACACACTATCCCCGGGAACTCGGGGACGAGATGGCGGTCGTGCACCAGGAAGCTCACCTGGAAGCGGAGGTGCCGGAGTACCTGCTGGAGGTGCTTGCCAGGTTCACGCGCCTGCTGCGGGAGTCGACGTCGATCGATCAGCGGTCCGGTGTGTCGGCGCGCTTTGCGGTTGCGGCGGCCGAGACTGTCGCGGCCTCGGCACTGCACCGGAGTGTTGTTCTGGGCGAAGCAGATCCGGTCGCGCGACCGGTGGATCTCGGGACGATCATCGAGGTGCTGCGCGGCAAGATCGAGTTCGAGTCGGGTGAAGAAGGCCGCGAAATCGAGGTGCTCGAACATCTGCTGCGCCGGGCGACCGCCGAGACCGCGCGGGAACGTCTCGGTGGCATCGACCTCGCTCCACTGGTTGCGGCGGTCGAATCGGGTGATCCCGTGGTCACCGGCGAGCGAATCACGGCGAAGGCGCTGCTCGGCGAGCTGCCCGAGTTGGAGGCGCTGAACGAGGTCGCCCGGCGGTTGAAGGCGACGACAGACGGCGAGCGCGCCGCGGCGGCCGAAATGGCTTTGGAAGGTTTGTATCTTGCGCGCCGGATCAGCAAGATTGCGGGCGAAGACGGGCAGCTGGTGTACGGATAGTGGCGCGAAATTCTCGATATACCCCCTATGACGGGTCCGATCCACTGGCCCCGCCGGTGGATCTGCGCGACGCGCTGGAGTCGATCGGCAACGATGTGATGGCCGGCAGTTCGCCGCGCCATGCGTTGCGCGAGCTGCTGCGTCGGGGCTCGAAAAACATGCGGGGACTCGACGATATCGCCGCCGCGGCACATCGGCGTCGCCGAGAGATGTTGCAGCGCAACAATCTCGACGGAACCTTAGCGGAGGTCCGTGAGCTGCTCGATCGGGCTGTCCTCGAGGAGCGCAAGGCGCTCGCGCGTGCACTCGACGACGACGCACGGTTTGCGGAAATGCAACTCGCCGAGTTGCCCCCGTCCACGGCGCAGGCCGTGCAGGAGTTGGCGGACTACGACTGGCGAAGCTCCCAGGCCCGCGCGGACTACGAGAAGATCAGGGACCTCCTCGGTCGGGAGTTACTCGATCAACGGTTCGCGGGCATGAAGCAAGCCCTCGAGGGGGCAACCGACGAGGACCGGCAACGGATCGACGACATGCTGTCGGACCTCAACGATCTGCTCGACGCCCATGGCCGCGGCGACGACACCGACGAACGATTCGCCGAGTTCATGGACAAACACGGCGAGTTCTTTCCTGAGAACCCGAAGAATGTCGACGAGCTGCTCGATTCGCTCGCGCGGCGTGCGGCAGCCGCCCAGCGGCTGCGCAACAGCCTGTCGCCCGAGCAGCGGGCTGAACTGGATGCGTTGGCGCAGCAGGCATTCGGCAGTCCGTCGCTGATGAACCAGCTCGGCCGCCTCGATCGGCACCTCCGCATGGCCAGGCCGGGTGAGGACTGGGAAGGTTCCGAGCGCTTCCGCGGTGACCAGGGCATGGGCCTCGGAGAGGGAACCGATGCACTGCAGGAGATTTCGGAGCTGGAGCAACTCGGCGATCAACTTTCGCAGCAGCACGCGGGTGCCGACCTCGATGACATCGACCTGGAACTGTTGGCCAAACACCTCGGGAACGAGGCCGCGGCCGACGTGAAAACCCTCGCCGAACTCGAAAAGGCGTTGCAGCAGGAGGGTTTTCTCGACAAGGGTGCCGACGGCCAATGGCGGCTCTCGCCGAAAGCCATGCGGCGCCTGGGTGAATCGGCTCTGCGTGATGTTGCGGGCAGCCTGTCCGGGCGTCGCGGTGAACGTGAAACGCGCAAGGCCGGCGCGATGGGGGAGCCGACCGGAGCGAGTCGGGAATGGGCGTTCGGCGACACCGAGCCGTGGGACGTCACGCGGACGATCACGAACGCGGTGCTACGTGATCCCGGTCGAATTCCGGTGCGGCTGCAGGTATCCGACGTCGAAGTTGCCGAGACCGAACAACGCGAACAGGCGGCTGTCGCCTTGCTGGTCGACACGTCGTTCTCGATGGTGATCGAGGGCCGCTGGGTGCCGATGAAGCGCACGGCGTTGGCTCTGAACCATCTGATCTCGACCCGTTTTCGCGGCGACGATCTGCAACTCATCGGGTTCGGCAGGCACGCAAGGACTTTGACCACCGCTGAGCTGGCAGGGCTCGACGGGGCCTACGAGCAGGGCACAAACCTGCACCATGCGCTGCTGTTGGCCGGTCGGCACCTGCGTCGCAATCCGAACGCACAGCCGGTCGTGTTGATCGTGACCGACGGAGAGCCGACCGCGCACCTGGAACCGGAGGGTTATGCGCATTTCGACTACCCGCCGAGCATGCGGACCCTGTCGCTGACGATCCGCGAGTTGGACAACCTCGCCAAACTGAAAGCGCAGGTCACGTTCTTCCGGCTGGGCGAACATCCGGGGCTCGCCAGGTTCATTGATCGCATCGCACGGCGGGTCGGTGGTCGGGTGGTTGCCCCTGATCTCGACGGACTCGGTGCGGCTGTGGTCGGCGACTACATGCGCATGCGACGGAAGTGACGCCTGTTTCCACGACACGCCAGCAATCCAGCAGCTAATTTCTGCGAGCGGGTCGCCGTAATGTCGCAGGTCACACGCCTTCGGCAAATTCTCAGCATGAACATTGCTTGAAATCGTGATTCTAAGTCGGGCGTGGCGCCCTACTCGGCAGTAGTGTTCGGCTCCGGTGCGCGCTGCCTCAGCAACACGGTGGCGGCACTGGGGAAATTATTCATCGATCCTCCGAAAGGGGAAACACGTGGCGGACACGTTGCAGGCGGGCGAAAGCCTGAACCGCGGACAGTCGCTCAACTTGGGACCGTTCGATCTGACGCTTCAGGAGGACGGCAACCTCGTCCTGTCGGACGACGGCAAGGCCGTGTGGTCCACCGGTACCAACGGACACGGCGTCGAGCGCGCAACGCTGCAGAACGACAGCAACTTCGTTCTCTACACGGGTTCCGGTGAGGTCAAGTGGGATTCGAAGACGAACAAGAGCGCCGACGGCGCGAAGTTGGTTCTCCAGGCAGACCGCAACGTCGTGCTGTACTCGGCGAGCGGTTCGTCGCTGTGGGCATCCAATACGGTCACTGACACCCCGTACGTCGCGCCGGCCGAGCCGGAGCCCGCTCCGGAGCCCGAGCCGGCGCCGGCACCGCCGGTCGAGGCGCCCCCGGCGGCACAGACCTACACGGTCGAGCCGGGTGACACCCTGTGGGCAATCGCCGAGCGTTTCTACGGCGACGGCAACCGCTACCAGGAAATCGCCAACGCGAGTGGCATCGACAACCCGGATCTGATCAACCCGGGCCAGGTCCTCACCATCCCGTAAGCGACGAGAAGGGCGGGTGTCGCGAAGGAGTCGCGACACCCGCCCTTTCGGTCTCAGCTACCTGCTCGTGAACGGCAGCAGTGCCATTTCCCGGGCGTTCTTGACCGCGACGGCCACCTGTCGCTGTTGCTGCGGTGTCAGACCTGTGACGCGGCGGCTACGGATCTTCCCGCGGTCGGAGATGAAGGTGCGCAGCAGATTGACGTCCTTGTAGTCGACGTCTTCGATGCCCGCGGCGATCAGCGGGTTCTTCTTCGGTCGGCGACCCTGCTCGTCGCGAACCTTCTTCGACGGTGCTCGTTTGACTGCCATGGCTGGCTCCTCACCAACTCGACTTCCGGACGCCGGGCAACTCACCACGATGAGCCAGCTCCCGGACCCGGATCCGGGACAAGCCGAACTTTCGAAGGTGACCGCGCGGACGACCGTCAGCTGCGTCTCGATTCCGCAATCGTACCGGACTTGCATCGCGCGGAAGCTTGTGTAGCGCAACCTGTGCTGCCGCTTTCTCGGCCTCGCCACTCGCAGGTCGACGGACGATGTCCTTCAGTTCCGCGCGCCGCTCCGCGTAGCGCGCGACGATGATCTTGCGCTGTTCGTTTCGCGCAATTTTGGACTTCTTGGCCACTGTTTATCGCTCCTCGCGAAAATCGACATGCCGGCGGACCCGCGGGTCGTACTTCCGCAGCACAAGGCGTGCGGAATCATTGCTGTGTCTTCGGGTCGCTCCGCTCCCGCGGTTCTTTCGCGTGACGTACGTGTAGCCCGTTCCGGCGGTGGACTTCAGCTTGACGATTGGGCGGATCTCGTTGCGCGCCATCAGACTTTCACTCCGGATGCCCGAATTCGTGCCACGACCGCTTCGATGCCGTCGCGGTCGACGGTCTTGATTCCCTTGGCCGAGACGGTGAGCGTGACGCGGCGGCCTTCGCTGGGCAGGTAGTAGGTCTTGCGGCTGACGTTCGGGTTCCAGCGTCTGTTGGTGCGCTTGTGCGAGTGGGATACGGACTTGCCGAAACCTGGCTTGCGTCCGGTGACCATGCAGTGGGCGGACATATGCAGCTCCCTTCAATAATGACAATCGTTGTCGACAACGGCGAAGATTCACGGTACCGTTCGAAACCGTTAATGACAATCGTTATCGAAAGGGTGAGCGTGAGCCAGCAGGTTCGAAGGCGGCAGGATCGGCGAGCGGAGGTTGTCCTCGTCTCGGGATGGTCCGGGCCGACTGCGACAACCGCACGGTCGTTGCTCGAAGAGGGGACGATTCTCGTTCACCACGATCTCCGTGATGTCGCGCAGGGGGTCGTCCATCGAACGGTGATCAATTCGGACGGCCGTGAGAACGTGTCGATTCTCGAACTGGTCAACGGCTGCGTCTCGTGCACGGTCCGCGCAGACTTGCTGCCGCTGTTGCGAAAGTTGGCTGTACGCAGCCAGGTTCGCCGGATCGTCGTGGAACTCGACCGCACGCTGGAACCGGAAGCCGTGTG
Source organism: Antrihabitans auranticaus (assembly GCF_016481275.1). Classification (GTDB taxonomy): domain Bacteria; phylum Actinomycetota; class Actinomycetes; order Mycobacteriales; family Mycobacteriaceae; genus Antrihabitans. The sequence goes on along the minus strand of NZ_JAEMNW010000001.1, from coordinate 1,165,646 downwards.
CTGGGCGATCGAAAACGTGGTCGTGTCCGGCGTGGTCGGGCAGATCGACGGACCCGCCAGCAGGGATGTGCAAGTGGCTGCGGTGCTCACCTGCATCGACGCCGAGTCCTGGCTGTCCGACGCGACCGGCGACGACACGCTCGCCGGCCGGGTAGCCGAATGCGGCAACGGACCCGGTGACGATCGGACCGTCGCGCAGGTCGTTGTCGGTCAGGTCGAGTACGCAGATGCGCTCGTCGTGAGTGGCAACGCTGCAGACCCCCTCGCCGCCGCCAAGCTGACCGCTGTACTGGCAAGGCTTGCGCCGTCGGTGCCGATGCTGTGGACCGACGGTGCCCGACTCGACGTGCGCGGGCTACTGGCAGTGGTTCCCGCGAACGCGCGCCACGGCGCATTTGCCGACCCGCATGGGCCGCTGCTACGCGGTGAACCGCCGTTGACCTACGAGAACGGCGTCGCGATCGTGGAATTCTCGGCTGCACGCCCGTTCCACCCGCAACGCCTGCACGAGGCCATCGACACTTTGCTCGACGGCGTTGTCACGGCTCGGGGCCGGATCTGGGTGGCGACCCAACCCGAGAACGCGCTGTGGCTGGAGTCTGCCGGTGGCGGACTTCGAGTCGGGCATGCGGGGAAGTGGCTGGTGTCGATGACTCAGCCCGAGCGTGAAGCCGAGTCGCCGGAACGTCGGGTCATGGCCGCTCTGCGGTGGTCGGACCGGTTCGGTGACAGGGACAACTCGTTGATTGCGCTGGTGCACGATGCGGACCCGTCCGAAATCGACCGTGCCTTGCAGTGGGCGCTCGTGACCGACGACGAGTTGCTGGAGCAGGCGCAATGGCGCCACTGGCCCGACCCGTTCGGTGACTGGCACGAAGAACCATGCGGCACAAGCGAATCGCCATTTGTCGACAGCGAACGAGAGGATCAGGCATGAAGCCGGACATTCACCCCGACTACCACCCGGTGGTCTTCCAGGATTCCGGCACCGGATTCCGCTTCCTCACGCGCTCGACGAGCGTCAGCGACCGCGTCGTCGAATGGACCGACGGCAACACGTATCCGCTGATCGTCGTGGATGTGACATCCGACTCGCACCCGTTCTGGACCGGGGCGCACAGGGTCCTCGACAATGCCGGCCGGGTCGAGCGCTTCGAGCGTCGCTACGGCCGTCGCTCGCGAAAGGCGGGTGCCTGACGTGGCCGTCCCGAAGCGCCGAATGTCGCGGTCGAACACGCGTAAGCGCCGGGCGCAATGGAAGGCGAACAACCCCGAACTGGTTCCGGTCACGGTCGACGGCGTTGTCCGCAAGGTGCCGCGGAGGCTGCTCAAGGCTGCCCGACTCGGCCTCGTACCGTAGGTCACAGAGCGAGTTCTCAGACAGATCTCAGTCGCGCGGGCCAAACTGTTGACATGCGCATATTGGTAGTCGACGACGATCGGGCCGTCCGGGAGTCGTTGCGCCGCTCGCTCACCTTCAACGGATACACAGTCGACCTGGCAGTCGACGGTGTCGATGCTCTCGACAAGACCACCCTGTCTCGTCCCGACGCGTTGGTCCTCGACGTGATGATGCCCCGGCTCGACGGACTCGAGGTGTGCCGACGGCTGCGCAGCACGGGTGACGACTTGCCGATTCTCGTCCTCACCGCGCGGGACTCGGTCTCCGAGCGGGTCGCCGGTCTCGACGCGGGAGCCGACGACTACCTGCCGAAACCGTTCGCGCTCGAGGAACTGCTCGCACGGCTGCGCGCACTGCTGCGCCGTGCGGCTCCTGAGCCGGGGATGGATTCGGAGGCAATGCAATTCGACGACCTATGCCTAGACCCGGTGACCCGTGAGGTCACGCGCGGGGATCGGCAGATCAGCCTGACTCGCACCGAGTTCTCCCTGCTGGAGATGCTGCTGGCCAACCCCCGTCGTGTGCTCACGCGCAGCCGGATTCTCGAGGAAGTCTGGGGTTACGACTTCCCGACGTCCGGAAATGCGCTCGAGGTCTACGTCGGCTATCTACGTCGCAAGACCGAGGCGGACGGCGAACCGCGGCTGATCCATACCGTGCGCGGCGTCGGCTACGTATTGCGGGAGACCCCACCGTGAGGCGTTCGGCACAGTGAGGTTGGGGCTGCACCGAGACACTCCCACCGGCGTCAACGGAGGTGCATCGGGCACGAAGCCGTTGGCGCCGGTCGGTGTTTCGGTCGCGAACGAAATGCGTCCACCCATGCCGTTGACGCGCTCGGTGTCGTTGCGCTGGCGCGTCACATTGCTTGCGGCGTCCGTGGTCGCTATCGCGGTGGCTGTGATGGCGATCGCCGCCTACGCGGTTGTGGCGCGAGCGTTGTACGCGGACGTCGACGAACAGTTGAAGACACGCGCCGCGACCCTGATCGACAACAACCTCGACGCGCTCGACGTCCGGTTCATCGACTTTGCGACGTTCTATTCGAAGGACATCAGCGTTGCGCTGATCTTCCCCGACCTGAACGTCTACATGCCGCCGGGATCGAACGCGCCGATCGGCGCCGACGAAATGGCCGTGGCGAAAGGTGAACGACAGACGTCACTGCACACCGCCGACGGCCACCGCGTCCTCACCGCGCGAACCCATACCGGCAGCACTCTCGTTCTCGCCCAACGGCTCCAGCCGACCGGTGAGGTCCTCGACCGGCTTGCGTGGGTGTTGTTCATCGTGGGTGGCTGCGGAGTCGTGCTGGCAGCGGTTGCCGGTACGGCGGTCGGACGGACTGGACTGCGGCCGATTGCCCGGTTGACCGCAGCGGCCGAGCGCGTCGCCCGAACCGACGACCTGACACCTATACCGGTCACCGGCAACGACGAACTGGCAAGGCTCACAGAGAGTTTCAATACGATGCTGCGTGCGCTCGCGGAGTCGCGCGACCGCCAGAGCCGGCTCGTCGCCGATGCGGGCCACGAGTTGCGTACGCCGCTGACCTCGTTGCGCACCAACACGGAACTGCTCATCGCGTCGAGTCGCCCTGGGGCGCCACGGGTTCCGGACGAGGACATGATCGAACTGCGCGCCGACGTCATCGCGCAGATCGAGGAATTGTCCACGCTGGTAGGCGATCTCGTGGACCTTGCCCGCGAGGATGCGCCTGAAACCGTTTACGAACGGGTCGACCTCGCGGACGTCGTCGAGCGTGCACTCGAACGAGCGCGCAGGCGCCGCAACGAAATTGCGTTCACAGCGGTCCTCGAGCCGTGGTTCGTGTACGGCCACGAGGCCGGTTTGCAACGCGCGGTTCTCAACGTTCTCGACAACGCGGCGAAATGGAGCCCGCCGGGGGAGCGGGTCGACGTGCTGATGCGGCATCTGGGTGGCGGATTGATCGAGTTGTCGGTCGACGACGCCGGACCCGGCATCCCGGCGGAAGAGCGTGAGCTCGTCTTCGAACGCTTCTATCGGACCATGGCGTCGCGCTCGATGCCCGGTTCGGGGCTGGGATTGGCGATCGTGCGGCAGGTGGTCGTCAAACATGGCGGAACGATCGCGATCGGGACATCGACGCGGGGGGGCGCAATAATCAGGATCGTGCTGCCCGGCGAACCGGGCACATTCGAGCCAGGGGACCGGCGCGGCAGGGAACCGGGCTCGCCGCAGGTGGACTGACAGCATTGTCTCGGCAAACTGATATGCCGGTCTCAGTTCGCTCTCAGCCGCCGTCGACATGCTTGACGCAAGACACGTATGGGTACCGCTCGACCGAGCCGTACTAGTAAGGAAGCGGGGACCGATGTCCGACAACCAGATAGGTGCCGAGGGCCAATCCGGCGCCGGCAACCAGCCGAGCCAGGGCTATCCCACCGATTCGGGTCACTACAACACGTCCGACATTCGCCGCACCGACGTCCACGCGCACCGTACAGCAGCGCAGTTCGGACCTGCGGACTTTCCGCAGCAGCCACCCGCGTACGGAACCTATGGATACGCGCCGACGCAGGCCCAGCCGGTGGCTCCGCGCCGCCGCGGTCGTGCGGGACTCGTCGCGGGGGCTTGCGTCCTTGCACTGGTGAGTGGTGGCGTCGGCGGTGCGGTCGGCGTGTTGGCCACCGAGAATTCGAACAGTTCCAGTGGTGCATCGAGCACGAACGCGCTCGATGCGCCCAAGACCAGCGCGACTCCGGCTATCAACGCGCCGGCGGGTTCGGTGCAGGCGGTCGCGAACAAGGTCGTTCCCAGCGTCGTGATGATCAAGATCGTGGGCGAGCGTGCCGAAGGTGAAGGTTCGGGTGTGGTCCTCTCGTCGGACGGCATGATCCTGACCAACAATCACGTCGCGTCCGGCGCAGGCCGCGACGGCAGAATCACCGTGGTCTTCTCGGATGGGTCCACCGCGCCCGCAACGGTCGTCGGTGCCGACGCAGTTTCGGACCTCGCCGTGATCAAGGTCGACGGAAAGACCGGCTTGACGCCGATCGAACTCGGTGATTCGTCGGGTTTGCAGGTCGGCCAGCAGGTTGTCGCGATCGGCTCGCCGCTCGGCCTGGCCGGCACGGTCACCAGCGGAATCGTGTCGTCGCTCAACCGCCCGGTGTCGACGAGCGGTGACTCGAACAATCAGAACACCGTCATCGACGCGGTGCAGACCGACGCTGCGATCAATCCTGGCAACTCCGGCGGCGCGCTCGTCGACATGAACGGCAAGCTCGTCGGCATCAACACCGCCATCGCGACCTTGGGCGGCGAGTCCGGTCAGCAGGCGCAGAGCGGCTCGATCGGTCTCGGCTTCGCGATTCCGGTGGATACCGCAGCGCGCATCGCCGACGAATTGCGTACGACGGGCAGAGCCACGCACGCGCTCATCGGTGTGCAGGTTCCGTCGCAGGACGAGGCCAACGGCGCACGCGTCACGGATGTGACCGCGGGCGGACCTGCCGAGCTTGCGGGGATTCCGAAGAATTCGGTCATCATCAAGGTCGACGAGCGTCGCATCGATTCCGGAGACGCACTCATCGCCGCCATCCGGTCCCGCGAGCCAGGAGACAAGGTGTCGGTGACCTACACCGACGAGAACGGCAGAAACGAGAAGTCGGTCGAGGTCACGCTGACGCAGGCACCCGAGACCGGTGGCCGTTGATGCGGACGATCGGGCGTACCCAGTATTCGTTTCCCGGGCAGGTCTCTACGCGAGAACTGCGTGGCACTACGGTAGGCAGCATGGAAATCGATGTCCCAGTTGCGGGCCGTGCTCTCGTAGTGATTGTCGACGACCGTGTTGCCCACACAGACGGGTCGAGCAGTACCGGCCCGCTGGTCACGGAGTTGCTCAACGAAGCAGGCTTCCTCGTCGACGCGACGGTTCTCGTCGCCGCTGACGAGGTCGAAATCCGGAACGCGCTGAACACTGCGGTGATCGGTGGCGTCGACCTTGTCATTTCGGTCGGCGGTACAGGTGTGTCGCCGCGTGACGTCACGCCGGATGCGACTGCCGACGTCCTCGACCGCGAATTGTTGGGTATCAGCGAGGCCCTCCGTTCTTCGGGTCTGGCTGCCGGCGCGCTCGATGCAGGTCTCTCACGCGGTCTGGTCGGCGTGTCGGGAAGCACACTCGTCGTAAACCTCGCCGCATCGCGCGCCGCGATCCGCGACGGCATGGCTACTTTGACTCCGCTGGCGACGCACGTGATCGGCGAGCTTTCCGGATTGGCGGAATAGAAATCTCCGACGGGACCGAAAGCAATACCGGTCGGTCCGATCGACCGCAATCGAAAGCGGTCGATCGGGCAAAGTTGGATCGCGTTTTTGGCGAATCTTTGTCCGATAAATGGTGTGACGAAGAAAATTCCGACGAAAGGTCGTCAGGTAAACATGCCGACGATTGGATTCGCGGAGAGGTACCACCGCATCACGTCTAGCAGCACTGATCTGTGCCGGGTTCGGCAATTGATTGTTGCAATCTCTGTGGTTTTGTGTCATTGACGTGAACTTGCAGGTCAGGGCAATGACCAAGATCACAGGAGGCGCCCAGTTCGGGCCTCGGGAAACATTGCGAAGGCCGAATGTGATGTAGATCACACTTGCCCGGTGAGGCTTGCCGTTGCCGGTTCTTTATCAGCCCGTTAGTGTCCTGTTTCGAGCCGGTCCTAAGCGTGGTTCACCTTTTCTGCGCTTAGACCACGTTCAGCGTAGTTTGCGAGGAGTTTGCGGGCCGTTACATGACCGTAATCACTTTGCGAAATACTACCGCTGGATCCCATTGGGAACTGCTCGCCCAGCCTCGAGAGCCGTGGCTGGGGCCGCTCTTGCCGGGCGGCACTGAAAAATGAATGGATGAGGTTGATGACGGAAACACGTACGTTCCGCCGGCGCCGTGGATTGGGATTCATCCGCGCGGTAGCCATCGCGTCTGTCGCCACGATTGCTTTGGCGCTGGGTAACAGCGGCACCGCATCGGCCGCACTCGATGGATCGGCTTACATCGTCGATGGCGGCGGAAACCGCATCGAGGCCCAGACGATCGACACGAGCATTTCGTTTGTACCGCCGCTCGACGGTAACCCGGTTTCACGGGAGTTCTTCCACAGCGGTCGCGCAGGCTTCGTTGCAGGTGACGACTTCTCGGGGACCGTGACTCTCGGCTACCAGATCGGCTATCCTGCAACTGCCGACGGTCGCGTCTACTTCAAGTGGCAGTCGCCAGACCTTGAGCTAGACCTCGCCGCCGACCAGGATGGTGCAGGAATAGCGTTGCTGTTCACAAACCTGATCCCGGTTATCGGCATGGAAATTGGCGCCAGCTTCGGTCCCGGTATCGTTTCCGTAGACGTCGCAGAGGGCTCTGTCACGGGTGGTTCGGGCTCGATCGCCATTGGTGGTATTCAGGGCACCGTCACCGGTGTGCTCGGTCAGACCAGCATCCGTCCGTACGTGAAGGTTGTCAGCGACAACGGCGACACCGTCGTTGCGTATGGCCCGATCTTCCGTAACTGATCGGATAGCTGTTCGTAGTTGAGTTCGACGGCCTGTGCCCGACCGGTAAACCGGTCGGGCACAGGCTTTTTCGTGTCCAGTCACCCCGCGAGTGTGCACTTTTCGCCGCATTGTCGAGTGCAGGCAGCGAAAGGTGCACACTCGGCGGGAGGTCGGGGGTAAAGCTAGGCCCAGCACCTTGTTCGGTGCTGGGCCCGCGAGAAAAGCGAAGCGCTTTAGGCGCCGCCGTGCTTGCCGCCTTCGACCCCCGGCGCGCTGCCGGTGGAAAGCAGATCGCGAATCTGGATGAGCACGTCGTTGTCGGAGAGTTCGACGTCGCCTTCCTGAATCCGGCGCTTCTTGACGGTATCCATCGGCATCACGAGCACGAAGTAGAGGACTGCCGCGATCAACGTGAAGTTGATGCCGGCCGTGATGACAGCGCCGATGTCGATGAACGTGTTCGGGTTGTCGCCGCGAATTTGGAAACCCAGTCCGATGCTGTTGCCGCCGCCGAGTGCGGCGATCATCGGGTTGATGATCTTGGTGCTGAATGCCGTGACAATCGCGGTGAACGCCGTGCCCATGACGAACGCGACCGCCAGGTCTACGACATTGCCTTTCATAAGAAAGTCTTTGAAGCCCTTGAGCATTCTGAAACTCCGATCGTTCGCTGTGGTTGGTGCCTACCGGATACTCGAGAATGCTAACGACTGAGTGGGCTCGCCGCGTGCTTAGTTACGTTGTCGAAATCCATTCGGTTTCAGTGCAAGATAACCGTCAGCGCCTTCGTGAGCGACGCTCCGGCAACCGCTCCGGCCTCACGCAATGGCAGCGCCAGCATGACGACCGGTTCCGAGCTCGCGCGCTCGGTACCCGTCCGCGCGACCAGGACCACCGCCGCATCGGTCGCGAGTGTGGTGGGGTCGGTGCGGTCGTCGGCTGTGACAACGTCCACACGATCACCCTCCCGCAACAGCTCAGCAACGCCCGGGTCGGCCAAACGCACCGGAACGACGCGGGAATCCGCGGAACCAACCGCTGCAGCGGCCAGACGCGGACCGAGTACCGCGACATCGGTCAGCATTTCGCCGTCCCGAACAGCACCCGCCAGCGTTCGGCCGATCACGTCGCTCGCCTCGCGCAGTGCCCCGGCGGGCAGGGTTGCCGCCGGGTTTTCGACGACGGTGACGTCCTCGGCGCTCAACACTCGGCCCGGTGCAAGGTCGCGATGTGCGACGACCACGGCCGCGCGCTCGGTATTCGGGTCACCACGAACGAACAAGGCCGCGGCGAGCACGAGAAGTGCTGCCGCGGCTATACGTCGAGCCAGTACGGTACGCGCCCAGTTGGGCCGCATGGACTCGGACAGGCGGTGGTGCAGAGCTGGAGCAAGGCGGTGCTGGCGTGGCATGACCGGAGCCTAGATCGCACCAACCTCGTGGACGGGTCGCAAAGGCGGCACCTGTGGATAACCGAAAGCTTGTGGATAACCCGCGAACTAGCTGGCCACGGCCTGTGTCGTCGACGGCTTGGCGGGGGTCGACGAACTGGTTTCGGACTTTTTCGCCGAGTCGCTCGATGAGCTGGATTCGGACTTGCTCGAGGAGTCCGAAGAGGCCGTCACGCTGGAACCGGCCTTGCTGTCCCGGCTGTCGTTGCGGTAGAAACCGCTGCCCTTGAAGACGATTCCGACCGAGTTGAACAGCTTGCGGAGCTTGCCCGAGCACTCGGAGCAGACCGTCAACGCATCGTCGGAGAACGACTGCACGATGTCGAATCGGTTGTCGCACTGAGTACACGCATACGAATAGGTAGGCACTGTTTCCTCCGCAGTGTTTGCTCCGGTTCACCGAAGAGCGCAAGTTCTAGCACTCTACCGGCCACAGTGCCAACACCGCTATTCCTGGTGTTATTCCGCGAGCGATCTCACAAGGCACCGAGTTCGATGATCCCATGATTGGGTGTCAGCGCGGCGTGAATCGGCCTGTCGTGCGGGTCCGCGGGCAGGTGGTCGACAACCTCGTCGTCGCGCACAACAGCAAGCAAACGTGCACGTGGACCGGCCATTCCGAGGGTGCGGTCGTAGAACCCCGCGCCACGGCCGAGCCGTACTCCCCGGCGGTCCACCGCGAGCGCGGGCACGAGAACGATTGTCGCCGACGCGATCTCTTCTTCGGCCAGGACGTGGCCCGCGGGTTCCAGTAACCCGAACGGCGCCGGGACGAGCGAGTCGGTCCCCTCGTATTGCGCCCAACGCAGTGGGCCCGCTTCGCGCGCGACCGGTAGCAACACGCGCGAGCCGCCGCTCACCAGTTCGTCGAGCATTGCAATAGAGCCGGGTTCGCTGCCTACCGGGACATATGCGCACACCGTGGCGTCTGCGACTGCCAGCACCCGCGCAGCGGCGGCGAGCGAATGGGCTTCGGATTCATGAACGGCGGAATCCAAGGCCCGACGGGCGCGCAGAATTCTTTTGCGCCACTCCGCTTTGCCGGGTGAATCGGGCTGGCGCCGATCTGCGCGCGAGTTCACGCGGTTCACCATAGGCTGCATCGGACGCAATGCGCACGCCACGAGTAGATAGGGTGTTGGGTATGACAGCTGGCACTGGTGAAACCGTTACGCCGTGCTTTCGAACAGCCGTGGTGCCCGCTGCAGGCATGGGAACCAGGTTTCTACCGGCGACGAAGACAGTGCCGAAGGAATTGCTTCCCGTCGTGGACACGCCGGGTATCGAGTTGGTTGCCGGAGAGGCGGCCGATTCGGGAGCCGAGCGGCTCGTGATCGTGACGTCGCCCGGTAAGGACGGCGTCGTGGCGCACTTCGTCGAAGACCTCGTCCTCGAAAGCAAGCTCAAGGCCAAGGGCAAGTTCAAATTGCTCGAGAAGGTGCGAAAAGCGCCAGGACTGCTGGAAGTCGAGTCGGTGGTCCAGGAGGAACCGCTCGGGCTCGGACACGCCGTCGCGCAGGCCGAAAAGGTCCTCGACGACGACGAGACCGCCATCGCGGTTCTGCTGCCCGACGATCTCGTCGTACCGCGAGGTGTGCTCGATGTGATGTCGCGCGTTCGGCGTAAGCGCGGCGGCTCGGTGCTGTGTGCGATCGACGTTCCCAAAGACCAGGTGAGCGCCTACGGCGTCTTCGAGGTCGAAGAAGTGCCGGACGCGGTGAACCCGAACGTCCTCAAAGTGCTGAGCATGGTCGAGAAGCCGGCGATCGAGGATGCGCCCTCGACGTTCGCCGCCGCAGGCCGGTACCTGCTCGATCGTGCAATCTTCGATGCCCTGCGCCGGATCAAACCCGGTTCCGGCGGTGAGCTTCAGCTGACCGATGCCATCGCATTGTTGATCTCGGAGGGTCATCCGGTTCACGTCGTCGTGCATCGCGGTGCGCGACACGACCTCGGAAATCCTGGCGGCTACCTGCGCGCTGCGGTTGACTTTGCCTTGGACAGTGACGAATACGGACCGTCCCTGCGTGAGTGGCTGGTGCACCGGCTCAGCGACGACTGGGCGCCCCAGCTCACGACGTACGAATAAGCCGCTTGCACTGACAGGACGTACCGGAAGGGAGCCATGCGCTCGGTCGAGGACCAATTGACGAGAGTGACTGCTGCGGCTGTCGCTCCGCGCCCGGTCCGAGTCGCGATATCGGAAGCGCAGGGTCTGCTGTGCGCCGAGGAAGTGATCACCGAGAACGCATTGCCGGGCTTCGATCAAGCCGCTATCGACGGCTATGCCGTGCGAAGTGTCGATGTGGCAGCCGTCGGCATCGACGGCCGCGGCGAAGCCGCCGACACCGCCGATGTGCTCCTTCCTGTTGTCGGCGAAGTGGTGGCGGGGTCACGCACGCCGACGCGTTTGCAGCCCCGCCAAGCTGTCCGGGTCGACACCGGTGCTCCGATGCCGACCCTTGCCGATGCTGTTCTCCCGCTCGACCGGACCAACCGCAGCCGCGACCGCATCAAGGTCCTCGCGCCCGTCAGGTCCGGCGATTTCGTTCGCAGGGCCGGCGACGACGTGCAGCCCGGCGATGTCGCTGTCCGCTCGGGCACGATCATCGGCGCTGCTCAGGTCGGGTTGCTCGCGGCGGTCGGGCGCGACAAGGTTCTCGTTCACCCGCGACCTCGGGTGTCGATCATTTCGGTCGGCGGCGAGTTGGTCGACATCGATCGAGTCCCGGGACCCGGTCAGGTTTTCGACGTCAACTCCTATGCGCTGGCGGCAGCGGCCCGCGACGCCGGCGCGGACGTCAACCGCGTCGGGATAGTCGGCACCGATCCGAAACGGTTGCGGGAGATCGTCGAAGGCCAGCTGATCCGATCCGAACTCGTCGTCATTGCGGGGGCGGTCGGCGGCAGCGCCTCCGAGCAGGTGCGGGAGGCGTTGGCCGAACTCGGCAAGCTGGAAGTCGAGCGTGTCGCAATGCATCCCGGCTCTGTGCAGGGTTTCGGGCAACTCGGCCGCGACGAAGTTCCGACTTTTCTCCTACCGGCCAATCCTGTTGGTGCGCTTGTGGTGTTCGAGGTGATGGTCCGCCCGCTCATTCGAATAGCACTCGGGCGGCGGCAGCCGATGCGGCGAATCGTCTCCGCACGCACGGTCGGCCCGATCACATCGATCAAGAACCGCAAGGGATTCCTGCGCGCGCAGCTCATGCGCGACGAATCGACGGGGGAGTACCTGGTTCAGGCACTGGGCGGGGCACCCGGGTCGTCTTCGCACCTGCTCGCGACGCTTGCCGAGGCCAATTGCCTCGTCGTGATCGATCCAGACGTCACCGAAATACGCACCGGCGACGAAGTGGATGTTGCATTTCTCGCGCAACGTGGTTGAGTCGCGGCCGCACCAACATGGGAAACAACGTAGTGAAGTGGTCGAGCCATCCCGGTTGGCCTGCGCAGTTGGGGTCGGTGCGGGTTGCTGCGGGAGTGGTGAGCCTGCGGCCGATCAGGTTGCGTGACGGGTCGGTCTGGAGCCGGATCCGCACGCGTGATCGCGACCATCTGCAGCCGTGGGAACCGACCGGGACCGGGCCGTGGGAGGCTCGCCATCACACGTCCAACTGGCCAGGGTTGTGGTCGACGTTGAAGTCGGAAGCCCGTAAGGGCCACATGATTCCGCTTGTCATCGAGGTCGACGGCCGGTTCTGCGGTCAGCTGACGATCGGAAACATCATCCGCGGACCGCTACGGTCGGCCTGGATCGGCTACTGGGTGGCGAAGGATGTCGGTGGCGGCGGCGTCGCGACGGCAGCCCTCGCGCTCGGGCTCGATCACTGCTTCGGTCCGGTCGGGTTACACCGGGTCGAGGCCACCGTCCGGCCGGAAAACCTTGCCAGCCAAGCAGTTCTGCGAAACGTGGGATTTCGGACGGAAGGCCTGCTCGAGCGCTATCTGGACGTCGACGGCGCGTGGCGTGACCACCTGCTCGTCGGGATAACGCAAGAAGAGGTCGTCGGGACGGTCGTGGACCGCCTCTGTCGGGCGGGCAAAGCCAGCTGGGCGTAGCTCTGTTACTGAAGTGACAGTTGTGGTTGAGCATCCGGCGCGTCGCGGGGGTTCGCGGCGTGTCGGACACTAGCCTTGGGACCGTCAGAGTTGTCGTCAGAGCAAGTGGCGCGGACGGGAGGTGGTCACCGCAATGCCGAATTCGATCTTGTGGATCGGGCTGGTCGTGCTGTGGCTTTTCGTCCTGTTTCCGCTGCTCGCCGACCGGCATCCGCGCATCCGGCAAACCACCGATGTCGCGCTCGCCACCAGGGTGTTGTTCCGCGGCGGTTCGAAACGTCGCGCTGCATACTCGCCGGCGACGGGCCATGACAGTGATCCTGATTGGCAACCGACGCCAATGGAATCTCGTACCCAAAGACCCGGCATCGACGCGGAGGACCTGATGGACACTCGCGCAGACGAAGCAAGCGACATGATCGACGACGATTTCGATCGAGGCGGCGATGACTTCGACCGTCGCGACGATGATGTCGATCGGCGTGACGAGCCGAGGCGCCGGTCCGGCCGACCGACCGCCCGCGACGGCGAGTCGCAGGAGGACTACGTCCCGAGCAGGCGCGGTCGCGGTGGTTTCGATCCGCAGGCCGATGCGATAGCGCGTGCCGCACGCTACTCGTTCCGGCAACGTGCGGTGCTTGGGCTCGTGCTGGCGTCGCTGATGACGGCGGCACTCGGAATGATCATCTCGCCGAAGATGTGGTGGGCCTGCGCCATCGCGGTGGCCATGCTCGCGACGTACCTCAGCTACCTGCGCAAGCAGGTGCGGATGGAAGAAGAGATTCGCCGTCGCCGCATGGCCCGGCTCGGGCGTGCCCGGCTCGGTGTCGAGTCGGCAACCGATGACGAGTTGCGTCTGGTACCGACGCGATTGCGCCGCCCGGGTGCTGTCGTCCTCGAATGTGATGACGAAGACCCAGCTTTCGACTACCTGGATCATCCGGATATGACGATGGGCAGACGTACATCTGAGCCCAAGGGCGCCGGTGGAATGCGAAGGGCAGCAGGCGAATAGGTACGGAATCCGGGCTTTGGCAGACCTCGATTCGGAGTACCGGCGGGGTGCCTGCTAGAGTTGCGCAGCGCGGTTGAACGTGACCGCACGGGGCTGTAGCGCAGTTGGTAGCGCGCTTCGTTCGCATCGAAGAGGTCAGGGGTTCGATTCCCCTCAGCTCCACCAGTACAATCGTCAACGGCATTTGCCGATCGCTCGCACAGGGCATGCTTATTTGCAATACGGTCCCTCCTCGCAGCACAGTGAGTTGCTCCAATTATTGTGTTCTTCGTAGGCGCAACAGTTCGGCGTAAAGCGGTCAGCGCCTCTTTCTCCGGCTGTAAGTTTCGGCAATTGTTAGAATTGTGGCGCTCCGCTCGAAGGTTCGCCCGGTCTGATTCGAAGGAGTCCGATGCAGTTTCAGATTGTGGAACGCGGTGAGACCTGGGTGGCTGGGTTGCCGGTGCGCAGTCCGAAGCGGGCCCTGGGCAAATTGCGCGATCAAGCGCTCGAAGAAGCGTGGTCGGCGGTCCTGAAACAGGACTTTGCCGGGCCGCTCGCGTCCATATATACGGATTTCTCGCCGGATCTGGAAACGTACAATACGCAGATCGTGGGCTACGAGTGCTCGTCACTCGACGCCGTCACGCGCGGCCATTTGGTCGCTCGGGTACCGCGTGGTCACTACGCCCGGTTCTCCGCCATCGGCCAGTTTCCGAAGGTGATGGCCGACCTGTGGACGCAGATCAATTACGCCGAGGAACACAACGAGATAAAGCGAACCTTCGCGGGGGACTTCGAGTGCTACCCGCATGCGTACAAGATCGACCTGTACCTCTCCATCGAGCGCCCGGGCGAGAAGGCGTGAGCGAGGGCGGCGAGCGACCTATGAGCCAAGCATTCGTCATCCGGGAGCGGCAGTTGTTCGGCGGGCTTGTCGTGCCGAGAGTGACGCCGGGGTTCAAGGTCGGTTCCAGCGAACTGGTCGAATTCTTGAAGGGCCGCCTCTGGGAGCGTGCCGAAGATCGAAACGAAGTCTTTACCGTCTACATCCCTGATTCGACCGGCCAAAGCAATGTTTTGGTCTGTTTTGCGTATGAATCTACGGATGAGATCCCGTTCGGAGACGTTTTTGCGTTGGTGCCGAAAGGTATTTACGCAGTGTTCAAACCTAATGGCGAGTATTCCGATCCAATTGAGGATCTGTGGGTGCAGGCCAAGGCAGCCGCCGATCTCGGATCGATAACGCGTGCCTACGGTGCGGAAATGGAAATTTTCCATCGGGACGGTAGTGTCGAGCTCCTTATCTCGGTCGCCAGCTAACTCCGAAAAGCAACTCGCGCAATCGATTTCGGCCTTTTCGTCGACATTCTGACATGTCGCAACCATTCAGCTATTTATTGCTGATTGGACGTTTGAGCAATTGTTCTCTGCGACTGTTCCGTTACCGAAAACTATCGGGATAATTGGATGCGACGGCGTGCTGCCTAATAAGGCTCGCCGCCGAGTTTCATCCCAGACTCCGCTTGTATTGCGGACTCAGAGACCGATTGGAACCAAAATGACCGACGTTATGTTCGCAGACACCCAGTCTGATCCCATCGCGGCTTCGGCAACACACCTGCGCACGCTTGGAATCGATGCCCACCCGGGATTCTTCGATCGCCGGTCGCAGTGCCGGGTCCGCCTCTGCACCCCCCGACGGGATCCCGAGATGTGGCGCCAGTATCTGGACGGCGCGCTGCACAGCTACCAGGCCTATGGTGTCGTGAGCGCCCTGGAATACGACCGAATCGAAGACGGGGCTTCCACAACGCTCTTCTTCGTGGTCGAGGATTCACAGGGTGCGATTGTCGGTGGCGTCCGCTGCCAGGGTCCGTACACATTCGCCGACGAAGCCCATGCGGTCGAGGAATGGGAAGGCTGCGTCGGTCAAGATGCAGTTCGGCAGCTCGTCGCGGACAGGCTCGACGACGGCGTCGTCGAGCTGAAAACCGGGTGGGTAGCGCCCGACGCCAAAAACAAGTCCGCTATCTCGGACGTGATCTCGCGGTGCATTCTGCATGCGACGGCGATTTGGAACGTGAAGTATGCCGTCGGTACCGGCGCGGACCATGTCCTGCCGCTGTGGCGCAAATCCGGTGGCCTTCCGGTGGAGGAGATTCCAGCGGCGGCATACCCCACCGATCGCTATCGGACCAAGTTGGTTTGGTGGGATCGCGAAACGTTCGCAGATGTGGCCGATCACGGCCAAGTGCTGACGACGTTGTCCGAGTGGATGGATCTCGCAGACAGCATCGGTCTGCCCACAGACAGATTCAACGTGGCATTGGCCAAACTGTGACCAATAGGCACATACAAGAATTGCCGGCCGATCAGTACGCGCCCAGGGTGCTCGACATCGCAGATCCTGCCGATGCCGCGTATCTCGAGCGGTTGCGCCGTGACGATTCCGTTCTCGTAGTCGACAAAAGCAACCTGTTGACCGAGGAGATGGCTGAGCTGGTTCCACCATTGCCGGCAGAGATTCGAGATGAGCCTGCGCGTTGGGTGTACTACCCGTGGCGTCGCGCGGTTCTCCACCTACCTGGCCCCCGTGCCTTTCGCCGATTGCGCCTGGACCGGAACCGCAACAAGATCACGTCGGAGGCTCAGGCGAGGTTCGAGGCGCTGACCATCGGTGTTGTCGGGCTGAGCGTCGGACACGCCATTGCACACACAATCGCGCTCGAAGGACTCTGTGGCGAGCTTCGATTGGCGGATTTCGACGAGATCTCGTTGTCGAATTTGAATCGAATTCCTGCCTCGGTCCTCGACATCGGCGAGAACAAGGCATACGTTGCCGCCCGTCGCATTGCTGAGGTGGATCCGTACTTGCGGGTCGACGCTGTTCCTTCCGGGATCTCGGACAGCTCTATCGCCGCGTTCCTCGACGGGCTCGATCTGGTTGTCGAGGAATGCGACTCGATGGATATCAAGATTGCGGTTCGCGAAGCGGCACGTGGACGCGGAATTCCGGTGTTGATGGAAACGAGCGATCGTGGCCTGCTCGATGTCGAACGATACGATCTGGATCCGAATTGGCCACTCATGCACGGGTTGGTAGGTGCGATCGACAGGGGGTCCCTCGCAGCTATGTCGCCGGCCGACCGCGCCGAGTTCGTAATCGATTTTCTGGAGCGCGATTCGATGTCTCCGCAACTGCTCGCATCGATGTCAGAGATTGGGACGTCATTGTCGACGTGGCCTCAGCTCGGATCCGACGTGCAGCTCGGCGGAGCAATTGTGGCTGCGGCGATTCGGCGATTCGGCCAAGGGCTGTCTTTGCCTTCCGGCCGTATTCGAGTTTGCCTCGACGATGCACTCGACGGTTTATGTCAACCGGAATCTCCTGCTCGCACCCAATGTAGTCGCTAACCTGACCATCGAACCGTAAGAATTACGCGCTGCGGTCGAGTTACGAGATCGCGACGGCTACGCTTACGACTCTCGGGGAGTCCCCAGAATGGGTGTGGCTCTTTGGTGCTGGCGGTATGGGAGGCGATTCGGTGAGTAGCGTCGATATCCGGCGGAGTCTCGATCTTCTCGTCACAGACATTGCGACGAGATTGATGGGTGCTGACGCCACGACGATGGTGTCGGTGACCGAAGGCGTACTGGCGGAATTGCTCGCGTTTTTCGAGGTGGACCACACCTGCCTGAGGTACAACGACCACAACATTCACGCGACGGTTCTTGTCGCGGAGTGCCCCGTACGTCCGGTCAAGCCTGTGCCCGATCCGCTCGGAGTGATCTACTTCGCCGATGCCGATGATGCATTCAGAGCGTCGGAAACCCGCACGTTTCCGTACTTCGGCCGGCCGCGCGGCGAATTTCCCGAGTACGAGGAACGGGTGCTGGCCGGTGCCGGCTGGCCGGAAGTCTCGTTCGTTTCGGCGCCACTCGTATCTGCGGGAATACCCACCGGCAATGTCACTTTGACCAAGAGTTCCGATCGTCACTGGTCGGATGACGAGGTCAATTCGCTCAAGGCCATCGCGGCACTCTTCGCGCAACTGCAGGGCCGAATCGAAGCCGAAGAGCGACTGCGCCACATTGCCGCGCACGACGACCTGACCGGTCTCTCGAACCGACGCGCTCTTCTCGAGTACATGGAGCACCGGCTGAAGCCAGGCCAACCGGGCCCAGTGGCGGCGCTCTTCATCGATCTGGATCGGCTGAAGGCGCTCAACGACTTCCTGGGCCATGCCGCGGGCGACCAATTCATCCGGGCACTCGCCAAGCGGTTGCGCGATCAGACCGACCCGCGAGACATGATTGCGCGCCTCGGGGGAGACGAGTTTGTGATCGTTCCCGCCGTCCCCCTGACGGCGAGCGATGCACAGCGGGAGGCTGAGCGAATCAAGCGATTCTTCGGCGAGCGGGTCGTGGTCGGCGGCGAAAAAGTGAGTCGCAGCGTGAGCATCGGCGTCGCCGTGGGAATTCCCGGTGAAACTTCGGTATCGGACGTACTGCGGCAGGCCGACCAGGCTGTTTTGGCCGCCAAGTCTGCCGGTGGCAACGGGATCGTGACATTCAGTGACGAAATGCGTGCGCAGCACGCCCTGCGCGACGACATCGAGTTGCATCTGCGGCACGCGGTAGAAAGCGATTCGCTGCTCCTGCACTACCAGCCCGAGGTCGACCTGCGCACCGGCAAGATTCTTGCCGTCGAAGCGCTCGTGCGGTGGGAGCATCCCACCCGCGGACTCCTGTACCCCGGCATGTTCATTCAGGTCGCGGAGGCCACGAACTTGGCCGGTGAACTGGGCCGATGGGTCATCCGTGAGGCGTGCCGGCAACTCGCGGAATGGCGGCGCAAAGGCTTGGCGTCCGACATCGTGCTCCGAATCAATGTGTCCCCGGTCCAGCTCGTCAGTCTCGATTTCGTGGCTTCCGTCGACAAGGTGCTGAAGGAATTCGGTCTTGACGGCGCCTCGGTGTGCCTCGAAATAACGGAACACGTTGTTGTGCAAGACCTGACGCGCACGCGAATCACTCTCGAGGGTCTCAAGAAGATCGGCGTCCAAGTTGCGATCGACGATTTCGGGACCGGCTACTCGTCGTTGTCGCACCTCAAGGCGCTGACGGTCGACGCCCTGAAGATCGATCTGGGTTTCGTGCAGCGGCTCGGTCAAGATGCCGACGACCTGGCCATCGTGAAATCGATAGTTGGACTTGCAAATTCGTTCGGTCTGGCACTTGTCGCCGAAGGCGTCGAGACCGAGATCGCGGCGCGCACGCTGCTCGAACTCGGTTGCCACAGGGCGCAAGGCTTCCTGATCTCGCGGCCGGTTCCACCCGCGCGAGTCGAGGAGCTCTTCGCGGCGGGCTCGATCCCGATCGAGGCACTGCAGGGCTGACACCCCGCACAGGCTGCCCGCTACGGTTGAAATGTGAACAAGCCAATCGTGCGCGCCGCACCGACGGGCGGCGGGCATCGACTGCATCCAGCGTGGATCGTTGCCGCCGTTGCCTTTGTCGCACTGATCGGTGCCGCAGGGTTCAGGGCAGCGCCCGGTGTGCTGATGGTGCCGCTCGAAGACGAATTCGGTTGGTCGCGTGGGCTGCTGTCGACGGCGGTGGGCGTCAACCTCGTGTTGTACGGACTGACGGCGCCGTTCGCCGCGGCACTCATGGATCGCTTCGGAATTCGCCAGGTCGTCACGTGCGCGCTTCTGTTGATCTCCGCGGGCAGCGGCGTGACCATCTTCATGACGGCGAGTTGGCAGCTGATGCTGTTGTGGGGGGTCCTGGTCGGGCTCGGCACGGGTTCGATGGCGCTCGCATTTGCGGCGACGATCGCGAATCGCTGGTTCGTCAAGCGCCGTGGCTTGGTGATGGGTGTCCTGACAGCGGGAAGCGCAACGGGTCAGCTCATCTTTCTGCCGGTCATCGCCTGGGTTGCCGAACGGTCCGGATGGCGGATCGCGTCGCTGATCATCGCGTTCGCGGCGCTGCTCGTCGTGCCCCTCGTGCTTACGTTCCTGCGGGATTACCCGGTCGATCGCGGCGTGCGGCCGTACGGGATGTCGTCGGATATCGCTCTCGAGCGACCGCCATCCGGTCATGGCGCTGCCCGACGCGCCGTGCAGGCGCTGCGGGAGGCTGCGAAGACGCGCACCTTCTGGGCGCTCGCAGGCGGTTTCGCCATTTGCGGCGCCACAACCAACGGGCTCATCGGCACGCACTTCATTCCTTCGGCGCACGACCACGGAATGGCCGAGACGACGGCTGCCGGACTGCTTGCCGTCGTCGGCGTCTTCGACATCGTCGGCACGATCGCATCCGGCGCGTTGACCGACCGCGTCGATCCGCGCATTCTGCTCGCGCTGTACTACGGGTTCCGTGGAGTCGGATTGATGCTCCTGCCGATCCTGTTGGCCGACACCGTCAAACCGAGCATCGTCCTCTTCGTCGTCGTTTACGGCCTCGATTGGGTTGCGACGGTTCCGCCGACCGCCGCATTGTGCCGCGACGCGTTCGGCGAATCGGGGACCATCGTCTTCGGCTGGGTGTTTGCCGCGCACCAGATCGGCGCGGCGTTCGCGTCGGTCGCGGCCGGTGTCGTCCGGGACGCGACCGGGCAGTACACGATCGCCTGGTTTGCAGCGGCGGCCATGTGCGCGGTGGCGGCCATCGTGTCCCTCGGCGTACGCCGGACGCCCGTTCCGGTGTAGGTGTCGCCAGCTTTTCGACCGCAGTTCACGCGCAGTTCGTTGTCCGGGGCGCGTGCACAGACACCATCGTTGCGTGCGGATCATTCAGCTGGCGAATTTCTACGGTCCGCGTTCGGGCGGCTTGAAGACGGCGTTGCACCACCTTGGTGCCGGATACGTCGAACGCGGTCACGAGGTCGTTCTCATCGTGCCGGGGCCGAGTCGGACCGAGCAGATTCTTTCGAGCGGGGTACTGCGAATCACGCTGCCTGCGTTGGAAATTCCATTCACCGGTGGGTACCGGGCGGCCGATCCGAGGCGCGTGGCGGATGTCCTTGCCGGGTTGGCCCCCGACGCGCTCGAGGTTTCGGATCGGTTGACCCTGCGAGGTTTCGGACGTTGGGCGCGGGCACGCGACGTCGTCAGTGTGATGATTTCGCACGAGCGCCTCGACCGCCTGCTCGGCCAGGTGCTGCCGGACGACATCGCGCGCCGCGCCGCCGATTTGGCGAATCGCCACACCGCCGAGAACTACGACACCGTCGTCTGCACAACCGAATTCGCGCGCGAGGAATTCTGTCGAATCGGAGCGACGAACGTGCGCCGGGTTCCGCTCGGAGTCGACCTCGAGCTTTTTCGGCCCGGTCGGCACGACCCGGGACTCCGGTCCAGTCTCGCGGAGTCGACGCGACCCCTGCTCGTCCATTGCGGGCGGTTGTCGGTCGAGAAGCGCGTCGATCGGAGTGTCGAAGCCGTTGCAGCGCTGCGCAAGCAGGGGATCGACGTGCGGCTGGTCATCGCCGGTGACGGACCTCGCCGCGAGTCTCTCGAGCGGCGTGCCCGCGGCCTACCAGTGCACTTCGCTGGGTTCATCGGAGACCGCGAGCGCCTCGCCACCCTGCTCGCCACTGCCGATGTGTCGCTCGCGCCCGGACCGCACGAGACCTTCGGTCTGGCTGCGCTGGAGGCGCTGGCTGCGGGGACTCCGGTTGTGGCGTCGCGGTCCTCGGCTCTCGCGGACATCGTCACCGCCGAATGCGGTGCTGTTGCAGACAACAATCCGTACGCATTCGCAGGTGCGGTGCACGACGTGCTGACGCTGCCGCAGGCGGGACGACGACGTGCGGCGCGGTCGCGGGCCGAGCAGTTCGGGTGGCCGGCGTCGGTCGGCGGCATGCTCTCGGCGCTCGAGTTGGAGCCGACTGCCTGAACGGCTGTACCCTACGGAACAGTAGATTGACGACGTGGACAAGGACATAACGTGGTCAGCATCCTGAACGACAAAAAGACGCTCGTCACCGGTGCGGCCAGCGGTATCGGTCGAGCAACCGCGCTCGCGGCGGCGGCGGAGGGTGCCGAGCTGTTCCTGACCGATATCAACGAGAAGGGTCTCAAGGAGACCGCCGAGTTGGTGATCGCGAACGGCGGCACGGTCAGCTTCGCAAAGGCGCTCGACATCTCCGATTACGACGCTGTGACGCTCTTCGGGGCCGAGGTACACGACCAGTTCGGCAGCATGGACATCGTCATGAACGTCGCGGGTATCTCCGCATGGGGCACGGTGGAAAACCTCGAGCACCGGCACTGGAAGTCGTTGATCGATGTCAACCTGATGGGTCCCATTCACGTCATCGAGACGTTCGTTCCGCCGATGGTGCGCGCAGGTCGCGGCGGTCATCTCGTGAACGTGTCGTCGGCGGCCGGACTGTTGGCCCTGCCGTGGCATGCGGCGTACAGCGCGAGCAAGTTCGGTCTGCGCGGCGTGTCGGAGGTGCTGCGCTACGACCTGAAACGCCACCGGATCGGAGTGCACCTCGTCGTGCCGGGTGCGGTGAAGACGCCGCTTGTCGGCACTGTCGAGATCGCGGGGATCGACCGAGAGGATCCCAAGGTCGCGCGCTACATTCACGCCTTCGAAAAGCGTGCGATCACGCCGGAAAAGGCGGCCAGCGCCATCATCTCAGGCATCAAGAAGAATCGATTCATGGTGTACACGTCGTTCGATATCCGCTTCGGCTACTGGTGGGCACGCAAGTTCGCTCTGCCGTACGAGCTTGCGATGCAGGCAGCCAACGACCGGTTCAGCAGGTTCCTGCCACCCGTCGTCAAGGGTGATTGAGCTCGACGTCGAGAACCCTTGCGCCAGGACCGTTCTGGCCGAGCTGGTCGTGTGAGTTGACGAGTGAGCAGCTGCCGAGCGAGAGGCAGCCGCAGCCGATGCAACCGTCCAGGTTGTCGCGCAGGCGGGTCAGCTGAGTGATCCGCTGATCGAGGTCCGTACGCCAGGCGGTCGAGAGGCGCGCCCAGTCCTTGCGCGTCGGAGTCCGACCCTCGGGGAGGGTGTCGAGCGCTGTGCGGATATCGCCCAGTGGAATTCCGACTCTTTGCGAGATCCGGATGAACGCGACTCGGCGCAGGGTTTCGCGGTGGTAGCGGCGCTGATTGCCGCTCGTCCGCCGGCTGGTGATCAGCCCTTCGCGTTCGTAGAAATGCAAAGCAGAAATGGCGACGCCACTCCGTTCGGAAAGCTGCCCCGGCGTGAGCTCCTTGGCTTTCCAGTCCGGTTTGTCCATTCCACAACATTACTCGAGGTTCGTCGCACGGCCGGGTGGCCGGCCATTGTGGCCGCTGCTGACATACCGTGAAGGGATGAAATCCGGCGTGTCGGCGGGGTCAGCAGGTGAGCGGCGCGCCGTGCCGGAATTCGGCGCGACCTCCGAGGTCGACCGGCTGCGGACGGTGCTGTTGCACAGGCCCGGTGACGAGCTGAAGCGCCTGACCCCGCGAAACAACGATCAGTTGCTCTTCGACGGGGTGCCGTGGGTGGACCGCGCGCAAGCCGAGCACGACGTTTTCGCGGATCTGCTGCGGAGCCGGGGGGTCGAGGTCCTGCTGCTGGCGCAGATGCTCACGGAGACTTTCGCGGTCAGCGGCGCCGCGCGCGTTCAGGGCGTGACCGCAGCGGTCGAGCCGCGACGGCTCGGGCGCGCATTGGCCGATGAATTGGCCGGCCATCTACGCCAGATTGCTCCTGGCGAACTCGCGACGATCCTCATGGCCGGGATGACGTTCGACGAGCTACCCATCGGTCCCAGCGAAGCGTCGTTGGTCCGGCGGATGTATCACGGCTCGGACTTCGTCATCGACCCGCTCCCGAACCTGATGTTCACCAGAGACTCGTCGTTCTGGATCGGCCGTCGCGTGGCGATCACAGCGCTCGCGATGCCGGCCCGCAAGCGCGAGACCTCGCTGACCGATCTGATCTACGCCTTCCACCCGCGTTTCCTCGGTGTGCGTCGGGCGTACGAATCGCACACCGCGCCCGTCGAGGGCGGTGATGTGCTGCTGCTCTCGAGTGGTGTGGTCGCCGTCGGAGTCGGGGAGCGGACGACACCTGCAGGCGCGGAAGCGCTGGCGCGCAGCCTCTTCGACGACGACCTTGCGCACACGGTTCTTGTCGTACCGATCGAACAGAATCGCGCGACGATGCACCTCGACACCGTCTGCACGATGGTCGACGACGACGCCGTCGTCATGTACCAGGCAGTGCACGACGAGCTGTCGGCGTTCACGATTCACCGCGAGGACTCGGGTGTCGACATTCGCGGTCCGGTGCCGTTCGTCGAAGCGGCGGCGAGCGCGATGGGCATCGGGAAATTGCGTGTGATCGACACGGCGATCGACTCGATCACCGCGGAGCGAGAACAGTGGGACGACGGCAACAACACGCTCGCGATCGAGCCCGGTGTGGTCGTCGCCTACGAACGCAACGTCGAAACCAACAACCGCCTCGAGGCCTCCGGAATCGAGGTGCTCCGAATTTCAGGGTCCGAACTCGGCTCCGGTCGTGGTGGTCCGCGGTGTATGTCGTGCCCGATCTGGCGGAGTGCCTGAGCTGTCACAAAATTTCGGCGACCGACTCCGCCGGTCGAGCGATTCGAGTGCCCTTGTCTGTCACGACAATCGGGCGTTCGATGAGGATCGGGTTGGCGACCATCGCGTCGATGAGCGCATCGTCGTCGGCATCGGCGAGGCCGAGCTCGGCGTAGAGCGCTTCGCGTCTACGGATTGCTTGGCCAGGGCGCAGGCCGGCGTCGTCGAGCAGCTTCCGCAGGCCGTCGTGCGAAGGCGGTGTGTCGAGGTACTTGACGATCGTGGGCTCGACGCCGGATTCCTGGATCATTCCCAGAACCTTGCGTGACGTGCTGCAGCGCGGGTTGTGGTAGATCGTGACAGTTTTCGCCATGGTTGCCATTGTCCATGCGGCAGGATGCCAGTATGACGGCGCCATGTGTAGTCATTGCCGGTGGACACGGTCAGATCGCGCGGCACATGATCGAGCTGTGTGCGGATCGGGGCATCGACGCGGTCGCGCTCATCCGCAATCCAGCGCACACCGACGAGGTCACTGCATGGGGCGCTCGCCCGCTTGTGCTCGATTTGGAGCAGGCATCGGAATCCGAGGTCGCGGATGCTCTGAGCGGTGCGACCGCGATCGTCTTCGCGGCGGGTGCCGGTCCGGGTAGCGGAGCGGCACGCAAGGACACCGTCGATCGCGGTGCCGCGGTACTGCTAGCGGCGGCCGCAGAAAGTGCCGGTGTGCGGCGGTTCGTACAAATCAGCTCGTTCGGCGCGGGCGAGGCGGTACCTGCATCCGCCGATGAGAATTGGGCCGCGTATATCGCGGCCAAAACGGCCGCCGAAGTCGACCTTCGCGCACGGGACGGGCTGGACTGGACGATCCTGCGGCCGGGACGCTTGACCGACGACGACCCTTCCGGCTTGGTGACGCTGTCCGCGGGGCAGATCCCGAAGGGCGATGTCTCGCGTGCCGACGTTGCGGCGGTTATCATCGCGCTGCTCGACTCTCCCGGGACAAAGGGCACGACCCTGATGTTGACGGCGGGAGACAGCTCGATCGCCGAGGCGGTGAAAGCGTTGTGACGACGGACCTTCTGCACATTGCGATCGATCATGATTCGGCGTCGACACCGCCGTTCGAGCAGTTGCGCCTCGCGATCATGTCGCGGGTCCAGGCGGGTGAACTCGTGGCCGGCACGCGAATTCCGACCGTTCGCAAGCTGGCAGAAGATCTCGGGCTTGCGCCGAACACTGTCGCGCGAACCTATCGCGAACTCGAACAGGACGGCGTGATCGAAACGCGCGGTCGGCAGGGTTCGTTCATTTCGTCGACCGGCGATCCGACTCGCGACCGGGCGGGTTTGGCGGCTACCGAGTACGTCGCGGAGGTGCGACGGCTCGGACTCACCGACGCCGACGCCGTCGAGCTGGTGGTCGCTGCGCTGAATGTCCAGGATCCGGCCAACGCTTAGGTCGGCTGCAGGCTCAGCGCCAGCTTGGGAGCCACTGTTGCAGGTCCCAATTCGAGGCAGAGATCGGCGCCGCGGTCAGGATCGGCCACAACCAGACGAAGTTGGCGATGACAAGTCCGATGTAGAGACTTACCGCGAGTAAACCGGTTGATCGTCGTTCGTCCGAATTCGATGCTTTCCCGATGATGTCGCCGAGCGTGAGCGCCAGTGCCATCACCAGGAACGGTGCAAGGGCGACGGCGTAGAAGTAGTACATCTGCCGGTCCAGCGTGAGGAACCACGGCAACAGCGCCGCGCCGTAGGCAGTCAGCACCGTCGCGTAGCGCCAGTCCCGCCGGACGAGGAACTGCCACATGCCCCACGCGAGGATCGCGAGCGCGAGCCACCACATCGCCGGCGTGCCGACGAGCAGAATCGCCTTCACGCAGCTCGTGTGCTCGCACCCGCTGACGGAGTCGCCGTCGACGAAGTAGTACAGCATCGGCCGCAGGCCCATCGGCCAGGTCCACGGCTTGGACTCCCACGGGTGCCGGTTGCCCGCGGAGTTGGTCAGCTCCTCGTGAAAGTTCAGAACGTTTCCGCTGTAGTACCAGAGGGAGCGCAGGGCGTCCGGAATGAAGGAGAACGGTCCGTCGGTGCCGACTTTCACGCCGACGGCGTGCCTGTCGACGCCGGTTTCACTCGCAAACCATGGCCAGTAGGTCGCCAGGTAGACCGCGACCGGAACCAGAACCAAGGCGTAGAGCGCGGGTCCGAGGTCGCGCAGTGCGGTGCCCAGCCAGGGGCGTTGCACGCCGTAAGCCCGCCGCGCAGCGATGTCGAAACCGATGCAGAGCACACCGAAGAACGCGATGAAGTAGATCCCCGACCACTTGGTTCCGCAGGCAAGGCCGAGCATGACGCCCGCACCGAAACGCCACCAGCGCACGCCCATGCGCGGTCCGAATTCGGACAGACCCATTCGTTGCTGGGCCGCCACTACCGCATAGCGGCGGCGCATCTCGTCTCGATCGACGACGAGACAGCCCAGCGCAGCGACCGCGAACAAGGCCAGGAAGATATCGAGCATGCCGAGCCGGGACGAGACGAAGGTAACGCTCTCGGCGATCATCAAGATCCCCGCGATGGCGCCGACCATCGTCGACCGTGACAAGCGCCGCACGATCCGCACGACCAGCAGGACGATCAACGTCCCCGCTACGGCGGACGAGAATCGCCAGCCCCATGATTCGTAGCCGAAGATCGCCTCACCCAGCGCGATCAGTTGCTTACCTACCGGGGGATGAACGACCAGCCCGTATCCGGGATTGTCTTCGAGCCAGCCGCCCGTGAGCACCTGCCAGGCCTGCGGCGCGTAATGCTTTTCGTCGAAAACCGGTGTGCCGCCATCGGTCGGGTAGTTGAGCATCGTGAGACGCGTGACGGCCGCGATCAGCGTGATGAAACCAGTGACGACCCAGCCGCGCAAAGTGTCCGTCGGTCCAGGATCGAGTGCGGGGAGGAGCGGCGCAGGACTGGTCACCGGGCGTTCGGAATCCACGCGCGCGGGAGGCGGCGAGGCGACTGCAGTTGTCACAGGCCCCCGTCCGTCAGCTGAGTCACGCCTCCGATCGTATGCTGTCTCGAATGGAAGGCGGGCGTGAGCACGACCCGGCGGTCGGCAGGCTGGTTCTCGCCGCGACGCCATTGGGAGAGGTCCGTGACGCATCGGACCGGCTGCGGGAGGCGCTGTCGACCGTGGACGTCGTCGCCGCCGAAGATACGAGGCGCACCAAGACTTTGGCGAAATCCCTGGGCGTCACGATCGGCGGCCGCGTCGTGAGTTTCTACGACCACGTCGAGGAGACCCGGATACCCGCGCTGGTCGCGGACATCGCCAGCGGTCTCACGGTCCTACTCGTGACCGACGCCGGTATGCCGTCGGTCAGCGACCCGGGATATCGACTTGTCGCTGCCTGTATCGACGCGAAGCTGGCTGTCACCTGCTTGCCAGGTCCGTCTGCGGTAACGACTGCGTTGGCGTTGTCGGGTCTTCCGGTCGAGCGGTTCTGTTTCGACGGTTTCGCGCCTCGCAAGGGCGGCCAGCGGCGCGCGTGGTTCGAAACGCTCGTGAACGAGTCCCGCGCGTGTGTGTTCTTCGAGGCGCCGCATCGACTCGAGGATTGCCTGGCCGATGCCGTCGCGGTCTTGGGCGCCGACCGCCGCGCCGCGGTGTGCCGGGAGCTGACGAAGACGTACGAGGAGGTCGTCCGCGGTTCGCTCGGTGAGCTTGCCGAATGGGCGGCCGGTGGGGTCCGGGGTGAGGTCACAGTCGTCCTCGAAGGAGCGCAGTTGACGGCGGCAGAGCCCGTCGACCTTGTCGATGCGGTCGAGGCGCTGGTCGAATCGGGTGTGGGTCTGAAGGATGCGTGTGCTCGAGCGGCGACTCCGGGCGTCTCAAAGCGCGAGTTGTACGAGGCTGTGCTCGCATCGCGGCGGGCGGTCTAGCCGGCATTTGCGACCCGCCCGGAGAAGCCGTCGTTGTGCAACGACGCACGATCGGCTGCGGAACGGCCCGCGAAGTAGCCGGACTCGTCGATCTTGCTCGAGCGTGTCGCTTTCGTCGCCGGGAACATACGGTCGAAGGCTGCATCGACCGCGGCTGCCTGGTCGGCCAATACGGGCAATGCGTCGCGGACCGAAACATCCGCTCCGGCCGCGGCCTGTGCAATGACCGCCTGGCCGGCGAGCTTCAAACGCTGGCCGATGCGAATGGCGAAACCGTAGAGGAACGCGCGTCGAAACGAAGTCGGTGAACCTTCGGGATCGATCGACTTGGCGCGAAGTGATGCCTCCTGCATGGCCCTCGTGGCCTGCACGAGAAGGGACGTGAACAGGAGCTCGGACTGTTCGAGATCGATCGGTGTTCCCACGCAGGTTGCCATCGCGAGTTTGTTGAACCAAACGGTCCGCACCCGATTTGCGTTGCCGATCTCGGAGAGCAGCAGCGCCTTCTCCTTCACATACGGATTCTCGAGGTGAATTCGGCTGCTGCGCACGATGGTTCGCGTCCCGCCTTCGCCGCGTGCGCCCAACAGTGCGGCGGTTACCGCGTATTTGGTCATCAACTCCTGGGCTTTGGCGGTGAAAGTTTCGGCTTCCTCGGCGTACTCGGTCGATTCTGCCTTCGCGAGCAGTCCCCGGATCTTGCCGAGCACCTTCGGGTCGCCGCCGGTCGCCTCCGGGATCGATTCCACCGCGCGGTGGTCCGGCCAGGCCGAGGGCCGCGCGCATTCGCCCGCAAGGCGCGGCAGGTGGCGCCACAGGTGCGCCACGGCGGTCCGCTGGACGGTGGTCGCGCTGTTCGACCCGGGATCCGCGTTCTGCTCGGCGATCGTTCGCAATTGCGTCACCCAGGCAAGCGGCGCGCGATCTTCGGCCCGCGAGAGCGCCGACTCGTACAAGATCGCCCAGACGGCCAGGCGGGACTCGCCGTTGCCGAGCGTGCGCCTCGTTATGTGGAGGACGTCGGCAGGCTGCCAGCCCCTTTCGTAGACCGCCGCGAGGGCGTCCAGAACGGCGGTGTTGTCCATCTGAGCTGGGACGGAGTACAAGTTGCGACCTCGAACGTGTGTTCTAGAGTTCATGCCGTGAGTCTGCACCACCCCACCGACAAGTTTCGTCGCCGCGCCGTTTGAGCGCGGGAACGATTCGGTTAAAGATCGGTGACTACTCCGGGATCTGGCGGGGAGTGGGCGTGGCTCGGTTGGCCTGTTCGGCGATCCTCGGTGCCTCGCACCTCTTTTAGGGGCGGCCGCGGCGTGTCGTTCGGCAAGTCGGGGTGCGGATCCCGAGGAGGGGTGCGGCTGTGGGGGTGCGCGGTGAGTCGCTGTGGGCCGTGCCGGGTGGGGGTGCCGAGCAGGTTGTTGGCGGAGCATTGGGCGAGTGGTCGGCGCGGCAGGGGCCTGCTCGGCGATCCTCGGTGCCTCGCACCTCTTTTCGGGGCGGCCTCGGCGTGTCGTTCGGCAAGTCAGGGTGCGGATCCCGAGGAGGGGTGCGGCTGTGGGGGTGCTCGGGGTGTCACTGCGCGCCGCGCCGAGCAGGTCTTTGGCGGAGTACCTGGCGAGTGGTCGTCGCGGCGGGGGCCTGTTCGGCGATCCACGGTGCCTCGCACCCCTTTTCGGGGCGGCCTCGGCGTGTCGTTCGGCAAGTCGGGGTGCGGATCCCGAGGAGGGGTGCGGCTGGGCAGGTACTCGGCGTGTCACCCAAAGACACGCCGAGTCACCTCGTGGCCTACTCGGGTTCGACGAAGCGGGGGAACACCGGAGCCGGCGGGGGCAGGGGCGTCCCCGCAACAATCGGGGTGGCGATATCCGCGAACTGCCGCTTCCCCTCGTCCTGGCCGAGCAGGTCGAGAATCTTCGCACCCGACCCTGGCATCAGGGGCTGGACAAGGATCCCGACGATCCGCACGACCTCGAGGGTGACGTAGAGGACCGTCGCCATCCGTGGGGGATCGGTTTTGCGCAGCACCCACGGTGCCTGCGCGGAGAAGTAGCGGTTTGTCTCGCCGAGCACGGACCAGATCGCCTCGACCCCGAGATGTATTGCCTGCACATCGAATTCGGCCCGGCACTTGTCGAGCAGACCGCCTGC
The DNA here is from genome assembly GCF_016481275.1 of Antrihabitans auranticaus. GTDB lineage: Bacteria > Actinomycetota > Actinomycetes > Mycobacteriales > Mycobacteriaceae > Antrihabitans. Next base: position 1,135,540 of record NZ_JAEMNW010000001.1, on the reverse strand, counting down.
CAGGTCCAGCATTGTGCGATCCTCTGGCGTGAACTCGCCGGGCGTGGGCACAAGTCCGTCGAGGTTCTTGGCCACCATCGTCAGCGACCGCTGAGCGAGGTTGCCGAGTTCGTTGGCGAGGTCGGCGTTGATCCGTCCGACGATCGCTTCGTGGCTGTAGCTGCCGTCCTGGCCGTAGGAGATTTCGCGCAACAGGAAGAAGCGGAGCTGGTCGACGCCGTACTGCTCGACGAGCGCGAGCGGGTCGACCACGTTGCCGACCGACTTCGACATCTTTTCGCCCTTGTTGTACAGAAACCCGTGCACGAAAACACGTTTCGGCAATTCGATACCTGCCGACATCAGGAACGCGGGCCAGTACACCGCGTGGAAACGCGTGATGTCCTTGCCGATGATGTGGACGTCCGCCGGCCAGAAGCGCTGGAAGGCCACGGAATCGACGTCGGGGAAACCGACGCCGGTGAGGTAGTTGGTCAGCGCGTCGACCCAGACGTACATGACGTGCGCGGGATCGCCGGGGACCGGAACACCCCAATCGAAGGTCGTCCGCGAAATCGACAGGTCGCGCAGGCCGCCCTTGACGAAACTCGTGATCTCGTTGCGGCGTGTGGCCGGTTCGAGGAACTCGGGATGCTCGGCGTAGAGCGCAAGAAGCTTGTCCTGATATGCGGAGAGCCGGAAGAAGTACGTCGACTCTTCGGTCCACACGACCGGCGTCTTCGACTCCGTGGAGATGCGGGTTCCGTCGTCGAGCAGGGTTGTTTCGCCCTCGGTATAGAACGCCTCGTCGCGAACCGAGTACCAGCCTGCGTACTTGTCGAGGTAGATATCGCCGTTCGCCAGCATCCGCTGCCAGATCTCGACGCTCGCGAGTTGATGGTCGTCGTCGGTCGTGCGGATGAAGCGGTCGAACGAGATATCGAGGGCTTTGTCCATCGCCTCGAACACGTCGGAGTTGCGTGCCGCGAGATCTTCGACGGGAATGCCTTCGATTGCTGCCGTCTGCTGCATCTTCTGGCCGTGCTCGTCGGTGCCGGTCATGAAGAAGACATCGAAGCCGTCGAGTCGTTTGAAGCGGGCCAGCGCGTCGGACGAGATGTATTCGTAGGCGTGCCCGATGTGGGGCGCGCCGTTGGGATACGCGATCGCGGTGGTGATGTAGAACGTCGGCCGGCCGGAGGCCTCCTGTGTGGCAGTCATAGTGGCGCTTATCGTAATCGGCGTGAAGTCCGACCGTCCCGCACCTGACCTGCCAGAGCCCCTGTCACCGCTCGTCGACGCGCACACGCACCTCGATGCGTGTGGCGCGAGCGACGCCGAGACCGTTCGGGCGGTCGTCGACCGGGCCGCGAGCGTGGGCGTCGGCCGCGTCGTGACGGTTGCGGACGACCTCGCGGCCGCTCGATTCGCCGTCGACGCGGCGCACTGGGACCCCCGCGTGTTCGCCGCCGTTGCCATCCATCCCACGCGAGCCAACGCACTCGACGAGCACACGAAGGCAGAGATCGAGCGCCTTGTCCGCGACCCGCGCACGGTTGCGGTGGGGGAAACTGGGCTGGACTACTACTGGCCCGGCAAGCTCGAGGGCTGTGCCGACGTCGAGACGCAGGTCGAGGGTTTCCGCTGGCACATCGACCTCGCCAAGCGGGTCCGCAAGCCGCTGATGATCCACAACCGGGAGGCCGATCACGACCTCCTTGCGGTACTTCTCGACGAAGGCGCGCCGGACACCGTCATCTTCCATTGCTTCTCTTCCGACGCGACGATGGCGCTGGCATGCATCGAGGCGGGCTACGTCCTCAGCTTCTCGGGAACGGTCAGCTTCCGGAATGCGCGCGAACTGCACGAGGCGGCCAAACTGGTGCCCGACGACCAGCTGCTCGTCGAGACGGACGCGCCCTATCTGACTCCGCATCCGTATCGCGGCGCACCCAACGAGCCTTACTGCCTGCCGTACACGGTTCGCGCTCTTGCGGCGCTGCGTGACCAAGATCCCACCGACCTGGCGGAGGCCGCGACGGCGACCGCGGAGCGGGTCTACCGGCTGCCGCGATAATCTGCCGTGACCTCGACCGGAGTAGATTTTCCGGCTCGCGACAAACCCGTTATCTAATCATGTCGCGTATGCGGACTCGTTACCGGCAAACCGCCTGGTATCGGCCGTTCGGTTGCGGGAGGCCCCATACCCCGTTACCGTCTTGTGACCATGTCAGCTTTAAGTCGGATCAACAACAGCCGATCGCCGCTGCTTTACGCCGTTATCGCGGCGTTGCTCCTCACCTTGATGGTCGGTGGCGCGGTGGCGATTGCCAAGCAGAAAACGATCACCGTGGACGTCGACGGCGAAGCAACTTCGCTCACAACGATGACGAGTGACGTCGAAGGAGTGCTCGACGCGGCCGGCTACGGCGTCAAGGAACACGACGTGGTTGCGCCCGCATTGGACACCCCGATCGAAGACGGTGACACGGTCGTTCTGCGCCGGGCTCGCGAGGTCAACCTGAGCGTGGACGGTCAAGCACGGTCGGTGTGGACCACCGCGCTGACCGTCGAAGAAGCGCTGACGCAGCTCGACATCGCGTCGGATGTACACACGTCGGCATCGCGTTCGCAGCGTCTGCCGCTGGAAGGTGCGGCGCTGAACGTCCTGAATCCGCGAGTTGTGAAGCTTGCCGACGCAGGTTCGGAACCGGTCGAGGTCCGTATGGCTGCGCCGACGGTCGGTGACTTTCTCGCCGCCAAGGGCGTGCCGCTGAAGGAAGCCGATGTCGTCGTTCCCGAGGCGAAGACCCCGCTGACCGACGGTCTCGAGATTGCCGTGACCCGCAGCCGCACCGAGCAGCGCACCGAAACCCTTCCGCTCGCGCCGCCGGAAAACGTCATCCAGGACGTCAACCTGAACATGAGCCGCCGCATCGAAGAGGCGCCAGGTACGCCCGGCGTGCACGACGTGACCTTCGAGATCACCATGGTCAACGGCAAGGAGGTCGGTCGCAAGGAGGTCGCGTCCACGGTGATCACCCCTGCCCAGCCGAAGACCGTCCGCGTGGGCGCGAAGCCGGGCACCGAAGTTCCGCCCGTCGAGAACGGCGCGATTTGGGACGCGCTCGCGCAGTGCGAAGCGACGGGCAACTGGGCCATCAACACCGGCAACGGCTTCTACGGCGGCGTCCAGTTCGATCAGAACACCTGGGAACGCCAGGGTGGGCTGAAGTACGCGCCCCGCGCGGACCTCGCCACGCGCGAAGAGCAGATCGCCATCGCTTCGGTCACCCAGCAGCGTCAAGGTTGGGGCGCCTGGCCGGCCTGCACGAGTCGTCTCGGCTACCGCTGATAGACGGCCCCAGTCGTCCCACACGCTAGATTTCTGGGGTGACGGACGTTCGTAGTACCCCCCGCGGCGAGGCCGCGCTCCTCGGGCCAGTCGAGGTGCGCGCCCTCGCCGCGGATCTGTCTGTACGGCCGACGAAGCAACTCGGCCAGAATTTCGTCCACGACGCGAACACCGTGCGCCGCATCGTCGCGGTCGCCGGAGTGGATTCCGACGACGTTGCACTCGAGGTCGGGCCCGGGCTCGGATCGCTCACGCTGGCGCTGCTCGACGTCGTCGACCGGGTTGTGGCGGTCGAAATCGATCCGGTCCTGGCGGGTCGGCTGCCCGCAACGGTTGCCGACCGAGCACCTGGCTTGGCGGACCGGCTGAGCGTCGTGGGTGCCGACGCACTGCAGGTGCGTGCGAGCGATCTGCCCGCCGTCCCGACCGCGCTCGTCGCGAACCTTCCGTACAACGTCGCCGTGCCCGTTCTGCTGCATCTGCTCGCCGAGTTACCGTCCATTCGGACGTCGCTCGTAATGGTGCAAGCCGAGGTCGCCGAACGCCTGGCCGCGCCGCCGGGTGGCCGGATCTACGGAGTACCGAGCGTCAAGGCCGGATTCTTCGGAACGGTGCGCCGCGCCGGCTCGGTCGGTCGGCAGGTCTTCTGGCCGGTCCCGCAGGTCGAGTCGGGACTGGTTCGGATCGACCGGTACGCCGAACCGCCCTGGCCGATGGACACCGAACACCGCAAGCGGGTCTTCGCAGTTGTCGATGCCGCCTTTGCGCAGCGCCGCAAGACGCTGAGGGCCGCGCTGGCTGGTTGGGCCGGTTCACCGGCCGAGGCCGAACGGAGGCTGGTTGCCGCGGGGATTTCACCGTCCGCACGTGGCGAGACTCTCGATACGGCGGCGTTCGTGCGGCTCGCAGCAACCTGACCCTGTGCGCGGTTGGAGAGTGTCCAGCGACTCGCTAACCGCGCACGGGGGCGAAGCCCCGCAGGCGCAGGCTGTTCGTCACGACGAACACACTCGACAGCGCCATCGCAGCACCGGCGAGCATCGGGTTCAGCAGGCCTGCCGCGGCAAGCGGGATCGCGGCGACGTTGTAGCCGAACGCCCAGACCAGGTTTCCCTTGATGGTGCGCAGGGTGCGGCGCGACAGCCGGATCGCGTCGGCGACCGAGCGGAGGTCGCCGCGAACCAGGGTGATGTCGCTCGCCGCGATCGCAACATCCGTGCCGGTGCCCATCGCGAGCCCGAGATCGGCCTGTGCCAGTGCTGCGGCGTCGTTGACGCCGTCACCGACCATCGCGACGACGTGGCCCTCGTCCTGCAACCGCTTGACCGCGTCGACTTTGTCGGCGGGCAGGACCTCCGCGATCACCGTCTCGATGCCGACCTCCGCAGCGACCGAACGTGCGATCGTTGCGTTGTCGCCCGTCAGCAACACCGGCTCGAGCCCGAGGTCGCGGAGCGCCGAAATCGCTTCGGCACTGGCCGGTTTGACGACGTCCGCAACGACAAGCACGCCGCGGGCGCGACCGTCCCAGCCGACGACGATTGCTGTGCCGCCGCGGTTCTCTGCGTCGGCGAGCGGCGTCTCGATGTCGTCGACGGTCAAGCCGCTCTCGCGCAGAAACGCTGCCCGTCCTGCGAGCACCCGCGTGCCATCGACGGTTCCTTCGACGCCCCGACCGCCGTGGTTGACGAAATCCTTGACTGCGGTCGCACGTTCAGCCCCGGCTCCCTCGACTATCGCCCGCCCGATCGGATGCTCCGACTCGCCTTCGACCGCCGCGGCCAAGGCAAGCAGGTTCTCGACCGACTCACCGGTGACCGGAATCGTCTCGACGAGGGTCATCCGGCCGCTTGTGACGGTCCCGGTCTTGTCGAGTACGACGGTGTCGATTCGACGGCTGGACTCCAGAATTTCCGGGCCCTTGATCAGAATGCCGAGCTGCGCACCACGCCCGGTGCCGACCAGAAGTGCTGTGGGAGTGGCTAGTCCGAGCGCGCAGGGGCACGCGATGATCAGCACCGCAACCGCGGCTCCGAATGCGAACTCGACTGGGTTCCCGGTCCCGATCCAATAGCCCAGTGCCAGCGCAGCAATCCCGATGACGACGGGGACGAATACCCCCGCAATCCGGTCCGCGAGCCGCTGGACCGGCGCCTTGCCGTTCTGCGCGTCTTCGACCAGCGCCGCCATCTGCGCGAGCGCCGTATCGGCCCCGATCTTTGTGGCGCGCACAGTGAGTGCACCGCCGACGTTGATCGTCGCACCCACGACGTCGGCACCGATGCCGACGTCCACGGGAACGGATTCGCCGGTGAGCATGCTCATGTCGATCGTCGAGCGACCATCGGTGACGACGCCGTCGGTGGCCACCTTCTCGCCCGGCCGGACCTTGAACAACTCGCCGACGCTCAGTTCGCTTGCTGGAATCAACGTTTCGATGCCCGACCGCAGGACGGTGACTTCCTTCGCACCCAGTTCGAGCAGGGCACGCAGAGCGGAGCCGGCGCGGCGTTTGGCTCGCGTCTCGAAGTACCTGCCCGCGAGGATGAACACGATGACGCCCGCGGCGACCTCGAGGTAGATGTTCGACGTCGCGTCACCGCGGTCGACGGCGAAGGTGAACGGGTGTTTCATGCCGGATTCGCCTGCCGCGCCGAAGAACAGCGCATACACCGACCAGGTGAAAGCGGCAATCGAGCCGAGCGAAATCAGGGTGTCCATCGTCGCCGCACCGTGACGCAGGTTCGTCCAGGAGGCGCGGTGGAACGGGAGCCCACCCCAGGCGACCACAGGAGCGGCCAATGTGAGCGACAACCACTGCCAGTTCGAAAACTGCAGCGCAGGAACCATAGCCATCGCAATTACAGGAACCGTAAGTGCCACGCTGACGAGCAACCGCGTTCGTAGCGACGTCAGCTCCGGGTCGGCGTCTTCGAGAGGAGCCTTTTCAGCTGCGGGCAGTGCGGCAGAATACCCCGCGCTCGCAACCTGCTCCACGAGGATATCGGTCGAAATCGACTGCGGATAGCTTACTTTCGCCTTCTCCGTGGCGTAGTTGACCGTTGCGCTGACGCCGTCGAGCTTGTTCAGCTTCTTCTCGATCCGGGCTGCGCACGATGCGCAGGTCATTCCCGTGATTGCGAGTTCAACGGTATTCGTGCTCACCCGTGACCTCCTGAGTGACCGTTGGTCGCGGCCTGAACGTTCCCGGCATCGACTGTGAACTCTGCTGTGCGGACGACACCTTCGTGCTTGAAGTCCAGATAGAGCCGATACTGTCCCGCAGTCGGCGCCTGCACATGGAAGGTGATCGCATCGCCTTCAGCCTCTTCCGGGTGCGCATGCAGGTAGGCGAGATCGCCGACGCGAAGAGCGACGAGATGGCCGTTCGCGCCCAGGTACGGTTCCAGATCGGTGACCGGTCGGCCGTCACGTTCGACAGTGAACTCGAGCATTTCACCTGCGGTCGTGAGATCCCCGGTCAATCGAACTGTGTAGCCGTCGATTTCGGCTGTGCGCGTCGGTGCGGGCAGGGGTTGCGGGTCATAGGAACCCGCGACTTCGACGGTGCGGCTCAGTGTCACCTGTTCGGCATCGCCCGCCGGATCGAAGTCGGTGAAGACGCGGTAGGTTCCCCCGGTCGGCCACGTCCAGTCGATCGACCAGGTGCCATCGGCGGCCATCGTCGGATGAACGTGGCGGTATTCCATCGTGTCCGAACGGACGACGATCAAGTGCAGCTGCTTCTCGTGTAGCGTATCGAAACCTGTTGTCGCAGAACCAGTGCCATCGAGGATCGTGTAGTTCAATGTGCCGGGCCGTCCGGCTACGGCCGGTGCTGCAACGGGGCCGAGCGTGTATCCGTTCTGCGAGACCTGCAGACCGGCGGGCGTCGCGTGTTCCATAGCCGCGGTCTCGTCGTGCGAGTGAGCGGATGCCTTCTCTGTCGGTCCGTCGCTGAGCTTTCCGATGCCAAGTCCGACACCGAAGAGCACCAGCAGTCCCACAGCGAAGAGAGCTAGCTTCACGGGTGTGCGCATCAGGCCGGCACCGCCACGTAGCCGGCTTCGTCGACCGCTGCGAGCACGTCGGCTTCGGCGATCGGCGCAGAGCTTTCGAAGGTCAAACGGCCCGAAGCCAGGTCGACGTCGACCGTGGTAACGCCGTCGATGTTGCCGACCTCCTCGCGGACCGACGCAACACAATGGCCGCAGGTCATTCCCGTGACGGTGTATCGAGACGTCGACATGTCGAAACTCCTCCTCGTGCGTGGATGGGGATACCGCGTTGGGGTATCTGCCGTGCACGCTGAACCATACCCCCAAGGGGTACCGACGGCAACCCCGTCGTCCGGCGGACTTTCGAGTCCGTAGTTGACGGACCAGTCCGTCCCGTGCAAGTCTGGCGCTGTGAACAAAGCAGCGCAGCCAGCGACCCTGGCAGAACGCCGGAAGGCAGAGACCCGCGCGCAGTTGGTCGCCGCGGCAGCGGAGGTTTTCGCCGAGAAGGGTTACCACGACACCCGGATCGCCGACATCGTCAGCCGCCTGGGTGCGGGGCAAGGCACTTTTTACCGTTACTTCGACAGCAAACGGCAAGTGCTGGAAGCGATTCTGGAATCGAAGATCGAGCGGATGATCGCTCCCTTCGCCGGGCTCAACGCACCGGCCGCAATCGGTTCGCTCGCCGAATACCGGGACCGGGCCGGCGACATCCTCGACCAGGTGTTCGCGCTGCTGGACCACGAGACGGACACTGTCCAATTGCTGCTTGTCCAGGCGCCGTCGGTCGATCCGCAGATCGGCTCGATGTTGCTGGCAGTCACGGACACTCTCGAGGCGATGGTCGTCGATTACTACGGGACCGGGATCGAACGCGGTTACTTCCGTCCGGACCTCGACGTCGCTTCGGCGGCGCGCGCCACATTGGGTCTCGGTATGTCCGCACTGCTGACCCTTGTCAAACATCCGGGCGACGATGGCGTTCGCCGCGCCTACCGGACTGTCGTTCTCGACTTCATCGTCCGCTTCGCCGGGCGAGACTGAGGAGCCGAGATGGTAGAAATTGCAGTACATTCCAACCAGCACAACGACTCTGGCTATCGGCTACCGCCCGGACCGGGCGCCCGCGGCATTCGCGATCTGTACTCGGTGAGCCGCTACCTCGTCGACTATCTGCGTCGCGGAGAGGTCGTCGGTGACGAACTGATCGAGCGCTACGGCGATACCTTCACCGTGTGCGCTCCCGGCTCCAACCTCAGAGCGGTCGTCGTCAGTGACCCGGACCTGATCAAACAGATCTTCACAGCCAAGCCCGACGTCCTGCTCGGCGGCAAAGGTGTGTCGCCTTCGGCTGTGATCTACGGTTCCGGCTCGATGTTCGTGCAAGAGGAGCCCGAACACCTGCGGCGCCGCAAAATGCTGACACCTGGCTTCAACGGCAGCGCGTTGCAGAGCTACCAGGACACGATCGTCGACGTCGCCGAACGCGCGGTCGCGCGGTGGCCTGTCGGACAGCCGTTCTCTATGTTGGAAGCCGCTCGCGAGCTGACTCTGGAAATCATCATGCGAGTCGTCTTCGGCATCGACGACTCCGCTGAACTCGCCGCGGTCGCTCCCCGGCTCGAGCGACTGCTCGCCTACGGCGTGAGTGAACAGATCGTCCTCCGCTACCTGACTCGCCGAGCTGGAACCGTCCGCTACTGGCGCGGACTCAACAAGGCGACCGTGGAGGTCCACGATGTACTCCAGGCGCTCATCGATCGTCGCCGCAGCCAGCCTGAATCCGATCGGCGCGATATCTTGGCGTTGCTGATGGGCTCCGAAACAGCAGATGGACAACGGCTTTCGGATCAGGAGCTTCGAGACGACCTGATCACCCTGCTCCTCGCCGGTCATGAAACGACGGCAACCACGCTGGCGTGGATCTTCGATCATCTCGTCCACGACAGGCAACTTGCCGACCGATTGACCGTCGACGCAACCACGGGCGACACCGAGTACTGCGACGCGGTAATTGCGGAGACTCTTCGAATGCGGCCGGTTGTGGTCGGAACCGCGCGCGTCACGGCACAACCGTTTCGGCTCGGTGAATGGCTACTCCCGGCCGATACGTGGATTGTCGCCTACATCCGCGGCGTCAACCACCGCGCCGCCACCTACCCCGACCCGCATCGGTTCCGGCCTGAACGCTTCCTGCACAGCTCGCCGAACACGTTCGCGTGGATACCTTTCGGCGGCGGCGCGAAGCGGTGCCTCGGCGCTGCTTTCGCCCAGACGGAACTGCGGACGGTTCTTCGAGTTCTCCTCACCCGCGCGGAGTTCGCGGCGGCGGATCCGAATCCCGATACGCCAGTGCGGCGGGGACCGGTCATGCTCCCGCGCAGTGGCGTCCGGCTGTCCATAACCCGGAAGTACTGCTAGAAACTACGCAGACGAATATCGCGCGTGCAGGCGCGCGTGGTGCTCGGCCATCGCCCGACATTCGTCTCGCAGTTCGGGCGGATCGAGCACGGTGAAGTCGACATCGAATTTCGCCAGCCACCATGCCACCGACCCGAGCGAGTTGGAACTCAGCACAACGACACACGTTCCGTCGTCACCACCTTCCACGCTGCCCCAGTCCGGGTGCACCATGTGCGCAATCTGCTCGATCGGTGCCTGCAGGTGAACTCTCGCGCGCGCCTGAGACGTCGCCCGATTGATCCCGCCCGCAACGAATTCCGCGGCGCCGCCGGGCGGTAGCTCACGTGCGGTGAATCGTGGACCGGTCGGGATCTTCGGCGTCATCCGGTCGACGCGGAACGAACGCCAGTCTTCGCGCGAGAGGTCCCACGCGACGAGATACCACCGCATTCCGGCGCGAACGAGTCGATAGGGCTCGACCTCGCGGCGGCTCTCCTCGCCACCGTGGGTCTTGTAGTCGAAGCGCAGTCGTTCGCGGTTGTGGCAGACAGCCGCGATCGCGGACAGCACGCCGGCTTCGACTGCCGACCGTGCTTGCGGCCTGGCGACCACGTCGACCTGCAAACTGTCGAGCCGGTGGCGCAAACGTGACGGCATGACCTGGCGCAGCTTGGTCAGAGCGCGCAGGGACGCTTCGCCGATTCCGACGACGGGTCCGGTCGCACCGGATTGCAAACCGAAGGCCACCGCGAGTACTTCTTCGTCGTCCAGCAGCAGTGGCGGCATTTCTGCGCCGGCGCCGAGTTGATAGCCGCCGCCGACGCCGACCGACGCGTTGACGGGATAGCCGAGGTCGCGTAGCCGATCGACGTCACGACGCACGGTCCGCGAGGTGACGTCCAACTTCTCGGCGAGTTCGGCGCCAGACCATTCGCGACGTGTCTGAAGGAGCGACAGCAAGCGGAGCAGTCGCGCTGATGTTTCCCACATAGCCAAAGAATGCCATCGATCGAGGACCGAAGTTGTCCTAAATCCCTTCTACCTTGGTTTTCGAGCCAATCAACGAGAAGGGGAGAAATGATGATTCGAACTCGAGGTCTCACCAAGACGTTCACGCGGGGCAAGTCCATCGTCGAGGCCGTCCGCGGTATCGACATCGACGTGCGCGAGGGCGAACTCGTCGCGCTGCTGGGACCGAACGGCGCGGGCAAATCGACGACGCTGCGCATGCTGACAACATTGCTGACGCCGACGTCGGGAACGGCGCAAATCGCGGGTCACAGCATTGTCGACGATCGGGACGCGGTCCGGCGCAGCATCGGTTACGTCGGGCAGGGGAGCGGCGCGGGCAACAACCAGCGCGTTCGGGACGAGCTCTTTACGCAGGGGCTCTGCTACGGGATGGCGAAGAAGGAGTCGCGCGAGCGCGCCGCCGAGCTGATCGACGCTCTCGACCTCAGCGAGTTCGCGGGTCGCACCGTGAGCACCCTGTCGGGCGGGCAGCGCCGCCGACTCGACATCGCACTCGGCCTGGTTCACCGGCCGCCGCTGATCTTCCTGGACGAACCGACTACAGGTATGGATCCGCAGAGCCGGGCGAATCTGTGGGAGCACATCCTTCGCCTGCGGACCGAGACCGGCGCAACCATCGTCCTGACGACGCACTATCTCGAAGAAGCCGATTCGATGGCGGAACGAGTCGTCGTGATCGACAAAGGCGTCGTGATCGCCGACGACACCGCGACGGCGCTGAAAGACGAACTCGCCTCCGACCTGGTCGTCGTCTCGATGTCGGACGCGAGCGCTGCGGCCCGCGCCGCCGCTGTCGCAGAACGGATCTCGACGGTCCGCGACGTCACCGTCACAGGCAATCGACTGCAGATCAGGAGTCGCAACGGCGACACGGTCATTCCCGAGTTGCTCCGCGAGAGCGAGGCCGTCGGCGCGCGCGCTGTCGCGGTCGAACTCAGCAGGCCGACCCTCGACGACGTCTTCCTCGGTCTGACCGGGCGCAGCCTCCGTGAAACCCACACCGTCGCTCGATAATTCGAAGGGAAACCACACCATCATGAGCACAATCGTGAAAGACAGCGCCATCGTCATGACTCGCGAACTGCGGCCAGCCGCGCGCGATCCCTTCACCATCATCTTCAGCTTGACCCAGCCGCTGATCCTGCTGGCCCTGTTCGGTCCGCTGCTCGACGGCATTCCGGGCATGGGTGACAAGGTGTGGAACTGGTTCGTCCCAGGCGTTCTTGCCATGATTGCGATCTTCGGCACCTCGATGACGGGCTCGAACCTGCTGCAGGAAATGCATGACGGATCCCATGAACGAATGCTGGTGACCCCGCTGCATCGTTCGTCGTTGCTCATCGGCCGTGCGTGCAAAGAAATGATTCCGCTCGCCGCACAGGCCGTGCTGATTCTGCTCGTCGCCCTTCCGCTCGGCTTGGACCTGAACCCACTCGGTGCGGCAATCGGCATCGCGATTCTAGGGGTGTTCGGGGTCGGTCTCGGCGCCCTGTCGTACGCATTGGCGCTCGCGGTTCGAGATCAGGACTGGGTCTTCTGGACTGTGCAGCAGACTCTGATGTTCCCGATGTTGATCCTGTCGGGCACGATGCTGCCGCTGGACAACGCGCCGGGGTGGATGCGCGCACTGGTCACGGTCAACCCCCTGCGCCACGTGGTCGACACCGAACGGGCACTGTTCGCGGGTAACTTCGCGGCATCTCAACTGCTCGCAGGTTCGGTCGCAGCGGTGACAGTGGCTGTGATCGGCCTGTCGGTAGGCGTTCGGATGCTGCGACGTAACTGAGGGACGTAACTTAGCGACCCGTAGAGAGTGCCCGGCTGGTCGGTAGCGTTCAGCGACCGACCTGCCGGGCACTACTCTTGCACCTGTGTTATCCGTCGTTCCGCGCCCGGTTACGGTCCGCGCACCCTCCAAGGTCAACCTGCACCTTGCCGTAGGTGACGTGCGTCCCGATGGCTACCACGAGCTGACCACCGTCTTTCAGGCGTTGTCGCTCGCGGACGAGGTCGAGGTCGTACCGGCGAAAACGCTCACGATCCGGGTTCGTGGCGAAGGTGCCCGCGATGTCCCGACCGATCGCCGGAATCTCGTCTGGAAGGCGGCGACGCGGCTCGCGCACAAAGTCGGACGCGAGCCCAACGTGGAGATCGCCATCGACAAGGGCATCCCGGTGGCCGGTGGAATGGCCGGCGGTAGCGCGGACGCGGCGGCGACGCTGCTCGCGCTCAATGCGCTCTGGCATCTCGACCTCACCCGCGCGGAGCTGTTCGAACTCGCGCTCGAGCTCGGCAGCGATGTGCCGTTCTCGCTGCACGGCGGCACGGCCATCGGCACGGGACGTGGCGAGAAGCTCCTACCGGTGTTGTCTCGCAACACGTTTCACTGGGTTCTCGCGTTGGCCAAGGGTGGACTGAAGACACCGGATGTCTACCGCGAACTCGACCGGCTGCGTGGCGCAGGCCAACCGCCGCGGGTGGGGGACGCCCAGCAGTTGCTGCAGTCGCTGGCCGCGGGCGATCCGCACCAGTTGGCGCCGCTGCTCGGAAACGACCTGCAAGCCGCGGCGTTGTCGTTGAAACCGGAACTGCGCCGGACCCTGCGTGCAGGTGTGAACGCAGGTGCGCTGGCGGGAATCGTGTCGGGATCCGGGCCCACGTGTGCGTTCCTGTGCGCCGGCGCCGACGCGGCCATCGCCATCAGTGCCGAACTTGCCGGCGCCGGGGTATGCCGTAGCGTTCGCGTCGCCACCGGTCCGTTTCACGGGGCGCGCGTGGTCGACGTCGACGCGGTAAAGAAACCATGACGGGAACCAGCACGTGCCCAATCTGATCAATCTCGAACAAGTTTCCAAGTCCTTCGGTGTCGCGCCGCTGCTCGACGCCGTGTCGACCGGCGTCCACGAGGGCGAACGCATCGGCGTCGTCGGGCTCAACGGAGGCGGCAAGACGACCCTGCTCGAGGTGCTGACCGGGCTCGAGGAACCGGATTCCGGACGTGTGAGCCGGGTCGGTGGGCTGCGGATGGCCGTTGTCACCCAGCGCGGCGTGCTGCCGCCCGGATCGACCGTCGCCAACGTGGTCCTGCACCCGCTCGGCGGCGAGGAACACGAATGGGCCGGCGATTCGCGGATCCGAAACATCTTGTCGGGCATAGGCCTTTCCACCCTCGGCGGCGACGGTCTCGACACGCCGGTCGACAACCTGTCGGGTGGCGAACGGCGTCGGGTGGCCCTCGCTGCCGCACTGGTGCAGGACCTCGACCTCCTGGTGCTGGACGAGCCGACCAACCATCTCGACGTCGAAGGCGTGCAGTGGCTCGCCGAACATCTGCTCGCGCGCCGCAGCGCCCTCGTCGTCGTGACCCACGATCGCTGGTTCCTCGATACGGTCGCGACCCGCACGTGGGAGGTCGTCGGCGGCAAGGTCGAAAGCTACGTGGGTGGGTACGGCGACTGGATTTTCGCGCGCGCCGAGCGTGACCGCCAGGCCGACGCCGCCGAAGCACGCCGCCGCAACCTGGCCCGCAAAGAACTCGCGTGGTTGCGCCGAGGTCCGCCGGCCCGAACATCGAAGCCGCGCTACCGAATCGAAGCCGCCGAAACTCTGATCGCCGACGTTCCCCCGCCGCGGAACAGCGTGGCGCTTGCGTCTTTCGCGCGCAGCCGGTTGGGGCGCGTCGTGGTCGAACTCGAAGACACACACTTGCAGTCCCCTGACGGCCGCGAGTTGGTCCGCGACCTGACGTGGCGTTTGGCGCCGGGGGAGCGGGTCGGTCTGGTCGGTGTCAACGGGTCGGGCAAGACGACGCTGTTGCGTGCTCTCGCGGGTGACATCGAACTTGCGGCGGGTTCACGCAAGCAGGGCAAGACCGTCAAGATCGGTTGGCTCCGACAAGAATTGGACGATCTGCCGCTGGGAATGCGTGTCCTGGAGGCGGTTCAGGATGTGGCCGAGCGAATGATGCTCGGCGACAAGGAGATTTCTGCCGGTCAGTTGGCGGAAAGGTTGGGGTTCACGCCCGCACGGCAGCGAACGCCGGTCGCTGACCTCTCGGGTGGCGAGCGTCGTCGGTTGCAGTTGACGCGAATTCTCATGGCCGAGCCCAACGTTCTGCTGCTCGACGAGCCGACGAACGACCTCGACATCGACACCCTGCAGCAGCTCGAGGACCTGCTCGACGGCTGGGCGGGCACGATGGTCGTGATCAGTCACGACAGGTACCTCATCGAGCGAGTCTGTGATTCGACGTGGGCCCTGTTCGGCGACGGGAAGCTGACCAACTTGCCCGGCGGCATCGACGAATACCTGCGACGGCGTGCTGCCCTCGCACCGTCCATGACGGCTACCGCGGCGAATACCAGCGCGACCGCGCCCACCGACGCTGCGGCTCACCGCGCTGCGCGCAAAGAACTGGCCAAACTCGAACGACAGGTCGCGAAGTTGGACGACCGTGAGCGTGAGTTGCACGCGGCACTCGCTGACGCCGCAACGCAACCCGACCGGCTGGTGGCGTTGGGCACCGAACTGAAGCAGGTGACTGCAGACAAGGCGCAAGCAGAGGAGCGGTGGCTCGAGCTGGCCGAGGACCACGAATAGGCAGTTAGCTACGGCGTCGCGCTGCCGTTGGCCGAGGTGTCGGTGTGCTTGCCTGCAGCGTCTTCGGGGATCTGATTGAACATGCGCAGCAAGGCGATGCCGGCGGTCGCGAAACGCTTCACGAGTTCGTCGTCTGCGCCGCGCTCACGCGCGAGCGTGCACAGCGGGCAACCGCTGCAGCCCGTCGGATCCAGCTCTGTTTCCTGCGCCCCCTTGAGCGCCGGCTGGAACTTGTCTACCAGCGGCATCGCGTACGACTGCAGATCGGTCAGTGCTTTCATCAGGTCGTTGTTCATTGTCGCCGTTCCTCTTCGAGTGGAACAGATTCGTGTTCCCCTGCCGAATGTCTGATTTCGAGCCTAGGCGTGCGGCGCCGTCGCAGTGGCGCCTTTGACAATCTTTCGACGTGACGGCCAATTCGCGCGAAAGGTCGGTTGCGGTTTCGGACATCGTCGCGAAACCGCCGCGTACGGGCGTGTGCTTGGTATTAACTGTGCCGATGAAGTGGAGCTATGCCCTGCCCGCCGTTCCTGTTGTAGGTGTCGCTGCCCTCGCCGCCTACGATCTCGTCCAGAAGCCGCACGCACTCTTGCGGAACTATCCAGTACTCGGCCACCTGCGCTATTTCCTCGAGGAAATCGGTCCAGAACTTCGGCAGTACATCGTCACGAGCAATGACGAAGAACGCCCGTTCAGCCGAAATCAGCGCCGGTGGATTTATGCGTCGTCGAAGCTGCAGAACAACTACTACGGCTTCGGCACCGACAACAACATGGAGTACACCCAGGGTTACCCCATCATCAAACACCGGACATTCGCCGACATCAGCCCCGCCGCCGGCCAGCATTCGGGTGAAGAGGATGCCATCCCTTCGGCGAAGGTGATGGGTGGCCCGCGTGGTCGCGCGAAGGCATTTCGGCCGCGTTCGATCGTGAACATTTCGGCGATGAGTTTCGGCTCGATGTCGTCGAAGGCGATCGAGGCCATCAACCGTGGCGCGGCGATCGCCGGGTCGATGCACAACACCGGTGAGGGCGGGCTTTCGCCGTACCACCGCAATGGTGGCGACCTCATCCTCCAGATCGGAACCGCGTACTTCGGGTGCCGAGATGACAAGGGCCGCTTCGATATTGCGAAGCTGAAGGACGTCGTCGAGTCCGGACCGGTGAAGGCAATCGAAATCAAGCTCAGTCAAGGTGCGAAACCGGGGCTGGGCGGAATGTTGCCGGGCGCCAAAGTCAGCGCGGAGATTGCCGGTATCCGCGGCATTCCGGAAGGCGTGGACTGCGCCAGCCCGTCGCGGCACGCAGAATTTCACGACGTCGACAGCATGCTCGACTGGGTTGAATTCATTGCGGCGGAAACCGGTTTGCCGGTCGGCATCAAGTCCGCGGTCGGCAACATGGACTTCTGGGACGACCTCGTCGCGAAGATGGCGATCTCCGATCGCGGCGTCGACTTCATCACGGTCGACGGTGGTGAAGGCGGAACCGGTGCGGCGCCACTCATCTTCAGCGAATCGGTTGCCTACCCCTTCAGGGTCGGCTTCACCGAGGTCTACCGGCGGTTCGCCACGGCGGGGATCACCGACAAGGTCACGTTTATCGGGTCCGGCAAGCTCGGGCTGCCCGACAACGCGGTCGTGGCGTTCGCGCTCGGTGCGGACATGGTCAACGTGGGCCGCGAGATCATGCTGTCTATCGGGTGCATCCAGGCACAGAAATGCCATACCGATGCCTGCCCGACCGGGATCACGACCCAGAACGCTTGGCTGACAAGGGGTCTCGATCCCACATTGAAGTCGCAGCGCGCCGCGAACTACGTCAAGACCCTGCGTCGCGACCTCCTCAAGGTCAGCGAGGCGTGCGGAGTTCCGCATCCGGGTCTCATCACCGCGGACGATCTCGACATTCTCAACGGCTGCGAATCGCGGACACCGCTGCGTGATGTCTACGGCTACGACGTCGGATGGGGTCAGCCGTCGGAAGCGGACAAGGCCGAGATCGTCATGCTCATGACCGGGGCATCGCACGGCGGGGCCGCGCCGGTCTCGGCAACGTCGCGCTGACGCCGAGAGCTAGATCCAGCCGACGTACATCGCCGTGAACGCTACGTTGAGGGCGCTGAACAGCAGGGTCACCACGACGGCCCCGCGGACTACCGCCGCGGGCTGTCGTGCGTTGACCAGTAGGAAGTGATAGGCACCGATCAGAATCGGCGCCGCGACGATCTGTAGCCACAACATGCGCTGGGGAAAAACGTAGCCGCGAGCAGCCAGCACGATCGTTATTGCGCAGGCGACCGTCAACGTTGCCAAGCCGATGTAGTGCGCCCTGCGCCGTCCGAGTCGCACCCCGACCGTCGTGTAACCGGCTTCCACGTCGGCTTGGTAGTCGGCCAGCGTGGTCGGCAGATAGAGGGCACTGCCTACGAGCAAACCGAGAACCGACATGATCCAAGGAAAGTCGGAGATCGGCTCGGCGACCGTCCAGCCCGCGACAAGTGCGAGGCCGCCGACGGCAACGGCGTTCGTCGCAACGTCCCAGCCCGGCCGCGTCTTCAGCCGCAACGGTGGCACGCTGTACATCCAGCCGAGCGCAAGAAATGCGAAAGTCAGTGCGGCAATGGCGAATCCGATTGTCGACGACGCGACGAGCGCGATCACGGCGGCGACGTAGGCGACAATTTTGATCTTCTCTGCCGAGATACGCCCGGTGGTGAGGGGCTTGTCGATCTTTCGTGGATTGTTGAGGTCACCCGCGAGGTCGTGGGCATCGTTTATCGCCAGGATGGCCAGCCACATGAGCGGACCCATGATGAGAATTCCGGTGAGCAGCGGCCGGATGTCACTCAGGCACGAACCCGTCAGGGGAGTGCACGATGCGGGCACGAAGCGGTGGGTCGCCAGAACGTAACCGAGGCAGAAAGGCAGCAGCGACGTTATCCACACGCTGGGCCGCGAGATCCGAATGACCTCGGTGAGCCGACCCATTATCGGGCGTGCTGGGCGCGTATCTACAACCACGGATGCACCCTTCTGCCGCCGTTTGTATCGGGTTCGAGCGTATCAACTTGGACATATCCGGCGTGCGTGTACAGGCAGCAATGCGCCCCCAGCCGGGCGGTCTGGGGACGCATTTGCCAGGTCCTCGTCGGACTTAGTGAGCTTCCTTCTTCTTGTACACGCGCGGACCCTTACCGATGTACTTGTCACCCGGGTCGTATGTGCTCCAGCCGCCGGCGTCGTAGCCCTCGATCGTGAAGCACGCTTCGCAGAACTGGTGGCCGAACAGCGACAGGTAGATGCTGCGGTACACCTCGATGACCTTCTTGGCCTTGTCCGCCGCCGCCATCGCGTTCGGGTGGGCCGAGAGCAACGAGTACCGCCGGAAATCTTCGACCGGCTCTTCGGAGAAGCGGACCAGGCCGAGGCGGTTCAAGTTGGCGAGGTAGTGCTGATCCCGGTCCGGCCACGCGCAGCCTGCCATGTCCGCGATCATGTTGATGCCACCGGCGAGACGCTCCGAACCGACGCCGAACGGCGTCTTGGTCCGGACGTCGATCGCGGGCTGCGGACCCGACACCGCGAGAAAGCGCAGGATGCGCGCTTCGTCCGGCGTCAACGCGGTGAGGATCTGAGCAAACGCCGGATGCTCTTCGCGGGGCTGATTGGCGATGTTCCATGAACTGTCGAGCAGTGCGTCGCCGTGCGCCTTCAGGTCACGGAACGATGCGCCCTTCAGCTTCGGAACACCCTTTCCGCCGCCTTCGAGTCCCAGTACGCTCCACGCGGCAGACCGCACCTGCTCGACGCGCTGGTCGACGATGCCGGTGATCGACTCACCCGCAGAAACGTCGTGCGCGATTTCGCTGGCGGTGTCGATCCCGCCCTTCGTGAGGGCGCCCATCGCGCGCATGAACGACTTGCCCGCGAGTTTGGCCAAACCCGCCGCGTCGTTGGGGTCTTTACCTGCATCGACACCGGCTTTCGCGATGTCGCTGAGGAGGCTGGAGTTGCCCGCGGCGGCGGCAGCAGCTTCGTTCAACTGCTTATCGGGATCTGCGGGGGCAGCTTCGCCCGACTCGGTGTCCGGGTTTTCAGGTGCGGCGTGGGTCATCTCAGGCTCCAAAAATCAGAATGTGAACGGCACCGACGACGATTCCGAGCAGGCCGCCGTGCAGGTAGAGAAGCCAGGCGTCTTGCTCGATCGCGGAATAGATCATCTCCATGAACTCGCCAGGCGGAAGCGCGCGCAGCTTTTCCGTGGCGAATTTGTCGATCTTCGCGGCTTGAACCTTTGCGAACTCTTCGTCCTCGAGGAACTGCGGTGCGAACTCGAGCGCCGCGCCGGCCGTGTCCATCCGGATCGCGTCGAACTCACCGCCGCCGACTGCAACGCGGACGACCTGCTTGAGGGGTCCGAGGATCCGGTCGACCTCGGTGCTGACGATGTTGTCGAGCAGGCCGCGTGTCTTGTCGCCGCGCGGTCCGTTGAGGATCTCGTTGGCGATCAAAGGCAATGTGAGCACCTGGTAGGCAAAGGCATGGCCCAGATCGGCTGCAGCCGAGGGCTGCCGCTTCGCGAGCAGCGCCTGCTTCCACAGGTACTTGTACCGCGGCTGGGGCTCACCGGGCGTGAACACGATGCGGATTGCGAAGATGTTGACGACGATGCCGATGAGGGCGGCGCCGGTCAGCACCATCAGCCAACCGGGAATGGCGCCGATCAGCGGAATGTGGTGGTAGAAGTGCAGCCACACTGCCAGGACCGCACCGAACGGGAAGCCGAGCAAGCCGATCTTGACCATGAACTTCAGTTCGGGACGGGCGACGCCGTAGATCAGGTCCTTCAGGACGTCGGGGTTCGCTCGAAGATAGCCGACGGCGAGCAACTTGATATCGACGAGTTGGTCGACGTTGTCTCCGACCTTCTTGAACGCAGTCTTGACGATTCCGGGTAGTTCGGCTTCGACACGCTGGAACACCACCTCGCGGACCTGGGGGGTGAGGCTTGCCCACAACTCGGCATGATCTCGCTCCATGATCTGCGCCGTCATGCCGCGAATGTCCTCCTTGGCGAACTCAGCGACATGTTCGGCGATCGCGTCCGGATCCATTTCCTGGAAGATGTCGTTGATCGTTGCGATCTTGTAGACCGCTTTATCGACGACGATCGCTGCCATCTTCTCCGCACGAGCCGGAATGAAACCCTGGAAACCGAGAATTCCGCCGGGCGCAAAGATCGGTAGCACCTGCACTTTTCGCGGCAGGAAGTTGAAAAGGGTTTTGACACCCGGTGTGTAAAAGCCGGTGAATCGTGCGGGCGCGAACAGCATGAGCACGCCGGTCCAGTTGGTCAGCAGGCCGGCAATCGCACTGAAAATCGGAATCGTGATCAGCTCGAGCAGAAACTTGTCCTGTGGCAGGCCGACCGATTCCATGATGTCGCCCCACGGAATTTGCAGGATGTTCGTCGGTATTCCGCCCTCGGCTAGAAGGCTCGTGAGGTGGGACAAAGCGTCGCTCCCTTAGCGTTGCGCATGAAGCTGGTGTCTGTTAGCGGTGGTGCACCCTATCTTGGCCTGTAGCCCGCCGTGCCGTCCTGGAAATGACCCATAAACATGGATGCACGACCTGGTTTGTAGGGATTTATCCAACCGTGCGGCCCGGCGCGCCTGGGCTGCGGTTGCGAGCTCGAATGCGTTGGCCCGCAACATGATCCGAGTTCACGCGCCCAGCGGAACCAACAGTGCGGGGCGCGTGTGCGCTCGGTGAATCGAGAGCCGTCAGCCCCGGGTTGTGTTCACCAGCAACAAGTTTGTCTCGATGCCGTGGGTGACCTTGTTGGCAACCGACCCGAGCAGCCGGGACGCCCCACTCATTCCGCGGTTGCCGATAACGACGATCTCGAACTTCCACGCTTTGCTGATGAGCGCACCGCCGGCACCGGAATCTTCGAGCACCTCCTGCTCGATATCGACGCCGATGTTCGCGCTGATCTTGGTGGATACGTCGGCGAGGATTTTGTTGCCTTCCTCTTGATTCTTTGCCGAGGTGATCAGGCGCGGACGGGAGTCCAATGCGCGGGCGAGGATAAGTCCGCGCTGGGCGGCTTTGACAGAAGTATCGGAGCCGTCGGTTGCGAGCGCGACGAAGTTCCAGGCGGTCGGCAGTGGATCGCGAACGAACAGGACGTCCGCAAGGCTGTGGTGCGCAAGCTTGTTCGACGTGCTGCCGAAGATTCGGCTCGCACCCTTCGAGAGACCTGCGGATCCGACCGAGATCAGGGCTTCCGGCTGGACTTCCGCGGCAGCGAGCAGAATCTCGTCGGCCTCGCCCGCGACGGCTTTAGCCGAGGTTTCGGTGGCGCCGGACGTCTTGGCCAATGTTTCGGCCGCCGCGGCAGTCGCTTCTGCCCAACTGCGGTCGCGCCCGTTGTCGCCGTCGTAAGCGACGATTACCTCGAACGGAACACCTAGCTTGCCTGCGATGCGTCCGCCAAGGCGTACCGCCGCACTTGCGTCTGGCGATCCGTCCGTCCCGGCGATGACGCGCGCGTAAGACTCCATAAATTCTTCCTTCCGGTCCGCCTGCAACGCAAAGAGGGCATTCGAATTGTTTCGCCTGGTCAGTGCGTCGCGAGTCGGTGAGATCAGCGCCAGCACGACGCGCACGACGCTACCACCGAGCGATGGCGCGGTGGCGCGGTTCAGAAATTCTTGTCGGGGTCAGACGCCGAAAATTGCTAAATGCAGGAGGCCCGCAAACGCGCCCAGGACACCGCCGTGGACGAATAGCAGCCACTCGTCTTGTTTGATGGCGGACCGAAGTAGTTGAACGAAGTCGTCCGGTCCCATCGCGGCCATCTGCCGGGCGATGAAGTCGTTAATCTTCTCGGCCTGTTCGCTGCCGAAGTCCGCATCCTCGTAGATGAAGGGCGCCAGAGCGGAGACCTCCGGCGCCATCGAGTCCCGTATGCGGTCGTACTCTTTCGTTCCGACCGCTACTTTCACCGCGAGTCGCGCCGGCCCCAACGCCTTGTCGGTGGCGGGGCGGAGAGTGCGTTCGAGGATGGCGAAGGTGCGATCACCACTCGGTCCGTGAATCAGCTCGTTGCCGATGTTCTCGAGGGTCATGACGTTTTCGGCAACCATGCGGGCGTAGTGCACTGTGATTTCGGGCTGCCGTTTGAGCAGAAGTCCTTGGCGCCATGGGCAATACCACTTCGGGAACACGGGTTCGAAGATCATCGAGATGCCGATGTAGTTGACGACCCAACCGATGATGATGCCGCCGACGGGCAGTACGTACCACTCGCGCGCCACGAACTCGAGAAACGCAACCAGCACGAAGCCCATGGGAACGCCGAAGTAGAAGCCGAAGTTCTGCATGAAGGTGAGCTCTTTGCGGCCGATGACCATGAAGAGATCGTTGAGCAATTGCGGGTTCGAGCTGAGGTGTTTGATAACCATCAGTTTGACGTCGATCAGCTCGTCGATATTGTCGCCAATATTGGCGGCCAATTCTTCGACGATTTCCGGCAGTTGTTGCTTGACGCGCGCGTGCACCGCTTCTTTGATCGGAGTCGGCAGATTGCGCCAGAGATTAGGATTCTCGCGTTCGATGATCTTCTCGACAATTTCGCGAATCTGGCTTTCCGCCACCTTGGTGAAATGCGCTGCAATTTTGTCGGGTTCCATCGTCTGGTAGAAATCCGACACGCTGCCGAGCTTTGCGAGGCCTTTGTCGACTGCGAGGCTCGCCATTTTGTCTGCGCGCGAAGGCACGATGCCCTGCCAGCCGAGGCGGCCGTCCGAGCGGAACAGCGGCAGTACCTGGATGCGCTTGGGAAGCAGCGGAAAGAGCAGTCGCAGGCCGGGAAGTCGGAAGCCGTGGAACTCCAAGGGCTTGAACAACATCAGCACGCCGGTCCAGTTCGTGATGTACCCGATCACGCCCGTGAACAGCGGCACCGTGATGAGCTCCATCAGGAGCGTGTTGTATTGGTGAAGCACGGCACCTCCTAACCAGACGGCAAACGACAAGCCCTCTGGCTCCGGCACACGGTATCCGCAGAGGTTGACCGGCGGCGTGCCGGGGTGTCAAGACCAGTTGCTGCTGTCGGCCAAGGTCAAACTAGCACCGCAGCAAGTCCCGGCGGGCCACGATGAACGAGTTCGGTCGTGGCGCGGGGCGGGTCGCGAAACTGCGGGCGGGTAAATACCTCCGTCGGAAATCGCTGCGAGGATATTCGCTTGCTGCATGTTTGCGGTGCGGAGAATTCGCGAAGACCCGCGGAACCGATAACTGTGACGCGCGGTCGCGGCAAATGCCGGGATAATTGTTTCGGGCCGATACGGATATCGATCGACGAATTCACGGAACCGGGGTCAGAGTGACGTCGTCCGAGAGGCGGCCTATCGCGCCGAGCGGATAGATGCGCCACGAAGTGGTCGCTCGGATCAGCTCGAGAGGCGCGAACCCGTGCGCGCGGGAATCATCCGACGAGGCGAAGTTGTCGCCGAGCAGAAACACCATGCCTGGGGGAACTACCTGCGGAGTCGCGACATTTGTCAGCTTGCCGGCGTCAGTACAACAATTGGACGCGGACTGACCCCAGCGGTCGTGCCAAGCGGGGTTGTCGACGACTTGCCAGGGTCCGGTGCCACCTGGCTGGACCGACACGATGCCTGGCCGTACGCCGATCTTCTCGATCCGGACACGGTCGCCCGGCAGGCCGATCACCCGTTTGACGACCTCGGCACCGTTGCGACTGAAGCGACCGATGACGATGGAGAAACGACGAACGTCGGGCGATCTGTCGAAGGGATTGACCACGACTCGATCGCCTTCGTGCAGCGTCGGTTCCATGCTCGTCCCTTTGATCGGGACTGCGAGCAGGGCCACGCCGACGAACGCGACGAGCAGTGCGGCAAGCGCGGCGGCGATGGCCAGCAGGACCCGCCGTGCGGGCGTGCTCGTGACCATGCGCCCTCCGAATGGGATATCGAAATATACGATCGCCGTGAATTATGCCGAATTGTGTGGCGCAGGAGACATCCGGCGCGAAATTGTGATCGCAGCGCGATCGGAGCCTAGCTTGACGCGCCACTTTCTCGAGCCCACAAAAAAGCACCCCCAGGCTATTTGCCCGGGGGTGCGTTCGGAATTTTCTGAGTCAGCGGCTGTGGATCAGTTCGCGCCCGTCACGTTTGTGCAGCGAAACCGCCGGCGCCTCCACGCGCGGCGAACGTCGCAGTGGTGCAACCAGTGTCGATCGAATCCGAGCCCAGGTACTGCTCGGCACGAACAGCAAGAGCCAGGCGACCACCAGCGCGGGAACCACGAGCCAAGCGTGGCTCCATGCCCAGGAAACGCCGCCGAAGAAGTACGCGACTATCACGATCGGAATTCCAGCCATTTGGTGCCTCCCCGAGTTGTCAAAAATAGATGAACAGCGTCGGCTTTGGCGTCATGTTCAATATCTTCTACAACCTATTGTCGATCTTGGGAGTTCCCGATTGGAAGGGAAAGCGTCGGCATTCACAATGGTCCCCACGTTTGTGAGCGCGCGCACATGAGCAACGGAATTCAGTATTCCGAAGGCAAAAAAAATGCACCCCCGACGCCGTTGTCGGGGGTGCCGCTGCGTTTGGACGCCAAGGGCCGATTATCGGCTGAAAGCGGCCACACGCTTGTCGAGGGTTACCCGCGCGGTGCGCGGGCCGAACGCGTTAGCGATCGAGGATCGGATCGACGCCCACTTTTCGCTGGGGACGAAGAGCAGCAACCAGGCTGCGACGGACAGCGGCAGGACCAGCCAGGCGTAGCTCCACGCAAGCTCGACCGCACTGAAGAAGTACGCGACGATCAGAATCGGAAGCGAAGACATGGTCTCTCCTTTGTCAGGATTTCAGGTGAATGGCCGGCGGGGTTTGCGCGGAAGTTCGTACCTTGTAGAACCGAGTCTCGAGGTTCCAGAGTCCGGATGGAAGGGGAAAGAGACCGCCCTCTCAGTACTCCGGGGGTCTGTGACCGCTGCCACAATCGTTGCGGCGCAAGGCTTCGAACAGCGGTTATCGGCAGCTATTCGACGTTCGCGGCACGCCATCGACCACAGAATGAGGCGCGCGTCACACTAGGTGCCGCCGCACAAGCACGCGAATCAGTCGCGGGTTGTATTCACCAGGAGCAGATTTGTTTCGAGTCCGTGCGTGACCTTGTTCGCGACGGATCCCAGCAGTCGTGACGGCCCGCTCATGCCGCGGTTGCCGATGACCAGAAGGTCGTAGTCGGCGCTGTTGTCGACCAGGGTCTTTGCGGCCAGCAGACCGATCAGGACGTCTTGCTCGAGTTGCAGCCCGGGCTCGTCGAGATCGAGTTCGCCGATCGCGGCGGACATCAGCCTGCTGCCCTCCTCGCGGTCCTTGGCAACTGTGACCAGGTGCGGTGCTGCGCCGACCGCGAGTGCAAGTTTCAGCCCGCGTCGGACAGCGAGGCGCGACGTCGACGAGCCGTCTGTCGTGAGACCGACTGCGCCCCAGCTCGCGGGAAGCCGCTTCGTCGCGAAGAAGACGTCGGCCGGACTGTGATGGGAAAGGCGGTTGGCGACGCTCCCGACAACACGGTCTTTCGGGCTGCTGAGACTGGAGCCGCCGATCACAAGGAGTGACTCCGGTTGGTCGTCGACGTAATCGATCAGCACGTCTGCGGCGGACCCGGTCGGCTCGTGAGTCGTGACGTCCGCGACGCCGACCTCACGCACGACAGCAGCCGCGGCCGCGGAAATGCCGCGCGCCCATTCCAGGCTCTGCGGGTCGGGGACGTTGGTGAATCCGTCCCACACCGTGACCACGGTGACCGGAACCTTCAGACGCAACCCGAGAACCGCGCCCATTTCGACCGCGAGCGAGGTTTCGGGGGAGCCGTCTGCGCCGATCACGATTCGTGGATACGCGTCCATCAGTCGCCCTTCGAGTGTCTCTGATACACCTGGCACGGTCGCCTTTTCCCGGCTTTCGAAGCACGGTCGAACTGCTGCCCGACGCTACCACCGGCGCCACGCAGCGGTGTTCGATTGGACACGTTTTCCCAGGTGGAGGCCCTCGGAGTCTCGGAATCGGACTCGGGCAAGGTATCGTTCGCGT
This sequence comes from Antrihabitans auranticaus, assembly GCF_016481275.1. GTDB lineage: Bacteria > Actinomycetota > Actinomycetes > Mycobacteriales > Mycobacteriaceae > Antrihabitans. The sequence goes on along the minus strand of NZ_JAEMNW010000001.1, from coordinate 1,109,023 downwards.
GCCCGAGTCTTCGAGGAGGTGGTTCGTTCGTGGATAAGCATTTGATGATGGAACTGATCACCGTCCCGTTGTTCACAGGAGTCATCGGGTACATCACGAACTGGACCGGTGTCCTCATGTTGTTCGTGCCGATCGAGTTCCGCGGCTTTCATGTGCCGGGTCTGAAATTCCTGTTTCCCTATTGGCCGCGGCGCATCCAGGTGCTGCCGACCTTCAAGGATGGTCACCGGTTCGGTTGGCAGGGGATGGTCCCGTCGCGGGCCGAGAAGATGGCGAGCATCGCCGTCGACAAGAGTCTCGTCAAACTGGGCAATATTTCCGACTTCTATCGCGAGCTCGAGCCCGACACCATTGCGGAGTACTTCGTCAGCGTCATGACGCCCGAAGTCAGGGGTCTCGTCGACCAGATCATGATCAAGGAGAACCCGCGGCTCTGGTACAACATGCCGAGCTTTGCGAAGGAACTCGTCTACAAGAAGGTCGAGGCCGAACTTCCGGCCAACGCGAGCAAGATCACCGATGCGATCGGCGAGCATCTCACCGACCTGATCGACGCCAAGTTCATGGCGATCCGGATCCTCACGCAGAACCCGAAGCTGCTGAACGACATCTTCCGCACTATGGGTGCCAAAGAGCTGCGGTTCATGCAGAACTTCGGCTTCTACTTCGGGTTGCCGATGGGCTTCGTCCTGGTCGCGGTCCTGCAGGTACTGCCCTACTGGTGGGTGCTGCCGCTGGGTGGCGTGATCATCGGCTGGATCGTCAACTACATCGGTCTCACGATGATTTTCGAGCCTGTCGATCGCAGCAAGTGGATTCCGTGGCGCCAAGGTCTGCTGCTCAAGCGCCGCGACGAGATCGCCGTCGGGTTCGGCGAGATGTTTTCCAAAGAAGTCATCACGCTGGAGAACATGGCCGACGAACTCATGCACGGCCCCCGCTCCGACCGCGCAATGCAGTTACTCGAGACGGTGATGCACGAGACTGTGGATTCGGCGGTCGGCCGGGCCCGGGTCGCCGTCAAAACTGCTATCGGTAGCGCCGAATACGAGCGCATGAAGTCGTCGGTAATTCCCACCGCCCTCGAGTTCATGCCGAACGTCGTTGTCGACTCGGAGTTCATGGACAAGCAAGCGAGCAAGATCAGCGTCTTCGTCACAACTCAGATGAGTAAACTCAGCAACGAGGATTTCGGCCAAATGCTTCGTGCGGCGGTCAAGCAGGACGAGTGGTTACTCTTCGTGCACGGTGGGGTCCTCGGCGCGTTTGCAGGCTTCCTCCACCTAGCGCTTTTTCCCCCAGGATGATGATGAGCAACGAAATCGCAGTACCCGGTCAGCGTCAGATCAGCAACGAAGCACGTCTGCTTCGCGGTGGATTCCGGTTGGCGAGTCTGGTCGCGGGATCAGCGTGGCGAGCCGGCGGTTCGGCGGTAGACATCGGCAGGCAGATCGTGCAGGCGGCGATGGACGGTGAATCCAACGCAGAGATCGCGGAGATGGCGTCGTCGGCCATTCAGACGCTCGTGCGGAACACGCTCGGAGTCACCGAGGGCTCTGTCCGCGAGATCGTCAGCTATGTGCCGTCGAGCCTGCAGTTGCCGCAGTCGAGTCCGATGGCCGCGCTGACCGCCGGTGCGTCGACGCCGGAAGAGTTGCGCAAAAAGGGCGAGGCGCTGCTCGCGATGTCGGCGGATGTCTACAGCTCCGACGAACTGCACCCCGCGTACGCACGCATCCTCGACGAGTTGGCGCCCGACGAAGCGCGGATCCTGCGGTATCTCGCAAACAACGGTCCGCAGCCGTGTGTCGATGTCCGGACGAACCGCCCGTTGAACATCGGCGCGGAAACAATTGCGTCGAATCTGAGCATGGTTCCGGAGAAGGCCGGCTGCCGCCGCCCCGAGCGTGCGAAGTCGTATCTGGTCAACTTGGTTCGCCTCGGACTGGTCTGGGTTTCCGACGAGCCGACCGAGCTGAGCCTGTATATGGTTGTCGAAGTCCAGCCGAACGTGAGCGAGGCATTGAAGAAAGCCGGTCGCGTTCCCAAGATCGTCCGGAAGAGTATGCGGCTCTCCGCATTCGGCGAAGACTTCTGCGAGACATGTTTTCCACTCGAGAAGAACAACAACGCGCGATAAGGCGATGAATTCCGCTTTGTAATGGCATGGTATGCACCATGGACCTCGAGGCGGTCGCAGCCATCAGCCGGTTGAAGTACCGATATCTCCGCACCCTCGATACGAAGTCGTGGGACGAGTTCTCCGACACGCTCGTTCCGAAGGCGACGGCGACCTACGGTGTCGACCTGCAATTCGAATCCCGTGATGCGCTGGTCGATTTCATGCGCAACACCCTTGGCCCGCACGTGATCACGGAACATCATTGCGACCATCCCGAAATCAATGTCGAAGGCGACACTGCAACCGGCACCTGGTACCTCGCCGACACGGTGCTGATTCCCGAGCACAATATGGTGCTGCGGGGTGCCGCCTTCTATTCGGATTCCTACGTTTTGTGCGACGACGGCGAATGGCGAATTTCGCACACCGGTTACGAGCGCACGTACGAAGTCGTCGTCAAGACAACGGATTTGCCGAGTTTCAAGCTCACGTTCAACAGGTGGGCGTTGCCGACGGGTCCGTTGTTCGAATCACCGCGCGCGCAGTAGGAGACAGCCGTGGACGGACAGTTCCCGCAGCCAGGAGCCTTGCCGTATCTGACGGTCCGTGGGGCGATGGGCGCCATCAACTGGTACCGCCGGGCCTTCGGTGCGGAGCTGATCGGTGAGCCGATCGTCATGGAGGACGGTCGGGTCGGCCACGCCGAACTCCGGCTGCCGACCGGGATCGTCTATCTCGCAGACGAATTCCCTGAGATGGGCCTGACGGCGCCGGAGGCAGGCGCGACCTCGGTGAGCTTGATGCTGCCCGTCGACGACACAGACGAAGTGCTGGCACGGGCGCACGACGCCGGTGGGACGGTCGAGCGCTGGATCTCGGAGAACTACGGCCGCCGGAACGCGACCCTGATCGACCCGTTCGGTCATCGGTGGATGCTGACCGGGCCGGCGAAGGGCGAGGAGTGAGCAGGGCGAATTTTCCTGACACCAGAGCGTGGTTGCGTTCATTGCCCATGGCGCAACTGACCATTCCCGATACTGCGCCGCCGGCTGCGGGACTCGCACCCCACGAGGTCTTTCTGGAGTGGCTCGAAACGGCCGCGTCGAGCGGCATCGAGGAGGCGCACATCTGTGTGGTCGCAACGGCGCTGGCGGGTCGCCCCGATGCCCGGGTGGTCGTTCTGCGTGACGTCACCGATTCCGGCTGGTGGTTTTCCGGTCCGGAATTTTCGCCGAAAGGTGTTGCGCTGAAGGCCAACCCGGCAGCCTCGATGGCCTTCTACTGGCGCGAACACGGTCGGCAGGTTCGAGTCTCGGGTGCGGTGTCCGCAGGTGACTCCGATGTCGCGGCGCGCGATTTCCGCGACCGCTCACCGACCGCGCGGGCCGTCGCGGCGGCGAGTCGCCAGAGTGAGGTTTTGCGGAGCGACGACGATTACCGCGGCGCAGTGGATCGGGCCGCCGCGCGTGTGGCGGCCGATCCGGATCACGTTCCCGAGCATTGGCGCGCGTGGTGCCTCGAACCTGAGACGGTGGAGTTCTGGCAGGCCGACCCGGGCCGGCGACATCTGCGCTGGCGCTACCGGCGTGAAGATGCCGGGTGGGTGCGGGATGTGTTGTGGCCCTAGACGGGTTCAGTCGGCCGTCGCGACCAACGGTTCGAGCGTCAGCTGCGGCAGTTCCTTCTGGATGTACTGTAGCCGCCACTTGTCGGTGACCAACGCGAGAAGGACCCCGTCCGAACGCGTGAATACCTCCACACCACGCTGGCGACCCAGCTCGTCGGCCGAGGCAGCGTCGGTGCGCCGGGCCAGTCCGTAGCCGAGCGGTTCCATGCGGGCCTCGACGTTGAACTCGGCCTTCATGCGCGCACTGACGACCTCGAACTGCATCGGACCGACGGCAGCGAGCACCGGTGACGCATCGCCGCGAATGTCGTTGCGCAGCACCTGGACAACGCCCTCGGAATCGAGTTGGTCCACCGCGCGGCGGAACTGCTTGTACTTGCTGGCACTTTCGGCACGCAGGATCGAGAAGTGCTCCGGTGCGAACGACGGGATCGGCGGAAACTCGACCTTCTTGTCGACGTACAGCGTGTGCCCCGGTGCCAGCGCCGTCGCGTTCACCAGCCCGACCACGTCACCTGGGTACGCGTACTCGACCGTCGACCGTTCCCGGCCGAACACGGTCAGCGCGTACTTCGTTGTGAACGGCTTGCCGGTCTGGGCGTGCGTGACAACCATGCCGCGCTCGAAAATGCCGGACACGATTCGCATGAACGCCAGCCGGTCGCGATGCGCAGTGTCCATGCCCGCCTGGACCTTGAACACGACCGCACTGAACGGGTCGGAGATCTCGCGCGGGTTACCGGCGATGTCGTCGCGGCTGCGTGGCGGCGGCGCGAGTTCGACGAGTGTCTCGAGAAGCTGACGGACGCCGAAGTTGAGCATTCCGGACGCGTAGATGACGGGCGAGGTGTTCCCGGAAAGGAACAGAGACTGGTCGTGGTCTTGCTCGGCTGCTGACAGCAGCTCGCTTTCCTCGACAGCCGTCTCCCAGTCCGCGCCCTCGCGGGCGGCTGCGGCTTCGGGCGTCAGTAATTCTTCCGGCGCGATGGTTGCGCCACCGGCGGTACGCGTGAAGCGGATGTATTCGAGCGGTTCACCGTCGGTCCCGCGGCGCAGCAGGCCACGGAAATCACCTGCGATACCGACCGGAAGGAACAGGGGAGTCGGGACGAGACCGATCCGCTCGTTGATCTCGTCGAGCAATTCGAGCGGCTCCCGACCTGGGCGGTCCCACTTGTTGATGACTGTGATGACCGGGATACCCCGGTGGCGGCAGACCTGGAAGAGCTTGAGGGTCTGCGGTTCGAGACCTTTTGCGGCGTCGATGAGCATGACTGCGGCGTCGACCGCTGTGAGGACGCGATAGGTGTCTTCGGAGAAGTCGGAGTGGCCGGGAGTATCGACCAGGTTGATGACGTTCTCGGACCCGTCGGCGGACCGGTAATTGAACTGCAGCGCAGTCGAACTCACCGAGATGCCGCGGGCCTTCTCCATCTCCATCCAGTCGGAGACGGTCGAGCGGCGGCCGGCCTTGCCGTGGATGGCACCGGCCTCGGAGATCATCTTTGCGTGGAGGGCGAGGGCTTCGGTCAGCGTGGACTTGCCTGCGTCGGGATGGGAAATGACGGCGAATGTCCGTCGCCGCGTGGCCTCGCCTTGCAGGGTTCCGGGCGCCGCCTCGAAATTCGCCGGTTCTGGCGCCGTGGTCACGCTGTTCCTCCTAGTAGTCGTCGTCCTACGTTACCTGGGTGGGCAGTCGAGACGTGAATTCGGAAGTGCCAGACGTACGGCGTATAGTCCGATTCGACGCGTGAGAGATAAGTAGCGATACTCTCTCACTGACCCACGCTGACTTAAGGAGCGCGAATGGATCTGGAGTGGTCGGAAGCCGACCTCGCCTTTCGGGACGAGGTGCGCGCTTTCCTGGACGAGAAGCTGACGCCGGACCTGCGCCGCGCCGGCCGGTTGATGACGAGTGTGTATTCCGATCACGAAGCCAGCATGGAGTGGCAGCACATCCTGCACGAGCGGGGTTGGGCAGCGCCGGGCTGGCCGGTCGAGCACGGCGGTTGCGATTGGAACCTTGCCCAGCACTACATCTTCAGCCGCGAATCGACGCTCGCCGGAGCGCCCTTCCTCTCGCCGATGGGCATTCGGATGGTCGCACACGCGATCGTCGGCTTCGGAACTCCCGAGCAGAAGGCGTACTTCCTGCCGCGAATCCTGACCGGCGAGGTGTTCTTCTGCCAGGGGTATTCCGAGCCCGAGTCCGGGTCCGACCTAGCGTCGCTGAGCATGGCAGCCGTCGACGACGGCGACGATCTCGTGTGCACCGGCAGCAAGATCTGGACCACCCACGCGACCGAGGCGAACTGGATCTTCTGCCTCGTACGCACCTCGAAGACCGGTCGCAAGCAGCAGGGCATCACGTTCGCGTTGATCGACATGAACACTCCGGGCATCGAGATCAGGCCGCTCGTCATGACGTCGGGTGAAGAGGTCCAGAACCAGGTCTTCTTCGACAACGTGCGGGTGCCGAAGGCGAATGTGCTCGGCAAGATCGACGAGGGCTGGACCGTCGCGAAGTACCTCCTCGTCTTCGAGCGCGGCGGCGCGCTCGCGCCGATGTTGCAGGTGTGGACCGATTCGATCGCCGAAGTCGCAGCGACCCAGCCCGGACCCGACGGCGGACCGCTTCTCGACGACCCCGCCTTCTCGGCGAAACTGGCAGAGGCTCGCATCCGGACCGACGTCCTCGAGGTGCTCGAGTACCGGACCATCTCGGCGATGGCCGCCGGAAAGAACCCCGGTGCGGCGTCGTCGATGCTGAAGATCCTCGGCACCGAGCTGAGTCAGGCGATCACCGAAATCGCGCTCGAAGCAGCCGGACCACGTGGTCGCGTCTACCAACCGCATGCGACGAAACCCGGCGGTCCGATCCCGGATTTCACCCCTCCTGCAGACGGTTACGTCAGCGGGGACGAGTGGCAGGCCGTTGCGCCACTGCGTTACTTCAACGACCGCGCGGGCTCGATCTACGCGGGTAGCAACGAGATTCAGCGAAACATTCTCGCCAAAGCAGCATTGGGGCTCTGATGGATTTCACACTGACCGACGAGCAGCAACTCCTCCGCGACACCGTCGTGAAGTTTCTCTCGACGCGCTACGACCTCGAGAAGAGCCGGATCGCCGCCAAGACCGGTGCCGGTTGGCAGCCGGACGTCTGGCGCAGCTTTGCCGACGAACTCGGCATTCTCGGTGCGACGTTTCCCGAGGAGGTCGGCGGCCTGGGCGGTGGTCCCGTCGAGATGATGATCGTGACAGAGGCTCTCGGCCACGCGCTCGTGACCGAGCCGTACGTCGACACCGTTGTGATCGGCGGCGGGTTGCTGCAGCGCGCGGGCGGTGAACGTGCCGAGGAACTGTTGAGCGGAATCGCGTCCGGCCATCTCGTCACGGCGCTCGCAGCGACCGAACCGACGTCGGGCTACAACCTTCGGGATGTTTCGACCACGGCCCGCCGCGAGGGCGACTCGTGGGTTCTGAACGGCACGAAGATCGTCGTATCGGCGGCGCCGCTTGCGACGCATCTGCTCGTCACCGCGCGTACGTCTGGACAGCAGCGTGACGGGGCCGGAATCTCGCTGTTCGTCGTCGATTTCGATGCGAGCAACCCGCCCTCCGGTGTGAGCGTCGAGAGCTACAGAACGATCGACGACCGCCGCGCGTCGGACATCGTTCTCACAGACGTGCGGTTGCCCGCCGATGCGCTTCTCGGAGTCGAGGGTGAGGCGTGGAACTCGGTCGAACGAGCGCTCGACGAAGCGACCGCCGCTGTTGCGTCGGAAGCCGTCGGACTGATGCGAAAGGTGTTCGCCGACACCGTCGAATACACGAAGCAGCGCCAACAGTTCGGTCAGCCGATCAGCAGTTTCCAAGCGCTGCAGCACCGCATGGTCGACATGTACATGGAGTTGGAGCAGGCCGTCGCAGCGGTGTATCTCGCTGTCCTGAAACTGGATTCGGCGCCCGACGAACGCGCGCGTGCAGTATCGGCTGCCAAGGTGACAATAGGTCGAGCGGCTCGGTTCGTCGGTCAGAACGCTGTGCAACTGCACGGTGCGATGGGCATGACCGAGGAGCTGGCAATCGGGCACTACTTCAAGCGACTGACCGCGATCGAGAACGAATACGGCACCGTCGATCAGCACGTGCGCCGTTTCGCGCGGGTGACCTAGCCGGTCGGCAGTCGGTTCTGCCGCGACTTCTACACGCCCGTGCGCGGTCAGCGAGTCCCTGGACTCGCCAACCGCGCACGGGCGACGCAGTCGACCACGTACCGCTGCGCATCGTCGAGCGCTACGACCGACTTCGTCGCCCGCGCTTGGATGACGGCGCCCTCGATAGCGGAGAGCACAAACCTGCCCAACGACCCCGCGTCTTGCTCGGGCACTCCGGCGCCGATCAGTGATGCGGCGATGATCTCGCCCCACGTCGTGAAGGCCTCGCCTGCAGCGGCCTGAATTGCCGGTTCGGATTCGGCGAGTGCGGCACCCACGACCGGGCAGCCGAAGACGTACTCGGTCGCCTGCAGGTTCTTCTTCCACCATCCGACGAACTTCGCGATCCACTCTTCGGGAGATCCGCCTTCGGTCAGCTTGGTCAGCGTGCGCGTCATGTGCGCGCCCGCGACTCGCGTCGACTCTTCGATCAGTTGGCTCTTACCGGCGGGAAAGTGCTGGTAGAGAGAGTTTCGGGCGGTATTGCTGCGGGCTAGGAGCTCGGCGAGCCCGGCGGCGTGCACGCCTTCTTCGCGAACCAGGGCAATAGCGCTCGCGATCAGCCGCTCGCGCGGGCCAGGGCCTTCCGCGGTCATGTTGCGCTCCTCACAGCTTCTTGCATGGACCGATTGGTCCATGTTCTCATAGAAACACATGGACCAATCGGTCCACAGACGATTGGGGACAGATGTGACTGCCGAAGCCGTATTCGACGTGACGAAGTTGACCGGACTGGAACTCCTCCGCCTGGCGATGACCACGCCGGATCGCCCTGAATTCATCGGTGACCTGCTCGGGATGGAAATGGACGAGATCGAGCACGGCAGGGTCGTCTTCGGCCTCCGCACCCGGCCGAACTTCTCGAACCCGCTCGGCACCCTGCACGGCGGCATCTGCGCGACGCTCCTCGATTCGGTCATGGGGTGTGCAGTCCACAGCACGCTGGAGGCGGGCGTCGGATACGGCACCCTCGAGCTCAAGGTCAACTACATTCGGCCGGTGCCCGTCGATGGCACCCGGCTCACCGCGACAGGAACGACGATCCACGTGGGTGGCAAGACGGCTACCGCCGAAGGGCGGGTCGTCGACGACAAGGGGCGTCTGGTCGCGCACGGTACGACCACCTGCATCATCCACCGCTGAACCGGGCGGGCCGCTTCCTCGTAGGAGTTCGCATGAGCAGGTTTACCGACGAAATGTATGCAACCGCGGCGACGTCGTCCCGCGGACTGGTCACGGGCGAGCCCGATGCACCGCGGCGCCAGGGGTGGGGTGAGATCCATCGAGCGGCGCGGCGCATGGCCGGAGCGCTTGCCGACGCCGGGATCGGGCACGGCGATGCGGTCGGTATCTTGGCTGGTCAGCCGGCAGATATTGCACCGGCCTGCCAGGCTGCCTGGATGCGCGGCGCCGCCGTGACGATGTTGCATCAGCCGACTCCCCGCACCGACCTCGCGGCCTGGGCGAAAGATACCGAGGCCGTGATCGGGATGATCTCGGCCAAGGCGGTCGTCCTCGGCGCGCCGTTCGAAGCGGCTGCGCCGCTGCTGCTCGAGCGTGGCATCGGCATCCTGACGATCGACCGCATGCACGAGGGCCGCGACATCGACCCGGTCGAAACCAGCGAGTCCGATATCGCGTTGCAGCAGCTGACCTCCGGTTCGACCGGCAGCCCGAAGGCTGTGCAGATCACGCACGAGAACTTCTACGTCAACGCCTACGCGATGATCGACCGCATCAAATTCCAGACCGACCATGATGTGATGGTCAGCTGGTTGCCGCTGTTCCACGACATGGGGATGGTCGGATTCCTCAGCGTGCCAATGCAATACGGCGCCGAGGTGGTCAGTGTCACGCCGCTCGACTTCCTGCGCAAGCCGCTGTTGTGGGCCGAATTGATCAGCAAGTACCGCGGAACCGTCACGGCGGCACCGAATTTCGCCTATTCGCTGCTGGCACGTCGGCTCGCGCAAGCGCCGGACAGCGACCTCGACCTGTCGAGTGTTCGTTACATGTGGAACGGCGCCGAACCGGTCGACCCCGACACCATGGACGCGCTCGCCGAGGCGGGCGCACGGTTCGGGCTCGATCCGATGGCCTTGACGCCGGTCTACGGGATGGCGGAGACGACTCTCGCTGTCTCGGTGCCGGATCCGGGTCGCGGCCAAGTGCTCGACATAGTCGACGCCGACCTCCTCGAAGCGGTCGGCCGTGCCGTTCCAGCGACGAAGGGCAACGTGCGAAAGCTCGCGACTCTCGGTCATCTCGTCGACAACCTCGAAGGTCGAGTGGTCGACGCGGACGGTCGCGTGCTCGGCGCGCGGGGTGTCGGCACCATCGAGGTGCGCGGAAAGGCTGTCACGCCGGGCTACATCACCGTCGACGGGCACCGTCCTGCGCAGGACGAGAACGGCTGGCTCAACACCGGTGACGTCGGCTACTTCACCGAAGAGGGTCTTGTCGTCGTCTGCGGTCGAGTCAAGGACGTCATCATCATGGGTGGTCGCAACATCTACCCGACCGACATCGAGCGGGCAGCTGCGTCGGTTCGCGGCGTCCGGCCGGGCAATGCCGTTGCCGTGCGACTCGACGCGGGTGAGAAGCGGGAAAGCTTTGCCGTCGCGGTCGAGACCAATCGGATCGACGATCACGACGAGGTGAAGCGAATCGAGCGCGAGGTCGTCCACGCGGTGTTCTCGGAGGTCGGGGTGCGGCCACGGACAGTGGCCGTGCTCGGACCGGGTGCGATTCCGAAGACCTCGTCGGGCAAGCTGCGGCGGTCGAACTCCACGGCCCTTATCGGCGGACGAGACTAAATCGATGCACTAACGATGCATCCGGCGTACGGTGGGGTGAGTCCTTTCACCGACCGACGCTGAGAGATACATGACGAATATGTCCGCAACCGGACCGGAAAACACGTCCGCCAGGTGTCTCGTAACCGGAGCCACCGGCTACATCGGCGGCCGCCTCGCGCCACGGCTGGCGGCAGCAGGTCATCCGACTCGCGTTTTGGTGCGTACACCCGACAAATTGCGCGACGTACCGTGGGCGGACGACGTCGATATCGTGAAGGGCGACCTGAGCGATCCGGCCACGCTGGAAGACGCGTGTCGCGACATCGACGTGCTGTACTACCTCGTCCATTCGATGGGTTCCGCGGCGAAGTTCGCCGACGCGGAACGGGAGAGCGCGCTGAACGTCGCCGCGGCCGCCCGGAAGGCGGGCGTGCGCCAGATCGTCTACCTCGGCGGTCTCCATCCACCCGGCGGCACCCTGTCTCCACATCTGAAATCGCGAGCCGAGGTGGGCCGGATTCTGCGCGAATCCGGGGTGCCCTGCCTGACATTGCAGGCCGGAACCGTGATCGGTTCGGGCTCTGCGTCTTTCGAGATGATTCGCCATCTCACCAACCGGCTTCCCGTCATGACGACACCGAAGTGGGTCCACAACAAGATTCAGCCGATCGCGATCCGGGACGTCCTGCACTACTTGCTCGCCGCCGCGCAACTGCGGGAACCGGTGAACCAGGCCAGTGACATCGGCGGCCCCGACGTGCTCACCTACGAGAGCACGATGAAGGTGTACGCCGAGGTCGCGGGCTTGCGTAAGCGTCGCATCCTTGTGCTTCCGGTCCTCACGCCGAGACTTGCCAAGGGCTGGATCAGCCTCGTCACACCGCTCCCACATGGTCTGGCCGCGCCGCTCGTCGAGTCCGTGCAATGTGAGGCGATCGCCCGCGAGCACAGCATCGAAGATCTGATCGCCCCGCCAGAGGGCGGACTGACGACCTATCGAGAGGCGGTCCGCCTCGCACTGAAGCGCATCGAAAATGGTGACACCGAGACGAGCTGGTCGAATGCCACGATCCACGGCGCACCGTCGGATGCGCTGCCGTCGGACCCGGACTGGTCGGGGGAGACCGTCTACACCGACTTTCGCGCTCGCGACTGCGATGCCGATCCCGCAGACCTGTGGGACGTCGTGGAAAGCATTGGCGGAGAGAACGGTTGGTACTCGTTCCCGTTGGCGTGGTCTGTGCGCGGGTGGATCGATCGCTGGGCCGGCGGCGTGGGCTTGCGGCGCGGGCGCCGAGATCCGCGCCGCCTGCACACCGGGGAGGCCCTCGACTTCTGGCGCGTCGAATACATCGAGCGCGGTCGGGTACTTCGGCTGCGAGCAGAGATGAAAGTGCCCGGTCGCGCGTGGCTGGAGTTCCGTGTGACTCGCCTGGGTCCGCACCGCGCCAGGCTGGACCAACGTGCCATTTTCGTTCCGCGCGGGCTCGCCGGCCGGGCGTACTGGTACTCCGTGTTGCCGTTCCATGGCCTCGTCTTCAGCGGCATGCTCGCCAACGTCTCGAACAAGGCCGAGCGTGCCGATCTGGCGGTGGCGTCATGAGTATCAAGTCGGGTGTCGCGGGGGTTCTGGACAGCGTGCTCGACCGCACGATCGTGCCCGGCTACAGCCGTCTCGGGTACGCCGTGCGGTCGATGCGCTGGGACGACGACCCAGGTCCGTCTGCGCTGTCAGGTAAGTCGGTCGTCGTGACCGGCGCTGGAGCGGGGCTCGGCCTCGCCGCCGCTCGCGGGGCCGCAAGGCTGGGCGCCGTGGTGGTCGTTGTAGTTCGGAATCTGCAGAAGGGCGAGAACGCGCGCGACGCCATCTGTCGCGCGGTACCGAGCGCAGACGTCCGAGTCGAAATCTGCGACGTTGCGAATCTGGCCGACGTGCGAACGCTGGGTGCGCGGTTGTGCGAGCGAGTCGAGCGGATCGACGTGCTCGTCCACAACGCGGGAGTCATGCCGCCGTCGCGCGAAGAGACCGTCGAAGGGCACGAACTCACGCTCGCGACCCATGTGCTCGGCCCGATGCGGCTGACCGAAAGCGTCCTTCCGGCACTCGCTGCAGCCGACGATCCACGCGTGATTCTCGTGTCGTCGGGTGGCATGTACGCGCAGTCGCTGGTTACCGACGATATCGACTACCGCGCAAGCGAATACAAACCTGCGACCGCCTACGCGAGGACGAAGCGAATGCAGGTCGCGCTGACGCCGCAGCTGAATCGGCGCTGGGCTGCGCACGGGATCTCGACGTACTGCATGCATCCCGGTTGGGCCGACACGCCCGGTGTCGCGGAATCGCTTCCAACCTTCCGGCGCATCACCGAACCGCTGCTGCGCACACCCGATCAGGGCGCGGACACGATTTTGTGGCTAGCGGCCACCGAACCCGCACCCCCTGGCGGGACGTTCTGGCACGACCGTCGACCACGGCCCACGCATTACGTCCGCCGTACTCGTGAGTCCAGCGGCGAGCTGGAAACATTGTGGCAATACTGCTGCGCCGCAACAGGAATCACTCAGTAACAACACATCCAAAGGAGATAGACAATGCCGTCGATCAGAAATCGTGTAATTGCAGTATGTTTCGGTGTCGGTGTAACGAGTTCCCTTGCGGTCCTCGGTGCGCCGAGCGCGGGCGCTGCGCCCGTCGCACCCTGCCAGGCGCCCGGTGCGAGCAGTTCGTCGGTTCCGGGCGACGACTCGAGTTGTTCCGCGACCAGCGTCGGCGGTAGTGCTGCAGCGGCATACGGACTCGGCGCCGATGCTACGGCCGACGCGGGTCCGCAAAGCCTCGCGCTCGCGATTGCGCAGGGTGGCGGCGTCGCCGCATCGGAATCGCAGAACCTGTCCGGTCCCGCGGCCATCGCGGTCGGTCCGGGCGCGGTTGTGTCCGCGGAAGGTGTCCGCCCTGGCTTGTCGATCGGAATTGCGGGTCCCGGAGCAACCGTCGCGATCGATGGCGTCACGCGGCCGACCTGCTCGGGCGGCTTCGGGTTTGCCGGTGACTTCCAGACGCTGCAGGGCTGCCTGTCGGTGGGCTAGTGCAGCTTGTTCTGCGCGGCTTCGAGGCCGACCTGCAGCAGTAGCTCGACCGCATCGGCGGCTTCCTCACATACGACGCCGAGGTCTTTGCGTTCCGCGGCAGAGAACGGTTTCAGCACGTAGGAGGCTGGATCCATGCGACCGGGCGGACGGCCGATCCCGATCCGCGTCCGCAGGTATTCCTTCGTGCCGACGGCGCTGGAGATCGAACGCAGGCCGTTGTGGCCACCCTCGCCGCCGCCGCGCTTGAGCCGAACAACACGGAAATCGATGTCGAGTTCGTCGTGACACACGACGATGTCCTCTACCGGAACAGAGAAGAAGCGGGCCAGAGCCGCAACCGGTTGGCCCGAGACATTCATGAACGAGCGCGGCTTGGCGATTACGATCTTGCGATCGCCGAGCCGCGCTTCTACAACATCTGCACCCGACTTCTTGTGCAGGCCGAACTTGGCGCCGACTCGGTCGGCAAGCACATCGGCAACCATGAACCCGACGTTGTGCCGAGTCTTTTCGTACTGGGTGCCGGGATTTCCAAGTCCGACGACGAGCGCCGGGCCCGTCGTCGGACTCGACATCAGCTCTCGGAAGCCTCGGCTGCTTCGCCCTCGCCAGCTTCGCCTTCAGCGGCTTCGCCTTCAGCAGCTTCACCCTCGGCCGCTTCGCCCTCTTCGGTCTCGGGCTCTTCGGCCGCCGATTCGACGTTGACGTTCACGACGAGCGTCTCCGGGTCCGACTGCAGGGTCGAGCCTTCGGGCAGTGCGATCTGACCTGCGAGGATCTGGCTGCCGGCCTCGAGGCCCTCGATCGAAACCTCTACCGACTCGGGGATGCTGAGGGCGTCTGCCTCGATCGAGATGGTGTTGGCGTCCTGTGCGATCTGGGTGCCGGGGGCGGCATCGCCGGTGACGATGACCGGGATGTCGACGGTAACCTTCTCGCCCTTCTTGATCACAAGGAGGTCGGCGTGCTCGATGTAGCGACGGATCGGGTGCACGACGACCGACTTGGTCAGCGCGATCTGCTCTTTACCTGCGATGTCGAGGTACAGCAGCGCGTTGGTGCCGTTGTCACGCAGAACCTTCGCGAACGCGCGCGAATCGAGCGCGAGGTGCTGTGGGTCGGTTGCGTGGCCGTAGAGCACGGCAGGCACCTGGCCGTCGCGACGGGTGCGTCGAGCCGCGCCCTTGCCGAATTCGGTGCGGACGATTGCGGTGAGGCGATTCTTGTCTGCCATGAGGGGAACGGCTCCTTGAAACTGATATCCGGCGGTGGTCAACTCGTCGCGGCAAGGAGCGGACAGACGGGGACGGCCGGGAGCCGTAGCCGCGTCGATCACGGTGAGCGAAGCAAGCTGACATCTTCGCAGTCACCCTCGCCGAGACAACGCCGAGTACTTTACCGCAGGTGCACTACAGAGCCGAAATTGCATCGACGAAACGGTCCAGTTCGGGGTAGGAGACGAAGTAGTGCGGCGATGCTCGCACGACCGCTTGCAGCCCTCGGTGGCTCATATCGAGCAACGTCGAACTGCGATGGCTGACCGTGACGGTGATGTCCGCGGTGGCGAGCCGGTCCCGCACGTCCGTCGGTTCGACACCGTCGACGGTGAACGAGACGATGCCGCTCTGCAGGGTGCCAAGGTCGCGGACCGTGGCGTTCGGGACCGACTGCAGGGCGTCGCGAAGGTAGGTGGCGCGGTCTGCAATTTCGGTCCGCACGGTCGCTTGGCCGATGTCGAGGAGATAGTCGACAGCGGCGCCCAAGGCCAGTCGGGCCGCCACATCGCACTCCCAGAACTCGAACCGCGACGCGTCGTCGGCAACGCGGAACTCGGTCTCGGTCGACCATTGGGCGCTGTGCAGGTCCAGAGTCGCGGGCGCCAGATCGAGCGCCGGATCGATGTAGAGAAATCCGGTCCCGCGCGGCCCGCGCAGCCACTTTCGGCCCGTCACGGAAAGTGCGTCGACCTGTAGTTCGGCGACGTCGACGACGACCTGACCAACGGACTGGCAGGCATCGAGCAGCACGAGCGCGCCGACCCGATGCGCCAGGTCGCTGACTTCGCGCACAGGATTCAGCAGGCCACCGTTGGTCGGTGCATGGACGAGGGAGACGATCGCGACGCGGTCGTCGAGCATCCGGTCCAGAGCCTCCAGGTCGACTTGGCCGGAGCTGTCGCTGGGAATCGTTTCGACTCGGGCGCCGGCCCGGGCCGCGCGTTGCAGAGCCGCAATGCCGTTGCTCGCGTACTCGACCTCGCTGATCAGAATGCGGTCACCCGGACCGAGTGGGACGGCGTAGAAGAAGTCGGTCCAGGATCGGGTTGCGCTGTCGCTCAGGGCAATCGAGCTCGCGGGTGCGTTGATAAGGGTACCGATCGACGACTTGACAGCGGCGAGGTCCGCGAGACGCTCGTTGGCCGCGCGGTAGCCGCCGACCTCCGCTTCCCGCCGCAGATGGCTGACCGCGGCATCGACGACAACCGTTGGGGGAAGCGACGATCCGGCGCTGTCGAGGAAAACCTTGTCCCAGCAGCCCGGTGTGTCCTGCCGCACGCGATCCAGATCGAAAGGCATGGCAGCGACAGTACCCACGGCCACCGTCACGCAGGATCGAGCAGGCGGTGAACGAACGGCGTCGTATCGGCAAGTGACGCGATCATCGAGCCACCGTGTCCGACGAACTCGCCGTCGGCGAACAGGTATGGCACGTAGGTCACGTCGGTCCCCGACGCACGCAGATCCGCGAGCAACTTCACCGATAGTGGCGAAGGGACCATGGTGTCGATGACGCCCTGGCCGAGGAAAAGCGGCCGGTCGTAGCCGGCGGTCGGGACGCCGAGGTATTGCGACAAGGCGTCGAACATCGCCGAACCGCCGATCGGCCGCGACAGCATTGCGCCGACCGACTCGTGCTCGGCCCGCAAGTCTCCCGGACAACTGTCTTCGACGCCGTCGACTTCGGCTTTGCCGATCGGTGTCAGATAGCTGTCGACGTCCACGTCGGGACGGGCTTCGCGCAAGCCGGCCAAGATGTAGGCGGCGAAGACGTTGAGTCCGTCGACGCCGAGGCCGGGGATCCACGGCCCGCCGATCTGAAATGCGTACTCGAGATTCGAAGCGGTACCCGTGGCAACCGCGCCGCGGAAGTCGAGTTCCGGTGCGTAGGCGGTCGCGATGTGCGCCGCCTGCACGGCGGCGTGGCCACCTTGCGACTGGCCCACAGCCAGCCAGCGGTCCGACAGGGTGGGCTCGACCGCACGGCCCGCCCGCACCATGTCGACGACACTTCTGGCAGCGGATGTCTTCTCGAGGTACGCATGCGGCCCGGGAGAGCCGAGGCCGGCGTAGTCGGTCGCGACGACCGCGTAGCCCTGGGCCAGCCAGTGCGCGAGGTATCGGCTGTCCCTGGCGTCCAGCGGGCGAACCGAGGGAGCGCACTGATCTCCGACGCCAACAGTGCCGTGCGCCCACGAAACAACAGGCCACCCGCCCGGCGGAGGAGTGCCCGGCGGGAGCGACACCACGCCGGTACTGAGCGCGGGGCTCTGCGTAGGCCCCGTCGTCCAGTAGGTCACCCGTGTCGACGAAGCGGCACCCGGAATCGCGAACTCGGGTTCGAGGGAACTCGTCGATGTGACTGTTCCCGGCGCCGGATCGGCTGCTGCGGAACCTGGAAGGCCTACGCCGACAAGCGCTGCCAGCAATGCAATCGACAGCCCGCGCCCCAGGATCCCCATACCGCTACGGTAGCGAGTCGGTCCGACAGATCAGGGCTGTCAGTTGTTCGGATCGATCGGTTCGGGCGGCAGCAGACCCGTCGCCGGCGTCGTCTCGGGCGGGAGCAGGCCGGTTTCGTGGGTGGTTTCGGGCGGGAGCAGGCCGGTCTCGTGTGTGGTTTCGGGTGGCAGCAGGCCGGTCTCGTGTGTGGTCTCCGGCGGCAGCAGGCCGGTCGCATGGGTTGTCGGCGGAGCAGGTGGCAAGGTCGGTACAACGGTCGGCGGCGGCACAGGCGCGTTGGTGACGGTCGCGCTGGTCGGCGTCGTGCTCGCGGACGTTGCCGTCGAACTGCTCGCGGGTGCCTCTTCGTTGTTCGTCGTCTCCGAACACCCGGCCACACAGAGCGATCCGGCGATTGCGAGTGTTACGAGAACTGCTCTGGTCAAGGAAAGGCCTTTCGCTGCGGCGCTGCACAGGAGATGCGCTCTATGTGAATGCGCTGCAACTGTATAGCCGGACCTCACCGCCGCGCGCTGCAATCGCATTGCGATCGGCGCTCGGTTACCCAGCCGCTCACACCCATCCGGTGTGCCGGTTTCCCGCGGTCGAACATCTGACGAAATCGTGAACTGGTGGGTGCAGGCGCCTCGATCCGCGTTTAGTGTCGGAGGCAGTGTCTAACATCGCCGGGAGTGGGTATTACTGGCCGAGATCGGAGGTCGTCATGGCGATAGCGCTCGATACCAAGCTGCTGAATTCACGCGCTGCAGCCGAAGCGTACGTCGGTGGTGTGTGCTTCAAGGTCGGTCCACCCGAATTGATCGGTGCCGAACTCGAATGGCTGACCGTATGTGACGACGGGGACTGTTCGAGGCCGAGCTCCTCGACCCTTGCTGTCGCACTCGGGTCGTACGCACCCAAGACAATTGCTTCGTCCGCACCGGCCAGGCCACTCCCGGGAGGAAGCTTCGTCACCGTCGAACCTGGTGGCCAAATCGAAATTTCCAGCGCACCCTTTTCGTCCGCTGAGCAACTCTGCCGCTCGCTTTCCGCCGACGCCGCATATCTGCGCAGTCTGCTCGCAGCACATTCCATCGCAACGGTCGACCACGCTGCCGACGCACACCGTCCCCCACGCCGAATCTTGTTGTCCTCGCGTTACTGCGCCATGGAAGATGTGTTCGGTGCAGTGGGTTCATTCGGCACACAGATGATGTGCAACACAGCTGCGACGCAGGTCAGCGTCGATGCCGGTGCAGACGAGAAGGACATCGCGGCCCGTTGGAGCGCGCTCAATGCGATCGGCCCGGCGCTGCTGGCCGCATTCGCCTGCTCGCCGAACTTGCACGGCGCGCCCGCCGGCAGCTGGGCTTCGCAACGCATGCGGGCGTGGCTGCAACTCGACCCGAGCAGGACCTCCGTTCCGGTGACCGACGCCGACCCGATCGCGGGGTACGCCCGCTGGGCACTCGATGTTCCGTTGCTGTGTGTCGTCGGCCGGCCGGGCACCAATTGGGCTGCTCCCGCCGGGGCGACCTTCGGTGCGTGGATCGACGGCTCGCTCGACGAGGAGATCGGCCGCAGGCCGACCCGTCAGGATCTCGACTATCACCTCACTACCTTGTTCCCGCCCGTGCGGGCCGCCGGCCATCTCGAAGTCCGCTACATCGACGCGCAACCGGGCGACCTCTGGCAGGTGCCGATCGCAGTCTTCGACGCGCTCATGTCCGCCCCCGAGGTGGTCGCCCAGGCGACAGACATAGCCGCTGCCACCGCACATCGGTGGTGGGATGCGGCGGAGTTCGGCCTCGCCGACGCTGAGTTGCGTTCTACCGCAGTCGCTTTGCTCGACCTCGCCGCCGAACGTGTGGTGTGGCCCGAAGGCAAATCGCTACTGTCCGACGCAGCGCAGCGATGTCGCACCGGCCGGCCACCCACGAAGGAGGAGCAAGGATGAGCAGCGACACCGAGTTGCTTCGCGGGAAGCTGGGTGAGGTGCTCGAACGCAGTCGCGCACGATCCATCGCGCTCACCGATTGCCTCGACGAAGATGAACTGGTGGCCCAGCATTCACGGCTGATGAGCCCGCTGGTCTGGGACCTCGCGCATATCGGAAACCAGGAAGAGCTATGGCTCGTGCGCGATGTCGGTGGGCGGGAACCCGTCCGTAGTGACATCGACGAGTTGTACGACGCTTTCAAACACGCGCGCGCGAACAGGCCTGCCCTGCCGTTGCTGACGCCGAAGGAAGCGCGGTCCTACGTCGGCACTGTGCGCGACAAGGTCTTCGACGTGCTCGACCGAAGTCCGTTGCGGGGAAGGCGAATCGAGCAGGACGGTTTCGCTTTCGCGATGATCGCTCAACACGAACAGCAGCACGACGAGACAATGCTCGCTACACACCAACTGCGCAGTGGCCCAGCCGTTCTCGATGCGCCCCCGCCCCCAGCGGCCGGTGTTCAGGTCGCTGGTGAGGTTGTCGTGGAGGCCGGCGAGTTCATGATGGGTACCTCGACCGACCCGTGGGCGCTGGACAACGAGAAACCCGCGCACGGAGTCCACGTTCCCGCCTTCGCAATCGACGCGGCACCAGTCACCAACGAGCGGTACCTGGCGTTCATCGACGACGGCGGGTACGAACGTCCCGAACTGTGGAGTGAGCGTGGCTGGGCGCACAGGCAGGAGGCGCAACTGACCGCGCCGCAGTTCTGGGAACAGGATCCGAACGGTCGCTGGTGGCGCCGCAAATTCGGAGTGATGACGCCACTACGCCCGGCGCAGCCGGTCGTGCACGTGTGCTTCTACGAAGCCGAGGCGTACGCACGGTGGGTGGGCAGGCGACTGCCGACCGAAGCCGAATGGGAGAAGGCTGCGCGGTTCGACCCGGAAACTGGCGCAGCCCGGCGCTTTCCGTGGGGTGACGACGAGCCGACGGCTGTGCGGGCAAACCTGGGTCAGCAGCACCTCGAACCTGCGGATGTCGGCGCGTATCCTTCCGGCGCATCGGCCGCAGGCGTGCATCAGCTCATCGGCGATGTGTGGGAGTGGACGTCGTCCGGTTTCGAGCCCTATCCGGGTTTCGAGGTGTTCCCGTACGCCGAATATTCGCAGGTCTTCTTCGGTGGTGACTACCGAATCCTGCGTGGCGGCTCGTTCGGCACCGATCCGGTTGCGTGCCGGGGTACCTTCCGGAACTGGGATCACCCGATCAGGCGACAGATATTCTCCGGATTCCGTTGTGCACGTGATCTTTCCGAAGACGAGCTGCGCTGAACCATGTGCCGTCATCTGGGTTATGTAGGTCCCGCGGTACCCGTCGCCGAACCGGTGACGCGGGGCGCGCATTCGCTGCGCACCCAGTCGTGGGCCCCGCGGGACACGCGTGGTGGGGGCACGATCAACGCCGACGGGTTCGGCGTCGCCTGGTGGCCACAGGCCGGCTCCGACGCGCGACGATACCGAAACCCGATGCCGATCTGGTCGGATCCGGCGGTCGACGAGGTGCTCTCGGAAATCAGGTCTACCGCGGTAGTTGCGGCTGTCCGGTCGGCGACGGTCGGTATGCCGGTCGAGCGGTCCGCGTGCGCGCCGTTCACGTCGGGCCGTTGGGCATTCAGCCACAACGGGGTCGTGCCAGACTGGCGGCAGTCGATCGCCGCGGCGGCACCGGACGTCGGAGACGTTGCGTTGCTCGACCTCGAGTCGCCGACCGACTCGGCGGGACTTTGGCTGCTGTTGCAAGCGTGCCTGCAAGTCGACGTTCCCGAACTTGCGCTTGTGGAAGTGATCAAGCGGGTCGCCGTCGCGGGCGCGCGACTCAACCTCTTGCTCGGCGACGGCGAAAGTATCTGGGCAACTACCTATTACCACTCGCTGTCGGTGCTCGTCGATGACGACAGTGTCTGTGTCAGTTCCGAACCCTACGACGGCAACCCTGCCTGGCAATCCATTCCCGACCGACGCCTCGTCATTGCACGACCGGGACACGTCTCGATCGAACCGCTGTGAACCGGGCAGATTCGCAACATTCGAGGAGAACGATGAGCGCGCCGACGCTTGAGATCCACCTGTCCGAAGATCAGATGACCGAAGCGCTTCGGCAGGACGCATCGGCAGGACTCACTGCCACGCCGAAGTCGCTGCCGCCCAAGTGGTTCTACGATGCCCGCGGCAGCGAACTGTTCGGTGCGATAACCGAACTGCCGGAGTACTACCCGACACGAACCGAACGAGAACTGTTGCGGGCGAAGGCAGCCGAGATCGCGAAGCTCAGTGCCACGCAGATTTTGGTCGAGCTCGGCTCCGGATCGTCGGAGAAGACCATGCTGCTCCTGGATGCGATGACCGCCGAGGGAACCTTGGAGCAGTATGTGCCGCAAGATGTTTCGCCGTCGGCCTTGTCCGGGGCAATCGACCAGCTGCGCCTGGACTTTCCGGGGCTGAACGTCCACGGTGTCGTCAGCGACTTCACCGACACTCTGCACAACCTGCCCAGCGGCGGTCGTCGCACGATCGCGTTCCTCGGGGGCACACTCGGTAACCTCGTCCCGGAGGAGCGCTCCGAGTTTCTGGGCAGCATCGCAGAGGTACTGGACCCGGGGGAGCACCTGCTGATGGGCGTCGGGCTGGTCATCGACCCGGCAGTGCTGGTTCCCGCGTACGACGACGCGGCGGGGGTCACCGCGGAGTTCAACCGAAATGTGCTGCACGTGCTGAACAAGCGACTGGCTGCGGACTTCGAGCCGGAGCGCTTCGAACACATCGCGCTCTGGGATGAGCACAGCGAGTGGATCGAGATGCGCCTCGAAGCGACGTCCGATATGACGGTGCACGTCCGCGACCTCGACCTCACGGTGTCATTCGCGGCGGGGGAGCAGATGCGCACGGAGATCTCGGCGAAGTTCCGCCTCGACGGCATTGCCGACGAGCTGCGCGCTGCAGAGTTCGGGATAGAGCATGTGTGGACCGATCCGGAGGACCGGTTCGCGCTGGTGCTCGCTACGCGGAGCTAACCGACAACGGCGGCGAGCCATTCGACCAACGGTCGGATGGCTTCCCAGGACTTGCGTACCTCCGTCGCCGCGCGCTTGGTGTGTAGCCAGTCGGGGCACCCGACCGACTTGCTGACCACGAGCGATTTGTG
Source organism: Antrihabitans auranticaus (assembly GCF_016481275.1). Taxonomy (GTDB): domain Bacteria; phylum Actinomycetota; class Actinomycetes; order Mycobacteriales; family Mycobacteriaceae; genus Antrihabitans. The sequence goes on along the minus strand of NZ_JAEMNW010000001.1, from coordinate 1,086,301 downwards.
CCGAAGCAGTTCGATGCGCGGGTGATCGGCCTCGTACCCTTTCGGCTTCGTCTTCAGTTGATCGCCGCCGACCGTGAACTTCGCTTTGCGTAGTTTGTCCAGGATCGCGATCAACTCCGCGCCGCGGACCTCTTCGTCCACCGCCGCCCGGAAGCGCGCAACTTGCTCGGGCATCCCCGAATAGAAACCGCCGCCCAGGTACAGCCCGGACGCGTCGATCTGCACGTAGTAACCCGCGCCGGCACCGGTACGAACCACCGCGCCCTGCGCCGTCTTGTAGGGCGTTTTGTCCTTGGAAAAACGCACGTCCCGGAACGGCCTGAAGATCTTCGCCGTGCCGAATTCCGGTTCGAGTTCGGCCATGAGCGCCGTCATCGGAGCCTTCACCGCGCTGTCGTAAACGTCCTTGTGCGCAGTCCAGAAAGCCTTGCTGTTGTCAGCGGCCAGATCTTCGTAGAAGTCGAGAGCCGCGGCAGGGATGCCTGTGAACACACAGGCAGCGTAGCTGCCCGTGTCCGCAGCCGCCCTACGCGTTGCCGTTGAACAGACTCGTCACGGATCCGTTTTCGAAGACCTCGCGAATGGTCCGGGCGAGCAGCGGTGCGATAGAGAGCACCGTGAGCTGTGGGAACTTCTTGTCTTCGGTGATCGGCAGTGTGTTGGTGACGACAACTTCCTTCGCGCCCGATGCGGCGAGCCGCTCGGCGGCGGGGTCGCTGAGCACACCGTGCGTCGCGGCGATGACGACGTCGCCGGCGCCCGCCTCCTTCAGTACGCGAACGGCGCCGGCGATCGTGCCACCGGTGTCGATCATGTCGTCGATCAGGATGCAGGTGCGACCTTCTACGCTGCCGACCACGCGGTTCGACTTGACCTGGTTGGGCACCAGCGGGTCACGCGTCTTGTGAATGAACGCCAGCGGCGCGCCACCCAGCGAGTCCGCCCATTTCTCGGCGACACGGACGCGGCCCGCGTCAGGCGAGACGACGGTGATGTTGTCGAGGTTGTAGCCGTTGCGGATGTGGTCCGCGAGCTGGCCCTGCGCGTGCATGTGGTCGACGGGACCGTCGAAGAAGCCCTGGATCTGGTCGGTGTGCAGGTCGACCGTGATGATGCGGTTCGCGCCCGCGGTCTTCAGGAGGTCGGCGACGAGGCGCGCGGAGATCGGCTCGCGACCACGGTGCTTCTTGTCCTGGCGCGCATACGGGTAGAACGGCAGCACAGCGGTGATCCGCTTGGCGGAGCCGCGCTTGAGCGCGTCGATCATGATGAGCTGCTCCATCAACCACTGGTTCAGTGGCCACGGGTGGCTCTGGAGGACGAACGCGTCCGAGCCGCGGACGGACTGCTCGAAACGTACGAAGATCTCACCGTTTGCGAAGTCGCGTGCGGTCTGCGGCGTCACGGCGACGTCGAGTTCCTTGGCGACCTGCTCGGCGAGCTCCGGATGAGCACGACCAGTGAACAGCATCATGTTCTTCTGGTTGTTCACTGAAATACCGCTCACTGCTGTCCGCCGTCCTCATTCTTGGTGTCTTCTTCAGCCACGTTCTCACCCTGACGCGCTGCTGCGTCCTTGGCGTTGGCCACTGCTGCCGATGCGGCTCGCGCCGCGGGCGTTCCCGGGCGCTTCCGCTGCACCCACCCGTCAATATTGCGCTGTGCAACTCCGGAGACGGCGAGCGCCCCCGGTGGAACATTTCGGCGGACGACTGTTCCGGCTGCCGTGTAGGCGCCGTCGCCGATCGAAATCGGCGCGACGAACATGTTGTCGCTACCCGTCCGGACGTGCGATCCGATCACGCTTCGGTGCTTGTTCACGCCGTCGTAGTTGACGAAGACGCTCGATGCGCCGATGTTGGTGTGCTCGCCGATCGTGGCGTCGCCGACGTAGCTGAGGTGCGGAACCTTCGAATGCGGTCCGATTTCGGCGTTCTTCGTCTCGACGAATGCGCCCAGTTTGCCGGACGTGCCGACGACCGTTCCCGGCCGCAGATAGCTGAACGGGCCGATCGTCGCGTGCGCGGCGATGGTCGACTTCTCGGCATGGCTGCGCACGACCGACGCGGAGTCGCCGACCGTGACGTCGGTCAACGTGCAGTCGGGCCCGATGACCGCGTCTTCGCCGATGATCGTCTTGCCCAGGAGCTGCACACCTGGCCGCAGGACTGCGTCGCGACCGATCGTGACGCTCGCGTCGACCCACGTCGAACTCGGATCGACAACCGTGACGCCCGAGCGCATGTGCCGTTCGAGGATGTGCCTGTTGAGCGCGGCCGACGCCACAGATAGCTGGACGCGGTCATTGACGCCGGTGACCCGGATCGGATCGGCCAGGACAGCGCCGTACACGGCATGCCCGTTCTGCCGCGAGATCTTGAGGACGTCCGTCAGGTACAACTCGCGTTGGGCGTTCTCCGTGCTCAAGTGGCTGATCGCGTCGCGAAGAGCGGAGGCGTCGAACGCGTACACACCCGAGTTGACCTCGGTGATCGCGGCCTGTTCTGTTGTCGCGTCCGCGTGCTCGACGATCTCGAGGACCTCGCCGTCAGGCGTCCGGACGATACGCCCGTAGCCGTTCGGATCGTCCGGAATGAAACTGAGGACGGTGACGGCGGCGCGTTCGGGGTAGCTGCGGTGCTCGTCGAGCAGCGCATTCAGTGTGTGGCTGTCCAGTAGCGGGACGTCTGCGGCCGTGACGACGATATGGCCGACGAAGTCGTCCGGCAGCACTTCGAGCGCACATTGCACGGCATGGCCCGTGCCCAGTTGCTCCGGTTGGAATGCCAGATCGATTTCGCGGCCGACCTCGCGTGCGAGGTCCGCGACGGCTGCTCCGACTTGCTCGCGATCGTGCCCGACGACCGTGACCAGATAGTCAGGTTCTATACCCTGAGCTGCGTAAATGGAGTGCGCAAGCATCGAGCGCCCCGCCAGCGGGTGCAGAACCTTCGGAGTCTTCGACCGCATCCGTGTGCCTGCGCCTGCGGCGAGGACGACAACGGCGGTCTGCTCGTGCATACAGCTCCTCTAGGTACCAACAGTTCTTACTGCTTGACGGCGACATTGTCGGTCGGCAAGCCTCGCTCCCGGCGACATTGTCGCCCGCAAGCCTCGCTCCGCCGCCAGGACTCGAACCTGAACTATCTGAACCAAAATCAGAGGTGCTGCCATTACACTACGGCGGATTGCCCGAGTCGCGGAGCGTCTCGAATCGTGCCAGGCAACCCCAGCTCGCCCCGATCGGCCCGCCACTGCGCCAACGATCCTCGCATGTCGAAGCGTCATAGTCGAACCGCCTCGCGAAAAGCCTGGTGCCTATCGATAGGGTCTCTTGCGGACCCAAATTTCGATCACGTTGTTCGAAGGGACGAATCATGCGTTACGACACTGTGGGGGCTGCAGGTGTCGAGCGCACCCGATAACGCGGCAGCCGGGGAGCGCGCGCCGCGTACCCGGATGACCGGAACTCAGCGCAGGCAGCAACTGGTAGAGATCGCACGGACACTGTTTGCCGAGCGCGGTTACGACGCGACTTCCATCGAGGAAGTAGCGCAACGCGCCCATGTGTCGAAACCGGTTGTCTACGAACATTTCGGTGGCAAAGAGGGCCTCTACGCCGTTGTGGTGGATCGCGAGATGTCGACGCTGAACGAGATGATCACGTCGTCGCTGACCCAGAATCGTTCGCGGGTACGGATCGAAAGCGTCACGCTCGCTTTGCTGACGTATGTCGAAGAGCGCACCGACGGCTTTCGTATTCTTGTTCGTGATCAGCGCGCGACGGCGGCAGACGGTACCTACTCGAGCTTGCTTAACGAGGCAATAAGCCAGGTCAGCCATATTCTCGGCGGAGATTTCAGCAGGCGCGGGCTAGATCCCGCGCTTGCTTCGTTATACGCCCAGGCACTCGTCGGCATGGTTTCGACGACCGCGACATGGTGGCTGGACGAGCGTTCGCCGACGAAAGAAGTCGTCGCCGCACACCTTGTGAATTTGTGCTGGAACGGGCTCACCAATCTCGAACCGAACCCCCAGTTGGGCACTGGATAATTGCCCTCGCTACAAATATGACCCGGGGAGTGTTGCCCGCTTGTCACACAGGAGGCTGACCTTGGAGGATCGCATGGGCACGAAGTCGCCCGGTGGTACGGTTCACCCAACCTTTGTGTGCTGTTCGGTTCGGGACGTCGGTGTTATCCGGGGATGGCGAGGCGAGACAATTGGCTAGGCAGGCGCGCGCGGAAATAACCCGCGACTCGGTGCTGGCTGGTGCGGCCGATGTATTTCTCAGGCTCGGCTATGCAAATGCGAGCCTGAGCGAGATCATTGCGCAGTCGAATGTCACCAAAGGCGCACTGTATTTCCACTTCGGTTCGAAGGAAGAACTTGCGCGCGCGGTCGTCGATCAGGGCAACGAACGCCTGACCGAATCGTGCAAGGGCTTCTTCGACAGTCGTGTGCCGGCGCTCGAAGCATGCATCGGCATTTCTTACGTCGTCGCCGATCTGACGCGTACGGATCCGATGGTTGCGGCAATGCTGAAACTGAATCATCAGATCGGCGACTACAAGGGCACCCAGGGCGACAACATCGCGATCTTCTGGGGAAAAACGCAGCGTGAACTCGCGGCGCGGGCGATCGAGCAGGGCGATCTCGAACCGACGCTCGATCCCGATGTCGTCGGCAACCTGTGGCACGCACTGACTTCGGGAGTGCACGTCGTCGCGGTCGGTACCGATGCGGTCGACGAGATGGCGATGCGCACCGAGCGGTTGTGGTACTTCCTGCTGCCGTCGCTGGTGCCCGCAGAGAAGCTGTCGTACTTCAGGGAGTTCGCAGCGCGGCGCTTGCGGCGCTACGAGCCGTAGAATCTCTGTAGTCGTGACATAGCCGTCGATCCGACGGCCCAAATCCGCTGCGTTCAGGAGTTTGCTGTTGCCTTCCATACATCCGCCGATGGCGGGTCTGGCGGCAGCAGTCGCTACAGACGCGGCGTTGGCCCGGGTCCTCGATCTCGTCGGGCGCCCGGCTGTCGAACTCGTCGCAGTCAACGCTGCCCGGCCATTTCTGACGAGCGTCGTCGCAGGTAAAGCACCGGTCCTGCTGGTCACCGCGACCGGTCGCGAAGCCGACGACCTCACCACCGAACTCGAGGCGATTCTCGGCGATTCGGTTGCGCAGTTCCCGTCGTGGGAAACGCTGCCGCACGAACGGCTGTCACCGGGCGCGGATACCGTCGGCAAGCGCCTGCAGGTGCTGCGCCGAATTGCCCGGCCCGACAATGCGAACTACGGTTCGCCGCTTCGGGTGGTCGTGAGCACGGTCAGGTCGCTGATGCAGCCGATGGCTCCGGGCCTCGGCGAGGTCGCGCCGATAGAACTGCGCATCGGCGCCGAGATCGAGTTCGACCGGCTGATCAATCGCCTTGTCGAATTCGGTTACGTCCGTGCGGACATGGTGGGTAAGCGCGGCGAATTCGCTGTTCGCGGTGGCATTCTCGACCTGTTTTCGCCGACGGCGGATCATCCGGTCCGGGTGGAGTTCTGGGGCGACGAGATCACCGAGCTGCGGGCGTTCGCCGTCGCCGATCAGCGCTCGTTGGCAGATCTGCAGATCGAGTCGGTGATCGCGCCGCCGTGCCGTGAGCTGCTGCTCACCGAAAACGTGCGCGACCGGGCCGCAAGCCTGGCCCGTGACAATCCGGCGGATGCCGCGCTCGTCGAGATGCTCGACAAGCTCGCCACGGGCATCACGGTCGAGGGCATGGAAGCGCTCATCCCGGTGCTCGTGCCCGGTCAGTTGGAGCTGCTGACCGATGTAATGCCCGCGGGGGCCCACGTTCTGCTCTGCGACCCCGAGAAGATCCGGACCCGCGCTGCAGACCTCGTGCGGACGGGTCAGGAATTCCTCGAGGCATCGTGGACGGCAGCTTCGATCGGCGGTGCCGCTCCGATCGACACGTCGAACATGAAGATGACCGACGGCTCGGCGGTCGACCTCGCGGCGTCGGGCTACCGCACGCTGCGCGCCGTCCGCGACAGCGCCGAGAAGGTCGGCCACCCGTGGTGGACGATCAGCCCACTGAGCTCCGGCAGCGCTGACCTGACGACGCTCGATATCCAAGCCGCGCCCACCGCACGAGGTTCGGACGCCGAACTTGCGACGATTTTCGCGATGCTGCGCGCGCATGTCGCCGGTGGCGGTCGGGCAGTGATCGTCGTCGCGGGTCACGGCACAGCGCAACGCATCCTGGAGCGACTTGCCGAAGCCGACGTGGCCGCGGCGCCACTCGATGCCGGTGCCGAACCGGTCGTCGGCAAGGTCGGCGTCCTGTGCGGTTCGTTGACCGGTGGCCTGATCCTGGCCGACGCGGGCATCGTCGTTATCGCGGAGTCCGACCTCACCGGCAACCGCATCGCGGCGGCGGGTGACGGCAAACGGTTGCCGGCCAAGCGTCGCAACCAGGTGGATCCGCTGGCGCTGAACGCGGGTGACATGGTCGTGCACGATCAGCACGGAATCGGTCGCTTCGTCGAAATGATCGAGCGGACGATCGGGGGTGCGCGGCGTGAATATCTGGTGATCGAGTACGCGCCGAGCAAGCGTGGTCACCCGGGTGACAGGTTGTTCGTCCCCATGGATTCGCTGGATCAGTTGTCGCGTTACGTCGGCGGCGAATTGCCCGCGTTGAGCAAGCTGGGCGGCTCCGATTGGGCGAACACGAAACGCAAGGCGCGCAAGGCCGTTCGCGAGATCGCGGGCGAGCTCGTCGCGCTGTACGCGGCACGCCAGGCGGCGCCCGGGCACGCGTTCGCGCCGGATACGCCGTGGCAGAAGGAGATGGAGGACGCGTTCGCGTTCACCGAGACCATCGATCAGCTGACGGCGATCTCGGAAGTCAAGGCGGACATGGAGAAAGCGGTCCCGATGGACCGCGTCGTCTGCGGTGACGTCGGCTACGGCAAAACCGAGATCGCGGTTCGCGCGGCGTTCAAGGCGGTGCAGGACGGCAAGCAGGTCGCTGTTCTCGTCCCGACAACGCTTCTCGCGCAACAACACCTGCAGACCTTCACCGAGCGGATGGCGGCCTTCCCGGTGCGAGTTGCCGGTCTGTCTCGATTCACCCATACCGCGGAGTCCAAGGAGATTCTCGCCGGCATGGAGGACGGCGCCGTCGACGTGGTCGTCGGCACGCACCGGCTCCTCCAAACCGGTGTCCGCTGGAAGGATCTCGGCCTCGTGGTCGTCGACGAGGAGCAGCGGTTCGGCGTCGAGCACAAAGAGCACATCAAGGCACTGCGCACACACGTCGACGTTCTGACCATGTCCGCCACGCCTATTCCGCGCACGCTCGAGATGAGCCTTGCTGGAATCCGGGAGATGTCGACGATCCTCACCCCGCCGGAGGAACGGCATCCCGTGCTGACCTACGTGGGCGCGTACAACGACAAGCAGGTCGCCGCCGCGATCCGCCGCGAGTTGCTGCGTGACGGTCAGATCTTCTACGTGCACAACCGGGTCAGCTCGATCGACAAGGCGGCCTTGCGAATTCGCGACCTCGTTCCCGAGGCACGGGTCGTCGTCGCACACGGTCAGATGAACGAGGACACACTCGAACGGACGGTCCAGGGTTTCTGGCAGCGTGAGTACGACGTTCTCGTCTGCACGACGATCATCGAAACCGGTCTCGACATTTCCAACGCCAACACGCTGATCGTCGAGCGTGCGGATGCGCTGGGGTTGTCGCAGCTGCATCAGTTGCGAGGCCGCGTCGGCCGTAGCCGCGAGCGTGGGTACTCCTATTTCCTGTATCCGCCCGAAAAGCCGTTGACCGAAACGGCTTACGACCGACTCGCGACGATTTCGCAGAACTCCGACCTCGGCGCGGGCATGGCAGTCGCGATGAAGGACCTTGAAATCCGTGGCGCTGGAAACGTTCTCGGTGCCGAACAGTCGGGCCACGTCGCCGGTGTCGGCTTCGATCTGTACGTGCGGCTCGTCGGTGAAGCGGTCGAGGCGTATCGCGCGGCAGCCGACGGCAGGCCGATCACGACGGACGAGGCTCCCAAGGAGGTCCGCATAGATCTGCCGGTCGACGCGCACATTCCGCCCGATTACGTCACCAGTGATCGGCTGCGGTTGGAGGGCTACCGCAAACTTGCTGCGGCGAACGACGATTCCGAAGTCAAGGCAGTCATCGAAGAGTTGATCGACCGCTACGGACCGCTACCCGTCGAAGTTGCACGCCTGGTGGCGGTCGCTCGACTGAGGCTGCTGTGCCGGACCTACGAGGTGGTCGAGGTGGCTGTTGCCGGAACGACCTTGAAGCTGTCACCGTTCAGCCTGCCCGATTCGAAGCAGACGCGATTGAAGCGGCTGTATCCCAGCGCGGGTTACCGCGCTGCTACCGGCGTCGTGCAGTTGCCCCTGCCTCGGGTCGCCGATGCAATCGGGGCCGCACGTGTACGCGATGTCGAACTGCTGCAGTACATCGCGGACTTCCTGCTCGCGATGGACGGGAAAGCGCCCGGCGCAGTGGACCTTACGGGCGGCATCCCGCAGTGACGGTGATCCTGCTCGACCCGCTGCGTCCGACGCTGGTGCCGCTCGATGCCGTCGAATTCCTCAGCGGGCCCGTGCAGTTCACCGCGGAAGTGCCGGATTCGGTTCGTTCGCGGGTCGGTAGTGCGGTCGCCGAGGCTGCGGTGCTGATCAGCACGGATTCTCGCAACGAGGTGGTCCGCGCACGGATTGCAGACGGGGACAGCGTGATCGCCGCACCGACGGTGCCGGGTGACAGCCTGCTCGAAGCGGTCGAGCTGATGGACAGGCTGTGGGGTTTCGGCGGCTGGGAAGTCACCCAGACGCATGACTCCCTGCGCCCGTATCTTCTCGAGGAAACCTACGAGTTGCTCGACGCGGTCGGCTCCGGGAATGCGGAGGAAATCAAAGAGGAGCTGGGAGACCTGTTGCTGCAGGTCGTCTTTCACTCCCGGATCGCGCAGGCATCGGTCTCACCCTTCACCGTCGACGACGTTGCCGCAGCGCTGGTAGCCAAACTCGTACACCGCAGCCCGCACCTGGCCGACACGGCTGTGGGCCCGATCGACATCGCTGCTCAGGAACGGGCCTGGGAGCAGCGCAAGGCCACCGAAAAGGCTCGGCGCTCGTGCGTCGACGGTATTGCGATGGCCTTGCCCGCGCTAGCGCTGGCAGAAAAAGTGCGAGTTCGGGCGGCCAGGGGAGGGCTGCCCGAAGACCTTGTCCCGCAGGCTCTGCGGGAGGTCGTCATCGATGGTGAGCGCAGTGCCGAGGAGGAACTGCGGAAAGCAGTGCTCGCCTTCGTAGCCGAGATCAGAGCCGCGGAAGACGCCGCCGAGACGGCACGTGGTACCCGCTCCGCCCTCGGCCCGGAGGAGTGGCGGACGTTCTGGTCCGCACGCTGACAGCGACTTACGGAGTCGGGCTACCCAGTGCTGCTTCGGTTTTGGCGACTCTGAAGCCGTCATGGTAGACGATGCCGGTGCCAGAGACACGGGCGTCACGGAAGTAGCCCTGCTTGAAATAGGTCCCACCGTTGCCGGGGATGAGCGTTCGCGCGGTGCAACGGGTCTGGCCTGAGCACGGCCCGCCGGTGAACGTCTGCCGAGTGCCGTTGTGCCACATCTCGACGTATCCGACGTTGTCGTTGGCCGACCACTTGATGTGCAGCTTGATGTCCTGCCACGTTCCTGGCAGCAGGGCACCCTTCCATACGACGTAGGCCCCGATGTAGGTACCCGGTGAGCTCTGCCGGTTGAGGACCAGTCCCCACTTGCCGTTCTCGACGTCGACGTTCATCGAGACCGGCGGCGATCCAGTGCTTCCGTACGGATGCCACTGTGCGACAAGGCCCCAACCCTGGGTTGCGTGGTTCGACGGGAAGGTCGAGGTGAACATGGTGCTCCACTGGTACCACGTCTCTTCACCTTCGCGACCGCCGGTCGCGTCGGTGCCCTCGACTTCGGTGCGTTCCCCGCCGCCGAAACTGGGGACGTCGCCGTCGCGTAGCTCGAACCTCGCCGCGAACGAGCCTTGGCGCCGCTGCGAGTTCTGCACCTGCAGGCTGTAATTGCTGTTGTTGTTGCTCGAGCACGGCCCGTTGATGAACTTGGTCTGGCACACGGCCCACTGGCTGGGATCACCAGTCTCGTAGTCGCCGGTGAAGATCGGGGTTCCTGCCGCAACGGTCGTGGTCGGCGGGGGAGTCGTCGTGGTGGGCGGTGGAGTCGTAGTAGTCGGGGGCGGAGTGGTTGTGGTCGGGGGTGGCGTCGTTGTCGTCGTGGGCGGAACAACGATTTCGACCGAAACAGTGTCGAGATAGATTGCGCGCCTGCAGAGAATCAGGTTCGAGAGGTTCGACGTTGCGATCTTGATTGTGTGTGGCGCGGCGGTGATGGTCTTCGTGACCTTGTAGACGGTCCAGGCTGCGCTCGACACTGTGAACGCGGTGGCGTTCGCACCGTCGATGGTCACAGTCATCGTGGGTGTACCCATGCATTTGTCGCTGCGTGCCCGAATCGACAGGCCGGTGCCGGCGGGGAGTGTAGAAGACCTTGTGCCGGTGGAGTTCACCGTGATCTGCAGAGTCTTTCCACCGGAGGCGTTGGTGTCGTTGACGAGCACAGCTGCGGTGGTCGGCGACCAGCTCATGGCTTCGGTCTCGAATGCCAACGCAGTCGCGCTGTTGGCGGTGGATGGTGAAACAGCAATCAGCACAGAAGCAATGGCGGCCGACGACGTGAGCAGCAACGCGGGACGGAGCCAATTCTGGGCGGAGGCGCGACTGTACGCGCGCTGTCGTCTGGGCATGAGACCACCGTTCGATCTGTGCGAATGATCCGTGAGGATCCACGGGGGCCCCGGCCCGCAACAAGCTTTTCGGACAGCGCGGATCAACCGCTACTGCCTCCGATCGATCGCAGCCTTATTGTGACAGTGGCGTTTCCGATCCGCGACTGAACGTGCAGCGTTAGATTGCTAACGGCTGCAAAGGTTTACGCGCATCATCTTTTTCTGCCCGAAAACAAACTCTGAGTCTGTGCGTTTTGCACCGCTGATCCGCGCGATGCGCCCCCGGCTCGCTTCCTGGCGTTGTGGTTCAACGAGATTCGTCGAAGGCTTTTCTACCACAGGAATTAGTGCCAAAAGACCCTAGCGGGAGCGTGTTTTCCAATTGTGTCTGTGCGAGAAACGTTCTCGTTATGCGCGCCCGACCTCCCTTCGCAGCCCTGCTGAGAACGTGGGCGTCGCCACGCAGCCGCACTCGGCCGGACGGATGCGACGTGTGCGCCCGTCCGGACGACCTGCGCCGTTCCGCCCTCGATTTTCCGAGCACGCGGGCGTGCAATACCCCGGTCTGTCAAGATGTTGTGGTGAGTTCGACTTCCGAGAACTTGGGGCGCTGGTGGCGAAGGACATGACATGTGCGGCATAGCGGGCATCCGCCGGTTCGACGGACAGCCCGTCGATCGCGGCCTGCTGGCCGAGATGGCGCATCGCCTCGAGCATCGCGGCCCGGACGACAACGGCTTCTGGGTCCACGGTGCCGTCGGCTTCGCACACACGCGGCTGTCGATCATCGACTTGGCGGGTTCGCCGCAGCCGATGGCCGGCGCCAGCGGCACCACGCACATCGCCTTCAACGGCGAGATCCTCAATTACAAGCAACTGCGCCGTGATCTGAACTATCCATTTCAGACCGACGGCGACACGGAAGTCCTTCTCGCGCTGTACGAAAATTTCGGCATCACGGCGGTCGACAAGCTCCGCGGCCAATTTGCGTACGCCATCCACGACTCGACGACGGCCGAGACTCATCTGGTGCGCGACCGACTCGGCGTACTACCCCTGTACTACTACGTCGATTCGGATCTCTTCGCGTTCGCGTCCGAGATCAAAGCGCTGCTGCCCGCGATACCCCGGCGCGGCGTCGATCAGGAGAGCCTGCACGACTATCTGGCGCATCGGTCAGTGCCTGCACCGTTCACGTTCATCGACGGTGTCCGCAAAGTTCCACAGGGTCACCGCCTGGTTGTCGATGCCGGCGGCGGCGTGCGGATCGAGCAGTACTGGGCGCTACCGCGTGAGTCGAAAGCCGCAAGGGTGGGTCCCGCTGAGGCGGTGGACCTGGTCGACAAGGCGCTCACCGCGTCTGTGCAGGATGCCCTCGTCGCCGATGTTCCCGTCGGGGCATACCTGTCTGGCGGTCTGGACAGCAGCTTGATCAGCGCCCTTGTTGCCCACGAGCGCCATGGCGGCACCTTTCACACCTTCTCGGCCGGTTTCGGCGACGAACGGATGGACGAAACGTCGTGGGCACGCAAGGTCGCCGAGATCGTCGGCAGCGAGCATCACGAAGTGGAAGTAACCGCTGACGATTTTCAGAAGAACCTGGCAAGACTGAGCTGGCATCGGGATGCGCCGTTGTCCGAGCCGGCAGACGTCGCGGTATACCGGCTGGCGGAACTGGCGCGCGAGGAAGTCAAGGTCGTGCTGTCCGGCGAGGGCAGCGACGAGTTGTTCGGCGGCTATCCCAAGTATCGGTACGCCCGTGCCACTAGATGGTCGGGCTTAGTGCCCGGTTCCGCGCTGCGCGTAGTAGAGGAGAGATTGCCTGCTGCCAAGGCGCGATTCGGTGTTGCGGTGCGGGCGATTTCGGAGCCTAGCTATGCAGAGCGCATGCGCGGCTGGTTCGCTCCCTTCACGTCCAGAGAGCGTGACCAGCTACTGGGTCGGCCGGCAACGCGATCGGTCCTCGATCCGTACACCGACGGTCGCGGCGACGCATTGCGCCGCATGCTGTATGCCGACACACACACCTGGCTTGCCGACAACTTGCTCGAGCGCGGTGACCGCATGTCGATGGCCGCTTCACTCGAGCTGCGGCCGCCCTTCCTCGACCACCGGTTGGTCGAGCTCGCCTTCAGCTTGCCCAGCAACGTGAAGGTGCGGCGCGGTACGTCCAAATGGGTGGTGAAAGAGGTTGCGCGCAAACATCTTCCCGACGACGTCGTAGATCGGGAGAAGATCGGCTTCAAGGTGCCACTCGACGCGTGGTTCCGTGGGGGCCTGCGTGACATGGCGTTCGACCTGCTGACGGCGCCGTCGTCTTTCGTCGGGGAGACCTTCGACCGTGCCGCTGTCCGCCGCCTGCTCGAGGACCACTCATCGGGCGATCGCAACGAGCAGCCCCGGATCTGGACGCTACTTTCACTCGAGGTCTGGCACCGCGAATTCGCATCGCAGTTGACCTCGTAGCCGGCTGGTCTAGCTTTCGTTCGAGTCGAGGGCCCGCCGCGGCGCGGCAAGTCGCCGCAATGCGGGCGCGACGGGTCGGCCGACAAGCAGTCCGTCCACCGTGCCCGCCTCGAGTGCGCGTCGGTACACGAGCAGCGAGGCACGTGTCGCACGCACGGTTTCGGCGACGTCGTCGTCGGTATGCGCGGCCGAGTTCACGAACGATTGGCCGAGGATGCCGCGATGCAGCATTTCCTGCAGAAAGAGCGTCCGGAACGGCTGTGACGGTCGCTTGTCGACATCTCTGGTGATGAACACCAGACACGATGGCCGACCGATCACCTGGAAGTGGTCGGCAATCCCTAGCTCAGCGGCGACGGCGTTGGCTTCGCGCGCCAAGGTCGCTCCGGTCGCTTCCATCCTCGCGATCGGCTCTGTCGCGGCATAGGCGGCGACAACCGCGCGAAATGCTGCGAGGCCACCCGTTTCGGGTCCATGGGTGGTCGACAACAGGAACACGCGATCCCTGTCGGTCCGTAGCCCACCGAGCTCCATGTACTCGCGCTTACCGGCAAGGGCCGAAACCGGGAATCCGTTGCCCATCGCCTTGCCCCAAGTGGACAGGTCCGGTTGCACGTTGTAGACCGTCTGCGCGCCACTCGCGGACCAGCGAAAGCCTGTGATCATCTCGTCGAAGACCAGCAACGTGCCGTACTTGTCACAGAGCGTCCGCACGCCTTCGAGGAATCCCGGCGCGGGCTCTGCGGTCGCTGTCGCGGCCTCCAGGAAGACGCATGCAACAGGTTGGGCGGATAGCGCGGCGTCGAGTGACGCCAGGTCGTTAAACCCGAACCGGACTGTTTGAGCAGACGTCTGCTCTGGAATTCCGCTGTCCATCTCGGTGGTGCCGATGAACCAATCGTCGACCGAAAAGAACGGTTGATCGCAGATAGCAACTATCTGGCGACCGGTCGCCGCGCGCGCCAGCCGGACGGCAGCGGTCGTCGCATCGGACCCGTTCTTTGCGAATTTGACCATGTCCGCGCCGGGCACAAGCGTCAAGAAGTCTTCTGCCGCTTGCACTTCCAGTTCGGTCGGCCGACTGAAGTTGGTGCCGTCGGCGATTGCGGCGGTGACGGCTTCGACGACAGGTCGGTAGCCGTGTCCGAGTGTTACCGAGCGCAATCCCATGCCGTATTCGACGTAGGAATTGCCGTCGGCATCCCAGACATGCGCGCCCAGACCCCTCGTCAGAACGGGTGCCATAGCGTCCGGATACTGGTCAGCGCCACGGGCATACGTGTGTGCGCCCCCGGGAACGAGTTGATGCAGGCGAGCTTGCAGGACGTTCGACCGCGAAAAAGTACGCATGTCGCCCGTATCAGTCATGACCGGAAAGTCTACGCGGTGCAGGGGTATCGGGCCGGACGCTGCAATCGGCGCGCTCGGCTTAGCCTGAGCTACCGTATGGCGGAGGTTGCTGTCCGCAGGCGGTGCAGATTGCCTCCGATCGATAGGGACGGTGGAATTATTTGCCGAGACAGGCACCTTGCGGCGCACATGGCTGCGCGAGCGAGCGATGAGTAGCCCCACACCCGGGGCGCCGACCGACGACGATGCCGACGCCTCTCCAGCGTCCGGGACCTTCGGTCGGAAGATCGGGTTGGTCGCAGCGGCCTCCGCAGGTGCGCTATTGGTCGGCGAGCTGATCACACTGGTCCAAACTGTCGCGCTTGCCCGGTTGCTGAGCCCGTCGGAGGTCGGCCTGTTCGTCGCAGGCACCGTACTCACCACGTTCTTGACCAACTTCGTCGAAGGCGGATTGCGGTCCGGACTCGTGCACCGCGAGGACTCGATCGAAGACGCAGCAGAGACCGTATTTCGAGTGACGCTGCTGAGCGGTTTCGCGATGAGTCTCGGCGCTCTGGCCTTGTCGCCCGTGATCGGGATGATCTTCGACAACCGGACAGCGGGGTTGGTCGCGGCCGCAACTTCGGGATCGTTGCTCCTGTTTGCCTTCACGAACGTCCCCGAGGCGATGCTGCAACGCCAGTTCAGCGTGAAGCGCCGGGTCATCGTCGGACCGACCGTCTCGTTGACTTTCGCGGTCGTCGCCGTCGCGTTTGCCGCGCGCGGGTGGGGCGTGTGGAGCATGGTGATCGGCTCGTACGCATCGTTCGTTGCCTGGGTGCTCGGGGTGTGGTTGATCTGCGATTGGCGCCCGGGGCGCGGGACATTCTCGTTCCGAATGTGGCGCGAGCTTGCGCGGTACGGGTTTCCGCTGCTCTTGGGTCTCGTCGGTGCGCGCCTGAAGATAATGGCGGAATCGGTCATCATCGGCCGTGGCCTCAGTGAGGCGGCTCTCGGGCAGTACCGATATGCCCAGCGAATAGCCGAGATTCCCGAGCGAGTCATCATCGAGGTGGGCGCGATAGCCCTGTTCCCGGCCTTCTCGCGCATCGCCGGCGATCCCGAGCGGCTACGGTCGGCCTTCCTGCGCGCACTCCGATTCTCGATGATCGGCGCGGTTGCGCTGACGGCGCTGATGCTTGCGCTGGGTGAGCCCGCGGTTGTCATCGTGTTCGGCGAACCATGGCGGGAGGCCGGCGCTGCCGTTGTCGCGATGGCCGGTGTCGGCGTGGGCAAGGCCGTCGCAAGCGTCAGTGAAGAAGCCATCAAGGGTGCGGGCCGCACGACGCTGATCAACTGGTGCACCGCGACCGAACTCGGGTTGGGGCTGATCCTGCTGATCGCGCTCATCGGGCCGTTCGAACTGATCGGTGTCGGGCTCGCTGTGTCGATCACCGCAATCACCGTCGCCATCCTCGAACTGAGCCTCGCGGTGTCCGTGATCGGAGTGCCGTTCAAAGAGTTGCTGGGTGCTATCGCACCGCCATTTCCAGCCGCGGCTGTCGGGTTCGCCGTCACGCTGTTTCTCGAGCACGAGGTGCTGCACTCCGACGCTCATTCACTGCTGATCGCGGTCGGCATGCTCGTGCTGGATACGTTGACGTTCACGGTCGTATACCTGCTGGTATTCGCCGTCGTCGCACCCGCGACGGTCAAGCAATTGTTCGCTGTTTCCGGTCGACTTCTGCGGAAGCTGACGGGTCGCGCGAAGTAGAGTCGGACTGGGCTCGTCGCACTTTGGAGCCGGTTGCTGGAAACTTACCTGCTGTAACGTCTTTTGTATCTGCCCGATAGGAACGTTTGTCGGAGGGCGGCTCAGTCGTGCTCAGCGAACGGCAGTCAAATGTGGAGGCGCGTTGAATACCGCTTGGAGCACCCAAGTCGACCGAATCCGTCATTACAAATGGCTGGTGCTAGGCATTGCGCTGATTGTGACGCTTGCGACGGCCGCTCTCGCCTTCGGGGAATCGACCACTTATACCGGCCGAGCAGCGCTGACGATCGGATCGCCGAACCGCGCGCCCGAGCAGGACGGCGTGCTCGCTTCGGGGTATGTCGACTACTTCAGCAGCGGCGGATATCAGGACAAGCTCAAGGCTTCCGGGGACCTGCCTGCAGATGTGACGCTCAGTGCGGGCACTGCAGCTGCGAGTCCGATCATCTACATCGACGCGACGGCGGATTCGCGGGAAACCGCAGTCGCCGCGGCCGCGAAGGCAGCGCAAATCTTTCACGACGATATCAATGCACAGCTACGCGCGGCCCAAGACGAGACAATTGCCGCAGTTCGGAAACCGCTCGACGATGTGCTCGATCGCAACGGTGTCGTCGGCGAAGTAGCGCGAGATCAAATTCAGGACCGAATCAATCAGATCAACGCCGATACAAGCAATAAGTTGCTGAACCTGCAGTCCGATTCGGGCGTCACCGAGAATTCGCCCGACCGGATTCTGGACATCGTATTTGCACTTGTCGGCGGGCTGCTCCTGGGCGGCGTAATTGCCATCTGCCTCGGCGCGTTCTCCCGGCGATTCAGAAGTGCTGGCGAGGTAGCTGCGAAAACGGGTACCCGACCGCTCGTCGAGATTCCCGCCGACGGCGATTCCGCGCGACAACTCCGCGTCCAGCAGTTGGTCAACGTGGTTGCCGAAGCCGGCTTGCCAGCGCCCGCGACGGTGACCGTGACGTCCACGGTTGCGTCGGCGGGCACTCGGGAGATCGCGCGCGCGATCGCCGAAGGGCGTGCGGTCCAAGGCCTTGCAACTGTGCTGATCGACGCCGACCTGAGCAGTTCCAGCGGTTTCGGTCTAGCAGATGTGCTGACCGGCAACGACGTCGAACTTGCCGACATACTCAACCAATCGCCGATGCCGAAGTTGCGGACGATTTCTGCCGGTTCGGCAGACACGGATCCCTTCGCTCTGCTGAGTCGTGAACGGGTAGGCGCGCTGATCGGCCGATTGCACGAGGTCAGCGAGCTGGTCGTGCTGGCCGCGCCGCCGATCACGACCGCTGCCGAAGCGCAGGTCCTATGCGCCGCCGCGGATGCTGTGCTTCTCGTCATCGACAAGCCGGCCGCGCGAGTGGCCGACGTACGGGAATCCCTCGAGCTGCTCGCACACGTCGACGGTCGCCTTCTCGGCACGGTCCTCATCGACCCGGCAGTTCGCGTCGACAAGCCTGCACAGGTCAGCACCGCGAAGCACGTCGCCGCCGAGGCGGATTCGGTCGCGGCAGGAGACTCCGACACCACCGCCGACACAGCCGTGCGCCCCACCAGCGACACAGCCGATGAAGCAGAGTCGGATTCCGCCACTTCCAGCGCCGGCGCTCGTGAGTGAAACGACCCGGGGGCGCAGTCGAAAACGACCTCCGACTGTGCTGTGGGCGTCAACCAGCATGGCGACCAGGGGTGGTGTATCCAGCTTCGTTGTGAGCATGGCGTCCACACCGCTGTGGGAAAAGTGGAACATCAAGCACGTCGCTACCCATCGAGACGGGTCCGCGCTGGCAAAGATCGGTCAGTTCGCCGTCAGCGTGCCGATCTTCGTCTACCACCTCGTGGTGGATCGGCCAGTCGCCGTGCACCTGCACAGTTCGTCCGACGGCAGCTTCTACCGCAAGTACCTGCTGAATGTGCTTGCACGACTGTTTCGCGTGCCGGTTGTGATGCACGTGCACGGCTCCGAGTTTCACGAGTTCTATGCCGGCTCGCCGAGCCCGGTCCAGTGGGCGATTCGCAGCTCCCTTCGCGGGTCACACGCGGTCATTGCGCTCGGCCGCACGTGGGCCCGGCGGCTGGAGGCGATCGAGCCCGACGCCCGCGTGCTGGTCGTGCCGAATGCGGTTCGGCCCTGCGGCGAGGTCGGGCAGCCGAGTGCCGACGAACCCGTCCACGTGCTGTTCCTCGGCCGGGTGGGCGAGCGCAAGGGCACGTTCACGCTGTTAGAGGCCTGGCAGAGCATGCTGAGCAGCACCACCCGCAACGCGCGGCTCACGGTCGCCGGCGACGGTGAAGTGGACCGGGCAAAGTCGCTCGTTGCGTCGCTCGGCGTCGGCGACACCGTCGAGGTCCTCGGCTGGGTGTCCCAGGCGGATGTTCCCCCGATCATGCGGGAGGCCCAAGTGCTGGTGCTGCCCTCCCACAACGAAGGCCAGCCGATGGCGATCCTGGAGTCGATGGCGAACGGGCTGTGCGTCATCTCCAGCCCGGTCGGCGGAATTCCTGACCTCATCGACGAGACGTGCGGTGTTCTGGTACCGCCGGGCGAGGTCGAGGAGCTTGCGCGTGCGCTCGGTGACATCGTCCAGAACGACGCGACTCGGATCCGGCTCGGGGGCGCGGCGTTGAAGCGGGTCCGCGATGAATTCGACGTCGACGTGATCTGGCGCCGATTCGACGACCTGTATACCGAGGTCGGGCGATGACTGGCCGTCGGATCCGGGTTATGTATGTCGTTCCCGATCTCGGTGTCGGCGGCGCAGAGCGCCACGTCACGACGTTGATGCCGAATCTCGATCGTGCCAAGTTCGATGGTGCAGTCGTGTGCATCGGTGCGGAAGGCAAGCTTTTTGCCGACCTGGCACACACGGGAATTCCAGCAGTCGCCCTGCATCGATCGAAACGGGAAGCGCTGGGCGCGATTTCGGACCTCGTCAGAGAAATGCGCAAGTTCGCACCCGACATCATTCTGACGCGCGGCTACAACGCGGAGATGCTCGGCCGAATTGCCGCGCGCATCGCGCGTGTGCCGCACAGCGTTGTGTGGGTACACAATTGCGGGGATACCGAGCCGCGTGGGCGGGTCCGCACGCTCGCCGACAGGTTGCTCGATCGCCGTACGAGTGCGTACTTCGGTGTGGCAAAGGCCCAATTGTCGTACATGGTCGAGGATCTCGGCTACGACGAAAACAAGATCACCATTATCTACAACGGCGTCGAGCCCGAACGCTTCGATCCGACGGACGATCGCAGTGCTGTCGCCGATCTCGGTATCGGCGAGTCCGATCGGGTGGTCGGCATCCTCGCCGCGCTCCGTCCGGAGAAGGATCACGCGAACTTTCTGCATGCTGCGCGCGCCGTCGCGGATGCGGTGCCGAACGCAAAATTCCTGATCATCGGTGACGGACCGATGCGCCCGGAGATCGAAGAGTTGCGGGCCGAGCTGAACTTGGCGGACCGTGCGATTCTCACCGGCTCACGGTCCGACGTCGCGCAGCTCTTGCGGGCCATCGATGTCTTCGTGCTGAGCTCCTACAGCGTCGAGTGTTTTCCGATGGCACTGCTCGAGGCCATGGCTTCGGGTCGACCGGCGGTGTGCACGGCGGTCGGCGGTGTTCCGGAGATGATCACCGAGGGAACAACCGGACATCTTGTGCCGGCACATGATTCGGCGGCTCTCGCGGACAGGCTCGTGCCGATTCTCTCGGACCAGGCCTTGCGGCAGCGAATGGGAGCCGCCGCCCGCGCTCGCGTCGAAGAGGAATTCAGTCTTCGCGTGAGCGTTCGCGCCGCGGAGAAAGCTATGAGTGCGGTGGTCGGAGTCAACCCCGAACTGGGAAGGCCGGTCCGCTTGACGGTGGTCCTCGACCTCACGTTCGTCGGTGGTGCCGAAGTGCTGCTGCTCAACCTCTTCAAGAACTTCGACCCGAATGTCGTTGTGCCGAGACTGATTTGCCTGCGCGAGGCCGGTGACCTGGCGGCAGAGTTCACCGCTGCGGGTTTCGACGTCGAAGTCCTCGATCGGACTGGCAAATTCGATACCAAGACGCTGCCACGGCTCGTTCGGTCCTTGCGCGGTGACAAGACCGATGTACTCCTCGTGACGCACCACCATCGAGCGGCGCTCGCGTTGGGCCGCCTCGCTGCCAAGGCTGCGCGTGTGCCGGTGAACATCGTCGCCGCCCACGACATGGACCTGACGTCGGTCGGCAAACGGGTATTCCCGAAGTGGGCGGTGAATTCGTTCCGTTACTCGGATGCGCTCGTGCTTCTGTCGCCCAGCCAGGGCGAGTATCTGCACCGTGAAGAGGGCGTCGGACGGAATGCGCGCACATCCGCCCGCGAAGTGGTGATCCCGAACGGCATCGAACTTCCGCCTGCGGCTACGGCGGAGGATCGGCAGCGAGCGCGGTTGCACCTAGGTGTTGCCGAAGACGATTTCGTGGTCGGAATCGTTGCGCGTCTGAGTGCTCAGAAGGCGCATCAGGTGCTCTTTCAGGCCGTCGCCGCGTGCTCGGCGGCGGTGCCGCAACTCCGGCTCGTCGTCATCGGCGGAGGTGAGCGAGAGGCAGAGCTCCGCGAACTCGCCGAGGAGCTCGGTATTGCCGGGCGCACAAGCTTTTTGGGCATTCGACGCGACGTGCCGGCGCTTTTACCTGGCTTCGACGTTGCGTGCCTGTCGTCGGTTCACGAAGGTGTGCCGATCACGTTGATCGAAGCGATGGCGGCAGCGGTGCCGATCGTCGCTACGGATTGCGGCTCGATCCGCGATATCGTCGGCGAAGGTGAGCAGGGCTACGTCGTTCCGGTCGGCGACGTCAAGCAATTCGCGGACCGCCTGACAACGCTCGCAACCGACGAGTCGCTGCGTACCCAACTCGGCAAGAACGGCAGAGCCAGGGTCGAACGTGAATTTCAGATCGAACAAACGGCAAAGGCATACGAGCAATTGCTGACGGACTTGGTGGTGGGAAAGCAATGAGCGGGCACATCCTGATTCTCGTCGAGAACCTTTCGGTTCCCTTCGATCGGCGCGTCTGGCAAGAAAGCCGAGCGCTGGTCGATGCCGGATACAAGGTCACCGTGATCTGCCCGAAAGGGACCAAACAAGACCAGGAACCGGAGGCCACGATCGAGGGCGTCCGGATTCTGCGCTACCCGCTGAAGCCCGCTACGGGCGGTCCACTGGGCTACCTGCGCGAGTACTCGCTCGCGCTGTGGCACACGATCCGCCTGGCGTTGAAGGTGCGTCGCGAGGGCCCGATCGACGTGGTCCACGCCTGCAATCCACCGGACCTCTTGTTCGTCGTCGCGTTGATCCTGCGTGTCCTCGGCGGTACTCGGTCGGTGTTCGACCAACACGATCTCGTTCCCGAGCTGTATCTGTCGCGGTTCGAATCGGGCGGCAAGATTCTCTTCACGTTCGCCACGTTGGTCGAGCGCATCACCTTCGCTGTCGCGGATGCCGTGATTTCGACGAACGAAAGCTATCGCCGGGTCGCGATCTCGCGCGGCAAGATGGCACCCGAGAAGGTCACCGTCGTTCGCAGCGCCCCAGACCTCTCGCGTTTCGTGCAACGCGAGCCGGACCCGAGCCTGAAGCGCGGCAAGGACTTTCTCGGCGCATACGTCGGTGTCATGGGACCCCAGGACGGCGTCGACTATGCGTTGCGGGCTATCGCGCACCTGCGCAACGAGCTCGGCCGAACCGACACCCACTTCATCTTCATGGGCGGTGGCGACGCGTTCGACGAGATGGTCGCCCTGTCGCAGGCGCTCGGCATCACCGACATCGTCGAATTCACCGGACGCGTCCCCGACGAGTTCCTGCAGCGGTGCCTGTCCAGCGCGGATATATGTCTGTCTCCTGACCCGAAGAACCCGCTCAATGATGTCTCCACCATGAACAAGGTCGTCGAATACATGGCGATGGCGCGACCGATGGTGTCGTTCGAACTCACCGAGGCGCGGGTGTCCGCGGGCGACGCGGCCGTCTATGCAC
Source organism: Antrihabitans auranticaus (assembly GCF_016481275.1). Taxonomy (GTDB): domain Bacteria; phylum Actinomycetota; class Actinomycetes; order Mycobacteriales; family Mycobacteriaceae; genus Antrihabitans. Next base: position 1,063,886 of record NZ_JAEMNW010000001.1, on the reverse strand, counting down.
CGGCAAACGACGAAGCAAAGTTCGCCGAGGGGATCGTCGAACTGCTGGACGACCCAGAGCGACGAAAGCGTATGGGGGAGTATGGCCGCGACCGTGTCGAGCAAGAACTGTCCTGGTCCACGTCGCGGGTGAACCTCGTCGAGTTCTACGGCAGAGTGTTCGCTACTTCGGTGAAGCGCCGGAGCAAGTAGCCGGTCAGAACCGCAATTTCGGTAACCGGACGAAAGGTTTCTCTTTTGCCCGGTTCTCGCGATCGAGCGCCCCGACGGCAGCGCCCGCGAGCGCCATGACCATCGTGTTCGGGTAGTCGAGCAGGCGCAGATCAGCGAAGAACCCGAGCAACACCAGCGACGAAATGCAGGCGAAGGCGACGAGCGCTAGCGGCCGACCGGTCAATCCGGCTTCGGGCAGCGTCCGCAGTCCGCGGATCAGACGCTGAAAGATCAAGAACAGCACTGCGAGCCAGAGCACCAACCCGATGATGCCGAGTTCGGACAGAATGCCGAGTTCGTTTTCGTGTGAAGAGACGCCGACGCCACGGATCCACGGGGTGTCTTCGGAGTACTTCTGGTGGTGGTACAGATTGATGGCGACAAACCGGCCGAGTCCCCATCCCTCCCAAGGCTTTTCGAGGAAGGCCCAGACCGCGGTGGCATCGGCGTTCAGTCTGTCGTACACCTCGTTGGTCGAACCGACGCCACCCTTGTCGCGGTCCGAGCTAGTGAACGTCGACCAGTTCATGGCAACGCCGATGACGATCAGGACGATCGTGGTGACGTACGGGCGCCGGTAGCCCTTCGCCATTGCGGCGCCCATGACGAGGACCATCAGGAAAGCAACGTAGATGGCGCGCGTGTGAGTCAGGTAGATGGCGTAGGTCGAGGCTGCCGAGATGAACCAGAGGACATAGCGTTTCCAGCGCTGATCGGTGAGCGTGGACAGCGCAATCGCAGCGACGAACCCGGCGATCAACACGATGCCGTTGGCACCGGGTTGATTGAGCACGCCATTTGCCCGTCCGACCCAGTTGGGTGCCTCGACGATATAGCGCGGAAAGATCAGGGAGGTCGGGCCGGTGAATTGCATGATGCTGACGGCTGCCGAGTACGCGCCGACGAAAACGACGAAGTACATGAGCAGTCGCACGCTTGACACCGTGCTGAAAATTGCCCGGCAGATGATGTAGGTGACGAATGGTAGAACCGTGCCGATCAGCAGATACCGCGGCAACGAAAAAGTGCCGCCGAACTCGGGAAATATCAAGACCGGCAGTTCGTGCGGCGTTGCGATCGAGTAGATGTTCCACGCGACGTAGACGACCATCGCAAGCTCGACGAGCCCTAACCGCGGACGTTCGCGCGGGTTGCCGAGCAACCAGATCGCCGTGGATACGATCAGGCCGCAGAAGGCGAGAAGGAACGGATCGGTGCCTACCTTCGGTAGAGCGAGTCGCAGGAAGATGGCGAACAGCATGAAGAGCAGCGCCCACACCGGGTAACGCAGACCGACCGAGACGACGACGATGCCGATTCCCGCCGACGCAGCCATCATCCCGATTCCTGCGGGCGCGCTCGCTGCCACGAGAAGGGCTGCCACGCAACCGAGCCCGCCGAGAACTATTAATTTCGAATACTTGCCGAAGAAGCGCGGGACCGCCGCGGGAGCCGCCGGCTCCGGTTCGTCGACCGCAATCGGCGCGTCGGCGTGAGCAGTCATTCCGAGCCTGCGGCGGTCGCGCCCACTGTTTCGGGCCGAGCCTGCGCCGGCACGTCCTTGCCGACCGGTGCGGTGGCGCCGGTTTCCGCGAGGACCACGCCGGCAAGCTCGGCGCCGACCTGTTCGAGAACCCTGACGGCCTCACGGACGTCATCGACGCGAGTGCCCTGCTCAACGACCAACAACGTCTTGTCGACAGCGTCGGCGATCACCTGGGCTTCGGCGTTTCGGGCAAGCGCAGGAGCACACACGACGACCAGGTCGGCGCGGCTCTTCAGGGTCGCGAGGAGGTCCGACCACCGTGTCGGCTCGAACAGGGCGACCGGATTCGCACGGGCGACACCGGGGCCGATCGTATGGAAGTTCGCCGACACTTCTGTGAGCGCATCGGCGAGGCCGATCGGGTCGGTCGGTGAGAGTAGGTCGGCAAGCCCGCGTCGGTCACCGGTGCCTTCGTGCAGGTCGGCGTGGATGAGGACCGTCCGAATGCCCTGCGCTGCGCGATGTGTCGCGATCGCTGTGCCGATCTCGTCGGCAGTCGGTCCACCGGCGGAGGCCGCCACCGCAATGGTTGTGCTGTGCCCCGGCTGTGGCCGGGTAACGATGTTTGCAAGGTGCCCGAGGCGGACTGCCCGTGCACCGCTGTATCGCGGATCTCCGGTAGGAGGAAGGACTTCGAGAACCTCGAGTCCCGCCTTCCCCGCGACGTCGTAGTCGGTGACGATTCGCTTGGAAATGGCGCCGAACAGGACAGCGGCGATGCAACCCAGCAAGAGGCCGCCCAGTAGGCCGAGTGCTGCGTCCTGTGCCTTCGCGGGACCGAGGGCGACGACGCCCCCTTCTGGTTGCAGGACCGTCACGTCGTTGACGCGGTTCGCCAGCAGATCGTTGATCCGTTGCTGCAGTTGCGCCTGCGCGCTGAGCGCTTGCGGCTCGTTCAGCGCGAGTCGCGCGCCCCAGATGTCCTGCAACTCTTTCGTCATCGCCGCGATCGTGGCGTCCCTTGTTTGCTGGAACTCATCGTTGACTTCCTTGGCGAATTGCAGCGCCATCGTGGTGGCGGCTTTCTGCGCTTCGTCAGCGGAATTGGATGTGGCAGTGATGTAGAAGACCGGACTCAATGCTGCGGTTCGTGCGCTGTAGGCGAGCACATCACCCTCGACACCGGCGCGCTCGGCAAGTCCAACCTGGTAGGAAGGCTCGTTGAAGAAGAAGACGTAACCCTGCGAAAGACCGGTGTCCTCCTCGGCGGGGCGAGATTCGGTAGCGGCGGTGAGTACGGCTTGCCCAATGTATTCGGTCTTGGCGGTCATTGCAGAGCTGATTCCGCCGATTGCCCCAATAAGCGTGACTATTGCGACCAACCATTTATAACGCCGAATTCGGTCGATCAGGACACCGAAATTGCTGGACAAATGCCCTCCGTCAACAGGCCAGTTGCGCGGTTGCCCGAGCATCCTGGCAGAGCCAGCGTAAATTGCCGTGCCAGCCGGCCTATGGTTCACCGGAACCATCGCGCGGCACCCGACACAACGTTACCGGTAGTGGCAGTTGCACAGCCCGGAGAATCCGATGTCCGTCAGCCGAGCTGGCAAACAGTTTGCAAATCCAGCGACGCGATGTACTCCTCGTCGACGCTGTCGCCGCGGTAGCGGAACTCTTCGGCTGTGTCCGGCGCAATGGCGTGGCATCGATTCTGTACCGCGGCGAGATGATCGTTGCGGAGATAGAACCACATATCGTCGACGGCGACCGGCGAGTACGTTTCTCGAAAGAATTCGATGTCGTACATGTGCGACGCGTCCGACCAGACCGAATGAGTTTCGATCACATCGGGCCGGTGCTCCTCGAGATAGGCGCCGATACCTTCGTATCCGTCACGCGCCAACTCCTTGTTGGCAAGAAGTCCGAGATCGAGGATTTCGATATTCGGGCAGCACAGGCTCGATCCGCCGACGTCCGGAGTGACCGCCGCGATGGTGTCGAGTCCGAGGCTCGTCCGAATCGAATCGATCGCCTCTCCGGTCTCGCGGTAGGAGGCCGGCGTTATCGCACCCTGTTCGCTTGCGCCGAACCGTTCTTCGAGCGGCGTCCGTTCGAGGCCGTACGCCGACAGGGCGATCAGTGCGAGGACCAGTGCGCCGATGCGCCACGGTGCTTGCAGCGAACCGATCGCAATCGGAGCGCAGAAGGCGACGACCACGATCGCGAGCGCGACCATCGACATTTCCATTCGGCCCGTGTAGCCCCAGTTTGCGCCGATCGCGAGATTGAACGCCGCGGCGCCGGCGAGATAGCCGAGCACAAATCCCGTCGCGGGATCGACCGATCGCGACGTCAATGTAGCGATGGCGGCCTTGCCGCCGAACTTCGGCAGCCGAGTCCCTGCGATGGCGAGGACCGCGATGACGGCCGCGGGCGCCAGCACGTAGAGCAACTCTTTGACGACCGTCTTCGACGCAGACACACGATCGACGAGTGATTCGCCCATCGTGTACGGCTCGGAACGTTTCGCGATGATCGTGTTCGCGACGATCGAGTCGAATATCGCCAAGCGCAAGGCGGTCAGCACCGCCAGCGACGCGACGACGCCGAGGAACAGCGCACCGGCACGACGGTAGTCACGCGAAACCACGACGAGCAGCACCGCTCCGGCGATGACGTAGCCGGCTGCCTCGAAGCGAACCCACGGCGTCGCAGCGGCGAGCGCGATCAGACCGGGCAGCGCAGCGGTGTAGTTGCGCAATAGGTAGACGATGCCGAGTGCGACAGCGCACAGTGCCGACATCTCCATGCCGTTCGCAGTCTCGTTCAGGAAGATGCCAGTGATGAACACGGCGAGACTGATCGGCAGCGCGGCGCGACCGGCCAGCGGGCGAAGAATCAGGTAGAGCACCACTGCGCCGACGGCGCAGAAGAATCCGGTCCACAGTTGGCTTGCCAGAATCATGCCGTCGAAACCGAGCGGTGTCACGAAGTACGTTGCTGCCAGCAGCAAAAACCAGAATGGACTCGAATAACCCTCGACGACCTCGGAAACGGGCGTCAGAGCGATTCGACCGTCGTCGGCAAACGTCCGCGCGAAGGCAACGGTGATCGAGCCGTCGTCCCAGCCGTTGTTGCCGATCAACACCGCATATGCGGTGTGCACCGCGAATACGGAAACGAACAGCAGGGCAACCGCCGGCTTCGACACGGCGGCCGGGGATTTATCCAGCAATGTCGACAACAATCCGCGTCGGGTTGCTCAACGCAGTGACGTTGAAATCCGGCTGAAAGGAATTCAGCCCGATGAAGGCCTGCGTGACGCCGCGGAGCACGGTCGAATAGTGAACTTCGAGGACCGCTTTCGCCGCCGGATCGCGAACGATCGGCGGACCGGGATAGGCCTTGGCGCCCGCGTCGAACGGGCTGACCGCTTCTCGGATCAGCACTTCGAGGAGGGACTGGCCAGGCACCAGCAGTGCCTGCCCGGTGCCGTTCTGGATCGCTTTGTCGATGTACTGGACCGCCCAGCCCGGTGTCGCGTTGCCGGTGTACTCGAAGACGACGCGATCGAACCCGTCTTGCCGGCTGAGGGTGATGCCGGTGAGGACGATCGCGACAGCGTCGCCATCCGGCGAGCGGGTCTTGCGGTCCACACCCGCCGCCACGACAACCTGCGCGGGGGAAAGGCTCGTCGTCGTAACCGGGTCGGGATCGTCCGAGGTGTCGGAGTTGCCGCATCCCGCGACAGCCGACACAGCAAACACGACTGCGAACAGGCACGCGGCGGCGCGGCTCGGGTGGCTCACCGGCCATATGTTATGCGGTGCGCGGTCGCGCTTCACCGAACCAGAACAATTCCGTCTTGTGCGGGCACGGTGACCGTATCGACTCGGCTACCGTCGTTCGTTACCGGATCCTGGGTGCCCCGCAGCTTCTGGTAGCTGCTTTCGAGGCGAATTTCCACAGGCGCGTCGGTGGAGTTCAGCAGTGCGATCCCATTGTCGAAGTCGCGGCGAAAAACCCCCGGTGCGGGCGATCCGGTGCCCTCGTCGTTCGGTTTCGACAGATCGTCCATGGTCGGGCTGCGTTCGAGCGCGTGGCCCAGATAGTCCTTCCCCAACCCGCCACCGTCCATTTCGTCGTAATACTCGATAGCGCCGTAGTTGGCACCCATCGGTGCCCAGAAGCCGTTCTGCAGCAACGTCGCAACGAACTCGAATCTGGCTTTGCGAAGCGCGTCCGGCGGCGCGGCGCCACTGTCCTGTTTGTTGATCGTCATCGTCAGGCGCGGATCTCGGGCCTCATCGCTTGCAGCGGCCGTGACATATGCATCGAGATCGAACGCGGGATCGCGATCGTGTGCGGGATCGGCGAAGTTTTCGAATACGACGCCGTTGAGGCGCCCGTCGCGCATCGTGCGGGCACCGTTCGCCACAAGGATCGCGTCGGGAATCTTGGCGCGCAGGCGATCTTCGCCGATCGTCAGCCCGCGGTCGAGCGGCTTGCCGGGACCGTAGATGTCCTCGTCGAGATCGTCGTACCCGTCACGGTCGATGTCCCAGCGGTCGCTGTCGGCGCTGAAGATTCGCTCGCCCCAGACGTCGAGGAAGATTCCGTCCCAGACCCCGCTCGACCACACCTGCTCGGCAACCCAATCGACCGCGTACTCGACGTACAGCAAACCGTCGAGCCGTGGCGCCAGGTCGGTGAGGTTGGCCATCACGCGGTCCTGCCACTCGTGGACCGGTGTTCCGTCCGCAGTGCGCGCCAGCCATTCGTCGGGGAATTCGGTCTCGCGGTCGGAGTTGATCTGCCACAGTTTGTAGGCGTTCTGCCAGTAGTTCTCGGCGCCGATCTCGTGCACGGAGTCGATCAGGTTCACGTACGCGAGCAATTCGATCTGGGGATTCTTGATCCGCAGTTCGTCGAAGAAGGCCCGGGGCAGCCGGTTTGCCCATTCGTTGTCGAGGACGACGACGTCGTAGCGCGCGAGTTCGTCGACAGTCGGTATGTCGTTGTGTTCGAGGAAGTAGGTTGCGGTGCGCGGAAACGGGACCGACGGATCGAGGTCGATGGCGGGTGGTGCCTGCGCCGACGTGCCCGGCATCACGGTATCGGCCGACCCGCAGGAAACACCCAGCAAAACCGCAGCGACGCACAGGACCAGCAGACTTGGCCAGGCAGGCCTGCGCCCGGTTCCGTCGTCTGCCACGTCACCATTGTGGCATGAGCCCGCGACCGAGGTCGGATCTGTGCTGCGCGCCACTGGTCGCGCGGCTTGCACGAACAGCTCCGACGGGGATGGCAACATCTCGGCGAATCTCGTGGACCGAGCGGATCGGTCGGTTCGGTTTCGAGGGGCGGCTGCCCGCGGTTGACCTATAGTTTCGAGTCGGACACTCTCGACGGAAGGGGGGATCGTGGCGAGACTGCAGTGGTATGCCCGCCGTCTGCGTTCGATGGGTGCCCGTGAGATCGCGTGGCGTTTCGTCCGAGTGGCTGACGAAAGACTCGGCCGCGATCCGGGTAAAGCGGTCCCCGAATGGTCCGACGAGCAATGGCAGGCGTCCCTCGACCGCTTCCGGGCCGCAACCGAGCGGCCCGTGCTGCTCGACCGTGATCGGGCTGCGCGCATCGCGGCGCAGAATCCTGCAGCTGTCCAGGAACTTGTTGCGGCCGCGGATCTCGTAGCCGCGCGGAAGTTCGGTTTCTTCGCGTACCCGCGAGTCGAACTGGCAGAGCCCATCGACTGGAACCACGACCCCATCGCGGACGTCCGCTGGCCGGCAATCCCGGCGGCGAAGATCGATCACCGAACGGCCGCCGGCGACGCCAAGTGGATCTGGGAACTGAACCGGTTGCAACATCTTCCGTGGCTGGCCCAGGCGTGGTTGTTCACGGGCGACGACCGTTACAGCAAAGCCGCGTTCGCCCAACTCGATTCGTGGCTGGAACAAAATCCGCCGGGCGTGGGAATTGCCTGGCGGGGCGCATTCGAAGCAGGGATTCGCGCGATATCGGTGACGGTCGCCATGCAAGGACTGCGCGATTCGCCGGACTTGACCGTGGACCGTTATCGCCGCCTCGTTTCGGTACTGGCAATCAGTGCGCGCCGGTGCTGGATCGAACGCTCGAGATTCAGTTCTGCCAATAACCACCTGGTCGGCGAGCTCACGGGCCTGGCCGTCGTCGCGATGTTCTTTCCGGACTTGCCCGCGGCAGCCAACTGGGAGAAATCGGCGATAGCCGGTCTGGTGCGCGAGGCCGACCTGCAAATTCTTGCCGATGGTGCCGCGGCCGAACAGGCGGTCGGCTACCAGGTGTTCACCGCTGACTTTTTACTTCTCATCTCGGCGTTGTTGCGCAGTCGCAACGACTTTCGTCCCGAATTTCTCGACGCGGTCGAACGCAGCGCGACTTATCTCGGTGCGCTTGTCGGTCCGGACGATCCGGATCCCCGCTACGGGGACGAGGACGAAGGGTTCGCGCTGCGGCTCGGGACGGAGCCGCGTCGCACAATTCGCCAGCACCTCGGCGCCGTTGCGTCCTTCGGCGGCAACGTTGCGGCCGGGCGGTTCGGTGTCCCGACACTTTCCGCCGCTTGGCTAGCGGAAATCGATGTGCCGGAACGGCTTCGGCGATCCTCGACTCCCGCGGGCGAACTGATCCTCAGTGGCGATCCGGCCGATGGGCGGACCTCGGCTTACGCTCCCATCGGGGGGCTTGTCGTGCTGCGCCGGGGCGCGGTCCGGACGCTGATGGACGTAGCGCCGCTCGGCTATCTCTCGATCGCCGCGCACGGGCATGCCGACGCGCTGGCGGTCGGGATCAGCGTTGGCGAGCAAGACATTGTCGGCGACCCGGGCACCGGTAGCTACTACGGAAATCCCGCCTGGCGGGATGTTCACCGCGGCACGCGCGCCCATGCGACCGTCGAAGTCGACGGCACGAACCAATCGACAATAGGCGGACCGTTCCTCTGGACCATGCACGCGCGGACGCACGTGCGGTCTGTCGATCTCGCCAATGGTGTGGTCGACGCCGAGCACTACGGCTACGAGCAACTCGCCGAGCCAGTTGTGCACCGGCGCTGGTTGATTGCGCACCCGGATGCCCGTTCGATCGTGGTTGTGGATCGGCTCTCGGGCGCAGGCACACACGATGTGCGGGCGTCATGGCCGATCCACCCCGCGCTGGATGTTGCGGTGAGTGACACGGACTGTCTCGTCACGAAGGACGGCCGTTCGGTCCTGCACATCGCCGCGACAGCGACCACCAGCCTGCAGGGTCAGCACGTTCGCGGCGACGAGGCGACCAACCTCGGTTGGTGGTCGACCCGGTTGGAGTCCCGGTCACCGGCATGGTTGCTCGGTTGGTATTGCGCGGCAGAATTGCCACTTGTCCTCGCGACCGTACTTACGCCGTTCGAGAATGCGGAATTTGTGGAGAATGTTGGCGTCGAGAACGTGAAAGTGGCGTATTCCGATGGCGTCGTCGACCTGACATGGACCGATTCCGGCGCCCCCTGTATTTTGACAATCGATACTCGTTTGGACGCTCACGTGCAAATGCACACGGATCGAATTTCTACACAGACAACAGAATTGCAAAGTAACGATTGAGTGTGTTTTGACGATTCGCGGAGGTGACCATCGTGAGCGAGCAGTCTGCAACTGCGGCAGGCCAATTGGCAGTCAGCGTCTTCGGACTCGGGTACGTCGGATGTGTGTCGGCAGCGTGCCTGGCCGCACGAGGCCACGCGGTTATCGGTGTCGACGTAAACCCGCAGAAAGTCGAGTTCTTGCGCCAGGGCAAGGCCCCCGTTGTCGAGGAACGTATCGGTGAACTGACGGCTGATGTCGTGGCCTCCGGGAGGCTGACCGTCTCGAACGATGCGGCGACGGCGGTGCGCGAGTCCGATATCTCGATCGTGTGTGTCGGTACGCCGTCGGCGCCCGGTGGTGGCCTTTCCACCCGTTACCTCGAAAGCGCGAGTGAAGAAATCGGGGCGGCGCTGGCGGACAAGGCTGACTGGCATGTCGTCGTATTCCGCAGCACGATGGTTCCCGGCACGTGCGAGACGGTGCTGATTCCGTTGCTGGAGAAGGCATCCGGAAAGCGCGCGGGCGTCGACTTCGGGGTGTGTGTCAACCCCGAATTCCTGCGCGAGGGCACAAGCGTGTGGGACTTCGAGAATCCGCCTAAAACTGTTGTGGGTGAAAGTGACTCGCGCAGCGGCGAAGCTGTGATGAGCCTGTACGAGGGCCTCGACGGACCACGCTTCCGAGTACCGATCGCAGTTGCGGAAATGACCAAGTACGTCGACAACAGCTTCCACGCGCTGAAGGTGACCTTCGGCAACGAGATCGGCGCCCTCTGTTCGACTCTCGGCCTCGACTCGCACGCCGTGATGGAGATGTTCCTCGCCGACACCAAGCTCAACATCAGCCCGGCGTACTTGCGCCCCGGGTTCGCTTTCGGCGGTTCCTGCCTGCCCAAGGACGTCCGGGCACTGACGCACACAGCGCGTCAGCACGACCTCGAGCTGCCCGTGCTGGCCAACGTCCTCGTGTCGAACGAAGCCCAACTGCGCCGCGCGGTAGACATCGTGATCGGCCTCGGCAAGCGGAAGGTCGGCATCTTCGGCCTCTCCTTCAAGTCGGGCACCGACGATCTGCGTGAGAGCCCGCTCGTCGACCTGGCGGAACGGCTGATCGGCAAAGGCTACGACGTACGTATCTACGACGCGAACGTCGCATTGTCGAGGCTGATGGGTGCCAACCGCGCTTACCTGGAAGAGCATCTACCGCACATCGGGCAATTGCTCACCGGCGAAATCGAGTCGGTGCTCGAGCACGGAGAAGTCTTCGTCGCCGGGACCAAAGACAAGGCCGTCGTCGAGGCGATCGACACTCTGGGGCCGGATCGGACGGTCATCGACCTGGTGCGACTGCCCGATGCCGAGCAGCGGCGGTTACAGCCGGGATACGTCGGGATCGGCTGGTAGCAACGAAACAATGACTGCCGCACCGAGGTTCAGCTTTCTCACCACCGCGTATCAAACGGAGAACTTGATTCGCAGCACAATCGACACCGTCGTCGGGCAGACGTCGGACGACTGGGAACTCATCGTCGTCGACAACGGAAACTCCGATGAGATGGCCGCAATCATCAACGAGTACGCCGAAGCCGATCCCCGCATCAAGCTCGTGCGCCACGAGAATCGCGGTTATGTCGGCGGCGTGATGTCTGCCGCGAAGCACGCGACCGGCGACTACCTGTGTGTTCTCGACAGTGACGATCAACTGATGCCGGGCTTCTGCGCGGCAGTCGGCAAGTTTCTCGATGCAAATCCTGCGGTCGATGCGGTCAGCGTGGATGCCTACCGATTCGAGAACGACAACGACGACCTGCCGGCCGGCTACTTGCGGTCGGTCGGGGTGAAGAAGCGTCCCGACCCGGCACACCGCTTGACGATGACCGATATCTTGGCCGGTTACGTGCCGTACTACACCGCGGCAATTCGGCGCGAGGTGTGGGATGCGGTCGGCGGTTACGATCCGGGCATCCCGGGTGTACACGAGTCCGTCATCATCTGGCTCCGGCTGGTTCCGGAATACGACGGTCGGGTGCTGCCGCAGCGGCTCGCCAGATATCGGTTACGGATGGACTCGCTGACGCGCGATCCAGAAAAGATCGATTCGTTCGAAGCCGAACTGGTGCGGTCGTACATGGCGGTGATGCCGCTGAAGAACCCCGACGAGCGTGCAGCGCTGGATCAGACGCTGCGAACGATCCGCTACTGGAAGCACATTCGACATGCGCGGTTGGCGTTGCTGGAGGGCGACGACGACTCTGCGCGGAAGAACGCTCGTGAGGCGTTCGCGCAGCGTAAGACGGTTCGGGCCGGCGCGGTCGTGCTCGTGGTCAATCTGATGCCGGGGCTGATGCGCAGTGTGCATCCCATCAAGCAGCGTGTCGAGCGGGTCTTCGGACACGCGGCCGGAAAGCTCGTCGCTAGAGTGAAGGGATGACTTTCGCCGAGCTAACCATCTCGCGAACCGACCTTCCCGAACTGTGAAGCGGCCGCCGACGCGGCGAATCTGGCAGGCTGCCGCCGTACTTCTCGTTGCGTTCGTCGTCGCTGGATTTGCCGGCTGGCCGGTGTACGTCAAGCCGCAGATCGACAGCCTGCGCAAGGCGGACGCGATTCTCGTTATCGGGGGCTACGGCTACTACGAGCGATACACGTATGGGTTCGAGCTCGCCAGCCAGGGTTGGGCGCCGCATCTGTTGTTGTCGCAGCCGGGTGGGCCGAGCGATCTGTTCCTGACGAGTCGGTGTTCGCGGGAGTACGAGGGCTTTACCGTCGAGTGTTTCCGCCCGGACCCGCCAACTACCTTGGGCGAGGCTCGAGAGTTGAGAAAGGTTGCGCAGGAGCGCAACTGGAAGTCGGTCATCGTCGTCACCTTCATGCCGCACATCTCGCGCACGCGGTACATCTTCGAAAAATGCTACGACGGTGAGCTGATCATGTCGCCCAGCCCAGTGTCGATACCGCCGCAGGAATGGGTGTGGCAGTACATCTACCAGACCGCCGGCTACATCCGCTCGTTCGTCCAAGGTGGCTGTTGAAGCGACTCCGGTGAATCGATCACCCAACGGCCGTCGAGCCTCGGAAACTGCGCGCGAACCTCGCCGATGAGGTCTGGCAGGGTGAGCAACACCCGGTCCGGCGCTGCGGCAACCAACGCCTCCGGCGAAATGATCGGCACGTCGGTCGCAGGCATGCGACGGCCTTGCTTGGCTGGGGAGGCGTCCGCGACTCCTGTGATGACGCCGCTGTGGGCCTTGGCCATGGCAAAGAGTGCAACGGCTCGCGAAGCGGCGCCGTAGGCGTACACCCGGTGCCCGGCAGCATGCTCGGCCGTCAACCACGCGCTGAGGCTGTGGACATGTTTGTCCATCGCAGCTTGCAAGCTCGAAACCGCCGTGGGAGAGGTCGAGCCGACGGCATCTTCGCGGCGGAGGATATCGGTGACCACGTCGGGTATCGCACCCCTGCCGTGCTGAGCGGCGATCAGCACCGTGCCTCCGTAGAGGTCGAATTCCCATGCGGCAGTGGGGTGCATACCCGCGTCGGCGAGTAGGCGCAGCAGGGCACGCAGCGAGTAATACGCGAAGTGTCCGTGCCGCAGTGCATTCCACTGGCCCTGCGCGACGATGGTCGACAGCGAATGATATTGCAGGAGAAGCACTCCGGACGGTGCTGTGGCTGCTGCCCTGGCAGCGAACGCCGCGCGCTGGTCAGGTTCGTGCATGATCCCGAAGCAATCGAGGACGACGTCGGCCGGTGCATCCGCAGCTGCTTCGCTGAAGCCGCGCTCGGTAAGCAGTGGGATCCACGTGCCGCCGTGCGGGCTGCCGAATTCGCGGACGGTCGCACCCGTCAGCCAGCCGGCTTCCTGAACCCGCGCAACCGCGTCCGCCGCTTGGTCTTTCAATGCTTGTGGCTCTACGCCGCGCGGTTCGTCGGTGACCGTGTCGTCGTCGGCGAGTTGTGCGAGCCCGCAGTTCCCGCACAGGTCCATCGCGAGCTGATGGGTCGCCTCGTCGACGGAAACCGGGTCCGCAGCGAGCGGGAAGTGGTCTGCTGCCGGAACTTTGCCCAGGTCGAGCACCCTGTGCAGTTCCGAACTCCCGCAACCGCGGCACTCACTCATGGGAGCATTGACGGGTGCGCATAGAAACAGCCGAACTGGCGGACGTTCTCGTTCTCATCCCGAGCCCTTTCTGCGACGAACGCGGATTCTTTACGCGTACGTTCGATGCGACGATTTTCGACGACGTACTCGGTGCCGGTGTGTCTGCGTCTTTCCTGCAGGATTCGCAATCCCGATCGGGTAAAGGCGTGATCCGGGGCATGCACGGTCGACTTGGCCGCGGTGAAGCGAAGCTCGTCCGATGCGCGAACGGTGCTGTACTCGACGTGCTGGTCGACATCCGCAGGGAGTCCCCGACCTTCGGTAAGCAGCAGGCATTCCAGTTGGACGACAAAGACTTTCGGCATCTGTACGTCCCGCCCGGCTTTCTGCACGGCTTCCAGGCGCTGACCGACACGGCCGACGTGTGTTACCGCATCGACCGGCCGCACGACCCGACAGAGGACATCGGCGTCGCCTACAACGACGCCGACCTCGCCATCGACTGGCCGTTGCCGGTTACCACGGTCTCTGCGCGCGACGCGGCGGCCGCAAGTTGGGCGCAATTGCTCGAGCGAATCTAGATTCGGCGCATCGACTGATCGAGAATGCCTTCGCCCTGCAACTTCTCGAGGTGCGGAAGGCGTGTGAAGCGCTTGAAGAAGTCGTCGCTGGTCAAGCCGCCGGCAATGTAGCCCTTGTACAGCTCCGCCGCGCCGTCGGGAATTGTCCACTGCGCCTCGAAGCCGAGGGCCTCGCGCATCCGGGAGAAGTCCACGCGGTAGGAGCGCGGGTCGGCGCCGCTTTCGCCGGTGATGAGCAACTTCGAGTCCGGGACGACGTCGACGACGGCCTGCGCGATCTGCGCGACCGTGAGGTTGTTCTTCTCGGTGCCGACGTTGAAGGCGACGCAGTCGATCTTCTCCACAGGTGCGGTGAGGCAGGTCTCGAATGCGGCGGCGATATCTTGCGCGTGCACGAGTGGACGCCACGGCGTGCCATCGGAAAGCACGCGGACGTCACCGGTGAGGACGGCGTGACCGACCAGGTTGTTCAGCACGATGTCGGCGCGCAGCCTGGGAGAGAAGCCGAAAGCCGTTGCATTGCGCAGGAATACAGGCGTGAAGCTGGAGTCGGCCATGGCCGCGGCATCGTCTTCGACGCGGACTTTGCTTTCTGCGTACGGCGTCAGGGGGCGCAGCGGAGCATCCTCGGTGACTAGATCTTCGCCCGCCGAGCCGTACACGGAGCACGTCGATGCATACAGGAACCGCGCGACGCCGGCCTCCTTTGCCAGTCGGGCAAGCCGTACCGACGCGTGGTGGTTGATGTCGTAGGTGATTTCGGGGGCGAGCGCGCCGAGCGGATCGTTCGACAGCGCAGCCAGGTGGATCACGGCGTCGAAACCGGTGAGTTGGTCGACCGTCACGTCGCGCAGATCGGTGCCGAACGGTCGGTCTTCGGTTGCGCCGAGCGTGGGGGGATCGGTCGGCGCCGGGCCGAGGATGCAGTCGGCGAACAGTCCCGAGTCGAGCCCCACCACGTCGTGCCCCGCGGCCTGCAGAACCGGCACCATCACGGTGCCGAGGTAACCCTGATGGCCGGTGACGAGTACGCGCATATCAGTGCTCTCCAATGTTTCCGGGTTCGGTCCGTCCGAACCCCAGGGTGGCTTTCTCGAGGACGAAGGCCTCTGCATGTGGACTGCGACATTGGACGCCGCGTAGCCGGGACAGGCCGAGGAACGACGCGTCGTCGAACCAGTCGTGCACCACTTGCGACGGATAGTGAACGTGCAGCAATCGCGCCTTTTCTTCCGCTGTTCTGGTGTCCAACGGATGAAATATCGCCGGCTGCGGGGTATCTGTTTCCCACTTGAGAATTTCGTAACCGAGAACGAGATGATCGCGAAACTCGGTGGGAAGCAATTCGGCAAGCAGGCGGTGATCCTGGTGCATGTCGTGCCGTTGCGTTCCGAATACGACATCTGGCGTGCAGGACCGCCGGAAGTCGCCCAGCGCGTTCTTGATCGCATCCCAATGCGCAGGCGCGCGCCCGTCCGGGAAGTCGAGAATTCGTACGTCCAGATCCGCGTCGGGACAGAACGCGGCAAGCGCCGCACGCTCTTCGGTCTCCCGTTCGGTGCCACCGCCGGAAAGCACCAGCGCGCGCACGCGCAGGCCCGGATTGGCTCGCGAGACCGTGAGCAGAGTTCCACCCATTCCGATCGCGATGTCGTCGCAATGCGCTCCGAGCAGCGCGATCTCCGCGATCGCTCCGGTATCGAGACCGATCATGCGTGACCGGGAACGGCGTCCTGATCGGCTGTGTCCCAGACCATCCAGGGCCGATCACCGCGTAGGTAGCCGGCGTCGAGTTCGGCGCGCTCTTTGAAGGTGTCGGCGGGCTTCCAGAAGCCCATGTGCTTGTAGCCGAAGAGTCGGCCCTGGGTCGCGAGCGCTCCGCACGCGTCCTCGACCAAGTCGCCGCCGGGCGGCAGCAGATCGAAGATCTCCTGACTGAGAACGAAGAATCCGCCGTTTTCCCAGATGGGTAGCCTGCCGACCGGCGTGATGTCCTTTATTTCGCCGTTGTCGGTGACGTCGACACAGTGGAACGACGACTGCGGCGGGACGATCAGCATCGACGCCGCGGCGCCGGACGCGTGGAATTTGTCGATGATCTCGTCCATGGGCGCATCGGTAAGGACGTCCGCGTAGTTGGCGAGGAAGAACTCGTCCCCATCGAGGTGATCACGGACCCGGCGCAGGCGCTCACCGATCGCAGATTCGACGCCGGTGTCGGCGAACGTTATCGACCAGTCGCTGATGTCGGTGTGCAGGAGTTCGACCGCGCCGTTGCGCATGACGAAATCGTTGGACACCGTTTCCTTGTAGCTCAGGAAGAAGTCCTTGATGTGATTGGCGCCGTAACCGAGGCAGAGAATGAATTCTTTGTGCCCGAAATGCGCGTAATACCGCATTACATGCCAAATCAAGGGTCGCGGCCCGACCATCTGCATCGGCTTCGGAATTGCGTCATCGTTGCC
Organism: Antrihabitans auranticaus; assembly: GCF_016481275.1. GTDB lineage: Bacteria > Actinomycetota > Actinomycetes > Mycobacteriales > Mycobacteriaceae > Antrihabitans. Next base: position 1,047,431 of record NZ_JAEMNW010000001.1, on the reverse strand, counting down.
GTTGCGCATCCGCATGCCGTAACCGCCGCAGAACAATACAACCTTCATTGTGTCGCTTCAGCCTTTCAGATCAGCACTGTGCAACTGGGGGAGCGGGTACACGAGCTCGCCTCCCCATTCTGCGATGTGTCGGAGTTGAGCGTTGAGTTCGGTCTCGAGATTCCAGGGCAGAACGACGACGACGTCCGGCCGGTCCTTGTCGATCTGCTCGGGGTCGAGGATCGGGATACGAGTGCCCGGCGTGAAACGGCCGTGCTTGTACGGATTTCTATCGACGGTGTACTCGAGCAGGTCCGTCCTGATGCCGCAGTAGTTGAGCAGCGTGTTGCCTTTGCCGGGAGCGCCGTACCCGACCACTCGTTTGCCCGCCGCGGCCGCGTCGAGGAGGAACCGCAGGAGGTCTTGGCGAACCTTTTCGGTGCGCGGCTTCAGCTCGCGATAACCGTCGACGCTGTGCAAGCCTGCGGATTCTTCGGCGGCCAGGATCTCCTGCACACGTGCACTCGGTTCACCTGCGCAGCCGTCCGGTCGGGCCCACACCCGGATCGAGCCGCCGTGTGTCGAAACCAATTCGACGTCAACAATTTTCAGGCCGGCGGTTGCGAGTGCCCGCCCAGCGGACAGGACCGTGTAGTACTGGAAGTGCTCGTGGTAGATCGTGTCGAACTGGCCGAGTTCGACGAGGTTCTGCGCGTGGTGCACCTCGATGCTCAGCCACCCGTCGTCGGCGAGCAGCGCTCGCAGCGATCGAGTGAAGCCGAGCAGGTCCGGGATGTGTGCGTAGACGTTGTTCGCGACAACCAGGTCGGCTTTGCCGTGCTCGGCCGTGACGCGCGCTGCGAGTTCCTCGTCGAGAAACGCTGTCTCCGTAGGAACGCCCTTGTCGCGTGCGGCCGCGCCGACGTTGACCGAGGGCTCGATGCCGAGGCAGGGAATGCCGGCCGCAACCGCATGCTGCAGGAGGTAACCGTCGTTGCTGGCGACTTCGACGACGAAGCTCTCGCTGTCGAGCCCGAGGCGCGCGGTGGCCTGGTCGACGAAGTCCTTGGCGTGGCGCACCCAGCTGTCGGAGTACGAGGAGAAGTAGGCGTATTCGGTAAATGTCTCTTCGGGCGTGATCAACGCGGGAATCTGCAGCAATAGGCAGTCTTCGCATAGCCGCAGGTGGAGCGGATACGTGGGCTCCGGAAGGTCGAGCTCGCCAGCCTCCAGGAATTTCTCACACGGCGGCGTCGCCCCCAAGTCGAGCACGCTCAAAAGCCGTTCTGAATCACACAATCGACAGCGCAAATTCGTATCCTTTTTCCATCACCCCGGCCGGAGCGAAGAATTCCTCGCACTGGCGATTGCGGTTTCCGCACCTTCGGGGATCAATTATCCATGACAAACCGGACAAAACAAGGCGCATTGAAAGTATCCATTGCGGTCGGTGGCAATCCGGGAGCAATCGGTCTGGAACGTCACCATGAGGCCGATTCGGGGATCGGCCTCTTCCTGGCCGACCTGGCGAAGTGGGACCCGCCGAAGCAACGACCGCGCCATGCGGGCGGACCTGGTGGGCCGGGCTGCTCATCTTCTCCACTTCCGCGATCGGACGGTATTCGAGCCGACTTTGTTCAGTCGGTCAATCGAAACACGGACGGCCCCGCACCGTCGGCGGTTCGTTGCTGTGAGTTGTTCCGGCCGCGACATCGGAATAGCGGGTCGTGTGGATGATGGATCTGGTGAGACGAATCGTGTTCGGCATTGCCGCGGCCGCGGCAACGGTGGTGACGTTGCTGGTCATCGCGACCATCCTCGTTGCGACGCATCGCGAATCCGGGCGCGTGCCTGTTCCCGAAGGTATTCCGCCGGGGCTCGGTACTGCGGTTCCGGCAATCGACATCAACGCACCTGGACGCAGCGCGGACCAGTTGCACGACTGGGCCGCGGGACAGGCAGATGCACTCGGCATCGGGGTGACTGCCCTCGAGGCCTACGGCTATGCGGCCGCGGTGCTGGCGCAGACGCGACCCGATTGCGGGATCGGCTGGACCACGTTGGCAGGTATCGCAAGCGTCGAGAGCAGGCACGGCACCTATCGCGGCTCCGAAGTGCAGGTCGGCGGCAACGTCGTACCAGCGATTCGCGGGATTCCGCTCGATGGCGGTCCCGGCGTCGCCGAGATTCCGGATACCGACGGCGGACTACAGGACGGCGATCCGGTGCACGACCGCGCGATGGGGCCGCTGCAGTTCATCCCGGAGACCTGGAAGCACTGGGGCGTCGACGCGAACGGTGACGGGCGGATCGAGGCCGACAACATCGACGATGCCGCGCTGAGCGCTGCGCGCTATCTCTGCGCAAGCGGTGGCGACCTGACAACGCCCGAGGGCTGGCAGCGGGCGGTCAACACCTACAACCAGTCCGACGTCTATCTGCGTGATGTCCGGGACCGCGCGTCCGCATATTCGGTCGGCCTGTCCCGCCCGTGAGCGGTTGGGGAGTCCAGGGACTCGCCAACCGCGCACGGGGTCGGAGCGCCTCTGCGCGGGCTCAGGTGCGGGGGACTAGGCTTTCACCCGAACTGTGACGTCAGCACTCTGAAGGAGAACCATCCGTGGCCATCATTGAGCAGGTCGGAGCGCGCGAGATTCTCGACTCCCGTGGTAACCCCACGGTGGAAGTCGAAGTCGCGCTCGACGACGGCACCCTGACGCGCGCGGCGGTTCCCTCCGGCGCCTCGACCGGCGAGCACGAGGCTGTCGAACTTCGCGACGGTGGAAAGCGCTACGGCGGCAAGGGCGTCGAGAAGGCGGTCAACGCCGTGCTCGACGAGATTGCACCCGCACTGATCGGGCTCGACGCGATCGAGCAGCGGACCGTCGACCAGACGCTTCTCGATCTCGACGGCACGCCGGACAAGTCCCGCCTCGGCGCGAACTCGCTGCTCGGCGCGTCGCTCGCCGTTGCCCGCGCGGCCGCTGAGTCCTCGGGCCTCGAGCTGTTCCGCTACCTCGGCGGTCCGAACGCACACGTCCTGCCCGTGCCCATGATGAACATCGTCAACGGTGGTGCGCATGCCGACTCCGGCGTCGACGTGCAGGAATTCATGGTCGCCCCGATCGGCGCACCCACCTTCAAGGAGTCGCTGCGCTGGGGTGCCGAGGTCTACCACTCCCTCAAGTCGGTGCTGAAGGAGAAGGGCCTGTCGACCGGTCTCGGCGACGAGGGCGGTTTCGCCCCCAGCATTGCCGGCACTCGTGAGGCGCTGGACCTCATCAGCGTCGCCATCGAGAAGACGGGCCTGAAGCTCGGCGCCGATGTGGCACTCGCGCTCGACGTCGCGGCCACCGAGTTCTACACAGACGGGACGGGCTACAAGTTCGAGGGGTCGGTCCGCACCGCTGAAGAAATGGGCCAGTTCTACGCCGAGTTGCTCGGCGCCTACCCGCTCGTGTCGATCGAGGACCCGCTGGACGAAGACGACTGGGACGGCTGGGTTGCACTGACCGATCTCATCGGTGACAAGGTCCAGCTCGTCGGCGACGATCTCTTCGTCACCAACCCGGAGCGGCTCGAAGACGGCATCAGCAAGGGCGCGGCAAATGCGTTGCTGGTCAAGGTGAATCAGATCGGCACGCTCACCGAGACACTCGACGCTGTCGAGTTGGCACACCGTAACGGCTACAAGACGATGATGAGCCACCGCAGCGGTGAGACCGAAGACACGACGATCGCCGACCTCGCCGTCGCGGTCGGCAGCGGCCAGATCAAGACCGGTGCGCCTGCGCGCAGTGAGCGCGTGGCGAAGTACAACCAGCTCCTTCGTATCGAAGAAGCGCTCGGGGACGCAGCCCGCTACGCGGGCGATGTGGCCTTCCCGCGATTCGCCTTCGAAGGTACGAGCTAGCAGGTGGACAGGAGCGCGGCGAATTGACTGACAAGCGGCGTAGCCGCAGGTCGGGGACCAGTCCAGGTGGCCGTGACACCCGTAAGGCGGCGCGATCCGAAGGGACGCGCCGCGCCTCCCGCTTTCTCCGCGCACCCGAGGGCAAGCCGAACCACGACACCGATCGTGATCGGCCGCCGCGCGTGGTCAACCGGACGAAGAAGGAACAGAAGCCGGAACGCACAATTCTCGGTCTATCGACCGGTCGAGCGGTGATCCTCGCGGTTGTCGTCTGTGCACTCGGCCTGACGCTCGCTGTTCCCGCGCGGACGTACTTCACCCAGCGCGCCGATGCGGCGCAGGTCGCCTCGGAACGTCTTGTCCTCGAACACGATCTCGCCGTACTTCGTTCCAAGCAGAAGCAACAGAAGGACCCCGAGTACATCAGGGCGCAGGCGCGCGATCGGCTTCGGCTCGTGATGCCCGGCGAGACGCCGTTCCAGGTTCAGCTGCCCGGTGCGTACGAAGCCGAGCAAGCGAAGCGGAAGCCGCCGCCACCCGAGGGCGGTCCGTGGTACAGCGATCTATACAAGCAGATTTCGGAGCCGCAGCCAGCGCAGGAGCCGGCAGGGTGACCGTGGATTCCGACGAACCCACGCCGGCGGATCTCGAGATCGTTGCCGCGCAACTGGGTAGGGAGCCTCGCGGTGTGCTGGCGATCGCTTACCGGTCACCGGATGGTCAGCCGGGTGTTGTGAAGACTGCGCCCAGACTGCCGGACGGCACACCGTTTCCGACGTTGTACTACCTGACCGATCCACGGCTGACCGCGGAGGCCAGTCGGCAGGAGTCCGCCGGTGTGATGCGCGATATGACAACGCGTTTGGAGTCCGATCCGGAATTGGCGGCCGCATATCGGCGCGCGCATGAGAGCTACTTGGCCGAGCGGAACGAGATCGATTCGCTCGGAACGGATTTCACCGGCGGTGGCATGCCCGACCGGGTGAAGTGCCTACATGTTCTGATGGCGCATTCGTTGGCCAAGGGGCCGGGAGTGAACCCGCTCGGTGACGAGTCCGTAGCCCTCGCGGCAACCGGAAAGTTGCGTGGCACAGCCATTCCCACGGACTGGCCGCACTATGAAGGGGAACAATGACTCGCCGGGTTGCGGCAATCGACTGCGGTACCAACTCGATTCGTCTGCTGATCGCAGACGCCGCTGAGGACGGCGGCCTCACCGACGTTCATCGTGAGATGCGGATCGTGCGTCTTGGCCAAGGCGTCGACGCGACCGGTGCATTCGTTCCCGAGGCGATCGAGCGTACGCGCGTGGCTCTGCACGATTACGCACAGAAGATGATCGAAACCGGTGTCACCGCAGTGCGAATGGTTGCGACCTCCGCGACTCGCGACGCGTCCAATCGCGAAGACTTCTTCGCGATGACCCGCGCAGAACTCGGTGCCGCGATCCCCGGTGCCGCTGCCGAGGTGATCAGCGGTGACGAGGAGGCGCGACTCTCGTTCGCCGGCGCGGTCGGCGAGTTGGATCCTGCGAACGGCCCCTTCGTGGTGGTCGATCTGGGTGGTGGCTCCACAGAGCTCGTGCTCGGTGACGAGAACGGCGTGACGGCGGCGCTGTCCGCCGACGTCGGATGCGTGCGGATCACCGAGCGGTGTCTGCACGGCGATCCGCCGACCGACGAAGAGGTCTCCGCAGCAAGGGAATTCGCGTCCGAACGCTTGGCCGAGGCATTCGCCCACGTGCCGATCGAGCAGGCGCGTGGCTGGGTCGGCGTGGCCGGCACGATGACCACGATCGCCGCCGTCGCTCAGGATCTGCCGGAATACGACGCAGAGAAGGTGCATCTCTCACGCCTGTCCATCGACGACGTGCACGAGGTTGCGGACCGGCTCGTCGGGATGAAGCGTTCCGACCGGGCAGCGTTGGGGCCGATGCATCCCGGTCGCGTCGACGTGATCGGCGGGGGAGCTGTGATTCTGCGGGTGCTTGCCGACGAGCTCGCCGCACGTGCCGGAATCACCGAACTCGTTGTGAGCGAACACGACATCCTCGACGGTATTGCGCAGTCGATCGTTCTGTAGTCGCGTGGACGTCGCCTCTGTCTGGAGTGTGCCGCCCGACCCCTCGAGTGTGCACTTATCGTCGCGTTGGTCGAGTAGCGGCGTTCGTATCTGCACACTCGGGGAAGGTCGTCGAATGGCCGCTGCATCGGGCATCATTCGGTGATGGAGCTGTGGATGGCTGCTGCGACGACGGCCGGAAAGTTGTCCGACTATCTGGTGCTGGTCACGCCGGTCGGCGTCGTTTCCGCTGCCGTGATCACCAGCCGAGTCGCAAAGCGGTCGCCGTACGACCGGCTGGAACTGCTGCTCGGCATGTTGAAGTCCTGGCCCGCCGGTGTCGAAGGTCGCGAGACGGTCGTGCGCTCGATCGAGCTGACGCTCGCCGAGATCAGGATCATCGAAGGCCAGACGAATCACGACCGCACCGTCGACGAACTCGCATACGACAAATCTGCCGCCCGGAAGCTGCAGGGAAACCGGTCCGTGCTGTCGCTGGGACTGTTCTTGGTCGGCCTGTTCTACATCCTCATGGGCATATGGATGTGGGGCCGCGACGAACCGACGGTCATCAACCTCTTCACCATCGCAATCGGCGTTGTGGCGTGCGTGCTGCCGGTCTGGCAGGTGCTGCGACGGAAGCGTTCGAGGGTGCACAAGTACTTCGGTGCGAGGGCGTAGCGGGTCAGAGCCAAGCGGCGCTCTTGTAATGTTTCGGGCGGGTTGGCCCCCATAGCCCAATTGGCAGAGGCAGCGGACTTAAAAAACAATGTCTCGACGCGAATCTCTGCAGGTCAGAGGGGTTATTCACGCTCCCACCGCGTCATTTGTCACAGGATTTGTCACAGCTCGCGGAGAACTCAGCGTAGAGGCAGAGTGCTCCCGGTGGGACTCGAACCCACACTGTGACGATTTTAAGTCGTCTGCCTCTGCCAATTGGGCTACGGGAGCTAGCCCGTCGATCCTACGGAAGCTCTGTGCAGCCGCCATAAGCGAGTCGGCTTGGCTGTGGGCGTACGTCGACAGAGTGAAGGCCGCTGAGGCGTGTCCAAGCCATGCAGCGATATCGGCAATCGGAACGCCGCGCTTGTGCATCAGCGTGGCGCAGGAGTGCCGTGCGTCGTGTAGACGAACGGGGGGGATCTCCAGCTCGCGCAGGAGCTTTCCCCACCGGAACGTGATGAGGTTCGGACTGTACGGTTCGCCATTGGGGTACGAGGCGACGTACTCACCTGTACCTGTGTAGCTGGCACTGGCCAGTCGATCGATCAACTGCTGCTTGTGCGCCGCTCTGAGCGCATTAATTAGGTCATCCGGCATAGGCAACACTCGGCGGCTCCTGGCGGACTTTGGTGAGCCAATATGAACGAGCTTTCCAGCGGCTACTCGGTTCACGGCAATAGTGACCGTCTTCGCCGTGAAGTCGATATGCTCCCATTTGAGCCCAGCAATCTCACCGCGGCGCAGCCCGTAAAGTGCCAGCGTCCAGAGGTGGCGATCCCGGCACTCATGATCGAAGATCTTGAACATCTGCTCTTCGGTGAGCGTCTTCATCTCTTCACGCTCAGAAGGAAGCCGATCAACCAGGGCTGCGACGTTCTTCTGCAGGTGCCCCTGTTTCAGCTCGCTCTCGAGCACTGCCCCCGTCAGGTAGAGCAGATAGTTCACAGATCGGGATGACCACGGCTTCTTGCAGCCCTTAGCCGTACCGGCCCGAAGGTTTCGAACCAGGCGGTCAAGCTGCGCCTTGTTGAGCTTCTGAACCTCGACTTTCCCCAGATTGGCAGTCAGCGCCGCCAGCTTGCTGCGATGGCCGCGCAAAGTCGACGGTTTGAGACCGTGCTTTGACAGCAACCAGTTGTCACAGGCCGTAGCAACAGATAGATCATTCGTGTGGACGTAGGAGCCTGTGGAGACAGCGGCAAGTAGACGAGCCCGCTCAGCGCGTGCCTGTGCCTCGGTCTTGAGCGGCTGATCATCGGCGTCAGTTCGTGTGCGCACCTGTTTTCGCTTACCGTCGACAGTCCCAACCCCGACGCAGATCTCGTATCGGACTTCTGGTTTGCCGTTTATGCGATTCTGAAGTGTGTACTGCTTAATTCCTGGTGGCAGTTGGCGACGTTTCGTCATTGCGGGGGGTACCTCGATAGATAGGGGGATGTGCCCAATCGGGCTACCCTCAATTCTACTCGGGGAATTTAATACCTGAATCTTCATACACCTCCTATCCTGCAGAAGGCCAATGCTTTATTATGAGTATTGGCCGTGTTGCAGCACGGCTTTCATTGTGCCCTCATTATCGCACGATTCGGTATTTACTTAAATAGCAAAATGCCTCATAAATAGAGCAGTGATGGCATCCGCTATCGCGTTCGCACCTTACCTAGAAACAGGTGATCCAAATGGGTTTTCGTTCGGTTCGCGTAAGCGACGTCACCGGAAACGAGCTCAGAAAAGAAGAGGTAATCGAAGTCACGATCCGAGAGCATCCGGCACTGAACGGGCCAGCTCGGAAGTTCGACACCTCGGAGGAAGAGCTGAAAGCGTTGAAGACGGTCGGCAACATCGTCAAGCTGGAAGTGACTCGTGCGGATGGGAACACGCAGGATGTGTTCGCCACTGTGACCGAGTTCAGCAAGCTGATTCCTGCCGACAAGCTCCCGGAACTCGACTCGAACAAGGGTCGACGTAAGGGGTTCATCCCCGGTAGCGAGGACTGAACGAAGCCCCCGTATCAACTGTCCCTACTACACAACAACCCCGCATCCACTTTGAGACCAAAAGTCTCGGTGGATGCGGGGTCTTTACTTTAAAAGCCGAAAATCTCTAACACTGTCTTACTGACTGAGGTGACATCGCCAGCACTGTTCGCGGTTCCAGTCACTACGGCATTGCCCTTGATTGGTGTTCCTAGTAAGTACTGGGTTGCTCGTGTATTGGGCGGTAGATCGCTGTTCGCACCGTCCTCGTTGACGAACACAGTTGAAGGTGGCGTCTGATGGTTCACTGGCTCGATGTAGCCGCCCACTGCTGTTTGCAGATACTTCAGGTCACTCGGCGCGAATTGAACGCGCTCAACATCTTTGGCGGGGTCAGCGGGTATGAGTACGGCGTCGATCAGGGTCATGGCTAGAAGCGTACCCACAGATAGAAAGCTGCCCCGGCTTGCGCCGGGGACTTTGTTTGATCAGGATGCGACCACTCGTACGTTGGTTACCAAGACCCACCGTTCGGCCAGCTCAAGTACATAGTGCAGAGCTATCCAATAGTCGGCGAACCTCTTGCCGTTGCCAGCCCAGCTATCGCCGCCGGTCTGAACTTCGATCTTGTACTCGTCCGTTCGGAGGATCAGATCGAGCAGTTCATCGGGAAGGGACGTGGTGTTTCCCTCTTCGTCTGGTTGGCCAGTGATGAGTACGTCGCCGTAGTAGGCCTGGCCGCCGCGCCGACGTGGCGCTCCTGCCCAGATGAACATGGTGGCGCGGGGATTCGGTTCGAGGTACTTGATCATTCCCTCGTCGTTCAGCCACACGGTCGTCTCCGGTAACGCTGTGTCGACAACATCGACATAACCGCCAACGACCTTCTGCATGGCATTCAGGGCGTCGTCGCTTACGAAACGAAGCTCTGTAACGGGCTCCTCCATATCGGCAGGAACAACAAGGCCAACAATGGTTTTCATGGTGCGTCCTCTGATCTCGGGATTGGACCAGCAGCCGGATGAGCTACTGGTTTTATCCCGCGATCAAGACTTTTGGGACCACTGCACCGTTCCGGTTCGCTCGATGTGGTGTGGTCGGCAGAGGTAGCGAAGGTTCTTCACGTCGTAGCGAAGGCCGGGGTTGGACCCCCGACTCTTGATGTGGTCGACATCAAGGTTCTTCGACTCGTTGCAACCACTCACGCTGCAGACATGTCCGAACTTCTTGTCCAGGTAGGGGATAGCCACTTTGTCTCTAAATGTCTTCCAGAGCCGAGCGTGCTTACCCTGCTGTGCGATTGGTTTGGTGTTCTTTATCGTGCAGTCGCGACACTTGTTCTGGATCGTGTTGTAGACGACGATCCTTTTGCCGCAGACCTTGCACAGTCGCTCAACGCTCATAGGTGATAGATCCGACTCTTTGGCCGCTTAGGTTCTTCACCTTCTAACCTGAGGCTGTCGGTCAGTTCATCGGCAAGACTGAGCAGTCGGATCGCGTAGCTCACCAACCAGTCTCGTGTCTCTTGTTTCTCGGGCGTGCCTAACAGATCAATGCAGTCATCGCGTGAGATCAGTCCAGGCTCTTCGCCAAATAGTTGTTCGTGCTTCATATCTAATGGGTTCCTTCACCCGGTCATCCCGCCGAGCCTTCTGCCAGCCTTCCGGGGGTCGGAAAAAGCTGACGCTGCGGCTGGATGACTGGGTGCCCGTCTTTGAAATCTACGTTTTTGATCCACATTTCTAATCGAGGAGTCCATGCCGACGGGCGAGGCACGGTGAATTTGGGTAGGTACCAAGCGCACGACGAGCCGGTGTCGTACGCCCTGGACGATGCTCTGTTTGGAACAGCGACCAGGTCAATGCGAGGGGTTGCCGTTGAGTGACAGATCTCAACACGGCCATAAGGGCAACCGCTCAACTATGTGCTCTGTTTGGATGCGGCCTTCTTCTGAGCGGCGAGCCGCTTGGCCTTCGACCTACGAATGCGACGGTGAACTTCATCGACGCCGGTAGGAATGTAACTATACTTCATTACTTGCTCCCCCTATGAGTATAACTCGGACTTATATTGGTTCAATAGTCTTGTCGGTCGCCATCTTTGGTGAACACCATTACCATCGTTACGGACAGCATGAGTGCGAAGAGGATGAACCCCATGACTGCCCAGAGCCACGCCACTGCGATGATCGGCAGAACGCCAAGTATGACTAGGGTTCCAATGATCCCCTGAATTAAACCTAGAGAAATCGATATCGTATCTTTCATGAGCCTCCTTAAAAGCTTCCTGTATATATAGTTGCTGCGAACCATGCCGCGATCAGGAGTAGTACTCCAGCGACGCAGACGACAGTCACATAGATGAACGTGGGTACGGGTTCGTCCTCGTTCATTTGAGCGCCTTGCGGATCTTCTTGAAGAGGCTGCGGAGTCGCGACTTCCTCTCGGGCGACCCCTGCCCGTCATACATATAGATCCAGTACGGACCCTTCAGGTGGATGCTCCGGATGACGTGACCTTCAGCTTTAAGCTCCCTGATTCGTTCAGATCCGCGCTGGATCTTCATGCGCCACATCTGCGCGTTAGTAATTTCGCCGTCCTTCTGCAGGATCTTGAGAATGCGTCCTGTCTGAGTGGTGGGTTCGAGCTGCTGCTCGACGGCTTCGTTGAGAGTGCGGGGAAGTGTCATAGCCGTTTTCCCATTGCGAGCGGGTCCATATATAGTTCCATTGTGAATCCTCCATATTGAGTTGTAATTGTCAAGTGAAACATAGTTCACTACCTTCGACACGGACTTGCCCATTTCGCAAGATCAATGTTTGGCGAGCTTCGAGAGTCAAGTTCGGCGATTGTGGTGGCCTTGTTGAAATCGGGTGTTTAAAGTCTGCGGTTCTGAACGCCGTGCCAAGTCCGTTCCGCTAGCAAGGCATCATTCAATTTGCGCGTGCGCAACGTGTGTTCGAGATTTTTGGCCGCGATGTAGTTGCGAACCGTGTCCCGGTCAACTTCGTACAGGCGCGCTATGGCTGCTTTTGAAACGCCCTTGTCCAAGTAGTTCATAATCTCCTCGTCCTTCCCGGCCAGGAGCCACTTGTCTGGATTGCCTGAGCCCGGTGGTCGGCCAAGTCGCTTGCCTTCTGATTTCAAGCGGGCAAGCGCTTCCTTCGTACGAGACGAAATCAGGTCGCGCTCGATTTCGCTGGCGATCCCGAATGCGAAGGCGATCACCTTGGACTGGATGTCATTGGCGAACCGATAATTCTGCTTAACAGCGATCACGATCACGCCACGGTCTAGGAAGTACTGGATCGTCGCGTAGATTTCGCCCAAGCGTCGAGAGATACGGCTCGTCTCACTGACTATAAGCGTGTCACCCTCGTCTAGTTCATCCATCAGCCGACCAAGCTCGCGGTCTGCCACCAACTTCATGCCTGAAATCGTTTCCACGACGGCTTCGTCGTACTTGCGCTGTTCGCGTGCCAAGTAGTTTGTGATTTCAAAGAGCTGGTTTTCTACCGTTTGCTTATCGGTGCTGACGCGGGCGTAGGCGACGATCTTGCTCATGCGGCGTTCTTCTTTCGAGCAGCCTTTGCGGCAGCCTTGCGGAATGCGCGGTACTCCTCAACGATCTCCGTGATGTTTACACAAACCTCCTGTCCCTGGCGGTCAGCGAAGTAGATGAGGGGATACGCAGATGCGGCCTTCGGTTTGAGAGTGTGCTCGATTAAGTACCACTGGACTGCTTTCAAATCCGATGACCGGAGTGTGCCGTCCTTGTTGCGTTTGATCCGTAGGCGCTCAGGCACCTCGTTTATGTCGAATAGCGTTGCAGTCTCGCTCACCATTCGAACCTCGGCTGAGTAGTTCCCTTTGTGCGATGTGCAGCAAGACGGTCTGCGTACTGACTGTCTGTCTCGTTAGCTCGACGGCGTCGGCTCTTTTTGCCACCCTTCGCACCCGCGATCCGTGCGAGTTCAGGGTTAGCGGCAAATCCACCAGTGGTTCCTTTTGCGCCACCCATAGCACCAATGCGGCGGTAGAAGTCTGGACCGTACAGAGCCTTGTTCGTACGGGCGGCTTGCTTGCCGCCCTCGATAGTGCCAGGCATCTACTTAGTCCTCCAGTCTTTAGGGACACCGTTTGCGCGGGCAATGCGGTTGATCAGGAATCGGCCAAGCTTCGTACGATCAAGCTCTCGAATCAGTAGTCGGTTCGTCCTTACCCGCGGTTCGACTGACCCAACTACTGCGACGTGTATGTCTAGAACTTGACGTTCGATGGTCGCTAGGCGTTCGGATATGTCGACCTGCGCGGGAGTCTGAACGGGTTCGGCTTTCGCCGGAGCTACGCCGAACTTGCGTTGAAGAACGAGTTTGGCGGCCTTCGTCTCTTTACGGCGGTTCCACTCTGCCCAGGTCTTTGCCTGGCGGATGGCATTCACGCTCGTTAGAGCGATGTCCACTGAGTCAGCGACTGTCTGTGGCTTTACACCTCGTTTAAGCGACGTCAGTACTTGCTGAAACGTCTTCTGATCTATCTGCTTCTTCATCACCTTCCCTGGCGCTGAGCGCCTCATTACTTGTTTCAGGCGGCATCTCTGCCTTCTCATGTATAGCCAGCTCGGCCTCGATCTTGTCCCGCTCCTCAGCATCACACTTCTCCAGGAACGGCTTCTTGACTACACGATTAAGGAACCGCGAGCGCTGCGCCTTGGTCTTTAGCCCGATTCCGATCATTCGATTCAGGAGCGGATCGTCATAGAGTGAGTACGTTGGATTGTTGCTTCCGTCGTTAATCTCCACCTTCGAGCGGTCTTCCGCCTCGTGATCACGGACTATCTGTGCAGTACGTTCGTTGAGGTTTCGGATTACTAGGGCTGCGTGGTGGCTGGTGCGTACCTTCTTCAGCTCGGTTTGTATCCGGCTGGGTGCGTACTTCATGGCGGCGCACAGCGACGTGATCTGTTCGAGCTGCTCATCTGTTGGTTTAGGGAAGAGGCCAGCAGCATTGTTGCCGTCGTCATCCTCGCCCTTCGATGCAATGCCAAGGATCGATTCGAGTGCCTTGCGTCGCATATAGGTGATCGACGAGACGTGGAGCTGCGGATCAGCCTTTGACACCGCGATCTTCGTGAACGTTTGGTAGGTATCGCCATCCTGATGAATCAGGATTGTCCAGAGACCCGCCGTACCTTCATTCGTGGAAGCGGGAGGCTGGCTCACACCAACCCCAAGTGCGTTAAGGCGTGGCACGGCGTAGGCCAGCACATCTTCGAGGGGCGTGTACTTACTTCCGTACTCGTCGTTGCTGGCTTTGCGTTCTAAGGCCTGCCAGTCCTTCTGGAACTGCACAATCGCTTTGGCGATCTTCGGTGGAATAACGAGAAGTGTCGGTTGAATCGGTTCTATCGAGTCAACCATTGCTTCACCTTGCTGAAGAGCAAGGCAAACAGGCTGGGCTTGGCGAAGCTACGTCGCCTGGCGGTGTAAACGCTCGGTGTTCGGCGGCTACTGCCTGTCCGATACACCCAGGGATCGTTCCTTTCTCGCATGTTGGTTCTCCTCTTGCTTTAGTTTCTTATCAATCAGCTTGCGCTCGATCTTTCGTATCGGCTCGAAGTCTGTGAGGGCGTCGTTGATTACCTGCGTGCGTTTGAGACCCATCTTGTCTTGATAGATTTGCATCGCTTGTCGCCTGATCTTCGACGGCCTGAATGACACTGGATCGCTTGTTGTCTTCATACTATGATTTTCCTTTGATAGATGATGACCCCCTGTGGTGATTGACGTTTGATATTAGTTCTACCGGGGTGACTGTCCAGACTGCAATGTTGCTCTGCGTTGCCGGTATTACTTTTAGTATTACAAATGGTAGTACAAAATGCAATACAAAAATGATTAGAGCTGTGGAAAACTAGACAGTAAAAGAATAAGATAAAGAGGCAATGAACTGGTGTGTCCCAACCCATCCTCAACTCAATCCATCGCGGTACACCCGTAGGCCCGCTGACCAGGGGGGATGTTGGCATGGCCGGTCGGACTAGTGCGCTCTACTATGTAGATGTGTCACTTTTCGACCGGGATGTCGCCATGCTGCGGGATGTGGGGCGCTTCAGACTGCTCCGAACAAGCCAAGTAAATTTCCTCCACTTCCATGACGTGTCGGATACACCACGCAAGCGCTCTCTAATTAGGTGCGTAGGAGCAAACATGCTGCGGGTCATCGAGACTCCTGCACCTGGCGGTTCCCGTGGTGGCAATGCTGAGAACTACTACCAACTGACCAGGGAAGGACACAAGGCCTACGGGGTTGGTGAGTACCGGCTGATCAAGGCTGTGTATCCCGAACGGCACAAGGTTCAGGTTGCCGAGGTGTACATCTCAGCTATCCAGGCCTTCCGTGACGGTTGGTTAGAAGAAGCCAGCGACACGACAACCGACCCGTACAGCGCCGAACAGATCGGCGGCGTTGAGATTGATCCTGATCTTTACCTCGACGTGCGTGTGCCTGAGTTTCGCCACAGATGGCGCTATTGGGTTGAGGTCGACCTTGCTACCGAAAACATAGGAAAGATCAAAGCCAAACTACAGCGATACGCCTACGTGCATCAGTACATCAAAGAGCAGCAAGCAGAGGCCGAGCGCAGCGGCATACCGAATAAGTGGAGTACATACCGGGTTCGTCGCGTGTTATGGCTTGTGGAGGACGACAAGAGGCTCAGGCAGTTAAAGAAATGGATTATCGATGCGGAGGTTCCCGCTAATCTGTTTGAGGTGCATTTACTGTCTAGTTTTCCACAGGTTCTAAACCGCTAGCTATTGTATTTTGTATTACAATTTGTAATACTAGATATAGAACCAAAGCTAATCAGGGGAACAACTCAATATGAGCATCGACCAGTACGAAAACGGAAACTTCACGGACGAGCAGAAAGTCGCCATCCGCAAAGTGGATCAGGCGATCGAAGAATTAGGTAAAGCTCTCGGTGTAAAAGATGTCGACGGGTTTCTTTTCGCTGCCACTGCTTCATTGGATGATCTGTTGAGAGACGGGTTGGATCAGGGGGAGCAGTTATGAGAGAGATTAAGTTTAGGGCGTGGGACAGCGTTAACAATTGGATGGTATTCCCAGGAGAAGGTCCCAACCCCCTATATTTACATCATGATAACGTCGGCCCATTGAAGTTGCGTTGGGCTGATGGTCGGTTTTATGACTCATTGTTTTACTTCATGCAATACACCGGCATCAAGGACAAGAACGGCGTAGAGATTTATGAGGGTGACATATACCGTACATGGAACGGTTACGGTCCGTTTGTTGTTGAGTGGGGAATCCAGGGTGACGATGAAATCGTCGGATGGAACGTGCCACCGTTTGATGGTCAGAATGAAGTCATCGGCAACATCTACGAAAACCCTGAATTGCTGGAGGAACGACAATGAAAGACGTACTTTTCAACCTAGCCCTTCTGGACGCACTTAACTTCTGTAAAGAGGTCGGAATAGATTGTTCGGGTTCACATCTAACCAAGAACGGTCGCGGTTTCACATACAGCCTGTTACGCGACAGTGACGGCGAAGTACTGGTGACAGTGACATTCAGAAAAACCAGTGTCCCAACCCACACCTGGAACTTTGATCTAGCGGGTTCAGCATAGCGGCGGTCTATGGATGGCCTATCCATCAAGCAGATACAGAAGGCCGTATAAACAAACACAAAGCCCGCCTAGTACTCGGCGGGCCTACTTTGTGCCACAAGGGTGTCACGGTGGACTGGGTAGGGATTATGAAGGCCTTGGAGAAATACGTCAAGTGTGTTTAAATGGATTACAGCAACCTAACTAGTTCAAAGTCTGGTTGCTCCTAGAATCTATCCTTACGGTATTGCAACCAAGTCACTTTTTGTTATAATTAGAAGTGAACTAGTTAGGTCAAGCACTCCGTAAGGGGTGCTTTCTTTGTATGTCCTGGGGAGTCCCTGACTGTTGGCTTCTGGCGAGGACATAAAGCATACGCCGGTAAATACAGCTCAACGTTTTAGGCTATCGTAAAGTCTGCTTTATACTGAGGGTATAAGGGATCATCAACGTAACTACCTTAACAATCTGGTTGTGCAGCAACATGGACATATAAGTGGCGGAATAGGTAGACGCTATAGAGCGCAACAAGTCTTCTCATAATAGGTAGCGTGACTCGTCCGAGGCGCGTAGATCGTTGACGAACAGTTTCACGGGGATGGTAAGTATCCGTACATTGCATCCTGCGTACAGACGGTGCCAGTGAGAGAAGATATGCAGGGTGACTATACGAGTAACGTCTGTTGACGTAAAAAGCTTGAACAAAGGTTCTCTGCCTTCTCGGCAAATCCCTGCCTTATATGTTCAACATGGCTATGTAAGAAGGCGAGCACTGTCCCTGGTTGGACGATTCGTGTTCAGCGCTTACATAGTCCAGCTAGTAGTAAGAGGGCAGCCAAAAGAGTGATCTGCGGCAGTGTGCGGCTTTCGAGCCAATCCCTACGCGAGCCATGCTTACTACTAGCTACCATGCTGTTGCACAACCTATATAGTCTGAGTTATAGATGGACTGGTGCTAGTAGATGATCTCCGTGTGGCGGAGCACTAGGGACGAAGGTTACGGTGCTGCTAGTGCCGGTCTGTCTATAACGACTTTAGAATACATAAGAGGGTAAGGCGGAAACCGCAAGACGTCGGGGTAAAACGTCTAACCTGTTGCAACAGCGCCGCAAGGACACACAGAGGATAATCCAAAAGTTCGTCACGAACCTGTGTAAAACGTCCTACCCTCTTACGTGTTCTAAAGGATTGAAGGTAGCTGTGAGACGGTAAAGCATAATCTCAAGGAGAACACACATGGCTAAAAATATAAGCAAGAGTGTCATAGAAGATATAGCTTACGAGTTAAAGAACGCAGGAATGTGGATAGTAAGTTCAGAAAGTGATAAAAGGGCGGGCATAGTAGTAGATTCAGACGTTGATTATACTGACCCTCATACAACACTAGATAGCTTAATATCTTCGATGGGTGACGTACTATCTGAGTACGATCCAACTTTCGATAGGGTAAAATGGAATAAACAAACCTCTTACAGAATACTAGGTTAATATAAGCGTTTTGCCGTCTCTCGCATGCCTTCAACAGACAACATCACCCGAGCCGTATGTAAGCAATCAACTGAACTCTCATCTGTGATATGTAAGTTCAGCTAGAACGCTATGTAAGGGGAGTTGGTAGTCAAGCTATGCCTGATGACGACGATCCGCACCCACTCAGGTAATGCTTCAGTACTAACTCCCCGCGTTTCACACGTAGAAAGAAGGGAGTACTTAGCGTGGGTCAGATCCAGTTGAGCTGCTCATGTGTGAATAGGAACTGGATGAAGTCCACGAGCACATACGCGGTGCAGGCCAGGCCGACGATACCCACAACCGCGACGATGCCAATTGCGAGCTTGTGGTACCCCTTCTTCATCGCCACTCCGGTGTAGTGCCCGATCACGAGCCCACCAGCCGCAGCAGCGATCCCAGTGATCCCAATCGCCTGGACAACACCACGCAGGAACGCTGTGACCGGAGGACTAGAGATCGTGCCCGACCCGAGTGCCACAACGTAGATGATGAGGCTGGCGATCAGGACTGAGCAGGTGCGGGTAACGATGTCCTTCCAGAAGGCCTCTTCCTTGAGCCACTTCTTCGGGTAGTCCAGCAGCTTCAGGTTGGTCGGCACTTCTGGCTTATTGTTCTGTTCTGTGTTCATGGCTTCAGCTTAGTACTTGTGACCGACAGATAACGGTAGCCATCTTGTATAATGGAATGGCGGGTGCCCACCGCAACAGAAAGCCGCCCTTGTTGGTTCGGGGCGGCTTGTACTTGGCATCTTGAATTAACCTACTGTTCATGCTTAACTAATCCCAACTACACCACGTTGATGTAGCTGTACCTTATACCCCCTATTCTAACTTTCTTATGTTAGGTAAAAGCACCCCTGTGAGCCAGTAACTACCCTCCACTCGCTCACAAATACAAAGGGGTGTTTTTTACTTTCTCCCAAGATGCTCGCGGTCTGGCAGGTCGTACTCGGCAGCTATCTGCTGCGCCCACTCGGCGTTACCATCCCCGATGATCTCGTACTGGCCATCCTCGAACTTAAACAGCATCCATGCATCGGGATGCCTGCCGCCAATGAAGTGCGCTTTTACGAGGAAGTACTCGGGATTCGCCATACGTCAATTTTCCCAAATGGCGATTAGCCGGGCAAATAGGCGAATCTGTTAGGGGTAGGTTTTCCACAGCTACATGGTCGATCTAAACTACTTTGTATTGACTTTTGTATCACAATTTGTAATACTGAGACTATAACCAGTTGCGGTTATCAAGTTTAAAAAGCAGTCGTACTCGGCACGGGGTATCCCCCCTACAACCACTCCTGGTTGGTAAGCGGCACGATGAGTTGTTCACGTTACGGCGTCCAGAAATGGAAACTCATCCCCGTGCTGGGTATGACACAACCAGTCGCATCCGTCTAGGTGATGCCCACCCTTACCTAGATGGTTTCGACTGGTTGATGCACAACATTTAAAAGGGCACTCGCCCGAGGGTAAGAACCAATGACCAACAAACAATCAAACACCACATCACCATACAAACGAACTCGCAAGGCACAGTCCACCGCACCTGTGGCTCAGCGCCGACCAGAGCTAGCCGAGGCACCGAAACCATCTCGCGCTTCACAATGCAAGGCCTGGTTCAAGTCTCACGCATACGTCTTCCTCGTTGCGCTCATCGCGTTCCAGCTCGGCGTCGGCTACGGATGGTTCCTGTTCGCGAACCTCACTGGCGATGCGCGTCAGCATGTGATCACCCAAGAGACGGTGAAGAAGTATCAGTAATTTTTAACTGGCTACTGCAGGAGCACTGCGAGGCTCCTGCAGTAGCTGAGATGGTTTTTGTAGGAGAACAAATGAATGAAACAGCTCACTAAGGTGCTCGTCGGTAGCCGTCTCCATGGGTTAGCTAATGAACACTCTGACTATGACTATCGCGGCGTGCATATCCACGACTTGAAGTCAGTTCTCTCGCCGTTCGCAACTCTGAAAAACACGACCTGGATCGAGGGTGACGAGGACAACACCAGCTACGAGCTGGCCGATTTCTGCAAGCAGGCGATCCACGGGAACGCCACGATTCTCGAGGTCTTCTTCAGCGATCAGATCATCGAAACGACACCGATAGCCGACGAGATGCGCGCCAACTGGCGCAAATTCATTGATACGGACAAGGTCGTCATGGCTTCTCGTGGGTACGCATCAAATCAGCTCAACAAGATGGAGCTATTCGACGACATTGGGCGGAAGGATCAACGGCGAACCAGCAAGTTTGCCATCGCCTACTGCCGAGTTCTTTGGCAGTGCTCAGAGTTCCTTCGAACTGGCGAGTTTCCCTGCCAGATAACAGATCCTGATCTGCGAGCGTTCCTGTTGACGATCAAGGCTGGCTGGGACGACAAGTACATCCCAGAGTGCACTGAACGTTTCACTGCGCTACAAGCAGAGGTGACGCGGAACTGGAAGAACGCCGAGAAGTCGCGGCCTGACATTGAGTGGATCGAAGGCTTCATCTACCGCGCCTACAGGAGCACTGACGTATGAGCCTGCCTGACATCGTGTTGTGCGACATCGACGGCACTCTTGCTCACATGACAACCCGACAGCGGTTCGGGAAGCTAGCGCCGTATGCCTGGAAGTTTGTTGGCGAAGATGAGCTAGACCTGACCGTCTACGGGCTGCTCTGCGACCTCCGTACGCCGGTAGTACTGATGAGTGGTCGCGATGATGTGTGTCGACCGGAAACTGAAGCGTGGCTCACGAAGAACGGCGTCGAGTACGAATTCCTCCTTATGCGGCCTGCTGGTGACACGCGCAAAGACAGCGTCATCAAACGGGAGTTGTACGAACAACACGTAAAGGGAAAATACAACGTTCGCTTAGTGCTCGACGATCGCAACCAAGTGGTAGACATGTGGCGAAATGAACTCGGCCTGAGATGTTTACAGGTCGCTGAGGGGGATTTCTAATGAGTAAAGGCGTAAGTATTCACTTTACAAGCGGTCACGTCCTTGAGCTGAGTGGGGAGCACGTTCCAACTTTCCTAGACAGGTATTTGGAAGCCGTAGAAGATGACTGTTCGTGGTTCTCCTCCGAGGCCGATCAGCGGTAATTATTCATACGAGTGAAGTCTGTTTCATTAACGAACACGAGAAGGAAGAGGCCGAGTCAATGAGCACTAAAGAGACACTACCCGCAATAGACGAAATACTGTTTGTTTACCGTTCCAAGGTTGCTGAGCTAATACAGGACGAGTATGGGCACGGGCGTGCAATTACTACTGGAACACTTACTCGCATTGACTGCGAAGCCAAAGCAGCCATACAGCGCCTAATGGTGCAGGAACGGCTGGATGAAGTGGTGTCAGCTATAACAGCAAGCGACGATGAGCGTGATGACCAGGATTTTGCTAGTCAAATGTCATATGTTGTCGGACATCTCGCGAGACGTGCTAAGGAGTTAGAGGCCAAATTAGTACTTAATGGAGAAGAACGGAAAGGAGTGAAAAGATGATTGAGGCGTACCCACTACAATGGCCAGCTCATTGGCCGCGCACAGAGCGTCCTAAACAATCGCAGTTTAAAGTGACCCAGGACAAGGCGCAACGAGGCATACGACGGGAGCTGGCGCTTCTAGGCGCGCGTGAAGTCGTATTGTCGACCAACATTGAACTCCGGCAAGACGGCCAGCCGTATGCGAGCCGTAGGCCACCAGAAGATAAGGGTGTGGCCGTCTATTTTGTCCTCAGTGGAGAGCAGCAATGTATCCCATGCGACAAGTGGTCATCAGTCGCGGAAAACATGCGAGCAATAGAGAGGACTGTAGAAGCGCTACGGGGCCTTGAACGCTGGGGTGCGAAGGAGATGGTTAATGCGGCATTTCGTGGTTTTAAGGCTTTACCGGCGGCCACTATTGTCACGCCTTATCAATCGCGAATTTGGCACGAGGTGTTGGAAGTCTCTCCTGATGCTAGCCCTGAGACGATAAAGGCAGCATATCGATCAATGCTTATGAAGCATCATCCCGATCAAGGAGGTGACGAGAGGAAATTCCATGAAGTACAGAAGGCTTTTGCAGAGTCTGGAGCTAAGTCATGACCCCTCCTAGTACAGAAGCACAGCCAGGAACGATCTCGACTGGCGATATTCCCAGGTGTCTGTGTTGCGGCCGTCAGTTCATAAGCACCCGCGATCTGTGTAAATCATGCGAGGCATACGTCGCCCACCACCAAGCAATAGTGGAGATAGAGGGGAAGCGTAAGGGACAACTTATCGGTGTGGCAAAGATATTGGATAGCCTGTGGGATAACAGCTACTACGCGATGGGCGAGAAGGCATCGAAACGTATCGAGCAGGAGATGGTCTACTACTTCGGTGATAATTGGAATTCGTCGATGTACGAGGTGATGACTTGGGACGGCGAATCAAAGCCTAGCCGTCATCCGGCACCTATACCGACACTCACCGAGTTAGAGCAACAAAAAGCCGCCCTAATGAAAGGTCCCAAATCATGACATCAAAAACTGAATACACGCAAGTGCTGAGCCGCGTAACTATATGCGACATATGCGGTAAGAAATGTAAAGGTAGTTGGCTTTATGTCTTCTGGAGAAGCGCGAAGGCTGGCAGATCTCCGGAGAGAAAATTAACGAACTGGTTCATGAATCTGGTAGACCGAACGGGCAAAGAATATGACATCTGTGACCTGTGCGTCACGCGCATGGTTGATAACGAGTTGAGAGAGGTCGCCCTAATGAAAGGAGAAGGTGATGAGCGTTCGTAACACAAAACTAATCATGTACGGAGTCGAAATCCAATACCCACACTACAAATCTATTGAGGGTGAGGACGAGCAGCGCTCCGAAGAACTTGACATCTTTTACGCCAGGGAACCAGGCAAGGTAGGCATATTGTCTGATGGAATGAACGGTGGCTACGCGGTCGCGGGGACGATCATAGCGAGATTCGACGATGATGAAATGTTCCTGTCGTCCGGCCCTACCAAGCTCTCTGACCTGTTCAATACGGCTATCAACAAAGACCGTCAAAAGGAAGTGGTCGACCAGCTAGAGAAGATCATGGGCTATCGACCGATCTGTGACTATATATTCATTAACCACTGGCACTAGGGAGGACTATGACCGAAATGAATCACCAAACCTACCAGCAGAAGCGTGACGAGATACTAAATAATATGAGTGTTCGGCAACCAAGAATTGCCAACGAGGTGAGATGAGACTTACTAATAAACAACAGCTGGACTTGAAGACGATCATGTACTACCACACAAGCAAGGTCGTACCAACGGATGAAGACATTGCGGCATATTTTGCGTGGTCCGATAGAGGTGATAGTAGATTCCTTGCTATGGATACTCCAGGTGTCAAACGTCTCCGTTACGGTAAGACATATCGCGATTTGCAAGTCACTTCCTATATTGAAGACTGGGGTAGATACGTTACTGCTATTGACATCGCGACAGAAGAACCTAGGTTTATTTGCGAGTGGCTCGCGAAAGTTATGAACAAACCTGGCATCGTGACGATGTGGCGTCTATTCCATGAAGGAGGACGGCCATCTGATGATGATATAGAACTCTTGAAACCAATGTCTAAGCTGGGAAGTAAGTCATGACCGCTAATACCCCCATCAACTCGTGGCCCGAGGGTGGTGATGCCTGAACGACTTGTCTCACCAGCTAAAGAAATCGAGTGGGCAGAACTCCTAGAGACGGCGCTCACCGTGCCTGGCTCGATGGGCGGCACATACAACCGCTTTTACAACTACAGCTTCCTCAACCAGATCATCCTTGCTCAACAGGGCGTCCGTGAGCCAGTTGCCACCTATAAGCGATGGCAGACACTAGGACGCCAGGTCATCAAGGGCAGCAAGGCCAAAGCCATACTTCGGCCCATCGCGTACAAGTATCAAAACGAGCTTGGCCAGGACGAAATGAGAGTCCGTGGCTTCAAGTACGTCAACTGCCTATTCACAGTCTCTGAAACCGAAGGCGACGACCTACCGCCGTACGAACCTCCGACGTGGTCTAAGGAACGTGCGCTCGCCCGACTGGCAATCACCCAAGTTCCTTTTGAGCTGATGGACGGCAACGTCCAGGGCTACAGCATCGGACGAGAGATCGCCGTTTCACCTGTAGCGAGGTATCCCGAAAAGACGCTGTTCCACGAGTTTGGTCATGTCGTCCTGGGGCACACCGCCGATGAGTTCGAGCACGAGTACCAGCTTCATCGTGGGCTGTTCGAGTTCCAGGCCGAGGGCACCGCACTACTGACAGCCAACGAGCTGGAGATGGCCGACCATATGGACATGGCTGAGACGCGGGCCTACATACAGACGTGGCTCCAGGGCGAAGTACCGCCAGCGCTGGCTATCCGTCAGATATTTACTGGCGTCGACAAGATATTGAAGGCTGGCCGTGAAGAGCCAGCGGAGGAAGAATAATGGCAACGAGATCCGCACCAGGGAAGCAGCTGATCTCCTGGCTGATAACTGAACTAGAGCGCCTTCGAGCGTGTTGGATTGAAGATCGTTAAGGGCTAGAAGCTAGCCGTTGTAGAACGAACGATGTCACTATCGGCAGGAGCACTCACTGGAGTGCGATCTTCATTTGATGCTGGCGCTGGTGAGGCCGCGGTAGTGGTGTAGACGGGTGTGGGATCGATAACTGGTTCCTCCACCGGCTCAACAACTTCAGGCTCAGTTGGAGTTTCAGGATCTACCGGCGCAGAAGTGTCGACGGTTCGCGGCTCACCGTTCTCAGCATCAGCGATTGGTGCTGCTGGATCACTCGCTAAGACCGTCAGAGACGGCGCAGGAAGGCCGTTAACGTCGTTTCCGGTCTGGTTATCGTTGCGAGCTGTTGAAGCTGGATTAGCGGCTACTAAAACGCCAATGATGGCTATTGGAACAATTAATGAGATGGCTTTGGTTCGTACTTTCATATCTACTTTAATAATCTCACAAATTGAATGTTAAGTCAATGAATGGTGGACTTTCCGAACGGTTTGTGCAATAACTGTTGGTATATGGCACTCGATAACGAACAAGACGATAAGAATTTGGGCGGTCGCCCTTTGAAGTTTAAGACTGTCGAAGAGCTTAACCAAAAGATCGAAGCTTACTTCGGCAACTGTGATTCACACTTGAGCACCCGAAAGATTATCGAGACTCGCGCTGATGGCTCCACCTTTGTTAGTGAAATACAGTACTTCACGGAACGCGAACCCTACACAGTGAACGGCCTCGCCTATACGCTAAACACGACTAGAGACGTTCTTATCGACTATGAATCAGGTAAGTATGACGACCGCGCACCTGATGCAGATGAAGCTTCCGACATCCTGTTTTCCAACGCTATAAAAAGCGCGAAGCGACGAATCGCGGCAGATGTCGAGCGCCGAATGCTCAAGGGTGAGAGTCCAGCATCGGCGGGAATCTTCTGGTTAAAGAACAACGACAACTGGCGGGATCGCCAAGAGCTTGACCACACCTCAGACGGCAGGCGTATTGAAGCGCCTCCGGTATACGTAAGCAGTATCGCAGCGCGAGGTAACAACGATGCTGAAGCTGAAACCGAAACAGATTGAGTCTGTCCAGCGGGTCAATGACTCTACTGTCGACATCCTCGTACTGCTGGGAGTGGTGGGCTCGGGTAAGACGGACATTGCGGCGCACATCGTGCTCTCCATTGCTCATCAGTTTCCGAAGACCTATTGGCCTGTCTTTCGCCAAAACATAAGCACTGCGATGAAAACCATCATCCCGTCGTACCTCGAGATGGCGGACAAGATGGAATTCGTCCATGGTGAGGACTACACGTACAACCAGCAGCTCAAGACGCTCACCTTCCCAAACAAGTCAGTGATCGTTTTTGTCGAGGCTGACCCTACGAAAGACCGCGGTGGCAAGAAAATTAAAGGTATCAACGCCACAGGCAATCACATCGATGAAGCCGATGAACTGGAGTACGAGATGTTCATCCAAGCGACATCGCGTAAAGGACGCCGTAACGAGCACGGCCAACCGTCTATCTCGATCATCACCATGAACCCGAACGACGGCTGGGCGAAGGAGCACTTCTATGACCGCTGGAAGAACAGCACCCTGCCACCAAACATCGCCGTTATTGAGTTCGATCTCGAAGATAGCTGGCTCTCTGAACAGGACATCGCCGCACTTAAGACGAACCCTGAGTGGTGGACACAGCGCTATCTCTACAACAACTGGAACTACGCCGACGAATCGAACTCGCTCTTCAAATCCCGATCATGGGCTACATCCATCGTCGCCGAGCTGGACGTAGCGGCAAAGCGCTCAGCGGGCTACGACGTGGCGTGGAAGGGTGTCGACCGCTCTGTGCGTGCATTGCTGTACGGCACAACGATTGCCGATATTGCCATCGTCAAGGACAAGAACGAACGCGTAGAACTGCCTGAGCAGGCTCGGTGGTTGATCGATGACGCTACAGAGAACGAATACGGCATAGATAACACCGGCATCGACGCGGTCGGCCTCGGTGTGGGGATGGTCGGGGATTTGATCGACGAAGGTCTTCACCCATACGAGTTCATGAGTGGCGCAGCGCCAGATCCGAGCATCGGACTGCCTGGGCTGGCTGATGTCCCGCTGAACTTTGACAAGCTTCGTTCGCAGATGATCTACCTGTACGCCCGTGGAATAGAAATGGGCATCATCAAGCATTTCCGCGACTGTCCCTACCTAAAGGACCTTCAAAAGGAAGCCATGACGCACAACTACGACATCACGGACAAAGTGTTGAAGGTAGAGAGCAAAGAGCAGATCAAGAAGCGTTTGGGTGTCAGCCCTGACCTGTTTGACGCCGTACTTATGGCGCTCTACGTCGCTCTGCGGCCTGTCTCACGTTTCGATTATGAAGACGATGATGAAGAAGATACCGTTACCTCAGGATTGCTAGACGAAGACTTTTAGCGTATTTTTGAATTAGATGACAAAGAAAACTCAAAAAGAAATTGGCAAGACCGGCGTTACCATAAACAGCGGGGTTATTACCGGCGAAGAATTTAACATGAAGCTCGATGGCAATCGGGGCATACGAATCTATGACGAGATGTGCGCCGACGCAGCTGTGAACAGCACACTCGAAGCCATCAAGCAGCCGAT
The DNA here is from genome assembly GCF_016481275.1 of Antrihabitans auranticaus. GTDB lineage: Bacteria > Actinomycetota > Actinomycetes > Mycobacteriales > Mycobacteriaceae > Antrihabitans. The sequence goes on along the minus strand of NZ_JAEMNW010000001.1, from coordinate 1,020,496 downwards.
ATTCGGCGCTGACTATACGATCGATCCGGCATCTGATGATGAGGCGGACAAGTTCGTTGCCCGTTTCGTGGAGCACTGCCTATTTGAACTGGTCAACTGGAAGCAGTTCCAGGACGAGGCCTTCACATTCCTCGACTACGGCCACGATGTTCACGAGAAGGTCTTGGAGCCAATAACATTCGAGAACAAGCTGCTGATCGGACTGACCAAGCTGGGCTACCGCAAACAGACCACGATCGAGAAGTGGATCACCGAGGACGAACAGCCTGGGATCACCCAACTAGTGGACGGCAAGTTCTACTCAATCCCTGTGGAGAAGATCGTTCGCTTCACTCGTAAGCAGCGCGGTGACAACTGCCGAGGAATCTCGATCCTTCGACCTGCCTACAAGCACTGGTACATCAAAGACAAGCTCTACAGGATTGACGCTATTGCTCATGAGAAGCACGCGCTGGGCGTTGTCGACATCACCGTTCCAAAGGGTGCGGACGCTGAGGATAGGAAGCGGATACGGAAGGCAGCACAGAACATCCGTGCTCACGAACAGGCCTACATCGAACACCCAGTGGACTGGATCGTTCAATTCCTCGATCCAAAGGCGAGTTCGTTAAAAGATGCGGAACCCTCGATCAACCACCACAACCGACAGATCCTGCTCAACACCCTTACTCAGTTCCTCGATTTCGGTTCCACCGGCGCTTCGGGTGCTCGGTCAACTAGTGAAGACCACAGCCGTCTGTTTGAACTGTCCATCCAGAACACCGCTCAGTTCTTCGTTGACGTCATCCAAAACCACATCGTCAAGGAACTGGTTGACCTGAACTTCAGTGGTCGTGAGTACCCGACCCTTCGAGTCGGCAAGATCAGTGATGACAACATCCCTGTACTTAGCGAAGCGATCGGCAAGCTAGTAACAGCTGGTGTCATCCATCCCCGCGGTGGAGATGAGAACACGACCCGCAAGATGATCGGATGGCAGGAGCTTGAAGACGAGGAACTAGCTGAGATCGATTACACCGCAAAGAAACCCGAGGAGACCGACAGCAGCAAGGACAAAAAGCTTGTCGAAGTAGAGAAGTTCGACGAGGCCGAAACCAAACAGGCAAGCGTCGTTGACCACGCCCGTGCGATCAAAGTCGCCCTCAACGAGAAGTTATATGGCACAAGCGGATACGAATCGCCTATCGCTGCTTAACGCTCGTCGCGAGGTCTCTCAAGGGCTACGTGCGAGTGAAGACTGGCAGCCTAGCTACAAGCGCAATAGTGAGACGTTCAAAGCGCTTCTGGCGCATGAGGCACAGCTCGAGTCAGACGTTGCCGAGTACCTGTTTCGTCTCTCCCGGAACGCACCGAACTACGTGGACTGGGCGCAGTACGCCGGATCGCTGAAGGCTGCCAGCAACCCACTACTGAACGCTGATGATCCTGTCTGGGCAGAGGAGCAGCTCGACCTCCAACGCGCTGTCATTGACGCCATCACCCTGATCGTCGCCACTGGCGGCCAGGCGGGCGAGCTGACCTACGGCATCGACCTGGGGATCTCGAACCTGTCGAAGTCAGTGCTCGAAGCGGCACGCACCCAAGTCGCTGGCCTGGTAACGGGCATGACCGAAACGTCACGTGACTTAATTCGGGAGGCCATAAAGCAAAGCATCGCACGGGGGGAGAGCGTGGATCTCGCCCGCGATCGAATCTCCAAAGTCCTGAATAATCCGGTGCGCGCCGAGCTGGTCGCTCACACCGAGAGTGTCAATGCTTACCAGACTGGGCTCAAGAATTTCGCTGTCGAGACCGGGGCGAAAACCAAAACGTGGGAGTCGTTGGCGAGAGCTTGTCCATTGTGCGCTCCTATTGATGGTGAGACCGTGCGTATCGATAAAACCTTCAGCAATGGTAAGGATAGGCCGTCTGCGCACCCGCGCTGCCGTTGCGGTTTGATTTATAACTATTGACTTTAAAGGCAGTCAACTTCATATTTAGAGGCATATGGCCCATAAAGCAGTCCAGCGCATTATTGCAATCAAAGCCGACGCAGACGGTAATCCTCCTGAATCTATTCACTTGCTCAGTGCGGGACACTGGCATACGCCTTGGCACGGGGCATTCGAACACACTACTTCTGATCTAGCACAAATGGTCGTAAATTTCGGCCAGGGTATCGGCTTAGTTAAGCAAAAGAACGGAGCCTACGAAGCCCCGATCAACAAGGGACATGACACTACTGGTCCGGCTGCTGGATGGATTACGGGGTTGCGGCTCGAGAATAACGGCGCAGAACTCTGGGGTGACGTCCGCTGGACAAAAGAGGGCTCTCGCGCTTTGCGGGAGGAAGAATACAAGTTCATCTCGCCGGAGTGGAACCCACGTGATTTTCCGTGGGAAGACCCAGAAAATGAGGGCGTCTTCGTAGACAACGTATTGTCCGGAGCTGGCCTGACCAACACCCCATTATTCAAGAAGCTTCAGCCAGTCATGGCGTCTCAAGACGCCGGTGGAAGTGATAAGCAAATCAAAGAAGGAGGAGACATGGATCTCGCAGCACTACGTGCCAAAAACGCAGAAGACCTCACAGACGATGAGAAGGCCTTTCTTGCCGAACACAAATCTGATCTAACGGAGGACGAACTGAAGAAGTTTGGTCTCACCGAGGATGTGGAAAGCAAGAGCAAAGAAGAGGAAGAGAGTAACGGCAATAACAAGCCCGATCTAACAAAAGAGGCAAGCGCAAAGATTCACGGTCTTAGTGCAGCTCAGGTCAAACAGCTCCAGGCAGATGCAAAGGCCGGTCGTGAGGCTCAGCAAGAATTACTGAAGACAAAGCTAACGGCTTCAGTTGAGTCTCACATCAGTCGCGGCGCTATCAAACAAGACCAGACTGGTGATGTTGTCGATCTCTTGATGGCATCGAGCGAATCGCAGCGCGAGAAGATTCTGAAAGTTCTAGACGGTCTCCCAGAAAACAAAGCGATCACAGCTGGCGAAAAAGGGACTGGTCGAGAATCTGAAGACGACGTGAAAATTACGGATGAAGAGAAGAGCTTGGCAGAGGCCTTTGGCAATACTGCCGAAGATATCGAGAAGTTCAAAAAAGCAGAAGCATCTAAATAGGAAAGGAATCGGGAAATGACTAACTTAACAGCATCACGAGCAGACGGTCGCCAAGAAGGAATCTTGGTAGACGTACCACTAGCAGCAAGCACCAAGGTCTTCGCCGGAAGCAACGTCAATTACAACACAGCTGGTTTCGCAAAGAAGAGCGCGGACACTGCGAGCGAAGTCTTCGCGGGGGTAGCGATGGAAACAATTGATAACACCGGATCGGCTGGCGACAAAGTTGTACGGGTTTGGAAAGAGGGCGTATTCGATATGAACTGTGCCAGTGCTACTCAGGCCTGGGTCGGCGTAGACGTCTACGCGGTTGACGACAACCTCGTCGCACTCGCGGCAACAACAACCAACGATGTGAAAGTCGGTCGTGTTGTTCAGTTCAACTCAGCAACTAGCGTTCGAGTAAAAAATCTAATTGGTCTCATAGGAAGGAGATAAAAAGAAATGTCTGTCATTACTAAAGAACTGTTGCAAGGACTAGATACAAACATCCGAGTGACGTTCCAAAAGCGCTACGAGAACACACCTGATGCCGACTTGTGGAAGCAAATCGCAAATCTCGTGCCATCAAAAGGTTCCAGCGAGAAATACGCATGGCTCGGCTCAGTACCAGGTCTTCGTGAGTTTAAATCTGAGCGTATCCCTGGAACGCTTTCGAGCTTCAACTACGAGATTAGCAACAAGAAATGGGAATCAACCCTTGATGTTGACCGTGACGCAATCGAAGACGACCAGACGGGTCAAATCATGCTCGCTGTTAACTCACTTGCATCAAAAGCTGGTACTCATTACTCACGCCTCATGGCTACCGCGTTCGATCTAGGATTCACTACAGCCATCTATGACGGCCAGAACTTCATCGATGCCGATCACGAGGGTGGTAGCAACTACCTCGGCACTAGTAAAGACATCACTGTCGCCAACCTAGACGCCGCTGAGCTGTTGCTCGCTGGCCAGAAGGACGACCGTGGCGATCTACTCGGCTATAGCGGTGACACGCTCATCGTTGGCCCTGGCCTTCGTGCCGCTGCTGAACGCCTAATCGGTCGCGAATACATCGATGAAGGCGGCGTGGCGCTTTCTAACCCATACTACAAGCGCTACAAGATCGTTGTCCTGCCTTACCTTGCTGTTAGCAACAAGAAATGGGCGATTGCCGACACTCGGCAAGGTGTCCTGCCGTTTGTAATGCAGATCCGTATTGCGATCAGCCTTGTCTCAAAGACTGACCTCAACAGCGACCGTGCGTTCGATAAGGACATCTTTACCTGGGGTACTCGTGCTCGTCACAACGCTGGTTACGGCAATCACCAAACTATTGTTGGCGCGGTAGCGTCTTAATCAAGGAGTAGATGATGTCAAACAAAGTTTATAGAGTAGGTGTTACAGGCAACTTCGTTGCCGAGAAGCGTATCCGCGCTGGCGTCGTTGTCCCCGCAGACGGCGGCTATGTTGGAGAGCTGACTAAAGAGCAGTTGGAAGCCATCGAGAGCGATCCCTTCCTTACTGTGTCGGAAGGTTCGGCTGAATCTGGCACCGATGAGGCGGCAGATATTGTCGAAGCGGCGCGCAAAGAAGCAGAAGAGATCGTCGCTGAGGCGACTGAGCTTGCAAAGACCGCAACCGATGCCGCGAACGGAAAGGCAGAGGAACTTCTGTCACAGGCGACAAAGAATGCGGACGTGATCCTCGCCAACGCGAAGGCTGAAGCAGAAAGGATCGTCGCTGAGGCAAAGAAGTCTGTTGAATCGAAGGTCGAAGACCCAAAGACTGACGGCAACGATTCAGAACCGACTAAAAGTACGAAAAGCAAGTAAAACACAAACTGTTCGTTTTTAAAGGCTGCCAACTTCGGCAGCCTTTTTGGTTCCCGGTATGATCCTTCCATGGCTGACGATCCCAATGACAACCCATTCCTAGCTTCCTTCGAGCGCGCCCTTGAGACGACGCCGCTGGATCGGCTGTTGCAGGGTGTTCAGGTGTCATCTATTCAGAGTGAATCCTACGATCTAACCATACAGGACATCGATGGGTTGCTCGATATAGTTGCGGCCAACGAACCGGACGACGGTAATTTCTTTTCTCATGTAGTCACGCGGCTCAGTACAAACCTTCGCACGCAGATTACGATTAAGATTACAGACGCCCGTTCAGGGCCACGCCATTCATCTTCCAGGACAATAGTCGTTCCTTTCGGAGCGTTGATTCGAGAGAACGATCTAGTCGCCCTACGGAGCATGATCCGTAGCTTTTTAGACGGAAATACGATCTATGAAGGAAAGCCTGCAACTCCTATGGATTTCGCAAATATGGTCGTGCGATGGGAGTCGAGAGCATATCGCGGTGTCCTGGATGAATTGTCATCAAAAAGCGGTGTACCTAACCTCGAGATAGATCTGCCCGAAAGAATTAAGGGGTTGATGTCTGATCGGTACCTAAGTCACATAACGGAGATTACGCGAATAGTTCGAAAGCAAGCGGATGACGTCGTGGTGGCGTCGGGGCAGGTATCGGCTGGCACGCTCTCTGGAGCATTCGCTGAAAACGCCAAGTACGAAGGGCAGAGGGCAATTGGGTGGTCGATAGCGGTCCTAGGGTCAGTAGTAATAGGTATCTTGATCGTCGTTAAAGTCGTTGGTGATATGAATGGGGAGAACGGTTGGATCTCGGAGCTAGTGAAACTGGCTATAGCCCTGCCTGTTTTCGCATTTGCGACGTACTGTGCTCGGATTGCATCAAAGCATCGCGAAACAGCTCAACATGTGCGCTTGGTCAGTGTTCAATTGCAGACGGTAAACGCCTATTGCAATACGCTACCTGACGAGCAAGCGATGGAGATCCGAATGCAGTTGGGGCGGCGCGTATTTGATAAACCTGATATCTTGTCTTCTGAAACGGCTAGCGATGCTAGTCTAAGTATGATCCCGAAAGATCTCTTTGCGACCGTTAACAAGATGATCGATACTGTCCGCGAGGTGGCGGCGAAGAAGGCTGATCCACCTGCACCCTAATCTCAATGGTATTTGCAAATCAACCGTGTTTAAATAAGGGTGGATACGAATAGTTTTAAACAGGAAACCCTTTGCATGAAAGAAGAAGCATCTACGGTTGATAGCATCGAAACCTCAGTCGGTGCACAAGAAGGCGCGACAGATCGTAAGACGTACGTGGTTACATCTGAATCTGGTCTATTTAAACGCGGCGAGCAGTTCGACAAGGGCTCAACCATCGAGCTAGATGACCAGACTGCTGCAAACTTCATAGAGGCGGGTGATGTCGCGGAGGTACGCGATGAAAACTAGCCTCCAAGAAGACATTCGAGCTAATAGCGCCGACATTAGCTACACCACGCACATCGTTCTCCGTGACCAGAACGGACTCGTCAAAGAAGAACGCGAGATCCACAACACGGTGACGACCGCTGGCAAGAACATGATTGCCGACCGTCTTCTGGCCTCTCCAACCCTCGGTGTGCCAACACATATGGCTATCGGAACCGGCACTGGCGGAACGACTTCACTCAACACTGAACTCGACCGCAACGCCCTGACGAGTAAGAACCGAAGCAACGCCGTCATCACAATGGTCGGTGACTGGGCGGCTGCCGATGGAACCGGCGCGATCACTGAAGCTGGCGTTTTCGACGCATCAAGCTCAGGGAACATGCACCTCTATTCAAGCTTCTCTGTAATCAACAAGGGCGCGAGCGACACACTCCAGATCACCTGGACTCTGACGATCTCGTAGGGCCAGTAGATGGCTATCACTGTTGACGCAACCTCATCAGGCGGCAACACAAGCGCGACCGCAGCAACGCCCCTGAACTTCAATCACACGTGTTCCGGTTCGAACCGATTACTGCACGTGTCTGTTCAGTGGTCTGGCTCAGGAGTGACGATTAGCGGCGCGACGTACAACGGCGTCGCCATGACCGCTATCGCAGCTCAATCAGATACGCCCTCGGGCAACTACCACGTACGCATGTATCGGCTCATCGCTCCCGCGACGGGTACAAATCAAGTCTCAATCTCGTTCAGCGGCACGACATATGCCTTTGGCGAGTCGATCTCGTTCAATGGTGCCGATCAAACAACACCTGTGCGGAGCAGCATCACCGGCACGGGAACGAGCTTGGCAGCAACCGTTACGGTGACCAGCATCCAGTCTGGTGACTACGTCGTCGACTCGGTCGGACTGGCTAACGGAACATCGACCCTCACATCGCTTCAGAATGAAATTGCGCAGTTCAACAACGCCACAGTGTCTCGACGCGGTGGCGGCGCGTACGTCCAGGCCGTGAGCACGTCACACGCGATGCAATGGACTATTTCGGGTGTCGTTGGGCGCGCATGGGCAATGCAGGCTGTCGCTTACAAACCACTTGGCGGCTCGGCGTTTTCAGCCACTCCGTCTGACACGGCGACGTCGTCTGATTCCAGTCTCCGTAGCACTGGCAAGAACTCAGCTGATTCGGCTACCGCCACCGATGCATCGACTCGAAAGCTGACCAAGGCGCTCGGTGACTCGGTGGGTTCAAGTGATACGTCGATACGATCTGTCGCGCTCGGCCGCAGTGAAACAGCGACGGCCAGTGATGCTTTCAACCGGATTGCCGCATTCCTACGCAGTCTCAGTGACTCGACAACTCCAACTGACAGCTCTGTCCGTAGTGTCGGACTTAATCGCGCAGACAGCAGCTCGGCGACCGACACCCGATCCGGATCAGTAGGTAGAACGACTTCAGACTCAACCGCGGCAACCGATAGTTCGTTCAGATCGGTTGCATTGCAGAAGGCTGACTCAACATCAACCAGTGACCAGTTCAGTCGCACTGCTTCCTTCAGCCGTACGTTCACCGACTCGACCACTGAAGCTGACGCATCAAATCGCGCATTGGGTAAGGGTTTGGTAGACAGCGCATCCGGTTCAGACACACGCTCGACAGGTGTCTGGATTACTCGAGCGGACACGGTCATTACGTCCGATGATATGAGCGCTCCAAACGGCAGTGGCCTAGACCTAGAGGATGACGCGAACGCCACAGACCAGGTAGTCCTCCACATCAACGTGGTGCTGCAGGACGGGGTAACTGGCAGTGATAGCCGACGCTCTCTCATGTCACTAAACAGGGTGGACATCGGCAACATAGCTGACGCCTGGATCAAGTCATTCAGCCATCCAGTCAGCGACAGTGTAGGAGTAGCCGACTCAAGTTCACGACTGGTGAAGTTAAACCAAGCAGATAACAGCAACACTGCAGATTCAACAGATCGATCGATAACGATCAACCGATCCGAGAGCGTGTCGACGGGGGAGGACAGCTCACGGCTTATCAGCAAGCTCATCGAGGACATTGTTACAGCGGACGATCTACTAGCTGCCGAAGGTGTGGCTGAGACAACAACAACTCCTACAACGCTCATAACAAATAGAAGGACCACGGTTATTAATCCCGGCTATGACCTGACTGTATTGAGTAATGAAAGCCGCGTGACTATAATGAAGACCAAAGGAAACTAATGCATTTATGGCAACAACGCTTCAAGCTGAATCATTCGCCAATATAAACCTAACCGAGCGTTCGACGCTTGATGAGAGCGTTCTAACTGCCGCAACCACGATCAAAGTCGTGAATACATCCGGCTTTGAGGCAGGCAAGACGATCTATGTCGGTCCACCGGGCTCTGAGACGTGCGAGAAGGCCGTTGTTAACGCTGTGACCGACGAAACCACACTGGAGTTGGTTGACGGACTTGGGCAGCCTCACAGCCGCTTTGATGCAGTCACAGGCGTCCTAGGTGATCGGATCCGGATCTACCGTGCGGTCAACGTCGATGACTCAGCTCCAGCCGATGTAGCCTTCTCGGCCCTGGCTAGCCGATCGATCGATCCTGGCAAGGTGGTGACGTACTACACGGACTCAAGTGGGTCGTCGGACTACTGGTACAAGCTCACCTACTGGAACGAAACAACTGGCGACGAAACAGATCTCGATGATTCAACTCCTGTACGTGGTGATGACTATGGGCGCTACGCCTCCCTGACCGAGATCCGGCGTGACGCGGGGTTCCTCAACGCAACCAACCTCAGTGATGTGACGGTCGACCAGAAGCGCCGTATGGCAGAAGCTGAGATCAACACCGCGCTGTCAAATCGCTATACGGTTCCGTTCAAACCTGTGCCCGAGCAGATCAATAGCCTGACGATTCAGATTGCTGCGGGGCTTCTCTTGCAGGACGCATACGGCGAAACCTCAACCCGTGCAGTGAAGAAGCTGAAGGATGCGCGTCTAGCTCTAGAGCAGCTAAAGAACGCCGACGGTGACGTGGTGGATGACCAAGGCCAATCTGTCTCAACCGGCGATGACATCTCTGGTTATCCAGACGACTCGGCATCACGCGCCTTCACGATGGATCAGGTGTTCTAACCATGCTTGACGTGAGGATGAGAATCACTGACGGGCAGGATATTCCGCGGATGCTCGACCAGATCGGAGCAGACGTAAAGGATCTTCGGGGGGCGATGCAGGATGTAGGAGAATCGGCCAAGCTCTTTTTCGGCGGGCAGGTCTTCGCTTCACGCGGCGGGGTCATTGGCGAGCCGTGGCAGCGACTGAGTCCGGACTACGCCGCATGGAAGGCAAAGAAATATCCAGGCCGTCCAGTGCTCATACGCCGGGGACTAATGCAGCGCTCGTTCCATTACCGCTCTACGCCAATGAGTGTCACGATTTCCAACAGTGCGCCGTACTTCAAGTACCACCAGTCCGATGAGGAACGAAGTGTTATTCCGAGACGCGTGATGCTTAAAATGACCAGTCAGTTCCACGATGACGTTGTCGGCATCATCGCCAACTCGCTGATCCGTCGTATCAAATCGAGGATCGTCTAATGGCATACAAACAACCGGCCACTGCTCTTCTCGACTTCCTTCGCGAGTCGTACCCGACCGATACCTTCAAGGAATTCTACGAAGGTGATCCTGGCCTGATCCCACTCTTCAATATGCCGTGCATCGTCGTGGAGAAGCTTGGTGACCAGATGGGGAATGGACCGTCGGGGATGAAGAAGGTCACTGAACGCTTACGAGTCAAGGTGGTCTTTAACAAGAAGGACGACTTTAAAGCGGACGCCGACCCCACTGATCTCACTGAGAAGCGCATTCGCGACATCGTCGAAGCACGAGACCCTGAAACCGGTGCTTATTTGCCAAATACCCTCAAGAGGGCGCTGATGGATCGTTTTGAATTGAATGGCCAGGGTATCGATCAGGGCATTGAGTTCGACTTAGGTATCGATTCCCGTCCCGATGGCAGTATGACGCAAGAGGGTCATCTTATTGTGTCGATAACTTACCTGGTAGACAACGCATTTCACTCTTGACGGAACATGCGAAGTAGAAGATATTAGGAAGTAATGAGCAAGTATCTATACAGAAACACCTCTGACTATGACCTAGCTGTTATCGGCGTCGGTGTCGTTGCTACGGGTGAGGTTATCGAAAGCGATCATCCAGTAGAGAATCCGAATCTCGAGCAAGTCAAAGCGGAAGAAAAGAAGAAAACGGTAAACAAGGAAAACGGTGATGTCTAACGAGATCAGTAGCAACAATGGGTATTTCTCTCTAAAGAAGGAACCAACCGAGGGGGTTGCGGTCATCCCAACGACGTTTGTCCCGATCTACGACGAAACAATCGCGACCCTTATGAACCCTGAGACTGAGAACAGCGTCATCGGTCAGAAGTTCGCCCGCCAGATGGTTACGCCCGGAATCCGTTCGCACGGTGGTGATGTCACGATCATGGCCGAGCCCAACAGCACTGCTATGTTGCTCGACATGCTGCTTACACGCGGCTCGATCACTGGCTCAGACCCATACACGTGGCCATTCACAGCATCGTTTACCAACCCGTTCACGTATACCGTAGACATCTCTACCGGCAATCAGGTGATGCGCTTCATGGGTGTCCAAGCGAGCGAGCTAGCACCGGAGTTTGTCAGCAACGAGGCACGGTGGAAGGTCAAGCTGTCGGCGCTCAAGTCATTCCTTGGTGCTGAGATCGCAAGTGTTAGTACAAATGTCGTGACGCTGAAAACACCGATCAATTATCCATCTCCATCAGATGGACTGGTTGCTACCGACCTGGTCGCTGTCGTCAACCAGACAACCGGCGCTCGTCAAGACTTCACGGTCACTTCACTGACCTCAACTACCGTGACGCTGTCGGGATCACCGTCTGGTGTTACCAGCGGCGACATGTTGGTACTTCGTCCCGCGACGCCTTCGAAGAACTTCCTGTATCCATTCCTCTGGTCACGGACTGAATTCCGTTTCGGTGCAACCGCTTCAGCCGCGCTGAGTGCTACGCACACGCCGCTTGAAGAGGGAAGCGAATTCACCATTCTGCATCCGTTCGAGGACGAGAAGGGTGCGCCTGGCAGTGGTTCATTCGATCCGCGAGCCCTTGTCCGTTCGAAGTCTGTTGACGTCACCTTTAAGGCTAAGAAGTTTTTCCGCAATCCAGATGAAGTACGAAACTTCAAGGCGCTGAGCAAGGTTGCTTGTGTGATCCGCATGTTCAGTGGATCGACTGGCCAACATGAATTCCGCCTGACTTTGAATAACCTCACAGTGACGAAAGGCGGTGACAAACCGATGATCAAAGTTGATGAAGCTCTCTACTACGAGCTCGAATACACACCGTCGCAAGATGATTCGGACGGTCAGGCGATGGATGTCAAAGTAATTAACGCCTTGTCGTCATAGGAGACGCTATATGCCAGTGTTAGGAGCCAAAGAACTAAAGAAGTACATCTTGCCTTCAGATACACCTGAAAGCCCATCGTATGCGGTACTCAACGTACGCGTGAGTGCACCACAGGCATTCGCGATTCATAACGCAAGCGCGGACGAGGCGGAAGCTGCCACCTATCGTCTACTTTCAGAGCTGATCGATGAATGGTCGTACACCGACGTAAACGGAGTACCCTCACCGATAACTCCCGAGAACGTATCGCTTATGGATTTCAATGACCTTCAGTCGATTTCAAACGTACTTGCAGATAAGATCAATCTAACGATCACGGCCCAGGCGGTGTCGGGCGACGCAAAAAAAGAATAGTCCTGGCAATATCCGCGGCGATCGATGGCCGTGAGTCTGATACCCAACTTCCTTGGGATTATCTCTTCTTCCTTTGGCGGCGGGAAATGAAGGCGAGTTATTCGGAGTTCTGCGCTACGCCACTTGACGTAATCCTCGCTGACCTAGAATATATAAACATAGAGCGCCGAATGCGTTCATCAAAGGCTTCATAGTTCATGGCGATATTAGGCAACAGCAGTCTTACTCTCACAATCTCGGCGAAGGACGAAGCGTCCGGTGTATTGAAGCGGGTGCGCGATGCGCTTGATGGCGTCACCGACTCCTCAAACCAGAACAGTGGTGTGGTGCAACGCCTTCGGGAGAACTGGGCACCTATAGCTGCGATCACCACTGGTGCTGGACTAGCTCTTGGTGCGACCGCCCGCCAGATGGACGTATCGATCGATGCGGCGAGTGGCCTTACCAGTGCATTGACCGGATTAAACAGCGTCGCACGGGCTTTCGGGGTAGATCAAACTCGAGCGAAGCGTGCGGCTCAAGATCTTGCAAAAGACGGACTCATGTCGGTTACTGAGGCCGCTACCGGACTAAAGAACCTGCTCGCCTCCAACTTCAGTCTTGACCAGGCGATCACCTTGATGGGTCGATTCAAAGATAGTGCGGCTTTCGGTCGGCAGTCGGCTCTCGGCTTCGGTCAAGCAGTGGCGTCAGCGACCGAAGGCATCAAGAACGGCAACTCGATACTCGTAGACAACGCCGGAGTCACTAAGAACCTATCGGTCATCCTCCAGGAGGCTGGATTCTCCCAACAAGACGTTATGCGCGCCACTTCAGATGCGGGGGTTCGTATGGCGCTCTATAACGGCATCTTGAAGGAGACCAATCCACAGGTAGGCGACGCAGCTCGCCTCGCGAGTCAGTTTTCGGGGGAGCAGGCAAAGGCTGGCGCGGCAACGCTTACCCTCAGGCAGAAGATTGGATCTGCACTTCAAGGGGCGTTCACGCCGCTTCTTAGGGGTATCACCCCAATCATCAGCAAGACTGCTGACTGGATCGGTAGCCATCAACGTCTCACCGCGGCCATAGCAGTCGGTATCACAGTGTTCCTTGGGCTTGTCACAGTAGTCGGCGCAATCGGTGCGGCCATTGCTGTTGTGACTCCAGCAGTCGGCGCGCTAGCCGGAATTCTCGGCGTCTCTGCTGGGGCAGCCACGCTCCTGACTGGAGGAGTATTCGGAATCGTGGCGGCACTAGCAGGCGCTGCCATCGGCCTCGGTGCGTTCAGTAGTCAGAGTGGTGGAGCGCAGAGCGCCATCGAACGCCATCGGCTTGCGCAAGATGCCCTGACCAATGCCAACCGAACCGCAAAGGTTGCCCAGGACGCACTACGCGGTGCACTGCTCGATCAAGAAGGCGCGAGTCTTCGTGTTGAACAAGCGCAAAGGAACTTGACCGAAACGATCCGACAGTTCGGACCTGGCTCACTCGAAGCGAAACAGGCTACCTACGACCTGAAGCGAGCCCAGGATGATCTCGGCAATGCCACTGCCAACGTAGCAGCGAAAACCCAAGAGGTGAAACAGAAACAAGATGATGTCATCGCTCGGAAAGAGGCGGTTAAGCAAGCTGCGCGAGAGATGCGCGACTCAGCAAACGACTCGGCGTCTGGCTTCAGAAACCTTGCAAACACAATGCAGGACGTGGTGAACAAACAGTCGGCCATCAAACCTGGAGCAGCGAACGGATCGAACAATCCACTGTCAGCGGGCAGTGCAGGAATAAAGCTTCCAGGTCATGCGCACGGTACGAATTATGCGGCCGGGGGTTGGACGATCCTCGGTGAGGATGGCCCAGAGATTGCCAATCTGCCACGTGGAACACAGGTTAAGACCGCATCAGAGACCGCTCAAGCCATCGCGAGACAGAAGGGGGGTGCAAGCTTCCCAATTACCATCAACAACTACAGCCGGGTCGATTGGGAGCGTGGAATAGCCGAGCTTGGCTACAGGCTGAGGACCGTCTGATGCAGGACTTCTCAATTGACACCCTCGAATTGATCGTCGACATGGCTCCGGCCAATGGCTATCTTCTACAGACTCCGATCGAAGGTCTTGATGGCCCAAACCATCGCACCGGTAGCTACTCTCGTCCGGGAAGACACGGCGTGACAGTGTCGAGCATCTTCTATGGTGAACGTCTGATCAAGTTGCGAGGCAAAGTCATTGGGACGAGCGCTGCTGACTTTGAGGATAAGCGCCAAGCTCTGATCAACGCATTGGCGGTGACGAAGGACGAGAACGGGTATCCAACTCCTACCCGGCTTTCGTTCACAACCCTCGCTGGCCGCAGCTACTACGTAGATGCTTACTTCGATAAACCAATCATGGATCTCTATACACCAGCGAGCTGTGAGTTCATGGTCACCGCATTGGTGGGCGACTCGTTCATCTATGGAGCCACAACTGTCAACTCGGGCAACATATCTCGGCCAAGCGGCGGCGGATACGTCGTCCCAATGGTCCTGCCCTACGACTCTGCGCCATCCAGCGGCGGAACGATCACTGTCACCAATGACGGCACAGAAGAGTCTCTGCCACTCATCACGCTCACTGGGTTGTTGACTAACCCGATCATCACCAACGATACGACCGGGAAGTTCATCCAACTGGAGTACACGTTGGCCTCTGGAGACACCGCCGTAATTGACATGAATGAGCTGCTGATCACGCTGAACGATTCAGCGTCGCTAATCGGTTCAAAGACAATCACTTCCGACTGGTGGGGGATCGCACCGGGCGACAACAGCATCTCGATCACCACTGATAGCCCGAGCGACGACGGCTTCGCTACGTTGTCGTTTAATGCGGCGTACTTGGGGATTTAACGTGGCGTCGTCTAAGTACAGCTTTGAACTTTGGAGCAAGACAGGTGTTTTGATCGCTGACCTTACTGGCATTGCCTTTAATCGCCATGTCGTGATGAGCCGCAATCAGCCAGAACATATCTTGTTCGACCTGGACCTAGACGCATTCGAAGCGTATTGCGTCAAGAACAAGATTCTACCTTCCCGTGCCCTTATACCTGGAAGCACTGAGGTACGTGTCCGTCGTCTGGGCAAGTATCTCGTTGGTGGGCAGCTCGTCCATGCAGAGGCATCGCTCAATCCAGAGAAGAACGCAATCGAATGTCGAGCGATGGGATTCCTCTGGCTATTTAGTAAGCGACGCACGGGCACAACGACAGCAGGGTTTGTCTCGGAGGTCTATACGGCTGAAAATGGCACTGCGAAAAGTCGCACCGATCTAGCGTGGGCGTTGATCGACCAAAGTCAGGCGTTAACGAACGGCGACTTTGGAGTTACGAGAGGGGAGACCGGCGGCTCTACGGCGCTGCGAGACAAGCAATACAAGCGCACCATCATCATGAATGCCTTGCAGGACATGACAAACCTGCAGACCGATCCAATCGATATTTGGTTTACTCACGACAAGACTTTTAATACTTCCGCTTACATGGGATCTGATCGACCGGACATAGTATTCGAATACCCGAAGAACATCACAAAACTGAGCGCCCCGATTGATGCAACTGATCTGACGAACGAAGTGATCGGACTTGGGCAGGGTGCGGCGGATGGTACGCAGGCCGAATATTACGCAGAGGACCCTATCTCACAGAGCGATTACCAGCTCAGGCAGGACATTTACAACTCGAACGCGACGGATAACAGTGACGGCGGTCTTACCGATGGTTCGGAGGCTGAACTGGAAAGAAGTGCTCAGCCGATCAAGATTCCTTCTTTCTCGGTAGATAGCGGCCAACCACCATTCATCACCGATTACGGGGTTGGCGATCGAGTGATGCTAAAAGTCAACAATCATCCGTTTCTTAGCTACCTCAACGGTATGGTTCGCGTCGAAAAGATTTCGCTCGATATAGCGGACGAAACGGATGAAGAGACGGTGACGCCGGAAGTGAGCATCGTCTGATGGGTGTAAACAATGCTGAGAACGGAATCTACAACGCGCTCATCAATAAGATGAACGATCTCGATAGACGCTTGACGGAACTGAAGACTGCGCCACAGCCGATTGGAAACGGATCACTCAACTACGCAGTCTTTAGTGGCGGGTTTACGTTTGGAGGAACTGTCATCGCAGCAGGCGCGACAACACGCTTCTCGGTCGTCTTCATGGACGACGATCTTCCCTTTACCTTTGCTGGACTCGATGCGATCAATCGATACACACTGTTGGACTTCCTGTACAGCGTGTATATCGACGCGGCAGACGAAGACCACCTATACCCTGGCGGCGCGTTGCTCACGTCGGGTCAACGACTGCTCACGCCGACGTTCTGGCACGACTACGCCAGTTCAGGCCTCAGTCCCGAGAACGGACAACGCACCGTGTATATACAGATCACCAACAACGACAGCTCATCCCACACTTACTACATCAATGGTAATGCGCTTATACCGCGGCCAGCACTAAAGCCGCTCTAGGAGGAACATGGAAGAAGATTTGCAGTACAAAGCAGTTGTAACGGAATCAGGCGAGCAGATACTTATGAGCAGTGCGCCAGGCATGAGTCTGAGGATCATGAGTGATGGTGATCCAGTAGTGCATGAGACCGAACTGAAAGTATCACCGAATGAATTTGCTGAATTGCAAAAACAAGCAGAGACAAATTCAATATCGAATGATATATTGGGTTTATAAGAGGACCTCACCAT
Organism: Antrihabitans auranticaus; assembly: GCF_016481275.1. Lineage (GTDB taxonomy): Bacteria > Actinomycetota > Actinomycetes > Mycobacteriales > Mycobacteriaceae > Antrihabitans. Next base: position 1,003,550 of record NZ_JAEMNW010000001.1, on the reverse strand, counting down.
TACAACACACACCGCAGCACTTGATAGTTCACAAACGGATGTCGAAGGACATTCTAAGTTTCTGAACCATATAGTCCAGCCGGGTGTAGCGACGTTCATTAACTCGACCAGCCTGCAGGTAACCCAGCGTGGCGCTGGTGCCAACATGTCGGTCGACGTGGCGGCGGGCAACGCGCAACTTGAGCTTCCATCTCAGCTGTACAGCTTCTGGTGCTGGAACACCGCAGCAGTCAACGTTGCTATTTCAGCAGCCGATCCGACCAACCCACGTATCGATACCATCGTTGCTTGGTGCGATCCAACAGTCACATCGCTTGTCTCGAACAACTCACCGGGCTCGCTCAAATTCAAAGTCGTGGCCGGAACACCAGCCGGTTCGCCAGTTGCCGCCAATGACGCCGCGATCCAAGGGTCGGTCGGTGCAGGCATTGCTTGGGAAAAGCTAGCGACGGCCCAAATAGCCGCGCTTGCAACCACTGTCACGAACGCCAACATCACTGATGCACGTACGCCGATCTACTTGGGCGTCAAGCTCGCGCCTGGTGCCCTCACCACAGGCGAGATGGGCAGCAGCACTGTCACATCGGACAAAGCCGCTACAGGCTTTCTCGTACAGCGAGCTGCCGCAACCTTCTCTTCAGTGGCAACAGGAACAACCGTCTTTCCAGTAGATGACACGATCCCTCAGAACACTGAGGGTGTTGAGTACATGACCTGTGCCATCACCCCGAAGTCGACGACGAACATCCTTCAGATTGACGCCACGATCATGCTGTCGTGTGCTGCAGCAGAGAACCTTCAGGCTGCAATCTTCCAGGACACAACGGCGAATGCCCTTGCGGCGAACGGAGTCTTCCAAGCAAGTGCGAACGGTCCCGTGGTCTTTAGCGTCAGGCACTCGATGGTGGCTGGCACAACTGGTACGACAACCTTCAAGGTACGAGCTGGAGCTGGTTCGGGTAACACAGTTACTTTCAACGGTTCTGGCGCTGCTCGCCGCTATGGCGCGATTGCGAAGTCGTCACTGGTCATCACGGAGTACAAGGCGTAATGGATTACGTCGTTCCGATTGTCAGCGCGGTCAGTGGACTGCTGGCCGGAGTGATCCCGACGATCCTCGTTCAGCGTCGCTTGTTTCGAAAAGACGTATCCAATGCCGCTGACGCACACCTCAAGACGTTCTACAACACCGTCAACGACCAGATCAAAACCTTGGATGAGCGATACACGCAGGAGATCCAGGGACTCAAGACCGAGCAGCGAGATGAACGCAAGCAGTGGGCTGAGGAGCGCAAGCATCTGAACGCAAAGATCGACACGCTGTCAACAGCGCTGCACAGCAAAGAGCTTGAGGGAGCAGAACTTAAGGGTCAGGTGCTCGTTCTTACTGAGCGACTGTCTCACTACCAGGGGAACGCTTAGTCATGACCATCAGCCTCGAGCAGTTTAAGAACAACACGCTCGGAAGGTCATACGGCAATCCTGGAACTGGAACGTACGTCGGTGAGTGTGTCAGCTATGTGCGTCTCTACATGGAGGAAGTTCTTGGTATCAAGACAGCGGTGTGGGGTCACGCTCGGGACTATTACTTCAATCCGCAGGTGCTCGCGCTATTTGAACGAGTTCCAGTCGCGCAGAGCCAGGATGGCGACGTTGCCGTCTGGACAGACGATGAAGGCAACTGGACTGGTCCGGAAGGGCACATCGGCATCAAGTACAAGGGTGGCATTTTGAATCAGAACTACGGCGGAAGCCGCGTCGTGAGCATCAATCACATGTTCTCGCAAGGCTTCCTGGGATATTTAAGACTGAAAGGACAAGACATGAATGACATAGCAGATCGAGAATTCGTCGCGCTCGCAACAGTATTGGCGATGAACGTACAGCCTGAGGTTAACCAGGTCTTCATGAATAATATCGGAAACCCAAAGACTCAGGTACTTCAGAACATGCTGAACTACCAGGAAAGCAAGAGCTTTCGGCTTCGTGCGGGTGCCTACGACGAATTGCAGGCAAGGATCAAGCAGCTTGAGGCTCAGCTCAAAGCGGCTGGCGCAGATCAATTTGAAGAAGTCGGCACAGTACTCGGCCAGCCAGTATATCGAAGGAAAAAGTAAGGAGGCATATGGAACTAAAACTCACAAAGCTCACCAAACAGCAATGGCATGACATCCTACGAGCACTGCTCTATCTCGTGATCTCGAGTGTGCTGAGCGCGCTGATCTCATGGGTAGCACAGAACGAAGACTTGTTCGGGCCTTTACTCCCGGTGGTTAACCTCTCTCTAGTCACGATCAAGAAGCTCTTCACTCAAGAAGGCTAAGCCATGGAGTTCCTGCGAAACGGCGTCGATGAAGATAGCCACTTCGCAGATGTCTTCGCTGCTGCCATCCTTCGCGAACACATTGATCTCACTGAGGATCACGTCGCGGAGTGGAGACGGTCAGGGTTCTTAAGCGACGACGAGATAGGCGGCATCATCGCTCGGTATGAAGAACTAGTCCAGATTGTCCGCTCAGACATCGCCTAGACACGTCTCGCTGCGTGCAAGGGCTCCACATGGATACTTTCCTAGTTTGCAGTCTTCAGCCTCATACGCGGCCTTATACGTTGCCTATGTGTACTATCGGCTAAGCAACCTCCAGTCAAAGGAATTCTTATCATGGCGCGCATAGTCAAACAGGTCATCGAGGTTACCGACGACTTCGACGGCAAGGAGATTCAAGAAGGCCTGGCCGAGGCGATTGAGTTCGGCTTCGAAGGAACAACCTACCGGATCGATCTGCGCCCCGAAAACGCAGAGAAGTTCAGGAAAGATTTGTCCAAGTGGGTAGCCGCCGCTGCGAAAGTTACCGGGACACGCGGTCGACCACGCAAGGCAGCATCGACCGCTTCAGTCTCGTCACCTAAAGCATCTGGGTCGGGTCGTTCCAAAGAAGAGCTGGCCAACATCAGAGAGTGGGCGAAGAAGAACGGGCATGAGGTGTCCGAGCGAGGACGGATCTCACGGTCAGTACAGGATGCGTACGACGCCGCGCACGCTGGCTGACAGGGACAAAGAATCACCCCGCCTTCTGTTTGGAAGGCGGGGTGATTCCTTCTAGTTCACATCTGATCGGGTCGCGTCCTCCCGTTCGTCGCGTGGTACTCAGTGGTTGTAGAACTTAAGCACGCGCGACAAGTCGTTCGCGGTGCTGCCTGCGTTGATAATGTCGCTTCGCATGGAAGCAACGGCTGCAGCGACTGAACGATCAACCGACCGACCCCGCTCGACAACTTCGTAGTCTTCGGCGTCGTTGCTGAACCGTGTGTAGCGAATTAGGTCCTCGCAGGTGCTTTTCGCCTGATCTATGGCGTGCAGCAGGCGCTCGACGTCGGCCCCTAGGCCTGAGATTTCGTCCGCACTTCCCATGACAAAGTTGGCGAATTCCTGAATTGCCTCGTCCTCGTCCATCATCTAGTCCTTCCGAAACTGTGGCAGGCCAACGACGTTCAGAACACAGCGCTGGACGTGCTCGAGATACGCATTAAGTGTCACGAGCAGCATGGCCGCGAGCGCTGAGTCTTCGTCCTTTATAAGGTCGTTGATTGCTTCAGCTAGGCCGTGTGCTTCATCGATCATTCTTTCAATCGGCGCTATCTGATCAGGTCGCAAATCAAAGGAATACTTAATCATTCGTCGTAATCCTCCTCGGAAGCCAAGCCGATTGGTCCTTCGTCAAGAGGCGGTCTGGTCAGCTTTAGTCGCCGACGCGTAGCGATCTCCTCGCGGACTTCATCGACAGGGCGGCCATACTTTTGCCGACTCATTTCACGGATGGCGAACTCGATATCGGTTTCGGGCGGTTCGGGCAGTGCCTTGAACGTGACCGGTCTTGTATCTTGCTTGCCATCGTCGCCGGTCATGATTTGTGCGATGCCGTGGAATCGAGGCTGTCGTAGTAGATCAGTCTCAGACACCCGATCCGAACCGAGTACACGCGACCAGAGACGCGCTTCGTCGGTGGAAGCAGCCTTGAAGAGAACACGCGTACCGGTGTTGGCGACAATGCCGTCTCGCAGTTCAGCAGATATGTTGCGATTGGTGATGAACTGCGTGCCGAGTACCAGGTGATAGTTCAGCGCACGGCCACGGGCCAAGATGTCGGTGATCCCACCCTGGATATTGTTCATAATCTGGAATTCATCCAGATAGGCGAAGTTTGGCTTAGTGGCTTTGGCCTTCTGGGCTGCCGCCCACATGAACGCGTTGAAGAGCGCGGCCAACAGCTCCGCGCTGGCTGGCGGCATGCCAGCGAAGCTAATAGCCAGGATCTTGTTTTCTTGAAGGAACTCGCGGAACTTGATCGTGCTCTTGGTCTGACCGATGATGTTGCGAATTTCCGGCCTACCAGCCAACTGCCAAACTCGGCGAAGGAGCGGTTCGACGTACTGATCCCACCTGTCACGCCTGCGGTCGCCTAGCGCGGCCTTCGCACCTGGATATCGCGCCCAAAAATCCTTCAGCTCTGGATCTTTCACGCCTTCGATCAGATCCACGGCCCACGCGTGTTCTGCCGGGTTGCGAGGACTTATCAGGGATGCCAGATCAATGAAGGTGTAACCGCCGCGCTCGACCAGCGTCCATAGACCGTGATGAAGAAGCTCGCGGAACGCGACACCCTCTCGGATACTTGGATACATCGCCTCAAACACCCCTGCGATGAGATCGATCGCTTCCATGCCAAAGTCTTGGTCCAGGAAATTGATCGACGGAGGGCAAGTGGCGTCGTCCATCGGGCTGACTACGGCCACATCGTCGCGGCGCGCCCGTGGCATTGCCCCCAAGAATCGGTAGTGGAGGCGCTGCCGAGAGATGTCAACGCCTCCATCGAAGACCGTGACTCCGTACCCTGCGGTGGCGTCCTGTATCGCATAGTTGGACATAGCGACGCTCTTTCCGCTACCAGTCATTCCGGCAACGAACATATGGTGACCTGTGTATTCGTACGAAACCGCCACCGGGCGCTTTCTCCCAGAGACGTCGCTATCACCTAGTACGCGACCGACACGAGGAATCGCATCTGTTGTCGGGAGTCGTCGAGCGATACCTTGGCGCATGCCTGCTATCTGAGGGTCTCCTATACCCCACGCCAGCAAGGAAGAAAGTTCCGATGAACTTAGCTGCATCCCAAACCGGCGCGGGGTCAGCGCGTTATTGACCATGTCGTTCAACAGGCGAGGTTTGACCTTCTTGCCGTAGAACTTGTTCGTCTGGTTGTCTTCGCTCTTGAGCGCACGCATCACCTTCATGACCAGTTGCTCCGCGCGCTTCGGGTCGCTCGCGCGCGCAGCTATCCGACCCGATACGACGAACTGTGGTTCGCTTGCCTTCAGGCGTCGGTCGGACACCTCGGTTTTACCGGCGTCGGTGCCGGTGAGGAACGCTTCGACAAATCCCGGCCGCGCTTTGGTGACGCGCCCGTCCTCGGGAATTTTCACGCGGTCGGTTTGCCGAACGACCAACTGGTACAGCACTTCTTCGTCGGGAAAGTCGGTCTGGATGGCCTTGAGCAACTTGGCCGATTGCACGTCTGCGGCTGGGAGTCGCAACGACCGTAAAGGATTGGTCATCATTAGCTCCACCCCGAACTGATACTCGACGCTCCTACGTCGACTGTCGTTCGATCTGATCTCCTCGACCAACTCTTCGAAAGTGGTCGGCTCGAACTCGTATGGCGTGATATCGATTCCCGGCATGTGCGCTTCAAGCTGGCCAACGACGTACTCGCTGTCTCGTGAGGGAACGTGAATCCTCTGACTGATACCGGAACTCGATGCTGCAACCTCGAAGCAGATTGTCGGCTGTGGTCCCCACGCTGCGAAGTCGGACTCCATGTTCTTGCCCAGCGAGCGAATGCCTGCGTTCACTGCACTCTCCGACAGCCCGGTTTGGTGGATCAGTTCGTAGCGGTCGCGAGCAATATCTTGTTGGCGTTGTTTGACTCTCATTTTCTTGTCCCATCTGTCCCATGCGAAGTAGGCCGGGGTTCCGACCAAAGAAACAGATAGGAGGTAGATGATTGCTTCATTCATCTACCTCCTACTGTCTCAATTTCCGAGTGTTTGGTCTATAGACCTTTGGCGTATCGGTATGCCTTGACTGCGCGCCTGAGGATGATGTAGCCCCCAATGAAGAACACGCTGAAAAGCACCCAGCCGACGTAATCAGACGCGAATGCGATAAACATCTGACCGACGACCATGATGAAGAGAAGCGCCCAACCGAAGCTGAAGATGCTCTTGGATCTCATTGCGACCGACCGACCTTGACGTTGTGAAGCTTGGTACGCCAGTCCTGCGGCATGGAGCCTCTGGTTAGGTCGCACGCGTGCTGCGCGACAACCGAGTCGATCAAATGGTGCGTGTCGGCTGGAAGCCTGCGCTTCAAGCTCGCTGCCGACATTCGCATCGCGTAGTCCGCTTGCCGGAAACGGAGCTGCACCTCGTCGAAGAAGAGCGCTAGCTCGTTGAGGATCTTCTGCTCGTCCAGTGGTGTTGCGTCGCCATACATTTCAGATCACATCCTTACTGAGGGTTCCAGACGACCGGGCGACTGTTGCCGTATAGCTCTCGGACAACGCATTCCATACTTAGAGCCGACAGTTCACGGAGTGCGCGGTCTCGTGCTTGGCGAGCCCGGTATTCGAATTGGTAGAGCTGCCATGACTCCTGACGGGTCAAGGGCGGGACCGGGCGACCAAGTGGGTTTGCCACCGCTGGGAACCGCTCCGGTGTGGTTGGGAATTCGTCCATGCCAACTACCTAGCCTTCAGTGAGATCCGGTCGGCTAGTGACTGCGAATCCACCGCACCATTTCTTGCTCAATCTGCTGCTGCATGTGGTCGTGGCGCTCGAGTATCCGCGGTGCCAGCGCTTCGGCATAGTCGTTCTGCTGAGCTACATCTGTCGCCTTCTGTGTGATGACACTGAGATCCGAGATGCGTTCGTGTGTGTACGCCGCAACCCGTCGTGCCAGCTCGTTGGCGCGATCCATGGCGTTGAAGTCCTTGTGCATCGTGAGTTCGTGATTGCGATCGAGCTTGGCAAGTTCGCCGCCGAAGATCCGTCGAATTGGTCCCGCCGGTGCTGGCAGGGCTGGCGGGGCGGCTCGGCGATATGGGATAGGCCGGTTGTCGCTGTTGGAAGTCATTTCCTTCTCCTGTTCGACGTTCGGGCTGACGTGCGTCGGTCCGTGGATAGATGATGCCATCTAGGCAAGAGAAGTCAAGTTGTTACGTAGTAACAAGTTGGCTTGCGTTGTCTGTGGTCCTAGCATTGCAACCTGTGACAACTGGCAAAGAGGTGCTGACGCCGAGGCAGAAGGCTGCCCAGACCAAAGAACGGCAAAGCAAGATGAAGATCGTCCGGGCCGCAGTGGAGTTGGCGCGTCGATCTAAACCCATCACGCTTGAGAGGTTGCTTGCGCGTGCTCGGGTCGGTAGCGGAACGTTCTATAAATACTTTGAGAACATGGATGAGCTTCTCGGTAAGTTAGCTGATCTGTCACAGAAAAATGTGAACCGACGGATTGAGCGAGAATGTCATGGTGTCAGCGACCCGAGGGTAGCTCTTCTTATATGTAATGAGTGCCTCATCGAACAGATATCAAAATACCCTGGGTTGTATCTGCGAGTAGATCCGTTTGAACTGGTGCGGAGCTATCGTGAAGGGGTCGAGCGGATACCGAATAGGAGTCCAGTTCTAGAGGCGGAAGTGCAGGGTTTGCTTACATACCATGTTGCCGGTTGCACCGGATCTATCACTTCCTCCCTTTCTTGGAGTCGGACAATTACAGACATAATGGTGGTCGATGCCGGGGTTGCATTACTGTCGCAGGCGACCGGACGGATCCTTCTTAGGATTCTTGACCCCCATTTACCGCCTCAGGGCGGAACTTAAGATTTTCGCCACGCAATATCGATCAACTGAGCGCACACACGACGGCTGATCGGGACTGGTCATCGGTCGTGGGTTTGTCACACAGTTGTCACAGCTGGTGTGACAAAACGACAACCGCCCTGACCCCTGTTCGAAGAACATGCAGGTCAGGGCGGTGCAGCGGACTCAACAGAGGTAACTAAGCGGACTTAAAATCCGCACAGTGTCGGTTCGAGTCCGACTGGGGGCACAGTAAAAGCGCTGGTCAGAGGGTTGCGGACGAGGATTCGGATATTCGATCCGTGGTGATGGTCCGCAGTGGGTCCGCAGTAGGCGTTAGACGTCTCTGATAAAGACGAAGTGCCGGTTTTCTCGGCACCGTGCCCGCTTCAAAGTACGTGTGTCGCGACAGTCATGGATTGTGAGGAGATTGCGGCGATCCGATTACCGGCCGACCCGCTGACGGTCGCGGAGTTTGTGCACGAGCACCCGCCTGCTGTCGCCACCCAGGTCCGCCGCGTGATCGCGATCAATCATCACCACCGCATCCATAGCCATCCAGCGCCGGGCACGTCGCCACAAATCAGGGCCATGTTGGATGCACGCCGTCGAGACCGCCTGGCTCGCTTACGTCTACAGGTCGCACCCATCTTTTCAGGGGTTGCCGGCGTGGGGTGGCCAGGAGGATTGTTCGGACGCCGGGATGCCGCGCTGCTGATGTTCACCGCGCTCGGATACCGGCCTACCGAGATTGCCCGGTTCCATCGAGGTGAGGTCACCGTCGACGAGTCGGCATCAGAACGCAATGCAACAGGACGGCGATTCAATGACCCACAGCCAGGATTCAGCCGACAGCTACGATCCCTCGTTGGAAGAGCCGGGCATTGCAGGCGATCCGCCGGAAAGCGTCGAAGACTTTTACAAGGATTCGAGGGAAGGCCTCATCGATGATTTTGGGCCGATGCCTGGAGGAAAGCTGATTTTCAGGGACGAGGGCGAGTAGACCGTCGATCGAGACCGCGAGAAACGAATGAACGAAGTTCCGATGACGACACCTGCGCCCTTTAAGTGAAAGATTCGAGGATCGGGCATCATTGGTACGTATGGAGTCGATCTTGCTCTGGGCGACAGCTATCGGAGGAATCTCCACCGCGATTGCAACCGGCGGCCTCGTATGGGTCGCCCTCAGAACCCTCGGGGGTGCAAATAAGCAGCTCCAGCTCCTCCGTGAGCAGGTGGACCGAGAGGCTCGCCCTTACGTGGTACTCGAAGTAGTGCCGGGACTTCATGGCCTAGGTTCTTGGGATCTTGTCGTCAGAAACATGGGACGAACTATCGCGCGCGATGTCCGAATGGACATCGGCGATTTGTCTCGCCGCGACGAAAAAGACTTCATCACCGAACCGCTAGCTAGATACCTGTCAGCAAAGCGGATACTCGCTCCCAGTGCTCGACAGCGAGTGATGTGGCGACGCGAGCCCAATAAAGAGGTAGGCCGACCCGAACCTGCCGGGGCATCGCAGAAGGTGTCGGCCACCGTCACATACAAAGACGACGTCGGTGCGTCATACACAGACGTGTACGACCTTTCAACAGACACCATCGACGATTCCACGCCTGCGCCCACGCAGGGCCCGAAAGTGCTTGGCGATGATAAGGAACTCGTCAATATCGAGAAGGCGATCCGAACTCTCAGCATCCATCTCGGAGAGCTTCGCCGGTGAGGAACGACCTTCATCGCAGTGTGGAATCGCCTGTCCCGCACTCAAGATCCACAACAGGCTGACGGTTATGTAGCAGCACTACAGCAGCCTTCAGTCGCAAGCAGTTTCGGCATGCTCCGACATTGGGTCGTTTATGCGACAAGTGCGCGAGGCTCGGCCCTATTGTGTTCGCGGCGATAATTGGCGGTGATCTCGCCGGGGTGTTGGCGGTTGCCGGTCTCAGACCCCTCGCCCCCCAACCGCTTTTAGTCCGAGCGGTATCATCCGGTCCCATATTCGTTCGTTTTTGGGTCACAGTTCGACTGCGTCCGCGCTGACATGTCGACCCAGCAAACCAGTGTTACGAAACTCGTCCCAGAATCTATGTGTCGAATCTTCAAGGTGTCGGTGAGTTCTGAAACACCGATCTCGTGTCTGCAGATGCAGTTCTTTCTGGTGCTTGCGGGGTCGGCGATCCCAGTTTTGGCGATTGTGCCCGTTCCCGTATCTATCGGCCTATCTTCCAGAGAGGGTGAGAAATCGTCGCCCGAATCTGCGAGGCGAGGGGCCGAACATGCGGCATGGCCGGCGTGAAGGTAGACCGCGGCGACTTCCAGGGGGTCTCGGGTTGTTGGCCGCAGCAGTACTACTTGCTGGCTGCGCAACGAGTACAGATTCGGGCGAACCTGAAAGCGACTCATCGTCGAACCCCGGTGCAGCCTTCTCCGGGACGTACACCGTGGAAATTGTCGATACCCTTCGCAACGGCCAGCCCTACGATTCTGCGACGCAGCCGAAGCCGAGAAAGTTCACCTGGGTGGTGCAGTCGGTGTGCGAAGGTGCCGCTGGGGGGTGTACGGCCGTCGCGGCATCGACGGCACCGGATCAGTCTTCGAACGTGAACCGCGATCGGCTCGACTTGATTTACGACGGCTCGGCATGGACACGCGTGATCGAAGGTATCCCCCGCGAATGCAAAAACAATGAAACCGGTGCGGTCATAGTCGAGCCATGGGCCGGGATTCACTCCATGACGTTGACCGCAACCAGCAACGCGAATCCGGCGCCGAGCTTGACCGGCAACATCACATTTTTACAAGGCAATACATGCCACCAAAAGAACGACGCGACGATCACTCTCACCCGAACGGGCGACGTGCCCGCCGGAACACCCACGCCAGATGCAGATCCGATCGAACCGCTTGTTCTGGACCCTCCCGGCGCCGCGTTCCGGGGCACCTACACCGTGAATGTCACCCGAGTCGCAGCACCGAATTTCGCTCCCGGACAACGCACCGAGTATCCGGTCACGCAGCTGCAAGCGACTCCGACCTGTACGCGAAGCGGCGACAGATGCATGATCATGATCGACGACGGAAGCGGCGTCCCCACGTTCTTGTGGTTCGTCGACGGTCACTATGAATCAGTATCCACATCCGCGCATCTGATCGATTGCCCGTCGAGCCCCACGGGCAAAAGCGACAACCCTCAATATGTGCATCGGCTCGAAAACGTCGATGGATCTAGCCCCGCACAGACGATTCGCGGAACTGGTACGTATACATACGTCGGCGACTGTGCCGGGGAGTTCGTCGACGAGTGGGTCGCCACACGAACGGGCGACTAGAAACCGCCCGAGGACCTCGCAGCAGTCGAGCAATTGGCGTTCGAATAGGAGCCAGCGAGCGTCGACGAGGTGGCCACCCCGAGCGAGACCGTCACCGAAGCCGCGTCGACGTGCATCACGGCTGATCCCGTGTGAATAGTCCCGTCGAGTCCGTCCAGCAGCAACGTGTCACCGTCCAAATCGCCACTTCGCGACATAACCCCGGCGGAGGTCGGTGCGTGACGCGACGAAGGGCACCTCCGCGACCAGCGGTTGCAGTGGGGTAGACCGGAGAAACCATGCCTGGTTGTCGATCTCGATGCTGTCCGGCGTCTGTGCTGTCACGTCGCCCTCCTCATTCAGCCTGGACCTATTCTGTATCGAGGGAAGTGCGTGCAGCCACATCTGCACCGCAACGAATTCGGCAACAGTACGAGCCATCGCAAGCTGCTGCGTCGCCGTCTTACTGCCTGTTCGGCGAGGATTACGTGCCCGGGCAAGCGGTTCCCGGGGGGGGGGGGGGGGGGGGGGGGGGGAGTAGTCGACGGCACCGAGGCAAGAAGCCCGTCGGGCACGGTGCCCTACGGGTTTCAGGATCAAGTAAGAGCGCCCGTCTGTTGCGCTGTCCATGAGCACGACACCTGAAATCGATGCACGCTGCCGATGCCTGAATACACTTCCAGAGTGGCCGATCCGACCGTGTTCACCGACGAATCGAACTGGCGCGGTGGACTGTACGAGCTATGCATACACGTTGGCTACATTACCGACGAGAGGAGTGACGCCCGCCTCGAACGCGCAATGGTGTCTGTGTGCCGCGCGGCGAACGTGCAAGGTTGCTATGCGACGAGAAACCTCGAGCCCGCCGAGCAGTCCGAAATCCCTTGCACGCTAGCCTCACTGGCGCGTGCTGGTCATCTGTACGGCACCGTCCCCCTGCCAGGCGGGCGCACCGTAGTGTGCGGGTGGTACGTCACCCGGGACCTCGAAGACGGCACCGACTGTCTCGGCTTCTACATGCCGGTGGAAGCGCTACAGCGCGCGTCGATCTACCCCTTCGATCAATGGGCGGGGTGCGAAGACCTAGCATGGCGACGAATCGTCGATGACTGGCTGGCCGATGTCGGCACCGCGGTCTATCGTGACGTCGACTTCAAATTTGCTGTGATCGGCTGGCAATTGGACGTCTTCACCGAGCGCGATCTCGAGGACGGTGTTCCGAACGAACATCGCGAAAGTTACCTGCTGCCGTCCGATGGACGCCTGTGCTATGTACCGGCAAACGTGTGAGACGGAAGCAATTTCAGAGCCCCGGTCCCGATTTTCGCTGCGACCGGTAGGTTCGTCACATCGGACGCGCCGTCTTGTGCGATCTCGACATGCGCTCCATGTTTGTCGAGATCACGAAGAAGTCCCACTGATCTAGGTCGAGCGGACTCGCCGTGGTTTTGTCGCGATGCTCGAACAGGCAGAACACACGTAGACGTCCGACTGCCGTTCCCGTACGACGGCGATTGAGTCGGCAGTCGCGTCCCAGCCCTTCTTCGGTTCGATGTCGAAGCGGACGTTCGAATGCCGGGGCTGCCTCCAACTCTGCAGATACGCTGCCGATTTCACCTCGACGCGTATCCCGCCTGCAGTGCGCAGATCCGACGAATTCCACTCGATGCGGGGTCTTTCCACGCGACCCAACGCGCCCATCGCATCCGCCGACCGTTTGGCTCGCGCGGCGAGCCGCCGTTCGGGCTGGTGTTGTGCGTCCCGCCGTTGATGGCACGGGACGCACAACACACACAACGTCGTAACCAGGCGTTGAAGACCTCGTTGTCAGTTGGTTTCCACGCGCAGGTTGCCGGCCCACGAGGCCAGTTTTCCGGTGTTGCAACCGCCGGTCACCCCTTCGGCGACGATCGACACGTCGTGCGTGCCGGGAGTGACCGGGATGAAGTATCCACCGTCGCGCTGGCCTGGGCCGACCTTCGCCGATCCCCATTCCGCGCCATCGATGTAGATGTGGGCGATCATGTCCGAGCAATGTGCTCGGGATGCGGTGAATTCGACTTTCAGTCCGCTGTTCGTGTTTACGGTGACCGTTGGGCGCTCGGCGCAGATCTGCCCGGTCGAGTTGCAGTTGCTCACTGCGATCGGATGGTTGGTGACGGTAGCTGCCGAGGCGGGAGCGGCAAACGCGACCGCGGAGAGGCCGGCCGCAGTGGCCACGGCGACCGATGCTGCGATGGTCTTGAAGCTGAAGGGGATGCTGGTCATTGGAATGTGCCTTTCGAAGTGGTCGACCTCCCTGTGTGTGTCAGGAAGTTGTCTTCAATATTCGGCTGCTCGGCGGTGCGCAAACAGTCGATAGAAGGTGGGTTGCGACCCTTCCGGGGGTGCCCAAATCCCCACCGATGGTGGGCGCTCGACGCTCGAGTCGCGGTGCCTGCTCGATCTATCGCATTCGGCGACACCGCAATTCGGTTTCGAATCCGTCAAAGTCGACGGATGCCGCCAATCGAAGGAGGACGCAGGTCATGAGTAGCGACGACGGCGATCACCGGGACTGCGCTGCCGTCGTCGGCCAACGAGGCGGACAACCTTGTGCCGCTGTCGTCCGAAATGACCCGCCGACGCCTTCGTCGGTCACCAGCAGACGACACCCCAAACTCAGTGAACTACTGCCCTCAACTGGGTCTTATTTTCAATGTACATACTGCTACCTCAAATATGTTGTCGCGCAACATTCTTGGTGCGCAATATGCGTGCGACCAACTCGCCCGAAAGGCAGGCCTTGTAATAGGTGAGCACCATTTGCACCCACGCGTCCGTGGAGTAGTGGAGTCGTTCCCGGTCGTGCTGCCGCTCGATCGACTGCAGATATCCGGCGTGGGCCTGGCCCAACTCCAGCAGGGCCAGTCGACCGTGGGGACGAAGAATCGAGGCGAGTCTCTCGAGTGCGTTGTCTGGGTGCACCCAGTGAAACGATTGCGCGAAGACAACGAGATCGATGTTCACATCGCGTGCGTGAGCGCCAGCTTTCCATTCATCGTCTATCGCCAGATCCGAGTTCTCCTCGTACTCCTCATCGAACGCGGCGGGTACGTCTTGGTCTGCGAAATCCGCATCGGTTCCAGGCGCCGAATATGCCTGTGAGAACGCTGATTTCGCCGGACGGAGATTGGCGTCACTCGCCCACATGTTGGACAACAACGCCAGCGCGCTCACCGGGAGCGGTACCTTCGACGGCGGGACACCTACCGCCACCAAGCAGGGTATGGACTGGCGCTCGCCGTGGACTGTGCCGGCCGGAGCGCCGCCGAGTGCGCCGATAACCAAATAGGTTGATACACCGGCGAAGTCGCCGACAAGCTTCAAACTCCGTGCGCTGCGCTACGGTTGGTGCGGTCGGCATTGAGTGCCGCGAGGTCGAGTTCGTAGGTATAGGCTCGGCGGGTCAGTTCCGAGAATCGATGCACTGCTTCGGGGTTGCCGACGACAGCGGCTTTCGGTCTTTCGCTTCGCTCTCCGGATAGCGTTCGGAAGACTTGTTCCGACGTTCCCTTGATTGTCACGTCGGCCGGTGGGGCCGCGCGCGAGAGCGCCATTTTTACGCCGTGTGCGCCGGAGGTGAGCAACAGGTTGTCGCCGTCGGCGATAATCGCGGCGGTCAGGTTGGGAAAGTGGACGGCTTCGGCGATCTCGGCCTCATTGGGATAGAGCGCCATCACCGCGAATATCAGCCATCGCCCCTGGCTTTCGTCACCGTCGGTGCCAGGTGCTAGCAGTGGCGCTCCCCACCGTGCCAGCCCAACCAGCGCAGTTCGCAGCCCGCGTCCCCAATCGGTTAGTTCATACACACGCGCAGACACTGGCGCCGGCTGGACTGCCGACCTGATAACGCCATCGTCTTCCAGGGTCCGCAGTCGCTGTGCAAGCAAGTTCGTCGCGATGCCCGGCAGCGATTTCTGCAGGTCCGAATACCTGCTCGGGCTGATCAACAGTTCGCGAATCACCAGCATGTTCCATCGGTCACCGACAAGGTCCAATGCTCGGGACAACGCACAAAACTCCCCATAGGACTTCATGCAACCAGCCTAATACTTGACAATCAGGAGTTGATACTTGAAATAATAAAGTAATGATCGATGTAGAGACGCGGCCGCAGAAGTCGCGCACCGTGGTGCTGGCTGTCCTGTGCCTCGCAACCTTGACCATCAGCCTCGCCACTACCTCGATCAACGTGGCGTTGCCATCACTGGCCGTGGAACTGAACGCCAGCAACCGCGAACTGCAATGGATCGTCGATGCCTACAACCTGACGTTCGCGACCTTCGTCCTCGCCTTCGGCAGCCTCAGCGACCGGTACGGCCGCAAAGGCGCACTGCTCACCGGACTGGCGATTTTCGGCCTCGGCGCAGTCGGTGCCTCCCTCGCGGAGAGTTCTGCGCAACTGACCGGGTGGCAAGCAGTGATGGGTCTGGGTGCGGCGTTCGTCTACCCCACCACGCTGTCCATCCTCACGAACGTCTTCACCGAACGCGCCGCCAAGGCGAAGGCGATCGGAGTCTGGGGCGCCACTACCGGCGTGGGCGTGGCGTGCGGACCGATCCTCGGCGGCTGGATGCTCGAATCCTTCTGGTGGGGCAGCGTCTTCCTCGCTCTCGCCCTGACGGCGGCGATCGCGATCACCTCCGTGAGCACAGTTGTCCACACTTCACGCGACCCGGAAACACCCCGCATCGACTACGGCGGGCTCGTGCTCTCTGCGCTCGCGGTCGGCAGCCTGGTGTACACGATCATCGAAGCTCCCGAACATGGGTGGCTCAGCGGTACGACCCTCGGCGGATTCGGCTTCGCGAGTGTGCTGTTCGTTGCGCTGGTGTGCTGGGAGCGCGGTCGCGATCAGCCGATGATCGACATCACCCTGTTCACCAACATGCGTTTCACCGCAGCCAGCGCCGCCGTGACGTGCGCCTACTTCGCACTGTTCGGTTTCGTCTTCCTCATCACTCAGTACTTCCAGTTGGTGCATTCCTACAGGCCGCTCGAGACGGGACTCAGGATGCTGCCCGTCGCGACCTCCATCGCGGTGGGATCGATACTGGGAATGCTGTTGGCGGTTCGATTGGGCAACAAACTGGTGGTCACGGCCGGACTGCTGCTGTTCACGAGCGCGTTCATCTGGATTTCGACGTTGAGTGCTTCGACCAGTTACCTCGAAATCGCCGGGCAAATGATTCCGCTCGGACTCGGTTTGGGCTTGGCTGCCGCCCCCGCCACCGAAGCCATCATGGGAGCTGTACCCCTGAACAAGGCGGGTATCGGATCGGCGATGAACGATGCAACTCGCGAAGTCGGTGGCACACTCGGCGTGGCGGTAATCGGCAGTGTGTACGCCTCCCTGTATGCCTCCACGCTGGCCGATTCCGCAGCGGCACAACAACTGCCGCCGGGGTTGCGGTCTGTGGTCGAGGAATCGATCGGCGCTGCGGCAACAGTCGCCGAGCAGGTCGGAGCGGCCGGAGACGTGGCGAGCGCGCAGGCCATCTCGCAGGCCGCCAACGCGGCCTTCCTCGACGGCCTCGCGGCAGGCTCCTACATTGCCGCAGCGGTGACCGCGATCGGCGCGATCGTGGCCCTCCTCTTCCTTCCGGCGAGGCCGAAGTGAACATTCACGGCACAACCAGCCTGTTCTATGCCTCTACCACGCCGGGTGCGCGGCCGCCCGGGCGCCTCCGCTACCTGGTTGGCGGCACCGGTTCCCCCGTTGTTCTACTGCACACGGTGCGCACCCAAGCTGAGCACTTCCACCGACTGATCCCTTTTCTGCTGCCGCACCACACCGTGTACGCACTCGACCTGCCCGGTATGGGGCACTCCGACATCACACCGGGCGCCTCCTACACGGAACCCTCGATGCGTCACGCAGTAGCGGACTTCCTGACGGGGTTGGATCTTCGCGATGTCATCGTGATCGGCGAGTCGATGGGCGCGGTGCTCGCGCTCACCGTGGCCGCGGACTTACCGGAACGAATTCGCCGAGTCATCGCTATCAACCCCTACGACTATGCCGGCGGGATTGCCCGATCCGGCTTGCTCGCGCGAGCGCTCATGGCCGGCATCCGGACACCCGGCATCGGTCCGATAGTCGCAGGCATCGAGCCGAGACCCGCGGTGCGTGCGATCCTGCGAGGCGGTCTGGTCGACAAGTCGGTCCTCACCGACGAGTACCTCGACGAGCTCCTCGCAGTCGGCCGTCGGCCGCAGTATGCCCAGGTCGCGTACTCGGTCTTTACCAACCTGCCCAGTCTCATCGCCGCCCGGTCGCTCTATCCCCGCGTGAAAGTCCCGGTCCGAGTGGTCTACGGCGACAAGGATTGGTCGCGGCCATCGGATCGTCACGCCAACGAGGCGCTGTTGCCACACGCCGATTTTGTGCACCTGCCGAACATCGGCCATTTCGCCTCCCTGGAAGGGCCCGTCGCGATCGCTGCACTCGTCGTCTGACAGGGACTGCGATGTGTCGTTCCGAGACGGTCAACGCCGCACACCGTGATCCGGATCGACAACCAATGAACAGATAGCTGCGCAGCTGCGGTGTCCGAGCGCCCGAGGATCGAAGTGTTAGCCAGGATCCGATGGGGGAGTGGGGTTCTGCCAACGTCACGCGTTGGGTCCGCAACATGTTTCCTGGACGTCAGAAGGGAAAGGCCATGCGGACGCCGACGTCGGCTCCACCTCGCGAATTCGGATGACGAACCGGTACAGGAACACGGGAGCGTACGGTCCATCACCCGCCGCGCGCACTGCACTCCTAATGTGTCGCGGCCTTCTCGGGTCGGCCAATGAGGGGCGCTTACGAATGGAGCTTCAGCCAGGACGCAGGTATCCGGCAGTCGTCGCCACCCGGACCTTCCGTGGACCGCGTGGCGGCTAGGGAACTGGCTACGGAGTGTCGGATTGCGGGTGGCGCAGGGTGTCGTTGATGCGGCGAGCTTCGGCGAGTTGATCTTCGAGGATGATGATGCGACAGGCCGCCTCGAGTGCGGTGCCGGCATCGATGAGTTCGCGAGCGCGAGCCGCCAATCGCAGGTGGTAGCGAGAGTAGCGACGATGTCCGCCGGTGGAGCGTCCGGGTGCGAGCAAGTGCGCAGCATCGAGGCTGCGCAGGAATGCTGGTGTGACCCCGAGGATTTCGGCGGCGTGTCCCATGCTGTAGGCGGGATAGTCCTCGTCGTCGAACTTCGAGTCGAGCGTGTTGTCCAGGTCGGGGCCGGAACTGTTTTGCGGTGGTGGGCTCGAAATGTGTTCAGCCCCTTTCAGGTCGGGTGCGGAGATGTTTGGGACAGGTCGGGGCCCCGACGCCAGGTGCGGCGCCGGGGCCCAGGAGGGATATGTAACTTTCTACTCACTCACTCACTTACTTCACTTACCGCACTCGGAGGCGCGACCCCGAGTGTCGAACGGGTATGCCGAGACCGGTACTGCTACTTACCTTTACTGCGAATTACCTTTACTGCGAACTGCGACTTACCTGTACTGCGAACTGCGACTTACCTGTACTGCGAACTGCGACTTACCTGTACTGCGAACTGCGACTTACCTGTACTGCGAACTGCAACTTACCTTTACTGCGACTTACCTTTACTGCGACTTACCTTTACTGCGACTTACTGCCGGTCTCGGCATGCCCAGCTTGAGCGATCCTTCCCTGCGGGTAGTTCATTCTCTCCCGCACCGATCGACTTGTTCTGTCTGTACGACACCTAAAGTACATCGACATCGTCGCAATGTCTAGTGTGATCACAACAGATTTTTTGCTGTGGCGCGAGGAGTGTGTTCAGGCCTGCGCTGGCGTACCGAGCCAGTGGTCGGCCGAACGTGACCGTGGCCGGGTGCTGGGGCTGGCTGGTTCGCGAATCAGAGCGCGAGCAGGTCTAGCGCGGCGGCGATTCCCTGTTCGAGTACCGCGTCGGACGTGTCGCGGTCAGCGATCGCGCGGGCGAGTTGCATTGTGCCGACAAGCAAGGTGAAAAGACTCTGCGCGGTGCGGCGGGTCGTAGCGGGATCCTCGGGTGCCAGTCGGGTCGTGACTTCGTCGAGGATCGCGGCTGCGCCGGCAGTGTAGGCCAGCTTGACCGGGTCGCCGCTGCGGCCGATCTCGTCGAGCAACGCCGCCGAGGGGCAGCCGGCGGCGACCTCGTCGCGGTGCTCGGCGCTCAAGTACTGGTGGACGAAATCCTCGAGGCCCGCCTGTCCTGGCCGCAATTGCTGAATCGCGTGCGCCTGCGTGCTCAGTTGGTCGCTCACCACGGCAGCGACGAGGTCGTCCTTGGAACTGAAGTGTGCGTAGAACGCACCGTTAGTCAGCCCGGCGTCCGACATGAGTGTCGCGATTCCCGACCCGTCGAGTCCGTCGCGTTTGAACCGTCTTCCCGCTGTATCGAGGATGCGTCGGCGCGTGACGTCCTTGTGCTCCTTGGGATATCGAGCCACGGGTCCTCGTTTCTTCGCTGCGCTCTTGCATTGCTGTCGCCCATGAGGATAGCATTACGCCCATAAGATTACGATCGACAGCTAATGAGCGGCGGCAGCCGCCCCGAGAGAGGTTCCGAATTCATGACGACGCTGCACGACCCTCTGCGCTTGCCCAACGGTTTGGTCCTTCCCAATCGGATCATGAAGGCCGCGATGAGCGAGGCTCTCGGTGGCCGCGGCAACGAACCTGACGACCGGATCGAGCGGTTGTACCGCCGGTGGGCGCGTGGGGGATACGGATTGCTGGTGACGGGAAATGTGATGGTCGATCGGCGCCAACTCGGGGAGCCCGGCAACATCGCAATCGAGGACGAGCGTGATCTGGCAGCGTTGACGGCGTGGGCGAAGTCGACCAAAGATGCCGGGGTCCCGATCGTTGTGCAGCTCAATCATCCAGGTAGGCAGGCGAATCCGCTGTCGATCGGGCACACCCCGGTGGCGCCCAGCGCGGTCGGGCTCGACTTTCCGGGTGCGACGACGCCGCGGGCGTTGGCGAGCGTCGAGATCGAGGACATCGTCGATCGGTTCGCCACAGCGGCCGTGGTGTGCGAGACCGCCGGCTTCGACGGCGTGCAGATCCATGCCGCCCACGGCTATCTGGTCACCCAGTTCCTCTCACCGTTGAGCAACCTCCGCACCGATGAGTGGGGCGGTGATCCAGCGCGGCGGATGCGGTTCCTGCTCGAGATCGTGCGTCGCGTCCGGGCGCGGGTATCGCCAGGTTTCGCGGTGACGGTGAAGCTCAACTCGGCCGACTTCCAACGCGGCGGATTCACCGAAGACGAGTCGAGGGCGGTCGTTGCCAGCCTGGCGGGGGAGGGCGTCGATCTGATCGAGATCAGCGGCGGCACATACGAATCCCCGGCCATGGCCGGCTCAGCCGCCGCCAGCACCCGCGCACGGGAGGCCTACTTTCTCGAGTACGCCCGCTCGGTGCGCGAGGCCGCGGGCGAGGTGCCACTGGCCGTCACCGGCGGCTTCCGGACCCGCGCTGGAATGGCGGCTGCGGTCGAGACCGGCGAATGCGATGTCGTCGGGATCGCTCGACCGACCGCGACCCGACCCGACGCCGCAGAAGCGATTCTGTCCGAAATTGCCGAGGCCTTGACGATCACCGAACTCACGCTGCCGCGGTTGCTCGGCAAGGTCGCCGACACCAAAGCCCTCGAAGGTGTCCTCAACCTCGGCTGGAACGCCGACCAGTTGCACCGGATGGGCAACGGTCTGGACCCCGACCTCGATCGCGGGCGGCTGGTCACCGCGGTGGCGTTGCTGCGCCGCAACGGCCGCGTCGCGATCGGACCGAAGCGCGGAATCCGATGACGCGCGGCACCTACTCCCTGGTCGACAAGGTCGTCCTTGTCACCGGCGGCACCAGCGGCATCGGCGCGGCGACCGCGCGGGAACTGCTGCGCCGCGGCGCACGTGTCGCCGTCGTCGACATCGATTCCGGCACAGCCGATTTCGCCCGTCACCTGTCGCCCACCGCCGCGATGGGCGTGGTCGCCGACGTCACCGAGCGCGCTCAACTCGATGCCGCGGTAGGCAGCGTGATCGACCGGTTCGGCCGCATCGACGTCGCAATCGCCAACGCCGGCATCCTTATTCGTGCTGCTACCGTGCGCAACACGCCCCCGGCCGCGATCTCGAAGTTGTTCGACGTCAACATCACCGGGGCGATCAACACCGTGCAGGCGACGATCGAGCACGTGATCGACCAACGCGGGCAACTGGTTTTGTTGAGCTCGGTCTTCTCGTTCATCAACGGCATGGGCACCGTCCCGTATGCCATGAGCAAGGCCGCCGTCGAGCAACTCGGTCGCGGATTGCGTGTGGAATTGGCCATGCACGGCGTCACCACCACCACGGCATACTTCTCCCTGATCGAAACACCGATGATCGCCTCCGGTGTCGACGCCGATCCGGCCGCGGGCAAGTTGCTCGAAGCCTTGCCGCGCCCGCTGCTGCGGCGTCTGCGACCCGAAGACGCCGCGACCGCACTCGCCGACGGACTACAACACCGCACCCCGCGGATCATCCGGCCCCGACGATGGCGGCCACTGGATGCCACCCGCGGAATCAGCGGCCCCCTCCTGGATTCCCACCTCGCAAAGCATTCCCCGACGCGGACTGCATTGTCCGAGCTCGACACGCGCTGACCCCGAACCCCAACTCGCCCAGCATTTCCCACACCTAGAGAGAGCGCGACCATGACCACGACCTGGAAAGACACTCCCACAAAGACCGTCGACGTACACGGCGTGCGGTACGCCTACCGGGAGCTGGGACCGACCGGCGGCGTGCCGGTCGTGTTTCTGCATCACCTGATGGCGGTTCTCGACGACTGGGACCCCCGGGTTGTCGACGGACTCGCCGCCCGCCATCACGTCATCGCCTTCGACAATCGGGGGATCGGAGCGACCGGGTCGACCGTCCCCGCGGACCTCGAACACATGGGTGCCGACGCCATCTCCTTCATCCGAGCCCTCGGCTACGACAAGGTCGACCTGTTCGGCTTCTCCCTCGGTGGTGCGGTGGCCCAAATGGTGGCCCTGCAGGCACCGGACCTGGTGCGGCGCATCATTCTTGCGGGAACCGGACCACGCGGCGGCGGCGGGATCGACAAGATGACCCGGATCGTCGGGCTGGCCTATCTGAAAGCGATCCTCGCCCGCAAGGATGCCCGTCACTTCTTGTTCTTTCCCCGCACCGCCGAGGGCAAGCGGGCCGCCGATGCCTACTTCACCCGCTTGTCCGAACGCCGTACCGACCGCGACAAGAAGATCTCCTTGCAGGCGCGCCGCGCACAACTGCAAGCGATCGTTCGCGGCGGCGGGTCGGCGCCCGACGACCTGTCCGTCATCACTGCACCCGTCCTCGTCGCCAACGGCGACAAAGACCTCATGGTTGCATCCGAGCATTCTGCCGACCTCGCCCGCCGGCTACCCAACGCCCAGCTGACCATCTATCCGAACTCAGGCCACGGTGGGGTCTTCCAGTATCACCACGAATTCGTGCCTGCAGCCCTGGAATTTCTCGCCGATCACTGAATCGAAACCGTTTCCGATGCCGACCGCACGACCACGAGGAAAAGGGAAGCACGATGCCTGCATTATTGGTTACCGGCGCCGGCAGAGGAATTGGTCTGGCCATCACCGAACACATGAGCCGACGAGGGTGGGACGTCTATGCCACTGCTCGGTCCGACACCGCACTGGGTAGTCTCGAGCGCCTGCCAAACGTGCACGCTGTCGCCCTCGACGTCACCGACAGATCGTCCATCGCAACGCTTTCCGACCAGCTCCCGGCCGCGTTGAACGGTGTCGTGAACAACGCCGGCATCATCGTGAACGGACCCGTGGAGGCGTTGTCCATCGATGCGTTGTCGCAGCAACTCGACGTCAACGTCACCGCCCAGATCGCAGTCACACAGGCGGTCCTGCCGAAAATACGTGCCGCGCGCGGGCGGGTGCTGTTCATGTCATCTGTACTCGGATTGATCACCACGCCGGGCACCGGCGCCTACTGCGCCTCGAAATACGCCGTCGAATCGTTGGCCGACGCACTACGTATGGAGTTGCGCCCGTGGCAAATTCCCGTCTCTCTCATCGAGCCCGGCGCCATCCGGACCGACATGTGGACCGACATGCTCGACGAGCACGACCGGATGGTTGCGCGACTGACCGATCAGCATCGCGCTCTGTACGCCGCTCACCTCGCCGGGACTCGAAAGTTGCTGGGGCGCATGCAGAAGTTGGCAGCCGATCCCAAGAGGGTGGTGAAAGCCGTCGACCACGCGCTGACATCTAACCGTCCGAAGCGGCGTTACCTGTGCGACAACACAAGTCGCGTACAGAAGGCGCTCGTTGGGATCACTCCCACTGCCGTCAACGATGCTGTGCTGGCTGCGGCCACGACTTCCAAGTAGGTCCGCTACGGCAGCGGGAGGGGCTG
Source organism: Antrihabitans auranticaus (assembly GCF_016481275.1). Taxonomy (GTDB): domain Bacteria; phylum Actinomycetota; class Actinomycetes; order Mycobacteriales; family Mycobacteriaceae; genus Antrihabitans. Next base: position 979,835 of record NZ_JAEMNW010000001.1, on the reverse strand, counting down.
GGACACCGCCGCGTGTCCAGCCGCTCAACTACGACTCCGGCGTGTGGGAAAATCGGCTCATGTCGGTATCGACGAGTCCCACGTAGACGCCTACTACTTGCACAGTGCGTGGCGTCAGTTCGGTTCGCATGGAGTCCGTGGCATTCCAGAGCGCCGCCTTCGAGACGACGTAGCTCGCTCCGACCGGTAACCAGGCAAGTACCGACGAGACGTTGACGATGACACCGGACCGGTCGGCAATTCGGTCGGCGAATGTGGACGCGAGCGGGAGCGGGCCGAACAGATTCGTCTCCATCTCCTCGCGGAGCCTCGACGCGTCCGTGTCGAGGACCGAGGCCCCTCGTGCGATGCCTGCGCTGTTGATGAGAACGCTGACGTCCGGCGCCGCTTGCGCGGCATCGGCAATGGACGTCGCGCTGGTGACTTCGAGTTGCAGCGGTACGACCCGCGGATCGCTTGCGTCGATCTTCCGCGGATCACTTGCTGCGGCATAGATTTTCGTCACTCCGCGCTGAAGAAGTTGATCGACGTCACGTGTTCTCCTGAATCAATGTGGTAGTAGGCCTAATTCGACGGCGCTTCGGCCGCCGTCATTGCACTTCGATGGATTGTGCGCAGCGAGTTCTTGTCTGTCTTGCCGACCGCATTCTTGGGGATTGTCTCGACGACGACGAGAGAGGTAGGCCGTTTGTAGCCGCTGAGTTGGCGTGCGCACAGGGACTTCAATGCCGCGGGGTCGACCGTTGCGCCCGCTCGCGGCTGGACGTAGGCGACGACGACTTCGCCCCACTTGTCGTCGGGCGCACCGATGACGGCGGCATCGAGGACGGACGCGTCGCCCGTCAGCACGTCCTCGATCTCCTTCGGGTAGATGTTCTCGCCGCCACGGATGATCATGTCCTTCGACCGCCCGACCAGCGTCAGATAGCCGTCTGCATCGAGATGCCCCACGTCACCGGTATGCAACCAGCCGTCGACGAGGACCCGCTCGGTTTCCTCCGGGCGACCGAGATAGCCACGCATCACATTGGGGCCGCGCACGACGACTTCCCCGTCGAGGCCCTGGGCCATCTCGGTACCGTTCTGGTCGATGATCCGAATGTCCTGACCCGGGAACGCAATTCCTACCGTGCCGACGCGTCGAGGACCGTCGACCGGGTTGATGGTGGAGCCGCACGTTCCCTCCGACAACCCGTACCCCTCGACGAGTCCGAACCCGTAGCGGTTCTCGAAACGCGTCAGTAATTCGGCGGAAGCCGGTGCTGCGCCGCAGATTGCGAACCGTACCGACGACGTGTCCGGTGCGACTTCGTCGGGCACCGCGGCGAGCATGCTGTAGATCGTCGGCACGCCGCTGAAGAAGGTGGGGCGCTCGCGCTCGACCACGTCGAAGAAGGAGCGGGGGTCGAACCGGCCGGCAATCACGACACTTCCACCGGTGAGCAACGGTGTGAGGACGCTGACGACGATGCCGTTGACATGGAAGAGTGGCAAGATCAGCAGACACCGATCGGCTGGCCCGAGCTGCAACGCTTCGGCACCCATGGCTGCCATCGCATCGAGGTTGGCGTGATCGAGCATGACGCCCTTCGGAATCCCGGTGGTGCCGCTGGTGTAGATGAGCAACGCCAGCGCCGACGAATTCGCCACCGGTGCCGGGTCTGTCTCCGTCGCGTCGATGTACAGGTCGCCCACGGCGAGTATGGCCACCTTGCGTGTGAGAGGCGCGGCGTCCTCGATAACCAGCAGGCGCGCGCCCGAATCATCTAGTTGCCGAACCATTTCGGCATTGGTCAGGCTCGGATTTACCGGTGTGACGGCGGCGCCGAGCCGCCAGGTCGCGAACATCAGGACCACGAATTCGAGTCGGTTCGTCAGCTTCAGGGCAACGACGTCACCCGGGCCGATCCCGAGGTCGTGAAGTTGTCGAGCAGCCGCTCGAACCCGTTGTAGCAGTTGGATATTGGTGAGTGACTGAGCCCGGTCGGAGATGGCGCGTGCGCCGGGGTCGGTAGCGGACCGGCGGTCGGGCAGGGATGGGAAGTTCATCTCGGGCTTACCTATCTGATGTGGCGTCCTGATACGGACCTGGCGGCACCGAAGTACTCGTCCGCTCTTCATCTGCCCGCCGGGCGTCATAACTAAGTTACACTTTGACTATAACTACGTTATACGCGCCGGGCAACCGTTGCCCGGGTGTCGTTCGCAAGGCCGGGTCGGTGCGGATTCGCGAGTCGCAGGCTCGAGATCGAACCGCTGCGGAGTCAGGTGGAAGTATGAAAGACATGTCCGAGGATTCGACGACTGAAAGCGTGCCGGCGCGGCTCGTCAGAGCGACCATCGGTCTGCTGGCCGAGCAGGGGCCCTCGGCGATCAAGGCGCGGACGGTCGCTGCGGCAACCGGGTTGTCGACAATGGTGGTCTACAGCCACTTCGGTGGGATCCCAGAGCTCGTCCGCGCCGTAGTCGACGAGGGATTCAACGATCTCGACCGAGCGTTTTCCGAGACGCCGACGACTGCGGACCCAGTCGCGGATCTCTTCGCCATGGCTTTGTCTTGTCGTCGGGTCGCACGACAGAACCCGCACCTCTACGACCTGATGTTCGGTCTGTCCACACGCGCGACGTATCGGCCGATGGGGGAATCGGACATTCGTTTCAGTGGGCGTTCGCATGCGTTCCGAGATGCGTTCGCCCACATGCTCGAAGCGTGTGTTCGTCTCGCGAACTCGGGCCGGATCGAGCCGCAGGATCCGGAGGTTGTCGCGGCTCAACTCTGGAGCTACGTCCACGGCTACATCACCCTCGAGTTGGCCGAGCACTTCGTCGCCTTCGACGACCCGGTGGTGCAGGTGATGATGCCGACGGGTGTGAATCTTGTTGTCGGGCTGGGTGACCGGCGTGATCGTGCGCTCGCATCGCACGAGTCGGCCCTACGTGTCTCGCATTCACGAGGCTAGAATTTCGAGCGCATCGCCGATAAACCGTGGGTGATGCTGGAAGATGCCACCATGTCCGGCGTTCGGATTCAATCGAGTGTGATGACGATCTTGCCCTTGGCCTTGCCCTGCTCGACGTATTCGAGTGCGTCGAGGGTCTGTTCGAAGGGAAATGTCCGGTCGATGACAGGGCGCAGGTGGCCGGCGTCGTAGAGCGCGGCGAGCTCGCGTAGCTGCGTCCCGTTGGCCTGCATGAAGAAGAACGAGTAGCGCACGCCCTGGCGTTTCGCGGCGGCGCGGACCTTACGGCTCAGGAAGTTCATCGGGAGGCCCATGAATCCCGGCAGGCCCAACTGCTTGGCGAACCCGGCGTCGGGGGGACCGGCGACGCCGATAGCGAGACCGCCAGGCTTCAGCACGGTCAAGGACTTCTCGAGATTCTTACCGCCGAGCGAATCCAGAACGAGGTCGTAGCCCGAAAGCAGCTGTGAGAAATCATCTTTGGCGTAATCGACCACTACGTCCGCGCCGAGGCTGCGCACGCGATCGACGTCGGCGCCGGCTGCGGTCGTCGCGACGTGGGCGCCGAGGTACTTCGCGAGTTGGATGACGGTGGACCCGAGTCCGCCGGCTCCGGCGTGGACGAGGACCTTCTGTCCGGGTTGAACATTCGCGCGGTCGATGAGGATTTGCCGGGCGGCCAGCGCCACAAGGGGAACCGCTGCCGCCTCGTGCAAGGACAGTGAGGCGGGCTTGGCGGCGACGTCGTTGTGGTCGATCGCGATGTACTCGGCAAAGGTACCGATGCGCAGGTCGCGGGGCCGGGCGTAGATCTGGTCGCCCACGGTGAATCCGCTTACGGCAGAGCCGACCTGGGTGACGACGCCTGCGACGTCATGGCCGAGCACGAACGGCTTCTTGTACTTCAAGAGCTGCTTGAACTCGCCGTTGCGGACCATCTTGTCCAGTGGATTGATGCTTGCCGCACTCACCTTGACGAGGACGTCGTTGGCGCCGACGGTGGGCTCGGGTACGTCGGCGGCGCGCAGGCCGTCCTTCCCGTATTTGTCGACGACGAACGCTTTCACGAGGTCCTACTTCCTGGAGGGTATCGGCCGGTTTGCTTCAGCATAACTTCGTTATCAACGCTTTGCAACCGGGCGGCGAAGCCTTGTCAACCTGAAATAACCAAGTTATGGTCGTGGCATGACACACAAACTGCTTGGCCGAAGGGTCGTCGTAACCGGCGGTGCGCGAGGCATCGGGGAACAGGTGGCGCGACTTGCCGCTGAGCGGGGCGCCCGCGTTGCGTTGATCGGTCTCGAGGCCGGCCGCCTGGAGGCGCTCGCCGACGAACTCGGGCCGTCGGCGACATGGCGTGAGGCCGACGTCCGGGACGGCGCCGCCCTCCGTTCCGCAATCGACGAGGTTGCCGTCGTCATGGGCGGTATCGACTGTGTGGTGGCGAATGCCGGGGTCGTGGCCTACGGCACTGTGCGGCAAGCGGAGGAGGACTCCTTCGTAAAGGTCCTCGACGTCAATCTGAACGGAACGTTCAGGACCCTGAAGTTCGCGACCCCGCATCTCGAGCGCAGTCGGGGACACGTGGTGGTTGTCGCGTCCGCTCTGTCATTCCTGTCCCTGCCCTCGATGGCGTCCTACGGAGCAAGCAAGGCCGGAGTCGAAATGCTGGCGCTCGCCTACCGGCAAGAGGTTGCGCATTTAGGCATCACAGTCGGCTTGGTACACCCCTCATGGATCGACACAGACTTGGTACGCGGTGCGGCACAGGACCTTCCGTCCTTCGATCGCCTGCGCGCGGAACTGCCGTACCCGGGAAACGTTACGACGAGTGTGGATACGGTTGCGGAAGCGATCGTCGACGGGCTCACCAGTAGGCGCGCCCGTGTGTACGTACCTCGCGCGGTCGGTATTGCGAATTGGGCAAAGGCGCTGCTGAGCTCGCCGCCAGCGGGGCTGTGGTCCCGGCGCTTCGCGGCTAAGTGGGTCCCGGCCCTCGAACGTGAGGTCTCCGCCCTCGGTCGAAACGAGCAGCTCGTTCCTCACGCGGGGAACTAGCCATTGCTCGACAGCGCGGGGCGCGTGTTCGGAAGGGCAATGGTGAAGTGCGACCTCGACGACCGACCCTCGATACCACCAACCACGATCCAATGCAGTTCAGCCGCAAGCACTTACCGAAGGAAGCAGTCATGGCAGTAGAAGTCAGGGGAAATCTCGAGATCGAGGACCGCGGCAGCGTGTTGGTCGCGCGAATCGACGGCGGTCCACTCGGTCTGTTCGGCAACGACATCGCCGAGCAATTGGATGCGCTGGTAGAGCGTGCCGACGCAGACCCGGGCGTGCACGCGGTCGTCTTCACCGGAACCCATCCCGAACGGTTCGTCAGCCACGCTGAGGTCCGCTGGTTGCAAGCGGGCGGAGCGAAGGTCCCCTCGGTCGGGGTCAAGGGTGCGTCCGCACTCGCGCGTACAGCCAAGGGGGTCAATCGGGCGGGTGGATTCCAGGCCCTGCTGGGAAGGACACCGTTGTGGCCCGCGGTCCAACTCGAGCGCTTGCACGAGACGTTCTTGAAGATGAACCGCAGTGGCGTCATTTTTGTTGCGGCGCTGAATGGTTCGGCCCTGGGCCTGGGTGCGGAGTTCACCTGGGCCAACGACCTGCGAGTAATGGCCGACGGTGACTTCGTCCTCGGTCAGCCCGAAGTGTTGCTGGGGATCATGCCCGGCGGCGGTGGCACGCAGCGGTTGACCCGGCTGATCGGCATGCACCAGTCGCTGGTCGCAATCCTGGAGGGCAAACCGTTCACTCCCGCGCAGGCTCTGGCCAACGGAGCCGTCGACGACGTCGTGCCGCAGGAGCAGGTCCTGGCCAGGGCAATCGAATTGGCCGAGCACTTCGGATCGCGACCCAAGGGATCGCTCGCCGCGATCAAGCGGTCGGTGTACCTCGGCGGGTCGATGTCGTTGACCGACGGCCTGCACGTCGAACGCGCAGAGTTCCTGACCACCGCGCTGTCGGAAGTGGGCCAGCGGCTGATGCTCGATTACATGGCAACCACCGACGCGTTAGGCGAGCTGCCGCTCTACAGCCCAGGCGTCTTCGAAGAGGCCCTCGAAGCGGGCACGGTGTCCGCAGTTGGAGCTCGCAACGGCAGAGTCCGCAACGAAGAAGGAAGGGTGAGTCGGTGATGGTCGAGTCACGGACCTACACTCGGCACGATGTCGAGTTCACTTCGGGCGAAACTACCTGCGCAGCATGGCTTTACCTTCCCGCAGGCGTAACCGCTCCGCCAGTGGTGATCCTCGGTCATGGGCTGGGTGCGACGCGCGACATGCGCCTGGATGCCTTCGCCGAGCGGTTCGCCGAGGCCGGGATCGCAGCGTTCGCCTTCACGTATCGCCACTTCGGCGACAGCGGCGGCCAGCCCCGCCAGCTGCTGTCGATCAAGCGACAGCTCGCCGACTGGGATGCCGCGATCGAACACATCAAGGGACGCCGCGACGTGGACGGCACGCGACTTGCGGTCTGGGGCAGCTCCTTCGGTGGCGGCCACGCCATCACCGTCGCATCGCGCCACCCCGAGCTGCGTGCGGCCGTGTCCCAATGCCCGTTCACCGATGGTCTGGCATCGGCGCGCGCGTTGGGTCCGCTCGCCACGCTCAAGGGACTACCGTTCCTCACTCGAGACCTGCTGGCCATGGTTCGCGGAAGCGAGCCCGCCATGATCCCTCTCGCCGGTGCCCCCGGTTCGGTCGCTCTCATGAACGCCCCGGACGCCCTTCCCGGCTACCTCGCCCTGGTTCCGGACGGAAACGATTTCCGCAACGAGGTCGCCGCTCGGTTCATCCCTACGGCCGTGGCGTATCGGCCTGGAAAGGCGGCCAAAAAGGTCTCGATGCCAATTCTGTTCTGCGTCAGCAACAGCGACACCGTGACCCCTCCTGAGGAGACGCTCCGCTACGCGCGCACCGCACCACGCGGCGAGATCAAGACCTACGACGCCGGCCACTTCGCCTTCTATCTCGGTGAGCCGTTCGAGCATCTCGTGACGGACCAGATCGAGTTCCTGACCCGCCACCTCCAGCCGGCCCGTCGACCGCCTGAGGCAACGAATAGACGAGCACGAACGTGAAGCAGGTCGAGTTACCGGACGCCCTGCAGTCAAACTACCGACCTCGCCGAGATGCTGCAGATAGCGGGGGCCGACGCTAGGGTCGCCTCCGCGAATGTTGCTGCGTCGAAATCTATTCTTCGACTAGGCATTCGGGTCGCGACCGGTGTCAGAACACTCGCCGCAAGAGCCGCTCCTTGGCTGCGGTGTACGGCGGGTAGAGAATGTTCGGGTCGGGCCAGGCGGCCTTGCGCAGTACGGACTTGCGATGGCTGAAGGTCTCGAATCCCCACTTGCCGTGGTAGGTGCCCATCCCGGAATTTCCTACGCCGCCGAACGGCAGTTGCGATACGAGCACTTGGTACATCAAATGATTGATTACCGTTCCGCCGTTGCTGATTTCGTCGAGTACGCGGCGCTGCTCATGTCGCCTGCCGCTGAACAAATACACAGCGAGTGGTTTGGGGCCACGGCGCACGTGGGCTATCGCGGCGTCGAGCGAGTCGATCGTGACAACGGGCAGGATCGGGCCGAAGATTTCCTCCGTCATCAGGGCCGAGTTGAGCGCGGGGTCCAGGACGATCGAAAGATGAGCTGCGGCGCCGTCGACATCAACGTGACCACCCCGCACGATTTTCCCACCGGATTTGTTGAGTAGCTGCTGGATTCGCGCAGCGTGCCGGGAATTGACGAGGGGCAGGAGCGGGGGTGACTCCTGCAGGAAGGTATCGAGTGCCTCGCACAGTTCGGCGATGAATCGGTCGCGCACCCTTTCGTCGACGAGGACGTAATCCGGCGCGACGCAGGTCTGGCCGGAGTTCAGCGTCTTCGTCCATGCGATTCGACGTGCGGCGGTGCGAATGTTGGACTCGGCGGTCACGATTGCCGGGCTCTTGCCGCCGAGCTCTAGGGTGACCGGCGTCAGATGGGCAGCCGCTGCGGTCATTACGGCCTTGCCGATTTCCGGTCCTCCGGTGAAGAAGGCATGGTCGAGGCCTTGCGCGAGTAGATTCTGAGTCTCGGCGGCGGCGCCTTGGACTACGGCGACAGCGTCCGCGTCGAGGTAGCGGGGGAGCAGCTCGGCAAGTTTCGCCGACACGGTCGGTGTGTGTTCCGACGGCTTGACGATCGCGCAGTTGCCGGCCGCGAGGGCACCGACGAGGGGTGAAAGCGCAAGGAAGACAGGGTAGTTCCACGGACCGATGATCAAGGTGACGCCCAGCGGTTCGTACTCGTACCACGCGCGTGCCGGCATCGCCGCCAACGGAACCCCGACGCGCTTGGGTCGCATCCACTTGCCGAGGTGTTTGCGTGCGAACCGTGCCTCCGCTGTGACTGGGGCGAGGTCGGCCAGCCACGCATCGGTCGCGGGACGTCCCAGATCCTTGGCCAGCGCTTCGGCAAAGTCGGCTTCGCGATCGGTGAGCAGTCGCTCGAGCGCCACCAGCTGGTTCCGCCGCCACGTGGCGGAACGTGTGCGCCCAGATGCGAAGGTTGCGCGTAGGCGCGCGACGACATCAGTGATCGATTCGCGAGGGTCGGCGTCTGGCGCCGCGACCTGTGCGAAACGTCGAGATTGTGACTCGTTCATAGCCGATCTCCTTGCGTGTGAACGTGTTCGATATCGAAGGCGCGTGACCACCTTGCAAATGTTCAGGAACGCGACGAGTTCTCGATCGTGTCACGCAACGAACGTTTGAGGATCTTGCCTGCACCCGAAATGGGGAGAGCGTCGACAAAGCTGACCGATCGGGGAACCTTGTAGCCCGCGATCAGGTTGCGGGTGTGCACCTGTAGTTCGGCGGCGGTCACGGAAGAGTGCGGAGCCCTGACGATCACAGCGTGCACGCGCTCTCCCCACCGCTCGTCGGGGAGGCCTATCACTGCGCAGGCCGCGACAGCTTTGTGCTGGGCAAGTGCGTTCTCGACTTCGCTCGAGTAGACGTTTTCCCCACCGGTGATGATCATGTCCTTGAGCCGATCGACAATGTAGAGGTAGCCGTCCTCGTCGAGGTATCCGGCGTCCCCGGTGCGCATCCACCCGTTCTGCAGCGCCTCGGTTGTTTCCTGCGGCTTGTGCCAATATCCGCGCATGACTTGCGGGCCACGAACCCAAATTTCGCCGACGACGCCATGTGGCACGTTGGTGCCGTCGCCGTCGGCGATGCGAACCTCCGATATCGGTGCCATTAGTCCCGCCGACCGTTGCCGGGTGCCGTCGGAGTGGTCTGCGGCAGGCAGAATCGTTGCGAGTGCGGCAAGTTCTGTCATGCCGTATGCCTGCACGAAATCAACGGTGGGCCATGCATTTTGGGCGCGGCCGAGCAGTGCCGGTGAGATCGGCGAGGCACCGTAGACGATCGTTCGCAACGACGACATGTCGTACGCCGATACCTTCGGGTGATCGGCCAGCATTTGAATCATGGTCGGGACGAGCAGTGTGTCCGTGACCGATTGCGTACCGATCAATTCGAGCACGTTCTCCGGATCGAACATCGGGACGGCGATGTTGGCGCCGCCGCCGATGCTGGTCATGAGAAAGAAAGCGAAATCGGCGAGATGAAACACCGGCGCCACATGCAGGGAGCGCGGTGTGACACCGTGCCGAAAGAAGCTTCCGGAGGCGAGCCCGCCGAGCGCGGCGCTGACCAGGTTGGCATGGGTGAGCATGACACCCTTTGGCGCTCCGGTGGTTCCACCGGTGTAGAAGATTCCGGCCAGATCGTCACCCGAGCGACAGGCGTCGCCGGTCGGCTCCGACTCGGTGATGAGTTCTTCGTAGGAGATCGCGAAGTCCGGTGTCGGCCCGTCACCGGCGTGGATGACGGTCCGCAGACCCGGGTAGATCGCCTGCACAGCCGGAACTGCCTGCGCGAAAACATCATCGACGATCAGAACTCGAGTCTGCGAGTCTTCCAGTGAGTAGGCGATCTCGGTGGGACTCCACCGGATGTTCACCGGGTTCAGCACGCCATCCGCCCAGGGAATTGCAAACAAGCTCTCGATGTAGCGGTCGGAGTTCAGCGACAGGATCCCGACGCGATCCTCGTGTGCGACGCCGATTCTGCGTAAGCCACCGGCGAGTCGCGAGACCCGTTCGCGCGTCTCGGCAAATGTGCGGACGCGCTCACCACATGCCGTCGCGACCCCGGCGAGTGTCGCGCTGGCCCAGCGGTGCAGGGCTTGAGTCAAATACACGAGAGCTCCTCTGGTCTCTGGTTAACTGAAACCAAAGATAACTTACCTTAGGTCAAATGGCCAGGGATGTCTCGCGGATTCTTCGTCGAGGCGACTGCGCGGAGCGCGCGGCTACCCGGATGGTGCCGAGACCGTGACCTCCGGTGACCGGGCGCCCTGTGACGTCCCGGCCACGCGGGCGCCGGCCGTCGATCCCGCGAGGGCTGACGCGAACACGAGCAGCATCGACCACGCTGCACCCGAAGTCAGTTCGAACAGGAGTGAATTTCCGCCGAGGTCGAGCGGGCTGAGTACACCCAGCAACCAGGCGACCACGGCGGCACCGACTCCTGCTGCGGCGGCAGCCGCAAGCCACACGATCGTCAGGTCGGCGCCGCGATCGGGATCTGGATTGCGTCTGCGATCGCGCTGGCCATCCAGAAATCCCCACGCCACCGCAATGGCCACAATGGCGATCAAGCCGGTGTAGCGCAACACTATTCCCGCGTCGGGCGACGCCTCGACTCCGAGGTCGATCAGCATGCGAGTGGTCACCAGCGCTGCAGCCAACGCCGCTCCACGTACTCTCCAGTCGTTCATCGGCGCATCGTAAGGTCCGCAGTCGCGAAAAGCGAGCCCGGCAAACGGTGCCTCGCGATGTTCGACGTCACTGGTTGACCGCCTCGGATAGATAAGCTAATTTACCTTAGGTTTGAATGGGCGGCCGGCGAAGGAGCAAGGATGACGACGAAGGTGCTGCTGCGTCCGCTCGGATCTCTCGGGGAGTTTTTTGCGCTTTCGGCGGACGCCTTTCGTGGAATGGTCGTATGGCCGTTCCAGTGGCGCGAGTTCATCGACCAGTGCTGGTTCATCGTGCGAGTGTCATTGTTGCCGACTTTGCTTGTTGCTCTGCCATTTACGGCGCTCATCAGCTTTACCTTCAACATCTTGGCCGCGGAGTTCGGCGCTTCGGATGTTGCCGGCGCGGGAGCGACGCTGGGCGCGGTTACCCAGGTGGGGCCGGTGGTGACCGTGCTGGTGGTAGCCGGTGCCGGTGCAACCGCGATCTGCGCCGATCTCGGCTCGCGCACCATTCGCGAGGAGATCGACGCGATGGAAGTGCTGGGTATCGATCCCGTCGTGCGGCTGGTGTCACCTCGAGTTCTGGCATCGACTGTCGTTGCCCTGCTGCTCAATGCGCTTGTCTGCGCGATCGGCATCGTCGGCAGCTTCGGGTTCTCGGTCTTCTTCCAGAACGTGACCCCCGGCGCCTTCGTTGACGGTATCCCGCTGCTCACCGGACTGCCGGAACTGCTGATTTCCCAGGTCAAAGCTGGTGCGTTCGGACTCATTGCCGCGTTGATCGCGTGCTATCGGGGGCTCACGGTCAAGGGCGGACCGAAAAGCGTCGGGCAGGCGGTCAACGAAACCGTCGTGTACGCGTTCATGGCGTTGTTCCTGGTCAATGTCGTGATGACCGCCATCGGAATCAAGATGACAGCAGGTAGATGATGACAATCGCCGTACGCCGGTCGGGTGTGCTCGACCGGGCCAAGACCAACACCGTCCAGCGCGGAAAGAGCGCGAAGAGGTCGCTGGACGAAGTCGGCCGCCAAGCAGTGTTCTACCGAAACGCCATCGCCGAAATACCTACCGCTATCAAGCATTTCCCGCGCGAAACCATTCGCCTGGTCGCCGAAGTCGCGCTGGGATCGGGCGCCCTGGCCCTGATCGGCGGAACCGTGGTTATCTGCGGGTTCCTCACCTTGTCGGCCGGCGCAGTCGTCGCATTGCAGGGCTACTCCTCGCTCGGCGACATCGGCGTGGAAGCGCTCACCGGGTTCTTCGCGGCGTACGTGAACGTGCGCATCGCTGCGCCGGTGATCGCCGGGGTCGGGCTGGCCGCGACGATCGGTGCCGGTGCGACAGCACAATTGGGCGCTATGCGGATCTCGGAAGAGATCGACGCGCTCGAGGTCATGGCTGTGCGGTCGGTGCCCTACCTTGCCTCCACCCGCATTGTGGCGGGCATGATCGCGATCGTTCCGATCTACGGTGTCGCGGTCATCGCCTCTTTTCTCGCGAGCCGGACGATCACGATCGTGGTCTACGGCCAATCCGGCGGTGTCTATGACCACTACTTCACTTCCTTCCTGGTGCCGACGGACTTGCTCTGGTCCTTCCTGCAAGCGATCTTGATGGGACTTGTCGTCATGTTGATCCACACCTACTTCGGCTACAACGCATCGGGCGGACCCGCCGGTGTCGGTGAAGCGGTCGGCCGTGCCGTGCGTGCGTCGTTGGCTGCAGTAGTTTTCGTCTGCCTTGCCGTCTCCCTGGCCGTCTACGGCGTGTCGGGCAACTTCAACTTCGCCGGATGACCGGGCAGCGACAGCGGCGTGCGCCCCGCCAGCCGCACTACACCACCGCCGGAGCAGTATTCGTCGTCGCGCTGGCACTGATCGCCGTCTTTGTCGCGCTCCAGTTCCGCGGCGCTTTCGTCGACAGCGTGAAGGTCGCACTGCTCGCACCTCGCTCGGGCCTCATCCTCGAACCCGGTGCCCGCGTCAAACTGCTCGACGTCCAGGTCGGCCGCGTCGGCGCGGTAGAAGAGGTCGACGGCTACGCGAAAATCGAACTCGACCTCTTCCCCGAGCAGGCCGGTTCGATCCCGGCGAACGTGGTCGCATCGATCGATTCGACGACAGTGTTCGGCGCCAAGTACATCAACCTGGGATTGCCGAAAGACCTGGACGAGCAACCGATTTCGACCGGCGATACCATCGACAGCCGCAACATCACACCTGAACTGAACACATTGTTCGAGCGGCTTACGACCGTGCTCGAAGCGATCTCGCCAGAAGATCTCAACGCGACGCTGACTGCCATATCCGACGCCTTTCGTGGCCGGGGAAAGCAGTTCGGTCATACCCTGGAGCAGGCCGACTCCTACCTGAACGCGCTGCGTCCGAGCCTGGACAATCTGCAGCAGGATCTCGTCGCCACCGCTGAAGTCGCCAATGTCTACGCCGAGGTCGCGCCCGAGTTTCTCGCCAGCGTCGACGCCCTGACCACCACCGGATCCACCGTCGTGGAGCTGAAGGAGCCATTGGACCAGTTCTTCCTCGCCGCAATCGGATTTGGCACCACCGGCAGTGATCTGCTCCGACAGAACGAACGGTCGATCGACCTGTTGATGGAACAACTGCGACCCACATCCGAACTGCTCGAGGAGTACTCACCGGAATTCGCCTGCTTCTTTCAGGGCCTGGACAAAGCCCGCGCGTACGTGGAAGACGTCATCGGCGGCACGGTTCCCGGCTTCAATATCAGCGCGACCGTGCTGGCCGGCGATATGCCCTACAGGAACCCGCGAAACCTGCCACAAGTCGCCGCGGGCGGCGGTCCGCGGTGCGGCGAATTGCCATACCTCGACATCGCGAACGGGCCAGCGAAGTACCTGGTAACCGATACCGGCGTCAATCCGTATGCGGCATCGGACCGTCCGGCTCAATTGAACGTTCTCGACTTCATGCTGTACGGAATTCCCGGAGGGCTGCGATGACCAAGAACGTTGCCAAATTCGGGGTGTTCGCGCTCGCCATGCTGCTCGTGCTCGGAATGTTGATACTCGTACTCGGTCAGATCCGGCTCGACAGTCGGACGCCGTACCAGGCCGATTTCGGTGACGCATCCGGGTTGAAGGAAGGCCAGGTCGTACGTCTGGCCGGCGTGGATGTCGGTCGTGTGCGGTCCGTGAAACTCGAAAACCGAACCGCGCACGTCGATTTCGACGTCGCGGACAGCGTCCGCATTACCAAGGACGCCACCTTGCAGGTTCGCTATCAAAACCTGCTCGGTGATAGGTACCTCGAGGTCGTCAACGGTCCGAACATTGCCGAACCCATGCCGGAGGATGGCAGTTTTCCTGCCACACAAACGAAGTCGGCGCTCGACATCGATGCGCTGCTCGGCGGGCTCGCACCGTTGACGCGCTCGTTGGAGCCCGAGCAAGTCGACCGGCTCTCCGGTGAACTGCTGCGCGTGCTGCAGGGCCAAGGTGGAACGATCACGGGGATCCTGCAACAAGTCGCCGCTCTTACCAGCCGACTGGCCGATCGCGACCAGTTGATCGGCGCAGTGATCGCCAACTTGGGCACGACGCTGCAAACCGTCGGTGACGACAGCCAGGCGCTGTCGAACATCATCGACCAGTTGCAGCAGCTGGTTACCACGCTGTCGCAGCGCAGCACGCCGATTGCCGACGCACTGGTGCGGATCAACAGTGGCACTGCAACCGTCGCCGACCTGCTGCTCGACGACAGGCCCGCGATTCGTGCCGATGTCGCCGAAATAAACCGCGCCGCAACTGTTCTCGATGATGGAAGCGCGCAGATCGAAGCGGTGCTGACCGAGCTTCCCGACGCCTACCAGCGGTTGAGCCGGCTCGGCGCCTATGGCAGTTTCTTCAACTTCTACCTGTGCGCGGTGACGCTCAAGGTCGACGGCCCCGGCGGAACGCCGATCATCACCAAACTCGTGCAACAGAAACAAGGCAGGTGCGTGACACCGCAATGAGACGCTTCGAGAACCGCAACACGACCCGCACCGGCGTCGTCGGTATCGCACTTATTCTGGCCACCGTCGCAACGGTTTCCAACTACGACCAACTTCCCTTTCTCGATTCCGACCATGAAATCCGGGCGGTCTTTGCCGATGCTGGTGGCATAAAGACCGGCGACAAGGTGGAGTTCGCCGGTGTAGATGTCGGCACCGTTCGGGACCTGGAACTACGCGGTAACGACGTCGAGATCACTATGTCGATCCGCGACGATCTGAATCTGGGGGAGGCGCCGAGCGCGCAGATGCGTACCCGCTCGGTGCTCGGCGCAAAGGCGATCGTGCTGATACCCAGCACCGACGACGACAGATTCGACGCCGACACAGCTATACCGCTGGAACGCACGCGCACACCCTACGATCTGCCGACCGAACTCGGAAAGCTTGCTGCGAACGTCGAAGACATCGACACCGACCAACTGTCGGACGCGCTACGGGCCACCGCGGGTGTGCTCGACGAAACCTCGCCGGAGCTAGGCACTGCCCTCGACGGTGTTGCGCGACTGTCTGATTCGTTGGGCTCGCGCGACGAGGCATTGAAGAAGCTGCTGGCTGACGGGTCGTCGGTCACCGGCGTCCTGGCCGAACGTAGCCGCCAGATCAATGCGTTGATCGTGGACGGCAACACGCTGTTCGCCGAACTCGACGCACGCCGGTCGGCGATTTCGACACTCACCACCAACGTGGCTGCAGTTTCCCAGCAGATCAGCGGTTTGATCGCCGACAACCGGGAACAGTTGAGCCCCACGCTCGCTCGGGTGAACAACGTGCTGGATCTGCTCGAGCGCAACAAGGCCTCGATCGAGGCGGCGCTGCCGGGGTTGGCGCGCTACGCGCGCACTCTCAACGACGCCGTCGGCAGCGGACCGTTCTTCACCGCTTATGTGGGGAATTTGCTTCCTGGCCAATTCATTCAACCGTTCATCGACGCCGCGCTCGGCGACGGTCGCGTACCGACGCCACCGGCAACGGAAGGACCACCCCGATGACCATGAGCCGCAAGACTGTCACGCTCGTGTCGACGGCTGGCGTCCTGGCGCTTCTTGCCGTTCTCGCCTACGTCGTCGTCCCGAAGCTGACTTCGCGCACCGTCGTCGGGTACTTCCCCGCCGCAGTTGGGCTTTTCCCGGGCGACGAAGTCCGGATTCTCGGTGTGGACGTCGGGTCGGTGGAGCGGATCGAGCCGGAAGGAACGCGCGTCGCGGTCCACATGCGGATGGACAAGAAGTGGGAGCTCCCCGCAGACGTGCAAGCGGTGTTGATCGCGCCGACCCTGGTCACCACCCGGTTCGTGCAACTGACCCCCGCCTACACCGGCGGACCGACGTTGCCCGATGGCGGCACGATCCCCGAGGACCGGACCGCCGTGCCGGTCGAATGGGACAAGATCAAGGAACAGCTCACCCGGCTGACCGATACCCTCGGGCCCCAATCGGACGACGGTGATGCCACCGGCACTCTGGCCGAGTTCGTTACCAAAGCGGCAGACAACGCGCGAGGAAACGGATCCACATTGCACGAGACTCTGGCCAACCTCGCACAGGCGACAACCGCACTGTCGGATGGTCGTACGGACCTGTTTTCGATGGTGCGCGACCTCTCTGTGCTCGTGGACGCATTGTCACAGAGTCATCAGCAGATCGTGGCCTTCAATGACCACCTCGCGTCGGTCACCGAAGTCTTCGCTGCGAGCGAGACCTCGATCGGGGACGCCGTGGCCGATTTGGACCTCGCTGTGACCGACATCGAACAGTTTGTCCGGGACAACAAAGACGCTCTCGGCGCGACTGTCGACAAACTCGGTACCGCAACACAGTCATTGGCCGACAACCGCCGAGACTTGGAACAGGTGCTTCACGTCGGGCCTACCGCTCTGGTGAACCTCTACGACATCTACCAGCCCGCGCAGAACTCGCTGACCGGCGCGCCGGCGCTGGCGAACTTCGCCAATCCGGTGCAGTTCATCTGCTCGGCGATTGCCGCCGCGGGGGAGCAAGGTGCGCAAGAGGCCACCGACCTCTGCGTGCAGTACCTCGGACCGGTGCTGAAAACCCTTGCATTCAACTATGTCCCGATCGGAGCGGTCGTGGGCAACTCCGTCGGCGCCACCCCTGACCAAATCGAATACAGCGAGCCGGGCTTGGCGGCGCCTGTTCGGACCGGTGGTGACTCCCAGCTGCGGATTCCGCCGGCGTTGCCCTCGGTCCCAGGCCTGCCGGGCCTACTGCTACCCGGCCTTCCGGAAGTCGGTGCTCGATGAGGATGCGCGCTCGATCGTCGACTGTCGTCATGTGCGGGATCACGCTTGCGGTCACCCTCAGCGGCTGCGGATGGACCGGACTCAATCAGTTCTCGTTGCCCGGCACGGAAGGTACCGGCGAAGGCGCGTGGAGCATCGACATCGAGATGCCAGATGTCTCCACGTTGACCGAGAACGCCCGTGTCAGGGTCAGTGACGTCAACGTCGGCACCGTTCGGCGGATCGAGGTCGAAGACGACCATGCTCTGTTGTCGGTGTCGCTCGACGAGGACGTTGTGCTGCCGGAAAACACCACCGCAAAGATCGGTGTAACCAGCCTGCTCGGATCGTCGCACCTGGAACTGATTCCTCCGGCTGAGGCCGGGACCGGACAGCTGCATAACGGCGACCGAATCCCTCTGGATCGCGCTGGGCAATATCCCACCACCGAGCAGACCCTGTCGACCTTGTCGTTCTTGCTCACCGGTGGCAGTGTCGGAAAATTGGAGGAAATCAATCGGGAGGTCGGCGAGGCTCTGTCCGGCCGCGAAGATATCGTGCGGAACTTGCTGACCAATGTCGAGGACTTCACCAGCCGCCTCAACGAGCAACGCGACGACATCATTCGCGCACTGGAAGGACTCGACCGGTTCGCGACGGTCGTCGCCAACGATCGCGTCGTCGTCGACGAAGGTCTCGAAACTCTCGACCCCGCGTTGACGACGCTGAACGAACAACGTGACGACCTGACCAACGCCCTCACGGCAATTGGCGACTTCGCTGCGGCGGCAGACCAGGTAGTGACCGGCAGTCGCGAGGACCTCGATGCCAACCTCCGCGCGTTGGAACCGGTGCTACGCGGCTTGGCCGACGCCGGACCGGCTCTGCCGTCGTCGATGTCACTGCTGCTGACGGTGCCGTTCCCGCTCAACACCTATCGCAACGCGATTCAAGGCGACTTTGCCAACCTGTTCCTCAACCTGGATCTCACCACCGAACGGCTCGACAAGGCACTGCTGACCGGGACACCTGCCGCCGGCCAATTGGCTTCTCTGGGTGGACTACTCGGGCAACTACCGCCGATCCCGCCGATCCAGGGCAACCCGCTGATCACACCGTTGAACGTTCCTGGGCAAGGCGGAAACTGATGCTCTTATCGAAATTTGTCCGCTATCAACTGATCGCGTTCGCCGTCATCACCCTTGTGTCGGTCGGCTGGATTGTGAGTCAGTACCTGCGAGTGCCGTCGATGCTCGGCGTCGGCCGCAACACCGTCGAGCTGATTCTGCCGTCCGGCGGTGGTCTCTACCCGAAATCGAATGTCACCTACCGCGGAATCCATGTCGGTGTGGTCGATGGAATGCGAATCGACGGTGACGCGGTCGTCGTCACCATGTATCTCGAGGACGACATCGATATCCCGAAGACAAATCTCAGGGCAGAGGTGCACAGCCGGTCCGCCATCGGCGAGCAGTACATCGAGTTGCTCCCGCAAACCGACGACGGACCCTACCTCGACGACGGTGACACCATCGTCAGCAACGCAGTTCCCACCTCGACCGCACAATTGGTCGCTACGCTCGACACCGCGCTGCAGGATGTGCCGCGAGCCGACCTGCAGACCTTGATCGACGAAAGTGGCGAGGCATTTCGCAACTCCGGCAACGACATTCAGCAGATCCTCGACGGCCTCGACGATTTCCTCGACGAGAGTCAGAAGAACCTGGAGCCGACGCTGCAACTCATCGACAATGCCGGGCCACTGCTGGATACACAGATCGAATCAGCCGGAGCGATCCGCGCGTGGACCGGGTACCTCGGTTCGATCACCACCTCGGTCGCAGTCAACGACGACCACGTCCGTGGCCTTCTCGTCAACGGCGCCGCCGCAGGGGCCGAAGGAACCGACCTTTTCAACAGGATTGCTCCAACGCTGCCGACCACACTGACAAATCTGAACTCGATCGCCGACGTGCTTCGGATCTACCACATGAGTCTCGAGCAAATCTTGGTCGTGTACCCCGCGATGGCCGCGGCGATTCAAAGCGTCGTCGCCGGATCCGAACCTGGCATGGGCAACCTCGACTTCAATCTCGGCGTGAACGCACCCCCACCGTGCATCACCGGCTACCTTCCGCCTGACCAGCGTCGCTCAGCTGCGGATGCGGCCCCCATCGAGACACAGGCTCCCGGATACTGCGCAATTGCGCAGGACGACCCGAGTGTTGTCCGTGGTGCGCGGAACTTCCCGTGCATGGAAAATCCCGGCAGACGGGCACCCGACGTCGACGCTTGCCGGGACCAGGACGGTTATGTCCCGCTCGGCACCAACCCTCCGATCGGGTCCGGTGTGAACTGACGGCACGCGTGTCGGCGGTCCCGCGACCCGCCGACCTCGTGAAGCTCCGATCGTCGATGCCGCTCTAGAATCGAAAGATAAGGTCTATTACACACGGCTTTAACATGATTGCGGGGAGGTCGGGCCACGTGCGTTTGTCCGTGACACGTGAGGATTACTTCGAGGCAGCGATGAATATTCTTGCCACCGAAGGACATCGCGCGCTGAAGATGACCGTCCTCTGCAAAATGCTCGGCGTCACCACTGGATCGTTCTACAACTATTTCGGCAGCTGGGACGCGTTTGCGCCGCAGTTGTTGACCCATTGGGAGCGCGAACAGACGCTCCGGATCGAGGAACTGTCCGGTCAAGCCGGCGACGCGCTGGCAGGAATATTCACGATGAAGGAACTCGCGACCCAGCTACCGCACGAGTCCGAGTTCGCGATTCGTGCATGGAGCAATGGCGATCCACTCGTGGCCGAATTTCAGCGGCGAGTCGATGACGAGCGTGTCTCAGCGTTGCGCGGAATGGTCTCGGCGGTGGTGGCGGATCCGGTCGCGGTGGAGACGCTGTCGCTGATGGGTATCAGCCTTCTCGTCGGCGTGCAGTCGATGCGATCACCGGTCGACAGAGACGAACTGCACCGGGTTTTCGACGAGTTCGAATTGATGATTCGCCGGCACGCGGGCGTCTCAGCGGAGATTCCCGGCGCGGCAACGTCGGCCTGAACTTTCGCTGCCGCCCGCATGGGCCCGTGTTCGCTTCCGTCCTCGTCAGCTGGAGCGTGGCGGACGAACGGTCTTCTGCTGGCGTCGGATTCGTGCTTTGGCGGAATTGGCCCGGGTGCAGTCGACGCATCGGCAGCCGCACTCGTAACTCGCCGTGGTGCCGTGACCTCCCACCGTACGTCCCTGGGCGCGGAGACGGGAGATGTAGTCGGCGTGCTGTCGGCGGTTCGCCTCTCGGCACGCGGCGCACCGGCAGGCAAGGTTGATGTAGCCGTTGATCGTGCCGTGGCGCGGGTCTCGTTCGGATAGCGTGCCCCGGCGCGACTTGGAGGCTCCGGTGCTGTCGACGGTGTCTGTCATGCCGGCGGCAAAACACCGCGGAACAGGAGAAACGCTATCGCTGTGATGATGGACTGCAGGGGGTCGACAAGGTCGATGATCATGTGAGTGCGATCTTTCGGAATCGGCGGCGGTCAGGAAGGGTCGAACTTTGCGACAAGCCACTGGTCGCCGTGGCGCTCCACTTCGATGCGGATGGTGGTTGTCGTGACGGTGGGTTCCGCGGCAGCGGCCGTGGTCGTCGACTGATTGACGAAGACGAGAACGGATGCGGTGTCGTCGCTGAAAGCCGAGATTGCTTTGCCGACGACTGTCGCTACCGTGCTGATCCGCTTCTCCTTCGCTGCCGGCACGACGACGTCCCGGGTGAAGGTCCGGTAGTAGTCACCGAACGTGCCGGTGACGAGTTGGTTGGCGGCACCGAGGTCGGTCTCGACAGTGTCGGCGCTGTAGCTCAGGATTGCGGTCGCGGCGGTCGCGGCCGCGTCCACGGCAACCTGTTGGCGGTTCGGAGCAACAGCATCGTCAGTGGGGGAGACCCCGAAGAACAGGTACGTCCACGTGCCGATCGACGCGACGGCAAGGCAGGCACTGATCACGATCGCGAATGCTTTGCGCCTGCGATGTTTGCCTGACCGAGGTGCCGGCACGGGCACGGCGCCGGATGAAGTTGAGGGAGAGAGTCTTTGGGATGCGCTCTCGGTGATCTGTTCGATCGGTGTCTGTGTGCTCATGCCACAAACTCCACGTTCGACATTTTGTATTGCCCTTCGTCGTCGGTCATCGTGACCCGGAGTCGCCAATTGCGCGTTTCGTCGGCCGCGCCTGCCGCGTTGGACACAGTCGAGGTCGCGGAGACGAGCACGACCGCCGAGTCGCGGGTTCGGGATTCGATTCCTTCGGCGAGGACGTCGCCCTGGGTGACGACTTTGGCTTCCTCGACGACGCCGATAAAGGCAGTTGCGCGCGCCTGGAAGTCGTTCTTGAAAGTCCCGGTGGACTGGTCGAGGACCTTCTGTACATCTGCCGCAGCAGAGACGTCGCGGATCGAGATCATGGCTGTCACACCCGAGCGCGCGGTCGCAAGAATTTCGGCATCGCGTGTGCGCTCGTTCTCGCTCTCGTGATGTCGTTGCAGCTGTGAGCCGGCGAGAACCGCGAAGACGACGGCGGTCGCGAACAGCACGATCACGGTGCAGCGAAAGGGGGTGAGTGTAGGTCGTACGGTCAGCTGGCGAAGCGCGTGCAATATCTTCATGGGTGCTCGATTCGAATCGGTGTGGACGTCATGGCTTGCCGATCCGCCGGTCGTACCCGGCACGGGCATCGCGGTCGAAAGTCAGGAAGGTCTGGTAAGCGCCCAGCCTGCGGCTGACAAGGTCGCGGAGGGAACGGCCCATGAGAGGCTGAGACTTGAGAATCGCCCCGATTACCCTGGGCACGAAGACATCTGCGGCGGGCGCCGATATTGTCTTCGCGATGGCGCGGGCCACGTCTTCGGGTTCGACGACGGGGACCAGCTTCGTTGCCTTGGTTCCGGCGATGAGTTCGGTGTTGGTGAAGTGCGGCATCACGCAGGTGAAGTCCACGCCGGTGCCCGCAAATTCGACACGTGCGGTTTCGGTGAGCGCGACGACCGCCGATTTGGTGCCGCAATAGCTGAGACCACCTGGTACAGGCGCCTTTCCAGCTGTCGATGCGACGTTGATGATGTGTCCCTGCCTGCGGGCGACCATGGCGGGAAGCGTCAGGTGCATCCCATATACGCAGCCGAGAACGTTGATTTCGACGGCGCGTCTGTGGGTGGCCGGCGATAGATCGAGGAAGTTGCCGATCGGCATGATGCCGGCGTTGTTGATCAGGACGTCCAGCGGTGCCTTCGCGGAGGCTTTTTCGATGAAGGCGGCGAAGGATGCGTGGTCCGACACGTCGAGTTCGTAGGCATCGACGCCCGGCCCGATCGTTGCGGCGGCAGCCGCCGCGGACGCTTGATCGAGATCGCCGATGACGACGTCTGCGTCGCGGCGGTACAACTCCCTGGCGGTAGCGAGGCCGATGCCGCGGCCGGCCCCGGTGATTGCGATGCGGCGGCCGCGCAGTGATGTAGCGGTCATAAATCTCTCCTAGTGGTCGAGGTTGCCGAACTTGTGTCACCGGATCGGGAGGCGAGTGCATGAAGCGCGTCGATCTCGGCAGTGATGTCGTCGATCAGTGCTGCGAGATCGGGGACTCGACGGGGATCGGTGGTCACCGAGAACGTCAACTGTCCTCGGTAGCTGAGGACAGCAACGGTGAGGGCGTGGCGACGGGTCAACGGTGTAGCGCCCAGAATCAGCTGGAGCTGGCGGCCCAGGAAGTAGACCGGGATGTGCGGCCCCGCGACATTGGTGACCGTCAAGTTGAACATGTTTGTGTCGAAGTGCATGGCGCGGTTCAGCGCTGCCACTATCGGCTGGGGAGCGTACTTCGTCAGATTCATCAGCGCGGCGGTGTCGTCGGCTTCCTTTGCGGCAGAGGCTGATTCGACCGCCGTGATGACACCGGCGAGCCGGGCGGCGGGGTCCGGCTCGCCGACGGGCAGAGATGGGTAGGTCATCGCGATCTGGTTGCCGAGTTCCCCGCGCTGGTCCTGCGGCCGTCGGTTCACTGGTACGAAAGCGTGCAGGTGATCGACGAGTTCGTCGTGGCGGACAAGGTATCGATGCAACGCGCCGGCGACAATCGCCAGGACCACGTTGTTGACAGTGGTGCGGTGGGCGTACCGGATGTCGTGAATCGTGTCCAGCGGAATAGTGAGGAATTCACTTCGCCGGACGGGACTGGGAGCACCCGAGTTGAACCGGGTTTCGGGGGCGCGTCCGATGAGTCGCCGAGCTCGCTGCAGGCGCCGAACGAATTTCCAGCTTTCTGCGTCGGTTGTCTTGCAGGCGACGAGGATCTTCCCCGACTTGCGGGGGAGGTCCGGCGGCCGAACACGGTGAACCCGGTGCCACCACGATGGCGGAGGTTGCGGTTTCCACTCTCGCGGATCGGGAAGTTGATGCTGTGGATCGGGATTGCACAGGACGGCGAAGATATCGATGATGAATAGGCCGTCGACCATGCTGTGGTGGACCTTGATCGATACGGCGAAGCGTCCGCCGAGCCCTTCGACCAGCGCCAGTTCCCACAGGGGACGTTGCATATCCAGTGGTTGCGCAGTGATGTGGTCGATGAGACCGACGATCTCGGCATGTCTCCCGGGCGCCGGGAGCGCCAATCGGTGCAAGTGATAGTCGAGATCGAAGGCATCGTCGTCGACCCACGTCGGCCGGTTCAGACGCAATGAGGAGTGCTGCAGGCGCTGGCGAAAGCGTGGCAGCAGGGGCAGGCACCGCGCGATCGCGTCGCGGAATTCTGCGAATGGCGGAGCGTCACCGTCGAAGATCAGTACACCGGCAAGCTGCATCCGATTCGAGCGGTCTTCGACATGAAGAAAGGCCGCGTCGACGGGGCCGAGTCGGCGTTGCGTCACGTGATCGTCCTTTCGCGACGGTCGCAAGTTTGCGATCAGGAGAGGTGAGAGTGCGCCTTCAGTCGAAATATAAGATAAGCTACGTTAGCTTCAAGCGCAAGACTGCTTCCGCCCTTCGTGCAAGTTACTGTAAGATAAACTACGTTACGTAAGCCTTTCCGAGGTTGTGGCGATGCGGCCGTGTTCGCGATTGGCGACTGCCCACCGTTTCCGGCGCACGCCGCTATGGCATGACGGCGGCGGAAGTTGTTGGGACCGAACCGAGTCGGCGACAGGAGAGTGGAGAGTTGCATCTCACTGTTACGCGCGAGGACTATTTCGAGGCTGCGCTCGAGCTGCTGGCCACGAAGGGTGCTACGAGCTTGAAAATTGCGCCGCTGTGCAAGGGTCTGCGGATCACAACCGGATCGTTCTACGGGTACTTCGGAAGCTTCGACGGATTCGTTGCTGAACTTCTCGCGCACTGGGAGTTACTGCACTCAGCGCGGATCAGCGAAGTGCGACCCGGTGAAACCGCGTCCGACGATCGGCGCCGACTGCTGAAAGACCTCACTGCGCAAGTCCCATTCAGGGCGGAAGTGTCGATGCGTGCCTGGGCACACACGAACCAGCGGGTCGCGGAAGCGCAGAGGCGGATCGACAGGCTGCGCACCGAAGCGTTGGCTGCTGCATTGCGGCCGCAGGTAGGGTCAGACGAGGACGCCGACCGGCTCGCCGTCATAGGGATGACAATCTTCATCGGGCTGCAACAGTGGCGATCGCACAGCCAGCAAACCTACTTCGACGCACTCTTCGACGAGTACGAACTCTTGGTAGCGCGCCGCGTCGCGGCACGCCTCGCGGAAGATGATGATTCGGGTCTTGGGCGGCCGGCATAGCGTGATCGGTGCACCACAGTCATGTGCCTTTCCGGCGGGAGCGGTCCGGGACGCGGCCGCCATCGAGAGCGGATGAACCCGCTGTAGCGATGGGCTGATGGCGACCACGTCGACACGCCGCTCAGGCGATGCCGGTGCCTTCGCGTTGTCCTGGAGTGAAGGCAACCGGCATCGACGTGAGTTCGTTGGAGAAGTTCGACGTCAGGCGCGTAATCGGACCCGCAAACTGCATATCCGGGATGCGGCGCGTGAGTTCTTCGAAGAGCACGCGCAATTCGAGCTTTGCCAGAGCGTTACCCAGGCAGAAGTGCGGTCCGCCGCCTCCGAAAGCTTGGTGCATCGGCCGATGGCGGGAGACGTCGAACGTGTCGGGCTCGGCATTGAGTTCGGGGTCGCGAGATCCAGCCGAGTACCACATGACTACGCGTTCACCCTCGCGGATCTGGTGCCCGTTCACATCGGTGTCCTTCTGGGCGGTGCGGGAGAAGTAGACGACGGGATTGACCCAGCGCAGCATCTCCTCGATCGCATTCGGGATGGCGGCGGGATTGCCGATCAGCTTCTGTCGTTCGGCGTCGTTCTCGATCAACGCGCGCATGCCACCGGAAGCGGTGTTTCGCGTGGTGTCGTTGCCGGCGAACATCAGCAGGCCGAAGAAGAACGTCACCTCCGGCTCGGTGAGCCTTTCGCCATCGACTTCCGCTGTGATCAAACGCGATACAAGGTCGTCGGTGGGATTGGCTTTTCTGTCGGCCGTAATTCCGGTGAGGTAGCCGCTGATCTCCATGAGCGCGCCGAGACCCATGTCAGGGTCGGCTGTTGCCGCAGCGTAGGAGAGCCTGTTCGTCCACTCGAAGAGCTGGCGACGGTCTTCCTGGGGGACGCCGAGCATGTCGGCAATGACGCGCAGGGGCAGTTCGACGGCGATGTCGTCGACGAAGTCGCATTCGCCCTTCTCGATCACGTCGTCGATGAGTTCCGTCACGATCGAGCGGATGGCGGATTCCTTCTGGCGCATCAGTTTTGGGGTGAAAACGACCTGCATGACGTTTCGCTGCGCGGTATGGCGCGGCGGATCCATGCCAAGGATGACCTCGCGCAGCACTTCGACCGGCGCCGCACCACGGGTGGTGGCGAAGACGCCGCCGCGGGCCGAGGAGAAGGTGGCGGGGTCTTTGCTGATGGCCGCGATGTCGGTGGCCTTGGTGAAGGACCAGAATCCTGGTTCATCCCCGGTGAGTGCGTTCCAATGCGGGTTGGCTTCGGAACGCATGCGGGCGAAGAGCTGGTGTGGGGGTCCATCCTGGAAGTAGGCGAGGTCGGTCAGGTCGACCTTGTCGAGATCGAGTTCGGTGAAGTCTGTGGTGGAGGTCATCGATGTTCCTTTCGTCAGCCCCGGAGGGTGATCAGTTCGTTCTCGGTAACGCCGGGTTTCGTTCGCTATCAGGGTTTTTGGATGCGGAGAGGCCGGGGCGCAGGGTGGAACGGCCGGCTTCTTTGGCGAGCATCACGGCGACGATGCGTCGAGCGCGCAGGGCGGCGGCATCGGCTTGGAACTCGACGCCGGATCGCCAGCCGTCGTAGCCCACGCGGGCCGCGGCCATCTCCAGGACTTCCGAGTCGCGGCGGACCAGGTCGTCGGACAGGGTACGCAAGACGGTTGTCACAGCTGCACTGTCCGGAGCGTAGTTGCGCGAGGCTTGCATGAAAACGTGTGTAGACGTTGGTGTCTCGGGCGTGATCGCATGCGTCCTGATGTGGCGATAGGCTTGGTCACCGGCGTCGATCTCCCAGCGTTGGATATGCATTGCCGGTGAGGCAAAGGTGCCGCGTTCACGCCGGACGTAGGGCTGCGCCGGGTCCAACCCGGTTGCCTCGGCTTCCCATTTCGCAAGCGGTGCCTCTTGAAGCAAGCGCGTGTAGGACACCGCTGTCTCGGTGACCTCGACCTCGTCGAAGACTGGTAGGCGATCCATTCCAGGGGGCACATCGGAACGGTGGACCACCGGAGCGTAGGAAAAATCGAGATAGTGCTCGTGCAGCATCAAGTAGTTCGCCTGCACGATCCAGTTGCCGGCGAATGTGGACCATTCATTGTCGGAGAGCCAGGGCGTACGCGGTGGTCGGTTGGCGGATGCTGCGGTAGGAGGTCCCAGCCAGATCCACACGAATGGTGGTTCCTCCAGGACCGGAAAGGCCTGCACTCTCATGCCCGGGGGGACCCGATGCTGCGTCGGAATGTGTACGCAGCGGCCGTCTGGTTCGTAGGTGCAACCGTGGTAGCCGCAGATCAGCCGGTCACCGTCCGACCGGCCGTGCGAGAGCGGGAATCCGCGGTGCGCGCAGCGATCAGCCAGCGCAACGGGTTGGCCGGAGCCCGATCGCCAGAGCACGACGTCGTGTCCGAGCAACCGGCGCCCGAGCGACGTATCGCCCAGTTCATCGGAGGTGGCGGCCACGTACCAGCATTTTGCGGGATAGTTCGCGTTCATAGGTCGAGCACCAGCCTCTCGGTGCGCGAACGAGACACGCACGTCAGAATTACGTTGCCGGAAGCGCGTTCGGCGTCGGTGAGCATCGAGTCTTGATGGTCAGGGGTGCCTTCCAGGACCGTCGCCTCGCACGTGCCGCAGACGCCTTGCAGGCATGAAGAGAGAATCGGTATGTCGGCGTCTTCGAGCGCCTCGAGGATCGACTCGCCGGCAGAGACCTCGATCGTCTGGCCCGAACGCTGACATACCACCTGGAAACTGTCCAATGCCGTCGTTTCCGCTTCGGCGACAGGCGCTTTCGCTGCGAACCGTTCGACGTGCAGGCTGCCGTCGGGCCAGTGGCGAGAGTTCTCCTCGACGGCGGACAGCAGCGGTTCGGGTCCGCAGCTGTAGATCAGGGTTCGATCTTCGGGCTGCTCGAGTGCCGCAGCGAGGTCGAACACTCCTTTTTCGTCGTCTGGCCACAGAGTTACGTGGTCACCGTAAGCGTCCGCCAGCTCCTCGGCGAACGCCATTGTCGTCATTTGTCGTCCGAGGTATACGAGCCTCCAGTCGCTTCCTGACCGAGCCGCGGAAGCGATCATCGGCATCATCGGGGTGATCCCGATGCCACCGGCGATGAACAGGTACCGTGGCGAGTCGACCAGAGGAAAATGGTTGCGAGGACCGCGAATTCGCACCGTGGCGCCTTCGACAAGGCGCTCGTGAACGTGCCGAGATCCGCCGCGACTGTTGGGGTCGAGCAGCACGGCAACGCGCCACACTTCGGTGTTGTGGGAATCGCCGCAGAGGGAGTACTGGCGTACCAATTTGTCGTCGAGCAGCAGGTCGATGTGTGCTCCCGGCTGCCACTCCGGCAGTGGTCCTCCGGCCGGATCGACGAGATCGATGGCTGCTACGCCATCTGCGGCGCAGTGGCGCCTCTGTACGCGCAGATCCTTCGAGAATTCGTGAATCTTCGCACCCGAGACCGCCGTGGATACGGGCTCGCCTGTAGCCATCAGCCAGGGCTCCTTTCGGTACCGGCGCGAGTCGGTCGCGGCGGAGGTCGGTACATCAGACAGCGAGGGTCGGCTGGCGCTGGGCGGTCGGCGACACCAGGGCGCGGACGCGGCGGACGATCACTTCCACCAGCTGAAGGACGGGGGGAAGCACCATGGGTGCGAAGACGAACGCGTAGATCGAGAGGTAGAAGTACAAAGTCATGTTGTCGTTCCTTCCACGTAACCTATTGCGCCCCAACATTTGCTGTACCACGAGACCGGGGCGCCTGAGCGCTGATCGTGGGTGCATCGAGCTATGAACGTTGTTATAAGATAACCTATGTTAGGTTTGCGATCAAGACCTGTTGCGCGTTGTTTCGAATCGAGTGCGAGCTGCGATGGAACGTGAGGGCACCTCGGCGAAGGGCTGCTACGAAATCTTGGCCCCAACAGCTGATTCGAGATGATCGAGGGCCTCGCCGGTGTACACGGCCAGCTTCTGCATGCTCGGCATGGAGTCGCGGCAACCGGTGTAGCTGATGTTTGCCCGTCCGGCGTAACTGAACATCGTGATGTTGAGTGCCTGACCGTGGAACAGAACGGAGGGGCCGTACATTTCTTCGACGCTCGCACCGTTGAAGAACAGGGGAGCCGGCGGTCCGGGCACATTCGAGATAACCAGATTGGCTGCAGGAGATACCCGCCCGCCGAGGCCGAGAATCGTCTGAGCAATGTAGGGACCGCTGAGCAGCATGGTGAACGGTGTGACCGATTCCGCTGGCAGGGATTCGTGCATCGCCTTACCGGCGGCAGTGGAGGCGTGGACGGCGGCGAGTCGTTCGAGCGGATCCTCGATGTCGGTACGAAGTCGCGCGTACATGAACGCAATCTGGTTACCGACGCCATTGCTGTCGGTCGCGCGGACGCTCACGGGGACCTGTCCAACGATCGAACGTTCAGGCAGAGCGTCGACCTCCATGAGGTAGCGCCGCATGGCACCACCGGTGACCGCCAGAAACACATCGTTGACACTGACTTCGGTGGCCTTCGCAACTCGTTTGAAGCGGGCCAATTCGTATTGCTGGGTGGCGAACCGGCGCTGAGCGCTGATGCGACCGTTGAAGATAGTGTCCGGGGCCTGGAAGGGTCCGGTAAGTTCAGGTTCGCTGCCGGATCGAATCGTGGTCGCCATGCGGAACAGGCCTTTCGCCGCGCCTGCAATACCGCCCAACGAGTTTCGCAGTCCCATGCCTGAACTGGGAGTCGTGTTCTGCTTCGAGTCTCGACCGGTACTGCTACGAACGCCGACCGCCCACGGCGGCAACATTCCGCGTGCCGATCGATCGGAGCTGAGGACTCCTTCGAATAGCCGAGTGGTAGCAACACCGTCGAGTTGGCCGTGGTGAAACTTCATATAGATAGCAAACCGGCCGCCGGCGAGCCCCTCGATCACATGGCACTCCCACAGCGGTCGTTTGAGATCGAGCGGATGGGAGTGAAGGCGCGAAATCATCACACCCAGTTCGCGTTCGCCACCGGGCGCGGGCAGGGCGCTGTGTCGAAGGTGGTAGTCGAGATCGATTGCGTCGTCGGGCAGCACTTCCCAGACGGGTATCGGGTTGCGCCGAATCCGGTAGTTGAAGGGTGGCATGAAAGTTTTGCACTGTCGCCACTGTTCGACGAATTCGCTGATGAAGTTGTCCGGTGCACCAGCAGGCGGCGTCAGAATAAGGAGGGGGCCGACGTTCGCAGGAGTTTCGGCCTTCTCGACGTAGAACCAGGCCGCGTCGAAGGGTTTCAGGACTATCGTCTGCACAGCAATCTCCTTGGGGTGGGCCAATTTTCGTCCGACGCAGAGCGACGAGTGGTTCGTGCCGACGTCTTCAGAGGATGCCTGTTGCCGAGTCGGTTCCCAGACTCACACGTAATATAACATATGTTAGGTATGAATCGAGGGATTCCGTATGGCGATTGCTGGGTGATTTCACGTCGTCGGCCCGGCTATTGTCAGGCCCCGGAATGCCGGGGGATGATCCCGGGAGACCGATGGATCTTCTCGCCTGACGGGGGATTGCGTGTATGGCTAGTGCTAGGCAAACCGTGACATCAGCTGATGGAACGCCGATCGCCTATCCTGCGCTCGCCCTGGAAGCCGCCGCGGCCGAACTGCCTGTGGATCGCCTCGTCGGGTACGACGTTACGTACAGCGTCGGAGCTGAGGCCGTGGCGCGTTGGCGCTGCCGCACGCAATCAGAGGCACTATCGACGCACCCGGTCACGCGGTCGACGCATGTTCCGTCGCCCCAACGGTTTTGGCCTTCTTCGCCGGTTGAGTACGCCTCGACGTGAGTGGGTCGCAGTGTCGTCATTGCATCTTGGCGATGTATTCCTTCATGGTCTGTAGTTGGTAGCGGGACACCTCGTGGGCGTTCTCGTTCTCGGCGAACACACTGGACACCATCACGGTGTCGTCGCGGTCGTAGAAACCGAGGTCGGCGAGGCCGCCGAAGAAGTCGTCCCAGTCGACGTCGCCGTCGCCGATCTTGAGGTGCTGGTGCACCCGGACCGCGTTGCCGGGCGGGTTGGTGATGTAACGCAACCCGTGTGATCGGTGGTGGTCCATCGTGTCGGCCACGTGGACGAGGCGTAGCAGGTCACCCGCCTCGCTCATTATCTCGCGCATGTTCCCGCCCATGTGGAAGCTGTGGCAGGCCACGTAGACCATCCCGAAGTTGGGCGAGTTGATGCCGCGGATCATTCGGATCGCGGCAAGCCCGTCTTCGACGAAATCGTCGGGGTGCGGATCGATCCGGACGTCGATGCCTTCGCGTTCGATGATCGGGACGAGGTCCTCCATCGATCGGAAGAACGCCCGCTCGGATTCCTCCGCCTTCTCGGGGCGTCCGCTGAATTCGGTGTTCATCACGTTCACGCCGAGGTCGACGGTGATCTGAATGGCGCGTTTCCAGTACCGGACCGCGGCTTCGCGCGCGTCCTCATCTGGGCCCGACCAGCGCAGGACCGGCAGCACCGACGCGATGCCGACGCCGGCGTCGGCACATGCTTTGCGGAACTTCGCGACCAGTTCGTCGTTCGCCTTCGGATGGTTGAAGAACGGGATCATGTCCGCGTGCGGGGTGAGCTGCAGGTACTCGTAGCCGAGATCGGCTGCGAGCCGGGGAAATTCGAGCAGACGATGGGTCGAATGGAACGGTGTCGGGTCCAATGCGATTTTCATCGGGATGCACTCACTTTGCTGGCCATCTCGACCTCGACCCGAACGCCGGACTCCAACGAGCGCACACCGGCTGCGCAGACCGCCGCAGCCGCGTACCCGTCCCACGCATCCGGACCGTCGACGTTCGTTCCTGCTTGCACCGCATCGACCCAGCTCTGCAGCTCGTTTGTGAACGCCTGGGCGAAACGTTGCTTGAAACCCGGTGCGATCTGGCCGCCCCATGCGCCCGATGTCGACTTCCGGACCATGCCCACATCCAGGCCGATCATCGCGCTTCCCCGCTCGGCGACAACCTCGGTCCGCACTTCGTAGGCGACCCCTGTGGTGACGAATACTTCGACATCGACCAGGCGGCCGCTAGCCGTCTCGAACAGAGCCAGCTGCGGATCCTGCAAACCCGCACCGGCGTGCGAGTTCGGTGTCGGCTTCAGAATCGTCACCGCGACAATTTCCTCGTCCAGCAAGAAGCGGGCAACATCCACCTCGTGCACAAGGGAGTCCCTGACGATCATCGCGCTGTCGAAACCGGGCGGCACAACTGGATTTCGGTGTGCGCAATGCACGATCAGCGGAAGACCGATGGCACCGGAGTCGATGAGTGCCTTCAGCTGCACATACTCCGGATCGAACCGGCGCATGAAGCCGACCTGAATCAGTTTGCGGCCCAAGTCTTCTTCGCGCTTCACGATCTCGAACGACGTGTCGACGTCGGTGGTCAGCGGCTTCTCGCACAGCACCGGCTTGCCGAGCTCGAGGCAGGCCAGCAACAGCTTCTCGTGCGTCGTACCTGGCGTCGCGAGGACGACCGCATCGACGTCGTCGGCCGCAATCGCATCGAGTGGGTCGGCCACCACGCGAGATCCGGGAATCGTCGCAGCGACCTCTTCGGCCTTCTCGACGAGGTAGTCGTTGATGACGGTGACGCGAGCACCGCTGATCTGTTTGGTAATTCGGCGGGCATGGCCGGCTCCCATCAGCCCAACCCCGAGCACCGCGATTCGCAGTTCTGACATGACGATGTTCTCCTAATTGAAACGGACGGACGGGATCCCGCAGGAGCCCAGGTACTTTCGGGTGCGCTGTGCGATCGGCAGTGGCGTGTCGACCGGGCAGGGATAGAGGTCCTGCTCGACGATCGCAAACACGTCGACACCTAGCTTGTCGATCGCCTCGAGCAGCGGTGGCAGCTCCGGAATGCCTAGCGGCGGTTCGATCATCGCGCCGAGTTTTACAGCCTCACCGAACGGAATGTCGTCGGTCGTGACCTTCGCGACCACTGCAGGGTCGACCTGCTTCAGGTGCAGGTACCCGATGCGGCTCGGGTATTTCTCGATGATCGCGAGGTTGTCACCGCCGCAGTAGGAGATGTGGCCGGTGTCGAGGCACAGATTCACATATTCCGGGTCGGTGCTTTCGAGGAACCGATACACCTCGTCCTGGAGCCCGACGTGGCTGTCGGCATGCGGATGATATTGCAGCGCAACGCCGTACTCGTCGAACATCGCCTTACCGAGCCGATCGATGTCGCGGGTCTTCTTGTCCCACTGGTCGAGGGTGAGCACACGCGATTCCAGAACCTGTCCCGTCGACGGGTGGCGCCACATCTCGGGAATGACGACAACGTGCTGGCCACCGGCCGCGGCAGTAAGTGCAGCAACATCTTTCACCTGGCTCCACACCGCATCCCACGAATCGGGCTGGTGCAGATGCTCGAATACCGTTCCGGCGGAAAGCTTCAGATTTCGGGATTCGAGCTCGCCGCGGAGTTGCTGCGGGTCGGTGGGCAGATACCCGTACGGGCCCAGTTCGATCCACTCGTAGCCGGAGCCGGAAACTTCGTCGAGGAAGCGGGTGTAGGGAGTCTGCTGTGGGTCGTCGGGGAACCAGACCCCCCACGAGTCGGGGGCAGATCCAACGCGGATGGCGCTCATGTATGTGGTCCTTTGGTCTCGGAGGGGCGTAGCTGGTTGCGTTCGGCGAGATCACCGGCGGTGTCGACGCGGACGACCGCGCCGCCGCAGCGGCCGACGCGAAGTCCGTCGAGAGAAGTCACAGAATCTCCTGTGCGCGACGGTGAATGGTCTGGGTGGGAGGTTCGGCCAGGCTCAGACGAGCACAGGAACGCGCGTGCTGCCCTGTTCTTCGAACCGCTCTTCCAGTTCTTCGAGAGTCGTTCCCTTGGTCTCGGGAACGAAGCGGCGGACGAAGGCAAACGATGCGATGTTGACCGCGACAAACAGTCCGAAGGTGCCAGTGGAGCCGAGGGCGCTGTTCAGTATGGGGAACAAGAACGAGATGATCGCGTTCGTGCACCAGAGGACGAAGACCGCGATGCCCATTGCGAAACCGCGAATACTGAGTGGGAAGATTTCGGAGAGCAGTAGCCAGACACAGGTGCCGATGAACATCTGCACGAACCCGACGAAGAGCACCATGCACGCGAGAATGATGTAGCTGCGCGTAGTGGATTCGGTAAGCAGAAACGTCAGTGCGAGTGCGGCCTGTGAGGCTGCGACGCCCGCGAATCCGATCATCAACATCGTGCGCCGTCCGATGTAACCGAGCAGGATGATCCCGATAATCGTCGTGACTACCGATGTCACGCCGACAGCAATCGTCGCTACCAACGCGGCGCTGACGCCGAGCCCGCTCTCCTCCAAAATTGTTGGTGCGTAATAGTTTACCGTGTTGATTCCGGTTGCCTGCTGTACGACGGCCAGACCGCAGCCGACCAGAACGACTCGGCGGATCCACGTGACATCGCGCAAAACGGTCCACGGCGTGCTCGTGGTCTTGGACATGTGTGCCGTGTGTTCGGAGATCAGGTCGAACTCGCTGTCCACTTGCTGCGGCGTTCGGCTCAAGATGAGGACCTCGCGTGCCTCGGCCATCCGACCCTTCAGTCCGTACCAGCGCGGCGAATCGGGCAACACCAGCATCCCGACCAGTAGCGCAATCGCGGGTACGGAAGCGACTGCCAACATCGTGCGCCACACGTGCGGATCCTGAATGAGTCGATCGAGGAGCGCGTTAGTTGCGAACGCGAGCATCTGACCGGTGACAATCATCAGCTCGTTGATGGTGACCATCCGGCCGCGGCGCTCGGCGGGCGCCATCTCTGCCAAGTACAACGGGCAGGTCACCGACGCTGCGCCGACACCGATACCGAGAACGATTCGGGCAGCCACCATTATCTGGACGTTCGGCGCGATCGCACAGCCGAGCGCACCGACCAAAAACAGTCCGGCGCAGAGCAATAGGGTCCGTTTGCGGCCGATCCGGTCGGCGACGCGGCCACCGAACAACGCACCCAGCGCTGCTCCGGGGAACAGTAGCGAGCTCACGACGGTGGCCTCGCCGAAGGAGCTGAGCGCGAGGTCGTCCTTCATGTAGAGCAGGGCGCCGGAGATGACACCGGTGTCGTAGCCGAACAACAGTCCACCCAGCGTGGCGATGAGTGTGAGTTTGGTCAGGAATCGGCCCGACGAGGTAGTGGGCTGGGTCGGTCGCTGTGGCATTGCGCTTACCTCTTCGGGTTCGCTGGTTACTGGCGTCTAACGCGCGTTAGTAACGCGCATAAGAGTTACTATGAGCCCGGCGGTACGTCGTGTCAACCGTCACATCGAAGGAGTTGTCGAATGACATCGCTGCCCAGGTCCCGGCCTTCCGGTAACCGGAGGCCGACCATGTCCGACGTCGCCGCCCAGGCGGGGGTCTCGAGAACGCTCGTGTCATTCGTTCTCGACGGGAAGCCGGGCGCAAGCGAGGAGACTCGGCAGCGAGTACTGGCTGTCGCCGCCGAACTCGGCTACCGGCACGATTCGGTTGCGCGCGGGCTCGCTTTGAAGCACAGCCGCACGCTGGGGGTGATCACCGACGTGCGACAGCTTTTTCAAGCCGATCTGGTGACGTCGATCTATCCCGCCGCCGAAGGTCTCGGGTACGAGGTGCTGCTCTCGGCGAACCTCCACGATCGGCCCGAGACAGTTCCGGTGGACGCACTTCTGAGTCACCGCTGCGGCGCCTTGATACTGCTCGGCCCGCGATCCGACGACGACTACCTGCACGAGTTGGCAAGGCGTGTTCCTGTCGTGGTGGTCGGCCGACGCGTTCCGGCGTCCCCGGAGGATGCTGCAACGAACTTCGCCACCGTTCGAACCAACGACGCCAAAGGAATTCGGCAGGCGGTGGCCTATCTCGTCCAACTCGGTCATCGCAACATCACGCACGTCGATGGCGGCACGGATCCCGGGTCCGCAGACCGCCGCCGTGCCTACCGCGCCGCAATGCGAAGTCACGGGCTGGCGGAACAGACCAGGATTGTTCCGGGCGCTCACAACGAAGAAGCCGGTTTCTCCGCTGCCCGTGCGATGTTGCAGGAGCCCGAACTGCCCACAGCGGTTATCGCCAGCAACGACCGGTGTGCCCTCGGACTGCTCGACGTATTCACCCGTGCCGGAATCGATGTGCCCGGGCAACTTTCGCTGGTCGGCTACGACGACGCGCGACTCTCGGAGTATCCGCGAATCAACCTCACGACGGTGCACCAAGACTCGGTTGGGCTCGCCCGCGATGCCGTGCAGATGGCCGTCGGCATGCTGGAACGCAATCGCACCGGTCGGTCCGACACCGTCCTCGAGCCGTCGCTGGTCATTCGTGGCACCACAGCTCCGCCGCGCATACGGCGCGATCTGGAAGTTGCCGGCACTCACACTCTTTGAGGCTTGCCCGGAGAACGTCCACAGCGACGAACCGGTTGGCGAGGGGCGGGAATGCCTTCACGCCAGTGCGAGTTGCCTTCCCACGCCAGCGCGCTGGGATATGCGAGCGGCGAAGTTCCTCGGTTCGTGTCAGTTGTGGGCGCACAGCCATTCGGTGCCGTAGTGGGCGGCGTTTCCGCCGTCGAGGTGCACCCAGTGACCGTCGGCTTCACACGGTGCGCCCTCGGTCGGTGCGGGACCGGGGGGAGGCGTGGCGATGACACCGGGCAAGCCCCGGAACACACCGTCGGGAAGCGGGATCGAGATGCCTGGGAACGGCTGCCATACGTCAGCGTTCGCGGTGGCGGTCGCCAACAGTGGCGTTGCGAGAGCGATGGTCACTGCTGCGGTCAGTGTCGCTGCACGGTGCTTCATGTGGTTCTCCCGGGAGATGGATCGGCACTGCTTCTTGGACGCCGGTCGTATCGGTAGATGAGCGGCCACTGTATCGGGTGACGGGTTCGCACCGATTTCTCCGGCACGGTTCTCCTGACACAATCAATGCATGCGAAAGCTCATCATCCTGCTGGTCGTGCTCCTCGGCTTCGCGGTTGTCGCCGATTTCGGCGCGGCCGCGTATGCCAACCACGCAACGCAGGCGGCGGTGAAGAACACCGCCAACCTCGGACCTGATCCGAGCGTCAGAATCCATGGGTTTCCGTTCCTGACCCAGGCAGTTCTGGGCGAGTTCAGCGATATCGAGATCCACGCAAGCCACGTCGGTTCCGGCAACTTCGGCGACCTCGACGTCGAGGCAAACTTGCGCGGCGTCCACGTGTCGTTCGGCGACCTGGTCAGCCGTAACCTCAGCAGAATTCCGGTGGACCGCGTCGACACGCGGGTCCGGTTCCCGGCGTCGCGGCCGTTGGCGCTGCTGGACGTTGTTGCGTTGCTGCCGTTCGGTTTGACACCGACCGACATCGGGTTCGACGACGGACAGATACTGGTCACGGGCGTCGCCTCGGACCTCGTGCTCGACCTCGATTCGCTGAAGGAGTGAATCGAGGGTGCACCCGCGCCGAGATCGTGAGTAGCTTCTAGAGCATGGACAATGAGGGGCCCAGCCGGACCGCGCTCGCAACCGCCTACGCCCGTGCCTATCACCAAATTGCCGACCGGCCAAGGATTCTCACCGATCCGCTGGCTGCACGTCTGCTCGGCGTCACCGTGGCTGAGTTGACCGAATTGGGCCGGCCCGCCGAGGATCGTCCCGGTAGCAATGTCGGCGAGGGAATCCTGCGGCTCGGTGTCAGCGATCGGCCCCGCCGACTGTTCTTTGCCGCTCGCGCCCGTTTCGCCGAGGATCGTGTGGCAGCTGCCGTCGCTGCCGGCATGCGACAGGCTGTGCTCCTCGGCGCGGGCCTGGATACCTTCGCCTACCGCAACTCGCATCCGGACCTGCATGTATTCGAGGTCGACCATCCCGCTACGCAAGCGTGGAAACACCAACGCCTCGCCGCATCCGGTATCGACCTGCCCGAGCGGTTGACTTTCGTGCCGGTCGACTTCGAAACCGACACACTGGCAACACGATTGGAGGCTGCCGGCTTCAGTCGGACCGATCCGGCCGTGTTCGTGTGGCTCGGTGTCGTCTTCTATCTGACCCCGGACGCCGCCAGCACCACCCTCGAATACGTTGCTGGTCAATCCGAGGGGGTCGAAGTGATCTTCGATTACCTGCAGCCAGGCGACACCGAAGCGGATCGTGCGCAAATGCGGACGCGCGCAAATCGAGCGGCAGCTGTCGGCGAACCCTGGTTCAGCTACTTCACGCCTGACGACATCGCCGCGCAGTTACGCGCTCTCGGCTTCACCGACGTCGAAGACCACTCCGCAGCGGACCTCGTTGCCGAGTACCTGGATGGATCCGCTGAATTCGACGCCGAACCACCCCAGCTACGCGCGGTCCGCATTCTTCGGGCGAGCCGCTGAGGATTTCCAAAGTTCCACTGACACCACCAGCACGACCATTTGTTGCCGTGCGAAAACACCGGGTACGCAAGCACATCCGAATTGTCTGAATCACCGGATTCGATGCCTGATTGCCGCTCGAATTGGGCGTGCGACGCATACATTTGTTTGGGCCGACCATCCGAGGCCGGAGTGAAGGGGTGACGCACATGTCCACCACGCAGTCCAAGCAGTCCAGCGTTCGCGAGTTGACGCTGCGGGGTGCCGTTCTCGGCGGCGCGATCACTTTGGTTTTCACTGCCGCAAATGTCTACCTCGGCCTCAAGGTCGGACTTACGTTCGCGACTGCGATTCCAGCGGCAGTCATTTCGATGAGCATCCTGCGCTATTTCAGCAACCACTCAATTGTCGAGAACAACATCGTCCAGACGATCGCCTCTGCCGCAGGCACCCTCTCAGCCATCATCTTCGTGCTGCCGGGCCTTGTCATGATCGGTTGGTGGAGCGGATTCCCGTACTGGATCACGGTGGCCGTGTGTGGTGTCGGCGGCATCCTCGGAGTGATGTATTCGATTCCGCTGCGACGTGCGCTGGTTACCGGCTCGGATCTGCCGTATCCGGAAGGTGTTGCAGCCGCGGAAGTTCTGAAGGTGGGAGACACGCAGCAGGGTGCCGAGGAGAACCGCAGCGGGCTGCGAATCATCGCGCTCGGTAGCGTCGTTTCCGCTGGCTTCGCACTTGTGGCTTCGCTCAAATTCATCAGCAACTCGCTTGCACACGTCTTCAAGATCGGTTCGGGCGGCACGATGTTCGGCGCCAGCCTGTCGTTTGCGCTGATCGGCGTTGGACATCTCGTCGGCATCACTGTCGGCATCGCGATGCTCGTCGGTTTGGTCATCTCGTACGGCGTGCTCCTGCCGGTTCGCAGCGCGGGAATGGTGGGATCCGAACCCGTCGCCGACGTGATCCCGGCAATCTTCTCCACGGACGTGCGCTTCATCGGTGCCGGCGCGATCGGAATTGCGGCAATTTGGACGCTGCTCAAAATCATCGGCCCCGTCCTCACGGGCATCAAAGGCGCGATGCTTTCGGCGCAGAATCGCAAGCGCGGCACGACCGTCGACGTCACCGAGCGCGACATTCCGATCCAGTACGTGGCGATGGTGGTCGTCGCGTCGCTGGTTCCGATCGGATTCTTGTTGTGGGACTTCGTACACGACACCAGCCTGAGCGGCAGTTCGATGGGCATCATCGCGGTGAGTCTGGTGTTCGTCCTGCTGATTGGTCTGATCATTGCCGCAGTGTGCGGCTACATGGCCGGTCTGATCGGGTCGTCGAACAGCCCGATCTCCGGCGTCGGCATTCTCGTCGTCATCATTGCGGCAGTAATGATCCGGGTGACGTACGGCGACGCCGATGCCTCGCAATCTGCCGCACTCATCGCATTCACGCTCTTCACCGCCGCGATCGTCTTCGGCGTAGCGACGATTTCGAACGACAATCTGCAGGACCTCAAGACGGGTCAACTTGTGGGGTCGACGCCGTGGAAGCAGCAGGTGGCCTTGATCATCGGCGTGTTGTTCGGCTCGGCTGTGATTCCCCCGGTGCTGCAGCTGATGCAGACGGCGTTCGGATTTGCGGGGACGCCGGGGGCTGGGCCGGACGCGCTCGCGGCACCGCAAGCATCGCTCATCTCGTCGCTTGCGAAGGGCGTCTTCGGCGGTTCACTGGACTGGGCGCTCATCGGCCTGGGTGCACTGATCGGCGCTGTGGTGATTGCCATCGACGAGACGTTGGGTAGGACGACGTCGAAGCTCCGGCTACCACCGCTGGCCGTGGGCATGGGGATGTACCTGCCGATGGCGCTCACGCTGATCATCCCGATCGGCGCGATACTGGGGCGCTTC
Organism: Antrihabitans auranticaus; assembly: GCF_016481275.1. Classification (GTDB taxonomy): domain Bacteria; phylum Actinomycetota; class Actinomycetes; order Mycobacteriales; family Mycobacteriaceae; genus Antrihabitans. Next base: position 939,637 of record NZ_JAEMNW010000001.1, on the reverse strand, counting down.
TATGACTCGTGGGCCGAGCGAACGGGATCGAATGTCGAGCGGAAGAAGCGGTTGGGCATTTTGCTGGCAACCGGTCTGATCGTCGGTGAAAGCCTCTACGGAGTCGTATTCGCCGGAATCGTCGCCGCGACTGGCAAAGAGGCTCCGCTCGCTATTCTCGGTGCCGGATTCGAGAATTGGGCGGAGCTGCTCGGCGTCGTCCTCTTCGTCGTTGTCATCGGGTGGCTTTATCAGCGCACCCGCACCACCGCGTCTGCAGACGACAGCTCGGGAGTCGACGACAGCTCGGCCATTGACGACACCCAAACCCGCTAATCCGCCGATATATCCCTGATCGGACGTATCCGCATGCCTCACATCATCATCGGAGCCAGGATGTAGCTTGCGTTCACCGCGGGCGGACCGGAGTCGATCGACGTTTGCACGTCGTAGTTCTGGACGTTGTTGCCGGTGACCCCGGAACCGTCCGTGGTAGCGCCGCTGTAGTCGTTGGTCGACACAAAGTTCGCTACCGAACCGAGGCTGCCGTATGCGTAGGAGATGTTGATCGGAAAGACCGGGGTGGAGCCGTTCGACACGGCGGTCACGATCTCGGTCTCGTGTGGCGCCAAGGACTGATGTGGTGCCGCAATCCAAGAGCCGTAGGGGTTGTTCGAGCTAGCGAGCCACATGGTCTGGTTCGTGTCGTTGGTGATTGTCATTGCGGTGGTGGGAGAGCCGGAGGGCAGGGTGCCGGCCGAGGCAACTCCTGCCACCCCGACCATCGTTGCGAGGGCCGCGGTGGCCGCGATCGGGACGAAGACGAGGCGGCGGATCGAGGTCTTGATCATTGGAGTGGACCTTTCGGAAGTCTTTGCCTGCGGCGCATCTGCCGTTGCGAGAACTATCCGCCGCCGCGCCCCGGCGCGGCATCCACCGAACAGGTCGAATGCAGGGGGAGATGCGCGTCCACCGATCGGGGGACCCTCGAGCGCGGGCCTAGGTCGTGCAGAGAGGGCGAATGTCGGTGGCACCGCCGGGCGTCGGCGATGTGAAGACAAGGCACGTGTTGTATCCCCGACTTTCCAGAACCGAGCGAATCTCGCGCCACATTTGCGGACTGACTTCGGTCGAGCGGGACAGAACGAAGCCGGACAGCCGGAGGGGATCGCCCACGAGTGCCCATGAGTAGTCGTCCGCGATATAGGTGACGATGTAATTGGTCGGTCCGTCGGGCGAACTCTGCAGCGGCACCTGCGGGAAGCTCACGTGGAGTTGGGCGTTCGTGACCGTATCGTTCACGCGCGCATTGCCGATGATCCGATTCGTCTCACCCGACCACGTGGTGCACGTGTTTTCGACACGGACATTCGTCGGGTCGATCAGCTGATAGTTGGCTTTGGTGTCGCGAGCGCACTCCAGATTGAAAGGCTGTGGCACTGCGGCAACTTGATTCCAGTCGCCGAGGTAGCGCTCGACGTCGAGTGACGGGATGGGTGCCAGCGGTTCTGGAAGTAGCGGAGCAGCGTGCGCTACCGGTGCGCAGAGCGGGGCAGCGCCACCGGCGATTGCACACATTGCGAGGGTGCGGCGAAACCGGAACTTCGTTGACTGGAATTCCACTACTTTGCTCCTTTTCGAGGGTGAACTGAGCTGTCGATCGGGTTCGGCCACCAGATTCGTGGTCCGATCAGCGTAAACAGGGCGGGGATCACGAGCGTGCGCACGACGAAGGTGTCCAGCAGAATGCCCAGGCCCACAACGATTCCCAGTTGCGTGAGCGTAATCAGCGGCAGGACACCGAGGACACAGAAGACGGCGGCGAGCACAATTCCGGCGCTGGTGATCACGCCGCCGGTTGCGGCGACCGCGCGAACGATGCCGTCTCGGGTGCCGTGCTCGGGCGTCTCTTCGCGGGCTCGGGTGACGAGGAAGATCGTGTAGTCCACACCGAGCGCGACGAGGAAGAGGAACGCGAACAGCGGGACGTTGGTGTCCAGCGCTGGAAAGCCGAAGATGTGCAGACTCACCCAGCTGCCGATTCCGAGCGCGGCCAGGGCACTGAGGACCGTCGTGGCGACAAGTACGACAGGCGCAGCCGCAGCGCGGAGCAACAGCACCAGAACTGCCAACACCACCGCAAGTATCAACGGGATCAACAGGATCCGGTCGCGCGCGGCGGCATTGCGAGTATCGAGAGCCTGGGCGTCGCTGCCACCGACGAGGGCGTCGGCGTCGAGTATGGGTGAAAGTGCGGACCGGGTCGACTCGATAACTGCGAACGCGTCGTCCGATCCCGGAGCGGCATCGGTGACGACGGACCAACGAGACAGGCCAGTGTCGGACCGAGCGACCTGAGACGCCGATACGACGCCGTCTGTCCCGTCGAGTGCTTTCTGGACTTCGTCGGCTGTCGGGGTCTGTGCGACGACAATCGTCGGATCCGATTGTCCCGCAGGGAAATGCGCCGACAGTTCAGTGAAGCCGTCGACAGATTCGGCGGCGACCCGGAACTGTTCGGTCTGGGAGAGGCCGACATCGGTACCGAACAGTCCGGCCGCACATATCGCAAGTGCGACCAGCGCGGCCGCAGCCACGCGCGCCGGTTGACGCGCCACCGCGGAGGCGACTCGGAACCAGGGGCCGTCGGTCGTCGTGTCGCGGTCACCGACGTGCGGTACGAAGGGCCAGAACAGCCTTTTGCCGCACAATGCGAGCGCGGGTGGAAGCCCGACGAGAACGAACACGACAGCGACCACAAGGCCCGCGGCGGCAAGCGCGCCGAGGCTCCGCGTGCTCGGCAGTGTGCCGAGGAGAAGAACGAGAAGTGCGAGGACGACGGTGGCGTTGCTGGCGAGGATTGCCGGCCCTGCATGCCGAACGGCCCGGCGTAGCGCGACCCGATGATCGTCCTCGTGACCGAGCTCTTCGCGGTAACGCGAGACGAGTAGGAGCGCATAGTTCGTGCCCGCGCCGAACACGAGGACGCTGGTGATCCCCGACGTGGACCCGTCGAAACTGAGTCCTGTGAGTTCGGCGAGTCCTATCCCGACGGTGGTTGCCACTCGGTCCGCGACACCGACGACCGCAAGCGGCACGAGCCAGAGAATCGGCGATCGATAGGTTGCGATCAGCAGTAGTGCCACGACCAGGCCCGTTACGGCGAGCAGTGTCGTGTTCGCGCCCGAGAAGGAATTCGCAATATCGGCGCCGAAAGCCGGTCCGCCGGTTACCTGCACACGGAGGTCGGGTGGAGAGTTGCGTGTGGCGGCGGTCCGTAGTTCGGTGACGAGGTCGTTCAGCGCAAAACCGGACAGGGTCGAATCGACCGGCACGATCCCGATCGCGGCCTTCTTGTCCGGTGCGATCGTGAGCGGTACGGGGGCGTCGGCGGCTGGGTCCACGGAGCGGCCGACGGCACGCATGTTGTCGCGCGCAGTGGTCGCCGACTGGATATCCGCGTTCGAGAGTTCGCCACCATCGTTCCGCGTCACGACCAGAATCGCTTGTGTGACATCGGAGTTCGGGAACTGGGCCAATAGGTCGTCGACCGCTGCCGAGTCTGCGGCAGCAGGTACGGAATTGGGGGATTGGCCGGCGGACTCGTTCTCTCCGACGAATCCGAACAGAGCGCCCGACAGTACGAGCAGCGCGACGAGTGCGAGCCAGGAACGACGGCCCGTGAGAGCGCTTGCAACGACGTCCCATGGCGAGGTGCGACTGACCATGGTTACAACAATCTCATTTACTTAAATATTAAGCAACTGAAATACAATTTCGGTGTGTGCTCGAGCGCTACGCTCATCCCGGATGCGGAAGGAGGCACGGCGATGCGCGAACGACTCGAGACGGATATATCGTCCGACATTCGTGCAATGGCCGCCGTCTCCGAGCAGATCGGGCTGTTCTTTGCGGCGCAACATGATCTACGGCCCAATGATTTCCGTGCCCTGATGCACATCATGGTTGCCGACATGGAGGGCCGTCCGCTCACCGCAGGGGAGCTCGCGCGGCTGCTGGGCACGTCGTCGGCGGCGATGACGTACCTGGTCGAGCGGATGATCGAGTCGGGGCACATCCGTCGCGAGTCGGACGCCGCGGATCGACGCAAGGTCATCCTCCGCTATGCCGAGCACGGCATGGAGGTAGCGCGAGGCTTCTTCACTCCGCTCGGTGTCCGAACCAGGGAGGCCCTCGCCGGTTTCCCGGATGCGGATCTGGACACCGCACACCGGGTGTTCGTCGCGCTGATCGAGGCGATGCGGACGCACTACAAGGATCTCGGCAGCGCCAGCTGAGTTCATGCGTTCTGTGGCACTGTGCTCGCGCAATTGCCATCGGGGTGTCGCGCGGGGGATGCGGTGCATGATGTCGATCCCGACTCGCATCGCGGGGCCTGGAATGAAGAGTCCACGTCGCCTTCGTCGCTGATAAGTGAAGTTCTCTTCACCCATACGGCCACGTGGTCGGCCCCTGCTGATAGTTGACCTATTGCCATCCGCCCTGGCATTCGGAGCTGTAAGAGTCATATCACGGACCAGGCAGCAGTCATTTCGGCGGACGCTTGCCTCCAAAGCGTCTTGTGGTTACAGTAAGTGAATCCACATTAATACATGGAGGATTGATGAGCACTAAAGTCGTTGTCGCGGGTGTCGGGATGATTCCGTTCACTACCCCGCGGAACACGAAGCCGTATGACGTGATGGGAGAGGCCGCAGCTCGCAGCGCATTGGCTGATGCGGGCGTGGAGTACTCGAAGGTTCAGCAGGGCTATGTCGGTTACGTATACGGCGACTCGACGTCAGGTCAGGCAGCGCTGTACGGGCTGGGCCAGACGGGTATCCCGATCGTGAACGTCAACAACAACTGTTCGACCGGGTCCTCGGCGTTGTTCCTGGCTCGGCAAGCCATCGAGTCCGGCGCGGCCGATTGTGTGATCGCGCTCGGGTTCGAGCAGATGATGCGGGGCGCGCTCGGTTCGATGTGGAGTGACCGCCCGAACGCGTTCACACGCTTCGATACGCAGACCACCACGTTGCAGGGTTGGGACGAGCAGGCGCCGATGGCCGCCCAGTATTTCGGCGGTGCGGGACAGGCGTATTGCGACAAGTACGGCATGGATCCCAAGGTGTTCGCAGAGATCGCGGTGAAGTCGCGCAAGCATGCTGCGAACAACCCGTTCGCCGTGTTCCGCGATCCGATCACCGCCGAAGAAGTGTTGGCGTCCCCGCAGATCTTCGGTCCGTTGACCCGGCTGCAATGTTGCCCACCCACGTGCGGTGCGGCTGCAGCGATCCTGTGCAGCGAGGAGTTCGCAAAGGCCAACGGCATCGACGCTTCTGTGCGGATCAAGGCGCAGGCGATGACGACCGACTTCTCCTCCACCTTCTCGACCGACATGATCCGGATCGTCGGGTATGACATGGCCAAGGCTGCAGCCGACGAGGTCTACGCCGCGTCCGGCGTCTCGCCGGAGGACATCCGAGTCGTCGAACTGCACGATTGCTTCACCACCAACGAACTGCTGACCTACGAGGGTCTCGGCCTCACCCCCGAGGGCACCGCGGAGAAGTTCATCGCCGACGGCAACAACACCTACGGCGGGCAGGTTGTCACGAACCCTTCGGGCGGTTTGATGTCGAAGGGGCACCCACTTGGCGCAACAGGTTTGGCGCAATGCGCCGAGCTGGTCTGGCAGGTGCGCGGTCAAGCCGAAGCGCGTCAGGTCGAGGGCGTGACGCTTGCCTTGCAGCACAACATCGGTCTCGGTGGCGCTGCCGTCGTGACCCTCTACGAGAAGGTGAGCTGAGAATGGCTATCGATCCCGCTGTAATCGGAACCGAACTTGCGCCAACCACTTTGACCGTCGACGAAGGACGCCTACGTTTCTTCGCCAAGGCGATCGGCGACACAGTCGACGACGAACTGCGAGTGCCGCCGACGTTCCTGTTCTCGATCGAACTGGAGAACCCGGACCCGTTCGGCTGGGCCGACAAACTCGGTATCGACCTACGGTTCGTGCTCCACGGCGAGCAGGCCTTCACCTACCACCAGCCAGCCCACGCCGGCGACGTGCTCACCGCGACACCGAAGATCACCGATGTCTACAGCAAAAAGGGTGGCGCGCTCGACTTCATCGTCAAGGAGACCGCGGTGACCAATGCCGCTGGCTCGCTCGTCGCAGACCTGAAAACCGTCATCGTCGTCCGCAATCCAGGAGCAGGCAAGTGACTACAACCGAAACACTCTCGGTCGGAACCGAGCTGGCGCCGTTGAAGATTCGCCCGATCTCCCGCACCACGCTGGCGTTGTTCGCCGGCGCCTCGGGTGATCACAACCCGATGCACGTCGATATCGACGTGGCGAAGTCCGCCGGGCTCGACGACGTTTTCGCCCACGGCATGCTGTCGATGGCCTACCTCGGCCGGCTGCTCACCGACAACTTCGACTCGGCCAAAATCCGCTCGTACCGGGTGCGGTTCGCCTCGATCACTCCCGTTCACGGTCAGCCGACCGCCACCGGCAAGGTCGTCGCCGTCGAGAACGGCCTCGCCACGATCGAACTCACCGTCGCACTCGCCGACGGCACCGTCACACTCACCGGCGACGCAGTCGTCGAACTCTGAAAAGGATTACAGGACATGGGAACTCTTGACGGCAAAGTCGCCATCGTATCCGGCTCCGGCCGTGGCATCGGCCGCGAAATCGCACTCAAGCTCGCCTCCGAAGGCGCGAAGGTCGTCGTCAACGACCTCGACGCCGAACCCGCCAAGGAGACCGTCGCCGCGATCGAAGCCGCCGGCGGACAAGCAGTCTCGTGTGTCGGCAGCGTCACCGACGCCGACTTCGGCGAGCGATTCGTCGCCACAGCGGTCGACAACTACGGTGGCCTCGACATCATCGTCAACAACGCCGGCTACACCTGGGACTCGGTCATCCAGAAGATGACCGACGAGCAGTGGGACGCCATCCTCGACGTGCACCTCAAAGCCCCGTTCCGGATCCTGCGCGCCGCGCAGCCAGTGATCGCCGGGCTGGTGAAGAAGGCCAAGGAGGCCGGCGAACCTATCCCGTGCCGCAAGGTCGTCAACATCTCCTCCATGGCAGGCACCGGCGGCAACGCCGGCCAGACCAACTACTCGTCAGCGAAGGCCGGCATCACCGGACTCACCAAGACCCTCGCCAAGGAATGGGGCCGCTACAACGTCACCGTCAACACAGTCGCGTTCGGTCTGATCAAGACCCGCCTCACCTCGGCACCTGCCGACGGTGACGGCACCATCGACGTCGGTGGCAAGGAAATCAAGGTCGGGGTCAACCCGAACCTGCTCGCCGCGATGGAACAGATGATCCCGCTCGGCCGCGGTGGCGAACCGTCCGAAGCAGCAGGCGCTGTCTACCTGTTCTGCATCCCCGAATCCAACTACGTCAGCGCCCAGACACTGCTCTGCGGCGGCGGCTTCAACATCTAAAGGACGGAGACCGTCGTGACTGCCGCTGTTGACTCCGCATTCGTGTACCGCTCTCCCTGGGCCGACGACGAGGTCGTCGCACTCAAGGAGATGGCAACTAAATTCCTTGTGAGCGAGGCTCTTCCGCACAGCGAACGATGGATCGAACAGAAATGTGTCGATCGTGAGTTCTGGCGCGAGGCAGGAAAAATCGGCCTCTTGTGCGCGTCTATCCCGGAGGAATACGGCGGCGGCGGCGGGACGTTCGCGCACGACCTCGCGATCTTCCAGGCCGCGCTCGAATTGACCGAAATGGGCTTCGGCACGGGTGCTTCGGTGCACAGTGGGCTCGTCGCGAACTACATCAACAGCTACGGAACCGAGGAGCAGAAGCACCGATGGTTGCCGAAGATGGCCAGTGGTGAATTCATCGGCGCTATTGCGATGACCGAGCCCGGTGGGGGTTCGGATCTGAAAGCGATCCGCACCACCGCGATCCGAGACGGCGACTCCTATGTCGTCAACGGTTCTAAAACGTTCATCTCCAATGGCAAGAACGCCGACCTCGTCATCCTCGTCCTCAAGACCGACCCCACCGCGGGCGTGAAGGGGGTGTCGCTGCTCGTCGTCGAAACTCGCGACAATCCGGGTTACCGCGTCGGACGAGTGCTCGAAAAGGTCGGCATGAAGGCACAGGACACAGCGGAGCTGTTCTTCGAGGACATGCGGGTGCCCGTGGCAAATCTCCTCGGCGAAGAGGGCAGAGGCTACAGCTACGCAATCAAGCAGCTCGCGCACGAGCGCCTCCTTATTGCCGACGCGGGCGCCACGATGGCGCAGGCGGCCGTCAAGGAGACGATCAAGTACACCAAAGTGCGGCATGCATTCGGCGCGCCGTTGTTCGAGATGCAGAACACGCGATTCGAGCTCGCCCAATGCGCGACACTCGCCCGCGTCGCCCGGGTGTTCGTCGACAATTGCATCGAACGGCATCTCCGCGGCGAACTCGATGCTGCCAGCGCGTCGATGGCCAAGGCCTACGCGACCGAGGTGCAGTGCGAGGTGATCGACCGGTGCGTCCAACTGTTCGGCGGTTACGGCTACATGCTCGAGTACCCGATCGCGCGCATGTATGCCGATTCCCGCGCGCAGAAGATCTACGCCGGGACGACGGAAGTGATGAAGGAGCTGATCGCGCGCTCGCTGTAGTACTGGGTAGCGCCGCTACGATCGATCGAGCGACGAGATCGATGAAGGTTGAAAGGAACGGCGTGACGAACGGGCAGGGCGGACGTGTGACGATCCGGCCTGCCCGCGGCACCCGGCCGGCCAATCGCCGTGAACTAATAGTCGCCGCCGCCGCAGATCTGTTCTACCGCAACGGTTACGCCAACGTCAGCATGAGTGACATCGCCGACGCCGTCGCCATCGGACCCTCTGCGTTGTATCGGCATTTTCGGAGCAAGGAAACGTTGCTGGCCACGGTCGTCGGCGACGCGCTCGTCGAGATGCAGGACGCCCTCGCGGCGACACTGGCCGATCCTGCCGGCGATATCAGCGAAACCCTCGCCGCTCTCGGCCTGCGCAACCGCCCGGCTGGGGTGCTGTGGCAACGCGAAGGCCGCTACCTCGCTGCAGACACGCGTACCGAGCTGCGAAGACAGACAAGAACGGCGGGGGAGCGGATCGCCGCGGTCGTTCGCAGGCAGCGTCCCGAACTCAGCGAGACCGGCGCCGATCTGTTGGCGTGGTGCGCACTGGCGATCGCGCAGAGCATCTCCTATCACAGCTTGCACCTGCCCATCGCGGATTTCCGGGCAACGCTCGCTGCGATGATCGACGCTGCGGTTGACACTGCGCTGCCGGCACTGGATCCGGTACCCGCCGTCAAGGCGTCACGCGGCGTACTCCGCGCACCGACGCGGCGCGAAACGATCCTGATCGAAGCGACCAGACTGTTCGCCGAGCAAGGCTTCTCGAATGTCAGCCTCGATGACGTCGGCGTGGCGATCGGGGCGAGCGGGCCCAGTATCTACAACCATTTCGCGGGCAAGTCCGATATCTTGCTGGCAGCAATGCACCGCGGCGAAGAGTGGCTGCAGATGGACATGACCCGCTCGTTAGCCCGCGCGTCAGGGCCGCAGGACGCACTGATCGGGCTGCTCCGGAACTACGTCACGTTCACCTTCGACAATCCGCACCTCGTGCAGTTGATCAGTTCGGAATTGCTGCACCTGCCCAGCGATGAGCGCGAACGTGCCAGGGCTGCGCAGCACACCTACATCGGCGAATGGGTGTATCTGCTGGAGCAGGTGCATCCGGAGTGGGACAACACGCATGCCCGCATCCGCGTACTTGCCGTACAGATCATGATGAATCACATCGCGCTCACCCCGCACCTGCGCCGGTTCAGTTCTGTCGACTCCGTGCTCATGTCGATCGGAGCGTCGCTGCTGGAAGTCGACCCTGAACCGGCTTAGCCGCAGGAACGTTCCGCGATCAGCTCACCGCTACCTTCGTGTCGACCGCGGAATGTCGCTCAGGTCGGCACGTCGGAGATCGCGACGTTGTACGGTGGCGCTACCTGCCCGCCGATGCCGACCAGGTCCTGAACGACGAACGGGCCCATGAACAACGATTGATAGAGGTCCAGCGCGCCGCGCGACAGCCCGCCGAGCTGATTCTTCGCGCGTGTGCTCGATCGTCTAACTCGGTGAAGTGGACATGGCGTCGAGGTAGCGCTGCCGGATGCGACGCTTCATCAGTTTGCCGCTCGCCTCGCGCGGCAGCTTGTCGTCGAAGACGATGACCCGCGGCACCTTGAACTTCGCCAGCTGCTCGCCGAGATATCTGCGAATTGCGTCCTCGTCCAGACCGGCGTCGGGGTCGACGTCGATGTGGGCGACCAGCTTCTCGCCGAGGTCGGCGTCCGGGATGCCGAATACTGCTGCGTCCCTGACGCCGTCGTGCGAAAGTAGGGCGTTTTCGATCTCGGTCGGATAGATGTTCACCCCACCCGAGATCACCATGTCGATGGCCCGGTCGTTGAGATAGAGGAAGCCGTCGGAATCCAGATAACCGATGTCTCCGATACTCACGTGACCTTCGAAGTCCATCCGGGCCCGCTTGTCCGGATCGCCGATGAACGTGAAGTCGGGCCAGAACGACGGCGGCTTGACGAAGATCTCGCCGGACTCCCCTGCTGGCAGCGGCTGTCGGTCCGGGTCGAGGATCCGCACACTGGCGTCGAACATCGGTTTGCCGACGGTGCCTGGATGTGCGAGCCATTCAGCGCTCGTGGACGCCACGACTGCGCCGGTCTCGGTGCCGCCGTAGAACTCGTGCACGATCGGGCCCAGCCAGTCGATGATCTGCTGTTTGACCTGCGGCGGGCACGGTGCTGCCGCGTGGACGATCGCCTCCAGCGACGACAGGTCGTAGCGCGCGCGTACCTCGGCGGGCAATGCGAGCAAGCGTACGAAATGCGTCGGGACCAGCTGCACGTGGTTGATGCGTTGCCGTTCGATCAGCGCGAGCATTTCCTCCGCGTCGAAACGCGGCATGATCGTGATATCGAGGCCCATCTTCGCGGCGAACGCGGCCTGCGCATTCGGCGCCGAGTGGTACATCGGTGCCACGACGAGCGTCCGGTGGCCCGGCTTCATCGCGAGCGTCTGCACGACGAGCCCGGCGACCTGGAGTTGATGGTCCGGAGAAATCGGTTCGCGCAGTACACCTTTGGGTGAACCTGTCGTTCCGGATGTGTAGATGACGCTCAACGGAGCACTTTCGGGCGGCGCGGCGTAAGGTGCCTGCTCAGCCAACCACTCCTCGAATAGGAGTGCATCACCTTGCGGTGCAATTCCCGGGATCGCCACCTCGACGAGGATCCGGTCCGGCGCGGCTTCGCGGGCAACCGCCAGCAACGGGGTATGCACGAATATCACCGAGGCTTCGCTGTTTTCGACGAGATAGCGCACCTCGTTGGGACGCAGATGCCAGTTGAACGGCACGGATGCGGCACCGATCAAGCTTGCGGCACCGATGACCTCGATGAACGAGATGTCGTTGTACATCAGCAGCCCGACGCGACCCTCAGGCTTGACGCCGAGGCCTCGCAACCCGCTCGCGATCCGCGCAGTCCGCCCAGCAACTTCGGCATAAGGTCGGGCCTCGTTCCCGCACCGAATCATCGGTACCTGCTCTGTCATGGCAATCCTTTCGCTCGGGTCGGTGACACTGCCGCCCCCGTTGCTGCATTTGCCAATACCTTAATTTATATTCACTTAGCCCACAAGAGGCAGATGAGATCGTCAAATCAGCCAAACCTTTGTTATCCATTATTCATTTATGTACACAAAGGCGACCTGCGTTGGTTCCGCAAGTCCAGTTCGCGGCGCTGGTCCAGGGCCCGGCTGGCTACGAAGTCGATACTGAGGTCGCTACCCGTTTCCGGTATGTCGGGAAAGGTAGTTGCGTCCGGCACGAGGCCGGACGCAACTACCTGTTCACGTCAGATCGAAGCAGGTTCGGGGGCCCGACCGAGGTGGCGGGCGAAGAACCGGTCCGAGCTGTCGCGCTCGTAGTCGGGCACCGGGTAGTGCCGACCCGAGTGGGCGTGCAACGTCTTCTCTTTCGAGCCGAAGGCGTCGAACAACGCGATCGCGGTTGATCGGTCGAATTGTTCATCGTCCCAAGGAATCCGGTACTCGACCGGGATGGTGATCCGCCGTGCAGCTTCGACGAGAGCGTCGTCTACGAAGACGCCACCGAAGCACATGGCGGCAATCCTGGGTTCGACCGGCGCCAACAGCACGCCCGTGACGACACCCAGCGACACGCCGCCGTAGCCGACCGGCGCGTCCACGCCGATCTCCGGCAGCGCCTGCAGGGCGTCCAAGGTCGCCTGCCATTCCGGCACCGCACGCTCTGCCAGCGATCTGTTGAACTCGATGACGATCGGGGCGATCGGCTCGCCCGCCGCAAGGGCCTGATGGATCGCGTCGGCCCTTTGTTGGTCCTGGCGGTTGCGCGGCCGGTCACCATGTCCGGGCGCGTCGATGGCGGCGACGGTGTACCCGTTGGTAGTGACGCTCTGGAGCGCACTGGCCACGAGCCCGGGCGCCTTCTTGTGCATACCGCCGGTGTGCCCTGCCAGAAGCAGCGGAGCGCCGACAGTTCGGGACGTGGGCGTCCAGAGCACGCCGGTGATCTCGTCGAGAGTGAAATTACGTTCGAGGACACCGTTCGACGATGTCTCAGAGGTGAATGGCATGGTATTGCCTTTCGGGGGTGCCGTTTGTTCAGGCGCTCCCGGCGACGTCTACGTCAATCGCCGACCGTGCACACGAGTGGGAGCGCCCACCTGGTTACTGCGTTCATGGGTCTCACCTCCTTGCGTGATTTCACGGTCCCGCGCACGGTAGCAAGCCAAACCGAAACCCGTCCAACCATTTTCTGCCTGGTCGCGAAGGTGCGACGGGGGCCCAGCGAAATCGGACGAGAATCGAATCGGCGAGGTGTCGAGATCGCCGCAGCGGCTCCGTCTCAGAGACAGCAACACCACGAGGGAACGACAACAGGGAGGAACAGTCATGGAACCGAACGAGATCTCCGAGGTCCTGAACCGGCCGCTCAGCCGGGAGATGCTGGCGCGCGATCTGGCGAGGTTGGCGTATGTCGCCAAGGACGGCACACCCCGCAGCGTCCCCATTGCGTTCACGTGGAACGGTTCGCAGATCGTGCTGTGCACGTCGAAAAACGCCCCGAAATTGCATGCATTGCGAGCGAACCCGATGGTGGCTCTCACGATCGACACCGAAGTTCACCCACCGAAGATCCTGCTGGTGCGCGGCCGAGTGGAGCTGGACGTCGTCGAGGGCATCCCGGAGGAGTACCTCACGATGAACGGCACGTACGAGATGACGGCTGAGCAGCGAGTCGAATGGGAGGCGGAGGTGCGTTCGCTCTACGACGGCATGGTCCGGATCGTGGTGACTCCGACGTGGGCGAAATTGATCGATTTCGAGACGACGTTGCCGAGTGCGGTCGAGGAATTGGTTCGTGAGCGTGCGGAGCGGCAGAACGCCTGAGTGCCCGGGCTCGAACTCATTGTGTCCGCCAACGCATTTCGACGACTGTGCCGTGATCGGTAGTGGCGATGGCAATCTTGTCGGAGATGGCCCGCATCAGGGGAATTCCGCGGCGCCGCAATTTCATTGGGTCCGGAAGGGGCTCGTGCCAATGGCCGGAATCGGACACAATCACTGTCAGACAGTGCAATTCGGAGTCGTAGTCGGCGGAGATGTCGGCGGGGCCGGGTTCGGCCCAATCCGAATACGCATGCTCGACAACATTTGCCAGCGCCTCGTTCGCGGCGAGAACGCAATCGTCGAGCATCTCGGAATCGGCAACGACATGTTCGCGCAGCCATGCGTGCAAACGAGCGCGCAGGGTCGCGACACCGAGTGGGCTCGAGGTCGGTTCTGCGGCGCGAAAGTTAGACATCTTCAACTTTGTTCGGTTCGGTCCCGATCGACGTTAGAAGTACCCCCTTTGCGCCAGTTCAATCGGACAAGTTAAATCCGTCGCCGTGCTGACCAGCTGATACCTCGGAACTTCAAGAGATACCGAACGTTTCGTGCGAGCTCGAAATGGGTACCGATGGATGATGCGCCACGCAGGCGCGATGCAAACTGAAGGAGTTGACATGGCTGACGAAAACAGTGGACCCGCCGAAGGCGTGAAGGGCGCAGTCGAGGGCGTCAAGGGTGCGGTCAAGGAAGCTGCTGGAAACGTACTCGGCAACGATTCATTGGCGCGCGAAGGCGAGGCGCAGCAGGACAAGGCCGAGAATCAGCGCGAAGCAGCAAAACGTGAGGCGCAGGCAGAAGAAGCACGCGGAGAAGCGAAGATCGACGAAGCAAGGCAGCGCGCCGAGCAATAACGCCCCAAGAGAAGCGAGTTGTCATGGCAGCAACGAGTACTCACACCGCGTATCGGATCGTCGAAGTTGTCGCGAGTGTCGTCGGAAGTATGGCGGCAGGCGCACTCGTCACGCGCCTCTGGTCGCGGTTCGGCTCGGATCATGAAGGACCACCGCAGCCGCAGGACCTATCGCGCTCGGTGTCGATAGTGCTGCTTGCGGCGGCTGCGCAGGGTGCCACCATTGCGGTGATGCGAGCAATGACTGCGCGCATCACGGCTCGCGGTTATCGCAGCGTCGTCGGCGATGATCCGCCGTTGCGTTAGGAATACTACTGTAGCTCTTGATCTTTCGATCACTCGCACTCGGGTACGGCCCGGGTGCGAGTGGTCATCCCGGGTGTGAGTGGTCATTGTGCGGGTGGTGCTTGGACGCCGTCGCCGAGCGGTGTCGTGCTCACGTGTGCGATCGCGCACCCCGGGCACAGGGTGAAAAGCTCCTCGAAAAGCCAGCCGTTGATACGAGCCGATGTGATCGCGTCCCGCGCCCGGGAATGCGACTCGAAACGACGTCCGCAATGAGCGCAGACCGGCAGATCGACATCTGTCGCCACTGACCTGGGTTCACTCATCGGCGTCGCTCAGGGGTCCGCTGATCATTTTCGACTCTTCTCCGCGGCATCCGGTGACGCCGGCCGTTCCGATGTGACTACCCGATTCGCAGTCTGTCTACACATGGCCGGCCCGTGAGCCCGGCGATCACGAGTGGATGGTTCGGGTGTGCGGCGTGTCGGCGACCTCCTGTTCGTGCTCGCCAACGAGCGGGGGCCAATCGGGTTTAGCCGACCGCCTTTCGGGCTATCCAGCAGTGGTTCGCTCACCAGGAGGATGACTTGACGGCCGTTGTGATGGCAGAACGCCCGCGCTCTCCTATGAGCGTCGTGGATGTGCAGGACGATTCGCCTCGATCGGTAACCGTGGCGGAGGCACCCGGGAAAGCGGCTCGGAGCAATTACCCAGTGAAAGCGCCCGCGCGCGGTGGGCGCCGGTCCGATGAGTACAACGATGTGGTCGAGCGGTTCGCCGAACTGGCCGAGTTGGACAGGGCCGATCCGCGGCGCGCGCTGGTGCGTGACCAGATCATCACGCGTTGCTTGCCGTTGGCCGCTCATATTGCGCAGCGGTTCAGCGGGCGCGGCGAAGCCGCAGACGACTTGATGCAGGTAGCGCGGATCGGGCTGGTGAACGCCGTAGACCGGTTCGATCCCCACTGCGGCAGCGCGTTTCTGGCGTTCGCCATCCCGACGATCACCGGCGAAGTGCGACGGTACTTTCGTGACGCCGCATGGGCCTTGAAGGTGCCGCGGCGAATGAAAGAACTGCACTCCGAACTCGCACAGGCGACCCGCGATTTGTCTCAGGCACTCGGACGTGCACCGACGATCAGTGAGCTCGCCCGGCATCTCGATCGCGATCCTGCCGAAATCTCGGAGGGCCTGCAGGCTGGGCAGGGTTACAAGGCCATGTCGCTGGATGTACCGGCCGGCGCGGGAAACGACCAGTTGCCGCTTGTCGACGTGTTGGGCGACTACGACCGTGCGCTCGAGGCGGTCGAAGATCATGAATCGCTTCGGCCACTGCTCATGGGTCTATCGGAACGGGACCGGACCATAGTGCTGTTGCGATTCTTCGACAACTGCACCCAGACTCAGATCGCGGAGCGACTCGGCATCTCACAGATGCACGTGTCGCGCATCCTCGCTCGGACACTCGCGACCCTGCGCACACAGATGCAGGATTGATCGTCGGGGCCCTGATGAGCTACTTCGCCGGCGAACCGGCACCGAACCAACGTTGAGCCTGGTCAGGTCACGACAAAGAACTCGTTTCCTTCCGGGTCGGTGAGTGCGACACCGCCCGCTGGTTGGACAACACCCAGGCGCACTCGAGATCCCGCGGTGTTGATCTCGGCAACTCGAACAAACTCCACCCAGAATCCGGGCTTCTGCCGAAGCGACGCAAAGTCGGCGCGCTCGCGTTCCACCGGTAGGCCAAGTGCGCGCGACCAGAACTGCGCCAGCGCAGGTGGATTCAGCGAGTCGATGACAACGGCCGCGATCGGACCGGTGTCGGAGTACTCGTCGCGAGGCTCCAGTACGCAGAACTCGTTGCCCTCCGGGTCGGCCAGCACAACCCACGGTACCGACCCTTGGCCGATGTCGACCGCAACCGCGCCAAGGCGTAGGGCCCGCTCGACGATCGTCTTTTGGTGGTCCGTGGTCGTGGACGCCAGATCGACGTGGATGCGGTTCTTTCCCTGCTTTCGCGATGGAGTCGGCGAGAAGAGCAACCCCACGTCGCCGCGGAGGGCAACTTTCACCGCCTGGTCGCGGCGGCCTTCACTCGGAAGTTCGAGCAAGGAGGACCAGAACCGGCTCAGCTCTTCGGGATCCGCCGAACCGATCATCACGTCGCGCACTCTGCCGGTCATCGACTGACGATAGATGGTGGCGCCTGACCGGCGTTATCGTGAACCATGAGTAGCACGCGAGTACCGGGCGGGGTCGTGCACAAGCTACCCGCGGATCTGCGGGAAGCGCTGATCGCCAACGACACGGCTATGGCGGCGTGGCAGGACATCACGGCCCTGGCGCGCAACGAGTTCATCTGCTGGGTCGAGGATGCCGAGAAAGACGAAACGCGACAACGACGAATCCGGCGGACCCAGGAGGAGTTGGAGGAAGGTCAGCGTCGCCCCTGCTGCTGGCCGGGGTGCAAGCACCGCGAGCGCACGGGTGCATAGTCGTTGAGAAGCCCTACAACACCGGATCCGGCGGTAGCGGATCCGGACTCGGTCCCGGTGGGTTGGGCGTAGGGTTCGGCGGTTCCGGCACCGGGGGCTGATCCGGTCCCGGGGCCGGGGGCGGAATCGGGTCCGGGCGCGGTGGTTCTGGGTCTGGCGGAACTGGCGAAGTCATGGTCGTCGCTTTCTGTCGATCGTCGAGAAGGCATACCCCGCGGCCGTTGCTCCCGAAACGAAGCCCAGGGAACTGCCGGAGTTCGCCGTCAGCGGAACCTGGCGACAGGCTCGGCATCGAAGGGCGACAATGGAGCATGGCCGAGATCATTCCGCTGCACAGGGAGAAGAAGGCCGGGGAGAACAAGCCCGTCGCCGAGGTACAGCCGCTGTGGCGTGAAGCGTTGGGCCGCAGCTTGCGGACCACGCGCGCGGAGCAGGGTGAGCGCCTCGTCGACATTGCTGATCGTGCCGGAATCTCGCCCCAGTACCTTTCGGAAATCGAACGGGGACGCAAGGAACCGTCGAGCGAGATGATCGAGGCGGTTGCGGGCGCGCTCGGTACGGACCTCGCCGGTGTACTCGGGCGGATCGCGTCGGATCTGCATCGGGCCCGGCCTGCAGCAGCAGGGCCGGTGCTACTGCTGCAGGCCGCCTGATCGCTAGCCGCGCTCGTCGAGTACCTGGTCTGCCAGCCCATAGTCGATGGCGGCCCGGGCAGTGAACACGCGGTCGCGGTCGGTGTCACGGCGAAGCGTCTCGACGGCCTGACCGGTGTGCCTTGCCAGAATCTCTTCCAGATCGCCGCGCACGCGCACTACCTCGTCGGCCTGCAGGATGAGGTCTGGGATTGTGCCGCGCCCCTGCGCTGCGGGCTGGTGCAGCACGACCCTGGCATGCGGCAACACCGAGCGCCGGCCCGCTGTGCCGGCCGCGAGCAACACCGCCCCGGCGGCGACTGCCTGCCCAACGCACGTAGTCGCGACCGGCGCCTTGATGAATTGCATCGTGTCGTAGACCGCCAGCATCGCGGACAGATCGCCACCCTCGCAGTTCACATACAGATCGATCTGCGCGTCGGCGTTGTCCGCTTCGAGGTGCAGCAACTGTGCGATGAGCGCATTCGCGACGCCCGTGTCGATGGGAGTGCCGAGGTAGACGATGCGTTCGGCAAGCAGATGCGAGTAGACGTCCATGATCCGCTCGCCGCCCGCATTGCGCGTGATCACGTTGGGAATGGTGTAGGTGCTCATCACCGGACCCCGGCAAGTCCGAAGCGATGCATGCGAATCGGCAGCACCTGGCCGAGATCGGACACGATGTGGTCGATGAACCCGTAGTCGAGTGCCTGCTGCGCTGTGAACCAGCGGTCGTGCAGCGAGTCGTTGAAGATCGTTTCGCGGTCGCGTCCGGTGTCCTCGGCGATGAGCCCCAGCACGGTGTCGCGCGTGTGGCGCAAATCGTCTGCCTGCACTTCGACTTCGACGGCGGAACCGCCGATACCGGCCGACCCCTGATGCATGAGGATGCGCGCGTGCGGCAGAGCGTAGCGTCTGCCCGGTGTACCCGCCGAGAGTAGGAATTGTCCTGCGCTGCAAGCGAGTCCGAGGGCGAGCGTCGTGACATCGCATGGAACGAGCCGCATGACGTCCCTGATGGCGAGCATCGCCGGTACCGAACCGCCCGGGGAATGAATCCACAGCGCGATGTCACGGTCAGGTGTGTCCGCCGCCAGCGACAGCATTTGCGTCGCGAGGACCGTGCCGTTGTCGTCGTCCAGCGCGCCGTCGAGTACGAGGACGCGTTGATCGAACAGTCGGGTGCGAAGTTTGGCGTCGAGTTGGGGAGGCCGTTCGGGAGTGGTCATGTTTCGACGATGACGCACGAACGGTGGCTTCGCTGCTCGTGCTGCCGTCAGCAGAACTGCTGTCGGCAGATCGAACTAGGCGTCTTTCCTGGATCGATCGCTACACTACGCTGAAAGCGATGCCGAGAGAACGGAATCAGATGGTCGAGGAGCGAAAGATCCGTCGTCGCCGCGCAAATGGTGAGGAGTCACGCCGCAGGATCCTCGATGCGGCGGTCGAGGTCGCGAGCGAGCGGGGTTACGAGGGCACGAGCATCGCTATCGTGAGCGCGCGCAGCGGTTTACCCGCGAGTTCGATCTACTGGCATTTCAAGGACAAGGACGAGTTGATCGCGGCCGTGATCGAGCGCAGCTTCGGAACATGGCTGACCGCAATGGATATCCCTGACGGTGACGGACCGTTCGCGCGGATCCGGGCAATGACGGCCAGCGTCGCCAAGGGCCTGCTGGAATCGCCCGACTTCCTGCGGCTCGGGTTGATGCTGGGCCTCGAGCGACGTCCCGAAGAGCCCAGTGCCCGTGCGATGTTTCTGGAGGTGCGCGACACTGCCTTTCGGAACCTGACGACGTCTGTGCGCGAACTGCTGCCCGCACTGGACGACGCCGCGATCCGACTGTTGGTCACCTACGCGATGGCAGGCGCAGACGGCATTTTCGTCGCCAAGGAGATCGGTGGCGATTCGATCGACATTGCCAGGCTGTTCGACCTGCACGCGCACGCCCTCTTCGATTTGGCGGCGCGGTTCGTCGCCGGTGACCTGACGCCCTGAGCCGGGTCAGGGCGGCAGGACGGGTAGCGCTCGTCGCGCCAGTTTGTGCGCTTCGCGGGCGTTGAGGCCGAACATGCGCAGCAGCTGTTCGGCGAGGTCGTCGATGTCGTCCTCGCCGATTGTGTTGCCCTCCTGGCCGAGGAGGTGAAGCAGACCGAGCAGCGCCCCACCTGTTGTCGACAGTGCGACAGCAACATTCGCGACTTTGAAACGCTCTGCGTCCACGGCACGTTGCAGGTCGCGCGCGGCGCGGGGAGCCAGCCCGATCGGCGAGTCGAGGAGAACGAAACCGGTCCTCGAGACGACGGCGGCGGTTTCGGGGTTCGTCAGTCCCAACCTGCCCGACATTCGCACAGAGATCGCGAAGACTTCTGCGGGGTCGTCGACTCCCGCGACGACTTGATCGAGCAGTTGGCCCCAGTGTTCCAGGACCTCGTTGAGTGCGGCGTCGAAGAGATCCTGCTTGCCTTCGAAGTAGTTGTAGAAGGATCCGAATCCCACGTCGGCAGCATCGGTGATGTCTTGAATGCTGGAGTTCGTGGCAGTTCCGGCGGCGAGCATCCTGCGCGCCGCGTCGACCAGGGCCTGGCGTGTTCGCGCTTTACGCCGCTCCAGCCGAGTCAGGGGCTGACCGGATGCGTCCGATTCGGTCGACGGATTCTCTACTGTCATGACAGTCCCTAGGTTGCAGCCGGGCGATCGCTTCGATTGTCGCAGGCGGCAGGTCGCATGGTTGCACAACACGTTTCACGACGGGGCGACGAACTTGACGGCCGCGCGCACCACCCGCCGTTTGATCGCTCGGCGCGCGTGCGCCACGTAGTTGGGTGAGGTGAGCGTGGGCGCAGTTGCGAACCGCGGAAACAGAGCTGCTGCGTTGTCGCGGTCGATTCCTAGCGCTGAGTCCGACGTTGCGGCGTAGGTATCGAGTCCCGCAGCCATGTACTGCACAGCGGCGCCCGGTGCGAACGGCCAATCGCTGCCGAACAGGACGTGGCCGGGTGCCGCGAATGCGAGGAGGCTAGGGAGGGCTACGGCACTGGCGGACAAAGCGGTATCGAAATAGAAGGTCGAGAAGTCCTCGAGGATGTCGAGCAGGCTGCGCCCCGTATCGGCGAACATTCCCAGCGCCATGCGATGTGACGCGTAGGGTACGAACCCGCCGCCGTGGCTCAGGACGAACCTGATATTCGGATATCGTCGACGAACCCCGTTGCGCACCAATAGATATGCGGCACGAGTCGTGTCGAGAAGGAAATCCGCTGCGAATGGCGGGATGCCGGGAACCGCCGGCCCCGGCAGGTCCGCGGGGTGGATGAACGCGACCGCGTGTCGGCGATCGAGTTCTGCGAACAAATCCTCGTGCTCGGGTCGGCCGAGGTAGGCGCCGCCGTTGTTCGCCAGTAGCACCACGCCATCCGCATTCGATTCATCCAGTGCGCGAACGGCTTCCGCAGTTGCCTGTTCGGTATGCGTAAGCGGAACGGACGCGAAGAAGCCGAACCGATCGGGTCGGTCTTTTGCGACCTCCGCAGCGAAGTCGTTGACGTCGCTCGCGACTCGCACGGCTTCGGCGGCGGTCCGTGCCGGCGTCGTGCCTGGGGTGGAGATCGACAGAATTGCGCTTGCGGTGCCGACGTCGTCCATCGTCCGGAGCGCGGCAGCGATGCTCCAGTCCGGAAGTGTCCGTCCGCCCGCCGCGTCGACGCCGTGTGAACTCAGCCAGGCCACATAGTTGGGCGGCAGCAGATGCTGATGGACGTCGATTCTGTTGCGGGCATTGGTGAATGGGTGGGTTGGCATGCTGCCTTCCGGGGTTTCTGATCAATCCTTGACCTTCTGACGAAGTCATCATACTGTAGCAATCACTACGGGAACAAGCGAGAGAGGTTCGACGTGACCGAAATCCAGTCCTACGACGTTGCCATCGTCGGTTACGGGCCGACCGGTGCAACCGCGGCAAACATCCTCGGCCAAGCCGGATTGCGCGTCGTAGTCATCGAACGCGACGAATCGATCTACTCGCGTGCGCGCGCCATCTCGACCGATGAAGAGGTGGTCCGGATTTGGCAACGCGTCGGCCTGGCCGAGCGGCTCAAGGAGGACATGCTCTCGGACAAACCGATCGACTTCGTCGACGAGGCCGGGCGGTCGTTCCTCAGTCTCGCGCCGAAGTCGCGCGGCAACGCGCACCCGCCACAGCTGTTCATCTATCAGCCGGCGCTGGAGCAGGTGCTTCGCGACGGCGTCGACCGGTACAAGACTGTGGACATTCTGCTGCGGCACGAATGCATGCGGGTCCACCAAGACGCCGACGGCGTGGAACTGCTCATCGCGGACCTGCGGGCCGACACGGTGAAACGCCTTCGCGCCACGTATGTCATTGCAGCGGAGGGTGGTTCGAGCCCGGTGCGCGGGCAGTTGGGTATCGGTTTCGAAGGGGAGACCTACGAGGACCGCTGGGTTGTCATCGACACCGAGGTGCTGAACGAGTGGCCGACACACGACCGCCTCCGCTTTCACTGCGACCCGAAGCGGCCTGC
Source organism: Antrihabitans auranticaus (assembly GCF_016481275.1). Lineage (GTDB taxonomy): Bacteria > Actinomycetota > Actinomycetes > Mycobacteriales > Mycobacteriaceae > Antrihabitans. Next base: position 917,306 of record NZ_JAEMNW010000001.1, on the reverse strand, counting down.
GGTCGACTGTCCCACGCCGCTGGGGCACCACCGTTGGGAATTCCCCGTGCTGCCGGGCGAAGACGAGGAGGAATTGGTCTCCGACGCCGCGGTCTGGCGTCTGCTGCACGCCCAAGGGATCACCGAAAACGAAGTCAAGGTCTTGCGCGCCGTTGTCTACAGCCATCATGTGCGCTTCGCCGACCGGTGGCGAGTCGGCCGCATCTTCCTCGCAGGAGATGCCGCGCATGTGATGCCGCCATGGATCGGTCAGGGCATGGCGGCAGGGGTGCGAGACGCCGCCAACCTCTGCTGGAAGATCGCCGCCGTCGTCAATCGCGAAGCGTCGCCGAAGATCTTGGATTCCTATGCGGCCGAACGCAAACCACACGTTCGAGAGGTCACCAAGCGTGCCGTCTTCTTCGGGCGGGTGATCACGGAACGACGTCGATTCCTCACCGTTCTTCGGGACCCGGCCTTCCGGATCGGAATGCGCCTACCAATCCTTGGCAACTACCTCAGAGATGCGGGGTGGTTCCCTGCCGCGCACTATCCGTCGGGTCTGCGTGCCGGTCACGGCGCAGCGGGATCCCTACCACCGCAGCCCTGGGTGCTGGACGAGACCGGCGAGCGCCGACGACTGGACGACGTCATCGGTCCGCGTTGGGTGCTGTTGCATGTGGGCCCAGCGTGGCAGTGGGACAACTGGACCGCCGCGGGAGTCGAGTCGGTCGAATTACGTTCTGCTGCAGCCCCCGTCGCTGCCAACTCCGTCGTCGATCTCGACGACGTTCTCACGACCTGGATGACCCGGAAAGGCGCAAACGTTCTCGCCGTACGTCCCGACGGGTTCGTATACGCGGCCGCACGACGTGGTCGTCCGCTTGCCGCGCCGCCGGCCCAACTCGTTATCCGCTCCGACACAGAGAGTTTCACGAAATGACCACACCAGCCCTGCAAGAACACACTGTAAGCGTCCGCGGAATCGACATCTTCTACGCCGAGACAGGTACGGGCCCTGCGGTTCTGCTGTTGCACGGCGGCGGACCCGGCGCTTCCGGGGTGCCCAACTACACGCGCAACATCGAAGAGTTGGCGAAGAACTTCCGCGTCATCGTCCCGGACCTGCCCGGCTACGGCCGGTCGACCAAAGGTGTCGACCGGGACGATCCATTCGGCTATCTGGCGAACGCGATCCGCGGTCTCCTCGATGAACTCGGCATCCAGAAGGCTCATCTCGTCGGAAACTCCTATGGCGGCGCGTGTGCGCTGCGGCTGGCGCTCGACACTCCGGATCGTGTCGATCGCATGGTCCTGATGGGCCCGGGAGGGATCGGCACGACGCGTGATCTGCCTACCGCGGGTCTGCAGCACTTGCTCGCCTACTACGGCGGCGACGGGCCGTCGCGGGACAAACTCGAAAGGTTCATCCGCGAAGATCTCGTCTTCGACGGTGCCGCTGTGCCTTCCGAAGTCATCGACATCAGATACCGGTCGAGTATCGATCCGGATGTCGTTGCGAACCCGCCGCTGCGTCGGCCTTCCGGACTGTTCGCGCTACGCACGCTGTGGCGGATGGATTTCACGCGCGACAACCGGTTGTCGGCGCTACAGACACCCACGCTGGTGGTGTGGGGTGCTGCCGACAAGGTCAACCGGCCCGCCGGCGGGAGAATGCTCGCGGAACGGATGCCGAACTGCGACTTGCTCCTCGTCGCGAACACCGGGCATTGGGTGCAATGGGAACGGCCCGCCTGGTTCAACCAGGTCACGCACACGTTCCTCACAGTCACATGAACCGGAATGAGTTGCGGGAGAATGGAATAGGTCACACCTCCTCGGTATTCGGCCGTGTGCACCTCGGCTATGTAGTGATCGAAACGGAGAAGTTCTCCGATTGGATCAGGTTCGGTCGTGATGCAATCGGGATGCACCTCGACAGTCTCGATGCCGACACGATTCGCTTTCGGCTCGACGACCACGAGTGCCGCTTCCTGCTGCGGCGGGGGCCTGCCGAAGACGTTGTCGCCGTCGGGTGGCAACTCGACGATCACGTGACCTTCGACCGGATCGTGTCGCGCGTGCGTTCCCACGGCGTGCTGTTGCGTGAAGGAACGCCGGAAGAGGCGGCATTGCGTGGCGTGGCGCGGCTGACGCGGTTCCCCGGCCCGAAGGGCTTGACACAGGAGATCTTCACGAAGGCGAATGTCGCTGCCGCGCCGCTGGATATCCGCACGAGCGGGTTCGTGACAGGGGAGGGCGGGATGGGCCACATCGCGATCACGTCGAACAAACCGCAGCAGGTCCGCGGCTACTACAACACTGTCTTCGATGCCCGCCTCACGGACTACATCGACGAGACCATCAGCGGGCTCAAGCTGAAGATCCGCTTCCTCCGCGTCAACGAGCGCCACCACTCGGTGGCCATCGCGGCATTGCAGCAGTTGCCGGTCGATCCAATCAGGACCCGCGTTCAGCATCTGAACATTCAGGTCGCCGCACTCGACGACATGACGACCTCCTATCTGCGCGTCGGAGACCTCGGTTTCGACATGGCACTCGCGGTCGGGCAACACACCAACGACAGGGAGTTGTCGTATTACGCGCGGACCCCGTCGGGCTTCGAATGGGAAGTCGGCTGGAACCCTGTCGTGGTCGACGAGAACACCTGGGAGCCAACGACTCACAAGGGGATCAGCACCTGGGGGCACAAACCCGTCGGGCAGACCGTCGTCGACAAACTCGGTCAGTTCAAGCTGGCCGCACAGTCGTTGCGGCGCTCCGAAGACGTGGTTCCCGCGCTGGCCGGACCCGGTATTCCCGACGACTGATCAGCCAACTGCTCGCGGTCACTGTGCTCGCCCAACTAGAATCGAGAGCGGCGATTCGCGAGGCAGGCAGATGTCCGAAGAGAACCAGGACAGTACACAGCGGCAGATTGTGTCGAATCTCGAAACCGAGCTAGCGGCCGTGGGTTTCGAACACGCGCGCTTGGTCGGTCGCGGTGGCTTCGGCGCCGTCTACCGCTGTCGCCAGCCGTCGCTGGACAGAGTTGTCGCCGTGAAGGTGCTCGATTCGGCTCCCGAGGACGTCGACCGGGCAAGGTTCTTTCGCGAACAGCTGGCCATGGGCAGGTTGTCCGGGCACCCGAATATCGTTCATGTCCTCGAGTCCGGTGTTACCGAAACCGGCCGACCTTTCATCGTCATGCCTTTCCATCCCCGCGACTCTCTCGAAGTGTGGGTACGCGAAAACGGTCCGCTTTCGGTGGCCGATGCACTCGATGCCGGCGTGAAGCTATCGGGTGCCCTGGAAACGGCGCACCGTGCCGGGGTGTTGCATCGGGATGTGAAGCCGGCGAACGTGCTGCTGTCCGAGTACGGCGAGCCGCAGCTATCCGACTTCGGGATCGCGCGCATCGCGGGTGGCGACGACACAACTCGCGGCGTCCTCGTCGGGTCGCCCGCCTATACCGCTCCGGAACTGTTGCACGAGGGCGAGCCGTCCGTGCTGTCGGACGTCTACGGGCTTGCGGCGACGTTGTTCACGGCACTCGACGGGCGTCCAGCGTTCGCTCGCAGACGGGGCGAGCACCTCATGTCTCAGCTGCGGCGGATCGGTGCCGAGCCGCTTCCAGACCTGCGCGGGAAGGGCGTTCCCGATCCGTTGTGCACGGTCATCGATCAGGCACTCGCGCGCGTCCCGGAGGATCGGCCGCGCTCTGCCGCAGAATTCGGGTCGCTGCTGCGCGCGGTCGGTGAGGAACTGGGGATGGTCGTCGCCGACCTCCCGGTGCCGTTGAGTCACGAACGAAAGGCCGGTCCTTTTCGCCTCACGGGCATAGTTGCCGACGAGTACATGCACAGCGGCGGCAGAACGCCGGGTGGTCGGCCGCCGTCCGCATCGACCAGGTTCAGGCCGCCCGTCATCACCCACGCGATGGTCGCGCGACGGCACCTCCTGTCGACAATTCGCGAGGCCGGTCGTGCCCGTCTCGTGCTCATCCATGGCCCTGCCGGCTTCGGCAAGACGACGCTGGCTGCGCAGCGGATCCAGGAACTCGAGCGGGAAGGTGTCGCGACCGCCTGGTTGTCCATCGACGAGGACGACAACACCGTCGCTTGGTTTCTCGCACATCTGGCAGAGGCAGTCGGCCGTGTCGAGCCCGCGGTGGCCGCGGAGATGCGGTCCGAGCTCGACGTGCCGGGAGAGGACGTCGCCCGGCATGTGCTGACGTCGCTGATCAATCGCCTGCACGAGGCAAACGTCGCAGTTGCGGTCGTGTTGGACGATTGGCACCGCGTGACGAGCGATTCGACGCGCAAGGCCGCAGCGTTTCTGCTGGATCACGGTTGCCATCACCTGCAGCTGATCGTGACGAGCCGCAACAGCCTGGGGTTGCCGCTCAGCACGATGCGCGTGCGTCGCGAACTCGTCGAGATCGACTCCAGTGCATTGCGATTCGACGCCGACGAGTCCTCGGAACTCTTGGTCGATCACTGTGGGTTGGCGCTCGCCGAAGACGATGTGCACGAACTGGAGATGTCGACGGACGGCTGGGCCGCGGCCCTGCAGTTGGCGTCACTGGCATTGCGTGACCATCCCGACCCCCATTCCCTGATCAGCCACATTTCCGGGCGGCACAGGGCGATCGGGGAGTACCTCACGGAGAATGTGGTCGACGGGCTGGAGTCGCGGCTCCTCGACTTCGTGCTGACGACGTCCGTGACCGAACGGCTGTGCGCCGGGTTGGCGCGAGCGTTGACCGGCGAGCGGCAGGCGCAGGCGTTGCTGGAGGAAATCGAGCAGCGGGACCTGTTCCTTTACCGCCTCGACGAGGATGGGGAGTGGTTTCGCTATCACCACCTGTTCGCCGATTTCCTCCGCCGCAGACTGGAACGCGATGCTCCCGATCGAGTAGCCGAGGTGCATCGTGCTGCGGCGCAATGGTTTACCGGCCACGACATGGTCAGGCAAGCTGTCGACCACTGGCTGCTCGCGGGTGACGCAAAGCGCGCGGTCGACCTTGTCGAAGACGTCTCGATCGACTACCTCGAACGCTCGGATATGTGGACGCTGATCGGATTGGCCGACAAGCTGCCGGAAGCAGCGCTCCGCAGTCATCTCGCACTACGGATCAACGTCGCGTACGCGCATGCGATCCTGCATCACCGCGAGGACGCCTTGGCGATCCTTCGGCAGGTCGACCTCCTGCTTGCAATCCAGGGCAACGACGAGGAAACCGAGGATCGCCGCACCGAGTCAGCGCTCGTGCGCGCGGCGATCGGCGCGTTCGACGACAAACTCGACGGTATCGCGGAGGTTGTGGCGCGAGCATCCGTCAGGACGACCACTCTTGCGCCCTGGCAACTGTGCGGCACAGCCGATCTAGGTTCGTTCGCCGCCCTTTACGGGTTCGACTTCGAAGAAGCACTGCGATGGCAGCGGTGGGCGATCCCGTTTCATCAACGCTCATCGGGTCCGTTCAGCGAGATATACGGATTCCTGATTTCCGGAATCGCGGTGCGCGAGCAACTGAATCTCGCAACGGCGGAGGCCCTCTTCCAGCACGGTCGCGAGCTCGTCCACGATCTGGGCGGACCTACCACGTATGTCGGTCGGCTCACGGGCTCCCTGCTCGGCGAATTGCTGTACGAGCAAGGCCATCTCACCGATGCCGAACGACTGTTGGACCAGAGTCACACCCTCGGCGCGGAGGGTGGCACTGTCGAGTTCCTGCTGGCGACATATGGCATAGGCGCTCGTGTGAAGTTTCTTGCGGGAACCGAGTCCGAGGCGCGGGAGCTGTTGGACGAAGGCGCCGACGTCGCGGCACGGTTGAATCTACCCCGTCTTGCCGCTCGCGTCGAAAACGAAAGAATCCGTTGCGGATTCGGTCCGACACGCGCGAAGCGGGCGATTGTCGCGAGTGGGCGTCAGGCATTGGCGGAGGTACACAACGGAATACAGATTCTCACCGCCGAACTCGAAGAGGACTCCGCGATCAGGCTCCTGCTTTCCGACGGCGCCGCGGCGGCGGCCTGTGCGCGTGCCGACCTTCTCGTCGATTCCATCGATGCGGCACGTCGCCCACGCGCTTCCCTCTTCGCGAGACTGATCCGAGCGGAGGCCATGGCTGCGGCGGGCAGGGAAGCGGATGCCCGGACCGAGGTCTTGCGGCTGCTCGACGATTGCGCGGACAGCGGCTTACGGCGGCCCTTCCTCGATTCGGGACCACACGTTCGCGACATCGTCGAACGACTCCGGGATCAACCGTCGCCCGATATCGCGCCTCGAACAAAGCTGACAACCTACCTAGCCGACATCGGGTCGACGGACTGAACTCGTCATCGCGTCGGCTTTCCTCGCGCGAGGTCGAGCAGCGTGGGGCAGTGTGCATTGACGAGCACGAGGTCCGGATCGGCTTGTTGCCATAGCTGCGCGAGACGGTTGTGGTTGCCCTGCACCGTTTTCCAGTCGTGGGCGATGACGCGCTCCATCGCGGTGAGGGCAAACGGAGCCTTGCCGCTACCGTCGACCTGGCCGTGGTGATAGAAGCTGTCGCCGACATGCATTATCCAGTGGTCGCCGGCATCGACCGCGACCGCCGCGTGGCCGCGAGAATGCCCGGGCAGGTTGATGAGGACGATGCCGGTCGCAATGTCGGTGAGTTCCTTGGCGCCCGGGAAGCCGCGCCACTGTTCCGTGTCGGAGGGGGTGTGCTCCACGAGGATGGGGTCGTGGATACGGTGGGTGCGTAGGTAGCGCCCCTTTTCGATCAGCCCCTTGGGATGCGTGGCGGCGAAGTTCTCCGCGGCCGTCAAATGTACTTTCGCCCAGGGGAAGTCGGCGAGTCCGCCGGTGTGGTCGGCATCGAAGTGCGTCAGCACGATGTCACGCACGTCCCGTGGGTCGAAACCCAGTGCCTTGACTTGATTTATCGCAGCTTCGGCGGTGTCGAAAGTTGGGCGCACGTAGAATCTGGCCTCGCCGAAACGGCCGGCCGGATCTGCTGCATCGGCAAGTCCCAGCCCGGAGTCGACCAGAGTGAGACTGTTCGGTCCTTCGATGAGCAACACATGGCACACGAGGCCGTCGGGAGTCCGCACCGGTCGCATCGTGCCGCAGTTGAGGCTGTGTACTCGCATGTGTTTCCTAGCCGAGGTCCGGTGCGACGGTGGCGAGCAGACGCGGGTCGGGTTCGCGGCCTGCCATCTGGAGCAGTCCCATGACGGTCTTGCCGAGCTTGATCAGGTCACGCGGGTTCTTCTTGTCGAGGCCGCCGATCAACTGTTTGAGGATCGTGAGCTGGTCGAAGTAGATGCGCTCGACGATCAGATCTTCGTTCTCGTCGAAAATGAAGTATGCGTTCATCCTGGTGCGATGCTTCGAGCCGGTCGCGGGAATCTTGTCCAGCGGTCCGAGATGGGTTCCGAGTAGCCAGAATTCGACGATCACGGCATCGTGGGCGTGCCGGAAGGCGATGATCTCGTGGTCCTGATCGGGGAAGGCGACGCGCGTGTCCGCGTAATAGGTACGCACGTCAGCATTTCCGTCGTGAACGACCATCGGCGCGATGAGTTCGTAGTGCGGGTGAGGGAAGGTCGAGAGCGTTGCGTCCCAGTCCTGCCGCACTTCGTCGTGGAAGTGGTCGAGGACGAGTTTCTCGCGGCGGCGCAGCACATCCTCGCTGGGCAGGGTGAAGCGTGTCGATTCGTGATTCATGCCGTCTCCTGAAAGCCTTTTACCCACATTGTGGGTAAATTGGAGGTTAATCCACGGTGTGGACTTTTGGCAAGGGTGTGCGGCAAAGTAGATGACATGACTCCGGACCCGCTCGATACGTCACCCGGCCGGCGCGGTCGGCCACCCAAAGGCGCGCCCGGGCTCACTCGCGCTGCGATCGTCGAAGCGACGCTGAAAGTCATCGATACCGAAGGTGTTGCGGCAGTGAGCATGCGGTCGGTCGGCCGGGCGCTCGGTGTGGACGCGAAGAGTCTCTACAACCATGTCGACGGCATCGATGGCCTGCTCGATGCGGTCGCCGAACAGATCTTGGGTGGCCTCGGCGTACCGGAACGCTCCGGCGACACACGCGGGGATCTTCGAGCGATCTCGGATTCGTTCCGCGACCTCGCGCTGGTCCATGCGGAAGCGGCGGCCCTCGTACTGACCCGTCAACTCGCATCCTTCGAGGGACTCGCGCCGGTGGATTCTCTGTTGCGCATCCTGATCGACGCCGGTAGTAATCCCGAGGAGGCGGTGCACCTGCTCCGCTTCCTGGTTGCCACCATCATCGGTACCCTCCTGCGCGAAGTCTCGGCGGCACCGACCTTCGGGATTTCCGACGCCGCTGCGATCGGTGAGCGGGAAACTGCTCTGACCGACTCAGGTCTCGCAACGATCCGGGACGCCGCGCCGCACCTGGCCCGCTTCGACCGCGGAGGCGAATACGAATACACCGTCAACCTGGCCATTGACGCCGTTATCGCCCGACTGGGTGCAGGGTCTTAGGGCTCGCGTACTGCCGGTTCCGAGTTGGTTCGCACCCCGACTCGGGAGTCGCACCGAGTTTAGGGCCAGAAAGTCGGTGTGGATCCCGAAAAGGGGTGCGGCGGAGCTAGTTTCGGTGAGGCGGCGCGTCTAACCTTTGCCTCGACCCGCGTCGAGATGTCCGCAATCGCGGTCGTGGTGCAGATGCAGCAGGTGGCCGCGAAGGATTCCGTCGAACTGGCCGGACCGAGTGGTCTGGGCTTCGATCGCCGCGGGTTCGGCCTGCGTCCGTCGGACGCGCACGACGAAAATTGCGACGCTCGCGATCGTCACCATTACCCCAGCGACTTTCAGTGAACCCCAGACGTCGTGTTGGTCTGCGAAGCGCCCGAGGAAGATTCCACCCAGCGGTGCGCACAGTGTGTAGATGATTGCGTAGAGCGCGAACACCGGACCTTCCATCTCCGGGTCGACGCGCGTCTGCACGATCGCTGTGAGGACGGCTTGCGCGAGTGAGAAGAGCAAGCCGAACGGGATGAGGGCGAGCAGTACCAGGAACCACAGCGGCGCGCCCTCGAGCACGTCACCGAACAGGCCGAGGAAGAACATGATGAGGCCGGCGACAAGGAAGGTTCCGTACAGAATTGTCGCCCGGCTGAAGCGCTTGCGGAGTCGGCCGACCACAGCCGCCAAGCCGATCGCACCGACTGCCACTGCGCCCGTGACGATCCCGAGGTTGGTCCCTCCGGAAAGTCCATGCGCGATGGCGGGCAGGAGTTGCGCAATCGGCGCCACGAAGAGGCCGAGCAGGCCTGTCTGGATGAACGCGATCGCGATCGCCGGCTGCCCGCGCACGTAGCGCACCACGTCCCAGAATCCGACCCGTTCGCCGGGTCGAGTGTCCCGCTCGGTCGGCCGCGTCTTCGCGAGGATCACGAGGAATGCGCCGTAGCTGAAAGCGTTGAGCAAGAGCAACGCCCACGGTCCGGTGATGCCGAGCAGGACACCGCCGAGGATCCCGCCCGCGAATGTCGAGGCACTGGCGTAGGCGCTCAACGTACCGTTTGCCTGGTCCAGTTGGTTGGCGGGCACGATGTCTCGTTCGAACTGCATCCACGCCGGATAGTCGAAAGCGGCGACGGCGCCGAGAAGGACGCTCGTCGCAAGGAGCAGCGGGATCGACAGTGCGTCGACGAAGGCCAGCGCAGCCATGGCGACGTACAGTGCGAGCTTGATCACGGTGCAGAAGAACAACATTCGACGATGGCCCGAGCGTGCCGCGACGCGCCCGGCGAAAGTGCCGAGCAATGCGGTGGGCAGGCTGAACGCGGCCGACACCAGCACGGTGTGGATGACGGACTTCGAATCGTTGAACGACAGGTATGCGACCGCCAGGACTGCCATCGTGGACCCCGCCGCCGAGAACAACTCGGTGATGATGAGGCTGCGCACGTAGGGGAGCCGGCGGAAGGGCTGGGCGCTCGTCCCTGGCGAAACCGCCGTACCTTCGGGTTCAGCGGTCATGCCGAAGTTCCCCTCGTCTCGATGCGTGTGCGGACGCAGGCGACTGCGATGGACCCGAGGCTATCGGAGCCGCGGTCTCGTGGGGGCTCCTTTTTTGCGACGCAGGGAGGGCGACGTGAAGGGACCGCGTCAGACCGCCCCCGCGAGGTGTCCGGCGAGAAAGCGGAAGGCATACGGTGCAAACGAGATTCCGCCCGTGATGTGCTCGCGGATCGGCATCCGCCGCAGTCGAACGTCTGCGCCGAGGTGCTGCCAGTCGCGGTGCAGCTGGACGGCCTGCGCGAACGGGATGACCTGATCGCGGGTGCCGGCGCCGATGAGCACGGGGACCGACGGGCGGAGCTGGCCGAGGCGGTTCTCGCGCATTCGGGCTATGACGTCCGGTCGCGCGTGAGGTGATCGGATTGTGTAGGCGGATGCGCGTTTCCGCGGCATCGCGGCACCGAGGGCAATCGCCTGGATGATGTGGGTTCGATTGAACAGGGCGACGGCGCGGCGGCCGCGTGGGTTGAGGTCCGCGAGGATGTCGAGTTCGGGGTAGGCGCTGTCGAGCCCGATGAGGCCGTAGAAAAGAAGGAACGCGAACAATCCGCCGTCGGTGGCGGGAACCATGGTCTCGAGGTCGACTGGTGCAGCGCCGACGGCGCCCGCAGCGAGAACCAACTCGGGCGCATACGTGGGCTGAAGTTGCAGCGCCCAGCCGGCAGCACACCCGCCTTCCGAGTAACCGAAGATCGCGAGGGGTCCTGCCGGATCGAGCCTGGCCGGATCGAGTTGGCGTGCGGCGCGGATGCTGTCGAGGACCGCCGGCCCGAGCGCGCGTCCGATGACGTACGGATGGTTGCCCGGCGTGCCGAGCCCGGGATAGTCGGTCAGCGTGACCGCCCAGCCGCGGCGCAGCGCGGCGGCAATTACCGAGGCCTCGTATTCGATGCCCCGGCCGAGCTGCCAGGAAGGTGCGGCGCGGTCGGCGAGTCCCTGCGTGCCGATCGCGTAGCCGATGAGTGGACGCGGCCCGTTCGCGTGCGGTTCGGGCGGCACCAGAACGATGCCTCCGACGACAGTCGGGTCGCCCGTTGCCGTCGTCGTGGCGTACCGGATCCGCCACGCGTGAGCCGGCAACCGAACGCCGGGAACCAGATACGCGCGCATCGGCTCGGCGCCGAGCAGTGTCCCGGGCGGTCCGTGCGCCGAGAAATGTTGCCGGGCATCGGCGGTCGTCATTGACCTGCCTCCGATCGTGCGGAGTGTGGTGCGCGAATATGAACCATGTTCATTATGAACATGGTTCATAATCGTGGATTCGCATAGGTGTGTCAACACCCTGACGATCGCCTGTCCATGCCAATAGGCTGGGTCGATGGACCCCGCCGACAAAGATTCCGGCATCTCGCTGGCCGAGCTGCTGGCGGCATTTTCGATGGCCACCGATCTAGGTCTGGGGCAACCGATGGAACACATTCTGCGTTCCTGGCAGATCGCGGCACGTACCGCCGGGCACGTCGGACTACCGCCAGAACAGCAGGAGTCGTTGTTCTACGTGGCGATGTTGTCCTGGGTCGGTTGCGTTGCCGATGCACCGGAGGTCGGCGCGTTGTTCGGTGACGACATCGCATTCCGTTCCGACGGTTACGCATTCGACCTCGCGGGCGCTTCCGCCTTTCGATTCTTCGCGGGCCATGCTGCTGCCGGCGCACCGATGTCGCGACGAATTCTGGCCGCCGCTGCACTTGTCGCGACTGGCGGCCGAAACGTCGTGCGCGGCATGCAGTCGCATTGCATGACGGTGTCGACGATGGCGCAGCAGCTCGGGCTGGCGGATCCCGTCGCGGAAGGGTTGCGGCAGTTCTTCACACGGTGGGACGGTCGCGGTGTGCCCGAAGGTGTCGGCGGCACAGACATTGCCCTCCCGATCCGGCTGTTCCATCTCGCCGATGTCGTCGAGGTACATCACCGGATCGGTGGTGTCGACGATGCCGTCAAAGTTGCCAGGGATCGCCGGGGCACGCAATTCGACCCGGAAATAGTGGACGCGTTCTGTGCGATCGCGCCAGACGTGTTGCCCGACATCGAGTCTCATAGCGAACTGCGTGACCTCATCGCCGATGATCCCGCGTTACGGCGTCAACTGTCCGAGCAGGAGCTCGACGTTGCGCTCGAGTCGGTCGCCGATTTCACTGATCTGCGGAGCCTGCACAGGGCAGGGCACTCCCGTGGCGTTGCCGATCTGGCTGCCGCGGCCGCGACGAAGATGCGCATGCCGGTCGATCGGGTCCGGGAGATTCGACGCGCCGGATTGCTGCACGACATCGGCTTGCACGGCCTGCCGGGGACCGTCCTTGACAAGTCCGGACCGTTGGCGGCGACAGAGTGGGAACGCGTCCGGCTCAGCGCGTATTACACCGAGCGGGTGCTCGCTCGGCCGCCGGCGCTTGCGCGGATCGGCGCTGTTGCTGCACTCGCCCACGAGCGCATGGACGGCAGCGGCTATCACCGCGGGATGAGCGGTTCGGCGATTCCTGTTTCGGGTCGAATCTTGGCTGCTGCGTGTATGTTTCGTGCACTCACCGAGAACCGGGCACACCGTCGCGCGCGGACCGCCAAAGAGGCGGCAACGATGGTTCGCGACGAAGTACGCGCTGGGCGAATCGATGCCGACGCCGCAGACGCGGTGCTGGCTGCGGCGGGTGTCGGCGCCAAGCGCCGGACCGGACCCTCGGGACTCACCCCACGCGAGGTAGAGGTGCTGCAGATGATCGCGCACGGTGCGTCGACCGTCGACGTTGCGCGAAATCTCGGCATAGCCAAGAAGACTGCGGGCACCCACATCGAGCGCATCTACACGAAGACCGGATCGTCGTCGCGATCGACCGCAACGCTGTTCGCGTTGCGCAACGGCCTGCTCGACCCCCTCGATTTGTAGGGCGTTCACCCGACGCGACCGACCGCGTTCCACTCGTACGGTTCTCCTACATCGACAACAGGAGGACAGAACGATGGGCACGAAAGCAGTCGTCAGTCTGACGACAGGACTGGAAGATCCGGAAAAGGTGACGGTCGCGTTCCTCGTAGCAGTTGGTGCGGCGGAGACCGGACGCGAAACGCTGATGTTCCTGACGAAGGAAGCAGTGCGGCTCGCCGTTCAAGGCACTGCAGTCGGCGTGGCCTGCGACGGGTGCCCGGCCCTGCCGGACCTCCTGCGGCGCTTCGAAGCTGCCGGCGGGCGGTACTACGTCTGCCCGATCTGTTTCAACGCCAAGCATCTCGACGCCGACGCATTGATCGGTAATGCCGAGATCCAGGGCACGATTCCGATGTGGAAGTGGATCGGCGACGAATCCGCAACCACCTTCAGTTACTGATCGCCATGACTACCATCGCCGCACGCACAACCGCGATCACGCCGAATCGAAGCGAAGCACCGTGGCCCGATCACGAATACGTACGCGGGTGGGGCGTCTTCGGGCTGCCGTTCGATTCCGGACACATCCTGGCGCTCCGGGTATTCCCGGACAATCCGTTCGCGCCTTACGCGACCGTCTGGCATCGCGATCCGACAGGCAAGTGGTCGATCTTCGTCGACGGGCCACGGTTCGATATTGCGTGCCCGCGCTACTACGCGAAGGCCTGTGATGTTGTCGCACATGCCAAGATCACTCTGACGTGGACCGAACCGTCGACGCTCCGGGTAACCCTCGACGACCCGAAGTTGGATTGGACCGTGACGGCGTCGCAGTCGCGCACGTTGCGGACGTTGAACGCGATGGGCGGGGCGATGCCGCTGTGGACGTGGCGGCCGAAGCTGCTGATCAAAGCTCGGCAAGCGCTCGCGCACAGTCTCGGCATGGGGCGGCTGGAGCTCGCCGGCGAAATGCCGAGTGGGCATCACGGGCTCCTGATGCCGCAGCGCATGTTCTACATAAACGAGTCTCGCGCGACCCTCGACGGTGCGGATCTCGGCAACCCCACCCGGCTCGCCGACAACCCTGACATCGGCGGCGTACCACTGCCCGCCCGCGGCGTCATGGCGATCGGCCAGGCGATGTGGCGAATCACCGACCGCGAAGAGTACGAACGCATGCGCGCCGAGACCGCGTTGCAACGGCGATAGCCGTTCTATCGTTGTCGCATGCCACGCGAATTCGAGGAGAAGTCGGTTCTCCCGAGTCAGCGTGACAGGAAGGCGGCGCTGTACGCGCTGTGTGTCAGCTTCTTCATGATCGGGCTCGACGCGACGGTCGTGAATGTCGCTATCCCGCACATTCAGTCGTCGTTGCAGGCAAGTTTGAACGACATGGTGTGGGTCAACAGTGCCTACGCTCTGTGTTACGCGGTTCCGCTGATTGTGGCTGGGCGCCTTGGTGATCGGTTCGGGCCCAAGCGGGTGTTTCTCGCTGGGCTCGCGGGTTTCACGGTCGCCTCGCTGGCCTGTGCGGTGGCGCCGGATCCGGGGATCCTGATCGCTGCTCGTGCGGCCCAAGGGCTTTGCGCCGCGTTGGTCGCACCGCAGACGATGAGTTTGATCGTGCACCTGTTCCCGGCCGAGCGTCGGGGGACCGCCCTCGGTATCTGGGGTGCCGTGGGTGGTGCGGCGATGGCCGCCGGTCCGTTGGTCGGCGGCTCGATGATCGCGACGCTGGGCTGGCAGGCGATCTTCCTGATCAACATCCCCATCGGGATCGCCGGGTGGATCGCCGCGGTCCGGCTGGTTCCCGATTACCGACCGCAACGCCCACATCGGTTCGATGTGCTCGGGGTGGTGTTGAGCGGCGCGGGCATGTTCGCAATCGTGTTCGCCATTCAGAGCGGCGAGCAGTATCACTGGGGCCGGATCGTGGGGCCGATCTCTATCGCATCGGTCGCGGGATTCGGGGTGCTGTGCATGGGGGCTTTCGTCGTGTGGCAGCACCACAATCCGCGTGAGCCGCTACTTCCGCTGCGGCTCTTCGCAAACCGCAACTTCTCGGCAGCGAGTGTCGCCGGTCTGGCGATGGGCGCGGCAATGGGCGGCCTCTTCCTGCCGTTGATGATCTATCTGCAGACGACGCTCGACTACTCAGCCTTGGCCGCCGGTGCGGTCACGGTACCGATGTTCGTGTTGTCCTCGCTGTGTGCTCGCAGCGCAGGGCGTGCGTCCGACCGGTTCAGTCCGGCGCTCTTGGCCGGGACGGGGTTTGCGATGCTGGCCCTCAGCATCACTGCGTTGGTGTCTCTGCTGCATCCGGGAATGTCGCTGTGGCTGCTCCTCGTCCCGCTCATGATCGCCGGTGTGGGTATCGGCGCCGTGTCCGCGCCGCTGGCTGGAATTGCGACCCGCCGCTTGCCGACGGACCTCGTCGGTGCTGCGTCGGGAGTCTTCAACACGACTCGGCAACTTGGCGGTGCATTGGGCAGTGCCGCAACGGGTCTGCTGCTGCAAGCTGCTATCGGATCATCTACGACGACCGCTACGCAGGCCGCGCTCGTGTTCCCGATAGTCATGCTGGTGGTGGGAATCGGTTGCTGCGCGATCGTTCGGTCTTCTATATTGCCGAATGATGTGTCAGTCTATAAAAAATGATTGGCAATCTGGAGGAACTCGATGACGAGCAAGTCGCGCCGCCGTGGCGCTGGTGATGCAACAGCGATGCCGCCCGTGGACGTCGCTCGCAGTCTGCTGGATCGAAGCCGACTGAAGGGCGGAATCGACGACTCCGCAGGCTATTTGGACCTTCTTTCCGACTCGGCGCCGCCTCCCTCGGTGAGCCAGCGGGTAATGCAGAACAGGTTGCTTGCGCGCGTCTACGAAGGCTACTGGCGCCCGATGTTCACCCGTGGTTTCAGTCTCGGAGGTCGAGGGACCGCCGACTACCAGCGCGACCTGATCGATCGTCTGGCCGAACCCGGCGCACGCCGTGTGCTCGATGTGGCATGCGGACCTGGCCTCCACACCCGTGAGTTCGCCCGCAACCTCACCGGCGACGGTGTCGCAATTGGTTTCGACCTTTCGAAACCCATGCTGGCGCAGGCTGTTCGGAGTACCGGCTCGGAGCGCGCGGCATATATACGCGGCGACGCCCATGCGCTGCCGTTTGCTGACGGCACCTTCGACACCGTCGTGTGCTTCGCGGCGCTCTACCTCATCAACGATCCGCATCAGGTAATTCGCGAGTTGGCGCGGGTCGCGCGGCCGGGCGGCGCCGTCGCCATATTCACGTCCCTTGCCACCGGCGTGTCTGCCGCACGCTCCGTGCGCAAGCTTGTCCAGGCTGTTGCGGACATTCATGTGTTCGAGCGCGACGAGGTCACGCGCTCGTTCGCGGATGCCGGCCTGGTCGATCTCGATCAGCGGATCATCAGCCAGGGGCAGTTCGTCAGCGCACGGAAACCCCTGTAGCCGAGGGATTTTCGGAATAAATGTCCGCGATGAGGTCGGCGTAGTTTCGTGCGACTGCGGCGCGCTTGATTTTGAGACTTGGCGTGAGTTCGCCGGTCTCTATGCTGAGTTCGCCGGGCAGAATCCGGTGTTGCTTGATCGTTTCCCACCGGTTCAGAGTCGTATTGACCTGATCGATCGCTTGCCGCACGTTGTCTCGGACGAGGGTCTCGGCGAGGTCGTTTGCTGCGTCGGGATCGATGGTGAGCAACACGGAGGCGAAGTTGCGGCCGTCTGCGATGACGATCGCGTTCGATACGAGTGGGCAGGCTGCTTTGATCGCGGATTCTATGGCAGTGGGGGCGATGTACTTGCCTCCGCTGGTTTTGACGAGGTCCTTCTTGCGGTCGGTGATGGTCAGGTATCCGTCGGCGTCGAGGATGCCGATGTCGCCGGTGGCAAACCAGCCGTCCGAGTCGATGACATCGGCGGTCTGGTCGGGCAGGCCGTGGTAGCCGCGCATGACTCCGGGGCCGCGGAGCAGGACTTCGCCGTCGCCGGCGAGGGTCACTTCGGTGCCGGGGAAGGCACGTCCGACGGTGCCGATGCGGATGCCACCTGGACGGTTCACAAAAGAGGCACCGGTCGTTTCGGTGAGACCGTAGCCTTCCAGGATCGGCAGCCCGGCGGCCGCAAACCATTCCGCTATGTGCGGGGAAAGTGCGGCGCTGCCGGACACGAGATATTCGATGTTGCCGCCGAGTCGGGTGCGGATGCGCGCGAACACGAGGCGGTCGGCGACAGTGAGTTGCGCTGCACGCCAGCGTGATAGGACGTTTCCCATCGCCCGCTGGCGAACGGCGTCGATGCCGATGTCGAAGGCCCACGTGAACAGCGCCTTCTTGACCCCACCCTCGGCGGTGGCGGCGGTGACGACACGGCTGTAGATCTTCTCGAATACGCGGGGTGCGGCAGCCATGAAGCTGGGCTGGATGATCGCGAGGTTGTCGACGATGCGGTCGAGGCGACCGTCGATGGCTGTGACGAACCCGATCTCGTATTGCGCGGCGAGGAGAAGTTTGCCGAAGACGTGAGAGAGCGGGAGCCAGAGGAATTGCACGTGGTCGGGCCGGATCACCTTCTCGGAGGCGACAGCGGCGCCGAGGTAGAGCCAGTTGCCGTGGGTCAGTTCGACGCCCTTCGGCCGACCCGTGGTGCCGGAGGTGTAGACGATGGTCGCGAGGTGGTCGGGTGTGAGTTCGGCGAGCGCGTCTTCGACGGCGGTCGAGTACGTGCCGAGGTGTGTGCGGCCGATGTCGGTCAGATTCTGCAGCGAGAGCACGCCGTCATCATCGTGGCTGCCGTCGAACAGCACGACATACCGCACGGCGCCGACGAAACCCTCTGGCGCACGGACCTTGTCGAGTTGTTCGGTGTTTTCGGCGAAAACGACGGTGGCGGCGCTGTCGGTGAGAATGTGAATGACGTCGGCGGTGCTGGTACTGGGGTAGACGGTGGTGGTGACGCCGCCTGCGAGGGAGATGGCGAGGTCGGCGAGCACCCATTCCAGGCGGGTGGAGCTGGCGATGGCGACACGTTGTTCGGTGCTGACGCCGAGGGCGATGAGGCCGGCCGCGAGTTCGCGGGCCCGGCGAGCGGTGTCGCTCCACGTCATGGACTTCCAGCCGCCGTCTGCGGTGGGTGTCCGGAATGCTTCGGCGCTGGGTGCGTGCGCGCATTGCGCGAGGAAGCGGGCACCGACGGAAGAGTAGGCGGTCATCATGTCGTCTTTCGTTGCAGGACAGGCAGTGTGAAGTGGGGGAGGGTGCTGCACGCTGCGAGGTCGCGTCCGGCGTGCATTACCGTGCGGTCGGGCCGAACGATCGCGACGGTGGCACGTTTGCTTGTCAGCCAGTGTGCAAGGACGGAACCCGTTGGGGCGGTGACGAGGACGGCGCCGAGCTCTGCGATCAGTCGACCCTGAGCCGCCGTCGGGGTCTGCGTAGTGACGACAGTGAAGCGGCCTCCGGTGACGTCGTCGAACCGTTGCCCGTCGAGTTCGGGGTTGGGGCAGAGGGTTCCGGCCAATCGGTACGGCCGCACCGTTTTCTGAACGAATTCTGTCCGCGTGAGTGCGGGCGTTGCGCCGTGCGAGATCGTGGCGCGGATGCCTGGAATGTGATGCAGGCGCGGGGCGATGATGCGGCGCAACAGGTCGCCGAACCGTCCACCCTCGGTCATCGCCTTGCCCATCGCGAGTGCGAGCAGGATCATGGTGCGCGCGTGCGGTTTACGCTCCTGTTCATACGTGTCGAGGACGGAATCGGGGAGACCCGAATTCAGTACACCGGCGAGCTTCCACGCGAGGTTCATGGCGTCGCGCAGACCAGCGCCCATTCCCTGGCCGATGAACGGCGGGGTGAGGTGGGCCGCGTCGCCGAGCAGGAAGACGTTACGATCGCGCCAGCGGTCGGCGAGCTCGGCGCGGAAGGTGTACTCGGCAACGCGCACCAATTCGAGCTCGCTGGCGGCGGTCCAGGGAGCGAGCAGGGGGCGAAGCGAGGCCAGGCTGTCGAAATCTGCAGTCGATTCACCGTCGAGCAGCCGAAACTCCCAGCGGTACCGGGTCGGTCCGATCCGCATGTAGCTGGCGGCGCGCGTGGGATCGCAGACTTGGTGGACACCGTCCCACTGGGCGAGGTCGACGTCCGTTGCGACGTCGACGACGAGCCACCGCTGTTCGAGCCCGAGATCCTTCATCGTCGAACCGATCGCGGCTCGGACGAGGCTGTTGGCGCCGTCGCAGCCGAGCAGGTATTGCGCTGTGACGGTGCGGGGTTCGCCGGTCGTGCGGTCCGTGTACTCGACTCGGACCGTGTTGGCGTCTTGGTGGATCGCGGTGACCTCGGAGTTGCCGCGCAGTGTCACGGTCGGGTAGTCGGCGAGGTTGTCGCGCAGCACAGCCTCGAGATCTGGTTGGTCGAACATGTTGGCTTTCGGATAGCCATGCGGGCCCGGGGTTGTCTCGCGCTGGAACTCGGCGAGGACGCGCATCGTGTTGTCGCGCAATTGCAGTCCCAACGAGGGCTGGGAGATGGCGGCGAACTCGTCGGCTAGTCCGAGGCGCGCGAGGATGCGGTAGATCTCGTCGTCGAGATGGACGGCGCGTGGCTGCGGGTAGACGCCGGTCCAGCGGTCCAGGATCAAGCAGTCGACTCCGTACTGGCCGAGCAACGTCGCGGCGGTGACGCCGGCTGGTCCGGCGCCGACGATGACGACTTGAAATACATTGGTGGTCATGAATTCTCGCTGACCAACCGGTCGAGTCGGGCTTGCATGGCGGCTTCCACACGGGCGGCGAAGGATTCGGTGGTTTCGTCCAGTTCGGCGGTCATCGCAGGCAGGATCGCGGTCTCGAGTTTGGTGGGGAATGCAACGTAGGGAAGCATGCCCGCGACACCGACGCTGAGACCCCACGGGATCGAGATGCTGACCGGAAGTGTGTTGAGACGCAGTAGTTTCGGCAGCCGCAGAGCAGCTGCAAGACCGCGTCCGTCGTGCAGGACGAACAGCGACTCGCCGGCACCGGAGGTCACGATCGGAACGATCGGCACGCCGCATTCGGTCGCCATGCGTGCGTACCCGGTTCGGCCGTCGAAGCAGACAGTATTTCGGTCGCGCCAGGACTTGCCGGCATCGATGTCACCCCCGGGAAAGACGAGGACATTGCGTTCGGCGGCAAAGGCATTCTCGACGGCAGCAACGGACGCTTGGACGCCACCGAAAGCTTCCACGAAGGTGCCGAGGCCCATCGTCCATGCGAGTTGGTGGACGAGGGCGGTGACGGGTCGGGTCACGGCGGCCCTGTCGAGAGCCGAGAATGCAGCCGCGACATTGAGGTCGACGAGACCACCGAAGCCGTGGTTGGCGACGAACAAAACGGTTGTGTCGGGGACGGTTTCGTCGATGTGAACGTTGTGGCGGTGATAGTGGCGAAGGTAGCCGTCGACCGCAGCGCGAACCCACGGGGTGCGGAGCGCCCTCCCCGTCATTGCGCATACCGAACAACGGTGCGCTGAGCGCCGAGGTCGAGCGTGCCGTCGTCTGTGGCGACAGAGAGTTCGACGACGTCGCCGTCGTGCAGGTACTTCGGGTTGTCGGCCTGTCGCTTGAAGAACAGCTTCCATTTGGTCGCAGGCGGCAGCAACGAGCCGATGATCTCAACGGGCTTCGGTGGTGCGCTGAGCGCGGTGCCGGCGGGGGTGCCGGTCAGCAGCAGATCGCCGGCGTCGAGGCGCTGGAAACCGGTCAGCGCAGCGAGGGCCGCAGCGGGGCGGTAGATCATGTCGGTCCCGACGACCATGTCCTGGCGCAGTTCGCCGTTGACGAACAGCTGCAGCCGCAGGTCGGTGAACCGCTTCAGTTCGTCGGCGTCGAGCAGCACCAGAGCCGGGCCGACCGGTGTGAAGGTCGGATACGACTTGGCCTCGTAGAATTGGGTTTTCGGCAGTTGCAGGTCACGAGCGGAGACATCGTTGGTGACGACGATGCCCGCGACGTAGTCCGCGATGTTGCTTTCGGTGATCTGGGTGCCGACCGGCACAGAGCGACCGAACACGATGCCGATCTCGACCTCGTAATCCAGGAACTGGACGTGCTTCGGCTTGATGATGTCGTCGAACGGGCCGCTGATCGAGCCCGACGTCTTGCGGAAGAACGTCAGAGGAATGGTGTCCGGGTTCATGCCGGAGTCTGTGACGTGGGAGCGGAAGTTCGTCATCTGCGCGACAACGCGGCAGGGCGCGGTCACGGGCGATACCAGGGCAAGCGTGTCGACGGGAACTGTCCCGGGGCTGCTGCTCGCCCGCTCGATGGCCGGTCGGTCGGCGAGTAATTCGGCGGTAGTCGTTGCGGCAGTGTCGATCTTGGCGGCGCCGGTGGGTGTGGCGACCCACCAGGCATCGGCGGTGCGGAGAACGGAGACGGTCATGTGCGGACCTTTCGAGGGTGGGTGAACGAGTCAGGAGTTGGCGACCTTCAGCAGGCCGCGCAACCTGCCGAGGTCGAATTCGTTGTCTTCGCGCAGGGCAGATAGCACCGAAACAGCCTCGTGGCGAGCAGATCTCGGGTTTGTTCCAAGGAAGTCTGTTGTTACCGGTGGACCCCACTGGGCGAGTCCGGACGCCGTCATCGTGGCCCAGCCGGGTTCGAGTGAGTTGTCGAACATGTCGCCGTCGGTGAAGTGTTCGACGAGGAAGCCATCGGGGTCGCGCCAGTAGTCGAAGATTTGGCTGCCCTGGATGTGGCGGCCAATTCCCCACGAGCGTTGGTAGCCCTGTTCGCGGAGGTATTCGCCGCCGGCAGCCATCGCATCGAGGTCGGTTACTTGAAACGCGGAGTGCACGTAGCGATTCGACGGGCCCAGTGTGAGCGCAAGGGTGTGGTGGTCGGTGGGTGTGGTGCCGCGATCACAGCGGATGAAGCTCATCACCGGTCCGCGTTCCCGCTGCCCGGCGTAGTACAGGAAGTCGCTGACGATGAGGCCGAGGTGTTCGAGGTACCAGTCGAGCGTTTCCCGGTACTTCGTCGACTGCAATACGACGTGCCCGAGGCGCTGCACCGACGCGGGTTCGCGCGGCGGTCGCTGGGTCGCGTTCACCCGAGCGAGAGCGGAACCGAAGTTGAACGTGTGCGGGCTCTGCGACGGCAGCTGCGGCAGCGGGTGCTGGTCGGCGACCACGCGGACGGTGGCGCCGCTGGGATCGGTGAGGTCGACCGAGATGCCGCCGATGGCCTCCGGTAACCGGCGCACGGACCGGCCGGTGGCCTCGGCCAGTCGCAATACGTCCGCGGATTCGGCCGCGCGAAACGCGGTGCCCGCGAAGCGCGTGCGTTCTCCCTTCCGTACCAGCACACACGGCGCGCCGACGTCGGTACCCCGCAGGTGAACCTCCTCTCGGGTGCTCAGTGTCGGAGTGAAACCAAAAGCGCGACCGAAGATCTCAGCGCGTGCGAGGTCGGGCTTTGCAAATTCGAGCCACGCTATGTCGGCGACTTTCACGATCGGGTTCCGGGCACGACCGGAGTGTTCGCCTGCGAGCGCGCCCTGTTCGCTGTGCAGGTCGTTGTGGGCCCCGTGGTGATCGGACATGAACCTCTCCTCCATCTATTGACGATATCGTCACATGCGATGGAGGAGTCAGTCAAGAGAATCTGACGAATTCGTCAAATATGACGTGAGTCTCGCAATCGCCGATATCCGGCCCCCGAGTTCTGTCCACGAAGTTCATTCGAACGTCCGATACTCGCAACACCCGCGCCGCGTCAGACTCGAGTAGAGCGCTCGCCTAACGAAAGGTCAGCCGAGTTATCAACGCTGGTTGCCGGCTCGAAGAGCTACCTCACGCAATCGGGCGGGAACACGACTGTGCCTCACTTGCGCGCCCACATCGTCCAGCAATACGGCACTGCCGACAACTAAGGAAGCGAAACAACTATGCGTACCAAGCTTTTTGTCGCAACATGCACCGCGGCGGCCGCGATGGTGACAGTCGCGGGCCCTGCATCGGCCGCACCGCAGACGACAATGCGCCAAGACGGCATCTTTGTCGTCGGGGTGGACATCTTTCCCGGAATCTGGGTCACGACTGGACCGTGGGACGACTACATGGGCTGCAGCTGGGAACGACTGTCCGGGTTCAGTGGCGAGTACGAGGACGTAATCGCAAGTGACTACACACATTCGGCCCGAATCGTCGTCGCGATCAAGCCCACCGACGTTGCTTTCAAGACCGAGTGGTGCGGGAACTGGGTAATGCAACCCTCGCCGGCGCCGTCGACCGGATCCTTCGGTTCATAGCGATACCTGATCCCACTCGGCGCACCAGCGCCCATCCAAAGGAAGAGGCTATGTCAGACCACTATCAGCAGTTCGAATCGAATCAACCGCCACCGCAGAACCTGTACCGGGTGGTGTCCATCGAGGAACGTCGTCAGGCGCTGTCCAACGCGGTTTTCGCGACCGTTGCGAGCCTGCAGGGTCGCGTCGAATCGCAAACCGACACAACGGCTACCGTCGCATCCGGAACGAAGCCGAACCACACCCTGCACTTGATACTCACCGTGCTCACCTGTGGATTCTGGGGGCTCATCTGGATTGCGGTCGCCTTCACGCAGAAGGAGCATCGCGTTGCGCTGACCGTCAACGAGTTCGGCCAGGTTATGACACAGACCCTTACGTAGTTCGTAAACAGCAACATTCGCAGAACGGAGCCTTTCGATGACGCAGCAACCACCCCCGCAGTACGGCCAGCATCCGCCTCAGTACGGCCAGCCGCCGCAGTTCGTGCCGCCGAAGAAGAAGTTCCCGAAGTGGATCATGATCGCCGGCGTCGTGGTCGTGATCCTCATCGTCGTCGCGGTCTCGGGCGGCGGCGACAAGGACAAGGACGACTCCTCCTCGTCCGGAGATTCGGCATCGAGCCAATCGGCCGAAGACAACGGTGCCGCACTCGGCTCCGAGGTCCGCGACGGCAAGTTCGGTTTCGTCGTGACGAACGTCGACATCGGCCAGACCACGGTGGGTGACAACGAGTACCTCGAGAAGGACGCACAGGGCCAGTTCGTCCTCGTCAGGCTCGACGTCACAAACACCAGCGATGAGCCACAGACCTACTTCGGCCAGAACCAGAAGCTCTACGACACTCAGGGCCGCGAATTTTCCAACGACTGGGAAGCTGAAATCAACGTCAACGAGCCGGGATCGCTCAGCGCGGAGATCAATCCCGGCAACAAGATCTCGGTCACCGTTGTTTTCGACATTCCGAAGGACGCGGTCCCGGCCTCGATCGAACTACACGACTCTGCGTTCTCGGGCGGTGCGAAAGCGTTGCTGCGGTGAGGCGCGGCGACGGTGGTGGGCCTTCGGCAGAGGGGGATCCGGTGTCTGCGTCACTTGATGCCGACGACCATCGACTCGGGGCCGGCGAGGTGCTGTACGTAGGTGTGCGAGAAACCGGCTTCGCGCATCCAGCGTTGACAGTCGGCTCCGGTGTAGTCGAATCCGCCCGGGCTCTCGATGAGCATGTTCAGGCTCATCAACAGGCCGAACGCATTCTCCCTTCGGTCGTCGTCGATGATTGCTTCGTAAACGATGAGAACCCCGCCGTCGTCGAGGACGTTGAACGCTTTCTCGAGCAAGCCGCGCTTCTCCTCGAGATTCCAGTCGTGCAGGATATGGCCCATCACCAGCACATCCGCTCTCGGCAGCGGATCGGCGAAAAAATCCCCCGGATGGAATTTCAGCCGGTCGCTCAGGCCCGCGGCTTCGACGTAGTCCTCGAAGACGGGCTGCACCTGCTGCAGATCGAAACCGCCACCGGTGATGTGCGGGTGGGCACGAGCTATGGCGACGGGAACGCATCCCTCCGCGCAGCCGATGTCGATGACGGTCGAATAGCGCTCCCACGGGAATCCGGCAGCGATCGCCTGCGCCGAACCCGCGCTGATCGAACTCATCGCGCGGAGGAACTGGCGAAGCGCAGCGTCGTCGCTGTAGATCGCGTCGAACAACGTTGCGCCACCGAGCTTTATCTCGTTCTGCGGTTCGCCGGTTCGTAAGCCGTCTGTGAGCCCGTTCCAGAATTCGAAAAGGCGCGCATTCATCATCTCGAGGATTCCGCCGACGTAGGAGGGCTTGTTCCGGTCGAGAAACAGATCGCCGTCCCGGGTGTTCGCGTATCCGCCATCGGTGCGGTCCAGCATCTTCAGTGCAACGAGTGCATCGAAGAAGTCCAGGCGGCTGCGCTGATGCAGGCCGAGGCGGTCTCCCAGGTCGTCCGCCCCGAGCGGACCTGATGCGAGTTCCGTGAACAACCCGAGCTCGATCGCGCTCAGCAACGTCTTCGATGCCCAGAATGCGGTTCCCAGTTGCAGGATGGCGCCCGGATCAGGCGCACCTTGCTCAGCCGGCGAATTGCCCTCGTCCGTGTCCATCGCGCACTCCTCGGCTTGTCTGAATTGCACTGACCGTACGCGTGGACGCGGCACGTTTCCGGGGTTTTCCCGAACGCCGCATTTTGCGCCCTGTGTGTCACTCCTGACGAGAACAGAATCAGGCCTGAGCCGGGAACCCGGACCGCATGAGGGGGGCCCTCGTAATCTGCTCTGAGCAGCAGAAATAAATATGTGGTTGACGTGTCAGTTATATAAATAGTACCGTCATTCTCACATCGGGCGACGAGGCTGCGAGAAGCGGCACCGGCGTCCCCGGAATGGAAGGTGGGCGCGCTCATGTCACGTGAATCCGCAGCCTCGGATCGACTCGACGGACCGCTACAGCCGGACTACGAGGTGGTCGTCGTCGGAGCGGGCTTCGCTGGACTCGGCGCCGGCGTCAAGCTCAAAGAGCTGGGAATCGAGGACTTCGTCATCATCGAGCGACGCGGCGATGTCGGTGGGACGTGGCGGGACAACACCTACCCCGGTGTAGGAGTGGACATTCCGTCGTTCACCTACTCGTACCACTTCGAGCAGAACCCTTACTGGTCAAGGGTTTTCGCGCCGGGGGCCGAGCTGATGTCGTACGCGTCCGACGTCGCGGATCGGTACGATCTTCGCGATCATCTCATGCTGAACACTGCAGTCGAGGTCGCGGAGTTCGACGACAGCAATCACATCTGGCGTGTCACTCTCGGTAACGGCGCAACCTTGAGCGCGCGGTTTCTGATCTCCTGCCACGGCGTCCTCGTGACGCCCGTCGAGCCGAGCATTCCAGGCCTCGCCGACTTCGAGGGCAAAATCTTGCGTTCGGCGAGTTGGGATCACGACTACGACCTCCGCGGTAAGCGGGTGGCAGTCATCGGCACCGGTGCGAGTGCGCTGCAGATCATTCCGTCGATCGCCCCGGAGACAGCGCAATTGGACGTCTATCAGCGGACCCCGATCTGGGTGATCCCGAAGCCTGACGTTGCGGTTCCGTCGGCTGTGCAGTGGGTCTTCGCAAATGTGCCGCTCGTCCAGCGCGGTGTTCGGCTGCTGACCACGGCGGGCAGCGACGGCACCGTCATTCTCGGCGCGGTCTACCACAGCCGGCTGCCGGCACTGTCCAAGGCGATGGGCGCAGTGTGCCGGGCGCAGCTCCGAATGCAAGTGCAGGACAGAGAAACTCGCCAGAAGTTGACGCCCGATTACGAGTTCGGTTGCAAACGGCCCTCGTTCTCCAATACGTACCTGCCCACGTTCAACCGTCCCGACGTCGACCTGATCACGGACCCGATCGAACGCGTGACGGTCGACGGAATCCAGACCGTGTCGGGGCACACCCGCAAGGTCGACGCCCTCGTGCTGGCAACGGGTTTCAAGGTTTTCGACTTGCCGTACGCGATCCGGGGTGTCGACGGTGCAGACCTTGCCACCCTCTGGAATGTCGATCGTAAACAGGCGTATCAGGGTTCGACGCTTCCGCAATTCCCGAACCTCTTTCTTGTCCCCGGACCCTACGGCGTATCCGGTGCATCATGGTTCGGCACAATCGATCTGGGCGTCACCCACGCTGCCGAAGTGGTGCAAGAGGCACGTAAGCGGGGTGCGACGCGGGTTGCGCCGACAGTGCACGCGCATCGTCGATTCTTGAACGACACACTCCGCAAGGTCGAGGGCGAGGTGTTCAAGAGCGCCGGCTGCACGGGCTCCAACAGTTACTACATCGACGAGCACGGCGACGCGCCCTTCCTGCGGCCGAGCCTGGGCGTCTTCAGCTGGTTCGCCGTGCGCTACTTCGATCGGAGCGACTACTCGTTCTCCGCTCTTGCGGGTTCCGACCGGTCCGCGACGACGGTGGTTTCGGTATGACCGCCGACGGTTCACCCATCCTCGAACGCACTCTGAACAGCGGCCAGTTCGAGATTTCCGAACCACGGATAGAACTAGGCAAGCTCTCCGACGTCGGGCCCCTTAACTGGCTGGCACACCGCGCTGCCGGTGTGGTGCTGGGAACCCCGAGCGTCAAAGGTGCAGAGGCACTTTCGCTGAACCCGTGGTTGCTGTGGCCCTGGTTCGTCTACGGTGCGTCGATCACACCGTTGCGCCGTCGCCGCGACCCGAACATCCAACTCGTGATCCTCCGGACCATCTGGAACGCTCACGGCCGCTACGAGTGGTACGTCCATTTCCATGTTTCCCGTCTCGGCGGCATTTCGCCCGAGACGATCGAGCGCGTCACTCGCGGACCCGACGAACCCGGCTGGACCGACGAGCAACGAGCTTTGCTGCGTGCCGTCGACGAGATCCAGGCGGATCACCGGATCGGCGACGTCACCTGGAAAGAGCTCGAGCCCTATCTCGACAATCGCCGCACTGCCGAACTGTTCTTCGTCATCGGCCTCTACGACCAGTTGGCGATGCTCTTCAATTCCGTTGGCCTGCAACCGGAGGAGAAACGCTACAACTGGGCGCCACTCATGCTCACTCGCCGCGGCGACGACAGCGACGCGCTATTGCCAGCGGCGTTCCGCGGTGCGGAAAGTCGAATAGCGCAGATGCTCGATGTGATCGGTCAGTCGCCCTATGGCACGGTCGGAATCAACGGCCGGTCGGTCAGCGTATTGACCCTCGACGAGGGGCGTTCGGTCGCAATCCCTTTGCCGTACGGCAATCGCCGTCGCTGGGTCGCAGACGTCCTCGCTGCAGGCACAGCCGAGGTTCGAATCGGCGACCGCACACACACGCTCGAATCGCCCCGGATCCTCGATGCAACGCAGACGCAGTCGATGTCGACTCGTGTGCACAGAATCTCACGCTTGATGCCCGTACTCGTTGCCGACTTCGCTCGGTCCTGACAGGAGAATCCATTGTCCGTGCAAACGCTCGAACCCATCGAAGAAGCTGCACCGCAGAAGGTTTCCGCAATCTGGCGTATTCCCCCACTCCCCGCGCTGATCTCCCTGTTGGACCGCTGGGCGCAACGTGGCCTGCTGCAACGACTGACGTACCTCGTCGTCGGCGCAGTGGCGCTTGGGGCGGTCGCCGCGCTACTGACCCTTTACGTCACGATCCTGCCCGACGGTTCGTCGGCTTCGACGATCTCGGACTTCATGCGCGAATACACCGTGCTGTTGAAGGCTGCGATGTTCCTTGCCGGCATCGTGATCATCGTTCTGCTCTGTGTGAGCGGGGCTGTAGCGAGCAAGCTGTACCCCGCAGACACGAGTCCGGGGCATCGGATGAGCTGGATCGGCTTCGCAAGCGACGCCGCGCTGATCATCTTCTTCGCCCTCGAGATAGGAATTTTCGCGGCGAACATTCTGCTCGTCGACCACGTCAGCGACGAGATCATCCACGCTCTACACGTCGTCACGTTCGCCTCGGCCTACATGCTTGGTGCCCTGTGGATTCCCTTCTTCGTGTCGTTCATCGTGATCTCGCGCCGTGGCAACGTGTTTCCAAGCTGGTTGAACTGGTTCGCGGCGTTCACTTGCGTGACGAACGGGCTGGCGTGGTTCGGATGCTTCACCCTCGTGGGACCGCTGAACGCGATGAACGGACTGGTCTCGCTCGGCGGACCGACCGTCGGACCTGTTCCGTTCATCCTTATCCTCTCGGTCTACCTGATCATGCAGGAGCTGCCTGCGGGTCTGGCGCGACTGAACGCACAGCTCACCGAGAGCGCCCGACGATGACGACCGAGTTCGAGACGCCGGACTTCCAGTTCGCCATCCTCGGCGCGGGCTATGCCGGCATCGGCACCGCAATTGCGCTCGCCCAGGCGGGAATTCAGGACTTCGTGATGGTCGACAAGGATGTCGACTTCGGTGGCACCTGGCACGTCAACACCTATCCGGGTATCGCTGTGGACCTGCCCGGAGTGCTCTACACCTTCCACGACGAGCAATATCCGGAGTGGCGGAAGACATTCCCGCTCGGGCACGAAATCAAGGAGTACGTCGACCACTGCGTCGCAAAGTACGGTTTGCGCGACCACGCCATTCTCGGCGTGGAGATTCTCAGCGCAGAATATGACGAGGCCAACCACTTGTGGCGGGCACATCTCGACACCGGCCACAGCGTCACCTGCCGCTACGTCATCGGCGGGTGGGGTCTGCTGCAGAAGCCCAAGATGGCCGATGTGCCAGGCCTGGAATCGTTCTCGGGCACGGTGATGCACACTGCCAGGTGGAACCACGACTATGACTACAAGGGTAAGCGGGTCGCGGTGATCGGTACCGGGGCTTCGGCGGTCCAGGTCGTGCCGGCAGTTGCCCCCGACGTCGCGCGGCTGCACGTGTACCAGCGCACCCCGTCCTGGATCATGCCGCGGCCGGATCCTCCTGTGCCGGAACTGGTTCGCAAGTTCTTCCGGCGCTTCCCGGGCTCGCTGAAAGGTCTCGCGCTCCTCATCCACGGTGCCGCGGAACTGGTCAAGACTGCGGGACTCGTCTACTACACGCGGGCACCGTTCATCGTTCGAGTGATCGAATGGATGTGCCTGCTGAATATGCGAATCGGAGTCCGCGACAAAGAGCTTCGCACAAGGCTCCGCCCGCGATCGGGTTGGGGGTGCACATTCCCGACCGTGTCGAACAAGTACTACCCGACGTTCAACCGGGACAACGTCGAGTTGGTGACCGACGGGATCGAGCGGATCGACGCCGACGGCATCTGGACGGTGGACGGCGTCCACCGCCCGGTCGACATGATCGTCATGGCCACAGGTTTCCGCGGGTTCGAAGACCAGCCGCCGTTGCCGCTGCTCGGGCGGGCTGGGGAAGATCTTCGAGAGTTGTTCCAGCGCGAACGAATTCGCGCGTTTCACGGGGCGAGCGTGCCGGTGGCACCGAACGCTTTTCTGCCGATCGGTCCGTACAGCTTCACCGGTCACTCGTACGCGCTTTCCGTCGACTTCAGTGCACGCCATCTGATCCGGTGCGTCGCCGAAGCGCAGCGCCGTGGCGCGACGGAAATACAGGTCACCGAAGAGGCGAACGAACGGTATTTCCAATATTGCCTCAGCCATATGAAATACACGGCCTTCTACAACAACAACTGCAACGCCAAAGAGGGCTATTTTTTCGACCCGCACGGCGATGTGCCCCTCATCAGGCCGAGTTCGACGGTGAAGGCGTGGTTCGACAACAACACCTTCGACGTGGCAAACGACTACCGGTTCGCCGCCCTCGGTGGTGCGGATGCGCTGCCCCCAGTCTCCGCAAAGCGGCGGCCGCGGTGGATTCACCTGTACCAGTTGCTCTTCCGGCACGCGGATCGGCGCTCTGTTGCTGCGGCGGTGGTCAACGACGACCTCGTGACGAGCCTCATCGGCGCCGGCGCTGTGCGCCGTGCGAGCGAATCCATTCTCGCGGCTACCGATGATCGTGCGCGCGGCGCTGCGCTCGAGCCGTTGCTGTCGGGCCTCCGGCAGGCCCGTGCAGGCGCCGACCTCGATGCGGAATTGGCGGAGCTGGAACTCTCGAAGGACTTCCCTCATGAGCACTGATCCACTCGCCACCGGCACTCGCGCGAATGCGGTCCTCGTGCACGCCGGACCACCCAGCCGACAAGCCGGAGTTCTGCACCGCACGAGCCGGATACTCATCAAACCGACTCTCAACGGCCTGATCAGCCTGTACGGAATGCTGGTCGCGATCGGTCCTGCGGGCACTGCCAAATCCAGGTTCATCCAATGGCCCGTTGCCGTCGCGGACTACATCGCCCGGCCGCTGGTTCCCGTTCGCGGCAGCGTCGTCGAGATGATGTACGCCCCACCGTCCGGGCTGCGAATCGAGAAGGTGACCGGCCCAGGTGTCGACCCCGAAGCCGAGGCGGCGATCGTGTGGTTCCACGGCGGGGGATTGGTGGCCGGCGGGTTCAACTCACACCGGCGACTGCTGTCGCGACTGTCCGCGGAGGCCGCTACGCCTGCATACAGCGTCGAGTACCGCCTGCAGATCGAGCACACGTTCGCGGACGCGGTGGCCGATGGTCTCCTCGCATACCGTGCGTTGCTCGCCACTGGACTCGACCCGAGTCGCATGGTGTTCGGCGGCGACTCCGGTGGCTGTGCGGTCGCACTCGCCACCGCGCTGGCCGTCCGCGATGCCGGGCTGTGCCAACCCGCAGGTCTGGTTCTGCTGAGCCCCTGGGTCGATTTCGATCCGACGACGAAGCTTGCCGACCCGCGCGCTCGCCTCGACGCCGCCATTCCGATCACCGGTGCCTGGCCGCTGAGCGGCGGCCGCTTGATGGCGGAACACGTACTCGCATCGAGCATCGCCGATGCGGCGCGTCTGTCGCCGATCAACGCGACCCTGGGCGGTCTTCCGCCGGTGCTCATCCACGCTGCCGAGTCCGAAATCTTGTCTGTCGACGCCCTGGCACTGCATACAAAACTCGGCGCGGAAGACGTCGAATCAACTGTGAAGCTGTGGCCCGGCCTGATTCATATGTTCCAGCTCGCCGCCGATCTCGTTCCGGAAGGTCGGGAATCGTTGGCCGAAGTCGGCGAGTTCGTCAGCGCGCTAACCGCGTCGGCGACCGGCTGATTCTGCCAGTATCGTGCATATGACCAATAGTTCGTCTGAATCGACGCCGCCAGCGACTCCAGCGCACCGATATCGGCCGATGTCGGGTCGCGATCCGCACGAATCTCACCGGGTCGCGACGCCGCTGGAGTTGCTCTACGACTTGACCTTCGTCGTTGCTTTCGGCGTAGCTGCATCCGAACTTTCGCATCTGCTGGCCGAGGGGCACGTCGGTGCGGGCCTCGCGGGTTTCGCGTTCGCCACATTTGCCGTCTGCTGGGCGTGGGTGAACTTCAGTTGGTTCGCCTCCGCGTACGACACCGACGACTGGGTGTACCGGGCACTGACAATGGTGCAGATGGTCGGGGTAATCATTCTGGCGCTGGGTATTCCGCAGATGTATGCCTCCATCGAGGAGGGTGAGCACGTCGACAACCAGGTCATGGTCGCGGGTTATGTCGTCATGCGGATCGCGATGGTCGCGCAATGGCTGCGAGCCGCGCGCCAGGATCCAGCGCGGCGTTCGGCATGCATGAGTTATGCAACGACTGTCTCTGTCGCACAGGTGTTGTGGGTCGGCATCATCGTGGCGCACACGTCGGTCGCGGTCACGTTCGTCCTCGTTCTGTTGGTGACCGGCGTCGAACTGATCGGACCGATACTCGCCGAGACGCGTAAGGGCGGCACGCCGTGGCACGCGCATCACATCGCGGAGCGGCACGGTTTGCTGACGATCATCGCGCTCGGTGAGGGGGTCGTCGGCACGGTTGCCTCACTGTCTGCCGGCGTCGGGAATCAGGGCTGGTCTGTCGATGCGGTGCTCGTCGTCATCGCAGGCACCGGCCTGACTTTCGGGATGTGGTGGATCTACTTCGCTATCCCGGCAGGGGAGCTTTTGCACTCGAGACGCAGCCGTGCAATCCCGTGGGGATACCTGCACATCATCTTGTTCGCGTCCATCGTCGCGACCGGCGCGGGCCTGCACGTGGCCGCCTATTACATCGAGCATCATTCCGAGTTGGGTTCGGTTGCAACGGTACTGACGGTTGCGATCCCGGTCGCTGTCTATATCGCGATGGTGTACGTCCTGGTTGCAATTCTCGTTCGAATGGCTGACCCGTTCCACATTCTGCTGCTCGGGCTGACGGCGTTGGTCTTCGCTGTCGCAATCGGTTTGGCCATTGCCGGCGTATCGATGGCGGTGTGCCTGGTCGTCGTCATGTTGGCACCGTTGGTGTCGGTGATCGGATTCGAACTCGTGGGGCACCGACACACCTCGGATGCGATCGCCGCACGGCTCGCCGAGGAGAGCGCGGGCTGACGCAGCCTGGCTTGCCGAAACGAGTAACTCTTCCGCCGACGCGCACCTCTTGCCGCCGGGTGTGTGAGCCGAAAATTGAGGCACACCACCAACGAAAGGCAGCGAAATGGCGCGCACCCCCTCCGTGGCAATCATCGGCACCGGCTTTGCCGGACTTGGCATGGCGATCCAGCTGAAGAAGGCAGGCTACGACGACATCACGATCTTCGAGAAAGCCGGTGACGTCGGTGGCTGCTGGCGTGACAACACGTATCCGGGCGCCGCGTGCGATGTGCCGTCGCACCTCTACTCGTTCTCCTTCGAGCCGAAGAGCGATTGGTCGCGGCGATTCGCGCCCCAGCCCGAGATTCATCGATACTTACGCGACGCCGCCGCCAAATACGATGTCCGCAAGCATGTTCGGTTCAATGTCGAGGTGACGGCGGCGACGTTCGACGAGATGGCCGCCAACTGGAACATCGAGCTTTCGGACGGAACGACTCATACCGCAGACATGTTGATCGCGGGCACCGGCCAGCTGAACCGGCCTGCGTACCCGCGCATCCCGGGCATCGAGACCTTCGAAGGCGAGCTGTTCCACTCGGCGCGGTGGAACCATGACTACGACCTCGCGGGCAAGAAGGTCGCCGTGATCGGTACCGGCGCGTCGGCCATTCAATTCGTGCCCAAGGTTGCCCCGCAGGCGGCCGAGCTGAAGCTCTTCCAGCGCGATGCGGCGCACGTCATCCCGAAGCCGGACTACGCCTACCCGCGCGCGGTTTGCGCAGCGTTCGGCGCGGTCCCTGGCCTCCAGCGTCTCTCGCGGTGGGCGACGTACTGGGAGTTGGAGCCACGCGCGCTGGCGTTCACCAAGTTCCCACAGCTGATGGCGCCTTTCGAGGCGCGGTTCCGGCGGTACCTGAACAGCGAGGTCGCCGACGCGGACTTGCGCGCCAAGCTCACCCCGCAAGATCCGATTGGGTGCAAGCGGATCCTGATCTCCAACGACTACTACGCCGCGCTCGTTCGCCCGAACGTCGACGTCGTCAGTACCGGAATCACCGAGATCCGCTCGAACGGATTGGTGACGGCCGACGGTGAGTTCCACGAGGCGGACGCCATCATCCTCGGAACCGGGTTCCAGGCAACCGATCTGCTTGCCCCGATGCACATCACCGGACGAGGCGGTGCGGTGTTGCGCGACGAGTGGCGCGACGGCGCGGAAGCCTACCTCGGCATGAGCATCACGAAATTTCCGAACCTGTTCGTCCTGTACGGCCCGAACACAAACCTCGGCCACAGCTCGATCGTGTTCATGCTCGAAGCACAGATCGGCTACGTACTGCAGGCGGTCCGCCGCCTTGCGCGCGGCGACATTGCCTACCTCGATGTTCGCCCCGACGTACAGGACAGCTTCAATGCCAAGCTGCAGCAACGCATTCGGGCAAGTGTATGGGCCCAGAATTGCACCAGCTGGTACAAGAACGCCGCCGGCAAGAACCCGATCAACTGGCCCGGGTTCACCTTCGAATACAAGCGCCGCACCCAGCGACTGACCGAAAGCGATTACGAGCTTGCTCCTGCCCGAGTCCCCGCGCGCGTCTAGGTGCGGTTGAGCGCTCTGGCTTTGAACTCGCGCGGTCCCACGCCGTTCCAGCGGCGGAACGCTTGCGAGAAGCTGGAGAGTTCGACGTACCCGAGGCGCTGCGCAGTCTCCGCGACCGTCAAGCCGCCGGAGAAGAGCAGCTCTTCGGCAAGTCGTTGCCGCACCTCGTCGAGGAGATCGCGGAAGGACGTGGCCTCCGCCGAAAGGCGGTGCCGCAGGGTCCGGGAACTCATGTTGAGCTCACGAGCCACCTGCTCCGCGCTCGGCGGGTCGGACGCGCGAGCAAGCAGGAGGTCGCGGACCTGTCCGGACAGTCCCGTTCGGGCATGCATGCGTTCCAACAGTTCTCGGCATTGTGCTTGCAGAAGCGCGGCAGTGTGCTGATTGGCCTGGGGCAGTGGCAGGTCGAGAATTTCAGGGGGCATCGCGACCACGTTCTCGGCGGCGTCGAACTCCGGCTCAACTCCAAAAGTGGCTGTGTACAAGGAGATATCGGGTGGCGCTGGAAAGGTGAAGCTGGCCCGCTCGATCGGAATCGGTGCCGCGAACAGTTCGCGCCGAATCACTCGAATCGCTGCGGCATCGCGTTCGATGGCATAGCGGCGCAGGGGAAAAGGGATATCGGGCGTATCGAGGACCAATTGAAACTCGTCGTTCGTATCACGTGTTCGAATGCGGGACAACGCGAATGTGAGGTTGAGATAGCGCAGACCGATATCGATGGCATTGCGCAGCGTCGGACTGCTGATCAACGCGAAGCCCCAGATGCCGTATGTGGTCAGGTGGTAGCGGTTGCCTGCTCTCACCCCGAGGTCGGCAGGATGGCCGAGGGCCTCCAGCAAATTGGTGATGACAGAAAGCTCTTGGCGTGCAGTGACTTCCGCGCTGGGCATACGGAGCCGGGCTTGTTCGAATGCAGTGCCGCGCAGGCAGACCGCCTCCGGAACAGCGAGGTCGGCGGCGAGGTCCAGCAGTACGAGCACACTGGTCGGTGCGCGGGGAATGTCCCAGTCCACCATCGGTGGCACCTTCCCTTCAGCGCTCGGTGCGCAATCGGTCGAGTACCGCGAGGGCATCATCGATGCGGTCTGCGGGTACCAGAAGATGATCGTGGTAGAAGCCGGCCAGCACGTTGCAGCTTATTCCCGCAGCCGTCAACGCGGAGCTGACCGCCGCTGTCAGCCCGACCGCCTGCAGCGAGGAATGGACGTCGAGCGTGATCCAGTGCGCGACGAAGTCGTAGGCGAGTTGCCTTGCGTCGGCGACGGATCGGTCGACGACCAGCGTGATTCCCTCTGCCTCTTCGATTCTCGCCGCGAATGGGATGTCGTCCGCGTCTGTGACAGAGACGAACACGAACGTCCCCGCACGCAGGCTGGATTGCAACGTCGCGAGGATAGCGGTGAGGTCGCGTTCGCCGGTCACGCTCGCCAGTCTGGCATGCACGAGTCACCGCGACCCGGCAGATGGCACGATAGGAATATGCCAGGCCCGATGATTCGAGGACGCGGACGGCCACCGGGTTCGCGGATCCAGCCCGAGCAGCGCCGAGACGAATTGCTCGACGCTGCCGAACGCAGCTTGCGTGCGCGTGGTCCGGAATTGTCGCTCGTCGATGTCGCACGCGAAGCGGGACTGACGCGGTCGGCGGTCTACGCCGCATTCCCCGACAAGGACGCGCTGGTAGCCGCTCTTGCCAGACGTCAAACCCGACGAATCATCGACGAGGTGGCCGTCGTCGTCGGCTCGGCGGGGGATCCGCACGCGCAGACACGGGCTGCAGTCGATTGCCTGTGCCGGTGGGTCGACGACGAGCCGAGCGTGTCGGCTGCGCTCGCTCCGAGCATGCGATCCGGTGCCGTCGTCGACGAGCTTGCGACCTGGCTCGAAGCGGTCCTGGCTGCGGGTTTCGATCAACTTGGCGGGAACCCCCGCGCGGCGGGCCCGTGGGCGCGAGCCGTTCTCGGCGCGATCTCGACCGCCGTCTTCTGGTGGGCTCGCGAAAGGACGATGAGTCGCGACGAGTTGGTCGACCACCTGACCGCGTTGATCTGGTCCGGCTTCCTCGGCGCCGGCGGCGCGAGCCTGGCGCTGCCGATCGACGTCGACGGCGGGTAGGTCGCCGAGCAGGCTGCTGCTGTGGTCGCTGGGCGGGCGATCGTCAGCTAAGCGCCTGGTCGAGTATGTCGCGTGGCGTGTCGAGGTAGTTGACGCAACGCCAACAAATAGACAGACTGTTTATTTATGAGCGCACCCGCAGACTCGAGTGTCGAATGGCCCCATCCGCCGGAGCATGTGGGCGCGACCAACTGGGCAGAGGTTCGTCGGCACAATCCCGAACTGGTCGACCGCTTGGCCGTGAACATGTACCGCAGCGACGATGTCGCCGACCGCGCGGCCGCCGATCTGCTCGCAATGCCAGGTGGTTGGCGGCTGCTCGACCACGTACTGACCGACGTGCACCGATATGGCACCGAGGCGCCGGAATCGTTGCAGCGTCTACTGGCTCCCCTGATCGACCCGCCTTCGTGGTATTCGCCCGAGGTTGTCGACGCCGGAGCGCGTGCGTGGTGGCGATTCGGGTCGGTGCAGGCGATCACGCTCTATCAGTCGCTGATGTACGGGTACCAGTCGCCCGGGCTGAGCCGTCCGCTTGCGATGACTGGACGCCTGACGTCGGGAACCAGCGACCGCCTCGCGGAGACCGGTCGCTGGATCGTCACCGCAACAGCGCCCGGTGGCATGGCTCCGGGCGCGCGGGGCTGGGCGGAAAGTGTGCGAATCAGAATGGTGCACGCGCTCGTTCGGCGGCATCTGCTGACCGCGCAAGGCTGGGACGCGCAGAGCTGGGGCGTTCCGATCAACCAGAGCTACAGCGCACTGACCATCAGCGGTGGTTTCCTCGTCCTGCCGCTCATCGTCGCGGCGGACCTCGGGATCTCCTACTCCTCGGCAGAGTACGAAGCAATTGCGCACCAATGGCGTTGGATCGGATTCGTCATGGGTGTGCCCGACGAGTTGCTCCCGCACAACTACCGCGAGGCTCAGGAGATGTTCGACGTTGCCGGACGGTTCGAGATCGACCCGGACGGGAACTCTCGCACGTTGACGGATGCGCTTCTGCACGATGGCTATTCGCTGGATGCCCTGCCGGCTCCCGCAGCCCGTGCACTGAAAGCTGTTGCGACGCCGGTCCTTGCCTCGCTCTTCGCGAGCATTTCGACGCGCTGGGTCCCGCCGAATGCCGCAAGGGGGATGGGGCTACGCCGAACTCCCGCGCATCACCTCGTCGTGCTCGCCCGGCAAGCGGTCCGGATGCGCGAAGCTACGCGCACACTCGGCCTCCTGGGATCCGAGGACCGCCTCGTGGACCGCGAACTCAGGTTCGTCGTTCGAAACCTCGGCCGCTTCAGCACGAAGCAGACGCCGCTGCGGCCGGAGGCGGCAGCGTAATGGGTGACACGATTGTGCTGCGGCAGCGTGTCGCCGCGCCGCCTGCCGCGGTCTGGGATCTGCTCACCGACCCCGCCCGCATGAACGAGTGGTCCACGGCCCGTATCGAACTGGTCGATGCCGGCGACGGCGGCCGGGCTGACGGCGTCGGCACGTTGCGCCGGATCCACCTCCCGGGTCCCGGTTCGGCGCGGCTGTCGGAGGTGGTACACGAGTCCGAGCCGCCGCATCGATTCGGCTACACGGTCTTTCGCGGTGCGGCAGGGCTTCGCGAGCACCGTGGCAATATCGCCATCGCCGGCGTGGACGGGGGAGCGGCATCCGAAGTCAGCTGGGAAGTGGTGATGCGCTTCGCAATTCCGGGGGTCTCACTACTTGCGCGCCAGCTCATAGCTCCCGAACTCTCGCGATCACTGAAGCGGCTGGCCGAGATCGCCGCGGGCTCGCGGGAATCCACCACTGCAGGGCCGAGGCATATCGAACCCGCGGACCTCACCCCCTTGCTCGCGGAAGCGAACGCGATTCTCGCGCAGCAACGCGCGATCGCCGATCGACTGGCAGGCGCGGACGATCCCAAGCAATGGTTCGCCCGTGTGTACCAGTTCGTCACCGAAGAGCAACTGGCACATCTCGAGTCGGGGCTCGTGAACAATCCGGAGTGGGTGTTGCGGCTCATTCCCCGGTTCCACGAGCTGTATTCCGAAAGCCTGTTCACCTTCGAGGCGGGCGAGCCGACGCCGCAACAATGGCACCGCGCGTGGAGTACTGCCGAGGCGGGCGGCGCGAAGCAATCCGCGCAGCTGATCGTGAAGGCTCTTCTGCAGGGTGTAGCCGCACACATCGAGGTGGATCTGCCTCGTGCGCTTGCGGAGACGTACCTTCGCGACTTCCGCGGTCGATGTGACTACGTGTATTTCCGCGCCGACTACATACGCATGGCTGACATCTTCCGCAAGGCGTCCGACCGTCTGATGGAGCAGATGCCACGCCATTACCATCCGTTGTGGCTGCGCCTCTCGCGCAGCGTCCTGCCGCCGGAATTTCGCGATCAACTGATGAGCCGGTACTACGACGTCGCGCGTCGCAGGCTGGAGGCGTTCGACAAGGGCGGCGAACTTGTGCGGGCGAAACTTGGCGTCGCCGACTCCTAGGAACCCAGCAGTTCGCGGCGCAGCACCTTGCCCGCGGGATTGCGCGGAATGCTGCTCACGAACCGGATATCCCGCGGTTGCTCGAAGCGAGACACCTTCCTCTTCAGGAAGTTTCGCAGCTCGTCCACGTCGATGGCGCCGTTCTCCCTGGGCACGACGAAGGCAGTGAGACGCTGCCCGTAGTCCTCGTCGGAGACGCCGACGACTGCGCTATCGGCAACATCCGGATGTTCGGCGAGCGCATTCTCGACGGCTTGCGGGTATACGTTCTCTCCGCCCGACACGATCATGTCGTCGTCGCGGCCGACGATGAAGAGGCGCCCTTTCTCGTCGGTATATCCCATGTCGCCGGTGCTGGTCAGGTTCGCCACGACCTCCTTTCCGCCGCCGCCGGTGTAGCCGTCGAATGCGAGATCGCCGCCAACGAAGATTCGGCCGATGACGTTGGCACCGAGAGTATTACCGTTGTTGTCGAGGATCCGGACGGGTGAACCGGCGACGGGTCGGCCGACGGTTCCCGGCGCGTCCCGCAGGTCGGCGGGGGTCGCGAACGTCCCGATGCCGACCTCGGAGGACCCGTAGCCGTTGTAGAGGATGTCGCCGAATGCGTCCATAAAGCGTTCGGCAAGAACGGGACTCAGCGGTGCGCCGCCCGAGATCACCACGCGTAGGCGGTCTGCAGGGTTTCGCGCAGACACAGCTTCGGGAAGGTCCAGAATGCGGGCAAGCATGATCGGTACCGCGGCGAACGCGTCGGCGCGATGGAGGGAGGCCTGCGCGAGTGCGGCCTCGGCATCGAAGCGGCGCCGTGTGATCATCGTCGCGCCAAGCGCGACCGACAGCATCAGAATTGCGAAACCGAAGGCGTGAAACATCGGTACTGCGAGGACGATTCGAGATCCGGTCCGAAGTCGAGTGCGATGCAGAACCGACGCGGCAATGCCGAGTGTCGGACCGATCGCGGGTGTGCGGGGTACGCCCTTGGGCGTTCCCGTCGTTCCCGACGTCAACACGATGATGCGCCCCGGTGGCCCGCTGACACGACGTCGGACCACGGTCGTGCTGCTGGGTTCCGCGGGGTGGACGGCTCTCGCATGCTCGCCGACTGATTCACAAAATTCTCTGTCGCACAACACGACTCGAATGTTGTGCGCCGAGATCGCCGCCGCGAGTGCGGCCTGCCGGAATTCGGTGTTGAGCAAAACCACGTCGGCGCCGATCGACGCGGCGGCGAAGACACTCTCGGCAAATCCGCGGCCGTTTCGGAGCAGAATTCCTACGGCCTCGCCGGCGCGGACGCCATGCCGTTCGCTCAGTTCGACAGCTAGCCTGTCGCAGCGAAGCTGCAAGTCCCGGTAGGTGATTGCACCGTCGTCGTCGATGACAGCGGTGCGGCCGGGCCAGCGTGCGGCGGCGATGGCCAACGCCGTCGCCGGGTTCGTTCCACCGCGTCGTACGGCGCGCGTGATTCGCAACAGCTTCCGCGGGGCAACGGGTTTGGCGAGACCGGATCGCACAAGCACGGCAAGCCCGGTCCGTGCGACGTCGGTGGATGTCATCGCTCGCTGCCCCGAGCGCTTTCCGAATCCGCAGAGTTGCGATGCATGATCCGGAGTGCGAGGTCGAGCGGGCCGGAAGCGATCGTCGACGCCAATTCTGCGGACCCCACCCACCACGGCTCGATCGTGCGCGGGCGCTCGATGATTGCCTTCGACACGATGTCCGCTGCTTCGTCGGGGTGCAGGCCTGGAAGATTGCGCAGCGTCGGCGTCGGCGCGCTCATCCGGGTGTAGATCAGACCCATGTAGAGGGAACTGATTCGCACGCCGTCGGCGCGCAGCTCGGGGCCGACGCTGCGCAGCCAGGTGTCGAATGCGCCCTTCGAGGCCTGGTACGCGCCCCAGCGCGGCGCGGGAGAGATCCGTACGCCGATCGTAGAAATGTTGACGATGTGCCCGGCACCTGCCTCGCGCATCGCCGGCAGCAGTCCCAGTAGCAGCCGTATCGGGCCGAGGTAGTTGATGTCGATCGTCCGCTGAAAGTCCTGCGGGCGGTCGTATTGCAAGTCGAGTGAGCGGCGAATCGACTTTCCGGCGTTGTTCACGACGATGTCCAGCGCACCGTATTCCTCGGTGATCCGCTTCGCCAGCTCTGCAGTGGCCGGCTCGTCGGTGAGGTCGACGGCGTAGGTGACCGCCGAGCCTCCGCCGGCGTTGATCGATGCCGCAACGTCGTCGAGCTTCTCAGCGGTCCGCGCGACGAGCAGTACGGTTGCGCCCGCCGCGCCGAGCTTGCGTGCGGTGGCTTCGCCGAGACCGAAGGACGCCCCGGTCACCAGTACCTTCTTGCCCTGGACGGCCCGGCGGAGCCGATCCGGATCGGTGGATCGTGGCGGATTGACCAAGCGGTCCAGCAGGATGTTCGGAATGTTCATAGCGACCTTTCGATAGCGAGACCGCGGACGAGAGTGCGCGCGGCAAATTCGACTGTGTCGTCCCAGGCATGTGTGAGAACCTCGTGCCGCGCGCTCGTAAAGCGGTTGGCGAGGCCGACGACTGTCGACCACAGCACCGTCACCGCGAGATCGGGCTCGTCGACGCCGGCGTCGTCGATCAGCTTGCGAAACCAGCTCAGCAGGCGGAGTGCGGCAGTGACGAGTTGGTCGCGCGCCTCGGGTTCGAGGTCGGGGCGTTGGCCCAGAATCGCCATGATGTCGATCTCCTTGCCGAACTCTGCGTAGACGTCGCGGTACATCGTCGCGACTGCGACGAACTGATCCTCGAACTCCGCGAGTTGGTTCATGACGGGCTCGAGCTCGGCGTACATCTGATCGAGTCGCTCGGCGTACATCACGGCGAAGAGTGCCTCCTTCGTCG
Organism: Antrihabitans auranticaus; assembly: GCF_016481275.1. Classification (GTDB taxonomy): domain Bacteria; phylum Actinomycetota; class Actinomycetes; order Mycobacteriales; family Mycobacteriaceae; genus Antrihabitans. Next base: position 875,054 of record NZ_JAEMNW010000001.1, on the reverse strand, counting down.
GGAAGTACCTGTAGACGGTGCCGAGGGCGATGCCGGCTTCGCGTGCGACCTCGCGCATCTGCAGTGCAACGAGACCCTTCTCACGCAACAGCATTCGGCCGGCGCGCAGTATGTCGCGACGCCGTCCTTCGCGATCGCCCCATTTGGTCGCCATCACCCTCCGCTCAATATGAACAATGTTCATAATGCGCCGCCAGGCGGCAGATCGCAAGTGGGCCTGCGCTCGCGGGCGGTAGCCTGAGCTGCGTGAAGCGATTCCGGGACCCGAGGGTTGCCGTTCTCCTCGTGGTCCTTGCCGCGTTGCTCGTTGCCGCGATCGTGCTCCCACTACCCGATGCCCAGCAGATCAGAGATTGGGCGCGTTCGGTCGGTCCGGCGTTTCCCCTGCTCTTCTTCGTCGCGCACACGGTGGTGTGTGTTCTGCCGTTCCCACGCACGGCATTCACGCTCGCGTCCGGCCTGCTCTTCGGCTCCGTGACAGGGATTCTCGTCGCGGTTTCGGCGACCACGCTGAGCGCTGCGCTCGCCTTTCTGCTCGTCCGGGCATTGGGTCGCGATGTGTTCGCCAGGCACCTGACGCACCCCGCCGTGCAGGCCGTCGACACGCGGCTGGCGAAACGCGGTTGGCTCGCCGTCGGGTCGCTCCGATTGATAGCGCCCGTGCCGTTCTCGGTCGTGAACTACTGCGCCGGTGTCTCGTCGATCAGGTTGGCGCCGTATATGTTCGCGACGCTCGTCGGTGTGATTCCAGGGACGGTCGGCGTGGTGGTCCTCGGTGACGCACTGACCGGTCGCACCAACCCTGCGCTGCTTGTGCTGTCGGGTATCTGCATAGCAATCGGCGTTGCCGGGTTGGTTGTAGACGCGCGGCTGACTACGGGTTCGGAGCCAGCGCAGGCCTGACCCTTGCCCCATGCCTCCACACAGGACTATGTTCCACAAAAATAGAACGTGTTCCAGGAGGATGGCATGACTGCGGACCATGACGTCACGGCAGAAACGAAGATGACCGTCCATCAGCGCGACCTGGGGGAGGTGGGCGAGGCTCTCGGCAGCTGGTTGGGACCGGTGCTGAACTCGTCGGGTCCGGTGTCCGTCGTCGACGTGCACCCGCCGAGCGGTGGCGGAATGTCGAGTGTGACGGTGTTTTTCACAGCGGAGTGGGACGGTCAGCGAAGGGACTTCGTCGCCCGCCTCGCCCCGGACAGTTCATCGTTTCCGGTCTTTCCGAATTACGACCTGAAGCGGCAATTCGACGTGATGGCAGCGGTCGCCGCGGCAGACGTCGTCCCGATTCCGCCGCTTGTCGGGTTCGAGCCGACCGGGGAACTGCTCGGCTCGCCGTTCATCGTCATGGGCGCCGTCAGCGGTCGGGTCCCGATCGACAACCCGCCCTACATCTTCACCGGTTGGCTACTGGAGGCAACACTCGAGCAGCGCCGCGGCCTGCAGGACGTCACCGCCGAAATCGTTGCGGCGGTCCATTCCGTACCCGTCGACTCGCTTCCGCAGCAGTTGATCGACGAAGCTGGGCCAGACCCGCTGCGTTCCCATTTCGACCGTGAGCGCGGCTATTACGCCTGGACCTACGCCGACGACGGCGTGCGGATTCCCATTCTCGAGCGCGCATTCGCGTGGCTCGAAGAACGTTGGCCTACCGACCAGGGTGACCCGGTCCTGTCGTGGGGTGATGCGCGTCCCGGAAATATCCTGTTCGACGGCTTCACGCCGGCCGCGGTGCTCGACTGGGAGATGGCGACTATCTCGCCCCGGGGTCTCGACATTGCGTGGTTCCCGATGGTGCACGCCTTCTTTCAGGACATCGCGGACATGTTCGACCAGCCGGGAATGCCGGAGTTCGCGAAGCCGGAGGAGTACGCCGCGACGTATTCGGCCGCATCCGGACACGAAATCACCGACCTGCATTGGTATCTCGTCTACGCGGCGTTGCGGCACGGCATCGTAATGGCGCGAATCAGACGGCGAATGATTCACTTCGGTGAACAGACCGTCCCCGACGACCCCGACGACTACGTCATGCACCGCGCACTGCTCGAGAGGCTGATGGCGTGAAACCCATTGCACTCGACGAATATCCGATCCATCAGGCGCCGTTGACGATGGCCCGTCCGGTCACCAGCGACCGGCACTTCTACGACAGGTGCTACCTCAACGCACACGATCGAACCGGCGATGTCTTCGTCGTCACGGGAATGGGGACCTACCCCAATCTCGGGGTGCGCGATGCGTACGCCACGGTCCGGGTCGGTGAGACGCTGCACTCGATCCGGTTCTCGGACGCTCTGGGCGAGCGCTCGCTCGACCAAGCGGTCGGCGGCTATCGCGTCGAGGTTGTGGACCCGCTCAACACGATTCGTGTCATCTGCGAGCACGACGAGCTGGGATTCGACCTCACCTGGAACGGCTCCTTCCCGGCCGTGCTCGAACAGCCGCATCTGATGCTCGGCCCGGCGCGGCCAACCCTCGACGCCGAGCGCTTCGCGCAGGTCGGCTCCTGGTCCGGAGCCCTCCACGTCGCTGGCAAGGACTACGACGTCACACCGGACACGTGGCTCGGAACGCGTGACCGGTCCTGGGGCATCCGGCCCTCCGGTGACCCCGATCCCGCAGGGATTCCGTCTACGTCGCAAGGCTTTTGGTGGCTATACGTACCTCTGCGGTTCGACGATTTTGCACTGATCGTCATCGTACAAGAACAGCCCGACGGCTACCGGACCCTCAACGACGCGTGCCGGGTCTTCGCGGACGGCCGAGTCGAACAACTCGGGTGGCCGCGCGTCGAGATCGACTATGCGACAGGCACTCGGCATCCGTTGGGAGCCAAGCTCCACCTGACCACGCCTGCAGGAGAGGCGCTCGTCGTCGAGGTCGAGACGCGCGGGTTCGTCCCGTTGCACGTCGGCTGCGGGTACGGCGGTGATCCGGAATGGAGTCACGGACAGTGGAAGGGCGCGGACTGGTCCCTGCACTCCACCTACGACCTGACGTCGGACGCCGTCAAAGGCCTTGTGCCATGGGGTGTTTCGGACCACGTCGCGCGCGCCACGTGTAACGGCGCGGAGGGGTGGGGCATGTTCGAACACGCGTCGATGGGCCGACACGATCCATCCGGATTCGCAGGTTGGTAGCCACTACTCCAGGGTCAGGGTTTCCGCCGCAGCGAGTTCCTCGGCCGACGTGTCTTTCAAAGCGACGCCGGACCTCCCGAGGCGGCGCGCACCCGCGACAAGGGCCGCAGTGATCTTGGCCGCGCGTGCGTAGTCCAATCCGTCGGGCGGATGGATGTTGGAAATGCAGTTGCGATCCGCATCCGTGCGACCTGGCTCGGGATTGTGTGTGAGGTAGATGCCAAGGCTGTCTGCAACGGACAGCCCGGGACGTTCGCCGATCAGCATGATCGTCGTGCGCACCCCCAATGCGTGCCCGATGTGATCGCCCAACGCAACACGGGCCTGAACTGCGACGACCGGTGGTGCGATGCTGAAATGCGGGCTCAACTCCATGATCAAGGCATCGAGCAGTCCAGCGCCGTGCTCGGCGAGCGCGCGCGGTGACAAGCCGTCGGCGAGGACGAAGCCGATGTCGTCCGCGGTGCGGGTCAGGGTGGTCAGGTCGGCCGGTGTGCGGCCGAGATCGGGTCGCCGCAGATACTCGCTGCGCGAGCCGGCGTTGCTGTAGACCAGGGATGGCCGGCCGATTCCCGCCTGTCCGATTCGGTCCAGCATCGCGTCGGCGTCGAAAGGGACGTGTACGGCGTCGCGTGCAGCCGCATGAGCGGCCTTGAATTCCAGCACACGCTGAGACGGAAGTGAATTTCCACTGCGCCCCAAACCTATTCGGGCTTGGGTCGACAGTCGTAGCGGAGACCACACGTCCGGGTCGCGGTTCATCGGGTGGCCGCCAGTGCAAGGAGGGGAGATGTGGCCGCATCGACGGGAACGATCCGCCCGTGCTCGTCGGCCATCCCGAGCGTCTGCAGCCACGCTTCGAACTCGGGTGCCGGCCGCAGACCGAGGACCTGGCGGACATAGAGCGCGTCGTGGAACGACAGGCTCTGATAGCCGAGCATGACGTCGTCGGCACCTGGAACTGCAATCACAAAAGCGGCACCTGCGACGCCGAGCAGCGTGAGCAGGTTGTCCATGTCGTCCTGATCGGCTTCGGCGTGATTCGTGTAGCACACGTCGACACCCATCGGCAGGCCGAGCAATTTGCCGCAGAAGTGGTCCTCGAGGCCCGCACGAATGATTTGTTTTCCGTCGTAAAGGTATTCGGGCCCGATGAACCCGACGACCGTGTTGACGAGCAGTGGATCGAGTCTGCGCGCGACAGCGTAGGCCCGCGTTTCGAGCGTCTGCTGGTCAACAGGCTTGCCGCCGGTTCCGAGGTGGGCACCTGCCGAAAGTGCCGATCCCTGACCGGTTTCCAGGTACATGACGTTGTCACCGACGGTACCCCGCTGCAGTGACCTGGTCGCTTCATTCGCCTCGAGCAACATCGGAATCGTGACGCCGAAGCTCGTATTCGCGCCCTCGGTGCCGGCGATGGACTGAAACATCAAGTCCACCGGAACATTTCGCTCGATCAGCTCCATCGTGGTCGTCACGTGGGAAAGCACGCACGACTGCATCGGGATATCGAATCGGGTGCGGATGTCGTCGAGCAGAAAAAGCAGGTCGGCTGTGGCGCGGGGTGAGTCGGTCGCAGGATTGATGCCGATCACCGCGTCACCGCAGCCCATGAGGAGACCGTCCAGCGTCGCGGCCGCGATTCCCCGGGGATCGTCGGTCGGATGGTTCGGCTGGAGCCGGGTCGCAATTCGCCCGGGCAAGCCGAGCGTGGTGCGGAACGCCGAGGTGACGCGCAATGCCCGAGCCACCGCGATCAGATCCTGGTTGCGCATGATCTTCGACACTGCCGCAACCATTTCGGGCGTCAGGCCGGCCGAGACAGCGGTCAGTGTGGTCGCTCCGCCCGGTCGAGCGGCGGTTTCCAGCAACCAGTCCCGGAATCCGCCGACGGTCAGGTGGGCGACGGGTGCGAACGCGGACCGGTCATGGCTATCCAGAATCAACCGGGTGACCGCGTCGGTTTCGTACGGAACGACCTGCTCTTCGAGAAATGTCGTCAGCGGGAGATCCGCGAGGACCCATGATGCGGCGGCACGCTCGGCATCGGATTCGGCCGCGCACCCGGCCAATTGGTCGCCGGAGCGGAGCGGCGTCGCCTTCGCCATTACCTCCACGAGCGAATCGAACGTGTAGGTCGTGCCCGAAATGTGCTGGTGGTAGCTCATCCGAGATCCGCTTCGGCGCGAGCGAGCGCCGCGAACTCTTCGTCGGGGGAGTTTGCCACGAGGTGGTGCCGGCTGTACAAGCCGAAGTAGGCCATGAAGGCGGCAAACACTGCGAGGCAGCAGATCGCGGCGGTGCTGTCGACAAGGAACGTTGCGACGACGGCGAGAGAGGCGATGACGAGCGCGAATCCGGTGGTGATCGTGCCGCCCGGCGTGCGGTAGGGCCTCTGCATCTCGGGCTCGCGGCGGCGCAGAACGATGTGGCTGATCATCATGAGCACGTAACTGACAGCGGCTCCGAACACCGCCATGTTCAGCAGCATCGCCCCCTTGCCGGTGAACGTCAGGGCGAATCCGATGACGCCCGGAACGATCAGCGCGAGAACAGGTGCCTTGCGCGAATTGGTGACCGACAACGCCCTGGGCAGGTAACCCGCACGAGAGAGCGCGAACAGCTGACGGGAATAGGCGTAGATGATCGAGAAGAAGCTGGCGATGAGTCCGGCGAGCCCGATGTAGTTGACGACCTTCGCAGCGCCGCTGTCGCCGAGCGCTTCCACGAGCGGGTTTCCGGAGGTCTGCATGGCGTCGGCACCGCCTGCACCCGTCGTCAGAACAAGGACGAGAGCACATGTGACCAGCAGAATCGACATTGCCGCAACGATTCCGCGCGGCACGTTCTTCTCCGGGTCCTTCGTCTCTTCAGCCGCGAGCGGCACACCCTCGACAGCGAGGAAGAACCAGATGGCGAATGGGATAGCCGCCCAGACGCCGAGATAGCCGTGCGGCAGGAATGCGGATGCACCCGCTGCGTCCGTGGCGGGAATGTTGGTCAGGTTCGAGAGGTCGAAGTGTGCGATTGCGGCGACCACGAACACCGCAAGACCGATCAGCGCGATCGCCGTGATCACGAACATCACCTTCAGCGCCTCACCGGCTCCGCTCAGGTGGATGCCGATGAACAGGGCATACACGGCGAGGTAGACCCACCACCCGTCGTGGATACCGAAGAGTCCCAGGGACTCGACGTAGGCGCCGATGAAAGTCGCGATGGCGGCGGGCGCAATCGCGTACTCGATGAGAATTGCTGTGCCGGTGGCGAATCCGCCCCACGGCCCCAGCGCGCGGCGAGCGAAGGTGTATCCGCCACCTGCCGCGGGCAAGGCCGACGACATCTCGGCCATGCCTAGCACCATTGCGAAGTACATCGCCGCGATGACGACCGCCGCGATTGCAAGACCGCCGAAACCGCCCTGCTCGAGGCCGAAGTTCCAGCCGGAGTAGTCGCCCGAGACGACATAGCTGACACCGAGTCCGGCGAGCAGCACCCAGCCGGCGGTGCCCTTCTTCAGTTGACGCTTGGCGAGGTAGTCGCTCGATTCGAGCGCGGATGTTTCGGTGGCGGACATGACGCGACTCCAGCTGTGGCGGTAGACGGCAGGTAAAAATCAACGATCGCAATCGAATTCGACGGCCGGAATGGGACTGCCGGGGCGGACTGATCGATCGTCCTTGTTTCGACACTAGCCCTGCGATGTGACGGCCGACATACGTCTCTGCAAAGTTTGGTGAGAAATACCCGCCCTGATTTTCTCGGCCGACGTAACGTAACGGAAACATAGCGTTCACACTTCGGAAATAAACCGGCTCGACGCTGGCAGGAACTCGGGTCGAAGACTGAAGGGTGGTGGCGATGCCGGCCTCGCCACATGAGCGTCCGCTGGTCGTCGACACCTCGCCGGTCAGCGGGTTGCCGCGGCGTCGGCTGCCGTTCGTGCCGGTCTTTGCGCAATCCGTCGCCGCCATTGCTCCCGCGGGCACCGCCGGCGTAACGCCGGCTCTCGTCATCGGGGCGGCCGGTGGCGGGGGAGCGTTCGTCGCGTTCGTGTGCGCCGCGCTCGTCACAGTTCTCGTCTCGGCGTGTATCCGTCCCATGGCACAGCGAATGGCATCGGTCGGCGGGCTGTACAGCTACGTCGCGCGCGGGCTCGGTCCGAAAGTTGCTGTTCCCACGGGGTGGTCGGCGATCGTCGGATACAGCGCCGTCGCCATGGCGGGGTTGATCGCGGTCGGTGCGTACCTCGCGCACGTCGCGGTCAGTATCGGACTCGCCGACGACACCCCCACTGCCGCAATCGTTGTCATCGCCTGCATTGCCGCGCTGACCGCGAGCCTGGTGATGATCCGGGGCATCCGGATGTCGGCGTGGGTAACGTTGGCGGTCGAATGCGTCTCCATAGCAATGGTTCTCGGGATTCTCGCGCTTCTCGCGACCACACACCGCTCGGGGGAACCTATCGAGCCGGCCCTGCGTTGGGACGGCGACTTCCAAACTCTGGCGGTCGGCGTCGTCGTCGCCGTCAGTGCGTTCGTGGGGTTCGAAAGCTCCACGGCGCTGAGTGGCGAAGCGCAGCAGCCATTCCTGTCGATACCGCGCACGATCAGGTGGACACCCGTTGCTGCAGCAGCGATCTACTTGATCGCCGTTCCGGTGCAAGCTGTCGCGCTGTATGCCGCTCCGGAGTCGGTTCGTTCCAGTTCTACACCGCTGGTCGAACTGCTCCTCTCGCAGGATTCGGCGATTCTCGCTGCAGTGCTCGACGCGGGCATCGCGGCGTCGTTCTTCGCGTGCACGCTTGCGTCGGTGAACGCGTTGGTCCGGGTGTTGTTCTGCATGGGCCGGGAAGGAGTTGCCCCCGCCGGCTTCGGGCGTCTGCATGCCCGTTACTCCACACCGGCATTCGCGATCGGCACCGCGATGGTGGTGGTGACGGCGGTGCCTGTCATTGCTCTGCTGCTCGGCGCAAGTCCCGAGGACGGCCTGCGCATGTTCCTCACGCTGAGTGCCTGCGGCTACCTCGGCAGCTACCTCGCCGCGTGCATCGCTGCTCCGGTCCTGCTGCGCCGGATCGGCGAAAGCAGCGCGTACGTCTGGGTCATCGGCACGGTCACGACGGTGGCCCTGCTGTTCCTTGCGGTAAATGCAACCGTCTCGACCGTCCGTGACGGAAACCGCATGATCGTCGTCTACGGCGCAATTCTCGTACTCGCCGCGATCTACACCGCAGTACTCGGTGTGGCGCTCCCGGAACGGCTGCGCGCGGTCGGCATCTACGACGAGACTCAGCGCGCCGACCTCCTACGCGCACCCACATTCCGATGAGCCCGCTGCGCGATCCGTCCCGGCATCACCCCACCCCTGTCTCGAACTCGCTGCGCATCATCGAAGCAATTGCCGTCCTCGGACTCGGCGTGTCCGCCAAAGAGATAGCCGCCGCGCTCCAGATGCCGACAGCGACCGCGTACCGGATGCTCAACGCGCTGGTGGCCGAGGAGTACGTCGTCCGCACGTCAGACCTGCGCGGCTTCGGACTCGGCGCGCGACTGGACGGACTGATCGTCGCGGCGTCCCAACCCGCCGTACCGTTTGCTGCTCGGTCGGCAATCGACGAGCTGCGCACCGCAGTGCGATTTGCGGTCCATGTCGTCGGCTTTCAGTCCGGAACACTGCGAATCCTCGATGCCGACCCCGACCACCCCGTCCGGGCCGAGCGGGAGCTGATTCGACACCTGCACGCCTCCGCAGCGGGCAAGGTTCTGCTCGCATACAGCCCATCATGGCGAGAGGCATTGCCCAAGAAGCTCGTCCGGTTGACAGCGAGGACCGTCGTCGATCTGAGCCTCCTGCGATCCGATCTCGAGGAAGTGCGGCGGACCGGACTCGCGAGTCAAACGGACGAACTCACCGACGAGCTGACCTGCGCCGCAGTGCCGATACTCGATTTCGACGGCACGACGCGTGGTGCGTTGTGTCTTGCGGGCCCATCGAGCCGCCGGGACGCGATTCTCACGCATGTCGACGCCGCGCGCGAGTGCGCCGCGATCCTCGGTCCATTGCTGTACTGACCCTGTAACCGAAGGGCCGCGGGTGGCGATAGGCCGTGGAGTTACGCCGGCCAAACGGGTCGGCGAACCAGGCCAGAGGCGGATCTATGAAAATGCTCAGATCGGTTACGACGCTTGCCGTGATTGCCGTACTCATGGTGCTGGCCCCCGCGGTTGCGAGCGCTAACCCGCCCAGCCCGTACCCCTACCCGTGGGCCCCCGACTGGGCCCGTCCGGCGGTCGAGGCAATCGGAATGGCGATCGGGAATTTCCTGGCGTTGTTCAGCTGAACGTGGTTGGCGGGGAAGCGCCTGCTCGTGGGGTGTGGGCGCTTCCTCTACCAAATCCGCGGCGGATCGACGCCCTCGATGACAATGTCGGCGCGACGTCTGGCGAACAACCCGACCGTGACGACGCCGGGAATCTGGTTGATCGTCTCCTCCAGGCCGACCGGATCGGTGATCTGCAGGCCGTGAACGTCGAGGATCGGGTTGCCGTTGTCGGTGGTGAATCCCGCGCGAAGGACGGGTTTTCCGCCGAGTTCGATCAGCCGGCGCTCGACAAGGCTCTGCGCCATAGGAATGACCTCGACGGGCAGCGGGAACTTGCCGAGTACGGGGACGTTCTTGCTCGGGTCGATGATGCAGACGAACTTCGCACTCGCCTCGGCGATGATCTTTTCGCGCGTTAGGGCGCCGCCACCGCCCTTGATCAGGTTCTTTCCGCCGTCGCACTCGTCGGCGCCGTCGACGTACAACGACAGCGCGCCGGTCGAGTTGAGGTCGAACACCTCGATCCCGTGGGCGCGCAGCGCCGCCGTACTCTGCTCGGAACTGGACACCGTCCCGGCAATGCGGTCCTTCACCCTCGCCAGCGCCTCGATGAAGAACGCGACGGTCGAGCCCGTGCCCACACCGACGATCATTCCGTCCTCGACGTAATCGACTGCCTTCTCGCCCGCCAGACGTTTGCCTTCGCTCATGCCTCAGATCTTGTCAGACGAACAGGTCGCGAGGTTCGCGTGTCGGGTAGATGGACGGTTGGCAAGACCTCGCACACGTTCCCGACACCTCGCACAGGTTCCAGCCGGTCGGAACCTGTGCGAAGCATCGGGAAGATGTGCGAAGTGGCCTTTCGAGCCAGTCGAACCGGTTGTAGTACCTACTGTCGCGCGGATCGAGGGTCGAATGCCCGACCGCTGCACTAACCACCACGCAATGCCCAAGCAGCGATTTCGGTGCGGTTTGCGAAGCCCAGCTTCCCGAGGATGCTCCGGACGTGGGTCTCCACCGTCCGTTCGGACAGGACGAGACGCTTCGCGATCTCTCGGTTCGACAGTGCCTCGGCGATCAGCTCGGCGACCTCGGACTCGCGCTCGGACAGCACCCGGACCGCCTTACCTGCCGAAACCAGTTGAGCCAGTAGCACATCGGCGTCGCGCAACGGACCCGGCAGATCCATTCGGCGGAACTCCTTCGCCGCGGCGTCGGCCTGAGTTCGCGCTTCGGCGATGTCGTCCGCGGCACCGAGTTCGGCGAGCGACTTCGCGAGCCCCAGTTTGCTGAGGGCGACGAAAGGACGCGCCCCGATCTTTCCCTCCATCTCGATCGCGCGGCGATAGTGCGCCACCGCGTCGGCGTGGCGACCACACACCAGCGCCATGTCGCCGAGCACCCGCGCCACTGACCCTGGACAGAACACCGCTCCGCCACCGTCGCACAGGAAGTACTCGTCGAGGTCGCGGAACTGCCGATAGACGCTGTCGGCAACCTCCGTATCGTTCAGCAGTACCGCGACCAGACCGATGTGGTGGAGGAGGCCGGCCCACCTCGGACCGAGGCTGATCGTGTCCGGCAGGGCTCTGAACTCTTCGAATTGTGCTCGCGCAGAGTCGACTTCGCCCCCAATCGCGAGATAATACGGATAGAAGATGCGGACCAGCGGAATTTGTGGCGCGGTCCGCATCAACGCGAGTCTGGCTTGATAGTCATCGACTGCGCCACGCAACACGTCGATCTGCGTCAGATAGGCGTGGTACAACCCGACCGTGGACACGTCGCCCATCTGGATCGCGACTTCCTTTGCCGCTTCGGCAGATTCGGTGGCGCTTTCGAAGTTTCCGACCAGCGCGGATCGAGCCGCGCGGCAACGATGCAGGTGCCACCATGCAACGGGCAGCCTGCGATTGATCGCGACCTGCTCGACCGCGGCCAAGGACCGATCGACGAGATCGAGGTCGCCCGTCTGAAAGCCGATGTCGATGTTCCAGACGTGCCCCCACAACGTTGCGAGGGGCGCCTGGGCAACCCACCCGACCTCGATCGCTCGCCGAGCGAGTACGCGGCGCTCGGCCAGGAACTGCGGCGACGACAGTGTCGAATGCCGCGCATGGAGACCGTCGAGAATGGCGTCGGAGTCCTCGCTCTGTTCGGCGAGTTCGAGCGCGATCGCGGACAGGTTGCGCCCGGTTTCGTTGTCGCCCGAATTGAGTGCCGACAGCGCACGCTGGGCGTGAAGTCGTGCGCGCAAGACGATTTCGTCTTCGGGAACCGACCGCAGTGCTACGTCGCAGATCCTGTCGATGGTCTCGCGCAACGGCGACGAGCCGATACCGTGCACGACGAGCGCGGCGTGGCCGACCAGGTCCGGCCTGTTACCGGCCTGAGCCAATTCAACTGTGCGGCTGACGTTGTCGATGCTCGGACCGATCCTGCCGTCGGCGAACTCGGCCCGCGCGAGGTCGAGGGTCAGCTCGGCCCGCACGCCGGGTGGGCGGTCGGTTCCGGCGACATCGAGGGCCATTTCGAGCATGCGGATCGCGTCGTCGTAGGCTGCCGATGCCATAGCCAGCCTGGCGGCTCGGCGGGCCCAGGCCATGCTCTCCTCGGCCGCCCTTGCTCCGGACGCACGTCGCCAGTGCGTAGCGACGAGGCCCGCGGTCGAATCGCCCGACTCGAGTGCGGCCAGCGTTTCGGCAACCTTGCGGTGCAACATCATCCGTTGTGACGGCGGCAGGTCGGCGTAGACAGCATCACGAATCAGCGCGTGCGCGAACGCAACCCGGTTGTCGGTCAGTTTCAGGACGCCAGCGGCGACGGCCGCGTCGAGCGCGCGGGCGACGTCGGTGCCCGACATCTCGAGTACGCCCTTCAACACTCCGAAGTCGATTTGTTCGCCGATCACGCTGGCGGCCTCCACAACCGAGCGGACCGGTTCGTCCAGTCTGCCGGCCTGCGCGAGTGCAAGCCGGCGTATCTCGGGATGTGCGGCGGGGTCGGCCAGGACCGCTGCGCCGCCTGCCATCGCGTCGACCAGCAGCCTGACGAACAGGGGATTGCCGTCTGTCCGCGTGCGCAATTCGTCTGCCATCGGCCCTGCGTCCGGCAGCGCGCGATCGAGCCAGAACCGGATGTCTGCGGTCGACAGTCCGCCGAGCCGGAGAGTGAGAACTTCGGGGACGCGCAACAATTCGGGAAGTTGTTCGGCGAGCGGGCCTTCGGATTCGTCGCGCATCGTCACGACGATCATTGGACCGGTCCGTGCCAGCTCCGTCGCAACGTGGCGCAACAGCAGCAGTGAGGTCCGGTCGGCCCAGTGCAGATCTTCGAGGACGACGAGCAAGCCCGACTCGGCCGAGGCGTCGGCGAGTGCGTCGGAGGCCTCCGCGAACATCCGGAACCGTTCCGAAAAAGAATCGCGCGATGTCGACATGTCAGTGGCGAGAGGTTCGGCCAGTTGGGGGACACGGCGGGCGAGCCGGCGCCACGGCCACAGCGCAGGCATGCCGGGATCGTCGACGGCATGGCCGTGGGCGACCGGAACTCCGTAGTCGGCAGCGATGTCGGCCAGGGCCGACGTCAACCGAGTCTTGCCGATCCCCGCGGGACCGATGACCAGGACAAGCCGACCGGACCCTGCGGCCGCCGAGACGACCGCGGCGCGTAACTGCGCCAACTCCCGATTGCGGCCGACAAGGGGTGCCTCCATGTCTCGAGTATTCCGAAGTACGTGGTGATTCAGTACTCGATTACGTGATCGCACTGATCTCCGCGGCGGCTGTAGCCGAGATTCTTGATGCAGCGAACCAATCCGACACAGAAAAGAGTCCAGGATGCACGCCCAGTTGATGTTCTTCGACGGTCCACGGACGGCGGCGCAGCTTGCTGCCGCAGATTTTGCCAACCAGGAACGAATCAAGCCTGCCACAGCCCATCTCGCGGGCTTCGTCGACGGCTACGTCCTACGCCGCGCCGACGGTTCGGAGGTCGTCGTTGTCATAGCGGACTCCGAGCAGCACCTGCTCGACGGCCAAAAGGCAATCATGGCAACGAACTTGCTGCCGGGCGAAGACGTGGCACTACTGCCCGGTCCGGACCGTATCGAGTTGTTCCCCGTCATCGACCGCTTCGGCGCTCGCGCCCAATCCTGATCCACACCGAACGATCGAACCCACACCGAAGGAATCGAAATGACCCTGTCTCAGAACGCAGTAACGACCATGCGCGTCGACACCACCCAGAGCACCGCGAGCTTTGCCGTGAAGAAGCTCGGCTTCACGGTCAAGGGCACCGTACCGATCCGCGACGGACGGGTGGAACTCGATGAGAGCGGCGCGATCATCGCCATCAGTGGAGTTGCCGACCTGAGTGCAATCGACACCGGCAACAAGCGCCGCGATATCGATCTGCGGAAGAAAAATCTGCTGGATCTCGACGCTCATCCGGCGGCGTGCTTCGAAGCCAAGACGGTCTGGCCGACCGAAGACGGTTTGCGCGTATCCGGCCGACTGGACGCTCGCGGTGCCAGTGCGAAGGTCGTGTTCAACGTAGTCCGGGAGGGCAATGTATTTCACGGCACGTGCGTCTTCGATCGGCGGGAACTCGGCGTGCGTGCGCCACGGATCCTCATCGGTCACGACATCACGATGACGATCACGGCGGCGCTGGTTCGCGAGAACTGATCGGACGGCCCTCTTTCCGCATAAGGCATGCTCAGCGGCGGTAATGTGACCGCATGCACATGCGGGGGATGGGGGGGCTGCGGAACGCCTGGTTACAGGCACCGTCGGCGCTTGCGACGCCATCGCTCATGGGGCGGATCACGGGCATGATGTTTGTCGTCGCAGGCGTCCACGGAGTGTTCTTGGTGACGATGGCCGAGGTCGACCGGTGGACACCGGTGCTGTACGGCGCAACGAGTTTCGCGGTTGTCCTCGGCTGTGCGCTTTTCCTGTGGGGCTACCGAATGTCGATGGGGCACTACGAGATTCTGGTTGCATTCGGCACGTTGACCCTCGTAATGGGAGTTTATCTGCTGGCCGACGACACTGCGGCTGTCGCGGGATCCACCTTCTTTCTATACATCGGCTGCGCCGCGGCGCTGTTTTTGCCGTGGACTCGCAACGTTCTGCAGATGGCGTTCGCGGCGACGTGCTGCTTGGTGGCGCTCGGCGCGCGTCCCGGATTGTATTGGTGGGCCGGTGTCACGCCGGCTGCTGCCACGATCATGATCGGGTGCTCGGTCGGCGTGCTCAGCCGGTTCGCATCCGACGCGAACAAGGACAGCCTCACGGGTCTGCTCAACCGCCGTGGGTTCGACCGCCAACTGGGCTATTTCCTCGCCGAGGCGGGGCGGACCAAGCGGCGACCGGTGGTGGTGCTGTTCGACCTGGACCGGTTCAAGTGGCTCAACGACGCACACGGGCACCACGCGGGCGATGCACTGCTCCGGCAGGTCGGCGATGCGTGGCGTGACGTCGTCGACGAAACGCACATTCTCGCGCGGTACGGCGGTGACGAGTTTGCGTTGCTCCTGCCTGAGTCGACCGAGGACGACGCAGTAGCGCTGAGCAAGCGGATGCGCCGCAGCATCTCGATGTCGTGCTCGGCGGGCGTGACGTCGTGGCTGCCCGGCGAGTCAGGGTCGTTGCTGGTCCGGCGCGCCGACCTCGCGCTGTACCGGGCGAAACAGGCCGGCGGCAGCGTCACGATGCTCGAATCGATGCGGCCGTCCGCGCTGGCGGCCGAGTTGCGAGAAGCTATCGCGCACAACGAAGTCGGCGTGAAATATGCCGCGATCGTTCGGCTGGACGGTGACACTTCGGCGGTAGCGCGAGACGTCGTCGGTGTCGAAGCGCTGGTCCGCTGGCGGTCCCGGATCGACCCCGCAATCACGCCGATGGAAACGATTCGGATAGCCGAGGGCAACGACCTGATTGCCGCGCTCGACAGGTTGGTCCTCGAGCGCGCCTGCGCGGAGGTCGCGGCGCTCGAGGGTGTGGCCGGGCCGCTCAACCTGCACGTGAACGTTTCGGGACGGGAACTCGCGGAGACCTCCTACGTGGCGTCGGTGCAGGACGTGCTGGCACGCACGGGTTGGCCCGCAGGGCGACTTGTCATCGAGGTTCAGGAATCGGTGCTCGATTACGACACCCCCGCGGTCATCAGGAACATGCAGGCACTGCGCGAATGCGGGGTGCGAATTGCGCTCGACGACTTCGGGAGCGGTTCTTCGTCGCTCAGCAAGCTCGAGACGCTGCCGATAGATTTCGCGAAGGTACACCGCAAGTTCGTCGGATCGATCACCCCGGAGAAGGCACCGTCGCCGCTCCTCGGTGCCATCGCCGCACTCGGTGACGCAATGGACCTGCCAGTGATCGCCAGGGGGGTGGAGAACGTAGGGCAAGCCGAGGCGCTCACAGAGCGGGGCTACCGATTTGCACAAGGTTCGTATTTCGGTGAATGCACTCCTGCTGTGGCTTTCGGCCGGTAATCGACGAACGGACGCCTACGACAATGCTTTTCGACGCGAGCACCATTGACCGCTATCGGTGGTTGGTGCGTCCGTCGGTTTTTGCCACCCCGCACGTCATGGGCCGGACGACCGGAGTGCTCGCGATCATCGCCAGTGCGCTCGGTCTCGTCCTTGCGCTGACGATGCCCCTGGCCCCGACGACGCCGTACTCCTACATCGCCGTCGTTGCTGCGTTCGCCATCGGTGTTTTCATGCTGGTCTGGGGAGACCGCCTGTCGCGTGGGCACTACGAGGTGATGGTGTGGGTCGCGATTGTGCTTGTGACGTTCGGTGACCGCGCCGGGTCGAGCCCGATCGGCGCGATCGCGACGGCGTGCGACTACGCGCTGGTGGCCGCGCTCGCCGGATTCTTCTTCGAGTTCTTTCGCGCGATGTTGCAGATCGTTGTCATCGCTTTCTGCTGCGTCGTCGTTCTCGCCGTACGTCCCGAACTGCCGTGGTGGATCGGGCTGTGCGGTGCGAGCGTTTCGGTGATGACCGGCGTCACCGTCCTCGTCATGGGCAGGCTCGCTTCGGCAGCGGAAATAGACAGTCTTACGGGGCTCTTCAATCGCAGAGGATTCGACAGGAAGCTGGAGCAGGCGCTCGGTGCGGCCGTCCGGCATGGTGGCAGTCCGGTCCTACTGCTGTTCGATATCGATCGATTCCAGGCGATAAACGAAGCCCGCGGGCACGCCGGCGGTGACGACGCACTGCGCGACATCGCGAAGGCGGCGCGCAAACTTATCGCACGGACCGATGTCTTTGCGCGTTACGGCGGCGACGAGTTCGCAGTGCTGTCGACGACGATGACGGAGCACGATGCGATCGCACTGTCCGAGCAGATTCGTGAAGCGATACCGACCGGATGCTCGGCCGGTGTCACGTCGTGGCAAAAGGGGGAATCGGCGTCCTACCTGGTCAGTCGGGCAGACATCGCCCTCTATCAAGCGAAACGCGCCGGACGAAACCGCACCAAGCTCGAGTCGGGAAAGTGGCCTCCGCTGGCCCAGGAGTTGCGGGATGCGATCGAGCAGGACTCCCTCGACGTTCATTACCAGCCGATCGTCCGAACTTCGGATCGCTCGGTGGTCGGCGTCGAGGCGTTGCTCCGGTGGCAATCCGTCACGCGTCCCGACGTGAAGGCGGACGAAATCATCCGCATTGCCGAGGACAACGATCTCATCGCGGTGCTCGACAACTGTGTGCTGTCGCGCGCGTGCCGGGATGCGAAGTTGCTGCGCGGCGCGCTGGGTGCGGACATGTCGCTGAACGTCAACGTTTCGGGTCTCGAACTCGCAGCTTGCGGGTACGTCGACTCGGTCCTCGACGTACTCGCCGACACAGGTTGGCCTGCCGCCCAGTTGATTCTCGAAGTAACCGAGACGGCACTCGAAGCCGACACCGAGACCGCCGTAGCCAATCTGCGGGCCTTGCGTGAGCGCGGAATCCGGATCGCCATCGATGACTTCGGTACCGGCTTCTCCTCGCTGGGCCGGCTCACCGAACTGCCGACGGACATGTTGAAGCTCGACGCCGATTTCATCGCCGGGGTGACCGCAACGTCGGCGGCGCCGCGTCTGCTGTCGGCTGTCGCGGCTATCGGTGTTGCACTGGGCCTTCCTGTGACTGCCGAGGGCGTCGAAGACGAGTATCAGGCTGCCGCAGTAGCGGCGCTGGGATTCCAATACGCGCAAGGCTTCTTCTACGCGCGACCGCAGCCGGCGGCCGCGCTGATCGCCATCGCGGACGAGCTTCGCGTCACCGAGAGGCTCGACCATTGACTGCCATGTTCGTCGGGCTTACCACGCTCGACATCGCCTACCTCGTCGACGCCTATCCCGCCGAGGATACGAAAACCCAAGCGCTCGACCAGTTTCTGGGCGCCGGCGGTCCTGCTGCGAACGCAGCGGTGACCTACGCCTACCTGTCTCGCTCCTCGCCGACCCTGCTGACCGCGGTCGGGCGGCACCCGCTCGCTGAAATCGTCGGATCCGATCTCGTCGAGCACGGCGTAGGTGTTCTCGACGCGATCCCCGACAGTGCACTGCAGCCGCCACTCTCGTCGATCGTGGTTGCGCGCCAGACACATACCCGGACCGTTGTATCGCTCGATGCACAGCGGATCGAGGCGCCGTTCGACGAAGCTTTCGGAGCTGCAGTCGGTCACGCCGGAATTGTGTTGATGGATGGTCATTTCCGTGATCTGGCCATGGGGATCGCCACTCGGGCAAGGGATGCGGGCATTCCGGTTGTGCTGGACGCGGGCCGCTGGAAAGACAGCCACCGCGACTTGTTGCCCCTCGTCGACATCGCGATCTGTTCGGCGGTGTTCCGGCCACCGCTCACCGAGTACAACGACAGTTCGAAGCTGTTCGACGCCGTCCACGCCATGGGTCCCACGCACGTCGCGATCACGCGCGGAGCGGAGCCGATCCGGTACTCGGGACCGGACGGCCGCGGCGAGGTCGACGTCGAGCCCGTGCACGCCGTAGACACGCTCGGCGCAGGGGACATCCTGCACGGTGCGTTCTGTCACTACTTCACCGCGAGCGGCGATTTCGCCGGCGCGCTCGGCAGTGCGGCGGCGGTCGCGTCTGTGTCGTGTCGCTGGCTCGGAACCCGTGAATGGATGCGCCACTCGGAATCTCTGCGCGTCTAGTCTCTGCGAGCTCCCGGCTCGACGAATACGCCTGCGGCCGCCGAGAGTTCGGCGAGGGCAGATTCGAATGCGGCACGTGCGCGATCGATCGGTGGATCCAGTGCGCGGTCGCCGGTGAACCCGAAATGGACGGTGCCCGCATAGGAGAATGCTCCGACGTTCAGCCCTTGGTCGGCCGGATTGAGCGGGACCACCGGATACATCTCGAGGACTCGGGAACCGTTGAGAAACACCGGTGCCGGCGGACCGGGCACGTTCGACACGACGAGATTGTGGGACGGGAAATCGATACCGGTACCGAGCACTGTCGTCAGCGCTGGTGAGAGCAGGGGCGGTGCGAGCCCGCCGACCACCACGAAGATCGCGCCGGCCATCACCCCGCTCGCCCGCTTCAGTTCGTCCATCCGCTCGCCGACCAATTCCACGCGGCGCAGCGGATCTCGTTCCCCGACAGGCAGTTCCACGATCACAACCGAGATCCTGTTGCCGCCGACCTCGCCCTCGCGGCGAATGCTCACCGGCACCAGCGTGCTCGGCTCGCGCTCGAGAGCGGCCGGATCGACTCCCGCCTCCGTCAGATACGTGGCGAGCATGCCCGAAACAATTGCCAGGAGAACGTCGTTCACAGTGCGGTTCGTCGCGAGGCTGATGGCCCGGAGCTGGCGCAGCGGCGCTGAGGAGTAGTCCCACGACCGGTTCGCCGAGATCTGCTTGTTGAACGGTGTGCTCACGGCAGGTTCGCGCGACCGCAGCAGCTCGCGCAGTACCTCTGCGGCTTCACGGAGATCGGATGCGGCGGTGGTCGGCGATGTTTCGAGAATCCGCGACGTGGTGTCGAAGATGAGGTCCTGCGCCTTCGACAGCGGCTTGATTGCGCGTCGCATCTGCCGCAACAACAGGCCGGGGCGTTCGTCCTCGGACGTCGGCGGCGGCTCGACCGGTTCGGCCTCGGCTTCGATGTCCAGGACAGCCAGGCCGATACCGACCGCCGACGACCCGTCGACCAGCGCGTGGTGCATTTTGATCAGCAAGGCGGTCCGGCCGTCGGCGAGACCGTCGATGAGGTGCATCTCCCACAGCGGCCGCGAGCGGTCGAGGCGTCGTGACATCTCGTTGCCGACGTGCCGGAGCAGTTCTTCCTTTCCGCCGGGCGCGGGGAGCGTCGCCAGACGGATATGCCAACCGACGTCGAAGTATTCGTCTTCGACCCAGACTGCATTGGACAGACCTGTCCGGCCCTCGTCGAGGCGCTGCTTGCAGCGCGGTACCAGGTGAATGCGTTCGGTGATGCGGGCGCAGAGCGCGTCGTAGGTGACGCCCGGGCCGGGCTCGACGAATATCAGGCTGCCGATCGTCATGTTGACGGGTCCGGTTTCGCCGACCAGCGACGATCGATCCATCGGCGACAACTTGTCGGCCATCCACACCTCCGAGGTATCTCGAGCAAACGTATCGTTGCACGTGCATGGCCCTTGCCGGACCGAGATCGCTAGGGTTCCAGAAGGGATGTCGAGAACGTTCCCTGTGCTCCGACCCATTCTCGAGCGCCCACCGTGGGCGCCCTAGCGAGGGAGTGACGAGATGAAGTACATGATCATGATGTTCGGCGATGCTGCGCCGATGCTGGAGCAGAAGTCTCCGGAGTGGATTCGCGGCATGATCGCCTTCATGCAGAAGATCGGCGAAGACCTGACTGCGTCGGGTGAACTGGCGGGGGGAGAAGGCCTCGTCGATTCCACGCAGGCCAAGAAGATTCACGTCGTCGACGGCATTTCGATCGCGACCGACGGACCGTTCGCCGAGGCGAAGGAATCGCTGATCGGCTACTGGATCGTCGACGTCGAATCCGAGGCGCGCGCCATCGAAATCGGCAAGGAGATAGTAGATTTCACCAAGGAACCGCTCGAGATCCGGCGGGTCGCCGACGGGCCTCCCGAGATCTGAGTATGCCGTCCGACATCGAGCCCCTGCTGCGCGAACTGGCGCCGCAGGTGCTCGGCACCCTCATTCGCAGGCACGGGCAGTTCGACGCGTGTGAGGACGCCGTGCAAGAGGCGTTGCTCGCGGCCGCGCAGCAATGGCCGGACGAAGGTGTTCCGGACAGCCCGCGGTCCTGGTTGACCGCCGTTGCGAACCGGCGCCTCGTCGATGAGTGGCGCAGCGAAAGTGCGCGGCGCAGACGGGAGGAGAGCGCGGGCACGCTCGAACTCGCGGTCCCCGCGGAGACCCAGCACGAAGACGACACGTTGACGTTGCTGTTCCTGTGCTGCCATCCGGCACTGTCTATTCCGTCGCAGCTCGCGCTCACGTTGCGCGCCGTCGGCGGTCTGACGACCGGCGAGATTGCCAGCGCATTCCTGGTGCCCGAAACGACGATGGGCCAACGGATCAGCCGCGCAAAGAAATCCATCAAATCGGCAGGAGCAACGTTCGCGTTGCCACCGGAAAGTGAACGTGCAGAACGGCTTCGGGTGGTGTTGCACGTGCTGTACTTGCTTTTCAACGAAGGCTACGCGACGAGCTCGGGCCCGATGGCACAGCGCAGCGATCTCACTGGTGAAGCAATCCGGTTGGCGCGCATGCTCGTTCGGCTGCTGCCGGACGAGGGTGAGGTCGGCGGCCTGCTGGCACTGATGCTGTTGACGGACGCGCGCAGGGACGCACGCACCGAACCCGACGGTTCCCTTGTGCCACTTGCCGAGCAGCGCCGGCACCTGTGGGATGCGGCGCAGATCGCGGAGGGTATCCAGCTCATCACACGAACCCTCGGCAGAACGCCCACCGGCCCGTATCAGTTGCAGGCCGCTATCGCGGCGGTGCACGACGAAGCTCCGAACGCTGCCGACACCGACTGGCCGCAGATCGTCGCGCTCTACAACGTGCTGGAGCAGATCGCGCCGAGTCCGGTCGTGACCCTGAATCGTGCCGTCGCGGTAGCCATGGTCAACGGTCCGCGCGCGGGGCTCGCCATCCTCGGCACGCTCGAAGGCGACGACCGGATGAGTCAGACACATCGCGTCGACGCGGTCAGGGGACATCTGCTCGAACTCGCGGGCGACCTGACGGCGGCACGTGAGTCCTACCAACTTGCGGCCCGAAGAACAGCGAGCCTGCCCGAGCAGCGATACCTTGCACTGCAGGCGGCCCGCCTCGGACCGTCTTAACTCGCGGTCCGCGCCCGCCGGATCGGTGTCACGCGGTCGTCGGCCACTGGCCGGAGTCCGCGGAACACGAGCGGGGCGAGCCAGGCGAGGATCGTCTGATCGAGTGGTAGGAATCGCGGGTTGGGGACCCGGTTGTGGACGAACGCCATGGCCAAGCCGGTCGCTGGGTCGGCGATGCCGCCGGAGCCCGCGAGGCCGATATGCCCGAATGCGCGCGGCGCGTTGGCTGACGGGAACGAGTGGTAGCCGAGCCGCCACGACATCGGCAGGTACAACGTCGGTCCAACTGTCGTGTCTGTACCTTCCGCAACTCCCGGGTGGTGCTCGCCGACAACAACCGTCCGTGCGGCGTATCGCCGTCGTTGGCGAGCGCGCTATAGATCGCACCGAGGCCGCGGGCGGTGACGATACCGTTCGCGGCGGGCATCTGCGTCGTCAGAATCGTCGGTTCGTCACCGGTAAGCATCGATTCGACTCGGCTCGCATAAACGGTCTTGAGGAAGCTGCCGATCGGTCCCGGGACGTGCGTCGACCACGGCGCGATCCGCATCGTGATCGGGTGGGCGAGTACGTCGATCGACCCGGAGAAGCCGGCCGCGCGGGTCTGCGCTCCCGCCGGCGGGTTGCCCAGGTAGATGCCGTCGACCCCGAGCGGGTTTGCGACCTCGGTGCGGAACAACTCGGCCATGCCCTTGCCGGTGATCGAGCGCGCGAGACCGGCGAGCAGCCAACCGTAGGTAAGCGAGTGATAGGCCGGAATCCCCAGGAAGGGACCGGGTTTCGCGGCCGCAAGCCGGTCCTCCATCAGACTGTGGTCGAGGATCTCGTCGACATTGCGCGCGACACCGGCCATGCTGGACAGCCCGGCACGGTGCGTGAGCATCGTTCGCACGGTGATCGCACCTTTGCCCTGGGCTGCGAACTCGGGCCAGTATTCGGCAACCGGTGCGTCGTAATCGAGGAGACCGCGGTCAGCGAGCCGGTGAATGACGGTCGACGCTATGCCCTTGGTGGCGGAATACGGCATGGCGCCGGTATCGGCGTCCCACGCGATGGTTCCTGCCCGGTCCGACGTGCCGGCCCAGATATCGACAACGGGCTCACCATGCAGGTAGACGGCGAGCGCGCCGCCGCCCCGCAAACGCGCAAAGAGTCGGCCGAACGCTCTGGTCGCCGCGCTGAACCGGGGATCAGCGGTCCCTTGCACTCCCAGCGGTAGACCGGGCTGCGAATTGGCGAACTTCGGTTTGCTAGACAATGGCTCCACCTCGTTGTGAACGCCCCCCGAGTCGCCGTTGACTCGGGGTTGTCGCCAGTGTGACACATCACGATCGTTTTGGTCACACGACCTAGTCTCTCGAAATCAGTTCGTGTCCAGACGGCGTTCCGATTGTTCGAATCACGGTTTCGTCACGCACACTTGGCCGGTGCAGAATCTCGAGGAAGTTTTCGGCCGAATGCGGCGCCGACCGGATATCGAAGCAGCGAACCTTTTCGCCGTCGACGCAGCCGATCGATTGATCCTGGATGTTGCTGCCGATGCGCTGGCCTCGCCGCCTTCGCCCAAGATTGCCGTGGTCGACGACAACTACGGTGCGCTCACGCTCGGCGCGGCAGTGCTGTCCGAAACGTCCGAAATTCGAGTGTTGCAGGATCACCTGACGGGCGAGCGCGCGCTCGACGAGAATGCTCGCGAGGCCGGTCTCGCCGAGCGATACACGCGCGCAGTATCCACCGCGGAGCTGCTGGCAGGTGCCGATGTCGTCTTGATGCGCCTGCCGCGTGGGCTTGCCGAGTTGGCCGAAACCGCGGACGCGATCGCGCGGCATGCGGCACCGCAGGTGCGGGTCTTCGCCGGTGGCCGCGACAAACACATCACGCCTGCGATGAACGACGTCCTCGGCCGTTCCTTCGAGGTCGTGACGCCGAGTCGCGGTCGGCAGAAGTCAAGGGTGCTGGTCGTCAGCGGGCCGCGCGAAGTCGGTCCGTCGGCGTATCCGGTCCAGGCTTCGATTCCGGAACTGAACCTGCAGGTCGTCGCGCACGGCGCCGTCTTCGCCGGCGCGAAACTCGACCTGGGCACCAGGTTTCTCCTTACCTTCCTGCCCAGAATGCGTGCCGCCGCCGATGCGATCGACCTCGGCTGTGGCACGGGCATTCTCGCCGTCGAACTGGCTAGGCAGCGTCCCGATCTGCGTGTGGTCGCCACCGACGAGTCGGTAGCCGCAGTTGCGTCCGCCGCGGCGACCGCCGCTGCGAACGGCGTCGCAGACCGGGTTGTCGTGGTCCGCGACGACGCGCTCGGTTCGTTTGCCGACGCGAGTGCCGACCTGATCGTGTGCAATCCGCCGTTCCACATCGGTGCTTCTGTGCACACGGGTGGCGCGGAGAAGATGTTTCGCGACGCGGGTCGGGTCCTGCGGCCGGGTGGCGAAATGTGGACGGTGTTCAACACGCACCTGAACTACCGCGGACTTCTTGCGAGGTTCGTCGGCGCAACGGAAAACGTCGGACGCAACCAGAAGTTCACCGTTGCGCGCTCGACCAGGAGGATCGAAGCAAAGCCGGACAGATAGGGCCGCTGTAGTCTGCCGTGTATACCGCGTACCCGGTAGAGTCCGAATTGTCCGACAGGTCTGGAACTTGTCTTGGAATTCGAACGTTGTACAGACAGATAAACGAGTTAGACAGCATTCACGCCACGAGAGGGGATGTCTACGGTGCGCACCACCAGCAACCCGGTGTTCCGCAACCTGCCACAGCAGCAGGGCGGCGGTTACGCCAATTTCGGATCTGCTGCGGCTGGCGCCGGGCAGTTCGCCAACCAGTACGGTCAGCAGCCACCACAGGTCGACCCGTGGGCTCGCCCGCAGACCTCGCGGGCCATGACCATCGACGATGTCGTCACCAAGACGGGCATCACACTCGGTGTGTTGTCGATCGCGGCGATCGTCTCGTACCTCCTGGTCAGCGGTAACTCCGGTCTGGCTGTGCCGTTCGTCATCGGCGGCGGTCTGATCGGTTTCGTTCTCGTGCTGGTCGGCACATTCGGCCGCAAGATGGACAACCCGGCAATCGTTCTGAGCTATGCGGTCGCCGAGGGTGTGTTCCTGGGTGCGATATCGAGGCTCTTCACCGGCGTCGAGTTCGGCGGCGCGGGCGGCAGCGCACTCATCGGGCAGGCCGTGCTCGGCACGTTCGGTGTGTTCGCGGGCATGCTCGTCGTCTACAAGACGGGTGCGATTCGCGTCACTCCGCGCTTCACGCGGATGATCATCGGCGCCATGATCGGTGTCCTCGTCCTGATGCTGGGCAATCTGATCGCCAGCTTCTTCACCGACGGCGGCTTCGGCCTCCGTGACGGCGGGCCGCTTGCGATCGTCTTCAGCCTCGTCTGCATCGGCATCGCCGCGTTCAGCTTCCTGCTCGACTTCGACGCTGCCGACCAGATGATCCGGCAGGGTGCGCCCGACAAGGCGGCCTGGGGCGTGGCGTTCGGCCTGACCATCACCCTGGTCTGGCTCTACATCGAGATCCTGCGCCTGCTGAGCTACTTCAACAGCGACTAGCAGTAAACGAAGACAGCCCCCGAGGGATCCCTCGGGGGCTGTTTCGTGTCGTGGTCGGGTTAGGAGAGGCGCTCGAGCACCATTGCCATGCCCTGGCCGCCGCCGACGCACATGGTCTCGAGACCGAACTGCTTGTCGTGGGCCTGCAAGTTGTTGAGCAGGGTCGCGGTGATCCGGGCACCGGTCATGCCGAACGGGTGACCCAGCGCGATCGCACCGCCGGAGACGTTGAGCTTGTCTTCGTCGATCTTCAACTCTCGTGCCGAACCGATGACCTGGACGGCGAACGCTTCGTTGATCTCGACGAGGTCGATGTCGTCGATCGTTTTGCCGGCGATGGCGAGGGCACGCTTGGATGCTTCGATCGGGCCCAGACCCATGATCTCGGGCGAGAGACCTGACACACCGGTCGACACGATCCGCGCCAACGGGGTGAGACCGAGTTCCTTGGCCTTGGTGTCGCTCATGATGACCAGCGCGGCGGCGCCGTCGTTGAGCGGGCACGCGTTGCCGGCGGTGATGGTGCCGTCCGGGCGGAACACCGGCTTGAGCTGGCTGATCTTCTCGTAGGTCGTGCCCGCGCGGGGGCCGTCGTCGGTGGAGACGACGGTGCCGTCGGCGAGGGTGACCGGGGTGATCTCCTTGGCGAAGTGGCCGCTCTTGATGGCTTCTTCGGCACGGTTCTGCGAGCGCACACCCCAGTGGTCCTGGTCCTCGCGCGAGATACCGGTCAGCTGGGCGACGTTCTCCGCGGTCTGGCCCATGGCGATGTAGGCGTCGGGCAGCAGGCCGGCATCGCGGGGATCCGACCAGGTGGTGCCGCCAAGGGCGGCTTGAGCGGTGCGCTCGCCGGCGTCGGCGAACAGCGGGTTGTGGGTGTCGGGCCAGGAGTCCGAGGTGCCCTTCGCGAAGCGCGAGACGGTTTCGACTCCGGCGGAGATGAAGACGTCGCCTTCGCCGGCCTTGATCGCGTGCAGGGCCATGCGGGTGGTCTGCAACGACGACGAACAGTAGCGGGTGATGGTCGCGCCGGGGACGGTGTCGTAGCCGAGCTGGATGGCGATGATGCGGGCGAGGTTGTTGCCGGACTCGCCGCCGGGCAGACCGCAGCCGAGCAGCAGATCGTTGATGTCGGACGGGTCGAGCGCGGGCACCTTGTCGATCGCGGCCTTCACCATCTGCGCGGCGAGGTCGTCGGGTCGCATCGAGACCAACGATCCTTTGCCGGCGCGGCCGATCGGTGAACGGGCATACGAGACGATCACAGCCTCGGGCATGACGGCTCCTCTGTTGTTTTCCAATGGATTGTTCTAGTCAGCTTCGTACATTACGTTGCGCCGAAACTCGCTCCTCACGGCGCCAGAGGAAGCGATTCACAGAGTCCGTCGCACGGCTTATTGCCCGCCGCCCTTCGGCTGCTTCGGACAAATTCGGCAGTGTCGGGAGCGGTCCGCCGTGCCATTCACCCAGTGCACTGGCCAGCACCGGCAGGATCTGTTTCGCGGCAAGTTCGTAGCCAGCCGCAGAGGGATGGAACCCGTCGGCCGAGAACATGCGGTCGGGTGCGGCGAGAAACTCCGGAGACAGCAAGTCGGCCATGGCGACTGGGTGACCGCCCTCGGAAAGGGTTGTCGCCGTCTGCGCCCGGGCGAGCAACAGCCCCCACTCGCGGACGACCGTCCGCAGGGGCTGCGGGATTGCGGTGACGATTCCCAGGTCAGGGCACGTCCCGACGACCACGACGCTGCCGCTTTCGCGCAGCCGACGCACTGCTTCACCGAGCCGATGTGCTGACAGCCGGATCGAGTGCTTCTTCGTCACGTCGTTGGCACCGACGAGGATAACTGCGGCGTCCGGCGGGGGGCCCGCGATGAACATCGCGTCGACCTGCCCTTTGAGGCCTTTCGACGTGGCACCGCAGATTGCCTTCGTGCTCAGTCTGATTCGCTTACCGGTTTCCTCGGCCAGCCCGCGGGCCAGCAGCACGCCGGGTACCTCGTTGGCGACTGTGCAGCCGAGCCCGGCCGCCGTCGAATCACCGAAAATCATGAGAGTCAGGTCTGCCGTTGCGCCGATTCGCCACGGCTGCGGTGGGCCGCAACCGGGTGTGTAGATCCCGTCGGCCTCGGGCGGTTTGTCGGTGTTGCGCCCGATCACCCCGCGAGCTTGCGACGCCTGCGACATCAAGTGTTTGTAGGCCGCCCAAGACGCGGTGCCTGCGCCGGACCCGGCTACAACGGTTGCCGCTCCTGTGGCGGCGGCTGTCCGCCATCCCCTCATAGGCATCAAATTTAGCCGGATTGGCCTGCCTGCGCCCGCGCGTGTTCGTGGCTCTGGAAACATGGGCGTATGCGCATCGCAGAACACGTCGTCGACCTCATCGGCAACACTCCGCTCGTCAAGCTGTCGTCGGTCATCGGTCCAGGTGCCGGTGTCGTCGCGGCGAAGATCGAGTACATGAATCCGGGCGGCAGTTCGAAGGACCGGATTGCCGTGAAGATGGTCGACGCCGCGGAAGCAGCGGGACTGTTGAAACCGGGCGGCACCATCGTGGAGCCGACGTCGGGTAACACCGGGATCGGTTTGGCACTGGTGGCGCAGAAGCGCGGGTACAAATGCGTGTTCGTCTGCCCCGACAAAGTCGGCGAGGACAAGCGGAACGTGCTGCGCGCCTACGGGGCGCAGGTCGTCGTCTGCCCGACCGCAGTGCCGCCGGATCACCCGGACAGCTACTACAACGTCTCCGACCGCCTTGTGAAGGAGATCGACGGCGCCTGGAAGCCGGATCAGTACTCCAACCCTGGCGGTCCGGAAAGTCATTACGAGACAACCGGTCCCGAGATCTGGCGCGATACCGACGGCAAGGTGACCCACTTCGTCGCCGGCGTCGGAACTGGCGGCACCATCACCGGCGCGGGCCGGTATCTGAAGGAAGTCTCCGGCGGAAAGGTCAAGGTCATCGGCGCGGATCCGGAGGGATCCGTGTACTCGGGTGGCACTGGCAGGCCGTACCTCGTTGAGGGCGTGGGTGAAGACTTCTGGCCGTCGGCATACGACCCCTCGATTCCCGACGAGATCATCGCCGTCTCCGACGCGGACTCGTTCGACATGACGCGGCGGCTTGCGCGCGAAGAGGGCCTGCTGGTCGGCGGCTCGTGCGGCATGGCGGTCGTCGCTGCTATCGAGGTCGCCCAGCGCGAACCGGACGCCCTCATCGTCGTTTTGCTACCCGACGGCGGACGCGGCTATCTCGCAAAGATTTTCAACGACAAGTGGATGCGTTCGTACGGCTTCCTGCGCACGCGACTCGACGGCGACACGCACGAGCCGACTGTGGGCGATGTGCTGCGCGGCAAGTCCGGCGCGCTGCCCGATCTCGTCCATACGCACCCGTCGGAGACTGTGCGCGACGCGATCGAGATCCTGCGCGAGTACGCCGTTTCACAGATGCCGGTCGTCGGTGCCGAGCCGCCGGTGATGGCCGGTGAGGTGCAGGGCAGCGTCACCGAGCGGGATTTGCTGTCTGCTGTGTTCGAGGGCCGCGCGGCTCTTGCCGACCCCGTCTCGAAGCACATGAGCCCGGCGTTCCCGCTGATCGGTGCGGGCGAAGTCGTCAGTGCGGCAACGAAAGCACTCGGTGACAGCGACGCGCTGATGGTCGTCGACGACGGCAAACCTATCGGTGTGATCACACGCCACGATTTGCTGGGATTCCTGAGCAGCGGCGCATAGAATCTGCTTACCGGGTACGGGGACTCGGGCCCTTTCGAATCAGCAAGAAGGACCCAGATGATCAAAGCGTTCCTCGTCGCTGTGCTCGCGGCTGTGTGCCTCGTGGTCGGCTCAGCCACTGCGACGGCTGAGCCGGTTGTTCCGGACCCGGCGATCATCGAACCTGTGGTCTCCGATGCGAGCAGCGTCGTGACCGACGTCGCCCGGCCGCCGGGAGACACCGCCGAGGGCCGCACGGGTGGTGGCGCTCTTATAGGGATGCTCGTGGGCGGCCTGATCGGGCTCCCGTTCCTCATCGTCGGCGCGATCCCCGGCGCGATTATCGGTGCCGCTGTCGGCGCCGGAATCGGTTTCTACAGCTACCTGCTGACCGTCCCGATGTACGGGCCCTGATCAGCGAAATGCGCTGGAACCCGTAAGAACCTGTCCGATGACGAGCTGATGGACCTCTGCTGTGCCCTCGTAGGTGAGTACGGATTCGAGGTTGTTCGCGTGCCGGAGAACGGGATATTCGAGCGTAATGCCGTTGGCGCCCAGAATGGTCCGACATTCGCGAGCGATCTTGATCGCTTCCCGGGTGTTGTTGAGTTTGCCGACGCTGACCTGCTCGGCGGTGATTTCACCCCGGTCTTTCAGGCGCCCGAGGTGCAGGGCAAGCAACTGACCCTTGCCGAGTTCGAGGGCCATGTCCGCAAGCTTGGCTTGCGTGAGTTGGTAACCAGCGAGCGGCTTCTCGAACACCTCGCGCGTCTGCGCGTAGTCGATCGCGGCTTCGAGGCAGTCGCGAGCGGCGCCCATCGAACCGAAGATGATGCCGAAGCGCGCCTCGCTCAGGCACCCGAGCGGTCCGGCAAGCCCGCGCGCGCCGGGTAACAGTGCGTCGGCGGGCAGACGAACGTCGTCGAAACTCAACTCGGCCGTGACCGAAGCCCGAAGCGAAAGCTTCTTGTGCATCTCGTTCGCCGCGAAGCCGGGGGAGTCGGTCGGGACGATGAAGCCGCGGATCTTGTCGTCGGTCTGCGCCCACACGATCGCGATATCAGCGACGGTGCCGTTGGTAATCCACATCTTGGATCCGTTGAGAATCCAGTCGTCGCCGTCCCTGCGAGCACGGGTGCGCATGCCACCGGGGTTGGAGCCGAAGTCCGGTTCGGTCAGCCCGAAACAGCCAATGGTTTCACCGGTGGCCATGCTCGGTAGGTACTGCTGCTTCTGCTCTTCGGAGCCGTACTTGTAGATGGCAGACATGGCGAGCGAGCCCTGTACGGAGACCATGCTGCGGGCGCCGGAATCCGCAGCCTCTATTTCGAGGCATGCGATGCCGTAGGCGGTCGCCGAGGTTCCTGCGCAGCCGTATCCCTCGAGGTGCATGCCGAACAGTCCGAGCTTGCCGAACTCCGGTGCCAGTTCTTTGACCGGGAACGTGCCGGACTCGAACCAGTCTGCGACGGCCGGGCGAATCCGCTCGGCGGCAAACTTTCGAACCGTCTGCTGGATCTCTCGCTCTTCCGGGAGGAGCAGCGAATCGATCGCGAACAGTTCCTCGACGGACAACGTCTTGGTATCGGCCATGCCGCCAAACTACGCCCCTGGTGGGTGCCTCGGGGCAGGGCATTAACCTCGATGACATGAGTGAACAGCGGAGCAAGGTGGACAGCACATCGTGGCAGGGCTTCACGACGCGAGCCGTTCATGCCGGGTTCGATCCCGACCCGCAAACGGGTGCGGTGAACGTGCCGATCTATGCCAGTTCGACGTTTGCGCAGGACGGGGTCGGCGGTCTGCGCGGCGGCTACGAATACGCCCGGACCGGCAACCCGACACGCGCGGCGCTCGAGGCGAACCTCGCCGCGATCGAGTCGGGAGCATTCGGCCGGGCGTTCGCGTCGGGAATGGCTGCGACCGACTGCCTCCTGCGCGCGACGCTGCGTCCGGGGGATCACCTCGTGATCCCGAACGACGCGTACGGCGGCACCTTCCGGCTGATCGACAAGGTCTTTCGCCATTGGGGAATCGAACACACCGTCGCGGCGATTTCCGACGTCGACGCTGTGCGCGCCGCCATCCAGCCGAACACGAAACTGGTCTGGGTCGAGACGCCGACCAACCCGCTGCTGAATATCGGCGACATCGAGGCGCTGGGGGAGGTCTCGCGGGCGGCGGGCGCGAAGCTGGTGGTGGACAACACCTTCGCCTCGCCTTACCTGCAGCAACCGTTGTTGCTGGGTGCCGACGTGGTGCTGCATTCGACGACCAAATACATCGGGGGGCATTCCGACGTGGTCGGCGGAGCGTTGATCACCGACGACGAAGAACTCGACACGGCCTTCGCCTTCCTGCAGAACGGTGCGGGCGCGGTTCCCGGACCCTTCGACGCCTACCTCACGCTGCGCGGCATCAAAACCCTTGCGCTGCGAATGGATCGGCACAGCGAGAATGCCGAGAAATTGGTCGAACTGCTCGTGAGTCACCCGAAGATCGAGAAGGTGATCTACCCGGGCCTAGCCGATCATCCCGGCCACGAGGTCGCTGCGCGGCAGATGCGCCGGTTCGGCGGCATGATTTCGGTACTTGTCCGCGGTGGTACCGAGGGTGCGCACGACTTCTGCTCGCGCACAGAGGTATTCACTCTGGCGGAGTCGCTTGGCGGTGTCGAGTCGCTGATCGAACACCCGGCTGCGATGACGCACGCGTCGACCGAAGGGTCCGAGCTCGAGGTTCCTGCCAACCTCGTGCGCTTGTCGGTCGGCATCGAGGATGCGTCCGATCTGTTGGGCGACGTCGAACAAGCGCTGGCGTAGTCGTGCTCACACTCGACCAGATCGAGGCAGCCGCAGCACTTCTCGCGCCCGTCATGCGCGAGACGCCGATGGTCGCCGCACGCGCGCTGTCCGAACGAACCGGCCACGACGTCTTGTTGAAGTGTGAAAACCTACAGCGCACAGGGTCTTTCAAGCCGCGAGGTGCGTACAACCGAATCGCTAACCTGTCGGCGGACGAGCGGGCGAACGGAGTCGTCGCGGCCAGTGCTGGAAACCACGCACAGGGCGTGGCGTGGTCGGCGACGAAGCTCGGTATCCCGTCGACCGTGTTCATGCCCGGTGCCGCCGCGTTGCCGAAAGTGGTCGCCACCAAGGCATACGGCGCCGACGTGCACCTCGGTGGCGACACGATCGACGACGCGCTCGTCTTCGCGAACGAATTCGCGACCCGGACCGGAGCGGTCCTGATCCACCCCTTCGATCACATCGACATCGTCGCCGGCCAGGCAACTGTGGCGTTGGAGATCCTGCGCCAGTCGCCGGACGTCGAAACGATCGTCGTGCCCACCGGTGGTGGCGGACTGCTCGCAGGCATAGCGGTCGCGGTTCACCTGCTGGCGCCGCATGTTCGCGTCATCGGAGTGCAGGCGGCAAGTGCGGCGGCGTGGCCGGACTCGCTGACGGCCGGGAAGCCGGTGCGCGCCGAGTCGATGGCGACGATGGCTGACGGAATCGCGGTCGGGCTGCCCGGTCGGGTGCCGTTCGACCACGTGGCCGAGCTCGTCGACACAATCCTCACGGTCTCCGAGGACGCGCTGTCGCGAGCGCTACTGCTCTGCATGGAACGGGCGAAGCTCATCGTCGAGCCGGCGGGCGCGGCCGGCGTCGCCGCGTTGATGACGTGCGCGGCGGAGGACCTGGACCTGCGCGGCAAGGTCTGCGTTGTGCTCTCGGGCGGCAATATCGATCCGCTGGTGCTCACCCACGTCATTGCGCACGGCCTACGTGCGGCGGGGCGGTTCCTTGCCGTCAAGATCACCATCGCGGACCGGCCGGGCGGACTGAGCACACTGCTCAACGTCGTCAGCGGGACGGGCGCAAGCGTGGTCGACGTGGTCCACTCGAGGACGGGCGACAAACTCGGACTCGACGAGGTCGAGGTGCTGCTGACCGTCGAAACTCGGGGTCCTACCCACCGTGCGGCGGTTCTGGCTTCACTCGCCGACGCCGGCTACGTGGTCGTGGAGCAGGGCTAGGGCGGTACGCAGCGCGTAGCGATTGCGTGCCGCGTGGATCGTCTGCGCGCAGGCTTCAGTTCAGTCCGTCGCGGCACGGCTTGGACTCATTGCCCTTTCGTGATGACCACTACCGGTCGGTCAATTCGTGGAAGGGCCTCAACAACTGCGGTCAATCCGTCGGCGGTCACACTTAACTTCGCACACCTTCCAGCAGGTGTATTCCTAGCTATACCAACAGGTTTCGGGTAGACTCGAATACATGTTCGAGCAGTTGCTGCAGTCACTCACTGGAGCCGGGATACCCGACCCCGCAGTGGCGCCGACCCCGGACATGGTCGACGCGGTGTCGGACCTGCACCGGTTCGAAGCCGCCGTCTGCGCCCGCAAACACGCACTCGCCGCCGCAGTGTATCAGCGATGCGTGGACGACGCACCACCGGACGACGCGAACGACACGTCGAGGATCGATCCGTGGGACACCGCCGAAGCCGAACTGTCCGCCGCGTTGACCATCACCGGGTTCGGAGCGTCCGCGTTGATCGACGTCGGGCACAACCTGATCACCCGGCTACCGAACGTGTGGGCCGCGTTCGCGCGGGGTGATCTGGATCTGTACCGGGTGAAGATCATCGTCAACGCGACCCGCAATGTTGCCGAGGAGCACCTCAAAGAGGTCGAACGCCGCATCCTGGCTGCGGCGGTGGACGGTCGGGCCGCGTTGACCGGGCGCCGGTTACGCGGGGTGGTCGACAGAGTCATCGCACAGATCGATCTCGCCGGGCTCCGCTCCCGCCGCGAAGCCGCCACCAAGGGGCGTCATGTGTGGATCGGTCCCGGGCAAGACGGGATGGCCGAACTGGCCGGGTCCCTACCCGCGGCGGACGCGATGTTCGTGTCGGGTCGGATCGGGGAGATGGCGAAAGCGGTCTGCGCGCAGGACCCGCGGACCTTCGCGGCGCGGAAGGCGGATGCGTTGATCGCGTTGACCCGTGGACAGTCGCAGCTGGCGTGCGAATGCGGGCGTGAGGTGTGCCCGATCGGCGGTGTGTCGAAAGTCGGGCGGAAGGCGTTGGTGCATGTGATCGCCACCCACGCCACCGTGACCGGTAGCAGTGACCAGCCGGGCTGGTTGGACGGGTTCGGCATCGTCGACGCCGACCAGGTTCGTGACATCGCCACCGATGCGATCGTGCGGCCACTCGTCGACCCCGACGAGGAGGAGGCCACGGACTCCTACACACCGTCCGAGCAGGTGCAGGACTATGTCCGCGCGTTGTGGGGGTCGTGCATGTTCCCGAACTGCGATGTGCCGGCGTGGGAGTGCGATCTGGATCATCGCGACCCGTACAACCATGACAACCCCACCGCGGGTGGTCGAACGACAGCCGAGAATTTGGGACCGTTCTGCCGCAAACACCACCGGGGTAAGACCTTCGGCGGGTGGGACCTCACCAAAGGCGAGGACGGGACACTGTCGATCACCTCCCCGCACGGGAAGACCTATCCGGTCGCGGAAACCGGTCCGATCCCGCTGCTGGGTGGGACCGAACCCGACCGACCGGTCCCCAGCGGTGCACCGGACCCGAAGCGGCGCACCAGAATCCAGCAACACGACGCCCGCACCCGCAGCGAACGCGCCCTCAACGAAGGCGACTACGAACCGCCACCCTTCTAGCAAACCCAAGCCCGCTCAGCCCGTCACCACCACGGTGACGGGCCAGAATGGCGCGCCCAGGCATGGTCACTGGGGGTCGAGATCCCTGACCGAATGGGCGGACCCACGGCCGCGGCCGCGATGGCGGTGTTCCGCGAAGACGATCCCGTATGAGTCGACCAGTGGGCGCAACCTCGCTCGCAAATAGTAAGCACCACAACCGAACTGGAGCTCCTTGCACGACGGCGCCGGGATGAAGGGTCCGGACAAGGGTCGTATCCCGGCCGCCGTCATGCGTGCCTCGGAAACGCGAAAGGCCGCCGAGTAGCCCCGGCGGCCTCAGCGAAAATGTCAGCTCAGCTGTGGTACGGCTCTGCGCTGACGAGGGTGACCTTCATCGTGCCACCGTTGGGCAGGTTGTACTGCCGCGTATCGCCGACCTTCGCGTTGATGAGCGCGGCACCGAGTGGAGAGTTGGGGGAGTAGACCTCGAGCTTCGACTCGCGGACACCCTCTTCGCGGGTCGCGATGAGGAACGTCTCGCTGTCGGACTCGTCGCCGTCGTAGTAGACCTTCACAACGGAACCGGGCAGGGCGACACCGGACTGGGTCGGCGCTTCGCCGACCTTCGCGTTGTTCAGCAATTCCTGCAACTGGCGAATGCGCGCTTCCTGCTGGCCCTGCTCTTCGCGCGCGGCGTGGTAGCCGCCGTTCTCCTTGAGATCGCCCTCTTCGCGACGCTCGTTGATCTCCGCAGCGATGACCGGACGGTACGCGATGAGATGGTCGAGTTCGTTCTTGAGCCTGTCGTGTGATTCCTGCGTCAGCCAGGTCACGGTGGTCTCGCTCATCTCGATTCACTCCCTCTTCGGTTGGTCCCGCCGGGGCGGGATCCCTTTGTTCTTGCACCTACCACCATGTGGTCGGCAGAAACTAGCGGCTAAGCGAGTGTGGAAGTCGTCGAAACCCCGACTGGCCCTATTTTCTCAAGGCCGATACGCCGTGCCGCCAATGCAGCAAACACGGCTCCGAAGGCCCGGAACCGTGTGTGTGACGAGTTTAGCACGCGAAAGGTTCGAGCCGTTCGAATGCTGGTAGCGGACTTGTCACGATCCGTTGGTTGTCATTCCGTTTTCAGGTAGGGCGGAATTTCGAAGCTGCACCCGTAGACTTCGCCGACCGCAGGCGGTTGCGACGTGCGCAATTCGGAGTTGACCTCGACAGTTCCGCTGCCGGAAGGCTCGATGTAGACCTCGCGCCGACCTGTCTCGGACGCGTCCTTCGAACGTGCGCGGAGGATGCAGACGGCCGCCCGATCGGGTTGCTGCCGCGTGACCGTGAAGCGAATCGAGATGGTCGAATCGTTGACGATGGCGTACGAGATCTGTTCGCCTTCGATCTCTTTCGGGCCGAAACGCTCGTACCCCATATATGCGACACCGATTCCGGCGAGCACGACCAAAGCGCCGATCACGAGCGCGATCGTTCGCGAAGGCCGGCGCGATACGCCATAGCGGGCAGCGGGTCGCGCGGCTACGACAGGCCCGGTCATGCGGCCCTCGACGGGGGTGTAGCTGAAGTTGCAACCATCGGGTGGAACTATAGGGGAGAGATAGCGCGGCGAGCGTTTCGGTCGTGTTCTCCAAGATGCAGCACGACGCAGGCGAGAGGTGAACCGACAGGTGAGCGGACTTCGGCTCATGGCAGTGCATGCCCACCCCGACGACGAGTCGAGCAAGGGTGCGGCCACGATGGCGCGCTATGCCGACGAGGGGCACGACGTTCTCGTGGTGACGCTGACAGGCGGAGAACGCGGTGACGTGCTGAATCCGGCAATGGACGTCCCCGGTGTCGTCGAGCGAATGGACGAGATTCGGCGCGACGAAATGGCGGAGGCCGCCCGGATCCTGGGCGTCAAGCAGCGCTGGCTCGGCTTCATCGACTCGGGGTTGCCGCAGGGCGATCCGTTGCCGCCGCTGCCGGAGGGTTCGTTCGCGCTCGTCCCGCTCGAGGAGTCGACCGAAGCCCTGGTGAAGGTGGTTCGCGAATTCCGGCCGCACGTCATGATCACGTACGACGAGAACGGTGGCTACCCGCATCCGGACCACATCCGCACGCACCAGGTCTCCATGGCCGCTTACGAAGCCGCCGGTGATCCGGAGCGATTCCCGGATGCCGGTGACCCGTGGACGCCGCAGAAGATCTACTACACGCACGGCTTCATCCGGCGCCGGCTGGAGCTGTTCAAAGAGGATTTCGACGAACGTGGCGAGGAGTTTCCGCTCCAGGAATGGCTGGACCGCTGGCGGCCCGAACAGGGCGACATCATGGCCCGCGTGACCACGCAGATCCAGTGCGGCAAGTACTTCACCAACAGGGACGACGCACTGCGGGCACACGCCACGCAGATCGATCCGAACGGTGCGTTCTTCGCCATTCCGCTCGAAACGCAGCAGCGCATCTGGCCGACGGAAGAGTTCGAACTTGCGAAGACGCGGGTCCGGACCGGTATTCCGGAATCCGATCTGTTCGCCGGCGTCGTTCGTGACGGGATTGTGCACAAGTGACTTTCCTGACCGTCATTCTTGCGGAGGCCGAACCTACCGGACCCGAGTTCGGCAAGGCATCGCCGATCGGGCTCGCTTTGCTCGTGCTGCTGCTGATCGCGACGATTCTGTTGATCCGCAACATGAACAAGCGCATCAAGAACCTGCCCGCGACGTTCGAACCCAGCCATCCCGAACCTGACCAGGCCGTCGATGAAGGCACCGACCCCGGCGCTATAGAAGGCAGATAGCCAGAATGAATCGGCTCGGCAGTGCTACCAGTC
Source organism: Antrihabitans auranticaus (assembly GCF_016481275.1). GTDB lineage: Bacteria > Actinomycetota > Actinomycetes > Mycobacteriales > Mycobacteriaceae > Antrihabitans. The sequence continues at coordinate 837,449 of NZ_JAEMNW010000001.1, read as the reverse complement.
CCTACCTGCGGCAGCATGCCGACAATCCGGTGCATTGGCAGGAGTGGAACGCCGAGTCGCTCGCCTGGGCGGTCGAACGCGACGTTCCGATTCTGCTGTCGATCGGCTATGCGGCCTGCCATTGGTGCCATGTCATGGCGCACGAGTCGTTCGAGGATCGTGCGACGGCGAACCTGATGAACGAGAATTTCGTGTGCATCAAGGTCGACCGCGAAGAACGCCCGGACATCGACGCCGTCTACATGAACGCGACTGTCGCCATGACCGGTCAGGGCGGCTGGCCGATGACCTGCTTCCTCACGCCGGAGGCCGAACCCTTCTATTGCGGCACGTATTTCCCGAAGTCGCGACACGGCGGCATGCCGTCGTTCACCGAACTTCTCGAAGCGATCGACGAAACCTGGCGCAACCGTCGCGACGACGTCCAGAAGGCGTCAGCAGAGATCGTTGCGCAACTGCGGCAATCCTCGACGTTGCCCGATGCGAACATAGACGTCATTCCCGAGTTGCTCGATCATGCGGTCAGCGCGGTGCTGCGCGACGAAGACCGACAGCGGGGCGGATTCGGCAGGGCACCCAAGTTTCCGCCGTCGGCGCTGCTCGAAGGCTTGCTCCGCAGCTACGAGCGCACCAAGGACACGAAGGCTCTCGACGCCGTCGACCGAACGGCGCAGGCGATGGCCCGCGGTGGCATCTACGACCAGGTCGCCGGTGGATTCGCGCGCTACTCGGTGGACGCCGACTGGGTGATTCCGCATTTCGAGAAGATGCTCTACGACAACGCGTTGCTCCTGCGCTCGTATGCTCACCTGGCCCGACGAACCGGGTCCGATCTCGCGCGCCGAGTTGCGGACGAGACTGTGGAGTTTCTACTCGCCGACCTCGCCGTGACAGGTGGATTCGCTTCTGCGCTCGACGCCGATACCGAGGGTGTCGAGGGCTCGACCTACGTGTGGACGCCCGCGCAGCTCGTCGAGGTTCTCGGACCCGACGACGGCGCCTGGGCTGCTCAGCTGTTCAACGTCACGACCACGGGCACGTTCGAGCACGGCACATCGGTCCTGCAGCTTCTCGCCGACACCGGCGACGTCGAGCGCCTACGCAACGTCCGAACGGTTCTCGCAGCAGCGCGTGCGACTCGCCCGCAGCCTGGGCGCGACGACAAAGTCGTTACCGCCTGGAACGGAATGGCGATCACCGCGCTTGCGGAAGCCGGTGCAGGACTCGGCGAACCGGGTTGGATCGATGCTGCCGCGGAGTGCGCGCGGAAGCTGCTCGACCTGCATGTCGTCGATGGGCGGTTGCGGCGCGCTTCGCTCGGTGGAGTCGTCGGGTCGGCGGCAGCTGTCCTCGAAGACCACGCCTGGCTCGCGACCGGACTCCTCGCACTTCATCAGGCCACCGGTGAACTCGATTGGCTGACGCGCGCGCAAGAAATCCTCGATGTCGCGATTGCGCATTTCACTGTGCCGGACGAGTCCGGGAGCTGGTTCGATACCGCCGACGACGCGGAAACTCTCGTTGCCCGCCCGCGCGACCCGATCGACGGAGCAACGCCGTCCGGAGCGTCGAGCATGGCGGAGGCGCTGCTGACAGCTGCCGCGTTGAGCGATCCGGAACGGTCTGCGCGGTACGGGGAAATCGCGGCATCGACACTGCGCCGCGCGACGGTAATCCTTGCGCGCGCACCGAGATCGGCGGGGCAGTGGCTCGCAGTCGCCGAGGCGTCGCTGCGCGGGCCGATGCAGATCGCGGTCGCGCAGGAAACAGCTTCGGATCTGGTGACCTATGCACGGGCGCATGCGCCCGGCGGCGCCGTCGTACTGGGTGGAGCGCCTGAATCTGTCCCGCTGCTCGCGGACCGGCCGCTGTCTCAGGGGAGGTCGGTGGCGTACGTCTGCCGCGGATTCGTCTGTGATACACCGGTTTCCACCGTCGACGAGCTGGCCGGTCTGCTTGCCCGGTGAGGTCGGCCGCGGTTGTCGGTCCAGCTCTTCGTTTCATCTTCGCGGCCGCGGAGTTTGAGCACACCGTGCGAGGTCCACAGGTCCCGCTCGTGTGACGTCGACGCCTCGACCACCTGCTGGCTCACGAGAATGCGTTGCGGAACGTTCTTAGCCGCTTCGGTGAGCCGCGCCGCCTCGTTGACGGCGTCGCCGATGACGGTGTACTCGAGCCGAGTTGCCGAACCGACATCGCCGGCGAAGACGAGGCCGCGGGCGACCCCGACACCGATGTCGAGCTCGCCCGTAGCGGCGACTTCGTCGCGGATTCGGCGCGCCGCACGCAATGCAGCACTGGCGTCGTCGTCCAATTCGATCGGTGCGCCGAAGATGCACAGCGCGGCGTCGCCCTCGAACTTGTTGACCAGTCCGCCGTTCGCCGTCGTCGCATCGACGACACTGCTGAGCAGGCGGTTCAGCTTGTCGACGAACTCACGCGGTTCGAGTTGGTGGGCAAGCGCTGTCGACCCGACGACGTCGACGAACAGGGCGGACACTTCGCGCATATCGCCGGTCAGGTCGACACCGGCTTCGAGCGCGCGGTCCGCGACATTGGCGCCGACGTGGCGGCCGAACACCTCGCGCAGTCGGTTCCGTTCGCGCAGGCTGTGGACCATGTCGTTGACCGATGTCTCGAGCAGGCCGATCTCGGAGGTCGTGCGAACCGGAACGTAGACGTCCAGTTCGCCGCGCTCGATCGCCTGCAACGCGTCACGCAGCTTCCCCATCGGAAGGGCGACGCTGCGCGCGAGAAATGCGGTCGCGACGTAGCCGCTGGCGATGCCGAACATCGCGATCCAGAGGGCGGTTCGAATGCGTTCGTTTGCCGCGGAGGAGGTGTCGCAGAGGACGAGAGCAACACTCGCAAGTGGCAATCCGCTCGCCAACGCCCACGTGATCAGCACCCGGACGAGAACGGTCGAGCTCGGGTGGCTGACCGGCCGGATGACTCGGGAGACAAAGGGAATCGCGGGCCGCAGAATCCGGTCCACGACCAGATAGGTGAAGCCTGCGGCCGACAAGCCACCGAGGGTGACCAGGGCCGCGCCGATGGCGAGATCGCGACCGGGCAGGAAGATCGAGAACAGCGCGGCCTCGAGCACGATGCCGGGGATCCACAGCGCACCGTCGACATACGTCACGTCGAGTGGCAGCCGAATGACCGCGCGGCCCTCTTGCTCGGTCGGCGCGCGTTGCTCCCAGAACCAGCTCAGCGTGCGGCGTTGCATCGCCCGGGCCGCGACCGACCCGATTGCGGTTGCGAAGACTGCATACGCGCCCGTGATGAGAACGATCTTGAGAGTCGCGTCGCCCAACCGTGTGAAGATACCGGTCAGCCACAATTCGACGAGGACGACGGTAAGCCCGGCGATGCCGCTCAGTGCGGTGACCGAAGCCAAGCCGTACCGCGATCCAAGGACCCACTCACGGCAGCGATCGAACGTCGACTCGAAGAGATCGTCCATCGCATGCTCCCGGCGGAAAGTGGTGCTGGCTGTCACTCTACGGACCCGAACCGCTACCTGCAAGTGACTTTCAGGTTGTCGCATTCCGGCGTATCGTCGAAGGGGTGTCGGATGTCGAAAACGCCCGTCAGGTGGGCTTGTGGGAGCAGCGCAAGCTGCAGGCCATGCGGCACATTCAAAACGTCGCGCTGGAGCTGTTCGATGAGTATGGCTACCGCGCCGTCACTGTGGAGCGAGTTGCGGCGAAAGCGGGCGTTTCGCCCAGTTCGATCTATCGATACTTCGGTACGAAGGAAATGCTCGTCCTCTACGACGACCTCAATCCGCAGATGATCGACCTCATTCGGGACGTCGGCGGCGGAGCGGTCACGTCGCCGGTCGCACTTGCCAGGATGGCTCGCCTTGCGATCCCCGTCATGCTGGACACGCTGCTGACCGCGGGCGACGAGAACGTCATCAAGCAGCGCATGAAATACGTTGCGACCGAACCCGACGTGAAGGCCGGAATGACTCGGCAGACCGAAGAGATGGAGGTGGCGATCCGGTCCGTGATCGCTGGTCGCACGAACCGCGACGTCAACGATCTCGTTCTTCGGATCGTGTCGGCCTCGGCGTCGTGGGGCTTTCACTCCGCCATCGAGCACTGGGCCCGCGCCGATTTCGACGTGCCGCTGCGAGCGGTGCTGGAGCGTGCGATCGACCTGATCGTCCTGGGGATCGAGGCGCAGTTCGGTGCGCTGGAAGAGCCGGAAGATCAGCCGAATACGACGAGCCACACCGCGATGTAGTGGCAGATCGCGGCGATCACAGTCGCCGCGTGGAAGAACTCATGGTGTCCGAACGTGGTCGGCCACGGGTTCGGCCACTTCGTTGCGTAGAGGATCGCACCTGCGCTGTAGAGCAGTCCGCCGATCAGAAGCAAGATCATCGGCGCTACGCCGACATGATGCGTCAATTGCCCCACGACCGGCACGATCGCCCAGCCGAGCAGCAGATACAGCGGGACACCGACCCACTTCGGCGCGGTGGGCCACAGCATCTTCAGGGCGACGCCTGCGATTGCGCCGGTCCAGACGACGATCAGGATCGTGCGGCCCGACGACGGCGGTAGGCCCAGCAGGGCGAATGGCGTGTAGCTGCCGGCGATGAAGATGAAGATCATCGAATGGTCGGCGCGCTTCATCCAGATTCGGCCTGCGACTGTCTTCCAGTGAATGCGATGGTAGGTCGCGCTGACGCCGAAGATTCCGCATACCGTCACGCTGTAGAGCGCGGTAGCGAATCCTGCTTTGGCGCCCTCCAGGGTCGCGGCCAGCGTGACGAGCGCGGCGCCCGACACGATCGACACGAAGAACGCGTACAGGTGGATCCAACCGCGCATCCGGGGTTTGACCGGAAGTTCGTCGAGTCCGAAAGCGGTCATGATCCCTCGCTACTGGTCGGTAACCTACGGTTCCGTAAGTTACGTCTACTCTACCGGTCCGGCAGTCGTTGCCGCGACATCGAGCGCGTCCGTGGCCCTCGAATTGTGCACGCGTACCCTGTCTCTTTGTGAGCATCTCCGGTCGCGTGGCTTTCGCCACATGCATTCGATGTTCCCCACGCGCGGCTGAAGCGACCGTTCTGTGAAGCCTCGGGGACTCATTTATAGGCTGTACGAAGATCGACTTCTGCGGCAGCTCGCGGGCAAACAGCACCCCCGGCACGTGGCAGTGCTCTGCGACGGGAACCGGCGCTGGGCGCGAGAAAACGGTTTCGCCGACGTCAGCCACGGCTATCGGGTCGGGGCCCTGCGCATCGCAGAGTTGGTCAGTTGGTGTGACGCCGCAGGCATCGAAATGGCGACGATCTACCTGCTCTCGACGGAGAACCTGCAACGCGATCCAGACGAGTTGCAGTCGCTGATCGAGATCATCACCGATGTGGTGGAAGAGATTTCGGGTCCGGACCGGAACGCGAGTGTTCGCATCGTCGGTTCCCTCGACCTGCTGCCGGAGGATTCGTCGCGACGTCTTCGCGAAGCCGCGGCGCGCACGAAGGGGCGCGTCGGGCCGCACGTCAACGTCGCGGTCGGCTACGGCGGTCGGCAGGAGATCGCGGACGCGGTCAAGTCTCTCGTCAGTGAGCGACAGAAAGACGGGCTCGACGGTGCGGGGCTCATCGACTCCATCACCGTCGAGGGCATCGGCGAGCACTTATACACGTCCGGCCAGCCTGACCCCGATCTCGTCATCCGAACTTCGGGCGAGCAACGCCTTTCGGGATTTCTACTGTGGCAAAGCGCATACTCCGAGATTTGGTTCACAGAGGCGTACTGGCCCGAATTTCGCCGGGTGGACTTCCTCCGCGCGCTGCGTGATTACGCGGCGCGGCACCGTCGCTACGGGACCTAGAGTTTCCGTAGCCGAAGTCGCTTGATCGAGTGGTCGGCGTCCTTGCGTAGGACGAGAGTCGCCCGTGGGCGGGTCGGCAGGATGTTCTCCACGAGGTTCGGGCGGTTGATCGAGTTCCAGATCTCCATGGCCGCTGCCGTGGCGTCTTTGTCGTTGAGTCCCGAGTAATGGTGGAAATGCGACTCCGGCTCAGCGAATTTCGTCCGTAGCGCGAGAAACCTTCGGACATACCAGGTTTCGATGTCTTCGATCCGCGCGTCGACGTAGATCGAGAAGTCGAAGAGGTCCGAGACCATCAGTCGCGGACCGGTCTGCAGGACGTTCAAACCCTCGATGATCAGGATGTCGGGCTGGTGAACCAGGTGATACTGCCCGCGCACGATGTCGTACGACGTGTGCGAATAGACGGGTGCGGCGACTTCGGGTGAACCCGACTTCACCTCGGTGACGAAGCGCAACAGCTTGCGCCGGTCGTAGCTTTCGGGAAAACCCTTGCGGTGCATAATCCCTCGGCGCGTGAGCTCGGCCGTCGGGTAGAGAAATCCGTCCGTGGTGACCAGATCGACGCGAGGGTGGTGCTCCCAGCGCGCCAGAAGTGCCTGCAGCACACGAGCTGTCGTCGATTTGCCGACCGCTACGCTGCCGGCCACTCCGATCACGAACGGAACCTGCTGGTCCGGGTGCTTCTCGCCGAGGAACGTTGCGGTCGCGGCGAACAAGCGCTGGCGCGCGGCGACCTGCAGGTGGATCAAGCGCGCGAGCGGCAGGTAGACCTCCGCCACTTCTTCCATGTCGATCTGCTCGCCGAGGCCACGCAGCCCGATCAGCTCTTCTTCGGTCAGGACCAAGGGCGTCGACCTGCGAAGAGTGCGCCATTGGATACGGTCGAATTCGACGTACGGGCTGGGTTCGCTCAGCCGTGCCATCCGCGCACCTCCTGCTCCATAGTCGAATTGTGCTAGTGGCCAACCGGCATCGGCTCGGCGGGTCCCGTTCGGGCTAGAGTCGGCAGCTATGAGCGTGGGGGCGTGGGGGCGGACTGCGCGCGTTCTGGCGGCGCTCGTCGTCCTGGGCGTCGGCCCGACCGGCTGCGCGCGTCATATCGACGGAGATCCGGGCGCAGCGCAGACTTTCGATCCGTGCGGGGTCCTCGACCTGCAGGCTCTCGTCGCCGACGGCACTGTTCCGGCACAGTTCGCCTACCTCACGCGCAGCCTCGACGTGACGACGGGCAGGCTCGACACCTGCGCGGTCGGCGGCCAGCTCGGCGTGCTGCGAATCGCGGTCGTCGTCGGCGAGCAGTATCCCGAAGTCGCACAGGTGGTTCCCTCGTTTGCGCGCGACAACGGTGCGCACACCGAGGTCGACGGTCGTGCCGCCTACGCCTCGGAAACGAATTTCGGGCGCTACCTCGCCATCGACTCGGGCCCCATTCAGCTCCTGCTCGAATCGAATTCGCTGGGCGGAACGCTGGGCAAGGACCTCGACGCACGCGCGATGGTCGACCTCGCCGCTGCGGTCCTCCCGCGGCTACCGGTGTCGATCGAACCGGCACCGGTGGACCTGCCCGCGGAATGCGCGGGCTTGCGCGGCATCGAGGCCGTCGTCGGATCTGTCGAGCGAGCACGGGGCGCTCGTACTGAACGAGCCACGACCTGCGCTTACGCGGGTGGGCATGGTGTGCTGGAGATCCTGATCACGCCGACCGACGCGCGATCCGTCGTCGGTGCCGACATCCGGAACAACACCGATTCGGGGCCGAAGTTTCCGGTCGTCGCGCCACCGATCGCGCCGGAAACGGTGACCTACAGTTACGACGACTACAACGGGCTGACCACGCGGACCTACGTCGACGAGCGCTACTACCTGTCGACGCGGTTCATCGCGGCCGACGAGGCACCGCTGCGGTCGATCGACATCGACGACGACGAGCGCGCGCTGATCGAGTCGGCCGTCGCGGTCGCGCGCAGCCTCGACTGAAGAGCTGCAACCGCGCTCTCCTAGACTGTTTTGCGTGACTGAGACTGCTGCGTCGGTAAATACTGCTTCCCTCGGTGAACTGGATCCCGAGGTCGCCGCCGCTATGGCAGGTGAGCTTGCCCGCGAACGCGACACCCTCGAGATGATTGCCTCCGAGAACTTCGTGCCGCGCGCGGTGCTGCAGGCGCAGGGCAGCGTTCTCACCAACAAGTACGCCGAGGGCTACCCCGGCCGCCGCTACTACGGCGGTTGCGAGCACGTCGACGTCGTCGAAACTCTGGCACGTGATCGCGCTAAAGCGCTCTTCGGAGCCGATTTCGCCAACGTTCAGCCGCACTCGGGTGCCCAGGCCAACGCGGCCGTGCTGATGGCATTGATGAACCCGGGGGAGAAGCTCCTCGGTCTCGACCTCGCACACGGCGGCCACCTGACGCACGGCATGCGCCTGAACTTCTCCGGCAAGCTGTACGAGGTCGAGTCGTACGGGGTCAGCAAGGAAGACCACCGCGTCGACATGGACGAGGTCCGCAAGATCGCCGTCGCGGGCAAGCCGAAGGTCATCGTGGCCGGCTGGTCCGCGTACCCGCGTCACCAGGATTTCGAGGCGTTCAGATCGATCGCCGACGAGGTCGGCGCCTACCTCTGGGTCGACATGGCGCACTTCGCGGGTCTCGTCGCGGCCGGTCTGCATCCGTCCCCTGTGCCTTACGCGGACGTCGTATCGACGACCGTCCACAAGACGCTCGGCGGTCCACGTTCGGGTCTGATCCTCGCCAAGCAGGAGTGGGCCAAGAAACTGAACTCCGCGGTCTTCCCGGGCCAGCAGGGTGGACCCCTCATGCACGCGATCGCAGCCAAGGCCGTCTCGCTGAAGATCGCAGGCACCGCGGAGTTCAAGGACCGGCAGGAGCGCACGCTGTCCGGTGCGAAGTTTCTGGCCGAGCGCCTCACCGGCGCCGATGTCGCAGGTAAGGGCGTCAGCGTTCTGACCGGCGGCACCGACGTGCATCTGGTTCTGGTGGACCTGCGAAACTCCGCTCTCGACGGTCAGCAGGGCGAGGACCTGCTCCATGAGGTCGGCATTACAGTCAACCGGAACGCCATTCCGTTCGACCCGCGACCGCCCATGGTCACGTCGGGTCTGCGCATCGGAACGGCAGCGCTCGCGACCCGCGGCTTCGGCGACTCCGAGTTCACCGAGGTTGCCGACATCATCGCCACGACGCTCGCCGGCGGTGACGTCGAAGCCCAGCGTGCGCGCGTGACCGCGCTCGCGCATGCGCGTCCGCTCTACGAGGGTCTCGAGGACTGGCGCCTGCTCGGCTGATGCCCGCAGCTACACGTGATGCGGCCGTGACTTGCGTTAATAAGTTGTTCACCGACACGCCCGCCTGCCCCCCGACCGGATTACACGAATGGCAGTAGCGTCGGCAGTACGGGCAGCGGGGAAGCGGCCCGTGCGGGAGGTTCTGATCGTGACTGAGATATTCAGCTCGAGGGGACCGGCACCCGGTCCTCGTGTCAACTGACACACAGGATCGCTCCGGTCCAGCGAGTGTGAGTTCGAGTGGGGGTGCCCCGCTCGAGCCGAGGAGCCTCACGTGACTGCACCACGCGCCGTTTCCGCCACTGGGCCTACCAAGAAGAACGGTGACCGTACAGCCGTCGGCATTCGCACCTACGTGCTCGATACGTCGGTTCTGCTGTCGGATCCCTGGGCGGTTACTCGCTTTGCCGAGCACGACGTCATCCTTCCGCTCGTCGTGATCAGCGAACTGGAAGGTAAGCGGCATCACCACGAACTCGGCTGGTTCGCGCGGGAATCGTTACGGATGCTCGATGACCTGCGGCTTCAGTACGGAAGGCTCGACCGCCCGGTCCCGATCGGGACCAACGGCGGCCACCTGCAGGTGGAGCTGAACCACACCGATCCCGCCGTCCTGCCAGTCGGATTCCGAACAGACACGAACGACGCCCGCATCCTTGCCTGCGCGCTGAACCTCGCGGCAGAGGGCCGGGACGTGACGCTCGTCAGCAAGGACATCCCATTGCGCGTCAAGGCGGGCGCGGTCGGTCTTCCTGCCGACGAGTACCACGCACATGACGTCGTGCCGTCGGGCTGGACGGGAATGACCGAGTTGGACGTCGCGTCGACGACGATCGACCAGCTCTTCTCGGAGGGCTCGATCGAACTCGACGAGGCCCGTGAGCTGCCCTGCCACACGGGGATCAGGCTCCTCGGCGGCAGTTCGAGCGCACTGGGCCGGGTCACCGCAGACAAGCGTGTGCAACTGGTTCGCGGCGAACGCGAGGCCTTCGGTTTGCACGGCCGTTCGGCCGAACAGCGCATCGCGCTGGAACTGCTGCTCGACGAGACGATCGGGATCGTCTCGCTCGGCGGCAAGGCCGGCACCGGTAAATCTGCCCTGGCGCTGACGGCGGGTCTCGAGGCCGTGCTCGAACGCCGGACGCAGCGCAAGGTGGTCGTGTTCCGGCCGCTGTATGCGGTCGGCGGACAGGAACTGGGCTACTTGCCGGGCAGTGAGGCCGACAAGATGGGGCCATGGGCGCAGGCGGTGTTCGACACGCTCGACGGTCTCGCCAGTCCTGAGGTGATGGAGGAGGTCATCAGTCGCGGCATGCTCGAGGTGCTACCGCTGACCCACATCCGCGGTCGGTCGTTGCACGATTCTTTCGTCATCGTCGACGAGGCGCAGTCGCTCGAACGCAACGTCCTGCTCACGGTGCTCAGTCGCCTCGGTAGCGGATCACGGGTCGTGCTGACGCACGATGTCGCCCAGCGTGACAATCTGCGGGTCGGCCGCCACGATGGCGTCGCCGCTGTGGTCGAGAAGCTGAAGGGTCATCCGCTGTTCGCGCATATCACCCTGACGCGCAGTGAGCGCTCGCCGATTGCTGCTCTCGTCACCGAGATGCTGGAGGAGTTCGGGCCGAATTCCTGAATGATCGGAAAAGTTTGATGTTTGGCTGCGGGCGGCCATGGGTATCGAAAGATACGACCCATGGCCGCCCGTCGGTCGTGTGTCGTCATGTCGGCGTAACGATCGTTAGTTGTTGTTACGCAGAATGATTCGGTGCCGGCCTTGCTGGTGGTAGCGAGTCGATCGGCCGCTCTGTTCGATTTGCCGCGTAATAGCGGTACGGCAATGCGAGAGGATCTGAGATGGGAAAGATTCGTCGGGGAACCGCAGGATTCGTAGTTGCAATAGCCGCCGTCACTCTGGTCGGGGCCGGGTGTAGTGACGATGACAAGGACAAGGCCAAGGACGCGGTCGGTGCCGCAACGTCCCAGATGGGGAATGCCACCGATGCCATGAAGTCGTCGATCGCTTCGGCGACTGCCTCCGCAGGTGCGGAGGAGTCCGGCGCGGAAGGTTCGGGTGCGCCGAGTGCGGGCGCCGGTTCGAGCACCGCGGTCGCAGGCGCGGACGGTACGGAATACACGATCGAGGGCGAGCTCTTCGCGAAGTACGAGGCAGTGGGTGGTGCCTCCAGCCCGCTCGGCAAGCCGCAGGGCAATACGGAATCGGCGCCGGGTGGCGGCAAGTATCAGGAGTTCGACGGCGGCATCATTTACTTCAACGAGGCGACGGGCGCCAACGTCGTCTGGGGCGATATCCGTGTGGCCTGGGAAGGCGCGGGCGGCCCCGAAGGTTCGCTCGGCTACCCGACCAGTGACGAGAAGGACATCCCCGGGGGCAAGCAGAGCGACTTCCAGAACGGGTACATCACCTGGCTCGATGGACAGACCGAGATTCACAACAACTGAGCGGGAGTCAACGCAGGGTGGCCGGGCGATCAGTGTCCGGCCGCACTGCGTTTGCAGGAGTTGACTCACGGCACCGCAGGCCACCCGTTAGGGTTGGGTGGTGCCAGAAGAGATGAACGACGGTGCGCTGCTCAGTGCGCTCGCTCCCGTAGTAGACGACAACCTCCGCCGCCACGTCGCCGAATCAGTGGTGTGGGAACCCCATGACTTCGTGCCGTTCGACGAAGGCCGCAACTACGCGTTCATGGGTGGCGACGACTGGTCGCCGGAACAGTCGACACTGAGCGACGTCGGCAAGCTCGCACTGAGCGTGAGCTTGCTCGCTGCCGACAACATGCCGTCCTTTCACCGGGAGCTCGCCTACCAGCTGCGGACCGGTCCGTGGTGGCGCTGGGTCGGCCGCTGGACCGCCGAGGAGAACCGGCACGCGATCGTGTTGCGCAACTACCTGGTCGTGACGCGCGCGGTCGATCCCGTCGAGCTCGAGCGGGTCCGCATGGCACATATGACAGCGAACTTCCGCTATCCCTCGATGGGCTTGCTTCAGGTCCTCGCGAACGCGGCTTTCGACGAGACGGCGTCGAGCATCCGGCACCGCAACTCCGCCGGCGTTGTCGGCGAGCCGTTGGCAGCGAGCATCTGCAACCGCATCGCGCTCGATGACGAGTTGCAGCGCACGTTCTACGCCAACATCCTGACCGCCGCGCTCGAAGTTGTGCCGGATCAGGTCGTCCGCGCAGTTGCAGATGCAGTGAAGGGTTTCCGCATCCCGCTCATCCCGCTGCCGAACAACCGCGACAGCACGGCCGAACTTGCCGCAGCCGGGATCTACGACCCGACTCGAGAGGCGGAGCTCGTTTTTGCTCCGCTCCTCGAGCACTGGAACATCTTCGATCGCACGGACCTCGGCGAGCAGGGCCAGCAGGCGCAACAGGAGTTGACGGCGCTGCGCGTCAGCTGACCGCGGGCACCGTCACGCGTCCGGCGAACCGAGCATCCGACTCGGCAGAACAGCCTGCACCACGCCGACAACCGTGCCGCGAAGGATGTCGAGGTAGCTGAAGTAATCGCGCCAGACTGCGATTTTGCCGTCGCGCAGTTCGAAAGTGCCGCACACCCAGAACGCCACCCGCACGCGGCCGAAGCGCAGAACATCTGTGCGCTCGGTCAGCACTGTCTCGCCTTCGCCGGCGATGTGGTGAATGTGGGCGGCGAATCCGACGTGGTATTTCGGGCCCATTTCGAGCGCGGCGCGGAATCTCTTCTTGCCGCGGACTGCCGGGAGCGAAACGTTGATCCACTCGATGTCGTCGGTCACGAGATCGACCACTTCGTCGACGGCGTCGATTTCGAGCGCCGCAAAGAACTCGCGCACGGTGGTGATCGCGTCCTGGTGGAGGTCGCTGAGTTCGGTCATGGTGCCGACCGTAGTCGGTGCGTCGAGCGGCTGCTACGTCAACCCGTCGGCAATCGCCTTGCCTATCCAGGTCGCGTACCGATCCAGCGCCCAGCCGCGACCGAGAACCAGCAATTCGTACAGCTCGACCGCTATGTAGGTCCAGAGGACGTCGCTTACCTCGTCTAGTTCGATGCCTGCGCGGAGTTGTCCGGTTTCGAGGAGATGTCGGCCGAGCATCGTCATTCCCGTGAGCCGTTCGGTGAGCATTCGATCCCAGAGTTCGGCAAGGGTTGCGTCGCTGGCGCCACCGTCGCGAATGAGGATCTGCACCTTCGCCGACCGTTGCTGGCGCACCGACATCCCCGCGGCGTACATCATGAGCTTCCGGCGGACGTCCGGCTCGGCTTGGATGGCCTGCGCTTCTGTGCGCGCCGCCACCGGGACCGGCTCGTCGTCGCCGGCGATGACGAAGTCGAACACTGCTTTCACGAGTGCGGCCTTGGTTCCGAAACCCTTGTAGATCGATTCGGGGGAGACACCCGCGTGCTTCGCGACCGCGGTGATCGTCGTCGATTGAAAGCCTTTCTCCTCGAAGAGATCTCGTGCGGCAACCACGACAGATCGGCGTAGCGCCCTGGCCTGCTCCTGGCGCCCGCTGCTGTCGTACCGCCGCGATCCCTTGACTTCGTTCAATGCTGGTCTCACAATCTTATTTAAATACAGTCGTACTGTATCGAAAAACCTGGAGGGTGAAATGACCATCTCTGTGGCTGATGTGAAGTCGCTGGCAGTGCGCTGCATCGAGATGATGGGCGCAGGCACGCGCGCCGAGTTCGAAGCGGTCGTGCACCCGGACGCAGTCAACCGGGAAGGCAAAGTCGAACCTCCCGCTGCGCGGGGCACCGGTCCGGACGCGTACTACGCAACGGCGCTGTGGCTGCGCACGGCATACGCCGACCTGCACCATGAAATTCACGACGTCGCAGCAGACGGCGATCTTGTCGCGATCCACGCGACGATGAGCGGTCGGCACGTCGGCCCGTTCGTCGTCTACACCGAGGAAGGTGCCGTCGAACGAGCATTCGCGCCGACGGGCAAAACCTTCGCGGTCACGCAGACCCATTGGCTGCGGGTGAAAGACGGTCAGGTCATCGAGCATTGGGCCAATCGCGACGACATGGGCATGGCCATGCAACTCGGCTGGGTGCCCCCGACGCCCCTGTACCTGCTGCGCTGCGCTGCCGCAGCGCGCAAGGCACGCAAGGCCGGCTAGTCCTTCACCTTCGCCATCGCGAGGACGTCGAGGCGCTTGTCGAGCTCTTCTTCCGACAGTTTGTCGCCGATCAGACCGCGATCGATGACGGTCTGGCGGATCGTCTTCTTCTCCTTCAGCGCCTGCTTGGCGACGGCCGCGGCCTCTTCGTAGCCGATCGCGGAGTTCAGTGGGGTCACGATCGATGGTGACGACTCGGCGAGTTCCTTCAAGCGGTCGGCGTTGGCGACGAGGCCGGTGATGCAGCGGTCGGCGAAGAGCCGGGACACGTTTGCCAGCAGCTTGAACGACTCCAAGAGGTTGCGCGCCATCATCGGGATGTACACATTCAGCTCGAAAGCGCCCGCGGCTCCACCCCATGCAACTGCGGCGTCGTTGCCGACGACCTGTGCGGCAACCTGCGTAACTGCCTCGGGCAGAACGGGATTCACCTTGCCGGGCATGATCGAGCTGCCCGGCTGCAGGTCGGGCAGCCGGAGCTCCCCGAGACCGGTCAGCGGGCCCGAGCCCATCCAGCGAATATCGTTCGCAATCTTGGTCAGCGACACCGCAATTGTCCGCAGCGCACCCGACGCCTCGACGAGACCGTCGCGGGCAGCCTGCGCTTCGAAGCTGTTCTTCGCCGGCGTGAGAGCATCGATGCCTGTCGAGACAACCAGCTCCGCAACGACTTTGGCGCCGAACCCGTCCGGAGCGTTCAGTCCGGTACCGACCGCTGTGCCGCCGATCGGCAGTTCACCGAGCCGGGGGAGAGTGGCCTGCACGCGCTCGATCCCTGCCTCGATCTGCCGTGCGTAACCGCCGAATTCCTGCCCGAGAGTGACCGGAACAGCGTCCATGAGGTGCGTACGTCCGGACTTCACGACCGTCCTCCACTCGGCGGACTTCGTCGCGAGCGCGTCGTGCAAATGCTGCAGCGCGGGAATCAAGTCCGTGACGGCGGCTTCGGTCGCGGCGAGGTGCGTCGCGGTCGGAAAGGTGTCGTTCGACGATTGCGACATGTTGACGTCGTCGTTGGGATGAACATCGACACCGTTCGCCTTCGCGATCGAGGCAATGACCTCGTTGGTGTTCATGTTCGAACTCGTACCGGAGCCGGTCTGGAACACATCGATAGGGAACTGGTCGTCGTGTTTGCCGTCGGCAATCTCGGTCGCCGCAGCGACGATTGCATCGGCCTTCTGCGGGTCGAGTAGGCCCAGATCCCTGTTGACCTTGGCACACGCGGCTTTCAACAGGCCCATCGCGCGAATCTGTGTGCGCTCGAGCGGCCGGAAGCTGATCGGGAAATTCTCTACGGCTCTTTGTGTTTGCGCCCGCCAGAGCGCGTCGATGGGCACGCGGACCTCGCCCATGGTGTCATGTTCGATGCGGTACTGCTGGTCATCGGTCATACAAGAAATGTAGTGAACCGGCGGCCGGAATTGGGGGTTACCCGCCTGACCGAACCGGGATCCCGCGGAATACGACCGACTCTTCCTTCGGGTTCGCGAAGAAATCGTTGCCCTTGTCGTCCACGACGATGAATGCCGGGAAGTCCTCTACCTCGATGCGCCACACGGCTTCCATACCCAGTTCGGGGTATTCGAGAACCTCGACCTTCCGGATGCAGTCCAGCGCCAAGCGCGCCGCGGGACCGCCGATCGAGCCGAGGTAGAAGCCGCCGTACTTCGCGCACGCGTCGGTGACCTGCTGCGATCGGTTTCCCTTCGCCAGCATGATCAACGAGCCACCGGCCTCCTGGAACTGGTCGACATAGGAATCCATGCGGCCCGCAGTCGTCGGTCCGAAGGAACCGGATGCGTAACCCTCGGGCGTCTTCGCCGGACCTGCGTAGTAGACGGGGTGATTGCGCAGGTACTCGGGCATCGCCTGCCCGGAATCGAGCAGGTCCTTGATCTTCGCGTGTGCGATGTCGCGCGCGACGACGAGCGTGCCTGTCAGCGAAAGTCGCGTCTTGACGGGATATTTGGTCAGCTCGCCGCGGATCTCGGCCATCGGGCGGTTGAGGTCGATCCGCACGACATTGTCGTCGAGGTGCTCGTCGGTCGTCTCGGGCAGGAACCGCGCGGGATCCTTCTCGAGTTGCTCGAGGAAGACACCCTCGGCGGTGATCTTCGCGCGCGCCTGCCGATCCGCAGAACACGACACCGCAATCGCCACCGGGCAGGATGCGCCGTGGCGGGGCAGCCGGATGACGCGGACGTCGTGGCAGAAGTACTTTCCGCCGAACTGTGCGCCGATGCCGATCTTCTGCGTCAACTCGAAGACTTTCGTCTCCAACTCGAGGTCGCGGAACCCGTGCCCGGTCGGCGAACCTTCGGTCGGCATCTCGTCGAGGTAGTGCGCCGATGCGTACTTGGCCGTCTTCAGAGCGAACTCGGCGCTGGTGCCGCCGACGACGATCGCGAGGTGATACGGCGGGCAGGCCGACGTACCGAGTCCACGGATCTCCGTCTCGAGGAAGCGCAGCATCGCTTTCTCGTTGAGGACCGCTTTCGTCTTCTGGAAGAGGAACGACTTGTTCGCCGAGCCGCCGCCCTTCGCCATGAAGAGAAACTTGTAGGCGTCGCCGTCCGTCGCGTACAGCTCGATCTGCGCCGGCAGGTTCGAGCCGGTGTTCTTCTCTTCCCACATCGTGATCGGGGCAAGCTGCGAATAGCGCAGGTTCAGCTTGGTGTAAGCGTCGAAGACGCCCTGCGACAGCGCCTCGTCGTCTCCGCCTTCGGTGAGGACGTTCTGCCCGCGCTTGCCCATCACGATCGCGGTGCCGGTGTCCTGGCACATCGGCAGCACGCCCGCGGCTGCGATGTTCGCGTTCTTCAGGAGGTCCAACGCGACGAACTTGTCGTTCGCCGACGCCTCCGGGTCGTCCAGGATCCGCTTCAACTGCTCCAGGTGCGCCGGGCGCAAATAGTGCGAGATGTCGTGGATCGCCTCGGCCGCCAGAGTGCGCAGAGCCTCCGGTTCGACCTTCAGGAAGGTCCGGCCTGCGGCCTCGACGGTGCTGACACCCTCCGCGGTCACCAATCGGTACGGAGTTTCGTCCGGACCGGTGGGCAGGAGGTCGGTGAAGGCGAATTCGGGCATCGTGCGTCCTAAAGGTGGGAAAGAAGGTTGATTCAGGGCTGGTGAATCAACTTCGAATCAGGGCATCGGCGGGAAGGAATCGTCGTCGCCATGGAAATCCACGGCCGAATATTCGCGCAGCTTGGTGAGGCGGTGGTAGGCGTCGATCATCCGGACCGTCCCCGACTTCGACCGCATCACGATCGACTGGGTCGTCGCGCCGCCGCCGCTGTAGCGGACACCGCGCAGCAGATCGCCGTCCGTGACACCGGTGGCGCAGAAGAAGACGTTCTCGCCGGAGACGAGGTCTTCGGTGGTGAGGATGCGGTCCAGATCGTGGCCGGCGTCGATCGCCTTCTGGCGCTCCTCGTCGTCCTTGGGTGCGAGCTTGCCCTGCAGCACACCGCCCATACAGCGCATCGCCGCCGCGGCGATGATGCCCTCGGGCGTGCCGCCGATGCCGACGAGGATGTCGGTGCCGGACTCCGGACGGGCTGCCGCGATCGCACCTGCGACGTCGCCGTCGGAGATCAACCGAATCCGTGCTCCGGTGTCGCGGACGTCCTGGATGAGCTGCGAGTGGCGGGGGCGATCGAGGATGCACACCGTGATGTCGGAGACCGTCGACTTCTTCGCCTTGGCGACCCGGCGGATGTTCTCCGCGACGGGTGCGGAGATGTCGATCGCATCCGCGGCATCGGGCCCGACGGCGATCTTCTCCATGTAGAACACCGCGGACGGGTCGAACATCGAGCCGCGCTCGGACACGGCGAGAACCGAGATCGCGTTCGGCATGCCCTTCGACATCAGGGTGGTGCCATCGACGGGGTCGACGGCGAAGTCGCAGTCTGGACCATCGCCGTTGCCGACGAGCTCGCCGTTGTAGAGCATCGGCGCTTCGTCCTTTTCGCCTTCGCCGATCACGACGACGCCCCGCATCGACACGGTGCTGACGAGCTGGCGCATCGCGTCGACAGCTGCGCCGTCGCCGCCTTCTTTGTCGCCGCGCCCGACCCAGCGTCCTGCCGCCATCGCGCCGGCCTCGGTCACTCGCACCAATTCGAGGGCGAGGTTGCGGTCCGGCTTCTCGCGTCGACTGGTTGCACTACCTGGCGTCATTTGCGATGCCTCCTGGGTTCCTGTCGTCGCGTTGGCGCGAGCTCGTTTTCTCCGGCAATTCTCTCAGAGTCGGTTCGGTCGTCGGCGTCTGGCCTGGTGCACGCCGCCGGTTCGGGGTGCCGACCGCGGCACTGGGATACTTGACGTGTGTCTGACAAACCCCGGATCCTGCAGAACTCCCGCGACATGCTGTGGTCGCTGATTCCACTCGTGGTGTTGTGTCTGCTGATCGCTGGTATCGCGGGCCAGTGCAGCTTCAGTCCCGGTGCGCCGAAACCGGGCAATCCGCCGGCCTTCGATCCGTCGAAGGAATTGCCGCGCGACGCAAAACGGCTCGGCTTTCCGATCCGGCTTCCGCAGCTGCCCGAGGACTGGCGGCCGAACTCGGGCATCGTCGAGGCTGTGCCCGGCGCCGGCTCTGCGATGGTGAACAAAGTCGGGTACGTCACGCCGTCCGCACGGTTCATCGAGCTCGCACAGTCGGACGCGACCGAGGAGCAACTCGTCTCCGTCAAGCCCGGTGACGACGTCGAGCTGACCGACGAACAAGTCGACGGGCGAACGTGGGTCGTCTACGCCCGCGAAGAGGGCGAGACCGTGTGGGTGACAGATCTCGGCAAGGTGCGGATCATGATCACCGGCAAGGGACCGCAGGATGAGTTCGCGGACCTCGCGCACGCCGTACTGGTCGCGCAACCGTTGCCGACGACGTGAACCGGGCGCACCCGCACTCAGCGGGTGTGCGCCTCGGCAGCCGCGAGCGCGGCTTCGATTCGGCTGCGAGCGCCGGCGAGGTGCTCTTCGCAGCGGTTCGCGAGAGCTTCGCCACGCTCCCACAACGCCAGGGAGGCGTCGAGGTCGAGGCCGCCCTGTTCCAGGATCCTGACAACGTCGACCAGCTCTTCGCGAGCAGCCTCGTACCCCAACTCCGAAACATCGGTCATGGTGTCGTCATTCTCGGGCAATGTACAAACCGCTTTCGTGAACTATCGCGAGGCGGGCAGGGCCGCGCCGAGGGAGGCTGCGCTGACCGCTCCGTCAGCGACTCGAATTCGAAGCTGCGCACCTGGCGGAGCATCGGCAACAGAACGTAGCACGTGGTTGTCGCTGCCCGCGGAAACGCGCTGGACGACGGCATATCCTCGGGCGAGTGTCGCGGCCGGGCCGAGTGCGGTGAGTCGTTCGCGAAGATGCTGACTCTTTGTGGACTCTGCGCTGACCGTCTGATCGATCGCGCGATTGGTGGTTTTGCGCAGTCGCTCGACATCGACGTGGCGCTCCTCGACGGCCCGAAGGGGGTCCGCGAGAACAGGGCGGCTGCGGATCTGTTCGAGTGCGCGCGTCTCCCGCTGGACCCAGCCGCGCAGCGCCGCTGCCGATCGTTCGCGAAGCTCGGAGACGAGATTTCCTTCCGCGACGGCATCGGGGACCACGCGCTTGGCCGCATCGGTCGGCGTCGCGGCGCGGAGGTCGGCAACATGGTCGCAGAGCGGGCTGTCCGGTTCGTGCCCGATCGCGCTGACGATCGGAGTGGTCGCTTTGACGATCGCCCGGCACAGTGTCTCGTCCGAGAAGGGGAGTAGATCTTCGACGCTGCCGCCGCCGCGGGCCAGGATGATCACGTCGATGTGGGGATCGGAGTCGAGGTCAGCGATCGCCGACAGCAGCTGCGGAACCGCGGTCGGTCCTTGCACCGCCACGTTGCGGACCTCGAACTGCACTGCGGGCCAACGGCTTTGCGAAACCGAGAGAACGTCACGCTCGGCAGCGCTAGCACGCCCCGTGACGAGCCCGATTGTCTTGGGCAGAAAGGGAATCGGTCGCTTCAGGCGCGGATCGAACAGGCCCTCGGCGGCGAGCAGAGCACGCAGGCGCTCGATGCGGGCCAGCAGCTCGCCGATCCCGACCGCGCGAATCTCGGTGACTCGCAACGAGATTGTGCCGCGACCGGCGAAGAAGGTGAGCTTGCCGAAGACGATGACTCGGCTACCTTCGGTGAGCGCTACCGGCGCGGCGTGCAGCACGTCAGGTGAACACGTCACCGACAGCGACATGTCGGCCGCCGGATCGCGCAGCACGAGGAATGCGGTACGCGTCCCGGGTCGCATGTTGATCTGGGTGATCTGCCCCTCGACCCAAATGCTGCCGAGCCGGTCGATCCAGCCCGCGACCTTCGTCGCAACGGATCGGACCGGCCACGGATGTTCCGCGGAATTCGATGACCGCGGTTTGACGCCTTCCAGCTTGCCTTCGGCTGCTCCGGTCACTTTGCCTTCGCGGAAGCAATCCGATTGGCGAGCATTGTCTGGAAGGGAGCTCGCGACAGCGTCTTCTCCTCGTACTCGAGCAGCGTCGACAACTCCTCGACCGACAACGAACGCAGCCGTGCACGCAGCTGAGCCAGTGTCAGCGATCCGTAGTCGAGGTATGCCGCAATTTCGGGCTCGGCGACCTTCTTGGGGGCACCGTTGCGCCGCGGCTTCGCCGGGGTGGCGGCCACAGCCGGCTTGATCGGCGCCGTCTCGGCCTGCGGCATCGAGTACAGCGCGAAGCGACCGGCGGAGGTCGGGCGGTCGGTTGTATCGAGGGCGGCGGTCTCGAGCGAGTCCTCGTCGAACGTTGCCCACTCCGGCTGCTCCTCGACGTCGCCGTAGAGCGATCCGAGAACTCGGTCGCCCTTGATGGCAAGACTGGTCAGGAACTGCTGGAAATGCATCGCGTTCTGAAGCATCTGACTGAAGGCCGTCATGGGCAGCGTGACTGCGGTCGACGGGAGTTTTCGAGTTTCCTCGAGGACGTAGACCGCGGCCCCGACGGCAACGCGGGCCAGGTAAGGAGGACGAATCATACGCATAGCGTGCCTGACGAGTCGATAATCCGGTAGTTGGGGGGCGTGATACCTGTCGCGGGAACGGTCCGGGCGCGTGCTGCCCGTATCCTTGAAGCCATGTCTTCCGGTGTACCACTCAATCTCGGGATAACGCGATCGCCTGCTGGCGGTGCCAGTGGCAAGCGGGTTCTCCTCGCTGAGCCACGTGGTTACTGCGCAGGCGTCGACCGTGCTGTCGAGACGGTCGAGAAAGCCCTCGAAAAGCACGGCGCACCTGTCTACGTGCGCAAAGAGATCGTGCACAACGTGCATGTGGTGGAGACCCTCAAGGAACGCGGCGCGGTTTTTGTCAACGAGACCGACGAGGTGCCGGCCGGCGCGCTGCTCGTCTTCTCCGCGCACGGTGTCTCGCCGGCGGTCCATGCCTCCGCCGCCGAACGCGAATTGCGCACCATCGACGCGACCTGCCCACTGGTGACGAAAGTGCACCAGGAAGCCAAGCGGTTCGCTCGCGACGACTACGACATCCTGCTGATCGGTCACGAAGGCCACGAAGAGGTCGAGGGAACGGCCGGCGAAGCACCCGATCATGTCCAGCTTGTCGACGGTCCGGACGCTGTGGACACGGTGACGGTCCGTGATCAGTCGAAGGTGATCTGGCTGTCGCAGACGACGCTGAGCGTCGACGAGACGATGGAGACCGTGAAGCGGCTGCGCGAGAAGTTTCCGACGCTGCAGGACCCGCCCAGCGACGACATTTGCTACGCGACACAGAACCGCCAGGTCGCGGTCAAGGCGATGGCTCCCGAATGCGATCTGGTGATCGTGGTCGGCTCGAAGAACTCGTCCAACTCGGTTCGCCTCGTCGAGGTCGCCCTCGGTGCCGGCGCCAGAGCGTCGTACCTGGTCGACTATGCCCGTGAAGTGCAGCCCGAGTGGCTCGAGGGCGTGGAGACCGTGGGCCTCACATCCGGCGCCTCGGTGCCCGAGGTGCTGGTCAGGGGTGTAATCGAGCTACTCGCCGAACACGGTTTCGGTGACGTGCAACCGGTTACCACCGCGAACGAGACCCTCGTGTTCTCGCTACCACGCGAATTGCGCGCGAAGCGCTAGCGCTCGTCGCGGGTCCGGTACCGAACCTGCGGTATCGGCTGGGACGGCAGGTCCGATCGGTATCGACGCTCGGAAGCGACGCGACGGGTGCTCGGTGTCGGCGTGTACTCGTCGTCGACGGTGTACGGCGGAATCAGCCGTGACGACGGCGTCCCGTTGGTGCGCGGTGTGCGACTCCTGGACGAGCGCGGCATGCCGGTCGGGGGAAGCGTGGTCGGCGGAATGTCGCGCGGCGGCATGTCGCGGCGGGGTACGTCGCGACTCGGCATGTCACGACGGGGTACGTCGCGACTCGGCATATCACGACGGGGAATATCTCGACTCGGAATATCTCGACGGGGCATGTCGCGACCGGGCATATCGCGGACGCGGCGCTGTGTGCCTGTATCGGAACTGGATTCGCCGTGACGTGAGCGCCTGGCCGTCGGGGTGCGCTGTGCCTGGGTGCGCGGCTTGGCCGTGCGGCTGCGGGCACGGGGAGCTCTCGGCGCGTGGCGGGTTTGGTGGGCCAGATACACCCGGACCATTCCGATCAGGAGAACCAGCACCGCGGTGGTTGCCATCAACGGGAACCGGTCGACGAGTGGCAACGCGGCATTCAGGACGATGTCCTTGAGCGTCGTACCACCGTCCTTCAACGAGTAGTACGCAGCGGGCACGGCGATGAACAGGATCAGCGGGGGCTGTACAACTGCCGTGAAGAGGCCTTTGTGGCGAACGAAGACCACAGCTGCGAGACAGCTGAGCAGGTAGAACGCCGAAAACGCGCGAGTCAGTTCGTCGCCACGTGCCGAGTCGATCAGGAAACCGAGGAACGTTCCGCCCACTCCGATCAAAACGGCCGCCGCGGCGGACACGCCGGGGACCGTCGGGATCGCCGATCGCAGTGCAAGGGGCACAGAGGATCGAGCGCGTGGAGTAGCAGGCACACAACGACATTAACTGCTCGATGTCAAAATCCATCGTTGGCATGTCCGGATACTGCCGAGATGTTGGACATGCCGACAGCTCGTGGCCAGGTGTCGACCTGCGCAACCTCGGGCACTTCGCCCTCGTAGTGCTCGAGATCGTTGAGTTTGCGGGCCGTCACCAGCACGCGAGTCTCCATCGATGCGACGGTCTGATTGAACGACTCGACCGCCTTACCGAGTTGGCGGCCAAGACGATCGAGGTGCGCGCCTGCCACGCCGATGCGTCCGTACAGTTCCCGGCCGAGCTGCTGGATGGTTGCTGCATCGCGTGACAGCGCCTCCTGCCGCCAGGTGTGCGCAATCGTCCGCAGCAGCGCAACAAGGGTCGTCGGCGTTGCAAGGATCACATTGCGAGAAAACGCATACTCGAGCAGATCGGAGTCCGTGGTGAGCGCGGCGTCGAGAAAAGGATCGCCCGGGAGAAACAGAACGACGAACTCCGGAGTGGGGTCGAACAGTTCCCAGTAGGCCTTGTCCGCGAGCTGATCGATGTGGGTCCGCAACTGGCGTGCGTGCCTCGTGAGGTAGGCATCGCGTTGCCGCGGGTCTTCTTCCTGCGCGGCATCGAGGTAGGCGGCAAACGGAACCTTGGCGTCGACGACGATCTGTTTGCCGCCCGCCAGGCGCACCAGCAGGTCAGGCCGAGCTCCCGCACGCGTGACCTGGGTATCGAAATCGCAGTGCCGAACCATTCCCGCAAGCTCGACGACTCGCTCGAGCTGGATCTCGCCCCACCGCCCGCGAATCTGGGGAGCGCGCAGCGCCGTCACCAGCTGGCCCGTCTGCGTCGTCAGCAACTGCGACGCGCGGTGCATTCCCGCCACCTGTTCCCGCAGCCCGGCGTAGGCCTGTGCCCGTGTGCTCTCGATATGTGCAACGTGTTCGTTCAGTGCACCGACCGCTTCGCGGAGTGGTCCGACGATCGCCGTCACCTGGTCGCCGATCGCACCCGAGTGCCGCCGTGCCGAATCCTCGCTGACAGCAGTGAGCGACTGGCGCAGCAACTGTTCGTTGGCGCGCATGGCCGCCAAGCTCGCCTCGGCACGCGCCGCCCGGTCCGACGAGCGAGCGGCGTGCAGCAACCAGCCCAGCGCAGCGCCGATCGCAAACGCTGCCGTGATCCCGAGGAACGTGAATGCGGTCATGGCGCAGATAGTGCACGAAGGGACCGACAACAATCGACAGCAACAATCGACCGGCACCAATCGATCGACGACGCGCCAGCTTCGATCGATGACTCTGTCGGTGCCGTCCCATACGGTCACGGCATGAGGTTGTTGCACACGTCGGATTGGCACATAGGCCGCACCTTTCACGGTGTCGACCTACTCGCCGATCAGGCGCGTGCGCTCGGCGCGATCGCGGACCTCGTGGCCGAGTGCGCTGTCGACGTCGTCGTCGTACCGGGGGATGTGTACGACCGTTCCATTCCGAGTGCCGACGCCATCGTCGTGTGCAACAGGGGCTTCGAGGCGATCCGGGCTGCGGGCGCGGTCATCGTGGCAACGTCGGGGAACCACGACTCACCCGCTCGCCTGGGCGCCGCAGCCAGTTTCGCGGCCGCCGGTGGGTTGCACCTGTTCACGAGCGTCGCGGCGGTCGACCGCCCGGTAGTACTGCCGGACGAGCACGGTTCCGTCGCTTTCTACGGGATTCCCTACCTCGAACCCGAGACCACGCGAGCCGAACTCGGTGTTCCGCAGGCACGTTCGCACTCCGATGTCCTGCACGCCGCGATGGCACGCATCGATGCGGACCGGTCGGCGCGCGCCGATACGCGAAGTGTGGTGCTGGCGCACGCGTTCGTCGTGGGTGGAACCGCGACCGGTTCGGAACGTTCGATCGCGGTAGGCGGAGTCGAGACGGTCTCGCTGAGTGCATTCGGCGGCGTCGACTACGTGGCGCTCGGGCATCTGCATTCGCCGCAGACGCTGGCCGAAGGGGTGCGATATTCGGGCTCGCCACTGCCGTATTCGTTCGGGGAGAGTTCGCACCGAAAGGCAGTGTGGCTGGTCGATATCGGAGCGAACGGGCTCGAGCGTGTCGAGCGCCGGGATCTGCCTGTCGTCCGCGGGCTGAGCCAACTCACCGGGACGGTCGACGAATTGCTGACCGAGCCACGCTATTGCGCTGCCGAGCAGCATTACGTATCGGCAATCCTGACCGACGCCGGGCGCCCTGTCGATGCGATGCGCCGGATCCAGACGCGCTTTCCGCACGCGATTCACGTGGAATGGCAACGGCCGGGCGGTAATCCGGAGCTTCGGTATCGCGAGCGGGTGCACGGCCGCACGGATTCCGACATTGCCCGGCGGTTCCTTGCCGACGTCGCGGCCGAGCCGACCGACCGCGAAGTTGCCTGGGTGGAAAAGGCTCTGGCCGCAGCGTCGCGCGACGAACAGGGCGACGCAGCGGTGCCGGAAGAACTTTGGGAGTTGCCCGCATGAGGCTGCATCGGTTGGAGCTGACCGCGTTCGGGCCGTTCGCCCAGACCGCTGTCGTGGACTTCGACGGTCTCGCGACGGACGGGTTGTTTCTCCTGCACGGCGATACCGGTGCCGGAAAGACGACGGTGCTCGACGCGATCGCGTTCGCGCTGTACGGCACCGTTCCGGGTCCCCGCCGGGAGTGTAAGCGGCTGCACTCGGACCACGCGGCCGCCGACATTGCGCCGCAGGTCGTATTGGAGGCGACAATCGCGGGCCGTAGGTTGCGGCTGTCGCGTAGTCCCGAGCACGAACGGCCCAAGCGGCGCGGACCTGGTGTTCGCACCGAGCAACCGCGGGCGACGCTGACCTGGCTCGACGGCCGGGGACAACACCTGACACGCCTTACTGACATCGGCGACGAGGTCAATCGGTTGCTCGGCATGTCGGCGGACCAGTTCTTTCAGGTGGTCCTCCTGCCGCAGGGCGAGTTCGCGCGCTTCTTGTGCGCGGCAAACGAAGATCGAGAAGCCTTGCTGGAGAGACTGTTCGACACCCATCGCTTCGGCACTGCCGAGCAATGGCTCGCCGATCGGCGCCGAAGCAGCGCCGGCAAACTCGAGCGGCACCGGCACGCGATCGACCGATTGGCAGCTCAGGTGTGTACAGCGTCGGGAGCGGTCGACCCCACCGAGGGCCGGCTGGAATGGGCGCAGGAATTGCTCGCCGACGCGCGAACGGCGAAGGCAGCCGCGACGGTGGAACTCGAGGAACGGCAGACGCGTGCGGATCAGGCGGCGAGCGACCTCGCCGAGGGGCGCCGGGTCGCGGACCTGCAGCGCCGAAAGGCTATCGCTGCCAAGCAGTTCGCCGATTACAGCGCAGACGCCGATGCGCGCGCCGAACTGACCCGTGAACTGGCGGACGCCGCGCGCGCCGAGCCGCTTGCTGCCGCCCGTGCAGAACTGAGCGAGGCAGAAGCGACGGCGAACCGCGCGACTTCTGCATTCGAGGCACTCCGTGAACATTGGCCCTACGAGCACGCGGACCCGGACGCGATCGATTCCTCCATGCGGGAATCGAACGAAGAACTCGGCCGGATGCGCGACCTCGCCGCAGCGGCAGACATGGTCGCCACACTGGACCTCTCCCTGCGGCAAATGACGGACGAACGCGACGAACTGGCAAGTGCAGCAGCTATGTTCGCCCGTGATGTCGCGCACCTACCCGCCGTCCGCCGAACCTGCGAGGAGGACCTGCGCGTTGCCGAGCGGAGTGCCGCGAGGCTACCCACACTCGTTCTCGCGCGTGATGCCGCCGCGGATTCGTATGCCGCCGCGGTGGATTTGCAGGCTAGGACGCGCGAGTTGGTGACGGCGCGGGCGGTGCTTGCGCAGCGTCGGGACGAACATCAGGATGCGCGAGACCGCGTGCTCGACCTGCGCGAACGCAGGCTCGCCGGCATGGCGGCCGAACTGGCGACCGCACTCGCCGACGGTGAGCCGTGCAAGGTTTGCGGCGCCGTCGAGCATCCAGCGCCTGCAGAGTTCGAAGGTTCCGCGGTCACCAAAGCCGACGAAGCTGTCGCACAGGCGGACGAGAAACGGTCGGCCTCGTTGCGAGACGGTGCAGACCAGCAGGTCAAGGTACTCGAAGCCGATCTCCTGGGCCTGACCCATCGTGGCGGTGCCGGCGATCCGGCGGTCCTGGCGGCGAATCTCGAAGCGGCACAGAAGGAACTCGACGACGCGAGTACGTCCGCCGACCGCGTCGCAACACTGGTTGCGCAGCTGGGTTCGGTGACCGAGCAACAGCGTGTGATCGACGAATCTTCCCGCACGAACGCACATGCCCGGGCGGTCCTCGACGAGCGAATCGCCGCGACAACCGCCCGTGCCGACGAATTGCGGGCGCGGATTCGAACGGCAATCGGTGCCGATCGCTCGGTGGAGTCGCGCCGCGCTCGTATCGAGAAACTGGTCGGCCTCGGCGCGCGATTACGGGATGCCGGGGCAACGGTCAGGGCGGCAACGACAGCGGTTTCCGCGAGGAGGACCAAGCTCGAAAGCCTTTCCCTCGATGCGGGTTTCGATACGGTGGCGGACGGACTTGCCGTAGTACGGCCGCGCGCGAGGAAAACGCAGATCGAGCTACAGCTGGCAACCGCTCGTGAACGCTGGGCGCACGCGAACGCTGTTCTCGCCGACCCGGACATCAGCGCAATCGACGGCCTCGATCCCGTCGACCTCCCAGCCCTGGAAAGTGCGCGTGCGAGCACCGCGCGGGAACTCGCAACCGCGATCGCGCGACACACCAAAGCCGTGGACCGCGCGGAACAACTCGAGGACCTCACCGCCCAGCTGTGGGCGGCGACCGATCGCCTGGCCCCCGCCGAGGCGGCGCACATGGAGCTGGACCGCATCGCCGACATCGTCGCCGGGCGCGGACAGAATTCGCGCCGAATGTCTTTGCGCTCCTACGTATTGGCGGCCCGGCTCGAAGAAGTCGCCGTCGCCGCGTCGCGCCAACTGCGCCGGATGTCGGGCGGTCGTTACGAATTCGTGCACAGCGATGCATCGGGACCACGCGGGAGACGTGGTGGTCTCGGGCTCGAGATCCGTGACGATTACACCGGGTCGATCAGGCCCGCAAAAACTCTCTCGGGTGGCGAGTCCTTCACTGCTTCATTGGCTCTTGCCCTCGGATTGGCAGACGTCGTCGCCGCGGAATCGGGTGGGCTCGTGCTCGACACCATGTTCATCGACGAAGGTTTCGGCGGCCTGGACAACGACACGCTCGACTCCGTGATGGGCGTTCTGGACGAGCTTCGGGCCGGTGGCCGGGTCGTGGGGATCGTAAGCCATGTCGAAGACATCCGGCAGCGAATACCGAACCGGCTGCACGTTATTCGGGAGCGGACGGGCTCTCGTCTGGAGGTGAAGTTGGCGGGGTAGCTTCCTCGACCGCTTCTTTTACCTCGGCTTTCGACGGCTCCGTGGTTGCAGCGTCGATTTGCTCGCCGACGTAGCGGATGGTGACGGCCATGACGGCGGCGGCCGGGACCGCGAGGAATGCGCCGATGATGCCGTAGAGCGAACCACCGGCCGTGACAGCGAGCAGAACCAGCACGGGATGGAGGTTCATGCTGCGGCTCTGCAGAATCGGTTGCAGCACATTTCCTTCGAGCTGCTGGACCACGAGGATGATGATCAGCACGATGATTGCCGTGGTGAGCCCGTTGCCGACCAGGGCAACGAGGACCGCGAGCGTGCCGGCCACCAGCGCGCCGACAATCGGGATGAAGCCACCGATGAAGGTGATCACGGTCAGCACAAGAGCAAGCGGGACGCCGAGAATGATCAGACCGAGTCCGATCAGCACAGCGTCGATCATGCTGACCAGTGCTTGCGTTCGGATGAATCCGCCCAGCGTGGTCCAGATGCGAACGAGGATCTGCTCGAAGTGCCTGCCAGATCGTGGCCCCGAAACCGTATGGAGCCAGGGCAGAAAGCGTGGGCCGTCCTTCACGAAGAAGAACGCGAGGAACAGCACGAGCACGAACGTCACGATCGCCGATGTCGCGGCGCTGACACCGGTGAAGACGCCGGACGCGATCTGATCCGCGCTGGACTGCAGGCGGCCGACGATTGCTTGAACTGCTGAATCGAGTTGCTCGTCACGGACGTTCAGTGGCGGCCCGTGTAGCCATTCCCGAACCTTGTTGACACCTTCGGTTGCCTGATCGGCGAGTTTCGGTGACTGATCGACGACGGAGGGGACGATCAGCGCGATGATGCCCGCGACGATCCCTACAAAGGTGAGCAAGCTGATCGTTGCGGCCAGGCCCGGTTTGAGGCCGCGCTTCGTCATCGCGCGCGTCGGTGGCCACAGCACGGTTGCGATGACAATCGCCAGCAGGATCGGCAACACGACCACCCACAGCTTGGCGGTGAGATAGCCGATCACCCAGGCGCCGGCTGCAATCGCGACGATGCACAGCGACCACTTGGCAAGCCAGAGGACCCCGTGGCCGATCACCTGGCCACGATCGCGTGCACTCTCGTCCGTCGTCCCGCTTCGGTCGGTCACGAATACCAGCCTAACGGCGCGAATCGCCCTACGATCGCAACGTGGCTATCTGGGTTATGACGTTGATCGTTCTGGGCGCGGGAGGCCTCGGGGGTGCGGTCGCCGCGCTGTTGTCGGAGGACAAGGATTACCTCCTGCCGACGCGCGCGGTGGGCGCTACCGGCACGGTCTATCGCCCGGGCTGGGTGGGCTTGATAGTCACCGGCGCGGTCGGTGCGTGGTTGGCATGGGGCCTGTACGGACCGGTCGCGAGTGCATCCGTGTCGGACTCCGGTGACTACGCACTGACGATGAGTACGATTTGCGGCGCGGTGCTCGTCGGCACTGGTGGGTCGAAGTGGATGTCGAGTCAGATCGACAAGCGACTCCTGCAACAGGCCGCAGGGACAGCGGCTTTGGCGAATTCCGCGACGACGACCCAGGCGCAGACGATCGCGACGGGGTCGCCGATGGAAGCTCTCGGCACGGCTCGCACGATGATCGGCATAGTCGACCCGCCGATGAAGCAGCCGCGTCCGGTGACTCAGCCGACTCCGCCGCCCGCCTGACGCGCGGCTTCGTGGTCGAGCAGCCACTGCTTCACCGGTAGCCCCCAGCGGAATCCGCCGAGCGCGCCGCCGATTCGGACGACCCGATGACACGGCACGAAGAGGGCCGCGGCATTTCGTGCGCACGCGCTGGCCGCTGCGCGAGTTGCTGCCGGCCTACCCGCGAGTTCGGCGAGACCCGTGTAGGTGACAGGCTCGCCCGCGGGGACCGCTCGCAGAACCTTCCACGCGTGGGTCAAGAACTCGCCCGAATGTTGTTCGACTACAACGGAATCGATCGCACTCAGATCGCCCTCGTGATAGGCGTCGACAACGCGGGTCAACTCGCCGAGTTCCTTCCGGGCAGTGAGGTCGGCAGGCCGCAGTGTCGGATGAATCAGGTGCCGCAGGTCTTCGGGGTCCGCCGTCCAGCCGGAGGCGAGTACTGTTGCCGCTGCCGTCGCGATCGTGGTGAAGGGTCCGATCGGTGTGTCTTGTGTTGCGTAGTACGTCATCTTGCTTTCCTTCTGTTGAGAGCAACGCGCCATAGGTGCATCGAGAGGTAGGACCGCCAGGGCTTCCAGCGGTCGGATTCGGCGAGGTCGATACCGAGGACCGCAGCGCCCTGGCGCACGACGAGGTCCTTCGACAACAAGATGTCGGGATCGGCGAGTAGCCGCATCGTCACGTAATCGGCGGTCCACGGTCCGATACCGGGAAGAGCGAGCAGGTCGGCGCGAACCTCGTGCGCGGCTCTCCCGCAATGCAAGTCGAGCCTGCCCGACGCAAGCGCTTCGGCAGCGCCGACGATCGAATCGATCCGGCGGGCGGGTCCGGTGAGGACCTCACGTCCGCGCACGGCGATCGCCTCCGCGGTCGGGAACAAGCGCGTGACCGTCGACTGGTCGATCGGTTCGCCGAGCGCATCCACGAGTCGTGCGGTATGGGTCGACGCTGCGGCCAGGGAGATCTGCTGGCCGATCATCGTGCGCAGCAGCAATTCTGCGCCGTCGACGTTGCCGGGAACGCGAATACCCGCGGTCTTCGAGACGGCTTCGGCAAGTCGACTGTCGGCAGCGAGCGCCTCGTCGACGGCGGCTGGGTCCGCGTCGAGATCGAGCAGGTGTCGCAGCCGGGCGACCGCAGGTGCGAGGTCGCGCATGTCGCTCAGCGACAGTTCGGCACGCGCGAACCCCGGCAGCAATCGAATCGAAGCTGTGGCGTGGCCGTGCGGTAGCCGGAGGCTGCGCGTGTAGGTCCCGTCGGCCCAGCTCTCGACACCGGGAACTGCGTGCGCCGACAGAAACCATTCGAACCACGTCGCGTCGAGCGGCGCGCGGTAGGGGAGCCGCAGTGACACGGTTCCGGTGACCACGGGGACGTCCGGCTTGCGCTCGGACTCTTCGCGCATCCGTGTCGGCGTCACCGCGAACACTGCGCGGATCGTGTCGTTGAACTGCCGGATGCTCGCGAACCCGGCCGCAAAGGCAATGTCCGACATCGGCATTCGTGTGGTTTGAATCAGCAGTCGGGCGGTGTGGGCGCGGTGCGCGCGGGCAAGCGCGAGTGGTCCGGCGCCGAGTTCGGCGGTCAGCACCCGGGTGAGTTGGCGAGTCGAGTAGCCGACGGCAGCGCCGAGTGCTTCGACGCCACCACGTTCGACGACGCCGTCGGAGATGAGCCGCATGGAGCGCGCGGCCAGATCGGAGCGGATGTTCCATTGCGGTGACCCCGGTGCGGCGTCGGGTAGACAACGCCGGCACGCGCGGAATCCGGAGTGCTGCGCCGCCGCGGCTGTCGGCATGAAGACGACGTTGCCAGGCTTCGGCGTGATTGCGGGACACGATGGACGGCAATAGATTCCGGTGGTGCGCACCGCGGTGAAGAACTGTCCGTCGAAGCGGGAGTCCTTGGACGACACCGCGCGGTAGCACCTATCGAAATCGAGGTGCATCGGTGCGGTCGCTGTGGTCATGAATCTCACTGTGCCAGCGCTGCACCCCGCGGCGCTAGCGGAAATCGGCCATCACCCTGTGCGCGGTTAACAGCAGCGCGACCGCGGATTCAGCTCAGCGTCGGCGTGCCGGGAACGCCAGTACTCACGCTCGCAGGCGATCGGCTCGCCAGGGTGCCGGGCTTGCATGTACGTCACGTAGCGGGAGTAGTCGCGGTCACCCATCACCGACGTGAACCACCAAGCGAACGAGCGTGCAGCTGTCTTGACACTCATGTCAATGCACCGCCCTCACGTGCGCGGCTCCGGGTGCCCGGACCTTGCCCGCCTCGATCAGCGCATCCCATTCCTTCTGCACCTCACGCTCGGCGGCGGTGGGGATGAAGCCCGTGGGCGCGAATATCTTCGACGGTTCTTCAGGCGATTCCGTCGTCTGCGATCCGCCTGCTCGAATTGCCTTGTAGCAGACGTACGCACCTGCCAGCGCAACGACGAGGGTCAGCGTCGCGAACACGATCGACAGCGTGCCCTGGATGAACGTGTTGCGAACGATGGCTGCGACGTCCTCGGGCGTCTTGGCCGTCAGGCAGGTCTTGCCTGCGTCCTGTGCGGCCTGGCAGATGCTGTGCTGCTTCCAGTACCCGACCTTCGGGTCGGCCGAGAAGATCTTCTGCCACGACGCCGTCATGGTGACGATGAGGTCCCACACCAGCGGGATGCCGGGGATCCAGGCCCACTTCAGAAGGCCCTTCTTCACGACGATCGTCGTGATGACGGTCAGCGCGATCGCGGCCAGCAACTGGTTCGCGATACCGAACAGCGGGAAGAGGGTGTTGATGCCGCCGAGCGGATCTGTGACGCCCATCAGCAGGATCGAGCCCCAGCCGGCGACCACGACCAGCGAGCAGATCCACGCACCCACACGCCACGACGGATCTTTGAACCGTGCGACGGGTCCGCCGAAGTTGCCGAGCGAGTCGGAAAGCATGAAGCGTGCGACTCGTGTTCCGGCGTCGATCGTCGTGAGGATGAACAGCGCCTCGAACATGATCGCGAAGTGGTACCAGAAGGCTTTGAGACTTGCGCCGCCGAGGAAGCCGTGCAGCACCTCGGAGATTCCGATCGCGAGTGTCGGCGCACCACCGGTCCGCGAAATCACGGACTCCTCGCCGACGTCCTTGGCGTACTGCGTCAGCTCGTCCGGAGTGATCGGTGTTCCGCCGAGACCCAGCCCGTTGACGTAGGTCGCAGCCTTGTCGGCCGTACCGCCTGTTGCGGCCGACGGTGAGTTGAGCGCGAAATACAGGTGCTGGTCGAGAATGCACGCGGTGATCAGCGCCATCACCGCAACGAAGGACTCCATCAACATGCCGCCGTACCCGATCATCCGGGCGTGCGACTCCTTCTCGAGCAGCTTCGGGGTCGTGCCCGAGGCGATCAGCGCGTGGAAGCCGGACAGTGCGCCGCATGCGATCGTGATGAACAGGAACGGGAACAGCGAGCCTGCGAACGCCGGTCCGTTGCCCGCGGTAGCGAACTTCGAGACCGCCGGGGCCTGAATGACCGGCATCGTGATCAGGATGCCGACTGCGAGAAGGCCGATCGTGCCGATCTTCATGAACGTCGACAGGTAATCGCGAGGCGCGAGCAGCAGCCACACCGGAAGGATCGAGGCAGCGAATCCGTAGCCGACGAGCAGCCACGCGATCGTCACCTTCGACAGCGTGAACCAGTCCTCGCCCCAACCGGTTTCGGCAACCCAGCCGCCCGAGATGATGGCAAGCAGCAACAGTCCGAAGCCGATGAACGAAATTTCGGAGACCTTGCCCGGCCGCAGGTAGCGCAGGTAGACGCCCATGAACAGTGCGATCGGGATCGTCATCGAGATGGAGAAGACGCCCCACGGGCTCTCGGCCAGTGCGTTGACGACGACCAGCGCGAGAACCGCGAGAAGAATGACCATGATGACCAGCACACCGACGATGGCGGCCACACCGCCGACGACGCCGAGTTCTTCACGTGCCATCTGCCCGAGGCTGCGGCCACGCCGCTTCGTCGATGCCCACAGCACCAGGTAGTCCTGGACCGCTCCCGCGAACACGACGCCGATGATGATCCACATCGTTCCGGGCAGGTAGCCCATCTGCGACGCGAGCACCGGCCCGACGAGAGGGCCGGCTCCCGCGATCGCGGCGAAGTGGTGACCGTAGAGCACCCGGCGATCCATCGGCATGTAGTCCTTGCCGTTTTCCAGGATCTCTGCCGGTGTCGCCCGGTCGTCGCGCGGCTGCACGATCTTGTATTCGATGAATCGCGCGTAGAACCGGAACGCGATTATGTACGTACAACCGGCAGCGATGACGAACCACACCGCGTTGATGTTCTCGCCGCGGACGATCGCGATCATCGCCCAGGCGACCGCGCCCGCCAAGGCGATGACGGCGAACACCGCCTTCTTGGTGGGCGTGATCGGCGTCCGGTCGATGATGCCGACCGGTGGCAGGTCCGGATCGGTACGCAGATATTCGATGTTCGCGTCGTTCTCCGGTCGCGGCTCGGTCGTGACGGCCATCGCCCCTCCTTGTTGGAGCTACTCCTGAGTGGATGCGGGAGTCACTCTAAGTCTGAACCTGTTCGGCCCGCACGCAACACAATGGATGCAACACAAGGAATCTGTAATCTTTGCGGGTCAGCCGACTCGCTCGAGCACTGCCGAGGCGCCGATTCCGCCCGCGGCGCAGATGCCGAGCAGCGCCGTTTCCTTACCGGTGCGGTGCAACTCGTTCGCCATCGTCGTCACCATGCGCGCGCCGGTCGCACCGAACGGGTGACCCAGCGATACCGAGCCGCCGTGCACGTTCAACTTGTCGATGTCGACCGCGCCGACCGCCTCGTCGCGGTCCAGACGCGTCTTCGCCCACTCGTGGCTCGACAGGGCTGCAAGTACTGAAAGAGTCTGTGCCGCAAAGGCTTCGTGAATGTCGACGAGGTCGACGTCGGCAAGCGTGAGCCCAGCTTTGTCGAGCGCGCGCGGCATCGAGATCGCGGGCCCGATCAGAACCTGGTCGGCAGGGTCGACGCTGACGTAGCTCCACGACCGGAACGCAGCGAGCGGTGTGAAGCCGAGCGCGAGCGCTTTCTCTTCGCTCATGAGCAGTACCGCGGACGCTCCGTCGGTCAGCGGGCTCGCGTTGCCGGCCGTGACTGTGCCGTTCTCGGCGAATACGGGCCGCAACGTCGCCAACTTTTCGACGCTCGTGTTCCCGCGGACCAATCCGTCCTTGCTGATTCGCTTTCCGCCGGGCGCGTCTACAGCGACGACCTCGTCGTCGAATCGTCCCGACGCGATTGCCGCCGCCGCGCGGTGATGCGAGCGGGCTGCGAACTCGTCCTGGTCCGCGCGCGTGACGCCCCAGATCTTCGCCATCTTCTCGGCAGACTCACCCATCACTTCGCCGGTCGTCCGCTCGGCGATCTTCGGCTGCCGGGGCAGGAGGTCGACGAACGGTGCGAGCTGGCGTGCGGCCGTCAGGTAGTCCTTCGCCTTCGGTTTGCCGAGTGCGATCGGCGCCATCGCATGCACGACCTTCTGCGGCAGCTTGATCTCGGCGTTGCTGGTCGAGTCGCTGCCGCCGGCAATCATCACGTCGTACTCACCGCGTTCGATCGCCGCCGCCGCGGTCGTCACGGCCTGCAACCCGGACGCGCAGGCACGGGTGACGGTGTGGCCTTCGACGCCGAAGGGCAGCTTCAGGTCGAGCGCGACCTCGCGGGCGATGTTGGGTGCACCGCTCGGCAGCACGACGCCGCCCCAGACGATGGCCTCGATCTCGGCCGGCGAAATACCCGTGCGCTCGAGCAAACCGCGCGTCGCCGCTCCTGCCAATGCGATGGTGTCGAGCCGGGTGAAATCGGTGAAGGCCCGCAGGAAAGGTGTTCGGGCGCCCGAGACGATCACGGCGCGACGGCGGTTGCTGGCTGCGTTGGTCATGCGATCCTCGATCAGTCTTGAATACGGGTGTAGTCAGTGGCGATCGTAGCGCACACGGTAAGCCGCGATGAGTTCGTCCAGTGCGGGGTACCCACATCGCAGTACGATCGGCAGGGGCCGTCCAGTCGACGTGCTGGTCCGACGATGCTGCTGGCAGATGGAGGTCCACCTGTGGAACTTATGGATCCGTTGGACGCGATGTTCCTTATCGCTGAGTCGCGAGAGCATCCGATGCACGTGGGTGCCTTGTTGTTGCTGGAACCGCCGGAGGGCGCCGATCCCGACTATGCGCATCAGGTCTACAAACGCATGATCGCGACGGACGACATCCACCCGACCTTCCTGAAACGACCTGCGGCGCCGTTGGGGAATGTCGGCTCGCTTGCGTGGGTGCAGGACGACGAGATCGACTGGGAGTACCACGTTCGGCGCGTCGCGATGCCGTCCCCGGGCCGCATTCGCGAGCTGTTGGCAGTCGTGTCGCGTTGGCACGGAACGCTTCTCGACCGCCACCGCCCGCTGTGGGAGTGTCACATCATCGAAGGGCTCGCCGACGGTCGCGTGGCGATCTACTTCAAAGTCCACCACGCACTCGTCGACGGTGTGAGTGCCCTGCGACTGTTCAAACGCAGACTCTCGACCGATCCCAACGCCGACGACTGTGTGGCGCCGTGGCAGAGCCTGCCGAACGCGAAGAAGCGGCCGCGCCCGCCGAAGCAAGAGCGTGACCTCCAGTCGATTCTGCGGACCGGCGGCAAGGTCGTCACCGATCTCGCCGGTCTGGTGCCGGATTCGGTTCGCATGCTGCGACGTGCCTACGGCGACACCGACCTCGAACCGCCGTTCGCTGCGCCGAAGACGATGTTCAACGTGCCGATCGGCGGGGCGCGCCGGTTCGCCGCGCAGTCATGGGATATCGATCGTGTCATCGCGGTCCGCAAAGCTGCGGAGGTGAGCGTGAACGACGTAGTCGTGGCAATGTGTTCGGGCGCGCTTCGCAGCTACCTTCTCGAGCACAATGCGCTACCCGATGCGTCGTTGTCGGCCATGGTTCCGATTTCGACCCGAACGGCCGACAACGAGGATGCCGCAGGTAATGCCGTCGGCGCGATCATTTGCAAACTCGGCACCGACCAAGCCGACGCGCGGGACCGGTTGGAAGTCGTGCATGCATCTATGAGCGGCGGCAAGGAATTGTTCGGTTCGGTCAGCTCGCTTGCGGGCCTTGCCTATTCGGGGACCGCCGCAGCGCCACTGCTCGCCGCACGCGTGCCCGGCGTGCTGACGTTCATGCGGCAGTCGTTCAACGTCATCATCTCGAACGTGCCCGGACCCCGCGAGCAGATGTACTGGAACGGCGCTCGACTCGACGGCCTGTATCCGGTTTCGGTCGTCACCGAAGGTCAGGCACTCAACATCACGTTGACCAACACCGCGGGGACCCTCGATTTCGGTGTCATCGGCGACCGGCGCAGCATCCCGCATCTGCAGCACATCCTGACCCATCTCGAGACCGGCCTGGCCGATCTCGAGAAGGCCTACCTCTGAGTGGTCAACTCGGCGCGAAGCTGGAAGAAGCGGAACAGTCCCGGCCGGCCCACGACCGCTTCGTAGCGGTCGACGACGGCATCGACGAAGTCGGTGACGTCCGGGCCGAGCCG
This sequence comes from Antrihabitans auranticaus, assembly GCF_016481275.1. Taxonomy (GTDB): domain Bacteria; phylum Actinomycetota; class Actinomycetes; order Mycobacteriales; family Mycobacteriaceae; genus Antrihabitans. Next base: position 799,395 of record NZ_JAEMNW010000001.1, on the reverse strand, counting down.
CGCGGTCCAGTCGGCGAACCCGACCGTGCACCACTCCGCGAACGCTTCGCGAGAACCGAAGTCCCACTCGCGGTCGACGACCTCCGAATCGGTGACCACCAAGCCCGCCTCGGCTGCGATGGCCGGTAGTGAATCAGGTTGTATGTGGATGAACGGTGGCGCGAAGTCGGCAAATGTGGCGATCCATCGAGGATCGTTCGTCACGTACATCGCCACCTGCTCGACGCTCGGCCGATCGCCAGCGCACACGAACTGGACCAGGACGCGACCACCGGGCACGAGCGCGTCCGCGATGTTCCGGTACGCCGTCTCTTGCTCATGCACCCAGTGCAGGGCGTTGAAGGACACGGCGAGGTCGAATTCCTGCGCGAAGGTCATCGTCGTGACGTCACCGACCCGAAACGTCACGTTTGACTGTTCGTTTGCCTGGACGGCCGTATCGATCATTCGCGGCGACGGATCTACTCCGAGTACCGACCCCTGCGGCAGCCGATCGGCAATCAGGCGCGTGACGTAACCGTCGCCGCAGCCGATGTCGAGGACTCGCTCGTCACCCCGAACACTGACGGCCGCAAGCGAATACTCCGCCATCGTGCGCTGCAGTGCGCTGATGTGGGCATATCCTGCCCCGTCCCAGTCGGCCATGCTTCCTAGTATGCGCGAGGCGGGCACGGCAAGATCGAAGTCATGACAATCGATCCCAGACGCGTCGCCGTCCTCGCATTGCACTGGCAAGTGAACGTGATCGAGCCACTGGGCTTCTTCGGTCCGATGCTTGCCGAGCCTGTCGCAGCGAGCGGTGTGGTCGACCGGGCCGTGCAGTTTCACACCGTGGCGCGCGCGAGCGGAGTGCCCGTCATCTTCACCCGATTCACCGTGCCGGAGGGTGAAGGCGCGTTGGTCCGCAACACCGGTTTCATGCGCGCCGTAGGCGAAGCGCAAGAGTCTTTCCGGCCTGACGCCGCGGGTGCGCAACTGATCGCGCCGATGCGTGAGCAGGCGGACGAGGTCATCGACAATCAGAAGCTTTCGGGCCTCGCGGGGAGCAATGTGGCAGAGCACCTCGCACAGCGCGGTATCGACACACTCTTCCTGACGGGCGTCGCTACCAACCTGACTGTTGAGCAAACGGCCAGGCACGCGACCGAACTGGGCTTGGAGGCCTACACGATCAGCGACTGCGTGGCCGCCGCCGCCGAGGAGATTCACGCAGCGTCGCTCGCGAATCTCGGGCTCGCGACTGCCGGTTGCCTGACCGCCGTCGAGGCGGTCGCGCTGCTCGGATAGGGGAGTGCGGGGCATGAGCCCGTAGAATCCCGATACCGTGAGCCTTACCCTCGGAATCGTCGGACTGCCCAACGTCGGCAAGTCCACCCTGTTCAATGCGCTGACCAACAACGACGTGCTTGCCGCGAACTACCCGTTCGCGACGATCGAGCCCAACGTCGGTGTCGTTCCGCTGCCCGACCCGCGGCTGAACAAGCTCGCCGAGGTGTTCGGATCCGAGAAGATCGTGCCCGCCGTGGTGTCCTTCGTCGACATCGCCGGGATCGTGAAGGGCGCGTCGGAAGGTGCCGGTCTCGGCAACAAGTTCCTCGCGAACATTCGTGAGGCCGATGCGATCTGCCAGGTGGTTCGGGTGTTCGCCGACGACGACGTGGTCCACGTCGACGGTCGTGTCGATCCGGCGTCCGACATCGAGGTGATCGAAACCGAGCTGATGATCGCGGACATGCAGACGCTCGAAAAGGCGATCCCGCGACTGGAAAAAGAAGCCAAGATCAAGAAGGATCGCAAGCCGTTCCTCGACGCCGCGCTTGCCGCGCAGACCGTTCTGAACGAAGGCCGCACGCTCTATTCAGCGCGGGACAAGCTCGACCACGAGCACCTGCGCGAGCTTTCGATGCTGACGTCCAAGCCGTTCCTCTATGTCTTCAACGCCGACGAGTCGATCCTGACGGACGAGGCCAAGGTTGCCGAATTGAAGGCATCGGTCGCGCCTGCGGATTCGGTGTTCCTGGATGCGAAGGTCGAGGCCGAACTGCTCGAACTCGACGCCGAGTCGGCAGCGGAGTTGCTGGAATCGATCGGCCAGCTCGAGCCCGGGCTGCATGCCCTCGCCCGCGCGGGCTTCCACACCCTCGGACTGCAGACCTACCTCACCGCGGGCCCGAAAGAGTCGCGCGCGTGGACGATTCACCAGGGCGACACCGCACCGAAGGCCGCGGGCGTTATCCACACCGACTTCGAAAAGGGCTTCATCAAGGCCGAAATCGTGGCCTTCGACGACCTCGTCGAAGCCGGATCCATGGCCAAAGCCAAAGCTGCCGGCAAGGTGCGCATGGAGGGCAAGGAGTACGTCATGCACGACGGGGACGTCGTGGAATTCCGGTTCAACGTCAGCAAGTAGTCGGTCAGCCCCGGCGGGCGACGTCCTCGCTCAGGATCTTGGGCCAGATTTGTACGTCTTCCGGGGTGTGGGCGACGGTCAGCGTTGCTTGCGGGATCAAGTCAGCAAGAGATTCCGCGGTCGACAGCGGGTGACTCGCGTCGTCGACCCACGCCAAGATTGTCGTCGGCACGTCGATTCGCGCGACGGCGTCGCGCGCGGGCAGGTCGCTGAGTGCGGCTCCGCGGAACAACGACGGCAATAGGGCGTCGGGGACGTCGGGCACTGTTTCGGGCGCACCGACCGTTGCGGGCGGCGGTATTGCTCCGCCCGCGGTGGCGAGAAACGCGTCCACGCCGTCGGATTCGATGAGAGCCGCGGCAAGTCGGTAGTTCGTCGCTTGTGCGGCCCGCGTCTCCCACACGGTGGGCGGGACCATCAGCGTCAGCCCGGTAAACCGGTCCGGCTCGCGGGCAGCGGCGTGCAAGAGCGTCGCGGTACCCATCGACGGACCGACGCCGTGGACCCGTTCGCCCGGGAACCAGCGATCGAGCAGTCGCAGGAGGTCGTCGGCGAGGTTCTGCCACTGGTAGTCCTCGGGGACCTTCCGTCCCGTCGACCGACCGTGGCCGCGTGCGTCGTACCGCAGCAGTCGAGTTCCGCTGAGCCCACGACCGAGGTCGAGGTTGAGGACCCGATCGCGTGCTCGGCTCGACGTGAGGCCGTGCAGTTGCACGACCGGATGTCCGCCTTCGTCGCTCAGACTGACCGCGAGTTCGGCTCCGGGAACCTCGAAAGTCGGCATCAGGCTCCTTGTTTCGATGGAGCAATCAGGTTAACCGGGGCGCTAGGGTACTGCCATGCGGCTGACCAACGTCACGCACCTGCGCCTGCCGTTCGGGCGACTTTGGGGTTACGACGTCACTGCGTCGGTCCTGGACCGGCGACTAGCGGTGTCCTTCGACCAGCGAGCCCACGTGGGTGCGGGCGAGCGGCCCGGTTCCTGGATGGCGTTGTCCTTCCGCCTGCCCCAATCCATTCGGCGTGAGTCGCTTGCTGATGCCTGGCTGGCTGTGATCGCCCGGCACGGCACGCTGCGAACGGCGTTCCTGGTCGGCGCGGATGGCGAACCGGAACTCCGCGAACTCGACGTCGGTCCGGGAGCGTGGGTCGAGCATCGGATAGCTCCTGGGCAAGCCGTCAACGACGCGGTGCGGGACGTTCTGGATGCCGCGTGTGCGCCACACCAGCAACCCTCACACCGACTGTGCGTACTGGAGACTGCCGCCGGACTTACGGTGTTGATCGGGGCTGACCACGCCCACGTCGATATGTGGTCGATGCTCGTGATCGCGCGCGATCTGCTTTCCGTGCTGACCGCTGGACGGTCGGGCGGTAAGCCGTTGCCGGGCCGTGTGCCGGCGTTCGTCGAACACACGCAAACGTTGCTGGAACGGCCTGCGGCGCCGGACCACGTGCGCCACCGATGGGCTGACATCATCTCGGACAGCGGCGGCGTGATGCCGCGGTTTCCGCTGTCCCTCGGCGCACCCGAGCCCCAGCGTGAGCGGGTGGAAGTGCGCGATGTGTTCGATCTCGACGACGGTGCCGCGTTTGCTGCGCAGGCCCGTGACGACGGCGTCTCGACGCTCGCACTCGCCGTTGTTGCAATGACTGCGGTGACCCGTGAGTTGGCGGGAACCCCGCTGCGAGCCGTATTTCCCGTGCACAGCCGCTTCGACGACAACTGGCATGACTCGGTCGGCTGGTTCATCACCAACGCGGTCCTCGAGTCGGCGGTTGCAGAACCGCGCGCGGCGGCAGCCGCGGTCAAAGAGGCTGTGCAGCTTGGCTCGTGGCCGCTCGCCGACGTGCTTGCGCCATGGGGCGGTATGCCCGTGGCTCCCGGCATGTTCGCGATCTCCTGGTTGGACCTGCGGAGACTGCCGGTGCGGATCGATTCCGTCGGGCTCGACGCACAATACGTAAGCGCAACCATCCACACCGACGGCGTCATGCTGTGGTTCATTCTCGACGAGTCCGGTCTGCACCTGCGGTGTCGTTATCCCGATACGGATGAGGCGCGAGCCAACGTCGGCGCATGGCTCGACCTGCTGGTCGCTCGTCTGCAGGCACTGGCGCGCTCCTCGGTTCGGGGACTGCTGCGAGTGGGAGGCCGGACCTTCAGGCTGGAACGCGCCAGTCGCGATGACGTCGGGGCAATCGCTGCTCTGCTGTCCGACGACCAGTTCGGCCAGGATCGCGAGAGCGCAGAGCTCGAGCGATACGAGGCTGCCTACGACGTGGTCGCTCGCGACAGTGCCAACTATTTGGGGGTTGTCCGCAACGGTGCCGATCGCGTCGTTGCCACGATGCAATTGACCGTCATTCCAGGACTTTCCCGGGGTGGTTCGGTCCGGTTGCAGGTCGAGGGGCTGCGAGTCGCGGCCGCGGAACGTTCCAAAGGACTCGGCACCGCGATGCTCGAGTGGGCGCACGACTACGGGCGCGCACGTGGGGCACAGCTCGCGCAGGTGACCACGGATGAAGCCCGCGAACGTGCACGCGTCTTCTACACCCGCCTCGGTTATCGCTCCGCCCACGTCGGGCTCAAACGGGGGATATAGGCAGAGCAGTCAGATGTTGCGGAGTTTGCCTTCGTAGGCCATCGGCGTGGGATCCTGAGGCGCAGCCCATCCTCCTCGGTACTGCTGGAAAGGCCCACTGATGGCGACCGTGAAGGCAAACGGAGTCGAGCTCTATTACGAGGAGCGAGGAAGTGGGCCACCCCTTCTCCTGATGCTCGGCACCGGTGCATGTATCGATCTCTGGACTCCGGTAATCGAGAGGCTCGCCCGTTCCTATCGTGTGATCGCCTACGACAGAAGGGGATTCGGCAGTTCGTCCACAGAGCCACGAGCTAGGATCGCCGACCACGCCGTGGACGCGGCCGCGCTGCTCGTTGCGCTCGAGGCATCGCCCGCCGCCGTCGTCGGCTGGAGTGCCGGCGGGGTGATCGCACTGGATCTTGCCGCGACGTTTCCGGAATCTGTTACCGAACTCTTCCTGGCCGAGCCCGCTGTGCACGTGGCGACCCACCCGAGACTCGGGACGCTCATGATGCAAGCCCAGTCCTGGGCCCGGCGATACCTGCGGCGCGACACGGTAGCGGCGGCGCAGACGATGTACCGGTGGGCGAGTAGCCACACGACGGGCGGCAACGCGTACGACCGTTTGCCGCAAGAGTGGCGAGACCAGATGACCGGACACGCCGCGAGCACCGTGCGGGAGATGGATCAGCTGATCCTGCCGTATCCCTCGCGAGCGGCGATTCGCTCGATCACCTGCCCGGTGACGGTGATCGAGGGCGACCTCAGCGACCCGGCATTTCGTGCGATCGATGCGTTCGTCCTACGTCTGCTACCGCGGGCGCGGTTGATATCCCTGGCCGGCGCCGCGCACTTCTTGCACATCGACCAGCCAGACACATGGGTCGACGCGATCGTCTCCGCCTGACCAGTTGAGCGCAGGCGCTCGCAGGTCGAGGGTGGCGTGTTTCCAACCCTCTGCCGACTGTTTGCGCCCGACGCGCTGCCGGATTCTCTAGGTATGTCAGTCAGATATTGGATTTCCGCAGCTGTGGCGGCGATTGCTCCCTTGGCGATGCTCGCTGTTGCGACACCAGCGCAGGCCGCGCCACCGAGTTCCGCGTGCACGCAATACGCCTTCAACGGCGAGTTCCGGGTGCAGGGCTACCCGTCAGGGTGGAGCCCCACCGAATGGGAAGTCACGTTCAGTTCCACGGGCCAATTCCCCAGCGGTCCGGCTCGGGTGAAATTCGCTGACGGCGGCTTCGTCGACGGCACCGTGACCGGCGGAGCGATCAGTGGCCGCCAAGTCGAGTTCACGATCAAGTGGAAGGACAAGCCCAACAATTACTGGCGCTTTCTGGGCTTTGTCGGTGACGACGGCCTCGTCTACCGGGGCGACGAAAGGCGGCAGACCGAAGGCGGCTACGAGGCGCTGTGGTACTCCGAGCGGCCGCTCGACTGCATCGCATCGACCGCCCCGGAGCCGGGGACGACGTTGGATCCCGACGCTCCGATCAGTCCAGCGGACGTGCCGCGATGAACACCCGTTTGGAAAACCTCACGCCCGAAGGGATTTTCGATGTCACTAGCAAGCCGGCTGTGCATGGCCGCGACGGCGTTGGCCGCGTTCTCCGTGCTCGCCGTCACACCGTCCGCGCAGGCCGCGCCACCCAGCGCAAACTGTACCCAGTACGCCTTCGACGGGGAGTTCATCGCCAGAGGCGACGGCATCGACTTCCCCTGGACGGTTACTTTCACCTCGACGGGCCTGGTGCCGGGCGGTTCGGCGCGCGTCAAATTCGACGACGGCGGCATTGTCGACGGGACGATTATCAGTGGCGAGATCAACCGTCACGTCATCAATTTCAGGATCAAGTGGAACAACAAGCCGGACAACGTCTGGGTCTTCTCGGGCATCGTCGGCGACGATGGAATCGTGCGACACGGCACGGAGTTGCTGTCCGGCGCTGCCCCGGCATCCGGTTCGTATTGGGAGTCCCTTCGTCCGCTCAACTGCGTCGCATTTGCGCCGGAGCCAGGAAACTCGACTTTGGATCCCGACGCGCCGATCAGTCCGGCGGATTTGCCTGGCTGACCGTTGCTATTTCGCCCGAGCGGCGAGTGCAGCGTGCGGGCGCGTCGTGTCGGTCGCGGGCCGGTGCAGGCGGTCTGCCTCGGCAAAGCCGGCAACGTGCAACGTCGCCGACATTTCGTCGACCTGCCAGCGGTAGGCGGTAGTCACCTTGTGGGCGAAGGAGCCTTCGCCCTCGAAGAAGCCGACGACCAGCATGCCGCCCTGCGACAGCATCCTGCGGAACTCGGCGAGCACCGCAGATAGTTCGGTCGGTTCGCAGTGAATCAGCGAGTACCAGGCGAGGATTCCCGATACTGATCCGTCGGGAACGTCGAGTGTGCTCATCGATCCGACCTCGTATGTGATCTCGGGCCGATTCGCGCGCGCGTAATCGATGAACGCAGGTACCAGGTCGATGCCGTGGGCAGTGACACCGAGGTCTACCAGGAATGCGGTGAGGTGACCGGGCCCGCAACCGACGTCGAGCACGACCCCACCGCAGCCGCCGAAATTGCGCTCCAGGAACCGGAGGTCGTCGGGATCGACACTGCTCACGTCACCGAACAGCCGAATGTAAAGGTCGGCAATTTCGGTGTAACTGCGTCGGATCGTGGTGTCACCCATCACTCGGATTGTAGGAGAGCGCGGGAATACGAACGGCGCCCGCGCGGTTGGTACCCCTCGGCGCGCTCGAAAATCGTTCGATTTTTAGACGCGGGTCGTGTCGAATTGGGGGCACCGCGTTCGACGTATCTATAAGCGGGTGGTCACAGGGGCTTCCGCAACACCGATTTAGGGGGTCTCATGACTGTCGCTACCGACGTAGTCGAAGTTCCTGACTCAGGCGAATCCAGCCAGGCTGCGACCGGCAAAACGCCGTTGATCATCAAGCTGCTCGTGGGCGCGACGTTCGTCGTGATCCTGAACGAGACGATCATGATCAACGCGATGCCGAGGCTGATGGTCGATTTCGACGTCACGGCTCGCACCGCGCAGTGGCTGTCTTCGGTCTTCATGCTCACGATGGCCGCGGTCATCCCGATCACAGGTTGGTTCCTGCAGCGCGTCACGACCCGCACCGCGTTCACGGTTGCGATGGTGGTGTTCGGCGCGGGTACCTTGCTGGCGGGACTGGCCCCGACGTTCGGAGTGCTCCTGGCCGGCCGCGGAATTCAGGCCGCCGGAACTGCGGTGATGATGCCGCTGCTGATGACCACGTTGATGCAGGTCGTTCCCGAGGCGGACCGCGGACGAGTGATGGGCAACGTCACGCTGGCCATTTCGGTGGCGCCGGCACTCGGCCCCGCGATCTCGGGACTCATCCTGCAACTCGGTTCGTGGCGTTTGATCTTCGCGTTCGTGCTGCCGGTCGCGGCCGGCATGACGGCGTTCGGCTTGCGGCACCTGAAGAACGTGGGGGAGACGAAGGTCGGCCCGGTGTCGTGGCTCAGTGTCGCGTTGGCCGGTTTCGGGTTCGCTGCTCTGGTTTTCGGTCTCAGCGAGATCGGTGCCCGCAGCGGTGGCCAGCTGAGCGCGATCATCGGCATCGGTGTGGTTCTGGTTGCGGCGTTTGTCGCATACCAGCTGCGTCTGCAGTCCTCGGGAAGCCCGCTGATGGATCTTCGTACGCTCAAGCACCGCAACTATGCAGTCACGTTGGTGCTGATGGCGGTCGCGTTCATGGCGTTCCTCGGCTCGATGATCTTGCTCCCGCTCTACCTCCAGGACCTGCGTGGTCTGTCCGCTGTGCAGACCGGTCTGCTGGTCATGCCCGGTGGTATCGCGATGGGCGTGCTCGGTCCGCGCGTGGGCCGTATCTACGACCTGAAGGGCGCGCGGATTCTGGTCATCCCGGGCGCAATCGTCATGAGCTTGGCGCTCGGCGCATTCAGCCAGATCGAGGCGGATACCCCGTACGCGCTGATCCTGGCGGTCCACGTGATCCTGATGGTGAGCCTGGCGGCGATCTTCACGCCGGTCTTCACCCTCGGCCTCGGCGACCTCACACCGGACCTCTACTCGCACGGCAGCTCGCTGCTCGGCACGTTGCAACAGGTCGCGGGCGCGGTCGGTACCGCTGCGCTGGTCGTGATCCTGGAGAACCGGTCCAGCGCGCTGGCGGAGCAAGGTTCCCCGCCTGACGCTGCGTTCGTGGGCGGGCTGCAATGGGCGTTCATCGCCGGCGCGGTCTGCGGTCTGATCGTCGTACTGCTCTCCCTGCTGCTCCCGGCCAAGCGCGAGGGTGCAGCGGTCAGCATGCACTAGGCGAGTGCAGGTCTCGATATAGGCAATACGCACGAAAACCGGCAATGAGTCCGGTTTTCGTGCGTACGCTCGTTTCAGGACGAAGGCGTCCTGTTCGAGCACATTCAGGAGTGGTCCAATGGCTGGTCTCCTCGATATCGACACGGTCTTCACGGCGATCGACAAGATCGGCAAGGTGGGGGAAGTGCGTCTGGACCTCATCAAAAAGAAGTACGAACCAGCCGCTGACTACGGCTTTTTCGGTCCTGGCTCGGTGACCTGGAAAGTGTGGACCTACCCGAGTTCGGCCCTGATGGGCTTCATGCGCGCGGTGACGATCGAGCAGTTGGATCCAAATCTGAACGCGTCCGTCGAAGCCTCCGGCGGCGTTCGCGCGCGCACTCGAACGCGGTACGAACGCACGATGCGGTACTTCGCGCTTGTCGCGAGCGGCGACACCGCGTCGGCAACGAAGGCTGCCGACATTCTCGTGAAGGTCCACTCGAAGGGGATCGGTATAGATCCCGTCACCGGCGGTCGCTACGACTCCAACTCGCCTGAATCCCAACTGTGGATTCATATGACGGCGTGGCACTCGATCCTCTATTGCTATGAGATCTTCGGTCCCGGCAAGCTGTCCGAGGAAGAGGAAACGCAGTATTGGGCGCAGTGTGCCGTGGCAGCGCAGTGCCAGACCATCGATCCCGACGACGTACCACGCAGTCGCGAAGCGGTCATCGAGTTCTTCGAATCGTGGCGACCCCGTCTTGCTGCGTCCGCGCTTGCCCAGTCGATGACGCGAATGATCCTGCACCCCGAGCTGGCGATGCCCCAGGACATGCCCGAGATTACGGCGCCGATCATGAGTCTCATCGGCCGATTCGTCGCTGCGGCAACGATTTCGACGTATCCGCAGTACATGCGCCAGATGTTCGGCATCACGCAGTCGACGGTCGAAGACAAAGTGGTCCAGACGGCGATGCGTGCGCTGATGACAGCGGTGAACAGCAACCTGCATCTCTATGACGCCGTCTGGTCGTGGCTGGTGCCGGGGACCGCGCCGATCATGATGCCGGCGGTCCTGGGAATACCGGCAGTCTCGGAGGTCACGATGACGCCGCGTGAGGCCCAGAAGTTGTACGGCTACGAAATACCACCGTTGGCGCACATGGACCTGCGGCGCAAACAAGCCGAGCGCGTCTTCGGCAGACACGAGGCGCCGAGCGATGAAGGCCTCATCGAGTCGGAGGCATTCTTCGGTGGCATGAAGGGCGTTGCAGCCGGATAGATTCGGCGCGCTATACCGTCGTAAACCGATGGAATCGGTGCTAGCTTTCCGCCATGCCTTCGCTCGCGTCGCGGCTCATCGTGGAGCCGGACGACGGAATCCGCCCAGTTCGCGACTTCATCGACGCTGCCCAAACGTCGCTGCTCGTAAAGCAATTCACCTTCACTGAACCAGAGTTGATCCAGGCGGTGATCGAGCGGCACAAGAGTGGTGTCGCCGTCCGCGTCATGCTCAATCCGAAACGTTCGGGCGGTGATCGGGCGAACGACGAGACATTCGACGCGTTCGAAACCGCCGGTGTCCCGGTGCAGTGGTGCAGCCCGAAGTTCTATGTCACGCACGAGAAGTCGATCGTCGTAGACGGCGTCAGGGCCCTGGTCGCGACCTTCAACCTATGCACCAAGTACTTCACCGCAACACGCGACTACGGTGTCGTCACCGAGGATCCCCGCCATATCGAGCAGGTCGTCGAAGTTTTCGACGCCGACTGGGAGCACAAGGATTGGACGCCCTCGGCCTATGAGGGGCTGCTCTGGAGCAACTCGAATTCACGCCTGCACATGGCGCGATTCATCGACTCCGCCCAGCATCGTCTCGACGTGCAGCACCCGAAGTACGTCGACGCCGTCATTCTGGAACGCCTGCTTGCGGCGGCCGACCGTGGCGTGCACGTCCACGTGCTTTGCGGTGGCGCGCACGGCATCAGCGAGTGGGACATGTTGGATACGTTCGCGTCGTTGCGGACCCTGCGACGATTCGGCGTCAAGGTGCACAAGCAGAAGAATCTGCGCGTTCACGCCAAAGTCCTCATAGCCGATAACACTCGCGCCCTCGTCGGATCCATGAACATCGACCGCAGCGCGTTCGACCTCCGACGCGAACTCGGCATCGAAACGGGCGACCTGGCCATCGTCCAACGGCTGAAGGGTGTCTTCGACACCGACTGGGATCTTTCCCATCATTACGACCCGCCGGATCCGCTCGGCTCGGCACAGCATGCGGAGGACGACTTTCCGCACGACGAACAGCTCATGCATGAGTGAGGTCACCGCACCGCGTGTATCACTCGTCGAACTGGCGTGGACGTTCAACCACATCGCGCTCGCATCGTTCGGCGGCGGACTTTCTGCCTGGTCGCTCGAAGTGATTGTCGTGCAGAAGAAATGGCTAGCTGAGGAAGAGTTCCTTTCCGCGATGACGATGTGCCGCATCTTGCCGGGCTCGAACCAGGTGAATCTCGCCGTGTTCACCGGCACGAAACTGGCCGGTCTGCGGGGGGCGATCGCTGCGATTGTCGGACTCTGCCTCGTACCGGTCACGATCGTTATTGCGTTGGCATTCGCCTACTTTCGTTTCAAGGAGATCCCGGCCGTCAAAGGCGCGTTGCACGGCGCATCGGCTGCGGCGGTCGCGCTGACGTTGGCAATGGTGATCAAGACCGGGCAGAAATGCCTGACTGCTGTGGTGCCGGTCCTGTTCTTCGTCTCGGCATTCGTTCTGAACGGATTGCTGCGGTGGCCACTCATGCTGACCTTGGCGATCCTCGCTCCGTTGAGCCTCATCTGGGCATGGCCGAGAAAGAAGGTCTCATGAACACCTTCGTGGATATTGCGGTGCTGTTCGGCTCGCTGTCGTTGTTGTCGATCGGCGGCGGAAACACTGTTCTGCCCGACATGCACCAGCGGGCCGTCGAACAGCAGCATTGGATGACGAGCGCCCAGTTCGCAGACCTCTTCTCGATATCGCAAACGACGCCGGGCCCCAGCATCCTGATCGTTGCGATGGTCGGCTACGGCGCGGGCCTTTCGGTCGGTGGTGTGCTCGGCGGAATTCTCGGCGGTGTGATTGCCGCCGTTGCGATGGTCGTTCCCGCTGCGAGCTTGGTGTACACCGTCACCCTGTTTTGGCAGAAGGCCCAAGAATCGAAATTTCGCCAGGCTGTCGAGAAGGGTTTCGCGCCGATAACCGTCGGCCTCATTCTGGCGACGTCCCTCGTCATGAGCCGCGCAGCCGATCATGATTGGCGCGCATACCTTCTCACGGCCGTCTGCGTTCTCATCTTCGTGCGCACCAAGATCAACCCGATTGTCATTGTGGGTATTGCGGCGTTCTTGGGTTACCTCGGTGTGGTCTGACGGGGTCGGCTAGAACCAGATCTTCGTGGCCAGCAGCCCCGTCCCGTGGGCGCGTCCGGAGAGCGTCCGGCAGAATTCGATGGCGTTCATCTCGATACGAGGTCCGCCGCTGCCATGCTCGAATGTGCCGCCCGCGGGTCCGCTCAGCACAGCGGAGAAGGACTCGTTGTGTGCGCGCGCCCATTCGCTGACCACGTCTTCGACGATTCGCGCGTCGACCGCCGAATAGGCGATGTCTCGGCCCGTAGCCCGGGAAATATCGATTCGGTGCATCCACACATCGCGGGTCAGGACGACGTCCATCGCGTGCCCGAGCTTCGCCTTCTTGGGCATGCTCGATGTGGATCCGGTGCCGGCGACTGAGACGCTCGCGGCTCGGAGCGGCTTCGGGATGCTCATGCGACCGCGCACCGCGTCCGACGCTAACGTCCGCAGGGCCGCTTTTCGCTCGGTTGCTGTGAGGTCGGCGTGGTCCCTGACCTGGAGTGCGTTTGCCGCATCGAGTGGGTTGCCGTCGAAATCACGCGAGTGGCGATATCCCCACAGTTGCTGACGCAGCATTTCGCGTTTCGACGCGTTCGCCTTTGCCGCACCGATGAGGTGTCCAACCATGTCCTCGACGGTCCAGCCAGGACATTCCGTCGGAATGCGCCAGTCTTCGTCCGCAAGCGAATCGATGAGATCGAGCAGATCGTCGTAGCTGGCGAGCGCGACTTCCTTCGCGTCGGATTCGCGGCTGATGGGTCGGATTTCCATGATCTGGGTCATGTCACGAACCTCCTAACACCGTTAGGATATCGCCATGGATCTGAGTGGGCAAGAGTTTTCCGAACAGTGTTAGGAAGTTGCGTTGGACAACCGCAGGCAACGGCATCTCGCCACTAGGGACGACATCGTTGCGGCCGCGTGGCGGCTTTCGGGCGAGCACGGTCTGACGGGTTGGTCGCTGCGTGAACTGGCGGGAGCGGTCGGCGTCCGAGCTCCGTCGCTGTACGTCTACTTCACGGGAAAGGATCAGATCTACGACGAAATGTTTTCGCGGTCCTACTCCGAACTGCTCGAACAGTCCCGAATCTTGGACCTACCAAACGACCCGATTGGACGGCTACGGGCGATTGCCTACTGGTTCTTCGATTTTGCCGTGGCCAATCCTGCTCGGCTGCAACTGATGTTCTGGCGGGTAGTCCCTGGATTCGAGCCGTCCGAGGGCTCATACGCGGTGTCGCGCCAAGTGATGGAGTTGTTCGAGCAACGATTCTTCGAAGTCGGAATCGCCGAGCCCGCCGCTCTGGACACTTGGACAGCGATGTTGAGCGGGCTCGTCACGCAACAGATGAGCAACGAGCCCGGCGGTGACCGCTGGCGGCGTCTACTCGACCAGTGCGTCGAGATGTTTGCGCGCGAGTTCGTTCGAGCGGGCTAAGGCCCGGATGCAAGTCCGGTGGACAGCCGAAGCTGCGTCGAGAGTGCGGTTTTACAGGTTGCCGGTCGGCGCGTCGGCCTGCAGAACTATGCACTCGATGAGTGCGGCGTCTCGGTGGCCGGTCAATGACTGGGATCGAGACCGTCGAGCAGTTCCTGTAACACCTGGCAGGTCGCGTGAAAGCGCTCGGCGCCGACGATCGACGCCCAGTGGGCTTCGATTTCGCCGACCCGCCCACCGGCGTCGGCCATCAGCTTGCGGCCACGCGCCGTCAGCACGATTTGCTTTGCGCGGCCGTCGGTCGGGTCCGGGCGCCGCTCGAGATAGCCGAGCGTTTCGAGTTCGTTCACGAGTTCCGACGTCGCCGCCAGGCTGAGCTGTGCGCGCGCCGCCAACTCGGTGAGTCGCATCTCGCCGGTGCCGATGTTCCCGAAAATCTGCATGTGTGCGTCGCGCAGATCGCCGTACCCGTGTTCGGCGCGAGGGGCTGCCAACTCCGCCCTGAACTCGCGGAGCAGTCGCACGAGCAGCTGCCCGATCGCTTGCCGGTCCTTCGGCAGATCTATTGACGATGTCACAACTTCAGAGAATACTTCGGAAGGTGAAGCTTCGGCTTCCGAAGTAAATCTGAAGGGAAGTCCGATGCCGAACCTCGTCACCACCGCCGTCGGCCAGTTGTATGTCACGACTTTCGGTTCCGGTCCGGTTACCGTGTTCTGGCACAGCCTTTTCGTCGATCAGCGATCGTGGGAGCTCGTCGTCGCCGCGCTCGCGCCGGGTCGCCGCGTGGTCCTGATCGACGCCCCGAATCACGGTCGCAGCGAGCCGATCGATCGCGACTTCACGATCGAAGAGTGCGCCACCGCGGCCGTCGAAGTGCTTGATCACCTGAGGATTTCAGAGCCGGTCGACTGGGTGGGCAACGCGCTGGGTGGTCACGTCGGAATTGTTCTCGCGGCCACCTCGCCGGCCCGAGTCCGAAGTCTGGTAACGATCGGGACCCCGCTGGACGCGCTCGGCCTCGTGGAACGGTGGACGCGGATCGTTCCGCTCGTGCAGGCGTACCGCCTCGCCGGACCGGTCGCTCCGTTGACTCGAACCCTCGAAGGCGCGCTCCTCGGTAAGGACGCGATCGCCGCCCAACCGGTGCATGCGCGCGTGACGATGGATGCGTTCCGAAATGCCAACCGCACAGCAATGTTTCGTGCCATGACGTGTCTGATGATTCGGCGCAGGTCGGTGCGCACGCTCATTTCGTCGATTACTGCGCCCACGCTCATGCTTGTCGGCGCAGGTGGGCAGGAGGGCTGGACGTGGGAGCAGGCGGCAGAAGCCGTCGCGACAATGTCGTGCGGATCCGCTGCAACCGTCCCGGGTGCAGGCCACCTTGCGCCGCTTCTCGTGGATCCAGCATTGGTTGCGAAGCAGCTGGAAGCGTTCTGGGCACGCTAGATCGGTCAGAATGCAAGGCGTGACCGACGACTTCGCCCGCCGTTACGACGTTGCCTCGGCGCGGGCCTGGGATGCGTTGCGCCCGTCGGGCGCTCCGTGGGCGGTCGGTGCGGGAATTCGCGCTCTGGCGGCGGCGGGAATCATTGCACTCGCCGGCGTCGGATTCGGGGAGCCGGCGTCGATCGGTGTCGCGTATTTCGCTGCAACGATGTCAATTCTGTTCGCTATCAGCGGGTCTCATCGCTCTCGGCTGACCGCGATGGCGATGCAGGCGACGGGAGCCGTGGCGGGCTTTGCCGTCGCGGCTGCCACGTCGAACAGCCTCGGTCCCGCGGTGCTGGTGGCCGCCGTCATGGCTCTGTTGGCCGGGTCGGTCAGTGCCATCGGTCCTGCGTTCTCGGCGTTCTCACTGCTACTGGTCGTGGGTACGGCTTACGGGCAGTTCGGCGGATCGCCGCTCACGCTGGGGCCGCTGGTCCTCTGGTACCTGATCGGCTCGGCGGTCGTGGCTGTGATCGTCGCTTCCGAATCGATCACGTGGCAACCTCGCCGCGAGCGCGCGGCGATCAGCGCGTTGCTGCTCAGAAATGCGGAATTGCTCGACGTGATCGGCGGCGCTGACGCACCCAGCGCGCGCCGCGCTGTGGGGGACGCCGCCGGCGAGTGCCGGGCGACGCTCTACGCCTATCGCCTGAACATCCGACGCGGCACCGTCGCCGTCGACGCGATCGAAGCGGCAGCGCAGGCAGCACGGCGCGTCACCATCGCAACGAACATTCTGTACGCGCGGGGCGAGGCTCAACCGCCCGGTGCGGGTGACATCCTGCGTGCCGCTGCCGCAGACGTCGCAGCCGGAAAGCCTATTTCGGTCGCCGCCGACGACCGATCCGCAAACCTGGTCCTTGCGGCGCTGACGAGGCCCGCCCGGCACCCATCGGTCGACGAGACCGAAGCTGTGCAAGCGTCGCGGACTCTGCGATCGGTAATGGCAGTCGCGACGAGCAGGACATCCGTGGGGTCTGGTGTTCGACTCGCGATCTGCATGGCTGTGGCGACCGCCGCCGCGGCGGTTCTCCACGGCGAGCATCACGCCTTCTGGCTGCCGTTGACGGTCGCCGTCGTTGTGCGTCCGGAGTTGCAGTCCGTCTTCGTTCGGGTGGTGAACAGAGTTGCCGGCAGCGTTGTCGGAGCAGTTCTCGCCGCCGCTCTGCTGCTCGCTGCGCCCGGGAACTGGGTGCTGGCATCAGGGGCCGCGATCGCGATGGGCCTCTCGGCCCTTGCGGCGCCGAAGGTGTACGGCCTGTTCGTCATAGGCGTCACGACGTCGACCTTGCTGAGCGCGAGCATCGGTGAGATCAATCCGCTCGCGCCCGGGTTGCGATTGCTCGACACGCTGATCGGCTGCGCAATCGCGGTCGTCATCGGGTACGTGCTGCTTCCGGCGCGATTGTTCGCACCGCACACTCCGCTGCACGCCACCACGCAGGCGGTCGCCGCGTACCTTCGAGCGGCGGCCGATCCCGCAGTCTCCGCGGTCGCACTCCGGAAATTGCGGCGCGCGGCATACGACAGCGCGCACATGTTCCGCCGATCTCTCCAAGAGGCGGCTCTCGAACCCGCCGCACTCAGCCCGACTGCACGATCCGACTCGCCTGTCGCGCTCGCCCTCGAGGACGTCGTCGACGACATCACGGACCTGTCTTTCGAGGTCGCCGCAGCCGGCATGGCGCCACCGAAGGCGCTTGTCGACGCTGCGGAGAGCGCGATTCACTCTGTTGGCGCGCATCGGCAACCGGCGCTGGACCACGCGGATCCAGCAAGCCCGCTGTATCGGATCTGTGCGACCCTAGCCGCGACCGGCCACTAACCCGACGCCCCACTGTTCCCAGGCCCGGCGTCCGAGCCACCACAGGCCGCCGCCGAGAACTACCCCGATCGCAACGAACAGGACGAGTGCGAAACGCCAGCTGTTGAGCAGTGCCAAGGCATAGCCGAGCCACAGCGCGGCAAGCAACACGAGGTAGAGCAGGCTGCCGATCAAGTTCAATGCATTGCGCTGGGCACGGGGTATCCGAATAGGTCGCGACCACTG
This sequence comes from Antrihabitans auranticaus, assembly GCF_016481275.1. Classification (GTDB taxonomy): domain Bacteria; phylum Actinomycetota; class Actinomycetes; order Mycobacteriales; family Mycobacteriaceae; genus Antrihabitans. The sequence continues at coordinate 781,707 of NZ_JAEMNW010000001.1, read as the reverse complement.
CAGCGGTCCGACACCTACCTGAACTCGTATACCCATGGCACCCCTCGGCGGACGCGGAAGCCCGAGGCTAGCCCGCCGACGGGCGAGAAGACTTGCAGACACGCGGCGTCGAGACCGAACCGCGATCGAACCGCGGGATCAGCGAATCGGGTTCTGCGCTCGCACGTTCCAGGCATGCGGCCGGCCGTGTGCCTGCGCGACGGTGCGTGCGGTTTTGTGTGACTCGCGAGAAAGTTCGGGGTACTGCTCGACCAGTACGGCGAGCATTCGCCGAATCTCGTGTCGCTCTTTGAGGAGTAGATTCACGAGTTCCCGGTGACCGTCCTGCTCGGCATGGATCAGTGCGTATTTCACGCCGACAAGTTCTTTGCACAGCACGATCCAGAAGGTCCGCGCTTGTGCGCGGTCACCGAGACTTGGCATCGCGACCTCCAGGACTGTGGGCGCGCCGTCCACGGCACGTTAGCGGTGGAGTACCCACGATCTGCCTAGATCATCGCGAAATTGATTCAAACGCTACGTTGCCGATGTCAAGTCGATGCAAATCTTCTTTTCGAGCTACCGTAACGACACGCGGTGCGCGACGATTAACAAAACGAGCGCGCATTGCGATGCGCGAACCGACGGCGGATAGGTGAGGCGGGTGATGTCGTTTTGACCAGCCAGGACACCCGTCGTTCGGCGCGCGAAGACGACGTTTTCCCGGACGTCTCAGCGATCCACCGCGACGACGAGTTGATCGAAGCGATCATCAAAGGCCGTCCGCTAGTCCCAGTTGCCGGCGAGGATCACGAGCTGGCGACATTGCTGTCGAACTGGCGTACGGAGATCGTTTCGCCGGAACTGCCGGCAGGGCCGACCGTCGACGACGTGATCGACGCGGTGAATCAGGAGATCGGCGCACGTACTGCCCGCATTGCCAGTAGCGGTCGGTGGCGCCGCCTCCGCCCGATTGCCGCGGCTGCGTCGGCGATCGCGATCGTTGCAGGTGCCACGATGGCGTTCTCCTTCGATTCGGGACCCGGCGACGCACTGTGGGTGGTCAAGCAAGTCGTGTTCAACGAGCAAGCCCAATCGACGGTTGCGAATCTCGACGCGCGGTCGGACCTCGAAGAGGCCGAGCGCCTGATCGCAGTGGGCAACCGTGCCGAAGCACAGGATTACATCGACCAAGCTGCCGACCATGCCGACGATGTCATCGACTCGTCTCAGCATGACGCGCTGGTCGCCTGGCTCGAACGGTTGCAGCAGCAGCTGGATCGCTGAGTTACTTCTGTAGCGTCGCCGTCACCCATTTCATTGCTTCGACCACCGCGTCGCGCGATTCCTCTGTGTGATCGAACGTGTCGAACCCATGCTGGCCGTTCGGCACGTCGATCACCTCCAGGTCAACCTCGTGCTCTCTCGCGGCTGCTGTGAACGCTTCGACGGTGGCGGCGAATTCGGGGCGCTCCCGGCCGACGCGTGTCAACAGGACGGGCAGGCCGCCGACCGTTGCCACCGCGTCCGCCGGGTCGAACTTTTCGTCGACGCCCCAGCCGGGCGGCGGCGAGAGGATCGGGTAGGTCAGCGCGACGCACCGTAGCCACGGCGGTGGCTTGCGCAGCCAATCGGCGGAGAGTAAACCGCCGCCCGAAAAGAACCACAGGGCAACGCGATCCGGATCCACGCCCGGCAGCTCGCGGGACTGTGTGACTGCGTCGGCGACATCGGCTGCGGCAGTGGCATATTCGAGAGTCGACTGCAGTCGGTGTTCGACCGTCACACCGACTACGCCGCTTCCGGCCGCGAGGGCGCCGTAGCCGAGATAGATCGGCCAATCACGTGGGCCCACTTCGAGACCGGGCGGCAGCGGTCCGCCATGAACGAAGACGACGACCGGTAGCGGGTCGCCGCCAGGCTCAGCCGGCCGGTACACGTCGATGCTGCCCTCGCGCTGTCGCGGCCATTCGGCTACCGGAACCACGAACGGATGCAGGTATGGAGGAATCGCCATACTTCGATCAAAGCACGCGGTTCAGAGGCTCGGCCAACAGCCGACCCACGGGTCGGCCCGTTCGATCTGCGCGGCAAGGGACATGAGAGTCGGCTCGTCGTTGGGCCTGCCGACTATCTGGACGCCGATCGGCAGGCCGGACTTCGAGAAACCCGCTGGCAGTGAGGCCGCAGGATTGCCGCACAAGTTCCACATTGCGGTGTAGGCGGTCATCGGCAGCGCTGTGAACAACGCCCGTATCGCGTTTCCGGGCAGGGCGGGTGTCTTGGGTGGCACGCGCGGCAAGGTCGGTGTCAGTAGCACGTCGATGTCGTCGAAGATCGTGTTGACTTTCGCCGCGACTCGGCTGCTCTCGGAGACCGCGTACCGGGTGACGAACGGGCGCGCCCAGGTGCCGAGGCGCAGCACGGTGCGGGTGCGCCCTTCGAGTCGGTCGTAGTGCTCTACGCGGGCGGCTTCTTCGCGGACTCCGCCGAAAACTTGCGGCACGAACGCGATCGTCACGTCGGGATATTTCGGATCGACTTCTCGGACCTCGTGGCCCAGGGCCGAAAAGGCTTCTGCGACAGCGCGGGTCGCGGCCTCGATCTCTGCGTCGCAGGCTGCGCCCAACGCGGTGGGCTTCATCGACACGCCGATCCGCAGACGTCCAGGCTCGCGGCCGACGGCGTTTACCAGCGACTCGCGCAACGGCGGCGCGTGGTAGCGGTCCGTCGGGCGTGAGCCGGCGATCACGTCGTTGACGATCGCGCTGTCCATGACGGTCCTCGTCAAGGGGCCGATCACGCCTAGCGCATGCCAGAGGTCCGGGTTCGGGGCCGTGCTCACCCGGCCGCGAGAGGGTTTCAGGCCGAAGAGCCCGCAACACGAAGCAGGGATGCGAATCGATCCGCCGCCGTCTCCGCCGATGGCGGTCGCGACCATCCCGGACGCGACCGCGGCGGCAGACCCACCGCTCGAGCCGCCGGTGCTGTGGGCGAGACTCCAGGGATTGCGGGTGATGCCGGTTGTCTCCGACTCGGTCAGCGGCCAGAGGCCGAACTCAGGCATCGTCGTCTTCCCGACGATGACGGCGCCCGCTCGGCGCAGTCGCCGCACCACTTCGCTGTCATGTGCGGCAGGAGTGACGTTGGATCGGCCACCGAAGGTAGTCACCGACCCCGCAACGTCGTTCTCCTGCTTGATGGCGATGGGTATACCGTGCAGTGGCCCACGTTTCGCGGCGGGGATCGTGTCCAAATGTGCCGCGTCCTCCAACGCCGCGTCGGCGAGCACCTCGGAGAAGGCATTCACCATCGGATCGAGTCGGCGAATGGCACCGAGAACCAGGTCCGTGAGTTCGGTTGCACTCACGTCATCGGCGCGGATTGCCGCTGCCTGCCCTTCGACGCCGGCGTGGAGTAGGTCGGTCATCTGTCTCCCTTGCGATGGTGGCCTTTTCAGAGTGCACGCTGGGTAGGGGTGTTCGCTAGATGGGGCGATTGAAAAGACTTCGCGACCAGAAGTATCCGATCAGTGTGATCGCGACGCACCACCCGAGGGCGATGACGGCGCTGTTGCCGATTTCGGTGCCCATCAGCAGTCCGCGCAAGGTCTCGATCGCTGGAGTGAACGGCTGGTACTCCGCGAACCAGCGCAGGCCGCTCGACATCGAATCCGTTGGGACGAAGCCGCTTCCGATCAACGGCAGAAGCGTCAGCGGCAACGGCAGGTTGCTCGCACCCTCCGGCGTCTTCGAGACGAGGCCGAACGCTACCGCCAGCCAGGTCAGCGCAAATGTCAGCGCCGCGAGCAAGCCGAACACCGCGAGCCATTCGACAGGTGTGGCAGTGGGACGGAAGCCGACCAGTACCGAGATTCCGAAGACGACTGCGAGGCTGGCGAGCGTTTGAATCATGCTGCCGATCACGTGACCCGTCATCAGCGACGGCCGGAATATCGCCATAGTGCGGAAGCGGGCGACGATACCTTCGGCCATATCGGTGCACACCGAGATCGCCGTCGACATCGTGCCGGACGCGACGGTCATCATGATGACGCCGGGGACGAGATAGTTGACGTAGCCCGCCCGGCCGCCGCCCCCGATGCCGTCACCGAGCGCATTGCCGAAGACGTACACGAACAGCAGCAGAAATATCACCGGCATGCCGGCGGTGCTGAGGGAGAGGGCCGGATACCGCTTGGCGTGTTTCAGGTTGCGCCGCAACATCGTTGCCGAGTCGCTGACCGCGTAGGTGAGAGTGCTCATCGGACCGCTTCCTTCGCTGTGCCTGTGAGAGTGAGAAATACGTCGTCGAGATCGGGCGTGTGAATCGAAAGGCTCTCGACTGCAATGGATTCGAAATGCAGTCGATCGAGCACCGTGCGCAGCGATTGGACGGCGCCATCGCTGGGGACCGCCAAGGTGAGTGCGGCGTCGTCGCGGGCCACAGCGCCGAGGGCGTGCGCCGCTGCTTCGAGTTCGTCCGCATCCGCGAACTGGAGGCTGATGTGCCCGCCGGGGACCAAACGCTTCAGCTCGGCCGGAGTGCCTTCCGCGACGAGCGTGCCGTGGTCGAGCACAGCGATGCGGTCGGCGAGCTGGTCGGCCTCCTCGAGGTACTGAGTCGTGAGGAAGATCGTCACGCCGTCGGCAACGAGATCGCGGATGATCTGCCACATGTTGCGACGGCTTCTCGGGTCGAGCCCGGTCGTCGGTTCGTCGAGGAAGATGATGCGGGGTGCGCCCACGAGCGTCATGGCGAGGTCGAGCCGGCGTCGCATGCCACCCGAATATGTGACGGCTGTCTTCGTCGCCGCCTCCATCAGGTCGAACTGTTCGAGCAGCTCGGCCGCGCGGGCGCGGCCCTGCGCTCGCGGCAGGTGATGCAGATCCGCCATGAGAAGGAGGTTCTCCTCGCCCGTCAAGAGGTTGTCGACGGCTGAGAACTGACCGGTGACGCCGATCGCCGACCGCACCGATTCCGGATCCGCAGCCACGTCGTGTCCCGCGACGCGCACAACGCCGGCGTCCGGTTCGATCAGGGTCGAGAGAATCTGGACCGCGGTCGTCTTCCCCGCGCCGTTCGGGCCGAGGAGCGCGAAAATCGTGCCCTCGGCAACGTGGAGATCGATGCCGTCGAGAACCAGCTTCGCACCATAGGATTTGCGGAGTCCCGCTGCGGCGATGGCGAATTGGGTAGTGGTCATTTGCTTGCCCTTCCTGTCCGATGGATGACGATGTCGCCGTACGCGGTCCGGGCGCGGACCTCGACGGTCTCGTCGCTCGTCTCCGGTCCAGCGGCCTGCGTGAGTGTGTTGTGCACATTGCCGAACTTGGTGCTCACGTCGAGCCACGCGGCGGTGCCTTTGCGGACGCCGATTTCGATTTCGCCCATTGCGCTTTCGAGCAGGACCGAGCCCCGGACTACTTCGCCGATCCGGACGCTGCCGTTGGCAGTCTTCGCCGAGACGGTGCCGTGTGCGCTGTCGACGACGATGCTGCCGTTTGCCGACTTTGCGTTCACATTTCCGGTGACTGTGCCGACCCAACTGCGCCCGTTCGAGTTCTTGATCGTTGCCGACCCGTCGATCCGCGTGATCTGTACGTCGCCGGATCCGGTGGTCACCTCTGCGCGCCCGCCGACCCGGCCGACCGTGACATCGCCGGCGCCGGTCTTCACGTGAAGGGCTCCGGCGTCGGTCAGGTGCACGTTGCCGACGCCGCTCGTGACGCGGCAATCGCCGAACGTACCGTTCGCGCGCAGCGAACCGACCGCAAGATCGACGTCGAGTTGGGCTTTCGACGGCGTTTCTATCGTCACGTCGATCGATCCGACCGAGCCGAAGATGCCGGCCTTGGGTCCGTGTATGCGGAGGCGGCCACCGGCGAAGTCGACAGTTGTCTCGTTGGCCGCCTTGACGTCTGCCTTCTTGGCCGAGTTGCGGGGGAGGACCTCGACAACGGTGTCGACGCGGTCGCCCGCCGTCAGTCGGGCGTCACCGACTGCGAGTTCGATTGCGACGGAAACGGGTTCGGGTGTATCGAAAGTTGGCATGGCTGTGCCCTTCTCGTGTGCAAAAGTGGAGCCGGAGGGGTGCTAGCGGACCCAGCCGGAGAAATGATTGCTGCTGGACGCGCTCTTGCGTTCGGTGCGTGACGCGCCGGGATCGAGGGCTGCGGTCGCCGCGCGGACGAGCCACGCGTTAACTGACATGCCCTCGCCGCCGGCGGCCTCTTCGACACGCTGTTTGAGCTGCTCGGGTAGGCGCAGGTTGATGCGGACCATGTTGGTGTCATCGGAATCGATCACGACGGCCGAAGTGGTGAGAGTCGGCGCGGGCTCGTGCGGTGCAGGTGGGGGTGTGACGACGAATTCGGCGTCGCGGCCGCGCAGCCTGACATAGACGGAGCCAGGTGCCATATCGCGTGTGATCTCGTCCGACGCTGCCGTCAGCGCGTCGAGGAGGGTCAGGCGAGTAGCGGATTCCAAAGCGGCGCTGAGGCGTTCGGCGAGAGCCCGGGACTCCTCGCCGCCGGCTTCGGATGCGACCGCCAGCTCGCGGCGAAGGTTCTCGACGTAGGGCGAAAGATTCATGGCACCAATATGGCACCACAATGGTGCCGTGTCAACACCATGCTGGCACCCGTACTCTGGTCGTGCCGACGGCACAGCACGGGTAGGCTCGACGTATCGGCGGCGTTCGTGCGCGGTCATTCAAGACTGCGCCACCTCCGATTCGAAGCATTCTGGGTGTGCATCGGTAACCCAAGGGGATCTCATGTACAAGCTCGGAATAATGTCGCAATCGCGCAAAGAGAACGAACATCGTCTGCCGATTCATCCGCAGCACTTCGAGCGAATCGACCCTGAACTGCGCGAACGCATCTATGTGGAGCAGGGCTACGGCGAGTACTTCGGGGTATCCGACGCTGAGCTCGGCAATCTTGTCGCCGGAATCAAGCCGCGAGGTGAGCTGATCGAGGACTGTGACGTCATCCTGCTCGCCAAGCCGCAAGCGGAGGACCTCGCCGAATTCCGCGACGGCCAGATTCTGTGGGGCTGGCCGCATTGCGTGCAGGACGAGCGGCTCACCCAGCTTGCTATCGACCGCAAGCTCTCGCTGATCGCCTTCGAGGCGATGAACCACTGGACCGAGTCAGGCTCGCTGAGCCTGCACGTTTTTCACAAGAACAACGAACTGGCGGGCTACAGCTCGGTGCTGCACGCGCTTTCCCTGGCGGGGACGACGGGCAATTACGGTCGGCGCTTGCGTGCAGTGGTCATCGGCTTCGGTGCGACTGCTCGTGGCGCTATCACAGCACTGAACGCGCACGGTGTGCACGATGTCGACGTGTTGACCGTGCGTGGCATCAGTGCGGTCGCGTCGCCGATTCCGTCGGCGCGAATGGTGCAGGTCGACCACGACGATACGAATACGCGGTGCAGTCGTGTCCATACCGACGACGGACTCGTGCCCCTGCCGGAATTTCTCGCGCAGCACGACATCATCGTGAACTGTGTTCTGCAGGACACGGATTCGCCGTTGACATTTCTTGCCGACGAGGACCTGCCGATGCTCGCTTCCGGCACGATGATCGTCGACGTGTCATGTGACGAGGCAATGGGCTTCAGCTGGGCGAAGCCGACCACCTTCGATGAACCGACGTTCGTCGTCGGAAACAACGTCGTCTACTACGCGGTGGATCACAGCCCGTCCTACCTCTGGAACTCCGCCACCTGGGAAATCAGCGAAGCGGTCGTGCCCTACCTTCGGACCGTGCTGAGCGGTCCCTCCGAGTGGGATCGAGACGAGACGATCCGCCGTGCGATCGAGATCCGCAACGGTGTGATCCAGAATCCGAGCATCCTTTCCTTCCAGCGCCGTTCTGCCGAGTATCCGCACGCGAGAACGGTTTCCATGAGCGCGTGATCAGGTACCGCGCAGAGCGCTGAGCAACTCGCGCAAAATCTTGGACGGCCGAGCGTCGGCGCTGATGACGGCAGAGACCGGAATGCGCAAGCGTCGATCGGCCTCCTCGAGAAGGGCAATTCCGGCGGTCGGGCGGTCGGCGTACAGCACGGTCCACGAGTCGGGTCGATTGATGAGCTCGAGGGTTGCGGTGTGGTCGGGCGGAATCGGCGGACCGTAGTTCGGTACCGCACCGAGATCCGCGAATGCAGCACGAATCACGTTGTGTAGCAACACCTGATCGCGCTCGGGTGGCAGCAGAAGCGGGTAGGTGAGCAACTCGCCCAACGTGACCTCGGTGTTGGCCGCCAACGGATGTGCGGCTGCTGTCGCGATCGTCAGATCTTCGGTCCATAGATGTTCGACGCGCAGTCCCTGTCGGTCGACGGTCCCGCGAATGAGAGCGAGATCGCAGTCGCCGTCCGCGACCGCGGCGATGCGCTGGCGGAAACTCTTTATGACGAACTCGATTTCGGTGTCCGGGTTGTCCGCGCGCACCCGCGAGATCGCCGAAAGCGATTGGGTGGCAAAGGACATGTTCGCCGCCAGCCGGATTCGCTGATTCGACGAGCGGGCAGCCGCGTAGATCGCGGTTTCGAGGCCGAGCATCTGCTTCGCCAGCGGCAGCAACCGCGCCGCGGTTTCGGTGGGAACAACCGATCGAGTGGTGCGCTCGAAGAGTTGAACGTCGAGGTCGCGTTCGAGTCGAGTGATCTGGTGACTGATCGCGGACTGCGAGATGAAACAACGGGCCGCGGCACGGCTGAAGCTGAGTTCTTCGCTGACCGCGACAAAGTACGTGAGCTGTCGTAGTTCCACGTCCACGATTCTATTCATGACGAATCGAGATAAGAGTCATCTGAAAGATGCGTTTGTGTAGCGAAATATCTGGTGGCTACATGGAGGTTGGTCATGAGTGAAAGGGAGGATTCTCATGGAGCGCGCAGAGGTAGTCATCGTAGGATCGGGTTTCGGTGGGTTGGCAGCGGCGAAGCAACTGACCAAGTCGGGTATCAGCTATGTGCTGATCTCGAGCACACCGGAGCACCTGTTCCAGCCGCTGCTCTATCAGGTCGCAACGGGTGTCTTGAAGTCCGACGAGATCGCACCGCAGATCAAGACGGTCCTTCAGCGCCGCAACAAGGATGCGGACGTTCGGCTCGGCAAAGTCGTCGACATCGACCCCGCTGCAGCTGTTGTGACGTACGAGACAGACGGTAAACGGCACAAGATCGCGTACGGTTCGCTCATTGCGGCGACCGGTGCGGCACAGTCGTACTTCGGGCATGACGAATTCGCGGAGCAGACCTTCGCGCTCAAGACGATCGACGACGCACGATTGCTTCGTGCGCAGATCAAACGTGTCTTCGCCGAAGCGCGCAGCGCCGACGAGGACCGTCGTCGCAAGCTGCTGAGCTTCGTCATCGTCGGCGCCGGTGCAACCGGCGTCGAGGTTGCCGGCCAGATCAAGGAACTCGCGAAGCGCTACTACCGGCAGGAAGTGTCCGTCACCCTCGTCGAGGGTGTGGGTGAGGTACTGCCGCCCTTCGGTGGCAGCCTGTCCGAGTACGCGAAGAAGTCCCTGGTCAAGGGCGGCGTCGAGGTGCTGCTGGAGACCTTTGTGACCGCGATCGATGCGGGTGTTGTCACCGTCAAGGGACCGGGCGGAACCACACGACGGATCGCCGCTGACACGGTTGTCTGGTCGGCGGGCGTGCAGGCCGGCGGTTTCGCGAAGGTGCTGGCAGAGGCCACGGGCGTCGAGACCGACCGTGCGGGCAGGTTGTTGATCAACGACGACCTCACCGTCGGTGAATACGACAATATCTATGCCGTCGGCGATATGACGTCGCTGAAGGGCTACCCGGGGCAATCTCCTGTCGCGATGCAAGAAGCACGCCATGCCGCCGACATCATCCGTGGGAAGAAGAAGGCCGCGGCCGAATTCTCCTACTGGGACAAGGGCAGCATGTCGGTGATCAGCCGGTTCAGCGCCGTCGCAAAGCTGAACGACCACATCAAGTTCCGCGGCGTCATCGCCTGGTTCGCGTGGTTGGCCGTGCACCTGTTCTACCTGGTCGGGTTCCGGAACCGCTTCGCGGCGATCGCGTCGTGGCTGTACGCATTCGCCGGTACTGCGCGACCCGGCTTCGCCGAACCGGATCCGGTGGCGGATCTGGAAGTCCGCGAACAACGCCAGGCAGGCTAAGCCTGCTGGTGCTCGGTGAACGAACCGTGCCTTCCGGCGCCGCCGGCGAATTTGGTGGCGCCGTCGAGGGTTCCGTTCTGCAGGGAAATCGAGCCGTGGCGTAGCTCGTTCAGGATGGCTTGGTCTTCGGCCAGGCCATCCTGTTCGAGCATGGACAGGCGGTCCTGACGCATGCAGACCTGGGGGAATGCCGCCAGCTCGCGGGCCAGTTTCTGCGCCTCGGCCAGTGCTGTGCCCTTCGCGACCTTGCGGTTGACGAGTCCGATCCGCAGCGCTTCGTCGGCGCCCACCGGTCGTCCGGTCAAGATGAGATCCATTGCCACACTTGACCCGATCAGCCGCGGCAACCGGATCGTGCCACCGTCGATCAACGGCACCCCCCAACGTCGGCAGAAGACGCCGAGGACCGCGTCATCTTCGGCAACGCGGAGGTCCGCCCAGATCGCAAGTTCGAGTCCACCCGCGACAGCGTAGCCGCTGATCGCCGCAATCACCGGTTTGCCGAGTTTCATCCGCGTCGGCCCCATCGGGCCGTCGCCGTCGGGTGCGACGCGGTTCCCCCCACCACTGGTGATCGCCTTGAGATCTGCTCCGGCGCAGAAGGTCCCGCCCTCGCCGTACAGAACCGCTACGGACGCGTCCGCGTCGGCGTCGAACTCGCGAAAGGCATCGGCAAGCGCCTGAGCCGTCGCACCGTCGACCGCGTTCCGGACCTCGGGGCGATTGATCGAGATCGTTGTTACCGGTCCGTCTTTGGCAACGTTCACCGTGGTCATTTCTCGCCCTTCTCGAATTGTGCGCGTTTCCAGTCACCGTAGGGCTCGTCGCGTTCTCGCACTGCCTCGCGGAAACCTGCTGTTGCCGAACGAAGTTGGAAGGCGTAGCCCTCGCGCGTATGGCGCGAGACGCCGTCGAACACAGTGCTGATCATTCCGGAATTGGCGACACCCTGTGCCAGCAGGACGCTGTTCAAAGCGAGCTTCGCCATGATCAGCTGATTGATCGGCATCCGCGCAATACGTTGCAGCAGTTCCTCGGTGCGCTCATCGAGGCGGTCTGCGGGTGGAGCTTCGACTGCCAGGCCCCACTCTTCGGCTTGCTTGCCGGAGAGGCAGTCACCAGTGAAGAGGAGCCGTTTCGCCCGCTGATCGCCCAGCCGGTGTGCCCACATCCCGGCCGCGGGGATACCCCAGACTCGCGTCGGTGGATAGCCGATCTTCGTATCGTCCGCACAGATTATTTGGTCGGCGTACAGGGCGATGTCGGTGCCGCCGGCGATGGCAAAGCCGTGCAATTTCGCTACCGTTGGCTTGTTTGCGTACAACAGGCTCGCGAAGCCGCGGTTGAAGCGACTCATCATCGCGTAGTCGACCATCGGATCCCACGTTCCCCACGGATTGTGATTGCGCGCCTGCACGATCGGATCCAGCACAGTCCCGGTGGGATCTTGGTCTCCGGAGTCGAAGCCGTTCTCCGCGAAGATCGAGAGGTCGTACCCGCCGCAGAACCCCTTGCCTCGGCCGGAAACAACCATCACGTGCACTCGTGGATCGAGATCTGCGCGCTCGACGGCCGCCGCCAACTCGATCGGGGTGTCCGAGGTGATCGCGTTGCCCTGCTCGGGCCGATTGAAGGTGATGCGGGCGATACGGCCCGTGACCTCGTATGTCAGTGTGCGGTAGGTGATTTCGGCAGCCGGACTCGGCCGGTCGGCAAACAGTGAGTCCTGCCCTGCTGTGAGGTCATCGCGCCAGGCGGCCGGACGCATGCCGGAGTGGTTCGCGTAGTCAGTCAACAGATTTCCCTTCGGAGTGGCCGATAGCACGGTCGACAAATGCGAGCAATTGGGCCACGACCTCTGGTTCGGCAACCCCGTGCGCCAAAGGCGCGATGAGTACCTCCGAGATTGCCCCGATGATTCCCGCGCCGGTAACCCGCGGATCTTGTTCGACCAGTTCGCCATTGGCGATCCCGATCGCGATCGCGCTCGCCAGGAGGTCGCTGAACGTGTCCCGGAACGCGAGGCGTTCGGCGCCGACGGCAGCGTCGACAGGTTCCACCATCAGCGCGTACGCGAAGCGTGGTGATCGCATCGCGCGTGAGCAGAAGGTGCTCACCGACGCCATGATCGAATCGCGGATCGTCCCCTGTTCGAGCGCCTGCCGCCCCGCATCGGAAGCGGCAGCCACCTCACGCGATACGCGGTGCCGAAACACCTCGGCAAACAACTCGCCCTTGCTCGGGAAGAACCCGTAGATGGTGCCCGTCCCGACCCCCGCAGCCTCCGCGACAGCCGCGACCGAGCAGCCGCCGTACCCGGCCTCCACAACCAACCTCGTTGCGGCAGTAACAATCCGGACGCGCGTCTCGTCCAGACGCTTCCGGACAGCGGGGGTTCGGCGGTAGGCCATGCAAGAAGTGAACGCTAATTCGGATCTTGTGTCAACGACATGTGCCCTGCGCTTCGCTCCGGGCGGGGGTGGTTGACCGTTTCGAGTGGGCTGTGGTCGCGGGATCACGGGCGTTTCGCCGCCGTGGTGACCCGCTCGGCCGGGGCCACAACCTCGACTGCCCCGTGCGTCACGCGCGCTTCGGATCAGGTCGCGCATAAACCGTGACTGCGCGGGCCACGATTGGTGTTGTCTAGGCCATGACTGACAACGAGACCGGTGCCGAGCCCCCGCGCTCCTGGTTCACCGAAGATTGGGCCGCGGTGATCGCGGGCCTGACCCTCATCGCGCTCGTGTTCATCGGGCTCATCCCCGCCGGCGTGATCCCATGAGCATCTCCCTGGCGAACAAGCGGATCGAGACGAAGCACACCCTGGCGGTCGGGGGCGTCGCCGTCGTGTTCGTGCTCGGCGCCCTGACACGACTCATCGAGGACCGCGCACCCGGCTGGGCAGATGGAACTGCACTCGAACGAGTTGCCAAATCCATCGAGTTCCCCGTCTACGCAATCATTCTCGGCTTGGTCGGCAACTTTGTGCTCAGCAAACTCGATCTACGCGAGCGGCTCGCGGAAGGCTTCCGTACCGAGTTCTTCATCAAGACCGGGCTGGTGCTGCTCGGTGCGTCGATCAATCTGTCCGTGCTCGCAACGGCTGCCGGGCCGGCGATCATCCAGGCCCTGTTGCTGATCAGCGCGGTGTTCTTTTTCACGTGGTGGCTCGGCGGCGTGCTCGGCCTCGATGAGAAGCTGCGTGCTTTGCTGTCGGCGGCAGTGTCGATCTGCGGTGTCAGTGCCGCGATCGCTGCCGCCGGCGCCGTGCAAGCCAAGCGTGAGCAGCTCGCCTACGCGGCATCGCTGGTCATCGTCTTCGCTCTGCCGTCCATCTTCATCTTGCCCTGGCTGGCAGGCGTATTCGGCTTGTCCGACGTCGTCGCCGGTGCCTGGATCGGCGGCAACATCGACACGACGGCGGCAGTTGCGGCATCCGGCGCCATCGTGGGCGAAGATGCGCTGGCAATCGCGACGATCGTCAAAACCACGCAAAACGCGCTGATCGGCTTCGTCGCCATCGCGCTGACGGCCTACTTCGCCTTGCGCGTGGACCGCACCGAGAACTCGCCGCGCCCAACCGTTCGCGACTTCTGGGAGCGCTTCCCGAAGTTCGTGCTCGGATTTATCGCGGCGTCGATCGTCGGAACCCTGTGGGTGAAGTACGCCGACGGCGGGAAGGCCGACATCACGATCATCAACGACCTCCGGACGTGGTTCTTGATATTCGCGTTCGTCTCCATCGGGCTGCAGTTCTCCGCGAGGGGCCTGCGAGACGCCGGGTGGCGGCCGTTGGTTGTCTTCGGGTCCGCGACGGTGGTGAACATCGTGGTCGCGCTGGGCCTGGCCGCAGTGCTGTTCGCGAACTTCGAGATTCCGTCCAGCTAGACCTTCCGGATCCGCACGGCCGAGAGCTTGTATGCGGGCGCAACCGAGCGTGGCGCCCCCGCGATCAACTCGGCCGTGCGGCGCCACACGCCATCGAGAAGAGTGGTCTTCGCTGTCGAGTCGCGAGCAGGGTCGAGCGCCGACTCGAAGCTCGGGGTCAGAAAAGCGCGCAGGAATCCGGAATGCTTCGCCGCATACGCGCCGACGTCGTCACTTGTCAGAAGCGCGGCGAACGGGTCGGCCAGTGTCGTCGTGACGCAGTCGAGCAGTTCGAGTTCGCCTGCATCGCATGCAAAACGTGGCGCAAACGGTTCCTCGATGTCGGCCACCGAGCGGAACCATGTCGGGTACACGACTCGTGCGAATTCGTCGTCGGTGATCCTGCCGTTCGCATGCTCTTCGGCGAGTGTGTCGGCAAGGCATTGGAACAAGGCCTCGGCACCCATCAGGCCATCGTCGTCGCGCAGCACATCGACGATCACCAGCCCGCCGCCGGACACGAGTTCGGCGGCTCTGTGCGCGAGAAATGCCGACCAGTCCTGTTGTGAGCGTTGGTGATATGCGTCGACCGCAGACCGGTCCGCCGACCGATGAACGAAGAAGTGGTCGGGGATCGGGCCCGGCGCCGAACTCAACCAATGCAGCGCCGACGAACTCCAGCCGAACGTCAGCGTCGATTCGGGAAGAACCCGCTCGTAGAAGGAGCGTCCGGACACAAGCGGGAAAACGCCGCTGCGGTCCCGAAGGTACGAGTCGGGGGAGTGTTCGACGACGTCGAAGAGGGTCGCGAAGTCGTTGTTCGGCAGGTCGGTGTGCAGCACGAGCACCTTGCGATTCGACAGCGAATCGAGCGCGAGGTTCAGCGGCCGCAAGCTGTTGTTGCCGTTCGCGGCACCGAAGTCCGCGATGACGATGGGGTCGTCCGGCAGGTTCACATCGGCGAGCGCCGGACCGATCAGTCGGTAGCCGACCGCGGCCGCCTCGTGCTGGGTTTCGGACTCGTCGCGGTAGACGCCACCGAGCATCACCCCCGAACTGTCATGGCCGGCTTTCGCAGTCATAGCAAACATGATCCATCGCGGCGGCTCGAGAAACTACGATCGAAATCGTGCGACTGCCGACGGTGCCGAGACTGCCCTACCTTCCCGACCCGTTGCGGCGGTCCAGAACGCCGGACGACATCGCTTTGGTCACCGATATCGGCGATGAAGAAGATCCAGCGGCCGCCGGAATGACCCAAAAGGGCATCGACGACATCTGGGATGGGGTCGTCGACGTCTATCGCGGCGGAGCGCATCCTGCGATGGGACTGTGCGTGCGTCGCAACGGCCACGTCGTCCTGCATCGATCGATCGGCTACGCGCACGGCAATGGTCCGAAGGACAAACCCGACACCCCGAAAGTTCGAGCGACGACGGCCACGCCGTTCCTCCTGTACTCGGCGTCCAAGGCAGTCACGGCGATGGTCGTCCATCTGCTCGCCCAGCGGGGCGAGTTCTCGATGAGCGATCGCATCGTCGACTTCATTCCGGAGTTCGGCCGACATGGCAAGGGCGACATCACTATCGGGCACGTGCTGTCCCATCGTGCGGGTGTCCCACTGCATCCGTCGGAGGTCGTCAACCTCGAAGCGGTGCAAGACCGTGCGGTCATTCTCGAAGCACTGTGCGATGCGAAACCGCAGAGCAAGGCGGGCAGCCTGCAGGCGTACCACGCGCTGAGTGGCGGCGCGATCATGGGCGAAGTGGTCCAACGCGTGACGGGTTCCAACATTCACGACGTTCTCGCCCGCGAAATTTGCGAACCGCTCGGCTTTCGGTGGGGCAATTACGGCGTCGCGGAAGAGGATTTGCAGGCCGTCGCGACGAACTACGTGACGGGTTTCCCCGTTCTTCCTCCGGTGTCGACGATGTTGACGCGGCTGCTCGGTACCAGCGTCAACAAGGCCGTCGAGATGAGCAATGACCCGCGATTTCTGACGGCGGTCGTCCCCGGCGGCAACGTGGTGATGACCGCGGACGAGTTGTCCCGCTTCTACGAGCTCCTGCGCCGCGGCGGGGAGCTCGACGGCGTCCGGATCTTCGAGCCGGAAACGATCGGGAAAGCCGTTGTGAAGCAGTCGTATCAGCGCGTCGACTTCACGCTCGGCTTCCCGATCGGGTACAGCTATGGCTTCATGCTCGGTGGCAAACGGCTCAGCCTCTTCGGTACCGACTCGGAGAACGCATATGGGCACCTCGGCTACACCAACGTGGTCGGCTATTCGGATCCGAGTCGCGGACTGGCGGTCGGCTTCGTCACCAGCGGCAAGCCCGTCGTCTACCCCGAAGCGTTCGGGTGGCTCGGCGTGATGGGCCGGATCGGGATGGCGGCCGGGAAACTCTAGACCGCCGCCGTCAGCGTGGCTTCGATTGTCTCCCAGGGTATTCCAGCAGGAAGCACGATACCGAGGATGTCGGCGTCGGTCGACCATCCGTCCAGTTGCGCCTTCAGTTCGGTAGGGGTGCCATACGCGGTCAGTGCATCGAGGGCGGAACGGGCCTCGGGCGGAACCACGGAGTGGGTCGGGCTCGGGCGCGGATTGGCAACCCGGATGGCGTCGACCTCAGCGCTGAAACCCTGTCCGGCGATGAGCCGCGCGTACCCGTCGCCCATCGCGCAGATGTACCAGGCGAGGCAACTCGCCGCAATGTTGCGTGCGACAACAGGATCGGGGTCGGCGACGGCGAAGGGCCCGGCGACGACGGTGATCGGTGCGCGATCGCCTCGGCGCGCGTTGATTTCGGCAGCAGTCTTGCGCAGCCGTTCCCGCGTCAGAAACAGCGGATACCAGCCGTCGGCGAGGTCGGCTGTGGCCTCGATTGCAGTCTTGCCGCTCGCCGCGATCCAGATCGGGAGGTCGGGCTTGGGGGAGAGGCCGAGCTTGAGGGCCCGCGCGGTGCGAGAGTCGTCGATCGGCGCCCTGCCGCCGTCCAGCATCGTCCGGACAGCCGTCGTGACCTCGCGCAACTTGCTGGTCCACCCCGTGAATTCGAGGTCGTGCAGTCCTTCCGTCAATGCGCGACTGCTCGTGCCGAGCCCCAGGATCGACCGCCCACCACTGATTTCGTGCAGCGTCGACGCGCCCATCGCCAGCGTCGCGGGTGAGCGGCTCCATACCGACAGAACACCCGGCAGCAGTTTGATCCGCTCGGTGCGCATCGCGATCTCGGTCAGCAGCAGCGTCGAGTCGTAACCCCAGCCTTCGGCGAGGGAGAAGACCTCGTACCCGAGTCGCTCGGCGAGCAGGGCTGTTTCGACAATGACGTCGCGGCGGGTTTCCATCGGAGTCAGCGCAACCGCGAGACGGCGTGTAGTCATCCCTCGAGCTTGGCCCGCTCTCGACCCCGAATCCAGATACCCGTGGGGTAGGAGTGGGCCACCCTCGGCAAGAGTGAAGCAAAAGCCCCGGAAATCGGTGCTTTTGCTTCAGAGTGGCGAACACAAGGAACCTCGCGGGATCAGCGTGCGTCCAAGCACACTGTGACCCCGAAAGAAATTCACAGGACGATGGCCCTGCAGGACGGCGTTGTCACGCTCGCACAGGCTCGCGACGCCGGCATGTCCAGCACGGCCGTCAACCGGCGTGTCTCGTCGGGCGAGTGGGCACGACTGCATTCCGGTGTCTTCATCCGAGCGGATCGGGAAAGGACTTCCGCGGTTTCCTTGCGGGCCGCCGTCTACGCCGCCGGCGAGGGCGCCGTCGCATATGGCCCCAGTGCAGCGTGGTGGCAGAAGTTGATCGACCGGCCGCCGCACAAGCATTGGATCACGATCCCCACACATCGCCGGCTCAGACGCAGTTCGAATGTTCGTCTCAGGCATCGCGATCTGCACAGCATCGACACGAAAACGGTGCGGTCAATGCCTGTGACGATCCTTCCGCTGACGGTTCTCGAGGCTGCTGTCGAATTGCGGAGTGGGTCGGTGATGATGGACCGCGCACTGCAGAAGCGCACCAGTCTGCGGATGCTCGAGGTAGTGCACGAGCGCAACTCGACGCGCAGTGGCGCTGCCAAAGCCGCAGCGCTCCTCGCGGCCGCAGGTGAGGGCGGAGCGTCCGAAGCCGAGCGCAGATTTCAGGAGATTCTGCGTCGCGCAGGGGTAACAGGCTGGGAGGCGCACTATAAGACGCGTGGTTTCGAGATCGACGTTGCCTTTCCCGAGCAGCGCCTCGCTATCGAGGTCGACGGTTGGGCGTGGCACCGTGACGCCGACCGGTTCGCACACGACCTGGAGCGGCAGAACACGTTGGTGAACGCAGGCTGGCGTGTACTGCGATTCACCTGGCATCACGTCACATACGAGCCGGACGTCGTTCTCGCCGAGGTGATGTCGGCTCTTGTGCAAGGCTGAAGCAAAAGCACCGTTTTCCGGGGCAATTCCTTCAGTCCGCCCGTGCGGCCAGCTCGCCGAGGCGAGAGAGGTCTCCCCGCAGGGCGTCGGTGCGGTCGTGGTGACGAGGCACCATCCGCCAGATGAGGCGGTCGAACCAGACAGGCAGGCTCAGGACGCGGAAGGACTGGACGATCCGGGTGCCTGAGTCGGTAGGTTCCAATTCGTAGCGCCACTCCGTGTTGTCGCCGTAGATCCCACCGTGTGTCTCCCACACCAGCTCTCGGGCGGGTGTCAGGGACGTGATCGTGCAGGGTCTGCTCCAGCGCATGAATCCGGACTTGCTCTTTCCCCGGAACCGCGCGCCGACCGCAGCTGCCGATGATCCGGAAAGCCAATGGGCAGAGCGGCATTCGTGGCTCCACTCGCCGACCCGTGTGACATCGCGCAGGACGGCCCAGACCTGCTCCGGCGTCGCAGCCACGTCCGCCTCGACGCGCCCCCGCAATGGTGCCCGCAAAGACGTGAATTCCTTTGTCCGCCAGCGTCGGAACGCGGCGCGCCGGTAGCGCCGCGACATGATGTTGAGAATAATCCACCGCGGTATCGCGGGTACGAGGTCCGTGATCACTGTGCGCTCGGAGTCGTCGAGGCCGTCCATGATCCACAGGCCACTGTCCGAAAGCTCCAGCGGCGGTAACGGTTTGACGTTGTACTCCTGGTCCCAGTGGTCCCACTCCGCGACGGTAATCGTCGACGACACGATGGGCATCATCTCGTTCTCTTCGCGGTCGAGGTGCGGCAACAGGACATCGGCCAGCTTGTCGATCGCTTCGACCACCTGTTGGCGGAGTGCTGCCGAATCTCGATACGACCCGGCTGCGGAGACGAGCGCGTCCATCGCAGGCTCGATCGACCTGTGATCGGAATCCATCGACTCCAGCAGTTCGGCTGCCGCAGCGTTTCGCCCACGAACCAACGGGTACAAGTGTTCGTCCTCCGACGAGTGGTGCCGATGCAGGAACCGCATCATCCACTGCAGATGGTCGGCGATTGCGATCCGCTGGGCGTCGAACGGGTAGGGCGCGGTAGTCAGCGCCTCGGTTGCCCGAATCAGGTCGCGACGCAAGGCCTTGTGCACGATTCCCATGACGCGGGTATCAGCCGGTGCGTCGAGGTCGGTCTCTGTCGTCATGGCTGTCACTCCTCGCGAAGGTCGAGCAACCGCACGACTGTGTCGGCCACCCAGTTTTGGTATTGCTCGTCGGACCAACCGGACCCGACGGTGAGTAGTAGGTAGACGTCGTTGCTCATCACGGCCTGCATGGCGTCGACTTCCGCCTCTGTGACGGCTCTCTGCGCCACAGCGATGACGCCTGTCCGGACCGAAACCCGTTCGTCAGCGCGGGTTTTCTCGGCCAGCTCCACGAGTTGAGGATCTGCTGCCGCGGCATGGTCGAGCACGCGGTTCAGCGGCGCGGTCCGTCGGTGGATCCACGTCAGCAGCCGTCCGACTGCGGCGGCGCGATCTGCGAGCGAGCCCTCCGACATGGCCTGGAATTCAGGGCGTTCGACCAGTGGCCGCGGATCGTCGTCGCCCACGACGGCGACGTCGAGCGCAACTTTGAGGAGGTCCCGCTTGTTGCCGACGCTGCTGTAGACGGTTTCGACGGAGCAGCCGGCCCGCTTTGCGACGTCGCGCATCGAGGTTCCCGCCCACCCGCGCTCGATGAACAGTCGACTCCCTGCCGCGAGTATTGCCGCGCGAGTCTGCTCGGCCATCTCCAGGCGGAGGGTCGAGTCGTATCGGCGCGTGCTGCTCGAGGTCATGCCAACCAGTGTGAAACAGATCTGTATTCAAAACAAGGCCGTTCTAGTGAATATTCTCCAGCCTGTTCCGTAGAGTAGAAATCTGTGTCTCCCGTCGGCTTCCTTCTTCTGGTGGTCGCGGGGTTCTTCACCGGACTCGTCGGATTCGTCACCGGCATGGCATCGATCGTGTCGTACCCGGCCCTGTTGGCCGCCGGTCTGTCGCCGGTCACTGCCAATGTCACGAACACCGTCGCCATGGTCGCGGTAGGCGTCGGTTCCACCGCGAATTCGGGTCGGGAATTGGTCGGGCGCGGCACGACGTTGGTGCGGTGGGCGATCTATGCAGCGCTCGGCGGATTGACGGGTGCGCTGGTTCTGCTGGTCGCGCCGGAGGGCTCGTTCGAGTCGGTGGTGCCGTTCCTCGTCGCTTTCGCGTCGATCGCGTTGCTGGTCCAGCCGGTTGTCAGGCGCCATATCGGCGAGGCCGTCTTCCCGCGTCTGGTGGCGATCGCCGTGTTCGTCATTGCAATCTACGGCGGCTATTTCGGCGCGGGTGCGGGCGTCATCTATTTGTCGCTGATGCTGATCTTCACCACGGAAACCATGTGGAGCGCAACGATTCTCAAGAGCTTTCTGCTAGGCATCGCGAATCTGGTTGCCGCACTGGGATTTGCCATTTTCGGTCCGGTCCACTGGGTCGCCGCAGCGGCACTCTCCCTGGGCGCGCTTGCCGGCGGCTGGTGCGGACCGCCTGTCGTCAAAGTGATTCCACCCGAAGTACTTCGGATCGCGGTAGGCCTGTGCGGACTAGGGCTGGCCGGGTACCTGCTCTTCTAGGCGACGCGCGTACGCCACTCGTCGGGAATGAAGTCGTTTCGTCGCATGAATCGGGTCATTCGGCGCAGGTAGTCGGGCTGACTGATGTGCACGATGTGATTGCCCGGGAACCAGTGCAGCGCGCACTTGTCCCAATGCAGCCACAGCTTGTCGGACTGCTCCGGTGGCGCGAGTCGGTCACCGAGACCGGTGATGATGAGCCGACTGTCCCTCGCGACGACGGGCCGGTAATTGAGCGGGCTGTGGTAGGCCATGCCTGCCTCGTACTCGGCGCGATCGGTGCCGGTGATTCGGCGACCGAACTCGACGATGCTCGAGGCCGGGAACCACGTGTCCAGCAAAGTCGCCGGGTCGGTTACGGGAACGTTCGGGATCACGACTTGCAGCCGATCCTCGACCGTCGCGAGCAGGGCGCTGGTGTAGCCGCCCAACGAGATTCCGGTGACTCCGACCTTCTGCACCCCGATCGATTCGAGGTGGTCGACGAAGATGCGGAAGTCGTGCACGGCCTGGCCCATGGATTCGGCGAAGCCGCTCATCCCACGGGAGAAGTAGCCGTAGCCGCTGAACGGCGAAGACCGCTCGGCGCGCGCGCCGTGGAACGGCAAGGTGTAGAGAAGCACGTCGAAACCGGACTTGTAGAACCACGGCAGCTGGAAGAACATGCTGTTGACCAGATAAGGCGAGGCGAAGAAGCCGTGGATCACGCACAGAGTCGGTCGCGGACCGTCCAGATGACGCCAGTGCTGGGCGTGGGCAATGTTGTTGCGCTGCAGGCCCTGCCACGTAGGGCGCATAACTGGGTTGATCGGCGTGTACGTGCTTTCGAACGTCAGGTTCTCGACGGTACCGTGAGCGAGGTTGCGCGCGAGCGCGTTTGCCCGTCGGCGCACGATGCGGGGCCTGACCGTCGGGCGCGGGAAGGAAACGCCCGCGTCATGTTGCGCGGCGATGTCGGCGTAGAACAGGCTCTCTTCGCGTTGTCGCCTTGCGGCCCATGGGTTCAGCGCCAGGGGTGCCAGGGCAGTGCTCACCATGGTCGCCGCCGCGGTTCGCAGGACGACATCGGCAGCTGCCGACGATCTGACGATTGCCCGGTCGCGTAGCGAAAGCTGGTCGATGGCAGGGAGGCCGCGCGCGGTCGCGTCGTGGCCGGAAACATCGGGCACGATGATGGGCAGTGGATCCTCGCCGTTGAGGTATGCGCTCACAGGTGCACTGTAAGCCCGATCGATAGCCAAGGGAAAGGTCTCGGGAATGGCGATCCGGCGCGACGAACTCGAGTCGTATCGCGATGCCACAGTGCCGGACCTCATCGGTCCCGGCTGCACACTGCTGTTCGTCGGCATCAATCCGGGCTTGTGGACGGCCGCGGCCGGCGCACATTTCGCGCGACCCGGAAACCGGTTCTATCCCGCATTGCTGCAGGCAGGCATCATCGAGCGGCCGATTGCGCCGGCGGACGGGATGTCGGAGACCGACACCGCATACCTCATCGGCCGCGGCATCGGAATCACGAACCTCGTCGCCAGGGCAACCGCGCGCGCCGACGAGTTGACCGCGGAGGAACTGCGTGCCGGTGTCGACGTGCTCGCAGCCACGGTCGCGTCGGCGAAAGTGCGCGTCGTCGCGATCCTGGGCATCACGGCGTATCGGACGGCTTTTCAGGTTCGCGGCGCGAAAGCCGGTCGGCAAAGCGACTTCGCAGGTGCGCAGTTGTGGGTGGTGCCCAACCCGAGCGGGTTGAACGCACACGACACGATCGAGTCGCTCGCACGGGCGTATCGGCGCGTCGCGGAGGCCGCTGGCACCGTGTGACCTGCGCTGACGCGTTACAGTGCAGCATGGCAGCTCCGGTCACGACGGCCGTAAGGCAGAAACTTGCACTGGTAGGGACCGCCACGGGTGGCTGGACAAGGCGTACGAGTTACCTGCAAAAGTGGTTGGCGCTCGGCACGCTGATCGGCGTAATCGCTGGTCTGGGCGCCGTCGTCTTCTTTGTAGCGCTCACACAGTCGACGCACTTCCTGCTCGAGACCATCGGCGGATACACGCCACCGACGCCGGTGGGTGACGGCGGCGGGGCGGGTAGCGGTGACTTCACGCGGCCGTGGGCGATCCCCCTTTTGGTCGCCGCGGGCGGACTGGTCTCCGGGTTGATCGTGTTCACGTTCGCGCCCGAGGCCGAGGGGCACGGCACCGACGCCGCGATCGAGGCGGTCAACACCAATCCTCGAATGATCCGGATGCGAGCTGTATTCGTGAAGCTCGTCGCGTCCGCGATCACCATCGGCTCCGGTGGCTCGGCGGGACGCGAAGGGCCGACCGCCCAAATCTCGGCTGGCTTCGGTTCGTTGCTCGCGCGGACGCTCGACCTGACACCGAAGGACGGCAGGATCGCTGTCGCGATTGGCATCGGTTCCGGCATCGGGGCGATCTTCGGTGCCCCCCTCGGTGGCGCATTGCTGTGCGGCGCAATCATCTATCGCGACGATTTCGACTTCGAGGCAATCGTTCCGGGGCTCATCACATCGATCGTCAGTTACTCGGTCTACGGCGTGTTCCTCGGCTTCGATCCGCTGTTCGGTTATGTCGGAACGGAGTACCGCTTCGACGAGCCGCTGCAACTGGTGTGGTTCGCGGTCATCGGAATTCTCGCCGGCTTCGTCGGGCTCCTCTTCGCGAAGACGTTCTACTTGACAGTCGACATCACCCACCGCTTGCCCGGCAGCCGGATTATCAAGCCCGCCATCGGCGGACTGCTGGTCGGCCTGCTCGCTCTCGGACTGCCGGAAATTCTCGGCAGTGGGTACGGGTGGGTGCAGAAAGCGATGGAACGCACGGATCTGCTCGCGATGCCGCTGTGGTTGATCCTGGTGCTGCCACTGGCCAAGATCGTCGCGACCTCGTTGTCGATCGGTACCGGCGGATCGGGCGGAATCTTCGGTCCGGGCTTGGTGATCGGCGGATTCACCGGTGCCGCCGTGTGGCGAATTCTCGAGCCGTTCGCGCCCGGTGTGCCGGACAGTCCCGCGCCCTTCGTGATCGTCGGAATGATGGCGTCCTTCGGCGCGATCGCCCGAACCCCGCTTGCGGTGATGGTGATGGTTGCCGAGATGACGGGCAGCCTGACCGTTGTGCCGCCGGCGATGCTCGCGGTCGGGCTTGCCTATCTGATCGTGCGGCGGTCCGGAGACACGATCTACCGGTCGCAACTCGAGAACCGGGACGACGCGAGATCGGCACGCCTGCAACGAGAACTCCCGTTGCTCAGCCGACTGGAGGTTGCCGACGCGATGTCGCCGCCGAAGTTGGTCCTCACGTCGTCGATGCTCGTTGTCGACGCAATCGAGGCGATGGCGGACCTACCCGGTGCACCGGTCGTCGATGCCAACGAGCGCTTCGTCGGGACCGTCGCGCCGGGGGAGTTGTACGGTCGGGCCCCCGACGAGCCGATCGGGCGCAGTGTCGACGTCAGTGCCCCGACGGTCAGTGTCGAAGGCAATCTCGCTGATGCCGTCGACGCTCTGCCGCAAGGACATCGCTGGGTGACCGTGCTCGACGACGACCGCAAGATCCGTGGAATCGTCGGCGCCCGCGAAATCGTGCACGGCTACCGGACGGCAGCGGCAGCGGATGTCCACAGATTCGCGAGTCTGTCGCCCCACGCCGACCTCCTCGACGTCAGGGTCGGCAAGAACTCGCCTTTCGTCGGTAAAGCTCTGGGCGAGTGCGAGATTCCGGAGTCGGTGATCGTTCTGACGGTACTGCGTGGCGATGCGGCGCTGCCCGGAACCGCGACCTCGGTCTTCCAGGCCGACGATCTTGTCACTCTTGTCGGCCCTCACGATGCGCTTGGGCAGGTCAGCGCGCAGCTAGCGGCTCAGGATCGCTGACCTCGACGACCTTCGGCTCCGGTATCCGCCGCAGGGTCAGCGTGATCAGGCCCGCTGCCAATGCTGCTGCCGCACTGAAGATGTAGGCCCGGTCGGACGCATCGTTCGCGGCGGCCAACGTCAGCGGGGAGCCGACGATGGCAACGAGGATCGCGGTCCCCAGCACTGCGCCGAACTGCCGGAACGCCGACGACACGGCGCTCGCCGTACCGAACTGCCGCTGCGAAATGGCTGTCAGCGCCGCGGCGCCGAGGGTCGGGAAGGCAAGTCCGATGCCGATGCCCGTCAGGATCTGGCCGGGCAGCCAGACGCCGACGTAATCGGTGTCTAGTCCGGCACTTCTGAGCACCAGAAGTCCTGCGACATAGAAGATTACGCCGGGGACGATCACGGCCCGATGCCCGAATCGGTCGGCGAGGCGACCTGCCGGACCGGCAACCACGGTCGATGCGAGCGGTCCCGGAAGAACGGCCAGACCCGCGGCGAGGACGGTGAACTGCCAGACGGATGTCAGGAACAGGATGTTGCCGAGCAGTGTCGAGAAGAAGGCCATCGCGAATAGCAGAGTGGCAATGTTGGCGTCCCGGAAACTGGGTACGCGCAACAGTTCTGGATCGATGATCGGGCGCGGGTGGGTGCTGCACCGCCACGCGACAACCCCGCTCAATACTGCGGCAATCACGAACGACGCGACGATTCCCGGGCTGCTCCAGCCCCAGGTACCACCTTCGACGATCGCCAGAGCGAGAACGCCGAGGCCGAGGATCGTCAAGGCGGCACCGAGCAGGTCGGGGAGGCCGGTGGCCTCTTCGTCGACGCTCTCCAGCAAGGCGCTCCGGCCGATGACCAGCACGACCAGGCCGATCGGCACGTTGACCAGGAAGATCCAGCGCCAGTCTGCGAGGTGGACGATCACGCCGCCCAGCGGCGGACCCGCGGCGGCGGCGAAAGCTGCTGCGGCGCCCCAGATGCCGACTCCGGTTGCGCGCCTCGCTGCCGTGAATTCGGGGAGCATCAGGGCCATCGAGACCGGAGTGAGGACTGCGGCCGATGCGCCCTGCAGGGCTCGCGCCCCGACGAGCAGTTCCCATGTCGGCGCGACGGCGCACAAGATGGATGTGAGGACGAATCCCACTATGGCGATGAGGAATACACGCTTGCGGCCGTAGCGGTCGGCAATCGCGCCTGCCGGCACCAGTAGGGCTGCGATGACGATGAAGTACGCGTCCAGCACCCACGACAGGTCGGCGCGCTCGGCGTCGGGGAACGATTCCGCGATGCTCGGAAAGCTGACGTTGACGATCGTCGTGTCGAGGAAGGCGAGAAATCCTCCCGCGCAGGTCGCGGCAATGGCCAGTGTGCGTCGTTGCAACATGAAACTAGACGGTAAGACTCGTAGTTGCTTTTTGCAACTCCCTGTAGGGTGGATTTCATGAAGCACGACGAACTGTTGGCGGTCAACTGTGCGTTGTCGCGAACAGCTGCCGTTCTCGGTGAGCGGTGGATGATCGCCATACTGCGAGCCGCGTACTTTCGTGCGCGGACCTTCGAGGACTACCAGCGCGCCACAGGCATCGCGCGAAACATCCTGACCGAGCGATTGCAGAAGCTGGTCGACTTCGGAATCTTCGAGCGCCGCACCTATGCCGAGGGTGAGCGGCGCACGCTCAGTGAATACCGGCTCACCGAAGCGGGGCTCGAGTTGTACCCGGTCATCGCCGCCATGCTGAAGTGGGGCGAGAAGCACACCGGCCTGATCTACGGTCCGCCAACGGAATTGCTGCACCGGACCTGCGGCGAACGCACCCAGGCGCGAGTCGTCTGCGAGCACTGCGGTGACGACTTGATCGCGCACGAGGTCGAGGTGCTGCCCGGGCCGGGGGCGGCGAAGCTGGCTCCACCGTGGCTGCCGATCGGCGCGACCTAGGGTTGGTCTGTGACGAAACGCCGCGCACCCAGGCCGAGTGAACTTGCCCCCTTGCTGAAGTTCGAGCGCCCGTTCGGCGGCCACGCTCGCAAACTGGCTCGCGCGCAGACGATCTGGGACCTGCGTGAGTTGGCGCGCCGCCGGACGCCGAAGGTCGCATTCGACTACACCGACGGTGCTGCGGATGCCGAGGTCAGCATCGCCCGCGCGCGACAAGCGTTCGCGGACATCGAGTTTCGCCCGTCCATTCTTCGTGACGTGTCGGCTGCCGATACGACGCGGTCCGTACTCGGCGCGGTGTCGGCATTGCCGTTCGGTATTGCCCCCACGGGCTTCACCCGCATGATGCACACCGAAGGCGAGATCGCAGGAGCGCACGCGGCCGAACGCGCAGGCATACCCTTCGCGCTCTCGACGCTCGGCACTACCGCAATCGAGGACGTCTCGGCCGCAACCGGCCCCGGCGCCCGAAACTGGTTTCAGCTCTACATCTGGAAGGACCGAGAGCGGTCCTTGGCTCTCGTCGATCGGGCGTTGGCCGCCGGGTTCGACACGATCGTCGTGACCGTCGATTCGCCAACCGCGGGTGCGCGCCTGCGCGATGCCCGAAACGGCATGACCGTGCCGCCGTCGATCACGATGTCGGCGGCCTTGGACGCCGCGCGCCGACCACGATGGTGGTGGGACTTCCTGACGACAGAACCGTTGGCCTTCGCCTCGCTCGACCGCTGGCCGGGCACCGTCGCGGAACTGATGAACCACATGTTCGACCCGACGATCACGTTCGACGACCTCGCGTGGATCAAGGAACGAGTGCCCGCGAAGTTGGTCGTCAAAGGCGTGCAGAACATCGACGACGCCAGACAACTCGCGGCTGTCGGCATCGACGGAATAGTCCTGTCGAATCACGGCGGACGTCAATTGGACCGTGCGCCGGTTCCGCTCCAGCTGTTGCCCGACGTCGTTCGGGAGGTGGGCAAGGATCTCGAGGTGCATATCGACACGGGCATCATGCACGGCGCAGACATCGTCGCGGCGCTCGCACTCGGCGCGCGGTTCACACTGATCGGGCGGGCGTATCTCTTCGGGTTGATGGCCGGTGGCGAAGCCGGCGTCGACCGCACGATCGAAATCCTGCAGAGCCAGATCGTCCGGACGATGAAACTGCTCGGCGTGGGCACTCTCGACGAGCTCGAACCACGCCACGTTCGACTGCTGGCGCGCTAGCCCATCGACGTCTGCCACACCGCCGCGGCAGCGAGCGCGCCGATGCCGTTCACGGACCAGTGCAACGCGATCGGAGCCAGCAAGCTGCCGCTGCGGCGGCGCAGCCAGGTGAAGACGAAGCCGGCTGCGGCAGTCGCGGCGACAGCACAACCGATACCCGCGACCTGTCCGGCCACACCGCCGCCCAACAGCGCGGATAGCCCGTGATTGTTGGCGGTCAGGCCGAGCGACGAGGCGATGTGCCACAGCCCGAACATCAGCGAACCCGCAGCGGCTACGCCGCGAAAGCTGTAGACGCGTGACAGCGTGCCCTGCAAGACACCGCGGAAGGCAAGTTCCTCCGGGATCGCGGTCTGGAGTGGGATGACGATCATCGACGCGATCAGAGCGCCCGAAACGGTGGCATACCGGTCGGCGAGAAACATCGGCCGGGTGATCGGCAGAGCAGCGCCGATGGCGACGACACACGCGACCACGACGACTGCCCCGAGCGCGTACCAGGCGCCCGTTTTGAGATGCGCGCGAGCGAGGCCGAGTTCGGCCCAGCCGAGGCCGCGTTTGCGCGTCAGTACGACGAGCGCCGCCGCTGCAATCGGAACCGCGACGAGACTTGCCCACCACGTGGTGAAATGCGCGATCAGATTCGTGCAGACGAGGACGCCGATGACGACTGCGATATCCACATAGGGTCGCCGGACTCCCGTGGATACGGTCGCAACACTCAAAGCACTTACTCCTCGACGTCGAGTAGACGCCAGCTTACTGGCTACGGTGACGACGTGACACGCCTGCGCGCACGCGATGCGTTGATGTACTGGATGTCGGCGAAGCTGCCGAACGATCAGTTTCTGCTGTATTGCTTCGATTCGCCGACGCTCGATTCGGCGGAACTGCGCTCGGCTTTTCTCCAGCGAGCTCGGCGGATCGCAGACCTGAACGTCCGAATCAAAAATGTTCCCTGGAATCTCGATTACCCGCACTGGGTGCCGCGCGAGATCGTGCCGGACGACGTCGTCGTCCAGCGACCGGCAGACTCGACGTGGTCGGGTTGCTTGGCCCGCATAGGAGGGCTCTTGGCGACTACGGTCGATCCGACCGTGAGCCCGTGGCGGCTGCACGTCTTCACCGACGTACGGGACGCTCCCGAGTGCACCGGTCCGGCGGTCGTCGTCGTGCTGCAGATCTCGCACGCGCTTGTCGACGGTCAAGGATCCGCCATGCTTGCGCGAGCATTGTTCGGCCCGGACGAGAGCGTGGACTTCGTCCGGGAATCGACGCCGTCGGCAGCCGCCCTCGTCGCCGAATCCGTCGTCCGTGCGCCGGTGCAGTTCGGCCGCATGATCGCGGCCGGAGTGAAGGCCGGACGCGCCTACCGCGAATCGGTTGCACTTGCGGAGCGGGGTGAGCTCCCGCCGAAAATGCCCGGGCGCGAACTCGTGGCTTTCAATCGGCGACCCGACGGCCTGCACAGCGCCAACGTCGTCGTCGTGCCGTTGGCTGCCCTGCGAAGCGCCGACTTCACCGTCACGATCGTGGCGCTGACCGCGCTCTCGGTTGCCATCAGCACCTACCTGAGGGATCGCGGGGCGGAGGTGCCCGGCCGGCTCGGCGCAGAGGTCACGGTGGCACACCGCGTCGGCGGAACCTCGCGCAACAATTATTCGAACGTCGGCGTCGGCCTGTTTCCACACGAGCCCGATCTGGCCGCGCGCGCAAGGTTGATCAAAGCAGAGCTCGCACAGCGCCGAATCCGCGCCGCACACCCGTCGATCACAACCCAGGGGGAATCGCTCGATGCGACACCCGCAGCGTTCGTTCGGACAGGAGTCGTCCGGTTCGACCTGTCGCGCACCCCCGCCACGGTTTCGGGCAACACAGTCCTCACGAGCATCGACCGTGGTCCGGCGAATCTGCGTTTCGGCGGCGGACCGGTCCGCTTCACAGCGGGCTTTCCGGCCCTCTCACCCGCTATGGGCGTCACACACGGGATCTACACGATCGGCGACACGCTGACCCTGTGTATTCATTCGAGTCCGGCGGCACTCCCTGACCCGCACAGCTACGAATCCCTGATACGCAAAGCAATTGCGGAAGCCGGCCAGGCTTTCCGCATCACCCCTAAGAGGTAGTTAGCGTATCGAAAGATGGGGGACAACCCTGATGCGCGCCAACCGATCTTGTTCCAGAATGGTTCCTGGGTCGGCCGACGTCGTGAGCATTCCCGTCGGCCGTGACGGGGAGGAACACATGAGCGAGGCCGATCGAGCGGCGCATATCGCCGCAGAGTCAGCAGCCCGGGGAGACCGGGAAGCATTGCGCACGGTGACGGCATCGGTGTGGCCGATGATCGTCAGATATTGCCGAGCCCGCGTCGGCGAGCAGGCCGGCACGTGGGCAATCGCGGACGACATCGCCAGACGCGCATGCGTATCGGTTGTCGGCCAGTACGAGCCGGAACGCCATGGAACCAGCCCGTTTTCGGTGCACGTGTACCGCGTGACCGCGCGTACGGTGGCGTTGTCGACCAGGCCGAAGGGCAAGGGCCTACACCCCGGCGACCGGATGAGCGACTTCATCGGCGATCTCGAACCGATGGCCCGCGAGGTCATGATCCTGCGGTTGATCGCGGGCATGTCCGTCGTCGATACTGCCGCGGCGCTGGGCATGCCGGCCGGGCGGGTCCGGGTTGTGCAGCATCGTGCGCTGCGCGAATGTGCACGCTCCGGACTTACTTGACCGGCACCGACTTCGGTTCGGGGGCGGGATCCGCTTCGCCGTGTGACCCTTCGACGTCGAGCGTCGGAAGGATGCGATCGAGCCACGCGGGGATCCACCAATTCGCCTTGCCGAGAATCGACATCGTCGCCGGCACCAGCACCATTCGCACGATCGTCACGTCGACGAGCACCGCTGTGGCAAGGCCGACGCCCATCATTTTCACCGTGATGTCGGGATCCATCGCGAACCCGGCGAACACCGCGATCATGATGGCGCCTGCACTGGTGATGACCCGTCCGGTCGACCCGAGTCCCTGAATGACGCTGGAATGCGGATCTCCCGATTTCAGCCAGAGTTCCCGGACCCGTGCGAGCAGGAACACCTCGTAGTCCATCGAGAGTCCGAACAGAATGGTGAACATCAGGATCGGCACCCAGCTGGATACAGGAACCGAGTGGGGGAGCCCGAGTAGCTCTGCGCCCCAACCCCATTGGAATACCGCCACCATCACGCCGTACGCGGCAGCGACCGAAAGCAGGTTCATCGCGGCCGCTTTGAGTGCAACGATCGGCGCGCGGAAGACGCACGTCAGCAGGACGACCGCGAGCGCGACTACGACCCAGATGACCAGCCAGAGCCGTTCGGCCAGGCGTGCCGAAATGTCCGCGAAAATTGCCGTCATACCGGTGATGTGCGCGCCGTTCGGCAACTGACCACGCAACCGTTCGAGAGTCTCGGTGGTGGCCGCGTCCCGCGGACCGGTCTTGGGTTGGATGGCGACGACCGCGGCGGTTCCGTCCGCGTTGCGAATCGCCGGTGCCAGGCCTGCCACACCGCTGTCGGCGGCGAACTTCGCGACGAGTGCATTCAAGTCGGGCTCGGAGACCTGCTGGAGGTCGACCGCGAGGAGAAACGGTCCGTTGGCGCCGGGCCCGTACTCCGCGTCGACCAGATCGTAGGCCAGCCTGGCGGTGTTCGACGTCGGCTGACTGCCCGCGTCCTGGGGCCAGGTGCGCATCTGCAGGACGGGTGCGGCAAGCAGCAACAGGATCAGCAGCGCGCTCACCGCCCACGGCCACGGATTGTCGCCGACCCGTGCCGCCCACCGTTCGGTCTTGGAGACGCGATGTGGTGCCGCCGGGTCTTCGACGACGCGGCGTTTCTTACGCAGCACCCGCTTGCCGGCAAGCCCGCACAGTGCGGGCACGAGGGTCACCGATGCGAGCATGACGGCACCGACCATGAGGAACGTCGCGTAGCCGAACGACGAATACACCGGAAGGCCGGTCAGCCGTAGACCGAACAGCGACACGAGGACCGTCGTACCGGCAAAGACGACCGACAAGCCCGCGGTCGCATTCGCGCGACCAGCCGCCTCGATCACGGGCACACCGTGGCGCAGATAATCGGCGAACCGCGTCACCAGCAAGAGTGCGTAGTCGATGCCGACGCCGATGCCGACCATCGTCGCGATGGTCGGCGCCGTAGTGCTCACGTCGGTGAGTCCGGCCATGGTCGTAATGAGTGCGGTGCCGATGCCGACGCCGATCAGTGCGACAGCGAGGGGCAAACCGGCCGCAACGACCGAACCGAAGGCGAAGACGAGAATTCCCAATGCGACGAGGATGCCGATCGCCTCGGCGGTCCCCGAAGGCACCGATTGGTTCTCCGCGACCAAGCCGCCCAACTCGACCTCGAAGCCTGCGTCCTCGATCGGGCCCGTCGCGTCGCGCAACGCGTCCGTGCCTTCCGAGCCCTCGAAGTCGGTGACCGGCACGTTGTAGTTGACGTCGATCAAGGCCGTGTCGCGATCGCTCGAATATCGTGGCGGAGCAACGACACTCACGCCGGGCACGGTCGTCAAACGTTCCGATAGCGCGGCCAGTTCGGATTCGGGTACCGTGCCGTCGTCGGAATGCACGACGACGCGCGCGTCTGCACCCGAGAACTCGGGGAACCGCTCGCTGAGCAGGTCGTTGCCCGTCTGCGCTTCCAGCCCCGGAATGTCGTAGTTGTCGTGTGGCGACCCACCGACAGCAGCCGCCAAGCCGAACGCGAGGACGAGCAGCAGTAACCAGACACCGATGAACCGCCATGGGTGCAGAGCACCTGCCGAGCCGATGCGATGAAGAAAGGCACTCATGTGTTCTCCCTGGCGGCGCGAAAATGTGAGTCAAGCCTAGATCGACTTCGATTCACGACGAATTCAACCGCTGCAACCGGGTGGCCTGCAGAAATACGCTGCGGCACATGACAACAGCATCTTCGACCCGGCTCGGCGCAATCATCGATGCGACAGCGGATGCGGTCGCGGCCGACGTCGCCAATGCGCACGTCGTGTTCCGTGCGGCCGGAGCAGCTCAGGGCGCGGTCGGGTCCGCCATCAAGCTGGGAACGTACACCGTGAACGTCGACGAACCGCCGACGCTCGGCGGCGAAGACACTGCGCCCAACCCGGTCGAGTTCTACCTCGCCTCGCTGATCTCCTGCCAGGTCGTCACCTACCGCTTCTGGGCGGACCGGCTCGGCATCGCGGTCGACGACATCTCGGCGACCGCCGAGGGTGACCTCGACGTCCGTGGCTTCTTCGGTCTCGACGACGACGTGCGAGCCGGTTTCGGCGAAGTCCGCGTGCAGATTCAGGTGACCGGACCCGAATCCGCGGACCGCTACGCGGAACTGGGCCGCGTTGTCGACGCGCACTGCCCGGTCCTCGACCTCACCAAGAACGTCACCCCGGTCCGGACGACCCTGGTCGTCGGGTAGGTCGCCGTCGCCTCGGTCAATGTGTCGTGGCGCCGAAGAGGGCTTGCCCGGCTTCGAGGCGACGCCGCATGCGGTCGCGCAGGTCGACGGTGAAATAGCGGCTGCGCCCCCGACCTGCCATCTTGGCCTCGTACATCGCCAGATCGGCGTCGCGCAGTACGTCTTCGGCGGTCCGGGGATCGGCGGCGTCGACGGTCGAGATGCCGATGCTCGCGTCTACTCGCAATGTGCGGCCGTCGAGTTCGATCGGTTCGCTGACGGCT
Organism: Antrihabitans auranticaus; assembly: GCF_016481275.1. Lineage (GTDB taxonomy): Bacteria > Actinomycetota > Actinomycetes > Mycobacteriales > Mycobacteriaceae > Antrihabitans. The sequence goes on along the minus strand of NZ_JAEMNW010000001.1, from coordinate 747,842 downwards.
TCGTGCAGGCGGTCCACGAGGTGGTCGACCTCGTAGCCGGACAGGTTGCCGGGCAGGACCGCGACGAACTCGTCGCCGCCGAGTCTGCCGACCAAGTCGCCGGGCCCGAGCGCCTGTCGTAGCCGTGTCGCGGTCAACTTCAGCACTACATCGCCGACCGAGTGGCCGAGCGAATCGTTGATCACCTTGAAATCGTCGAGATCGATGAAGAGGACCGCGATCCGCTCACCAGGCGTTGCCGACGCCACGAAGTCCCGCAAGCCGGCAACCATGTGGGCACGATTCGGCAGTGCGGTCAACGAGTCGTGGTTCGCCTCGAACTCGAGGCGAGCACGGATTGCCCGCTGCGCGGTGACGTCCGTGAACGACGCGACAACGGCGGAATCGGGATCGTTCGGGTTGAGCAAGCGGCTCGACCCGGCGAACCACGCTCGCGTGCCGTCGGTCTGCTCGACGCCGTAGATGAAGCCGCCGAGTGAAGCGCCCGACCGAAGCACTTGGCGAACCGGGTGGTTGTTGCGCGGAATCGGGTTGCCGTCGGTATCGAAAAGCGGGACGTCGAAGGCGCTGATAAACGATCCGTCGGCTGGCCGGCCGATGTGGAGCAGACGGCGCGCCGCGGGATTGGCCGACTCGATGCGCCCTGTCCTGCTGATGACGACGACGCCCTCGTTGAGCGACGAGACCACCGTCTTGAAATGCTCCTCGGCGCGCCGCAGTGCTGCCTCGGCCCGCTTCTGCGCTGTGAGGTCGCGAATCACCACTTGATAGGCGGACAGGCCGGCCCATCGCGTGCGCACCCCGACAGCTTCGACGTCGACCGGGCGGCCGTCGAGCCGGAGGACGACCATCTCGGTCGGGCACGAGACCGACCCCTCGCTGTCGAGACTGTCGATCCGTGCCTGCAGCGGACCGCACGAATCGGGGTGCAGGAAGTCGCTGATCGGCCTGCCGACAATTTCGCCTTCGGACCCGGCCCCGAGGAGCCGCACGCCTGCCGGATTCACGTACACGAGTCGGCCGGCCGCATGAACGACGATGGTGTCCGGACTGTGCTCGACGAGCAGTCTGTAGCGCTCGGCGACATCTGTGAGCGCGCCCGAGGGAGCGTCCAAGGATGGACCTCCTCTCGATCGAGAAGCCACAATTACATCATGGTCGGGCGACCAGTTGTGGGGTAGTTCACAACGATTTCCTGTGTACTTCGCAACGTCGCAGGCGAGTGGGTGAACCGGCCGCTTTGTGCTGCTTTTTGTCCCGGATGGTGCGGCGACTATGCGCTGTACGATCCGAAAAAGGGTCTTGTCCAGTACGCGGCGAGATAAGTGCAGCGCAGGACAAGGAGAGCTCATGCAAACGTTCGGAGCAACGTCGATGCTTCCCGAGTCGTCGGAGAGTCGGGCGCACATCGGTGCACTTCTCGTCTTCGATCTGCCGCCGAAGTCGAAGGGGTCGTTCGTCGACGACCTGTACGCCGAGCTGATCAGTGCGGGCCGGGTCGGTTCGACTTTCCGCCGAAACCCGGACGCCCCGATCGGCGTCACCGACGGGTTCTGGTGGCGCGAGACCGATGTCGACCTGAGTTACCACATTCAGCGGACGACTGTTGCTGCCCCCGGTGGGACGACAGAACTGCTCGCCACCGTGTCGCAACTGCACGCGGTGCCGCTCGATCCGAAGAAACCCGCGTGGCTCGCGTACCTGATCGAGGGTCTCGAAGAGGGCCGGTTCGCGTTGTACGTCAAGGTCCACCAGGGCCTCATGGACGGCGTGGGAATCCTCAAACTCGTCCACAAGATGTTGTCGCGGGACGAGTCCGACACCGCGCTGCGGACCATCTGGGAGCACCACTTCGAAGACGCGCCGAAGCCGCAGGAGACCGCGCCGGAACCACCCCCCGAACTCAGTGTGTCGTCCCTGTTCCGGTTCGGCAGCAAGCAGGTCAGCGGCCTCGCGAACAAGGTGCCCGGCTCGGCACGCGCGATGGGCAAGGCACTCGTCGACCGCGACATCGCGGTCCCGTATCGGTCGCCGAATTCGATTCTCAACGTTGCGGTCGGGACGGAGCGCAGGCTCGTTGCGCGCTCCTGGTCGATGGAACGCATAGCCGACGTCCGCAACTTCTCGCGCTCGAGTGTCGAGGAGATCGTCATCGCGATGTGTTCGGGCGCCCTCCGGACCTATATGGGGGAGCGCAAGAAGTTGCCGACCTCGTCGCTGATTGCAATGGTCCCGATCGCCCGGCACACGGATAAGCGGGGCGTCGACAAGGTCGGCACCGTCTTCTGCAAGCTCGGCACCGACCTCCGTTACCCGGAGGAGCGGCTGAAGACGATCAAGTCCTCGATGGCGAACGGCCGCAAGATTGCCGACGCGATGGGTCAGGCGACGACGCTCGCCGCCTCGGTCGTCACGATGACCCCGCGTCTGCTCGGTGGTGTGCCGGGCATGTCAGCGGTCGCTCGGCCTGCGTTCAACGTGACGATCTCCTACGTACCCGGCGCCAGGGAAGCGACGTTCTGGCGAGGTGCGCGGATGCACAGCCTGTATCCGACGACGACCGTCGGCGATGGTCATGCGCTCGGCTTCGCGGTCACGAACACCGAGGGCCGCTTGGACGTCGGCCTCATCGGCTGCCCCCAGGCCGTGCCCGACCTCGACGTCATTCTCGACAACATGGAAAAGGCGCTTGTCGAGCTCGAGAAGATCTATCACTGATAGCCGAGCAGCTTCTCGATCTCTCTGCGGTCGCGTTTGGTGGGCCGTCCTGCGCCTCGATCGCGTTGCGGAATCGACGCGAGTAACTCTTTCGGCGGTGGCGGCGGACTTCGATCGATGATGCATTCTGCGGCGATGGGCGCACCGACCCGCTTGGTGACGATCTTCGCGACTTCGACGATCCGCTCGACTCCGGACACCCGGACGCGCACCTCGTCCCCGATCTTGACCGGATGCGCGGCCTTCACCGAGGTGCCGTTCACCCGCACGTGCCCTGCCCGGCACGCGGTCGCCGCCGCGGACCGGGTCTTGAACAGCCGGACCGACCAGGTCCAGCTGTCCACCCGTGCAGTCGTCACTCCGCCAGATTAGCGACCGGCTTTGCCGTCGGCAGGAACGAGTACCCGACGCAGATGATCGCGAACATCAGATAGCCGAGCGCGACCTCCGGATTGGCAGCCCACGCAACGGATTCGCCGTGGATCAGTCCGATGAACGTGAGCACGGCACCGACCGCTGCGGCGATCGCGGCGAAGAGGAATTTCTTGTCGATGATGAACGTGACGATCGTGCCCAGCACGAGGCCGGTGAGAACAGCACCCTCGCCGAGGGTCTTCAGCCCGTCGTAGACGACTCCGTTCTGGTTCAGCGCAGCCGAACCGACCTGCTCGGCGGACGTCCCCGCCGCCGCAAGCGCGTTGTCGATCAGGCCGGTCGCCCATTGCGCAAGGTTCGGCAGCAGCGCTGCGACGACGGCGACCGCGTGGATCTTGGGCACAGCCTGAAAGGCCTGCGCGCCGATCAGCAAGCCGATGTAGAGCAGGATCGGGACGATAGCTGGAATCGGCAAGATCGTGGCCAGCACGCCGAAAAGGCCCAGAAAGCAGAACAATCCGATGACCGCCCCGCTGGCCAGCGAGTACCCGATTCGGCCGCCGGCGTCCTTCCAGCCCGGGTGACCGATGTACACGGCGGGCGGGAAGGGGGAACCGAAGGCCGATCCGATGACGGCTCCCGCACCGTCTGCGAGTAGCACGCTGCGCAGGTTGTAGTCGTCACCGGCGGCGGCTGCGCTTTCGACGTTGCTCATCGCCTCGGTGAAGTTGTAGATACCCAACGGAATTGCGGTGCCGAGCAGCGGAGCCAGATCCTTCAGACCGTCGAACAGCATGTCGACGCGCAAGTCAGGGAGGCCGATGGCGATATCGCTGATCGCCGACGAGACGTCGGGTGCGGACATGTACCCGCCGATCCAGCCGATAGCGGTGCCCACCAGAAGCGCGGCAAGTCCGACCGGAATATTGCCCGGTAGGCGAACATTGGTGAAGAAGCCGATCAAAATGATCGCGAGAACCGGCAATCCGATCCACGCGACCTCCCACATCTGCGCTGCCGGGCGCATGGAGATGAAGGTGATCGAGATCCCGGCGAGCGTGCCGAGCATCGCGGCCCGCGGCGTGAGCTTGCGAATGTAGGGTCCGACAAAGGCGCCGATCATCACGATGATGCCGATCATGAACGCCCACGCCAGTCCGGCTTGCCATGCCGCTATGGGATCGCCGGTTGCAATAGCGACCGGGAGCATCACGACGAACACGACGATGAACATGTGCGGAACGCTCGGACCGTACGGTAAAGCCGTTACGTCCGTGCGGTTCTCACGCTTGGCGAGGCGGCGTGCAAGCATCGTGTAGTAGAGGTTGCCCAGCACGAGCGCGATGCCGAGCGCGGGCAGGATCGTGCCGAAGACGTCGTCGCCGGGCACGTTGACGACAACGGTCATCAACACGGTCAACGTCAGCACGTTGACCAGGATGTTGAACCCGAGTCCGAAGAACGCGTTGGTATCGCCGCGGGTCCACCACGGGATCACCGGCTTGGCCGGGGGTGTGTCCTCGATCTTCTTGGCAGTGTCGACGCTCATGTTCGGTTCCTGTTCAGGCGGGGGTCGAGGCGAGGGCGAGTGCGGGTACTACGGCAGCGCTGTCGGCGACCCAGCCGAAGATGCCGCCCTGCGCGCTGATCATGTCCAGCCCCACCCGCTGGAATTCGGGGAAATACGAACCGACGCAATCGGATACGACGAGGCACTCGTAGCCCCGATCGTTCGCTTCGCGCACCGTCGTGTGCACGCACACCTCGGTCGTGACGCCCGTGACCAACAGGCGCGTAACGCCTGCAGCCGTCAGGACGTCCTGCAATTCGGTGGCGTAGAAAGCGCCTTTGCCGGGCTTGTCGATCACGATCTCACCTTCGACAGGGGCGAGTTCGTCGACGATGTCGTGCCCGTACTCGCCCCGAATCAGGATGCGCCCGAACGCACCTGGATCGCCGATGCGGTGCGACGGGTTGCCGCGCTGCAGCTTCGCGGGCGGGCAATCGGACAGGTCCGGCAGATGCCCTTCGCGTGTGTGCACAACCAAAATGCCTGCAGCCCTGGCGGCTTCGAGGAGGTCGCGGAGTGGTCCGATGGCTTTCTGCAGAAGCGACACGTCGTTGCCCAGACTCTCCCCGAAACCGCCGGGCAACAGGAAGTCCCGCTGCATGTCGATGATCACCAGGGCCGTGGTCTCCGGCGTCAGCTCGAACGGTGTCGGAAGTGCGTCGACGCTGGTCATGGGTACTCCTGTCGAATGCGGGTTAGAGTTTGCGGGACAAGTTCTTCCGTCGCCCGTGGCGAGTCCAGCAGTTGCGCCGCGACGTGCAGGACGGTGTCGTCGGAGAGGGCCGGTCCGAGGATCATCACGCTGAACGGCCTCCCGTCCGCTGTGACACCCATCGGCACCGCCACCCCGACGAGGTCGAGCAGATTGCCGAAATGCGTGTAGTGACCGAGCACGGTGTTGCATTCGATCGGCCGCGCCAATACTTGGTCGACGGTGAAGGTTGTGCCGATCGTCGGCAGGATCAGCACGTCCATGTCGCGCCACAGCCGACCGACCTCTGCCCGCAACTCCTGTAGGCGTTGCTGGGCTCGGAAAGCGTCGACAGCCGTGTACTTTCCACCGCTGCGCAGGATCTCGCGCACCACGGGATGAATCGACTCGGGCTGTTCGGCGAGGAAACCCGCGAACTCGACGAGTCGTTCCGCGACCCACGGGCCTTGGTAGAGCAATGCACCGGCGGCGAGAAATGGGTCCAGCGGTGCAACGACGGTGTCCGCGGCGCCGCGCAGGATTCGATCACGAACCGCGAAATGTGCTGCAGCCATGGGCTCGTCGCCGAAGAATTCGAGCTCCGGCGCGGGCGGCAGGCCGATCCGGATCGGCGTCCCCGCGTAGCGCGGTCCGCGTGGTCGCGTCCAGGAATCCTCTTCGTCGGTACCTGCCATCACGTCGAAGGCGCGATCGATGTCGTCGATGCAGCCGCCCATCACGGTGATGCAGTCGAGCGACTTGCATGCCGGTACGAGTCCGACGGCGCTGATCACACCGCGCGAGGGCTTGAATCCGACAACTCCGTTGAGCGCGGCGGGAACTCGTCCAGAACCTGCGGTGTCGGTCGCGACGCAGAACGGCACCTGGCCGAGCGCGACGGCCAGTGCGGAGCCGGAACTCGAACCGCCCGATATCAGTTCGCGGCCGTAGACGCTTCGCGGGATCGTGTGCGGGGTCCGGGTTCCGTTCAGCCCCGTGGCGAACTGGTCCAGGCTCGTCTTCCCGACGTACAGCGCGCCCGCGTCGAGCAGGGCTGCGACGGCGGGCGCGGTGGTGTCTGCGACGTAGGCGTAATCCGGACACGCGAGTGTTGTCGCGACGCCCGCGACGTCGATGCTGTCCTTGACACCGAACGGGACGCCGTAGAGCGGCAAAGCTCGTGCGCCGGGCCGGTTTTCGATCGCCCTGGCCGCAGCGATGAGGTCCGCGCGCGAGACCGTCGAAATCCACGTGCCGTCGTCGCCGCGGGCCGCGATGGCGTCGGCCACCCGCATTGCCGTCTTGACCGGAGTGCCCGATCCGCTGGCATAGGAGTCCAGATACTCCGCGACAGAGGGACCGAGCGACGGACCTGGCGGACGTTGCGCGAATGTCATGCCGTCGATTGTCGACAGGGCGAATGGCGCCCTTGGAACGCTTGCGTGTCGATTGTGTTATCGAGCCAGCCGGTAAACTGGGCAAATGCTGGGGACGATTGACGAAGTCGTGTTCGATTGCAGGTCGCCGCGAGAACTGGCAATTTTCTGGGCGAAGGTTCTCGGCGGTGAGCCGGTCGGTCGCAGCGAGTCCTGGTGGTACATCGACCCGCCCGGCTGGACACGTGTGGCGTTCCAGAAAGTGCCCGAAGAGAAGGTCGTCAAGAATCGCGTGCATTTGGACGTTCTGGTCGACGACGTCGCGTGGGGTGCCGACGAAGCTGTGCGCCTCGGTGCTGTCAAAGTCGACGGCATCATCAGCGATTCGGAAGGGTCGTTCCAGGTTCTCCTCGACCCCGAGGGCAACGAGTGGTGCGTAGTGCGATCGGCGGCTGACGCGTGACCAAAAAGCTCTGGGCGGCAATCGGAGCCGTCGCGGTCGTGGTGGTCGCTTTGATAGTTGTCGGGATGGTGACGTTTTTCGGGAAGAACAAGCAGGAGTTCCCGGCTGTCGATCCGGCTTCGCTCGGTCCGGGCCAGCAGCGCATCGTGGAGATTCTCAGAACCGAATTCGACGGCCAACGACCCGGCACCACCTACTCGGAGGGAGTGGAGGAGGCGTGGTGCGCCGACTTCGTCAGTTGGGTGATGCGTGAGGCAGGGGTGCCGTTCGCGAACCCGAACTCGGGATCGTGGCGAATACCGGGAGTTGCCGCACTCGAGGAGTACTACCGGGGCACCGACCGGTTCGTCGCGGCGGGCTCGGACTTTCGACCGGTGATCGGCGACGTTGCACTGTATTCCGCCGCCAGTCCGTTCGGTCAGCACACCAACATCGTCGTAGCGGTCGACGGTGCCGAGATCACGACGGTCGGCGGCAACGAAGGGAACGAGATCCGGGTCAGCACGTTCACGATCGGTGCCGACCCGGGCCTCGTCGGCTTCGGAAAGACCGTCTAGCCTGCGGTCGAGGTGCCGACCAGCGGGCGTTCCGGGGGAGTACCCGGCCATGAGTCCAGTCCTCTCGGCGGTCGGCCGGCGACGCGCGCGGTTGCCAGGGCCGCCAGCGATATGAGGGTGCACCACACGCCGGTCCCGACGAATCCCCACTTCGCCGCCAGCAACGTGGCGATGCCGGCCGTGACGACAGCCGCCCCGACCACGGCGCTGTGCCGGAGACCGATTGCGTCGTCCCACCAGGGCAACTTGCGGTCTTCGAGCGGACTCAGGGCGAGGAACAATGCCGCCGTCAACGAATAAAGTGCGCCAAGTTGAACGACGACCAGCACGGCGAAGCCGGGTTGGGCTGGATCCGAACGGTCGAAGCCGAGGAGATGGCTGATGTACGCGATCGTGAGCAGCGCCGGCATGTGCCAGAGATACAGCGTCATCGCGCCACCGTTGCCGAGCGCGACGATTCGCCAGACTCGTGGTCGCCGGGCGAAGCGGCCGCACCAGGGTGACGCGAGAATGAACAGGCACGACAGTGCGATCGCGTGACCGGCCAGCAGCAATGAGGGTGGCGTCATGTTGGACAGACGTTGCCCGTCGACGGTCACCAGGCTGACTTCGTACGGCCCGGCGAGCACGAGAAGAACGTTCGCAGCGACCGACGTCATCGCGACGATCCCGGCCGTGAACCGCGAAATCAACCCACGGACATACCCGATCCCGAGGGCCGCGGGGATGAGCCACACCAGCAGGTTGAGGTAGCCGAGGCTCTCGGGTCCGCCGCCCAGGCGAATGGCGTCGACCGCGGCAGCGCCGCAGTACAGGCCGAGTACGACGGTCGCGACCTGCCAGCCGTGCTGCATGGCTGCCAAGGCGGGAACGAACGCGAGCACCACGATGTAGACACCGATGAACCACAACAGTTGCGTGCTGATCGCAGCAATGCGTTCGTTCACGTTCGGCGCCATCACGTCCCGCAGCAGGAACAGGGCGACCGCCCATGCGGCGAGATAGTAGAAGACGGGGCGGTACAGGCGCTGCGCACGGCGCATCAGCCAGGCTCCCCAAGCGTTGCCCGGCCGCCAGCTCATCGCGCTCGACGCGGCGCCTGCAAAGAAGAACAGCGGGAGTACCTGCAGAATCCAGGTGAGCGCCTGCAACGTCGCGGAACCGGTGAGCAGGTTGCCGAACGACACCGTTCCCGGACCGACGGTCACGAGGAGCATCAGGCCGTGGCCGCTGATGACGACGAGCAGCGAGGCGAGTCGAACGAGGTCCAGAGACCTGTCCCTGGTCCTCGGTGTCAGCGCTTCGACGGTTGCGGCGGAGGGTAGTAATCGCATGTAGAAGAGGTTGCCGCCGCCCGCCGGGCCGTAGGAGAGCAGAACTACTCAGGTGCGGTAGGTAATCCGAGTATCGTAGAGCCGCTGCTCGCAAGGACGCGTAAGCGAAGGGGACTGCTGATATGACCGAGTCGAACCACGATGTTGCCGCGCCGCCACACACAGATTTGACGTGGATTTCCTACGGCGAGTTCGGCAAGCGGTTCTTCGTCGAGGCAGTAACCACAGATCGCATCGCCGCAGCCGTCGAAGGCATGGCAGGCAAGGGCATCAAGATCGGCCCGATCGGCCTCGGGCCAGGTGGGCTCGCGGGATTCGTCGCAGAGGGCAGCGTCGGGAAACCGACGATCAGCAAGCATGCCGGCGACGACGTGGCGTTCGATCTGCTCGTGCCGGCGTCGTTGAGCGTGGTCCTGCGGCTCGGCCAGGAGGTCCGCATTCAGGTCGGCATCGAGATCCGGTTGGCGCTGCACGCGCGCGCCGCGGAACCGCTGCGGATCGTCATCGACATCCCCCAGATCTCACACCGCGATGTCGCACTTGTCGTTCGTGCCGAAGCCCTGGGTGCGGCCTGGCAGTGGTTGCTCGAACCGATGGGTGAGGTCATCCGCCGCGAGGTCGCCAACCGGATCAACCTCATGACCGGCGAGGCAGAATCGTTGCGGGGCAGAGTGTTCGACATCGCCGCGCGTATCGACGACACCCCCGAAGACACGAGCCTGAAGTTCAAATGGATGACGTACAACGACTTCGGTGCGAAGTTCTACCGCACCGCCGTCACCGAGGAGCGGATTGCGAGCGCCGTCGAAGATCTGGACGGTCGCCAGATCGAAATCGGTCCGCTGAAGGCGGGCCCGAAAGGTATCGCCGACGTCAACGCGACGGGAAAGGTCGGCAAGCCGCTCGTATCTCGTCGTGGCACAGGCGATTTCGTCGTCATCGACCTGCGAATCCCGGTGTCTCTCGACCTCGTCATCTCGCTGCGCCGCGATAACCACTACGCCGCGAACATCGAGATTCCGCTCGTGCTGACGGCCAAGGCCGCCGACTACCTGCTCATCGTCGTCGACGTCCCGGCACCGGGTGCCGAGGACATCGAGATCGACCTGAGCGCAAAGGGGCTCAGCGCAACCGTGTTGAGCATGGTGGGCGGAATCAAGGGCGAGATCGCCCAGCAGGTTGCCTCCGTCGTCGCCGAGGAACTGGCCGACCCGAGCGGCCGGATCGTCGACGTTGCCGAGCGAATCCAGAGCGCCTGAACAATTCCCGGTGAAAACCCGTCGGAACGGGCGCGAATCGGGGACAGTTTGCGCATGTCCATTTTGCTGCGGGTTGCTGTATTCGCGTGTGCTTTGGGTTTGGTAGCGGGTTGCACGTCGGACGATTCGTCCTCGGAATCGTCGACCAGTTCCGGCGCCGCCCCCACGGTCGCGTCTGCCGATCCGGAAAAGGCCGAGGCGGTCCTGAAAGTCGCGCGCGACTACATGGCGGAAGCGCACATGAAAGCCGTGATCGTGAAGGTGAGTATCGACGGCAAAGAAATTGTGACGCAGGCCCTCGGGGAGTCCATGACCGGAGTTCCGGCGACCGTCGACATGCATTTCCGCAATGGCGCAGTCGCGATCTCGTATGTGTCGACCTTACTGATGAAGCTTGTTGAAGAGCAGAAGGTCAGCTTGGCCGACAAGGTGTCGAAGTACCTCCCGGACCTCCCGCATGCCGACAGGGTGACGGTCGGGCAGCTGGCCCAAATGACCTCGGGATACGAGGATTTCGTACTTGGGAACGAGGAGTTCGGGAAACAGGTCTACGGCAATCCGTTCAAGGCTTGGACCACAGAAGACCAGCTGGCGCTCGCCGTGAACAAGCCGCTGCTCTACGAGCCCGGAACGAATTGGAACTACGCACACACCAATTACGTCATTCTCGGACAGGTCCTCGAAAAGGCGACAGGCGAAACGATGGCCGACCTGTTGCAGGAGAAGGTGCTCGACCCGCTGGGACTGAAGAACACCGTCCCGAACCTGACGGCCGAGATTCCCGAGCCTGTTCTGCACGCGTTCACCGGCGAGCGGAAGTCCTTCCTGAATATCCCCGCGGACCAGCCGTTCTATGAAGAATCGTCCTTCTGGAATCCCTCGTGGACCATCAATCACGGGGCAATCCAGACGACCAACATTTCCGACCTCCATGACACCGCAATCGCACTCGGCACCGGCAAGTTGCTGACTCCCGAGTCGTACAAGCTGTGGGCCACGACCGATCTGCGCGGCAAGACGACTGCGCTGCCGGGGTGCCTCACGTGCCGCGAGTTCGGTGTGGAACAGACCTACGGTCTCGGCGTGTGGCTCATCGGTGACTGGTTGATGCAGAATCCACTGTTCTTCGGCTATTCCGCGGCAGAGGCATACCTCCCCCAGGACAAGATCGCGATCGCCGTCGCTGTCACCTACGCGGAGGAGGCGTTCGAGGGCGAGTCGGTCCCCAACGCGGGAGATGTGCTGTGGCGCAAAATTGGTGCGGTGTTGGCTCCCGACCACGTTCCGCCGCAAAAGTAGTACTCAGGGTCATCCCGCTCGCCGAGCAGGCTGATGCCGCGACGAGTTCTCGGGTGATGCTCGGCTGAGCGCCTGCTCGGCAAACTGGGTCGGTGTGTCGGTGGGTGGTGTTGGTTCGCACCCGTTTTAGGGATCCGCACCGGGACTTGCCGGGTGACACGCCGGGGTGTGCCCGAAAAGGGGTGCGGGTGAGGCGAACTGGTGGTTCGTGTGCCGAGCAGGCTGATGCCGCGACGAGTTCTCGGGCGATGCTCGGCTGAGTGCCTGCTCGGCAAACTGGGTCGGTGTGTCGGTGGGTGACACGCCGGGTGGTGGTTGGTTCGCACCCGTTTTAGGGATCCGCACCGGGACTTGCCGGGTGACACGCCGGGGTGTGCCCGAAAAGGAGTGCGGGTGAAGGGAACTGGCAGTTCGTGTGCCGAGCAGGGTGATGCCGCGACGAGTGGTCGGGTGATGCTCGGCTGAGTGCCTGCTCGGCGAAGCGACGCGCCGTCATGCCCAAAAACCGAGTTACCAATGTGACCAATGTGCCTAGCGTCACCAAAGTTAGTATGGTGAAATGTGTAAACGATCGAAGCTACCGGCGCGTTCATGAAAATGGGGAAGGCGCGCCGGTAGTCACAACACATTCATTGTTAGGCAGGGTTCCGTGCACGTAAGTCGCCGCGAGTTGTTCCGCTATGCAGCAGCAGGTTCCGTCGCGTTGGGCGCGGCCGCGATCGGGACCAATATCCCGCGCGCACACGCTGATACGGAGCTTGGCACGCTCATCGACTATGCAGCCGGCGTGCCGTCCGCGGAAGCGATCGCGGATGCGGGACACACCGGCGTCATCCGCTACGTGTCGGACCGTCGCGCGGGCGCGGAATGGATGGAAGGTAAACCCATCCTGGCCGACGAGGTCGAGGCGCTGACCGAAATGGGTCTGCAAATCGTGTCCTGCTATCAGTTCGGAAAGGGCCCGACCGCGGATTGGCGCGGCGGCTTGGAGGCGGGAAAGAAGCATGCAGAGCGTGGGCTCGAATTGCACCTCGCCGCAGGCGGTCCCGAGAATTCGCCGATCTATGCGTCGATCGACGACAACCCGAATGCAGTCGAGTTCGCGACGATGATCGCGCCTTACCTGCTGGGCTGGGAATCGGTCGTCGGCCATCACAACACCGGTGTGTACGCCAACTCGCCCACCATCGAGTTGTCGCGGGTAGCCGGTCTCGGAGCGTGGTACTGGCAGCACGACTGGGGGACGCCCGAGGGGTACGTCCATCCCAGCGCGGCGCTACATCAGTTCGAGATCGACAAGCGGCGCATCGACGGCGTCGGAATCGATCTCAACGAGATCCTGGTCCCTGACTACGGTCAGTGGTCACTCGCCTGATTGCGCAAGCTCCTGGCCTTCGGGCGCAGCCATCACGGAGCGATTGCCGTGCCACGACATAACCGAAAATCGCGATCGGCCCGACAGTAGGGATCCGACGCTACCGAACGACCCGAACGAGAACGCGGACCACGACGACCCGATCGAGCCGATCGACATGAACGAGCCCACCGAACCGATGGACAGGGCCGACCCGACCGACCCGATCGACAGGATCGACCCTTCGGACGCGATCGACAGGATCGAGTTTCGTGATCGGAGGGACCGAATTCCTGCCATGGTCAGTTGACCGTGAACATCCCGACAGTCGGCAGGAACGTGCATGTGCGCGGCGCCGCGTCGGGTTCCTGCGTGCTCAACCCGCCGGAGATAACCGCGAGGACGCGCCCCGGGCCGGTGTTGGAGATGACCGACAGCGTCGCCGGGCCTTCGGGATTGATGTTCGCCGAGTTGTTCAGCGTCTGCGTTTCGGTCTTGCGGTTGTCGATGTTCAACCATGTGATCGTCAGCGGAGTCGTTTGCTCCGGTGCGAGCGGTGCGGTACCGAGCGCCGTGAAGACGATTCCGGCCTGGCCGGCCTGAGGGCCGGGCGGGGGGAGTTGTGCCGGTCCCGAGACCGCGAGAGCCGTACCGACCGAATCAGCGCTGTCCGAGATGCAACCACGGCCGACTGTCGGGTACAGGAACTGCTGGATGATCGGGGCACCGTTCTCGGGGATCTCGGGGCCACCGCCGCCGCTGCCGTCCAGGAATCGGATGACGCTGGTGATGATCGTCTTGATCGGCGCGGGCAGGCCGGGGGTGTCGCGCAACATCGTCAACTGCTCGAGCAACGCGCTCTGCGGGCTGTCGGCAACGTCGGCGGGTCCGGCAGCGGCGCCGAGGATCGCAGGTGCGACCGATGCGAGCATGTCGACTGTGACGCCCTCGGGCAGAGCCGGGATTTCGATGCCGGCAGGTACGCCGGGCAGATCTGGAAGCAGCGGTTCTGCATGAACGACGGTTGGTGCGGCCAGTGCGGCTGCTGCGGCAATCGCAAAGACTGCGATTGCTTTCTGCGTTGTTCGGGTGCGATGCACTGTGTCCCCATCCTCTGTGCGTAAGGCAATAGCCGGCCCACGGCCCGCTGTTACCGACTCGGGACGTCACTCTAGGAGTGCGCCCCCAATCTTGTACAGCGCGGTACGCATTCGCATGAGATCGTGTCCCAAGCAAAATGCGTTAACGGGCGAGCCGCGTCACTCTGTGACCATAGCCTGTTACAGAAGTAAACAATGTGAATGTTGATGCAACTGTTATGACTGATCAGACACATCGCGCGGGTGAACTGCTAGACCGTTAGGCTCATCGCGACCGCTCTAGCGGAGCTGCCGAACAACGGGGAGGGTGCGAGACAGTGGCCCAGCGTGGAGCCGGCGACGTTGCCCCCTCGCGGAATGTGAGTCGAATCACCCGAATCGTGACAAAGGTGACGAGCCCCGCCGGGGCGGCGATGCTGCTCGCAATCGCGGTCTGCGCACGGCTGGCGTGGGTTCTGCTGACGCCCAACGGAATGAATCTCGTCGATCTCCACGTCTATGTCGATTGCTCAGCGGCTCTGCTGAGCGGCGATCTCTACGACTGCACGTACGCCGACCAAACCCCCGAGTTCCCGCTGCCGTTCACCTACCCTCCGTTCGCGGCGCTCGTCTTCTTCCCACTGCACTATTTGCCGTTCGGCTTCATCGGAATCGCGTGGCTGCTGTTGACGATCGCAGCGCTCTACAAGGTCGTCGATATCAGCCTCGACCTCGTTGTGAGCGATGTGGATCCGGCTCGCCGGCGGGCGTGGGCGATGCTGTGGACCGCGGGTGGAATGTGGCTCGAGCCGATGCGAACGACCCTCGACTACGGCCAGGTGAACGTCTTCCTGGTGCTCGGCGCGATCGTCGCGGTCCGGAGTACGCGATGGTGGGTGTCGGGATTCCTGCTCGGGTTCATCGCGGGGATCAAGTTGACACCCGCGATCGCAGGTCTCTACTTCGTCGCACGGCGTCGTTGGGCGACCGTTGTCGCTTCGGCTGCCGTTTTCGCCCTCACCGTCGGGTTGAGTTATCTCGCGATCGGCGGTCAGGCGCACAAGTACTTCGGCACGTTGCTGGGCGACGCCGACCGGATCGGCCCGGTCGGATCGGTCACCAATCAGTCGCTGCGCGGGACGTTGAGCCGACTGCTCGGACATGACGTCGAGACGGGCACGCTGTGGTTCGCCGCGGTCGCGATCGCGGTGGTCCTCGCCGTGCTGGCGTGGCGGGCGCTCGCACCGGACGACCTGCTCGGAACCTTGCTGGTCGTGCAGATGCTCGGGTTGCTGATCTCGCCGATCTCGTGGGCACACCACTGGGTGTGGTTGATTCCGTTGCTGATCTGGCTCTTCCACGGCCCGTACCGAAATCTGGCAGGCGCTCGGGTGCTCGCATGGTTCTGGCTGCTGGTGACAGCCGTTGGCGTCCCCTGGGTCCTCGGCTTCGCCCAGGGCGATGTCTGGGAATTCTCGCGGTCCGGCCTGATCTCGTGGCTCTCGACGGCCTACGTTGCCGGTGCGCTCGCGACCTTCGTCTGGATCATCGAGCGTGGCTGGCGCGAGGCTGGGGCTACGCCAGCCGATCGACCGTCTGTGCAAGCGACACGTCGAGATCGGTGATCCCGCCCTCGGAGTGCGTCGACAGGGTGAGGGTGACTTTGCGCCAGCGAATGTCGATGTCGGGATGATGGTTCGCCGATTCGGCCGCTTCGCCGACTCGACGGACGAACTCGATCCCGTCGAGAAAGCTCGGGCGTTCGAATGTTCTGGTGATGGCCTTGTCCGCTTTGGTCCAGTCCGGCAGGCCGGTGAGTGCGTCCGTGATCTCAGAATCCGAAAGTAAGGTCGCCATACCTCATGATGGTGCCATGCAACCCGAGCCCATAGAAGTGGTCGCGGCAGCGATCGTGGCAGGCGGACGGTTGTTGCTGGCGCAGCGCACGAGGCCGCCGGAGTTCGCCGGATTGTGGGAACTGCCCGGCGGGAAGGTCGAGGCAGACGAAACTCCCGCGGCTGCGGTCGCGCGGGAACTGCGCGAGGAATTGGGAATCGAAGCAGTGGCAGGGGAGCGGATCGGCGTCGACGTCGATTTGCCGAACGGTTTCGTGCTGCGGGCCTACCGCACGACTGTGCGCTCTGGAATTCCGCAACCCCTCGACCACGCAGCGGTCTGCTGGGTGACTGCTGCGCAGTTGCGTGAGATCGATCTGGTCCCGAACGATCGGATCTGGCTGGAAGAACTTGTGTGCGCGCTTACGCCGCGCGCGCCTTCTTCAGCGCTTTGACGAGATCCTTGCCACACACACCGGCACTCTCGGCCTTCTTCATTCGCATTATGACGACCGGGCATTTGATGCATCGAGTTTTGCTGCGGCAGCACTTCTTCTTGGGTTTCAGCCCCGAAACTTTTTTGGCTTTGACCTTGCCCATGTTCGGTTGCTGCTCCTCGTTTGCGCGCGGAAATCTGACGTCAGCCTACGCTCGAGGTAGTCGACGGAATTCAAAGTCGCTGCGGACCGGTACTCTGATGGCTGGCCGCAATGCCCGAGCGAGCGCCCAGATGGCGATTCGTTCGATTATTTGTGCGTTGCGGCGGCCAGATCTGCGAAGAGTGCCGTGCGAAGACCCTTGCGCGGAGAATCAGCCAGGAGAATACAGCGTTGTCGAGCCCCACATCTTCCGCCGCATCGCCTGCCCGGACATTCAGGAACGTGGCGATCGTGGCGCACGTCGACCACGGTAAGACCACCCTTGTCGACGCGATGCTTCGCCAGTCCGGCGCGTTCGCCGCGCGGGCTGAGCTCGTCGACCGAGTCATGGACTCCGGCGACCTCGAGCGCGAGAAGGGCATCACCATTCTCGCGAAGAACACGGCCGTCCACCGGCACCACGAGGACGGTTCCATCACCGTCATCAACGTCATCGATACGCCGGGCCACGCCGACTTCGGTGGCGAGGTCGAGCGTGGGCTGTCGATGGTGGACGGCGTCGTGCTGCTTGTCGACGCATCCGAGGGCCCGCTGCCCCAGACCCGTTTCGTGCTCCGCAAGGCGCTCGCCGCATCGCTGCCGGTGATTCTCTTGGTCAACAAGACGGACCGTCCCGATGCGCGAATCGAAGAAGTCGTCGAAGAGAGCCACGATCTGCTGCTCGATCTGGCTTCCGATCTGGACGACGAAGCCGCAGAGGCTGCCGAGCTCGCGCTGGACCTGCCGGTTCTGTACGCGTCCGGACGCGAGGGCAAGGCATCGAAGGAGCGGCCCGAAAACGGCCACGCGCCGAATGCCGAGAATCTCGACGCGCTGTTCGACGTTCTGCTGAGCTACATCCCCGCGCCGAAGGGCGATCCCGAAGGCCCGCTGCAGGCGCACGTGACCAACCTCGACGCGTCCGCATTCCTCGGCAGGCTCGCGCTCGTGCGTATCTACAGCGGCAAGCTCAAGAAGGGCCAGACCGTCGCGTGGATGCACGGTGACGGGGTCAAGCAGATCAAGATCACGGAACTGCTCGCTACCGAGGGCGTCGAGCGCCATCCGGCCGAAGAGGGTGTGGCCGGCGACATCGTCGCAATCGCGGGAATCCCCGACATCATGATCGGCGACACCTTGGCCGATCCCGAGAATCCGGTCGCGCTCAAGCGCATCACCGTCGACGAGCCCGCTATCTCGGTCACGATCGGTATCAACACTTCGCCGCTGGCCGGCCGCAACGGTGGAAAGAAGCTCACCGCCCGACTGGTCAAGGCGCGCTTGGATTCCGAGCTCGTCGGCAACGTCTCACTCAAGGTCGTCCCGACCGAACGACCGGACACCTGGGAGGTCCAGGGCCGAGGCGAACTCGCGCTGGCGATCCTGGTCGAGCAGATGCGCCGCGAAGGTTTCGAACTGACCGTGGGCAAGCCGCAGGTGGTCACCCGGACTGTCGACGGCAAGATCCACGAGCCCTTCGAAGAGCTCATCGTCGACGTCCCCGAAGAGCACCTCGGTGGCATCACACAGTTGCTCGCCGCTCGCAAGGGCAAGATGGTCCAGATGACAAACCACGGATCCGGTTGGGTCCGAATGGAATTCATCGTTCCTTCGCGTGGTCTGATCGGCTTCCGGACCGACTTCCTCACGGATACGCGCGGCACCGGAATCATGAACGCGGTGTTCCACGGCTACGCGCCCTGGGCCGGCGAGATTCGCGCCCGGCACACCGGATCGCTCGTCTCCGACCGTGCGGGTCAGGTCACGCCGTACGCGATGACGCAGTTGGCGGACCGTGGCACGTTCTTCGTGGAGCCTGGTGTCCAGACCTACGAGGGAATGGTCGTGGGCATCAACCCGCGCCAGGAAGACCTCGACATCAACGTCACGCGGGAGAAGAAGCTCACCAACATGCGGCAGTCGTCCGCGGACATCGTGGAAACGCTTGCGACACCGATCAAGCTCGATCTCGAGGGCGCCATGGAGTTCTGCGCACAGGACGAGTGCGTCGAAGTCGGGCCCGACGCGATTCGGGTTCGCAAGGTGATGCTGAACGCGACCGAGCGCGCTCGCGATCTGTCGCGACGCAAGGCTCGTGACAAGGCTGCGTTGTAGGGTGCGTTGACACGGGACGGAGGGTCAGTGCTGGCTGGATTCGGGCGGTTTCTCACAGCGGTATCGATAGTTGCTGCGACAGCGACCCTTTCGGGTTGTATCGCCGATCCGCCGCCGCCGATCGAAAGCACTGACCGGCCCAACACTCCGACCGCGGTACCGACGTCGAACACCGTCGTCGTAGCAATCGACGACATCGGCATCGGGTTCAATCCGCACCTACTCGCGGATCAGTCGCCCGCGACTGCGGCAGTGGCCTCGCTCGTGCTGCCGAGCGTGTTCCGGCCCGCGGTGCGCCCCGACGTGCCGGGTGCAACCCAGTGGATTCTCGACGACGTCGTGATGGCGTCGGCGGCTGTGACGGCGGAGGAGCCGTTTACCGTCACCTATCAGATTCGCAACGAGGCGCAGTGGTCCGACGGCGCGCCGATCGCCGCGGAAGACTTCCGTTACCTGTGGCAGCAGATGATCGAACAGCCGGGCGCTGTCGATCCAGCGGGCTACGAACTGATCGACAACGTCGCGTCTGCCGGCGGCGGCAAGACTGTGGTCGTCACGTTCAAGGGGCCCTACCCTGCGTGGCCCGAGCTCTTCGCCAATCTCCTGCCCTCGCATCTAGTGAAGGACGCGCCGGGTGGGTTCGAGCGCGGGCTTGCCGAGACGATTCCGGTTTCCGGCGGCCATTTCAATATCAAGTCGATCGACCGCGGCCGTGACGAAATCCTGCTCGAACGCAACGACCGCTTCTGGGACGTCCCCGCCAAGCCCGACCAGATCATCATGCGGCGCGCGGGTTTGCCTGCGCAGCTTGCGGATTCGATGCGATCGGGGGATACCCAGATCGCGACCGTGCACGGTTCGAAGGCTGCGGAATCGCAGTTGTCTGCGATCCCTGCGGTCAAGACCGCAGTTACTTTTCAGCCGCGCGTACTCGAAATTGCGCTGAATGCCCGCAACGGCGACCTTGCCGACGAACGAGTGCGGCACAGTCTCCTCTCGTTCCTCGATCCGACGCTGTTGGCCGGTGTCGGAGCGGGCAGTCGGTCGGACGTGGAACATGTTCGTGCGCAAGTGCTTTCGCCGTCGGATCCGGGCTATGTCCCGACCGAGCCGCCGCGACTGCGGCCTGAGGAGGCGTACGGACTGCTCGGCGAAGCGGGTTACGTCGTTCCGGTGTTGCCGGTGGCGGACGGTACGCCGATGCCGCTGATCACGAAGAACGGTAAAAAGCTCGAAGTGCGAATCGGTGTGCCGGAGAACGACGATACGGCAGGCGCCGTCGCGAGCACGGTCGCAGATCAGTTGCGCGACGCGGGATTTGACGCGTCGGTGGTGCGACTACAGCCCGACGAGTTGTACGGGGACGCGTTGATCAAGGGCGACATCGATGCCCTCGTCGGCTGGGTGCGCAGTGGCAACGACCCGGCGACCGCACTCGCCTCACGATTCGGCTGTGAATTCGAAGACGGTGGACCCGACGCCCTCGGCTCGAGCAATCTGCCTGGTGTCTGCGATCCGACACTGCAACCGCTCATCGACACCGCGGTTCGCGGCCAGGCACCGTTCGTCGAGCTGCTTCCGCAGATCGAGCCCAAACTGTGGCAATTGCACACGGTGCTCCCGATTATGCAGGACATGACGGTTGTCGCGGTCGGTGGTGAGGTCGGCGGCGTGACCCTGGTGGGCCCGATCCAGACCGGTATCTTCGGCGACGCGTACGACTGGACGAGGAAGCCTGAGTGAGTGCACGGCGGCTGTTGCTGGTTCACGCTCATCCTGACGACGAATCGCTGACGACCGGCGGCACGATTGCGCACTATGCGCGCGCCGGCGTCGAGGTCACGGTGCTGACCTGTTCGCTCGGTGAAGAGGGCGAGGTCATCGGCACTGCATGGGCGCAGTTGGTTGCCGACCGCGCGGATCAGCTCGGCGGGTACCGAATCCTCGAACTGACGAGGGCACTTGACGAATTGGGTGCCGCGGGTCCGCGGTTTCTCGGCGGAGCCGGACGTTGGCGCGATTCCGGAATGGTGGGCACCGCCGCGGCGGCAAATCCGCGCGCGTTCGTGAACGCAGACCCACAGGAAGCGATCGGTGCGCTCGTCGCTGTCCTTCGGGAAGTTCGGCCGCACGTCGTCGTCTGCTACGACCCGGATGGCGGGTACGGGCACCCCGACCACATTCAGGTGCACAGGTTTGCCAGCGCGGCGTTCGAGGCCGCGGGCACGACGGATTTCCCGGATGCCGGCGAACCGTGGGACCCGGCGAAGTTGTACTGGACCGTGACCGACGGTGCCGTGCTCGAGCGCGAACTTGCCGCGATAGCGGAGGTGCCGGCGGGGTGGCGCCGACCCGGCGTTGGCGAATTGCCGGCCGTGCCTACCGAATCGGTAACCGCCGTTATCGACGTGTCGCACGTGCTCGCGGCGAAACGGGCGGCTTTCCGCGCGCACGCCACCCAGGTGACCGTCGCGCCGTCGGGCACCGAGTATGCACTGTCCAACAACATCGTGCAGCCGGTGCTGAGCGAGGAACATTTCGTTCTCGTGCGTGGCAGCAGCGGACCGGTCGGCGACGATGGTCGCGAACACGACCTGTTCGCAGGGATCGCGGAATAGACTCGGGACGGGGCATGGCTCGGAAGAAGGAACGAAATGTACAACTGGGATCTGCAGAACGCGATAGCGGCGTTCGTGGACAGTCTTCGTCCGTCGGGTCAGATGCAACACGATCTGTACGTGAACACCCTGTACGCCTTCGTGGATCTGCAGAGCCACCTGCTGACAATGCTGGGGTATCCGCCGGTCCCGTGACCTATGCCGCGCTCGGCAAAATCGTTCTGGCACTGCTGATCTTCGACGGTTTCCTGACGTTCGTTCTCGAGGTGCTCTTCCTACCGACCTACATCGGCGGGCATGCGTTCCCGGTGGCCGCTCTCATTGCCGGTGTCATCAATGTCGCGCTCATTCTGTTGGCGCGCGAAGTGACCGATCGATTGTTGCTGCTGAGCCTGCCGTTGGTGGCGTGGTTGATCGGCTTCGTTGTCGGCCTGTCGAGCGGTCCGGGCGCAGACGTGCTGCTGCTGATGAATTGGGCGACGCTGCTCCTTTTCGCCGGCGGGCTGCTGCCGCCCGCCGCGCTGTTGTACAAACTCGCGCAGCATCCTTCGGTTCGCTAGCTCAGGCCGGCTGCGGTGGCGGCGCGCCGGAGGACCGCCTCGAGCATCGCAGGTGTCAGTTTGCCGGTGAAGGTGTTCTGCTGGCTGACGTGGTAGCACCCGAAGACGTGCAGCGGTTCGGGCTTGCCCGCAAGCTCGACTTCCGCGCCGTGTGCGAATTTCGGGCGCGGCCGGGGAATCGTCCATCCGGCATCGCCCAGCGACGGCAGGAGGGTCTGCCACCCGAAGGCGCCGAGTACGACGATCGCGCGCGGGTTCAGCAGCCGCAACTCCGCGTCGAGCCAGTGCCTGCAGCGTTCCCGCTCGTCGGGCAGAGGTTTGTTGTCCGGCGGTGCACAGTGGACCGGTGCGGTGATCCTGGTGCCACGCAGGACAAGTCCGTCGTCGATGTGCGTAGCTGTCGGCTGGTTGGCCAGCCCGACCGCGTGGAGCGCGGCGTAGAGCACGTCTCCGCTGCGGTCGCCGGTAAACATGCGACCGGTCCTGTTCGCCCCGTGCGCTGCCGGTGCGAGACCGACGATCAGGAGCTTCGCGTCCGCCGGGCCGAAGCCGGGAACCGCTCGGCCCCAATAGGTTTGATCGCGAAAAGCGGCCCGTTTCTCGTGGGCCACCAGCTCGCGCCATGCGACCAACCGTTCGCAGGCTCGGCAGTCCGCGACCGCCTTGTCCAATTGCTCGAGGGTTCGGGGTGTCATCGCCGGTATCGCAGCGTCACGAGTTGGAACGGGCGGAGTTCGAAAGCCGCGGTAGCGCCCTTGTGCGAGAGTGCCGGTCCGTCGACGGGCCGTTCGAGGAGGTCGGTGAATTCGACGGACTCGTACGGGAAGTCGGCCGTGATCGCCGTCGTCGCGCGCCCCCCGTGGGATTCGTAGATTCGCACGACGACGTCGCCGCTGCGGTCCTCTGCGAGCTTTACCGCCTCGACCACTGTCGCCGGGTTGGCAACGCTGAGCAGGGGCGTGATCTCGTCCGCGGCGCCCTTCACCACACGTGCGGGGAGGTTGATTCGGTAGCCCGATTCGACGGCATCGCCGATGGTCGCGCCCGGTCGGATCGCCACACGCAGCGTGTGAGCGCCTTGGTCGGCATGTGGATCGGGATATCGGGGTGCACGCAGCAGCGACAAGCGGACCGTTGTGGTCGTCCAGCCACCCTCGCGGGTCCGGCGCCCGACGTCGTGTCCGTAGGTCGAGTCGTTTGCCACAGCGACACCGTAGCCGGACTCGCCGACATGCACCCACCTGTGGGCACAGATCTCGAACTTCGCGAAGTCCCATGACGTGTTCGAGTGGGTCGGGCGGAAGACATGGCCGAACTGCGTTTCCGACGCACTCCGATCGGCGTGGACGTCGAAGGGAAACGCCAGTTTGAGCAGCTTCTGACTTTCGTGCCAATCGATTTCGTTGGTGACAAGGAGTTCGGGCGCGTCCGTTGCGAGTCGAAGCCGCTGCACGATGCGGGACTTTCCGAAGCTGCGGGTGAGCACCACGTCGGCACCGTCGGCGGTGATGGAATCGAGCGCGGTGAGGTCGGTGACGACGTGTCGGTAGAACTCGTCGATGTCCCACGCATCCCAGACATTCGGCGTATCACGGTGCAGCTGAAGCAGATTCCCGGCGGCGCCTGGTGCTATCGCTTCGCGGCCACTGGCGGCGTCGACCAGCGACGTGACAAGTCCCTTTCCGGAAACGACGGCGCGGACCATGCCGTTGTCGAGTACGAAGCCGCGCCGGTGCTTGCGCGGTGGGGAGTGGTTCGGTGTCGGGGCCCCCGCTGCCCCCAGCGCTGGAACGCCGTCCCGGTCGGTGGGAGCGGCATTGAACAGCAACGTCTTTCGGCCCTTGCCGGCCAGTGCGGTGGTCGCCGCCGAGATGACCGCTGTCAACCGTTCGGCAACAGCCGCGTAGTTCCGTTCGGCATCCTGATGGACCCAGGCAATGGAGCTGCCGGGCAGGATGTCGTGGAACTGCTGGAGCAGGACCAGTCGCCAGACCTCGTCGAGTTCGTCGTAGGGATAGTCGAACACACCGCGCACAGCCGCGGTCGACGCCCACAATTCGGCTTCGCGAAGCAGACCTTCGCTGCGGCGATTTCCTTGCTTCGTGTTGGCTTGCGACGTGTAGGTTCCGCGATGGAGTTCGAGATAGAGCTCGCCCGACCAGACCGGGGGAGCGGGATACTCGGCCGAGGCCTTCTCGAAGAATTCGATCGGACTGCCGATGGTGACCGTCGGCGATCCTTCCAGCGAGTGCGTTCGCCGGGCCGCGGCGATCATTTCGCGCGTCGGTCCGCCGCCACCGTCGCCCCAGCCGAACGGCACGAGCGACATGGTTCCGGCGCCCATGTCACGGTAATTACGTTGTGCGTGACCGAGGTCCGAGCCACCGAGATCGGAGTTGTACTTGTCGACCGGCGGGAAATGGGTGAAGACCTGGGTGCCGTCGATACCCTCCCACCGGAACGTGTGATGGGGCATCCGGTTGGTCTGGTTCCAGGAGATCTTCTGCGTGAGAAAGTAATTCGAGCCCGATGCCGTGACGATCTGGGGCAGGGCCGCCGAGTAACCGAAAGAGTCGGGCAGCCAGACCTCCGGGGTGTCTATACCGAACTCGTCGATGAAGAAGCGCTTTCCGGCAACGAACTGACGTGCCATCGCCTCGCCACCGGGCATGTTCGTGTCCGCTTCGACCCACATTCCGCCGACCGGAATGAACTGACCGGCAGCGACTTTCGCCTTGATTCGGGAGAACAGCTCGGGGTAGTGCTCCTTGATCCACGCGAACTGTTGCGCCGACGAGCAGGCGAACCGAAACTCGGGATGCCGGTCCATCAGATCCACCATGTTCGAGAACGTGCGCGCACATTTGCGGACCGTCTCACGGACCGGCCACAACCATGCGGAGTCGATGTGTGCGTGGCCGACGGCGATGATGTTGTGCGCGCTCGCGTAGGCAGGTTTCGCGAGGACAGGTGCGAGCACCTCGCGGCCTGCCGCGGCTGTGCCTGCTACGTCGTCGGGATCCATTGTGTCCGTCATCCGTTCGAGCGCACGCAGGATTTCGTGTCTGCGTGGCAGGTCGAACGGGAGCGCGTGCATGAGGCTCCACAGCACCGCGATGTCCTGTTGCAACTCCCACACCGTGGCATCACGGAGCACGAACTGGATTTCGCGGAGGCGGTAGATGGGATCGCTTCCGGCTGTGGCCTTGTCGCCGCGGTCGGTAGGCTGAAATCCCGGGATGTCAGGATTTGCCGCACATTCGAGATAGATGTCGAGCGGTTCCTTCGGGTCGATCGGAAGCCAATTATTAAACGGTGCAACGGCTTTGATGATCGATCCGTCGGGGCGGTAGGCGAGCCCCTCCGCGTTGAACCCCGGTCCTCCGGTGAAGCCGAGTTCGACTAGCAATTCTGGAATCATTCCGCGCGGCAGTCGACCGCGGGAGTCGAACCACTCTGGGGGCGCCGTTCCGGTGACATGCAGCCACATCGTGCCCCACGGTGCGCCCCACGCGGCGCCGTACTCGATCGGTTCGAACTTCTGCCCGGCCGCTTCGTCGAACGGGACCGGTTCGTCCGGCACGGTCCAGGCGGTCACCGTGGTCGAGCCGCGCGATACATATACGGCAGGATTGATGCGCTGATCGATGAACCGGCCGATCCGACCTTCGACAAGCGGGCGGTCGTCGTGCATGATTCGGACCCTACTCGAGGTAGAAAACTGGGAGGCGCGAATGCTGGAACTCGTCGAGGACGGTCCCGTCCTGCGGGTGTGGCTCAATCGTCCGGATTCGCTGAATGCGCTCGACCACGAGACCCTGTCCGAGCTCGCCGATGTGTTCAACGAGGCATCCCGTCGCTTTTCCGTCAAGGTGATCGTGCTCGGTGGCCGCGGCCGATCATTCTGTGCCGGAGCAGATCTCAAGAATCCGCCCGGTCTCGGCGGAGAGACGGCTCGGGAGCAGCGCTGGCGCGCTGACGTCGGATCGCGAGCCTGTAGGGCCATCGCGGACTGCGAGGTAGTGACCATCGCACGACTGCAGGGGCATGTCTTCGGAGGTGGTTTTGCGCTCGCGCAATCGTGCGATTTCCGTATTGCCAGTCCTGATGCGACCTTCGCGCTACCTGAGGTCGACTTGGGAATTCCGATGACCTGGGGATCGGTTCCGCGATTGATCGCGGAGGTCGGCGCCGCCCGTGCCCGAGAAATCGTGATGCTCTGCGATCGGTACGACGCCGAGACCGCGCACCGGATCGGCCTCGTCCATCGGCTCGTGGACAGTGGCCAACTCGACGCCGCGGTCGATGGCCTGGCCGAGCAGATCGTCGCAAAGCCCGAGCATGCAATTCACGTCAGCAAGACGCAGTTTCGCGCATACGCCAATGCGTTGGGCGATGCCAGCTTCAACGACGGCGATCTGTTCCGTACGGCGATTTCCGGCGTAACTCGCGGCTAGCGGCGCGCCCAGATATCGCCGGCGCCGGGCTGAACTGCTTCGATGAGCGCCCAAGCGTCCTCGGCCGGTAGGTCGAGTACGTCGTAGTGGCCTTGTCCCGCAGGGGTCGCGGCGACGATCGTCGCGACTCCGGCGCGCCGCTGGAAGAAGCTTTGCCGCACGGTCCAGCCGATGATTCCGGCTGACTGCACACAGTTACGCCTGCGATCGAGCGAACCGCTTTGTGTGACAAGCCAGCCCGGCAGCACCGCGTGGCCCAGGCCGCGCTGCCGATCCCATGCGACACCGGTCGCGGCGACGCTGAGCACGCCGGCCAGGGACCAGACAAACCAGGCGATGTGAACACCAGCGACCTGGGCGATCGCCAATCCGGCAAGCACGGCCAGGACCGGGAGTAGCGCGCGCGTGAACCGTCGACGTACAGCAGCGGGGCCGTGCGGGGTCAACTCGACGCTCGATTGGATGCTGTCGCCGATGAGGTCGGCCATCACGCGGCGAGCCTCGGCGACCGGTGCCGGAGGCAGAACCAGTGACGACTCACGCTTTTCGGCACTTACGCCCGTCATGATCGCGTCGAGTCTCGCTCCACCCGCGAGCCGGACGAGTAACGGCTGCATGAGTGTCGAACCACGCAACCGTGCGCGGTCGAGCGAAGTCTGCCGGGTCTTCAGGAGGCCGTGACTGACGTGGAGTACCCGACCGTCGTCGACCACGCGCAGCCCGCCGTACGCGAGCAGGTATCGCACGCACGCAAGAACACTCGCGACCACGAGGAGCAGGATCGCGGCTGCACCGACGGCGACGACCACCCCGAAATGCGCTGTCGAGTCGACGAATCCGGAGACTGCAGCAGACTCGACGAGCTGTCGTCCGAGCCCGTATTGGAAGGCCAGGCCGACTGTGGCGAGTACAGCGACCACGCCGGTCGATGAAAACGGTGCGTACCGGACCCAACTCGGGGAGAAGTGCGCAATGTCGAGTCCTGCCTTGTCGAGTCCCACCGTGGCGGGTGGCGCCGAATCAGGTTCGGCCGCTTCGGGTTTTGTCAGCAAAGCGGCGCGCAGGCCGGGCACCAGTGCGGCGTCGAGCGCGTTGAGCTCGAACTTCTCGTCGCCGCGGCCCGTGCCCGTGCCGATCCGGACGACCGAAAGACCGAGTACGCGGTGCATGAGCGGCGCCTCTACGTCGACCGATCGAACGCGAGTGCGCGGAATGGACAACAACTTTCGCTGGAACAACCCCGTCTTCAGTTCGATGTGAACCGGTCCGATGCGGTACGTCGTCGTGAACCAGCGCTGCAGGGCGAACAACACGATGACGGCGAGCGCGATCAAGCCCCACATGTGGTTGCCGCTCTGCGTCCCGATCACGAGCGACACCAACAGGACGGGCAGGAACTTCACGGCTTCGGTAACCGGGTGCACCAACAGCATTCGTTTGTCGAGTCGCAACCACGGCTGGTTCTCCTCGAGAACTTCGGCTACAGCGCCGGACGCTTCGGGTGGTACGAGGTCCGTCACGTCGCGTCTCCGGTGTGCAGGCTGGCGATCTGAGTCAGTTGTGCCGCTGTTCGCTCGGCGACGGCGTAGTCGAGGGCGGTGATCTTCACGGCGCCTGCCGAAGAAGCCGTTGTCACGGTGACGGTTGCCAGGCCGAGCAGTCGATCGATGGGGCCGCGCTCGGTGTCGACCGTCTGCATCCGCGAAATGGGTGCGATCCGAGCCTCCTGCACGAACCAGCCTGTGCGCGTGTACACCGCCGAATCGCTTATCTCCCAACGGTGTACAGCATATCGCCAGATCGGCACACCCACGATGTGCACAATCGCGGCGAGGCCGGATGCGGCGAAAAGAACCCCGTGGGGCCAGCCGGTCCAATCGTCGGCGATTACCGCCCAGACGATTTGGCCTGCGAAGGGCAGTACCCACATGAGCGCCGCGTTGATCGCCCAGAGTTGTCTGGCCTTCGGACTCGGACGGTTCGCCGGCAGCGCCATCGTCACTTTCGGATCGGGGACCATGACGCCATCGTCCACGATTCGGCGCTACCCCGCAGGCGCGGGCCCCGGACTTGTGAGGCACTCTGCGGCGAGCTGGGTGAGGGTCGCGGTGATGCGTTCTCGCGACAGATCGGTGGTACCGGTCAGGTAACTCACCATGGTTGCGGTGAGCGTCGTGAACAACACGAAGATCATCGCTTCCGAATCGAGGTCGGTGCGAAACTCGCCCGGCTTCATCGCGATGTATGCCCGTGCGATGTCCTGGGCGCGCTGTCTGATCGACGCCGTCATGCCGATGACGTCGATGTGCGGGGCCTCGAGGAGGAGCGGTTGCAAGACCGGCTGATGCAGTTCGATGGTGTCGAAGCTCGCCTCGAGAACGCAGCGGCCGAGCTTCATGAGGTCGCCGCCGAGGTGGACGTCGATCGCTGCGCCGACGTCCGACATCACCTTGTTCATCGTCGTTTGCGCGAGCTGGGTAAGGATTTCGTCCTTGTCCGCGAAGTACTGGTAGATCGATCCTTTGCTGACTCCGGCCTCGTCGGCGATGCGGTTTGTCGAGCAACCGCTGTACCCGTGGCCGGCCAGAACGCGACCCGATGCCGAAACAATGCGCTCGACGGTGGCCTGCGCGCGCTCCTGGGTCGGTTGTTTGCGCAGGTGATCGCTGTTCTTCTGCGTCATCGACGACCTCCTGCCAAACGCGACTTGTATCCGTCCTGATCCGCGCTGTTAGCTAGGTTAACGCAACGACGCGTGAAAGGAAGATTCATGCCCTCTTTATCTCAGGCCGTTCCCCTCCGGGAAGTACCGGCCCGCAGGCGTCCAATCGAGCCGGGAATGCGGCTCTGGGACGACGTCGGTTTGATCACCTTCTCCTTGACTGCCGGTTCGGCATTTCTACTGCAGACGATGCATCCGGCGATCGGCACCGTCGTCGCCGAACATTCGGTCTACAAGACCGACGCGATCGGTCGAGCTGACCGCAGCATTGCGTCGGTGATGACCTGGATCTACGGAGGACAGGAAGGCCTCGCCGAGGGCGACAGGCTGCGCGCGATGCACGCGAAGCTGCGTTCGACAGACGAGCAGGGCGTGACCTACCACGCGCTGGCGTCCAACGCATGGGCATGGGTGCCGCTCACGGCGCCCTATTCCTACGTCGTCGGGGCCAAGTACTTCTCGCGGGAGCCGTACTCCGACGAAGAGGCCGAAGCCTTCTATCAGGAGACCGTGCAGTTGATGCGCAATCTCCATGTGGCAGAGAAAGAGATCCCCGCGACCTACGACGAATACCTCGAGAAGTTCGACGAGGTCATGAACGACACACTGGTCGCCCATCAGACGGCGTACGACTACCTCGCGACTCTGCGCAGGATCCCGCCGCCGCCGCAATTGCACCCTGCCCTGCGCCCGCTGTGGCGCGTGGGCATGCACTACCCGGGCAAGGTGCAGCACTTCGTGACGGTCGGAACCACTCCGGATGCTGCGCGCCGCAAGCTCGGGTTGAAGTGGTCGACGACCGACGAGGTCGCGCTGCGCGCACTGGGCTGGGCAGTCGCGCGGGCTGTACCGATGTTGCCCGAGCGGGTGCGGTACTTCCCGATCGCCTTCCAAGCGCGCAAAGCCAATCGGGAACAGGCTCGCCTACAGCGGATGCTGGAACACCGGCCCATGTGAAGGGGTTTGCCGCCCCACGATCACGCTGCCCGGGTCGTACCGATTCTTGACGTTGCGGAGCCGGGCACAGGTGTCGTCGTCGAACAGGGTGCCGGGCTGGACCGGGATCTCGCGGAAGTTGAGGTAGTCGCGCGGCGCTGCCCAGGTCCGCAGCGAATCGTTCAGCGCTGCGGAGTCTTTCAGCACGCGGGCATACGCGTGTCGGTCGGGAGCAACGTTTCCCGTCTTGACCAGGTAGCGCCCAGCGAGGTGGGTGAGCGCGCCACCGCCCGAATCCGGTTGCGCGAGCTTCCCGCCCAGGTGCCTGAATTCGACGACGGCGAGCGACGTCTCCGCGCCCGCGCCCAGCTGCTCGACGACCACGGCGCGGGCGGCCGCTGGTAGATCGTCGAGCACGAAACCGTCGCCCGCTGTCGGCGACGGATCGGACGGTGCAAGGTGGACGGCCGAGATGGCGTCGGTCGTGGTCCTCCGAAAGGTATCGGTGCTGGGTCGCAACGCGCGCATCGGCGCGAGGAGTTGTGCCGGCTCTGCACCGAGGATGGATCCCTGCAGGATTGTGAATGCTTTGCCGCGCAGCGGCTCCGGCGCAAACGGCGCATCCGGGATGCGCATCAATCGAACGGCGGTCGTCGCTACGTTGGGGAGGTCAGCCGTCCAGGTGTGGTACGCGTCGAGGACCTCTGCTGCCTGCTCCAGCGGGTACCACAACGATCCTGCGTAAACCTCGGCCGCGGGTTGCACGTCGAAGGTCAGTAAGGTGACCACGCCGTACCCGCCGCCACCGCCGCGCAAGGCCCACAACAGGTCTGGGTCGAGCTGTGCGTCGACGCTGCGCGCTTCGCCTGTCCCATCGACGATTTCGGCGCTGCGAATGTACGAGCACGCGATTCCGTACGTGCGGGCGAGCCAGCCGATGCCGCCGCCGATCGTGTATCCGACGACACCTACGCCGTCGGACGTGCCGTACAGACCTGAAAGTCCTTGCTCGCGAAGTCGTTCGGTGAGGGTGCCCCACGTGAGCCCGGCACCGATCCGGACGGACCTCGCAGTCCGATCGATCGAGATGGACTGCAGCCGCTCGGTCTTCAGCAGGATTGTCTCCGATAGGTCGGGGAGTGCTGCGGCGAGGTGTCCTGTGCCCTGTGCTGCGACCCTGAGGTCGCGAGTGGCGGCGAAACGCACGGTTGCTGCGACGTCTGCTGGGGACTCGGCAAACACGACCGCGGCGGGCGTCTGATCGATGGCGAGATTCCACGCGCGGCGGGCGGTGTTCCACGACGGCTCACCTGAGGTGACGACCGTTCCGGTGAGTTGTGCCGCGAGTTCGCCGAATCGATTGCCGGTTTGTGGTACTCCCACGGAATGGACTGTTGTCATCGGAATCTACCTTGGGTTGACAATGTGTGTAATCGATTTACATACTGTGTATCCAATGTCTGAATCTGTCAAGAGGGCGTATCAGAGCGTTCTGCGCGATGAGCAGGCCGTCGCGACGCGCCACCGAGCGCTCGTCGCGGCACGCGACCAGTTCCTCGCGCGCGGCTATGCGGCATCCTCGATGTCGTCCATTGCGAAGGCGGCGGGTGTCTCCCGCGAGACCCTCTACAAGTCGTTCGGCACCAAGTCTGTGCTGATGAAGGCCGTCTACGACGTGGTTGTGGCCGGTGACGAAGAGGACGTTCCGTTCGCCGACCGCCCGGAAACTCGCCGCATGCTGGCCGATCCCGATCCGCGCAGGGCAATCGCAACCTTCGCCCGGGCGTCGGCTGAGCTGGTCGAACGGCTCGGTCCGTTGATGGCGCTGATCCTCGCCGGTGCGCGGTCGGGAGACGAAGACCTGCGGATGCTGGCAGAGACATCCCGCGCCGAGCGCCTGGCCGGTGTCGAGGGCTTCATCGGAAGCCTTGTCGGCAAGGGGCCGGAATTCGAACCGCGGGAGGCGATAGACACGGTCTGGATGCTCACCGCACCCGAGGTGTGGCAGATGCTCGTCGACGATCGAGGCTGGACGCTCGAGGCGTACCGGCGCTGGCTGGAACGGTCGATCGTGGCCGCGGTGCTCGAGCCGCGCGGGTGATCAGGATCGGCGGTTGGACCCCTCCAGTGGCACGCCACGCGCGGGGTGGCGCATGATCGAACGGTGACCTTCCTGCCCGACCCGATCGCGCCGGCCCGCTCGCCGGCTCCCTCTGCCATGCGGCGGGTGCTGCGCAGAGCCCGAGATGGCGTGACATTGAACGTCGACGAGGCCGTCGTCCTGCTGCAGGCACGTGGCGCCGACCTCGCCGATTTATGTTCGTCTGCCGCCCGGGTGCGCGACGCGGGCCTGGAGGCCGAAGGTCGGCCGAAGCAGGTGACGTACTCGCGCAAGGTGTTCATTCCCTTGACGCGTCTGTGCCGGGACAAATGTCATTACTGCACCTTCGTGACGGTGCCGGGCAAGTTGCGTGCCGAAGGTCAGGGCATGTTCCTGGATCCCGACGAAGTCCTCGAGATCGCGCGTCGTGGTGCCGAGCTGGGTTGCAAAGAGGCGCTGTTCACCCTCGGTGACCGACCGGAGGACCGGTGGCCCGAGGCGAAGGAATGGCTCGACTCGCGCGGCTACGATTCGACGCTGGACTATGTGCGGGCGATGTCGATCCGGGTACTCGAGGAAACCGGGTTGCTGCCGCATCTGAACCCGGGAGTCCTGAGCTGGCAGGAGATCTCGCGGCTCAAGCCGGTGGCGCCGTCGATGGGCATGATGCTGGAGACGACGTCGACACGGCTGTTCACCGAAAAAGGTCAGTGCCACTACGGAAGTCCGGACAAAGATCCCGCGGTGCGATTGCGCACGCTCACCGACGCGGGCCGACTCAGCGTGCCCTTCACGACCGGCATTCTGGTCGGCATCGGTGAAACACTGACCGACCGCGCGGAGTCGATCATGGCTATCCGCAAGTCGCACAAGGCTTTCGGTCACGTCCAGGAAGTGATCATTCAGAACTTCCTGGCCAAGCAGGATACGGCGATGCGCGCAGCCCCCGATGCCGGTCTCGAGGAATTCCTCGCGACGATCGCGGTCGCCCGTCTGCTGCTGGGGCCGGGGATGCGGATTCAGGCACCGCCGAATCTGGTGTCGAACGACGAGTGCCTGGCGTTGATCGGTGCGGGAGTCGATGATTGGGGCGGCGTGTCACCGTTGACTCCGGATCATGTGAACCCGGAGCGGCCGTGGCCGAATTTGGACACATTGGCCGAACTCACGGCGGCAGCGGGCTATGTGTTGACCGAACGCACTGCCGCGCAACCGAAGTATGTGCTCGCAGGTCAGCCGTGGATCGATCCGCGGATCACTGCGCATGTGCGGGCGTTGGCGGACCCGTCGACCGGGTTGGCGAAGCTGGAGACGAAACCCGTTGGCCTGCCGTGGCAGGAGCCCGACGAGTCGTGGGAATCGGTGGGGCGCACCGATCTACATTCGGCGATCGATACCGACGGTCGCAATACCGACACCCGCAGCGACCTCGCCAGCGCGTTCGGCGACTGGGAAACCGTGCGTGAGCAGGTGTTGTCGCTGCAGGCGCCCGAACGTTTCGACACCGATCTCGTCGCCGCACTGCGGTCCGCGGAACGCGATCCCGGTGGCTGCACCGACGACGAGTACTTGGCGCTCGCGACAGCAGACGGTCCTGGTTTGGAAGCTGTTGTGGCGCTCGCCGACGAGTTGCGGAGGGATGCGGTGGGCGACGTCGTCACCTACGTCGTCAACCGGAACATCAACTTCACCAACATCTGCTACACGGGTTGCCGTTTCTGTGCGTTCGCGCAACGCAAGGGCGACGCGGATGCGTACACGCTGTCGACCGGCGAGGTTGCCGATCGGGCGTGGGAGGCGCACGTCGAGGGTGCAACCGAGATCTGCATGCAGGGCGGGATCGATCCGGAGTTGCCGGTTACCGGGTATGCCGACCTGGTGCGTGCCGTGAAGGCGCGGGTGCCGTCGATGCACGTGCACGCGTTCAGCCCGATGGAAATCGTCAACGGCGCTTCCCGCGGTGGCCAGAGCATTCGGGACTGGCTGGTCGAACTGCGCGCTGCCGGTTTGGACACGATTCCGGGAACCGCGGCGGAGATTCTCGACGACGAAGTCCGCTGGGTGCTGACCAAGGGCAAGTTGCCGACCGCAGAATGGATCGAGGTCGTGACCACAGCGCATCAGGTGGGGCTGCGGTCGAGTTCGACGATGATGTACGGCCACGTCGACAACCCGAAGCATTGGGTCGGGCACCTGCGAGTCCTGCGCGGAATACAGGACGAGACAGGCGGATTCACCGAGTTCGTGCCGTTGCCGTTCGTGCATCAGAGTTCGCCGCTGTATCTGGCGGGTGCGGCACGGCCGGGCCCGACTATCCGCGACAACCGCGCGGTGCACGCCCTGGCACGAATCATGTTGCACGGCCGGATCTCCAACATTCAGACGAGCTGGGTGAAGCTCGGTACCACCGGCTCGCAGCTGATGCTGCGCGGCGGTGCCAACGACCTCGGCGGAACGCTGATGGAGGAGACGATCTCGCGGATGGCCGGATCCCAACACGGGTCGGCCAAATCGGTCGCTGAACTGCGTGCGATCGCGGAGGACATCGGGCGGCCCGCCAAGCAACGGACCACGGTGTACGCATGACCTCGAGTGCAATCACCGACAAGCACGTTGTCGAGGTGCTCAACAGTGCGCTGGTCGTGGTGAACCCAGTGCTGCGAGTGCTTGCGTCGACGGACCCGTTCGGCCTGCGGGAACGCACGAAGCGGACCGAACCGTCGCCGGATACGAACCTCGACACGGCCCTGGATGCGATTGCGTGGGTGCTGAACACCGCCGACGTGCCCGGAACCAAAGCGTGGGACGAGATGACCGTCGACCAGCGTTGCCGCTGGTGGGTGGCGCGCGTGGGGGCGGTCAACAACTTGATCGTCGCGTATCCGGGTGTGTTCGGCCTT
Source organism: Antrihabitans auranticaus (assembly GCF_016481275.1). Lineage (GTDB taxonomy): Bacteria > Actinomycetota > Actinomycetes > Mycobacteriales > Mycobacteriaceae > Antrihabitans. The sequence continues at coordinate 712,885 of NZ_JAEMNW010000001.1, read as the reverse complement.
CTGGCGAAGGGTTTGCCGATTCAGGACGCGCTCGGGTTCGGCAACCAGGCGATAGTGCTGTGTGCGGTTGCTCGTGAGCACGATGTCACAGATCGGCACGAGCAGGTCCGAATGCTCGCGGCGGTGCTGTGTCATCGCACCATTCCCGCGGGGGGCGAGGTTGCGCCGGACGATGCGCCGCACGAGGACCATCGGACGCCGTTTGCGCTGGCCAAGGCCCTGTGGCGGATCGGGCGCATCCTTCGGTCGATCGATGACGAACTCGCCAAGCGACCGCGCCCGCGAAAGCTGTTTCGCTACGTGTCGATGATCCCCGTTGTCGGTGTCGCCGCGAACTATCTGGGTGAATTCGGTGCGCTCGGACGCGCTGCAACCGAAGGTCAGGCCTGGTTGGCGGCACGTTAGGGGAGGCTGGCAAGACGGAGTCGGACAGTAGCGGGGATACTGTTCGTGGAGTTGAGGTTGTCCTGCGCGAGTGTGGGACAAATGTCTTAGGGAACAGGGAGAGCAGCAGTGACGTACATCATCGCTGAACCGTGCGTGGACGTGTTGGACAAGGCATGCATCGAAGAATGCCCTGTCGACTGCATCTACGAGGGTGGCCGCATGCTGTACATCCACCCCGACGAGTGCGTGGACTGCGGTGCCTGCGAGCCGGTTTGCCCGGTCGAAGCGATCTTCTACGAAGACGACACACCCGATCAGTGGACGGGCTACATCAGCGCCAACGTCGATTTTTTCGACGATCTCGGTTCGCCCGGCGGTGCTGCGAAAGTCGGCAAGACCGATTTCGACCCGCCGTTCGTCAAGGCGTTGCCGCCCATGGGCGAAGACTGAAAATTGCCTCGCAGACCGGTCAGTGCAAGTCTTCCGGACTTTCCCTGGGACACACTGGCATCCGCAAAAGCGCGCGCGTTGGCGCACCCCGACGGCATAGTCGACCTCTCCGTCGGCACTCCCGTCGATCCGGTTGCACCCCTGATTCGTGAGGCGCTCGCCGCCGTCGCCGATGTGTCGGGATATCCGACGACGCACGGCACCACCGCTCTTCGCGAAGCCGTGGCGACGTCGCTGGCGCGGCGTTACGGCATCACAGGTGTGGACCCGCACGCTGTACTGCCCGCGATCGGTACCAAGGAGCTGATCGCGTGGCTACCGCGCTTGCTGGGCCTGACTGCTGACGACCTTGTTGTCATCCCCGAATTGGCCTATCCCACTTACGAAGTCGGCGCGCTTCTGGCCGGCGCACGAATGCTGCGCGCTGATGGGCTGACGCGTGTCGGACCCGAGACGCCGGCACTCATCTTCGTGAACTCGCCGTCGAATCCGACCGGCCGGGTGTTGCCGGTCGAGCACCTGCGCAAAGTTGTCGCTTACGCGCGCGAACGCGGCGCCATCGTGGCCTCCGACGAGTGCTACCTCGGCCTGACATGGGAGGGCGAGGCGGTCTCGATTCTCGACAACCGAGTGTGCGGTGGCGATTTCACGAATCTGCTTGCCGTGCACTCGCTGTCCAAGACATCGAACCTCGCGAGCTATCGCGCTGGGTTCGTGACCGGCGATCCGGCGTTGATCGCGGAGTTGCTCGAGGTCCGCAAGCACGCGGGAATGATGATGCCCTTCCCGGTGCAGTCGGCGATGGCTGCGGCCTGCGCCGATGACGAGCACGAAAACGAGCAGCGCGCGCGGTATCGCGGCCGGCGAGCGGTGTTGCTCGCGGCGTTGCGCGAGGCGGGCTTCACGATCGACCACAGCGAGGCAGGCCTCTATCTCTGGGCAACTCGCGGGGAGCAGTGCCGCGACACGGTCGGCTGGTTCGCCGACCGCGGGATATTGGTCGCTCCCGGCGAGTTCTACGGTCCGGGTGGGGCTCGGCACGTCCGAATCGCGCTGACCGCGAGCGACGAACGAATCTCGGCGGGTGTGAGTAGGTTGTCGACTTGACGGATCCTGAGCTTGCCGACTTGCGACGTCGCGCGGAGGCCGGCGACTCGGACGCGGTCGACGAGCTGATCGAGCGTGCCGGTGAACGTGGCGACACCGCTGAGCTGCGTCGTCTTGCCGACAGCGGGAGTTCGGACGCGGCAGACGTACTGGTCGAGCTTGCGGGTGAGCGTGGGGACATGACCGAGCTGCGTCGTCTTGCCGACGGCGGTAACACCGACGCGGCCGATGTACTCATGGAACTCGACGAGGACTAGCACCGACTTGTCGGTAGGTTAGGCAACAATCGAGGCGTGCTGTTTGCAGAGGTCGTCGCCACATCCGCAGAGGTCGGTGGTACCCGTTCGCGCCTGGCGAAGGTTGCCGCGCTGGCCACGCTGATCAAGGCACTCGCGCCCGAGGAGATCGAGGCGACGGTCGCGTGGTTGACGGGGGAGCCGCGCCAGCGGCGGATAGGTACCGGGTGGCGGACGTTGACGACGTCCCGGGTCGAGCCCGCGCTGGAGGCGACGTTGTCGATCACCGACGTAGACAACGCTTTGGAAGTGCTCGCTGGTCTCGCAGGCACTGGCTCGGTGAACAAGCGTCGCGAACAGCTGAGCGCCTTGTTCGGCGCGGGAACTGCCGATGAGCAGGACTTTCTGGTTCGACTACTGACGGGGGACCTGCGGCAGGGCGCGCTGGCGGGCGTCATGACAGATGCTGTGGCGGCTGCGGCGGGATTGGCCGTCGAACCGGTCCGGCGGGCGGCGATGCTGAGTGGTGCTTTGCCGGCCACCGCTGCGGCCGCCGTCCGCGGCGGGCTCGACGAACTTTCCCGCTTCCGGCTCGAGGTCGGCCGGCCGGTCCAGCCGATGCTTGCGTCGCCGGCGAGCAAGTTGAGCGAGGCGCTCGAAGAGCTCGGTTCGGACGTCAGCGTCGACTACAAGCTGGACGGCGCGCGAATTCAGGTGCACCGAGACGGCGACGAGGTCCGCATCTTCACCCGGACCCTTCGTGAGATCACAACGACTGTGCCGGAACTGGTTTCGTTGGTTCTGTCGTTGGCCTGCGAAACAGTGGTTCTCGACGGCGAGACCCTGGCTCTGACCGATGGTGGCCGGCCGCGCCCCTTCCAGGAAACGATGAGCCGCTTCGGTGCAGACGCCGGTGAGCTCCTTCTGCATCCGTACTTCTTCGACTGTCTCTACCTCGACGGCGTCGACCTGCTCGAAGAACCGCTTTCGGCTCGGCTGGAGGCGTTGCAGCGGGTGGCGCCGGACCGTCGCATCCCGTCGCTGGTCCGGCCGACAGCAGAGGCGGCCGCAGACCACCTGGCCGGGGCGATACGCGACGGCCACGAAGGAGTGATGGTCAAATCGCTCGCTGCGCCGTACGCCGCCGGGCGTCGGGGTCGATCCTGGCAGAAGGTGAAACCGGTCCACACTCTCGACCTGGTCGTCATCGGTGCCGAGTGGGGATACGGCCGCCGGACCGGTTTTCTGTCGAATCTGCATCTCGGTGCCCGTGATCCCGACGGCGGCCCGCCGATCATGGTCGGGAAGACGTTCAAAGGCCTCACGGACAAGTTGCTGGCATGGCAGACCGAGGAGTTCCCGAAGCACGAATCGCACCGCGACGCGCACGCGGTCTACCTGCGGCCCGAGTTGGTGGTCGAAATCGCACTCGACGGCGCGCAGGTCAGCCGTCGCTATCCGGGTGGTGTTGCGATGCGGTTCGCGCGGGTCGTGAGGTACCGGCCGGACAAGGAACCCAAGGACGCCGACACCATCGATGCCGTCAGGGCGTTGCTGCCCGGGGGCTAGGTGTTGTCCAGCGGGTAGGCGCTGGAGCGTCGCCGGTAGCCGCGTCCACATTGCGGCGTTAACCTGACTGCATGGACGCAATCACTGCGGTTCCGTCACCTGTCAACGAGCCGGTCCATTCCTACGGGCCGGGTACTTCCGAACGCGCCCTCATTACCGCCGCGCTTTCGAAGTTGGCAGCAGAGCCCGTCGACGTTCCACTCGTGATCGACGGTGACCACGTCCGAGGAGTTGGTCAACGGTCCAATATCGTTGCCCCGCATCGGCATAGCCACGTCCTGGGCACCCTGTCCAATACCACGCAGGAGGAAGCTGCGCGTGCGGTGGACAGCGCTGCCGCTGCCGCGGCGGACTGGCGTGGACTTTCGTTCGATGATCGAGCCGCCGTCTTCCTCCGCGCAGCGGACCTGCTTTCCGGTCCATGGCGCGAAACAATCGCTGCCGCAACGATGCTCGGGCAATCGAAGAGCGTTCAGCAGGCAGAAATCGATGCGCCGTGCGAACTCGTCGACTTTTGGCGCTTCAACGTTGCCTTCGGGCGCGACATCCTCGAGCAGCAGCCGAATTCCGCACCGGGCGTGTGGAATCGGATGGAGTACAGGCCCCTCGAAGGTTTCGTCTACGCGATTACGCCGTTCAACTTCACCGCAATCGCGGGCAACCTGCCGACCGCACCCGCGCTGATGGGGAACACCGTCGTGTGGAAGCCGTCGCCGACCCAGACGTTGGCGGCCTACTGGACGATGAAGCTGCTGGAAGCCGCAGGGTTGCCGCCCGGCGTGATCAACATGGTGACCGGTGACGGCGCCGACCTGTCGACAGTCGCTCTGACCGATCCGCGCCTCGCGGGCATCCACTTCACCGGCTCGACGAAGACGTTCCAGTACTTGTGGAGCACCGTCGGCGCGAATATCGGGAGTTACCGCGGCTACCCGAGATTGGTGGGGGAGACCGGCGGTAAGGACTTCATCGTTGCGCATCCGTCTGCTGATCCCGCAGTCCTGCGCACCGCTCTGATTCGCGGTGCTTACGAGTATCAGGGACAGAAATGCTCGGCCGCGTCGCGCGCGTACGTCCCGCGCTCGGTGTGGTCGCGGATCTCCGACGAGTTCTTGGCACAGGTCGACGAACTCACGTACGGCGACGTTACGGATCTCGCCAATTTCGGTGGCGCACTTATCGATCGCCGTGCCTACGACAAGAGCGTCGCCGCCATCGAGCGTGCACGTGGCGCCGCGGACATCGAGATACCAGTAGGTGGTAAATACGACGACAGCGAAGGATATTTCGTCCGTCCGACCGTGCTCCTGTCGTCGAATCCGCGCGACGAGGCGTTCACGACCGAGTACTTCGGTCCGATTCTCAGCGTTCACGTCTACGACGATTCCGAGTTCGGTTCGTTCGAATCGATTCTGGGTGAGGTGGATTCAGCCGCACCGTACGCGCTCACCGGCGCTGTGATCGCGGATGATCGGGCAGCGATCGACCAGGCTGCGAATGCTCTGCGCTTTGCGGCAGGCAACTTCTACATCAACGACAAGCCGACGGGCGCTGTCGTCGGGCAGCAACCGTTCGGTGGCGCACGGGCTTCGGGCACCAACGACAAGGCGGGGTCGCGGCTGAACCTGATGCGGTGGTGCTCGCCGCGAACGATCAAGGAAACCTTCGTTCCGCCAACGGATTACCGCTACCCGCACATGCAGGTCTGACGATGACCCTCACCAATCCGCTCCGGCCTGCGATCCTTGCGGCAGCAAAGTCCGACCGCATGAAGCGGACGATCACTGCTGCGCCCATCACGAAGAAGATTGTGGGGCGTTTCGTCGCAGGGGAGCGCAGGCCGGAGGTCGCTGCTGTAGCCCGCGCACTGCTTGCGTCCGGTCGCGCGGTCAGCATCGATTACCTCGGCGAGAACACAACCGATCGCGCACGCGCAGATGCGACGGTCGCGGAGTATCTGTCGCTCATCGGGGATCTCGCTGCGTTGCCTGTACCCGATTCGTTGCACAGGCCGGGCGTGCGTCCGATCGAGGTGTCGGTCAAGCTCTCGGCGCTCGGGCAGGCACTGCCCATCGACGGTGCCGAGATCGCGCGCGACAACGCGCGAATCATCTGCGCCGCGGCCGACGAGCACGGCGCGTGGGTCACGGTCGACGCCGAAGACCACACGACGACCGACTCGACGCTCGAGATCATCGAGTCGCTCCGGTCGGATTTCCCGTGGATCGGCGCGGTGATCCAGGCGTATCTGCACCGCAGCGTCGAGGACTGCCGCAGCTTCGCGGGGCCCGGCTCGCGAGTCCGGCTGTGCAAGGGCGCGTACCGCGAGCCCGCGGCAGTCGCGTACCAGAGCAGGCCCGACATCACCGAGTCCTACCTACGGTGCCTGGAAGCCCTGTTCGACGGTGCCGGCTACCCGATGATTGCGTCGCACGATCCCGAGATCATCGAGGCTGCGCCCGCACTCACCGGCGGATCGACCAGCTTCGAGTACCAGATGCTGTACGGGATTCGCGACCTCGAGCAACAACGAATCGCGGCATCGGGGGCGACGATGCGCGTCTACGTACCGTACGGAAATCAGTGGTACGGCTACTTGATGCGCAGGCTTGCGGAGCGTCCGTCGAATCTGCGGTTCTTCCTGCGTTCGCTGGCGACCCGCAGTTGAGGACGGCAGGAGGCGGTGTGGCCGAGGCGATCCTCTACGTCGTGGTTCTGGCGCTGGCGTGGTCTGTCGCGCGGTCGAAGTCCGGGAATCTTGTCGAATTGCGGCTGCGGCCGGGACCGGTCGTGCTGTGGTCGCTGATTGCGGTGCCGTCGTTGCTTGCACTGGTGGCGCCGGGCCTGATCAAGGGGCTCGAGCGCACGCCGGGTCTCATCACCTACGACGACGAGTGGTGGCGAGTCGTCACGTCGGTTCTCGTGCAGGATCAGGGCGTCGTCGGCACAGCTGTCAACCTTCTCGTCCTCGCCGCCGTCGTGGTGATCGCGGATCCGATCTGGGGCACGGCACGGATGTTCACCGTGTTCGCGTGTTCGCACATTCTGTTCGGGTTGCTGGCAACGTACGTATTTCCGACATCCGGCGCCGGCAGTTCGGCGGCGACCGCGGCACTCGCGAGTTCGATAGTCGGCCTCGTATCCGTGCTCGAACCATCGCGTCGCGACCTGTGGTTGGCGTTGGCCGTGTCGCTCACCGGCGTCGCATTGCTGGTGCTGCAGGACGTGCACGGTGTTGCGGTGCTGACCGGTGTCGTCGTCGGTGCGGTCGTCGGGGTGGTGTGGCCGCCGGATCGTGTTCTGGCCTCGGTACCGTAACCAATGTGCTGCTGGGTTCTCTCGATCCTTATTCCGTTGCGAACGGGTACGACCTGCCCGACGCGGTCCGAATCGGCGACGACGTTCTGTCCCGCAGCGACATCGTCGGCGCAGCGACGTCTGTCGCCGAGCGCATCGCGCGGGCAGACCGGGTCGCGGTTCTGGCGCGACCGACCGCGACCACGGTCCTCGCCATCGTCGGCTGCCTCATTGCGGGCGTGACCGTCGTCCCTGTTCCGCCCGACTCGGGAGCGTCCGAACTCGAACACATCCTGCGGGATTCGGGCGCCCAAGCCTGGCTCGGCGAAGCGCCGACCGGTTCTTCCCTGCCGGTAGTACCTGTGCGGGTGCATGCGCGGTCGTGGCACGTTTATCCAGAGCCGGCGCCCGATTCCGTCGCGTTCGTGCTCTACACGTCCGGAACAACTGGACCGCCCAAGGGCGTTCTGCTCAGCCGCCGGGCAATCGCCGCCGGTCTCGATGCTCTGATACAGGCGTGGTCCTGGACAGCCAAAGATGTTCTGGTCCATGGACTTCCGCTGTTTCATGTGCACGGACTGATCCTCGGTGTCCTCGGGCCGCTGCGAGTCGGTAGTCCGCTGATCCACACCGGCACACCCACGCCCAAGGCCTACGCCGAAGCCGCCGGCACGCTCTACTTCGGTGTGCCCACCGTCTGGTCACGGATCGCCGACGACCCCGCCGCTGCCAGCGCGCTTCGTGACGCACGGTTGCTGGTCTCGGGTAGCGCACCGCTACCGGTGCCGGTGTTCGAGCGGTTGCGTGAACTGACCGGTCATGCGCCGGTGGAGCGGTACGGCATGAGCGAAACCATGATCACCCTGTCGACCCGCGCGGACGGTGAGCGGCGACCGGGGTGGGTCGGCACGCCGGTCGCCGGCGTCGAGACAAGGTTGCGCGACGAGAACGGCAGCGCAGTCCCGAAGGACGGCGAGAGTATCGGCGGACTGCAGATCCGAGGACCGATGCTGTTCGACGGCTACCTGGGGCGGCGGGAGGCGACTGTCGAGTCCTGGACCGAAGACGGCTGGTTCAAGACCGGCGATGTCGCTGCGATAGACGCCGACGACTTCCATCGCATCGTGGGGCGCGAGTCGACCGACCTGATCAAGTCCGGCGGCTACCGGATCGGGGCAGGCGAGGTCGAGACCGCGTTGCTCGGACATCCCGCTGTCGCCGAGGTGGCCGTCGTCGGTCTCGACGACGCGGACCTCGGGCAACGTGTCGTCGCGTATGTCGTACTGCGTGAATCGGTTTCGGAACGCGCGTTGATCGACTTCGTGGCGACCGGGCTGTCGGTTCACAAGCGCCCGCGCGAGATCCGCGTGCGCGAATCCCTGCCGCGTAACGCGATGGGAAAAGTACAGAAGAAGCTCCTCGACTAGTAGCGTCGAGTCATGACCGCCGACGTTGCGCTCGAAGACCTGTTTGCCGACACGAGCATCGCCGCCCTCGTGACGTTGAAACGCGATGGCAGACCGCAGATTTCGAACATCAGCTACAGGTACGACCGGTCCGCGCGCGTGTTCGTCGTTTCGATCACCGACGGCAGGGCGAAGACCGCGAACATGCGCCGGGATCCGCGAGTCAGCCTGCACGTCAACGGATCCAGCGGCTGGAATTACGCGGTTGCCGAGGGGCGGGCCGAACTCACCGAGGTCGCCCGCGATCCTGACGATGCGACCGCGGACGAGCTCGTCGAGTACTACCGCTCGCTGCGCGGCGAGCATCCGGACTGGGCCGAATATCGGCAGGTCATGGTGAACGACAACCGACTCGTCCTCCGCGTCCACGTGGAGCGGTTCTACGGCCTGACGCGGTAGGTCAGGCGCGCGCTGCCACCGTGTCCAGGTAATGCTGGTTGTACATCACCCCGAGAATGTTCCCGAATGGGTCGATGACCGATGCGGTGACGAACCCCGGGCCCTGCTCGGTGACCTTCCCGTGCTCGGTTGCACCGAGCGCGAGCAGGCGCTCGAGTCCTGCTTCTACGTCGTCGACCGCCCAGTAGGTCACTGTGTTCGCGGCGTCCAACGGCCTGCCGGGCCCGGCGTACTTTGCATCGAGCAGGCCGAGCTCATGCTGGTAGTCGCCGATTCGGTACTCGATATAGGCGGGCTTTCCCTGGAACTCCTTTGCGAAGTAGGGCTCGACGCCGAGGAGTTCGGTGTACCACGCCTGAGCGGCGCCCAGGTCGTCGGCGAAATGGGTGACGGTAGTGAGGCCTCGCAACATGTGAATGGGTTCCTTCCCCTGTTCGGTGACATTTACTATTCTGCCGCCTAAAGTGCTCATCAACTGAGCACTTTTCCGAGGAAACTTGAAACATGCGCGCCGACAGACTTGTTGCCACTTTGCTCCTGATGCAGGCTCGCGGTCGGGTTACCGCCGCCGAGTTGTCAGCGGAGCTCGAGGTGTCTGTCGCGACGGCCCGGCGCGATCTCGAGGCCCTGTCGGCGGCCGGCATTCCCGTCTACCCGCAACCAGGACGTGGCGGTGGCTGGTCGCTCGTCGGCGGCGCACGCACCGATCTCAGTGGGCTGTCGGCCACCGAGACGCAAGCGCTGTTTCTCCTGGTCGGCCCTGCCGCGGCCGTATCGGACGAAGCGAAGGCAGCACTGCGCAAGCTCGTGCGCGCATTGCCGCAGACATTTCGCGCCGATGCCGAGGCAGCGGCGTCGGCGACGATGATCGATCCGACCCGCTGGGGCGAGCGTGACCGCCACCGTCCCGAGATGGTCGACCTGTTGCAGAAAGCGGTCGTTCGTCGTCGCAGGGTGCGGCTGACCTACACCAACAACGCGCGCGAGCGCAGTGAGCGCACGGTCGACCCGTGGGGCCTCGTCGACAAGGACGACATCTGGTACCTCATTGCCGGAACCGACCGCGGGCAGCGAACATTCCGCGTCGACCGGATCGTGGCCGCCGAGCAGACCGATGCGGTCGCCCAGCGCCCCGACGACTTCACGCTCGCCGCGGCCTGGGAACAGATAGTGGGTGAGATGGAGCAACGGCGATCGCGGACCTGGGCGACGGTGCTGATCGACGTCAGGTTCGTGCCGATCCTGCGTGATCATTTCGGACGGCATTGCCACACCGACGGCGAAACAGGCGGGCGGGCGCGGGTCCGAATCGCAGCGCCGACCGCACTAGATATCGCTCGTAATCTGGCGGGCTGGGGAACGGCGGTCGACGTCCTCGAGCCGGAATCCGTTCGGTCCGAACTGGGCCGGATCGGCTGGGAACTCGCCGGGCGGTACCGCGCCGGTGGGTGAAAGCCAATCTTGCGGGCCGATTTTCATTTGCATTGCGAATCATCAACAACGACAACAGAAACCATGCCTAGGCTAACGTTCTCGGCTTTAGCGGCGAGGTCGTGTTGTTTGCGAAACAAATAGTTTGACGCCATTCGAATCGAAGTCCGAACAAATGCGTCTTTTCGGTCTGCGAGTAGGTATTCGTTACTCGAATTCGCGGACAAGTCGGGTGCGGATCGAGGAAGATACGGCGATGGCGACTTCGGCGACTGATACTGAAAAGAAGACTGCTCGGCGGGGGAGCGCGGTCTCCGATTCCGCCGGCCCCGAACCGGATGTGGTGGTGCAGTCGCTGGCTTCGGCGAACGGCGAAAGTGAGTCACAGACCGAACCCGACGGCGGACTCGGGATGCCCTTCTCTGCGCGCAGCCCTTTTCCGCCAATCGACGAATACGCATTCCTTTCGGACTGCGAGACAACATGTCTCATCGCGCCGAATGGTGCCGTCGAGTGGATGTGCATGCCGCGGCCGGATTCCCCGTCCGTATTCGGCGCGATTCTCGACCGGAGCGCTGGCCACTTTCGAGTCGGACCCTACGGCCAGAACGTACCGGCCCAGCGCGTCTACCGGCCCGGTGGACTCATCGTCGAAACCACCTGGCAGACCGAGACCGGTTGGCTGCTGGTCCAGGACTGCCTCGTGATGGGTCGCTGGCACAACACGGACAAGCGCTCCAAGACGCATCGCCGGCAGCCGACGGACTGGGACGCCGAGCACGTACTGCTGCGAATCGTCAAGTGCGTGAGCGGCACTGTCGAAGTCGAAGTCACGTGTGAACCCGCGTTCGACTACCACCGCCGGCCGACGAAATGGGAGTACACGGGCGAGGTCTACGAAGAGGCGACCGCGACGTGCGAGGGTAGCGCCGACGGGTCGCAGCCGACCCTCAAACTGACGACCAATATGCGGTTGGGCCTCGAAGGCCCCGACGCCAACGCGCGGACGCGCATGGTCGAAGGCGACGAAGCGTTCGTCGCGTTGTCCTGGTCGCCCCTGCCTGCACCGCAGACGCAGGAGGAAGCCGACCAGAAGATGTGGCAGACCTCCGAGTGCTGGCGGCAGTGGCTGACGATCGGCAAGTTCCCCGACCATCCGTGGCGCGGTTATCTGCAGCAGAGCGCCCTCGCACTCAAGGGTCTGACATATGCGCCGACCGGAGCCCTGATGGCTGCGGCGACGACGTCGTTGCCGGAAACCCCCGGTGGCGTGCGTAACTGGGATTACCGCTACGCCTGGGTGCGCGACTCCACATTCGCGTTGTGGGGTCTGCATACGCTCGGTCTCGATCGGGAAGCAAACAACTTCTTCCACTTCCTGTCCGATGTCGCCGTCGACGAAGCGGGTACGCCGCAGACCCTGCAGGTCATGTACAGCGTCGGCGGCGAGAAGACGCTGACCGAGTTCGAACTACCGCACCTGTCCGGCTACGACTACGCCCGTCCGGTCCGCATCGGCAACGGCGCGTTCGACCAGCGGCAGCACGACGTGTGGGGCGCGATGCTGGACTCGGTGTATCTGCATGTGCGGTCCCGCGAACACGTGCCCGAGGCGCTCTGGCCGATCTTGAAGAAGCAGGTCGAAGAGGCGATCGAGAACTGGAAGCTGCCCGACCGCGGTATCTGGGAAGTGCGCGGCGAACCGCAGCACTTCACGTCGTCGAAGGTGTTCTGCTGGGTTGCGCTCGATCGTGGCACCAAGCTCGCAATCCTGCACGGCGAGAAGGAACATGCGATCAGGTGGAAGAAGATTGCCGACGAGATCCACGCCGACATCTGCGCCAACGGCATCGACGAACGCGGAGTGTTCACGCAGCGTTACGGCGCTCCGGCACTCGACGCATCAGCCCTGATGATGCCGCTGCTGCGCTTCCTGCCCGCCGACGATCCGCGGATCAAGGCAACTGTTCTGGCAATCGCGGACGAACTCACGGTCGACGGACTGGTGCTGCGGTACAAGGTCGAGGAGACCGACGACGGCCTCGAAGGCGAGGAAGGAACCTTCACCATCTGTTCCTTCTGGCTGGTCTCCGCGCTCGTCGAGATCGGTGAGCTCCGGCGTGCAAAGCAGCTCTGCGAGCGATTGCTGGCCTTCGCGAGTCCGCTGAAACTCTACGCAGAGGAGATCGACACCAGGACCGGGCGCCACCTCGGGAACTTCCCCCAGGCGTTCACACACCTGGCCTTGATCAACGCGGTCGTACACGTGATACGGGCCGAGCAGGACCACGCTGCCGGCGAATTTCAGCCGGCCCACTGAACGTACTGTGCGCGGTGCGCGAGTCCAGGGACTCGCTCACCGCGCACAGCGCGCGTTCTACTTCTTCGGTAGCTCGTGATGTCCGCCGAATGCCTTGCGCATAGCGGACAGGACTTTGTCGGCGTAAAGCGCTTCACCGCGCGAGCTGAACCGCTGGAACAGCGACGCTGCAAGCACCGGTACCGGCACGCCTTCGTCGATCGCGGCGTCGATCGTCCAGCGACCTTCACCCGAGTCGGATACCCGACCGCCGAACGTGTCGAGGGTCGGATCTGCGTACAGTGCCGCCGCGGTGAGGTCGAGCAGCCACGACGCGACGACCGAACCTCGCCGCCAGACCTCGGTTACTTCCTTGAGGTCGATGTCGTACTGGTAGAGCTCCGGATTCTCGAGCGGTGTCTCCTCGGCGGAGAACTCGCCCGCTTCGCGCGAGCCGATGTTGGCCTTGTGCAGGATATTCATTCCCTCGGCGTAGGCAGCCATCGCGCCGTACTCGATGCCGTTGTGCACCATCTTCACGAAGTGGCCCGCACCCGCGGGACCGCAGTGCAGGTAGCCCTGCTCGGATGTCGACGGCTCACCCTCGCGACCGGGCGTGCGCTCGGCGACCCCGATCCCCGGAGCGATCGACTTGAGCAGTGGATCGAGATGCTGGACCTGTGGGGTCTCCCCACCGACCATCAAACAGAAGCCGCGCTGCAGACCGAACACCCCACCCGACGTGCCGATGTCGATGTAGTGAATGCCCTTGGGCGCCAGCGCCTTCGAACGCTTGATGTCCTCGTGGTAACGACTGTTGCCGCCGTCGATGATGATGTCGCCCTCGTCGAGCAGCTCGGCAACCTGATCGATAACTTTGCCGGTGATTCCGGCCGGGATCATCACCCACACCACACGGGGTGTTTCGAGCTTCGATACGAAATCTTCCATCGACGACGAGCCGACGGCGCCCTCGCCCTCGAGCTCCTTGACCGCGTCCGCGTTCATGTCGAACACCACGGCGGTGTGGCCGTCTTTCATGATGCGGCGCACGATGTTCGCGCCCATGCGGCCGAGTCCGACCATTCCTAGCTGCATAACGACTCCATCCTTACTTTTTGGCGCGCCAGACGCGTTCGAACGGAAGTCTCCACGCACGTGGAGCGATTAGTTGGTGGATCGCGTTCGGACCCCATGATCCGGGGTCGTAGCCGCGGACCGGCGGCGGATCGTCGAGCAGCGGCTGCGAAACCTCCCAGAGCCTTTCGATGCCGGCGGATGTCGTGAACAACGTGTGATCGCCGTGCATCGCGTCCAGGATCAGCCGCTCGTATGCCTCGAGAACGTCGCCGACCCTTTCGGTTTCCTGCATCGCGAACTGCAAGCTGAGCTTGTCCAGCTTCATGCCCGGACCCGGACGCTTGCCGTAGAACGACAGCGACATCTTCGACGCGTCGGCGAGGTCGAAGGTCAGGTGGTTCGGACCGTGCGAACCGACACCCGAACCGGGCGGGAACATGCTCGCGGGCGGTTCACGGAAAGCGATGGAAATGATGCGCTGGCCGTCGGCGAGATACTTTCCGGTGCGCAGGTAGAACGGCACGCCCGCCCAGCGCCAGTTGTCGATCTCGGCTTTCAGCGCAATGAAGGTTTCGGTATCCGACTCGGGGGAGACGCCCGGTTCCTCGCGGTACCCGCGGACCTGACCGCGCACGACATTGGCGGGATCGAGCAACTCCATCGAGCGAAATACTTTGTTCTTTTCTTCGCCGATCGCCGCGGGCGCGAGTTCGGTGGGCGGCTCCATCGCCATGAACGCGAGAATTTGGAACAGATGTGTGACGACCATGTCCTTGAATGCACCGGTCGGTTCGTAAAACGCAGCTCGGCCTTCGAGCGTCAGTTTCTCCGGTACGTCGATCTGGATATGTTCGATAAAGTTGCGATTCCAGATCGGCTCGAACAGCCCATTCGCGAAGCGGAACGCCAAAATATTCTGCGCGGCCTCTTTCCCGAGGAAATGATCGATGCGGAATACCTGTTCTTCCGCATAAACCTCGTGAATTGCCGCGTTGAGTGCTTTGGCGCTTTCCAAGTCGGTGCCGAAGGGCTTTTCCATGATGATTCTGGAGTGCTTGACGAGGCCTGCCTCCTCCAGCATGTGAAGCACTGGAATCGCTGCCTTCGGGGGGACGCTGAGGTAATGCAGCATCCGTGCGTCGTTGCCGAGTTTGTTGGCCTGCTCCTGTACAACAGCCGAGAGCGCAGCCGGACCCTCGCCCTGCGGGACGTAGCAGATCTTTTCTTCGAATGCTGCCCATTCTTCATCGGTGATCTTGCGCCGCGCATGTTCGTCGCACGCTGCCTTGGCGACCTCGCGGAACCGCTCGGTGTCGATGTCGTCGAGCGAAGTCCCGACGATCCGAATATCGGGCGCGAGTTTGGACAACGAGAGGTGGAACATGCCGGGAATCAACTTCCGGCGTGCGAGATCGCCTGTGGCGCCGAACAACACGACAACATGTGGATCGGTGACTGCTGGAGCGGTCGATGGCATATGTGGTCCTTCGCGCATGCGTCGTTGATCAGGAGTTCGCGCTTGCCAGTATCTGCGCTTGTGCCGATCCGCGCGCGGCGGAATCGGCGGCCATGGCGGCGCCGACAATGCCAGCGGTGTTCAGCAGGGCAGCGGGGACGATCGGAGTCCGGTTGGTGAGCAACGGGATCCACTTGTCGCTCTTTTTGCTGATGCCACCGCCCGCGACGAACAGATCCGGCCAGAGGAGGTCTTCGATGTGGGTGAGCACGCGCGTAACTTCTTTCGCCCAGTGCTTGTAGGACATGTCCTCGCGCTCTTTGACCGACGACGCCGCACGATGCTCGGCTTCCTTGCCGTCGACGACGAGATGGCCGAACTCCGTGTTGGGCACCAGAACGCCGTCCGTCAGCACCGCCGAACCGATACCGGTTCCGAAGGTGAGCAGAATGACTACGCCGGCAGCGTCTTTGCCTGCGCCGTATTTGTCTTCGGCAAGTCCGGCAGCGTCGGCGTCGTTGAGCACGGTCACCTGGACGCCGCCGAGAGCGGCGCTGAAAAGGGCGACCGTGTCGGTCCCGATCCACGAATCGTCGATGTTCGCGGCAGTGCGGGCAATACCGCCCGTGACGACGGCGGGCATCGTGATCCCGACGGCCCCGTCCCAGCCCAACTGCTTGACAACCTCCGCGACCGTGGCCGCAACCGCGTCGGGCGTCGCGGGCTGGGGCGTATCGATACGGACCCGCTCACCGACCAGGGAGCCGTCCGCGAGATCGACTATTGCGCCTTTTACGCCGCTGCCGCCGATATCTATCCCGCACGCGGTGCGCCCAGGCGCTGCAGGTGTGGTGGATTCGGCTGGGGATTCGGTCATTCTTCCGCCCTCCTCGGGTGAGTTTCCGAAGCGAACCCCACATTAGGCGTTGCGCACGTATCCGTACGTGCGTTCACACCAATTAGGTGTGCGGAGACTTAGCTGACGGCGTAAGACCGGGCGGCCACGAGGAATTGGGTCGTTCGCATGCTCAATCGTTCGTGCGTTCAGCGATCGAAAATGCGTGTGGTCAGTCGTTGGAATGGAGAGCGGCGTTCAGTTCGACGCCGGTGCCCTTCCACGGCACGACCTCTACCGCGCCGGAGACTGAGTTCCGGCGGAACAAGATGTTGCTCTTGCCGTTGAGGGTCTGGGCCTTGACGACCGTGCCGTCCGGTCCGGTCACCTTCGTGCCGGCCGTGATGTAGAGGCCGGCTTCGACGACGCAATCGTCCCCGAGGGAGATGCCGAGGCCCGAGTTCGCGCCGAGCAGGCAGCGCTCGCCGACCGAGATGACTTCCTTGCCGCCGCCCGACAGCGTTCCCATGATGGACGCGCCACCGCCGACGTCGGTGCCGTCGCCGACGACAACGCCCGCCGAGATACGGCCTTCGACCATCGAGTTGCCGATCGTGCCCGCATTGAAATTGACGAACCCCTCGTGCATGACGGTCGTGCCGCTTGCGAGGTGGGCACCGAGTCGGACGCGGTCCGCATCGGCGATCCGCACTCCGGTCGGGACCACGTAGTCGACCAGGCGCGGGAACTTGTCGACGCCGTACACGGTCACCGGCCCGCGCGCCCGCAGCTTCGTACGAGTCGACTCGAAGCCCTCGACGGCGGCCGGACCGTGATTGGTCCACACGACATTGGCGAGCAGACCGAAGATCCCGTCGAGGTTGGCGCCGTGCGGGCGGATCAGCCGGTGCGAGATCAGGTGCAGGCGCAGCCAGACGTCATGGGCGTCGATGGGCGGCTTGGCGAGGTCGGCGATGGTCGTGCGGACGGCGACGACGTCGACGCCCCGGGCTTCGTCCGGTCCGACCAACGGGCGCAGGTCCGCAGGAATGTCATCGCCCGACAGGCGGGTCGAACCCGATTCGCCCGGCTCGCCGAGTTCCGGCGCGGGATACCAGGTATCGAGAACGGTCCCGTTTGCCGCGATGTTGGCGATTCCGACTGCTGTTGCTCCCTGTGCGCTCACGAGGGCAGAGTTTACTGCGCCGCCGATTCGACCTGCCCTGTCGGTGGCTGGTGTTTGAATGTCGGCATGCCGAATATCCCGCGTCTCGCGTCGATCGTCACCGCTGCGCTTACCGTGTTGTCCGCGTTCGTGTTCACGGGTGGCGGTGCGGCGAACGCAGCTCCGATCTGCCCTGGCGCGGGGCGGGGTGCGGTGGTTGTGGGCAGGATCGCCGGCGCGATCGAGGGCGCGACCGTTGATCCAGGTGGGCGCATGTATGTGACCGACGCGGCGGGTGGCCGGATTTTGCGGATCGACGCACCCGGTGCTGCGCCGGTCCAGATTGCGACGGTTCCCGGCGCGGGGGCGCTCGCGTGGGCTCCGGACGGCGCACTGCTCGTCGGGTTCGGGGATCCGCGCATTCTGCTCGGTGACGCATTGCGGCCGGGCGGCGTTGCCCGCGTCGACGTCGGCACGGGCGCGGTGACGCCGATCGCCGGTGGTCTCAGTGCGGCAAACGGTATGGACGTCGCCCGTGACGGAACAATTTATGCGACAAACGATTTCGGCAATCTGGTCGGTCGGGTCTCGCCCAACGGTGCGGTCCAGGCGGACTGGGCGAGTCTGCCGAGTGCGAACGGCGCCGTGCTGAGTTCCGACGATGCCTTTCTGTATGTCGCCCGGACTTTCGCGAATCCAGGCGTGAGCCGGATACCCACCGGCAATCCAGGTGCGCCTGAGTCCGTGCTGAATCTCGGTGGCGCGGAGGCCCTCTCGGCGCCGGACGGGCTGACCCTGGATGCACGCGACCGTCCGGTCGTGCCGTTGAACCTGGCTGGTCAGATCATTCGGGTCGATGCCCCGAACCAGTACTGCGTTCTGGCGTCGGGAGTCGCGATGTCGAGCGTTCTGACCTACGGGCGCGGTAGTGGCGGCTTTGCCGAAGGTCGGCTGTTTCGTGGCGGCTTCGACGGGACGATCCTCGAGATCCCCGGCGGGTTCGATCCGGGCGCAACCACCGCCGCACCGTAAGTTGGGACGCGTGAGCATTCTGGACCTTCGCGCAGATCCGATCGAGCTGACCGCCGCCCTCGTCGATATTCCGAGTGTGTCGCACAACGAGGCGGAAATCGCCGACGCGGTCGAGGCGGCGCTGCGTGACCAGACGAGCTTCGAGGTCGTCCGGATGGGCAATTCTGTGCTCGCCCGGACAGATCGGGGACTGCCGAGCCGGGCGATTCTCGCCGGTCACCTCGACACCGTCCCGATCGCGGACAATGTGCCGTCGCGCCGAGACGGCGATGTGCTGCACGGTTGCGGGACCGTGGACATGAAGTCGGGGGATGCGGTCTTTCTGCACTTGGCCGCCACCATCGAGGAGCCCGCGCACGACCTGACGCTGATCTTCTACGACTGCGAGGAGATCGCAGCCGAATTCAACGGTCTCGGCCGGATCGAACGGGAGTTGCCGGAGTGGCTACGCGGTGATGTCGCGATTCTCGGTGAGCCTTCGGGCGGCTACATCGAGGCCGGCTGCCAAGGCACGCTGCGGGTTCGCTTGACGGCGGCAGGCACCCGAGCGCACTCGGCCCGATCGTGGCTGGGAGACAATGCAATTCACAAGCTCTGGCCCGCGCTGCAACGACTTTCCGAATACTCTGCCCGATCCGTGGATATCGACGGCTGCGTCTACCGCGAGGGATTGTCGGCGGTGCGCGTCGGCGGCGGGGTGGCCGGCAACGTCGTTCCCGATGCCGCGCACCTCGACGTCAATTTCCGCTTCGCCCCCGACCGCACTGTCGAGCAGGCGACGACGCACGTGCTCGAGGTTTTCGACGGACTCGACCTGACGATCGAGCGGACGGACAGCGCGCCGGGTGCACTGCCTGGATTGTCAGCAGCCCCGGCCAAGGCGCTGATCGCTGCCGCAGGCGGCGAAGTGCGCGCCAAATACGGCTGGACCGACGTGTCTCGCTTCGCGGCGCTCGGCATTCCCGCGGTCAACTACGGTCCGGGTGATCCGAATCTCGCACACAAGCCGGAAGAGCACGTTCCGGTCGCGCAGATCACGGAAGTGACCCGAGTGTTGCGGCAGTATTTGGCGTCGGAGGCGCCTTGACGTATGGGGGCGTTGACGTCATAGGCACATGAAGCTCAATGCCACCCACGGATCTACGAACTGGATTCGCAGGCCCTCGAGTTCGTCGTCGGTCGCATCCGGCTCACCAGCGCGTGTGGCAAGGGCACGGGCGCGTTCGGCGGCATTGTTCAGCATGTCGGCGACGTCACCCTGTGGTGTCTGCTGGGCTGCCGGCTCGATCTTGTCCGCAATGTCGTTGTATTTGCGAACACGGTCCGAATGTTGCGGCGCCGGCACGGAGATGGCCGCGTCGACATCCGCCTTGATCGAGTCGTAGGGTCCGCAGGCAGCGTTGCCGGATGAGCCGGGCGAGGTCGTGGACGTGGTCGCCGTGCTTGTGCGTGTCGTTGTGGTCGACCGTGTTCGTGTCGCTGATGTGCGCGGCGGGTTGCTGGTTTCGTCGGGCCGGCTCGTCGTCGATGTCGCTGCGGTCGACGTGTCCCCGGCGGAGTTTCCGCTGTTGAGTGCAAGAACGATGCCCGCGGTGGCGAGCAGGGCCGCCGCGGCTACGGCGGCGATCACGCCTGTCCGCCGGTTGGGCCGCGGTCCGGGCGCCGCGAAGTGTGCAGGTGGCGAATACGGGTAGTGCTCGCCGCTCGGAGCTCCGCGCCCGAGCAGTGCGTCCGATGCTGCCGCGGCCAACTCGCGGCACGAGTTGTAACGACCGGATGGGTCCTTCGCCATTGCTTTGGCGATGACCGCGTCGATCGCCGGTGGCAAGCCGGGGCGGATGACGCTCGGGCGTGGTGGCGCCTCGTGCAGGTGCCCGATCATCACCGTGGCCGGGATGGTCGACGGGTAGGCGTCGCGACCTGTCAGCAACTTCGTGAGGGCACAACCGAGCGCGTAGATGTCGGTTCGATGGTCGAGGTGGCGGCCCAGCAGAATCTCGGGGGCCGCGTACGCCATCGTTGCGACGAAGGTTCCGGTCTGGGTGAGCTGAATTGTCTCCTCGGCGGAGCGGGCGACGCCGAAATCGGTGAGTACGACCCGCTCTTCGCTGTGATCGCTCCCGGAGAGCAGAAAGTTCGCGGGCTTCACGTCACGGTGCAGCAACCCGCGCTGATGCGCGTAGTCCAGACCTTTGCCCACTTCGGTGATGATTCGCAGCGCTCGCGTCGTCGTCATGACGTTCGGACCCTTTGCGACCTCGATCGCGGCATCCGTCCCGTCGATGTAGCTCATCGCGATCCACAGTTGACCGTCTTCTTCGCCGCGGTCGTGGACCGAGATCAGATTGGGGTGGTCCAGCTTCGACGCGAGATTCGCCTCCCGCTCGAAGCGAGCACGAAATCCGGCGTCGTCGGTCAGCGCGGAATTCAGCACCTTCACTGCGTTCAAGCGCGGCAATTGCGGATGCTTCGCCAAATACACAGTCCCCATGCCGCCCGCGCCGAGGATTCTCTGTATGCGGTACCCGCCGATCGATTCGCCGGGCTTGAGTGCCATCGCGCCTAGGCCCCCCTTTCGCGTCCTGCCGAATTGTTTCGCTTGCTCAGGTTTCCGTGTGACTGTAGTGCCCAGTGCGGTCGATCACGTCGCGCAATCCGTCGGGCGGCACCGGCTGCGGTGCCTGTGCCCGATAACCTGTGCCGCATGTCATCCGACGACACCGCGGACCGCGGGCACGAGCCCGACTCCAAAGCAAAGTACCGTGGACCGGTCACGCTGCGACGTGACCGCAAGGCCGAAACTTCGACTACAGACCAGCGGTTGCTGGACCAGCGCGGGCCGACCGACTGGGTCCACACAGATCCGTGGCGGGTCCTGCGCATTCAGAGCGAGTTCGTCGAGGGGTTCGGCGCGCTCGCCGAAATTCCAAGAGCTGTAACAGTATTCGGGTCAGCCCGCGTTGGCGCCGACCATCCCGAGTACGCCGCCGGACGGGCGTTGGGAGCCGCCCTCGCGCAGGCTGGGTATGCGGTCATCACCGGCGGGGGACCGGGCGCGATGGAGGCGGCCAACCGAGGCGCCAGCGAAGGCGGCGGATATTCGGTGGGGCTGGGTATCGAGCTGCCGTTCGAGCAGGGCCTCAACGAGTGGGTCGACGTCGGTATCAACTTCCGCTACTTCTTCGTCAGAAAGACGATGTTCGTCAAGTATTCGCAGGCATTCGTCTGCTTACCCGGCGGATTCGGCACGTTGGACGAGATGTTCGAAGCGTTGACATTGGTGCAGACCCGTAAAGTGAATCAATTCCCGATCGTGCTGTTCGGAACCGAATATTGGGCCGGCCTGCTCGAATGGATTCGTACGTCTCTGCTCACGGGCGGAAAGATCAACGAGAAGGACCTGCGCTTGATTCACGTCACGGACAGCGTCGAGGAGGTCGTCGAGATAGTCCAAGCGGCCGAGCACGAGCGCGAGAAGCGAACCGACAACTTCGCCCTCGGTACCGAGGACCGCTGGTGACCGAACCCTTCGCCATCTGTGTGTACTGCGCTTCCGGCACCGACCGCGACGAGTACCTGGAACTCGCCGCTGCGGTGGGCAAAGAGATCGGCCGACGGGGCTGGCAGCTCGTCTCGGGCGGTGGCAACGTATCGATGATGGGTTCGGTTGCGCACGCGACTCGGGAAGCCGGTGGCCGCACGGTCGGTGTGATACCCAAAACGCTCGTGCATCGCGAGGTCGCGGATGTCGATGCGGACGAATTGATCGTCACCGACACGATGCGGCAGCGCAAACAGGTGATGGACGACCGCGCCGACGCATTCCTGACGTTGCCGGGCGGGCTGGGCACGCTCGAAGAGCTTTTCGAGACATGGACTGCGGGCTACCTGGGTATGCACCAGAAGCCGATCGTTCTGCTCGATCCCGGCGGTCACTACGACGGTTTGTTCGCATGGTTGCGAGACCTGCGCGAGCACGGGTTCGTGGGGCAACGGGCGTTCGATCGACTCGTCGTAACGACGAGCGTGGACGAAGCGTTAGACGAATGCCTGCGCGGACGACGCGCCCACACAGCGGAGGAGCAAAATTCATGAGTGAGCGCGCACGGTCGACAATCGGCCTGCTCGACATCGCGAAGCGGCTACCGGCAATGGCAACCGATGTCGTCAGCATGACGCGCGGCGCGGCCGGTCTGGTGAAGAAGCCCGATGCGAAGAACTCGGTCGGTCTTGTGTTTCAGAAGGCCGCGCATCACCACCCGGACCGGCCGTTCCTCCGGTTCGAAGGCAAGTCGATCGGGTACGGCGAAGCGAACGAGACAGTGAATCGTTATGCCGCGGTCCTGACCGAACGCGGTGTCACCCGGGGTGATGTGGTCGGTGTCTTGATGACCAACCGGCCCGAGACCATGTTCGTCACACTTGCGATCGTCAAACTCGGTGCGACTGCAGGCCTGATCAACCACAACCAGCGCGGTGACGTGCTCGCACACAGCCTTGGCTTGCTGGAGTCGCGTGCGCTCGTCGTGGGCGAGGAATGCCAGGAAGCTCTCGACTCCCTGTCGGAGCAGCCGGATGCGGGCACACTCCTGTGGGCCGAAGAGTTGGACCGGCTTGCGGCCGATGCCGACGTCTCGGATCCTGACGTCTGCGCCGAGATCACTGGACGCGAAAAGGCCTTCCTGATCTTCACCTCCGGGACCACCGGCTATCCGAAGGCCAGCGTGATGACGCATTTCCGCTGGTTGAAAGGTATGGCAGGGCTCGGCGGGCTCGGTATTCGCCTGCACGACGACGACACGTTGTACAGCTGCCTCCCGCTGTACCACAACAACGCGATCACGGTCGCGCTGTCCGCGGTCCTCAGCGGGGGTGGCACGTTTGCCCTCGGCCGGAAGTTCTCGGCGTCCAAGTTCTGGGCGGACGCAAACCTGAACAAGGCAACGGCGTTCATCTACATCGGTGAACTGTGCCGCTACTTGCTCAACCAGCCGGAGCGTGAAGCCGACCGGGACAACAACATTCGACTCGCCGTCGGAAACGGTCTGCGGCCCGAGATCTGGGACGACTTCAAGAGCCGCTTCGAGATCGACCGGATCGTGGAGTTCTACGGCGCGAGCGAAGCGAACATCGCCTTCGTCAACGCGCTGAACCTCGACCGCACTGCCGGCGCGAGCCCGCTGCCGCACGCCGTCGTCGAGTACGACGACGATTCCGGCAAGGCGAAGCGCGGCTCCGACGGCAAGCTCAAAAAGGTGGGCAAGGGCGAGGTCGGCCTGCTCCTGGCCAAGGTGACGGATCGGGCACCCTTCGACGGCTACACCGACGCCGACGCGACCGAGGCGAAGCTCGTCCGGGACGCCTTCAAGGACGGCGACTGCTGGTTCGACACCGGCGATCTTGTGCGGAAACAGGGCTGGATGCATGTCGCGTTCGTCGACCGGCTCGGTGACACCTTCCGCTGGAAGGGTGAAAACGTCGCAACCACCCAGGTCGAAGGGGCGATCGACAACGTCGACGTCATCGATCAGGGTGTCGTATTCGGGGTCGAGGTGAAGGGCGCGGACGGCAAGGCCGGTATGGCGGCGGTGATCTTGCGTGAGGGCAAGGAGTTCGACGGTAAGGCGGTGGCCGACCAGCTCTACTCGGATCTGCCGTCGTACGCGGTTCCGTTGTTCATCCGGGTCGTCGAAGAGTTCGAGCAGACCTCGACGCACAAGATCCAGAAGGTCAAGATCCGGAAGATGGGTTACTCGACGGACGAGGCCGGCGACATCTATGTCCTCTCGGGCAAAGACGACGGTTACGTGGAGTTCTACGACGACTACATCGACGAGGTCGGTGCCGGAAAGAAGCCTCGCTGAATTCTGCCGGTAGCGGTGTGCCGTGTCACGATGGAAGAGACATGAATACGCCGCCGCGCCCCACTGCAGTGCAGCCCACGCTGTGTGGCAAACCTGTCGCGACCGATCGCGCGCTCGTGATGGCCATCGTCAACCGAACGCCCGATTCTTTCTACGACCGCGGAGCAACGTTCACCGATGTTGCCGCGATGGCGGCGGTGGACCGGGCGGTGGCCGAGGGCGCCGATCTCGTCGACATCGGTGGTGTGAAGGCGGGTCCGGGTGCCGAGGTCGACGCCGCCGAGGAGACTCGGCGGACGGTGCCGTTCGTCGCCGCGATCCGCGCGAAATATCCCGATCTGTTGATCAGCATCGATACCTGGCGCGGAACGGTAGGGCGTAGTGCGGTCGGCGAGGGTGCCGACCTCATCAACGACACATGGGCCGGTGCCGACCCGGAGCTGGTCGAGGTTGCCGCCGAACTCGGCGCGGGCATCGTCTGCAGCCATACCGGTGGTGCCGTACCGCGGACCCGTCCGCACCGAATCCGGTACGTCGACGTGGTTGCCGAGGTGGTGTCCGAGGTCGTTGCGGCTGCCGAACGGGCACGGAAGATTGGCGTGGCAGAGGACGCGATCTTGATCGATCCGACCCACGATTTCGGCAAAAACACCTATCACGGGCTCGAGTTGTTGCGTCGCGTGGACGTTCTTGTAAACACCGGATGGCCAGTGCTTATGGCGCTGAGCAATAAGGACTTTATCGGGGAGACTCTTGGTGTAGGGCTCACCGAGCGCTTGGAGGCAACCTTGGCAGCTACGGCGATGGCGGCGGCTGGGGGTGCCAGGATGTTCCGAGTGCACGAGGTGGCATCGACAAGGCGGGTAGTCGACATGGTCGCCGCTATCCAGGGCACCAGGCAGCCTGCGCAAACCGTGAGAGGTTTGGCATGACGATCTCCGACATCACCAATACCCCCGCACATAGAGACTGGGCCGATACCAACACCTGGGAAAAGCCCAGCTGGACGGTCGAGGAACTCGTCGCCGCGAAAGCCGGTCGCACCGTTTCGGTCGTGCTGCCCGCGCTGAACGAAGAGCTGACGGTCGCCGGCGTCATCGACACGATTCACCCGCTGCTCGGCAGTCTCGTGGACGAGCTGATCGTGCTGGACTCCGGTTCGACCGACGAAACCGCGGCGCGTGCGCGAGCGGCCGGTGCGACTGTGATCAGCCGTGAGGAAGCGGTCCCCGAACTCGAGCCCGTACCCGGCAAAGGCGAGGTGCTGTGGCGCTCGCTGGCGGTGGCGACCGGAGACATCATCGCGTTCATCGACTCGGATCTGATCAATCCCGACCCGGATTTCGTCCCGAAGCTGCTCGGTCCGCTGCTCACGGTCGAGGGAATCGCACTTGTGAAGGGCTATTATCGGCGGCCGCTGCAGCATGGTGGCTCCGTCGAATCGAACGGCGGCGGCCGTGTGACCGAACTGGTTGCCCGACCGTTGCTGTCGGCGATGCGGCCCGAGCTTTCGAGCGTGCTGCAACCACTTGGGGGCGAGTATGCGGCGACCCGTGAGTTCATGGCCTCCGTGCCGTTCGCGCCGGGGTACGGCGTGGAGATCGGGCTGTTGCTGGACACCTACGACAACCGTGGCCTGTCCGCCATCGGCCAGGTCAATCTCGGTGTGCGCAAGCACCGTAACCGACCGCTATCCGACCTCGGCGTGATGAGTCGGCAGATCATCGGAACGATGCTCGGCAGGTGCGGGGTCAAGGACTCGGGGGCAGCCCTCACCCAGTTCCCGCTGGAGGGTGAGCGTTTCGTCGCCGTCAGCACCGAGGTGTCGCTGACCGACCGGCCGCCGATGAACACGTTGCGTCCGTAAGTTCTCGTGCGGCGGCCTGTCGGTGGGTCTCGGTAGGCTCGGTCCATGCTCACCGCGCTGCTGTACGTGTTCATCGTCGCGCTTGTCGGCGCGATTCTCTTCCTCGCGGCCAGTGCTGTGTTCGGGAGGGGCGAAGAGCTTGCGCCCTTACCGCGAGGTACGACGGCGACGGTGCTGCCCGCATACGACGTCACCGGATCCGATGTTGCTGCGTTGCGGTTCCAGCAGACCCTCCGCGGGTACAAGGCCAGCGAAGTCGATTGGGCGCTGGAACGGTTGGGGCGGGAAATCGACAGCCTCCGCCAGCAATTGGATGCAGCGCAGGGCGCGACCAGCGTGAGTTTCGACAAGCAATGACCGTCGTGGCGGATCAGCGGGTGCGGTGCTCGTGGTCGACGGGGTCGGAGTTGTACCGCGATTACCACGACTACGAGTGGGGTCGACCGCTGCACGGTCGTGACGAACTGTTCGAGCGGTTGTGTCTCGAGGCGTTCCAGTCGGGGCTCTCGTGGATCACGATCCTCCGCAAGCGGCCGGCGTTTCGGACGGCCTTCGCCGACTTCGTGGTGGAGACCGTCGCGGCGTACACCGATGCCGACGTAGAACGGCTGCTTGCCGATCCTGGGATCGTGCGCAACAGGCAGAAGATCGAGGCATCCATCGGCAATGCGCAGGCGACCCTGGCACTGGACGTGGATCTGGACGACCTGCTGTGGTCGTTTGCGCCAGCCGGACGCAAACGTCCGAGTGGGGTCGACGAGGTTCCCGCGGTGACGCCGGAATCTACCGCGATGGCGAAGGAACTGAAGCGACGCGGGTTCAAATTCGTCGGTCCGACAACGGCTTACGCGCTCATGCAGGCGACCGGAATGGTCGACGATCACATCGAGGAGTGCTGGGTTCCGCGGATGTGAAAGGCCGCCATTTCTGTAACTTGGGAACTCAGGTACCCGCTGAATCTTCGGATAGGGAACAATAGAACTTCGAGGCTCGCTCGGAAGGGCGAGTCCTCGACGTAACAAGACACTTTTCGGTAGTTGATGGTGCAGTACGCGGCGCGGAACAGTTCCGGCGCAGATCTGGAGGGAGCAGGGATGGCGGCCATGAAACCCCGCACTGGGGACGGTCCCCTCGAGGCAACCAAGGAAGGGCGAGGAATTGTCATGCGCGTCCCGCTCGAAGGTGGGGGTCGTCTGGTCGTCGAACTCACACCTGAGGAAGCGGCAGCGCTCGGCGATGAGCTCAAAGGTGTCACCAGCTAGCGCCGTCCTTTGTCGTCGGCCCCGTTTGTCGTTCGGCACGCGGGGCCATTTGTTGTTCAGTTGCCGATAATGCTGGCCGAAGCGGCTGCGCTCCTCGCGTGCCCGAACTGCAGTGGCCCGTTGGAACACGAAGATTCCGTGCTCCTGTGTGCGCGTGGGCACAGCTTCGATATCGCCCGGCAGGGCTATGTCAGCCTCGCGACGGGCACGGCCAGCAAGATCACCGGCGATACCGCGGAGATGGTGGCAGCACGAGCCACGTTTCTCGATGCCGGCCACTTCGACCCGATCGCCGATGCCGTCGCGCAGGCCGTTGCAGAGCATGCACAAGGCCCGGCGCGCATCCTCGAGGTCGGTGCCGGTACCGGCCACTACTTGTGCCGGGCCGTTACGAACGTTCCTGATTCGGTCGGAATCGGCATGGATGTATCGAAAATCGCAGCGCGCCGAATTGCGCGCATCCATCCCGCCATCGCTGCTGTCGTGGCGGACGCCTGGCAGCGGTTGCCCATCCTCGACGATTGCCTCACCCACGCACTGTCGATCTTCGCGCCGCGCAACGCAGACGAGGTTCGTCGAGTGCTCGCGGCCGATGGCGTGTACGTGGTCGCGACGCCGACCTCGCGGCACCTGCGCGAACTCGTCGATCCGCTTGGAATGGTCCGGGTCGACGACGACAAGACGCGCCGGTTGGGTGATGCCATGGCCGGCCGCTTCGAGCGCGTGCAGCGTGTTCCCGTCGACTACGCGATGACGCTGGATGCCGCTGCGATGGAGGCGGTTGTGGCGATGGGTCCCTCTGCGCACCACATCACACCGCAACGCCGCGCCGAGCTGATCGCAGGGTTGCCGGAAGAACTGTCGACGACCGCATCGGTCGTCATATCGACCTACCGGCCGCGGAGCGCTTCCGAGTAGACGGACAACGTCTGCTGCGCGATCTGGGGCCACGAGAAATCTGCCATCGCGCGTTCGCGCCCTGCTCGGCCCATCGTGCGCGCCAGATCGGGATTCGCGACAACGTCGTTGACCGCCTCCGCCAGGTGCTTCTCGAAAGCCCGAGGTTCGTAGACGTTGTAGTGCACCAACCGGCCCGTCACGCGGTCGGTGACGACCTCCGGAATGCCGCCGACGTCGGACGCCACCACAGCGGTCTCGCAGGCCATGGCCTCGAGGTTCACGATGCCGAGCGGTTCGTAGACGGACGGGCAAACGAATACGGTTGCCGCGGAAAGCAGTTCTCGTAACTGGGTGGCCGGAATCTTGGCGCGCACCCAGTGCACGTTGCCTGCGCGACGTTCGGCGAGGTCGGCAATGGCGGCAGCAGCTTCGGCTTCGATGTCCGGAGTATCCGGCGAACCTGCGCAAAGGACGAGCTGGATCTCGGGTGCGAAGTCCGCTGCCGCGGCCAGCAGATGTGCGACACCCTTCTGCCGGGTGATGCGTCCGACGAACACCGCCAGGGGTTTAGTGGTGTCGACGCCGAGCGCGGTCAGCAACGATTCGGTGGGACCGGTCGCCCCCGCGGGGTACCAGACGTCGGTGTCGATCCCGTTGTGCACCACGTGGACTCGTGCGGGGTCGACGGCGGGGTAGGCGTCGAGTACGTCGAGTCGCATGCCCTCGCTGACGGCGATGATCGAGTCGGCATGCTCGACTGCGTTGCGCTCCGACCACGACGAGATCCGGTAACCGCCGCCGAGTTGTTCGGCCTTCCACGGCCGCCGTGGTTCGAGGGAGTGCGCGGTGAGGACGTGGGGCACGTCGTGCAGCGTGGCGGCGAGATGACCGGCAAATCCGGCGTACCAGGTGTGCGAATGGACGATGTCGACTCCCGCCGCGGCGGTGGCCATACGAATCTGGGCAGACAACATCTGCATCGCCGAATTGGCCTGAGTGAGAGCCGGATCCGCACCGTGGACGACCGCATCGCTTCGCGGTGCGCCCATGCAGTGCACGTCGACGTCACACAGCAGGAGCAACTGCGCCACGAGCTCCGTGACGTGAACACCGGCGCCGCCGTAGACCTCGGGCGGGTATTCCCGCGTCATCATCGCTACCCGCACTCGGTAAACGTAACCGCTCCAACAGACTCGAGGCGACTCGCTGTGTGCGGAACGGGAGGTCCCGCTGGCGGGTGCGGGTGGGTACGGATAGGTTTGGAGTGTGAGGAGCCAGCCGCATGTGCTTGGGATCGTGCTTGCCGGTGGGGTCGGCAAACGCCTGTATCCACTGACCGCAGACCGGGCGAAGCCCGCAGTTCCGTTCGGCGGTGCCTACCGGCTGATCGATTTCGTACTGAGCAACCTGGTCAATGCCGGATATCTGCGGATTTGTGTGCTGACGCAATACAAGTCGCACTCGCTGGACCGGCACATCAGCCAGACGTGGCGCCTGTCCGGGTTCGCCGGGGAGTACATCACTCCGGTGCCCGCGCAGCAACGCCTCGGACCGCGCTGGTACACGGGCAGCGCGGACGCGATCCTCCAGTCGATGAACCTGATCTACGACGAAGATCCCGAGTACATCGTGGTTTTCGGCGCTGATCACGTCTATCGGATGAACCCCGAGCAGATGGTCGACCAACACATCGAGTCGGGCGCGGGGGTCACCGTGGCCGGTATCCGCGTCCCGCGAAGCGAGGCGACGGCGTTCGGCTGCATCGACAGCGACGACAGCGGGCGAATCGTTCAATTTCTGGAAAAGCCGGCGCATCCGCCGGGTACGCCCGACGACCCGAACATGACGTTCGCATCGATGGGCAATTACGTGTTCACGACGAAAACGCTGGTCGACGCGATTCGCGCGGACGCCGAGAACTCCGATTCCGACCACGACATGGGCGGCGACATCATTCCTGCGCTCGTCGCTGCGGGCGAGGCCGCCGTCTACGACTTCAAGGACAACATCGTCCCGGGCGCAACGGACCGCGACCGCGGCTATTGGCGAGACGTCGGAACTATCGACGCCTTCTACGACGCGCATATGGACCTCGTATCGGTGCACCCGGTCTTCAACCTCTACAACCGGCGCTGGCCCATCCGGGGTGCGGCCGAGAATCTGCCGCCCGCGAAGTTCGCGCAAGGCGGCCTCGCACAGGAATCCGTCGTCGGCGCTGGTTGCATTCTGTCCGCCGCAACAGTCCGCAATTCGGTGTTGAGCAGCAACGTTGTCATCCAGGACGGCGCGACCGTCGAAGGCAGCGTGCTGATGCCCGGCGTGCGCATCGGGCGGGGTGCCGTCGTTCGCCGCGCGATTCTGGACAAGAACGTCGTCGTCGGTGAAGGGGAGGTCATCGGTGTCGACATCGAACGCGATCGCTCCCGCTTCACCCTGAGCAACGGTGGTGTGGTCACCGTCGGCAAGGGCGTCTGGATCTGAGGGTCGGCTAGCGCAAATCACGCCTGCGGAAGCTCACCAGCCCGATCAGGAGCAAGGCTCCCGCGAGGGCGAGGAGGCTGACGACCGGCGCCACGTGGAATTCGCCGCCCGGCAACTTCGGCAGGTGAGTGAACGGTTCGAGATCGCGAACCCATTGCGGCGCATCGATTATCGAGCCGATCATGAAGATCAGTCCGAAGGCTGCGAGCACGCCCCACGCGACAGGAGTGAACCGTGGAACGATGCCGAACAGCGCCACCGTGATCCCGGCGAGCAGCCAGATCGCAGGTAGTTGGACCAGCGCGCCCCCGATGACTCCAGGAAGTTTGCCGCCGATATCGCCGACAGAAGCGCCGTAGGCGATTCCGCCGAGCACTCCGGCAACAAACATCGCTACGGCGGGCCCGAGCAGAGCGAACGTGATATGACTTGTTGCCCAACGAGATCGGCCGACCGCTCCAGCGAGAAGTGTTTCGCTCCGACTAGCGTTCTCCTCGGCGTACAGGCGAAGAGCCGCCGAGATCGCGAACGCGGCACCCGCCACGCCGAGCATGCTGAAGCCGTAGGCGACGAAAGAATCCTCGAGCGACTCCGTTCCCCCGAACCGGGTGATGATGTCGCGGATCGTTTCGCTATCGCCCAATTGGCCGCTGATGCTGTCGGCAGCGCCACCGATGAGCAAGCCGTAGATGGAAAGTCCAACGGTCCACGCGAGCAGGGTGCCGCGATGCATTCGCCACGCGAGCCCAAGCGTGCCGCTCAACGCCGGCGAAGCCGCGGGCGCGCCCGGGCGTTCCGGAATCAGCCCCGCACCCACGTCCCGGCGGACCAGTAGAACGTAAGCGACTGCGGTGAACGAGACGGTCGCACCGAGGAGTAACAGCAGAACCCACCAGCGCTCGTCGGCGAACGGCCGAAGTTGCAGGGACCACCCCTGCGGCGACAACCAGGACAGTGTTCCCGAGCCTGCGTCGCCGACGGCGCGGAGCGCGTAGGTCGTACCGAGGAAACCGAGAGCGACACCGCGTGACACGCGTGCGCTGGTGCTCAGCTGGGCGGCGACCCCGGCGACCGCAGTGAAGACGAATCCCGAGCCGGCCATAGCCAGCCCAAACCCAATCGAACCGCCGACGGGCAGCCCGATTCCGAGTAGACCTGCGGTGCACAGCATTCCGATTACCGACGAGGCGCCGAATGCGAGAGCCAGTGCGGCGGTCAACCCCGAATACCGGCCGACGGCAGTCGAATCGAGCAGCTCGGATCGTCCCGACTCTTCTTCCATCCGGGTGTGCCGGATGACGGTCAGAATCATCGCGATCCCGATCAGCGTGAAGTACATTCCCGCTTTCCACAGCCCGACCTGGCCGAGGCTGTCGTTGAAAATCGGTCCGTACATGGCGATTTCGGCGGGGCTTGCCTTTGTCGTCTCGGCGAATTCGGCCAGCGCGGCGGGGTCCGTATAGAGGTCGTCGATGCTCTGTACGTACAACGCCGGTGCGAAGCCGAACACCAAGACCCACAGCGGCATCGAGACGCGGTCCCGGCGGAGGAACAGTCGCAGCTGGTACAGCGTGCCTGTGAAGTCGGCGGTTGTCGCCTGCGGGGGACGAGTCGCGGTCGCGGTCGTCATACCGACACCTTCTCCCTGCCATCGGTCTCGTAGTGGCGGAGAAACAGCTCCTCCAACGTCGGCGGTTTGCTGACGAGTGAGCGCACTCCGGCGTCACCGAGAACGCGAATCAGCTCGCCCAGGCCCGCACTCTCGACCTGGCAGTGCAACGTGCTGCCGTCGATCTGCACGTCCTCGACGCCTTCGATTCTCGTCAAATCGCCTGGGTCGCCAGTCAGTTCGGCAGTGATTGAGGTGCGGCTCAGGTGCCGCATCGATTCGAGCGTGCCCGTCTCGACCGTCTGGCCGGCCCGGATAATCGTCACGCGTTCGCACAGCGCCTCGACCTCGGAGAGGATAT
Organism: Antrihabitans auranticaus; assembly: GCF_016481275.1. Lineage (GTDB taxonomy): Bacteria > Actinomycetota > Actinomycetes > Mycobacteriales > Mycobacteriaceae > Antrihabitans. The sequence continues at coordinate 680,332 of NZ_JAEMNW010000001.1, read as the reverse complement.
GGCTGGACAGCAGCACCGTCGCGCCACGCTCGCGTGCTTCGGCAACGCATTCGCGAAAGATCTGTTCCATCAACGGATCCAGGCCCGAGGTCGGTTCGTCGAGCAGCAGTAGCGTCGCATTCGACGAGAAGGCGGAGACCAGCGCGACCTTCTGCCGGTTGCCCTTCGAGTAGGTCCGCGCCTTCTTGCGGGGGTCGAGGGCATAGCGCTCGATCAGCTCTGCGCGTCGAGCCGTGTCGATTCCACCCCGCAGCCGTGCGAGGAGGTCGATCGTTTCGCCGCCCGAGAGGTTGGGCCACAGCGTGACATCGCCTGGTACATAGGCGATGTCGCGATGGAGGTCGACCGCGTCGTGCCATGGATCGCGGCCGAACAAGCTGACCTCGCCCGACGTCGCACGCAGAATGCCGAGGAGTACCCGGATCGTTGTGGACTTGCCTGCGCCGTTCGGTCCGAGGAAGCCATGAACTTCACCCTCGGATACCGATAGGTCCAGTCCGTCGAGTGCATGCACGGCGCCGAAGTGCTTGTGCAAGTTGCGAACTTCGATGATCCCAGACATTCACATCTCCTGTTCCGCAGTGGTGGAGCGATTTTCGAGATAGCCGTCGAGTAGGGACGAGTCGGTGAGCATGCCGTCGGTGTAAAGCTCCAGCGCGGGAAGCGTTGTTGCATCCGAGTATTCGCGAAGTGCCTTGGCGTAGTCGACGTTTTCGCCGTTCGTGTGGAGCTGAAAGTAGAGCAGCAGCCCACCCAGTCCCTGGATCGCGGCATATCGAGCTCGGGCGGCGGGGTCCCTGCTTGGCCGCAACGTCCCTGCCGCAACACCTTCCGCGAGGTAGAGCTCCGCGTTCGTCACCATGTGCTCGAACAGTAATTCCGCCAATGTCCCGCCGGTTTGGAAACTGCGCAGGATGTACGCGATGAGTGGCGCATACTGCTCGATGTCGGCGAGCTTTGCAATCATGCTCGATGCGCTGGGCGCGGTGAGAAAGTCGGCCTTGTCCGTCCGAATGACGTCGAGAACATAGTCGTCGCACACCGCCCGAAGTCCTTCCTTGGACCCGAAATGGTGATTTACGAGGCCGGGGGACACACCGGCGGCGGTCGCGACGGCACGAACCCCCGTCGAGAATCCCTGTTGGCCGAACACGACGACGGCCGCGTCCCGAATGCGAGCCCGAGTCGTGAGATCAGCGGTGGCTGAACGCATGTTTAAGAGTTTAAACGTGTGTTCAATGGGGCGCAAGGGTGGGCGGGTGGGCGGTGGGATAGGGCTGCTGGTGGTGATCACGAGGAAAGGGTGAGGTGGCGCGGGCTGCTGGTGGTGATCACGAGGAAAGGGCTCGTGCGTGCGGCGTGTTGCTGACCCGATGGTCGTGCTCGTGGCGGGGGCGAGCGGATTGGCCGGGGGGAGCGGGCTGCTGGCGATGATCACGAGGAAAGGGCTCGTGCGCGCGGCGTGTTGCTGACCCGATGGTCGTGATCGTGGCGGCAGCGACTGAATCCGGAAATCTTGTCGAGCGCCACGCAATCGTAGGCGGCAAGCTCCCCGTCCACACCCTGACCTGCTCCGACGCAGCCCATCCACAGGCTCGCAGTTATCCACAGGGCAATTTGTCACCTGGGCTTTTGCGCAGTCCCCACGGTGGGCGGTCGTGACGATTCGTGGATGGAAAGCAACTTACGAGAGCTGTTCGAAGCCAACGCGGGAGCGGTGACCGTCCCCGAGATCTATGCCGTCGCATCGCGAGGCGTCATGCGCGGTCTGGTGCGACGCGGCGAAATCGTCGCGCTCTGGCACGGCGTCTATACCGACCGTTTGCCGACGATAAACGTCAAGCTTGCCGGACTGACCAAGGTGTACGGCCAGGAAGTGACCGCGTGCCGAAGTTCTGCGGCAGCGATCTATGGGTTCGACACCGAGGGCGTGGTCGACGTCCACATCCTCGATCCGGGCGCGCGTCATGTCCACGGCCACAAGGGCCTCGTCGTCCATCAGCAATTGGACGCGCCGATCCAACGCGTCGGTGCCCAGCTCGTGACTGCGCCGGCGTGGACCGCCGTCGAGGTTGCGCGCACACTGCCGCGACCCCGTGCCCTCGCGACCCTCGACGCAGCTTTGGCAACCAAACTGTGCACTGTCGACGACCTTACGGCCGCAGCCGATGCCCAATCGGGGCGCCGGGGGATGGCCCACGTCCGGCCGTTGATTCGGGTTGCCGACGGTCGGGCGGGCTCGCCGATGGAGTCCGAAACGCGGCTCGTGATACTGGACGCCGACCTGCCGAAACCTGACCTCCAACTGCCAATAGTCGACAATTGGGGAATCGAGCGCTTCTACCTCGACTTCGCTTGGGAAGCCGCCAAACTCGGCGCCGAGTACGATTCCGACGATTTCCATACCGGCCCGCGAGCGGTCCGCAGGGACAAGGTACGCATCGCGTGGCTGCAGGAACATGGCTGGCTGATCGTTCCGATCACAGTTGACGACGTTCGACGCTGGCCCAGTCAACTCGTCCGGCGGCTATCGAAGCATCTGGAGGAGCGGACCCCTGTCTGCGCTGCGTCGTGAGCACGAGCAACGGGTCCACGACGCGCCGTGAGGGTGTGCCTTTTGGTCGTGATCAGGCCCGTCGGACGGGTGCTGCGTCGTGAGCACGAGCAACGGGTCAGCGACGCGCCGTGAGGGTGTGCCTTTTGGTCGTGATCAGGCCCGTCGGACGGGTGCTGCGTGGTGAGCACGAGCAACGGGTCAGCGACGCGCTGTGAGGGTGAGCCTTTTGGTCGTGATCACAGGTGCTGCGTCGTGAGCACGAGCAACGGGTCAGCGACGCGCCGTGAGGGTGGGCCTTTTGGTCGTGATCAGGCCCGCCGGAGGGATCGCGCGTCGTGAGCACGAGCAACGGGTCAGCGACGCGCCGTGAGTGTGGGCCTTTTGGTCGTGATCACGGCCGCCGGACGGATCGCGCGTCGTGAGCACGAGCAACGGGTCAGCGACGCGCCGTGAGTGTGGGCCTTTTGGTCGTGATCAGACCCGCCGAACGGAGTGCTGCGTCGTGAGCACGAGCAACGGGTCAGCGACGCGCCGTGAGTGTGGGCCTTTTGGTCGTGATCAGACCCGCCGAACGGAGTGCTGCGTCGTGAGCACGAGCAACGGGTCAGCGACGCGCCGCAAGTGTGCGCCTTTTCCTCGTGATCACGACCCGCCCGCCGAACGGACCCCGACTACCCCCGCGACGCGCAGAGGAGCCCGTCGCCGACCGGGATGAGGACCTTGGTCAGGCGATTGTCGTCGGCGATGGCCCTGGCGGCGGACCGGACGGCGACGGTTGTGGCGTCACGCTGGCCCCCGTCCGCCACGCGACCGCCCAGCAGTGCGTTGTGGAAGACGATCAACCCGCCCGGGCGAAGCAGTCGGACGCCCTGTTCGACGTAGTGGGGGTGGTCGGCCGGGGTTGTGTCGACGAAGACGAGGTCGTAGGCGCCATCGGCGAGTCGGGGGAGGACGTCGAGGGCCCGACCGTTGATCAGCCGGGTGCGCGGGCTGGCGATACCCGCCGACCGGAAAGCTTCCTTGGCGGCGCGCTGATGCTCGGGTTCTGCGTCGATCGTGGTGAGCGTGCCGTCGTCGCGCATGCCGTCGAGCAGCCAGAGTCCGCTGATTCCTGCGCCGGTACCGATCTCGACGACCGTCTTGGCGGCGAGCAACTGCGCGAACATGCTGAGCAACGCACCGACCGACGGCGGAATGGGTGCAGCGCCCAGATCGTCGGCTCGCTCCCTGGCGGCGATGAGAATCTCGTCTTCGACCACGGATTCTTCGACGTAGGAAAGAGTTCGTTGCGCATTGTCCACGGTTCGAGGTTATCGTCGCGCGCCCGCTCGGTCTGTCAGGCGCGTCGGGCAAGATTTCTCAGGCTCCCCTCAGGCTCTTCATAAGACGGGCATAACGCGATAAAGCACAGTTACTTCCACGAAGGATCATCGGATCATCAGCGCAGGACATCGCGACGCACGTTTGTTTCGAATAACTCGGTACCGGGAACAAAGCGACCGCCCGGGGAGTTTGAAATCGATACACGGGCATGTGACGTGACTACAGGCGCTTGTGGTCTCTACTAGGAGGTTCCACCCATCCACACCGTCAACGCGGAACGCGACTATTCGAGCCTCCCGGAGGATGCGCGGGTGGGGATGGTCGACGGGCTGCCACAGGATTCCGATCCAGAACTGAGCGGTACGGCCGCTTTCGATGCCACTGGTGACCAGGCGGCAATGCCGTCGTGGGACGACCTCGTGCGCGAGCACGCGGACCGCGTCTACCGGCTGGCCTATCGACTGTCCGGTGACCCGCAGGACGCAGAAGACCTGACACAAGAAACGTTCATCCGCGTTTTCAGGTCGCTGTCCAACTACCAAGCCGGCACCTTCGAAGGCTGGCTGCACCGCATTACTACGAACCTCTTCCTAGACATGGTCCGGCGCCGCAATCGCATCCGCATGGAAGCACTGCCCGACGATTACGACCGTGTGCCTGCCGAAGGTCCGGGACCCGAACAGGCGTATCACGAATCGCGCCTGGATCCGGATCTGCAATCGGCGCTCGACTCCCTCGCACCCGAATTTCGCGCCGCGGTTGTGCTCTGTGACGTGGAAGGTCTGTCGTACGAGGAGATCGGTGCCACACTGGGAGTGAAGCTCGGTACCGTGCGAAGCCGGATCCATCGTGGTCGTCAGGCGTTGCGCGAGTACCTGGCACACCAGTCGGACGACAAGGTCGGCAGCGCGCTCCGGTGACGCGGTCGGTATTGCCGCTCGGCGACGACCAGGAGGATTGGATGCCACCGGCGGAGAAGCCCGAGCCCAGGAAATTCGGGTCCACTGAGCATCTGGCCAGTGAGGCCATCGCCGCGTACGTCGACGGCGAATTGCGCATGAATGCCTATATGCGAGCCGCCCAGCACATCGGTATCTGCGCTGACTGCGCACACGAGGTCGAGGCGCAGCAGCAGGCCCGCGGTGCGCTCCGGCGTGCCGCCGAGGTCGCCATGCCCTCGTCGCTGCTGGGCGCACTCAGCCGTATCCCGACAGGTGAATTCCCCCTGTGTGGCTCCGACTATCCCGCAGGCGAGCACAGCAAACGCTGGTCGCTGCGCTGGCGCAAGTAGAGTTTGCAGGGTGACCTCGGAATCGACCATCCACAGGCAATCGGAGTCAGGGAATCTGCGGCCCCCGGATGCGCCCGTCCTCGGCCCGAGACCTGTCTACAGGCCTGAGATCGATCAGTCGTTCACTCGCGCGTTCGGTCGCCCCTCCGGCGTCGAGGGTTCGTTTTCACCCGCCGCCCGTCGCGTCGCGGACTCGCCCGAACTGAACGTCCGTCCCCCGGATCCGATCCTCGCGGAGGCCTTCGGCCGGCCGCCGGGTGCAACGGAATCGCTGCAAAGAGATCCGGACGAAGTCCCCCCTGTCGAGCCGCAGGAAGCTCCCGATCCGTGGCGCGATCCGGCTGCCGGGGCGCAGCTGGGGCCGCCGGCTCTGCAGAAGCCGGTTCCGCCGCCGGTGCCTTCGGGCCACAAACTCGGTGTGCGCGAAGTTCTGTTCGGCGGGCGCGTGGCGCCGCGCACCCTTGCGATACTTGCCGCCGTTGCACTTGTCGTCGGCGCGATCGGCGGAATCTTCGGCCGCGTCACTGCCGAATTCAGCGGTGATTTGACGAGCCAGAAGGTCGCTCTGCAGCAGGTCGGTGACGATACAGACATCGCGCACGGTCAAGTGGCGAAGGTCGCGGACGCTGTTCTCCCCGCGGTCGTCTCGATTCAGGTCACAGACGGCGACGACGGCAGCACCGGTTCCGGTGTGGTCATCGACGGTCAGGGTTACATCGCGACGAACAACCACGTCATCTCGATGGCCGCCAACGACGACAACGGTGACGCGAAGATTCAGGTTCTCTTCTCCGACGGCACCAAGGCTGCGGCGCGGATCGTTGGTCGCGACATCAAGACCGACCTGGCGGTACTCAAGACCGAGGTGAACAATCTGTCGGTCGCCCAGCTCGGCAAGTCGGCGGATGTCTTTGTCGGACAAGACGTTATCGCGGTCGGCTCGCCCCTCGGTCTGAACAAGACCGTCACATCGGGAATCGTCAGCGCGCTGCATCGCCCAGTGCGATTGGGCGGCGAGGGTTCCGATACCGATACCGACGCCGTGATCGACGCAGTCCAAACCGACGCAGCGATCAACCCGGGCAACTCCGGCGGTCCGCTGGTCGATTTCGAAGGCAAGGTCATCGGGATCAACTCGGCTATCCGCAGTGCGAGCGGTGGTTCGGTCGGCCTCGGCTTCGCAATCCCGATCGACGACGTGACCCGCGTCTCGCAGGCCCTCATTCGCGATGGTGTGATGCATCACCCCGAAATCGGTGTGAGCGCGCGTTCCGTCGTGAACGACGCGACAGTGGGCGCGGAGGTCGCTGCCGTCAAGGATAATGGTCCTGCGGCGCAAGCCGGGATTATCGAGAAGGACGTCATCGTCAAGGTCGGTGACCGTACGGTCGCGAACGCGGACGAGCTGACTGTGGCGGTGCAGCAACAGCCGATCGGCGCGACAGTCCCCGTGCAGTTGATACGGGATGGCAGGCTCGTCGACGTGCAGGTGACGCTCGCCTCCGATTGACGCCTGTAGGAGGCAAGAATGTTCGGAAACATCGGGTGGGCAGAGATGATGGTGCTGCTGGTCGCAGCCCTGGTCATTCTCGGCCCAGAGCGGCTGCCCGGCGCCGTCATGTGGGTGACCAAGTCGCTACGTCAGGTCCGCGACTATGCGAGCGGCGCGACGAAGCAGCTGAAGGACGAACTCGGTCCCGAGTTCGACGATCTGCGCAAACCGCTGTCCGAACTGAACCAGCTACGCGGCATGACCCCGCGGACCATGATCACCAAGCACATTCTCGACGGCGACGATTCGATCTTCACCACCTTCGAGAAGCCCAACGGGGCCACGAAGCGGCCAAGTTTGGAAAAGCCGCAGTCGACCAACGCGGGCGAGCGCCCGCCGATCGATCCGGACGCTACCTGACCTCAGAGCCGCCGCGTGGTGTCGATGCTGAGTGACATTCCCGCGAGCCCGCGCTGCCGGACCGACAGCTTGTCGGCGACCGACTTCAGCGCGATCGCGGCCGGTGAGTCGGGGGACCGCAGCACGATCGGCACGCCGTCGTCGCCGGCTTCACGGACGCCCTGCTCGAGCGGAATCTGGCCCAGCAGAGGAACTTTGGCGCCAACGGCCTTCGTCAGGCGATCCGAGACGACCTGACCGCCGCCGGACCCGAACACGTCCATCCGGCTGCCGTCGGGCATTTCCATCCACGACATGTTCTCGACGACGCCGACCACGCGCTGCCTGGTTTGCAGAGCAATTGCCCCGGCGCGCTCGGCCACCTCTGCGGCTGCCGGTTGCGGTGTCGTGACGACAAGAATTTCGGCGCTCGGGATCAGCTGTGCGATCGAGATTGCGATGTCTCCGGTGCCCGGCGGGAGGTCGAGCAGCAGCACATCGAGGTCGCCCCAGAAGACATCGGCGAGGAACTGCTGCAGCGCACGGTGCAGCATCGGACCGCGCCAGACTACGGGCGTGTTCCCCGTCGTGAACTGGGCGATTGAGATCATTTTCACATCGTGTGCGACCGGCGGGAGGATCATCTTCTCGACTTGAGTCGGTCGAGCGTCGGTCCCGAGCATGCGGGGAATCGAGTGACCGTAGATGTCGGCGTCGAGCAGCCCGACAGACAATCCCTTGGCGGCCATGGCGGCTGCGAGATTGACCGTGATGCTCGACTTGCCGACGCCGCCCTTGCCGGACGCGACCGCGTAGACGCGGGTCAGCGAGCCGGGTTGCGCGAACGGAATCACCGGCTCGCCGGAGTCGCCGCGCAACGATTTGCGCAGCTCCGTGCGCTGCTCGTCGTTCATCACGTCGAGATCGACGCGAATCACCCCGACCCCCTCGACGTCCGCGACAGCCTTCGTGACGCGCTGTGTGATCTCGGTTCGCATCGGGCAGGCGGAGGTGGTCAGGTACACGACGATGTCCACAGAGGAGTCGTCACCGACGACAACGCTCTTGACCATCCCGAGTTCTGTGATCGGTTTGCGGATCTCGGGGTCGTCGACGCGGGAGAGAGCTGCGCGAACCTCGGATTCCGTAACGACTGGCATAGGACGATCCTACGTATCAGTGGATAGCGGGTAGCGCCTCGGCTGGTGGGTTGGTGCCGGTCGCGTACCCGAGTGACCACGCCAGGACGTTCGCGACGTACGCCATCGAATTGTTGTAGCGCAGCACCGCACGTGTTTCCTGCGCAATGTCGCGGAGATTGAGGCCGCCGTCGCAGAGGTACTTGCCGGTCGTCAGCGCCGCGTCGAAGAGGTTTTGCGGATCGGCGACGCCGTCGCCGTTGCCGTCTGCCGCGTAGCGCTTCCAGGTCTCGGGAAGGAACTGCATCGGCCCGACGGCGCGGTCGTAGGTCCCGTTTCCGTCGAGGGCGCCACCGTCGCTGTCGTGGATGACGTTGTTGCCCGCAAGGCTGCCGTTCAGGATCGGACCGTAGATCGGTGTGAGGAGGTTGCCGCTCTCATCGGCTTTGCCGTCGTTGGCATGCGTGGATTCGACCCGGCCGATTCCGGCGATCAGCGTCCACGGAATTCCGCACGGCGCGTCCTGCGTTGCGAGCGTGTCGGCGGCCGCCTTGTACGCGGCCTGGTTGATTTCCGGTACGCCGAGTGGGCCGGCGGCGAGGCTCGTGGGCAGAGCCGGGGCGGCAGGCGCTGCGGGGGCTGCAGGTGCGGCAGCAGGTTCGATTTCCGGAATTGGCAATTGGGCATTCGAGGTGGAATTCGATTGCGGTTGAGCGGCAAGAGGATTCGACTCCGGCGCGTGCGTGGCGGTGTCCGCGAGAAACGGCACTCCGGAAGACGCACCTGCGGCGGAAGCGGCGGCAACCAAACCAGCCGGGACAAGCCCAGACAGTGCAATCAGCGAATTTCGCCGGGTCGCAGAGACGGTTTGCTTGCTATGGCGACCCACTCGAAAAACCTCCGTCGGCCTCTTACGAGGCACTCCGTTTGCAGAACGGAGTCGAGGGTACCCGAGTTGGACGGCTTGTCGTTATCCATCCGTAATCTAATGGGCCTTAAAGATCACTTCAAGGTAACGGCAGAACCGCGCCGATCGGAGCGAAAGTCGGCAGGACGAACGGCAGCGGTGGCAGTGGTGGCAACTGGAACAGCGGCGGCGGAGGCTGCGGCGCAACCGGTGCTTCGACCGGCGGCGCTACGGGTGCTTCGGCGGCGCTCGGTGTGGCCGGTTGCTGCTGCACCTGCGGTTGCTGTTCGGGTTGCTGCTGGTTCGCTGGATCGACCGCGGGTGCCTGCTCGGCATTCATCTGGCCGGCTTCGGCCGACGGCGTTGCCGGAGTCGTGGACGATGGCTCGGTCCTGAGCATTCCGGGGGGCGGCACGAATCCGGGCGGGCACAGCACACCACACGGAACATCGACGCCGGGAAGATTCAGCATCGGCTGCTGAGTGGTCGTGGTGCCGGACGGCGACGGAGTCGCGCCCGGAGTTGTCGTCGTTGTCGTTGCGTCTGCCTCGCGGGCGAGCGCGTCGAAATCGATCGGCGACGTTCCCGGTGGGACCAGATCCGGGGAGATCGAGACCGCGGACGGTTGGCCACCGGTTCGATACGCGGCCGACCAACTCAGCACGCTTGCGGCGTAGGACATCGAGTTGTTGTAGCGCAGGATCGCGCGCACTTCCTGTGCGGGATCGCGCAAGTTCAGGCCGCCGGAGCACAAGTACTTACCTGCGGAAAGTGCGGCGTCGAAGACGTTATTGGGATCCGCGACGCCGTCGGCGTTGCCGTCCGACGCATAAACACGCCACGTGCCCGGGATGAACTGCATCGGACCGACTGCGCGGTCGTGCGCGTTGTCGCCATCCAGCGCACCGGCGTCGGTATCTCTGATCACGTTGTTTCCGGCGAGGCTGCCGTCCAGCACCGGACCCAGGACGCGGCTCAGCGTCGTGCCGGCAACATCGGTTCGGCCGCCGCCCGCGTGACCGGACTCGATTCGGCCGATGCCCGCGAGCAGGTTCCAGCTGATTCCGCAGCCCGGCTGCGACGCCGCGAGTGCGAGCTCGGCATTGCGATACGCGGCGAGCACGACCTCGGGGATGCCGAGGGCGCCGAGAACGCCGGGCAGGGCGACGTCACGAACGACCGGGATGCCGCCCGTGAACGGTGAACCTTCGGGTACGACCGCGCGCAGTTGCATCGCTGTTTTGGGAGTGGATGGGACGAGCCCAACCGTTCCGATCGGCTTGGCCGCCAACGCTTGCGCGCTCGCGGCAGAGAGAAGCGGCGCGGGCGTCCTCGGATCAGGACCGCTCGAGATCGCACTCGTCGATCCGGCCGACACCAGTCCTGCTAGGACAAGAACGGACACAGTGACCGGTGCCTTTAAACGCATTCGACAACACCACCCGCGGAGAATCGTGTCAGCGGCCGATTCTCACCATCGACCGCTCGGGACAACGTGTTCCAGGCTACATACCGGGCATTCGCAGGTCTTACGAATGGATGAATTCACAGCTCTTGGTCGGCGCGGCGTGACTTGCCACTTCCGGAGCGTTTTCCCGAGCCGCCGGAAAGTTTGACGTTTTCGCCGGAATTCGCTGTTCGTTCGATCAAAAGTGCGCGCAGTTCATCGAGTTCGCGACGTAAATAGTCACGGGTCGTTACCTCGCCGATAGCAATTCGTAATGCTGCGAGTTCGCGTGCGAGGAACTCGGTATCGGCTTTCGTTTGCGCGGCGCGAACGCGATCCTCTTCCAGTGCGACGCGGTCGCGATTCTCCTGCCGGTTCTGGGCGAGCAGAATCAGGGGCGCGGCGTAGGCAGCCTGCGTCGAGAACGCGAGGTTCAGGAGGATGAACGGGTACGGGTCCCAGCGGACCGTGTAGGCGAAGATGTTGAGCAATACCCAGACGATGACGAACACGGTTTGCATCGCGAGATAACGACCGGTGCCGAGAAAACGCGCGAACGTTTCGCCGATACGGCCGACCGCTTCGACGTCGAATTGAATTCGAAACCAACGGGACCCGACGGGCGTTTCGAGCCGTTGCCGCGCGTTCGAGGCCGCCTTGTCCGCGGCGCTGCGGAAGTCACTCATTGCTGCCCTCGTGTTCGCGCCAGTCCTCAGGCAGCAAATGATCGAGGACGTCGTCGACGGTGACCGCTCCGAGCAAATGCCCCTGATCGTCGACGACCGGTCCGCACACCAGGTTGTAGGTCGCGAAGTAGCGCGTCACCGTACTGAGCGGATCCTGCGGACTCAGTCTCGGCAGTTCGGTGTCGAGCGCACCACCGACCAAGCTCGCGGGTGGTTCGCGCAGCAGGCGCTGCAAATGCACACAACCGACGTACTGGCCCGTCGGCGTCGCGGTGGGTGGTCGCGCAACGAACACCAGGCTCGCGATCGCCGGCGTCAAGTCCGCGTTCCGGACCCGTGCGAGCGCTTCTGCGACAGTCGTTGCGGGGCTGAGGATCACCGGTTCCGGCGTCATCAAGCCGCCGGCGGTGTCGGGGGAGTGCGCGAGCAGCCGCCGAACCGGCTCGGATTCTTCGGGATCCATCAATCGCAGCAAAGACTCGGCTTCGGCGTCCGGCAGTTCGCCGAGGAGGTCGGCGGCGTCGTCGGGGTCCATTGCCTCGAGGACGTCAGCGGCGCGTTCGGAGTCGAATTGCCCGAGCAGTTCGACCTGATCGTCGTCGGGTAGCTCCTGGACGACGTCGGCAAGTCGTTCGTCGTCGAGCGCGAGTGCCACTTCGAGCCGACGTTTCTCCGGTAGTTCACGCAGCGCATTGGCGACGTCGGCCGCGCGCAGGCCCTCGAACTGCAGGAGCAACTGGGAAACACCCTGGCCGAACTGGGCGAGATCGTTCGGCGTCAGGCCCTGGATGTGCTGCCACTCGATGACGTGGATCGGTGCCCGCCGCCCGAGCCGGGCGCGGTGGCCACGCACGGCGACTTTGGATACGACCCAATCGCGGCTCCGGGTGATCTCGATCCCGATATCGACCACGATCACGTCGTGGCCGAGCAACTGGTCGAGTTCGGGATCGTCGACGCGCACGTGCGAATCGAGAACCTGCGCCAGCACCAGGACCTCGCCGGGTCGCTGCGCAAACCGCCGCAAACTGATGTTGCCGGTGGTCAGTGTGACCGACCCCGGTTCGATCGCGGTGACCCGCAGCATCGGTACGAAGATTCTTCTGTGGTTGAGCAACTCGATCACAAGGCCGATCACGCGGGGCTGTTGGCGACCGAGTCGAATGGTGATAACGACGTCCCGCACTCGCCCGACCGATTCCCCGTCGGGGCCGAGCACCACCAGGCCGCCCAGCCTGGCGGCGAACACCTTGCTCACCGCTGCCATGAGGGTCAGGCTAGTTCGCCCCGCTTGCGCGGTGTGCGAGCAGGTGGGGTTGGCGGCGCGCCGCGACGCCGTCATGCAGGCACAATAGGGTCATGACGAATCCACTTGGCGGTCCGAATCGGGTGAGCCAGGGGCTGCCCACGCCGCCCACGGGCTGGCCGATCGGCTCGTATCCGACGTACGCCGAAGCTCAGCGCGCGGTCGACTATCTTGCGGACCAGCAGTTTTCGGTCGAGGACGTGACGATCGTCGGTGTCGACCTGATGCAGGTCGAGCGCGTGCTCGGCCGCCTCACCTGGGGGAAAGTCATTGGTGGCGGCATCGTTTCGGGTGCTTGGCTAGGCGTGTTCTTCGGCCTGCTACTCGGCCTGTTCACGACGGGCGGCCTGTTCGGCCCGTTGGCCGTCGGCATCGTCGGCGGCATCGTTTTCGGCGTCATCTCCACCGCAATTCCGTACGCGGCTACCCGCGGGCAACGCGATTTCGCGTCGTCGATGCAATTGGTGGCGGGCCGCTACGACGTCCTGTGCGACCCGAAAACCGCCGAGGCTGCCCGCGATCTCCTTGCGAAGCTGGCACTTTAGGCGCGAGTCGCGAGACCTTCCCGTATCGTCTGGCACCGGTTTCGGATAGTTTGAAAATGGATGTTCGAGAACCGGTGCGAGGTCGACGTCGGCTCGCCGCTCTTCGGGCGGGGTGTCCACAGCCGATTGCACCGGCGCACCCGGCGAAGGAGGCGGTCTGTGCAGCTGCAAAAGAAGCTCGCGATTCTCGGTGCTGCCGTGGTCGTGTCGAGCCCACTGCTCGCCGCCTGCGGGTCCGACGAAAGCGGGACCGTCCTCAGCTTCTACACGGCAGCTGACGGCGCCGAGCAGTACGCGCAGGCCGCCGACGTATGCACGCAGGCCGCCGGTGGCCGCTACAAGATCGAGCAGCGGACCCTGCCGAAGAACGCCGACGATCAGCGGCTGCAGTTGGCTCGCCGCCTGACCGGCAACGACCGCTCACTGGACCTCATGACGCTCGACGTCGTGTGGACCGCCGAGTTCGCCGAGGCGGGTTGGGCGTTGCCACTGCCCGACGATGTCGCTGCATCCGTGTCGGAGGGGACGCTGCAGGGACCGCTCGAATCGGCGAAGTGGGAAGACAAGCTCTACGCGGCGCCGCTCAATACGAACACGCAATTGCTCTGGTATCGAAAGGATTTGATGCCGGACGGGCAGCCCCCGCAAACGTGGGACGAGTTGCTCGACATCGCCGGGCAATTGGCCGACGAGGGCAGGCCGAGCCGAATCGGCGTGCAGGCCAAGCAGTACGAGGGCCTGATGGTGTGGTTCAACACAATGCTCGAGAGTGCCGGCGGCAGTGTCGTAGGGCCTGACGGCACCACGGTCACGGTGGCAGACGGAGACTCTGCACTGAAAGCGCTCGACATCATGAAACGCGTCGCGACGGCCAAGGGGGTCGATCCGTCGTTCTCGCAGAGCGACGAAGCGATCGCGCGCTATTCGATGGAGAGCGGTAATGCCGCGTTCGAGGTCAACTGGCCGTTCGTGCTGCCGGGAATGATCGAGAATGCGGAGAAGGGCGGCGTCGCGTTCATCGACGCGCAGGGCAAACCGACGTCGCAGGACACCGGGAACACGGTGCTGACGGTCGACGGCGAGCGGAATTTTCTCGCCGCGCCGTACCCGTCGATCAATCCGGGCGATCCCGCGAAGGTCACCCTCGGTGGTTTCAACATCGCCGTCGCCAAGACGACCGAGCACGAGGACTTCGCCTTCGAAGCGATGGAATGCCTGCGCAACTGGGACAACCAGCGCAACAACGCGGTCGCGGGGGGTGTGCCGCCCACGCTCGCCGGGCTGTACGACGACCCCGCGTTCCAGGAGAAGTACCCGGCGTGGCGCGAGGTTCGCGAAGGCCTCGATTCGTCGTCGGTCCGCCCTGTTTCCCCTGTCTATCAAACGATTTCGACGCTGATCGTGGCGACGCTGAATCCCGTGAAGGACATCGATCCGCCACGGACCGTCGACGAGCTCGCCGAACAAGTGCGCAAAGCCGTCAACTCGGAGGGGTTGGTGCCATGACGAATACGTTGGAAGGTCCGCCGCCGGCTACAGAGCCGGCGGCCCCGAAGAAGAAGACGAAAGTAGCGCTGTCGGAGGGCAAGAAGGCTGAGCGACGACTCGGCCTTCTGCTTGTCGCGCCTGCGGCGATCATGATGGTCGCAGTGACCGCGTACCCCGTGATCTACGCGGTGTGGCTGAGCATGCAGCGCTACAACCTTGCGTTTCCCGACGACCGAAAGTTCGTGGCGTTCGCCAACTATCAAGCGGTGCTGACCGACGGGTTCTGGTGGCAGGCCTTCGGCGTGACGGTTGCATTGACGGTCATTTCGGTGGCGATCGAGTTCGTCCTCGGTCTCATGCTGGCGCTGATCATGCATCGCACGCTCGTCGGTCGCGGGACAGTGCGCACAGTCGTTTTGATTCCCTACGGAATCGTCACGGTCGCGGCGGCTTACAGCTGGTATTACGCGTGGACCCCCGGCACCGGCTACCTGGCGGGTCTGCTGCCGGGCATGGATGCGCCACTCGCAGAACAGATTCCGTCACTGGGCGTGATCATCCTCGCCGAGGTCTGGAAAACGACGCCCTTCATGGCCCTGCTGTTGCTTGCCGGGTTGGCGTTGGTGCCCGACGATCTGCTCAAGGCCGCGCAGGTCGACGGCGCCGGCTCGTGGACGCGCCTGGTCCGCGTGATTCTGCCGCTGATGAAGCCCGCGATTCTCGTTGCGCTACTGTTCCGCACGCTCGACGCTTTCCGCATCTTCGACAACATCTACGTTATGACGCGGGGTGCCAACGACACCGGATCGCTCTCGGTCCTCGGCTACGACAACCTGTTCAAGACGTTCAACCTCGGCATCGGGTCGGCGATCAGCGTGCTGATCTTCCTGTGCGTCGCCATCATCGCGTTCATCTTCATCAAACTGTTCGGCGCCGCGGCGCCGGGCTCGGATCCGGAAGCGGGGCGGTAGTAGAGATGGCCGCGTCCACGCAGAAGAAGCTGAGCTGGTCCGTCGTCAATCTGATCGTGATCGCGTACGCGCTGATCCCCGTCGGCTGGATTGCGAGCCTGTCGTTCAAGTCGCCGGCAACCATCACCGACGGGCATTTCATCCCGCGTTCCTGGACCTTCGACAACTACAAGGGAATCTTCAAGACCGACGCGTTCACGAGCGCACTGATCAACTCGATCGGGATCGGGCTGATCGCGACTGTGATCGCCGTCGTCATCGGCACGATGGCCGCGTATGCCGTTGCGCGGCTGGACTTTCCGGGTAAGAAGCTGCTGGTCGGTGTCGCGTTGCTGATCGCGATGTTCCCGCCGATCTCCCTCGTGAGTCCGCTGTTCGACATCGAGCGCGCACTCGGGCTGTTCGACACCTGGCCCGGGCTGATCATCCCGTACATCACGTTCGCTCTGCCGCTGGCGATCTACACGCTCTCAGCGTTCTTCCGCGAGATCCCTTGGGAGCTCGAGAAGGCGGCGAAAATGGACGGCGCGACGCCCGCGCAGGCGTTCCGCAAGGTGATTGCACCGCTTGCCGCGCCGGGCGTGGTCACAGCCTCGATCCTGGTGTTCATCTTCTGCTGGAACGATCTGCTGTTCGCCATCTCGCTGACCGCGACGGACCGTTCGATCACGGCACCGGCGGCAATGGCGCAGTTCACCGGTGCGTCGCAGTTCGAGGATCCGACTGGATCGATCGCGGCTGCGGCAATGGTGATCACAATTCCGATCATCATCTTCGTGTTGTTCTTCCAACGACGGATCGTTGCCGGGCTGACCTCCGGCGCGGTGAAGGGGTAGCGGTAGATGGCCGAGATCGTGCTCGACAAAGTGACCAAGCTGTATCCCGATGGCGCGAAGGCCGTGAGCGACGTGGACATCACGATCGCCGACGGTGAGTTCGTCATCCTCGTGGGTCCCTCGGGATGCGGAAAATCGACGACGCTCAACATGATTGCGGGGCTCGAGGACATCTCGTCCGGCGAACTGCGGATCGCGGGCGAGCGCGTCAACGAGAAGGCGCCGAAGGACCGTGACATCGCGATGGTGTTCCAGTCCTACGCCCTTTACCCGCACATGACGGTGCGCGAAAACATTGCGTTCCCGCTGACGTTGGCGAAGATGTCGAAGAGCGACATCAACGCCAAGGTGGAGGACGCCGCGCGCATCCTCGACCTCGATCAGCATCTGGACCGCAAGCCCGCCAACCTCTCCGGCGGGCAACGCCAGCGGGTGGCGATGGGCCGCGCGATCGTTCGCAGTCCGAAGGCGTTCCTGATGGACGAGCCGCTGTCGAACCTCGACGCAAAGCTTCGAGTTCAGATGCGTACCGAGATTTCCCGTCTGCAGAAGCGGCTCGGCACGACGACCGTGTATGTCACCCACGACCAGACCGAGGCCATGACGCTCGGTGACCGTGTCGTGGTTCTGCGTGGCGGCCTCGTGCAGCAGATCGGCGCGCCGCAGGAACTGTACGACCGGCCCCGCAACCTGTTCGTCGCAGGCTTCATCGGGTCGCCCGCGATGAACTTCATCCCGGGTGAACTGGCGCAGGACGGGATCACGACCGCGGTCGGGGAGATTCCGCTGCCGTACGAGGTGCGCGACAAGCTTCGTGACGGCAACGCACCGGACCGAGTTGTGGCAGGGATCCGCCCCGAACACTTCGAGGACGCAGCACTCGTCGACGGTTACCAGCGCATCACCGGCGCGAAGATCGACGTCGACGTCGAGGTCGTCGAATCGATGGGTTCGGACAAATTCGTGTACTTCACGATCGCCGGACCTGCCGTCGAGTCGGCGGAGTTGCAGGAACTGGCTGCCGATGCGGGAGTTGCCGATCTCGGTGGCTCGCAGATGGTTGCACGCGTCGGCGCAGAGTCGCGGGCAGCGAGTGGCGAACGCATGCAGTTGTGGTTCGACCCGAAGAGAGTCTCGGTATTCGACAACGACGGCGGCGCGAACTTGGCCCTCTGAGTGCCCGACCTCCTGTCCCAGCGTGCGCTCAACCGCGCGACGCTGGCTCGGCAGCACCTGCTGCGCCGCACCACGTCGCCGGCGTACGAGTTCGTCGAGCACGGATATGGGTTGCAGGCGCAATCGCCGACCGCGCCCTACTTCGCGCTCTGGGCGCGGCTGAAAGATTTTGCCCCGCAGCAGTTGTCGGACCTTCTCACAGATCGGCGCGCGGTCCGGATCGTCACGATGCGGGGGACCGTCCACCTACTGGCTGCGCAAGACGCGCGGTCATTGCGCACGCTCATGCAGCCGATGCTCGACCGCTTTCTGCTCAACAACCCGCAGTACACGCCGACGTTGTCGGCGATCGACCTCGGCGAGCTTGCCAAGGTCGGCCGCGAGCTCGTCGAAGATTCGCCGTTGACGGCGGCGCAATTGCGGACGAAGTTCGCGGAGCTCTGGCCCGACCGCGATCCTGCCGCGCTGGCGTACGGATTGCGCATTCTGCTTCCGCTGCTGCAGGTTCCGCCCCGCGGCCTATGGGGTAAAGCCGGTCAACCCGCGCTGACGACGATCGAGCACTGGCTCGGTCCGTCGGCCGTGGTCCCGACGTTGGACGACATGGTGCTGCGCTACCTCGGCGCGTACGGACCCGCATCGGTCCAGGACATCCAGGCATGGTCGGGTCTGGCGCGGCTGGGGGAGGTGTTCGATCGGCTGCGCCCTCGATTGCGGGTGTTTGCCGCAGAATCCGGGGCCGAGCTGTTCGATCTTCCCGACGCGCCCCGCCCCGCCGAGGACACCCCAGCGCCGGTCCGCATCCTCGCGCCGTTCGACAATATCTTGCTCTCGCATGCCGACCGGACGCGAATCCTGGACCGCGAGT
Organism: Antrihabitans auranticaus; assembly: GCF_016481275.1. Taxonomy (GTDB): domain Bacteria; phylum Actinomycetota; class Actinomycetes; order Mycobacteriales; family Mycobacteriaceae; genus Antrihabitans. The sequence goes on along the minus strand of NZ_JAEMNW010000001.1, from coordinate 661,901 downwards.
ACAAGTCTCGACTGTTCACGGTCAACGGCATCATCAAGCCTGCCGTGCTCGTCCATGGCCGAGCCGTCGGCTACATCGTGCTGACGAAGGCCAAGGGCGAAGCGGTCGTGGCGGTCGAGTTGTTCGAGAAGATCGCCAAGACACACGTGGCTGCCCTGGAGCGCGAAGCGAACGACCTACTGCGGTTCGCTCACCCGCAGGCCGAGCGGCACGAGGTGCGGATCGGTCCCTGACGGACCTGTGCGTCGGCGCCCTGCGAAGATGTCGTTGTGACCGATGATGTCGTGGCTGCCGTTCGCGCACACTTGACGGCCCAGTTCGGGGGACTCGAACCGGCCGCCGCGTCGGTAACCTTCCTGGGGCTCGAGCCGATCGACATTCTGCGCTTCCCGCACGACGGCACGGTCGTTCGCTATGCGTCGCTCGGGTGCTCGCGCCACCCGATGGGTGAACCGGGCGACATGATCGCCGACAACACGCACGGCCCCCGTGCCGAACTCGTCCTGACGCTGCGGTCCGACGTCGGCGCCGACTCCGGCATCCACCGGACCCTCGCGGTCCTCGCAGCCGCTCCTGCGGTCGAAGGCATTGTGTTGCTACCCGACGCACTCATCGATCTCGGCGAACCACTGTGGCGAAACAGCGCTTTCACCGCCGTTCTGCTGGACCATGCCGCGATCGACGAACTGCCGCTGCCGGAACCGGCCGAGCCCGTCAAGTTCTTTCAGGTCACGCCTCTCACGCAGACCGAAGCGGCCTGGGTGCGCTTGCGCGGCGCCGCTGCCCTGCGTGAGGCCTGGGCCGAGGCCGCCATCGACACCGCCGACCCGAACCGGCTTGCGGCGACCCTATAGCCAGTGGTTACGCCGGAACGTCACGAACAGTCCGGCGCACGAGACGAACATCAACGCCAGAATGCCGTAGTAACCGTAGGTCCAGGTCAGCTCGGGCATGTGCTCGAAGTTCATCCCGTAGATGCCGGCCAGCATCGTGGGCACCGCTGCGATCGCAACCCATGCGGAGATCTTGCGCATATCGGTGTTCTGTTGCAGGGCAACCTTGGCGAGGGCGGCGCCGACCAGCGAACTGAGCGCCTCGTCGAAATCGGCGATTCGCTCCGACACGAGCGTGTGGTGGTCCGTGACGTCGCGCATGTACCTGCGCACCTCTTTGGGCACCAGTTCGTTCGGCTGCGTCAGTGACTGCAGGGGGACGGCGAGCGGCACGACTGCCCTGCGCAGTTCGACGACTTCGCGCTTGAGTTGATAAATCGGCTCCACGGCGATTTGGCTGCCCGGCGTGAACACGTCTTCCTCCATCGCGTCGACATCGTTCTCGACCTGACGGACCACATCGAGATAGGAGTCGACGACGTAGTCGGCAATGGCGTGCATGACCGCGGTCGGGCCGAGCGCGAGTCGTTCCGGGTTGCCTTCCAAACTTCGCCGGACGCCGGCGAGCCCGGCGAAATCACCGTGCCGCACGGTGACCACGAAGTCCCGGCCGACGAAGATCATGATTTCGCCGGTCTCGACGATCTCGCTGACCGAGTGGAGCTCGTGCTCGACGTACTTGACCGTGCGGAGGACGAAGAAGAGGGTGTCGTCGTAGCGCTCGAGCTTCGGCCGTTCGTGGGCGTGGACCGCGTCTTCGACGGTGAGCTCGTGCAGATTGAAAGTCGCTGCAACCGTAGCCATTTGACCTTCGTCCGGGGCATGCAGGCCGATCCATGCGAACCCGGTGCCACGCTTGTGGACCTCGGCGATGGCGGCGTCGTGCGTGTACTTTCCCGGCAGCCGTTCGCCGTCGACGTAGACCGCGCAGTCGACGATTGCGCGTGCTGCAGGGATCGGAATCTGCCGGAGCGGTTCGGGTGTGGGCTTACGGGATTGCTTGCGCAACGACACGAGTGGCGATCTGGGCGGCACGCCCGAATGCTACGCCTGCAACACTGGTCGGGTGCGCATCGATTTACATACCCACTCCACGGCGTCGGACGGTACCGACACCCCGGCCGAACTGTTGCGCAATGCTGCTGCAGCGGGACTCGACGTGGTCGCGATCACCGATCACGACAACACGGCGGGCTGGTCGGAAGCCGAAGCGACACACGCCGAACTGGGCAGGATGTTGCTGGTACGCGGGATGGAGATGTCGTGCACCGGCGACGGCGAGGACGGCGAGCCTGTGCCCGTCCACCTCCTGGCCTACCTCTTCGATCCCGACAACGAGGTGTTCGCCGCCGAACGTGAACGGCTGCGCGCCGAGCGCATCACGCGGCTACGCGGAATGGCGGACAAGATGGCCGCAGACGGGTTGCCGGTGGATCCGGACGCCGTCATGGCCGGAGCCGGTGTCTCCGCGGGGCGTCCGCACCTCGCGCGTGCGCTCGTCGCCGCAGGTGTGGTCGAGAGCGTCAACGAAGCGTTCACGAGGCTGCTCGCCCACAACGGTCCGTATTACGTCGAGAAGGCCGATACGCCGCTCACCAAGGCGGTCGAGATGATCACCGCGGCAGGCGGGGTCAGCGTCGTTGCGCACGCCCGCGCGCGCAAGCGCGGCCGGCTGCTGTCGCTCGACCACATCCGCAGGCTCGTCGACAGTGGGCTGAGCGGGCTGGAGATCGAGCATCCGGACCACAGCGAGCCTGACAAAGCGGTGTTGCGCGGGCTCGCGGGCGAACTGAATCTCGCTGTCACCGGCTCGTCGGATTATCACGGCAGCAACAAAACGGTCCGGCTCGGTGAGTTCACGACCGACCCCGCCGAATTCGAGCGATTGCTGGCTACCGCGACGGGCGTTCCCGTGCTGGGCCGCTGATGCCGGTGCGGTGGTTGCGGGCGTTCAGTGGCGTCATTGCAGGTGGCGTAGTTGTTCTGACTTTGGTTGTAATCGGTGCGGCGGTCGTCGGTCGGGACCGTGACTTCCCCGGGCCCGGCAGCGAGTCGATCGTCTGGCACGTGGCGACGGCGATCCTGGTCGTCGCGGCGCAAGTGCAAGCCGATCGACGACGGGGTGTGGTTGCCGTCGCGATGTCGATCGTCATCATCGCCGCGACCGTTCTGCTGCTCTGGACGCAATGGTGGGATTCGGGCATCTCGGATCTCTAGCCGTTGCGCCACAGGAACTCACCGCGGGCGGAATCGAACGGCGAGAACGTTCTTACGTTTGGGTAATCAACGTCGCTTAGTGTGAGCACCGGCGTAGTGAGAGCAATCTCAGGGGCCGCTACAGCGCGCAATCAACCGCGCGCTGCGGCGACTTTCGGCGACTGCGCCCCTTGGAGGAAGCCGCGGCGTCATCGTCGACGTCCGCGGCAACCTACGGATTCGGTTGGAGGTAGTGCGGACGGACACCCTCGATTGCGGCCCGTTTTGCACGGCTGGCAGACTGGTGCTCGCTCTGCGCCGGAGCCACCGCCCCGCGTGCGCAGCACGATCGCACCGTGTAGGACTACAGCACTCCTTGCCCGGGACACCGTTCGGCAATGCCGCCTCCGATCGTTGGAGCGCCCGATTCACACATCGACCGCCGACCGCAATTCAACGGGAAAAGCGCATCCCGACCAGCAATTAAGCCCAGGTGCATAGTCTAAAAACCGGCCCCGAATGCGGTGGCTGCGAATAGGAGTGTCATCGTGTCCTCTGTGACCGAAGCGAAAAGTTCCCTCACCGACATCACCGACGAAGAAATCTTCGCCGGTCATATCGGCGGCAAGCTGTCTGTAGAGCTGAGCGCTCCGCTCGAGACCCAACGCGATCTCTCCATTGCATACACCCCCGGTGTTGCCCAGGTAAGCCGGGCAATCGCGACTGACGAGACACTCGCCAAGCGCTACACCTGGACCGACCGGCTGGTCGTCGTGGTCAGCGACGGAACTGCCGTACTCGGTCTCGGCGACATCGGTCCGCGCGCGTCCCTGCCGGTCATGGAAGGCAAGGCCGCGCTGTTCAAGAAGTTCGCGGGCCTCAACTCCATCCCGCTGGTGCTCGATACCAAAGACGTCGACGAGATCGTCAAGACGCTGATCTTGCTGCGCCCGAGCTTCGGCGCCGTGAACCTGGAGGACATCTCCGCGCCGCGCTGTTTCGAGGTCGAGCGGCGCGTCATCGAGGCGCTGGATTGCCCGGTCATGCACGACGACCAGCACGGCACCGCGATCGTGGTGCTCGCGGCCCTCATGGGCGCGGTCAAGGCGCAGTCGCGTGAACTGGCGCCGCTGCGCGTCGTGATCTCGGGCGCGGGCGCTGCCGGTGTCGCATGCGCAAACATGCTGCTGCTCGCGGGGATCGCCGACGTGACCGTCCTCGACTCGAAGGGCATCGTGTGCGCGGACCGCACCGACCTGACCAGCGTGAAGGTCGATCTCGCCGCACGAACGAACCCGTCGGGACGCTCGGGCGGAGCCGCTGAGGCGCTTGCCGGAGCCGACGTCTTCATCGGTGTGTCTGCGGGCAAGATTCCCGAAGAGATCATCGCGGGCATGGCGCCGGATGCGATCGTCTTCGCGCTGTCGAATCCCGACCCGGAGATTCACCCCGACACGGCTCGCAAGCATGCCGCGATCGTCGCAACGGGTCGCAGCGACTTCCCGAACCAGATCAACAACGTCCTCGCGTTCCCCGGCGTCTTCAAGGGCGCGCTCGACGCCGGCGCGCGTCGGATCACCGAGGGCATGAAGCTTGCGGCCGCGAACGCGATCCTCGACGTGCTCGGTGACGAGCTGAGCGTCGACAAGATCGTGCCGAGCCCGCTCGACCCGCGCGTTGCTCCGGCCGTAGCGGCAGCAGTCGCCGCGGCCGCGCACGCCGAAGGCGTCGCCGCGAAGCCGTAGCGTTGTCGACTCCTACCGTGGTGCGGCGCGCAGCAACAGCGTGCGCGTTTGGGGCAACGTTGTTGGCTGCCGCGTGCGGCGTCGACGATCCGGTCCTCGATTCCGGACCGGCGGCGACGAAAGTGGTTGTCGGTGCAGCAGATTCGGTGCACAGCGAGCTGGTTGCGGAGATCTATGCACACGCGCTGGCGCGGGCGGGTGTTGCCACCGAAGTACGCCAGCTCGACCCGCGGGTATCCGAACTCGCAGCCATCGACGCCGGTCAGATCCAGCTGGGATCGGAGACGACGGGCGACCTCCTGGTTCGCCTCAACCCGACTGCGGCGCAGACGAAACCCGACGAGGTTTTCACTGCCTTGAATCAGGCTCTGCCGCAAGGTATTTCGGTGACCGACTATGCGGCCGCCCAGGAGCGCGACACCGTGGTGGCTACAACGGAAACTGCTGAGCGGCTCGGCGGTGCAGACCTGGAGAAAATCGGATCCCGTTGCGGTGAGCTGACTCTCGGCACGTCGCGGGCTCTGACCGACAAGGTCGTGAAGGCGCTACAGGACGAGTACGGCTGCCGATTCCGTGAGGTCCGCAATTACGGCCGTGCTGACCTTGCGGCAGGACTCACGTCCGGAGACATTCAGGTCGCGATCATGCCGAGCAGCACGACCGCGCTGTTCGACGGAAATCTGGTCGCGCTCGCCGACGACGAGTATGTGTTCGCCGCGCAGAACATCGTCCCGGTGCTTCGCACGGGCGCGCTGCCGGACGCAGGAATCGTCAAGTTGAACATCGTCGCCGCAGAGTTGACGACCAGCGATCTCGCGGAGCTGTCCGCGCAGGTCGACGCCGGAAAATCCGCCGTCGACGCCGCGCGAGGATGGCTCGACTCGTTGGACTTGTAGTCAGCTCGCCCTGGTGTCCGATGTGGGTTTCGGCTCCAGTGACGCCTTCAGGAACGCCGAGAGCTCCTTCGTCGCGTGTGCTGCCTCGCGCAACAGCGAAGCCTGCAGGTGCGCGACGTGCCACAGCTCGGGGTACTCCACGAACGTGACGTCGACTCCCGCTGCACGCAACAGTTCGACGAACTCGACCTCCTGCGGATACAGGAGCTCGTCGGTGCCGACATGGATCAGCGTCGGCGGCAGTCCGGCGAGATTGCCCAGCATCGGTGCATAGCCGGGATCGTGCGGGTCGGCGTCTCCGAGGTAGGCCTTCGCGCAGTTGCGAGACCACTTCGATGTCACGACGAGGTCCGCGCGCAACTCCGACACAGCGTTGGGGTCGACCCACGGTGCTATCAGTGCGAGCGCGCCCGGATGGAGGTCGTGCTCGTCGATGAGGCGTCGTGCGGTAGCGACCGCGAGACCGCCACCTGCCGAATCCCCGCCGAGCGCGATCTGGCCCGGCTTGTAGCCGTGCCGCCGCACGAGTTGCACGAATGCCGCGACGGCGTCGTCGGGCGCGGCGGGAAACGGGTGCTCGGGGGCGAGGCGGTAGTCGAGGAGGAAGACGGCGACTCCGGCCCGCCGCGCGATGTGCGCAGCGAGGGACCGGTGAGTCGCGATCGAACCCGTCGTGTAACCGCCACCGTGCAGATAGAGCACGGCAGTGCCGTTGTTCGCGTCCGCCCAGACCTTTTCGGCCGGCCGGTCACCGAGCATCAGCGACTGTGTCTGCACACGTGGTGGCAGCGTCTGGATCGGTGCTGCCAGATCGAGCAGCCTGCGTTGTGCCCGGTACGGCAGCCGATGGTTCAGCGCGAGCCGGTAGTACGGCCGCAGCGTCGCACCGACTACCGACAACGGGAGCTGGGGTGGACGCACCGGTTACTGCGCCTTCGGCATGAAGCGGCTGACACTCTCAGCGACTACGCGCTGGTAGTACGAACCACCTGCGCGGGCCATCACATCGAGAGCCTTTGCTTCCCAGCCGATGAGGACACGGGCCTCGCCCTTTTCGACGGCTTTGGTGATCGTGCGCGCCGCCATTTCGGGGGAGTGGATGGCGAGCCGCTTGTCGAAGAATTCGGCAAACGACGCGGCGTCCTGACCCTCTGCGAAGGTCGCGTTGCGTGCGACGGCTGTCTTGATGCCGCCCGGGTGCACGCAGGTGACCTTGACCGGGTGCTTGTTGACGATCATTTCTTGGCGCAGCGCCTCGGTGAAGCCGCGAACCGCGAACTTGGCCGCGTTGTACGCCGCCTGGCCGGGGACTGCGATCAGGCCGAAGAGGCTGGACACGTTGACGATCGCGCCGTCGCCCGACTCGATGAGGTACGGCAGGAATGCCTTGGTGCCGTTGACAACTCCCCAGAAGTCGACGTCCATGATGCGTTCGATGTCTTTGAACGCGGTGTTCTCGACGTCGCCGTTGTATGCAATACCGGCGTTGTTGTAGATCTGGTTGACCTTGCCGAAGTGCGCGTGCACTGCATCGGCGTATGCGAGGACAGCTTCGCGCTCAGCAACGTTCAGGCGGTCGGATTTGACCTCTGCGCCGAGCGCCTCGGCCTGCCGAACGGTCTCGGCAAGGCCCTCGGTGTCGATGTCGGAGAGTGCGAGCTTCGCGCCGCGCTTCGCGAGATCAAGGGCCAACGCCCGGCCGATGCCGGAGCCGGCGCCAGTGATAACGGCAACTTTGCCATCGAACTTGCTCATCGGGCGTTCGCCTTTTCTTTTCCGGCCGAAATCGCCACGACGTCGGCGTCCGTCTCCACAGCAACAGTCGTATCGTAGGCCGCCACATCGAAGCTGTTCAGCATCCTGCGGAACTCGAAAGTGAAGCTCGGCCACAGTGTTGTGTTGTTGCCGTGCTTGTCGAGGTACCAGCTGGCGCAGCCACCGTTCATCCAGACGCTCTTCGAGAGTCGTTCCTGGAGGTCCGCGTTGTAGGCGTCCTGTTCGGACTTCTTGACCTCGATCGTGCGGAGACCCTGCTTTTCGATGGTCTCGAGAGCCTTGCTCAAGTAGTTGATCTGCGACTCGATCATGAAGACCATCGACGTGTGGCCGAGGCCGGTGTTCGGGCCGACGAGGAAGAACATGTTCGGGAAGTTCGCGATCGCGGAACCCTTGTAGCCCTGCTGGCCGCCTTCGTCGAAGACGTCGGCCAAGCTGCGGCCGTCCTTGCCGAAGATCGTGGCGAAGGCAGGCGAATCGGTGACGTGGAAGCCGGTTGCGACGACGATCGCGTCGACCTCACGCTCGGTGCCGTCCTCGGTGACGATCGAGTTCGCCCGGACCTCTTTGATGCCGTCGGTGACGAGGTCGACGTTGTCGCGGCTCAGGGCCGGGTAGTACTCGTTCGAGATCAGCATGCGCTTGCAGCCGATCTGGAAATCCGGGGTGACCTTCTCACGCAGTTCGGCGTCGCGGATCTCGATCTGCAGCTTCGCGCGCGCAACCAGCTCGAGCGGCTTCATCAGGATCGGCGCCTTGGCCAAACCGAAGACCTGCGTTTCACGGGCCCAGTAGATGCCGGCGCGCGACAGGCGCTGGAAACCGGGGACGTGCTTGAACGCGAGACGCTCGACCGCCGTGTACGGCCGGTCGGCGCGGGGGAGCAGCCACGGCGCGGTCCGCTGGTAGACGTCCATGTGGCTCACGCTCTTCGCGATGGCCGGGACGATCTGGATGGCCGACGCGCCGGTGCCGATGACCGCGACGCGCTTGCCTTCGAGGTTCGCGTCATGGTTCCACTGCGCCGAGTGGAAGATCTCGCCCTCGAAGCCGTTGATGCCCTTGATGTCGGGAAGCGACGGCTCGCACAGCGCGCCGACGGCCGAGACCAGGACCTTGGAGACGAACTTGCCCTGCGAGGTCTGAACTTCCCACTCCGCGTTTTCTGCGTTCCAGTGGGCGGACTGCATGTCGCAGTCGAAGACGTGCTTGTCGCGGACGTCGAACTTGTCGGCAACGCTCGCGATGTACTTCTGGATCTCGGGCTGCGTCGAGAAGGATCGCGTCCACTCGGGATTCAGGGCGAAAGAATAGGAGTACAGGTGTGACGGCACGTCGCAGGCCGCGCCGGGGTAGGTGTTGTCGCGCCAGGTGCCGCCGACATCGCTGCCGCGCTCGAGCACGAGGAAGTCGTCCTTACCTTCCTGGGTCAACCGAATCGCGGCACCGAGGCCGGCGAATCCACTACCGATGATCAGGGTGTTCACGCGCCGTGCGGTGCCTTCCGCGCCGGCGGTGGAGACAGCATTGTCTGTAACCTTAGGACTCATGTAACGTACTGTAATGGCTCTACTGAGCAGGAGTCAATAGGCTATTGACTAATATTCAGTAAGGTGTGAACGTGGATATCGTGAAACGAATCCGACTCAGTCCCGCCGAGCGGCGCGACCAGCTCCTCGAGCTGGGAATCAAGATGCTGTCGCTGCGCGGGCTCGAGCAGATTTCGATCGAAGACATCGCAAAGATGGCGGGAATCTCCCGCGGACTCCTGTTCCATTACTTCCCGTCCAAGCGCGACTTTCATCTGGCGATCGTGCAACGCAGCAGCGACGACATTCTCGGTGCGCTGACACCGAACGAGGAGCTCACCCCGCCGGAAATGCTGCGCGACGTCATGGAGCGCTACGTCACCTACGTCACCGACAATCGCGATTCGTACGTGTCGCTGTTGCGTGGGCCCGGTAGCGGTGACCCCGAACTGCGCGTGATTCTCGAAGACAACCGCAAGCAACTCGTGGACAGGATTCTTATCTTCGGCCGCTTCGCCGACATCGACATCACACCGCGCATCGAACTCGCCGTCCGCGGCTGGATCGCGTTCGTCGAAGAGGTGACGATCAGCTGGCTCACCGAACCGAAGATCGCGCGCGAGGAACTCATCGACATGCTGGTCGGGGCGTTGCCGGTGACGGTTCCCGACGCCGCTCCCGTCGTCTCACTGTGACTCAGAGATACCTTAGGTAGCGGTCAGGCTCTGCCAGGAACGCGCGCCAGTTCCGAACCAGGTCCAGCTCGGCCCACTCGCGCGGTTCGGATCCCGAGTCGGTCAGTTCGATGATGTCCGCGCCAGGGAACGCGGCGAGAAGCGGCGAGTGAGTGGCCATGATGACCTGCGAGCCCTCCGCAACAAGATCGTTGAACACCGCCAGCAGCGCGAGGCACGACTGAAACGACAGCGCTGCCTCCGGCTCGTCGAGTATCCACAGTCCGACGCCGACCGGTCGTTCGGCGACGTAGCGGAGAAACGACTGGCCGTGCGACAACTCGTTGAAGGCTTGGTCGTCGTCGCGCGAACGCGCGGCGTCGGCGGTCGCGAATGTCGCATGCATCGACTCGGCCCGCAGGAAGCAGCCACCGAGCGGTTTCGGTCGGGCGCCGATACACGTCAGATGTCGGGGCAGGTCGGTGTCTTCGCTGCCGCCGACGGCGCCCCACAGTCGATCCTGAGCACCGTGAAAGTCCCACTGCCACGCCGCCGCGATCGCCTCGACGAGCGTCGACTTTCCCGAGCCGTTCTCGCCGACGATCACGGTGACCGGGCTTTCCACGTTGAAGCCGACCTCGCGCAGTTCGGCGATGACGGGGATGTCGAAATACCACGCGTCCGGGTCGTACTCCGAACGTGGAGTCAGCTCGACGCGCTGCAGCGGCAGAGCGTTCCGCTGCAGCGGTCGAGTCAACTCAGTCGAATGCCTTGTCGATGATCTCCTGCTGTTCGACCGCGTGCACCTTGCTCGAACCCGACGACGGTGCCGACATTGCGCGACGCGAAATCCGTTTGATGCCGGTCAGCTTCTCCGGCATGTACTCCGGCAGATACAGACCGAACGTCGGCCATGCACCCTGGTTTGCCGGCTCTTCCTGAACCCAGCGGAAGTCCTTGGCGTTCGGGTATCCGTCGAGCGCCTCGTTGAGGCGGTAGCGCGGAATCGGGTACAGCTGCTCGATGCGGACAATCGCGACGTCGTCCCGATTCTCCTTCTGCTTGCGAGCCAGCAACTCGTAATAGAGCTTGCCGCTGGTCAGCAGGACGCGAGTGACCTTGCTGCGGTCACCGTCGCCACTTTCGTACGTGGGCTCGTCGAACACCGAGTGGAACTTGCCGTCGGTGAAGTCCTTCAGGTTGCTGACGACAGCTTTGTTGCGCAACATCGACTTGGGTGTGAAGACGACCAGCGGACGACGGATGCCATCGCGCGCATGCCGGCGCAGCAGGTGGAAGTAGTTCGCCGGGGTCGACGGCATCGCGACCGTCATCGATCCTTCGGCGCACAGCTGCAACCAACGCTCGATCCGGCCCGACGTGTGGTCGGGGCCCTGACCCTCGTGGCCGTGCGGCAGCAGGATCACGACCTCCGACAGCTGACCCCACTTCGCTTCACCCGACGAGATGAACTCGTCGATGATCGGCTGCGCTCCGTTGACGAAGTCGCCGAACTGCGCTTCCCACAACACGAGTGCGTCGGGATTGCCGAGCGAGTAGCCGTATTCGAAACCGACGACCGCGAACTCGCTCAACGCAGAGTCGTGGATCGCGAACCGGCCGGGCTTCTCGCTGCCCATGTTGTGCAGCGGCGTGTACTCGGAACCGGTCTTGCGGTCGATGATCACGCTGTGACGCTGCGTGAACGTACCGCGGCGCACGTCCTGACCGGTCATGCGAACGCTCTTGCCCTCGTCGATCAACGATCCGAAGGCAAGCAGCTCGCCGAACGCCCAGTCGACGTTGCCCTCGTACGCCATCTCGCGACGACGCTCGAGCACAGGCTTCACGCGCGGGTGCACGCTGAAGCCCTCGGGTACGTTGACGAACGCGTCGCCGATTCGGTGCAGGACCGACTTGTCCACGGCCGTAACGAGTTTCGACGGGATCTTCTGATCGAGCTCGACCGACTTGGTGGGTTCTGCCGTGTACTTCTCCAGCTCGCGGACCTCGTTGAACACCCGCTCGAGCTGGCCCTGATAGTCGCGAAGCGCGTCTTCGGCCTCTTTGAGCGAGATGTCACCACGACCGATGAGCGATTCGGTGTAGCTCTTACGAACCGAACGCTTCGTGTCGATCACGTCGTACATGTACGGCTGCGTCATCGACGGGTCGTCGCCCTCGTTGTGACCGCGGCGGCGATAGCAGATCATGTCGATGACGACGTCCTTGTGGAACTGCTGACGGAAGTCGACAGCCAGCTGAGCAACCCAGACGCACGCCTCGGGATCGTCGCCGTTCACGTGGAAGATCGGCGCGGCGATCATCTTCGCGACGTCCGTGCAGTACTCGCTCGAACGCGAGTATTCCGGTGCGGTCGTGAACCCGATCTGGTTGTTGACCACGATGTGGATCGTGCCGCCCGTGCGGAAGCCGCGCAGGCCCGCGAGGTTCAGCGTCTCGGGAACCACGCCTTGGCCGGCGAACGCGGCATCGCCGTGCAGCATCAGCGGCAGGACGGAGAAGCCGCCGGCGCCGTCACCCTTGTCGAGCAGGTCCTGCTTGGCGCGAACCAGACCCTCGAGGACCGGGTCCACCGCTTCGAGGTGCGACGGGTTGGCGGTAAGCGAGACCTCGATGTCGTTGTCGCCGAACATCTGGATGTAGGTGCCGCGCGCACCCAGGTGGTACTTCACGTCGCCCGACCCGTGCGCTGCCGCCGGGTTCATGTTGCCTTCGAACTCGGTGAAGATCTTCGAGTACGGTTTGCCGACGATGTTCGCGAGCACGTTCAGCCGGCCGCGGTGCGGCATGCCGACGACCACCTCGTCGAGGCTGTGCTCGGCGGCCTGGTCGATGACCGAGTCCATCATCGGGATGACAGTTTCCGCACCCTCGAGTGAGAAGCGCTTCTGGCCAACGTATTTCGTCTGGAGGAACGTCTCGAAGGCTTCCGCGGCGTTCAGTTTGCTCAGGATGTACTTCTGCTGGGCGACCGTCGGCTTGACGTGCTTCTTCTCGACGCGTTCCTGCAGCCACTTCAGCTGGTCCGATTCGAGAATGTGCATGTACTCGACGCCGACGTGGCGACAGTATGCGTCGCGCAGAATCGACAGGACGTCGCGCAGCTTCATCCGTTCCTGGCCCTGGAAACCGCCCACGTTGAACTCGCGGTCCAGGTCCCACAGGGTGAGGCCGTGCGTCGTCACATCGAGATCGGGGTGGCTGCGGAACTTGTCCTTGACCAGACGCAGCGGATCCGAGTCGGCCATGAGGTGGCCGCGGTTGCGGTATGCGGCAATGAGTTCGAGCACGCGCGTGCCCTTGTCGACGCCACGCTCGCGGATGTCCTTGCGCCACCTGATCGGCTCGTACGGGACTCCCATCGTGTGGAAAACCTCGTCGAAGAACTCGTCACTGATCAGCAACGTGTGGATCACACGCAGGAAGTCGCCGGACTCGGCACCCTGAATGATGCGGTGATCGTAGGTCGAGGTGAGGGTCATCAGCTTGCCGACGCCGATGTCCGCGATGCGCTCGTCGCTCGCGCCCTGGAATTCTGCCGGGTACTCCATCGCGCCGGCGCCGACGATGGCGCCCTGGCCTGGCATCAACCGCGGCACCGAGTGCACGGTGCCGATGGTGCCCGGGTTGGTGAGCGAGATGGTGACGCCCGAGAAATCCTCGGCGGTCAACTTGCCGTCGCGCGCACGGCGGACGACATCTTCGTAGGCAGCATGGAACTGCGCGAAGTTCATCGACTCGCAGCCCTTGATTGCCGCGACGACGAGTGTCCTGCTGCCGTCCTTGCCGGGAAGGTCGATCGCAAGACCGAGATTGGTGTGCGCAGGGGTGATTGCGTTGGGTTTGCCGTCGATCTCGGCGAAGTGCCGATTCATGTTCGGCAGCTTCTTGACGCCTTGAACGATCGCGTAGCCGAGCAGGTGCGTGAAGGAGATCTTGCCACCGCGAGTGCGGGCGAGATGGTTGTTGATGACCAGTCGGTTGTCGATCATCAGCTTGGCGGGAATGGCGCGCACACTGGTAGCTGTCGGGATCGACAGCGACGCCGACATGTTCTTCACAACCGCCGCGGCGGCGCCGCGCAGGACCTTCGACTCTTCGCCCTGCGCTGCGGCCGCGGGCTGGGCCGGCGCGGTCTTCGCGGCGTTGGAGCTAGGCGACGGAGTGCTCTGCTGCTTGCGCTCGGGCGCGGGCTTCGATGCCTCGGCTTTCGGCGCTGGCGCTTTGGTTTCGGCCTTCGGCGCTGGTGGCTTTGTAGCTGATTCCTTTTGCGGCGCAGCTGCTTTGGGCTCAGCGGCAGGCTTGCTTGCGGGCTTGGCGGAAGGTGCCGACTGCTCCGCGGTTCCGTCGGATTCGGGCTGGCCGTTTGCGGCATCTCCGGTTTCCGGTGTGTAGTCGGTGAGGAACTCGTGCCAACTCTCATCCACCGACGACGGGTCTTGCTTGAACCGCTGGTACATCTCGTCGACCAGCCATTGATTTTGTCCGAACTGGGCAGTGGAGCTGCTCACGGCAGGTATTCCTTCTTTCCTTCTGCATTTCCGCTAAGCACGTCTATTAATGAGGCTAGACCTGTCGGTTGACGCGCGCGCAGAATCCCTCCACTTGCGAACACGGCTCATCCCGGCATTTCGGGCCCATTGAGGACAACAGAACCGGCGTCCAGGCTATTTCCTCGCTCGCGGTGTGCGGCATCCCACAGCTGCGCATACGGTCCGCCGGCCTCTCGCAGGTCGTCATGGGAGCCGAGTTCGACGATCGTGCCGCGGTCCACGACGGCGACGACGTCCGCCCGGGCGGCGGTCGCCAAGCGGTGAGCGACGATCACGGTGGTCCTGTTTCGCGCAATCGCCTTGCTTGCGCGCAGCACCGCTACCTCGGTCGCGGGATCCAATGTGGCGGTTGCTTCGTCGAGGAGGAGGACGTCCGGATCGACGAGCTCCGCACGGGCCAGGGCGATGAGTTGGCGCTGCCCCGCAGACAGGCCTTGGCCACGCTCGCCGACGGGTTGCCGCATCCCGGCAGGCAGGGCGGCGATGGTGCTCAAGGCACCGACCGCGCGTGCCGCCGATTCGATTTCTGCCTGGGTTGCCTCCGGTTTGCCGAAGGCGATGTTGCTCGCCACGTCGCCGGTGAACAGGTGCGCCTCCTGTGGCACCACACCGAGGCGGCCGCGATAGTCGGCAAGGCGGTATCGGCGCAGTTCGGTTCCGTCCACGCGGACCTCCCCGCGGGTCGGATCGTAGAAACGCGCGAGCAGTTTCACGATGGTCGATTTGCCGGCGCCGGTCTTGCCGACGAGCGCGATCGTCGTCCCGGCGGGGATGTGCAGCGAGACGTTGCGCAGTGCGTCGGCGTCGTCTGTGCGATATCGGAAAGTAACGTCGTCGATGGTCACGTCTCCGTCGAGATGACCCGCGATCGGCACCGCGACCGAACCGTTCGCGGTCTCGATGGAACTTTTGGTGCGCAGCAGATCGCCGATTCGGCGTAGCCCCACAGCGGCCTGCTGATACCCGTCGAATGCCTGGGAAAGTTGCTGAATCGGTCCGAAGAGGAGGCCGAGGTAAAGCACGAAAGCGACCAGGGTGCCCTCGGTTGTCATCCCACGCGCGACTTCGCGTGCCCCGGCGAAGAGCACTACCGCGAGAGCAAGGTCGGATAGGAATGCGATGAACGGGAAGTAGACCGAGATCGCGATCTGTGCGCGCATGCGACTGCGCCTGTAGCTCTCGGCACGTTCGGCAAAACGCCGTGCGGAGAACTCCTCCCGCCGGTATGCCTGCGCCGACCGGAGACCTGCGATGTTCTCCTGAAAGTCAGCATTGACGAGCGAGATGCGTTCGCGCGACACCGTATAGGCGGTCGACGAGATGCGGCGGAATACGACGGTTGCAGCGATCACCACAGGTACCGATGCCAGCGCGACGGCAGCGAGGTTGACGTCGGTCACCAGCAGCGCGACGGAAATGCCCAGCACTGTCAGCACGCTGACGACCGCGGTCGAGAGTCCCGTTTGGAGGAAGGTCGAGAGGGCATCGACGTCAGTGGTCATCCGGGTCATGATTCGACCGGACAATTCGCGCTCGTAGTAGTCGAGGCCGAGGCGCTGCAGATGTGCGTAGCTCCGCAAGCGCAATCCGTACAGGATGCGTTCGCCGGCGCGTGCGGTAACCAATGTCATTGCGGCGACCGTGAGCCATGCCGCCGCGACGAGGACGAGAGCGAACGCCGTCGCCGCCCACAATGCGGAGTCCTGCTTCGGAACCACACCGTAATCGATCGCGTGCCGGACGATGGCGGGGAACGCGACGCCGATCAGCGAGTCGACAGCCAGGCAGGTGACCGTCAGAACCAGGAGCCAGCGGACCGGCCTCAGAAGGCTGCGCAGGTGGAAATCGGGATCTGGTCGGCGGAGCGCGGCGACATCCTGTGCTGGGTTCTCGGTCGCCGGTGGGAGGCGCTCGACTGCCTGCCGCAATTCCGGCGTCGCGGCCATGCCGCCGAAGGCGCCGGCGACCGGTCCGCCCGCGGTGGGTGTTGCATGCCGCCCGCCGATCTCGTTCACCTGGACGGAATCATCACCTACCGCTATCTGTTTCGGCCAGAGTGCCGCAATGTCGATGCCGTCGATTGTGGTTGTGGCCGTCGTCGCCGGTGCATCGTGCGGAGTCATCAGGGACCGGAACAGTTCCGACCTGGCAGACAGTTCGTCGACCGTTCCAATGTCCTCGATCTTGCCGTCGGACAGCACCGCCACTCGATCGGCGAGTGCCAACGTCGAACTTCGATGCGCGAGAATCAATGTCGTCCGGCTGTCCGCAACGTCCTTGCCGCCGTAACCTGCGCCGAGCGAATCGAAGATCGCCGCTTCGGTTTCGGCGTCGACCGCCGACGTTGCGTCGTCGAGGATCAGGAGGCGCGGTTGGATCAGCAGCGCGCGGGCGAGCGCAATGCGTTGGCGTTGTCCGCCGGAGAGCGTGAGTCCGCGCTCGCCCACGACCGTGTCGTAGCCGTCCGTCAGCGCTTCGATGAAATCGTCGGCGGCCGCCAGACGTGCGGCGTTCCGAATCTCTTCAGCCGTCGCGTCGGGCTTTCCCAACGCAATGTTTGCAGCCACAGTGTCCGAGAAGAGGAACGGTTCGTCGAATACGAGTCCGATCGCGCCACGTAACTGTGCAGCCGGAACGTCCCCGATATCCACCGCGTCCCCGTTCGCGTTCGTCAGCGAAATCGTGCCGGTGGTGGGCGTGTAGAAGCGCGGAAGTAGTAGCGAAAGCGTCGTTTTTCCCGACCCGGCCGGACCGACGATCGCGACGGTTTCGCCGGGTGCGATCGTGAGATCCAGACCGCGCAGCACGTCGCGTCCGTGCTCGAATCCGAAGTGGACGGACCTGATTCGGACGCCGAGCGGACCGGTCGGAATCGGCTGTGGGGACCTCGGGTCGGCGACCAGTGGTTCCGTGTCGATGACCTCGAAGACCCTTTCGACTGCCGCACGGGAGAGTTGAGCCATGATGACGACCGACGACAGCGTCCGGGTGGTGCTCGTCATCGTCGCGACATAGGCCGCGAACGCGAGAAATGTTCCGACCGTTATCGAGCCGTGGATCGCCAGGTAACCACCGAGCGCGATCACTCCAACCAGTCCGAGTTGGGGGAGTGCCGCCATTCCCGGCGCGAATCGCATGTTCACTTTCGCCGCGCGGATGCGTTCGGCGTAAAGCTTGCGGCCGAGTTGTTCGAGTTCGTCGACCATGTGCGCTTCCTGGCCGAACCCTTTGACCACTCGTACGCCAGTGACTGTTTCCTCGACGTGCTGGGCGAGGTCCGCAGCGCGTTGTTGCGCGGACCAGGTGGCGGCAAACAACTTTCGACGCGTGACGTAGACCAGCGCGACGATCACCGGAACGACCGAGAGTGCGACGACGGTCAACAGCGGGGACAACCAGGTCATCACAACAATTGCGAGTGCGAACTGAACGAGTGCCCCGGAGGCCAGTGGGACCATCGCCAGCAATCCTTGCACCAGCTGCAGATCGGTGATCGAGCGCGAGACCACTTGGCCGGTGCGGAGTTGATCCTGGCGGCGCCCGTCGAGGCGCTGCAGCGCGGAGAGCAAACACAGCCGCAATGTGTGCTGCACGTTCAGCGAAAGCCTGCCCGCCAGAACGCGTCTGCCGAACTGACATGCGAACCGGACGACAGCGAGGACAGTCAGGATCATGACCGCCATCGTGATTCGGTCTGTCTCACCCCTGGTGGCCGCGTCGACCGCCGTCTTCGTCAGTAGCGGCGCGCCGATTTCCATCAGCGCCGCAACAAACGTGGCAGCAAACGCGCCGAGGGTGACGCCCTTGTGAGCCCAGCATTGTTCCCACAGTCTGGCAATCCAGCCGGGGCTGTCGGGTTCGGTCGTCATCGATGGCAACGGTAGCCCGACCGTCTGACACCGTTCATTCGCTGTCGGACGACAAGCTTGCGTCCCCCGACTTCGCACAACTTCCCTCGACCTCACACAGGTTGTAGCCAGCTGCAGCGTGTGCGAAGTCTCGAGAAGCTGTGCGAGGTTGCGTGTGCGCGTCCTACTCCGCGAATCGTAAGCCGCCGGCCGGGCTGAACGTGCCCAAAACGAACTCGGCCCCCGGGCGATATGCGCCCAGGGGCCGATCGATGCCTGCCGACGACTACGTGACGTCCCGCTTCCGCGTCATGTACCAGCCGAGCGCAACGGTGAGGACCGTCCATAGCAACAGCGTCGGGAACGAGATCGCAAAGTCGGGCCAGTCCGATTCGCCGTCGAGCTGACCTGCGGCGACTGTTCCGATCGTGGAGAAGAACGGTAGGTGCAGACCGGCCGATTCGAGACCGATGCCGGCCAGAATCGCCGCGAAGATCCACTCGCCGACGAGGTACCAGACGACGAGTGCGATCGCTGCTCCGATCGGCGAGGCCAGTAGCAGGCCGAGTCCGCCACCGATCAATGCCCAGCAGACCACGGCGAGCAAGGAAACGAGCAACACCTTGAACAGCGTGCTGTTCAGTTCGAATTGGTCGCCACCGAACAACAGCATGCAGACGACGCTCACGACCTCGACGACGAGCCCGTACGCGAGTCCGAACAGCGCAGTGACCAGCAGCTTCGTGCCGATCACGCCGTCGCGTCCCGAGGAGGTCAGGAACGTCGGTGTCAGTGTCTTGTGCCGGAACTCAGTGCCTGTGTTGATGGCGCCGAACAGTGCGGAGAAGATCACGATCATGTAGATCGCGACATAGAGGCCGACGGACGCAAGGCCTGTGCGGAAGTTGGGATCCACCTCGTCGGCTGCGTCGGCGGCACCGGCGGATATTGCGCTCGCGAACACGCCGATGACCAGTGGAGCAATGAGCAGCGCCCACCAGAACCGCAGCGTGACGATCTTCCGGTATTCAGCAATCAAGAGACCCATGTTCAGTTGCCTCCCTGCTGCTGGTCCGGGGTCTGGCCGTATCCCGGTGGTGGCCCGTAGCCGGGCGGTGGACCGTACTCCTGCAGCGGTGGTCCGTACTCCTGCGGTGGTGGTCCATACCCAGGCTGCGGCTGCCCATAGCCGGGCTGTGGCTGCCCGTAGCCGGGCTGGGGTTGTCCGTATCCCGGCGGGGGCCCGTATCCGGGTGGTGGCCCGTAGCCGGGCTGGGGTTGTCCGTATCCCGGCGGCGGACCGTAGCCGGGTGGCTGGCCATAGCCCTGCTGCGGCGGTCCGTAACCCTGGCCCGGCGGCGGAACTGCCTGCGCCGCAAACTGACCCGACGTCATGGACAGAAAGACCTGTTCCAGGTCGGCCTGCTCCGCTGCCATGCCGAACACCTGGACCCCTGCAGTCGATGCGACCTCGGAGATGTCCTCCTTCGTCGTGCCCAGCACCGCAAGTCGGCCGTCGGGCAGGATCGTTGCGTCGCCGACGCCCTTCTCCGCGAGCGCAGCCGTCAGTTTGGTCGGATCCGAACTTGTGACGAGGATGCGGCTCTTCACACTCGTCCGCAGCGAGTCGAGCGTGCCCTGGTACACCAGGCTGCCGCGGCTGATGATCACCACGTTGTCGACGAGTTGTTCCACTTCGCTGAGGATGTGGCTCGAAATCAAGACCGTTCCACCGCGGCGCGCGTATGCCTTGAGGAAGTCTCGGAGCCAGTGGATGCCCTCGGGATCGAGTCCGTTGGCAGGCTCGTCGAGAATCAGAATCGGTGGATCGCCGAGCAGTGCGGTCGCAAGCGCGAGGCGTTGGCGCATACCGAGTGAGAAGCCACCGGCCTTACGGTCTGCGACATCGTTCAGCCCGACCAGCGCGAGCACCTCGTACGCGCGCGAGTCCGGGACACCGATTGCTGCCGCGTAGATCTTCAGATGCCCGATCGCGGACCGCTTCGGATGCAGGCTCAGTGAGTCGAGCACTGCGCCCACTGCCCGTGCCGGTTCAGCGATCTGCGCGTACGGCACACCGCCGACCGTTGCGCCGCCGGTTGTCGGCTTGATGAGACCGAGCATCATGCGCAACGTCGTCGTCTTGCCCGCGCCGTTCGGCCCGAGGAATCCGGTGACCGATCCGGGCGGCGCCGAGAAACCGAGATTGCTCACCGCCACTACCGGCCCGAATTGCTTTGTGAGACCGTGCACCTCGAGATAGGCGCCCTGTTGTTGCGGTTCCTTCGTCATGCCCACCGACATCCGGTTCCCCTCCATTTCGTCGAATGAGATAGAGGGTACTTGGCGCCCGCGCCGGCCCGGGAGCCAACGCGGGCCGCCCCGTGTTACTTCTCGACTGCGGGCAGCGGATCGGCCTCGACGATGCGCAGGTTCGCGGGCCACGTCGCGGGCGGCGGGCCGAATGCCTTGTGCGCGTTGTTGATCGTTGCCTTGCCGAGCGCGCGGTTGCCCACGCCGCCGATGACCGCGCCGATGCCGGCCGGAATGATCTTGCCTGCCATCAATGCGGCGCGCTTCGCGACGAACTTGGTCATGAACTTCTTCAGGAGCGAATTGTTCATGTCCTTGATGCCGGGAATTCGGGTGCCCAGCAGCGTTCCCCAGTTCTTCGCGCCGTGTCCCGCGGTGCGCTCGACGATGCTCATTCCCGAATCGCCGAGGGCAACGGCAAGTACCAGGGCCTTGCGATACTCCTTGTCCTCGGGCGCGACGCCGTGGACAGCGGCGATCGCCAACGTCAGCACTGCGGACGCTTCGAGGAAGAACGCGGTTTCGGCGCCCGCCGCGGCGAGGGATGCAGCAGTTCCGAGGCCGGGTGCGGCGGCGGCGGCACCGACGGCGCTACCACTTCCGGTCACGGCGAGCAGGAACATCTTCTCGAGCCTGTCGATGATCTCGGCTGGACTCTCGTCGGGGTGCGCGCGGCGGACTCGGTCGACATACTTGTTCACGGCCGGTGCCTGCAGGCGACTGCCGTCGTCGAGCACCGATGCGACCGTCTTTTCGACGCGGTCTGTCATGAAGCCCATCGAATCCTCCCTTTCATCGGAAGTGAACTCTATGGCAACGAGGGAGCGAGCCTGGTTTGTTCCGGCGCGAGGAGCCTAGGCTGGAAATATGACCGAAGTCTCCGAGGGGGCCTTCAGCCTGCCCACCCCGAGGCTGCGGCAGTTCGTTCGTGGCTACGAAGGCTACCGGCTGGCGGGTTTCGCGCCGGGCAAGCACGTCGGGATGCCCTCGCCGTATCTGACGGTGATCATCACGATCGGTGATCCGCTCGCGATCGAGCGGGCGACCGTCCCGGAGCAGCATCGAACCACCTGGGACACGCTTGCGAGCGGGATCTCGCCAGTGCCGTGCACGATCGCACACGACGGAAATCAGCACGGTATTCAGGTATCGCTGACGCCGCTCGGTGCCCGCGCGATCTTCGGTATTCCTACCGCCGCACTCGGCGGCTGGATGGTCGATCTCGAAGAAGTCCTCGGAGCCGATGCTCGTGAACTGCGCGAACGCGTTGCGCTACAAGAGGATTGGCCGACGCGGTTCGCAGTGCTCGACGATGTCTTCAGCAGGCGCGCCGACGAGTTCGCGATGGACCCCGGCCTGGAGCGGGCCTGGGGATTGCTGGTCGGCGGTGGCGGCCGCAGTCGCGTCGCCGATGTCGCCGACGACGTCGGCTGGAGCCGCCGGCACCTGGTGAACAAGTTTGCTGCGGAGTTCGGTGTGACGCCGAAGGATTCGGCTCGCATCGCGCGCTTCAGCGCATCGCACGCGATCTTGCGTCGAACCGAGATCCCTTCGCTCGCCGAGATCGCCGTGGATTGCGGCTATTACGACCAGGCGCACATGGCACGGGAGTGGCGGGAGCTGGCGGGCATGGCGCCTTCTGTGTGGCGTGCCAAAGAGGTGTTCGCATTTGTCCAAGCGTCCGCCTCGGACGAAGATCGAGACTGGTCTGCATGAGCACTTCTACGGAGAACGCAACCAAGACAAACGTGTGGCCGATCTTCAGGTACCGGGATGCCCGCGCCGCGATCCGATTCCTCGTCACCGCCTTCGGGTTCGAAGAGGCAGCTGTCTACGGCGAGGGCGATAGCGTCGACCACGCCGAACTGAGCTGGCCGGGCGGCGGTGGAGTGATGCTGAGTTCCTATCGCGACGACGGGCCGCTGGGGCAGATGCTGCCCGGTACCGGCGCCGCATATCTGGTCGTCGAGAATCCCGACGCACTGTACGAACGGGCTGTCGCAGCAGGCGCTGACGTCGCCATGGGCTTGCGTGACGAGGACTACGGATCGCGCGGGTTCACCTGCCGTGATCCGGAAGGGGTCTACTGGAGCTTCGGTACCTACGCAGGCGCCTAGTGCGCGCCATGGCCGGGTGGGACCGCCTCGCTCGGCGGCGGTGGAGGTGGCGCGGTGCCGTCTCCGAACGGTCTGCCGCCCAACGATTCCCGGCCGTGCGGATCGAGCCAGTTACTCACCGCCGGGCCCTTCGGCACGATCTGTGACGGATTGATTCCGGTGTGAACGACGTAGTAATGCTCCTTGACCTGGGGGAAATCGGTCGTGTCGCCGAATCCGGGAGTCTGGAACAGATCACGCGCGTAGGACCACAGCACCGGCAGCTCGGTCAGCTTGTTGCGGTTGCACTTGAAATGGCCGTGATACACCGCGTCGAAACGGACGAGCGTCGTGAAGAGGCGGATGTCTGCCTCGGTGATGGTGTCGCCGACGAGGTAGCGCTGGTGTTTCAGCCGGTCCGACAGCCAATCCAGCCGAGCGAACAAGCGGTCGTAGGCGTCGTCGTACGCGTCCTGTGAGCCTGCGAAGCCACACCGGTAGACGCCGTTGTTGACGTCTCGGAAAACGGGTTCGATGATCTCGTCGATTTCGTCGCGTAGTGCCGCGGGGTAGAGGTCCGGCGCGCCCGCGCGGTGATATGCGGTCCACTCGGTGGACAAATCCAGCGTCAGCGTCGGCACATCGTTCGTGACGACCTGACCGGTCGGAACGTCGACGATCGCGGGGACCGTTATCCCGCGGTCGTAGTCCGGGAAGCGCGCGAGGAATGCGTCCTGCAGACGGGGAATCTTCAGGACGGGATCGAGGCCATCGGGGTCGAGATCGAACGACCAGCTGCGCTCGTCGTGCGTCGGCCCGCACATGCCCATCGAGATGACGTTCTCGAGGCCGAGCAGCCGGCGAACGATGACCGCTCGATTGGCCCACGGGCACGCGCGCGCGACCACCAATCGGTATCTACCGGGCTCGACCGGGTATCCGTCACGCCCGTCTTCGGTGATGCGGGTCGGGATGTAGTTGGTATCGCGCTTGAACTCCCTCGTGCTTGTTGCGCTCATGACATCAGCGTAACCACTGCCTCGGACATGTTGGGGCACAGTCGTTCCGGCCGAGTGCCGCGTTTGTCGCAATTGTCGCGTCAAATTTTCGGACAAATACCCCGCGCCGAATATTTGGTGTGGAGTATGTCGGAGGGGGCCTCTAGTGTCAGTTCTGGAGGTGAAGCACGTGGGGGAGAAGGCAAGCATCGTGACGCCGCTGGGCATCGCTGTTCTCGCGTTGCTTTTCGAGCGGCCGATGCACCCGTACGAGATGTATCAATTGCTCGTGCAACGGCGCGAGGACAGGAACGTCAAGGTTCGGCCTGGTTCGCTCTATCACACGGTCGACCGTTTGCAGGAGCGGAAGCTCGTCCGGAGTACGGGCACGAATCGCGAAGGCAATCGCCCTGAACGCACCACCTACGAGGTGACCGATTCCGGACGCGCGGCGTTGACGGCGCGCATCAGCGAAATTCTGGCGACCCCGATCCGGGAGTACCCGCTGTTTCCTGTCGCGCTGGCGGAAGCTCACAACATCGGCGCCGAGGTGGTTGCCGTGTTGCTGCGCGAGCGGATCGACAGGCTGGCCAAGGAACTCGACGAGTCCGCTGCACTCGGTGAGCGTGCGGCCGAATTGGCGGTGCCGCGCGTCTATTGGCTCGACGTCGGATACTCGCGCGCGGTCCTGAATGCCGAAATCGAGTGGCTACGAGGGCTTGTCGACGAAATCGAGAACGGCGCCCTCCCGTGGCTGCAAACCAGCCCGAAGACCTACCTACCCGAACCCGACCAGCAGAACGGATAACTGCAATGACCTCCGAGACCCAGTACGACCCCTGGCGCGCGCTCGGCGCGCTCTGCTTGGGGTTCTTCATGATCTTGCTGGATATGACGATCGTGTCGGTAGCCAACCCTGCGATCAAAGCGGATCTGAACACCGACATAAACAGCGTCATCTGGGTGACGAGTGCGTACCTGCTCGCATACGCGGTGCCGCTGCTGATCACCGGCCGGATGGGAGACCGCTTCGGTCCGAAGCACGTCTATCTCGGCGGGTTGGTGTTGTTCACCGCTGCGTCTCTGTGGTGCGGTCTGTCGACCAGCATCGAGATGCTCATCGTCGCCCGCGTCTTCCAGGGGTTCGGCGCCGCGCTCATGACGCCGCAGACGATGGCCGTCATCACCCGGATCTTCCCACCGGACAAGCGCGGCACCGCAATGGGCCTCTGGGGATCGGTTGCGGGCGTCGCCTCGCTGGTCGGTCCGATCGCGGGTGGCGTGCTCGTCGACAGCCTCGGCTGGGAATGGATCTTCATCGTCAACGTGCCGGTCGGCATCATCGGTTTCGCGCTGGCGTGGCGCTTTGTTCCTGCTCTGCCGACCAACGAGCATCGCTTCGACTTCCTCGGCGTCGGGCTGAGTGCAGTGGGGCTGTTCTGCCTGGTCTTCGGCCTACAGGAGGGCGGAACCTACGACTGGGCCTGGGGTGTCTGGCTGCTGATCGGCACCGGTATCGCGGTTCTCGTCGGATTCGTCTACTACCAGTCCCGAGTCAAGGCAGAGCCTTTGGTGCCGCTCGTGCTGTTCAAGGAGCGCAATTTCTCGCTGGCCAACGCGGCCATCACGTGCATGGCCTTCGCCATCACCGCGATGATGCTGCCGGTCATGTTCTATGCACAGTCAGTCCGCGGCTTCTCGCCGACCAAGGCCGCACTCGTCTTTGCACCGATGGCGATCGTTACCGGTGTGCTGGCACCTTTCATCGGCAAACTGGTCGATCGGACCCATCCCCGTTACATCCCTGCGATCGGTTTCACCAGCTTCTCAGTCGCCTTGTTCTGGTTCTCCGCGATTCAGGAGGTCGATACCCCGATTTGGCAGTACATGCCGCCGATCTTCCTGATGGGTATTGCGAATGCGTGCATCTGGGCACCACTCGCAGCGACCGCTACCCACGATCTGCCACCGATGCAGGCCGGCGCAGGTGCGGGTATCTACAACACGACGCGACAGGTGGGGTCGGTGCTGGGTAGTGCCGCGATCGGCGCGCTGATCGTGTCGCGGTTGTCCGCAAAGGGTGTCGACGGAGACGTCGGCGGCGGCGCTTCGGGTCCGTTGCCAGAACAGGCCAAGGAACTGTTCAATTCGGCTCTCGCAGAATCGCTGATATTGCCGGCGGCCGTCCTACTGATCGGCGTGGTTGCTTCGGTGTTGTTCGGTCGCCCGCGCAGGACCCAGGAGCAGACCGCGCAAGCGAAGGTTCCGGTAGCGACCGCCTAGTGTGGGGTCCGTGACCAGTCCCACGCGCCTCGAGCGAATCACGACCGATACGACGACGTACGCGGTCCTGACGTTCGACCACCCCCCGCTGAACCTGTTCGACACCGCGATGTTCGAGTCGATTGCTGCGAATATGGCAGACCTCGACGCCAACCCGCCGCGGGCGCTGCTGCTGCGCGCGGAAGGCAAAGTTGTGTCGGGTGGTGTCGATGTCAGCGTTTTCGATGGTCTGTCCACCGACGAAGGCGCTCAGCTGTGGCGCAAGCTGTTCGCGGAGATCATCCATCCGATCGAAGCGCTGCCGTGCCCGGTCGTCTATGCGGCACACGGGCTCACGCTCACGGCAGCGCTCGAGATCGCGCTGGCATGCGACATCATCCTCGCGGCACCCCGGGCGAAGTTCGGGCTCGTGGAGACGGTCGTCGGCCTGACGCCGTCCATGGGTGGACCGCAACGGCTCGCCGAACGGGCGGGGTCGGGTCGCGCGCGAGAATTCGTCATGACCGGCGACCTCTACGACGCGGCCACAATGCACAGTTGGGGCGTCGTGAACGCTGTTCACGAGGACGTCGATCAAGCGGCGCGTGCGCTCGTCGAACGACTCGCCAACGGGCCTACCCAGGCCCACAATGCGACCAAGCGGATCATCGAAGCCTGGCGCTCCGGCGGGGTAGCGCATGCGGACGACATCACTCCCGATGTTTCCGGCGCGCTCTTCGACACCTCGGACCTCAAAGGGGCTGTTCGCTCGTTCCTGGACGTCGGTCCGGGGAAGGCGAAGTACACGGGACGCTGACTCGCGGGAGACCTTCACGGGCGGAAGTGTGATCCACGCCATATAGTCGACCTACCGAATGTTGGAGGTCCCGCGTGTCCTATCTCGTCGAGTTTCCTGCGCGACAGGTGCAGGCGCTCGGCGACCACGTCACCCGCCGGGTCGACGGGTTACTGCACTACGGCGGGTTGACACCGTCGTTGACCGAACTTCTCGACGTCCGCGTACACCGCTACTCGTCGCGCGAAGCGGTTGTCGAACTCGGCGGACCGAGGCTGACGTATCGCGAGTTGTGGGGGACAGCGGCGCGCGTCGCGGGTGGCTTGCTGAACCGGGGGATCGGTTTCGGCGACCGGGTCGCAATCAGCTACCCGAACAGCGCGCAGTGGGTTCAGGCGTTCCTGGGTGCGTTGCTCAGTGGCGCAGTTCCGGTCCCCGTCAACTATGGCTTCAGCAGTGCAGACAAGCGGCATGTACTTGCAGACAGCGAGGTCGACTTCGTGCTCGACGACGAATTGCCGGATGGCACGGCATTCATCGACGACGGCGCGTGTCTGACCGAACTCGCGGTCCTCTGCTACACCCGCGGCCGAACCGGCCTGCCGAAGGGTGTGGAGCTGAGCAACGAGAACGTCCTGTCTGCGATCGAGTCCGTCATCGCCGCAGAAGGCTTGACCGGCGACGGCTTGCGAAACCTCGTCATGCTCCCGCTTTCGTCTGCCAACGGCTGTATCGATCAACTTCTTCCGACGTTGGCGGTCGGCGGAACGCTCGTCATTGCACCGGACCGCGACCCGGACCGACTGCGCAGCGCCGTGCGAAACGAGCGGATCGACGCGGTCAGTGCGACTCCCGTCGAGTACGGGCAGGCCCTGGCGGGTGATGCGTTCGGCGTCGCCGGCGAGGTCCGCCGAATCTGTTGTGCTGGTGGCAGCCTCGCGCCCGACCAGGTAAGAGGGCTGCGAACCGCCTTCCCGGCGGCGAAACAGTGGAGCCTGTGGGGTGCGACGGAAACCAGTGGCGTCGGCCTCACGATGTCCGACGACGACGCGTCCGCTCATCCCGGCAGCGTCGGAATTGCCTTCGGGGGAATGGAACTCGCGTTGTTCGGTCCGCGCGCAGCAGACGGCGTCGGCGAATTATTGTGTCGCGGACCGAACGTGATGCGTGGATACTGGCGAAATCCCGCGGCGACGGCTGAGAAATTCACCGGAAACTGGTTCCACACAGGCGAAATCGCTCAGATCGACGGAGACGGTTACGTCAGGATCGTCGAGTCCGGGTCAGTCGAGCAAGCGCGTGCGGAGTCGGTCGAGCGTGTCTGAATCGATTCCGAGCTTGTCGAGATAGTTGTCGAAACCGCCGTACGTCTCGTCGACGACTCGCCACGCGGTGCGGTAGTACGACTCGTCTACGCCCAGGATCTTGTTCGAAAGTTGCAGTGCTGCACCATATTTAGCGGAAAGCATAGCGCGCAGCGGCTCGACGCCGTCATTGCTGCGCAGATAGTCGGACAGGACGTCGTCATCCTCGATTCCTGCCGCACGCAACAGAGCAGCCGTCAACCAGCCCGCGCGATCTTTGCCTGCTGCACAGTGGATCAGCACCGCGCCGGTACCGTCGGCAACGGTCTGGATGAGATTCACCAGTGCGGTGTGCGCGCCCTGCAGCGTCGGAAACTCTGCATATGCTTTCTCGAGCTCTGCCTGCGCGACCTCAGTGGGGATCGAGCCGGACTCCTCGTGCGGCGCTCGTTCGTCTCGGCGCAACTCGTGGACCGGCTCGGCGTGCAGACGCACGCCCTCGGGTAGCGCGTCGGCGCCCGCAACCTCGGCCTCTTTTGTGCCGCGGAGATCGAAAACGTCCGTGATGCCGAGTTCGACGAGCGTGCGCTGGCCGTCGGCGTCGAGTCCGCTCAACTGCGACGACCGAAAAACGATTCCAGGACGAAGGGTCTTGCCGTCGGCGGACCGGAGGCCGCTCACTTCGCGGAAGTTCCAGGCGCCGGAGAGGTGGTACTGGTCGGTGGGCACGCTCTCGACAATAGGTGCTCCGCGCCCGTGCGCGGTTAGCGAGTGCAGGGACTCTCCCACCGCGCACAGGGGCCGGCCCTCAGTCGATCGCCACCCTGCATGCGGGCCAGCCCGAAGCACCGTCGGGAACGACGTCGCGCTCCTCTGCGGTCTGCACTTCACCTGTGCCGTCGGTCGCGCGGGCGCGCAGTGTGTGATTGCCCGGTTGGGCGTCCCACTCGAACACCCATTGGCGCCAGGTGTCGATCGAAACGTCGTCGGCAAGTCTCGCCTTCTGCCAGGGTCCGTCGTCGACCTGAACCTCGACTGCGCTGATGCCGCGATGTTGTGCCCACGCGACCCCGGCGACGGCGACCAGCCCGCTCGGTTTGCGGGACGACTTCGTGGGCGTGTCGATTCGGCACGCGGTCTTGATCGGTCCGCGAGCCGACCAACCGACTTTCGTCCAGTAGGCCTCCGCGCGGTCGAACCTCGTCACTTCCAGCGACCGGACCCATTTGGTGGCGGACACGTACCCGTAGAGCCCTGGGACGACGAGTCGGGCGGGGAAGCCGTTCTGGATCGGCAGCGGTTCGCCGTTCATGCCGATCGCGAGCATCGCGTCGCGGCCGTCGAGCAACACTTCGAGCGGCGAGCCTGCCGTCCAGCCGTCCTCGCTCGTCGACAGCACCATGTCTGCGCCGGGCTGAACTCCGGCCTCTTCGAGGAGGTCCTTGAGCGGGTAGCCGAGCCATTTTGCGTTGCCGATCAGCGAACCGCCGACCGGATTGGAGACACAACAGAGGGTGATGTACTTTTCGACCGGCTTACGCGCGGAGAGATCTGCCCAGCTCAGGGTGATTTCCTGGTCGACCAGCCCGTGAATGCGGAGCGACCAGTCGTCCGTCGACACCTGCGGCTTAACAAGCGCGGTGTCGATCAGATAGAACTCGGAGTTGTCGGTGATGTAGCTGGCAAGTCCGGGCACTTTCAGGTCAGCGCCGGCAGGTGCGGGTGTGACCGGCGTCGGGGGAGTGGGCAGCCGCACAGCGGCGCGATTGTCGGATACGTCGCGGGCGAATGCGCCCCACACGCGTCCGGCGATTCCGAGAATCGCCGCACCGACCCCTACCCCGAGTGCCACGCCCAGGAAGATCCGCCGATCGGTCGTTCTCGCCTCGTCGGCCCAGCCGTCGAGGGCCCGCAGTTGCCAGCGCAGCAACGCGATTCCGATCGGGACCGCAATGAGCGCAGGCAGCGCGTAGGTCCACCGCGCGTTCGAGTTGTCCAGTGCGGCGAGTGCGCTCGCGATGCCGAAGACGACGAAAAGTCCGGAACCCCATGGGCGCCGCCGTCGCTCGACGATGCCTGCGACAGCAGCGACGATGACGCTGACGGCGATCATCGTGATGAACAGCATCAACTTGTCGGCGGTACCGAAACGCTCGATCGCCCACCGCTCGAACTCGAGTGGTGTGTTCTTCACAACGACATCGCCGACTGCGACCAACGGTGCGCTGTGTGCGCTGATCGGCGCTGCGACGATTTCGGCGACGCCGAGAATCGCTCCGGCGGACACGATTCCAGCGAGCGCGCGAAAACCCGTTGCGGACATCAGCCCACGTTAGCTCGCGATCTGCCCACGTCTGCTGACGTTCCTGTGACATCCACTCAGGAACGGAGTTCTACCATCGAGTGATGCTGCATCGACTTCCGGCGAACGAGCGCCGGGCGCAACTCGTCGAGTCGGCCATCAGTGTCGCCGAGGAAGGCGGGATCGGCGCTGTCACCGTTCGAGCGGTTGCCGAGAATGCCGGCGTATCCCTCGGTGTCGTGCACTACTGCTTCGAGAACAAGGATGCGTTGCTCGCCGCGATGGCCGAGGCAATAGTCCTGCAGATCAGCGAATCGATGCACCAGGCGTTCGCCGAAGCGGCGCAGGCGGGCGACATCGACGGCGTCCGCGGTCTGCGGATGCTCGTGCACAGTGGACTCAGTGCAATGTGGCCGATGACGGAGAAGGCCCCGAAGCGGCAAATGCTTGCCTACGAACTGACGTCGTATTCGCTTCGTGAGGAACGGGAGCCGTCGGTCGGCGCGGAGCAGTATCGGATCATGGATCAGGAAGCGATCCTTTTCTTGGACGAGTGTGCCAAACGGACGCACACGGTGTGGTTGGAGCCGCTGCCGGCGATCGCGCGGTTCAGCCTCGCACTACTGAACGGACTGACTTTGCGCTGGTTGGTGGACCACAGCAGCGAAGCGTTGATCGCGCAGATCGACGACCTCGCCGGGATCGTCGCGTCGAAGGCGATCGATGCGCCGCGCACCTGACCCGCGGGCAGTCGTGGACCGGTTGGCCGCGGCTACAGCGGACCTCGACGCTCCGTTTGCCGCCCTCGACCTGACGACCCTGCGTGCCAACGCCCGAGACCTCGTGCGGCGTGCCGACGGCGTGCCGATTCGAGTTGCGAGCAAGTCCGTCCGGTGCCGCGCGGTGCTGGAAGAAGTGCTCGGAACCGACCTGTCGGGCCAGTCCGGTTTTCGCGGGATCATGTCGTTCTCGCTGCCCGAATCGATGTGGCTCGCTCGCGAAGGTGCGCGCGACATCCTGCTGGGGTACCCGACTCTGCACAGGTCGGCGCTCGCCGAGTACGGCCAGGATGACGAACTACTCGAGCGAATCGTCTTGATGATCGACGACGTCGGACAGCTCGACCTCATACGCGACGCCATCGGCACCGACCTCGTCACGCCGCGGATCTGCCTCGACGTCGACGCGTCGTTGCGGGTAGGTCCGTTGCACCTCGGCGCGCGGCGGTCGCCGGTCCACACTCCCGAACAAGCCGCGAGCTTGGCTCGGGCCGCCACTGAGCGTGGTTTCGCCGTCGTCGGCGTCATGACGTACGAAGCTCAGATCGCGGGCCTGCCGGATTCGAGCCTGGCCGTTCGGTTGATGAAGCGGGCTTCCGCGAGCGACATCGGGAAGCGACGCGGGTTGGTTGTCGATGCGGTCCGCGCGGAGGTCGGCGAGCTCGAGATAGTCAACAGCGGTGGCAGCGGTTCGATCGAGGTCAGCATCG
Organism: Antrihabitans auranticaus; assembly: GCF_016481275.1. Taxonomy (GTDB): domain Bacteria; phylum Actinomycetota; class Actinomycetes; order Mycobacteriales; family Mycobacteriaceae; genus Antrihabitans. Next base: position 630,207 of record NZ_JAEMNW010000001.1, on the reverse strand, counting down.
CGGACAGCGGTGTCACGGAGGTGACGGCAGGTTCGGGGCTGTACGTTCCCGGCCTGTTCGACGATTACCGATCTTTCGTCCCGCAGCCGTCGATGTACTTCGCAACCGTCGCACTCCGCAAGCCCGCGCCGAAGATCGCGACAGTCTTCGCGGGCGGATACATCGCGTCAGGCCCGGCCGGTGCGTCGCGGCTTCCGAAGCCGACATGGCCGGTCGGGCTGAAGCTGCTCGGTGGTGAGGGCGCGGGCGAGGTGCAGACGCCGGTGGCCGGGGCCGCGGCGGAAAAGATCGCTGTCGGTGATCGCGTCTGGTTCCGGCACGCGAAAGCCGGCGAGCTGTGCGAGCGGTTCAACGAGGTGCACATCGTGGACAGCGACGGAACTCGGCGGTCGGTGCCGACGTATCGCGGTGAAGGAAAGTGCTTCGGCTGATGCCCTTCTTCGATGGTGTGAGTGGCCGCGTCCACTACAGGACCTGGGCGGTGGAAACGCCGGCGGCCGTTCTCGTCTTTCTGCACGGTAGCCGTCAGCACACCGGCGATTACCACCGTTTTGCCCGGGCATCGAACGCCCGCGGGATCGAAGTGTGGGCACTCGACCACGTCGGACATGGACTGAGCGAAGGTGAACCCGACCAGCTTGCCCCGTTGTCGGACCTCGCCGAAAATGCCTGGCAACTGGTCGAACTCGCACGTAAGGACAGGTCGGTCGTGTTGATGGGACACTCGCTCGGTTCAGCGACCGCCCTTGTCGCGTTGCAGTCGAGAACGGCGGGAATCGCTGCCGCCGTCCTGTGCGGGACGCCGAAAAGTGTCGTCACACTGCGAGCGCCGGTCATTCCGACGCTCCTCGTACACGGCGTCGACGACAGGCTCGCACCGATCGATCCGATCCGCGAGTGGGTGGACCGGCAGACCGGGGTGGAGCTGCGCGAATACGTCGACGCGGGCCACGACCTTCTGCACGAACCGGTGCACAGCGTCGTGACCGCGGATGTTGCCGAGTTCGTTCTGGGCCGGAGCGTCAGGTCAGGACACGCCGACCCGGCGTAGTACGGCCGCGTGCAGCGGTCCGTTGGTCGCGACCGCGCTACCGCTGTGCGGCCCCGGTGAGCCGTCGAGTCCGGTGAATTTGCCCCCGGCTTCGCGGACGAGCACGTCGAGTGGTGCGAGGTCCCACAACGACACCTCGGGCTCCGCCGCGATCTCGGCCGCGCCCTCGGCAACAAGGCAGTACGAGAAGAAGTCGCCGTAGCCGCGGACACGCCAGACCTCGTCGGTCAATCCGACGAACTGCTCACGGAGTCCACGTTCGCGCCAGCCCGACAGACTCGCGAACGAGAGACTTGCGGCGTCGAGCGATTCGATCGCCGACACGGAAATCTTGCGCGCGGGCTGGTCGGCGAATTGCGTCCAGGCACCGGCACCTTCGGCGGCCCACCACCGCCGGACCAGCGCGGGCGCACTCACGACGCCGACCACGGGAACGCCGTCGACCAGCAGCGCTATCAGCGACGCCCAGATCGGCACGCCACGAACGAAGTTCTTGGTGCCGTCGATGGGGTCGATCACCCACTGCCGACCGCTGAACCCGGCTGTGCCACCGAATTCTTCCCCGAGGACGGCGTCGCCGGGACGCTCCTGCGCGAGTGTGGCGCGGGCCGATCGCTCGACCGCGAGGTCTGCGTCGGAGACCGGCGTCAGGTCGGGCTTGTCATCGATGTGCAGGTCGATCGCACCGAAACGCGAGCGCGTGATGGCATCGGCGTCGTCTGCGATTCGCAGCGCGAGAGCAAGGTCGTCTGAGAGGTCGGCCACGGTGGACACGTTAGCCCTGCACAATTGAAGCCATGGCGCAGGCCGTTGCGTTCGACGTTCTCTCGGACACCCAGGCAGACATGGTGGACCTCGATACCGCCCTGTCGGCGCTCGCCGAATTCGGCACGGCGGACGCACTTTTCGTCAACGGCGATCTCACGGCCAACGGTCGGGTTCGGCAGTACCGGGAGCTCTTCGCGCATTTGGCGGCGGCACCGCATCCGCCGGCGTTGTTCACCATCGGTAATCACGACTTCTACAACCACCGCACCAACCGTGTCTCCATCGACCGATTTCTGCAGTTCACCGGGATGCCGGGCCTCTATTCGGCGCACCGGATCGGCGATGTCAAGGTCCTGCGGCTGGGCACGCTCGACGGCAGCGAGAAATCCGGTCACTACGTGGTCCTGGGCGCCGATCAGTTGGCGTGGCTGGCCGCGGAACTCGACACGAACGTCTCCGCACCGGTCGTCGTGTTGAGTCACCATCCGCTGCCGCATACCGTGTCCGGAACGTACGACGACCCGGTCACTCAGGCGCCGAAGATGTATTCGCGCGATTACGCGGAGGCGGACCAGCTTCTGACGCTGCTGGAGGCGCATCCGGAAGTGCTGTTCCTGAGCGGGCACAGCCACTGGAACTTGTCGCGCGCCGACTGGTTCACACGGGCGAGAGGCTTTGCCGCCGCCAATACCGGCGCAGTCCAGACCGGTTTTGGTCCGGACGGACGCGGCGGCGAGCGGCCGCACGACGGACCGTTCAATCAAGGACTGCGCATCGTGGTCGAGGGCGCGGCGGTCCGTGTTCATGCGTTGGACTTCGTGACGCGGGCCGTGGTCCACACCGTCGAGTTCTCGGCCGACAAGACTGGCGCGAGCGAGGTCGACGGCGTGACCTGGGTCGAGGCGCTGACGCACAGAGGCGCAGCCCCCAAAATCAGTCGATCTTGACCTCGTTGAGCAGGCCGGTGGCGACGTCGAAAACGAAGCCGCGCAGGGACTCGTGCTTGGTGACGAACGGGCTCTGCTCGATCCGGCGCAATGACTGGCGCACGTCGTCGTCGAGGTCGGGGAACGCCTCGGCCGACCACGCCGGCTTGAGGCCCGTCTCCTCCTGGATGCCGCGCTTGAAGTCGTCGTCGGTGAACGTCAGCATTCCGCAATCCGTGTGGTGGATGAGAATGATTTCCTTCGTGCCGAGCAGACGCTGGCTGATCGCGAGCGAGCGGATTTCATCGTCGGTAACGACGCCGCCGGCGTTGCGAATCACGTGCGCTTCGCCTTCGCTCAGGCCGAGGATGCGGTACACGTCGAGGCGTGCGTCCATGCAGGCGACAACTGCGACGTGCTTGCTCGGCGGCAACGGCAATGGTCCGCTGAACTGCGCGGCGTAATCGGCGTTGTTCGCCAAGTACTCATCGGTGACTGTCACAGGGTTCTCCTCATATTCGGAATTACGCATATGAATCCTGTAGACGTAGCGCTGCGAACACGACCCATCGGCGCAGCATGAATAGAAGGGTGGACCCCTCGCTGGTTACGGTCGGTCTCCTGCCACGGGTAACCTAGAAAATCGTGCATCCTGACGTTGCGGACGATCTCGCCAAGCTCGACACCAGCATGAAGACCATCGAGTCGGTTATCGACGTCGAGGAGCTGCGGCGTCGGATCGATGAGCTCGAGCACCAGGCTGCCGATCCCGAGCTGTGGAACGACCAGGAGCACGCGCAACAGGTCACCAGCCAGCTGTCCTACGCGCAGGGGGAACTGCGCCGAGTCGACGAGCTTCGCCAGCGACTCGAAGATCTGCCGGTCCTCTATGAACTCGCCGAAGGCGAAGACGGTGACGCTGCAGTCGCCGCGACCGCCGATGCTGACGCTGAGCGCGCGAAACTGCATGAAGACATCGAGTCGATGGAAATCCGCACCTTCCTCTCCGGGGAATACGACAAACGTGACGCACTCGTCAACATCCGGAGCGGCGCGGGCGGTATCGACGCGGCGGACTGGGCCGAGATGTTGATGCGTATGTACATCCGCTGGGCCGAGAAGCACGGTTACGGCGTCGAGGTCTACGACACCTCCTACGCGGAAGAGGCCGGAATCAAGAGCGCGACGTTCGCGGTCAAGGCCCCCTACTCGTACGGCACGCTGTCGGTCGAGCAGGGCACCCACCGACTCGTCCGAATCAGTCCGTTCGACAACCAGGGCCGTCGTCAGACGTCGTTTGCCGAGGTCGAGGTACTGCCCGTCGTCGAGACGACGGACCACATCGACATCCCCGAAGGCGAGATCCGGGTCGACGTGTACCGCTCGTCGGGTCCGGGTGGACAGAGCGTCAACACCACCGACTCGGCGGTCCGCCTCACACACATCCCGACCGGAATCGTCGTCACCTGCCAGAACGAGAAGTCGCAGCTGCAAAACAAGGTTTCCGCGATGCGGGTGCTGCAGGCCAAGCTGCTCGAACGCAAGCGCAAGGAAGAGCGAGCCGAGATGGACGCGCTCAAGGGCGACGGCGGTAGTTCGTGGGGCAACCAGATGCGCAGCTACGTCCTGCACCCGTACCAGATGGTCAAGGATCTGCGTACCAACTACGAGGTCAACAACCCGACCGCTGTGCTCGACGGCGACCTCGACAAATTCATCGAGTCCGGCATTCGGTGGCGCATGAGCGAGCAGGCCTGACGTATGCCGACATTGGGAATAGCGCCGACGACGGACCTCAGCGATTGGGTACGGTCGAGCGGGCTCGAGATCGTCCTTTTCGTGCTGGGCGCCGTGATCTTCGGGCGGTTGGTTGCGTGGTTGCGCGATCGGGTGCTCGAGCAGATCGATCAGAGTTTTCAGCACAGCGACGCCCTCGTCCGTTCGGAGGCCGAGAAGCACCGCCACGCGCTCGCGCAGGTGTTGACATGGGTCGTCCTGACGATTGCCTACATCCTCATCGGCATGGAAGTCCTGCAACGGCTGGGCTTTTCGCTGAGCGGTCTCGTCGCTCCGGCGGCGGTCCTCGGTGCGGCGCTGGGCTTCGGTGCGCAGCGGATCGTCCAAGACATTCTCGCCGGCTTCTTCATCATCACCGAGCGGCAGTACGGCTTCGGTGACGTCGTCGAGATCGCGGTGAATGCGGGCGGCGAAGCGAGCGGAACGATCGAAGACGTGACTCTGCGCGTCACAAAGATGCGGTCGACCGACGGCGAGGTCGTCATCGTGCCGAACGGGCAGATCGTGAAAGTTACCAACCTGTCGAAGGATTGGGCACGGGCCGTTGTCGACGTCCCGATTCCGTCCACTGCCGACATCAACCATGTCAACGAGATTCTGCGTGACGTCGGTGCGAAGGCATACAAAGAGAAGCGGCTACAGGCGTTGTTGCTCGACGAGCCGAGCGTGATGGGAATCGAAAGCTTCGAGATGGATCAGGTCAATATCCGCATGGTCGCACGCACGTTGCCGGGCAAGCAGTTTCAGGTCGGCCGGGAGTTGCGGATACGAGTCGCCGCGGCCCTGCGCCGCGAAGGCTTCGGTACCGCGGCGGCAGGCATGTCGTCGGAAATGCTCAGACCTGACGACACTTTGGGGGATCGCGCGTGAAGGCCACCAAGCCGCGCCGTTCCACGCTGATCCTTATCGGAGTCTGGGTTCTGCTGATGGCGCTCTACGTCCTCGTGCGCCCGACGCCGGTGCAGCCCCAAGAGTTCATTCCGATGATTCAAGCGCCAACGTCGACGTCGTCGGAACCCGTGCCCGCTGCACCCACGACCGTCGTGCAGACAACGGTTGCGCCGACCACTACTGCTGTCCAGCAGTCGACGACTCCGGCGCCGCCGAGCTGACAGGCTGCGGCTTCACCTGAGCTGGGACAGGAGTGGCTGACGCTACACTGGCTCCCCGTGATCAGCGTCCAGAATGTGTCCAAGTCCTACAAGGCGTCCGGACGTCCGGCGTTGGACAAGGTGAGCATCGAAGTCGACAAGGGCGAGTTCGTTTTCATCATCGGCGCGTCGGGTTCGGGGAAGTCGACGCTCATCAGACTTCTCATCAAAGAAGAGTCGCTGACGTCGGGTGACATCAAGGTCGCCGACTTCCATGTGAACAAGCTGTCGGCGCGCCGAGTGCCGAAGCTGCGGCAACGAATCGGCTGTGTTTTCCAGGACTTTCGGCTGCTGCAGCAGAAGACGGTCGAGCAGAATGTGGCCTTCGCATTAGAGGTGATCGGCAAGCCGCGCTCGTTCATCGAGCGCACCGTGCCGGAGGTGCTCGAGCTGGTCGGGTTGGCAGGCAAGGCGGATCGGTTGCCGACCGAGCTGTCCGGCGGCGAGCAGCAGCGCGTCGCGATCGCGCGCGCGTTCGTGAATCGGCCACTGGTTCTGCTCGCGGACGAGCCCACCGGAAACCTGGATCCGGACACCAGCCAGGACATCATGTTGCTGCTCGAGCGCATCAACCGAACCGGCACGACAGTGCTCATGGCAACGCACGACAACCACATTGTCGACGCGATGCGCAGGCGGGTCGTCGAACTCGATCTGGGCAAGGTCGTCCGAGACGAAGCACGAGGCGTCTACGGCGTCGGTCGATAACGACCTTCCTTTCCGCACACCTGTGAGTTCGACACATTAAGGACAGCGAACCGATATGCGCTTCAGTTTCATCTTCAGCGAGGTTCTGCAAGGCCTGCGCCGCAACATCACGATGACCCTGGCGATGATCCTTACGACTGCGATCTCGCTGGCGATGTTCGGTGGTGGCCTGCTCGCGGTGCAGATGGCCAACAACACGAAGGCGATCTTCCTGGACCGCGTCGAGGTGCAGATCTTCCTGACCGATGAGCAGACGGAAGCCGATCCGAATTGCGAGCAGCCGATCTGCATGTCGCTGCGCGACGACCTGGAGCACAACACACCGGGTGTGGAGGCGGTGGACTATCTCACCAAGGCGCAGGCACGTGAGTACCTCCAGAAGACCCAGCCCGAATTGGCGGACCTCGCGAGTGAAGCGATTCCGCTGCCGGCGTCGTTCAAGGTCAAGATGGAAGACCCGAATCGCTACGGCGTCATCTTCGAGAAGTTCGAAGGTCGCGAAGGCGTCGGCAACATCCTGAACCAGAAGGAACTCGTCGACCGCCTGGTCAACGTCTTCAACGGTCTGCGCAACGCAGCCTTCGCGATCGCGCTCGTCCAGGCGCTTGCCGCGATTCTGTTGATCGCGAACATGGTGCAGATCGCGGCATTCACCCGCCGTGCGGAGGTCGGGATCATGCGACTCGTCGGCGCAACGCGGTGGTACACGCAACTGCCGTTCCTCGTGGAGGCCGTCGTTGCCGCGATGCTCGGATTCATCCTGGCGATCGCCGGACTGCTCATAGCGAAACCGCTGGTCATCGATGGTGCGCTCGGTGATCTTTACAAGAGCAACGTTTTCGCGCAGGTGACCGGTTGGGACGTCGTGCTGATCTCGCCGTTCCTCGCGGTCGGCGGCGTCGGTTTCGCGGCTCTGACGGCCTACATCACCCTGCGCCTGTACGTGCGGGAATAATTCGATTGCTGTAGCACCTATTGTTATTGCTGTTGATGACGATCGATCGAGTCTGCGCGGAAAGGGGCCTGGACATGAAAGAGAAGGGCCGCAAGGCGATAGCGACCAACCGCAAGGCTCGGCACAATTATTCGATCATCGATGTGTACGAGGCCGGCATCGCGCTGGTCGGTACCGAGGTGAAGAGCCTGCGCGAGGGCAAGGCTTCGCTTGTCGACGCGTTCGCGACTGTCGACGACGGCGAAGTGTGGCTGCGCGGGCTTCACATCGCGGAGTTCACGCACGGTTCGTGGACCAACCACGCGCCCCGCCGCACCCGGAAGCTGTTGCTCCACAAGCGGGAAATCGAGCATCTCGTCGGTAAGACGCGCGAGGGAAACCAAACGCTCGTACCACTCTCGTTGTACTTCGCCGACGGCAAAGTCAAGGTCGAACTCGCGCTTGCGCGAGGCAAGCAGGACTACGACAAGCGGCAGGATCTTGCCAAGCGCGACGCTGAGCGCGAAGTGACCCGGGAACTCGGTCGCAGGATCAAGGGCATGCGCTGACGGCAATTGCGCTCGCGCTGGTTGCCGCGGTCGGCTACGGCGTCAGCGATTTCATCGGCGGCGTCGCGTCCAGGCGGGTCGCTGCGCTCCGCATTGTGATCGTGTCCTATCCGCTGTCGGTGCTCATTGTTCTGCTCGTGGCGCCCTTCTTCGGCGGATCGCTGACTGCTCCGGCGGTGTGGTGGGCGCTCGCGTCGGGCATTGCCGCAGGTCTGGCGGTCTGGTGGTTCTACCTGGCATTGGCGTCGGGTCCGATGGCCGTCGTTTCACCGCTGACGGCTGTGCTCGTGGCGGGAATTCCAGTCGTCGTCGGGATCGGGATCGGCGAACGACCGGGTGCCCTGGCGTTCGTCGGAATCGCTCTCGCGCTGGTTGCGGTCGTGCTCGTCAGCCGGGAATCGCCGGATTCGACGACCGAAGAGATCACCGGCGGTCGCGAACTGCGGTTCACTGCGACCGTTGCGTGGTTGACCGTCGGCTCCGGCGTCGCGTTCGCCGTCTCGTTCATTTTCCTGCACAGGATCCCCGAAGGCGGCGGCCTGTGGCCGATCGTCGTCTCGCGCGTGGCCGCGACCCTCGTCGTCTGGTTGGTCGCAGTGGCTGCCCGGTTGTTTTCTCCGCCACGCGGCGAACCGCTGCGGCTTGCGGTCTACGTCAGCTTCCTCGACGTCATCAGTTCGAGCGCGATGCTGTTCGCGTTTCAGAGCGGATTGTTGTCCTTGGTCAGCGTGATCGGTTCGCTGTATCCGGCCGCGACTGTGCTGCTGGCGATGGTGATGCTGGGGGAGCGGGTCGGCCGGTTGCAGCAGGTCGGCATGGTGCTTGCCCTGGGGGCCGTCGCCCTTATCGCTGTGTGAGCGATTCGAGTAGGCGTGCCGCGGCATGCAGCCTGGCCTCTTCGAGTTCGGGCCGGGGATAGGTGTACCGAAAAATCGATTCACCGTCGAACATGTGGATGAGCGATGTCGCGACAAGCTGCGTGAGCTCATCCGAAACGCCAGGCTCGACGGTTTCGCGTGCCGCGTTTTCCACGTCGTCGAGCAACGCGCGCGCGACCGGGCTCAACCGTTCCCGCAGCTCCGGCTCGGTCCGTGCGGCGACGAGCAACTCGAACCAGACCACGTTCGTCTCGTGCCGGGTTGCCGACCTCGCCTCGCGGACGAGGTCGAGTGGACTCAAGTGGCCCGTGGTCGCGCGCAATGTCCTGAAGTTCGTCATGTGCCGGCGGCCGACCTCCTCGGCGGCGGCGACGACCAACTCCAGCCGGGACTCGAAATGCCGGAACAACCCACCTTTGGACACGCCCGCCCTGGTGCTGATTTCGCCGACCGACGCCCGGTGGTAGCCGACCTCCTCGATCGCTTCGATCGTGGCTTCGACGAGCTTGGCCATTGTTGCGCTCTTCCGCTCGGCCTGCGTCCGGCGGGGAGCCTGCGTCACTTCGCGCCGGCCCGGAGGAACTGTCCGGTGCGGCGAATTCCCAGTTCAGGGGTCGGTTGGCCGTCCGCAACGACGAGTTGGCCGGCGACGAATACGGCGGTGACGGCGGCGTCGTTGCGATTCACCATGCGCGGCAGATTGTCGAACGCCGGGATGGGGCTTTCGGCGTAGTCGTCGAGGGTGCCGTCGAGGTGTGCGGGATCGACGATGACGACGTCCGCGCGGTCACCTTCGCGGAGGTGCCCCGCGTCGATGTCGTACCACTCGGCGAGTTCGCCGGTCAGTCTGTGCACGGCGTGCTCGAGCGTCATGAATTCGAGTCCGGCTCGCTGCGCATCGCGGACCCGCCGCAGGAAGCGGAGCCCGAAGTTGTAGAACGCCATGTTCCGCAGGTGTGCACCCGCGTCCGAGAAGCCGATCTGCACGCCGGCATCGGCGCCCAACTTGGCCAGAAATTCCGGGCGATGGTTCGAAATCGTTGTCCGCCAGCGGAGTTTCGTCCCGTAGGCGACGACCAGGTCGAGGAACGCGTCCACCGGATGCAGGCCGTTTTCCACACCGACCTGACCGAAGGTTTTGCCGACGACCGAATCGTCCGGGCAGTCGACGATCTCGGCGTCGAAGAAATCGCGATGCCACACCCGCATGCCGAACTTCGCGTCGTACTGCTTGCGGAACTTGCGGCGGTAGTTCTCGTCCTGCATCAGGGCGTTTCGCTCGACCTGGTCGGCGAGGTGCAGAGCGGCCGCACCCGCGCCGAATTCCTCGAAGATGACGAGGTCGATGCCGTCGGCATACACCTCGAACGGAACGGGCAGATGCTGCCAGCGGAAAGTCACCGCCGAGCTTGTTCAGTGTGCGGGCGATCGGTCCCATGATGTAGACGAGGAACGGGTTGGCCTTGATATCGGCAGCCGACAGCAGGCTGGTTTTGAGTCGTTTGCGTCCGATTCCGAGGGTGGACAGCGTCATTGCGGCGATGCTTCGCGGCGACGTGATGTCCGGACCGGCTTGCAGCACCCGGCGGCGCCGACGCAGAACGGCGTTCAGTCGTCGTCGCTCCCGTGCTTTCGCGTAGGTCGACGGCAGGGTCCGCGAGCGGCAGGTGTCGCCGTCGAGCTTGTCGAAAAGCAACTGTTGTGCGGACATTCCGACGAAGCCGGCGTCGAGCGCCTCTTCGAGTGCGGCTTCCATCGAGTCGAGCTCGGTCTTTGTCGGACGGGCATCTTTTCGCGTCGCGCGGTCGAGGCCGAGTTGCGCGCTGCGGATGTCGGAGTGCCCGATGAACGCGGCGATGTTGGGGCCGAGGGGGAGGTCCTCGAGCGCGGTGACGTACTCGCTCGCCGTGGACCAGGTCTTTCGCGCTTCGATCGCGTCGATCACGTGCCGACGCGGAATGGCCTCCACACGGCCGAAGATGTCGCCCGCCACTGTGGCGTCGACGTGCACGGTCGACAGCGAACAGGACCCGAGGAAGATGGTCGTGACGCCATGGCGAACCGATTCCGACAGCGCCGGGCCTTCGAGCACTTCGATGTCGTAATGCGTGTGAATGTCGACCATTCCCGGCAACACCCATTTGCCCGCTGCGTCGATGATCTGCGGGCAGTCCGTCTCGTCGAGCGGTTCCGCGGAGACGGTGGCGACCCGACCATCGCGAATGCCGAGGTTGCGGTCAGCCGACGGGGCGCCGGTGCCGTCGAACCAGCGGCCGTTCTTGATGATCGTGTCGAAGCTCATGCACACATAGAAACCTTTTGGTCGCTAAGTTGTCAAGAGGTGCGGCTTACCGCCGTAATTGGGATGAACCTGGTGCCGGGGCGCGTTAGACTAGATAGCCCGGCAAAGTGCTGGGGCGTACGGGGCTGAACGGTTTCGACTGCGTACGTTGATTCAGGGGAAGCGTGTCGGTGCAGGCAAGAGACCACCGTAAGCGTCATTGCAACCAATTAAGCGCCGATTCCAATCAGCGCGACTACGCTCTCGCTGCCTAAAAGCACCTAGGGCGTGTCTGTCAGTTCGGGCTCTCCCTCGGCCCGGGTCCTGGCATCAGCTAGAGGGATTTACCAATCGACTCGGTCGCGGAGTCGTGCGGGACATCAAACAGCGACTGGGATCGTCATCCTGGCTTGTTCGCGAGACTGGGAGATCCAAGTAGAGACTTAGCGAACTGCACACGGAGAAGCCCTGGAAATGCGGCGGAGGACCCGGGTTCGATTCCCGGCAGCTCCACTGAGAAGTGGCCCTACTCGAAGATTCGAGTGGGGCCACTTTCGTGTTCCGGGTGACAGGATCGATGTCGTGCCGATTACGACGAAGTCCGTCTCCCATGTCCGCCTGACGGTCACCGATATCGACCGGTCGAAAGCGTTCTACGACACCGTCTTCGGATGGCCGGTTGCACTGGAGGTGCCGGCCGACGCCGACGACGCCACGCGTGAGCGACTCGGCTTCCTGTTCGGTGGCGTGCTGTATCAGGTCGGGCAGGGGTTGCTCGGTCTGCGTCCAGTAGCGACGGACAGCTTCGACGAGAATCGCGTCGGTCTCGACCACCTGGCGTTCGCGGTTGCCGACCGGTCCGAACTCGAATCCGCCGTCACCTTGCTCGATTCCGCCGGAATTGCCCACGCGGGCATCAAGGACATCGGCGCGATGTACATTCTCGAGTTCCGGGATCCGGACAACATTGCGCTCGAGCTGTCTGCGCCTAAGTAGCCGTATCCGGCGACGTAGGTAACCCTCAGCGACCTATGCTTTCCAGCATGGAATGGACGGCTCGGCAACGAGGCGCTCGCTCGTGAACTGCCTGGACGAACATGACGCGTAGAGCGCTTCTCGCCTGGTGGAGGTCCGACTTCGACTACACGTGGTTGCCGGACTTCTTCGACCGCCGGTCGTTGAGCTCGGCTCTTCGGCAGGTGGTCGCATTGACGTGCGCCGTTGCGGGAGTCTGCGGCGTTCTCATCCTGTCGAGCGACCAGCGGCCGGCGTCTGTGGCCGCTGTCTGGGGCGGAGTAATTCTTGTAGCGAGCGCGTTCTACGCCGGAATTCGTTGGTGGACGGTGCGCTGGCCGACCGAGCGGCGCTCGCTGATCTTTCTCTGCTGGGCCGATTGCACCCTTGCCGCAGTGGTGCTGTTCGGTGTTCGTGATCCGTCCGCGGCCTTGGCCGCCTGTGGGTTGTTCATGATTCCCGGCCTCTATGCCACGCTGCTGCACAGTCCGCGAATCATTGTGGGGCACATCGGGTTCGCGGTGGCAGTGGGCGCCGTCGCGGGCATTCGCATCGCCCTCGCGACAGATGACCTACTCTTCCTGGCGGGCCAGGCGTTGGTCGTCGGAGGCGTGGTCCTGCTTCCGCCGGCCGCGATGCAGACCGGGCTGCAACTCTTGAAGCGGGACGCCCAGACGTCCTACCGCGACCCGCTGACCGACCTGCTCAACCGGCGCGGGCTCGCCGAAGGGGTCGACAAGCTGGTCGCGGCGTCGGCCCAGACCGATCTGCTGCTCGTCGCGATCGTCATAGACCTCGACGGCTTCAAAGCCCTGAACGACGAACACGGCCACGATGCGGGTGACATCGCCCTGCGCAGCATCGCCGAACGCTTGTCGCACGCGGTGCCGCCCGACGGACTGCTCGGGCGGCTGGGCGGTGACGAGTTCGCCGCCGTCGTCATCGCAACGCGGAACGACGTCGACGCCCTCGCGGAGAAGGTGCACGCCGCAGTCCACTCGGTGCGCGACAAGTTGCCGCTCTCGGCGAGCACCGGCGTGTGGACGTCGGAGTTGACCAGCATCGGTGCAGCGGTCCGCGGCGAACTGTTCCACGAAATGATGAAGCGCGCCGACTTCGCAATGTACGAAGCCAAGCGCGCCGGTGGCGGACGGATTGTCCGCCAGCCCTGACCCTAGGAAGCGCGGGTCAGTTCCTTGGTCTTTTCATCAGTGGTGTCGACCGGAGTGATGCTCTCGACGAGCTTGTCCGGCAGTGCGAGCTTGAAGATCTTCTTCCAGACGCTGCCGAGCTGCTTGTACATCGGCTGGTTGTGGTACGGCACGCCGTAGCGCTCGCAGATTTCCTTGACCTCGACCGACATTTCGGCGTAGCGGCTCGCGGGCAGGTCGGGGAAGAGGTGGTGCTCGATCTGGAAGCTCAGATTGCCCGACAGGATCTGCAGCCACTGACCGCCGGTGAAGTTCGCGGAACCACACACCTGGCGGTAGTACCAGGCAGCCTGGCTCTCGTTCTCGGTTTCTTCGATCGAGAACGTCTGGACGCCCTCCGGGAAGTGGCCGCAGAAGATGACCGACGACGCCCACCAGTTGCGAACGAGGTTCGCCGTCGCGTTACCCGCGAACGTCAGCGGCGCGAACGGTCCGGACAGCGCCGGGAAGATCACGTAGTCCTTGAGTGCCTGCGGACCGGATTTGCGAGTGAACCTGCCGAATGCTTCCTTGGCTTCGTCCCACGTCTTCTCGCCGCGGATGATCTTCTCCGACTCGAGCTCCTGGAGCGCGGTGCCCCACTGGAAGAACGTCTGCAGCAGGAACGCGTAGACCGGGTTGCCGAGCCACACCGGATGCCACGGTGTCTCCTCGGTCAGGCGCATGACGCCGTAGCCGGTCGCGTCGTGGTCCTTGCCGACGATGTTCGTGAAGGTGTGGTGGATGTAGTTGTGGGTGTAACGCCAGCTGTCGCTCGCGATCGTGTTGTCCCACTCGAAGCTGCCTGACGTCAGCGCCGGATCCTGCATCCAGTCGTACTGGCCGTGCATGACGTTGTGGCCGATCTCCATGTTGTCGATGATCTTCGACAACGAGAGGGCGGTGACGCCGGCCAGCCAAGCCGGCGGCAGGAATCCGAAGAACAGCAGTCCACGACCGGCGACCTCTAGGCGCTTCTGCATGGTGACGATGTTGCGGATGTAATCGGCATCGCGCTCGCCGAGGTCGGCAGCGACGCGCTTGCGGATTGCGTCGATTTCCGTTCCGAAGGCTTCGATTTCTTCTGGCGTGAGCTTTGCGTGTGCGGTGGTCATGGTTCCTCCAAAGTGTGGATCAGGCTGGGTGGGCGGGTTCGCTCAGAGATCGATCGACACGTCGCCCACTGGAACGGAGACGCAGATCTTGACGTTGGTGTCGCCTTCGCTGCACAGGTCGCCGGTCATGACGTTGCGGGTCAGGCCGGTGTCCTTGCGGCGGACGCACGAGAAGCAGATGCCCATTCGGCAGCCGTACTCGGGTGTGAGGCCGGCGTCCTCGGCTTGTTCGAGCAGAGTGCGCCCACTGTTCGCGACTGACGTACCGCTTGCGGAGAAGCTGATCTCGCCCTCGGCGTCATCGCTGCTCACGGTGCGCACGGGCGCGGCGAACTGCTCGAGATGCAGTTGATCTTCCAGCCCTTCTTCGGCGAAGAGCGCGCGCACCGAGTCCATCAACGGCACCGGGCCGCAGACGTAGGCTTCGGCTTCGGCAAAGTGCGGTTCTGCTTTGACGAGGTGTTCGCGGCTGAAGAAGCCGCTGAGGTCGCCACCGAGGGGCTGATCGGTGTAGGCGCGCACAATGCGGAGCGATTCGTATTTCTCCTTGAGCGCGTTCAACTCGTCGTTGTAGATGACGTCTTCTTCGGTGAACGCGTAGTGCAAGAACGTGATTTTGCCGTTGTATGCCTTGTCGCACAGGGTGCGCAGCATCGACATGACCGGCGTGATTCCGGAGCCGCCGCTGATCAGCAGGATGCGACGCGGATGCGGCAACGGCAGCACGAACTCACCCTGGGCCTGGGAAAGCTGGACGACCGTGCCGGGACGCGCATGCTCGCGCAGGTGGCGCGACACGAGACCGTTCGGGTCGACCTTGATGGTCAGTTCGATGCGGCCGTCGCGGCGGAACTCCGAGTCCGCCGGCGAGTAGCAGCGGGTTCGGCGGACGCCGTCGATTTCGACGGAGAGGCGGACGAACTGGCCGGCCCGGAAGCCGTTCCAGTTGCCGTTCGGCCGGAGCGTCAGAGTGACGCTGTCGGAAGTTTTGCGGGTGACGTCGGTGACCTCGGCGCGAATCTCGGTCTGCGACCACAGGGGGTCGATCATTTCGAGATAGTGATCGATGCCGTGGGGAGTAGTGGCCGCCTTCACGAACGATGAAGAGAGCACGCGCCGAGCCAGCCGTGAAGAACTCAAGACTTGGGTGTTGACTGACATAATCGACTCCATTTCGGTGTACAGGCGTACACCGAACAA
This sequence comes from Antrihabitans auranticaus, assembly GCF_016481275.1. Classification (GTDB taxonomy): domain Bacteria; phylum Actinomycetota; class Actinomycetes; order Mycobacteriales; family Mycobacteriaceae; genus Antrihabitans. The sequence continues at coordinate 614,625 of NZ_JAEMNW010000001.1, read as the reverse complement.
TCTAAGCGCAATGGAGCCTGACAGCAATCCGACAGAGGGTGATACGGCCTACACATGTGGTGGCAGATGACACGCGCCACGCATTTGGGGGGATTTACGACGCTGTGAACAGGGGATTCTGGTTCGCGCGGTTCTCGTGTCGGCGACCGAAGTCGGACCGTGCACACGATCCTGCGTCATGCCCGGGCGTGTCGACGGCCCAACGCACACACGTTCACTGTGCGTGCTCACTGAGTGGGCGTGCTCTGAAGGCGGCCTTCCGGCGTGATCACGAGCAAAGGGTTCGTGACGCGCCGTGTGCGGGAGCCTTTTGTTCGTTGCCGCCGCGTGGGGTGGGGTGAGCACGAGCAAATGGTTGGGCATGGCGCGGCGAGCGTGGTGATCACGAGCAAATGGTTGGGCACGGCAGGGCGGGCGTGGTGATCACGAGCAACGGGTTCGTGACGCGCCGTGTGCGGGAGCCTTTTGTTCGTTGCCGCCCGCGGGGTGGGGTGATCACGAGCAAATGGTTGGGTATGGCGCGGCTCGGCGGGGTGATCACGAGCATCGGGTTCGTGACGCGCCGTGTGCGGGAGCCTTTTGTTCGTTGCCGCCGGCGGGGTGGGGTGAGCACGAGCAAATGGTTGGGCACGGCGCGGCGGGGTGGGTGATCACGAGCAAATGGTTGGGCACGACGCGGCGGGCACGAGCAAATGGTTGGGTATGACGCGGCTCGGCGTGGTGATCACGAGCAACGGGTTCGTGACGCGCCGTGTGGGCGAGCCTTTTGTTCGTTGCCGCCGGCGGGGTGGGGTGATCACGAGCATCGGGTTCGTGACACGCCGTGTGGCCGAGCCTTTTGTTCGTTGCCGCCGTGGGGTGGGGTGATCACGAGCAAATGGTTGGGCACGACGCGGCTCGGTGGGGTGATCACGAGCAAAAGGTTCGCTGCCGCCCGGCGGGGCACGCTGCACGAGCAAAAGGTTCGCGAGCGAGGGCGCACCAAGGACGAGAGCCTTACAAATTCCCCACAAGATGCTCGAGGCGGGATGCCACGTGCGCCCGCGACTGTTGTTCCAGGGCCGGGCGGTGCTGGGTCGGCCACAACCCCGGGGCGGGCTGGTAGTCGCGCAAAATCTGCTTGGCCAACGTCGCCTTGTGGACCTCGGTCGGTCCGTCGGCGATCCCCATGACCTCCGCGTACAGCATCATCTGCGCGAACGGCATCTCTTCCGACACTCCCAGCGCCCCGTGCAGGTGCAGGGCACGTTGTGCGACGTCGTGCATCACCTTCGGCATCGCAACTTTGATAGCGGCGATGTCTTTGCGCACCTTCAGGTAGTCGTTGTAATGGTCGATCTTCCACGCAGTCCGGAGGACGAGTAGCCGGAACTGCTCCATCTCGATCCAGCTGTCGGCGATTCGCTCCTGCGTCATGCCTAACGATCCGAGCGTCCCGCCGCGGACCTGCCGCGAGACCGCGCGCTCGCACATCATGTCGAATGCCTTCTGAACCACCGCGACAGTGCGCATCGCATGGTGGACCCGGCCTCCGCCGAGGCGGGTCTGCGCGACGACGAAGGCGCCGCCTTCGGGGCCGAGCAGGTGATCGGCCGGTACGCGGACGTCGGTGTAGCGGACATAGCCTTCGTGCTCGCTGAACCCGTGGACCGTCACGTTTCGGACGATCTCGAGACCTGGCGTTCCAGCAGGCACGATGAACATGGACATGCCCTGGTAAGCGCTGACATCCGGATTGGTGACGGCCATGACGATGAAGAACTCGGCGAACGCCGCGACGGAGTTGAACCACTTCTCACCGTTGATGACCCACGAATCGCCATCGCGGACGGCGCTGGTGGTGAAGAGCGTCGGGTCGGATCCGGCGTGCGGTTCGGTCATCGAGTAGCAGGAGCCGATATCGCCGTCGAGCAACGGCTGCAGGTAGCGAGCCTTCTGCTCGGCAGTGCCGTAGTGCGCGAGGATCTCGCTGTTTCCCGAGTCCGGAGCTTGGCAGCCGAAGATCGACGGCGCCCAGAACGACCGGCCCAGGATCTCGTTCAGCAAACCGAGTTTGAGCTGACCGAAACCTTGGCCGCCCAACTCGGGCCCGAGGTGGCACGCCCACAGCCCCTTGTCCTTCACTCGCTGTTTCAAGGGGCGGGTGTAGGCCATCGCCTCCGCGTCGGACCGGTCGTATGGGTTCGCGAACACGTAGTCCAGCGGCTCGACCTCGGTGCGGACGAATTCGTCAGCCCAGTCGAGCAGTTCCTGAAATTCCGGATCCGTCTCGAAATCCCATGCCATCGTGCTACCTCCGCTGCTTCAGTACGAGCCCGTCGAACGTTGTGTTCGCGAGCATGTCGGCTATCTCGTCGGGGTTGTGCGGTCCGTCCGGTCGGTACCAGAACGCGACCATGTTGACCATCCCGAGCAAGCTGTTGGTGATGACGTGGTCGGCGGTGGTGAAGAGGCCGGCCGCGACGCCGTCGTCGAGCACCCGCTGCCAGACCTCCTGGACCCGGTCGCGGAGGTCCTGCAACTCGACGGCGCGGTCACCGGTCATGGCTCCGCCGTCGCGCAGTTGGATAGAGACCTCGCGGCGGTACCGAATGATCAGGGTGACGTGACTGCGAACGAGGTTGTGCAACTTCGTCTGTGGATCGTCGCTTGTCGACGCGATCACCTGGGCTTCGGCAAGCAGCGATGCGACGTAGTCGCGCATGATCTCCCACAGCAATTCCTCTTTGGACTTGATGTGGTAGTACAGCGCGCCCCGCTGCACGCCCGAGACCGTACTGATCTCGGCGATCCCCGTCCCGTGAAAACCCTTGGTGTAGAACAACTCCGTTGCGGCTTCGACGATTCGATCGCGTGTATCGGCCGAGTCGGTGAGCGGCGGCCGGCCACGTCGAGGGGCAGTCATCGTGCCGGATCCAGAACGATTTTGCTGACGCCGTCTTCGCGTCCGGCAAATCGCCGATATGCGTCGGCGCCGTCCGAGAGTGGAAGGCGATGCGACACAACGGCCTCCGGATTCAGCCGGCCCGCCGCCGTCAACCGCAGAATGGTCGGCAGCTCGTACTGCACAGAACAGAGACCGATCGTGAACTCGAGTTCCTTCACCTGCGCCAACGGCATGTGCATGGTGAAGTTCGGGTTCTGGCTCACGCCGACGACGCCGACCCTGCCGCCGCGTCGGACCACGCTCATCGCCAACGTGATCGTCGCATCCGCGCCGACCGCCTCGATCGCGACGTCGGAGCCGCCACCGGTGAGTTCGCGGATCAACTTCTTCGGCTCGTCGGAGTCCACAGGCTCTGCGCCGAGTTCTGCTGCGCGCAAACGTCGTTCGAGAATCAGGTCGACCGCGAAAACTCGCGAGGCGCCCATCGCCAAGGCGGACTGGACCGCCATGAGGCCGACCGGACCGAGTCCGATCACGGTCACGGTGTCGCCGGGCGCGATCCGTGCCCGCCGTGCGCCATACCAGGCTGTTGCTGCGTTGTCCGACAGCACGACTCCGGCGTCGTCGGAAATCGAATCGGGCAGGTGGACCAGGTTGAAGTCCGCACGCGGGACCGCAAGGTACTCCGCCTGCGCGCCTTGCAGTTTCGCGCTCAGGCCATAGCAGGCATCCAGGGGACCTGCGACATTTTCGCACCGCGCGACGAGACCCGCGAAGCACGCAGGACACTGTCCGCACCCGACCGATGCGCTGACGAGAACGCGTTCGCCGACCGCAAACCGCCGGACCGCCGGACCCACTTCGACAATTTCGCCGACCGCCTCGTGCCCGACGCAGAACCCGATGTCGCTGCTGAATCCGTGGCCGCCGTAGATGTGCAGGTCGCTACCGCAGATCCCGGCGGCGGTGACCCGGACGATGACGCCACGCTCGTCCGGCAAAGTCGGGTCGGCGACTTCGGCGGGCGCAATGTCTTGTGGCCCTTGGTAAACCAGGGCTTTCACCGCCATCCGCCGTCGAGTCGAAGGATCGATCCGGTGGCATACGACGATGCATCCGTCGCGAAATACAAGGCTGCACCGATGATTTCATCGGGCCGACCGGCCCGGCCGAGCGCGAGCCTGCCTTTCATGTACTCGCGAATCTCGTCGGTCCAGGCGGTCGAAATGTCGGTGGCGAACGGGCCGCACTGGATTGCGTTGACGCGCACGGTCGGTCCGAACGAGTGCGCGAAGCCTTCGGTCAGGGCGTTGAGTCCTGCCTTCGCCGCTGCGTAGGGGAGTGCGTGCCGGTCGGGAGTGATCGCTTCGATCGAGCTGATGTTGATGATCGACCCACCGGCGCCCGCCGCCATGCGCGTCCCGATCGCGGCAGTCAGTCGGTACGGACCTTTGAGGTTGACGCCGATCACCTTGTCGAAGAGCGCTTCGCTGACCTGGTCGAGACTCGGATAGAGCGGGGAGAGTCCGGCGTTGTTGACGAGCACGTCGACCTGGCCGAATTCGGCGTAGGCGGCGTCGATGAGCGCATTGCATTGCTCCCAATCGCTGACGTTGCACGCAACGGGCAGCGCCCGCCGACCGTACTTCTCGCGGATCTCGGCGGCGAGTTTCTCGCAGCCGTCGAGCTTGCGGCTGGCGATGACCACGTCCGCGCCCGCGGCGGCGAACGCTTCGACCATCGCCTTGCCGAGTCCGCGGGAACCACCTGTGACAAGCGCGGTTTTCCCTCGCAGCGGCACGATCGACCTCCATCGCATTTAATGTATTGACCGGTACATTACATTAATCGTGCGGCGACGCAAGAGGTGAATTCGCAAACTTCAGGCGCCCGCCAGCAGCTGCTGGTGAGCCAAGGTCGGACTCCCGCTCGCAACGTCCACGGTGTACACGCGCACCGCGACAGCGCCCGGCGAGATGTTCAGCACCATAAATCCGAGACTCGAAAAGTCTTGATAAACAGCCGGATTGGTGATTCGCGACTGCCCGCCGACCGTCTTGGATGCGGCGCCGCACACCACCTGCCGAGTCCCGCGTGTCGCAGGCGTCTGCGCCAGTATCTGCTGGGAATGGTCGTGCCCGGAGAACATCAGCTGGGCGCGGCCGAGAACGATGTCGTCGAAGAACCTCTTGGCAAACGTTCCGTTCGCGTGCGGCAGCAGCGGGATGCCGTCGTAGTTGCCTGCATTCCCGTGCGGGCCGTTGTTGATGTACGGGAAGTGGTTGCACACGATCTTCCACGTTGCCGACGACGAGTCCAAACCTGTTCGCAGCCAGTCGCGTTGCTCGTTCATGTACGGACCGTTCTCGGCCCAGTAACCCAGCAGCGGCGGAATGTAGGAACAGAGCGGATTTATATCGAGCACGAAGAACTCGACAACCGGATTGTCGGCGGGTAGCGCGACCGAGTAATACCGCGTCGGCATCCACCACCGTGGGGACCGGCTGTGGAAGCCGACCTCGTTGTTGCCCTTTTCGAGCCAACTGCCGTCGCCGGGGACGATCAGCGTGTTGTCGTGGTTGCCGAGCGCCATCAACCACGGCACGTCGAGACCCGTGTTCGGGATCTCGAACTTGGTGTCGAATTCGTCGTCGGTCGGCGACTCGGCGCCGTCTTCGTAGATGTTGTCGCCCAGGCCTATTGCGAGCGAGAGTGGCTCGTTCGCGAAGACTTGTTTCGCTGCGGCCGCGACAGCGAGTTGACCGGCGGCACCGGTGCCGGCATCTCCGGTAACGAGGACGGTCAGGTTTCGGCCGGTCGGAAACGGGAACTTGCTCTCGGCAGCGCGCGCCGGAGTGCCGCCCGGGACGAGTGTGGCGCCGAGTGCGGCGGCTGCCGCCAGAGCGCCCGTGAGCACCGATCGGCGAGTGACCACAACTGGCATATCGCGCACACCCCTATTCGATAGCAAACTCGTCCGATGTGCCGGTAAACGGCTGGATTTCCCCGGCTGCGGTCAGCGCGTCGCCGAAGTAAACGAATCGATACCGGCCGCGCTCTGCGGTTTGGGGAACGTTCCAGGTGATCGTGATGATCGATCCCGACTTTCCTTTGCGCCGCCAGCGGAAGGTCGTCTCGAAATCGCAGTCGTCCGCCACGCACATCCACCCTGCGGCGGACTCGCGTTGCACTTCGAAGAAGGTCCCGCCGCGATGTAGGTCGTTGTTGGGGTAGGCGCCGACGAACTCCGCGCGGACCGCACTGCCCGGCCGTGCGCGCGACGGTGGAGCGCTCAGTTGGTCGCCGAACAGGGTCCCGGCAAGCGGTGTGTCCGCAGGCGAGCTGCCCGGACCGCGCCGCTTCTTGAGCGCGATATCCGGCGCGGGGTCGCCGGGATCGAGGGTGACGCCGTCGCGCATTGCGGTCGCGAGTCTGGCCGCAACCTGTTGCAGCGCAGGCAGTTCCCAGCGGCCGAACAGGGTGCTGCCACCCTCGTACTGTTGCGCGTCGTACTCCTGCGGCGTTGTTACGTAGTGGATGTAGCCGTTGCTGTACCCGGCGACGAGAACGTCCGGCAGCGGCGCACCGACGATGGCCGCCACCGTCCGGCGCAGCCGCAGGCCGGCGACAATGGTGACCTCGCCGGGAATACCGATCAGATACAGCTGCCCGATTCGGATGAGCTGCAGGGGAACCCGCTCGGCGACGATCGGAGTGACGCGGTTGAGCAGGCCGCCCGGCATGACGAGCCCCTTCGGTGCGTGCGCGTCCGCCATCGCCGGCGACACCCTGTAGAGCAGGTGGCGGGAGAGCCCGTCGAAGATCGGATTGCGGCCTTCCCGAAATCCGGGGAAACCGACGCCGTCCGCCCAAGCGCCGGCTATCGCGGAAGCACCCGCGGCAGGCGAGCCGGTTCGATGCGAGCGACCGTCCTCGGTGAATTCCGGTCCGACTTCGACGTCCGACAGTGTGACGTAGAGCAGGCGATGGTCGATTGCGCCATCCAGCGGAACCTGTTCGCCCGCAACCAGTTCGACTGCTGCGTCGTGCTGGCGCGTGCCGATTATTCGCGTGTTCTCGACTTCGTCGTCGGTCGGTCCGTGCCCCGGCTTCAGCTCGAGATTGGGGGACATGTCGCCGGCGTTGGTCTGCGCGAACGCCGTAATGATCGGCGGCGCAGTGTCGTTGCGGTAATCGACGCCCGCGGTCAGCCGTTCCCACCGGTAGGCCGCGTAGCCCTTGTTGTCGGAGCTGATCAGCGTGTTGGTGTTGGTCATGCTCGTGTTGTGTGTGGCGAACCAGTTGATGGCGCCGACGAGTTCGCCGTCCCGCTCGATCGCCAGCAGCGTCGTCTGCGGGTCGATGGCGTTGGGGAAGAAGTCCTTGTCCGCCTGCGGGTTTCGTTCGAAGGCGATTCGCGAGCGGTTGGCGCTGGCCGAATGCAGCTGACCGTGCGCGAGCCTCAGCGATGCCGGTGCAACATCTGCGTGTGCACGCTGTACAGCTTCGACGATCCCGTCGACGATTGCGTCGAAAGTCTTTCGTCTGAAGCCGCTCGTCGTCATGTTGTACAGAAGGTGATGTGCATAGCCGCCCGGTCCGCAGTGCGTATGCGTCGCGGTGATCATCGTGTTGCGATCGGTGTAGACGTCGCCGAATCGCCGTGCCAGTCGTAGGAGCACGGCCTTGTGGATGCTCTCGAACACGAGGGGGAGATCGTTGACGATCAGCAGCACCCGTCGGTTTCGGTCGTCGATGACGAAAGCGCGCGACCGCAGGCGGGTGTGGATCCCACTCGTCCGTTGCTCGGCCTTGCCGTACCCCATCATTCCGGCGTCGGCCGGTTCGCCGGTTATGTCCGAAATGCCTCTGCCGACCGAGTATTCAGCCATTACTCACCTTTCGCGTCCGACCGATCGGGACTAAGTTGCCCACAATGAGAGTGGGGGAATCCAGTCGTTGGTCCGTGGTTGCCGCGTTCGCGCTCGTCGGCGCGGCGACACAGCTGACCTGGCTCACTTTTGCGCCGGTGACCACGGTGACTGCCGAGCACTACGACGTGTCCGAATCCGCAATCGGCTGGCTGGCCAACGTTTTTCCGCTCGTGTACGTCGTCCTTGCGATACCTGCGGGCATCGCGCTCGACCGCTGGTTCACCGCAGCTCTGTCGGCCGGCGCGGTCATCACCGCGCTCGGGGCAATCTTGCGGCTCGTGGGTGACGATTTCGCGTGGGTGCTGACCGGGCAGACGCTCATCGCTGTCGCGCAACCGCTCGTGCTGAACGCGATCATCGGAATCACGGGCCGCTATCTGGCGGAACGCGATCGCGCGGCCGGTATTGCGGTCGCCTCCGCGAGCACCTTTGCAGGGATGATCGTTGCGTTTCTGCTCGGTGCGGTACTGGCCGAGGAGGAGCAGCTGACCGCACTCGTCGCGGTCGGTGCGGTCTTCTCGGTCGTAGCCGCAATTGTTCTGGTCAGCGCACTGCGCACGCCCCCGCTGCATACTCATGAGCCACCTGCCGCGGGACTGCGCCCACTGCGAAGTGCGCTGAACGACGGCTTCATTCGCAGAGTGTGCCTGATGGTCTTCTTCCCGTTCGGGTGTTTCATCGCGTTGACGACGTTCGCGCAGCCGCTGCTCGATCCGGCCGGTGTGAGTGCGGAGACGACCAGCGTCATCCTGTTGCTCAATGTCGTCGCAGGTGTGGTCGGCTGCGCGGTACTGCCGGTCGTCGCGGCGAAACACGGCTGGGAGGCGCGGACCCTTGCAGTCGGTGCGTGCACCGCCACCGTCGGGTGCATGGTCATGGCGTTCTTCCCGAACGCCGGCACTGCGGGTATTGCGCTCGTCGTGATCGGGTTCGTGTTCTTGCCCGCGTTGCCGCTCGTTCTCGAAGTGACCGAACGGATCACGGGGGAGGCGGAAGGCACTGCGTCCGGGCTGATCTGGATGTCCGGCAATCTCGGTGGGCTCACGATCGCCTCGGTCGTCGGCGCGCTCGTCGACCACCCGACAGCCGGGTTCGCCGTCGCTGGTGTCGCGGCACTGCTCGCGTTGCCGGCTTTGGCGAGTCTTCGGCCCTACCTGCAGCAACTTGCCTCGATCAGGTCGTAGGTCCGAGGACACGCTCGACGTATCCGTTCGTGAACAGACCGTCGGGGTCGAGCCGTTTACGGACCGCCGCGAACCGGTCCCACTCCGGATACAGGGGCCGAAGTGTCTCGGCGGTCTGAAAGTGTCGTTTGCCCCAGTGCGGCCGACCGCCGTAGGACGCCATGACCTCCTCGACGGCCCGAAAGTACGGCTCCCACGCCATTCCGCGGTACATGTGCACGGCGAGGTAGCAGGTGGGCCGACCGTTGGCGGGGGAGAGAAACGCATCGTCGGGGGCCACCCAGCGGACCTCGATGGGAAACGACACGTCGAATTCCGGCCGTTCGCCGACAGCCTTCACCTGCCGAATCGCTTCCGCCGCATACGCACGCGGGATTGCGTACTCCATCTCGGTCATCCGCACGCGCCGCGGTGAGGCGAAGATTCGGTAGGAACGGTCGACGCGGTGGGTGCTGCCGGCCAGTCGGGTCACTGTCCGGTTGATGCGCGGAATCAGGCGCGGCCGTACGCGTCCGAGCCTGCATAGGGCGCCGAACGCGTAGTTCGCGAGAGCGATCTCCTGCACCCAGTTGCTGAGGGCGGACGGCGGATTCTCGGGAAGATCGGTCCGGTTGTTCGTGCGAGTCAGCGCGACGGGCGAATGGGGAAAAGCGAAGAACTCGAAGTGATCGTTTCCGTCGGCAAGCGAATCGAGTTGCGCCAGAACATCGTCGAGTGGTTGCGGTCTGTCCACGGCCTCGAGAACGAATGCGGGGACGGCCTGGACGGTGAAGGCCGTGATGACGCCCAGGGCTCCGATGCTGACCCGGGCGGCGCGCCAGGCGTCCGGGTCCGACTGCTCGTCGACCTCGATCGTCGAACCGTCCGCCAACGTCAACTCGATCGATTGCAATGCCGCCGAGAGGTTCTCGAGTTTCGCGCCGGTGCCATGTGTGGCTGTGGCAGTGGCGCCGGCGATCGACTGGACATCGATGTCGCCGAGGTTGGGAAGCGCCAATTCGTAGTCGTGCAGAACGCTGCTGAGTTTGTTCAGGGTTATGCCCGCCTCGACACGGACCGAGCCCGTGGACCGGTCGATATCCAGGACGCGATTCATCCGGTCGAGCGAGAGCAGGACTCCGTCGGTCAGGACCGTGTCGGTGAACGAGTGGCCGGCGCCTGCGACGCGCACAGTGCGATTGGCGGCATGGGCCTGCTGGACGAGTCGGGCAACCGCGGACCGGTCGGCGGGGTGCTCAACGGCCGCCGGTGAACATGCCTGGTCACCAGCCCAATTTGTCCACGAATTGGTCACACGACCAAAAGTAGCACCCGCGCGCGGTTGGGGAGTCTATGGACTCTTCGATCGCGCACAGGCCGTTCTATCGCCTCTTGTTGAAGCACGCCATCTTTGCCTGGTGGATTTCGTCGTCCGTCAGCGGCGGGACCGGAAGCGGTTCCCTCTTCTTGGCGTCGGCGCGGAGGCCGTCGAGGAGCAGTGCGAAGTAGCGGCGCCAGACGTCCGGGTTGACCGGACGCGAGAAATCAGCGACCCAATCGACCATGTTTACTACTGCGAAGAAATCTTCCGGCGCGGCGTCGGGGCGCAGTTCGCCGGCGTCGCGGGCGCGATCGATGACTCGCGCAATCGCGGGCTGCATCCGCTCCTTCACGCAGGCGAAGCGTTCCTGTCCGTCTTCCAGGCCGACGAGCACTTCGCCGAGGCCGCGGTTGGCTGCCATGTTCATGCACATGTACTCGAAGAAATTGACAAGGCCTCGCCACGGGTCGGGCTGGTCGAGAGCGAGTTCGGCCTGCTCGGCCATCCGCTCGACGTTTTCTTCGAACACGCCGCCGATCAGCTCCTGCTTGTTGGAAAAGCGGCGGTACACGGTTCCGACGCCGACCCCGGCTCGCTCGGCAACATCGTCGAGCGTGATTTCCAGGCCACGATCTGCGAAAAGGTCACGTGCCGCGGCGAGGATGCGCTGCTGATTCCGTGCGGCATCCGCGCGCAGCGGGCGAGTGGCCCGCGCATCGGCAGGCTTCTTCGTGACGACGTTCACAGCGCTCATGGTATCAATTCCCAAAAATAAGTGGAGACATCACCTCCGCTTCGTGTTACCTTAGAACGCGTAAGTGGAGGAACCTTCTCCATTCTAGCGATTCGAGGCGGAAATGACGACAACCACTATCGAGCCCCTGGATCCGATCGATTCCGCCGCGAAACCGGCCGTCGAATCGAGCGGTGGCCGCGGTTCACATGCGATGCGCTGGTGGGTCCTCGCGGTACTTGGACTTTCGCAGTTGATGGTCGTGCTCGACGCGACCGTCGTGAACATCGCACTCCCCGAGGCGCAGCTTTCCCTCGGCTTCTCCGACGCCGACCGGCAATGGGTCGTGACGGCATATGCACTGGCGTTCGGCAGCTTGCTGCTGCTCGGCGGGCGACTCTCCGACCTGTTCGGCCGGCGCACAACCTTCCTCATCGGGCTGGCCGGCTTCGCGGTTGCCTCCGCGGTCGGTGGCGCGGCAACGAGCTTCGAGATGCTCGTGGCTGCTCGTGCCGGACAGGGCGTCTTCGGTGCACTGCTTGCTCCTGCCGCATTGTCCCTGCTCACGGTGACGTTCACCGAGCCTAGGGAACGCGCAAAGGCCTTCGGTATCTTCGGCGCAATCGCCGGTGCGGGCGGTGCAATCGGTCTGTTGCTCGGTGGTTTCTTGACCGAGTACGCGTCGTGGCGCTGGGCGATGTACGTGAACCTGATCTTCGCGGCTGTCGCGATGGTCGGCGCGGCACTCCTGCTCGCCAAGCACGTCTCGAATGTGCGTCCCAAGCTCGACATCCCCGGCACCCTGTCGGTCACCGCGGCGCTCTTCAGCATCGTGTACGGCTTCTCGCAGGCCGAGTCGCAGGGCTGGGCAGACGCGTCGACGATCAGTTGGCTCACTGCCGGCGTCATCCTGCTCGGTGTCTTCGCATACCTGCAGAATCGCGTCGCCAACCCGCTGATGCCGTTGCGCATTATCCTGGACCGCACTCGCGGTGCGTCCTACCTCGCGATCTTCGTGGTCGGCGCGGGCATGTTCGCGGTCTTCCTGTTCCTGACCTACTACATGCAGCTGATCCTCGGATACTCGCCGATCATCACCGGCGTCGCGTTCCTGCCGATGGTCGCAGCGATGATCACGTCGTCGGTGACGTCGTCCAACGTGTTGCTCCCGAGGTTCGGTGCCCGGATTCTGATGACGTCGGGAATGCTGATCGGTGCGGCCGGCATGCTGGTCCTCACCCAGATCGAGGTCGACAGCAACTACGCGCTGCACATCCTGCCGGGTCTCGTCCTGATGGGCCTCGGACTCGGTGCCGCGATGGCGACCGCGTTCCAGGGTGCAACATCGGCCGTCCACCACGACGATGCGGGTGTCGCGTCGGCGATGGTGAACACCATGCAGCAGGTCGGCGGCTCGATCGGAACCGCACTGCTTTCCACGATCGCGGCTTCGGCGGCGGCGGACTTCATGACCGGGCGCACCGCAAGCGCGTTGACCTTGGCGCAGGCGCAGGTGGCAAGCTTCACCGCCACCTTCTGGTGGGCGACAGGCATCTTCGCGGTCGGCGCAGTGATCTCCGCGCTGCTGCTCCGCGACGAGGTTCCTGCCCCCAGTGAGGGTGAACTCGTGATGGCGCACTAGCGCTCGATCGAATGCGGCGGCACCCCGAGTGACATGCTCGGGGTGCCGCTCTCGTTTCAGCCTGCTCGTTTCAGCTTTCGACTGCCGCCATGACCATTTCGACCCACATCTTCACGAAGGCGTCGTCCTCGATTGCCGGACCGACGCCGAAGAGGTTCGGCAAGACACGGATCGACACCAGGGCGCCTACCGCGACCGCCGAGATCGAATTCGCCCGCTCGGCGGTCACGTCCGATTCCTCGCACAACCATGCCGCGAATCCCGCGAAGCTGCGGTGCAGGACGCCGTTCACAGATTTCTCGAAAAGCTCCGGCCTGCTGCGTGATTCGGTCGCCATGATGCGAAGCAGTGCCTGTTCCTCGTCGAGAACCGTCAAGGCGTACCGCGCGAGAATGGTCAATTCGACGCGCAGATCGCCGAGCCCGGTCATCAGCTTCTGAATGTCGCGCAGGGCCGCGACGCGCTCAAGATTGCGCGCGAGGCCCGCCTCGAGCAGCGCTTCCTTGGTGCGGAAGTGGTGGTAGATACCGCCCGCCCCCGGCGTCAGCCCTGCAGCGGTCTCGATCTGCGTAATGCTCGTGCCGCGAAAGCCCTTCTCGCCGAACAGCTCCATCGCCGCGTCGAGAATCCGATCTCGAGTGGGGCTTGACGTCTGCATGCGTCTAAGTGAACACTTAGGTCAGCAAATCGTCAACTGGGGAGGTCCATGATGGACAACGCGTTCATCGGACGACGGGGGCGCGTCGGCCGGGCGGCTCCGTTGGTCGGGCTGGCCGGCAGAACCGCAGGGGAAGCGGTGGTTGCGTCGCTGCGTCGCCGAACGAGGGGTGGCGACGCAGCGGACATCCATGCTCCCGCAAAGAGCTTTCACGCCAAGAACGCCGACCGTTATGCCGCCCATCTCGGACGGTCGAAGGGCGTTCTCATGAAGGCGGGGCAGATTCTGTCCTTCACGACACTGGGATCGGCGGTTCCCGAAGGCAGTCAGTCCGTGTATCAGCGCGCGCTGGCGCGCCTGCAGGACAACGCGCCGCCGATGCCCGCAGAGCTGGCCGCGGAAGTGATCGAGCGGGAACTCGGTGCGCCGCCGGATGTGGTGTTCGCCGAGTTCGATCCTGTGCCGCTGGGTGCCGCATCGATCGGTCAGGTGCACAGGGGGAGGCTGCACGATGGCCGGGCGGTCGCGATCAAGGTGCAGTACCCCGGAGTCGACGAAGCAATCCGCGCGGATCTGAAGAACACCGAACTGCTCGCGACCTTCTTGCAGGTGGTCAAGGGTTTCATGCCCGACCTGCTGGCGCTCGATGTCAGATCGGTCGCCAACGAGGTATCGCTTCGCATCGGTGAAGAAATCGATTACCTCGTCGAAGCCGACAATCAGATGTCGTTCGCGGACGCATACCGCGGTCACCCGTACATCCGGGTGCCGGAAATCGTTCGCGAACTGACTACGAGCCGCGTCCTGACGATGGACCTCGCCGAGGGCATGCGGTTCGCCGAAGCCGTCGAGGCCGACCAGGCGATGCGCGACACATGGGGCGAAGTCGTCATGCGGTTCGGTGTCGGCAGTGTGCGGCGGTTGCATCTGTTCCACGCCGATCCGCATCCCGGAAATTACCTTTTCCATGACGACGGCTCGGTCACTTTTCTCGACTTCGGTTGCATCAAGAAGCTCGATGCGGGACGCGTACGGAATATTCAGCTCGCACTGAACGCGGCCATCGACAATGATGCCGAGGCCCTTGTCGTCGCTATGGAGAAGATGGGTTTCTTCGCGGATTCGGCTGCGCCCGAACATGATGCATTGCTGCGCTGGTTCCGCACCGGCCTCGACGGCTTGACGGGTCCGCAGCCCAGCACCTACTCCGCAGAGATGACCGCGATCTCGGCGGCGCAGAAGTTCTCGCCCGTCGGACCGCACAGCGAGGTCCTGCGCACGATCAGTTTCGATCCGGAATACACGATGCTGACGCGCATCGAGCTCGGGCTCGTCTCCGTACTCGGTGCACTCCGCGCAACAGGGCCATGGGAAGCGATCAGAAGCGAATGGGACCGAAGTGGTCCGCCGGCAACGGAAATGGGCAATTTGGACGCGATCTTTTGGGGGGCAACGGTATGACGACGTCAGAGAACAAACCGCACATCGAGCGGCGCGGTCGGGTAGCCCGAGCCGCTCCGCTGGTGGGTTTGGCGGGCCGGACGGCGGGCGAAGCGGTGGTCACGTCGCTGCGGCGCAAGAGCCGTCGCGACAAGTCGCAATTTCACGCGAACAACGCGGAGCGTTACGCAGATCATCTCGGCAAGTCGAAGGGCGTGCTGATGAAGGCGGGGCAAATTCTGTCCTTCACCAATTTTGCTTCGGCCGTACCGGATTCGAGTCAGTCGGTGTACCAGCGTGCCCTCGCGCGCCTGCAGGACAGTGCGCCGCCGATGCCCGCGGAGATGGCGGCCGAAGTCGTCGAGAAGGAGTTGGGTGGCGCGCCCGACAAGGTGTTCGCCGAGTTCGATCCTGATCCGATCGGCGCGGCGTCGATCGGTCAGGTGCACAGGGGCAGGCTGCACGACGGCCGGGCTGTCGCGATCAAAGTCCAGTACCCCGGAGTGGACGAGGCGATACGCGCCGACCTCCAGAACACCGAACTCCTTGCCACCTTCCTCCAAGTCGTCAAAGGCTTCATGCCCAACGCGATCGCCGTCGACGTGCGATCGGTTGCGGCCGAAGTGTCCGAGCGCATCGGCGAGGAGATCGACTACCTGACCGAAGCGCGAAACCAGAATGCATTCGCCGACGGCTATCGCGGGCACCCGTTCATCAGGATCCCCGAGATTCACCCGGACCTCACTACAAGCCGGGTCCTGACAATGGATTTCGTGGAAGGACGGCGATTCGCTGACGCCGTGACATCGGAGCAGAGCCTGCGTGACAGTTGGGGCGAGGTCATCATGCGGTTCGCGGTGGGCAGCGTCAGGCGCCTGCACCTGTTCCACGCCGATCCGCATCCGGGTAACTACCTTTTCCACGACGACGGCAGCGTCACGTTTCTCGACTTCGGGTGCATCAAGAAGTTGGACGTATGGCGCGTCAGCCATATGCAGGCTGCGCTGAACGCGGCAATCGACAGGGATTCGGCGGCGCTGTTCCCAGTTCTGCAGGCGATGGGTTTCGTTCCGGCCGGAACGCATCCCGACCCGGACGACCTCATGGAGTGGTTCCGCCTCGGCCTGGACGGGCTGACGTCGCCGCAGCCGTACACCTACTCGGCCGCCGAGGCCAAGAGCATCGTTGCCACCAAGTTTTCACCGGTCGGGCCGTACGGCCATGTGGTCAAGCAACTTTCGCTGGATCCCGAGTACACCATGCTGTCGCGCATCGATCTGGGGATGACGTCGGTCCTGTGCGCGCTCGGTTCGACCGGTCCCTGGGAAGCGATCAGGTGGGAATGGGATCGGGGCGGTCCCGCGGCGACGGAGAAGGGCGTTCTCGACAAGAAGTTCTGGGGTGACGAAGCATGACCATTTCGATCAATACTGCTCCGGTGCAATCGAATTCAGTGGAATGGAACGAAGAGTTCGGCATCTTCGTCGCGACCGGATTCGACGCGGTGTCAGCGGTGCTGCGCGGCACCGGCTGGAGCAGCGATCCGCGCAAATTCCCGCAGGTGCCGGCCGAGATCCAGGAACTGCCCGCCACCATCTTGTTGTTCATGGACCCGCCCGATCACGGGGAGCTGCGGCGGCTGCTCAGTCCTGCGTTTACGCCGCGGTCCATCGAGCGCGTCAGGTCGCGCGTTGTCGCGGTCGTCGATGCTGCCTTGGACGCATTCGAGGGCGACGAGGTGGAGTTGATGTCCGACTTCGCGTACCTCGTGCCGATCGCGGTGATCGCGGAATTACTCGACGTCGGTCCCGAGGGCGCCGAGCTTTTCCTCGACGAGACCCCTGCGCTGGTCAAGATGCTCGAGCTCGACGCCACGCCGGAAGAGCTCGCCGCGAGCGTGGACGCCTCGATCGAGATCATGCTCGGGCTCACGCCGATCATCGCCGAACGCAAGAACAATCTCGGCGACGACCTCCTCAGCCAACTGCTGTCCATCGACGGAATCTCCATCGACGAGGTCGCCAGCACGCTGATCCTGCTGCTCGCGGCCGGGCACGAGACAACCGCCAACCTGATCGGGAACGGCACGCTGGCGATTGCCAACCAGCCGGCGCAGAAGCAGCACCTGCTCGCCGACCCGGCGCGCGCCGTCGAGGAATTGTTGCGGCTGGAAGGCCCGGTCAAGCGGTCGGGCAGGTTGGCCGTGGTGGACCAGAACGTCGGCGGTATCGACGTTCCGGCCGGCAGCTACATCTACCTGGACCTGCAGCAGGCCAACGTCGACCCGGCGCACTTCGACGATCCACTGCGGCTGGACCTGAGCAGGGAACCGAAGGGCCACTTGGCCTTCGGCGCGGGCGCGCACTTCTGCATCGGTGCATCGCTCGCCCGGCTGGAGGCGGCCGAGGCGTTGTCCAGGCTGTTCACCCGGTTCCCGGACCTCGCAGTGCCGCCGGAACCGGCTTGGCGGACGTCTATGACGTTCCACGCTCTGGACGAGTTGCCGGTCGCGCTGGGCTGATCGCCCCCCACGGCGCTGCGATGCCGCATGCTGGTGTGGTGCAGACCCTGCCGATGTTCCCGCTCGGAACCGTGTTGCTCCCGCGCGAGCGACTGCCGTTGCAAATCTTCGAGCCGCGCTATGTCGAGATGCTCGACGCGTGCACGGGCGATGGCGGGGATGGCCGATTCGGCGTGGTCCTGATAACTCGCGGTCGTGAGGTCGGCGGCGGCGAGCAGCGAACCGACGTCGGGACCGTCGCGCGCATCGTCGCGACCGCGCCGTTCTCGCGCAACCGGTACGCGGTCGTCGCTGTGGGGGAGGAACGCATCCGCGTGACGGGCTGGCTGCCCGACGATCCGTATCCGCGCGCGGAGGTCGAGGAGTGGCCCGATACTTCCGCTCCGCGCGGCGAGGAAGTCGACGCTTTCGACGTCGTCACCGCGAAGACCGCCGAACTCGACGAACTGTGGCGACTCCTCGCGGCGAAGTCCGGTGCTGTCGTGCCGAAGTTCAGCGACGGCGACTTACCGGAGGATCCTTCACAGCGCTCTTTCGCCGTCGCATCCGGGCTCCCGCTGAGCGAAGCCGATCGCTACAAGATCCTTGCCGCGCCCGGTCCCGCGGACCGGTTGCGCGCAGTCGCCGAGGCGCTCGACGATGTCATTGCCGGCCTGCGCTTCCGAACGATGTAGCGATACCATCGGGTCCGGCGGTGGGAGGTCGTGTTGAACAAGCAGGATGTTCCAGTCCTGGGGGTGATCGCGATCGGCGGCGGGGTCGGCGCGCTGGCCCGATACGGGGTCAGTCACGCGTACCCACCCAAGCCTGGCGGGGTTCCGTGGTCGACGTTGTTCATCAACGGCCTCGGCTGTTTTCTGATCGGGATCCTCGTCGTTCTCGTGGCCGAGATGTGGGCGGCGCACCGGCTCTGGCGACCGTTTCTCGGAGTCGGGATACTCGGTGGGTTCACGACGTTCTCGACCTACACCGGCGAAGTTCATCGTCTGTTCGACGAAGGTGAGCCGATTGTGGCGTTCAGCTACCTGTTCGGGACCGTTGCGGTGGCATTGGTCGCCGTGCTGCTCGGGACACTGAGCACCCGCGCCGCGTGCCGATTGCCGGTGTGGCGGGCGGAACCGAAGCCACTGGCCACACCGGCCGAAGCGGACGCCGCATGACCGCCGTACTTGTATTCCTCGGCGGCATGCTCGGCGCGCCTGTCCGCTATTCGATCGACAAAGTCGTGCAGTCCCGACATGACACGCTTTTCCCATGGGGAACCTTGACCGTGAACGTGGTCGGGTCCGCAATTCTCGGCGGTTTGACGGCGGCGAGCCTCGGCACGTCCTGGGGGGCACTTGCCGGAGTCGGGTTCTGCGGGGCTCTGACGACCTACAGCACGTTCGGGTACGAAACCATGCGACTCATCGAGTTACGCGCATACGGGTACGCACTCGCGAACGTGTTCGTGAGCTTGGCGGCCGGTCTCGGCGCGGCAATCCTGGGTTCCGCCGCGACGCAATGGATGGTCGCGTGATCTTATAAAGGGCGAACATGCGGCAAATCGGCTCGCCCCAGCGAACCGATGACTATTTCCCGACGGAAGAGGAGACGCTAGTGGCCCACGATCGAGCCGGTAAACCGGCACGGCCGGAGGACCTCGAGGACCTGGCACACCTGGTCACCGCCTTCTATACCCGCATCCCCGATCCTTCCGAACCCGCGCAGCAAGTCGTGTTCGGGACGTCGGGTCATCGAGGTTCGAGCCTCGACACCGCATTCAACGAGGCGCATATCCTCGCTATCTCGCAGGCGATCGCCGAATACCGCGCGAGCGAGCACATCACCGGACCCCTGTTTCTCGGCCGCGATACCCATGCGCTCTCGGAGCCGGCATGGACGACAGCACTGGAGGTGCTCGCCGCCAACGGCGTCACGGTCGCGATCGATTCTCGCGGTGGGTACACGCCGACGCCTGCGGTCAGCCACGCGATCCTGCGTTTCAACAGTTCGGGTGCGATGGCGCAAGCCGACGGCATCGTGGTCACGCCGTCGCACAATCCGCCGCGCGACGGTGGGTTCAAGTACAACGCTCCGCACGGTGGCCCGGCCGATTCGAAGGCGACCGACGCCATTGCCGCGCGGGCGAACCAGCTCCTGCACAACGGGCTCGAGGGCGTGAAGCGAGTGACCGTCCAGCAGGCGCTCGACACCGCGGTCGAGCACTACGACTACCTCGACATCTACGTCGACGACCTGCCCAACGTACTCAATCTCGACGCGATCCGCGGAGCCGGAATCAGTATCGGCGCAGACCCTTTGGGCGGCGCGAGCGTGCATTACTGGGGTGCGATCGCGGACCGGCACGACCTCGATCTGACCGTCGTCAACCCGCTCGTCGACGGCACCTATCGGTTCATGACGCTCGACACCGACGGCAAGATCCGGATGGACTGCTCGTCGCCGAACGCCATGGCGTCGCTGATCGCCGCGCGCAGCGACTACGACATTTCGACGGGCAACGACGCCGACGCGGACCGGCACGGGATCGTCACCTCCGACGGCGGGTTGATGAACCCGAACCACTTCCTCGCCGTCGCAATCGATTACCTGATTGCGAACCGGATCGGCTGGGACGCGCTCAGCAAGATCGGTAAGACCGTCGTG
This sequence comes from Antrihabitans auranticaus, assembly GCF_016481275.1. Lineage (GTDB taxonomy): Bacteria > Actinomycetota > Actinomycetes > Mycobacteriales > Mycobacteriaceae > Antrihabitans. The sequence continues at coordinate 594,677 of NZ_JAEMNW010000001.1, read as the reverse complement.
ACGTCGTCGATGATCGATCGCGTCGTATCGGTGCTCGGGCGGGACCTGTACGAGGTTCCGGTCGGCTTCAAGTGGTTCGTGCCGGGCCTGTTCAACGGGTCACTCGCCTTCGGTGGCGAAGAGAGCGCGGGCGCATCGTTCCTGCGCATGGACGGCGGTGTGTGGTCGACGGACAAGGACGGAATCGTGCTGGCGCTACTCGCATCCGAGATCGCGGCCGTCACCGGGCAGAGTCCGTCAGCGCGCTACGCCGATCTGGAGCGCCGCTACGGTAGCCCGGCCTATGCTCGGATCGACGCGCCTGCCACACGCGCGGAGAAGGCGGTGCTGGCGGATCTGTCGCCGAGCCAGGTTAGCGCCGCCGAACTCGCCGGTGAGAAGATCACCTCGACCCTGACGACCGCGCCTGGCAACAAGGCAGCTATCGGCGGTTTGAAGGTCTCCACGACGAGTGCGTGGTTCGCTGCACGCCCGTCGGGTACCGAGGACGTCTACAAGATCTACGCGGAATCGTTCAAAGGGCCGGATCACCTGGTGCAGGTGCAGGATGCGGCGAAAGAGTTGGTAGCGGAAGCGCTACGCGGCCGTGCGCGGTAGGAGAGTCCCTGGACTCGCTAACCGCGCACAGGCAGCTCCGCTGCCTATGGAGATCTGGGTTCTTGTCAGCGCGAGCTTCGTCATCGCCCTCGGCTTCGGCATCGTTGCGCCGGCGCTGCCGCAGTTCGCGCTGACGTTCGGTGTCGGGGAAACCGCTGCGACGGCAGTCATCAGCGCGTTCGCCTTGATGCGCTTGCTCTTCGCGCCCGCGAGCGGCCGGCTGGTGCAACGCAGCGGAGAACGCCCGATCTATCTCGTCGGCCTGCTGATAGTCGCGTTGTCAACTGGCGCATGTGCTTTCGCGCAGGAGTACTGGCAGTTGCTCGTGTTCCGGTCGCTCGGTGGCGTCGGATCGACGATGTTCACCGTCTCCTCGCTCGGCTTGCTGATCCGAATTGCGCCGCCGCAGATGCGTGGTCGTGTGTCGGGGTTGTTTGCGACGAGCTTCCTGCTCGGTTCCATCAGCGGTCCGTTGCTGGGCAGTGCGCTGCTCGGGTTCGGCCTCCGTGTGCCGTTCGTGATCTACGCCGTTGCGCTGCTCATCGCCGCCGCGATCGTGTACTTCGCACTCCGCGACTCGACGCTCGCGACGCCCGAGGCCGGCGAGGCTGTTCGTGCGATGACGTTGCGGGAGGGGCTTGCTCGCATCGAGTATCGCGCGGCACTGTGGTCGAGTTTCGCCAACGGCTGGGCCGTCTTCGGTGTTCGTATGGCGATCATTCCGTTGTTCGTCGTCGAGGCGTTGGAGCGTGATATCGCACTCGGCGGCATAGCGCTCACCGTGTTCGCGCTGGGTAACGCATTGGTGCTCCTGCCGGCCGGGCGGTACTCGGATCGGTTCGGGCGCAGGCCCTTCCTCATCGTCGGATCTGCGGTGTGCGGGGTCAGCACGATCGCGATGGGTTTCAGCGGATCGCTGGTGTTCTTCTTCGTCGCCTCGTTGATCGCGGGCCTCGGGTCGGGACTCATCAATCCGTCGCAGCAGGCGGCCGTCGCCGACATCGTCGGATCGCGCGCCCGCGGCGGACCGGTCCTCGCAACCTTTCAGATGATGTCCGACGTAGGCGCGGTCATCGGTCCGATCGCCGCCGGGGCACTGGCGCAGCACTATTCGTACGGTGCTGCCTTCGGAGTGACGGGCGGGATCCTCGTTGCCGCGGCGGTGTTCTGGCTGTTCGTTCCGGAGACCTTGGTGCGCTCCGAAGTGTCAGCCCGGAATGCCGATTCCGATCAGCGCTCCGACAAGGTAGGTGGCTCCGATGGCGATCGCGCCTAGCAGCAGCTGCCTGATCGCTGCGGGGATCGTTGGTTGCGACGTGAAGCGGGACGCGACGCCGCCGGCAAGCAACAGCCCGATGCCGCCGACGATCAAACCCGCTGTGAGTGAAGAAAATCCGAGCAAGTAGGGGAGCAGGGGGAAGATCGCGCCGAGGGAGAACATCAGGAACGACGACCCCGCTGCGACGTACGGCGACGGCTTCTCGGACGGGTCGAGACCGAGTTCCTGAGTTACGTGAATCTCGAGCGCCCTTTCGGGATCGCCGTGCACCTCCTGCGCTGCGGCAGTGGCTGTTTCGCGACTCATTCCCATCTGCGCAAACATGTCCGTCAGCTCGGCCAATTCAGCTTCGGGGTGTTTGCGCAGGGCTCTCTTCTCGACTCTGACTTCGGCATCGAGTTGCTCGTTTTGCGTTGCGACAGAGGTGTATTCGCCGAGGGCCATCGAGAACGCACCGGCGACGAGACCCGCGACGCCCGCGAGCACCACGTTGTGTGGCGCGACGCCTGCGCCGCCGACGCCCGCTACAAGTGCGGTGTTGCTGACCAGTCCGTCCATGGCGCCGAACGTCGCTGCCCTGAGCCAACCGCCCGATACGTCCGAATGGTGGTGGTCGAACTCGTGCGGCAGTTCGCCAGGGTCCGCCGATGCAGTGCTCACAGCTGAAGAATCTACGCGCAGTCCGAGATCGGTACTCTCGGCTTCTGTGTGGATTGCGAGGTTGAGCCTTGTCGCCAGAATCGGGTTGGCAGCTGTGTGGCTGGTGTCGGGCTGGCTGAAGGCCGCAGACCCGGCGCAAACGGTCGTTGCGGTGCGTGCGTACCAACTGGCGCCGGAATCGTGGGTGGAGCCGCTGGCGAACAGTTTGCCGTTCGTCGAGATTGCGCTGGGATTGCTGCTCCTGATCGGGTTGGCGGTCCGGCTGTCGGCAGTGGTCTCGGTGCTGATCTTCGCGGGGTTCATCGCGGCGATCGTGTCGGCGTGGTCGCGGGGCCTGTCGATCGACTGCGGCTGTTTCGGCGGCGGTGGTGCTGCCGACGTCGACGGTTGGGATTACGGCCGCGAGATCGCCCGTGATCTGGGGTTTCTCGCACTCGCCGCCTGGCTCACCGTGTTCCCGCGCAGCCCGTTTGCGCTCGGGCTGGCGTCTCGCCCTCAGTCGTCCCTCAGCACCGCCTGGCAAGCTGAAACCAACTCAACGACCGTCGAAAGCAGGGATTAACCGGTGAGCCCGAAGGCAAACGCGAAGTACGTACCGAAACCGACGAACAATCGGACGACCTACATTCTGGGAGCGGTCGCGGTCATCGTGATCGCGGTCGTCGTCATCGGCGGTGTGATGTGGCAGAGCAACCGCAACAAGCCGCGCAACGAGGGTTACGGATCGGTCCAGAACACGCAGGTAGAGGTCGCGCTGCAGCCCGACGGCGTCATTCGGGTCGGCGCCGCGAACGCCCCGACCACGATCGAGGTCTTCGAAGACCCCCTGTGCCCTGTCTGCGGCGAATTCGAGAAGAAGTTCGGCCAGGAGATCGCCCAGAAAATCGACGAGGGCAAGCTCGCGGTCGATTACCACATGCTGAACTTCCTCAACGAAGTCTCACACAGCGGTGACTACTCGACCCGCGCGGTCGCCGCGTCGCAGTGCGTCGCCGAGTCCGGTAATGCTGTGGCGTACGGGAAATTCCACGACGAACTCTTCTCGCCGGGCAACCAACCAGCCGAGCGTGGATCGTCGGATCACACCAACGACGAACTCGGCCGGATGGCCCGCGACGCCGGTGCGAACGATGCGGCGGTCGCCTGCATCACGTCCGGTGAAAAGGTCCAGGGCGCAGGGCAATCCGCTACCGCCGCAGCCCAGTACCTGATGGTCAACACCGGTCGAGTCGGAACCCCGACGGTCCTGCAGGACGGCAAGTCGGTCGACACTTCCGACAACGAATGGGTCGCCAACCTCGAGTGAGTCCGGACTGAGTGCACACAAATCGCGAAGAATGCCCGGAACCCGGCAGTTCGCGCCGATTGTGTGCACTCAGTCCGGTGGGTGCTCGGGATTTGTTCGCCCTCGCGCCGATGGTGTAACTTCGTGCGAGCGAGAGGAACTTCGCTCGCACGTAAGGGGCTATGGCGCAGCTGGTAGCGCACCACACTGGCAGTGTGGGGGTCAGGGGTTCGAATCCCCTTAGCTCCACCGAATAACCGCAGTACACGGCACTTTCTCGGATACGGGAGGGTGCCGTTCTGGTTTCGGTCCTGGCCGTGTGCTGCGCCCCCTGTCTACAGTGAGCGAAACGGCTTCGCTGACGTGGAGGATGCAAATGAGTCCTGTGACAATCGCGCGGCAATGCACGTTGTGCGAAGCGCACTGTGGAATTCACGTGACCGTCGAGAACGACATGGTCACGCGCATCGAGGGCAATCCTGATGACGTGCTGTCGCGGGGATACATCTGCCCGAAGGCGACCGCGATGGGCGGCATCCACCATGACCCCGACCGGTTGCGCACCCCCATGCGCCGAGTCGGCGACTCGTTCGAACCGATCGGCTGGGACGAGGCGTTCGAAGAAGTCGGCCGGCGGCTGCGGGCGGTCCGTAGCGCGCACGGCAACAGCGCGATCGGAATGTATCTCGGCAACCCGGCGGCGCACAGTTCGTCGGCAATCTACGGTGTGCTCCTGCGGACAGTGCTACTGACGCGGAATTTCTTCTCGGCGTCGTCGATCGATCAATTCCCGCAGGAATTCGCTGCGTGGCAGATGTTCGGTTCCAACGTGCTGATGCCGATCGTCGACATCGATCGCACGGATCGTCTCGTCGTGATGGGTGCCAACCCGGCGGTGTCGAACGGTTCGGTGAGCACGATGCCGGACGTCAAGCACCGGATCCGCGAGATCCGCAGCCGCGGCAAAGTGGTCGTGATCGACCCACGGCGGACCGAGACGGCGCGGCTGGCCGACGAACATATCGCGATCGCACCGGGCGGGGACGTGTACCTGCTGCTTGCGATGCTGCATGTCCTCGTCGTCGAGAAATTGTGCGACGAACGACGAGTTCGCGCGCAATGCTCCGGCTGGGACGAACTGAGTGAACTCGTCGCGGAGATGACCCCGGAGGTGGCGGCGGAGGTTTCCGGCGTCGACGCCGAGACGATTCGGCGGTTGGCGCGCGAGCATGCTGCGGCGAAGTCGGCGGCGCTGTATGCGCGGATCGGAGTGTGCCAGCAGGTCAACGGGACGCTGACGCACTGGCTGGTCAACACCATCAATGCCGTGACCGGCAACCTGGACCGACCGGGCGGGCAGATGTTCGCCACACCACCCATCGATGTCGCGCGGTACACGAAGTACCTGCCATCGGGATACGGGTCGTGGACGGACCGTTCGGGGAAATTCAAGTCGTTCCGCTCGGAGTTGCCGGTTGCGGTGCTTGCCGACGAAATCCGCAACGAAGGCCCAGGACAGATCAAGGCGATGATCACGTACGCGGGCAACCCGGTGCTCTCGACGCCGCAGCGGGGCGCACTGGGCGACGCGTTGGAATCGCTGGATTTCTATGTCGCGGTGGACATGTACATCACGGAGACGACCCGCCATGCCGACATCATTCTCCCGCCGGTCTCGCAACTCGAACGCGAAGAACTCGACATCCTGTTCCCGGTCTTCAGCGTGCGCAACAACGTGCGCTACGACGCGCGAGTGTTCGAGCCGCCGGCGGACGGCCTGGAGGACTGGGAAATCATGGCGCGGTTGATAACCGAACTGATTCCCATGCCGGTCCGGCGGTTGTCCGGCCGGGTGTTCAACACTGTGCTGGAGCAACTGAGTCCGCTTCGGCTTGCTGCGGTGGGACTCGCTTCCGGGCCGTACGGGATCCTGCGGCGCGGCCGAAAAGGACTGACGCTAGGGAAAGTTCGCGACGCTGCCGGAGGTATCGACCTCGGGCCGTTGCAGCCGCGACTTCGTCAGCTCATCGGAACGAAGGATCATTTGGTCGCCATCGCGCCCCCGGATTTCGTCGCCGCCGCCCGGACGCTGATCGACGACGCACGCAGCGGGAAGGTCGTCACGAACCCGTCGGACGGCTTCGATCTCAAGCTCATCGGCCGACGCCATCTGCGGAGCAACAACTCCTGGCTGCACAACATCCCCGCAATGGTGAAGGGCCGCGATCGGTGCACCGCCCTCATGCATCCCGCCGATGCGGAAGCGCGCGGCCTCGGCGACGGCGAGAGGGTAGTTGTGGCGTCGGCGATCGGCTCGATCGTGGTCGTTCTCGAAGTCAGCGACGAGATCCGCCGCGGTACCGTAGCGGTCCCGCACGGCTGGGGCCATCGCGAACCCGGCGTCGGCTGGCTCACCGCGGCGGCGCATCCGGGCGCGAACGTGAACCTGCTACACGACCCGGGTCTGACGGATCCGTTCTCGGGTAATGCCGCAGTCAACAGCACGTGGGTGACGGTCACGGCTGCGCCCGCCGACGCAGAATTCGCCATCCCCGAGCCCGAGCGTGAGCCTGCGTCCACCAAGTGAATGCCCCCACTGGCGCACGGGACAGCTAACTCTGCGTCAGCCTCCGCCCATCCGGTTTTGACCGAGGGTGTGCACGAACTGCGGTCCGAGAAGGGCGAGTTCGCGTCGGTACTTCTCGGCCCAGGTGCCGAACGGGTGATAGGCGAGGTGCTCGTTCTTGAATCGCTCGTCCTCCGACACTTCGGTGACGCAGAAGTCCGGGATCTGCAGATCGACTACGGGGCCACTACGTTCCACCTCGGCGACTACGAGCGGAGCGTTGCCGCCGAGAAAGCGGTCGATGATCCAGCCGTCTTCGCCGAGCCACATCGAGTAGCGAACCTTGGCGATCACGTGGTCGGCGCGCCGCACGATCTGACCGGCAACCATCCCGTCGAGCGCACGTTCGGCTTCGTACCGTGTGCCACCGATCGCGGGGCCTTTCGCCGCCATCGTTCCCATGGCCGCTTCACCGAGCGCGTCGACCAGTTCGCCGCATTCGACGTCCAGTTCGGTCGGGGCCGGGCCCTGCACCCGGACCCGAACCGCGTAACCGTCAGCTGCGAACAGATAGGCCTGGACGATGAGCGCAGGTGTCGGGTCGGCGGCCGCGACGACCGGTAGGTCGTCCAGCAGGAACTTCCGCTCGAACTCGAAATCGCCGAAGCCGGCATCAGACATAGGCAAACCGTAGACCGTGACAGCACCGAATCGGGGGAGGAGTCCACACGAACACGCGGACTTCGGGCCGCATTGTCGCGCGTTTTACTGGCGTGCGGCCCGCTCTGCACGCAATCTGACGTTTTTTGGAATCAAATTGTGACGTCAGCAGCCGCAGAACCTGGTCATCTGCCATAGTTACTGAAGTGTGCGGTCCGTAGCTGGGAGGTGCCGGCGGCCGCGTGTTCATGAATGGTGTTATCGATGGGCGTTTCTCTGCGCAGGTTCGTGCGCGCCACCGCAATTTGGCTGATGATGGCGCTGGCTGCTGCCCTGGTGGTCCCGAGCCACGCCGCCGCCGACCCCCTGATGCCTGGGCCTGATCCGGACCCGTTCTATGCGGCGCCACCGGACCTCGATGCGCACGTAAACGGCGACGTTCTGAAGATGCGCGAGAAACCGTGGCACGTGTACTTCCCGACGAGCCGGGTCTTCGAGGTGCTGTTCCGCAGCACCGACTCGGAGGGCAAGGCGATCGCCGCCAACACGACCTACATTCTCCCGTCGAACCACACACCGGACGCGCCGCTGTTCTCGTATCAGCACATCATCAATGCGCTCGGTACCAAGTGCAAAGTTGCGTCCAAGCTCTACACGTCGGATCCGATGAACCTCATCCTCGAGATGCCCGGCCTCAACCTGGCGCTCGCGCGCGGTTGGGCCGTCACGCTGCCCGACCATCTCGGACCCCGAATGTCCTACGGCGCTGCGCAACTCGGTGGTCAGATCACCTTGGACAGCATTCGAGCGGTCCGGAAGGTCCCCGAATTCATGGTGACCAACAGCCAGGTCGGAATGGGCGGGTATTCCGGCGGCGGAATGGCTACGGCCTGGGCGGCAGCGTTGGCTCCGACCTATGCGCCGGAGCTCCCGATCGTCGGTGCCGCGTACGGCGGTGTGCCGATGAGCCTCACGAAGATGGCGCGCGCACTCGGAACTCAGCCGCACATTGCCTTCGGTCTCGCCGCGATTGCCTTGCTCGGGCTCGAGCGCGAGTACCCCGACCGCATCGACGTCGCCAGCCAGCTCAATTCCTATGGCCGCTTCCTTGCCGACTGGGTCATCAACGGCTGCACGAACGAAGCGATGTTCGTCGGCTTCTACAAGAGCGCCGGCCAGATGACGGACCGGCAGGATTACATGGACGATCCGGCGGTGTGGCAGGTCCTCGACGAGAACAGTTTGGAGCTGTATCCCGGTCTCCCGACAACGCCGGTCTTCGAGTGGCACAGCCCGATCGATGGCTTGATTCCGGTCGATGCGATCGACCACACGCTCGGCCGCTACTGTGCGGCGGGGCTGGATTTGTTCAGCATGATCACCCCGACTCCGGACCATCTGTCCGCCGCACCGCTCGGCATGTTCCAGGCGCTGGATTGGCTCGAGCGGAAGTATCAGGGGCTGCCGACGGCACGGACGTGCTGACGGAATAATTCGTTCCGTACGTGTTGCTGAGAAAACCTATACGTCAGCAGGGATCGGGCTTAGATTTGACCTTGTGACGCTGTGCTGGCCTGCTGATAGGGCGACCCCCGTCGTTCTCAGCGCGCCGCTTCCCGGAACTGCATGGACTGTCGTCACTAGACCGCCAAACCTAGTCACCTAGTTCGTGCGACGAAGGGAGCCTTCATGAGTACTGCGGCGGAGCGTGCAGCTGCGCTCGACCTGGTAGCCCGGTTGAAGTCCTCATACCCGGAGCTCCCGAACGCACCGACACCGGATCTCATCGATCACGATCGCTTCTGGGCGTACCTGAAGACCGACCACGACGTCGGCGGTGAGCCGGATGCGCCGATGAAGTACGAGAACAAGCAGTACGAGATGTGGGAGCACTACACTTACGTCATCTGCGAGGTCCTTGCCTGGCGCGGGATCTGGATCTCGGAGGAACGCCGCCGGATCGGCAACGTCGATCTCGGGCGCGCGATGTATCTGGGCCTCCCGTACTACGGCCGTTGGCTGCTCGCTGTCGCGCGGGTTCTCGCCGAGAAGCACCACGTGAGTCTGGGCGAACTGAGCGAACGCATGATGGAGGTCAAGGCCCGCTACGAAGGCGGTTTGGCCGGAAAGACGTTGGAGGCCAAGCCCAAGTTCGAAGGGGACGGCTCGAACGTCAAGCGCAACACCCACCACATTCACGCGGTCGGCAAGGGCGATCCGCAGGTGTTTGCGGGCAAGGCCGGCGAGGCGAGGTTCAAAGTCGGCGATTCCGTGTTGGTGCGGGAACTTCCGGCCCTGTTCTACACGCGCACACCGGAATACGTTCGTGGCGCGGTCGGCGAGATCGCGTCGCTCGCGTACGAGAGCCCCGCTCCCGAGGACGAAACGTGGGACCGGCCGGACGCGAAGCCCGAGTGGTTCTACGTCGTCAAGTTCAACCTCTCGGAACTCTGGCACGGCTACACCGGTACCGCCACGGACACGTTGCGCACCGAGATACCCGAACGCTGGCTCCAGCCGACCACCTAGCACCGATTGACCTGTCCGGAAAGGTATTTCATGACTGGCCACGATCACGATCACGACCATCAGCGCACAGTGGCACCGATGGTCGACGAGATAACCGACTTCGAAGTTCTCGAGATCGCCCTACGCGAATTGTGTATCGAGAAGGGCATTTTCACAGCCGAGGAGCACCGCCGATTCACCGAGTTCGCCGAGCAGATCGGTCCGACTCCAGCCGCCAACCTGGTGGCGAAGGCGTGGCTCGATCCCGATTTCAAAGAGCTCGCGCTGACCGAACCGATGACCGCGAGCAAACAGGTCGGTGTCGACTGGATGGAGCCCACCGGCTTCGGCACGCCCAGTGATTTCACGGCGTTCGAAATTCTCGCGGACACTCCGACATTGCACAACGTGATCGTCTGTGCGCTCTGTTCCTGCTACCCGCGACCGATTCTGGGTAATTCGCCCGAGTGGTATCGCACGCCGAATTACCGGCGGCGCCTGGTCCGTTGGCCGCGCCAGGTCCTCGCGGAGTTCGGGCTGTATCTGCCCGACGACGTCGACGTTCGCGTGCAGGACTCCAACCAGAAGCATCGGTTCATGGTGATGCCGCTGCGGCCGGAGGGCACCGATGACTGGACCGAGGAGCAGCTCGCCGAAATCGTCACGCGTGACTGCTTGATCGGAGTCGCGCTGCCCAAGGCTGGTGTGACCACCAACGTCATCACCGACACCCGGCCAGCCATCCATCCCGCCACCTAGCCGCCACCGGAGTAGCCACTAGTGAGTACGGCAGACGATTCGGGCTCGATCGGCAATGCCGATATCGCCCCACTGAAGACCATCGTCGAACGCAATCAGGTCTGGCCGGTCATGGCCGCCAAATATGGCGTGACCAACCCGGTTCCGCCGTGGAAGACCAGCCTCGACGGTCTCTGCGACGCCCTCGACCAATCTGCATGCGCGACGAATGTTCCTGATTTCAAAGAACGTCGCGACGAGGAAGACGCGCTCTCGGCAACCCTCTATTCCGATCTGCCCTACCCCGAAAACCAGCTCGTTGCGTTGGCGCACTCGCTTGTTGTCCGGGGCGTCATCGACGAGACGGAACTCCAGGACAGGCTCACGAGGATCCGGGCCCGACTGGAGGCGTGAACGCGCGTTGTCAGGGTGTGCCGCGGAACTCGGCATGCAGATCGGGCAGAAAGCCCGCTAGGTGATTCGGCTGCGGTACGAGCTAGTCCTTACTTCGTGCCGAAGATCCGGTCGCCCGCGTCACCGAGGCCGGGCAGAATGTAGCCCTGCTCGTCGAGTTGGCGGTCGATCGCGGCCGTGTAGATCGGCACGTCGGGGTGCGCTTTGTGCAGGACCGCGATGCCCTCGGGACAGGTGAGCAGGCAGACGAATTTGATGGACTTCGGTCCGCATTCCTTCAGCCTGTCGACTGCCGCAACGGCGGAGTTTCCGGTGGCGAGCATCGGATCGACGACCACTACGTCGCGCTCGTGCAGATCGCCGGGCATCTTGAAGTAGTACTCCACTGCGACCAGCATTTTGGGATCACGATAGAGGCCGATGTGTCCGACGCGGGCGCCCGGCACGACGGTCAGCATGCCGTCGAGGATCCCGGTACCGGCGCGCAGAATCGAGACGAAGACCAGTTTCTTGCCGTCGATGACGCGACCCGTCGTCACCTCCATGGGGGTCTCGATCTCGATCTCCTGCATCGGAACATCGCGGAGGACCTCGTAGGTCATCAACGTCGCTATCTCGTTTGCGAGGCGTCGAAAGCTGTTGGTGGAAGCATCCTTTCGACGCATCAGGGTCAGCTTGTGCTGCACAAGGGGGTGGTCGATCAGGTGTACCTCAGCCATGCGCCCGTCCTGTCGGTTGTGCATACATTCAGAAGACCGTGCCGTCGCTGACGATCGCCAGCGGTGGAAGCCCGCCACGTAGGCGTTGGGCGAGCGTGCGACCAGCGGCCCACGTTCCGCCTTCGAGAACGCAGGCGAGGGGAAGTTGGTCGGGGTCGACGTCGAGGCGCTCGCGTACGAGTGGGGCGAGCTCGTCGAGCAGAGCGACGGTCAGCGCGCGCCACTCGACAACCAACTCGTCACCCGCGCGCCACTCCTGCTCGGCACTCGCGGGATCGCGCAGGCTCAGCGCGCCGGTGTCGAGCAGCAACCCGCCGTTGCGGTACTCGGGCAGTCCGGTCAGCGCGTCGAGTCCGACGACGGTCACCCCGGCCCACTGAAACGGTTCCAGCAGTGAATAACTCAGCCACTGCGACAGCTTGTGAAACGGCATCCAGCCCTGCGTGAGCCCGGGACCGGGCACGGCGTCGTGGTGCCAGCAGTCGCCGAGTGGTCGGTCGCCGATTGTGTTGTCCGCCAGCCAGATTCCCGACAGCGACGCCAGAAGTTGCGACAGGACATCGTGTGCCGCCACCGTGCCCGAATCGACCAGCACGTCGAAGAGACCGCCGGGGCGGCCGTGCGGACCGAACACCTCTGGCTGCGCGGCAAGCGCATCACCCAGTCGCCGGAGCAGTTGCACTCGGCCCTCGAGCCCTACCAGCGGATTCGACGGACCGATCTGGAAGGCTGCACTGAGCCGGTCGGCAGCCAGGCCGCGCAATCCGGCTGCATCGGCCCGGAGCGGCTCGTCGGGATCGCTAGAGAAAGTCCCGCTCGCAAACATGTGGAAACTCGCGACGCCCAAGCCCTCGGACCGGGTGAAGCGCTGACCGCTCGACTCCTCCGCGTAGCCCCAATCGGCGCCCGCTCCGGCGTCGAGCAGCACGCTGACCACGGCGAGGTCGATCATCGCGCGGGCACGCGCTGGTGCGTCGAGACCTGAAAGTTGTTCGTCCAATACGGCTTTGCGGTCTACCCCGCCGGCCTCGAAGTGGCGCCACCGGCTGTGGAACGGAATGCGGAGGTCGGGGTAGCGCGCCCGCGTCACGTCGACGACTTCGTCGGCAGCTTTGTGGAGCGCGTCGTTGTCGACCGTGAACCAGCGCGAGCTGCCTGCCCTCGCCCGTTGCAGCAGAATCCGCGCGCGCTCCCGGACTGCGGTCGTTGTGCGGAGCAGCGCGGCTGCGCCGTCGGGGGTCTCGAGGTCGGCGTCTGCCACCGTCATATGTCGAGTCCCCGGCCCTTGGCTTTCAGCAGTTCCGCGGCGTCCGGCACGGCACCCGGCGTGAAGTAGCCGGCCGCCATCTTCGCGTCGATTTCGACACGCGCATCTGCGGGAATCAGGTCGTCGGGAAGGTTCACCCGGACGTCGACCTCGATCCCGGAACCGGTGATTGCGTCGTACTTCATGTTGCTCATCGAGACGAGCCGGTGGATCTTCCGGACCCCCAACCAATGCAAGGCGTCGGGCATCATCTCTTGGAAACGCATGTCCTGGACCCCCGCGACACACTCGGTGCGGGCGAAGTATTGATCGGCGGTATCTCCGCCCTCCTGACGCTTGCGCGCGTTGTAGACGAGGAACTTGGTGACCTCGCCCAGCGCACGACCTTCCTTGCGCGAGTACGCAACCAGGCCGACACCGCCGCGCTGCGCCCCTTGGATGCATTCTTCGATCGCGTGCGTGAGATAGGGCCGGCAGGTACAGATGTCGGAACCGAAAACGTCCGAGCCGTTGCACTCGTCGTGGACGCGGGCGGTCAGCTCGACCTCCGGATTCGCGAGGTCGCGTGGATTGCCGAAGATGTAGATCGTCTGCCCGCCGATCGGTGGTAGGAACACCTCGAGGTCGGAACGCGTCACGAGCTCGGGATACATGCCGCCGGTCTCTTCGAACAACACCCGGCGCAGTTCGCCCTCGGTGCAGCCGAAGCGTGCCGCGACGCCGGGCAGGTGCCACACTGGCTCGATCGCTGCCTTCGTCACCAGCGCTGCGCCCGTCGGCAGCAGGAATCTGCCGTCCGGGCGGAGTCGTCCCCTCTGGACCGCCTCGATGACTTCCGGCAGGATTACGTGCGCCTTGGTCACTGCGATCGACGGCCGCATGTCGTGACCGGCGGCCAGCTCGGCCGCGAATACGTCGGCAATCATCGCGCCCCACGGATCCAGGCTCACGATCTTGCCTGGTTCGCCCCACTGCGGATACGGGCCGATGATGTCGGTGGGAGCCGTGTTGGTGAGGTCGGCCTTGTGGTGGCGCGACAGGGCGCCGGCCGCGACCGCCAGTGCTCGATAGACGCTGTAGGAACCGCTGTGCGTACCGATTACGTTGCGGTACGCGCGGTTTGTCGTGGTGCCGACCACCGGACCGCGCTCCGCGGCTGTCGGCGCGCCCCAATGGATCGGCAGCGAGCCGATGCCGCCGCTGTGCGATGTCAGGCGGATGTGACCGGACGAGGCCTCGGGCCCAACAGGATTCGACCCAACAGGATTCGGTGTGGCGGTGACGTCTTCAGCGGACATGATCGTTCCTCCGTAACGAAGGCCGGTGTGTTCACCGGAATCCAAAAGCATAGCTACTCGCCCGCTGCGATGTCGGGTGTCGCTGTGAGCCTGCTGCGGTCGGGCTCCCCGGACTAATTAGGCTGAGTAGCGTGAGTGCCACCGATCTAGTTCTGCTCGAGTCCCACGGCAAGGTCCGGACGATCCGGCTCAACGCGCCCGAACGTCGCAACGCGCTCGACGGCGACCTCCTGCGTGAGCTTGCCGCCGCGATCGCGACCGTTGGAGCCGATCGTGAAGCCGGGGCATTGGTCGTTGCCGGAGCGGGGAAGTCGTTTTGTGCCGGTGCGGATCTCGGCGGCCTGTTCGGCGACGTCTCGCGGCCGGTCCATGTGTTGCGTGAACACCTCAAGGGCGTCTACGGCTCGTTTCTCGGTATCCGAGACCTGACCATCCCGACCGTCGCGGCGGTGCAGGGTGCCGCGGTCGGCGCCGGCATGAACATCGCCCTCGCGTGCGACATTGTGGTGGCAGGTCCGCGGGCCGGATTCGGACCGACGTTTGCCGAGATCGGCCTGCATCCGGGCGGTGGTTGCTCGTACTTCTTGACCGAACGGATGGGCCCGGCCCAGGCGACGGCGGCCCTCCTGTCGGGCGAGATCATCAAGTCGGAAGACGCCCTGCGACTCGGGTTGGCGAATATCTTCGCCGCCGACCCGGAGGCGAAGGCGCGCGAGCTGGCGGAGAAGTTCGCTTCGCGCAGTGCAGAACTCAACGCCAACATCAAGCGATCGGTGCGGATCGCCGCGACTGCCGACCTGGCTACGTCGGTCGACTTCGAGTCGTGGGCGCAGGCGTCATCGGTCGGCAGTGCGGCGTTCAGTGAGTTCGTGGCGAAGTTCCGGAAGAGCACGCCGTAGCTAGCGCCGCAAACGACCGACTCGGATGGGCGGCGTGATCCGAGCCGGTCGCGACTGTGTCGCCTGTTTGCTTGTGTTCTTGTGAAAGCGCGCTAGAAGGTGACGTTCCAGGACCTGAGGCTGAAGGGCACATCACAGCTCGACCATGACTGCTGGCGACCGAAAGCGGGGTTGCCCCAGCGCTCGTAGAACCCTCCCGAGGATCCCCACCAGTTCCAGCACGTGATGTGGACCCTGTGCCAACCGTCGCCGGCGCACTCGGAGAAAGCCGAAGTGCCGACGACCGGCGTGGTCGTGCATCCCCAAGGTTCAGCGGATGCGGTACCGGAGAAGGCGACGGGAGCAGCGGCAACGGCACCGGCTGCAAATACACACGCGATCGATCGCTTGACCAACATATGCATGGCGATTAGCTCCTTCGCGGGGCCCCTGCGCCCGATTCTTTTCTGGGGCCCTCTTTCGGAAACGCTGTTCGGCCTGCTGGGCCAGCAGGAGACAGGGGGTGTCTGTGATCTACATCTCCTTTCTGACGATCTTGTTACGAAGGTCCGGTATCACCGCAGCGGCGGCAGGATCAGATAGTTCGCGCTCATGTCGGGCGCGCCTGTGTCGATCGACGACTGGATATCGAAATGCGACGCGTTCGGTCCGTCGATTCGGGTGCCGTCGGTGTCGCTCGCGCCGGCGTAGTTGTTGGCCATGAAGACGGCTGTCGTGTTCGCCCCGGTTCCGTAGGTGACGTCGAGGCCGAAGCCGCCGTTACGCCATGTCGATGCGCTGACGGTTTCGGTCTCGCCGGGCCCGAGTGCGGTCTTGGGGCTGACGATCCAGTCGCCGTACGGGTTGTCGGAGCCCTGTAGGTAGAGAGTCTGTGCGGAACCGTTGGTGATCCTCATTTCGATTGTCGCGGGGTAGTTGGGGACCAGCGCCTGCGCTGTGCCCGCGGCGGCAAGGCATGCTCCGGCGGCGGCGAGAGCTGCAATCGAAACGGTGATGCGGGTGCGGCGGGCGATGGTCATCGGGTGACCTTTCTTTGTGCGTGTGCCGGGTCGTTCCGGCGATGAATCAAATATCCCGCCTGGCGTTCTGTCCGTCTGTCCACCGAACGGGCCTACCGGTGGTTGAATCTGCTGTCCGCCGATCGGGGGACGGGGCGCCGGGCGACTAGGCTGCCAGCCATGGTTTCTGTCAAGTCGACGATGCTCGAGTTGGGTACGGCCGCGCCGGATTTCGCGCTGCCCGACGGATTCGGCAAGGTGTGGACTCTCGACGACGTCGCCGGCCCGCACGGCACGCTCGTCGCGTTCGTCTGCAACCACTGCCCCTACGTGCGCCATATCGCGCCGAGTTTCGGAGCGTTTGCGACCGATTGGATCGCGGCCGGTATCGGCGTCGTTGCGGTCAACAGCAACGCCGCATCCAGGGACGACGATTCGGTCGAGAAGATGGCGGGGGAGGCGCAGGCGTGGGGTTGGCAATTCCCCTACGTTGCCGACCTGGACCAGGCGGTCGCGCGAGCGCACAGAGCCGCGTGCACGCCCGACTTCTACCTGTTCGATTCCGGTCGGCGGCTCGTCTACCGCGGTCGAATGGACGATTCGACGCCGCGCAACGGCCAGCCGATCACGGGCGCCGATCTGGCCGCCGCGATCGAGGCGCTGGTTGCCGGCGATCCGGTCTCGGCCCACCAGCAGGCAAGCATCGGTTGCAACATCAAGTGGCTGCCGGGCAACGAGCCCGGGTGGTTCAGCCTGCTCTAGGGGCTCCGCCCCTGTGCGCGGTCAGCGAGACCATCCACTCGTCATCCACGCCTGAACATTACATGGTTGATGCGTCAGTCATTTATGCTAACCTCCTCGGCATGCACCACGAACTGACGCTCGACCCCGCACTCCTGAATCGGCTCAGTGCGGCCGAGGCAGAGGACCTGCTGACGCTGGCACGGGCGGCCAACCGCCGCCAGCACGAGCGCCTCGACGAGGCGATCACGGAGACGCTCGAGCACCTTCCGCGGCTGGTGCGGATTCCCGCCCGCAAGATCCTCTTCAAGTAAGGAACTCCACGATGAGTGATCCGGTCGCACGAGGTCAGCTCCACGCGCTGGCAACCGCGCTCGAGGTCGATCCCGCCCGCATCGACTATCTCGGCCGCCTCGATGTCGACGACGTGTACGCATTGCGGTCGGCGGTCTCCGCGGCAATGTTCGATTCGCTCGAGCCGGTGTTCGTGCGATTGAGCAAGCTCGCGCCGCTCGTGCCGGACGCGCTCGCCGCGTCACTCGCGGAAAAGATTGTGCCGCCGGTTGTGTCGGGCATGGCAGCCGGTGCCCTCGGTAAGGATCATCCGAAGCGGATTCCGAACATCCTGATGCGGATTTCACCGCAGTACCTCGCAGACGCTGCGCCGTTCCTCGATCCGCGCGTAATCCCCACCCTTGCACCGGTTCTGGGTCTCGAGGTGTTGCTACCCGCCGCGCGCGAGCTGTTGCGTCGCCGCGACTTTCTCACTGCTGCAGGGTTTGTCGAGCATTCGCCGTCCGCATTGATCGCCGGACTCGCCACCGGCATCGACGACGACGAAGGGTTGCTGCACACCGCCGCCCTCATTCCGTTCCGCGTGCGCCTGAACGACATCCTGCGGTGCTTCCCGGAAGGTCGCGTGCAGCAGGTGATTGCGGCCGCAGCAGTCGGTTCGGGGGAGTGCCTGGTATCGGCAGTTTCGGTGCTCCGCCGGCTCGACGACGACCTCGCCGCCGAATACGGACACACTTTCTTCGCTTCGCTCGACGAACCAGGCTTGGCGCGATTGCTCGTCGTTGCCCGTGCGGAAGGGGTTGTCGGCGACGTTGTCGACATCGCCGTCCAACTCGGGCCGGATACGACGGCGCGGATCGCCGATTCAGATCTGCTCGAACCCGAACGCGAGCAACTCCGCGCACTCGCTCCCGCCGAATAGCCCTGCTAGGTAGTAGCTTTGGCGGTATCCCGTGCGAATGCGCTGAAAACGGCAACCGCGGTATCTACGTAACGCTCGCGCTCGCTCGGCGTGAAATCGCCTCGCACGCCACGTAACAGGCCGCCGATCGCAAAGCCGGTCAACCCATGCGCGACTGCCGCTGCGTCGACGTCGGGATCGAGCACTCCGGTAGCGACGCCCTGATGAACGAACACTGTGATCGTCGCTGCGAAAGCGTCTGCGAGACTGAGCATTCGCGCGGTGATTGCTTCGTCGATCGTGCCGTTGCGGATCACCACCGTTGTGAGGTCGGGGTTTTCGTCGAGCAGATCGAACAGTCTGGCGGCGACGGATCGGAAGAACTGCTCGAAATCCGCCTTCGTGCGAAGAGCGCTCGGATCCGTCTGTGCGCCGATAGCCGACAGAATCTGCTCGATGATGTAGTCCAGAACGCTGTCGAGGATTTCGCGCTTGTTCTGGAAGTAGAGGTAGAACGTTCCGCGCCCGAGTTTCGCTTCCTGCATGATTTCGGTGATTCCGCTGTTGTGATAGCCCCGTTCGGCGAACACCGTGAATGCAGCCTCGACGAGTTGTCGGCGCCGGCGATCGGCAAGGCCTTCTTCGACCGGTCGACCAGGGCCACGACGGGCGGGAGCTGTCGTTGTCGTCGGTTCCCCGTTCTTGCTGCCCATGTGCTCACCCTACCTTCGGCGGCCCTGTTCGAATTACATAGTTGACGCGTCAGTTATTTAATAGGGCATTGTGATCGCGCCAAAACGCCTGCGTAATGGTCGGATGTCCAAATTTCGCCAATTTGGCCAAGCAAGCGAGGGCAGCATAATGTTCCCTTCGGTCGGGCCTGATTGAAGGTGGTCGTGCATGTTCTCTCGATACAACAAGGCGATCGAAGCCGGTATCGGGTCGTTGTTGACGGTTGGTGTCGTCGCGCTCGGATTCGTGCAGGATCTGCCCGCAGGCATCGTGATCGGTGTGACGGTCGGCCTCGGCATTCTGACCACATTCAAGGTGTGGTGGGTGCCCAACGACACTGGCCGTTCCGAACGCCGAGCCGAACGACGGCCCGAGCGGCGCTCCGAACGCCGTTCCGAGGCGGTTGCACCCGTCCGCGACGTCTCCGATTCGCCCGATCGCCGTGATGCAGTCGTACTTGCCTCGGCGTCGGACGCCTGGCTCGACGAGCAGAAGGGCCGCCACCAGCGTTCGGCTCGTCAAGGCGGCGGCTACCGTGCGGTCAAGGAAGTGGCGTCCTCGCGGACCGTGCTCGAAATGACCGACGAGAACGAACTCTGAGGTCGCATTCTTTACGGCGCGATCGAACCTTCGGTGTGAATCTCGAATACGCCGCCGCCGTGCTCCTTGGCGCGATAGAGCGCCGTGTCGGCTTTGTCGAGCAGGTCGTCGAGGTTCGCGTTCGCGGCCAGTGGCACGTACACGCCGACGCTCCCCGATATAGCCAGCTGCCGGCCATTGACGTCGAAAGGCTCGGCGACAAGCTCGAGCAGATGGTTCGCGACGGCAATGACGTTGTCGAGGTCGGTCGGTGCCGGTACGAGCACGACGAATTCGTCACCGCCCAGTCGGGTGACCGTGCATCCCGACTCCGCTGCGCATTCCAGTAGGCGAGCGCCGAGGTCGGCCAGTAGGCGGTCCCCGGTTGCGTGCCCGTGTGCGTCGTTGACCTTCTTGAAGCCGTCGAGATCGAGGAAGCACAGCCCGACGCGATCGTCGTCGGCGGCTGCGGAAATCTGCGTCTCGAGACTCTCCTGC
The DNA here is from genome assembly GCF_016481275.1 of Antrihabitans auranticaus. Lineage (GTDB taxonomy): Bacteria > Actinomycetota > Actinomycetes > Mycobacteriales > Mycobacteriaceae > Antrihabitans. The sequence continues at coordinate 575,044 of NZ_JAEMNW010000001.1, read as the reverse complement.
AACCGCAGCCGGTTGGGCAGGTTCGTAAGCGGATCGACGCGCGCCTGCCGTTCGAGTTCGAGTTGCAGTTGCCTGCGTTCCGTCACGTCTTCGCCGACTGCGAGTACGTAGCTGTCGGCCGCGGAATCGCCGACCACGCGCGTTATGGCGAAAAGCGACCAGCCGAACGAGCCGTCGGCTCGACGGAACCGGGCTTCGACGCGAATCGTGCCGCCCGTGGAATCTGGCAGCTCGTCGGCCATGCGATGCCGAAATTGTCTCGCGTCGTCGGGATGGACGAATATCGATGCCCACGCGCCGCGCAGGGCGTCGACAGACTTGCCGAGCATCGCGACCAGAGCCGGGTTCGCGTCGATGATGCGCCCATCGCTGTCGCCGATGCCGATCGCCACGGCAGCGTGCTCGAACACGACGCGGAAGCGCGAGTCCCGTATGTCGCCGTCGCCTGAAGGAGCGCGAGTGCCGTTCCCGAACGAGTTCAGCATCTTGACGAATGTGGTGCGCGCGAACTCGACGCCGGGTGCGTTCGGTGCGGGCAGCGCCGCGAGCAGGTCGGCCGAACGGGAGGCAAAGGCGCCGGGGTCGGTCACTCGCAGGTTCGCAAGTGCGGTGCGGACCTCCGGGCTGACGAAGCGGTAGAACCTCTCGCTGTCGAGTTCGTCGGACAGGTTGCGGAGCAGGTCGGTGAGAACGGAATAGGCGTCGCGCGGATGGGGTAGGCCTCCGTCCGCGACCGCCGACCACCACGAGATCGCTCGGTCGAGCGCCTCATTCCGATCCATTGCCGCCACCCGAAACCTTTCACCCCGCGCTCGCCGGAGTATTCGGCCGAATGGTACGACGCAGCTCACGTCTCCGGCAAACCTGTGCAGGCAACGTGCGGACAGCGCAACCGGCCGGGTCAACCGGTTGCCGCGACCTGGCGCGGCACGTCGGCACGCAGGGTGAAATCGGTGACGAACTCGCCGTCGGCCGCGTCGAAACGCCGGCGCGGGTCGTAATTTTCGACGCTGAACGTATTCAATCCGGGCGAATGCGTGTTGACGGCTATCGTGCCGCCATCGAGGTCGAACTGCAGCAAACGCTGGAAGCCCGTGCTGCGTTTGCCCTCGACCTCGAAATACTGGTAGTCGGCGAGCAGTTGCACGACGGTCCGGCCGGTCGAGTCGACCTCGCGATCCACCCGCACGGTCTGTCCGTCGACGTGGCCCGCCAGCACCATGAAGACCGATTGGTTCGGGACGACGAGCCGGTTCCAGATCTGCTGACCGGAACTCTCGCCGATGTCGCCGAAGCCCATCATTCGCCTGCTGCCGTCTTCGTCCAGGTAGTAGTGCGTGCCGATCACGGCATTGTGGTCAGGATGATCGGCCAGGACGTCTTCGGCCCAGCGCATCACGTGCTCGGGTGGGTTGTAGCCGATGGAGAGGAAGAGAAACCTCGCACCGGCGATCTCGAGGAGGTCGTAGTGCGCGGAGTTGTCGTCGGCGCTCACCGAACCACCCCAATACGGTCGGTCGCGGTACCGCTGTGGCCCGAAGAACTCGTTGTAGAGGGCGTGGTTCTCTTCGTGCGTGCCGGGAACGAGTCGGCCCGCGACGTTCCAGATGTTGTCGTGGTTGCCGGGCAGGACACCGTGCGGGAACCCCGCGTCCTCCAGGGTTTTCATTGCCCGGCTGGCTTCCTCGAATTCTTTGCGAGCCTTGTCTTCGGGGGCGCCCGGCCTGATCCAACTCTGAATCAGGTCGCCGGTATGCATCGAGTATGCGATCTTGCGCGGGTCCGCGTTCTCGACGGTCCATTGGGTCTGTGTGCGGTAGACCGCGGGATCGTCGCGCGATACATACTGCGTGTCGGAAATATGTTGCAGGGCAAAGTCATAGGTTGCCGGGTCGGCAAAGGTCTGGTCCGGCACCGCGTTCGTTTCCGCGAATCGGCGATCTGCACGCGGGCTGTCGACGACCAGCAATTCGACCACGCCGGATCGAACAGCGACATCTGCCGACAGCGTCAGCGGTCCGCCCGGTTCGCTCGGTGTCCCGGTCGCCAGCGGTTCACCCCAGGCGCCGTCCGCGGGATCCCGAACGTGCATTGCGAGATCGTTGTTGTTGACCGAGTGTCCGCGCCACGTGATCTCGGCCGACTGCGTGCCCGGCGCAAACCGCAGTGTGTACCGAAGGTGCGGGTACTCGTCCCAGCCGTTCGTCGTGGCAGTGGCCGTCGACGACTCGATGATGTCGGCCGAGCGGTCGGGAACCGGAGTGTCGGCGACGCCTGCGACCATGCTTGCTGACACAGCGGCTGGCACGGTCGAGACGCCCACTGCCGGAATCGGCGACGCTAGCGTGAGCTTTCTGTCCGGGTCGGCCGACGAATTGCACCGCGCCGCGGCGTCAGCGCCCGCGAAGCACACGAGCGTGCCCGCGAGCAGAGCGCCGACCCCCGATATTGCCTTCACCCCATCGAAAGTAGCTCGAATTTCGGCGCTTGACCGGACTACCTGCCTTTGTCGCCCTTCTTTCCGGGCTTTGCGATGATCGCTTTGAACTGAGCTGTATTCGGTCCGGCAGGCATGGTGCCGTGGGCGAGGACGCCGCGCAGCGCCGCATCGACCTGCCCAGCGCGTTCTGCGAGTCGGCTGTCGGACTCGCTCACCCCGCTCGTGCTCAACAGGTAATCGATGTGCCGAATGAGTGCACCCGTCACGATCGAATCCGTTTGCGCATGCGTCAGTATCAACTGCCGGACCCCCGCCATAAATGCCGCCGAGTCCAGGCCATCGTCCTCTACACGGAAAACCGTTGCGCGCCTTGAATTCACGTTATCCTCCCTTATCGATGGTACCGGCCATCGCTGGGACCGCAACCTTGCTTACGCAGGCACCGCCGAAAGCGGGCGTGTCACCGGTATGTCGGCCGCCACACTGGGTATACGGCAGGGGTGGCGGACACATTCGATCCTTTGGACAGCGAGCACGCTCGGCCCCGCGGCGTCGACGACGACACCGTCGAGGCAGTGGGGGTCCTCTCGGAAGCGTTCGAGGCGACCGAGGACGCGCGCGGCCATCTGTATGCGTTTCATCGGCTGACCGGACGGGCGGATTCGATTCTCGACAGGTCCGTGGCGTTGTTGCGGCGCACTGGTAACGACGACCTGGCCGATCTCGTCGAGCAGGAACTCATCGGCCGAAACGTTTTGCCGGGGCGCTGGACGTTTCAGATAGTCGAGGAGTACGACGACGACTACTACACGACATTCAAGGACATCGAGCGCACGATCCGCGAGCGCTTGCTCGCCGGTCGACGCCACGTTTTCGAGGCCGAGATGAAGGCCCGCCGCCGGACCTCGGGGCATCTATCGCACACTGCGGAACCCTGAGCCGGATCAGCCTATTCGGCGGTCGGTCTCGTCCGCGCGTTCTTTGTGCTGCGCAACGATCGCGCATGCTGGGCACAGGGTGGGGTCGTCGACGATCCAGCCGTTCGTGCGTGCCATGTCGCTGGCGGTGCGCTGGTGATCGAGGGCAGTCCACAGCGTGCGGTCGCAGAGGTCGCAGCCGAATCGCCACGTGCGCCAACCGGTCGCGGTAGCTGCAAGTTCGGCGGTCACGGAAACCAGTGTGCCGCAACGGTGGATCGATCGCAGCCGAGATTTCTGGGGTCTTGGCGTGTCTGCCCCCGACACGGCTTCGTGGTGCTCGACACGCAGGCAGAAACGCAGTTGGTCGTGTGTCCAAGGTCACCGCTTGCATTTGCAAGCAAACGGTAACAAATCCCTGCATTTGCTGGATAGTTACTGCAATCGAGATCACTGGCACCAGCCGAGAGGCGTTCGATGACGACCGCAATCCATGACCAGGGCGTAACCGCACGGGGGCACCTGCACTCGTCCGATCGCGCTCGCTGGCAGGCGGAGTACGGTCGCAGGCTTGCCCTCAGCGACGCGGTGGTCGTTATCGCAGCCGTCGCCATTGCCCAGGTCGTTCGTTTCGGTGGCCTCGACGGCGGTCAGGTGCCCTTGCCCATCCAGGGCGAATTCGGCTATTCCATCGTGTCGGTAGGTATCGCCGCAGCGTGGCTGACCCTGCTGTCGTTCTTCAACACACGCTCACAACAGGTGATCGGGAGCGGCGCCGAAGAGTACCGGCGCATTGCGTCCGCGAGCTTCCGGCTTTTCGGCGTCATTGCGATCGCCTCGTTTCTTGCCCACCTCGAACTTGCTCGCGGTTACCTTGCCATCGCCTTTCCGCTCGGCCTTGCGGGTCTCATGGTGAATCGGCAAGCCTGGCGCAAAAACGCGGACCGGATGCGGCGGCTCAACCGCTACCAGACCTCGGTACTCGTCGTGGGCGGTCACTACGCCGTTCGCGCGACAGCACTCGCATTCGCCCGTGAACCCATGTCCGGCTATCGCGTCGTCGGTGTGTGCACGCCAGAGGGTCCTACGGCGGAGCTGGCGTCGATCGACGTGGGTGATTGGACGATTCCGATCGTCGGCACCGATCGGTCCGTGCTCGAGAGTGTCGACGCCACCGGCGCCGACGCGGTGGCGCTGACCGCCACCGACAACTTCGGTCCAGGCGACATTCGTAAACTCGTGTGGGATCTCGACCCGCTCGGCGTCGATCTGATCGTGACTCCCGGCGTCGTCGATGTCGCCGGCCAGCGGCTGGAGAGCCGTCCGGTCGCAGGAATGCCGATGCTGCACGTCGAGAAGCCGCAATACGACCGGGCCCGCAAGCTCGGCAAGAAGGTCTTCGACTTCGGGTTCGCCACATTCGCGATGCTGGTGATCGCCCCGATCATGGCTGTCGTCGCGATCGCCATCAAGCTGACCAGCCGTGGCGCGGTGTTCTACAAGGCCGAACGCATCGGCATGAACGGCGAGCCGTTCCAGATGATCAAGTTCCGCAGCATGTACGAGGACGCCGACCAGCACGTTGCCGACCTCGCCGAAGCCAACGACGGCGCCGGCCCGCTCTTCAAGATGAAGGACGACCCGCGCGTCACAGCCGTGGGCCGCATCTTGCGTCGCTACAGCATCGACGAGCTGCCGCAGTTCCTGAACGTTCTGCGCGGGGAAATGAGCGTTGTCGGCCCGCGTCCGCCGTTGCGCCGCGAGGTCGAGCAGTACAACGGAACGGTGCGCCGCCGCCTCATGGTCAAGCCGGGCGTCACTGGGTTGTGGCAGGTCAGCGGTCGTTCGGATCTGTCGTGGAACGAATCGGTGCGACTCGATCTGTCATATATCGAGAACTGGTCGATGATCCAGGATCTGCTGATCATCAAGAAGACACTCAGTGCTGTCACCGGCAGCGCGGGCGCCTACTGATTCGGCCCGACCGGTCCACGGTCGCATGATCGGCGCCGGCGAACCGAACAGCCAGCCCTGAGCGAACCGGCACCCGATGGTCCGGACCTGCTCGAGCTGGGTTTCGGATTCGACGCCCTCGGCAACGGTGACCAGTCCGAGCGCTGTCGACATCGCCTCGATCGAGGTGACGAGGACACGGTGCTTGGGATTGTGCGCGACTCTGGCGTCCAGGGCGGCGATGAAGCTCTTGTCGATCTTGACGACGTCGATCGGGTACTTGTTCAAGTTCCCGAGCGCGGAGTACCCGATGCCGAAATCATCGAGACAGATCGTTACGCCGAACGCGCTCAGCCGGCTCAGAATCGTCAACGCAACATCGTCGTCGTCGATCAGCGCGGTCTCGGTCAGCTCCAGCCAGAGCGCGGACGCGGGCAGGTCGTGGGCCGCGAGAGTGCCGACAACCGTGTTGACGAACCCCACATCGCGCAGCTGCCGTGCCGAGAGGTTGACCGACACCGCCTCGGTTCCGCCGGCCCGGCGCCAGGCCGCGAGCTGTGCGCAGGCACGATCGAGGACCCAGCGGCCGATGTCGATGATGATGTCGCTCGACTCGGCGATCGAGATGAAGTAGTCGGGATTGTGCAGCAAGCCGTCGTGATGCCAGCGGATCAAAGCCTCGAATGCAGCGGTCTCGCCACTGGCGATGTCCACGATGGGTTGGTAGAACAGCTCGAATTCTTGGTCGTCCAGGCTCTCGCGTAGATCGGTCGTCACTTTCAGCTGCTCGACGGCCCGTGCGCGAAGCTCTTCGTCGAAGACCGCATAGTTACCGCTGCCGCGCGACTTCGCGTGATACATCGCGGAATCGGCCTCGCGGATCAGATCGTCGAGGTTCGGCGGCGCGTTTCCTCCGGTTGTCCGAGAAATGCCGATGCTCGTCGACAAGGTGACCCGGACTCGGCGCAGCACGAAGGGCTTGCTGAACTCGTCGAGGATTGCGCGTGCAAGAGCGTCGGTCCGGATCGGGTCGAGATATGTCGTCACAACGAATTCGTCGCCACCGTGCCGGTGCACCCAGCCGCTGTCCCCGACGACCCCGGCGAGGCGCTCGGCGGCAGCGATGATCAGTTCATCGCCGGTCCGATGGCCGTAGCTGTCGTTGACGAGTTTGAAATTGTCGAGATCCATGAACAGTAGATTCATCGGGGGAAACACGCCGTACCGCTCGGAAGGTGCGTGCCCCTCGTACAGTGCGGCGCGGTTCGACAGTCCCGTCAACTCGTCGTGCATCGCCCGGTGTCTCGCGTCGACCTCCTTGTCGGCGATGATTCGGACCGCTCGCTCACTGCGCAGAAGCACGCCAGCGATCAGCAGCGAAATGAGAACGGCCCGCACAACCTGGTCCCACACGCCGAAAGGCGTTCGCGTTGCGGGAATCGCCGCAGCCAGCAAGCAGATTGCCGCGACCTCGACGAAGCGTTGCCGAAACCGATCCGACTCCGAGTCGGGAGCCATGCCGATCTCGACCATGCTCGGATGCACCGCCGCCGCGGCGAAGAGTCCGTACGCCACGATGTAAGCCGCCATGAAGCTGCCGCCCGGTGCGGTGGTCCCGCGAATCGAGTCGATCGCGAGCAGGCAGTCGCCCACAAGTTGCGCGACGACGGCGCCGTAGAGAAACCGAAAGGACAGACTCCCGAGCGCGGACGTGTACGCGACGTGGGTGATCACGGCGAGAACGATCGCGCCGACCACGATGTGGCTGGCAGCGGCAAGTCGCGGATCGCTTACGTCCGAATCGCCCGCGACGACGGGCGAGACGAGAACGACCCACGCAGTGATGAGCGCGCCCAGCCCGACGAGCGCCGAGTCGATGGCGACAGTCCGCGCCGTCGCGGTCGCGTAGGCGCGCAACCAGGCAACTGCTGCCGCGGCCTGCAGCAGGTAGCCGGTGAGCAGGACGGACTGTGGTGCCAGCGGTAGTGGGTCGTGCGGCTGTGAGAACGCACCGGAGAGGCCGCCGCCGACCGCTGTGGTTATGCACGCAGCGAGGATCAGCCACCACGGCATCGCAAAGGTGGGGCTGTACCGGAGGATTCCGATGAGCAGCGCCGCGATCGACGCGAGCGAGGTGATTACGAGGAAGATCGTGCACAATGTCTGCGATCCGACGGCCAATGCGATCGCCGCTTGAACACTCGATACGGCGACGAACGCGTACGCGACCGACACCCCTGGGCGGTGCCCAGCCAATCGCATATGGTCTCCTGGCGCAGCGCGTCGTTGCTCGCGATGTTACGGCAGCGTCGACGCCTCGAGAGTCCGGTTGTGTGACCAATATCGCATTCCGGGGCCGAATTAGTGGGCGTCACATTGTCCTATTTGTCCAGGTATGTCCGATCCTTTTACGCTTCCGCAACACGCCACGCCGCTGGGACGGCTGGACAGGAGGGTGGCACCTCCGTAATCTTTCCGTGACCTCGCAAGGTAACTCCGCGTTATACAAAACGCAGCCTTGTGAGGACCGCTTAATCGGCGCCCTCGGGCACCGAGCCGGGGAACCACGTTCTCTGGGGTGAATCCTCTTGCGCCGCTTGCGGTTCGGAGGTAGGACCGCACTTCCCGGTCCGAACCCGTCAGCTAACTCGGTCGGCGGACCAACGGAAGAAGGAGATACCTTTCTGTGGCCAAACACAGACTGCAGCGCGAATCGAACGTAAGCCGTTCGATGCGTGGCGTGCTTGTCGTCGGCGCGGTAACGGTCGGCGGCGCGACGCTGGCTGTTGCTCCAGCAACGGCGGCAACGGTGAATATCCCCGGCCTCGGTGACATCGCGGTTCCGGATATGCCTGCTCCACCGCAATTTGCCCTACCGGCTCTGCCGCCGCTTCCCGAACTTCCGCAACTGCCTGTGCTTCCGGAATTCCAAGGCGTGCCCGGCCTGCCCGGAATGCCGAGTGCACCCACGACGCACGGCCAGATTGCGCTCGACGCAGCGAAGACCAAGGTCGGCGCACCCTACGTGTGGGGCGCTTCGGGTCCGTCGGCATTCGATTGCTCGGGCCTGGTGCAGTGGGCCTTCAATCAGGCCGGAGTGTCCGTGCCGCGCACGTCCTATGAGCAGATGCAGGGTGGTGTACCGGTATCGCGCGACGAGTTGCAGCCGGGTGACGTCGTCATCTCGAACGGCGGCGGCCATGCATCCATCTACGCGGGCAACGGACAGATCGTGCACGCGAGCGTCGCCGGCCAACCGGTGCAGTACTCGCCGCTCGACTCGCAGGGTTTCGTCGCGGCGCGCCGCTACTGAGCGGACCTGACGAGCACAGAACTCAGGCGGCCCCACCGACGTGGTCGCCTGCTTTCGCGTGTCCGGACCCGACCCCTCGTCCCGCCGTGCCGACGCACGTTCGATGACTACGATGGGCTGACGATATTCGCCGGGGAGCGATATTTTTCGCAGGGGGAGCGAAGGGGGTAGCGGGTGAGCGAGGACCGGGGGCCCGCCTCGGGCACGCAGTTCGGTCCGTACCAGATCGGACCGTTGCTCGGTAAAGGTGGCATGGGTGCGGTCTACGAGGCCTACGACACTGTCAAGGACCGTACTGTCGCGCTGAAGCTGCTGCACGAACGATTCGCGAAAAATGCCGGTTATCAGGAGCGATTCCGCCGGGAATCACGCGCCGCAGCGCGTTTGCAGGAGCCGCACGTCATCCCGATCCACGACTGGGGCGAGATCGGCGGCGTTCTCTACATAGATATGCGTCTGGTCAAGGGAGCGGACCTGCGGTCGGTCCTCAACCGTGAAGGCACGCTGCGCACGGGCCGCGCCGTCGGGATCATCACTCAGATCGCCTCCGCGCTCGATGCCGCGCATGCCGACAACCTCGTGCATCGCGACGTCAAACCCGAGAACATCCTGGTCACGGAGAACGACTTTTCCTATCTGGTCGACTTCGGTATCGCCAACAACGCCACCGAGCCGAGCCTGACGTCCGCGGGAACGGCGATCGGTTCCTACGCGTACATGGCACCGGAGCGGTTCGAGGGCACGAGCGTGACTGCGCGGGCCGACATCTACTCGCTGGCTTGCGTTCTGTACGAATGCCTGACAGGCCAGACGCCCTTCCCGAGCGGCAGCGTGAGCGTGCTGATGCTTGCGCACATGAACAACGTGCCGCAGAAGCCGAGCGCCGTGCAACGTGACGTCACTCCGGCGCTCGACGCCGCTGTGGCACGCGGGCTTGCCAAGAATCCCGCAGACCGGTTCGCGACGGCAGCAGAATTCGCGCGTGCCGCGCAGCAGGGCGTCACGCCGGGCGGGACCGAAGAGGATCCGACGGCGGTCGTCGATTCTTCGAACGTCCCGACCTTCGCCTTCCCGCGGCCGCCCCACCAGGGACGCAATCCGCACTACCCGCCGCCCGGTGGGCAGCAGTGGCAGGAACCGCCGACAAACCCTTTTCCGCCGCCTGCGAACTATCAACCGCAACAACACATTCCGCCGCCCTATCCGGTCTACGAGGCGCCGCCGAGCGGTGGTCGGTCGACGGCGGTCAAGGTTGCCATCGCGGTGCTGATCCTCGCGATCGTCGGACTGGGTGCTGCGATCGGCTGGGTGCAGCTGTCCAATTCCGACGGTGAGGATTCCGCAAAGAAGACGGTTACAAGTGGTGCGTCGGGCGAACCGACCAGCGCTGGGTCGTCGCCGACACGCAGCACCCGTAGTTCGACTACGACCGCGCGGCCGACCGGCCCGGTCCAATTGCCCCCGGGGGCAACAGAATGCCCGCCTCGCTACGGCCCGACCTCGGACTACACGACGTCGGCGACGGGCACGGAAATCACCTCCTGCGAGTTCGCGGAGGAGGTCCGTGCCGCGTACGCCGGCGGCGGGGCGCCGGGACAGTCGCGGCAGGCGGTCGCGACGAGTCCGCGCACCGGGGAGACCTACACGATGAGTTGCGCGGCCGGTGGGCGGTTGGTCACCTGCACCGGTGGCAACAATGCGGTCGTGTATGTCTACTGATCGCATGCGACCGGTCGCGTGGGCCCTCGTCGTTTCGGTGATGCTCGCGATTGCCGGTTGCTCGCCGGGATCGGGCGGCGATGTTCCGTCGGCGGAAACGAATACAGGCTCGACCGGTCCATCGACCGTGATCGCGTCGATAACGCTGCCGTCGGCGACCTCGCTACCACCGATCTCGGCCACTCCGACGGCGCTTGGCGCAAGCTTCGCGGAGTTGGAGTCATCGCTCGCGGGTTCGGTCGGGATCGCCTACGCACCGGTCGGCGGTGGCGCACCGCCTGCGGCGCTGGGGGACTGGTCGCACGGCTCGGCGTGGTCGACGATCAAGGTTCCGCTCGCGGTCGCCGCGTTCCGTCAGAGTGGTTCTGCCGCTGACCAATACGCGGTCGCAGCGATCACGCGATCGGATAATGATGCAGCCGAACAGCTTTGGGAGCTCCTCGGCGCCCCCGTCACGGCCGGCGCTGCTGTGCAACGGGTCCTGGCCGAGGCGGGCGACACGGCGACGGTCGTCGAGACCCGCAAGGTCCGGCCCGAGTTCTCGGCCTTCGGGCAGACCGATTGGGCTCTCGCCGACCAAGTCGGGTTCGCCGCGGACCTACCGTGCCTGCCGATGTCGGAGCGGGTGTTCGAGCTCATGGGTTCGGTGACGGCGGATCAGCAGTGGGGTCTGGCCGCGATTCCGGGCGCCCGCTTCAAAGGCGGCTGGGGGCCCGATTCGGCGAGCGGCGGATATCTCGTTCGCCAATTCGGCGTCATTACGACCCCTGCGGGGCAGACGGCGGTCGCGCTCGCAGCGATGCCGGATTCCGGCAGTTTCACCGACGGCACCGCGATATTGACGAAGATCGGGAATTGGCTGGCGGCACACGCCGCCGAGTTGCCCGGCGGCACGTGCCCCTGATCAACTACTCAGCGCCTGCGCTGCCGTCGCGATGTCGTCGAGATCCTGCCTGAGTGCCTTTTCCGTCGCCTTGCGTGCGATGCCACCGACAACGGTCATCAGCATCTTCGCCACTGCGCCCACCCGCGCCGCGTCGGCCGAGAACGCGACGGCCAACTCGGTGCCGGCGCCTTTCGGTTCGAGGAGGAACTCGGTCATGTAGTCGGCACCGTCCGACGACGCCCTGATGACCGTTCTGCGCTCCGGCTCGATTTCGGCGACCCACATCTCTTCTGTCGCAGTCTTGCCCATGATGGTCCGGGTTTCACGCCAGCGCGTGCCGACCTCGTAGCCCGAGCCGTCGAGTCGTTCGACCTTGCGGACGCCGCGCAAAGTGGCGTCGGCGTTGTCGAGATCGGTGAGCACATGCCACACTGCACTGGGTGGCGCGTCGATGGCTTTGCTGAGCCGAATTTCGGGGTGGGACATCGTCTTTTGCCTCTCGCGGGACCGTGTCGGAAATGTCTCTTCCGTCCGTATCCACCATAGGTCACCGCAGCGTATCCGCCAGTGAAAAGCCAAGCGGCACCGAAGTAAACCCACCCTAGGGTGGCGAAACGATATCCGTAGCTACCTGGTGCCTATGCCCTGACAACTAGGTAACTGTCCCCGATGTGGGACCCCGGTCCGCTACCGCACTCTTGTTCACATGACCACAGCAACCGCCTTCTCCGCTCGCCTCCGCCTGGTTGCGGACAACGAGCGTTGCGCCCCCCATTGCGCCCGCCTCTGCACCGACGACGGTATGGCCGCAGCCATGCGCAGCGAGCGCGGCTTGCTGCAGTGGCGTGGAATGAACAGTCTCGGCGACTCGGGTCTGGCCGAGCATTCTGTGCAGGAGACTTTCCTGCGGGGCTGGAAAGCATGCGCGAAATTCGACGAGAACACCGGTTCGCTGCGGGCATGGCTGCTCGCGATCCACCGCAACCTTGTTATCGACATGGCGCGCAGCCGCGCCGTGCGTCCCGGGGACAACCACTGGGACGCGATCGATGATGTTGTCGGACAGAACATCTCGATGGCAGATTTCTCGGAGGCACTTGCCGAGTCGTGGTTCATCGGCGAGCTCCTCGAGCGTCTGCCGCTGTCGCAGCGCGAAGCGGTCGCCGCGATCGTCGTCGCAGATCGTCCGTACCAGGAGGTCGCGCAGGAACTCGGAGTTCCGGTCGGCACCCTGAAGAGCCGAGTGCATTACGGTCTGCGTGCGCTGCGCGGACATCTTCAGGCTGCGTAAACACCGAGTCCGATTCCAAAACCCCGCGTCGGGGTCGATTATTAGCTGAGAACCGCGACGGATCAGCCCATCCGCCGGTCGGCATCTGAAAGGTACGGACGTCATGAAACGTCGTGGCCCACTCCTGACCCTTGCGGCGGCAGCCGTCCTGGGAATCGGGTTGCTCTTCATCAATGTGTCGAAGGAAGACAAGGATCCTGCTCCTGCGGCCCAGACCAGTATTGCGGCAACGAGTTCCGCGCCTGCAGCCGACGACGCCGAACCGCCGGCCACGCCGCCGGTCGCGGCGGGAGAGCAATTCCCCGCGCTGCAGGACTACGTCGGACAGGCCGATGCCGGGAACATCACGGTGTCGATTACGGTCGAAGGCGACGAAGCCGTTGCCTACGTGTGCGACGGTGCCGCTGTCGAAGCCTGGCTGACGGGCACCGCAATCGACGGTGCGCTCGACGTGAAAAACGCGAACGGCGCCACACTGACCGGCCGACTCGAGGGCCAGGACGTGAACGGCACCTTGTGGATTCCGGGCCAGGCCGCGAACGCCTTCACCGCCGCACCCGTCGCTCCGCCGAACGGCATCTACGTCAGCAATCAAGACGGGGTCCGGCAGAGTTGGATCGTGTCCGATGCCGGGACCGTCGGGGTCCAGCGTGATGCGCAGGGCAACGAGTCTCCCGCACCGGCGCTGACGAGCGCGGCGACAAAGGTGAGCGGAAGTGATACCGATGCCTTCTGACGACACCACGCAGGTGCGACCGGTTCCGGCCGGTCCGTCGGCGGCGACGATCGTCGTTCCGGTCCTGATCGGCGCACTGGTTGCCGTGGCGCTCGGCGCCTACGGCAAGGTGCACGACGCGCAATTCTTCTCGATCAACGTTGCCGGCTTCTCCAGCCCGACAGCAGTCAAGTCGTGGCTCGCCACGCTGGCCGCCGCGCTTGCGCTGTTCCAGCTCGGCTCGGCCTTCGTGATGTACGGCAAGTGGAAAGCAGTGAAGGCGCCGGCGTGGATCGGTCAGGCCCACGTGTGGTCCGGTCGGTTCGCGGTTCTCGCCTCCGTACCGGTCGCGGTGCATTGCTTGTACGCGCTCGGCTTCCAAGACACGACGAGCCGCGTGCTTTTCCACTCGCTCTTCGGCTGCTTCTTCTACGGCGTTTTCACGATGAAGATGCTGCTCCTGACGAAGAAGGGCGTGCCGAGTTGGGGAATCCCGGTTGCCGGCGGACTCGTCTTTGCGGGCTTGATCGGTATCTGGCTGACGTCTGCACTCTGGTTCTTCGAAAACAACGGCATTAAGTTCTGAACTCAGCAGCACCGCCCAACGTGATTCGTTCGTTCGACAGCCCCCGAACACCGCCCAGAATCCCGAATGTGGAGATATCACATGCAGCTCGAAGGCTCATCCATCAATCGCCGGACCGTACTCGTCGGCGCCGGCACGGTCGCGGCGGCAGCGACGCTCGCCGCGTGCAGCACCTATGGCGACCAGAAGTCGGACGCGCCGGCTGAACCTGCGCAGCCCGCAACGCGAGTCGATGCGCCGACTGACGGTGCGCCGCCTGCGGACGCGATCGCGACGACTGCCGAAGTCCCGGTCGGCTCCGGAAAGATCGTCGGCGACGTCGTCGTCACCCAGCCCAGCGCAGGGGAGTTCCTCGCTTTTTCCAGCGTCTGTCCCCACCAGGGTTGCAAGGTGGACGCGATCACCGACGGCTTGATCGTCTGCCCGTGTCACGGCAGCAAGTTCAAGCTCGACGGCACCGTGGACAAGGGTCCGGCGCGGACGGGTTTGCCGAGCGTGGCGATCGCTATTCAGGGCGATTCCATCGTTCCTGCCTGACTCGAAGGCCACAACAGTTCCGTAACGGCCTTCGCTGAGGGTTGTCCCGATGGCGCTCGTGTTGCCACAGTTAGTCACTGAGACGCATGTGACTAGTGGGAAGGAGGCGGCGCGGGATGTTTCCGTGCCGATCCGGAATGAAGAAGAGCATCATCAAAGCCGGGCTCGTCGCCGCGGTGGCAGGGTCGATGATCCTGCCGACGACCGCGCACGCCGAACCCGCCCCGGACGTCAGCACCAAGCTGTCCGGCAAGACGATCTTCCTCGACCCTGGCCATCAGGGCACCAATCACACCGAGGACATGGCCCGTCAGGTCGACGACGGACGCGGCGGCACGAAGGAATGCCAGACCTCCGGCATGACGACACCGAACGGCGTTGCCGAACACACCATCAACTGGAAGGTGTCGCAGCTGGTCAAGGCCGCTGTCGAGAGCCTGGGTGCGAAGGTAGTGATGAGCCGCAACGACGACGAAGGTTGGGGCGGCTGCATCGATGAGCGCGCTGCGGCGGCCAACGCCTCCGGCGCTGACGTCGCTGTCAGCATCCACGCCGACGGCGCACCGCCGGCGGATCACGGGTTCCACCTCATCGTTCCGCAGTTGCCGATTCCGAATGCCGCAGCAGATCAGGCGCAGTCGGGCGGCGGAGCGCAATTGTCGAAGGACGTCCGCGACGCATACGTTCGTTCGGGATTCTCGCCTGCGAACTATGCGGGTGCGGTCGACGGCCTGCAGACGCGCGCAGATGTTGCCGGACCGGCGCTGACGACCGTGCCGCTGGTGTTCGTCGAGATGGGCAACGGCGCGAATCCCGAAGACGCGCAACTGCTCGAGACCGGTGAAGGGCAGCTCAAGCACGCGATCGCGATCACGACCGGAGTCGTGAGTTACTTGCTCGGCCAGACCACCGTCGTGACGCCGGTTCGCGGTACGCCGCCGCCAACGACCGGCGACTCCACAACCCCGCGCAGGACCTCGCCGGACACCACGACACAGCGTTCGCGCCCGTCGGTCGTGGCGCCCGAGGAAGACAGCTCACCGCTGAGCGCCCTGGACTCCGGCAGTGCGGGTGAGGGCCTGACGTCGATGGCGATGAGCCTGCTCAGCCCATTGCTGGAGGAGTTGGGCCTCGGCAGTGTCGGATCGCTGGTCGACGACGAGATGGTGGGGATGGTCACCGATCTCGCGAGCCAGATGATCGGAATTGCCCTGTCCAAATAGTTGATTCAGCTGTTCAAGAACGGAATCAACGCTGCCGCAACGGCGTCCGGATTTTCCACCTGCGGGTAGTGCCCGGTCGCCGGCGGCTCGTCGAGCTCGACGAACTGCGCGGACGGGAGCCGTTCGCGCAACCGTGACAGGACGTGCCCGCCGCTGATCGGGTCGACTGGGCCCCACACGAAGAGTGTGGGGCCCGGATACGTTTCGAGTGCGGTACGCCAGCGGTCCGCGTGCACGCGGCGTTCGTCGATGTACTGAAGTAGCTTGTGCTGGACCTTCTTCCCATCGCCCGAGGAGGTCGACGCCCAGAGTTCGTGGATGATGTCGTCGGAAACCGGCCGACCCAGGATTTTTCGCAACGACGCCGCATATGTGCGTTCGGATGCGGCGCGTGCGAGGAGCCCGCCGAATCGACCGTAGAGTAGGCGCTGAACCAGGATGGGCCGGTGCAGGTCCGGATACAGACCGCCGTTCATCCACGCCATGCGAGTCACGCGAGCCGGGTCGCGGGCGAGAAGTTCTTGCCCGACGCTGACGCCGTAGTCGTGCGCGACAAGTGCCGTCTCGCCTATCCCGAGCTGCTCCCAGACCGCTTCGACGATCGACGCCTGCTCGGTGAGCAGGTAGTCGTGGTCGACCGGTTTGTCGCTCGCGCCGAAACCGAGGAAGTCGAGAGTGGTCACTCGGCAGCCGGATTCGGTGAGGCTGGGAATGATCAGGGCCCAATCGTGCGATGACGTCGGGAAGCCGTGGAGCAGGGTCACCGGACGACCGCCTTGCGGTCCGTCCTGTCGGACGAACACGGATCGATTCAGAACCTGTACCTGGGATCCGCCTGCGAGCCACTCGGCCAATGTCGGTTGCATGAGAGAACCCTAGGGGCACGGCCTATGGTGGTCGGCGTGCCGATACCCGTTGTGATCGTCGCCGGATACCTGGGCTCGGGGAAGACGACCCTGCTCAACTACCTGCTGCGCAACAACGGCGGGACGCGCATCGGTGTCGTCGTCAACGATTTCGGTGCCGTCAATATCGACTCCATGCTGGTCGCGGGTCAGGTCGACTCGGCGATCTCGCTCGGCAACGGGTGTATTTGCTGTGCCGTCGACGTCAGCGACATGGACGAACTATTCGCACGCCTGGCGCATCCGCGCTCGGCGATCGACGTCATCGTGGTCGAAGCGAGCGGGCTCGCCGAGCCGAAGAACATGATCCGGCTGGTGCTCGGTAGCACCAATCCGCACATCACCTACGGCGGTCTGGTCGAGGTCGTCGACGCGGCAGAGTTCGAGTCGACGCGGGAACGTCACCCGGAGGTGGACCAGCACCTTCGGCTCGCGGACCTGGTCGTCGTCAACAAGGTGGATGCGGTTGCTGCGGATAAGCTTTCGGAGTTGATCGCGTCGGTCCGGAAGGTTGTCGGCGACGTGCCCATCCTCCCGACCTCGGAGGCGCGGGTCGATCCGCAGCTGCTGTTCGATCCGCCCGAGCGGGAAGTGGCCGCTCAGCTCACTCTGGATCAGTTGCTACTCGAGGACGACCACGCCGGCGAGCATCGGCACTTGCACGACGAGTACGACAGCGTGTCCTTCACATCGGTGCAATCCCTCGACCCACGCAAATTGCTGGACCTCCTCGAGAACCCGCCGACCGGACTGTTCCGTGCCAAAGGTGTTGTTGCCTTTGCAGTCTCAGGCGAGCGACGGAAGTTCGTCGTGCACGCGGTCGGTCGGCACATTCGCGTCGAGCCGATGCGGTGGTCGAAGGGCGAGGAGCGGGTCTCGAATCTGGTGTTGATCGGCGCGGGAATCGATATGGACGCTCTCGAAGGGCGACTTGCCGGCGTCGTGCACTCCGGTGATCCGCTGGGTGACGACGCCCTTCTCGGTTTGTGGCGATACGTGTCCGCTTAGCCTCCGATCGGGGCGTCCGCGAGCCATGCCTCGACGTCTCCCGGCGCGCCGCCGATCGCTGCGGCGAAAATGGTGAAGTTGTCCAGCTTGACGGAGTCGAAGGTGACGATCACGAAGTCTTGGCCGTCGGACTCCCCGTTGTATGCCGTGAAAGTAGTGCCGTCTCGCAGTTCACCGTTTGTCGAGGAACCGGAACCCAGTGCGCGAACGAGGAAGTCGATCTGCGACGGATCTGTGTATTCGTCGACCGTAAAGGCGATTCCACCCTGGTCGTAGCACGAGACGCCCGCCTCCCCGTAGCTGTTGGTATCGGTGTGGGCCTCACAGAACGCGTGGTGGTAGCCGTACTCGGTCGGTGTGGCTGGGAGAAGCTCAGGAAATGCGTCGATGACGGACTGCTCGTTGCCCCACGGTCCCGCGGGTGTTGCGGCCGCCAGGCTGACGGTGGCGAGCGCGGATATGCCGATGGCGGTGGCGGCGAGTGCGGAACGGGCGATGGTGCGAGCAATGGTCATGTGGGCTTCTCTCCAAGGTGGCTGAACTGTTGGAGAAAGCATCGGTTGTCCCGCTTAGCGGGCGATTAACGATCGCTGACGCGCGCTCAGAGCCCGACCCATTCGGAGACGCCGTCCGCGAAGTGCTGTCGCTTCCAGATGGGAACTTCGTGTTTGATGCGCTCGACGAGTTCGGCGCACGCAGTGAAGGCCTCCGCGCGATGCGGCGACGCAACTGCGGCAACGACTGCAAGGTCACCCACGGTCAGCTTGCCGACCCGATGAACGGCGGCGACCGGAAGCCCGGTCGCTTCGGAAACCTCTGCGCAGATTTTCGTGAGGAACTTCTCCGCATCAGGGTGCGAGGAGTACTCGAGCAACGAAACCTCTTGACCACCATCATGATTGCGGACCACGCCGGTGAATACGACGACGGCGCCGTACTTGGGCCCGGCGACTGCGGCGTCCACGACTGCGGGATCCAATGGTTCCGACGAAATGCGTGCAATCACGGCGTGACCTCCTCGTGCGCGCCCCGTCCAGCGACCTGCTCGAGCAGGTGGTCGAGGATTGGTTCGAGAACGGCGAGTCCGTCCCGGACACCGCCGGTTGAGCCGGGCAGATTCACGACGACCGTGCGGCCGGCCAAACCTGCGACCCCGCGGCTCAGTGCTGCGTTCGGGAACTTCGCTGTGCCGCGTTGGCGAATCGCCTCGGCGACGCCCGGCAACTCGCGATCGAGGGCGGCGAGTGTCGCTTCGGGGGTCCGGTCGGTAGGGGAGGCGCCGGTGCCGCCGGTGCTGACAACCAATGCAGGCCCGCCGGTCAATGCATCTGCAAGGCCCTCGGCAATATCGGAGTCGGCATAGACGAGGGGTCCGCGCACCGAGAAACCTTGTCCTGTAAGCCATTCGGCGATTGCGGGACCGGTCGTGTCGGTCCTGGTGCCGCGCGCCGTGCCCGTCGAAGCGACCAGAACCACCGCCGAGCGTGGATCGAGTGGGGCCACGTCAGCCGTCGCACGCGTCCAATGTCCGCGCTTACCACCATCTTTGGTGAGGAGTCGCACTCCGTTCAGGGTTGCAGCCGGGTCGACCGCCTTCACCATGTCGTGCAACGTGAGGCCGGCGACGGCAACTGCGGTCAGTGCTTCCATCTCGACGCCTGTGGGACCCTTGGTCTTTGCGGTCGCTTCGATCGTGATCGTGGTCGCCGTGAACCCGAAGGTGACCTGCACCGACGACAGTGCGAGTTGGTGGCAGAGCGGAATCAGTTCCGACGTCTTCTTGGCCCCGCTGATGCCCGCGATGCGCGCGGTCGAGAGCACGTCCGCCTTGGGCATCCCGTCGGCCTGCACCAGCGCAACGACTTCGGCTGTCGTCTGCAACTCACCGGCCGCTACCGCGGTGCGCGCCGAGTCGGCTTTGGCGCTGACGTCGACCATCCGGGCGCGCCCTTCCCCGTCTACGTGCGACAGTTCGGTCATAGCGCCCACACCTTCACTTCGGATCCGGCGTCGACCGAAAGTACCTCCGCCGGAATGTCTATCAGGACATCGGCCCATGCCATGGCCGCGATCAGATGCGATCCGGGACCCGAAACCACCTCGACCTTGTCGCCCAACCGGCGGCCACGCAGAAACTGCCGTTTGGCAACCGATGTCACCGGATGCGACAGCACAAGTTCTTCGGCAACGATCGGCGGCAGGCCGGCGCAGCGGCGCAGAATCGGCCGGGCAAAGACCTCGAACGACACGAGCGTGCTGACCGGGTTGCCCGGAAAACTGAGGACGGGAATGCCGTCGACGACGGTCGAGCCCTGCGGCCCGCCGGGTTGCATTGCGACATGGCCGAATTCGCCGCCGAGGGGAACCAGCACATCCTTGACGACCTCGAAATCGCCCATCGACACACCGCCGGACGTGACGACGAGGTCGGCGGATTCGGTTGCGGCGTCGAGCAACTTGCGAAATTCGGCGGGGTCGTCGCTGCTGTGCCCGACCGAAACGACCTCGACACCGTTCGCTTCGAGACTCGTAGCGAGGGCGATGCCGTTCGAGTCGTAGATCTGGCCGGGGCCCAATGTGTTTCCGGCGGGAATCAGCTCGGTGCCCGTCGTGATGACGGCTGCGCGCACCCGGCGCCGGACCGTCACCGTCTGGATGCCGACCGCTGCGAACACTGCGATGTGGCGAGGCGCAAGCAACGCACCCGCGGGAAGTAGTAGTGAACCGGCACCGACATCGGTTCCTGGTTCCCGGACGAACTCGCCTGCGACCCGCCCACGCCGGATGACGACCGTGTCGCCATCGGCCGCGGTGTCCTCCACCGGAACGACGCAGTCCGCACCAGGTGGCATCGGCGCACCGGTCATGATTCGGGTCGCGGTACCAGGCACGTGCGCGCCGAGTCCGGCGTCGCCCGCCGCGATCGTGGCGCGAACGGTGAGCCGTGCGGGAACCTCGACCACCGACGCTGCGTCGACAGCGAAGCCGTCCATCTGCGAGTTGCGAAACAGCGGTAAGTCGAGCGGCGACGTCACGTCGGCCGCCAGCAGCCGGCCTATCGCGGACCGGAGTGGCACGTCCTCCGTCGGCAGCTGTTCGAGCGGACGTAGCAGTCGAGTGATGTGGCTCGCGTACTCGGCCACTGTTCGACGGGTCATGGGAAAAAGGCTACGCACCTGTGCGCGGTTGGAACCTCCAGGGACTCGCTAAACGCGCACAGGCGGCGCAGCCGCCATAATGAAGGTATGACAGTGATCGGCATGGGCATCCCCACGGTGCGCCGTGGTGCCGTGCCGTCATTGGACGGGCGCCCGGAGGTGCCCTACCTCCTCGACAAATTCGGCCGGGTCGCCAAGGACTTGCGTGTGTCGATTACCGAAAAATGCTCGTTGCGCTGCACGTATTGCATGCCGGAAGAAGGCTTGCCCGCGATTCCCCAGGACCAGCTGTTGACGTCGTCGGAAATCGTTCGGCTGGTCGGGATCGCTGTGCACCGGCTCGGCGTCACGGAGATCCGCTTCACCGGCGGCGAGCCCCTCATGCGCCGCGACCTCGAAGAAATGATCGCGGGCTGCACACGCGCGGTGCCGGGAATCCCGCTGTCGATGACGACCAACGCGGTCGGCCTCGAACATCGGGCCGCGGGACTGGCCGAAGCCGGCCTCAGCCGCGTCAACGTGTCGCTCGATTCCGTCGACCGTGCCGAGTTCGCTCAGCTGACCCGCAGGGACAGGCTCCCTTCGGTGCTGCGGGGCATCCGCGCGGCCAGGGCGGCCGGAATGTCCCCGCTCAAAGTCAACGCGGTGCTGATGCCGCAGACGCTCGCAGGCGCCGTCGACCTCCTGGCGTGGTGCCTGGCCGAAGAGTGCGAGCTCCGGTTCATCGAAGAGATGCCGCTGGACGCCGATCAGGAGTGGGCGCGCAACAACATGGTCACCGCGGCACAGTTGCTCGACGTGCTTGGCACCCGATTCGACCTTGCCGAAGTCGGCCGTGACGATCCGTCGTCGCCTGCGGAAGAGTGGCTCGTCGACGGCGGACCCGCGACTGTCGGGATCATCGCCTCGGTCACCCGATCCTTCTGCAGCGACTGCGACCGCACCAGGCTGACCGCCGACGGCACGATCCGCTCGTGCCTGTTCAGCGACCACGAAGTCGATCTGCGTTCGGCACTTCGGCTCGGCGCATCCGACGAAGAGATCGCACAGCTCTGGCGCGGCGCGATGTGGAACAAATGGGCGGGCCACGGCATCAACGCGGACGGATTCGTGCCCCCTGAGCGCAGCATGGGAGCAATAGGTGGCTGACGACCTGCGCGCGCTAGAGGTGCGCTACTTCGCTGCCGCGGCCGACGCCGCCGGCTGCGTCAAGGAAGTGCTCGAAGTTCCTGAAAGTGCGACGGTCGCGGACGTGACGAGAGTGCTGAGCGCGCGCCACGGCGCCGGCATGGATCGCGTGCTCAAGGTCGCGGCCTACCTTGTCGGCGACGATCTGACCCGCGACGAGAGCTATCCGGTCGGTGCCCGGATCGACGTCCTGCCGCCGTTTGCAGGCGGCTGACCGTCGTACCGAAACATCCACGGCGCCAACATTTTGTTTCTGATCAGCGCAAAGGGTCGAGCTCTCCGGCGTAATGTCCGAGATCCGAGTACCGGATCGAAGGGCCACTCATGTCGACGAAGACATTTCGATTCAGAGAGTTCGAAGAGGCCGTTTATCACCTCGAGCGCGCGACGAGCCCGTGGAACATACAGTTCGAAGTCGGTGCGACGGGTTCGCTCGATCTCGACCGGCTCGATTCGGCCACCTCGGCCGCCGCGGCCCGCCATCCACTCGCTCGCGCGCGCCTGCAGGACTGGGGACGGCTCGACAGTTCTTACGAATGGCTCGTCCCGGACACGGTCGACCTGGATCCGGTCAGTGCGGTCGATTGTCCCGACGACGAGCGTCTCGCCGAGATCCGCACCAATCTGCTGAGTGCGCCCATCCCGTTGAGCCTTTCGCCGTCGTTCCGGGTCGTGCTTGCGCGGCGAGACAGCGGCGACACGGTGTTGTTCAGCTTCAGCAATGTTGCTTTCGACAGCATCGCCGCGTATCGGTTCGTTCAGTCGGTCGCGAATTTCTATCGGGGCGTGGAGGATCCTGCTGATTCGCTGGCCATCGAGGACGCGCGTGCGCTCGAGCGTCATCTTTCGGCGACGGATTGGCGCGAGTGGACCACCCGTGCTCTGCGCAGTGCGTCCCGGCTGGCCGACGGCCTGCGGGGGCCTTCTCGCGTTGCGGCGCAAGGGGAGTCGGAGCGGCCGGGCTGCCGCGTCGTCACCCGCCAATTGAGCGCCGAGCAGACGGAGCGATTGCAGGCGAACCGACCAGATCGGGCAACGTTGAACGACGTGCTCATCGCAGCACTGCACGTGACGATCGATCGCTGGAATACCGCCCACGGCAAGGAATCCGGGCGGATCTCCGTGATGGCGCCGGTGAATACGCGCCCGAGTGACTGGTTCTGGGACGGCGTCGGCAACTACACGTCGATGTCCTCGATCTCGACCGATGCGCGCGATCGCAAGGACCTCGCGATGGCGACCGCGGCGGTCGCGGTACAGACCGAACCGGTCCGTCGTGCGCAGGAGGCGGCCGGATTGTTCGACCTCGTGAACATCGGAAATCGCGTGCCGGTGAGTCTGAAACGGGCGCTGCCGTCGCTGTTGCCACTGACCGGGAATCGACTGGTCGACAGTTCGGTGCTGTCGAACCTCGGCCGGATCCCGGTTGCACCGTACTTCGACGGCGAGGGTCCAACGGAGATCTACCATTCACCACCCGCCGCGTTGCCGATCGGCGTCAGCGTCGGCGCGGTGACGGTCGCGGGGTCGTTGCACCTCGCCGTGCGATTCCTGTTCGAGCAGTTCGACGCCGAGGCTGCGGAGGAATTCACAGACCTCCTGCTGGACCAGCTCGGTGCCGTCGCAAACAAGCCGGCGGCAACGCAGAGCCGACCGGAGTTGACGGTGTCGGCACCGATCCAAGCGGAGTATCGGGTAGCCATCGTGGGTGGCGGGTTTGCGGGCCTGTGCGCCGCGATCAAGCTGAAGGAAGCGGGCGTCAACAAGTTCGTTCTGTTCGAGAAGGCCGACGAGATCGGTGGCACGTGGCGCGACAACGTCTACCCGGGTTGCGCCTGCGATGTGCCGTCGCACCTGTATTCGTTCTCCTTCGAACCGAATCCGAACTGGTCCCGCATGTTCGCGCCGCAAGCCGAAATCTGGGAGTACCAAAGGCATTGCGCCGACAAGTATCAGCTGCGGCCGCACCTGCGGCTCGGCGCCGAGGTCGTTCGAATCGAATGGGACGATGCGCGCCAGTACTGGCGCGTCACCACCCGCGACGGGCAGGTCACCACCGCGAAGGCGGTGATCTCCGCGGTCGGCGCCCTGAGCATCCCCGCGTATCCGAAGCTCGAGGGTGTCGAGCGGTTTGCGGGCAACGCTTTTCACTCGGCGCGCTGGGACCACGACTACGACTTCGAGGGTAAGACGGTCGCGGTGGTCGGGACCGGCGCGTCAGCGATCCAGTTCGTGCCGCAGATTGCACCGAAGGTCAAGCAGCTCAATCTTTACCAGCGGACGCCGCCCTGGGTCATGTCCAAGCCCGACCGAAAGATGAGCAAGCTGGAGCAGAAGATTCTGTCGGCGGTCCCGCTCGCGCAACGCGTCGCACGTAGTGGCATCTATGTGTGGATGGAAGCGCGCGTGCTCGGTCTTGCGGTCGATCCGCGCGCGATGAAACTGGCGGAAGTCTTTGCCAGGCGCTACATCGACAGCTCGATCGACGATCCGGAGCTGCGCAAGAAAGTGACGCCCGACTACACGCTCGGCTGCAAGCGCATTCTGATGTCGGACGAGTACTACCCAGCGCTCAACCGCGACAACGTCGAGGTGATCACGGACGGAATCGCCGAAGTCACCGAGCACGGCATCGTTACCGACGACGGAATCGAGCGGCACGCCGACGCCATCATCTACGGCACCGGTTTCCATGTGTCGGACCCGATCGGTCCGATGCAGGTGGTCGGCAAGGGTGGCGTGGAGATCCGCGATTCGTGGAAGGACACGGGGATGGAGGCCTACCTCGGCGTCTCCGTCAACGGCTTCCCCAACTTCTTCCTGCTTCTCGGACCGAACACCGGGCTAGGGCACACGTCGATCATCTTCATGATCGAGTCGCAGGTGAACTATGCGCTGCAGGGCATTTCGATGCTCGGCGAAGACGGACTCGATTCGCTGGACGTCAAACCCGAAGCGCAGCGCGAATTCAACGATGCATTGCAGGAACGTCTCGACGACGCAGTCTGGTCGGCGGGTGGCTGCAAGAGCTGGTATCTCGACGAATTCGGGAAGAACCGCACGTTGTGGCCCAGCTTCACGTTCGAGTACTGGTACAAGACGCGAAACTTCGAGCCGGAGCTCTATTCACACAGCTGAATGCCTGTGCGCGAGGCCCCTATCGCCACCAGTCGTCGAGCGGTGTCACCGGCACCGTGCGCTTGTGCCGCGTGGCCAGGAAGATCGATTCGACCTTCGACGACACGTCCTCGCCGACCTCCTTGCCCTCGAGGTAGTCGTCGATCTGGCTGTACTTCAGGCCCAGTGCTTCCTCGTCGGGCAGGGCGGGCCGGTCGTCTTCGAGATCCGCGGTCGGGACTTTCGCCCATACGCTCGGTGGAGCGCCAAGCTCTTGCAGCAGCGCCGCACCCTGGCGCTTGGTGAGGCCGGTCAGAGGAGTGATGTCGACGCCGCCGTCGCCGTACTTCGTGAAGAATCCGGTCACAGCTTCGGCGGCGTGGTCCGTACCGACGACGAGCATGTTGAGCTGGCCTGCGAGCGCGTACTGCACGACCATGCGCTCGCGGGCTTTGATGTTGCCGCGCACGAAGTCTCGCAGTTCGCCGTCGCCCAAGCCCTTGGCGGCTTCGGACGCTGTCGCGTCAGCGCCGGGCTTCACGTTCACCACGACGGTGCGGTCCGGCTGAATGAATTGCAGTGCGATCTGGGCGTCCTCCTCGTCGGCCTGCGTTCCGTATGGCAGTCGTACCGCGACGAATTCGGCCTGCCGACCCTCGTCGCACAGTTCGGCGACGGCAAGCTGGCTGAGCTTGCCGGTGAGTGTGCTGTCTTGCCCACCGCTGATGCCGAGGACGAACCCACCTGCCGGCGTCGACTGGAGGTAGTCCTTCAGGAAGTCGACCCGGCGCCGGATCTCCGCCTTCGGGTCGATAGTCGGCTGGACACCCAGCTCGGCAATGATCTGCTCGCGTAGATTCGCCATGTCTGCAACTCTAGCCAGTGACCTGGAGGCATGCGTGGTGAGCACGTTCCACAAATCGCGACCCGGTGCCCACCCCGATTTCTTTGCCGCAGAGGCAGCAGGGTTGCGGTGGCTCGGCTCGGCGGGTGCCCCCGTCGTGCGTGTACTCGGTGCAGGTCGCGACTACATCGACTTGGCACGGCTCGAGTCGGCGCGTCCGACCGCTGCCGCTGCACGATCACTCGGTGCGGCGCTCGCTCGCATGCACGACGCCGGCGTCGACGGTGGGGGATTCGGTTGTCCGCCTGCCGGTTTCGACGGCCAACTGTTCATCGGAAGTCGCCCGATGAGCAGCGTCGAGCACGACGGCTGGGGCGAGTTCTACGTGGTCGAGCGGGTGCTGCCGTTCCTTCGCATCGCCGTCGACGCGCACAGCGTCGTGCCGCAGCAACTTCGAGACATCGAGCGCGCGTGTGACGTCGTCGCCGGTGGCGCATTCGACGACGGCGCGGCGCCCGCTCGCATCCACGGTGACCTGTGGAACGGCAACGTCATGTGGACGGACGGCGGCGCGGTACTCATCGATCCGGCAGCGCACGGTGGCCATCGGGAGACCGACCTGGCGATGCTCGCATTATTCGGCTGCCCGCATCTGGACGTCGTCGTCGACGGGTATCAGGAGGTTCGACCATTACGCGACGGTTGGCGCGCGCGGGTCGATCTCCACCAATTGCATCCACTCGCGGTGCACGCAGCTGGCTACGGCCCCGGGTATGGCCGGGCGCTGCACGACGCTGCGTTGGCGGTGTTGCGGTCGATGTGAGTGGGGATCAATGTGAAGCGACGGCGACGCGCTGACCGGTCCGCAACGATTCGACGCCCGCGGTGCAGACGGCCGCAGCCATGTAGCCGTCCCATGCGCCCGGTCCATCGACGTTGCGGCCCGCGCGCACCGCATCGATCCAGCTCTGCAATTCGGCGTCGTATGCCTGCACGAAATGCTCGAGAAAGTCCGCACTCCGGCGGCCGAATCCTGCCGTCGCACTGCCGGATTCGCCGATCACCTCCGCGCGGACCTCGTAGCTGCGGCCCGACGTGACGAACAATTCGACATCGACGATCCTGCCGTTGGCTGTTTCCAGAATGACCAACTGGGGATCTTGCAGTCCTGCGGGCGCACTCGGGTTCGGGGTTGGGCGCAACACGGTCACTGCCGTAACCTCTTCACCGAGCAGGAACCGCGTCGCGTCGACTTCGTGAACAAGGCAATCCTTGATCAGCATCTCGCTGTCGAAATAGGTTGGTACCGAGGGATTTCGATGGGCACAGTGGATGAGCAGCGGAGTGCCGAGATCGCCGGCGGCGATGAGCTTGTGCAGTTGGACGTACTCGTCGTCGAACCTGCGCATGAAACCGACCTGCACGAGCGGCGTGCCGAGTGCGGACTCGCGCCGCACGACGTCCAGTGCAGTGGCCGCCGCGGTGGTCAGCGGTTTCTCGCACAGCACAGGCTTGTTCGCTGCGAGACAGGCAAGCACCTGTTCGTAGTGCGCAGGTGCGGGTGAGGCGAGCAGGACCGCATCGACATCCGGATCGGCGATCGCGCTGAAGGCGTCGGTCGCGACGCGTGCGCCCGAAATTTCGGTCGCGACCGTTTCTGCGCGGGCGAGGTCGGCGTCGTGGACTACCGTGACCGTTGCGCCGGAAGTTCGCTCGGCAAGGCGGTGGGCGTGGTCGGCGCCCATCCTGCCGACACCGATGACGGCGACTCGCACGGGGGACTGTGGGTGAGTGACGCTTTCGGTCAAGACTTTTCCAGTCTGGGACGTCGGGGTAGGGGCAACCTGGCATCGACCGGGGTGTCGGGCCACGTCTCCCGGATCCAGGCATGTGCCGGATCGTCGGTGATCTTCCACGCGCGGTCCGGCCCAGGACCGGCCATCACGTTGAGGTAGTACATGTCGTATCCCGGAGCCGCGATCGACGGCCCGTGATAGCCGTGCGGGACGAGAACGGTATCGCCGGTCCGTACCTCGGCCGTGACGTCGATCGGTCGAGCGTCCGTGCCGTACACGCGGTGGTAGCCGAATCCCGGTGTACCGGTAGCACTGTCGGCGATCTCGAAGTAGTAGATCTCCTCCAGCTCGGCCTCGTCGGCGCTGGTCTCGTCGTGCTTGTGGGGTGGGTACGACGACCAGTTGCCGCCGGGGGTGATCACCTCGCATGCGATGAGCGCGTCGGCGTCGAATGTCTCGGGCGTCGCGAAGTTGTGGACTTGCCGACTGCACGAACCACTTCCGCGCAATTCCACCGCGACGTCTTCGGCAGGGATATACCGGAAGGGCAACGCGCGATTGGCTCGCGCGCCCAGCAGTGCGAACCTGCCGCCCAATTCGGTGTCGATCGAGAATTCGGAATCGATTCCGACGTAGGCGAAATCAGTAGGTCCGTCGAACACGGACTTGCGGCCGCGCAACATGTACCGCTGGCGACCGCTGGAAACACTCGCAGCTCCGCGCAGGGGCACGACGATGATCTCGTCGGCCTCGGATTCGAGCGAAATACCCTCGTCCGCTGCGAGTTCGATGACCCACAAACTGGATTCGCGCCACCCCGCCGATTCCGGTGTGATCGACACGGTGCAGGTCCCGTCGGCGGTAGCGCCTGCCGGTAGGTAGTACTCGCTACTGAGCTTGTCGGCCGTCACGTATCAGCTCCTGACGATCTGGTGCCTGCACCTATCTTCTCGCGAGACTGCCATAAAGTTCGCATACCTGGCGAAGATCACCTGGTAACTCGACGGACGAGGTCCTCCCAGGAGTTGGAAACCTGTCCGAGGCTGACGCCGCGTTCCTTCGTCTGGTGCATCACCAATCCGGCGTCCAGCGCGCCGAGGAGGTAGTCCGCCAGGAGGTCGATGTTGCCCGCGATGTGTGCCTGACGCAGCAGCATCGCAACATGTGCATGGCTCAACATGTGTGCTGGGTGGCTGTACCGCAACTCCTGGGAAGCGTCGGCCGCTCGCCGGACCTCGCCCTCCACCTCGACCTGCGCGAGGCGCGCGAGGCCGAAGGCAACGATGCGCTCCACCGGATCCGCTCCCGGACCCAGCGGCGGCGGGCCGAACATGAAATCGTTCTGCAACTGGCGCTCGGTGTGGTCGAGGAGTGCGCGCATAAGTCCCGAGCGGCTGCCGAAGCGCCGGAAGACTGTGCCCTTGCCCACACCGGCTTTGGCCGCCACGGCGTCCATCGTCACGCAGTCCGGACCGCTTTCGGCGACAAGGGATTCGGCCGCATCCAGCAGCAACCGCCTGTTCCGGGCGGCGTCGGACCGCTCACCTGGTTCGTCCCCGAGAGTATGGAGCATTCGATCTGGCACGAAAAGGATTCTACTCGGCGGGAATGAAAGTGGACTACGGTCCGTTTAGGCTGGTATACCTGATGCAGAACATCCGAACCAAAGGAATTTCAGCCATGACCCAGTCCCGTGTACTTGCTCTCGTCGGAAGCCTTCGTTCAGGCGCCGTCAGCCGGCAGCTCGCCGATACCGCGAGCCATGTCGCGCCGGCCGGTACCGAGGTCGTCGTGTTCGAAGGTCTCGAAAACGTTCCGTTCTACAACCCCGATATCGACGACGCCGATGCGCCCATTCCTGCGGTCGAGGCACTGCGTTCGGCAGCCGGCGCTGCCGACGCGTTGCTGCTCGTGACGCCGGAGTACAACGGCACGATCCCGGCGGTTCTCAAGAACGCGATCGACTGGATCTCCCGCCCGTACGGCAACGGCGCGGTCGCAGGCAAGCCGGTTGCAGTGATCAGCAGCTCGCCCAGCCAGAACGGCGCGCAGTGGGCACACGCCGATACCCGCAAGGCGGTCGGCGTCGCGGGTGGTCGCGTTCTCGAAGACGTCTCCATCTCGGTCGGCGGTACCGGTGCGAAGTTCGGCGACAAGCATCCGCGCGAGAACGCCGAGGTTGCCGGTCAGATCGCGGGCATCGTCACCGAACTCGTCAGCGCGTCGCGGGGCGAACTGCTCTCTGCCTGACACGTGTTTCCGACCTCGGCCCCAGGGATTTTTGGGGCCGAGGTCGTTTCTGCGCAGCTGCCGATTTTCTGGAACAGTAGAGGTCCGGAAGGTTTCGAGGAGGCGACTGTGCCGGACGATGCGCGGGGTGGTGAGCCCGAGACCGAGGCTCAACGCCGGGATCGGATACTGAATCAGGTCCGGGTGTGGTGCGACACCGCGCACATCGAAGGTCGTCCGCTGGCGGAGCTGTCCGACGATGCCGCGGTGTTGATCGCAGCCGCATACCTCGACGAGCCGACGCAACAAATCCTCGCGAACCGGCGGCGCACGCATCGTTCGATCCCGTCGATCGGGGGTTTCGCGGGACTGCGCAGACTGGCCGACGAACGTCGTCGACTGGAAGAAAAGGCGGCGGCCCAGCGTGGCGGTGCAGTGCAAACCGTGTACAACCTGCGCGCGACCGATGCGGCAAAGCGGCTGCAGGGCTTGCGGAATGTTATCGTGACGTCGAGCGTTCACTACGCCAACACTCTGCGGACCATTCGCCGCGACCGGCGAGCGGGAATTCATCTGGATCCGTTGCAGCGCGAGCGCCTGTTCGAAGCGTTGCAGTACACGCCGACGCCCCTGCAGCTGACTCCGATCGATCAGGTCCGGCGCGTGGCCTTCGGCGCCGCAGCCGGAAGTATCGCGAAGCTCTCGGAGAACTTCCGAATCGGCGAACGCGGCAAGCGGGTAGCCGACTCGCTCGCAGGGCCGGCGACGACCGAGAACGGCAAGTTCGCCGACCGGTACGACACCTTGCTCTATCTCGCCGGTGCGTTGTTCGATCGCGTCGAAGGATCGTCGGTCTGGCAGTCGGACCACTTCGCTGTGCAGCGATCGCAACTCGATCTTGCCGACGAGTTGATCCAGATCGCCGTCGACACGGTTGCTCTGCGCGACATCGACTTCGAGCTGGAGGCGGTCCTCAGCGGCATCCTCCTCGAATCGGCCCGCAACCAGGTCGAGTCGAGGAAGGCTGCGCTCGTCCCGGTCTGGGACCAGTTGGTCGTCCGGGTCGCAGCGCTCGCGCGCATCGGTGATCTGCTCTCGAAGGCCGAGAGCCAATTGCGCTCGGTCGCCGCTGTGCAACAGACGATCAGCCTCGATGCACGGATCGACGACCTCATCGCCCGCTCGGGTAACCGCGAACTCTCCGCTGCGAATACACATTTCGTCGGCGATCAGTTCGACGGTGTCGATCAACTCCTCATGAGCTATCAGGCATTGCTGTACGACGACATCCTGGCGCTCACCGCGCGCGGCGCGACAGGCACGTAGAAGGTCATACCGTTTTGTCCGGAGTCGACGGATAATCGCACGATGCCCGAGACGTTGCCCCGCCGCGGATCGCGCGTGTTGCGCGATACCTACGGAAGTTCATCGGCAGAAGCGTTCATGATCATCGCGATCGCCACGATTCTGATTACGAGGGGCTACCTGCACCTCACCGGATACCCACAGGTCGGCGGCAAGACCCTGCATATCGCGCACGCGTTGTACGGCGGTGCGCTGATGATGCTCGCGTTGCTCATCGGGTGGACGTTCGTCGGGTTCGCCTCGCGGGTGTGGTGCGTTGTGCTCGGCGGCATCGGATTCGGTCTGTTCCTCGACGAGGTCGGCAAGTTCGTCACGAAGGACAACGATTACTTCTACGGTCCGTCCGCGGAGATGATGTACGTCCTTGTCGTGCTTCTCCTTGTTTTGCAGCGAATCGTGCGTGATATCCGGCCGCCGACCGCGGCCGAATGCCTCGCGAATTCCGCTGCGATCGCGGCCGAGGGCGTCGCCCACGGGCTACCTGAACACCGCAAGGAATGGGCTGTCGTACTTCTGCAGAGTGCGGCGACCCGAGGGGCCGATCCCGTTGCCGTCGAGCACATTCAGGGGTTGCTGGATCATGCGGCGCCGACGCCGGCGCGGCTGAAGAAGATGCAGGACTTTGCGCCGCGGCTGATTCCGAACTTTTTCCGCAGCCCGCGCTGGATTCCGATCGTCGGGTGGGCGATGGTCTTTTTCGCGTTCTTCGGTCTGGTGTTCGGCGCGGTCGGCGTCGCACTCGGCGGGTGGTTCTACGAGGACGAGCATGTGACCCTGGAACTTGCCGGCGTCAGCGTTGCGACCGTTCTGTTGCTGATCAGCGCCGGGCTCACCTTCCTGCTGGCGTTCCCGGCGATGATCGCGTTGCGCCGCACCGACAACCTCTGGCCCCTGAAGTGGTTGCGCAATGCGGCGCTGATCTTCACGATGCTCAACGCACTCGTCGACTTCGCCACCGAAGGCTTTGCCGCACTGTTCAACCTCGGTGTCGGCCTGTTCACGTTGGCGATCCTGACCTACCAGGTCAATGCGCGGGGTGCTCAGAAAGTGGCCGATCGAGTTGCGGCGATGGCGTAAGTTCTTGCGTGAATGGGAATGATTGTCGTTTTCATATAGAGTGGAGTAATGAAGGTAAGGAACTCGTTGCGCTCACTCAAAGACAAGCCCGGCGCGCAGATCGTGCGGCGGCGTGGCAAGACCTACGTCATCAACAAGAAGGAACCCAGGTTCAAGGCGCGCCAGGGCTGACGGGGTGGGGTTGGTGTCAAGCGCTGGCCGAGTGGGCTCTGGTGGACGAGATTTGGCGAGGTTTCCGCCGTGGGAGCCCGTTGGTGGTGACACGCCGGGCGCCGCGCCGGTTCGCGTGGCGAACGGGCTGTTGCGGGGGCGTATTGCGAGTGGCGGCCGCGGCAAGAGCCTGGGTGGGTGCGGGGTTGGTGGGCGCGGTCGGTGAATGTCGGCCGAGTGGGCTCTGGTGGACGAGATTTGGGAGGTTCCGCCGTGGGAGCCCGTTGGTGGTGACACACCGGGCGCCGCGCCGGTTCGCGTGGCGAACGGGCTGTTGCGGGGGCGTATCGCGAGTAGCGGCCGCGGCAAGACTCTGGTGGGCGGGATTGGGCGAGGTTTCCGCCGTGGGAGCCCGTTGGTGGCGACACGCCGGGCGCCGCGCCGGTTGGCATGGCGAACGGGCTGTTGCGGGGGCGTAACGCGAGTAGCGGCCACGACAAGAGCCTGGTGGGCGCGGGGTTGGTGGCGACACGCCGGCCGCCGCGCACCCTCACCCCCGAAGTTCCTCGCGTAGTTCCCGGATTCGCCGGCGACTGTCGGGATCGTCGACGTCGATGGCGTCAGCCGCAGCCAGGAAATCCTCGCCCTCGCCGACCGCTCCTAGGCGAATTGCGTAGTCGGCCCGGGTAACCAGAGCCCGTAGTCGCGTCAGGTCCGATTCACCCTCGCTGCCGAGTGCGCCGTCGAGCACTCGTGCCGCGGTTTCGGCGTCGCCCTTCGAATCGCCCAGTAAGGTCGCCGCGACCAACGCCTTCTCCAGTCGCGTTCGCGGCGCGGGCGTCGACGGCCCATCGATCGGCTGTCCGACCCTGATCTGGTTGCCCGACGGATCGACGACGATGAACTGCCGGACTCCGTAACTCATGTCCTTGATCGGGTTGATGCGCGGCAAGCCGCGCGACGGTGCCTTGCCGATCGCCGCGCGCAGACCTGACCGGAACTCGTCGTAGAGCTGGTCCACCTGATCGGTGATGACGTAGCAGGTGTTGAAGGCAGTCGCCGGGTCGTGGGACCCGATGCCGTAGAACTGCAACTCGAACGTGCCCCGGGCGATGGCCGCGAAGGGATTGGGTCTTTTCTGAACGGCCGTCGCTTCGAAGCCGAGCGCGACATAGAAGTCGAGGATCTCGGCTATCGATCGGCACGGCAGGATCGGGATCATTTTCTCGGTCACGGTGGCTCCTCCTATTTTACGTACACCGTACGCCATAGGGGCACCGATGTGGAGCTGCGGAACTTGTCGGACCTCCCGGCTAGCGTCAGCACTGTCGGCACGTCTGCCAGCACGACACGCGGGATTTTGTGAACTGCGACACGCCGACAAAATGGCAACTTTCGGGTGCGCCAGGCGTTACCTGCAGGGAATTTCATAGATGTTGTTCGCAACATGTCGTGTTTCGCAAACATGTCGGACACTAGGTGTAGTGTCTTGGTTGCTGGGAGACCACAACGGAGTCGAACCGCCGAGGGGCTGCAGATGGGTCCAATTCGGAGCCGGGAGACGCCATCGCAGGTGTCGTTCAGCATCGAAAATTCTGGCAGCTGGGTACTAGTTCGAGGCCGTAGAGAGGGACATAAATGACCATCACCGTCTACACCAAGCCAGCGTGCGTGCAGTGCACCGCCACTTACCGCGCGCTCGACAAGGCGGGCATCGAGTACTCCGTCGTGGACATCTCCGTCGATGCCGATGCGCGTGACTACGTGATGGCGCTCGGCTACCTTCAGGCTCCCGTCGTCGTCACCGGCGACTCGCACTGGTCCGGCTTCCGTCCCGACCGGATCAAGTCGCTCGTCACAAGCGCGGCCTGACGCTTCAGGGCGGTGGGTATTCGATGCCTTCGTTGGTCTACTTTTCGAGTGCGTCCGAGAACACGCACCGATTCGTCGAGAAGCTAGGCACACCCGCCGCCCGGATACCGCTCCATGATCGGGAGAGCACTTTCCGGGTCGACGAGCCGTATGTACTGATCGTTCCGACCTACGGTGGCGGTGTTCACATCGCCGGCCGCGACGCCGGGCATGTTCCAAAGCAGGTCATCAAGTTTCTCAACAACGCGCACAACCGGTCGCTGCTGCGGGGAGTCATCGCCGCTGGCAACACTAACTTCGGCGACACGTATTGCTTTGCCGGAGATGTGATCTCGAAGAAATGTCAGGTGCCATACCTGTATCGCTTCGAACTCATGGGTACTGCTGAGGACGTAGAACGCGTCCGCGATGGATTGGAAGTCTTTTGGCACCGACAATTACGGACTCGATCACAACTGGGCGCATGAACCGCACGCCTCAGCGCGCCGCCGAATCGAGCGAAGAACTCGACTACCACGCCCTCAACGCGATGCTGAATCTCTACGGTGACGACGGGAAGATTCAGTTCGACAAAGACCGCGAAGCGGCCCACCAGTACTTCCGGCAGCACGTGAACCAGAACACCGTCTTCTTCCACAACATGGACGAGAAGCTGGATTACCTGATCAAGGAAAACTATTACGAGCGTGAGGTTCTCGATCAGTACACCCGTAATTTCGTCAAGAACCTGATCGACCACGCGTACTCGAAGAAGTTCCGTTTTCCGACGTTCCTCGGTGCGTTCAAGTACTACACCTCGTATACGTTGAAGACGTTCGACGGTAAGCGCTACCTGGAGCGGTTCGAGGACCGCGTCTGCATGGTTGCATTGACTCTTGCCGCCGGTGACGAGATTCTCGCGACCGAGCTCGTCGATGAAATCATCTCCGGCCGCTTCCAGCCGGCCACCCCGACCTTCCTCAATTCCGGCAAGAAGCAGCGCGGTGAACCCGTCTCGTGCTTCCTGCTGCGCATCGAAGACAACATGGAGTCGATCGGTCGCTCGATCAACTCGGCACTGCAGCTCTCGAAGCGTGGCGGCGGAGTCGCGTTGTTGCTGAGCAACATTCGTGAGCACGGGGCGCCGATCAAGAAGATCGAGAACCAGAGCTCCGGCGTCATTCCGATCATGAAGTTGCTCGAAGACTCGTTCTCCTATGCGAATCAGCTCGGTGCCCGTCAGGGCGCCGGTGCGGTGTACCTGCACGCGCACCACCCCGACATCTACCGGTTCCTCGACACGAAGCGCGAAAACGCCGACGAGAAGATCCGGATCAAGACGTTGTCGCTCGGCGTCGTCATCCCGGACATCACGTTCGAGCTGGCGAAAAAGAACGAGGACATGTACCTCTTCTCGCCGTACGACGTGGAGCGGATCTACGGAATCCCGTTCGCGGACATCAACGTCACCGAGAAGTACTACGAGATGGTCGACGATCGGCGCATCCGCAAGTCGAAGATCAAGGCGCGCGAGTTCTTCCAGACGATCGCGGAGCTGCAGTTCGAGTCCGGCTACCCGTACATCATGTACGAGGACACCGTGAACCGCGCCAACCCGATCGCAGGCAAGATCACGCACTCGAACCTGTGCTCGGAAATTCTGCAGGTGTCGACGCCGTCGATCTTCAACGACGATCTCTCGTACTCCCATGTGGGCAAAGACATCTCGTGCAACTTGGGTTCGCTCAACATTGCCAAGACGATGGATTCGCCTGATTTCGCGAAGACGATCGAGGTGTCGATCCGCGCGTTGACCGCGGTGTCCGATCAGACGCACATCTTCTCGGTGCCGTCGATCGAGCAGGGCAACAACGATTCGCATGCGATTGGCCTCGGCCAGATGAACCTGCACGGTTACCTGGCTCGTGAGCGGGTGCTCTACGGTTCCGAAGAAGGCATCGACTTCACCAACATCTACTTCTACACGGTGCTCTACCACGCACTCCGCGCGTCGAATCTCATTGCGCAGGAACGCGGTAGTTACTTCAAGGGCTTCCCGGACTCGAAGTATGCGTCGGGGGAGTTCTTCGACAAGTACACCGATCAGGTGTGGGCGCCGACCACCGAGGCTGCAGCGCGGCTGTTCTCCGACGCCGGTGTCCACATCCCGTCGCAGGACGACTGGCGCGAGTTGAAGGCGTTGGTTCAGGAACACGGCATCTACAACCAGAATCTGCAGGCGGTGCCGCCGACCGGCTCGATCTCCTACATCAACTACTCGACGTCATCGATCCACCCGGTTGCGTCGAAGATCGAGATCCGCAAGGAAGGCAAGATCGGGCGCGTCTACTACCCGGCGCCGTACCTCACCAACGACAACCTGGACTACTACCAGGACGCGTACGAGATCGGCTACGAGAAGATCATCGACACCTACGCGGCCGCGACCCAACATGTGGACCAGGGCCTCTCGTTGACCCTGTTCTTCAAGGACACAGCAACGACTCGCGATATCAACAAGGCGCAGATCTATGCGTGGCGCAAGGGCATCAAGACGCTGTACTACATCCGGCTCCGCCAAATGGCTTTGGAGGGAACCGAAGTCGAGGGCTGCGTCTCCTGCATGCTGTAGTGGGGTAGACGCGTTCCACAACGCAGAGCGGCGATCGATCCACCCATTGCGCTAAACGTGGATGGGTCGATCGCCCGATGCGGCACGGCCGCTGTGGTCCTTAGCGTTGTGGAGTATGACAACACAGCACATAGAGACACTGATAGTCGGGGCCGGCCAGGCCGGACTGTCCACCGGATACCACCTGCAGCGAATGGGTCGGCAATTTCTGATCGTCGACGCGAATCGGCGCCTCGGCGACAATTGGCGGCAGCACTACGATTCCCTGCGCCTCTATTCGCCCGCCAAGTACGACGGTCTGCCCGGCATGCCGTTTCCGTCCGCGGACCCGTGGAGCTATCCGGCACGCGACGAAGTAGCTGCGTTTCTGGAGCGCTACGCCATAGATTTCGACCTGCCGGTTCGGTTGAGTACGCGCGTCGACCGGTTGACGGCGCGAGCGGGCGGTGGCTACGCCGCGATCATCGGCGACGACACCATCACGTGCGACAACGTTGTGGCTGCGACCGGGACATTCGGCCGCACTCCGAATGTGCCGGATTTCGCTGCTGACTTGAATCCCGCCATCCGGCAAATGCATTCGAGCAAGTACCGACGACCCGGCCAGCTGCAGTCCGGTGCGGTGCTCGTCGTCGGCGCCTCCCACTCCGGCACCGACATCGCCTACGAGACGGCACAAACTTACGAAACAATTCTGTGCGGGCGCGACTGCGGACAGATCCCGATCAGGTGGGACTCGCGGCGCATTCGCATCGGGTTCCCGATCCTCGTGTTCGCATGGCGGCACATCGTCACGCGAAGGACCCCGATCGGCCGGAAAGCGATGTCGCACATTCGGTTCCACGGCGGCCCGATGCTCCGGGTGAAGCGCGACGATCTCGCCGCGCGCGGGGTGCGGCGCAGTATCGCGCGGGTGGCCGGGGTGCGCGACGGACAGCCGGTGCTCGACGACGGCACGGTGCTCGACGTGCAAAACGTCGTTTGGGCGACCGGTTTCAAGCAGGTGTTCGACTGGATCGACGTGCCGGTGTTCGGCGTGGACGGGTGGCCCCGCGAATATCGCGGCGTGTGCGACGAGGCGGCGGGATTGTTCTTCTGCGGGTTGAGCTTCCAGTATTCGTTCAGTTCGATGGTGTTTCCGGGGGTGGGACGGGACGCGCAGTACGTGGCGCGCGCGATCGCTTCGCGGGCGGGTATCCGGACAAAGATCGAGCAAGCGGCCGCATCATGAGCACCCCCTGACGGCACCACGCGCGCGTACTCTCATACCAGGTGATGCGCGGTGGGAGTCGTGGAGGATCTTCTGCAGGCTCGCGACGCTTACGAACGTCGCGAGTGGTTGCAGGCGTACGACGCCCTCTCCCGGCTGGGAGATGACGGCTCCGCCGACGGTGCAGATCTTGTCAAGCTCGCGACAGCCGCGTATCTCACCGGGCGAAAAAACGATTGCGTTCAGGCGCTGCAGCGCGCCTACCAATTGCACGTCGACGCGGGCGACGCATTGGCGGCGATTCGGTGCGCGTTCTGGCTGGCGACGGTCCTCGCGACCACTGGCGAACCGGCGATCGGCGGCGGGTGGGCTGCGCGAGGGCAGCGGTTGCTCGACGACGTTCCAGACGATGTCGTCGAGCGTGGCTACCTACGTATCCCTGTGATGTTCCAGCACATAGCGGCGGGCGAGTTCGGCGCCGCGCAGGAGCATGCGATCGAAGTAGCTGACTATGGCCGCCGCTTCGGCGATCCGGATCTCCTCGCGATGGGGATCTCCGCGCAGGGTCGATTCGCCATGTACAGCGGGCGAGTCCCCGAGGGGCTTGCCCTCATGGACGAAGCGATGGTCTATATCGCGACGGGTCGGGTCTCGCCGATCTTCGCAGGCCAGGTCTACTGCGCGATGATCGAGGGTTGCCAGGAGGTATCCGACTTCGGGCGGGCGGCCGAATGGACCGTCGCGTTGACCACGTGGTGCGACGGGCAGCCTGGGCTGATTTCGTTCACCGGCCAGTGCGCGGTACACCGCGGCCAGATCATGCGGTTGCGCGGCGCCTTCGACGCCGCACTGGAGGAGTTCGCCAGAGCCGTACA
The DNA here is from genome assembly GCF_016481275.1 of Antrihabitans auranticaus. Taxonomy (GTDB): domain Bacteria; phylum Actinomycetota; class Actinomycetes; order Mycobacteriales; family Mycobacteriaceae; genus Antrihabitans. The sequence continues at coordinate 536,059 of NZ_JAEMNW010000001.1, read as the reverse complement.
GCGGTACGTCGCCGCCGACACTTTGGCTGCCGCCGGGCTTGCGCTGGCCGAACGTGGCGACGTGTTCCGCGTGCGCGGCGAGTACGCCGCCGCCGACGCCGCCTACAACGAGGCGCTCGGGTATGGGCACGAGCCGCAGCCGGGTCTCGCGTTGCTCTGGCTGGCACTTGGTCGCGAGGGGGCTGCAGTCGCTGCGATCAAGCGCCTGCTGGCCGAAGTGCGAGACCCGGTCCACCGGTCCCAATTGCTGCCCGCGGCAATCGAAATCCTGATCGCCGGTGGTGAAACGGACTTGGCTGCCGAAGCGAGCAAGGAGCTGTCGGAGATCGCAGCCGGCTTCGGTTGTGTTGCTTTGCGTGCCATGACGAACGCCGCAGCCGGTCACCTGGCACTGGCCCGCGGCGACCACGCCGACGCAACGCCGCAACTGCGCCGAGCGTGTCGGCTCTGGAACGAGCTCGCCGCTCCGTACGAGGCGGCGCGGTGCGCCGTCCTGCTCGCGAGGGCGTTGCGCGCGCTCGGTGACGAGGACTCGGCGATCGTGGAATTACGCTCTGCCAAGCAAACATTCGCCGCGCTCGGTGCCGCACCCGACGCTCGCGACGTCGCTGCACTGCTCGACCCGTGCTTGCCAGGCGGACTCAGCAGCAGGGAAGCCGAGGTACTCCGATTGGTGGCCGTGGGCAAGACGAACCCCGACATTGCCGCAACTTTATTCCTCAGCGAAAAGACTGTCGCCCGGCACCTTTCCAACATTTTCACCAAGATCGGCGTCACCTCGCGGACGGCCGCCGCCGCGTTCGCGTTCGAGCACCGGCTTGTTCACCCAGCCGACCGGTAGCGGGCCGATCCTGCGCCATCGAGAGCCGCGACGTCGTAGTCGACGACGACCGGGGCATGGTCGCTGAGCCGGGTCCCGCGGTGTTCCCGGTCGACGAAGGCGTGCCGGGCGGTCCGGGCAAGGGCTGGCGTCGCGAGGTGGTAATCGATGCGCCAGCCGGCGTCCTTCTCGTACGCCTTGCCGAGCCAACTCCACCAGGAGTACGGACCCTCGACGTCGGGATGAAGACGTCGTACGACATCGACGAGCGTGCGCGGCGAAAGTTGCTCGTCGAGCCACGCCCGCTCCTCGGGTAGGAAGCCCTCCGTTTGGTGACTCCGGCGCCAATTGGCCACGTCGGCACGGGAATGGGCGATGTTGAGATCGCCGGTCAGTAGATACTCCCGTCCGGCAATCGCCGCCGCCCGCCGTGCGGTGACCAGGTGGCGAGCGAAGCCGCCGATGAAGGCCATCTTCCGTTCGTACTTCACGCCTCCATCGGGCGCTTCCCGCATGCGCTTTGGGTCCTGCAGGTGCGCTGGCAGGCCGCCCTTGGGCAGATAGAGGCTGGCCACGGTGAGGGGCGCGTCGGCGAGGTCGACCTCGATGTAGCGGCCCTCGTGCGAGTGGCGCCGCAGCGCCCTCGGAAATGGTCTATCCACGGCAGGAGCCGCCCAGCTTCGCACCGCGACCGGTGGTGTTCGGGTGAGGACAGCGACGCCGTTGCGGCCGGCGATCACACCGGGGTCGTAGGATGCGTGGTAGCCACCGAAAGCATTGTCGGGCAGGTCTTCTGGCTGACAGCGCACCTCTTGCAGCGTCACCACATCGCAGTTGCGGTGGGTCAGCCAGTCACCGAATCCTCGCCGCCCTGCGGCTCTGATGCCGTTGATATTGACCGTCGCGATCCGGAGCACCGGGCAATCTTAGATACTCGAAACCATGATGATTCGACCGGCCGAGCTGGAGGCGATCAAGCGCGGCGATATCGATCTGGCCTTTCGGCGCTGGGATCGCGCACGCGTCAAGGTAGGAACCGCGTTGCGGACCAGCATCGGTCTGGTCGAGGTGGTCGCGGTCTCGCCCGTACCTGCCTCCAGCCTGCGCGCGGCAGATGCCCGACGGTGCGGCGCTGCCTCGCTCAAGGCGCTGCACGAGGCGTTGTCGGCGCGTCCGGATCGACCGATTTTTCGGGTCGAGTTGCGCTACGCCGGATCCGATCCGCGTGCGGCACTTCGGGAGACGTTGCCGACGCCGGACGAAATTGCCGACCTCATCGCTCGCCTGGACCGCCTCGACGCCGCATCTCCCATCGGGCCGTGGACTCGCGACACGCTGCGGCTGATCGATACCAACGCCGAAGTGCGCGCACCCGAGCTGGCCGAGCGGGTCGGCCGACCGACGGCCGAATTCAAGCGTGACGTACGCAAATTGAAGGAGAAGGGGCTGACCGAATCGCTCGCTATCGGTTACCGCCTCGCTCCGCGCGGGGAAGCGGTGCTCGATCACATCGATGGGCCGCGTGAGCGTGCGCCGCGCCGGACCGGCACTCCGCTCCCGCGCAGTATCGGAGCTCCCGCCACCGGAGCATTACGAGCGGTCGACGCGCACACCTTGGAAGAGGTCAGCCAGTGGCGACGCGCTGACCTTGCGGCGCTGCACGGGGTCGGGCCCATCGCTCTCGATCGCCTCGCGACCGCTTTGCACGAGATTGGACTCGACTTCTCCGACACTGTCACAGACGCGTAGAACGAGGGTCTGCGCGGCAGCGGCCGACCGGATCCAAGACGCGTCGAGACACAAGGTCTAGTGCTGCCGCTATTTGTCGGCCACAAGCGGTAGCGTCTACGTATCAAAGCGGTGCTACTTGGAGCGAGGCGAGATGGTCAAACTGATCGATCGGGTATCGGCGATCAACTGGAATCGGGTGCCCGATGAAAAGGACGCCGAGGTGTGGGACCGCCTCGTCGGAAATTTCTGGCTTCCGGAGAAAGTGCCGGTCTCCAACGACATTCCGTCGTGGGCAACACTGAAGCCGTCCGAGCAGCAGCTCACGATGCGAGTCTTCACCGGGCTGACGTTGCTCGACACGATCCAGGGCACGGTCGGCGCCGTCAGCTTGATCCCCGACGCCCTCACACCGCACGAAGAGGCGGTGTACACCAACATCGCGTTCATGGAGTCGGTGCACGCCAAGAGCTACAGCTCGATCTTCTCCACGCTCTGCTCGACACGCGAGATCGACGACGCGTTCCGCTGGTCCGAGGAGAACCCGAACCTGCAGCGCAAGGCCGAGATCGTTCTCGATTACTACAAGGGCGACGAACCGCTCAAGCGCAAGGTTGCCTCGACCCTGCTCGAGAGCTTCCTGTTCTACTCGGGCTTCTACCTGCCGATGTACTGGTCGTCGCGCGCGAAGCTCACCAACACTGCCGACCTCATCCGCCTCATCATTCGCGACGAGGCAGTGCACGGGTACTACATCGGATACAAGTACCAGCGTGGCCTCGAGCTGCTTACGCAAGCGGAGAAGGACGAACTCAAGAACTACACGTTCGAGCTCCTCTTCGAGCTGTACGACAACGAGGTCGAGTACACGCAGGACCTCTACGACGAGGTCGGCCTCTCCGAGGACGTCAAGAAGTTCCTCCGCTACAACGCGAACAAGGCCTTGATGAACCTCGGCTACGAAGCGCTGTTCCCTAAGGACGAAACCGACGTCAACCCTGCGATCCTGTCTGCGCTTTCGCCCAACGCCGACGAGAACCACGACTTCTTCTCGGGATCGGGTTCGAGCTACGTCATCGGCAAGGCCGTCAACACAGAAGACGACGATTGGGACTTCTGAGTCGCAAACGGTGACCTACGCCCAGCTGACGACTCCCATCTGGTCGACGACCTCGAAGAGCTCGACCGGCGGAAACGGGTCAAAGCTTTTGGCTGGAATGCCAACGAAATGCCGGAGATGCAGTACACAGTTGTCTCGACCGGACCTGGCGACGAGTCGGGGATGCCCAGTGAACCGGGTTTCATCAACGGTGGCTTGTTCAAGCGAACGGCGGACGAGCCGACGCGGCCGGTGATCACGGTAGACGTGCCGGATATAACGGCGGCGCTCGCAAAGATCGGGGAACTCGGCGGCTCGACCGTAGGCGAGAAAATGGCGGTGGGGGAAATGGGATTCGCGGCCTACTTCAAGGACACCGAAGGCAACGTCATCGGACTCTGGCAGAACGCCTGAGGCGGCAAACGACCGCGGACCACAAAAAGAAAACCCGGGACACTGTGCGGTGCACAATGTCCCGGGTGGTGAAGTCCCGGGTTCGGTGAAGTCCCGGGTTCGGGCGAAACTAGGGCTGGCCGCTGAAGTACGCGAATCCCGAGTCGATCAGAGGCTGGCCGCCTGCGACGAACAGGCCGATCAGGCCACCGATGATGGCTCCTGGGATGACACCGATACCGAAGAAGAAGAAACCGATGATGCCGCCGATGATGGCGCCGACGAGCGCGCCGGGTACGGCAGCCCGCTGCAGTTCGCTGATGAACCACTGCTGTGAGCCGACATCGTGGATCGCCGGGTTCGATACGCCGGTCGGGGTCATCGTCAGGGTCCGGCCGTCGTTGGCGATCTGCGCTGCAATGGGCAGTTCCTGACCGCGGACCTGGAAGACGAGTGGCAGTCGCTCGATCACGTTGCCGGCGGCATCTGCGATCGTCACGGCATCGCCGTTCATCGCGAACGTGCCGGAGTCCAGCGTCGTCGAGATCGATGTGCCGTCGTTCGTCAGCGCGGTCTCGTAGGCCAACCCGTGGCTTGCGCCTGAGTAGGCCGGAGCTGTCAGTCCAGCCGGTTCACCGTGCGCTGTCCCAGCCGCAAGTCCTAGGGTTGCAACCGCCAGCACGGCAGTTGCGGCGAGCTTCCTGATTTTCACGATTCTCCCCATTCGTCGGTCGATCCGGTGTGATCGACTTCACAGCACAGTACCGCGCAATACGTGCTGGTCCGGGTCATTTCGGGCGTGTCATGCAAGCAGATGACCGCGGCTAGGAGACGTAGCCGTTCAATGAACCGAGTAGGTCGGACACCAGTGTGCGGGCCGCAACGACCCCGTTGCCGTTCCAAATCGTGTCTTCGACGTTGAATACGCGGCGATCCTTTGCTGCGCCGAGGTCTTCCCACTCATCGCTTTTCATGACGTCGATGCCGTGCTCTTTGCCTGCATCGCCCTCGAACATCACGTAAATGATGTCGCCCTCGGCGTCGGCCAGGTCGTCGGCGCTGATTTCGACCGACCCGCCCTGCTGGTAACCCGGCCGACGAACCCCGGTGTCGGTCATGACGTTCCCGGCGAAGGTGTCCGGGCCCTGGATGAAGATGGAATCTGCGGTGAACAGCACGACCGAGGCCTGCGTCTGGCCGGAGTTCAACGCGACACCCGCATCCTCTGCTTCGCGCTGATAATCGAGAACCGCCCCGACCGATGCGCTCGCCCTGCCCAAAGCTTGTGCGGCAACGCCGAATTGGCGCTTCCAGCCGCCGTCTACGCCGTCGTACACAGTGGGCGCAATTGCAGACAGGGCCGCGGCGGTGGCGTCGTCGGGCTTGGTCGAGCCCAGGATCAGGTCGGGCTGCAGTTCCCTGATCCTGTTCAGGTCGGGCGCGCCGACCGGCCCGATGCCCGGAATCGCGGCAATGCCGGTGCCGAGGTAGTTCGGTTGTGCCACTGGACCGTCCAGCGTGGCTGCGCCGACGACCCGTTCCCACAATCCGAGGCCGCACACGCTGTCGAGAGCCTGAGTGCTCAGCACGACGATTCGCTGCGGGTCGGCCGGGACGATCGTTTCGCCGCCGGCGTGGGCGACCGTGCGGGTCGGACCGTCCGCGTCGTCCGGCGCGGCCGGTAGTGGGCAGGCAGTGGTGGTGTCGCGCTCGATCCCGAGGACAGCTGCACCGGCCACGTTGGTCGTTGTCTTGATCACCGACACCGAGTCGTCTGCGGGGCTACTGCAGGCGGCCAGTGCGCAGACGATCGACAACACGGCGAGGGCAGACATCTTCCGGACCGGCATGTGCGGTGACGTTACTAGGCATCGATTGCCGCCTCCGTAACGCATACCAGCCAGAAATAGGCAGTCGGCACCGTCGCACCTCGGCAGTTCCGGATGAACAATTGAGGCAGGCGAAGGCGGGAGGTCCGGAGATGTCGGTACACGTGGCCGCAAAGATCATGCAGGACGTGGCGCTGCTGCGGCATCAGCCCACGGAGAAGCGCGTACGCGTGCTCGAGGGCGGCACCGTGGTTGCGGATACGCGCGGTGCGACGTTGATCTGGGAACCCCGACGAGTCGTTGCGTCGTACGCGGTGCCGGAATCCGACATTCGCGTGGACATCCGCGAGACCGAGAGCGCGGTTGCCGCGGAAAATCCCGTCGTGCTCGGCGATGGACCGCCGGTCCTCGACCCGAGCACGGGCTTCGGATTCCATACGAGTCCGGGAACAGCGGTGCAGGTCGGGAACGGTCTCGGCTATCGGCTCGACGACGCCGACTTGGCCCACCTGATCGTGCTCGACTTCGACTCGTTCGACTGGCTGGAAGAAGAGGAGCCGATCTTCGGTCATCCACGCGATCCCTTCAGCCGCATCGACCTGCGCCAGAGTGCGCGCAATCTCCGTATCGAGCTCGAAGGAAGGCTGCTCGCGGAGACGACGCGACCGCTGCTGCTGTTCGAATCGTTGATTCCCGCCCGCTACTACATTCCGCGCGACGATGTTCGGGTCGAGTTGACCCGCAGCGCTACCGACACCGTGTGTGCCTACAAGGGCCACGCGACACACTGGCATGTGAGCGGGCTTGGAAATGCCGGCGCGGACATCGCCTGGAGCTATGAAAACCCGCCGCCGGAGCTCACTCAGGTTGCGGGGCTGGTGTGCTTCTACCAGGAACGCGTCGACATGACGGTCGACGGAGTTCTGTTGCAGCGTCCCAGAACCCCGTGGTCGCCTCGCGATTGAAGGCCGTCTCGGGCAGGAGAATTCCGACAACTTCCGGGCATTGGGTGCCCTGACGGCGGGTAGGGGAGTTTAATTACGACACAGAGTAGGACCGGGTCCGCCCGGCGGTATCGAAGCGGCTACGATTCGAGACGCAAGCCCGAGGATCGTGTCTCCACCGCCGACGGCGGACATGAGGAGCGGGGCCTGCGGAGCGACCGAAGGCATATCAGGAGGATTAGTGACTGCCGTAGAGCCCAAGCCTGCGCTTGAAGCCGCCCGGCCGTATCCGCCACGCGTCGGACCGAAGGGTTCGTACCTGTGGAAGATGCTCACGACCACCGACCCCAAGGTGCTCGGCATCATGTACTTGACCACGTCGCTCGGGTTTTTCCTGATCGGTGGTCTTATGGCGCTGCTGATCCGCACCGAACTAGCGGTGCCAGGTCTGCAGTTCCTCTCGCCTGAGCAGTACAACCAGCTGTTCACCATGCACGGCACGATCATGCTGCTCTTCTACGCGACGCCGATCGTCTTCGGTTTCGCGAACGTGGTGCTGCCGTTGCAGATCGGTGCACCCGACGTCGCGTTCCCGCGCCTCAACGCTTTCAGCTATTGGCTCTACCTGTTCGGTGCGACGATGGCGACCGCAGGTTTCATCACGCCCGGCGGCGCGGCCGAGTTCGGGTGGACGGCGTACTCGCCGTTGACCAGCGCACTGTATTCCCCGGGTGTCGGTGCGGATCTCTGGATTCTGGGACTCGCTGTTTCGGGCCTCGGCACGATTCTCGGCGGCGTCAACATGGTCACCACGGTGATCGTCCTGCGCTGCCCGGGTATGACGATGTTCCGGATGCCGATCTTCACCTGGAACATCCTTGTGACCAGCATCCTCGTGCTGCTCGCATTCCCGCTCCTGACCGCGGCGCTGATGGGCCTGGCCGCCGACCGTCATCTCGGCGCGCACATCTACGACCCTGCCACCGGCGGTGTCTTGCTCTGGCAGCACTTGTTCTGGTTCTTCGGGCACCCCGAGGTGTACATCATCGCGCTGCCGTTCTTCGGGATCGTGTCGGAGATTTTCCCTGTCTTCAGTCGCAAACCGATCTTCGGATACACCACGCTCGTCTACGCGACGCTTGCAATCGCGGCGCTGTCGATCGCGGTGTGGGCGCACCACATGTACGCCACCGGTGCGGTCCTACTCCCGTTCTTCTCCTTCATGACGTTCCTCATCGCGGTACCGACCGGTGTGAAGTTCTTCAACTGGATCGGCACAATGTGGCGAGGTCAGTTGACTTTCGAAACTCCTATGCTGTGGTCTGTCGGTTTCCTCGTGACATTCCTGTTCGGTGGGCTTTCGGGCGTCATCCTGGCCAGCCCGCCGCTCGACTTCCACGTGACCGACTCGTACTTCGTCATCGCGCACTTCCATTACGTGCTGTTCGGCACGATCGTGTTCGCGACGTTCGCCGGGATCTACTTCTGGTTCCCGAAGATGACTGGCCGGATGCTCGACGAGCGGCTCGGCAAGTGGCACTTCTGGGCGACGCTCGTCGGTTTCCACACGACGTTCCTCGTTCAGCACTGGGTCGGTAACGAGGGCATGCCGCGTCGCTACGCGGACTACCTGCCGACCGACGGCTTCACCGTGCTCAACACGGTGTCTACGATCGGTGCCTTCATCCTCGGTGCTTCGACGTTGCCGTTCGTCTGGAACGTCTTCAAGAGTTTCCGGTATGGCGAGGTCGTGACGGTCGACGATCCGTGGGGCTACGGCAACTCGCTGGAATGGGCGACTTCGTGCCCGCCGCCGCGCCACAACTTCTACGAGCTGCCCCGGATTCGTTCCGAGCGCCCCGCGTTCGAGTTGCACTACCCGCACATGGTCGATCGAATGCGCGCAGAAGCGCACGTCGGCTGGGGTTCGGGCGGGCACTCGACGCCGGTGGACGAGAAGGACGCTGCTCTCGAAAAGTAGAACCCGAGCGATGAGGCCCCCTCTACGAGGGGGCCTTTCGCGTGTTCAGTGTCGACTTATGGCGGGTCTGTGCGACCGCCGCACGTGAGCACTTGACACAATGGTCGGCGAACGGCCGGCATTTCGGCCTCACACGAACGGAGATGCTTGGTGGGTTCATCCGACACCACTGTGCTCGTAACCGTCACCGGCCCGGACCGGCCGGGTGTCACATCGGTTCTGTTCGCGGCGCTGTCCCGGCACGAGGTGAGTCTGCTCGACGTCGAACAGGTCGTCATTCGCGGACGTCTGACGCTCGGCGTGCTGCTGTTCTGCCCGAACGACCCCGAGGCTCTGCAAGAGGAGCTCGAGGAGGCAATGACGACGGTCGGGGTGCACGTCGACGTCGAAATCGGTGCAGATCCCGTCGGGCGTGCCGGTGTGTCGACCCATGCGGTCGTCGTGCTCGGCAGCCCCGTCACGGCGCGTGCGTTCAGCGAGATATCCCGCAACCTCGCCAAGCAGGGTGCGAACATCGACTCGATCCGGGGCATTGCCGATTACCCGGTGACCGGTCTCGAACTTCTTGTCACGGCCTCGAACACGGGTGCCGACGCCGACGCCCGGCTGCGGACCGGACTCTCCGAGGTCGCGGTCCTGCAGAACGTCGACGTCGCGGTCGAACGCGCCGGTCTGGCGCGGCGCGCCAAACGTCTCATCGTCTTCGATGTCGATTCAACGCTCATCCAGGGCGAGGTCATCGAAATGCTTGCGGCACGGGCCGGAGTCGAGGAGCAGGTCCGGGCCGTAACCGAAGCGGCGATGCGTGGCGAGATCGACTTCGAGGAATCGCTGCACCAACGCGTTGCGACGTTGGCCGGCCTCGATGCGAGCGTCATCGAGGAGGTCAGCGAGACCATCGAGCTGACGCCCGGCGCGCGTACGACGATCAGGACGCTGCGCCGACTCGGTTTTCACTGTGGCGTGGTCTCGGGTGGCTTCCGGCAGGTCATCGAAGGTCTGGCGCATGAACTCGAACTGGACTTCGTCCAGGCGAACACACTCGAGATCGTCGACGGGAAGCTGACGGGCCGGGTACTCGGCGAGATCGTCGACCGTAAGGCCAAGGCCGTCGCGCTTCGAAAGTTCGCTGCCGAAGCGGGGATCCCGATGGAACAGACTGTCGCGGTGGGGGACGGCGCCAACGACATCGACATGCTCAATGCAGCCGGTCTCGGCATTGCCTTCAATGCGAAGCCGGCACTGCGTGAGGTCGCGGACGCGGCGCTCTCGCACCCGTTTCTCGATGCGGTGTTGTTCATTCTCGGCGTCACGCGGAACGAGGTCGAGGCGGCAGACGCGATAGACGGCATGTTCCGCCGGGTGCCGCTGCCGGGACAGTGAGCGCCCCAAGCGTCGAGCCGGGTCCTGTGCGGGCCATGCCGATGGTCCTGCACCTGCCGAAGGCGGATCCACCACTGCGGACGGCGGTGCTCGAGGCGGCAGCGGTCGCGGTCGTCACGCTGTGTTACGACGAACGCGTCGCGCCGGGCGGTCCGTGGGAAGCCGATTTCCGGAGCTGGGTGGACGGCAGGATCCGCAAGGTTGCCCGTCGTGCTCGGGGTGCGCATTGGCTGGCCGCTCAGGAGGTCGAGGGTGTGACCGTCGAGATCGACGGAGCACAGGCCCGGGCTTTGGTACCCGGTCTCGTCGATGAACTGGATCCGCGCATCAAGCGCCTTCAGGTGGGCGGCACGGACCTCGAGCACGACGAGCCAGGCGAACCGCAAGACCCGAAGTTGCCTGTGCTGTGGGTGAATTCGTCGCTCGATATGACGCTGGGTAAGTCTGCCGCCCAGGTCGGACATGCGTCGATGATGCTCGCCGACGCTATGACTCCCGATGCTCGAGCGGCATGGTCGGCGGCCGGCTGGGCCTGCGCTGTCCGTGAAGCGACACCGTCGCGTTGGCGGGAGGTAGCCGACCTCGTTGCCGCGCGACGTGCGATCGCCGTCCGCGATGCGGGCTTCACCGAGGTGGCGCCCGGGTCGATGACCGTCGTCGCGGTACCCGGTCACTGACATGGACGCCGAGCGCAGGTTCGCGGCGGAACGCGTCGCGCGCTTGGCAACGATCGGTCCGGGCGGTCCGCATATCGTGCCTGTGGTCTTCGCTGTCGGAGCCAACTGTGTGTACCTGGCCATCGACCACAAGCCGAAAACCACCCGGCGACTTCGGCGTCTCGCCAACATCGCCGCGAATCCGGACGTGAGCCTGATCGTGGACCGGTACGACGAGGACTGGTCCGCCCTCTGGTGGGTTCGGGTGGACGGCACAGCGCGTGTCGTCGATGCAGATTCTGTCGCGGGCGTTGCTGCAATCGACGCGTTGGTCGCGAAGTATGCGCAGTACTCCGGGGCGCGGCCGGAAGGCCCGGCAATCGTCGTGAGTGGTCTGCGTTGGAGCGCTTGGTCTGCACAGATATAAGGCCAGTTGTCCAGACTTGGCTATTTATTGGATAGCCAGTTCTAGGCATCATCGAAGAATGTTGATTCGGCGTCTGATTGCGCTCTACTTCGGCCTTGCACTCTATGGCTTCTCGATGGCCATGATGATCCGCGCCGGTCTCGGCCTGGATCCGTGGGATGTGTTTCATCAGGGTGTCGCTGGCCGTGTGCCGCTATCGTTCGGGGCTGTCACTGCTCTGACCGGTCTAGCAGTGCTTATGGCGTGGATCCCGTTGCGGCAAAGGCCAGGCTTGGGCACGATCAGCAATATTGTCGTGATCGCGATTTCGGTGGACATCGGCCTCGCGGTTTTGCCGGCGGTCGACGGCCTGTGGGTCCAGGCAACGGTGATGATTGCTTCGGTGGTCCTGAACGCGCTCGCATCGGCTCTCTACATCGGAGCCGGAATGGGTCCAGGTCCACGCGATGGCCTGATGACTGGCCTTGTCCGGCGGACCGGTCGATCGGTCAGATTGGTCCGCACCCTGATCGAGGTTGCAGTCCTGGCCACCGGTTGGTTGCTCGGCGGAACGGTCGGGCTGGGCACCGTGGTCTACGCGCTCGGTATCGGTCCGCTGATTCAGCTGTTCATTCCGGCCATTTCGCGGTACCTGCCAGGCTTCGACAGTCCAGCCGCACACGGTCCGCAGCGGGAGCATGCACCGGTGCCGGTTGCGACCTGATCACGCGGTTTGCGGGCCCGGAGCGTCGGGTATTCGATCCCCGAGTAGTTAACGGAATCGCCCCGCATGCGCATATCAACACAACGAATCGCGGAGGAGGCGCTGTGCAGATCACCGTTCGACGCGCTGTGGACAATCCGCGGTTCGCGGAACTCGAGGCCGAGTACCGCGAGATGGGTTGGCCGCTTGCGCAGACGCCGACCGGACTGTCGGTCGTCGCGGGCGATTCGCTGTGCGGGATCGAACTCTTCGGCGACCGCGTCGCCGAGTTGCTCCGGCTCATGTACCAGGGGTCGATGACGTGGCCGACGCTGGACCTGCCTGGGAATCGGCGACTCGTGATTCTTGCTCGCGCCCCGAAGGGTGACGCCGACCTCCGCGCCCTTCGTGCCGCCCGTGCGACGGTTCGCTGGTCGGGGTTGCGAATACCGCTACCGCCGACAGTTGTCGTGTCGGGTCCGGTGCGGTGGGTGGTCCCGCCGCGTCCGTCGTCCGGCCTACCTACCGTGGAAGCCGTGACCGAGGCGATTCGGGTCGCGAACAGCCGGCAATACCTCGACGACACCAAGGCCGCGTCATGAACTCGCTACTGGTGGCGGCGCTGATCCTCTGGGTTGCGGCATCGATACCAGTCGCAATCGCCCTGGGCAGAATCGCAGGCAGGCACCGTCGACAGCTGGCGCCTCGACCGCTATTCGACGACCGTGCGTGCGCGCGACCGCAGCGCTAACACCGTCTGACCGCTCACCGAGACCACGGCGCCGGCCGCCAACGTCCCCATGTCTGCCGGTGTCCCCAGTGGATCGGACGAGTCGAAGACGGGCTCGAGTTCGCCGTCGAACCATTCCGGGCGCCCGGTGGTGAGGTCCGCCGGGCCGCCGGAGTGGAATATCAGTAGCCAACTCGAGTCGCGCTTCGGATCCTCGCCGTCGGCTGCGATTCGAACGTCGGATTCGTCGATCCACGCTTGCAATGTGCGACGAGAGTCGTCGTGCCACGCGTCGACGGTCATCTCGACGCCGTCGGCGCCGAACCAGACGAGGTCAGGATGGCCCGTCGGAGTGTTGCGACCGTCGAAGAACTCCGGCTGCCGCAGTGCCGGCGCCGATCGTCGCAACCGGGTGAGTGCGCTGACGAATGCGACCCACGGGTCGTCGGCACCAGGCCAGTCGATGGCCCACGAATCTTGTGGCGATGCCTCTTCGGGCACGCAGTATGCGTTGTTGTTGCCGCCCTGACTGCGGCCGAGTTCGTCGCCGCCCAGCAGCATGGGCGTGCCGGTCGAAACGAGCAGGGTCGCGAGCAGCGCACGTGCATGCCGACCGCGTGCGGCAAGCACGGCGGGATCGTCCGTCGGGCCTTCGACACCGTGGTTGGCGGAGGCGTTGTGGTCGGCGCCGTCTTTGGAGTCCTCGCCGTTCGCGTCGTTGTGCTTGTTCTCGTAGGACACGACGTCGGCGACGGTGAACCCGTCGTGCGCGGTGACGAAGTTGACCGACGCCCACGGCCGCCGGTCGAGGCGGACCGTCCCGAACAGATCCTCGGAACCTGCTATGCGCGAAGCCAAGTCGCGCACGCCACGGTCGGCGAGCCAGAACCGGCGCACATCGTCACGGAACTTGTCGTTCCATTCCGACCACTGGCTGCCGAAGTTGCCGACCTGATAACCGGCGGCTGTGGCATCCCAGGGTTCCGCGATCAGCTTCGCGCGCGCCAGTGTCGGATCGCTGAAGATTGCCGTGAGCAGCGGCGCGCGAGAGTCGAAGGGGCCCAGGCCATCTCGCGCGAGTGCTGATGCCAGGTCGAAGCGAAAACCGTCGACGCCCAGGTCCGAATACCAGTACCGCAGACTGTCGCAGACCATTCTGGCGACGACAGGTGAGTAGCCGTCGACAGTGTTTCCGCAGCCGGTCAGGTCGATGTCGCAGCCGTCGTCGTCGAGCATGTAGTAACCCGGTGCGTCGAACCCGCGCCAGCTGATCGTCGGTCCCCAGACGGAGTGCTCGCAGGTGTGGTTGTAGACGACGTCGAGCACGACTTCGATTCCCGCGGCGTGCAATCCGTCGACCATCGATCGGAATTCGGCGACCTCTTCGCCTGGCGCCGAGGCATAGCCGGGGTGCGGGGCAAAGTAGGAACCGGTCGAGTAACCCCAGTGGTTGCGCATGCCCCGAGCGCGGACGGAAGGTTCGGTGATGAAGGCGTGGACAGGCAGGAGTTCGAGCGCGGTGACGCCTATTTCGTGTAGGTGGTCGACGACGGCAGGCGACGCGAGCCCCAGGTACTTACCGCGATCGGCCACGGGCACCCCTGGGTGACGCGCGGTGTAGGAACCGACGTGAACCTCGAGCAGAACGGTTTCGGCCCACGCCGTTTCGAGCCGTTCGCCGACACCGGTCGTGCGTGATGCGGTGACAACGGACAGCGGAACGTGGCCGAGCGAATCGACGGTCGACGGCTCTCCGAACGCCTCGTCGGCGTAACCGAGCAGCGCACTGTTGTCGCCGACCCTGCCGGTGATTTGCCGGGCGTATGGGTCCAGGAGCAATTTGTGCGGGTTGCAGCGCCGGCCGCGAATCGGCTCCCACGGACCGTGCACGCGGTAGCCGTACCGCTGCCCCGCACCGATTCCCTCGGCGAGCCCATGCCAAATTCCGTACGTCTGGTGGGGCAGATCGATGCGGCGTTCGTCACCCTCGCCGTCGACGAGACACAGCTCGACGCGCGTTGCTTCTGGGGCGTGCACTGCGAATTGCGTGCCTCCCGTGACGATCGTTGCGCCCAGTGGAAACGGCGATTGCGGCGACACGGTGTCGATCATGCCGTGAAAGCCGCATCAATGTGGTCCAAGATGGGGGACGTGCCCGAACCGGATCCAGACCTGCTCATCGACTTCACCGACGTCACGATCCGTCGTTCGGGGGTCACGCTCGTCGGGCCCGTGACGTGGCAGGTCGAACTCGACGAGAAGTGGGTCGTCCTGGGACCGAACGGTGCAGGCAAGACGTCGTTGCTGCGCATTGCCGCCGCAGAGATGCATCCCACGTCGGGAACCGCGCATCTGCTGGGCGAGGTGCTCGGCCGAGTCGACATCAGCGAACTCAAGCCACGGATCGGCCTCTCCTCTTCGGCGCTGGCGAGCCGCGTACCCGCGGACGAGAAGGTCAGCGATCTCGTCGTTTCCGCCGGCTACGCGGTCCTCGGCCGGTGGCGGGAACGCTACGAGAAGGTCGACGTCAACCGTGCGGTCGACATGCTCGAAAGCCTCGGGGCCGAACACCTGTCGAACCGCACGTACGGAACCCTCTCCGAGGGTGAGCGCAAACGGGTGCTCATCGCGCGAGCGCTGATGACCGATCCCGAACTGCTGCTGCTCGACGAGCCCGCGGCAGGCCTCGATCTCGGCGGTCGCGAGGAACTGGTCGCCCGCCTGACCGATCTCGCCGAAGATCCCGACAGTCCCGCGACGGTCCTCGTCACCCACCACGTCGAGGAGATCCCGCCGGGCTTCACCCACGGGCTGTTGCTCAAGGAGGGCGAGGTCGTGTCTCAGGGTCTGCTCGGAGACGTCCTGACGAGCGAGAACCTCAGCGAGGCCTTCAGCCAGTCGATCGCCCTCGACAAGGTCGACGGCCGGTACTTCGCACGGCGCAGCCGACTGCCCGGGCGGCACCGCCATCGCTGAGCGGTACGGTCGACGATGTGAGCCAAGCGGATGTCAGCGCAGAGCATGTACCGACCCCTAAAGACGCGTCGACGGTGATTCTCGTCCGCGACGGGGCACCCGGGCTCGAGGTGTTTCTGCTCCGCCGAGTCGGTGGGATGGCGTTCGCCGGCGGAATGACCGTGTTTCCCGGCGGCGGCGTCGATCCGTCGGATGCAGACGCCGACATCGAATGGGCAGGTCCGCCGGTCTCGTGGTGGGCGCAGCGGTGGGGCGTCGCGGAGAAGCAGGCGAAGGCGCTCGTGTGTGCCGCGGTCCGCGAGACATTCGAGGAGTGCGGGGTCCTGCTTGCCGGGCCGACGCACGAGACGGTGGTCGCCGATACTTCCGGCTATCGCGACGCACGCGGTGAGCTGGAGCGCCGCGAGCTGACGTTCAGCGCGTTTCTGAAGCGAGAGAAGCTCGTCCTGCGCGCGGACCTCCTGCGGCCGTGGTCGAACTGGATCACGCCCGTGGGGGAGAAGCGGCGATACGACACGCGGTTCTTCGTGGCGGTCGTGCCCGAAGGACAGATCGCGGACGGCGAGACTTCGGAGGCCGCAGCGGTCGTGTGGCGGACCCCGGGCGCGGCAATCGCGGACTGGAAGGCGGGCGAGTCGATCCTGCTGCCTCCCACATGGTCGCAGTTGCACAGCCTCGAACAGTTCGGCAACAGCGTCGACGTGCTGAAAGCTGAACCCGAGATCACCCCGATCGAGCCGAATCTGCACTTCGACGACGGCCAACTGCGGATCGACTTTCCGGGCGATGCGGGCTACTACGCGGCAGGGCCGCATCCGTGGGCAGGACGATCGCCCGCGTAGCGTTGCGGCATGGCTGAATTCGTGACGCTCGACGTTTCCGACCGCATCGGAACCATCCGCATCGCGCGGCCGCCGGTGAATGCCCTCAACTTGCAGGTGCATCGTGAGTTGATGGCTGCGACGCGGGAGGCCGAGGCGGACAGCGACGTTCGCGCGGTGGTCGTCTACGGCGGCGAGAAGGTTTTCGCGGCAGGCGACGATGTGAAGGAGATGGCCGATTTCAGTGCCGGCCAGGGTGCATTGCTGGCCGGCGACATCCAGACAGCGCTCGGTTGCATCGCGACCATCACGAAACCGACGGTCGCGGCCATTACCGGCTATGCGCTCGGCGGTGGCCTCGAAGTCGCGCTGGGCGCCGACCGTCGAATCATCGGCGACAACGTGAAGCTGGGGCTGCCGGAGATTCTGCTCGGAGTGATTCCCGGCGGTGGCGGCACACAACGACTTGCCCGCTTGATCGGAGCGAGCAAGGCGAAGGATCTTGTCTTCACCGGGCGCTTCGTCGAAGCCGACGAGGCGCTCGCCATCGGTCTCGTCGACGAGGTCGTCGCGCCGGACGAGGTGTACAACGCGGCGCGCCGCTGGGCGGCTCAATTCGCCGACGGACCTGCGAAGGCGCTTGCCGCAGCCAAGGCCGCAATAGACGGTGGCCTGGCAGTCGACCTCAACGCCGGGCTGGAAGTGGAACGTCGCGAGTTCGCCTCGTTGTTCGGTACGAAGGACGCCGCCGTCGGAATCCGGTCGTTCATCGAGAACGGTCCGGGCCGCGCGCGGTTTACGGGTGAGTAGCGCTCAGACCAGCTAGGAAGTGGTTCACCCCGTACCAGCTAGTAGGCTGCCCTTCATGACTGCAAGTCCCAACGAGCCCACACGCCATCTCGCGGCGGTGCCGGACCTCGATCCGGCGCCGAACCCGCATGCCACCCAGGCGGAGGTGGAGGCTGCGCTGAAGGACACGAAGCTCGCGCAGGTCCTCTACCACGACTGGGAAGCGGAGTCCTACGACGACAAGTGGCACATCAGTTACGACCAGCGCTGCATCGACTATGCGCGCGGTCGTTTCGACGCGGTCGCCGGTGAGCAGCCCCTGCCGTACGAGCGTGCGCTCGAACTGGGGTGTGGTACCGGGTTCTTCCTCCTCAACCTGATGCAGGGCGGCGTTGCGAAGACCGGATCGGTCACCGACCTCTCACCGGGCATGGTGAAGGTCGCGCTGCGCAATGCCGAGCATCTCGGCCTCGAGGTCGACGGCCGCGTTGCCGATGCGGAGACGATTCCGTACGAGGACAACACGTTCGATCTGGTCGTGGGTCACGCTGTCCTGCACCACATCCCGGACGTCGAGAAGGCATTGCGCGAGGTTCTGCGCGTGCTCAAGCCCGGTGGCCGTTTCGTGTTCGCCGGTGAGCCGACCACGGTCGGCGATTTCTACGCGCGCTGGCTCGGGCGGATCACGTGGGAGACCACGACCCGCATCACCAAGCTGTCGTTCCTGGAGAGCTGGCGACGCCCGCAGGCCGAGCTCGACGAGTCCTCGCGCGCGGCGGCACTCGAAGCCGTCGTCGACCTGCACACGTTCGCACCGGGCGAACTCGAGAGTATCGCCGAAGCGGCGGGAGCTGTGGACGCACACGCAAAGACCGAAGAGTTCGCCGCCGCTCTCCTGGGCTGGCCGTTGCGCACTCTCGAGTACGCACTTCCGCCGGAGAAACTCGGCTGGAACTGGGCGCGCTTCGGCTTCACAAGCTGGAAAGCCCTCACGTGGCTCGACGAGACGGTCCTGCGGCACGTCGTACCGCGGGAGTTCTTCTACAACGCCCTCATCACGGGTGTGAAGCCAAGCTAGCTTGTACAACTTCACCGTCGCCGACGTTGCGTACCTCGCGAGTTCGGCAGGGATTGCCGCGCTGGCGACGGTCGAGCAGCTGGACCTCTCCAACAGCTCGCGTGTCCGTGACCTCGGTCGGGCACGCGAGCTGTTCGGTTCGGCGGCACCGGCACTGGTGGAGACCGTGTTGCTGCGCAGGCGCTCCGCCGCCAAGCTCACAGCCGCAGCGCACTGGTTGTTCACCGACGACGCACTGCAGCAGGCGACGCCCAGTGTGGTCGCGGCCCATCGTGCGCGCCGACTGGCGGGCCGATCGGTCCACGACGTGACGTGTTCGATCGGCGCAGAGCTGGCCGAGCTTGCGGCCGTGTGCCCGACCGTTGTAGGTAGTGATCTCGATGAGGTCCGGCTGCGGATGGCGGCTCATAACCTCCCCGAGGTAGCGCTCATGCGCGCGGACGCACGCACACCGGTTACCCGCGGCACCGTCGTCATCGCCGATCCGGCACGCCGTGCCGACGGCAAGCGCACACACGATCCCGCGCGTCTGCAGCCCCCGCTGCCGGACCTCGTCGACGCCTACCGGGGTCGGGATCTGGCGGTGAAGTGTGCGCCCGGACTCGACTTCGATCGCCTGGACTGGACCGGGGAGGTCGAAGTCGTGTCCCTCGCCGGCGGCGTTCGCGAAGCGTGCCTATGGTCGGACGGGTTGTCGAACAACGGTATTCGACGGCGCGCGACCGTGCTCGGCGCAACCGGTCAGGCGTGGGAAATCGCCGATGACGAACCGGACGACATCCCGGAAAGGACGCCGGGTGAGTGGATCGTCAATCCCGACGGCGCCGTCGTCAGGGCGGGACTGGTCCGCCACTACGCGGCCCGGCATGGCCTGTGGCAGCTCGATCCCCGGATCGCCTACCTCACCGGAGACCGGGTACCCGACGGCACGCGTGGCTTCCGCGTTCTGGTGCAACTGAAGTTCGCAGAGAAGGACCTCCGCCGCGAGCTGGCCGCCCGCGACTGCGGGAGGCTGGAGATTCTCGTCCGCGGCATCGACGTCGACCCTGCGGTGCTGCGCCCACGGCTGAAGCTGAAGGGCTCGCAGGCGCTCGCGCTGGTAATCACCCGGATCGGCCGTTCGGCAGTCGCGTTCGTCTGCGAGCCGCCGCCTATTTGAAGACGAACAGTTCACCGAGCAACGTCGGTACGAGGACCTCGCCGTCCGGACCGATCGAGGTGCCGACCGTCGTGCCCACCGCGCCCGGCAGTTCGTCCTGATCGACCGTCTCACCGGTCTCGGTGTCGAATGTGAGCAGGACGAGCTTCGGATCGTCGTCGGAGCCGCTCTGTACAACCGTGTACCCCGTCGAGCCCGCGGTCTGGGCAGGCACACCGAGCTGGACCAGGTCACGGCGGTCCCATGCGGGCTCGGCGTGGTCGCCCATGTCGCGTACGGCGAGCAGGTGACCGTTCCGGCCGCCGGACGGGATGATCAAGCCGTCGTCCGAGGTCGACTGGCTACCCAGCGGAGTGAAGCCGAGATCGTAGGACCACTTGGTGGTGCCGTTCTCGGCGTCGACGGCAAGCAGGTGGTTCGCGTTGTCCGACACATAGACGGTCTTGCCGTCGGCCGAGAGGTCCGGGCTCGAGGCGGATCCTCCCGCCAGGATGTCCGCGTTCCAGACCTGCGTGATTCCGGGATTGTCGCCACCGGTGTACTGCAACGCGACCAGTGACGCGCTCGGTGCGCCGGGACGCCACAGCGTCACGAAGAAGCGGCCGGAGGGAATGTCGATCGCGGGGGTGTTCGCGACCGGGCACTCTTCGGTGCCGGCGAAGCACTTGTCGAGGCCGACATCGTCCAGCGCCAAGGGCAGGTTCGGGAACTGCAGCGGATCCGGCGGCGGGATGAGGTCGAACGGCGGTGTGACGTTGCTGCCGGTCTGCCTTTCGAGCACTCTGACCTGCCCGCGGTGCGTGACGAACAAGAGATTGCCGTCGCCGGTGAACTGCGCGGACAGTGGGGTACCGATGGCCGGTGCACGCCACCGTGGCTGGCCGTGGTCGTTGAACGAGCTCATCGAGCCGTTGTCACCGACGTAGACGTTGATCGCTTCGTCGACGATCGCCGTGGACGCGATGACGCCCGGGCCGAGCCTGTTGCAGAAGCGCTTGCGACCCGAATCGATTTCGAACGAGACGAGGTTGCAGCCGCCGGGCGTGTTCGCGGTGAGAAACAGCTGCCCGGTCTTGCCGACAGATGCATAGGTGGCGACGGGTCCGCCGATGGGGCGCGACCACGCGAGGGAAAGATCGCGCGACCCCGTCACCCGACTCGTATCGCTGTTGCGTGCGTCCGAATGCATCCCTGGCCAGCCGCCCGCTGCAAGAATGTCAGTCTGACCGCTGTCTGCGCCGCAGGCCGCTGTCGCGAGCGCCAGCAGTCCGACCAGCAGGGCTGACGTGCGCACCTTGCTGATACCGAGTCGCATAAAGTCTCCCGTCCGGATTTGTGCTCGCACGAGACTATCCCGGCCGCAGATCGGCCCGGGTACCGGCGCAAGCGACGCGTCGGGCAAAAGTAGGCTGGCGTGCCAGGCGGGTGACGTGACGGGAGAATGTGCACAGTGAGAGATTCGAAGCGCAGCGTAAGAGATTCGCAGCGATGACCAGCATGTGGGGCGCACCCCTGAGCTCGAGGTGGCGCGGTTCGCGGCGCAAGGACAGCGCGCAAGCCAAATTCTTGACGATCGCTTCTCTGAAGTGGGTGCTCGCCAACAAGGCCTACACGCCCTGGTACCTCGTTCGTTACTACCGTTTGCTCAAGTTCAAACTGGCAAACCCGCACATCATTCTGCGCGGCATGGTGTTCCTCGGTAAGGGCGTCGAAATCCACGCGACCCCGGACCTCGCGCGCATGGAGATCGGCCGCTGGGTGCATATCGGCGACGGCAACGCGCTGCGCTGCCACGAGGGCTCGCTGCGGATCGGAGACAAGACCGTCTTCGGCAAGGACAACGTCGTCAACTGCTACCTCGACATCGAGTTCGGCGAGTCCGCGCTCATCGCCGACTGGTGCTACATCTGCGATTTCGACCACAAGATGGACGACATCACCCTGCCGATCAAGGATCAGGGCATCGTGAAGACGCCGGTTCGGATCGGTCCGGATACCTGGACCGCGACCAAAGTGACCATCCTGCGCGGGACCCGCATCGGTCGCGGCTGTGTGCTCGGCGCCCACGCCGTTGTACGTGGCGAGATCCCCGACTACAGCATTGCGGTCGGATCGCCCGCTCGTGTCGTCAAGAACCGCAAGGAAGCGTGGGAAGCCGGCGCGGCAGACCGCGCCAAATACATTGCAGCACTGGAAGACATCGCACGCAAAAAGGCGGCTGGGGCGAGCTAGGCGCACTCGTTCAGACGAGCGGTGAGCCTGGATCGCGTTCGGGGAGCGGACGTTTCGTGATGACCGGCCTGGTCAGTGGGTGCCGGACCCGACGCTTGGCGCTCTGGTAGACCTGCGTCGTTTCCGCGGCAACCACGTGCCAGTCGAAGTCGGCCGTGAGGCGTTCGCGTGCTGCGAGAGCCCGCTGCTGCGCGGCGGCGGGGTCGTCGAGCGTCTCGCGGATGGCCGACGTCAGCCCCGCGACATCGGCGGGCTGGAACGACAGACCGGTGACACCGTCGACGACGGCTTCGCCGAGTCCGCCTGCGGTGGACGTGACCAAAGGCGTTCCGGCAGCGGCAGCTTCGAGCGCGATGATGCCGAACGGCTCGTACCGGCTGGGCAGCACGATCGCGTCGGCGCCGTGCAACCAGCCGAGTAGTTCGGTGTGGCCGAGGTTGCCGAGGAACGACACCGAGCGCGCCACGCGGTGCGTGCGGGCAAGTTCGTACAGCCAATCGAACTGCGTACCTTCGCCGGCGATCGCCAGGGTCGTGCCAGGGTGACTACGCCGGACCCGTGGCAATGCCGCGATAGCGTCCTGGATGCCCTTCTCGTACTCGAGTCGTCCGACGTAGAGCAGCCGCGCCGGACCGGTCCGCGGCTGTCGCCTGCGGTAACTCCACGTGCTGACGTCGATGCCGTTGCGGATCACCGTGATCGGCGCGAGGTCGGTGCCGTAAAGCCTGGTGACCTCGTCCGTCATCGACGACGAACAGGTGATCAGCGCATCGGATTCGTTTGCGAGCCACCACTCGACCGAATGCACCTGACGGTTGATCGGACCCGACACCCAGCCGCTGTGCCGGCCGGCTTCTGTCGCGTGCAGGGTCGAGACGAGGGGAACGTCGTAGAACTCGGCGAGGGCGATCGCCGGGTGGGCGACCAGCCAGTCGTGCGCGTGGACCACATCGGGCTGCCAACCCTCGCCGATGCCGGGCTTGGCGAGTGCGATGCCGGCCCTGACCATCGCGTGGCCCATGGCAAGGGTCCACGCGAGCATGTCCTCGCCGAAGACGAAATGCGGCGGATCTTCGGCGACTGCGACGACGAGCACACCTTCGGAGATGTGGGAGTGCGTCGGGTGGGTCGCGGCATCGGTTCCGGTCGGGCGCCGGGACAGCACGACGACCTCGTGGCCCGCGGTGGCCAACTCGACGGCGAGATGGTGGACGTGCCTGCCCAGCCCGCCGACAACGACAGGTGGGTACTCCCACGACACCATCAAGATCTTCATGCTGCTCCCGACATGGTCAGACCGTCGCCACTGCGTCGCGGCTCGGCAGTCTGCGTGCATCGAGTCCGGGGAACAGCCCGTCGGCTTTGCCCCATCCTGCCGCCAAACGGCCCGCTCGCGCGACTTGGCCGGAACCGACCGCCTCCGCGATCTCCCGCACGGCATGCGAATGCAGGTGCGCACGGTCCCGCGCGTAGCCCGCCGCAGAGTCCTTGCTGACCATGAAAGCCCAGTCGCTCGACACGGCGAGTAGCGCTTCACGCAGCAGTTGGTCGTTGACGCGGTCGCGTAGCTCGACCCCCGAGCCGCCTGTCTCGCGCGCTTTGTCGACGGTTTCCAGGGCAACGCTGACGACGTCCTCGTTCAACTCGACGAGGTCGGCGACCTGATCGCCTGCCCACACCCGCCAATCCTTGCCCGAGCCCCACGACGAGGCGGGTAGCTCGACCGGTTCGCCGACGTATCCGCGCTGGCGCGCATCCTCGAGCGTGCCGACCTCGACGCCTGCTTCGGGAAGGGCCTGCAGAACCTCGCCGAGCCATTGCGGACCCTCGTGCCACCAGTGCCCGAACAGTTCGGTGTCGAACGCGGCGACGACGTGTGCCGGCCGACCGGTCCGCTCGTATTCGGATGCGAGACGTTTCCGGACGACGTCGACGAAGTCGGCCACATGCTTGCGCACTGCTTTGGCTGCCAATTCGGGCTCGTACGGCGCCTTGTTCTCGCCCGCGACCTTCCGGCCGGTCACGCGGACGGCCTTGAGGCCGGTCGCGTGGTCGTAGGTGTGGAAATCCCGGTACGCCGAGTGGCCCGGGTAGCCCGATTTCGGTGACCACACGCGGTAGCTGACCTGCAAGTCGCGGCCGAACGCGACGACGTCGGAGTTCCAGACGGGCCGCCCGAGCGAGGTATCGCCGCGCAGAGACGGTCCGTCGACCATGAAATGCCTGATTCCGGCTGCTTCGTACTGGGTCTCCATGCCGGGGGAGAAACCGCACTCCGGTGCCCAGATGCCCGTCGGGGTGGATCCCCAGCGAATCTTTGCGTCGGCTAGTCCTTCGGAGAGGGAGAACGCACGCATCCGCGGGTCCAGTAGTGGCTGGAACGGGTGGGCGAGCGGTCCGCCGAGAAGTTCGATCGTGCCTGCGTCGATGAGCTCGCGCAGCACGGGTGCAGCACCGTGGCGCCAATGCGTCTCGAAATCCTCGAGCGCGGCGGCGGCAAGGCGATGCTCGCGCTTTCCGAGTTCACGATGCGGCTCGTCCGGCATCAGCGCTGCTTCGTGCGCACGCAACTGCCAGTTGCCGAGCCAGTGGTGCATGCCCGCAAGGCAGTGCGGATCGTCGAGCTGGGCAGCGAGAACCGGTGTGATGCCGAGACTCAGCACGTGGCTGTGCCCTTGCGCAGCAAGGTCTTTCAGCACTTTGACGACGGGCAGGTACGACGCGGCCCACGACTGATAGAGCCATTCCTCGCCGACCGGCCACCTGCCGTGGTTGGCCAGCCACGGCAGGTGGGAGTGCAGTACCAGGCTGAACAGGCCTGGTGACGTGGTCGGCGTCACCGCGGTTTCACCGCGATGGCGAGCAGATCCAGGCTTGCGTCGATGTCGTCGACCTTGATCTCGAAGTCGTCTGTACTTACTGCTGCGACCTCGGCGGTGAGGTCCTCGGGCCACGGTTCGCCTGCGAGCGCGCGCTCGATCTGCGCGTCGATGAACGAGCCGCCGTGCTTCGCGTCCAGCGCTCGTAGCGGTGCGCCGTGATGAACACCGTTCATCGATTCGACCTCGAATCCCGCGTCTACAAGGAGTTCGGTGAGCTCCGTGGCGTTCAATTCACGCGTGTGGAAAGGGTTGAGTGGTGTGTCACGACCGGGGGAGAACGTGATGCGGTTCGGTGTGCTGATCAGCAACTCGCCACCCGGACGCAGAACGCGCACGCACTCGCGGATGAACTGCGGCTGGTCCCACAGGTGCTCGATCACCTGAAAGTTCACGACCACGTCGACCGACTCGTCGGGAATCGGCAGCTCCGCCAGATTGCCCTGCAACATTCGGACACGCGGGTAGCGCGCGCGAACGTGCGCGACCGCGCTTGTGTCGTAATCGACGCCGACCACGCTGGCAGCGACAGCGGCGATCATGTTGGCGCCGTAACCTTCTCCTGATCCTGCTTCGAGCACCTCGCGCCCTGCGCAGCGCGCGAGCAAGTCGCGGTAGACGACCTCGTGGCGTCGGAACCAGTAATTCTCTTCGGGGATTCCGGGTACGGTTCGCTCACCGGTCAGCGGCAGTGGCGCGCCGGAATCGGCGGTCACAGCGTCGTCGGTCGTCCCCAGAGATACGTCGCTCATCCGATCGACGTTAGTGCCTCGCGTCATCGATGCAGGTTGGGTGGTCCACTTCACACCCAAGTTACTGGCGAGTAACTCTGCATGGGGTAATCTCTGGCACAGCTATTGCGGTGCTCAACAGGCGAGCGCTCGTCCTGAGCCTCGCGAACAGATGACGCTACTACAGGAGGTCGACGTAGACCCATGCCGAACATCGTCGTATTGATCAAGCAGGTTCCGGACACATGGTCGGAGCGCAAACTTTCCGATGGTGACTACACGCTCGACCGCGAGGCCGCTGACGCCGTTCTCGACGAGATCAACGAGCGCGCAGTCGAAGAGGCGTTGCTGATCAAGGAGGCACAGGGCGGCGAAGTGACCGTGCTGTCGGCCGGTCCGGATCGCGCGACCGAAGCCATCCGGAAGGCGCTTTCCATGGGCGCCGACAAGGCCGTGCACGTCAACGACCCTGCTCTGCACGGATCTGACGCGATCCAGACCGCGTGGGCGCTTGCAGGCGCACTCGGCCAGATCGAGGGCGTCGAGCTCATCATCGCCGGTAACGAAGCGACTGACGGCACCATCGGTGCAGTCCCGGCCATCATCGCCGAGTACCTCGGAATCCCGCAGCTCACGCATGTGCGCAAGGTGACCCTCGACGGCGACAAGATCACCGCCGAGCGCGAGACCGATGACGGCGTGTTCGTCCTCGAGGCTTCGCTGCCGGCGATCGTCAGTGTCAACGAGAAGATCAACGAGCCGCGCTTCCCCTCCTTCAAGGGCATCATGGCCGCGAAGAAGAAGGAAGTTCAGACGCTGACGCTGGCAGACATCGGCATCGACCCGAGCACGGTCGGCGTTGCGAACGCGGGGACCGCGGTCACGTCTGCGACTCCGAAGCCGCCGAAGACCGCAGGCGAGCGGATTGCCGACGAAGGTGACGGTGGCACGAAGATTGCCGCTTACCTCGTTGCGCAGAAGATCATCTGAGACCGGCTCGCGAAACTTCCTAGGAGACAAGAACAATGGCAGAAGTACTTGTGCTCGTTGAGCACGCCGAGGGTGCACTCAAGAAGGTCACCACCGAACTCATCACCGCCGCGCGCGCACTGGGCGAGCCGTCGGCAGTCGTCACCGGTGCCGCCGGCACGGCTGGCGCACTCGCCGAGGCTCTCGCCGCCGCCGGTGCCGAGAAGATCTACGTCGCCGAGGGCGACGACATCGAGAACTACCTCGTGACGCCGAAGGTCGACGTCCTTGCCTCGCTCGTCGAGTCCGCCGGTCCGGCCGCCGTCATCGTGGCCGCAACCGCAGAAGGCAAAGAGGTCTCCGGACGTCTTGCCGCGCGCCTCGGTTCGGGCCTGCTTTCCGACGTGATCGAGGTCAAGTCGGACGGCACGGCCGTGCACTCCATCTTCGGTGGCGCGTTCACCGTCGAGGCCAAGGCCACGGGCGATGTTCCCGTCATCTCGGTCCGCCCGGGTGCCGTCGAGGCAGCCCCGCAGGCCGGTGCCGGCGAGAAGGTCACCGTCGAGGTGCCCGCCCAGGAAGAGGGCGTCGTCAAGATCCTCTCGAAGGATCCCGTCGTGGGCGGAGACCGCCCGGATCTCGCTGAAGCTTCCGTAGTCGTGGCCGGTGGCCGTGGTGTCGGTAGCGCAGAGAAGTTCTCGGTCGTCGAGGCACTCGCGGACTCGCTCGGTGGCGCCGTCGGCGCATCGCGTGCCGCGGTCGACTCGGGCTACTACCCGGGTCAGTTCCAGATCGGTCAGACCGGTAAGACGGTTTCGCCGCAGCTCTACGTCGCACTCGGCATCTCCGGCGCTATCCAGCACCGGGCCGGCATGCAGACGTCGAAGACGATCGTCGCTGTCAACAAGGACGAAGAGGCCCCGATCTTCGAGATCGCGGACTACGGCATCGTCGGCGACCTGTTCAACGTCGCCCCGCAGCTGACCGACGCGGTCAAGAAGCACAAGGGCTGACACCCGGTTTCGCCAGCTCTGCCCCGGTCAGCGTGGTGACCGGGGCAGTGTTGTCTCTACAGAGCGTTTTTATAGCGGTGGCACTTGCCGCAATTCCGGCGTCGGATACGGACTGCGGTCGCTCAGTGCGTCGGGCGAATAGTCGGGAAGTTCCATTAATCCTTCGGCGAGTGCACGCGCAGCCTCCCAATAGCGCGCAGGCTTCGCTGCGGTGAACCAGTTGCGCCGTTCGGGGAGCGCCGCATCGCCACCCGCGGTGGCAACATCGATGGCAAGAATCGGCGGCTGTGCGCCGGGGGTGAGCAGCGTCGAGTACACCGGCTGACCGAGCGCAACCTTCGCCTCGCGTTGCAACCGGTCGATGTTCTCCAGGGCGACCCGCATGCGCAGCCACTGGTGGCGCTGCCAGTAGGCATTCGACGAGAACCGCCGGCGCAGCCGTGCACCGGCGAAGGCGCCGCGGAGTGCCAGCGCTGCAATCGTTTCCCGTTCCATGAAGAGGTTGGCTCCGCCCTCGCCCTTCGTCTGCCGCACCGATGCGATGCGCCCGCGATAGCCCGGCATGAACAGCTGCGTGGTGTCGCGCCAGCCGCGCGCGGTGTTGACGATCGCTGCCGCGAAGCTCAGAAAGCCCTTGTCGAGCGGTTTCGCGGGTGACCTGGTCGTCTGCCAATCCGCCGAGAGCCACACGTCCTGATGCCGGAACCCGCGCGGATGCGATTCGAGGTTGATCCCGAGAGTCGGCCACAGCGGCAGCGGTGAGTCGAAGAAGTGAATGGGAAAGTTCGATGTGATCCCACCGTCGGAAAACCAGAGTGGTTCGACCCACATGGTCTTTTCGAGGGATACCTTCTCGCTGGAGGTGATCGCCTTCGTCGACTTCTTGACGTCGCCCGGATACATCATCTGTTGCCCGTCGCGTGTGATCAAGCGGCCGAAGTCGTCGCGAACGTCGAGGTGATCAACGAATCGGTATGCGCGAACCGATTGAAAAAGCCCTGGTAGGGCCATGCTGAGGCGGACCGCGAAAATGACCGGGAGGTCCCATGGATCCGGGAAAGGATAGAGGTCCTCGATCTTGTCCCCGGTGGGGATGACCTGCGCCTCCATTGCGGCACCCGTGGCAATGGCGCGTACGACGCTGTCGGGAAACACTTCGAGCAGATCGCTTTCCCGCACGAACAGCGTCGGCCGGTTCTTTTTGCCGACCTGGTCTCGCATATCCAGCGGGAATCGATACGGCACACCCTGGACGAGTTCCGACGTCATCAATTCGAGGTTGACGTTGCGGGCGCCCGGGTTGTGGATCGATTCGTGATTCGGCGCCATCTTCCCGTCCCACTCGGCGCCGCACCAGAGATGACCGAAGCGCAGGACGCCGTCGACTCCCGCGAGTTGGCTGAGCGTCTCCGACAGCCAAGGCACCAGAGCGCGGTCGACCGTCGGTTTCGCCATTCCCGCGACCTTGTCCCACAAGCCGAGGAATCCGCCCTTGACGACCGATGTATCGGACGAGCCGGCGATCAGACCGAACGCGCCGGATTGCGCGTTCGACACGATGAAAACGATTCGAAGCACATGAATCGCCACAATGGCCACGACCAACGCCAGAAACACCACGGGCAACGCGGCCCAGAAATGTGTCGCGACGAGGTCGCTGCACCGGGCTGGAATCCACAGCAAGCCGACGCCAATCGCTAGCGTGCCTACTGCCGTCACCGCAGGCAGCGTGATTCGGGTAGGGCGCCTGGTTGTGGGATCGGGCAGCGGCTCCCTGAGGTCCTCGGGTGTCCGGTCCTTCTTGGGTACGACCTTGCGAACAACCAGTCCGCCCATAACCGCGCCGAAGATCACGAGGCCGAGCCCGGCGAGCCCGGCTGCGGCCGGCGCGAGGACGCCTAACCAGTTGCTTCCCGGTGCGGCCGAGACCACGGCGACGACGGTCAGTGCCAGTGCGGTGACGACCGCAGCCGCGATGCGCGACGGCCAACCGAGGATGCCGCCGGCGAGCAGCGCGATTCCGAACCAGTTGCGCCGCATCACGGCGACCGCAATCCGGTACAGCGAGAGGGACTTCTTCGTCGGCCGGAACAGTTGCGCGAGCCGGTATTCCGCCCGTTGCTCCGGTGCGGCGTCGACCTCGGCCAACCACGCCACCGTGTCCGCGAGGCCGACGAACCCACGGCGGACGTGGCCTTGTTTCGGGTCGCCTCCGCCCCCCGGAAGCGGCGTTCCCAATGCCTGTGCGCGACGGCCGATTTCGGCTGCGGCGGCCGCAGACGCGCCGATCGCTCCGGCGGAGGCGCCACCGACGTTTCGAATCCGGAACGACCGCGCGATCTCGCAGATCGCCAGCGGATACACGACGCCGCTCGTCGTTCCACCCTTCATCGTCAGGTCGACGCTTCGCCGGCAGTACTGCTGCTTCAGTTCGGTGCTGACAGACGAATCAGGCTCGTAGACAACGTCGTACGGGGTGCGGTGCAGGAGGTCGAGCGGCGGGCTCCCCGCGCGGTCGAGCGCGTAGGCGTCCTCGGAACGAAGCGGTGCCACGGTCGGATCGGGTGCCTCTCGGCGGTCCCAGAGCCAATTGTCCTCGGATCGGAGGTCGAACGACGGGGGCAGGTCGGCAACAAGGTCTTTCGCATCCCCGATCTGCTCATGCTCGGCAAGCCGCTTGCGCAGTTCCGCTGTGGCTCTCGCGCCTCTGACTATCGACACCATCACTCCAATTCGACGAACCGAACTGCCCCACCGAGGACATAGTTCCGCATGGGTCCGACAGGTTCGTGCGAATCTCGGTTTGTCGGTGAATAATTCGAAGGAGCCGATGCGGATTGGATGACGATGACACCGTTGCAGCGTTATGTCGCCGAAGAAATCGCTACCGACCATGCTGACGGGTTGCTCCCGCGCCGCGAAGCGCTGCGCAGGCTCGGGTTGCTCGGACTTACCGCCGCTGCGGCGTCGACCCTGCTCGCCGCGTGTGCGTCGAACAAATCGGAGAGCGGAACCACGACCATCGGTGCGACCGCATCGACTACGCCGCCGCCCGGTCTCGAGGGCGCGGTGGCCACGGAACCGATTACGTTCGAAGGTCCGTCCGGCAAGTTGACCGGTGCCTGGGCCGCGGCCGCAGACCCGCGCGGAGTGCTGCTCGTTATCCACGAGAACAAGGGCCTGACCGACCACATTCGCTCGGTTGCCGGCAGATTCGCGGGCGCCGGGTATTCGGCCCTCGCAATCGACCTGCTCTCCGAAGAAGGCGGCACGGGGTCCTTCGACGATCCGGCGAAAGCGACCGCCGCCCTGACGGCGGCGCCACCCGAGCGTCTGCTCGGCGACATGAAGGCCGGTATCGACGAAATGCAGCGCCGTGCGCCGGGCAAGAAGGTCGGAGCGATCGGCTTCTGTATGGGCGGCATGCTGACGTGGCGACTGCTGGCATCGGGGGAGCCGCGCCTCGACGCCGCGGCCCCGTTCTACGGTCCGCTGCCGGAAGGTGCGAGCTTCGCGGGTTCGCACGCGGCCGTCATCGCGATGTACGGCGAACTGGACGAGCGGGTGAACGCCACCCGAGACGCCGCGACCACAGCTCTGGAGGTCGCGGGCCTCCCGCACGAGGTCGTGACCGAACGGGGCGCGAACCACGCCTTCTTCAACGACACGAGCGACCGCTACGACCCCACCGCCGCCGCGGACGCCTGGCAACGGGTCCTCGCCTGGTTCGGTCAGTACTTGGGCTAGTCGGCCCCCTCCCGCTCGCCCTATTGCGTCCCGCTCGCGTTATAACGCGAGCGGGAAACGAAACCGCGAGCACAGCATCCGTCGCGAGCGCTGTAGTCACGCCGCCAACCGGTAGGTGCCCAGTGGTCGCTGTGCGTGTTTGCGGCGTGTGATCGCGCGCTGAAATCTGGCGTGTATCACGTCGCGGCGCTCGAGTTCGCTCCAGATCCACCGCACCACCTCCCATCCCATGTCCCGCAGCGAGTCTTCGCGAAGTTTCTCGCGATATACCGCTTCGCCAGGCGACACCCCTGGGCGTAAGTACTTGCCGTACTTGACCTTCCCATCGAATTCGCCGATCACGCCGAACTCTTCGATAAAGAAGTCACCGCGACCGAGCAACACTCCTGCGTTGTCGAAGAACTCGGTCTGCAACTGCGGCGTCGGCAGTCGAAGTTGGGAAAGTGCCAGGCGGCTTCGTGATTCGCCGACACTCTCGCTGCGACCGTCGAACAGTTGGGTCGCGAGCAGTGCGCGCCTATAGCCGGTGCCGCCCCTCGGCGTAGGCCAACCCGTCGACGATCTCGTTGCGAGTCAGACCCTTTCGCATCGCGGCGTCGCCGGCAACGATTGCTTGCTCGAGCGGCACTGTCCGTGCCAGGTCGCCGACCGTGCGGGCCAGGTCGGTGACGCGTACGCCATCGATGACGACGACGTCTTCGTCGGGCAACGGTGCGCAATGCATGTGTAGGTGACGTGTCTTACGGCCGCCAGCGGGCCGGTCACGCGTCGCATGCACGCGATCGAATGGGACCGACCACAGCGGTACGTCGTGCATGACTGCAGCCGATTGATGACTGATCGACGCGAGCGCCGACAGCAAGGGCGCTGTCGCGACCACGAGTTCGCGATGCTTGGCCTCGCGCGTCAGCTCCTCGAATTCGGGCGGGACATACAGTCCCGGACGCAACTTGGACCAGCCTTGTCGTGTGTACAGATTGCGCAGTTCGGCGTCTGTCTGTCCGTAGGCGAGGGCGTCTGCCCGCCGGATCGGTTCGCTCATGAACACATGTTGTCCTGCCGCTGCGCGTCCGACCCGCCGAAAATAGGCTGCCTGTGGATAACTGGAGCCCTGTGGATAACGCCCACGCTCGCCCTTTTGCGTCGCGCTCGCGTTATTACGCGAGCGACGCGCAAAACCGCGAGCGCAACAACAAATGCGGCGTATCTGTCGCCCCCAGTCCACCTTCGTGAACCCCCGGTGAACGCGACCACCCCCTGCGACCTGCGTTAACCCAAGCTGCATCGACACGTCACCGTGCATATCCCGCGCAGCATTACTGGCTCGTTAGACAACGGACATGACCACTTTGTCGGTACTGTCCCCTCCGAGTGTTGATGTAACTACGCGGCCTAGGTACTCGCTGGTTGTCACGTCGGACCGGGAGCATCGGTTGGCGGCGCAGCGTTTGCGTTACGACGTTTTCGCCTCCGAGCCGGGATTCGACATTCCGGCCAACGAGCTCGGCCTCGACGCCGACCGCTTCGACGACCACTGCGACCATCTCCTCGTCCGCGACGAGTTGTCCGACCAGTTCGTCGGCTGCTACCGGATGCTTCCGCCGGATTCGGCAAAGGCGGCAGGCGGCTATTACACGGCCACGGAGTTCGACCTCTCCGCACTCGCGCCGCTGCGGCCGCAGATCGTCGAGATGGGCCGGGCGTGCGTGCGCCCCGAGCACCGCAACGGTTCGGTGCTGAGCCTGATGTGGGCGGGCATCCTGCACTACATCCAGCTGACCGGATACGAATGGGTGATGGGCTGCGTCTCCGTACCGATGCAGGAGGCTCCAGACGAGGCTCCCGGCGCGAACGTGCGCGGTGTGCGGGACGTTCTCCTGAGCAAGCACGCTTCGCCGTACTCGGTCCGTCCCTACAACCCGGTCGTCGTCGAGGGCAGGACGCTCGACGAGATCGCAGCGCCGGCTCGCACGAAGCTGCCGCCCCTGCTCAAGGGCTACCTGCGACTCGGAGCGACCGTTGCCGGCGAACCCGCGCACGACCCCGACTTCGCCGTGGCGGACTTCGTTGCGCTGCTCGGACTGCACCAGGTGAATCAGCGCTATCTCGAAAGGCTCCAGCAGGCCGCGGCAGCGCTCGAAGGAAAGTCGCTCTGATGACCGCCGAGGCGCACTCGTGGATGCCTGCGAGTCCGTGTGGCACGAAGTGCGTCGATGCAGAATCGGCCACGGTCGGCAACGGGACGTTCGCGAAGCGCGTGCTGACGGTCGGTGCAGCCATGGCGAGCTTCCCGGTCGTGAACGCTCTCACGCCCGCGACGATGAAGAGCGGTGTGCAGCGGCGCTACGCGGAGGTCCTCGTTCGCTGCTTCGGAATCACCGTAGACGTGGTCGATCAGCGCGGCAGCGACTCACCCGGTGCCATGTTCAGCGCGCCTGAACAGGGTGTTCTCGTCGCGACAGGACATGTCGGATGGACCGACGTGCTTGTGCTCGCATCGGTGCAGCCGATCAGTTTCGTCGCGCGCGCCGATCTCGTGGATTGGCCGGTGCTCGGCACGCTCGCGCGCAGGATGCGCGTCATTCCGATCGATCGCGGCAATCTCAAAGCCCTGCCGGGAGTCATCAGGGAGATGGCCGACCGGATGGCGGCGGGGGAGCGGATCGCGTTCTTCCCCGAAGGCACAACGTGGTGCGGACGTGCGTACGGCGGCCTGCGGCCCGCGCTGTTCCAGTCGGCGGTCGATACGAAAACCCCCGTGCAGCCGGTGCGTCTGCAGTACCGCAACGACGACGGTTCGCTGTCGACGACGGCAAGCTTCGTCGGGGAAGATTCGATGGCGACCTCGTTGTTGCGGATGCTGCGGGCCGACTCGATCACGGCCGAGGTCGTCCTCGCGCCGATCGAGCAACCCGGTGCGGATCGAAAGGATCTTGCTGCCCGGTGCGAGCGTGCGGTTCGTGGTGCAGACGTGCTCGATTTCGAGGCGCACGGCGTGCTCGAATCGGCCGACGCGCGCAATACGGTCAAAACGCCCGACACAACTCGCACGCTGGTCGCGCAAACCGCGTAGCAGCGACAACGGCCCGGTCAAAGCTCAGGCTCGACCGGGCTATCCTTGTTAGGTCATGAACTCGGTTAACCAGGGCTCTGCCGGCAAAGGCGTGGCTGTGAACGGCTCAGCTGTGAACGGCTCGCTCCTGAACGGCGCTGCCACCCCGGTGTACCTCGACCACGCGGCAACAACGCCGATGCTGCCCGTGGCTATCGAGGCGATGACCGCTGTTTTCGCCACGGTCGGCAATGCGTCCTCGCTGCACGGATCCGGCCGCGCCGCCCGTCGCCGAGTCGAGGAGGCGCGCGAGTCGATCGCAGCATGCCTCGGTGCGCGGCCGTCCGAAGTGATCTTCACCTCCGGTGGTACCGAGAGCGACAACCTCGCCGTCAAGGGCATCTACTGGGCGCGCCGCGCCGCCGACCCGCGCCGGACCCGCATCTTCGCCAGCTGCGTCGAGCACCATGCCGTGCTCGACGCCGTCGAGTGGCTCGAACGGCACGAGGGCGCTTCGGTGACGTGGCTGCCCGTGGACGCGCAGGGCCGGGTTGCGCCGGACACGTTGCGGGCAGCATTGGCACTGCACGCCGACGATGCGGCACTCGTGACGATCATGTGGGCGAACAACGAGGTCGGCACGATCATGCCGATCGTGGAGCTTGCCGCGATCGCTCGTGAGTTCGGCGTGCCTATGCATAGCGACGCGATTCAGGCCGCCGCACAGTTGCCCATCGACTTCGCGGCGAGTGGACTGTCGGCGGCGAGCATCGCTGCCCACAAGTTCGGTGGCCCGCAGGGCGTGGGTGCTCTGCTGCTGGGGCGCCAGGTTCCGTGTGTTCCGTTGCTGCACGGTGGCGGGCACGAACGCGATGTGCGCTCCGGTACACCGGACACCGCTGCTGTCGCGGGTATGGCGGCCGCATTGCGGGCGACGGTCGACGAACTCGATGTTCGGCCCGCGCACCTTCGGGCCTTGCGGGAGCACCTCAGCGCCGGGGTTCGCGCAACAGCGCCGGACGCGGTGCTGAACGGTGCCTCGGGCGATGACCGCCTCCCTGGCAACGCCCACTTCACTTTCCCCGGCTGCGAAGGCGATTCGCTGTTGATGCTGCTGGACGCCGCAGGCATCGAATGTTCGACGGGATCCGCGTGTACCGCGGGCGTCGCGCGCCCGAGCCACGTCCTCATCGCGATGGGTGTCGACCCGGCTGCCGCCCGTGGATCATTGCGATTCTCGTTGGGACACACAACTACTCGATCCGATATCGATGCCCTGATCGCGGCGCTGCCACAGGTCGTCGAGCGGGCCAAGGCTGCTGGGCTCGCCGGCGCCGGTTCGCGGTCCACCGCGGCACTGAGCGAGCTGTCTTCGGAAGGAATTCGCTGATGCGTGTGCTTGCTGCGATGAGCGGCGGCGTCGACTCGGCTGTCGCTGCCGCACGCGTGGTAGCCGCTGGTCATGATGTAGTCGGCGTGCACCTCGCCCTGTCCGCCGAGCCGGGAACATTACGAACCGGAGCCCGCGGCTGCTGCTCGAAGGAAGACGCCGGCGATGCGCGCCGCGCCGCCGACGTTCTGGGAATTCCGTTCTATGTCTGGGATTTTGCGGAGCGCTTCAAGGAAGACGTCATCGACGACTTCGTCGACTCGTATGCCGCAGGCGAGACCCCGAATCCCTGCTTGCGTTGCAACGAGAAGATCAAGTTCTCCGCCTTGGCCGACCGCGCCTTCGCCTTGGGTTTCGACGCGGTCGCAACCGGGCATTACGCGCAACTCGACGACGGGGTGCTGCGCCGCGCTGTCGATGCGGAGAAGGACCAGTCCTACGTTCTCGCAGTGCTTACGGCACAGCAGCTTTCGCGTGCGCTGTTCCCTGTCGGCGATACACCGAAGCCGCAGATTCGCGAAGAAGCCGCGGCGCGCGGGCTTGCTGTCGCAGACAAGCCCGACAGTCACGACATCTGCTTCATCCCGTCGGGTGACACCCGGGCGTTTCTCGGTGCACGCATCGGGATCAGGCCGGGTGCGGTCGTCGACGCCGATTCCGGTGCGGTGCTCGCGGAACACGATGGTGTACACGGCTTTACGATCGGGCAGCGCAAGGGGCTGGGTGTTGCCGGTCCGGCAGCTGACGGCCGACCGCGGTACGTGACCGAGATCGAGCCCGAAAGTGGAACGGTCCGTGTGGGTTCGGTCGAGCGGCTGCAGGTGTGGACCATCGGCGCGGACCGTGCGATCTGGACCTCCGGTAGCGCGCCGGACGGTCCGGTCGAATGTGTCGTCCAGGTCCGGGCGCACGGCGGAACAGCCGATGCGGTTGCCGAAAGTATCGGCAGTGGAATCGAAGTCAGGTTGCGTGAGCCGTTGACCGGTGTAGCAAAGGGGCAGGCATTGGTGCTCTACCGTCCGGCCGCCGCGGGTGACGTAGTGATCGGCAGTGGCACGATCGCCCGGACCGGCCACCACAGGTGACAACTCCGTTCGGCGGGATTGCGACGGCGATCGGGTCCTGGCCGGGGACGGACTCGCGCGAAGCTGCGGCGACGATAGTCGGTGAGCTGGGCGAGATGCCCCATATCGTCGAATTGCCCGCTCGCGGAGTCGGTGCCGACATGATCGGTCGCGCCGGTGCCCTGCTCGTCGACATGCATTTCGACACGACGACCCGTGGCTACCGCTTGGCGAGGACTCCTGGCAGCGTGGCGAAGCGCTCGCTGCGGTTGCTCCGTGAAGACCTGGACCTCCTCGAAGAGGCTTGGGAGAAGGCCGGTTACGTAGGCACTGGGAAGGCACTGAAGCTGCAGGCTTGCGGTCCGCTGACGCTAGCCGCCGAGGTCGAGCTGGGCAATGGCCACAGAGTGCTCACCGACGACGGCGCTGTCCGTGACTTCGCGGAGTCGCTCGCAGAGGGGCTGGCCCAGCACGTTGCCGAGGTGCAACGTCGGTTCGGTGCGAAAGTTGTTCTGCAGCTGGATGAGCCGTCGCTTCCGGCGGTCATTGCGGGCACGGTCAAAGGCGTAACCGGAATGGACCGCGTCGCTGCGCTGCCCGCGCCCAACGTGTTGCACCTGCTGGACCTCGTCGTCGAGGCTGCGCAAGTACCTGTCCTGGTACACAATTGCGGTGCTTCGCCACCACTGGAGCTGCTGCGGCGCAGCAAGGCGGAGTGCATCGGCGTCGACGCGGCGCTCTTGCAGGTTGCTGACCTCGACGGCATCGGCGAATTGCTCGAAGCAGGGAAAGCTGTTGCGCTGGGATTGGTTCCGGCCGTCGGACCGGATATCGAGCCGACCTGGCGGGATATCGCGAACCCCGCGCTCAACCTGGTCGACCGGCTCGGATTCAAGCGGTCGACGTTACGCGATCAGATTCTCGTCACGCCCGGCTGTGGCCTGGCGGCGGCGTCCAACAGCTGGGCGCGCAAGGCATTACGGCTGAGTGTGGAAACAGCAAGAGCGTTTGCGGAGGAACCGGAGTCGTTGTGATGGGAACCGTACGGGATGAGATCGATCGCAGGCTCGAGCCGTGGTTCACGGCGTTGGCCGGGGATCGAACCCCGTACACCAATCACGTCCTGCGTGTACTGGAGTTCTGTGACGCCCTCTACGCCGTCGGCGGCGGGTCGGGTGCGGTGCCGTCGTCGCGCGAGGAGTATCTGACGGCCGGTGCGTTTCACGATCTCGGCATCTGGTCCGCGGGAACGTTCGACTACCTGGGTCCGTCGGCGGAGTTGGCGCGTGACTGACTGTCCAAGGGCGACCGTACGGACCTCGTACCGCTGGTCGACGACATGATCGATCAGCATCACAAGCTCCGCGCGGCCGCAGACCCGCATTCACCGGTCGAGATCTTTCGCCGCGCGGACACCATCGATGTGTTGTTCGGGGTGCGGCGCTTCGGAATGTCGATGGCGGACTATCGCCGAATCGCGAGCACGTATCCCGACGCAGGCTTTCACGTCCGGTTGGTTACGCTTACGGCAGGGCGAGTTCGGACGAATCCGCTGTCTCCGCTTCCCATGTTCAAGTGGTAGCCGGACTGTCGTAGGGCTGAGTTAGTCTGCGGGGGTGACGGAGAATCAGGCGGCATCCGGCGAGGTTCGCGAGCGTTGGCAGGCTCTTGCAGACGAGGTTCGCGATCATCAGTTCCGGTACTACGTGCGGGATTCGCCGACGATCTCCGACGGCGAGTTCGACAAACTGCTGAACGATCTCATCGCGCTCGAGACGGAGTACCCGGAGCTGCGAACGCCCGATTCCCCGACGCAACTCGTCGGCGGTGGTTTCGCGACCGAGTTCACCGCGGTGGATCACCTGGAGCGAATGCTCAGTCTGGACAACGCTTTCGACGAAGAGTCTCTGCGCGCATGGGCGAAGCGAGTCGAGGTTGAAACCGGCTCGGGTTTGCACTACCTGTGTGAAGTGAAGATCGATGGCGTTGCGCTGAACCTGGTCTACGAGAAAGGCAAGTTGGTTCGCGGTGCGACTCGCGGCGACGGCCGCACCGGCGAGGACGTCACGCTCAATGCGCGGACGATCGCGGAGATTCCGCACGAACTGACCGGGACCGACGAGTTTCCCGTACCCGACTTGCTCGAGGTACGCGGCGAGGTGTACTTCCGCCTCGAGGACTTTCAGGCGCTGAATGCTGCGATCGTCGCCGAAGGTAAGCCGCCGTACGCGAATCCGCGAAACACTGCGGCCGGCTCGCTGCGGCAGAAGAATCCGGCCGTCACCGCCAAGCGCAGGCTGGGCATGATCTGCCACGGTCTGGGCCGCACCGAAGGTTTCTCGCCGAGTTCGCTGTACGAGGCATACGTGGCGCTCGGCGCGTGGGGTTTGCCGGTCTCGACGCACACGACGCGGGTGCAGGGCGTGGATGCCGTCGTCGCCAAGGTTGCCTACTGGGGCGAGCACCGCCACGACGTCGAGCACGAGATCGACGGCTTGGTCGTCAAGGTGGACGAGGTCGCGTTTCAGCGTCGGCTCGGCACCACCTCACGCGCGCCGCGGTGGGCGATTGCGTACAAATATCCGCCCGAGGAAGTCACGACCAAGCTGCTCGACATCAAGGTCGGTGTGGGCCGTACCGGTCGTGTCACGCCGTTCGCATTCACCGAGCCCGTGTTGGTCGCCGGCTCGACCGTTTCGCGCGCGACCCTGCACAACGGCAGTGAAGTCAAACGCAAGGGCGTGCTGATCGGCGACACGATCACCATCCGCAAGGCCGGAGACGTCATTCCGGAGGTCCTCGGTCCAGTCGTAGATTTGCGAACCGGCGACGAGCGCGAGTTCGTGATGCCGACACACTGCCCGGAGTGCGGCACGGAGCTCGCTTTCGAGAAGGAGGGTGACGCCGACATCAGGTGCCCGAATCAGCGAACGTGCCCAGCGCAGTTGCGGGAGCGCGTTTTTCACGTCGCAGGACGCGGCGCGTTCGATATCGAAGTGCTCGGGTACGAGGCCGCGATCGCGTTGCTCGAGAACAAAGTGATCGTCGACGAGGGCGACCTCTTCTCGTTGACCGAAGAAGACTTGCGTAAGACCTCGCTGTTCACGACCAAGGCGGGATCGTTGTCCGCCAACGGAAAGCGACTGCTCGACAACCTCGATTCGGCGAAGGATCGGCCGCTGTGGCGAGTGCTCGTCGGACTGTCGATTCGGCACGTGGGTCCGACGGCGGCTCGGGCGCTGGCTGCAGAATTCGGGAGCCTCGAGCGCATTGTGAATGCAAGTGTCGAGGAACTTGCGGCTGCCGAGGGCGTCGGTCCGACCATTGCCGTGTCGGCCACCGAGTGGTTCGCGGTCGACTGGCACCGCGAGATCATCGAGAAATGGAAGGCTGCGGGCGTCAGGATGGAGGACGAGCGTGACGAGTCGATCACGCGGAACCTCGAGGGCTTGTCCATCGTCGTCACCGGATCGCTCGAGGGCTTCTCCCGCGACGAGGCAAAGGAGGCCATCCTGTCCAGGGGTGGCAAAGCCGCTAGCTCTGTGTCGAAGAAGACGGCCTATGTCGTCGTCGGTGACTCGCCGGGCACGAAG
This sequence comes from Antrihabitans auranticaus, assembly GCF_016481275.1. Taxonomy (GTDB): domain Bacteria; phylum Actinomycetota; class Actinomycetes; order Mycobacteriales; family Mycobacteriaceae; genus Antrihabitans. The sequence continues at coordinate 495,894 of NZ_JAEMNW010000001.1, read as the reverse complement.
GCCGACAAGGCCGTCGAGCTGGGGGTGCCTGTGCTGGACGAAGACGGATTCCGTCGGCTACTCGAACTGGGCCCCGACGGTGTGGCCGTAACGGCGGAAGAAGAATCTCCTTGACCTGAACTGAACTTTAGGTTTCAGGATGGAACTTGCAACCTATGCAAGGGAGATCCAATGTCGCGAAACCAAAAGACAGCACTCGTCACCGGAGCATCGGCGGGCCTCGGTCGTGCCCTTACCTGCGCGTTGGTCGGCGACGGGTGGGACGTCATCGGCACGGCACGCGGAAGCGCGGAGCTGACGCGGCTGGGCAACGAACTAGGTTCGGCTCTCACGACCGTCCACGGCGACGTGTCCGACGCCGCGCATCGGGCGGAGTTGGCTGACCTCCTCTTCGCCCGACCGCGCCTCGACCTCGTCGTCAACAATGCAAGCAGGCTCGGACCGAGCCCGATGCCGAAGCTGCGTGATATCGAGCTGGACGAGTTGGAGCGAATTCTCGCTACCAACGTCGTTGCACCGCTGGCGATTCTGCAATTCGCCACACCGAAATTGTTGGCGAGCAATGGTATTGCCGTAAACATAAGCTCAGATGCCGCGGTCACTCCGTACGAGGGGTGGGGTGGATACGGGTCGGCCAAGGCCGCGCTAGACCACCTCACGGCGATTTACGCTGCGGAGAATCCAGGCATCGCGGTCTATGCATTCGACCCCGGCGATATGCGCACTGCCATGCACCAGGCGGCTTTTCCTGGTGAGGACATCTCCGACAGACCTGATCCTGAAACAGTTGTACCCGCGCTGCTCCGCTTGCTTGCGGACCGCCCGCCGAGCGGACGGTACATCGCCGCGGACCTCCTGGCGGGAGCATCGAAATGACTGTGACCGTGCTCGATCCGGAATTCGTACTGCCACCCGGCCGGGAGGCCACCGAGCCACCCGAGGCCCGTGGTGTCGCGCGTGATCAGGTTCGGCTGTTGGTATCGGACCGAGGATTGCTGACGCACAGCCACTTTCGGGAGCTGTCGTCGTTCTTGCGACCTGGCGATCTGGTAGTCGTGAACACGTCAGCGACGATGTCGGCCGCGGTGCCGGCTCGTCTGGGCGATGTGCCTGTCGTGGTGCATTTCTCGACCTGGCTCGACGACGGTAACTGGGTCGTCGAGGTCCGCACCGGCGACGGCCAGAAGTTCGACTGGGCGACGCTTCGGGCTGGGATGCGGATACAGGCACCGGGCGGTGTGATCATCATGCTCGTGCGGCCGTGGTTACCTGACGGGCGGCGGCTGTGGTCGGCGCACATCAGTACCGAGAAGGTGGTTCGTTGGCTCGAGCGGCACGGCCGTCCGATCACGTATTCCTACGTCAGCAAGCACTGGTCGGCGCGCTACTACCGCACAGCCTTCGGCCGTGACCTCGGGAGCGCCGAAATGCCCAGCGCTGGTAGACCGTTCACCGACGGTGTGGTCACCGACCTGGTCTCCAAAGGTATTGCTGTCGCGCCGATCACGCTCCACACCGGTGTGTCGTCGGCGGAGTTGGGTGAACCGCCCAGTCCGGAGCGGTACCTCGTACCGGACGCTACGGCGCGCATCGTCAACAATGTGCGTGCGGCCGGTAGGCGAGTCGTCGCGGTCGGCACGACGGTGACGCGGGCGCTGGAAACGGTTGCGGCAGAAGATGGTCGGGTGCACGCCGGTGCGGGGTGGACCGACTTGGTCCTCAGCGCGCACCGGCCGACCCGAACGGTCGACGGCTTGGTGACCGGTTGGCACGAGCCAGGTGCGTCGCACCTGATGCTGCTCGAGGCGGTCGTCGGAATCGGCGCCGTTCGTGAAGCCTACGACGCCGCGCTGGCAGGGGAGTACCTATGGCACGAGTTCGGTGACAGTGCGCTACTGCTGCGGTGAGGTCGTTCCCCCACCCAGTCGCTGCGCCAGGGCGACTGCTTCTCGCCGAGTCGATACGCCCAATTTCGTGAGGATCGCAGAGACGTGATGGTCGACGGTCCGAACCGAAAGGACCAGGCGTTCAGCAATTTCGGCGTTCGTGAGTCCTTCGCCGACAAGGGTGAGCACCTCGGCTTGGCGCCCTGTAAGACCCGCAGGGTTGCTTCGGGTTTCGGCTGCCGGACCGTGCGGCATTCGATGAACACCCAACTTGCGCAGGCGTTGGCGCACGATCGCGGCCGCGCCCTCGGCGCCGAGGCCGACGAGAATCTGCAGACCGGCCAGGGTCGGCGCGGCTTCGCCGGAGTCGGCGAGTTCGAGAGCGTGTTCGTACGGGTCGCCGATCGCCGACCACGCCTGTGCCGCCGCACGCCACTCGCCGCGCAGGCCGCCCGCCCACGGCTCCGGACACTCGGGAAAAGCGCTGACCGGGTGCCCGGCTCGTTTGAGGTAGCGCAGCAACTCGCCGTACAACCCGAACACCACCGGATGCGCTGCGTTCGCCGACCACATTCCGGCGAGCGCCGCCGAGCGCTCCGGCTGCCCGGTGAGCCACGACCATTCGACGAGCGCGAGTCCCGAATAGGCCAGCCCGAGTAGCCATCTGCCTGCGAGTGCCCGCTGGAAGGTGTCAGCGACCAGTTCGGCGGCGGCCGGATCACCGCGGCGCGTCAGGATCCGTGCCACATTCGCTGCGGCGAGGAGAGCGAACATGCCGGCATCGGCGGATTCCATCGCCGCGCGCAGGCCGCGTTCGGCGGCGTCCCAATGTCCTTGCCGCAGCAGGAGTTGGCTGGCCACGATGTCGAGGCGGACCTTGTACAGCGGCAGATCATGGTCGAGAACGTAGGCCGACGCCGTCGTCAGGCACTGCTCGAGTTCGTCGAATTCGCCGAAGCGTAAAAGCAACTCGGCCATGATGGTGTAGCCGCGCCCGACGCTCTCGTGCGTTCCGAGCGCCGCTGCGTCCGAGATTCCCTTGCGCAGCATGCTGATTCGGTCCGCAGGCGTCAACGTCTCCAGACACACCGCGAGATAGATCTGGCACAGCGCGACCAGGTCGGGGCGATTCGCGGCGCTCGACAACTCGACAGCGCGCTCCAGAACGGGCCTGGCTTCGGCGAGCGCCTGGGCGGTCAGTAGCAGAGTGCCGTGATAGGTCGCGGCGTAGGCGCGTGCGGAAGCCGACCCCACGTCGTCGAGCAAGGCGACGGCGTCGGTGATGACGGTCGCGGCCTGCGCATGATCGCCTGCCATCAGCAGGTGGTGGGACTGACCGACCATCACAACACCTGCGGCCGCGAGGTCGCCGGTCGATCGGTGCAGCTCGACCGCTTGTTGCGACGCTGCGGCGGCATCGCCGATCCGGTGCGCGTTGTAGAGCTCCCATGCGTAGTCGGCGAGCACGGCTGCCCGGTCGGCCGGCTCGAGCAGGTTGGTGCCGAGTGCTGCCTCGAAGAGCGTCAACGCTTGCCGATGGGCCCCGCTCGCTGCCGCGCCGCGACCTGCAGCCGGCGCGAAGTCGACGACCGTCCGTTCGTCGCCCGCATTGGCGGCGTGATGAACGACGCGAGCCGGGTCGGAATCGGCGTCGGTCAGAAGGGCCTGGGTGATCGCCCAATGCGCCGCGCGACGCACGAGCGCGGGCAAGCTGTCTTCGAGCGCCCGCCGCGTCAGGTCGTGCCGGAACGTCAACCCGACACTGTCGATCTCGATCAATCGGCGGTCTTCGGCCTCCCGTAGGACATCGAGCGGCTGGCCAATTACCTTCTCCGCGAGCTCGAATTCGATGGCGCCCGAAATCACGCACAGTCGTTCCAGCGCTTTGCGGCACTCGGGAGCGAGGCGCTGGATCCTGGCAAGCACCGTCGCGGCAACGGTAGGTGAGACGTCGTCGGCGTGGGCGGTCAGTGCCTCTGCGACGTAAAACGGGTTACCGCCCGTCGTCGCGTGCAGCGCGGAGGCGTCGCGTCCGCCACTTCCGACCAGTTGCGCGACCGCCTCGCGAGACAGCGGCTGCAGTGTGACCCGCGTCGGTGAGGTGGCTGCAACGATGCCCAGCAAGCGCCGCAGCGGATGGGCGATCGGTAGTTCGTCGTCGCGGAACGTGAGGACTAGCAGCGCCGCGCTGCGTTCGACCCGCCGGGAGACATACGCGAGCACGTCGAGCGTCGCGTCGTCGGCCCAGTGCAGATCCTCGACGATCAGTACGGTCGGCGGCGAATCTTCCAGCTCGGCAACGGCACCGGTCATCGCCGAATCGAGCGAACCGTCGGCGAGGCCGCGAGCGAGCGGCCCCGAGCTGTCTGCCGCTGCGTCGCGGAATGCGCCCAGTGTGCGAGGCGCTATGAGGTCGTCGCAGGCGCCGGTCAAGACCCGGAAGCGGTCGGGTATCGCCGCGTGGAATGCCCGGACGAGGGACGTCTTTCCGATACCGGCCTCGCCGCTGATCAACGCGATACCGCCGCGGCCGGCGCCGGCCTCGGTCAATGCGGTCAGCAATTCGCGAAGCGGTGCTTCGCGTTCGAGCGGCCACCTGTGCCTACCGGACCATTCCGGTGCGCGAGTCACGTCACAACCCGCCCGCGCTCGGCGAGAGTAGATTTGAACGTCGGGTTTGTCCCACTCGTTCACCTTGCCAGAAGCACGTCGAACGAGACGCGTCGACGAAAGGAAGCGATGGTGGCGAAGAACATTCGACCCCCGATCACAATTCGAACGGCGCGGCCGGACGAGTACGACGCGGTCGCCGAGGTCATAGTCGACGTCTATGTGGGTGACGGCTTCATCCCCGCAGGTAGCGACTACGCGAGCATTCTTGCGCAGACCGCCGCGCGTGCGGCTCACGCGGACATACTCGTGGCCGAAATCGACGGCGAGGTCGTCGGGACGATCACGATTGCCGCCCCGGGTTCGCGCTATGCGCCGCTCGCCTTGCCCGACGAGCTGGAATTCCGGATGCTTGCGGTCGCGAAGACCGCGCGCGGGTCGGGCATCGGTACGGCTCTTGTCCGCCGTGTCCTCGAGACGGCGGCGGACGGCGGCTATCGCGCCGTCGTCATTTCGACGATGCCCGACATGGTCGACGCGCGCCGGATCTACGACGAAATCGGGTTCGTGCACGTACCCGAGCGAGATTGGGTGCCCGAACCGGGCGTCCAGCTGACAGTAATGGCCTGTTCCGTCTAACCCAGCACCGTCGCGATGATGCCCGCGAGGTAACCGAGTCGCGCGACCTCGGACGGCCGGAAGTCCGGTCCGCCGGGGCGACCGAGCACCAGCACCTTTCCGGTCGTGCCGAGTGGCGCTGCGGCCAACTTCGTGCCCATGTCCTGCCAGATCTTCGGCACCCAGGCGGCTTCCTCGTCGAGTGCGACAGGCTTCTCGAGCGGCATCCACGGCAATTCCGCCGCGTGTGTTTCGGGCGCGCCCGAGCTGCCGACGACGCGGTAGGCACCCTGGGGGCCCATGTCGATGACTGTGCTCCAGCCGACGCGCAGCACTCGGGGTGCGCCGTCGACGAGCGTCTGCAGCCGGTCGTCCCGAGCCGTGGCGACCTGATCGATCAGTTCCAGTTCGCGATGGGTGTCGAGCATGCCCGCGTATGGCCTGATCGAGTCGACGCGGACACCGTCGAGCGCTTCGGCGGCGGTGAGCAACGAATCCGGGAGCGCGCCGGGTGCTAGCTCGACAACGAGATCGTCCACTGCGTAACCCGGACCACGTTCGACGACGTCCAGAGACAAAATGTCTGCCTTGACCGCGCCCAGAGCAAGGGCCAGCGAACCGAGGCTGCCTGGCCGGTCCGGAAGTTGCACGCGGAGCAAAAACGACACGTGCGTCCTTTCCATGAGGTCAACGAGGAGACCTGTGTCCCCCGACGCCGACAATCCTTGCATCTTCCGGTCACGATTCTCGACCTGAGCGGCTTCTGGTGATGTATTCGACAGCGGTTGTCATCTACTGGATACGCGACTGTCTCGGGGCCGAAATACGGTCACAGATCAGGTGCGGTTCACCACATCGCTAGGCTGTCTTGGTTCGGTAACTGTTCGTCGACTCAGGAAGGGGCCTTCGCGGTGCCTGCCATTTCCCGTGACGAGGTAGCCCACCTCGCCCGGCTGTCCCGGCTTGCTCTCGGTGACGAGGAACTCGATCAGCTCGCTGGTCAGCTGGATTCGATCCTGAGTCACGTGAAGGCTGTTGCCGAGGTCGCTGCCGACGACGTGCCGCCGACCGCGAACCCCAATCCGGTCACGAACGTCACGCGCCCGGATGTCGTCGTTCCGTGCCTGACGCCCGAAGAGGCGCTGTCAGGTGCTCCCGTCAGCGAAGAGGGCCGGTTCCAAGTTCCGCAGATCTTGGGGGAGGGCGAATGACCTCGGCAGATCTGACCAAGCTCGATGCATCCGACCTCGCTGCGCGCATCCATTCGCGCGAACTGTCGGCCGTCGATGTCACCCAGGCGCACCTGGATCGCATTGCCGAAGTCGATGGCAACTACAACGCTTTCCTGCACGTCGCCGGCGAGGACGCACTGAAGGCTGCTCGCATCGTCGACGATTCGCTCGCTGCCGGTGACACACCCGCATCTGCGCTTGCCGGCGTGCCACTCGCGTTGAAGGATGTCTTCACGACGACGGACATGCCGACGACGTGCGGCTCGAAGATTCTCGAAGGGTGGGTCTCGCCCTACGACGCGACCGTGACCGCGAAGCTACGCAAGGCCGGAATTCCGATCCTTGGCAAGACCAACATGGACGAGTTCGCCATGGGGTCCTCGACCGAGAACTCGGCGTACGGTCCGACCAAGAATCCGTGGGATGTGACTCGCATCCCCGGTGGTTCCGGCGGTGGTTCTGCTGCCGCCCTCGCCTCGTTCCAGGCTCCGCTCGCGATCGGTACGGACACCGGCGGTTCGATCCGTCAGCCCGCCGCCGTCACCGCGACCGTCGGAACCAAGCCGACCTACGGCACGGTCTCGCGCTACGGCCTTGTCGCGTGCGCTTCGTCGCTCGATCAGGGCGGCCCGTGTGGGCGCACGGTTCTCGACACGGCGCTGCTGCACGAGGTCATCGCCGGACACGACCCGCGGGACTCGACGTCGATCAACGTCGAAGTTCCGCCCGTCGTCGCTGCCGCGCTCGAAGGAGCGCGTGGCGATCTGAAGGGCGTGAAGGTCGGCGTCGTGAAGGAACTGCACTCCGACAGCTACCAGCCCGGCGTGATCAGCTCGTTCGACGCGGCGGTCGCCGTGCTCACCGAACTCGGTGCCGAGATCGTCGAAGTGTCTTGTCCCCATTTCGAATACGCGCTCGCGGCGTACTACTTGATCCTGCCGAGCGAGGTGTCGTCGAACCTGGCGCGCTTCGATGCGATGCGCTACGGCCTGCGGGTCGACGACGGCAACATGAGTGCCGAGCAAGTGATGGCAGCAACCCGCGCGGCGGGCTTCGGCCCGGAGGTCAAGCGGCGCATCATGATCGGCACGTATGCGCTGTCCGCCGGTTACTACGATGCGTACTACGGTCAGGCGCTCAAGGTTCGCACGTTGATTGCGCGGGACTTCGACAAGGCCTATGAGCAGGTCGACGTTCTCGTCTCGCCGACCAGCCCGTTCACGCCGTGGAAGCTAGGCGAAAAAGTGAACGACCCACTGGCCATGTATCTTTCGGACCTGTGCACGCTACCGACCAACCTCGCGGGACACTGCGCGATGTCGGTGCCGTCGGGCCTGTCCGCAGACGACGGTCTGCCGGTCGGGCTGCAGATCATGGCTCCTGCCCTCGCCGACGACCGGCTCTACCGCGTCGGCGCGGCGTACGAGGTTGCGCGGGGGCCGGTTAGCTGAAGGTGCTCCGCTCCGTGCGCGGTTGGCGAGTCTATGGACTCTCCAACCGCGCATGGGCGTAGCGAATGAACGGCCCGGCGTCGGCCCCGGCTTCCGAGCCGGTCCGGCGTTGTTCCAACGCTGATTCGACTACCTCTTTTGGCGCGCCCAGGGCGATAGCACGCTGTCCCGCCAGCGATTTCCCTAACCACTGACCCGTCTCGACGCGAACCAGACTCCGGCATGCGTTGAGCACGGCGTTCGAATAGTCCAGGCCCGCACTGTGTTCCGCGTGCCAGCGGAGCGAATCAACGACAGCTGCGCGTAGGTCGGATTCGGTCAAGCGCCCGAACACCTCTCGCGCCGGCGGCCCTACCAGCGCAACACCGCGCTGCGCGACGATGTCGCGGTCGAGCGCGTACCAGAAGAGCCCGTCCGCCGGGTCACGTTCCGCAGCAGCATAATTCACGTGATAGGACATGTGGGGTCCGTCGTTGAGTTCGAGTTCGAACGCGGGGGCCAGCAGTCCATGCCCGACGGCGTCGGCACGATACACAACGAGTTCCAACCCGCGAGTCGGACACCGAAGTGCCGAGTGCCGCAACGATTCGACCATCGCATGCTTCTCGGCAGCGGTCATCGACCGGCGCACCGCCATCGCGACATCGATGTCGCTGCGCCCGGGCAGGTAGTCGTCGAGCGCGAGCGAACCGGTCAGGTATACCCCCAACAGATTCGGCCCTCGCGCCCTGGCGACGAGTTCATCGAGGTACCGCTGCGCTGCCGTATCCACGCCTGCACACTAGGCGCAACCGGTCAGTGCCGTGCCTTGATCGGTGCCGTAGCGGTGGCCGTGGCCCGCCGGCGCGTCGAGGGCGCCGAGTAGATCGACCGTGGTCTGAACGAAGCTGACGACCGGAAGCCATTGCGGTGCAGGCGCGTCCACTCGCACATGGTCGAGTGCCGGCGGCTCGAACAAGAGGCTCGGTGACCACCGAACGACCGGATCCGACGAGTTCGCCAGCACCGTAGCTCCTGTCGTGTCGACGGACCCCGCCGGCGGACCCGCCCACAATGCCCCGCAGGTTTCGCCGGCACGGGCGTGCAACGCCGCCGCGCCGCCGACGGAACCGAGGCTCTGGCCGTAGATGTACAGCTTTGGCCGCTGGTCTGCGGGTATGGCAGCGATCCGAGCTGCGACGGCTGTGTACAGGGCCTGGGCGGCGGCTTCGGATTCTGCGCGCCCGAACAGGAACGTCGCCCAACTGGGTGCATACGAGTACTGGACACCGACCACCGCGACGTCGTCCGCGAACCGCCGCTCGAAGCCGGTGACGGCATTGGAGTCGATCCAACCCGATCCGGTTGGAATTGCGACGACTACGTTGGAGCGCAGGAGTCCGCCGGAACGTTCCAGTTCCCGGATGGCAAGAGCCACCCGAGAATTCAGGTCCGGCGCGGAATCGATTCCTGCGTATACACGGACGCTCGCCACGTCGGATCCCGAAGCGACGAATTTGCGGCCTTCCGCTCCCAGGGTTTCCCAGGCCGCAAATGACCGTGGACTTCCCGAACGGTTGCTCGACAATGGTTGCACCACAGCCGAATCGAGCAGCGCACTGCTCGTCCGGTAGGCTGCCTGGCGCGAATCGACGACGGCGGGAATCGCGACGAACCACGCCGCGAGTCCAGCGACGACGAGAACGGCAGCGCACCGCAAGGGCCCGAGCCGGCGGACGAACCACGCCACCGCGACCGAGCAGCCGTACAGCACGGCGACGATAAGCGATGCTCCGGCAACGACTTCCAGCCAGTAGGCGGGACCGACCGGCGGCATGTCCATCGCGGACCGCAGGCCATCCTGCCAGCGGTCGGCAGCAACTACGGACCACCCGATCCCGATAGCGCCCAGAGCTGCGACGGCCGCCCGCGCGGGTCCCGGCTTCCGGCGTGCACCGAGGAACCGGCCGGCGACGCCGGCGCAGGCCACACCGAAAGTCACCAGCACGCCGGTGAGCACAGCTTGCAGGGGTGCGCTGCGTGGAAGTAGTCCTGGTGCAAGGGAAATGGCCGCCAGGAGCGTGACAGCCACGGTAGTTTCCGATCGTGGCAGGGCTCTTGTCAGATCGATGTCGAGTGGCCGGAACCGAATGCCGGCAATGGCGCTCACGCCGTGCCCGGTTCCAGCGCAAGTGCGAACCTGCTCGCCCGCCGTGGTCGTAACACCCACGCCAGTGCGAGGCACGCGGCACCCAGTGTGCCCGCGGCGACATACGTCCAGACCGGCTCCGGACCCGGCGTCGAATAGCCCTGTCGCCACGAATTCACGTCGACGAATCCACCCGCAATGTGTGCCATCGCATGGCAGCCCACGCGCGCAGCCATCCCGGTACGCGTGTCGCATGCGGAGTCGAATCGTTCGCCCAGCTTCGCGTCGACAGCCTCGCGCGCCCACGGACCCAGCGGCTCACCCGTCAGATCCGCATAGCGCAGCAGGTCGTAGCCCAGATCGTGGGCCTTGCAGACGCCGTCGAACTCGACAGGGAGCGTGACCGGTGAGGAGCACTCGCCCTCGGGGTTGGCCAGCATGCCGTCGACAACAGCAGGTCGATAGCCGAGCACCGCCGAAAAGTCGGCCGGAATTGCGTCGAGGGGTGTGTCGGTAGTGGTCAGAGCCTCGATCGCGTGCGCGGCCTGCCCGGTGCGGGGCTCGGCAGCGCCGGTTGCGTCGGCTGTCGGGGCGAGTGTCATGGCTGCTGTAGCAAGCACGGCGGCTGCTGCGAAGCGCCGCCCCCAATCGGTTGTTCGCATGTGAGGCACGCTAAGTACCGCGGTTACGCAGGCACATCACCCTGCCGAACCGAGGTCGCCTGTGGGACTAGCCCTGCGGTCAGGGCGCGATATCACCCCTGGGTATGACGACAGCCGGTGTCGCGGCTTCCTAGTGTCGATGCCGTGGGTAGGAACAAGCGGGTAATGAAACAGGCAGCCAGGGTTGCGAAACCGCACGTGAAGCGGGTGACGTGGAGTCAGTGGCTCGACATTGCAATCGTGCTCGTGACGATCACGCTGTACTCCGTGGCGTGGCCGACCTTGCACGTGACACATGACGTTCCGGCGCCGGCGCAGCCGGTCGTTGCGGCACTGGCGGCGGGCCCATTTCTGCTGATCCGCTGGAATCCTGCGCTGGGCTGGGCGATCTCGGCGCTCTCGGCGCTGATCATTCCGGTCGCATTCGCGTCGCAACCCGGCAACGACATTCCCTGGCAGGTCGTACATTTCCTCGTCATTCTTCCCCTGCTCTTCGTCGTGAGCATGCGGGCGCCGATACCGATCGTCGGTGTCGCATGGCTGTCGACCGTGCTTCTGTTCGCGGCGAATTTGGGTCCCGACCAAGTGGTCGGCTGGTTCGTAGCGCTGACGGCCTACGTAGTGATCGGCCTGCTGATCCGCTGGCTTGTGTTGTCGCGGCGGCAGTTGGCCAAGCAGGAAGAGGTCAGCGAGCTGGAACGCACACGACGGACCATCCTCGAAGAGAAGGCCCGGATCGCTCGTGACCTGCACGACGTAGTCGCGCATCACATGTCGCTCGTCGTCGTGCAGGCACAGAGTGCGCCCTACCGGGTTCCCGACGTATCGCCCGCTGCGCGAGCCGAATTCGAGTCGATCGGCGCAACGGCGCGCGAAGCGCTGAACGAGATCCGCGGCATGCTCGGTGTCCTGCGCAGCGACGGTCAGGCAGCCGAGCACGCGCCGCAGCCCGGGACCGGACAGATCGAGGAACTGCTGGAAACGGCCCGACGGGCGGGCGTTCCGCTCCGCTGGACGGTCCACGGCGAACACGAACAGCTCTCGGACGCAACAGGTCTGGCAGTGTTCAGAATCCTCCAAGAATCTTTGTCCAACGCATCCCGGCACGCGCCCGGGGCGCCGGTGGAGGTCGACGTCGAGTATGGAATGTCGCTCGTATCGATGAACGTGAGCAACGGACCGTCGTCGGTGGTCGCGACACCGCACAGCCGCAATGGCGGGAGCGGCATCGAGGGCATGCGCGATCGGGCGCTCTCTGTCGGCGGGTTGCTCACCGCGCAACCGCGCAACGATGGCGGGTTCGAGGTGACTGCCCAACTGCCCGTGACGACCAGCACCGTGCCCGGTCTCGCGAGCTGGACGGCATAGGGTGGGCGGGTGGCTGAAACTTCCCTGGGTCGCCCGGTGACCGTATTCATCGCAGACGATCAGGCCATGGTTCGCCAAGGTTTCGGTGCGCTGCTCGCCGCGCAGCCCGACATCAGCGTCATCGGCGATGCTCCGGACGGGCGTGTGGCCGTCGCCGAGGTCAAACGGTTGCGACCCGACGTCGTGCTGATGGACGTGCGGATGCCGGAAATGAACGGGTTGGACGCCGCGCGCGCGATCCTGGCAGCGGGATTCGATCCACCGGTGCGCGTACTGATGCTGACCACCTTCGATATCGACGACTACGTCTACGAGGCGCTCAGCATCGGTGCGAGCGGGTTCATGCTGAAGGATGCGCCAGCCGAGGAGTTGGTGCGTGCCGTCCGCGTCGTCGCCGAAGGTCAAGCCCTGCTGGCACCCACGGTCACTCGCCGCCTGATCGCCGACGTCACCAAACGCCGTGCCGTACCGCGGGTGAATTCGAACGTCTTGTCCGCGCTGACCCCCCGCGAGCGCGAGGTGCTGGAACTGATCGCCAAGGGGCTTTCGAACTCGGAGATCGCGTCGTCGCTGTTCGTTGCCGAGCAGACAGTGAAAACGCATGTCGGCAAGGTGCTGTCGAAACTGAACCTGCGTGACAGGGCGCAAGCGGTCGTCCTCGCGTACGAGAGTGGCCTCGTAACTCCCGGCTGATCAGCGCGCAGCGGTGCAAAGTAGCAAGATGGGGCACATGCGTATCGGAATGCTCACCGGTGGTGGCGATTGTCCCGGCCTCAACGCGGTGATTCGTGCCGTCGTCCGAACTGCGAACGGTCGCTACGGCGATTCGATCGTCGGATTCCAGGACGGCTGGCGCGGTCTGCTCGAGGATCGCAGGATCTACATGCAGAACGACGACCGCACCGATCGGCTGCTGACAAAGGGCGGCACCGTGCTCGGTACGGCGCGAACGCATCCCGACAAGCTCAAGGCGGGGATCGAGCAGATCAAGCAGACGCTCGACGACAACGGCATCGACGTGCTGATCCCGATCGGTGGCGAAGGCACCCTGACCGCGGCGCACTGGCTGTCCGAGGAGGGTGTGGCTGTCGTCGGCGTACCGAAAACGATCGACAACGACATCGATTGCACCGACGTGACTTTCGGCCACGACACCGCGCTCAGCATCGCGACCGATGCCATCGATCGGCTGCACACGACGGCGGAATCGCATCAGCGTGTGATGCTCGTCGAGGTCATGGGCCGGCACGCGGGCTGGATTGCGCTGCACGCGGGACTGGCGTCCGGCGCGCATCTCACGCTCGTGCCCGAGGAGCCGTTCGACGTCGATGCTGTCTGCAAGATGATGAAAAAGCGCTTCCAGCGCGGTGATTCGCACTTCATCTGCGTGGTCGCGGAGGGTGCTCACCCCGACCCGGAGTCGATGACGCTGCGAGAGGGCGGCATCGACGAGTACGGCCACGAGCGATTCACCGGCGTCGCACAGCAATTGGCGGTCGAGATCGAGCGGCGGATCGGCAAGGAGGTCCGCACCACGGTCCTCGGGCATGTGCAGCGTGGTGGCAAGCCGACGCCGTACGACCGCATCCTCGCAACCCGCTTCGGATTGCACGCCGCCGAGGCCGCGCACGCGGGCCACTTCGGCAACATGGTGGCGCTGCGTGGCACGAAGATCGAACTCGTTCCGTTGGCCGACGCGGTGAAGCAATTGAAGAAGGTTCCCACCGATCGGTATCAGGAGGCGTCGGCCTTCTTCGGGTGATCAGGGCGCACAGTATTCTTTTCGCATGACCGCTTCCACCGTCGAACTGCTCGACTATGCCGATGTCCTCGCCACCTACGAGCCTGTGCTCGGCATGGAAGTTCACGTCGAACTCGGTACGAACACCAAGATGTTCTGCGGCTGCCCGACGGAGTTCGGTGCCGAGCCCAACACCCAGGTCTGTCCTGTCTGTCTCGGGCTCCCCGGGTCGCTTCCCGTCGTCAACCAGGCGGCAGTGGAGTCGGCCGTCCGCATCGGACTGGCCCTCAACTGCACGATCACGCCATGGGGCCGGTTCGCGCGCAAGAACTACTTCTACCCCGATCAGCCGAAGAACTACCAGATCAGCCAATACGACGAGCCGATCGCCACCGAGGGCTACCTCGATGTCGTGCTCGACGACGGCACCACATGGCGTGTCGACATCGAGCGTGCGCACATGGAGGAAGACACCGGTAAGTCGTTGCATGTCGGTGGTGCGACCGGTCGCATCCACGGCGCGAGTCACTCGCTGCTCGACTACAACCGCGCGGGCGTCCCGCTCGTCGAGATCGTCACCAAGACGATCTCCGGCGCAGGGGAGCGTGCGCCCGAGGTGGCGCGCGCCTACGTCACCGCGCTGCGGGACCTGTTGAAGGCTCTCGGTGTTTCGGACGTGCGGATGGATCAGGGGTCGCTGCGCTGCGACGCCAACGTGTCGTTGATGCCGATCGGCTCCACCGAACTCGGTACCCGCACCGAAACCAAGAACGTCAACTCGCTGCGCAGCGTCGAGGTCGCTGTGCGCTACGAAATGCGCAGGCAGGCAGCGGTTCTCGCAAGCGGCGGCGAAGTGATTCAGGAGACCAGGCACTTCCAGGAGGTCGACGGAACGACCTCTCCCGGTCGGCGCAAGGAAACCGCCGAGGATTATCGCTACTTCCCGGAGCCCGATCTCGAACCGGTGGCGCCCGACGCCGAATGGGTCGAGAGCCTACGCTCGACGATTCCCGAAATGCCGTGGTTGCGGCGCGCCCGAATTCAGGAGGACTGGGGGCTTTCCGACGAGGTAATGCGCGATCTAGTCAACACGGGTGCGCTCGACCTGATCATTGCAACCGTCGACGCGGGCGCACCGGCAGCGGCCGCGCGATCCTGGTGGGTCTCCTACCTTACGGAGAAGGCGAACGAACAGGGCGTCACCCTCGACGGGTTGGCGATCAGCCCCGCGCAGGTCGCGAAAGTTGTTGCGCTGGTCGAGGAGGGCAAGCTCAACAACAAGGTCGCCAAACAGGTCGTCGATCACGTACTTGCGGGTGAAGGCGAACCGGACGAGATCATCGCGGCGCGTGGGCTCGGAGTCGTTCGCGACGAGACCGCGCTGAAGGTCGAGGTCGACAAGGCGTTGGCGGCCAACCCCGACATCGCCGAGAAGATCCGCGGCGGGAAGGTCGCGGCCGCGGGCAAGGTCGTCGGCGATGTCATGAAAGCAACTCGGGGCCAGGCCGACGCCGCCCGCGTTCGTGAACTCGTTCTCGAAGCGTGCGGCGCTGCCTAGCTGCTAGTCCGGTCCCTCGCCGCCGCCGGGTCCGCCGAACGGAATGATGACGACGCGGTCGTCGTTCGGCCCCGGCTGGCCGCCGGTTTTGTTGACGGTCGCCGCCCACGCCGTACCGTCGGGTCCGATTGCGGCGCCGCCCAGTTGGCCGTACTGATCCTGGGCGACCAGGTTCGGTGCCGTTGTGATCGCACCGCTTTCGTCGACGGTCAGAATTGCCGCAGCCCTGCCGAACGTCAGCATCACCGCAACGCGGCCGCCACCGGCCGCACATCCGGCGACGCCCGGGCGGTCCGCCCAGGTCCATGCCGGAGCAGGCGCGGGCACCCCGTCGGTGATCTTCTGGAGTCGGTCCTCGGTCGGCGTGCGATCTGTGACCCAGACAACCCCGCCGCCTTGCGGGCAGAGGTCGCCGGCCGCGCCGATGCCGGACATGACAACCTGCGGTGGCGGCTGCGATCCCGGCGGTCCGACGGAGGGATTGTCGATCCGGAGCAACTTCCCGGCGAGTGAGTTGGGGTCGTTGGCTGCCGCTGGGTCACCCGCATCGCCGGTCAGCACGAGCAGCTCGGTCGGGCTGACGAAGTCGAGCGCGCCGTTGTTTCCGCGTTCGCCCTTCGGTATCCCGGTCAGCACGTCCTTCGGTGGATCGCCGTTGCTCGTCAGCCGGACGACGCGGTTGTCGTAGGGCGTCGAAATGTAGGCGAAGATGATTCCGTCTTCGGTGTAGGTCGGCGACAGTGCCAGATCGAGCAGTCCGCCATCGAACGAACCGTCGACCTCGACGCGGGCGACCTCGAGCGTCTTCTGTTCCAGCGCAATGACCTTCATGATGCGGCCGGTCCGCCGTTCGGCGACGAGTGCGGTGACACCGTCCGGCAACACGACGAGACCGCCCGTCGTGTCGAGGCAGGTAGCAACGACGCTCTCGTCCGGGTCGACACACGGGCCGGGTGTGCGCGGCGGCCGTGTGGGGCGTGGCGGCTTCGGCGACGTTCGATCCGAACCCGAGAACGTGGGTTCCGGGCTGAACGGGCTCGACGCACTGTCGTCGAATCGGGCGCATCCGGGCAGTGCCAGGACAAGCAGTGCCAGCGACACCAGCGACACTGCGACGGCGAGTCTTCGCCGCACGCGGCCACTGCGGGGCCGCGCCCCTGAAACACCCAACGTCATGGTTCTTCACGTTACGGAAACGCGGCGACTCGCGCTCACAAGGGTCGTCGTGCAGGATTGCTCTGGGACTGAATCGGCGCGTCGGGTTGCAAAGTGAGCGTCGATAACGATTCGGCAACTAAGCTCGCGTGCGTGACTGAAAAGCCCGAAAACCAGTCAGGTGCAACAGACGCCGCGGCGCGGCCGGCAACAGGCAGGTCGGCTGGGAGTCCGTACGACAGCCCGACCGAAGAGATCGCCGTCGGGCGCACGACCGTCCCACGTACAGACGAGGATCTTTCCATCGACGCCACCTCGCAGTTGCCCACGTATCGCCCCAACCTCGGCAAGCCGGTCGAGCAACCGGCCTACGTGCCGACGCCGATGGAGATGGAAGACGACGGCCCGCCGCAGAAGTACGCGTTCGAACCCGAGCACACCGTGCCGCCCGCCGCGACTGCCGGTACAGGCGCGCGAGCCGGTGCGCGCAAGCGCGCCCGCGCGATCGAGGACGACACGAAGGGCCGCGGCACACTCGACCTCGGCCTGCTGATTCTGCGGCTCACGGTCGGCGGCATATTCCTGTTCCATGCGTTGCAGAAGCTGACCGGTTGGTGGAACGGTCCGGGACTCGACGGCGTCGAAAAGGGTCTCAGCAGCGGTGGTTGGGACCAGCCGAAGCTGATGTCGATCCTGTTGACGGTCGGCGAGCTCGGCGGCAGCATCCTGCTGATCCTCGGCCTCGCAACGCCGCTGGCGGCCGGTGCGGTTCTGGCAATCATCATCGACGCGTGGTTGGTCAAGCAGGCCGGTACGCCCGGGCTGCAGTTCAGCGGTGATCAGGGCGTGGAGCTCGAGACGCTGCTACTGGGCGCCTCGGCTGGCTTGATCCTGACCGGACCGGGGCGGATCGCGCTCGACGGCAGGCGGGGCTGGGCAACCCGGCCGGCGGCAGGTTCGTTGCTGGTGCTCGTCGCCGCCATCATCGCGGCGGCCTGCACATGGGTCTTCCTGCACGGCGGCAACCCGTTCATCTAGGCGTCGAGCAGTTGCGCCAGTCGTAGTTTGGCGATGCTGCGCAGTTCGCGTTCGATGATGCGTTGCTCGGCCGCGGGGTCGTTGGTCAGACGTTCATCGAGCCGGGCGAGGATTTCCTCGGCGTGCAGCCCCGTCGCGCTGATCAGGAACACCTGCCCGAACTTGGCCTCGTAGGCATGGTTGCCTTCTGTGAGCCGATCTTTGACGGCCGGGTCCGTCGCATCGACGCCCGACTGCTCGGATCGCGACATACGAGCGTCGGCGTCGCCGCCGGATATTCGGTCCCCGATGCGCGGATGCCGTTGCAGCGCACGCGCGATTTCGTCGGGTCGAAGGGGGCTGGAAGCAGAGTCGACCTGTTTCATCAGAGCACCGCGGTCGGCATACGGTCGTGCGGCGAGGATGTCGTTGACCCAACGCGGTACGTCGAGGCACGTCACCAGTGAGTGGGCGGAAGCCCCGGCATCCGCAACGTTGAA
Organism: Antrihabitans auranticaus; assembly: GCF_016481275.1. Lineage (GTDB taxonomy): Bacteria > Actinomycetota > Actinomycetes > Mycobacteriales > Mycobacteriaceae > Antrihabitans. The sequence goes on along the minus strand of NZ_JAEMNW010000001.1, from coordinate 477,968 downwards.
CCGCTCGAGCCCGATGTCGCGGTTCGCATTCATAGCGTGAGGGTGCGGCGGTGGACGTCGGTTGTCAAGGCTCCGGCCGACGAGCCGCAACGTCAGCAGCCAAATGCAACGACTGCAGTCGTTGCGGCTGGCTGAAGTGGTTGTGTTTCAGGTTCTGCGTCCAATGTCGAACGCGCGCTCCAGTTTGGCAACAACGATTTTGGGGTCGGCCAGATGACTCCAGTTCCAGCGTGCGACAGCGGCACCGGTGCTTCGAATGTCGTCCTCGCGCCACTTTTCCTCGATGAGCGCTTGCTCGGTGGTCTGGCCAGGCCTGAGGAGATCGGTGTATTTGCCGTGCCCGTCGAACTCGCCGACCGTGCAAAACTCCTCGAAAAAGAAGTCGCCACGCGCGATCGCCACGCCGGACGAATCGAAGATGACCCGCTGCAGATCGGGCTTCGGAAGGTGCGCGCGATGAATCAGCACACGACTTCTGGATTCTCCTACTGATTCGCTGCGTCCGTCCATGAACGCGATTGCACGTGCGGCACGGCTTGCACCGTTCAAGTGAGCCACCGCGCCGAGTGATTCCGCCAACTCGTCCGGCGTCACCAACTGCCTGTGAAGTGCGGAATCGCCGAGCACGACGGCCTTTTCGAATACTTCGGTGCGCGCGTAGTCGACGACAGTCCGAGCCACCGTGGTGACCGCGAGTCCGTCGACCAACGTCACGTCCGTCGGTTCGAGCGAAGCGATGTGGGTATGGCGCCGTGGTGAGACACGACCCCCCGATTTCGCGTCGAGCGTGACATGCACGCGCGCGAGCAGAGGGTTCCAAAGAGCGAGCGCGTGTAGCACGGCGGCAGACACGTGACTGATCACCACCGGTTTTTTCGACGCCCGGGCGATCGCTTGCGTCAGCCAGCGGTGGTGAGTGACCGAGTCCGACCGATCAAGGTCGTCCGGTCGAACGAAGGCGCCGCGGCATATCGCCTGCAACTCACCGCGTCGTCTCAGGCGTCGGAGTTCGGCGTCGTTCACGCCCAGCTGCAATGCATCTCGCCGCAGGTACACCTTGAATGCGTCGTCGTCCATGGTTCGAGCCTGCCGTCATCCGGAATCGATGTCAGGTCCGAAAACAAATCTGTGGACAAGTAGCGCCCTGTGGATAGTTAATGGTACTGAGGTACCAGTTTTGAACCGAGACGCGCGTCTTTCAGTCATACGCGACAACTGCAGTTGTCGCGTATGACTGAAAGACGTTGCGTGACCGGGCGACCTGCGTGGGCCAGCCCTACGGCACCCGGCGAACCGCACCTTTGTCGGCGGAGGTGGCAAGTGCCGCGTACGCGCGCAGTGCGGTGGTGACGACGCGCTCCCGGGCGACAGGCTTCCAGGGGCGTTCGGCCGCTTCCATTTTCGCTCGCCGTTCGGCGAGGACGTCGTCGTCGACCAGTAGTTCGAGTTTGCGCGTGACCACGTCGATCACGATCTGGTCGCCATCTTCGACGAGTCCGATCGTTCCGCCGGCTGCCGCTTCGGGCGAGATGTGCCCGACCGAGATGCCCGACGAACCACCGGAGAACCGGCCGTCCGTAATGAGTGCACATTTGCGCCCGAGGCCAGACCCCTTCAGGAATGCCGTGGGATGCAGCATCTCCTGCATACCCGGACCGCCAGCGGGGCCTTCGTACCGGACGACGAGCACCTCGCCGGGCTGAATTTTCTTGCCGAGGATGGCACTGACGGCTTCTTCCTGGGATTCGACAACCCGCGCCGGACCCTGGAAGTTCCACAGTTCCTCGTCGATACCGGCGGTCTTGATGATCGCGCCGTCCGGCGAGAGGTTTCCGCGCAGGACGGCCAGGCCGCCCTCGACGGTGTAAGCGTGCTCGAGATCACGTATGCAACCGCCCGCGGCATCGATGTCCAGCGACGACCACCGGTTCTCCGTGGAGAACGGCTCGATCGTGCGGACCCCGCCGGGTGCCGCGAGGAACAGTTCGATCGCTTCGCCGGACGCCTTGCCCGACCGGATGTCCCAGGTGTCGAGCCACTCGTCGAAGCTCGCCGTGTGCACGGTCGAGACGTCGGTGTCGAGCAGTCCGGCGCGGCGCAGTTCGCCGAGGATTGCCGGGATTCCGCCTGCGCGGTGGACGTCTTCCATGTGGTAATCGGAGTTGGGGGAGACCTTCGACAGGCAGGGAACCTTGCGGCTGATCGCGTCGATCTCGGCCAGGTCGAACCCCTCGACCTCGCCCTCCTGCGCCGCGGCGAGCACGTGCAGGACGGTGTTGGTAGAACCGCCCATCGCGACGTCCAACGCCATCGCGTTACGGAATGCCTTGGGCGAAGCGATGTTTCGTGGTAGCACGGACTCGTCGTCGTCGCGGTAGTAGCGGAGCGCCGCCTCGACGACCGTGGTTCCGGCGCGCTCGAACAGCGAGCGTCGCGCGGCATGGGTCGCGAGCGTGGATCCGTTGCCCGGCAACGCAAGTCCGAGCGCCTCGGTGAGGCAGTTCATCGAGTTCGCGGTGAACATGCCCGAACACGATCCGCAGGTCGGGCACGCACTGCGTTCGACCTCGGACAACCCGTCCTCGGAAACATTGTCGTTGGCGCTCGCCGAGATTGCGGTGATCAGATCGGTCGGTGCCTGCGCGACGCCACCAACGACGACCGCCTTGCCTGCTTCCATCGGTCCACCCGACACAAAGACGGTCGGAACATTCAGGCGCAGAGCAGCATTCAGCATTCCCGGCGTGATCTTGTCGCAGTTCGAGATGCAGACGAGCGCGTCGGCGGTGTGTGCGTTGACCATGTACTCGACCGAGTCGGCAATGATCTCGCGGCTGGGCAGGGAGTAGAGCATGCCGCCGTGGCCCATCGCGATGCCGTCGTCGACGGCGATGGTGTGAAACTCACGCGGGACACCGCCGGCAGCACGCACGGCTTCGGCGACGATCTCGCCGACGTTCTTCAGGTGCACATGGCCGGGTACGAACTGCGTGTACGAGTTCGCGATCGCGACGATCGGCTTTCCGAAGTCCGAGTCCGTCATACCGGTCGCGCGCCAGAGTGCGCGTGCGCCTGCGGCGTTCCGGCCGACGGTGGTGGTGCGTGAGCGAAGCGGTGGCATGCCCGAAACGCTACCCGCGGTCGGTATCTGCTTCCGAATCCTTTTCCGGGGCGACGGCCGTCGGGGCGGCGGCGAACGGGTCGGGGATGCGGCCGCCGGATGCCTGCGCGAGGTCGCGAAGCCGGTCGAAGCTGACCGCGGGCAACGGCACCTCACCGCCCTCGACGAGATCTGCCCGAGCCCACCCGCGCTTGGGAATCCGCAGTCCCTTGATCTCGGTCCAGTCGAGGTGGCGTTTGCCGAACAGGGTGCGCAGGTCGAGTCCGTCGTCGGTCACCACTGTGCGCGTACGGACCACCCATACGGCCGCGACGATCGGGACGAGGAGAAGCCAACCGAACAGTGCCGGCCAACCGAGAACCGGAAAGCTCACGCAGAACAGGAGCATCGCTGCGCCGAGCAGGCCGAGTCGCGGAAACCGGATCACGCGGCGCTCGGTGTGCAGAGTGTCGGGCGCGGTGTGGGACGATTGTGCTGGTGGCACGGACTGATGCGGTGATGACACACCACCATCCTCGCATTACAACAGATCACTCCCACATAATGGGACAGCGTGGTCACAGGTTTGACTCTTGTGCATCTACGCGCATACCGTCGAGCGCGTGAAACGAAACGAGTCGCTCGTAATCGGCAGGCGCGTCGCTGCGTAAGCCGGTTATTCCAAACTCGCAAGCACGACGCGCCACCCTCGAACAGCACACGCTGTCGAGGGCTTTTTGCTGTTTAGGCGCTTGTTTCCACCGTCAGTTCGTCCAGATCCAGATCCGTAAGGGAGCACGAAAGTGAGCGCACCCACCGCCCGACCGGGACCGACGACCCGTAGGTCGACGCCACCGGTTGGTCAACCGACCGCTGCGGCAACTGCCGCGCCGACGGTAAATCGTCGTCAACTCGCGCCGGAGCGCGTAACTGGCGCGCAGTCGGTGGTCCGTTCGCTCGAAGAGCTTCAGGTCGAGACGGTCTTCGGCATTCCGGGCGGCGCGATCCTGCCGCTGTACGACCCGCTGTTCGATTCCAAGAAGGTCCGCCACGTCCTCGTGCGGCACGAGCAGGGCGCCGGACATGCGGCGACCGGCTATGCGCAGGTCAACGGCAAGGTCGGCGTGTGCATGGCCACGTCGGGGCCCGGCGCGACGAACCTGGTCACGCCGCTCGCGGATGCCTACATGGACTCCGTGCCGATGGTCGCGATCACCGGCCAGGTGCCTCGCGCGATGATCGGCACCGACGCTTTCCAGGAAGCCGATATCTCGGGCATCACGATGCCGGTGACCAAGCACAACTTCCTCATCACCGACGGCGCCGACATCCCGCGCATCCTCGCCGAGGCGTTCTACCTCGCCGCGAGCGGCCGCCCCGGTCCGGTGCTCGTCGACATCCCGAAGGATGTGCTGCAGGCGCAGACGACGTTCTCGTGGCCGCCGGAAATGCGGCTGCCCGGCTACCGTCCGGTCACCAAGCCGCACGGCAAGCAGGTCCGCGAAGCTGCCCGATTGATCATGGACGCGAAGTCGCCCGTGCTCTACGTCGGCGGCGGCGTCATCAAGTCCGACGCCTCACCGCAGTTGCTGGAGCTGGCCGAACTCACCGGCATCCCCGTCGTGACGACGCTGATGGCACGGGGCGCGTTCCCCGACAGCCACCAGCTGAACCTCGGCATGCCCGGCATGCACGGCACCGTCGCCGCCGTCGGTGCCCTGCAGAAGAGCGACCTGCTCATCACGCTCGGTGCGCGCTTCGACGACCGTGTGACCGGCCGGCTGGACTCCTTCGCACCGCTGGCCAAGGTCATCCACGCCGATATCGACCCGGCCGAGATCGGCAAGAACCGGCACGCCGATGTCCCCATCGTCGGTGACTGCACAGAGGTCATCGTCGAGCTGATCGAAGCGATCCGCGCCGATCAGGCGACCGGTTCGAAGATCGAAATCAGCAAGTGGTGGGAGTACCTGGAAGGCGTCCGCAAGCAGTACCCGCTCGGCTGGGACGAGCCGACCGACGGCATGCTGTCGCCGGAATTCGTCATCGAGGCTGTCGGGCGGCTCGCCGGACCCGACGCGGTCTATTGCGCCGGTGTCGGTCAGCACCAGATGTGGGCCGCGCAGTTCATCAAGTACGAGAAGCCGCGCACGTGGCTGAACTCGGGCGGACTCGGCACGATGGGTTACGCAGTGCCCGCTGCGATGGGCGCCAAGATGGGCAAGCCCGAGGCCGAGGTCTGGGCGATCGACGGTGACGGCTGCTTCCAGATGACCAATCAGGAACTTGCGACCTGTGCAGTCGAGGGAATCCCGATCAAGGTTGCGCTGATCAACAACGGCAACCTGGGCATGGTCCGGCAGTGGCAGACGCTCTTCTACGAGGAGCGCTACTCCAACACCAACCTGTCGACGCACTCGCTGCGTATCCCGGACTTCGTCAAGCTCGCAGAAGCCTTGGGCTGCCACGGCATTCGCGTCGAGAAGGAAGAAGACGTCGAAGCGGCGATTCGTGAGGCGCAGGCCATCAACGACAAGCCCGTCGTCATCGACTTCATCGTCGGCGCCGACGCACAGGTGTGGCCGATGGTTGCGGCCGGCACGAGCAACGACGAAATCATGGCGGCCCGGGGCATCCGCCCACTGTTCGACGACGACGAACTGGTCTCCGAACCTGCCGTCATTCACGCCGCGATGGATCACGCCGCCAAGGAAGGAAACAAGTGAGGACGAGCCACACCCTCAGCGTTCTCGTCGAAGACAAACCGGGTGTCCTTGCCCGTGTCGCATCGCTCTTCTCGCGCCGTGGTTTCAACATCGAGTCGCTGGCAGTCGGTGGTACCGAGCTCCCCGAGGTTTCGCGCATGACGATCGTCGTGACGGTCGAGGACTCGCCGCTCGAGCAGGTCACCAAGCAGCTCAACAAGCTGATCAACGTGATCAAGATCGTCGAGCAGGACGACGACACCTCGGTCGCACGCGAACTGATCCTCGTCAAAGTGCGCGCGGACGCGACCGTGCGCACCCAGGTGATCGAAGCCGCAACGCTTTTCCGCGCCAAGGTCATCGACGTGTCGCCGGATGCGTTGACGGTGGAAGCGACCGGAACACGGTCGAAGCTCGATGCGCTGCTGCGCATGCTCGAGCCCTACGGGATTCGCGAGATCGTCCAATCCGGCGTCGTTGCAGTCGGCCGCGGACCGAAGTCCATTACGGCAACGCGTTAACTTACTTAGAACTGAACTAGAAGGGAACCAATAAAAGTGGCAGTCGAGATGTTCTACGACGACGACGCCGATCTGTCGATCATTCAGGGCCGCAAGGTCGCTGTGATCGGCTACGGCAGCCAGGGGCACGCGCACTCGCTGAGCCTGCGTGACTCGGGCGTCGAGGTGAAGATCGGCCTCAAGGAGGGCTCGAAGTCGCGCGCAAAGGCCGAGGAGCAGGGCCTTGCTGTCGGCACTCCCGCCGAGGTGGCCGAGTGGGCCGACGTGATCATGCTGCTGGCACCGGATACCGCGCAGGCCAAGATCTTCACCGAGGACATCGAGCCGAACCTGAAGGACGGCGACGCGCTGTTCTTCGGCCACGGCCTGAACATCCACTTCGGTCTCATCAAGCCCGCCGCGAACATCACGGTCGGCATGGTTGCGCCGAAGGGACCGGGTCACCTGGTCCGCCGCCAGTTCGTCGACGGCAAGGGCGTGCCCGCGCTCATCGCGGTCGCCCAGGATCCCAACGGCACCGGCGAAGCGCTTGCGCTGTCCTACGCGAAGGGCATCGGCGGCACGCGCGCCGGCGTCATCAAGACGACCTTCAAGGAAGAGACCGAGACCGACCTCTTCGGCGAGCAGGCCGTCCTCTGCGGCGGCACGGAGGAGCTGGTCAAGACCGGTTTCGACGTCATGGTCGAGGCCGGTTACGCGCCGGAGATGGCCTACTTCGAGGTCCTGCACGAGCTGAAGCTGATCGTCGACCTGATGTACGAGGGCGGCATTGCACGCATGAACTACTCGGTCTCCGACACGGCCGAGTTCGGTGGCTACCTGTCCGGTCCGCGCGTCATCGATGCCGGCACCAAGGAGCGCATGAAGGCGATCCTCGCCGACATCCAGGACGGCACCTTCGTCAAGCGTCTCGTCGCGAACGTCGAGGGCGGAAACAAGGAACTCGAAGGTCTTCGCAAGGAGAACGCCGAGCACCCGATCGAGGTCACCGGCAAGCAGCTGCGCGACTTGATGAGCTGGGTCGATCGCCCGATCACCGAGACCGCCTGAGGGGCTACGCCGCGTGCGCGGTTAGAGAGTCTATAGACTCTCCAACCGCGCACTGGCGCGCAGCGCCCTTTCCTTTTACCTATGACCGGGGAGTTTCCTAACGTGAGCCAGCCAGGCCGCCCTATTGTTCTGATTGCCGACAAGCTTGCTCAATCCACCGTCGAGGCGCTGGGTGACGGCGTCGAGGTGCGTTGGGTCGACGGACCCGATCGCGAAGCACTGCTTGCCGCGGTGCCCGAAGCCGATGCGCTGCTCGTCCGCTCTGCTACGACGGTCGACGCCGATGTACTCGCCGCCGGCACGAAGCTCAAGATTGTTGCTCGCGCTGGCGTCGGACTCGACAACGTCGACGTCCCGGCCGCCACCGAGCGTGGCGTCATGGTCGTCAACGCGCCGACCTCGAACATCCACACCGCAGCAGAGCACGCGGTCACGCTGATGCTCGCTGCCGCCCGCCAGATCCCCGCCGCTGACGCGACGCTACGTGAACACACGTGGAAGCGAAGCAAGTTCAACGGTGTCGAGATCTTCGGAAAGACCGTCGGTGTCGTCGGCCTCGGCCGGATCGGTCAGCTGTTCGCTGCCCGCCTCGCCGCATTCGAGACGCACATCGTCGCTTACGACCCATACGTATCGCCCGCGCGCGCCGCGCAGCTCGGCATCGAACTGCTGCCGCTCGACGAGCTGCTCCAGCGCGCCGACCTCATCTCCGTCCACCTGCCGAAGACGCCCGAGACCAAGGGCATCATCGGCACCGAGGCGATCGCGAAGATGAAGCCGGGCGTAGTGATCGTCAACGCTGCCCGCGGTGGCCTCGTCGACGAGGCCGCACTTGCCGCTGCGATCAAGAGCGGCCACGTCCGCGCAGCCGGTCTCGACGTGTTCGAGACCGAGCCGTGCACCGACAGCCCGCTGTTCGAGCTGCCCGAGGTCGTCGTCACACCGCACCTCGGCGCGTCGACCAGCGAAGCGCAGGATCGCGCGGGTACCGATGTCGCGAAGTCCGTATTGCTGGCGCTCGCAGGCGAATTCGTGCCCGACGCGGTCAACGTGTCCGGTGGTGCGGTCGGCGAGGAAGTGGCACCCTGGCTAGAAATCGTGCGCAAGCAGGGCGTTCTGCTCGGTGCGCTGTCGAAGGAACTGCCGGTCAGCCTTTCTGTCGCCGCACTGGGCGAGCTCGCGTCCGAAGATGTCGAGATCCTCAAGCTTTCGGCCCTGCGCGGCTTGTTCTCCGCAGTGATCGAGGACGCAGTCACGTTCGTGAATGCGCCGTCCCTCGCCGCGGAGCGTGGGATTTCTGCCGAGGTCACGAAGACCTCGGAGAGCCCGAATCACCGTAGCGTCGTCGACGTTCGCGCGGTCTACGGTGACGGAACGGTCGTAAACGTGTCCGGCACGCTCACCGGTCCGCAGCAGGTCCAGAAGATCGTGAACATCAACGGCCGCAACTTCGATCTCCGCGCCGAGGGCCTCAACCTCACGATTCATTACCCGGACCAGCCAGGTGCGCTCGGCAAGATCGGCACCCTGCTCGGCGAGGCCGGCGTCGACATCCAGGCTGCACAGCTGAGCCAGGATGCCGAAGGCTCCAAGGCGATCATTCTGCTGCGCGTGGATCGCGAAGTTCCCGAGTCCGTCGAGAAGGCGATCGCCGACGCTGTCGGTGCCGACCTGATCGAGCTCGTCAACCTGGCCTGATCGCCGCACCCTATCGCTGCAAACCCCAAGTGAGGCAATCGCTATGAAGCTCGCCGTCATTCCCGGCGACGGAATCGGTCCCGAGGTGATCGCGGAGGCGCTGAAGGCGTTGCGCGTCGTGGAGCCGAACGTCGAGACCACCGAATACGATCTCGGCGCTCGGCGCTACCACCGGACCGGCGAATTGCTACCGGATTCGGTGCTCGACGAGTTGCGTGGTCACGAGGCAATTTTGCTCGGTGCGATCGGTGATCCGTCCGTGCCGAGCGGTGTGCTCGAGCGCGGGCTGTTGCTGCGCGCCCGATTTGCGCTCGATCATCACGTGAACCTGCGGCCCTCACACCTGTACGCGGGTGTGACGGGTCCGTTGGCGGGCAATCCGCCGATCGATTTCGTCGTGGTGCGCGAGGGGACCGAGGGTCCCTACACGGGCACCGGCGGTGCAATCCGCACGAACACACCGCACGAGGTCGCCACCGAGGTCAGCACGAATACGCGATTCGGCGTGGAACGTGTTGTGCGCTATGCCTTTGCGAAGGCGATGACGCGCCGTAAACACCTCACCCTGGTGCACAAGACCAACGTTCTGACGTTCGCCGGCTCGCTGTGGCAGCGCACGGTCGACGAGGTCGGGGCCGAGTTCCCCGACGTCGAGGTTGCCTACCAGCACATCGATGCGGCGACCATCCACCTCGTCACAGACCCGAAGCGTTTCGATGTCATCGTTACCGACAACCTGTTCGGCGACATCATCACCGACCTCGCCGCAGCCGTTTCCGGTGGTATCGGCTTGGCTGCGAGCGGCAATATCGACGCGACCGGTACCAACCCGAGCATGTTCGAGCCGGTGCACGGCAGTGCACCCGACATCGCGGGTCAGTCTAAGGCGGATCCGACAGCAGCGATTCTGTCTGTGTCGCTTCTGCTTTCGCACCTGGGCAAGGACGACGCGGCTGCGCGGGTCGAGGCTGCAGTAGCCGCCGACCTCGCCTCCCGCACCCCGGGCGCGCAGGGCAGCACCACAGAGGTCGGCGACCGGATCGCTGCCGGCCTGTAGTCAGTCGCCAGGATCCGAGGGGACCAGAGGCACCGCCGCGGCAGCGATCACGGCGGTGACCGCGAACATGGCGGGGAAACTGGTGACGCTGATCAGCGCGCCGAACAGCGGCGGTACTGCCGACGACGCCAGGTTCTGGCCGGTGTTTTGAATTCCGAGTCCGCGGCCGCTCCAATACGGTCCGGCAATTTCGGCGACCGCGGTGAACGCAAGGCCGTTGTCGGCGACGGTCACGACCGACGCGATCACCAGCAGGGGGATCGCGACGACCAGCCAGCCCAGCCAGTCGGTGAAGGCGAGCGCTGCCATCGTCGCGGTCGCGGCGATGGCGACGTAGCGCAGTGGCCGCATTCGGCTTCGCAGCCAGTCCGACCACGCGCCCGCACCGATTCTGCCGAACGCGCCCAGCAGTTGCGTGACGGTGACCAACGCGCCTGCGGCGCCGACAGACCAGCCGTGATCCTCGGTCAACCACACGAGCGCGAAAGTCCAGACTGTCGCCTGGGGGATGACCAGCAAGATCGATACAGCGTGGATACGCCACAGTGTCGAGCTGGCGCGATAGGGGTTGTTCAGCAGACCGGATTCGGCTGCCTCGCGCGTGGAAGGTCGTGTTGGGTCCACGATTCCGATCGCACAGCCGATCGCGGCGATGCCCGCGAGGGCGGCGGACACCAGCAATGCTGCCGGAACCCCCTGTGCGGCAGCGACTGTCGGAATGGTGATGGCACCGATCGCGACTCCGAGCGGTTGTGCCATCTGTCGGATCCCCATGGCGAAGCCTCGTCGATGTGCGGGAAACCAGCCGACCACCACACGACCGCTCGCGGAATTCGAACTGGCAGCCGCCATCCCGCCGAACAGCAGGAACGCGCCCAGCGCGAGATATGACGTCGTCATGACACCTGCGACGGCCGCTGCCGTAACGAGTGTGAGGCCGGTGACCAGCACCCGCTTTTCGCCGATCTTGTCCACGACTGCGCCCCAGGCGATCAATGCCAGCACGATTCCTACGGTCGGCATGGCGACCAACAGACCCGCGCGAGCGAGGCTGAGCCCTTCGTCCCGTAGCGCGGGTATGAGAAACGCGGCGCCGTGCACGAAGAGCGAACTCGACGACTGAGCGGTGACGCCGAGGCCGAGCATCGTCCAGCGATGCGCGGTGGTCACGTCCCGTTCTGTCGTCGTCATGTTTGATCATCTCACTATGTGGGCACTGCATCTCGAATGTTGGATACGTTGCCAGGATACTCCAACTTCCGGGACTGCTCGACCGAATATCGGGGACTAATCCCCTGTCGATAGACTCCCGATATGCGCTTAGGTCGAATTGCCAGCCCCGATGGTGTCGCGTTCGTCAGCATCGAAGGCGACGGTGACAATCAACTTGCACGCGAGATCGCGGAGCACCCGTTCGGCAACCCCACCTTCACGGGGCGGACATGGGCGCTGCCCGACGTCAGGTTGCTCGCTCCGATCCTCGCGAGCAAGGTCATCTGCATCGGTAAGAACTACGCCGCACACGCGGCCGAGATGGGTGGCGAGGCGCCGAAGGATCCGGTGATCTTCCTCAAGCCGAGCACGTCGATCATCGGTCCGAACGCGCCGATCATCCTGCCGCGCAACAGTAGTCAGGTGGACCACGAAGGCGAACTCGCCGTCGTCATCGGGCGCCCCTGCAAGGACGTGCCCGCCGCAAAGGCTGCCGAGGTAATCCTCGGTTATACGGTTGCCAACGACGTGACCGCGCGTGATCATCAGCGCCACGACGGACAGTGGACCCGCGGCAAGGGCTACGACACCTTCTGCCCGCTCGGCCCGTGGATCGAGACCGCCATCGATCCCACCGATCTGGAGCTCGTCACCGAGCTCGACGGTGCAGTCAAGCAACGCAGCCGCACTTCGCTTCTGCTGCACGACATTCCGAAGCTGATCGAGTGGGTGTCGGCTGTGATGACGCTCTTGCCGGGCGACGTCGTTCTCACCGGGACCCCGGAGGGCGTCGGGCCGGTCGTTGCCGGGCAAACCGTTTCCGTAACCATCGAGGGAATCGGCACGCTGTCCAATCCAGCCGCCGATAAGAAAGTGCAGTGATGTCACAGTCCGAGGTACGCGTTCGCTTCTGCCCGTCGCCGACGGGTACGCCGCATGTCGGCTTGATTCGAACGGCGCTGTTCAACTGGGCTTTTGCCCGGCACAACAAGGGCACCTTCGTGTTTCGTGTCGAAGACACGGACGCGTCGCGCGATTCCGAGGACTCTTATCAGGCTCTTCTCGATGCACTGAATTGGCTCGGTTTGACCTGGGACGAGGGTCCGCAGGTCGGCGGACCGTACGAGCCCTACCGGCAGTCACTGCGTCGCGACCTGCACCTCGACGTCGTCGAGCGGCTGCTCGAGGCGGGGGAGGCGTACGAATCCTTCTCGACGCCAGCGGAAGTGGAGGCCAGGCACAAAGCCGCGGGCCGCGATCCCAAGCTCGGCTACGACAATTTCGATCGCGACCTCACAGCCGAGCAACGCGCGAAATACCGCGAAATGGGTGTGGCGCCCGTCGTGCGCCTGCGCATGCCAGATCATGATCTGACCTGGAACGACCTCGTCCGTGGCGAGACGACCTTCAAGGCTGGAGTCGTTCCCGACTTCGCGCTCACCCGCGGTAACGGCGATCCGCTCTACACGCTCGTCAACCCTGTCGACGACGCATTGATGAAGATCACACATGTGCTGCGCGGCGAGGACCTGCTGTCCTCCACACCAAGGCAATTGGCGTTGTACGAGGCCCTGCAGCGAATCGGTGTCACGAATTTCACACCGGAGTTCGGGCACCTGCCGTTCGTCATGGGTCAGGGCAACAAGAAGCTGTCCAAGCGTGACCCCGAGTCGAGCCTGTTCGTCCACCGCAATCGGGGCTTCATCCCCGAAGGACTCTTGAACTACCTCGCCCTGCTCGGCTGGAGCATCGCCGACGATCACGATGTCTTCTCACTCGGCGAGATGGTCGACGCGTTCGACATCACGACGGTGAACTCGAATCCGGCGCGGTTCGACCAGAAGAAGGCCGATGCCATCAACGCCGAGCACATCCGGTTGCTGGAGCCGGCCGACTTCGCCGCCCGCCTACGTGCGTTCCTCACTGCTCAGGGCCATATCGGCGACGTCGACGACGCCGTCTTCACGACTGCTGCCGAACTGGTCCAGACCAGGATCGTCGTGCTGTCGGATGCGTGGGACCTCCTGAAGTTCCTCTTCGTCGGCGACGATGCATTCGAGGTCGACCCCGCCGCGGCCGCGAAGAACCTCGGACCGGACTCGGCGCCCGTCCTGGATGCGACCATCGCGGCGCTCGAAGGGATCGAGGAGTGGACGGCAGAACCCCTCGAAGCGGCCCTCAAAGCGGCGCTGATCGACGGACTCGAACTGAAGCCACGAAAGGCCTTCGCGCCAGTCCGCGTTGCCGTAACGGGCAGCCACATCAGTCCGCCGCTGTACGAGTCGATGGAACTCCTCGGCCGTGGGTCCACGATGGCAAGACTCAGGGCGGCCAGAGCGGCTGTCGACGCCTGAAAAACGTCGTCTGAACAGCCGGTTTGCGGGATTCGGTATCGCCTTTGGTACCCTCTTGTTCGGCCCTAACGAGAGTCTCGCGGAACGGCCATTGGGGTATGGTGTAATTGGCAACACAGCGGTTTCTGGTACCGCCATTCTAGGTTCGAGTCCTGGTACCCCAGCAAGCCGAAGCGATTTTGTCGCGGTCGGTTTGCCAGCTAAGCTGGCAAAGCTTCACAGCAACAACGAAAGTTCCTGGCCCCGTCGTCTAGCGGCCTAGGACGCCGCCCTCTCAAGGCGGTAGCGCGGGTTCGAATCCCGTCGGGGCTACAGACAAGGCTCCTTGATCGGCGAGTACGCCGATCAAGGAGCCTTTGCTTTGTACACTGCTGCGGTGAAACCGAATGCGTAGTCCCAACATCCGCTATTTCCCGGCGGTCGATCACTTACGCGCGTTCGCGGCGTTGCTCATTCTCTTCTATCACGGGCTGCACCTCTTCAGTTTCGACAGCCGGTTTCATCGGCCGTTCGACACGCACAGCTGGCTGCGTTCGGGCAACCCGTTACTCGGTGCGCTCATCGAGGGCCATATCGCCGTCTCGTTGTTCATGGTGTTGTCGGGGTTCATCCTGACGTACGGCGTGCTGGATTCCGATGTGGTGTGGCGCGGATTCGTTCGCAACCGGCTGCTCCGCACCTATCCATTGTTTCTGTTGCTCTTGTTCGTCGGTATCGCGGCGGAACCGCAGTTCTTTGCCTGGATGCCGTTCCTGCAGACGATCTTCGGACTCGCGAACATGCCGGGCGCGCTGGTCGCGCCGCCGTTCACGGTCATGCTGTGGACGGTCGCGGTGGAATGGCAGTTCTACCTGCTCTTCCCGTTCCTCCTGCTCGTTCTCAAGCCTGCGTGGACGAAGAACGTCCTGGGCCTGGTCGCCGTGGTGCTCGTCTTCCGTGCGCTGGCTGTGCTGAACGGTGGTGATGTGCAGGACCTTACGTATTCGACGATCGTCGGCCGGCTCGATCAGTTCCTGATCGGAATGTGGGCGGCATGGCTCTTCAAGACGCGCCCGCTCACTGCTCGCAAGGGCGCGCTGATCGCCGTATCGGCCTTGGTCGTCATCGTTGTGGCACTGAACGTGTACAACGCCGCAGGCGGTTGGCCGACGACCGCGTCCTGGAAGATCGCCTGGCCGACTGTGGAGGCCGTTGCCTGCGCGGCGTTCGTGATCGGGTACGTCGCGGCCGCGAACTCGGCACGTGGGCTGTGGTCGCGCGTGCTGGCCCGGATCGGCGAGATCTCGTACTCGATGTACCTGATCCATTTCGTCGTGATCCAGACGATCGTCCTGCGTGGCTACGCGGTCGCGTTCACGGGGCGCGCGACTGTCGATGCGTTGCTCAACACGGTGCTGTTCGCGTTGCCGGCGACGCTCGTACTTTCCACGCTGACGTTCACCTTCGTCGAGCAGCCGTTCCTCCGGATGCGTCGCAGCTACAAGCGCGACGCTGTACCTGCCGCGGTGGGATAGGCCAGGTACTCTCGAAAGCAGGGGCCGAAAATCGTTGCACACCCAAGGGGGCAATGTAGTGAATTCAGTTGGCGGACGGCATCGTTCATGAGCGCTCTGCGCCTCAGCCGGCACCAGACACTGGAGATCGTTGCGAGCGAGCCGGATCGCATCGTCGTGGAGACGACCTACCTACCCGGCGGGAGTCAGCCACCGACGCACTATCACCCGCAACAAGACGAGAATTTCGAGGTCTTGGCGGGCACGTTGCGGGTCGAGTTGAACGGCGAGGTGCGCGACCTCGGGCCCGGTGACAAGCTGACCGTGCGGCGGGGCCAGGTCCACAAGATGTGGAATCCGGGCACGGAAGCTGCACGGGCGCACTGGGAGACGATCCCGGCGCTTCGCACCGAAGAATGGTTCAGGGGGATCGATCGGCTGCAGGCCGAGGCGGAGGAACAGGGCCGGTCCGGCCCTGCCCCGCTTGCGTTTGCCGCGCACGCCGCGGCGCATCGTGACCTTTTCCGGCTTGTGGTCGGCGGACCCAAGCCGCTCGGCGACATCGTGGTCCGCGTACTGGGTCTCGTCGGCGGACTGCTCCGGCGTTAGCCGCTCTTGCGGCGGAAGTCGCGCTTGTGATCGGCCGGACCGTGGGTGCCGTGAATCTTCGAGTGGCCGTCCTTGTGGTCGTCGGTGGGGTTGTGCTTCTGGTTCTTCCGCTCCAGGGCCTCGCGGAACTTCTTCTTGACGTCGCTGGTGTCCTCGGTTCCGGATGCGTCGGTCATTGTGTGCCCTTCCGTCTCGATTGAGTTCGAACCTACGCCCGACGGCGCGACTGCGTCATTCCAATTTCGGGTCATTCCAATTTCGGGTCATTCCGATTTCGGCTGTTCGAGAAACTGCGCAGTCGTGCCGGCGACGGGCATCTCGGGATAACCGAGTTTGCGATGATCCCATGATCTGATGCGGTGCGGGCGAACTCGTACCGCGACACGCTTGTTCATGACGGCCTCCACCATCGGGCGGACATCCTCGCTGTAGGGGCCCGTGTACCGCTCCCACACGCTGACCATGACGCGGAACAACGTGTCGTAGTCGTCGATGATTTCAGCCGTACCTTCGATCGAGACACCGCGCAGCTGGTCGTAGGTGTTTCCCGCCTCGACCATGCAGGTGACCCGATCGTCGCGCTTCAGGTTGGTGACCTTCTGCGACTTGGCTTTCGTCTCGATCCAGATTTCACCATCGAGCAGCGCGTACCACATTGCGATCAGGTGTGGCTGGCCGTCAGAGCCTTTCGTTGCCATCGTGACGACGCGACTCTGTTCGAGAAAAGTCGCGATCTCGTCGTCGGACATCGTGATCTTGCCGCGTTGGTTGACGCCCATGTCGACCCCTTTCGCACGCCCTGTGCGAACCCTACAGGCGCTTGTGTAGCGCGTCCGCCGCTGCCAGTAGATCGGCGGCCCAGCGCGCGCCCGGCCGCCGTCCCATGCGGTCGATCGGACCCGATACCGACACCGCCGCTACGACATTGCCGTTCGAATCCCGGACCGGTGCCGACACGCTCGCGACGCCTGACTCGCGCTCGCCCGCGCTCTGCGCCCAGCCGCGCTTGCGGACCTCGGCGAGCGTGCGTTCGCCGAACGACGCGGTCGGCAGGACCATGCGCTGGCTGGCTGTGTCTGCCCATGCGAGTAGGACTTTCGCGCCGGATCCAGCCGTCATCGGCAGCCTGGCCCCGACGAGCACGGTGTCGCGCAGGCCGGTCGGGGGTTCCATCGATGCGACGCAGACGCGGACGGACCCTTCGCGCCGGTACAACTGGACGCTCTCGCCGGTGATTTCGCGAAGGCGCGGAAGTACAGCGCCGGCGGCATCGACGAGCGTGTCGTTGGCACTCGCGGCGAGTTCGGATAGCGCCGGTCCCGGCCGCCACATACCTGCTGCGTCGCGGCTGAGCAGGCGGTGCACTTCCATTCCGACAGCCAGCCGGTGCGCGGTCGCGCGGGGGAGTCCGGTCTTGATGCACAGCTCGGTGAGTCCACACGGTTGTTCGGCGACTGCGTGCAACACCGACATGGCTTTGTCGAGGACGCCGATCCCGCTATGCTGTCTCATACAACGATATTAGCGTCTCGCATGTTGGGATTCCAAATACTGGGAACCCGAACTCGGCAAAACGAAGCGAATCGTCGGCAGCCCCGAGATTTGCGCATGAGGTGGAGAAGATGACAAGCAAGCCCCGCACATTGGCGGAGAAGGTATGGGACGACCACGTGGTCGCCAAGGGCACCGGCGCAGGGGATGCCCAGGAGCCCGATCTCATCTACATCGATCTGCACCTTGTACATGAGGTGACGAGTCCGCAGGCCTTCGACGGTCTGCGGCTGGCCGGCAGACAGGTGCGGCGCCCGGACCTCACGATCGCCACCGAGGATCACAACGTCCCGACCGTCGATATCGACAAGCCGATTGCCGACCTCGTCTCGCGGACGCAGGTCGAGACATTGCGGCGAAACTGCGCGGAGTTCGGGATTCGCTTGCACCCGATGGGAGATCTGGACCAGGGCATCGTGCATGTCGTCGGCCCGCAGCTGGGTCTGACGCAACCGGGAACGACCGTCGTGTGCGGCGACAGCCACACTTCGACGCACGGTGCCTTCGGCGCGCTGGCAATGGGAATCGGAACGAGTGAGGTCGAGCACGTACTCGCGACGCAAACATTGTCGCTGCGCCCGTTCAAAACAATGGCGATCACGGTCGATGGTGAACTCCAGCCCGGCGTTACGAGTAAGGACCTCATTCTTGCCGTAATTGCGAAGATCGGTACGGGCGGCGGTCAGGGATACGTCCTCGAATATCGAGGAGAAGCTATCGGCAAAATGTCGATGGAAGCCCGGATGACAATCTGCAATATGTCGATTGAGGCCGGCGCGCGCGCAGGCATGATCGCGCCGGACCAGACGACTTATGATTTCCTTCGTGATCGCCCGCACGCGCCCAAAGGTGCGGAATGGGACGAAGCCGTCGCTGCCTGGGAAATGCTCAAAACAGACGACGACGCCGTATTCGACGCGGAGGTGCATATCGACGCGAACACGCTGACGCCCTTCGTCACGTGGGGTACGAACCCGGGACAGGGTGCGCCACTGGGGGATTCGGTTCCCGACCCGGAGCAGATGACGGACGAGAGCGAACGTGCGGCAGCCGAGAAAGCTCTGCGGTACATGGATTTGCAGCCGGGAACGCCATTGCGGGAGGTGCCGGTGAACGCGGTGTTCGTCGGCTCGTGCACGAACGGGCGCATCGAAGACCTACGTGCGGTTGCGGAAATTCTCGACGGCCGCCGCGTCGCCGATGGCGTTCGGATGCTCGTGGTGCCTGGCTCGATGCGTGTGCGCGTGCAGGCCGAGAACGAGGGTCTGGGAGCCATTTTCACCGCTGCGGGCGCAGAGTGGCGGCAGGCGGGCTGTTCCATGTGCCTCGGTATGAACCCCGATCAGTTGAGCGCCGGTGAGCGCTGTGCGTCGACCTCGAACCGCAACTTCGAGGGCCGGCAGGGCAAGGGTGGGCGGACGCACCTCGTCTCGCCACTCGTCGCCGCGGCTACTGCTGTGCGCGGAACCCTGTCCTCTCCGGCTGATCTCGACTAATTCCAATAAAGAACGGAAGAACCGAAAATGGAATCCTTCACATTGCACAAGGGAATTGGCGTCCCGCTTCGTCGGTCGAACGTCGACACCGATCAGATCATCCCGGCCGTGTACCTAAAACGCGTGACGCGCACCGGTTTCGAAGACGGACTGTTCGCGGCATGGCGCAACGATCCGGACTTCATTCTGAACGTAGCGCCTTACGACAGGGGCAGCGTCCTCGTTGCGGGTCCGGACTTCGGCACGGGGTCCTCGCGCGAGCACGCAGTTTGGGCCCTGTCGGACTTCGGTTTTCGGGTCGTCATCGCCTCCCGGTTCGCCGACATCTTCCGCGGGAACTCCGGCAAAGCGGGCCTGCTGGCGGCCCAAGTGGCCCAGCCGGACGTCGAGTTGCTCTGGAAACTGCTCGAATCGCAGCCGGGTTTGGAATTAATTGTGGATCTTCGTGAGAAGACCGTCACAGCCGGAACAACGGTGGTGCGCTTTGACATTGACGACTACACGCGGTGGCGTCTGCTCGAAGGTCTCGACGACATCGGATTGACATTTAGGCAGGTAGAAGCCATTTCGGAGTTCGAAAAGGCAAGGCCTTCATGGAAACCGACGACGTTGCCGGCACACATTCAGTAAGCCTGAACAACGGTGCGCGGGACCGCTGCGGCGGTCCTTTCGCAAAGCAAAAGACCAAAGATTTCATGAAAATTCCTCTGACACATGGACTCTTACGGTATTCAGGGTTTACCGTATTAGCAGTCGGTCCAACGGTGGGCCATTAGTTTGCGGAGGAATTTCAATGAACAAGGCAGAGCTCATCGATGTTCTCACCGAGAAGCTGGGGGCTGACCGGCGAACGGCGACCGAAGCTGTCGAGAACGTCGTCGACATAATCGTGCGCGCCGTGCACAAGGGTCAGAGCGTCACCATCACCGGCTTCGGAGTATTCGAGCAGCGCAAGCGTGCCGCCCGTGTGGCACGTAACCCGCGGACCGGAGAAACTGTAAAGGTCAAGCCCACTTCGGTTCCCGCGTTCCGGCCGGGTGCGCAATTCAAGGCAGTAATCGCCGGCAAGCAGAAGCTGCCCGCGAGCGGCCCCGCCGTCAAGCGTGGCGCAGCTGCTGCTCCGACGAAGGCAGCCGCGAAGAAGGCGGCAAAGGCGGCACCGCGCAAGACAGCTGCGACGAAGGCAGCACCGGCAAAGACGACCGCTCGTAAGACCGCTGCGACAAAGGCAGCACCGGCAAAGACCACTGCTGCGAAGACAACTGCCGCGAAGAAGACCACGGCGACGAAGGCAGCACCGGCAAAGACGACCGCTCGCAAGACAACTGCGGCAAAGGCGGCTCCGGCAAAGACGACCGCCGCCAAGGCGACCGCTGCAAAGAAGACCACTGCCGCCAAGGCTCCGGCCAAGAAGGCAGCCACGAAGGCCACAGCCGCGAAGAAGGCTCCGGCCAAGCGGGCTACCAAGAAAGCCTGATCCAAGGCACCAGCAGCCGACTCGAGGCGCCGTCCGGTTCGACCGGACGGCGCTTTCGCGTACCTGGTGGGAGTGGCGAGGCTAGTCGGAAACCGCAGACTCGTTCAGCGGCAAGGGGCTATCGATGTGGTACGCGGAGATCAGCGTGCCGCCCACATGAGACAGCACCCACATGCTGCCTTTGCGGTTGCGCGCAGGCGGCAGCGTTATACCGTCCCGATCGGCCCACCAGCCCAACAGATCCGGTATCACCTTGCCCTGACTACACACGACGTGCACGCCGGGTTTGGTGGCGATCTTGTTCATTCGGTGCCGTGCGGCGTCGGGGCGTTCGGCGTAGGTGTCCTCGGAGAGCAAGGGTTCCAGCCGAATATCGACACCGAGCAACGTCGCGAGCGGTTCGACCGTCTGTGTGCAGCGCAACCGCTCTGCCGAATGAATATGTGTGGCGCCGAAAGCCAGCAATTGTTCGACGAGTGCGGCGGCCTGTTCGCGGCCCACTTTGTCGAGTGGACGCAAGTTATCGTCGCCCTTGAATCGTTCGCTGCGCCCTGCGCGGCCGTGCCGCACGATCAGCGTTGTCCTGGTGTCGACCGGATAGCGCACGAAGTTCCGCAGCACCCTGCGGTCCATCGGGTACGAAATCTGTTTCTGCACTTGGGCGGCTGGCAGCCAGAGCAGGGTGTCGACCTCGCGATTCGGCGCGAACTCGCCACCGGTCACCTCTGCGGCCCAGTAATCGACACGCTTGAGCCGCCGGTGACCGGGGACCGGATACGTCACTCGATCGACATGGCGGCCGAGGTGACAGGTCAGACCTGTTTCCTCGGTTACCTCACGTACGGCCGCGCGAACAAGCGTTTCGCCGGGTTCGACCTTGCCTTTCGGAAAGGACCAGTCGTCGTAGCGCGGACGGTGAATCACCGCCACCTCGATTTGTGTGGGCGACTTGGGGGATCGGCGCCACAGAACTGCACCGGCCGCGAAGATATTCGCCTTGACCGGGCCGTCGTTCGTCGACATTCTACGAGGCCGCCGTGCGCCGCTGCCGCATCAATTCTTCCTGGTGCTCCCTGACCTTCTCGCCGTGCTCTGGACCCGCTACCCAGCGCCCGTCCGATTGCAGCACCCAGCAGCGCGTAGTCGGGTCGAGCGCCGAGTCGAAGATGTCGCCGAGTTGGGCTGCCAGGCGTGGATCTTTCACCTGCGCCATGACTTCGACGCGCCGGTCGAGGTTGCGGTGCATCATGTCCGCGCTGCCGATCCACGACTCGTCGGCGCCGAGGAAGTGCAGCACGCGCGAATGTTCCAGGAAACGGCCGAGAATCGACCGGACTTCGATCAGCTCGCTCAGCCCGGGCACTCCTGGCTTGAGCGCGCAGATGCCACGGACTACGACCTGGACCGGCACGCCCGCTTGCGACGCCCGATACAGCGCGTCGATGACCTGCTCGTCGACAAGTGCGTTGGCCTTCAATCTGATCCGTGCGTCGCGGCCGGCCTTCTTGTGCTCGATCTCGCGCTTGATCCGCTCGATGATTCCGCGGCGCACGCCGTAGGGGGCGACGAGCAGGTTGCGGTAGTGCTCCTTGCGCGAATAGCCCGTGAGCGAGTTGAAGAGGTCGGTGAGGTCCGCGCCGATTTCCGGTGCGGCACTGAACAACCCGACATCTTCGTAGAGCCGCGCAGTCTTCGGGTTGTAGTTGCCGGTGCCGATGTGGCAATAGCGCCGAATCGTCGAACCTTCGCGCCGGACGACCAGGCAGGTCTTGCAGTGGGTCTTCAGACCGACGAGTCCGTACACGACGTGAACGCCCGCTTGCTCCAGCGCTCGTGCCCATTTGATGTTGGCCTGCTCGTCGAATCGGGCCTTGATTTCGACGAGCGCAACGACCTGTTTACCGGCTTCCGCTGCGTCGATGAGCGCGTTGACGATCGGTGAATCGCCCGAGGTCCGGTACAGCGTCTGCTTGATCGCAAGGACTTGCGGGTCTGCGGCTGCTTGCTCGATGAACCGCTGCACGCTCGTCGAGAACGAGTCGTAGGGATGATGGACGAGCACGTCACCCTCGCGCAGGGTCGCAAAGACGCTCTTCGGAGTCTCGCGCTCGCCGAACGCGGGATGCGTCGCGGGGACGAAGGGCTTGTCCTTGAGGTTCGCGCGGTCGACGCCGTAGACCTGCCAGAGGCACGAAAGATCAAGCAGCCCAGGCACTTGAATGACGTCGCCCGGGTCCACGTCCAGCTCCCGGAGCAGCAGTTCGAGCATGTGTTCGGTCATGTCTCCTGCGACCTCGAGCCGGACCGGCGAACCGAACCGACGCCGTGCGAGCTCGCGTTCCAAAGCTTGCAGGAGGTCCTCGTCGCGGTCTTCCTCGACTTCGAAATCTGCGTTGCGGGTGATCCGGAAGGCGTGGTGTTCAACGATTTCCATACCGGGGAACAGCGCGTCGAGGTGTGCGGCGATCAGGTCTTCCATGGGCAGGAAGGCAGCGATCTGCGCTTCCTCGCGCCGGACCCGGACGAACCGCTCGACGTTGTCGGGGACCTTGACGCGTGCGAAATGCTCGCCGCCGGTGGTGTGGTCCTTCACTGTGATCGCGAGATTGAGGCTGAGGCCGCTGATGTAGGGAAAGGGGTGCGCGGGATCGACGGCGAGTGGGGTGAGCACGGGAAAGACCTGGTCGTGGAAGTGCGCCGACATCCGTTGACGTTCTTGCTCGTTGAGCTGTGCCCAGCCGATGATGTCGATGCCCTCGGCGTGCAGTGCGGGCTGGATCGCGTCGAGGAAGACGTGGGCGTGCTTGTTCGCGATCTCCTGGGTGCGGCGGGCAATCAGCGCGAGTTGCTCACGCGGTGACATACCGTCCGCCGACCGAACCGACAACCCGGTTTCGTCGCGGCGTTTGAGCCCCGCGACGCGCACCATGAAGAACTCGTCGAGGTTGCTCGAGAAGATCGCGAGAAACTTGGCGCGCTCCAGCAGCGGCAGCGAGGAATCCTCTGCCAGCGCGAGCACGCGCGAATTGAAGTCGAGCCAACTCAGTTCGCGGTTGAGGTACCGGTCTTCGGGCAGGTCCCCGTCGAGCAGATCGGCGGCTTCGGGTGTTGCGGCCGGCGGCGCCGTCGGAACGTTGCTCGGTATCGCACCGCCCGGCGTCTGTTCGTGTGTGGAGTTGGTGACTCCAGGCCGTTCGCCGTCGCGCAGTGCACCGTCCCGCGGTTGATCCGTCGCTGTGGCGCGGAGGCCATTTTCGGTTTGCCTGCCAACTGTTTCGGGATTGCTCACCTGTCGATCATCCCTCAGTTCGCAGCATCGGGACACCGCGTTCAGCGCGATAAAGGTGAACTTTTACCCCGGACACCGATTCGGCCAGCCGATTTCGGCCAACGCGGCGCGGGTTGCGTTGCCGAGCCCGATCGCCGCCGCGAGTTCCAGATCGTCGAGCGTATCGACATCCAGCCGCAGGCCCGGCCAATCGCCCTCCAGCAACGCGGCACCGGTAGCGGCGTGCCGGCGCGCGGAATCGGCACCGAAAGTCGGTGTGAGCGCTGTATTTCGATCACGAACAAGCAGTGCGGCGGTCCCGGTGCGGCGATGATCCACGACGAACGACCTCGTGAAACGCCGTGCCGCACGTGCTGCCGCACCGAGTTCGGTTGCGCTCAGAGCGGGTAGGTCGGCTTGCAGCGCAAGCAGGTCGACGGGCCCGCGCTCGGCGCGCACGGTCGCCGCGGCGAGCCGGAATGCGGCGTTGAGCCGCTGATCGGCGTCGAAGTCCGAGGAGTCGGCGACGGGTTCGGCCAGCACCGCGGCACCGGCGGCCGCGGCCGCATGCATCACGGCATCGTCGGGCGTGACGACGGTGACCGATGCGATCTCGTCGACCTGCCCGGCCGCCGTGAGTGTGTCGCACAACATCGCCAGGACCAGTCGGCGCCGGTCGGGAGGCGCGAAATCGGTGGCGAGCCTGCTCTTGGCGCGCGTCAGGTCCTTGACGGCGATCACGGCGTGGAGCGGGCTCATGCCGACAATCCTGCCAGGATCGTTGCGCGGGAGTCAGCCGCCGGTATGGCTTCAGGCGATAGTGTGGGTCGGCTACCGGGAACAACGGGTCGAATGGAGCAAACACATGACCAAGGCAGCGGTGCTCGGAGCGGGTTCGTGGGGCACAGCTTTCGCGAAGGTACTCGCCGACGCGGGAACCGACGTCACGTTGTGGGCGCGGCGCGCCGAGGTCGCAGACGCGATCAACGACGAGCACGAGAATTCCTATTATCTGCGGGGCATCGGGCTGCCGGTCGGTCTGGACGCGACCACCGATTTCCGGGCTGTACTCGACGGTGCCGACATCGTCGTGCTCGCTGTTCCCTCGCAGACGCTGCGCGGGAATCTGGCCGGTTGGGCCGATTCGATCGGCAAGGACGCGACGCTGCTGAGCTTGGCCAAGGGCATCGAAAGCGGGACGCTGCTGCGCATGAGTCAGGTGATCAACCAGGTGACGGGCGCCGACATGTCGCGGATCGCCGCACTCTCCGGGCCGAACCTCGCCCGTGAGATCGCGTCGCGCCAGCCCGCCGCCACCGTCATTGCATGCTCGGATTCTGCGCGCGCAATTCACCTCCAAAAAGCTTGTGCAACAAGATATTTCAGGCCGTACACCAACTCGGACCTGATCGGCGCCGAAGTGGGCGGCGCGTGTAAGAACGTCATCGCACTCGCCTGCGGTATCGCCTCCGGGGTCGGGTCGGGGGAGAACACGATCGCGAGCATCATCACCCGCGGCCTCGCCGAGATGACCCGCCTCGGCGTTGCGCTCGGCGCCAAGCCCGCAACCCTCGCAGGCCTTGCCGGTGTCGGCGACCTCGTCGCAACCTGTACCTCGCCGCTCTCGCGCAACCGGTCGTTCGGCCGGGTGCTGGGTGAAGGCGGATCCATGGAACGCGCGCAGGCGGCCGCCCACGGCCAGGTCGCCGAAGGTGTGAAATCGTGCACATCGGTCCGGGCGCTGGCCGCGAGCTACGACGTCGAAATGCCGCTTACCGACGCCGTCCACCAGGTCTGCCACGAGGGCTTGTCCGTCGAAGAAGCTATCGGACAGCTACTCGGCCGCCGCAACAAGCCGGAGTAGTCGCTCGCCACCCGCGACGCCCCGCGGTGCGCGCAGCGGTACGGTTTGGGTCGTGAACAACCGGATCAAGGTCGCCGTCATCTTCGGTGGCCGGAGCAACGAACACGCTGTGTCCTGCGTGTCTGCAGGCAGCGTCCTTCAGCACCTCGATCCGGAGAAGTACGAGGCTGTGCCGATCGGCATCACGCGCGGCGGCACCTGGGTCCTCGGCAGCGCCGACCCGCAGAAGCTGACCATCGCCGACCGGACGTTGCCGAGTGTCGATGACAACGGTCGGGCGCTGGTGCTCGCCGCCGACCCGACTGCGCCCGGCGCCCTCGTGTCGATCGGCACGGATGCAGGTGAGGTCCTGGCCTCGGTGGACGTCGTTTTTCCGGTTCTGCACGGGGCATACGGCGAGGACGGCACTATTCAGGGACTGCTCGAGCTCGCCGGGTTGCCGTACGTCGGTCCGGGCGTGCTCGCGAGCGCGGCCGGTATGGACAAGGAGTTCACCAAAAAGCTGCTCGCAGCCGAGGGATTGCCGATCGGCATTCAGGTCGTGCTGCGGCCGGGAACCACAACCCTGACCGCGCCCGAGCGCGACTCGCTCGGATTGCCCGTCTTCGTCAAACCGTCGCGTGGGGGTTCGTCGATCGGGATCTCGCGCGTCAACGACTGGGCAGATCTCGACGCTGCGATCGCTTTGGCGCGCAAGCACGATCCGAAGGTCATCGTCGAAGGTGCCGTCATCGGTCGCGAAGTGGAATGCGGCGTGCTGGAGTTTCCCGACGGCAGGGTGGAGGCCAGCGTCGTCGCGGAAATTCGGATGCCGGATCGGGGCGCCGACGATGCGTTCTACGACTTCGATACCAAGTACCTCGATGACGTCTGCGAATTCGATGTCCCCGCCAAGTTGGACGACGAGGTCAGCGCGCAGATCCGCGCACTCGCGGTCGAAGCATTTCGTGCGCTGGACTGCCAGGGCATCGCGCGAGTCGACTTCTTCGTCACCGACGACGGTCCGGTCATCAACGAAATCAACACGATGCCGGGCTTCACGTCGATCTCGATGTATCCGCAGATGTGGGCCGCTGCGGGCGTCGACTACACGACCTTGATCTCCACACTCATCGATACCGCGCTCGCCCGCGGTATCGGACTGCGCTGACCGCTCAGTTCGGCAGCGGGATCGCCGTCGGCTCGCGGGCGGGCAGCGTGTCCGCGACGGCGTCGGAAACTGCTTGCAGCGGTGTGGGTCCGGAGTCCATGGGTACGGTCAGAGCGATATACACGCCGCGGTCGACGGCGAAGTAGGTACTCGACGACACCCCGGGCACGGCCGCTATCGGCTTGAACCACTGGACCCCGTTGACCTGCTCGATCGACGATCCGACCACGAATTCGAGCGGCTGGTCCAAGCCGCACCGCAGGATGATGGGATCCCCGCCGCCCGACGATTCCCACGCCTTGGTCGCCGGTGGTGCCGGTTCGGCCAATTCCGCGTCCGTATAACTGCCGAACTCGTTGGGCAAGGCCGGCAGCAATTGTGTGCACTCGGGGCTGCCCGCGGCAGGTGCCGGTACTGCAGCCACCGAGACCGGTTCCCGGTCGGGGAGGCGCTTAGCCAGTACGGCTGCGACGATGACGCCGAAAACGAGAGCGACGGGAAGTGCGATAGCTGCCGCGATCAGGGCGGGGTGATGGCGTTCGCGCACTTACGGTTGCCCCTGCTCGGCTGCCACCCGGGGGATGCGGCACGTCAGGGTGCGGGTGACGCCACCGACCTTGCCGACCGCGGCGACGACCTCGCCGAACTCCTTTTCCGTCGGCGCACCGAGTTGTACGAGCACATCGAACGGTCCGATCAGATCTTGCGCAGACGCAACGCCGTCCAACTCCCCGATTCGCCGTGCAATCGCGGCGGCTTTGCCCACTTCGGTTTGCACGAGCACATATGCATCGACCACAGGTGACCCCTTTCGTGAAGAAAACGTACCGTAGTCACCGGCGTGTGCGGGTTCGGCGACCGTCGCGGAAAGTGTGTGAGGAAGGGATCGGGCGTGAGCGACGAACCGACAGTCGGCGATATAGGCGAGTTCGCCGTGATCGCCCGCGCGACGCGCGGCCGCACTCAGCCTGCGACGACTCTCGTCGGGCCCGGCGACGACGCGGCGGTTGTGCGCGCCGCCGATGGGCGGGTCGTGGCGACCACGGACATGCTGGTGGAGGGCAGGCACTTCCGGTTGGACTGGTCGGCGCCCGAACAGGTCGGCCGCAAGGCAATTGCCCAGAACGGTGCCGATATCGCCGCAATGGGCGCGCGCTCGACCAGCTTTCTCGTCTCGCTCGGCTGTCCAGCCGATACGCCGGTATCGGTGACGGACGGGCTGACCGACGGCCTGTGGCTCGAGGCTGTCGACCTCGGTGCGGGCATCGTCGGCGGCGACCTCGTGGCGTCTGATCCATTGGTGATTTCGGTGAGTGCGCTCGGCGACCTCGAAGGCCGGTCGCCGGTGTTGTTGTCCGGCGCCAGGGACGGTGACATTGTCGCCGTCAAGGGCGGTCTGGGCGCGTCGGCGGCGGGTTTTGCCCTCTTCGTGGAAGCCAACCGGAATTTCCCGAATTTACTTGCTGCGCATTGTGTTCCGTCGCCACCGTACGCCGACGGTCCGCGCGCTGCCGAGCACGGCGCGACCGCTATGACCGACGTGTCGGACGGCCTGCTCGACGATCTCGGGCACATCGCCGCCGCGTCCGGAGTGCTGATCGATGTGCGTAGCGAAGCGCTGCCCGTCGACCCGGAAATCGCCGCTGCGGCGCGCGTACTCGGCACCGACCCGATCGAGTGGATCCTGACCGGCGGCGAGGACCACGCGCTTGCGGCAACGTTCCCCGCGACGACCGGTGCACCCACCGGCTGGTACCGAATCGGGACTGTTTCGGCCGGGGACGGAGTCACCGTCGACGGTCAACGGTGGCACGGCGCAAAGGGGTGGCAAAGTTTTGGACAGTGATGTCGCGTGGTTAGGTACGCCGTATGGCTGTCTATGCACTGGGCGATCGCGAGCCTGTGATTCATCCCGACGCGTACGTCCATCCGGACGCTGTGGTCATCGGCTCGGTGACCCTCGGCGCGAAGGCATCGGTGTGGCCGGGTGCTGTTTTGCGGGGTGACTACGGCACGATCACGATCGGCGATGCGACGAACATCCAGGATGGCGTCGTGATCCACTGCACCCCAATAGATCCGACGGTTATCGGCGCGCGATGTGTCGTCGGTCACAATGCGCACATCGAAGGCGCGATGATCGGTGACAACTGCTTGATCGCTTCGGGGTCGATCGTCTTGAACGGCGCATCGATCGGGGCGGGAGCGATCGTGGGTGCCGGCTGCGTCGTCCCGTTCAATTTCGTGGTCCCGCCGAAGCGCATGGCGCTCGGTATTCCGGCGCGTGTTCGCGAGAACTACGAGGTTGCTGAGGGGCATGTCGACCTCAATGTCACGCTTTACACCGCAAACGGCGCGTATTACCGCGAAGCACTCCGCAGATTGGATTGAAGCCATGCCGGGAAGACCACTTTCCGATGTTGTCGAGGCGGGCTGGGCGCAGGCGCTTGCGCCGGTAGCCGACCACATCACGACGATGGGTGAGTTTCTGCGTTCGGAGAACGCGACCGGACGTGGCTATCTGCCCGCAGGTGCGAATGTGCTCCGGGCGTTCGGGCAGCCGTTTGCGGATGTTCGCGTTCTCATCGTCGGGCAGGACCCGTATCCGACGCCCGGGCATGCGGTCGGGTTGAGTTTCTCGGTGGGACCGGAGGTGCGGCCGCTGCCGCGCAGCCTCTCCAACATCTTCGCCGAGTACGTCAAGGACCTCGGCTATGCGCCGCCGACCAACGGCGACCTCACGCCATGGGCGAAGCAGGGCGTCCTGCTGCTGAACAGAGTCCTCACCGTAGCGCCGGGGCAACCGGCATCGCATCGTGGGAAAGGCTGGGAGGCTGTGACGGAGCAGGCGATCCGGGCGTTGGTCGATCGCCCGGATCCGCTCGTCGCAATTCTCTGGGGGAGGGATGCATCGACGTTGAAGCCGATGCTCGGTGATGTGCCCTCGATCGAGTCGGCGCATCCCTCGCCCCTGTCGGCGTCCCGCGGTTTCTTCGGCTCACGGCCGTTCTCTCGCGCGAACGAACTTCTCGACGAGCTCGGTGCCGAGCCGGTCGATTGGCGGCTTCCATAACGGACGCCTGCCGCGATCAGCTGGGGATCACGCTCTCGAACTGCGGGCAGTACACGTAGATGGATGCGCCGATGACGTACCCGATCTCGTAGTCGGTCAGGGTGGATTCGTCGCGACCCTCGGCGACGACCTCGTTGAAGCTGGCGCCGTTGTCGAACGAGGTGCAGATGTGGTCGGCGAGCGCGATCGCCTTGGCGTCGGTCGGGAAGCTGATGCCCTCCTGTGCGAGCGCGTTCAGGTAGGTGTCGTCGTCCGACGTGCTTGCAAACGCCATGCCTGCGGCGCCGAGGACGGTGGCTCCAGCGATGGCGGCGATGGCGGAAACGCGGGCGGCGGACTTGATGCGGTTGGTGAACATGTTCGTGGTGATCCGTTCTGTCTCTGGGTGGTTGGTCTTGTTGGTCTTGCTTACGAGACAGACTCTTGTCGGCACCGCTTACCGACCGCTGACTCGGCGCTTATCGGCAGTTACCCGTTGCATGGGACGACAAGTCCCAGTAGTTGGTAAACCAACCGGGGTTCCGTCCCGTCGTAAGGAGGCATCGATGACGCTGTCAACTTCTGCACGAAACGAGATGTTCGACCAGGAATATCGAGATCTGTTGCAGACCCTGTCCGAAGGTTCGGTCCGCCGGAATTTCGATCCGTACCTGGACATCGCGTGGGATTCGCCTGAGTTCGCAATCGATCCGAACGATCCGCGGTGGGTGCTCTCGCCCGAGATCGATCCGCTGGGCGCGACGCAGTGGTACAAAAGCCTGCCGCTGGAACGGCAGATCGAGATCGGAAAGTGGCGGCAGGCCAACACGATCAAGGTCGGCGCGGCCTTCGAGAGCATCCTGATCCGCGGAATGATGCAGTACATCATGAAGCTGCCCAACGGTTCGCCGGAGTTCCGTTACTGCTTGCACGAGATGACCGAAGAGTGCAATCACATCCAGATGTTCCAGGAACTGGTGAATCGCATCGGCGTGGACGTGCCCGGAATGCGTCCGCTCTTCCGCGCGATTTCGCCGATCGTCGGGGTTGCCGGTGGCTATGCGTACGTCATTCTTTTCATCGGCATCCTCGGTGGTGAGGAACCGATCGACCATTACCAGAAGGCGCTGATTCGCGAGGGCGCGAACGTCCCACCTGCGGTTTTGCGCACGATGCAGATCCATATCGCGGAGGAAGCTCGACATATTTCCTTCGCGAACGAATTCCTGCGGGCACATCTCGAGCGGATGAATCCGGTCAGCAGGGCCGTCTGCGGGTTGGCGTTTCCGCTCGCGATGCGCTGGCTTGCCGGCGAGATCATGACGCCGCCGCGAACGTTCGCCACGGAGTTCGATATTCCTCGCGAAGTATTCCGCGAGGCGTTCTGGCGCAGCCCGCACTCACGTTCCATCCTGGCCGGCTATTTCAACGATATGCGTGCGCTGGCAACGGATGTCGGCCTGATGAATCCGGTCACGAGGTCACTGTGGAAGCTGCTGCACATCGACGGTGCGCCCGCGCGCTACCGCGGTGAACCGGAGCGGGTTCCGCACAGCGTTGCCTAAGCCATCGTTTTGAACGTGGACTAATTTTACGCTGTATGGCATGGTCGGATTGTGAGCAAACCAAAGGATGTGCCGACTCGCCTCGTGCTGACGGGCGTCGGCGGTGTCGAATTGATCGCCGACCAGTGGGGACCGGAAGACGCGCCCCTCGTCCTGATGTTGCACGGGGGTGGCCAGACCAGGCATTCCTGGAAGTCGACGGGTGCCAGGCTCGGCCAGAGTGGGCTGCGCGTGGTTGCACTCGATTCCCGCGGGCACGGCGAGAGCGACTGGGCACCCGACGGTGACTACCTGCGATCGACGATGGCCGCCGATGTCGTCGCCGTGCTGGATCAGCTCGGCGGCAGTGCGGTCATCGTCGGTGCGAGTATGGGCGGCCTCACCGCGCTGCTCGTGTCGACCGTGCTCGAACCCGGTCGGCTTGCGGGCATCGTGCTCGTCGACGTCGTTCCGCGGCCGGAGCTCGCAGGCGTCTCGCGCGTCATCGGTTTCCTCGGTGCGCACCGCGACGGTTTTGCTTCGCTCGACGACGCGGCGGACGCCATCGCTGAATACCTACCGCACCGGCAGCGTCCCTCGACGTCCGCCGGACTGGAACGCAACCTCCGCAAGGGGGCAGACGGCCGCTGGTACTGGCATTGGGACCCGGAAATGCTGGGCGACGGCGGTGATTTCGACGAGTTGACGGCCGAGTTGGAAGACGCGGCACGGGGGCTGCGCATCCCGTTGCTGCTGGTGCGTGGGCGGCTGTCCGACGTCGTCAGCGCCGAAGCAGCCGAAGAGTTTCGCCAACTGGTGCCGCATGCCGACGTCATCGAAATCTCCGGTGCCGCGCACACCGCTGCGGCAGACGACAACGATGCGTTCACCGACGCGATCTTCGACTTCGTCGTCTCGAATGCGGTACGCGTGCACTGAGTCCTGGCTGCTCAGTCGAGAACGACGACCGTCGCGCCTGACCCGAGCAGGGTCGTCGCGGTCAGCCCGGTCATCGCGTGAAACGCGTCGCTGAAGTGGGATGGGCTCGCGAAACCGGCATCGGCGGAAGCGGTCGTGAGGTCGACGCCCTTGGCGATCGCCCGCCCCACGCTCAGCATGCGTGCCCACAGTCGATATCGCCTGAAGCTCGTGCCGGCGTGTTCGGAGAACAGATGCAGGAAGCGTGACGTCGAAAGATGTGCCGCCGCAGCTAAGTCAGCGGCGGTGACCGACCGGCCCGGGTGTGCCTGGAGTGTCGCCGTGGCCACTGAGATCCGTGGGTCACTGTGCCGCGTGAGCGGTCCGCATACGAGGTCCAGCACGGTTGTCGGGTCGAGATCGGCTCGCCCCGCGAGGTCGATGACCGCGGCTTCTGCCCGGTGGCCGAGGCCGAATCCATGCGATCGGTCGGTCATTCGCTCCCAGCAGTGGTGTGCGCGCGGTGAGCCGGAATCGATGTAGCAGAAGAGCATCTGGTCACCGTGCGCGACGACGCGGTGGATCGTGCGCGGCGGAATCAGTGCGCTTCGAACACGAACCTCGCCCAATCCGTCCGCGCTGAGCGTGAACGGCGCATCCACACCGATTGCCAGGCAGTGCACCGAACCGCAGTGGGCGTCGAGCCGCAACGACGGACCGCGATACACGGCATGACCTGCCCACAGCCACACCGTTGCGGGAGGACAGCACGTTTCTGGAAGCGGACCACCGGACACAGGAGCCATGCTTGCACGAACCGAACCGTGAAGGGAATGTCAGATGAGTATCGTTGCAGAGCTTGGTGATTCGAGGATCGTTACGCTTCCGCAGGGTCCCGTCCGAATTTACGACCGGGGGAGCGGTCCGACGATTGTCTTCGTCCACGGATTGTTCGCCAACGCGGCAGCATGGCGCAAAGTCGTACCGCTGCTCGCCGATTCGTTCAGATGCATCACGGCAGACTGGCCGTTCGGCGCGCATCGGTTGCCGATGACGGAAGCGGCCGACCTCACCCCCATCGGTATCGCGAACGTGATCGCCGACGTCATCGAGGAACTCGACCTCCGCGAGGTGACACTGGTCGGCAACGACGGCGGTGGGATGCTCTGCCAACTGGTCGTCGCCTATCGCAGGGAGCGGTTACAGCGCCTCGTACTGACACCGTGCGATGCCTATGAGAACTTCCCGCCGCACATGTTCGACTACCTCTGCTGGGCCGCAAAGACTCCGGGGCTGATGCCCGTCGTCGGCCGAGCGCTGCGCGTCGATGCCATCCGGACGAGTTTCGGCCGGTCGCGGCTGGGCTTCGGCGGGCTGAGCCGAGATCGGGTTCCTACGGCGGTGATCGACCACTACCTGTACGGCCTCGCGCACAGTGCGGGCGTCGTTCGTGACACGGTCAAGTTCCTGCGCGCGGTGGACAATCGCAGGACTCTCGATGCTGCCCGGCACTTTCCGGCGATCGCGCAACCGGTACTCGTGGCGTGGGCGCCCGATGACCTCTTCTTCCCGTTCGACCACGCCCAGCGTTTCGCGAACGACTTTCCGAACGCCCGGCTCGAAACGGTCGCGAACTCGCGCACCTGGGTCGCCGAAGATCAGCCCGAACGAGTCGCGTCGCTGATTGCCGACTTCGTGCTCGCCTAGGTGGGCGGCAATACCTCGAAACGGAAACTGCTCGAACCGATTTGGACATGATCGCCGTCGACGAGAGCAGTCGATTCGACTACGCGTTGACCGTTCACGGTGACGCCGTTCGACGACCACAGATCACGAACGACGAACTCTGTCGCGATGCGCTGAATGACGGCGTGATACCGGCTGACCATGTCGTCCTCGAGCACGACGTTGTTGTCCGACATCCGGCCGATTCGAAGGGAGCCGGTCCCGATCTCGATCGTTCGGTTGCCTGTGTCGCGCAATTGCGCGCGCATCGCATTCGCGTTGGAACTGACTACCGTCACTGCCATAGGGGTCTTCGGTGCGGCCGGGCGCGCGGCCAGCGGCTCCTGTCGCAGAATTTTCAGTTCCAGTTCCCGAATCGGTGGCCCGGGGTCGACACCGAGTTCTTCCGACAGCGCATGCTTCAGGCGGCGCAATGCGTCGAGTGCATCGGTGGGGCGTTCGGCGAGATAGAACGCGGTGATCAGTTGCGCCCAGAGCGGTTCGTGCAGGGGATGAATGTTCGTCAGGGAAGTCAGGTCGCCGATCACCGCATCAGCTCGCCCGCAGGCGATCTCGGCCTCCGCCCTGGCAATTTGCGTGGCGAGCAACTCGTCTTCCAACAGCACAGCGAACTCGTCGGCAAAGGACTGGCCACGCAGATCTGCGAGCGCCACGCCGTGCCATTCGCCGAGCGCGGAATCGAACGCGACGATGGCTTCCTCGAACTTGCCCGCCGCGGCGAGTTGGTGCCCGGACTTCTTCATCGACGTGAATCTGCCGATGTCGCACGCCTGCTCCGCGACATTCAAGCGGTACCCCGGCGGAGCGGTCGCGAGCACGGTCATCGGATCTATGCCGGCCGCCTGGATCGAGCGCCGCAGCTTGGCGATCGTGACCTGGAGATGGTTTCGGAACTGCAAGGGCGGATTGCCGTCCCATGCCGCGTCGGCGATGGCATCCGCCGACACGACCTTGTTGCGGGAGATGATCAACTTCGCCAGCACCGCACGAGGTTTCGCACCACCCAGTGACTGCGACTCGCCGTCGATGGTCAGCTGCAGAGGGCCGAGAACATGAAATCCCAACGTGGGTGAACTGGCGACGGCGTCCGCTGGCATAACACAATCAAACCAGTCGATCCGGGTAAGGCGCGAATAAGCGGACAGTAAGGGCGCGCCCGCACTCTTGCGTCAACACTCCGAACCGACAGAGAGAACCACCGATGTTCACGAACCGCAGCTTCGCAAGAGCCGCCAAGGCTGCCGCCGCGTCGGCAGTCGTTGCCGTCGGCGCCCTCGCCCTCACCCCCGCAGTCGCTTCGGCGCAGACCGAGCAGTGTGTCGCGGGCTCCCTCGACTACTGCTACTCCAAGCAGGAAATGCGGGAGTTTCTCGAGGTCTCAGTCGACCTCGTCGAGGGCTATTTCCAGGAACTCGCGGCCCAGGGCCAGCCCTATCCGGAACTGTCGGCGGTCGTCTACATCGAATCGGGCGAGACCACCCGCTCACAGTGCAACGACGGCAATGGGGGACAGCTGCGTCCGGACGACACCGCATACGCCTACTGCCCGGTCGACAACAAGATCTTCATCGGCCAGGAGACGCTATGGCTCTTCTACAGCGAGTTCGGCGCGGCAGCACCGATCGTCGGGCTGGCCCACGAGTACGGCCATGCCTTGCAGGATGCCGCCGGAGTTCCCGAGCCGTACAACTCGAACCTGACGATCCGCCACGAAGACCAGGCCGACTGCATCGCCGGTTCCTGGACGAAGTACATCGACGATCAGGGCCTGCTCGAGCGGCGTATGGACCTCACCAACGTCGGCGAATTGCTCTACGCGATCGGCGAAATGGAAGGTCCCGACCAAACGCACGGCACGCCGGGTGAACGCGTCGGATCGTTCCTGCTCGGTTTCGCCGGTGGGCTGGAGGCCTGCAACGCGTTCAACCCCGACTCGTCGATCACCGACTGATTCAGTTGAAGGACGGACGCCGCTTTTCGACGAACGCGTCCACACCTTCGCGCCCGGTCGGGCTGTCCGCCGAGTTCGAAATAGCATCCGTTTCCCGGTCGAGCTGGTCCGCCAGACTGCTCGACCGGGATTCGCGCAGCAAAGCCTTGATGCCG
Source organism: Antrihabitans auranticaus (assembly GCF_016481275.1). Classification (GTDB taxonomy): domain Bacteria; phylum Actinomycetota; class Actinomycetes; order Mycobacteriales; family Mycobacteriaceae; genus Antrihabitans. The sequence goes on along the minus strand of NZ_JAEMNW010000001.1, from coordinate 441,997 downwards.
GCATAGGCGGTCCGGGGTCCGGCCGCGATGCGGACCGCGGTGCGCAGCGCTTCTTCCTGCACTTCTTCGTCGGCAACGAGACGGCTCAGAATCCCGAGGCGTACTGCATCCTCGGCGCCGATCGCGGGGTCCGTCAGCAGAATTTCTTTGGCCCGGCTGTGGCCGACGATCCGGGGCAGCAACCACGACATACCGCCGTCGGGGGTGAAGCCGATGCCCGTGTACGCAGGCTTCAACTTGGTCGAGGGGCCGCCGATCGCGACGTCGGCACCGCAGACGAGGCTCATTCCGGCGCCGGCTGCCCAGCCGTGAACGCCGACGACGACGGGCGCGGGAGCCGCGTCCAGAGCGCGCACGAACGCGTGCAGATCGACGGCGAGTCCGCGCAGATATTCGCCGCGCTCCGCCGCCGAAGCGAACGCGCGAACGTCACCGCCCGCGCAGAAGTTCGGTCCGGAACCGGTCAGAACGATTGCTCCGACGGCGGGATCCAGGTCGCTCAGCGCGGCGGTGCCGGCGTTGACGCCGGTGAAGTCGAGCGAGGTTCCGCGTGCCGCAGTCGAAATGGTGATCTCCAGCACACCATCGGCGATGCGGATGTACGGCTGCTCTTGCGTCGAAGTCATGGCTGCACAGTATCCGTTAGGGCTGGACCGGATCGCTCCCGGTTCGGGTCATCCGAACCTCCACAGCATTGCTGAATCGCTCGATGTCGCGCTCGCCGGTGAGCACGAAGCCGTGCCGCCGATAGAACGCCTGAGCGCGCGGATTCGCTTCGAACACCCACAGGGAACAGGCGCTGCCGCCGACCGCGGCGTCGATCAGTTCGTCGGCAACGCCGGAGCCGTAATACGCGCTGCGAACATAGAGGCTGTGCAACTGCAATGCGCCAGTCGGACCAGGTCCCGCCGAAGCAAAGCCGATGACGATACCGTCCACAGTCGCGACGAAGGTCCGGCCGGGACCGGTCAGACGTTTGCGCCAGTCAAGGGCCAATCGGTCGACGTCGAAGGCGTCGAGCAGATGGTCTGGAACGACCCCGCGGTAGGCCTCACGCCAGCACTCGATGTGGCATACGGCGGCGCTGCGCACCAGCTCAGGGGTGAGTTCGGTGATCACGCTCGGCCTGTGGGGACACTCGCTTCGGAAACGACTGTGGCCCGATGCGCAATGCACCGGGCCACAGTCGTCGGTTCGGAAATCAGCCGCGTACGACCTTGCCTGCCTTGAGGCAGGAGGTGCACACGTTGAGGCGCTGAGTGTTACCCGGGGCAACCTGGGCACGGACGGTCTGAATGTTCGGGTTCCAGCGACGGTTAGTACGCCGGTGCGAGTGCGAGACCGACTTACCGAAGCCGGGGCCCTTGGCGCATACGTCGCAGACGGCAGCCATAGTCGCGAACTCCTTGTGTGTGGTGTTGATCGTGTTATGTACGTTGCTCGGTTGCCAAACGCATTCCGTGCGGAATGCCCGACAATCGTTGAGCGATGTTGAGGCAGCGCTAGGCAACCCTGCAAGAGTAGCCGTACCCCGCTCGATCCACCAAACTGGCGATCGCGGAACGCAGCGGTCGTACTCCACCGTTAATCTTGCGAGGCCGGAGGCCGGACAGGCTGCGAGCGGAGCGGACGAATCGAGGTGCAGTACGTGCTGGATGCGTTGGACGGCGCTGCACTGCTGCGTTGGGCGAATGCCTGCGTCGATGGGCTGATTCGGCACTGCGACGAGATCAACGACCTCAACGTCTTCCCGATTCCCGACTCCGATACCGGGACCAACCTGCTTTTCACGATGCGGGCAGCGGTCGAATCGGTGACGCGCAACGCGCCGCCGCGAGCGTCGGCGCACGATGTCGCTGTCGCCATGGCGCGCGGTGCGACGACCGGCGCACGCGGAAACTCGGGGATCATCCTGTCCCAGGTGATGCGTGGTGTGGCCGAATCCACTTCGGACGGGCCGCTGACGGCGACGTCATTGCGAGACGCACTGGATTCGGCGACGGTGCTGGTCCGAGGTGCGGTCAGCGTTCCGGTCGAAGGCACGATCGTGACCGTTCTCGAATGTGCGGCAGTCGCAGCGCGCAGTTGTCCCGCCGACGCACCCATCGCCGACGTCGCGACCGCCGCGGCGACCGCGGCTGCAGAGGCGCTCGAACGGACACCGACCCAGCTCCAGGTGCTGAGCGAAGCCGGGGTGGTCGACGCGGGCGGGCTCGGGTTGGTCGTGTTGCTCGATGTCCTCGTCGCCGTGATCACCGGCGTCGCGCCGCGCAGGCCGCAGTTCGTCCGCCGCCGCCCCGTCGTACGCGAGCAGAAGCGCCGGACACCACACAGTCCGCGCAAACCGCAGAGCCCTGCAATGCAGGATTACGAGGTCATGTACCTGCTGCGCGAGACCGACGAGGTGCGCATTGCAGCTTTGCGTCGCAGCCTCGGTGAGATCGGCGACTCCGTGATCATCGTCAGTGACGGCGACGGCTGCTGGTCCGCGCACGTGCACTGCAAGGATGCCGGTGCAGCCGTCGAGGCCGGTATCGACGCGGGCCGAATCTTCCAGGTCAGAGTCAACTGTTTCGCACTCGACGCGGAGGGCGGCAGGCGTGCGCTCGAAACGCCGGTCGTCGGAATCGCCGACCGCGGCATCCTCGCACTCGTCGAAGGCGACGGCGCTGCCGCGCTCTTCCGCGCCGAGGGCGCGACCGTGCTGCGTTGTGACGAACCGATCAGCGCGACCAAGCTCCTCAGTGCGATCCGGTCGATGGACAACCGCGAAGTTCTAGTGCTGCCGAACGGTGCTCTTTCGGCGCACGAATTGGTAGCGGTGGGCGTCGCGGCGCGCGACGCAATGCGCGACGTGCTGCTCCTCCCGAGTTCGGCGATGGTGCAGGGGTTGGCTGCCCTCGCCGTTCACGATCCGATGCGAATCGCTGTCGACGACGCGTTCGCGATGTCGGAGGCAGCGTCGGGGACCAAATGGGGTTCGCTGCGGATGGCCACCGAGCGAGCGCTGACGTTGGTGGGGACATGCGAGCGCGGCGACGGGCTCGGCCTGATCGGCAACGAGGTCGTCATCGTCGAATCCGACGTCGAGGACGCCGGTCGTAAGCTGCTCGATCGGGTGCTCGGTCTCGGCGGCGAGATGGTCACGATCCTGGTGGGCGCGGCAGCGTCGCCGGGATTGGTGAAGACACTGTCCGATCACATTTCGCGGGTCCACCACGGCGTCGAGGTCATGGTCTATCCGAGTGGGCAATCGGGCGATCTGCTGCAATTGGGCGTCGAATAGGAGAGACGATGGCGACGTTGTCGGACCGTACGGATCATTTGCTCGGGGCCAAGGCCGCAGCGGTCCTCGCCGCAGAGTTCGATATCCAGACCGTCGAGGATCTCCTCAGGCACTATCCGAATCGCTATGCGACGCAAGGATTGCCACTCACGGACGAGGAACCCGAAGAGGGTTCGCACATCACGATCGTCGGCGAAATCGTGAAGGCAGATCTCGTCGCCATGAAGTCGCGAAGGGGCTTCATGCTCAAGGTCGTCGTCGCGTCGGAGAAGCAGCGCGTCGATGCGACCTTCTTCAACGGCCAGAAGGTCAAGCACCTGATCAAGACCGGCAAGCGGGCAATGATGTCCGGCACCGTCAAATACTTCCGCGAAAAATGGAGTTTGAGCCATCCGGGCTATCTCATTTTGCCCGATAGGTACGACGACGACGATCTGCTGACGATCGACAAAGTTCGCGGCGGCGGAAACCTCGCCGGGATGGCGCGCAGCGCCCAGGATTCCGGTGGCGGGGTCGATATGTCGATCTTCGATCGGGCCCTCATCCCGGTATATCCCGCGACGAGCAAGATTGAGAGCTGGGACATCGTGAACTGCGTCCGGCAGGTGCTGGACCAGCTCGAACCGGTGCAGGACCCGCTGCCGGAAGACATCCGCACCGACCAGTGCCTGATCGGTTTGGACGAGGCCCTGCGCCTGGTCCATTTTCCCGACACCAAGGCCGACTTCGAAAAGGCTCGCGACAGACTGCGATTCGACGAGGCGACGGCGCTCCAACTAGTGATGGCGCAGCGGCGGCAAGACAATTCCGCGCGGATCGCACCACCGTGCCCGGCACGCGCCGACGGCATCGCTGCGGCGTTCGAGGAGCTACTGCCGTTCGAGCTGACGGCCGGGCAGAAGACCGTTGCGCAGGAGATTTCCCACGATCTCGCACAGAACCACCCGATGAGCAGGTTGTTGCAGGGCGAGGTCGGTTCGGGCAAAACGATCGTGGCCTTGCGCGCGATGCTGCAGGTGGTCGACGCCGGACTGCAGTGCGCGTTGCTCGCACCGACGGAAGTGCTTGCCGCGCAGCATTACCGATCGCTGCGCACGATGCTCGGACCGCTCGGCGCCGGCGGTGAACTCGGTGCCGCCGATAACTCGACGCAGATTGTTCTACTGACCGGCTCCATGTCCACGGCGGCAAAACGCGCCACGTTGCTCGCTGCGGTGACGGGGGAGGCCGGCATCGTGATCGGCACACACGCGCTGATTCAGGACAACGTGGAATTCTTCGACCTCGGCATGGTGGTCGTCGACGAGCAGCACCGCTTCGGCGTCGAACAACGAGATGCTCTGCGTGCGAAGGCGAAAGAAAAGGTGTCGCCGCACCTGCTCGTGATGACCGCGACGCCGATCCCGCGAACGATCGCCATGACGACGCTCGGTGACCTCGAGACCTCCACGCTGCGCGAGTTGCCCCGCGGCCGGTCGCCGATAACGACGTCGGTGGTTCCGGCGGGGGAGAAGCCTCCCTGGGTGGACCGTGCGTGGGCGCGGATCAACGAGGAGGTCGCGAGCGGCCGGCAGGCATACGTCGTGTGCTCGCGAATCGGCGACGAAAAGGTTGCCAAGAAGGACGACGAGAAAGAGCCGAAGACGCACGCGGTGCTCGACGTATACGAAGAACTCCGGATCGGCGCGTTGTTCAGGGCTCGAGTCGGCTTGCTGCACGGCAGGTTGCCGGCTGATGAAAAGGATGCGGTGATGCAGGCGTTCAACGCCGGCCGGATCGACGTCCTCGTTTGTACAACCGTTATCGAGGTCGGCGTCGACGTGCCGAACGCGACGGTGATGGTCATCGTCGACGCGGACCGCTTCGGCGTCAGCCAGTTGCACCAGCTGCGTGGCCGCATCGGGCGCGGCGGGCACCCTGGCCTGTGCATATTCATGACGGAGATGGGGTCCGGCGCGCCGTCGTTCGCCCGGTTACAGCAGGTAGCCGCCACCACGGACGGGTTCGAACTCGCCGTCATCGATCTTCAGCAACGCCGCGAAGGCGACGTTTTGGGTGCGGCGCAATCGGGTACCACGACGACGCTGCGGTTGCTTTCACTGCTCGAACACGGCGACATCATCGCTGCCGCACAGGAATTCGCGCGTTCGGTGATCGCCGAAGACCCGGATTTGCGTCGGCACGAGGGTTTGCGGGGCATGATGCGGTCGGCTCTGGATGCCGAGCGTTTGGAGTACCTGCAGAAGTCTTAGCGACACGCAAGAGGGCTTTGGTACCAGAGTGATAAGGGATCCATACCGGGGAGGTAAGGGATCTGTATCGGTGTTGTGTAGGTCGCGAGCCGAGTCGTGTCGCGCGAACTACATGGTTGAAAGTTCTTCGGGTACGGCGATTTTCCCCCCGAGGCCGAAGTGACATCGACTTCGCGGAGAGTGTCGCCACGAAAACGGCACCAGTCGACACCGACCATGAAGGAACGTCAATGACCAAAAGAGCACGCCTTTGCCGCCGCGTTTTCGCACGCAACTGCGCAATTGCCGCAGTGCTGGCGATCGGCACGATGACAGGTGCAGGCGCCGCGTTGGCCGACGGCGGTGAGGGAGTCGTCGTCACTCCCAGCACCCCGGCAGCGGTTCCGGCGAAGCAGTACGCCTGCGTATCCGCCGAACGGGCAGCAGCGGACGCGCAAACCGCCTCCGACGTGAAGACGGCCGCCGACGCGAAAGCGGCATCCGACGCCCAGGCGGCGAATGCTGCTGTCGAGCACGCCAAAACCCTCGCGGACAACCAGGCACCGCTGGAAGAGCGGCACGCCGCTGACGTCCAGGTCGCGATAACGAGGCAGACCGCTGACGCCTCCGCGGAGGCAGCGCGCCAAGCGACCGATACCAAGACAGTTGCCGACGCGTACCTCGTCGAGGTCGCTGATTGCCAGCAGGCGCATGGCGGAGTCGTCCCGCCGGCGTTGGCGATACCCGCCGCCGTCATTCCTGCTGTTCCCGCCGTTCTTGCTGCGGTGCCCGCGATTCCGGCTGCAGCACTGCCGGTTCCGGCCGCTGTACCGGGTGCCGGCGGCCTCGGCGCGGTCGAGGAGATGCCAGGTGGGTTGGGTGCAAACAGCGTCCAGACGCCGGCTGCAGAGGTCGCAACCGGACGGACCGCGTCCGAAATTCTCGAGGACGGCACGAAATTGATGTGGCGCTGGACAATTGTCGCAGCCTGGATGGTTCTCCTGGCCTGCGGCGTCATGATGGCGATCGGGCGTGACCCGCGGAAGGTGGTACCCGCCGGTGCAGCACACGTGCGTCGCTGGGTGAGCACCATTCGTGGGTAGAGCTCGAGCCGCAGGAGCGGTCGGGGTGCTGCTGGTGTGCGCATGGACAGCCAGCGCGATCAGCAGCACCGGGTCGGTACAGGGCGATTACGCTCCTGTACCGGCCATTTCGGTCGTTCCGGAGGCGGCGCCACCCCTGATCTCCGACGAGTTCGTGCCGCAGTCCGAGCCGACGTGGATCGCGATCGAGCCGGCAGTGATGGCACAGACGCTGCTCAATCCGGCCGGGATCCGTGCTGTGAACGGCGTCGTGATGCCCGACGACAATCGACCGGTGTTCCGCACCGACAGCAACTTGCCCGGCACCGATTCGCCTGGAACGTCTTTCATCATCGGACACAACTACGCTGATCTGTCCGGAGAGGTTGTGCCGTTCTCGGCCCTGGAGAAGGTTGCCCCCGGTAACTCGATCATTCTCGGCACGCCTAACGGCACGCTGGTCTACGAGGTCGAGCAGGTATTGCTCGTCCCGAAGGACGAAATCGCTTTGCGGACCGACCTTCTCGTCAACATTCCGGGTCGGCTGATCCTCGAGACCTGCGACACCACCGACGAAGGGCTGGACACCTCCGACAACCTCGTCGTTATTGCGGGGTTGACGTAGGGGTTGGGTCAGGTGGTCGAGCGGGCGTGTCGGTTCGTCAAGGCGTCGTTGGCTGAAGAGCCGTGAATATCGTTCCTTCTTGGGTGCGAGGGCCGCGGACTGTGTAGTCGAGGGGGATCGGCCTGCAAACTGTGGGCGGCGTTGCGACGTTCCCCAAGATCCAGCGCGGTGGAACACGTCGGTCACGGACGCGGTGATGCTGCGGCCGCCCAAATTGTCGAACCTTCTCAGCTTCACACCTAGTGTGACTCTCTAGACGCTGGTATGATCGAAACTATGTTCGATACGGGGGGATCGACGCAGGTCGGCGAGGTAATCGCGACCGCGTTTTGCGAGCTTGGACGGTTGGATCGGGACGTGGACGACGCGGCCCGGATCGACCTGTTGCGATGGTTGGAGGAGTTGAAGTCGGCGTGTGCGGCGGCGCAGGCGAAGCTGTCCGCGGATCTGGACGCCGACCGCCGGGCTGCAGACGCGGCGGCTGGCGTGCCGAAAGCGCAGCGAGGGCGCGGCGTCGGTTCCGAGATCGCGTTGGCACGGCGGGAGTCGACGTACCGCGGCGGACGTTTGCTGGGTCTGGCGACGGCGCTGGTCCACGAAATGCCGTACACCCTGAAGCTGCTGGAGACCGGCGTGCTCAACGAGTGGCGTGCGACCCTGATTGTCCGCGAAACAGCTTGCCTGTCTCGCGCGGATCGAGCGACGGTGGATCGCGAATTATGCTCGCTCCCATCCGGTGTGGATGGCATGGGCGATCGCCGACTGATCGCGGCTGTGCGCGCTGCGGTTGCGGCGTTGGATCCTGCTGCGGTCGTGCGCCGCAACGCGAAAGCAGTGTCGGACCGGCACGTCAGCGTGCGCCCCGCGCCGGACACGATGACGTATGTGAGTGCGTTACTGCCTGTTCGGGAGGGCGTTGCGGTGTATGCGACGTTGCGTCGTGATGCCGACTCCATCGTGGCTACGGGTGACGAACGGTCGCGGTCGCAGATTATGGCGGACCTCCTGGTGGAGCGCGTGACCGGACGGTCGATTGCCACTGCGGCGCCGATAACGGTCAACCTGGTGATCTCCGATCGGACGCTCTTCGACGCCGGGGCCGAAACTGCGCACGTTTCCGGGTTCGGTCCGGTGCCTGCTGCGCTCGCGCGGGACTGGGTCAAGAAGGTGGCAACCGACGACTCGACTGCGGCGCACGTCGAACTCCGCCGTGTGTATGCCCACCCCGGTAGCGGGGCGTTGACCGGCTTGGAGTCGAAAGCTCGTTGTTTCCCAGCCGGTTTGGCTCGTTGGATCAACACGCGGGACCAGGTGTGCCGCACACCGTGGTGTGACGCGCCCATCCGGCATGTCGATCACATCGAGCCGCGCGAAAACGGTGGACCCACGACGGCCGAGAACGGCGCGGGACTTTGCGAAGCGTGCAACCACGCCAAACAGGGCGCTGGCTGGACCGCCAAACCCGCGCGCACGAAGAAGCGAGCGGCGCGGCATTGCTACTCGTTCACCACGCCGAGTGGCCACGAGTATCGATCGACCGCGCCACGACTCCCGAAACCGTTGCTGCACTGGGAAACCGAATACTACAAACTCGGTGCGGACGTTCCCATCGATTACTGGACGCTGGAACGCGCCAGCCGGAATCCGAGGTCGTCGATCGAAAAGGTCGGGTGGCTACGACGTCTCACCGAAGCGCCGCATCCCCTTGCCTCTTCCGCCCAACTGCCGCCGCGAAAGATGCGATAGGAGCCGTAGACCTCTTGATCGTACAAATCCCAGCACCATTCCCACACGTTGCCGAGCATGTCGTGGAGGCCCCACGAGTTGGGCGCCTTGCGCTCGACCGGGTGCGGCACGCCGCCGGAATTTTCGCTGTACCAAGCGATTTCGTCGAGTTCGCCGTAGCGGTAGCCCGTGGTCTCGGCCTTGCACGCGTACTGCCATTCGGCCTCGGTCGGCAGGCGGTAGCCGTCAGCGTCCCAGTCGCAGGTGACGTCGTCGTCAGCGCCGGAATAGCACTCCGCGAAACCGGACTCTCGCGACAGTCGGTTGCAGAGAGCGACCGCATCGAGCCACGACACGTTGACGAGCGGAATCCGCTGTGGCGACATCGTGACTGGGCTTCGCCCCAGAAGGAACGGCCTGATCGGGACCGTCCACTCGATCTTGCGCCGGTCGTCGCGGAGGGTCACCTCGCCACCAGGGACCTGCACCATCGGCTCATGAGGCTGCATGTGGATAGGGTAGGTCGACGCTTCGGTTCTCGTCGATTGCCATCGCGCGCCCGATCTGTGGAAAGGCGCGTTGCGCGCACGCCGGACGGTCGCAGACCTTGCAGCCGGCACCGATCGGGACGGACGCCTCAGGGTCGTCGAGCTGCAGGCCTTTCGAATAGACGAGCCGGTCCGCGTACTGAATGTCGCACCCGAGTCCGATGGCGAATCGCTTCTGCGGTCTCCGAAAACCCTGTGCGTCAGCAACGGTGGTGCGAGCGATCCACAAATAGCGGCGCCCGTCGGGCATCTGCGCAACCTGCGTCAATACGGTGCCGGGACTCGAGAACGCTTCGTGCACAACCCATAGCGGGCAGTTGCCGCCCACCCGCGAGAAGTGAAAGGCTGTGGCCGACTGGCGTTTCGAAATGTTCCCGGCGCGATCCGTCCGTACGAAGAAGAACGGAATACCGCGCTGCCCCTGTCGCTGCAAGGTGCTGAGGCGGTGGCACACAGTTTCGAAGCCGACTTCGAAGCGCAATGCGAGCAGGTCGATGTCATAACGCAACTCTTCCGCCGCTCGCAGGAACCGTCCGTAGGGCAAGATCAGGGCGCCCGCAAAGTAATTGGCGAGTCCGATGCGAGCGAGCGTGCGGGACTCGCCGACGAGGGACGTCTCGTCGACGATGGCGTCGAGGTCATCGCCGTGCAACAGGAAGGCAAGCGTTGTCGCAATCTGAAACGCTCGTTGGCCCGGCTGTAGCCGGCGCGCCAGCGTCAAGGTGCGAGTCTCCTTGTCGTACTGACGTTTCGGGATGGAGCTGTCGGCACCGTCCCCGCCGACGAGCACAGTGACGCCGGCGAGGTCGGATGCGAGCCGTGCGAGTTGGCGATCGATCGAGCCGACAGTGAGGCCGTTGTCTTCGAAGAGTCGCTCTGCGGCGTGATCGAGGATCGGTATGTGGTTTCGGTGGTCGTAGAAGAAGTCGCGGACCTCCTCGTACGGCATCGGTACCGTGGGGTCGGGAAAAGTGCCGCCGGACAGGGTGCCGGACAGGCGATCGAGCTGGTCCGTCACAGCGTGCAGCCTGCGATGCATGGTGACGATCGTCTGCGCCACGTCCGGCATTCGCGCGGCCAATTCTTCGATCTCGGTGAGGGCGGCTGTCGCACCTGCCGACGACTCGACCAGCGCATCGTGGAGGTCCGACACGAGCCGCGCGTCCTTGTCTGCGGCAAAGAACTGAACGTCCAGGTCGAAGACCGAGTTGAGTTTGAGCAGCACGGCGACAGTCATCGGGCGCTGGTCGCGTTCGAGTTGGTTGAGATAGCTCGGCGACAGTTCGAGCATCGACGCAAGGGCAGCCTGCGTCAGTCCGCGTTCATCACGGAGGCGACGCAGCCGGGCTCCCGCATACATCTTGCGCACGCATCAACCGTAGCCGAATCCATCTTCGCAACCTTCGCAAATTCGCGACCTTCACCCCACACAAATAGGCCTTTGCAAGGCATTCTCGTTGCCGCTGCAGGTGCGTAGCGTGCGAAGGAGATGAACACAGGAGGACATATGAAGGCCCACGTAGTGCGCACCCGGCGGTCGGCCGAGGCATTTCCGCGATCGGAACACCTGGCCTGGAACATCGCTGAGGTCGCCACCGACGCCGTCGAGGTACCCGCAGACACCGCGGAGATGATCGTCAACCGCATCATCGACAACGCAGCTGTGGCTGCTGCAGCGCTGGTCCGCCGACCGGTCGCGAGTGCTCGCGCGCAGGCTCTGCGGCATCCGTACACGCCGGGCGCCACCGTCTTCGGGCACCCCGCTACCGATCGGGTGTCCCCGGAGTGGGCCGCGTGGGCCAATGGGGTTGCCGTGCGCGAACTCGACTTCCACGACACCTTCCTCGCTGCGGAGTATTCCCATCCGGGAGACAACATCCCGCCGATTCTGGCGGTAGCGCAGCATGCAGGACGTTCGGGTGCGGACCTGATTCGCGGTCTCGCAACGGGATACGAAATCCAGGTCGACCTCGTCAAGGGAATCTGCCTGCACGAGAACAAGATCGATCACGTCGCACACCTCGGTCCCTCCGCGGCCGCGGGAATCGGCACCCTGCTGAACCTCGGCGCCGAGACCATCTACCAGGCAGTCGGGCAGGCGTTGCACACCACAACCGCGACGCGGCAATCGCGCAAGGGCGAGATCTCCAGTTGGAAGGCCTATGCACCGGCGTTCGCCGGAAAGATGGCCGTCGAAGCCGTCGACCGTGCAATGCGCGGCGAGGGTGCACCCGCACCGATCTGGGAAGGCGAGGACGGCGTGATCGCCTGGCTGCTCGGCGGTCCGAGTGCGGAATACGTTGTGCCGCTGCCAGGTCCGGGTGAGGCGAAGCGGGCAATTCTCGATACCTACACCAAGGAGCACTCGGCCGAGTACCAGAGCCAGGCACCCATCGACCTGGCCCGTCGTATGCGCGCCCGGATCGGTGACCTCGACCGGATCGCGTCGATCGTGCTCCACACAAGTCACCACACGCACGTCGTGATCGGGACCGGATCCAACGATCCGCAGAAGTTCGATCCGGCTGCGAGCCGGGAAACACTCGACCACTCCGTCATGTACATCTTCGCGGTCGCGTTGCAGGACGGCGAATGGCACCATCACCGGTCCTATGCACCGGAGCGCGCGCAACGTCCTGACACAGTCGAGCTGTGGCGCAAGATCTCCACCACAGAAGACCCGGAGTGGACGCGCCGCTACCACTCGACCGATCCCGCTGAGAAGGCTTTCGGCGCACGCGCTGTCATCACCATGAAGAACGGCGAGGTGATCGTCGACGAGCTCGCTGTCGCCGACGCACATCCGCTGGGTGCCAGGCCTTTCGAACGTGAGCAGTACATCGAGAAGTTTCGGACTCTGGCCGACGGTGTGGTCGACACAGCCGAACAGAAGCGATTTCTCGAAGCTGCTTCGCGAACTGCGGAACTTGCTGCGGGAGAACTCGATCGGTTGACCTTCACGGTTTCCGACGACGTTCTCGCGCAGGCGCCCGCTGTACCGACGGGAGTCTTCTGATGGGCCGGGTTATAGCAGCGACCACGTCGGCCAGCGACAAGCGCAAGGCGTTCCGGGCAGGTTTGGCGTCGGGAAAGCTTCAGCGTTTACCCGGCGCGTTCTCCCCGCTGGTTGCAATGGCCGTGCAGCGCTTGGGGTTCGAAGGTGTGTACGTATCTGGAGCGGTGCTGGCGGCAGATCTCGGGTTACCCGACATCGGCCTCACGACGCTGACCGAGGTCGCTGCCCGCGGGCAGCAGATCGCCCGCGTCACCGACCTGCCGACCCTGATCGACGCAGACACCGGCTTCGGTGAACCCATGAACGCAGCGCGGACCGTGACCGTTCTCGAGGACGCCGGCGTAGCGGCGGCGCATTTCGAGGATCAGGTGAATCCGAAGCGCTGCGGCCACCTCGACGGGAAAGCTGTTGTGCCGGTGGGCGATATGACGCAGCGCATCCATGCCGCCGTCGCTGCGCGGCGCGATCCTGATTTCGTCATCTGCGCTCGGACCGACGCCCGCGCTGTCGAGGGCCTGGATGCGGCAATCGACAGGGCAAAGGCCTACGCCGATGCGGGCGCGGATCTGATCTTCACCGAGGCGCTCGCCGACGAATCCGAGTTCGAGAAGTTCCGCGCGGGCGTGCAGGTTCCGTTGCTCGCCAATATGACCGAGTTCGGCAAGTCCGACCTGCTGTCGGCGCAGCAACTGGAGAATCTCGGGTTCAACGTCGTCATCTACCCGGTCACGACGCTGCGGATCGCGATGTTCGCGGTCGAGGCAGGGCTTCGCGAGATTGCTGCAACCGGCACGCAGGCAGCGCATCTGGATCGGATGCAGCATCGGGCAGCTCTTTACGACTTGCTCGAATACGAGAACTACAACGAGTTCGACACCGGGATCTTCAACTTCACCGTTACGGAGTCAGCATGACCGACATCAAGAAGGGTTTGGCCGGCGTCGTCGTCGATACGACCGCCATCTCGAAGGTTGTGCCGGAGACGAATTCGCTGACGTATCGCGGGTACGCCGTGCAGGATCTCGCGGCTTCGTGCACGTTCGAGGAGGTCGCGTACCTGCTTTGGTATGGGGAGCTACCCGACCCGAGTCAGCTGGCTCTGTTCATGCAGCGCGAGCGTGCGCTGCGGCGCGCTGACAGGTCGCTTCTGTCGCTCGTCGCGAAACTGCCCGACAACTGCCACCCGATGGACGTGGTCCGGACCGCGATCAGCTACCTGGGCTGTGAAGATCCGGAGGTGGACGACAACGCGCGCCGGGCGAATCTCGCAAAGGCGTTGCGGATGATGGCCGTCCTGCCGACCGTCATCGCAGCCGACATGCGTCGCCGTCGCGGGCTGGAACCGATTGCGCCGCACTCACATCTGGGCTTCGCCGAGAATTTCCTCAATATGTCGTTCGGTTCGATTCCGGACTTGCGAATTGTCAAAGCCTTCGAAATTTCACTGATTCTGTACGCGGAGCACAGCTTCAACGCGTCGACATTCGCCGCGCGGGTGGTGACATCGACCCAGTCAGACATGTACAGCGCGGTGACAGCTGCGATCGGCGCTTTGAAAGGACCCCTGCACGGTGGTGCGAACGAGGCAGTCATGCACGACATGCTCGAGATCGGTGAATCCTCGCAGGCGGCGGACTGGTTGCGGCGTAAGTTGCACGCCAAGGCGAAGGTCATGGGGTTCGGCCACAGGGTCTACAAGAACGGCGATTCGCGGGTTCCGACGATGAAGGCTGCGCTCGACGAAGTAGCAGCGGTGACCGGCGGTGCGAAATGGCTTGCGATGTACGACGAACTCGAGTCGACGATGCGCGAAGTCACCGGCATCGAGCCCAACCTCGATTTCCCCACCGGCCCTGCGTATTACCTGATGGGGTTCGACATCGAGATGTTCACGCCGATCTTCGTGATGAGCAGGATCACCGGCTGGACCGCCCACATCATCGAGCAGGCGGGTTCGAACGCGCTGATCCGGCCGTTGAGCGAGTACTCCGGAGTCCCGCAGCGCGCGGTGCGCGGCTGAGCCGTACCCAGCCGCGCACCGACTCTCTATAGTTCTGCCCGCACCTTCGCCGCCGCCGCAACGAGATTGCGCAACGATGCCTCCACCTCCGCCGTGCCGCGAGTCTTCAAACCGCAGTCCGGGTTGACCCAGAGTCGCTCCACCGGAACGGCTTGCAGCGCCGCGCGCAGAGACGTCACGATCTCGTCGACGCTCGGCACGCGGGGGGAGTGGATGTCGTACACGCCTGGTCCGACGCCGAGGTCGAAGCCGACCGCGTTGAGGTCGTCGAGCACCTCCATGTGTGACCGCGCCGCCTCGATCGACGTGACATCCGCGTCGAGTCCCGCGATCGCGCCGATAACCTCACCGAACTCCGAATAGCAGAGGTGCGTGTGGATTTGGGTCGAATCCGAGACCCCCGATGTCGAGAGCTGGAACGCTTCGACCGCCCACGCGAGATACGCGGGTTTGTCCGCGTCGCGCAGGGGGAGTAGCTCGCGCAAGGCCGGCTCGTCGACCTGGATGATGCGGATTCCCGCCGCCTGCAGGTCGACGGTCTCGTCCCGGATGGCAAGTGCCACTTGGCGTGCCGAATCGGCGAGCGGCTGATCGTCGCGCACGAACGACCACGCGAGGATCGTCACCGGACCCGTGAGCATGCCCTTGACCGGCTTGGTGGTCAGCGACTGCGCGTAGGTGATCCAGTCGACCGTCATCGGTGCGCGTCGCACGACATCGCCGTAGAGGATCGGCGGCCGGACGCACCGCGTGCCGTAGGACTGCACCCACCCGTTCGCCGAAGCGAAGTAGCCGTCGAATTGCTCGGCGAAATACTGCACCATGTCGTTGCGCTCGGGCTCGCCATGGACAAGCACATCGAGACCCAGCTTCTCCTGCAGCGCAATCACATCGGCGATTTCGGACCGCATCCGCCGCTCGTACTCTGCTTCGTCGATCTCACCTTTACGCAACGCGGCGCGTGCAACTCGGATCTGCGCTGTCTGGGGATAGGAGCCGATTGTCGTGGTCGGCAGGGCAGGCAGGTCGAGGCGGTCGGCCTGCCTTGCGCGACGCGACCCGGCCGCTGCCCGTCGGCTCGAGTCCGGACCCAGCGTGGCCAACCGTGCTCGAACCGCCGCACTGTGCAAACGCGGGTCCGCGCGACGACCCGCCAGCGCAACGCGGGCCTCGAGTAGCGCACCAGCGACCGGCTCACTACGCAGGGCGCGTGCGAGAACTGTTACCTCGTTGATCTTTTCGGCGGCGAATGCCAGCCACGACGCCAGTCTCGGCTCGAGGTCGGGTTCGTTGTCGAGGCTGTACGGAACGTGCAGCAGCGAGCACGACGTCGAGACGGCAAGCGCCCCGACCGATCCGAGCAGTGTTCCCAACGTTGTCAAAGCCGCGTCCAGGTCCGTACGCCACACATTGCGACCGTCTACTACGCCCGCCACGACGAGTTTCCCGGCAAGTGCGGGAACTGTAGCGACGTTGATCGAACTGCCGGCCACGAGGTCGATGGTCAGGCCCTCGATGCCTGTCGACGCCAGCGCGGGCAGTGCCTGACCAAGTTCGCCGAAGTACGACGCCACGAGGATCGCCGGTCGGTCCGTGAGTCCGGAAAGCTCGTCGTACACACGCGAAACGGCGTGCAATGCTTCGTCGCTCAGGTCCGTGACCAACGCTGGTTCGTCGATCTGCACCCATTCCGCCCCGGCGCGGTGGAGGAGACGGAGCAAGCCGGTGTAGAGCGGTACTAGCTCGTCGAGCCGGTCCAGCAGGGGGCCCGCGCCGTCGACTGCCTTCGCCAACAGCAGGAAGGTGATCGGACCGATGACGACCGGTCGGGCTGGTATGCCCAGGGCGAGAGCTTCTTTCAGCTCGGCCAGGACCTTCTCCGGATGCAGCGAGAACGTCGTGGACGGCGCGATCTCGGGCACCAGATAGTGGTAGTTCGTGTCGAACCACTTCGTCATTTCGAGCGGTGCGATCGCGTCGTTCCCGCGTGCCGCGGCAAAGTACCGATCGAGCGGATCGGCGACGTCGTCGAAGCGCGGCGGTAAGGCACCGAGCAGCACGGCAGTGTCCAGGACTTGGTCGTAGTAGGAGAAGGTGCCGACGGGGATCGAGTCGAGCCCCGCGGTCCGGAGGTCGGCGAACTGCTGCGTGCGCAGCGCGGCGGCGACCGAAGCCAGCTCCGCCTGATCGATTCGGCCCGCCCAGTAGGCCTCGATTGCGCGTTTGAGTTCGCGGCGTGGTCCGATGCGCGGAACGCCGAGGACCGAAGCTGTGAAGGAATTACTCACGGTTGTCACTCCTGTGGACATGCGTAGATGGCCACCACCCGACGGCACGGCACACCGGCGGGTCCACAGGTCAGGACGCCGCGCAGGTCTGCACGCCCAATCCACGAGGCGGGGACCGCTGGGTACGGCGTACCCAGCACAGTCGGCAGGTCTTCGGACTCGCGGGCACTCGACTCGAATGGGCCGAACCTAATGGCCGTCGCTTCCCAGGCGCGGGGCCCAGTGCATGTGACGGCGGTCGTTCCTGCTTACCGCTGCGGGACAGTCCCGGATTTCCACCGGGTTCCCTCTCACTCGCGCTCGTCGGACGAGCGTGAGCTTCGACGCCGTGCGACCTTCTCGGGGCTCCGATCGGTCGCGCCGGCGAACCAGCTGCATATCGATCATATGCCGATCTCAGTTCGTGGCGGGCACGACGGGAACGACCTGTGGCTGGATGACGGTCGGCACGTTCGGAATCACGTTGGGTACCACAGGTTGTGGGTTCACAGGTTGCGGGTTTGCCGGTTGTGGGTTTGCGGGTTGCGGTTCGGCAGGTCCCGGGTTCGCCGGCTGCGGATCGGCGGTCTGCGGGTTCAGCGTTTGCGGGCTGATGGTTTGCGGGCTGATGGTTTGGGGACTGATGGTTTGGGGACTGATGGTTTGGGGACTGATCGGCAACGGGTCGACGGGTCCGGGGATGCCCGGAGCCTGGGTAACGGGTGCCGTTACGGCGGGCGTCGGCACGATGACAGACGGGACGAGCGTTACCGGCGCAGTCGGATCAGGCTCCTCGGTCGGCGGTAGCGCTGCGTCAGTGGTTCGAACGACGGGCTGCGGGATCGGCAGCACTCGCGGCGGTGCCGTCGACGGCGTGGCGGCGGTTCCCTGACCTGCCGCGCTGGTCCTGCCCGCAATCGGTGAGATGGTCTGCGGACCGGAAACTGTTGTCGGCGAACCCGATTGCGACGAGTCGCTCGCGGATCCTGCTTCGGCCGGTTCCGCAGCGACGAACATCGACGCGTCGTAGGACTGCGGGACCTGGATGTTCTCGGACACGTCGACCAGCGTGGGGACACCTCCGTTGCGATAGGCCGACGCCCAACTCAGCACGTCCGCGGCATATGACAGCGAGTGGTTGTACCGCAAGATTGCCGCGAGTCGATCTGCCGGATCGTCGAGGTTCACGCCGTCCGCGCAGAGGTACTTGCCTGCGGCCAACGTGGCGTCGAAAACATTGTTCGGATCGGCGACACCGTCACCGTTTCCGTCGGCGGACCAGTGCTGCCAGGTCTCGGGCAGGAACTGCATCGGACCGACAGCGCGGACGTAGCCCTGGCCGGCACCGGCACTGATCACCTCGTTGCCAGGCAGACTGCCGTCGAGCGCCGGTCCGAGAATTGCTGTCGTTGTCGTGCCCGCGACGTCGGTGCGGCCGTCTCCCGCGTGGTCGGACTCGATTTTGCCTATGCCGGCGAGCAGGTTCCACGAGAGCCCGCAACCCGGCATCGTGCTACCGAGCGCGAGCTCCGCGTTGCGGTAAGCCGCGAGTACCAGTTCGGGGATGCCGAACGCACTTCCCCGCGGAGCGAGATCGCCTGTGCCGGTTTGCCGTAGAACTGGGCGCTCGGGTGAAGACGAGGTGTCCGAACCCAACGCACGCAGCCGCGGTGGATTCGGCCGCGACGGCAAAATGCCGACCGACGGAACGGGATCGGCTCCCGGCGTCACCGGTCCGCCCAACGCTGCGACGAGTGCAATGGCTCCGAGATCCCCCGACTGCGGATCGGCGGAACCATGCGTCGAATCTCGTTGTATCGCTGACGAACCGATGGTGGTTGCGGCAATGGCCAGGAATGCCACCGCCGCGACACCAATTCTCGGTCGCATCTACTTAACCTGTCAGTTCCGGTAGATCGGTCCGATGGTCGTGACCCGGAACCCCGAGCTGTTGATCACGGTGACCCACGGACGAATATTGGTACGCCCGATAACGCCTGTCACGGACGCATGGAACGCGGACATCCCGATCTCGGTGGTGTCACCGGTGAACGATGTGCTGATCACCTCGATATCGACGATTCCGGGACCGTTGCCGACCGACATCGTCGTGCCGAACGTCGGAAGTCCCGACGTCAGCTGCGGCGCGAATCCGTTGGTGCCGAGTTGCATCGTGAAGTTGGGAGTATCCCAGGTGAATGTCAATGCACCGGTGAAGGTCGCTGGGTAACCCACTTGGTAACCCATTTTGACAGTGCCTGCAAAGTCTTTTGCCTTGTCGCCGGTGATCTTTATTGCGGCGCGGCCACCGTGAAACCATTCGCGGGTGAAAATGCTGTCGTCGAGCGGTGGCACGAACATCAAATTGGTGTCGACCATCGACACGCTGATGTCGTTGCCGTCGAAATCGACGATGTGGTTCGATGCATCGACCACCGCGCCGGCCTGCGTACTGTTCCCCACTGCGAGGGCAACGGTGGCAACCAACGAAAATAATGTTGCCCGAACCATTCTCGTGCAACGACGCATTCCCGACGTGCGATTGATCGTCATTGGATTGACTCCTTTCTTTTCTGGTCCCGTGCGCTCGCACGGTCCCGACGTCGACTGTCGGTGTCGGGAAAACTATTCATGCAACCGAGTGGACGATGGTCGCCGTGTATTTGTCGGCGACAACTCCGTCCCGCGGTACGTCCAATTCGATATCTGCAAGCCAACTTGCATTGCATTCTGTTTGTGCCGATTGCACTGCGGTCAGGGAGCTGGACAAGCGCTGCATTCCGGTCGATTCGCTGCATTCCGTCGAGCTCGAGGTATATCGGCCGCTGCCCGGAGCAATCGTTCCCGTTCGGGCACCGACGAAATCGGAGATTCTGACGCTGGCCACCCAACCCTCTTCGCCGCCGCGACCGTCTGTGACGGTCACGGGCATCGTGCCGTGCACGGTTGGGTTGTCGGTGCCGTCGGTCGATCCCGCGAATCCTCCGGTGCTGATCGTCAGTGCACCGCCGGTCGTTGTCGTCGTCGTTGACGTGGTCTCCGTGGTCGTCGTTTCGGTCGTCGTGGTCGTTTCGGTCGTCGTCGTCGGTTCTACGGTGGTGGTCGGCAGCGGCGGTTCGGTGGTCGTCGCTTCGGTGGACGTGGTCGGTTCGGCGGTTGTTGTGACGATTTCGCCCGCGACGTCGTCCAATGACGTCGTGGTCGGTTCGGCGCTCAACGGAGTGGGATCGTTTGCGGGGGAGAGGGTTTGTACGGACGGAGTACCCGGCGTGATCACCGTGGGTGCGATCGCGTTCGGAGTTGCGGCTTGCTGCACTCCCGGGTTCAGTACCGCGCCCTCGGGCATCGTCCCGTTGGGAACGGTCCCGTTCGGCATGGTTCCGTTGGGAGCAGTCCCGATCGGTGCGGTTGCGTCGGGTGCGCGGGTTGTCGGCGGACCTACCGGCGGCGTGACGAAGACTGTCGGTAGTGGGGCTGCGGGCACCGGCGGTGGCGGGGCAGGCTCAGGATCGGCCGGCTCCGCGTGCGCAACTGTGACGCCCAGGGCGATGCATGTCGCCAGCGCTAGTAGAACTGGCGACCTGTTCATCTCTTGTGGCCGTTCGAAACCGGCGACCGTTTGAAGAGCCGGTATGCGAGCAGTGCGACAAGTGCAAGCAGAAGAGCAAACGTGGCACCGACGATGTACCAGGTCCACGACGTTCCCGGCGCCTGCGGCGTAGTCGTGTCGACGGATTCGCCCGAGCCGGAGTCCGGGAATGTCAGTGTGCCCGTGACTGTTCGGGTCAGGTTGCCGCTCTTGAGCGTCACCGTCGCCTGCCATGGGCCCGGCTGCAGGACCGTATCGAGGGCGAAGACGACCTGAGCATTGCGACCGGGCGCGACGGTCGTTCCCGTGGCCGGTTTCGGTCCCAGAGAGAGGCCACCGGGACCCTCGGTCAAGATCACTTCACCGCCGAGATCGAGTGCCCGTCCGCCGGTATTCGATACCTCGGCGACCACTTCGTGCGAACCGGCTTCGTTGCGCCGCGGTGTGAGTGAATCGATCGTGAAGTCGGGCTTGGGACCGTTGCCGGGGCCGACCGACAGGTAGACCCTGATTCCGACGCGATTGACCAGAATCGTGCCCGTACCAGCGGGTCCCGCGCTCGTCACCTGCGCCCAGAGGACGGCGTACTGCTCGCCTTCGGGTGCATCTCTGGGGACATCGATCGTCAGGTCGACGGTTGCGATTTCGCCGTCGGTCATGTCGATCTTGTTCAGGTCCGTTTTCATCCAGGATGTGAGGTCGTTGACGGCTGCGCCGTCCTCGACTCCGAAGCCGCCTTCCTCTTCTATGAAGGCGGCACCGGGGTAGACGTCGACGGGCTGGTCGCGCCCGGTCCGGTTTTGTACCTCGATCGCACGGGTGATCGTGGTTCCGGGTGCGACATTGTCGATGATGTAGATCCGTGCGCGGGGATCGTCCTGCAGAGCCTCCGGGATTTGGAGAAGCCTGATTCCGAGTCCCGGTAACTGGGGTTGGGTCGGCTCGTCGATCGGCTCAGCAACTGCGTGCGGAGTGCTCAGCACGCCGAACAGAGCGATCAAGAGAACGGTTAACCACCGCATCAGCGAAATCTCCTGCCGGATGGGGCTGCTGCGGTGGGTTGTCCGCGCAGTGGACGCGGGTCAGGCGACCGAGTGGGTAAGGGTTGCGGTGTAGCTGCCTTGCGAGACGTTGTAGAGGTTGGCCGGCGTGGTCAGGGTCGGGTTCCACTTGACCTTGTTCTTGCCGACACCCGCGGTGAGGCTCATGACCGTCGCGGGGGTGCTGCTCATGGCCGGGGGGACCAGGGCAGGCAGTGTGACGAGTCCGAGTCCGGAGACCGGTGTCGCCAATCCGGGCGTGTAGGTGGTGTTGGATGCGGCGACGGAATCGGAGGCATTGGTGAAGGCGGTCATCGCCGCTTTCGCCGTCCACGTCGCGAGCAGATTTCCGCGATCGTCGGTGACGAGAACATCGCCGATCGAGCCGCTGTAGTTCGCTCCGCTCAAGGTGAGCGTCGCGGCGGCTGGATCGCTGATATTCAGATTGCCGGCGGCGACCGAGATCGTCACGGTCGTGTCGGCATTCGCTGTCGCGGTCGGAAGGAGCAGCGCCGCAGCGCTCGCCGCGATGGCACCTAGAACAACAGATTTTCGCACTGTCATACACCTTCTGACGTGGGATTTGGCGTGATTCGGGGGTCCGCTACGCCTGGTTTCGCAAGCGTAGATCTGCACCCATGTTCTCGCAATAGAAATGGAGTTGTAATAATTCTGTGACTAAAAATAGGACGAAAGCTGATATGAGCAATGACGTTTTTCTGACAAGTGATGTCACAAGCCTCTGGCGCCACGCCGAAGCGTGTGCTAGCTGAGGTGCCGACCCTGGTCAGGGCCTTGGTGCACCGTCGCTCGGCTGAGTGCGACACGCCCGGGGAGGTGTGTCGCTGCCGCCTCGAGACCGGGTTTCCAGGCGCTGGGAATCGATTCGCGGTGCATCGAATTACCTCGAGCGGCCTGCGCGCCGACGCGGCGCATTATCGGCAGCGGGCACACATCTTCGCCTCCGAAACCTCACACCTTGCGAAGTTCATTGTGAAGTTTCGGTTTTGCCGACTCGGCTTACGCGAGTGCCCTACGACACAGGTACGTTAAGCCAATGTTCTCGAAAGTCTTGGTCGCCAACCGTGGCGAAATCGCAATTCGCGCGTTCCGTGCAGCCTATGAACTGGGCATCGGAACCGTCTCCGTCTTCCCGTACGAGGACCGCAACTCGGTCCATCGGTTGAAGTCCGATGAGAGCTACCAGATCGGGGAGAAGGGCCATCCGGTCCGGGCGTATCTCTCGATCGAGGAGATCGTGTCGGCCGCCAAGAGCGCGGGCGCAGATGCGATCTACCCCGGTTACGGGTTCCTGTCGGAGAACCCGGACCTCGCCGCGGCGTGTGCGGCCGAAGGCATCACCTTCGTCGGCCCGTCTGCCGAGATTCTCGAACTGACCGGGAACAAGGCCCGCGCGATCGCCGCGGCCAAGGCGGCCGGTCTGCCGGTGCTGGCGTCCTCGGAACCCTCGGCCGACATCGACGAACTCCTCGCCGCTGCCGAGACCATGCAGTTCCCCATCTTCGTCAAAGCAGTCGCCGGCGGTGGTGGCCGCGGCATGCGCCGGGTGGCCGACCCGGCACAGCTGAAGGAGTCGATCGAAGCCGCCGCCCGCGAAGCGGAGTCGGCGTTCGGTGACCCCACGGTGTTCCTCGAGCAGGCCGTGATCGATCCGCGCCACATCGAGGTGCAGATCCTCGCCGACCAGCACGGCAACGTCATCCACCTCTTCGAGCGGGACTGCTCGGTGCAGCGCCGCCACCAGAAGGTCATCGAACTCGCACCGGCCCCGAACCTGCCGCCCGAGTTGCGCGCCAAGATCTGCGCCGACGCGGTCGCGTTCGCCAAACAGATCGGTTACACCTGCGCGGGCACCGTCGAGTTTCTGCTCGACACGCGCGGCAACCACGTCTTCATCGAGATGAACCCCCGTATCCAGGTCGAGCACACCGTGACCGAGGAGGTCACCGATGTCGACCTGGTGCAGTCGCAACTGCGGATCGCGGCCGGCCAATCCCTGCATGATCTGGGATTGAGTCAGGACACGATCGTGCTGCGCGGTGCGGCGTTGCAGTGCCGCATCACCACCGAGGACCCGGCCAACGGGTTCCGTCCCGATACCGGCCGCATCACCGGCTACCGCACCCCCGGTGGTGCCGGTGTCCGGTTGGACGGCGGCGCGAACCTGGGCGCCGAGGTCGGTGCCTACTTCGACTCGATGCTGGTCAAATTGACTTGCCGCGGAAGGGATTTCCCGACCGCGGTCGCACGGGCGCGCCGCGCGGTCGCGGAGTTCCGCATTCGCGGTGTCTCGACGAACATCCCGTTCCTGCAGGCGGTGCTCGACGACGAGGACTTCCGCGCGGGCCGGGTCACGACGTCGTTCATCGAGGAACGCCCGCAACTGCTCACGCTGCGCAGCTCCGCGGACCGCGGCACCAGAATTCTGAACTACCTGGCCGATGTCACGGTGAACAAGCCGCACGGTGAGCGCCCGTCGACGGTGTACCCGGCCGACAAGCTACCCAAGATCGACCTCGACACCGCACCCCCGGACGGCTCGCGGCAACGGTTGCTCGCGTTGGGGCCGGACGGTTTCGCCAAAGCCCTGCGCGAGCAGAAGGCGCTCGGTGTCACCGACACCACGTTCCGTGACGCGCACCAATCGTTGCTGGCGACCCGGGTCCGCACCACCGGATTGCTCGGCGTGGCAGGCCACGTCGCCCGCCTGACCCCGGAGCTGCTGTCCATCGAAGCCTGGGGCGGCGCGACTTACGACGTCGGTCTGCGGTTCCTGCACGAAGACCCGTGGGAACGGTTGGCCGCCCTGCGCGAGGCGATCCCCAACATCTGTCTGCAGATGCTGCTCCGCGGACGCAACACCGTCGGCTACACCCCCTACCCGGAAGCGGTGACGCGGGCGTTCGTGTCCGAAGCCACCGACACCGGGATCGACATCTTCCGCATCTTCGATGCCCTCAACAACGTCGACCAGATGCGCCCCGCGATCGACGCCGTCCGCGAAACCGGCACCGCCATAGCCGAAGTCGCGATGAGCTACACCGGTGACCTGTCCAACCCGGACGAAAACCTCTACACCCTCGACTACTACCTGCGCCTGGCCGAGCAGATCGTGGCGGCCGGTGCCCACGTCCTCGCGATCAAAGACATGGCCGGGCTGCTGCGCGCACCCGCGGCCACCACGCTGGTGACCGCGTTGCGCAGCAACTTCGATCTGCCGGTGCACGTGCACACCCACGACACCCCCGGTGGTCAGCTCGCGACCTACCTCGCCGCCTGGACCGCGGGCGCCGACGCCGTCGACGGTGCCAGCGCCGCGATGGCCGGCACCACCAGCCAGCCCGCGTTGTCGGCGATCGTGGCCGCAGCAGCACACACCGAGCGCGACACCGGGCTGAATCTGGCCAACGTGTGCGACCTGGAGCCGTACTGGGAAGCGCTGCGCAAGGTGTACAAACCGTTCGAGTCCGGGCTGCCCGCCCCCACCGGTCGGGTCTACACCCACGAGATCCCGGGCGGACAGCTCTCGAACCTGCGCCAGCAGGCGATCGCGCTCGGGTTGGGGGACAAGTTCGAAGAGGTCGAAGCGAAATACGCTGCCGCGGACCGGTTGCTGGGCCGGTTGGTGAAGGTAACCCCGTCCTCGAAGGTGGTCGGCGACCTCGCTCTCGCCCTCGTCGGTACCGGTGTCGACGTCGACGACTTCGCGGCTACCCCGAACAAGTACGACATCCCGGACTCGGTGATCGGGTTCCTGCACGGTGAACTCGGCACCCCCGCCGGTGGCTGGCCCGAACCGTTCCGCACGAACGCACTGCAGGGCCGCAGCGCACCGAAACCGATCACCGCGTTGACCGCCGAGGACGAAGCCGGCCTCGACGGCACCTCCAAACAGCGGCAGGCCACGTTGAACCGGTTGCTGTTCCCCGGTCCGACCAAGGAGTTCCTGGCTCATCGCGAGAAGTACGGCGACACCTCCGGACTGTCGGCGAACCAGTTCTTCTACGGGCTGCGCCACGGCGAAGAGCACCGGGTCAAGCTCAGCGCGGGCGTGGAGTTGCTGATCGGGCTGGAAGCGATCTCGGAGGCCGACGAGCGTGGCTACCGCACGGTGATGTGCATCCTGAACGGTCAGCTGCGGCCGGTGTCGGTGCGGGACAAGTCGATTGCCGCCGAGGTCCCCGCCGCGGAGAAGGCCGACAAGACCAACCCGTCGCACGTGCCGGCACCGTTCGCGGGTGTGGTCACCCTCGCCATCAAGGAAGGCGACAAAGTCACCGCCGGTGACACCATCGCCACCATCGAGGCCATGAAGATGGAAGCAGGCATCACCGCCGCGCGCGGTGGCACGGTCAGTCGTCTGGCCATCGGAGCGGTCCAGCAAGTCGAAGGCGGCGACCTGCTCGCGGTAATTTCGGCGAGTGAAGAGACGAGCCCGGAATAGCGTCCTGTGACGCGACTTATCGCTGGGCGGGCCGGCGGGCGTAGGTTGCGCGTTCCTCCCGCAGGAACGCGGCCGACGTCCGACCGGGTCCGCGAGGCGCTGTTCAACGCCTTGGTGAGCCGGATCGATTTCGAGGGCCTCCGGGTACTCGATCTCTATGCGGGGTCGGGTGCGCTGGGGCTCGAAGCGCTGTCTCGCGGTGCGGGCCACGTCCTGCTGGTCGAATCCGACAGCCGCGCCGCCGCGGTCGTCAGGCAGAACATCGCCGACGTCGGTCTCCCCGGTGCTGTGCTCGCCAATGCGACCGTGACGAAAACGCTCGCCGCTGCGCCCCTCGAGCCATACGACCTCGTACTTGCGGATCCGCCCTACGGCCTCACCGACGCCGTGGTCGATGCGGACTTACGTGCGCTGTTGCGTGGTTGGGTCGCGGACGGGTCCATCGTCGTACTCGAGCGATCCTCGCGCGGGCCCGACACGGAGTGGCCGCAAGGTTACGAACCCGTTCGCACGCGCAAGTACGGTGAGACCAAACTCGAACTGGCAGTGGTCGGTTCTGCCCCGGCTGCTACCGTCTGATCCCATGACAGGCGCGGTCTGCCCCGGTTCGTTCGACCCTGTGACAAACGGCCATCTGGATGTGATCAGCCGTGCCGCCGCACAGTTCGACGAAATCGTCGTCACGGTGATGATCAACAAGAGCAAGCAAGGCTTGTTCAGCGTCGAGGAACGCATCGAGATGCTCCGGGATTCGACAAGCCATCTGCCCGGTGTGCGCGTCGAATCCTGGCACGGTCTGCTGGTCGACTTCGCGCGCGAACAAGGCGTCACCGCGATCGTGAAGGGCCTGCGCGGTGCCAACGACTTCGATTACGAACTGCAGATGGCACAGATGAACCAGAAGCTGTCCGGTGTGGACACGCTGTTCATAGCCACGAACCCGACCTACAGCTACCTGTCGAGTTCGCTGGTCAAGGAGGTCGCGACCTTCGGCGGGGATGTGTCGGACATGCTGCCGCCGAAGGTGCTGGACCGTCTGCTGGCTCGCTTGGCCGAGCGCAAAAAGGCCTGACAAACGCCGACACACCGCGCGCGGAACCCGCGCACCGCGGTCTCGGCGGGCACACTGAACTCGTACGTGGTCCCGCGCTGACGCGGGTCGACGAGTTGTTGCGATCGGGGTTTCACCAGGATTGGGGATTGCTGTGTACCGGGTATTCGAGGCGCTCGACGAGTTGGTCGCGATCGTCGAGGAAGCACGCGGAATTCCACCGACGCGCAGTTGTGTGGTGCCGCGTGGAGATGTGCTCGACCTGCTCGACGACGTGCGTGAAGCCCTGCCGGGTGAACTCGACGACGCGCAGGACGTACTCGATCACCGCGACAAGCTCGTCAACGACGCGCGGACGTCCGCGGAGAAAACGGTATCCAGCGCGAACGCCGAAGCGATCAACACCATCGAGACCTCGCGTGACGAGGCGGACCGGCTGCTCGCCGACGCCAAGGCGCAGGCGGATCGCATGGTTGCAGAGGCGCGCTCGCACGCCGACCAGTTGGTCGCGGACGCGCGAGCTCAGGCCGATCAGACGGTCAGCAGCGGCAAGCGTGAGTACGACTCGCTGACCACCCGCGCCCGCGGTGAGGCCGATCGCATGATCGAGGCCGGTCAGGCGTCCTACGACCTGTCCGTCAGCGAAGGCAAAGCCGAGCAGGATCGCTTGATCTCGCAAACCGAGGTCGTGCAGGCCGCACACGCCGAGTCGGCTCGTGTCATCGACGCCGCGCACGCCGAGTCGGATCGACTGCGCGCCGATTGCGACCTCTACGTCGACACGAAGCTCGCCGAATTCGAAGAGTTCCTGACCTCGACTGTGCGTTCGGTCGGCCGCGGCCGCCAGCAGCTGCGCACGGGGACCGGCATTCCCGACTACAACTCGGATTACCAGCCGGCCCGTCCGCGCCGCTGACTCGAGCCGTATTCGGCGTCGCAATTTTGGGGCTGGCCAAGGTTCCCGTATCGTGGAGTGGTTGCCCATTCCCGTTCGCTCGAAAAAACAAGATGGAGTCCTGCCGTGTCACCCCGTACCAGCCGACCGAACCGTCGATTGACCGACGCCGGGTTCGTGTTGGATACGCGCACGCTCGGACGCCGTCCAGGCACGATGCGGGAGCTCGCTCGGTCCATCCCGCTGGAGTCGCGGATCGGGCTCGACCTGATCGGTATCGAGGTCGGTAGCACCGTCGAGATGGCAATTCGGCTCGAAGCAGTCTCGGAGGGCGTGCTCGTCAATGCGACGATCCACGCCGACGTCGTCGGTGAATGCGGACGGTGTCTCGAGCCGTTCGACGACGTGCTCGACCTGCAGGTGATGGAGTTGTTCGCGTACCCGGACAGTGCGACCGACCAGACCACCGAAGAAGACGAGATGTATCGGGTCGTCGATGACTTCATCGACCTGGAACCCGTAGTGATCGATGCAGTCGGGCTCGGGTTGCCTTTGCAGCCCGTATGTTCGCCCGATTGTCTTGGACTGTGCGCCGAATGCGGCGTTCGCCTGGCGATTGCCGGATCCGAGCACAGTCATGAGATACTGGACCCTCGCTGGGCTGGGCTCGCAGCCAAACTAAGTGCAGCAGGATCCGCCAGCAATGAACGTATTGACCAAGTAGCCGAGGAGAAGTAGTCGTGGCCGTTCCCAAGCGGAGAATGTCGCGTTCCAACACCAGGTCGCGACGTAGCCAGTGGAAGACCACTGTGCCTACCCTGATCACCTGCCCGAACCGTGGATGTGGCGAGAAGACGCTTCCGCACACCGCATGCCCGAATTGCGGCACGTACAAGGGCCGCCAGGTTACTGCAGCCGTCTAACTCGCGGCGCTGAGAACACTTGTGACGAGCGATAAAAGCGATAGTGGACTGAATACAGTCGAGTCGGTGCCGGACAACGCCCTTGTGGGCGCCGGAAATCACGAAGATCTGCTCGAAGCGCTGGGCGTAGCACTCGGCCCAGCGCTACTCACGCTTGCGCTCACACATCGTTCGTACGCGTACGAGAACGGTGGGCTTCCGACCAACGAGCGCCTGGAGTTCCTCGGGGATTCCGTGCTCGGTCTGAGCATCACCGAACAGCTGTACCTTGCGCATCCGGAAAAGTCCGAAGGCGAACTGGCAAAGCTTCGTGCGAGCGTGGTCAACATGCACGCACTTGCGGAGGTCGCACGTGGGCTCGGTGCCGGCGGCCTCGGCGCACACATCCTGCTCGGTAAGGGCGAGGAGCAGACCGGTGGCCGTGACAAGCCGAGCATCCTTGCCGACGGCATGGAATCGCTGCTTGGCGCGGTCCACCTCGAACACGGCATCGACACCGCCAGAGGCGTGGTCAGCCGGCTCTTCGCCGACCTCCTCGAGCGCGCTCCCAAGATGGGCGCGGGCCTCGACTGGAAGACGAGCCTGCAAGAGCTGACGGCGGAAAAGGGCATCGGCACCCCGTCGTACGAAATCACCTCGACCGGCCCCGATCACGACAAAGAGTTCACGGCGACCGTCGTCGTCGCCGGCGATCCGCTCGGCACCGGCACCGGCCGGTCGAAAAAAGAAGCCGAACAGAAGGCCGCGAGTGCGGCGTGGGCGACGCTGTCGCCCGACAAGACGTAGCGGGCCTGTATGCCTGAGCTTCCCGAGGTGGAGGTTGTTCGGCGCGGCCTGGAAAAGCACGTGGTCGGCGCGAGGGTCGAGTCCACGGAGGTTCTGCACCCTCGTTCGGTCCGGCGGCATTTCGAGGGCGCAGCGGATCTTGTCGGCCGAATCACCGGGCAGCGCATCGACTCGGCGCTGCGCCGAGGCAAGTTTCTGTGGCTCACGCTCGCGCCTGCCGGTGAAGCCCTTGTCGTCCATCTGGGTATGAGCGGCCAGATGCTCGTGCAGGCCCCGGACGTTCCGCGGGAGAAGCACGCTCGTGTCGTCGCCGTCCTGGACAACGGCTACGAGTTGCGATTCGTCGACCAGCGCACCTTCGGTGGTTGGGCGATCGCCCCGATTGTCGAGATCGACGGCACCCTGGTGCCCGAGCCCGTCGCGCACATCGCGCGCGATCCGCTCGACCCGCTGTTCGACGCCGAAGCGACTGTGAATGTACTGCGGGGCAAGCACACCGAGATCAAACGCGCGTTACTGGACCAGACGATCGTGTCCGGCGTCGGCAACATCTACGCCGACGAAGCGCTCTGGCGGGCAAAGCTGCACGGCAATCGCCCGACTGACCGGCTCACTCGGCCGCAACTGCGAACCCTGCTGAATTCGGCGCACGCCGTGATGGGTGAGGCGCTCGCACAGGGCGGCACCTCGTTCGATTCGCTGTATGTGAACGTGAACGGTCAGTCTGGGTACTTCTCGCGCTCCCTCGATGCTTACGGCCGCGAAGACGAGCCGTGCCGACGGTGCGGTACCGCGATTCGGCGGGAGAAATTCATGAATCGCTCCTCGTATTCGTGCCCGGTTTGCCAGCCTCGGCCGAGGGGCACTCGATAGCACCGAAAACTCTCGTCGCTGGCGCGTTTTCGCGCTAACGTCGAACCCGAGCCCGACCCCAGGAGGACCGATGCGCAAGCTCACCTACTACGTCGCGTCGACGATCGACGGGTTCATCGCCGCTGACGACGGCTCGGTCGATTTCTTTCCGGTCGGAGGTGACCACGGTCCGGCGATCACCGCGCAGTATCCCGAGACGTTGCCGACCAAAGTTCGTGAAGCCAGGGGCCTGGAAGGCGGCAACGACACGTTCGACACTGTGCTGATGGGCCGTAAGACTCACGACTTCGGCGTCCGCACCGGCACTGCGAGTCCCTACACGCACCTGCGCCAGTACGTTGTCTCGACGACTCTTCCGGAGAGCCCCGATCCGGCGATCGAGCTGATTTCGCAGGATCCGATCGGCAAGGTTCGCGAACTCAAAAAGGAACGCGGCCTGGGCATTTGGTTGTGCGGCGGCGGTGAGCTCGCGCGCCATCTCCTTCCCGAGGTGGATCAGATCTTCCTGAAGCTGTACCCGGTCGTCCTGGGTGGCGGCAGGCCTCTGTTCGGGCAGGGAGCGAGCGTCGATACGCCCCGCAACTTCCATGTCGCGTCGAGCCGTGTCTTCGACGACGGCGTCGCATTCGTCAAGTACAGCCGCTCGTAGCCGACCACTCGTCGCACGCGTTCGGACGATCGGACAGTATGTATCGCATGGATCCGGTCGAGGCCTTGCGAGAGATCGCATACTGGCTTGAACGTTCCCGTGCCGAAACGCATCGAGTCAAGGCGTATCGGCGCGCGGCGGAGATCGTCGAAGGCCTCACCGACAGCCAGCGTGCGCTGCATGCGAAGGCGAACAGTTGGACGAATCTGCCGGGTGTCGGCCCGAAGACCGGTGCGGTCATCGCGCAAGCCGCTGCAGGCGAGGAACCCGCGTACCTCGCCGAGTTGAAGTCGGAAGCTGCCGATATCGGTGCCGGTGGACGCGAATTGCGCGCTGCGCTTCGCGGCGATCTGCACACGCACTCGGACTGGTCCGACGGTGGGAGCCCGATCGACGAAATGATGCGCCGGGCAGCAGCTCTCGGACATGAGTACTGCGCACTGACCGATCATTCGCCGCGGCTGACGGTTGCCAACGGGTTGAGCTCGGAGCGGCTGCGCCACCAGCTCGACGTCATCGCGGAGCTGAACGCCGAGTTGGCTCCCTTTCGTATCCTGACCGGGATCGAGGTCGACATCCTCGACAACGGCGGTCTCGACCAGGACGAGGACCTGCTTGCCGAGCTCGACATCGTGGTCGCGAGCGTGCATTCCAATCTGCGCGCGGACTCCGAAACGATGACCCGCCGGATGGTCTACGCGATCGCGAATCCACACGTGGACGTTCTCGGCCACTGCACCGGTCGGCTCGTCGAGGGCGGTCGGGGCACGCGGCCCGAGTCGAAGTTCAACGCCGAGGTCGTATTCGAGGCGTGCAGGCGCTTCGGAACCGCAGTCGAAATCAACAGCCGTCCGGAGCGGCGCGATCCACCGGGTCGGCTGATCGACATGGCACTGGAAACCGGGTGCATGTTCTCGATCGACACCGACGCTCATGCGCCGGGGCAACTCGACTGGCAGGGCTACGGGTGCGAGCGCGCACAAGCGCACGGCGTGGACCCGGATCGAGTGATCAACACCTGGACAGTCGACGAATTGCTGGCGTGGACGAAGTAATTGCGGCGGGTGTGTAACGCCCCACCCGTCACATCAGATCATTTATTTAGCGAAGCTTTCCACATGATCGATGATCAAGGCGTTTAATAGATATCGGTGAGAGTCTATGGCTCTCGCGGGCGGCCAGACCCATTGCGTCATACAAACTCTCCACAAGTAAGGGCCCGAGGATGATCAAGAACTACGGCACACTTCTAGCGAAGGCTGCGATCGCGGGGGCACTCGTTGTGGCCCCTATGACGATGGTTGCCGCACCTGCGTCAGCGGAATCGATTCCAGGCATCAACAACGCGGACAGATACTGCGACCGCGACTGGCGGGGCGAGTGCTACAACGAGTACGACCGGGGCGGCAACCCGCTCTTCGATTTCTTCCAGCGGCCCCCGGGCATCCTGGATTTCTTCGAAGGCAATAACAACAACAACTACAACAACGGACCGCTCGGTGCGGGCCCGCTCGGTGGCTTGAACACCGGCAGCTTCGGCTCCTGATCGGAATTACGAATTCTCCGTCACGATGCACTGCATCGTGGCGGAGTTTTCTGTATGTCGTTGGGGGAGTGGATCACCGGACCGGGTTGCGGGCGTTCTCGACCGTCCTTGATGCCGTAGAGGGTTCCGATGATGAACCAGACCGCGTGCGCGAGCGGGTCAATACTTAATCGTTCGTGAGGTATCCGCCGCCGTGCGGGAAGAACTCGTCGGCCGTGTGCTCGACGCCATCGTCAGTTCGCAGTCGTTCGATGACGAGTCCACGGCGCTGACCGAGGTAGGCGTCGCTGCCCGCGACGATGACCATGCCCTTGCCTTCGCGAATGAAGACGCGGCCAGGGGTGCCGCCGTAGCGGCACTGCGAGACCGACGCTTCGAGAATTCGCAGACGCTGGCCGCGGTAGAACGTGTACGCGTTCGGATAGGGGTCCGACAGTGCGCGAACGAAGCGTTCGATGTCTTCGGCGGGCCAATTCCAGTTGATGAGGCTGTCGATCTCGGCGCGCTTGTGGAAGAACGTCCGGTCGGCGAGATTCTGCGGCGTCCATGTGGCAGTGCCGGCCTCGATGAGGTCGAGCGACTCGACCAGCACCTCGGGAATCAGGTCGATCGTCGCCTTCACGAGATCGGTACCCGTGTCGTGCGGACCGATCGGGTGTGCGCGCTGCAGCAGCACATCGCCGGTGTCGAGACCTTCGTCCATGCGGTGTGCGGTCAGGCCTACCTCGGATTCCCCGCTGATGACCGCCCAGATGACAGGGGAGAAGCCGGTGAACTTCGGCAGCATCGAGTCGTGGAGATTGAGGGTGCCGTGCTTGGGCCAGTCGTACAGTTCGCGCGGTAGCCAGGTTCGCCAGTTGTTTGCCACGATGATGTCCGGGGCGGCATTCTCCACAGCTGCGATCAGTTCGGCGTCGGGCCGTTTCGCCAGGTGAACTGGGATTCCGTTACTGCGCGCGAGGTCTTCCACCGAGTCCGACCAGATGGTTTCGTATGCGTGGTCGCTCGTCGGATGTGTGACGGCGAGCACAACTTCGTGACTGGAATCGAGAAGCGCTTGCAGGGTCCGATGCCCCCAAGTTTGGTAGCCGAATGTCGCTACACGCATTGATTCTGACCTTTTCTACGGTTTGTTGCGACGCATCGGCCGGTCGGCGATTCGATTCGCGAGTGTCGATCGGATGTCCGAATCCAGCTTGACCGACTCGGATAGGTTATGCAAACCTTAGCTCAACGCTGCACCCCGAACGCGAGAGAGAGTCACTTGGAATCGGCAGAGTCGTTGGCTGCCGCTGCCAACAGGAATGCGAGTACCGGGACTCACACGTTTCCACTGACAATCGCGCAGCAGGGCATTTGGTTTGCGCAGCACCTTGCGCCGGAAGTCCCGATCGTCATTGCGAACTACGTCGAAGTCCGTGGGACGTTGGATGTCGACGTTCTCGACCGGGCGTGCCGGACTGCGGCGCGCGAGGTCGGCAGCGGGATGTTGCGACTCGCCGAGATCGACGGTGTTCCTCACCAGGTCGTCGATCCGGCGCTGAACGACGTCATCGAGCGCATCGATTTCCGGTCTGCGGCCGATCCAGTGACAGCTGCCAGAGAATGGATGCTCGCCGACTACTCCGAGCCTCTCGATCTGCTGTCCGACCGGCTCATCAACGCCGCAGTCCTGCAACTGGGTGACGACCACTTCTACTGGTACTCGTGCATCCACCACATCGCGCTCGACGGTTACGGCGCAATTCTCTTCATGAACCGGGTGGCCGAGCTCTACGCGGCAGCCCGCACGCGGCGGTCGGCATCTACGTCGCAGATTCCAGCGCTGGCAGCGCTCAACGACGCCGAGGCGGAATACCGGGCTTCCTCGCGTTTCGCCAAGGATCGCGACTACTGGCTGGCGAAGGCGGCGGACCTCCCGGAGCCGCTCAGCCTCGCGGGGCGCACGGCCGCTCCCGTGTCGTTGCCGCGTGTGGCAGGCGGCCTGCTCGCCACTGAACTGAATGCCGCTCTAGCGGCCGCTGCGGAGCGCTTGGACACGCTGGGTACACCGGTCGTAGTCGCAGCACTCGCGTCGTTTCTTTCGCACATGACCGGTGCGGAAGACATTGTTCTCAGCCTGCCCGTATCGGGGCGAACCAACGCGGTTCTGCGGCGGTCGGGCGGAATGGTTTCCAATGTCGTCCCGCTTCGCGTTCGCATCGGTCCGGCCTCGACAATTCGCGACGTGGTTTCCGCCGTTCAATTGGAACTGACAGGTGCCCTGCGGCATCAGCGCTATCGCAGTGAAGATGTGCGTCGCGACAGCGGTGCCACCGGTGCTACGCGTGCGTTCTACGGACCCGCCATCAACATCATGAATTTCCCGTCCGACGTCACTCTCGGTGCCGTTGCCGGCCAATTCAACGTTTTGTCGACCGGCCCCGTCGAGGACATATCGGTCAATATCTATCCGAGCGTCGACGGCAATTCCCGGATCGATTTCGAAGCCAATCCGACGTTGTATCCCGCCGTCGAGTTGGCAGATCATTTCGACCGTTTTGTCAGGCTTCTCACGCAGTTCGTCGAGGCGGATCCGGACAGTCGGGTCTTCGAATTCGACGTGCTCACGGCAACCGAACGCGCTGCCGTCGCGCCGGTGTCGGGTCCGCCGGCACTGCGACCTTCCGTGCTTGCCGACCTTTTCGCTGCGGGGGTTTCCGCAGCTTCGGAAGCGGTTGCGCTCGTCTGTGGCGATTCCACACTGAGCTACCGCGAACTGGACGCCCGCTCGAATGCGTTGGCGGCGTATCTGGCTCAGCGTGGTGTGCGACGTGGTTCGTTCGTCGCAGTCTCGTTCGAACGCGGCATCGATTCGGTCGTTGCAGTGTGGGGTGTCATCAAATCGGGCGCCGCGTTCGTGCCGATCGACCCGAGCTATCCGGCGGAGCGCATCCGCCACATGGTCGCCGATTCCGGTGTCGTCATCGGGCTCACCGACAGCAATCACACTGCGCTGCTGCCGGACTCCGTCGACTGGTCGACGCCGGGGGAGTGGGCGTCCTCGAGTGTGCCTGTGCGGGCGCAGGTCGGCGCCGACGATGCCGCCTACGTGATCTACACGTCGGGGTCGACGGGTCTGCCGAAGGGCGTCGTCGTCACACACCGCGGACTTTCCGCGTTCGCCGCAGACGCGCGTGCCGAGCTGGCGGTGACGACATCGTCACGGGTGCTGCGGTTTTCGTCGTCGAGCTTCGACGCGTCGATCTTCGAGATGATCGTCGCATTCTCGGCCGGCGCAACGATGGTGATCGCGTCGCCCGATGTTGCGGGTGGTTCGGATCTGACTGCACTGCTCCGCGATTCTCATGTCACGCATATTGTTTCGGCCCCCGCGATTCTCGGTACGGTCGATGCGACGCAGCTTGTCGAGCTGGAAGCCGTTGTCGTCGGCGGAGACATCTGCCCACCCGACCTCGTCGATCGGTTCGGGCCGACGTGCCGCTTCGTCAACAGCTACGGACCCACCGAGTCGACGATCGTCATCACCGTTTCCGACGCGCTGACCGATCCGCAGGACATCCCGATCGGGCGCCCGATTCAGGGTGCGCGGATCGCTGTCCTCGACCGCTGGCTGCGCCCGGTGCCGCCGGGCATGCCGGGGGAGTTGTACCTCGGCGGTCCTGGCCTGGCGCGGGGGTATCACGGGCGCGCGGAACTGACATCGGCGCGGTTCGTTGCCGACCCGTTCGTTCCCGGCGCACGGCTGTACCGCACCGGCGACATCGTTCGGTGGCGGCGCGGTTTGACCGGCCTGGAATTTCAGGGGCGCAGCGACTTCCAGGTTCAGATCCGCGGGATGCGAATCGAACTCGGTGAGATCGACGCCGTCCTCGCGCGTCATGAGGCCGTCGACTTCGCACTGACCGTTGCCGTCGACGATCGGCTCGTCGCATACGTGCGACGGAAGCCTGCAGCAGCAGCAGCGGCAGTCGTCGTCGACAGCACAGCATTGCTTTCGTTTGCCGGACAGTATCTTCCGCCGCACATGGTGCCCGCACTCGTTGTCGAGCTCGACCGTGTACCGCTCACGCCCGCCGGCAAGGTCGATCGGCGAGCCTTGCCCGAACCCGACTTCGGTTCCGCTGCAGCGACGTACCGCGCGCCCTCGACCCCGATCGAACAGATTATCGCCGATGCTGTTGCTGGGGTGCTCGGCCTCGATCGAGTCGGCATCGACGACTCGTTCTTCACGCTGGGCGGCGACAGCATCATCGCGATTCAACTCGTCTCGCGCGCCAGAGCCGACGGCGTCGTCTTTACGCCGCGAGATGTGT
Organism: Antrihabitans auranticaus; assembly: GCF_016481275.1. Taxonomy (GTDB): domain Bacteria; phylum Actinomycetota; class Actinomycetes; order Mycobacteriales; family Mycobacteriaceae; genus Antrihabitans. The sequence goes on along the minus strand of NZ_JAEMNW010000001.1, from coordinate 405,064 downwards.
TCGAGCGCAAGACAGTTGCGGCGATCGCCATGGTTGCAGAGACTGCCCAAGCCGCACAACAGATGCGGCTCAGCGAGTTGCCCGGTGGCGGGGTCGGCGCTCTGCCGTTGCCGCCGATCGCGACAGCCGTTCTCGAACGGGCTGGGCGGCCTTCCGATATCGACCGCTTCTATCAAGCTGTAGTTCTCGCCGCGCCAGGGGATCTCGATCTTGCGACCCTGGTCGGGGCCGTAGCAGCGGTGCTCGATCGGCACGATGCTCTGCGCGCCGTGCTCGGTGACGGTGAACTCGTGGTCGGTCCGGTTGGTTCTGCCGATGCCCGTGTTCTGCACGCTGCCGCAGGTGTCGGCCGCGATCGCGCGGAGTTCCGCGACGAGCAGATTCGACTGGCGGTCGACCGGCTGGATTCCCGCGCCGGGGTAATGCTCACCCTGACGGTGCTCGAATACCCAGACGCGCGCGCTGAGATCCTCGTAGTTGCTCATCACCTTGTCGTCGACGGTGTCTCCTGGCGAATTATCCTCCCGGACTTGGCAGTTGCGTATACGCAACTGCGGTCCGGCGCCAGGGTGGCGCTCGCTCCCGTCGAAACGTCCTACCGGCGCTGGACGCATGCGCTCGCCGAGGCCGACCTCGATGGGGAACTCGAGGCCTGGACCGGCATCGTCGACGGGGCTGTCGCGCAGCTGGGTTCACGTCCGCTGGCTGCCACCGATCTGGGCTCGACAGTCGAGCGAGTCGCGGTCGAGGTGCCGGCTGATGTCACCGACGCCGTCCTGATCACTCTGCCCGAGGTCTACAGGGGCAGTGCGAACGACGGTCTCGTCGCCGCACTGGCACTTGCGATTGCTGCCTGGCGGGGTGAGCGCTCGTTGCTGCTGTCGCTCGAGGCCCACGGTCGTGACGAGGAGCTGATCGCCGGCGCGGACGTCTCCCGGACGGTCGGCTGGTTCACCGCGGCCTTCCCGGTGCGAACCGACCTTGCGAGTATCGATGTGGCCGAGGCACTTTCCGGCGGAGCCGCCGCAGCGATCGCGGTAAAGGCAATCAAGGAGCAGTTGCGCGCTGTTCCCGGCAACGGCACCGGTTACGGCTTGCTGCGGCAGCGGGGGAGTCTCGCGGGACTGCCCGAACCGCACATCGGTTTCAACTACCTTGGCCGCCTGACAACACCGGCAGCCGATTCGCCCGACGGGGACTGGCTGCCCATCACCGAGGTCGATCTCAATACCTACAGCGGGGCCGATCTGCGGGTGGGGCTCTCGCTCGATATCAACGCCGCGGTCGGCAGCGACGGAAAGCTCACGGCTACTTTCGGTTTCCCGACGGGTGTGCTCGCGCATGCTGACGTCGCTCGATTGGCAGCGTTGTGGCAGGACGCACTGCGTGGCCTAGCGTTACACGTGCAGCGTCCCGACGCCGGTGGGCTGACGCCGTCGGACGTGTCGCTCATCGAAGTCGGGCAGGCGCGGATCGACCGCATGGAGAACGAGTACGGCCACCTCGACGACGTGTGGTCGCTTGCACCACTGCAATCGGGATTGCTCTTCCACGCCACGTTTGCAGCCGACGACGTCGACCTGTACGTCGGGCAGATCGTGCTGCAACTCGGTGGATCTGTCGACGCGGAGCGGATGCAGCGAACTGCGCGGCGGTTGCTCGCACGGCATGCGCCGTTGCGGGCTTCGTTCGTATACGACGCGGACGGCGTTGCTGCCCAGGTGATTCCGCGGTCGGTCGACGTGCCCTTCCGGGTAGTCGAGGACATGCCGGCCGAGCACGTCGCCGCCGCGGAACGGAGCCGCCGTTTCGACATGGCCGCGCCACCGCTGATTCGCTTCGTTCTGGTCCACAACGCGGGAACCGCGACTCTTGTCGTCACGAATCACCACATCCTGTTCGACGGCTGGTCGATGCCGTTGTTCGTCAAGGACCTGCTGGTGCTCTATACCGCGGACGCCGAGATTCCCGGACCGGCGCCGCAGTATCGCGATTACCTCGCGTGGTTGGCGAAACAAGATCGCGGCCGGGCACTCGATGAGTGGAGGCGTGTCCTCGACGGCGTCGAGTCGCCGACTTTGTTGGTGCCGCACGCTGATCCGAGCGGTCGGCATGTGCCTGCCGAGATCGAGGTTCCGCTCTCGGCAAAGCAATCCGGCGCGGTGACCGAGCTTGCCCGGCTGACCGGAGTCACGCCGAACACCGTCGTCTCGGCCGCGTGGGGAATCCTGTTGTCCCGACTGCTGTCTCGTGACGATGTCGTGTTCGGTTCCACTGTTTCGGGGCGACCGCACGAATTGCCCGGCGCAGCAGAGACTCTCGGCCTGTTCATCAACACGGTTCCGGTGCGGCTGCGAATCCGCGCCGGCGAAAGCGTCGCAGACCTCCTCGCCCGAGCGCAAGCCGACCAAGTACGGGTGCTGGGCGGTCACCACGTCGGCTTGGCGGATATTCAGTCGACGGTCGGCGCCGGCGCCACCTTCGACACGCTGACCGTTTTCGAGTCCTATCCGATCGATCGCGCGGGCCTGACCGCTGACACCGACTTCGCCGGCATGCGGGTCTCGGGAATCGACGTCGCCGACGCGACGCACTATCCGGTCGCGCTGATCGCCACCCTCGAGCCGCAGTTGCGGCTTCATCTGGAGTACGCGCCGACTCTGCTTGCCGCCAAAGAGATCAGAACGCTAGCCGAACGCCTTGCACGGATCCTCGACGCGATGACGAGCCGGCCGGACGCTCCCGTCGCGGCAATCGACGTCATGTCCGAGGGCGAGCAGGATCTGATCCTGCGGCGGTGGAACGCTACCGATCACGACGTTCCGGCCGTTTCGCTGGTGGAGCTGCTCGATGACGCCGCGGGAGCGTTCGCGGATACTCCCGCAGTGACTTTCGGCGCGCAGACACTCTCGTACCGTGAATTCACCTCACGTGCCAAGTCTTTGGCTGCCTACCTCGCCGATCGAGGCGTCGGACCCGACTTGCACGTCGCCGTCGCGATGCGCCGCAGTATCGACTTCCTCGTTGCGATCCATGCGGTCGTTCGTGCCGGTGGTGCATACGTGCCGATCGACCCCGCGCATCCAGCGGCTCGGATCGAGTACGTGCTCGACAGCGCCGCACCGGTTCTCGTCCTGTCGACGGCTGCAGATGCGGTCGCGCTGCCGGGCGGGGTCGCATGCGTGCACGTCGAAAACATCGCGTCCGGCAACGGAACGCCTGTGCGCCCGAGGCCGGGCAACGCCGCCTATGTCATCTACACGTCGGGCTCGACGGGCCGCCCAAAGGGTGTGGCGGTGTCGCACGGCGCCATCGTCAACCGGTTGCTGTGGATGCAGGACGCCTACCCGATCGACAGCACCGACGTCGTCCTGCAGAAGACACCCGCAACGTTCGACGTTTCCGTGTGGGAGTTGTTCTGGCCGTTGCTTGCCGGTTCCAGGGTCGTGATCGCCGAACACGACGGGCACCGCGATCCGCAGTATCTCGCCCGCGCAGTACGCGAGCACGCCGTCACAACGCTGCACTTCGTGCCGTCGATGCTCGACGTTTTCCTGGAGCACACCGATCCCGGCGATCTTCGCTCGGTGCGGCGCATCTTCGCCAGTGGCGAAGCGCTCCCGCGCGCCACGGTCGATCGCGCGCACGAGTTGTTCGATGCGCCGCTGCACAACCTGTACGGACCGACCGAAGCGGCGGTCGACGTCACCTTTCACCCGACGGATTCCACAGCGGACGGACCGGTTCCTATCGGTGCACCGGTGTGGAACACGCAGGTTTACGTCCTCGACGCGGGCATGGCGCCGGTGCCGGTCGCAGTGGCGGGCGAGCTCTACCTCGCAGGTGCCCAACTTGCCCGCGGGTATGTCGGCCGGCCCGACCTCACGGCGGAGCGCTTCGTCGCCAACCCGTTCGCGCCGGGTCGACGGCTCTATCGGACCGGCGACCTCGTGCGCTGGTCGCCCGCCGGTGAACTCGAGTACCTGGGCCGCACGGACTTCCAGGTCAAGTTGGCCGGGCAGCGCATCGAGCTGAGCGAAATCGAAGCCGTGCTCCGCGACGCCGATGGTGTCAGCGGTTCCGCGGTGGTCGTTCTTCCCCCTGGACGCCTGGTCGCATATCTCACGGGCGCCGTTGATGTGGCCGGGTTGGCAGATCATGCGGCGGCGCGCCTGCCGCAGTACATGGTGCCGAGTTCGTTCGTGGTTCTCGACGAGATGCCGGTGGGCGCGACGGGCAAGCTCGACCGAAAAGCATTGCCGGAGCCTGACTACGAGCCTGCAACGCGGATCGCGCCGGATTCGCCGAGCGAGCACGCCATCGCCGCAGTGTTCTGCGAACTGCTCGAGTTGCGCGAAATCGGCGTCACCGAGAGCTATTTCGAACTCGGCGGAAACTCGCTGACCGCGATGCGTGTCGTCGCGCGCATCAATGCCGAGCTGGGCAGTGATCTCGGAGTGCGGGATCTTTTCGACGCACCGACCGTCCGGGGACTTGCGGCACTGGCGGTCGGAGCCGACCGGCGACTGCCACCGCTGATCGCTGGACCGCGACCCGCGGTACTGCCACTGTCGCCTGCTCAGCTGCGGATGTGGTTGATCAACCGCTTCGATCCGGCGTCCGGCGCCTACAACATCGCTGCTGCGCTTCGGTTGACAGGCGAACTGAGCCCCGAGCTACTGACCGCCGCGATTGCGGATGTCGTTGCCCGCCATGAGGTCCTGCGGACCCTGTACCCGAGCACACCCGACGGACCGGTCCAAGCAATCCAGGCCTCGTGGCAGCCTGCCCTCGAGCGTCGGGTCGTCGACCGGGACGCGGTCGCCGGCAACGTCTTCGAACTGGTCGCGACCGGTTTCGATGTCACGACGCAGGTCCCGCTGCGGTTGGCGCTGCTCGAACTCGCACCCGCCGAGCGGGTACTGGTGGTCGTCGTCCACCACATCGCCGCGGACGGCGTGTCCATGCAGCCGCTGACTCGTGACATCGTGCTCGCCTACCTCGCCAGAACTTCGGGAGCCGCGCCGCAATGGACGCCGCTCCCGATCCAGTACGCGGACTACGCCCTGTGGAAGCTCGATGCGCTGGGCGCCGAAGACGATCCGTCCTCGGTGGCAGGTCGGCAGGTCGAATACTGGACTCGCGCACTGACCGAACTGCCGCAACGACTGGCAGTTCCTACCGACCGCGCGTATCCGCCCGTCGCGTCGCAGCGTGGTGACGTGGTCGAATTCGAGATCGATGCGGCGACGTACGACTCCGTACGCGCGCTTGCGAATTCGGCCAGATCCACCCCTTTCATGGTGTTGCACACGGCGTTTGCCGTCCTACTCGCGCGCCTGAGCGGCAGCAGCGACATCACGGTCGGCACTCCGGTGGCTGGGCGCGGTAAACGCGAGTTGGACGACGTGGTCGGCATGTTCGTGAACACGCTCGTGCTCCGCACGCAGATTGCGCCGGGCTCGTCCTTCACCGATGCACTCCAAGAAGTACGCGATGTCGACCTCGCGGCGTACGCGAACGCTGACGTGCCGTTCGAGCGGCTGGTCGAGATCGTCAAGCCGGCGCGTTCGACCGCACATCATCCGCTGTTCCAGGTTGCGTTCTCCGTCGACGAACCGGTGCCGTCGGTCGAGTTGCCAGGGCTCGTCGTGCAGCCGCTGGACCTCGCCGCCACGACCGCCAAATTCGATCTGGCACTGGCCGTCACCGCTCCCGGTCGCGACGAGTCCGCGCGCGCACAGTTGACGTTCGCGACCGACCTTTTCGATCGCGCGACTGTCGAGACGATCGCCCGACGGTTCTCGGCGGTGCTGCGAACTGCGGTAGCGGATCCGTCGAGTGTCGTCGGCGACATCGAGATTCTCGACGCGGGGGAGACCACGGACCTCGCGCGCCGTGTCGGTCCGCCTGCGTCCCGGCCGCAGACCTTGCCGCAGATACTTGGCGGTGGTGTCGAAGCTTCGCGGGGCGGCGTCGCCGTGGTCGACGGCTCCACGCAGCTGACGTACGCGGAGCTCGACACCCGATCGAATCAGCTGGCCCGCAGGCTGATCGAACTCGGCGCCCGTCCCGAGACCTTCGTGGCGGTCGCATTCCCGCGTTCGGCCGCAGTACTCGTCGCCGTGTGGGCGGTCGCCAAGACCGGCGCGGCCTTCGTGCCGATCGATCCAGGCTATCCGCAGGAGCGAATCCGGCACATGCTCACCGACTCCGGGTGCATCCTCGGGCTGACCGATGTGAGTACCGTTGCCGGACTGCCGGATTCGGTGGAGTGGTTGACCGGCGAGAGTGAGCAGAGACGCGATTCTGCACCGATCGACACTGCGAGCCTCGACGTCCGGCATCCCGCCTACGTGATCTACACGTCCGGGTCGACGGGCGTCCCGAAGGGTGTCACCGTCACGCACGCCGGCCTCGCGATCTACACGGCTGCCGCGCGGCCCGAACTGGGCACGCGCCGTGACTCGCGAATGTTGCGATTGTCGTCGGCGAGCTTCGACGCATCTGTGTTCGAGATGGTCCAGGCATTCAGCGCGGGCGCGACGCTCGTCGTAGCGCCGCCCGAGGTTATCGGTGGTCATGAACTGACCGAACTGCTTCGTGCCCAACGCATCACGCACATCATTACTGCGCCCGCCGCGCTCGCAACTGTCGACGGTTCCGATCTGCCCGACCTGCAGGCGGTCGTCGTCGGCGGCGACGTGTGCCCGCCGCAGTTGGTGGAGCGCTTCGGCGGCCGGTGCCGGTTCTTCAACAGTTACGGTCCTACCGAAACGACGATTGTCGTCACGATGGGCAGTCCGCTCGCGCCAGGTGACGACGTCACCATCGGTCGCCCGCTCGACGGTGTTCATGCGCTCGTGCTCGATGCGCGAATGCGCCTCGTTCCGGTCGGCGTGGTCGGCGAGTTGTACGTCTCCACAACAGGTCTGGCACGCGGCTACCACACTCGTCCAGGTCTGACTGCGGAGCGGTTCGTTGCCAACCCCTTCGCCGGGCCGGGCGAACGGCTCTACCGAACGGGCGATCTCGTCGCCTGGAACCTAGCCGGTTCGCTGAACTACCACGGCCGCTCCGACGCGCAGGTGCAATTGCGCGGATTGCGAATCGAACTCGGCGAGATCGACGCCGTCCTGGCGCGACATGCCAGCGTGTCGTTCGCGTTGACGGTCGCACATAACAGTGCTGGTGATACCACGCTGGTCAGCTACGTCGTGCCCGCGCCGGATCGGACGATCGACGTCGACCGATTGCGCCGCCACGCCGGTGAGTCGTTGCCTGCCAACGTGGTACCCGCGCTCGTCGTTGTGCTCGACAGCGTCCCGACGACGCCGGCAGGCAAAGTCGACATGCGTGCGCTGCCGGCCCCGGTCTTCGCCGCCGCCGAATACGTTGCCCCCCAATCCGAACCCGAGCGGCGTCTCGCCCAGATCTTCGGTGCGGTGCTCGGGCTCGACACCGTCGGACGCAACGACGACTTCTTCGAACTCGGCGGAAACTCACTCTCGGCAACGCGCGTCATCGGCCGCGTCAACGACGAGCACGGCGTTGCACTGGCAGTCCGGGCACTCTTCGAGGCGCCGACGGTCGCCGCGCTGGCCGCGCGCGTGGGCACTGCGGAACAGTCGAACCGTCCCGCGCTCACTTCGCGGACCCGCTCCGAGCGAATCCCGTTGTCTGCCGCGCAGTCTCGAATGTGGATCCTCAATCGATACGATCCGGAATCGGTCGCGTACAACATCCCGCTGCTACTGCGCCTGACCGGCGACCTCGACACCGACGCGCTCGCCGCGGCTGTCCGCGACGTTCTCGACAGACACGAAACGCTGCGCACCCTGTATCCCGATAGCGCGGACGGTCCGCACCAGGTCGTCGTGCCGACAGCTGATGTTGCACTGGATCTTTCACCCCGCGACGTCGACGACTTCCGCGCGAGCATCGCTTCGATCCTGTTGGCGGGCTTCGATGTGACTGCAGAAGTGCCGGTCCGCGGCGCACTGTTTCGCACGAACAGCGAGTACGTGCTCGCGCTCGTCGTCCACCACATCAGCAGTGACGGCGCATCGACCGGTCCGCTCGCCCGCGACCTCGCACTCGCCTATGTGGCTCGAGCGGCGGGTGCGGCACCGCAGTGGGTGCCACTCGCCGTGCAGTATGCGGATTTCAGTGTGTGGCAGCACGAATTGCTGGGTGATGCAGCCGATCCACGGAGCCTGGGTGCCCGCCAGGCGGACTATTGGCGCGAGCACCTGCGGGGTATACCGGAACTGCTTGCCCTGCCAGCGGATCGGCAGCGCCCGCCCGTCGCATCGTTGCGCGGTGCGACCTCGACGTTCCGGCTCGCCCCCGATGTGATCGACGGCCTGACCGAACTCGGTCGAGCGCACGGTGCGTCGCTGTTCATGGTGCTGCACGCGGCCCTGGCAGTGTTGCTTGCCCGCCAGAGTTCCAGTGCCGACGTAGTGATCGGAACGCCGATCGCCGGGCGATCCGAGCCGGCGCTCGACGACCTGGTCGGCATGTTCGTCAACACGCTTGCCCTGCGAACCCGTGTCGAACCGGGTCAATCGTTCGCTGCCCTCCTGGCGTCGGTACGCGACACCGACCTGGCCGCATACGACCACGCCGACCTGCCCTTCGAGCGGCTGCTCGAGTTGCTCGATGTGCCGAGGTCGCAGTCCCATTCGCCGATCTTCCAGGTAGCACTCTCACTGGAGGATCAGGTCGCCGGAAGGCTGGACCTGCCGGACCTCGAGATCGCTGCGCTGGACGTCGATTCGCTGCCGGCAAAGTTCGACCTTCAGTTGACCGTCCACGAAGGGGCCGAAGGACTTTCCGGAACCTGGATCTACGCAACCGATCTGTTCGATCCCAGCACGATCGATCGACTGAGCGTCCGGTTCGAACGCCTACTCGCGGCGGTGCTCGCTGATGCGTCGGTAGCGGTCGGCGACGTCGACCTCCTCGACGAGGACGAGTACGCCGACCTGAGTTCGCGCACCGGCGGACCAGCCGCGCAGCCACGAACGTTGCCGGAGATCCTCGCCGCCGGTGCGGCGCTTGCGCCGGACGGCTTTGCATTGGTGGCCGGTTCGGTGGAACTGACGTATCGGGAGCTGGACCGGCGCTCGAATGCCCTGGCGCGATTGCTGATTGCGCGGGGCGCCGGTCCGGAGTCGTTCGTGGCGATCGCGCTGCCGCGCAGTGCTGTTGCAGCCGAAGTGGTCTGGGCCGTTGCGAAGACAGGCGCCGCGTACGTACCGGTCGATCCGTCGTATCCACGTGAACGCATCGCGCACATGGTGCTCGATTCCGCGTGCGTTCTCGGCCTGACGGATGCGGCATCGGTTGTGACCCTGCCCGATTCGATCGACTGGCTGACCGTCGAAGAACTACCTCTCGACGGTCCCGCAGCGCCGATCACGGACGCGGACCGCACGGCGCCCCTCGATGTCCGGCACCCCGCCTACGTCATCTACACGTCGGGATCGACCGGTGTCCCGAAGGGCGTCACGGTCTCCCATCGGGGTCTGACGACGTTCACCGCAGCCGCACGGCCGGAACTGGGAATGTCGCCGGTATCCCGGTTGCTCCGATTGTCGTCGGCGAGCTTCGACGCATCCGTGTTCGAGATGGTCCAGGCATTCAGCGCGGGCGCGACGCTCGTCGTAGCGCCGCCCGAGGTTATCGGTGGTCATGAACTGACCGAACTGCTTCGTGCCCAACGCATCACGCACATCATTACTGCGCCCGCCGCGCTCGCAACTGTCGACGGTTCCGATCTGCCCGACCTGGAGGCGGTTGTCGTCGGCGGCGACGTGTGCCCGCCGCAGTTGGTGGAGCGCTTCGGCGGCCGGTGCCGGTTCTTCAACAGTTACGGTCCTACCGAAACGACGATTGTCGTCACGATGGGCAGTCCGCTCGCGCCAGGTGACGACGTCACCATCGGTGTACCGCTCGACGGCGTTCATGCGCTCGTGCTCGACTCGCGCCTACGGCCGGTTCCGGTCGGCGTTCCAGGCGAGTTGTACATCGCTGGTCCCGGTGTTGCCCGCGGCTACCACCGACAGCCGGGGCTGTCCGCCGGGCGGTTCGTGGCGCATCCTTCCGGTCGGGCGGGGGAACGCATCTACCGGACCGGTGATGTCGTTGCGTGGACCACCGAAGCGGAAATCACCTACCTCGGCCGTTCGGATGCACAGGTCCAATTGCGCGGCCTGCGTGTCGAACTCGGTGAGATCGATGCTGCGCTCGCGCGGCATCCGGACGTTACCGCGGCTTTATCGGCTGTTCGCACCGATCCCGTGCTCGGCGAGCAGTTGATCGGATACGTCGTGCCCGTCGGCGCTGCGATCGACACCGATGCCGTGCTTCGAGCTGCCGCGCAGGCTCTTCCGCGAAGTCTCGTGCCTGCAACGGTCGTCGTCCTGGATGCTGTTCCGCTGACGCCTGCGGGCAAGGTCGATCGGAGCGCACTGCCGACTCCGCTGTTTGCTCGGCGCGGTAAGTTCCGTGCTCCGGAAACGCGTTCGGAGACGGTGGTTGCCGACGTATTCGCCGAAGTCCTCGGCGTGGAGCGCGCCGGCGCCGACGACAGCTTCTTCGAACTGGGCGGCAATTCGCTGTCGGCTACTCGTGTGGTTGCCCGGATCAACGATGCGCTCGCCGTCGACCTCCGGGTGCGAACGATCTTCGACGATCCGACCGTTTCCGGGCTGGCACGCGCCGCGGACACGGCGGTCCGCAGTGATCGCCTGCGGTTGGTGGCTATGCCGCGCCCCGAGCGAATCCCGCTGTCGCCCGCACAGACTCGAATGTGGTTCCTCAACCGCTTCGATCCGACGTCGTCGACCGATAACCTGCCGCTGGCAATTCGCCTTACCGGTCAGCTGGACGCAGACGCGTTGCGTACGGCGCTCACGGACGTCGTTGCTCGCCACGAATCGCTTCGCACTCGCTATCCCGACAGCTCGACGGGGCCGCATCAGGTTGTCGAGAGTGCCGAATCCGTCGCTCCAGAATTGATCCCGTTGGATGTCGACGACCCGATCACACACGCAGCCGCATTCGTCGCGCGCGGCTTCGACGTCACCGTGGAAGTTCCACTTCGGGCCGCGCTCCTGCGAGTGTCGCCCGACGAACACGTCCTGCTCGTCGTCGTGCATCATATTGCCGCGGACGGTTCGTCGCTGGGTCCGTTGGCGCGCGACGTCATGATTGCGTACTCGGCTCGATCGCAGGGCAATGCGCCCAGCTGGACCGACCTGCCGGTGCAATACGCCGATTACAGCCTCTGGCAGCGCGCCGTGCTGGGCGACGAGCGGGCGCCGGAATCCCCGATCGCGCAACAGATCGCGTATTGGCGGGCTGCCCTCGCCGACATTCCCGATCTCATCGATCATCCAACGGACCGGCCGCGGCCCGCGCGTCAGACCTACCGCGGCGACGAGATCGGGTTCGCCGTCGATGCCCGGCTCCGTGCGCAGCTGGAGAGTCTTGCGGCAGGCAGCGGTGCCAGCCTGTTCATGGTGTTCCACGCGGCGTTTGCAGTGCTGCTCGCACAGCTGAGTGCGAGTGACGATGTGGTGATCGGTGCGCCCATCGCCGGTCGCGGTGAAGAGGCCCTCGACGACATGGTCGGCATGTTCGTCAATACGCTCGCCTTGCGCACGCGAATCGACCGTGGCGCAACGTTTGCCGAATTGATCGATCGAACCCGGTCCGCGGACCTCGCCGCTTTCGCGCATGCGGACCTGCCGTTCGAGCGACTGGTCGAGATTCTCGATCCGGCCCGTTCCAACGCCCGTCATCCGTTGTTCCAGGTCGCGCTGTCCTTCCAGAACATGGCGCCGACCGCGTTCGAGCTTCCGGGGCTGACGGTATCGGCGCTCGAATCACCGCTTCGGACAGCCAAGTTCGATCTGCATCTCACTGTGGTTCACGACGCGACGAGCGGACCCGGCCCGCTGGAGGCGACGTTCACGTACGCGACGGACCTATTCGATAAGGCGACCGTGGACGTATTCGCCGAACGACTGGTCCGCGTGCTCGACGAAGTGGTCGCGAATCCGCTGATCCCGGTGGGGGATATCGGCATCACGATCGCCGATGACCTCGCTCTCGCGCAGGCCGCGAACGCCACCGCCGTTCCTGTTGCGGTGGCATCTCTTCCAGAGTTGTTTGCCGCCCAAGCTGCCCGGACGCCGGATGCTGTTGCCCTGGTTGCCGGGTCGGAAACGCTGACGTACGTCCAGCTCGCGAGTCGCGTGAACCGGTTGGCCCGGTGGCTGGTCGAGCAAGGTGTCGGCACTGAAACTGCTGTTGCCCTGCACATTCCGCGGTCGATCGAGCTCGTCGTTGCAATGTACGCGGTCGTCACCGCGGGCGGAGCGTACGTTCCGCTCGACCCGGATCATCCGCAAGAGCGTACGAGGACGGTGCTCGAGTCTGCGCGCCCCGCACTGGTGTTGACGGCAGACGACGTAGCCGGGCTCGATCTAGTTGCCTACAGTTCGGCGCCGTTCGCCGATGCCGACCGGGTTCGGCCCCTGCACCCGGGCAACACCGCGTACACGATCTACACGTCGGGATCGACCGGTGTCCCGAAGGGTGTATCGGTATCGCACGCGGCTGTCTCGAATCAGTTGCTGTGGAAGCACGATCGCTATCCCGTCGGTGCGACCGACGCTGTTCTCGTCAAAACCGCTGCGACCTTCGACCTTTCGGTGTGGGAATACTGGTTCGCGTTGCAGAACGGTGCTCGACTGGTCCTCGCCGACATCGCTGGCCACCTCGACCGCGTGTATCTGCTCGACGTGCTCGAACGTGAGTCGATCACCGTGCTCCACGCGGTGCCGTCGACGCTTGCGCTGCTCGTCGCCGAGTCGGATCGCCGCCTGCCCGAATCTGTCCGTCATATCCTCTGCATCGGTGAGGCATTGGCGCCGGGCCTCGCCGCGCGCGTGCGAGCCCAGTCGGACGCTGTGCTGCACAACCTCTACGGTCCCACCGAGGCCGCTGTCAGCGTCACGGCGCACGAGGTCTCTGACGCGGACAGTACGAGCGTGCCCATCGGCATGCCGGCGTGGAACACGCGAGTGCACGTACTCGACTCGCGACTGCACGCGGTGCCACCCGGTGTGGTGGGGGAGTTGTACCTCGCCGGTGCCCAGTTGGCGCGCGGGTATGTGGGCAGGAGTTCGCTGACTGCAGCAACTTTCGTGGCCGACCCCGCTGGGACCGGCGAGCGTCTCTATCGCACAGGCGATCTCGTCCGTCGCTCGAGGTCTGGTGAGCTGGACTACGTCGGTCGCGCCGACTTCCAGGTCAAGGTGCGCGGTTTCCGGATCGAGTTGGGCGACATCGAAGCCGCACTTCGGTCGCACCCCGATGTACAGGACGCGGTTGTCGTCGTCCGGTCGGATCGCCTCGTCGGTTTCGTGACCGGCTCGGTCCATGGCGCGGACGTCGTTACCGCTGTGCGGGGTCTGCTGCCCAGCTACATGGTGCCCGCAGCAATCGAGGTCTTGGATCGTTTGCCGCTCAACAACAACGGGAAGGTGGACCGGTCCGCACTACCGGACCCCGCACTGCCCGTCCGCGCGTACGTTGCACCGTCGACAGCCTGGGAACGGACTGCCGCCGATGTCGTTGCCGACGTGCTCGGCCTGGACCGGGTCGGCGCGAACGACGACTTCTTCGAGGTCGGCGGAAACTCCCTCGCCGCGACGCGCGTCATCGCCCGGTTGAACGAGGCCGCGGGCACCGCATTGCCGGTGCGCGTGCTGTTCGACGAACCGACGGTGCACGCCCTCGCGGCCGCCGTCGAAGCGGCCGACAGGCTGTCTCGGCCCACACTCGTCGCCCGGCCGCGGCCGGAGCGAATCCCGTTGTCGCCGGCCCAGACTCGGATGTGGTTCCTGAACCGGTTCGACACCGAATCGGCCGCGGAAAACATCCCCGTGGCTGTGCGCTTGTCGGGCGAACTCGACCTGGCGGCCTTGCAGGCGGCGATGGCGGACGTGATCGAGCGGCACGAGTCGTTGCGTACGGTCTACCCGGAGACCGAAGACGGTCCGGCACAGGTGATTCTGGCCGCCACCGACGCGGTGCCGACTCTCGCGCAGGTCTCGGTGAGTGCCGACGATGTTGCCTCGACCATCTGGGGATTCGCGCGCACACCGTTCGATGTAACGGTCGAGGTGCCGTTCCGGGTCGGTGTATTCGAGTTGTCCGCTACCGAGCACGTACTGGCACTCGTCGCGCATCACATCTGTGCCGACGGTGTGTCGATGCGGCCGTTGGCTCGCGACGTGATGGTGGCGTACTGTGCCCGAGTGTCCGGTCAGGCTCCGGGCTGGTCGCCGTTGCCTGTGCAGTACGCGGATTTTGCTTTGTGGCAGCGGGCGGTGCTGGGTTCGGAGGGTGATCCGGGTTCGGTTGCGTCGCAGCAGGTTGCGTTCTGGCGTGAGGCGTTGGCGGGGTTACCGGATCGGTTGGATTTGCCGATGGATCGGCCGCGTCCGGGTGTGCAGTCGTATGCGGGTGGGTCGTTCGCGTTCGAGATCGGTGCGGTGGAGCATCGGCGGTTGATCGAGGTCGGTCGTGCGCAGGGTGCGACGTTGTTCATGGTTGTCCATGCGGCGTTGGCGGTGCTGGCGTCGAAACTGTCCGGTACCGATGACATTGCGATCGGCACGCCGATTGCAGGCCGAGGTGAGGAGGCACTCGACGATCTGGTCGGCATGTTCGTGAACACCTTGGTGTTGCGGACGCAGGTCGATCCGGCGGCGTCGTTCGTGGATGTTGTGGCGCGGGGGCGAGAGTCGGATCTGCTGGCGTTTGCGCATGCGGATGTGCCGTTCGAGCGGTTGGTCGAGGTGCTCGATCCGGTGCGGTCGACGGCGCATCATCCGTTGTTCCAGGTGGCGCTGTTCTTCCAGAACATGGCACAGACAACCTTCGAATTGCCGGGGCTCAGCGTGTCACCGGTCGAGGCGAATACGGGCTTCTCGCAGTTCGATTTGCAGCTGACGATTTCCGACTCGGTCGGCGACGGACTGTCGGCGACGTTTACCTATGCGGCGGACCTGTTCGACGAGTCGACGGTGCGCGGCTTCGCGGAACGGTTCGTGCGCGTCATTGCGGCGGTCGTGGCCGACCCGATGGTGCGCGTCGGCGATATCGACGTTCTCGATGAGGCCGAACGCCGTCGGATTTTGCTGGACCGGAACGCGACGGCTGCGCTGGTCGACGAGGTTGACTTGCTGACGGCGTATGAACGGTCGGTGGTGTCGTATCCGGATGCTGTTGCTGTGGTGTTCGGGTCGGAGTCGGTGTCGTATGCGGAGTTCGATGCTCGGGTGAATCGTTTGGCTCGGGTGTTGGTCGAGCGTGGTGTGGGTCCGGAGTCTTTGGTGGGCTTGGGGATTCGACGGTCGGTCGAGTTGGTTGTGGCGATGTATGCGGTGGTGCGTGCGGGTGGGGCGTATGTACCGTTGGATCCGGATCATCCGGCGGAGCGGATCGGGCACATTCTGGATACGGCGCGGCCGGTATGCGTATTGAGTACGGTGCGTGACGGTTTCGCTGCGGCGACGTTGGTGCTGGACGATATCGATTGGTCGTTGTATTCGGCGTTGCCGATGGAGTCGGTGTCTGTGCAACCGGAGCAACCGGCGTATGTGATCTTCACGTCGGGGTCGACGGGACGGCCGAAGGGTGTGGCGGTCAGCCACGGCGCGATCGTGAACCAGTTGGCCTGGATGCGCGCGGAGTACGGGCTCGTTTCGTCGGATGTGTATCTGCAGAAAACTGCAACCACCTTCGATGTGTCGCTGTGGGGGTACTTCCTCCCGTTGCAGGTGGGTGCGACGTTGGTTGTCGCACCGCATGACGCGCATCGGGATCCGGAGGTGATTGCGGATCTGGTTGCGGCGCATGGGGTGACGGTGACCGATTTTGTGCCGTCGATGTTGAGTGTGTTTGCGGGGCAGGTGGATGCGGGGCGGATTGCGTCGTTACGGCACGTGTTCGTGATCGGTGAGGCGTTGCCGCCGCAGACGGTGTCGGCCTTCGCGAGTGTGAGTTCGGCGGGGTTGCACAACTTGTACGGTCCGACCGAGGCGGCGGTGTCGATCACGTACGCGCCTGCGGTTGCGGGTGCCGGTGTGGTGCCGATCGGTGTGCCGGAGTGGAATTCGCAGGTCTTTGTGTTGGACGGGCAGTTGCGTCCAGTGCCGGATGGTGTGCCTGGTGAGTTGTATTTGGCGGGTGTGCAGTTGGCGCGCGGGTATGTGGCGCGGCCGGATTTGACGGCGGACCGGTTTGTGGCGAATCCGTTCGGTCGCTCGGGTGCGCGGATGTATCGGTCCGGGGATCTGGTGCGCTGGACGGCCGATGGTGTGCTGGAGTATTTGGGTCGTATCGATTTCCAGGTGAAGTTCCGTGGGCAGCGGATCGAGTTGGGTGAGATCGAGTCGGCACTGGTTGCGCACGATGGTGTGAATCAGTCGGCCGCCGCTGTCGTTTCGACCGCGACAGGTGATCAGCTGGTCGGGTATGTCGTGGCGGGTGGCGACGTGTCCTCGACAGCTGTCCTTGCGGGTCTGGCGGATCGACTGCCGTCGTACATGATTCCGGCCGCGGTTGTGGTGCTGGATGCGTTCCCGTTGAACACCTCGGGCAAGTTGGATCGGAAGGCGTTGCCGGTTCCGGAGTTTGCGGTGCGGGAGTTCCGGGCGCCGCGGTCGCGGTCGGAAGTGGTTGTTGCGCAGACGTTTGCCGATGTGCTCGGGGCGGAGCGAGTCGGCGTGGACGATGACTTCTTCGCTCTGGGTGGAAATTCGCTGATAGCGACTCAGCTGGTTGCCCGGTTGGGCGCGGCGTTCGACTCTCGCATTCCGGTGCGGGAGTTGTTCGAGGCGCCGACTGTGGCGGCGCTTGCGGTTCGAGTGGCGGCTCTAGCGGGTCAGGGTCGTGCGCGGTTGGTGGCGCAAGAGCGTCCGGACCGGATTCCGTTGTCGCTGGCTCAGACCCGGATGTGGTTCCTCAACAGGTTCGACCCACAGTCCGCGGCCTACAACATCCCGTTGGCGATCCGACTGACAGGTTCACTCGACGTGGCCGCGTTGCAGGCTGCCGTCGCTGACGTGTTGGATCGGCACGAATCGCTCCGGACCCGGTTCCCCGAAGACGGTGCTGGGCCGATCCAGCTGATCGTCCCTGCGGACGAGGTTCAGCTTGACCTGGCACCGATCGAAGTCGCACCGGCGGACGTACTCGAACGAGTCGCGGAGGTCGTGACGCGCGGATTCGACGTCATGACGGAGGTACCGATCCGCGGCCGGCTTTTCCAGGCGGCAGACGATTTTGCGCTCGTCATCGTCGTACACCACATCATCGCCGACCGCATCTCCATGGGGCCGCTGGCCCGAGATGTGATGGTGGCGTACGCGTCTCGCGTATCCGGCCAGGTGCCCGCCTGGGAACCGCTGCAGGTGCAGTACGCGGATTACGCGCTGTGGCAACGGGCAGCGCTCGGTTCCGAAGACGACGCGGACTCGGTCGCGGCCGCGCAGATCGGATACTGGTCGCGAGCACTCGGGGGATTGCCCGAACTGCTCGAACTGCCGCTCGATCGGCCGCGGCCACCTGCGGCCTCGTACCGCGGGGCGAACGTGTCGTTCGAGATCGACGCGGAGACGTCGACGGCTCTCGATGCGCTGGGGCGGGAGCACGGCGCAACAACATTCATGGTGTTGCACACAGCGTTTGCCGTGCTGCTCGCGCGCTTGTCCGCCACGGCTGATATCGCAATCGGCAGCCCGATTGCCGGCCGCGGTGAGCGCGCGCTGGACGATCTGGTCGGCATGTTCGTGAACACGCTCGTGCTACGCACCGAGATCGATACGGCGAGCAGCTATCGCGATCTCCTGGCAGCGGTTCGCACGACAGCTCTCGATGCTTTCGAGAACGCTGACATTCCGTTCGAGCGGTTGGTCGATGTGCTCGATCCGCCGCGCTCGCAGTCACATTCACCCTTGTTCCAGGTGGCATTCGCATACGAGCATCGCGTGGCCGAAGACTTCGCGCTTCCTGGCCTGCGTATTGCAGGGCTCGGATACGAGCGGGTCGTCGCACAGTACGACCTTGCGCTGACTGTCAACGAATCCGTTGCGGGTGAACCACTCGTCGGGGTGTTCAACTTCGCCACCGACCTATTCGACGAAGCGTCGATACACACCATGGCGACGCGGCTCGTGCGCATTCTGCGCGCGGTCGCCGCCGATCCCGGTGTGGCCGTCGGCGATATCGAGCTGCTCGAATCGTCGGAGCGGCGCGCACTCGCGCCCGCGCGCGGCATGCCCTCGGCGCCCGCGCGAACTCTCGAAGAGTTGATTGCCCACGCGGTCGCAGCGAATCCCGACGGCGCTGCGATCAGCTGGCTCGAAACGGAATACACCTATCTCGAGGTCGACGAGTGGTCCAGTCGGTTCGCGCGAGTACTCGTCGAGCACGGTGCAGCCCCGGAAACATTTGTTGCGCTGGCCATCCCGCGCTCACTCGATTCCGTTCGCTCGGTGTGGGCAGTGACCAAGACCGGCGCCGCGTACCTACCCGTCGACCCGTCCTACCCGGCGGACCGAATTACCCACATGCTGAACGATTCCGGCGCCACACTCGGTGTGACGACGGCCGAACACAGGCCGGCACTGCCTGATTCGGTGCACTGGCTGATCGTCGAGGATCTCGATCTCGGTGCGCAGCCACCTGTGCCTTTCGCCACCGGCACCCGCTTGGATCACCCGGCGTACATGATTTACACCTCCGGTTCGACGGGTCTGCCCAAGGGCGTTGTCGTCACCCACGGGGGTCTGGCGAACCTTGCGGCGGAGCGACGCGAGCGCTATATCGTCGAGTCCCGTTCGCGGTTCCTGCACACCGCGTCACCGAGCTTCGACATGGCCGTCGGCGAGATGGTATCGGCGCTATCGGGAGCGGCCACGCTCGTCGTCGCACCGACCACAGCGGTCGCCGGCGACGCGCTCGGCGAACTCCTCGAACACCAACACGTGACGCACGCGCTCATCACCCCGGCGGTGCTGGCGACGATCGAGCCCGGTGAACATCAGCAGCTCGTCGTCCTCGGTGTCGGAGGCGAGGCATGTACGCCCGAACTGGTCGCGCGCTGGCAGCCCGGCCGCATCATGCGCAACGGTTACGGGCCGACCGAGGCGACCGACATCGCAACGGTCGCCGACCTGACCGTCGGTTCGCCCGTCACGATCGGGCACCCCGTCCACGGCTTCGAAGTGATGGTGCTCGACGACCGGTTGCGGCCCGTACCGCGTGGGGTCGCAGGCGAGTTGTATGTCGCAGGACCGGGATTGGCGCGCGGATACCACCGCAGGCATGGGCTGACCGCCGAGCGTTTCGTGGCCAACCCGTACGGATCCGACGGCAGCCGCATGTATCGCACGGGCGACGTCGTGCACTGGACCGCCGACGGCGAACTGCTGTACCACGGCCGCAGTGACAGCCAGGTCAAGATTCGTGGCCACCGCATCGAACTCGGTGAGATCGAGGCAGTGCTCGTGCGTCGCGCCGGTCTTCGACACGCCGCCGTTCTCGTGCACGACACCCCGCTCGGGCACCGTCTCGCGGCCTATGTGGTTGCCGCAGAGGGGCGTTCGGTCGACGTCGAGTTCGTGCGCGCGCGGCTTGCCGACTCGTTACCGCCGCAGATGTTGCCCGACGCCTACGTCGTGCTCGATCGTCTCCCGGTCACGGTCAACGGCAAACTGGACCGGGCCGCTCTGCCGGAGCCGAGTTTCGTCTCCGCAACGACTCGATTCCGTGCCCCCGCAACAAGTGCGGAGACGACCCTCGCCGCGGTGTTCTGTGAGCTGCTCGGGGTCGACCGTGTCGGTGTCGATGATTCCTTCTTCGCCCTCGGCGGTGACAGCATCGCGTCGATCCAGCTAGTCTCACGAGCCAAGCAACGCGGACTCGTCCTGACGCCGCGAGACGTATTCGAGCGCAAGACCGTTGCGGCATTGGCCGAGGTGGCCACGAGTGCGGACGCTGTCGAAGCTGTCGTGCTCGCCGAGTTCGAGGGCGCCGGCGTGGGCACGTTCCCGACGACTCCCGTCATGCGGCTCGTCGCGGGTCGTGGCGGCGGCCTGAACCGGTACGCGCACCTCATCGCGCTGGAGCTACCGGCAGGCATCGACCGGTCGGGGGTCGTTGCGACGTTGACCGCTGTGGTGGACCGCCATGACGTGTTGCGGTCGCGGTGGGTCACCGACGTCGAATTCGATGTGGCGCCGGCGGGTTCGGTAGCGGTCGACGAATTGGTGCACCGCGTCGATGTCGCGGCCGAGGATCTTGCCGAAGTGGCGCTGCGTGAAAAGGACGCCGCGCTGGGCCGCCTCGATCCGCGCGCGGGCGTCGTCTTGCAGGCCGTATGGCTCAACCCCGACGAGGGGTGCGGCAGGCTCATCGTCATCGTCCATCACTTCGTCGTCGACGGCGTGTCCTGGCGCATCGTCGTGCCCGACCTGATCAGCGCGTGGGCACAGGTCGCGCACGGCTCGGCACCCATGCTCGCGCCCGTCGGCACATCGTTCCGCCGCTGGGCGCACGCGCTGACCGCCGCCGCACATGCGCCGGCGCGTGTCGCGGAGCTACCCCTCTGGGAATCGATTCTGCGGGCGTCCGATCCGATGCTGGGACGTCGCCCGTTGGACCGCTCCATCGACACGGCGTCGACTGTGGACAGCGTTCGCATCACGGTCGACGCGGCAGTGACCCGCGCAATCCTGACGACGGTGCCTGCGGCCTATCGCGGCGGCGTGAACGACGCTCTCGTCGGCGCGCTTGCCCTCGCAGTTCGCCACTGGCGCGCTGAGCGATCGATCGAGGAGCCGACTGTTCTGCTGCAACTCGAAGGACACGGCAGGGAAGAGTCCGCTGTCCCAGGTGCCGATCTCTCGCGCACGGTCGGGTGGTTCACCACTGTGTTCCCCGTTCGAATCGATCTGCGCGACATCGATATCGAGTCTGCGATGGCCGGCGGTACCGAGGCTGGGCGCGCGATCAAGGCCACCAAGGAACATCTCGTTGCGCTGCCGGACAAGGGGCTCGGCTACGGGCTGTTGCGCTATCTCAACGACGACACCGCGGCGGCTCTGGGTGATCTGACCGAACCGCAGATCAGCTTCAACTACCTGGGCCGGGTTTCGGTCGGTGAGTTGCCCGAGAACGTGGCCGAGCTCGGCTGGATTCCCGCCGCGGACGTCGATGTCTCGGCGGCCCCCGATGCCGACATGCCGGCCGCCGCCGTTCTCGACATCAACGCCATCGTGACAGACGTCGACGGCGAAGCGCAGTTGTCTGCGACCTTTGCCTACCCGCGCGGCGTGCTGACGAGCGCAGACGTCGAAAGCCTCACCCAGCACTGGAATCGGGCTCTCGCGTCGTTGGCAACGCACGTCGAGAGTGGCACGGCAGGTGGTCTCACACCGTCCGACGTGCCGCTGGTCGCGGTGACTCAGCGCGACCTCGAAGGATGGGAAGCCGACTATCAGGGGATCGGGGATGTGTGGCCCCTGTCGCCGTTGCAACACGGGCTCGCATTCCATTCCCAACTCGTCGGCGATACCGAAAGCGATGTCTACACAACGCAAACCGTCATCGATATGCAGGGAATCGTCGATGCCACGCGCATGCGCTCCGCGGTGACGGCCCTGCTGAACCGGCATGCGAACCTGCGGACCGCGTTCGTTCCGGACGCTCGGGGCGAACTTGTGCAACTCGTGCTCGACCACGTCGACACACCATGGCGGGCAATCGAGAACGTTTCCGGTCGCACGGTTGCGCAGATCGGTGCCGACGAACTCGAGACCGGATTCAACCTGGCCGCACCGCCTCTCGTGCGGTTCTGCCTGGTGTCGACAGGACCCGATACCTCGTCGCTCGTTGTCACGCTGCACCACGTCACCGTCGACGGCTGGTCGATGCCGGTACTGCTGCAAGAACTGCTCGTGCTCTACGCGACGCGTGGCGATGCCTCTGTGTTGCCGCGTGTGCCGTCGTACCGTTCGTTCCTCGCGTGGCTCGCGGCACGCGACCGTCGGACGGCGGTCGAGGCTTGGACGGATGCACTTGCCGATCTCGAACAGCCGGTTGCGATCTCGGCCGACCGTTCGACCGGTGCGCCTGCAGGCGTCGGGCGCCTCGACGGCGCCACCGGCATCGAATTGAAGGAAAGCCTTTCCGCGCTCGGTGCTGCGCACGGGGTCACGATGAATACGATCATGTCCGCAGCGTGGTCGATCGTGCTGGCGCGCATGACAGGTCGCGACGACGTCGTGTTCGGTTCGACCGTCTCCGGAAGGCCGGCGGAGTTGGACGGCGTCGAGTCCATGGTCGGCCTGTTCATCAATACGCTGCCCGTCCGGGCGCGACTCGACCCTGCCGAGGCGATCGGCGCGTTCCTCACGCGGCTCCAGTCGCAACAGGCGGCGCTCCTCGATCATCAGTATCTCGGCCTCGCAGACATTCGTGAGATTGCCGGTGGTGCTGCCGATTTCGACACTCTGCTGGTGTTCGAGTCCTATCCGGTCGATACGACGGCGATTGCCCAGGCGTCGTCGATCGACGGGATGTCTGTTGTCGGTGTCGAGATGGCCGAGGGGACTCACTACCCACTGAGCATCACCGTGACCGAAGCAGCTGAACTGAACTTCACGCTGAAGTACCAGCAAGCCGTATTCGACGACGCCTTCGTGACCGGCTTGCGCGACCGGGTGCTGCGCACGCTTTCGCAAATCGCGGCCGGACCCGATGCGGCAGTCGGAGATATCGATCTCCTCGATGGCGGGGAGCGCGATGTGCTTGTCCCGGTTCGCGGCCCGGCAAGTGCGCGGGCGCGCACATTCGCCGACCTGATCGGCGATGCGGTCGCCGCCAACCCGCGTGGTACAGCACTGCGCTGGCGCGGAGTCGACCACACCTACCGTTCGGTGGACGACTGGTCGAACCGGCTCGCGCGCGTCCTCGCTGCGCGCGGTGCGCGGCCGGAATCGTTTGTCGCGGTTGCACTGCCGCGATCGTTGGACTCGGTACGCGCGGTCTGGTCCGTGGTGAAGTCGGGTGCGGCATTCCTGCCGGTGGACCCGACCTATCCGCGGGACCGCATCGCGCACATGCTCGCCGATTCCGGTGCGGTCCTCGGAATCACGACCGCCGCGGATCGGCCTTCGCTGCCCGACGACCTGGAGTGGCTGATCCTCGACGACATCGCCGATCTGCTGGCCGAGCAGTCGCCGGATTCGCTCGGTGTCGATGTGCGACTGGGGAATCCGGCGTACATGATCTACACATCCGGGTCGACCGGTGTCCCGAAGGGTGTCGTCGTCACCCATCGCGGCCTTGCGAACCTCGCTGCCGAGCGACGCGTGCATTACAAGATGACGCCCTCGTCGCGCTTCTTGCACAACACGTCGCCGAGCTTCGACATGGCTGTGGGAGAAATGGTTTCGGCTCTGTCGGCAGCAGGTGCCCTCGTCATATCGCCGCCGCTGCTGGATGGCGGCGAGCTGGCGACATTCCTGTCGGCCGAGCGGGTGACGCACGCACTCATCACCCCCACGATGCTGACGTCGATCGATCCCGCAGGCCAGACGCAGCTCGAGGTGCTCGGCGTCGGCGGCGAGGCGTGCACGCCTGAGCTGGTGTCGCGCTGGCAACCCGGCCGGACGATGCTCAACGGCTACGGCCCGACCGAGGCTACCGACATCTCCACGGTTGCCGACCTGCGATCCGGCGAGCCGGTCACCATCGGTGGCGCGGTCCACGGATTCGAGTTGCTGGTGCTCGACGCCAGGTTGCGTCCGGTTCCGGTCGGTGTGCCGGGCGAGTTGTACGTCGCTGGGCCGGGGCTGGCGCGTGGCTACAACCGGCGCCTCGGTCTCACCGCAGAGCGTTTCGTCGCGAATCCCTTCGGCTCCCCGGGCGACCGGATGTACCGCACCGGTGACGTCGTGCGCTGGACCGGTCGGGGCACTGGTCCGGGCGAGCTCGAGTACGGCGGCCGGAGCGATCAGCAGATCAAGATCCGCGGCCATCGCGTCGAGCCCGGGGAAATAGACGCCGCGATCGTCAATCACGCGGACGTGGACCACGCCGTAACCGTCGGAAAGCATACGGGGGCAGGCGAAACGGTCCTCGTCTCCTACGTCGTGGCTCGGCCGGACACGACGCCCGACTCGGACCGGATCCGCGCCTTCATCGCAGAGTTCCTGCCGCGGCACATGATTCCCGCCGCAATCGTCGTCGTCGATACGTTCCCACGAACTCCCACCGGCAAGCTCGACGAAAAGGCACTGCCGCAGCCCGACCTTGCGAGTCGCGCGCATTACCGTGCACCCGTGACGGCGTCCGAGGTTGCGGTGGCCGACGTCTTCGCCGCTGTGCTCGCGATCGAATCTGTCGGTGCGGACGACAACTTCTTCGACCTGGGCGGAAACTCGTTGTCCGCCATGCGTGCTGTCGCGCAGCTGCGTGCGCGAACCGATCGTGAGGTCTCACTGCAGTGGCTCATGGCGGACCCGACGCCTGCGTCCATCGGGCGCCAACTCGACAACTCCGCCGGTGCCGGCGCAGATGTGGCTCTCGACATCGTGTTGCCGATTCGTACGAGCGGCGATCGCGCCCCGGTCTTCTGCATCCATCCGATCGTCGGATTGTCCTGGTGCTACACCGGTCTGGCACAGTACGTCGACGAAGATCGCCCGATCTACGGTCTGCAGACCACTGCTCTGATCGGTGAGGATTCGCCGGCGACGCTCGAAGATCTCGCCGCTCGCTACCTCGCCGAGATCCGCCGCATCCAACCGGAAGGGCCGTACAGCCTTCTGGGCTGGTCACTCGGCGGGGTCATCGCACACGCGATCGCGGGGCAGCTCCGCGACGCGGGCGACGGGGTGGACTCACTGGTCTTGCTGGACAGCCTCGCGACACCGCCACAGGAGTCAGGTGCGGTCGAGGAGCTGAGTGCTTCCGACCTGCTCGCCGGCCTGGGGCTGGCCGGTGACCTGGACGCCGAACTGGGGCTGGTCGCCGCCGACTCGCTCGATGACATGATCACCGAGATCGGGCGGCTCGTTCCGTCGATGTCACGCGACCGAATCGAGCATCTGCTCGGCGCCGCACAGCACAACGCAACTCTGCTGCACAGCCACGTGCCGCGACGCTATGACGGGGACGTCCTGTTCTTCACCGCGGGGGCAGGGATCGCCGATTCGACCGCTGCCGCGGATTCGTGGCAGCCTTACGTCGGCCGGTTGATCGCGAATCATGTCGTCGAGTGCACCCACTGGGAGATCTGCGCGCCGGCTTCGATGGTGACCGCAGGTCCACTCATCGGCGCCTACCTCGGCCGACCGCACGCGATACGACGATTGGAGATCGAGGGATGATGCGACTGGTCACCGCTCTGCTGACCACCGCGGCCATGGTCTTCGTCGCTTTGTCGGGTGCGCCCTCGAGCGGCGCGGACCCAACGGGGGACACGTCGGTCCGGATCGGAACGTTGGACCACGTCGAGCAGATCGGTCCACAGCGCTGGGACGTCTTCGTCTACTCCCCGTCGATGGACGAGGTCGTCAAACTCCAGGTGCTGCGGCCGCCGGACACGAGTGTTCGGCAGCCCACGCTCTATCTGCTCAACGGCGCTGGTGCGGGCGAGGACGGTGCCAACTGGATCCGGCAGACGGACGTCGAGGAGTTCTTTGCCGACAAGAACGTGAACGTCGTGATCCCGGTCGGTGGATACGCCAGCTACTACACCGATTGGCGGCGTGACGACCCGGTCCTCGGCCGCAACAAATGGCAGACGTTCCTCACCGAGGAGGTTCCGCCGGTCGTCGATTCGGTCCTCGGTACGAACGGTGTGAACGCCATCGGTGGTCTGTCGATGTCCGGGTCGGCGGTCCTAGACCTGGCAATTCAGGCGCCCGGTCTCTATCGCGGCGTCGCGTCGCTGAGCGGTTGCGCGATGACGAGTGACCCAGTCGGACAGTTCTTTCTGCGTGCAGTCGTCGAAGACCGTGCCCGCGGCGACACGCTGAACATGTGGGGACCTCCCGACGACCCGGAGTGGATCGAGCACGACGCGTACGTGAATGCCGACAGGCTCCGCGGGCTGGATCTGTTCATTTCCAGCTCGAGCGGCCTGCCTGGACCGTACGAGGTTCCGGGTGTCCCACGACCGCCGTCGTCGCCGCCGTTGCCCGATCAGATCGTGATCGGCGGGCTCATCGAGGCGGCGACCAACTATTGCACTCATCGACTGCAGGAGCGCCTCGACAGACTCGGTATTCCGGCGACGTTCGAGTTTCGCCCCGCGGGCACGCATTCCTGGAGCTACTGGCAAGACGCACTCCGTGGTGCCTGGCAGGTGCTGGGACGTTCGTTGTCGCGCTGACTTGGGCAGCAGTGTCCGAATTTGTCCCATAGGTAGGAATAAGGTTAGGCTTCACTACCCACACCTGCATGGGAGCGATGATGGTAAGTGAGTACTCGGCAGCCGAGCCGTTCGACATTGTCGGCATCGGCTTCGGTCCCGCGAACCTGGCACTCGCCATTGCCATCGAGGAACACAACGCCGACGCGCCGCCGAACCGCCGAATCCGCGCGCGATTCGTGGAACGTCAGCTCGAATTCGGTTGGCACCGGGGAATGCTTCTCGACGGCACGACCATGCAGATCGCCTTCCCCAAGGATCTCGCGACGTTCCGCAACCCGACGAGCTCCTACAGCTTCATCGCGTACCTGTTCGCACGTGGTCGCCTGGTCGATTTCGTCAACCATCAAACGTTCTATCCGACTCGGGCCGAGTTCCACGATTACCTGGAATGGGCAGCCGACAAGGTCGGTGCCGACGTCGACTACGGCACCGCCGTGCGGCACGTCGAAGGTGTCAAGCGGGCAAACAGCGTCGTAGATCTTCTCGCCGTCGAAACGAGTGCCGGCGACACGCTCTACACCCGCAATGTGGCCTACGGTGCGGGCCTGCGGGAACGGATTCCGGACTGGGCGACGACCTCGCTGCGCTGCTTCCACAATCACCAGTTCTTGCATCGCGTCGCGAAACTGCCTGAGCCTGTGCACAATCGCTTTGTCGTGCTCGGCGCGGGCCAGAGCGCGGCCGAGGTCGTCCAATACCTGCACTCGAATTTTCCGAAGGCCGAAGTGCACAGCGTGTTCACCAGGTTCGGGTACAGCCCGGCCGACGACAGCCCGTACGCCAACCGGATCTTCGATCCGTCGGCGGTCGACGAGCTGCACCGCGCGCCAGACGCAGAACGCCGACGGCTGCTCGGCCTGCACCGCAGCACGAACTATGCCGTCGTCGATCTCGAGCTCATCAACGAGCTGTACGCCACCGAGTATCAGGAGCGTGTCCGCGGCCAGCGCCGCTTGTTCATGCGCCGAGCGTCCGACGTCGTCGGCGTGCGCGACATCGCAGACGGCGTCGAGGTCGAGGTGCGAAGCAACCTGGACGGTCTGACGGACACATTGGCGTGCGACGCGATCGTGCTGGCGACCGGGTTCGTCCCGGCGCCGCTGGTGCCGATGTTCGGCGACCTCGTCCCGAACGGTGTCGAGACACCAGCGGTCGCCCGTGATTACAGGATGCACACCGAGTCCAACGTGACCTGCGGGATCTATCTGCAGGGCGGTACCGAGGACTCGCACGGGCTCACATCGTCCCTGCTCTCGAACGTCGCGGTTCGATCCGGTGAGATCGTCAAGTCCGTCGTCGACAGGCGGGAGGGCAGAGTGCGATCGGTGTCCGCACTTGCCCGATTTCCAGCGAAAGAAGCCGTAACCAACGACGTCAGGTGATCTCCAGCCGCTAAGAAACCGTCAACGCAGCCGTTTTTCGGCTGTGCTCGATGCTGCGTTCCGCGGTTCGGGTGGATGATGGCACCGTGAGCACGGAGCGCGGCGAGTTGCGCATCTACCTGGGTGCGGCGCCCGGCGTCGGCAAAACATACGCGATGCTGGGCGAAGCGCATCGCCGGCTCGGCCGCGGCGCGGACGTTGTTGCGGCCGTTGTGGAAACGCACGGTCGCGCGAAGACTGCCGAACTACTCGACGGAATCGAAACGATTCCACCGAAATATGTGGAGTACCGCGGCACGCGGCTGCCGGAACTCGACGTCGACGCGGTGCTCGCACGGCGGCCCAAGGTCGTGCTCGTCGACGAACTCGCGCATACGAATGCTCCGGGAAGTCGTAATTCGAAACGCTGGCAGGATGTTTCGGAGTTTCTGACGGCCGGGATCGACGTCGTCTCGACGGTCAACGTGCAGCACCTGGAAAGTCTCAACGACGTTGTCGAGCAGATCACCGGGATCGTGCAGCGCGAAACGATCCCCGATTCGATCGTGCGTGCGGCAACTCAGGTCGAACTGGTCGACATCACGCCGGAAGCGCTGCGGCGCAGACTCTCTCACGGCAACGTGTACGCGCCGGAAAAGGTCGATGCCGCGTTGAGCAACTACTTCCGCCGCGGGAATCTGACAGCGCTGCGGGAACTTGCCCTGCTGTGGCTGGCCGACCAGGTCGACGCCGCGCTCGCCGAATACCGTGCAGAGAACAAGATTACGGACCTGTGGGAGGCTCGCGAGCGCGTCGTCGTCGCGGTCACGGGCGGCCCGGAGTCCGAAACGCTCGTCCGCCGCGCGAGTCGGATAGCGTCGAAGTCGAGTGCGGAACTGGTGGTTGTGCACGTCGTCCTCGGCGACGGACTCACCGGCGTTGCGGCGCCGCAGATGGGCAAGGTGCGCGAGCTCGCCGCGAGTTTGGGCGCCAGTCTGCACAGCGTGGTCGGCGACGATGTGCCGACGGCACTGCTCGAGTTTGCGCGTGACGTCAACGCGACCCAGTTGGTGATCGGGACGTCACGCCGATCGAAATGGGCGCGGGTGTTCGACGAGGGGATAGGCGCCGCGACCGTCCGGGATTCCGGGAAGATCGACGTACATATGGTCACGCACGAGGAAGCGCGTCGCGGGTTCGCGGTGTCGGCGGCGATGCCGGCGCAACGTCGATTGGCTTCGTGGCTCGCTGCGGTCGTGGTTCCGCTTGTCACGTGCCTTTTGACGTCCGTCCTTCTGGATCCGTACCTGGACCTGGGCGGGGAGGGTGCAATCTTCTTCGTCGCGATTCTCGTAGTGGCCCTGCTCGGCGGTGTGGCTCCGGCGGCTCTGAGTGCCTTGCTCTCGGGTATGTTGCTCAACTACTTTTTCGCGGAGCCTCGCTACAGCCTGACGATCGCGCAACCGGACAGCTTCGTCACAGTTGTCGTCATGCTGCTCGTTGCGGTCGCCGTGGCGGCGCTCGTCGACCGAGCCGGCCGACGTGCGCGGGAAGCGCGGCAGGCCTCACGTGAAGCCGAGTTGCTCACGTTGTTCGCTGGTTCCGTGCTGCGCGGTGACGACCTCGGTGCTCTGCTCGAACGAGTTCGCGAGACGTATTCGCAGAGGGCAGTGAGCGTGGTTGCCAGAGCTGACGGCGTGGTCGCCTCCGTTGGCGGCGACCCGCCCGAGTCGGTCGAGATTGCCGACACCGCAGTCGAATCGGGTGGTGGCGATTACTGGTTGCTGCTGAGTGGCTCGTCGTTGCCCGCCAGGGACCGGCGGGTGCTCGGTGCGGTCGCGAACCAGGCGGTCGGGTTGATCCGGCAGCGGGAGCTGATGGAAGAGGCAAGCAAGGCAACCGCTTTGGCGGAGGCAGACCGACTTCGACGATCGCTCCTCTCGGCGGTCAGTCATGATTTGCGCACACCCCTGGCCGCCGTCAAAGCGGCTGTCTCGAGCCTGCGGAGCGACGACGTGGAGTTTTCACCCGAGGACACCGCTGAACTGCTTGCGACAGTGGAGGAATCGGCCGACCAGCTGACCGGACTGGTCGGCAACCTACTCGACTCGTCGCGGCTCGCGGCGGGCGTCGTCAAGCCGAGCCTGCGCAGGGTGTATCTCGAGGAGGTCGTCCACCGTGCACTCGTGGGAATTGCACTGGGGAAGGAGTTGTCTCGCGTCGACGTGAACGTGGGAGACGTTTCGGTACTGGCAGATGCCGGTCTGCTCGAACGCGCGGTCGCGAATATCGTCGACAACGCGTTGCGGTACGCGCCGGCGGGTTCGGTCCGGATAGCTGCCGCCGTCGCGGGGGAGCGGGTGTTGATCACGATCGCAGACTCGGGGCCCGGAATCGCGCGTGGAGCTGAGGATCAAGTGTTCGACGCGTTCCAGAGGCTGGGGGACCGCGACAACACAAGCGGTGTCGGCCTTGGTCTTTCGGTCACTCGCGGTTTCATGGAGGCCATGGGCGGGACCGTGACCGCTACCGACACTCCCGGTGGTGGGCTGACGATGGTGCTCGAACTCGCGGCTGGGAACCCCACATGACGCGGGTTCTGGTCGTCGACGACGAGCCGCAGTTGCTGCGCGCCCTGCGGATCAATCTCTCGGTGCGAGGTTACGAAGTCACGACGGCGGCAAACGGTGCGGCGGCCTTGCGCGCAGCCGCCGAGACGCACCCCGAAGTGGTGATCCTCGACCTCGGCCTGCCGGACATGGACGGCATCGAAGTGCTTGCAGGCCTTCGGGGTTGGTGCAGTGCACCGGTCATCGTGCTCTCTGCGCGCACGGACTCCTCCGACAAGGTCGAGGCGCTCGACGCAGGCGCCGACGACTACGTCACGAAACCGTTCGGCATGGACGAGTTCCTTGCGCGCCTTCGAGCCGCTGTGCGGCGCGGCGCAGCAGCCCAACAGCTCGACGAGCCCGTCGTGGTCACGGCGTCGTTCACGGTGGATCTGGCTGCGAAGCGGGTGCTTCGAGGAAGCACGGAAGTACATCTGACGCCGACGGAATGGGGGATGCTGGAGGTCCTCGTGCGCAATCGCGGGAAGTTGGTCGGCAGGACGGAGCTCCTCAAGGAGGTCTGGGGACCGGCGTACGCCACCGAAACGAACTATCTACGTGTGTATCTGGCACAGTTGCGGCGCAAACTCGAGGACGATCCGGCACATCCGAAGCACCTGTTGACCGAGTCCGGAATGGGGTACCGGTTCGAGGTCTAGCACGGGACAATTCGGACCATGACTCTCACAGTTCGCGACGGTGACCGGGAGCTGAGTTTCACCTTCGACGACCTGACGCGCTACGCGGGTTTCGGCGCGGTCGGGGGAGTCGCGCACGCGTACAAAGCGCTCGAGCGTGCACTGCCACTGCTCTCGCCCGGGGAACCCGCCGAGCGCCGCGAAATCGAGGTTCGCACACCACATCCCGGCCCTGGAGTGCGAGACGGCATCGAAATGGTGACTCGCGCCGTGACCGAAGGGCGATACACATTCGACAAGAGCTATGCGCGCACCGAACGCGGCCGGACGCTCGAGTGGTTCGCGTTCGAATTCCGATACCGCGGCAAGATCGTCACCCTGATCGTGCGCGAGGCCTTCGTACCGACCGAACTCATAGGCCTGGTCCACGACCGCACGCCGGACCAACACGCTCGCTTCGAACAACTCAAACAGCAGATGGCGGACAAGGTGCTCGCCCACCCCGCAGACCAGGTTTATGACGTGGAGTAGGTGGGTCGGGTGTCCGAGTGGGCTGTGGTGGCGGGAATTGTCGGCGTCGCCCGCCGTGGTGGCCCGCTCGTGCTAGATCGGAGCGCCCGCGGCGCGTAATGCAGCCCGCACACGCTCGATCACCACATACGGCCGGTCCTGCAGCAATTCAGCGCTCACACGAACTACCCTCCAGCCCAGTGCCTCCAGCCGGGCAAGCCTGTCAATATCGTTCGATCGCTGCATCCGATCATTCCAGTGATGCTCACCGTCGTATTCGACAAGAATCTTCCATTTCGGCCAACCTAGATCGCTCCGTGCGACGAGGGTCCCATCGGGTGCCCGGACCTTGACCTGCGTATCTGGCCGCGGTAGCCCGTCGTCGATGAGCAAGAGCCGTGTGCGGGTCTCTGGCGGTGACTCCGCGCCTCCGTCGACGAGATCGAGGACACGTCTGAGACCGACGATCCCACGAGAACCGGGATAACGGAGCGCCAGGTCGAGCACTTGCTCCGGCTTCAGATCAGTTGCGTTGCAGAGTGCATCGATGACGATGACCGCTTCGTCGCGGGGGAGTCGACGCCCGAGATCGAATGCTGTTCGAGCCGGCGTCGTCGCTCGGATTCCAGCAACGATGCGCTGCTCGTTCGTTGATAAAACGTCGCGATATACGACGATCCCTTTCGGTGGGCGTGTGTGACCGGCGAGCACGACTTCGGCAGGCAATTGCGGATCAAGCCATTTGGTTCCGTGTAGCGCGGCCGCTGAGTGGCCGACCAGAGTCGCTTCGCCTTTTGCCCAGCAGGCCGCGGCGAACGCCCGGGTTTGCGCATTGAGCTCGACATCCTTGTGGACGAAAACATCCGGGTGTATGCGGACGAAGTTCGTGCGTAGCTGCCAACGCGTGACCAATCCAGCGCTGACCGCGTCGATACCCGAGATCGGACCCCTTACCCCCATGTGACAGACGGTGCCGGTTGAGCCGCGGTTTCCAAAACTCGTCATCCACAGGGGCGAAAGCTATCCACAGTCGACGAGTGGGCTCGTACGGCGGTCTCGGGCGGCTTTCGCCGCCGTAATGGCCCGTTCGGCGGCGCAGTCAGGCGAAACCCACCACACCGAATGCGATGAGAGTACTGAGGAGACACAACGCGCCGCCGAATCGGTCGAGATGCCCTGCGCAACAACCTGCCGTCGGGGTCACGATCCGGAACATCACCAGACGTCACCACGTGGTGCGAGTAGAACGTGCCGAGCGTTCGAATAGACCACGTGCGCAACGCGACTCCTGCCACGAACGCGACGATCGGGGCAAGTTGCCACCACCGGAAGGTGGTGGTCGCAACCGGCCACAACGCACCGGTGAGCGCCGTCGCCACGCGCGCGGTCGCGTACAGCGGCAGAGTGCGATGTTCGGCCGACGATTCGCGCGGCTGGTTCACCGTGATCCGTGATTCACCGAGAATCCACAGCAGGTACGCGACGATGAAAGACGTTGCGACATAGGCACCGCGATACGCCTCGAACGCGGCGGCGGCGATCAGCAGGACAGTCGTGAACGGCAGCAGTGCTCGTAGGTATGCGACTATCAGCCGGTCTGTCACGGCGTCACTTTTCGGCAACGGCGAGGTCTGGCTCGATGGGATGTTCGGCTGCCGGCGATTCGAGCTTGCTCGGCCACCACATCTTCTTGCCGACGTCGAGGGTCAAAGCCGTTACGACCACGGACCGCACGATGAACGTATCGATCAGCACGCCGAGCGCGACCGCAAAACCCATCTCGGCAACGAAGACGATCTGAATCGAGCCGAGCACCGCGAACGTTCCCGCCAGCACCAAGCCCGCCGACGTGATGACGCCGCCCGTCGAGGACAGTCCGCGCAACGCCGCAACCCGCGTTCCGTACTTCGGTGTTTCTTCCCGCACTCGCGTGACCAGGAAGATGTTGTAGTCCACTCCGAGCGCCACCAGGAATACGAAGGTCCACAGCGGCAGTGCCGGATCTGCGCCGCCGAAATGGAAGATGTGGTTGAACACAAGTGAACTGATGCCGAGTGCGGCGCCGAAGGACACGATCACGGTCGCGACGAGCAGTATCGGCGCCACGATCGCCCGCAGCAGCAGGCCGAGAATCACCAGCACGACCAGTAGAACGATCGGGATGATCGTCCGGGTGTCGCGTGCCGCAGCGTCTTGCATGTCCAGGGTCAATGCGCTGCCGCCGCCGACGAGGGTCTCGTCACCGGCCGCCAGATGCACGGCGTCGCGAATCGCACCGATCGCGGCCATCGCTTCGTCGCTGTTCGGTGCGCCGGACAGTTGCACCAGCGTGAACGCTGTGCCGTCCTTGATCTGCGCAGCGTCGGTGTGCACGACGCCGGGAACACGGTCCACTACAGAGCGCACGATCGTCGCGTTCTCCGCTGATGAAATGACGTACGCGGGGTCGCCGACGCCCGGATCGAAATGCTCGGTATGGATCCGCTCACCCTCGACGGACTGCGTGACCGTCGTGAACTGCTGCTGGTTCGGCACGCCTTCGGCCTTCAGACCGAGGATACCGACGCTCAGTAGCGCGAGGATGGCGACGGTGGCGATCCAGATGGTCCGCGGGCGGATCGCGATTGCGCGCCCGACCCGATCCCAGATGCCGTCGGCGGGCTGTTCGGAACCGAACTCGGGACGGCGGGGCCAGAACACCCGGCGCCCGCAGATGACCAGCAGCGCAGGCATCAACGTAATCATCGCAAGCAGGCCGACGAAGATGCCGACCGCGCACACCGGTCCCAATCCGCTGGTGGAGTTCAAATTCGCGAGCGCGAGCAGGAGCAGGCTGATACCCACCGTTGACGCACTGGCGATAATTGCCGGACCCGAGCGGTGCAGCGCTTCCGCCATTGCTTCGTGGTGGTCTTCGTGACGGCGAAGTTCCTCGCGATAGCGGGCGACGAGCAGCAACGCGTAGTCCGTCGACGCACCGAACACCAGCACGATGAGGATGAACGCACTCTGGATGTTGACCGTCAGATCGGCGTACTTGGCAAGTGCATAGATGATCGCCTCGGCAACCGAGACAGCGCCGATCACGGTGACCAGGGGCAGGAACCACAACACGGGACTGCGATAGGTCAGTAGCAATATGACGAGAACGACCAGTGCAGTGAGGATTCCGAGGATACCCGAGGTGCTGCTGAACATCGCGCCCGAGTCCGCCGCATAACCACCCGGGCCTGTCACGTACGCGTTCAGGCCGTTCGAGTTCTCCTCGGTGATCACCTTCATCCCGTCGTAGGTCTCGGCGACCGACTGCCATCCTGCGTCGCCGAGCGAGATGTTCACGATCGTCTGGATGGACTTGCCGTCCTTCGATCGTTGCGGTCCGACGACGTCACCCACGACACCTTCGACGTTTGTGAACGCGGCTGCGTCGGCGGTCGCTTTCACGAAGTCCGTGTCGAGGGCGCCGCCCTCGCGGTCATACACGACGATCGCGGGCAACGCGTCGGAGGTGCCGAATTCTTTGGCGGCGTCGAATGCTTTCGCGGACTCGGCGTCGCCTGGGAGCCAGGCGGACAGGTCGTTCTTCTGTACCTCACTCAGCTTTCCGGCGAGTGGCGCCGATACGGCAAGCAGGATGATCCACAGGACGAGGACGATCCATTTGGATTTCCGGCCTGCGGGCCAGGCAAGAAGTCTGCGTGCCATCAATGCTGCCTTCCGTTCGACGGCGCACGGGCGCCTGTTCGAAAAGGCAGCCTACTCGAGAGTAGAGATTGCCGGACGGGAGCAATGCGACGCCGAACGAGTCGACGGCTGGCGTGACTTCGGGCGGACGCTCGGCGTGCTTCGGCAGATCGTCAACGATCAGCGCGACATCGTCACCGAACGCGACGAAGACCTGCGTAACGGCACCGCG
This sequence comes from Antrihabitans auranticaus, assembly GCF_016481275.1. Lineage (GTDB taxonomy): Bacteria > Actinomycetota > Actinomycetes > Mycobacteriales > Mycobacteriaceae > Antrihabitans. The sequence continues at coordinate 369,494 of NZ_JAEMNW010000001.1, read as the reverse complement.
ACCTACCTCCTCGTCCACGCCCTGCGAGCAGCGACGCCGGAACGCCGAGCCGAACTGCTGCGCCTGTCGAGTCAGGCAGGTCGGTCCGCCGACGCGCGACGCATGCTTCGCGAGGCGCTCCTGGCGCCCGGTGTCATCGACAGCTATGCGGAATCGTTGCGGCCGTTGATCGCTCGGACGCACACGCTGCTCGACTCGTTCGGCGGCGAGTCGTCTTGCAACGCCGAACTGCATGCGCTGATCGATCAGACCGTAGGCTGGTTTCCGCAATTCCGGCTCGGCTGAACGGATCGATGGTGACTGCACCGCAGGACGAGATACTGCTCGAGCTAGTCGACGCCGACGGCGTCACGACCGGGCTTTCCGAGAAGTTGGCCGCACATGAGCCGCCCGGTAGGCTGCACCGGGCGTTCTCCGTGTTCCTGTTTGCGCCGGACGGTCGAATGCTGTTGCAGCGCAGGGCGTTAGCGAAGTATCACTCGCCGGGCGTGTGGTCGAACACGTGCTGCGGTCACCCGTTCCCGGGCGAACCGCCATTCCTCGCAGCGACTCGCCGGACCTTCGAAGAACTGGGCGTCGCGCCGACGAGCCTGAGCGCAGCGGGCACCGTGACCTATCGACACGTCGACCCGGTCTCCGAACTCATCGAGCACGAGTTCAATCACCTTTTCGTCGGGCGGGTGGCGACCGAACTTTCTCCCGACGACGACGAAGTGTGTGAAACGGCGTTCGTCGATGAGGCCGAACTCGCCAGGCTGCGCGCCGACATGGACTTCTCGAGCTGGTTCGGCACCGTTTTCGACGCGGCAAGACCGGCCATCGCCGAACTCACCGGAAAGTGGTGAGCGTCAGCCTTTCACGTGCTCGTCGAAGAACGCGAAGATGCGCGCCCAACCGTCGTCGAGGTGCTGGCGCCCGACGCCGTAGGCCATCGGCGACACCTTCATCGCGATGCTCAGGGGTCCAGGCGCGGACCACTCGCTGAGGAAACCGTGCCCCGCGTCCGAGTACTCCTTGACGTCGTGGGGGACGCCGAGCTCGGCGAGGGTCGACTCCAGCTTGTTCGCGCAACCCAGCAGGCTGAGGTCCCGCTTGCCGTAACTGGCGACGATCGGACACGCGCCTTCCAGTTCTTTGACGACGTTGGACGGTAGCGATCCGTAGTTCACCGCGGCTGCGGCGAAATCGAAACGCGCGGCCGCGACTACGGCGAATCCGCCACCCTGGCAAAAGCCTGCTACCGCAACGCGTCCCGTCGCATCCTCGCGGTCCGCAAGCCACCGCCGGGCGGCCTCGATGTATTCGAAGGACTTGCCACGGGCCGAGAGCATGTCGCGCATCGTCGACTGCATGCACATCATCCGCGGGCCGGTCGAATAAAAGTCCGGCGCCAGCGCAACGTAACCCTGCTCGGCGAACCGGTCGGATTGCTTGCGCATGTCGTCGTTGAGCCCGACGACGCCCTCGTGCAGGACGACGACACCGGGAAAAGGTCCGTCCCCGTCGGGTACCGCCAGGTAGGCGCGTAACTCTGTGCCCGCTGCGTCGAACGTGATATTCGGCATGAGACGTATCTTGCCCGCTTGACCCCGCGACGGCTTTGGCAGGATCGTGCACATGGCGGACAACACCGAAACATCAACCACTGCGGACGCGGCGACTTCATCGCCGGCTACGACCCTGTGGGTCGAGCGGACCGGCACGCGCCGGTATACCGGGCGTAGCTCGCGCGGTGCCGAGGTCCTCGTGGGATCCGAGAGCGTCGAAGGCGTCTTCACACCGGGTGAGCTGCTGAAGATTGCGCTCGCGGCGTGCAGCGGAATGAGCTCCGATTTTCCGCTGTCGCGACGCCTGGGCGAGAGCTACGACGCGACGATTCGCGTGTCCGGTCCGCCCGACCGGGAGAACGAGGTCTACCCGCAACTCGACGAGGTGATGGAACTCGACCTCAGTGAACTCGACGAGGCTGCCCGCGCACGGCTGCTGACCACCGTGGAGCGTGCGATCGACCGGGTGTGCACCGTCGGGCGGACCCTGAAAGCGGGTACCTCGGTTACGCTCTCGTTCCAGATCGATTCCTGACTCCGAAGGCAGGGCTGCGGGATGGCTGACATCGTCAGGCTCAGCGCATGGGTGCACGGCAGCGTGCAGGGCGTCGGATTTCGGTGGTGGACGCGTTCGCGTGCCCTCGAACTAGGCCTGACCGGCCACGCGACGAATACGTCCGATGGGCGCGTTCACGTGATAGCCGAGGGATCTCGCAGTCGGTGTGACAAGCTACTCGCACTGTTGCGGTCGGGCAGCACTCCCGGACGAGTGGACCTCGTTGTGGAAAGCTGGGACGCCGCGAAGGGTGATGTCACAGGATTCGAGGAGCGTTAGGTGGCAGACAAGGACGACGATCGGCGCGACGAAGGCTCGCGCCCACCGGTACCGCCGCCATTGCGACCGAATGCGGGACCGACGACTCCGCCGCCCCTACGGCCGAACGCCGGAGCGACGCCCCCGCCCCTGAAGCCCAACGCGGCTCCGACGCCGCCACCGCTGCGGCCGAACGCCGGTGCGGTCCGGCCGGAGCCCGAGTTGCCCGAGCCCGCACCCACGCCTGAGCCCGCACCCACGCCTGAGCCGCCAGTCGTCGCACCGCAGGCAGAAGAACCGCCGCAATGGCAGCCCGCGCCGCCGGGCTGGGAGCCGCCGCAACTCGAATCCGAACCGCAGGGTGGCAGCATCCGCAGGCAAGATCCGCAGACGGCACGCCGGAAGCCGCAGACCGTCGCGGATGCGCGAGCGCGCGACAAGGCTCGGGAGCGCAAAGCCGAGTTGGCCAGGCAAGCCGAAGAGGATCGACTCAAGAAGCGCAAGACCAAGCGCAGGCTGATCGGCGCCGGAGCGGTCGTCGGCCTGGTCGGTGTTGTGGCGCTTGGCTATTGGGCATTGAGTGCGGACGAAGTGACGGCGCGCTGCGTCGACGACGACGGCGACATCGTCGCCGAGAGCTACTGCGGCGGCACACCGGGCCCGAACGGAATCTTCATCATCGCCGGCTCGCAGTATCGGTACTACTACGGTGGCTCCGGCAGCGTCGGGCAGAAGATCTCGGGCGGGACGACCGTGAAGCCGAAGGGCGCGACGATCAAGACCACGTCTGGCAGCACGATTCAACGTGGCGGCCTGGGCAGCAAGATCGGTGGCAGCAGTGGCTCCTGACACCGCCTCTATTGCATCGACCGACCAGATCTGATGCGCCGCGTACGGAGTACACCCCGGCAGGGGTGGCAGCAGATCGTGGAGTCACAGGGTCTCGTGTACGGCGCGCCCGCTCGCGATGCACAGGGTTACGCCCGGCCGTACTGGGACGAATCGGTGTACTACGAATTCGACATGGACGAAATCCTTGCGGTCGAGGCCGACGTCGAATTGCTCCATTCGATGTGCCTGAATGCGGTCGAGCATGTCGTCCTCACCGAGCGCTACCGAGATTTCGGGCTACCGGAATGGAGTTGGCAGTCCATCGCCGAGTCCTGGCGCCGGTCCGACCCCCACGTGTACGGCCGGTTCGATCTTCGCTACGACGGTCGGCGACCGGCAAAGCTGTTGGAGTACAACGCAGACACGCCGACCACGTTGTTGGAGGCGGGAATCCTGCAGTGGCACTGGTTGACCGCGCTGTTCCCGGAAGACGACCAGTGGAACTCGTTGCACGAGAAGCTCGTTGCCCGCTGGGGCGAACTGCGCGACACGTTACCGAGTCCGGAACTGCACTTCACGTGGTCGTCGGCGGACGCGTCCGGTGAGGACAACGTCACGACGGCATACCTGCAGGAGACCGCGGCCGAAGCCGGATTCGACACCATTGCGCTGGCGATCGAAGAGATCGGCTTCGATACCGAACTCGAACGATTCGTCGACCTCGAAGAAGCGTCGATCCACTCGATCTTCAAGCTGTACCCGTGGGAGTGGGTGCTCGACGACGACTTCGGAAAGCGCGTTGTCGCAAGCCTTCCCGGAACGATGTGGATCGAGCCGCTCTGGAAGACGCTGCTGAGCAACAAAGCGATTCTGGCGATTCTGTGGGAGATGTATCCGGGACACCCGAACTTGCTGCCCGCATATCTCGATCAGCCGAACGAACTCACCGAATTCGTGCGTAAGCCGAAACTGGGTCGCGAGGGTGCGAACATCACGATTGTCGGCGCAGGAATGGAAACTGCGACCGGTGGTATCTACGGCGAAGAGGGCTTCGTTTATCAGCTTCTCGATCCGTTGCCGGAGTTCGACGACATGCGCCCGGCATTGGGCGCCTGGATCGTCGGCGACGAATCCGCAGGACTGGGCATCCGCGAGACGTCAGGTCTTGTGACAGACGACGGCGCGGCGTTCGTGCCGCACCGCATTCCGCAAACCTGACCCGCCCGACCGAATACATCCGAGAAGAAAGCGAACGGAGACAGCAATGACGGTGACCACACTCGCGTTGGAGTCGGGGTACTGGGAAATGCTCGGCAGGAATGTCGGTGCGATCGTGTGCTACGCGATCATCGGCCTGGTTCTGATGATCGTCGGGTTCTACGCGATCGACCTGACGACGCCGGGCAAGCTCCGTGACATCGTTCGTGAGGGCAAGCCGAACGCGATAGTCGCTCTCGCTTCGGGCATGCTGAGCATGTCCTTCATCGTGGTGCTGGCGATCTATGCATCGTCGGGCAAATTGAGCGAAGGCCTGATCGCATCACTCGTGTTCGGCCTTGTCGGCATCATCGCCCAGGTCATCGCCGTGCGTGCAGTCGAATTGGTTTCCGGCGTCGACATCGGTCGCGTCATCAATTCACCGACGTTCACTCCGGAGGTCCTGATAGTCGCGGCGGCGCACTTCGGACTCGGCCTCGTGGTCGCTTTCGCGATTTTGTAGTCGTCAGAGGTCGGTCTGCACGACCAGATCCAGCTTCTTGGTGTGCAGAGCGTCGGCAACACGCTTGAACCAGACCTCGACTCGATGAACCAGGCCCGAGTCGGATTCTTTTCGGGCAATGGCGATTTCGCTGTCCGCGAGGTCCAGGTGGTGGAACGCGATTGCCATCGATCGCGTCACGGAGTCGGACCACGTCTTACGGTCGACGTTCGCCAAGCTACGCGCCGACTGGCCGGCCGCGGCAGCCTCGAGCGCGACGACCACCGGGAGCGTGTAGTTACCGAGGTCGATGTCGAACTGGGCGCTCTTGCTGCGATCCAGTTCGGCACCCTCGAGCCAGGCGACCAGGTCTTCGCAGTCGTCGACGACCTGGAAGGCGATACCGATCTCCCGGACCGCCAGGACGAGTGGTTCCGTCCCCGGGTCCGCGCCGACCTCGGCCGCGCCGATGAGTAGCGCTAGTTCCAGCATCGCCGACGTCTTGCCGCGGCAGATCTCGTAATACTGCTCGGCAGTTTTGTCGAGGTAGCCGCGGTACCGCAGTTCCTGCTCCTGCGCGGTATTCACACGGTCGTAGGCATCGAGGAAACTCCGCGTCAACGGCTGCGATTCGAGAGCCGCGATCGAAATGGCGCGCGTCGCAATCATATTGCCCACGAGCAGGGCCTCGTCGGGCCCGAGCGAATTGGTCAGGGTCGGCAAACTGCGGCGCAGCACAGCTTTGTCGATGATGTCGTCATGCACGAGCGTCGCGGTGTGCATCATTTCGAGGGCTTTGCAATGGTCGATCAGAGTCGGACTCGACACTCCGGCGGCGTGATGTGCCAAGCGCGAGCGAAAGTACCGGCCCGAGTAGAGACTTGGCGAATACTGGGCCAACCCGAAACGATCGAGCAATTGGCTGTATTCGAGCTTCAGCGCCGCAGACAATGCGGCCTGGAATTCGTGGTAATCGTCGAGATCGACGCCGTCGGAAGTGCTCACGCCGACTCCCGGCGGCGGAATGGCGAGGCATGTCGGCTCGTGTAGCGCATACCGTGCCCCCCTCGGCAGACTCGACCTGATTTGCCCAGCACCTTGTCGACCCCTGCGATCGGATATGACGAGTAAGAATGTCAGCGACCGCGGGTGCAGTCAAGACGAATGACACATTATTCGATCTTGAGTCGGCGGGCATTCGATCTCGCAAGCAGATCCCCTTTCCGACGCACCCCTTCTCCGGATGCGCACCGGAAATCGTGCCGTATTTTCGGTGTGGATCCCGAAAAGGGGTGCGACGGAGGGGTTTCGATAGGCCCGCGTAATGGGCTGCCGATGATTCAGGGCCCTGAGCTGCGCCGCAATGGTCGGCCGCACAGCGAACCCGGTAATCTTCCCTGACTATGACGTTCCCACCCCCTGCTGATCCAGGTAAAGGCGAGCCCGCCCGATGCATCTGAAGAGTCTCACGCTGAAGGGCTTCAAGTCCTTTGCTTCAGCGACGACTCTTCGGTTCGAACCCGGCATCACGTGCGTCGTGGGACCGAACGGTTCGGGCAAGTCGAACGTCGTCGATGCGCTGACGTGGGTCATGGGGGAGCAGGGCGCGAAAGCGCTGCGTGGCGGCAAGATGGAGGACGTCATCTTCGCCGGCACATCGGGCCGCGCACCGCTCGGTCGCGCCGAAGTCACTTTGACGATCGACAACTCCGACGGCGCCCTGCCCATCGACTACTCCGAGGTATCGATCACCCGGCGAATGTTTCGCGACGGCGCCGGTGAGTACGAGATCAACGGCAACGCCTGCCGCTTGATGGACGTCCAGGAACTGCTCAGCGACTCGGGTATCGGCCGCGAGATGCACGTCATCGTCGGGCAGGGCCAACTGGCCGCAATCCTCGAATCGCGCCCCGAAGACCGCCGCGCCTTCATCGAGGAGGCGGCGGGCGTCCTGAAGCACCGCAAGCGCAAGGAAAAGGCCGTGCGCAAACTCGAGGCGATGCAGGCCAACCTCGCCCGGCTGACCGACCTCACCGCAGAACTGCGTCGCCAGCTGAAACCGCTCGGTAGGCAGGCCGAGGTCGCCCGGCGCGCCCAGACTGTCCAAGCCGATCTGCGTGACGCCCGCCTGCGCCTTGCGGCAGACGACCTCGTGACCCGTCGCTCCGAGCTCGCGAGCAAGCAGAGCCATGAGGAAATCGTCCGTGAACAGCAGGAGACCGTGGCAGCCGACCTCGAAGCTGCCACCGCCGAACTGGCCGAGCAAGAGCGGGCAGTGGCCGCCCTGACGCCTAGCGCGGAGGCGGCAGGGCAGACCTGGTTCCAGTTGTCGGCGTTGTCGGAGCGGGTCGACGCCACCGTCCGCATCGCGAAGGAACGCGCACGTCACCTCGAAGCCAAACCCGCGACCGACCGCGGTCGAGAACCCGAACAACTCGAGGCCGACGCCGAGCGGGTCGCCGCGGAGGAAGCAGAGCTGGTTGCAGCCGTCGAGGAAGCGCGCGCGACTCTCGACGCGGCAAAGGAAGAACTGGCCGATCGGGAGTACGCGGCCGCAGCCGCCGAGCGTGCACATCTCGCGGCGGTTCGCGCAATCGCCGACCGGCGCGAGGGCCTCGCGAGGCTATCGGGTCAGGTCGACACCCTGCGGATGCGTGCCCAGTCCGTCGACGCCGAAGTAGCGCGCCTGACCATCGGGATCGAAGAGGCCCGCAAGCGCGGTGACGCTGCGCAGGCCGAGTTCGATCAGGTCCAGGAGCAGATGGGCGATCTCGACGCGGGCGAACTCGGCCTCGATACCCAGCACGAGCATGCTGTCGAGGCGCTCGCACTCGCCGACACCCGGGTCAGCGAGCTGCACGATCGGGAGCGCGCGGCGGGCAAGCAGGTGGCGTCGCTCGGGGCCCGAATCGAGGCGTTGTCCATGGGGTTCGGCCGCAAGGACGGCGCGGCCTGGCTCGTCGAGAACCATCGTGACGCCGGCCTGCTCGGTCCCCTCGCGAAGATGATTCGAGTCGAGCCGGGGTTCGAGGTCGCAGTCGCCGCCGCAATGGGACCGGCCGCGGACGCGATCGCCGTCGATTCCGACCGGTCCGCCACAGACGCTGTCACCGCGCTGAAAAAGGCGGACGGCGGTCGGGCGGCGCTCGTCTTCGGTGTCGGTGAATCGGCCGGGCCGACTGCTGTGCTGCCCGCGAAGGTTCGCTGGGCGATAGACGTTGTGCAGTGTCCTGCTGACATTCGCGGTGGTCTCGCGGCGCTGCTCGCGGGCATCGCAGTCGTCGAGCGTATCGAGGACGCGGTCGACCTCGTCGTCGACAATCCGGCGCTGCGAGCGGTGACGGTCGACGGCGACCTGGTCGGTCCGGGCTGGATAACCGGTGGTTCGGACCGTCCGCCAAGTCAGATCGAGGTCGCGGCCGCAATCGACGCGGCAAAAAATGCACTGCAAGCGGCCGAACGCGACGCCGAGGGGCTGGCCGCGGCCCTGTCCGGTGCGCTCGACGAGCAACGCGACCGGCGGGAAGCAGCCGAGGTCGCACTCAGCGCTCTTCACGAGTCCGATCGCGCGATGGCAGCCGTATATGAGCAGTTGGGGCGCCTCGGTCAGGCAGCGCGGCTCGCGCACGCCGAGTCGGCCCGGCTGGCGGTCCAGCGCGAAGAAGCCGAGCACGGTCGCGACGAGACGATGACCGCATTGGCCGACCTCGAAGACCGGCTGCGCCATGCCGAGGAAGAGCAGTCCGAGATCGACTCCGGCGGCGATGAGGGGCACAGCGCTGCGGCGAGCCGCGAGCGTGAAGACGCGGCCGCTGCGCTCGCGCAGGTTCGAGCTGTCGAGGTCGAGGCCCGCCTCGCGCTGCGAACCGCCGAAGAGCGGGCGCAGTCGGTGCGCGGAAAAGCTGACTCGCTACGTCGCGCGGCGCGTGCGGAACGTGAAGCTCGCGCGCGGGCCGAACGCTCGCAGCGCGCGCGTCAGCACGCGGCGGAGGTTGCCGCAGCCGTCGTCGAATCGGGGCTGCGCGTTGCACGCCACCTCGAGGGGATCGTCGCTGCCGCTGTCGCGCACCGAGACGACCTCGTCAAGCAGCGTGGAGAACGAAATGCCCTGCGCGAGCGGGTAACTGTCCGTGTCAGGGAGCTGACCACCCAGTTGGCGGCACTGACCGATGCGGTGCATCGCGACGAAGTGGCGCGTACACAGGCAGCACTGCGGATCGAGCAGTTGGAGGAGGCGATAGCCGAGCAGTTCGGCATCGGTCTCGACGACCTCGTCGCTGAATACGGACCACACGTGCCCCTCCCGCCGTCGGCGTTGGAGCTGGCCGAGTACGAGCAGGCGAAGGAGCGCGGCGAACAGGTGATCGCGCCGGCTCCCATGCCGTACGACCGCCCCACCCAGGAACGCCGCGCAAAGGCCGCGCAGAAAGACCTCACAACACTGGGCAAGGTGAATCCGCTTGCGCTGGAAGAGTTTGCCGCGCTGGAGGAGCGGTACACCTTCCTGTCCACGCAACTCGAGGACGTCAAGAACGCGCGCAAGGATCTGCTCGACGTGGTCGCGGAAGTCGACGACCGGATTCTGCAGGTATTCGCCGAGGCGTACGCCGACGTCGAGCGTGAGTTCGTGCAAGTGTTCCAAACGCTTTTCCCCGGTGGCGAAGGCCGTTTGCTGCTGACCGATCCGTCGGACATGTTGACCACCGGAATCGAGGTGGAAGCGCGGCCACCGGGTAAGAAGGTGAAGCGGCTGTCGCTGCTCTCCGGTGGTGAGAAGTCGCTGACCGCTGTCGCTTTGCTCGTGGCGATCTTCCGTGCGCGGCCGTCACCGTTCTACGTCATGGACGAGGTCGAGGCGGCGCTCGACGATACGAACCTGCGCCGCCTGATCGCGCTGTTCGAGCAGCTACGGGAGCGGTCGCAGCTGATTGTGATCACCCACCAGAAGCCGACGATGGAAGTCGCCGATGCCCTCTACGGTGTCAGCATGCGTGGGGACGGCATCACGACCGTCATCTCCCAGCGTTTGCGCGGTCAGGAGCTGGGTGCGCCGATAGTGACCTGAGAGTTAGCTGCAGGTTTACGCGCGCCCCTTACTGGGCACCCCCTTCTCGCGTCGCGCTGGCGACGATGCACGAGGAGGTGTGCCGCTCGTCATGGATGCGCTCTGGACGTTCATCGTCAATAGACGTCAGCAGTTGCTGACCGACTCCTACCTGCACGTTTCCGCTGTCGTCCAGTCCGTGGTCCTCGCCACGATTGTGGCCGTGGCGATCGGTATCGCGGTGTATCGCAGCCCGATCGGCTCCTCGCTGGCCACCGCAGCCGCGAGCACCATTCTGACCATCCCGTCGTTTGCGTTGCTGGGCTTGCTCATTCCGATCCTTGGGCTCGGCGTCGCCCCGACGATCACTGCGCTCGTTCTTTATGCGCTGCTTCCTATCATCCGCAACACGATCATCGGTCTGGCCTCGGTCGATCCAGCCATCACCGATGCTGCGCGAGGCGTCGGAATGAATCGCACCAAGGTTCTCGCGCGGATCGAACTGCCGTTGGCCTGGCCGTCGATCCTCACCGGAATGCGCATCAGCACGCAGATGCTGATGGGGATCCTGGCGATCGCCGCGTATGCGAAAGGACCGGGGCTCGGCAACCTGATCTTCAGCGGACTCTCGCGCGTCGGGAGTCCCAACGCGGTGCCGCAAGCGCTCGTCGGAACGGGCTTGATCGTCATTCTTGCGTTGGTTCTGGACGGCATCTACGTCATCATCGGCCGGCTCACAACATCGAGGGGTATCCGTGACTGATACAGCTGACGCCACCGTTTCCGGCGTCGAGATCGTGCTCGAGTCGGTCTGCAAGCGCTACCCCGGTCAGCGGGACGCCGCGGTCGACGACGTGTCGCTGACGGTGCCTGCCGGCGAAACCGTGATCTTCGTGGGTCCGTCGGGTTGCGGCAAAACGACGACGATGCGCATGATCAACCGACTGATCGAGCCGAGCTCCGGCCGGATCACGATCGATGGTAAGGATGCGTTGTCGATCGACGCCGACGAACTGCGCCGCGGCATCGGGTACTCCATTCAGCAAGCCGGCCTGTTTCCGCATCTGACGATCGCGAAAAACGTTGCAACCGTACCGGGTCTGCTCGGCTGGGACAAGAAGAAGATCGCAGCGCGGACCGACGAGATGCTCGACCTCGTCGGACTCGACCCGGACACCTACCGGAACCGCTACCCACGCCAGCTTTCCGGCGGTCAGCAACAGCGTGTCGGAGTCGCTCGTGCGCTGGCCGCCGACCCGCCGATCCTGCTCATGGACGAGCCCTTCGGTGCTGTCGACCCCATCACACGCGGCCTGTTGCAGGACGAATTGCTGCGCCTGCAAACAGAACTCGGCAAGACGATCGTCTTCGTGACGCACGACTTCAACGAGGCTGTCAAGCTCGGCGACCGAATTGCCGTGCTGGGCAACCAGTCCCGCATATTGCAGTACGACACCCCCGAGGCGATCCTGGCCCACCCGGCGGACGACACCGTCGCCGGCTTCGTCGGCGCAGATGCGTCGCTGAAGCAGCTCACGCTCACTCGCGTCCGGGACGTGGAACTCGCGAAATGCCCGACCGCGAAGGTCGGTGACTCGATCACGGATCTCCAGCGCGAACTCGATGGCCGCAAGTGGCAGTGGGCGATCGTGCTCGACGACCGAAATCGCCCGTTGCGCTGGGTTTCTCCCGCACACCTGGCCAATGCCGAGACGCTGGAAGGCTGCGGCGTCGCGATCGGAGAGATGGTGTCGGTGCAGTCGACGCTGCAGGACGCGCTCGAAGCGTTGCTCGCCGACAGCACAGCATCGACCGTCGTGACGGGTCGGCGCGGCGAGTTCGAAGGTCTGATCACGATCGACACTCTCGTCGGCCATCTCTCGGATATGCGCCGTGAGCATGCCGACGACGAAAGCGGAGCGCAGGTATGAGCGCGCCGACTGTCGAACCGCCCGAAATGGAGGTCGAACCGAAGGATGTCGGCCGGTCGGAGCTGAATGCGGCGAAGCGTGCCGACCGAATCCGGCTGCTGGTGCAACCGGTGCTTGTGCTCATCCTTGTTGCGGGCGTGCTGCTCTGGGCGTTCAACCGCGAGCTGACGGCGACGCAGAAAGGCAGCATCAGCATCAGCAATATTGCGACGCTCACCTGGCAGCACATCCTGATCACGTTTGCCGTCGTGGTGATCGTCGTCGTCATCGCGGTTCCGCTCGGGACAGTGCTGAGCCGCCACCGGTATCGCCGCCTCGCACCGATCTTCGTGGGAATAGCCAACATCGGGGCCGCCGCGCCCGCGATCGGGCTGCTGGTGCTCTTCTACCTCGCCACACGAATGACGGGCTTCTGGATCGGCGTGCTCCCGATCGCGTTCTATTCGCTGCTGCCGGTGCTCCGCAACACGATCCTCGGCTATCAGCAGGTGGACCGGACGCTCATCGACGCCGGTAAGGGTCAGGGCATGTCGAACATGAGAGTGCTTCGCCGCGTGGAGTTCCCGCTGGCGGTACCGTACATCCTCGCGGGCCTGCGAACGTCGCTCGTTCTTGCCGTCGGCACCGCCACCCTGTGTTTCCTGGTGAGTGCGGGTGGGCTCGGAATCTTGATCGACACCGGATACAAGTTGCGCGACAACGTGACGTTGGTCGTCGGGGCTGTCCTTGCCGTCGCGCTCGCGCTGCTGATCGACTGGTTGGGCGCACTGGCAGAACGTTTCCTCGGGCCGAAGGGACTGCGCTGACATGACGCTTCCACGGTTCGCAGCGGCTCTGCTCGCGGTGTCGCTCGCCGCGGGTTGCGGACTGGAGTCGGGCGGTGCGCTGCCGCTCTCCGTCGGGCCGGGCAGCATCCAGCCGGTACCCGAGCTGGAGGGCGTCAAGATCACGGTGGGCTCGAAGGATTTCACCGAGCAGGTCACGCTCGGGTACATGATCGAGTTCGCGCTCGCCGCGGCCGGTGCGGAGGTCCGCGACCTCACAAACATCCAGGGGTCGAACAGCACTCGTGATGCGCAACTGAACGGCCAGATCGATCTCACCTACGAGTACACCGGCACGGGCTGGATCAACTACCTCGGAAACGAGGAGCCGGTGCCCGATCCGCGTGCGCAGTTCGAGGCGGTTCGCGATGCCGATCTGGCGGCCAACGACATGGTCTGGACAGAACCGGCGCCGATGAACAACACCTATGCGCTGGCGATGAGCAAGGCCACGGCGGAGCAGACCGGCATAAAGACGTTGTCGGACTATGCGGAACTGGTACGGACCGATCCCGGTGCTGCGACGACCTGTGTCGAGACCGAGTTCAACGTCCGCCAGGACGGCTTTCCCGGCATGGCGGCCAAGTACGAGTTCGATCCCGGCCGGGCGCAACGCCAGATCCTGCAGACCGGCATCATCTACCAGGCCACAGCCGACGCGAACCAGTGCAAGTTCGGCGAGGTCTTCACGACCGATGGCCGCATCATCGCGCTGGACCTCGTTCTGCTGACCGACGACCGGGCCTTCTTCCCGAAGTACAACCCCGCGCTCGTCATGAAGAAGTCCTTCTACGACGCGCATCCACAGGTCGTCGACGTGATGGCCCCCATTTCGGCGAAGCTCACCGACGAGGTCATGACGGAGTTGAACCGGCAGGTCGACGTCGAGGGCCGCGAACCCGCCGACGTCGCGCGAGATTGGCTCGTGGCCGAAGGATTCGTGACCGAAGGTTAGGAGAGTCCTGCGAGGTCGTCGGGGACGTCGACCGCATACGCGCGCAGTGTCTCGAGCGGAATCAGATCCAGCGCCCGAACGTTTGTCGCCGCAAGAACGACGGGCGCGGCCTTGCCGTCGGCGTGGGATTGGAGCCAGCGGGCGGCGACGACGCACCAGCGGTCGCCCGGGACGAGGCCGGGGAAGCGGTACTCGGGCCGTGGCGTCGAGAGATCGTTGCCGATCGATGCCTGGTGCTCGAGAAACTCCGCGGTCACGACTGCGCAGACTGTATGGCTGCCAACATCTTCTGGCCCGCTGTTGCAGCACCCGTCGCGAAGAAATCCAGTGACGGGGTCGGTTCCGCACTCTTCCAGCGGCCCGCCGAGGACGTTCTGTTCGGTCATCCCGTAATCGTGGCACTCGCAGCCCCGTCTTTCACGCGGGCGCGCAGGTGCGTGAAACGGCGCGCCGCGATCTCTGACAGGATGGCCGGGTGAGTGCCGAAGCCTGGATTCTGATAGCAGCGATCGCGGCAATTCTGCTGATCGTCCTCGTCGTCGGCTTTGTGCTGCAGCGACGCCGACGGATCTCCCTCGCGCCGCCGCCGGACAAGCCTGCGTTGAAGGATCGGTCGGGCGGATACGAAGCCGGTGGCGGGTTCACGTTCAGCCGCGGTGGTCTCGACACAGCGCCGAAACCGCCGGCCGGCGAGCGCACCGACACCGAGGGGCAACCGCACGTCGGTGACGATGCCGCGATTCCGCGGGACGCGCCGAAGCGTGGCATCACCGAGGTCCGACTGCCGGAGCAGCCGGTAGAGGAGAAGCCGGTCGAGGCTCCGAAACAGGCGCCGCCCGAGAAACCTGTCGAGGTCCCGGAGAGCCCGGCGGGTCTGGAAACGGCTCCTGCGATCGAGGAGATCGCTCCCACCGAAGGCCGACTCGATCGGCTGCGCGGCCGGCTTGCCCGGTCGCAGAACGCGGTCGGGAAAAGCATGCTCGGCCTGCTCGGCGGTGGCGACCTCGACGAAGATTCGTGGGAAGAAGTCGAGGACACGCTCCTCATCGCGGACCTCGGCACCGCCGTCACCACGAAGGTCGTCGAGCGGCTGCGCGAACAGATGGCGGCTCGCAGTGTCCGGACAGAAGCGCAGGCACGCGCACTGCTGAAGGAAGTCCTGGTCGAGCAGTTGCACCCGGAATTGGATCGTTCGATCCGGGCGCTCCCGCACGACGACCATCCGTCGATCCTGCTTGTGGTCGGCGTGAACGGCACCGGCAAGACGACAACGACCGGCAAGCTCGCCCGCGTGCTCGTCGCCGATGGCCGGCGAGTGCTGCTCGGTGCGGCCGACACCTTTCGCGCCGCTGCCGCCGATCAGTTGCAGACCTGGGGTGAACGGGTCGGCGCGGACACCGTCCGCGGCAAGGAGCATGCCGATCCCGCGTCGGTCGCCTTCGACGCGGTCAGCAAGGGAATCGACGCCGGCGTCGACGTGGTCTTGATCGACACCGCGGGCCGACTGCACACCAAGACCGGCCTGATGGACGAACTCGGCAAGGTCAAACGCGTGATCGAGAAGCGCGCATCGGTCGACGAGGTACTGCTGGTCCTGGACGCGACGATCGGCCAGAACGGGCTGATGCAGGCACGGGTGTTTGCCGACGTCGTCGATATCACCGGGGTGGTCCTGACCAAGCTCGACGGAACTGCCAAGGGCGGCATCGTCTTCCAGGTCCAGCACGAGCTGGGGGTCCCGGTGAAGCTGGTCGGTCTCGGCGAGGGTGCCGACGACCTCGCACCCTTCGAGCCGGTGGCGTTCGTCTCGGCGCTCGTCGGATAGGCGAACGGGCCCTGCGGCCCCGTGCGCGGTAAGAGAGTCCATAGACTTTCCAACCGCGCACAAGCGCAGCTATCGGAAGCGAGGGACAAGTATGGGGAAACTCCGACTCGGACGGCGGTTCACCGCCATTTTCACCGCGGCCGCTGCGGCAGCAGTCGTCTTTGCCGGCTCGACGGCGGCAGCGCCGGCCGCCGGCCCCGAGATCGACTGGAACGAGGCCGCTTCGGCTCTACGTGAGGTCGCCGAGGGCAACCCGGCCGCTGCGGCAGCCATGGATCGGCTGCTCGCGTCGCCGCTGGAAATGCGCCGCATGGAGGTCGCGCTGCCAGCGCAGCCGTTCCAAATTCCGGCATACTCCGACACCGGTCGTATGGACCCCGCGACCGGCCAGCTGTACGGGTCGGGCATCGCGCTGGGCGCCGATGGCTTCCGATTCGGCTTCTTCGGCGGTCCGGGGACGATCTCGCCGAACCAGGGCGACGCGAAGCTCGAGGTCGTGTGGCTCAACCTCCTGACCGGTCAGAGCGGCACCGACATTCTCAATCAGCACATGGACCTGCCGATCGACACGACGATGCGCTCGCGGGTCATCAACGTAGGTGGGGGACCGGTCGTCGCTGCGATCTACGGCTCGATGTGGCACCGCTTCCCAGTCCCGGTGAGCGAGCAGAATCCGGACGGATTCAAGTATGTGAAGAGCACGATCTTCTGGCCTTCGCTCGGATCTGTGCTCGGCTGAACGAAATCGAGCCGGCCACGCTGCGAGGCGGGGCCGGCTTTTTCGTGCCCACCGCCAGATGAACTTATATTTACTAGTTCGTGAATATCGCAGACTTGTATTGACAAGTTGCCGTGACGGCGCTCACAATCTTCACCATGGCAAACAACGAAAACTACGACGTCGTCGTCGTCGGCGCGGGCATCGTCGGCCTGGCCCACGCGTATCACGCACTCAACCGGGGCCTGCGCGTCGCGGTCGTCGACCACGCCGATTCGGTGACCGGGGCGTCCGTGCAGAACTTCGGCCACGCGTGCATCACTGCACAAGCGGGAACCGCGCTGCGCTACGGCAGGAAAGGTCGCAGGCACTGGCTAGATCTGGCGCACAAGGCCGGCTTCTGGTCGCGGCCGGCAGGCACGCTGTGCGTCGCTCGCCACGATGACGAACAGGCGATGATCGCCGAGTTCGCGGCCGAACGGGGAGACCGCGAAGTCCGCGTGCTGAACCGGACGGAGATCCTCGACCGGCTGCCGATCCGTCCGGACGGCGTCACCGGTGGGATGTACCTGCCCAACGATCTTCAGGTCGACCCACGGACCGCGGCTCCGAGCATCGCGCGCTGGCTCGAATCGTCCGGCGTGAGCTTTCACTGGCGCACTGCTGCAACACATTTCGACGCGGGTGTCGTACACACGACGCGCGGCGACCTGCGCGCGCCCACAATCTTCGTGACGGTCAACTACGACATCGACCGGTTGTTCCCCGAGTACGCCGATCGTGACGAGTTGCAGCGCTGCCGACTGCACATGCTGCGGGCGCAGGCGCCGCTCGGCTTCGCTCTTCCGGCGCCACTCTTCACCGGGTGGTCATTGGTTCGATACTCCGGTTTCGCGCACTTGCCATCGAAAGATGTTGTTCTGCAACGGCTGCGCACCGAGTATCCCGACTACGCCGATATCGATCTCCATCAGATGTATACGCCGCAACCCGATGGCTCGATCCTCGTCGGCGATACCCACGCGAAAGACGTGTCGACCTCTCCGTTCCAGTCGGAGAAGGGCTTCGCCGTACTGATCGAGGAGGCCGAGAAATTGTTCGGTGCTCCGCTCACCGTCACCGAGCGCTGGCAGGGCGTCTACTCGTCCGCGCCCGCCAAGGAGTTCCTCGTCGAAGAACCGATCGCCGGCGTCCACGTCGTGACAGTGACGACCGGCATCGGCATGACCACATCGATGGGCCTCGCGGAAGAAAGCGTCGAGCGGGCATTCGCGCGCAACGACATTCGCGTCTCTGCCTAATTCACCCACGCTGCCTAATTCACCCACGCTCGACCACCACCTGATTCACCCCGAGAAAGGTAAGGAAGCATGAGTTCTGCCAACCCCGCACCGACCCTGGTCGTATTCGACATGGCCGGCACCACCGTCGAGGACACCGGCTTGGTCCAGCAGTCGTTTCTCGCCGCCGACGAACATGCCGGTCTGTCGGGCAACGCCGACGAGCGGGCCGAGATGCTGCGTTACGTACACGACACGATGGGCCAGTCGAAGATCGTCGTCTTCCGGCACCTCAGCCGGGGCAACGAGGAGCAGGCGCAGGCCGCGAACAAGGCCTTCGAACGGTGCTACGCGCAACTCGTCGAGGAAGGAAACTGCAGCGCGGTGCCGGGTGCCGTCGAGGCGATCTCTGGTCTGCGTGCGCAGGGTGTCAAGGTCGCGCTGACCACGGGCTTCGCACACGAGACGCAGCAGGCGATCATCCGGGCGCTCGGCTGGGAAAACCTCGCCGACGTGGTCCTCTGCCCTGGTGACGGTGTGCGCGGACGTCCGCACCCGGACATGCCACTCACGGCGCTGCTGCGCACCGGCACCGAATCGGTGCACCACATGGTGGTCGTCGGCGATACATCGTCCGACATCACCAGCGGTGTACGCGCGGGTGCGCGAGCGTCGATCGGTGTCCTGACCGGCGCCCACAACGCCGACCAGCTCCGCGCGGCAGGTGCAACGCACGTCTTGAACAGTGTCGCAGAGCTGCCTGCGCTGCTCTCGACACTCTGATCCAAACGCTTCCCAGCACCACCTGATCCACCCCACCGCCGCTGGCGTGCGGCCGACAGCCCCGTCCGCACGCCAGTGTTGCCTCGCAACGCGATTCGCGTTTGCCGCACGTCATTCGAGCTTTCGGCCTCCTCACTCATGGCTAGGTGCCTAACATGTCGAACACACTCATGTCTCCGCAAACTTCGATCGCCGGCTACGAACGCTGGCGACGACAAATATTCGCAATCACCTGGATTGCCTATGCCGGGTTCTACTTCACCCGGCAGACCTTCTCTGTGGCCAAGCTCGGCATCCTCGAGGACCCCGTGCTCTCGACGACGCTCACCAAGAGCACGCTCGCAAACCTCGATGCGGTGTATCTGGCGGCGTACGCGCTCGGCCAGTTCGTGTGGGGCTCGGTGTCGGATCGCTACGGTCCGCGAATCGTCCTCATCGGCGGCCTGGCAATGTCGGTTGTCGCAACGCTTTTCATGGGTCTGCTGCCCGCGTTCTTCCTGCTCCTCCCGCTGATGATCGTGCAGGGTCTCGCGCAATCCACCGGTTGGTCGGGAACGCTGAAGAACATCGCGCAGTTCTTCTCGGTCGGTGAGCGCGGCCGGGTGCTCGGCCTGTGGAGCACAAACTATGCATTCGGCGGACTTGCGGCTGCGCCGTTCCTCGGCTGGGTTGCCTACAGCGTGTTCGACAGCTTCCGCGTCGCGTTCTTCACCGGCGCGCTGGTTGTTTCGGTCGTCCTGGTCCTCGTCCTCGTCTTCCAGCGCAACACGCCCGCAGATGTCGGGTTGCCGCCGATCGAGGAATACCACGCCAAGGAACTGCCGAAGCTCGACGACGAACCGAAGCCGATTGCCGAACCGGCGAGCTCGTTGCGGGAGACCTTCATGGTGGTCACGCGGGACCGCATGGTGATGACGCTGGGCGCGTCGTACTTCCTGCTCAAGCCCGCGCGGTACGCAATCCTGCTGTGGGGTCCGGTGATGGTCGCCGAACGCCTGCACGATTCGGGGAACTTCAAGGCGGTTGCCGTTCCGGTCGCATTCGGTGTGGCAGGTCTTGTCGCGCCGCTGCTGATCGGCCGCATTTCGGACAAGGTCTTCCAGGCCCGGCGGATACCCGCATGCGTCGTCAGCCTCGCTGCGCTGGTCGCTGCGCTCGCACTGTTCGGACCGATGACGGCAACCGGGAACGTCTGGTTGATGGTGGCCGTCCTCGCGGCGATCGGACTGACCATCTACGGCGCCGACGCCATGATCTCCTGCGTGGCCGCCGTCGACTTCGGTACCTCCAAGCATGCCGGTGCGGCTGCCGGAACGATCAACGGTTGTGGTTCGATCGGTGCGATTCTCGGTGGTCTGCTCCCCGGCTACCTCGCGACCGAGCAGTTGTTCTACGGGTTCGCGGGTGCTGCCTTCATCGCAATGCTGCTGCTGATCCCGCATTGGAACCGGATGCCGGCCGCGGCGTAAGAGAGTTCTGGACGCCGGGACGCGAACGCGTCCCGGCGTTTTCAGCTGTGGACGCTCTCGCGCGGATCGATCGTGCGGGCGTTCACAATGCTGAACGCGACCCGGTCCGGACGGTAGCGATCGTCGGCGAACTCGAACGGCTCGCCCTTGTCGTTCCAGGAGGTCCGGCGCTCGCGCAGCAGCGGACTGCCGGCGTCGATCGCGAGATTGTCCGCATCGACGTCGTTGGCCGACACGGCGTCCATCACGTGGCGCATCGATTCGAAACGAACGCCCCGAGAAGTGAGGAAGTCGGTGATGGACCCGCTATCGGTGTCGAAGTCGAACAGCAGTGAGCCGACACTCTCGATGTATGCCGTGCGCTCGAGCATCGTCGGCTCGCCGTCGAGTAGGCGCAGGCGCAGGATCTCGACCACGAAGTCGTCGGCGCCGATTCCCAGCGCTGCCCGCGCCGGCTCTGTGACTCGGCGGCGCGCGACCTCGAGCGTCTTGCTCCCAGCATCGCGGCCGGTCAGACGGGCCCACTGGGTGAAGGGGGTGAACGTGTCCAACGTCTGCGTGACGTCGAAACTGCGGACCACCGCCGGCTTCCCGCGGGAAAGGACCACCAGCCCTTCGTTTTTCAGCATCGCGAGTGCCTGCCGGACGGGCCCGCGGGAGACGCCGAACTGCGTGCACAGTGCGCTCTCGCTGGGTAACGAGTCGCCCACGCTGTATTCGCGACCGAGGATTTGCAGCCGGAGTTCACGCGCGACCAGCTCGTAGCGCGGCTCGCTCACAGACCACCCTCTCTTCGTTCGTCGATCAACCCTGTAGAGAGCTTAATCCCGGGGTAGCAGTCCCAATGCGTAGATGTCGTACACGGTGGCGATCAGCTCGCGCAGCTCGCTCTCAGTCTTCCGCATCGAGTCCGGTCGCCAGGCCAGGCTCATGATGCCGTTGAGAGCTGCCCACAGCATCGTCGTGACCTTCTCAGCGTCCATCGGCCGGACAATGCCCTCGTCGATCGCGCGCTGTATCGCGGCGGTCAGGCGCGAATTCTGTTCGGCCACACGCTGCCCCATCCGTTCGGCGACCTCCTGACCGGCCGCGTACTGGCCGGGGTCAGGCGGAAAGGCGAGCATCCGGAAGAACGTCGGATGGTCGAAATAGAAGCGGACGTACTCCTCGCCCGCGGCGATCACTTGCTCGAGGGGGGACCGGTCGGGTGTGTAGGCGCGGTCCATGTACTCGGCATCCGTGCCGAGTGCGCGATCGATCGCCGCGGCGAACAGCCCTGACTTCGAGCCGAAGTGGTTGTAGATCGAGCCGACCGCAACGCCGGCGTCCTCGGCAATCTCGTCGACCGTGACGTCTGCCGAACGTTGTTCGGCGATCATCCGCTCTGCTGCTTTGAGCAGGGCATCCATCGTCTTCTGCTTGCGTGGATCCAACGTCGCGCCTTCTTTTGTTGCAATCGTTGCAAAAACTGCTCGATCAACATAGCGTAAAGGGAGTTCGTATAACCGTTGCAAGAAACGGCGCAAGGGGTTGGCGATGTCTCGTAGTGCTGAACTGGGTCGAGTTCACGAAGTTGCGCTGTCCGGCGGAACGATTCGCTACCGCGAACGAGGCGAGGGTCCGGTCGTGGTTTTCATCCACGGGGTGCTGGTCAATGGCGACCTGTGGCGGAAGGTGGTTCCCGATATCGCGGCTGCGGGCTTGCGGTGCATCACGCCCGACCTGCCGTTCGGTGCCCACGAGGTACCGGTCCCGAATGCCGACCTCACGCCGCCCGGTGCGGCAGATCTCATTGCCGAGTTCCTCGAGAAGCTGGACCTCCGCGATGTCACACTCGTCGCGAACGACACCGGCGGTGGCATCACCCAGATCCTGATGACCCGGCACCCGGAACGGATCGGCCGCGTCGTACTGACCCCGTCCGACAGTTTCGAACGGTTCTTCCCGCCGACGATCGCGTTTCTCCCGATCCTCGCGCGTGTGCCTGGGTCCACCCGCCTGTTGACCGACACGTTGCGAGTCCGTGCGCTGCACCGACTCCCGTTCGTCTTCGGCTGGCTGACCAAACGGCCGCTGCCGCGTGACGTCATAGACGGCTATCTGCTGCCGAGCCGGCAGAGCGCCGAGATCCGCCGCGACCTGCGGCGGTTCCTGCGCGGGATCAACAAACGCCACACGCTTGCGGCGGCCGAGAAGTTCGGCAGTTTCGACAAGCCGGTCCTGCTCGCGTGGGCAAGCGAAGACAAGTTCTTTCCGCTCTCGCTCGCAGAACGACTCCAGAAAGCGCTGCCCGACGCGACCCTGCGCACGATCGACGACTGCTACACGTTCGTGTCCGAAGAGCAGCCGGAGGCGTTGATCCCGCTGATCCTCGAGTTCGTCGGGGCACGAGCGAAGTAGTTCAGCCCGACAGACCCGCCAGGAACCGCTCGATAAGTGGGTTCGCCTTGTCCGGGTGCGTCATGTTCGATGCGTGCCCGCCACCTTCGACCACCGCGAGTTCGGCATTCGGCAGGGCGGTGATGTATTCGTTCGCCCTGTCGAGTTCGATTGCCATGTCAGCGGATCCGTGGATCACCAGGGTCGGCATCGTGAGTTCGCCGAGCCGCGACCGGATGTCGTCCTCGCGCGTCGTGAGAGTCGTGTAGATCTGGCGGACAGTCGCGGTGTCACGTGCGCGCCACTTGTCCTGCCAATCCGAGGTGCGGTCGTAACCCGGTCCGATGATGATCCCAGCGACGATGTCGGCCAACTGGTCCGAGACGCCGTCGGCCTCCCACATCGCGATGAGTTGGTCGTAGGCGGGGATCTTGGCGGGGTCCTCGGTGCCGGGTTGAGTGTCGATCAAAACGAGCCCCCGGACCCGCTCGGGCGCCGTCAGTGCGGCGCGCATCGACAGATAGCCGCCCTGAGACATTCCGGCGAGGACCGCGCGTTCGATGCCCAAGTGGTCCAGCAAGCCGAGGACATCGGCTGCGCTGTCCCAGTAGGTGAATGGCTCAGGAGTCGTGACGGTCTGCCCGTGGCCGCGTTCGTCCCAGGTGATGCAGCGGTAACGGTCGTGCAGGGCCTCGACCTGGGCGTCGAACATGTCGTGATCCATCAGGAAGCCGTGCGAGAAAACGATCGGCGCACCCGACCCTGATTCCTCGTAGTACAGGCGCTGACCGTTGACCTCTGCGTGGGGCATTGGACTCTCCTCGCACTAGCGACACTGCCAATGGTGGAAACCCTACGCCCGTCCGCCGATCCGCTAGCGTTTGCGTCGTGAGCGAATCGCGCCGGTCGGGACCCCTTTCGGGCGTCCGGATCATCGAAATGGGACAGCTGATAGCAGGACCCTTCGTCGGCAGTCGGCTGGCCGACTTCGGCGCCGAAGTGATCAAGGTCGAACCGCCGGGCAAGGGCGATCCGATGCGCAACTGGGGCAAGGCCTTCGACGGCAACAGCCTGTGGTGGTCGGTCATAGCGCGCAACAAGAAGTCGGTCAGCATCGATCTCGCGCAGGACGATGGCCGGGACCTCGTCCGGGAGTTGGTCCGCGAGGCGGACGCCGTCGTCGAGAACTTCCGGCCGGGCACACTCGAGAAGTGGGGACTCGGGCCCAAAGAGTTGCACGAGATCAATCCGAAACTCGTGATCGTGCGCATTTCCGGATTCGGGCAGACCGGTCCGTATGCGAATCGGCCCGGATTTGCGAGCGTCGGCGAAGCAATGGGCGGACTGCGCTACATCAACGGTTTCCCTGGTCAGGTGCCGCCCCGCAGCGGAATCTCCCTGGGGGACACGCTCGCTGCGCTGTTTGCGCTCGAAGGTCTGCTGATGGCGCTGTATTGGCGCGACGCGAAAGGCGGTACCGGGCAGGTCGTCGACGCGTCGATTCTCGAGAGCTGTTTCGCGATGCTCGAGTCGACGTTGCCCGAGTACGACAAACTCGGCATCGTCCGCGAACCGATGGGGACCGGCCTGAAAAGCCTTGCGCCGTCGAACGTCTACCCGACCCGTGAAGGTCGCAACCTCATCATCGCGGCCAACGCGGACCCGCTGTTTCGTCGGTTGACGCAGGCGATGGGTCAGCCGGAACTCGCCGACGACCCGCGCTTCGCCACTCACATTGCGCGCGGCGAGAATTCCGAGGAACTCGATGCACTGGTCGCGGCGTGGTCGGCAACCCTCGACTTCGGCGACCTCACGGCCGCCCTCGACGAGCATTCGGTCGTGTGGGGGCCGATCAATTCGATCGCCGACGTGGTCGCCGATCCGCAGGTCAAGGCACGGGAAATGGTTGTGCGTCGCGAGGATCCGCGATTCGGCGAGGTCGCGGTGCCCGGTGTGGTGCCCAAACTGTCGGAGACGCCGGGCGGTATCGAATGGCTCGGGCGTGCGACAGCCGGGGAGGACAACGCCGCCGTATTCGGTGCGGTCCTCGGAATGACTGCCGAACAGGTGCAGGCACTGTCGGACCGGAACGTCGTCTGAAATTTGTCGCCGCGTTAGTTGAAACTCGCACAATCCCGGCGAAATTCGCAGCCGTATATGGCAGGGTTGGTGAGCCGTGCTTCCGGTCGGGGATCAACGAAGACGGTCGTCGGAACTATTAGGAGAGCACGCATGTCGTACCCAGGTCCGCCGAGTAACCTCGGGCCGCAAGATCAGCCACCCCAGGGCACGCCGCAGCAGGGCCCGCCGAATTACGGGCAGCAGCAGCCCTACCCGCAGCAGTACGGCGCGCCCCAGCCGCAATACGGACAGCCGCAGTACGGGCAGCCGCAGTACGGCGCGCCCCAGCCGCAATACGGGCAGCCGCAGTACGGCGGACCTGCCTACCCGTCGCAGGGTGGTGGCGCACCGGAGCAGCCGGTCGACCGGATCGTCAACACGATCGGCTGGATTCTGGTCGGTGCGGCTGTCGTGACGATCATCGCGGCGTTTCTGCCCTGGGTCTCGGCCGACTTTTTCGGCGAGGAGATCAGCGTCAAGGGAATCGGTGGTGACGACGAAATCGACGGCGGTGGCGACGGCATCATCACGCTGCTGCTCGCGCTGATCGCCGGTGTGGTCGCGACTCTGCGAGGCCTGAACCGGAAGCGGTCGGGCATCCACCGCGCGGCCGGCATCACCGCCGTAGCGGCCGGTGCGCTGGTCACGCTCGTCGCTCTCGTCGACATCGCAGACGTGTCCGACCAGAACGACAAACTCGGCGAAGACTTCCTCTCGACCGGGTCCGGGCTCTACCTGACCCTCGTCGGCGGACTCGTCCTGCTCGGCGTCGGCATCTGGGGAATCATCAAGCGTCAGTAGGCCGTTTTCGGGCGGTGTGACGGCCTCGAACGCCCGTCAAGTGCAGGTCTCACACCAGGCACTTCACACGTTTGTGCGGCACGAAACGTGGAAGCAACACGGAACGTCGATGCGTTCACATGGCCGAAACCTCGCAGTGCCATCGATGAAACACCGAGTGAGCAATCTTCTCAACAGGTCGTCAGCCGGAACCGGCTGGGCTATAAGGAGGAGACTCAAGGTGGATGGATTCCCGGTGATAGGCGCGCCCGACGCCGGCGACACAGCTTGGATGCTGGCCAGCGCGGCGCTCGTGTTGCTCATGACCCCAGGGCTTGCGTTCTTCTACGGCGGCATGGTCCGCGCGAAGAACGTGCTCAACATGATCATGATGAGCGTCAGCGCAATGGGTGTCGTTACGGTTCTGTGGGTGCTGTTCGGCTTCTCCGTCGCCTTCGGCGACGACAAGGGCAACCTGATCGGAGACCCGACGCAGTACTTCGGCCTGAAGACGGTCTTCGGCGGTGCCGATCAGGGCAACGTCCTGGCAGACGTCGAAACCTCGGTTCCGCTCTTCGGCACGATTCCGCTGTCGGTGTTCGTAGCCTTCCAGCTGATGTTCGCGATCATTACCGTCGCCCTCATCTCGGGTGCCGTCGCAGACCGCCTGAAGTTCGGCTCGTGGCTGGTGTTCGCTGCGCTCTGGGCGACGATCGTGTACTTCCCGGTTGCACACTGGGTGTTCGCATTCGACGGCTACACGGGTGAAGAAGGCGGCTGGATCGCCAACAACCTGAAGGCGATCGACTTCGCCGGTGGTACTGCGGTCCACATCAACGCCGGCGCCGCAGGCCTCGTCCTCGCGATCGTGCTCGGCAAGCGTGGCGGTTGGCCGCGTACCCCGTTCCGCCCGCACAACCTGCCGTTCGTGATGCTCGGTGCTGGTCTCCTGTGGTTCGGCTGGTACGGCTTCAACGCAGGTTCGGCCGTCGGCTCGACCGCTGCCGCCGGTAACACGTTCCTGACGACGACCATCGCAACCGGTACCGCGATGCTTGCCTGGTTGCTCGTGGAGAAGATCCGTGACGGCAAGCCGACCTCCCTCGGTGCTGCCTCGGGTATCGTCGCCGGCCTCGTTGCAATCACGCCCTCCTGTTCTTCGGTCAACGCGCTCGGTGCCGTGATCATCGGTGCTGTCGCCGGTGCGCTGTGCGCCCTGGCCGTCGGTCTGAAGTTCAAGTTCGGATTCGACGATTCGCTCGACGTCGTCGGCGTCCACCTCGTCGGTGGTTTGGCAGGCACGCTCATGGTCGGCCTCGTCGCCGCGCCGGAGTCCTACGCCGGAGTCAAGGGCCTCTTCTACGGCGGCGGCATCGAGCAGTTGAAGCTGCAGGCTGTCGGTGCGGGTGCGGTTCTGCTTTACTCGCTCGTAGCCACCGCGATCATCGCTTATGCACTCAAGTTCACGATCGGCTTACGCGCTAGCGAAGAGAACGAGGCGATTGGACTCGATGAATCCGAGCATGCGGAGACGGCATACGATTTCGCTGCAATGGGTGGAAGCTCTGCACTTGGCCACGCGACCCGCAAGGAGGGATGAGCGAAAATGAAGCTCGTAACTGCAATTGTCAAGCCGTTCACGCTCGAAGACGTCAAGACCGGACTCGAGCAGGCGGGTGTGCTTGGCATGACCGTCAGCGAGGTCCAGGGCTATGGACGCCAGAAGGGCCACACCGAGGTCTATCGCGGTGCTGAGTATTCGGTCGACTTCGTCCCCAAGGTTCGCGTCGAGGTCGTCGTCGACGACGCCGCCGTGGACAAGGTCGTCGAGGTGATCGT
Organism: Antrihabitans auranticaus; assembly: GCF_016481275.1. Classification (GTDB taxonomy): domain Bacteria; phylum Actinomycetota; class Actinomycetes; order Mycobacteriales; family Mycobacteriaceae; genus Antrihabitans. The sequence continues at coordinate 342,655 of NZ_JAEMNW010000001.1, read as the reverse complement.
CGAGGCTTCGCGCACCGGAAAGATCGGCGACGGCAAGGTGTGGGTCACACCTGTCGAGGCGATCATCCGGGTGCGAACCGGCGAGCGCGGTGCCGATGCTCTCTGACCCTGCGGGGTCTGAAAGCTTCGATCCGCAAGGGTCGCAATGGCACTGACCTCTCGAGGTCGAAATCCAGTGGCCCCGTTCCTGCCGGCCGTGCCGGCAGGAACGGGGCTGCTTCCATTCAGAAGGACGTTGTTGTGGCCGGAGTTGGGAAGTCAGGCTCGGACGCTGCCGCCGATCTAGTCCGAGCAAGGGAACGACTACTTACCCGCGGGGGGCCGCGGAATCGACGACTCGATGCGGAGGCACTACGCGAGGCACTCGTCGATCTACACGAATTCTGGTTGAACAAGAAGGCAGCTGAACTAGGGATTACGCCGGGCAGTGGCTTCGCGGTGGTTGCGGTGGGTGGCCTTGCGCGTCGCGAGATGCTGCCGTACTCGGATCTCGATCTGATTCTGTTGCACGACAACGTGGATCCGAAACGGGTCTCCGAAGTCGCCGACCAGCTCTGGTATCCGCTGTGGGACGCCCACATCAAGCTCGACCACAGCGTGCGTACGGTTTCCCAGGCTGTGAAAGTCGCCGGGGACGATCTGACGGCGGCGCTCGGGATGCTCGAGGCACGCCACATCGTCGGTGACGATGGCCTGTCGACCGCAATGATCGGGGGCGTGCGCCGTGACTGGCGAAACGGAATCCGTTCGCGTTTCGACGAATTGGTGAACCAGTCCCGAAGCCGGTGGGGGCGCAGCGGCGAGATCGCGCATCGGGCCGAACCCGACCTCAAGAACGGACGCGGTGGGTTGCGCGATATTCAGCTGCTCGACGCGCTCTCGCTCGCTCAGCTGACGGACGCCATGCCTGGCCTCGGGCCCGACGCTCCCGGCGGTGGAATGGCGCAGGCCCACCGCAGGTTGCTCGACGTCCGGACCGAATTGCACCGCGTCGCAGGCCGTTCGCGCGACCAGCTACGCGCTCAGGATGCCGACGAAATCGGTGCCGCGCTGCGAATCGGTGACCGGTTCGACCTGGCCCGCATCCTGAGCGACTCCGCTCGCACGGTGAGCTACTCCGTCGACGTCGGACTCCGGACGGCCGGCAATGCGCTTCCGCGCCGCGGACTTTCGCGGCTGCGCCGAGTCCCGGTCCGTCGTCCACTCGACGAAGGCGTCGTCGAGCACAGCGGCGAGGTCGTGCTCGCGCGCGATGCCAGGCCGACGAAAGACCCAGGCCTGATTCTCCGGGTGGCGGCGGCGTCGGCACAGACCGAAATGCCCATGTCGGCACCGACTCTCAACCGGCTCTCCGAAGAAGCACCCGAGCTGCGCGAACCCTGGCCGAAGGAAGCCCTCAACGACCTACTGGTGCTGCTCGATTCGGGCCGAAGTGCCATTGCGCCGATCGAGGCGCTGGACCGGACCGGGCTGTGGGGCCGGATTCTGCCCGAGTGGGGCGCGGTTCGCGACCTGCCGCCGCGAGATGCCGTGCACACGTGGACCGTCGACCGGCATCTCGTCGAAACGACGGCGTTCGCAAGCGGATTCACGACTCGGGTTTCGCGTCCGGACCTGCTGATTCTCGGTGCGCTCCTGCACGACATCGGTAAGGGACGCGGCGGCGATCACAGCGTTGTCGGCGCCGAACTGGCAACGCAGATCGGCAATCGGCTTGGGCTGTGGCCGTCGGACGTCGCGCTCCTGCGCGCAATCGTCCGCTTCCATCTGCTGTTGCCCGAGACCGCGACGCGCCGCGACCTCGAAGATCCGTCGACCACACAGGGCGTCGTCGATGCTCTGGGCGGAGATCCACTGCTCCTCGAACTCTTGCATGCACTCGCCGAGGCGGATTCGCTCGCAACGGGTCCGGGTGTGTGGGGCGACTGGAAGTCGTCGCTGATCGGCGACCTGGTTCGCCGCTGCCGACTGGTCATGGCAGGCGAAGCACTCCCGCAGCCGGATCCGATCGACCCCGAGCACATCGCGCGAGCGGCAGCGGGGGGAGTACACGTCGACCTCAAACCCGAGGGCGGCCAACACACCTACGTCGTGACTGTGATCGCGCCGGACAAGCCGGGGTTGCTGTCGGATGCCGCAGGCGTGCTGGCGCTGCATTCGCTGCGAGTGTTGTCGGCGTCTCTGGGTAGCCATGGCGGGTCCGCGATCAATTCGTTCGTCGTATCGCCCAAGTTCGGCACGCCGCCCGCAGCTGGGTTGCTGCGCCAGGAACTCATCCGAGCGAGCGCCGGGGAACTCGACCTCGTCGCGCTGCTCGACAAGAAGGAACGAGACGCGATCGCGTCGGCGCCGGTGCGCGTCGGCGCGGAAGGTGTCCCGACCGCCTTCGCGCAGGCACCGCCGCGCGTGCTCTGGTTCGACACCGACAACGGTCCGATCCTCGAGTTGCGCGCCGAAGACAGGCTCGGACTGCTGTGCAGGCTCGCGAAAGCCATCGCGAGAAGCGGCGCGAACGTCCGGTGGGCGAAGGCCGCGACCATGGGGTCCGCGGTTGTCGACACGTTCTGCCTCGAGCTGGGTCCGGCCGACACTCCGGCCTTGCGCAGGCAGATCGAGCAGGCGGTACTCGCGGTGGTACCCGCGCCGCGACCCAAGCGGGAACCGGTGCCGGAGGAACGCTGAATCGGCCGGGTACCGGCCGTCCGCACCCGCCGAATCGGGCAGCCACTAGGCTGGATACAACTTTCGGCTATTTTTCCCATTGAGCAGGAGCGCGATCGGTGTTCGAATCCCTTTCCGACAGGTTGACCGGTGCCCTGAAGGACCTGCGCGGCAAGGGCCGACTGTCGCCTGCCGACATCGACGCGACCTGTCGCGAGATCCGGCTGGCGCTGCTCGAAGCAGACGTCGCCCTGCCCGTGGTCCGCAGCTTCATCGCGAAGATCAAAGAACGCGCCAAAGGCGCCGAGGTGTCGGGTGCACTCAACCCGGCCCAGCAGGTCGTCAAGATCGTCAACGAGGAGCTGGTCGGCATCCTCGGTGGGGAAACCCGTCGAGTGCAGTTCGCGAAGACTCCGCCGACCGTCATCATGCTCGCCGGCCTGCAGGGTTCCGGTAAGACGACGCTCGCCGGAAAGCTTGCGAAGTGGCTGAAGGACCAGAATCACACGCCGCTGCTCGTCGCCTGCGACCTCCAGCGCCCGGGCGCGGTCAGCCAGCTGCAAATCGTCGGTCAGCGTGCGGGCGCGGCGGTGTTCGCGCCGCATCCGGGTACGTCGATCGGTGGTGGCGAGAACGCGCTCGGCGTCAGCGCGTCGGACCCGGTCGAGGTCGCCCGCGCCGGGCTGGCAGAAGCACGAGCCAAGCAGTTCGACGTCGTGATCGTGGACACCGCAGGTCGCCTCGGTATCGACGAAGAACTCATGCTCCAGGCCGCGGGTATCCGTGACGCGGTCCAGCCGGACGAGACGCTGTTCGTGCTCGACGCGATGATCGGTCAGGACGCGGTCAGCACGGCTGAGGCGTTCCGTGACGGTGTCGGGTTCACCGGTGTCGTGCTCACCAAGCTCGACGGCGATGCGCGCGGCGGTGCGGCACTGAGTGTCCGTGAAGTCACCGGCATGCCGATCATGTTCGCGTCCACGGGTGAGAAGCTCGAAGACTTCGACGTCTTCCATCCAGACCGCATGGCCAGTCGCATCCTCGGCATGGGCGACGTGCTCAGCCTCATCGAAGCCGCCGAGCAGCACTTCGACGAGCAGCAGGCAATGGCGACCGCCGAGAAGATCAGCTCCGGTCAGCTGACGCTCGAGGACTTCCTCGAGCAGATGATGGCGATCCGCAAGATGGGCCCGATCGGCAACCTGCTCGGCATGCTCCCGGGTGCCGGCCAGATGAAGGACGCACTGGCGCAGGTCGACGACAAGCAGCTCGACCGCGTACAGGCGATCATTCGCGGCATGACGGCCGAAGAACGCGCCAACCCCAAGATCATCAATGCCTCGCGCCGGCTCCGGATCGCGAACGGTTCGGGCGTCAAGGTTTCCGACGTGAACCAACTCGTCGACAGGTTCTTCGAGGCCCGGAAGATGATGGCGTCCATGGGTCGCCAGATGGGCATGCCCGGCGCTCGCCGCGCCAACCAGCGCAACAACAAAAAAGGCAAGAAGGGCAAGGCCCGCGGTCGCGGACCGACGCCGCCGCGGACACCGGGTGGTATGCCGGGCATGGGCGCCATGCCGGGTCTGCCTGCAGGCATGGACCTGAGCGGTATGCCGAAGGGCCTCGATCAGTTGCCACCGGGTCTGGAAGGTTTCGACCTCTCGAAGTTCAAGCTGCCGCCGAAGAAGTAGCACCGTGCCCTATCACCTTCGGGGTTTGGGACTGCCCGACGAGCAACCACTCGAGTTGTGGATTGCCGACGGTCTGATTTCGCTTTCGCCGGTTTCGGGGGCGGAGGCGCTGTGCAGATCAGGGTGGATTCTGCCCGGCCTCGTCGATGCGCACTGCCATGTCGGAATCGTCTACGGGGGTGGGCACGAGACCCCCGAAGGCGCGATTGCGCAAGCGGAGACCGAACGCGGCGTCGGCGCTCTGCTGTTGCGCGACGCCGGATCGCCGATCGACACACGGTTCATCGACGACCGCGAGGACCTGCCGAAGATCATTCGCGCGGGTCGGCATATTGCGCGTCCCAAGCGGTACATCCGCGAATTGGGTATCGACGTCGACGACGAGCGCGACTTGCCGGAAATCGTTGCGCAGCAAGCGCAACGCGGCGACGGCTGGGTGAAGATCGTCGGCGACTGGATCGATCGGTCGGTCGGCGATCTCGCGCCGCTGTGGAGCGATGACATCCTGCGTGAGGCGATCGACGCCGCGCACAGTCACGGCGCGCGGGTCACCGCACATGTCTTCGGTGAGGATGCCTTGCCGGGTCTGCTGCGGGCCGGGATCGACTGCATCGAGCACGGCACCGGTTTGACCGACGACACCATCGAGCTGATGGTCGAGCACGGCACGGCCTTGGTACCCACGCTCATCAACATCGAGACCTTCCCATCGATTGCGGCGGGTGCCGGCAAGTTCCCCGCCTACGCCGACCACATGCTCGACCTCCACAGGCGCGTCGCGGACACGGTCGGCCGCGCGCACGACGCAGGCGTGCCCATCTATGCAGGCACCGACGCAGGTGGTTCCATCGTCCACGGGCGAATCGCAGACGAGGTCGCCGCCCTTGCCGCAGTTGGCTTGTCGCCCAACGACGCCCTCGGCGCGGCGTGCTGGGATGCGCGGACCTGGCTCGGCCGCCCAGGCATCGAGCACGGTGCGCCCGCGGATTTGCTTGTGTACGAAGAGGACCCGCGGACGGGTCCGGAGGTGCTGGCCAACCCGACCTTCACCATCCTGCGTGGTCAGGTTTACCGGTAGGGCTCAGCCGACCGGGCTGTTGCCGGAGGGGCGGCAAGGAGCCCCGGCGTGTCGTGGGGGTGACACGCCGAGGTCTCGCTGAGCCGCACCGACTTTCGGGATCCGCACCGGGACTTGCCGGGCGACACGCCGGAGGTGGCCCGAAAAGGGGTGCGGCTGAGCGGCTTACGTGTGTTGAGCGTCCCCCGGCGTGTCGTGGGGGTGACACGCTGAGGTCTCGCTGAGCCGCACCGACTTTCGGGATCCGCACCGGGACTTGCCGGGCGACACGCCGGAGGTGGCCCGAAAAGGGGTGCGGCTGAGTGGCTTACGTGTGTTGAGCGGCCCCGGCTAACCCGACCCGTCTAGAAAGCCGCCTCGTCGAGGTCCATGATGTCGCCGTCGAGGTCGGCGATGATTCCCCGCACCGCGGTGAGCTGGGGGAGCACGTTCCTGGCGAAGAACGAGGCCACCGCCACCTTGCCGTCGTAGAACGACTTGTCGGCCGCTGCGACCTTGCCGTCGAGCGCTTCGAGGGCAACCTCGGCCTGCCGCAACAAGAGCCAGCCGATGACGAGGTCGCCGGTCGCCATCAGGAAGCGAACCGATCCCAACCCGACCTTGTACAACTCGGCCGGATTCTGTTGCGCCGCAAACAGGAATCCGGTCAGCGTCGCTGCCATCGCCTGGACGTCGGCGAGGGCAGTTGCGAGCAGGGCGCGTTCGCCCTTGATGCGGCTGTCGCCGGGATCGGCACCGAGGAATTCCTGGATCTGCCCGGCGAGATGTGCAAGCGCAACGCCGCGGTCGCGGGCGATCTTGCGGAAGAAGAAGTCCTGCGCCTGAATCGCCGTCGTGCCCTCGTACAAGCTGTCGATCTTGGCGTCGCGAATGTACTGCTCGATCGGGTAGTCCTGCAGGAACCCGGACCCGCCGAGGGTCTGCAGCGATTCGGTGAGCATTTCGTAGGCACGCTCCGAACCCACGCCTTTGACGATCGGGAGCAGCAGGTCGTTGACGCGGAAGGCGACGTCGCGGTCGGCGCCGGACACTGCCGCCGCCACGACATCGTCCTGGTGTGCCGCTGCGTAGAGGTACACGGCACGCAGACCTTCGGCGTACGCCTTCTGCATGATCAGGCTGCGTCGAACATCCGGGTGGTGGGTGATGGTGACGCGAGGCGCGTGCTTGTCCGTCATCTGCGTCAGATCCGCGCCCTGGACGCGAGTCTTCGCGTACTCGAGTGCGTTGAGGTAGCCAGTCGAGAGAGTCGAAATTGCCTTGGTGCCGACCATCATTCGAGCATTCTCGATGACCTTGAACATCTGGGCGATGCCGTCGTGCACGTCGCCGACCAACCAACCGACCGCAGGCACGCCGTGCCCGCCGAAGGTGAGTTCGCACGTCGCGGAAGCCTTCAGCCCCATCTTGTGCTCGAGGCCCGTGACGAATACGCCGTTGCGCTCGCCGAGTTCGCCTGTCTCACCGTCGAAGTGAAATTTCGGGACGAAGAAGAGGGAGAGACCCTTCGTGCCGGGTCCGGCACCTTCGGGACGGGCCAGTACCAAATGCATGATGTTGTCGGTGAAGTCGGAATCTGCCGACGTGATGAACCGCTTGACACCTTCGATGTGCCAGGTGCCGTCGGCCTGCTGGATCGCCTTGGTGCGACCGGCGCCGACGTCGGATCCGGCGTCGGGCTCGGTGAGCACCATCGTGCCGCCCCACTCACGCTCGGCCGCAATTGTCGCCCAGCGTTTCTGCTCCTCGTTGCCGATGTTGTGCAGGATGTCGGAGCCCTGGGGGCCGTTCGTGTACATGAAGGCGGCCGGCTGCGCACCGAGGACGAATTCCCAGATCGACCACTTCAGCATCGAGGGCGCGCGCATGCCGCCGAGTTCCTCGAGCAGGCCGATCTTGTGCCACCCGGCGTCCTGCCAGGACGCGACCGCACGCTTGAATCCTTCGGGCAGGGTCACGGCGTGCGTCGCGGGATCGAACGTCGGGGGAGTGCGGTCGGTCTCGGCGAACGACTCTGCGAGCGGGCCTTCTGCCAACCGCGCGGCCTCGGTGAGCATGGATCGCGCAGTGTCGGCATCCAGGTCACCGAACGCGCCCGAATCGAGGACCTTGTCGAGACCGAAGACCTCGAACAGGTTGAACTCGAGGTCGCGGACGTTGCTCTTGTAGTGACCCACTTGGGAAGCCCTCCGTGTTTGTCGGCGTCGACAGTGCACGGGGTTGTCCCGGCACCAACGCGAACAGATTCTCCTATCGAATCCGGGCTACGCAACCGTAAGTTAATAAGCATTAGGGCGGTTGGAGCGGGTTTGCCGCTAAAACCCCACGTAGCAGGGCAGATGTTATTACTCGCTAGATCCGCTCGGGCTGTCGACCAATTCGGCCGTCGGTCGCATGACCGAGCTGCACACGGCGACCAGCACGTCGAGTGCGTCGGAACGGCGCCGGATCCGTTCGTGCCGGATCAGGTCGGCGACGACGGTCGTCAGCGCCTGAATCCGCACGCGCGCGGCGTCGACGGTGAGGTCGGGCTCCGCGTTCTGCATCAACCGGGCCCATTTCGAGACGCCTTCGCGGCTCGCCTTCCGCAGGTGCGCGCCTTGCTCGCCGGGAATGTGGACGACTTCGGTCATCGCGGCACCGAACAGGTCGGGCTGCTCGACCGCCATCCGGATGTAGGAACGCAACAGCAGATCCAGCGCGTGGGTGGGCGACGAACCGCTGGAGAGGGCCTGCGCCGTGTAGAGCGAGATCCACTGTTCGGCACGTTCGACGATCGCCGTCAGTAATTCGGACTTGCCGGCGAAGTGGTGGTAGACGCTCGGACCCGCGATACCGGCCGCGGAGCCGATGTCTTCCATGCTGACGGCCGCGTAACCACGCTCGTTGAACAAACGTGCGGCGACGACGATCAGCTGTTCGGTCCGGAAGCCGCGTTCCAGCACGCGGTCGGTCTCGGGACTTATCTGCTGCACCGGAGCCGTGAATTCTGCTGGTGCGACAGTGGTTTCGAGGACATGCGTCGTCATCGTCAACAGTTGGTCGACGAAAGCCGCGCGTGGTAGCTCGACGTGGTGATTCGAGGGGCTCACCGCGACCGAGAGCGCCGCCCAGGCCAGCAGCGCACGTTCGGGTTCGGCGAGGTCCGGACGTGCCTGCAAGACCGCCGTCATGATCGACGCGTGGACCCGTGCGATGCGGTGCAGCACTGCACGACGGTCCGTGTCGGACAGGCTGCGGACCTCGCGTTGCCACAGTCGCGTCAAGTCGCGGTTGTCGAGGGCAAGCTCGATCAGCGCGGGGAGGATCGGCAAATCCGGCTCGCCGCGCGCGTCGTCGAGTCGCGTGAGCGTGGTGTCGAGGCCGTCCATCAAGGCGCGGCCCAGGAGTTCCTGCTTGTTCGCGAAGTGCCGGTACAGGGCGGTGGAACTGATGCCGACGGCCGAGGCGATATCGGCCATGGACGTGCCGTGGTAGCCACTGGCGGCGAACAACCGAGATGCAGCGGCCAGAATCGTGACCTTGCGGTCGCGTGGCCGGGTGCGACGCGGTGGTTCCGCGGTCGCAGTCTCCCTGTCGATTGCCATGCGAACAGTGTGGCCTACGCCGTATGGGCGCAGAAGAACAGCCGCATCGACGGGTTCGGAATCCAGGGGTACCGTCGAACTACGTGAGCATTCGCCTTGGCTATCAGATGCCGAACTTCAGCTATTCGACCCCCGTTGCAGAGCTGTTCCCCACCGTCATCGCGCAGGCGCGCGAAGCCGAAGCGGCCGGGTTCGACACTGCCTTCGTGATGGACCACTTCTATCAACTGCCTGGAATCGGCGAGCCCGAGGAACCGATGCTCGAGGCTTACACGGCCCTGGGCGCGCTCGCTACGGCGACCGAGCGAATTCAGTTGTCCGCGCTGGTTACGGGCAACACCTATCGCAATCCGCCGATGCTTGCGAAAGCTGTGACGACGTTGGACGTCGTCAGCGGTGGCAGGGCGGTACTCGGAATCGGCGCCGGGTGGTTCGAGTTCGAGCACAACTCGTTCGGCTACGAATTCGGCACGTTCACAGACCGGTTCGAGCGGCTGGGTGAGGCACTCGAGATCATCACGCCGATGCTGCGCGGCACGCGCCCGACCGTCGACGGCAAGTGGTACCAGGTGAAGGACGCGATCAACGAGCCGCGCATCCGCGACACTCTGCCGATCCTGCTCGGCGGCGGCGGAGAGAAGAAGACTTTCGGATTCGCCGCGCGCTACGGCGATCACTTGAACATCATCGCCAACGCGTCGGAGTTGCCACGAAAGGTCGAGGCGCTCGAACAGCGCTGCGCCGAGGTGGATCGCGACCCCGCGACGCTCGAGACCAGCTTCCTTGCGTTCGTGATGATCGACGAGGACGGCGACCGCGCGCGCAAACTGCAGACCGACTACCTCCGTGCGCAGGGAGTCGACCTGTCGTCCCTATCGCCGGAGAAACGCGCCGCGGCGACCGACCGGCAGTTCGTCGGCGACCCGGACGACGTCGCGGACCAGATCCAGCGAAAGGTTCTGGACCAGGGCATCGACGGCATCGTGATCAATCTGGTCACCAATGGGCACGAGCCGGGCATCGTCGATCTGGCCGGCAGGACGTTGGGACCGTTGGTCGGCAAGTAAGGTCCGGCCGCTAGGTTGAACCCATGAAGACACCGTTGTCTCTGTTGCAGACCGTCGTCCGCCGTGCGCTCGATGAAGCCCAGTACGGCCTGATGGCCGTCGGCGCCGGCCTCGTCTCGCCGATGCCGCCCCACAAAGTCGCGCTGATGGCGGCCCACCTCCAGCGCTACGGCCCGCTGGGTGCGCTCGCGCCGATCGCGGCACTGCGCTACGGCGATCGGACCGCGATTCTCGACGAGCTCGGCTCCATTACGTTCGAGCAACTCAACAAGCACAGCAATTCGGTCGCGAACGCGTGGCGCGAACGTGGTCTGCAGCCAGGTCAAGGCGTCGCGATCCTCGCCCGGAACCATCGTGGTTTTCACTATGCGGTTTTTGCCGCTGCGAAGTGCGGTGCGCGAATTGTCTTGCTGAACACCGAGTTCGCGGGTCCGCAGATCAGGGAGGTAGCGCAGCGCGAGGGGACAGATCTGCTCGTCTTCGACGACGAGTACGCCGAACTCCTCGCCGACATCGAACCCCAGCACGGTCGGTGGCGGGCCTGGGCAGACACTCCGGGCCTGGATACCCTCGAAGCCTGCGTTGCACTGCAATCCCCCTCGCACCCACCGAAACCGAGCGTTGCGCCGAAGATCATTCTGCTGACGAGCGGAACGACGGGAACGCCGAAGGGTGCCCCGCGTGCGGAGCCGAAATCGCTTGCGGCACTGGGCGCAATCCTCAGCAAGGTGCCGTTCAAGGCGCAAGAGGTCACCGAATGTCCCGCACCGCTTTTCCACACACTGGGTTTCGCGCACGCGATGCTCGCGGCCGGCTTCGGGTCGACGCTCGTCGTCCGGCGCAAGTTCGATCCCAAACTCACGCTGCAGAGCCTTGCCCGCAACCGGGCGACCGCGATGATCGTCGTTCCGGTCATGTTGCAACGCATGCTGGATCTCGGTGACGAGGCCCGCGACGGCCTCGACCTGTCCTCGCTGCGAATCATTTTCGTGGCCGGTTCGCAACTCGGCGCACCGCTGGCAGATCGCACGCTTGCCGCGTTCGGGCCGGTTCTCTACAACCTCTACGGGTCGACCGAAGTTGCGTACGCAACCATCGCAACGCCTGCCGACCTCGCCGCAGAGCCTGGTTGCGTCGGCGGGGTGGTCTCCGGTGCAGTGGTGAAGATTCTCGACGAGAGCGGCGAGGAGGTGCCGCAGGGTGAGGTCGGGCGCATCTTCGTGGGCAACACGATTCAGTTCGAGGGCTACACGGGCGGCGGCGGCAAGGAGATCATCGACGGGCTCATGTCGTCCGGCGATGTCGGCCACTTCGACCCGGCGGGCCGATTGTTCATCGACGGACGTGACGACGACATGATCGTGTCGGGTGGCGAGAACGTCTTCCCCGGTGAAGTCGAAGAACTGCTCAGCGACCACGTTGCGGTCGAGGAATGCAGTGTTGTCGGCGTCGACGACGAGAAGTACGGGCAGCGGCTGAAGGCCTTCGTCGTCGTGCGCGCCGGCGCGGAACTGAGTGAAGACGACGTCAAGGAACATGTCCGCGCGCATCTTGCGCGGTTCAAAACCCCGCGTGAGGTGGTCTTCCTCGACGAACTGCCGCGTAACGCGACGGGCAAGGTCCTCAAACGCGAGCTCCGTTAGCTGCTCGCGCGGTAACGCCGCTCGGGTCGTCCTGCTTTTCCGTACTGCAGTCTGATCTCGACGGCACCCGTCGTCAGATAGTGCTCGAGATATCGCCGGGCGCTGACCCGGGAAATCCCTACTAGGTCAGCGCATTCCGCAGCGGAAATCTCGTCGTTGGAGCGAAGGGCATCGAGCACGAGCTTGCCGGTTTCCGGGCCGAGGCCCTTCGGCAGTTCGTCCTCGGCCCGGCGCTGTCCCGAACTGCCGAACAGGGAGTCGATGAGGGATTGGTCTGCGCCCGTGCCGGATTCGAGCGCCCGTGCACGTGTCTTGAACGTATCGAGCTTCGCGAGCAGCTGGGGATACTCGAACGGTTTGATCAGGTAGTCCGAAGCGCCGCCGTGCAATGCCCCACTCACGGTGTCCAGCTCGCGCGCAGCGGTGATCATGATGACGCCCACGGGGTTGCCGTCGGCCCGCAACTGTCGCAGCACGTCGAGACCCGACATGTCGGGTAGATACACATCGAGCAACACGAGGTGAGGCTGCAGGGACGCCACCGACGCCAGCGCATCGGCGCCCGTGCGGGCGACGCCGACCGCGCGAAATCCGTCGGCACGGTCCACGAAGCGTCGATGGATCTCGGCGACCATGAAGTCGTCGTCGACGACCAGCACATCGAACGTCGCGTGCTCGGTCATGTGCGTACCGTACGGGGGAGGCGCACGGTGAACAGCGCCCCACCGCCCTCGGCGTCCGAAACCGCGACCGTTCCGCCGTGCTGGGCGCTGACGAGACGGACGAGTGCAAGGCCGATTCCGCGACCTCCCGGCACGTCGGTCTTCGACGTCACGCCACGCGAAAAGATGCTCTCGCGTAAGTCTTCCGGCACGCCACCCCCGGTGTCGGCGACCGCGATGACAAGATCGTCCGCGTCGCTGATGTGTACCGATGTGGTGGCTTCCCGCGTTCCCACGGATACGTCGACGGCGTTGTCTATCAGATTGCCCAGCAAGGTGATCACGTCCGTGGCGAGTGCGGGATCGAGGGCCGCGAGATGCGAATCGCCAGCCAGCTCGAGGGCCACTCCGGACTCCGCGGCGAGCGACGTCTTCGCGATCAGCAGCGCCGCAACCGCGGGATCGGAAATATGTTGTGCAACAGCATCGCTGATTGCGGCACGGCGCCTCGTCAGTGTCCCGACGAATTCCGTCACCGCGTCGTATTCACCGAGTTGAGTCAGACCCGAGATGGTGTGCAACTGGTTCGCGAACTCATGGGTTTGCGCGCGCAGCGTGTCGGTGACGCTTTTGTGCGACGAAAGTTGGCTCTGCATCGAAGCGAGTTCGGTACTGTCGCGCATCGTCGTGACGGTACCGATCTTGTGCCCCTGGCTCGTCGCAGCGCGCCGATTCAGCGCGAGAACGCGACTGGGCGTTGCGATTACGACGTCCCGACCGTCTTCGCCCGAGAGCAGGAAGTCGCGGATCGTCGGATCGATGCCGACGCTTGCGACGGGCTTGCCCACGGCGTGGTCGTCGAGCCCGAGTAGGTCCTGCGCGCTGTCGTTGAGAAGGGTGATCTCGCCTTCGTTGTTCACCGCGACGACGCCTTCACGGATGCTGTGCAGCAACGCTTCCCGATGATCGGCGAGGCTGGCGATCTCGGCGATCTCCAGCCCACGTGTTTTGCTCTTGATCCGCCGGGCAAGCAGCGACGACCCGATCAGGCCGAGCGCGGCACCCAGCCCGAGATAGAGCAGCAGCCGTTCGCCCGCGCCGCTGAGCAGTTCCCACAGCGACGGGTAGTCCTCGCCGACCGACACGACAGCGAGCACGGTGCCGCTCGAGTCGAGGATCGGCACATGACCGACGAGCGAACGTTTTCCGTCGATATCGACGTCGCCGAACCACGCCCGCCCGGTCAGCACGTCGCTGTCGCCGAACTGAGCTTCGCTTCCGATCCGTAACGGGTCCGAGGAGGCGCGAACTATGCGCGCCGGATCGACGATCTCGGCGACTGTGGCACCCGACAGGTTCACGGCCCGGTCGACGTCGGGGGCAAGGACGCTCGAGGCGAAAGGGTCGGCGTAGCGCTCACGGACGATCGGTGTCGATGCGACGTTCTCCGCAACTGCGATCATCCGTTGCCCGCGCACGTCACGGAACTCCTTCGTCGACTGCGCGACCGAGACAGCACCGACCGCGACGAGAACGACAGCGATGACGACCAGCTGAAACAGCAGAAACTGGCCTGCGAGGCTGCGCCCGCTACGGAGGACCGATGACCACAATGAACTTTACTTCCGTTGCTTCCGAAAACGTGACGTCCGTCACGTATCGGCCCAGTATTGCTGAGGATCACTTTCCAAGCGAAATGGGGAACGATGTCGAAACGAGGTCTCGTGCTCGTCGTGCTGGCGGCGCTCGTGGTAGCCGGCTGCGGCGTGACGCGCGGTGAGGACAACGGGCTGCACCGGCTGCGCATGATGGTTCCTAACAGCCCGGGCGGTGGCTACGACCTCACAGCACGCACCGCGGTGAAGATCATGGAAGACAACGACATCACCGGTCGGGTCCAGGTCTTCAATGTCCTCGGCGCCGGCGGCACGGTTGCGATGGCCCGCTTGATGAACGAAGAGGGCAACGACGACCTGATGATGATGATGGGCCTCGGCGTTGTCGGCGCGGTCTACACCAATGGATCGTCGGCACGGGTGTCCGACGCGACTGCGCTGGCCAAGGTCGTCGAGGAGCAGGAAGGCATTCTCGTACCCGCGGATTCGCCGTTCCGGACCGTCAACGATTTCGTCGAAGCATGGAAGGCGAATCCCGCGTCGGTCACCATCGGCGGCGGCTCGTCACCGGGCGGCCCCGATCATCTGTTCCCGATGGAGACAGCGCGAGCGGTAGGCATCGATGCACGCCAGGTGAACTACGTCGCCTATGACGGTGGTGGCGATCTGCTCACCGCTCTGCTCGGCAAGAAGATCGCCGCGGGCACGTCCGGGCTAGGCGAATATGTCGATCAGATCGAGTCGGGCACAGTCCGCGTCCTCGCGGTATCGGGTTCGGAGCGTGTCGCCGGAATCGACGCGCCGACGCTGACCGAGGCCGGCGTCGATCTCACCTTCACGAACTGGCGCGGAGTGCTTGCGCCGCCCGGTATTTCGGACGAGACGCGTGACTCGATGGTGAAGGTGCTCGAGGAGCTGCACGACACACCCGAATGGAAGGAAGCGCTCGTCAAAAACGGTTGGTCGGACGCCTTCCTGACCGGAGCGGAGTTCGAACAGTTTCTGCGAGACCAGGATCAGCGGGTCTCGTCCACTCTCTCGGAATTGGGGCTGGCATGAGCGAGAAGACCGACGTCTCTGCGGAACCGCAGAAGGACTGGGCGCAGTTCATCGTATGCGCGGTCATGGTGGTGGTCGGGGCATTCCTCATCTTCGACGCGATGACACTCGAGGGTGGATTTGCGAAAGTGGATCCGGTTGGCCCCAAGCTGTTTCCGATGATTGTCGGAATAGGGCTCCTCGTGTGCGCGGTGATTCTCGCGGTGGCGATCACGCGGGGTTCGCGTGGCGAGGCCGACGAGGGTGAAGACATCGACCTCACGTCCCCGGGCGATTGGCGGACCGTGGGTCTGCTCGTAGTGCTGTTCGTCGCAACGATCGTCCTCGTCAACCCGCTCGGCTGGACAATCACGGGAGCCCTTCTGTTCGCCGGTGCCGCAACGATTCTGGGTAGCAAGCACTACGTCCGCAATATCGCGATCGGCGCGGTCCTGTCGGTCGCCAGCTTCTACGGCTTCTACTCCGGGCTCGGAATCCCGCTGCCCGCAGGTATTTTGGACGGGATTCTCTGACATGAACAATCTGGATTGGCTGATCCAAGGCTTCGAGCAAGCCGCGACGCCGATGAACCTCCTCTACGCCTGCATCGGTGTGCTGCTCGGCACCGCGGTCGGCGTCCTGCCGGGAATCGGTCCGGCAATGACGGTGGCCTTGCTGCTGCCGATCACCTACAACGTCAGCCCAAGCGGAGCCTTCATCATGTTCGCCGGCATCTACTACGGCGGCATGTACGGCGGCTCGACCACGTCGATTCTGCTGAATACACCGGGGGAATCATCGTCGGTGATCACGGCTATCGAAGGCAACAAGATGGCGAAAGCGGGCCGAGCCGCACAAGCTCTCGCGACCGCGGCCATCGGATCTTTCGTCGCCGGCGCAATCGGCACGATGTTGATCGTTCTCTTCGCCCCCGCTGTCTCCAAGTTCGCGGTAACCCTCGGTGCGCCTTCGTATCTCGCGATCATGCTGCTCGCACTCGTCGCCGTCACGGCTGTGCTCGGTAGCTCGAAACTGCGTGGTGCGATCTCACTGCTGCTCGGGCTTGCGATCGGACTCGTCGGCATCGACTTCCTGACCGGTCAGCCGCGTGCGACGTTCGGAATCCCGCAGCTCTCGGACGGTATCGACATCGTCGTGGTCGCGGTTGCCGTCTTCGCGCTCGGTGAAGCGCTATGGGTCGCCGCACACTTGCGCCGACGTCCTGCCGAAGTCATTCCGGTCGGCAGGCCGTGGATGGGCAAGGAGGACTGGAAGCGATCGTGGAAGCCGTGGTTGCGCGGTACGGCGTACGGCTTCCCGTTCGGTGCGTTGCCGGCCGGCGGCGCCGAGTTGCCGACCTTCCTGTCCTACATCACCGAGAAGAAGCTCTCGAAGCACAAGGACGAATTCGGCAAGGGCGCTATCGAGGGCGTCGCCGGTCCGGAAGCGGCCAACAATGCTTCCGCCGCAGGCACTCTCGTGCCGATGCTCTCCTTGGGTCTGCCGACCAATGCGACCGCAGCGGTCATGTTGACTGCGTTCGTCTCCTACGGCATCCAGCCGGGACCGACGCTGTTCGAAAAGGAACCGCTGCTGATCTGGACCTTGATCGCGAGCCTGTTCATCGCCAACTTCCTTCTGCTGGTGCTGAACCTGCCGCTGGCGCCGCTGTGGGCGAAGCTGCTGCGCACACCCCGGCCCTACCTCTACGCGGGCATTCTGTTCTTCGCCACCCTCGGGGCCTTCGCGGTGAACCTGCAGTGGATAGACCTTGCGCTTCTGCTGATCTTCGGCCTGCTCGGTCTGATGATGCGCCGATTCGGGCTGCCGGTTCTGCCGCTGATCATCGGCGTGATCCTCGGGCCGCGCGTCGAGCGTCAGCTGCGCCAAAGCCTCCAGCTCGGCGGCGGCGACTGGAGCAGCCTGTTCAACGAACCGGTCGCCATCGTGGTCTATGTCCTGATCGTCTTACTTCTGGCCTTCCCGCTCGTCATGAAATTGCTGCACCGTTCCGAGCCGGACCCCGTCCACACACCGATCGACCACAAGGAGAAGGAACCCGCATGATCGTCATCGGATACTCGGCGGACCGGTACGGCGACGCCGCACTCGAACAGGGAATTGCCGAAGCAGGGCTACGCGGTTCCGGCCTGCTCGTCGTCAACGCGACGCGAGGCGACGCACTCACCGACAAACGGTTCGCACAGGGTGATCAGGTCCAGGACCTGGAACAACGCCTCGCTGAGAGCGGGGTGAAATACGAAATCGCCCAGCCGGTGGGAGTCGACGTCGTCGAAGAACTGCTCGAGGTGACAGAACGAGCCGACGCCGAACTGCTCGTCATCGGAATCCGGCACCGCACGCCGGTGGGGAAGCTGCTGCTCGGTAGCGTCGCCCAGCAGTTGATCCTGCGCTGCTCCAAGCCGGTGCTGGCGGTGAAGCCGGCCGAGTAGGCACTCGATTTCCTCAGGTCACGCCGCATCTGGCACAATGGACAACCGTCCGTCAGGACACTGTTAGCCCGTCTCCGGTTACGCACCGCGCGGCGGTCACAACAACCCCATATGCACGGCGGGAAACCTCGGCGCTGGCGCGCCGATCTTTCCTCGAACGTGTATAGCCCATCCGCAAAACCGGGCCCGCACTCCACGCGGGCCGCTGAATTGCGGCGTGACCAACACTCGAAAGGCTCCACCATGGCTGTCAAGATCAAGCTCACGCGGCTCGGAAAGATCCGCAACCCGCAGTACCGCATCGTCGTTGCGGACTCTCGCACTCGCCGTGACGGCCGTGCGATCGAGACCATCGGCAAGTACCACCCCAAGGAAGAGCCCTCGCTCATCGAGATCGATTCCGAGCGCGCGCAGTACTGGCTGGGTGTTGGCGCGCAGCCGACCGAGCCGGTCGAGAACCTGCTCAAGATCACCGGTGACTGGCAGAAGTTCAAGGGTCTGCCGGGCACCGAAGGCACCCTGAAGGTCAAGGCGCCCAAGCCCAGCAAGCTGGACCTCTTCAACGCGGCCCTCGCAGCTGCCGACAACGAGCCCACCACTGCTGCGACCACCCCGAAGAAGAAGGCCGCCAAGAAGGCCGACGCGTCCGACGAGACCGCAGCCGCTGACTCCGCCGAGGCCGCTGAGTGAGTGCTGTTGTCGCCGATGCCGTCGAGCATCTCGTCCGCGGCATCGTCTCCAATCCTGACGCGGTTCGCGTCGAACTGATCACCGGTCGTCGTGGTCGCACCGTCGAGGTGCACGTTCACCCCGACGACCTGGGCAAAGTGATCGGTCGTGGTGGCCGTACGGCCACCGCACTCCGCACACTGGTCTCGGGAATCGGCGGACGCGGTATCCGCGTCGACGTCGTCGACACCGATCAGTAAACAACCGATGGAACTGCTGGTCGGCCGCGTCGCGAAGTCGCACGGCATTCGCGGCGAGGTCGTCGTCGAAGTTCGCACAGACGACCCCGATCTGCGGTTCGCGCCTGGCTCGACATTGCGTGGTCACAAGCCGCGCGAGAAGCAGCTGACCGAATACACGGTCGAAGCCGCCCGGGACCATTCCGGGCGGCTCTTGCTGCGTCTACAAGGTATTGACAGTCGTGAAGCTGCCGATGCACTACGCGGCACGCTATTCGTCATCGACGCCACAGAGGTCGAGCCATCCGACGATCCCGACGAGTTCTACGACCACGAACTCGAAGGCCTAGCAGTGGCATTGATCGACGGCACGCCCGTCGGTACGGTCCGCGAGGTCCTGCACTCGACGGCCGGCGAATTGCTGGCCGTGACATCGCCCGAAGGTCGCGAAATTCTGGTGCCGTTCGTCGCCGCGATCGTGACGTCGGTGTCGGTAGCGGATGGACTGGTGCAGATCGATCCGCCCGAGGGTCTGCTGAACCTGGATGCGTTGTGAGACTGGATGTCGTCACGATCTTTCCCGAGTATCTCGAGCCGCTTCGAACAGCATTGCTGGGCAAGGCAATCGACAAGGGACTGATCTCGCTCGAGGTGCACGATCTGCGACGTTGGACTCACGACGTCCACAAGTCCGTCGACGATGCGCCGTACGGCGGTGGACCCGGGATGGTCATGAAGCCGACCGTCTGGGGTGATGCACTCGACGAGGTATGCCCGGTTGATGCACTCCTGGTCGTACCGACGCCCGCCGGTGTGCCTTTCACGCAGGCGACCGCGCGGCGGTGGACCGCCGAGAAGCACCTGGTCTTTGCGTGCGGCCGCTATGAGGGTATCGATCAGCGGGTCTTCGACGATGCCGCTCGTCGCGTACGGGTGGAAGAAGTCAGCATCGGTGACTACGTCCTGATCGGGGGCGAAGCAGCAGTGCTTGTGATGGCGGAAGCGGTTGTGCGGCTACTGCCCGGTGTGCTCGGCAATCAGCAGTCGCACCAAGAGGATTCGTTTTCCGATGGTCTGTTGGAGGGCCCGAGCTACACACGGCCGGTCGAGTGGCGCGGATTGGCCGTTCCGCCGGTTCTGCTGTCCGGTGACCATGCGAAAGTGGCGGCGTGGCGTCGCGAGCAAGCCCTCGAGCGGACCGCGCAACGGCGACCCGACCTGCTTCCGCCGGGTTGACCTGATTCAGCCGAGCTCCGGCCAGGAGCCGTACTCGCGCGCATTGTCGCGCTGGAACGGATCGACCGCGGCCCAGAAGTCGCTGCCGAATGCCGAAATGCGGACAGTCGTGCGAACGATCTTTGCCTTACCGCCTGCTTTGGTCACGGCCGGGTCCAGCTCCAGCAGCTCGTACTGCGCGGTCAGACTCGAACCGCCCATCGGGCCGATGTCGACCAGTCCCAGCTCGTCCAGACGCGTCAGATAGCGGTGCGTATGCGCCGGCGCGGCAACCCCGGCCATCCGCCCCACCGTCGAAATATTTCGCGCGACGGTTCGGTCCGGTTCCCGTCGACCGGTGCGGACGAGCACATCGGCACAGGCATAGACCTCGCCCGACGACAGTGCCGCGACGATCCGGGCTTCGTCGGGCAACAGATCGGAAAGGATCTTCTTGAACAGAAGATCGTCGCCGGTCGCGGCCGTGCTGTGCACGGCCTGCTGCAGCAACGACGCCATACCCATACGCAAGGACGGCGCAGATTCCAGCGCGAGCACCGGTGCGGTAGCCATGCGGTCGAGAGCGCTCAGCGCCATCGGTGGACCGCCCAGCGGGAGTCGCCGGGCGATTCCGAGTAGCGGGGTTGCCCCCGCAGCCCACGTTATTGCGTCCCCGCAAACTCTGAGCATCCGTCCGACGACCACGGGGTTACGTTACCTTGCGCCGTGCGTTTATCGGCGTGGTCTGCGATGCCGAAATCAGCGTGTGGTGGTCGTTTCCGGAGTGCTCGGCGCCGAGGACCGCGATGTGGTTCGGGTGGTCGAGGTGCGCGTGGTCGACGTCGAAGTTCGCGACGGGGAACTGCTCCCGGACTGGCCGTTCGCGTACACGGTGAACGTTCCGACCTCGGTACCGCCACCGGCTCCGGCGCCGTCGCCTTCGCCGTCGAACGAACCGTCGATCACCTGCGGCTCCTGGCCGTTGACGTTGATCGTGACGACGTAGTTTGTCTTCGGCACGTCGCAGCTCGCGAAGTAGGCGACCCGGACCGAGTATTCACCGGGCGGCGCGTCCTGATCCCACGTCACGTTCTCGTTGCGGACGCCGTCGATCGTGCAGGCCGCGTTGGAATCGAGGTCGAGCGAGCCGCCCTCGGCCGAAGTGGTGTTGGCGAAGTAGATCTCGTTGCCGTTCGGATCGATGACGTGCAGATCGACGTCGCTGTCGGCGTCCCACGACGTCGACACCTGAACCTCGCCGGTGCCGACCTCGATCGCCTCGACGGCCTGCTTGGCGAGCGCGCCCTGCGTGCCCTCCTCATCGACGACCGCGTAGAAGAAGGCGAACTCGGAATCGGGCAGCGACTGCGGGAACGTGATGACGAGGTCGATTTCCTTGACGGCCTGGTCGAGCGTGATCTCCTGGTAACCCGTCGCAGGGGAGTCCGCGCCGCCGGCCTTCGTCTCGGTGGACGACTCGGTCGGCCTTTCCCGAGTGGACGTCGTCACCTTGCCGTTGCCGGGGGCAACACCGAGGCGGATCTTGTCGAAGGCGACGTCGGCCTTGATCGTCTGGCTGACGCTGCCGCCGTTGACGACTGTGGTTTCGTCGTTGACCTCGGCCTTCGGGCCACCCGAATCGCCTTCGCCGAGTTCCTTGTTGACGATTTCCGACTCGACCGTCTTGCCGTCGGCTTTGAAGCCGGTGACATACGACGCGATCGGGGGCGGCCCGATAGCGGTTCCCTCGGTGGTCGCCGTGCATGCGGTCACGACAACGAGGGCCAGCAACGCCAGAAGCGCGATTGCCGTGAAGGGACCCCGCTTTGCGGTGTGATGACTCAGCGACATTCGCGCGCCTCCAGTTCACGAATCGGTCGGCGGGGACAGCAGCCGACTTCAAGACTGCTAGAGCGTATTGCACAACGCCGACAGACGTATGGGTAGTCCTCTTCTTGAATTCCGCTGGACGCCGTTTAGCTGCTCGAGCCGCTCGGTCGCACAGTCGCCGGTGCGGGCTGTTCGGCTATGCTTGCGGCTGATTTGTTCTGGGGGAGGGGCGAACAATCATGTCCAACGATGTTGTCTCGTGGGGGAATCTTGCGGACGCAGCGGCCACCGGTGCGCTGCGTGTCGACATGAATCCGGATGTCTTCGTTGCGCTGAACAAGGCGTGCAGCGAGTTCATGGCCGGCGTGGTCACTGCCCGGGACGCGCTTTCGAAGCTGGGCGCCGAGTACGGGTTGGGCGAGCATGACGCGAAATGGACGTCAGCGGTCGGGCTCGCAAGCCACTTCCGGGACACGCTCGCGGAGCCGGATACCGGTGCGATAGCGGTCTTTTCGGAGTTTCATCACGTCGCGGGCCAGGTCCAGGCGATCGTCGCTGCGATCTTCGACCGGTACGCCGCGACCGAAGACGAGTTCAGCGCCCGCTTGCAGGACATGTATCCGGGCCGGCCCGGCGGGAACTGAGCGGAAGGGATTCGGGGGATGGGGTTCATCGACAAGGGGCGGATCAAGGTTGTCGAAAATCCGGCAGGCTTTACCCACCAAGAGATTTACGACGCAGCGCACCGTCTGAGTCCGAACGACGACGTGTACGCGGCGTGGGCCGATGCAGGCACGCGACTCGGCCAGCTCTCGAAGAATCTGAGCGTGGCGGTGCAGTCCGCGATCGAGGGCGAGTGGATCGGCACCGCCGCGGACGCCGCCGTGACCGGATTCGACGAGTTCGGTCGCAGCGTCGTCGAACTTGCCATCGCGTGCGCCGCAGTCGGCGATGTGTTCCAGAAGGCGTCGAACGCAGCCCATGACTTTCAGTCGAACCTGCCCGAGGTCGTGACGGTGGGCGCGCAGTCCAACGAGCGCACCGCCGAGCTGCGCAATCGCGAGGAAGAACGCGCGCGCGAGGTCATGCAGACGTTCTACATCGATCGATATGGTGCCGCGGACCGCGAGCTGCCGGTTCTGCCGCGGCCCTTCAACCCGGTGGCGGGTTCCGTCGGGGAAACGGGTGCACCGGACAGCAACGACAGCAGCGGTTCCGGTGCCGGGCAGAACCACAGCATCGCCGCCGGGACCGTGGACGAGCAGGTTGATTCAGAAATCCCCACGCAGGCTGGCGCCGATACACAGCCGGCAGCTCCGGTGCCGCCGGCCGTACCGTCGCTACCCGGTCTCACGGACGACGGTGGTGCACAGAGCCCAGGCCGGTTGCCGAGCACGGTGCTCGCATCGAACAGCGACGCAGGGCCGGTGGCCGGTACGAACGGTAACGAGAGCTCGGGTCCGCGCGCGGGGAGTCAGCCCGGCAGCGGCGGCTCGACAGTCACGCCGATAGCGGGATCGCCCGTCGCGGCTTCGCCGGTCGCGGGTGTACAGCCAGGTGCGCAGAACGCGGCTGGACGAGGCGGTGCGTCCGGAGTCTCGGGTCGCCCCGGTGCACTCGCACCGGGTGGGATGGTGCCGCCCGCAGCGCGCAGTAAGCGCGACGAGGACGAGGAGCACAAGATTCCGTCCTATCTCGTGACCGAAGACAACTGCGTCGAGCTGATCGGCACGCTGCCGCCGTACATTCCGCCGGTGCTGGGGGCGTAGGCGTGCCCGCATGGGAGCTCTCGGCCGATCACTTCGCGGCAGTCTGGTACGGGCGTGCCCATGACCGACTGCCGTTCCCGTTTCGTCTGCTCAGTCGATTCAGGTATGCCGACGAATACGACGCCTTCGCGAGCCGAGTGCGCGCCGACCTCACCGACGATCAACCGCTACGGGAGGCGTTGCGCGTTCTCGCCGACCCAGAGATCAGGGTGGAGGTTTTCGGCCTCCACGGACCGGATTTGGCCACTGAGTTGCGAGTGATCGGTTGCGCCCGGTCCGGCGCAGGCGTGGTCGCTACTCAGACACCGGGTCTAGACGGTGGCACGGTAGCGCTGCGGACCTGTGCGGCGGGCGCACTGGCGGAACGTGTGCTCGACCGACTGCCTGAGGCAACGATGGGATCCGCGAAGCCGCAACGATTCCCAGTCGATTCGCTCGCGGCCGCTGCGCCCGGCGCTTACGTCCGACGCGCCGACGCCGTCTCCCACCGTGAGCAGTTCCGAAAGATTGCGCGTTCACCTCGGTCTGCACAGGGGACGGTCTCCATCTTCGCGGGCGTGCGGACGGAGGAGCAGCGTGCGCGAACCGGAGTGGTGCGGTGGTTCGACGTGGTCGGTGACGGCCGTTACACAGAGGTCCGCACGCGTTCGCACGTCGAGGTCGAACCCGCTGGCCGGACCCAGATAATCGGCAAGATTTCCAGCTTCGCCGATCAGGCCATGGCCGTGGCCTCGTCGGGTTGCCAACTGCGCCCATCGTGAATGTCACACGCCGCCGGTAATGTTGCCCGCCGTGACAATGCTTAAGTCGGTCAACAGCCGCATCGCCGAAGAACTCGGAGTCGACGAAGGTCAGGTTCGCGCCGCTGTCGACCTCCTCGACGCTGGTTCGACGGTCCCGTTCATCGCGAGGTACCGCAAGGAAGCGACAGGCGGACTCGATGACGCCCAGCTTCGCTTGCTCGACGAGCGGTTGCGCTACCTGCGCGAGCTCGACGAGCGGCGCACCGCGATCCTCGAATCGATCAGTTCGCAGGGCAAGCTGGACGACGCGCTCGAGCAGCGAATCATGCTTGCGGACACCAAGGCTCGCCTCGAGGACATCTACCTACCGTTCAAGCCCAAGCGGCGCACCAAAGCGCAGATCGCACGCGAAGCCGGACACGAGCCGGTCGCCGACGAGCTGCTCACCGACCCGACCGCCGACCCCGCGAAGTTCAGCGAAGAGCAACTCGACGGCGCCCGCTCGATTCTCGTCGAACGATTTGCCGAGGACGCAGACCTCGTCGGCGAGTTGCGCGAGACGATGTGGAACCGAGGCCAGGTGAGTTCGTCAGTTCGCAAGGGCAAGGAAGAAGCCGGCGCGAAGTTCAAGGACTACTTCGAGTTTTCCGAGCCGTTTTCGAAGCTCCCCTCGCACCGGATTCTCGCGCTGCTGCGCGGGGAGAAGGAAGAGGTGCTTTCTCTGCAACTCGAGCCCGACGCCGTGGAAGCCGGTCCGGGGGAGCGAACGGTCTACGAGGGCCGGATCGCGACCAAGTTCGGTATTGCCGACCGCGGCCGGCCCGCAGACCCGTGGCTGCTCGACACGGTGCGCTGGGCGTGGAAGACGAAGTTGCAGGTCACCCTCGGCATCGACACTCGTATGCGCCTGCGCCAGGCGGCCGAGAAAGACGCGGTCGACGTGTTCGCGATGAACCTGAAGGATCTGCTGCTGGCCGCGCCGGCCGGCACTCGCACAACGATGGGGCTGGACCCGGGTTACCGCACGGGCGTCAAGGTCGCGGTCGTCGACGCAACGGGCAAGCCGGTCGCGACCGAAGTGATCTATCTACACCAGGAGGACCGCGCACTCGCCGTGCTCGGAGCGCTGGTGGCTCGATTCGGCGTCGAGCTGATCGCCATCGGCAACGGAACAGCGTCGCGGGAAACCGATGCACTCGCGGCGGAGTTGATTTCGCGGATTCCGGACAAGAAGCCGACCAAGATCGTCGTGTCCGAGGCCGGGGCGTCGGTGTATTCCGCGTCGGCCTTCGCGTCCCAGGAACTACCGGGCATGGACGTATCGCTGCGCGGTGCGGTTTCCATCGCGCGCCGCCTGCAGGATCCGCTCGCCGAATTGGTGAAGATCGATCCGAAGTCGATCGGTGTCGGCCAGTATCAGCACGACGTGTCGGAGACGATGCTTGCGCGGTCGCTCGGTGCCGTTGTCGAGGACGCGGTGAACGCTGTCGGTGTCGATGTGAACACGGCGTCGGTGCCGTTGCTGTCCCGGGTTTCCGGAATCACGACGTCCCTCGCCGAAAGCATTGTCGCGCATAGGGATCAGAGCGGCCGGTTCGCCAGCCGGAGCGCGCTCAAGCAGGTTCCCCGCCTCGGTCCGAAGGCCTTCGAGCAGTGTGCTGGGTTCCTCCGCATCCGGGGCGGCGACGATCCGCTCGACATGTCGGCGGTGCACCCCGAGTCCTACCCTGTGGTCCGTCGAATCGTCGATCGCACCGGACAGGGCGTGAAGGAGCTGATCGGCAACACCCGCGTTCTGCGCGAGCTGCGGCCCGTCGACTTCGCAGACGAGCGTTTCGGCCTCCCTACGGTCAGCGACATCATCGCGGAACTCGAGAAGCCGGGTCGTGACCCACGTCCCGAATTCAAGACTGCGACGTTCGCCGCTGGAATCGAGAAGGTCGCCGACCTCAAACCGGGCATGACCCTGGAAGGTGTGGTCACGAACGTCGCGGCCTTCGGCGCGTTCGTCGACATCGGCGTGCATCAGGACGGCCTGGTCCACGTGTCGGCGATGTCGCACAACTTCGTCAAGGATCCGCGCGAGGTCGTGAAGTCGGGAGACGTCGTCCGCGTGAAGGTCGTCGACGTCGACATTCCCCGGCAGCGCATCGGGCTCACTTTGCGACTGGACGACGAGGTCGGTGCCGCCGCGCCACAACCCGACCGTGGGCGACCGGCGGCTGCGCGTCGCGGAAAGCCGACCGGGCAGCCGCCCGCAAAGCAGGCCGGTGGGGGTCGCGGCGGAAATCGCGGTGGATCCGGTCCGGCGCAGGCAGCGCCTTCGGGATCGATGGCCGATGCGCTGCGCAAGGCCGGATTCGGCCGGTAGGGCATATTTCATGCGCAGGTGGCTCGAAGACGAGATCATCGCTCACGGCCGACTGCCGCTGCTGTGCTTCCTGATCGGTTTCATCGTCGGATTTCTGTTCATCCGGCTCAGCGTCAGGCTGATCCGGGCAGAGGTCAAATGGTGGCCGAGCAACGTCGTAGCCGATGGGCACCACATCCATCACGCGGTATTCGGACTGATTGCGATGCTGATCTCGGGTGTCGCGATCATCGCGATCTACGAAGACGGCACCCAGACCAGCGGCGCCTGGCTGGCTGCCATCTTCGGCGCCGGTGCGGCGCTGGTGCTCGACGAGTTCGCGCTGATCTTCTATCTGAAAGACGTCTATTGGGAGGAAGAGGGCCGTGCGTCGGTCGATGCCGTATTCGTCGCGATTGCGGTCACGGCGCTGCTGCTCCTCGGATTGCGCCCGCTGGAACTGATCAACCCCACGACGTTCAGGGACGACCCGAGCCCGTGGATCAGGGCGTCGATAATCGCGTCTGCTCTGGTGAACCTCGGTCTCGCGGCGATCGTCATTGCGAAGGGCAAGATCTGGACCGGCCTGCTCGGGCTCTATGTACTTCCGCTCCTGGTCGTGGGTGCAATTCGGTTGAGCCGACCGGGTGCGCCATGGGCACGTTGGCGGTATACCGATCGGCCGAAACGGATGGAACGCGCGCTGGAACGGGAGCGCAAGATCCGGCGTCCGTTGATCAGGGCAAAGATCTACGTTCAGGACCTGATCGCGGGCAAGCCGAGCATCGAGCATGCTCTCTCGGGCGCCGAAGAGGAACTGCAGCGGAAGGTGCACGCGGCGCCACCTGCACCGACGCACGTGGTAACCCACGCACCGGACCGTTAGCCGATTTCGCCTGGCTGGCGGCGTCTGGCACAATTGACGGGTTGCCTGGACGCACTCTTCGTTTCGATGTGCCGGCAGCATGACCCCGACCTGAGCACGAACCGGTCAGCAGCGAATTCGCTCACCAGGTTCCTCTGTTCTCGCGAACGCAAGGATGACGATATGAACACCCTGGACTTCCTGGACAAAAAGTCGCTGCGCGACGACATTCCGGAGTTCCGCCCCGGCGACACGCTCAACGTGCACGTCAAGGTTATCGAAGGCGCAAAAGAGCGCATCCAGATCTTCAAGGGCGTTGTGATTCGCCGCCAGGGCGGTGGCATCCGCGAGACCTTCACCGTTCGCAAGGTGTCGTTCGGCGTCGGCGTCGAGCGCACGTTCCCGGTCCACAGCCCCAACATCGACCACATCGACGTTGTGACCCGCGGTGACGTCCGTCGCGCCAAGCTGTACTACCTGCGCGAACTGCGTGGCAAGGCCGCCAAGATCAAGGAAAAGCGCTGATCCGTCGCGTAAGCGATTCAGCGATCTTCTGGCGCACCGCGCCGTAAGTGTTCCCAGGAAGCCCGGCTCGTTCGAGCCGGGCTAACCTGTCTCTCGTGGCAGACAACCAAGCAGGTCCGGATGATTCGACGTCCGCGTCGGCAGCCGATAGGGCTGGCGCAGAAGGCGAATCACCCGACTCTTCGATGACGACCGACGACGGCAACGCGGACGCGGTAGCGGCATCGAAGAAGAAAGACAAGTCGGGCAAACCGCGCTCGTTCCTTCGCGAGCTGCCGATTCTCATCGCAGTCGCACTGCTGCTGAGCTTCCTGCTCCAGACTTTCGTCGCTCGCGTGTATCTGATTCCATCGCAATCGATGGAACCGACGCTCCACGGCTGCCCTGGCTGCACGGGCGACCGGATCATCGTGCAGAAGATCAGCTACCGCTTCCGGGATCCGAAGCCGGGCGAGGTGGTCGTCTTCCTCGGTCCGCCGTCCTGGAACGATGGGTATCAGTCGATTCGGTCGGACAATGTTGTTGTGCGCGGTTTGCAGAACATCGGCTCGGTCCTGGGTGTGGTCCCGCCGGACGAGAACAACCTCGTCAAGCGCGTCATTGCAACGGGCGGGCAGACGGTCCAGTGCCGTAACTCAGAGGGCGGCGTGACGGTCAACGGCAAGTTGCTCGACGAGCCGTATCTCGACAACAGCCTCCTGAACCCGGTCAAGCAGGTGAATCCCTGCCTCGGCCGGGAATTCGGGCCGATCACGGTGCCGGACGGGAATCTGTGGGTGATGGGCGACAACCGCCTCGATTCCAAGGATTCGCGCTATCACGTGTCCGACGAACTGCAAGGCACGGTTCCCGTCGACAACGTGCGCGGTAAGGCCGTGTTCATCATTTTGCCGCCGGGCCGGATGGGCACGATCAGCTCACCGGACATCGACCAGAACTAGACATGCCTATGGTGTGGCCGCCGCGAACCGTCATCCGCAAATCCACGGGATTGCGGACTCTGGAGTCTGCGCTCATCAGGAGCGGGCTCGGTCCGGTTGCCGGCGTCGACGAGGCGGGGCGGGGCTCGTGCGCCGGTCCGCTCGTCGTCGCAGCCTGCCTGCTGCCGCCGAAACCGTATGCGGCGCTTGCAGGTTTGGACGATTCGAAGAAGCTGACCGAGCGTGCCCGCGAAGAGCTGTTCCCAGTGATCAAGCGGCTGGCGCTGGCCTGGCAGGTCGTGTCCATTCCTGCCTGGGAGATCGACTCGATCGGCATTCACGTCGCCAATATCGAGGGCATGCGGCGTGCGATCGCGGGTCTGAAAACGCAGCCCGGCTACGTGCTGTCGGACGGGTTCCGCGTTCCCGGTCTTGCGGTGCCGTCGTTGCCCGTGATAGGCGGCGACGCGACGGCCGCGTGCATCGCTGCCGCGAGCATTTTGGCGAAGGTGACGCGCGACCGCTTCATGGTCGAACTCGACGCGAAGATGCCTGGCTACGAGTTCGCAACGCACAAGGGCTACAACACCCCCGCTCATCTGGAAGCGCTTGCGGCACTTGGCCCTTCGAGCGAACACAGGATGTCTTGGAAGAACGTCCGCGCCGGTGCCGTGGTGGCGGACAGTGTGTGCCTGAATGGCACAGAATTGGACGCGGCGGCTGCAGAATTGGACATGGCGGCTGCAGAATTGGACCCTGTGACGGCGGCGGTGGAGAGTGCGACATGATTGCTGTTCACCGCAGGTGACGAACCCGCGCTGCGACCACACCCGATCAGGAGGATCTCCGACCAGATGAGCGCCGAAGATCTCGAGAAGTACGAAACCGAGATGGAACTCTCGCTCTATCGCGAGTACAAGGACATCGTCGGGCAGTTCTCGTACGTCGTGGAGACCGAGCGACGCTTCTACCTGGCGAATTCGGTCGAACTGCTGCCGCAGAACGCCGATGGTGAGGTCTATTTCGAGGTCCGGATGGCCGACGCCTGGGTGTGGGACATGTACCGCCCGGCGCGTTTCGTCAAGCACGTCCGCGTGATCACGTTCAAGGACGTGAACATCGAAGAGCTCGAAAAGCCGGATCTGCGCCTGCCGGAGTAAGTCTGCTTATCCACAGGGCCTGCGTTATCCACAGGGCAATCTGTTTTCCCAGGTCGAGGAAATCGGGTAGTCCGTACCGCCGGGCAATGTTGCGGGTGTGGGAAACAAGCTGGCGCTCGGCGCCTATGGGGAAGGCCTTGCCGCAGAGTTCTTGACCGCGGCGGGAATGACGATCACACATCGGAACTGGCGGTGCCGGTACGGCGAACTCGACATCGTCGGGCAGATCGGGGACGAGATCGTCTTCGTCGAGGTGAAGACGAGGACCGGTCGCGGCTTCGGAATTCCGGCCGAGGCAGTGACGCTGGACAAACAGGGCCGAATCAGGCGGCTGGCGTTGTTGTGGCTCGCGGAGCGTGCGGGAACGTACGCTCCAATTCGCTTCGACGTGGTTTCGGTGCTCATCGAGTTCGGTCGTGAGCCTGTGATCGAGCACCTGCCGGGGGTGTTTTGATGCCGCTCGGTCGCGCGTATTCGGTTGCGGTGTGCGGAGTCGACGGTCAGCTGGTCGAGATCGAGGCCGACATCAGTGGTGGTTTGCCGGGTGTGCACCTGGTCGGCCTGCCCGATACGGCACTGCAGGAATCGCGTGATCGGGTGCGTGCCGCGGTGACGAATTCGAAAGAGAAGTGGCCCAACTCGCGCATCATTCTCGCGTTGTCTCCCGCGACTCTGCCCAAAGTCGGGTCCGTGTACGACCTGGCGCTTGCGTTGAGTGTGCTCGACGCTGCAGGGGAGTTGCCGCACGGCGAGTTGGAGAAGACGGTTCTGCTGGGCGAGCTGGCCCTCGACGGCAGGCTCAGGCCGGTCCGTGGCGTGCTGCCGGCGGTCCTCGCAGCGAAGAACGCCGGCTGGCACCGCGTCGTCGTGCCGGAGGCGACGCTCGCCGAAGCCGGTCTCGTCGACGGGGTCGAGGTGCTCGGCGGGCGCAGTCTCAGGCAGGTCGTCGCGTGGCTGCGCGGTACCGCCGCATTGGCCGAACCGAGCGGTCAGGCGGTCGAGGCGCAACCGTGCTTCGGTGACCTCAGCGACGTGGTCGGCCAGGAGGAAGCTCGCCATGCGGTCGAGATCGCGGCGGCGGGCGCACACAACCTGCTCTTGACCGGTCCGCCGGGGATCGGGAAAACGATGCTGGCCCAACGCCTTCCAGGGCTGCTCCCACCGCTGACGGAATCCGAGGCACTGGAGGTGACGGCAATCCATTCCGTAGCCGGATTGCTGACCGACCGGAATCCGCTCATCACGTTCCCGCCGTTCATCGCCCCGCACCACACGACGACGGTCACCGCGCTGGTCGGCGGTGGGTCCGGAATGGCACGGCCGGGCGCGATCAGCCAGGCGCACCGCGGGGTGCTGTTCCTCGACGAATGCGCCGAACTGGGCTCGAAGACCTTGGAGGCGCTGCGTACTCCGCTCGAAGAGGGCGAAGTTCGCATTGCTCGACGAGATGGAGTCGCCCGCTACCCAGCACGGTTTCACTTGGTGCTTGCGGCGAACCCCTGCCCGTGTGCGCCCGCGCGCGAGGCCGACTGCGTGTGCGCGCCGACCGCACGGCGGCGCTATCTGGGCAAGTTGTCGGGTCCGTTGATCGACCGAGTGGATCTCCGCGTTCGGATGCGTGGCGCGACGTCGGCCCTCACCGACGACGGCGGGGAAGGCAGCGCGATCGTGCGGCAACGTGTAGTCGCGGCTCGGACGGCCGCGCGGCAACGCTGGGCGAAGTTCGGCTACACCACGAACGGGGAGGTACCGGGACCCATCGTCCGCAAGAGCTTCCGGTTGCCGTACAAGATCATCGCGCCGATCGACAACTGTCTGCGCCACGGCGACATCACTTCGCGAGGCGCGGACCGGGCGATGAGGTTGGCGTGGACCCTCTGCGACCTGCGCGGTGGCGAACGGCCGAACTCGCTCGACGTGATGACCGCCCTCGGATTTCGCGACGGAGTGCGGCGATGAGCGGCGATGCGCGGAGGTTGGCGTACGCGTATCTGTCCAGGGTGTTGCAGGGGCCGAGCGCGCCGGTCAACGAGCTGGTGGCCGCCGTCGGTGTGGAGGAAGCAGCGCGAGCGGTCCGGGAGTGGGACCTGCCCGCCGCGCTGCAGAGACGAACCGAAGCGAGGCGGCACCTCGACACCGCAGCACACGACCTCGAACTGATGGACCGGATCGGCGGCAGGCTCGTGACGCCCGACGACGAAGAATGGCCCACGTGGCGAATGCTTGCGTTCGGCGGTGCGGAGGCAAAAGATCGGGAGTGCGTCGCGCCGCTTGCGCTGTGGGTTCGTGGGGCGGGGGTGCTGTCCGAGCTCACGGACCGGTCGGTGGCCGTGGTCGGTACGCGGGCGCCGAGCAACTACGGCGAGTACGTGGCGGCAGACATTGCCGCCGATCTGGCATCGCGCGGCTGGACTGTCGTGTCCGGCGCCGCGTTCGGCATCGACGGTACGGCGCACCGGGCAGCGCTGTCGGTAGAAGGCGCGACTGTCGCCGTTCTGGCATGTGGAATCGATACGCCCTACCCGAAATCGCACGCAAAGTTGCTGGAGGAAGTGGCGCGCACCGGGCTTGTCGTCAGCGAGTACGCGCCGGGCACAGCGGTCACGCGATACCAGTTCCTCACCAGGAACCGGTTGGTGGCTGTGCTGTCCGATGCGGTGCTCGTCGTTGAAGCGGGTCGGCGAAGCGGCGCGCGAAATACCGCGAAATGGGCGCGCAGGCTCGGACGGCCCGCGCTGGCGGTGCCCGGATCGGTCCACGCGACGACGTCGACCGGGTGTCATCACATGATCCGGGAGGGCGAAGCCAGGCTGGTCACGACGGCGAGCGAAGTCATCGATGAGGCCGGTCCTTTGCGGCTGCCGATCGACGCGACGGACAGCCCCCGTCCGACGGATGGGCTTGTGGGCGATCAGATGCTGGTCTATGAAGCTCTGCCGGCGATCGGCTCACGTGCGCCAAGCGAATTGTCCGAAGCGTCGGGTGTCCCTATCGCCGGTGTGCGAGCAGCCCTTCCGATGCTCGAACTTGCCGGCTTCGTCGGCTCTGACGAGACGGGGTGGTATCGGCGCCGCGATTTGTAGCGGCGCGCCAGCTTGCGCGCTCGCCGCCGGACCGGGACTGTGGCGATATGGCGACCGAACCGATTGCGCAGATGCGTCCGCACGTCGACGCGTTCGCGCAATACCTGCGGCTCGAGCGGGGGCGCTCCGAGCACACGGTGCGCGCGTACGTCGCCGACGTCGGTTCGCTGCTCGCCTTCGTCGACGAGCAGTATCCGGGCGCAGGCCTCGCGGATATCGACCTGCGGGTGCTGCGGTCGTGGCTCGGTCGGCAATCCGCGAAGGGCGTCGCGCGGACGACGATGGCCCGCCGAACCTCCTCGGTGCGAACTTTCACAGCCTGGCTCACCCGCACCGGACGGATCCCGGCCGACCCCGGGACTCGGCTCGCCGCGGCGAAGGTCCGGCGGCCGCTACCGGCCGTGCTGCGGCAGAAGCAGGCGGTCGAAGCGATGACGGCCGCAGAATCCGGTGCGGCACAACATGATCCGGTCGCCTTGCGAGATCGCCTGATCGTGGAACTGCTGTACTCGACCGGTATTCGGGTCGGCGAGTTGTGCGGTCTGGACGTCGACGACGTCGACCTGGACCGGCATCTGGTGCGCGTCATCGGAAAGGGCAACAAAGAACGATCGGTTCCGTTCGGCAAACCGGCGGCAGATGCGGTGGTGACCTGGCTGGATGCCGGCAGGCCCGGGCTGGCGAACGGCGACTCCGGGCGCGCGTTGTTGCTCGGCAGGCGCGGGAAACGCCTCGATCAGCGGCAGGCGAGGACGATCGTGCACGAGACGGTCGCCGCGATACCTGGTGCGCCAGACATCGGTCCGCACGGCCTACGTCACTCGGCCGCGACGCATCTGCTCGAAGGTGGTGCCGACCTCCGAGTCGTGCAGGAGTTGCTCGGGCATGCGAGCCTCGCGACGACCCAGCTCTACACCCACGTCAGCGTGGCCCGGCTTCGCGCGGTACACGATCAGGCGCACCCGCGTGCCTAGCGCAGCACAGGTTTCAACCTGATCGGGACGGCATGAATCAGGCCGAGCGGATCCAGATACTCGCGGCCCCGGCGTAGGCCCCAGTGCAGGCAGGCTGTCGCGGCGCACTCGGGATGTCCTGCTTGGAGTGTGCCGAGTGCTGTGCCCACTGCGACCCGGGCCCCTGCCGCGACGGTGGACTCGACCGGCTCGTACGTGGTCCGCAAGCCGCCCGGATGGTCTATCGACACCACCGGCCTACCTGCGACTTCGCCCACGAATACGACGATTCCCGCCCCTGCGGCGAGCACGGTCTGGCCCGGTCGCCCGGCAAGGTCGACGCCGCGATGGCCAGGGAGCCAGTTGTGTTCGGGTCTGTCGAACGGCCGCGCAACAGTCGGCCGCGGATCGAGTGGCCAGTCGTAGTCGGCACACGCGGATGCGGGCCCCGGGGCGACCAGGAACGCGGATCCGCAGATCGACACGATCAGCAGCAGTCGACGCAGCATCGAGACCCCCTTTACCGCCAGGCTTCTCGATTCGGCCGCATCGCGCCAGCGGCAAAGTCGCGGCTGTGGATAACTCGGCGGTAATCCACAGGTGTCGCTGATTGCGCCGTTTCGTGTCCGGACCGGCGCCTACGATGGCGCTGTTCGGGTGAACGGCGATGGGAATGAAGAATGTGTCTCGCATGCTTGACCGGGCCGATGATGGTTGCGCCGATCGCGAGTGCTCGGCCTGAGATATTTCCGGCTCAGGCGCCGGCGCCGGGCTGGTTGGGCCCCGACGCGCTGGGTGCCACGATCACGTGGACGGGCTGCGCCGGCATTGTGCTCGACTACGAGGGCACCAAGATTTGTTTCGACCCGTTCGTGAGCAACCCGGGCGTCGTCGATGCGTTGCTGCGTCCCGCGAAGTCGAAAAGCGACCTGGTGCAACGAGCATTCGGGGGAGTGGCGGCAGCATTCGTCGGTCACACGCACTGGGACCACGCGATGGACGTTGCCGAGATCGCGCGCGGCAACCCGGACGCAGTCGTCTACGGCAGCGAGACGACGACGGAGATCTGTCGGCGTCAAGGGGTTTCGGAGCGGCAGGTCCACACCGTCGTGGATGGCGAGACCCGCACGATCGGGCCGTTCACCGTCGAAGCAGTTGCGTCGCAACACGGCATCGTGCCGATCGCGAACAAGATCGATGTCCTCGAGCTGCGCGGTACAGGTATGCCGCGCAGCCCATTTCGCTGGCCGCGCGGTCAGGTGTTCTCGTACCGTGTCGCATTCGGCGGCAGGACGTTCTATCTGCACACCAGTGCGGGATTCGAAGACGAACCGTTCGCGCGTCAGCAACCTGTCGACGTCGTGATCGCGTGCCTGGCAGCACGACAGGGCACGCCGGACTACATCGCGCGCCTCGGCCGTCAGTTGCAGCCGAAGGTGATCATCCCGTGTCATCACGACAACTTCTTGAAGCCGGTCGACGACAAGCCGCAGCCAGTTCCCCGCCTGGAGTGGCCGGTGTTCCTCGAGGACTGCCTCGAACTGACGTCGAAATACGGAACGCGCCTCGTTCAACTTCCACGGGGGAGGACGGTCGAGTTCTGAGCCCAGATCCTGATTAGGGTAGCCTTTGTTAGGTAAACCTAATTGAGGACGTGAGGGGCCGATACATGGCAAGGTCGAGAACAACGTTGGTAGTGCTGTGCACCGCGCAGTTGAGTTCGCATATGGTCCGAGTTCATCTCGGTGGGCCGGGCTTCGATGCATTCGCGCCCAGCACGTTCACCGATTCCTACGTCAAGCTGGTGTTTCCGACCGCTTCCGGTGAGGTGATGCGGACGTACACGGTGCGCGCGGTCGACGTGGAGGCGCGCGAACTCGCGATCGACTTCGTCGTACACGGTGACGAAGGCATCGCCGGGCCGTGGGCGGCGGCCGCACAGCCTGGCGCGGTGATCGACGTTCTCGGTCCCGGCGGCTCGTATTCACCGCGTGTGGACGCCGACTGGCATCTCCTCGCAGGTGACGAGTCGGCACTGCCCGCGATCGCAGCGGCGCTCGAGGCGTTGGCGCCCGGCAGTCGGGCGAAGGTTTTCGTCGAGATCGGCGATCGTCGCGATGCAGTCGAGTTGCAGTCTGCCGGCGACGTCGACCTGACCTGGATTGTTCGCGACGCGGATCCGTCGGCGTCCGGATTGGCTTTGGCGGTGCGGCAACTCGAGTGGCTGCCCGGACGTGTGCACGTGTTCGTGCACGGCGAGGCACAGACTGTCATGCACGACTTGCGGCGGTACGTGCGCAAGGAGAAGGGGGTCACGGCCGAGTGGGCGTCGATTTCCGGTTATTGGCGGCGCGGCCGCACGGAAGAGGGTTTCCGGGTGTGGAAATCGGAGCTGGCTGCAGCCGAGTCTGCCGCGTGATCGAACCTCATTAGGAGTCCGACGAGCGACGCCGTACACTGCCTACTGCGGTCTGTGCTTGCACAGTCCGACTTCGCGCGCCCGCGTTCTGTGCATTTGCGCAGTGTGTCGTCGGCTGGTCCCGAATTTTCGGGTCCGACGGACGGTGGGCGCCAGGGCAGGAGTCCACCGGGGCATCCTGCGGCAACCGGCAACAGAAAGAAGCAGACAGCTATGGCTGTTGTAACAATGAAGCAGCTGCTCGACAGCGGCGCGCACTTCGGGCATCAGACCCGCCGTTGGAACCCGAAGATGAAGCGATTCATCTTCACCGACCGCAACGGCATCTACATCATCGACTTGCAGCAGACGCTGACCTACATCGACAAGGCGTACGAGTTCGTCAAGGAGACCGTCGCCCACGGTGGCACCGTTCTCTTCGTCGGCACCAAGAAGCAGGCGCAGGAGTCCATCGCGGCCGAGGCAACCCGGGTCGGGATGCCGTACGTGAACCAGCGCTGGCTCGGTGGCATGCTCACCAACTTCTCGACCGTCCACAAGCGCCTCCAGCGCCTGAAGGAACTCGAAGCCATGGAGCAGACCGGTGGCTTCGAGGGTCGTACCAAGAAAGAAATCCTCATGCTCACGCGTGAGATGACCAAGCTGGACCGCACGCTGGGCGGAATCCGGGACATGGCGAAGGTGCCGTCGGCGATCTGGGTCGTCGACACCAACAAGGAGCACATCGCCGTCGGTGAGGCCCGCAAGCTGAACATCCCGGTCATCGCGATCCTGGACACCAACTGCGATCCCGACCTCGTCGACTACCCGATCCCGGGTAACGACGACGCGATCCGCTCGGCCGCACTGCTGACCAAGGTTGTCGCTTCCGCGGTCGCCGAGGGCGTCCAGGCTCGTGCGGGAATCGGTTCTTCCGACGACAAGCCCGAGGCTGGCGCCGGCGAACCGCTCGCGGAGTGGGAGCAGGAACTGCTTGCTTCGGCAGCACCGGCAGCCGAAGCAGCACCGGCAGCAGCAGCGGCTCCGGCAGCCGAAGCGGCCCCCGCAGAAGCAGCAACCGAAGCGGCTCCCGCGGCCGACGCCTGATCCGCTCGATCCGTTGTTCACCTTGCCGGCCTTTCCCACCAGGGGAGGGTCGGCAAGGATGGTTCAGACCACCTTTTCCATACCAAAGGAGGCTCGCCAATAATGGCGAACTACACCGCCGCTGACGTCAAGCGGCTCCGCGAGCTCACTGGTGCAGGCATGCTCGCCTGCAAGAACGCACTGGCAGACAATGACGGCGACTTCGACAAGGCCGTCGAGCAGCTCCGCATCAAGGGCGCCAAAGATGTCGGCAAGCGCGCCGAGCGCACCACCGCCGAAGGCCTGGTCGTCGCCAACGGTGGCGTCCTGATCGAGGTCAACAGCGAGACCGACTTCGTCGCCAAGAACGCCGAGTTCCAGGACTTCGCCAACTCGGTCGCAGCGGCTGCCGCGGAAGCGAAGCCGAACGATATCGAAGCCCTCAACGCAATCGACCTCGGCGGCAAGACCGTCGACGCCGCGGTGCAGGAGCTTTCGGCCAAGATCGGTGAGAAGCTCGAGATCCGTCGCGTCATTTCCTTCGACGGCCCGGTCGCGACCTACCTGCACAAGCGCTCCTCCGACTTGCCGCCGGCTGTCGGCGTGCTCGTCGAGTACACCGGCGAAGGCGACGCAGCTGCCGAAGCCGCTCGCAGTGCGGCGATGCAGATCGCGGCGCTCAAGGCGAAGTACGTGACGCGCGACGAGGTCCCCGCCGACGTCGTCGAGAACGAGCGCCGCATCGCCGAGCAGACCGCTCGTGAAGAGGGCAAGCCGGAGCAGGCGCTGCCGAAGATCGTCGAAGGCCGCGTCAACGGCTACTACAAGGACGTCGTCCTGCTCGAGCAGTCGTCGGTCCAGGACTCGAAGAAGTCCGTCAAGTCGATTCTCGACGAGGCAGGCGTGACGATCACTCGCTTCGCACGCTTCGAGGTCGGCGCAAGCTGATCTGCTGAAGTCCCGTCGAAGCCCCACCCTCCGGTCCCGGACGGTGGGGCTTTGCCGTTGCACCGGGCCTGCACTCTCGGCGGATTGGTGTGCCTGGTTGAATCGATTCCGCGCCGATAAGGCAGGATAGGTGCAGCCATCCGGCGTGCTTGCTGTGATGGCCCTTTCATGTAAACGGCGTCGCCTAGAGCATCGCGAGGAGTTCCATGAGCGAACTGGACACGGCTGACGAACGACCGGGGTTCGGGCGTGTTCTGCTCAAACTCGGTGGCGAGATGTTCGGTGGCGGGAAAGTCGGCCTCGACCCTGACGTGGTCACCACCGTTGCCGCGCAGATCGCCGAGGTGGTCAAATCCGGCGTGCAGGTGGCTGTCGTCATCGGCGGTGGCAATTACTTCCGCGGCGCCGAACTCGAGGAACGCGGCATGGAACGGGCACGGTCGGACTACATGGGCATGCTCGGAACGGTGATGAACTGCCTTGCGCTGCAGGATTTCCTCGAAAAGCAGGGCGTGCACACTCGCGTGCAGACGGCGATCACGATGGGCCAGGTCGCGGAGCCGTACCTGCCGTTGCGTGCGCGTCGGCACCTCGAGAAGGGGCGCGTCGTGATCTTCGGGGCCGGCATGGGCATGCCGTACTTCTCGACCGACACGACGGCCGCGCAGCGCGCACTCGAGATCGGCGCCGAGGTCGTGTTGATGGCGAAAGCCGTCGACGGCGTGTATTCGGCCGATCCGCGGCTCGACCCGACCGCAACCATGTTTACCGAGATCTCGCACCGCGAGGTCATCGAGAAGGGTCTGAAGGTTGCCGATGCAACCGCCTTCAGCCTCTGTATGGACAACCAGATGCCGATGCTCGTGTTCAATCTGCTCACCGAGGGGAATATCGCCAGAGCGGTGTCCGGTGAGAAGATCGGAACGCTGGTCAAGTCATGACTCGCAGCCGGAGGATTACCAGCCGGCCACAAAACTGGAGGCACGGCCGTGATTGATGAAGCTCTCTTCGACGCCGAGGAGAAGATGGAGAAAGCCGTCTCGGTGGCGAAGGACGATCTCGGGTCGATTCGCACGGGTCGGGCCAACGCCGGAATGTTCCAGCGCATCGTGATCGAGTACTACGGCACGCTCACACCCATCACGCAGCTGTCGAGCATCAACGTGCCCGAACCGCGCATGGTCGTCATCAAGCCGTACGAGCAGTCGCAGCTCGGCCAGATCGAGACGGCGATTCGGAACTCGGACCTCGGCGTCAACCCGACCAACAACGGCGACATCATCCGGATTTCGGTGCCGCAGTTGACCGAGGAAAGACGCCGCGACCTCGTGAAGCAGGCCAAGTCGAAGGGTGAAGACAGCAAGATCTCGCTACGAAACATTCGGCGTAAGGCGATGGACGAGCTTGCCCGGATCGAGAAGGATGGCGACGCCGGCGAAGACGACGTGAAGCGAGCCGAGAAGGAACTCGACAAGGTCACTTCGCGCTACGTCGGCATGATCGACGATCTCGTCAAACACAAGGAAGCCGAACTGCTCGAGGTATAGCCCGGTTTGCGGGACACTACTCGGTAGGAACGTTTGGGGGACATGTGGCGGTGCGAGTGGAACGACGGGATCAATGACGGTGACTGACGAGGCAACTGCAGGCGGGGTATCGAACCGGGTCGAGTCGACGACCGATCTGGCGCAGCCACCCGTGGGCGCCGACACCGCACCGGAAGCGCCAGCACACGAGGAGCGTGCTGTCGCCGACCCGCA
Source organism: Antrihabitans auranticaus (assembly GCF_016481275.1). Classification (GTDB taxonomy): domain Bacteria; phylum Actinomycetota; class Actinomycetes; order Mycobacteriales; family Mycobacteriaceae; genus Antrihabitans. Next base: position 302,646 of record NZ_JAEMNW010000001.1, on the reverse strand, counting down.
GCCGCCTGCCGAGCCTGAGCCCAAGAAGTCCCGGGCCGGCCGTAACCTCCCCGCAGCGATCGGGGTGGGTGGGACGCTCGGCGTTTCGTTGGTGCTGCTGCTCGTGTTCGTGCCCAAGGTACTGATTCCGGTCGTGGCGGTGGCCGTCGCGATCGCGACCTGGGAGGTCGCCAAGCGGCTGCGCGAGGCGGACGTTCTTGTGCCCCGGATTCCGTTGCTCCTCGGTGGGCAGGCGATTATCTGGCTGGGGTGGCCACAAGGTCCGATCGGCGTTCTGGGTGCGTTTGCGGCCACAGTTCTCGTCTGCATGGTCTGGCGTCTCTTCGACCACGGGCTCAAGGTTGCACCGAAGAATTTCCTTCGCGACACGGCGATTGCCGTGTTCGTTGCGGCCTGGGTGCCACTGCTCGCTGCGTTCGCCGTGTTGCTCGTGTTGCAGGACAACGGCGGCGAGCGCGTCCTCGTCTTCATGATCGGCGTCGTGTGCTCGGACGTCGGCGGCTACACCGCGGGCGTGCTGTTCGGCAAGCATCCGATGGTGCCGTCGATCAGCCCGAAAAAGTCGTGGGAGGGTTTCGCCGGGTCGCTGGTCTTCGCCATCATCGGCGGTCTGCTGACCGTCACGCTGATGCTCGACGCGAACTCGATGATCGGTGTACTGCTCGGTGTGTCGCTCGTCGTTGTCGCGACCCTGGGCGACCTGATCGAGTCGCAGGTCAAGCGCGAACTCGGCATCAAGGACATGGGGACCATGCTGCCGGGCCACGGCGGCATCATGGACCGGCTCGATTCGATGCTGCCGTCGGCTTTCGTCTCCTGGGCGATCCTCACCGCTTTCGTCTGACGGTTCGGCTGTGGGCATCATCCCGAGCCCGAACATCTGGCACTGGCCCGATGTCTACGAACTCGAGAATCGTGCGCAAGACGTCGAGGGCGCCATCTTCGACGTGCTGCGCGAACTCGCCGACTGGGCAGGCAAGGACGTGGTGGACGTCGGCTGCGGATCCGGTTTCCACCTACCGGAGTTCGGGGCGACCGCGCGATCTGTGGTCGGCGTCGAGCCGCATCGTCCACTGCTCAGGTCCGCCGCGAAGCGAGCCGGTTCGAACGTCACGGTGCTACACGGGTCCGCGGAAGCCCTCCCGCTTCCGGATGCCAGTGCCGACCTCGTCCACGCGCGCACCGCGTACTTCTTCGATCGTCGCTGCGGACCCGGTATTGCCGAGGCCGAACGAGTGCTCCGGCCGGGCGGTCGGCTGGCGATCGTCGACCTCGACGCCACCGCAAACGACTACGGTTCGTGGATGCGGGCGGATTTACCGCACTACGACGCCGTCGCGGTCGAAAGTTTCTTCACCACAGCAGGTTTCACGACTCGGCGCGTCGACACGCGGTGGGTGTTCCCGACCCGCGAGGCGTTGCGCGCCGTGCTCGGTATCGAATTCACCAAGCAGACCGCAGCGCGTGCGGAAGCAGCGACGCAGGGGCTCGCGCTCGACGTGCGCTACCGGATCCACCTGAAGCAGAAGCCGCACGGATTGCTGCTCTAGCGCGGTCAGCCGATCCCGAATGCCGTCGCCAGCGTCCTGATCTTTATCGCCTTCGCGAGGCGCGGCTTGTCGCTACCGTCGCGGACGTGCTCGCCGTTTTCGCCCAACTCGGTGATCACGTCGCGCGCCCAGACAACGTCGTCGGCGCTGGGACTCAAGCCCTGGTTGACCGCGAGCGCCTGTTCAGGATGCATGCACAGTCGACCGGTCATGCCCATGGACGCAGCCAGCGCCGAGTCGCGGCGAAGGATGCTTTCGTTGCGGTTGACGGTCGGACCATCGATCGGCCCAGGTAGTCGCGCTGCACGACTGCAGATGACGAGCCGAGCACGCGGGTAGGCCATGGCCGCGGGATCGTCGCTCATACCGGTGTCGCGGCGAAAGTCACCGCTGCCGAACGCAAGCCGAAAAGTCCCGCTTGCGCGCGCGATCTCCGGTGCGGCTTCCAGTCCCATCGCAGATTCGATCAGCGCGAGAATTCGTGTGCCCTCGGGCAGGCGGTCGGCGGTGGCCTCGATCTGATAGCCGCTCTCGACTTTCGCGAGCATCACACCGGCCAAGCCCTTGCACGCGGCGAGGGCTTCGAGGTCCTCGGCCCAGAAGGAGGTCGTTGCGTCGTTCAGCCTGACCCAGGCATTGCCGACGTTGTTCAGCCAGTCGACAGCGCTCCGGCGCGCCGCAGCCTTCTGCGGCGGTGAGACCGCGTCTTCGATGTCGATGATGACGGCGTCGACGCCGTCCTCGGGTACCGGCGCGAAAGCTTCCGGTTTGGTTGCGGGTACGAGCAGCCAGGAACGGGCGAGCTCGGCTGGGATCCGATGGCCGGCCACAACGCCTACATTCGCTTCGCGGCGCGGCGAATCTGCACGATCCGGACTCCGCCGACGATTGCCGTGATCAACGCGCCGAGAACGGACGCGATCAGCAGCGCGACTCCGAGCGGCACCTGCAAGTCCCAGAAGAGAAGATCTACCTGTGCGGTTTCGGAATTCTGCACGATGAAAATCAACAGGAAGATGCCCGCGACGATGCTGATCACCAGGCCGATCCAGGCATAGCTCGCGCGCGTCTGGGTGATTTTGACGGGTGGTCCCAGGTCGGAAATCGCGCCGATACCCGGGTCGTTGGGCATGGGTTCGGGAGGTAGCGCCATGAAACGATCATGTCGCACGGCGGACCCGCGCGAAAGCGATTCGGCGGAGGCACAAGTCACGATTGGGTCCGCAGCCCAGTGCAGTGGGACACTGGACCTCACTATGGCTGTTTCGCTTCCGCTTGTTTTCGACGCTCCCCGGCGCGGCATGCCGCCACGGCACCTCGCCGACCTCGATTCTGCCGAGCGTCGCGCCGCAGTTCAGGAACTTGGTCTGCCGGGTTTTCGTGCCGACCAGCTCGCGCGCCAGTACTACGCGCGGTTGGAAGCAGACCCGGAGAAGATGACCGATCTCCCGGCGGCCGTCCGGGAACAGGTTGGCGCCGCGCTCTTTCCGACGCTGCTCACGCCGCTGAAGCATGTCGTCTGCGACTCTGGAGAGACGCGCAAGACGCTGTGGAAGGCAGGTGACGGGACGCTGCTCGAGAGTGTTCTGATGCGCTACCCGGACCGGTCGACCCTGTGCATCTCGAGTCAGGCCGGCTGCGGCATGGCGTGCCCGTTCTGCGCGACCGGACAAGCCGGTCTGCAGCGGAACCTCTCGACGGCAGAGATCGTCGACCAGGTGCGCGCGGCGGCCGCGTCGTTGCGCGACGGCGAGGTCGCGGGCGGGCCGGGACGGCTGTCGAACATTGTCTTCATGGGCATGGGGGAGCCGCTCGCCAATTACAAGCGGGTTGTTGCCGCGGTCCGGCGAATTACCTCGCCTGCACCGGACGGCCTCGGAATCTCGCAACGGTCGGTCACGGTTTCGACCGTCGGCCTGGCACCGGCTATCCGCAAACTGGCCGACGAGGGGCTGTCCGTCACGCTCGCTGTGTCGTTGCACACGCCCGACGACGAACTGCGGGACACGCTCGTGCCGGTGAACAATCGGTGGTCGGTTTCCGAGGTCCTCGACGCCGCGACGTACTACGCCGACAAGACGGGTCGTCGCGTATCGATCGAGTACGCGCTGATCAGGGACATCAACGACCAGCCGTGGCGCGCCGATCTACTCGGCAAGAAATTGCACAAGGCGCTGGGCGCGCGGGTCCACGTCAACTTGATTCCGCTGAATCCGACTCCTGGAAGCAAATGGGATGCCAGCCCGAAGCCGGTCGAGCGCGAGTTCGTGCGCAGGGTTATCGCCCAGGGTGTGTCCTGCACGGTGCGCGATACGCGGGGTCAGGAAATTGCTGCCGCCTGCGGGCAGCTCGCAGCCGAAAACTGAGCTTCAGGTATCGCGACGTCGCCGGACGATGTCGCGGATGAGAATGACGACGATGGCCGCGGAGAATCCCACGAGATAGAGGTCCTCGACGCGACCGGTGTGGTTGCCGATGATCATCGTCAGGAGCGCCACAGCGACGAACCAGCCCATGAACCGGAAGAACCTCGGTGCCTCGCCACTCCAGCCCCATTCGGCGGAGGGAACCTCGACAGTATCGACGGTGGCCTTGACCTTCTTGGCCTGCTCCAACTCCGTGCCCGCCACGATCGCTCCTCTGCTGACATGTGAATGTGCTCGCCATATCGTGACATACGACTGGTCGTCGTAGCTACGGAACCCACCCGCTGCCGCCGGGATTCGGGTTGGCGGGCGCCATCGGGAACAATAGGTCCGTGACTGTTCATGCGCGGACCCGCGTGCTTCTGCTCGGCAGCACCGGCTCGATCGGCACCCAAGCACTCGAGGTCGTCGCCGCCAACCCCGACAAGTTCGAGGTCGTCGGCCTGGCGGCGGGCGGTGGAAAGCTGGACCTGCTGCGCGAGCAGCTCGCAGCGACCGGTGTGAAGAACTTCGCGATAGCCGACGAGGGCGCAGGTGCACGCCTCGATGCCCCGCTGAAGGGTCCGGGGGCGGTCACCGAACTGGTCCAGCGCACAGAAGCGGATGTCGTCCTGAATGCGCTTGTCGGCTCGCTCGGGCTCGAACCGACACTCGCGGCCCTCGCGTCGGGTGCGCGGTTGGCTCTGGCAAACAAGGAATCGCTGGTCGCGGGCGGATCGCTCGTCACGAAAGCAGCTGCGCCCGGCCAGATCGTGCCCGTCGACTCGGAGCACTCCGCGCTGGCGCAGTGCCTGCGCGGCGGGACCGCCGACGAGGTCGACCGGTTGGTGCTCACCGCCTCCGGAGGTCCGTTTCGCGGGTTCACGGCGCAGCAGCTCGAATCCGTCACTCCGACCCAGGCGCTCGGCCACCCGACCTGGTCGATGGGACCGATGAACACGCTCAATTCGGCGACACTGGTGAACAAGGGGCTCGAACTCATCGAGACGCATCTGCTCTTCGGCATTCCCTACGACCGGATCGACGTCACGGTCCACCCACAGTCCATCGTTCACTCGATGGTGACGTTCACCGACGGTTCGACGCTGGCCCAGGCCAGCCCGCCGGACATGAAGTTGCCTATCGCGCTCGCTCTCGGTTGGCCGAGCCGAGTTGCCGGTGCCGCAGGGGCCTGCGACTTCACCACGGCCGCAACGTGGGAATTCGAACCGCTCGACACAACCGTCTTCCCCGCCGTCGACCTCGCCAGAGCGGCAGGTCAGCGCGGTGGCTGCTCGACAGCGGTCTACAACGCGGCCAACGAGATCGCGGCCGAGGCGTTCCTCGAAGGCGCGGTCCGATTCCCAGCGATCGTGCGCACGGTCGAGCGCGTGCTCGGTGCAGCCGACCAGTGGTCTGTGGAACCCGCTACCTTGGACGATGTGCTCGCAGCCGACGGCTGGGCGCGCTCGCGAGCGCGGGAACTTGTCAAGCAGGAGGATTAACGCCGAATGGTGTTCGTTGTGGGGGTCGTGCTGTTCGCCCTCGGTATCGCGGCGTCGATCGCACTGCACGAGTGCGGGCACATGTGGGCGGCCAAACGCCTCGGCATGAAGGTGCGCCGGTACTACATCGGCTTCGGGCCGAAGGTGTTCTCGTGGCGGCGCGGTGAGACCGAGTACGGCCTCAAGGCACTGCCGTTCGGCGGCTTCTGCGATATCGCGGGGATGACCGCGCTCGACGAACTCGAACCCGAAGAGCTCGACCGCGCGATGTATCGCCAGAAGACGTGGAAGCGTCAGGTCGTCATGATCTCCGGAATCGGGATGAACTTCGTTCTCGGCTTCGTCCTGATCATGGTGCTCGCCGTCGGCTGGGGTCTTCCCAACCTCGCAGAACCACCCGCGACCGCTCTCGGTGACACGAGCTGCGTCGCGAATCAGGATGCGCAGGGCAAACTTTCGGAATGTACCGGCGCCGGTCCTGCCGAGCAGGCAGGTCTGCAGAAGGGCGATGTCGTCGAGAAGATCAACGGCGTCGCTGTGTCGTCGTGGGCGGAGCTGCTCGAGCAGACCCAGAGCCAGACCGGTCCGATCGTCTACGACATCGAGCGCGACGGCACGCCGCTGCAGGTCACTGTGCGCCCGCAGCAGGTGACGCGGCTCGTCCTCGACAACGACACCGGCGAGAAGTACCTGAAGACGGTCAGCGCGGTCGGCGTCGGTTCGGATTACTACCTGCCGATTCAGTACAACGTGATCACCGCAATTCCGGCATCAGCAGTATTCACCGGTGACATGTTCGTTCGCACGGTCCAGGGTCTCGCTCAGATGCCCGCGAAGGTCGTCGACCTGTGGGGCGCGGTGACCGGCGGCGAGCGGGATCCCGAGACTCCGATCAGCGTGGTCGGCGCGAGCGTCATCGGCGGTCAGGTCGCCGAGCGCGGTTTGTGGGAAGTGTTCATTCTGCTGCTCGCGAGCCTGAACTTCTTCCTCGGCGCGTTCAACCTGTTGCCCTTGCTGCCGCTCGACGGTGGGCACATGGCCGTGACCGCGTACGAGAAGGTCCGTGACACCCGTCGCGCACGCAAGGGTCTGCCGCCGGGATCTCCGGTCGACTATCTGAAATTGCTACCCGCCACGTACGTCGTGATCGTCATCGGCGGTGCGTACATGCTGCTCACGTTGACCGCCGACATCGTGAATCCGATCAAGCTGTTCCAGTAGTTCGCGCGTGTAGTGGAAGTTTGAACGAAGTCGTGTCGAAGGCCGTCCGACAGGGCTAGCATCGGCCGATGAATCGCAGCTTCCGCGGAGCAGCCCTCGTCCTTGGCACGGCTGCTTGTCTCGTCATCGCGTCCTGTTCGGATTCGGATTCGTCCGATTCGGAAACCACTGCCACCTCCGGACCGTCGACGACGTCGGAACAGCCACCCGAAATCACGCCCATGATCGGTTCCGTTGTCGCGCCGCCTATCCCGGTCACCGGGGCGAACAAGCGCACGCACATGGCGTACGAGCTTTTCCTGACGAATCTCTATACGTCGCCGGTGACAGTGAAGTCGGTGAAGGCAACGGCCGGCGGGAAGACGCTGCAAGAGATCACCGGAGCGGACCTCGAGACGTGGATGCGTGTCTACGGCGCGACGGCACCGGGCGCGGTGCTCGGACCTGGGCAATCTGCCGTCGTGTGGATCGATGCAACCGTCGAGAACGAGGCAGACGTTCCCGATCGGATCGAGCACGTGATCGACATCGACATCGCGAATCCGGATCCCCCGTTGATTCCGCCTACCCTCAGCGAGACGATCGCGCCGGTCGAAGTCGACAAGACGGCCCCGGTGGTGATTGCCCCTCCGCTCGACGGACCGCACTGGACCGACGCCAACGGTTGCTGCATCCCGACCCCGCACCGGACGGCGATGAATCCGATCAACGGGCAGTTCCGGGTAGCCGAGCGTTTTGCGATCGACTGGGTGCAGCTCGACGACGCCGGACTGCTCTTCACCGGTGACAAGACCAAGGTCGAGAGCTATGCGTACTTCGGTGACAATGTGCACGCTGTCGCAGACGGCGAGGTCGTCGCCGTTGTCAACGATCTTCCCGAGCAGGTTCCCGGGGCGAGTCCGACCGGTCTGCCGCTCGATCAGTATGGCGGCAACCACATCGTGCAGGACATCGGTGACGGGCACTTCGTGCTCTATGCGCACCTGCAGCCGGGCGACGGGGTGAAGGTGAAGGTAGGCGACCAATTGTCGACCGGCCAGGTCATCGGACTGCTCGGAAACTCGGGTAACACCGATGCTCCACACCTGCATTTCCACGTGATGGACGGACCGGACCCGTTGAACGCCAACGGTTTGCCGTTCGAGTTCGCCGAGTTCGAGCTCGAGTCGAGGCTCGCGTCGGAGGACACCATCGACACCATCTCCGATGGGGGAAAGGCGGAGTACGACGCCGGAGTCGCGACCGGCCCCCGAACCGACGAGCTGCCGCTGTTCCTCGACGTGATGAAGTTAACGGCAGGCGAATAGTGCTGCTCGCACCGCCCGGCGAGGCTCTCGCCGGGCGGTGCGGCGCGCGCGTTGGCATAGAATCGGCTACGAGCCAGCGACGAAGGGATGCCGTGTGACCAGCGCTGTTGGATTGGGGATGCCGACACCACCCGCGGCGGTGCTTGCGCCGCGGCGCAAGACCCGTCAGCTGCAAGTGGGGTCGGTCGGTGTGGGAAGCGACCACCAGATCTCTGTGCAGTCGATGACGACGACCAAGACACACGACATCAACGCGACGCTGCAGCAAATCGCCGAGCTGACCGCGAGTGGCTGCGACATCGTGCGCGTGGCATGTCCACGGCAGGAAGATGCCGACGCGCTCGCCATCATCGCGAAGAAGAGCCAGATCCCCGTCATCGCCGATATTCACTTCCAGCCGCGGTACATCTTCTCGGCGATCGACGCGGGTTGCGCCGCCGTCCGGGTCAACCCGGGCAACATCAAGGAATTCGACGGTCGCGTGAAGGAAGTCGCGAAGGCCGCCGGTGCTGCCGGAATTCCGATCCGGATCGGTGTGAACGCAGGTTCGCTCGACCCCCGGTTGCTGCAGAAGTACGGCAAGGCGACGCCCGAGGCACTCGTCGAATCCGCGCTGTGGGAAGCGGGCCTGTTCGAAGAGCACGGTTTCGGCGACATCAAGATCTCGGTCAAACACAACGACCCGGTGATCATGGTGGAGGCGTATCGCCAGCTCGCCGCAAAGTGCGATTATCCGCTGCACCTAGGCGTCACAGAGGCGGGCCCCGCGTTCCAGGGCACGATCAAGTCCGCCGTCGCATTCGGTGCGCTGCTGTCGAGCGGCATAGGTGACACGATCCGGGTGTCGCTTTCCGCCCCGCCCGCCGAAGAGGTGAAGGTGGGCAATCAGATTCTGCAATCGCTGAACCTGCGCCCGCGCAAGCTGGAGATCGTTTCCTGCCCGTCTTGCGGTCGTGCGCAGGTCGACGTCTACACGCTCGCCAACGAGGTCTCAGCCGGGCTCGAAGGCATGGAGATTCCGTTGCGCGTGGCGGTCATGGGCTGCGTCGTGAACGGTCCGGGCGAGGCTCGTGAAGCCGACCTCGGTGTCGCTTCGGGCAACGGCAAGGGGCAGATCTTCGTGAAGGGGCAGGTCATCAAGACTGTGCCGGAAGCGATGATCGTCGAGACGCTGATCGAGGAAGCTATGCGGATCGCGGAGGAGTACGGCGAGGACGCGGAAGCGGGATCGCCGGTTGTCAGCGTCAGTTGACCGGACCCCGTGCGCGGTTGGGGAGCCTCCGGACCCGCTGACAGCGCACAGGCGCGAAGCGCTAGAGACATGCTGAAGCTGCTCGGCGCGAGGCAGCTCGGAAGGCGCGACGAGGCAAAGGTTCTCCGGGTCCTCGGCGCCGATCCGGTTGCGTCGTGCATGGCTGCCGCGCGGGTCGAGGAGTTCGGCCTGAGCCCACACACCTTTCCGGGTGAGCTGTGGAGTCGGGGCGGGCCGAGTTCGTCGCTGTGCTACTCGGGGCCCAACGTCATGCCGCTCTGCGGCGATGCCGGCGACATGCGAGCCTTCGCCGATCGCGTGACTCGCACTCCGCGGAAGTGCTCTGTGATCGTCGGCCGGCGGGAGTTGACGATGCCGCTGTGGGAATCGCTCACACCGCATTGGGGTCCGGCGCGTGAGCTGCGATTCGAGCAGCCGCTGCTGGCTATCTCCACGGCTCCGGCAATTGCACCGGATCCGCTGGTGCACACCGCGACGCCGGCAGAGGTGGACGGCTACCTGGCTGCCGCGCTGGCCATGTTCATCGAAGAGACGGGTCTGGATCCGACTACGCACGACGGTGGGAATGCCTTCCGGCAGCGGATCGAGCAATTGATCGGTAGTGGCCGTGCGTTTTCGAGGTATCAAGACGGCGAATTGATTTTCAAGGCAGAGATCGGTGCTTTGTCGCGCGCAGTCGGGCAGATACAGGGGGTGTGGGTACACCCGGAGCACCGCAGTGCAGGACACGGCGCCGCCGGAACTGCTGCGGTCGTCGACGCAATAGTGAAGTCCGGGCGTACGGCGAGCCTGTACTTCGACGACTCCAATGTTGCGGCTGGGCGGACCTACGACCGAGTCGGTTTCACTCGGGTGGCGGACTTCTCGACGATCTTGCTGGACTGAACACGCCTGCAGCACAGATGGCACAGAAGTATCCCATTCAGCCCGTGTTCATGGCACGCTGGTGATGTGCCCGATCCGACCTGGGGATTTTCGCCGTGCTGAAACTGCTCGGTGCGAGGCAGCTGGGGAGCCGGGACGAGGCAAACGTTCTCCGGGTACTCGACGCTGATCCCGTCGCGTCGTGCATGGTTGCGGCCCGGGTCGAGGAATTCGGGCTGAACCCGAGCATGTTCCCCGGGGAGCTGTGGAGCCGTGGAGGTCCCAGCGAGTCCCTGTGTTACACGGGCGCCAATCTCGTTCCGCTGCGCGGTGATTCCGATGATCTGCGCGCGTTCGCAGAACGGGCGAGTCGCGGCCCGCGGATGTGTTCGTCGATCGTCGGCCGACGCGAACTCGCGATGCCCCTGTGGGAGTTGCTCGAAGATGGCTGGGGTCCGGCCCGTGAGTTACGTTTCACGCAACCTTTGCTCGCCATCGCGCGGCCATCGGTGATTGCGGCGGACACGCTGGTGCGCAACGCGACGGCGGCGGAACTCGACCCGTATCTCAGCGCGGCGATCGAGATGTTCATCGAAGAGGTCGGGGTCGACCCGCGTAGCAACGACGGCGGCGGTGCCTACCGGCGCCGCGTCGCGCACCTGATCGCCACCAAGCGCGCATGGGCGCGGATCGAGAACGGCGAGGTCATCTTCAAGGCCGAGGTCGGTGCGCTCTCGCGAACGGTCGGCCAGATTCAGGGTGTCTGGGTGCACCCCTCTTATCGCGGGCACGGCATCGGTGCGGCCGGGACGGCGGCCGTCGTGAACGCGATCATCGCGTCGGGCCGCACAGCGAGCCTGTATGTCAACGATTTCAATCGCGGCGCGCGGCGCGCATACGAGCGAGTCGGGTTCACGCAGATCGCGACGTTCTCGACGGTGTTGCTGGATTGACCCAGTTGCCGGGCCGGTCACGGCCCTGCCTCCCGGTTTCGGGCAGGCCACCGAATTACTATGGCGGCGATGAGTATCCGCCGTTTCCGCTGGTCGTTCGCGACGCGCGTCGTCGTGGTCGGCGCTGCGGCGGCCCTGACAGTCGGCCTGGCGTCGTGTACTCCCAAACCTGCCGGTCCGTCGCCCGCAGCGGACGATTTCGTCGATGCCTTCGCCGAGCGTGACTTCGATCTCGCGGCGCTGACGACGGATCAGCCCGATCGCGCCCGCGCTGTTCTCGCACGGACGTGGGAGGACCTGCAGGCTGAGTCGTTGACCGCCTCGACCGGTTCGGTCCACGTCAGCGGCGACACCGCGACCGTCGAGTACACCTACGAGTGGCACCTGCCGAAGGGTCGCGTGTGGGCCTACTCGGGCGAGCTGCAGATGGGCCGCAAGAACGGCGATTGGGCGGTCCGCTGGACATCGACCGACGTTCACCCGCGGTTGGGCGAAACGCAGACCCTGTCGCTGCGCTCGACGCCCGCGCCCCGCGCTCGAGTCAACGAGCATTCCGGCTCGGACGTTCTGGTTCCGGGGGTCGTGCACCGGATCAAGCTGGACGCGTCGAAGGCGGGAAACGTTGTCGCAGTGGCGAATACGCTCGCCAGAATCCTGAGTGCGTTCGACAAGACGGTGACAGCGCAGTCGATCGTCGAGTCGGCAACCGCGACGCGCGGCGACTACCACGTCGCCACGCTGAAGCAAGAAGACTTCGACGTCGTCCAATTGCAACTCGCCGCGATTCCCGGCGTCTCGGTCAACGACGAAGCCGACCTCGTGTCGACGGACCGTAACTTCGCGCCCGACCTGATCGGTCAGGTGAAGAAGAAGATCATCGACGACGTCGACGGCAAGGCCGGTTGGAGCGTCGTCACGGTCAACGCGAACGGCGTGGATACCGATGTGCTGACCGAGACCGCGCCGCAGCCGGTGGCGTCGTTCACGATCACGCTCGACCGGCCGATCCAGGACGCCGCACAGAATGCCGTGAACGCACGGACCGACCAGGCCATGATGGTCGTGATCAAGGCATCGACCGGTGAGATCCTGGCGGTCGCACAGAACAAAGCAGCCGACCGCGACGGACCGGTAGCGACGACCGGCCTCTATCCACCGGGATCGACGTTCAAGATCATTACTGCGGCTGCGGCGATCGACGGTGGCTTGGCGACGCCGGACACGCTGGTCCCGTGCCCGGGCCGGATCGAGATCGGCGAACGCAGTATTCCGAACTACAACGAATTCGCGCTGGGCACAGTCCCGATGGCGACCGCCTTCGCGCGGTCGTGCAACACGTCGTTCGCGAAGCTGGCGAGCGAAATGCGTCCCGACGCGCTGCACGTCGCAGCATCCGAAATGGGAATCGGCCCGGACTACAACGTCGTCGGCCTGCCGACCGACTCGGGCTCGGTGCCGCCAGCTGACGATCTGACGCAGCGCACCGAAGACGGGTTCGGCCAGGGCAAGGTGGTCATCAGCCCGTTCGGGATGGCGCTCGCAGCAGCGACCGTGGCGCACGGGGTGACTCCGACACCGCAGCTGATCGCGGGCTTCCCGACGACGATCGAGGGTGAGCGTCCACTGATCAAGCCGGCGATGGTCGACGGGCTGCGCGGGATGATGCGACTCGTGGTGACGAGCGGTACCGCCACCCGCATTTCGGAGATGGGCGAGGTGTACGGCAAGACGGGCGAGGCAGAGGTCGCGGGCGGATCGCATGCCTGGTTCGTCGGCTACCGCGGCGATCTCGCGTTCGCGACTCTCGTCGTCCGGGGCGGCAGTTCCGACAACGCGGTTGCGGTCACCACAGACATGTTCGCGGCGTTGCCGGTCGAGTACGAGCAGTACTGATTCACGCCAGATAGCGCAGGGCGGCGTCGGCTGCGTTGGAGCCGCACATGCCGTGCGCGCCCGGCCCCGGCGGCGTGGCGGCGGAGCAGATGAACGCGCCCGGGATGCCGATGCTGTAGGGCTGCAACGTTGTTCGTGGACCGAACACCAGTTGGCGAATGTCTTTGGCGCCGGTCATGATGTCGCCGCCGATGAAGTTGCGGTTGTAGGCGGCGAACTCTGTCGTCGTACGGACGGCTGTCCCGACAATGCGGTCCCGGAAGCCGGGCGCGAACCGCTCGATCTGGGCGGTGATCGCTTCGGTGGCGTCACCGGTGAAGCCGTTCGGCACGTGTGCGTACGTCCATAGCGGATGGACGTTGCCGGCCGACCGTTGTGGATCGGCTAAATATTGCTGTCCGACGAGGACGAACGGTTTATCGGGCATCTTTCCCGCGTGAATCTGGCGCTCGCCTGCCGCGATCTCGGCGAACGAACCTCCGACGTGCACGGTTCCGGCCTGACGCGCCGCGGAACTCGTCCACGGGACGCCGTCGGTGACCGCATAATCCACCTTGAACGCACCTGGCCCGTGCCTGAATCGGCGGTAGGCCCGAGCGGTCCGCCGCGGCAGTGCGTCGCCCAGGATGTCGGCGACCTCCTCCGGCGCGAGGTCGAACATCGTGACGTCCGCGACGGGTAGTTCCGCGAAGGCGCGGACGCACACCCCGGTTTCGATCTTTCCGCCGAGCGCGACGAGCATTCGAGCGAGGGCCGCGGTGATCGCGCTCGAACCGCCCGCGGCGACCGGCCAACCGTGCCGATGACCGGCCGTGATGATGCCCAACCCGATCGCTGACGTCAGTGGGAGGTGCAACGGCCGGAAAGTATGTGCGGCGACGCCACCGAACAATGCTCGCGCCTGCTCGGTCCGAAACCGGCGCGCATAGAGTGCTGCCGGTGCCACGGTGGGAATGCCGAAGCGGGCCAACCCGATCGGATGCGACGGCACCCGTAGCAGAGGACCCATGATGTCCTCCGCGAGTTCGTCGAAGCCTGCCGCCGGCCGGGCGAACGAGCGCCGCCAGCGACCGCCGTCGACGCCGAGTCCGGCTGCCGTCTGCTCGATCGACCGGTAGAGCACCCCGGCTGTGCCGTCGTCGAGCGGGTGGGCGCAGTCGACTTCGGGCCAGCACCATTCCAGACCGTATTGTGCGAGGTCTATGGACGTCAGGAAGGGTGAACCGACCGCCATCGTGTGGACGGCAGAGCAGTGGTCGTGGATCAGGCCGGGCACGATCGCGGCGCCCGACCGCGTCCCGCCGCCGATCTCGTCCTTGGCTTCCAGCACGGTCACGTCGATCCCATGCTGCGCGAGCCGGACAGCCGCCGCCAGGCCGTTCGGTCCGGACCCGACGACGGTCGCCGTGGTCACGCGCGCAGACTCACGTTGCGCACGAACGGACGCTCGCGCTCGGGGATGTCGGGGATTGTGGCGGCAATCAGGTTCATGAGCGCGGGGTAGCGGTCGGCCTCCTTGTGCATGCCGGGCTTTCCGCTGGTGACCAGTGCGGCCGCGAGCCCGCGCTGCGGGTCCGCCCAGCCCGCAACGGTGATGAGACCCATGTGCCCGAACGCTGTCGAGGTGTTCCGGCCGAACGGTCCGAACCTGTTGCCGCCCAACATGAAACCGACACCCCACTGCATGGGGTTGAGGCCGGTGGAGACATCGGGGCGCATGCGGGTTGCAGGGGTGACCGCGCGGCGCAGAGTCTCCTGTTCGAGGACCTGTACGCCGTCGAGTTCGCCACCGCGCCGCAGCATTTCGTAGAACCGGGACAACTCGAAGGCGTTGGAGACGGTGTTGCTCGACGGGATGACCGACGTCAGGAAACGGGGGTCGTTGGTGACGGGAATGATGTCGTACAGCGTGCCGCCGATCGCTTTCCGGAAGGCGGTGGCGATGGGTTCGGGAACATCGCGCATCGTGGCGTGGCTCGGCGCGACCGCAGGAACGTCCGCGGGTGCGACGCCGTAGTTGGTCCACCGGAAGCCGAGCGGGTCGAGGATCTCCTCGGCGAGGACGTCACGAATGCTGCGGCCTGTCGCCGCCCGGACGATCTCGCGCGTCAGGAACCCGAACGTCAGCGCATGGTAGACGTGGAAGAGCCCGGGCCGGTAGATCGGCTTCGCCTCACACAGGGCCCGGACGGCGAATTCGGAATCTCCCGCGCGATCCAGGTTCTTACGGCCGCCGCCGACCGAGAAGAACGGCATGCCTGCGCTGTGGGTGAGGACGTGCCGAATCGTGATGCGGTCTTTCCCATGGCTGGTGAAGTCCGGCAGGTAGTCACACACGCGGTCGCTGAGGCCGAGCGAACCGCGCTCGATCAGCATGTGCATCAGCGTCGTCGTGATGCCCTTGGCCGCGGAGTACACGCAGAACGGCGTCTCGGGGGTGACGACGATTTTCTCGGCGTCCTCGGGATCGGTCGGCGCGTTACCCCAGGCATGCCCGATGGATCGGTTGAGAATGACGTCGCCGTTTCGGCGCAGGCACAACTGGATCGCCGGATTCACCCCGACGCCGTACCACTCGCGGACTGCTGCCCAGATGCGGTCGACGTCGATGGTCGTTTCGACTTCTTCCCCGCGCCGTGAGACCGCGTTCACATCGGCCGGTACCGCGACACGGCGGACCGGCGGCTGTTCCGCTTGAAACGGCAGTCGCATGAGACTCCTTATCGACGGTGCAGGGTGGCAGCGAGATGGTGTTGCAGTGGCAGACCCACCGCACCCATACGCAGGGTGTAGGTCAGTTCGTCACCGACCACGCGGATCGAACGGCCAAGTGCAGTAACTTCTTTGGCAGTACCGGTCAGCCCGATCGCCGTCGCGTTCAGTTCCAACTCCAGCGCGCCGTCGGCACCGACGGTCACGGTGCCCTCCTGGATTTCGGTGACCCCGGTCGGATGGGCGAGGACCAGTTCGACCCGGCCGGGGGCGGGCGCGCGCAGGTAACCGGTCTCTGCATGCAGCGGACGTCCGTCGTCGGCCGCCTTCGTTTTCTGGCCGTAGGCGAGGAAAGGTTTGCCGACGTGACCGAAGGTGATTTCCTCGAGGTAGCCGAAAGATTCGATCGTCGGATATTCGCCTTCGCCCTTGCCCGCCCAGGTGCCGAGCAGGGGCGCGAGCGGCGTGAGATTCGGATGCAGGTCCGGCATCCGGCCAGCCTACTTCTGGGTCTCCACCGGGTCCTCGTCGAGCAGGGTTTCCGGGTCGATGTGCACGTACATCGCGCCGGTTCGCTTGTTGATGAAGTGGGTGATCGCCCACAGGACGAGTCCGATTGCCAGCAGGACTCCGGCTACCTTGTATTCCGCGACCGGACGGTCGGTCAGCGGCGTCGCGAGGAACGCGCACGCCAGTGCGCCGACCACGGGCAGCACGGTCGGCGCCCTGAAGTGCTTGTGCTTGACCGGGTCCTTACGCAGGACGAGACACGCGACGTTCACCACCGTGAACACGCACAGCAGCAGCAACGACGTCGTCCCGCCCAGTGCGGGCACTTCGCCGACGAAGATGATCAGGCCGAACGCGAGCAGCGTCGTGAATCCGATCGATACGTACGGGGTTCGCCGCGTCGGGTGAACCTTGCCGAGCACGCGCGGAATTACGCCCTGGCGCGCCATGCCGTAGAGCAGTCGGCTCGCCATCAGCATGTTGATGAGCGCCGAGTTCGCAACCGCGAACATGGAGATGTAGGCGAACAGGTCCGTCGGGAAGGCCGGTGCACCGCGTTCGACGACCGACAGCAGGGGCGTGTCGGTTTCGATCAGCTCTGCGTGGGGGACCAGGGCCACCGATGTGATCGATACGAGCATGTAGATGATGCCGGTCGTAATCAGTCCGGCGAGTAGCACTTTGGGGAAGATCTTGCTCGGTTGCTTGCATTCTTCGGCCATGTTCACCGAGTCCTCGAAGCCGACCATCGCATAGAACGCCAGCGTGCTCGCCGCGATCACACCGCCGAGTGCGGTGCGGTCGCCGGTGTCGAATTCGGTTGCCCGCGAGAAGTCGCCGTCACCGATACCGAGTGCCCACGCACCGATGCAGATGATGATCAGCAGCCCGGAAAGTTCGACGCACGTCAGCAGCACGTTCAACTTCACGCTCTCGCCGACACCGCGGAAGTTGACGGCGGCAACGACGCCCATGAACAGCAAGCCGATCACTGTGATCCACACGCCGGTCTTCAGGTCGAGTTCGAATGCGCTGGAGAAGTTCGACGCGAATGCTCGCGACGCCGTCGATGCGGACGTGATGCCCGAGCACATGACGGCGAACGCGACCATGAACGTCACGAATTGGATGCCGAATGCTTTGTGCGTGTACAGGGCAGCGCCGGCGGCCTGCGGATACTTTGTGACCAGTTCCAGGTAGCTGAAGGCTGTGATCAGCGCAACGACGAACGCGACGAGGAAGGGCAGCCACACGACGCCACCGACCTGTCCGGCAACGCGTCCGGTGAGCGCGTAGATCCCGGTGCCGAGGATGTCGCCGACGATGAACAAGAGCAGAAGACCCGGCCCCATAACTCTTTTGAGGGTGGGCTCCTCGGTTGCCGTGCCGCTTTTGCCTGAATCGGTCATCACTCGCCTCTTCCCGCTGGGTCCGAGATCGCACATGTGATCTAGATCATATCCACTCACGGCTGGTTGCGGCCGAAGTAGTTTCAGCGACAACAGCCACAACGGCGCAGAAATCCCGCCGACCGTACACACCTGCAAACCGATGACAACGTGCCCGGATCGGGGCAGAGTAGGCCCTACCAGGCAGCCCGACCGCGGACCCTTTGGGTGGGAATCCCTCACCCCTCGGGTTCGCGGTGCCAGCACTGGGGTTGGTGTCGCAACAGGCGGAACCGGACGAGATTGCAAGAGAGTGCGTTTTTCTGTCCGAGTTTTGACTTGGAGTTCGAATGAGAGAAGACATGCAGCAGCGATCAACCTCACCGACGGAGCTATTACCCGGTGTGCCACCGGGAGCTTTTCCGCTTTCGGCCGCCCAGCGCGGGATCTGGTTTGCCCAGCACCTTGCGGGCTCGGCGCCGATCTCGATCGCGCAGTACGTGGAGATCGTCGGTGCGCTCGATATCGAGGCGCTGGAAAACGCATGTGTGCAGTCGGGTAAGGAGTTCGGGTCCGGCTTCCTGCGGCTGATCGAGGTCGACGGCGTGCCGTTCCAGATGGTCGACGGGACGCTCGACGCCAAGCCCAAGTACCTCGATCTGGCGCAAGCCACGCCGGATCCGATTGCGGCAGCCAAGGAGTGGATGCGGGCGGAGTTCACCGCCCCGCTCAATCTGCTGCGGGATCGCCTCGTCAACTCGACGGTGCTGCGACTCGGGGACGACCACTATTTCTGGTACACGCGCATCCACCACATCGCGCTCGACGGTTTTGCGGCGATGACGCTCGTGCAACGAACCGCCGAGTTGTACAGCGCTGCGGTCGCGGGTGCCCCCCAGCCCGCGAGTCGCGCCGAGGACCTGGCCGCAATCGTGGCCTCCGACATGCAATACCGCGGATCGGACCGGTTCGGAAACGACAAGGAATATTGGGCCGAGCATCTCGCCGGCGCGCCGCAGGCAGTCAGCCTCGCCGGTCGGACCGCCCCGCCGAACGCGCACCCCCGCCTGTTCAGTGCGGGCCTGCCCGACCACACGGCCGATCTGCTCGAGTCGGTCGCCAGCGGCGGCGGCGCCAGCATTGCACCGGTGATCGTCGCGGCCTTCGGTGCGTTCCTCGGCCGGATGACCGGTACCGACGATGTGATGCTGAGCCTGCCGGTATCCGCGCGCACGACCGCGGTGCTGCGCCGTTCCGGCGGCATGGTCGCGAACGTCGTCCCGTTGCGCCTGACGATCGGCTCGCATTCCACGGTCGGGGAGCTGATCCGGTCCGCTCAGTTGGAACTCACCGGCGCGTTGCGCCGGCAGCGGTATCGGCAGGAAGACATCTTCCGGGATCTCGGCTACGCACCCGACGAGGCCGCGTCGTTCGGTCCGTCGGTCAACATCATGATGTTCGACAACATCTCTCTCGGCTCGGTGGTCGGCCGGCTGAACGTCCTCACCTCCGGCCTCATGGAAGACCTGTTCGTCAACGTGTATCCCGCAGCGGGCGAGGAACGTACGCACATCGACTTCCAGGCCAACCCGAACCTGTACACCGACGACGACCTGCGCCGCCAGCACGGTCGCTTCCTCGCCTATCTCGAACGCTTCCTCGCCGGCGGACCGGACTGCCTGCTGTCGTCGCTGCCGCTACTCGACGATGAGGAGCGCGAGACGCTCCTTCCCGTGCGCGGTCCGGCGGACCTCGAAGAGCGCACCCTCCCGGCGGTTCTCGCAGCCGGTGTCGCGGCGAATCCGGACGGTCAGGCGCTGTCGCAGGGCGATCGGGGCATGACCTACCGAGAGTTCGACGAACGGTCGTCGCGGCTGGCGCGACTGCTCATCGCGGGCGGCGCCGGACCGGAATCCACAGTCGCCATCGCTGTTTCGCGATCGATCGAGTCCGTGCTGTCGGTATGGGCTGTGGCCAAGTCCGGTGCTGCGTTCGTACCCGTCGACCCGACCTACCCGGCCGACCGTATCGAGCACATGATCACAGATTCCGGCGTTGTCGTCGGCATCACGGTGACCGCGTCGCAGGCCGTACTGCCGGATCACCTGAGCTGGGTCGTGCTCGACGATCCGGCGACCGAAGAACTCGTCGCCGAACTATCGAGCGAGCCGATCACCGACGCCGACCGCCGTGCGCCGGTGCGGGTCGGCAACCCCGCATACGTCATCTACACCTCGGGATCGACGGGGCTGCCGAAGGGTGTGTTCGTCACGCACCGTGGCCTTGCGAACCTCATCGACGACCGCCGTTCCGACCTGCGTGTCTCCCCGGAATCCCGTATCTCCTACGCCTATTCGCCGAGTTTCGATGCGTCGGTCGAGCAGTTGCTCGTGACGTTCGGAACCGGCGCCACGCTGGTGATCGTTCCGCCGGGCATCATCGGCGGCGAGGAGCTGAGCAACGTACTCAGCGCGGAAAGGGTGACCCATCTCGACGTCGCACCGGCGATGCTGTCGTCCCTCGATGCGGCGGTGCTGCCCGACATCGAGGCTGTCGTCGTGGGTGGTGACGTCTGCCCGCCGGAGTTGGTCGCGCGCTGGGCCATGACACGCCGGATGACGAACGGTTACGGACCGACCGAAGCGACCATCACGGCAACCTCGGCGGTCCTGCTGCCCGGCGAGCCGGTCACCATCGGTGGGCCGCTGCGCGGAGTGCGCGCCGTCGTGCTGGACCGCTGGATGCAGCCTGTGCCGGTCGGCGCCGGTGGCGAGCTCTACCTTGCCGGTCCGGGACTTGCGCGTGGCTACGCGAATCTGTTCGCCACCACGGCATCCCGGTTCGTCGCGAACCCGTACGGCGAGCCGGGGGAGCGGATGTATCGCACCGGGGACGTCGTCCGCTGGACGGAACGGCCGAGCGGAGCGAGGGGGATCGGCGCAGACTTGAATCTGGAGTTCGTCGGACGCACCGACTTCCAGGTCAAGATCCGCGGTTTCCGGATCGAGCTTGGTGAAATCGACTCCGCTCTCGCGCAGCACGCCTCGGTGGACTTTGCGGTGACAGTAGGTGCGAAGACGCCCGCGGGTGCGACCGTACTGGTCTCGTACGTGAGCGCGGTCCCCGACGCCAAGGTCGACACGGTGGCCGTGAAGCATTTCGTCGAAGAATTCTTGCCCTCCTACATGGTGCCGTCGGTCATCATGGTGCTCGACACGGTCCCGCTGAGCCCTTCGGGCAAGGTGGACCGAAAAGCTCTGCCGGAGCCGATATTCGCACCGACGGGCGGTCTCGGACGTGCGCCGTCCACACCGCGCGAGCATGCGATCGCGAAGCTGTTCGCCGAGGTCCTCGGTGTCGAGACGGTCGGTGTCGACGAGAGCTTCTTCGCACTCGGCGGCGACAGTATCGTGTCGATCCAGCTCGTATCGCGCGCCAAGACAGCAGGTTTGGGATTCACGGCACGAGATGTGTTCGAGCTCAAGACAGTTGCCGGCCTTGCCGCGGTGGCGACGGACCTCGGTGAAGCAGCTGGTCGACTCAAGGAGCTGCCGGGTGGCGCGGTGGGTCATCTTGCGCTGACACCGAATGCGCTCGAAATGCTGTCCCGCGACGCACCGTTCGACCGCGACGCACAGGCGGTTCTGCTGCAGCTGCCCGCCGACGTGGATGCGGAAAAGTTGACCGCAGCCCTGCAGGCCGTGCTGGATCGGCACGACATGCTGCGCGCCGCAATGCGTGTCATCGTTTCGGGCACCGAGCAGGAAACCGAATGCTACGAAGGCGAATTCGACGACTGGATGCTCGACGTCGGCCCGGTCGGTTCGGTGAGCGCAGCCGCGATACTCCACCACGTTCGTGCGGCACCGGGCGAGGACATGCGCCTGCTCGCGCAGCGTGAACTGGATGCCGCGACCGGTCGACTCGACCCGACCGCGGGTGCGGTGACGCAGGCGGTCTGGCTCGATCCGGAGGACGATCGGACGGGCTTGCTCTGGCTCGTCATCCACAGGCTGGTCATCGATTTCGATTCCTGGCGCAGCGTGGTCGGCGATCTGGCAGCGGCGTGGAACAAGATCAGCACCGGCGCGCAACCGGAGTTGGCAGCCGGTGGTACGTCGTTGCGGGCTTGGTCGCACGCGATAAGCTCGGAAGCTGCTGTGGCCGAACGGCTTCTGGAGCTCGATACCTGGCGGCGGGTACTGCAGACGCCCGACCCTGTGCTCGGCGTTCGCGCGTTCGATCCGGGGATCGACGTCGTCGAAGCGTCGGCTCAGGTGCATGTCTCGGTGCCGTCGGCCCTCACACGTACCTTGATCCATGTCCTCGCCGACCGCTTCCACAGCGATCCGTCGCATGGCCTGATCACCGCACTCGCGATGGCGGTCAGCCGGTTCCGGCGGGAGCGCGGCGTGGTATGCGATTCGCTGCTCGTGTCCGTTTCCGGCGGCGGACGCCACGCGCTGGACGGTGTCGGCGCCGACATGGCACGTACCGTCGGGGCCTTCGCTACAGCGCACCCCGCCGGGTTGAGCCTGGCGGAGGTCAATCTCGACGACGCCTTCACTGGCGGCAGGCACGCCGGAATCGCCTTGAAGCAGATCAAGGAACAGTTGCGAGCAGTTCGGGACGAGGGCCTGAACTACGGCCTGCTGCGCTATACCCATGCTGATGCCGATGGCGCTGCCGATGCCGATACAGGTGCAGACCTGGCGGCAGGACCGTTGCCGCAGATCAGCTTCGGGTACTTCGGCCGGACCGGACTGGGTACCAAGGGTGCGTGGCGGCCGACCTCCTTTGTCAGCGTTCGCGACTCGCTGTTGCCGCTGCGGGCGGCGATCGAGGTCGACGCGCTCGTCGAGGACGGACCCGATGGGCAGCACATCGCTGTCACCTGGACCTATGCGACCGGTGTGCTGAGCGAGGCAGACGTGCGTCAGCTCGTCGACCTGTGGATGGTGGCACTGGGTGGCGTTGCAGCCCATGCCAAGTCGCCGCATGCGGGCGGTCACACGCCATCGGACTTCGACCTGGTGCCGACGAGCCAGCCCGAGATCGAACTGTGGGAGCGGGCCTACCCGTCGCTCGCCGATGTCTGGCCGTTGTCACCGCTGCAGACCGGCATGCTCTTTCACGCGGTGTTCGCCGCGGGCAGCACCGACGAGTACACGGACCAGTCGATCCTGACCTTGGCCGGCACCGTCGATCAGGAACGGCTGCGAGCGGCAGCACAGGCTCTGCTCGACCGGCACGACAATCTGCGAGTGGCGTTCCTCGAGACTCCGAACGGACCGCGCCAGATCGTGCTCGGTGACGTCGCGGTGCTCTGGCGATCGGTCGACCTGAGCGATCTCGACGAGGAGCTGGGCGCCGCGGAGATCGAGCGACTCCTCGCAGAGGATCGCACCACGCGTTTCGACACGGCGACGCCACCGCTGTTGCGGTTCATGCTGATTCGCACCGCTGCCGATCGCTACCGGCTGGTCATGACCGGTCACCATATTCTGCTCGACGGCTGGTCCACACCGCTGCTGGTGCAGGAACTGCTCGGCCTGTACGCGGCGTTCGAAGGTGTCGGCCAAATTGCGCCCGCCCGCTCCTACAAGGAGTATCTGGCGTGGCTCGGCAAGCAGGATCAGGCTGCGAGCCTCGCCGTATGGAAGGACGCGCTCGCCGGCGTGGACTCCGCCACGAGAGTGATGTCGACCGACCACCTCGTCGCCACTTCCGAGGCGGGCGCAACGAGTCTCGGGCTCGGTGCGCAGACGACTGCCGCGCTCACTGCACGGATGCGCGAATACGGCGTCACGATGAACACCGCGGTGCAGGCGGCGTGGGCGATGGTGCTCGCAACGCTGACCGGCCGCACCGATGTCGTGTTCGGCGGCACCGTCTCCGGGCGGCCCCCGCAGCTCGCGGGCGTCGAGCAGATGCTGGGTCTGTTCATCAACACGCTCCCGGTCCGTGTGGCGCTCGATCCCGCGGAAACGTTGGCGCAGTTGCTCACCCGCATCCAGATCGAGCAAAGTTCACTACTCGATCACCAGCACGTCGGGTTGTCGCAGATCCATCAGGCGGTCGGTCTGCACGAGTTGTTCGACACGCTGACGGTCTACGAGTCCTATCCCGTCGACCGCAAGGCGCTCGCCCAATCGCTCGACATCGCCGGCATGCGAGTGCTCGATGCCGACGGTTCGGACGCAACGCCATATCCGTTGAGCGTCATGGTCATTCCGGGTCAGTCTTTGACGGTCACGCTCAAGTACCTGACAGCGGCCATCGACGATGCGGGTGCCAAGGAACTCGTCGCGCGGTGCGTGCGTTACCTGAATCTCATGGCGACCGCGCCCGATACCCGCGTCGCGGTGATCGAGCCCTGCGAGCCGGTGGTGCGTGCTGAGCTGACCTCGATGTCGGGGCCGGAAGCGCTTCCGTTGCGCACGCTGCCCGAAATCCTCACCGACGCAGCCGCACTCGATCCTGACGCCGTCGCGCTGCGTTTCGAAGGCACATCGGTGACCTACCGCGAACTCGACGAGCGGTCCAATCAGCTTGCCCGGGTGCTCATCCGGTCGGGCGCCCGGTCCGAGACCTTCGTGGCCGTCGCGTTGACGAGGTCGATCGAGTCCGTGTCGACGGTGTGGGCAGTGGCCAAGACGGGTGCCGCGTTCGTGCCGATCGATCCGAAGCATCCGGAAGATCGCATCGTCCACATGCTCACCGATTCCGGCGCTGTGGTCGGCGTGACGACGGCGGAAATCAGGGCAGGTCTGCCAGGTCAGCTCGACTGGCTCGAACTCGACGATCCGTGGACGTCCCGGCTGCTGGCCAAGGAATCCACGGCGCCGGTCACTCCGGACGAGCGAATCGACCCGCTCCACATCGATCATCCGGCTTACCTGATCTACACCTCGGGATCGACAGGTGTGCCGAAGGGTGTGACGGTAACTCATCGCGGACTCGCGAATCTCGTTCGTGCACAACACGACGAAATGTCGGTGACCGCCGACTCGCGATTCCTGCACTTCGCGTCGCCGAGCTTCGATGCGTCGGTCTCGGAGGCGTTGTTCGCATTCGGGTCGGGTGCCCGGCTGGTCATCGTGCCGCCGACCGTGCTCGGCGGTGACGATCTGGCGCAGCTGATCGCCACCGAAGAGGTATCGCACATGATCATCACGCCGGCGGCACTGGCAACGGTCAATCCGGCGGACCTCGAATGTGTGCGGTTCCTCGCGGTGGCCGGCGAGGCGGTCGGGCAGGAGGTGGTCGCGCGCTGGTCGGGCGGTGGAGCGGAGCGAGGGGAAAACAGTACGGGCCGCACCATGCTCAACCACTACGGTCCGACCGAATTCACCATCTGGGCAACAGGATCCGACGCGATGGCGGCCGACAAGCCGATCGACATCGGTGGTCCGATTCGAGGCGCGACCGCGCTCGTCCTCGACACCTGGCTACGACCCGTCCCGGCAGGCGTCGTGGGGGAGCTGTACCTCTCGGGCCCGAGCCTGGCGCGTGGCTACCACAATCGCGCGGACCTCACAGGCGGCCGTTTCGTCGCCAACCCGTTCGGTTCGCCCGGTGCGCGCATGTATCGCACGGGGGACTTGGTCCGGTGGACCGACTCTCGTGCGTTGGAGTACCTGGGCCGCAGCGATTTCCAGGTGAAGGTCCGCGGTTTCCGGATCGAGCTCGGCGAGATCGACGCGACGCTGACCGCCGACCCGCGTATCGAGTTCGCGACCACGATCGGCGTCGAAGGTCCCACCGGCGCTACGGTTCTCGTTGCCTACGTGCTCGCGGCGAAGGATTCCGAGGTCGACGGCGAGGAGCTGCGCGACCTGGTGGGGAAGTCGTTGCCGTCCTACATGGTGCCGACGGCGATCGAGTTTCTCGACTTCATCCCGTTGACTCCGGTCGGCAAGCTCGATCGAAAGGCGTTGCCGCGTCCGACGTTCGTCAAGGTCGGTGCGGCCTCGCGCCCTCCGGCCAACGAGATGGAGGTGCAACTCTGCGCGCTGTTCGCCCAGACCCTCGGTATGGACGAGGTCGGTGTCAACGATTCGTTCTTCGCGCTCGGCGGGGACAGCATCATGTCGATTCAGCTGGTCTCGCGGGCGAAGGCGGCGGGTGTCCACTTCACTCCCCGTGACGTGTTCGAACGCAAGACCGTTGCCGGCCTCGCGGAGATCGCCGGTGCCAGAGGCGATGCCGATCACCGCATCGACGTCGTCGACGAACTTCCGGGTGGTGGCGTCGGCGCCGTTCCGCTGACGCCGATCGTGTCGTGGCTCGTCGACTCGAAAGCGAGCTTCGATCGATTCAGCCAGGCCGTCATGCTGTCGCTGCCGACCGGGATCAAGCGGGCGACGATCGCGGCCACACTGCAGGCTGTCCTCGATCATCACGACGCGTTGCGCGCCAAGCTCGTTCGCGAGTACGGCGAATGGTCGTTCGAGGTGCTGCCGGTGGGGTCTGTCGCCGCCGACGGCATCATCCACCGTGTTCGGGTCAGCGGTAAGACCGACTTCGACACCGTTGCGGCGCGCGAACTTTCGATTGCCGCCGATCAGTTGGAGCCCGACGAGGGCCGGATGGTGCAGGCGGTCTGGTTCGACCCGACCGACAGCTACGAGGGCGAGCCGCGCCTGTGGCTCGTGATCCACCACCTCGCGGTCGACGGAGTCACCTGGCGCACCCTGATACCGGACCTCGTTTCGGCATGGGCGCAGGTCGTCGATGGCAAGCAACCGGTGCTGCCGCCGGTCGGCACCTCGCTGCGCCGGTGGGCGCACGGACTCGTCGACGTTGCCAACTCCGATGCCCGGATTGCCGAACTGGACATGTGGCACCACATTCTCGGCGGCCCCGATCCCACGATCGGCAGTCG
This sequence comes from Antrihabitans auranticaus, assembly GCF_016481275.1. Lineage (GTDB taxonomy): Bacteria > Actinomycetota > Actinomycetes > Mycobacteriales > Mycobacteriaceae > Antrihabitans. Next base: position 276,178 of record NZ_JAEMNW010000001.1, on the reverse strand, counting down.
CGGCCTCGATCCAGCACTGGACACGGCGTCGACCGTCGAGCAGATTCGAGTCCGGATTCCTGTCGACGTCACGGATCGGCTCCTCACGACGCTGCCGGAGAAATTCCGCGGCGGCGTCAACGATGGGTTGCTCGCGGCACTCGCCCTGGCAGTGGAGCGCTGGCGGGGTGAGGCGGCTGCGGGTTCGGTGCTGCTCAGCCTCGAGGGGCACGGCCGGCAGGAAGAGGTTGTCGGAGCCGATCTTTCGCGGACGGCAGGCTGGTTCACCTCGGTGTTCCCTGTCCGATTCGACGTCGCGGACATCGACCTCGACGAGGCCTTCGCGGGCGGCCAGGCGGCTGGGGCCGCAGTGAAGCGAGTGAAGGAGCAGCTGCTCGCGGTGCCCGATCAGGGCATCGGGTTCGGTCTGCTGCGCTACGTCAACAGGTCGACGAGTGCACTCCTGCGCGAACTGAGTGCCCCCCAGATCAGCTTCAACTACCTCGGCCGTACCGGTGGCGCCCTGCCCGAGGGACCGTTCCTGCCGGTCACCGGTCGCGAGGCGTTCGACGGCACGCACGACGACGAGATGCCCGCTACTGCCGTCATCGCCATCGATGCGGTCACCGAGGAGGGTGCCGACGGTCCGCAACTGACCGCAACCTTCCGCTACCCGGCGGGCCTGCTCGACGCCGAGCAGGTGGCAACCCTGACGCAACTGTGGGAAGACGCGCTGGCGGCGCTGGCCGAACACAGCGCATCCGAGGACGCCGGTGGGTTCACGCCGTCGGATCTTGCTCTCGTTTCGACGACGCAGACCGAAATCGAAGGCTGGGAGCAGCAATTCCCGGGCTTCGAGGATGTGTGGTCGCTGGCGCCGCTGCAAGCCGGGTTGCTGTTCTATGCACTCCTCGCAGGTGAGAGCGTGGACCCGTACACCGTGTCGATGGTGCTCGATCTCGAGGGTCCTGTGGACGCCGACCGGCTGCAGCGCGCCGGGCAGGCACTGATCGATCGGCACCCGAACCTGCGGACCGCCTTCCTCGACCGGGGTGGTGACCCGGTCCAGGTGGTGCTACCGCACGCTCGGCTCGTCGTGCGGCACAACGACTGCACCGCTGCGGAACCTGCGGAGATCGACCGCGTGCTCGGACTCGACCGGGCAGAACGGTTCGATATGTCGAAGCCGCCGCTTCTGCGGTTGCGGCTCGTCAGAACAGCTGCGGAGTCCTACCGCCTGGTGATCTCGTGCCACCACATCCTCGTCGACGGCTGGTCCATGCCGCTGCTGATCCAGGATCTGTTCGTGCTGTATGCCGCGAATGCCGATGCGTCGGTGCTGCCGCCGGTGCGGTCGTACCGGGACTTCCTCGCATGGCTCGGCAGGCAGGACAGGCCCGCTTCTCATGCGGCATGGGCGAATGCGCTTGCGGGAGTGGACGAGCCGACCCTGGTTGCGCCTGCGCTCGATCCGAACGAGGCGCACACGCCCGAAACGGTGGCCGTGACGATCGAACTACCTGTCGCGGAAACGACGGCCCTGACAGAGCTTTCGCGGGAGCAGGGCGTCACGCTCAGCACGATCGTGTCGACCGCGTGGGGCGTGTTGCTCGCCGGCATGACCGGTCGGGACGACGTGATCTTCGGTACTACCGTTTCCGGCAGGCCTGCGCAGATCGCGGGCGTCGAATCGATGCTCGGGCTGTTCATCAACACGTTGCCGATGCGCGTGAAGTTGAACCCGGCGGAATCGATTGCTGCCCTGCTGGATCGGATTCAAGGTCAGCAGACCGCATTGCTCGATCACCAGTACGTCGGTCTCGCGGAGATTCAGCATGCGGTGGGCGTCGGCGCGTTGTTCGACACGGTGACGGTCTTCGAGTCCTACCCGATAGACCAGGACGAACTGCTGCAGACGATGGACATCGCCGGCATGCGGGTCGGTGACGTTGCGGCATTCGATGACACGCACTATCCGCTCACACTGCTGACGATGCCGGGTGAGCAGTTGAAGCTGGAGCTGAAATCGCTTGCCGCGGTGTTCGACCGGGCCGCGGTGGCGGTACTTGCAGATCGCCTGGCGCGGATTCTGGATGCGTTCGCCACCCGACCCGACGTCAACACCGCCGCGCTGCAACTACTCTCGCCGGAAGAACGGGCACAGCTGACCGCGCCGACGACGGACGCGCCGCTCGAACCCGTCACCCTCGCGGAGGTGTTCACCGCAGCCGCGGCGGCAAACCCGACCGGAATCGCCCTGACTGCGGACGGCGTGCACGTGTCGTATGCCGAACTCGACGAGCGGTCCAACCGGCTCGCCCGGTTGCTCATCGCCGCGGGAGCCGGACCTGAGAAGGTCATCGCGCTGGCGTTGACGCGGTCGGTCGAATCGATTGTCGCCATGTGGGCGGTTGCGAAGACCGGCGCGGCATTCGTGCCCGTCGACCCGAAGCACCCGGCCGACCGGATCGCGCACATGCTGAACGACTCGCGCGCCGTCGTCGGGGTCACCGTCGAGGCTCATCGAGAGCCGATGCCCGACACGACCGAGTGGCTGGTGCTCGACGATCCGGCGGTCGTCGCCGCAGTGTGGGCTGAATCATCCGATCCGATCACCGACTCGGACCGAATAACTCCCATGCTCTTCGACCAGCCGGCGTGGCTGATCTACACGTCCGGCTCCACCGGTGTGCCCAAGGGCGTCGCCGTCACCCATCGTGGGCTGGCAAATCTTGTCCGCGCGCAGCGGGATTCGCTCGGTATCACCGCGGACGCGGCGGTCTTGCACTTCGCGTCGCCGAGTTTCGACGCGTCTGCCTTCGAGGCGCTGATGGCCTACGGGTCGGGTGCGCGACTGGTCGCGGTCTCGCCGTCGATACTCGGCGGACGCGAACTGGCGAACCTGATCGCCGCCGAGCAGGTCTCGCACATGGTGATCACCCCCGCAGCGCTGTCGACGATGGAACCCGCTGGGTTGGAGTGCCTGCGCGTGCTCACCGTGGCCGGTGAGGCGGTCGGGCAGGACTTGGTTGCTCGGTGGGCATCCGACCGGACGATGGCCAACCTGTACGGCCCGACGGAATTCACGATCTGGGCGACCGGCACCGGTGCGATGGCGCCGGGCGCACCGGTCACCATCGGTACGGCGATTCGTGGGGCGTCGCTGCTCGTCCTGGATGCCTGGTTGCGGCCGGTGCCGGTCGGCGTGGTCGGCGAGTTGTACCTCGCGGGCGAGGCGCTGGCGCGGGGTTACCGCAACAGGCCCGACCTGACGTTCGGGAGGTTCGTCGCGAATCCCTTCGGTTCCGGCGGCGAACGGATGTACCGGACGGGTGACCTGGTCCGCTGGAACGGCGATGGTGAACTGGAATACATCGGTCGCGACGACTTCCAGGTCAAGATCCGTGGTTTCCGCATCGAACTGGGCGAGATCGATGCCGCGTTGACGGCCGTCGAGGACGTCGAGTTCGCGACGACCATGGGCGTGCCCGGACCGACCGGTGCCACCGTTCTCGTGTCGTACATCTTGCCTGCACCGGGTGTCGAAATCGACGTCGATCGGGTCCGCGACCAGATCGCGGAATCGCTCGCCGGTTACATGGTGCCGTCGGCGATCGTCGTCCTCGAGTCGATTCCGCTCACACCGGTCGGCAAACTGGACACGAAAGCGCTTCCGGCGCCGGACTTCTCCGCACGCTCACGGACGGTCCGCGCGCCACGGACGCCGCTCGAGGAAGCGGTGGCGGCAGCGTTCGCCGCGGTGCTCGGACTCGACGCCGTCGGTATCGACGAATCGTTCTTCGATCTCGGCGGCACGTCCCTGATTGCGACGAAGCTCGTCGATGTCGTGGGATCTGCTGTCGGATTGGATGTTCCGGTGATGTGGATCTTCAACGATCCGACGGTGGAAGCCCTCGCGCGCCGGATTGCCCGGCATTCCGACGGTGCGGCCGAACCGGCAGCCTCGCCGTTGGCGGTGCTGTTGCCGATCCGCACCTCGGGCTCGGCCGCACCCTTGTTCTGCATCCACCCCGCATCGGGTCTGGCGTGGAGTTACGCCGGTCTCGCGGCGTTGATCGACCCGGATGTCCCGATCTACGGATTGCAGAGCCCGGAACTAGAAGGCGTCGAGGAACGTCCGGAAACGATCGCGGCATTCGCCGACCGTTATGTGCTCGCGATTCGAACCGTTGCGCCGCACGGTCCGTACAACATCCTGGGCTGGTCGCTCGGTGGCTTCATCGCGCAGGCCGTCGCGACTCGGCTGCAGAGCCTCGGCGAGACGGTGTCGTTGCTGGCTCTGCTCGATGCCGATCTCGGCGTACGGGATCTGCCCGCGCCCGAACCGCTGGACGTGGGTGGGTTCTTCGCAGAGTTCGGCAAGGTGTTCGGCTTCGACGACATCCCGCCCAACTTGACCGCCGAGGAAGCTGCGGAGATCGTGCGCAGCAGCATCGGCGGCGCGGGGTTCGTCGACTCCGGACATTTGGTGCGAATGACCGCTGCCTACAACCAATCCGCGCATATGCTCGCTCGACATGATCCGGAGGTATTCGACGGTGACCTGCTCTTCTTCACTGCGGCAGCCGAACCCGACGCGTCAGGTACGGCTGTCGACAGCTGGCAGCCCTACGTCACCGGCGAACGCGAAAATCACGATGTCGACGCCGGCCACGACGACATGACGACACCGAGTGCCCTTGCGGACATCGCAGCGGTTCTGGATCGGCGCTTGCGCGCCGATTCGGCCGTCCGCGAAGCGTCCTGACCCCCGACCACCGAACCTGTTGGAGAAAATCACATGCGGGAATCAGAACCGTCCGTCGTAGTCGACGAGATCAAGAAGTCGTTCGGCGAGGTCCATGCGTTGCGCGGGATCAGCTTCCAGGTCGCCAAGGGCGAGGTCCTCGGCGTGCTCGGACCCAACGGTGCGGGCAAGACGACCACGGTCAGCATCTTGTCGACTCTGGTGCGTCCGGACAGCGGTAGGGCGATCGTCGCCGGTCACGATGTGGTCAGCGACCCCGCCGGCGTGCGCCGGTCGATCATGCTGACCGGCCAGCACGCCTCGCTCGACGACCTGCTCACGGGCTACGAGAACCTCCTCATGTTCGGTCGCCTCCTCGGTATGCGGAAATCCGTCGCGCGGACTCGTGCCAAGGAGCTGCTGGAGGAATTCGACCTCGTCGGCGCTGCGGACCGTCGAGTCGGGACCTACTCGGGCGGTATGCGCCGGCGCATCGACATCGCGTGCGGTCTGGTCGTCCGGCCCGAGGTCGTCTTCCTCGACGAGCCGACGACCGGCCTCGATCCGCGCAGCCGCCAAGCGGTGTGGGACCTCGTCACCAATTTCAAGAACCTGGGCATCACCACACTGCTGACGACCCAGTATCTGGAGGAGGCCGACGCGTTGAGCGACCGGATCATCGTCATCGATCACGGAACCGTCATCGCCGAAGGCACGGCAGACGAGCTGAAGGCGCGCACCGGCGGTAGCTATTGCGAGATCGTGCCGCAACGGCTCAAGGACATTCCGCAGATCGTCGCGGCGCTCGGTTCGCTGCTGCCCGACGAATACCGTGCGGCGCTCACCGACAGCTCCGACCGGATCGCCGTACCCGCGCCGGACGGCGCCAAGACGCTGGCCGAGGCGCTGCGCCGCCTCGATCAGGAACAGATCGAACTCGTCGACATCGCGCTGCGGCGGCCATCGCTCGACGACGTGTTCCTCAGCCTGACCGGGCATGCGGCCGAGGTTCCGGAGGAGGTGAACGCATCGTGACGGCAATGACGATCGACCGGAATCCTTCGGTTTTCCGCCAATGGTGGGTGCTGACCGTTCGACTGATCACGCCGACGTTGCGCAACGGCGAGGTGTTCACCGCGATTCTCACCCCAGTTGTCTTCACCGTGGGTTTCTACATTCCGCTGAACCTCGTGATGTCGTTCCCCAAGGACAACCCGCCGCATCACATGAGCAGCTTCGCGCAGTTCCTGATGCCGATGATCGTGCTGCAGGCACTCGCATTCAGCGCGATCTCGGCGGCCTTCCGGGCGGCGACGGACACGGTCGACGGCATCAACAAGCGTTTCGGCTCGATGCCGATCGGTACCGGCGTACCACTCGCGGCGCGCATGTCGGCGAACATGTACCGCTGCGTGATCTCGATCGCGGCGGCCATCGTCTGCGGGTACGTGATCGGGTTCAGGTTCGAGAACGGCCCGCTCTATACGGCCGGCTTCCTCTTGTTCGCGCTCGCGGTCGGCGCGGCGCTCTCGCTCGGCGCAGACGTCATCGGTTCGCTGTCGAAGAGCCCCGAAGCGACCACCCAGTCGCTGACGTTGCCCCAGTTGATCCTGGGCATGTTGTCCGCCGGCTTCCTGCCCGCCAGCCAATTCCCGGACTGGATCGAAGGATTCGTGCGAAACCAGCCCGTCTCACAGTTCGCGTACGGCATGCGTGCGCTGGCCGGGGACACCACGGACGGCGCCGGAGTCGTCGACTGGCCGACAATGGGCCCACCGCTCGCGTGGGTCATCGGGCTTGTCGTCGTGTTCGCGCCGTTCGCGGTTTACGTGACATCGAGGAGGCCATGATGACCGCGCAGCCCGGAGTCGCCAAACACACGCTCGAGACGCAGTCGGTGCCCGACAAGCCACACTCGCGTCATCGTAGAAATCGCGAGAACGCGCTGGGTGTGCTCATCCCGCACACGTTCGTGCAGACCCAGCGATTGTTGTTGCGCTGGTCGCGTGATCCGCTGACCGTCCTGCAGGCCCTGGTCTTCCCAGCGTTTCTGCTGATCATGCTGAACACCGTGCTGGGCAACCAGATCACGAAGTACGCCGATTACAACGCCCTCTACGGCACTGTGCCGATGACGACCCTCGTCGGCGTCATGTCCGGTTCCATGGCCGGTGCGGTCGCGCTCGGCCGCGAACGGGATTCGGGTCTGCTCGCTCGCTTCTGGGTACTGCCCGTCCATCGCGCGTCCGGGCTGCTGGCCCGAATCGTCGCGGAGGGTGTGCGGATTCTGTTGACGACGATCGTGCTCCTCATCGCCGGCATCGCCCTCGGCTTCCGGTTCGATCAGGGCTTTCTGCCTGCCGTCGCGTTCATCCTGGTGCCGCTGATGTTCGGCATCGCGTTCTCGGTTCTCGTGACCGCCGCGGCAGTCTTCACGGCGAAAGCAACACTCGTCGAAGCGATTTCGCTGCTGAGCTCGCTGATGATGTTCTTCAGCACGGGCTTCGTCCCGGTCTTCGCGTTCCCGCTGTGGATCAAGCCGGTCGTGGAGTATCAGCCCATGTCGCTGACGATCGAGGCGATGAAGGGCCTGTCGCTCGGCGGACCCGTCCAGGGTCCGCTCATCGGGTCCCTGCTGTGGTCGGCGGGCTTGATCGCCGTCTTCGGTGCTCCGGCGTTGCTCGGATACTTCCGCGCAAGTCGGCGCTAGGGCAGTAGTCCCAGTCGCCGCGCAACAACGACGGCCTCGTTGCGCGACCGCACGTCGAGCTTTGCCATCGCACTGCGCAGATAACTCTTCACCGTCTCCGGTCCGACCGACAGTCGTTGCGCTGCTTGCTGATTGGTACAGCCAAGTGCGACCTGAGAAAGGACGTCCAGCTCGCGGGGCGACAGCGCAACAGCACCCCCGGGAGCTACATCACCCGCGATCGAGCGCGCGAGCCTTTCGCTGACTGCGCGCAGGCGCCGCTGCAGGCCGGCGTCGTCGACGCCCTGCGCGATGCCGCGCAACTCCGCATGAATCCCGCGGAGTTCTTCGGTCTGTACGCCGTCGACCGCTCGCTCCGTCGCCGCCGCGTCGACCATGCGGAGCCGGCGGTCGACCTCGTCGCGAATCGCGATCTCGGTGGCCAGCCGACGGCACGCGCCGATCACGTGGTCCGCCGTACGGTCGCCGATGGGCGTGGTCCCGCGATCGGCCGTGTAGAGAACCGCGCGGGCTTTGCCGTCGACGACAACCGGAACGGCCAGCACCGAACGGATGCGTTCGCCGAGAACAGGGCCGTCGTAGTGATGGGTGATCGACGACGAGTTGGCGTAGTCGGCAACCGATGCCGCGCGCAACTGGTCCATCACACGTCCGCCGAGACCCGAGCGTGGGGGGATGACCAAACCGTTCAAGCCACTCGTCCAGGTACCCACGAATTCAGTCAGCTGGAGGTGACCGTTCTGTACCTCGCCACCGAACAGGACGGGGGTATCGATCTGGGCAGCCATCAGCCGGAGCTCGGCGCGCAGCGCGTCGCCGTCTCGTGGTCGCAGCAGGGCGGTCGGTCGGGTGGGCGAGGGGATACCCCTTTCCGGGGGTGGTGGGCAGGCCGGTGTGACCTACATCCTATTTGAAAGTGCGAGCTTCCCATTTGAAGCCCGAGCCACACCCCGTGGCGATCGAAGGAGAGACGACATGACGGCTGCACGTGTGCGTGAATTGCTTGCCCAGTACGACACCCCCGACGCCTGTGCGGCGTACCTGCTGTGCGACCGCCACCCGAGCGCCGACGTCGCATTCACGGTCGTCGAAAGCGACCTGACCTCGACCGACCTGACGTTCGGTCAGCTGCAAGAGCAGTCGACTCGCTTCGCCTCCGCGCTGGCAGACCTCGGCGTCGAGCCCGGCGACCACGTGGCGACGCTGATGGGCAAGTCGGCCGAGTTGGTCGTCGCCCTGGTCGGAATCTGGCGTCTCGGTGCGGTCCACGTGCCGCTGTTCACCGCGTTTGCGCCCCCGGCGATCGCGTTCCGCCTCGAGAGCAGCGCCGCGAAGGTCGTCGTCGCGGACACGGATCAGCTGCCCAAGCTCGAACCGGGCGAGGACATGCCCGCAGATGCGCCGTGGCGGGTTATCGCCGCGGGTGCCGGGACAGGCGCTGAGCTGCGATTCGCAGACCTGCTCGCCGCCGGTTCACCGGAATTCGAGGCAGCGGCGATGGGAGCCGACGCGCGATTGGTGCAAATCTTCACGAGCGGCACCACTGGAACGCCGAAGGGCGTGCCCGTACCGGTCCGCGCGCTGGCGTCGTTCCACGCGTATCAGGAGTTCGGGTTGGACGTCCGCAAGGACGACGTGTTCTGGAACGCCGCCGACCCCGGCTGGGCATACGGCCTCTACTACGCGCTCATCGCGCCGCTGGCCGCGGGCGTGCGGAGCATCCTGCTGCACGCCGGCTTCTCGGCCGACCTCACCTGGAAAGTGATCGAGCGGTTCGGCGTCACCAACTTCGCGGCCGCCCCGACCGTCTATCGGAGCCTGCGCGCGGCGGGCGGTAGTCCGGCGGTGTCGCTGCGCCGCGCGTCGTCGGCGGGGGAGCCGCTCACACCCGACGTCGTGTCGTGGTCGGCGCACACGCTGGGTGTTGCGGTCCGCGACCACTACGGGCAGACCGAGCACGGCATGTTCATCGCCAACGGCTGGCACGACGAGGTCGGTCGCGACGTCCCGGCCGGATCGATGGGCCGACCGCTGCCCGGTTGGACGACGGGCGTGCTCGAAGACGGCTCCGACGACGTCGCGCCGGTCGGAAAGATGGGCCGGGTCGCGATCGACTGTGCGAACAGTCCGCTGCTGTGGTTTTCCGGCTACCTGGACGCGCCCGAAAAGACGGCGTCGCGCTACACGGCGGACGGGCGCTGGTACATCACCGGCGACGCCGGCATGGTGAACGACGAAGGGTTCTACTTCTTTTCCGCGCGCGACGACGACGTGATCATCATGGCCGGCTACCGCATCGGGCCGTTCGACGTAGAAAGCGTTCTGGTACTGCATGATTCGGTAGCGGAGGCCGCAGTGGTCGGCATGCCCGACGAGCTGCGCGGCGAGGTGCTCGAAGCGTTCGTGGTCCTTCGCGACGGTTACGCGGGGACGCCGGCACTCGAAACCGAACTCCAGACCCTCGTCAAGAAGAAGTTCGCGGCCCACGCCTACCCGCGGACCGTGCACTTCGTCGACGGCTTGCCGAAGACGCCTAGTGGAAAGGTCCAGCGGTTCGTGCTGCGGTCCCGCTAAGGTGCCAGCTCGTACTCGGGCTCTTGGATGTTCGGCACGATCCGCTTCTCGACGAAGATGCCGTGCCAGATCATGAAGACGAGCAGTGTCCACAGACGCCGGCTGGCGTCTGTGGTGCCTGCCCGGTGCTCGTCGAGCATGCTCTTGATGGCGGCCTTGTCGAGCAGGTGATCGGTCTGCGATTCGTCGATCTGCTGGTGCGCCCAGTCGAACAGCTCCGGCCCGCGCAGCCAATGCCGTAGTGGCACGGGGAAGCCCAGCTTCGCGCGGTGCAGTACGTGGCCGGGAACGATGCCTTCGAGTGCCTGGCGGAGGGCGTACTTCGTGGTGTCCTTGGTGATCTTCTGCTCGAGCGGGATCTGCTCGGCCACCGCGAACACCTCGGGGTCGAGGAACGGCACGCGCAGCTCGAGCGAGTTCGCCATCGTCATCTTGTCGGCTTTGACGAGGATGTCCCCTCGCAGCCAGGTGTAGAGGTCGAGGTGCTGCATTCGTGTGACCGGATCCCAGCCCTCCGAGCGCGCATAGATGGGTGCGGTGACATCGGTGTGGGTCCACTCGGGCCGGAAGTCGCGCAGTACCCTGCGCAACTGGGCGTCGTTGAAGCTGCGGGCATTTCCGTAGTAGCGCTCCTCGAGCGTCATCGAGCCGCGGTTCAGCAAGCTTTTGCCGCGGCGGCCCTCCGGCATCTTGTCCGAGAGCCGAGCGGCGGTGCGGCGCAGTCCGGGGGAGAGGCGCTCGAACGGCTTGAGGCTCAGCGGTTCCCGGTAGATGGTGTATCCGCCGAACAACTCGTCTGCGCCTTCACCGGACAGCACGACCTTCACGTGCTTGCGCGCTTCCTTGGCAACGAAGTAGAGCGGCACGAGCGCGGGGTCCGCGACCGGGTCGTCGAGATACCAGACGATCTCGGGGATGGCGTTTGCGAACTCTTCGGGACTGACCACCTTGACGATGTGGCGGGCGCCGATCGCTGCAGCGGATTCGGCTGCGACGTCGACCTCCGAATAGCCCTCCCGCTCGAAACCCGTTGTAAAGGTGATGAGTTTCGGGTTGTGCCGCATCGCCAGCGCGGCGATCGCCGTGGAGTCGATTCCGCCGGACAGGAAAGACCCGACCGTGACGTCCGCGCGCATGTGCTTGGCGACCGAATCTTCGAGCGCATCCGCGATCTCGCGGTAGCGCGCGGCCTCTGTGCCCTTGACGAACGGCCGGACCCGGAACTTCGGCTGGAAATAGCGCGTCACCTCTGGGGTGTCACCAGGTCGAACGTGGGCGTAGCTGCCCGATTCGAGACGCTGAATGTCTTTGTGCAGGGATTCGGGCTCGGGCACGTACTGCAGTACCGTGTAGTGCTCGATTGCGCGCGGGTCGAGATCGGTGCCGATCCCGATGAGCGGTGCCAGTTCGAGGAGGCTCTTCTTCTCACTGCCGAACGCCGTGCCGTTCGGCCCGGACGCGAGGAAGAGCGGCTTGATGCCGAAGGGGTCGCGCGCAAGGAAGAGTTCCCGCGTCTCGGTATCCCAGATCGCGAACGCGAACATGCCGCGCAATCTCGTGACCGCCGTCGGGCCCCAATGATGTAAGGCTGCGACGATCGCCTCGCTGTCACCCTCCGTATGGAACTGTGCGCCGTGCTTTTCCGTCAGTTCGGCGCGCAGTTCGAGGTAGTTGTAGATCTCACCGTTGAAGGTGAGGGCGTACCGATCGGGGTTGGATGGCGGACCCCAGCGCAGCGGCTGATGCGAATGCTCGATGTCGATGATCGACAGGCGGTTGAAGCCGAGCACTATGTCGTCGTCATGCCACGTGCCGTGCTCGTCAGGGCCGCGGTGCCGCAGGCAGTGCATGGCTGCATCGACCTGCGCAACGGCGTCGTCGCTCGTTCCGTTCGACGTCAGAAATCCGAGCAGTCCGCACATTGCGTTTCGCCCCTCCTCATAGCTTTCGAAGTCGAATCGGCAGGTCGATCGCCCAGGAGCGGGGGTTTCGCCGAAACTCCACGCCGAGTATGCCGTAACCGGTCCGGAGTGTCGGTCCAGACCCAACGCCGAACCGCCCCCGGACTTGGTCTACGCTGCGTAGTATTCGAGCCATCCCGGGTGGCTTGCACTCGTAACTCGGCCATCGAAAAGCGGCGATAAAGGAAGGCGTGAACGTGGCGCACAGTCGGATACTTCGGCGAGCCGGGCTAGCTGCATCCCTCGGTTTCTCCGCGTTGGTGCTTTCGGGTTGTTCCATCGACAACGAGGTCCTCCGCTTCGGCTGGCCTTCCGGCGTCACCCCCGAAGCGCACCAAATGCGTGAACTGTGGACGTGGTCGGTCATTGCGGCGCTCGTCATGGGTGTCATCGTGTGGGGCTTGACGTTCTGGACCGTCGCCTTCCACCGCAAGAAGGCCGACAGCCCCGATTTCCCCCGCCAGACGGGCTACAACGTGCCGCTGGAATTGAGCTACACCGCAGCGCCGTTCGTCATCATCGCGGTCCTCTTCTACTTCACCGTTCTCGTGCAGAACGACGTGAACACGAACGATCGTGATCCCGCGGTCGTCGTCGATGTCACGGCATTCCAGTGGAACTGGAAGTTCGGCTACCGCAGCACGCCCACCGAGCCGGATCTCTCGGACCAGGGAGCCGAGAAGGTGCTCGACGACGCGGCTGCCGAGGCGGCCGAGCGGACGAACGAAGAAGGCCACCCGCGGCCCGGTTCGGTCCACGGCAAGGATCCGTACGACCTTTCCTACCTGCGCTACGACAAGATCGAGACCATCGGATCCAGCGAAGAGATCCCTGTTCTCGTCCTCCCGACGAACCGTGTGATCGAGTTCCACATCGCTTCCGCGGATGTCATCCACGCTTTCTGGGTGCCGGAGTTCCTGTTCAAGCGTGACGTTAACCCGAACCCGGAGCAGAACCACTCGGAGAACGTCTTCCAGATCACGGAGATCGAACGGACCGGTGCGTTCGTCGGTCGTTGCGCCGAGATGTGCGGCACGTTCCACTCGATGATGAACTTCGAGGTCCGGGCGATCGAGCCCGAGATGTTCGACAAGTATGTCGAGTACCGGATGTCGGGTCTTTCCAACGCAATGTCGCTGACCAAGCTCGGCGAGGAGAACCCGGAGTGCGGTGAGCTCTGCAGCCCGACCGCCACGACGACGTACCCCTTCAGTGCCAAGCGCGACTTGAAGTCCGTTGTCGTTCGCGACGACAACTGATCCGGCTCACGACCTGACCAACAGGAAATCTCAGTAAGGACGCGAATTCGATGAAGATCGAAGCAAGACTCTTCGAGCTGTTGACGCTGTTCGCCTTTCTCGTTGCCGTCATCTACGCGATCTTCACCGGCGTATCGCGGACAGGTGTCGAGTGGGCCGGCGTGACCGCCATCGTGCTCACCGGCGGCCTGTGCCTGATCATCGGCACGTACTTCCGCTTCGTCGCACGGCGTCTGGACCTGCGTCCTGAGGACTACGAGGATGCCGAGATCATCGACGGCGCCGGCGACCTCGGCTTCTTCAGCCCGGGTAGCTTCTGGCCCGTCACGCTGGCTGCTGCGGCCGCACTGACGGCGACAGGCTTGGCGTTCTTCGAGCCGTGGCTCATCGCGGTCGGCGTCCTGTGTGTGCTGTTCGCGGTCGGTGGATTGCTCTTCGAGTACCACATCGGACCCGAGAAGCACTGACCCGCAACTGACTTACCTCGAGGGGTGCCTGGATCTCCAGGCACCCCTCGAGCACTTTCTAGGCCTTCGCGAGTTGCGGTTCGGTCGCGCCACTCGAAGGGTCGATCAGTATCTTTGCGTGCGTTTCCGGATCTGCAAGCGTGGCAAACGCGTTCTCGACGCCCGCGAGGCCGACCTCGCCGGTGAATACGGGTCTGCCGTCGACCTTGCCGTCGGCGAGCAGGTAGAGGGCATCCCGGAATTCCAACGGGGTGTAGCCGAGCACGAACCGCAGGTCGACCTCCTTGTTGATCGCCATTGCCGGGCGGATCTTGTCCTTTTCCATGCACACGCCGACCACGACGATGCGCGCTGCGATCGGAGCTGCGCTGATCAGGTTCTCCAGTACGCCGGGAGCTCCGACGCATTCGAACACCACGGGATGCTTGGGTGTGGTCAGCCCGGCTACGTCCGCGGCGCGGAAGACGTGCCACCACAGCGGGACTCGACGCAGCTTCTCCATGCTCGAGACGGCGAGATCGAACAACGCGGGTGCACTGTCGAAATGTCCGTGGCCCGTCGTGGCGGTGAACGGTGAGTCCACGGCAGGATCGATGACGATATCGGCGCCGCAGGTACGTGCGAGAGTCCTTCTGCCCGAAGAGAAGTCGCTCGCGACGACGGTGCGAACACCGTTCGCCTTGAGCATGGCGATTACGGCAAGGCCGACTGGTCCGCAACCGATCACGATGGCAACCTGCCCATTGCCGACCTGCCCGCGCCGTACCGCATGCAAGCCGACCGCCATCGGCTCTGTCAGAGCAGCCATTTCGGTCGACAGACCGTTGGGCACAGCGAGCGCCAACGACTCCTCGACGAGCATCTGCTCGGCGTAGCCGCCGGGCGCTGCGGCCGACAGGCCGGTGGTGTGGACCTGATCGCCCGACCGCAGCAGTGGAAACGCGACCACCCGCGTGCCGCTCTTGTCGAATTTGCGAGTCTTCGGTCCGTGCTCGAGGATCGCGCCGCAGAATTCATGTCCCATGACGACGGACTGGTCCGACCGCATCACACCGTCGTAGCCGATCTCGGCTGCGATGTCGGCCAGTTCGTCGCAACTACGCCGCGCATGGAGGTCCGAGCCGCAGATACCGCAGCGCAGCACCTCGATCAGTAGCTGGCCGGGCCCAGGCACAGGCGTCGGGCGGTCGACGACCGTGAGGTCGCCGTTCTGACAGCTGACGGCCTTCATAGGGCTCCTTCTCGGGATTGGACGGGTTACATGCCTGCCGGCGGAATACAAACGCAGAAGAGATGACCGGCAGGGTCGCGCAGGACTCGACACCGGTCGGGTGCAGCTTGGAAGGCGACGAGGGTTGCGCCGAGGCTCACTGCGCGGTCGGCTGCGGCGTCGAGATCGTCAACCGCGATATCCAGGTGGATTTGTTTGGGCACGGTGTTCTCAGGCCACGAGGGCGGTCGGTAGTCGGGTACTCGAATGGCGGTCAGAAGCAGATGAGGTGTGCGAACCGCGACGAACTTCTCCGTAGCGGCAGCGATCTCACCGTCCAGGAGCGCGCACCAGAAGCCCGCGAGGCTCCCGGGGTCATCGCAGTCCAGGGTGATCGACCACAAGCGCGCTACGGCCACGTCAGCACACGTTACGCACGTCTCGGTGGGGGAGGGGGCGTATGGGGCTGTACACAGCAGAAGGGCCCGAGTCCGTGTGGACTCGGGCCCTTCTACGACGCGTTGCGGATCAGTGGTGGCTGTCGCCGTTACCGGACGACCCGTTGCCCGACGACCCGTTGGGTGAGGAGCCGTTGCGGTTGCCATGCACCTTGTTCTGGTAGGCCTGCAGGATCGCAAGCTGCCGGTGCTCGGCTTCGTGCTCGGCGGCGATGATCGCCTCGGCCTGGTGCTTGGGGTCGGGCCGCAGCATGCTGCCCAATCCTGGCTTGCCGGCAGACCCAAGCTTGTTCATCCGGTTCGGAACCGCGGCACCCTGGTACTCGAGCGGGATCGGGTGGCCGTGCTCGTCGACCGGGCCGAGCGGCTGGTGGACCTCGATGTACTCGCCGTGCGGCAGACGCCTGACGATGCCCGTCTCGATGCCGTGCTCGAGGATCTGACGATCCGCGCGCTGCAGGCCCAAGCAGAGGCGGTAGGCGGCGTAGTAGGCGATCGGCGGGACGACGAGGCAGCCGATGCGGAAGATCCACGTCGTCGCATTCAGCGAGATGTCGAACTTCAGCGCGATGATGTCGTTGACGCACGCCAGTGTAAGCAGCAGGTAGAACGAGACGGCCATTGCACCGATGGCGGTGCGGACGGGAACGTCACGCGGGCGCTGCAGCAGGTTGTGGTGCGCGTCGTCCTTGGTCAGCGCTTTTTCGATCCACGGATAGGCGAAGAGCAAACCGAAGACCAAGCCCATGATCAGAGCGACAGCGAACACAGCCGGAACGGTGTGACCGAATGGATAGATTTCCCACGCCGGCCAGAGGCGGGCCATGCCGTCCGTCCACATCATGTAGAAGTCAGGCTGCGATCCTGCCGAAACCTGAGCGGGGTTGTAGGGCCCCAGGTTCCAGATCGGGTTGATCTGAACGAGACCGCCCATCAGCGCGATGATGCCGACGACCAGCGCGAAGAACGCGCCGCCCTTCAGAGCGAACACGGGCATGATCCGAACGCCGACGACGTTGCTCTCGGTGCGTCCCGGGCCGGGGAACTGCGTGTGCTTCTGGTACCAGACCAGTGCCAGATGCAGACCGATCAGGGCCAGGATGATGCCGGGGAACAACAAGATGTGGAACATGTAGAGGCGCGGAATGATGATCGTGCCTGGGAAGTCCCCGCCGAACAGCGCGAACTGCAACCACGTACCGATGATCGGGATGCTCATCGTGATACCGCCCATGGCGGCGCGGAGACCGGTGCCGGACAGGAGGTCGTCAGGCAGGGTGTAGCCGAAGAAGCCCTCGAACATGGCGAGCACGAGCAGCAGGCAGCCGATCACCCAGTTGGCTTCACGCGGACGACGGAACGCGCCGGTGAAGAAGATGCGCAGCAGGTGAATGATGATCGAGCACGCGAACAGCAGAGCTGCCCAGTGGTGGACCTGGCGGACGAAGAGACCGCCACGGACCTCGAACGAAATGTCGAGCGCAGTCGCGTACGCCTTCGACATCTCGACGTTGTTCAGCGGCTCGTAGGCGCCCTTGTAGGTGACCTCGGCCATCGACGGGTCGAAAAAGAGGGTCAGATACACGCCGGACAACAGCAGGACGATGAAGCTGTACAGCGCGATCTCGCCGAGCATGAACGACCAGTGCGTGGGGAATACCTTGTTGACCTGGCGTCGAAGGCCGGCGGCGAGGTGGTAGCGAGAGTCGACTGCCTCGGCTTGGTCGGCGGCTTTCTGGTTTACGGCTTCCTTGATGCTCATGTTGTTTCGCGCTCCCAAAATGCCGGACCGAGGGGTTCTATAAAGTTACCAGCGGCAACGAGGAACGGTCCAGGCTCGCCGTTGGGTCCCTTGTCGATCACAGTGAGCGGCAACTGGGGCAATGCCCTGGCCGCGGGTCCGAAGATCGGCTTTCCAAACTCCGTTGCCAGGAACTGCGATTGGTGGCAGGGGCAGAGAATGCGGTTCGTCTGCTGCTCGAACAACGAGGTCGGGCAACCGAGGTGCGTGCAGATCTTCGAGTACGCAAAGTAGTCGCCGTAGTTGAAGCTTTCCTGGCCCTCACGCTTGATCGCGTTGTTGGCGTCGTCGGTGCGGAGGCGGATCAGCATCACGGAATTGCGAATACCGCGCAGCGCCTTGAAGAGCTTCTCCTCGCTCGACTCGCCGTGCGGGTCGTCGTGCGGATCGTCGACGAGATCCGTTGCGCGGAAGGGGAATACGGTTTCCATCGCGCCGGCATCGAGATCTTCCGGACGGACGAGCTCGACCGGATCGTGCGGACGACCGGTGTCGCGACGCAGGTAGATCGCTTCGCCCTTGAACTTCGGGGTCCAGCCGGAGACCCAGAGCGGCGAATCGTCGCCCTTGGCCCACGGGTTTTTGATCATCGACCCGACGAAGGGGAGCACCGCGGCGAGACCGGCTGCGCCGACCGCGAAGAGACCACTGCCGATGACCATCTTGCGACGGCCGATCGTCGAGGTCTGCAACGAGTCACCGAGGACGGCGACGACGGTCTTCTTGTCGACCTCGGTCGAACCACCGTCGTGGCGGTCCTGGATCGAGACCTCTTCGGGAATGAACTTCTTCGTGTACAGCACGGCCGCGATGCCGATGGCCAGGACCGCGAGGCCCAGAGTGAGGCCGTAGACCGGTGTCGCGAGGGTGTACATGATGTAGCCGTCGTCGTCCTGACCACGGTATTCCCATGGCCAGAAGATGTAGGCAGCCGCAAATGCCAGGCCCGAAAGCCCGGCGATCGTGAACCAGAGAGCAATGGCTCGCTCGGCTCGCTTCTCGGCGATCGTGCCCTTGACCGGCCAGCGGTCGCGGCGGAATACGACATCCACCCCGTCCAGCGCGGTGCCAAGCTTGAACAACTCCTCGCTGCTCATGTTCTCGAGCTCTTCGCGGGTGTAGTCCTTCTTGGGCTCGTCAGCGCCGTGTCCGGCGTCGCTCATGACCTTGCTCCGATCCACAGTGCTGCGCCGACGACGGCGACGATTCCAATGCCCCAAATCGCGAGAGCCTCGGTTGCCGGGCCCAATCCGCCGAGGCCGTATCCACCCTGCGGATAGGTCTCGGTCGCTGACTTGACGTAGGCGATGATGTCTTCTTTTTCTTCTTGCGTGAGCTGGCGATCCGAGAACTTCGGCATGTTCTGCGGTCCGGTCAGCATCGCGGTGTAGATCTGCTGCTCGTTCGGTTCGACCAGTGGGGGAGCGTACTTTCCGGAGGAAAGGGCGCCGCCGCGACCGGTGAAGTTGTGGCATGACGCGCAGTTCAAGCGGAACAGTTCGCTACCGCGGGCAATGTCGTTGCCGCGCAACGACTGCATTGCCAGTACCTCTTCGCCTTCGGCGTTCTTCTCCCGCACGACGCTGGGGCCGCCACCGTTCGCCGCGACATACGCGCCGATCGCGTCGATCTGCTCGGACGTGAACTTCTCCGGCTTACGTTCGGCCTGCGCTTCGTTGCGAGCTGCGGGCATGCGTCCGGTGGAGACCTGGAAGTAGACCGCTGCCTCACCGACGCCGATCAAGCTCGGGCCGCCGCGCGACGTCACACCCTGCAGGTTTGCGCCGTGGCAGGTGATGCACGAGGTGTCGTACAGCTGCTTGCCTTCGCGGATCAGCGCCTGCTGATCCTTGTCCGCGGTTGCGACCTGGGGGGTCGGCGTAAACACGGAGGCGAGAAGCCCAGCACCCGCGAGGCCGAGCAGAAGGACCATCGCACCTGCAACGCGGCGCCGAAGCTTGCGTTGCCGACGGACCTTTGCGGCCGCTCGGGTGTCACCCGGGCGGCTTGGCTCTGCTTCTGACGGTGGGGAGGAACTCATCTGGTATCCCTTTTTGTCGCGGGGGCTGTTGGGGGACCGACGGGCCGACTGGTTGGTGTGGTGCTAGCGGACGAAGTAGATCGTCGCGAACAGCCCGATCCACACGATGTCGACGAAGTGCCAGTAGTACGAGACGACGATCGCGGCGGTGGCCTGCGCTGGAGTGAACTTACTGACCATCGTGCGGGCGATCAGGAAGATGAAGGCGATGAGACCGCCGATGACGTGCAAGCCGTGGAAGCCGGTAGTGATGTAGAAGACCGAGCCGTAGACGCTGCTCGAGATCGACGTGCCTTCGAGAACCAGGTGGTAGTACTCGTAGCCCTGACCGGCGACGAACATCGCGCCCATGATCAGGCTGATGAAGTACCAGCGGCGCAGGCCGAAGACATCACCCTTCTCTGCGGCGAAGACGCCCATTTGGCACGTGAACGACGACGCGATCAGCACGGCCGTAACCGGGATCGCGAGCTTCATGTTCAGTTCTGTCGGCTCCGGCGGCCATCCGCTCGGTGCCTGGGCGCGCGCGACGAAGTACATCGCGAACAACCCTGCGAAGAACATGAGTTCGCTCGACAGCCAGACGATGGTACCGACGCTGACCATGTTGGGTCGGTTCAGCGAGTGCACGCGCTGGGTGATTGCCGATCCTTGAGTGCCTACTGCGGTCGTCACAAGAGAAGTATGACCCGTCGTAGTACGAAAGATGTGCGGGGGTGGAAAATTGGTTCGCCAAGATTTTTGTCTGCGTCGTCAGCCTCGGTATTTGTGCAGGTCGACGGCCATGCGATGGTTGCAGGCATGACTGGAATACGACGCGCCGACCGTTGGTGGCGGCGTTTGCTGCCGCGCCGCGGCGGCCGCGAATCTCTCGATCCAGGACGCCCGGACTTGATCGTGGTCGCCGCGAGCTTCGACGATGCGGAGGCCTGTTCGGAGGCGCTGCTGCGCCCGGTCGGCGGTGCGCCGCTGCCGGATCCGGCGCGCGAAGCGGTGTTGCGGCACCGGCTCGAGCTGCCCGCCGCCGCCGTTCCGGGCGTCATTGCCGTTGCCGCGCAAGAGGACTACCGCCCTCTGGAACCGATTCCGGAGCCGGTTGCCGGGATGGTGGCGCTGGCGCTGCAGCGGGTGCAACTCGTCGACGCGCTGCACTGTTCCCAGGAACGGTCGCGGATGGTCGGTCTCGCCCAACGCAACGACGGCAACTGCCTGGGTTGGGAAGTGCTTCAACCCCTGTCGCTTCAACCCGGTGCCGATTCCCTCCGTAAAGAGTCCTGAGGGGCGGCTGACTAAGCTGCACGCAACGATTCCTGGAGGGCAGGCGACGAATGACTGGGTGCGCGCGATGACGACGGGCCTCGAGATCTCAGGTGAAGGCGATTCCGTGCGCAGCTGGCAGCAGATCTTCGGTCTGCTGAGCGACAAGCGCGACCTGTCCAGCGCTGACGCGGCGTGGGCGATGAACGAGATCATGTCCGACAACGCGACGTCCGCTCAGATCGGTGTGTTCGGCGTGGTCCTGAAGATGAAAGGGCCCACCCCAGAGGAACTGATCGGGCTGGCGCAGGGCATGCTCGCCCACTCCCGGCCCGTACCCGTCGACAACAACGCGGTCGACGTGGTCGGCACGGGTGGCGATCGATCCGGCACCGTGAACATTTCGACCATGTCCGCAATCGTGGTTGCGGCCACGGGCATCAGGGTCGTGAAGCACGGTAACCGTGCGGCATCGTCGAAAAGCGGCGGTGCCGACGTGCTCGAGGCGCTGGGCGTCAAGATCAACCTCGGGCCGCAGAGCGTCGCGCGCTGCGTCGAGGAGGTCGGCATCGGGTTCTGCTTCGCACCGGTCTTCCATCCCGCGCTCCGCTTTGCCGGTCCGGCGCGCAAGGAGGTCGGCATCCCGACCGTCTACAACGTCCTCGGACCGCTGACGAACCCCGCACAGCCGCGCGCGGGCCTGGTCGGCTGCGCATTTGCAGATCTGCAGCCCGTCATTGCCGGCGTTTTCGCCGATCGGGGCAACAGCGCTCTCGTCGTGCGTGGAAACGACGGCCTCGACGAGATGACGACATCTACGACGACCGAAGTTCTCGTGGTCGAAAACGGCAAGGTGACGCCGTACACGCTTGACCCGACCGTCCTCGGCATCGCCCGGGTTCCCCTCGACGCGCTTCGCGGTGGAGATGCGCAGGCGAACGCCGAAGTTGCGCGCGCGGTTTTCGCGGGCGTCGAAGGTCCGGTCCGGGACGCGGTCCTCCTCAACGCGGCGGGTGCAATCGCGGCCTTCGAGGGTGTGGGCGACAACCTCGAGGCTGCTCTGGCTCGCGGCATCGAACGTGCCGCCGAAGTGTTGGACAACGGTGCGGCGACGGCGTTGCTCGACCGCTGGAAGACGCTGACCGCAGCACTCGGCTCGGATTAGTCGCCCAGGGAGAATCCGGCTTCCACGTCAGCGCTCGCATAGGACTTGAACGCGATGTGGGTCGCCGTCTTCGTGACACCGGGAATCTTGTTGATTCCGCTGGTCACGACGCCTGCGATCTGTTCGTGATCGCGGACCCGGACGATCGCGATCAGGTCGACGTCACCCGCGCACGAGTAGACCTCCGCCACGCCGGACGTGTCTGCGACTGCTTGCGCGGTTTCGGGGATGCGTGCGGCGTCTGCGTGGATCAGGACAATGGCGGTGATCATGGAACCCCTTCGTTTCGGCGGCTGAATCAGAGCCTAGGCCTGGCATCGTCAGGCCAGGCGCAGGTAGGTGGCACCGGCGGACTCCGCGCGGACCGCATCGCGAGCCAATTCCGCCCAACCGAGCCAGCGGCCGGTGCCGTAGGCGGGTTCGGCGTATCCCTCGGTGGTGCGCACGATGCGCACGCCGGGAGTATCGAGCCAACTTGCGACCAGCCCGACCTCCTCGGCCAGGGCACCGTGTAGTGGAGAGTCGTCGGGGATCACTGTTTCCGCGCTCGCGGCGATGGCGTCGATCACCGGCATCGGCGGGACGTTGCGAGCGGCAACTCCAGCGGCCGCGAGCCTTCCCGAGCGGACCACCACCACTTCCCAGCCGCCGTCGGGAGCACGCCGTGCGGCGATCAGTTCGGTGATCGCCGCGATTGCCGCAAGGCGTTGGACGCGACGCACTGCGTGGACGACCTCCGCGGCCCGATCGCGAAGGCGCGCAGCACTTTCGAAGAGTTCGGCGTCCGCGAGCTGTTCGATCCGGTGTCGCATGCGCCGGAGCGGTTCGTCGTCGCGACCTGCGATCAGGTCGCGGACCGCCGCTGCCGAGCAGCTGTACTCTTCGGCCGTTTGGAAGGCCTGACGTGCCGATGCGGGACAACCGCCGACCACGGCGTAGGGACAGTCCCTACCGTGCATTTCGCCCGCCGGGATGCGAGCGGTGCAGGTACGGATGCCGCAGAACTCGCCGATCGTGGCCGTCACATCGGCTGCGTGCGCGCGCGATCCGAACGGGCCCAGTGAGCCTGCGCTGGCCTTGCGCGTCAGGGTGAATCGCGGAAAAGCCTCGTCGGTGAGCGTTGCCCACCATGCGCGTTTCGGGAACTTCGAACGGCGGTTGTACGGCGGGGCGTGCGCGACCAGAAGGCGGAGCTCCCGTACCCCCGCCTCGAGCCAATGCGCGCACTCGACGTGGTCGACCCGCTCGGCGAGGGCCACCATCTCCTTCATCCGGCCACGGGTCTCGGAGCCGGTGAAGTAGTTGCGCACGCGTCGCTGCAGGTTGACGGTGGTGCCTATATAGAGGACCTCGTCGCCGGGCCCACGAAACAGATAGACCCCCGGAGTTCGCGGTAGGCCGGCCGCCAGCCCGCGCTTGGACCGCTGGCCGGCAGAAACGGCCGGCAGGTAGTCGACGAGTTCGGTGTAGCTCTGGACGCCTTGATTGCCGATGCGTTCCAGTAGAGCGTGCAAGACGTCCACGGTTGCGCGGGCGTCGTCGAGTGCCCGGTGCGTAGGTTGGGTCGTCGCGCGGAAGAGCGAAGCGAGAGCGGAGAGCTTGACCGACGGTGCCTCGTCGCGGGTGAGCACCCTGCGCGCGAGCTTCACAGTGCACAGCACCTTGAACTGCGGCCATGGGATGTTGCGTTCGGCCGCGGCGGCACGCAGGAAACCGACATCGAAAGGCGCATTGTGCGCCACGAGCACGGCGCCCTTCGCGAACTCGAGGAAGCTGGGAAGCACGCGATCGATCGTGGGCGCGCCCATCACCATCGCGGTGGTGATCCCGGTGATCTCGACGATCAGAGGCGGAATCGAGCGGCCAGGATCGACGAGGGTCGCGAGTTCGCCGATAACCTCACCGCCGCGGATCTTGACCGCGCCGATCTCGGTGATGGCGTCGTTCTCGCTGCTCCCACCGGTCGTTTCGAGGTCGACGACGACGAACGTCGTATCGCAGAGGGGAGTGTCCAGTTCGTCGAACGCGAGCTGGCGCGCGGGACCTTGCCAGCCGGCAACCTGGTCGTATCCCGAGAATGTGGAGCTCGACGCGCGTCTCGGACGACTGTCCCAGGGGATCGGCAAGCTCACGAACGTCAGAGTAGGACCGGGCACCGACAGGCTCTCGTGGACGCGCCGCGGCGAATAGTCCTGATCGCGCAAATTCGAATTCGCGGTATTCGCGAATGCTTTTACGTGATCATTCGCCAAATAACGGCTCTGGCTGCGATTGGAGGCGCGGATCACAGTCATCGACGAAATGAATCAATGCTCCCCGAGTCGGCAATCGACGTTCTTGCGTGCGGGCGTGGATTTGTCCGAATTTCCAGCCGATTGCCCACCGCGTAACCGACCAGTTGGTTCCAGGCTGCGAGAAAATGTCACTGACCTGCAGTGATGTGCTGAATACTGCCTGAGATAAGGCAGTGCATATGCGCTCGAATTGCGTTTGCTCCCCCCTTCTATTCCCCGTGGCTGCCCCGGCGAAACCTCCGAACGGCGAAAACGTGACGGCGGTCGCACCGATCAAAAGTTGAATTAGCCGCCGACAGCGAATCGGCGGTCGACGGTTAGACGCGGCAGATATCGCTTCGTAATCTTTTCGAGACATTGCAGAGTCTTGCTGGACTACCTCGTGCAGCACTGCAGGTCACCGCCTAATCGGACGCTCTCATGAGCGAACGAGCCGGGAACCCAGGTTTCGACTGGGGTGAATCCCGCCGGACCGCGTACAGCGCGACTCGGTGGGTAGGGCACTTCCGAGCCCGAACCCGTCAGCTAACCCGGCCGGTGGACGAACGGAAGAAACGGAGCACAACTTTTCATGGCGCTTAACACCACGCATCGACCCGCGCGTCGGGCTGCCGTCGCCGGGGCCCTCGCACTCGGCGCGATGATTGTCCCGACTGCCGCCCCCGCGATGGCCGAACCGGTCGACGTTCCCGGCTTCGGAGTTGTCGACATCCCAGGTGTCGCCGGCATCCCCGGCATCTCGAACCTGCCCGCCCCGTTCGCTCTGCCGACCCCCATCGCGCCCGTCCAGGCAGTCGGAGAGCGCGCGCTTGCCGCGGCGCAGTCCAAGCTCGGTTCGCCCTATGTTTACGGCGCCTCCGGCCCGGACGCGTTCGACTGCTCGGGTCTCGTCCAGTGGGCGTACAGCCAGGCCGGAATCGGCGTGCCGCGCACCAGTGGTTCGCAGGCAGGCGCCGGCTACGCGGTTTCGCTTGACGACCTTCGCCCCGGCGACATCTTGATCTACAACGGTGGCGGCCACGCCGCGATGTACGCCGGCAACGGCAACATCATCCACGCGTCGACCTCCGGCACGCCGGTGCAGTACGCGCCGTTGCACTCGATGTCCATCATGGCGGCCCGCCGCATCTGATCCATCCGCAGTTCTACTGCCACCGAAAGGGGCGGTTCGGTTATCCGGACCGCCCCTTCGGCGTTGTCCGGACGACGGGATGGGCGTAATCAATTCGTGTCCGCGCTGGACATCTACGTACGCACTTTCGTAACCTGTCCGAGACCTTGCGGGCGATTCCGGACTCGGCGTCATCGAGTCGATGCGCTATCCCCGCTAGGAGAGCGTCGGGCAACGTAGACCGATGTACTCGGCTGGACCCCGCGCGCGGGCGCTGATCTGTGGCGGGTCCGGTTCATGCCCACATGCGAACCGAGCACGACGGAATGGAACGGAGTTCGATCCGTGGCAATGCGAAGCGTGCGCCGAACGGCAGCCGGCGCTATTGCTGTCAGCTTGTTGTCGATCGCGGTGGTGACTCTCCCGAACGGGCCCGCGCTTGCGGACCCAGCTTCGACGCCGGGCAATTCGAACGACGCGATACAGCAGTTGACCGAGTTGGCCCGCCAGTCCGAGCAACTCAACGAGTCACTGCACAACGCACAGATCGAACTCGACAAGAAGTTGGCCGACCAGAACACCGCCGAAACCAAACGCGTGGCAGATCAGCAGGCGCTCGAATCGGTCAACGCGAAGATCGCCGAATACCAGCCGGTCATCGACAGCGTGGCCGTCGCGAACTATCGCGGAGCATCGACCACCGGCCTTTTCGCAGTGCTGACGAGTGATTCGCCGCAGCAGCTGCTCGATCAGATGTCGATGCTCAACGTCATCTCGACATCGACCGCCGAGCAGGTCGGCGAATTCAAACAGGCTCGCACCGACGCAGCTACGGCCGAATCGGCTTCCCGCGCATCCGCCGAGGCGGCACGCGGGGCCGTCGAGCAGGCGAAGGCCGTCAGTGACGAGCTGCAGAAGAAGCAGAGCGAACTGGACGCGTCGATCGCGCAGGTATTGCAGGCCTGGACCCAGCTCTCGACCGCCGAACAGGGAATGTTTGCCGGCTCGGCGCTGCCACCCGGGTTCGATCCACTCGTTTTGCTGCAGGGTTTGACCGGCGGGGGGGTCGACGCGCTGCGCGCGGGCATCACGAAGATCGGCAGCCCCTACTCGTGGGGTGCGACAGGTCCGGGTTCGTTCGATTGCTCCGGACTCGTCGTGTGGGCGTATCGCCAGATCGGCAAGAACTTGCCGCGTTCGAGCCAGGCTCAGATGGCCGGGGGCACGCCGGTCGACAAGAAGGATCTGCAACCGGGTGATGTCGTCGGGTTCTATTCCGACGCGTCGCATGTGGGCATCTACGCAGGTAACGGCATGCTGCTGCACGCTTCGACGTTCGGTGTGCCGGTCGCGATCGTCCCGCTCAGCGCGGGCGGCCCGTACTACGGCGCTCGCCGATACTGACGACCGAAACGGATTCGTTCAACTCCGGTAAGCGGCGCATTCGCCGCTGGGAAATTGCAGCACTTTTCGGGCTCGTTGTGGCGTTGACCGTCACGGTGATGGTCTTTGTGCGCGGTTCGACCGAGTCGGCCGGCACGGGTCCGGCGACCCGCACGCCATCGTCGAATCCTTACGAAGAACAACGCCGCCAGGGGCTGCAGACCGTCCTCGACGCCTGGGCAGCGGCTGTGCGTGCCGATGACGCAGACGCGCTCTTACCGCTCTTCGATGTGCAGGCCGAACCCGGTTTCCTGGACCGCGAGATTGCACGTGCGCACAACCTCGCCGGCGTTCCGCTTGCCGACTGGGGCTTCGAAATCGGTTCCGAACCCGAGCAACCCGTCGATCCGGCCGTTGCCGACGCACTCGGTGCCGCCGACGTCTGGACTCCGCCGGTCTATCTGCGGTACGCAGTGGCCGGACCGGACACAATGCCGACGCGCAAACCTGTCGCTCTGACGGTGGCGCGGCGGGGCGATGGCTGGAAGTTGGTGTCCGACGCGCCCGCAGGCGGCAGGACCACCTGGCGTGGGCCGTGGGACTTCGGGCCGCTCACCGCTGTTTCGGTCCCGACGGCCGATGGTCGGACATCGGTCGTGCTCGGCCACACCGACGAGACCGTCGACGCCCTCGCGGCTGAGCTGGCGACCGCGGTCCCGGCAGTGTCGTCCCTGTGGGGGCCGGGGTGGGTGGGCTCCGCGCTCGTGTTTGCGGCGGCGAGCCAGGAAGAGTTCGCCGCCCTTGCCGGAGCGCCCCGCAGCGGCCTCGATGTCGCGGCTGTGTCGGTATCCGACGCGGTCACGCAGGGTTCGCCCGTGACCGGCCAGCGGATCGTGTTCAGCCCCGAATCGGCAGATCGGCTGACCGTTGTGACCCGGCGATCGGTGCTGCGGCACGAGTTGACGCACGTCGCGGCGCGTGCAGCGACCGTCGACGGATCGCCCATGTGGATCCTGGAAGGCTTTGCCGATTATTCGGGCTATCGCGACTCGGAGCTGGCGTTTGCGCGCACAGCCCCGACGTTGGCGCGTCAGGTCGCGAACGGCGCGCTGCCCACCTCGTTGCCCACCGACGCCGACTTCGCGGCTCCAGAGAGCGCTGGGCTCGCGTACGAGACGGCGTGGTCCGCGTGCGCATACCTGGCGGCCGACTTCGGCGAGCGCGCCCTGGTCGACCTCTATCGGCAACTCGCCCGCGGACCGGTCGACGAGGCAGGGGTGGACGCCGCCTTTCGAGCGGTTCTCGGCATGGGGACGGCCGATTTCCTGGACGGCTGGCGTAAATGGACAAGCAGCCGACTTCTGTCGAATGCTCCTGGGTAAGGTCACCCCATGCCGCGCACCCTCCTGGTGACCAACGACTTCCCGCCGCGTCCCGGAGGCATCCAGTCCTACCTGCACACGCTCGCAGGCAAGCTGCCCGCCGACGACCTCGTCGTCTACGCGCCGCGCTGGCGAGGCGACAGCCACATCAAGTTCGACGCCAAGCAGCCGTTCGAGGTGGTCCGTCACCCGACGACCCTCATGGTCCCGACCCCGTTCGTCGCCCGCCGGGCTGCGCAGCTCATGACGTCGACCGGGTGCGACAGTGCCTGGTTCGGCGCGGCCGCGCCGCTGGCACTGCTGGCACCGGTCGTTCGGCGGGCGGGCGCGCAGCGTGTCGTCGCGAGCACCCACGGCCACGAGGTCGGCTGGTCGATGCTGCCCGCAGCGCGCCAGGCCCTGCGCGTCATCGGTGACCACACCGACGCAGTCACCTATGTCAGCCGCTACACCCGCGGCCGGTTTGCGGCGGCCTTCGGCGCCGAGGCCGCGCTCGAGCACCTGCCGCCCGGGGTCGACACCGACGTGTTCCGTCCCGATCCGGCGGCCCGCGCCGAACTGCGGACCCGGTACGGGCTGGGCGAACGTCCGACCATCGTGTGCCTGTCCCGACTGGTACCCCGCAAGGGACAGGACGTGTTGATCAAGGCACTGCCCGCGATCAAGAAGCAGATCGACGGTGTCGTTCTGGTGATCGTCGGCGGCGGACCGTACGGCGACACACTGCGCCAATTGGCCGAGTCCAGCGGTGTGGCCAAGGATGTCGTCTTCACCGGCGGCGTACCGGCGGCCGAACTTGCCGCACACCACACGATCGCCGACGTGTTCGTGATGCCGTGCCGGACGCGTGGCGCCGGCCTCGACGTCGAGGGGCTCGGCATCGTGTTCCTCGAGGCGTCGGCGACGGGTGTGCCGGTCATCGCCGGTAATTCGGGCGGTGCGCCGGAAACCGTCGTCGAAGGCGAAACCGGTCATGTCGTGGAGGGAAGGTCGGTCGCCGCCGTGTCCGAAGCAGTCGTCAACGTGCTGGCGGACCGAGACCGCGCCGCCGCCATGGGGGCGGCCGGGCGGACATGGGTGGCGGAGAACTGGCGATGGGACGTCCTCGCCGCGCGCCTGCAAGCACTGCTGCGCTGACCCGTGCGCGGTTGCAGAGTCCCTGGACTCGCTAACCGCGCACGGGAGCGAAGCCCCTATGCTTCGACGCCATGAGCACGATTCAGGTCGCAGATCAGACATTTGTGGCGGCGCAGCCGGTCCGCGTCGGAGCCGCGGTTGCGGCGCCGAACAGGTGGCGGCAGTGGTGGCCCGACCTCTCACTGGAGGTCCGCGAGGACCGGGCGGAGCAGGGGATTCGCTGGGCGGTCAGCGGCGCGTTGACCGGCACCATGGAGGTATGGCTCGAACCTGCGCTCGACGGCGTGATCCTGCACTACTTCTTGCACGCGGAACCGACAGGCGCGTTCGACAGTCGCAAGGTGTTGGAGCTGAACAGAATTCGACGTGTTGCGGGCAAAAAGATGTCGTTCGAGATCAAGGGTGAGCTCGAAGCAGGCCGGAAGCCGGGTGAGCCGGTCGGCTGAATCCCCCCGATTGTCCTGGATGGCCTGTTTCGTGTGTGATAGTCACGCGATCCGCGATCGGCGTCAGGATCGCATGCAACATTTCGCGAAAGGAATCGGTAGCGGATGGCCGACAGTACTGTGAGGTCGATCGTCATCGGCGCACCATCGAAGCTGGTGATGGACGTGATTGCCGATTTCGATCGATACCCGGCGTGGGTGGCGGCAGCGAAGACCGTCGAGGTCGTCGAAGCGGGCAGTGACAGCCGGGCAAAGCTGGTTCGCTTCGTCCTGGATGCGGGTGTGTTCAAAGAAAGCTACGATCTCGTCTACGACTGGGCCGGCGATGGCAAGTCGGTCAGCTGGGAACTCGTCCGAGGCGACCTGCAGAAGGCGCAGCACGGTTCCTACACGCTCGTCGACAAGCCGAACGGTTGCACCGAGGTGACCTACGAGCTGAGTGTCGATCTCAACATTCCGATGATCGGCGCTTTCAAGAGGAAGGCGGAGAAGGTCATCACCGACACTGCGTTGAAGGAATTGAAGAAACGAGTGGAAGGCTGAGCGGCTCGGCCGGCGCTGAGCGCCAAGCTCGAAAGAACGCGCGGATCGAGTTCTTCGTCGGCAAGGGCGGTGTCGGAAAGACGACGCTCGCGGCGGCGACCGCGATCTCACACGCCCGCTCGGGCGAGAACGTCCTACTCGCATCGATCGACCCCGCGCACTCCGTGGGAGACGCGTTCGGCATCCAGATCGCGCACGATCCGGGCACGACCGCCGGCGTGCAGCAGGTGATGCCGGGCCTCGAAGTCATCGAAATCGACACCCTGGCACTGCTCGAAGACCGGTACCGCGAGGCGTCGGGACTGCTGAGCAAGGGCGGCGGACACGATCACGGCGCCGAATTCACGACGTTGGACGCCGGCGAGCTGACCGGTCTGCCGGGCGTTCAGGAACTCCTCGGCCTGGCCGAGATCGCGGACCTGGGCTCGGACGACCAGTGGGACATCATCGTCGTCGACTGCGGACCGACAGCCGACACGTTGCGAACCCTCGCTGGGCCGGACATGTTCCTCGGCTACCTCGAACGCATCTGGCCCAAGCACCGCCGAATCGCTTCGGCGATCGGCACCGACATCCGCCGCGCGGTCCTGGCGGCCACCGTGGAGAAGATCGTTTCGGAGGTCGGGACCGTGCGCGACCTCCTCGCAGACCGGGACCGCACCGGTGTGCGTTTGATCACCGAACCCGAGCGAATCTCGGCTGCGGAGACCGTCAGAATCAGGTCCGCGCTCGCGCTGCTCGGCATGCGGATCGACGCCGTGGTCGTCAACAAGGTGCTGCCGCCCCTGGATCCGCCTGGTGATTTGCCGTCCGACGACATCCACCCCGCCGTCCGGTGGTACCGAAATCGCCGCGGCGAGCAACTCGACGTGGTCGCCTCGATCGAAGAGTCGATGCTGGGCGTGACGATTCTGATGGCTCAGCACACGGGTCCCGAGCCGGTAGGGTTGTCGTCTCTGGGCGCACTCGCATACGCGGTGAACGCCGACATGACCGACACGGTCGCCGATCGCAACGGCGCGGAGCAGACCGTCTCGGTGTCGCTGGAGTCAGGAACGGGTGTGGATTCGGTGTACGCGATGCGGCTGCATTTGCCGGTCGTGGATAAGTCGAGCCTGCGCCTAGCGCGAGCGGAGGACGATTTGATAGTCGGAGCCGACGGTTTCCGTCGCCGGATTCGGTTGGCGTCGGTGCTGCGCCGATGCACTGTCGATGCCGCCGAACTGGCCGGTGACAGCTTGATTGTCCGATTCCGTCCGGATGCGAAGGTATGGCCCAAATGAGCGACGCGAAAGACAGTGCAAATAACGGCGCTGCACACAACGGCGCTGCAAATAACGGCGCTGCACAAAACGGCGCCGTGAACGACGGAGCTGCCGGCAAAGAGATTCCGCACGATGACCATCCGCACTTCGGCGACGAGTTGCGGCTGCTCGCAGAAGCGTTTCTCGAGCGCGTCGAACCGACGCTGCGCCGCGCTGCTGTCGGCGCCAGCAGAGAGGCGTGGTCGAGCTGCGACTGGTGCCCGGTCTGCGCCGTGACCGCGCTGGTCCGCGGGGAGCACCACGACATTCTGGGCACGCTCGCCGACCACGGCACGTCGGTGATCGTGGTTCTTCGGGAAGCGCTCGCCGGCGTCCCCGTCGAGCCCAGGATTCCGGCTGATCTGGCGAAGACCACGCCCAGCCCAAAGAACGGTTCCGAGGCGCCACGGACCACTGCCAGGCCGGAAGCCGTCAAGTTCGTGAACATTCCGATCACGATCAATCCGACATCCAGCACGAAACTGCACTCGAACGGGGACAATCCCGGTTCATGGGCACCCGTGGTGTGAACCGCGGCAAGAAAGCGTCGCTGACCGTCGGCATAGACGTGGGCGGCACAAGTATCCGTGCGGCAGTCGTCGACTCGGACGGCCAGGTGCTGGACATGACACAGGCGCCGACGCCCCAATCCGCGCGTGCTCTCGAGAACGGTCTCGATCGAGCGGTGCGGGAGTTGGCGGGGCGCCACAACATCGGTGCTGTCGGATTGGCCGTTGCGGGATTCATCACGAGCGACCGCACGACGGTTCGGTTCGCACCACACCTCCCGTGGATCAACGCACCGGTCGGCCGCGAACTCGGTGAGCGGCTCGGCTTGCCCGTGATCCTCGAGCACGACGCGAACGCAGCAGTCTGGGCCGAGCACAAGTTCGGTTCGGCGGCGGGCGGTCGCAACGTCGTCATGGTTGCGATCGGGACCGGCATCGGTGCGGCGCTGCTGATCGACGGCGAACTGTACCGGGGCAGCCACGGTGTTGCGCCGGAACTGGGGCACGTTCAGGTGGTTCCCGACGGTAGGGCGTGTGCGTGCGGAAAGCGCGGCTGCTGGGAACGGTATTGCAGCGGAACGGCCTTGGCAGACACGGCTATCGAGCTATTGGCCGCGAACCCCGCGAAGTCGGCGATCATGGCGCGCGAGGTCGTCCGTGATCCGGGCTCGCTGACGGGTCGGCGGGTTGCGGGCGCAGCGCAGGATGGCGACCGGGTCGCGCTCGAGGCGATCGCGGATTTCGCGCACTGGCTCGGGATCGGGTTCGCCTTCGTCAGCGATATCTACGACCCCGACCTCATCGTGATTGCCGGTGGTGTCAGCAGTTCCGCGCCGTTGTACCTCGACGAAGCGCGGGAGCACTATGCGGCGCTCGTGACGGGTGCGGGTCACCGTCCGCTGGCCCGAATTCGGACAACTCAGCTCGGTGAAGCAGCCGCGATGATCGGCGCTGCGGCGCTGGCGCGCGCTGTGCTGACCGAGTCGTCGGGCTGAGCCTCCCGCGCAGGTAGAAGTGGTTCTGATTGCTCGGTAGAGTTACTCGTCGGAAGTCTTGTTGGAAAATCTGCCCGGATCGGGGAAGGACGCCATGGCGTACTGGCTGTTGAAGTTTGTGTTCGTAGGACCAATTCTTCGCCTGTACAACCGTCCGCGGATCGAGGGTCTGGAAAATATTCCCGAGGACGGCGCGGCCATCCTGGCCAGCAATCACCTCTCCATTCAGGACTGGCTCTTCCTCCCGCTGATGTCGCGTCGCCGCATCACGTTCCTCGCCAAGAGTGAGTACTTCACGACGCCCGGTCTCTCCGGCTTGCTGCAGCGCTGGTTCTTCACAGCGACCGGTCAGGTACCGATCGACCGCAGCGGTGCCGACGCCGCCGAGTCCGCGCTGATCACCGCCAAGCGGTACCTGGAAAAGGAGAAGCTTGTCGGTCTGTACCCCGAGGGCACACGGTCGCCCGACGGCAGGCTCTACAAGGGGAAGACGGGCCTTGCGCGGCTGGCTCTCGAGACCGGCGTACCGGTGATTCCGGTTGCCATGATCGGCACCAACCTCGTCACGCCGCCCGGAACGAAGAAGTTCAAACCGGCCAAGGTCACGGTACGGGTCGGCAAGCCGATGGATTTCTCGCGCTTCGAAGGCCTCGGCGGCAACCGCTTCATCGAGCGCGCCGTCGCTGACGAAGTCATGTACGAGCTGATGCAGCTGTCCGGTCAGGAATATGTCGACATCTACGGTTCGTCGTTGAAGAAGACGGACGGCAAGCCCGCCGCCGAGAAGGCGATCGCCGACCGGATTCCGGACACCCGAGCGAGCTAGCGCGAACCCTGCGCGGTCGGCGTCGAGTCCTCGTCGACCACGGCGGGCGCTGCTTCGGACGGGCTGTAGCGCCAGAAGTAGGCCATCACGACGAGCAGCACGATCCCCAGCCAGGCGTAGCTGTTGCCGATGATGATCTCCCAGACCGACCAATCGAGCTCACGATTGTTCTCCTGCGGCAACCATTCGAACGGTCCGATATAGAAGATCGCGCATGCCGCGAGCGCGAAGGGAACGAGGCGCCACGCGTTTGCGCGCCAGATCGACCAGCCGACGAGCAACATTGCCGGCGCGATCCAGACCCAGTGGTGGGCCCAGGACACAGGCGAAACCAGGAGACCGGCAGTCGCGATTGCAACCAGTGCACCCACATCGTTGCCTGCGTTGACAGCGCGTTTACCCGCTTGCCACGCGACGACGAGCACCGCAACAGCGAGACCTGCCCACAACAGCGACTCGACGGACGCGGGTGGATCGAAACGGTGCAGCACGCCGCGCAGCGACTGGTTGTAGGCGTACGCGAGGCCGCCGACCCTGCTGGGGTCGAGTAGGGCGTCGAACCAGTAGTTCATGGTGTCGCGCGGTGCCAGAGCGAATCCGAGCAGGCTGAAGGCGACGAACGACACGAACGTCGTGATCGCGGCACGCCAGTCGCGACGCAGGATGAAGTACAGGACGAAGATTGCCGGCGTCAGCTTGATGGCCGCCGCGAGGCCGACCAGGATGCCGCGGAACCGGCGATCGCGGACAGCGAGGCAATCGACCGCTACGAGGACCATCAGGAACGCGTTGACCTGGCCGAAGTCCAGTGTGGAGCGGAACGGCTGAGAGAGCACCGCGAGGACCGCGGCTGTACCGGCCAGCGGGAGTGCGATGCCGGTTCGCAGGTCGAACTTCGCGGTGACGGCCCAGCAAGTACCCGAGAGCGCGAGGAAGGTGCCTGCGCAGATCAGTGTCTTCGCCACCCAGAGCGGCATTACCGCTAGACCGCCGAAAATGACTGCGGCGATCGGGGGATAGGTGAAGGGAAGTCGCGGTCCGCCCAGAGTGCCGGGGAAATCTTTGGCATACAGGGAGAGGTCTTCGAGCCAGGCCCGCCCGCCGGTTCGATAGACCGCGAGATCGATCATCCCGCTGCCTTCGAGCCCGACGAGCAGTACCGGAATGCCGATCAGCATCAGGAGCCAGGCCGCGCCGCTCCCGACCTGAAACGCGCTGGTCCAACGTGGCTGCGCCAGATTCTTACCGGCCGCAGTCCGTAGTCCCCGCGCCATAATTCTCCTTGTTTTCCGAAATTGTTCCGCCAAAGAGCATAACCGGCGCGCGGGTCACCACTTGCGACCTGCGCTAATTGCTCGCAACCGAGCGCGAGCGATAGGCCTCGATGGCGTCGAACTTGGCCATGTTGTGGCGCGCGTCCGCAAGCGCGTCGTGGGCATCGACGGGGGCCGGCGGGATCGGCGGGCAGCCGTACTGCTCCCAGTACTGCTTCAGTTCGCGGGTGAATCGGGGCAGTGCGCGTGGCAGCGCCGTCATCGGACCCCACAGCTGGCACAGAGCAACGTGATCGTAGGCAGCGACCCAGGCCCATAGTTCCGGCTCGACGGTCGGGCGCGGAACCAGGAACGCGAGAACGTCGTCACGGATCTTTTGCCGGCTCTTGTAGAGGGGCGATGACATGGGCGGCAGCTTCGGCAGCACGTTCTTACGCACCCACGGCACGGCCTTGTCCGGGTTGAATTCGGTTGATACAGCGTAGTATTCCCGCCCGTCCTCGGCGACGATGCCGATCGAGACGAGGTCGATGGTGACGCCGTCTTCGATGAACTCGCAATCATAGAAATAGCGCAACCGCTGGTTCTCCTCGTCGACGAGCATTCGGATTCGTATGTGCCGGAACGGATTTGTCACTTCTACGAATTAGGTGGTCGCCGCACACTATGCCAGTCCCCGTACCCATACGGTAACGCCGCATCGACCCCCGCGCGGCCGCGGTGAGACCCCGCTCGCGACCCATAACCAAAGGTGATCTATCCCGACACCTTCGACCGGCCCGAATGCGAATATCCTGTAATGGT
Organism: Antrihabitans auranticaus; assembly: GCF_016481275.1. Lineage (GTDB taxonomy): Bacteria > Actinomycetota > Actinomycetes > Mycobacteriales > Mycobacteriaceae > Antrihabitans. The sequence goes on along the minus strand of NZ_JAEMNW010000001.1, from coordinate 240,541 downwards.
GAACTGGACTGTCGACGTGCCGATCGACCGCTTGCCCGAACTGCCGCCGTTGCCTCCCGAGATGCGCGAAAAGCTGGATGTCGCGCTCGCGAAGCCGGCCGCACAGCAGCCGGACTGGCCCGAGGGGCAAGCTGCGGCTATGCGCACCGTGCTCGAGAGCGTGCCGCCCATCTGCGTGCCGTCCGAGGTCGAAGAGCTCTCGGACAGGCTCGCGCAGGTCGCGCGCGGCGAGGCTTTCCTGCTGCAGGGCGGTGACTGCGCCGAGACGTTCGCCGACAACACCGAGCCGCACATCAAGGGCAACATCCGCACGTTGCTGCAGATGGCTGTCGTCCTCACCTACGGTGCGAGCCTGCCCGTCGTCAAGGTCGGGCGCATTGCCGGGCAGTACGCGAAGCCGCGCTCGGCGGACATCGATGCTCTCGGTTTGAAGTCCTACCGCGGCGACATGGTGAACTCGCTGGTTGCCGACGCGGCGGTCCGCGTCCACGATGCGTCGCGGCTCGTCCGGGCGTACGCGAACGCGAGCGCCGCGATGAACCTCGTTCGGGCGCTGACCGGTGCGGGGATGGCCGACCTCCACAAGGTCCACGACTGGAACCGCGAGTTCGTCGCGAATTCGCCGGCCGGTGCGCGTTACGAGCAGATGGCTACCGAGATCGACCGCGGGCTCGCGTTCATGAACGCCTGCGGTGTGACCGATCCGAATCTGCAGTCCGCGAAGATCTTCGCGAGCCACGAGGCTCTCGTGCTCGACTACGAGCGCGCGATGCTCCGGCTGTCGCATGACGAGGCCGGCAACCCGTCGCTCTACGACCTCTCTGCGCATTTCCTGTGGATCGGCGACCGGACCCGCCAGCTCGACGGTGCCCACATCGCATTTGCCGAGTTGCTTGCGAACCCGATCGGACTCAAGGTCGGCCCGAGCACAACGCCGGAAATGGCCGTCGAATATGTCGAGCGTCTCGACCCGACGAACAAGCCCGGACGCCTCACGCTGATTTCCCGCATGGGCAACTCGAAGGTCCGGGACCTGCTGCCTCCGATCATCGAGAAGGTGCAGGCGACCGGTCACCAGGTCATCTGGCAGTGCGACCCGATGCACGGCAACACCCACGAGGCGTCGACCGGTTACAAGACTCGGCACTTCGATCGGATCGTCGACGAGGTGCAGGGCTTCTTCGAGGTCCACCACAATCTCGGTACACACCCGGGTGGCATTCACGTCGAGTTGACAGGCGAGAACGTCACGGAGTGTCTCGGCGGCGCGCAGGACATCTCGGATCTCGATCTGTCGGGACGCTACGAGACCGCGTGCGATCCCCGCCTCAATACCCAGCAGTCGCTGGAGCTGGCGTTCCTTGTGGCGGAGATGCTGCGCGGCTGACCCGGACCGGTCAGGGGAACGACGTGATGGTGACCGAACTACCTGGCTGCACCCGTTTCCCGCCGGCCGGATTCTGAGCGATCACGAGAGATGCGTTGATCGGCGCGAGCTGTCGCACGTCGACGTCCAAACCGGCAGCTGTGAGATCGTCGCGGGCGGAGTTGACGCTCTGGCCGGTGACGTCGGGGACCTTCACTGCGTTGGACACCACGAGCGTGACCTCGCTACCACCGGCAACCTGAGCTCCGGCGGCGGGCTCGGACCGGATCACGGACCCGCCATCCACGCTGGAATCGAAGATCACCTGGCTCGCGCGCAGTGTGATCCCCTGCGTCTCGAGTGTGCGGCGCGCCTCGGCTTCGGTCTGTCCCTTCAGATCGGGCAAGGTCACCGGCGGTAAGCCCTTGCTGCGCACGACCTTCACTTCCGAGTCGACCGCAACTTCGGTCCCTGGGGCGGGATCGAGCGTTGCGACAGACCCGGCGGCGGCGTTCGTGCTGTACGCGGTTCCGCCATCGATCGGGCGGAGACCGGCGTCTCGCAGGCGCTGCTCGACGACGTCGACGGCCTCGCCGGGAACGACGTCGGGAACGACGGGTTTACCGAGCGAGATCAACAGGGCGACCGTCGAATCGCGGACGACCCGTGATCCCGCTGCGGGATCGGTGCCGATGATCGCGTCGACCGGCACGATGTCCGAGTGTTCGTTGCGGAGTTCGGTCCGCAATCCCGCGTCTGTGAGCCGCTCGGTCGCTGCGGCGCGGTCGAGGCCGCTGATCACCGGTACCGCCGTATAGCGGCCGGACCCGAGCCACCAGCCACCGACCCCGACCGCCACTGCAAGGAGCGCGATGATGAGCAACCACACGATCATGGTGCGGCGCGAGCGCCTGCGGTCCTCGATGAAGTCCGGGTAGGGATACTGCCGCTGGTCGGGTTCGTCGGGTACCGATGGACCTGGGTAGGCGTCGGGGCGCCGCGGAGTCGGTCCCGTGACGACCTTTGTGTGGTGGTGAACCGGTTGGTGCTGCACGGGTCGGTCGACCGCGTGCGGTCCGACGGGCTGCACGATTGCGGTCGCCGAGTTCGCGAATTCCGCCGTCGTCGGATGCGGACCTGCAGAGCGCACGTCGACGGGTCGCTGCTGGTCGGGTCTGCGCCTGTGCGGGTCTGTTCGCTCGGGATCGTCGAACGGCGGACTGACGGGTGCGGGTCGGGCGCTTGCGTGCTCGGCGGAACGCTCGGGCGCTGGGACCCGATACTCGGGAAGTTCCAATGCCCGCCCGATCGTGCGAAGTGCGCCGGCCATCTCGGCGGCATCGGCGAAACGGTGGCTCGGTTCGCGTGATGTCGCCTCGGCGACGAACTCGTCGAACTCGTGCGGCACGCCCTCGATGAAGTCGCTAGGGCTCGGCACATCCTTCTCGAGTCGCTGGTAGGCCACCGACAGTGACGTGTCCGCGTTGAACGGTGTTCCGCCCGTGAGCATTTCGAAAACGAGGACGCCCATCGAGTAGACGTCGCTGCGGGCGTCGGCATAGCCGTTCGACACCTGCTCGGGGGACAGGTACGCCGCTGTGCCGAGGATGACACTGTTGGACGTCACGTTCGAGGCGGCGACAGCCCGGACCAGACCGAAATCGGCCAGCTTCACGTCCCCGTTGTCGGAAATGAGAACGTTCTCGGGCTTGATGTCGCGGTGCACCAGCCCCGCCGCATGGGCGACGCCCAACGCGCTCAGCACCGGTTCGGCGACGCCGCACACCGCGTGCGGCGGCATCGGGCCGCGTTCGCGAAGGAGCTCGCGAAGCGTGCCACCCTCGACGAGTTCCATGACAAGGAACGCCAACTCGCCGTCGTGGCCCTGGTCGTACACCGCGACGAGGCCTGGGTGCTTGAGCCGTGCGACCGCGCGCGCCTCGAATTCGAAACGAGCGAGGAATTTCGGGTCGGCCGCGAACTGAGCGTCCATAACCTTGATCGCCACGGGCCGGTCGAGCCGCAGATCGAGCCCGCGGAACACCGTCGACATACCGCCACGTGCGATTCGTGCATCCACGCGATAACGCCGGTCGAGTACCTCGCCGATCAAATGATGTCCATCGATCCTCATTTACACCCCCTCTCGGTCACCGTCGACCGCGTCGACATGCGCAGTCTCAAACATCGATGGTATCCACAATCTGTTCGAAGCCATTCATCGCCGATATCGCACGGGCTGCAGCGAAACACGGCCGTTGGGACGCCGATCCTTGTGCACTCCGCGGACGCGAACCGTTAACGTTGTGCCCGTGAGTGCAATTCCCTACTGCGACGATGTCGTCCCCGAGTCGGTTTCGTTGCTGCAACTTCCGGATGTCGCCAAGACGCTCAGGCTGCCGGTGACGCGCGTTCATCAGATGCTGCGTGATCGGCAACTCGTGGCCGTCAAGCGCGACGGCGTCATCGGTGTCCCCGAGCTCTTCTTCACCAAGGACGGCAAGGTCGTCAAGCAACTGTCGGGGCTTTTGATCGTCCTGAAGGACGGCGGCTACTCGGAAGAGGAGTCGCTGCGGTGGATGTTCACCGAGGACGACAGCCTGCCCGGCACACCGGCGGCAGCATTGCGTGGGCATCTGGCGCGTGAAGTCCTGCGCCGGGCGCAGGCGATGGCTTTCTGAGCGTTCAGTTGGCGCGCGCGGACCGGCGAACGGCAAGCGCCCGCAACAGCTCCGGTCCTGCAACAGCGAACCTGCGGCGTTTGGGGACGACCGCGCGACGGTCGAGGACGCGATACTCCGCCTTTTCGATCTCCTCGAGAATGTCGGAGTAGAGCGTGTACGCGGCCCGCATCGACGGTCGCACCTGCGGATCCAGCATGTCCAGGCCGGGCAGCGCACGCCGGTAGATGGACCGGTTGATCGCCGCGAAGTGCGCGAGAGCGTTCTGCACGCGCCGATCTGTCTTCTCGTGCGCCTGGCAGTACTTCAGGAGGTCGTAGTCGACGCCGAACACGGCGAGCTCGTCAGCGGGTAGGTAGAGCCGGTCACGGACGAGGTCCTCACCGACGTCCCTGATGAAGTTGGTCAACTGGAAAGCCTCGCCGAGCGCCGCAGCACGCGGCGCGGCGACCTCCCTGGGCACGACCGAGCCGAGGATAGGCAACAGTTGCTGACCGATCGCCGCGGCGGAACCGGCCATGTAGTCCCGCAGTTGCTCCATCGTGTCGTACTTTGCGCGAAACTCTGGCGTGCCGGGCAGGTCCATGCGCATTGCCCGCAGGAAGGCCCAGACGTGCTCTCTCGGGATGTCGTAATGGTTCATCGTGTCCGCGAACGCGATGAGGTTCGGTCGCCAGGCGGGGTCGAGGGCTGTGTGTGCGCTGGGATGGTCGAGCAGTTCACGCAGTTGCAATTCGACGCGGTCCACCTCGGCCGCGCATTCGGCCCAGGTGCGGCTGGAACCGGCTTCGACGTCGACGAGGTCGTCGACCACCCGCGCGAAGGCATAGAGGGCGTGGAAGCCGGGGCGCTTGGCCGGCGGCAGAAGCTTCGTCGCCAGGTAGTACGTCCGCCCGTAGCCGGAGGCGACCTGGCGGCACTTGTCGTAGGCCTCGAGCAACTCGGCGTCGGTGGCGATCGGTACGACAGTCATCGTGGAGCTCGATTCTCGACTACGCCGTCGACGGCTTTGCGTGGTTCGACGGGTGGGAGTGGTGTTTCTTCCGGGGTCGACCGCAATCGCAGCGGGTCGACGGTGCGCAGGGAAAGGGCAGCAACCACTGCGACGAAAATTGCCGCCGCGACGTGCGGAAAGGTATAGAGCCCGATCGAGCCGTCGGGCTGGAAAACGAGCATCAACCAAGTGGAAAGGCCGACGATGATCATCAGAGTCGTCGTCGACAACGCGAAACCCGCAGCCAGTGCCAGCGGCCAGGAGTAGTACCAGGGCAACGCCGCGGGAGAGAGGATGACGATCGCGACGAACGCGATCAAGATGCCCAGCACCGCCTCGCGCTCGGTCCGGCGATAGCGCCACCAGGTCCACGCAAGGATGAGCACCAGCGCGATTCCGCAGATCAGACGGGTCACGTCGAGCATTTCGCGTGGTGGGGTACTGCCTGGCTGGACCTCGGAGAACCACGACGCGACGATGCTTATCAGGTGCGCCATGATCGTTGGAAGCGACAGCCAGTTGATGATCTTCTGCGAACCGGAAAGCGCCGTCAGCCAGCCGATTCCGACACCCGCAGCCAGTGACGCCGCCGCGAATACCGCGGCGAACACGGCGACGCCCGCACTGGCGGTACGTACGAACACTGCGAAGGCGTGATAGCGGCCGTTCTTCGCACTACCGTTCTGTTCTGCGAGCGCGGCCAGCCGCTCGCGTTCGTGCATCATCCAGATCCACACGAGGAACGGCAGCGCAACTGCCGCAGTCGCTTTGATTGCCACAGCGATTGCCACGACGCTGATGCCGGCGACGTGATGGCGTTCCAGCACGAGCGCGATACCCGCGGCCATGAAGCCGACCATCAGCATCTCGTTGTGGACGCCGCCGATGAGGTGAATGAGAACGAGCGGATTGAGAACCGCGAGCCACAGCGCAACAGCTGTCTTGCCACCCAGGTGGCTCGCAATGTGCGGAATGGCCCACATCATCAGCGCCAGGCCGGGCAGCATGATGATGCGCAGCAGCATGGTCCCCGCGACGACGTTGTCGCCGGTGATTGTCGTCACGCCGCGCCCGAGAAGCAGAAAAATCGGACCGTACGGCGCTGTCGTCGTGGTCCACACGTTGCTCACGTTGTCGAGCAGAATCCCTGGATTCGCGACGGGACCGACCTCGTAGGGATCGAAGCCGTCGCGCAGCAACGCGCCCTGAGCGAGATAGGAATAGGCGTCGCGGCTGAACATCGGGACCGAGAACAGCAGCGGACCGATCCACATCGGCACGATCGCGCGAAGTTCGTTCAGCGAGACGCCGCCGGCGATGGTTGTCCGGCCGAGGCGAACCCAGGCGGTGATCATCAAGATCACACCGACCCACACGAGCAGTGTGGAAAGCACCAGGCCGTGGCCGAACCGCAACCAGGAGAGATGACCCCATTCGAGGAGCGGATCGCGCCGGCGAACGCTTCCCGCGCCCAGCCCACCGACGAGAATCATCACCGATCCGGCGAAGCCGAGCAGGGCCGCGTGACCTTCGGGACTTCGGAGAAATACTCCGGCGGTCGCGAGAGACCGGCGCAGTCGCGGTGCTCGAGGTTCTGTTCGGAGGGGAGACATCAATCCACGTGCCTCTCCCCAAGTGTCGCGACAGCGGCAGCGGCCGCAAAAGTATCCGGTCGAGGCAACAGTTTAGTATCCCCGCGGCGTAATCCTTGCTTCTGCCTCGCAGACGTAGTCACCGGCACGCGTTCAGCGGTCGCCGAGCCGGGCGGCCGCGAGCTTTCCCGACAGCAGGACGGTCGGCACCCCGACGCCGGGTGTAGTTCCACAGCCGGCAAGAACGACGTTGGCTGTCGTTCTTACGAGGTTCCGCGTCCGGAAAGGTCCCGTTTGCCGGAAAAGATGGGCGGCGGCGAACGGACTGCCGTCGAGCATGCCCTGGTCGGCCCATGTCTGCGGGGTGTCCACCTTGTCGACCGTGAAGTAAGTCGCAATTCCCGTGTAGCCGCGGCTCTCCAACTCGGCGAGGATTTCGCCGACATAGGCCGTGGTCAGGTAGTCCCACTCCAGTGGCGCGCTGACGAGGTTGGGGCACGGTGCGAGAACCGACAGCGGTTCGTACGCGCGGCCGTCGCGGTCGATCGTCAGTTCCGGATCGGTCAGCGCCGGTCTGGTCAGCAGTAGCGACGGATCTGTCATCAGTTTTCCGCGGCCGGGGCGCGCGGTGATCTCTTCGAACGTCTGCTTCCACGCTGCGCCGAACTCGATCGTGTGATGTGCCTGGACCGGCCAACTCGACGCGATGTCGGCGGGCACCGTGCCGTGCATGACGACGGCCGACGGGGACGCGACCAGCTTGCGCCGGCGTGGTGCCCGGGCGCCGAAAAGCGGTCGAACCGACCCGAGATCTGTCGTGAGAATCACAGCATCGCAATCGAATTCGCGCCCGTCGGCGGATCGAATCCGGCGTGCACGGGTGCCGTCGAACTCGATTCCCGTCACCTCCGCGCCGAGTTCCACCCGGCCACCGGCGGAGGTGAACGCGTCGGTCATCGCAGCAGCTATCGAGCGCATGCCGCCGTCGGTGAAATAGACGCCGAGACAGGTATCCATGTGGGGGATGGCGCCATAGACGGCCAATGCCTGTCGCGGTGCGACGCCTGCGTACAGCGCCTGGAAGGTGAAGAGGCGCCGCAGGCGCTCGTCACGAATGAACCCCTCGACCTTCGGGCCGAGCTTGCCGAATCCGCCGAGCGCGAGCAACTTGCGCAGATCAGCAAACGACGATCGCGACGAGGCGAGGTCCAGCGGCGAATCGAAGTTGGCGTCCATGAAAGTGCCGAATTCGGCGTCGAACAATGTGGCGAGCCACGACCGCAGGCGGCGATAGCCCTCGGCGTCCTCGGGACCGCAGGTGCGCTCGACCTCGGCCGCCATCGCGTCCGCGTCGGCGAGCACGTCGATGGTCGAACCGTCCGCGAACCGCGCGCGATAGGACGGTGTGAGTTGCCGTACACGCAGCGGCGGTGTAGTGGTCTCGAACGTTGCACCGACGGCGGCAAGCGCATCCGCAATGAGCTCGGGCATCGTGAGAACGGTTGCGCCGGTATCGATTACGTAGTCGGAACCGGTAAAGCTGCCGACCCGGCCGCCCGGCCGGTCGCTGCGCTCGAGGATCGTGACATCCCGGCCGGAGCCGAGCAGATGCAGGCCCGCGGCGAGACCCGAGAGGCCGGCTCCGACGACAACCACCCGATCGGTCGGCCCAGAAACAGTTTTGACCACTAGCTCGCCCTCGAAGTCGCCGAAACCGCCATTGCGCGTAAACGCTCCTTTGCCTGCGTGGTCGCCGTGCATCCGTCGAGCGCATGGAGTGCGCGCTCGGTCAACTGGGTGATCTGTCGTTCTACCTCGGCAACAGCTCCGAGGTCGGTCAAGAGGCCGCGGATCTGTTCGAGCTCGGCAGCCGACAGATCAGTTCCGATGCTGGTTCGCAGCAGTTTCGCGGTCGCCGGCGAGGTCGCGTCGGCGCGAGTCAGCGCGACGGCGAACAGGACCGTTCGTTTGCCTTCGCGCAGGTCGTCGCCGGACGGCTTACCCGTCACAGCGGGGTCCCCGAAGACGCCGAGGAGGTCGTCGCGAAGCTGGAACGCGATGCCGACATCGGTACCGAAGCTGCGGTACGCGCTGATGAGGTCGTCGGGGGAACCAGCGAGGCAGGCACCGATGTGCAGCGGGCGCTCGATCGTGTAGGCAGCGGTCTTGTAGCGATTGATTCGGAGCGCGCCGGCCACGGTCTCGTCGCCGCTGGCCTCGCCGGTGATATCCAGAAACTGTCCGCCCAGCACCTCGGTTCGCATCGCCGACCACACCGGACCCAACCGCAGCGCAGCATCGGGCGTCAGTCCGGATTCGCGGACCATGTCGTCGGCCCAGGCCATCGCAAGGTCACCGAGCAGGATCGCGACCGCATCGCCGAACTGCGCGGACTCACCTGACCAGCCACGCGACCTGTGCCGGTCGGTGAACGCGACGTGCACGGTTGGGAATCCGCGTCGGGTGCGGGAGGAGTCGATGATGTCGTCGTGAATCAGCGCACAGGCCTGGACGAGCTCCAACGCCGCGCAGGTCTGCAGTACGGCGGCCGAGTGCGGTTCGGCGGGATCGCCTCCGGCGCCGAGCCAGCCGGTCCAGGCAAAGGCGGGCCGGACGCGTTTTCCGCCGCGGAGCACGAACTGTTCCAGCTGGTCGACGGCGGGCGCGAAGTCTCCGCCGATCGAATCGACGACCGCTCGGCGGGACGCGAAGAACACACGCAGCGTCTGCTCGAAGGCCGCCGTGAGTTCCCTGGGCTCTGTCGAGGTCGGGACGAGTCCAGTGGACAGTTCAACCTCCAGGATCGGGCGAGAACGAGCGGCGGGGCACCTCCACAATAGAGCAGTGCAGCGGTGCCTCCGTATGCTGAGTCGGTGACATTCGATTCCGTACGGGGCCGCGCAAGCGCCGGCTGGGTTTCCCGCACGCCTTCGATCGTCGATCGGCTGCGCACCGCGGACTCCGGTCGAGTGCCGTTTTCCGTGGAGTTCTCGCCGCCGCGCGACGCCGCTGCCGAGGCCCGGTTGTGGCGAGCCGTCCGGGAATTCGAACGGATGGGACCGGCCTTCGTCTCGATGACCTACGGCGCCGGCGGCTCGACCCGCGACCGCACGGTTCGTGTGACCGGTCAGTTGGCCGAAGAGACGACGTTGCTGCCGGTCGCCCATCTCACGGCCGTCGGGCACAGCGTCGACGAACTGCGTTCGCTGGTGGGCGCATACGCCGACCGGGGGATCCGCAACATCCTGGTCCTTCGTGGCGATCCGCCGGGCGACCCACTCGGTGAGTGGCAGAAGCACCCGCACGGCGTCGAATACGCGGACGAACTGGTCCGGCTGATTCGCAACCTCGGTGACTTCCACGTCGGCGTCGCTTCGTTCCCCGAGGGGCACCACCGCTCGCCGGATCTCGATCACGACACGAAGTTCCTGGTCAACAAGCTGCGCGCGGGTGCCGAATACTCGATCACCCAGATGTTCTTCGACGTCGAGCACTACCTGCGTCTGCGCGATCGCGTCGCCGCGTGCGATCCCGAGCAGGGCGTCAAGCCGATTATTCCGGAAATCATGCCGATCACGTCGTTGCGGTCGGTGCGCAAGATGGTGGAGCTGTCCGGCTCTGTGCTCCCCGCGGAACTCGAGGCGCGCCTGGCGGATGCCGCAGGCGACGGGCCTGACGAGAATCGAGCCGCGGTACGCGCGGTCGGGATCGAGGTCGCCACGCGCATGGGTGAGCGGCTCATCGCCGAAGGGGCACCGGGTCTGCACTTCATCACGCTGAACTTCGCGCGCGCGACGAGCGAAGTGCTCGCGAATCTAGGTTTGGCCGCGACTCGCGTCTAGCGTGCGGCCCTTCCACGACAACCGTCCGGTGCGGTGTGCGCGATGCGAGCGCGCGGTCAGTCCCACGTAGGTCAAGGTCGACAACGGATGCAGTGCGGCATCGAACGCATCTGCTGCACAAAGTCTTTCAGGAGACTCCAGCGAGCGGGCGAGCAGTCGAGACGCTACCGCCGCGGCATAACCTGCGAAGCCCCACCTTCGTGTGCGACGCGAGAGCATGCCCAGCGGGGGACCGACCCAGGCGAGCAGTGCCACCGCCGACGCTGCGACGCTGCCTGCCGCCGACCCGTGCGCTGACCACAGCCACCGCGTGTACCCCTGCTCGATGTCGTCGCTGTTGCTGTACATGCGGCAGCTCGCGAGCCCTGCGGCGCTGACAAGAACGGTGTGCCGACCGGCGCGGCGCAGCGCTCGTGCGATGTCGAGGTCTTCGGTGACGCTCGCCGCGACAGCACTGTGGCCGCCGACGGACCGGTACGCGTCGGCGTCGAAAACCAGAAACTGGCCGCATGCGACGACCATCGTCGGGCGCAGTTCGCGATTGGCGACAACGATCGGCAACGACGCTGCCCACGACCAGCACAGCAGTGGCTGCACGAGACGTTCGATGCTCGTCACGGCCGCTTGGAACGGCCACGGCGCAACGAGAGCCGCGTCCTTCCGGCGCAGGTGCGCGACGGCGGCGGCAAGTGCGTCAGGTGCGAGACGAACATCGGCGTCCAGAAAGATCAGCACACCGGACTCGGTGCGCGCGAGTTCGCTCAGCTGCCGGCAGGCCGCGGATTTTCCCGTCCAGCCCGCCCGCGGTGGACCGGATCGGCGGTGCAGCTCGAAGCGAGTGTCGCTTGAAAAAGCTTGCTCGGCAACGGGACCGGTGTCATCGGAGGAATCGTCATCGAGAATCAGAACTCGCAGATTGGGCACACCGCGTTGCACACGGAGGTCGGCGACGAGGTGCGGCAGGCAGTCGCGTTCATTGCGTGCGGGGATGCACACGGTGAGCTGCTCGACCGTCGGCGGCGCATCGCGCAGGCGGCTGACGGTCAGTCGGTTGAACAGTGCGATTGCGGCGCCCGCAGCGGATATCGCAGCGCCTGTGCGAACGAGCACTACGCGTCCGCGAGTTCCTTCTCCGGTGGCGCCGTCGCCGGGCGCCGCGGGCGAGCATTACGACTGACGTAGGCCAAAGCGCCGATGATCGCAGAGACGCCGAGGCAGACACCGCCGACGATGCCGGCCCAACCGGCGAAGCTGCGGGTATTCGGGTCTGCGTAGCGAACCTCCGCACGCAGCGCCGTGATGTCGCCCGGCTGCAGCTTCCAGGAAACGACCTTGTCGTTCTCGCGAACGCCGTTGGTGGAGGTCACGCGTGCTGGGAACGCGACCTTGAACTGGACGTCCGTGCCGTCGGCCGGAGCCTTCGACAGATCGACCTTGCCGGTCAGCGACACGAGGTCACCGGACCGCTGCAACTGGATCTGGAACGAACCCGCGCTCTGATCCGACATCTGCCCGAGCTGCTGGAGGTCACCGAACGACAACTCGCTGAAGAACGCCTGGCTGCCGACGAAGTTGTCGGCCTTGTATTCCTGCACGCGGACCTTGCCGGCCAGCGAATCGGGAACGGTCAGCTGTGGGCCCTTGTCTTCGGGACTCTGCGCGTCGGTTGCGGCCACGATCTGGCCGGACACCTTGTCGTCGGCCGACACACCCATCGCAACGCTGATGCGGACCTGCTGGCAGCCTGCGATGACAGGGAGAATGAGGAGCAGCATGGCAATCGCGGCGTAGGTACGGCGGCGGCTGCGCTGCGGGCTCGAGGTCGTCGGCACATCGAACATCCTGCCACGGCGGTCGCGAACCTTGTGCACGACGAGCGGGTGCACGGCGACCTATCGGCCGGGCCGGAAAAAGACGAGCTCGGTCGGGCTGATAGCGGCAAGGCCAGCGCCTGCAGGTCCGAGGCCGCCAGCGCCGTCGAGTGGTCCGGTCTCCCAGTCGCGCTCGCCGGTGTGGGTGTTGATGGCGATATAGCCCTCCGGTGTGAAGCCGATGACGCGCTCGCCGTCGAACAACAGCGGCAGAAAGAATTCGGGGATGGGCGCGGTCCACAGCAGGTCACCGGACGCGACGTCGTAGGCGGTGTTGCCCACGAAGTAGAGGTCGTTCGCGCGATTCCCGACGACCAGCGTCGACGCGACGCGGCCGTCGCCGACGTGTTCACGCAGGGTGGCACCGGCGGAGTCGGCGATCGTCCAGGTTTGCGACGAAGCGCCGTCGAGCCCGTCCGGACCCTGGCATTCGATCGCCGCGGCGCCTTTGCCCGGCAATGCCACCGTCGTACCTGGATTCCGGCGTGAGCGGTACGCCATCGGTCGTCACCGCCAGGGCATGTAGACCTGCGATCCAGGTGACGATGCCTTCCGAGACGGTGAATCGGGACCCGTCGCCGCCTGGACATTGCCCGAAGTCGAACTCTTCCCGCCACGACGAGGTCGCATCGCCGACCGTCCCGCGCGCCATCCAGCCCACCTGGAAGTCCGCGTCGCGGCCCGCCGTGTACACCGAGCCGCGGTAGACCTCGACGTATGCGGCGCCGGGGAGGTCCTCGGTGTGCTCGACCTCGCCGTCGGAGATTCGGTAGTACCGCAACTCGCCGGCGTCGGCCGCGATGCACGGCACCAGCCCGTCGATCGCGGCAGTTGCGCAGCTGCGGACGCTGAACGGAACTTCTGGGACGGTCCACAGGACGGTGCCGTCGGCGGCGTCCAACGCGGCGAGGCTCATCGGTTGGCCCGCGCCCTCGTCGACGACGGTGACGAGCAGGGTTCCGTCGTAGTTTCGGAACTCCGGCGAATACAGCCCGATCGGTCCGAACGCCGCGCCAGGCGCGATGTCGGAAGCCTGCAGCGTCCATTCGCGTTGCGGCTCAGTGGGAAAGGGCATCGGCAGCAGACCGTCGGGCCGGTGCTGTGCGTCATTCCCGGTAAGTTTCACTGCCAGTGCAACGCCGATTGCCACCACGACGAGGAGCGCAACGACCCCGGCGATCACCCACGGCGTTCGACGGCTCGGAGGACGCGGCGGCGGGCCGGGCGGGGCAGTCGGGTACCAGCCGCTCGGCACCGACGTGCTCTCTGCCATCGCGCTCCCGTCGTCCCGCGTCTGTCGTGCGCTGCCTGCGATTTTTACACCGAAACAGTTCCGCCGCGCAGTCGTGCGAACAATCGGCGCGTCAAGGGCACGCCGAGTAGGCCCATGACGACGAGGCCGTAGATCGCCGAGTACTTCAGGTGCGGACCGTCCAGGAAGACTGCGTGGGCCAACGATGATCCGAGCCACGTCCAGTAGAACAGCGCGACCGGAACGGCAAACGATCGCGGTGTAGTGGCCTGCCTGGGCAGCAGTTCGATGGCGACCGCCATGACCAGCGCGACGGCAAGCCAACCGAGATAGTTGGTGTACGGGATGTCGGGGATACCGGGCAGACCGGAATCTGTGACACACCATGTCCATTGGCCGTCGGCAACCATCTGCGGATCGAGATACAGATCCCACCCGAGTGCGCCCAGTGGCACGGCCGCAACGCGAACCGGTGTGCGCTGGAACAGAATCGACGCGACCGTCCAGACGCAGTAGATGCCGGCCGTCCACGCGAAAGGTACTACCAGCGGAACATCTGCGACGGACGGTCCGAGCCGTCCGACGTCGTAGCCGTAGCAACCGAACGGGAAACCTGTTGCGGTACCGATAGTTTCGACGACGAAGCCGATGCCTGCGGTGCTGACGACGAATCCGGCAGCCCACCGCGACCCGTACGCAGCGACCGCGTGTGTGATGCAGGCTGCTGCGAAAAGTCCGACGACGAGCACGGTGACGACATCGCGAACGCCGCCGTTGGTCAGCGGGTATGTGATCTGTGCAAGGACGGTGGCACCGGCGAGCAACGCCGCCGCGCGATACGCGCTCATCGCCGCCACCGGCGAAAGCGCTGGTCGGCGAGCATCATCCGGGCTGCATTTCGTCCGCTTGCGCCGGAAACGCCGCCGCCGGGGTGCGTTGAAGCGCCAGTCAGGTATAGGCCCGTTGCGCCGGGAACACGATGGCCCGAGAGCTCCGGGAGCGGCCGCCACATGAACATCTGGTCGAGCGACATCTCGAGGTGCATGACGTTTCCGCCGATCAATCCGAGTTCGCTTTCGAGGTCGGCAGGGGTCTGGATGTGCCGCGCAACAACGGAATCGGCGAATCCCGGGGCGACCGCTTCGACTTCGGCGACGATGTCGTCGGCTGCCCGCTCGGCGATCGCATTCCACTGCCGGCCATCGGCGAGTTCGTAGGGATGCCACTGCGACCACAGCGAAAGCTGATGTTGACCGGCAGGTGCGATCGAAGGGTCGAGCGCACTGAAGCTCATCGCGAGAACTGCCGGCCGCGTGGGGAGGTCGCCCGCCATGGCGGATCCGTGTGCGCGGCGCAGGTGCCGGCGGTCGTGTACCAGCAACTGCAATCCGGTTGCGGAGTCGGCTGTATCGGCGCCGCTGTAGCGGGGCAGGTCGCTGGACGCGATCCTGACGACCATGCCGATGCCTGGGCCGACGCGCGTTCGCCGCCGCCAATCGTCCAGCGTCGGACCGTCGAAGCCACCGCGTTCGAGGAGGTCGAGAGTGGTTCGGAGATGGCAACCGGCTACGACCTTGCGCGCCTTGACGGTCCGGCCATCGGCCGTGTGGACGGTCCAGTGGTCTGCTGTGTGCCGGATTTCGACGGCGGGGTCGCCTGCTCGCAGGCTGCCGCCGTCGGACTCGAATCGTGCGACGAGGGCGTCGGTGAGAGCACCGCTGCCGCCGACCGCTCGACCGGGCGGCAACGTGTGCAGCAGCGCGGCGAAGCCGACCATCGGGGCAGTCCCCGGCTCGGACATCGGCGGACCCGACTGCGCACCGAACCACGCCAGCGCCGCTTTGAGGCGCTCACTGCGAAAGGTACGGTCCAGCAGTGCATCTCCGGTGGTGAGGAACTGCCGGGACAGCTCGCCGGCACCGCCGTCGGGAAGATCGAGCCCCCAGAACGACTTGAGGAGGCGAAATCCGGTGGGCGGCACGGTGAACGAGCGCATGACCCGGGCGCTGCGCGGGCCCCACTCGGTGACGAAGCGCCGGTAGGAGTCGGCGTCTGCGTGACCGCACGCTGCGCGGATCGATTCGCATGTCTTGTCGAGGTCACGGTGAAAGACGATCGGCGCAGCGCCGGAACCGGGGGGTGCCGGGGCGAATCCCCAAGGATCGCAATCGATGTAGCGGAGTCCGAACCTCGCGAGTTCCAGATCTTCGATGATGCCCGTGTGCCGGATCATGATGTGCGCCGACGAGCCACGGTCCACGCGGTGACCCGGGAACCGCTCGACGGTCGACACAGCGCCGCCCAGCACCGTGTCGCGTTCGAGCACCTCGACGGACCAGCCCGCCCTGGCCAGATAGCAGGCGGCGACCATCGCGTTGTGGCCGGAGCCGATGACAGCTGCGTCGATCATGTGGCGGCGTGTCGCTACGACGCGGGAGCGCGGACGGTGGAGGGCAGTGGCAGGGAGCGGCCGAGCACGGCGAACGGCCGACTGTCGCCGGTGAACGTGAACTGGCGTACGACGTCGCGGAAACCCAGCCGACGGTAGAGCCGCCAGGCCCGGTTGTCCTCGCCGTAGACCTCGGGCGTCGAGAGCAGGATCGACCGTTCCGGACGGTCGTGCATGAGCCGACGCAGGATGGTCTCGCCGAGGCGGTGCCCCTGCGCGCCGGGATGCACGTGGAGTTCGGTCAGCTCGAAGTAGTTGGACAGAGTTTCGTGGGTGGCCTCCTCGGGCCAGCCTGCGCTACGCATCCCGCTGTAGACCTGTTGGTGCCACCACTGGTGCGGCGCCCCGCGGTAGCCATACCCGATCGCAACGAGGGGATTGTCTCGCGAATCGGGGAACGTGAGCGGATCGTTGAGGAAGGCGCCCACCGCGCGCCAGCCCGGTCTGGAGATGTGTTCGGCCCACATCGGCGCGCGGTGGTGCTCGGTCCCGCGGGGGTAGTCCATCGCCGCGACGTAGATGGACAGCGCTTCGTTGAGGCGCCTACGGAGGTCCTGTGCCGACAGTTCCACGACGGTCGGCGCGTGGGCAGCGTTGTGTTGCCCGTTCTGCGGCACGTCGCGTTTCGCTCGGTGGTCCACTGCCCTCACCTCTTTCTGTCGGAGAACTTGTCGGTGGGTCGATCTATATTGAATCCGTCGAATGAATGTTCGATGTCGGTGATCCGGCGATGACCCGAGGGAAGCGGGTTTCGCCGGATTCCGAGCCCTGCACAACGATCATCCTGCGCCTGTGCGGTGCGTGTGAGGAGGCAACGAAAATGGCTGCTCAACCGAGCCGATTTCCGGCGCGGACTGCGCGCGGACCGCGTGAACTACTCGCACGCGCCGATCGGTTGCTGATGGACGCGGTCGGCGAAGACGATCCGCGCGAGCGCTTCCAGGTCGCCTATCTGGCGGCATTGCGGGGAGCCGCGGCGGTCCTCGGTGCGCACGCCGCGAGCCGGACCGGGCGCGAGAAATCGCGCAGCGCGTGGGTGCTGATGGCGCGGTCGGCGCCGGAGTTCGTGATGTGGGCGGACTACTTCGCGGAACATTCGGCGACGCGAGCTGCGCTCGAGGCCGGTTTGTCCCGCGAGATCTCCGACCGCCAGGCCGACGATTTCTTCGATCGGGTCGGTGCGTTTCTCCACGACGTCGAAGATCTGCTGGGCGACGGCGCCAGGCTTCGGCCGGAGCCTGGATGGGGGAGCGAAGTCTCTGCGTGAGAGTTCGAATCAGCGAAATTCTGGATACCTGCCGGTCTGGTCCTGGGAATGATGGCAAGTCATAGGCGGAGTGGGTGGTCCGCTGAACAATCACCTCGTATCATGGTGTTCAGGTAGCCGAGAAGTTCGGCTACTCGTCGTCTTCGCACAAAGACGCCGATCATGTCCCTAGTGCCGGGGGAGGTACCGTGCCACTCTCCGAGCACGAGCAGCGCATGCTCGATCAGATCGAGAGCGCGCTCTATGCTGAGGATCCCAAGTTCGCCTCGACGGTGAAGGCTGGTCGCGTGCGCGCGGCGTCGAGTCGACGCCGTCTGCAAGCTGCGGCACTCTTCGTTCTTGGTCTCGTTTTGCTGATCGCAGGCGTCGCGTTGCCGTTCAAGCCGGGTGACTTCCCAGTCATCAGCCTCGTCGGCTTCCTCGTGATGTTCGGTGCCGGCGTTCTGCTGCTACTCGGCGGGTCCGTGAAGGGCCAAGCCGCGTCCGGAAGCGGATCGACGGGTAGTGGCAGCAGCAGCGGGTCGCGCCCCTCAGGGCTCGGCCGGCAACGCGGGCCCAAGAAAGGCAGCGGCGGGTTCACCGCCCGTATGGAAGAACGTTTCCGCCGCAGGTTCGAACAGGACTAGCTAGTCGCACAGACCTAACGGCGCCGCACTCTGCGGCGCCGTTTGTCGTGTCTGAGCGTGCGTGGCCGTCGACCAGGCGGCTTTCGTGGTGGCTTCTTAGACGATGTTCAGCCAACCGCCTGGTCGGCGGGCCGTGGGCGGTGGGGTTGGCGGAGTCGCCGCCGCGTACGTCCGTTCGACGAACTGGCTCGCCGAGAAGGTGGTTACCTGGCGCCCTTCTCGGGCGATGTTCAGCCAACCGCCTGCTCGGCGGTGATGTCCGTGGCTCGGTCTGCTGAGCAGGCGGCTTTCGTGGTGGCTACTTGAGCGATGCTCAGCCAACCGCCTGCTCGGCGGGCCGTGGGCGGTGGGGTTGGCGGGAGTCGCCGCCGCGTACGTCCGTTCGACGAACTGGCTCGCCGAGAAGGTGGTTACCTGGCGTCCTTCTCGGGCGATGCTCAGCCAACCGCCTGCTCGGCGGTATGGCGCGAGAAGGTGGTTACCTGGCGGCCTTCTCGGACGATGCTCAGCCAACCGCCTGCTCAGCGGGCTTCCGGCCCCACTTGGGCGGGGGCGGGCCGCCCCGCCAGGGAATCTCCCCCCACCAGGCCCCACGGATCCGGAAATTCCCCCACCAACCCCCACGGGGCGTGTCGACACGCGGAAATCCGCACGTCACCGACCCCGTCGGTGCGGGTAACTACGCTGCATTCACCTCCGCACGAATTGGCGTCGCGGCGCGTTCGATAACGAAACCAGCACGGCCCACCACGGCTACCTGCGGTTATCGGCGAAACGCCCGCAACAATCCGTGTTCGGTAATTGCAAGTGGGGGAAAGTGGGGTAATGTGGTGCTCAGCGGAGAGCCAGGGTGATCCTGTGGGAGGTGTCGAGTGTTTCTCGGCACTTACACGCCCAAACTCGACGACAAGGGGCGACTTACGTTGCCCGCACGGTTCCGGGAACTACTGGCGGGAGGGTTGATGGTTACGAAAGGCCAAGATCACAGCCTTGCCGTCTATCCGCGCGACGCGTTCTTGGAAGTGGCTGAGAAGGCGAATGCGGCATCCCGTGGCAATCCCCAGCGACGCGCGTTCGTTCGTAACTTCTTTGCCGCGGCAGACGAGCAGCATCCCGACGGCCAGGGCCGCATCACTATCTCGATCGACCACCGCACCTACGCGAACCTCAGCAAGGAATGCATCGTGTCGGGGTCGGGCAAGTTCATCGAGATCTGGGACAAGGCGGCGTGGGACGCCTACTCCGCCGAAAACGAAGAGAGCTACTCGCTCGGCGTGGACGAGGTGCTAGGCGACATCTTGTAACCCCGGTTACTCGGCGAGTACCGCGAGGTCTCTGCCCGAGGCGGACCCTGACGCACTTCCCCAGCGCCAGGTGCCATTCGGACAGGGACCCCGCGGTATTCGCACCACGGATCAGCGGCCAACAGCTAGTGGGTAGGACCCGGAGGACAAGGTGGACCGCGACGTGGGAGGGGCTGACAGTGCTGACGATGCGCACGACACTCCCGCACACATCCCGGTTCTGCTACATCGCGCGGACGACCTTCTCGGTCCGGCGTTCGGCGACGACGTAGCCGACCCCGTGTTCATCGACGCAACGCTCGGACTCGGCGGACATTCCGAGCACTTCCTTCGTACCTATCCGAACCTCCGACTCGTCGGCCTCGACCGCGACCCTGAGGCGCTGGCGTTGGCCGGTGCGCGGCTCGCGCCGTATGCGGATCGAATCACTTTGGTGCACAGCCGTTACGACGGCATCCCTGCTGCGCTCGAGAGCGCCGGCTTGGCGCCGACCGACTCCGTTCGCGCGATCCTGTTCGACCTCGGCGTGTCGTCGATGCAGCTCGACGAGGCCGAGCGTGGCTTCGCATATCGCGTCGACGCGCCGTTGGACATGCGTATGGACCCGACGACCGGTCAGACGGCCGCCGACATTCTCAACACGTACAACCACGGCGACCTCGCGCGGATTCTCAAGAACTACGGCGAAGAGCGGTTCGCGGGACGGATCGCGTCGGAAGTCGTGAAGCGTCGCCAGCAGGATCCGTTCACGACGAGTGCGAGGCTCGTCGAATTGATCTACGACGCGATTCCGGCAGCTACGAGGCGGACGGGAGGACATCCGGCGAAGCGGACCTTCCAGGCATTGCGCGTGGAGGTGAACGGCGAACTCGATTCGCTGCGCGCGGCGATTCCGGCGGCCCTGGATGCACTCACGATCGGGGGACGCGTGGTGTTCATGTCGTATCAGTCACTGGAAGACCGAGTTGTGAAGCAGGAGTTGGCACCTCGTGTCGTATCGCGGACTCCGGTCGGCCTACCGGTGGAGCTGCCGGGCATGGGTCCCGAGTTTCGACTGCTCACCCGTGGCGCGGAAAAAGCCACGGAACAGGAAATCGAAGACAACCCCAGATCGGCTCCGGTGCGCATGCGGGCAGCGGAACGGATCGCGAGGAGGTCAGCGGCATGAGCGTTCGAACAGCGACCAGAACCAGAGCGGACCGGTCCACGGAACGAGATTCGGCACAGCGTCGGGAACGTGTGGAGGGCGGCGCCAAGAAGTCCTCCCGCGGGACGAAAGCGCGCGAGGCCAAAGCGGCGAAAGAAGCCAAGGCGACGAAGGCAGCCAAGGGCGCCAAGCCGAAAAGCAAAGCGCTGGCCAAGGTCTCGGCCCCGGAGGCCGCTGGTAGTCGATCGAGCGCCGCGAAGAAGGCATACGAACGTCGGCAGCAGCGTGCTGTCGCGATCCTCGGTGAGGATGCCTCCTCGACAGCGATGCCGAAGCGCGCGACCTCGCTTGCTGCGCGAATCCCGTTCGTCGCCACCATCATCGGTCTGCTGTCGTTGGGCCTGGCGTTGACGTTGTTGCTCACCACGCGCGCGGCGGAAGACAGTTACCAACTCAGTGCGGCCCGCGAGCAGAACCAGCGCCTCGCCCAGGAACGTGCGGCCATGGAACGTGACGTCCAATTGGCCGACTCGGCGCCGGAACTCGCCGCCAAGGCACGTGAGCTCGGGATGATCCCGGCGAAGGATCCGGCCCGGTTGGTCGTGGCACTGGACGGCGGTGTCGCGGTCATCGGCAATCCGGTACCTGCCGAAGGCGCTCCCGCGCCGCTCCTGAACCAGACTTTGCGTCCGAGTTCGGAAGTGCCTGTGCAGGGCCGTACTCCGGCGGCACGACCGACGACCCAGGCACCCGCACAGCAGCCGCCCGCACAGCAGCCACCCGCACAACAGCCACCCGCGCAACAACCACCCGCGCAACTGGCGGCTCAGCCGCCCGCGGTGCAGCCGCCCCCGGTACAGCCGGTACTGCCCGAGCAGCCGCCGGTCCTGCCTGCCCCGCCTGCCGAAACCAACGCCACGCCGCAAGACCCGAATGGGCCTCAGGTGCAGGCGCAGGGTGAACAATTGGTTCCTGTGACGGGCCCGGCCGAAAACGTTAGTGGCGTGCCGCAATGAGTAGGTCGCCACGTCGTGCCCCACGTTCCGCTTTGGACCGACACGTTCCCGACCGGCGGCAGCCGACGGATCGGCGTGTGCCTCGCAAGGCCAGTCCGGCACGGCCGAAAACGCGTAAGGCGAAGGACGGAATGCCGGGGCGTTTCCGCGTCGGCCGTACGCTCATGTTTGCGGCGCTCGGGATCGCTGTTCTCCAATTGATCTGGATCCAAGGCTTTTCCGCGGCCGAGTTATCGGCGCAGGCGGCGAGCCAGCGGACGACCACGCTGATCGATCCGGCCACGCGTGGTTCGATCACCGATCGCAACGGCAAGCCGATCGCCTTCACGATGGAGGCGAAGGCACTGACCTTCCAGCCGACGAAGGTCCGTAAGGAACTCGACGAGGCCAAGAAGAAGGACTCGACCGCACCCGAACCCGTGGACCGCCTGAAGGCGATTGCGAAGGGCATCGCCGGCAAGCTCGGCGCCGCTGTCGACGAGCGCGACCTCCTGACCAAGCTCGCGGGCAACGAGACCTTCGTCTACCTCGCGCGCGGTATCGATCCTGCTGTTGCGCAGCAGATCACAGAGAAATTCCCCGAGGTCGGTCTGGAACGCCAGGACATTCGGCAGTACCCGGGTGGGTCGCTTGCGGCGAACATGGTGGGCGCGACCGGCTGGGACGGCCACGGTTTGATCGGGCTGGAATCATCGCTGGACTCGGTCTTGGCCGGCACCAACGGTTCCGAGACGTACGACCGCGGTTCGGATGGCGCTGTGATCCCCGGCAGCTGGCGCGACAAGCAGCCTGCCGTCGACGGCTCGGCGGTCGAACTGACGCTCGACGCCGACCTCCAGTACTACGTGCAGCAGCAGGTGCAGCAGGCGAAAGACCTGTCCGGGGCGAAGAATGCATCGGCGGTCGTGTTGGACGCGCGGACCGGTGAGGTGCTCGCGATGTCGAACGACAACACGTTCAACCCCGCGATAGGCGTCGGAAGCAACAGGAACAAGGAGCTCGGAAACCTCTCGGTGAGTGCGCCTTTCGAGCCGGGCTCGGTGAACAAGATCGTCACGGCGGCGGCCGCGATCGAGTACGGCGTCACGAATCCCGATGAGGTTCTGCAGGTTCCGGGCAGCATCCGCATGGCGGGTGTCACCGTGAGTGATGCGTGGGAACACGGCGTCGCGCCATACACGACGACCGGTGTCTTCGGAAAGTCTTCCAACGTCGGCACTCTGATGCTGGCGCAGCGCGTCGGCGAGGATCGCTACGCAGACATGTTGCAGCGCTTCGGCCTCGGGCAGCGGACCGATGTCGGACTGCCCGGCGAGAGCGCGGGCCAGGTTCCGAGCCACGACCAGTGGTCGGGCGGCACGTTCGCCAACTTGCCGATCGGACAAGGTCTTTCGATGACCCTGCTGCAAATGACGAGCATGTACCAGGCGGTCGCGAACGACGGCGTTCGGGTTGCTCCGCGAATCGTTCGTGCACAGGTCGAGCCGGGCGGCAATCGTGAGGAGTCCGAGCAGCCGGAAGGCATTCAGGTCATCAGCGCACAGACGGCCGGCACGTTGCGGAACATGTTCCGGTCGGTGACTCAGCGCGACCCGATGGGCTACCAGCAGGGCACGGGACCGTCGGCATCGGTCGAGGGCTACCAGATCGCGGGCAAGACCGGAACGGCGCAGCAGGTGGATCCGGCGTGCGGCTGCTACTCGAACGACAAGTACTGGATCACGTTCGCCGGCATCGCTCCGGCCGACAGTCCCCGGTATGTGGTGGGAATCATGTTGGACGCTCCGATGCGCGGCGTCGACGGCGGTGCGGGACAGTCTGCGGCACCGTTGTTCCACAACATCGCGTCCTGGATGCTGCAGCGCGACGGTGTGCCGCTTTCTCCGGATCCCGGAAGCCCCCTGGTTCTCCAGGCCAGCTGAACGCCCAACAGGTCGCTACCGGTCACGCACGAGCGCGCGCGGCGGTAACCTGACCAGTCGACCAGTCGGAGTCTTCGTCCGTTCCGTTCCGTCCGTCCCCGAGAGGAGCCAGGTGCCCGTGCAACCGCCGTCGCAGCGACCTCTCCGGCCGTCGGCGCCGCCGTCGACGTCCATCGCAGCTCTCGCGGACACCCTGGACGCGCGCCTGATCGGCAGCGATGTGTCCGTGACGGGCGTGGAACTGCGCGCTCAGGCTGTGCTTCCCGGCGATCTGTTCGCTGCCCTGCCGGGGGCGAAGGCGCACGGAGCCGAGTTTGCGCAGACCGCTATCGACCGCGGCGCCGTTGCCGTGCTGACCGACCTCGCGGGC
The DNA here is from genome assembly GCF_016481275.1 of Antrihabitans auranticaus. Taxonomy (GTDB): domain Bacteria; phylum Actinomycetota; class Actinomycetes; order Mycobacteriales; family Mycobacteriaceae; genus Antrihabitans. The sequence goes on along the minus strand of NZ_JAEMNW010000001.1, from coordinate 216,842 downwards.
GCCGCCTACCTCGGTGCAGACTGCGCCGTCCCGCTGCTGGTCCATTCGCAACCACGAGCCATCCTCGGTGCGGTTTCCGCGCGCATCTACGGCAACCCGTCCGAACGGATGACGGTCATCGGGATCACGGGAACGTCCGGCAAGACGACGACCGCGTATCTCGTCGAAGCCGGTCTGAAGGCGGCCGGACGCAAGCCTGGCCTGATCGGCACGATCGAAACCCGCATCGATGGCCACCGCGTACCGAGCGCCCTGACGACGCCTGAGGCGCCGCAGCTGCACGCGCTGTTCGCCGTGATGCTCGAGCAGGGCATCGATTGTGTCGTGATGGAGGTGTCGAGCCACGCGCTGTCGCTGGGCCGTGTGGACGGAACGCGGTTCGGGGTCGGTGCGTTCACGAATCTCTCGCAGGACCATTTGGACTTCCACAAGACGTTCGACGAGTACTTCGCCGCTAAAGCGCGCCTGTTCGGCCGCGATTCCGCAGTTCGGGCACAGCAGGCAGTCGTGTGCATCGACGACGATTGGGGCCGCCAGATGGCGGGCGTCGCCGGGGACTCCGCGGTGACCGTGTCGACGACCGGCAGCGCCGATTGGACCGTCCGCGAGATCGTGACCGCCGACGACGGCTCGCAGACCTTCGACATCGTCGGACCGACCGGCGTGCTGCGCGCGGAAGTTCGCCTACCAGGCCGCTACAACGTCGCGAATGCCCTTCTTGCGCTTGCCGCGTGCGCGACGAGTGGAGTGTCGCCGGTACTGGCCGCCCAGGGCATCGCGACCGTCGATGTTCCGGGGCGCGTCGAGAAGGTGGAGCGTGGTCAGGACTTTCTGGCGGTCGTCGACTATGCCCACAAGCCCGACGCGCTCGAGAAGGTCATTTCGACGCTGCGCGAGGACACGTCTGGGCGCATCGCCGTCGTGATCGGCGCCGGCGGCGACCGTGACGCGGAGAAGCGGCCGATCATGGGCGCGGTCGGTGCTCGATTGGCCGATCTGCTCGTCGTCACCGACGACAACCCGCGTTCGGAAGTAGCTGCGACGATTCGTGCGGCAGTGCTCGCGGGTGCCCGTGCCGAGGCCGGGTCCGCCGAGATTCGGGAGATCGGTGATCGCGCAGCGGCGATTGCGGACGCGGTAGCCTGGGCGCGCGCCGGAGATGTTGTGCTCGTCGCGGGCAAGGGACATGAAACAGGTCAGGAGATCAACGGCGTGAAGCATCCATTCGACGATCGTGAGGTGCTCGCGAGCGCTATCGACCGCCGGGTGCGCGGATGATCGCGCTGACGTTGGCCGAGGTCGCAGAGATCGTCGGCGGGGAACTGCACGATGTCGCCGATCCGGACGTGCGGATCACGGGCACAGTGGAATTCGACTCGCGCAAGGTCACTGCCGGCGGCCTCTTCCTGGCGCTGCCCGGCGCACGGGTCGACGGTCACGACCATGCCGCGGCTGCCATCGCTGCGGGTGCCGTCGCGGTACTCGCAGCGCGTCCGGTCGGTGTTCCCGCGATCGTCGTTGCCCCGCTGGCCGAAATCGACACCAACGCAATGGCTCTGGAGCACGACGAGGACGGTTCGGGCGCCGGTGTGCTCGCCGCGCTCGGCAAGCTTGCGCGCGGAGTCGTCGACCGACTCGCGGCAAACGGCCTGCGGGTTGTCGGTGTGACGGGTTCGTCGGGCAAGACGTCGACCAAAGATCTCTTGGCTGCCGTGCTCGCACCACTCGGGCCGGTCATCGCGCCGCCGGGATCGTTCAACAACGAACTCGGCCACCCCTGGACCGTCCTGCGCGCCGATGAAGGCACCAGGTTCCTGGTACTCGAACTGTCCGCCCGCGGACCTGGCCACGTCGCCGCGCTCGCCGAGACAGCACCACCGAACATCGGGGTCGTACTGAACGTCGGCACCGCGCACCTGGGTGAATTCGGCTCACGCGAAGTGATCGCCCAGGCGAAAGGTGAACTCGTCGAGGCGCTTTCGGACGCCGGTGTCGCCGTGCTCAACGCCGATGATCAGCTCGTGGCGGCGATGGCAACTCGCACCGGGGCGAAGGTCGTACTCGTCGGGCAAGATTCGCAGGCAGACGTCCGTGCCGTCGACATCAGACTCGACGACGAGGCCCGAGCGTCGTTCACACTCGAAACGGCGACCGGTTCGGTGCCCGTGACGTTGGCGGTGCACGGTGAACATCAGGTCGGCAACGCGCTTTCCGCGGCCGCGGTCGCGATCGAATGCGGCGCCGACCTCGAGACGATTGCGGCAGCCCTGGGCGGCGCGAAGGCGGCATCTGTCCGGCGCATGGATGTGCAGACGCGAGCCGACGGCGTCACCGTCGTCAACGACTCCTACAACGCGAACCCGGACTCGATGCGCGCCGCGCTCAAGGCCCTCGTCTCCATGGCCCGCTCCGACCCGGCCAATCCACGCAGAACGTGGGGTGTGCTGGGGGAGATGGGTGAGCTCGGGCCGGATTCCGTGGTCGAGCACGACGCGATCGGTCGGCTCGCGGTGCGACTTGCGGTGAGCCGCTTGATCGTCGTCGGCACCGGCCGGCCGTCGCACGCCATGCACCAGGGCGCCGTGATGGAAGGCTCGTGGGGCAACGAATCGATTCTTGTGCCCGACATTCCCGCGGCGATCGCGCTCCTCGAACGCGAACTCGAGCCGGGCGACCTCGTCCTGGTGAAGGCGTCGCAGTCGATCGGGATGTGGGCGGTGGCCGATCATCTATTGTCCGGGGCGCCGACAGAGAGCAACTCGGACACCAGTACAACTGAGCGAGGCCATGCAGACAGCACGGAGGCGACCTAATTGAGACAGATCCTCTTCGCAGGAGGCATCGCGCTTGCCGTTGCGATCCTGCTGACGCCCCTGCTGATCAAGACATTCTCCCGGCAAGGCTTCGGCCAGGAGATTCGCGTCGAGGGCCCGGCCAGTCATCAGTCGAAGCGGGGCACACCGACCATGGGCGGCGTCGCGATCATCGCGGCCCTCTGGGCGGGGTACTGGGGTTCGCACCTCATCGGCATCGGTTATGACGCCGAAGGGCCGACCGCGTCGGGTCTGCTGGTGCTGGGTTTGGCGACGGCACTGGGCGGCGTCGGCTTCCTCGACGACTTCATCAAGATCCGCAAGCAGCGCAACCTCGGCCTGAACAAAACCGCAAAGTTGATCGGGCAGTTCGTCGCGGCAATCCTCTTCGGCATTCTTGCGCTGCAGTTCCGCGGTGCCAGCGGCTCGACACCCGGCAGCACTCATCTGTCGTATGCCCGTGATGTCACAACGGTGTCGATGGGCGCGCTCGTCTTCATTCTCTGGTGCTACTTCCTGATCAGCGCGTTCTCGAACGCCGTCAACCTGACCGACGGCCTCGACGGTCTCGCCGCGGGTTCGATGGGCCTGGTTCTGGGCTCCTACGTGATCATCACCTTCTGGCAGTACCGCTACTCGTGCCAGGCGTTGCTGTCCACGCAGGATCGCCTCGCGACCACGAATCCCGACGCCGCCCGGGCGATCGAGTTCCGTGGCTGCTACGACGTCCGCGACCCTCTCGACCTCGCCCTGATCTGCGGCGCGGGGGCCGGCGCGTGTGTGGGGTTCCTGTGGTGGAACGCCGCTCCGGCGAAGATCTTCATGGGCGATACCGGCTCGCTCGCCTTGGGTGGCCTGCTCGCGGGCCTGTCGATCACAACGCGGACCGAGCTGCTGATGGTCGTCATCGGTGCGTTGTTCGTGGCTGAGGCGGCCTCGGTCGTCATCCAGGTTGCGGTGTTCAGATCGACGAGACGAAGAGTCTTCCGAATGGCGCCCTTCCATCATCACTTCGAACTTGCAGGCTGGGCAGAAACCACGGTAATCATCCGATTCTGGTTGCTATCGGCGATAGCAGCCGCGATCGGACTGTTCCTCTTCTACAGCGAGTACCTGTCGAAGGTCGGGAACTGAATCTCGTGTCGTACGACCTGACGGACCTACGTGGCAAGGACGTTCTCGTCACCGGCTGGGGTATCTCGGGCAAGGCTCTTGTCGAGCCCTTGCGCGATCTCGGCGCCGTGATCACGGTGACGAGCAGTGCGGGCCTCGACGATGCCGCGGCCCATGGGCTTGGCGTCGCGACCGCCGACGACCTCGCCGAACCCGGTGCACTCGAGAAGTTCGCCCTTGTGGTCACCAGTCCTGGCTGGAAGCCGGACGCGCCCGTACTCTCCGCCGCCGCCGAGGCGGGCATTCCTATCTGGGGCGATGTCGAACTGTCGTGGCGGATGGACCAGGCCGAGATCTACGGTCCGGTGCGGCGCTGGCTCGTAGTCACCGGAACGAACGGCAAGACGACGACCACGTCGATGCTCGAATCGGTACTGCGCGCGGGCGGAATTTCGACCATCGCCTGCGGCAATATCGGCCTCACGGTGTTCGACGCGCTGCGGATGGAACCGCGGGTCGACGTGCTTGCCGTCGAGTTGTCGTCGTTCCAACTGCATTGGGCGCCATCGGTCAGCCCCGAAGCCGGGGTCGTGCTGAACATCGCCGAGGATCACCTGGACTGGCACGGCGGCATGCGGCCCTACGTCGACGCGAAGGCAGGTGCGCTGCGCGGCAAGGTCGGGATCGTGGGTCTCGACGACCCGGTCGCCGCCAGCCTGCGAGGTGCGAATCGCACGGTCGGCTTCCGGCTCGGCGAACCCGAAGCGAACGAACTCGGCGTGCGGGACGGCCAACTTCTCGATCGTGCCTTCGGCGCCGAGGACGTGCTCGCTCCCGTCGCCGAAATCACGCCGGCCGGTCCGGCCGGAGTCCTCGACGCACTCGCCGCCGCGGGCCTGGCTCGATCGATCGGCGTGAGCCCGGCCGCGGTGCGGAGCGGACTGCGTGACTTCAGCGTCGGACCACATCGTGCGGCGCCGGTCGGCGAGGTCGCCGACGTGCTGTTCGTCGACGATTCGAAGGCGACCAACCCGCATGCTGCGCGGTCGTCGATTCTCGCGCACGCCAGCGTGGTGTGGTTGGCAGGCGGGCTGCTGAAGGGCGCGTCGGTCGACGAACTGGTCGCCGAGATCGGTCCGCGACTCGTCGGCGCTGTCCTGATCGGCCGCGATCGTGACGAGATCGCCCAGGCTTTGGCGCGACACGCGCCCGATGTGCCGGTCGAGTGCGTGCCCTCGCGGGACGATGCTGGAGTGAGCGAACTTCCCGCAGCCGCCGATCCGGACTCGATCATGGCTACCGCGACCCGAATCGCTGCCGGCATGGCGCGCCCGGGCGACGCTGTTCTGCTCGCTCCCGCGGCCGCCTCGCTGGACATGTTCACGAGCTACGGTCACCGCGGAGACAGCTTCGCGACCGCCGTCCGTGCCTTGCACGCGAGTGATATCGGCGTTCGGCAGCGGTCATGAGCGTCAGCGAGACGGTCGAGCAGCGCAAGGAGACGAGACCGCGTAGCACTGACAAGAAGCAACCACCCCGCACCAGGTTCGGTACCTGGCTGCAGCGACCGCTGGCGTCTTTTCATCTGGTCGTCACGATTGCCACGTTGTTGACGCTGCTCGGTCTGGTGATGGTGCTCTCCGCATCGAGCGTCGAGGCCTACGCAGGTGGCGGTTCGGCGTACACGCTGTTCTCGCAGCAGGCGATGTATGCGGCACTGGGTGCCGTCCTGTTCTACTTCGCGCTGCGAATGCCGATCCGCACGCTGCGGAAACTGTCGTTCCCGCTGTTCCTGCTGTCGGTGGTCGCGCTCTTCCTCGTGCTGATCCCGGGCATCGGTGTGGAGGCGCAGGGCGCGCGGCGCTGGTTCATGATCGGCCCGATCTCGGTGCAGCCGTCGGAGTTCGCGAAGGTGGCGCTCGCGCTGTGGGGTGCCCATCTGCTCGCGTCGCGGCGAGCCGAGAACGCGAGCCTGAAGGACATCGTCATTCCACTGGTCCCAGCCGGCGCCGTCGTCTGTTTCCTGGTCGTGCTGCAGCCAAACCTCAGTACCACCATCGCGCTCGGCATCATCCTCGCGGCACTGCTGTGGTTCGGTGGCTTGCCGGTTCGGGTGTTCGTGACCATCCTGACCTTCGGTATCGGCACCGCAATCATTCTGGCGTTGTCGGCCGGCTACCGGTCCGCGCGCATCACCGCGTTCCTCGACCGTGGCGCGGACCCGCAGGGCAAGGGCTATCAGGCCCGGCAGGCGATGTATTCGCTCGCCGACGGCGGCGTCCTCGGCCGCGGCCTCGGGCAGAGCCGTGCGAAGTGGAGCTACCTGCCGAACTCCCACAACGACTTCATCTTCGCCATCATCGGCGAGGAACTCGGCTTCATCGGCTGCTGCGTCGTGATCGGGCTCTTCGCCCTGTTCGTCTACGCCGGGCTCCGGATCGCTTTACGCTCCGCCGACCCGTTCCTGCGGTTGCTGACGGCGGCCGCAACGTCGTGGATCGTGGCGCAGGCCTTCATCAACATCGGCTACGTGGTCGGGCTGCTTCCGGTCACCGGCCTGCAGCTCCCGCTCGTTTCGGCGGGTGGTTCATCGCTTGCGATCACGTTGCTGATGTTCGGCATCGTCGCCAACGCCGCCCGGCACGAGCCGGAAGCTATCGCGGCGCTGCATGCGGGACAGGACGGCCGCTTCAGCAAGTTGCTGAGACTGCCGAAACCAGAAGCGTATTCGCCTGCGAAGGCCGCGGCCGCGCGCAGTGAAGCGGCTCGTCGAGCCGCCGCCCGCGCTGCCCGGCAGCGGGCCGCGCGCGCAGATGCACAACGCGGGCGTGGCGGCGTGCCACCCCGGCAACAGCCAGCAGGCCGTCGACGTGTCGCCGAGGTACGCACACCGCGTCCACAGCCGGGCCGTCGACGTGAAGAGCGAGGATATTCTTAGTGAGCGACGATTCGGTCGACAGGTCGGGACTTTCGGTGATCGTTGCCGGCGGTGGCACCGCCGGGCACATCGAACCCGCCCTCGCGGTGGCCGATGCTTTGCGGCGGCTGGACCCGTCGGTTCGCGTCACGGCCCTCGGGACGGCTCGCGGTCTCGAAACCAAGCTTGTGCCCGAGCGCGGATATCCGCTGGAACTGATACCGCCCGTGCCGCTTCCGCGCAAGCCAACGATGGACCTCTTCCGGCTGCCGCAACGCGTGCGAGCGTCCGTCCAGCAAACGCGCCGCGTCATCGACCACGTCGAGGCCGACGTCATCGTCGGATTCGGTGGCTACGTCGCGCTACCCGCGTATCTCGCTGCGGGTAGCGGGCTCACGCGACGGCGCCGCAAGGTTCCGATCGTCATTCACGAAGCGAACGCGAAGGCCGGGCTTGCCAACAAGGTCGGTGCGCGCCGCGCGACCCGTGTGCTTGCCGCCGTCGCAGGGTCGGGCCTGCACGCACGCGGCATGCCGGACGCCGAGATCATCGGAATCCCGGTCCGGTCTGCGATCACGGGGCTCGACCGGGCCGCGTTTCGCGCGGGTGCACGCGCGCATTTCGGGTTGCCGTCCGATGTCCCGGTCGTCCTGGTATTCGGCGGTTCGCAGGGCGCGCGGACGCTGAACCTCGCGGTGTCGGGTGCGGCGGCACAGCTGGCCGCCGCAGGCGTCGCAGTGCTGCACGCGCACGGCCCGAAGAACACAATCGACCTCCCAGCGCCGACGGACTCGGCGCCCTACGTCGCGGTGCCGTATCTGTCGCGTATGGAATTGGCATATGCCGCAGCCGATCTCGCGATCTGCAGGTCGGGTGCGATGACGGTTGCCGAGGTGTCGGCGGTAGGGCTGCCCGCGATCTACGTCCCGCTTCCGCACGGTAACGGTGAACAGGAACTCAACGCCGCGCCGGTGGTTGCACAGGGAGGTGGGAGAATCGTCTCGGACGCGGAACTCACGCCCGACTACATCGTCAACGAGGTGATCCCGATGGCACGCGACCGGGAGCGGTTGGCACAGATGGGCCGAGCCGCGGCCGACGCCGGACACCGTGGTGCGGCTCTCGAAGTTGCGCGCATCGTGTTGGAGGTGGCCAGAGCATGACCAACCAGGTACCCGAGCCGACCGACCTGCCGGAGGAACTGCGGCGGGTCCACATGGTCGGCATCGGCGGGGCGGGCATGTCCGGCATCGCGCGCATTCTGCTTGCCCGCGGCGGGCAGATCTCCGGGTCCGACGCAAAGGAGAGCCGTGGCGTCCTGGCGTTGCGTGCCCGCGGGGCGGTCGTCCGGATCGGTCACGACGGCAGCGCGCTCGACCTCCTGCCCGGCGGCCCGACCGTCGTCGTCACGACGCACGCGGCGATCCCGAAGGACAACCCCGAACTCGTCGAGGCCGCGAAGCGCGGAATTCCGGTCATCCTTCGGCCCGCCGTGCTGGCATCGCTGATGAGCGGGCACCGCTCGTTGCTGGTCTCTGGCACCCACGGTAAGACGTCGACGACGTCGATGCTCGTTGTTGCGTTGCAGCACTGCGGTTTCGACCCTTCGTTCGCGGTCGGCGGCGAACTCAACGAGGCCGGCACGAACGCGCATCACGGTACCGGTGACATCTTCGTTGCCGAGGCCGACGAGAGCGATGGCTCGCTGCTGCAGTATTCGCCGAACGTCGCGGTCGTGACCAACATCGAGTCCGATCACTTGGACTATTTCGGCACCACCGAGGCCTATGTGCAGGTGTTCGACGACTTCGCCGAGCGAATCGTGCCGGGCGGCGCACTCGTGGTCTGCGTCGACGATGCCGGTTCGGCGGCACTCGGCAAGCGCGTCGTCGAGCGCAAGATCCCGGGCCTTCGCGTGATCGGGTACGGCTCGCTTGCTCCCGGCGCCGAGCCGGTGGCCGTGCACGAAGGCGTGGAAGTCGGTGTGTGGCTGCATGGTTGGGAGCCGCGCGACGTCGGCGGTGTTGCACAGTTCCAGCTGGTGGGGGAGTCGAGTCCACGGACCCTGCGGCTTTCCGTCCCGGGCAAGCACATGGCACTGAATGCGCTGGCCGCCCTGGTCGCGTCGCGTGAGGCCGGTGCCGACGTCGATGAGATCCTCGAGGGCCTCGCCGGATTCGGCGGCGTGCATCGCCGGTTCCAGTTCACCGGCCGCGAGCAGGGCGTACGCGTATTCGACGACTATGCACATCACCCGACCGAGGTCCGCGCAGTGCTCGGCGCGGCTGCGGAGTTGGTCGAGCAGGAAGCCAAGGACGGCGCGCGGTCGCGCCGGGGACGCGTGTTCGTCGTTTTTCAGCCCCATTTGTACAGTCGGACAGCGGCTTTCGCGACGGAGTTCGCGACAGCGCTCGACCTGGCGGACGAGGTCATGGTGCTCGACGTGTACGGCGCGCGGGAAAAGCCGCTGCCCGGCGTCAACGGCGCGCTCGTCGCGAAGGGTGTGACGAAGCCCGTGCACTATCAGCCGGATATGTCGCGGGTGGGTCGGCAGGTCGCCAACCTGACGCAGCCCGGCGACATCGTGATCACCATGGGCGCGGGTGATGTGACGATGCTGGGCAGCCAGATCCTGGACGGTCTGCGGTCCCGGCCCCTGCATGTCGGCCCGCGGTCATGACCAGGGGTCAGTGCCTATGACCCGGTCGCGCGCGGCAAATGCCGAACCGACAGCAACCGGCGAGCCCGAAGACGATGGGCGCGTTGCAGATTCACGGTCGAGAGCGATGGCGGACCGGACGCGGCCGCCGCGCTCGGCACGTAATGCGCGGGTGCGCCGGACCGAGCCGCGGACGACGTTCGGCCGCCGGCCGGTGCTCTGGATAGCGATCGGCATCGTGTTGATCGTCGGCATGATCGTCGCCGCATGGTTCACGCCGGTTCTCTCGGTGCGCAAGATTGCCATCGAGGGACTGGGCGCGGTGCCCGAGGAGCAGGTTCGCGCCGCACTCGAGGTCGAGGACGGCACGCCGCTGCTGCGATTGGACACGAACGGCGCCGCAGCACGTGTTGCCGCGATTCCGCGGGTGGCGAAAGTGCGTGTGCAGCGCGTCTATCCGTCGACGGTTCGCGTCACTGTGACCGAGCGCATGGCGGCCGTCTTCATCGACTCCGAACAAGGCACACACCTGCTCGACGCCGAAGGCGTCGACTTCGCTGTGGAGCCGCCGCCGCCCGGCGTGCCGCGCCTGAACACCAAGAGTCCGGGTGCCGCCGACGAGTCGACGATGGCTGCCCTTGCCGTCGTCACGGCCCTTCCTGAGCCCCTTCGTGTGCAGGTCAAAGAGGTTGCAGCCGAATCTATCTCGGATATTTCGCTGACCCTGTTCGACGATCGACAGATCATCTGGGGAACGAGTGCCGATTCCGAGCGAAAGGCAGCTGTCGCACTACCGCTGCTGACTCAGCCGGGCCGGGTGTATATCGTGTCGAGTCCCGGTCTCGTGTCCGTTCGCTGATGCAGCGCAACGTATCGCGGATCACTCAAAATAATCTCCCGCCCCGCACGGCGCGCCTGCGTGCGGATCGCTTTGCTGGTGAATAGCGTTTGGGTCTAGTCGGGCACTTGACATAACGTTAAACCTATGGTTGAGGTTTAGAGTTTCGGGAACTCGACAGAAGTAGGCCACGCCGAACGAGGCGAACACAAGCTTTGCAATCGAAGGAAGGCGAGAGCCCATGACGCCCCCGCATAACTACCTCGCCGTAATCAAGGTCGTCGGTATCGGTGGCGGCGGTGTCAATGCCGTCAACCGAATGATCGAGCAAGGACTCAAGGGAGTTGAGTTCATTGCCGTCAACACCGACGCGCAAGCACTGCTGATGAGCGACGCCGACGTCAAACTCGACGTCGGCCGTGAGCTCACCAGGGGTCTCGGCGCCGGCGCCGACCCCGAAGTCGGCCGCAAGGCTGCAGAAGACCACAAGGACGAGATCGAAGAGGTGCTCAAGGGCGCCGACATGGTCTTCGTCACCGCGGGCGAAGGCGGTGGCACCGGTACCGGTGGCGCGCCCGTCGTCGCCAGCATCGCGCGCAAGCTCGGCGCTCTGACGATCGGCGTTGTGACACGACCGTTCTCGTTCGAGGGCAAGCGCCGCGGCGGGCAGGCCGAGAACGGGATCGGCGCCCTGCGCGAGTCGTGCGACACGCTCATCGTCATTCCGAACGACCGCCTGCTGCAGCTCGGCGACGCGGCCGTGAGCCTGATGGACGCCTTCCGCTCTGCCGACGAAGTTCTGCTGAACGGCGTGCAGGGCATCACCGACCTCATCACGACGCCCGGTTTGATCAACGTCGACTTCGCCGACGTCAAGAGCGTCATGTCCGGCGCCGGTAGCGCACTGATGGGCATCGGGTCGGCTCGCGGTGACGGTCGCGCGGTGAAAGCTGCTGAGGCCGCGATCAATTCGCCGCTGCTGGAAGCATCGATGGAAGGCGCGCAGGGCGTGCTGCTGTCGATCGCAGGCGGATCGGATCTCGGATTGTTCGAGATCAACGAGGCCGCCTCGCTCGTCCAGGAAGCCGCGCACATCGAAGCCAACATCATCTTCGGGACGGTCATCGACGATTCGCTCGGCGACGAAGTCCGCGTCACGGTGATCGCTGCCGGGTTCGAAGCAGGTTCGCCACCGCGGCGGCCCGTCGAAGCCGCCGCACCCGCCGCCAGCCGCGCGTCGTCCATCGGATCGGGGCGTGCCGGTGAGATCGGTCAGTCGCAGAACGGCAACGGAGCGCACTACCGAAACGACCGTGAGCCGGTTCGGGCAAGCACCGCGCCCGCCCGCAATGCGGCACCGGCGAGTGATGCCGAAGACGACGTCGACGTGCCTTCCTTCATGCGGCGTTGAGGGTTCGGCGCGTAGTAACAAGTCGGGCCGGGGGATTCTCGGCCCCGCCTTACGACTCGTTCAATCTCGGCGACCACGTCGGTGACGATCCGGCCGCGGTTGCTCGCAACCGCGAGCGACTCGCGCGCGAGATCGGCCTGACGCCGGACCGGTTGGTGTGGATGGAGCAGATCCACGGCCGCAGCATTGCGGTCGTGGACGGACCCACAACCGAGCCGATTCCGGCGACCGATGCGACGGTGACGAAGGTTCGCGATCTCGGTCTCGTCGTCTTGACTGCTGATTGCGTGCCGATCCTGCTCTCCGACGAAGAAGCCGGGGTCATCGCCGCCGTGCATGCGGGCCGGGTCGGGGCACGGATCGGCATCGTTCCGCGGGTTCTCGACGTGATGGTCGAACAAGGTGCCGAGCTTTCCCGGATCGGTGCGTTCTTCGGTCCGGCAGCGAGCGGTCGGCAGTACGAAGTGCCTGCGCACATGCGCGCCGACGTCGAGAAGCATCTGCCCGGTAGCGCGACGAAGACTCTGAAGGGCACGCCGGGTCTGGACCTGCGCGCAGGTTTGCGTCGCCAGCTGCTCGACGCCGGCATCGCGGGCGTCGCACAGGATCCCCGGTGCACGATCGAGGACAAGTCGCTCTTCAGTCATAGGCGCGGTGCGCCCACTGGCAGAATTGCGGGCGTGATCTGGATCCAATCGGACTCATGAGCCAAAGGGATCGATGAGCAGGGCTGCGACATGAGCAGGACGGCCGAGCTGGCGGAATCGCTCGACCGGTTGCTCGGCCGCGTAGCCGCAGCCTGCCGCAGCGCCGGTCGACCGCTGGAATCGGTGCAGCTGCTGCCGGTGACCAAGTTCTTCCCCGCCTCCGACGTCGACATTCTGTATTCCCTGGGCAGGCGTGAGTTCGGCGAGTCGCGGGAACAAGAGGCGGCAGCAAAGATTGCCGCAGTCACCACCCCCGAACCGGTCCGTTGGCACATGATCGGACGGCTGCAGCGAAACAAGGCTCGCGCCGTCGCAGGTTGGGCGCATGTCGTGCATTCGGTCGACAGCGCGCGTCTGGTGCGCGCTCTGGACTCGGCAACGACGGACGCGTTGGCGGCAGGAACCCGTGCCGAGCCTTTGCATGTGTTGCTGCAGGTGAGTCTCGACGGCGACCCGGAGCGGGGTGGCGTCTCGGCGGCTGATCTTTCCGCATTGGCCGAATTGGTCTCCGGTACAGAATCTCTGGTGCTCGACGGACTCATGGCGATTCCGCCGCTCGGAGCGGATCCGGCACGGGCGTACGAAAACCTTGCGGACCTGCACAGTCGGTTGCTCCGCACGCATCCTGGCGCCACGGCACTGTCCGCCGGAATGTCGGGCGATCTTGAAATTGCCGTGAAATACGGATCTACCTGCGTGCGTGTCGGAACCGCGCTGTTAGGCACGAGGCCGATAAATTGAACCCCATCAGTCACAACTGAAACATCCAAAGGCTCGCTGTGCCAAGGAAGGTCGATCCATGAGCACTCTGCACAAGTTCAAGGCTTACTTCGGTATGGTGCCGCTCGAGGACTACGAAGACGATTACCTAGATGAGCCAGGTGTCGCGCGTAGGCCCGCCCGAGTTCGCGATTCGTATGGCGAACTCGAATACGCCGACCACCCTGCGCGACCCTCGTATGCACGACGCGAGGAGTTCGACGACGAGGTAGCGGCGTACGAGGCACCTCGGCGCGCACCGCGTCTCGAACCACTCCCGTCTCGCTCCACGCCGTCCATTTCGCGAAGCGCGCCCGCCACGCGCGGTGCGCTCGCGATGGACACCGCGCCGGAACCGCGCCTCGAGACTCGCCGCACGCCGTTGTTCGACGACGGCGGTCCGCTGTCGAAGATCACGACGCTGCGCCCGCGCGATTACAGCGAGGCACGCACGATCGGCGAGCGGTTCCGCGATGGCAGCCCTGTCATCATGGACCTTGTCGAGATGAGCAACGCCGATGCAAAGCGCCTGGTCGACTTCGCAGCCGGCTTGGCTTTTGCACTCCGTGGCTCATTCGACAAAGTCGCGACGAAGGTGTTTCTGCTCTCACCCGCGGACATCGATGTGTCCGCCGAAGAGCGACGTCGCATCGCCGAAACAGGCTTTTACAACCAGCAGTAAACGTTTCGACCGCCGCGATTCTTCGATCGTGGCGGCCAGTTCCCGGGGGGTCGCTTTGATCGGCTGCGTGTTGTCAGGCAGAGTGATGGCGTGGCCCTGTTTGCGGTGATCTACTTCGCGCTGTTCGTCTTCTGGTTGTTGCTGATCGGCCGAATCATCATCGAATTCATCCGTTCGTTCGCACGTGACTGGCATCCGACCGGCTTCGTCGTCGTGATTCTGGAGGCCATCTTCACGATCACGGACCCCCCTGTGAAGCTGCTCCGCCGTCTGATTCCGCCCATCTCGCTTGGCGGAATCCGGCTGGACCTCTCCATAATGGTCTTGCTATTCATCGTGTTCATCCTGATGACAGTCGTAGAGAGGTCGGTCTGATGTCGTATGTCGCTAGACCGGCGCTACCTGCGGGTCAGGTGTGACAGAATGGGCCCTAGTTACAGTGTGATGGGTAATTCGCAAGTTGAGTGCGCTATAACTGAATGCTTGCTAGACCGCCAAATGACGCGTGAAGGGATCCTTCCATGCCGCTGACTCCAGCTGATGTGCACAACGTTGCTTTCAGCAAGCCGCCAATCGGTAAGCGCGGCTACAACGAAGACGAAGTCGATGCGTTCCTCGACCTGGTCGAGCAGGAACTCGCGCGTCTGATCGAGGAGAATGCCGACCTGCGTCAGCGCGTAGGCGAGCTCGACGCCGAGCTGTCCGACGCCAAGAAGGGCCGTGGTGGCGTTGCCGCCGCGGCACCGGCACCGTCGAAGCCTGCTCCGGCACCGCAGCGGGTCGAAACCGCCAAGGCGCCGCCGCCCACCGCGCCGGCACCGATCGCCTCTGCCGCACCTTCGGCGCCGTCGTCCGGTGACGCCAGCCTGCAGGCCGCCAAGGTCCTCGGCCTCGCGCAGGAAATGGCCGACCGCTTGACGAACGACGCGAAGTCGGAGTCCGAGCAGCTGCTCAGCAACGCTCGGACCAACTCCGAACGCCTCGTCACCGACGCCCGCTCGCGGTCGGAGGCAATGATCGCGGACGCACGCCAGAAGTCGGAAGCGCTGCTCGCCGATGCACAGACTCGCTCCGAGACGCAGCTACGCCAGGCGAAGGAGAAGGCAGACGCCCTCCAGTCCGACGCCGAGCGCAAGCACACCGAGATCATGGCGACGATCAACCAGCAGCGCACGGTTCTCGAAGGCCGCATCGAGCAGTTGAAGACGTTCGAGCGCGAATACCGCGTTCGCCTGAAGTCCTATCTGGAGTCGCAGCTCGAAGAGCTCGACAACCGTGGTTCGGCCATTCCGGCGGACGGTGGCGACGCATTCGCCCAGGACGCATCCAGCAACCACAGCAGCGCGTCCTTCGCGAAGGGAACCAAGTAACAGGCTTGGTCGTGCTGCACATCGGTGGCCTCCAATCGAGTAAGGGCGCCTCGTGCTGGTGTTGACGCTCGCGCTCGCCGCCGTCGGCTTTGCGCTCCTGGTGATAGCCCTGATGACCGGCTCGGTCGTCTGGGCGTGGGGTTGCATCCTCGCTTGCGCGATCGGAGCGTGTGTCCTGCTGGGTAGTGCTCTGACAGGGCGAACGCGGTCCGACGGTGTCGCGCCGAATGTGGACGAGGCGGATGCGCCGAAACCGAAACCGGAACCGCGAAAGCGTGGGCGGCACGAAAAGCCCGCACACGGCTGAATCGGATCGACAAAGCGGTCCGCTCTGCGGCAGTATCGACAGGACAGAACAAAGACGTAACTACGCGATGATCCGGCCATCACCGGGGAGCATTCGGAAGAACAGTCGGCGGGCCGGCTAAGTAGAACCGAACGGGAGAGCCCGTCACAGCTCACGAGGAGTGGCTCCGAGCACGTGCGCCCGGGGCAAGCGGGGTGGTACCGCGGTGGCAGCGCATGGTGCGTGGTCGTCGTCCCCGTGCCAGTACACGGCACGAGGAGCCCTGCATGTCACAAGATTCGTACCCCCGCGTCGATCTCGGCGGCGGCAAGACTTCCCCTGGCGTCGATTTCCCCGCGCTCGAGAAGCGGGTGCTCGCCGAATGGGAATCGGACGGCACATTTCGGGCGAGCGTGGCGAACCGCAGCGCCGATTCGGAGTTCGTTTTCTATGACGGACCGCCGTTCGCCAATGGTTTGCCACACTACGGACATTTGCTCACGGGTTACGTCAAGGACCTGATCCCGCGCTACCAGACGATGCGCGGCAAGAAGGTCGAGCGGCGTTTCGGGTGGGATACGCACGGTCTGCCCGCCGAACTCGAGGCCGAAAAGCAGCTGGGCATCAAGACCGGTGATATCTCCGGCATGGGTATCGCGAAGTTCAACGAGTTCTGCAAGCAATCGGTGTTGCGCTACACCGACGAGTGGCGCGAGTACGTCACGCGGCAGGCGCGCTGGGTCGACTTCGACAACGACTACAAGACCCTCGACATCGACTTCATGGAGTCGGTCATGTGGGCCTTCAAGCAACTCTGGGACAAAGGCCTGATCTATCAGGGCTTCCGGGTGCTTCCCTACAGCTGGTACGAACAAACGCCCCTGTCGAATCAGGAGTCGAAGCTCGACGACGCGTACAAGATGCGTCAGGACCCTGCCGTCACGGTCGACATGCCGTTGCACGCGCCCGGATCACCGCTGGATGGCGCGAACGCGCTGATCTGGACCACGACGCCGTGGACGCTGCCGTCGAACCTCGCGATCGCGGTGCATCCGGAGATCTCCTACGTTCAGGTCGCCGGTGCGGACGGCAAGCGGTACGTGCTCGCCAAGGAGCGCGTCGCGCATTACGCGCGCGAATTGGGCGCCGAACCCGAGGTGCTGGGCGAGTTGGTCGGCGCGGACCTGGTGGGTGTCGCGTACGCGCCGCCGTTCGATTTCTTCGCCGGTCACCCGAACGCGCATCGTGTCCTTGGGGCCGACTACGTCACGACCGACTCCGGTACGGGCATCGTCCACCTTGCACCGGCGTTCGGTGAGGAGGACATGGACGTCGCCACGGCGAACGACATCGAACTGGTGCAGCCGCTCGACGCGGGTGGCAAGTTCACGTCGCTGGTTCCGCCCTACGAGGGTCAGATGGTGTTCGACGCGAATCCGAACATCATCAAGGACCTCAAGGCCGTCGGCAAGATCCTGCGGCACGAGACGATCGAGCACTCCTACCCGCACAGCTGGCGTTCCGGTCAGCCCTTGATCTATATGGCTGTGCCGTCGTGGTTTGTCGCTGTGACACAGTTCCGCGACCGCATGGTCGAGCTGAACCAGCAGATCACGTGGGTACCCGAGCACATCCGTGACGGCCAGTTCGGTAAGTGGCTCGAAGGTGCCCGGGACTGGAACATCTCGCGAAATCGATACTGGGGCAGCCCGATTCCAGTGTGGGTGTCGGATGATCCAACCTACCCGCGGACCGACGTCTACGGCTCGCTCGATGAGCTCGAGCGCGATTTCGGCGTGCGCCCGACCGACCTGCACCGGCCGATGGTGGACGAGTTGACGCGTCCGAACCCGGACGATCCGACGGGTCGGTCGACCATGCGCCGTGTGCCGGAAGTGCTCGACTGCTGGTTCGAGTCGGGGTCCATGCCGTACGCGCAGGTGCACTATCCGTTCGAGAATCGGGAGTGGTTCGAAGGTACCGCCGACGCGGAAGGTCACTTCCCGGGCGACTTCATCGTCGAGTACAACGGTCAGACGCGCGGGTGGTTCTACAACTTGCACGTCCTCGCTACGGCTCTGTTCGATCGGCCGGCGTTCAAAACTGTTGCGGCGCACGGCATCGTGCTCGGCGACGACGGCTTGAAGATGAGCAAGTCGAAGGGCAACTACCCGAACGTCA
Source organism: Antrihabitans auranticaus (assembly GCF_016481275.1). Taxonomy (GTDB): domain Bacteria; phylum Actinomycetota; class Actinomycetes; order Mycobacteriales; family Mycobacteriaceae; genus Antrihabitans. The sequence continues at coordinate 199,106 of NZ_JAEMNW010000001.1, read as the reverse complement.
ACGAGGTCTTCGACCGCGACGGATCCGACGCGATGCGCTGGTTCCTGATGGCGTCGCCGATCCTTCGCGGCGGCAACCTGGTCGTCACCGAGCGCGGAATTCGCGAGGGTGCCGGGCAGGCATTGCGGCCGCTGTGGAATGCGTGGACGTTCCTGCAGTTGTACGCGTCGAAGCCGGGGGAGTGGCGCACCGATTCGCCGCACGTGCTGGATCGGTACGTCCTCGCGAAGCTCGCCGCGACCCGCGACGCGATGACCGAGGCGCTGGAGAAGTACGACATCGCCGGTGCCTGCGACGAGTTGCGCTGGTTCTGCGACGCCCTCACCAACTGGTACGTGCGCCGGTCCCGCCAACGGTTCTGGGACGAGGACCGCGATGCGATCGACACGTTGCACACGGTCCTCGAAGTCGTATGCCGTTTGGCTGCACCGCTTTTGCCGTTGATCAGCGAAGTGATCTGGCGCGGGCTCACCGGGGGGCGCTCGGTGCATCTGGCTGACTGGCCGGCAGCCGGTCTGCTGCCCGCCGACGCCGAGTTGGTCGCTGCGATGGACGAGGTCCGGGTGGTCTGCTCGACGGTCTCGAGTCTGCGGAAGGCACAGAATCTTCGGGTGCGGTTGCCGCTGCCTGAGGTCACTGTGGCAGCCTCCGATGCCGAGCGCCTGGAGCCGTTCAAGGACATCATCGCCGACGAGGTCAACGTCAAGAAGGTCGATCTCACAACCGACGTCGACGTCCACGGCCGATTCGAACTCGTCGTCAACGCACGCGCCGCAGGTCCGAGGCTGGGCAAGGAGGTGCAGACGGTGATCAAGGCGGTCAAGGCCGGGGATTGGTCCGAAGATGCGAACGGCGTGGTCACTGCTGCCGGAATCGAGTTGCTGCCCGAGGAGTACACGCAGCGACTCGTGGCCGCCGAACCCGAGTCGACGGCTGCTCTGCCCGGCAACGCGGGCCTGGTGGTGCTCAACTCGGTTGTCACCGCAGAGTTGGAAGCCGAGGGCTGGGCGCGCGACCTGATCCGCGAACTTCAGGATGCGCGCAAGGCACAGGGCCTCGACGTCTCGGACCGGATCGGTGTCGTCCTGTCCGTGCCCGACCAGTACCGCGATTGGGCGCAGACGCACCTGGACTTCATCGCGGGCGAAGTACTGGCCACGCAGATCGAGTTGGGCGAGCCGGGCACCGACGCCGTCGATGTCCTCGAAGGCGTGCGGGTCTCGATCGTCAAGCGCTGAGGGCGCAGGCTCCCGTCCGCCGGGCTTTGTCGCGGCGAGGGGGCGGTGGGCTGAGTATCCGCCGAGTAGGCGTCACGGCAACCACCTTCTCGTCGCGATTCCCGCCGTGTCACCCCGGCGCGAGCGCCTCGAGTACCTCGTGTGCCCGTCGCATCGAGGCGGCGGCGTCGCCCTCGGGGTTGCCGATGGCAGGGTCGAAGTTGAGGTCGATGAAGGTCTCGGTCATGCCCTGCGCCGCCAGTCCCGCCAGGTCGGTTCGAACCTCGTCGAGGGAACCCGTCAACGGACCCGACCGCTGCGCTCCGCGGAGCACCCCGCGGCACACGAACCGCAACGGCTGGGAGCGTCCGGCGGCCGTCGCGGCCTCCTGTACCGCAGCAACCGAGGACGCGAGCGCCGTCAGGTCGGCGCCGCTGCTGCTGATCCACCCGTCCGCGAGCCGCCCGATCCGGGCGAGCGCTGCGGGCGCGGCGCCGCCGAGCAACAACGGTGGACCGCCGGGCTGGATCGGTTTCGGCAGCACCGTCGACTTCGGCACGCGATAGAACTCGCCGGCGTATTCGACGGGATCCGGACCCCACAGCGCACGTAGGCACGAGATGTAGTCCTCTGCTCGTTTGCCGCGGCGTTCGTACGGCGCACCCGCTGCTTCGAATTCTTCACGCGCCCAACCCAACCCGAGGCCGGCGTCCAGCCTGCCACGGGAGAGTACGTCGAGCGTCGCGAGTTGCTTGCCCAGTAGGACGGGTGGCTGGAACGGCACGTTGACGATCGCCGTCCCGAGCCGGATTCGTTCGGTGACGCCCGCGGCAAATCCGACGACCGTCACGGGGTCGAGAACGCTGGCATAGGTCGGTCCGAGCCGCGTGCCGTCGGGATACAGCAAGCGCTGAAACGTCCACAGCGTGGAGTAGCCGAGTTCCTCGGCCTTTCGCGCGACGGCGCTGACGTTGTCCGGTGTTGCCCAGCTACCCGAAACCGGCAGTGCGAAACCGATATCCACGTTGCCTACCCTTCTCCCGTCGACGCGGCCGGACTTGTCGGACCGCACTGCTAGCGTGCAGGAATGAGCACCAGCAAGGAGACGATTGCATACATTCTCGAACAGCTGGAACCGCTCGACGTGCGGTCACGGCCGATGTTCGGGGAGTACGGCCTCTACTGTGACGACAAGGTCGTGGCTTTCGTATGCGACGACACCCTGTTCCTGAAGCCGACCGATATTGCCGAGGAATTCTCCAGCGCGGAACACCTCGCACCTTGTTACCCGGGGTCCAAGGACTACTACAGCGTGCCGAAAGACAAACTCGCCGATACGAATTGGCTGCAGGGGTTCGTCCAGAAGACCGCCGATGTTCTACCCGCGCCGAAGCCCAAGCCGCCGAAGAAGAAACGCGGATGACCGGAAGTTGACCGACCAGCTCGAACCCGACCCGACCCGCTCCCGCCGGTGGGTGCTGCACCTGGACATGGACGCGTTCTTCGCGTCCGTGGAGCAGTTGACGCGGCCTACTCTGCGTGGCCGGCCGGTCCTGGTCGGCGGTACGGGTGGCCGCGGTGTGGTCGCCGGTGCCAGTTACGAAGCGCGAGTCTTCGGGGCGCGATCGGCGATGCCGATGCATCAGGCGCGCCGGCTGGTCGGCGGGTCGGCCGTCGTACTACCGCCGCGTGGCCAGGTGTATTCGGCGGTGAGCAAACGTGTCTTCGAGGCACTTCGCCACCGCATGCCGGTCATCGAGCAGCTGTCGATGGACGAGGCATTCGGCGAGCCGATCGAACTCGCGGGAGCGTCGGCGGCCGAGGTCTGGCAGTTCTGCGAAGACCTGCGGACGCTGGTGAAGGCCGAGACGGGACTTGTTGCGTCGATCGGGGCGGGCAGCGGCAAGCAGGTCGCCAAGATCGCGTCTGGGCTGGCCAAGCCGGACGGTGTCCGCGTCGTTTCGCCGGTCGAACAGAACGACCTGCTCGCGGCGCTGCCGGTTCGGAAACTGTGGGGGATCGGACCGGTCGCGGAGGCCAAGCTGCGCAAGCTCGGTGTCGAGACGATCGGCGATTTCGCCGCCATGCCGGAATCGGAGGTCGCGTCGCTCCTCGGCAACACGGTCGGTCCCGCGTTGCACCGGCTCGCACGCGGTCACGACGACCGCCCGATCGCCGAGCGCGCGGAAGCGAAGCAGATCAGCGCGGAGACCACGTACGCGGCCGACATCGGGACGCTCGTCGAGCTGCGGGGAGCTGTCGACTCCATAGCGGGGGCGGCGTACGACCGACTCGTGAAGGACGGGCGCGCCTCACGCACTGTTGTGCTGAAGCTGAAGAAGTCGGATATGTCGGTCATCACGCGGTCGGTGACGTTGCCCTATGCGACGACGGATCGTGCGGCGCTGGTGAATGCTGCGCAACGGTCGGTGGCCGATCCCGTCGAAATCGGTGCGATCCGCCTGGTCGGTGTCGGTTTCGGTGGCCTGACCATGGTCAGCCAGGGATCGCTGTTTCCCGAGTTGGAACACGACGAGTCACACCCCGAGATTGCCGCGGAGTCGGTCGTCGAGCAGCCGGAATTCGAGCTCCCAGAGTGGCGGCCCGGTACGGACGTTCACCACCCCGAGTTCGGCCACGGCTGGGTCCAAGGCGGGGGTCACGGGGTTGTCACGGTCAGGTTCGAGACGCGGTCGACCGGTCCGGGTCCGGCACGAACCTTTCCTGCCGACGAATCGCGACTGGCCAGGGCCGATCCCCTCGAGAGCCTCGAGTGACGGTAGCCTTGGTGGCTCGAGCAGCGCGGCTCACATCGCCGGAAGCTGTAATAGTGGACTGAAACGCACACGAACTCGAACGCAAAGGACGAGCACTTGAAGCTTCTCAACACCACCAGGGCTGTTGTCGCAGGTATGGCGATTTCTGCGGCCGCCCTCACGTTGACCGCATGTGGTTCGGACGAGGGCGGCTCCGAATCGACCACGACATCGTCCGCGGTCGCGGCGCCTTGCACGAACAACGACCCGGCGCTCCCGCCGATTCCGACGCCGGCCGACCTCAACACTCAGCTGTCGAAGGCGCTCGATCCGGCCACTCCGCCGGAGGAAGTCGCGTCGATGATTCAGGGTGGTGGCCCCGAAGACATCGCTGTGATCCAGGAGCTCGCCAGCAGCGCACGCAGCTCGAACATCACCGTCGAGATCACCGGCGTCTGCGCGCCGAGCCAGCCGTACGGCCCGGACGGCCCGGTTCTGAACGCGACCGGAAACATCGTTGTTCCCGGCCAGGCACCGGGTGAGGCGACCGTCTACTTCGTGCCCGAGAACGGTGCCTGGAAGGTCCAGAAGCAGTGGGCCTGCGACATCCTCGCCAACGCCCTCGGCAAGCAGGCACCGTCCTGCACACAGTAAGCAACACTTCGCAGTAAAGCCCGTGCCGGCGACCGATCAGGTCGCCGGCGCGGTGCGTTTCACGCCTGTGTGTGTGAGGGCTAGCCACCCCACTGGACGATGTTGCCGGTCGACTGCTTCAGCGTCGTTTCGCTGTGCGGATCGGTGTAGGTCTGGTCGCCGCCGATCACGATCGTGCCCGCGACGGGCAGCGGGAGCCCGAGGTCGATCGTGAGCGTGCCGGACCCCTGCATCACATAGCCGTCGATATTGAGCATTCCCGCATTGTTCGGCAGGTCCCATTCCGCCGATTTCGGCGTCTGATGGACGACGATCGCTATCACGAGCCGGTCTCCGTCGCGCTCGAGCAGGGTGGCATTCACGACCTGGTCCAGCGGCACGCCGCCGGGCACCTGCCGGTGCAGTGTCCACATCGCGCCGACGCCTATCGGTTCGACAGGAAACGAGACTGCCGAGTACACGGCTTGGTAGAAAGCCTGCTCGATCGCCGCGCGGACCGCGTCAGCCGCCTCTGGGGCGGGGCTGAGCCGCAGCGCGGTGATGGCACCGGAGTCGTTGGTCAGCAGGCCTGCGTGCGAACCCTCGGCCGGACCGACATCTGCCGCAAGCGTGGTGTCCGTCGTCGTCATCTTGCCGATCGTCAGGTCGATACCGGAATCTGTCGCCGCCGCTGTGAGCGGAATCGACAACGCCGGAGCCGAGAAGTCCTGGTCGGCCTGCTGGTTGATCGTCTGGGTGATCTGGTTCGTCGTCCGCAACAGCACCTGCTGAGTCAACCCAGGCACGGGATGCGGTGCGAGCACCTCCCGCGGTTCGTCGCCGGGGTTGTCGACAGTGACGGTCACCGGCGAAATCGGGACCGTCACGTCGGAATTGGTCGTTTCGACCGTCTCCGGAGCAGTGGCACTTTGCTCTGCGTTATCTGCGCAACCAGACGTCAGAGCGGAAAAGCTGAGAGTCGCAGCGAGTAGGCATGCACTCGACCGGACCTGGAACGACAACACCGTCACGCACCCAGGTTACGGCGTGAGGGATGATGGCCTGGTGAAAGACGATCGACACACAGGCGAAGATGTTCCGACCGCAAGCCCGGACGACCCCGAAACTGCCGCGGCGGACCTCGCCGACCGCCCACTTCGGTTGTGGACCCTACTGTCGATAGCTGCGGTTGTGCTGGTGTTCGACGTGATCACGAAGGTGCTGGTCGTCGCATATGTCGATGAAGGCAATCCCGTCGAGGTCATCGGCGATGTGGTCACACTCTCACTCGTTCGCAACCCCGGCGCGGCGTTTTCCATGGCGACGGGCATGACGTGGTTGCTGACGATCGTGGCGGTCTGCGTCGTCATCGGTGTGATCCGGATCGGCAGCACCCTGCGCTCGCTCTGGTGGGCGATCGGTCTCGGCATGGTCCTCGGTGGCGCGCTCGGCAACCTGATCGACCGTTTCTTCCGCGAGCCCGGCCCGATGCGCGGCATGGTCGTCGATTTCGTTTCCGTGGGTTGGTGGCCGACGTTCAACGTCGCCGACTCGAACATCGTGTGCGGCGCGATTCTGCTCGTCGTTCTGACCCTGTTCGGGTTCGAGCCTGACGGCACCCGGAAGACGGGGGATTCCGAAAAGTGAGGGAAAGTCGGTCCATGCCCGTGCCGGACGGCCTGGACGGGATGCGTGTCGACGCCGGTCTCGCCCGCCTGCTCGGATTGTCACGGACGACGGTCGCGACGCTCACCGAGGAGGGCGCTGTACTCGTCGACGGCGTCGCGGTGCACAAGTCGGACAAGCTGGGCGGCGGAACGTGGCTCGAGGTCGAGTTGCCCGCGCCGAAACGAGAGTTGACGATCGAAGCCGAGCCGGTGGAGGGGCTCGAGATCCTCTACGCAGACGAGGATGTCGTCGCCGTCAACAAGCCGGTCGGCGTCGCGGCGCACACCGGTGTCGGCTGGACCGGTCCGACGGTCATCGGCGGGCTCGTCGCAGCCGGGTTCCGGATTTCCACGTCCGGTGCCCACGAGCGGCAGGGGATCGTGCAACGCCTCGACGTCGGTACGTCCGGTGTGATGGTGGTCGCCGTGTCGGAGCGCGCGTACACGGTGTTGAAGCGGGCCTTCAAGGAACGAACGATCGACAAGCGATACCACGCGTTGGTGCAGGGACATCCGGATCCGAGCAGCGGCACGATCGACGCGCCGATCGGCCGGAGTCGCGGCAACGACTGGAAGTTCACGGTCACGTCGGACGGCAAACCGAGCGTGACGCACTACGACACCGTCGAGGCGTTCCAGGCCGCGAGCCTGCTCGACATTCATCTGGAAACGGGTCGCACACACCAGATCAGAGTGCATTTCTCGGCGATCCGGCATCCATGCTGCGGCGACCTCACCTATGGCGCCGATCCACGGCTTGCGCAGCGCCTCGGGCTGGAAAGGCAATGGCTGCATGCGCGTTCGCTCGGCTTCGCGCATCCCGCCGATGGGCGCTGGATGGAGATCACGAGCGACTACCCCGCTGATCTGCAACACGCTCTCGACGTGCTCCGGAACGTCTAGTGGACGAGGGCGCGAGTTTTCGGCGTCAGCTGCTGCTGTTCCTGGGTGTGGTCGGCGTCGTTCTGCTCGTCGTGTTTGCGGGCCTCATCGATACGCCCGGCAAGTCGCGTGTGAGCACGGACCGTCTCGGTCCTGAGCAGGGCGAGCGTGTATCGACCTATCTCGAGCGGGCTCAGGCGTCGTTGACCGGCAGTGAGCAGTCGCGTATCGCGCTGGTCTCCTTCGACACCGAGGTCGCGCCGGCACAGGCCTACGACATGCTCGGCGGGGTAAGGATCGGGGAGGTGCTCTTCCAGGTCCCGATTCCGGACGTCGCGACGAGGCTCGTCGTGATCCAGGTGGGCGACAGCCGAGAGGCTGTGCTCGATTCGTCGGAAATTGCTGCGGCAGAACTCAACCGATTCGCGGGTCGCAGCGGGCCGGAGCGCCAGCAGCGCGTCGACGACGTCTCGGCGCAGCGTCTGGCCGCGGGCTGCGCCTGCGTCGTAGGGGTCACCGTTCGGGCGACACCGTCGAAGCTCACGGAAATCGCTGCGCGCGAAGGTGTCCGGGCTGTCGAGGCGTTGCCTGCCGATGCGATAGCCGGTGCATATGCGCTGGTACCGCTGTTGCCCGAGCAGACGGAGGTGGTCTTGCCGCTGCCTGACGACGGAGCCGTACCAGCGGCGTAGTTCGCGTGAAATACTGGCTGCTTTCGAGGAGGCAGACATGGCGCCGCCGCAGCAGCCGCCTTACGGGCAGGGACCCCCGTTCGGGCAGCAGCCACCGTACGGGCAGCAACCCCCGTACGGGCAGCAACCGTGGCAGGGTCAGTACCTACCGCCGCCAGTGCAACCTGTGCAGCCACCCGGTCCGGGCTTGGTCAACCACGTGAAGCGCGCGTTCGACTGGGACGTGCGCGGCGTCGAGGTTTCGCCGCGCGAGCAACAGCAACTGAACGGCGCGGGCGTCCTGGAAGGACGATTGCAAGGCCTGCTCGCCTGGCGGCGCAGCACGTTGCTGGTCGTGCTGCCGATTCTCACCCTCAGCGTCGTTTTGTCGATAGTCGATGCGGCACGCAGGATTTCGAATGCGCGCGTCGACGGTCCGGGCGGTGGGTCGCTGTACACCGGCTTCGGCATCTTCTTCCAATGGCTCCCGACGATCGGGCTCATGTTCATTCCGATCGGGATGCTGATCGTCCTGTTGCAGTGGACAGACGTGCGTCGGCCGTCGAAGACACTCGTGGTCTGCTGGTTCGGATCCATCGCGATTCCACTGCTTGCGGCTCTGATTCCGATCGACTGGGTCATCGATCTCGTCGTCCTGCGGGATCGAATGGAAGCGGCCGGCTTTACCCCCGAGGAGATTTCGACAGAGCTGTTCGGGCTTCGGGTCGTCTACGCGGTGCAGTACGCGGTCACGCTGCTACCGGTACTGATCTCGGTCGCGGGCGGTGTTCTGAAGGGTGCCGTGCGCGCGAAGAGTCTCTTCCCGTCGGCTTCGCTACCGGGTTGGTTCCTCGTGACGGTCGCGCCGTTCTATTCGATGATCACCATCATTGTCTTCGTGTTGTTCGAGCAGATCATCGGTAACGGCGTGCTACTCGTCGGCGTCGCATGTCTTGCCGCGGCACCGTGGGTCTTCGTCTACTTCAGAAAGACATTCACGCGACCACTGTCGGTACGCGACGCGCAGGGCAAGCTTGCCCGCGCAGCGTGGATCGGCGGCGCGGCCACGGCGCTGGGCATCGTCTTCGTCTTCGTGTTCGTGTTCACCGGCGAGGTCGACGGTGTCGCCGTCATCGGCAGCAGTGGTGACACGAACGCAGGCACGGCATTGTTCACGTATCTGCAGATACTGCAGACGACGTTGGAGGTCTTCGCTCGTTCGACGGTGACGAGCGTGGTCATGTGCCTGTTCTTCGTGAACATGGTCTTCCGTGAATGGCAGGCGGCCACGGCCATGTCGCCAGAGGTCAAGCGGGAGCACGATTCCGAGATGAACATGTTGCGCCGCTACGACGTCGCGGAGCGGACCGGAGTGTGGCCGACTATGCCGCCCCGGTAGTCGCTAAGCAGCCGCCGCTATCTCGTCTTCCTCTTTCGCATTGCTGACGCGCGCTCCGACCCACCAGGCGATCTCCACCAGCACGATGCCGATCGCACCGCAGATGATCGCCGCGACGGTGACGTCGACGTTCGTCGGATCGAGCCGGAAGAACTCGCGCGTGACCGGCAGGCCGAAGAGCACCAGGTACCCGACGACCGAGCCGGCGACGAGCAGCACCTTCCACCAGACGTACGGGCGGGCGACGATTGCCAGCACCCAGACGGCGATCATGATCAGCGTGATCAATGCGGCGGTGCCGGCCTGGATGACCTGTTCGTCAGTCGCATTCGGACCCGCGTAGGCAATGAGGTACGACACGAACGTCGCGATGCCGATGACGAGACCCGAGGGGATCGCGAGGCGCATCACCCGGGGCACGAACCCGGTCCGGGCGCGCTCGTTGTTCGGTGCGAGCGACAGAATGAACGCGGGAATGCCGATGGTGAACCAGGCCGCGATGGTGACGTGGCGCGGCAGGAACGGATAGGGAATCGGGTCGAATCCGAACACCTGCGAAAGCACGCCGGCGATACCGATCAAGAATGCGAGCAGCACCGAGTAGACGGTTTTCGTGAGGAACAGGTTGGAGACCCGTTCGATGTTGCCGATGACGCGGCGGCCCTCGCCGACCACGTACGGCAGCGTCGCGAATTTGTTGTCCAGCAACACGATCTGAGCAACGGCGCGGGTTGCGGGACTGCCGCTACCCATCGAGACGCCGATGTCCGCGTCCTTGAGTGCGAGGACGTCGTTGACGCCGTCGCCGGTCATCGCGACCGTATGCCCGCGCGATTGCAACGCGCCGACCATCTCGCGCTTCTGATCGGGACGAACACGGCCGAACGTCGTCGAGCCGTCCAGGACGTCGGCGAGCAATTCCTGTTCGGACGGTAGGTTGCGTGCATCGATCGGGCGGTCGCCGCCCGGCAGTCCGAGCGACCCTGCGACCGCGCCGACCGAGACTGCGTTGTCACCGGAGATGACCTTTACCGAAACCTTCTGGCTGGCAAAGTATTCGAGAGTCGATCGCGCATCGGGGCGCACTCGTTGTTCGAGGACGACCAACGCCTCCGGAGTGACCACGCCCGGCGCGTCCGGCGCGTCGACGGACCGGTCGCTGCTGCCGAGCAGCAGCACACGAAGTCCCGCCGAACCGATCTCCTCGGCGTCACGCGCGATGTCGGATTGCGGGTCGAGCAGGACGTCGGGTGCACCGAGGAGCCAGTTCCCGTTCGCGCCGTAGGAGAGCCCGCTCCATTTCTTCGCCGACGAGAACGGCGCGACCGCAGTCTGTTCCCAGCCGGGGCTCTCCGGGAACGCTTCGCCGAGCGCCTGCACGCTCGCATTCGGTCTGGGATCGTCGGCTGCCATCGCTGCGATCGCCTGCTGCAAGGGGAGCGGATCGGTGGCCGGGTCGGCCAATTTCAGCTCGGACAGCCGCATGCCGTTCTCGGTGAGCGTGCCGGTCTTGTCGGCGCAGACGACGTCGACGCGCGCCAGACCTTCGATCGCGGGAAGTTCCTGCACCAGGCATTGCCGTTTGCCCAGGCGGACCACGCCGACCGCAAAAGCGATCGAGGTCATCAGCACGAGGCCCTCGGGGACCATGGGCACGAGCGCGGCAACCATGCCGTTGATCGCGGGCCGCCACGACTGCCCGCTCGAGAACAGCTGGTTGTAGACGATCAGCAAACCGGCCGGAACCATCAGGTAGGTGATGAACTTCAGGATGCTGTTGATGCCGCTCTGCAGATCCGAGTGGACCAGCGTGAACTTGCTGGCCTCTTGCGCCAACTTGGCCGCGTAGGCATCCGCGCCGACCTTCGTCGCCCGGTACGCACCGCTGCCCGCAACCACGTAGCTGCCGGAAAGGACTTCGGCACCAGGCTCTTTCAGCACCGCGTCGGCCTCGCCGGTCAGCAGCGACTCGTCGACCTCGAGGTTGGCCGACTCGATGACGCCGCCGTCGACGACGATCTGGTCACCCGGGCCGAGTTCGATCACGTCGTCGAGCACGACCTCCTTCGGTGCGACCGCGTTCGCCACGCCGTCCCGCCGCACCACCGGCTTCGCCTGGCTCACGATTGCCAGCTTGTCGAGCGTTCGCTTCGCGCGGATCTCCTGGATCATGCCGATGCCACTGTTCGCGACGATGAGCAGTCCGAACATGCCGTCGACGATCGAGCCGGTCAGCAGCACGAGAACGAACAGCACACCCAGGATCGCGTTGATACGCGTGAGCACGTTGGCGCGAACGATGTCCTTGACCGAACGACTCGCCCGATCCGGGACGTCGTTGGTCAGTCCGTCCTTTCGTCGCTGGTCGACCTCTGCAGCAGTGAGCCCGGTGACGCGCGGGTGGGTGTCGATCGACATGCTCCAGAGCGTAGGCGCAACCGCTGACAAAAGGTGCCGGGACCGGATCGCTACTGTCGACCCGTGAACCAGACCGAGCGGGCACCGGCTCCTGCCGGCCTCGGGTTCGGCGCGGGCGCCTTTCTGCTGTGGGGGCTGTTTCCCGCATTCTTCGGATTGCTCGACTTCGCCGGTCCGCTCGAGGTGCTCGCGCATCGGGTGGTGTGGACGTTGGCAGTCATGTTGGTCGTGATGTCCGTCGCCGGGCGGCTACGCGGACTACGCGGAATGGGCTTGCGCACCTGGCTGCTGGTCGCCGCGGCGTCGGCCGCGATCTCGATCAACTGGGGTGTCTACGTCTACGGCGTCACGACCGATCAGGTCGTGCAATGCGCGCTCGGTTACTTCATCAATCCGCTGGTGAGCGTGCTTCTCGGCGTGGTGATCTTCCGGGAACGCCTGAACAGGGCGCAGTTCGCCGCAATCGGGCTCGCGGTCACCGCGGTCGTGGTCCTGACGGTCGACTACGGCAGGCCGCCGTGGATCGCACTCACGCTGGCGTGTTCGTTCGCGACGTACGGTCTGGTCAAGAAGGTCGTCCCGCTCGACCCGCTGCGCAGTTTGACGGCCGAGGGACTGGTTGCGGTGCCGGTGGCGCTCGTCTACCTGGCGGCGATCGGCGCAACGGGCGATGGTTCGTTCGTGGCCGACGGCACGGGCCGGACGCTGCTGCTGCTGGCCTGCGGACCGATCACGACGCTCCCGCTTTTGTTGTTCGGTGCTGCCGCGCAACGACTTCCGCTGGTCACGATGGGCATCATCCAGTATTTGACGCCGGCGTTGCAGATGGCGTGGGGCGTCGCGATCGTGCACGAGGACATGCCGGCGTCGCGCTGGATCGGGTTCGTCTTGATCTGGTTTGCGCTGGCGGTCTTCACAACGGATATGGTCCGCAGAGTTCGGCGACGCAGCGGCAGTGCAGCGAAAGGCGAGGTAGCAAGGTGAGTACGCGAAAGATGAACCCGGTCGTCTGGCAGCCACCGGCCGCGACCCCGCGAGCACGCGAGACGAGCAGCAGGCCGCCGATGCCGCCGATCCGGCGAATCGAGTTGCCCGCCGCGGGGCCGGAGGACGTGACCTTCGACGCCGAAGGTCGCGTGCTGACCGGGACCGCGGACGGCCGCATCTTCCGACTCGACCCGGCAGCCGACACGATCGAGGAACTGGCGAACACGGGCGGCCGCCCGTTGGGAATGAAGGTCCGCCCCGACGGCTCCCTGCTCGTCTGCGACTCCGTACGCGGCTTGCTGACGGTGAATCCCGAAACCGGAAGCGCGGACGTTCTGGTCGGCGAGGTCGACGACGTACCCCTGAATTTCGCGAGCAACGTGGTCGTCGCGCGCGATGGCACCGTCTACTTCAGCGCGTCGACGCGGCACTACCCGATCGAGGAGTGGAAAGCGTCGGTCGTCGAGCACGAAGCGAGCGGACGATTGTTCCGGCTCACCACCGACGGGCAACTCGAGACGCTGCTCGACAATGTGCAGTTTGCAAACGGGATCGCGCTGTCGGCCGACGAGTCGTTCATCCTCGTGGTCGAGTCGGGTGCGTACCGCTTGACGCGCGTGTGGCTCACGGGTCCGCGTGCCGGCGAAAGCGAAGTCTTCGTCGACAACCTCCCGGGCGGCCCCGACAACATGGCTCTGGGCAGCGACGGTCTGTTCTGGGTGTCGCTCTGCGCACCGCGCAATGCGGTGCTCGACAAACTGCTGCCGCTGCCCGGAGTCATCCGCAAGATCTTGTGGATGCTGCCGGATTGGACGCAACCCAAGCCTGCGCGAACTGTGTGGATCGTCGGCCTCGACAACGATGGCAACATCGTGCGCGACCTCCAGCAACCAGGTGAGTCCTACTCCATGGTGACGAGCGTCTGTGAGCGCGATGGGGTCTTCTACCTCGGCAGTCTCGAAGAAAGCGCGGTCGCGACCTTCAGCGTGAAGTAGCCCGTTCGCAACCACTTCTGTCACAGTTGTCACTGCGCCGCGAGCCTCCAATTCGTGTCGGTGCCAACGCCTATGCTCAGTGAACTTCCGCCGTCGAGAGGAAACCGTGGCTGACTCGTTCGTCCACCTGCACAATCACACCGAGTACTCGATGCTCGATGGTGCGGCCAAGATCTCGCCCCTGTTCAAGGAGGCGCAGCGGCTCGGAATGGACGCTGTCGGCATGACCGACCACGGCAACATGTACGGCGCGTCGGAGTTCTACAACTCGGCGGTCAAGCACGGCATCAAGCCGATCATCGGGATCGAGGCCTACATCGCGCCGGCGTCGCGTTTCGAAACGAAACGCGTCTTGTGGGGCGATCGCAGCCAGAAGTCCGACGACGTCTCCGGTAGCGGCTCCTACACGCACATGACGATGGTCGCGCGGAATGCCACGGGCCTGCGCAACCTGTTCAAGTTGTCCTCGCTCGCGTCGCTCGAAGGCCAGTTGGGCAAGTGGGCCCGCATGGACGAGGAGATCATCGCGCAGTACGCAGAGGGCATCATCGCGACGACGGGGTGCCCGTCCGGCGAGGTCCAGACGCGGTTGCGGCTCGGCCACGACCGGGAGGCGCTCGAGGCCGCTGCGAAATGGCAGGAGATCTTCGGCAAGGAGAACTTCTTCCTCGAGGTCATGGATCACGGGCTCTCGATCGAACGCCGCGTGCGCGAGGGCCTGCTCGACATCGGCAAGACGCTCGACATCGCGCCGCTCGCGACGAACGATTGTCACTACGTCACCAAAGACGCTGCCGAGAACCACGAGGCGTTGCTCTGTATCCAGACCGGTAAGACCCTGTCCGACCCGACCCGCTTCAAGTTCGACGGCGACGGCTACTACTTGAAGTCGGCTGCCGAGATGCGCGCCATCTGGGACGACCAGGTACCCGGCGCGTGCGATTCGTCGTTGCTGATCGCCGAGCGCGTCGAGTCCTACGCCGACGTGTGGGAGCATCGCGATCGCATGCCGGTGTTCCCGGTTCCGGCCGGCGAGGACCAGGATTCGTGGCTGCGCAAGGAGGTCGACCGCGGGCTGGAGCGCCGGTTCCCCGACGGCGTGCCGGACGACTACTACACGCGCGCCTACTTCGAACTCGACGTCATCAAGCAAAAGGGTTTCCCCGCATACTTCCTCGTGGTCGGCGACCTCGTGTCGCACGCGAAGGAGGTCGGCATCCGGGTCGGTCCGGGTCGTGGCTCCGCCGCTGGCTCGCTCGTCGCATACGCGCTGGGTATCACCAACATCGACCCGATTCCGCACGGCCTGCTGTTCGAGCGCTTCCTGAACCCGGAACGTCCGTCCGCACCCGATATCGATATCGACTTCGACGATCGCCGCCGCGGTGAGATGGTCCGCTACGCGACCGAGAAGTGGGGTAGCGACCGGGTCGCGCAGGTCATCACGTTCGGCACCATCAAGACGAAGGCCGCGATCAAGGACTCCGCGCGAGTGCAGTTCGGCCAGCCGGGCTTCGCGATCGCCGACCAGATCACGAAGGCGCTTCCGCCGCCGATCATGGCGAAGGACATCTCGGTTTCGGGTATCACCGATCCGAGTCACGAGCGGTACAAGGAAGCCGTCGAGGTCCGGGCGCTCATCGATTCCAATCCGGACGTCGCGAAGATCTACAAGACGGCTCGCGGCCTGGAAGGCCTGATTCGCAACGCGGGCGTCCACGCCTGCGCGGTCATCATGTCCTCCGAGCCCCTGATGGACGCGATTCCGGTATGGAAGCGAGCGCAGGACGGCGCGATCATCACCGGCTGGGACTACCCGTCATGCGAGGCCATCGGCCTGCTGAAGATGGACTTCCTGGGTCTGCGCAACCTCACCGTCATCGGTGACGCGATCGACAACATCAAGACCAACCGGGGTGTCGAGATCGATCTCGACACACTGCCGCTGGAAGATCCGGCGACCTACGAATTGCTTTCGCGCGGAGACACTCTCGGTGTGTTCCAGCTCGACGGCGGACCGATGCGCGACCTCCTGCGCCGCATGCAGCCGACCGGCTTCAACGACATCGTGGCCGTGCTTGCGCTGTACCGCCCGGGCCCGATGGGCATGAACGCGCACAACGACTACGCGGACCGCAAGAACAACCGCCAGCCGATCACACCGATCCATCCCGAACTCGAAGAGCCACTCAAGGACATCCTCTCGGAGACGTACGGCCTCATCGTCTACCAAGAGCAGATCATGTTCATCGCCCAGAAGGTCGCCGGCTACTCGATGGGCAAGGCCGACGCGCTCCGCAAGGCCATGGGTAAGAAGAAGCTCGAGGTCCTCGAAGCCGAGTACAAGGGCTTCCACGCAGGCATGATGACCAACGGTTTCTCCGAGGCTGCGGTGAAGGCGTTGTGGGACACCATCCTTCCGTTCGCCGGGTATGCGTTCAACAAGTCGCACGCTGCCGGGTACGGCCTGGTGTCCTTCTGGACGGCCTACCTCAAGGCGAACTACCCGGGCGAGTACATGGCCGGGCTGCTGACCAGTGTCGGCGACGACAAGGACAAGGCGGCGGTCTATCTCGCAGACTGCCGGCGACTCGGCATCACGGTGCTGCCGCCGGATGTGAACGAGTCGGAACTCAACTTCGCCTCGGTCGGCACCGACATCCGGTTCGGGCTCGGTGCGGTTCGCAACGTGGGTTCGAACGTCGTCGCCTCGATCATCCAGGCTCGCAAGGACAAGTCCAAGTTCACCGACTTCTCCGATTACCTCAACAAGATCGATGCGATCGCGTGCAGCAAGAAAGTCACGGAATCGCTGATCAAGGCTGGTGGCTTCGATTCACTCGGGCATCCGCGCAAGGGACTGCTCCTGATTCACAGCGATGCCATCGACTCGGTCATGAGCACGAAGAAAGCCGAGGCGATCGGGCAGTTCGATCTCTTCGGCGGTGCCGATGCCGACGAGTCGATCAACTCCGTGTTCAACGTCAGGGTCCCGGAGGAGGAGTGGGAGCCCAAGCACAAGCTGGCGCTGGAACGCGAGATGCTCGGCCTCTACGTGTCCGGGCATCCGCTCAACGGCATCGAGCATGTGCTGGCCGCGCAGGCAGATACCCAGATCCCCGCGATCCTGGAAGGCGACATCAAGGACGGCGCGCAGGTCGTCGTCGGCGGAATCCTCGCGTCCGTCAACCGCCGCATCAACAAGAACGGTCTGACGTGGGCCTCTGCTCAGATCGAAGATTTGGTGGGCAGCATCGAGGTGCTCTTCTTCCCGCAGGCCTACTCGGTGTACGGGATGGACATCACCGAGGACACGGTTGTGTTGGTGAAAGCTCGCGTGTCGGTTCGCGACGACCGGGTTTCGCTGATCGCGAACGATCTTGCCGTTCCCGATCTTTCGGCTGTAGGCGTGGCGAAGCCCGTGGCGGTCAGTATTCCGACCCGTGTGTGCACCGAGGACAAGGTGAGGGCGCTGAAGAAAATTCTCGCGAGTCACCCGGGAACCGCCGACGTGCACGTGCGGCTGATCAGCAACAGCAAGACGACGATGTACAAGCTGGACGACAGCTTGCGGGTAACCCCGTCGTCCGCGCTGATGGGAGATTTGAAGGCCCTACTGGGCCCCGCGTGCCTGACGGTCTGAGCGGAGGGTACCGGCGACCCAGAACGCAGCACAGACTGTGGCGCCGGCCAGTACCGCGACCTGCATCGATCCGAGGAGCAGAGCAAGCAGAAAGACGATCGAGCCGAGGGCGACGGCCTCGAGTTTGAAGACGGGCCAGGCAGTACCGGCGATGTCCACAACAGCCATGTGTTCAGG
The DNA here is from genome assembly GCF_016481275.1 of Antrihabitans auranticaus. Lineage (GTDB taxonomy): Bacteria > Actinomycetota > Actinomycetes > Mycobacteriales > Mycobacteriaceae > Antrihabitans. The sequence goes on along the minus strand of NZ_JAEMNW010000001.1, from coordinate 181,661 downwards.
GTATACGGAACACAGAATTCGGTCTACCGAACATTCCACATTGGTGACCCGATGCACGAGGCGGGAATCATGTCGCATTCGGTGTCGTTGCTAACGATATGGCCTTGATCGGAGAATACGTCCCCAGCCCGAGCGACTTTGCACGTGAGCAGGTCGAGCGCTTCGAAGCCACGAACGGCACCGAAGCGAACACGATGAAAGGTGTTCCGATCATCGTGCTCACGACCAAAGGCGCGAAATCGGGCGCCCTGCGTAAAACGCCGTTGATGCGAGTCGAGCATGATGGCGAATACGCCGTGGTGGCCTCGCTCGGTGGGGCGCCCAAGCATCCCGTCTGGTATCACAACGTCGTCGCTCACCCCATCGTCGAACTTCAGGACGGCAAGACCAAACGTGAGTACATCGCGCGCGAAGTGCATGGTGCCGAGAAGGCGCAGTGGTGGACGCGTTCTGTGGCCGTCTGGCCTGATTACGCCAATTACCAGAAGAAGACGACCCGCGAGATCCCGGTCTTCGTATTGACACCGCGGTAACCCAGTTGACCGGACACACCCCTGGGGTGGCAGCATTGGGCGGTGTCCTCTTCTTCGCATCACGTCGCTGACCTGCACGATTCTCTCGCCGCGCTGACCGCGGACGATATCGATGCTGCCGCCAAGCGAATTGGTGACGTGATTGCCGCGACCCCGCTGCAGCGCAGCGACCGGCTGTCGGCAGCGACGGGTGCAAACGTCTACCTGAAGCGCGAAGACCTGCAAGTTGTGCGGTCCTACAAGCTCCGCGGGGCCTACAACCTGATCGTGCAACTCACCGCCGCTGAGCGTGCAGCCGGCGTCGTCGCTGCGAGTGCCGGCAATCACGCGCAAGGTGTCGCGTTTGCGTGCCGCGCTATGGGGATCGTCGGGCGGATCTACGTGCCGACCAACACGCCGAAGCAGAAGCGCGACCGGATCAAGGTTCACGGTCAGGAGTTCGTCGAGCTGATCGCAGTCGGCACAACCTATGACGCCGCGGCGGCGGCCGCGGCCGACGACGTTGCCCGCACCGGCGCGACGATGGTGCCGCCGTTCGACGACGTCCGGACTGCGGCCGGGCAGGGCACGATCGCCGCAGAAATTCTTGCGCAACTCGACGAGTCGCCCGACACCGTGATCGTTCCGGTCGGCGGCGGCGGTTGTATTGCGGGCGTCGCGACGTACCTGCACGAGCGCGCCCCGCGAGCCACGATCGTCGGCGTGGAACCGGCGGGCGCGGCATCCATGACGGCAGCCCTCGTTGCGGGCGGGCCGGTGACCTTGCCGGAGATCGACCCGTTCGTCGACGGCGCCGCAGTCCGGCGCATCGGTGACGTACCGTTCGCAGCGCTGACCCGACTCGGCGCGCGGGCGATGTCGCACGGATCGCTGCCACTGGTCTTTTCCACCGAGTCGAAGATCGACAAGGGCGAGTTCGCGATGATGCACATCGACGAAGGTGCGATCTGCACCGCGATGCTCGAGCTCTATCAGAACGAAGGCATCATCGCTGAGCCCGCCGGCGCGCTGTCCGTGGCCGCGCTGCCGAGTGTGCATCTGGCGCCGGGATCGACGGTCGTGTGCCTCATCTCAGGCGGAAACAACGATGTTTCGCGCTACGGCGAGATCTTGGAACGGTCGCTCGTTCACCTCGGCCTCAAGCACTACTTCCTCGTCGACTTTCCGCAGGAACCCGGTGCGCTGCGCAGCTTCCTCGACCGAGTGCTCGGACCCGACGATGACATCACCCTGTTCGAGTACGTCAAGCGCAACAACAGGGAAACCGGTGCGGCCCTCGTCGGTGTCGAACTCGGCTCGGCCGACGGACTCAGTGGTTTGCTCGAGCGGATGAAGGTGTCGCGGATTCAGTGCGAACAACTCGAACCGGGTTCGCCCGCATACCGCTATCTGACCTGACCTGTGTCGAGCACCGCGAACGAGTGCCCAGGAATCGTTGTTGCAGCACCGGTTTCGTTCGGCGTCGGTGTGTCCCACCACAGCACCGGCTCGCCGCCGACCGGAACGACCACTGCGTCCGGGCCGAGATTGCACGCGATGCGAAAACGCCCGCGCCGCACGACGATCCAGCGCTCGTCCTCGTCGTAGTCGGCGCTCACCCCGGACAGCCACGGATCCGTGATGTCGGGTTGATCGCGACGGAACCGCAGCAGCGCGCGGTAGCAGTCGAGCAGCCGCGCGTGCTGTTCGGAATCGGTCTCTGCCCATTGGAGTTTCGACCGGGTGAAGGTCTCCGGATCCTGCGGGTCGGGGATATCTTCGCTATCCCAGCCGTGTGACTCGAACTCGGCTTTGCGGCCTTCTGCCGTAGCTATCGCCAGCTCGGGTTCCGGATGCGACGTGAAGAACTGAAACGGCGTCGATGCGCCCCATTCTTCGCCCATGAACAGCATGGGGGTGAACGGCGACGTCAGCACGAGCGCTGCCTTCACCGCCAATTGTCCTGTGCCGAGATATGTTCCGGGCCGATCGCCGATCGCCCGGTTGCCGATCTGGTCGTGCGTGCATGTGTAAGCCAGGAGCGAACTCGCGGGGATTCGGCGGACGTCTATCGGTCGACCGTGCAGTCGGCCGCGGAAACTCGAGTAGCTGCCGTCGTGAAAGAAGCCGTGTGTGAAGGTGTGCGCAAGACAGGACAGCGAACCGAAGTCTCCGTAGTAGCCTTGCCGCTCGCCGGAAACCGCTGCGTGGACCGCATGGTGCACGTCGTCGTCCCATTGAGCCTGCAGACCGTACCCGCCGGCGGACCGTGGTGAGATCAGCTTCTGATCGTTCAGATCGCTCTCTGCGATCAGGGTCAGCGGACGGCGCAGATGAGTGGCCAGTCGGAGCGATTCGACCGCCAACTCCTCGAGCACGTGCACCGCCGTGTGATCGGCGAGCGCGTGGACGGCATCCAAACGCAAAGCATCGATGTGAAATTCGCGAAACCAGCGCAGCGCATTCTGGATGATGTAGCGGCGGACCTCGCCCGACCCGTTTCCGGCGACGTTGATCGTTCGCCCCCAGGTGTTGGCACCTTCGGCCAGGTAGGTGCCGAAGCGGGGGAGGTAGTTGCCGGACGGGCCGAGATGGTTGTAGACGACGTCGAGGACGACTGCCAAGCCCCGCGCGTGGCAGGCGTCGACGAATCGTTGCAGTCCGTCCGGTCCGCCGTAGGGCTCGTGCACCGCGTACCAGAGCACGCCGTCGTAGCCCCAGTTGTGCGTGCCGTTGAACGCGTTGACCGGCATCACCTCGACGAACGTCACGCCGAGGTCGACGAGGTAGTCGAGCCGTTCGATCGCAGCGTCGAAAGTGCCTGCGGAGGTGAAAGTCCCGATGTGCAACTCGTAGACGACGCCACCGGCGAGTTGTCGGCCGGTCCAGCCCGAATCGGTCCATGCGCTCGTGTCGAGCGCGTGTAATTGCGACGGTTCGTGAACGCCGTCGGGTTGTCGTGGCGATCGTGGGTCCGGGAGCACGGTGTCGTCGTCATCGAGCACGAACCCGTAACGCGCATCCGGTCGCGCCTCGACCTCCGCGCGCCACCAGCCTCCGGCAGCCCTCGTCATAGCGTGCAGTTCGCCGTCCACCGACAGTCGAACGTCTTTCGGATTCGGCGCCCATACCTCGAACAGATGCGTGGAACTCACGTTGCCCAGCATGCCCTATCCGCCGCTAATCCATCGCGAGGAACGATCCGGCGACGCCGATGTAGATCAGCATCGCAACGAACAACGCCCAACCTGCGGCATGCCACATCCGCCACTCGTTCTTGTGGCGCCACACCTGGTACGTGCGGACGAACGCGCCGAGTGCGCCGAGCAGGAACAACGAGGTCGGCACAAGGGTCACGACGTAGCGCGCAGTTTCGTGGCACTCGAAATATGTTTCGTCGGTACCGCATTCGCCACCCGCGCCAGCGACCAGTCCGACGGTGACCAGCAACGCGAGGATGGCGAGCGTGACTACGGTGATCGTGTAGATCTGCGCATTTCGGGCGGTTCTTCGACGGCTGTCCACCGCGCCGTAGGGAGTACTCACCGGGCAGCCATACCCGGTCGGCGCGGTGGGCAAACGTCGCTTTCTACTCCGCTTCGACCGCCTTCTTGATCCGTTCGGCGAATGCGGGAGCATCCTTCGCGGCGGCCTTGCGCGCGAACCCGACGAGCAATTTGCCGACACCGTGACCAGCGAACGAGTTGAAGATCGTGACCCGGGTCTGGGTCGGACTGATCTCCTCGAGGTCGTAACCGCCCTCGGGGACGGTGATGTTGTTCTTGGACCGTTCCGACCAGCGAATCGTTGTCGGAGCCTCGAATCCGACGAGTTCGAACTCCCGGTCGCTCTTCAGCCCGGCGTCCTTTGCCTTACTGACGAACACGGTTCCGAGCCCCGGTGGGCCATCGGTCTTCTTGACGATTTCGAGGATGCGCGGGCTGAACTTCGGATCGTTCGTCCCCGCGGCGAGAAAGGCGAAGACTTCGGCGATCGGCCGATCGACCACTGCGGTACCGCTGAATTGGCCAGGCATGCAATCTCCTAAAGGGTCGTTTCCCCCGGGCAAGAGTGTATAACCGCCAACCCGGTGACGGTGGGTCAGCGAACGAGCAATGCGACCGGCAAGTGCGCGAAGAGTTGGTCCGGGGCGACCTGCCCGGAATACGTCGTGTTGGCCAGTCGGTCGGTCCAGACCCCGTCCGGGAGGGTGAGAACCGTATCGCCCCAGCCATTTTCGGCGACGGCGGCAGTGTGCCGAATCGCGAGCGCGATGACCTCCGAAGCGCCGCCCTCGCGTCCACGGGCGAAGCCGATGATTCGATCGGCAGCAGTTCCGGCCGCGTAGATGGGCGTATAGGTACCGCCGACGAAGCAGTCCGGCCTTTCGCGCCGCAGCCACAGCGAATGCGCGACGACCCACATTTTGGCCACGCCGGTCTCGTCGACCTCGTGCGCTTGAGACAACGAAGCGAGCATCTCGCGCCGGATGTCGAAATCGACCAGCCGCCGGTTGTCGGGATCTACGAGGGTGTCCTCCCACAGTTCGGTGCCCTGATAGATGTCCGGAATGCCGGGACCGCAGAGCTGTAACAGCTTCTGGCCCAGCGAGATTGCCCAGCCGTGTGGTGCGAGCTCGCTCACCAGGTCGGCGATCGACTCGCCGACGGCGCCGTCGACGACGGTGTCGATCCACGCGTGCACCGCGTCTTCGAAGTCCGGCTCCACTGCTGCCCAACTCGTGTGGACGCCTGCTTCGCGAATCGCTTTCTCCGCATAGGCGTGCAGGCGGTCGCGTATCTTGCCGGCGTCCGGCTCGTCGACCGGCCAGATTCCGAACATGTTCTGCCACAGGAACAATCCAGTCGCACGGTCGGGGCTCGGTGCGAGCTCTTCCCATTGGACGACGCTCGACGACCACCGCTTCGGCACCTGGGACAGCACGCTGATCCGCGACCGCACATCCTCGCCGCGCTTGGTGTCGTGCGTCGACAGCGTCGTCATCGAGCGGGGCCAGCGCCGCACGCGTTCGGCGTTGGATAGGTGGAATTCGTTGGGGGAGTAGCCGAATCGTCCAGGGTTGCCGCCGACCTCCTGCAGGCTGACGAGGCGTGCCGTGCGATAGAACAAGCAGTCTTCGACGCCCTTCGCCGTGACTGCACCGGTCAGTTGCTGTAGCCGTCGCGCGGACTCACCACGAAGGGCCAGCGCCGAAACGAGCACGGCGAGCGGTCCCGCAAGGTCGGGATCCCGCTTCTCGACGTCCCCGACGACGCGGCCGATGGTTCCCGACAGCACCGCGTAGTCGCTGCGATAGACGGGCGTTGCGGCAATGACTTCGGTGACGGCGCGAGTCAGCGCCTCGACGTCGCAGTCGCTGCCCGTCTCGCGTGTGACTGCCGCGACGAGGCGGGCGATGTCTCCCGACAGATCCCCCTGTGCGACATCATTTTTCAGCATGCGTTCTGCGTCGTGGAGCCAGGCAGCGTCGCCGGCCGCGCCGGTGAGCAGTGTCGAGAGCCTTGTCAGCTCGGCCGCACCGTCCCGGTCGAGGAAAACGCCGCCGAGGTCGGCGAGCGCGTCGTAACCGGTTGTGCCGTCGATCGGCAACGTCGGGTCGAGCGGTTCACCGTCGGCGAGGATCTTCTCGATCACCAACCAGCGCTGCGGTCCGAGTACCTGACGAAGACGGGCCAGATAGCCTGCGGGATCGGCTAATCCGTCCGGATGATCGACGCGAATGCCGTCGATCAGATCGTGCTCGACCCAGGCCGAAATGTGCTGATGCGTCGCGTCGAACACGCGCGGATCTTCTTGCCTGATTGCTGCGAGGCTGTCGACGGCGAAGAACCGCCGATAGGTGCACATCCTGGCGCGCCAGTTCACGAGCCGGTAGGCCTGGCGGTCGTGGATCGCGAGTGGATTGCCCTTGTCGGTGCCGGGTGCAATCGGGAAACGCAGGTCACCGAACGCGAGCGTCGGCTCGGGACCGGATCGGTCGACCGACAGCGCTGCCGCATCGTTTTCGCCGTCGAGCACGGGGAGCGCAATGCGCCCACAGACTCCGTTTTCGGTTCGCCAGTCGATGTCGAAGAAGTCTGCGAAGGCCGACTGCCGACCGAACTTGAGGACATCCCACCACCAAGCGTTCTGTGTCGGGTCGCCGACGCCGACGTGGTTGGGCACGATGTCGATCACCAAACCCATACCCCGCGCGCGCAATTCGTCGGACAGCGCTTGCAACTCTTGGGTCCCGCCCAGTTCGGTCGAGACTGTCGTCGGGTCGGTGACGTCGTAGCCGTGTGTGGACCCGCGTGATGCCGTGAGGACGGGAGAGAGGTACAGGTGCGTGACGCCGAGCCGATTGAGGTAGTCGACCAACCGCCGTGCGTCGCTCAGCGTGAAGGCGTCGCCGCGCAGTTGCAGGCGATAGGTGCTACCGATCGGTGTCTTGCTCATGCGGTCCGCCGCAACACCAGCAGCGAGCGTCCCGCGACATTCACCGCTTCACCGGCCACTATGGTTCCCGTCCCTTTTCCTGTCGGCAAGGCCGTGTCCAATTCGACCGACCATTGAGAGGCATACACCGAATCCGGCGTTTCGAAACGTAGTTCTTCGTGATAGGCGTTGAAACACAGCAGGAAGGAATCGTCGAGTACGCGTTCGCCACGGTGATTCGGCGCCGCAATGCCGTTCCCGTTGAGGAACACGGCAAGTGATTTGCCGAATCCGCTGTCCCAGTCCTCCAGCGTCATTTCCTCGCCCGCGGGCGTCAGCCAGGCGATATCGCGTGACTGTTCACCGGTCCGGATGGGCTTGCCCTCGAAGAATCGGCGCCGCCGGAACACCGGGTGTTTGCGGCGCAGTGCGATCACGTTCCGCGTGAACTCGACGAGGTCGGCACCTGACTCGAGCATCGTCCAGTCCATCCACGCCAGCGGGGAGTCCTGGCAGTAGACGTTGTTGTTGCCGTTCTGCGTGCGCCCGAACTCGTCGCCGTGCGCGAGCATCGGGGTGCCTTGGCTGAGCATCAGGGTCGCCAGGATGTTCCGACTCTGCCGCGCGCGCAGTTCCAGAATCTCCGGATCGTCTGTCGGGCCTTCGACCCCACAGTTCCACGACCGGTTGTGGCTCTCGCCGTCCTTGTTGTCTTCACCGTTGGCTTCGTTGTGTTTCTCGTTGTAGGACACGAGGTCTCGCAGCGTGAACCCGTCATGTGCAATGACGAAGTTGATGCTTGCACCCGGCCGGCGTCCCGTCGCTTCGTAGAGATCCGACGATCCGGTCAGCCGAGATGCGAACTCGCCCAAAGTCGCCGGCTCCCCGCGCCAGTAGTCGCGGACCGTGTCGCGGTACTTGCCGTTCCATTCGGTCCACAGGCCCGGGAAGTTGCCGACCTGGTACCCGCCCTCGCCGACGTCCCATGGCTCGGCGATCAGCTTCACCTGGCTTACCACCGGATCTTGTTGCACCAGATCGAAGAACGCGGACAGTTTGTCGACGTCGTGCAGTTCGCGCGCCAAGGTCGACGCGAGGTCGAACCGGAACCCGTCGACGTGCATTTCCAGCACCCAGTATCGGAGCGAATCCATGATGAGCTGCAACGTATGTGGGTGCCGGACGTTGAGGCTGTTGCCGGTTCCGGTGTAGTCCATGTACTTCGCGGCGTCGCCGTCGACCAACCGGTAGTAGGCCGCGTTGTCGATGCCGCGGAAGCAGATCGTCGGACCTTCGTGATTGCCCTCGGCAGTGTGGTTGTAGACGACGTCGAGAATGACCTCGATACCTTCGGCGTGCAGTGCGCGGACCATCGCCTTGAACTCGGACACGGTCGCTCCCGGCTTGCGAGCGGACGCGTACTCGTTGTGCGGCGCAAGGAATCCGAAGGAGTTGTAGCCCCAATAGTTGCGCAGCCCCTGATCGACCAGGGTCTGATCCTGCATGAACTGGTGCACCGGCATCAGCTCGATCGCGGTGATTCCCAGCTCCTTCAGATAATCGATGACCACCGGATGTGCCAGTCCCGCATAGGTTCCGCGCAGGTCGGCAGGGATTCCGGGGTGAGTCATGGTGAGGCCCTTGACATGTGCCTCGTAGATGATCGTCTCGTGATACGGCCGCTTCGGTGCTCTGTCGGACTGCCAGTCGAAGAACGGGTTGATGACGACGGTGCTCATCGTGTGGTGGATCGAGTCCTCGCCGTAGGTGGTCAACGACGAATCTCCGTCGAAGACACCGTCGAATGCCTTGCCGTACGGGTCGAGCAGCAGTTTGCTCGGGTCGCACCGGAGGCCTGCGTCGGGGTCGTAGGGTCCGTGAATTCGCCATCCGTAGCGCTGACCGGGGACGACCGACGGGAGGTAGGCGTGCCAGACGAAGCTGTCGACCTCTTCGACCGGTACTCGGGTCTCGACGCCGTCCTTGGCGATAAGGCACAGTTCGACCTTCTCGGCGACCTCCGAGAACACCGAGAAGTTGGTGCCGGCTCCGTCGTAGGTAGCACCGAGCGGGTATGCCGTTCCGGGCCATACCGCCGGGGGCGGCGGCTCGGTTTTCGAAGTGTCGGGCGCGACCATTGCGTAACCCTATCGGTGCGCGTCGTACCGTCGTTGGCGTGACACCAGACGAGATCTCCGCAATCGACAGCGCGCACGTGTGGCACCCGTACGGCGGCTTTCCGGCGACGACCGCTCCGCTGGTCGTGGCAAGTGCCAGCGGCACGCGACTCACGCTCGCAGACGGCCGTGAACTGGTCGACGGCATGAGTTCGTGGTGGGCCGTCGTCCATGGTTACCGCAACCCGGTACTCGACGCGGCGATCACCGATCAGGTCGGGCGCATGAGCCACGTCATGTTCGGCGGCCTCACCCACGAGCCTGCCGTACGGCTGGTTCAGCTCTTGGTGGACATCACGCCACCCGGGCTGGACAAGGTGTTTCTGGCGGACTCCGGTTCGGTGTCGGTCGAGGTCGCGGCCAAGATGTGCCTGCAGTACTGGCGCAGCGTCGACAAGCCCGAGAAGCATCGCCTGCTGACGTGGCGCGGCGGCTATCACGGCGACACCTTCACCCCGATGAGCGTCTGTGACCCCGAGGGCGGAATGCACTCGCTCTGGACCGATATCCTCGCCGAGCAGATCTTCGCGCCTGCGCCGCCGCGCGAGTTCGAGTCGGCCTATGTCGAAGAATTCGGTGCGCTGCTCGCAGCACATGCGCACGAAGTCGCCGCGGTGATCGTCGAACCTGTCGTGCAGGGCGCGGGCGGGATGCGCTTTCACGATCCGCGGTATCTGCGGGAACTGCGCAGCCTCTGCGACGAGCACGATGTCCTCTTGGTTTTCGACGAGATCGCGACCGGCTTCGGCCGGACCGGCGAACTCTTCGCTGCCGACCACGCCGGGGTCAGCCCGGATGTCATGTGCGTCGGCAAGGCTTTGACCGGCGGTTACATGACGTTGGCCGCGGCTCTGTGTACGTCGCGTATTGCGGAAACGATCAGCGCCGCGCACGGCGGCCTGATGCACGGCCCAACCTTTATGGGCAATCCGCTCGCCTGCGCCACGGCTGTCGCGTCGATCGAATTGCTGTTCTCGCGGGATTGGCGCGCGGAGGTTTCGATGGTGTCGCAGGCCCTGGAGCAGGGGCTTTCTCCGGCTCGAGAGCTTCCTGGCGTGGTCGAGGTGCGGGTTCTCGGCGCGATCGGCGTCATCGAACTCGACCACCCGGTCGACATGCAGGTGGCGACCGACGCTGCCGTCACCGCGGGGGTCTGGCTACGACCGTTCCGGAATCTGATCTATGCGATGCCTCCGTTTGTGAGCACCGAATCAGACGTTGCGCAGATCGCAGCAGCGATGGTGGCGGTCGCGCGACTCGCTTGATTACTTGAACACCGTTCAAGTCGAGTATGCTGCCACTCGTGGGAACCGATCGAAACGCCCTGCGCTGGCTCGACGACCGTGAACGGGAACGTCGCGCCGCTGGGCTGCGCCGCGAACTGCGACCGCGCACGCCCGTCACCGGGCTGATCGATCTCGCCTCCAACGACTACCTCGGACTCGTCCGTCACCCCGACGTCGTCGATGGCGCTGTCGCCTCGCTGCGACGGTGGGGCACCGGCTCGACGGGTTCGCGTTTGGTCACCGGGTCCACGACCGAGCACGCGATGCTCGAACGTGAGCTGGCCGAATTCGTCGGTGTCGAAGCGGGTCTCGTCTTCGCGTCCGGTTACGCGGCGAACCTCGGGGCGGTCACCGCACTGGCAGGTCGGGGATCGCTCGTCGTGTCCGACGCCGGGAGTCATGCGTCTCTGGTGGACGCCTGCAGGCTGTCGCGTGCCCGGGTTCAGGTGACCGCGCACGGTGACCTCGTCGCGATCGAAGACGCTCTGCGCAACCGGGTCGAGGAGCGCGCACTGCTGTTGACCGATTCGGTGTTCAGCGCGGACGGCGACCTCGCGCCGCTGATCGAGATGCATCGGCTGACGCGAAAGTACGGAGCCGTTCTTGTCGTCGACGAGGCGCACGGCATCGGCGTCCGTGGCGACGGCGGGCGGGGGCTCGTGCATGAGCTCGGTTTGTCCGGCGCTGCCGACATCGTCGTCACCGCGACTCTCTCCAAGTCTCTCGCGAGCCAGGGCGGCGTCGTCCTCGCAAGCGGCAAAGTCTGTGCGCACCTTGTCGATTCGGCCCGAACGTTCATCTTCGACACTGGCCTCGCGCCGGCGGCGGTCGGTGCCGCGCGTGCCGCTCTCGCTGTGTTGCGAAGGGAACCGGAGCGCGCTGGCGCAGTGCTGGACCGAGCCGCGGACATCGCCGAGATCGCCGGCGTCGAACGTCCCGAATCTGCAGTCGTATCCGTGATCCTCGGTGATCCGCAACGTGCCTTCGACGCGGCGACGGCGTGCCGTGAGAACGGTTTGAGCGTCGGCTGCTTCCGTCCGCCGTCGGTGCCCGAGGGGACCTCCAGGTTGCGCCTGACCGCGCGCGCAAATCTGACGGCCGCAGAGTTGCACACGATCGATCGCGTGTTGACCGACGTCCTCTCGGCTGCTGCGCGGTGACGCTCCTGCTTGTGACGGGAACGTCGACCGGCGTCGGAAAGACCGTTGTAACAGCTGCGTTGGCTGCGGTCGCCGTAGCGGCCGGACGATCGGTCGCGGTGTGCAAGCCGGCGCAGACCGGTGTTGCCGTCGGCGAAGCGGGGGACCTCGAGGACATCCGACGGCTCTCCGGCGTCGAGGACCTGACCGAGCTTGCCAGGTATCCGGATCCACTTGCCCCCGACACCGCGGCGCGCCGAAGTGGTCTGCCGCCGCTGAACTTGGCGCAGGTCGTCGCCGCTGTCCGGGAGTTGGATGCTCGTTCGGGCGTCACGCTCGTCGAGGGTGCGGGAGGTCTTCTCGTCGGGCTCGGTGCCGGGGGATTCACGTTGCTCGACGTCGCGCGCGAGCTGTCGGCGCCGGTCGTGATCGTGGCCGCCGCTGGTCTCGGCACCCTCAACCACAGTGCCTTGACCGTCCACGCTCTGGCTGCCGCCGGCGTGGAATGCGCTGGGCTGATTGTGGGTTCGTGGCCACAGCGCCCGGACCTTGCGTCGGAATGCAATGTGGAAGACCTGCCCCGGGTCACGGGTGTCGACGTCGTCGGATCTGTTCCGGAAGGGGCGGGCGGCCTCGACCACCTGACGTTCGTCGCCTCGGCCGTGGAGTGGTTCGACAAGTCCTGGGTTGCCCAGCACTTCTGATCTTCGTAGAACGGTGCCGTGCCGCGAGCGGGCTCAGGTGGCGGTGTGGGGGCGGGTTTCCCGCCACAGCAGCCCGTTCGTCCCAAGCACCAGCGGAACACAGCGTTCGGGTCGTAGTCGGCGCACGATCAGGTTGCCATTGCGCAAAGTTCACTGCGGGGGCAGCCAGACCTTGCAACAATGCACAAGTGAGCGACTTCGACGTTTTGGTGATGGGTTCCGGGCCGGGTGGCCAGCGCGCGGCGATTGCGGCGGCGAAGCTGGACAAGACGGTTGCGGTCGTCGAACTGCGGGACATGATCGGTGGGGTGTGTATCAACACTGGCACGATCCCGTCGAAAACTTTGCGTGAAGCCGTCGTCTATCTGACCGGCATGAGCCAGCGCGAGATGTACGGCAGCGCGTACAAGGTGAAGGAGGACATCACCAAAGACGACCTCATGGCGCGCACCCACCATGTCATGGGCAGGCAGATCGACGTCATCCGTAGCCAGCTGTCGCGCAACCACGTCACGCTCCTCACCGGGCTGGGGCATTTCACGGACCCGCACACCATCGAGATTCAGGACGGGACCGGGCAGAACCGAGTCGTCACAGCCGACAAGATCATCATTGCCACCGGCACCAAACCCGCTCGTCCGGAAACCGTCGAGTTCGACAACAAGACGATCATCGACTCGGACGGAATTCTCGATCTCGAGCGCATACCGCAGACGATGGTCGTGGTCGGCGCAGGCGTCATCGGCATCGAGTACGCATCCATGTTTGCAGCACTCGGCACGAAGGTCACCGTCGTCGAGCGGCGCCCCAACATCCTGGATTTCTGTGACCGCGAGGTCGTGGAAGCCCTGAAGTACCAGCTGCGCGATCTGGCGGTCACCTTCCGGTTCGGTGAGACCGTCGCCAGCGTCGAGCGGTACTCGAAGGGTGCGGTCACCATCCTCGAATCCGGTAAGAAGATTCCTGCCGAGACTGTCATGTATTCGGCTGGGCGGCAGGGGCTTACGGAGCGCCTGGACCTCGAGAAGGCCGGCTTGGCCGCCGACGATCGCGGGCGGATCAAGGTCGACGAGAACTTCGCGACCGAGGTACCGCATATCTACGCGGTGGGTGATGTCATCGGCTTCCCGGCGCTCGCGGCGACCTCGATGGAGCAGGGCCGCTTGGCCGCACATCACGCGTGTGGCGAGCCGGTACACGGCCTGAACGATCTGCAGCCGATCGGTATCTACACCATTCCCGAGATCAGCTTCGTCGGTAAGACCGAGCACGAATTGACCGAAGCGCGAGTGCCTTTCGAGGTCGGCATTTCACGGTACCGGGAGCTGGCGCGCGGGCAGATCGTCGGCGATTCGTACGGGGTCCTGAAGCTGCTGGTCTCGCCAGAGGACCGAAGAGTGCTGGGCGTCCACATCTTCGGCACCCAGGCGACGGAACTCGTCCATATCGGTCAGGCCGTCATGGGGTGCGGTGGAACTGTCGACTACCTCGTCGACGCGGTGTTCAACTACCCGACCCTGGCCGAGTCCTACAAGGTCGCCGCGCTCGACGCGATGAACAAGATCCGGCAACTCGCGGTGCTCTCCGACTGAATATTCAGGTGCGCCAGACGATCTGCGCGCGTAATGTTCCTCCGCTGTGAGTACACCGACCTTGAACGTCACCGACCTGCGCGCCGCGCTGGACGGCGAATCGTCGTGTGTCCGGCGCACCCTGGACGTGCTCGGCGAGATTCTCTCCGGCACAAAGGAAGACCGGCTCACCGACGAGACGTTCGCCGCGCACCACCTCGGCGCCCGGCATTCGGAGTTGGTCGCCGAGATGGTCAAATTGTCGGCGACGTCCACCCTCGCGACGGCCGCGACAATTGTCGAACTCATCGAATTGCACCATCCCGCGGTCGGTCCCGGCGACGACAGCGATCCGCCGGAGTGGCGGCGTCTGGAAATCGACGATGTCTCGTTCTCGTTGCCGAAGACACTGTCGCTGTTCTTTCCGGCACACACATTGGGGTCGGCGGCGACGGTGGTTCGGCTGATCGGCGCCGATGTCTACCGCGGTCCGGCGTTGTTCGTGTACGCGGCTCCGCCCGACCGTGAGATCGCGCGGGCAGTATTCGACTCGATCACCGCGACAGCGAAGACGAAGAACCTCCTTCGCGGGCGGGCGTTGCTTGCGTCGTGCAACGACGGGCTGCAGCTCGACATCACCGAGCTGGCACCGCGTGATCGTGCGAGCCTGTGTGTACCGCAGCAGGTGTGGGACGAGATCGACGTCAACGTCGCCTCGCTGACGTCGCGTGCAGAACTCATGCGCGAGCTCGGCCTCGGTACCCGCCGCGGCATCCTTCTGGCAGGTCCGCCGGGTGTAGGGAAGAGCGCGATCAGCGCCATCGTCGCGACGGAGCTGCTGGGGGAGTTCACCGTCATTTTCGTCGACGCGCGTGCGGCGAGTTACGTACTGCGCGCCGTCTTCGAGGAGTGCAAGGAACTCGGTCCGACGGTCGTCGTACTGGAAGATATCGACCTCTACATCGGCGACCGCAGCGCCGGCACCGGTGGCGCGGGGCTTGCGGAATTCCTTGCGGTGATGGACGGTTCGCAGCGGTACGACGACGTGCTGACGCTTGCATCGACGAACGACCCTGCGGCACTGGACAAGGCGGCAACCCGTGCTTCGCGTTTCGACGCGATCATCCACCTCGACTATCCGGACATTGCCGGTCGCGCCGAGATTCTCCGCCGGCTCCTCGGGAATCTGCACTGCGCTGCCGAGATCGATACCCGGGCGGTTGCGGCGGGCATCGGAGTGGATGTTTCCGGTGCGGATCTGCGTGAGATCGTGCGGCGTGCGGTGCTGGCGCACGGCTCCGATCTGACGACGGGCCGATTGCGTGATGTGATTGCGCAGGGCCGTTGGAAGCCTGAACCGTTGGTGGGAAACTATCTCTGACGTCGAGACGTGAGGCAGACATGAAGCGTGCACTGACAATCGCAGCCGTGACATTCTCGCTTGCGGTGTTCAACGCTGGATCCGCCGAAGCAGTCAGAAAAGGTGACTTCATCAGGTACGTCGTGACGACGGACTCGGGGGCCGCGTCGATCACCTGGTACGACCACTTCAACGATCAGCAGCAGAACCCGGACATGAAGACGCCGGCGGTGATCTCGTTCCAAGCCAAGGAGGAGCACCCGATCGCTGTGGTGACGGCGCAAACCTTCGGTGAGTTCGTCTCGTGCACGCTCTACATCAATGGCGGATTCGTGGACAGCGAAGAGGCCTTCGGCCAATCCGCCGTCGCGACGTGCGGACCGGACTGACGTCAGGCTCGCGCGCGGTTTCCGAGACGATGGCGGACGCCGCCGATGAACAGTTGGAGTCCGAACTCGAACCGGGCCGATGCGTCGGGTGCCTCGAAGAGCGGCGACGCATCTTCGGCGAGCACGCCCGCGGAATCCAGCTGCATCCGGGACTGTTCGTCGACGGTCTGGCCGAGTACGTAATGCAGGATCGCGTGTGCTGCCAGTTCGGCATCGGCGCGCGGCATTCCGGCGCGCAGGGCAGACGAGACGAACTTTTCTCGAGTGTGCGTCGTCGTGAGTCTGCTTGCATACGTTGCGGATACGAGCTCGGCTCCGTCGCGATGCGAGAGGAGCGCGTCGCGGAAACGGCGGGCTACTTCGACGATCTGGGCGTCCCATGTCCCTGCCGCGACAGGGCCCTCGACGGGAGCGAGGATCGTGTCCGCGATCGCGCCGAGCAGCGTCTGCTTGTTCGGGAAGTGCCAGTACAGGGCGCCAGGCTGAACTTTGAGAGAACTCGCGAGACGGCGCATGGTGAGGTCCGCGAGGCCGTATTCGTCGAGGATCGCGATGGCACCATCCAGGACGTCTTGCCGACGCAGTTGCACGTTCTGCCCTTCCCTGCTTTGACTCCGGACAGGAGCTACCCTAACCTGAACGCTGTTCAAGTTGTCAGCATCACCAAGTGCACGCGGGCAGATCGGCGCTGGCGCGCCGCGCGGCCTCGACGTGTTCCCGAAGGGACTCATCGTGACTCAGGCACCCGCCAGGACAGATATCCTCGCCACCGCTCGCGAGCAGGTGCTCGAACGCGGCGAAGGGCTCAGTGAGGCTCAGGTCCTCGAGGTCTTGCGACTCGACGACGACCGGCTCGAGGAGCTGCTCGCCCTCGCACACGACGTGCGCATGAAGTGGTGTGGTCCCGAAGTCGAGGTCGAGGGCATCATCAGCCTGAAGACCGGCGGTTGCCCCGAGGACTGCCACTTCTGCTCGCAGTCGGGGCTGTTCCAGTCGCCGGTCCGTGCGGCCTGGCTCGACATCCCGTCGCTGGTCGAGGCGGCGAAGCAGACTGCAAAATCGGGTGCTTCCGAGTTCTGTATCGTCGCCGCTGTCCGCGGCCCGGACGCGCGGCTGCTTGCCCAGGTCGCTGCCGGTATCGAAGCGATCCGCAACGAGGTCGACATCCAGATCGCCTGCTCGCTCGGCATGCTCACTCAGGAACAGGTCGACCAGCTCGCCGCGATGGGCGTCCACCGCTACAACCACAACCTCGAAACTTCGAAGTCGCACTTTCCGAACGTCGTCACCACGCACACGTGGGAAGAGCGTTGGGACACGCTCCGAATGGTTCGCGCAGCCGGCATGGAGGTCTGCTGCGGCGGCATTCTCGGCATGGGGGAGTCGCTCGAACAGCGCGCCGAGTTCGCGGCGAACCTTGCCGAGCTCGAACCGGACGAGGTTCCCCTCAACTTCCTCAACCCGCGACCGGGCACGCCGTTCGGTGACCTCGAAGTGCTGCCCGCCAGCGAGGCGCTCAAGTCGGTAGCCGCGTTCCGCCTGGCCCTGCCGCGTACGATCCTGCGTTTCGCCGGTGGCCGCGAGATCACGCTCGGAGACCTCGGCGCCAAGCAGGGAATCCTCGGCGGCATCAACGCCGTCATCGTCGGCAACTACCTGACCACGCTCGGCCGGCCGGCCGAACAGGACCTCGATCTGCTGGGCGAGTTGCAGATGCCGATCAAGGCTCTCAACAGCACGCTGTGACGGTAGGAATGCCCCTCACTCCGCTCGACCTGCCATTATCTGTACCCATGGACGAGCGCTACAACCCCTTCACCGGCCGGCGAGTAGTTGCCGGCCACGATGACGCGGTACCCGCCGCAGCCGCTCTCGGGTTGGAACCACCGCGCTTCTGCGAACAGTGCGGGCGGCGCATGATCGTGCAGGTCAGCCCTGACGGCTGGTGGGCGAAGTGCTCGCGGCACGGTGTCATCGACTCGTCCGACCTCGAACACCGTCGATGAATCGCTGGGGCCGGGAGACTCTCGCGGCGTTGGCAGTCTTCGTCGGCTGGCTCGTCATCAGCGTCATCGGTGGTGTCGTGTGGGGATTCCTCGCGCCCGCCGAGCATCTCGTAGTTTTCGAACCGGGACGGATGCAGACGATCGCGGGCGAAAGCGGCCACTACTTCGACTCGGTGGCGATATTTGCCGCCATCTCGTTGGTCGTCGCAATCGTCGGTTCGGCCGCGACGTGGCGCTGGCGTTCCATGCGTGGCCCGATCCTGTTCGCAGGACTCTTCCTCGGCGCGCTCGACGGTGCCCGTGAAATGATGTTCACCGGGGAACTGGTTGCGCGACTGCGATTTCCGGAGATCGTCGAACCGGCTGTCGGCGAGGTCGTTGCGGTGGCACCGACGATCGACACCTTGCTGGTCCTGATCATCGCGCCGCTGATTGCCTGCCTGTCCGTACTCGTGATGGCCGCAATAAATCCGCGTGACGATCTTGGCGTCGAAGGCGACGATCGCAACGACGTTGGGCCGCCGTTCGCTACACAAGGCGCAGCGCCCGCGTTTGCCGCACCGCAGCCTTCCGTCGACAGTTCGGCGAGCCCGCAGGACGGGTGATCCGGCGAGGCGCCAGGTCACTCACCACTCCACCCCGACCTCGTCCTCGATTCCGAGGTCGCGGCAGAGCGCGCGGATTGCGCTGCAGTCCTGGACCACTCGCGACGCTGCCGCGGCTTCGACGTCGGCCATGATGCGACTTGCACCGGGGATCTCTTCGGCGTCGAGGATGGCGCGCCAGGTCGTGAAGTCGTTTCCTGCGAAGGCTTCGATGCCGCGACCGAGCGTGGTGATCAGGACTCGCCGGTCGGCGTGGTTCAACGTGTCGTAGACAGCACGAACCAGTTCGCCCGCTACCGACGAGTGGGAGAGTTCGTCTCGCCGATGCAGCGCGACCGTGGAGCGATTGACCGATTGCACCGCTTCGCTGTCGGTCATCAACGCGAGGTATCCACTGATGGAGGTCTCGGCAGCGGTCGTGAAGGCGACGCGAACCAGCGCCGCCTCGCGGCGCGAGGAAGCGGCCGCTATCGACGAATCATGTTCCCGCACCGTGAGACTGCGCGGTAGCAGATTGTCGGGGAGCTGCCAGCCGCGCCGCCGCCGTGTCAACGCGCTCGCGTTGAGGTGCATCAGCGTGTGGTATTCCTCGTCGACCATCGCCTGCAAAGCTGCGACCTTGTGTTTGTCGCCGAATCCGACGTCGAGTTCGTCCCGCGAGAGGAGCCCGAATCCGGGATTGACGACGAACTGCTCGATGTCCATGACGTTCTTGTTGTATGCGATCCACGCCCACGCCCGGAGTCGGTCCTGCTGCGTCCCGTTCAGACCGAGGAAGCACTCGTGGTCGTGGAACGGGATCATCTCTTCCGGGAAGTCTGCCTTCGCGGGATCGAAAAGATCATCCAGTTCCGGTTCCTTCTTCTTGACCGTGGCGCGTCGTGGCCAGGTGCGGACCAGTCCGTTGATGATCGCGCCCTCGACCGGGTTGCTCCTGTCGTGCTCCGGTAACGCGGGTGCTGTGACGGAGTACGTCGTCATCGAATCACCTGGATGAGGCGCCGGCACAACTCTTGGTAATTGTCGACGTGGCCGTCGAGGGGTTTCGCCGCCCGTACCATCAGTTCGGCGAAGTCACCGCCGGTGTCGACGACGTCGGTGAGTTCGCTTATTGCGCTGGCCAACGCTTTTCGTGCGTCACGCGCATAGGGGTTGCCTGCCTGGATGTCCAGGTAAACCTCGGGTGCGCCGCCGGAAACGCGGGCGAGCAACGCCAGCATGACGTTGTGCGGCGGCGTCGCGATAGGCACCAGTTCGCTGCCTGCGACCTCGAGATTCGCCAACGCCAGCCCGAACGTCAGTACGGCGGCATGGGTCAATGCCTGGGTCGCCGCGCAGCGTCGGTCGTGCTCGTCGGCACTGAGTTCGACGATACGTGCGCCCCAGTCGCGCAGGGTCTTTCGCACCTCGTCGACGGCGGGACCGTCCCGATGCACGACCACGCCGACCGGTCGATCGGCGAATCCGAGACTCGGCGCGAACATCGGATTTATGCCGACCGACGCAACGGTCGCACCGGCAAGCCGTTCGTGGATATCCGTCTTCACCGATAGCGTCTCGAGGAGCAAAGCGTCCGGCGCGAGCAATCCCGCTACGTCGGCAGCGACGGCGACCGCTACCTCCTCGGGAAGGGCGAGGGCGACCAGCGCTGAGTCTTGGAGCGCTGCAACGACTGCGGCGGTCGGCTCGCGGATGTCGGCGCAGACGTAGTCGGCAGCGTCAGCAGGTTGCTGATCGATCACCACCACCCGGCGCCCGGTCGCGCGCCAGAGTGGTACGAGCAGTTGTCCCATCGCGCCCGATCCGCCGACAACTGTTATGTGGCCCGAACTTTGGCTCACCGAGCGCCCGTGCCGGTCGGTGGCCCGTGCTGGCCGGCCGTTTCGGACAGGCACCGCCGCATGGCTGCCGCTTTGACGAGGGTTTCGTTCACTTCTTCGGCGGGATCCGACAGTGCGACGATGGCGCCGCCGATTCCGAAGCTCACTTCGTGATCGGTCGCGACGACGGTGCGGATGACGACCGAGAAGTCGGCGGTGCCCGTCAGCGAAAAGTACCCGATGGCACCGGAATACACGCCCCGTGGGCCGTCTTCGAGCTTGTCGATGATCTCCATCGTCCGGATCTTCGGTGCGCCCGTCATCGACCCGGCTGGGAAGGCCGCACGAACACACTCGACGGGTGAGACGTCGTCGCGCAGCGTCCCGCGCACGGTCGAAACAAGTTGGTGGACAGCCGCATAGGTTTCCACGTCGAACAGCGTCGGCACGTGGACGGATCCCGGCACGCACACCTTTGTCAGATCGTTTCGGACGAGGTCCACGATCATGAGGTTCTCGGCACGGTCCTTCTCGCTGCGCACCAGGTCTTTTCGCAGTAGATCGTCCTCGGCCTCGGTCTTGGCGCGCGGACGAGTGCCTTTGATCGGCTTCGACTCGACGACTCGGTCGGCGTCGATGCGCAGAAATCGTTCGGGTGACGCGCTCAGCACCGAACTGCCCGAGAACCGCAGGAGCGCGCTGTAGGGAGTGGGGTTGATCTCCCGAAGGCAGCTGAACGTGTCGATCGGATCGATCGAGCGCTCAACTGTCGCAACGTTTGTCAGGCACACCTCGTACGTCTCGCCGGACCGGATCTCTTCGAGCGACTGCGCTATGAGGTCGATGTAGCGGTCGTAGTCGTGGCGCAGTTTCAGGTCGGTCGGATCGTCGATGCCGACGATCGGCGCCGGCGTCACCGGTGCCCGGTCCGGCTCTTCCAGCCGCTGCAGAATCGCCGTCGTCGAATCGAGCCACAGCTCCGCCTCGGTGTCGCCGAGTGGGTCGCGCAAGCACAGCAGGTACGCGCAACCGTCCTCGTGATCGATCACGACGGCGCGGTCGGCGAACACCATGGAAGCGTCGGCGTCGGCGTTCGTGTGAACCAGTTGCCCGCCGGCGTCTGCTTTGAGTTCGTAGCCGAGGAAGCCGACGTAGCCGAGGCCGAATGCGAACGGCACACCGGAGAGTTTGGGAACCGTCCGGCGGGCCAATTGGCGCTCGAGGTAGTCGAAGAGCGTTGCACGGTGTTCCTCGACCGCTTGCCCGGCGCGGTGCACCCGGACGGTGGTTTCCGCGACCGTGTAGGTGACGAATTCGGCGCGCGGTCCGGAGCTGTCGCCCAGAACGCTGAAACGTGAACGCCTTTCGCGTCCACTGCTGCCGTCGAGCCAGAAGCTGTGTTTAGCCGCGGCGAACAGTCGCTCGTAGACCGCGTGCGCGTCGATGCTGCGGTCGATCCGGCGAACCGCTATGTCGAGCTTCGACTGCGGGACCGGTGCGGCGCGGGGGAGCGTCGCATGCGGAACGTGTGAGGAACGCGTGGGCGTGAGCTTGCGGAAGTTGTCGAGTAGTTCGCGACCGAACTCGGTGCAGATCGATTCGGGATGGAACTGGACGCCCCACAGCGGGCGCGTACGGTGCGCCACGCCCATGACAAGTCCGTCGGCTGTCCAGGCGGTCGCAACCATGTCGGCGGGTACGTCCTCGACGATGAGCGAGTGGTAGCGGATGGCGTCGAACGGCGACGGTATGCCGTCGAACAAGCCAGTCCCGCTGTGGTGAATCTGCGAGATTCGGCCGTGCCTCGGCTCGGGGGCGAGAACGACGGGGCTGCCGAAGAGATTGCACAGTCCCTGATGCCCGAGGCAGACGCCGAGAACCGGCAGGTTCGATTCCAGAATTGCTCGCCTGCTGATGCCGAAGTCACGTTCACGGTCGGGTCGGCCCGGCCCCGGGGACACGACGATGTTGTCGAACTCGCTCAGGCGCAACAACTCCCAGTCGGAGTCGTTCGCGACAACCGTCGGCGCGGTTCCGTTCACCTCGGTCAGCAAGCCGAACAGGTTGTAGGTGAAGGAATCGTAGTTGTCGATCAGCAGAGTCCGAGTGACCACCGATCACCTCTGCTTCTCGACGGCGTGATCCGGGGTCTGCCCGGCGTCGGCGTAGATGATCTCGTCCTCGACGCGGCAGGCCTCACCGATCAGCAGATCGTAGAGAGAACGAAGAAATTCGGGGGACAGTCGATGCTCGTCGGCGAACCGCTGGGCGCGCTCGTGCACTACCCGCATCCGGCCGGGTTGCATCATCGGTATGTCATAGTGTTGCTTGAGAACGGCGATCTGTTCAATGACCTCGATGCGCGCACGCACAATTTCCATGAGTCGGCTGTCGACGTAGTCGAGGTCGGCCCGCAATTTCGCCAACTTCAATTCCGATGACGCGACTTCTTGGTCGTTCGTGGCGACGGCGATCATGCGATCCACCGGTGGACCCCCTCGTTCTCGGATTTTCCCGGACTGTCGGCGCATTTTCGCGTGCGAATTGCGCGCAAAAATTTCGCCATATTCGGCAGTACTTACATGCCCCCGACGGTCGATTCGCCAATTCTGAAATGCCGACGAATCAGACGAGCAATGTTACGGTGCCCCGGTTCGGGGCTTTTCAAACAAATCTCCAAATAACTCGTAAACGTCATTCCAATAGGTCGATCGACTCCCTTTCTGTGCCGCGGTGGACCCTCCGCGGAGCGGTCCGGGGCTCGAGCCGCGCGGTGACTGGACGAACCATCCGCGCTCCTTCCGAGCAGGTGGACAACAGAGCGGGCCGTGCCCGACCCTCCGCGAAACGCGAATTACGACCCATCAGAATCGCAGCACAAGAACGTATTCCAGTCAACACAGTAATTGCATCGGGGAATTTGCATCGCTTGCGCAGCGATACCAAAAGAGGTGTCCATGATTTGGGTTCGGAGCCACTCAGTAGGTGGATGAGTACGGTGACGCCATCGTGATCAAGAAGAGATCATTCGGTTATCAAACGGCTGAGGTGACCCAATGCTCCCGCAAAACCCCAGGTCGCAGGGGTGCAATTCACCTGCCTGGAGTCCATCGAAGTAGCGAAAAGAAAACTTAACGTATGTTAGAACGCGAGATTTCGGGCATCGAGACTGCTTCGAAAAAGCACAAAGAATTGCCCATCCAAACGTGCGCATGGCTCCGAATCGTCAATTGGAGGTCAGCTGAGCCAATGCTGTGGTTCAGCTATGCAGGCGTATTTGGATTACCGCGCTCGTGGTTGCCGGCGAAGTGATTCGCGCAGCAGCCCGACCAATGACAGGTGGCTGGAGTCTCGTGGTTTCGACAAGTCCGGATAAGTGTGAAGGCAGTGAGTCCGACGGCGTCGTCATTCCAGAGGGTGCGTTCGCGCTTTCGGCAAGTCAGCGGGCAGTGTGGTTTGCCCAGCAACTGACACCCGACGTCCCGATCGTCATCGCGCAGTACGTCGAACTGCAGGGGGAACTGCACATCGATCTGCTTCGTGAGATGGCCGTACAGGCCGGCGAAGAGTTTCAGTCGCCATTCCTGCAGCTCATCGAAATCGATGGCGAGCCCTATCAGTTCATCGATCACAGCCTCGACCGATCGATTCCGATCGTCGACTTCGGTGCAGAGCAGGATCCTGCCGCTGCCGCCCTGGAGTGGATGAACGCGGATATCGCCGAGCCCATCAGCCTGTCCGGCCGCCGTCTCGTCGAGATGTACATTCTCCGGCTGGCCGATCGACATCATTTGTGGTACAGCCGAATTCACCACGTCGCCCTCGACGGCTACGGCGCCATGACCATGGTCAACCGCATTGCCGCCCTCTACACCGCGGCACTCGAAGGGACCGATGCCGGCCCGAATACCGCAGTCGACCTGCGGGCACTTTCGGAGGCAGACCTCAAGTACCGGTCTTCGAGCCGATTCGTCGACGACGGCCAGTACTGGGCCGAGCGCGCGAATTCGCACAACCACGGCTCGACCCTCAGTCAGACCAACGCAGGAGTTGCCGCTCGCAGCAAGCTCGAAAGCGCGCCGCTGCCAGCCGAGGTGATGGCGCAGTTGAACGAAGCCGACCAGCGCTCACGTGGCGCGGGCCCGGCAGTATTGATCGCAGCGTTCGCGACGTATCTGTCCCGCATGACGGGACGCGAAGACGTGCTCATTCAGATGCCGGTCTCGGGCCGGCGGACGATGCAGCTGCGCCGGTCCGGCGGCATGTTCGTCAATGTCGCGCCACTGCGAATCAGTGTGCTGCCGAGTGATACGGTCGCTGACCTGGTCGGGCGAGTCCAGCTCGAACTCATGGGTGCATTGCGGCACCAGAGTTACAGCCTCGAAGACATCCGTCGCGACGCAGGTGGCGACCCCACCCGGTTCGCCGCACCGATGGTCAACGTGATGCTGTTCCGCCAGGCCCTGCAACTCGGTCCCATCGTCGGTGAATTCCATATCATCACCTCGGGGCCCGTCGAAGACCTGCTGGTCAACATCTATCAGAGCGGCTCACCCGCGAAGACGTTCGTCGACTTCCGTTCGAACCCGAACCGCTACGGTGATCGCGAGCTGCACGAGCACCACCGCCGCTTCGTCGAGCTCGTTGCGGATTTCACCAACGCTTCGGAGCAGGATCTCGTTTCCAGCGTGCACGACGAAAGTGCCGGTGCCGGCGCAGAGTTGGCGAAGCTGTCGAAGCAGCTGGAATTCTGGCGCAGCGAGCTCGACGGCGCACCGGCGATCCTCGACCTCCCGAACATCAGGCAGCGCCCGCTCCACGGCTCCGGCCGGCTCGACAAGGTGGACGTCCAGCTTCGCGCCGATGTCCATCGTCAGCTGGTCCGAGTTGCCGAAAG
The DNA here is from genome assembly GCF_016481275.1 of Antrihabitans auranticaus. Classification (GTDB taxonomy): domain Bacteria; phylum Actinomycetota; class Actinomycetes; order Mycobacteriales; family Mycobacteriaceae; genus Antrihabitans. The sequence continues at coordinate 156,757 of NZ_JAEMNW010000001.1, read as the reverse complement.
CCTCGACTCCGATGTCTTCACCGCGATCCACGCCGCGCTCGCGGTGTTGCTGTGCAGGCTGGGTGACACGGACGACGTAGTGATCGGCACGCCTGTGGGCAGCGGCCCCGACGCCAACTTCGTCGCCTTGCGCAGTCGCATCGACATGGCGGAATCTTTCGTCGAGGTATTCGCCCGCATTCACGAACGGGACAGCATCGCGTACGAACACGCGGACATTCCGCTGCGCCGCCTGGTTGCCGAACTCGACCTGCCCCGACCGGCGGACAACGAACCGCCGTTCCAGGTGCTACTCGAACGCGAGCCCGCCGAAGAGTTCGACACAGCCGTCGACCTCCGGGTAACCGTCTGGGAAGACTTCGGTTCCGGGGTTTCCGCCGAGGGCATCTACACCCGCGTCGCCTTTGCGACCGACCTGTTCGAATCTGCCACCGTCGACGGCTACGCCACGCGGTTGCGGCGCCTGCTCGAGACCTTCGTTGCGGATCCGTCGATTCCGGTCGGCGACGTCGACATTCTCGAGGCCGCAGAACATGTCGCGTTGGTCCCGCGTGTCGGCCGCCTCGGTGCGGTCGCGCAGACCTTGCCGCAGATTCTGTCGGCAGCAGCGGCGGACCCCCAGCGTTGCGCGCTCGTCCTCGGCGACCGCACGATGACCTACGGCGAGCTGGACGAGCGTTCCAGCCGGTTGGCCCGCATCCTCATCGGACGTGGTGTCGGCCCAGAATCCGTTGTTGCGCTGGCCTTGCCGCGTTCCATCGAATCCGTTCTGGCGGTGTGGGCGGTCGCCAAGACGGGCGCGGCCTTCGTGCCGGTCGACCCGAAGTATCCGGCCGACCGCATCGAGCACATGCTCACCGATTCGGGTGCCGCGCTGGGTATCACGACAACCGACTGCGCGGGTTCGCTCCTCGACCGCGTCGAGTGGCTCGTCATCGACGACCCCGCGACCCGCGACGACATCGACTCGGCCTCGCCTGCAGCGATAGTGGACAGCGAGCGCAGGGTTGCGCTGCGGGTCGATCATCCCGCCTACGTCATCTACACCTCGGGGTCGACCGGCACGCCGAAGGGCGTGGTCGTCACCCATGCGGGCCTCGCGAACCTGTGCACCGAGGAACGTGACCGCTACTCGGTCACAGCGGAGTCTCGCACCCTGCACTTCTCGTCACCGAGCTTCGATGCATCGATCCTCGAATTGATGCTCGCTGTCGGCGCGGGCGCGACCATGGTGATCGCCCCGACGACCGTGTTCGGCGGTACCGAACTTGCGAATGTGCTCGCAACGCAGCGTGTGACGCATGCGTTCGTGACGCCCGCGGCTCTAGCGTCCGTGGATCCCACGGGCTTGGACGACCTCGTCTGCGTCGTCACGGGCGGCGAGGCCTGCTCGCCCGAGTTGGTCCAGAACTGGGCGCCGGGCCGAGCGATGTTCAACGCGTACGGACCCACCGAGACGACCGTCGTCGCGGCCTTGAGCGGCGCACTGCAGACTGGCGAGGGTGTGCCGATCGGCGTGCCGCCGATGGGTTACGGGCTGGTCGTACTCGATCGGCGCCTGCAGCCCGTTCCCGCCGGCGTCCCCGGTGAGCTGTATGTAACCGGCGACGGACTCGCGCGCGGTTACCGGAACCGGGCCGGACTGACCGCCCAGCGCTTCATCGCCGGCGGCTACGGGCCTGCGGGATCCCGGATGTACCGGACCGGAGACGTGGTGCGCTGGAACGAGGCCGGCGACCTCGAATACCTCGGCCGGTCCGATCAGCAGGTCAAGATTCGGGGTTTCCGGATCGAACTTGGCGAGATCGACGCCACGCTGCTGGCTCATCCGGGCATCGACTTCGCGGTTACCGCGGGCCACACCCGTGAATCGGGTGAGACGGTACTCGTCGCGTACGTTCGGGCCACGAATTCGGGGCTGACACAACAAGACCTGATCGACCATGCGGCGCACCGCCTGCCGGCGCACATGATTCCCGCGGCCATCGTCCTCCTCGACGAGATTCCGCTGACCGGTGCCGGCAAGCTCGACCGCTCGGCACTGCCGGAACCGAGTTTCGATCGCCGGTCCGGCGACTACACGGCACCGGAAACGGCTGCCGAGCTCGCGATCGCCGACGTGTTCGCGGCGGTTCTGGATACGGAGCGAGTCGGCCTGGACGACAGCTTCTTCGATTTGGGTGGCAACTCACTTGTTGCCACTCGTGTCACCGCGCGCGTCAATGCCGCGCTCGGTGCCGAAATCGGTGTTCTCGACCTGTTCGAGGCACCGACAGTGCGGACGCTCGCGGCCCGGGTCACGAGCCGTGGACCGCGAGCGTCCGCTCGACCTGCGCTGGCCGCGCGACCGCGGCCCACCGAAGTACCGATTTCGCTTGCTCAGCAACGCCTGTGGTTCCTGAACCAGCTCGAGGCCGATTCGGCGGCGTACAACATTCCCGTCGCGGTCCGGCTCGTCGGCAGGCTCGATGTCGCAGCCCTCACGGCGGCGGTCGGCGATGTCGTCTCCCGCCATGAAAGCCTGCGGACCGTGTTCCCGGAATCCGGCAGCGGACCGCTCCAGGTTGTGCTCCCGGTCGGCGACGCACTTCCGAACCTGACCCCGATCGACGTACCCGAAGCCGAACTCGCAGACCGTCTTGCCGACATCGCAGCGGCCGGGTTCGCCGTCACGCAGGAAACCTCGTTGAAGGCGGCGCTGCTGCGCGTCAGCGCGACCGACCACGTGCTTGCGCTCGTGGTGCATCACATTGCGGCAGACGGCTTCTCGATGGTGCCGCTCGCTCGCGACGTCATGGCGGCGTACACGGCGCGACTTGCCGGTCAGGCGCCCTCGTGGACCCCGCTCGCCGTGCAGTATGCGGACTACACGCTGTGGCAGCGTGAACTCCTCGGCACGGCCGACGATTCGGGCAGCCTGCTGAGCCGCCAGGTCTCGTACTGGCAAGGCGCTCTCGCCGGACTGCCCGAGCTTCTCGAACTGCCGGCGGATCGGCCGCGCCCGGCACGCCAGACGATGCGCGGCGCAGTCGAATCGTTCTCGATCGACGCCGACCTACATCGCAAGCTGCTCTGCGTGGCGGACCGCCACGATGCCAGCCTGTTCATGGTGCTGCACGCGAGCCTCGCGGCATTGCTGTCCCGACTGAGCGGCACATCGGACATCGCAATCGGAACGCCGGTCGCCGGTCGCGGTGAAGCCGCGCTCGACGACATGGTCGGCATGTTCGTCAACACGGTCGTCCTGCGGACGCAGGCCGAGAACACGTTGCCGTTCGAGAAGCTCCTTGCCGACGCACGCGTGACGGACCTCGCTGCCTTCGGCAACACCGAGGTGCCGTTCGACCGGTTGGTGGACGCCCTCGACGTGCCCCGATCACGGTCTTACAGTCCGCTGTTCCAGGTGATGCTCGTACTGCGAAACTTCGCGCAGGCAACGCTGCAACTGCCTGGTCTGCAGGTCGAGATCGATCCGCTGACGAACGGGACGGCGAAGTTCGATCTGGAGCTGGGCATCTCGGAGGCCACGGATGGCTCGGGTTGCCTGACGGCCGAATTCACTTACGCCACCGAACTGTTCGATGCGGCAACCGTCGCGGCCTTCGCCTCGCGGTTCGTGCGAGTGCTCGAAGTGATCACCGCGGACACCGCAGTCCGGCTCGGCGACATCGATCTGCTCGGCGGCGACGAGCGCACACTCGTTCTCGAAGAGTGGAATTCGACGGCGCACGAGGTTCCGGACACCACACTCGTCGATCTCTTCGCGGCCCAGGTGCAGGCCACCCCGGACGCCACAGCTCTGGTGTTCGACGGTGCCGAACTGACCTACGCAGAATTCGACGCCCGGTCGAACCAGCTTGCCCGCCAGCTGATCTCGATGGGAGTCGGTCCCGATCAGCTCGTCGGCCTCGCAATGCGGCGCTCCTTCGACCTGCTGATCGGTATGTACGCGATCGTCAAGGCCGGCGGCGCCTACGTCCCGATCGATCCCGACCACCCCGCGGCGCGCAACGCGTACGTGCTCGAAAGTGCGCAGCCTGTCTGCGTGCTGACGACGACGCGTGACCACGAGGCGATCGGCGACGTAGCTGTGCCGGTTCTGGAGATCGACGCCCTCGAGCCGGTCCAGAGTTCCGCGCCGATCACCGGTGTGGAGCTGCGCTCGTCCAATACGGCATACGTCATCTACACCTCGGGCTCGACGGGCCGGCCGAAGGGCGTTGCGGTCACACACGGCGGCATCGTGAACCGTCTGCTCTGGATGCAGGGCAAGTACGGCATCGGCGCAGCCGACGTGGTGTTGCAGAAGACCCCGGCCACGTTCGACGTCTCGGTCTGGGAGTTCTTCTGGCCCTTGCAGTGTGGCTCCAAGCTGGTCATCGCGGCGCCTGACGGGCACCGCGACCCGGTATACCTGTCACAGCTCATCGCCGATTACGGCGTCACGGTCATGCACTTCGTGCCGTCGATGCTGTCCGCCTTCACGGCGGGCGCGGCACCCGAGCAATGCGGTTCCCTGCGCCTGGTCTTCTGCAGCGGCGAGGCGTTGCCGCCGGCGACTGCGGCCGCGCTGCGTGCGATCACCACAGCCGAGTTGCACAACCTCTACGGCCCGACGGAGGCGTCGGTCGACGTCACCTACTGGGAATGCACGGCGGCGGACGAGGCAGTCGTGCCGATCGGTGCGCCGGTCTGGAACACCCAGCTGTTCGTGCTCGACGAACTCCTGCGCCCCGTCCCGGTCGGAATGGCGGGCGAGCTGTACCTCGCCGGTACGCAGCTGGCTCGCGGCTACGTCGGCCGGGCCGCTCTGACGGCCGACCGGTTCGTCGCAAACCCGTACGGCGAGAACGGTGCTCGCATGTATCGCACCGGCGACCTGGTGCGCTGGCAAGGCACCGGCAATCTCGAATACATCGGCCGCACGGACTTCCAGGTCAAGGTCCGCGGCCTGCGCATCGAGTTGCCCGAGATCGAACTAGCGCTGCTCGAAGATTCCGCTGTCGCGCAGTCCGTCGTCGTCGTGCACAACGACCCCGCGACCGGCCCTGCCCTCGTCGGTTACGTTGTGCCGCAGGCACATGCAACGGTCGATACCGCTGAGCTCAAGGCTGCGATCGCAACCACGCTGCCGGCCTACATGGTTCCGGCACAGCTGATCGTGCTCGACGAGTTCCCGCTCAACGCCAGTGGCAAGCTCGATCGCAAGGCTCTGCCTGCCCCCGTGTTCGATGTCGCGACAACGGAGTTCGTCGCCGCACAGTCGCCGGTCGAGGAAGTTCTCGTCGCGGTCTTCGCAGATCTGCTCGGTGTGGCACGAGTCGGCGTGCACGACGATTTCTTCGAACTCGGCGGAAACTCGCTCGTCGCAACACGGTTGGCCGCACGGGCGACGACGTCGTTACGCACCCAGATCAGCGTTCGCGACGTCTTCGACGCACCCACTGTCGCTGGTCTTGCCGAGCGCGCTGCCGCGGCTTCGACCTCCGATCGTCCAGTGCTTTGCGCGACGACGCGTCCCGACCCGATTCCGGTCTCGTTCGCACAGCGCCGCATGTGGTTCATCAACCAGTACGACACGTCGTCTGCGGCCTACAACGTCGCGATCGCAGTTCGCCTCGGTGGCGACCTCGATCAAGCTGCCCTCCAGGCTGCCGTCGACGATGTGCTCGAACGGCACGAATCACTCCGGACGAAGTTCCCGATGGTGGGCAACGAACCCACACAGCAGGTCGTGGCCGCTCACGAGGTACGCCACGACCTGACGTCGAATCCCGTGGCAAGCGCGGCCGAGCTGCATACCGCAGTCACTCGCGTCGCCACCACGGGATTCGACGTGGCTACTGCGGTTCCGACGCGGCTCGCGCTTTTCGAAACCAGCCCGACCGAGCACGTGCTGGTCGTTGTGGTGCACCATATTTCGGCCGACGGATTCTCGATGGGTCCACTGGTACGCGACGTGATGATCGCCTACAGCAGCCGGGTCGAGCACCTCGAACCGCACTGGACACCGCTCGAGGTGCAGTACGCGGACTTCGCGCAGTGGCAGCGGTCGCTGCTCGGTTCCGAGGACGATCCGCAGTCGCTCGCCGCGACCCAGATCGACTTCTGGCGTAGCGCCCTCGCCGGAGCACCCGACCTGCTGCAACTGCCGCTCGACCGGCCGCGGCCGACACGGCGCACAGGGCGTGGCGAGAAGGTCGGCTTCACCATCGACGCCGAATTGCACCGCAGGGTTGTGCAATTGGCCCGCGAGCATAGCTCCAGCGTGTTCATGACGATGCACGCCGCGCTCGCCGTCCTGCTCGCCAGACTAGGCGACACAGACGATGTCACCATCGGCACACCGGTGTCCGGTCGCGGTGAGCGCGCGGTCGATGATCTGGTGGGCATGTTCGTCAACACGCTCGTACTGCGGACCGAGATTTCGGCGAGCTCCTCCTTCGCCGACCTCCTCGGCCGCGTCCGCGAAACGGATCTGCGGGCATACGCGAACTCTGATGTGCCGTTCGAGCGGCTCGTCGAGGTGCTGAATCCGGAACGTTCGACGGCATATTCGCCGCTGTTCCAGGTCATGCTCGAGTTCCAGGACATCGCAAGGCCGACCCTCGAACTTCCGGGTCTGTCCGTTGCTCCTTTCGAGCTCGAATCCGGTTCCGCGAACTTCGACCTGCAGCTCACGCTCGGCGAGGAATTCGACGCGGACGGTGCCCCCGCGGGCGTGGGCGCCAGATTCACGTTCGCCACGGACATCTTCGACGAGTCGACGGTGCAGGCGTTCGCAGCTCGCTTCATCCGGATCCTCGACGCGGTCAGCACCGATTCCGCGCGCGTCGTCGGCGACATCGACATTCTCGAGGACGCTGAAATCCGCTCGCTGGCACCGGTTCTCGGTGATCCGAACACGGCGCCCCTGACGTTGCCGGGACTACTCGCACGCGCGGTCGAGGTCGATCCCGACGCCATGGCGCTGTCCTACGATGGCCGGGTCGTCAGTTATCGCGAGCTCGACGAGCGTTCGAACCGGCTGGCGCGCGCCTTGATCGGTCGCGGCGTGGGTCCCGAAACGTTTGTTGCGGTTGCGATGTCGCGCTCGATCGATTCCATCGTTTCGGTGTGGGCGGTAGCGAAGTCCGGCGCAGCCTTCCTGCCCGTCGATCCGAGCTACCCGGCCGACCGCATCGAGTACATGCTCAGCGATTCGGGTGCCGCACTGGGCCTGACCGTGTCGGCCAATGTGGGCAAGCTGCCGGGAACCGTGCCGTGGCTGCTGGTCGATGCATCGTCCGATACGTCCGCAGCGCGACTGCACGACGACGAGCTTCGTTCGCCCCTGCGGCTCGCCGATCCGGCCTACCTGATCTACACATCCGGTTCGACGGGCAAGCCGAAGGGCGTGGTCGTCACCCACCACGGGCTGGCGAACTTCGCCGCCGAGATGGCCGAACGTTTCGACGTCACAGCCGATTCGCGGACGCTGCACTTCTCGTCACCGAGCTTCGACGCGTCGATCCTCGAGCTGCTCATGGCAGTGGGCACGGGCGCCGGCATGGTGATCGCGCCGCCGACGATCTTCGGCGGCGAGGAGCTTGGGCAACTGCTGGCGGACGAGAACGTCACGCACGCATTCATCACGCCCGCGGCGCTGGCGTCCGTCGATCCGGCCACACTCGGTCAGGTTCGCTGCGTGGCGACAGGCGGCGACGCCTGCTCGCCCGAGTTGGTCGCACAGTGGGCCCCCGGTCGCCGGATGTTCAACGCGTACGGACCCACCGAGGCCACCGTCGTCGCGAGCATGAGCGACCCGATGGTTCCCGGTACGCCTGTCACGATCGGGCGACCGACACGTGGCTGCGGCGCACTCGTCCTCGACGGAAGGTTGCACCCGGTTCCGGCGGGCGTGGCAGGCGAGCTGTACATCACCGGCTCCGGCCTCGCGCGCGGCTACCACCGCCGCCCCGCGGTCACCGGTTCCCGGTTTGTCGCCAACCCGTACAGCCGTACCGGCGAAAGAATGTATCGCACAGGCGATGTCGTCCGCTGGAACGCCGAGGGCGAGCTCGAATACCTGGGCCGCAGTGACTTCCAGGTGAAGGTCCGGGGCTTCCGCATCGAACTCGGCGAGATCGAATCGGCGCTGTTGCAGTTCGACGGCGTCGAACGAGCCGTCGTCGCCGCCCGCGCCGACGACGGCAAGGCGGAACGTCTCGTCGGTTACGTCGTTCCGGGTGTCGGTGAGCACCTCGATACTGCTGCCGTTCTGCGCTTCGTCGGATCGGTTCTCGCGCCGCACATGGTGCCGTCCGCGCTCGTCGTCCTCGACGAAATGCCGCTCACACCCACCGGCAAATTGGACCGAAAGGCGCTCCCCGCACCTGATTTCCAGGTGATCGCGGGATCCGGTCGCAAGCCGGCCACCGAGACCGAGGCACTGCTCGCGCGGTTGTTCGCCGAGGTACTCGGACTCGATCCGCATACCGAGGTGGGCGTCGACGATTCCTTCTTCGGCCTCGGCGGCGACAGCATCATGTCGATCCAGCTCGTCTCGCGAGCAAAGGTCGCCGGCCTGTTCCTTACGCCGCGTGACGTTTTCGAGCGCAAGACGGTCGCTGGACTGGCGGAAGTGGCGACTCCGATCGCTGCGGCCGACCTTCTCGCCGAGCTGCCAGGCGGCGGTGTAGGTGCAGTGCCGCTGACGCCGGTCGTGGCGTGGATGCTCGAGCGCGGCACGCACTTCGGCCGCCATGCGCAGGCAACCGCCCTGACGCTCCCCGCGCAGATCGACGAAGAGAGTCTGATCGGTGCGCTGCAGGCGGTACTGGATCGCCACGACATGTTGCGCGCCACGTTGATTCGCCACGAGTCCGATTGGGCTTTCGAGGTCGGAGCTGTCGGATCGGTGGACGCACGCGACGCCATTCGCACCGTCGCGGTCGACGTCGAACCGGGCACCCCCGAATTCTTCGCGCTCGCAACGCAGCATCTGGACGACGCACACGATCGCCTCGATCCGCAGCGTGGCGCCATGGTCCAACTCGTCTGGCTGCAGGCGCCGTCGGGCGATTCGCGACTGCTGATGGTTGTGCACCACATGGTGATCGACGGTGTGTCCTGGCGGATACTCGTGCCCGACCTTGCAATCGCCTGGGCACAACTGACCGCAGGCGGCGAACCGCAGCTCGCGCCGGTCGGCACGTCGATGCGACGGTGGGCCCACAGCCTCGCCGACGAGGCCGTGTCTGCCTCGCGTGCCGGCGAACTCGACTTCTGGACCGGCACGCTCGCGGGTTCGGATCCGTTGATCGGTTCGCGCGCACTGGATTCCGAGATCGACGTAGCGGCCACAACCGAGAAGGTCAGCGTCGAGCTCAGCCCCGAGGTCACCGACGCACTGCTCACCACGGTGCCCGAGGCCTTCCACGGCAGCGTCAACGACGGCCTGCTGGCGGCGCTCGCACTGGCGCTGGCGAAGTGGCGCCGAAACGGGTCCGCGCTGGTCAACCTCGAGGGCCACGGCCGCGAAGACCACGTCGTTCCCGGTGCCGATCTGACCCGCACCGTCGGCTGGTTCACGTCGATCCATCCGGTCAGGCTCGACTTGTCCGGCATCGATCTTGCCGACGCATTTGCCGGCGGTCCCGCTGCCGGTGCGGCAGTCAAGGCGGCCAAGGAACAGCTGTTGGCGGTTCCCGATCACGGCATCGGCTTCGGCCTGCTGCGTTACCTCAACGCCGAAACCCGCGGTGTTCTCGCCGAATTGGCGACCCCGCAGGTCAGCTTCAACTACCTCGGCAGGTACTCGACCGGCGAGCACTCCGACTCCGGCTGGCTGCCCGACGACGACGCCGTAGATCTGCACGTCGCTGCCGATGCCCACATGCCGGTGGCTGCGGCACTCGACATCAACGCGGTGACGAAGGAAACGGCTGCGGGTGCGCAGCTGACCGCAACGTGGACCTACCCGGCGGGCGTGCTCTCGGCGACCCAGGTCGAGGAGGTCGCGGCGCTCTGGTGCGACGCGCTCACCGCGATCGCCGAGCATGCCGCACAAGCGGATTCCGGTGGCCACACACCGTCCGACTTCGCGCTCCTGCCGGTCGGCCAGAACGGCATCGATCGCCTCGAAACCGCGTACCCGGAACTGGGCGACCTGCTGCCGCTGTCGCCGCTGCAGTCGGGTCTCTTGTTCCATGCTCTGCTGGCAACCGAATCGATCGACTCCTACACCGTGCAGCTGACGGTCGAGCTCGGCGGAATCGTCGATCCGGAGCGGTTCCGCCGCGCCGGCCAGACCCTGCTCGATCGGCACGCCAACCTGCGGACGGCGTTCGTCTCCGACGTCGACCCCGCCGATCCGACGAGTCCCGCTGCGGCAGTGGTGCACGAAAACGTCACGTTGCCGTGGACGTCGCTGGACTTCAGCGAGGTCAGCCCCGCCGAGGTCACCGCGGCGGTCGACGAGGCGCTCGCCGCGGACCGCGCACATCGCTTCGACATGAGCGTGGCGCCGCTGCTGCGCCTGATGCTCATCAAGACCGCACCCGGCCGCTACCGGTTGTTGCTCACCAACCATCACATTCTGCTCGACGGCTGGTCGACACCGCTGATCCTGCGTGAGCTCATCACGTTGTACGCCACCGACAGCGACCAGTCGGTCCTGCCGCGTGTCCGCCCCTACCGCGATTACCTGGCGTGGCTCGCGCAGCGTTCCCTCGACGAGTCGAAGCAGGCCTGGAAGGACGCGCTCACAGGCGTCGACGAGCCGACCCTGCTGGTACCCGTCGACCGTGGACATACCTACGCCGCTTTCTCGTCGGATGTCGAACTGTCGCTCAGCGAACTGGAGACAGCTGCACTGCGCGACCTCGCACGCAGCCGCGGCGTCACGCTCAACACGGTCGTCCAGACTGTCTGGGGAGTTGTACTCGGCGCGTTGACAGCTCGCGACGACGTCGTCTTCGGGACGACCGTGTCGGGACGCCCGCCGCAGATCTCCGGTATCGAGTCGATGATCGGCCTGTTCATCAACACGCTGCCCGCACGGGTGACGCTCGACTACCGGCAGAGCCTGGGGGAGTTGCTCGACACGGTGCAGGCGACGCAGGCCGCATTGCTCGACCACCACTACCTCGCTCTCCCGGACATCCAGCGCGCGACCGGTGCGGCTGTCGGATTCGACACGCTGACGGTCTTCGAGTCCTACCCCGTCGATCGGGCAGGCCTGTCGGAGCACGTCGACATCGCCGGCATGAATGTGCTCGACGTACGCGGCGGCAGCGCAACGCACTACCCGCTGACCGTCGTCGCCGCTGTCGACACCCAACTGCACGTCACCCTGCAGTACCAGACGGACCTCCTCGACCAGGCAACCGTCGAAGGCATCGGCAGCCGAATCCACCGCGTCATCGACGCGATGCTTGCCGATATCGATCAGCCGATCGTGCGGCTGCAGCTGCTCACCGACTCCGAGCGCCGCAAGCTGGCGCCGGTTCGCGGTCGTCGTGGCCGCTCGCATCGGAGCTTGCCGCGGGTGCTGTCCAACGCGGCGGCGATCGATCCGGACGCCGTGGCCGTCTCCTACCTCGATCAGGAAGTCACCTACCGCGACCTGGACCGCCGCTCGAATCGGCTTGCACGCACGCTCATCGAGCACGGTGCAGGACCGGAAACTACCGTCGCGCTGGGAATTTCGCGTTCGGTGGAATCGATCCTCGCAGTGTGGGCCGTCGCCAAGACGGGTGCCGCGTTCGTGCCGATCGACCCGAACTACCCCGCCGACCGGATCGAGCACATGCTCACCGATTCGGGAGCAGCTTTCGGTGTCACCGTCGGCGCAAGTCGTGACAAGTTCGCCGACCTCGTGCCGTGGCTTGTCATCGATGATGCGGAGTTCGCGCGCTCCTACGAAGCGAAGTCCGGCCGTGCGGTCCGCGACGCAGATCGGCTGGCGCAGATCGACGTTGCGCACCCGGCCTACGTCATCTACACCTCCGGATCGACCGGAGTGCCCAAGGGCGTCATCGTCACGCACGCGGGCCTGGACAACTTCGCAGCCGATCAGCACATCCGCTTCCGTGCCAACCGCGCATCGCGGACGTTGCACTTCTCGTCACCCAGCTTCGACGCCTCGATTCTCGAACTGATGCTTGCGGTCGGGTCCGGTGCGACGATGGTGATCGCGCCACCGACCGTCTACGGCGGTGCGGAACTGACCGAACTGCTTGCGGCGCAACGTGTGACGCACGCGTTCATCACACCTGCGGCGCTCGCGTCCATGGATCCGTCCGGCCTCGACGACCTGGAATGCGTGATCACCGGTGGCGAGGCGTGCCCGCCCGAACTGGTCGCGCAGTGGGCGCACGGTCGGTCGATGTTCAACGCGTACGGCCCGACCGAGACCACTGTCGTGGCCGCGGTGAGTGGCGAGCTCACGGCTGGTGTTCCGGTGACGATCGGCGCACCGCCGGTCGGCTACGCGAACGTCGTCCTGGATCGCCGGTTGCAGCCGGTGCCGGTCGGTGTCGCGGGTGAGCTGTACGTGTCCGGTCCCGGACTTGCGCGCGGATACCGCAATCGCGCCGGCCTGAGTGGCGAGCGTTTCGTTGCCAACCCGTTCGGTGCTGCCGGTTCGCGGATGTACCGGACCGGTGACGTGGTCCGCTGGACCCCCACGGCGAGGCAGAACGGTCCCGCATTCGAACTCGAGTACCTCGGTCGCAGCGATCACTAGGTCAAGATCCGCGGCTTCCGAATCGAACTCGGCGAGATCGACGCGATGTTGCTGTCGCATCCCGCAGTCGGATTCGCGACGACGATCGGCCGGCAGGGTCCCGCGGGCGATACCGTCCTGGTCTCCTACGTCCGCGCGACGGACGTCGATGCAGCAGCGCTCGTTGCACACGTCGCGGAATTCCTGCCCTCCCATATGGTTCCGGCAGCGGTCGTGCTCCTCGACACCGTGCCGTTGACGGCCGCGGGCAAGCTGGACCGAAAGGCATTGCCGGCACCCGAGTTCGGGCGCTCGGCAGCCGACTTCCGGGCGCCGAGCGGAAAGGTCGAGCGGACGATCGCCGACGTCTTCGCAGCGGTCCTGGGCGTCGACCGGGTCGGCGCCGACGACAGCTTCTTCGAACTCGGTGGCAACTCGCTGAGCGCGACACGGCTGGTTGCACGCATCAACGCCGCACTCGGTACCGACATCGGTGTCCGCAGCATCTTCGAGTCGCCGACCGTGCGCGGCCTGGCTGCACACTGCTCGGGCGCGGTTGGAGAGTCCAGGGACTCGCTGACTGCGCACAGGCGCGAAGCGCCCCTGCCACTGTCGTTCGCCCAGCAGCGGATGTGGTTCCTGAACCAGTTCGACACGACCTCCCCGGCGTACAACATCCCGCTCGCCATTCGCCTGACCGGTGCGCTGGATCTCGCTGCGCTGCAGGCGGCGGTCGCCGACGTGATCGAGCGTCACGAGAGCCTGCGGACCTACTTCCCGGATCTCGGAAAGGGCCCGGTCCAGGAGATCGTCGCTGCGGCACAGGTGATTCCGGATCTGCAGCCGATCGCGGTCGCCGACGACGCCGACCTCCGCGGGCGGCTCGAAGAACACCTCACAACCGGTTTCGATGTGACGCAGGAGGTTCCGCTCCGGACCGCACTGTTCCGCGTCGACGCTGACGAGCACGTGTTCGCGATGGTCGTCCACCACATCTGCGCCGACGGCTTCTCGATGGCACCGCTCGCGCGCGACGTCATGACGGCTTATGTCGCACGATCGAACGGCGCCGAGCCGGGTTGGTCGCCGCTGGCGGTGCAGTACGCCGACTTCGCAATCTGGCAACGCGAGGTCCTCGGTTCCGAGGACGATCCGGATTCCCGGATCAGCGGCGAAATAGCGGCGTGGAAGTCCGCACTGTCGGGACTTCCGGAACTGCTTGCGCTCCCGACCGATCGGGCGCGGTCACCACGTCGCTCGTTCGCCGGCGACGTGGTCCGGTTCGATGTACCCGCCGAAATCCACAGCGGCTTGGCAGCACTTGCCCGCGAACACAATTCGACCCAGTTCATGGTCGCCCATGCGGCGCTGTCCGTGCTGCTGGCGCGACTGTCGGGGACGGACGACATCGCGATCGGTACACCCGTTGCAGGCCGTGGCGAGGCTGCGCTCGACGACCTGGTCGGCATGTTCGTGAACACCCTCGTCCTGCGTACCGATGTCGCTCCGGGCCTGTCCTTCGCAGAACTGCTCGACGCGACTCGCGAAGCCGACGTGGATGCGTTCGGCCGCGCCGACCTCCCGTTCGAACGCCTCGTGGACGTCCTCGACGTCGAGTCGTCGACGGCCTACTCACCGCTGTTCCAGGTTTTGCTCGAGTTCCAGAACAACGAGCAGGCACACCTCGAACTGCCCGGATTGACCGTCGACGCAGTCGATTTCGAACTCGGAGTCTCGAAGTTCGATCTCCAGCTGACGCTGTCGGAGCGCCGCGACGCGGCCGGCCGGCCGGCCGGAATGGATGCGGCGCTGACGTTCGCGACCGACCTGTTCGACGCGGCGACGGTGCACGGCATCGCCGACAGGTTCCTCCGGATCCTGAGCGCGATCACGTCGGATCCGGCGCAACCGGTCGGCGACATCGAGATCACCGACGCCACCGAGCGTCAGGCCATGCTCACCGAGTGGAACGCGCCGAGCGTCGACGTGGAGCCCGCACACCTCGCGGAGCTGTTCGCACGCGCGGTCGCACAGTCCCCGATGTCGATCGCCGTTGTGTCCGAGCACTTCTCGCTCACCTACGCCGAACTCGATGCGCGTACGAACCGACTCGCACGCCGCCTCATCGCACTCGGTGTCGGACCCGACTCGCTCGTCGCGGTTGCTCTGCCGCGCTCGAACGACTTGATCGTCGCGCTGCTGGCAGTCGTCAAGGCCGGCGGCGGGTACCTGCCGATCGACGTCATGTACCCGCAGGATCGTCTCGCCTTCATGCTCGCCGATGCAAAGCCGGTGTGCATCATCTCCGCAACCGCGGAACTCGCCGCGCTCGATACCGGCGACCTGCCGACCGTTCTCATGGACGCGGCGCACTACCGACTCGAGGTCGAGACGCAGTCTCCGGCCGCGATTTCCGATCGCGACCGCGTCGCACCGCTGCGGCCCGACTCCCTGGCCTACGTCATCTACACCTCCGGATCGACGGGCCGGCCCAAGGGCGTCCTCGTCAGCCATCGCAACGTCGTCACGCTGTTCGCCAACACGGCAGCGCAGTTCTCTTTCGGTGCCGACGACGTCTGGACGATGTTCCACTCCTACGCCTTCGACTTCTCGGTGTGGGAACTGTGGGGACCGCTCCTGCACGGTGGCCGCCTCGTCGTCGTGGATTACTACACGGCACGCTCACCCGAGGCGTTCCGCGAACTGCTCGTGCGCGAGAAGGTCACGGTCCTCAACCAGACGCCGACCGCGTTCTACCAACTCGCCGAGGCCGATCGTGCCGCCGGCGACGCCGATCTCGCGTTGCGCTACATCGTGTTCGGCGGCGAGGCGCTCGATCTCGGCCAGCTCGCCCGCTGGTACGACCGCCACGACGACGCCAGCCCGACGCTCGTCAACATGTACGGCATCACCGAGACCACGGTGCACGTCAGTTACCTGCGCCTCACCAAGGAATTCGCGGCAGCCGCGGAAGCAAGCGTCATCGGTCGCGCGATCCCGGGCCTGCGGGTCTCGGTACTCGACCAGCGCCTGCACCCGGTACCGATCGGGGTCAAGGGCGAGATGTACGTCTCGGGAGCGCAACTGACGCGCGGCTACCTCGGCCGGCAGGCA
Organism: Antrihabitans auranticaus; assembly: GCF_016481275.1. Classification (GTDB taxonomy): domain Bacteria; phylum Actinomycetota; class Actinomycetes; order Mycobacteriales; family Mycobacteriaceae; genus Antrihabitans. The sequence goes on along the minus strand of NZ_JAEMNW010000001.1, from coordinate 140,934 downwards.
CTGTGCGCGGGGCGCTTCGTCGCCGACCCGTCGGGCGCACCGGGCGAGCGGATGTACCGCACCGGTGACGTCGCGCGCTGGAATTCCGACGGCAAGCTGGAATACCTCGGCCGCAGTGACTTCCAGGTCAAGATTCGCGGCTTCCGCATCGAACTCGGCGAGATCGAGTCCGCGCTCCTGCGGTGCCCCGGTGTCGCGCAATCGATCGCGATCGTTCGCAAGGACGGCGGAAACTCCGACCGGATCGTCGGTTACGTCGTGGCCGAGGAGGGTGTCGCCCTCGAGAGTGCGACCGTCCTCGAGTTCGCAGGACGCGAACTGACGTCGTACATGGTGCCGTCTGCGCTCGTCGTGCTCGCCGCACTGCCCCTCACCGAGAACGGCAAACTGGACCGGAAGGCGTTGCCCGCGCCGGACTTCGAGGTCTTGGTCGGATCGGGTCGTGCACCGGTGTCGGATCCGGAGCAGGTGCTTGCGCGCCTCTTCGTGGAGGTTCTCGGACTGGACGCGAACACCCAGGTGGGTGTCGACGATTCGTTCTTCGGCCTCGGCGGCGACAGCATCATGTCCATCCAGTTGGTGTCCCGCGCCAAGGCCGCGGGTCTGGCACTGACTCCGCGAGATGTGTTCGAGCGCAAGACGGTCGGTGGTCTCGCAGAGGTCGCCGTGGCAACCGAATCCGACGCTGCGGTTGTGCTGGCAGAACTGCCAGGTGGTGGCACCGGAGACTTGCCGCTGACACCGATCATGGAATGGCTGCTGGCCCGGGGTGCGAACTTCACCCGGCACTCGCAGTCCGCCGCGTTGCAACTTCCGCACGGCATCGACGAAGCAGGTTTGGCGCGGACCGTGCAAGCCGTTCTGGATCACCACGACATGCTGCGCTCGAGTCTCGAGCACGGTGTCGACGGTTGGTCGATGACGGTACCGCCCGCCGGCTCGGTCCGGGCTGCGGACCTGATCGCCAAGGTCGAGGTCGCCGCCGTCGACAACGCCGAGTTCTTCGAGACCGCGTCGGTGGAATTGGACGCTGCGGCGGGACGTTTGGACCCCGAACACGGAGTCATGGTGCAGTTGGTCTGGCTGCAGGCACCCACGGGCGACTCGCGACTTCTGATCGTCGTGCACCACGCAGTTATCGACGGTGTGTCGTGGCGGGTCATCGTGCCCGAACTCGCGACCGCCTGGTCGCAGATCGCAGCGGGCGCGGCGCCCGAGCTTTCGCCGGTCGGCACCTCGATGCGGCGCTGGGCACACGGCCTGGTCGACGCAGCTGCAGCGCCGGAACGGATTGCGGAGCTGGAACTCTGGCGCGCAATGGTCGGCGGTACCGATCCGCTGATCGGTTCACGGCCGCTCGATCCGACGGTCGACGTCGGCGCCACGATCGCGAAGGTCGACGTCGAACTCGACGCCGACGTCACGGCGGCACTGCTGACCGCGGTGCCGGAAGTGTTCCACGGCAGCGTGAACGACGGCCTGCTCGCGGCATTGGCGCTGGCCCTCACCAAGTGGCGCGGAAATCGCGACCGCACCGCGCTCGTCAGCCTCGAAGGTCACGGTCGCGAGGACAGGGTCGTTCCCGGCGCAGATCTCGGCCGGACGATCGGCTGGTTCACGACGATCCATCCACTGCGCCTCGATCTGTCGACTGTCGACCTCGAGGACGCGTTCGCCGGCGGCGTCGCGGTCGGCACAGCGGTGAAAGCAGTGAAGGAACAACTGCTTTCGATTCCGGACAACGGCATCGGCTACGGCCTGTTGCGCTACCTCAACGCCGAGACCGCCCGTGAGCTCGAGCAGCTCGCCGTGCCGCAGGTGAGCTTCAACTACCTCGGCCGTTTCGCGGGAACCAGCGATCGGACCGCCGACTGGCTGCCGATCGACACCTCGGCAGCGGCAGGTGGTTTCGGTGACGCCGAGAACCCGGACATGCCGATCGCGACAGTGCTCGACATCAACGCGGTGACGCGTACGACGAGCGACGGACCGCGCCTGAGCGCCTCGTTCTCCTACCCGGCCGGCGTGCTGAACGCGGGACAGGTGGGGGAGCTCGCACGACTGTGGACCCGCGCGCTCACCGCAGTGGCAAGCTACGCAAACAGCTCGGAGGCAGGCGGTTTCACGCCGTCCGACTTCCCGATGGTGCATGTCGGCCAGGCCGGCATCGAGCGTCTCGAAGCGGCCTATCCCACGCTGAGCGACCTCTGGCCGCTGTCGCCGCTGCAGTCCGGACTGCTCTTCCACGCGATCTTGTCCGACGAGACAGTCGATTCCTACATGGTGCAGCTGAGCCTCGAACTCGCGGGCGAAGTCGATCCCGAGCGGATGCGCCGTGCGGGCCAGAGCCTGCTGGACCGGCACCCGAACCTGCGCACCTCGTTCGTGTCCGATTCCGAGGGCGAGTCGATTCAGGTGGTCCACGACCGCGTCGAATTGCCCTACGCCGTAACAGATCTCAGTGATCGCGCAGACAGCGCCGACGCGATCGACGCGTTGGTCTCCGCCGATCGTGCAACGCGGTTCGACATGTCGACCGCGCCGCTGCTGCGCATGGCGCTGATCAAGACCGCTGCCGACCGGTACCGGTTCATGCTCACCAACCACCACATCCTGCTGGACGGCTGGTCGACGCCGCTACTGGTCCGGGAGCTGCTGACGCTGTACGCAACCGACGGCGATGCCACGGTTCTGCCGCGTGTCCGGTCCTACCGCGACTACCTGTCGTGGCTCACCGAGCGGTCCGCGCAGGAGTCGGTCGACGCTTGGGCGCACGCCCTCGCGGGTGTCGAAGAGCCGACCGTTCTGGTGCCGGCCGATCCAGGCCGCCAGCACGACGACGTCTCCCGTGAGCACCTGATCACGATCGACGAGACGGCGACGTCCGCACTCCGCGAGATCGTCCGTGGCCGGGGCATAACGATGAACACGGTCGTCCAGACTGCGTGGGGAATCGTGCTCGGCACCTTGACCTCTCGCAACGACGTCGTGTTCGGTGCCACGGTTTCCGGTCGGCCGCCGCAGGTGCCGGGCATCGAATCGATGATCGGCCTCTTCATCAACACGCTGCCGGTCCGCGTCACGCTTCGCCCGGCCGAATCGCTCGGCGCGCTGCTCGACCGCGTTCAGTCCGAGCAGGCTGCTCTGCTCGATCATCACTACGTGAGCCTGCCGCAGATCCAGCGGGTGACCGGTCCGGGTGTCGGCTTCGACACGCTCACCGTGTTCGAGTCCTACCCGGTCGATCGTGCGGGACTCTCCGAGGAGACCGACATCGCCGGGATGAAGGTCCGCGACGTGTACGGCACCGACTCCGCGCACTACCCGCTCACCGTGGTCGCCTCCGCCGACGATCGCCTCCACGTCAAGCTGAAGTACCAGGAGGCACTGCTCGATCAGGTGACCGTCTGCGAGATCGGTGCACGGTTGTCCCGCGTACTGGGCGCCATCGTCACCGACACCGAGCAGCCGCTCGCCCACGTTCGCCTGCTGTCGGACACCGAGCGTGCGGCACTAGCACCGGTCCGCGGCCGCGACGGTGGTTCGGTCCGGACGCTGCCCGAGATCCTTTCGGATGCCGCAGCGAATTCCGCACGGGCACTTGCGCTCTCGTCTTCGGGACGCCGGATGTCCTACCGCGACCTCGACGAGCGTTCCAACCGACTGGCCCGGGTGCTCATCGAACACGGCGCAGGACCGGAAACGTTCGTGGCACTGGGAATGTCGCGGTCGATCGAGTCGATCGTGTCGGTCTGGGCCATCGCCAAGACCGGTGCCGCGTTCGTGCCGATCGATCCGCGCTACCCGTCCGACCGGATCGCGCACATGCTGTCCGATTCCGGTGCGGCGCTGGGTCTCTGCGTCGGCGAGAGCCGCGACAAGCTCGGCGACTCCGTGCCGTGGTTGCTGCTCGACGATCCGGAGTTCGAGGCCGCATGCGCCGCGAAGTCCGGCAAGACGGTCACCGATGCCGACCGCATCGGCCGAATCAGCCTGGCCAGCGCCGCCTACGTGATCTACACGTCGGGTTCCACGGGCCTGCCGAAGGGCGTCGTCGTCACGCACAGCGGACTGGACAACTTCGTCGGTGATCTGGCGCTCCGCTACGAGGCGACATCGGCAGCGCGCACACTGCACTTCTCGACGCCGAGCTTCGACGGATCGATCTTCGAATATCTGCTCGCGTTCGGCTCCGCGGCGACCATGGTCATCGCGCCGCCGACGATCTACGGCGGAGCGGAGCTCGCGGAACTCATTGCGGCCGAACGTGTCACGCACGCCTTCGTCGCAACCGCAGCGCTTGCGACCATGGAACCGGCCGAACTCGCGACACTGCAGACAGTCGTCGTCGGTGGCGAAGCGTGCCCGACCGAGTTGGTTGCACGCTGGGCACCGGGCCGGACGATGACCAACGGTTACGGCCCGACCGAGACGACGATCATGAGCAACGTCAGCGCGCCCATGGTCGCCGGCGAGCCGATCATGATCGGCGGCCCGATTCGCGGCACGTCGGCCGTGGTTCTCGACTCCGCACTGCGACCGGTACCGGTCGGTGTGCCGGGTGAGCTCTACATCGCCGGCCCCGGCCTCGCCCGTGGCTACCACCAGCGCTCGGGCTTGACCGCCGGACGCTTCGTCGCCAACCCGCACAGCGAGTTGGGGGAGCGGATGTACCGCACCGGTGACGTGGTCCGCTGGGTCAGGTCCGACGACGGCTTCACGGTCGAGTACATCGGACGCAGCGACTTCCAGGTGAAGGTCCGCGGTTTCCGCATCGAACTCGGCGAGATCGACGCCGCGCTCATGGCGCACCCGGCAGTCGGGTTCGCGGTGACACTCGGACGACCCGGACCGGCGGGCGACACCGTGCTCGTGTCCTACGTTCGCGCGAACTCCGGCTATTCGATCGACAGCGACGGACTCGCAGCGGACCTGGCGGCGCACCTGCCGTCCCATATGGTGCCGGCGGTCATCGTCGCACTCGACGAGATTCCGTTGACGCCGGTCGGCAAGCTCGACCGCGCGGCGCTGCCCGAGCCCGAGTTCGGTAGCAGCGTTTCGGGTTACCGTGCGCCGCGGACCACTACCGAGCAGATCGTCGCTCAGGTCTTCGCCGCGGTACTCGGCATCGAGCGGGTCGGTCGCACCGACAGCTTCTTCGAACTGGGCGGCAACTCGTTGTCCGCGACCCGCGTCATCGGCCGGATCAACGCTGCGCTCGGCGTCGACCTCGCGGTGCGGACGGTCTTCGAAGGTGCGACCGTCGCAGATCTCGCCACGGCAGTCGACAACGCCCAGGGCGGCAGCGCACGACCCGCACTTCGCGTCGTGGAACGTCCGGAGCAGATCCCGGTGTCCTTTGCGCAGCAGCGCATGTGGTTCATCAACCAGTTCGACACACAGTCGCCCGCCTACAACATCCCGCTGGCAATCCGGCTCACCGGCACGCTCGATGTCGCAGCGCTCGCTACCGCGGTCCGGGACGTCATCGAACGCCACGAGTCGCTGCGGACCCGGTTCCCGGTCGTCGACGGCAACCCGACTCAGCGGATCCTCGCTGCGGCGCAGGTTGTTCCGGAACTCGAGCCGATCTCGATCGCCGATCCCGCCGCTTTGCAGGCCGCCATCGTCGACCTCGCAAGCACAGGGTTCAACGTCGCCGAGCGCGTGCCGGTCCGGGCCGCGCTGTACCGACTCGGACCTGACGAGCACGTGTTCGCCCTTGTGGTGCATCACATCTGCGCCGACGGCTTCTCGATGGGCCCACTCGCGATCGATGTCATGACCGCGTACACGGCACGCACCGAAGGCAACGAGCCAGGCTGGGCACCGCTCGCGGTGCAGTACGCCGACTACACGCTCTGGCAGCACGAGACCCTCGGCCGCACCGACGACCCGGAAAGCCTTGCGTCGCTGCAGCTCGAGTACTGGCGCGCACAGCTCACCGGTCTTCCCGAGGTCCTCGAGCTGCCGGCCGATCACCAACGGCCCGCGCAGCAGACGTTCGCCGGTGATCGCGTCCGGTTCACGATTCCCGCGGACCTGCACGAGAAGGTCGTTTCGCTTTCCCGCGAAAACAATTCGACCGTCTTCATGACCGTGCACGCAGTGCTCGCCGTACTGCTCGGCAGGCTCGGCAGCACCGACGACGTCGCGGTCGGCACGCCGATCTCGGGCCGCGGAGACGCAGCGCTCGACGACCTGGTCGGCATGCTGGTCAACACGCTGGTCCTGCGCAGCCGCGTATCCGCCGGATCGTCGTTCACCGAACTGCTCGAGCACGTCCGGGGTGTCGACCTCAGCGCATTCGGCCACGCCGACCTGCCGTTCGAGCGGCTCGTCGAGGTGCTGAACCCGGCTCGCTCCGGGGCGTATTCACCACTGTTCCAGGTGGTCCTCGCCTTCCAGAGTAGTGAGCTGCCCCGCGTGGAGCTGCCCGGACTGACCGTCGAGGGCGTCGGTTTCGATGCCCCCGTTGCGAAGTACGACCTGCAGTTCAACGTCTCCGAAGAGTTCACCGAGGCAGGTTCGCCCGCGGGCTTCGCTGCGGCGATCGACTTCGCGACAGACCTGTTCGAGCCGGAAACCATCAGGGGCTTCGCGGACCGTTTCATCCGCATCCTCGACGCGGTCACCACCGACCCCGGCGTGATTGTCGGCGACATCGACTTGCTCGATGCGGCAGAGGTTTCCGCCCTCGCGCCGGCGCGTGGTGAACCGTCGGTCGCACCGGCGACCTTCCCGGCGCTCCTCGCCGATGCGGTCGCCATGGGCCCTGATGCCACGGCACTCGTCTACGGCGAGGTCGAGCTGACCTACCGCGAACTCGACGAGCGGTCGAACCGCCTCGCACGAGTACTGATCGAGGCCGGCATCGGGCCGGAATCCTTCGTGGCTCTTGCGATGTCGCGATCGATCGAGTCGGTCGTCGCAGAATGGGCAGTGGCGAAGGCCGGCGCGGCCTTCCTCCCGGTCGATCCGACCTATCCTGCGGACCGGATCGAGCACATGCTCACCGACTCCGGTGCAGCGCTGGGTATCACGCTCGGCAAGCACGAGTCGACGCTGCCGGCGATAGTGCCGTGGCTCGCACTCGACGACGCGGACGCCGAGGCTTCCGTTGCGGCAGCTTCGCCCGCAGCTGTCACGGACGCGGATCGCACACGCTCGCTTGCGATCTCGCATCCGGCCTACCTGATCTACACGTCCGGATCCACGGGCAAGCCGAAGGGCGTCATCGTCACCCATCGCGGTCTGTCCAACCTCCTCGCCGAAGAGCACGAGCACTTCGACGTCGTGCCGGAATCCCGCGTGGCGCACCTCGCGTCACCGAGCTTCGATGCATCGCTGTTCGAGCTGACGATCGCGTTCTCGGCCGGTGCCGCAGTTGTCATCGTTCCGCCGAACGTGTTCGGTGGCCACCCGCTGGCCGACTTGCTTCGCGCCGAGCGGGTTACGCACTGCTTCATCACACCCACGGCGCTCGCATCCGTCGACGACTCGGAACTGCACGACCTCCAGGTCTTGATCGTCGGTGGCGAGGCGGCACCTGCCGAACTCGTCGCCCGATTCGCGCCCGGCCGCCGGATGTACGACGGCTACGGCCCGACCGAGACGACGATTCAGGCGAGCGTCAGCGCAGAAATGATCCCCGGCGAGGTCGTCAACATCGGTCGTCCGGCTCGCGGCTTCGAGGACGTCGTCCTCGACACGCGACTCCGGCCCGTACCGGTCGGCGTGGCGGGGGAGCTGTACATCAGCGGTCCAGGCCTTGCGCGCGGCTACCACCGGCGCAGCGGACTGACCTCGACGCGCTTCATCGCGAACCCCTTCGGTGCACCCGGTGAACTGATGTACCGGACCGGCGATATCGTGCGGTGGCGCAAGGACGGCAATCTCGAATACATCGGACGCAGCGATTTCCAGGTCAAGGTGCGCGGCTTCCGCATCGAGCTCGGCGAGATCGACACGGCCCTCGCAAGCCATCCGGCGATCAGTTTCGCGACGACCATCGGCCAGACCGGTCCTTCCGGTGACGCGGTCCTCGTCGCTTACGTGCTGCCGGCGCCGGGCACAGCGGTCGACGTGCTCGAATTGCGATCGCATGTTGCCGGGATGCTGCCGTCGCACATGGTGCCTGCGGCGATCGTCGTCCTCGACGAGATCCCGCTGACACCGGTCGGCAAACTCGACCGTAGGGCGTTGCCGGTACCGACATTCGAGTCGAAGGCGACCGAACTTCGTTTGCCGACAACGCCGATGGAGGAACTCGTCGTCGACGTGTTCGCCGCCGTTCTCGGTATCGAGCGGGTCAGCACCGACGACAGCTTCTTCGACCTCGGCGGCAACTCGCTCGTCGCGACACGGGTTATCAGCGAACTGCAGACCCGAGTGGGCCGGGAGATCCCGCTCCAGCTGTTGTTCCTCGATCCGTCACCGGCCGGAATCGCGCGCCGCATCACCGATCTCGTGGAGTCCGGTCCGGAATCGGTCGCAAGCTCCGCGATCGACGAAGCGCTCAGTGTGATCATCCCGCTACGTCCGACGGGATCGAAGGCACCGCTGTTCTGCATCCACCCCGGAATCGGATTGTCCTGGGGCTATGCGGGTCTCACCCAGCACCTCGACTCCGACCGTCCGGTCTACGGTGTGCAGTTGCCGATGATCGGTGGCGGAGCGGACTTCGAGTCCATCGAGCAACTGGCCGCGCACTACGTCGATCACATCCGGCGCGTGCAGCCGGAGGGCCCGTACAACCTGATGGGCTGGTCGCTCGGCGGTGTGATCGCGCAGGCGATGGCAGTCGAGCTGCGGCAGCGCGGCGCAGACGTCGACACGCTCGCGGTGCTCGACAGCTACGTCGAGACCGACGGCGGTCCGGCTCCGAAACTGACGGTCGCAGAGCTGCTGCGCGGCCTCGGAGTCGACGTGGCGGAAGCCGACGGCGAGCCGACATACGAGCGTGCGGTCGAGCTGTTCAACGCTTCGCTGGGACAGGAAACGGGGATCACGCCGGCGCACCTCGAGCGGATCCGTGCCGGGTTTACCTCGTCGGCGTCGATCATGGCCGACTTCACGCCGAGCACATTCGACGGTGGCATGTTGTTCTTCTCCGCGACTGCGCCGGAACCGAGCAGTGGTCATTCGAACGGTCTTACGAACGGGAACGGTCACAAGAACGGCAACACCGTGACCCCCGCACATTCGGCGACCGAGTGGCTGCCGTACGCGGCAAAGGGAATTCACGAGTTCGTAGTCGGCTGCGAACACAACCAGATGATCGACCCGAGCTCTCTAGCGGTGATCGGGCCAATCCTCGAGGAATACCTCGCACAGCCCAAGAAGGCGTCCTCGGGGGGACTCAAGCGTCCAACAAGACGGCCAATAAATCACTGATAGGAGAGCACGATGAAGCTTCTGAGATCGTCGGCGATAATCACGTCGACGGTTGTAGCGGCGGCGCTGTTCGGCACCGCTGTAGCGCAGGCGGAGCCGGCGAGCGACGTCATCAATTACACGACGACGTGGGTCGGCACGAACACCGTCAACACTCGTATCGACTCGGGCTACTTCCGCGAGACGGACGCCGCAGTCGAACTTGTCGATAACGCCGGCACGGTCCGTGAGGTCGTGCCCACGTATTTCACCTGGGACAACGTCAGATACCCGATCGCTGCCGCGATCAGTGAAGACGGCCAGAACCTGCAGATGACACCGAAGGACCTGCCGACGACGGTGTCCGAGGTGCTGCAGCGTGACCGTGGAGCGGCGTGGGATCACCTGCGCACAGAAGCAGTCAAATGGTGGGAGAACGGCGGCATGATGGCCGTCGCAGTCGGCGCGACCGTCGGTCAGGTCGTCGGCTGTATCGCAATCTTGCTCAACCCGATCGCGGGATGCATCTTGGGGACGATCATCGGCGCGGGAATAGGAGCAATCGTCGGAATTGTGCGAGGGGGTGAGAACCTGCAACCAGCGATCTTCGATTACTTCAGCACATACGCCCCTTAACAACTCCGAACACCGACAAGAATCGAGGTTGATCGCGGCCATTCGCGCAGCATCGCGGATGGCCCGGCCCTCGCATTGACAACGAATCAGTGTGCCGTTCGGTTCGCAATTCGCGAAACTCTTTCGGCGTGACAGATCACCTTGTCGGCGCAGATCCATCCGGACCCTCGGTCGCTCACCACCTGGAGCGGTCGAGGGTCCGGCTGTCTGCGCCAGGCAACCACTCAGGTCGGCGGCCGCAACGCCGCGAATTCGTCGGTGACCCGAATGGACGAATCAGTGAAGCGATACAGCGCCGCCGGCCTGCCACCGGTGCGGCCGGGGGCGGAGGTTGTGCCAGTGGGGGTCAGCACTTTGCGCCGATTCAAGACACGTTGGAGGTTCGTCGTGTCGACGTCGTAACCTAGTGCTGCACAATATATTTCGCGGAGCGTCGACATCGCGAACTCCTGGGGTGCCAACGCGAATGCGATGTTCGTGTAGGAGAGTTTTGCGGCCAGGCGAGTGCGCGCGTGCTCGACGACCACGCCGTGGTCGAACGACATGACCGGCAGCGCCGACACGGGATGCCAGGCGGTGTCGTCGGGAAGTTTCGGATCGGTCGTCAACGGGACGAGGCCGAGGAATGTCGACGCGATCCTGCGTGGACCCGGCACGCGGTCGGGCTCGCTGAACACCGACAGTTGTTCGAGATGCGCCAGCTTCCGCACGTCAACCTTCTCTGCCAGCTGTCGCCGCGCCGATGCCGTCAGGTCTTCGTCGTCGCGCAGCTTTCCACCTGGCAGGGACCACGTCCCGACCTGTGGATCGAGGGCGCGTTGCCAGAGCAGTACCGCCAGTTCGGGTCGCGCGCCGTTGCCCGGTTTGTCCGAACCGAAGTACCGCACCTGGAACACCGCGGTGAGCGATTCGTGGATGGTGCTACTATGAAGCATGTTTTCGATCATAAGTCGAAAACTGCTCGATAACAAAGCAGAGATGCGAACTCGGCTCAGCCCCCGGGATCGCGGGAAAGGAGCCGACATGGCCACGACACTGCTGGAAGCGCAGATTCAGGACAGCCCAACCGGATTCAGTGGCGTCGTCGGCACTCCTGAATGGGCAACCGAGGTCAAGCGGCTCGCGCGGAAACAGAACGCGACGATCCTGGCGCACAACTACCAGTTGCCCGAAATCCAGGATGTTGCCGACCACGTCGGGGACTCGCTCGCGCTATCGCGGATCGCCGCCGAGGCGACCGAGGGCACGATCATCTTCTGCGGTGTGCACTTCATGGCCGAGACGGCGAAGATCCTGAGCCCCACGAAAACGGTCCTGATCCCGGACGCGCGCGCGGGCTGCTCCCTCGCGGACTCCATCACTGCCGACGACCTGCGTGCCTGGAAAGCGGAGTTCCCCGACGCCGTCGTCGTCTCCTACGTGAACACCACGGCCGAAGTGAAAGCGCTGACCGACATCTGCTGCACGTCGTCCAACGCAGTCGATGTCGTTGCCTCCGTCGATCCCGACCGCGATGTGCTGTTCCTGCCGGACCAGTTCCTCGGCGCGCACGTCAAACGCATCACCGGCCGCAAGAACCTCCACATCTGGGCGGGCGAGTGTCACGTCCACGCCGGCATCAACGGCGACGAACTGACTGCGCAGGCGCGCAGCCACCCGGATGCCGAGCTCTTCGTGCACCCGGAGTGCGGTTGCGCGACGTCGGCGCTGTACCTCGCGGGCGAAGGTGCGTTCCCAGCCGATCGCGTCCACATCTTGTCCACCGGCGGCATGATCGACGCCGCCCGCGTCGCGAAGTCGAAGCAGGTTCTCGTCGCAACCGAGGTCGGCATGCTGCACCAGCTGCGCAAGGCCGCGCCGGGCATCGACTTCCAGGCCGTCAACGATCGCGCGTCCTGCAAATACATGAAGATGATCACTCCCGCCGCGCTACTGCGCTGCTTGATCGAAGGCAAGGACGAGGTGCACGTCGATCTGGATATCGCAGAGCGCGCGCGCAAGTCGGTGCAGCGAATGATCGAAATCGGTACCCCGGGCGGAGGCGAGTGACGCGCGCGCCGGGGGGCGCGATCGCGTGGGAGGCGCGGGCTGATCTCGTCGTGGTCGGTGGCGGTGTAGCGGGGCTCACCGCCGCCCGCGCGGCCTCGGTGCGCGGACTGAATGTCCTCACTGTCAGCAAGGGCGGGCCGACAGACACTGCGACGCAGTACGCGCAAGGCGGCATTGCTGTCGTCGCGCCCCAGCGAGATTCGGTCGACTCGCATGTCGAGGACACCGTCGAGGCCGGTGCGGGCCTCTGCGACGAAGCGGCCGTTCGGTCGATCGTGGCGGGTGGCCAGCGGGCGATCGCCGCACTGACGGACCTCGGGGCGGTGTTCGACCTCGGCCGCGACGGTGCCGTCTCGCGCACGCGCGAAGGCGGGCACAGTACGCGGCGAATCATTCACGCGGGCGGCGACGCAACCGGTGCCGAAGTGCAACGCGCCCTGAACGCCGCAGGTATGCCCGTGCTATTCGGGGCGAGCGCAGCGCGGGTCGTCACCGACGCAGCCGGCGTGACGGGCCTGCTGGTGCTGTCGAAAGAGGGATACGGGGTGGTGCACACCCCGTCCGTGCTCCTTGCGACCGGTGGACTCGGCCAGCTCTATTCGTGCAGCACGAATCCGCCCGGTGCCACCGCGGACGGCATCGGGCTGGCATTGGACGCGGGTGCAACTGTCGAGGACATCGAGTTCGTGCAGTTCCACCCGACCGTGCTGTACACGCCGGGCGGAACCGGTCGGCGTCCCCTGATCAGCGAAGCGGTCCGCGGCGAGGGTGCGAAATTGGTCGACACCGAAGGCAACTCGGTGACGAAGGGCGTTCACCCACGTGGCGACCTTGCCCCTCGCGATGTCGTGTCGAAAGCGATCTCCGCGCGGATGCGCCAACTCGGCACCGACCATGTCTTCCTCGACGCGCGAGCAATACCCGGCTTCGCCCAACGCTTTCCGACGATCACCGCATCGTGCTTGGCCGCCGGAATCGACCCGGCTCACCAACTCATCCCCGTCGCACCTGCCGCGCACTATCAGTGTGGTGGCGTCGTGACCGACGTCAACGGTTGCACCGAGGTCCCCGGTCTGCTCGCGGCAGGGGAGGTCGCGCGGACCGGTCTGCACGGCGCGAACCGGCTCGCGTCCAACAGCCTGCTCGAAGGACTGGTGGTGGGGGAGCGGGCAGGCGCTGCCGCCGCACAGCGCGCCGACCTGCGCGTCGAGGTGAAGGATCCCGGCCAGCGTGCGATGCCGCACATGCCCCGAGAGAAGTTGCAAGCATTGATGACCGAGCACGCCTCGGTCGTGCGTGACGGCTCGGGTCTCGCGATTGCGGCAGCCGAACTCGCGGCGGCGTCGCAAGTGGTGTCCGAATCCGTCGATGCGCTCGAAGACGCGGCTCTGACGATCACCGCGACCGCACTCGTACTCGCTGCCGACGCGCGCACCGAAAGCCGTGGCTGCCACACGCGTTCGGACTATCCGGACGCAATCGAAACCCAGCGCCGGAGCATTCCCGTGCGGATGGACCGGTCGGGTGAACTACAGCTGGCAGAACTGAGATTGACAGGAGTGCGTTAGATGACGCTCGATCGTGACGAGGTCCTACGGGTGATTCGCACGGGACTCGACGAGGACCTGCGATTCGGCCCCGACGTCACCAGCGCCGCAACGGTTCCCGCGGACGCAGTGGCGAAGGCTGCTGTCGTATCCAGGGAAGTGGGCGTGGTTGCCGGGATCGATGTCGGCCTCATGGTGCTCGACGAGGTGATCGGCGAGGGGAACTACGAGGTCGTCGATCGGATCGCGGACGGCTCCCGGGTGCAGAAAGGCACTGTGGTGCTGACAGTTTCCGCGCCCACGAGAGCGCTGCTCACTGCTGAGCGGACGATGCTGAACCTCGTCTGCCACATGTCCGGTATCGCGTCCGCGACGGCGCGCTGGGTCGACGCCGTCGACGGTACGGACTGCAGAATTCGGGACACGCGCAAAACACTTCCTGGCCTGCGTGCTCTGGAGAAGTATGCGGTCCGCATGGGTGGCGGCGTGAATCACCGAATGGGGCTGGGCGATGCAGCACTGATCAAGGACAACCACGTTGTGGCAGCGGGTTCGGTGGTTGCGGCATTGCAGGCTGTGCGAGCCATGCGCCCGGACATCGAGTGCGAAGTGGAAGTCGACAGCCTCGAGCAACTGGACGCGGTTCTGGAGCAGAACGTCGAACTCGTTCTGCTGGACAACTTTCCGTTATGGCAAACTCAGACTGCGGTGCAGCGCAGAAACTCTCGTGCACCGCAGACCAAGCTCGAATCTTCGGGCGGGCTGAGCCTCGAAGTGGCAGCCGAGTACGCGAGAACGGGCGTCGATTATCTTGCCGTTGGGGCGCTGACGCATTCGGTCTCGGTACTCGACCTGGGCCTCGATATGTGAACTAGCCCGAGTTGATATTGAGGTTCAGAACGAAACCGCCGAACGTCAAGATCGTGTTGGCAAGCCCCAGCGTGACCCCACTGTTGAGCGCACCAAGGATGCCGAGCATCCCGTTGTCCCCTTCAGGCATTTTTTCCCCTTTTGCTATGAAACAGCACGCGATGTGTGCGCGTCTACCAGGACGATAAAGGACTGGATAAAGTTTTGCTACGAAATGCGCTTGCTTCCTTGAACATTCATTTCAAGATCAACGTAATGCGTTAGTGATAGCAAAGATTCGGCAACTTCTGGATATCCGAAAGCGCTGGTTGTGCAGCGTTCAGGTCGGTTGACCAGTTACTTGAAGAAGGACTCGATCCAGGCCTGGGCCGCTGGTTGGACATTCGGATTGCCTTGTACAACACCCACGGCGGCGCCGATGCCGGCTCCGATGATCGTCCCGATGATGCAGCCCGCGATGAAGTTCGGGAAGATCGACAGGCAGCCGATTCCGAAACCTATTGCCGCACCGATGGCAGTCGAGACGGGTCCCTGGTTGTTCCAGCCCGTGACGATCTCGCGCATGAGTGTGTCCCATGCTGCCTGGCGGTCGGCGTTGCTCGCAGCCGGTGTCTCTTCGATGCCCACCTGCTGCGGCTTCATCTGCAATTTCTGGCCGCCATCAGTGATTTCG
The DNA here is from genome assembly GCF_016481275.1 of Antrihabitans auranticaus. Classification (GTDB taxonomy): domain Bacteria; phylum Actinomycetota; class Actinomycetes; order Mycobacteriales; family Mycobacteriaceae; genus Antrihabitans. Next base: position 125,784 of record NZ_JAEMNW010000001.1, on the reverse strand, counting down.
GTCGGAATCGGATGTGGTCGCCCGTTCAAGTCGTACTGCGTCGGAATGCTTTCGACCGGTTTGCCCGCGTCATCGACCAGCGTGACGAACTTGCCGTCGGGTGACGTCTGCCAGTACCCGTAATCCACACTCGCACTCACCGACAAGTTGTCGCCAAGTTGCACTTCGTAAGTCAGCAACCGACCCGGCTCGATCGGTGCGGGCTCCGCGTACGACGCACCCGTGCTGACAAGCGATACGGCGGCAATCAGCGCCGTCGCGGCGACAGTTCCTCGCAGCCTCATGGGCCCCTCATCTCTGTGCTCGGCGAGCGGGCCCCCATTGGTCAAGTTCTTATAACGTCCCGCCGCCGGTGCAAACATACCCAGGCGCGGCCGAAATTTTCCAGACTCGAACGTTTTGAAATTCTCGAGTATCTCCAGTCCCTGTTCGAAGTATTAGAAACCCCAGCCCATTTCGGACTCACGGTCTGTTTCGAACGCGATATCGAACATTCGGATTGTCTCTAAGTCCTTCCCCCACAGCCGGTGTGCCTTTGCGAACGGGGCGGCGCGGTGCGCGCCGAGGTACAGACTGCCGAGCACATCGATGTCCATGGATAGCTGCGCAGTTGCGTCCGTGCGGATGCACGTTGCCTTCCGGTCGCGAATCGACAGCGCGAAATTTCCTCCGGCATCGAGAAATGGATCGCGGACCTCGATGACCGTATCGAAGTCGACGGCATACTCGCGGGCTTCCAGTGCCGCGGGTATGTCCATGATCCGCACCCACAGTCCGTCGGCACGTTCCTTTGTTTCCACCTGCCGACCGTCGGCCAGCAGATAGGGGAGCGCGTCGTCTTCGCGAACGTGCGCGTCGACGCGGCCGACGAGATCCATGCCGAGCAAGACGCGCCACAGGGCAATGTGGGCATCGTCGGTGACGGTGCGGAGCTCGTGGACCCGGATGGAATCGGTCGGCTCGCCGGTCGTCCGTGTGAACAACGCGTACCCGTCACGATGAACGAGCGAGTACAGAACCGGGCGATCGTCACCGTGCTTGTTGCGACCGGCGAAGACGAGGTCCCACATCGCAGGCGGGCGGACCTGGGCACCGGGCACCAAAGCCTGCCAGCGGTCGTAGATCCGGGGGATCGACGTCGCCGCATCCCCGATCCGGGGAATCGTCACGCCGCCGGGATCCGGGACGGCGTCATGAAAGCGGGCCAGACGGCGATCGAGCTGAATGCCGCAAGCGATGGTCGCCGGTCCGTACCCGAACCTGCCGTAGATCCCGCCTTCACTCGCAGTCAGCAATGCGAGTGGCACACCCGTGGACTGGATGCGTCGGTGCTGCTCGGTATACAACGCACGGAGGAGACCGCGCCGGCGGTGAGTCGGCGACACGCATACGGCGGTGATGCCCGCGGCGGGGACCTGGTTGCCGCCGGGGACGGTCAGCGTCAGCGAGATGTCTGTCGTCTGGCCGACGATCGCGCCGTCGTCGAGCGCAATGAGAATGCGCTTCTCGTCGATGATCGAGCGCCACGAAAGCTGATTCGCCTCGGTCGCAGTGTGGCCGAAGCAGAAGGCGAAGTGCTGGATGAGATCTGGCCAGTCCGCCGGCGTTCCCGGCCGGAAGGTAATACCGTCGAGAGTTGTCATTTCATCGACACTGGCACAAGCGGCGGGCGTCGGCATCCGATTTTCGACGTCGTCCGCGCGACGTGGTCCGGCCCACGTATCGGGCAGAAGTATCCTTGAGGTGCGCTTGACGCCCCTTCGAGAGGAATTCGATGTCTGCCCGCACCCAGCTCTCCCGCGTCGATCTACGCGGTCGGAGCGCCACTACGGCCGAACTTCGCGCCGCGTTGCCACGCGGTGGAGTCGATGTGGACTCGGTGCTGCATCAGGTTCGTCCGGTGGTTGAAGCGATCCGTGATCGTGGCGTCTCTGCTGCGCAGGAGTTCAGCCAACGATTCGACGGCGTTGCTCCGGCATCTGTCCGCGTTCCCGCGGCCGAGCTGACGAAGGCGCTCGACGAACTCGATCCCGCTGTTCGGACCGCACTCGAGGTTGCGATCGACCGCACCCGGCTCGTCCACGCCGACCAGCGCAGAACGGACAAGACAACCCAGGTCGTGCCGGGCGGCACGGTCACCGAGCGGTGGATTCCGGTCGAGCGGGTCGGGCTGTATGTGCCGGGCGGCAACGCCGTGTACCCGTCGAGCGTCGTCATGAACGTGGTCCCCGCTCAGACTGCGGGCGTGGACTCGCTCGTCGTCGCGTCACCGCCGCAAGCACAGTTCGGTGGTCTGCCGCACCCGACGATCCTCGCCGCGGCCGCATTGCTCGGCGTCGACGAGGTGTGGGCGGTCGGGGGAGCACAAGCGGTCGCGCTGCTCACCTACGGTGGTACCGACACCGACGGAGCCGAACTCGGGCCCGTCGATCTGATCACCGGTCCGGGCAATATCTATGTGACCGCCGCGAAGCGGCTGTGCCGCGGGCTGGTCGGTATCGACGCCGAAGCCGGCCCCACCGAAATCGCGATCCTTGCCGACGCGACTGCCGATCCCGTGCACGTCGCGGCCGACCTCATCAGCCAGGCCGAGCACGACGTACTCGCCGCCAGCGTCCTCGTGACCGACAGCGAGCAATTGGCAGATGCCGTCGACGTTGCGTTGTCCGCGCAGCTCGAGGTGACCAAACACCGCGAGCGCGTGGCAACGGCATTGGCGGGCAGCCAGTCCGGCGTCGTATTGGTCTCCGATATCGACGAGGGCCTGCGTGTCGTCAACGCCTATGCGGCCGAACACCTGGAGATCCAGACACGTGACGCGTCCGCCGTTGCCGCGCGAGTCCGCAGTGCCGGAGCGGTCTTCGTCGGTGCGTGGTCACCGGTGAGCCTGGGCGACTACTGCGCGGGGTCCAACCACGTGCTGCCGACGGCCGGTTGCGCGCGGCACTCGTCCGGACTGTCCGTGCAGACGTTCCTCAAAGGTGTTCACGTCGTGGACTATTCGGAGGCGGCGCTCAAAGAGGTCTCCGGTCACGTCATCACGCTGGCGAACGCCGAGGACCTGCCCGCGCACGGTGAAGCTGTGCGGCTGCGATTCGAGTCATTGCGGTGAGCGGGGTCCCCGGCGCATCGATCAGTCTCGACGACCTCCCGCTTCGCGAAAGTCTGCGTGGCAAAACGCCGTACGGCGCACCGCAACTCGTCGTCCCGGTGCAGCTGAACACGAACGAGAATCCGCACCCGCCGACGAGGGCATTGATCGACGATGTGGCCGAATCGATTCGGGCCGCCGCCGCAGATTTGCACCGCTATCCGGATCGTGACGCGGTTGCGCTGCGAACAGACCTCGCCGCATACCTGCAGCGCCAGACCGGAGTGGCTGTCGCGGCTGCAAATGTCTGGGCCGCGAACGGGTCCAACGAGATTCTGCAGCAGTTGCTGCAGGCCTTCGGCGGACCAGGTCGGTCGGCGCTCGGCTTCGTACCGTCGTACTCGATGCACCCGATCATCTCGACCGGGATCAACACAGAGTGGGTGGAAGCCAAACGGAGCGAAGACTTCTCGCTCGACGTCGACTACGCAGTCGCCTCGATTGCGGAACGCCGCCCCGACGTGGTCTTCGTCACGAGCCCCAACAACCCGACGGGACACAGCCTTTCGCTCGACGCGTTGACGGCGATCCTCGAGGCGTCGCCGGGAATCGTCGTCGTCGACGAAGCCTACGGCGAGTTCTCCTCGGCGCCGAGCGCGCTGCGGCTGATCGAGCGGTTCCCGACGAAGCTCGTGGTGTCCCGCACGATGAGCAAGGCGTTCGCGTTCGCGGGTGGGCGGCTCGGCTATCTTGTTGCCGCGCCTGCCGTCATCGACGCAATGTTGTTGGTGCGCTTGCCGTATCACCTGTCCGTGGTCACCCAGGCTGCCGCGCGAGCAGCGCTGCGACATGCCGACGAGACCCTGGGAAGTGTCGCGGAACTGGCGTCGCAACGCGATCGAGTGGCGGGGGCATTGAGCGAACTCGGCTACGACGTGATTCCGAGCGATGCAAACTTCGTTCTGTTCGGCAGGTTCACGGACGCACCGCAGGCCTGGCAGCACTACCTGGATGAGGGCGTGTTGATCCGTGACGTCGGCATTCCCCGATATCTACGTGCGACGATAGGTTTGGCGGCCGAGAATGACGAGTTGCTGCGGGTGAGCGAAAAGCTCGCCGGAACCGAGTTGGAGAACTGATGGCACGCATTGCGCGGATCGAACGTACGACCAAGGAGTCGTCGATCGTCGTCGAATTGAACCTGGACGGCACCGGTGTCGTCGACATTTCCACCGGGGTTCCGTTCTACGACCATATGCTGCACGCGTTCGGCGCGCACGGCAGCTTCGATCTGACCGTCCGTGCGACCGGCGACACGGAAATCGAAGCGCACCACACGGTCGAAGACACCGCGATCGTGCTCGGCCAGGCGCTCGGGCAGGCACTCGGCGACAAGTCCGGCATCCGGCGATTCGGCGACTCCTACATCCCGATGGACGAGACACTCGTCCACGCGGCGGTCGATGTGTCAGGCCGACCGTATTGCGTCCACACAGGCGAGCCGGAACACTTGCTGCACAGCGTGATCGGAGGCGAGCAGCGGTCGGCGAAGGCGGGTGCGCCGTACTCGACGGTCATCAACCGCCACGTCTTCGAATCGCTGGCGCTCAACGCCCGAATCGCGCTGCACGTCCGCGTCCTCTACGGCCGCGATCAGCACCACATCACCGAAGCCGAATACAAGGCCGTCGCGCGCGCGTTGCGTGCCGCGGTCGAGCCCGACCCACGCGTCACCGGTGTGCCGTCGACCAAGGGCACTCTGTGAAGTCGGTAGCGTTGCTCGACTACGGCTCGGGGAATCTGCACTCCGCCGAGCGTGCGCTCGTTCGCGCCGGGGCCGACGTCACCGTCACATCGGAGTCCAAGGTTGCCCTGGACGCAGACGGCCTCGTGGTGCCCGGCGTCGGTGCGTACGCCGCCTGCATGGCGGGACTGCTGGGGGTGAAGGGTCACCAGATCATCGGCCGTCGCCTTGCCGGTAGTCGACCCGTGCTCGGCATCTGCGTAGGCATGCAGATCCTTTTCGAGCGCGGCGTGGAATTCGGTGTCCAGACCGACGGTTGCGGCGAGTGGCCCGGCACGGTCGCCCAGTTGCCTGCACCGGTGCTGCCGCACATGGGGTGGAATACGGTGACGGCCCCCGCCGACAGCGTCCTGTTCGCCGGACTGGACGCCGATACGCGCTTCTACTTCGTGCACTCCTACGCGGCGCAGGAATGGGAGCTACCGGCGTCCGACACGATGGCGCCCGCCAAATTGACCTGGGCAGAACACGGTGCACCGTTCCTCGCGGCCGTCGAAAACGGTCCACTCGCGGCAACCCAGTTTCATCCCGAGAAGTCCGGCGACGCCGGAGCCGTGCTGCTGAGGAACTGGGTGAACAGCCTGTGACGGACCAGGCGCCGCGCGGATTCTCTTACGCCCGGTTGGCGATCTCCTCCATCGGCGCCGCGACCGCGGTCCTTATCGTGACGACTGTCGTGATCGGGGTCTTCGAACCCGGCCCCGGAGTCGGTTTGACCATCGCCCTCGCGGGTGTGGTCGGCGCGATCGCAGCGATGGGGATCACCGCGACACGGATCACCAACCGCGCATTCGACGAACAGCGGGGTCGCGGTGGTCCGAGCAGCGGTGATCCCGAGCACAGCGGTGGTCCCGAGCGCAGCGGCGACGAGCAGACGAAGTAGGGTTCTAGCACGTGAGCCTGGTTTTGTTGCCTGCCGTCGATGTTGCCAACGGCGAAGCTGTCCGTCTTGTCCAAGGTGCCGCAGGGAGTGAGACGAGCTACGGCTCGCCCCGAGATGCGGCCCTCCAATGGCAGAACGACGGTGCCGAGTGGGTCCATCTCGTCGATCTGGATGCCGCGTTCGGTCGCGGCTCCAATCGTGACCTCCTCGCCGACGTGGTCGGCGAACTCGATGTGAAGGTCGAACTGTCAGGCGGAATTCGCGACGACGCGTCCTTGGATGCCGCTCTGGCAACCGGTTGCGCGCGGGTGAATCTCGGCACCGCAGCGCTCGAGGACCCGGTCTGGTGTGCACGAGCGATCGCCAAGTACGGCGAACGGATCGCCGTGGGCCTCGATGTTCGCATCATCGACGGTCAGCACCGCCTGCGCGGTCGCGGGTGGGTCAGCGACGGCGGCGACCTGTGGGAGGTCCTCGAGCGTCTCGACCGTGACGGCTGCTCCCGATACGTCGTCACCGATGTCGGCAAGGACGGCATGCTGACCGGACCGAACCTCGAACTTCTGAGCCAAGTGTGCGCTGCGACCAAGGCGCCCGTCATCGCATCCGGTGGAGTCTCCTCCTTGAACGACCTCCGTGCGATCGCGACGCTCGTGCCCGAAGGTGTCGAAGGATCGATCGTCGGAAAGGCGCTGTACGCGGGAAGATTCACGCTCGTCGACGCCCTAGCCGCAGTGTCTGGCTGACCCGCGATGAGCCTGCCCGACGACCCCGCTGTACTGCTCGCGACCGCGATCGAGCTGCTCGACTCGGTAAGTGACCGGTTCGTCGAGGGCGTCGGCGCACCGAGCGCGGTCCGCAAGGGCTACGACGATTTCGCAACCGAACTCGACTTGGAGCTCGAACGCACGTTGTCGGAAGAACTGTTGCGACGCACGGGGATCGAGGTCCATGGTGAGGAGTTCGGTGGACCCGACCTCGCCAGCGGAACGTCCTGGGTGCTCGATCCGATCGACGGCACCTACAACTATTCGGCTGGGCTTCCGCTCGCCGGAATGCTGCTTGCCCTGGTGTCCGACGGACAGCCGGTGCTCGGTCTGACTTGGCTGCCTTTGCTCGGTGAGCGCTATACGGCCATGGTGGGCGGGCCGTTGCTCCGCAACGGGGAAGCGCTGCCACCGCTGGAATCTCGAACGCTCGCAACGTCGATGATCGGTTTCGGCGCTTTCAATGTCGACAGTCGCGGCGTGATTCCCGGCGAGTATCGGCACCAACTGCTCGGCACGTTGAGTCGGGTGTCTTCCCGGCTGCGCATGCATGGGTCCACCGGCGTCGACCTCGCGTTCACTGCGGCGGGTGTGCTCGGTGGCGCGGTCGTATTCGGGCATCACCCGTGGGACAACGCCGCTGGAGTGGCGCTGGTCCGCGCGGCCGGCGGCGTGGTCACGGACCTCAAAGGGGCGCCCTGGACGGTCGCGTCGCGCTCGGTGCTGGCCGCGGCCCCGGGCGTGCACGAAGAGCTCTTGCGGGTCGTGCTCGCAGCCGAACTGGAAGGCGAATCGCGATGACCGTTGCGGTGCGTGTTATCCCATGCCTCGACGTGGACGCTGGTCGCGTCGTCAAGGGTGTCAATTTCGAAAACTTGCGTGATGCGGGCGATCCCGTCGAACTTGCGGCCGCATACGACGCGCAAGGTGCCGACGAGCTGACCTTCCTGGACGTCACTGCGTCAACTGCTGCGCGCGGCACGATGATCGATGTCGTAACCCGCACGGCGGAACAGGTTTTCATTCCGCTGACCGTCGGCGGGGGTGTTCGCAGCGTCGAAGACGTGGACCGCCTGCTGCGCGCAGGCGCGGACAAGGTCTCGGTGAACACGGCAGCAATCGCTCGGCCGGAGTTGTTGCGCGAGTTGAGCGAACGGTTCGGGTCGCAGTGCATCGTGCTTTCGGTCGACGCACGCACCGTGCCCGACAGCCAGCCGGACACGCCGTCCGGGTGGGAGGTCACCACCCACGGCGGTAAGCGCGGCACCGGGATCGACGCCGTCGAGTGGGCAGTCCGCGGCGCCGAGCTTGGAGTCGGCGAAATTCTCCTCAACTCGATGGACGCCGATGGCACGAAAGCCGGCTTCGACCTGCCCATGATCCGAGCGGTGCGAGCCGCTGTCCACGTGCCCGTCATCGCAAGCGGCGGTGCCGGTGCGGTGGAGCACTTCTCGCCCGCCGTGACCGCTGGAGCCGACGCCGTGCTCGCTGCCAGCGTCTTCCACTTCGGCGACCTCCGCATCAGCGAGGTCAAGAGCGCGATGCGCGCAGACGGCATCATCGTTCGCTGAGCCGGCGTTGTGCAGCCGGGCCGATCAGTACGGCGGCACATCGTCGGTTTCGGTTGGTGGCCGCCAAGTCTGGGGGCCGTACCGAATCGCGGGGATCAGTACGTCCGGCCCGGCGTTGGTGTACGGATTGGCGGGCGCCGTCACGTAATCGGTGCCGTAGGGACTGATCCACCGGATCGCGGCGCCGGAAAGCATGACAGCCGTCCAGAGTTTCATCGTCTTCAGCTGATGATGAAATCGGCACAGGCATTGGAGATTCCCCGGAACGGTCCACCCGCCGGTGCGCGGCGACCGGCGGTTGAACGGCACCACATGGTCGAGTTGGCACTGCGCTGCTGCGCGACGGCAACCCGGAAAGCGGCAGTGTTGATCTCGAGCGCGGACCAGCGCGGCGGCGTATGCGCCAGGCGTGTAGGTCAATGCGCCCGGAGGCGGGTCCGAGTGCCCGCCGTGCCCGTCGGGGAATGGACCGGTCCGCGTCGTGGGGTCGTTCGCGAGTCGTTCGGCGTGGATCTCGGCTATCGAGATACTGCCGTGCGCCGCGACGAGGTGTGCGGTCGCCAACGCGACCCCGGTCGGAAGTTTGCCCGCTGCGAATCGTCGAGGCCGAGGGGATCGGAATGGGTTGGGGCACATGGTTGGTCGCGGAGGCGAAACTGGTGCTCCCGACTCAGGGTCAGCTATCTCTTCCGCAGGCGTGTTGTCGATTGCACCGAGCGCGAGTGCTTGCTCGAATGCGTCGGTCAGAAGCGCCTGCCAGGTCGCATCCGTCGCAAGTGTGCGGGCCAACTGCGGGTCGATCGGCCCGAATCCGTGCAGGTGCGCCGGATTCGACAGCAACCCGAGTAGCGTCGCAACGTCGATGCTGATCTGCACCAACGGCTTTCGCGGGCTCGGCGGCGTGTAGTTCGCCGCAGAGCAATCGGCGCGCCGGCACGTGCAAGAGAGTCGGTCCGCCCCACTGATCAACGCCAAGAACGCATCGACGATGCGGTGCTGGCGGCTGCGGCGATCGCGGCGGCACACGCTGTCGGCTGCCTCGAACACGCGCTGCCACACTGCTTCCGCTTCCTCCGGTGCCAGATCGGCTTCGATCCGCGACAGCCCGGAGTCGGTGCGGCGCTTTCGGAAGCGACGCCCCTCCAGCGCAGCCGCTCGGACCTCCGCGCATTCGCCGGGAGCAGTGCGAATGAGGATGGTGTCTATCTCGCCGCGCAGCGGGCCAGGGGGCAATATTCGGGCCGCGGCCAAGATGTCGGATTCCACCTCGGCGACGGTCTCCGGCGTGAACGGCTTCGTTGTTCTGCAGATCGCGGCGACCCGTGCGTAGTCGAGTTCACCGGCCGCGAACGCGTCTCTGATACGTGGCAGTCGCAGCCGCAACGTCATCCCGATTTCGGCATGATTCTCCGCCACGGTCTTGGAGCAGCCGAGCCGGACCGCGATCTCGGCCAAGGCGGCATTCCCGCAGTCGACGATGTTCCCCGCGAAGGCCACGTCGCGCTCGGTCCATAGCTCCCACAGCAACGCCGCCGACGCGACCTTCCAGTACGCCGCCTTGTTTTCCTCGGTGCACGATTCCGTCAACGCCGACCACAGGTCGGCGTCGCGCCCAGTGTCGAATCCCCCCTCGAACATGTTTTCGACACTACGGCAACGGTCCGACAAGTCGCCGCTCGCAGACGCGCTGGAACGTTCGCGCTACTTCGCTTCCTCTGCATCCGCTTCGCAGACAAGACCTTCGGCTGGGGTGGTCAAGTCGAAGAGGTAGGCCAGTGCGGCGTCGTCGACGCAGGAGATGTCGGACAGGAATGCGCCGTGCTGTGTGCCTTCGTAGGTGATCAGCGAGCCGCCGAGTTGATTGGCGAGGTCGATTCCGGCCTGGTGCGGAGTTGCCGGATCCTGGGTGGTCGATACCACGACGATGTTCGGTGCGCCTTCCGCGTGGACTTCGTGTGGCGTGCTTGTCGGCGGTACCGGCCACATCGCGCACGTCCCGAGGGGCGCGAGCCCGGTGCCGCGGCCGTCGTCGAGGAACGGCGCGATCTTGCGGACGTCGGTGTCGAGCTGCCCCAACTTGGCTCGATCCGTCTCGGCCGGTTTGTCTACGCACCGAATCGCGGTGGTTGCGTCGGTCTGGTTCGCGTAAGTCCCGTCTTCGCGTCGTTCCATGTACGAGTCTGCGAGCTCGAGCAGGGTGTCGCCCTTGCCCTGCTGCAACTCGGTCAGACCGTCGGTCAGCTTGTCCCACAGTTCGGGACTGTAGAGCGCCTGAATCGTGCCGGTCTGGGCGTCGTTGAACCCGAGGCCCCGGGGATCTTCTGTGGCAGCCGACTTTTCGACCAGCGGATCGACCAGCGCGCGGTACGCCTGGATCGCGCCGGCAGGATCGGTGCCCAGCGGGCAGGTGGGTTTGGTGACGCAATCCGCGACGTACTCGTCGAACGCCTTCTGGAAGCCTGTCCACTGCTTGATGCTGGACTCACGCTGATCCTGTGCCGGATTGACGGCACCGTCGAGAACCATGGCCCGGACGCGGGTGGGGAAGGTCTCCGCATAGGTCGCGCCGATTCGTGTGCCGTACGAAATGCCGACGTAGTTCAGCTTCTCGTCGCCGAGTGCGCCACGAATGATGTCCATGTCGCGCACGACCTCATAGGTGCCGACATGCTCGAGGAAGTCCTCCCCGGACCGTTCGAAGCATTTGTCGATGTAGTCGCGGGTCTCTTCTTCCTGTTCTTCGATGCCTGCGGGGGAGTTGTCGAGATCGAGTTCCTGGCGGTCGGCGTCGCGTTCTTCGTCGTTGAAGCACTGGATCGACGGCGTGGACGCACCGATGCCGCGGGGGTCGAAGCCGACCACGTCGAAGCGCTCGCCGAGTGGGGTGAGGTAGCCGTACGCCGCCAGGCGGAGGCCGGACGCACCCGGACCGCCGGGGTTCATCAGGACCGATCCGATCCGGTCGCCGGTGGCGCGAGCCCGCGAGATGGCAATTTCGGCCGAGTCACCGTCTGGATCGTCGTAGTCGACCGGCACCGTGATTCGGGCGCACTGCAGGCCGTAGCTGATCTTGTTGCCACCGGCTTCGAAGCCGGTGCACGGCCCCCAATTCACGTCCTGCGTGTAGAACTTGGCGAGTGCCGTGTCGTCGTAGCTGGCATGGCCACCGCCTGCCGAACCGTCGGTCGACGGCGAGTCTGCCGAGGTGAACACCGAGACTCCGACCGCGATCGCTGCGGCAGCAAACGCGGCGCCGACAACCACTCCTCGCTTCTTTCGCGACGAGGCGCTTTCGGGTGCAAGCGGTGTCGGTTGCTCTGGCACAGCCATCGAGGCTCCTCGCAGACGTAAACAGCAGTGACGCGACGATACCCGCCTCGCTGTATAACAGGGGGTATGAGCCTGGACCCAACGATCGCGTCTCGTTTGAAGCGCAACGACGCCGGACTTTTCGCCGCCGTCGCGCAGGAACGGGGAACCGGCGATGTGCTCATGGTCGCGTGGATGGACGACAAGGCGCTTGCCAAGACCCTCGAAACGCGGCAGGCCACGTACTATTCGCGCTCGCGTCAGCAGTACTGGGTGAAGGGCGAGACCTCCGGCCATACCCAGTACGTGCACGAGGTTCGCCTGGACTGTGACGGCGACACGGTTCTGCTCGTCGTCGATCAGGTCGGCGCGGCCTGCCACACCGGAACGCACACCTGTTTCGACTCGGATGTGTTGTTGTCCGCCGAGTGAATCGGACTGGCCCGCAAGTAGATCGGGGTTGTACGAGCGCACTGGCTGCGCAACCGGTCGACGACACCCGGCACAATGGAGCGATGCCGTTGATTCAGATCAGCCAGACACCGGGTTTGACCGCCGACCAGAAGCGCGCCGCGATCGCCGCCGTCACGAAGGCATACGCGGACGCGACCGGTAAGAACCCTGACGCCGTGTGGGTGACGATCACCGACATTCCGCGTGAGCAGTGGGGTGTCGGCGGCAAACCGCTTGGCTAGTCAGACGATCGGCGGCTGGGGAGGCGTATCGGCGAGGCGCTGCTGCTCGGCGGTGGCTTGCGCGGACGCACGTGCCGACTTTAGCTGCTTCCCACGCCGGCGATACTGCACGATCAGTGCGGCGACCAGCAGAAATACCAACACGCCGACAATGGCGCCGACGAGCGACGCGCCGCGGAAGCCCGGTGCGTCGGCATCCAGCGTGCGCTGACCCGCATGTGCGCCGTTGCCCGAGCCGTAGACGATGCCGAGCGTCATGATGTTCGGCAGCGAGATCACCAGCGCAAGGATCGAAAGTCCGCCGGCGATGTAGCGGCCGACCGGGCGGTTGCGGACGCGCTTGCGAAAGTTGAAGCCCGCGAATAGAAGCAGTATCAGCGGCACTGCGGTGCAGACGATTCCGAAGAAAAGTCCCCACGCGATGCCCGGTGTGAACTCGCCGTGTGCGAAGTCCGCGATCCGCTGTGACCACCACCGCGGAATGAACGCGGCGAGAATGAAATAGGTGACTATCAGGACGGCGGCGGCTATCGCGCCGACGATCACGCGTTTGAGCCATGGGGGCTTGCCGGTGCGGACAGGTGTGGGCGAAGCCGCGCTCTGCGTCGTCATGGCTCGAGCCTATGTCCTTCCGCAGTGCGCGACCACCGCCCGAATCGTCGTGTCTTACCGGTTCTTCAAGAAATCCAGCGCCTTGTCGGCGTGGGTGTTCGCATTCAGCTCGCTCGAAATGATCTTCAGGACGGTCCGGTTCGTATCGATGACGAATGTCTGCCGCTTGACGGGCATGAGCTTGCCGAGCAGTCCGCGCTTGACTCCGAACTCCGAAGCGACGGCGCCGCCGACATCCGCAAGCAGGGGGTAATCGAGGCGCTGCTTGTCCGCGAAGCCGGCCTGGGTTTGCACGGAGTCCGCGCTGATACCGACCTGCGAGGCACCGAGGGCAGTGAACTCTGCCGTCAGGTCGCGGAAATGACAGGCTTCGGCGGTGCAGACCGGGGTGTTCGCGGCGGGGTAGAAGAACAACACCACCGGCCCGTTCGCGAGTAGGTCGTCGAGTTTCCTCGGCGTACCGGTTTGATCGGGCAGTTCGAATTGCGGGGCGAGCTCGCCTTCCTTCATTGAACCGACGATACCGGTGGTCCGTAGCTCCAGCCGTGACTGGGATGATGGTGCGCATGCATGGCGAGTCCACGACGATCCCATCCGTATCGGCGGAAGCGCTCTCGGGCGATTCGACCACGACGCGTGAGCAGTTCCGTTCGCTCGCAGCCGTTCATCGGGTAGTGCCGGTGACCCGCAAGGTCCTGGCCGATTCGGAGACTCCGCTTTCGGCGTACCGCAAGCTCGCGGCAGACCGCCCCGGAACTTTCCTGTTCGAATCGGCAGAGAACGGTCGCTCGTGGTCGCGCTGGTCGTTCATCGGCGCCGGTAGCCCCACAGCTTTGTCGGTTGTGGACGGCGAAGCTGCGTGGCTCGGTGCGGTTCCCGCCGACGCGCCTACCGGTGGCAATCCATTACGTGCGCTGCGCGAGACGCTCGATCTGCTCGAGACGGAGCGCTTGCCGGGGCTCCCGCCGCTGACCGGCGGCATGGTCGGCTTTCTCGGGTACGACGCGGTCCGGCGAATCGAGCGGCTGCCGTCGAACGCCGTGGACGACCTGCATATCCCTGAGATGGTGATGATGCTCGCGACCGATCTGGCCGCTTTCGATCACCACGAAGGCGCGATCACGCTCATCGCCAACGCCGTCAATTGGAACGGCACCGACGACCGCGTCGACGAGGCGTACGACGACGCCCTCGCTCGCCTCGACAAGATGACCGAGGCACTCGCCGCTGCGGCGCCGTCGACTGTGTCGTCGTTCGACCGTCCGAAACCCGAGTTTCGGCGGCAGCGGACGACCGAGGGATTCGGTGCAGACGTTCGGCGACTGGTTTCGGAGATCGAAGCCGGCGAGGCGTTTCAGGTCGTGTTGTCGCAGCGCTTCGAGATGGATTACGACGGCGCTCCGATCGACCTCTACCGGATGCTGCGCGCGTCGAATCCGAGCCCGTACATGTACCTCCTCCACATTCCGAACGCGGCCGGTGAGACAGCGTTCTCGATCGTCGGGTCGAGCCCCGAGGCCCTGGTGACAGTGAAGGACGGTGTTGCGACGACGCACCCGATCGCGGGCACCCGCTGGCGCGGAGCGACCGAAGAAGACGACCTCCTGCTGGAAAAGGGTCTGCTCGCCGACGAGAAGGAGAACGCCGAGCACTTGATGCTCGTCGACCTCGGACGCAATGATCTCGGCCGCGTCTGCGAGCCTGGCACCGTGCGCGTCGGCGAGTATCGCCACATCGAGCGCTACAGCCACGTCATGCATCTGGTGTCGACGGTGTCGGGCCGGCTCGAGCAGGACAAGCAGGCCCTCGACGCGGTCACAGCATGCTTCCCCGCGGGGACCCTCTCGGGTGCGCCGAAGGTGCGCGCAATGGAGTTGATCGACGAACTCGAGCCGACCCGGCGCGGCATCTACGGCGGTATCGTCGGCTACCTCGATTTCGCCGGCGACGCCGATACCGCGATCACGATTCGGACGGCTCTGGTCAAAGGTGGCGTTGCTTACGTTCAAGCCGGTGCCGGCATAGTCGCGGACTCCGACCCCGAATACGAGGACACCGAAGCGCGCAACAAGGCGATGGCCGTACTGAGTGCCGTGGCAGCCGCGCAGACGGTCCGTGTGTTCGGCGGGGGAACTTCCTGATGAAGGGCCGATATCCCGTCGTAGCAGCGCTCGTGCTTGCCGCAGCCGCAGGTTGTGCCTGGGGATCCTCGAAGCTCGTATGGGTCACCGTTGCATCGGCCGACGGCCTCGGTGTGGACCGGGTCGACGATGTCGCCGGAAGTGCTTGGTCGGCCGCGTCGCTACCGCTCGCGCTGGTGCTCTGCGCGGCGATCGCAGCGGTCTTCGCA
The DNA here is from genome assembly GCF_016481275.1 of Antrihabitans auranticaus. GTDB lineage: Bacteria > Actinomycetota > Actinomycetes > Mycobacteriales > Mycobacteriaceae > Antrihabitans. The sequence goes on along the minus strand of NZ_JAEMNW010000001.1, from coordinate 110,702 downwards.
GTCCGCGGCGTCCTGGCGGGTGTCGTCGCCGTACTGATCGCAGGCGTGGGTGTAGGTGTCGCACTGCCCGCGGTCGTCCTGTTGACCAGCGGGACGACGAACGAGCACGCCGGCCGGATCGCGGAGTTGCCCGGCCGGGCAACCGTGACGTCCGTCGACACCGCACTTGTCGGACCGGCGGTCGCGATCGTCGGGGGAGTGGCGGCTATTGCTGCAGCTGTGCTGCTGCTGGCACGGACGAGGTCCGCAGGTGGGCTGTCCGCGAAGTACGACAGTCCCGCAGCTCGCCGCAGCGAGGCCGTCAGGGCAACTCAGGAAGCAGCCGAGCAGGACAGCGATGTTTCGCAGCGGTTGATGTGGGACGCCCTCGACGCGGGCGTCGATCCTACTGTCGAGAGCGAGGGCGGCCGTGGTACCCCGCGGTAATTGCTGTGAGCCAGACCTCTACGCTAATCACAATCCGATGACGCCAGCTGCATCGGCGGACACCCAGAAAGGATTCGGGCCCGAGATGACCGTTCTCGAATCGATTCTCGACGGGGTTCGGGCTGATGTCGCCGCCCGCGAAGCGATCACGGATTTTGCGACGATCAAGGCGCAAGCCGCAGCCGCACCCAAGGCGCTCGATGCGGCAGCCGCACTGCGCGGACCTGGCATCGGCGTGATCGCCGAGGTGAAACGCTCGAGTCCCTCGAAGGGTGCGCTCGCGGAGATCGCGAACCCCGCCGAGTTGGCTCTTGCCTACGAGTCCGGCGGCGCACGCATCATCAGCGTCCTGACCGAGGGCCGCAGGTTCGGCGGGTCGCTGGACGATCTGGACGCGGTCCGCAGAGCCGTCAGCATTCCTGTCCTGCGCAAGGACTTCATCGTCGGGCCGTACCAGATTCACGAAGCTCGTGCGCACGGTGCGGACGTGATCCTGCTGATCGTGGCTGCGCTCGAACAGCGTGCGCTGGCCTCGCTGCTGGACCGCACGGAGTCGCTCGGCATGACCGCGCTCGTCGAGGTCCACACCGAGGAAGAAGCCGATCGCGCGCTCGAAGCGGGTGCCACGGTGATCGGCGTCAACGCGCGCAACCTCAAGACCCTCGAAGTCGACCGCGACTGCTTCGCGCGCATCGCTCCGGGGCTACCTACAGAGATCATCAAGATCGCAGAATCGGGCGTGCGCGGCACCGCGGACCTGCTCGCATACGCGGGTGCCGGTGCCGACGCCGTCCTCGTCGGCGAAGGTCTCGTGACATCGGGCGACCCGCGGACCGCCGTGGCGGATCTGGTGACGGCGGGCGCGCATCCCTCGTGCCCGAAGCCGTCGCGCTGAACCAGTCCACGCGTTCTGCCGTTGCACCATTCGGAAAGGCAGGCTGGATTCATGGCATCAGGAAATAGCGAAAGTTCGATTCTCGATATGAAGAGCGGCGGGCTCCCGCGCGCGAGCGCGGGCATCGCCGAGCGGTCCCGGCACGAGCCGGACCTCGGCGGGCACTTCGGTGTCTACGGCGGGCGGCACGTTCCCGAGGCACTCATGGCGGTCATCGAGGAAGTCACCGCCGAGTACGAGAAGGCGCGGATCGACGACAGCTTCCTCAGCGAACTCGACCGCTTGCAGCGGGACTACACCGGTCGGCCGTCACCGATCTTCGAGGCAACGCGGCTGAGCGAGCACGCCGGTGGTGCGCGCATCATCTTGAAGCGCGAAGACCTCAACCACACCGGTTCGCACAAGATCAACAATGTGCTGGGTCAGGTGTTGCTGGCGAAGCGGATGGGCAAGACGCGCATCATCGCCGAAACCGGGGCCGGTCAGCACGGCGTTGCCACGGCCACGGCGTGCGCGTTGCTCGGCCTCGAATGCATCATCTACATGGGTGCGGTGGACACCGCGCGACAGGCGCTGAACGTTGCGCGGATGCGCCTGCTGGGCTCGCAGGTCGTTTCCGTCGACTCGGGTTCGCAGACGCTGAAGGACGCGATCAACGAGGCGTTGCGCGACTGGGTGACCAATGCGCACAACACGTACTACTGCTTCGGCACAGCGGCGGGTCCGCACCCGTTCCCCACCCTCGTGCGCGACTTCCAACGCGTGATCGGTCTGGAGGCGCGCGCCCAGGTTCAGGCGCTGACGGGCAGGCTCCCTGACGCCGTGACGGCATGTGTCGGCGGTGGGTCGAACGCGATCGGCATTTTCCACCCGTTCATCGACGATCCGTCCGTGCGCCTCGTGGGATTCGAGGCAGCAGGCGACGGCGTCGAAACCGGTAGGCACGCTGCGACGTTCGCAGGCGGCACACCTGGAGCGTTCCAGGGCGCGTATTCCTACCTGTTGCAGGACGAAGACGGGCAGACGATCGAATCGCATTCGATCTCGGCAGGTCTGGACTATCCCGGCGTCGGTCCCGAACATGCGTTCCTCAAGGACATCGGTCGCGCCGAGTATCGTCCCGTGACCGACAGCGAAGCGATGGACGCGCTGTTGCTGCTCAGCCGCAGCGAGGGCATCATTCCGGCGATCGAATCCGCGCACGCCGTCGCGGGCGCGATTGTGCTGGGCAGAGAGCTCGGCCCGGGAGCGATCATTCTCGTGAACCTCTCCGGACGCGGTGACAAGGACATGGACACCGCGGCGAAGTGGTTCGGGCTGCTGGACGACAACGCTGCGACCGAGGGCGGGCAATCGAAGTGAGCGAACACAAGTCCCGGCTAGCGCCGACATTTGCCGCATGCCGTGCGGAGAATCGCGCAGCCCTGGTCGGCTATCTGCCCGCCGGGTATCCGGACCTCGCCGGCTCAATCGACGTTTTCAAGGCGATGGTCGAATCGGGTTGCGACATCATCGAAGTCGGTATCGCGTACTCCGATCCTGTGATGGACGGTCCGACGATCCAAGCTGCCGCCGAAGAGGCGCTGCGCCAAGGTGTTCGGGTTCGCGACGTGTTCACGGTCGTCGAGCAGATCGCGTCGGTCGGCGGCAAAGCAGTCGTCATGACGTACTGGAATCCTGTGCTGCGCTACGGCGTCGATGCATTCGCACGTGATCTCGCTGCCGCGGGCGGGCTGGGGCTCATCACGCCCAACCTGATTCCCGAAGAGGCAGACGAGTGGTTCGCCGCCTCGGAGACCCACGATCTCGACCGGATCTTCCTCGTCGCGCCCTCTTCCACCGAAGAGCGTTTGGCGAAGACGATCGACGCCAGTCGTGGATTCGTCTATGCCGCATCCACAATGGGCGTCACCGGTGCGCGTGACAACGTCTCGTCCGCCGCGCCCGAGCTCACCGCGCGGGTTCGTGCGCACTCCGACATTCCGGTCGGCGTCGGACTCGGTGTGCGGTCCGGTGCGCAAGCGGCCGAGATTGCCCAGTTCGCGGACGGTGTCATCGTCGGATCGGCCTTGGTATCTGCTGCCGGTCAGGGACTCGACGCGGTCCGAACACTCACGGCGGAGCTTGCTCACGGCGTGCGCTCGGCTACCGTTGCCTCGTGACCTCGAGTGTGTTGAGTAGCTCTGCTGGACTTCTGGCCTACATCCCCAGCCCACCGCGTGGTGTGTGGGAGATCGGGCCCTTTCCGCTCCGTGCGTACGCGTTCTTCATCATCATCGGCATCATCGTCGCGATCTACTGGGGCGAACGTCGTTGGGTTGCGCGGGGTGGCGAATCCGGCACGGTTCTCGACATTGCAATCTGGGCGGTTCCGTTCGGCCTGATCGGTGGCCGGATCTACCACGTCGCCACTGACTGGCCGACGTACTTCGGCGAAGGCAAACAGCCGCTCGAAGCCTTGAAGATCTGGCAAGGTGGCCTCGGCATCTGGGGCGCGGTGTTCTTCGGTGCGCTCGGTGCGTGGATCGGGTGCCGCCAGCGTGGCATTCCGTTACCTGCTTTCGGCGACGCCATCGCTCCGGGCATCCTGCTCGCACAAGCCATCGGCCGTCTCGGCAACTACTTCAACCAGGAGCTCTACGGCCGCGATACGACCGTTCCCTGGGGTCTCGAGATCTACGAACGCCGGAATGCCGAGGGGGATCTCGACAGTCTCAACGGCGCATCCCACGGAGTGCTCACTGCGGTAGTGCACCCGACGTTCCTGTACGAGCTGCTGTGGAACGTCCTCGTCGTGATTCTGCTCATTCAGATCGACAAGCGATTCAAGATCGGTCACGGCCGCCTGTTTGCGCTCTACGTCGCCGGATACTGTGCCGGGCGTTTCTGGATCGAGCTACTGCGTGCCGACCAGGCGTCGCACATCGGCGGAATCCGGGTCAACTCGTTCACATCGGCCATCGTGTTCGTTCTCGCTGTGGCTTACGTGGTCTTCGCGACGAAGGGCCGCGAAGCACCCGAGGAACTACTGTCCGCTAAAGAACGCGCGCGGCTGGCACTCGTCGGCGGAAAGAAAGACGACGCGAACGAGTCCGGACTTGTCGAGGTCGGCACGGCGGACACCGCGGTAGGGGACAAGGCCGACGACAGCGCCGCGAAGCTCAGCAAAGCAGCCGAGCCCGACAGCGCCGAGAAGCCCGACAGCGCCGAGAAGAAGCTCGACAGCGCCGAGAAGAAGCCCGACAAAGCCGAGAAGAAGCCCGACAAAGCCGAGAAGAAGCCGGCCAAGGTTGCGACCGTGAAGACGGAAAACAAGCCTGCGGCTGCGAAGACTGAGTCGTCCAAACCCGAGTCGTCCAAACCCGAGTCGTCCAAACCCGAGTCGTCCAAACCCGAGCCGTCCAAACCCGAGCCGACTAAACCCGAGCCTGCGAAAACTGCGGTCGCCAAAGCTGAAGCGAAGGCCGAGCCCGCCAACGCCCAAGCAACGAAGTCAGAGCCGGCCAAGACCGAGCCTGCCAAAACAGAGCCGACCAAAACCGAGCCCGCCAAAACCGAGCCCGCCAAAACCGAGGCCGAACCCGCCGAAACCGAGTCCGTGCCCAGTGAAGAGACCGCGACACCGTCGGTGGCGCTGCCGAAGGGCTCGCTCGTGGAACGCAACAGCCGCCGCATGCGTGCGATCTGGCAGCGTCGCGGCCGCCGCTGAGGTCCAGACACCGTCGCTCGTCCGGCTCAAATGTCGCCAGACTGGTAAGATTGATCAACTCGGAAAGTTCGAGACCTTAACGGGCCGACGGTGTCCCGGCAAACCGATAGCAGACGACGCCCGCGGTTTCTGCCGAGAGAGTTCGGCCAGCGGATAGCGTGCTGCGCGCCGGCAAGCCACAATTGCTGGCATACGCGGAGGTGCGCGGTGCTGTTCTCCAATGTTCCCCCAGCGCAAGGCTTGTACGACCCGGCGCAGGAAAGTGATTCGTGCGGCGTCGCAATGATCGCGGATATTCGCGGTCGGCGGTCGCACGCCATTGTCTCCGATGGGTTGCTCGCGCTCGAGAACCTCGATCATCGCGGTGCGGCAGGTGCAGAACCGAACAGCGGTGACGGCGCCGGCATCCTCCTCCAACTTCCGACGGAGTTGTTTGCGGAGACAGTCGAATTCGTACTGCCGCCACCGGCTCCCGACGGCACGAACAGTTACGCGGCCGGCATCTGCTTTCTCCCGCAGGACGCAGTCGAGCGAACTGCGGCGGTCGACCTGATCGAGTCGCTCGCTGCCGAGGAAGGGCTCGAGGTCCTCGGTTGGCGCGACGTTCCGATCGATCCGGGTGGCGCCGACGTCGGCAAGACCGCCCTTTCCTGTATGCCCGTGATGAGTCAGTTGTTCGTCGCGGCTCCGGTGGTGAACGGAGCGCGGATCGGTGGTCTCGCGCTCGACCGCGCCGTCTATCCGCTGCGCAAGCGTGCCGACCGGCTGGCGCCCGTCTACTTTTCCAGCCTGTCCAGCCGCACCATCGTTTACAAGGGAATGCTGACGACAGGTCAACTCCCGCTGTACTTTCCGGATCTTCGGGACAAGCGATGTCGCAGCGCAATCGCGATCGTCCACAGTCGCTTTTCGACGAACACCTTCCCGTCCTGGCCGCTTGCGCATCCCTTCCGGTACGTCGCGCACAACGGTGAGATCAACACCGTCCGCGGCAATCGCAACCGGATGCGGGCACGCGAAGCGCTGCTCGCGAGCGCGCACATTCCTGGCGATATCGAGCGGCTGTTCCCGATCTGCAGTCCGGACGCCTCCGATTCGGCGTCGTTCGACGAAGTGCTCGAACTCCTTCATCTCGGCGGCAGATCGTTGCCGCATGCCGTGATGATGATGATTCCCGAAGCGTGGGAGAACCACGCATCGCTCGCTCCGGACCGCGAGGCGTTCTACCGGTTCCACGCATCGCTGATGGAACCGTGGGACGGGCCGGCGTGTGTCACGTTCACCGACGGCACGTGCGTCGGCGCGGTGCTCGACCGCAACGGATTGCGGCCCGGGCGCTGGTGGCGCACGGTCGACGACCGCGTCATCCTCGCGAGCGAGGCGGGTGTCTTGCCTGTCCCACAGAAGGATGTCGTCGCGAAGGGGCGGCTGCAGCCCGGTCGCATGTTCCTCGTCGATACAGCGCAGGGTCGCATCATCGCCGACGACGAGCTCAAAACGGCGCTCGCGGCCGAGCAGCCCTACGAAGAATGGCTGTATGCAGGCCTGCTGAACCTCGACTCGTTGCCGGATCGGCAGCGTTTCGTGCACAACCACGATTCCGTTGTCCGACGTCAGCAAATATTCGGTTATACCCTCGAGGATCTCCGGGTACTGCTCACGCCGATGGCGTCGACCGGCGGTGAACCGCTGGGTTCGATGGGCACCGATACGCCTGTCGCAGTGCTGTCCGCGCGACCGCGTCTGCTCTACGACTATTTCGTCGAACTTTTCGCTCAAGTGACGAATCCACCGCTGGACGCGATCCGGGAAGAGATCGTCACATCGCTGCGTCGAGTGACCGGTCCCGAACACAACTTGCTCGAACCCGGGCCCGCGTCGTGCCGCCAGATCGTGCTGCCCTGGCCGGTGCTCGACAACGACGAGCTCGGCAAGATCGTCAACATCAACGAGGACGGCGACCACCCCGGCCTGGCGGCGACTGTATTGCGGGCGCTCTACGACGTCGAGCGCGGCGGCGAAGGGCTGGCCGAGGCGCTCGAAGAGCTGCAGATCACGGCGACCGACGCGTTCGCCGCCGGCTTCCGCACGTTGATCATCTCCGACCGGGATTCGGATCACTCGCACGCGCCGATCCCGTCGCTGCTCGCGGTCTCGGCCGTTCACCACCATCTCGTACGGACCAAGCAGCGCACGCAGGTTGCGTTGGTCGTCGAATCGGGCGACGCGCGCGAAGTCCATCACGTGGCCATGCTGATCGGTTTCGGGGCCTCCGCGGTGAATCCATACCTAGCGATGGAATCGATCGAGGACCTCGTCACCCAGGGTGAGCTGACCGGGATCGAACGCTCGGTCGCGACGCGCAACTATCTGTATGCGCTGGGCAAGGGTGTTCTGAAGGTGATGTCGAAGATGGGCATCTCGACGATCGCGTCCTACACCGGTGCGCAGGTCTTCGAGGCGATCGGCCTGGACCGCGCGATGGTCGACGAATACTTCGCGGGGACGGTGAGCCAGATCGGCGGCGTCGGCCTGGAAGTGCTTGCCGAAGAAGTCAAGATCAGGCACCGACGCGCGTATCCGGACAACCCGACGGCCACCGTCCACCGTGGCCTGGACGTAGGTGGCGAGTACCAATTCCGCCGTGACGGCGAACTACACCTGTTCACGCCCGAGACGGTGTTCCTGCTGCAGCACGCAACCCGGACCGGTCGGCGTGACGTGTTCGCGAAGTACAGCGAGGAGGTCGACCGGCTCTCAGCCGAGGGCGGCACTCTGCGCGGGCTCTTCCAGTTCCGGGACGATCTTCGCGAACCGGTGCCGTTGGAGGAGGTCGAGCCGGTCGAGGCGATCGTCACACGCTTCAACACCGGCGCGATGAGCTACGGCTCGATCTCGGCCGAAGCCCACGAGACCATGGCGATCGCGATGAACAGCCTTGGTGCGCGCTCGAATTCGGGGGAGGGTGGCGAAGACACCGACCGCCTGTACGACCCCGCGCGGCGGTCTGCCGTGAAGCAAGTCGCGAGCGGGCGGTTCGGCGTGACGAGCGACTACCTGGTCAACGCGACCGATATCCAGATCAAGATGGCGCAGGGCGCGAAACCGGGTGAGGGCGGCCAACTCCCGGCGTTCAAGGTGTACCCGACGATTGCGAAGACGAGGCACTCGACGCCTGGGGTCGGTTTGATCAGTCCGCCGCCGCACCACGACATCTATTCGATCGAAGATCTGGCCCAGCTCATCCATGATCTCAAGAATGCGAACGAAAACGCCCGCGTCCATGTGAAATTGGTCAGCTCGGTCGGCGTCGGCACGGTCGCGGCCGGTGTCAGCAAGGCCCACGCGGACGTCGTGCTCATCTCTGGCAACGACGGCGGCACGGGTGCTTCGCCGTTGACGTCGCTCAAGCACGCCGGCGCACCCTGGGAAATCGGGCTTGCCGACACCCAGCAGACGTTGGTGCTCAACAGGCTTCGCGACCGAATAACCGTGCAGTGCGACGGTGGATTGCGAACCGCACGGGATGTCGTCGTCGCGACCTTGCTCGGTGCCGAGGAGTTCGGTTTCTCCACAGCACCTTTGATCGTCGCAGGTTGCATCATGATGCGCGTCTGCCACCTCGACACGTGCCCGGTCGGCGTCGCAACACAGAACCCCGAGCTCCGTAAACGATTCACCGGCAAACCGGAGTTCGTCGCGGACTTCTTCCGGTTCATCGCGGAGGACGTGCGCAAATATCTTGCGCAACTCGGATTTCGCAGTATCGACGAGGCGGTCGGGCACGCTGACGCGCTCGACACCGCACCCGGGATCGCGCACTGGAAGAGTGTCGGACTGGACCTGACGCCGGTGTTCCATGTCCCCGATACCGCACAGCCACGCAGGCGGGTCCGCGCGCAGGACCACGGACTTGTGTTCGCGCTCGACCAGACGTTGATCCAACTGGCCGAGGGGGCGCTGCAGGATTCCCGTCCGCTGCGCCTGGAACTGCCTGTTCGCAACGTGAACCGCACTGTGGGCACCTTGCTCGGTGCGGCCGTCACGCGGCGATACGGCGCGGCAGGGTTGCCCGACAACACCATTCACATCACGCTGACGGGGTCGGCCGGTCAGTCCCTCGGTGCCTTTCTGCCGCCGGGTATCACATTGGACGTGCACGGTGATGCGAACGACTATGTCGGAAAAGGTCTTTCGGGCGGACGTGTGATCGTGCGGCCGGCCGTCGACAGTCCGATCGTGGCGGAAGAGAACGTGATCGCCGGCAACACGGTCCTCTACGGCGCCACCTCGGGCGAAGTCTTCCTGCGGGGTCGGGCGGGTGAGCGATTCTGTGCACGCAACTCCGGTGCGACCGCGGTCGTCGAGGGACTCGGTGACCACGCCTGTGAGTACATGACCGGCGGCAGGGTCGTAGTTCTCGGTCCGACCGGCCGCAACATCGCCGCAGGAATGTCGGGCGGGATTGCCTACGTGCTCGATCTCGACCCCGCCGACGTCAACAAGGCGATGGTCGAACTCGAACCGCTCGACGCCGACGACCTGCTCTGGCTGCGCGACGTGGTCGGCAAGCACACGCGATACACGGCGTCCGCGCTCGGCGCCTCGATTCTCGCGGATTGGCCGCGCCGATCCCGGTTGTTCACGAAGGTCATGCCTGTCGACTACAAACGCGTTCTGCAAGCGACGCGATTGGCGAAGGCGCAGGGCCGCGACGTCGAATCGGCGATCATGGAGGCTGCTCGTGCCTGATCCACAGGGATTTCTGCACATTCGGAAGCAGGATGCGCCCAAGCGATCCGCTGCCGACCGTATCCACGACTGGCGCGAGATCTACGCCGATCAGCCTGCCGCCGAGCGCAATCGCGAAGTCGCCCAGCAAGCGCGCCGCTGTATGGATTGCGGTATTCCGTTCTGCCACAGCGGGTCGTCGGGGTGCCCGCTCGGCAATCTCATCCCGGAGTGGAACGACCTCGCGCGCCGCGACCGCTGGGGTGCGGCAATCGATCGACTGCACGCCACCAACAACTTTCCCGAATTCACGGGACGTGTGTGCCCGGCGCCGTGTGAGGCGGCATGCGTGCTCGCCATCGCTCCTAACGACACCGGTGGCAGCGTCACGATCAAGCGAATCGAGCAGACGATCGCCGACACGGCATGGGAGCGCGGCACTGTTCTGCCACAGTTGCCGACCGTCAACACGGGCAAACGAGTTGCCGTGGTCGGATCAGGTCCCGCGGGATTGGCTGCGGCGCAACAACTTACCCGAGCCGGGCACGACGTCACCGTCTACGAACGCGACGACCGACTCGGCGGACTGCTCCGCTACGGCATTCCCGCATTCAAGATGGACAAGTCGGTGCTCGACCAGCGACTGACCCAGATGCGTGCGGAGGGTACGCATTTCGTCACCGGCCGAGAGGTCGGTGTGGACGTTTCCGTCGAAGAACTACGCGCTCAATTCGACGGCGTGATTCTCGCTGTCGGAGCGTTGCGCGCACGCGACAACATGATCGAGGGCCGCACGCTGGCCGGGGTGCATCTCGCCATGGATTACCTCGTTCCGGCGAATCGGGAAACCGAGGGTGACGGACCCACGCCGCTGCACGCACGCGGAAAACATGTCGTGATCATCGGCGGCGGCGACACCGGAGCCGACTGCCTCGGCACCGCGCACAGGCACCTGGCCGCCTCGGTAACGCAGTTGGACTACAACCCCGAACCGCCGTCGGAGCGTGACGCCGAGTTGTCGCCATGGCCCGCATGGCCATTGGTGCTGCGCACGTCGCCGGCCCACGCCGAAGGCGGAGACGTGCGGTACCAGGTCGCAGTTCGCCGCTTCATCGGCGACAAGGCTGGAAATGTCCGCGCGATCGCGCTCGCCGAGGTTCGGGTCACACGCGGTAGCGACGGCAAGCGTCACATCACGCCGATCGGTGAAGAGATCGAATTGCCGTGCGACATGGCGCTCTTCGCGATCGGGTTCGAAGGCGTCGAGCACATGCCGCTGCTCGACGATTACGGGCTCGAGCTGAACCGTCGTGGCGTGCTTCCGTGTGGTCCGCAATTCGAAACGACTGTGCCCGGTGTTTTCGTGTGTGGCGACGCGCATCGCGGTGCGTCACTGGTGGTCTGGGCTATCGCGGAGGGTCGTTCTGCGGCGGCGGGCGTCGATGCCTATCTCATGGGCCATTCGGATCTGCCCGCACCTGTCCACCCGACCGCCTTGCCGTTGGCGGTCGGGCGGTAGCCGCTGCTAGAGGGCAGCTGCACAGATGACGTTGTAATCGCGGCCGACCTGGAACTGCAGTTCGATCGGGTCGGTGGCTTCGGCAGGGCATTCGGAGACGGAGGTCGCGAACGACACAACAGCCAGTGCCCCGGCAGGTGCACCGGCGCAAGGGATTTCCGCCAGGTCCGCGGAGACGCAGTCCTGCTCTTTCAGCTGGCCGCCACCCATGCCTGGATCGCCGGGGTGATCGCCGGTCAAGTTGCGTGCGCAGAGAGTCTGCGAGGGGATGCCGGACGTCGCCGTCGACCCGTATGTGGTCTCCACAGTGATGATCGTGTCGGTGCCGATCGGGCAGTTCGGCTCGCTGAGGCCGGCAAAGTTTGCGGGCTGCAAGGCGATCACTTTCAGCGAAGCTCCCGCGTCGTCGCAGTCGAACTGCTTGTAGCCGTCCGGTGCGCGGTCGGGGTCCAGGCCGGCGCAGTCGTCGACTTCGTACGGACCGTCCGAGCCCGCATCGGCCGACGTCGAGTCTGCATCCGATGCGGCTGTGTCGTCCGAGCTGCCACAGGCCGTCAAGACTGCAAGTGTAGCCAGACACGCAAAGGCGCCGGCAGCGGTTCTTCGCAGTGAGATACGCAAGGTTGTTCCCCTCTGGGTCAGTGTGAAATGCACGCGAATGGGACCGCACCCCCCGGTTCGACGAACCCGCTGCGATCCCCGGGGAGAAATTTAACACCCGTCCAGGTCGCTTCGCGTGTGCAAGATTTGCACCCAAGGGTCGGTCGACAGGTCGCTGTTCGCTTATTGCTGCGGTGGATGTCACTCGAAGTGAATCGACCGAGCTCACTGGAACTACTACGCTCAACGCGTGACTCGACGGACGAAGATCGTTTGTACGCTTGGACCCGCAACCGCCACTGATGATCGCATCCGTGAGCTTGTCGAAAGCGGCATGGATGTCGCGCGACTCAACTTCAGCCACGGTAACTACGAAGATCACGAGGCGAACTACCGGCGCGTGCGCGCCGCCTCCGATTCCACAGGGCACGCGGTCGGCATCCTTGCCGACCTGCAGGGCCCGAAAATCCGCCTCGGTCGCTTCACCGAGGGCAAGACGACCTGGGCGAACGGTGAACAGGTCCGCATCACCGTCGAAGAGTGCGACGGTACGCACGACCGCGTCTCGACCACGTACAAGCAGCTCGCACAGGACGCCAAGGCCGGCGACCGGTTGCTTGTCGACGACGGCAAGGTCGGCCTCGTGGTCGAGGCCGTCGACGGGGACGACGTGGTCTGCCGCGTCACCGAGGGCGGACCGGTCAGCAACAACAAGGGTGTATCGCTGCCCGGCATGAACGTGTCGGTCCCGGCGCTGTCGGAAAAAGACCTGGAGGACCTCGAGTTCGCGCTGCGCCTCGGTGTCGATTTCATCGCGCTGTCGTTCGTTCGGTCGCCCGCCGACGTCGAGTTGGTGCACGAGGTGATGGACCGAGTCGGCCGCCGGATTCCCGTCATCGCCAAGCTCGAAAAGCCGGAAGCGATCGACAACCTCGAGGCGATCGTGCTCGCGTTCGACGCGATCATGGTTGCCCGGGGCGACCTCGGCGTCGAATTGCCGCTCGAGCAGGTCCCGCTCGTGCAGAAGCGTGCGATCCAGATGGCACGCGAAAACGCGAAGCCCGTGATCGTCGCGACACAGATGCTCGAGTCGATGATCGAGAACTCGCGCCCGACGCGCGCGGAGGCGTCAGACGTCGCCAACGCCGTGCTCGACGGTGCGGACGCGGTGATGCTGTCGGGCGAAACGTCGGTCGGCAAGTTCGTGATGGAGACCGTTCGCACGATGGCGCGAATCGTCGAAGCCGTCGAAACCGATTCGACGCGGGTCCCGCCGCTGACACACGTCCCGCGCACCAAGCGCGGTGTGATCTCCTATGCGGCCCGTGACATCGGTGAGCGACTCAATGCGAAGGCGCTTGTCGCATTCACACAGTCGGGTGACACGGTGCGCCGGCTGGCACGCCTGCACACGAACCTGCCACTCCTGGCGTTCACGCCGACTCCGGAGGTCCGTAGCCAGCTCGCGCTCACGTGGGGCACGGAGACGTTCCTGGTTCCGCGGGTGGACAGCACGGACGAGATGATCGGCCAGGTCGACGCGTCGCTGCTGACGTTGGAGCGGTACAAGCGCGGCGACCTCGTCATCATCGTCGCAGGCTCTCCGCCGGGCACCGTAGGCTCGACAAACCTGATCCACGTGCATCGGATCGGCGAGGGCGACTACTAGCCCCGGATCAGCAGAGGCCGCCGACATCGGCGGCGAAACTAGACGACAGGACGACAGTGACCAAGGCAGGACACAAAGACCTGGAGACGTTGCTCGAACTGCTCGAGCTCGAAGACGTCGGCGAGGATGTGTTTCGCGGTCGGCACATCGGTCCCGTAGGTAGCCGCACGTTCGGTGGTCAGCTCATTTCGCAGGCGATCATGGCGGCCGGCCGGACCGTCGGGCCGGGCCGTCCGGTGCATGCGATCAATGCGCATTTTATTCGCGGCGGTGACGTCAAGCAGCCGATCGAGTACCACATCCAACGGCAGCGCGACGGTCGAGCGTTCGCAAACCGCTTGGTCACTGCACGGCAGGCCGGCAACGACATCTTCGTGATGCTTGCCGCGTTCCAGGACTTCACCAAGGGCCTGGAACACGCTGTCGAGGTTCCCGATGTGCCGTACCCAGACGTTCTCCCGCCGCTCGGCGATCACTTCGTCGGGTACGAAGATCGGCTGCAGATGTTCGTCAACGCGCTGAAGCCGATCGACATGCGCTACGCGAACGACCCCGCGTGGATCATGAAGGGCACGGGCGAACGGCTCAACCACAACCGCGTCTGGATGAAAGCCGACGGTGCGCTGCCCGACGATCCGCTCACCCACGTTGCGGTGATGGGCTATTCGTCGGACACGACGGTCCTCGACTCGATCATCACGACGCACGGGCTGTCCTGGGGACACGATCGCATCGTCGCCGCGACCGTCAACCACTCTATGTGGTTCCACCGCCCGTTCCGCTTCGACGACTGGGCCCTGTACGCCACCGAATCCCCGGTGGCCGCCGGGTCGCGTGGTCTCGGCACCGGTCGCTACTTCTCGCTCGAGGGTGAGTTGCTTGCCACCGTCGTTCAGGAAGGTCTGATCCGGCACTTTCCGAGGCGCAAGTAGCTGCCGGTTCGTGTGGAGAGGCGCCGGGGCACCCGAACAGGCGGTTGCCGGGCCCGCCACTTGGGCGATGCTCAGCTAACCACCTGATCGCAGGCTGCCACGGCGTGTCGTGTTATGTCACGCCGCGCGAGTGAGGTGCAGCGCGCTGCGGGGTTGCGAGGTGGTGCGGAGTGAGGAAATACAACACCCCGCTCACCAGACGACGACCCGTTTGTCGTCGGTGAACGCCATCGGAGTGCCCGGTGCGCAGGTGAACGCCTCGGCGAATCCCGTCACGTTGGGTACGACGCCGTTGATCCGCAGCGCATCGGGGGAGTGCGAGTCGCTGTTGATCAGGGTCTCGGCGACCTCGGGGCGCACCTTCCCGCGCCAGCTTCGCGCATAGCTCAGGAAGAACCGCTGATCGGGCGTGTATCCGTCGATCTTCTCGTCGGCCTCTTCGGGATCTGCGGCAAGCACCTTCTGAAAGGCGTCGTAGGCCGCATTGAGGCCGCCGAGGTCGGCGATGTTTTCACCCAGCGTGAGCCGCCCGTTGACATGCAGGTCGGGCTTGCTCGGGATCGGTGTGTACTCGTCGAATTGGGTGACGAGTTTGTCGGTCTTCTCCGTAAACAACGCGCGGTCGTTCTCGGTCCACCACTCGACGTTGTTACCGGCGCCGTCGAACTGGCTGCCCTGATCGTCGAAGCCGTGCGTGATCTCGTGGCCGATGATCGCGCCGATCCCGCCGTAATTCAGCGCGTCGTCGGCGTTCGCGTCGAAGTACGGCGGTTGCAGAATCCCAGCGGGGAAATTGATGGTGTTGTTCGTCGGGCTATAGAACGCGTTGACCGTCTGCGGCGTCGTGAACCACTCTTTGCGGTCGGTAGGCTTCCCGATCTTGGCGAGGTCGTACGCGTTGTTGTAAACATCTGCGGCCTGGCGGTTTTCGAAGTAGGTGCCGGGGTCGAGCTCCAGTCCCGACCAGTCGCGCCAGTTGTCCGGGTAGCCGATCTTCGGCAGGATTGCGTCCCACTTCTCCAGCGCCTTGGCTTTGGTCTCCGGGCTCATCCAGTCGATCTGCTCGATGCGAACCTTCATGGCGTCGAGGATGTTGCGGACAAGCTCCTCGGCGCGTGCCTTCGCGTCCTCGTCGAATTTCTGCTCGACCCACAGTCGGCCCAGTGCCTCACCGATGGACGTATTAGTTGCGGCAAGGGCGATCTCCCACCGCGGACGCTGCTCCGTCTGACCGGTGAGCAACTTCCCGAGCTCGAATTCGTTGTCGCGGAATTGCTGCGTCAGGCGCGGGGCTGCTTTGCTGATGACCTGTGTGCGCAGGTACGCCTTCCACTGGTCGAGGTCACCGCGCTCGAGCAGTTCGTTGAACTTCGTGAAGAACGCAGTCTCGGACAGGGAGAAGCTGGTGACCGACTGCATCTGCTGTGCGTCGAGGTACTTGCGCCAGTCGAACGCCGGTGTCACCGCATTCGCCTCGGCGACCGTCAGCAGCTTGTACTGATTTTCTGGCTTGCGGCCCTCTTCGGGGGACAGTGTGGTCGCGGCCAGTTCGGACTCGAATGCCAGCGCGCGGTCAGCCTGCGCTTTCGCTTCGGCTTCCGGCACGTCGACAAGCTGCAGCTCCTTTTCCAGGTAGCTACGGTAGGCGCCGAGGATGTTCGCGTAGTCGGGGTTGGTGTAGTAGTCCTTCGTCGGGAGTCGCACGCCACCGGAGTAGACGTAACCGATCTGGCGTGCCGCGTCTCGGAAGTCCGGCCCGGACCCGAACGTGAACATCAGGAAGCTCGCGTCGGCCGCGTCCTGGTTGAGGAACGAGACGATGTCCTCTCGGCTGTCGATCGCGTCGACCTTCGCCAGTTCCGCTTTGATGGGATCGAAACCGCGGGCATTGATGACGTCTTCGTCGAGCGCTGATTTGTACATCGCGCCGATCAGGTACCGGTCCGAGGACTTGTCCTCCGAATCGAGATCGGCGACAGCGCTTTCGGCGATTTCCTTCTGCAGCGCATCACTCTCGTCCTGCAGCACGTTGCCGATCCCGACGCCGGCATCGTCGGCCGGGATCTCCGTGGCGTTCAGCCATTTCGAGTTCACGAACTCGTTGAAGTCGGTGCACGGGTCGATCGCTGTGTCGAGATCGCCGACATCGAACGCAACGTAGTTCTCCGGTATGCCCTTCGAATCGTCGTCGCTGCTGTTCGAGCAACTCGCTGAGGCGAGGGCCACCACCGCCGCAACCACGCACACCGAGAAGCGCCGCACTGTCCTGAATCGCATCCGCCAACCGTAGCGTCCGGCTCCGACAATTGGGTGCCGGACCCGCGAACCCGCGAATGCGACCAGAGTTGACGAAGATCGCAATTGCGCGCACTCTCGTTGCTATGGCACCAGCGAATCCGCGTTCGCCGCACCGGTTCCCGGTGCGGCTGTGGTTGCTGCCCGTCGTTGCTGCGACCTGTGCCCTGGGCATGTTCGGCACGGCGACGTTTGCTTCGGCCGAGCCGTCGGACACGCCGGGGTCCACGACGACACCCACGCCACCGCCGCCGGACTCCACAACCACCGTGCCGCCGGTGCCGACGACAACAACAACGACGACAACAACACCGCGCCCGCACACCACCACGGATACGCCGCCGCCCCCGCCGGTCGACGAAGGCCGACTCACGCTGTGTCCGCTCGCAAACCAATGGAGCCCGGCGGACACCGGGATCACGGCGACCGTATACGAGTACGGTCCGGCGACCGTCACTGTCGACGTGAGCGCGTCATCGGGCAACCAGTCGAAAACGATCACCGTCAGCGCGGGGGACTACAAGGCAGCCATCGACTTCCCGGAGATTTCACCGTCGGATGTGCGCGGTGTCATCGTCCGCGCTGTCGGCCCCGGCCCGTTGCCGACCCGCTGCCTGCTCTCCCGAGGGAGCTGAACCTGCCCCGCGGCCGCCCTCTCGGGGGCAGAATGTGGGGTATGCAGAATCCACGAGTGCTCGATACGGCGGAACTCGAACCCGCGCTCGCAAACCTGCGCAAAGCGCGTGACGCGGCGATGGACGAAGGTGCCGGTGACAGCGACTTCGGCGAAATCGACACCGTCATAGCCGCTTTCGAAGACGAGATCCGGCGGCGGACAGAGAACTGACGAGTTCAGCCGTAGAGTTCGTCCTCCGAAACGACCGGCGGCAGGTCCGGACCGTCGCGCTGTAGGCGCTTGCGCGTCGAAAACACTCGGCCGCGGGCAGGAACCATCGGCGCGAACTTGGCGATACCGGTCGGCGTCGTCATGTCGTCGTAGAAGGTGTCGATGCCGCCTTTCATGGAGTACGCCTCGTGCCAGAAACCGGTGCCACCCGAATCCTTGAGGAACGTGCGCCACCACTGCTTATGCGGGTCGGACCTGGTCCAGCGTTCGAGGCTCTCGAGATCTCGCCAGTACTGCCGGGCGCCCCAGTGCGGCGGGAAGTGGCCCCATACGACGTCCTCGTGCAACAGCAGCCCGTCCGGTCTGTCTGCGTGGGATTTGTACAACTTCGGACCGATGCCGAGCAGTCGCAGCATGCCGCGCGGCTTTCGCACACGCATCCCGAGAAATACGACGACCAGATCGGGGTAATCCGAGAGGTCCGCCGTCAGTCGTTCGACTTTCATCGCCCACCTCCTGGTCTTTTTCGTGTACCCACGATATCGCTCGGGATTCGATCGCATTAACAGTGACAGGTGTGTAGCGCATCGCAACCCGCGCCGTTCTGGAAGCATGAGGGGTACCGGTCTGGAGGGATAGCAATGAGCGAAACCGATCGAGTTCCCGATTTCACGATGCTGCCGGATTTGGCCCTGCGGCCGCTCGGCGGGGCAGTGATTTGGGCGAACGACGAATCCTTCGCGGAGAAGGAGAACCTGATCCGGCCTGGGCCGGCGTCGTATCAGCCGGCGACGTTCGGGCACAAGGGGCAGATCTACGACGGCTGGGAGACGCGCCGCCGCCGGGAAGCCGGCGTCGACGAGGCAATCGTGCGGCTCGGTGTGCCTGGTGTGATCCGCGGCGTCGTCGTCGACACGGCGTGGTTCAAGGGCAATTTCCCGTCGGAGATCTCGGTTGCAGCGCTGGCACTGACCGGCTACCCGCGACCAGTTGATGTCGCTGAGCGGACCGATTGGGAGCCACTGGTCGAGCGCATCCGAGTGTACGGCGACACACGCAACCCGTTCGAGGTGTCGTCGGAAAAGCGTTGGACCCACGTGAAATTGACGATGTATCCCGACGGGGGAGTCGCCCGGTTCCGGGTGCACGGAGAAGGCAGACCGGACCCGCAATTCCTGCGTTTCGGCAACGTGGATCTCGCAGCGCTCGAGAACGGCGCACTGGTCACGGACTGCTCGAATCGTTTCTACAGCTCGCCGCACAACCTCCTCTTTCCGGGCGTCGCACGAGTGATGGGCGACGGCTGGGAAACGGCACGTCGCAGGGACGACGGCAACGATTGGGTCCAGGTGCGGCTGGCGGGCGAGGGCACGGTGTCGGTTGCGGAGATCGACACGTCGTACTTTCTCGGAAACAGCCCGGGTGCAGCAACATTGGGTGGTCGGACGACGTCGGGTGAGTGGATCGAGTTGCTGCCGCGGACCGAGTTGGTCGCCGACACCCGGCACAGATTTCTGCTCGGCGCGCACGAACCCGTCACCGATGTGCGACTCGATGTGTTTCCCGATGGCGGTGTGGCGCGCCTGCGGTTGTACGGCGGGCTCACCGACGCGGCGCTGGCGGCGATCGAAAGGAGTGCATTGTGAACGGTTACCCACGCGACATGGTCGGCTACGGACCGCACCCGCCGGACCCGAGCTGGCCCGGCGGCGCGCGAATTGCCGTCCAGTTCGTGTTGAACTACGAAGAGGGCAGCGAGAATTCGGTCCTCGACGGTGATGCGGGTTCGGAGACGTTCCTGTCCGAGATGACGCCGGCCGAACCGTTTGCCGCGCGTCACATGAGCATGGAATCGATCTACGAATACGGCTCCCGCGCAGGGTTGTGGCGCGTGCTCCGGGTGTTCGAGAAGCGAGGTTTACCGCTGACGATCTTTGCGGTCGCGCGCGCAATGCAACGCAACCCCGAAGCTGTTGCGGCGTTCGGCGAGCTCGGCCACGAGATCGCATCCCACGGATTGCGCTGGCTGTCATACCAATTCGTCGACCGGGAGACAGAACGTGCGCACCTTGCAGAAGCTGTGCAGATCCTGCGCGAGTTGACGGGGTCCGCGCCACTGGGCTGGTACACGGGTCGTGATTCGCCGAACACGCGCGAATTGGTCGTGGAGCACGGCGGTTTCGTCTACGACTCCGATTCCTACGCCGACGATCTGCCGTACTGGGTCAAGGTCGGAGCGACCGATCACCTCGTCGTGCCGTACACGTTGGACACGAACGACATGCGTTTCTCGTCCTCCGCCGGATTCCCCAGTGGTGAGCAGTTTTTCGCGCACCTACGGGATGCCTTCGACGTGCTGTATGCGGAAGGTGTGGAGGGCAGCCCGAAGATGTTGTCGGTCGGATTGCACTGCCGCATCGTCGGTCGGCCCGCTCGCACAGCGGCATTGGAGCGGTTCCTGGACCACGTGCAGTCACACGACAAGGTGTGGATCGCCAGACGTATCGAGATTGCCGAGCACTGGCGAACCGTTCACCCGCCGAACGCGCTGAGGATTCCCGAGTAGACCTTCGGGATGGGCGTCGCGAACTCGCCTCGCCCGGACTTGCGCAGGCCGAGCCGGAGCATCGACTCGACCAGCAGGGTGGCGGCCGCGACGCCGTCGATGACCGGCACGCCGATCTTGTCGGAAATCTCCTGACAAAGGTCGGCCATTCCTGCGCAGCCCAGCAGGACAGCGTCAGACTTGTCGATTTCTACTGCGCGCAGGGCGGTTTCGGTGACGACCTTGCGTGCGTCGGGATCGGTATCGAGGGCGAGTACCGCGATCTCGCACGCATGCACGCCTTTGCAGAAGCGCGCCATTCCGTACTTTTCGGCCAGTTCCCAGGTCCGGCCGGCCGATCGTTCCAGCGTGGTGACGACGCTGAAGCTGCGCCCCAGGAAGCTGCCGAGATGCATTGCGGCCTCGGCGATCCCGATGACCGGTCCGCGGGCAATCTCGCGTGCGGCTTCGAGTCCGGGGTCACCGAAGCAGGCGATCACGTACCCGTCGAACCCGGACTGCTCGCCTTTGACGATCTCGGCGAGCAGTCCGGGCACGCTCAAAGCCTCGTCGTAGTGGCTTTCGATCGACGCGGGTCCCATGTCTGGGCTGACGG
Organism: Antrihabitans auranticaus; assembly: GCF_016481275.1. Lineage (GTDB taxonomy): Bacteria > Actinomycetota > Actinomycetes > Mycobacteriales > Mycobacteriaceae > Antrihabitans. The sequence continues at coordinate 89,918 of NZ_JAEMNW010000001.1, read as the reverse complement.
CCTCGATCAGCGTGCCTGGACCTGCTACCGCCCTGGCACATGCGCCGATCTTCGAGGTCATCGTCAGCGTGGTGTTCGGATTGACGATCTTGATCCGCATGCAGCGAGCCTAGACGTTGGTCACGGCGAACCGGGACTTCGTTGCGAGCAGGTGGTAGACGACGAACCCCAGCCCGCAGCCGATGAACCAGCTGTACTGCGCGGCGGTGTGCATGCCGTAGAGGCTGTCGCCGGTCAGCACCGGAATCATTGCCACAACCGCTCCGGCGATCGTCGCAATGACGGCAGCCGGGTTGTATCCCTTGGAGTACCAGTAGGTTCCGTTCGTGGACATGGTGAAGAGGTCGTCGACGATCACGTGCTGTTTGCGGATCAGGTAATAGTCGGCGATGAGCACACCGAACAGCGGACCGATGAAGGCTCCGAGCGTCTCGAGTGTGTAGTGGATGACGTCGGGGTTGTTGTACAGATTCCACGGTGTGATCAGCACCGAGCCGACCGCTGCGATCATCCCGCCCGCACGCCAGCTGATTCTCTGTGGGCTCACATTGGAGAAGTCGAAGGCGGGTGAGATGAAGTTGGCGACGATGTTGATGCCGATCGTCGCGATGGTGAACGTCAACGCGCCCAGCACGATTGCGAAGGTGCTGTCGATCTTTGCGACGGTCGTGACCGGATCTGTGATCAATTCGCCGTAGACGGGAACCGTCAGAGACGCCGTGACGACCACCAGGATGGAGAACATCAGGAAGTTCACGGGGAGGCCGAGGAAGTTGCCCTTCTTGACTGCCTCGAACGACTTTCCGTATCGCGAGAAGTCGCCGAAGTTCAGCATGGGTCCGGAGAAGTACGAGACGACCAGGGCGATCGCACCGAGCATCACGGGAACCGCGTCGAAGCCGGAGTACTTCACGTCGCCGAGGTTGAGATCGATTGCACCCCAGCCTGCCTTGGCGATCAGGTATCCGCAGAGCAGGAACATGACCACGTAGACGGCGGGCCCGCAGAAGTCGATGAACCGGCGGATAGCCTCCATTCCGCGCCAGAACACGCACGCCTGGACGACCCACAGCAGCATGAAACTGCCCCAGCCGAGCGCCGATAGACCGAGGAAACCGTAGTCGTCCACGACTGCGTACGGTGCGAGCGACGGAAAGAGCTTGATCAGTACGATGTCGAGCGCCGCCGATGCGAGGAACGTCTGAATTCCGTACCAGGCCACGGCAATCAGTCCGCGAATGATCGCGGGGATGTTCGCGCCCAGCACGCCGAAGACGCTGCGACAGATCACCGGATAGGGCACGCCTGTGACCTGGCTCGGCTTTGCGACGAGGTTGCAGAAGAAGTACACGATCGTGATGCCGATCAGCAACGACAGCAGCACCTGCCAACTGGCGAGACCGAGTGCGAACAGGCTGCCGGCGGTGACGTACCCGCCGACGCTGTGCACGTCGGACATCCAGAACGCGAAGATGTTGTACGACCCCCAGGTCTGTTTGCGTAGGGGAGCGAGATCTTCGTTCGTCAACTGGGGGTCGTAACCCGGCTTGATGAGGCCGCCTCCGACCGGGTGGCCGGCGGCCTCGACGAGATCGGCCGCGCCGACCGGCATGGCAGCGGCGTGTGTGGGGAGTGTTTCGGTCATGATGCGGACCCATCTGGACGGTCGACAAGCGGACCAATCGAAACTATCCAGGCCACGTTGCGTGCCTATTTCCGCAGAGATATATCTTCCGGCGCAAGCAACCCGGTGTCGGTCGGCAGCTTGGCGATCACCGTGTTGAGCCGTCGATGATGCGTCTCGGACGTCGCGAGCAAGCGCTGGAGGTCGACGGCGAGAAACGCCTCGAGCATGTGCTTGTGGTCGTCGTGCAGTGCCGAGCGGTCGTGGCCGGTCGAGTGGACCATCGGCTGTACCGGTTCGGTCATGTTCCAGGCCGATTCGAGCATGTGGAGCAATCGCAGCATCTTCGACGGACGCGTCAGCGCCAGATGGAAGCTGCGACTGTGCCGATGGTAGGCAACGGGATCGTCGTCTCGAATGGCTTGTTCCAGAGCGGCATTCGCCTCGATGGCGGCCAGGCGATCGGCATCGGTTGCCTTCGCGAGGCCGGCCGAGAGAGCTGCTGTCTCCAATGTCTCGCGCACGATGTAGATCTCGTGCAGTTCGTCCGGAGTCAACTGGGCGACCGCGTATCCCGCATTCGGTCGATGGTCGACCAGGCCCTCGCCGATGAGCGTCTTGAGCGATTCGCGGACCGGAATTTGACTGACGCCGAACAGGTCGGCGACCTCACCGAGCGGGATCGGAGTGCCTGGTGGTGCTGCGCCGTCGAGGATCACCCGGCGCAGTTCGTCCAAGATTGCGTGCTGAGGGCTGCCGGGTCGCTCGATCACAAGTTTGGACGCAAGCACCGACCTGCGTCGCTGCGACATGTCGCCAGGGTAGGTGCCATTTGTTGCACCGGCGTGACGATCAGGTTCGCCCGAGTTGTTTGATGACGGCGAGCACCCGTCGGTGATGGTCGTCGGATGGCGGCAGGTCCAGTTTGGCGAAGATATTGCCGACGTGTTTTTCGACGGCCCGATCGGTGACGACCAGTGCCGCCGCGATTGCCGAGTTCGACAGCCCCTGCGCCATCAGATTCAGGACCTCGCGCTCGCGTGGCGTGAGGCGCTCGAGCTCGTCCCGGCGCCGGGATGTTCCCATGAGCTGGCTCACCACCTCGGGATCCAGCGCGGTCCCGCCGTTCGCGACGCGGGTGAGTGCGTCGACGAACTCGCTGACGTCGGCGACACGGTCTTTGAGGAGGTAACCCACGCCCGCTGCGTTTCCTGCGAGAAGTTCTGCGGCATAACGTGTTTCGATCCACTGCGAGAAGACCAGGACGCCGACCTCCGGGTGCCGGCGCCGCAACGCGATCGCTGCGACCAGGCCCTCGTCGGTGAACGACGGCGGCATGCGGATGTCGACGACTGCGACGTCGGGACGGTGCTCGTCGACCGCGGGACCGAGTGACTCGGCGTCGCCGACCATCGCCGCGATTTCGTGGCCGCGGTCGATGAGTAATTGCGCCAATCCGTCGCGCAGGATTGCGCTGTCCTCGGCGATGACGATCTTCACGAGCCACCTCGAAGCGCGATAGTGACAACTGTCGGTCCGCCGGGCGGGCTGACCACGTCGAGTGATCCGTCGACCGTCTGCGTACGCGCGGCGAGGCCGGCGAGACCGGTCCCGCGCGCAGGGTCGGCACAGCCGATGCCGTTGTCACGGACTGTGAGCACGACATCGCCGTCGGTGTCTCGCGCGTCGACCCAGACCTGCGTCGCGTGCGCGTGCTTGGTGACGTTGGTCAGCAGTTCTGCGACGGAGAAGTACGCGATCGCCTCGATGCCGGGAGAGGGGCGCCGGGTCAGCTGCACGCTCAGGTCGACGGGGACCGTGCACCGCGACGTGAGTGTTTCGAGCGCCGGCGCCAGTCCGAGATCCAGCGCCGGAGGATGGATGCCGCGCACCACTTCGCGTAGTTCCTTCAACGCCTCCTTGGCATTTGCGTGGGCGTCGGAGACGAGTTCGCGAGCGTCACCCCCTGCGGCCATGCGTTCCTCTGCGCGACCGAGTGCCATCGCCATGGTGACCAGGCGAGCCTGCGTGCCGTCGTGCAGATCGCGTTCGACGCGTCGCAGGGTTGCCGCCGAGTCTTCTACCGCCGACGTCCGGGCGAGTTCGAGGTGCTGTACGCGGGCGTCGCGCTGGGTCGGGCCGAGCAACGTCCTGATCAGCAAACGGTCCAGGCTCGCGAGGCCGCGAATCGGCCAGGGGGCGATGAAGCAGGCCAGAACTCCGAGAGCAGAAAACGCCAGCATCTGTGGCCAGGTCTCGAAATAGACATCACCGAACTGAACGAGCGAATGATGGTGAACGCCGTTCGAATCGACATTCGTCGGATTGAACAATGTCCACGGAATCGGAGAGATCGCGGTGAACGCGGCCATGACCGCGAAGGTCAGGGCGAGGTAGCCGCCGACCGGTCCGACGACGGCCTTGATGGCGACGAAAAGGATTGCACGCCAACCGGTGCGGTCCCTCAGACCGGACTTGATGAACCCGAAGATGCCAGGTTCGGCCTGAAATCGCGGCGGTTCCAGCGGTTCGGAGCGGAGCAAAACTGTCGCCAGCCAGCGGTAGACGTTGCCCCACACCCGGCCTCCCACGACAACTGCGGCCAGTAGCGGGATGCCGACCAACGTGATCGCGAAGAATAGCCCGGCGCCGAACCCGAGATAGAGATAGGCAATACCGGCTGAACCCAGGACGGTCGCGAGCAGTACGTATGCGGCGTCACGCCAGGTCTGGGCAGCGATGGGTGCACGCAACAGAATCATCGGCACAGTGTCAGTCTTGCGCATGGCCAGAGTCGGGTGCGTGTAGGTCGCCTGGGTCGCGGTCATGGGATCGAGTCTGGTGTGCCGCGGGCGCCCGGACGAGCGGGGAACCCCGCCGGTTCATGGTGTAGCCAGCCACACCAACTCCGCCGAAAACGCGGGCCGATGCCGCACATGGTGGGAGGATTTCAGCATGAGTGATCATGTGTATCGCGTCATCGAGGTCGTCGGCTCGTCCACGGAGGGTTCCGACGGGGCAATAGCGAACGCGGTTGCCCGCGCGGCAGAAACGGTCCGAAATCTGGAGTGGTTCGAGGTGATCGAGACCCGTGGCCACATCGTGGACGGCGCGGTAGCGCACACCCAGGTGACGGTGAAGATCGGCTTCCGAATCGAGCCGGGGGAGAGCGCCGCCGGCTGACCGCCGAATCCACATCCGCGGTCGCGCTCTGCCGCTACCGTGGCGTGCTCTACGAGTCCAGGACGGCTTCGAGGGCAGGAACCAAGCCGTCGATGACGGCCTGCGCGGGCAGGTCGGCGATCGGCCGCGCCCGTACCAGATAGCGGGCCATCACGAGCCCGATGCACATCGACGCGAGGAGTCCGGCGCGAAGCCGCGCGTTCTCGCCCGGCACTCCGGCTTCGATCAGTCGCTCCGCCACGGGTCCGGCGAGAACCTCCTCGAGGAAATTGCGCAGCAGTCCGTTCGCAGCGGGATCGTCTTTGACGGCGGAGATGATCGTCAGCAGCGGGGGCCGATTCTCGGCGTTGTCCCAGGTCGTCACCAACGTTGTGAGTAGCCGCCGGGGGAATCCGTCGATCGGCCCTTTCACCAGCTCGGTGACGAGTGCGATGGGATTGGCGCGCAACGCAAGAGCCTCTTCGAAGAGCTTCTGCTTCGACCCGAAGAAGTAGTTGATCATCGCGGCGTCGACGCCTGCGTCCGCCGCGATCGACCGTACCGTCGCGCCCGTGAATCCCTCGGTGGCGAAGCGCGCCGCAGCTGCCTCGAGGATCGCCTGCCGAGTCTCTGGTTGCCCGCCGCGCCGGCCGGGACCTGCCTTCTGAACCGATTTATTCATCACTGTTGAATTCTAGCGCACGATGTGTCAGAGTTATTTCAACATCGTTGAATAAACCAACCCGAGGAGAACTGATGACCGTCGAAGTACTCACCAAGGTGGAGCCGGAATCGACGTCCGCGCGTCGGAAGTTGCTGCTCCCGGCGGTCTGCCTGTCGCTCGCGACCGTCGTTTCCGCCGTCACATCCCTGAACGTCGCGCTGCCGGACCTGGCGCGGGACACCGCCGCATCGCAGACGCAGATCTCCTGGGTCATCGATGCGTACGCGTTGGTCTTTGCGTCGTTGCTCCTCGTCGGCGGAGCGGTCGGGGATCGGTACGGGCGCCGGCTCGCCCTGCATGCCGGACTTGCGATCTTCGGCGTCACTTCACTGCTGGCGATGTTCACCGATAGCATCGGGACGCTCATCGGGCTCCGCGGGTTGCTGGGAATCGGTGCCGCGTTGGTCATGCCCGCGACGCTGTCCACGATCACCACGGTGTACTCGGACAAGGAACGGCTACGGGCCATCGGAATCTGGTCCGGCGTCGCAGGTGCGAGCGCCGTCCTCGGCCTCGTCGTATCCGGAACTCTGCTCGAATGGTTCTCGTGGCGTTCGGTTTTCGGCCTCAACATCGTGCTCGCCGTCGTCGCCGCTGTATTGGTTGCCCGTGCCGTTCCGGAAAGTGCGGAAAAGCAGTCTCATCGGCTCGACCTCGGCGGTGCGGCACTGTTCGTCCTCAGCATCGGTTCCCTGATCTACTCGATCATCGAAGCTCCGACCGCCGGCTGGGACTCCTTGCGGACGGTGTTCGGCCTGCTGTTCGGTGGGATCATGCTGGCAGTCACGGTCGCCTGGGAGCTGCGCGTCGCCCATCCGCTGTTGGATCCGCGACTGTTCCGCAACCGGGGATTCTCGACGAGCGCGGCATCGATCACCGTGCAGTTCGCAGCATTCTTCGGGTTCGTCTTCCTGATGATGCAGTACCTGCAGTTGGTCGCAGGCCTGCGTCCGATCGTTGCCGCAGTTTGCATGCTCCCGATGGCGGCAGGACTCATGGGATCGTCGCGAAATGCCCATCATGTGACGAGCAAGCTCGGGCACGTCAAGACCTGCGTCCTCGGCCTCACGCTGATCGTCGTCGCGATGCTTACCCTCAGCACGCTCGGCGGCGACATCGACTACCTGGTCCTTTTCGTCGGACTGCCGATCCTCGGCGCAGGTATGGGACTCGCGATGACGCCGGCCACCAGCGCTCTGACCGAGTCGCTGCCAGCCGATCAGCAGGGCGTTGCCTCGGCAATGAACGACCTGGCTCGTGAGCTCGGCGGTGCCGTCGGCATCGCGGTCTTCGGCAGCGTGCTGGCATCGACCCTCACCGATCAGCTCGGCGAGAACGGCGGCATCGGCCAGCTGGCCCACGCAACGGGAGCTGCCGGCGACCTTGCCCGGCAGGCGTTCGCCGACGGCCTCGGCAACTCGCTGGTCCTCGGTGCAATCGCAGTGGGCGTCACGGCGATTGGAGTGGCGATTTCCGCAAGGCGATAGGGCTAGGCACTGTGCGCGGTTGGCGAGTCCATAGACTCGCCAACCGCGCACAGTGCTATGGCAGGTGCGAGGCTATCGCAGCCTCGAGAGCTATAGCAGCTTCGAGAGAAATGCCTTCGTGCGATCGTGCTGCGGTGCCGCCAACAGCGCCCGCGGCTCGCCCGATTCGACCACCACGCCCTCGTCCATGAATACCAGCTGATCGGCGACCTCGCGCGCGAAGCCCATCTCGTGCGTCACGACGACCATGGTCATGCCGTCTTCCGCCAGCTCCCGCATGACAGCGAGAACCTCACCGACCAGCTCTGGATCGAGCGCCGATGTCGGTTCGTCGAACAGCATGAGCTTCGGTTCCATCGCAAGTGCCCTGGCTATTGCGACGCGTTGTTGCTGGCCACCGGAGAGCTGCGCCGGATACACGTTCGCCTTGTCCCGGAGCCCCACCCGGTCGAGGAGGATCCGGGCCCGCTCCACCGCAGCTGACTTGCTCGATTTGTTGACCTGCATCGGTGCCTCGATGATGTTTTCCAGCGCTGTCCGATGTGGGAACAGGTTGAAGCTCTGGAACACCATGCCGATCTGGCGGCGTTGGCGTGCAGCATCTTTCGGTCGCATCTCGTGCAGTTTGTCGCCGCGCTCGCGGTAGCCGACCAGTTCACCGTCGACATAGAGGCGCCCCGCATTCACCTGCTCCAGATGGTTGATGCAGCGCAGGAACGTCGACTTTCCCGACCCCGACGGTCCGACCAGGCACAGCACCTGGCCCCGCTCGACTTCCAGCGAGATTCCTTTGAGAACTCGGAGCGCGCCGAAGTTCTTGCACACCCGGTCGGCCCGCAGCATCGGAACGCCGGTAGTCATTTGCCCTCCCGCGCGATCGTGAAGTTCCGCGGTGCGCGGGTCGTTCGTCCGTGCACGCCCTTGGAGTAATGGCGCTCGAGGTAGTGCTGACCGACCATGAGCACGCTCGTAATGGCGAGGTACCAGGTGGCGGCGACGAGCAACAACGGCACCGGCTCGAAGGTGAGCGCGGAGATCTCCCGGCTTCGGGTGTACAGCTCGAGGCTGTACGGCACGGCGGTCACGAGTGACGTGGTTTTGAGCAAGCTGATCAGTTCGTTGCCGCTCGGTGGAATGATCACACGCATCGCCTGCGGCAGGATGGTGCGCCGCATCGTGAGCGCCCACGACATCCCAAGTGCGAGCGATGCTTCCGACTGCCCGTGCGGAACTGCGCTGATGCCCGCGCGGACGATCTCGGCCATGTATGCCGCTTCGTTCAACCCGAGACCGATCACGGCGAAGACGAAGTTCGCGCTGATGCCCTGCAGTTGGATGTGCGCGAACTGGTGGACGAACGGGATACCGATATCGAGCTGTTTGTACAGCGAAGGAAACAGGCCCCAGAACACGAGCTGCACGTAGACCGGGGTGCCGCGGAAAATCCAGAGGTAGACCCATGCTGTCGATTTCAAGACCGGGTTCGACGACAGCCGCAGGATTGCGAGGACGACGCCGAGCACGACCGCTATCGCCATGGCGAGCAACGTCAACTGCATCGTGTTCCACGCCGCTTCGGAGATCCGGCGATCGAACAGGTAGCGGCGGTAGGTGCTCCAGTGGAACGCCTCGTTCGTGGCGGCACCCCACAGGAAGAGCCCTACCGCTACGGCGATCAGGACAGCGGCGATCCACCTACCTGTCCGTCGTAGCGGAACCGCCTTGATCGCTTCGGGGTCTGTTTCGGTCCCGACGGGAGGTAGATCGGACATGCGGACTCCTCGTCAGGCTTCGTTCCGATTGGATCAGCTTGTCGCTCCGTTGATCACCGGCTTCTCGATCATCCCCGCTTCGACGCCCCACGTCGTCGCGATCTCTTTGTATCGGCCGTTGTCGATCAGCCTCTGCAACGCTTGCTGCAGCGCGGTGGCGAGCGGAGAACCCTTGGAAACCGGCCAGCCGTACGGTGCCGCGTCGAAGACGCCACCCGCCGCTTCGATCTGCCCGTTGCTCTGTTTGATCGCGTACGCGGTCACGGGGGAGTCGGCCGACATCGCATCTACGTTGCCGAGAACGAGGTTGGTGGCGACGTCGTCCTGGCGGTCGTAGAGAACTTTCTCGATCGGCGGTTTACCCTCGGCGACGCACTTTTCGCTCTTGGCAGGAATCTCTTCGGTGTCTTCGACGGTAGTTGCTTGCACGGCAACCTTTTTGCCGCACGCATCGTTCGGGTCGATCGGCTTACCCGTCTGCTGCGCCCACTGAATGCCGGCACTGAAGTACGTCACGAAGTCGACCTGCTGCTCGCGTTCCTTCGTATCCGTGAACGACGACATCCCGACGTCGAAGGTGCACGCTTGCAGCGCTGGAATAATCTTGTCGAAGTCGGCTTCTCGGTAATCCGTGGTGAGGCCGAGCTCCTCGGCGACAGCGTTCAGCAGGTCGACGTCGAACCCGACGATCTTGCCGCTTTCGTCCTTGAATTCGTTCGGTGCGTACGGAATGTTCACGCCGACAACCAGTTTGCCCGAGCTCTTGATCTTCTCCGGTAGCGCAGAGGCGGGGTCGTCGGGTTTGGCGGGGTCCGGTGCAGCTGTTGTCGTCGGACACGACCCGGTGTTGCTCGAACTGCCCTCGCTGTTGTCCGCGCAGCCGGCCATGACGAGTGCGCTTGCGCCGAGAACCGCGATCAGCACTCGGCTGCGACGCCCCCGGATTGTCTTCGATCGACCGAACATTGCCGTCCTCCTGGGGTTTCGACACTGCTTACCTCAGCAAGACCAGCCACGTCGACGCAGGTCAGGACCGAGTGAATCGCAGTGTACGGCGGCGAACCCCAACGTGCACAGGGGCGAAATGCTCCACCGTTGCGCGTTAGCCGGGATCATGTGCGACGAGGGTCCGACCAGACCTGTCGACGTCGGGAGTGGATTCGTCGTCCGCGATCTCGATCCCGCGATCCGCGAGCCACTCGAGCGGGTCGACATTCTGCCCGCCGGGAGTCTTCACCTCGAAGTGCAGGTGCGGGCCCGATGAATCGCCGCGATTCCCGACGGTCGCGATCTTCTGGCCGGCGCTGACGCGTTGCCCGACGGTGACGACGTTGACATTGTTGTGCCCATAGGTCGTGATCGTGCCGTCGGCGTGCTGGATTCGGACCCACAGCCCGAACCCTTCGGCAGGCCCGGCGCTGATCACTTTGCCATCGGTGACGGAGACGATCGGCGTGCCGATCGAGTTCGCGATGTCGATGCCCTGGTGATTGCGGCCGTCGCCGAACGGCGAGGTGAGGGTCCCCGACGTGGGCGCGAAGTAGCGCCCCGATCCGGACGTCGTCCGTGCTGACGGCGAGACGTACGGTCCCTCATCGGAATCCGGTACGGCGTATTCCAGCGGGTCGTCCGCCCCGGTATCTGGATCTGCCACGGATGGAGTCGGTCGTGACGGCCGTGCCTGCGGGACGCGCGAAACGGCTGGGTCGTTCGATTGCCTGGCGTCGGCGAGCGTCGCCACCATCTTGCGAATGTTCAGCGAGGAAACCAGTCGCGGGAGCGCGGTGGGATCGACTTCGCCGACGACGTTCAGGCACGGTGTGAGGGTTGTGAGGGCGTCCGCGTCGGCTACGGGTGCGGGGGACGAGACCGCCGTGTCGATCAGACAGCGGGTGAGTTGACCGCCCGGCGCGGCAAGGTCCTGCAGAGCCACGTTCGCGTCGGTGGTCTGGAGCGATTCGATGAGTATCGACGCCAGTTCCCGCGCCACCCGCGGATCGACCGGTGGTTCGGACGGGGCAGCGGATACGGCTGGAGCAAAGGCGACGCACGCGCCGATAGCGCCGACACCGAGCATCGCGCGAGCGGCCCAGACTTTGGGTCGTCGTGTGCACGCGGTGTGCGTTTCCAGGGTTGGCAACGTGACCTCCTCGAATCATGCGCCCCACCCCAACCGCCAAGACTGTCCACAATCCGGAAGTCAAGGCGACACGCCGTCCCACTATTGCACTTCTCTATCTCATGCATCACAGGAATCGGTGATGTTCTTCAAACTCGCCTGCATCTCGAGTCGCAGGAGTGACACGGCCTGCTGTGTCGGGGCGGACACACAACGGGTGTCTCACGGCCGACAGACGTGCGGGCGTTCTGGCCGAAGAATTGGTCTCACCAGCGAAGACCACTACTGCACAAAGAAAGGATCGACGATGCACGCAACGAGCCTCGACGCCCCGAGCCACGCCACGATCAGCCTGTCGAGCCTTTTCACGGGTGTGCCGTCCAGCCGCCACGATGCGGCTGCCGGGGAGCTTCGGCGTTGGGCCGTCGACTACTTGAGTCGGTCGCACCCCGAGCTCGGCCGAAAAGGCGCGATCTGCCCGTTCACCCTCCCGTCGATCAAGAAGGACCTGTTCTCCGTTGCGTTTCTCGACGGTGCGGATTTGAGTCGTGAGGAGATCGCCGGCGCGCTGACGGAAGTCATTCGGCAGTTCCAGTCTTCGGCACCTCTCGACGCGAAGGACGAGAGTCTCAAGTCTGCAATTCTCGTCTTTCCCGACTTCGCGGACCATGCGCTGATCGACGACATCCAGCTCGAATTCAAGAACCTGTTCATCAAGTACGACTTGATGATCGGTCAGTTCTATCCGGGTTGCACCGAATCCGGATTGTGGAATGCGGAATTCCGGCCGCTCGATGCGCCGTACGCGATGATCGCCATTCGCCACATGACCCCGAGCGACTACCCGTTCCTGACCGGGGACGAAAAGTGGGCCGCGGCATACCTCTCGAAGTTTGCTCCCGACATCCCAGCTCGCGTGCGTGGCGATCTGGCTCAGCGAATCGTCAACGGAAAGGCCGCCTGACATGACCACCTATTCGATCCCCAATTCCGACTGCCGAATGGTTGTCGGTGTGCCGTCGGAGGATCCGGAGTTGTGGGCGGCCTATCTGGCCGGCGCATTGGACACCTACCGGAAGTTCGGCGTCGAAAGCGCTTTGGAGTTCGAAGAGATTCGCGACGGGAGTTCGACGTCGATGTTCCTGGTTGCCATTTCGCCGGACGGCGAGGTCGTCGGGGGAGTGCGCGCGCAAGGCCCGTACGCGGTCGCCGACGACTCGCACGCGCTCCTCGAGTGGGACGGCTGCCCGGGCCAGGCCGATCTGTACGACATGATCGCGGACCGCATTCCCGAAGGGGTTGTCGAGATGAAGGCCGCGTGGGTGTCCGACCGCTGCCCGGACCGCAAAGCGATCACGCATTCGCTCGCCCGAATTCCGCGGATTGCAGTCATGTCGCGACTCGATGCTCGGTACGTCATCGCCACCGCCGGAACAGATCCCGTCATCAAGCTGTGGGTCTCGGCGGGTGGGGTCATTGCGTCGCATATCCCGACTGCGCCATATCCGTCGGCGCAGTATCACGCCACGCCGATCTGGTGGGACCGGTCGGACTTCGTCGACGACCCGGCCATCGCGGCGTAGGGGCCCGCAGCGCGGCGGGTGCGTCTCGTAGGGTCGGTTCATGCCAGGCCACAACGTGGGCACACTGCTCGCCCATCTGCGGACGCTCGAGGCCGACCGCCTGGCAACGGTCATGCGTGGGCGGCCGGATTCTTTGGACTTACCTTGGCCTGCGCATATCGAGGATCTTGCGCAGCGGCTGTTCAGCCAGGAGTCGATCATTGCGGCCTACTATCGGCTGTCTCTGCCGCACGCCGAGGTGCTCGGCGCACTAGCGCTCGTCGAAAAGCTCGGGCAGCCGGTCACGATCGACAACGTGGCGTCCTGGATGGACAGCGATATCGCCACTGTCCGGGCTTTCCTCGCCGACCTTGTCGACCTTTCCCTGGCGTGGGTCACCGACGACGGTGTGATCGCTACGCCGTACACATTCCCCATTCCCGGCGCCCGGCTCGGTTCGCCGGTTCGGGCTTTGCTCGAGCAGGCAGCCCTCAGCGTTCTGCGTCCGATAGCTGCCAAGCTCGCGATCCGAGGAGACGGTTCGAAGGCGGAAGTCGTCGATCGGCTCGCTTCGTACCTCGGCGATGCCGACACGGTCCGCGCGCTGGTCGACTCTGCGCCGGCACCCGAGCGCGACGTACTGCTCGAAATGGCAACGACCGGAGCCGAACTCGAATACTTCCAGCTGAACTTCGGGTCATCGCGTATCCGGCAAGCGCCGCACGCGGGGGACTGGGCGGTGGCGCGCGGGTTGCTGTGGCCAACCCCGGATGGCGTTGCATCGATGCCGTTGGAGGTCGGGCTCGGACTGCGGGGCGAGCGCTGGCGTCTGCCCCTACACGCCGAGCAGCCCGAGGTGGCGCTTCAACCGATCCCCACCGAGCACGCCGACGCCGACGCTGCTGTGCACCTGCTCAGACTGCTCGAGCTGATCTCGATACTGGTGGATTCTGCTGCAGGACAGCTCATTCCGACGATCAAGTCTGGAGCGGTCGGCGTCCAGGTCCAGCGTGCGCTCGCAAAAGACCACGGTGCCGACGTGGACCAGATTGCGCTGGCTGTCGCACTGGCCCTAGCGATCGGCGTTCTCGCGCCGGCGGATCCGCCTGCTCCGAAGGGGCGGAGCCGGAAGCGCCAGGTGCCGTTGAGTCCCGGTCTGATACCGGGGCCTGCTGCGCCGACGTGGGGAGCTGCTGACGCGCAGACACGTGCGACGGACGTGCTGAAGGTGTGGTGGCAGTCCGGAGAGACGGCGTTGCTGGACCCGAAACGAGCTGTCGAATTGCGCGATAGCCCCGTGCACGCGAGTCTTCGGCACAATCTGCTGGGCGTATACGCCGGATTCCCACTTGGCCAGGGTGTTTCGGCGATGACCGAGCTTGCGCCGATTCTCGCGTGGCGCGCTCCGCTGCGCAACGACGAGTCGCTCGACGACGTTCTGTACGGCGTCGCGAAAGAGGCAACGCTGCTCGGCGCGATCGCACTGGGTGGGGCGACGGCCATAGGTCGTGGCTTGGTCGACGGCTCACTCGAAGCCGCGATCGGTGAATTGGTATCAGGCGCTCACACTTCCGCGCTGATCGGTGCCGATCTCACCGCGGTCGTGTTCGGTCCGCCGACCACCGAGCTTTCGGGGTTCCTGGACAGTGTGGGTCGCCGCGAATCGCGCGGTACCGCGACGATGTGGCGATTCACCCCGGACAGTGTCAGGGCCGCGTTCGATCGCGGTGCCACGGCCGGCGAGCTGCTCGATAAGTTGACCGCCATCGCGCAGGCCGGTGTGCCCCAGCCGCTCGAGTACTTGATAAACGACGTCGCTCGCACTCACGGTCGGTTGGGCGTGATCGATGTCGGCAGTGCGGTTGTAGCCGATGACACGGTGTTGCTGCACGAGCTCGTCGGCAACCGTAAGCTCGCGAAGCTCGGCTTGTTCGTCCTGGCGCCGACGGTTGTCGTGTCGCGCGGCGACGCTGCCACTACGTTGGCTGCACTTCGAGGCGCTGGATATTCACCCGTCCTCCGGGACACAGACGGCGTTGTCGTCGTCGACGGGTCCGCATCGGCGAAAATGGAAGTAGCGCAGGACGATGTCGCGGAGTTGTCGCTTCCTGACGCCGATCCCGTTCGCCAGGCCCGGCACCTCGCCGCGACCGCGAATCACAAGCGGGACAAGCCCGCTCAAGCGTACGAGTTCATCGCAGCCTTAGGTGAACACGGCCATCACGAAGCCCTCTGGGCTCTGCATGCTGGTGATCCCGTGCGAATCACGTATGCCGAACGAACCCACCTTGTGCACAGCGCGCGCCTCGTCGGCGACACGCTGACTGCCTGGAGCGTGACGACGGACCGCTTCGAGGACTTTCCCGCCGCGAACATTTCGATCACGGCGTGGCAATGACCAAGCTATTCGCGCGCAGACAGCGGGCACAGTGTGGAAACTGTTCGCAGACGATGTCATCGGATCCCGCGAGGTGAGCAAGTATGGCGAATTGGTCGTACGGTCGGCCGACTCCGGAACGGTGCCGTGATGACCAAGCCGGTTGAGGGGACCGAGGCGCCGCCGCAGGTGTCCGGGTTGGCCGCGACGATGACCGTCGTCGCGATGGGCCTCGGGTACAGCATTTCGTTGACGGACCCGACGATTCTTTCCGCGAACATCTCGGAAGTCCGCGCCGGTCTCGGCATGACCGCCAGCACAGCCAGTTTCGTCACCAGCCTCGCCACACTCGCGCTCGCCGCGGCGGTACTCGGCGCGGGCGCGTTGGGAGACCTCTACGGCAAGCGTCGGTTGTTCGTTATCGGCTTGTTCGGTGCGGTCGTGTTCAACGTGATGGCGGCAGCCGCGCCGAACAGCGCGACCCTCATGGTTGCCCGTGCGGGTGCGGGCATCGGATTCGCGCTCCTTCTCGGACTCTCGCTGGCTATCGTCAACGATGTCTTCCCGCCGGAACGGCGGGCGGCGGCGATCTCGCTGTATCTCGGCGCCTCGTTCGGCCTGTCTGCTCTGCAGCCGGCAATCGGCAGTCTCTTGGCAGAACACTTCGGCTGGCGCATCGGGTTTCTCGTCGCGCCGGTCGTTGCCGTGATCACGTTGGTGATCACACTGCGGTATGTGCCCGAGACCGCCCGTGCCCCGCGCAAGCTGGATCTGGCGGGTGTCGGGTTGGTGGCAGTCGCGTTGCTCGCGATCGTCTACGGAATCTCGCGTCTCGCGGAGGGGCTGAAGCCCGGCGCGGTCGTACCGATCGTGATCGGACTGGTCGCGGCCGTCGGGTTTGTGACGCATGAGTTGCGAACCCCCACACCGGCATTGGATCTGCGAATTTTCCGGTCGCGCAGCGTCTCGGTTGCAGTATCGGCAGGTGTCACCAAGAACTTTCTCACCGGTGGCTGCACGATCCTGTTTGCGTACTACCTCGTCGCCATTCGCGGCGAGTCGCCTGCGCTCCTCGGTCTCCTGCTCGTGCCGGCGACGATCTTGCAGGCGTTTGCCGCCATCGGGTCCGGCCGGTTGGCTGAGCGAATCGGGAACAAATCGGTACTCGTGGCCGGCCTCGTCCTACTGCTCGGCGGTTTGCTCGTCCTGACTCTGCTCGAGGAGAACAGTCCGATGGCGGTGTTGTTCGCTGCGATCGTCCTGATCTGGCTCGGTGGTGCCGTTGTTCAGACGCCACAGTCCACGATCATGATGAGCAGCGCACCGCCCGATCTCAGCGGTGCCGTGGCGGCACTGAAGTCTGCGACCGGTCAGGCCGGATACTCGTTGGGCCCCACCTTGTTTGCCCTCATCGGCACGTCGCTCTTCGTGCATGACGGCGAGCTCGAGTTGGCGGATTCCAATATCACCGAGGAACAGGCACGGGAAGCACTCCGAGTTGCGCACGGCGGCACGGAAGCAGGCAGCGGTGGGACGAACGTGCTCGATCCAGATCGTGCTCGCGAGGTAGTTTCCGCAGCCTCGGACAGCATGGTCGACGCGATACACACACTGAGTCTGATCATGGTGGTCGTGCCGCTTGCCGCGATCGTGCTCGCGCTGGTTCTGCTGCGCTCCGACAAAGAAACCACGCCGGACGCAACCTGACCGCCGGATGCTGGCGGGTTTCTTATCCGAAATCGATCCGTACGGAATGTGCACTTCGTACGTAAATCGTGGTGCCCTCGGTGAGACTCGAACTCACACTGGACGGGTTTTGAATCCGTTTCCTCTGCCAATTGGGATACGAGGGCATTCGTCTTATTCGGTTGTAATGCGGCACCGGTCGGTCCGAGCAGTGCGAGACACCACTGTAGAGAATGGGCCGAGACGGCCTCGCACCGGTACCCTTGCGTAGCAACCGGGGCTGGCAAGCAGGGTGTTGGTCCCGCATCACCGACAAGAGGGGACAAGGCCGATGAGCGCAGCCGCGTCAGGGAGTGGACCGCGCCGAGTAGTGGTCGCTGAGGACGAGACGTTGATCAGGATGGATCTGGTCGAAATGTTGCGCGAAGAGGGTTACGACGTCGTCGGCGAAGCGGGGGACGGTCAGCAGGCTGTCGAACTCTCGGAGGAGCACAAGCCCGACCTCGTGATCATGGATGTGAAGATGCCGCGCCGCGACGGGATCGACGCTGCCGCTGAGATCGCCCGCAAGCGGATCGCGCCTGTCGTGATCCTGACGGCGTTCAGCCAGCGCGACCTCGTGGAGCGTGCGCGCGATGCCGGCGCGATGGCGTATCTCGTGAAGCCGTTCTCGAAGTCCGATCTCGTGCCGGCCATAGAACTCGCGGCGAGCCGGTTCTCCGAGATTGCCGCGCTGGAGCGCGAAGTTGCCGGATTGTCCGATCGGCTCGAGACCCGCAAGCTCGTCGAACGTGCGAAGGGCGTCCTGATGAAGACGCAGGGACTCTCGGAACCGCAGGCGTTCAAGTGGATTCAGCGTACGGCGATGGATCGGCGGACGACGATGAAGGCCGTTGCGCAGGTCGTTATCGACAACCTGAAGGTCGACTGAGTCGCTTCTGCCTCGACTCCGACGAATCGGACACCACCACAGATCGTGACACTTGCGCCGAAAATGGGCGCAATGTGATGCAGATGTAACGACGCGAGGTTATGTTCTCTGCGGGCTGGCGCAGTTGGCCCCTCCGGTCCGCCGGGGAGACAGAACTCGGAGGTGGAACGTGCATCGTCGTACAGCGAGGGGCGCGTTGGTTATAGGAGTCGCGGCCGCGCTGGCATTGGCGGGCTGTAGCGACAAGTCGAGCGATGTGAGCTACTCCATCAAGGAGCAGGTTCAGATCGACATCAACGGCGCTGAGGTTCCTGCCGCAGCGGTCGCGAATGCCGCCGATCCGGCCGGTGACGGTAAGGCCACGTGCGCGCCGACGAACATTGCCATGGCGGGCGCGCTGACGGGTAACGACGCCGCGCTCGGCATCAACATCATCGACGGAGTCAAGCTCGCGCTCGATCAGCACAACAAGGCCAACCCCGATTGCCAGGTCGGCCTGAAGGAGTTCGACACCGAGGGTGACCCGCAGAAGGCCACCCAGGTCGTGCCGAACATCATCGGCGACCAGTCGATCATCGGTGTTGTCGGTCCGGCATTCTCCGGTGAGACGAAGGCCACCGGCAGCCTGTTCAACGACGCCGGTCTGGTGTCGGTGACGTCGTCGGCCACGAATGCGACGCTGACGCAGAACGGCTGGCGGACCTTCTTCCGCGGTTTGGCGAACGACGACATCCAGGGTCCCGCCGTCGCGAACTACCTGAAGAACAAGCTGGGCTACAAGAAGGTCTGTGTTGTCGAAGACAACAGCGACTACGGCGTCGGTCTCGGTGCAGCAGTCACCGCGACCCTCGGCGATGTCGCGGACGCCAGCTGCGCAGGAAGCGTGAAGAAGGGCGACAAGGACTTCAGCGCGACCGTCTCGAAGGTGAAGGCAGCCAATCCGGAGGCGGTGTTCTTCTCGGGTTACTACGCGGAGGCGGCGTTGCTGGCGACGCAGCTGAAGGACGCCGGAGTCAACGCAGTCTTCGTCTCTGCCGACGGCTCGAACGATCCCGAGTTCGTGAAGCAGGCAGGAAGCAAGTCCGAGGGTGCCCTGCTGTCGTGCCCATGCGGTCCGGCGCCGGAGGCATTCAAGAACGCGTACGAGGCGTTGAACGGTCAGGCTCCCGGCGTCTACTCCGTCGAGGCGTACGACCTGACGACCATCCTGCTCAAGGGAATCGATTCGGGTAAGGTCACGCGCGCAGATCTGCTCGAGTTCGTCCGCAGCTACGACGGTGCCGGCTTGGCCCGTCAGTACAAGTGGAGCGAGAACGGCGAGCTCGCGTCGGCGCTGATCTGGATCTACAAGGTTCAGGAGTAGTTCCGGCTCGACAACTGACCGCGGGTGCGGGGTCGGCTTCGGTCGTCCCCGCACCCGCGTATCGCATTAGGGGATAGGTATGACGATGAGCGTGATGGCTGAGACAGCCATCCTCTCCAGTTCGATCGGGTTCAACGTCTCAGGCGTGATCGATCAGTTCTGGCAACTGACCATCGAAGGCTTGAGCTACGGCTCGATCTACGCGCTCGTCGCTGTCGGCTACACGCTCGTATACGGCGTGCTCCGGCTGATCAACTTCGCCCACTCCGAGATCTTCATGCTCGGCATGTTCGGGCAGTACATCGGTCTGCAGCTGCTCGGGTTCGGGCCGTCGGCCGACGTCTACTCGCAGGGCACGGTCCTCACGATCGTGTACCTCGCGGTCGCTATGGCGGTCGGCATGCTCTTCGCCGGTGGCGCCGCGGTCGGCCTCGAACGCGTGGCATACAGACCACTGCGGAAACGCGGGGCCAAGCCGCTTATCTTCCTGATCACCGCTATCGGAATGTCGTTCGTTCTGCAGGAATTCGTGCACTTCGTGCTGCCGAAGAACACGCTTCTGTGCCTGACGATCGCGTTGGCTGTGCTTGTCGGCGTAGGCATCTGGGTTGCGCTGGGGCGGTGGGCGTCGGGGCGGCTACAGCTTCCGGTAGTGAAATCGTTGATCGTTCTCGTCCTGGGTATCGGAGCTGCGCTCGCCATCGAGCAAGTTCTCTACGCGGCGCTGCCCAAAGATCTGGTGCTCGGCGGATCGACTGCAGAAGAGCCCATCAGGCTCGTCGAACCGACCGAGCTGTTCCACATCTCGACCGGCGTCGTGACGAATATCGCGGTGATCATCGTCGTGTCCGCTCTGCTCCTCGCGCTGGTGACCGACCTGCTGATCAACAGAACCAAGTTCGGGCGCGGTATTCGCGCCGTCGCGCAGGACCCGAACACCGCGACCCTCATGGGGGTCTCGCGGGAACGGGTCATCATGCTGACGTTCTTGATCGGCGGCGTGCTCGCCGGAGCGGCCGCGCTGCTCTACACACTCAAGATCCCGTCAGGAATCATCTATTCGGGTGGGTTCATCCTCGGCATCAAGGCATTCAGCGCGGCCGTCCTCGGCGGCATCGGCAACTTGCGTGGCGCGCTCCTGGGTGGACTGTTGCTAGGCCTCATCGAGAACTACGGTCAGGTTCTGTTCGGAGCCCAGTGGCGCGATGTCATCGCCTTCGTTCTCCTGGTCCTTGTTCTGATGATCCGACCTACCGGCATTCTTGGCGAGAGTCTCGGAAAGGCACGGGTATGAGCCAGCCAGTGGACATGCGAAAGGACGAGAACGTCGTCGAGCGGCGCGGTGTCGGCGACAGGGTCCGGACGTGGTGGGATGGTTTGGCGCGCCCTGTTCAATGGGCCGTCGCCGTACCGCTGCTGCTTGCGATCGCAATAATCCCGGTCTATCCGCCGCCGATCCTGGACACACCGGGTACCTCGTTCTCGAGCGTGATGGCACAGTTCGCGATGGTTGCGCTGCTCGCCATCGGCCTGAACGTCGTCGTCGGGCAGACCGGCCTCCTCGACCTCGGATATGTCGGTTTCTATGCGGTCGGCGCGTACACGGTCGCGATCCTGACGAGCCCGAACAGCCCCTGGAATCAGACCGACGGCGGCTTCCTGAACTCGAAGTGGGCGTGGTTCGCCTGCGTCCCGATCGCAATCGGAATCACCGCGCTCTCGGGACTCATCCTCGGTACGCCGACGCTGCGGTTGCGCGGCGACTACCTGGCGATCGTGACGCTCGGCTTCGGTGAGATCGTCAAACTGAGCGCGGAAAACCTGCCCGAACTGACCAACGGCAGCCTCGGCTTGAGCAACATCCAGTATCCGCACGTCGGTGAGTCGGATCGCTATCCGAACGGTGTCTTCTTCAGCGGCAACATCTCCGAACGGCTGAACGTCGGCGTCTGGTGGTTCTGGTTCGGCATGGCAATGATCATCATCGTGCTGCTGCTGGTTGGAAATCTGGAGCGCAGCCGCGTCGGCAGGTCGTGGGTCGCGATCCGTGAGGACGAAGACGTCGCCGAAATCATGGGTGTGCCTACGTTCAAGTTCAAACTCTGGGCGTTCACTATCGGTGCCGCAATCGGCGGGCTCTCGGGCGCGATGTACGCGGGCCAGGTCCAGTTCGTCAACCCGACGAACTTCAACATCATCAACTCGATGCTGTTCCTTTGCGCCGTGGTGCTCGGCGGTCAGGGCAACAAGCTGGGAGTCATCGTCGGCGCCTTCATCATCGTCTACCTCCCGAACCGGTTCCTCTCGGTCGAGGTCGGCGGTCAGGCGCTCGGCTCCTACAAATACCTGTTCTTCGGGCTGGCCCTGGTGGTCCTGATGATCTTCCGGCCACAGGGTTTGTTCCCGGCCCGGCAGAAGTTGCTGGCGTACGGCAGACAGGTCTACCAGGCCGTGCGAAGACCGGTCCTCGCGACGGGAGCCGAGAAATGACGACCCCGGGCGCGGGCGACGCGCTCTTCGACAACGAGGACATGGCGGCCGGGTTTGCGCCGGAGGTCGGCAAGCCGGAGGCGGGAATCGTCGACGTCGCGGCGATCGATCCCGTCCTCGCGGATCCCGAAGCTGTCGCGGAAGCAGTTGCCCCCACTCGTGAGATTCAGACAGCGGTCGGTGAAGCGCTGATGCGGACCGACGAGCTGACGGTCAAGTTCGGTGGCCTTGTCGCACTCGACAGCGTCAGTTTCGAGATTCGGCGCGGTGAGATCCTCGGTCTTATCGGCCCCAACGGTGCAGGCAAGACGACGTGCTTCAACGCCATCACCGGCGTTTACCGCCCGTCGTCGGGAACGGTCTACTTCGACGGTAAGCCGCTGACCAAAACCAAGCGCAACGCGATCACCCGGCTCGGCATTGGCCGGACCTTCCAGAACATTCGCCTGTTCAACGAGATGACAGCTCTCGAGAACGTCGCGGTCGGCACGGACGCGCGGCACCGGACGTCGGTGCCGGGGGCGATCTTCCGGACCGCGCGTCATCGTCGAGAAGAACACGATGCGGTGGAGCGCGGAATGGCGCTGCTCGAGTTCGTCGGCATAGCGCCGCGCGCCGTCGAGAAGGCGAAGAATCTCTCTTACGGCGACCAGCGTCGGCTCGAAATTGCGCGCGCGCTCGCGACGGAGCCGAAGTTGCTGTGCCTCGACGAACCTGCCGCCGGCTTCAACCCGAGCGAGAAGGCCGCGCTCATGGACCTGATCCGCAAGATTCGCGACGACGGATTCACCGTGCTGCTGATCGAGCACGACATGCGACTGGTCATGGGTGTGACGGACCGGATCGTCGTGCTCGAGTTCGGCAAGAAGATTGCCGACGGCCTGCCCGCCGAGATCCGCGAGGATCCGAAAGTCATCGCTGCCTACCTGGGGGTCCCTGACGATGTCACGGCATAGAAAACCCGATAGCGACCTCGCCACGACCACCGGCGCGCCGGGTGACCCGCTTTTCGAAGCGACCGACATCGTGGTCAACTACGGCCGGATCCAAGCGCTGCACGGCATTTCGATTCGCGTCGACCAGGGTGAACTGGTCACGCTGCTGGGTGCGAACGGTGCAGGCAAGACGACGACGATGCGTGCGCTGTCCGGTCTCCTGCCGCTCACACGCGGTCGAATCATGTTCGACGGCAAAGACATAACGCACGTGAAGGCGCACGACCGGGTCAAGCTCGGCATCATCCAGGCGCCCGAGGGACGTGGCGTCTTTCCTGGCATGACCGTGCAAGAGAACCTGGACATGGGTTGCTACGCGCGCAAGTTCGACACGAAGGCCGAGTACAACGAACGGCTCGAGTGGATCTTCGAGCTCTTTCCGCGTCTGCTCGAGCGGCGCACGCAGGTCGGTGGCACCCTGTCCGGCGGTGAGCAGCAGATGGTCGCGATCGGCCGCTCCCTGATGGCGCGTCCGAAACTGCTGCTGCTCGACGAACCGTCGATGGGACTCGCGCCCATGATCATCCAGCAGATCTTCCGGATCATCGCCGAGATCAATGCATCTGGAACGACGATCCTGCTCGTCGAGCAAAATGCACAACAGGCCCTCACTCGGACCGACCGCGCCTATATCCTCGAGACGGGTGAGGTGAAGAAGGAAGGCACCGGGAAAGGCCTGCTCGCCGATCCTGCGATCAAATCGGCGTACCTCGGCGTCGGGTAGCGGCGGACGCGTCGCAACCGTGTCGGTAGGTATCCCTAGACTCACTCGAGTGAGCCCCGCAACCACCGCGACCACCGCCGCTGCGAAAGAATCCGGCACGCCCGCCCAGCCGACGCTGATGCTGCTCGACGGGCATTCGCTGGCGTTCCGTGCGTTCTTCGCGCTGCCCGCCGAGAACTTCAAGACACAGAGCGGCCAGACGACGAACGCCGTCTACGGGTTCACCGCGATGCTTATCAACATCTTGCGCGACGAGGCTCCGACGCATGTCGCGGCCGCGTTCGACGTTTCCCGCCAGACTTTCCGGGCCGAGGCCTACCCCGAGTACAAAGCCAACCGGAGCCGGCCACCGGACGAGTTCAAGGGGCAGGTCGAGCTCACCAAAGATGTGCTGGGGGCCTTGGGGATTCCGGTTATGGCGCAAGCCGGTGTCGAGGCCGACGACATCATCGCAACCCTGACTACGCAGGCTGTCCCGCTCGGGTTCCGGGTGCTGATCGTGACCGGTGACCGCGACGCGATCCAGCTGGTCAACGAGAACGTCACGGTGCTCTACCCGAAGCGTGGCGTATCGGAGCTGACCCGGTTCACACCCGAAGAGGTCCAGACCAAGTACGGGCTGACGCCCACGCAGTATCCCGACTTCGCGGCGTTGCGTGGCGACCCGAGCGACAACCTTCCGGGGATACCGGGGGTGGGGGAGAAGACCGCGGCGAAGTGGATCAAGGAATTCGGCAGCCTGGAGACGTTGGTAGACCGGGTCGACGAGGTCCGCGGAAAGGTCGGCGATGCGCTTCGGGCGAATCTGTCGAGCGTCGTCATGAACCGGCAGCTGACCGAACTACTCAAGACCGTCGAATTGCCTTATACGCCAACTCAGCTCGAACTCGGTCCGTGGGATCGCACCAAGATCCATCAGCTGTTCGACGACCTCGAGTTCCGCGTACTGCGCGACCGTCTGTTCGAGACCCTGGCCTCCGCGGAACCAGAGGCGGACGAGGGTTTCGAGATCAGTGGCGGGGCGATCGGATCCGGCGAACTCACCGGGTGGCTTGCGAAGCATGCGAGCACAGGCGAGCGGCACGGCTTGACGATCGTGGGCAAGACAACGCCCTACGGCGGCGACGTCACGGCGATCGCGATTGCGGCGTCAGACGGCGAAGGCGGCTACGTCGATGTCGAGTGGCTGACGCCGGAGGACGAAAAAGCCTTCGGCGCATGGCTTGCCGATGTGAATCAGCCGAAGGCGCTGCATGAGGCGAAGTCCGCGATGCACGCGCTCCGCGCGCGTGGCTGGGCGCTGGGCGGGATGACGACCGACACCGCGCTCGCTGCCTATCTGGTTCGCCCAGGACAGCGCACGTTCAACCTCGACGATTTGTCACTACGCTACCTTCGGCGTGAACTGCGGGTCGAGAAGTCCGAGCAGACCCAGCTTTCGTTGCTGGACGACGAGGAGCAGGTCGGCGCGGCGACGGCCGAGGCCGAGATATTGCGTGCGCGCGCCGTCGTCGACCTTGCGGCCGCGTTCGATACCGAACTCGAGCAGATCGAGTCGATGCCGCTGCTCCGGGATATGGAACTGCCCCTCCTGACCGTGCTGGCCGATCTCGAAACCGCCGGCATCGCCATGGATCTCGACCACCTGAACGATCTCCAGAGCCGGTTCGCTCAGGACGTCGCCACCGCGGCGAATGCCGCATACGAGGTGATCGGGAAGCAGATCAACCTCGGTTCGCCGAAGCAGCTGCAAGTCGTCCTCTTCGAGGAACTCGACATGCCGAAGACGAAGCGGACCAAGACCGGCTACACCACCGATGCCGATGCGCTCGAGGGGCTGTTCGAAAAGACCGAGCACCCGTTCCTGGGGTATCTGCTCGCGCACCGGGACGCGACCCGACTCAAGGTCACGGTCGACGGTCTGCTGAAGGCCGTATCGGACGACGGTCGCATCCACACGACGTTCAACCAGACCATCGCGGCGACGGGTCGGTTGTCGTCGACCGAACCGAACTTGCAGAACATACCGATCCGGACCGACACCGGTCGGCAGATTCGCAACGGGTTCGTCGTCGGACCCGGTTACGACATGCTGATGACCGCCGACTACAGCCAGATCGAGATGCGGATCATGGCCCACCTCAGCAAGGACGAGGGCCTGATCGAGGCGTTCAACACCGGCGAAGATCTGCATTCGTTCGTCGCATCGAAAGCATTCAGCCTCCCGATCGATGAGGTGACGCCGGAACTGCGGCGCCGCGTCAAGGCGATGTCGTACGGCTTGGCCTACGGACTCAGCGCGTACGGGCTGTCCGTTCAGCTGAAGATCAGCACCGACGAGGCGAAAGAGCAGATGGAGGTCTATTTCGCGCGGTTCGGCGGGGTCCGCGACTACTTGCGCGAAGCCGTCGACGTCGCGCGGAAGGTCGGTTATACCGAGACTCTGTTCGGTCGGCGCCGGTACTTGCCGGATCTGGACAGCAGCAACAGGCAGCGTCGCGAAGTTGCCGAGCGTGCCGCGCTGAACGCCCCGATCCAAGGGACCGCCGCCGACATCATCAAGGTGGCGATGATCAACGTCCAGAACGCGCTGCGAGCCGCCGACCTGAAGTCACGCATGCTGCTGCAAATTCACGACGAGCTGCTGTTCGAGGTCGTCGCGGACGAGAAGGACGAGGTCGAGCGGCTGGTTCGCGAGAACATGGCGTCGGCGATCGAATTGTCGGTTCCCCTCGAGGTATCGGTCGGCACCGGCCGGACGTGGGACTCGGCAGCGCATTGACACAAAGGTCCGCGCACCTGGATGAGGTGCGCGGACCTTTGTAGTGACTGTTTACTCCGCGTCGAAGCCGCCTTCGACGAACATCTGGCGGACCTCGACGTAGCCCTCCCACTCGGGCCAGTGCTCTTTGTGCAGTTCGAGGAGCCAACGGGCGCCCTCGACTGCCTCCTCGTAGGAGTCGAGGTTCTGAATGACGTAACCGCCGACCAGTTCCTTCGCCTCGCTGTAGGGGCCGTCCAGGATCTTGCCGCCAGTGAGAGTCAGCTTGGTTCCGTGCTCACGCAGCGTCCCCATACCGCCGGCCTCGACGATCACGCCGTTCTTGACCGACTCCGCCATAGCCTTGCCCATTTCGTCCATCAAGGCCTGCGGCGGGTTGCCGAAGTCCTCGGTGCTTCGAACCCAGCTGATGTATCGCATCGCAATCTCCCCTTCGTGAATGAGCCGTGGTGTCGGCCTCACTGACGCGTCGAACGATACCCAGCTGTTTCGACAACGATCCGGAGATTCTTTGCGCTTATTTTGAGGCGGCCTCTTGGTCGGCGAGCTGACGGCGGACGTCGTCCATATCGAGGGCCTTCACCTGCGTGATGAGGTCCTCGAGCGCTGGGGCGGGAAGGGCGCCGGGCTGGGCAAAGACGAGTACGCCCTCACGGAACGCCATGATGGTCGGAATCGAGCGGATGTTCGCCGCCGACGCCAACCCTTGCTCGGCCTCGGTATCGACCTTGCCGTGCACGACGTCGGGGTGACTCTCCGACGACTTCTCGAACGTCGGCGCAAATTGGCGACACGGTCCGCACCAGCTCGCCCAGAAGTCGACGAGAACCACGTCGCTTCCGGTGATGGTCTCGTCGAAGTTCTCCTGGGTCAGAGTCTGTGTAGCCACTGCGATCCTTTCGCTCGTGTTTGTCTTTTCATCTAACGCTGCGGGTATTCCAAATCTTCCAGGGCTCACGTAATGGACCATTCGGCGCGTCGGTCGCCGTCCCAGCGGCGGAGGCCGACCGCCGTCGCCGCGATGTCGCGTTCGCGAAGAACCGCTCGGATCGCCTCGCCGAGTTGGTCCGGTTGCAGCCGGCGCGCGAGGGTGACGTGCGGCGTCCAATGTCCGGGCGACAGGTTGGCTGCGGTTCCGGGGCATTCGGCGAGCGCGTCGTGAACGCGGCGGTGCAACCCGAGCAGGTTGTCGGATGCGATGACCGATCGAACGAGCACCGGCCGCTTGCCACCGAAGACGGTGACAGCTCCTATGTCGATCGGAAAGGGTACGAAGTCGACCTCACGAAGTTGCTTCTCGATCCTGGGCCAGATCTCGCTCGCGACAGACAGCGTGACGTGCGGCCGGTGGTGTGGCTGCTGACTCGGCAATCCGGCGTCCGCGAGCATGCGCCATTGCCGTCGAATCGCGGCTTCGGCGGTGTCGTCGAGCAACAGCTCTACCGACTGAACCATGCTGGCATGGTACTGATGTGGCTGTGAATCCCTCGCGGCTCGGCCTGATCGAAGGCGACGGCATCGGTCATGAAATCGTTCCCGCCACGCAGCGTGTGGTCGACGAGGCAGTCGCTGCCGTCGGCGCTCTTGCGGTCGAGTGGGTGCCGCTTCTCATGGGGCACAAGGCGATCGATGCGCATGGCGCGCCGCTGTCTGACGAGACCTTGAACGCTCTCGACCAGGTCGACGGATGGATACTCGGACCGCACGACAGTGCTTCGTACTCCGCCGAGCACCGGATCGGTCCGCCGCCGGGTGGACTGATCCGGAAGCGGTTCGGGTTGTTCGCCAACATCCGCCCAGCGCGTGCCTTCGCCGGTGTGCGATCGGTGGCACACGATATGGACCTCGTGATCGTCCGCGAGAACAGCGAGGGGCTGTACGCCGACCGCAACATGTTCGCCGGATCGGGAGAGTTTCAGCCGACACCCGATGTCGCGATGTCGGTCGGCGTCGTCACGCGCCTGGCGTCGGAACGGATCGCGCACACAGCCTTTCGGCTTGCGCAGAGTCGGCGCAAGCACGTCACGATCGTGCACAAGGCCAACGTGCTACCGCTGACGACAGGATTGTTCCGCGACGCGTGCCGCGATGTGGGGCGCTCGTATCCGGACGTGAAGGTCACCGACGAGCACGTCGACGCGATGGCGGCCCACCTCGTTCGGTGTGGTTCCGATTTCGACGTGGTCGTGACCGAGAACCTCTTCGGCGACATCCTGTCGGACCTGGCGGGGGAGTTGAGCGGCTCGCTGGGTACCGCGGCGTCGCTGAACTGCTCCGAGACACAGGCCATGGCGCAAGCCGCGCACGGTGCCGCGCCGACCATCGCCGGCCGAAACCGGGCCAACCCGACAGCGCTGATTCTCTCCGCGGCCATGTTGCTGCGCTGGCTGGGCGAGCAACGGAAAGAGCCTGTGCTGGGACGCGCGGCAGGGCGAATCGAAGGTGCGGTGGCTGCGACATTCGAGGCGGGCACAGCCACCGCCGACCTTGGTGGCTTGGCGTCGACCAGTGAGTTCACCGAGCACGTGCTGGCGCGAGTCCGTCGACGATAGTGGCTTCGCAGAGGGTCAGCCGAGTGGGAGCAGAATTCCCTTCACTGTGGGATCCGTCGCAAGGAACTGCTGCACAGCGGGATCCTTGAACGCCTCGACGAGGGCTTTGATGTTGTCGGTTTCCGCCCAATCCGAACCGATGGTGAGTTGGCCTGCGAACTCGTCCGGTGCGGCCGGGGCGAAGATCTGCTTCTCGATCGGGATTTGCGCGGCGAGGTAGTACTCGGTGTAGCCGACTGCCGCATCGAGGTCCGGCAGGGCGCGCGACTGGGCACCGAAGTCCAGGAGCGTGAACTTCAGGTTCTTCGGATTCGCGACGATGTCGGCCTGGGTTGCGCTCCATTTGTCGACTGACGGATCGAGCGTGATCAGACCCGCTCGCTCGAGCAGCCACAGGCCCTGCGCCTCGTTCGCCGGATCCGAGTAGAGGGAGATCGTCCCGCCGTCCGGAATCTGGGAGACGTCGCTGTACTTGTCGGACCAGAGCCCGAAGCCCCAGCGGAAAACGGGCGTGGCGGCTTGTTCCTTGAAGTCCGGGTTGGACTCGAGCACCTGTGAGAGCCACAGCTTGTGCTGGTAGATCGTGCCCGCGACTTCGCCTTCACTGACAGCGCGGTTGATCGTGTTGCTGTCGGCGAGGCCCCGGAACTCGACCGTAATGCCGTACTTCGGGGCGACTTCCGCCGCGACGAAATTGATCAGTGCCTGCTCGGAGGCGTTCCCTTCGGCAGTGGCAATGACGAGTGTGGCGCCGTCGATTTCGTTCGCGGATTGTTTGTCGCCGAAGAACGCGAACTTGGCGCCGAATGCGGCGACGGCCAGAACGCCGACCGCCGCGAAGATCGGCCACTTCTTTCGTTTCTTCAGCTCGAAGCCGTGGTCGGCGTCGTTGGTCGTGCTCATGTGCTGCTCCTGATTCGGTGTATTCGCATTACCGGGCGAGCCGGAAACGCAGGTGTGGGGTGGTGAGCTTGACGGCGAGATCGCCGATCAGTTGAACGACCACCGCGGTGGCCACGAGGATGACGATGGTCGCGACCATGACGGTCTGATCGAAGCGCTGGTAGCCGTAAGTCACTGCGACGTAACCGATCCCACCCGCACCGATCGTTCCCGCAATGGCCGAGTATTCGATCATCGCGATGGTGTTGATCGTCAGGCCGCCGAGAATTGCCGGGACGGCCTCGCCCAGTTGGGCAGTGCGGATGATCTGGATGTTCGATCCGCCGGATGCGCGGGCGAGCTGCACGACCGACGGCGGTACCGAGCGCAGCGAGTTCTCGACAATCCGGGTGAAGAACGCGATCCCCGCGATCGACATCGGGACCACCGCAGCTGCGATGCCGATGTTCGTGCCGGTGACGAAGCGGGTGAACGGCACGATCGATGCCATCAAGATGAGGAACGGCAGCGACCGCCCGACGCTGATCAGCCAGCTCACCGGTGTGTGTATCGCGCGGTTCTCGAACAATCCGCCCGGCCCGAGGTTGTGCACGATCGCACCTAGCGGAATGCCTACCAAAACCACAACCGCCATGACAATTCCGACCATCGTCAAGGTGTCGAGAAACGCGGGAATCAGCAGTGCGGGAAGCTCTTCGACGGGTACCTTCGCCGCCAGAACCTGTGTCGCGCTCATCCGACTGCCGCCAATTCCCTCGTGCTGGGAGAGGTGCCGGCGCTGAGCCCGTACCGGGTCAGAAGGTCGGGCAGGGTGGCGCTCGCATGCGCTGGTACTCCGATCGTCGCACTACCGACGCTGACTCCGTCGACCAGTTGCACGGCCGCCCCGAGCAACGCCACCGGAACGCCGAGGTCTGCCGATATACGAGTGATCCAGTCGGCCGGAACGTTGGGCGAGTCGTAGGTGAGGTTCCATACGTCGTCGCCCGCCTGCGCAGCAGCGTCGCGGTGCCGCGGTCGCAATTCTGCGCCGAGGGCAGAACTCTGGTCGATCAAAAGGTCTGCGAGCCGACCGCTTTCGGTGATCCGGCCGTGCTCCAGCCTGGCGGCCGAGTCCGCAACCTGTAGGACGGTGTCCATCTCGTGGGTGATGAAGACGATGGCGAGGTCGAGGTCGTCACGAAGTTCCCGCAGCAGCGCCACCATCGACGACGTCGTCTGTGGATCGAGCCCGGACGTCGCTTCGTCGGACAGGAGCACAGAAGGTCGCAAAGCCAGTGCGCGAGCGATCCCGACTCGTTGCCGCTGGCCCCCGGAGAGTTGAAAGGGGTAGTGCCCGGCCCGATCCGAGAGGCCGACACGGTCGAGCAACTCGCCGACGCGGCGTTTCACTTCGGCGCTGGTGACGCCGAGATACTCCAGTGGCAGCGCGATGTTCTCCGCCGCAGTGCGGCGTTGCAGGACGCTGGACGCCTGAAAGACCGTGCCGATTCGGCGCCGCGCGACTCGCAGCTTCCGATCGCTGAGGTGCGTCAACTCTTCGCCGTTGACGATCACCGACCCACTGGTCGGGCGCTCGAGCAGATTGATGCATTGGGCGAGGGTGCTCTTGCCTGCGCCGCTCGGGCCCACGACGGCAAAGATCTCGCCGGCCCGGACCGTGAAGTCGATTCCGTCCAGCACGACTGCGCGGTGCTTGCCACGACCGAAGGCCTTGGTCACATTGCTTACTTCGATCACGCGGGCCAGGCTCCTAGTGCGGCGGTGATGGATTCGGAACACCAGGTGCCCGAACAGGTTCGAGGGATACCGCGACACTGTCAGCGACTGTCCCCGGATTCACGGGTTTGACTCGCTCTGAACCGAACGGCTGTCTGGTGCTGCTACTATTGTGATATCACTTCGATAGCAAGGAGAGCATGATGGAACGACAGGCATTTCGTGCCAACGGGTTCGTGGTCTTGTTGGTTTTGCTCGTTGTCGGCATCGCGGCGTTCGTGCCGGCAATCGCGTTGCGCAGCCCTCTTCTGCTGGTTGCGGCGATCGTCCTCGACGTGATCCTGCTGTTGCTCACGACCGGCTTCACGATCATCAACCCGAACGAATCTCGGGTGATTCAGTTCTTCGGCCGCTACATCGGGTCGGTCAGTGACGCAGGGTTCCAGTGGGTGGTTCCGCTGACAATGAAGCGGCGAATCACATTGCGAGTGCGCAACTTCGAGACTGCAAAGCTGAAAGTCAACGATGCCGACGGCAACCCCGTCGAGATCGCTGCGGTCGTCGTCTACAAAGTGGTCGACAGCGGGAAGGCCGCCTTCGCGGTCGACGACTACGAGGAGTACATCGCGATTCAGTCCGAGGCCGCCGTCCGGCATTTGGCGACGACGCACCCGTACGACTCGCACGAAGAAGGCAGAACCAGCTTGCGCGACGGCGCCGAAGTCGCGAGCGAGTTGACGACCGAACTCCGGGACCGGACCGACCTCGCCGGTGTCGAAGTTCTCGAGGCGCGGATCACGCACCTCGCATACGCGCCGGAAATCGCGCAAGCAATGCTCGTCCGGCAGCAGGCCGCTCAGGTGGTTGCCGCGCGAACCCGCATCGTCGAAGGTGCGGTCGGCATGGTCGGGCTCGCACTCGACAGACTGGCCGAGCAAGGCGTCGTCGAACTCGACGAAGACCGCAAGGCGACCATGGTGTCGAACCTGCTGGTCGTGCTCTGCGGCGACCGCGCGATACAGCCCGTCGTCAACACCGGCACGATCTATGGCTGAGCCGGAAAGTCATGCCTGAGCGTAAGAAGATTCTGCTGCGGCTCGATCCGGCCGTCCACGACGCTCTCGCGAAGTGGGCGGCCGACGACCTGCGCAGCGTCAACTCGCAAATCGAATACGCCCTGCGGTTGGCGCTGGACCAGGCCGGTCGAAAAGTGAAGTGAGGGAGGGACGGAACTATTTCTCCCGGAATCCGGGCGAAATGCTTCAGTCTCGTGCGATGCGCGTTGCGGACTGGCTCAATCGTCCAGGGGGTTCAGAATCCGGTCCAAGAACCGGCGCGTGCGTTCATGTTTCGGGTTGCCGATCACCTCGGCTGGCGGGCCCGTCTCGACGACCAGCCCTCCGTCGGTGAACAGCACCTGATCGGCAACTTGACGCGCGAACTGAAGTTCGTGCGTGACGACCACCAGGGTCCAACCGCTCGACGCGAGGTCTTTGATGACCTTCAGCACTTCGCCGACCAGTTCCGGGTCGAGGGCCGAAGTGGGTTCGTCGAAGAGGATCAGCTTCGGCCGTAGCGCCAAGGCGCGAGCGATGCCGACGCGTTGCTGCTGCCCGCCCGAAAGCTGACTCGGATACGCATCTTCCTTGTGTCCCAACCCGACTCGTTCGAGCAGTTCGCGTGCCTCTGCGTACACCTCGTCTTTCGGCCGCCGCTGCACGACGATCGGTCCTTCGGCGAGGTTCTCGATCGCCGTCTTGTGCGGAAAGAGATTGTGCGACTGAAAGACGAATGCGCTCTGCGCGCGATACTTCCCGAGCGCGGCCCTGCTGGGTTTGGTGGCGAAGTCGATCTCCACATCACCCACCCGGACGACGCCCCCGTCTGGAGCATCCAGCGCGTTGAGCGCACGCAGCAGCGTCGTCTTGCCCGAACCCGACGGCCCGATGATCGTGGTGACCGAACCGCGCGGCACCTTGATGTCGATACCGCGCAGCACCTTGTTGTCACCGAACGATTTCGTGATGCCGGTGGCTTCGATCAGCGGTCGGGCGTCGGCGCTCGTCACATGCTCGTTGCTCGTCATTTCGCGATGTACCTATCCAGTCGATGTTCGAGCTTGTCCTGGCCGAACGACAACACCAGGCAAATCACCCAGTAGTAGAGAGCGGCAGTGCCGTAGAGGGCGAAGAATTCGAAACTCGGTGCGGCGGCGATCTGGGCGGTTCGCAGAATCTCGGTGACGAGGATCGTCGACGCAAGGGACGTGTCCTTCACCAGTGAGATCAGGGTGTTCGACAACGGGGGAACAGCGGTCCGCAGTGCCTGGGGCAGGATGATCCGCTGCAGTGTCGTCCGATAGCCCATGCCGATGGTTTCGGCCGCCTCCCATTGCCCGCGCGGGACGCTGAGGATCGCGGCACGGATGATCTCTGCCGCGTAGCCGCCCACGTTGAGTGAGAACGCGACGACAGCCGCGGGGAACGGTTCGATCGTGATGCCGGCTTGGGGGAGTGCGAAGAAGATGATGAACAGCTGGACCAGCAGCGGAGTGCCACGAATCAACGAGATGTAGATCCGGGCCAGCCAGGACAGCGGCGCGATCGCCGAGAGACGCGCAAGCGCGACACCCAGTGCGATCACCAATCCGACAACGAAGCTGATCGCGGTAAGCGGGATCGTCCCTGTGAACGCCGATTTCGCCAACGGCCACAGCGTGTCCAGCACCAGTTTCGTTGTGCTGCGCGGACTCTTGGGCTCCGGATTGAAGTACTCGGCGCCGATTTCCTCGAGCGTGCCATCCGCTCGAATGTCTTCGATGGCTTTGTTGATCTCGGCGGTCAGGGGGCTGTTCTTGCGCAGCGCGAACGCCTGGGAACTCTGCTCCCCGACGACACCGACCGTCTTCAGGCCGCTGTCCGGATGTCCCGCCAGGTAGTTCAGCACGGCGAGGTTGTCGTTGATGATGAAGTCGATGCGGCCGTCCTTGAGGATCTGAACGGCCTCGGTGAAGCCCTCGACGTCCTCGACCTCGGCACCGGCCCCGCGTGCCGAATCGGCCCAGTTACTCGTCGATGTCTGGCCCGCGACCTTGCCCCGCAGATCTTCGACGCCCTTGATTCGGTCGTCGTCGGCGCGGACGACGATGACGCCGTCGGTCTGCACGTAGGGCTCGGTCAGGTCGTATCGCGCCTTGCGGTCTTCGTTGATCGAGACCTGATTCGCGACGACGTCGAAGCGGTCGGCCTCGAGGTTGTTGAAGATCGACCGCCACGGGCTTTCCACGAACTCGACTCGCCGATCCAGCTTTTCGGCGATCGCTTCGATGACCTCGACGTCGTAGCCGGTCAGTTCGCCGGTCTCGGGATCGTGATAGCTGAATGGTGCATAGGTGCCCTCGGTGCCCACACGCAGGACGTTGGAGTCCGAATCGTCGGGCCCGCCGCAACCACTCAGGAATGCAGTCGCAAGTAGGAACGCAAGGACCGCCAGGACGTGGAACCTTCGCATTCCGCGAACCCTAGATGTGATGGTCCGCAGAAAGAACTGTTTCGCTCAACAGGTTTGCTATATCGGTGCCCGCTCTGAACAAAGCGCTGTTGATCGTCGATCCCTCCATACGCACTTCGACCATAGGCTTGAACCATGAGTATGGAACAGATTCTCGAGGAGGTCCGCTCGCTGGAAGGGGTGCTTGTCCTGGCGCCGGCCGCCGGAAGCTCCGCTCCGGAGATCGCGTGGGGTGACTACTTCTTCTATTACGCACCGGACGGAGAAGTCCCGGCGAACATGCAGCCGTTCGCGACCATCGTCACCAAGAACTATCCCGGTGACACGCAGTCCGATCTGGACCCAGATGGCCGGTGGCGAGTGAACATCAACGTCGGCCGCGCGAGATTGGCAGAGCTGACCACAGGCGGCGACTTCGCCGAAGCCGACGTTATGCGGCCGCATCCCGTCTATGCAGCGGCCGGTTGGCTCGCGGTGGTTGTACCGGCTGATCGGACATCGGCGACAGTCGCCGACCTCCTGCGCTCCGCATACGACACTCAGCGTCGACGCGTGGTCGGCCGCAGCGGGGATCGATAAGGCAGCTCGGCGACGAAGATCGCCGTTCCCGGAAACAGTTCGCCGCGCAGTGGGCTCCATTGGCCCCATTCGCGGTCGAGCCATTCGGGCCAGTCCGGTTCGACGATGTCGACAACGACGAAGCCGGCCGCGACGAGTTCACGGACCCGATCACCGACGGTTCTGTGGTGCTCGACGTAGGTCGGCGTGCCCTCGGCATCTACTTCTACATAGGGGCTGCGATCGAAGTACGAGATGGTGGCTGTCAACCCTGCTTCGCCCGGATCGTCGGGGAAGATCCAGCGCATCGGGTGGTTCACCGAGAACACCCAGCGCCCGCCCGGGCGCAGCACCCGGGCGACCTCGCGCATGACCCGCGCCGAATCCGCGACGAAGGGGACGGCGCCGAAGGCCGAGCAGGCCAGGTCGAAGGACTCGTCGGCAAACGGCAGCGACTCGGCTCCGGCTTGGACCAGCGGTACCCGTGGGCCATGCTGCATCGCTTCACGTCCCCTGGCCAGCATCCCCATGGACAGATCGAGCCCGACGGGGTGCGCCCCCGACGCCGCCAACCAGCGCGAACAGGGCGCTGAACCGCACCCGATCTCGAGGATCCGCTTGCCGACGATCTCACCGAGCAAGTGCACATCGCCCTCGTGCAGGCCTTCCGGGCACCAGACGAACTCGCCGTGTTCGGAGTCGACACCGAGAAAATCGCCATGGGTCCGGTGGTAGTCGGTCGCGTCGGCGTCCCACCAGACGCGGCTTGCGCGCTCGCTCGACTTCGAGTCGATCTTGGTGCGGCTCACGCCGACCGCGCCCAACGCGGAGAGCGCGTCAGCGTGGCGTTCGCGGGTTTTCTCGTCGATCGGCTCGTTCGGCACGCGAATACAGTAGGCCTCCGGTGGCGCGCCCGGTTTGCCCCGCTCATATCGAGGCGCGTAACCTGTGAGCCGCGAGTGTCTTTGTGCTGCGCTGGTTCAGAAATGGCCAGTTCAGGTGCAACGACGTTCGTGTCCGACCGAACGCCCACCAACCTACCTACAATCCGTCCGGAGCAACTCAACACATGCCCTCATCCACCGTCACCTCGCCGCAGGTAGCCGTCAACGACATCGGCTCCGCCGAGGACTTCCTCGCCGCCATCGACGCAACGATCAAGTACTTCAACGATGGCGACATCGTCGAAGGCACCATCGTCAAGGTCGACCGCGACGAGGTTCTGCTCGACATCGGTTACAAGACTGAAGGTGTAATTCCTTCTCGAGAACTTTCCATCAAGCACGACGTCGACCCCAACGAGGTCGTTTCCGTGGGCGATCTGATCGAGGCCCTCGTTCTCACCAAAGAGGACAAAGAAGGCCGTCTGATCCTCTCGAAGAAGCGTGCACAGTACGAGCGCGCGTGGGGCACCATCGAGGAGCTCAAGGAGAAGGACGAGGCCGTCAAGGGCACCGTCATCGAGGTCGTCAAGGGTGGTCTCATCCTCGACATCGGTCTCCGTGGCTTCCTTCCCGCCTCGCTCGTCGAGATGCGTCGTGTCCGTGACCTCCAGCCGTACGTCGGCAAGGAGATCGAGGCCAAGATCATCGAGCTCGACAAGAATCGCAACAACGTGGTCCTGTCGCGTCGCGCATGGTTGGAGCAGACCCAGTCCGAGGTCCGCAGCGAGTTCCTGCACCAGCTCCAGAAGGGACAGGTCCGCAAGGGCGTCGTCTCCTCGATCGTCAACTTCGGTGCGTTCGTCGATCTCGGCGGCGTCGACGGTCTGGTCCACGTTTCCGAGCTGTCTTGGAAGCACATAGACCATCCGTCCGAGGTTGTCGAGGTCGGCAACGAGGTCACCGTCGAGGTTCTCGACGTCGACCTGGACCGCGAGCGTGTCTCGCTGTCGCTCAAGGCGACGCAGGAAGATCCGTGGCGTCAGTTCGCCCGGACCCACGCGATCGGCCAGATCGTCCCGGGCAAGGTCACCAAGCTCGTTCCGTTCGGTGCGTTCGTTCGGGTCGAAGAGGGCATCGAGGGCCTCGTGCACATCTCCGAGCTGGCCGAGCGCCACGTGGAGGTCCCGGACCAGGTCGTCGGCGTTGGCGACGATGCGATGGTCAAGGTCATCGACATCGACCTCGAGCGTCGCCGCATCTCGCTGAGCCTCAAGCAGGCCAACGAGGACTACCACGCCGAGTTCGATCCGTCGAAGTACGGCATGGCGGACAGCTACGACGAGGCCGGCAACTACATCTTCCCCGAGGGCTTCGACTCCGAGACCAACGACTGGATCGAAGGCTTCGACAAGCAGCGTGAAGAGTGGGAAGGCCGGTACGCCGAGGCCGAGCGTCGCCACAAGATGCACACCGCTCAGATGGAGAAGATGGCTGCCGACGAGGCCGCCGAAGCTGCCCAGGCAGCAGCCGGTTACTCCTCGGAGACCGGTTCCGCCGAAGGTGGCGCAGCTGCCACCTCGTCGGCTCCTGAGTCGGCCGGCGGCTCGCTTGCCAGCGACGCACAGCTCGCTGCACTGCGCGAGAAGCTGTCGGGCAACGCCTGATAGCTGCTAGAACCTGAAGGCCCCGATCCGGAAACGGATCGGGGCCTTTGTCTTTGGGCTGACACTGGTTGGGTCTCGGACACGCCAGCCGGGAGCGACGCGGAGGGCAATTCGGCACAGCGGAGGACAATTCAGCACTGTGGACAAATACGGCCCAGCCCCTAGTGGGACTGGGCCATGTTCGGCATCGCTCTAGTTCAGCTGGCTGTCGCGGGCACCCAGTAGTTCGATGCGGACACGCTGCGCTTGCGCATTCCTGCGAAGCTGTGGCGAGCGGGGTTGATGAGCGACGTGAACCAGTTGCGACGATGCTCCGCGAGGGCGTCGGCCACCGCAGGGATCATGATGCAATGCACGCCGTTAGGCATGCCCAGGCGGTGCCGACCGTCCTGGTGTCTATTGCTTCGCATGGTTTTCCTTTGTTAGTGAACGGTTGGCCTGGCTCGCCACGTGCAACATAACCGACACGCTGGGAAACCAGGTGTATTTGGGACTGGTGTGCTAGCGGCGTGTCGTAATGAGAGACTGAATGCGTGTTGAGAATTGGCTTGACGGGTGGCATGGGCGCCGGGAAATCGACCGTTTCGAAAGTGCTGTCGCGCTGTGGCGCAGTAATAGTCGATTCGGATCTTATTGCCCGCGAGGTTGTGGAACCTGGAACGCCGGGGCTGGCGGCAGTGGTCGACGCATTCGGTACCGAGGTTCTGCAGGACGACGGCAGCCTGAATCGACCTGCGTTGGCAGCAAAGGCTTTCGGTGACGAGGAATCCCGGAAAAAGCTCAACTCGATAGTGCATCCATTGGTGGGCAAGCGAACCGCGGAACTGATCAACTCCGCGCCCGCCGACGGCATTGTCGTGCAGGATATTCCGTTGCTCGTAGAGAACGGTTTGGCTCCGTTGTTCAATCTTGTTGTCGTCGTTCATGTCGACGCCGAGGAACGGGTCCAGCGGTTGGCGCAATCGCGTGGTGTTCCCGAAGCGGATGCGCGGGCGCGGATCAGCGCGCAGGCGACAGATGAGCAGCGCCGCGCCGTGGCCGACGTGTGGCTCGACAACAGTGGACCGGAAGGGTCGATCGACGGCGAGGTCGAGTCGTTGTGGGAGGACCGGTTGGTGCCCTTCGCCCGAAACATTCAGTCCGGATCGGTGGTTCGGACGATGCCGGCGCTGGTACCGGCCGACCCGGAGTGGCCTTCTCAGGCGCAGCGTCTGATCGCGCGCCTGCGGGTTTTGTGTGGCGGTACCGCTTCGCGCATCGACCACGTCGGGTCTACCGCGGTTGCGGGATTACCAGCGAAAGATGTGCTGGATATTCAGGTGACCGTTGCGGACCTCGCCGCTGCGGACGCGTTGGCGGAACCGCTTGCGAGCGGCGGCTTTCCGAGAATCGAAAAGATAATGGGCGACAGCCCGAAACCCGCCGACGACGACCCTGCCATATGGGCAAAGCGAATTCATGGTGGCGCCGACCCCGGTCGGCCGGTGAATATTCATGTGCGCGTAGATGGTTGGCCAAATCAACGGTTCGCTCTCGTATTCCGTGATTGGTTGCGTGCGGAGCCCGCCGTTCGCGACGAGTACCTCGAAGTGAAACGAGCCGCAGCCGCTGCCGCACGGAAATTCCCGGATTACTCGTCGGCGATCGACGCATATGTCGAAGCGAAAGAACCGTGGTTCGATTCCGCATACGTTCGCGCTCTCACATGGGCTGACAGCGAGAACGGAACACCGTGACTCCTTCAGCCGCACGCCGGCTCGGGAGTCGCACCAGGACTCGCCGAGCGACACGCCGTCTCTGCCCCGAAAGGGGGTGCGGCTGAGCAGAAGCCGCGGCCGACAACGCCACCGGATCCGCCGTCCGCGTCGAGCGGCCTGATGTAACTGAGTACTGCCGCTGGTACCGCGCCAACGCGAGTACGCCGACGACGACCGGTCCCGCTAGGGTTGCCGAATGTCTGATCGAATCATCGTCGAAGTTGTCGACGGAATCGCGTACGCAACTCTGAATCGCGCCGACAAGCTCAATGCCCTGGATCTGCCGATGCTGCAGGCTTTGGCGTCGACGCCGGGTGAAATTGCGAAGGACAAATCGATCCGCGCGGTCATCCTGCAGGGCGCGGGAACGTCGTTCTGCTCGGGACTGGATTTTGCGTCGGTCGGCAAGGACCAGATGGGCCAGATCAAAGGCTTCGCGAAGCTACCTGTCCAGACCACCAACACTTTCCAAAAGGCGTGCTGGGGCTGGCGCGAGCTGCCTGTGCCGGTGATCGCCGTCGTCCGCGGGCACTGTTTCGGTGGCGGGATGCAACTCGCGTTGGCTGCGGATTTCAGGTTCACGACGCCCGACACCGAGTTCTCGATCATGGAGGGCAAGTGGGGGTTGATTCCGGACATGACCGGTTCGGTGACCCTGCGCGAACTCGTGCCGATGGATGTCGCCAAACGCCTGACGATGACCGCGGAGATATTCGACGGCGCGCGTGCCAAGCGGTACGGACTCGTCACGGACGTGTCTTCGGACCCGCTTGCCGGTGCTACCGAGCTCGCACACCAGATCGTGGCGAAGTCGCCCGATGCCATTGCGGCGACCAAGAAGCTGTTCCACGAGACGTGGACCGAATCTCCGCGGGCGGCGTTCTGGACCGAAAGTCAGCTGCAGCTGAAGTTGATCCTCGGCAAGAACCACAAGATCGCCCGTGCGGCCGCGGCTGCTAAGGAGCTCCCGAAGTGGGTTGCGCGATCGATGTAGCCCAGGTGACGTGCATTCCGTGCGAGGCCAGCCAACTGTCGAGGTTGTGACCGTGGCTGGCGATGCCGTCGACGGCTGCGACTGCGAGTTCGATCGCCTTGTGGGTATCGGCGGTGCTGATCAGGCCCGCCGCTCGGGCTTCGATCAGCTCGTCCACGTCCAGTAGTTCGATGTCGCGACCGGTCCGCACAACCAGATCGAGGTAGTGGTCGACCGCCTTCCAGACGGTGGCACCGGTGGTGAATTCGCCGATGTCGACGTAATAGTCCTGATCACGGCGATGCTCGGGCTTGTAGTGAAAGATCGACACTCGGACGCCGAGGGCCGGAATCAGCCAGGACTCGAGGTAGTGGAACGCGTGGTGGTCGCTGTGTCGGGCCATGTACAGGCCCCACGGCTCGACTCGATACCGCTCGACCTCACGGACGAAGCCCTTCGGGTCGGTGTTCGTTCCGTTTTCGACGTCGAAGAATTCGACCTTCGGTCTGTGCACGGGTACCACGACTCCCGAAGCTACAGGGCGGCCGTCGTTTTGTCGGCGGGAATGAACCTGTCGGTGGGTCCGCCTACGCTGTTCTGTATGGCGTTTGCTACCGAATACCCGATCGCACACTCCGAGCACAGGCCGGTCGGCGACCTCATAGAGCGCACCGGCGGTGAGTTCACGGTCGTCAGCGACCATCAGCCTGCCGGCGACCAGCCGCAGGCCATCGCGGAGCTCGAGCGGCGCATCACGTCCGGCGAAAAGGACGTCGTCCTGATGGGCGCGACCGGCACAGGCAAGTCCGCAACGACGGCCTGGTTGATCGAGAAGCTGCAACGCCCGACCTTGGTGATGGCGCCGAACAAGACGCTCGCCGCGCAGCTCGCGAACGAGCTGCGAGAGATGTTGCCGCACAACGCAGTCGAGTACTTCGTCTCCTACTACGACTACTACCAGCCCGAGGCGTACATCGCGCAGACCGATACCTACATCGAGAAGGACAGCTCGGTCAACGACGACGTCGAGCGCCTCCGGCACTCGGCGACCTCGAGTCTGCTGTCACGCCGCGATGTCGTGGTGGTCGCCTCGGT
Organism: Antrihabitans auranticaus; assembly: GCF_016481275.1. Lineage (GTDB taxonomy): Bacteria > Actinomycetota > Actinomycetes > Mycobacteriales > Mycobacteriaceae > Antrihabitans. Next base: position 48,505 of record NZ_JAEMNW010000001.1, on the reverse strand, counting down.
GTCCTGCATCTACGGTCTGGGCACTCCGCAGTCCTACCTGGACAGGTCGGTGCAGCTCGAGGTCGGAGCGAACATCGACCGGGACGCACTGCTGCGGCTGCTGGTCGACGTTCAATACACGCGCAACGACCTGTCGTTCGTGCGTGGTTCGTTTCGTGTCCGTGGGGACACGGTCGAGATCATCCCGTCCTACGAGGAACTGGCGGTCCGGATCGAGTTCTTCGGCGACGAGATCGAGGCGCTGTACTACCTTCATCCGCTCACAGGCGATGTGGTTCGCCAGGTGCAGGCGTTGCGGATCTTCCCCGCTACCCACTACGTGGCAGGGCCCGAGCGCATGGAACGGGCGGTTCGGGACATCGAGACCGAGTTGACCGAGCGCCTGGCCGAGTTGGAGAAGCAGGGCAAACTCCTCGAAGCGCAGCGGTTGCGAATGCGGACCCAGTACGACCTGGAGATGATCCGGCAAGTCGGGTTCTGCTCGGGAATCGAGAACTATTCCCGGCACATCGACGGCAGGTCGGCAGGGTCGGCACCTGCCACGCTCATCGATTACTTCCCCGAAGACTTTTTGCTCGTGATCGACGAGTCACACGTGACGGTTCCGCAGATCGGCGGCATGTACGAGGGCGATATGTCGCGCAAGCGCAACCTCGTCGAGTTCGGTTTCCGTCTGCCGTCGGCGGTCGACAACCGGCCGCTCACCTGGGAAGAGTTCGCCAACCGCATCGGTCAGGTCGTGTACCTGTCGGCGACTCCAGGCAATTACGAGATGGGGCAGGCCGGTGGCGAGTTCGTCGAGCAGGTCATTCGGCCGACCGGACTCATCGATCCGAAGGTCGTGGTCAAACCGACGAAGGGTCAGATCGACGATCTGATTCACGAGATCAGGCAGCGCGCTGACAAGGACGAGCGAATCTTGGTCACGACGCTGACCAAGAAGATGGCCGAGGACCTCACCGATTACCTCCTGCAACTGGGTATTCGGGTCCGCTACCTGCATTCGGAGATCGACACGCTTCGCCGTGTCGAACTGCTTAGGCAATTGCGGCTGGGGGAGTACGACGTTCTGATCGGCATCAACCTGCTCCGCGAGGGCCTCGACCTCCCCGAGGTCTCCCTGGTCGCAATTCTCGACGCTGACAAGGAAGGGTTCCTGCGAAGCAGCACGAGCTTGATCCAGACGATCGGTCGCGCGGCTCGCAACGTTTCCGGTGAGGTCCACATGTATGCGGACAAGATCACCGACTCGATGGCGATCGCTATCGAGGAAACGGACCGCCGCCGCGAAAAGCAGGTTGCCTACAACAAGGCGATGGGTGTCGATCCGCAGCCGCTGCGGAAGAAGATCGCGGACATTCTCGATCAGGTCTACGAGGAAGCCGAGGATACCGATGTCGCGATCGGTGGTTCGGGACGCAATGCGAGCCGTGGTCGCCGTGCACAGGGCGAGCCCGGCCGCGCGGTCAGTGCGGGTGTGTTCGAGGGCCGAGACGTGAAGTCGATGCCGCGCTCCGAACTGGCCGACCTCGTCAAGTCACTGACCGATCAGATGATGAATGCTGCCCGCGATCTGCAGTTCGAGCTTGCCGGCCGGCTACGAGACGAAATTCAGGACCTCAAGAAAGAGCTACGCGGGATGGACGCAGCCGGGCTGAAGTAGGTCAGTTCGCCGCGAGGACGACGAGCGCAAGACGCACCACGCGATTGGTTGCTTCCTCGCGGGGCAGCGTCGGTGCGAAAGCGTGCGCTGCGCAAATACGGGCGATCGCATCGCCGAACACGATCGCATCGCTATCCGGAATGCCGGGGCGGACCGCTTGGAACATCGACGCCAGCCGCGTCGTCGCACGCTCGTTGGTGACCTTGATGATTCCGGTCAACTCTTCTGGCGTCGAACCGCCGGATAGAACGGTCTGCACAAGCGGCTCGTCGACGATGTCGAAGAACAGCGAGATCGCCGTGTGCAGCCCGGCTTCGAGGTCGTCGCTCGAGCGAATGTTGGCGTCGATCTCGTCGAGAATCGAGTCGAGCCGCCGCAAGATGTACGCCTCGGCAATCGATTGTCGTGAGCCGAACTCCTTGTACACGGTCTGTCGGCTCACGCCGGCCACGCGGGCGACCGTGGCGACACTTGTCGCTGCCCAGCCCTTGGCTTGGACGAGTTCGTCGACAGCCGTCAGGACCGACTCGCGGAGTAGGTTTCGGGCCGCGTCCGCATACGGAATTCGGGGCATAGCGTTGCCGATCATCGAGTGGAACCTTCGCAGTCAGCCACGCGCGACACCGAGCAGCGTGGATCAGGGACTCAGCTTAGTGGACGCTACGCGTGCGTAGGTTCGCGCGCGCAGAGTCGCAGCTAGCTGGTGATGTCCTTCCGGGAGAAGTGAATCCACGCAAGTAGGCCGAACACCGCGGCGTAGGCCACCGACGAGAACGACCCGATCACGACGTCGTGCCAGTCGATGGTCGGCGCGAACGCACGGGTCCACGCAAAACCGAAATGACCTGGAAGCAAATTTCGGAGCTGTCCGAGTGCAGTGATCTGATCGAGGATCTCGACGAGAATCGCAACCATCACAGTCCCGCCGACTGCGCCGAGCGGCGCATCGGTCCAGACCGACAACAACAAGGCCAGTCCCGCAATCCACATCAGGCTGACGACGACGTAACCGAGTGCGATGGCAAGCCGACCGATCGCCGAGCCGAACGCCATCGAATCGCCGAAAGGCGTCACGAGCGGTTCGACCCCGTACAGGGCCGAACCGAGTGCGAGCGCGACAAGCACCAGAACTGCGATCGCGACGATCGACAGCACAGCGGAAACCGCTGCCTTCTGCAGCAGCAACCGCGAGCGCGGTATCGGAATCGTCAACAAATATCGCAAGCTGGACCACGAAGCCTCGCTCGCGATCGAATCGCCGAAGAACAGGGCGACCACGACGATCAGCAGAAATCCGACAGACATCAGGAGACAGAACACGGTGAAGTTGATGCCGCCCTGCGTAGCGAGCTCGATCAGCCCGCCGGCACCCGACTCCCCGTTTCCGCCGCCCAACGCGAAGGCTGCAGCCAGTATTCCGGGCAGTATTGCGAGGAACCCGATGGCAAGCTGCGTGCGCCGCCGCCGGATCTGGCGAGCAAGCTCGACCCTCATCGACAACGTCCGTGTGGGTCTGAAGCCGGGCGCACGACCATCGGGATGCGTTGTCGCCATGGCAGATTCGGTCATCGCGCCAGATCCTTCTCGGGCTCGCGGGTCGCTCTCGGATCGTGTACGAGGGCGAGGAACACATCTTCGAGTTTCGTCGAAGATGCCACGCTGCTGACGGCAACACCGGCGTCGACCAACCTGCGGACCACGTCGGCGGGCGCGACCTTGCCCAGGTCGATCCGAAGCTTCGGGCTGTCGCCGTCGGTGGCGATCACGGTGCCCAGACCGGCAACGTCGGCAAGCGCGTCGGCTGCGCGGGCTGCGTCGTCGACGCGAATCTCCGTCGGCCCGCCCGCGGACACGAGGTCACGGACCGAGCCCGCGCTGATCACCTTTCCTTGGTTCATCACCACAACGTGTGTGCAGGTCTGCTCGACCTCCGCGAGAAGGTGACTCGAGACCACGACGGTCCTGCCGCCGCCGGCGTACTCGGTGAGGACATCCCGCATCGTGCGGATCTGCGGGGGATCGAGCCCGTTGGTTGGCTCGTCGAGAATCAGCAGATCAGGCAGGCCGAGCATCGCCTGCGCGATCGCAAGTCGCTGTTTCATGCCGTGGCTGTAGGAGCGGACTTTGCGTTCGATCGCGCTACCGAGGTCGGCAATGCGAATGACTTCGTCGAATGCGGCATCCTCGTGGGGCCGTCCCGTGGTGCGCCAGAACAGCTTCAGGTTGTCGATGCCGGACAGATGCGGCAACAAACCCGGCCCCTCGACGAATGCGCCCAACCGCGACAACACCGGTGCGCCGGGAGTGACCTTGTGGCCGAACACGCGGACCTCGCCACCCTGCGGTTTGATCAAGCCCAGCACCATGCGCAGCGTTGTCGTCTTTCCTGCGCCATTAGGGCCGAGCAAGCCGAGAACCTGACCGTGCTCGACCACGAAGCTCACACCGTCCACCGCCCGGAAGCCGTTTGAATACGTCTTCGTCAACGCCGACACCACGAGAGGCGTGTCGGCCAACGCCGGATCGGCGTCGGCTGTTCCGCGCATCCTGGAACGGACGATCGCACCGACGATCAATACCCCGAGCGCGCCTGCGATTCCCGCGATGCCGAAAAGCGGCGCGAGCGGTACCGACCTCGCGGCCGTCGCGCCCTCGACGGTCGGCACGAGCAACTGAGCACCGACGAGGTCGACGCTGAAGACTGCGGGATTGAGGGGAACCGCATAGGCCTGGTCGGTCGTGCCGACAACGATCTCGATGTGATGGCCCTCCAGCACCCGATACGCGATTGCGGGCAGCGTCACCCGGACGTCTACGGGGGAGCCGTCGGGCGAATCCGGCAGGCGAACTGCCGATACCGCGCCGCCCGGTAGCATTCGGCGGCCCTCGTTGCTGACGTCGTAGAGCTTTGCGAACAAGACGGACTCGCCCGGCGCGGCAAAGGCATGGACGCGCAGGTCGACGATCGCCGATCCGACGATTGCCAGCGGTCCGGCGAGCGCCTTCGTCGAGAACATCGCGGATTGACCGGGTGGGTCGCGGCCGATCACGTCGAGGCCGGCGACCGTAAGGGCGGACGACAACGCCGATCCGACACCCGGCACGCTGGACACCGTTCCGGGAGTTGCGCCAGGCGGTCGCACGATCGTTTGCGGACTCGCGGTCGGCGAGTTCAATTCCAGGCTCGTGCGCGGCGTCGCCGCGTTTCCACCGAGTCCCGGGTAGTCGGCTGCACTCATCCGCCTACTCGGTATCTGGCCCTCCTCGTTGGGTGGGCCCTGCAATGCGTAATTGAAAGGGGCAGAGCCAGGGTCGTCGTCGCGCAGCGTGTTCCCCAGCCAGGCGCGAATCGTGGAATCCGCTCGTGCCGCATCGCCGTCGTGACCGCCGTTGAACCACCGAACCTCGACGGGTGCGCCGCCGGCAGCGATCTCCCGCGCATTGGCGTCGGCCTGGTCGAGTCCGAACAAGGTGTCGCGTTCGCCCTGGATGAGCAAGGTCGGTGCGGTGATGTTGCGGACGTAGGGCGCGGGCGAATGGTTCCGCATGAGGTCGAGAAGTTCGGGCGTCGGCGAACCTGTGATTCCGGACTGGGCATACGCCTGACAGACCGATTCGGCGAACCGCCCGCACAGGTCGCCGGTGAGGCCGGTCGAGGGCCGGGTCCCCACGGGTTCGGCGCCCACACCGAAGAAGATCCCGGCCCACGCACGTTTGAGCACGCCCGGTCCGGTGTAGACCGGCGCTGTCGGCGTCGGTGGGGTCGCGGGCTTACTACCGCCCGCGAGCACCTGGGCGTAGTTCGGGAACAGGGCCTGTCCCAGGTCGTTCCATGTCACCGCGGCTGCGATCGAGTCGATTCGTGGATCCGTACCGCCGAGCATCAGCGCAAGCGCGCCGCCGTAGGAAGCTCCCGCGACGCCGACGTGCGGATCGCCGGGGCCGTCCTGATCGACGTCGCTACGACCCGCGAGAAACGTGACCAGTTCCCGTGCGTCCGCCACCTCGTGCTCGGGATCGTTGATGTAGATCGATCCTGTGCTCTTGCCGAAACCGCGTGCGCTGTAGGCGAGCACGACGAAGCCGTCGCGCGCCAGTTGGCGTGCCTGTCCGGCGATCGAGTCCTTGCTGCCACCGAATCCGTGCGCCAGCAGAACAGCTGGCGCGGGTGTGGTCGCGGGAAAGTAGAGCTCGGCGTCGATGGCGACCGTACCCGGCTCACCAGGGCCCGCGGGGACCGTGACCGTGACATCCTCTGTCGCAACGCTGATTCGGGTGTCCCGGTCGAGGTAGAAGAAGCCCGAGACGACGACGAGAGCGAGCACGGCGACGATGATCGCGGGCCGCAGAAGATTTCGCCGCCCGGCCTCGAGCGGCCGCGAGATACGCATCTCTCCAACGTATGCGAGATCGCGAAAATTGGCCGCCGGAGTCGATCTTGACCGTCACACGCGACCTTGTGGAGTGTGTTTGGCCGCAATTGCGCTTCTGGCGCCGCAGATGCGGATAGGGTCAGCGAAAGTACCAGCGATGAACCATGCTCGAAGGCTGAACGTCACCCCTGGAGGATTTGAATGAGCGCGTACCGGACCATTGTCGTCGGGACTGATGGTTCCGATTCTTCGTACAAGGCCGTCGAAAAAGCTGCATCGCTAGCAAGTGACGAGGGCGCAAAGCTCGTCATCGCGTGCGCGTACTTCCCGACCGACGACCGTGATCTCGGCGCTGCTGCGGACGTCCTCAAGGACGAGGCCTACCAGGTCCGCGGATCGGCTCCGACCAGCGAAATTCTGCGTACCGCCCGCGAGAAGGCGCACGCCGCCGGCGCGAACGAGATCATCGAGAAGTCTGTGGTCGGCGCTCCCGTGGAGTCGCTGCTCTCGTTGGTCAACGAGGTCGATGCCGACCTGCTGGTCATCGGTAACCGCGGCCTGAACTCGCTGACCGGCCGGCTGCTCGGTTCGGTGCCGTCGGACGTTGCCCGCAAGTCGCGGTCCGATGTTCTGATCGTGCACACGGTTCGCTGATCGGATCGAAACCTGCCTGCGAGGGCGTCAGCAGAACGTAGCTTTCGCCTTCGTCAGGTACAGCGCCGCGATCTCGTCGCCGGTCAGCTGGCCATTCGTGAGCGTCGCCGTGTAGGCGGCCAGCTGCCCGAGTTTTGCGAGGATCTCCGAATCCGGCGTCCCCGCGGCAAGTTGGTCGCAAATTCCCTGTGCGACAACCAATACGGTTGAATCGGACTGCCGGTCCGGCACACCCGCGGCAGTGAGCGCGGCCTTGAATTCCCGGGCCCGCGGTGCCATCGGCTGTTCGGTCGTCTCCGCTGCGATGTCCGATAGCGCGGCCTGCCGCAGCTCAGGTGTCGGCTGCTCGACCTCCTGCGAGCCGCAACCGGCGGCCACGAGCGCAATCAAACCTAGTGCCGACAGACTGCGCTTAGCGTGTGGCACGGTGTCGGTCATCTCCTTCGGCCGCCGGCGCGGGTCGACCGGAATTCAGCGTGGTTGCTCGGTCGTCGCGGCGGTGCGGACCGGTTCGGCAAGGTTCTTCAGCACCGCTGGCAGCGGTCGAGCGTGGATGACGCCGAGGCGCTGCGTTGCGCGCGTCATGGCTACGTACAGGTCGCTGAGTCCGCGTGCCGATTCGTCGAGAATCTGCTGCGGCTCGACGATGAACACAGTATCGAATTCCAAGCCCTTTGCAGCGCGAACACTGAGAACACTCACCGTTTCGCTGGACAGGTCCGCGAGTTCGGCAGCAATCTCCGGCGGAGCGATCACAGCTGTCTGGCCCGGAACAGTAACCGCCGCAACGTGTCCGCGGACGCGCTCGGTGAGGTCGCCGGCATCGACGTGATCCGCCCAAGGTTGCGTGCCGGATTCGCGGACCGATCGCGGTAGGGTCGCATCGGGATCGATTGCCTGCAGCACCTCTCGCGTCGAGTCCATGATTTCGGCCGGCGTGCGGTAGTTGACGGTGAGCTCGCTGAGCTTCCATCGCTGCGCCACGTACGGCTCGAGGATTCGGTTCCATGACGTCGTGCCCGCGGGATCACCTGTTTGCGACACATCGCCGACGACTGTGATCCACCGGTTGGGAATCCGTCTCATCACCATCCGCCAGGCCATTTCCGACAGTTCCTGGGCCTCGTCGACGATGACGTGGCCGTAGGTCCAGGTTCGGTCGCCGGCCGCGCGTTCGACAGTCGTCAGGCGCGTGCCCGCGTTCTGCCGTTCGGCGAGCTGGCTCGCGTCGATCAGGTCGTACGCCATCAGGATCTCGGGATCGAGCTCGTCTTCCAAGTCCTGCGGTGCGGAACCGGTCAGAATGTCGAGGGCGCCCTGGGCATCCTCGATCTGCGCGCGCCAGCGCCTGCGAGCCCGCTCGCGTTCTTCGGCGTCGTCGACACCCAGGAGTTCGGCGAGCTCGTCGAGCAGCGGAGCATCAGCGGCGGTGAAGCCGGGCCCGTGCGAGTCGAGCAGACTCTTCCTGTCGTCGTCGGACAGGTCCGGGGTTGCCGCCGCGAGCCGGTCGGGCGAGGAGAACAGGCGGACAAGAACCTCGAGTGGCGACAGTTCGGGCCACAACCGGTCGAGTGCGGATTGCACTGCCGCATCGTTGCGCAGCTCGCTGCGAATGTCGGCGAGATCGTCGCGGCTGAGCAGGTTCGCGCCGCCGACCACGTTCTGGCCCACCGCGTCTGCGACCTGCTGGGTGAGGATGTCGATCACGCTCGAGACGAAGATCGGCCGTGCCAGGTTGTGCGGTCGCCGGGATGACCGGGCCCGGCCACGGGCCCGTGTGACGGTCCGGCGGTCGAGGGTGATCGTGTGGGAGTCGAAGCGGATTTCGATCGGCTCCGCGGGCACCTCCTGGCGATCGCGCACCGCGTTCTTGAGGACCTCGATCATCGTCAGCGAGCCCTTGAGCTCGCCGGCGCGCTGCGAATCCTCCCGCGTCGCTTTCACGCCGGGGTAGAGGTCACCGATCGTCGACAGCAGGACTCCGGTCTCACCGAGCGACGGCAGAACCTGACCGATGTAGTCGAGGAACGTCGGGTTCGGCCCGATCAGCAACACGCCGCTCTTCGCGAGTTGCTGACGATAGGTGTAGAGCAGGAACGCCGCACGGTGCAGCGCGACTGCGGTCTTGCCGGTACCCGGGCCGCCCTGCACGACGAGAACGCTCTTGTGGTCGGACCGGATGATCGCGTCCTGCTCGCTCTGAATCGTTTCGACGATGTCGTTCATGTGCCCGGTCCGGGCAGCATTCAGCGCAGCGAGCAACGCGCTTTCGGTGCCGACGCTGCCGCCTGATTCGAGCCGGCCCGCGGCCTCCGCAGCCTCGAGGTCGAGGTACTCGTCGTTGACGGCCGTGACCTTGCGACTGCGGGACCGGATGTGGCGCCTGCGCGTGACACCGTCCGGCGCCGCAGTCGTCGCGAGATAGAACGGTCGCGCGAGCGGTGCCCGCCAATCCAGCAACAGCGTCTCGAAGTCGTTGGCCTCGTCGAGAATTCCGATTCGGCCGACGTAGCGCTCTTCGTCACCGATGTCGATTCGGCCGAAGCACAACCCGTTCTCCGCAGCGTCGTACTTCGCGAGATCCTCGTTGTACAGCTGACTGAACGACTCACGCTCGCTGCGTGCCTGCGGTGTGCCGCCCGACTCCAGCAGCACCCTGCTGAGCCGTTTGGACGCGTACTCGCGCATGCCGTCGAGCTGTTCGTACAGCATCGAGACGTACGTCTGCTCGCGGTCCAGCGCGGACTGACCGTTTTCACGCAACAGGGACTCCTAGGGTTTGGAAAACAGCCCTGAGAAGTCTAGTGCCAGATTTGCCGCCGCGCTTTCCGCACTACTTGCGGGCGGTCCGTTCGCGTGCCGCCGCCGCCAGATGGGCGGTGCGATCGCGTGCAACTTCCGCGTACTCCGGTCCGCGTTCGCGGGCGACTTCGGCGATGGCTGCGCCGCGTTCGCGGGCTGCTTCTGCGAGTTCGGGTCCGCGTTCGCGGGCTGCTTCGGCGATGGCTGCGCCGCGTTCGCGGGCTGCTTCTGCGAGTTCGGGTCCGCGTTCGCGGGCGACCTCGGCGAAGGCCGCGCCGCGTTTCTGAGCGGCCTCGGCCAACTCGCGGCCACGCTCTGCGGCGACGTGCAGGCCGTGTTCGACTCGGTCGCGCGCGGCACTGTCGGCCAGGACCCCGGCCGATGCCGCTCCGACGGGTAGCGCGGAAGCGACGGCGTGGGACGCCCGTTCTGCTGCTCGCCGACCACGCCAGCCGAGAGACGGCTTACCTTCGGTGTCGACGGCCGCGATGATCAGTCCGCCCAGCAAGCTCAGGCTTGTCAGAAACTCTTTGCGCTCACGGTCTTTGATCGCGGGATCGCTCTCGGTCCAGAACGGGTGCTGGCCGAGGTTTCCGGGCACCAATGTGCCGGCGAGAACGAGCGATGCCAGGCGCGGTGCCTTACCCGCCGCCAGGAGAGCGCCGCCGCCGATCTGCAGAGCGGCGTTGACGCGGACCACTTTCTCGGCGTCGGTCGGGACATTTCGCGCATAGCGATCCGGCAACACGTCGTGGCTCTTTTCGAGCAGCGGTCGCGTCGCGTCGGCGGAGGTTTTCGTGTTCCTCAGGGCCTCGATTCCCTGGGCGATGAAGATCGTCGACAGGAGCGGTCGGGCAATTCTGCGAATCAACATGTCGGTGGTGTTCCCGAACAGAGCGCGACCGAAACGTGTCGCGCGAGTGTCCTGTGTCGCACACCTTTTCCGGATTGTCGCCGAACGCCGACGCTCGACTGCTCGCCCGATGTAATTTCTGGTTACCGAGCGCTCGGAGAGGGGATCAGATGACGCAGCCGTGGTTCGTTGTCGGTGTCGACAACGGTGGGACCAAGAACAACGCAACCGTTCTCGACCCCGACGGCAACTTTCTGGTCGACAAGATGATCGAGACGCCGAGTGTGGTTCTCGATGGGCCGACCGCAGCAGTCGAAGCGCTCGCCGAGAGTTTCTACGGAGTGCTCGAGCTGACGGGCGTGGACTTTTCGGCGATCCGCGCAGTCGGCCTGGATACTCCCGGACCGGCTAGCGCTGTCGGGGTCATCTCATCCAAGGGTGCGACGAACTTCTCGGCGCCCGAATGGTTCGGATTCGACATTCGGAGTGCGCTGGAGAAAAGACTGCGATTGCCGGTCGTCTACAACAACGACGCGAACGCGGCCGCGCTGTATGCCCACTATGTGCACTTCGGCAACGACTCTGCAAACTATTCGTCGGTCTCCGCGATCATCGGAACGGGTCTGGGCGGCGGGCTGGTCGAGGCAGGCCGAGTGGTCTCCGGACGGTCGGGAATGGCGGGAGAACTCGGCCACGTGTACATCCCGATGGACGGACTGCTCGACGACGGACAGCCGACCCCGCGGTGCAATTGTGGTTTCGCAGCGGACGCCGAAAGCGTCGCGTCGCTGACTGGAATCCAGAACAACCTATTGCCGTACTGGCTGACCCAGTATCCAGATCATCCGCTGCACGGTGTGACGCCACCGAAAGAAGCCGCGAAGAAGGTCCGCGGTCTCGCTGAGGACGGCGATCCGATGGCACGGAAAATCTTCGAGCAGCAGGCGATGGCGATCGGCCGATTGTTCACGATCGCATCCAACTTCACCGATCCGACGGCGTATTTCATCGGCGGCGGTGTCGTCGAGACTGCCCCCGAGTTCCGTGAGTGGTTCCTCGGGACCGTCCGTGAGCACACGCTACTGCGCGCGGAACAGGCCGAGGTCTCTGTGATCGCGACCGTTCCCGACCTCGACATGGCAGGTGCGCGTGGTGCGGCACTGGCGGCTCTGACGACGGTTGCCCTGCCGTGATGTCGCGCTGACCCGAACTTCCGAACGAGAGGCCGAACCATGCGTTTCACGTATGCCGAGGCAATGACCGACGCCGCGTATTACATTCCCCTCGCCCAGGCTGCGGAAGCCGCCGGGTACACGAGCATGTGTGTCGCCGACAGCGTGGCGTATCCCGAGGTATCGGACTCGACGTACCCCTACACGCCGGACGGCAGCAGAGAGTTTCTACAGGACAAAGAGTTCATCGAGACCTTCGTCCTGTCAGCTGCTCTCGCCGCGTCGACGACGACGTTGCGCTTTACCCCGTTCGTGTTGAAGCTGCCGATTCGCCCACCGGTGCTGGTCGCCAAACAGACGAGTTCGCTTGCGTACCTGAGCAACAACCGCTTCTCGCTCGGCGTCGGTATCAGTCCCTGGCCCGAGGATTTCGAGATCATGGGTGTCCCGTTCGAGCGCCGTGGGAAGCGCATGGACGAGTGCATCGAGATCGTCCGTGGCCTGTGTGCGGGCGGATTCTTCGAATTTCACGGCGAGTTCTACGACATTCCGAGCATTGCGCTGACACCCACGCCGACCCAGCCGGTTCCTATCCTCATCGGCGGGCACAGTGATCCTGCGCTGCGCAGGACTGTTCGACTGGGTGACGGTTGGATGCACGCGGGTGGTGCCGGTCCCGAGCTGGACGCACTTCTCGCGCGAATCAAGGAATTGCAAGCGGAGCGGGATGCGCCGCGGCCGTTGGAGATTCACGTGATCTCGGTCGACGCGTACACCGTCGACGGGATCAAACGACTGGAGGACAAAGGCGTCACCGACGTGATCGTCGGCTTCCGCGTGCCGTACATCGAAGGACCGGACACCGAACCGCTCGCGAAAAAGATCGCACACCTCGAACGCTACGCAGACAGCGTCATTTCGAAGTTTCGCTAGCTGGGCGCGGGGCTAGGACGATCGCCGCGACCCCGGCGGTGATTGCCCAGATCGTGAACGGATACAGCGCCAAACGCTCGGCGATTCCGAAGGGCGCGGTGTGCAGCAGTGAGCTGAAGATTCCGACCGTTCCGGCCGTAGCGCACACGACGGTCCACGCGCCGAAACAACGCCACCGTCGAATGAGCGGCCAGGCAACCACACCCATCGCAACGTTGCGGGCGAGGAAGGTAGGCGCGGCGACGATCCAATGCAGAGCCGGATCGACGTTGACCGGTACCAAGCCGACGAGGGCGCAACTGATGCCGCCGACGACCAGTAGGAACACCGCTGTAGTGCGGTGCACACCGGCTGGGACGAGCTCGCGAAGACCGATCGCGCCCACCGCGACGAGGACGCCGGTGGTGATGAAGGTCAGGTTCATGACGAGGTGCAGCGGCGAACAGATTGCACCCGAGCCGGTACGGCCGCCGATGTCGCAGGTCGTGTCGCCGAGGTTGCTGATCGAGTTGGACGTGACGTCGTACTGGATCGGCCACGCCATCGCGACAACGACCTCCGCGAGGAAGTAGAGCGGCATCGCCGCCCACGCCGTGCCGCCGATGCGAACAGCTACCGAGCTGGTCTTGCGCGACGACGTCGTGTCGATGTCAACCCCCGCTTTCCCCGCAGGCTGCCGCTGCGATCTCCAGGCTACGGAACCGGATCGCCTCGGTGAGCCACTTATCGCAGAGCCTCGACCACGATCTGCGTCGCATCGGCAACAAGTCCGTTGTCGGCCTTTGCGTCCTCCGCCGGTTTCGTACTGAGGATCGAGATGACGATCGGCTCGCCGGTGTCTGTCCAGACGATTCCGACGTCGTTTGCTCCGCCGTACCGCGGACTTCCTGTCTTGTCCGCGACTGTCCAACTCGCAGGAATACCGGCCCGGATGCGTTCGGCACCAGTCGTGTTCGCGAGTAGCCACGCTTTCAGCTGCTGTTGTTCAGGTTCGGCGAGCGCCTCGCCGACGACCAACGCGCGGTAGTCGGCCGCAAGTGCAGCCGGAGTCGTCGTGTCGCGTTCGTCGCCGGGCGTTGCGGCGTTCAGGTCCGGCTCCCACCGGTCGAGTCGGCTGACGGAGTCGCCTATCGAACGCAGATAGGCGGTGAGCGCTTCGGGTCCGCCGAGCAGTTTCAGGATCTGATTGCCCGCTGTGTTGTCACTGACGGTGATGGCCGCGTCGCACAGTTCGGCAGCCGTCATGCCGGTATCCACCCGCGTTTCGGTGACCGGCGAATACTCGACCAATTCGTCTCGCGTGTAGTGCACGACCTGATCGAAGTAGCCCGTTGACAGCGGGTGTTCGCTCAGCAACGCGCCGCAGGCCAGGCCCTTGAACGTCGACGCCATCGCGAACCGTTCGTCTTGCCGGTGCGCCACAGAATTTTCGGTCGTCGTGTCCAGTGCGAACACTCCCAGTCTCGCGCCGTACTGCGCCTCCAATTGCTGCAGTTCGACGGCCGGGTCGACTTCCGGAGTGGAAGGGTCTGTGCTCTGGTCCGAGTTGCACGCCGCAAGCAACGGAAGGGCAAGCAACGCAGACACCAGGGTTCGTGTTTTCTTGGCCATGCCCACCACCCTGACATGTCGGGGTGCGGCCGTTGGACACTGGTGTAGTGCACTTGCTGCTGATGTCCGATACGCACCTTCCGAAGCGTGCTCGTGAACTGCCGGAACAACTCTGGGCAGCTGTCGACCGAGCGGACGTGGTCGTCCATGCCGGCGACTGGGTCGACGTCGACCTCCTGGACCGACTGGAAACCAAAGCCGCGCGGCTTGTTGCATGCTGGGGCAACAACGACGGACCCGCCTTGCGCGCGCGTCTCCCCGAGATCGCATCGGTGAATTTGGCGGGCGTTCGCCTCACCGTCGTGCACGAGACGGGACCCGCCACCGGACGGGAAAAGCGGATGTCGGCGGCATACCCGGACACCGACGTGCTCGTCTTCGGGCACAGTCACATTCCCTGGGACACGACAACCGAGACCGGTCTGCGATTGCTCAATCCGGGCTCGCCCACCGATCGCCGGCGCCAGCCGCACCACACGTACATGACCGCTGTTGTCGAGGACGGCCTAGTGGGTGAGGTCGAGCTGCACCGGTTGTAGGCGGTCGGTCACCAGCCGCGTTCGCGCCATTCGTCGAGGTGGGGCCGCTCGGTGCCGAGTGTGGTGTCGGCACCGTGACCGGGGTAGACGACGGTCGAGTCCGCGAACCGGTCGAAGATCTTCGTCGTCACGTCCGCATACAGCGACGAGAAATCCGTCGGAGAGGTCGTGCGGCCGAGACCACCCGGGAACAAAGAGTCGCCCGTGAAGAGGTGGACGATGCCGTCGCCATCGGTCAGCGCAAGCGCAACCGAGCCGGGCGTATGTCCGCGCAGATGGATGACTTCGAGCGTGAGATCGCCGACGCGGACGGTGTCGCCGTCGTTCAGCTCGGTGTCGGGTACTACCGGCAGTGGTCCGGCATCCAGCGGATGCGCCGCCGTCGTGACACTGTTGTGGGCCGCGACCTTCTTCAGTGCCTGCCAGTGATCGAAATGCTGGTGGGTTGTGACGATCAACTCGAGGCCTGTCGGCGCAACGGTGTCGACGAGTTGGATCAACCGGTCGGCTTCGTTGGCGGCGTCGATCAGCAGCGTGGTGCCGGTCGAGGAACACTGGACCACGTAGGCGTTGTTGTCCATGGGACCGACCGACATCTTGACGATGGTCGCGCCTGGGACAGTGCGGCGCTGCGGCGCTGAACCAGGGGAGACGTTGCCGGAGTAGGTGCTGTCTATCGCGATGTGCTGGTCCACACCCCGCACGCTACCGTCGAGCGAGAGCGCATCGCACATTCGTCCAAGAAACGTGTCGGTGGTGCGACATAGCATGTGTGGCGGCCGGGTATCCCGGCTCTCGACCACGTACGTAACAGCTGTGAATTGACCGGAGAGGATGCTTGTGGCGGATCGCCTGATAGTGCGAGGAGCACGCGAGCACAACCTGCGGGGGATCGATATCGATCTGCCACGCGATGCCCTGATCGTTTTCACGGGTCTTTCGGGATCGGGCAAGTCGAGTCTCGCCTTCGACACGATCTTCGCCGAGGGCCAGCGGCGGTATGTCGAGTCGTTGTCGGCGTACGCGCGGCAGTTCCTCGGTCAGATGGACAAACCGGACGTGGACTTCATCGAGGGCCTGTCACCTGCGGTGTCGATCGACCAGAAGTCGACGAACCGCAACCCCAGGTCGACCGTCGGCACGATTACCGAGGTGTACGACTACCTGCGCCTGCTCTATGCGCGAGCGGGCACCGCGCACTGTCCCGTGTGTGGTGAGCAGATCGCCAAACAGACTCCGCAGCAGATCGTCGACCAGGTGCTCGCGATGGAAGACGGCATTCGCTTTCAGGTACTCGCGCCGGTCGTCCGGACACGCAAGGGCGAGTTCGTCGACCTCTTCGACCAGCTCAACACCCAGGGCTATTCGCGCGTGCGGGTCGACGGAGTGGTCCATCAGCTCACCGATCCGCCGAAGCTCAAGAAGCAGGAAAAGCACGATATCGAGGTCGTCGTCGATCGATTGACCGTCAAGGCGAGCTCGAAACAGCGACTCACCGATTCGGTGGAGACGGCATTGCGACTTGCCGATGGGATCGTGGTCCTCGAATTCGTCGACCGCGACGAGCACGCGCACGATCGTGAGCGGCGCTTCTCCGAGCGCCTGGCGTGCCCCAACAATCACCAGCTCGATATCGACGACCTCGAGCCGCGCTCCTTCTCGTTCAACTCGCCCTACGGCGCATGTTCGGAGTGCACGGGTCTCGGCATTCGGAAAGAGGTCGACCCCGATCTCGTCGTTCCCGATCCCGAACTGAGCCTCGAGGACGGTGCGATCGCCCCCTGGTCGATGGGGCAGACTTCGGAGTACTTCGGTCGGCTGCTGTCGGGGCTGGCGAACAATCTCGGCTTCTCGATGCAGACGCCGTGGCAGGACCTGCCGGTCAAGGCGCGCAAAGCGGTCCTCGAGGGCAGTACCGAGCAAGTGCACGTCAAGTACAAGAACCGGTACGGACGGGTGCGCTCGTACTACGCCGAGTTCGAGGGCGTGATGCCCTTCCTGCAGCGCAGGATGGAGAATACCGAATCGGAGCAGGCGCGCGAGCGCTACGACGGCTACATGCGCGAGGTTCCGTGCCCGGCCTGCGGCGGCGCGCGTTTGAAGCCGGAGATTCTCGCGGTCACAATCGCGGCCGGCGAGGACAAGAAGTCGATCGCCGCCGTGAGCGAACTGTCGATTTCGGAGTGCTCGGAATTCCTCGGAAACCTCACCCTCGGTCCACGCGAGAAAGCAATCGCCGGTCAGGTCCTCAAGGAGGTCCAGGCGCGGCTCGGCTTCCTGCTCGATGTGGGATTGCAGTATCTGTCGCTATCGCGTGCGGCGGGAACGCTGTCCGGTGGTGAGGCCCAGCGGATTCGTCTCGCAACCCAGATCGGGTCCGGCCTGGTCGGCGTTCTGTACGTCCTCGACGAACCGTCCATCGGGCTGCACCAGCGCGACAATCGCCGACTCATCGAGACGCTGACCCGATTGCGCGATATGGGCAACACCCTGATCGTGGTCGAACACGACGAAGACACGATTCGGGCGTCCGACTGGGTCGTCGATATCGGTCCGTTCGCGGGCGAGCACGGCGGTCGGGTTGTGCACAGCGGTCCGTATCAGGAATTGCTCACCGATCCCGAATCCATCACCGGCGCGTACCTTTCGGGTCGCATGGAGATCCCGATTCCGATGGTCCGACGAGTGGCGAGCCGGAAGCGGCAGGTCAGCGTGGTGGGCGCCAAGGAACACAACCTGCGTGACATCGATGTGAGCTTCCCGCTCGGCGTCCTCACCGCGGTCACCGGTGTCAGTGGCTCGGGCAAGTCGACGCTCGTCAACGACATTCTCGCGACCGTGATGGCGAACAAACTGAACGGTGCCCGCCAGGTTCCCGGTCGGCACACGCGGGTCAACGGCCTCGATCAGCTGGACAAGCTCGTCCAAGTCGATCAGTCACCGATCGGTCGTACGCCGCGGTCCAACGCGGCGACCTACACAGGCGTTTTCGACAAGATCCGGACTCTGTTCGCGGCAACGACAGAGGCGAAGGTTCGCGGCTATCAGCCGGGCCGCTTCTCGTTCAACGTGAAGGGTGGCCGGTGCGAGGCCTGCTCCGGTGACGGCACGTTGAAGATCGAGATGAACTTTCTTCCCGACGTCTACGTTCCGTGCGAGGTGTGCCACGGCGCGCGGTACAACCGCGAGACTCTCGAGGTGCACTACAAGGGTAAGACCATCGCCGAAGTGCTGGACATGCCGATCGAAGAAGCCGCCGAGTTCTTCCAGCCGATCACCTCGATCCACCGATATCTGCAGACGCTCGTCGATGTCGGGCTCGGATACGTACGGCTGGGCCAACCGGCGCCGACCCTCTCCGGCGGTGAGGCGCAACGTGTCAAGCTTGCCGCTGAGCTGCAGAAGCGGTCGACCGGCCGGACGGCGTACATCCTGGACGAGCCCACGACAGGTCTGCACTTCGAAGACATTCGAAAGCTGCTTCTCGTCGTGAACGGACTTGTCGACAAGGGCAACACCGTCATCGTCATCGAGCACAACCTGGACGTCATCAAGACGTCGGACTGGGTGATCGACATGGGGCCCGAAGGCGGGTCCGGCGGTGGCGTGGTCGTTGCGCAGGGCACGCCGGAAGAGGTCGCCGGCGTCGAATCGAGCTACACAGGGCAGTTCCTCAAGGACGTTCTCAACCGTAAGCCGGCCAAACCCGTTGCACGCAAGCGTGCGCCACGGAAGCGGGCAGCGACCGTGAGTTCGAGCGCCTGAGGTGCGGGGGCTAGGGCGACGGGTCCGCGTCGTATTGCTCGTCGGCCTGGCCGCTGTGTGTGTAGTCCTCTTTCCTGCAGTCGGTTCCGCCGACGACACCTCGCCGGGCGCCGTCGTCGGCGTTGCGGAACTCCCGCAAGGCATCTGGGTGCCAGGATCGGCGGACGCGAAACGGCTGACGTATTGGAGTAGCGGGCCGAGCGGTCGGGCGCTGAGCAGTGGCGCGGTGTACCTACCGGGAGGAACACCGCCACCCGGAGGCTGGCCCGTCGTCGCGTGGGCCCACGGAACGGTCGGGTTGGGCGACCAGTGCGCCTACAGCGTGCGCGGTCCGTCGCTGCCCGAGCGTGACTATCCTTATCTCGCAACGTGGTTGGCAAAAGGCTACGCGATTGTCGCCTCGGATTACGTCGGGCTGGGAACCTCGGGGCCGACTCACTATCTGAACGGCGTGGTCGAGGCGCACAGCGTCGTCGACATGGTGAAGGCGAGTACGAGTACCTTTCCCGCGCTGTCGAAGAAGTGGGTTGTCATCGGGCAATCACAGGGCGCCGGTGCGGCGATGGCAGTCGCCCGCAATGCCACGTCCTTCGGCGGTCCCGAGTTGGACTATCGCGGAGCGGTCGCAACCGGAGTCCCCGCGTATATCGAGAACATCGTCGCGACCGTCGGTCCAGGCGTTCCCCCGGTCAGCGTGGGCTCGAGTCTGAACACCTACCTCCTGTTCATCCTTTCCGGCCTGCGCGCGACGTATCCGGAACTGAACATCGATTCGATCCTTACGCCGCACGGAAAGGCGCTCGTCGATCTGGCCGACGACTCGTGTTACGACGCCTTCTCGGCAGCTGTCGGTGGAGTTCCGGTCGGATCGTTGTTCACCCGGCCGCTTGCCTCGATTCCGGGAATCGGCCCAATCCTGGAGAGCTACATGGGAATTCCCGAGTCCGGTTACGACCGGCCGTTCTTTGTCGGCCAAGGTCTCACCGACGTCGATGTACCACCGCCGACGACGCTGGCGTTGGCGGCGCGCATGACCGCCAACAACCAGCCTCTGACATTCCGCGTATATCCCGGCGACCATGATGCCGCGATGTTGGCGTCGCTCACAGACACGGTGCCGTTCGTCGAGCGACTGTTCGCCTAACGATTCGCGACCTCGTCGATGATGCTCGTCAGTTCCGCCGGCTTCGACCACATCGGCCAGTGGCTCGTCGGAAGGTCGATGTAGTCGGCCTCGATCTCGAGCAGTTCTAGTCCGATCGGGTGCCCGGCGTCGCGCATTTGTTTGACGATCGCGCTCGGAAAGCTTGTGCACACGATCGTCGTCGGAATCTTGCGGCGATCCGGATTCTGCAGTGTCAGCGGCGTGCGCGCGACCAGTGCGGGTTCCGGCACTGCGCGTTCACGGAAACGAACGAGAGTGTCGTGATCGAGTCCCTCGAGACTGCTGCCCTCGGCCTCGAATTCGGCCCACGCCGGCAGCGGCCATTCGGTCGCCTCCGGATCGAGGGCGGGGTTGACGGCCTGGCCGTGTGCGAGGGGTCCCGCGTCTATGTAGATGACCCGCGTGAACAAGTTGGGCGCCATATCAGTTGCGAGATAACCCGCTGCCGCTCCGCCGCTGTGCACGACAAGGACCGAATTGTCCGCGGCCGCAACGATTGCCTGCGCCTGTTGCTCGAGAGTCGTCGTTGCTCGGTCGTCGTCGGGGCCGAGGCCGGGCAGCGTGAGGGGAGTGACCTGGTTGCCCCGTTCGGCAAGTGCCTCGCCGATTCCGTCCCATGCCCACGCGCCGAGCCAGAATCCCGGAACCAAGATGATGTGCGTCGTCATGACAACAAGCATTGCAGCCGGATGGTGACAACTGGCTGTCACCATATTTGTCACGATTTGGTGTCGAGTTCTGCCACACTGGAATTCATGCAACGGGCGGCACGACTGCACGCGCTCACCGAGGAGCTTCGCCGCGGCGCCGAGCGAGGGCGTACGGCCGACCAACTCGCCGTCCGCTTGGAAGTTACGACGCGGACTGTCAAACGAGATATCAGTGCCTTGCAGTCCGCGGGCGTTCCCATCGAGTCTCGCGCGGGGCCGGGCGGGGGATACTTCCTCGATAGGGCAGCTTCGTTGCCGGCAGTGAATTTCACCGTGGCACAGGCAATTGCCATCGCATTGGCGCTCGCGATGAATCGCGATGCGCCCTTTGCCGAGGATGGCAGAGCGGCATTGGCGAAGCTGCTCGACGTCATGGATCCCGAGTCGCGACGACGCGCAGAAGAAGTCGGTGCGCGGGTGTGGGTGCGGGGGTCGGCACATTCCTCGTCCGCTATCCGCCGCGCGATCGAAGAGTGCGTCGAACGGCGCCGTCTGGTGTCACTGCGGTACCTCGACGACGACGGCGTTCGCTCGGACCGCCGCGTCGAGCCGCACATGCTTGCCCACACCGGTGGCCGTTGGTACCTGATCGGTTGGTGCCGGACGCGTGATGCCGTTCGCTGGTTCCGGCTCGATCGCGTCGCAGATGCGGCAACCACGAGCGAATCCTTCGAGCCGCGCCCCGCCGACGTCTTCGGAGAGCCGCCCAGGGATGCGTTTGCGGTTCGCTGAATCCAGCCCCGAGCCTGGGTCGCGATACTTACGATCGTTGCAGGGCCGGGGCCGTCCAGGAGAGCAGATCGATGACGAACACTGCGCAGTACGCACGAAAACGGCGGACGCGGAGGGCGAGCGCGCTCGAATTTCTCACGCTTGTCGGTGTGGCCGGAGTCGTGGGTCTGGTGGTCCTCGTCGTCGGTGTCACCGCGCTCGTCGACGCGACGAGTGTGCGGACCGTTGTCTGGTGGGGCTTCGTCGCTGTCCTACTCGCCGGCGCGGTCTTCATCATGGCGTGGCTGGGCGTGCTGGAGTACTACGACGGCAGGCCGTGGCAAGAACTCGCCGCGGAGGGGCGTGCCGGTGAAGCCCACAGCGTGCGCACCCGGGACGGCGTAATCCTCCACGCCGAGGTCGAAGGCCCGGCGGATGCGCAGGTCGTGGTCGTTTTCGTCCACGGAATACAGACGACTGCGGCAGCATGGCGCAACCAGCGTGAGGCCCTCGTGGATTCCGGCATTCGACGCGTCTCCTACGACGCTCGCGGCCACGGCCGGTCGGGCGTCAAGAAGCTGGATCAGAGCATCCGCGGTGTGCGGCAACTCGCTGCCGACCTCGGTGCGGTCATCGACGAGACTGCGCCGACCGGCCGGCTCGTCATCGTCGGGCACAGCATGGGTGGGCTGACGGCGTCGGCGTTGGCGACGGTGCGTCCCGACCTCGCGGACCGGATCGGTGGATACGTGCTGTGTTCCACGTCCGCTGGTCCGCTCGCGAAGACGATGAACTTCGGATTGTGGAAGGTGCTGACGCCGGCGGCGCTCGTGATGCGCCGTGAGGTCGCGGGATTGCTGGTTGTGATGGATGCGTTGCCACGCTTCGTTCCACGGCTCATCGGGATGCTGCCGTATCTCGTCGGACTCCGTTTCATCGCCGTGCACGGCCGAACTGCTCGAAAGACACTCCGCCCGACCGCTGCGATCGTGTACGCGAACGGCTTCCGTCAAGCGGGCGACATGGTGATCGCGATCTTGGATCACGACGAATGCGCGGAGATTGCGAACCTCGCGCAGGCGCACGTCGCAATCATCAAGGGCGACAACGATCGTCTGGTACCGCCCACCGATCAGCAATACCTTGCGGACCACATTCCTGGCGCCGAATTGACGGCCATTCCGAAGTGCGGCCACATGCCCGGCCTCGAGGAGCCCGACGTTGTCAACGCAGAGATTCGCCGCATCGTCGAGCTTGTCGCTGCCGAGGCCGATGCGGGGGAGCCCGCCGAAGTCGAAGACGAGGCCGAGCCGGTAGCGGAGCCGGGGTCGTGGTCCGATCTTGCGAGCAGCGGTGTCGACACCGTCAGCAATGCGCTGGGCGGGATCGTGGAGACGGTCGAGCGCTTTGCGCCCGCCGGCCCGATTCGCGAAGGCGTGCACAGCGTCCACCGCAAGTTCCGCATCGAGCATTCACACGAAGAGAGCAACAGCCCCTAGGACCAGACTGGGCCGGTCTGCTTTTCGCCAGGCCCCTTGCCGGGTTCATCAGGGTGCGACGACGCTTCCCGGAAGGCGAGTTGCAGCGACTTCAGGCCGTCGCGGATGGGTCCGGCGTGCGGACCGAGATACTCGACCGAGGCCGAAACGAGCCCGGCCAGTGCCGTGATGACACGACGAGCCTCGTCGAGGTCGCGGTTGGGGCTGTTCTCCGGATCGGGATCGGAAAGGCCCAGCTTCTCGGCCGCGGAGCTCATCAGCATCACCGCAGCCCGGCTGATAACTTCGACGGCGGGGATCTCTGCAAGTTCGCGTACGGGCTGCTCAGTCACCCCATAGACGATAGGGGCTGCGCCCCGTGGCGGTTAGGGAGTCTATGGACTCGCCAACCGCGCATAGGGTCGAAGTCGTTGATTCGGCTCCGACGTGCGCAAATGCTAGACTCGTTGCCGACGACCTCCTTGGAACCTGTTCCGGGGCAGTAAGTGGAGCCCGACTCCCACCGTTTTGCGGCTTTACGCAACACGGTCCGGTCGCCCAATCCTCGTGATTGGGCTCCCTCGAATGTGAGGGTTTGTCGTGATGCCCGGTGGGTATCTGTGACAAGACGACCGGTCGACATCGGGCCCTACCTCGACAATTGCCGAGTGTGGGGCCTTTTCGTTGAGTTGCGGGATGGGTTCCAGGCTGCGCGCGGTTGTCATGAAGACACCGCTCAACCGAGGAGGCCCCATCACCACTGAGACCCGCATCAACGATCGCATACGAGTTCCCGAAGTCCGTTTGATCGGACCAGGCGGTGAACAAGTTGGGATCGTGCGCGTTGAAGACGCACTTCGTGTCGCCATCGAAGCAGACCTCGACCTGGTCGAGGTAGCTCCCGACGCCCGTCCACCGGTCTGCAAGATCATGGACTACGGCAAGTTCAAGTACGAGACGGCGCAGAAGGCGCGCGAGTCTCGCAAGAACCAGCAACAGACGGTTATCAAGGAGCAGAAGCTCCGCCCCAAGATCGACGACCACGACTACGAGACCAAGAAGCGCAATGTCATTCGCTTCCTCGAGGTCGGCTCGAAGGTCAAGGTGACCATCATGTTCCGCGGACGCGAGCAGTCCCGGCCCGAACTGGGTTTCCGGTTGCTCCAGCGCCTCGCAGCAGATGTCGCCGAATTGGGTTTCGTAGAGACATCGGCCAAGCAGGACGGCCGCAACATGACGATGGTTCTCGCCCCGCACAAGGGCGCGAAGACCCGAGTCAAGGCCCAGCAGGGCGCACCGGCACCGACTGCTGAGCAGCCAGGTGAAGCTGCGAGCAGCTGACCGCCACACAGACCACGCAAGACACAGAAGTAATCAAGTACGCAGAACTGAGGATTCACATGCCAAAGATGAAGAGTCACAGCGGCGCCTCGAAGCGATTCAAGGTGACCGGCCGCGGCAAGTTGCTGCGTGAGCAGGCAAACCGCCGGCACTTGCTCGAGCACAAGTCGAGCAGGCGGACCCGTCGTTTGGAAGGCACCGAGGCGGTCAGCGCAGTCGACGCGCCGCGTATCAAGCGCCTTCTCGGCATCTGACATTTCCCTCTGACCACCGGGGCGAAGTAGTCAGCCTGCCCCATACATCGACAGGATTCAGCAAGTGGCACGCGTAAAAAGGGCAGTAAACGCCCAGAAGAAGCGCCGTTCGATTCTCGAAGCTTCGAGCGGATACCGCGGACAGCGCTCGCGTCTGTACCGCAAGGCGAAGGAGCAGCAGCTCCACTCGCTCGGTTACGCATACCGTGACCGCCGTGCGCGGAAGGGTGATTTCCGCAAGCTGTGGATCACCCGTATCAACGCTGCAGCGCGTTTGAACGACATCACCTACAACCGCTTCGTCCAGGGCCTCAAGGCCGCGGGCGTCGAGGTCGACCGCAAGATCCTCGCTGAGCTTGCTGTCTCCGATGCCGAGGCATTCGCCGGCCTGGTTGCGATCGCCAAGGCGGCTCTGCCCGCCGACGTGAACGCGCCCGCCGGTGAGGCTGCCTGATTTACCCTCTAGAACGACCCGCGGCATCCGTTCGGACGCCGCGGGTCGTTTCGGCTGTCAAGCTCCTTCGCTCTGCGGGGCGAAGGAAAGCCGGCGAGTTTCTCGTCGAAGGCGCTAATGCGGTCGAGGCGGCTCTCGAAGCAGGCGTCGTCCGGGAGCTGTTCTACGTCGCGGACGCCGGTATGCGGGTCGTCGAGCTCGTAGCGCAGGCGGAGGCGTCCGGTGTGCTCGTGACGCTCGTCGACGATCGCGCGGCGAAAGCGCTCGGTGACACCGTCACTCCGCCCGGTCTGGTCGGCGTTGCGACGCTCATCGACGTGCCCTTGGACCGGGCTCTCGTCGGGTCGCCGCGGCTTCTCGCAGTGCCCGTGGAGGTGACCGAACCCGGCAACGCGGGTGCGATCATCCGGGTCGCAGACGCGGTGGGTGCCGATGCGGTCGTACTCGCGGGCGAATCGGTCGATCCGCACAACGGCAAATGTGTGCGAGCCTCGGCGGGGAGTGTCTTTCACCTGCCGATTGCCCGCGAGCGGGCAGTTCCCGCCGTACTCGATGCGCTGGGTGCCGCCGGAATTCAGCTGCTCGCCACGGCCGCCGACGGCGAAATCGGCCTCGATGACGCAGATGACGTGCTGGCCCGGCCCACAGCGTGGCTGTTCGGGAACGAAGCACACGGTCTGCCGTCGGACGTG
This sequence comes from Antrihabitans auranticaus, assembly GCF_016481275.1. GTDB lineage: Bacteria > Actinomycetota > Actinomycetes > Mycobacteriales > Mycobacteriaceae > Antrihabitans. Next base: position 23,335 of record NZ_JAEMNW010000001.1, on the reverse strand, counting down.
TTGGCGCGGGCCGATCACCGCATTCGGATCCCCATTCACGGTCGCGCCGAGAGCTTGAATCTTGCGACGGCGGCCGCGATCTGCCTGTACGAGAGTTCGCGCGTCCAGCGCCGCGCCGGAAATCACGTCGAGCCGATCGAATAAGATTTCCCTTTCGACTTCTTTGTTCGATACACAGGCAGGAGTGGCAGACATGGATCCGCTGAGCGAAGAGTCGCTCGCAACGGCAGCAGCCGCGGCAGAGAAGGCGTTCGCGGCCGCAGCGGACCTCGATGCCCTCGCTGAAGCGAAGACCGAGCACTTGGGCGACAAGGCACCTATCGCCCTTGCCCGCCGTGGTTTGGGAGCGTTGCCGAAGGAAGCGAAGGCAGACGCCGGTAAGCGCGTCAACGTCGCACGCGCGCAGGCCTCTGCTGCCTACGAGCAGCGGCGCGAAGTTTTGCTCGCCGAAAGAGATGCGGCGGTTCTGGTCGCGGAGTCGATCGACGTCACATTGCCGGCCCTGCGGCAGGCGCTGGGCGCGCGCCATCCGATCACCGTCATCTCCGAACAGGTCGCGGATGTCTTCGTCGCCATGGGCTGGGAGATCGCCGAAGGACCAGAGGTCGAGACCGAGCACTTCAACTTCGACGCCCTGAACTTCCTGCCGGACCACCCCGCGCGCACGATGCAGGACACCTTTCACATCGCGCCGGAGAACTCGCGCCAGGTCCTGCGCACACACACTTCGCCGGTCCAGATCCGGACGATGCTCGAGCGCGACCTTCCGATCTACGTGGCGTGCCCTGGTCGGACGTTCCGCACCGATGAACTCGACGCGACCCACACACCTGTCTTTTCTCAGGTGGAGGGCTTGGCCGTAGACAAGGGTCTGACGATGGCGCATTTGCGCGGGACGCTCGACGCGTTCGCGCGAGCGCTGTTCGGCCCTGACGCACGGACGCGTATGCGGCCCAACTACTTCCCGTTCACCGAGCCGTCCGCCGAGGTCGACATCTGGTTCCCGCAAAAGAAGGGCGGCGCGGGCTGGGTGGAGTGGGGCGGATGCGGCATGGTCAATCCGAACGTCCTGCGCGCGTGCGGAATCGATCCGGATGTCTACTCTGGCTTTGCCTTCGGTATGGGCCTCGAACGGACTTTGCAGTTCCGCAACGGCATCCCGGACATGCGCGACATCGTCGAGGGCGATGTGCGCTTCACACTGCCTTTCGGCGTGCAGTCCTAATTCTTTCGACGAGACGAGAGCGATCCTGACGTGCGAGTAGCGCAATCGTGGCTGACCGAAATTCTGCAGCGCGCCAACCCTGGCTGGTCTGTGACCCCCGAGGAACTGGATGCGGGCTTCGTCCGCGTCGGCCTGGAGGTCGAGGAGCTGGATATCCTCGCTCCGGTGACGGGCACCCTTGTGGTCGGCCGTGTGCTCGAGATCGAGGAGCTGACCGAGTTCAAGAAGCCGATCCGGTTCTGCCAGGTGGACGTCGGCGAGTCCGAACCGCGCGGAATCATCTGCGGCGCCCGCAATTTTGCCGTCGGTGACTTGATCGTGGCGGCGTTGCCCGGTGCGGTTCTCCCGGGTGGATTCGCGATCGCGTCGCGTAAGACTTATGGGCGTGTCTCCGACGGCATGATCTGCTCGGTCGCCGAACTCGGTATCGGCAAGGATCACTCCGGAATTCTGGTGCTCGAGCCCGGTACCGCAGAGCCCGGTTCCGACGGCAACGAGCTGCTGGGCCTCGGTGACGCGATCATCGAGCTCAACATCACGCCCGACCGCGGATACTGCTTCTCGGTCCGCGGCCTCACTCGTGAGCTGGCGTGCGGATTCGACCTGGCGTTTGCCGACCCGGCCGACCTCGAGTCGCCGCCGTCGACCGGTCTGGCCTGGCCGGTCACCGTCGATCCAGGCTCGAGCGCAACGAGGTTCGCCTTGCGCAAGGTGACCGGCATCGACCCGACGGCAGTCAGCCCGTGGTGGTTGCAGCGGCGGTTGCTGCTTTCCGGCGTGCGCCCGATCTCCCCTGCGGTCGACGTCACCAACTACGTCATGCTCGAACTCGGCCAGCCACTTCACGCATTCGACGTGGCAAAAGTCCGGGGCGAGTTGATCGTCCGGCGCGCGAACGCGGGCGAGAAGCTGCGGACTCTCGACGACGCCGAGCGGGTGCTCGATCCCGAGGACGTTGTGATAGTCGACGACACCGGTGTCATCTCGCTCGCTGGTGTGATGGGCGGCGCGACGACGGAGGTTTCGTCGGAGTCGACCGACATCCTGCTCGAGGCAGCGACATGGAATCCGTTGGCGATCTTCCGGACGGCTCGGCGGCACAAGCTCTCGTCCGAGGCGAGCAAGCGCTTCGAGCGTGTCGTAGATCCCGCGCTGAACATCGCGGCGCTCGATCGCGCTGCGACGTTGCTGGTCGAGATCGCCGGTGGTCGCGTCGAACCGCTGCTCACCGATATCGGGGGCGATCCAGGTGCACGTCCGGCGATCCGAATGGACGAGGACCTCCCAGCCCGGACCGCGGGCGTCGACTACCCACGCGGAACAGCAACAGCTCGTTTGGTCCAAATCGGTTGTGCGGTAGTCGAAGACGGGCAGTTGGTGGTGACTCCGCCGAGCTGGCGGCCCGACCTCGTCCAGCCGGCGGACCTCGTCGAAGAAGTATTGCGACTCGAAGGCCTCGAGCAGATCCCCTCTGTGTTGCCGCCCGCGCCGCCCGGACGCGGATTGACCCCTGGACAGAAGCGACGTCGCGCGATCGGTCGAGCGCTTGCGTACGCCGGGTACGCCGAAGTGCCTCCGCCCGTGTTCTTGCCGACCGGCGTGTTCGACACCTGGGGCCTCGACGCCGACGATCCGCGTCGTGTCACCTCCCGGGTGCTCAATCCGCTGGAGGCCGACCGGCCCGAACTCGCGACGACGTTGCTTCCCGGACTGCTCGAAGTCGCGGGTCGCAATATTTCCCGCGGTCAGCGTGATCTGGCGATCTTCGGCGTCGCACAGGTGGTTTTGCCTGGCCCGAACACGCGGGCTGTCGAGCCCTTGCCGGTAGACCGGCGCCCGACCGACGCGGAAATCGCTGTTCTGGTCGAGTCCCTGCCGCATCAGCCGGTGCATATTGCCGCGGTCCTCACGGGACACCGAGAGCTCAACGGCCCATGGGGACCTGGGCGCAACGGCGATGCCGCAGACACATTTGCGGCAGTCGACACGATCGCGGCGGCCGCAGGGGTGACGATCGAACGCCGTGCCGCCCAGCATTTGCCTTGGCACCCGGGCCGCTGTGCCGAGTTGCTCGTCGACGGTGTCGTCGTCGGACATGCGGGCGAGTTGCACCCGGCGGTGCTCGAGCGGTCCGATCTCCCCAAGCGGACCTGCGCGCTCGAACTCGACCTCGATGCACTGCCGATCCTGGAGAACTTGCCTTCGCCTGTGGTATCCGCGTTCCCTGCTGTGCTGCAAGACGTTTCGGTGAAGGTGGGCAAGGACGTTCCGGCGGGTGCAGTCGAGTCTGCGCTGCGGACAGGTGGCGGAGAACTTCTCGAGGACATACGTCTGTTCGACGTGTACGAGGGCGAACAGCTGGGTGGCAGTAAGTCTCTGACGTTTGCGCTGCGTTTCCGTGCGACTGACCGGACCCTCACCGAAGACGAGGCGACGGCCGCGCGCGACGCAGCGGTCGCCGCAGCAACAGCGGCGGTCGGAGCAACGCTGCGGGCATGAACACGACGTAGCCTGGGTGGGGGCGTGGAGGAGGCATGGTTGTGAACGAACTTGTTGTTGCGCTGAAGGCTTTGTCCGATCAGGAGCTACGTGACGTTGTCCGTGACGCCACGCAGGGCAGGCCGGGGCTGTCGGACTTGCACGAGGCGGCGTCCGGTCAACCGGTGGCGCTGATCCCGGCAACGCCGGATGTCCCTGCGCCGCTTCAGCTTCCGACGTCGTCGTTCTCACCGCCCGACTACACCGCAGGTGGCGTTCCGACCTTCGATCGCGTTCGCGACAAGGTCCGCGAGCGACTCGGCCGGTCGGTCGGATCGAGCGAACTGAACGCAGAGACGTCACCCGGAAGATCCGTGCAAGAGCAGTGGCAAGAGCGTGAAGAAGCAGGGCACAAGCGCCTGGAAGAGATCCGTCGCGCGATGCACACACACGACAGTGATGACACAAAGGGGACCGAGTGACCACGGATGCACAGGATCTTGCCGAGAAGCTTTTGGAGGCACAGGTCGAGTTCGTGCTGGGGGAGTTGAGCGGCCACCGCTTCGCAGAGGTGGTCGAGCGCGACGTCGCGGACGTCCTCCGGATTGCGGACACGATGGTCGTCAGCGACGTCATCGATCGCGCCCAGGTCAAGGAGTCGGGCCACAGGCTGGTCGACAAGATCGGCGGCAGCGCGATCATCGAGGAGATGGCGACGGCAATCGCTGACGCCATATACGACCTCTCGGCCAGCGATGAATACACCTTGGGCGACGTGGTCGATCGCGAGCCGGTGGCTGCGTTGATCGAGCACGTGCTGGCGATGCACACCGCGCAGGACCTGGCGCTAGAGCGTTTGACGGAGAGTCCGCTCGTCGCCAACGTGGCCTCGAGTTTCGTCAACAAGATCGTCTCGGACTTCCTGGCGACCAATCGTGCGCGAGCCGAGAAGCTGCCGGGGATGTCGACGTTCCTCAAAGTCGGCGCGAGCGCGGCCAGCAAGGTTCGCAGCGCAGGGGATAGGCATCTCGACCAGTTCCTCGGCGACGTCGCGGGCAAGGGTGCGCAGTACGCGTTGCGCCGCACCAACAGTGCGATTCGTGAACTCATCCACGATGCACCACTGCACGACGCGGCAATGGAACTCTGGGACCTGCATGCCGACGAGAAGGTCAGCGGCCTCCGCGAGTACCTGAGCCAGCAAGAGCTTCGCGATCTGGTTTTGATCATTCACGACCTCGTCGAGTCAGCACGAAACAAGGAGTACTTCGGGCATGTTCTCGAGGAGTGCATCGATGTGTTCTTCGACAAGTACGGGTCGCACACGATTGCCGGCCTGCTGCCCGAACTTGGTCTGACGGGCGCCGACCTCGTCGCTGAGATCGTTGCCTACGGCCCGTCGGTTCTCGATGCGGCGAACAAGGACGGGATGCTGACGGCTGAGATCCGCAAGCGTCTCGAACCGTTCTTTCTGTCGGACTCGACGCTGGCGATGTTGAGCGGTGTCTAGTCGTCGGCTCCTTCTCGTCGTGGCGCTGAGCTGTGCGATGGGCGTGTTCGGGGTGCCGACCGCTAATTCGGCCGGAGGGCCCTTGATCGTGCTCGACCCTGGGCACAACGGTGGAAATGCGGCGAATCCCGGCGAACTCGACAGGCTGGTTCCGGCTGGACGTGGAAACACGAAGCCGTGCAACACGACTGGGACCTCGACTGACGCGGGGTACCCGGAGCACGCGTTCACGTGGGACGTGTCGCTCCGCGTCCGCGATCTGCTCGCCGCCCGCGGCGTGCAGGTGGTCATGACGAGGAATGATGACGCGGGATTCGGCCCGTGCGTCGACGAGCGTGCCGCGATCGGAAATCGCAGCGTGGCCGATGCCGTCGTGTCGATTCATGCCGACGGTGCCACTCCGACGGGTGCTGGATTTCATGTTGCCCATTCGGCTCCGCCGTTGAACGAAAGCCAGGGCGAACCGTCGCTGCGTTTGGCACAGGCGATGCGCGATGCCTTCGTCGGTTCGGGGTTCGTCCCGTCGAACTATGCAGGATCGGGTGGATTGCAGGAGCGAGCCGACCTCGCGGGTCTGAACCTGGCTGACCGGCCGGCGGTACTGGTCGAGTGCGGCAATATGCGCAACCCCGTCGAAGCGGCGGTGCTGTCTGCACCCGAGGGCCGCCAGCATTATGCGCAGGCGATCGCAGACGCGATCCTCCAGTATGTGGGGGCTTAGAGCTCGTCGCGAAAGACTGGTCGCCGCTTCTCTTTTCGAGCGCGCGTCGCTTCTTCGAAGTTGTCCGTCGACATTCGGACGAGCAGTTGTCCCAGCCCCTCCTGATTCATGTGCTGCGCAAGGCTCGCCGCGTCGAGTCCCGACCACAGTGTGCGCTTCGTCAGTTCGATGCCGGGACGGGAGAATTCGGAAATGCGGTCCGCTAGGTCCACGCATTCGTCGATCAATGCACCGGGTTCGGTCACCTTGGAGACGAGGCCGATTCGCTCGGCTTCCGTCGCAGTCACGTCGCGACCGGTCAACATGATCTCGAACGCTCGCGAAGAACCGATCGCGCGCGGCAGTAGATAACTGAGGCCCAGTTCGCTGGCGGTCAGTCCGTTGTTGATTCCGGCGGCCCGGAAGTAAGCCTCCGTCGAGGCGATACGGATGTCCGTTGCGAGGGATAAGCAGAATCCTCCGCCGATCGCGGCGCCGTTGATCGCTCCGATCACAGGCTGGTGCATGCGCCGAAAAGCGTGGACCACGTCGTCGAGCATTTCCATCGCGCGTAACGCAACCGATGGCCGGGTCAAGCCGTCGATGTGGGGTGGCCTGCCCGCCGAAGTCTGATCGGCGCCCGAGCAGAATCCACGCCCTGCTCCGGTCACGACGACCGCCCTGACCGTGTTGTCGTGACTGATCGCCTCGAGGGTTTCTTTCAGCGGGATCATCACGTCGAACGCCATGGCGTTCATGCGCTCGGGTCTGTTGAGCGTGACCAGGGCGATGTGCGGTTTCGGCTTGTCGACCAGGACGAAGTTCACGGTTCCCGACAGTACGCGCGGAGTCGGGCCGCCTGCGTCGCAGACGGCACATGACAACCGCACACCACCATGAGCGGATCGACCAACGGTCCAGGGCGGACCGGCAGCCGTCGCCTGTCGAAGAAGCGATCGCGCAGCCACCTGCGTTGTGCGCATACGCAACCGGGTCGGTGGTGGCCCTTCGGGCCCGCTCGTCGGGACTGATCAACTTCATATTCGAACTATAGTTCGACCCACTGACACGTTCGGCGATCGAGCCGACCGATCCCGTTATGAATGAGCTTGCACCGTCGTGCATAATGAATCACATGGGAAATTGGACGGTCGCCGTCGCAGGTGCGAGCGGCTATGCCGGTGGTGAGATCTTGCGGCTGCTGCTCGGGCACCCAGCTTACGCGCGTGGGGAACTGACCATAGGCGCTTTGACCGCGGGCGGAAACGCTGGTTCGACTCTGGGCGAGCACCACCCGCACCTCCTTCCGCTCGCCGACCGCGTGCTGGTCGCCACGACGGTGGACGAGCTTGCGGGTCACGACGTCGTATTCCTCGGTCTGCCGCACGGCAACTCTGCGGAGTTCGCCAAAGCGCTTCCCGAATCGACGGTCATCATCGACTGCGGCGCCGATTTCCGGCTGACCGACGCGGCCGCCTGGGAGCAGTACTACGGAAGCCCACATGCCGGTAGCTGGCCCTATGGCCTTCCCGAGTTACCAGGCACGCGCGAGAAGCTCGCCGGTGCAACCAGAATCGCAGTGCCCGGTTGCTATCCGACCGCGGCGACGCTGGCGCTTGCTCCCGCCGTCGCTGCGGGGATAGTCGAACCGACGGTCAATATCGTTGCGGTGAGCGGTACGTCGGGCGCCGGCCGTGCGCCGAAGGCGAACCTGCTCGGTTCCGAGGTCATGGGCTCCGCGCGCGCATACGGCGTAGGCGGGGTGCACCGGCATACGCCCGAGATCCGCCAGAACTTGTCGGCACTGTCCGGTACTGATGTAGCGGTGTCGTTCACCCCGGTCCTTGTGCCCATGCCTCGCGGCATCCTCGCGACCTGTACTGCGCCCACGACTGTCTCCGAAGACGAGGCACGAGCGGTCTACGAAAAGGCTTACGCCGACGAGCCGTTCGTGCATGTGCTGCCGAAAGGCCAGTACCCGCAGACAGGTTCGGTTGTTGGTTCCAACGCTGCCGTCATCGGTGTGACCGTCGATGCCGCAGCTGGATTGCTCGTCGTCGTCTCGGCGATCGACAACCTGACCAAAGGCACCGCCGGGGGTGCCGTCCAGTCGATGAACCTCGCCCTTGGTCTGCCGGAGACCGACGGGCTTTCGACCGTGGGAGTCGCGCCGTGAACGGGAAACTCATTCGCACTCAAGGTGTTACTGCGCCGGCGGGATTCAGGGCGGCCGGCATCGCGGCGGGCATCAAGAAGAGTGGCAAGGCGGACCTCGCCCTCGTGTTCAACGAGGGTCCGGACAATTGCGCGGCGGCAGTTTTCACCTCCAACAAGGTGAAAGCCGCACCTGTGCTTTGGTCGCAGCAGGTGCTGTCGACCGGCCGGATCCGCGCAGTCGTGCTCAACTCGGGTGGCGCAAACGCCTGTACCGGGCCGCTCGGATTTCAGGACACTCACAAAACCGCCGAGGAACTCGCGGCTGCGCTCAGCAATTGGGGAACCGAAACCGGCGCCGTCGAAATCGCGGTCTGCTCAACAGGACTCATCGGTGACCGGCTGCCGATGGACAAGCTCGTTCCCGGCCTGACAGAGATCGTCCACGAACTCGCGGGGGGTATCTCCGGCGGCACCGACGCCGCGCACGCAATCATGACGACCGACACCGTGCCCAAGGAAGCCGCGTTCCACCACGACGGCAAGTGGGTGGTCGGTGGAATGGCAAAGGGCGCAGGCATGTTGGCGCCATCGCTCGCGACCATGCTCTGCGTCATCACCACCGACGCGATAGCGACGTCCGAACAACTCGATGAAGCATTGCGGGCTGCGACGCGCCTGACGTTCGACCGGCTGGACGTCGATGGATCGTGTTCCACCAACGACACGGTGCTGCTACTCGGTTCGGGCGCAGCCGGTGTGTCGCCGTCGCAGGAAGACTTGAACGCAGCTGTCCTAGCGGTGTGTGACGACCTCGCGCACCAGCTGATGGCCGATGCGGAAGGTGTGACGAAACGTGTCGAAGTTACGGTAAGCGGAGCCCTGACCGAAGACGAGGCACTGGCCGCCGCGCGGACGGTCGCGCGTGACAGCTTGGTCAAGACAGCGCTTTTCGGTTCCGATCCGAACTGGGGCCGTGTCCTCGCTGCCGTGGGAATGGCGCCGGTGACCTTGGATCCGAACCGAATCTCGGTGTCGTTCAACGGTAATCCCGTATGCATCGACGGTGTCGGTGCACCCGGCGCGCGTGAAGTCGATCTGAGCGGTGAAGACATCGAACTGACCATAACGCTCGGAGTAGGTGACGCCATCGCGTCGATCCGGACCACGGACCTCTCCCACGCCTACGTCGAAGAGAACTCGGCTTACAGCTCATGATCGAGGGGCTCACCGCGACACAGAAGGCTCATGTGCTCGCAGAGGCTCTGCCGTGGTTGCAGAAGTTCACGGGGAAGGTCGTCGTCGTCAAATATGGCGGCAACGCGATGGTCGACGACGACCTCAAGCGGGCCTTTGCGGCGGACATGGTGTTTCTGCGGACGATCGGCGTACACCCCGTGGTGGTCCACGGCGGCGGACCACAGATCAGCGCAATGCTCCGAAGGCTCGGAATGCAGGGCGAGTTCAAGGGTGGGTTCCGCGTCACCACACCGGACGTCATGGACGTTGTGCGCATGGTCTTGTTCGGTCAGGTCGGCCGTGAATTGGTCGGGTTGATCAACGCGCACGGACCGTACGCGGTCGGCATCTCGGGTGAAGATGCGCACCTGTTCACGGCCACTCGGCGAACTGTTCAGGTCGACGGCCTGCCGACCGATATCGGGCTCGTCGGCGATGTCACAACTGTCAACCCGGCGGCTGTGCTGGACCTGATCGCCGCGGGGCGCATTCCGGTCGTGTCCACCATCGCACCGGACGCCGACGGCATCGTCCACAACATCAATGCCGACACCGCCGCGGCGGCGTTGGCCGAGGGGATCGGCGCAGAGAAGCTGATCGTCCTCACCGATGTCGAAGGGCTCTATACGAACTGGCCCGACCGGGGCTCGCTGACATCCGAAATCGATTCCACCGCATTGGAATCACTCCTGCCGAGTCTCGATGCCGGGATGGTTCCGAAGATGGAAGCCTGCCTGCGTGCGGTGCTCGGTGGTGTACCGACCGCGCACGTCATCGACGGGCGTGTGCCGCACTCGGTTCTGCTCGAAATGTTCACGGGAGAAGGAATCGGCACGATGGTGACCCGAGGGGACGGCGTCCAATGACACACACCGAAGAACTGCAGCAGCGCTGGTCGGGCGCGATGATGAACAACTACGGCACGCCGAAGGTCGCGCTGGTTCGCGGTGCGGGCGCAGTCGTGTACGACGCCGACGGGAAGGAGTACATCGACTTTCTGGGCGGAATCGCGGTCAACGTTCTCGGCCACGCGCACCCCGCAATCATCGAAGCTGTAACCGCGCAGCTCGGCACGCTTGGGCACACCTCCAACTTCTATGCGACGGAACCGGGCATCGCGCTGTCGGAGCAGTTGCTCGCGCACCTGGGTGCACCCGGTCGAGTGCTGCTGTGCAACTCCGGTACGGAAGCGAACGAGGCGGCGTTCAAGATCTCGCGCCTGACCGGACGAACCAAGATCGTCGCTTGTGAAGAGGCCTTCCACGGCCGGACGATGGGGTCTCTTGCGCTCACGGGGCAACCCGCCAAGCGGGCGCCCTTCGAACCGATGCCGCCCGGCGTTGTACACGTGCCGTTCGGGGACATCGCGGCACTCGAAGCAGTCGTCGACGCCGAGACGGCAGCGGTTTTTCTCGAACCGATGTTGGGCGAGAGCGGCGTCGTAGTACCGCCGGAGGGCTACCTGCTCGCGGCCCGCGAAATCACGCAACGGCACGGTGCACTCCTTGTGCTCGACGAAGTGCAGACCGGGATCGGACGGACGGGCTGGTTCTATGCACACCAGGCTGTCGGCATCGTTCCCGACATCATGACCCTGGCCAAAGGACTCGGCGGCGGACTGCCGATCGGCGCCTGCATCGCGACGGGCGCAACAGCTGACCTGCTGCAGCCAGGTATGCACGGCACGACGTTCGGAGGCAATCCCGTATGTGCCGCAGCAGCATTGGCTGTACTGAAGACCATCGCCGATCTGGACCTGATTTCGCACGCGAACTCGCTGGGTAAGGCGATCGTCCACGGCATCGACAGCATTGGGCACCCTTTGGTGGACCACGTCCGTGGGTCGGGGTTGTTGCTCGGTATCGTGCTCACGGCCGACGCCGCGGCGGCTGTCGACGCCGAGGCGCGCGAGGCTGGGTTTCTGGTGAATCCCGCAAAGCCGAACGTGATCAGGCTTGCTCCGCCCCTGATTCTCTCCGAGGAGCAGGCGGACTCGTTCGTCGCGGCACTTCCCAGCATTCTCGACGCAGCGCAGGAGCAGCAATGACACTCACACACTTTCTGCGCGACGACGATCTCACGCCTGCCCAGCAGGCGGAGGTGCTGGCCCTCGCGGCCGAGCTGAAGAAGGCCCCGTTCTCGGCTCGTCCGCTCGAAGGCCCGCGCGGCGTGGGAGTCATCTTCGAAAAGAACTCGACGCGCACACGGTTCTCGTTCGAGATGGGTATCGCTCAGCTGGGCGGTCACGCGGTCGTGGTCGACGGGCGGACGACACAGCTCGGTCGTGAAGAGACGCTCGAAGACACCGGTCGCGTCCTCTCGCGATACGTCGACGCCGTCGTCTGGCGGACCTTCGGCCAGGAGCGGCTACATCGCATGGCTGCGGGTGCGACCGTTCCGATCGTGAACGCGTTGTCCGACGAGTTCCATCCGTGCCAGGTGCTCGCCGATCTGCAAACTTTGCAAGAGCGCAAAGGCAAGTTGGCCGGGTTGAAACTGACCTACCTCGGCGACGGCGCGAACAATATGGCGCATTCGCTCCTGCTGGGTGGCGCGACTGCCGGCATCGACGTGACGATCGCCGCACCGGAGGGTTTCACGCCACTCCCCAGCGTCATCGAAGCCTCGCGAGCGCGGGCTGCCGAGACCGGCGCCACACTGACGGTCACAACGGATCCGATTGCCGGCGTCGAGGGAGCAGATGCACTCGTCACCGATGCGTGGACCTCGATGGGGCAGGAAGGCGACGGCCTCGACCGTGTCGGACCGTTCCGGAAGTTCCAGATCAACGCCGACCTGCTGAGCCGTGCCGACCCGAATGCGGTTGTCCTGCACTGCCTGCCGGCCCATCGCGGTGACGAGATCACCAACGACGTGATCGACGGACCACAGAGCGTGGTGTGGGACGAGGCCGAGAATCGGTTGCACGCCCAGAAGGCCCTGCTCGTCTGGCTTCTCAAACAATCGGCACGATCATGACGGCAGCCAAACCCGTAGCACGAACCCGTGCGGGCCGGCAGGCACGAATTGTCGAATTGCTGTCGACCAATTCGATTCGAAGCCAGACCGAGCTCGCAGCGCTGCTCGCCGAGGAGGGCATCGACGCCACCCAGGCGACGTTGTCCCGCGACCTCGAAGAATTGGGTGCGGTCAAGCTGCGGGCAGCAGATGGGGGCGTGGGCGTCTACCTCGTGCCCGAAGACGGAAGCCCGGTTCGTGGCGTGTCGGGCGGCACCGACCGGTTGTCGAAGCTGCTCTCCGAGCTGCTGGTCTCTACGGATGCCAGTGCCAACCTTGCCGTTTTGCGCACTCCACCCGGGGCTGCTCAGTACCTCGCGAGCGCGCTGGATCGCGCTTCGCTGCCGGACGTTGTCGGGACGATCGCCGGGGATGACACCATTCTCGTAATCGCTCGAGAGCCGACAACCGGCGCACAACTTGCCGCGAAGATCGAAGAACTTGCCTGACAGGCACCACCGCACGTCGTAAGAAGAAGGAGCACAACAACAATGGCCGATCGCGTCGTACTTGCGTACTCGGGCGGGCTGGATACATCCGTCGCTATCAGCTGGATCGGCAAGGAGACCGGAGCCGAAGTCATCGCGGTCGCCATCGACCTCGGTCAGGGCGGTGAGGACATGGACTTGGTGCGTCAGCGCGCACTCGACTGCGGTGCGGTCGAGTCGGTCGTCATGGACGCACGCAACGAGTTCGCCGATGAGTACTGCCTGCCGACGATCAAGGCAAACGCGCTGTACATGGACCGCTACCCGCTGGTGTCGGCGATCTCGCGGCCGCTGATCGTCAAGCACCTGGTCACTGCCGCCCGGACGCACGGCGGCACCGTCGTCGCGCACGGTTGCACTGGCAAGGGCAACGACCAGGTTCGTTTCGAGGTCGGCTTCAACACCCTCGCTCCGGACCTGCAGGTCCTTGCCCCGGTCCGCGACTACGCGTGGACCCGCGAGAAGGCGATCCGTTTTGCCGAAGAGAACTCCATCCCGATCAACGTCACCAAGAAGTCGCCCTTCTCGATCGACCAGAACGTGTGGGGGCGCGCAGTCGAGACGGGCTTCCTCGAGGACCTGTGGAACGCGCCGACGAAGGACGTCTACGACTACACGATCGACCCGACCGTCAACTTCACCGCGCCCGACGAGCTCATCATCTCCTTCGACAAGGGTCGCCCGGTCGCGATCGACGGTCGTGAGGTGACGGTGCTGGAGGCGATCCAGGAGCTGAACCGCCGCGCCGGTGCACAGGGTGTCGGTCGCCTCGACGTCGTGGAGGATCGTCTCGTCGGCATCAAGAGCCGCGAGATCTACGAGGCTCCGGGCGCGATGGTGCTTATCACCGCCCACCAGGAGCTCGAGCACGTCACCCTCGAACGCGAACTCGGTCGTTACAAGCGGGGGATGGAGCAGCGTTGGAGCGAACTCGTCTATGACGGTCTCTGGTTCTCTCCGCTGAAGGACGCGCTCGACGCGTTCGTCATCAAGACCCAGGAGCATGTGTCCGGCGATATCCGCCTCGTCCTGCACGCCGGAGGAGTCATCGTCAACGGACGGCGTAGCAAAGATTCGCTGTACGACTTCAACCTCGCGACTTACGACGAGGGCGATACGTTCGACCAATCTGCTGCGAAGGGATTCGTTCAGCTGCATGGGCTTTCGTCGAAGATTGCGGGTCGGCGCGATCGTCAGGCAGCCGAGCGCGGCGTATGAGTTCGACGACCAACGAGGGCTCGCTGTGGGGCGGACGGTTCGCGTCCGGTCCCGCGGCAGCCATGGCCGCGTTGAGCAAGTCGACGCATTTCGACTGGGTGCTCGCCCCGTACGACATCCGTGCGTCGAAGGCTCATGCAAGGGTCCTCCACAGTGCCGGATTGCTGCGTGACGACGAGCTCGGGCCGATGCTGGACGGGCTCGATCTGCTGGCCGCCGACGTCCAATCGGGTGCGTTCGCGCCGGCGGAAAGTGACGAGGACGTGCACGGCGCCCTCGAGCGCGGACTTATCGATCGCGTCGGAACGGAGCTGGGCGGCAGACTGCGCGCGGGCAGGTCGCGCAACGACCAGGTCGCGACACTGTTTCGGATGTGGCTGCGCGACGGGGTCCGTCGGGTCGCGGCCGGATTGCTCGACGTCGTCGATGCCTTGACGACGCAAGCCGCCGCTCATCCGGATGCAGTCATGCCTGGCAAGACACACTTGCAGGCTGCACAGCCGGTGCTCCTCGCGCACCACTTGTTGGCGCACGCGCACCCGTTGCTCCGCGACATCGGTCGATTGCAGGATTTCGACAAGCGCGCCGCGGTCTCGCCCTACGGGTCCGGTGCGCTCGCCGGTTCGTCGCTCGGCCTAGACCCGGATGCGATCGCGGCGGAACTGAAGTTCGACAGTGCTGCGGACAACTCGATCGATGCGACCTCGTCACGCGACTTCGCGGCTGAGGCCGCATTCGTGTTCGCGATGATTGCCGTGGACCTGAGCCGGATGGCCGAAGAGGTAATCATCTGGAGCACACCGGAATTCGGGTACGTCACGTTGGCCGATGCGTGGTCGACCGGATCTTCGATCATGCCGCAGAAGAAGAATCCCGACGTTTCGGAGCTCACGCGTGGCAAGGCGGGCCGGTTGATCGGCAACCTTGCCGGCTTGCTCGCGACGCTCAAGGCGCAGCCGCTCGCCTATAACCGTGACCTGCAGGAAGACAAGGAGCCCGTCTTCGATTCGGTTGCGCAGTTGGAGTTGCTGCTCCCTGCGATTGCCGGGCTGGTGTCGACGCTGACCTTCCACACCGACCGCATGGCCGAACTTGCGCCCGCCGGATTTACGTTGGCGACCGATATCGCCGAATGGCTGGTCCGCCATGGTGTGCCGTTCCGTGTCGCACACGAGGCGGCGGGCGCGTGCGTGCGGCAGGCGGAGGCGAGGGGGGTCGGGCTTGCTGACCTCACCGACGACGAGTTCGCCGCGATCGATCCAGCACTGACTGCCGACGTGCGCGACGTCCTCACGGTCGCCGGTTCGATCGCATCTCGCAACGCGCGAGGCGGTACGGCGGGCACTGCGGTCGCGCGTCAACTCGGCGGAGTCCGCTCGCATGCGGACTCGCTTCGTGGTTGGTGTGTGTAAGGACCCAGTTTCGCTGGGGAACCCGTCGCTCGCGTGGCTATGTGGGAAGCTCTAAAACGAGACGCAGTCCGGACGTTGCTTGGGAGTGAACGTGGTTGAGATCAACGCCGAGTCGTTGAGTGGGCCGCTGCAGCGGCTTATCGCAACAGCGCAGAACGGACTCGAGGTTCTTCGCTTCGGCGGCCTCGAAACGGGCGCTACCTCTTCGCCTTTCGAGGTCGTCGAGCGCAAGCCGATGTACCGCCTGCGCCGCTATTTCCCGCACGATGAGCTCGGCGCGCGGCCACCGGTCGTACTGGTGCCGCCGATGATGATCTCTGCTGACGTGTACGACGTGACGCAAGAGGACGGTGCCGTCGGAATCCTTCGTGCGGCGGGCGTCGACCCGTGGGTCGTCGACTTCGGCTCGCCGGCGACCGAAGAAGGCGGCTGGGAGCGGACCCTCACCGACCATGTCGTTGCGGTGAGCGATGCCGTCGCCGATGTTCGTCGGCACACCGGCCGCGACGTGCATCTCGGTGGCTACTCGCAGGGTGGAATGTTCTGCTACCAAGCCGCCGCGTATCGCCATTCGAAGGATCTGGCGAGCGTCATCACCTTCGGTAGTCCGGTCGACCTTGTCAACAACTTGCCCGTGAACCTGCCCGCGAACGTTGTGTCGCGGGGCGCCGAGTTCTTGGCCGACCATGTGTTCAACCGGCTCGCGATCACGGATCAGATGGCACGCACCGGCTTTCAGCTTCTCGACCCGATCAAGACGATCAAGTCGCGCTGGGATTTCGTTCGACAGCTGCACAACCGTGAAGCACTGCTGCCACGCGAGCAGCAGCGCCGTTTCCTGATGAACGAGGGCTGGGTGCCGTGGTCCGGACCGGCCATCGCGGAACTCCTGAAGCAGGTCGTCGCCCACAACCGGATGATGTCGGGCGGTTTCGTCGTCAACGATCAGACCGTGTCGCTCTCCGACGTCACGTGCCCGATTCTGTCGTTCGTCGGCGAGGTCGACGACATCGGCCAGCCAGGAGCGGTCCGCGGCATCAAGCGAGCGGCCTCCCGTGCCGAAGTATCCGAAGTTACTTTGCGTGCAGGACATTTCGGCCTGGTGGTTGGCGGCACCGCTGCCAGACTCACGTGGCCGACGGTGGGCGAGTGGGTTCTCTGGAAAGAAGATCTCGGACCTATTCCCGAACTGGTCCACGAAATGACAGAAGAGCAAGAGCCGCTGGATTCCGCAGCCGCCGTCAGCCGTGTCGCGCAACGGGCAGCCTCGGTTGCCGAAGTCAGCGTGGGTCTCGGCCGCGGCATAGCAGGGATTGCCACCAATGCCTTGCGGGGGACGCTCGATCTGTCGGGCGAAGCGGCCCGTGCCTTGCCGCGTCTGGCTCGGCTCGGCCAGATTCAGCCCCACACCCGGATTTCGCTCGGCAGTTTGCTCGCGGAACAGGGCAGGCGTGCGCCGATCGGCGAATGCTTCCTGTTCGACGACCGCGTTCACACGAACGCCGCGGTCAACACTCGTATCGACAACGTCGTTCGGGGCCTGATCAAGGTCGGCGTTCGCCCCGCAGCGCACGTCGGTGTCCTTATGGAGACCCGTCCCAGTGCGTTCGTCACGATCGGCGCTCTCTCTCGCCTCGGTGCGGTCTCGGTACTACTGCCACCGGGCGGCGACCTCGCGACCGCCATCGAGCTCACCGAAATCGACACGGTGATCTGCGACCCCGGCAACCTCAAGAGCGCCGCTGCTACGGGCCTCAAGGTGCTCGTCCTCGGTGGCGGTGACAGCCGCGGACTCGACGTCGAAGTCGGCGACGGCATCATCGACCTCGAGCAGATCGATCCGTCTCAGGTGCGGTTGCCCGCGTGGTACACCCCGAACCCGGGGCTTGCTCGCGAGCTGGGCTTCGTTCTGCTCAGCGGTTCCGGGAGCCGGATGGAGACCAAGCCGGTCACCAACTACCGCTGGGCCCTGTCGGCATTCGGTACTGCTACGGCAGCCGATCTCGATCGCCGGGACACCGTGTACTGCCTTGCCCCGCTGCATCATTCGTCTGGACTGCTGGTGAGTCTCGGCGGTGCGGTCGCGGGCGGTTCGCGCATCGCGCTCTCGCGCGGACTGGACCCAGAGCGGTTCGGCGAGGAAGTCCACCGATATGGCGTGACGGTGGTGACCTACACGTGGACCATGCTGCGCGAGATCCTCGATGCGGACAGCATTCCTGTGGGCCGAGACCATCCGATCCGGCTTTTCATCGGTTCGGGTATGCCGGTAGGTCTGTGGCACCGGACCCTCGAACGGTTCCAGCCGGCGCGAGTTCTCGAGTTCTACGCGTCCATTGAGGGCGATGTCGTCCTCGCGAACGTGTCGGGCGCGAAGATCGGTTGCAAGGGTCGCCCCGTTCCTGGCACGGCACGCGTGGAACTTGCGGCGTTCGACCCGATCGCGGGCAAACTGCAGGAGGACGCCGAGGGACTTGTGCGCCGGTGTGACGATGACGAAGTCGGCATCCTCATGGGCAGGGTCAATACCGGTGTCGAGGTCGGCAAGGGTGTCATGCGCGGGGTGTTCGAGCAAGGCGACGCATGGGTCCCGACGGAGAACCTGTTCCGGCGTGACGCGGACGGCGACTACTGGCTGATGGACGCGAAGAAGACGGTAGTCAGGTCCGCACGCGGTCCGGTGTACACGCAGCCGATCGTCGACACTCTGGACGAGGTGCAGGAAGTCGATCTTGCTGTTGCATATGGCATTCCGGTCGGGAGTCACGAACTCGCGGTCGGGGCCGTCACGGTGCAGCAGGGGAGGACCATCACTGCGGACATTGTGTCGGGGGCACTTCGCCAACTGCTCCCATCGGACCGCCCCGACCTGGTCCATGTGGTCGACGAATTGCCGGTGAGCTCGTCGTATCGGCCGGGCGCGTTCGCTCTGCGGGCAGAAGGATTGCCGAAACCCGGACCGTTGACGTGGATTTACGACGTTCACGACGGCATCTACAAGGAACTCACCGAAGAGGTTGCCTCGAGGCTGTTCCCGACCGACTCGGCGAGCTAGCGTAGCGTCGCTGCCGTGGAGACAGAATTCGTGCTCGATCCGACCCTGCACAGCATCCTCGCCTGCCCGCAGGACCATGGTCCGTTGCTGCTGGTCAAGGCGGAGAACATCTTTTACAACCCGCGGCTGCGACGGGCGTACCCGATCGACAACGGCATCCCGGTGCTGCTGATCGATGATGCTCGTGACGTCGCCGACGACGCCGAGCACGAACGCCTTGTCTCCGCCGGCATCGAAGCCCCGAAGCTGGATGGCGAAGAGAACTAGGGGAGATCGCCGGTGAGGTAGCGCTGCAGCGTCGGCGCCACCAACGGCACCAACTCGTCGAGAGACATCGAAGCGATGGGTTCGATCTCGATGATTTTGCGTGCGGCAAGCAACCCGAACATCTGCGACGCAACGAGCGCAATCCGCTTATCGCCGGACCCCTTCGGAACGTCGACGCGGACGCGCACGTCCTTGAGCGCAATCTCAACGAGAAACGTGCGGATCAGCGTCGGATCGGCGCCCGCGATAACTCCGCGAAACGCTGCGAGAACACCGACTCCGGCGGGCGAATCCCATGCCCCGACAACGGTGCGAATGATCTGTTCGCCGAGCCGATCGATAGGTGCCGCGTTCAGGGGGCCCAGCACGATTACGGGATCGACGGGTAGCGCGACGACTGCGACGAACAGGTCCTGTTTCGTCCCGAAATAGTGGTGGACCAGCGCGGAGTCGACTCCAGCTTCGGCGGCGATCGACCTGATCGAGGCCTTGTCGAAGCCGACTTGCGCGAACCGGTGGCGCGCAGCGTCGAGAATTGCTTCCCGCGTCCCGGACTGTCCTGGACGGCGACCGGTGCGGCCGCCGTCCTGCTGTCCTGCTGGTTTGCTCACGTTAGGGGGTCCGCCGTCGGAGAGTTGCCGCCCCGAGGCACAGGGCCACCACTGCGAACGCCGCCACCACCATGAGGTCACGCCACATCAGCCCTGTTGCGGTCGTGTGCACGGAAACTTCGTTCAGCGCGTCGACGGCGTAACTCAGCGGCATGAAGTTACTGATCGCCTCGAGCCAGCCCGGCAGCTGGCTTCGTGGAACCAGCAATCCGCACAGGAAGATTTGCGGCGCGACGACCAGCGGCATGAACTGCACGGCCTGAAACTCGGTGCGGGCGAAAGCACTTGCGAGAAGACCGAGTGCCACGCCGAGCACGGCATCGACCATTGCAACAAGAATGACCAGGCTGATTCCGCCCTTGATCTGGAGACCGAGCAGGCCGAAGCTCACAGCGCAGGCAAAGGCTGCCTGTACGGCCGCGGCGACTGAGAATGCGCTTCCGTATCCGCCGAGCAGGTCGAGCTTCGACACCGGTGTCGTCATCAGTCGTTCGAGCGTTCCGGAGGTGCGCTCGCGCTGCATCGCGATCGCGGTAATCAGGAACATCACGATGAACGGGAGGATTCCGAGCATGCTGATCCCGACGCGGTCGAACAGCGACGGCTGGCCCGGCAGGGTCGGGTAATCCTGATAGATGAAGTAGAGCAGCGTCATCAGGACGGCGGGAACGACGACGATCATAGCTACCGTTCGGTGATCTGCCCTGAGCTGCTTGAGGATTCGAATCGTCGTTGCGGCGTAGGCACTCGCGTTCATGTCGGCGCTCCTGCACTTCTGATGAGGGAGAGGAAGGCGTTCTCCAAACTGGTTTCGCCGGTTCGGGCGCGGAGTTCGTCGGGCGGAAGTTCGGCGAGCAGCTTGCCGTCACGCATCAGAAGCAGCTGGTCGCAGTGTTCGGCTTCATCCATGACGTGACTCGACACGAGCAGTGTTGTGCCTTTGGCAGCGAGCGCGGCGAAGCGGTCCCAAAGTTCGACTCGAAGGACAGGATCGAGGCCGACCGTGGGTTCGTCCAGCACGAGCAGTGCGGGGTCTGCAACCAGCGCGCATGCGAGCGAAACTCGAGTGCGTTGACCGCCGGACAGTTCGTCGCCGCGGTGCTTTGCGTGTTCGGTCAGACCGACCGAATCGATCGCAGCCGAGACGTCTGCGGAGGTCTTACGGTAGAAAGCGCCGAAGTACGCGACGTTGTCGCGCACGGTCAGGTCGGAGTAGATGCTGGGGGACTGGGTTACATATCCGACCTGGGATCGTAGAGGTGCCGATCCCGCAGGCTGGTCCAACACTGTGACCTCGCCTGATTCGACGATTTGTGTGCCGACGACACAGCGCATCAGGGTGGTCTTACCGCACCCGGACGGTCCGAGCAGTCCCGTGATGGAACCACGCGGAACTGACAGGCTGACGTCGTGCAGCACTGCCTTCTTGCCTCGTTGCACGTTCAGATTCCGGATCGCAATAGCGTCCGCGTCGACGGATCTCGACATCTACCGCTCCAATTCATCGGGTGATGAACTCATCACGTAGTGAATTTATAGACCCTGATGAATCGCAGGTCAAGAGGCGCGGCACAATCGAATATGTGACGCTGGGAGCCCTGTTGGACGTCGATCCGGTGACCGCTGCCAGCCGGATTCTGGGCGCAACTTTGACGGTCGACGACGTGGCAGTTCGCATCGTCGAAGTCGAGGCCTACGGTGGCGATCCCGCAGGACCGTGGCCGGACCCTGCCGCACACTCGTATCGCGGGCCGACGCCGCGAAACCGGGTGATGTTCGGTGAAGCGGGGACCTTGTACGTGTACCTGAGTTACGGCATGCACTTCTGCTTGAACGTCACCTGCGGACCGCCCGGGATCGCCGGCGCAGTACTGCTGAGATCGGCGGAGGTGGTCGAAGGGATCGACGTCGTGACTCAGCGCAGGCCCGCGGTTCGTCGCTTCTCCGACCTTGCCCGTGGACCCGGCAATCTGGGCAAGGTCCTGGCAATAAATCTGTCGGACAACGGGACTCGGCTCTTCGACGCAGGGTCGAGGACGCGCCTCGAACTGGACTCTGTCGACAGGTGGCAGTCCGGACCGCGAGTCGGCATCAGCACGGCACCGGATCGGCCGTGGCGACTCTGGCTACCCGAATCGGCGGCGGTGTCGGCCTACCGGAGAAACCCCCGTGCACCGGCTCCCATCGATGCGGAAAGATCGACGTCGTGACCAACATCGTCGACGAACTGACCTGGCGCGGACTTCTTGCGCAATCTACCGACCTGCAAGCGCTGCGCACCGCGGTCGACGGGGGAGCGGTCACCTTGTACTCGGGTTTCGATCCGACGGGACCGAGTTTGCATGCGGGACACCTGGTTCCGTTGCTTGCGCTGCGCCGATTCCAGCTCGCAGGACATCGGCCGATCGTGTTGGCGGGCGGCGCGACCGGACTGATCGGTGATCCGCGTGACGTCGGCGAACGCACCATGAACTCAGCAGACACGGTTTCGGACTGGGCTGCTCGGATTCGTTCTCAACTGGAGCGGTTCGTTGATATCGACGACTCGCCAACTGGCGCGGTGATCGTCGACAACCTCGATTGGACGGGCCCGCTGACGGCGATCGATTTCCTGCGCGACATCGGAAAGCACTTCTCGGTGAACGTCATGCTGTCGCGCGAGACCGTCAAGCGACGGCTCGAAGGCGAGGGCATGTCGTACACCGAGTTCAGCTACATGTTGTTGCAGGCCAACGACTTTCTGCATCTGCGGCGCAATTTCGGCTGCACGCTGCAGGTCGGCGGTTCGGATCAGTGGGGCAACATCATCGCCGGCGTTGAGCTGAACCGCCGGGTCGACAGCGAGTCGGTGCATGCGCTGACGCTGCCCCTGGTCACTTCGGCGGACGGGAAGAAGTTCGGTAAGTCGACGGGTGGCGGCAGCCTGTGGCTCGACCCGACGATGACCAGCCCCTACGCCTGGTATCAGTACTTCGTGAACACCGGTGATGCCGACGTAGTTCGTTACCTCCGGTGGTTCACATTCCTGTCGGCCGAGGAACTGGCCGAACTCGAGACCGCAACGGTCGAACGCCCACACGCCAGGGAGGCGCAACGTCGCCTCGCGGCCGAGATGACAACGCTCGTCCACGGCGAGCAGAACACGCGAGCGGTCGAACTTGCGAGCCAGGCGTTGTTCGGCCGGGCCGCACTGGACGATCTGGACGAGTCGACCCTTGCAGCCGCACTGCGTGAGGCCGCGGTTGCCGAACTACGCGCCGACGACCCGAGTTCGATCGTCGATCTGCTGGTTCTGAGCGGACTGTGCGAGAGCAAAGGCGCTGCGCGGAGAACCGTCAAGGAGGGCGGAGCGTCGGTGAACAACGAGCGGATCAACGACGAAACCTGGACTCCGTCGACGGCGGACTTCCTGCACGGTCGCTGGCTGGTGATTCGTCGCGGCAAACGCAACTTTGCGGGCGTCCAGTCGGTGGTCTGAATCACATTGTTGTAATTCGCAGTGAACTCCCGGTGAATGGCGCTGACCGACCTGCGGTTTTACCGTGCGAAAGTCCCCCGACCAGGCGATTTGACGTGGTGTTCTTGTTCACGTAACTTTCTTCAAGTCAGAGCGACACGGACACCGACCCGGAGCCGAGAGGCCAGAGCCGCAAGGTTCACGGGACACGAGGTTGGACGGTTGAGCGCTTAGGCCACAATCAAGAAGTACAGAGGTCCTAGGATCGCTTGCTTCGAACTGGCTCAGATGGAACCCGGCTTTGACGGCGGGGACCGGATAGGCTAAGATGGAACGGTTGCCCCAGAATCCCCCGGAAAGTTCCGAGGTAACTGGTGTGCGCGTGTTCTTTGAGAACTCAACAGTGTGTCGATGAATGTCAGTGCCAAATGTTTTTTGTTTGGTTTTGATCATCCTTCTTCTTTCATCCCTGTCAGGGGGAGGGTGGTTTGCTAGTCATAATG